>NZ_OZ186873.1:0-3050000 GCF_964273145.1 Streptomyces sp. enrichment culture
AAGGGCCCATGTCCATGACGGTACACAGCGAAGGACAGCCCCTGGCCGCCGCCGACAGTGCGTTGACACACACCGCGGGCGCCTCGGGTGCCGCGCAGCCGGCGCAGGCCACAACAGTCAAGATCCTTGCCGTGCTGCTGGCGGTGATGACGGGCGTCGCCGCCGCCCTGGCCGCCTACATCACCGGCGCCCGCCTGACCAACAACGCAGCCGAACCCATCATCTGGGCAGCCGTCACCTTCGCGACAACCGTCGGCCTGGTCATCCTCCTCGAAGAGAAGATCGGCCTCATCGGATAGCTACCCATCTGCATAGCATCCCGCCCCAGGGGCCGTTACGCCGCTGTACGGCGCTCTGACGCCCTCGCGGACCCGTCCGCGAGGGGAGAGAGGTCACCGGGGGGGACGAAAGCCTGTGAGAGCGCCGTACAGCGCTCTCACAGGCGAGACGGGAGTGTGGCTCTGTCCATGAAGAGGGACAGCACTTCGACGTTGATTCGGGAGGCACCTGACCGCCAGAGTCAGACTGGATTGTTCACTAGTTCCGGCAGCACTGGACCTTCGTGCCGACACCAAGACCGGCCTTGCTCGGCCCGGTCACAGCAGCGGATCATTCGCAGATGAGACCTGAAGTCCAAGCCTTCGTTGCTGGCGGCCCACTACCCGGCTGGGACGCCGATGAGGACGAGATCGACCGACGCGTCAAGCAACTCGAAGTCATTTCCAAGCCCGTCACGGCCGACGAAGCGCAGGCCTTGGCCAGCTGCTTCGGCCCGGACGACTGCTATGGCGTCGCCTGGACGCTGCTGCACCTCATCGAGACCGGCCCCGGCCCGGTCCCTGTAGTACAGCCGCCTGGTCCGGACGCCGACGAATGGAACCACACACTTTGGAATCGGTGGGGAAGCCCAGAGATCCCCGACGATGGTTCGACGAGGTGAAGCCCTGGCCTGCAGGTGCGGCGGGTGTGATGAGGTGCTGTCCGTTCTCGTGGTTCTCGGCCTCGCCCCGATCCAAGTGCCTCCCGGGGTGATGGACAACCGCTGCCGAAACTCGTGAACAAAGCCAGGGGCGCGGGCCACGGTGTCGCTGATGTGCTCGTCCTGGTCGGCGAGACAGATCAGGGCGCGGAGGATCTCGGACTTGTCGACCGCGCGGCCGGTGCGGCGGCGCAGGGTAAGGGCGAGCTGGTCGAGGGTGAGGGCATCGTCCTGGTCCAGGAGCAGCGTGTACTTGCTGGGCTTGGACAGGGGCCAGTGATTCGTTACGATCTCTCGCTTTTGCGTCAGCTCACCACCAGGGCGAACATCGCCCCCTGACAGCAGACTCGCACCGCGCCCTCGTATCCATGACAGTGGGCCCTGCATCGAGAACAGTCACCGACCAGCACAAACGCGCGAACCCGTCACTGTCTCTCACGCTACTGTCACAAAACCGAGAGATCGCAACGTAGAGGTCGACGGTGTCGTCCTTGTCCCGGGCGTGCAGGTCTTCGACGCTGGTGGCGGCGCCGGTGGTGCCCTTGACCTCGACGTGGCGTTCCTCGGTGCCGCGGGTGCAGCGCAGGTCGTAGGGCTTGCCGAGCTTCTCGACCATCCAGCCCTGCTGCTCGTAGTGGGCGGTGGCGAGCCGTTCGGCGTGCTGCTCGATGGCCTTGCGCTTCTTGAGGTCGGAGATGCAGCCGGCACCGCGGCGTCGGCACCGGGGCTTCTTCCTGCCCGCGGCCTGTGGCGCCTGACGTCATCTCACCTGGGCGACCTCGACGTCCCCAGCGGCCTCGATTCGCTACTCCGGATCAGCGGCCGATGGCAGCGCCTCGACGACGAAGAACAGGAAGCAGGGCTTGGTTGAAAGGTCGTCGAAGCCGTCGGGGAACAGTGCTCGGGCGGCTGGGTTAGGCTGCGGCTCGCTGATGACGGACAAGCCGAACCCCGCGGTGGTGAAAGCGTCGATCATTGCGTGCAACGGCTTTCGCCAGAGGCGCATCGGGGTGGACTGCCCGCCGAGCCACCAGTCGAAGGTGTAGCTCGTGGTCGCGAAGTAGTCGGGCCGAGGGTCTCGGAACGTGTACGCATTGACTGGGTGGTCCACGGACACGATCAGCCGGCCGCCGGGCCTGAGCACTCGCCGAAACTCGGTCAGCGTCGGCTCCCAGTTCTCCAGGTAGTGCAGGACCAGCGACGCGACCACGTCGTCGAACGCGCCGTCCTTGAACGGCAGGCGCTCGCCCAGGTCGGCCACGTGCAGGGCTACGTCATCACCGAGCCTCTGCCTGGCCAGTGCGAGCATCCTGACGCTGGCGTCGATCCCGGTGACGATCGCGCCGCGGTCGCGCAGTGCGGCGGTCAGTGGGCCCGAGCCGCAGCCGGCGTCCAGAACTCGGTGGCCAGCCACGTCTCCGGCGAGGGCTGACATCGCAGGTCGTTCGTAGTACGCGTTCACGAGGTTGTTCTCGTTCTCCGCCGTGTATGCCTCGGCGAAACTGTCGTAGTCGTTCACCCGGGCCGGTTCCGCAGCTTCGGCGAAGCTCTCGGGTACGTGGGTTGCGCGTTCCATCGTCGCAGCCTAGAGCCACGCGGGCCCGCCGCACTGAATAGTGCAAGGTCGGAACACTGCCTCCTCACCAGTAGGACGGCGGCGTGGAGGCGGCGAAGTACCGGGTGTGGGTCCGCGCGCCCGACCATGTGCGGCCGGGTCGACAGCGTCGACTACGACCAAGTCGCCACCGAGCGACTGGAGCCGTCGCCCCAGTCGCTCGGTGGCGAGGTGCTTGGGAGCGCCGGCCTTCGGGGTGAGTGCTGGCGAAGTCGGCGGGACACCGCTGCGGCCAGGCGCTTCCTCCGTGAACCACTCAAAAGGACTTGCTCGGTGCCCCGGGTGATCGTCACCGACAAGCTGCGCTCCTACGAAGCGGCCCACAGCGAGGTCATGCCCTCGGTCGAGCACCGCTCGCACAAGGGCCTGAACAACCGGGCCGAGAACAGCCACCAGCCCACCCGGCAACGCGAACGCGCCATGAAAGGCTTCCGCAGCGTCGGCGGAACCCAGCGGTCCCTGGCCGCGTTCAGCGGCATCCCACCCCACTTCCGACCCCACCGCCACCTGAGGACCCACGGCTACCGAGCCGAGATGACCATCCGCTTCGACATCTGGGACCAGATCACCCGCGCCGTCGGTCAGCCCGCCAATGCCTGAACACCAGCCCGGAACCCGGCCCCTCCCCCCACCCCGATACGCGGCCAGACACCCAGGCACCCAATAATGTGACAGCGCCGCCCGGAGCACCTCGGCGCACCGGCCAGTCGGCGGCGCCCAGCCGTCCCCGCTCCGCTAACTCGCGAACGGCACCTGGGCCGGAGGAGCGGGCTCCGTGGTGAACGGGTGCCGCCACAGCCCCTGCGTCGCCAGCCGCGGCAGCACGCCCTCGCCGAACCAGTACGCCTCCTCCAGGTGCGGGTAGCCAGAGAGGACGAGCTCCTCGACCCCGAGGGCGTGGTACTCCTTGATCCGCTCGGCGACCTCGTCGCGGCTGCCGACCAGCGCGGTGCCCGCGCCGCCGCGCACCAGGCCGATGCCGGCCCACAGGTTGGGGTGGATCTCCAGGCGTTCGCGGCTGCCGCCGTGCAGGGCCAGCATGCGCCGCTGCCCCTCGGACTCGCTGCGGGCGAGCTCGGCTTGCACGGACCGCACGGTCTGCGGGTCGAAGCCGTCCAAGAGGCGTTTCGCCTTGGTCCAGGCCTGCCCGGCGGTGTCGCGGGTGATGGCGTGCAGCCGGACGCCGAAGCGGAGCGTGCGACCCTGCTCCGCCGCCAGCGACCGGATCCAGGTGATCTTCTCGGCGCCCTGCGCGGGCGGCCCGCCCCAGGTGAGGTACACGTCGACGTGGCGGGCGGCGATCTCGCCCGCGATGGGCGAGGAGCCGCCGAAGTACACCTCGGGGACCGGGTCGGGCACCCGAGCCAGCGCGGTGTCCTCGACCCGCAGGTGCTTGCCGGCCAGGTCGACGGTCCCCCCCTCCCACAGGCCCCGCACGATCTCCAGGAACTCCCCGGTGCGGCGGTAGCGGGCGTCCTTGTCGAGGAAGTCGCCGTAGGCGCGCTGCTCGTGGCTCTCGCCGCCCGTGACGACGTTGAGCAGCAGCCGTCCGCCGGTCCGGCGCTGGAAGGTGGCGGCCATCTGCGCGGCGAGCGTGGGCGAGACGAAGCCGGGGCGGAAGGCGACCAGGAACTTCAGGCGTTCGGCGTGCCGGCTGACCATGGCGGTGGTCAGCCGGGCGTCCTCGCACCAGGCTCCGGTCGGTGCGAGCGCGCCGACGAAGCCCAGGCCCTCGGCGGCGCGGGCGATCTGGCCCAGGTAGGCGACCGTGGGTGGCCGGTCCCGTCCGGAGGCGGTGACCGCAGTGCCGTGGCCGGCGCCGACGACGTGGCGGCTGTCGCCGTTGGTGGGCAGGAACCAGTGGAAGGTGAGGGACGCGGGGACCTCCGATCGGTGCGTCCGTTACAGCAGGCCGTACCGGGGCGGCCGGGTGCCGTGCAGCACGTGGCGGCCGAGGTGCTGGATCTTCCAGCGGGCCGGATCGTGCAGGGTGTGGGTGCGGGCGTCGCGCCAGTGGCGGTGCAGGTTGAAGGAGCCGAGCGCCGAGCGGGTGCCGGAAACCCCGAAGAGGGCGCCGGCGACCTCGACGGCGGTCGCCGCGGCGTGCGCCTTCGCGGCGGCGACCGCGAGGGAGTCCTCGGCGGCCGAGTCGTCGGTCAGGCGGGCCGCGGAGGCGTCCACCGTGCGGGCGGCCTCTCGCAGCAGCGCCTCGGACGCGCGTACGCTCAGGTCCAGTTCGCCGAACCGCTGGATCAGCAGTGGGTCCTCCCCGGCCGTCTCGAACCCGCTCTCGAACCAGGGCCGGCTCCTGGTCCGGACGAACCCGGCGGCCTCGGCCAGCGCCCCCCCCGGGCGATCCCGGCGTCGATGGCGGCGTGCAGCAGCTGGGCGACCGCGCCGTGCAACTGCGGCCCTCCGAAGGTGAGGTGATGCGGATGTCCGCGCTCGGGGTGTACGGGTCGATCGGCGCGGGCACAGGGGTGGCGGGCCGCCAGGGCTGTCCGGGTCCGCGGTCGGCCGGGGTCGGCACGCGCAAGAGCTTGGCGAGGCGGGGTACCTTCGTGAAGCGGCTGGTGTGGTAGATGCCGGCGACCGCCCCGGAACGCGAGCGACAGGGTGAGCCTGGCTGTGCGTGACAGCGCGGGCAGGGGCGACGCTCGACGTCATCCGCGTCGCTCACCTGTGCGGTTTGAGGGTCCGTCGTGACCCCGGATCGTGTCACAAACCATTCCCAAAACGTGCCGTGTTTCACTTTTGAGTGAGAACGAGTTCTGACGGTGAATCGGCGGTCCGGGCCGCTTCCGGCGACCGTTGTTGATCTTGCTCCGGTAAGGGTTCGTTTGTGAGAGCGGGTAGGCCTGGTGATCAGCCCGTCACCACGCCCGCCGCGATGACAGTTCGACGACGCGGTCGAGGCCGGTCATGGCGCGGGTCAGGTCTTGGGCCCGTTCGGCGATGAGGTCCCGTTCGGTGGCGAGCCGATCCAACGTGGCGGGGGTGGTGACGCCGGCGCTCGCGCACGGCGGAAGGTCGGCGATGGTGCGGCCGGAGTGGCTGGCGGCGAAAATTCTCTCGCGCTCTCTGGCCACTGCCGACGCCGGCGCCGCCCTGCCCGCGTCCCGGGCCGGCCGCGCTCCCGGTCTCGGGCCGGGGCCGCGGTGGCCGCTTCCTGCGGCCAGGCGTCGCAGAACCAGGCTCCGGCGTGCGGGCGATCCGGCTATGAGGCGGGAGTCAGGCCGGGCCGAGGGCGGTGTGCTGCTCCTGGGAGGCGAGGACTGCGGGCATGTTGGCTTCGATGTGGCCGATGAAGGCCATGAGGTGGTCGGCGGTGCTCTCGCCCAGGGGGGTGAGGGAGTAGTTGACACTGGGGGGCATTGCGGTGAGGACCTCGCGGCTGACGAAGCCGTCGCGCTCCAGGGTCTGGAGGGTTTGGGCGAGCATCTTCTCGCTGACCCCGTCGATACGCCGGCGCAGGGCGTTGAACCGGGCGGGGCCCTTGCGCAGGCCCGCCAGGACCAGGACGCCCCAGCGGCCCGTGAGGTGGTCCAGGACCTGCCGGGAGGGGCAGTGCTTGGCGAAGACGTCGAACTCCAGCGCGGCCGCCTGGCGCTCGTCCTCGGTGGACATCTCGTTCATGAATGGCTCCTTCGTCTCCCTCACGTTACCCCCACCACAGTACTGCGTAAAAGTTGGCACTAACTTTTGGTTAGTGTACGGTCGGTGGAGCCGGCGGGACACCCCCCGGCTCCCCGCCCAGTACCCGAAGGAATCCGTCATGATCGTTGTCACCGGGGCCACCGGACAGTTCGGCCGCCAGGTCATCGAGCACCTCCTTGAGCGCGGTGTGCCCGCCGGGCAGATCGCCGCCGCGGTGCGCACCCCTGCCAAGGCGGCAGACCTGGCCGCCCGGGGCGTCGAGGTCCGCCTCGCCGACTACGAGCGGCCCGAGACCCTCCTGAGCGCCTTCGACGGGGCCGACAAGCTGCTGCTCGTCTCGTCGACCGGTCCGGACGACGCCCGTATCGTCCAGCACCGTGCGGCCATCGAGGCCGCGGCCAAGACGGGTGTGGGCCTGATCGCCTACACCTCGGTCACCGCAGCCCCCACCAGTCCGCTGGGTCTGGCGCGCGTGCATCGCGACACCGAGCAGGCCATCGCCGAGTCCGGCCTGCCCGCGGTGCTGCTGCGCAACGGCTGGTACACCGAGAACTACACCGCGACCCTCCCCGAGGCCGTCGCACGCGGTGCCATCGCGGGCAGCGCGGGCCAGGGCAGGATCGCCTCCGCCACCCGCGCCGACTTCGCCGAGGCCGCCGCCGTGGTCCTCACCCGCGACGAGCAGGCCGGCAAGGTCTACGAGCTCACCGGCGACACCGCCTGGTCGCTGCCGGAGCTGGCCGCCGAGACCGCCGCGCAGTCCGGCAAGCCCGTGACCTACACGGACCTGCCCGCGAAGCAATACCGGCAGATCCTCACCGATGCCGGTCTGCCCGGCTTCGTCATCGACCTGATCGTCGACGCCGACGTGCAGGTCTCCCGCGGCGCACTGGCCCACGTCACCACCGACCTGAGCGCCCTCCTGGGCCGGCCCACCACCCCGCTGTCCACCGCCGTCACCCAGGCCCTCACGGCCTGACCCCTCCCCCGCCGTGCAGCCAGGGCTGCGTCTTGGCGCGGGTGTAGGCGGCCGCCGTCTCCAGCGCGCCGGCGGCGATGCCGAGGTAGAGGTTGACGAAGACCAGCTGGATGGCGGGGACGTCGAAGGTGTTGTAGACGCGCGGCTGGAACTCCTTGTCGACGTAGCCGGCCGCCGAGGACCACGGGGTGCGGACGCCGTCGATGGTGACGCTGCCGCCCTCGGTGAGCCGCTGGCCGATGTTGTCCCAGTCGTCGTGGAAGGTCAGGCCCCCGCTGTCGGAGGGCACGATGGCGAAGACGTGCCGGTCGGTGCCCTCGAAGACGCCCTCCAGGACGGTGACGTCGGAGACCTTGCTACCGGTGGAGAAAGACTTGCGGCCGGTGAAGACCAGGTCGTCGCCGTCCTCGGTGACGGTCACGTCCTGGTCGCGCGGGTTGACCGCGCCACCGAAGAACCAGCGGTTGCGGGCGGCCTCGGCCTCGACGTGCTCCCACTGCTCGCGGGTGCCGACCAGGCGGGTGGCCCAGTTCCACAGGTAGTGGTAGCCGAGGAGCTGACCGATGGAGCCGTCGGCCTTGGCGACCTCGCGCACGATGCGGTAGGCGGTGGGCCAGTCCTGGCCCGCGCCGCCGTGCTCGACGGGGCCGAGCAGGGTGACGAGCCCGGAGTCCTTCAGCAGCCGCACCTCGGCGTACGAGGTGGCGCCGCCCCGGTCGCGCTCGGCAGCGTCGGTGGCGAGGACGGCGGCGACCTCGACGGCGCGGGCGATCCACTCCTCGGCGGTCCTCAGGGTGGGGCGGGTCCGCCAGTCGGCGGGCTTGGCGGTGCTCATGGACGTCGGCTTCTCTGTGTGCGGTGCGGTCAGGCGTGGGCGGGGACGGAATCGGCGGCGGGGGCGGCGGACGGGCCGGCCTCCAGCTCGCGGACGAGCGGCAGGACGCGGCGACCGAAGTACTCGACCTCTTCGTGATAGGGGAGGAAACCGAGGAGGAACAGGTCGACACCGAGCCTTTTGTAGGCGCCGATCCGCTCGGCGATCTGTTCCGGGGTGCCGACCAGGCCGGTGCGGAAACCGTCGTTGTACTGCACCAGATCCTGGAAGGCGGAGTCCTGCCACATGCCCTTGCCGTCGGCGGTGGACCGGCCTGCCTGCCGGACGGCCGCACCGAAGCTCTCACGGCCTCGGTGTCGGCCCGGGCGACGATCTTCCGCAGCGTCTCGCGGGCCTCGGCCTTGGTGTCGCGGGCGATGAGGAAGGCGTTGAGGCCGAATCTCGGGGGTGTGCGGCCGGCCCGGGCGGCGGAGGCGCGGATGTGGGCGAGTTGCTCGACGACGCCGTCGAAGTCCCTGCCGTTGGAGAAGTACCAGTCGGAGACGCGGCCGGCCATGGCGCGGGCGGCGGTGGAGTTGCCGCCCTGGAAGATCTCCGGGTGCGGCCGCCCGGGGGTGTTCAGGGGCTTGGGTTTGAGGGAGAAGTCCCGCAACCGGTAGAAGCCGCCGGCGAATTCGGCGTGATCCTCGGTCCAGATCCTGCGCAGAGCGCGGATGAACTCCTCGGACCGGCGGTAGCGTTCGTCGTGCTCCAGCCAGGGCTCACCGAGGGCGGTGAACTCGCCCTTGAACCAACCGCTGACGACGTTGACGGCGAAGCGGCCGTTCGACAGGTGGTCGGCGGTGGCACCGAACTCGGCGAGGAAGCCCGGGTGGACGGCGGCGATGACCTTCAGCCGCTGGGTGGCGAGCAGCAGCGCCAGTCGGAAGCCGGTCGACTCGTGCTGGTACTCGGCGCCGTAGCCGGCCATGTAGCGGACCTGGCTGAGCGCGTACTCGAAGCCGTTGTTCTCGGCGAGGACGGCGAGCTCGCGGTTGTACTCGTGCCCCCAGTCGGTACGTTGCTCGGTCCTGCTGGTGATCAGGCCGCCGCTGACGTTGGGAACCCAGTAGGCGAATTTCACGGGCTGCGCGGACATGCTGAACTCCTGTTGCATGCCTGCCGGAAAAAGACAGAAAGAAGGCAGGGAAAGAGCCCGTACGTCGAATTCACCGCGCGCGACGGCGCACGGAATTCAGGCGATGCGGTGGAAGAACGGCGCACGACTGCCCGGGGAAAGGCGGGTGCGACGGTGCGGGGAAGCGGCGGATCGGCGGGGATCAGGCCGCGTGGCAACAGGAGGCGCTGGAGACGCGCGCGAGGTCGACATGGCGTCGCCGCGTGGGGCCGAGTCACATCTTCATGCCGTCGCTCGTGACAACCGTCGGTGAGGACAGTCAAGGAAAACCCGGCCGGTCTCGTATCCCGGACCATTGATTTTCACGAACGCGTGACAGGAGACCCTTGCACGCGCCGGAAATCCGCCCGCATTCCGCTGCCGTGCGGACCGAGCAACCGGAATACATCGCTGCGGTGACCCGGCTGGGCTCCCTGCGCCGCGCGGCCGAGGAACTGCACGTGTCGCAGCCCGCATTGAGCGAGACGGTGCGGAGCCTGGAGCGGGAGCTGGGAGTCGACCTGCTGGAGAGCAAGCGTTCCGGGCTGACGATGAGCGCGGTGGGCCGGGAACTGCTGCCGCACATCGCCGACGTCCTGGACGCGGTGGACCGGCTGCGGGCGGCGGGGGGCGAACAGCACCGCGTCAGCCGCATGGTGCGCGTCGGCACGGTGAAGCGGCGACCGTGCCGCTGCTCGTCCCGACCGTGCGGGAGTTCGCAGCACGCATCCGCTCACCCAGGTCGAGGTGGTCGCCGCGCAGCAGGCGGTCATTCACCGGGCGCTGCTGGAGGGCGGTTTCGACCTCGGGCTGGTCAACCACCTGGAGGACGACGACATGCCCGCGGAGTTCGAGTCCACCGAACTGCTGCGCGGCCGGCCGGTGGTGTGCATGCGGCCGGACAGCCGCTCGCGGCCCGGGCCGCGGTGACGGTGGACAAGTTACTGGCCGAGCCGCTGGTCGCCACGAGGTCCGGTTATGTGATGCACCGCTATGTGCACCGCCTGCTGGACGGGCGCCTGCTGGACGGGCGCCTGCCGTCCTTCGCCTACTCGACGGACGGCGCCGAGATGGGCAAGCTGATGGTCGCCGCGGGACTGGGGGCGACGGTGCTGCCCGACTTCAGTGTCGCCAGCGACCCCTTGGAGCGGTGCGGGGCGATCACGTACCGGCCGCTCGCCGATGACTCGCCCCGGATCCTGCTGATGCTGCGGCGCCGCCGGGCGAGTCCGTACCGCGGGCGGCGCGCGACCTGCACGAGGTGTTCGTGAGCAGGGCTCGACTGCTGGGCGGCGCACCGCCCCGGTCGGCGTGACCCTGCCCGGGGGCCCGCTCCGCGGCTGCTTCTCGCCGTGGTCCGGAACCACCAGGAGGAAGGCGTCCGGCTTCGGGCACCCGGACCGGATCACCAGCGCCGCCGACCGGCCCACCACAGTCCGAACACACACCCGGACCCGGACCGCGCGACCACCGCGCTCTGGCACATCGTCAAGCAGTCACTCCCCCAACGACGTGACAACGCCCCTGCAGCTGCCGGTAGCCGTCGGGTGTACGGGGAGAGGGGCGCGAGGCGGCGCTACGCTCTCGCGCCCCGGTTGTCAGGGCTGCCGGGCGTCCGCCGACTGCGGGGCGTGGCGCTGAGCCGGGGGTGCGGCCCGGTGCCCGCCCCGGTCCGGGCGGAGGCACTCGATCTGGTAGTCGCCGGTGTCCGCGTCGATCGTCACTCCGTGCGTCTCGCTGCGGAAGCCGGGAAAGCGGCGGTCGAAGGATTCCAGCGCGGTGAGGTAGCGCAGGAGCGGTCCGTCGGGGGCGCCGACGCTCTCACCCGGCATCAGCACCGGGATGCCCGGTGGCGTGACGGTGACCATCGCCGCCGCGATCCGGTCGGCCGCCTCCGCGATGCGCACCTGCTCGGTACCGCCCCGCACCAGACGCTGGTAGCAGTGCTGCGGCGGGTGGACCGGTTCCGGCAGCTGCTGGAACGCGGTGTCCAGCAGCTCCACCAGCCGTACCGAGCGCAACTGGTCGTGCATCTGCCGGCACAGCTCGCGCAGGGTCAGCCCTCCGTACCGCTTCGGGTGGGCGGCGACGGCCTGCGGCAGCGCCCGCTCCAGTGGCGCGTCGCCGTCGTACAGGGCCTTGAAGTCCATCAGGGCGTCCAGCAGCGTGCCCCACTTGCCCTTGGTGATGCCCATGGAGAACAGGACCAGCGTGGTGTAGCTGTCGGTCTTCTCCACCACGATGTTCCGGGTCGCCAGGTATGCCGTCAGCACGCGCGCCGGGATGCCCTCCTGCGCCATCTCCCCGGTGGAGGTGATGCCGGGGCAGGTCAGAGTGACCTTCACCGGGTCCAGCATGCAGTGGCCGTCGGTCAGCCCCGGGAAGCCGTGCCAGTCGGCGCCGGGGTCGAGCGTCCAGCAGGACGGCTCGGTGCGCAGCAGTTCCGGCGGGGCCTCGTCGAAGGGGAACTCCGCGCCGGTCGTGGGGTCGGTGACCGTCTCCGGCTGCCACACGCCGAAGAACCAGGGTGAGCGGTCCCCCGCGGCCCCGATCCGGCGCTGCAGCCGGACCATCTCCTGACGGAACCGGACCGCCTCGGTCACCGCCTCGTCGACCAGCCACTCGCCCTGCGGCCCGTCCATCATCGCGGTCGCCACGTCCAGCGACGCGATCATCGGGTAGAGCGGCGAGGTGGTGCCGTGCATCATCAGCGCCTCGTTGAACCGCTCGTGCTCCACCGGCGCCCGCGGCGCGGGCCTCACATGCACCATCGCCGACTGCGACAGCGCCGCGAGCAGCTTGTGCGTCGACTGGGTCGCGAACACGGTCGGCCGGTCGGGCCCGGGGAACGACGACTCGTGCACCGCCATGCCGTAGCGGCCCGCGTACAGCGGGTGGAAGCGGGCGTAGGCGAACCACGCCTCGTCGAAGTGCACCCGCGGGGTGCTCGCCGAGAGCGCACGCGCCGTCGGGACCGCGTCATAACACAGGCCGTCGTAGGTGGAGTTGGTGAACACCGCGTACTGAGGATCCGCCGAGAGCGCCCCCGCGGCCAGCGGGTGCGCGGCGATCCGGGCCGCGATCGTCTCAGGCGCCAGCTCGGCCGGTGGCAGAGGTCCGGCCAGACCGTAGCCGTTGCGGGTGGGAACCAGGTAGACGGGACGGGCCCCGGACATCACCAGACCGTGCAGCACCGACTTGTGGCAGTTGCGGTCCACCAGCGCCAGCTCGTCCCGCGTGACGCTGAAGTGGCCCACCAGGCGGTTGCAGGTGGAGTCCCCGTGCAGCACGAAGTATGTCAGGGCGGCACCGAAGACGCGGGCCGCGTTGCGTTCCGCCGCTCCGATCGGACCGGTGTGCTCGAACAGCGAGCCCAGTTCCTCCACCGAGATGGACAGGTCGCTGCGCAGCAGCCGCTCGCCGAAGTACTCGTGGAAGGCGCGGCCCGCCGGTGTTTTCAGGAACGCCACGCCGCCCGCGTGCGCCGGGGTGTGCCAGGAGTACTCATGGGTGTCGTCGAAGCGGCGCAGTGCCCGGAAGAACGGCGGCAGCACCGCCTCCCGGTAGGCGCGGGCCGCCGTGGCGATCCGGCCGGCGATGAAGCCCGGAGTGTCCTCCAGCGGCCAGACATAGCCGACGACCGTCTCCGACACCCACAGCGGCAGGTCCCGCACGCCCTCGTCCGCCATCACCAGGAACACCGGAAGGTCCTGGAAGCGCCGGCCGATGTGCCGCAGCACCGAGGCCCCGCCGCTCCGGTCCCCGTCCGGCGGGTCCGCGGTCCCGTGGTCCGGCAGGTCCCAGGCGACCAGGGCCGCCGCCAGTCCGGCCTCGGTGCGCAGTACCGCTTGTGCGTCCTGGGCGGTCACGGCCCAGCGGACCTCGAGGCTCTCCGTCTCGAGCGCCGCACGGATCGCGCGCAGCTGTTCGGCCGCGGCCCCGTCCGTGCTGGGGTGCTCCCGCACCGCGATCAAAATCCTGCCGTCGGGCATGCGGCCCCCTTCCGGCGGCTCCGTGCCGCCCCGGCCAGTTTCCGAGGCGGTCCACGGCCGATACCGGTGCCGTGAACGGCAAACCACCTGGACGACGGAAACATAGGGTCACCGGGTTGACCGGCGGCCGCGGCGGCCTTCGCAGCCGGCAACCGATGCGGGGAGAACGGGGAGAAGTCGTATCCGGAGGTGGACTGGCCGACGGTGCCGCAGTGCCCGGCGGTGGCGAAGCCCTGGGTGGTGCCGCGGGTCACCGGGAAACGGGCCTTGACCCGGAATTTTGGACACGGGCTATGCGGCTTGGGCCAGGGTAGTTGATGTTGTGTCGAGTGCTGTCGCGTAGACGATGGGACTGCGTTGTCCGAGGTGGGACTGACGGCGTCGGGTGTTGTAGCGGTGCAGCCGGCGGAACGCGTCGAGGCGGGCCTCGCGCTCGCTGGACCAGCACTTTCGGCCATGGAGCGTCTCGCGTTTGAAGGTAGCGCTGAAGGACTCGGCGAGTGCGTTGTCCGCCGAGCTGCCGATCGCGCCCATGGACTGGCGGACGCCGGCCTGGCGGCAGGCGTCGGCGAAGGCCCGACTGGTGTACTGGGCCCCGTGATCGGTGTGCATGACCGCCCCGGCGAAGCTGCCGCGGGTCTGTTCGGCGGCAGACAGGGCGTCGGTGACGAGGTCGGTGCGCATGTGGCCCGCGATCGCCCAGCCGGCCAGGCGGCGTGAGGCGAGGTCGGGACTGCCGCAGTGGCTCGACGCTGTCCGTCAGGACGACTTGCCCAGCCTCCACACTCTCGCGGCCGGCATCGACCGAGACCGCGACGCGGTCATCGCCGGACTCACCCTGCCCTGGAACTCCGGAGTCGTCGAAGGCCACGTCAACCGGATCAAGATGCTCAAGCGCCAGATGTTCGGCCGGGCCGGATTCGCACTGCTCCGCAAGCGAGTCCTGTTGGCTCACTGATCGATGTCAGATGCGCGCGATAGCTTCCCGACATGGGTGTCTATCTGGTGAGCGTTGGCACGGAGGAATGGTTCGGTGACGAGGAGGACGGATGGGGTGAAGTTGCTTCGGCGCTCAATGCTGAACTCAGGCGGCGGGGCATGCCGCCCTACGAGGACGTCCCCGCAGAGACGGACTTCGCCCCTGGCTCGGGGCAAGCTTTCGAGGAAAAGCTGACCCCCGATATGACGGGGCTCCTCGCCTTGTGTCAGACGCATCTGGCACGGGAGGAATCGGAGATCCTCTGCGGCTGGACCGTGCTCGTGCCCTTCTCGCTCGATGAGGAGATCTGGTTGCCCATCGAGTCCGACGATCACGAGTCCATGGTGGCCGGCGCTCCCCAGGTACTATCGCTCGCCGAGAAGCTGGCGGCAGCCATCGATCTGCCAGCCGAAACCCCGGCGACATGCGACAACCTCGACCTGAGCACGTGGTTCAGGCACCAAGCAAAGGAACTGGCCACTACTCGCACAGGACCTTGGACCAAGGACCTGGACACAACCTTCTACGTCGCACTGTTCCTGCGCGCTGCACAGCACTCGATCCGACGCGGCTGCCCCATCGTCTGCACCTGAGGCCCGCCTTCGGTCCCACTGGTCTCCCAGCGAACATCACCCACCGTGCACGCGTCACGGAAAGCGAGCCAGAACCACAACTCGTGCACAAAGCCAGTACTGGTTTCGCACAGTGCAGTACACATCGCCTTGCGTGTGGGGGTCTCGCTACCACTCGCAGCGGTGAGGCAGTCGGCGCGCGGCCAGGGTGCCGGCTTCGCGTACCCGCTCGGCGACATGGGGAACAGAACCGCCTGTTACTGCAGGCCCGGAAGCCTGGCCGGATGTGGGCCGTCACCCTCCCCACCCGGCGTCCGGAACGGATGGCGTGAGGGCTTGGCCGTGGAATCCCCCGGACGGCAACGCTCGCCGTTCACTGTGCTGGGACGCCGGGCCGGGCTGTCGCCGTTTGGTGTTTCAGGCGGCGGGGCCGACGAGTTCTGACAAGACGTCTTCCATAGTGACGAAATCGATCACGGTGCCCTTGTCGCCGGTGACGGCCGCGAGGTGGGTGCCGCCAACCCGCATCGCGGTAAGGGCGTCGTCGAGCGGAGTGTCGATCTGCACACGGATCACCGTGCAGGGCGGTGCGGGGGAAGTGCTTATGCCGCTCAGGCACGCCGATGGCGTCCTTGATGCGCAGGTAGCCCATGACCGTGCCGCCGGGGCCCACCACGGGCATCCGGGAGTAGCCAGCGCTTGTCGTGGCCCTCTCCATCTGGGCGGGATGACGCGGTGGTCGACCATGCTCATCTTCGCCAGCAGCACCAAGACCTCGCCGACCGGGCGGGTGCCGAGTTCCAGGGCGTCGCGCAGCCGCTCACCGTCGGCGGGGGCGAGCAGGCCGGCCTGGCTGGAGTCGGTGACGAGGCGGGCGAGTTCGTCGTCGGTGAGGACGGCGGAGACCTCGTCCTTGGACTCGACCTTCAGCAGGCGCAACAGGGTGTTGGCAAGGGCATTGACGGAGAAGACGACGGGGCGCAGGGCGCGGGTGAGCGCGATCAGCGGCGGTTTGAGGAACAGCGCGGTGGGCACCGGAGCGGCCAGAGCGATGCTCTTGGGGATCATCTCGCCGAAGAGCATGTGCAGGTACGTCGCCACCGTCAGGGCGATGACAAGGGCGATCGGGTGGATGAGCCCCTCGGGCACGCCGATGGCCTGGAAGGGCGGCTCCAGCAGGTGGGCAATGGCCGGCTCGGCCACAGCACCGAGCACGAGGGAGGAAACGGTGATGCCGAGCTGGGCGCCGACAGCCTCGGCGGCACGCTCGAGATCGGCGCGCTCGACGGTGGTGAGGGAGAACTCGGCCGCGACGAACACCGCGCACGCGAGAGTCAGCGCCAAGGCGAGCAGGAGCAGCAACTCGGTCACCGTGCCACCCCGATTCGCCACTCACTGTCGGGAGGGGTATGGCACGGCTCGTATTGGGAGGTTCACCCATTGCGGGTCTGCTGCTGCTTCATCACTCCACCACCCCCGCCGGTACCGGGGGCGGAACGTCTTCGTCGGGGAGAGGAAGTCTCCCTCACCCTACGGCTAGGGTAAAGGACTGGTAAAGCCACCTTGTGGGGGACGACATCAGGGTGCGTTTTCGGACTTTTGACGCCTCCATGGCCCTGCAGTGTCTCGCGATCCGCCGACCCGACCTACGCTTCTACAGTAGTGTAGAAAACGCGAGGGACGGCTGGTTATTCCCGGCCACCCCCTGGGCGCACACACGCAACCGTCGCTTTCGGGCAGCGATTGCGTGGCCGTGCGGCCGCGCACCGCTGGTTTGACTCGCTGTTGGCCTGGGAGGGCATACGTGGCTTCGATCGATCTGGACAAGGTGCTGGACAAGGCATGGGCGGACAAGCCGCTGACCGAAATCCTCGCCGCCCCGGTCTCGGCGCTGAAGGGGGTGTCCGACCGTGACGGTGAGCTGCTGAAGGAAGCGTTCGGTGTCACCACCGTCGCCGACCTGGCCGAGCTGAAGTACGTCCGCTGGGCCCAGGCGCTGGCCGCGCTGGATGCGGTGAAGTAGTCATCATCCTCTGGCCGCGCGGTGCCATGGGTCGAGTTGAGGTCCCGTGGCGCCGCGTCGGCAGATCTAGCGCATAAAGGAGTGAACGCCGCGATGGTGTTCAGAAGTTGCTCGGCGCGCTCGGCGTGGGCGGCCCCACCGTGGACACGGTCCTGGACCCGGGCCCGGTCCGGCCCGGCGGCAGTCTGACGGGGCAGGTGCACCTGAAGGGCGGCAGCGCCGACTTCGACATCGAGCAGATCACCCTGGAGCTGGTGGCCCGGGTGGAGGCCGAGCACAACGGCGGCGAGACCGAGGGTGTGGCGGTCTTCGGCCGGTTCACCGTCGCCGGCGGCTTCCGTCTGATGGAGGGTGAGCAGCGCAGTGTGCCGTTCGCGGTGGCGCTGCCGTGGGAGACGCCGATCACGGAGTTGTACGGGCAGGCGCTGGGCATCGTGCTCGGGGTGCGCACCGAGCTGGCGGTGGCCGGTGCGAAGGACAAGGGCGACCTCGACCCGCTCGCCGTTGCCCCGCTGCCGGTGCAGGAGGCGGTCCTCGAAGCCCTCGGCCGGCTCGGCTTCGGCCTCAGGACGGCCGACCTCGAATACGGGCATATCCGCGGCACCGGGCAGCAGCTGCCGTTCTACCAGGAGATCGAACTCGCCCCCGCCCCGCAGTACGCCCACGTCATGCGGGAACTGGAGGTGACCTTCCTGACCAACCCCGGCGGCATGGAAGTCGTCCTGGAGGCCGACAAGCCCGGCGGGTTCTTCTCCTCCGGCCACGACGTCGTCAACCGGCACGTCGTCAGCCACGAAGGCGCCGCCCAGCGCGACTGGACCACCGTCGTCGACGCCTGGATCCGCCAGATGCTGGCCAGCCACGGCCACCACAGCGCCCCCGCCCCCTACGGGCACGCAGAGCCGCACGACGGCCACTACTCCCACGGCCATCACGACGACCACCGCTCCGGTCCTGGGATGGGCACCGCCGTCGCCGCGGGCGCGGCCGGCCTGGCGGTCGGTGTGGCAGGCGGTCTCGTCGCAGCCGAGGTCGTCGACGAGGTCGGCGACTTTTTCGAAGGCGGCGACGAGGGCAATGACGATGCCTGACCCCCCTGCCCCTGGCCCAGGTGCCCAGGTCGGGCAGCCGCTCGGCCCGGGCTGCCGCAAACGAAGGAGCTGACCCATGGCCCTGTGGGACCGCATCCGGGAATCGGCATCGACGATGCAGACCCAGCTGATGGCGAAGAAGAACGGCCTGAAGTCCGGCGCGTTCCGGGACGCCTCCATGGCGATGTGCGCGCTGGTGGCAGCCGCCGACGGCACCAGCGACCCCGCCGAGCGCCAGCGCGTGGCGCAGCTGATCGCCACCAGCGAGGTGCTGCACAACTTCGACGCCGCCGACCTGCGGCGCCGCTTCGAGGACAACCTGGCCAAGTTGACGGCCGACTTCGCCTTCGGCAAGGTCAGCGTGCTGCAGGAGATCGCCAAGGCCAAGAAGAAGCCCGCCGAGGCCCGCGCCGTCATCCAGATCGGCATCGTCACCGACAGGCTCCGTTCCCACCGAACGGCCCACCGCGAGGTCATCCCCGCCGTCGAGCACCGGCGGTCGAAGCACCTCAACAAGTGGGCGGGGAACGGCCACCAGCCCGCCCGGCAGCGGGAACACACGATGAAGGGCCTCCGCTCGACCGGCGGGGAGCGACGGTTCCTGTCCGCGTTCAGCGGCATCTCACCGCACGTCCGGCCTTGCCGTCACCTGATGACAGCCTCTGTCCACCGCGCCGAGACGACCCTCCGCTTCACCATCTGGGACCAGGTCACCGGCGCCGGCCGACCCACCACGGTTGAACGCAGGTCCACCACCCTCCGACGCACCGTCAGACAGTCACGCACCCAACAACGTGACAACGCCCTCACCTGTGCTCATCGAGGAGCGGTATCGCCCTGGGACTCTGCCTCCAGGAGCGCGAGCAGCCCGGGGAATCTTTTCTCGATGTCCGCGCGTCGCAGTCGGATGCCCTTGCGGTTGCCGTAGTCGATCTCGTCGATGAGACCTGCCTCGCGCAGGACGCGGAAGTGGTGGGTCTGGGTCTGCTTCGAGATCGGAAGATCGAACGAGTTGCAGCCCCGCTCGTTGTCGCCGCGGTCGGCGGCCAGCTGTGTCACCACCGAACGACGGTGCTCGTCGGCGAGGGCGCGGAACACCGCCCCCAGATCGAGCGCGTCGGCCTCCGGGCCGACCAGGTTCTTCCCGGCCACGCGGCACCCCCTTCAGGTACGACTTGAATCGTACCTGAAGGATGTGCTCCACTGAGGTACGAAACTCCTCGTACCTTTGTTCCGGTTGCGCTGCCCCGTGCCACCGCTCCCCGGGACCCGGCCCGGTGCCTGCCGGGACCTGGCCATCGACACTCCGAGAGGTCATCGCCATGAAGAAGCCCGAGGTGCTGATAGTCGGTGCCGGAATCGCAGGGCCCGCACTCGCGTACTGGCTCTCCCGGAACGGATACCGGCCGACGGTCGTCGAACACGCCCGGCAGCTGCGCTCCGGTGGCAGTGCGATCGTTGTGAAGGGGCCCGCGATCCCGGTCGCCGACCGCATGGGCATCCTCCCGCAGCTCCGCGGGCTCGCCACCCGCAATCGGTCGCTGACCCTGCTCGACCCCGGAGGCAGGCGCATCCTGCAACTCCCGCTCGCCTCTGACGAGGCGCCGGTGGTCGAGGTGACCCGAGCCGACCTGTCCGAGGTGCTCCACCGGTCGGCGCAGGCCGGGGCCGAGTTCTTGTTCGACGACACGGTCACCGCTCTCGACCAGGACGGAGGTGGGGTCGACGTCACCTTCCGGCGGTCCGCGCCACGGCGCTTCGACTTGGTGGTCGGTGCCGACGGGATGCACTCCACCGTACGGCGCCTGGTATTCGGACCCGAGCGGCAGTTCGCGAGCGACCTGGGCCTGTACGGCGCGACCGTGCCGCTGGAACCCGACGCCATCGAGGACCCGAGTGAGATGACGATGCTGACCGTGCCGAACCGGATGCTGGTCGTCCACCCCTCGCGGACCACTCCGCTCGCGATCTTCACCTTCCGGGCCGAACAGCCGGCGCCCCACGACCGCAAGAACATCGCCCTTCACAAGCAGATCGTGGCCGACGCCTACGCCGACGTTCCGTGGCGGGCACCGGAACTCGTGGCGGCGTTCCTCGACCATCCGGCTCCGTTCTTCGACCCCCTGACCACCGTCCGGGTGCCCTCGTGGTCCCGCGGACGGGTCGTACTGCTCGGGGACGCGGCGGCGGCGACAGCCCTGCTGGGCGACGGGTCCAGCATGGCGATGGCGGGCGCGTACGCCCTCGCGGAAGAGCTCGCCGCCCATCCCGGTGATCACGTCCGCGCCTTCGCCGCCTACGAGTCGCGGATCCGCCGTGAGGTGGGTCCGCGGCAGCGACGCGTCGGTCTGCTCTCCAGGCTCATGGTGCCCCGAACCCGGCAGGGCCTCGCGGTGCGCAACGCGGTGGGCCGCGCGGTCGGTCGCACGTACCGGATCGCCTCTCGCGAAACCGCGAACCGGTAAACCGGATCCGCACCGACCGGTCACCGGTCGGTGCGCAGCTCCGGGATAGTTCTCAGCCGGGTCGGCGCCGCCAGCCGCGGTCGGTGTAGCCGAGCCGGCGGCCGTGAAGGTAGGCCGCGGCGTGCGGGGTGTCGGGGGGAACCAGGGCCACGGCGATCATCTCGGGGCCGTGGTCGTCGCCGGGGCGGGGGTGAGCGCGTTCCAGGAGGGGCCCGATCCGTACGGCGACGTCCTGTGCATGGCCGAGTGTCCAGGGCTGCGGGTCGCGTACGGCAGCAAGCATCGTGCGACACCGGTCGACGACGGCCTGGCCGCCGGGACTGAGAGTGCCGAGGACTTGGCCGCAGCGGCGGAAAAGACGGATCATCGGGCGGTCTGCTGCTCGAAAACGGGGCAGGTACTCGCCGGGCGCAGGGAGCGGGCGGCGGCGTTCACGAAGTCCGGTCTGCTGGCTGGCGTGCAGCAGCAGCCAGCCGGGGTCATCCAGAGTTGCAAAGGATCCTGGCAGGTCAAGGCGCTATGCCGACGGTAGGCACGTAAGTCACGTAGCGCTGTGGTACGCCGATGTGGCGGGGTACGAGATCGCGTGGACGACGGCCGATAGGGAGGGAAGACGCCGGCTCCTGGCCGGGGCCAGGGATGTCGCGCCGCACTGTGACTGGGGTGCTGGCGTCGCCTTCTGCCCGGTGGGCTACGCTGTCTGGCCATGACTACCGGGACGGCATTGCGCCACACACGGATCGGTGACCCGGCGCTCCTCTGAGCGCCGTGCGGGCCGGTGCGGGCCCGCTGTTCGATCGAGGATCTTGCGCTGCTGCGCGTGCTCCGCCTCCGTCGTGTTGATCAGAGCCTCGGCACATCAACCACGACAGGAGAATTCATGCCCACCAAGACGTTGCAGATTCCCACCACGGACGGCCGGGCCGATGCCTTCGCCGCCTTCCCCGACCGCGGCGAGCGGCACCCAGGGGTGCTGATGTACGCGGACGGCTTCGGCATCCGGCCCGTGCTACGGGAGATGGCCCGCGAACTGGCCGGGCGCGGGTACTACGTACTCGTCCCCAACCTCTTCTACCGGCACGGCCCGGCACCGGTGATCGAACTTCCCGAGCACATTGGAGAAGAGGTCAGGCCCGCGCTCATGGCCCAGATGATGCCCTTGATCGAGGCGCACACCGCCGAACGTGCCCTGAGCGACGCCAACGCCTACCTCGGGTTCCTCACCACCCAGCCCGAGGTCGACGCCGGGCCCGTCGCGGTGACCGGCTACTGCATCGGCGGCCTCCTGGCGACGCGCACCGCCGCAGCTCACCCCGGCCAGGTGGCCGCCCTCGCCGCATTCCACAGCCCCGTGGGCGCAGACGGGCCCGACGCCCTCGCCGGGATCACCGCCCAGGTCCACTTCGGCCACGCCGAAAGCGACCTGACGCCCCGAGCCCTCGGCGAGCTCAATCGGACCCTGGACGCCGCGAAGGTCGACTACACCTCCGAGATCTACCCCGGCACCGTCCACGGGTTCACCATGTCCGACACCGACGCCTTCGACCCCGCCGGACTACAGCGCCACTGGGACCGCCTGCTCCCCCTCCTCGACCACACACTGGCCGACAGTTAACTGACCGAGTAGGGGCTTGACCAGCGTAGAAGGCTGCTGGTCAAGCCCCGGCATACATCTGGAGGTCTCGCTCGCAGGCCCAGCCCATGGGCCACGGGCATGTGAGTCACGTTGGTGACGCTTCTCCTTTGCTCTGGGCGGGACTGCTGCGTTGTCCGAGGCGGGAGTGTCGGCGTCGGGTCTTGTATCGGTTGAGCCAGCGGAACGCGTCGAGGCGGGCGTCGCGTTCGCTGGACCAGGTCTTGCGGCCCTGGAGCGTCTCGCGTTTGAACGTCGCGTTGAAGGACTCGGCGAGCGCGTTGTCCGCCGAACTGCCGATCGCTCCCACGTACTGGTGGACGCCGGCCTGGCGGCAGGCGTCGGCGAAGGCCCGACTGGTGTACTGGGCCCCGTGATCGGTGTGTAGGACCGCCCCGGAGAGGCTGCCGCGGGTCTGTTCGGCGGCGGCCAGGGCGTCGGTGACGAGGTCGGCGCGCATGTGGTCCGCGATCGCCCAGCCGGCCAGGCGGCGTGAGGCGAGGTCGATGACGGTGGCCGGGTACAGGGACTTCCTGCCGTCCACCGGGAGATGGGTGATGTCGCCGATGTATTTCGTGCTCGGCTCGCTTGCCGTGAAGCCGCGGCTGACGAGGCCGGGGCCTTCGCCACGGCCGGGTCCGCGGCAGTGGCGCGGTGCCTGCGACGCAACCGCACGCCTGCCGGGCCGATACTGCGCATCACCCGTGCGATCCGCTTGTGGTTGCCCCGCGATCGGCGGCGACCTCTCTGATCGTCGCTCCGGGCCGCGACTGGTACAACGCGACCGCGTCCGCCTTGAACTCCGGCGGATAGTTCTTCATGGCCACGGAACATCCGTTCCCCTTGGACTCAAGATCCAAGTTTCTCGAGTGTCCAGGATCCGGGGTCAAGGCCCGTCAGCAACAGCGGCGCCCCGTCCTCCGGCACGCTCTGCGGGCAGGGTTCCGCCCGGCCGGTATGGAACCGGCCGGGCGGTACGCCACACACCCTCCGTGTCTCGCGGGTGGTGCTACCGCTTGCGTGCCTTGCTCACCAAGAACGCCACCCCGACGATGGCGACCAGGGCGACGACGATGATCCAAAAGGACGGGGTGCCTTCCCCGGCACCCTTGGCCAGGGATTGACCGTATGACATGTTTCCTCCTGTCCGCTGATTACTGCTTGTCGATGCTTAGTACTGCGACGGTGTTTGTGCTGACTGATGGCCGGGTCAGGGGCTGTGTCCGCGTCGTTTGTAGTGGCTGGTGCGGGCCTGGTGTTGTCGCCGTCGGCGCCAGGCTGACCAGTGCAGGATGTGCTCGACGGGTGCGGGTCGTCGATCGGTGAGTCGGGTGATCAGGTGTCTGGTCTCGGCGAGGCTGCAGTGGACGAGCTGGGAGGATCCGTTCCTTCTTTCTCTGTATCCAGCTGGCGGGCCCGCAGGACGGTCAGGCAGGCGTGGGCGGCCATGGCCAGGGTCATGTGGCGGTGCCAGCCGGGATAGCGGCGGACCTGGCAGTCGTCCGGGCCGCACTCCTGCTTCGCGCTCTGGAAGCACTCCTCGATCGCCCACCGGCTGCCGGCGACGCGGATCAGTTCGTCCAGGGTGGTGTCGGCGGGGCAGCAGGCGATGTAGTAGGAGATCTCCTCGGGGCGGCTGAGGCTGCGGCGGGCCAGCACCCAGTGCCGGTCGGGCCGGTGCCAGGGCCGGACCTGGCGGCGGGGCTGCTGCTCATGGCGTGAGCCGGTGCCGCAGGTGACGGGTCATGACGACGGCCGGCACCGGCAGGGATCCGTGCCGGAGCCCGGAAGACGGTTCCCGGCACGGGGACGCACCTGCCGAAGCCGCTCCCTCTCGGTGGCGGTGGCGCCCGGCGGGGATCCGGAACCGGAGCCGGCCCGCTCTCACGAGCCGGGGCCGGCGAGCGCGAACAGGTCGTTGCCGGTACGCGTGATGCCCTCGATCATCGTCCTTCCCTGGGCGAGCGAGCGGCGGACGAGCTCCCGGCCGCGGGGGCGGACGAGGAGCTCCCACTCCTCGGCCGCGGCGAGATAGCGCCGGGCACGGTCGGTCTGCAGACCCACGAGTTTGCGCAGCGGCTCGCTCATGCGCCGGGCGGCCACGGCCTCTTCGACGTCCTCGCGGACCAGGCCGCACTGCCGGAGGTCCTCCAGGGGCAGATAGAGCTTGTCCAGCCGCAGGTCCTCCTCCACGTCGAGCAGGAAGTCCAGCGTCTGCATGCCGTAGCTCCAGGCGATCGCAGCGTCCCGGGCCCGCTCGTCGACCGGTTCGAGCAGCGCGCCGAGCCAGATCGCGGGTTGCCCGCTCACGCCGTACATGTGGCGTTCGAGGCTCGCCACGGTGTCGTAGCCGCGGACGGTCATGTCGGCCCGCAACGCCCGGCTCGCCTCCCAGATGCTGTCCTCGGGGATGTGCCACTCCCTGACGAAGTGGGCGAACGCCCGGCAGACGAGGGCTTGGGAGCGCCGGCCGGGTGTCGCCCGCCGGGCCCGGGAGGGGTGTCCGTCCAGGCTCCGCCGGAGCTCTTGTTCGAAGGAGTCGAGCCGTCGCAGTCTCTCCCCCGGCCCGACACCGGGGTCGTCCGCCAGGTCGTCAGCGCATCTGCAGAAGGCGATCATGGCGTCCCAGTGGGGGCGCTTGGCCGGAGGGAGCGAGGACCTCCACGGCGGGGGCGCGTGGCCGCTGCGGCGCAGCAGCCACGCGCAGTGCGTGTAGGCCTGCCGCAGCAGCGGATCGCGGATCCGCGCGGCGTCCAGCTCCCGGCCGTTCACCGGCATGTCCGGCCGCCCGCGCCGCCGGGCCCGGTCACGGCGGACGCCCGGTGCTCCGGCGCGCGGGACGGGGTCTGCCGGGAGGAGGGCCGGGGAGTCCGGCGGGGTGGTGCCCCGGCGGCCGGATGCCGTGCGGTCCGCCCGGTCCGCGGCGATGCGGGGAAGCCTCCGTCGGAGGGTGGACTCGGGGGTTTGCGGGTGGTGTTCAACGGCTCTCCCAGGTCTCCGGGGCGTGTGGGACACCCCCGGCACACCGCGCCGGGGGTGCCGGTGCGCTGCCGCCGTACACCACCGATGAGTGCCACACCGCGACGGTCCGGCTCATGGGAGGACGGCGATGCGTACCTGCGGGGGTGAGGGGCGCGTGCGCCGAGGGACGCCGTCCTGTGCGGGTCCCGGGCGCCGCCCGTCAGTGGCCGGCCGGCTGCCCGTCGGCGGCCCGCCGGCCCCGTCCCGCCGCCGGCCGGTCCGGACGGCCGTCCGGGACGACCGCGCCGCTCGGCCGACGGCGTACAGGGCGGCCAGGTAGGTCAGGTCGAGGATGAGGATCGCCACGAACATGTAGGGCAGCAGCGGCCCCGGGGTCACGGTGCCGTCGGAGAGCCAGAGGTATGCCGCGACCGAGGCGAAGGCGGTGCCCAGGAGCTTTCCGGCGGCGATGGCCATCGACTGCCCGGCGGTGGTGCCCCGCCCTATCAGCATGTTCAGGAAGAGACAGGACATCACGAGGTTCTGCACGAACCCCGCGTAGGTGCCGCCGCTCTCGACGCCGCCGAACTGTCGGATCAGCGCGTCCATGCCGAGCCAGCACACCACCCCGGTGGCCGCCAGGCCCAGCAGGAATCCCCATCGCGGCAGCCAGGGGAACTCACGCGCGCCGAAGCGCACCGCCGTGTAGAGGATGACGCAGTCCAGGAGGAGCCACACGATGTTGGAGAGGCGCGCCGCACCCGTGTGCGGGTACATGAACACATAGATGCCCTCCCAGGCGAGGTTGCCGCACAGGGCCACCAGCGGCATCCCGTAGGTGCGGTCCCGCAGCCCGGCCCGGATGATCAGCACATAGGTGACCGTCCACCACGCGGCGGAGACACCCATCAGCGTCATCACCATGCGGTGCTCCCGGCCGGGTCGGCGGGCCCCCCGCGCGGGGCCGGGTTCCTCGCGGGCGCCCCGCCGGAGCGGCCGCGGTACCGGGAAGGGCGGGGAGGCTCCTGCCCCGCGGCCCGGCGGGCGGCCCTGCGGCAGCGGTGGTCGGCGCCCGGGCCGGCCGCCTCCGGGGGGCGCTCCCCGGAGGCGCCGTCGGGGCGTCTCACCCTCCACCGCCGGGGCCGTCGGCTCCCGTGGCGGGTCTGACGACCATGAACGCCTGGTTCGGGGCCGCGGCCAGGCCGTGGCCCCGCTGGTACAGCTTCCGCACCAGGGGCGCCGACCTGTGGTAACAGGAGACCGAGGAGGGAACTTTGAGGATGCTGGGGGTGTCGACGAAGAAGGGGAGTTCGGCTCTGAGGTAGCTCAGTCCGGCGTCCATCTTGCGGGCGTCGATGCCCTCGCCGGAGCCGCCCTGGTAGGAGGCCAGGTACCTGCGCACCATGTCCTCGCAGACGCCGGAGAACTCCCGGTCGGTCTCCAGGGCCTGATCGGTCCGGGCGCGGACGGCCTGGTACTCCGGCTGTGCGGTGAACTCGGACAGGGCGCGGACACGCAAACGCGTCGTGGAGCCGCCCGCCGACTCCACGGCCTGGCGGATTCTGCGCCGCACGTCCGTGACCCGTTTCCTTCCGCGCCTGCCGGCCTGATCCTCGGGACAGCCGAAGGCGGCGAGCGTGGTGTCGATGTGCAGGTCGGCGTAGATGACGTCCACCGCGGTGAAGTGCCGCCGGGCCCAGTTCAGCAGCCCTGTCAGGCGCTCCCGGCTGAAGTAGCTGTTGCCGGAGCTCACTCCGATCAGTGCGTGTTCCCCTCGCTGCCAGATCAGCCGGCAGCGTTGCGTGAGCGGCTCCGCCACAAACTCCTCGGCGTGTTCCGGCGCCGGGGTGACGCTCATCCTGACAAGCCTCCTGAATGTTCCGGCGCGCCTCCGCTTTCCGGGGTGCGCCCCTGGTGAGGAATACCAAGCTGCGGACGGCGGTAACAGCGGTTCACCCGGTCGGGGAACCGGGGAGGAGGGGCGGAGCGGAGGTCAGGTCGCGACGTCCCCCTCGGGCGGGCCGTGCCCTTCGAGCGCTCCGGCCAGTTGCCGGCACAGGTCGTCCAGCAGTTCGGTGAGGTCCGTGTCGACCATCGGCCCGCACATGAATTCCTCCAGGCGTGTACGCACCGACACCAGCCGGGGGTCGTGCACACCGGACTCCTCCAGCGCCGCCAGCGCCCGGCGGGCGCCGTCCATGCACCGGGCGGGGCCGTACCCCGGCGGCTCCTCCAGGAGGCCCCTGCCACTGCTCAGCAGGAAGGCCGCCAGCAGCACGGTCTCCTCAGCGAGCCGCGCCGGGGGCTGCCGTCCATCCGTCATAGCTGATCACCTCACTCCGGTCGCGGCGGTCACAGGGGGGGAACTCCCGCGCGGGATGGCCGACCGGCACCAGCAGCAGCGGGTGGAGGTGGGGCGGGAGACCCAGCAGCATGCCGACGGGCTCGCGGCGGAAACTGCCGACGGGGCACGCGCCCAGTCCCAGCGCGTGCGCGGCCAGCAGTAGGTTCTCCACCGCCATCGCCACGCACAGCAGGCCGATGTCCTGCCCGTTGCCGAGGCCCTGGACCGCCCTCGTGCGGTCGAAGCAGGCGACGACGACGAGCGGAGGCAGTCCGATCATCCCCGGCGAGAAGGCTCTGATGCGTCGCACGAGCCGCCGGTCCCGTACCACCACGAACGCCCATGCCTGCTTGTTGGCCGCCGTGGGGGCCGCCAGCATCGCCTGCAGCATCTCCTCCACGAGGGCGTTGTCGACCGGTTCGCCGGTGTATTGGCGCACCGCGCTGCGGGAGCGCAGCACCCGCAGCGTTTCCAGGGTGCCGAGGGGGGACACCGCTCCGCCCCGGTCCCCGCCGTCCGTGCCCGTGTTTCCGTCCCCGCCCCCGTCTTCGTCTCCGGCCACGTGTGTCCGGTCGGTCATCCGCACGGTCACCTCCGGTGGGCGCGCAGGAGGAGATTGACCGGGGAGCCGAGGCAGCGGCGGACGCGCGCCCCGTCGTCCTCGGCCGCCGGTGGTGAGCTCACCATGGGCTCCCACGCGATGTCGGTGAACCCCGAGGACCGCAGTGCCCGCACGAGGGCCTCGCGGGGCCAGTGGTGCACCCGCAGGACGGTGGGCGGGGTGGTGAGGACCGAGACCGTGAAGGCTTCGCCCTCGCGCGGGTGGGCGGGGCGCCCCAGGCGGAATCCGGCGGCGGCCGCGGAGGCCTCGTCGCAGTCCGGGTTGCCGACGAAGGCGAGAAGCCGTCCGCCCGGGGCGACGTTGGCGTACATGCGCTCGCCCATGGCGCCGAGGGTTTCCCGGTCGGCCGCGTAGTGGAGGAGATGGGTGGCGATGACGACGTCGAACGAGCCCAGCACCGGCAGGGTGGCGGCGTCGTGGACGTGGTACTCCGCACCGGTAGGCCGCCGCGCTTCAAGGGCCCGGGCCGCCCCGATCATTCCCTCCGACACGTCCACCCCGACCGCCCGCGCCGCGCCCTGCCGTCTGACCAGGCGTGTGTAGACCCCGTCGCCACAGCCCACGTCGAGCACGTGTCGTCCCCGCACCGGGCCCAGAGCGCGGAGGAACGAGGGGAACTCGATGTGTTCCCGGTAGAAGCGGACGACGTCGACGGCCTGGGCGTACGTGTCCACGAGTGCGTCGTACTGCTGGGGCATGGCGCTTCTCCATCGGGTCGCCGTCACCGGTGCTGCATTCCCGGGTTCCTGAGCATCTGCACACAGATAGTCACTTTCCAGGGCAAACGTACCCGATGGGGCATATCCATCGGTTCGATGTTCCCCTCCCCACGCCGGTGTCGCGGCGAATACGCGGCCGGGAGGGCAGCCGGAGGCGTACCGCCACCGGGCGATACTGGACGCAATCCGCCGCCTCGCCGACAACGGCATCAAGTGACGGGCGAGGCCGGCGGCCTTCCCGCCGTGGGACCGTGTGCACCCCTTCTCCCTCCGGTGACGCGACCGCGGCCTGGTCAAGGAGTCCCACGACCGGCTGCGCGGACCCGTCCGCGAGACGCTGGGCCGGGATGCCGAGCCGAGTGCGGGTGTGATCGACTCGCGGCCCGTCACAGCGGACGCCGTCGTCGGCGCCGACAGCCGCGGCCTCGACGGCGGCACGCTGGTCAACGGGCGCAAGCGGCACGTCGTGGTCGACACGCTCGGCCTGCCGCTCGCGATGGTGGTCACCGCAGCGGACACCGGCGGCCGCACCGCCGCCCAGGCCCTGCTGACGCGGATCACCGCCGGCACACACCACCGGCTGAACCTCGTCCGGGCCGACGGCGGCTGCACCGGCAGCCTCGTCGAGCACTGCCTGGCCGCGCTCGCTCCGGTCCTTGCGATCGCCAAACCCACCGACGACATGCGCGGCTTCGTGGTGCTGCCCAAGTGATGGACCGTCGAACGGTTCCTCGCCCACCCGATGCGAAGCCACCGCCTGGTCCGTGACTTCGAGCGACGCACCACCAGCGCCGAAACGACGATCTCCGGTCCATGGTCCCGCTCATGACCCGCCGCCCGGCACGACCACACTCGCGGCGAGGTCCTCGCCCGGGTGCGTGGTGCACCGCGCGGCCAGCTCCCCGCCGGCCTTCGGAACGGGGCGCTGCTCCTCGATGCCTTCCGCCTCATCGGGGGGTGATCGGATCGGTGAACCACCCCGCGGTTGGCATCCGCCCGCGGTTGACGACCGCGAAGAGGATGACCACGACCGGCGGAGGGATGGGGGCCGCGTCGGGCAAGCCGAGGACCGCCGCGCCAGCCATCACCAGGACGGCTGCGAGCCCCACCACGGTCCCCGGCAGACGCTCCCCCGGTACAGCCGGAGTCACGCCTGTGAGGTGGTCTGCATCGAGAAGGTTGTCCATACGGCCCTCGGCGTAGCGTTCGGCGATGGTCAGGAGCATCACGGTGAGGCCCTCCAGAGCGGGCCCGGCTCGGAATCCTGTCGCGCTTCGGCTTGTCACGGCGTGCCCGCCGGGGCGGCATGGGCTGAACTGCCGTTCGTTGTGTCGTCTAGCTCTGGCGCGGCGGGTGCGGTGAGCTCTCCAGATGGCGCTCGACCGGCTGCACGGAGACACGCGGGATCCGGCAGTCCGGCCGGGTTCCCTCCCAGCGCCGCAAGACCACGGCGCCCTGGGCAGCGACCGTCGGCAGGGCCACGATCGGCCGGCAGCGTCGGTCCTCCATGCCCGGAACAAAACTGCCGACACTCGGCCGGCTGCGGAGGAACCCCCAGTAAGAATTCCTAGCAGGATGTGGCTCGCAGGCGGCGCCAGCAGATCAATGAGCAGGCCAGCTTGAGGAATGCCTCGTGGATGTCATCGCGGATCTCCCAGCGGATGCGTGGGCGGCCGAACCAGTGCAGCAGCGCAATCGTCTGCTCGACGACCCACCGCTTGGTGCCCAGGCCGGAGCCGTGCTCGGTGCCACGACGGGCGATCACGGGCTTGATGCCCTTCGCCCAGACCTGGCGGCGGTAACAGTCATGGTCATAGCCACGGTCCGCGTAGAGCTCCCGCGGTCGCTGGCGCGGTCGCCCCCGCTTGCCGCGAATCGGTGGGACCGCCTTCGGAAGCGGCATGAGCTGGGTGATGTCGTTGCGGTTGCCGCCGGTCAAGGTGACGGCGAGCGGGATGCCGGTGGCATCGCAGATCAGGTGGTGCTTGGAACCCGGCCGGAGCCCGGTCGACCGGGCTCCGGCCGGTTTCGGGCCACCCTTGAGCACCCGGACGTGGGAGCTGTCGATCACCGCCCCCGACATGTCCAGCCGATCGGCGGCCCGCGGCTCGGCCAGCAGCACCTCATGCAGGCGCTGCCAGACCCCGGCGTTGTTCCAGTCCCGCAGCCTGCGCCAGCAGGTCATGCCCGAGCCGAAGCCAGCTCCGCCGGCAGCCACTCCCCTCGGATGCCCGTGCAGAGAACGAAGAGGCTGCCGCACAGCACCTTGCGGTCATCCAGCGCCTTCCTGCCCGGGTGCCGATGCCGGCGCTGCCTGACAGGCAGCAAGGACTCGATCCGCACCCACAACTCATCGCCGACCAGCCACGGTTGGGGTCACGCTTCCTCACACCCAACCAACCGAGTCACCCAGCGGGAAGACACGCCCCAACCGCATTCCGTTAGGAGCTCTGGGGCTCCCGGTGTTCCGTGCTGCCGCCGGTCCGTCCGAGCCGGGGCGGACTCTCAGAGCAGCGCGATGCCGTAAGTACAAGATCCAGACTCTCTTCCTTTATCCGCCCAGCGCGAGATATCCCTGATGGTGAGCGGCCGGTCGGCGGGCGCCGTGCGGAGGGAAGCGGGCCATGGGCGATGGACGAATCGAGGGCGACTGGCATGTGGACGGGCGTTGCATGAACTGCGACGTGGCCCGGCAGCTTGCCCCCGGCCTGGTCGGCGAGGTCGGCGGCCGCTCGGTCGTGCTGCGCCAGCCGCACGACCGATCCGAGCTCCGGCAGCTCCATGCCGCTGCGCATGCCTGCCCCACCCGGTCGGTCCGTCCCCCGGCCGGGCGGCTGGATGCAGCATGGGACCCCTTTCCGATGGCCCTGGACGACACCGTGTACTTGTGCGGGCACAACTCCGCGCACACCGCGGGAGCCAACTCCTACCTATTACGCCGCCCCGACGGAACTGCGATGATGGTGGACACGCCGCGCTGGAGCACTTCGCTGGCCGCGCGCTACGAGACGCTGGGCCCCGTCACCGATGTCTTGCTCACCCACCGCGACCACGCCGCGCACGGCCGTCGCTACGCCGACCGCTTCGGTGCCCGGCTGTGGATCCACGAGGGTGACCTCGATGCCGCCCCGGACGCCGATCGTGTGCTCCGTGGCACCGACCCGACAGAGATTGCCGACGGGGTGATCGCCTTCCCGCTTCCCGGACACACGCGGGGCAGTGTGCTGTACCTCGCGGACCAGCGATACTGCTTCAGCGGCGACAGCTTCTACTGGTCGCGCACGACAGCGGACATCGAGGTGACCGATACTGTCACCTGGTACTCCATCGGAGAGCTGGCCGTCTCCCTGGCCCGGACCGCCGACCGGCTGCGCTTTGAATGGCTGCTGCCGGGTCATGGCGACCGCCAACGCCTCCCCGGCGACGACATGGCCCGGCGGCTGCAACGGCTGACCGTGCGTACCCGAGAACTACGGCCCTGCCCCGTCGACTTCACCGCAGTGCGCTGGTAACGGCCTAGGCGGTGTCTTCAAATGATCTTGCCAAGATGGCGCGGAAGCTGCGCATGATGCCTTGGTGGGACATCTTTCTGTCGACGTGCGCGCTTCGCTCCGGCTCTTCGCTTTCTACTTGGCGAACGGGACCCTAGACCTGGACCTGCTCGACGGGGTCGACTATCGCTCGACCGTTTTTCACTCCGGCTCTTCCTTGGAGCAGGTCTTCGCGATCTATGGCAATGTGCTGCAAATCGACGCCGACGGCATGGTGCTGAATGACGGGGATGCGCAGTACCGGGTCGCGCAGTGGGTTCGAGCGTGCTGCGACCCGAGCTATCGGGTCGAGCCGCCCTTCGAGGACTGGGAGACGGAGCTCCATCTCTGATGACCCGCCGCTCACCGTCGGAACATCACGCCCACATCAGGAGCGACGCGAGAGTGACGGCTGCCTGAAAGGACTCCGCGGTCTTGTCGTAGCGAGTAGCGATGCCGCGCCACTGCTTCAGTCGATTGAAGCAGCGTTCCACCACGTTGCGCTGCCTGTAGCGCTGCTTGTCGAAGGCCGGTGGGCGCCCGCCGCGACTGCCGCGCCGGAGCCGGTTCCGGACCTGGTCGGTCCGCTCGGGGATGGTGTGACCGATGCTGCGTCGTCGCAGCCAGGTGCGGATGGCCCGGGAACTGTAGCCTTTGTCGCCCAGCACGTGGGAGGGCCGCACTCGGGGCCGTCCCGGGCCGACACGGGGCACCCGTATCGCTTCCATCACCGCAGTGAACTGGGTGCAGTCATTGGTGTTGCCGCCCGTGAGCGTGAAAGCGAGCGGACGGCCGACACCGTCGCAGGCCAGATGGATTTTGCTGGTCAGGCCACCTCGGGAACGCCCGAGTGCGAGGCTGCGGAGCCCCCTTTTCGCGCCCCGGCGGCGTGCTGGTGGGCGCGGACGACGGTGGAGTCAACCGAAACGAGCCAGTCGATGTCCCCGGCCGAGTCCGCCCTGGCCTGGGCGGCCTGCAGCATCCGCTCGAACGTGCCGTCCAGAGCCCACCGCCGGAATCGGGTGTGCAGTGTGGCCCACGGACCGTACCGTTCGGGCACATCCCGCCAGGCCACCCCGTCCGGAACTTCCACACGATCCCGTTGAGCACCATGCGATCGTCCAGCCGCTTCCTGCCCCGCAACGACTTGGGCAGCAGCGGCCGGACGAACTACCACTCGGCATCCGACAGTTCATGGCGACGTATCACCCGACCATGATCCATCATTCAAGATCATTTGAAGACACCGCCTAGCCCGCATGATCGGTCGACGTCGACCGTGACATGACGTTGGCCGTGCGGGTTCTTGCGGTGTGAACACCAAGCAGGCCCGCGCGGCCATGGCTCATCGCGCCTTCTGCGGTCTCCCGCAGCGACATCTCGGTGAGTTGATCGAAGAACTCGCGCCATGCTGGCAGGCGCGTTGCGAGTCCGGGCGCCATGTGCGGCGACGGGGTGCTCGCCAACGGCAGGCCGGGGCCGGCCCGAAGTACGAACTGGTCCTCGTCGACCGTCTGCCGGTGACTTTGGTCCAGCTTCGCACCGGGCTGAGCATGACGCGCTGGCCGTGATCTACGAGGTGGGGTCTTCCACCATCGGCCGCGCGATCGCCGAGGTCCGGCCCCTACTCGCCGACCGCGGGTTCACCGTGCCTGACCGGCCCGGCCTGCGGCTGCGCACCCTGGAGGACGTGTTCGCCTACGCGGCCGCCGAGGACGTCTGCCTGCGCATCGACGGCACCGAGACCCAGGTGCGTCGCCCCCAAGCTCATCGTCCCGGGCGCCGGGCCTTCGTCTCCGGCAAGCGTAGGCAGAACACGATGAAGACGACCACGATCAGCGACCACCGGGGCCGCCTCCTGTGGTCCGGTGCACTGCGGCCGGGCCGCATGCGCGACCGGACAGCGATGCGCACCGAGGGAGTCGCCGAGCAGTCGCGCCAGCACCCGACGGTGAAAGCCGAGGTGGACGAGGGCTACCGGGGCTTGGCCAATGAGCCTTTTCAGCGTTGCCTCTCCAGGGTGAGGACCGCGGCGGCGATGTCCGTCATGCGGTTCGGGCTGCAGCGGCTTCTGCGGAGGATCCGCCAGGACTTCAGGCGTGCGACGCCTCGTTCGACAGCAGCGCGGACCTGGAGGATGCCGTCCGGTGTGGATGCGGTGGACGCGAGCCCGGCGCCTCCTCCCCCGTCGGCACCGGGCCGTTCAGGACTGGGGAACAGGCGCATGAACGGCTCCGCGCCCGGCGGGTGGGCACGGCCCTCCCCACGAGCAGGGCGTCCTTTTGGCCGACCACCGCGCTTGCCGGCACAAGCTCCACCATCCTGCGAGAAATCCGGCGCCTTGTGGTCAGAGACATCACCCATCGCGGTGAATCGCCATGGATCGTCCCGACTTGGGCCGTCGGCACCTGTATCTGTTGTCCCGGACCGGCACCCACCCTCCACGGTCCACGTTTCCGAAGGGATAACTCGGCATGCCGACACACCATTTCGCCCGCGTGATCACGGTGGCAGTCGCCGCAGCAGCCCTGAGCGGCTCCGCGGTCCACGCCACCGCGGCCGCGGACACCCGGGCCACCACTGCCCGGCAGATCCTGCGCACCAGCGGCATCACCCTGGCCACCGTTCACCCGGGAGGTACTCACGCGGGCTCCACCGCCAAGGCGAACATCACCGACACCGCCAACGGCAAGGGCGCCCTGACGAGCCCGTGGGGGCACCACCCGAACCGCCGTGTGGCCCTGGACCCCCGCATGCTCAACGGGCTGCTGAAGCTGAACACCCAGTACAAGTACCGGGTCACCGTGTCGGAGATCGTCGGAGGAAAACACAGCGCCAACTCCCGCCACTACGCGGGCAAGGCGATCGACATCAACTACATCAACGGGAAGCATGTCGGGTCGGGTGCCCCGCACAAGGCGCTGATGGCCGCCTGCCGCAAGCTGGGCGCTACGGAAGTACTCGGCCCGGGCAACGCCGGGCACAGCAGGCATGTGCACTGCGCCTGGCCTCGCTGAGCATTCGCCGTACGCGCCTGACGGGCGCGTCCTGACAGCCGCCGGGCACCAGCAGTCCGCTCGCTGGTGCCCGGCGGCCCCTCACGTCCGGCGGACAGTCGGCCATGGCATGCGTGCGAAGGGCCACGTTCTGTACGGCGTTGGCCATCCCACCGCAGAGGTAGGCGGCCAGCATCAGCGGTACGACGGGATGGGCGCCGGTCACCAGATAATCGTGGCGAGCGTGGTCCGTCGCCGTGTTCCCGCCCAGAGCAGGGCCAGCCCGATCCGCAGGCCTCCCGCGGTCTTCCCGAGGGATTGCGCTCCGTCCGTGACCGCTTCGGCCGCTCCGACGGCAGGGGCCTCGGCCGGGCCGGCTGTCCCCGTACGTTCCTGGGCCGCCATGACCAGCCATCGGCTGATGCCCGGCACGGCCGGCAGAGCGAAGGCGAAGGTCCCCGCGCCAACCGCCAAGGCCGGCCCGGTACCGCCATGCGCCGTCAGCAGGCCGACCAGCAGCGGGCCGATGATGTAACCCGCGTTCCTCACCGACTCCGTGAGGCTGTTCACCCGCAGCTGGGCGTCCGACTCCGGGAACAGGTGCGGCACGAGTGCCATCACGCAGGTCTGGGCGACAGCTCCCAGGGCACCCAGCAGCATCGTGGCGATGAGCAGTACCGCGCCGTCCGCGACCGCGGCGGTGGCCGTTGCGATCAGGTGCTCAAGGGCCAGGGTCACCGTCCCCGCCTGCTCGGTGATGACGACGAGGACCTCGTCATCCAGACGGCCGCCACTCGCCCGGCCAAGCTCGGCGAACCCTTTACCCGCTGGTCGATCCGCAAGCTCGCCGATCATCTGCGGCGCAACGTCGCCCGTCCGATACGTATGGGCCGCGAAGCCCTGCGCTGTCCGCTGGCCCGCCGCGGGATCACCTTCCAGCACACCAAGTCGTGAAAGGAGTCCCCCGACCCGGGCTTCGACGCCAAGCTGGACCGGATCGAGTACGCGCTGACCGAGCGGCCGGACCGCACCTTCGCCTTCGACGAGTTCGGGCCGCTCGGCATCCGCCCGACCGGCAGGTCCCGCCGGGCGAAGGAGGGCAGGACCTGCCGGTTGCCGGCGATCTTCCTCCGCACCCACGGAGTGACCTACTTCCACGGCCGCTACCCGGCCGGTGACGACACCCTGTGGGGCGTCAACCGGCGCCGCAAGGACATCACTCCCAGCTGGGCCGCGCTCAAGTCGATCCGCGGAGCCCGCCCGGACCGCGCCCCGATCTACGTGATCCTGGACAGCCTCTCCGCTCACAGGAACGTGCGCATCCTGCGCTGGGCGGCTCAGAACAAGGTCGAACCGTGCTTCACGCCGACGAACGCGTCCTGGGCGAACCCGATCGAGGCGCGCCTCGGGCCGCTGCGGCAATTCACCCTCGCCAACTTGAATCACCCCAACCACACGGTCGAGACCTGCCAGTTGCACCGATACCCGCGCCGGCGCAACCACAACGCCCGCCACCCGGACGTCCTGGCCGCCCAACGACGTGAACGCGCCCGCGTCCGCAGCGAGAAAGGCATCCGCCGGGGAGGACGCCCACTCACCCCGACGGCTTGAGCGTCCTCAGGGCTTTTGCTTCCCGGGTCGCCACGCATACCGGACGTCCGGCTCGCGTTCCTCGTTGCGGTGCCCGTCGGTGCACTCGGCAGCTACGAAGCCGTGCCGCTCATAGAAGCGTCGTGCCGGCTCGTTGACCTGGAACGTCCACAGCGTCAGCCCGGCTGGACGACGCTGCTTCGCCAGGTCCGCGAGGCGGCTGCCGATACCCCTCCCCTGCCAGGCCGGATCGAGATAGAGCTGGTCCGGTTCTTCCCCGTCCAACACCATCACCCCGACCGCCGAGCCTCCACCGTCGCCACCCACGCCTCCCGGCCAGGCACGACCACCTCCCGGGACCAGGACCGGATCTGGTCGTCCGTATGCACCCGGCGCACGCCCGGAAGCGCCGCCGCGAAGGAACGCAGCCAGACCTCGGCCACCGCAGCGGCGTCGGAGTCGACCGCACGGCGCACGACAAAGCCGTCGATCTCCACAGCGACGCATGCTCGTAGACCCACGATGCGGTCGCACCCGACTTCTGCGCGATGCACCCGGTGATCATTTTCGGTCAGAACACCGGAGCATGCACATCCTTCCCGCGCGCCTGTTTGATCCATACCAGTGATCACTGAACATGACTCCTGGCCAACCAAGATGACAAGGCCTGATCGCCACCGCCTGCCACCTGGAAGAGCCCGGATCGGACCACACACCAATGCTGCGACGAGGCGAGGATGCGCGGTCGCCGTGTGAGGCCGATGGGCGACTCGCCGGGCGGTGTGCGCGGTGGAGGCACGGGCCGGTGGGCGGTGCCGCCGGACGACCGGGGGTGACGTGCACGGGTGCGTCACCGGCCTGCCGGGAAGTTCCCCCGGGACGGTTGCGGCCGGAGGGAGGGCAGGGTCAGGTGCCACCAGCCGGTCAGGCGGCCGTCGAGAACGGTCGTGCCCTCGAGGGCCTCGGTGAGGATGCACAGGCCGAGGAACGCGCACACCAGAGCCGGGCCGTGCGGGCGGGGCGGACACGCTCGTTGACATGCCCTGCCGACCGGGCCTGCGCGAGCAGCCGCGCGGCGGCGGTCCACAGCGCGAAGGGGTCGGGAACGGGAGCCTTGATGACGGCGCGCTCGGCCCACAGACGGCCACCGGCACGCGTCACGGGATCCCGGGTGAGGGCATGGGCGATTTCATAGCCGAGGGCGACGAGCCGTTCGAGCGGGGGCCGTCTCGTCTCCGTAGCGTGCAGCGAGCTGGGCCCAGGTGGCGGACCGGTCCTCGACGACGGCGACGGCGATTCCCTCCTTACCGGTGTAATGGAAGTAGACCGCGCCGCTGGTCCGGCCCGACCTTGCGCTTATGTCGTTGACGCTGGTGGCCGCGTATCCCTGTTCAGCGAATATTGGGCAGCCGCTTCCAGCAGTGACCTGCGGGTTGCCTTCGCCCATTCCTGCAACGTTCCGTCCGCCCTCGCTCCGTTCTCACGCCGGCCGCGAATTCAGTGCGCCAGCGTACGCCCGGAGCCCAAACAGGCACTTTCATGAGGCAATTACACAGTTCTTTCGAACGCGAACGCTTGCGAGTGGCGACGGACGCAAGACGCTCCGGGTCCGCGCGGCCGAGCACGCGTAACAACTGACGCGCGAGCAAACGGCTTTGACGGTCTCAGTGGTCGCGTCACGACTGTCGCCGGGATGCACGTTTCCGGCGCCCGCCGAGTCACCGAAAAGGGTTATTGCCCGATTTACCGGGATGGAAATAACGTAACGGAAACCATCTTTCCGTTTCCTGTGGATACGGAAATGCCGCATGCGTACACGCAAAGGCGTGGGAGGCCCCCGATGACCACCTCGGACCACGATCTGCTCGCCTGGTCGCCCGAAGCCGTCGTCTTCGACTGCGACGGCACCCTGATGGACAGCGAACGCCACTGGCAGGAGGCTCGCAGCCGGGCCTTCCGGGAGCACGGACTCCAGCCACCGCCCGGGTTCGCGGAGCAGGCCCTTGGCCTGCACTACGAGGACTGCGGCCGGCTCATGGCACAGTCCGTGCACAAACCCGAACTGACCGAGGACCTGACAGCCGCACTTCTCGACCACTTCCTGGCACTCGTCACCGACGAACCGGTGACGATGCCGGGTGCGGTCCGGCTCGTACGGCTGCTCTCCGGCCGGTTACCGCTGGCGGTGGCCAGCAACTGCCCGAGGGTCGTGGTCGAGGGCAGTCTGGAACGGGCCGGGCTGCTCGCGCACTTCCAGCACCTCGTCGTCCCCGACGCCGGGGACCGCGTGCGCCCCAAGCCGCACCCCGACGTGTACGCCGTGGCGGCCCGGCTCTGCGGTGTCCCCCCGCACCGGGCGCTGGCGGTGGAGGACTCCCCGACCGGTGTGGAAGCGGCCCGCCGGGCCGGCCTGCGGGTCCTGGGCGTCGGCCCCCGGCCGCAGGGCGGCGGCGCCACCCGGGCCGACGAGTGGCTACCGACGCTAGACGCCCCCGAACTGCTGGCCTGGGCCCACGCGCTTGGCGGCCCGCGGGGGACGTGAGGGCCTTGACAGCCCTCCGAGGTCCGGCAACACCTAGAGGTTGTCCTGTAACTGCTGGTCAGAGGCGAGATGATCTCGCCGTGGCTGACGTGATCACGGCGTCAGAGCCTTCGTGGATACGCCCGTTCACCGGGCTGGGTCCTCGGCAGTGCAACAAGCTGATCACCGCGCTGCGGCGCGAGGGGGCCGATCCGGTCCGCAGGGGCCGACCGTGGTCGCTGCCACTAAAAGGAGCGAGTGCTGCCGATGGCCGCGTACCGGCGCACCAACCTCACCCTACGCCGGCTCGCCCGGCTGTTCGGCGTCTCGAAGTCGGCGGCCGACCGGATCGTCGACCACCTCGGGCCGGCTCTCGTCCCTCAGCCCCGGGGGCGGTTCCGCAAGGACACCGTGCTCGTCGTCGACGGCACGCCGGTCCCCACCCGTGACCGGGCCGTGGCCGCCTCCGGCGAGAACTGTCGTCACCCCACCAATCACCGGGTCGTCATCGACGCCGACGCCCTCCCCGGATTCCGTCCGGGGGTCCCCACGGTCATTGCCGTCGGCAAGCCGGTGCTGCCCGGCAACCGCAACGACTGCCGGGCCTGGGAGGAGTCCGGCGCGAAGGCTGCCGCCGGTACCACCCCGCGGTGATCGCCGACGGTGGCTACCGGGGCACCGGCCCGGCCATCCCGCACCACCGCCGGCACGAGGACGAGGACCTGCCGGCCTGGCGGGACACCGTCTAGCGGTCCGTAGAGCCTCTCGAACGACATCGGAATGAGAATTGGCTACGGCACAGAAGCGGGAGTCAGCACAGCGGGATCTCGAAGTGCACCGTGGCGACCCCCGGTCCGTGTTCGCCGGTGGCGCGGGCGTCGAAGACCTCCTTGGCGAGGCCGCGCCAGAAGGCCTCCACGCCGGGGACCTTGGTGTTGGTGTGCAGGTAGAGGCACGCGTAGCCCGGGGTCTCGGCGACGAAGTCGCGGGCGGTGGTGACCAGCGTACGGGCCAGGCCCCGGCGCCGATGTCCCGGTCGGACGTAGACGCGGACGAGCTGGGCGGTGGTCCCGGACGGGTAGCGGTCGGCCAGCCATCGCGGGTGCGGCGGGTGCGCGGGGCCCTCGGAACGGACACCAGTGGTGGCGACGACCTCACCGTCGTGGACGGCGACGAGCAGCAGGTGCCGGGGATCGTCGAGGTAGGTGCCCTCGATGTCCACGACGTCGTGGTGCCAGGCGGGTACGTAGCCGTATCCGAACTCGCGGTAGAAGGTGTCGAGCATGACGCGGCGGGCGTCGTCGACGTCCGCCGGCGTCGCGGGGCGCACGGTGTAGCCGCCGGGCACGGTCTGGCTCATCGAAGTCCTTCCTGGTCGGGGGCCCCACGCTAGCCAATTGAAAACGGCTTTCAAAAACAACGGCGTGTCACGGCGCCGGGGGCAGCCCCGGTCCCGCGCAGCGCACGTCCGCCGCGGGCACCGTGCCGTCGAGGAGGCACGCGGCGACCGTGCCGTCGACGCAGGTGTCGCTCCGGCCGGCGAACACGCCGTGGGAGTGGTCGTCGTCCAGGACGACCGGACGGGAGCCGGGCAGGGTGCGGCGGGGCCGGTGGGCGCCCTCGACGGGGGTGACCGGGTCGTGCGCGGAGGCCACCAGCAGGACGGGTGGCGCGTCGGGGCTGCCGAGCGGGGTGCGGCGGGTGGGCCGGTGGTGCCAGTAGGCGCAGGCGGAGGCCTCCATGCCGATCAGGACCGACTGGGGGCCGAGGCGGCTGGTGCGGCGGATGTCCGCCACGATCCGCCGGGGCGCGGGGCCGGGGCCGTCGGCGCACTTGACGATGCGGTTGGCCGCCTCGTACGTGCGCGAGGCGGGGCCGTCGAACGGATCGGCGGGCCTCAGTCCGTCGACGCCGCCGTCGCGGAGGCGGGCGGCGAGGCCGTCGGCGAGGCCCGCCCAGCGCTCGGTGCGGCCGAGGGCGCGGTAGACGGCGCGGTCGAACTCCGCCGGACCGAGGCCGCCGCGGGCCGTTCGGCGAGTCCCGCGCGCACCCGCAGGTAGGTGCGGCGGACGGCCGCGGGGGTGTCGCCGAGGCCGAAGCGGGCCGGGTGGGCCGCCGTCCAGGCGAAGAACGTGTCGCGCCGGCGCGGCAGGCCCGGCTCTGCAGGACGCCGCGCCGCTCGGCCGGGTGCCGGAGGCGCGAACCCGGGAGACGGCCAGTTCGATGCGCGGCCCCCGCGGGGCGTCCCAGTCCGGCGGCACGCTCATCCGCGCGCACTCGACGCGGTCCGGGGCGGGCGGGGCGGGCACCGGGGCGGGGCAGGCCCCGAAGCTCAGGGCGGGCGGCGGGGCCGCGGCCCGGGCGGGGGCGGCGGGCAGGACGGTCGCGGCGGTCGCCGCCAGGACGCACAGCAGGGCCGGGCGCCGGACGCGCGGGATCACGAAGTCTCCGAATGGGTGGCCCGAACGAGAGAGACCGAAAGGGTGACAAATGAAAATGATTACCGTTAACGTGTTCGTCGGCAAACCCGGCCGCCGCCCGACGGCGGTACCGCCGGGCTGCCCTGACGCATGCGCCGCATGGCACGAGAAGGGGAGCTGTGGCTCATCTGTTGATGGTCGAGAGCTGGGTCGGATCGATGAGCAGGCTGCTGCCGCGGGCGATCCGGGAGAACGGGCACGAGTTCACGTTCCTCACCCGCGATCTCCACCACTACCTGCGCTCGGCACCCGAGGGCGCGGCGCATCCGCTGCTCGGGGCGCGCCACGTGATCACCGCCGACACCAACGACACGGAGGCTCTGCTGTCCCAGGTGGAGCGGCTGCACGCGGTATTCGGGTTCGACGGCGTGCTCACGTCCTGCGACTACTACCTGCCGACGGTGGCGGCGGTGGCCGAGCGGCTCGGCCTGCCCGGGCCGGGCGCGCGGGGGGTGCGCGACGCCTGCCGCAAGGACGCCACCCGCCGGGTCCTGGCCGACGCCGGGGTGCCCGGGCCGCGCTTCGCGGTGCACGAGGAGTGGGCCGATCTCGCGCGCGCCGCGCGGGAGATCGGCTATCCGCTGGTGGTCAAGCCCGTCGACCTGTGCGCGGGCATGTACGTGCGGCGGGTGGACGACGAGGGGCAACTCGCCGACGCCGTACGGGCGCTGGCCGGCTTCCCGGTCAACGCGCGCGGACAACGGCGGGCGCCCGCGGTGCTGCTGGAGGAACTCCTCGACGGCCCGGAGGTGAGCGTCGAGACCGTCTCGCACGCGGGCGCCGTCCAGGTGGTCGGCGTGACCGACAAGAGCGTCGGCGGGGCGCCCGCGTTCATCGAGACCGGCCACATGTTCCCCGCCGACCTGCCGGCCGCGCGGGCCGAGGCGGCGGAACAGACCGCGCTCGCCGCGCTCAAGGCGCTCGGCCTGACCGAGGGCGTCGTCGCGCACACCGAGATCAAGCTGACCTCCGCCGGCCCGCGCGTGGTCGAGGTCAACCCCCGGCCCGCCGGCAACCGCATCACCGAGCTGATACGCCACGTCACCGGCATCGACCTCGCCGCGGCCTTCGTCGACGTCTCCCTGGGCCGCGCCCCCGACCTCAGGCGCAGCGACACCGGGCTGCGCAGCGCGGCCGTCGGTTTCCTCGTACCGGACCGCGCGGGCACCCTGGAGGCCCTGGACGGCAGCCGGCTGCGCTCCCTGCCGGACGTGCTGGAGGTGCAGCTCGCCGAGCCCGGACGGCAGGTGAAGGCGGCCGGCAGCAACAACGAGTACCTCGGGCACGTCATGGCCGGCGACGCCGGCGGACCCGGCGCCCGCGCCCGGGTCGAGGCCCTGCTCGACGAGGTGCGCTCCGGGCTGGTGATCCGATGACCTCCGCCACCACCGCGCCCGCCGGCGTGATGTCGTGCGACGCCCTCGTGGCACGGGCCCGCGCCGGTGCGCTGGGGCCGGACCCGGCCGCTCTGCGGATCGCCGTGGCCTTCACCACGCGGCAGGCCGTACGGCACGACGGGCGCGGCACCGGTTACCGCAACGAGGTGCTCAGTCTGCGTCTGGCCGAGGCCGTCGGCAGTTGCGCGGTCGAGCCCGGGACGCTGCCGGACAGCGCGGTCGAGGAGTGCGTCGGCGCGGACGTGGCCCTGCTGCTGGGGCATCCGCTGCCGCCGGTGCGCGTGGCGGCGCTGGACGCCTATCTGATGCACGTCACCCCGCACACCCCGGAGCACGGGGCGCGGGCCGTGGCGCTGCCCGCCGGGACGTCGCTGGAGAAGTCCCGGGCCCGGGCCCGGGCGGTGGCCGAGCTGCTGGACCTGCGGCCGGGGGCGAGGGTGCTCGTGGTGGGGGTGGTCAACTCCCTGCTGGAGGCGCTGCGGGCACGCGGTCTGGAGTATGTGCCGTGCGACCTCAAGGGCGGGGTCACCGAGTGGGGGGAGCCGGTCGTCACCGGCGCGCTCGCCGAGGCCGGCCGGTGCGACGCGCTGCTGGTGTCCGGGATGACACTGGGCAACGGGACCTTCGAGCCCTTGCGGGAGCACGCGCTGCGGCACGGCAAGCAGCTGGTGATGTTCGCCCAGACCGGCAGTGCCGTGCTGCCCCGCTTCCTCGGGCACGGGGTGAGCGCGGTGTGCGCGGAGCCGTACCCCTTCTTCTGGCTGGACGGCGGTCCCGGCACGCTCCACCGCTACCGCGCCGGCTGTCCGGGGGGCACCCGGTGACCCCGCCCGCCACCGCCGCCGCGACCGCCGTCCGCCCGGTCGCCCGTCCGGAGCTGCTCGACCTGCTCGGCCGTACGCCCGTCGTGCGGGTCACGGCCGGGCTGCCCGGACCGCACCCCGGTTTCTGGGCCAAGCTCGAAGGGCTCTGCGCGGGCGGGATGAAGGCCCGGGCCGCGGTGTCCATGCTGATGGGGGCCCGCGAGCGCGGCGAACTGCGGCCCGGCGCGCCGGTGGTGGAGTCCACCTCCGGCACCCTCGGCATCGGGCTGGCCTTCGCTGGGCAGGCCCTCGGCCACCCGGTCGTGCTGGTCGGTGACAGCGAACTGGAACCGTCGATGCGGCAGTTGCTGCGCTCCCACGGGGTGCGGCTGGAGATCGTGGACCGGCCCACGCCGCAGGGCGGCTGGCAGGCGGCCCGCCTGGCCCGGCTGCGGGAGCTGCTGGCCGTGCTGCCCGGCGCGTACTGGCCCGACCAGTACAACAACCCGGACAACACCGCCGGTTACGCCTCCCTGGCCGCCGAACTCGCCGTGCAGCTCGACCATCTGGACATCCTGGTGTGCAGCGTCGGCACCGGCGGGCACAGTGCCGGCGTCATCGGCCCGCTGCGGCGGCACTGGCCCGCGCTGCGGCTGATCGGTGTCGACTCCACCGGCTCCACCATCTTCGGCCAGCCCGCCCGGCCGCGGCTGATGCGGGGGCTGGGCAGCAGCATCCACCCGCGCAACGTCGCCTACGACGCGTTCGACGAGGTGCACTGGGTCGGTCCGGCGGAGGCCGTGGACGCCTGCCGCCGGCTGGCCCGCGAAAGCTTCGTCAGCGGCGGCTGGAGCACGGGCGCCGCCGCCCGCGTCGCCGCCTGGGCGGCCCGTGTCCACCCCGGCGCGGTCGTCGCCACCGTCTTCCCCGACGGCCCGCACCGCTACCTCGGCACCGTCTACGACGACGACTTCACCGCCGCCCACGGCCTCGACCCCGCCACGGCGGCCACCCGTCCCGTGGAGATCCCGCACCCGTACGCGGCCGAGGCCACCGGCTGGACGCGCTGCACGCGCGTCACCGATCCGCTGGCGGACGCCCCCTGCCCGGCCCCCTCGGAAAGGAACCCATGAAGGCCGGCCTGCGCACCGTACGGCTCGAACTGACCGAACCGCTGCGCATCTCCCGCTCCACGATGTCCGCCCGCGAGGCCGTGTGGCTGAACATCGCGCATGAGGGCGCCACCGGGCACGGTGAGGCCGTCACCAGCGTCTACTACGGCCTGGACGCGGCGCGGCTGGAACGGCTCCTCGCCGCCGCCGGCGCGGACCTCGCCCGCTTGCCCGGGCCCGAGAGCGCGCTGGGAGCTCTGCGCGCGGGCGAGTGGCCCGGCGACGGCACTCCCCCGGCCGTCACCGCCGCCGTCGAGGCCGCCCTCCTCGACCTCGTCGGCAAACGCGCCGGCCGTCCCGTCCACCGGCTGCTCGGCACGCCCGAGGTGCCGGTCGCCGCCACCGCGCGCACGATCGGCATCACCTCCCCCGCGCACGCGGCGGCGCAGGCCCGTTCCCTCGCGGCGGGCGGCTTCGAGGTGCTCAAGGTCAAGGCGGGCTCGCCCGACCCGGAGGACGACGTCGAGCGGGTGCGCGCCGTCCGGGCCGCCGCGCCCCGGGCCCGGCTGCTGCTGGACCCCAACGGCGCGTGGAGCCCGGCGGTGGCGGGGGCGCTGCTGCCCCGGTTCGCCGACCTCGGCGTCGAGGCCGTCGAGCAGCCGATCGCGCCGGGCGACCCGGAGGCGCTGGCGGCGCTGGCCGCCCGCTCGCCGCTGCCGGTCGTCGCCGACGAGGACGCCGTGTCGCTGGAGGACGTACGGCGATTGGCCGGCCGGGTCCACGGCGTCAACGTCAAACTCGCCAAGTGCGGCGGGGTGCACGCGGCGCTGCGCATCGCCGAGGCGGTCGAGGGCAGCGGCACCGAGCTGATGCTCGGGTGCCTCACCGCGAGCAGTCTCGGTCTCGCGCCCGCCGTGCACCTCGCGGGGCGGGCCCGCTGGGCCGATCTCGACGGGCATCTGCTGCTCGCGCACGACCCGTGGACCGGCATCGGCGGCGAGGACGGCCGCGTACGGACCAGCGGGCTGCCCGGGCTGGGCGTACGGCCGCGGGGGGTGAGCCGTGAGGACGTGGCGTGAGATGCGCCGCTTCCCGCTCGCGGTGCAACTGCTGCTGGTGAACCAGTTCGGCGTCAACACCGGCTTCTACCTGCTCATCCCCTACCTCGCCACCCACCTCACCGAGAACCTCGGCCTGTCGGCGGCGGTCGTCGGGGTCGTCCTCGGCGTCCGCAACCTCAGCCAGCAGGGCCTGTTCATCGTCGGCGGCTCCGCCTCCGACCGGCTCGGCGCGCGCGGCGTCATCATCGCCGGCTGCGCGCTGCGCACCGTCGGGTTCGCGCTGTTCGCGCTCGGCGACGACCTGGCGGTGCTGCTCGCCGCGTCCGTGCTCAGCGGCTTCGCCGGGGCGCTGTTCAACCCCGCCGTGCGCGCCTACATCGCCCAGGAGGCCGACGAGCGCAAGGCGGAGGCGTTCGCCCTGTTCAACGTGTTCGCCACCACCGGAGCGCTGGTCGGGCCGCTGCTGGGCGGCGCGCTGCTGCTGGTGGACTTCCGCACCTCGGCCCTGACCGCCGCCGGGATCTTCGCCGTCCTCACCGCCGCGCAGGCCCTGGTCCTGCCGGCGCGGAGGACCGCGCCCAGTGGGGGCACGGTGCTCGGCGACTGGCGGGAGGTCCTCGGCAACCGGGCCTTCCTCGCCTTCGCGCTCGCCATGGTCGGCATGTTCACCCTGGAGAACCAGCTCTACCTGCTGCTGCCCGACGGCGCGCGCCGGGCCACCGGCTGGGAGGGCGCCGCCGGACTCGTCTTCCTCGTCGGCACCCTCGCCAACCTCACCCTGCAGCTGCGCCTGACCCGCGTCCTGAAGGAGCGCGGTGACCGGGCGCGCTGGATCGCGGCGGGACTGGGGCTGATGGCGCTGGCGTTCCTGCCGCCCGCCCTGGACTCCGCCGGCTCCGCAGGGCCGGACGGCACGGCGGACGCCGTGCTGCGGGCCCTGCCCGTGCTGGCCGGGGCGCTGCTGCTCCACCTCGGGGTGATGGTCGCCCAGCCGTTCGTGATGGAGCTGATCCCCGGCTTCGCCCGCCCCGAGCTGACCGGCACCTGCTTCGGCATCTTCTACGTCGTCTCCGGCCTCGCCGCCGCCGTGGGCAACGCCGTCGTCGGCTGGGCCATGGACGCCGGGGAGCGGGGCGGCGCCGGCTGGCTGCCATGGGTGTGCTGCGCCCTGTTCGGGCTCGCGTCCGCGCTGGGCGTGGCCTGGCTGCACCGGATCGGGTCGCTGCCCGCGCCGTCGAAGCCCGCCGTACCCGCGACGGCCTGAGGAAGGACACCTCCATGACGACGACCTTGAGCGCCCACAACCTGCTCACGGACAACCCCGAGCTGTACGAGACCCGCTTCCCCGACCCCGAGCGGCTGGCCGGGCGCTGGACGGAGGACTGCCTGCGCCGGCACGGGGCGGGGCCGCGCGTGCTGGACATGGGCTGCGGCACCGGCCGCGACGCCGCCCATCTGCACGGCGCCGGCCGGCGGGTGACCGGCGCCGACCTCTCCGAGGCGATGCTCGCCCACGCCCGCGTCCACCATCCGGGACCGGAGTACGTCCGGGCCGACCTGCACGGCTTCGACCTCGGCCGGGGGGTGTACGACGCCGTGGTGTGCCTGGACAGCGCGCTGCTGTACTGCCACACCAACGACCAGCTCGGCGGCTTCCTCGCCTCCTGCCGCCGCGCGCTGTCCCCGGGCGGCCTGCTCGTCGCCGAGATGCGCAACGGCGCGTACTTCCTCGGCCGCACCGACCTGCTCGACGCCCCCGTCGTCCACGCGTTCGACTGGCGGGGCGTGCGCTACCGCTCCACCACCACGCTCACCGTGGACCGCACGGCCCAGTTGCTGCGCCGCACCCGCGTATGGACCTCCGACGGCGCCCCGGAGCCCGTCGAGCAGCGGTCGGCGTGGCGGCTGCTGTTCCCGCAGGAACTGCGGCACCTGCTGGCCGCCCACGGCTTCGAGGTGCTGGAGCTGCACGACGGGCCCGGCCCGCGCACGGAGCCGCCCTGGCACGAGGGCCTGGGGCCCGGTCGCACCACCGACGCCGACCGGCTGCACGTGGTGGCCCGCCTGGCCGGTCCCGCACCCGCGCCCTGAGGCCCCGACCTCCGTGCTCGTGCCGCCCACCGGCCGCACCCGGCCACCGCCCCTCCCCCGCACCCACCCACACCCACGAGGAACCTCCCATGCGCGACATGACTGCCCGTCACCACCCGTCCCCCGACCGCTTGGCCGGCCTGCGCCGGCGTGGCTTCCTCGCGGCCACCGGGGCCGCCTCGCTCGGTGCGCTGGCCCTCACCGGGTGCGGCGGCTCCGGCGACGGCGGTGGCGCGGACGAGGGCGGCGGCGCCCCGAAGCGGGGCGGGCGGCTGCGGGCCGCGTTCGCGGGCGGCGGCGCCGGCGAGACCCTCGATCCGCACCTGTCCAACCTGTTCGTCGACGTGGCCCGCGCCAAGGCCCTCTTCGACAAGCTCGCCGACTACGGCGCCGATTTGTCCGCCCGGCCCCGCCTCGCCGAGGAGTGGGAGCCGAACAAGACCCTGGACCGCTGGCAGGTCACCCTGCGCGAGGCCACCTTCCACGACGGCGGACCGGTCACGGCCGAGGACGTGCTGTACAGCTACCGCCGCATCGCCGACCCGAAGCGGGCGTTCCGCGCCAAGGCGTCCCTGGAACCCATCGACCTCGACGCGAGCCGGGCCACGGGACAGCGGACGGTGGAGTTCGTCCTCAAGCGGCCCACCGCCGAGTTCCCCAACGTCATGGCCGCGTTCGGCGCGTACATCGTGCCCGAGGGCGCGGCGGACTTCGACCGGAAACCGATCGGCTCCGGGCCGTTCCGCTTCGTGTCGTTCGCGCCGGGCCGCTCCGCGGTGTTCCGCCGCAACGACGACCACTGGGAAGGCGCCCCGTACCTGGACGAAGTCGAGTTCGTCACCGCCAACGAGGAGTCGGCCCGCGTCAACGCCCTGCTCGGCGGGCAGGTCGAGTACGCCCACGAGCTGAACCCCACCACCGCCCGCGCCCACGAGGGCAAGGGGCAGATCGGGATCGTGCGGCTGCGCAACAGCGCCATGCAGGCGTTCTGCATGAAGACCGACCGGCCGCCCTTCGACGACGAGCGGGTGCGCCAGGCGTTCTTCCTCATCGCCGACCGCGCGGAACTGGTCGCCGGTGCCCTGTCCGGCGCCGGCGAGGTGGGCAACGACCTGTTCGGCAAGGGCTACGAGTACTACGCCGACGGCCTGCCCCAGCGCGAGCAGGACCTCGACAAGGCCCGCGCCCTGCTCAAGCGGGCCGGCGCCGAGGACCTCCGGGTCACCCTGGACACCTCCGCCGTGGCCGCCGGGTTCACCGAGGCCGCCAGCATCTTCCGCGACCAGGCGAGGAAGGCGGGCGTCACCGTCGAGGTGAAGACGGGCAGCAAGGACTCCTACTGGAGCGACATCCTCGACAGCGGCACCCTGTGCTGCTACCGCTCCGGTGCCATGCCCATCGAGGCGCACATCTCCCAGCGGCTGCTCACCGGCTCCACCACCAACGCCACCAAGTGGCGGCACAAGGACTTCGACGCCCTGTACCAGCAGGCCCAGTCCACTCGCGACAAGGCCGCGCGGGCCGCGGTGTACGAGCGGATGCAGCGCCGCCTGTACGCGGAGGGCGGCTTCCTCGTCTGGGGCTTCGCCGACTGGATCATCGGCACGGCGCGCACGGTGCGCGGAGTGAAGACGGACGCGCCCGCCAACACCCTGGACTGGGCCCGGTTCGGCACGGTGTGGCTGGCGTGAGCGGACTGCGCTCCTTCGTCGCCCGGAGGCTGATCGTCGGTGCCGCCCAGACCGTGGCCGTGGTCCTGCTGGTCTTCGCGCTCACCGAGGCACTGCCGGGCGACGCCGCCGTCGCCCTCGCCGGGGACCAGCCCGATCCGGCGCGCGTCGAGGCCATCCGGGAGGCGATGGAGCTGGACCGGCCGGCGTGGGAGCGGCTGGCGGACTGGACGGCGGGGCTGCTCCACGGCGACCTCGGCACCTCCCTGACCTCGGGGCGCCCCGTCGCCCGGTACATCGCCGACGGTTTCGGGCCGACCCTGGTGCTGGCCGCGCTCACCGTGGCGCTGCTGGTGCCGGCCGGCGTCGGGCTCGGGGTGCTGGCCGCCCGGCACGAGGGACGGTTCGCCGACCGGCTGATCAGTTCGGTGACGCTCGGCGTGTACGCCGTGCCCGAGTTCGCGCTCGGGGTGCTGCTGGTGACGGTGTTCGCGCTGCGGCTGGGCTGGCTGCCGCCGACCGCCGTCGGCTACGGCACCGACCTTCTCGGGCACCCGGCGGCGCTGGTGCTGCCCGTGCTGGTCCTGCTGTCGCGGCCGGTGTGCTCCCTGGCGCGGCTGGTGCGCGCCGGCATGATCGAGGCGCTCGCCTCCCCCTACGTCGCCCAGGCCCGCCGGTACGGCGTCCCCGGCGTCCGTGTCCGCTACGCCCACGCGCTGCCGAACGCGGCCGCCCCCGCCGCCCAGCAGCTCGCCCGCACCGTCGACTGGCTGCTGTGCGGGGTGATCGTCGTGGAGGCGCTGTTCGTGATCCCGGGTCTGGGCACGGTGCTGCTGGGGGCCGTCGCCGAGCGCGACGTGCCCGTGGTGCAGGGGCTCGCCGTGGTGTTCGGCGTTCTGACCGTCGTACTGAACCTGGGCGCCGATCTGGTGACGCACCGGCTGGCACCGCGGGCGGGGGTGGCCGCGTGAACGAGCCGCGTACGGGCCGTTTCGCCTTCGGTCTCGCCGTCGTCGCCGTGCCGCTGGCCCTCGCCCTCCTCGGTCCGCTGTTCGCGGGGGAACCGGGTCCGCGGGGCGCGTCGTTCACCGTCGGCGGCGGCCACTGGCTGGGCACCGACTTCGTCGGCCGTGACGTGTGGCGGCAGGTGCTGCACGGCGGGCGGCCGGTCGTGCTGACCGCGCTCGCCGCGACCGCCCTCGCCTACGCCGTGGCCCTTCCCCTGGGTCTGTTCGTCGCGCTCGGCCACCGCCGGTGGTTGGAGGAGCTGCTGATGCGGCCGCTGGACGTGGTGCTCGCCGTGCCGTCGCTGCTGCTGATCCTGCTGGCGGCGACCGTGTTCTCGCCCGGCCCGGTGGGTCTGGCGCTGCTGGTCGCGCTGGTGAACGTACCCGACGCGGCCCGCCTGGTGCGCGCCGCCGCCACCGAGGTCGCCGCGCGTCCCGCCGTGGAGGCGCTGCGGATGCAGGGCGAGACGTGGGGACGCATCGCCGTCGGCTACGTCGGCCGCTCCATGCTGCGGACGCTGGCCGCCGACGCCGGGACGCGGCTGACCGGGGTGCTCTACCTGGTCGCCACGGCGGCGTTCCTCGGCGTCGGGGTGGCGCCGGACGCCGCCGACTGGGCCGTGATGGTGGACCGCAACCGCACCGGCCTGTTCGTCCAGCCGTGGGCCGTGGTCGTCCCCGCCCTGCTGATCGTCGCCCTGACCATGGGCACCAACCTGCTCTTCGACGCCGCGCTGGACAGAGGCGGGAGCCGGACCCGGAAGAAGGAAGCACGTCCGTGAACGAGGCAGCCGACGTGGCAGACACCAGTGGCGACGGCGGCACCGCCGCGCGTCCCGTGGCGCGCATCCGTGATCTGCGCGTCGAGATCGACGGCCGGGCCATCGTGGACGGGGTGAGCCTCGACGTCCTGCCCGGCAGGGTCACGGCCCTGGTCGGCGCGTCCGGCAGCGGCAAGACCACCACCGGGCTCGCCCTCCTCGGCGAGTACCCGCCCGGCGCCCGGGTCACCGGCGAGGTGCGCCCGCCCGGCACCGGACCGGTCGGTTACGTCCCCCAGCATCCGGCGGCCGTGCTCAACCCCGCCCGCCGCATCCGCGCGCTGCTCACCGACATCGCCCGCGCCCAGGTGCGCGAGCTGCCGCGCGGCCGGCGCCGGGCGGCGGCCCGCCAACGCGTCCTGCGGGCCTTGGAGGAGGCCCAGTTGCCCGACGCGGAGGCGTTGCTGCGGCGCTACCCGCACCAGCTCTCCGGCGGCCAGCAGCAGCGTGTCGTGCTCGCGCAGGCGCTGCTGCTCGGTGCACGGGTCGTCGTCGCCGACGAACCGACCACCGGGCAGGACGCCCTGACCAAGAGCCGCATCGTCGAGCAGTTCGCGGCGGTCGCGGCCCGCGGCATCGGTGTCGTCCTGCTCAGTCACGACCTCGACGTCGTCCGCGCCCTCGCCGACGACGTGCTCGTCATGCGGGCGGGCCGGGTCGTCGAGTCGGGTCCGGCCGACCGGGTGTGGCGGGCGCCACGGCACGCGTGGACCCGCGAACTTCTTGCGGTCGGGCAGGAGTTGACCGCTGCCGCGGGCCCGGTGGACGACGGGCCGCCGGTGCTGCGGGTACGAGGGCTGACCGCCCGCCACCGCGACGGCGCGCGGGGTTCGGCCGTGGTGCTGCGCGTGCCCGAGCTGGACCTGCGCGCCGGCGAGTGCCTGGCCGTGGTCGGCCGGTCGGGCAGCGGCAAGACCACCCTGGCCCGCTGCCTGGCCGGACTGCACCGCGACCACGACGGAGAGGTCCTCCTCGACGGCACGCCGCTCCCCCGCAGTCTGCGCGACCGCGACCGTGCCCGGCTCGCGGCCGTGCAGTACGTCTTCCAGGACGCGCGCGCCGCCTTCGACGAGCACCGCCCGGTCCTGGCGCAGGTCGCCCGTACGGCGATCCGCCTGCGCGGCGCCGCCCCGGACGCCGCGACGCGGGAGGCGCTGGCCACGCTGGGCCGCCTGGGGCTCGCCGGGGAGCTGGTGCGCCGACGCCCGGGCGGGCTCTCCGGGGGCGAACTCCAGCGGGCGGCCCTGGCCCGCGCGCTGCTGGCCCGCCCCCGCGTCCTCGTCTGCGACGAGATCACCTCCGGGCTCGACGCGGTCACCCGCCGGGGCATCCTCGACACGCTGACCGCGCTGGTCCGCGACCGCGACGACCTGTCCCTGGTCCTGATCACCCACGACCTGGACACGGCCGCCCTGGCCCACCGTGTCGCCGTCCTGGACGCGGGCGCGCTCGTGGAGCAGGGTCCGGCGCGGCGGGTGCTGGCCGAGCCGCGGCACCCCTTCACCATCTCCCTGGTCCGGACCACGGAACACCTGGCCGCCGCCCGGGCCCTTCGGGTCACCGGTCCCGCGGCCGGCGGCGCGGGACCGTAGGACTCGAAGACGTGTGTTTCCGGGACGGCGGAGGGCGTGCCATGGGCCTCCCGGGCGTCGCCACCAACGGCATCGGCCATGTGGGTCCGGACTGCTGAATGTTCGGGCAAGCCGTGCGGTGACCAGCGTTTCTGCTTCCCTGCGCCTGGGCCTGCGACGATGATCCGTCGTACGGCGCGGCAGCACAAGCCGCCCGTGTGCCCGTTACTCAGCGAGGGAGGCGTCCATGGCCACCGGCACGGTGAAGTGGTTCAACGCGGACAAGGGATTCGGTTTCATCGAGCAGGACGGCGGCGGACCGGATGTGTTCGTCCACTACTCGGCCATCGCCGGCGGTGGCTACCGGGAACTGAGCGAGGGGCAGAAGGTCCGCTTCGACATCACCCAGGGTGACCGGGGCCTTCAAGCCGAGAACGTCACCCCGGCTTGAGGGGGACCGGCACACCCGCGGGCTGACGTCGTCTTACGTCGCCCGCGGTTCCGTCGCCTCGGTCGCCCCCGCTCGCCGCGGATCGGCGGGATCGCCGTCGGAAGCGGCATGAGCTGGGTGATGTCATCGCGGTTGCCGCCGCTCAGCGCCTCCGCGAGGGGGACGCCGGTGGCATCGCAGATCACGTGGTGCCTGGAGCCCGGCCGTCTCCGGTCGACCGGTTCCGGGCCGCCCCCTGAGCGCCCGGACGTGGGAGCTGCCGATCACCGCCCTCGACACGTCCAGCCGGCCGGCGGCCCGCAGCCCGGCCGGCAACACCTCGTGCAGGCGCTGCCGGACCCCGGTGTTGTTCCAGTCCCGAAGCCCGCGCCGGCGGGTCACGCCCGAGCCGAAGCCCGGCCCGGCCGGCGGCCACTCCCACCGGATGCCCGTGCAGAGGACGGACAGGACGCCGCACAGCACCTTGCGGTCATCCAGCGTCTTGCGGCCCGGGTGCCGCCGCCCAGGCGACAACGGCTGGATCCACGCCCACCACTCGTCGCCGACCAACCACGGTCGGGGATCACGCCTCCTCACACCCGACCAACCGGGTCGCCCAGCCGGAAGACACGCCCCGACCGCATTCCGCCAGGAGCTCCAAGAAACGGTGTGTCAGGGGGCGGGAGCAGACCGTCGAGGGCGCGTCAGGGTTCGCGGCCAGGACGGCCTCGACCGATCCCTCCGGTTCCGCACCGAGCCGGGCCTCTCGATCGCGGTGAGCGGTATCCGGCGTTGCAGTCCGTCCCGCATCAGCCGGACCGCCCTGCCCTCCAGCCCCACGCTCCCGTCCCGCCCCCGCACCGCGACGGACGCCACAGGTCTTCCCGATGCCTGATCCACGACCTCCCTCGATCACGCGTTCGCACTGTGCTGCACGGCGCCGGAGGCGGGGCACCGGAGCGAGCCGGGCCGGAACGCAACAAGCCCGGCACCGCGAGGGCGCAGGACCTTTTCGCTTGTCCCTCGTCTTCCGTCCCCGCCCTACGACACGGACGGAAGACAAAGAACGAGCCACGAGCCACGGTTCCGTGACAAGCTCACCCCCGATCGGCGTCATGCCTCGGCCGACGTCCCAAAGCGACGCCCGGCCCGTCCCTGCCGGGACGGCACCCGGCTGAACGGCACGACCGGCAATTGTCACCAGCCGTCACCGAACGTCGCCACTCCGCCGAAACGGGCCCGGTCGCCGGGGCGCGGATCCTGCCCTGCCCGGCCGCCGCGCCGAACCGCCCCGGCTCGCTCCGGGGGACGGCGCGGTGCCGGCCTCCTCCCGCGTCCAGCCGCTGATACCGAGCAGCGGACCGCCCGGCGGACCGCCGACCGGCTCGACGCACCGCCGGTTCAGGCACCGGAACCGGATGATCGTGGCTGATGCCGCGGAGCCGGCCCGCGGCCCGGGTGATCAGGACGAAACCGCCCAGCCGCGCTCATCCGGTGCGGGGGCGCGGCCGGGCGAGGGCGCGCTCGATCCGGTCCAGGGAGGCTCCGGCGAACTGCTCGATCAGCGCGGCCCGCTCCCCCCGGGTCGGCCGGAACGGACGGGGCCGGGCATGCGGGGCGGTGAGCCATGCGACGGCGAGGGCGCGGACGGCCTGGTCCAGGGCCGGGGCACGGAGGATCTCGCCCTCGTGGTCGTGCACGGCGTAACCGCCGTCGTGCTCGTCGAGGGCGAGCCCGAGCCCGTCCCCGTCCGCCAGGGCCACGAGCCGGCCGGGAGGCCAGGGCCGGGCGTGCACGTCGTACCAGCCCTGGGCGTCGTACCAGTCCGCCTTCACGTCGGCGAGCCAGCGGGCGACCCGCGGCAGGTGCTCGCGGTCGAGGGGGACGGTGAGGCTGTCGGTTGTCCGCTTGCCGAGCAGCGGCAGGCCGGAGGGGTCCGCCAGCGAGGCGCGGATCTCCCGGAACGTGCCGCGGCACAGCTTGGCGAACGGCAGGACGCGTCCGTACAGGGCCGGTCCCCGGACGTGGTGTTCCTGCCCGTCGGCGTGCCAGACCACGGCCGGTTCCCGGCGCGTGCCCCCCAGGACGACCGCGGGATCGGTGTCGAACCGGGTGAGTCGCGGACGCCCGGCCCGTCGGGGCGTCCGTGACAGCGTGAGGAGCAGCAGGCGGGCCAGATCGGGGTAGTGCGAGGCTTCGGTCGTCTCCAGGCTTCCCCGCTCGCGATGCGTGAGGGTGAATCCCTGCGGGGAGCGGCGCACCGTCCAGTCGAGTTCCCCGTCGCCGACCCGGAGCAGCGCGTCGTCGCGCGCGGGAAGGACGTGCGTCCCGGACTCCTCGGCCAGCAGGGCGGCCAGTGCCGGGGCGTGCGCCTCGTCCAGCGGGTCCGGCGGGTCCGGCGCGGCCGGGGGCGGTTGCGGGAGAGCCCGGGCCCTCTCGTCGGCCGCGGCGTACGCCTTCTCGCCGGTCCGCGACGAGGTGACGACGACGGCGTCCTCCCCGGGCAGCGCGGTGACGGGGAAGAGGGGGCGGGAGTCACCGAACGCGGGCGGTCCCTCCAGGAACCGCCGGCCTCGTTCGGCGAGTTGCCGCTGCCGCGGCGTCAGCGCGGCCCAGGAGAGCCGCACCCGCAGCCACGTCGGCTGCTTGCCGGGGGCGCGGGGGAACCGCGCCAGATCCCTCTCGTACGCCTCCGGGGTGGCGGGAGGCAGGAAGAGCGGCTCGTCGTCATGGTCGAAGGCGGCCTCGGTGAGGTCGCCGGGGGTGAAGGTGAGCCGCACGGTGAACCACGTCCCGGAGCCGGGGACGTACATGGCGGCGCGCAGTTCCGCGAGGGTTTCCTCGAACGCCGCCGTCGTCGCCACGGCCGCCGGCACGGGCGTTCCGCCGTGCTCGGCCACGCAGTGGGTCTGCGTGCGGCCGTCCACCACGGACGCGGTGAACCGGATGCGGTCCCACTCCCCCGGCTGGGCCGCGGCCAGCTCCGTCGCCAGTGTCTCGGTCAGCCGGTCCGGCACGGTGTACGGGGGCCGGGGCGCGGGCCCGGGTACCGTCGCCGTCCCGGCCGGACGGAAGTGTTCCACGGGCGTGCGGCGCCCGGAGCGGAAGACCTCGATCGCCTCGTGCGGCGGTGCGGCCGAGCCGGCGAACAGCACGGTCTCGTCCGCGGCGACGTATACGCTCTCGCCGCCGCGCACGCGGTGGGCGACCACCACCGCGTCGTCCTCGGGCAGCGCGGTGACGGCGAGCGGCACGTCCCTGCCCGCGGCCCGCCGCAGGAGCGCACGGCCGAGGCCGGCGAGCCGCCGCTGCCGCGGGGTGAGCGCCGCGTCGGCGAGCCGTTCCCGCAGCCACGGGGGCTGCTTGTCGGCGTCGCGCGGGAACCGGGCCAGGTCGCGCGCGTACGCCTCCGGTCCCGGCGGGACCCGGAAGTTTGGTTCGTCGTCGTAGGAGAAGTCCGCGGTGGCGCGGCCGGCCGCGGTGACCGTGAGCCTCATCGTGAACCAGGTGCCGGCTCCGGGGGTGTGCATGGCGGCGCGCAGTCGTGCGAGCGAGCCGGCCGGCGGGCGGGGCGCGGGCGTGATCCGCGCGTCCGTCCCTCCGTCGCGCACCACCCGGCACCGGGCGGCCGTGTACCGGTCCACCACGCACGCCTCGAAGTCGACGCGCTCCCACTCGCCCGGCACCGCCGCCGCCAGCTCCGTCGCCATCGCCTCGATCAGCCGCGCCTGGGCGGGGAGCGGTGGTTCGCCCGTCATCGGGGGTTCTCCGTGCGGCCGGTCCGGGCGCGTGGTGCGGGCGTCAGCCCGTCCTCGGGGCGGACGTGTCGCGGCAGTTCCCAGCGCAGCTCGCCGTCCGGGGTCAGGTGGGGAGCGGCGAGGCCCACCGTGCCGCCGTGCTCCAGCACGTCGGCGACCTCGGCCAGGTAGGCGCCGAGCGAGGGCCAGGTGTCCTGGAGTCCGCCTTCGTCGTGGTGGACGGTGCCGATCCGGCCGTACGCCTCACCGGGGCGCAGGTCGACGACTTGGACGTCGCCGTCGCTCTCCGCCCACGGCACCCACAGCGGGTGCCAGGCCGGTTCGTCCCCGTCCACCGGGTGGCCCCGCCGCTCGGACCACTCCAGCAACGCCGTTCCCCGGCGGTGGAGCTCCACGATCCCGGCCACGGACAGCGGCTGTTTCTCCGGCAGCGACGTCCAGCCCTCCGCACCGTCGTGGCAGGCCAGGGAGTCCAGCAGGTCCTGCGGGAAGCGCAGCCCCATCTCCCGCTGCGCCCGCTCGACGTCGGCGGGGTCCGCGGGCGGGGACAGTTCGGCGAGGGTCCGGGGCGCGTGGGCCGCGAGCCAGGTGTCGATACGGCTCCAGGCCGCACGCACGACCGACGGGTGATCTGTCATGGCGGGGATTGTCTCCCGGCCCACTGACAACCGGCCGACGCAGGCGCCAGGCGCCGTTCTCGGCGGACCACTCCCGCTTCAGGATCTTGCCGCCGGCATCGTGGGGCGGGCAGGCCGGCGGCGGACCGCCGGCCTTCGACCGCGAGGCATACAAGCGGCGCAACACCGTCGAGCGGTGCGTCAGCCGCCTCGGGCGGTGGCGCGGCATCACCACCCCTTACGGGAGGACCGCCGCCCTCCGCCTGGCCGGACCCCGCACCGCCGGCAGCGTCCTCCGGTCCGTCCGCTGATCCGGACGGAACCGTCTAGCTTCCGGAGGCGGACGCTGTCACGTCCCTGATCGACCACCGCTGGTTGGCGCCGGAGTTGGGCGGCCAGGTGGTGACCGCGGCGCCCTCGCCGGTCGCCTGTCCCCCGACTTCCAGCAGCCGTCCGCTCGCGGCGTTGACCAGCGTCCAGGTGCCGTCGCCGGTGGTGGAGGCGATCCATTCGCCGGCCGCGTCGCGTCGGCCGGTGCCGGGTTCGGCGACCGGTACGTCGTCGCGGACCGCGAGGCGCTTGCCGTCCGCCGCGCTGGTGAGGACGTACCGGGCGTCGCTCGCGCTGCCGGGGCGTACTCGGCTCAGCCGCCACTGCTGGGCGGTCGAGCCGCTGGGCGTGCCGATGACGAGGCCGGTGCCGTTGCCGGCCACGGTGACCGCCTTGCCGCTCTGCACGCCGGTGAGGGTGTAGGTGTGGCCGGTGCGCAGCAGCGGCGCGTCCTTCGCGACGCCGGACACGCCCTTGACGACGAAGGAGGTCACGGACTGGGCGGGCACGGTGAAGGTGGCCCGGCCGTCTGCGACCTTCACCGCGTCCCGCACGGCGAGCTTGCCGTCGGCGCTGGTGACGACAGGCGTCACGGTGGCGTCCCGGCTGATGCTGCGGAACCTCGTCAGGTCGAGGGTGACGCCGCGCGCGCCGGTGGTGCTGTTGACGTGCACCAGGGAAGCGCCCCTGCCGTCCTTCCACACGGCGGCCGCGCTGGAGGTGTCGTCGACCTTGATCAGGCGGTCACCGGGCTTGATGAAGTGGGTGAAGTTGCGTGCCGTGTCGAACTTGGTGTTGGTGCGGATCGGGCAGGTGGTGAGGGTGTCGGCGGAGGTGCAGCTGAAGGGGATCTGGATCTCGCCCCAGTTGCCGCCCTTGGCGGACTCGCCGCCGGGCTTCATGTTGTCGTAGTCCTCGACGGGCTGCCAGAACACCCAAGCGCGCGGCTCCAGTTCGCGCAGGTCGTCGACGATGTGCCGGGCGAGGCCGAGACCGGGACGCATGTCCGTGAAGCTCTGCCCGTCGCCCCAGTCGCCCTCGACCTCGCTCATCCACACCTTCTTGTCCGCCGCCTTCGCGAGGTCGCGGACGGTGGTGCGCTGCCCGGTGCCGTAGGTGTGGACGTTCATCTGGCCGACGAGGTCGCGGTCCTGGGCGGTGTAGGCGCTCCAGTTCTGCGCGAAGACCGAGGGGTTGGTCTCGTCCATCGCGGAGATCCGCGCCTTGGTCTTCGCCGTGCGCAGGGCCGGTGCGAGCGCCCTCAGCACCTTGCGCTGCGTCGCGGGGCTCATGTGGGCGCCCTCCTGCCGGCCGCCGACGGGGCGGCCGTCCGTGCCGAGGCGGGTGCTCCAGTAAGGGGTGTTGGGCTCGTTGAAGGGGTCGACGGTCTTCACCTTGATGCCGTGCGCCTTCTCCAGCCGCCGGGTGGCTCCGGCCAGGTAGGCGGCGTAGTCGTCGACCGACTCGGCCTTGAGCTGGTCGGCGGTGGCGTCGAAGCCGCCGGAGACGTAACCGGAGACCGTCATGAACCAGGGAGGGGAGTTGCCGAAGGTCTCCCAGTGGGTGACGTCGTTCTTGATGCGGTCGACCCACCAGCGCTGGGTGGCGTCGGCCTTGTCGTTCCAGTCGGCCGGGTCGTCGGCGCTCCACCAGTCGGTGTCCGCGCGGGTCGTGCCGTCGGGGGCCTTCCACCAGCCCTGTACGGCGCCGCCGGCCCGCAGGTAGTCCTTGACGTCGGGGGCGTTGCCGCCGCCGATGTTGTAGCGGGCGATGTTCAGGTTGAGGCCGCTGTCGCCGAAGAGGAGTGCGGCGAGCCGGTCCCGGATCTCCGGCGGGTAGCCACCGGTGACGTTGGCGAACCAGGCCAGGCTGGTGCCCCAGCCCTCGAAGGGCCGCTGCTGGTAGGAGGGGTCGAGCCGGACGGTGACGGAGGGGATGTCCGCGGCCTGTGCGGGGCCCGGGGCGAGGACCGGGCCGGCCCCGGTGGCCAGGGCGGTGAGGCCGGCGGCGGTGAGCAGCCGTCTGCTGCGGGTGCGGCGTGCCATCGGTGTGCTCCCAACTGGAGGGGGATCGCGCTGAGGTGGCCCCTCCCGCCCGCGTCGGGGCGGGAGGGCAGGGCCCTCGGGGAGGGCGTGTGCGTCCTCGGGGCGGGCGTGTGCGTCCTCGGGGCGGGCGTGTGCGTCCTCGGGGCGGGCGAGGGGGGTTCAGGCGAGCGGCTGGCGCAGTACGGCGACGGCCCGGGGTGCGAGCGTGAGGGTGCCGTCGGCGGTCAGGGTGCCGAGCAGGGCGTCACCGGCGAGGCCGGGCACGGTGACCGTGTCGTCGGTGCGGTTGACGAGGAAGCGGAAGCGGGCGTCGGGGCCGCGGCGCACGGTCGTCTCGACGAGTCCGCGTGCCGCCGGGGGCAGGTCGCTGTGCACACCGGCCGGCTCCAGCAGGCGCGGGAGGAGCGAGGTGAGGCCCCGCGTCCCCAGGCGGGTGGAGACGTACGCGGCCGATCCGCTGCCCGCCGGGCGCCGGGTGACGGCGGCGCGTCCCCGGTACGCGCCGGAGCGGTAGTGGGCGAGGACCTCGGTGTCGGGGGCGGTGACGGTGATCCGGTCGGTCCACAACGTTCCCGTCACCGGACCGTCGAGGGCGACCTCGTCCCCGGCGAGGAGGGGTCCGAACTCCTCGATGCGGATGCCGAGCAGGTCGCGCAGGGCGCCCGGGTAGCCGCCGAGCCACACGTGGTCGTTCTCGTCGACGATGCCCGAGAAGTAGGTGGTGACGAGGTGGCCGCCCTGTTCGGTGTAGCGGGTGAGGGCCTTGGCGAGATCGGCCGGGACCACGTGCAGCACCGGGGCGATCAGCACCTGGTGCCGGTGCAGGTCGCCGTGCGGGGTGACGAGGTCGGCGCGGATGCCGAGGGCGAGGAGGGCGGAGTACCAGTCGAGTGCCTCCTGCCGGTAGTCGAGCAGGGAGGTGGGGTGGGAGTCCTGCTCGCTCACCCACCACGACTGCCAGTCGTAGAGGATGCCGACGGGGGCGGGCTCGCGCTCGCTGCCGGCGATCGGCGCGAGCGCCTTCAGCGTGGCGCCGAGGTCGCCGACCGCGCGGAACAGGTCGCTGTCCTCGCCGGCGTGCGGCACCATCGCGGAGTGGTACTTCTCGGCGCCGGCCGCGGACTGGCGCCACTGGAAGAAGCAGACCGCGTCGGCTCCGTGCGCGACGTGCAGCAGCGAGTCGCGAGCCAGGTCGCCGGGCCGCTTGGCCAGGTTGACCGGCTGCCAGTTGACGGCGCTGGTGGAGTGCTCCATCAGGAACCAGGGCCGGCCGCCGCTGATGGCGCTGGTGAGGTTGGCGGAGAAGGACAGCTCGTCGCGGTCCTGGGGGCCCGGGTGGACGTAGTGGTCGTTGGAGACGAAGTCGATCTCCGCGGCCCAGTCGGGGTAGTCCATGCCCTTCGTGCCGCCCGTCACCATGAAGTTGGTGGTGACGGGGACGTCCGGGGTGATCTCCCGCAGGATCTCCCGCTCGGCGCGCAGATGGTCCTTGAGCGCGTCGGAGGAGAAGCGCTTGAAGTCCAGCTGCTGGGTGGGGTTGGGGTGCGAGGCTGCCAGCCGCGGCGGGAGGATCTGCTCCCAGTCGGTGTAGCGCTGCGACCAGAACGCGGTGCCCCAGGCGTGGTTGAGCGCGTCAAGGGTGCGGTAGCGGGCGCGCAGCCAGTCGCGGAAGGCGCGGGCGGCGTCGTCGGAGTAGTCGTAGACGTTGTGGCAGCCCAGTTCGTTGCTGACGTGCCAGGCGACCAGTGCCGGATGGCCGGCGTACCGGGTGGCCAGCTCCCGCACCAGGCGCAGCGCGTGACGGCGGAAGACGGGTGAGGTGGGGCGCCAGTGCTGGCGCGCTCCCGGCCACAGGGTCTCACCGGTGGCCGTGACCGGGAGGATCTCGGGGTGTGCCGTGGTGAGCCAGGGCGGCGGGGAGGCGGTGGCCGTGGCCAGGTCGACTCCGACACCGCCCTGGTGCAGGAGGTCCATGACCTCGTCGAGCCAGTCGAAGTCCCAAGTGTCAGGGGCTGGTTGGAGGCTGGCCCAGGAGAAGATCCCCACGGACACGAGGTTGACGCCGGCCTCGCGCATCAGGCGTACGTCGTCCCGCCAGACGGAGCGGGGCCACTGCTCGGGGTTGTAGTCGGCGCCGTAGAGGAGGTGTGGGGCGCGGTCACCGCCCGTTCCGCGCGTCCGGGACAGGAGGGTGGAGATCATGGTGGTCCTTCCGGGAGGGGTCCGCGGGCGGCCCGGGGCCGGGCGCGCCGCGCCGGCGGTCACTTCTCGACGGTGAAGCCCTGCTCGCTGCCGTACTTGACGGAGGCGTCCTGCCAGGCCTTCAGGCCGTCGGCCAGCTTGGTGTGCGACACGTAGGCCTTGCCGACGGTGTCGTTGAAGATCGAGTTGGCGTACACCTGGTAGGGCAGGTACGACCAGTCGTCGGCGACGTTCGCGGCGGACTCGGCGAAGATCTTGTTGGCCCGCTGTCCTCCGAAGTACGGGAAGGCGGTGTCCTGGAAGGCCGGGGAGTTCAGCTGCGCGACGGTCGCCGGGAAGGCCCCCTCCTTCACGCGGGTGTCGACGCCCTTGCCGGCGCCGGCGTACTCGACGAACGCGTAGGCCAGTGCCTCGTTGCTGCCGAGCTCGGGCAGGGTGAGGGCGCTGCCGCCGTTCTCCGCGCTCACTCGGGCGCCCGCCGTCCACTGGGGCAGCGGGGCGACGCGCCAGTCGCCGGCGGCGTTCTTGACGCCGGAGGCGAAGTTGGCGGGCATCCAGGCGCCGGCGACCAGGGTCGCGATGGTGCCGTCGCCGAGGCCCTTGTACCACTCGTCGGACCAGCTGGTGACCGGGGCCAGCAGCTTGTCGTCGAGGAGCTTCTGCCAGGTGTCGGTGTACTTCCTGGCGCCCGCGTCCGTGAAGTCGATCTTCACTTTGGTGCCGTCGACCTTGTAGGGACGTGAACCGGCCTGCCACAGCATGCTGGTGGTGAAGCCCGCCTCGCCGATGTCGCTCGTGATGTACGCCTTCGGGTCCGCGGAGTGCAGGGCGCGGGCCGCGGCCACGTACTCGTCCCAGGTGGCGGGCACCTTGATCTTGTACTTGTCGAAGACCTCCTTGTTGTAGAACAGCGCCATCGGCCCGGAGTCCAGGGGCAGTCCGTAGATTCCCTCGCCCCCGGCCCTCACCCCGTTCCAGGGTCCCGGGGAGAAGGAGGCGGAGAGCTTGTCGGCGCCGAAGCCCTTGAGGTCGGTGAGCTGCTCGGTCAGCGCGTACTGGCCCATGGCGTAGTACTCGATCTGGGCGACGTCGGGCACGCCCTTCCTGGCGGACATGGCGTTCTGCAGCGCCTTGTACTGGTCGTTGCCGGTGCCCGCGTTGACCAGGTCGACCTTGACGCCGGGGTGCTCCTTCTCGAAGTCGGCGGCCACCTGCTCGAGCGTGGGCTCCCATGCCCAGACGGTGAGGGTGCCGCCCTTCTTCAGCGCGGCCCGGACGTCGGCCTCGGTGAGGGGCTTCTTCGCGTCCGAACCGCCGTCGCCGGACCCGCCGCAGGCGGTGGCGCCGAGCGCCAGGGCGGTCAGGAGGCCGACGCCGCGCAGCAGGCGGCGGGAGTACTTGCGCATGGGCGTACTTCCACTTCTTGCCGGAACACCGGCGGGTGAGGGTCGAAGGACGGGGGCTGGGATGGGGAGCGGAGGGGGCGGGCGCGGCTCATTCCTTGACGCTTCCCGCGGCGAGCCCCGACCGCCAGTACTTCTGCAGCATCAGGAACGCGGCGATCAGCGGGACGATGGTGACGAGTGAGCCGGTGATGACCAGGTTGAACACGGGCTGGCCGCCGGCGGTCGCGGCCTGCGCGTTCCAGCTGTTGAGGCCGAGGGTCAGCGGATACCAGTCCGGATCCTTGATCATGATCAGCGGCAGGAAGTAGTTGTTCCAGGTGGCGACCATGGTGAACAGCGACACGGTGACGGTGCCCGGTGCCAGCAGCGGCAGGGCCACCTGGAAAAAGGTGCGGATCTCGCTCGCGCCGTCCATGCGGGCCGCCTCCAGCAGCTCCGTCGGGACGGCCTCCCCGGCGAACACCCACATCAGATACAGGCCGAAGGGGGAGATCAGCGAGGGGATGATCACGGCCCACGGGGTGTTGGTGAGTCCCAGGTTGCTGAACATCAGGAAGGTCGGCACCGCCAGCGCGGTCCCCGGCACGGCGACGGCCCCGATGACCACGGCGAGGACGGCACGGCGCCCGGGGAAGGCGAACTTGGCCAGCGCGTACCCGCCCAGCACCGCGAGGAAGGTGGCGCCTCCCGCGCCCACCACGACGTAGAGCACGGTGTTGAGCAGCCAGCGGGTGAAGACGCCGTCGTGGTAGGTGAACGTCTCGGTGATGTTGTCCCACAGGGCGAAGTCGCCGTCGAACCACAGGCCGGGGGAACGGGACAGTCCCTCCTGGGTCTTGGTCGCGCTGATGACCAGCCAGAGCAGCGGCACCAGGCTGTACAGCAGCACCAGAGCGGTGAGCGCGGTGAGCAGGACGCTGCGCCGGGGCCGGCCCGCCGCAGGGCGGCGTCGGGCGGACCGGAGGCGGGGCACGGCTCCGGCGGGGCGGGGCCGCCGGGCCTTGGTGCCGGACGAGGCGGTGGTGGTGGCCGTCATCGCTGTCTCACGCTCCCCTGCGCATGCCGCGCAGCTGGACGACATAGGCGATGACCACGGTGATCAGGCCCATGACGAGGGCGACCGTCGCGGAGTAGTTCTGCTGCTGGCCGGAGAACGACAGCGAGTACGTGTAGAAGTTCGGGGTGTAGTCCGTGGTGATGGCGTTGGGGGCCAGTTTCTGCAGCACACTCGGCTCGTTGAACAGCTGGAAGCTGCCGATGACGGAGAAGATCGTGGCGATGACGAGGGCGCCGCGGATGGCCGGCAGCTTGATGGCGGTGATGACCCGGATCTGCCCGGCGCCGTCGATCTCGGCCGCCTCGTAGAGGGACTGGGGGACCACCCGCAGCGCCGAGTAGAGGATCAGCATGTTGTAGCCGACGAACTCCCAGGTCACGATGTTGCCGATGGAGGCGAGGACCAGGTCCGGGGAGAGCGGGTCGGGCAGCGACAGGCCGAAGGCGTCGTTGAGGTCGCCGACCAGGCCGAAGCGGGTGCCGTACATGAAGCCCCACATGAGCGTGGCGACCACGGCCGGCACCGCGTACGGCAGGAAGATCGAGATACGGAAGAAGCTCTTGCCGTAGAGGCGTCCGCTGTCCAGCGCGAGCGCCACGAGCAGGGCGACGCCGAGCATGACCGGCACCTGGACGCACAGGAAGAGGGAGACCCGGCCGAGCGCGGCCCAGAAGTTCTCGTCCCGCAGGGCCGCGGTGTAGTTGTCGAGGCCCACGAACGTGGTACCGCCGATGAGCTGGTCGCGGAAGAGGCTCAGGTAGAGCGAGTAGGCGATCGGCGCGAGGAAGACCAGGGCGAAGACGACCACGAACGGGGCGATGAAGCCCCAGCCCGCCCAGGAGCGACGGTCCCGTCCGGTCGGGGGTGGTGCCAGCTGCGGCGCGGCAGCCGCCGGCGGTTGCAGCGTTGTCATGTTGTTCCTCGCACTCTCGGGATTGCGGAACAAGCGGCGGTGGACCGGCCCGGGTCCAGTGCACGAGGCCCGTGGGTTCGTGCAGACATCGCGTTGCGGCGTGACCCCGCGCTGTTATGTTTACGTAAACATCCGACGGCGGCATGTCTACCCCTGCCGAGTGACGCCGGTCAAGGGTCCGGTCGGGAGCGAGGGTGCGGGCCGGACCGCCGGGCACCGGAAATCCCGGGGCCGCCGACGCGGTCGGCCCTGCGGCCACCGCGAGCCGCAGGGAGCGCGGCCGTCGTGACCGACTCGCTCCGCGCCACCGCAGGAATGTTATGTTCACGTAAACATCCCCTGATGCCTGCGGAACCGCGGCGTCAGTGGCGGTCGAGTGGTCTGCCACGGTGAACCGTCACTCGAACCACGACGGAAGGCGGCTGACGGCCAGTGGACATGGCTACGACACGTTCGTCGGACACGTACGGCTCCGGGGCCGCCGCAGCCTCCGGCGACGCGGCGGGAGCGGACGCGGCCGGCGGCCGCGTCCGCTCCCGCCGCGGCCCCCGCACCGCCTCCATGGCGGACGTCGCCCGTCTCGCCGGCGTCTCCTCCCAGACGGTCTCCCGGGTGTCCAACGGCTATGCCGGCGTGAACGAGGAGACCCGCCGCGCGGTGCTCGCCGCGATGGAGCAACTCGGCTACCGCCCCAACAGCGCGGCCCGCGCGCTCAAGCGCGGCGAGTTCCGCACCATCGGCGTCATCACGTTCACGCTCGCCACCACCGGCAATGTGCGCACCCTGGAGGCGATCGCCACCTCCGCGGCGCAGGAGGGGTACGCGGTCACGCTGCTGCCGGTCGCCGTGCCCACCCAGGACGAGGTGCGCGGCGCCTTCTCCCGGCTGGAGGAACTCGCCGTCGACGCGGTGATCGTCATCATGGAGGTCCACCTGCTGGACTCGGCGACGATCACCCTGCCCCCGCACGTGCAGGTGGTGGTCGTCGACTCCGACGCCGGAGACCGGTACACGGTGGTCGACACCGACCAGGCCGGCGGCACCCGGACGGCGGTGCAGCACCTGCTCGGTCTGGGGCACGACACCGTCTGGCACCTCGCCGGCCCCGAGGGCTCCTTCGCCGCCCAGCGCCGCACCGACGCCTGGCGCGCGGTCCTCACCGAGGCCGGACGCGTCCCGCCACCGCTGATCCAGGGCGACTGGTCGGCCGGGTCCGGCTACCGGGCGGGACGGGAACTCGCGCGGCGGGACGACTGCACGGCGGTCTTCGTGGCCAACGACCAGATGGCCCTCGGGCTGCAGCGCGCCCTGCACGAACACGGCCGGCGCGTCCCCGAGGACGTCAGCGTGGTCGGCTTCGACGACATTCCCGAGGCCGCGCACTTCCTGCCCCCGCTGACGACCGTCCGCCAGGACTTCGCGGAGGTGGGACGCCTCTGCGTCCGGGCCGCGCTGCGCAAGGTGCGCGGCGAGGGCGCGGAACGCGGCACCACGCTGGTGCCGACCCGGTTGGTGGTGCGCGGCAGCACGGCACCGCCGCCGCGCCGGGACGCCCGCTGACCTGGGCGCGGCGGCGGACCGTCCGTGAGCCCGGCGTCGTGCCGTACACCGCGTCCTCGTTGCCGACGATCCGCGCGCGGTACCGGAGGGCGCCGGTTGGGGAACGCGACGGAATCCCGCCCTCACCCACGCCCCCGTATGGCTCCTCGCCACCGGGTCCCGCGTGACCGGTCGGGCGGCGCTCCTGCCGCGGCGCCGTCCGCTGCGGGCGGGACGTCGACGAGTTGCCCGCGGTCGATCTTTACCGGCTTGCCGCCCGAGGCGGTGGAGCAGGTGCGGTCGAAGCGGACCGGCTCGATCGCGTCCACGTCGACGAAGTCACTATGCCGACTGCCTGCGAGCGGCCCGACACGATTCCGTCCGGCCCTGTTGTGCCACCGGCGTCGGCTTCAGCCCCGTCACAAGTGCTCGGGCGGGCCGTTGGGGACGGCGTCCACGGTGGGATAACTGCGCAGCACCTGATCGGCGCCGGTCAGGGCCAGCATGCGCCGTACACGTTCGCTGGGTGCGATCAACATCAGGCCGGCGCCGGTGGTCCTGGCCGTGCGGTAGGCCTCTATCAGGCAGGTCAGCCCGGTGGAGTCCAGGAACGTGACACCCGAAAGGTCCACGAGCACGCTGTGGCCGCTGTTGTGCAGGAGCGGCTGCAGGACGTCGGCGAGCCGCGGGGCGGTGTGCAGGTCGAGATCACCGAAGACCGACACGAGGGAGCGGTCGGCACGCAGTGAGCGCACCCGCAGCTCCAGGGTGTCCTGCCGGTCGGAGGAGGCGGGTCGGTCGATGCTCATGACCGCTTCTTTCTGCGCGGGCCGCGGATCACGGGGTCAACTCCTGCTGGTGGCCGCCGCGCCACTCGGTGAGCAGCACGGTGGCGTCGTCATCGAGCTTGCCGTCGTGATGGTCCAGCACCGCCGCCATCAGTCGGCGCAGCGTCTCGTGCAGGGTGTGCTCGCCGGAGTGATGGCGCAGGATGAACTCGATGAAGCGGTCCCGTCCGAATTCCCTGCTCCGGGCATCGCGGGCCTCCACGACGCCGTCGGTGTACAGCAGCAGGCGGTCCCCGGGCTGGAGCTGCTCGGTGGCCTCGGTCACGGGCAGTCCGAGGTCGGCGCCCATGGGGCCGGCCGGGGGGCAGGCCAGTTCGGTTGTCCGCCGGTTGCCGCGCAGCAGGATCGGCAGGTGGTGGCCCCGGTTGATCCAGGTCAGCCGTCCGGTGTCCATGTCGAGGTCGGCGAGGATACCGGTGACGTAGCGACTGGTGCCGAACTGCTCGATCAGAGTGTTCTCCACCTGCCGGCTGGTCCTGGCCAGCGAGGCGCCCTGGCGGCGGGCGTTGCGGCAGGCGGCCACGGCGACGTTGGCGGTGATCCCGGCGGTGGTGTCGTGGCCCATGGCGTCGAAGACGCCCAGGTGGAGCGTGTTGCCGGCCACCGCGTAGTCGAAGCTGTCACCGCCGACCCGGTAGGCGGGCTCCATCACCGCGCCCACGGTGGCCTCGTGTCCGGCGTAGGCGGGCGGCGGAGTGAGGTTCCACTGCATCTCCGCGGCGACGTTCATCGGCTCGGTACGCACCAGCCGGGCGTAGGAGTCGCTGAAGGAGCGCTTGCTCAGCAGTAGCAGGGCGGTCATCGACGCCAGGTCACGCAGTGCCTGGCGGAGGGGTTCGGTGTCGGTGTCGGTGTCGGCCCGCAGCGCACCCAGCCGCTCCACACCGTCGGTGATGGCCACCCACCACCGCCGCCGGCCCGTAGCACCGCCGGCCTTGCCCGGTTCGGCGAGGAGGGTCACACGCTGATACGCCTGGCCGGGCAGGCTGCCCTGGATGGAGAACTCCCGGCCGCCGTCTCCGGCATTCAGCCCCCGACCCGTGAGCTGGCGCAGCACCGTCTCCCGGATGTCCACCACGAACACGGCCGTGTCGTACATACCGGCCGCAGCGGCGTGCTCGGCGACCAGCCGGGGAAGCTCTTCGAGCGTGACGGTGTGGCTGGCCTGCATCAGCCGCACCAGCGAGGACGCCGCACCCCCTTCAGTCACCCCTGCCGCCCTCGGCCGGGCCGCACCACGGCAGGCAGCCGGACTCCGCCACAGCCACACACCTCACGCGCAAGGCCCCTTCCCGCTGCTCAGACGTACGCACCCGCCCACGCTCATCACGGACGTCCCGGCCGACGGCCCCCGAGAACGTGCGGGCAGGCCACCGTTCCAGCAAAGCGCAGCATTCCCGCCCCTGCCACCCGGCCCGGCCGCCGGTGGCTGCCCCGGCGGGCCACCGGGCAGGACGTCACCGGCCGCTGCCACTGTCGAACCGTCGCCCGCAGGGTTTCGACGGAGGGGCCGACTGCGTCGGGAAGGGCCGGTGGGCACCGACACCGCTCCGAACGCCGGGAGTATCAGTGGCTGCCGGGAGCATCGGCTCATGACTGACCGTGCTGCTTTGATCACTGCGTGCCGGGATGTCGCTGCGGCGGCCTTCGACGGCGAACCCGACCACGGCTGCGGGCCGGCCGCACACGTGCCGGCCGGGCTCGGCTGCTGCGTTTCGCCGTGTCCACGAGGACGGTGCCGTGGTGGCGGCCCTCGCGGGTGGCGTACTCATCGACGCCGACCACCCGAGGCGCGGGCACGACCGGCTCGGGCAGCGCGTCGATCAGGCGCAGGACCGTGCCCCGGCTGACAGTCACGCCGAGGACGGCGGCCGGCCGACGCCCGCCTGGGTCCCGGCCGGGACAGGCGTCTCTCGCCAGATCAGATCCTCGCCGCACACGTCCGCACGCGGCGAGGTCCTTGCGCCTCGCTGGTTCCGGGCCGCGCGCATGCCGGCCGGGAGCGGCCGTCACGCCATGGCAGCGGGCAGCGCGAGGTCGTTGATGCGCTGCAGACGGGAGAAGTGCGACCGTCCCTCCACGAATCCGGCGGACAGGAAGACGACCGTCAGATCGCGCTGGGGGTCGACCATGAAGCCCGTCGAGGCGCCGCCGACGGCGGTGATGGTCTCGGGCGAGGCGGTGAGTCCGGCCGCGTTGAGCACGTGCCCGTACCCCGGACGTAGCCGCCGAGGAGCGTGAACCGCGCCGGCACGGGGTCCAGCCCTCTTGCCTCGACCTCGAAACCGAAGGCTTCGTGGAGGAAGTCACCGGTGTGGTTCTGGCGCGCGCAGTCGAAGAGAACAGCGGAGATGGCCCGATAACCGTTGCACGTGCCACGGCCACGGAACAACTCGGTGAACCTGGAGACGTCGTCGATGGTGGCGCAGGCGTTGCCCGAGGGCACCACCGCGTTCTCGTCCATGGCCGTCTCGAGCATCCGCAGCATCATCGGGGTGCTCGGCTTGGTGTTCTGCGGAGTGAACGAGACGGGCACCCGGCCCGGCGCGTCCAGGGGAGCACCGAAGCCGGTGTTTTCCCTCCCGAGCGGAGCGAAGAGCTCCTCCTTGGCGATCTGCGCGAAGCCACGCTTGTGGGGGTCGGTGTTGACGAGGATCTGGCCCAGCAGGCCGAATCCCACTCCGGAGGTGCAGATGGAGCGGGTCCCCGGCGCGTAGACGGCCGGCATGGCGCAGATCGCTGCGGTCTTGGCCTCGAGGTCGCCGATCCGGTCCGGCCCCAGCGGCGGGGGCACCATCGCGAACGGCAAACCCCCGGTGTGATCGAGCAGCTGGCGTACGGTCACACGGGCCTTGCCGGCCACTCCGAAGCCGGGCACCGGGCCGGCCACACCGTCCAAGTCGTCCACACCCTTTTGACCTGCGGCCATTCGGGACGAAAGAGGTCAACGGTCGACGAGAGGAACTGCGGCGACGCATGACATCGAGGTGACGAGTCGTACCCAGGCGCGCATGCCCGGCAGGACCAGGCGTGCGAGGCGGGCCGGGCGTGCACGTCGACGGCCATGGCCAGCTTCGCATCGGCCTCGGTGACGTCCTCCACCACCCGGGAACGACAATGCCGGCGCTTGTCCACGATCAGGGGAAGCTTCGTTTCGGCCGGTTCCCCAACCGGAGACGGCGGCCGACGACCAGCCGGCTCCGATCGAGCATGCCCGCATCAAGCACCGTCACCAGGCCGACGGTCCCCGCACCACTGGTCGGCGCGGGGCGCGGGGCCCGCCGAGGCCCGGTGCGAGAAGCGGGGGACCTTACCGCTTGTGAGTCCCCTCCCCCGCCTCCCCGGGGGCGTCACCGGGCTCACCGGTCCGCTCGCACCCGGCGATGCCCGAAATCCACTGCGGTCAGGCTGTGTTGGAGCGCACCGAAGTGATCACGACGGATGTGTAGGGCATGGTGACGTGGCCGCCGAGCTTGTCGATCGCGGATCCGGCGCTGTCCAGGACCTCCGCCATCTCGTCCGCGGGGAGTCGGGTGAGGCCGCCGAAGGTGGGGAGCTGGTCGAGCCACTCCTCTCGGGAGTAGGTGCGCTCCCAGGCGAAGCGCCACTGTTCCGGCTCGCTGAACCGGCCCGTCCGCCGGATCCCGTCGGCGATTCTCGCGAACAGCGGCTGGTAGGCGTCCATGGCTGGTTCTTTGAGCAGGCCGGGGTTGAACGGAGAGCGAGGAGCGACCCGTTGGAGTGCCTCGGCGAGGGCGTCGATCACTTCGGCCGGGAGTTGGGGAACGTGGTGGAAGGGGGCGAGTCGGCCACCGGGCCGGAGCACCTGGGCCGCCTTGGCCGCGCCGGCGACGGGGTCCACCCAGTGCCAGGCGGTGCCGGCGATGACCGCGTCGAACTGCCGCTCGGCCGGCTGCCAGTCCTCGAACCTGGCGACCTCGACCTCGACACCGCTGCGCCGCGCGAAGGCGGCCATCCGTTCGTCGGGCTCGACACCGAGCACCGTGCAGCCGGCCGCCTGGAATTGCCGGGCCTCGATGCCGGTCCCGGCTCCGACATCGAGGACGTGCCGACCGGGGCTTGCCGCGACGATCCTGTCCACCAGGGCCTGGGGATACGGCGGTCGGGCGCGGTCGTAACGTTCGGCGTCCACTCCGAACGACTCGGCCGTCCGCCGGTGGCGGTGGGGCTCGGGACCGGACTTGTCCGGCTGTCCCTGCGATAAAGTGGGCATGCGCCCATACTAATGGGCGGTCGCCCACTTGTTGAGGCGGGGCGGCGCGGAAAGGGAGACAATGCCGTCAGGGGTGCACATCCACAACGTGCGCGGCCAGTTGTTCGAAGCCGCCGAGCGCGTCCTGCTTCGGGGCGGGCCCGACGCGTTGACCAGCCGGGCCGTCACGGAGGAGGCGAACTGCGCCAAGGGTGTGCTGCACCGGCACTTCACCGACTTCGACGCTTTCCTGACGGAACTGGTCCTCGAGCGCATCCGCGACATCGAGGACCGGACCACGACCCTGTGCGCGGCCGCCGGCACCAAGAGCGTGGTGGACAACCTCACCGACGCACTGCAGGACCTGTTCGAGCCGGTCACGGTGGCGATCGTCGCGCTCGTCACCTTCCGCGACGGCCTCCGCGCCCGGTTGCGCGAGGCCGGTCTGACCGGCATCCCACTGGTCGTGCAAGGTACCGCATTGATCGCTGCTTACCTCACCGCCGAGCGGGAGTCGGGGCGCCTGGCCGGCGACGCCGACATCGACACACTTGCCCCCACCCTCGTCGGGGCCGGGCACCTGCTGTTCGCCGACCGGACAAGCGCCCCACCGCAGGCAGCCACCCTCCGCACGATGGTGGCCACCGTCATCGCCGGCGCCTTGCCCCCACCCCGGTCGTGACCCAAGCGCCCGGGTCGCATGTCGCCCCGCCCGCCCCTGCCCGCCGGATCCGGTAGGCCTCCGTGGTTCCGCCCCAGGTCAGGCGTCGTATGCCCGGGAAGGTCCGCTGTGCGGGTACGGGGGTGTTCCGGAAGCATACGGCGACTGCCGTGAGGCGAGCGCGTCGTCCCCGCCGGTGCGGCGGGGTGTTCCGATCGGATGCTCGGCTACGTTCACGGCTTCGGGTTCCGGCTCCCCTTCCGTGAAGGCGGCGCACCCCGCCGCGCCGACCACCGGGGCACCGTCGATCAGGGCAACGGAACCCCGCCGCGGCAAGGCCGATCCCCGCCTCGGGCGGCCCCGCGGTCACCGGTGCCGCCCTGCCCGGCCGGGACGTCGCTCCGGCGGACCCGCTCCGGTCGCCGTCCACCCGGTGTCTCCTTAGCGTGGTCGCGTACTCGAGCGCGTGCGCCGGCCGGCGCACGCGCACCGGGTGGACGGCGGGTTCCGTCGTCCACCCGGCCGCTCCGGCCCAGGGGACGGTCATGCTGCTCGCACGGACGGCGGGCGCCGCTTTCGGCGCCGCGGAGAAAAGCGGCACCTCCGTGCCGGCGGCGCCCCCGGTGCGGGGCGAGTTCTCCGGCGTGTTGACCTACACGGCGGGCGAGTACCGCATGGTGCAGTACGCCCTGATGGCGACGGCTCTGGCGCTGCTGGCGGGTTCCCTGCACGCCTTCGTCACCCGGAGCGAGACGTCCCCGCGCTACCGGGCGGCGAGCGACGCCAGCGCCCTGCTCCAACTGCTGGCCTTCCTCGCCTACGTGGAGCTCTTCATCAGCTGGAAGACCTCCTTCACACTCCGGGGGGAACGGTACGTACCGCTGGCCGACACCGAGTTCGACGGCGGGATGCGGTACGCGGACTGGTCGGTCACGGTGCCGCTGCTCGCCGTGGAACTGCTCGCCGTGTGCGCCGTCGCCGGACGGCGGTTGTCCGTGCTGCGCAGCACGGCCGTGATGGCGTCCTTCCTGATGATCCTCGCCGGCTTCCTCGGCGCCCAGGTGCTCGACAACGGCAACCGGGTGCTGTGGCTGGTGGTGTGGGGCGCGATCAGCACCGTGTTCTTCCTCGTGCTGTACGCGGTGCTGGGCTACGCGGTGCTGGCCGGCCGCGACGAGCTGTCGCCGGAGGCGTACACCGTTCTGAAACGGGCGACCGTCCTGCTGCTGAGCGTCTTCGGCGCCTACCCGCTGATCTACCTGATCCAGCAGTCCGTCGGCCCCGGTTCCCACCTGGTGGCCTGGGCCCTCGTCACCCAGCTCGGCTTCTGCGCGGCCGATGTCGCCGCCAAGGTCTGGTTCGGCATGCTGATCCACAAGGTGGCCAAGATGCGCACCGCCGAGGACATCCGAAGCGGCACCGGGACCCACCCGGAGGAGGTGTGGATCTCGCACGTCAAACGGGCCGACGCCTGGCCCCCGGTGGCGGCGGCCCTGACCGGGCACAGCGCCCACCCGGCCCCGCTGCCGGTGCGTGAGGGCGGCGGGGACGGCACCGGCGGGGACCACGGGCGCGGTGGCACCGGCACGGCCCGGTGACACCCGGTGGCCGCTCCCGGCCCGGCGGCCCGCCTGCTGGTGCCGGCCGGCCGGATCTCCACCGGTGCGGTGGCGGCCGTGCTCGCCGTCGACCTGGTGGCACCGCAGATGTGGCGGCGCTGGGCGGTCGCGGTGTTCCTGACCGGTCTGGTGGCCGGCCTGCCGCACGGTGCCGTCGACCACTTGGTGCCCGGCTGGTTCCGGCGCGGCCCCCGGTTCGCGGCCGGACACCGCACGCTCGTCCCGCTCGGCTACGCCGCGGCGGCAGCGGCCGTCCCCGCCGCCGCCCTGGCCGCGCCGGCCTGCGTGTTCTGTGTCTTCCTGGCCGTCTCCGCACTGCACTTCGGCTACGGCGACGCCCGGTTCTGCGCCCTGCGCGACGGCCCGACGGGCCCGGCCCCGCGGGCGGTGCACGCCCTCGCCCACGGAACGGTCACCGCCGTGCTGCCCCTGGCGCTGTGGCCCGCGCAGGTGCGCCCGGTGGTGCGGCAGCTGGCCCCCGGCGCCGACTGGCTGCTGGCCGCGCCGGCGCGGACGGCCGGCACGGTACTGGCCGGAGCAGCCGTGGCGGTCTGCTGCGGGACGGCACTGCGCGGCGGACGGCACCGGCAGGCCGCCGAACTGCTGTTGCTCACCGCGCTGTTCAGCCTGGTACCCCCCTTAGTGGCGTTCGGCACCTATTTCGGCGCCTGGCACTCGGTACGGCACATCGCCCGGCTGGTCCTGGCCGACCCCGCCAACGCGCCGGCGCTGCGGGCCGGGCACACCGCAGCGGTGCTGCGCAGGTTCGGCCGTCAAGCGGCCGTCCCCACGACCGCCGCGCTGGCCACCCTCACCCTCCTCACCGCCCTGCCCCGCGCCCTCCCGGCGGACGGCCGGACAGCCGCCGGCGGAGTGGTCCTGCTGGCCGCCCTCACCTTCCCCCACCTGATCGTCGTGGCCCGCCTGGACCGTGGTGAGGGGCGCCCGGAGCCCGGGCCTGGGCGCGGGCCCGGACGGACCTCACCACCGCGCGCCGCCCGGTACGGAGCGGCCGCCCGCTCACCGTCCGGCCGCTGCCGGGACGACGGGCGGCGCGAGGTCTCCCGAGGCGCACCAGGGACTCGGGATTGGGACGCCCCCTTCGCACCGCCCCCGGAGCGCCCCGATCGGCCCTCCCTCCGGTCGCGTGGGGGGCTTCCTCCCGACCGGTGACCGCGCGGCGAACCGGCACGGGGACGTGCCGCGCTCACCCGCGGGTCGCCCGGTAGGGGGGATCACCGGCGGATGCCGGGGAGGCGCCTCTCACGGACGCGCGGCCACCGGAGCCGGCGCGGGCTGCCACTTCGCGGTGCGCCGGGCGGTTGGGGCCGGGGCGCCTCAGGAACGGGGCTCGAGCACCTCCAGGGCGCCGGTTTCGGTGTCGTAGCTGCGCAGGATGGTGAGCCGGGCCGACAGCGGCGGCGCCGGCAGCAGTCCTCGGATCCGCCGGTCGGCGAAGGCGCCGGCCCGCCTGGTCCGGCCGAGGGTGACGTGCGGGTTCCAGCGCCCGGGTTCATGCAGGGGGTTGAGCGTTTCGGGCGGACTGTCCGAGACCACCGCCTCCCACACCCGGCGGTGCACGTCGGCCAGCGCACCGTCCGGGTCCAGCGCCCAGGCCAGCACCGAGAGGGGCCGCTCGAAACGGACCACGCCGGTGAACCGCACCGGCAGCGGCAGGGCGGCGGCCACCTCGGCGAGCACCCGGCGGATCGGGGCGGTCAGCTCCGGGCAGGCGGCCAGGGTCAGGTGCGGGCTGTTGGTCGGTGAGCGGTGACGCGCCTGACTGGGCAGCCCCGCATCCGCCAGCCGCCGCCAGGCCTCCCGGACCGCCAGGTCCGCCGCCTCATCCAGCAAGAGCTCCACCGTGCGCACCATCCGCAGCCTACCGGCGATCGCCGGTGACGCCCGTCCTCGAAACGGTGAGGACGGCCTCCGGCGGCGGCCCGGCGCGCAGGCGGCGGTGGCGAAGAGGGCCGGTCCGGCCGGGAGGCGCAGTACCGGCGGCGGCAGGGCGGCCGGAATCCGGCGCACGGCCCCGGGGCGGCGTCCCGGCACCTCGTCCAGGACCAGGGTTGAGCGGTCAGTGGGCCGCACGGGTACGCCGGATCGGTGACGAGGAGGCCCTCCGGCCGGGATGCGGGGCGAGGGATGCGTGCGCCGGTCGGGGACGTCGGCGCCGCGCGCCGGGTCCGCGGCTTCGGTGGGCACGAGCGGCGACGGACGAGGCCGTGCCTCGCCGCGGGCGGACGGCACCGGGTGCGCGGCATGAGGGCACAGGGCGCCCCGGCGCGTCGCGCGCACGCCTGCAACGCGCACGGCCGGGCACACGGTATCCCTGGGCGAGGGGACGAGGGAGACGCAGACGATGGGGACGGTCGTACACGTTCCGCAGACGCGGGACATGATCGGGGAGGAGCTCTCCGGCGACGAGGCCTTTACCGCGCTGCGCCGCTACGGCGGTGTGCAGCTGCTGGTCGACGCGTTCGCGCGGTTCCGGTACGCCGACGGCTTCACCAACGCACGCGGCCTCGGCTTCCAGATCGTGCTCGGCATGGTGCCCTTCACGATCGCCCTGGTGGGGGTCGCCACCGCCGCGCACACGGAGAGCGTCGGGCGGATCATCGAGCTGACCCTGGGCCGGATCGTGCCCGGCGCCAGCTCCGAAGTGGTCGAGGAGGCGCTGACCGGGACCCGGCGCAGTGCCCACTCCGATGTGTGGAGCACGGTCGCGCTCTGGCTCGGCCTCGCCTTCTCGGCGCTCAACCTGGCCTCCGCCATGGGCCAGGTGGAACGCGGCGCCAACCGCATCTACGGCATCGAACGCGACCGGCCCTTCCCGTTCAAGTACGCCAGGGCCCTGTTGCTCGCCTTCGCCGCGGGCGTCCCCATGGTGCTCGGCTTCCTCGTCCTGGTGGCGGGCGAGGCGGTGGGCGAGTCGACAGCCGAGGCCTTCGGCTGGCCGCGGATGCCGACGTGGTGGGCCGTCGTGCGCTTCCCGCTCGGCGCGGTGCTCGCCTGGATCGCCTCCGCGGTCATCTTCCGCTGGTCACCGCGCCGCGACCAGCCCGGTTACACCTGGCTGGCCTTCGGCTCGGCCGTGCACCTGGTGCTGTGGGTCGGCGCCACCTGGCTGCTGACCCTGTACGTCGCCAAGAGCGGTTCCTTCGGCGCGGTGTACGGCCCGCTCACGGCGTTCGTGGCCCTGCTGCTGTGGGCCAATCTCACCGGCGTCGCGCTGTTCCTGGGCATCGCCTTCGCCGCCCAGCTGGAGGCGGCACGGGCCGGTCTGACCGACCCCGTCCACCCCGACCCCGGTCCCGGCCCCTGACACCGGACGCCGTCCCGGCCCCGGACACGGATCACGCGGCCGGCGCGAGCGTGGTCGATGCCGTTCCGCGGGCTGTCCCTTGGGCGATCGGGCTGCGGTGTCCGAGGCGGGAGTGCGGGCGTCGGGTGTGGTACCGGCGCAGCCGGCGGAACGCGTCGAGGCGGGCCTCGTGCGCGCCGGTCCGGAGCGAGCGCGCGGAGACGGCCTCCCCCCTGGGCCAGGTGCCCGGCCCGGAGGCCGAGGCGAGGACCCGTACGCTGCCGGATCGCTCGGGCGGGGGCGCGGTACGGCTCGTGGACGGCCCCGCAGGGGCGGCGATCGCGGTCGTCCGGGACCGCGCCATCGCCCCGCGCTCTACGGCCCGAGGGACCCGTTCAACGAGGCGGCCGCCGCGTTCCGCGTGCAGGCTTCCGGCGGGCTCGGTGGTCCGTATGCGCCGGTGCTGCCGCTGACGGCCGGCGACTCCGGGCGGCCCGGGCGACCAGGGCTGCTGGGCTGCACCGGGGGACTGCGGTTCGTCCGGATCGAGGCGTTCGACACCGACCAGGCCGCCGGCCGGAAGAGGAAGGCAGCCGGGGCGGCCGGCCCCGCGCCACTGCGCCGATCCCTGCAAGGAGCGGAACACCGCCGAGCGCCCGGTCGACAAGCTGAAGGCCCGGCCGGGCATCCCGACCCGACCCGACACGACGTCCGGGAGCCACCTCGCCGGCCTGCGCCTCCACACCTCGATGATCTTCATCACCGCTCTCCTGAAGGCACCCGGCCGACCACCGCGTCACACAGGTCCTAGCCGTCCACGAGGCCGGACTGGTAGGCGAAGACCACCAACTGTGCGCGGTCGCGGGCTCCGAGCTTGATCATCGCGCGTGAGACGTGGGTGCGCGCGGTGGCCCGGCTGACGACGAGCCGGGCGGCGATCTCGTCGTTGCTGAGGCCTTCGCCCACCAATGAGACGATCTCGCGTTCCCTCGGTGTCAACGTCTCCAACCGGGGATGGGGGCGGAGCCTGCGTGACGGACGGGTCGCGAACTCGCGGATCACCCGGCCGGTCACCGACGGGGACAGCAAGCCCTCCCCGTCCACCACCAGCCGGATCGCGTTGAGGAGGTCGGCGGGGTTCGTGTTCTTGAGCAGGAAGCCGCTGGCGCCGTACCGCAGGGCGTCGAAAACGTAGTCGTCGAGTTCGAACGTGGTCAGGACGAGGACCTTGGTCCCGGCGAGTTCGGGGTCCGCGGCGATTCGGCGGGTGGCCTCGATCCCGTCGATGCCGGGCATCCGCACGTCCATCAGCACGATGTCGGGTCGCTCCGTGCCCGCCAGGGCGACGGCTTCGAGGCCGTCGCGGGCCTCTCCTGCGACGGCCATGTCGTCCTCGTTCTCGAGCAGGGTACGCAGCCCGACCCGGATCAGGTCCTGGTCGTCGGCGAGAACCACACGGATCACGGCCGGCTCCCGGTGGGAATCGTGGCCCGGACCCGATAACCGCCATCCGGGTCCGGCTGTGCGGTGAATGTACCGCCGAGCGCCGCGACGCGTTCCCTCATGCCGGCGATTCCCGTCCCCTCCCCCGGATGGACGCGGACCCGCTCGCCCGGATTGGTCACCTGGACCGTGACGACGTCGGCGCCGTAGTCCACGCGGACCGTCGCGGTGGAGGTGCCGGCGTGACGGAGGACGTTGGTCACCGACTCCTGCACGATCCGGTAGGCCGCCAGGTCGACCGCCGCGGGCAGCGTGCGGGGTTCGCCGTCGGTCACCACCTTCACCTGCAGGCCGGCGTGGGCCATCCGCTCGACCAGGCCCGGCAGGCGGTCCAATCCCGACGTCGCGGTGCGCGACTCCTGCCTGTGCCGCACCGAGTACAGGGTGGCGCGCAGCTCCTCGAGCGCGGCCGCACTGGTCGTGCTGATCGTCCGCAGCGCCGTCTCGGCCTGCTCCGGGCGCTTGGACAACACGTGCAGCGCGACATCGGCCTGCATCTTGATCGCCGCCAGTCCGTGCCCGACCACGTCGTGCACCTCCTGGGCCACGCGCATCCGCTCGTCGTGGACCTGCTCCCGCAGCACCTCCGCCCGGGCCTGGGCCCGGGACTGCCGGGCGAGACGCACCGCCGTGCCCACCGCGTACGGCACCGCGACCCACGCGGCGGCGGGCACCACGCCGAGCCACAGCCGGTCCGGGGAACTCTCCCGGAACACGTGGGCGAGCAGTACGGCGAACACCAGCGCTGCCGCTCGTCCGGCGGTCCGGGGAGGCAGGTGCCGCGCCACCGTGTAGACGGCGACGAAGAAGCACGCGAGGATCGGCCCGTAGGTGTAGCCCAGCAGCAGGTACGCCGACGTGCTCGCCGCGGTCACGGCGAGCACGAACAGGGGCCGGAGCCGTCGCACCGCGAGCACCAGGGCGGCGAGCGCCACCAGGCCCAGTGCGACGGCGTCCGCGGGGCGGCGGCCTGGCGTGTCCGCGAACGCGGTCCCGGCCAGGCCGACGCCGAGCAGCCCGAGCGCCGAGATGCCGTCGGCCACGTACGTCCGTCGGGTCTGGGTCAACACGGCCCCCTACTCGGCGATGTCCCTGCTGAGGAACAGCCAACCACCGATCAGGACGAAAGCCACGGTGTAACAGCCGAGCACCAGGCCGGCCTGTCCCGCGCCGACGCCCTCGACCACGCCGGGAGTGGCCGGGTCCGCGCCGAGGGAGGCGACCAGCGAGCCGGCGTTCGGGCCGGGAAGCCAGGTCTGCACATCGGCGACCCAGTCCAGCAGCGGTGCGGCGACGCCGGCGACGAGGTTCTGGACCGCCAGCAGCCAGACCAGGCCGATCCCGATGGGCAGGGCCACACCGCGCAGCGCGGTGGCCAGCAGCACACCCAGGGCCGCCCACGCGCCGGTGACCAGCCACCCGGCGCCCAGCCCGGCGATCAGGTCCGCCGGTCCCGGCCAGTTCGCCGTCCGGTTCTCCACGGCGGCGATGCCGGCGCCGGCCAGCGCGCCCACGACGAACAGGGACACCGTGATCACGAGCGCGCCGGCGGCGACCGCCACCAGTTTCGCGGCGTAGACACCGCTCCTGCCGGCGCCTTGTCCGAGCACGGTCTTCCAGGTGCCCCAGCCGTACTCGCTGCCCACCACCAGAACGCCGAGGATCAGGGCGAGGGCGCCGACGAACACCGGTGTGCCGCCCAGCGCGTTCCCGACCAGCTGGTCCGGCAGCGTCACGGCGATGCCCCCGTCGGCGGCGGGGGCCCCGCTCGCCGCTTCGCGTTCACCGTCGACCGCGCCGACGTAGGGCACCAGGTAGGCGAACGTCAGCTCCAGGACGACGGCGATCGCGACCAGCAGCCACATTGCGGGACGCCGCGCCGTCTTGGTCAGCTCCGCGAGAATGCTTCCCATCACTTCGCTCCACCTCCGGTGAGTTCCAAGAAGACGTCTTCCAGTTCCGGTTCGCGCCAGTGGAGCTCCCGGACGGCGATTCCGGCCGTCACGAGCGCGGCGTTGACGCGGGCGGCGTCCCCGGGGCGCACGTCCAGCCGGAGTCGGGTGCCGTCGTAGGTGACGCTCCGGTCACCGACCAGGTCGCGTGCCACGTCGAGCGCCGCCTGCGCCGGATCCGCCTGCACTTCGAGGGCGCCGACCCCACGGAGCCGGCTGACGCTGGTCTCCACCAGCAGCCGGCCGCCGGACAACACGCCGACGCGATCGCAGATCTGCTGGACCTCCCCCAGCAGATGGCTCGAGAGCAGCACCGTCACGCCCTCGGCGCTGAACCGGCGGATCAGCCTGCGCATGTCCGCCATTCCCGCGGGGTCCAGTCCGTTGGTCGGCTCGTCCAGGATCAGCAGCCGCGGTTCCTTCAGCAGCGCGGCCGCCAGGCCGAGCCGTTGCTTCATGCCCAGCGAGTAGGTGGCGAACCGGCGGCCGGCCCGGTCGGTCATGTCCACGAGTTCGAGGACGGTGTCCACGCGACCGGCGGCCACGCCGGCGTGCCGGGCCAGAACCTGCAGGTTCCGTCGCCCGGACAGGTAGGGGTAGAAGGCGGGTCCCTCCACCAGGGAGCCGACGCCGTCGAGGTGGCCCGGCTGCCCCGGTGCCCTGCCGGCGATCTCGACCGCTCCCGAGGTGGGACGGACCAATCCCAGCATCATGCGCAAGGTGGTGGTCTTCCCCGCCCCGTTCGGGCCGAGGAAGCCGTACACCTCCCCGGCTCGCACGCTCATCCCGACGTCATCGACCGCCAGGGTCTCTCCGTAGCGCTTCGTCAGCCCACGGGTCTCAACCAGTACGTCCATGCCCACGATGGTGGCCGGATCCGGACCCTCGGCCATCCCGCCCGGAGCGGCTTCCGGCGTACGTCACCGGACGTACGGACCCGCGGCACGTGAGGGTGATCGCGGTCCTCGGCAACCGGGGGGCCGGCCGCGGCAAGGCCGCGGTGGACGCCGTGACACCGTTCGTGTCACGGTCGATGGCCGGTGCCGTCCGGACGCTGACGAAGCCGATCGCGCACCGCGACCGGTCCAGCTCACCCTCGGCACCGGGTTCGTCGAGAGGGCGACCCGGTGGGGCCGGGACCGGGCCCGGTCCCGGCCCCACCGGGCGGAGCGCCGGTGGACGGTGGGCCGGGCCGGCCCGCCGGTCCCTCAGTGAGAGGCTGCTTGCGCGGTGCGTCGCACGCCGGCGACGGCCACCGCCACGCCGATGACACACAGCACGCCGGCGACCAGCACAGCGATGTGCACGCCGTTCATGAACGCCTGGTGGCTGCCCTCGACGACGGCGGCCTTGAGCTGGGCGGGCATGTCACCGGAGACCGGGGCGACACCCATGGCCACCGCGTCCTTCGCCTCGGCCAGACCGGCCGCGGCGGGTGCGGGCACGCCCGCCGACGTCAGTTCACCGGTGAGGGTGGAGCCGACGCGGCTGCTGATGAGCGACACCAGCACGGAGGTGCCGAGCGCGCCGCCGATCTGCAGCGCGGTGGCCTGCAGGCCGCCCGCCACACCACCGTCCTCGACCGGCGCGTTGCCGACGATGGCGTCGGAGGAGGACGACATCACCATGCCCACGCCCAGGCCGAGCGCGATGAACGGCGGCCACATCGTGGTGTAGGAGGAGTCCGGGCTCCAGCCGAGCATGACGAAGCAGGCGGCCGCCTGGAGGGCCATGCCGAGCGGCATGGTCAACCGCGGTCCGAACCGGTCGGTGAGCGCTGCGCCCAGCGGGGAGGCGACGACCGAGGCCAGGCTCAGCGGCAGCGTGCGCACACCGGCCTCCACGGGGGTGAAGCCGCGTACGTTCTGCAGGTAGAGCATCACGAAGAAGATCACGCCGAGCAGGACGAAGAAGTTCAGCGCGGTGATGACGGTGCCGATGGTCAGCGCCGGGTTGCGGAACAGGCGCATGGGCAGCAGCGGGTGGGCGACACGGGTCTCGTGGAAGCCGAAGGCGAGCAGGACCACGATGCCGGCCGCGATGGCGCCCAGGGTGCCCCCCGAGGTCCAGCCCCACGTCTCGCCCTTGACGACGCCGAAGACGACGGCGAGCAGGCCCAGGGCCAGCAGGAGGACGCCGGGGATGTCGAACTTCTCGCCGTCGGCGGCGCCGTTCCTGGTCTGCGGCAGGACGATCATGCTGAAGACGAGCGCGAGGACGCCGATGGGGAGGTTGATGTAGAACACGGACTCCCAGTCGACGTGCTCCACCAGCAGGCCACCGACGATCGGGCCGAGGGCGGTGGAGACCGAGGAGACCATCGCCCAGATGCCGACCGCCATGCCGAACTTCCTCGGCGGGAAGACGGCGCGCAGCATGCCGAGCGTGTTGGGCATCAGCAGGGCGCCGAAGAAGCCCTGCAACGCGCGGAAGGCGATGACGCCCTCGATCGATCCGGACAGGCCGATCGCGACCGATGCGGCGGTGAACCCGCTGACGCCGATCAGGTAGAAGGTGCGGCGCCCGAACCGGTCGCCGAGCTTGCCGCCGAGGATGAGCGCGGCGGCGAGGGCCAGCAGGTAGGAGTTGGTGACCCACTGCAAATCGGCGGTGGAGGCCTCCAGGTCCCGGCCGATCTCCGGGTTGGCGATCGAGACGACCGATCCGTCGAGGCCGACCATGAACAGGCCGAAGGCGACGGCGATCAGCGTCAGCCACGGGTTGGACCGCGGGCCGCGGGGCCGGTCCCCGGGCGGGGCCTGGGTGCCCGGCGCGGAGGAATGGGTGGTGGCGGAGGACATGACGGTGCTGGTTCCTTTGCAGATTTTCGCAGGATGGACAGGAGCGCGGCCGGCGGGGCCTGCCCCGTCGACGGGCCACGGGAGACGGAGCGGGCGGAGACCGGCGGCGGGGACCGGTGATCACCGGTTGCGACCGGTGGTCGGCAACCCGGCGACCGGCGGGGAAAGGCCGGGACGCGGGCCCCGGCGACCGGTGCCCGTCAGGACGCGCACCGGACCGCCGGGGCCCGGTGCGCGGAATCAGTGACGGGTCTGGAGCTGACGGCCGAGTGCCTGGAGCGCGCTCAGGGCGGAGCCGAGGGCGTCCTGTTCGCCGTCGGTCAGGGCGCGCAGCGCCCGGGCGACGTGGGCGCCCATGAGGTGTTCGACCTCGGCGAGTCGCCGCCGCGCGGTCGGAGTGAGGTGCAGATGCGCCACCCGCTTGTCCGCCGGGTCCTGACGGCGCTCCAGCAGCCCCCGTTGGCTCAGCTGGGTGACCAGCGCGCTGACATTGTTCGGTTTCATCAGCAGGGCCTCGGCCGCCGCGCGCACGGTGACGGAGTCGTTGGCCTCGACGTGCCGCAGCAGGGCGAGCTGCGCCTCGGGGGGCTTGGGGCGGGCGTAGTCCTGGCCGACCTGCCGGTCCAGGGCCCGAGCCAGTGCGGGCAGGCACGCCGCGAGCCCTGCGGCTACGCGGTCGATGTCCTGGCCGGACGCACGGTACTCGGGCATGCCGAACACCCTAGCTATGGATACATAGCTATGTCAAAATATTTAATTCACGCCGGACCTGCGGACCAACGGGCCGGACAGTGGACGGCGGCGGACACCGACACCACCCGCGTCCACCCGGGCATCAGCGGAACGGAGGAACCCCCTGTGGCCGTGGGCATGCTCACGGCCACAGGGGATGCCGTGACTCCCAACAGGTCCAGGGCCGTCCCGCCGCCGGCGCGGCCTCCGCCTCGGCGAGTTCCCTCACCGGGCCGGCCATCCGGGCCAGGACGGCGGGGTCGTCCCGGTTGCAGCGGGCGCGCACGTCGCCGCCCCACCTCGCGGCCGCCGCACGCAGCGGTTCGACGGCCTCCTCGTACCTCCGCTGCCGTCGGCAGCGGACGCCGAGTCCGTAGGCGCAGCCGGGGTGGCGCTCGGCGACCGCGCGGCGGAGGGCTTCCGCCGCCCGGTCCCCCCGGATCTTCCGGTAGCGGGCAAGGGTGTGGTGCGAGAACGCGTCGCCTGCCGCCACTGCCCGCTCCCGGTACGGGATGCCCTCGTCCACATGATGGCCGAGGACGAAGAAGTCGGCGCGCCGGCGGGCGGCCCCCGCATCGCCGGCGCGAGCGGCGGCGACGAGCGCCTCTCCCCGGGTCCGCATGTCGTACGTCACGATCAACGTCGTTCTACGGCACCGCAGTTGGTCCCGTCGCCCGCACAGGAGCGCGCGCTGCCCTGCCGGGAACGGCGTCACCGGCTGACCGGCGGTTCCGGCGCCCCGCCCGATCGGGCAAGGCCCGCATCTCCGCCCCGGGCGACGCGGGATGGCCGTTGCCGCACGGCCCGTCTTCGGATCGTCGAGCAGCTCGACCAACTGAGTACCGGCAACTGGGGGGCATGGGCCGCCACTTCGCGTACGCGCGTGTCCGCGCCCCGGCGGAGCCGTTCGGCCGGACCCTGTTCCCGTACGGCTGCCGCCACCCGGCAAGCGGCTCTCCGCAGTCGAAGTGACGTTCGGTCAGGATGAGCGGTGCGGGGTCCGGGAAGTTCGCCGGTCCGAAGGGCGGCGAAGGCGGCGTGGGCCTGCTCGACGACTTCGGCGCAGGCCTCGCGCTCGACGCGCTCGGCGAGGGCCTGACCGCGCCCCGGGTTCATCCGACCTGCGTCGCGGTCCCGCCCCCGTCCGGTAGCTCGCGGACGAGCGGGGCCTGCCAGGATGGCGCCGTGAGCACTGTTCGCCGCCCCCTGGGCATCGGTCCCCAGCCCTGTGCCCCCGTCTCGGCCGGTGCCGCCTCGCGGCCGGGCACCGTGGCGGAGAGAGCCGCCGCGCAACCGCCGCCCGCCGTCGATCGGCACCAGGCCCCGCCTCCCGGGCGCCGCCCGCTCGGACCGGGCCGGAGCGCACGGGACGAGAATCCGGACACGACCTCACGGGGGAGTTGACGCTCGGCGTCGAACCCCTCCTTGCCGGCCTTCCCCACAGGGTGGACGGGTACTCCGCGCGCCAGGGGCGGCCGGCTTCCGTCAGCGGCCGGTCCCCGCCGTCCTGACGGTGCTTGTCCCGGCGGTCCGTACGCCACCTTCACCAACCGCGGGTGCGGGCGGGACGGCTGCCGGGCAGCACCGGGTTCCCCGCCCGCGCGACCCGAGGATCGGGAACGGGCGGGGAGGTACGCCGAGGACGGTGGCCGGGACCGGTCCCGGCCACCGTCCTGCCGTCAGGTGCCGCGAAGCCTCAGTAGGCGATCAGGCCGGTGCTGCGGGCCGTCCCCTTGAACTGGATGTAGAAGCCCGAGCCGTCCTTCACGTCCGTGGCCGCCAGCGCCCACTGGCCGGCCCTGGCGGTCCGCCATCCGTTGCACGAACCGGTCGCCTTGAAGCACGTCCGCACCTCGCGGGTGGCGTTCACCTTCAGGTTGATGTCGGCACAGTTGGCGGTGGTATAGGCCCAGATCCCCGTGCCGGGCCAGTGGGCGTTGCTGCTGCCGCTGCCCGGCGCGCTGGTGTAGTTCCTCGCCGAGGCCAGGCAGTCCGCCTGGACCGAGGCGGACCGCTTCGGCTCGGCGGCGCCGGCGGAAGTGGTCGTCACGGTGGCCGCGGCGCCGGCAAGCAGGGCGGCGGTCAGCGTGAGCGGGGCGATTCGGGTACGGATGCGCATGACGTTTCCCCTGAGCTCTTTCGGACGGTGCGGGCGCCCGATCCGGGGGGACACCCGCGTTGCGTGCTGGTCGTGCACGCGGTGACCAGTCTGCGCGGAACGGGGCGGACAGAGCCTTAGCCGGGCGCGCCAAGACCTTGGCCGTCAGCGCCAGTCCGGGTCACCACCAGGGGCGCTTTGGCTCATATCGCCCTTTTGCCGCACATGTCGCGACCTCCACACTGGTGCGCGACCACGAGCAACACGCACGCGCAGGGGGAAACCTCGGTGATGACCGTCCTGGACACGACCTGTCTGCCACCGGCCGAACGGACCGCCGCCTGGGCGGAGACCACCTCACTGGCCCTGGTCACCACGCGGTTCAGGTTTCCCGAACCCGAGCGGTTCGGGGCCCGCATCCGCGCCGTGGACCTGGGCGAGGCCCAGTTGTCGGAACTGTCCTACGCCCCGCTGCTCTCCTACCGGTCACTGCGGCTGATCCGCCGGTCGGACCCGGAGCTGTACCAGCTCGCGGTGATCACCTCGGGGCGGCAGGGCATCGAGCAGGCCGGACGCAACGCGCTGGCCCGGCCCGGCGACATCGTCCTGTACGACAGTTCCCGCCCCTTCGAGGCGTCGGTCGACACGGGACGGTCGAGCTCCGGCTCGCTGCTGCTGCAGTTCCCCAAGCGGCTGATGCCCCTGCCGGACAAGGTGGTCGCGCCGTTGTGCGGCACCGTCCTCACCCAGGCGGCGGGCATGGGGCGCGTCTTCCACCGGATCCTGGGCACGCTCGCCGACTCGGCCGCGGACCTCACCGACGACGACCGTGCCCGGCTCGCCATCACGGCGGTGGACATGGCGGCGGCCGTCGTCGCCCGGCACGCCGAGCAGACCTCGGCACTGCCCCGGCAGACGAGGGCGGCGGCCCTGTATCAGGAGGCCCTGGCGTTCATCTGCCGCCATCTGCACGACCCCGGCCTGGGACCGGCGGCCGTGGCCGCGGCGCACTGCGTCTCCACCCGAACCCTGCACCGCGTCTTCCAGGCCCACGGCAGCACGGTCGGTGAGGTCATCCGCCGCGAACGCATCGCCCGCTGCCGGCGGGACCTGGCGGACCCCGCCCTGCGCGGCGTTTCGGTCAGCGCGATCGGCGCCCGCTGGGGGCATCCCCGCCCGGCCGAGTTCACCCGCGCCTTCCGCACCGCGACGGGCATGACCCCCACGGCGTTCCGGACCGCCGCGCAGCACCGTCCCTGAGGTGCCCGGGACGCCCGGCGAGGCCGGTATCCGGACGCGGCGTACCGGGGAACGGATTCTCTGTCCCGGTACGCTCCGGTGCCTGGCACCGTTCCGCGGAACGATCTTCGTGTCCCCTCCTGTGCCTCGAACCGTACGGGGAGCGGCTCGCCCTTCGGTGCTGCGCCGATACCGGCCTCCACCGGAAGGGGGCGGTGAAGGTGACCGCGGCGGCGTCGAAGTCCACGACCACCAGGGCTCCTTCCGGCGTGGACCCCGCTTCCGCGGACCGCCCCGCGGTGCCCGTGCCCGGGGGCGGCGCATCCGGCGGAGTGGACGGGGTGCGGGACGGCGCGCTCGGGACGTCGTCACCGGTTGTGCGGTCGGCCGGGGCCGGTGCGGTGGCCGGCGCCGGCGGGATTCCCGCCGTGGAGCGCGAACCGCTCGTCGCCGTTCGGCCTTCGTCTCCCCCGCATGCCGCGCGCACGCCCGTCGTTCGTCTCCGGCCCGGTCCGGCGCGGCCCGCCGGTGCCTGCGCCCGGCGGGTTTCGAAAAGAACCCGGTCGGTGCCGGGGCTCTCGGCAAGGACGCGGCCGTGCCGGTGAGCGTCGTGGCGACCGACGCGTTGCGGCTCCGCGCCTTCCCGGCGGGGCGCGGAGCCGCTTCACCCATCCGTCCGATAGGCGGAATCCTCTTATCCGGTTATCGGATTGGCAAAGAAGGATCATTTCCCCTGTACCCGGGGCCCCGCACCAGCGAGGATCCCCGTACCCATCGTGACGACGCAGGGGGAGGCCCCACGTGAGGGACAGCAGCCCGAAAAAACGGCAGACGACGCTCGGTTCGGCCGCAGCGCTCGTCACGGCGACGCTCATAGCCGGCGCCGTCGCGGCGCCCACGGCGAACGCGACGGCGGACCCGCGGCCCGGCGGCGACCGCCAGGCCAGAGGCGTCGCCATCGCCGCCGCCCGGGCCGCGAAGACCGGCATCGACTGGCGGGACTGCCCCGCCGACTGGAACCTGCCCAAGCCCATCCAGTGCGGCTGGGTCTCGGTGCCGCTCGACTACGCCCGGCCGAACGGCAAGCAGATCAAGCTCGCCGTCGACCGCATCGGCAACACCGGAACCGCCGGCGAGCGCCAGGGCGCGCTCCTGTACAACCCCGGCGGCCCCGGCGGTTCCGGCCTGCGCTTCCCGGTCCGGGTCACCGGCAAGAACCAGCTCTGGGCCAAGACCGCCCAGGCGTACGACTTCGTCGGTTTCGACCCGCGCGGCGTCGGCAAGTCGGCGCCCATCTCCTGCGCCGACCCGCAGGAGTTCGTCAAGGCGCCCAAGATGGACCCGGTGCCCGGCTCCGAGGCCGACAAGCTGGCCCAGCGCAAGCTGGCCCGCGAGTACGCCGAGGGCTGCTACGAGCGCAGCGCCGAGATGCTGCCGCACATGACCACCCCGAACACCGCGCGCGACCTCGACGTCATCCGCGCCGCCCTCGGCGAGAAGAAGCTCAACTTCCTCGGCGTCTCGTACGGCACCTACCTCGGCGCCGTCTACGCGACCCTCTTCCCGGGCCACGTCCGCCGCATGGTCGTGGACAGCGTCGTCAACCCCTCCCGCGAAAAGATCTGGTACCAGGCCAACCTGGACCAGGACGTCGCCTTCGAGGGCCGCTGGAAGGACTGGCAGGACTGGGTCGCCCGGAACGACGCCACCTTCCACCTCGGCACCACCCGGGACGCCGTCCAGGCCCAGTGGCTGAAGCTGCGCGCCACCGCCGCGAAGGAGCCGATCGGCGGCGTCGTCGGACCGGCCGAGCTGATCAGCTTCTTCCAGAGCGCCCCGTACTACGACTCCGCCTGGATCCCGGTCGCCACCGTCTTCGGCAAGTACGTCGCCGGCGACACCCAGGCCCTCGTCGACGCCGCCGCCCCCGACCTCTCCGACACCGCGGGCAACGCGGCCGCGGAGAACGGCAACGCGGTGTACACGGCCGTGGAGTGCACCGACGCCAAGTGGCCCACCAACTGGCGGACGTGGGACCGCGACAACACCCGGCTGCACCGCGACCACCCGTTCATGACCTGGGCCAACGCCTGGATGAACCTGCCGTGCGCCACCTGGCCGGTCAAGCAGCAGACCCCGGTGGACGTCAAGACCGGCAAGGGCCTGCCGCCGGTGCTGATCGTGCAGGCCGAACGGGACGCGGCCACCCCCTACGAGGGCGCCCTCGAACTGCACCGGCGGCTCAAGGGCTCGCGTCTCGTCACCGAGCGGGACGCCGGCTCCCACGGCGTCACCGGCCTGGTCAACCCCTGCGTCAACGACCGGGTGGACACCTACCTGCTCACCGGCGAGGTCGACCGGTCCGACGTGACGTGCGCGCCGCACGCCACGCCGAAGCCGTAACACCCCGCCGTACGGCACGAGGGGCGGCCGGTGGGCACCGGCCGCCCCTCGACGGCTTCCCGCGGAAACCGGCGCTTGTCCTGCGCCGGCCCGGCGGAGAGCGGAGGAAGCCGCCGGCGGTCGGAGGCGCTCCCCTCCGGACGCGGGACACCGGGGGCGAGCCGCGGTACGGGGTGCGCAGCACGGGGTCCGCCTCGCTCACGACGCGCTCCGACCGCCTTTTCGACGGCGGGCCGGCGTAGGCGCCGGGCGGGACGGCGCCGCCCACTCGTCATCCGGAGCGGGGCACACCCGCGCGGCCGGGTCCGCAGCGATCCGGTGTCGAGCGTGGCCCGCTGGGCGGGCCCGGCAGTGGACAGGCCACCAGCACGTACATGCCGCACTCGGCCTGGACCGCCGCGCAGCCGACGTCGTGCGGCAGCGGATCGGGAGTCGGCAGTCCGGTTCCCTCCACGAGGCCGGCTCGATGCGAGGTGCTCCCCTCCCGCGTGGCCGGGCCGGAGGGCATGCACAACCGTGCGCGGATCCACGGCGTGCCCGGACCCGCGCCGGTTCGGGCCCGGGCGGGTCCGTCCGCCGGGTGCGCGGCGACGCGTCGTCGACGCCGTCGAGGATCACGACGCCCGTGCGGTAGGTGTTCCGGAAGCCGACCAGGACGAGGGTGACGTCGACGAGACGGGTCATCACCGCGAGCAGGGCGAGGACCTGGGCCGGTAGATGACGTCCGGAGTGTCCGCCTGTGCCCGCGCGGCCACCTGGGCGGGCGCGTCCGCCGCGCGCCGTGAGCGCTCGGGCGGACGGCTACCAGGCGCGGGCGGCGTGCAGCAGGTGGTCGCGGACGCGGGTGACGTTCGGGTTGCCGGGCACGCCCGGCCGCTGGACCAGGAACGAGGTGTTGATCGGCGGGTCGTCCGGCTCGTGCAGGGACACGAGGTCGCCGCGCGCCAGTTCGTCGGCGCACAGGTAGCGGGGCAGCACGCTGAAGCCGGCGCCGGCCAGGACGGCCGCCTTCACGCCGCGCAGGTCGGGCACCGTGACGGCGGCCGGGCAGGAGAGCCTGCGGCCGAAGACGTGCCGCCAGTAGCGGCGGGCGATGGGCAGGTCCTCGGCGTACGTCACGAGCGGCACGGGGTGCAGGACGGCGGGGCCCTCCGCGGCGAGCGGTTCGCGCAACCGCTCGGCCCACGCGGGTGAGGCCACGAGGACGAACTCCTCGTCCACGAGCGGAACGGCCGACAGGGTGCGGCCACGCGGCCGAGTCGTGGCGACGACCAGGTCGTGGCGGCCCGCCCGCAGTCCGTCGAGGAGGGCGTCGGTGAGGCCGGTCGCCACGCGCAGCCGTATCCCGTCGGCCACCAGCGGCGCCAGGGCGGGCAGCGCGCAGGTGCACAGGAACTCGGCGGGCCCCGCGAGGTGGACGGGGTCGGGCGGGCCGCCGGGCGCCGAGTCCGCCCCGGTCGCGGCGGCGAGCAGGTCCAGGCCGGGAGCGACGCGCGCGGCGAGTTCGTCGGCGACGGCGGTCGGGGCCACTCCGCGCGGCAGCCGCTGGAACAGTTCCCGCCCGGTCTGCCGCTCCAGGGCGCGCATCTGCGTCGTCACCGTGGGCTGGGACAGCCCGAGCAGCTGGGCGGCGCCGGTGAACGAACCCGACCGGTACACGGCGAGGAAGGTCCGCAGCAGGTTTAGGTCCGGGGGATGGGGGGCACCGGTGGGCTGAATGGCTACGGTGTCGCCCTCACCGGCGGTATCGGCCCCCCGGGCGGTATCGGCCCCGCGAGGGGTATCGCTCCGTCTCACAGCTCGAACCTAAGCCCTCCCACCCGTCCGCGGCCATAGAAAAACCAATATCCGGCATCGAACCCCTCATTGGATTCCGATGTCTTGTCGCCCTACGGTGGAGAGGGTCCCCAAGCAACGATCCCCCGGAGCAACACCATGTCGAAGATCCTCTTCGTGATGACCGGCGCCGACCACTGGACGCTGGCCGACGGCACCAAGCACCCCACCGGCTTCTGGGCCGAGGAGGCCGTCGCCCCGTACGAGGCGTTCAAGGCCGCCGGGCACGACGTCGTCGTCGCCACGCCGGGCGGTGTGGTCCCCGTGGCCGACCGGGCGAGCCTCGCCCCCGAGGCCAACGGCGGCCAGGAGGGCGCCGCCCGGATCGCCGCCGCGCTCGACGCCATGGACGAGCTGCGCCACCCGGTCCGGCTGGAGGACGTCGACCTCACCGAGTACGCGGCCGTCTTCTACCCCGGTGGCCACGGGCCGATGGAGGACCTCGCGGTCGACGCCACCTCCGGACGGCTGCTGGTCGACGCCCTGGAGTCGGGCAAGCCGCTCGGCGTGGTCTGCCACGGTCCGGCCGCGATGCTGGCCGCCGTGCGGGAGGACGGCTCCAACGCCTTCGTCGGATACCGGGTCGCGGCGTTCACCGACGACGAGGAGCGGCAGGCGGGCCTCGCCGAGAAGGCCAAGTGGCTGCTGCAGACACGCCTCACGGAAGCGGGCGTCGACGTCCGGGCGGGCGAGTCCTGGGCGCCGAACGTGGTCGTCGACCGCAACCTCGTCACCGGCCAGAACCCGGCCTCCTCCGCCCCGCTCGCGGCGGAACTGCTGAAGAAGCTGAGCTGAGCGAGGCCGACGGGACCGGGATCCGCCGAACCGGCAGCAAGCCTCGCGGAGGACACCGCGCCCGGCGGACGATCGTCGTGGCCGGTCCGGCCGGGCGCGGCCCGTGCGGACCGGCCTGACCGTCGCCGACGCGCCTCCGGGAGCCCGGCCGCGCCGGGGCCGGGCTCGAGCCGGCGGGGGGTGGCGCCATGCCGGCCCCGGCGCCCCGGACCCGCACTTCGCCGCCCCGGGCGGCGGACCGCACGACCGCTTCCCGACGGGCCGCCTCCGGCCTGGCTCGGCGGGACCGCCCTGGTGCGCCAGCAGTTACCCGCCGTCCGGTCCGGGACCGGACGCGACGCCGGCCTCGCCCGGGCCCTGCGCATCAGCACCGAAGCCCTCGCCCGCCACGCCGATGACGCCCTGTACCGGCCGGACGCGCGCGTGGGGCCGTGTCGGCCCGGGCCGCAGCCTCGGCGGATCCGGTCAGGCCACCACCGCCATCGGGCCCCCGATCGCCTCGCCGCCATCGTCCGCAGCCGCCCCGGCCGCGGGGGTTTCCTGCGCCCGAATGCCGCGCCGGGGCCGTGGCGCCGGACAGACCCCGGCACGACGAAGTCCCACCCCGCACCGCGGGGTGGGACTTCGTGATCCGAGCGCCGGGCAGGCCTTGCACCTGCATCTCCCCGCAGGAAGCGGGGCGTCTTTCCTTGGACCACCAACGCACCACCGGCAACCGGTTTCCCGGCGACCAGCTCAAGATCGACTATAGCACAAAAGGCCGATCCGACCCGCCCGCCCTGGCGGGTCCCCCGCCCGCCGGAAGCCACCGGGACCCAGAACCCACGTACCGGAGAGGACCTCGGCCGCACCGCGGCCGCCACCGCGTCCGGCCTTCCGTGTCTTCCTGCCTCACTCGACTGCCGGTATACCAGTACTACTTATATGCTCCTGACGCTTCATCCGCACCACTGAGGGGGGATTTCCTCATGCGTATGCGTCACGTCCTCGCCACCGCGGCGGCGGCCGGCTCCGTCGCCGTCGCCGCCGCCGTCCCGGCGCAGGCGGCCGAGTACTCCTCGGCCCTGAAGGTCAAGGGCATCCAGTACGACGCACCGGGCCGGGACTCCAACAAGTGCTCCGGGGGCAACACCAAGGACGAGTACCTGACGGTCAAGAACTACTCGAAGACCGCGAAGGTCAACCTCAAGGGCTACGTCGTCAAGGACGCCGCGGGCAACAAGTTCACCTTCAAGAACAACCACACCCTCGAGCCCGGCGACTACGTGCACCTGCGCGGCGGCAAGGGCACCGACTCCGACGCCAAGAACGTCGTCTACCGCCAGAACTGCAACTTCATATGGAACAACGACAAGGACACCATCTACCTGTACAAGCCGGGCGGCGCCCGCGCCGACGTCCACTCCTACACCAAGAAGGCCAACGACAAGGACGGCAACGGCTACATCACCTACCACGGCTGACCCACCCCGCGGCGCACCACGCCAAGGCGGTGGAACCAGTTCTTTCCCGCAGGCGGAGGTAATCCGCCGCTGTGGTGTTCGGCTCCGCATTCCGCGCCACCAACCGCGCTGAGGGCCGAACGGGCAACCGCCAACAACGGCGCGGTCCGCCGAGCCCGGGCTCGGCGGACCGCGCCGCTGCTCTTTCCGCTCCTCCTGCGACCGGGACGACGGTCGCCGCGGCGGGGACACCGCGCCCAGCAGCTCCCACAAGGGGCGTGAGCCGGCCGCCCACTGCGCGAGGACCGGCACCCCCGTCCGCGTGACGTCCCCGCAGACGTCAGCGGTCCTGCCCGACCGCCATCTCACCGAGCAGCGACCAGTCGTCCTGGGGCACCTTGGCGTTGACGATCCTGGGCGTCTCGGCGAGGTGCGGCGGCAGCGTCCGCTGCGCCTCCTTGAAGTGCGCCGAGCCCACGTGCGCGGCGCCGGCCTCGTCGTCCCGGAACGCCTCCACCAGGACGTACTCCGTCGGGTCCTCCAGGCTGCGGGACCAGTCGAACCACAGGCAGCCCGGCTCGGCGCGCGTCGCCCGGGTGAAATCCTCCACGACCTCAGGCCACCGGTCGGCGTGCTCGGGCAGGACGCGGAACTTCGCGGTGATGAAAATCAAGGGGTCACTTCCTTCGTTCGGGCCGGCCGGAGCGTCACGGGTTCAGGGGATGAGGATCGCCCGGCCCCGGATCCGGCCGTTCTCCAGGTCGTCCAGGGCGTCCTGGAACCGCTCCAGAGGATACCGGGCGGTGTGCAGGCGAACGCGCCCCCGCGCGGCGAGGACCATCAGTTCGCACAGGTCGTTGTAGGAGCCGACCAGGTTGCCGATGAAGTTGATCTCGGCGGAGACGACGTCGATCGTCGGGACGTCGACGTTCTCGCCGTAACCGACCACGTGGTAGTCGCCGGCCCGGCGCAGCATGCTCACGCCGTCCCTGGTGGAACCGCCTTCTCCGACGAAGTCGATGACCGCCTCGGCCCCGTGCCCGCCGGTCAGTTCGCGCACCCGGTCCACCTGGCCGCCGTCGGCGACGACACCGCGGTCGGCACCGACGGAGAGGGCCAGGGCCACGGCGTCGGGATTGCGGTCGACGACGACGATCTCGGCGGCGGTGACGGCCTTGAGGACCTGCACGCCGATGTGGCCCAGGCCGCCCGCGCCGATCACGACGCAACGGTCACCCGGCCGCAGCCTCCGGGCGGCCTTGGCGGCGGCGTGGTAGGCCGTCAGGCCGGCGTCGGCGAGCGCCGCGACGTCGGCCGGTTCGAGGGAGTCGTCGATCCGCACGACACTGCGCGCGGAGGTCTTCAGGTACTCGGCGTAACCGCCGGCGCTGTCGATGCCGGGGAAGAGGCTGCTCCCGCAGTGCACGTCGTCGCCCGCCCGGCACGCCCGGCACAGTCCGCAGGTGATCAGCGGGTGCACGATGACCTTGTCGCCCTCGGAGACGTGGGTGACGGCACCGCCGACCGCGTGGACCCAGCCGGCGTTCTCGTGGCCGATGGTGCAGGGCAGTGTCACCCCGGACTTCTCCGCCCACTGCCCCTCCAGGATGTGCAGGTCGGTGCGGCACACGCCGGTGCCGCCGACGCGGACGACCACGTCGTACGGGCCGGTGATCTCCGGGGCCGGGACCTCGGCCATTTCGGGGTTGCGGCCGTAGCCCACGACCTGGACTGCCCTCACGAGGCGTTCTCCTTGGCTTCAGCGGTCATGGCTTCCCCCGGGGGTTCCGCGGCGCGCGGGGACTGGTCGGCCGCGGACTCGGGGTACCGGGTGCGCAACAGGTCCCGGCAGAAGTGCGCGTTGCCGTCGATCGACACCCGCACCGCACGGGCGAAGCGCAGCCGCAGCGGGATCTCCCCCGGCGGGTGGCGTCGCCCCTCCTCGTCCACCAGGACCGGGTCGGACGGCGCCACCCCGAGGCCCAGCGCTGCGCGCCGCCGCAGCAGCGCCCGGGTCGTCGCCGTGTCGGGGAGGTCGCCGAGCACCACGCCGTACAGGTCCTGCTCGTCGAGGTGCGGGGCGGCCCGGAGAAGGAGGGTCAGCGCCCGCTCCATCGCCGCCGTGTGCGCCTTGCGGCGGAACGTCAGCCGGAGCGCTTCGAGGTCCTTCTCCGCCTCGGCCCCGAACGTCCCCCGGTAGCCCGCGTCGGCGGCCAGGCCGCGGTTGATCAGATCGGAGTCGTGGTGGTCGTCGAGCAGCACCACCACCCGCCGGGTCCAGGGCAGCGCCGTCAGCGCGTCCTTGGCGTCGGAGGCCATCAGGTACGCGAAGTTGGGGGAACAGAAGGACGTGGGCAGCCGGAGGCGCACGGTGACCGCCCCGTCGGGGGTCACCGTCAGGGAGCGCACGAAGCCGAGGTCGGTGATCGGCTCGTCCAGCTCCGGGTCGAAGACCGTGTCCAGCGCCGCGCGAGCGGACCGTTCCCCGGTGGCGGCGGCCATCTCAGGCCCCCGCCGGTGCGGTGAGGCCCAGCCCGGGCGGTACCTCGATGCCGTACATCGCTGCGGCGTTCAGCCCGAGGATCTTCTTCTTCTGCGCGACGGTGATCGGCGCGTACTCCGTCATGTCCGCCGGGATCTGGAAGTCGACGAACCGCTCGACCAGCCAACGGGGCGTCCACAGGGCGTAGTCGCTGGAGAACTGGATGCGGTCCTCGTCCAGCCAGTACAGCAGCTCGCCGATGATCTGCGCGAAGTACCGCGGCCGGCTGTGGATGAACGGCATCGCGACCGCGAGCCCCGCGTGCACGTTGGGCTCCTGGGTGGCGATCCAGCAGAAGTCCTCCAGACGGGGGAGCCCGCAGTGCTCGACGACGAAGTTCATCTCGGGGAAGTGCGTGGCCGCCCTGTCGACGTCCGCCACGTCGAAGGCGTCCCGGTCCAGCGGCCGGATCGTCGGCCCCTTGTGGACGTGGATGTTGTCGATGCCGAGTTCCTGGCAGGCCTCCAGATAGCGGTACGTCCACGGGTCGTCGAGCTTGTAGCCGCGGCTGTCGCCCTTCCACTCGGCGGTGTACAGCTTGACGCCCTTGAGCCGGAACCGTTCGGCGTCCCGCCGCAGCCGGTCGAGTCCCTTCTGCTCGTAGCGGGGGTCGAAGGAGTGGTTGTACGTCAGCTTGTCCGGGTGCCGCCGGGCGAGCGCGAAGGCCTCCTCGGTCTGCCCGAAGCCGTTGCGGTAGAACGCCCCGAGGCGTGCGGGCTGGAAGATGGCGTGGTCGACGTGCCCCTCGTCGAAGAGGTCCCTCATCAGGCGCTCGCCGCCGTAGTAGAGGTACTCCTCGTACGGCCACAGTTCCGATTCCGGGCTGAGGTTGCGGTGGTAGTCGTAGAAGCAGTCGATGAACTGCTTTCCGTGGATGTTGAGCCGGTTCTCGGGGCGCGCGTCCCACAGGGCGATGTGCGCGTCCACGACGAAGTAGTTCTCGCCGTCCTTGGAATACATCTCTCTCCTCGTTCCGCCGGGAAGGGGGCCGGAGCTCGGCGTCCGCGTCAGGAGAACTGGATCCCGCCGTCGATCATGACGGACTGTCCGGTCATGTAGTCGGAGTCCGGGGAAGCCAGGTACGACACGAAGGACGCGACGTCCGCGGGCTCCTCGACCCGGCCCAGCGCGATGGCCTGCGCGTACTTCTCGATGGCCCGGCCCCTCTCCAGGCCCTCGGCCTCGGCCAGCCGTTCGTCGATCAGGTCCCACATGTCGGTGCCGACGATGCCCGGGCAGTACGCGTTGACGGTGATGCCGTACCGGGCCCACTCCATGGCCGCGGCCTGGGTCAGGCCCCGGACGCCCCACTTGGACGCGGAGTAGGTGCCGAGCAGCGCGAACGGGCGGTACGCGACGATCGAGGCGGCGCCGATGATCTTGCCGCCGCCGCCCTGCGCGATCATCTGCCGGGCCGCGGCCCGGTAGGAGAGGAAGACGCCGCGCAGGTTCACGGCCATGATCTGCTCGAATTCGTCGAGGCCGGTGTCCAGGAGGGGGGCGACCCGGGCGACACCGGCGTTGGCCACGTACACGTCGACCCTGCCGAAGTGCTCCGCCACCTCCGCCACGAGCGCGTCGGTCTGCTCCTTGCTGGTCACGTCGGTGTGCACGGCGAGGGCGCGGCGGCCCGTCCTCCCGATGCCGGCCGCCACCTCGCCCAGTTCCCCGCTCATGCCGGGGAGGTCGGCGACGGCCACGTCCAGGCCGTCCCGGGCCAACCGTTCGGCGATGCCCCGGCCGATGCCTCGGGCGGCTCCGGTGACGATCGCGGTACGGGTGGTGTCACCTGCGGACGCCATGGGCGCTCCTCTCGTCCGGCGGTCGGTGCCGCCTCGCTGCGGTGCCGACTCACAGCGTGGGGCCGCAGGGCGCCGTCGACTTTTTCAATGTGGAACACACCGCGCGCCCCGGTTCAGGCCATCGTCAGCGCCCGGAAAAGCCCTGGAAAACGCCCCGTTGACAGGCACAAACGCGTTCGTAATATGTCGGAAACACGCTTATCGGAGGCGCCATGCCCAGGGGCAGCACAGCGCGGGACCGGCACATCGCACGAGCACGCCGGCAGTTCCTGGAGAGCGCGGAACCGCCTTCGACGATCGTGCCCGAGGGCATCCGCAACTCCTGGCAGCGTTCCAAGCACCTGGGCATCCGCCCGGACGAGGTGGTCGTCCCCTACCAGCCCGACTACGACCGGGAGAGCCGCCTGGTCCGGGCCGCCACGCCGGTCCTGGACCGTCTGGAGCGGGCCCTGTCGGGCTCGGACGCCTGTGTGATCGTGACGGACCGGAAGGGCTGGGTGCGTGACCGGCGCGTCGGCGAGAAACGGCTTTCGGCGCACTTGGACCGGGTCCATCTGGCGCCGGGCTTCAACTACGCCGAGCAGTTCGTCGGCACGAACGGCATCGGGGTCGCGCTGGAGGAGCGCCGGCCCAACGTGGTGCTGGGTACCGAGCACTTCAACGAGCGCCTCCAGGACGTCTGCTGCGCCGCCGCCCCGATCCGCAACCCGATCACCGGGCGGGTGGAGGGGGCGATGAACCTGACGTGCTGGAACGGTCCGGCGCGCTCCCTGATGGCGGCCCTGGCGCAGGAGGCCGCCGCCGACGTCGAGCGGGCGATGTACGAGGTCAGCAGCGCGCACCAGCGGGCCCTGCTGGAGGCGTTCCAGCAGGTGACGCACTACGGGGACCGGCCGGTGCTCTGCCTGGGCCAGGGCCTGGTGCTCGCCAGCCCGCAGGCCGCGGTGCGGCTCGGCGGCGACGACCACCGGCTGTTGCGCGAGGCCGCCGCCGAACTGGGGCACGCGCCGCGCGCCCGCGTGGAAGTGCGGCTGACGGGCGGGAGGACCGTGCTGATGCGGTGCCGCCGGGTCGACAGCGGCGCGGGCACGGCCGGGTACCTGCTGGAGCTGGCCTTCACCGACCCTTCCCGCGACCGGGCCGGTTCCGGCGCGGGGCGGGGCGCGGTCCCGCCGTGGCCGCTGCCGGGCCTGGCCGGGACGGACCCTGCGTGGAACGCCGTCTCCCGCGCGGTGTCGCGGTGCGCCCGGGACCGGACGCCGCTGCTGCTCCACGGCGAGTCCGGGACGGGGAAGTCGGCGCTGGTCCGGGCCGCGCACACGCTCACCGGGGCGGCCTCGGCGCCCACCGTCGTGGACGTCCGCGCCCCCCGCGCCCCGGACGCCGCGACCGGTCTGCCGGCCGCCCTGCGCGCGGCGCCCGCGGGGCCGGGGCGTGCCCTGGTCCTGCGGAACGTCGACGCCGTGCCCGCCGAGCAGGGGCCCGCCGTCGCCGGGGCGTTGGACGCGGCGTCGGTCCAGGGCACCTGGATCGTGGGGACGCTCCACTCGGCGGGCGTGCCGGAGCCCCTGAGGCGCTGTTTCGTCGAAGTGGTGACGGTACCGGCCCTGCGGCACCGTCTCGCGGACCTCCCGGCCCTGGTCGACTGTCTGCTGCGGCGCCTCGGCACGGACGTGGAGTGCGCGCCGGAGGTGCTGCCCCTGCTGCGCCGGCACGACTGGCCCGGCAACGTCCGCCAGCTGGACCTCGTGCTGGGCAGGGCCGCCGCGGGCCGCCGCACCCACCGGATCGAGCTGCGCGATCTGCCGCCGTCCCTGCACAGCGCGGGCGGCCGTTCGCTCAGCGCGTGGGAGGCGTCCGAGCGCGACACCCTGGTCCGGGCCCTGCTGGCAGCGGACGGCAACAAACTGCTGGCGGCGCAGCGGCTCGGCATCTCCCGCACGACGATCTACCGCAAGATGCGGGCCTACGGCATCACGCTCCCGGTGCGGCGCTGAGGGGTAATCTCACCCGGCAGGCGACCCACCGGGTGAAGGAACCACCGAACACGATGACGAACGACGACGGCTTGCTACTGGACGACGGTCCCGTACCCGACGAGGGAGCGGACGAGGGGGTCCTCGACGACCCGGTGGGGCGGTCGCTCGGCGGCCGGCACGCGCACCTGGCCCGACGGTTCGGCCGGGCCGTCACCTACCTCCCGGACGTGGCGACCTTCTCCGCGCCGTCCCCCGGCCCGGACGCGGAGGAATGGGCCGATCTGGCCGCGCTGCTCGGTTCGGGCGCCCTCGCCGATCTGTTCAGCTCCCCGGCCGTGCCCCCGCCGGACTGGGAGCCGGTCTTCCGCCTCGACGGCCGTCAGATGGTCCGGTCCGACGGTGCCGGCCGCGGCGAGCCCGATCCCGGCGTGGTGGAGTTGGGGGCGCAGGACGTGCCCGAGATGCTCGACCTCGTCGCACGGACCCGGCCGGGGCCGTTCCGGCCGCGCACGCGGGAACTCGGCACCTACCTCGGCATCCGGGTCGACGGTGTCCTGGTGGCGATGGCGGGAGAGCGGCTGCGCCCGCCGGGGTGGACCGAGATCAGCGCCGTCTGCACCGCTCCGGAGGCCCGCGGGCGGGGCCACGCCGCCCGGCTGGTCGGTGCCCTCGCCGCGCGGATCACGGAGCGCGGCGAGCGTCCGTTCCTGCACGTGGCCGAGGCGAACACCGGCGCGATCCGTCTGTACGAGCGGCTCGGCTTCACCACCCGCAGGAAGGTCACCTTCCGGGGCTTCCGGGTGCCCTGACGGCCCCGGAGCGGGCATTCGGCGCGCAGCCGCCGGCCCGCCGCAGTGGGTGCCGGAGCGGCGGCGGGGCACGCACCGCCTCCTCGAAGCGGGCCGCGCTGTCCAGGACGCCGGCGACCAGGTCGGCGACCGGCCGTCCGGCCCCGGCCTCGATCTCGGCGGCCCGCGCGTCCATGCTCGCGTACCGCGGTGTCTCCACACCGGTACGCGCCCAATTCAGCAAGTGGCGGAGACTGTCCGCGGCGCGCGACATGGGTGAGGACATGGCCGCGGGTCCACGGCGGCACCAGCGTGCCCCCGGCGGCCTGCGCGCCGGTGAGGGAGGAGACGGCGGCGACGAACCGGCCGGTGGACGCGGCGATCGGCCCCGGAGCCGCGAGGTCCTTCATGGCGCCCCCGAGCGCTTGCCCGCGCGACTCGCACGAATCTCGGAATCCACATTCCGTAGGACAGAAATTTTGCTCGACCCTAGGTGCGGCTCCTCCTCGACGTCAACGGGTGCGCCACCCGCCCCGGGCGCGGGGCGGCCGGACGGGGCACCCCCGGCCCCGCGGCCGGGGGTGCCCGGTGGATCACACCGTTGCGGTGCGCCCGGTGATCGGACAGGTCCCGGAGGCCACCGGGCCGAAGGCGGCGGCGTCGGCGGTGGGGGCCGTCCCGCCGATCTGCTGGAGGATCTCGTCCGAGAGCAGGTCTTCCTTGCCCTTGAGGGCGTCGGCGACCTCCGGGTCGCTGTTGAAGACCATTTCGGCGGCGACGTTGTCCTGGACGATGCGCGCCAGGTTGTCCAGGGCCACGGCGATCGGGTCCGAGGGAGTCTCCACGGCCGGCAGGTCGATCAGGTGGGTGCCCACCTTCGCCTGGTTCATGGTGCGGCGGATGATGATGGACGCCTGGTTCAGTTCAGCCGTCGTCCAGATGGACAGGACCGTGACGTACAGGTCGCTCCAGGCCTGCTCCCCGATCAGCGTGCGCCACCGCTTCATCAGATCCTCGATGCCGGTGATCTGCGCGGTGGCGGCGAAGGTCATGTTGACGCGGATCGACGGATAGACGGTGGCGGCGAACTGGTTGAACGACACCATGTCGAACGACCCGGCCTCGGTGATGTCGTCGATGAACCGGACGGCCTCCCGGAGGATCTTGTCGCAGGAGGCCTCCAGGTCCGTCGGGAGATTCGCGGTGGGGAGCTTGACGAGCGCCGAGTTCAGCGTGGTCCGGTAGCTCGTCAGCGGAGTGACCCAGCCCTTGTCGCCCGGGGTCTTGAAGGCGACCATGTCGAGGTCGTGCGGGTCGATACGGGCCGCGTTGGGGATGTTGGGGACCTGGTCGCCGAGGTAGGACGCGATCACCGAGTAGATGCCCAGGGGGACGTGGGCGATGGACTTGGCCAGCTCGAAGTAGGCAGGGACCGGGTCGACGGTCTCGACCCGGACTCCGTTGTCGATCAATGTGAAGCGTCCGCCGACGGCGTTGTTCTCCACGACGACGACCGGACTGAGGTGCTTGATCAGTTCGGCCTTGAGGGACGCGTAGTTGGCGCGCATCCCGGCGTTGACGTTGCGTATCGCGTCGCGTGCCGCCTTTTCGTCAGTCGCGGCCGGTGCGGCCGACGCGCTGGTGGCCGTTTGAGTCTGCGCGAGGAGGGTGGCTGCCCCTGCTGCCGAAACGGTACCCAGAAATCCTCTACGAGTTGCCATGCCCCGTCTTTCCGTGATGAGTGATCGGTTTTCCGCGGGGTGGGGGGAAAGAAGTGGGGGGACTTCAGGGTGGGGGAAAGGTGTGGGGGGAAGTTCGGGTGGGGACTTCAACAGGCCGGCCGCCGGCGCTCCGGTCGTCGGTCGGCCGGCCGATGCGTGCCGGACCGGGGGCGGTTCGGCACGACTTGGGACGCGGGCCCCTTCAAGCGGGCGACGCTCAGGCGAGGGACTTCTGCGACGGCACCACGACTCCGTAGAGGTCCTGGACCGTGGCGAGCGCGGCTTCGTGGACCTGCTCGGCGGGGATGCCGTTCGGGTCGCCCTTCAGCGGCAGCGGCCGGGTGGCCGAGGCGTCGGCGACCACGGTCGGCTCATAACCGCCGAGGAACGCGCCCTGCGTGGTGAACAGGACGCACATGTTGGTCATGAAGCCGGCGACGATCACCTTCTTCCTGCCGGTCTTCTCGACCTGCTCGGCCAGACCGGTCCCGTGGAAGGCGTCGGGAACGCTCTTCTCCACGACCGGTTCGCCCTCGGCGGGCTCGAGCGCCGGGATGATCCGGCCCGCCTTCGACTTGAGGTCGTACCCCTTGTCGACGATGTGGATGACGGGCGTGCCCGCCTCGCGGGCCCGGGCCAGCAGGTCCACGGCGTTGTCCACCGCCGGCCTCCACCCGTCGAGTTCCATCACGCCTTCGGTATAGGTGTTCTGGTAGTCGACGAGGATGAGCGCCGCGTCGGACAGCCGGGCCGGAGTCTCGTCGAAGCCGTTGAGTTCCCTGAGCGTCGTCGTGTCCTCGGCCGCGTTCGTCCCGGTGGCGGGAGCCGACGGTTCGCTCTTGGGGGAGACGGCCTGGGAACTTCCGCCGCACGCGGCGACGGTGGCCGCCAGGAGGGCGGCCGAGCAGAGCGCGACAGCCGAACGCAGTGGCTTCATCAGGCGAGGTCCTCCTGGGTCGGTACGACGATCCCGTACAGGTCGGCGATGGTGGCGAGGGCGCAGAGGTGCACCTGACGGGCGTCCACCTCGCTGCCCGCCACGGGCAGTGAACGGGTGGCGCTGGCGTCGGCCACGACGGTGGGCCGGTTGCCGCGCAGGAAGGCGCCCTGAGCGGTGAACGCCACGCACATGTGCGTCATGAACCCGGCGATGACGAGATCGCTCCTGCCCGCCTCGTCGACCAGCCGGCCCAGATCCGTCTCGTGGAAGGCGTCGGGGGCCCGCTTGACGACGACGGGCTCGCCGTCGGCCGGTGCCACGCTCGGGTGGATCCGGCCGATCTCCGTCCGGATGTCGTACGGCGTGCCCTCGCCGCCGTCGTTGACGACGTGGATGACCTCGGCGCCCTCCCGGCGGGCACGTTCCACCAGCCGGGCGGCGGCGTCGAGGGCGTCCCGCCAGCCGTCCAGCTCCATCACACCGGTGGTGTAGGTGTTCTGGTAGTCGATCAGGATCAGGGTGGAATCGGCGAGCTTGGGGGGCTCGTCGTCGAAGCCGTTGAGCCGGCGCAGCGTCGTTCTGGGCATGGAGTACCGCCTGGGAAGAGGATGTCGGGGAGCAGCGCCTCGGTGTGGCGAACTGCGCCTATGACGCTATGGCCGACGCGACGCGTCGGCAATGTCATCTAGCATGCAGAAACCGACACGACCGGCGGTCGGCCATGGGGGGTCTCGTGAGCGTCGTCGAACGACTGATCGTCATCGTGCTCTTCGAGAGCGTCGACCTGCTCGACGTCACGGGGCCGCCGGAAGTGTTCTCCCTGGCGCGGCGGGAGACCGAGGAAGCGGCCGGTTACGACGTGGTCCTCGCCGCCGAGACCGCGGACCCCGTGGTCACCGCCGCCGGGGTCCGCGTCCTGCCCGACGTCACCTTCGGCGAGCTGATGACGAGGAGCATCGACACGCTCGTGGTGCCGGGCGCGGTCGAGGTCGACGGACACCGTCGCGTGCGCGCGCTCGTCGATCCGGTCGTGGTGGAACGGGTGAAGCAGCTCGCTCCCCGCACACGCAGGATCACTTCCGTCTGCGTCGGCGCGCACACCCTCGCCGCCTGCGGACTCCTCGACGGCAAGCGGGCCACCACCCACTGGTCGACCGCGCAGCAGCTCGCCGCGGACCACCCGGCGGTCGCGGTCGACGCCGATCCGATCTTCATCCGCGAGGGGAACGTGTGGACCGGTGCGGGCATCAGCGCCTGCCTCGACCTGTCCCTCGCGCTCATCGCCGACGACCTCGGCGAGGCCGTCGCGCTGCGCGTCGCCCGGCAACTCGTGATGTACCTGAAGCGGCCCAGCGGTCAGAGCCAGTTCAGCGTTCCGCTGGAACAGGTCTCCGCGACACGGCGCATCGAGGATCTCCGCCACTACGTCCTGCGCCATATCGCCGAACCGCTCACCGTCGCGCACCTCGCCGAACACGCCCACGTCAGCGACCGGCAGCTCACCCGCATCTTCAAGAACGAGCTGGGCACGACCCCGCACGCCTACATCGAGTCGGTCCGCGTGGAAAGGGCGCGCAATCAGCTCGAATCCACCGACGCCACCCTGGAACGCATCGCGAGCACCAGCGGGTTCGGCACCGTCGACACCCTCGTCAGGGCCTTCCGCCGCAGGCTCGACACGACACCGACCGAATACCGCCGCCGCTTCCGGACCACCCCGGACTGAGCACCGGGGCGCAGCCGGCGGTGGCCGTGGGCGGATTCCGGGGGGACGGACAGCGGAGCAGACCCCGCCGGCCGGGCCGCGTTCGGCCGGGGAGGGGCGGCGCGCGCTCCCCGGCGGGCGGAGCGCGCGGCCGATCACCGTCCCGTTCAGCCTCCGATGCACACGCGCCGGCCCTGCCGCGGCAGGTAGCAGGCGCTGACACGCCGAGGAACGTCCGTGGTCAGCATGGGTGTGGTGTGGTAGCCGCCGGTCCTCGCCGGATCGTCGTCGGTCACGACGAACCGTTCGTCGCCCAGGGTGACGACGAGCCGGTCCCCCGGCCGGGAGAACCACATCCGGCCCCACGCCGTCCGGCAGGCCGGCCGGTGGCGGATCTCGAACCGGACGCCGCTGTCGGTGCGCTTCCCGGCGACCACCTTCGAGCCGTTGACGCACCATGCCGCCACGGGGTTCTCGCCGTGACAGGCGCGGCCGGTGCAGAGCGTCCGCGCGGTGGAGACGGCCACGGCCGGCCCCGGCGCGGTTCGCCCTCCCGCGCTGCCGGCCAGCCACCAGGAGAGGGGGAGGGTGACGGCGGCCACCAGTACGGCGGTGAGCGCGACCGTCCGCGAGGAGTAGAGCCGCCGGGCGTCCCTCCTCGCCACCGGGGCCGGAGGGTACGGGGCGGGCGCGGTCCGCGCCGGGGGCCGCCCCGCCCGCTTCGGGGCTCGCGCCGAAGTCCCGGACGCGGGCGTCCCGCCCGCCGGTGTCCCGCCGGACGACGCGCGGCCGCTCCAGGTGAGTTCCGCCAGTTCCCACAGGGCGAGAAGCTGACCGGGGGGCTGCCCGGCCAGGCGGCACAAGGTCTCCACCGCCTGCCGCGGGGGCAGCGCCCTGCCGTTCAGGCAACGGTCCCAGGAGGACTTGCTGTACGCCGTCCGCTGCGCCAGGACGGTCAGGCTCACACCGGCGCGGTCCTTCAGCTCGCGCAGCCTGGTGACGAAGCGCAGGCACTCGGGGCTGAGCGTGTCCGGCAACGGTTTCCAGGGCATGGTCGTGTTCACCACTCCCGGCGCAGCACGGGCCAGGTGTGCTGGCCGACGATCCCGTCGGCCACCTCCCCGGCGTCCCGCTGCGCCCGCTTGGCGGCGTCGCGGGTGGCGATGTCGTACAGGCCGTCGACGCGGCCGGTGTCATAACCGTGGTGATCGAGCAGGCACTCCGCCTCCGCCACCGCCGCCCCCTCGTAACCGAGCGCGATCGTCTTGTTCCAGGTCCGGCTGTATCCCGCGTGCAGGGCGCCGTCCTGCGACCGCACGTCACAGCGGACCGGGGACGGCCGGGTCGCGGCCTGTGCCTCCCGCCACGGCTTCAGGCCGAGCAGCGCCCCGGCCGTGGCGGCGGCGACGAAGGCCGCGGTCACCACCAGCGCGAACAGTGGTCCTGCGACGCCGGTGCCGGGCGCCGGCCCGGGGCGGGTCGCCGGGCCCGCGGTGTCCTCCCCCGCGGCGGTGGGGGCGGGGGCGGGCCGGACCGTCTCCGCGACTTCCCGCAGGGCGAGGAGCCGGGCCGGATCGACGCCGCCCAGTTCGCACAGGCTCTCGACCGCACGCCGGGACGGCAGCGCGTGCCCGCCCAGGTACCGTTCCCAAGAGGACCGGCTGCAACCGGTCTTGGCCTCCAGCGCGGCCAGGCTCAGCCCGCTGCGGTCCTTGAGCCTGCGCAGGTGCCCGACCAACTGGCGGACGCTGGGGTCCGTCCCCTCGGGCAGCGGCTTCCAACGCGGCATTCCCACCCCCGGTGCAGCAGCCGTCGATCAGTCCGTGTCCCCACCTTTTACCGAAAGTCGTACGCCGGGGACAAATCGCAACTTCCCTTAGCGCATATGTACGAGTACCGCGTCCCGACGCAAAAGGCCCGCCCCGGCGGGGCGCGGCCGTCCCGCCGGGTGTTCCGCGCATTCCCGCCACACCGTCCCGCTTTCCGGCATCCTCGCAGGTCAGCGCGTGGGACGTCCCGCTTCCACCGCATCGGCCGGTCGAAGCTGGCCGGGACGGCGGCCGCGCCGACACGATCGGATCCACCGGCGGCGCGGAATCCCACCGCACCGCCGCCCCCGCTCATCGCGAAGGAAAGGAACCGCCGTGACCGTCAAGCGTTTCTCACACCGTGGTTACGCCGCACTCGTGGCCGTCGCCGCGGCGACCGCCGTCTGCCTGCCCGCCGCCACCGCGGAGGCGAGCGGCACCAAACTGACGCACGACCAGGCCGCCGCCAAGCTCCGGGCGGCCGGCATCACCTGGTCCTCCAGCGGCAACTGCTCCGACCGCAACCGGAAGACCTGCACCTCCTTCTCCCGGATCAACTCCGGCACCATCGACGGGATCATCGCCTTCAAGCGCGCCAGCGGCTGCCGGGTGAACATCACCGGGGGCACGGAGACGGGCCACGCCCGGGGCACGTACAGCCACGAGAACGGCTACAAGGTCGACATCACGCCCACGACCTGCGTCAACCGGTACATCAAGAACCACTACAAGTACATCGGCAAGCGGAGCGACGGCGCGTCCACGTACCGGTCCGCGGCCGGCAACCTCTACGCCAACGAGGGCAACCACTGGGACATCACGTACAAGTGACCGGCACGCGCACCACCGCGGCCGCAGCCCGCACCCGCACCCGCACCCGCACCCGCACCCGCACCGAAGGAGGTACCTCCATGTCCGTGAACGTGCCCGTGTCCATCCGGTCCGCCCGGTCCGCCGTCGTCGCCGTGGCCGCCGCGGCGGTCCTCGTGCCCGTCGTGGCGGCCGCCCCCGGCGGCCATGCCGCCCCGGCGCAGACGACCACCACCCTGAAGTTCGTCCGCAACGTGAGCGACCCGCAGAGCTCGCAGCTGGCCGTCGTGCGCGGCGACCGCACCGTGGCGTCCTACCGCGCCGGGTCCGGCCTGGGCGCCGGACACGCCAAGGGACGGGACGACTGCGCCAAGAACCAGGGGTGGCTGCCGAAGGGCACCTACACCGTCGGCGCCCGCCACACGCAGTACAACGGCACCGTCATCAAGGGTTACGCCATCCCGCTGAGCAACAAGCTCTGCGCGAACGGGCGGACCGAGCGCACGGCCCTGTTCATCCACAGCGAGATGACCCGGACCGGCGGGCAGGGGCGGTCGGAGAGCCAACGGTGGGACGGCCCGTCCGACTACAAGTCCGAGGGGTGCATCAAGCTCTCCCCCGATGACATCAAGAAGCTGTTCGCCGTCCTCGCCGGCGGCACGGCACCCCGCCGGCTCACCGTCGTCTGAACGGCCCGGGGACACGGGGCGCTCGCGGAAGGGGATTTCCCCTTCCGCGAGCGCCCCGCTCCGTGTCCTCGACCCGGCCCGCGCGGGGATCAGGCGGCGGGACGGTCCTCCCGGCCGTCCCGGCGGCTCCCCCCGTCGTCCAGTCCGAACAGGGCCAGGTCGACGGCCCGGGCCATCGCCGCGTGCCCGGCCGCGTTGGGGTGGTAGCAGTCGGAGCGGTAGGCGTCGCGGATTTGGGCCGGTGCGGCCGGGTCCCGGACCGCGGCGTCGAAGTCGACGACGCCGTCGAACAGTCCGCCGTCGCGGACGAAGTCGTTCACCGCGAGCCGGTTGGCCTCCTTGGCGCTGCCGGGGGTGTTGCACATGGGCATCAAGGTGGCGCCGACGACCCTCACACCGCGGGCGTGGGCCCGCCGGACGATCTCCCGCATGGCGCCGATGACCTGCGAGGCCGGCGAGGGCTGCGCGTACGGGCCGCCGCCCAGGTCGTTGGTGCCCTCCAGCAGGATCATGTGGCGCACCCCGGCCAGGCCGAGGGCGTCGTGGTCCAGCCGTTCGGGTGCCGGGGGGCCGCAGCAGTGGCTCGTGGGGTCGTAGGGGTTGGTCTGCCGGCTCACGGTGTTGCCGGAGATGCCGGCGTTGGCCACGGCCAGTTGCCTCCCCGGCGGCAGGGCGTTGATCCGCCGCGCCAGCAGGTCGGTCCACCGGTCACCGCCTCCGAGTGCCGCGTGGCCGGTGGTGTTGGAGTCGCCCAGCGCCACGATGGTGCCCGCGGCGGCCGTACGTCCGTCGACGACCTCCGCCCACCACAGCTGGCCCGGGTGGTAGCCCGGCTCGGCCGACAGGCCCCGGTCCTCCTCCGGGTAGGCGGCGTCCGCGACGTCGTGGGTGTGGTCGCCGCCCGACGACAGGAAGCTGGCGGGCGGGTTGGGGGTCGGTGGGGGGAAGGTGTGGTCGTTGACCGGCGCGTTCGGCGCGTACAGGCTGATGGCCAGGTTCTGCTGGGCCGCCACGCGCAGCGGAACCGGGTCGCTGTACGCGTGTCCGCCCGGGGGCACGGTGACCCCTCGGCCGCCCCCGAAGGTGAGGGTGCGCAGGGAGCCGGGGACGAGGTCGGCCTCGCCGACCCGCAGTTGCAGTCCGATCGTCGCCGAGCGGAACGTCGCGGGACGGTCGCCGTAGGGGTTGCCGACGCGCACCCGCAGCGAGGAGGCCGCCACCGAGGCCCGGGCGATGTTGCGGACCGTCAGGTCGGGCGAGGCTCCGTGCACGCCCTGGAGGCTCGCGCTCCAGACGGCGCTGCGGCCGGGCGACGGCACGGCGCCGGTGCTCGCCGGCGCGGCCGCGCGGCCGGCGCGGTCGCCGGAGGGCCGGACGGGCTCGCCGGCGACCGCGGGGACCGTCACGGCGGAGACGAGCAGGACGACGAGGGGGAACAGCCACATGCCCGCGCGGGTACGGGTTCTGCCGCCTCCCGGTGAAGATCTCACGGTGTTCCTCTCGATCGGCTGGTGCGGTACGGGGACCGCACGTCGACGTGGCGCGGGGTCGGGGAACCGCACGGATCGGCGCGTGCCGTGGGGCGCGAGCCGCGCTCCGCACGGTAGGAGCGCTCCCGGGGCCCGTCAACACCGCCTCGGGCCGCCGCCGACCGCGTCCCGGGGCCCGTCACGGCACGTTCGGCGCCGGGCCCGGGCCGTTCACCCGGCGAGCCCGTACACCCGCCGGACGCGGTGGGCACGGGCCATGGCGGCGGCCCGCGCCGTGTCCTTCCGCGACCGGGCGCCCTCGCCGGTTCACCGGCCCCGCAGCCGGAAGGGGCCCCGTAGGAGCGCCGCCCCCGTCACGGGCAGCCCGCAGGCGCGGGCGGCGCCCGTCGCGCCGGCGGGCCGCTCCGGCCGCACCACCGCGTGGGCCCGCGCTCCGCTCGCCGCCGCCCGTTCGGCCGGAACCGTTCGGGGACGTCGCCGAAGGCGGTGGAACTTACCCGCGGCGCGGGCCGCCCCGACCGACACCGGCGTCCCTTCTGCCCCTCCTGCGCACATTCGGGCCCGATGGAGCCCCACGGTCCTCCGGCCCTTCGTCTGCCCCTCTCCCGTAGTTAAGCTCCGGCGGCCAGTGTCACGGTCGCCGGGCGCTCCGATCCGGCCTCCCGCAGGGGAGTTCGACGGCAATCCAGCGGAAGAGCAACGGAGGTGTCAGGAGCAGTGCCACTCTCTCGCCCCTCGTCCAAGTCGGTACGCACCGGGATGGCGATGCTCGGCGCGATGGCGATCGCGGGTTCCACCCTGACCGCTTTGGCCGTGCAGACCGCGACCGCCGCGCCCGCGGCCGTCGCGCAGACGGACGGGAACGACAGACACGACCGCGACGACTGGGACACCGGCGCCTACCGGGGCGAGGTCGAGGTCGTGCCCGCCGACGAGGACGCCGCCGGCGGGCGGGTGCTCACCGGCCGGGTGTTCCTCGACGGCGACCGCGACAGCCGCAGCGACCGGCGCGAGCGCGGCCTGGCCGGCGTGGTGGTCTCCAACGGCCGCGACGTGGTGACCACCGACCGCCACGGCCGTTACCGGCTGCCCGCCTACGACAACATGACGGTCTTCATCACCCAGCCGTCCGGCTACCAGGTGCCCGTCGACGAGCACAACGTCGCCCAGTTCCACTACAACCACCTGCCCGCCGGCTCGCCCGAACTGCGGTACGGCGGCATCGAGCCCACCGGCCCGCTGCCCGAGGCCGTCAACTTCCCGCTGGTGAGGAGCCAGGCCACCAAGGACCGCGAGCAGCACTGCGTCATCGCCGGCGACCTGCAGACCTACGACAAGGAGGAGGTCGGCTACGCCCGCGCCGGAGCCGTCTCCGACCTGTCCCGGCGCGACGACTACACCGGCTGCGGCGCCCTGTTCATCGGCGACGTGGTGGGCGACGACCTCTCCCTGTACCCGGACGTCAGGGAACTGACCGCCGAGCTCAACGGCCCGGTGCGCTTCCTGCCCGGCAACCACGACCTCGACTACGACGCGAAGACCGCCGAGCACTCCTTCGACACCTTCCGGGCGCGGATGGCTCCGGCGTACTACTCCTACGACGTCGGCCGGACGCACGTCGTCGCCCTCAACACCGTGCGCTACCCGTGCACCCCCGACGTCGACAACACCGACGGCCGCCACACCAACTGCGACGACCCCGAGAAAAGCCCCTCCTACAACGGCCGCCTCGACGAGAGGCAGTTGGAGTGGCTGGAGCGGGACCTGGCGAAGGTCCCCTCGGACAAGCTGGTCGTCGTGGCCGGGCACATCCCGCTGCTGACCTTCGCCGACGAGGACAGCGCGCGGCACCAGGTCGACCAGGTCCGCGAGGTCTACGACCTGCTGGAGGGCCGCAAGGCCGTCTCGGTGGCCGGTCACACCCACTCGATCGAGAACATGAAGACCGGTGACCTGTTCAAGGGGTGGCGCGACCTCTTCGGCGTCGAGGGACTGCCCTTCCCCCACATCACCGCCGGCGCCATCTCCGGTGACTGGTACTCCGGGGAGCCGACGGGGAAGGGGTACCCGGTCGCCGTCGGCCGTGACGGTGCCCGTCCGGGCGTCCTGACCCTGGACATCAAGGGCAACTCCTTCAAGGAGCGCTTCACCGTCACCGGTGAGAAGGACGACGTCCAGATGCAGCTCGGCGTCAACTCGCCCGCCTACCGGCAGTGGTACGTCGAACGCCAGGCCTGGAACAAGAACAAGCAGGGCCAGGCCCCCGAGCTGGGCGATCCCCACGTGATCAGCCGGGACGACCTGGCCGGCACCACCTGGCTGACCACCAATTTCTGGATGGGGTCCACCGGTTCGAAGGTGAAGGTCAGCATCGACGGCGGCCGTGCGCGCGAGGCCGTGCGCACCCAGCAGGCCCGCGGTGAGGACCAGCTGGTCGGTCCGGAGTGGTCCGACCCGCACGCGGTCGCCCAGCAGTTGGTCAACGGCGGCAGCGTGGCCGACCGCACCATGCACCTGTGGCGGCTGGAACTGCCCTCCGACCTCGAGGCGGGAACCCACCGCGCCAAGGTGACCGCGACCGACTCCTACGGCCGCTCCTTCACCGGGACGCTGCGGTTCACGGTGGTCCAGGAGGGCTGACCGGCCGCACCGCGGTCCACCGTGATCCACCGCCTTCCGCGGGGCCGCCGTCCGCCGGCGGCCCCGCGGCCCGCGGGCGCGGGAACGCTCCCGCGCCCCGTCACGGTGGTCCTGGGGGCCGGCGCCCGGGCCGTTCCGTGCGGGGCGGCCGGGGCGCCGGCCCTCAGGCCGCCAGCTCCTTGCGGATGCGTTCCAGCATGAACGCCGACGACTCCCGCGCCCGCTCCTCCCAGGCGAACACGCAGGCCGTCGCGACACCGTCGAAGCGCAGCTCGCGCAGGGTGGTGAAGAAGGCGTCCCAGTCGACCTCGCCCTGGCCGATGTCCAGGTGCTGGTGGATGCGGGCCGTCGTGCCGGGCGGGTTGAGGATGTAGCGCAGGCCGGACGAACCCTTGTGATCGAAGGTGTCGGCTATGTGCACGTGCTGGAGCTTGTCACCGGCGTACCGCATCATCGCCGCGATGTCCGTCTTCGGGTCGGCGCCGGAGAGGTGGAAGGAGTGCGGTGCACAGTACAGGTAGTTCACCCACGGCTTGTTCACGGCGCGGACGAGGTCGACGGCGGGGGCGTTCTCCTCACAGAAGTCGTCCGGGTGCGCCTCCAGGTTGAGGGCGATGCCCTCGCGCTCGAAGACGGGGAGCAGTTCCTCCATCGAGCGCCAGAACGCGGCCTCGCTCTCGGCGGCGCGGTCGGGACGGCCGTTGAACTCCGAATTCATCAGCGGGCACTCGAGCTCGACCGTGATCTCGATCATCCGCTTCCAGTAGCGGACGGCGGCCTGCCGCTCGCTCTCGTCGGGCGAGGACCACTTGTACAGCGGCAGCACGGAGGAGAGCCGGACGCCGTGGGCGCGCAGCGACCGCTTCAGCTCCGCCACGCGCCCGTCGTCGGCGCGCGGGTGCAGGAAGAACGGCATGAAGTCGTCGCGAGGCGACAACTCGATGTATTCGTAACCGAGTTCGGCGACCGTGCGGACCATCTCGTCCAAGGGCAGCGCACGGAACATGTACGGGTCGAGGGCGATCTTCACGCGGTGCCTCCGTAGAAGACGGGTCGGGGCTTGATGGCGGTGGCGACGACGCGGCCCGAGTTCAGCGCTTCGACGGTCGCACCGGTGATGGCGGTGGCGGCGTATCCGTCCCACGCGGAGGGGCCGGTGGGCTCGACGCCCGCCGCGATGCCCGAGATCCACTCGCGGAACTCGGTGTCGAAGGCGTCCTCGAAGCGCCCCGTCCAGTCGGAGAGGATCTGGGTGCTGTGCGCCCCCGCCGTGCGCACGCCGGCCGCCGCCGGGTCGGGCAGCCGCACGAGTCCCTCCTCCCCCACGACCTCGCACTGGATGTCGTAGCCGTACTGGCAGTTGACGAAGACCTCCAGGTCGATCCGGATGCCCTTCGCGGTCTCGAAGAGCATGACCTGCGGGTCCTTCAGATGCGCGAACCGCTTGCTCGTGGAACGCGGGGTGACGACCTGGGCGGAGACGATCTCGTCGTCCAGCAGCCAGCGCAGGACGTCGATCTCGTGAACGGCCGTGTCGAGCGCGGCCATGTCGGACGTGTAGGACTCCGGGACGGTCGGGTTGCGGTGGGCGCAGTGCACGACGAGCGGCGTTCCGATGCGGCCGGTGTCGACGACCTGCTTGAGCTGCCGGTAGCCGCGGTCGTAGCGGCGCATGAAACCCACCTGGACGAGGCGGCGGCCGTGCGCGGTCTCGGCCTCGGTGATCCTCAGGCAGTCCTCGGCCGTGGTCGCGAGCGGCTTCTCGCAGAAGACCGGCTTGCCCGCGGCGATGGCGTTCAGTACGTGCTCGGCGTGGGTGGGGCCCCAGGAGGTGACCAGGACGGCGTCCACGTCGTCCGCCGCGACGAGCGCGGCCCCGTCGGCGTGCACCCGGGCGCCGACCCGGTCCGCCGCCTCGGCGGCCCGCCCGGCGTCGATGTCGGTGACCGCGGTGACCCGGGCGCCGGTGACGACGTCGGTGAGGCGGCGTATGTGTTCCCGGCCGATCCAGCCGGTCCCGATGACCCCTACGCGCACAGTCATGGGTGTTCTGCCTTTCTACGGTCCCCGGGCCGTCGTCGGCCCGGGGCGTGGGGATGCGAAAGCGTCGTGTCCGGGGCCCGGCGTTCAGGAGAAGCGGGCCCTCAGTTCCTTCTCGAGGGTCTCCAGGCTGCGGCCCCGGGTTTCGGGCACGTACCTCTTCACGAAAGCGATGGCGGCCACACCGAGCACCACGAAGAGGAAGAACGTGGCGGAGATCCCGATGCCGGCGACCAGCGACGGGAAGACCAGTCCGATCGCGAAGTTGGTCAGCCACAGCACCACCGCGGCCACGCCCATGCCGAAGGCACGCATCCGCATCGGGAAGATCTCCGACAGGGTCAGCCAGGTCACCGGGGAGATGGCGCCCTGCTGGAAGGCGAGGAAGGTGACCGTCATGGCGAGCACGGCCAGGGCCCGGCCCGTGCCTTCCGGCAGGGTCAGCGAGAAGACGCCGATGAGCAGCAGCGCGCCGGTGGTGCCGGCCTGGCCGGTCAGCAGCATGGGGCGGCGGTCGACCCGGCCGAGCAGCCAGATGCCGACGAAGGTGGCGGCCACGGAGATGACGCCGTTGGCGATGTTCGCCGTCAGCGCGCTGTCCGAAGCGAAGCCCGCGTCGGTGAGGATCTGCGTGCCGTAGTACATGATCGTGTTGACGCCGGTGATCTGCTGCACGATCGCGATGCCGAAGCCGACCAGCATCAGTCTGCGCACCCAGGGGGTCGTCCTCATGTCCTGCCAGCCGCCGAGCTTTTCCTGCTCGTCCTTGGCGGACAGGGCGGAGACCTCGCTCAGCTCGGCCTCGGCGCGCTGCTGGGAGCGGATCTGCCGGAGCACCTCGAAGGCGTCGTGGAAACGCCCCCGGGAGGCCAGCCAGCGCGGGCTCTCCGGCATCACCAGCATGCCGAACCAGAGCACCACGGCGGGGAGGGTGGCGAGGACCAGCATCCAGCGCCACACCCCGCCGGACTCGCCGCCCACCCGGGCGATGACCGCGTTGCAGGTGAAGGCGAGCAGCTGCCCGCTGACGATCATGAGTTCGTTGCGGGTGACCAGGGCGCCGCGCCGTTCGGCGGGCGAGACCTCGGCCAGGTAGACGGGCACGGTGACCGAGGCACCGCCGACCGCGAGGCCGAGCACGAAGCGTGCCACGACCATGATCGCGGTGGTCGGCGCGAGGGTGCAGCCGAGCGCGCCGACGAAGAACAGCACGGCGAGCAGCAGGATCCCCCGCCGCCGGCCCCGGGTGTCCGAGAGGTGGCCGCCGGCGACCGCCCCGAGGGCGGCACCGAGCAGCAGGGAACTGGTCACCATGCCCTCGGTGACCGGCGTGAGACCGAGGTCCTCGGTCATGTACGGCAGGGCGCCGTTGATGACGCCGGTGTCGTAGCCGAAGAGCAGGCCGCCGAAGGTGGCGATGAGCGTGATGAGGCGGAGCCGGCGCCGCACGGCGGGCGGTGCGTCGTCGGCCGGTGCGGTGCGTGCCGTGGCCGTGTCGTCCTTGACGTCCATGGCCGCCCTCTACCGTGTGTGGTTCGGACGCCGGGTTCCGGTGAGGCCGCAGCCGGCCAGGTGCTCACGGGTGCGTACCGCGATGGGCAGCGGAACGTCGGGAGCGCACGGGTACAGGTCCTGCTCGACGATGACGAACAGCTCCGCGTCGAGCCGGGCGAGTTCACCGATCACGGCCGCCGGTTCGGGGATCCCGGCGGGCGGCGACACGCACACGCCGCGCTTGACCGCCTCGCCGAAGGAGAGGCCCTCGGCGGCGACCTCGGCGAGGACGGCCGGATCCATCTGCTTGATGTGGACGTATCCGACGCGCTCGCCGAAGCGGCGGATGAGGTCCAGGTTGTCCCCGCCGCCGTAGGCGACGTGGCCGGTGTCCAGGCAGAGGTTGGTGTAGCGGCTGTCCGACTCGTTCAGCAGCCGCTCGATCTCCGGCTGGGTCTGGATGTGGCTGTCGGCGTGCGGGTGCAGGACCAGGCGTACGTCGTACTCCTCCAGCAACAGCTTCCCCAGCCGGTCGGCGGCGCGGCCGAAACCGGCCCACTGCTCGGCGGTCAGCTCGGGCGGCTCGGTGAAGGCGCCGGTCCTCTCGTCCCGGTACATGGGCGGGATCAGGACGAGGTGGTGGGCTCCGGCCGCGGCCGTGAGCTCGGCGACCTGCCGGACGTGGGCGAGCATCCCGTCCCAGGCCTCGGGACGGTGCAGGGCGCCGAAGGCGGTGCCGCCGGAGACCTTCAGGCCCCGTGCCGCCAGCTCCTCGGCGAGGACGGCCGGGTCGGTGGGCAGATAGCCGTACGGGCCCAGTTCCAGCCACTCGTAGCCGGCCTGCGCCAGCTCGTCGAGGAAACGGGTGTAGGGGACCTGGTGCTCGTCCTCGGGGAACCAGACGCCCCAGGAGTCGGGGGCGGAACCGAGACACAGGTTGCCCGCGACGGTACGGAGCGGGGATGGCACCGTTGCCATGGTGAGTCCTTAAGGGGGAGGCGGGGTACGGGGAGGGGATCAGTGGGAGGTGGGGAAGGCGAAGCCGGCGGCGACGTGCTGCTCGGTGCGCGGCCAGCGGGTGGTGACGACCTTGGGCCGGGTGTAGAAGCGGACGCCCTCGGGACCGTGGATCGGGGAGTCGCCGATGAGGGAGTCCTTCCAGCCGCCGAAGGAGTAGTACGACATCGGCACCGGGACCGGGACGTTCACGCCGATCATGCCGACCTTGACACCCCGCTGGAAGCGGCGCGCCGCTTCGCCGGAGCCGGTGAAGACGGCGGTGCCGTTGCCGTACGGGTTGGCGTTGATCAGCTCGATGGCGTCGTCGAGGGTGCCGACGCGGACGACGGCGAGGACCGGGCCGAACAGCTCCTGCCGGTAGACGTCCATCTCGGTGGTGACGTGGTCCAGCAGGGAGGGGCCGGTGAAGAAGCCGTCGGCGCACTCGGGGTGTCCGTCGACCTTCAGGCCGCGGCCGTCGACGACGACGGTGGCGCCCTGTTCCGGGGCCTGGGCGACGGCGTTCTCGACCCGGTCCCGGGCGGCCGCGGTGACCAGCGGGCCCATCTCGGTCTCCGGCGCGTCACCGGGTCCGACCTTCACCTCGCGCGCCTTGCGCTCGAGGATTTCGACCAGGGCGTCGGCCGCGGTGCCGACGGCGACGGCGACCGAGAGGGCCATGCAGCGCTCGCCCGCGGAGCCGTAGGCGCCGGCGGTGATGTGGTTCGCGGCGAACTCCAGGTCGGCGTCGGGCAGGACGACGGCGTGGTTCTTGGCACCGCCGAGTGCCTGCACCCGCTTGCCGGCGGCGGTGGCCCGTTCGTGCACGTACCGGGCGATGGGCGTGGACCCGACGAAGGACACGGCCTCGATGCCGGGGTGGGCGAGGATCGCGTCGACGGCCCTCTTGTCACCGTGCACGACGTTGAACACGCCGTCGGGCAGACCGGCCCTGCGGTACAGCTCGGCGACGAAGTTGGCGGCCGACGGGTCGCGCTCGCTGGGCTTGAGGACGAAGGTGTTGCCGGTGGCGATCGCGATGGGGTGCATCCACAGCGGCACCATGGCGGGGAAGTTGAACGGGGTGATGCCGGCGACGACGCCCAGCGGCTGGCGGAAGCTGTGCACGTCGACGTCGCGGGAGACCTGGTCGGAGAAGTCGCCCTTGAGGACGTCGCCGAGGCCGCAGGCGAACTCCACGACCTCTCGGCCGCGGGCGATCTCGCCGCGCGCGTCGCCGACGGTCTTGCCGTGCTCGGACGAGATGATCCGGGCCAGTTCCTCCTCGTGTTCCACGAGGAGCTGGCGGAAGGCGAACAGGATCTGGGTGCGCTGCGAGAGCGACGACTGGGACCAGGTGGTGAAGGCGGCGCGCGCCGCGGTGACGGCGGCGTCCACGTCGGCGGCGCCGCCGAGCACCACCCGCGCCTGCTCGCGGCCCGTGGCGGGGTCGTAGACGGGGGCGGTGTCCTCGCCCGAGCCCTCGGCGGGGCTGCCGTCGATCCAGTGGGGAACGGTCTTCACGTGCGGGTTCCTCTTTCGGGTTCGGGGTGTCTCGGGTGACTCGGTCGGTCAGAGGTAGTGGCGCTGGGCGCGCTTGCGTTCGGCGTACGTCTCGTACGCCTCGCGCGTGGAGTCGAGCGCGGAGGTCTGGCTGACGGGCACGTCCCACCAGCCGTGCGCGGGAGGGTTCGGGCCGTACAGGTCGGTCTCGACGTGCACGACGGTGGTGCGGTCGGCGGCCTTCGCCTTCTCCATGGCCGTGCGGAACTCCCCGACGGTGGCGGCGCGCAGGACGTCGGCGCCGAGCGAGGCGGCGTTCGCGGCGAGGTCGACCGGCAGGACGTCTCCGTCGAGCTGTCCCGAGGCTTCGTCGCGGTAGCGGTACCTGGTGCCGAAACGCTGGGAGCCGAGCGACTCGGAGAGCGCGCCGATGGAGGCGAAGCCGTGGTTCTGGACGAGGACGATGATGACCTTCAGCCCCTCGGAGACCATGGTGACGATCTCCTGGGCCATCATCAGGTACGAGCCGTCGCCGACCAGGACGACCACCTCCCGCGAGGGGTCGGCCATCTTCGCGCCGACCCCGGCGGCGACCTCGTAGCCCATGCAGGAGTACGCGTACTCCACGTGGTACGCCTTCGGGTCCCGGGCCCGCCACAGCTGCTGGAGGTCACCGGGCATCGACCCGGCGGCGTTGATGACCACGGCGCGGTCGTCCAGGACGTCGTTGAGCGCGCCGAGGACCTGGGTCTGCGCCGGCAGGTCGCCGGTGGCCCGGTCCGGGGCGAAGCACTCCTCCTCGATCCGCCGGGTACGGGCGATGAGCTGCCGGGTGCGGTCCCGGTGCGCGGCGGGCACCTCCCAGTCGCCGAGGGCCTGCGCCAGGGCCTCGATGCCGAGCCGGGCGTCGGCGACCAGCGGTTCGGCCGCGTGCTTGACGGCGTCCAGGCGGGCGACGTTGAGGTTGACGAACGCGACGTCCGGATCCGCGAAGACGGTGTGGCTGGCCGTGGTGAAGTCGGAGTACCGGGTGCCGATGCCGAGGACGACGTCGGCCTCCCGCGCCAGTTCGTTGGCGGCGTACGCGCCGGTCGAGCCGATCCCGCCGACCGCGCAGGGGTGGTCCCAGGGGACGGCGCCCTTGCCGGCGTGGGTGTCGGCGACCGGGATGCCGGTGGCCTCGGCGAAGGCGCGCAACCGTGCCTCCGCTCCGGAGTACACCACTCCCCCGCCCGCGACGACCAGCGGCCTGCGGGCGCCCCGCAGGAGGTCCGCGGCCCGCCGCACCGCCGCCGGCTCCGGTACCGGGCGGCCCACGTGCCACACCCGGCGCCGGAAGAAGGACACCGGCCAGTCGTACGCCTCGGCCTGCACGTCCTGCGGCAGGGCGAGGGTGACGGCGCCGGTCTCCACCGGGTCGGTCAGCACCCGCATCGCGGCGAGCGCAGCCGGGATCAGCTGCTCGGGCCGGGTGATCCGGTCGAAGTACTTCGACACCGGCCGGAAGGCGTCGTTGACGGTGACGTCCCCGCCGCGCGTGTCCTCCAGTTGCTGGAGCACCGGGTCGGCGGCGCGGGTGGCGAACATGTCGGACGGCAGCAGCAGCACCGGCAGCCGGTTGGTCGTCGCCAACGCGGCGCCCGTGACCATGTTCGTCGAGCCGGGGCCGGTCGACGCCGTGCAGGCGAAGGTGGCCAGCCGGTCGCGCATCTTGGCGTAGGCGACGGCCGCGTGGACCATGCCCTGTTCGTTGCGCGCCAGGTAGTAGGGGAGGTCGGCCTCCCCGGTCACGGCGGCCTGCAGGAGCGCCTGGCCGACACCGGCCACGTTGCCGTGCCCGAAGATGCCCCACACCCCGGGGATGAGTCGCTGTTCCTGTCCGTCGCGCTCGCTGTACTGGTTCGCCAGGAAGCGCACCAGCGCCTGCGCGGTGGTCAGTCGTACGGTCCGCCGGTTCACGCGTGTGCCTCCCACGTGCCGCGCACCCAGGTGTGCGCGGGGTCGTCGCAGATCAGCCAGGCCCGCTCGGTGCCGGGACCGGCCATGACATTGAGGTAGTAGAGGTCGTGGCCGGGAGCGGCGATCGAGGGGCCGTGCCAGCCGTGCGGGATCAGGACGACGTCTTTGGAGCGGACCTCCGCGAGGACGTCGATGGGGCGTTCCTCGGTGCCGTACACCCGCTGGTAGCCGAAGCCCTGCGGGCCGCCGGCGATCTCGAAGTAGTAGATCTCCTCCAGCTCGGACTCCTCGCCCGGCCGGTCCTCGTCGTGCTTGTGCGGCGGGTAGGAGGACCAGTTGCCGCCGGGGGTGAGCACCTCGCAGACCAGCAGCCGGTCGGCGTCGAAGGTGCCCGGCAGGCAGTAGTTCACGACGCGGCGGGCGCAGGTGCCGGCGCCGCGCGCCTCGACGGGCACCGCCTCGGCGGGCCCGTACCGGGCGGGCAGGACCCTCTCGGTACGGGCCGAGGGCAGCGCGAACGTCCCGCCGGACACGCTGGTGAGGACGGCCTGCGCTCCGCGCGGCAGGTACGCGAAGTCGGTGACCGAGTCGAACACGCCGGTGCGGCCGGCCAGTTCGAAGACCTCGCCGTCGACGCCGACCGCGCACGACCCGTTGAGCGGCAGCACCAGGAACTCCGCGTCACCGGTGGCGAGCGTGTGCGTCCCGCCCGGGGGGAGGGTGAGGACGCGCAGTCCGGAGAAGCCCCAGCCCGCCGAGTCGGGTGTGACCACCAGGTCGTAGGGGCCGTCGGCCGTGCTGCCGGCGGGCAGGTGGTAGGTGGCGGTGTCGGTGTGGCTCACAGCAGGCTCACCGCCCGGTCCACGGCACCGGCGACGTCGCCGTCCGAGGGGTAGAGCAGGGAGCGGCCGACGGTCAGCCCCTGCGCGGTGGGCTGCTTCAGGGCCCTGCCCCAGGCGGCGAACGCGGCCTCGGGGTCCTTCACCTCGCCGCCGAGCAGCACCGCGGGCAGGGTCGAGGAGGCGAGCACCCGCTCCATGTCGGCGACGACCGGCAGCTTCAGCCAGGTGTAGGCGCTGCGCCGCCCGAGGCCGGAGGCGATGGTGACCGACTTGATGACGGCGTCCGTGGAGAGGTCGTTGCGGATCCTGCCGTCCTGCCAGGAGGACAGGAACGGCTCGACCATCGCGATGAGCCGGCGGTCGTTCAGTTCGTCGACGGCGCGGGCGGTGTTCTCCAGGGCGGCCGGCGTCGCCGGGTCGTCGAGGGCGATGCGGGTGAGCATCTTGCCGCCGTCGAAGCCCATCGCGGCGATCGTCTCGGCGTCGTAGCCGGTGAAGCGGTCGTCGATCTCGAAGACCGAACCGGCGAGCCCCGCACGGTTCATGGAGCCGAAGACGCTCTTGCCGTCCAGGACGCCGAGCAGCAGCAGGTCCTCCAGGATGTCGGCGGTGGCCAGCACCCCCGTCACGCCCGGCCGCTCCAGGGCGACGCACATCCGCTCCAGCAGCTCGAACCGGTCGGCCATGGCGCTCGGGTCGCCGCCGACGGCGTTGGCGCCGCGCGCCGGATGGTCGGCGGCGATGATCATCACCTTGCCGTGCTCGCCGAACGGCGACGTCGCCCTCACGCGCCTGGCGGCCGCGGCCGCGATCGCCTCCGGGTCCTTGACCCGGGTGTCCACGATCCGGCTCACCCTCTCAGACAGCACTGTTCACCTCACGCAGCTTCTCGTCGACCTCGGACGCGGTGGGCATGGCATCGGAGCAGGCGAGCCGGCCCGCGACCAGCGCTCCCGCGGCGTTGGCGAAGGACACCGTGCGCCGCACCTCCCACCCGGACAGCAGCCCGTGGCAGAGCGCGCCGCCGAACGCGTCACCGGCGCCGAGCCCGTTCACCACGTCGACCGGGACGGGAGGGATCTCGGCGACCGTTCCGCCGCGCTCCATCGCGAGGACGCCCTCGGGTCCCTGTTTGACCACGGCCAGTTCCACGCCGGCGGCGATGAGCGCCTTCGCGGCGGCGTACGGCTCCCGCTCCCCCGTGGCCACCTCGCACTCGTCGCGGTTGCCGACGGCGACGGTGGTGTGGGCGAGCGCCTGGCGGTAGTACGTGCGGGCCCGGGCCGGGTCGGTCCAGAACATCGGGCGCCAGTCGAGGTCGAAGACCGTGATGCCCGCCCGTGCCCGGTGGGCGAGCGCCGCCAGGGTGGCGGAGCGGGAGGGCTCCTCGCTCAGTCCGGTGCCGGTCACCCACAGGATGCGGGCGTCGCGGACGGCCGCCAGGTCCAGTTCGTCCGGCCGGATGTCCAGGTCGGGAGCCTTGGGCTGCCGGTAGAAGTACAGCGGGAAGTCGTCCGGCGGGAAGATCTCGCAGAACGTGACCGGGGTCGGTGCGATGTCCGACGTGCCCACGAAGCGGGTGTCCACGCCGAAGCCGTCGAGCGCCGTGCGCACGAAGTCACCGAACGGGTCCCGGCCCGTCTTGGTGATCACCGCCGCCCGGCGTCCGTACCGTGCGGCCGCCACGGCCACGTTGGTGGGGCTGCCGCCCAGATACTTGCCGAACGAGGTGACCTCCGGTAGCCCTACGCCCGTCTGGAGCGGATACACGTCCACTCCCACACGGCCCATGGTCAGCACTTCGAACGGCATCGCTGGTGGTCCCTTCGGTCCGGAGGATCCCGGTGTCGGCAGATGGCGGATATCGGGTGTCGGGGTGATCGAGCGGATGGGCTGGGCGGCCGGCGGAGGACGGACGGCAGGACACGCTCGTACTGCCGCGCTCTACTAGCGCGCTCTAGTGCGAGTACGATGGCCTCTGTTCAAATGTCCTGTCAATAGGTTGTTGCCACAGGATTTCGAGACCGTTGCGACGAGGGGCGTGTGCTCACCGGTGGATGCGGCGGACGGACGCCGCCCCGCGACGGCCGGCTTCGCCGAGGGGAAGGGCGTGCCGGGGGGACCGGTGGGGCCGAGCAGGACCAAGGCCTCGCTGCGGAGGGCCGGCAGGGTCTCCACCGCGGTCCGCTCGTCCCGGGTGCGGGTGAGGGTGCTCAGCACCAGGTCGTAGCCGGTTTTCTCCGCCGAGGCGTACAGGTGCTCGACGAGCTCCGCGTGGAAAGGGCCGCGGACGTCGGCCATCACGCCGAGCAGCCGGCTGCGCCGGCTCGCCAAGGCGCCGGCGGTTTGCCTGGCCCGAGAAAGCGGTCTGGAAGCTCGTCGCCGGCCGCGGCGACGACGTCACCTTCTGGACCCGTTCCCGCGCGCCCTCGCCGGAATCGACCCCGACATGCCCGTGGACATCGAGCACGAGGACGGCGCCTGCTCCCGGGCCGGGGGACTCGCCCTGGCCGCCGGGAACCTCCGCAGCGCCGCGGCGCGCCTGTGACCGCCGGTTCGTACGCCGGCCTTCGGCGCGCCCGGCCCGGTGGTGCCGTGCACCGCGCCACCGGGCCGGACGCCGACGGCGAGCCGCAGCGCGTGCGCGCGACGGGCCGCCGGTTCCCGGCCGGCCGGAGGACCGCGACGGGCCGCCGGAGAGCCGTCGCCCCCGGCGGACGGCCGGCGCGGTGCGCCACTTGGCCGCGGACGGGCACCGCCTGGCGGGCGGTGCCCGCGGCTCTTCCCGCGGTGGCGGGTGGTACCCGTGCGGCGCGGTTCAGGTCAGTGGCGGCGTTTCGTCGGTCACGGTCCAGCGTTGGTTCGCGCCCGACGTGGGGGTCCAGGTCGTCACTCCGGAGCGGTCCGCCGTGGCGTGCCCGGCGACGTCGAGCAGCTGGCCGGTGGCGGCGTTGACGAACGTCCAGGTGCCGTCACCCGTCGTCGACATGATCCACCGGGCCTCCCGGCCGGCCGGCCCGGAGCCGGGGTCCTCCAGGACCGCCGCACCCTCGCGCACGGCGAGCCGCTTGCCCGTCGCGGAGTTGACGAGCGAGTAGTGCTCGCGGTTGCCGTTGCCGCGGGTCAGTTTCCGTACGGACCACAGCTGGGTGTCGGCGGTGGTGTCGGAGGTGCGGATGACGAGCCCGGTGTGGTCGTCGTCCGGTGCCAGTGACTTGCCGCTCTGCACGCCCTGCAGCCGGTAGAGGTGACCGGGCTGGATGAGCGCGGCGTCCCGGGCGGTGCCGCCGACGCCCGCGACGCGGAAGGTCGTGACCGACTTGGCGGGGACGGTGAGTGTGGCGGAACGGCCCCTCACCCGCACCGGCTCGCCCTCGACGAGTGCGCCGTCGCCGCTGGTCACCACTGGTGTGACGGAAGCCCGCGGGGTGACGCGCCCGAAGCGGGAGAGGTCCAGGGTCACCGTGCGTGCCGTGGCCGCGTCGTTGACGTGCACCACTGTCGCACCCGTGCCGGACTTGTTCACGGCGGCGACACTGGAGGGGTCGTCGGTTTTGACGAAGCGGTCCCCGGGGCGGATGTAGTGGGTGAAGTTCCGGATGGTGTGGAACTTGCTGTTGGCCCTGATCGGGCAGGTTTCGAGGGTGTCGGCGGCGGTGCAGTCGAACGGGATGTGGATGCTGCCCCAGTTCTTGCCGGCGGCCGCCTGGGGGGTGGCGTCCTCGATGGGCTGCCAGAACACCCAGGCGGACGGCTCGAGTTCGCGGATGTCGCCGATCATGCGGGTGGCGATGCCCAGCCCCGGTTCCATGCCGGTGAAGTCGGTGCCTGTACCCCAGGTGCCCTCGACCTCGCTCATCCACAGTTTCTTGCCCGCGCCCTTGGCGCCGTCACGGGCGCTGGTGCGCATGGCCGTGCCGTAGGTGTGGACGTTGAGCTGGTCGACGGCGGCGCGCGCCGTCGCGTCGTAGGCGTTCCAGTTGTCGGTGAAGATCTTCGGGTTGGTCTCGTCCATCGCGGACACCTCGGCGCGCGTCCCGGCTCCGGCGAGGGCGCGTCGCAGGGCCAGGATCACCTTCTGCTGGAGGGCGGGGCCGGCGTGCGCGCCTTCCTGGCGTCCACCGGTGGGTTGGCCGTCGGGTCCCAGCTGGGTCCCCCAGTAGGGGGTGTTGGGTTCGTTGAGCGGGGCGATGGTGTCGAACTTGATCCGGTGCCTCTTCTCCAGTTGCTCGGTCACCTTCACCAGGTAGGCGGCGAAGTCGTCGACGCGGTCGGCGCGGATCTGGTCCGTGCTCGCGTCGAAGCCTCCGGAGACGTATCCGCTGACCGTCTGGAACCAGGGCGGCGAGTTGCTGAACGCCTCCCAGCGGGTCACCTTGTCCTTGATCTGGTCGATCCACCAGCGCTGGTTCGCGTCGGCGGCCCAGTTCCAGTGGTCCGGGTCGTGGGGGTCCCACCAGTCCGTGTCCTCGCGGGTGGTCCCCTCGGGGGCCTTCCAGAAGCCCTCCATGGTGGCGCCGGCCTTCATGTAGTCCTCGCGCACGTCGGGGGCGTTGCCACCGCCGATGTTGTAGCGAGCGATGTTCAGACGCAGGCCGTCGCGGCCGAACAGCATGTCGACGAGCCGCTTGCGGATGGGGTCCGGGTAGCCGCCGGTGGCGTTGGCGAACCAGACCAGGCTCGTGCCCCATCCCTCGAACTCCTGCTGCTGATACGAGGGATCGACGCGTACGGTGACCGCGTCCGGCGCCGGCGGGTCGGCCGCGGTGGCGGCGGGTACGGCGACGAGCCCCGCGCCGAGCGTCAGGGGAACGGTGAGCGCCAGGGCTCGGACTGTGCGGCGTCTGCTGGGCATGACCATCCGTTCGTGACGTGGGATGACGCGGAGGGCCTCTGCTCTGGACCGGGCCCGCCACCGAGACCAAACAAAAGCGTGCAGAAACGATCGGACTGAAGGGATGCTGAATCACGGTTTTCAACACGTCAAGACATCGCGCACAGTTCGTCCCCCGTCGAGTCCCTGGGTTCACGACGAGGGCACCGCACCTGGTGATCTCCAGGAGGGGAGGAACCGCGGTGGTGCTCGTTCGCCGCCCCGGTCGACGAACGGCGGCTGCGGGAGGCGCGGGCGGCGCCGGCGGAGTGCCGGGCGGAGGGGGTTCTCGTCGGCGGCCGCGTGCCGAGCGGTTACTTCCCGAGCCGGCCGAGAACGTCCCGACCGGGGCCGTGCGGCTCGGCGAAGGGGGCGAAGTGGGCGGGCGGGTGGTCGATGGGCAGGTCGGGACGCCAGGCGGTGAGGATCTGGGCGCTGCACTCGAACAGACCCGACGGCAGCGCGTCCAGTGGCCACCACCCCCACTCGCCGACCCGCTCGCCCGGCTGGTCGGCGGGCTCGCCGCGCCACCGCGTGACGAGCGCGCCGACCGTGATCCTGACGACGCCGCCCACCTGGTCCAGGAGCATGCCCAGCAGGCGCACGTCGGCCGGGTCCGCCTGCAGGCCGGTCTCCTCCGCCAGTTCGCGCACGACCGTCCCCTCCAGCGACTCGCCCGGCTCCACCGTGCCGCCGGGCAACTCGTAGGTTCCCCGATGGTGGCGGCCGAGCAGCAGACCGCGCGGCCCCGCCAGCACCGCGCCGACCCCGGCCGCCGCGTGCGCGACGGGCGGCCGGGCCGTACGGGGACGAGAGGTGATCCGGACCGGCCTGCGGACCTGGAAGAGCCGGTAGGAGGCCTGGTTGCCCTCCTCGGGCGCGTCCAGCACGGTGACCTCCTCGGTGTGCAGCCCGTGCTGCGCGAGCAGGTCCGTCCACAGCCTCGTGGTGAGCACCCACATGTGCATGGTCAGTTCGCCGCCGCCGGCCAGGCGCAGGATCTCCGGACGGGGCTTCACCTCCGGGGAAGGGCCGTCACCGGACGAGTTGGTGTGCAGCACGGTGAAGTAGAGCCGTCCGCCGGGTCTGAGGGCCGCTGCCAGGGCGGGCAGCAGTCGGCGCGGGTCGATGAAGTGGACGGCGGACAGGGAGTAGATGACGTCGTACGGCATCGAAGCGCGCAGGTGCCCGACGGCGTCGGCCCGGATCAACCGCAGGCCCGGCAGGTCGCCGTAGCGCGCCCGCGCGCGCTCGATCTGAGTCGGTGAGAGGTCGACGGCGTCCACGGCGGCGTGATGGGCACGGGCGAGGTGGGCGGCGTGCCGGGCCGGGCCGCAGCCCAGGTCGAGCACGCGCAGGCCCCTCAGGTCGCCGAGGACGGCGTCCCCGGGCCCCGTTCCCCCCGGACCCCAGGCGATCTCGTCCACCTCGGGCAGGGGCGTGGCCCGGTCGAGGTGGTGCGCCCCGTAGATGTGCCACATCGCGGCGTTGACCCGCTCGGCGTCGGCCGTACCGGGTGCGTCGGGTGCCGTCATCGTGTCCCCTTCTCGGGCTCGTCGCCGAGCCGCCTCGTCACGTCGTCCCGCTCGTCACCGGGTGCCGTCCGGTTCTCCGGCTCGCTGCCGAGCGCCGATCCGCCCCCTCCCGGTCCCCGTCGTGCCCGAGGACCTGGCGGTCATCGACGAGCCGGGCCGACTCCCCTGGCTACCACACGCCTGGTCGCCGCGTTCTTCGAAGGCGATCGAGCGGCCGAAAACGCCGTCCCGACCGTCCCGATGTGACGCCTCCAGCCTCTCCGCGCCCGGCGCCGAGCCCGCCCGCGGGGCGCGGTTCCCCGTTCGAGGACCGGTCGATCCTCCGCTCGGTGCCGGGGAGACGGCCCGCCATCCGAACACACGGGGGAACTGTCACGCCGGCCGGCCGGTGGGACGACCTCCTGGTCGATCGGCCCGGGGAAGGCCGTCCACGAAGTTCCCACCGGACAGGGCACGCCCCGCACCGGGGTCCTTCCCGGTGACACGTCGACGGTGCGGCCGCCGGGTGCGGGAGAGCTGGTCCCGACAGGGAGCCGGCGCGGTCGCGGGGCGGTCAGCCGTAGACCACCGACCACGGGCGCGGGGAGTCGTCCGGGAGGCGTGGGGGGCCGGCGCGGTGGGGGGTCGCCGTGTGGTCGCGGGCCAGGACGTCGGCCGCCAGTTCCGCGAAGCGGCGGGCGGCCGGGTGGGCCGCGCGACCGGCGGGCCAGGCGCCGCCGATGCGCAGGGTGAGGGGGCGCCCGGCCAAGGGGCGCCAGGCGACACGGGGTTCCTTGCGGGCCGCCGGACCCTGGTCGAAGGCGACTCCGTGGCCCGCCGTGACGAAGGCGAGCAGGAACTCGGGGTTGGAGGCGTGCCGGAGGCGGCCGGGCACGAACCCCGCGGCGCGGCACACGTCGAGGATCCGGTCGTACCAGCCCGGGGCGTGTGCCCTCGGGAAGAGCACCAGGTCGTGGCCCGAGAGTTCGCCGAGCGTCACTTCCGGCAGCCGTGCCAGCGGCGAGGTGCGGGGCAGGACGACTCCCAGGTCGAGGCGGACGCCGGGGCCGAGTCGCAGGTCGGTGGCGTCGACGGGGTGGTGCACGATTCCGACGTCCAGGCCGCCGGAGGAGAGCAGCCGCAGCTGTTCCTCGGTGGTGACCTCCTGCAGGTCGACGGAGAGGCCCGGGGTGTGCTCCGCGCAGGCCGCCAGCAGTGCGGACAGCACGGCGGCCGTGGTGTCGGGCGGCACCCCGGCGCGGAGGGTACCGAGGCCGCCGGCGGCGGCGCGGCGGGCCAGCCCGCGCAGCCTCTCCTCCCGGGCGAGGAGTTCGTGGGCCTCCTCCAGCAGTACCGTCCCGGCCGCGCTCAGCCGGACGCCGCGCTGCGAGCGGACGAACAGCTCCGCGCCGAGCTCCTTCTCCAGTCTGCGTATCGCCTGGCTGAGCGGTGGCTGCGCCATGCCCAGCCGCTCGGCGGCCCGGCTGAAGTGCAGCTCGTCGGCCACGGTGACGAAGAGACGCAGGTGGCGCAAGAGATCCACAGCGGGATCCTACGTGAGGCGCCGGTGAGCGAGGGGGCCGTGCGGGCGGGGTGGGGCGGACGCGCGCGATCATGTGGTCGGGACGCGTCGGCGACGGAGGGGTGAACGGTGATCGAGGAGCGGATCCGGCAGGTCTTCGCCGGTGCGGGTGCCGAGGGCCGGCTGCACGCCGTTCCCGTTCGCGTGGGCGCCGGTGCCGCGGGGGAGGCGACGGCCGGAGCGGGTGCGGAGGCAGGGGCCGAGACGGGTGGCCGGGAGGTCGCCGTGGGCGCCGACGACCCCGTCGTGATCGCCTCGATCTTCAAGGTGCTGCTGGTGCTGGAGTTCGCCCGGCAGGCGGTCACCGGGCAGCTCGACCCGCGGGAGCGGGTGCGGGTGACCGCGGCCGACCGGCTCGGCGGGTGGGGCACCGCCGGCTGTCTGGACGACGTCGAGCTGTCGCTGCGCGACCTGGCCCACTTCGCGATGTCGGTCAGCGACAACACGGCGGCCGACCTGCTGCTGGCCCGCGTCGGCCTGGACACCGTGCAGCTGCTCGCGAGGGAACTCGGACTGGAGCGGACCCGGATCGTGGGCGGCCCGCGCGACCTGCTGGAGTCGATGCTCGCGGAGGTCGGGGTGCGGGACGAGCGGGAGTTCGCCGTCCGCTACCCCGCCCTGCCGGACGACCGCAGGAGGCGGCTGGCCGTGCTGGACCCCCGCCGCACCACGGCGAGCACACCGCGCGAGATCACCCGGCTGCTGCGGCTCGTCTGGACCGACGGCGCCGGCCCGCCGGAGGCGTGCGCGTGGGTACGGGAACTGATGAGCCGTCAGGTGTTCCGGCACCGGCTCGCCTCGGGCTTCCCGGACGACGTCGCGATCGCGGCCAAGACCGGGACCCTGCCGGGGCTGCACATGGAGGCGGGCGTCGCCCGCTACCCCGACGGCCGGCACTACGCGATCGCCGTCTTCGCCCGCACCCGGGACCTGGCCGCCTCCCGTCCCACGGTGGACGCCGCGATCGGGCGGGCCGCCGGGATCGCGGTCGGATTCCTCCGCGCGAGCGGCGACGGCCGGTGACCGGCTCACATATGCGTTCACGTATGAACGGAGTCCCATGACGGTCTTGGACAGGGCAGTCGGCGTTCTGTTCTGCTGGCGCCATGACGCAGGACAGACGTGACCCACACGGTTCCGCAGCCCCCTCCCACCACCGGTTCGACCGCCGTACGGTGCTGCGCGGCGCCGCGCTCGGCGCGGCCGCCCCGCTGATCCCGGCCACCGCCGCCGCCACCGGCGGCCCCGAGGTGACGGCCGTCACCGCTTCGGCCGGCGACCGCGGCCGGGCACGCGGCACGGACGCCGGCGCGGTGTCGTTCCGCTGGCTCGGCACCGCCGGCTGGCGCATCGACGCCGGCGGGCGGACCGTGCTGTTCGACCCGTACCTCACCCGCTTCCCCACGGGGCTGTTCGACGGCGCCTTCGATCCGCGAACGCCCCTGCAAAGCCGGCCGGAGGCCGTGGACGCGCACATCGGGCACCCCGAACTGGTGCTGGTCAGCCACTCCCACTGGGACCACCTCGCCGACGTGCCGCACATCGCCAGGACCACCGGCGCACGCGTCGTCGGCACCGAGACCACCTACCACCTGCTGGTCGCGCTCGGAGTCGACGCGGGGCAGATCTCCGTGGTGAAGGGTGGCGAGGTGCTGGACTTCGGGGGGATCGTCGTCGAGGTCGTACCCAGTCTGCACAGCCGCAACAAGAAGTGCGCCTACTTCGCCCCGGGCACGCTGAACGCCCCGCCCGCGACCGTCCCGGGCACCATCGCGGACCTGCCCGAGGGCGACACCCTCGCCTTCCAGGTGACCGCCGGGGCGGACGGGCCGGCGGCGTTCCTCATGGGGGCCAGCGACTTCTCCGAGCGGGCGGTGCGGGGCCTGCGGCCCGACCTCGCGATGATCGCCGTGCCCTCCAGCACCGCCACCCACCGCTACGTGCCCCGGCTGCTGCGCGCGCTGGACCACCCCGCCGTGGCCGTCCCCGTCCACTGGGACAACTTCGAAGTGCCCCTGGGCGGTTCCCCGGAACGGGATCCGGCGATGGACCTGGACGCGTTCGTCGCCCAGGTGGCGAAGGCGTCCCCGGCCACGCGCGTCGTCGTCCCGGACTACCGCACGGTGTACGACGCCGGCATGCGCCCGGCGGGGAGTGCGAGCGGCGGGGGTACCGGGGCGTCCGGATGAGTCCGGGGTGCCGTCGCGGCGCGGCGGTGCCCGGTTCCGCGGGGCGGTGAGGGGTGAGGGACCGGTTCGGGACCGCCCCGGCCGAAGGCGGTGATCTGACGCTGCGCCCGGCCGGAGTCCCACCACCGGCCGGCAGGGGTACGAGGGCGTCTTCCGAAATGGCCCCGTCACCCCGCGGACCCGGGCGCCACGCGTGCCCGGACTCGTTCCGTGCTCCGGACCGGCCGGGACAACACCGTTCACGCACGGCACAACCATGAGCCGGTCCCGGCCGTCAAAGAGCGGAAACGATCACTCCGCGGGGTGGGCGGTGCGCCCGGCCCCCCGCCGGGACCCCGTACGACCTGGGAGTCATCATGGGAATCTCCACCGGCCGCAGCAGACGGACCGGCGCCTGCGCGCTCGTCGCGGCGGCGGTGCTGAGCGCCACCGCGCTGGGCACCGCGCCGGCCTCCGCCGCGAGCGACGCACTGTGGGTCCAGTCACCGGGGAGCACGACACTGTCCGCCACCCCGGGCTCGTACAAGGAGCTGTCGTTCGGGCTGTACCACGACAACGGCGACTACCACGTCGCCAACGGCGTGCTCAGCCTCGACCTGTCGGAACTGGCCGGCGTGGCCGAGGTGACGGTGCCGGACCACTGCTCCCTGTCCGCCTCCGGCGCCGCCGCCACCTGCGACATCTGGGAGGTCGGCGACATCGGCGGCAGCTACACCGGTCCGCAGGTCACCATCGGCCTGCGCACCCTGGAGGGCGCCCCGGCCGGTGCGGAGCTGACCATCGGCCACCACGGTCAGGCGGAGACCGACGGACCGGACGGCGTCCTGTACACGCACTGGGACAGCACGCCCGTGAGGGTCGAATCGGTGCCGACGCCGGACCTGGCGCTGGCCGAGCCGCAGCCGGTGGGCCCGCTCGACCCCGGCGACTCGCTGACCGCGCCCGTCGCGGTCACCAACAACGGCGACGCGGCCGCCCACGGCTTCCGCCTCAAGGTGTGGACCACGTACGGCCTGGAGGTCTCCGCCACCCCCGCGGGCTGCGTGCGCACCCCGGCCGCCGTGGACGGCGAGGACATGCCGGTCGGACTGCTGGACTGCACGGTCGACACCGTCGTGGAGCCCGGCGCCACCGTCACCCCGCCGGAGCCGCTGGAACTCACCCTGGCGTCCCACGCCCTGTTCGAGCGGTTCGACGTGAGCGTGGAACCGCTCGACGGCACGTCGGAGCAGAACCCGGACGACAACGGGACCAGTACGCCGGTGACCGCGCGGAACACGGCCGACTTCGCCGTCCACGGCGACCAGGTCACCGGTGCGGCCGGAGAGACGGTCACCGCGACGATCGGGTTCCGCAACCGGGGCCCCGCCTGGTTCGGCAACATCGGCAGCGGCGACGCGGTCGGCACGGTCACCCTGGCGGTTCCCGAGGGCGCCGCGGTCGTCTCGGCGCCGGAGAACTGCCGGGCGGAGAGCTCCGCGGCCTACCGGTGCGAGCTCCCCTACTGGGCCACTCCCGAGGACCACCTCCGGTTCCCCTTCGAACTGCGCGTCGACCGGGTCGTGCCGGACGCCACCGGCGCCGTCACCCTCCACACCTCGGAACGGCAGGCCGCCCACGACCCCGAGCCGGACAACTCCCACGCCGTCCTGGTGCTCAACCCCTCCGCGTGACCGCTGCCCGGTGCCGCTGACCCACCGGACCGCCCGCCCCGTCGGCTGAGAACACCGCGTCACCGGCGGGGCGCGAGCCCCGGCGCGCGGCCCGGGTGCCGCCGGCGGCACCTTGTCGTCAGCGGCGCCGTACCCGCCCGCCTGTCCGCCTGACCGCCACTCCCCTCCCCGGCCTCGCCGCGCACGCGTGCGCGGCGAGGCGAACCGACGGCACCCGTGTGCCGGACGGGGTTCCCCCGGCCGGGTGGGGGGTGCAAGCTGGAGGGGAGGCCGCCCCGTCGCCGGGCGCGGGCTCGGGACGCGCGGTCTCGCCACTCCGAGTGAGCTCCGAAGGGCTCGATGAGGAGGGAAGCGAGATGACCAAGCGGGCCACCACCGATACACGCTGGCACCTGGCCGGCGACTGGTTCGACGTGTGCAAGTGCGCCATACCGTGTCCCTGTACGTTCGCCCAGCCCCCGACCTACGGCGACTGCGAGGGCGTGCTGGTCTGGCACATCAGGGAGGGCGGTTTCGGGGACGTGCGGCTCGACGGCCTCAACGTCCTGATGCTCGGTTCGTTCACCGGCAGTCCGTGGGCCGGCACGCACACCGACTCCTACGCCGCGGTCTTCTTCGACGAGCGCGCCGACGAGCGGCAGCGCGGGGCGCTCGCGGCGATCTTCAGCGGTGGGGCGGGCGGCTGGCCGGCGCGGTTCGGGGAGATGTTCCGCCCCGAGATGCGCGGCATGGAATTCGCCCCGGTCCACGTCGAGATCGACGGGGACCTCGCCTCGTGGCGGGCCGAGGTTCCCGGCCGCGTCACCGCCACGGCGGAGGCGCTCACCGGGCCCACGACGCCAAACGGCGCGCGCGTCCAGGTCCACAACGCCCCCGGCTCCGAGGTCGGGCCCGGCCAGGTCGCCACCTGGGGGCGGGCCACCGCCGACCGCGCCGACGCGTTCGGCTTCACCTGGCAGCGCTCGGGCAGGTCGAGCAAGCACTTCCCGTTCGACTGGAGCGGCCCCGACTAGGGACCGGCCGGTCACCGCGCGCGGGGCGTCACATGCCGTCCATCGGCGGCATCCCGCCCCGCAGCCCCGGCAGCAGCCAGTCCTGGAACGGCGCGAGTCCGGCCAGGACGAGGAAGGCGACGCCCACGGCCCGCACCAGCAGCGGACCGCGGGACCACAGCTTCTCCACGAAGATCACCAGGGCCAGTGCGGCCATCGCCGCCACGTTCATCGTCCCGAGGGGGATCAGGACGACCATCAGGCCCGCGCAGCAGCCGACGCAGTGGACACCGTGGTGGACGCCCACGCGCAGGTCACGGACCGGCGGCCGGAACCCGGCGTAACGCACCAGGTGGCTCATGGGGTCCCGGCAGCGCCGCAGGCAGACGTTCTTGAGCGGGCCGAGCTGGTACAGGCCCGCCAGCAGGAAGGCCACCGCGCCGATCCAGCGGCCGGCGCCGGGGCGCTCGTCCACCAGGCCGCCGGTGAGGGCCAGTACCGCGTGGGCGAGCAGTCCGAAGGCCGTCCACACCAGCAGGTACCCGCACACGAACCCGGCGGTGCGCGCGGCCCGCCTCCGGCCCGACGACCCCCGGCCGATCCCGCGCGCCCAGGTGAGCGCCACCGGAGCCATGGACGGCAGCATCATGGCGGCCGTCATCGTCACCCACAGCAGCAGGAACAGCGGCAGCGCCATCCCCATCGTGCCGGGTGCGGTCCCCATGTCCCGGGCCTGTCCGATCGTCAGTACCCAGGCGGGCACCGCGATCAGGACGACCACGGCCCAGGCGGCCGCGAGTTCCCGCGCGGGCACCAGCCCGCCCCTCCTCCCGGCCGGCGCGGGCGGCCGGGAGGCTGCGGGGGCGGGGGCAAAGGCCCGGCTGCGACGCATCGCGTGTACTCCTGCGGCCGCTTCCAGCACACCACGGATCCCTGCCCGGCGCGACCGTGGCGACGGCTGCGAGCACGGCGGTGAAGGAGGCCGGGGCCAGGACGGGAACGCCCGCCCGGCCCCCGGGTGCCCGCCGTGCCCCTCCTGCCGCCCCTGGCCGGCACCGTCGCCGAACCGGCACTCCGAAACACCCGGGGGACGGGCACGGCGATCAGCCGGAGGGCGGGGCGGCCGGGTCGCCGTCCGCCTCCGGCCGCCGGTATCCGCTCGGCTGCGCGGCCAGGACGTGCCGGCCGACGGGCCGCGGCCGGACGTAGAGCAGGTGCTGGACATCGGCCAGACCGGCCTCGAAGGACAGGAGGCCGACGGCGAAGAAGAGCCTCCAGACGGCCACCGTCTCGTACCCGACCAGCGCGGTGGCCCGCTCGCGGTCACGCTCCAGATTGTCCAGCCAGCCCCGGATCGTGGGGACGAAGTGGTCCCGCAGGTTCTCCGCGTCGAGCAGTTCCAGGCCGGAGCGTTCGGCGAGCAGCACGCTGCGGCCCACCGTTCCGAGACGGAGGTCCGGATGCGGGTAGCGGAGCATGAACGGGCTGCGCATCAGTTTCCGCCCGTTGCGCAGTACGCACATCTCGTGGCTGAGCACCCGGCCGCCCGGGGCCACCAGCCGGGCCAGGGCGGACGCGTGCGCGCGCTGCCCGGACCGGGACAGATGGTGGGTCATCTCGATGCTGGCCACCGCGTCGAAGGGACCGTCCCGGACCGCCCGGTAGTCCTGCAGCCGCACCTCGAGCCTGTCCCCCAGCCCCGCCTCCGCGATCCGCCGCGCGGCCAGCCGCGCCTGGTTCCGGGCGAGGGTGACGCCCACCCCTTCCACACCGTAGTGCCGCGCCGCGTGCAGGAGCAGGCCGCCCCAGCCGCAGCCGAGGTCCAGCAGCCGCATCCCCGGCCGCAGGCCGAGCTTGCGGCAGACCACGTCGAGCTTGGCCCGCTGGGCTTCGGCCAGCCCGTGGCCGGGCCGTCCGCCGGCGGGCCAGTACGCGCAGGAGTAGATCATGGACGGTCCGAGCACCAGGCGGTAGAAGTCGTCGCCGACGTCGTAGTGGTGCCGGATCGCGCGGGCCCCGCGGTAGCGGCGGACCTCGTTCGGGGGCCGGGCGACGGGAGGTCCGAGAAAGCGGCGGTCCAGCCCCGTCCGCAGGCTCTCCAGCGCGGCGCCCGCCAGACGCGGCCACGCCGCTCCCAGCAGGGAGCCGAGCTGCCGCATGACGGCGACGAGATCGCCCTCGACGTCGCAGTCACCGGCCACGAAGGCGCGGGCGGCACCGAGCTGCCCCGGCCGCCAGAGCATCCGGCGCACCGCCCGGGGTCCGCGCAGCACCAGCGTCGAACCCGACCGGGCTCCGGCCGTGCTGCCGTCCCACGCGCGGATGCCGAACTCCAGCGGGGCGCCCACCGCGTGCTCCAGGAAAGCGGCGGCCTGCCGGGCGACGCCCGGGACTGCGCTTCCCCTCACGTTCCCCTCACGGTTCCTCCGAACATCGCCGACGGGCGGAGGCCGGCGCGGTGTTCGGCGCGCATCCCCCTCGCGGAGAGCCGATTGTCACCGGGCAGGAGACGGCAGCGGGAATTCTTGGCTGGTCATCACACGAACGGGTTACAGCGGCCGATCCGACGGGCGGGTGCCGGGGCCGTCGGCTCCTGTCGCCGCGAGGACGGGACCCCGGTGCGGGCGGGCGGGCGGCGAGCGCCGGCGCCGGGAACCCACGTCACTCCGGACGGTCCGGCCGCCAGGGGGCGCGAACCGCCTCCTGGTGGGCGGACCGCGCGCACAACACGGCGAAATCATAAAGTAATCGGTTAATTCCAAAAGGTGACCGGTCTCCTTCCGGGAACTGGTCCATGCTGCTCCGCGTGACCACACTGCTCACCGGCGCCACCGGATTCCTGGGCTCCAGGCTCCTGCTCGGTCTGCTCACCCACCGCGGACGGCACGTCACCGTGCTGGGCAGGGGAACCGCCTCCGAGCTGCGTTCCCGCCTCCTCGCCCTCCTGGAGAACCTCGCGGGAGGCCCGATCGGCGCACCGGCCCGCTCGCGGCTGCGCTGCGTCGGCGGGGACGTCACCCGGCCGTGGCTCGGCCTGGCACCGGCCGTGTACGGGCGTCTGGCCCGGGAGGCCGAAGCGGTCTGGCACTGCGCCGGGGACATCGCACTGGCGGGGGAGCGCGAGAGGCTGTTCCGCACCAATGTGCACGGCACCGAGCGGGTCCTGGAGTTCGCCGCTTCCACCGCGCCGGACTGCCGCCTGGTCCACCTGAGCACCGTGGCCGTGGCGGGCGGCCGCCGCGAGGGCGTGGTCGCCGAGGAGGACCTCACCGACGCGTTCGGTTTCGAGACCCACTACGACGAGTCCAAGTACCGGGCGGAGACCCTGGTGCGGGACTGGGCGCGGCAACGGGGCCGGCCGGCCGTCGTCCTGCGGCCCGGCGTCGTCGCCTCCGACGCGGCGCACCGGGAAGGGCTGCCGGGGCACCCGCTGCGGGTCCTGGGCGACATGATCGGCACCGTGGCCCGCAACGGGGCGCCGGGAATCCCTCCGGCGGCGTCGCTGCGCCGGAAGGGGGCGGGACTGCGGCTGAGGCTGCGTGTGCCCGCGGACGCGGAGTTCAACATCGTTCCGGACGGTTACGCCACGGAGGCGATGCTGCGTATCGGCCACGACACCGCCGAGGACGGCCACGGCGTGCGGACGTACCACATCGTGCACCCGGACGAGACGCCGATGCGGCTGATCGTCGACGCCGTCGAAACCCACCACCCCGGCCTCGTCCTCGACTGCGTCGGCGAGCTGCCGGACCCCACACCGGCCGAGCGCTTCGTCGCGGACCACCTGCCCGGATTCCTGAGCTACTGCCACCACCGGCGCGTCTACGGCCGCGAGCGCGCCGTCGAGCGGACGGGCGGACTCGCCGACCCCCCTCCGGTCGACCGGGACTACCTGGCCCGGGCCATGGGCTTCGCGGACGCGGTGCCGCACGCCGCGGACCGGACGACCGCGGACACCTGAACACCCGCCACGCGCCCGCGCACCGCCCCCCTCCTCCCCCGACCCGCCGGAGCTGCCCGTGTCCCGTTCCGCGCCACCGCTGCCCGCGCACGCCATCGCCGTCGTCGGCGCCTCCTGCCGCCTTCCCGGCGGCATCCGGGGACTGGACGACCTCTGGGGGGCGCTGACCGTCGGCCGTGACCTGGTGACCACCGTCCCCGAGGACCGTTTCCCCACCGCGGACTTCACCGACGCCAGGCGCCGCCGCCCCGGCGTGAGCTACACGGCGGCGGGCGGCTTCCTCGACGACGTCACGGGCTTCGACACCTCCTTCTTCACCGGCGTCTCCCCGCGCGAGGCGTCACGGATGGACCCCCAGCAGCGGCTGGTGCTGGAGCTGGCGGTCGAGGCGCTCGACGACGCCGGCATCGACCACCGGAGCACGGCGGGCTCCGACACCGCCGTGTTCGTGGGCTGCTCCAGCCGCGACTACGGCGAGTTGCAGTCCTGCTCCCCGCACACCGGCAACGCGTACACCATCACCGGCATGGCGGTCTCCAACACGGCCAACCGCGTCTCGTACTTCTTCGACTGGCACGGACAGAGCGTCGTCGTGGACACGGCGTGCTCCTCGGCGCTGACGGCCCTGCACCAGGCGTGCGGCCACCTGCGCTCCGGACGCTCGCGGACCGCGCTGGCCGGCGGGGTCAACATCCTCCTCAACCCGCAGGGGTTCGCGGGATTCTCCGGCGCGTCGATGCTCTCCCCCAGCGGGCGGTGCCGTGCCTTCTCCGCCGGCGCGGACGGCTTCGTCCGGTCCGAGGGAGGCGGCCTCGTCCTGCTGAAACGGCTGGACGACGCACTCGCCGACGGCGACCGGATCCACGGCGTGATCGTCGCCGGGGGCACCAACAACGACGGCCGCACGTCCGGGCTGGCCCTGCCCAGCACCAAGGCCCAGGAGGCGCTGCTGCGCGAGGTGTACGCCGAAGCCGGGCTCGCGCCGGACGACTTGGCGTACCTGGAGGCACACGGCACCGGCACACCGGTGGGCGATCCCGTCGAGTGCGCCGCCATCGGCCGCGCGCTGGGGACCGGCCGTTCCACCGGCGCCCTGCCGATCGGCTCGGTGAAGAGCAACATCGGCCACCTCGAGGCCGCCTCGGGCATGCCCGGGGTGTTCAAGGCACTGCTGGTCCTGCGGCACGGCGAGATCCCGGCCACGCTGCACGCCGAACCGCTCAACCCGCACATCGACTTCGCGGGCCACCGCATCAGGCCCGTGGTCGGCCGCGAGGAACTGCGGAGCGAGGGACGGCCCCACGTGGGCGTCAACTCCTTCGGCTTCGGCGGTGCCAACGCCCACGTCGTCCTCACCACGCCCCCCGAACCGGCCGCCGGGCCGGCGCCCGCGCCCGCCGGCCGGCTCCCGGTCGTGGTCTCCGCCCGCACCCCCGAAGCGCTGCGGGCCGCCGCGGAGCAGATGGCGCAGCACCTGGAGCTGACCGACGAGGGCGACTTCCACGACGTCTGCTACACCTCGGCCGTGCGCCGGGCACGCCACGAGCACCGCGCCGCCGTGCTGGCGCGCGACCCCCTCGAGGCCGCGGAGGCGCTGCACGCGGTGGCGAGCGGCGCGGTGCCCGCCGTCCCCGCCGCGTCGGGCAAGGTCGCGTTCGTCTTCTCCGGCAACAACTCGCAGTGGCACGGCATGGGAGTGGAACTGCTGCGGGGCGAACCGGCCTTCCGGCAGGCCGTGGAGGCCGTCGACGCGGAACTGGCCCCCCGGCTCGGCTGGTCGGTCCTCGGGGAACTCACCGCGCGGCAGTCCCGGCTCCACCTGACCGAGGTGGCCCAGCCGCTGCTGTTCGCCGTGCAGATCGGTCTGGTACGGCTGCTGGAGACGAACGGCGTCCGGCCGGACGCCGTCGTGGGCCACAGCATCGGGGAGGTCGCCGCCGCCCACGTCTGCGGAGCCCTCGATCTGGCCGCCGCCTGCCTGGTCGTCGCCGAACGCAGCCGCGCCCAGGCGCCGACCGCGGGAGGCGGCCGGATGGCGGCCGTCGGCCTGTCGTGGGAGGCCGCCCGGAGGGAGATCGCCGCCCACGCGGACCGCCTGGAGGTGGCCGGGGTCAACACCCCCGCCGACGTCACCCTCGCCGGGGACCCGGCCGCATTGGCGGAGCTGGGCCGGGACATGGACGCCCGAGGCGTCTTCTTCCGCGAACTGGACCTCGACTACGCCTTCCACAGCAGGGCCATGGACGGCATCGAGGAACCGTTGAAGGCGGCCCTCGCCCGACTGCGGCCCGGCCCCGCCCGCATTCCGCTCGCCTCCACCGTCACGGGCGGACTCCTGCGGGGCGAGGCGCTGGACGCGGACCACTGGTGGCGCAACGTGCGCCGGCCGGTCCTGTTCGCCGACGCCGTACGGGCCCTGGCCGAGGACGGCTGTGCCCTGTTCGTCGAGATCGGCCCGCACCCCGTGCTCGCCCCCTACCTGAAGCGGCTGACCGCCGCCACCGCGGTGGCACCGACCTGCCGCCGCGATCAGGCCGGCCCCGGGGCGGTCCGCCGGACGGTCGCGCACCTGCTCGCCGCGGGGGTCCTGGACGGCGGCGACCGCTTCCCGCGCCCCGGCCGGGTCGTCACCCTCCCCGCCTACCCCTGGCAGCGCGAACGCCACTGGAACGGCTCACCCGACGGGTGGGTCCGGGTTCCGCAGGACCCGGGTCTCGTCCATCCGCTGCTGGGCCGTCGCGTGGCCGTCGCCGAGCCCGCCTGGCACCAGACCCTCAGCAGCCTGCGCCTGCCCTGGCTGGAGGACCACCGGGTCGGCGGGGCCGTGGTCATGCCGGGTACGGCGTACCTGGAGGCCGCCCTCGCCGCCGGACGCGCAGCCTTCGCGGGCGCCGCGGAGGTCACCGACCTCGACGTCGTGAACGCCATGGTCGCGCCCCGCGACGACGAGACCGACGAGGTGGTGATCCAGACCTCGCTGTCGGAGGAGGACGGCGTGGTCCGTGTCGCCTCGCGCCCCGGCACCGCGGCCCCCTGGCGGACGCACGCCCGCGGCCGGGTCCGCCGTCTGGTCTCCCGCCCGCCGGACCCCGTCGACCTCGCCGCCGTGCGCGAAAGGCTGGGACGCTCGGGCACCCGGGTGGACGCGGCGCGCCACTACGCGGAAGCCGCCCGGGCCGGGCTGGAGTACGGCCCGTCCTTCCGGGTGCTGACCGGACTGTGGGCGGGCGCGGAGGAGGTGCTGGCCGAGTACGCCTGGGAGCCTTCGGCGCGCGACGGCGGCTACGAGGCGCACCCCGCCGTGCTCGACGGCGCGCTCCAGGCGGTCTCCCCCCTGCTCACGACCCTGCCCCGGGGCCGGATGTACGTGCCGACCGCCGTCGCGGCCGCGCGCGTGTGGGACCGGCTGCCGCACCGCGGTCTGATCCACGTCCGGGCGGTGTCGCCCGGGCGGCGGGACCCCGTCTTCGACCTCGCCGTGACGGACGGGACCGGCCGGGTCGTGGCGGAACTGACAGGGTGCCGGCTCAGGGGGGTGGCGGCCGGCCGGAACGAGGAACTCCAGCAGCTGACCCAGGTGCTGCGGGCCGCGCCTCGCGCCGGTGACCACCGGGGCGGGCCCGTCCCGTTGCCCGCACCGGCGGACCTGGTCCGCGCGGCCGCCCGGCACGCGGCGACGGAGGCGGAGCGGGACGCCCGCGGCTGCGCGGCCCCCGCCTTCGCCCCGCGGATCAAGACCACGATCGGCCACTGGGCCGCGGACACCTTCGCCCGGCTGCTTCCCGGGGCGCGGGAATTCTCCCCGGAGGACCTGCGTGCCGCGGGGGTGCTCCCGCAGTACGACCGGTACGTCCGCCTGCTGACCGGCATGGCGCAGCGGGCCGGCCTGCTCCGGCGGGCGGGCGGGGACCCGCCGGACCGCGAGCGCCTGCGCTTCACGGGCGAGCCCCGGCCGCTGGAGCACCTGCGGGCCTGCGCGCGGGACTTCCCCCAGTGGATCTCGGCCATCGCCGTCTACACCCGCTGCGGCACCCGCCTGCCGCAGATCCTCACGGGGGAGACCGATCCCCGGGAGGTGCTGTTCGCGGAGGCCGACCGGCACCTCGTCGAGGCGCTCTACAACGACACGCCGGACATGCGGGCCCTCGGCCGATGCGCCCGGTCCCTGCTGGCCGGGGCGCTGGAGACGTGGCCCGCCGACCGCCCGCTGCGCGTGCTGGAGGTCGGCGCGGGCACCGGCGGCACGACCGCCGTGCTGCTCCCGGCGCTCCCGCCCCACCTGACCCGGTACGTCTACACGGACGTCTCCGAGGGCTTCTTCCCCCGGGCGCGGGCCCGCTTCGGCGCCGGCGGCCTCGTCGAGTACCGGACCCTGGACCTGGACCGCGACCCGGTGCGGCAGGGCTTCGCGGAAGGGGAGTTCGACCTCGTCGTGGCGGCGAACGTGCTGCACGCGACCGCCGACCTGAGCGCCACGGCGCGCCGTCTGGCGGCCCTGCTCGCGGACGGCGGCCACCTGCTCGCCCTGGAGAGCCACGACGAGGAACTGCTCGGTCCGTGCTTCGGCCTCCTCGACGGTTACTGGGCCTTCACCGACCACGGCCTGCGCAGCACACCGCTGATGCCCCACACCGGATGGATCCCGCTCCTGGAGCGGTGCGGCTTCGACGAAGCGGTCCGGACGGGGGAGGCGGTCGGCGGGGACGCCTACTCCGTGCTGTGCGCCCGCCGCGGCCGCCGCCCCGCCGCGGCGGTGCCGGTGCCGAGGGTGTCGTCCCCCTCGGCACCGGGCCGCTGGGTCGTGGTGACCGAACGCCGGGACGGCGCCCTCGGTCCGGCTCTCGTCTCGCTCCTGTCCTCCTCGGGCGCCGAAGCCGGCCTCGTGGACGCATCGGGCGTCTCCGACACCTGGCAGACCCGGCTCCCCCCGGGAGAGGGCCGGCCGGACGGCGTGGTCGTCCTCCTCGACGCCCCGGCCGGGGAGGAGGGCCCGGCCGTCACGGTGCGCAGGGCCGGGCTGGTGCGGGCCGCGGCCGACGCCTGCGGCGCCTCGGGGCCGGACGGCGGTGGCGCGCTGTGGCTGGTGACCGGGGGGACCGGGCTGTTCCCGGAGCCGGCCGGGCCCGGGCATCCCGCGAACGCCGCGGTGTGGGGGGTCGGGCGCGTGCTGGCCAACGAGCGGCCGGGACTGGCGGTCCGCCGGCTGTCGCTGGAGCACCGCGCCGACCCGGCCGCGGACGCCGGACGGATCGCGCGGGAACTGCTCGACCCCACCGGTGAGGACGAGGTGGTCCTCACCCGCCGGGGCCGGTTCGTGCCGAGGCCGGCCGACTGCGCTCCCGCCGCGTGGGAGGAGGACGGCACCGGCCGCCCCCACGCCCTCCGGCTGCGCGACCCGGGGCGCGGGTACCGGCTGGCGTGGGTGGCCACCGGGCCCCCGGCGGCGGACCGGGGCGAGGTGGTGGTCCGGGTGCGCGCCGCGGCGCTGAACTACCGCGACGTGATGCTGGCCGCGGGCATGCTCCCGCCCGGCGCCGAACCACCGGTGCCCGGCGGGCCGGCGCTCGGCCTCGAATGCGCCGGGGACGTCGTCGCCGTCGGCGCGGGGGTGACGGAACTCGCCCTAGGGGACCGGGTGTTCGCGTTCGGTCACGGCACGCTCGCCTCCCATGTACGGGTGCGGACCGAACAGACCGGGCGCATCCCCGACGGCATGGGCTACGGTGCGGCCGCGACCTTGCCGGCGGTGTACCTGACCGTGCAGCACAGCCTGGAGGAACTGGCCCGGCTGGCGCCCGGGGAGACGCTGCTGGTGCACGGCGGGGCCGGCGGGGTCGGCCTCGCGGCGCTGCGGTACGCCCGCGGCCTGGGCGCCTCGGTGATCGCCACGGCGGGCACCGAGGCCAAACGGGACCTCCTGCGCGCGCTCGGCGCCGAGCACGTCCTGGACTCCCGCAGTTCCTCCTTCGCCGACCGGGTGCGGGACGTCACGGGGGGCCGGGGCGTCGACGTGGTCCTCAACTCCCTGGCGGGCGAGGCGATCGCGCGCGGGCTGGAGTGCCTGCGGCCCGGCGGCCGTTTCGTCGAGCTCGGCAAGCGCGACATCCACGGCAACCAGCCGATGCTGCTGCGTCCGTTCCGGGACAACCTCTCCTACTTCGCCGTCGACATCACCCGGCTGGCCGCCGACGCGCCGCGGACGATGGCCGCGGCGTTCGCGGAGGTGACGCGGAGGGTGGCCGCGGGCCGGTACCGGCCACTGCCGCACCAGGTCCATCCGGCCCGCGACGTCGGGGAGGCGCTGCGCTCCCTGCGGCACTCCCGGCACCTGGGCAAGGTCGTCATCGCCTTCGACGCGGACGAGCCGGTGCGGGTGGAGCGTCCCGACGAGCCGCCGCGCCTGGACCCGGACGCCACCTACCTCGTCACCGGCGGCCTCAGCGGCCTCGGGGCGGCCACCGCGCGCTACCTCGCCCGCCGCGGCGCCGGCGCGCTGGCGCTCGTCGGCCGCCGCGGCGAGGCGTCGCCCGGGGCACCCGCCCTGCTCGACGAGCTCACCGCCCTGGGGACGCGGGTCCGAGCGCACGCCGCCGACGTGACCGACGCCGGGGCGATCGAGGCGATCCTCGCCGAGGCCGAGGCCGCGGGCCGGCCGGTGCGCGGCGTCGTCCACGCCGCCATGCACCTGGACGACGCGCCGCTGCGGCAGATGACGGCCGAGCGGTTCACCGCCGTCCTCGCGGCGAAGGCCCGGGGCGGCGAGGTGCTGCACGCCCTCACCCGGGACCGGCCGCTCGACTTCTTCGTCGTGTACTCCTCCCTCGCCGCGCTCGTCGGCAACCTCCACCAGGCTCCCTACGCGGCCGCCAACCTCCACCTGGAGTCGCTGGTCCGCGCGCGCCGGGCGGCCGGGCTGCCCGGCCTGGCACTGGCCTGGGGCGGCGTCGGGGAGACCGGCTACGTCGCGCGCAGCGGGCTCACGGAGAACATCGCCCGCTCCGGACTCGGTCTCCTTTCGCCCGACACGGCCTGCGCGGCGCTCGGCCGTTTCCTGGGCGGACGGGCGGTCTGCGCGGCGGTCGGGTACGTCGACTGGGACCGCCTGGGCAGGATCCTGCCGGCGTTGAAGGCGCCGCGGTTCGCCGGCCGGCCGCAGGGAACGGGGGCCGAGTCCGTCCGGACGGCGACGGAGGACTTCAGGGAGCGGTTCTCCCGGGCGGGGGGCGAGGAGGAGCGCACCGCCCTCATCGGCGGCACGCTCACCGCTCTGGTCGCCGCCGTCCTCCAGACGGTCCCCGAACGCGTGGACCCCCACGCCCCTCTCGCCGACCTCGGCCTGGACTCCCTGATGGGCGTCGAGCTCAAGGCCGAACTGCACCGGGTGTTCGGCTGCGACCTTCCCGTCATGGAGCTGATGGCCGCCGGCAGCGTCACCGGTCTGACCGACCGCCTGCACCGGGCACTGAAGGGATGAACCACATGCCGATGCCTCCGTCCGGTCCGCCCGCGTCACGCGCCGCGGACGCGCTGCCCGCCGAGGTGGGCCGTCCGGGCAGCCTCGCCGTCGCCCACTCCGGCGGCGTCGACTCCACGGTGGTGCTCGCCGCCTCGCTGCAGGCCCTGGGCCGGTCCGGCACGCTCGCGGCGATCGCGGACTCCCCCGCCCTGGCCCGGGGCGAACTCCTGCTCGCCCGGCGGACGGCGCCGGCCGGACGGTGGGGCTCGACGAGGGCGCCCTCGCGCCCTACCGCCCGGGTTCCGTCGGCGGGGCCGCGGCACCGGGGGGCCCGCGCCGTCGCGGAGCACCGGTCCCGCGGGTCCGCCGGACCGCGGGACGTGCCGCGCCGGGTACTTCGCCCGTCCGGCGCCCCGCGACGGCGCCGCACCGGCGTGCCGGGTGCCTGACGGGCCGAGCGACCACATCCCCCCGCCACCTTCGAGGAAGCCGCACCCCATGCCCCGTACCTACCGCGTCCAAGACCTCGCGGGCACGCACGTCCTGCTGACCGGATCCGCCGAGCGCACCGAACTGGCGGTGCTGCACCGCCTCGTGACAGCCCATCCGCGGACGGACGTCAGTGTCGTGTCGCCGCCGGACGAGCCCGCCGCGCGGGAGGACGGACTCGCCCAGCTGCTGAGCCGGAAGGTGTTCGGGCCATGGCGGGAAGAGGTCGGGGCCGGACCGGCGATGGCCGAGGCACGTCGCCGGGTGAGCGTGCTCGCGGAGCCGTCGGAAGAGGTCCCGCCGCCCGACGGGGTCGACATCGTCGTGCACTGCGCCCCCACCGGGGGGCCGGACCGGCCGCTCGACGCCGTGTACGACGAGCAGATCGCACCGCTCGTCGCCCTGTGCGGGCGGTGGGCCCACCGGCACCGCCGGCCCCACCTGGTGTACGTGTCCCAGGCCGGTTTCTCCGGCACCGAGCGCGGAGTCGTCCACGAGGCCCGGCTGGGGCACGACCTGGACTGGCGCCGGGAACTCGCCCTGGCACGCGCCCTCAGGAGCGACACCGAGCGTCTGTCGAGGACCCCGGACAGACTGCGCCGGATCCGGCGTGCCGCCGCGCGCGCCCACCGGGGCGCGGGTCCCCTGATCGTGGCCCGGGAGGCGGAGGCCGCGCGCGGGGCGTGGGTGGAGCGGCGGCTGGTGGAGCGGGGCCGGGCCCGGGCGCGTGCCCTCGGCCGTCCCGGCCCCCAGGAGCTCGCCGCCGTGCTGGCCGAGCGCGTCGTCGAGGAGCTGGGGCGGCCGTACCCGCTGACCGTGCTGCGCGCGGCACCGGTGGGCCACGCCCTGCACCGGCCCTACCCGGGCTGGTGCGAGGGCAGGACGAGGGCCGTCCCGCCGGCCGTGGCCCTCACCCTGCTCGGCCCTGCGGCCGGCTCGGCCACGACGGTGTTCGACACCGTGCCCGCCGATCTGGTCGCCGACGCCGTCCTGGCCGCGGCCGCCGCGCGCCCCGACCCGGGCTCACCCCACTACTTCCACCTCGGTACGGGAACGGCCCGTCCGCTGACCCTGGGGGAACTGCGGTCCGTGCTGCGCACCCCCCTGCCCGCGCCCCGCCGGCGCCCGCCGCGGCACCGGGGCGCACCTCCGGGCGTGTACGACCCGGCCGAGGTCCGCTACGACGACACCGAGCTGGTGGCACTGGGGAACGCGCTGCCCCGCCCGCGGACGTACCACTTCGATCCGGGCGCGATCGACTGGCGGCGCCACCTGGCGGCCCGGGAGGCCGCGGACGCGGCCGAGCGGCTGCGCACGCCGGTCACCCGGGCTGCCGCGCTCACCGCGGCGCCCCGCCCGCCGGCGGCGGACGAGCAGGCCGTGGCCGTCTTCGACCTGGACGGCACCATCGTCGCCTCCGACCTGGTCGAGTCCTACGTGTGGACGCGGCTCGCCGGTCTGCCGCGCCGTGCCTGGCCGGCCGAGTTCGTGGACCTGATGCTCGACGCACCGCGCCATCTGCTCGCCGAGCGGGCCGACCGGGACCGTTTCGTCCGCGCCTTCCTGCGCCGTTACGCGGGCACGGACGAGGCCGCACTGCGGCACCTGGTGCGCGGGGCCGTCGGCGACGCCCTGCTGCACCGGGTCAAGCACGAGGCGGTCCGGCGCATCCGCGCGCACCGGGCGGCGGGGCACCGCACCGTGCTCGTCACCGGCGGCCTCGAACTGCTCGTCGAGCCGCTGCGCCCCCTGTTCGACGACGTCGAGGCGTGCCGTATGCGGACCCGCGACGGCGTCCTGACCGGCAGGGTGGCCACCCGGCCGCCCGTCGGCGAGGCGCGAGCCGCATGGCTGCGGCGCTACACGGCCGAGCACGGTCTGGACCCGGCCCGGGCCTACGCCTACGCGGACAGCTACTCGGACCGGCCGCTCCTGGACGCGGTCGGCCACCCGCACGCCGTCGACCCCGACGCGCGCCTGCTCCGGCACGCCGTGCGAAGGCGGTGGCCCGTACTGCGCTGGGGCGCCCACACCGCCACCCGGTGGGAGGCGCTGGCCGCGGCGGCCGGCGGAGCGGGCGGGCGAGGGGTGCGGGCGGCACGCCACCGGTTCCCGGGCACGCAGGAGGAGACGGCATGAGCGCACCAGGGTTCGTACTCGACGTCGACGAACGCACTCCGCCGCTGGTGCTGTTCGAGGGGGAGGGGATCCGCGCCGAGCGCCTGCCCGTGGGCAGCAGGGTGATCTACCCGCCGGCCTCGCTGCCCGGCATCCGCGACCTCGACACGGCCATCCGCAAGGCGCTGCTGCACCCACACGGCATCGAGCCGCTGCCCGAACTCCTGAGGCCGGGCATGCGGTTGACCGTGGTCTTCGACGACGTGTCCCTGCCCCTGCCGTCGATGCGCCGCCCCGACGTGCGCGGACGGATCATCGAGCACGTCCTGGAGATCGCGGCCCGGCGAGGGGTGGAGGACGTCGAACTCATCGCGGCCAACGCCCTGCACCGCCGGATGACCGCCGCGGAACTGCGGCACGTCGTGGGCGCCCGCGTCTTCCGCGCCCACTTCCCCCACCGCCTGCGCAACCATGACGCGGAGGACCGGGACAACCTGCTCCACCTGGGCATGACCGGCGCCGGCGAGGACGTCGAGATCAACCGCAGGGCGGCCGAGAGCGACCTCCTCGTCTACGTCAACGTCAACCTGATCGCCCTGAACGGCGGTCCCAAGTCCGTCTCCGTCGGCCTGGCGAGCTACCGCAGCCTGCGCCACCACCACAACACGCACACCCTGCGGCACTCGCGCTCCTTCAACGACCCGCCCAACTCCGCCCTGCACCACTCCTTCCACCGCATGCTGGACGTGATCGGCGGCCGGCTGAAGATCTTCACGGTCGAGACCACGGTCAACGGCGACTCCTTCCCGCCCTCCATGGGCTTCCTCACCACTCACGAATGGGAGTGGGGCCTCGCCGACCGGATCGGCTTCCTCGGCGTCCGGCACGGCAACCGCGCCCTGCCGCCGAGGCTGCGCCGCCGCCTGCTGAACTCCGTCAAGGCGCCCTACGGCGTCACGGGGGTCACGGCGGGCACCCCGAGCGCGGTCCATCCGATCACGCTGGCGAACGTGCACCGCCAGCAGGTCACCACCGTCCAGGGGCAGGCCGACATCGGGGTGTTCGGGGTGCCCTACGTCGGCCCCTACAACGTGAACTCGATCATGAATCCGGTCCTGGCGATGTGCATGGCCCTGGGCTACCTCTTCAACTTCTACCTCAACAAGCCGATCGTGCGGCGGGGCGGCGTCGGCATCTTCATCCACCCGCTGACGCCCGACTTCCACCCGGTGCACCACCCCAGTTACATCGACTTCTACGAGGAGGTGCTCACGCAGACCACCGACCCCGCGCGGATGGAAGCGGTGTTCGAGAAGAGGTTCGCCGAAGACCCCTGGTACATCCACCTCTACCGGACCGGCCACGCCTTCCACGGCGTCCATCCGTTCTACATGTGGTACTGGGGGGCCCACGCGATGCAGCACCTCGGTGACGTCGTCTTCGTCGGTGCCGACCCCAAGGTCGCGGCCAGGATGGGATTCCGGGCGGCGGCGACTCTCTCCGACGCCCTGGAGATGGCCTCGCACACCGTCGGCACCAGCCCGAGCATCACCTGCCTGCACACCCCGCCCATCACCATGGCGGACGTCCGGTGACCGCGCCCGACGACGAGCGGGTCCTTCCGCTGCCCTCCGCCTGGGCCCGCTCGGCACCGGCGCGAGCGGTGCGGACCACCGTGCACCGGGCCCTTCTCGGACCGTATGTGTGCGCCCGCGCCCGGCCGGCCGTCGAGGGCGCGGAGCACCTCGCCGGGCTGACCGCCCCGGTGGTGTTCGTGGCCAACCACGCCAGCCACCTCGACACGCCGCTGATCTTCGCGGTGCTGCCGCCGCGCATCGCGTCCCGGCTGGCGGTGGGAGCCGCCGCCGACTACTTCTTCCGCTCCCCGCTCACCGGCGCGGCCACGGCCCTCCTCTTCAACGCCTTCCCCGTGCGGCGGGGCACTTCGGGCCGTACCGGACGGGAGGGCCGGGACCGCGTGGTGCGGGGTACGGCCCGGCGCCTCCTCGAGGAGGGCTGGCACGTGCTGCTGTTCCCGGAGGGCACCCGTTCCCGGGACGGCCGGCTCGGCGCGTTCGGTACCGGCGTGGCCCGGCTGTGCCTGCGGACCGGTGCGCCGGCGGTGCCCGTCGCGCTGACGGGCACCCACACCGTGATGCCGTGCGGCACGCGTCTGCCGGTCCGCGGCGCGCCGCCCGTCTCGGTGCGGTTCGGCCGGCCGATCGGGGCGGCGCCCGGGGAGAGCGCCTCGGATCTCCGTGACCGGATGCGGGAACACGTCCGCGCGCTGCGGTGCTCCGCGTGAGCCGGGGCCCCGCCGAGGTCCGCACCCGCGGCGAACGCCCCGCGGCCACCCTCACATGCCGGTGGCTCCTGCGAAGACTGCGCCGCAGCACCACGCCGGTAACCGCCCCGTCCGAGCCGTCGTTCTCGAACTCGCCGCCCGCCCCAGCCGGGAAGGCGCAACCGTGCCAGGGGCGCGCCTCCACCCCCCTGCGGAACAGGCGGCGGTCACCGCCCGGTTTGTCGGCTTCCCCGCATCGTCCGGAACCCCCGTCAGGCGGATACTTGCCGGCCCGGCCGACATTTCATGTTCCGCGCGGTGTCGGCCGCGCCATCTCCCTCCTGTTCCCGTCCCGCGTGGGACACGGCCCGAGAGCTCGTGCCGCGATTTCGCCGAGGTCTGCCGGTCGTGTCCGGCGGATGCGCCGATCCGGCTGTGCTGCAGGATGAACACCCGACCGCGGATCCTCATCGGTCGAGGGGGCGGGATCACCGGTTGAGCAGCGACTGCGTGATCGCGACGGAGGACGGCGCGAGAGCGGTCTCGCCGTCGTCGATGTCCCACAGGGCGTTCTGCAGCAGCCGCCCGAGGGTCCAGCCGGTCGCGCGTGCGCGGTCCAGGCCGAGGACCTCGGTGAGCAGGTCGAAGCGGCGCCGCACCACGCGCGATGTGTCGCCCTTCGCGACGACGTCGTCCCACCTGCTGTCCAGGGCGGGCCAGAGGTCGAAGCCGGGGTCCCCGGCGAGCGGCTCGGGATCGATGGCGAGCCAAGGCTCACGCTGCGCGGCGAGAACGTTGCCGTAGTGCAGATCCCAGTGCAGGATCCGGTCCCCGGGCTCGCCGACCAGCTCGGCCACCGCCGACGCCCAGCAGCGCAGGAGTCGCCGGTCCGCCGGGTCCGCCAGAGCCGCGACCGCCTCGGGGACCTTCTCCAGCATCTCGGCGGCGATGTCGCCGAGGCTGCGCAGGCCCCGCGGCGCAGGGACACGGACCAGCCGGGCCTGGATCCCGGCGAGGATGCCCATCGCGATGTCGTCGTCCTCGATCGAGGCCAGCGTGCGGGCGGCGTCCAGTCGCTCCAAGAGCATGGTGCTGCTGTCGGGGTCGTGGTCGAGCAGCCGCACCGTCCCCTCGCCGTTCCAGGTGCGCAGCCCGATGAGTGCGGCGGTGGTCTCCTTCCTGGGCATCTGCAGTTTGAGGACCGCGCGCGTGCCGTCCTTGCGCAGCACCGGCAGCACCAGCGAGGCTTCCCCCGCCCGGACCGCGCCGTCCCGTCCCAGCTCCCAGCGGTCCAGGAATTCCGCGGCGAGAGCCGGCAGTCCGGCGATCCAGGCTCTCCCCTCCTCGCCGAACCCCCTGGCGTACGACACCGCCAGGGACCGCGGGACCTCGACCGCTTCCCATGTGCTCATGTCTTGTTCCCTCGAAGGAAATCGCGTACCCCGCTGCAACCTACCGGTCCGCGGCCGACAACCGGGCACTCGACGTGACGCGGGAGCGAGGAGGGCTGCTCGGCGACGTAGCGGGGCTTGCCCGAATCCTTGACGTCCGGGTGCCCCTTCGGGAGGTCACCGGCAGCGCGCGGCGCTGCGCGTTCTCACCCGGACCGGGCTCCGGGCGCGGCGGGACGGCTCGGCGACCGTCCCGCCGCGCGGCATGCGCGAGGTGTCGGCGTACCGGGGCGTCCTCCCCCTCGGCGGCTCGGGCACTCCTCCCCCCGCCGCCGTCCCCTGGCCGGCGTCGTACGAGGCCACGCCTGCGGGCGTGGCCGAGCCGGCCGGCTCACCGTACGCCCCGGCCGGGACGTGCCGCGGGCCGACCGCTGCCTGCTGGTCGTCCGCGGGGGCGGTCGAGGCCCTGTTCTCGTATGGCTACGGCGAACGGACACGTAGCGCTGGGTAACACTCGGGGCTGTGTTCGCCGTGAAGGCCGACGGTGCAGCGGTTGGCAGCGACGGTTCCGTTTCGGGGTCGGCTCATCGGACTTTCGTGGCCTGGTGTCTCGTCAGGGCGCTGCCGCAGTAAATGCCGGATCCACTGCGGCAGGGCCCCTACGGTGATCATCGCGACCTGCGGCGGGGGCTTCCAGCCGAAGGGACGAGGCATACGCATTTACTGCGGCAGAGCCGGAGGGGCGGGACAGGCATGGCGATCGAACGAGTGACCGAAATCGGGAGTGGGGGCGCGCTGCGTGTGCCGCACGCCCGGGTCGTGCCCCTGTCCGCCCTGCCCGCGTCGTACACCGCGGCGGTCGAGCGGTACCTCACCGGCGCGGGCATCGCGAAGTCCGCCGCACGGATCTACCGGATCCCGCTCACGACATGGGGTGGATGCTCGCCGGCGAACCCGCGCCGACCGGACCCGCCCGCCGCGGCGCGAAGCCGCTCGTCTTCCCCGTCGCCGCGATCGACGACCCGGCGCTGCCGGAGGTCCTGGCCGAGCTGGCGGCGGCGCGAACGGACGAGATGGACGCCGACACCGTCAACCGGGAACTGTCCCTCGCGCGCAAGGCAATCGGCTGGCGGCAGCGCCAGGGCTGGATCGAAGGCGATCCGACGATCGGCATCGAGCGGCGGCCGGCACCGCCGGACCGCACCAAGGCCCTCTCCGATGCACCGGCTCCGCCACAGTGCGCTCACCCACGACACCGAGGGCGGCACTCCCACCCCGGTGCCACTGGCCCGCTCCCGCCACGCCTCCGTCCGCTCCCCGGAGCGGTACGCCCGCCCCGGCACGGACGCGGTCGCCCGGCACGTCGCGGAGCGCGACCCGGCCGCCCGCCGCCGTAGGTGAGCCCTCGAAGTTGACCTCGCGGCTGTTTGCTGCCCATCTCCCCGATCACACGCCCCCTTCCCGACGGACGGAGAAGGCACCCGCGGCAGCCGCCAGGACTGCCGCCTCCGCGGCCCGTTCCGGGAGTCGGGGGTCCGGATCGGCGCGCAGGAGCACCAGCTGGTGGTAGAGGGGCGCGGTGGCGGCGATCAACAGGCTCCGCGCGTCCGTGTGCCGTGAAGGGAGTTCACCGCGCTCCGCGGCGCGCTCGACGAGGATCTCGCACTGGGCATACCGGTCCGCCCACAACTTCGTCTGGGCCCGCGCGGCCTGTTCGGAGTGGAACGAGGCGGCCATCAAGGCGATGGCGAGCGACGGCTGTACGACCAGGGATTCCTGGATCTCTTCGTTGAGGGCCGTCAGATCGCCGCGCAGGGAGCCGGTGTCCGGCGGCTGCCAGTCGATCTCACCGGCGGCGTCGATGACGTCGACGAGCAGACCGCCGACATCACGCCAACGCCGGTAGACCGTGGCGCGGTGCACTCCGGCCCGCTTCGCCACACCCTCCACCGTGAGTCCTTCGTGACCGACCTCAGCGAGTTCGGCGCGCACCGCATCGAGAACCTGGGCGCGGATGCGGGCGGTGCGACCGCCCGGACGGCGGTCCGACGTCGTGTCCAGTGGGTCTGTCATCGGCAATCAGTATCCGGTTGAGCAAGGCGGCAGGGCTGTGCCAGCATCTTAACGCGACAGTCGTCGCACTAGGTCCGCCAGAGAGGAACCGCCTCCGCGATGCCGTCCGTTCCCGCCGACCCCACCGTTCTGCACCCGATGCCCGAGCACCCACGCGTGGTGCTGCTCAAGCCGCTGGTGAAGTCGCCGTTGATCGAGGTCGGCGACTTCTCCTACTACGACGATCCGGACGAACCGACCGCGTTCGAGACGCGCAACGTCCTTTACCACTACGGTCCCGAGCGGCTTGTCATCGGCAAGTACTGCGCGTTGGGGACGGGCACCCGGTTCATCATGAACGGCGCCAACCATCGCATGGACGGCCCTTCCACCTTCCCGTTCCCCACCATGGGGGGCTCCTGGGCGGAGCACTTCGACCTGATCACCGACCTGCCCGGCCGGGGCGACACGGTCGTCGGCAACGACGTCTGGTTCGGGCACGGTGCCACGGTCATGCCCGGTGTGCGCATCGGCCACGGCGCGATCATCGCCGCCGGCGCCGTGGTCACCGGAGACGTCCCCGACTACGGCATCGTCGGCGGCAACCCCGCCCGGCTCATCCGCACCCGCTACGACGCCGCGGACATCGCCCGGCTCCTCGCCGTGGCGTGGTGGGACTGGCCCGTGCGGCACATCACCAGGCATGTACGGACGATCATGTCGGGGACCGTCGCCGACCTGGAGGAGGCCGCCGCGCAGATCGACCAGGCCTGACACCGCGTCCCCACCACACCACCCGCACCCGTCCCGCGCCGGAAACGAGTGATCGCCCATGTCCCGTCGCCGCGCCCATATCGCGATGGTCGGTGTCCCCATCGTCAGCCATGTCCTGCCCAGCCTGGCGCTCATCCGTGAGCTGGTGGCCCGCGGGCACCGGGTCACCTACGCCAACGACCCGTTCGTGGCCGACCGGATCGAGTCCGCCGGCGCGGAGCTGGTGTCCTGCGCCTCCACATTGCCCGTCGCGGACGACGACTGGCCCGCCGATCCCATCGCCGCGGCGAGCCTCTTCCTCGACGACGCCGTCCAGGCGCTCCCGCAACTGCGCGCCGCCTACGACGACGATCCGGCCGACCTGTACCTCTACGACATCGGCGCCTACGCCGCGCGCGCCCTCGCCGAAGCGCAGGGCCGTCCCCTCGTGCAACTGTCCCCGACGTTCGTCGGCTGGGACGGCTACCAGGAGGAAGTCGCGGCCCATCTGTGGAAGCTGCCGGGCGCCGACGCGTACCGGGACAGGTTCGCACGGTGGCTCGCCGACTGCGGTGCGACCACCACGGACATGGACACGTTCTCCGGCCCACCCGCCCGGGCCCTCGCCCTGATCCCGAGGGCGATGCAGCCGCACGCCGATCGAGTCGACACCGAAACAGTGACCTTCGTCGGCCCCTGCTTCGACACCCGAGCGGACACGGACGGCTGGACCCGCCCGGCGACCGCGGACAACGTGCTGCTGATCTCGCTCGGCTCGGCGTACACGCGCCAGCCCGCGTTCTACCGCCAGTGCATCGCGGCCTTCGGCGACCTGCCCGGCTGGCACGTCGTACTCCAGATCGGAAGGCACACCGACCCCGAGGAACTCGGCACCGTCCCGCCCAACGTCGAAGTGCACTCCTGGATCCCGCAGCGGGCAGTCCTGGAACAGGCCGATGCCTTCGTCACCCACGCCGGCATGGGCGGCTGCGGCGAAGGACTCCTCGCCGGCGTTCCCATGATCGCCGTGCCGCAGGGGGCCGAGCAGTTCATGAACGCCGACCGGCTCGTGGAACTCGGCGTCGCCCGCCGTGTGGACACCGCCGACGCCACCGCCGAGACCCTTCGCGCGGCGCTGAATGACCTGGTCACGGATCCGGAACGCATCGACCGGTCCAAGCAGTTGCAGGCCGCCGCCCGGGCCGAGGGCGGCACCCGGCGCGCTGCCGACCTCATCGAGAACATGCTGGCGGCCGCCGAGGGCCCCGTGCTCTGAGTACGGCCGCTTCCCTTCCCCGGCTGGCGCCGTCCTCATCCGAGGACCTGCTACCTGCAGGACGAGCGCGGGAAGGTCACCGCCAAGGGCGGGGCGGCGGAGTGGATCCAGACGATGTACGCACAGTGGCGCACCCGCCCGGCCCCTCCACCGTGCGCCCGGCTCCGGTCAGGTGGATGCCAGTCCTGAAGCTTGCGGGCTGCCGGACCGTTGCGCAAGGCGTCGTCGCCGACGCGGCGCGAGGAGCCGTCCGGGTTCCTGCGCTCGGAGGGGAACAGCGGGGCACCGGGACGGGTGTGGTCGTCGTCGAACTGGCCCCAGACGTCCTCGACGAACCACCGCAGCGTGCGGTCGGCGCCGTTGATCAGCGGCACCATCCGCTCGCGCGGGCCCGAGCCGCGGGCGCCCTTGCCGTGGCGCACGTGGGGTTCGCCGAAGCGGCCCAGCTCCCACTCGATGTCGGCCAGGTCGAGCTTGCATGTCCCGCTGGCCCTGAGTCCGACCTGCGACATCAGTTTCGATGCGGTGTAGTTCCGTGCGGTCGGGGCGAACTTGCGGCAGGTGGCCAGCTCGCCGTCCCAGCCGGTGAACAGGGTCTTGATCTCCGGCTCGGGCGGCGGGATCCGCAAGGCAGCGTCCTTGGACCCCTGCGGCCGGTTCATCTCGTCGATCGGGCACTCGACGACCCGCCCGGTCATCCGATGAATCCCGACCCTGTGCCGCAGCTCCAGGAACAGGAAGTACGTGGTCGGCGCCTGCGCGCGGGTCAACCGGGTACCGCTCGGCGAACCCCGGAGCACCTTCCCGAAGTATCCGTCGGCGTCGGCCGGCTCCATATCCCACAGCGGCCGGCCGAACCGGGCCCGCATCTGATCCAGGTGCCCGACCTCCCCGCGGATCGTGCCGTCCGCCAGGCCAGCCGAGGCCCGCGCGAGCACGTCGCTCTCGAACTGCTCCAGTTCCTCCGCCGGGACCGGATCGCGGAACTCACGCAGGTCGCGTACGGCTGCCGGCGCCAACCCGGGTCTCCTCACCTCCACCCCGATCACGGATCGATCGGACGAAGTGGGAACGTTTCCAGAATCCTGAAATTACGCCACCACCTCGAAGAGCACCCCAAGGAGACAGAACACCCTGGCCACGGGGACAAGGACTCAACGGAGCTCAGCGGAACTCACGGGATGCCGCACACGAGTGGTGTCGGACACGCGCGCGAACCGTTTATGATCTTGGTCATGTCTGTGCATGGCTCTGACAAAACACTTTCCCGCAAACAGAGGCTCCAGGAGAAGCAGCGCCGCCAGTTGGCGGCAGCCGACACCGTGGACAAGGCCGAGGCGAAAGCCCGCAAGGCAGAGGTGGAACTGGCGGTGGCCGTCGCCGAGGCCGTGCAGGTGTTCGGCGACGAGCAGGCCGCATCCGAGGGGCTCGACATGCCGGTGGAAGCGATCCGGCGCTTTCTCGGCATGGCGCGGGACGAAGCAGCCGGTGCCGACGAGGCCGCCGCGTCCTGAGTCCGGCCCGCCTCAGGGGCCGCGGTCCCGCGGCGGGGCCGAACGCACGCATCACGGCTGTCGCTCCACCATTTCCCTGGGTAGCGGGGCCTGCCGACGCGGTGGGGTCATCCCCTGGTGTGCGGCGGGAGCGCGGTGGCAGCCGTCCGACGCGGTCCCCGCGTGCGGAGCGGACCGGCGGGCGCACCCGCAAGCGAGGGATCGGTGCCGACCGGCTCGGACACGGGCACGGAGCCGGGCTCGGGGATCCGCGGGGAACGGACGGCCGTGCGGCCGGCCGACTCGTCGACGGCCACGATGATGCGGGCCTGCTCCAGCCGGACCTTCGTCACCCGGGCCAACGACTGCGGGGACACTGCGAGCGGGCCGGCGCCGGCGTCGTGGTCGACCGCGGGGCCGCGCGGGCGGGTCGCCTCGTGCACCGGCGATGTGCGGGCCTGGTGCGGCACGGGGCCGTCAGCGCCCCCCGCCCCGCAGGTACTCGGTGAGGGCGGCGCCCGGCCGGAAGACGGCCGTGCCGCCGTCGAGGTGGAAGCTGCCGAAACTGCCCAGGGACACCGTCTCGCCGTCGCGCAGCGCCTGGGCGATCGCACCGGAATGCTCCATGGTGCCGAAGACGGCGTCGAGCACCCGCCCGACCTCCTCCGGTGCGAGCGGTCGTTCGCCGCCGTGTCCGCCGGTGCCCTCGGTGGCCGCTGCGGCCAGACGCGCTTTGTCCATGAGCCGTATCCGTTCCCGTGCTGGTGGAAGCCAACGGTGGAAAAACAGTGGGAAGCACTTCCACCAGCATCCCGGCGGTCCGCCTTCGACGCACCTCGGACCGCGCCCGGGACCGGCAAACCGCCGACGCCGACCGCCACGTACCGGCCGCCCGGCACCGCACGGCGCGCGGACGGCTGACGGGCGGCACCGTCGGCCGGGCCGGAGGGGTGTCAGTGCCGGCGGCCCCGGGCGGCCCAGCCGCCGCCGACGCCCGCCACGTGCAGGGCCAGCAGGGCGAGCCCGACGAGCATGAAGTTGGTCGAGGTGAGGACGTCGTTGGTGGAGATGTCCGCGGCGTTGATCAGGAAGGCGATGAGGAACAGGACGGCGGCGACGATGGCGAGCACGGGACCTCCTGGGGTGTCACGGCGCCGTCCGGCGCCGTGACACCCGTATGCCCCCGACCGGGACCGGAACACGGGGCCGGGCGGACCGGCGCGGCGCCGTACAGTGGAGGGACGGGCCCCCGCCCGTACCCCACGCACCACCTGCCCCGGAGCCCCGATGCACCACCCGGCCCCCCTCCCGGACGACGGCTCCGGCACCCTCTTCGAACTCGACGCGCTCTCGCCCGGACCGGCCGGCGACGCGGCGGGCCCCTCCTTCCGCGACTCCGCCACGGCCCGGCGCCTGCTGCCCGTGCGGGAGATCCACGCCGAGCCCGCGGCGGCCGCCTCCCCGCGCGGTCGGCAGGTCATCGCCCGGTTCCCCGGGGCTCGGCTGGTCACCGTGGACTCCCACTGGCGCATCCCCGGCCTGCACGGCAACGAGGGCAACGTGGAGCGCTGGGTCCGCGTCAAGGGCGAGACGCTGGTCCTGGGTGAGCGCAAGACGCTCACCACGCGTCCCAACGGCCGGTCGGCGGACTGGATCGCGCCGGGCGCCTCGAACGGCTGCGCCATGGCCTGCGCCTACTGCTACGTGCCGCGGCGCAAGGGCTACGCCAACCCGATCACCGTCTTCACCAACATCGACCGGATCATCGCCCACCTCGGGCGGCACATCGCCCGCCAGGGCCCCAAGACCGAGCCCAACCAGTGCGACGCCGAGGCGTGGGTGTACGACGTCGGCGAGAACGGCGACTGCTCGGTGGACGCCCTGATCTGCGACAACACGGCGGACCTGGTGCACGCCTTCCGGCAGTGGCCGACGGCCAAGGCGTCGTTCGCGACCAAGTTCGTCAACCCCGACCTGCTCGCCCTGGACCCGCGCGGCCGGACCAGGATCCGCTTCTCGGTGATGCCGCCGGACGACTCCCGGCTGCTGGACGTGCGCACCTCGCCCGTGGCCGAGCGGATCGCCGCCGCCGCGGACTTCCTCGACGCCGGGTACGAGGTGCACTTCAACCTCTCCCCCGTGGTGCTGCGTCCCGGCTGGCGGGCCGCGTGGGCGGAGCTGCTGCGCCACCTCGACGACGTGCTGCCCGAGCGGGTGAAGCGGCAGGCCGCCGCCGAAGTGATCATGCTGACGCACAACCGGGAACTGCACGAGGTCAACCTCGGCTGGCACCCGCGGACCGAGGAGGTCCTGTGGACCCCGGAGCTGCAGCAGGCCAAGCGCTCGGAGAACGGGGCGCTCAACGTCCGCTACCGCAACCAGGTCAAGGCGGAGGCACTGGCGACGCTGCGGACCCTGGTGGACACGCACGCGCCCTGGCTGCGCGTCCGGTACGCCTTCTGACGGTCACCGGGCGATGGTGAGGCCGCGGCCGGCCCGACCGGTGCCTGTACGCAGGTGCAGGGGCCCGCGGAGCGGCGGCCGGAGGCGGACCGGGCGCCGTCACCCCGCAATCGGCTGAACCGCCCGCCCGCAGGAGGCGTCCTCGCCGCCCGGCGCGGTCACGGGCAGACCGGCTCGCTCTCGGGCAGGCGGGCGCGCAGGGTGGCGGCGAAGTCCTCGGCGCGGGCCAGTTGCACGCGCAACTTGTCCACCTGCTGGGTCGCGATCCGCTCGTACCCGCGCACGCGCTCCAGCAGCGCCTCGCGCTCGTCGTCGTCGAGGGCGCCGTCGCCGTCGAGACGGTCGGTGGCGTCGAGCAGGTCGCGCATCTGGTCCAGGGTGAAGCCCAGCGGTTTCATCCGGCGGATCACCATCAGGCGGGCGACATCGGTCTCGGTGTAGAGGCGGAAGCCGCCCTGGGAACGGGCGGAGGGGATGACCAGGCCGGTCTCCTCGTAGTGGCGGATGGTGCGCAGGGACAGCTCCGTCCGTGCGGCGACTTCGCCGATCTGCATGTGCCTGTCGTCCACGCCTGTGTCCTGGCCCTTCCGGTCGTGGCGGACCGCGTCCTGCGCGGCCCCACCGACCTCTACTCTAACGTTAGGGTAGAGTAGGAAGTGGTGAAGGCGGCTCGGCCGCCTCGCCGCTGCCGTTCCGGGGCCGATGCTGCCCCCGGCACAGTCCCGATTTCCGCAGGAGAGAGCGTGCGCGAGCCCATGACGCCGATCGCCGCCGCCTGCCCGCCGTGATGCTTCGCCCCCGGATGTGAGCCGTCCGGCCGCCCGTGCGCGCCGCCCACCTCACGTCCTCCCCCTTCGACTTCCGGGCCCGCCCCTCGGGTTCGTCCCGCGGGGTGCCGACCCGGCCCCCGCACGTTCTTCCCGCACACCCCGCCCTGCCGACGAGGGGTGTGCCCGAGCACGACAGGTACACATCTCCTTGTCCTCCGCTGCTGTGACCCCCGCCGCGCGGCTGCGCGGTCTCAAGCCCGACTGGCTGAACGATCCGAAGGTCTGGCGCACCGAGGTCCTCGCGGGCCTGGTCGTGGCCCTGGCCCTGATCCCCGAGGCGATCTCCTTCTCGATCATCGCCGGCGTCGACCCGGCGATCGGCCTGTTCGCCTCGTTCACCATGGCCGTCACCATCTCCATCGTCGGTGGCCGCCGGGCGATGATCTCCGCCGCCACCGGTGCCGTCGCCCTCGTCATCGCCCCCGTGAACCGTGAACACGGCCTGGGCCACTTGATCGCCACCGTCATCCTGGCCGGCGTCTTCCAGGTGATCCTCGGCGCGGTCGGCGTGGCCAGGCTCATGCGGTTCGTACCACGCTCGGTGATGACCGGCTTCGTCAACGCCCTCGCCATCATGATCTTCATGGCGCAGGTCCCGGAGATGCGCGACGTGCCCTGGGCGGTCTACCCGCTGATCATCGGCGGGCTGGCGCTGATGGTGTTCTTCCCCAAGGTCACCAAGGTGGTCCCGGCCCCGCTGGTCTCCATCGTCATCCTCACCGTCATCACGGTGGCCGCCGGCATCGCCGTGCCCACCGTCGGCGACAAGGGCGCCCTGCCCTCCTCCCTGCCGGTGCCCGGCCTGCCCGACGTGCCGTTCACCCTGGACACCCTGACCACCATCGCCCCCTACGCCCTCGCCATGGCGCTGGTCGGCCTGATGGAGTCGCTGATGACGGCCAAGCTGGTCGACGACATCACCGACACCCACTCCTCCAAGACCCGCGAGTCCATCGGCCAGGGCATCGCCAACATCGTCACCGGCTTCTTCGGCGGCATGGGCGGCTGCGCCATGATCGGCCAGACGATGATCAACGTGAAGGTGTCCGGCGCCCGCACCCGCGTCTCCACCTTCCTGGCCGGCGTGTTCCTGATGGTGCTGTGCATCGTCTTCGGCCCGGTCGTCTCCGACATCCCCATGGCCGCCCTGGTCGCCGTCATGGTCATGGTCGCCTTCGGCACCTTCGACTGGCACTCCGTCGCCCCGAAGACCCTCAAGCGGATGCCCGCCGGTGAGATCGCCGTCATGGCCATCACCGTGGTCGTCGTGGTCGCCACCGACAACCTGGCCATCGGCGTCGTCGTCGGCTCCGTCACCGCCATGGTCATCTTCGCCAGGCGCGTCGCCCGTCTCGCCCGCGTCGACGCCGTCATCGACCCCGACGGCAGCACGGTCGTCTACCGGGTCACCGGCGAGCTGTTCTTCGCCTCCTCCAACGACCTCGTCGGCCGGTTCGACTACGCCGGCGACCCCGACAGGATCGTCATCGACCTGTCCGAGGCCCACATCTGGGACGCCTCCTCCGTCGCGGCCCTGGACGCGATCGAGACGAAGTACGCCCAGCGCGGCAAGAGCATCGAGATCACCGGCCTGAACAACCACAGCGCCGACCTGCACGGCAAGCTCACCGGCGAACTCGCCGGCAGCCACTGACACGCCGAGAGCCCCGTCGGGCCGGTGTCCGCCCCGGGCGGGCACCGGCCCGACGGTCGTTGCGGAGCGGCGGCCGGCGGGCCGCGTTCGCCCCGTCGCGGGGCCCGGCACGTCCTCCCGCCGCGCCGGCCGAAAGCCCGGGTACATCCCGGTAAGGGGGCTTTCGGCCGGCACACCGGGGGAACGCACCGCACACCGCTCCCCCGCGGGCGGCTGCCGCCCGCGGCGGCCCTAGGGTCTTTCGTTTGGATCAGGTCGGATCAGGGAGCGGGACCCGGTGCCGTGCATCGCAAGGCGGAGGAGGGCGCCATGGCGGAGCCATGGCAACCGACGACAACGCGGCGAGGCACGGCACCAGGCCCCACGAGCCCGGCATGATCCGAACGAGAGGCCCTAGCCGCGCAGCAGGTGTGCGATCGCGCGGGCCGCGTCACCGGCCCGGCGGCCGACACCGACGAGGGTTGCCGAAGCAGGTCCGGTCCAGTCGCCGTAGTCGAGCAGGTGCATCCGCGGCTCGCCGAGGGCGCGTGTGCCGTCGGTGGGGATGTGTCCGCGCGCACCGCGCAGGTTCAGCGGGGCCAGATGGGCCAGAGCGGGCCGGAAACCGGTGCACCAGACGATCGCGTCGGCGCCGCTCCGGCTGCCGTCGGCCCATCGGACGCCGTCGGCGGTGAGCCGGGAGAACATCGGCCTGGCGACCAGGAGTCCGGCGTCACGGGCGGCGCGGACCGGGGGTACGGCGACGATGTCGCCGAGCGAGGCGACCCCGCCGGTGTCGCCGCGGCCTTCTTCGAGGGCACGGCGGCGGGCGGTGGCGACGTCGAACAGGGCACGGCCGTCGACGTCGTCGGCCAGGAACCGGGGCGGGCGCCGGGTCACCCAGACCACCTCGACGTGGCCGTCCAGGGCGAGGTCGGCTGCGATCTGCGCGCCGGAGTTCCCGCCGCCGACCACCAGGACGCGCCGGCCGGCGAAGTCGGCCGGGCGGCGGTAGTCCACGGTGTGCAGCTGCCGTCCGGTGAAGACGCCGCGGCCGGGCACGGCGGGGAGGAAGGGCCGCGACCATGTGCCGGTCGCGCTGACGGCCGCCCGGGCCCGCCAGGTGCCGTTCTCCGTCTCGACCAGGAGCCGGCCTGCGTCGCGGCGTACGGCGTCCACGCGGGTGCCGTGCCGAACGGGCAGGTCGTAGCGCTTCTCGTAGTCGGTGAGGTAGCCCACCACGTGCCCGGCGTCCGGGTAGGTCTCGCCCGCCTGGGCGGGCATGGGCCGTCCGGGCAGCGAGGAGTGCTCCGCCGGGGAGAACAGGCGCAGCGAGTCCCACATGTGCCGCCAGGACCCGCCCGGCGCCGGATCGGCGTCCAGGATCACGAAGTCCAGGCCCTGGCGGCGCAGGTGGTAGCCGGCGGCGAGCCCGGCCTGGCCGCCGCCGATCACCACCACGTCCGTGTGCTGCGTCACGGGGCCGTCGTCACCGCGTCGGGGGCGAACTTCCGGCGCCAGGCGAGCGCGACGTGGACCAGGCCGATCAGCACCGGGACTTCGATGAGCGGGCCGACGACGCCGGACAGGGCCTGGCCGGAGGTGACGCCGAAGGTGGCGATGGCGACCGCGATGGCCAGCTCGAAGTTGTTGCCCGCAGCGGTGAAGGCCAGCGTCGTGGTGCGGTCGTAGGCCAGGCCGAGGCCCTTGCCGAGGAGGAAGGCGCCGAAGAACATGACCGCGAAGTAGGCCAGCAGCGGCAGCGCGATCCGGGCGACGTCCAGCGGCTGCGAGGTGATGGTCCCGCCCTGCAGGGCGAAGAGGACGACGATCGTGAACAGCAGCCCGTACAGGGCCCACGGGCCGATCCTCGGCAGGAACTTCCGCTCGTAGTCCTCGCGGCCCAGCTTCCGCTCGCCGACGCGGCGGGTGAGGAAGCCGGCCAGCAGCGGGACGCCGAGGAAGATGACGACGTTCAGCGCGATGTGCCACGCGGACACGTCCAGGCCCTGGCCGTCGCCGAGGTTCATCCAGCGCGGCAGCAGGTCGAGGTAGAACCAGCCCAGCAGACCGAACGCGAGGACCTGGAACACCGAGTTCAGCGCGACCAGGACGGCGGCGGCCTCACGGTCGCCGCAGGCGAGGTCGTTCCAGATGATGACCATCGCGATGCAGCGGGCCAGGCCGACGATGATCAGGCCGGTGCGGTACTCGGGCAGGTCCGGCAGGAGGATCCACGCCAGGGCGAACATCACCGCGGGGCCGACGGCCCAGTTGATGACCAGCGAGGAGATCAGCAGCTTGCGGTCGCCGGTCACGCGGTCGAGCCGGTCGTAGCGCACCTTGGCCAGGACCGGGTACATCATGACCAGCAGGCCGAGCGCGATCGGCAGGGAGATCCCGCCGATCTCGATCTTCGCGAGCGCGTCGTTCATGCCCGGAACCAAGCGGCCCAGGCCGAGACCGACGGCCATGGCCAGCAGGATCCACACCGCGAGGTAGCGGTCGAGGGTGGAGAGCCTCCTGACGATCGAGTCGTCGTCGCCGCCGGCCGGGCCGGGGGCGGTGAGGGTGGGCTCGGTGGAGGTCACGGGCAGGCCCTCCTGTTCCCGGCGGCGGTACGGGCCGAGGCGGCGAGCCCGGCGAACTGCTCGGACAGGTCGGCCAGGACCTCGGGCTTGAGCCTGTAGTAGGTGAAGCGGCCGCACGGCTCGGTCTCCACGATCCCGGCCTCGCGCAGCACCTTCAGGTGGTTGGACAGGTTGGTCTGCTTGGCTCCGGTCTCCTCGACCAGGTGCGTGGTGCAGAGCGTCTCGCGCGCCAGCAGGGTCACGATCCGCAGGCGGAGCGGATCGCCCAGCACCCGGATCACGTCAGGATCGACTGAAGTCAGCATGCACTGATATTGTCACATCACCACCTGCTGATACCAGCAGGGGCTGAAGTCATTGGCGGCTGGTTCCCGCCATGCGGCGAAAGAGAACGACCACCATGGCCGACAAGCCGTCCGTCCTGTTCGTCTGCGTCCACAACGCCGGCCGCTCCCAGATGGCCGCCGCGTGGCTGACCCACCTGGCCGGAGACCGTGTCGAAGTCCGCTCGGCCGGCTCCCATCCGGGCACCGCCGTCAACCCGGCCGCCGTCGAGGCCATGGCCGAGGTCGGCATCGACATCTCCGAGGAGACGCCGAAGCTCCTCACCGTCGACGCGGTGAAGGAGTCGGACGTCTGCATCACCATGGGCTGCGGTGACACCTGCCCCGTCTTCCCCGGCAAGCGCTACCTCGACTGGAAGGTCGAGGACCCCGCCGGCCAGGGCGTCGAGGCCGTCCGCCCGATCCGCGACGAGATCAGGACCCGGGTCGAGGACCTGATCGCCGAGATCGCGCCGGAGAAGCCGTAGGCATCCGCCACGCGGGCCCGGGCCGGAACGCTCGGCGCCGCCGTTTCCGCCGACCCCGTCGGCGAATCCAAGCTGCCCACCGACACCGCAGGCACCGTGCGCCGCGCGAAAACGGTGGTCACAGCGACCGGCTCCGGCTACCGCAGCCCCGGCCCGCCCGGCGAGGGCCGCGTCCGGCCGCGGGACGCCCCGGTCGGCCCGTCGGCGCCGTCGTCCCGGCCGCGGACGGGTGCACAGGGCCCGGGGCCCGGTCACGGCGGTCTCCGGCAGGCAGGCCCATCACCTTCTTCGCGGCCCCGCAACGGGGCACCCGGCCTCTGGGACCGGCATGACCGGTCCCCCGCCGGACGCGCGGCCCAGGAGTGGTGTCACCGGCTCCGGGGGCATCGACGCAGCCGGGCGGTCGGCGTACTCCCCCGCGGTCCCTTCCCGCGGGCCGGGCGGGCGGCATCCGGCCGGGCCCCCCTCACAAGGGCAGCTCCGCCCGGAACGCCGTCGCTGCCGTACCGGTGATCGATACGAGGATCTCGCCGTCGGCACCCGTCTCGGCGCGGACTTGGACGTCTCCGGGCCGTCCCATGGCCGCTCCCTGCCGCCCGGTGAACGACAGCCGGCCCGCGGGAGCGCGGACCAGGCCGTGCCGCAGCAGATAAGCCCCGAGGGGACCGTGCCCGTTGCCCGTGACCGGGTCCTCGGGGATCCCGATCGCCGGCGCGAACATCCGGGACCAGGTCAGCAGGTGCTCCTCGCCGGTGGCCCGGGTGAAGACGAAGAACCCGTCGGTGTCGAGGTCGCGGCTCAGAGCCGTCAAGGCTGCCGGGTCCGGCCGCAGTCCGTCCACGGTGGCGCGGTCGCGCAGTTCGACCAGCACCTTGGCGTGTCCCGTGGAGACGATCTGCACCGGGCCGCTGTCCGCCAGGTCCCGGGGCGCGGCACCCAAGGCGTGCAGCAACCGACCGGTTCGAGGACCGTCCAGTTCGGGTCCGAAGAGGGCTGCCCCCTGGTGCATGCCGATCCGCAGCCGGTCGCCGTCGCGGTGGATCCGCACGCGCTGCCGCAGTCCGGTGCCGGTCTTCTGCACCAGCGAGCCGGAGGGCAGCCCGTACTCGACGGCTCTGGCGAAGTGGGCTGCCACCGTGGCGTGTCCGCAGGTCGGGACCTCCGTCGTCGGCGTGAAGAACCGGATGCGCACATCGTGGTCGGGGCCGTCGGCGGCCAGGACGAAGGCGGTCTCGGAGTTGCCGAGCTCCCGCGCCACGGCCAGCATCTGACGGTCCGACAGTCCGTCGGCCGCCAGCACCACTCCGGCCGGGTTGCCGCCGAACGGGGTGCGGGTGAACGCGTCGACTTGATAGAGGACTCTCACCGGTCCTCCGTCCGGCCGCCCGTGTCAGCGGTGGGTGCCGGGAAGCGGCGCACAGGTCCTTCGCCGGCTGACGCGTTCCGGGCGAGCCGCACCAGGGTGCGCACCGCGCATCCGGTACCGCCACCGGGTGTGTAGCCGTACGGTTCGCCTTCGTTGAAGGCCGGTCCGGCGATGTCCAGGTGGGCCCAGGGAACACCGGCCGGCACGAACTCCCGCAGGAACAGGCCGGCCACCAGACCGCCGCCCATCCGCTCGCCGTAGTTGGCGATGTCCGCCACCCGTGAGTCCAGGCTGCGGCGTAGTTCCGGCGGCAGCGGCATGGGCCATGCCTGCTCGCCGGCCTCCCGGGCGGCGGCCAGCACTTGGTCACGGAAGGCGTCGTCGTCGGCCATCACGGCGAAGACGTGGTCCCCCAGACCGAACCGGGTCGCGGCGGTCAGGGTGGCCACGTCCACGATCGCGTCCGGCCGTTCCTCGGCCGCCCGCACGAGGGCGTCGGCCAGCACCAGGCGTCCCTCGGCGTCGGTGTTGAGCACCTCGACGGTCCGGCCGCCGTACATCCGCAGCACGTCACCGGGGCGCAGTGCGGAGCCGGACGGCATGTTCTCGGCCAGCGCGAGCCAGCCGGTGACATTGACGGGGAGGGCCAGCCGGGCGGCGGCCAGTACCGCGGCGAACACGGCCGCCGCACCAGCCATGTCGCGCTTCATGATCTCGTTGGCGCCGACGGGTTTCAGTGAGATGCCGCCCGAGTCGTAGGTGATGCCCTTGCCGACGAAGGCAAGAGTCGTCGTGGCCCCGGGATGGGTGTGCGCGATGCGCACCAGCCGCGGTGGCCGGACCGACCCCTGTCCGACACCGAGGATGCCGCCGTAGCCGCCTGCGGCGAGTGCGTCCTCGTCGAGCACGTCGACCGCCAGGCCGTGTTCCCGGCCGACCGTGGCCACGGTGGCGGCGAAGCTCTCCGGATACAGGTCGTTGGCCGGCGTGTTGACCAGGTCGCGGGCTCGGTTCAGTTCCCGTCCGAGCACTTGGGCGTGCCGTACGGCGGCCTGCGCGGGCGTGAGACAACCGGGGTCCACGACCATGGTCACGGTGCGAACCGGCGCCTTCCGGGTGGTGGTCCGGTAGGCGGTGAAGGAGTAGCCGCCGAGCAGGACACCCAGCGCCACCGCTTCGACGGCCTCGGCGGTGCCGGCCGGCAGGGCCAGGGCGACCGTGTCCGCGCCCAACAGGGTCCGGGTGGCCACTCCGGCGGCCCGCCGCAGCGCCTCTGGGCCGTAGCCACCGCGGCCCGCGACGGCACCGAGGCCGACCGCGAGGACCAGATCGGGCCCGATACCGGTGGGTGCGGGAAACGCGACCGTCTCCCCTTGAGCGCCGGTCGCCCCGAGACCGGCGAGGAGCCGGGGGATCTCGTCGCCGAAGGCGTCGATCGTTCCCGGTCCGGGCACCGGCACGGGCCCCTCGGGGCCCTGGGCGACGCCGATCACGACCCACTCGGTGGGCAGCGATGCGACGGACGTCGTGGTCACTGTCAGCGCTGTCACTGTCGTACGTCCCGTTCGTGTCGTGGAAGGCCGTGTCGTGGAAGGCCGTTGCGCCCGGTGCGGCCGCCGGTGGTTTTCGCTCGTGCCTGCGCCGGGGACCGGCTCTGTCGGCGGGTCAGGCCGACGCCGGCGAGCACGACCGCCATGCCGACGGCGCTGCGCAGGCCGAAGTCCTCGTCCAGCACGATGACCCCCAGTGCCACCGAGACCACCGGCAGCAGGTAGCCGACGGTGGCCGTGTCGGTGGCGCCTTCGGCTGCGATGTTCCGGTAGGTGAGGTGGAACGTGGCGCCGGTGGCGACGACGCCCAGGATCACGACCGCGATCAGCGTTCCCGGACCGATGTCGATCGGCCTGAGGCCGCCGGTCGGCAGGGTGGGCACGGTGAGGGCGGTCGCCGCCACGAGCTGTGCCGCGGACAGCGAGATGGTGGGGATCCCCTTTCCGACCAGGAAGTGGCTCATGAACGTGAAGCCGACCGCGTAGCTGCCCGCGGCGACGACAACGGCGAGGGCCCCCCAGCCGCCCGGTTCCGCCGCCCGCCACGGTGCGAAGATCAGCACCACTCCGGCGAACCCGAGCAGGAGCCCGCCGAGCCGGGACGGCCGCAGGCCGCGCTCGGCCCCCGTGACCACGCCGATCAGCAGTGACCACAGCGGAGTCGTCGCGTTCAGTACGCCGGCGACCCCCGAGTCGATGCTCTGCTGGCCGACGCTGAACATGGCGAACGGCAGGGCGTTGCAGAAGAAGGCGGCCACGACGATGCGGCCCCAGACCGCCCGGCTGCGCGGCAGCCTCCGGCCCGACCCCAGGCAGGCGGCGAGCAGCGTGAGCGCCCCGAGCACGCACCGGCTGCAGGTCACCTGCACCGGAGTCAGCGCGTCCAGCGCCAACTCGATCCAGAGGAAGGTCGATCCCCACAGAAGGGCGAGCACGCCGAACCGTGCCCACGCCCGGCTTCTGTCGATGAAACCGTTCACCGGCACCTCCTTGATGAGCCCTGATGAACGGTGCCGCAGTCTTTTCTGAAGGACAAGAAAAAAATCATGCACTTCCGTTAAGTTGCGCTACATGCTTGATGTCAGACGCATGCAGGTGCTGCGTGCCGTGATCACCAGTGGCTCCGTCACGGCGGCGGCGGCGCACCTGGGATACACCCCCTCCGCCATCAGCCAGCAGGTGTCGGCACTGGAGAAGGAGGCAGGAATCGCGCTGCTGGAACGGGCCGGCCGGGGCGTGAGGCCCACGGCGGCCGGCCTGCTGCTGACCCGATACGCGGCCGTCATCAGCGAGCGTCTCGCCGAGGCCGAGACCGCGCTGGCCGACTTGCGCGCGGGGCGCGCGGGCAGGCTGGCCCTGCGTTACTTCGCCTCGGTCGGCCCGACCCTGCTGGCGCCGGCCCTCGCCAGGGTCCGCCGCGAGCACCCGGGGGTGGCGATCGACCCCAAGCTCGCCGACCCGGACGACGCGCTCACGGAGCTGCACCGGGGCGACGCCGACCTGGCCGTCGTCGTCGGAGGACCGGCCGGCGCACACCACCCCGGCATCCGCACGGTGCGCCTTCTCGACGACGCGTACCACGCGGTGCTGCCCGCCGGACACCCGCTCGCCTCCCGGCAGGTGGTCGAGCTGGCCGAGCTCGCCGGCGAACCCTGGGTCGGCAGCGAACCCCCCGGCCCCTGCCTCGCCCCCGTCATCGACGCCTGCGCCGCGGCGGGCTTCAGCCCGGACTTCGCGGCCACGTCGCAGGACTACGCCACAGCTCAGGGATTCGTCGCCGCCGGTCTCGGCGTCAGCCTCATCCCCCGTCTGGGACTGAGCGCCCGCCATCCCGGCGTCGTCATCCGCCGGGTCCGGCACCCCGAACCGGTCAGGACCATTCATGCCGCAGTCCGGGAGAGCGCTCTGGAACAGCCCGCACTGCGCACATTGCTGGACGCGCTCAAGGATCCGGCGGGAGCGTGAGGCGGCGACGTCGCGCACGCTCCGGGAACCGGAAACGGAGCAGGAAGCTGTCGACGGATGGTCGTCCGTCGGCACTTGGGCGGCGGCCCGGGAACGGGAGCACCCGGCGACGCGGCCCGCCTCGGAGGGAGACCTGGTGCAGCCCCCTCAACGGCCGTACGGGTCTTCTCCTCTCGGACGTCGGCCGACGAGCCGCCGGTGGCCCGTGACGACGTCCTCGAGCGGTTCGGCCGCATCACGCCAGGGGCGTTCGAGGTGACCGCGGTGGGGATCCCCCGCCTCCCGCCGTCCGTGAACGCGTGGATCGCGGCCCCGCCGTGCCCTGCCGGGCGTCGCCGCGTACGGCTGCGCCCGGCAGGGCGGGACAGGCTGGACACCCCGGACTTCGCAGACGGGCCGCAGCCACGCGAACCGGGGGACCGTCACCGTCAGGTGCCCGGCTTGCGGCCGTACACGTAGACGTCGTCGCCCTTCCTCAGCAGCGACCAGTACTTCTTGGCGTCGGTCTTCGTCATGTTGACGCAGCCGTGCGAGCCCGGCGGGTTCCACATGCTGACGCCGGCCGAGTGGAAGGCCTGGCCGCCGTCGAAGAACTGGCTGTAGGGCATCGGCACGTCGTAGATGGTCGAGTGGTGATCGATGTTGCGCCAGTAGATCTTCTTCAGGCCGGTGCGGGTCTCGTGGCCGTTGCGGCCGGTGCGGACCGGCACGGGCCCGTAGACCAGCTTCTTGCCGTCCTGGACCCAGCTCAGCTGGAGGGTGAGGTCCACGCAGGCTATACGGCCCTTGTTGACCGGGCACTTGCCCGACTTGTTCGGGTTCTTCCCGACGGCCTTCTGCTTCTGCATCAGATCCATCACGCCCCAGGTGACGGGGCCCGCGTAGCCGATGTCGGGCTTGATGCCGTGCTTGGTCTGGAAGGCGCGGATCGCCTTGCAGTCGGCGGTGGACTGCTTGCCGTCGACCGGGCGGCCGAGGAACTTCTCCACCTTCTTCTGGTACGGGCCCGTCTGCGTGGTGCAGCTCGCGGCCTGGGCCGGTGCGGCCCCGAGCGCGAGCGTGAGCGGTGCCACCAGTGCGGTGACCCCGAGTGCGACGGCTCCCCGTCTGCGCGTGTCCCCCATGGCCTGCCAGCCTTTCCCTCGGAAGCGGTCGAAGCGAGCGGAAGATCGCCCGTGGTGGGCTCCCCATGTGCTAGACCGCCGCCCGGCGGCTTCGGTTGCTCACCGCGTCCGCTTCGCGACGCAACGGTGACAAACGCCGTCGGGCACCCCGGCCCGCTGCCGTCGCCGGTCATCGTCCCCCCGCCGGTCCGGTGTTGGGACACCCGGAGCAGGGGGTCGTCGCACGGCTGGGGGGACGGCGGCTGTCCGGGCTGCGCCTTCCACCGCGAAGACATGGGTGAGGTACGCCAACGGCAGCCGTGCCCACCACCTGGCCGCCCGGGCACGACAGAGCTGACCCCCGCCCCGATCGGCCGCAGCGAACCGCCTCTACGCGGTACGGGGCCGGGTCCGGGCATCGCGCACGGCGGTGCGGCTCACCCGGCGACCGCCTTCTCCGGACCGCGGCCGGGATCGGCCTCGCCGGGCCCCTCCGCGTCGGTGATCCGGTCCGTCGTGACCGCACGCGGTCGACGTCCCGTACGGGTCGGCGTGGTGAGCACGGCCAGGCAGCCGACGACCAAGGCGATGCCGGCCCACCCCGGAAGGGGCAGGCGTTCACCGACGACGAGTACGGCCAGGACGGCCGCGACGGCGGGTTCCAGCAGGGAGAGGGTGGTGGCGGTACTCGCCGGGACGTGCGCGAGGCCCCAGCCGAACAGGACGTAGCCGGTGAACATGGGCACCACGGCCATGTAGGCGCCGACAGCCGCATTGGACCAGGAGGCGAGGAGCGGGGCGCCGGTGGCCAGCAGCACCGGCATCAGCAGCAGTCCACCGATGCCGAAGACGGTTCCCATGGCCGCGCCGGAGGTGACGCCGCGGTCGATCAGGCGGTGGGCCGCCCAGGAGTACAAGGCGTAGGTGAGCCCGGCGACCAGGCCGAGTCCCACTCCGAGCACGGTCTCCCCCGCGGAGCGGGCACCGGGACCGGAGCGGGCGCCGCCGGCTTCGGCCGCGCACAGCAGCACCGTCCCGGACAGGCCCAGGGCGGCTCCCGCCATCCAGCGGCGCGTCAGGCGGCGGCCGTCGACGACGCGCTCGATCAGGGTCGAGGCGAGCGGGGCCGAGCCGATCGACACCACCGTGCCGGCGGCGACCCCGGCCAGGTGCATGGAGGAGTAGAACGCCAGCGGATAGGCCCCCACCGACAGGGCGCCGAGCAGTACGACCCCCCTCTGCGCACGCAGCCGAGGAGCCTCCCGGCGGATGCGGGAGGCGGCGACCAGCGCCTGGAGCAGTCCGCCCACGCCCATGGCGACGGCCCCGATCGCGAGCGGCCCCACCTCGGGGGCGAACGTCGCGGCGGTGCCGGTGGTGCCCCACAGCACCGATGCCAGCAGCACGCACACCGCTCCCGCACCCGTCGAGCCGGCCGCGCGTCCGGCGGGCCGCGTCACAGCCGGTCCAGGAGGTCGGCCGCCATCGCCCGGGCGTGCTCCAGACGCGTACCCGTACCTTCCAGGCCGGCGCGTGCCATCGCGCCTTCCAGCAGGAACGACAGCTGCTCCGCCATCACGCGCGCCTCCTCGGGCCGCCCGGGCAGCAGCTCCTGAAGGTGCCCGGCGAGCAGGGACTCGACCTCCTCCTTGTGCCGGCGCACCACGGCTCGGCCCTCGTCTCCGGCGGGCAGCTCGGCGGCCGCATTCAGCAGGCCGCAGCCCCGGAAACCGTACTCGTGGGCGGCGGCGGCGTGGTCGGCGTACGCGTCGAAGACGGCCAGCACACCTCCGCGGCCGTCCCGCACCCCTCGCAGTCGCCGCCGGTACAGGCCCAGCCACTCCTCGTGCCGCGCGTCGAGGTAAGCCCTCACCAGGTCGGCCTTGGAGGAGAAGTTGTTGTAGAGGCTCATCTTCGCCACGCCCGCGTCGGCGGTGATCGTGTCGATCCCGGTGGCCGCCACGCCGTCCGCGTAGAAGCGGCGCGCCGCGGCGGCCAGCAACCGCTCCCGCGCGGCTCCCCGCCTCCTGGGGCGCTCCGCCGGCGTTTCGGTCTCGCTCATCGCGTTCTCCCCCTCTTATTAGGTAGGTCAGTCTACCCAGTATGGGGGAACGGCGTCCGCCCCGCCCCGGACGAAGGCGGCTTGCTCGCCGTCCCTCCCGCGGGCGGCCGTCCGAGGCGGGGATCGCGCGCCCCTCGATACACCCCTCCTCACCGGTGGCACGGCGGCGCGGGGGCGGTGGAGTACCGCGTACGGGTGTGCGTCCTGGATTACCTGCCGGTCGGCGGCGTCGACCGCGAGGATGTCCCTTCCGGGACGGGTGGAAACTCCGTGGCCGAGCGAGAGCGGGTCTGCTTGGATCGCGGCATGACCGACGAAGGCGTGCGAAGGATCGGAATCCTGCTGTTCCCGGGAGTCGAGGAGCTCGATGCCATCGGCCCGTGGGAGGTCCTGTCGTACTGGACGCGCAACTTCGCCCAGGACGGTTGGCAGGTGTTCTGCTTCTCCGCCGACGGCAAGCCCGTGACCTGCGCGAAGGGGCTCACCATCGAAGCGCACCATTCGGTGGCCGACATGCCCGGGCTGGATGTGCTGCTGCATCCCGGTGGCCGGGGGACCCGTCCCCAGCTCGACGACGACGAGCACTTGGAGTGGGTCCGGTCCCAGCGGCGATCGGTTCCCCTGATGACGAGTGTGTGCACCGGCTCGCTGGTCTTCGCAGCGGCCGGGTTGCTGGCGGGACGGCCGGCGACCACGCACTGGGCGTCGTTGGACCGGCTCACGGAGTTGGACCCGACGATCGACGTGCGGCCCGACGAGCGGTTCGTCGACGACGGTGACGTGGTCACCTCCGCGGGGGTCTCGGCCGGTATCGACATGGCTCTTCACCTGGTTGCCCGGCTGGCGTCGGCGGAGCGCGCGCGGGCGGTGCGGCACGGCATCCAGTACCACCCGCAGCCACCGGTGTGAGCCGACCGCGCCGGGCTCCACGCTTGCGGCGCTTCGCCCCCGACGGGACGCCTGATGCGGAAGGCGCCCGCGCTCTCGGAGCGGCGGGCGCCTTCCGCATCGGGCGCCGGGCCGGGCCTCCACCCGTACAACGGCCGGAGCACGGTCGACGCGACCTGTGCAGCCCGTTCCCACGGCCGCGTTCCCGGCCCCGCGGATCACATGGCGAGGGGTGCTCAGCGGGACTCGTCGTAGGGGTCGCGGCTGCCGGACTTGGCCAGGCCCCGGCTGATCATGTAGCCGACGGTGAGGATCACGATGTACAGCCACGCCTTGTCGGCCCGGAAGTAGTCGGCGTGGCCCTCGTCGCCTCCCACGACCATGGAGGCGATCAGCACCGCGACGACCGCGGCGAGGTAGGCGAAGAACTCGGTGGTCCTGGAAGCGGCCTTCGTCTCGGTCGACAGCCGGCGCGGCCGGTGAGCGGCCGTATCGGTGCCCGTGTGGTGGCCTGCGTTGCCGACCGGATTCACAGCGCTCATGAAGAGGCACCTTTCTGATCATGGAAACCCCTGGGGCACCCCGGGGGACAAGGATTGCGTCAAGATCGACGCCGTATCCACCGTGTGCCCGCCTGCAGCGGGTCAAACAGCGCTTCCGACCATGGCCGCGCCCATCCGCGAGACGGCCCGTCAGGCCGCCGGACGGCCTGACGCCGGACCGCGGTTCGGCAGGAGTGCGGGCCGGAACAGCGGGTACGTTTCCCGGGTTTCGACGGTGGTGCCGCAGACGGGCAGGACGGCGCCTGTGCCGGTCGCCGCCGTCGTCCGGGCCTCCCTTCCGTACGGGCGGACCGGCTGGAGCGAGCCGGTGACCGTCCCCTTGGGCCCGGCGGAGGCACGGTGCGCCGCGGCGTTCCGCCGTGTGCCCTCCGCTGGGACCGCCGCGCTCCGGGCGATGTGCGCAGCGGTGGCGGCAGGTCCGGTGCGGGACGGGAGCTCGGTGGCGTGCCCGGGCTGCCGGCTACGCCACGGCGCTTCCGGCGGCAGCGGCTGGGCATCCCCGCACCAGGCGCCGGAACGCGGCCAGTTCGCCGCTTCCTGCGCGGTGGGGCGCTCGTCGGGCCGCTTGGCCGGCATGCCCAGCAGGTGGTCCTCCACAGGAGGTGGAACGCCGATTCCGAGCTGCCGGGGCGGCACCGGGACGGCATCGAGGTGCTGATGGAGCAGCGCGAGTGCGGTGTCGGCCCGAAGGGCGGGCGTTGGGTCAGGAGTTGGTAGAGCACGCAGCCCAGGGCGTACACGTCGGAGGCTGCCTGCGCCGGCCGGCCCAGCGCGCGTTCGGGGGCGGGGTGGCGGCTGGTGCCGACGGTCCGGCCGGTCGTGGTGAGGGCGGCTGCCGGATCGTCGAGGAAGCGGGTGATGCCGAAGTCCCCTGTTTTCACGGTGCCGTCGGCGTCCGGCAGGAGGTTGGCGGGCTTGATGTCCCGGTGCGCGATGCCCTGCCGGTGAGCGGCGGCAGGCCCGGAGGCTGCCTGAGCGGCGATGCCGGCCACGCGCGGGGCCGGCAGCGGACCGGAAGTGGCGAGGGGTTGGGCCAGGCTGCCGCCCTCGACCGGTTCCATCACCAGGAACAATCGGCCTTCGTGCTCGTCGAGGTCCAGGACGCCGACCACGTGCGGATGGCCGAGGCGGCCGGCGGTCCGCGCCTCCAGGCGGAAACGGGCGGTGGCAGTGGCGTCGCGCTGTCGGGTGAGAAGCACCTTCAGGGCCACCGGCCGGCCGGGCTTCTCGTCATGGGCCCGCCGGACCTCCCCCATGGCGCCACGCCCGATCACCTCGTGCGTCCGGCAGCGGCCCGCTGTCAGCACCTGTCCTCCGTCCTCACGTCGGAGAACGCCCCACCGCCGCAGGCCGTGACAGGCTCCACCGGCACAAAGCGAGCGGGTGCTGCAGCGGCGGTCAGCGTACCGGCGCCTTCCCGCCCGCGACCGGCCCCCCGTTCCGGTCGCGGCCCCGCCGCCATGGGTCGTCGAGGCCGGTCACGGGCCGCAGCAGCCACCCGCCGGCGCCTCGGCGGCCGGTGAGGCGGTGGCCGGGGCGCCGAGCCGGGGCGCCGGGGCGCGGCAGCCGCCGCCGTCGGCCTGGTCCGCCTCGGGGACGTCGAAGAGGCCGGTGCCGCCGCATACGCCCGTCTCGGGCAGGGTGAGTTCGACCTCGTCGGCGGCCTCCAGGTCGCCCGCGATGGCGGCGGCGACGGAGCGGACCTGCTCGTAGCCGGTCATCGCCAGGAAGGTGGGGGCGCGGCCGTAGGACTTCATGCCGACCAGGTAGACGCCCCGCTCGGGGTGGGCCAGCTCGCGGTGGCCGTGGGGATGGACGGTGCCGCAGGAGTGCTGGTTGGGGTCGATCAGCGGTGCGAGGGCGGCCGGGGCCTGGAGGCGTTCGTCCAGACCGAGGCGGATCTCGGAGAGGAAGGACAGATCGGGGCGGAAGCCGGTCAGCACGATGGCCTCGTCCACCGGTTCCGGGCGGCGGCCGTCCTCGCCGACCAGGACCAGGCGGCCGTCGCCGTCCCGCTCGATCGCCTCGATGCGGAAGCCGGTGACCGCGTCCGCGTGGCCGTCGTCGACGGCGGCCTTCGCCGCCAGCCCCAGGGCGCCGCGGGCGGGGAGCTGGTCGGCGGTGCCGCCGCCGAAGGTGGAGCCGGAGATGCCGCGGCGCAGGATCCACACCGCCCGCGTACCCTCCCCGTCGTCGGCCTTGGCGAGGTCGGCGAGGTGGGCGAGCGCGGTGAAGGCGGAGGCACCGGAACCGATGACGGCGGTGCGCCTGCCCGCGTACCGGGCCCGGACGGCCGGGTCCTTCAGGTCCGGAACGCGGTAGGTGATCCTCTCGGCGGCCGCGCGCTCGCCGAGGGCGGGCAGACCGCTGCCGCCGGCCGGGCCGGGGACGGTCCAGGTGCCGGAGGCGTCGATCACGGCGCGGGCGAACAGGCGCTCCTCCCGGCCGTCCGCGCGGGTGACGTGGACGACGAAGGGCTGTGCTTCGCGGTCGGCGTCGACGATCCGGTCCCGTCCCGCGCGGGAGACACCGCTGACGCGGGCGCCGGTGCGCACCCGTTCGCCCAGGACGTCGGCGAGCGGCTGGAGGTACCGCTCGGCCCAGTCGCCGCCGGTGGGGTGGGTCGCCGGGTCGGGCCGCGTCCAGCCGGTGGGGGCGAGGAGCTTTTCGGCGGCCGGGTCGACCACCTCGCCCCAGGTGGAGAACAGCTTGACGTGCGCCCACTCGCGCACCGCCGCACCGGCGGTCGGTCCGGCTTCCAGGACCAGGGGTTCGATGCCGCGGCCGGCCAGGTGGGCGGCGGCGGCCAGGCCGGTGGGTCCGGCTCCGATGACGACGACGGGCAGCTCGGCGGCGGGCGTGTTCACGGCGACTCCCAGCATATTTCGACGCTTGTCGATGGCTTGTGCGGTCCAGCGTGGCACCTGCATTGACAATCGTCAACATAGACATTCATCGAATCTATGGGGTCTTTGATGGAGCACGTCGATGTCGTGGCGATCGGCGGCGACCGGTCCGGACCCGCCACCGCCCACGCCTTGCCCGGCCGGGGGCTGCGCTTCCGGATGAAGCGCACCGGCCCGGACGCCGCACCGGCCGGCCGCCTGGCGCGGGAGATCCCGCCACGGCCCGCCGTCGACGACGGCCGCCACCGCACCGCCCCGGCCCGGGGCGCGCCGGACCGGCGGCCGGCGTTCACCGGCCCCGAGGGGACGGAGGCGCTCCGGGCGGACGGGAACCGGGAGGAGGCCGACGCGATCATCCTGGCCACCGGTCACCGCCCCGGGCCGCCCCGGGCCGCCCCACCCCGCCGGCCTCGGCGGTCCCCTCGACGCCGCGCACCGGTACCGACGCCGCGACGGTGCCGGGCCCGGCCTTCACGGGACCGGAGCGGCGGCGTTCCCCGCCCTCCGGCTCACCGCGAGGTGCCGGCCGGGACGCCGCCCGCACCGCACGCCTCCCGGCCGCGCGCCTCGGACGCCGCCGATGCCCGCCCGGCTGGTTCGATGTGTGCCAACATAGACGTATGTCGAATGCGAAGGTGCTGCCGCTCCTCGAGGCCGAGAGTGTGGCGCCGTGCTGTCCGCCGCTGACCGAGCGCCCGATCAGCGCCGAAGAGGCCGAGCGGGCCGCGAAGATGTTCAAGGCGCTCGGCGACCCGGTGCGCCTGCGGTTGTTCTCCGCCGTGGCCTCGCACGAGGGCGGCGAGGCGTGCGTGTGCGACATCTCCGACGTCGGCGTCTCCCAGCCGACCGTCTCCCACCACCTGAAGAAGCTCAAGGAGGCCGGGCTGCTCACCTCCGAGCGGCGCGGCACCTGGGTCTACTACCGCGTCGAACCGTCCGTGCTGGCCGCGATGGGCAAGCTGCTCACCGCCACGCCGGCCGTGGCCTGACAGCCACCGGGCGGCGGACGGAGCGGTGTCCGGCCGCATCGGCCCGTCCGGTGTGCTCGTCGGTCCGCCGGCCGCCGGGGCGGGGCACCCGGGCGGAAAGGGCCGGTGTCAGCGGAACAGCCCGGCCGGCACCGCGCGTGCCAGGGCCGCGTAACCGGCCGGATTGAGGTGGAGGTGGTCGCCCTCGTCGTACAGCGGGCGCAGACGGGTCGGGGCGTCCGGGTCGCGGACGGCGCGGTCGAAGTCGACCACCGCGTCGAAGACCCCGCTGGTGCGGATCCAGTCGTTGACCCGCTGCCGGGCCGCCTCGCGTACGCCGCCCGGGTCGTCGTACATCCGGTTCCCGCCGATCGGGGTGAGGGTGGCGCCGTGGACGCGGATGCCCTGGGCGTGGGCGCGGGTGACGATCTGCCGGTAGGCGACGATCAGGTCGTCGGCGGTCCGGCGCTGGGCGGTCCCGGTGGCCTCGGCGGTTCCCAGGTCGTTGATGCCTTCGAAGACCAGCAGCCACCGGGCCCCGCTGCGGGCGAGGACGTCCCGGTCGAGGCGGGCGAGCGCGTTGGGGCCGAGTCCGTCCTCGAGGACGCGGTTGCCGCCGGCCGCCTGGTTCACGACGGCGACGTGCGAGGTCGCCGCGGTGGCCGCCAGGCGGTCCTGGAGCAGGTCGGGCCAGCGGTTGTTGGCGTTGGTGGTGGAGCCGCGCCCGTCGGTGAGGGAGTCGCCGAGCATCACCGCGGCCGCGGCGCGCGGGTGCGGCGCCCAGGTCTCGGCACCGCTGAGGAAGTACCAGTGGTCGGTGCCGGTGGCGCCCGGAAGGTCGGTGGCGTTGGTCCGATCGCCCTTGACCAGGTACGAGGTGGTGCGTGATCCCGGGTGCGAGGTGATGGCCGACGACGCCTGCCCGTCGGCGAGGTACACCGTCACCGTCAGGTTGGTCCGGGCCGGCACCTTCATGTCCACCGGGTCGGAGACCATCTGCGCGCCCGTCGGCACGACGGCCGAGGGGCGTCCGCCGAAAGTGACCGGCCGGGACGTTCCCGGCTCGATCCGGGCGACTCCGGCGGCCCCTTCCTCGGGCAGCGCCACCGAGACACGGGTGATCGGCAGTGCCGCCCCGCCGAACGCGTTGGAGAACCGCAGGCGCAGCTTCTCGCCCCCGATGGTCGTACGGATCGTCTGCCGAAGGGTGCTGTCGTGGAGGACCAGCTCGTCCTCGGTGAACGGGGCGGGCGGCATGTTGTGGGGCTCGGTCAATTGCGGCATGGACGTCCAGGTGTCCACCCAGTGGGCGCCGCCGGGCCCCGTTCCCGGCTCGAATCCGCTCCCGGAGTCCCGGCCGGGGGCGCCGACCGCCGAGACGGTGGTGGTGACGGCGACGGCCACACCGGCGACCGCGGCCGTGCGCACCGCCGACGCGGTCCTGCTCACCAGCCGGGTCAGCACCCTGCGGGATCTTTGGAGTACGGAGGTCATGTGATTCCCCATGTCGCGGCTCCGCGTCCCTGCGCCGGGGCCGGAGAGCGACGCGGAGGACGCCCGTCGAAACTTGCCGACTGCGGCCCGAATGTTTCCGCGTCGGAACCTACGGAGCAACGAGGCCGGAGTCAACAAGGTGAACACGGACGGGAGTTGAGGTACGGCGACGCGCATGGTCACCGGAGGGAGCCGAAGCCTCCGGCGCGGGTCTTCCGGTCGGCCGCCGGTTCGCACACCGCCGTGCGCGGGTCCGGCCTCCCCGGCGGGCCGGCCGGCACCCGCTTGCGGACGAGCCCGGCCACACCGCTCCCCGCCTCTGTCGCCGCACCCGACCCGAGGCGTCGTCGAACCCCGTCGTCGGCCTCCTCGGATCCGGCGGGATCGGCGCCCTCCAGCACCCGGAGGAGTCCGGGTTCACCGGACGGCCGTCGCACCTGCCGCCATTCGATCGTCTGCCGGCAGCCGGGGACGACCCGGTCCGGCCGTTCCGACCCGCCCCAGGGCTACGCGGGACCAGGGGGCAGGTGGACGGTCATGACGAGGTGGCAGGTTCCGGTGCCCGAGCCGCGGTAGGCGTGAGGGGCGTCGGCGTCGAAGGTGGCGGTCTGCCCCGCCTCGACGGGGTGCTCCGTGCCGTCGACGACGAGCACCATCCGTCCGGCGGTGACGTTGACGGTCTCCACCACACCGCTCTGGTGGGGGTGGCTGGGGTATTCCTCGCCCGGTTCCAGCGTCCAGCGCCAGACCTCGGTGGCTGCCGGGCCGCCGGTGGTCAGCATGAGCCGGGCCTCGCTGCCGCGCTCGCCCTTCCACAGGGGCACGACGGCGGCGGCGCTCACCACGCGGACGCGTTCCTCGGGTCGCCCCTCCATCAAGGCGGAGACGGAGACGCCGAGAGTGTCGGCGAGGCGGACCAGGGTGGCGAAGTTGGGGTTGCCCTGGGCCTTCTCCAGGGCGACCAGGGCCCCCTTGCTGACCTTGGCGCGGCGGCCGAGTTCGTCCAGGGACAGTCCGGCCCGGGTGCGGGCCGTGCGGACGTTGTGGGCGAGTGTCCGCAGCGCCGTCTCGGTCTCGGCCATCGCTGTCACCCTCCAGGTGGATCACTGCATTGCACCGTGCGGTCGTTAGATTGACGACTTCCGGTCGGTGCGTTGTACGGTGTGGTCGTTCTACTAAGGGTAAGGGACATATCCGTGATCGCTCTGCTACTGGCCCTGGGCAGTTCCCTGGCCTACGGCTGTGCCGACTTCCTCGGCGGCCTCGGCGCCCGCAAGGCCCACGTCCTGCGCACCGTGGTGATCGCGGCTCCGGCCTCGCTCACCGTCGAGCTGCTGCTGTGGCCCTTCCTCGGCGCCTCCTTCGCCCCCGCGACCCTCGCGTGGGGCGCCGCCTCCGGTGTCGCGTCGGCCGCCGTGCTCGCCCTGCTCTACCGCACGCTCGCGATCGGCCCGATGAACATCCTCTCCCCGGTGACCGCGCTGGTCTCGGCGATGCTGCCGGTCGGCGTCGGCCTGTTGCAGGGCGAGCACCTGGGACCGGCCGGACTGGTCGGCCTGCCACTGGCGCTGGCGGCCGTGGTGCTGGTCAGCGCCGGACACGGCGCCGGCGGCGTGCGCCCCTCGCGCACCGCGCTGCTGTCGGCCTTCGGCGCCGGAGCCGCCATCGCCCTGCAGTTGGTCTTCCTGCACCAGGCACCCGCGGACAGCGGCGTCGGCCCACTGCTCGTCGGCCGTGCCGTCTCCTCCGCCGTCACCCTGGCCGCGGCCGGGCTGATGTCCCGACGGCTGGGCCCGGAGAAGCCCGCCTACGCGATGTCGGCGGCGGCCGGCGTGCTGGACTCGGTGGCCAACCTGCTGTTCCTGCTCGCCGCCCGCAGCGGCGACCTGGCCGTCGTCGCCGTGATCACCGCCCTGTACCCGGCCGGCACCGTCCTGCTCGCCCGCGGTGTCCTGGCCGAGCGCATCCACCGCGGCCAGCTGATCGGCCTGGGCACCGCCGCCGTCGCCGTCAGCCTCCTCGCCCTCGCCTGACCCAACGCCCCTTCCGGAGGACCCGCGTATGTTCATCCAGCCCTGGGACGCCGCCCTGGACGACGCCGAGTGGCAGACCTGGATCGCCGACGGACACGACTTCGGCATCCTCAGCGCCAACGGCCTGCCCGGACGCGCGCCCATCGCCGTGCCCACCCACTTCACCGTGGACGGCGACACCCTGCTGGTCCACCTCGCCCGCCCCAACCCCGTCTGGGGGGCGATCGAGGCCGACCCGAACGTCACCTTCACCGTCACCGGCGATTACGCGTTCATCCCCGGCCCCTGGCGTGCCAAACCCGGCACCCCTCCCACCGACGGCGTCCCGACCAGCTACTACGCGGCTGTCCAGTTCACCTGCCGGGCCACCATCGTCGACGATCCCGAGGACAAGGCCGAGCTGCTGCGCCGGCAGATGGCGCACTTCCAGCCCGACGGCGACCACGCCCCCATCGAGGTCGGCCAGTCCCCCTACGGGCGGATGCTGCCCGGCATCCGCGGTCTGCGCCTGGACGTCACCGAGGTCCGCGCGAAGTTCAAGTACGACGACCACAAACCCGTCGAGCAGCGCGCCGGCACCGCCCGGCGGCTCACCGAACGCGGCCGGGGTCTGGACGCGCCCACCGCCCGCCAGCAGGTGCGCCGCCTGGACCGGGTCGGCACCTGGAAGTCCTGACCACCCACCCCCTCACACCCGCGTCATCACCTCGAACGGACCCCCTGTGACCACCTTCCGCATCAGCCCCGCCGTCGCGGACGCCTTCCCCGACACCCTCATCGCCGTCGTCACCGCCACCGGCCTGCGCGGCCACGAGCCCTGGCCGGCCACCACCACCGCCCTGGAGGACCTGGAGCGGCAGCTCGCCGACGGCACCTGGGCCCCCGCCGACGAGAGCGATCCGCGCATCGAGGCGTGGCACACCGCCTACCGCTCCTTCGGCACCAACCCCCGCCGCACCCGCCCCAGCGTCGACGCCCTCGGCCGCCGCCTGGCGAAGAAGGGGAGCCTGCCGCGGATCAACTCGGCCGTCGACTCCTACAACGCCGTCTCCGTGCGCCACGGCCTGCCCGCCGGCGCCTTCGACCTGGCCCACGTCACCGGCGACGTCGAGATCCGCCACGCCGACGGCAGCGAGACCTTCACCCCGCTCGGCGAACCCGGCACGGTGGAGAACCCCGGGCCCGGCGAGATCGTCTACGCGGACGCCACCGACGTCCTGACCCGCCACTGGAACCACCGCGACGCCCACCGCACCCGTGTCACCGAGGACTCCACCCACGTCGTCTTCCTCCTGGAAACCCTCCACGCCACCCGCGACGGACACCTCCTCAAGACCGCCGCCGGCGAACTGCTGGACCTGCTCACCGAGCACTCGGCCCGAAGTGCCCTCCACTACCTCAGCGCCGCACACCCGCAGGTCGGCATCTGAACCACGCCCCCGCGTACCGGCCTGGACAGGGTCGGGGCACCCGAACCGATCAGCGCCCCGACCGGGTTACCGGCGCCCGCTCCCGGCCGCCGCCGTCATCCTCGCCCGGCCCGGTCGCGTCCGGGGCGCGCGGCAGGTGCCCGGTCACGACCCGCGGCGCGTCGGGCGGGCCGCCCGGGAGGAACCGGCCGACGCGGCGGACGGCGCGCATCCGAGGGGCGGACCCGAGCCGGCCGTGGTCCCCGCGGCGCTTCGCGGCCGGCGGACATCCCGGCCGCTCGGCGCGGGGAGGCGACAGGGCGCCGACGGCTCGCCACGGCGCCGGGGTTTCGGCCGGCTCCCGCTACTCGTCGGAGAGCGTGAGGTCGGGCACCCGCCAGGCCGCGACCAGGAAGGCGGTCAGGGCGACCGCGGCACCGGTGAGGAAGACGGCGCGCATCGAGGCGACGTATCCCTCCAGGAACGGCAGCGCCGCGCCCGGGTCGAGGGCGCGCAGGAAGGCGGAGTCCTCCAGGTCGACGCCGCCGCCGGGACGCAGGACGCCCGCCAGGGCGTGCGCGTTGTCGGGCTGGGCCAGCAGACGGCGGTAGGCCGGAGCGCGGCGGGCCTCGGCCAGCCGGTCGGCGATACCGGAGGCCGCCGTGGTGAACAGGATCGACAGGAACGCCGCGGTGCCGACCGTGCCGCCGTTGGAGCGGAAGAAGTTGACCGCCGCCGTCGCCGCGCCCATGTCCGTGCGGGGCACCTCGCACTGGGCGAGCGTGGTGAGCGTCTGCATCGACGCGCCGAGTCCCGCGCCCATCAGGACCATGCCGAGTGCCGGGTGCCACAGCGGGCTGTCCACGCGCAGCGTGGCGAAGACGAGCATGGCGGCGGTGAACGAGCCGACGCCGGTGACGAGATGGACCTTGAACCGGCCGGTCCGGGCGATCAGCCGACCCGTCAGCAGCGTCACCGCGAGGTTCGCGGCGACCATGGGCAGGGTGGCCAGGCCCGCCGCCATGGGACTCATACCGCGTACGAGCTGGAGGTAGAGCGGCAGCACCGTCATCGCGCCGAACATGCCGATCCCGACGACGAAGTGCAGCCCGACGCCCAGCCGGAAGGCGCGGATGCGGAACAGGCGCGGCGGCAGCAGCGCGGCGTCGCCCATCCGCCGTTCCACTGCGACGAACACCGCGAGTCCCACCCCGCCGATCAGGTACATCGCCAGCGCCCGGGGGGAGGCCCACCCCCAGGCGCGGCCCTGCTCGGCGACGGTCAGCAGCGGCACGAGCCCCACGGCCAGGGCGAAGGCCCCGAAGAGGTCGAGCCGGTGCCGCACCCGCCGGTGCGGGAAGCGCAGCACGCGGACGATCGTCACGGCGGCCGCGGCGGCGAGCGGCAGGTTGATCAGGAAGATCCAGCGCCAGCCGGCGATGCCGAGCAGGGTGGCCCGGTCCGCGAACGCGCCGCCCACCAGCGGGCCGACGATGCTGGCACCTCCGAACACGGCCATGAAGTAGCCCTGGTAGCGGCCCCTTTCACGGGGAGTGGTGATGTCCGCGATGATCGTCATCGCCAGGGACATCAGGCCTCCGCCGCCGAGTCCCTGCACGGCGCGGAACGCCGCGAGTTCGTGGACCGACCCGGCACACCCGCACAGCAGTGAGCCGAGGGTGAACAGGGTGATCGCGGCGAGGTAGACGGGCCGGCGGCCGTGGATGTCGGAGAGCTTGCCGTACAGCGGCGTGGCGATGGTGGCGGTGACGAGGTAGGCGGTGGTCACCCAGGCCTGGGCCGTCAGCCCGTGCAGGTCGTCGGCGATGGTCCGCAGCGCGGACGAGACCACCGTCTGGTCCAGCGCTCCGAGGAACATGCCGAGTACCAGCCCGGACATGACGGTGGTGATCTGCCGGTGGCCGAGCCGCGCGGGCATGTCCCCGGCCGCGCCCTGTTCTCGGGTGTCGGAGGAGGTCACGTGTCGTCCTTGGGGGTGTGGGCGTGTCCGGGGGCGGGCCGTGCGTTCCGGGTGGGGCGCGGCGCCCGGTCCCGCCCGCCCGTACGACCTGTGGGCGGAGGGGGCCGGGGCCTTGGAGCGGTCCCGCCCGGTGGCCGGCCGGCTAACCGGCGATCTCCTCCAGGTCACCGACGGCGTGTTCGACCTCCGGCAGTGTCAGCATCGCCAGCTGGGCCGCCCGGGCCCGCGCCCGGGGCGCGGGGTCGGCGAGGAGCTTGCGGCACACGTCGGCGATGCCGGCCGCGCTGCGGTCGGTGATGTGGCGGCCCAGGCCCAGTTCCTCCACACGGCCGGCGTTGGCGTGCTGGTCCCCGAAGTGCGGCAGGACCGCCAGTGGCGTGCCGGTGCGCATCGCCTCGCGGATGCTGTTGAAGCCGCCGTGGGTGACGAACAGGTCGACCGTCTCCAGCAGCAGCGGCTGCGGTACGCGCGTGGTGACGTGGACGTGCCCGGGCAGCCCCTCGATGTCCAGCGGTATTCCGGACGTCGACACGACCACCGTGCAGTCGTCCAGCGCCCTCGCCGCCTCCGCGATCGCGCGCAGGCTCTCGGCGGCGTCCGGCAGTTCCACGGGCAGCGGCACGGCCCGGTCCGCCATGCGCGCGCGCACCATCGGCAGGGCGGTGCCTATCGCGGCGTACACCAGCGGCCGGTCCGTGGGCAGTTCGGCGGCCCACTCGGGCAGCGCCTTGCCGCGCTCGACGTCCACCGTCTGCCGGTAGGCCCATGTCCGGGGCAGGTGGCGGGCGAAGGAGAAGGCGGGCGGCACGTAGTCGACGCGGCCGTGCGGTACGACGGACAGCGGGTCGTCCCGCACGGGCAGCCCCAGCTCCTCACGCCGCTCGTTCAGATGCGGCAGCACCTCGGCGGGGTCCAGGATGTTGCTGAACCCGGAGGGTGTCGGCAGCTGCGGTACGCCCAGCAGTTCGGCGGTGAGCACCGCGCTCATGTCCATGCCGTCCCGCAGGATCAGGTCGGGACGGAACTCCCGGGCCAGGGTGAGCAGGGTGTCCAGGTGGGGCTTGACGGCGGGCCCGGCCACGATCCGCAGCATCAGCCGGGTCAGTGCTCCCATCGGATCCGCCGAGTCGGCGGTGTCCTTGAGTTCGGCGAGGTGCCGGCCCATCTCGGCGATCGGGGGGAATTCCGGCAGGGCGGCGGTCACCTGCACGTCGTCGTCACGGAAGAGGGGGGCGAGGTCGTCGGTGGTGACCACCCGCACCTGGTGCCCGGCCTCGGCGAGGGCGCGCAGCAGCGGCAGTTGGGCACGCCCGTGGGAGGGACTGCCGAGCGTGGTGCACAGGACCCGCATGGGATGAGCCTTTCTCTCGGAAACTCTCGGCGGTGAGGAGGGGAACGGGGCCGTCAGGACCACCGAGGCGCAACGGGAGCCGGTCCGCGCGTCCGGCGACCGCATCCCGTCCCGGACGGGGTGCGCCCCCGGGCGCCGGAGGCGGGACTCCGGCCGTCCGCGCGTGTCACGCCGCCCGTGCCGGCGCCGTCACGCGTCCGATGCCCTGCCAGCTCAGTCCGGCCCGGGCGAGCCGGTCCGCGTCCAGCAGGTTGCGGAAGTCGTGGACCTGGTGGCCGTCCATGCGCGCGGCGATCGCCGGCCAGTCGAGGTCTCGCAGCTCCGGCCACTCGGTGAGGACCAGGCAGGCCGCGGCCCCCTCCGCCGCCCGTACCGGGTCGTCGCAGAGGTCGACCAGGTCGCTCAGGTCGAAACGCTCCTCGCGCAGCGCCGGGTCGTAGGCGGTGAGTTCGGCGCCCCGCTCGCGCAGCAGCCGGGCGACGGCGAGCGCGGGCGAGTCGCGCAGGTCGGAGGTACCGGCCTTGAAGGTCAGACCGTACAGGGCGAGCCGTACACCGTGCAGCGAGCCGGCCTCGCCGCGTCCGCACGCGGCGACGACGCGCTCGACGAGCCGGCGCTGGTGGGTGACGTTGGTCTCGATGGTGGCGCGCAGCAGCGGGAAGTCGGCCCCGGACCGGTCGCACATGGTCAGCAGGGCGTGGGTGTCCTTGGGCAGGCAGGAGCCGCCCCAGCCGGGCCCGGGCCGCAGGAACGCGGAGCCGATGCGCGGATCGCGCCCGATGCCCTCGGTGACGTCGGCGATGTCGGCGCCGAAGCGCTCGCAGAGGGTGGCGAGGTTGTTGGCGAAGGACAGCTTCATCGCGAGGAAGAAGTTGGCCGCGTACTTGGTCAGTTCGGCGCTGCCGGGGTCGGTGAGCACCAGCGGCGCGTCCAGTGCGCTGTACAGGCCGGCCACGCGCCGGGCGGCGTCCCGGTCGGCGGCACCGATCACGATCCGGTCGGGGTGGAGGAAGTCGTGGACGGCGTGGCCCTCGCGCAGGAACTCCGGGTTGCTCACCACGGCCACGTCCGCCCGGCCGAGCAGCGCGGCGACACGTTCGCAGGTGCCGACCGGCACGGTCGACTTGTTGACGACGACGCAGCCGGGCGGCAGCACGTCGCGGATCTGCCCGGCGACGGCCTCCACGGCGGCGAGATCGGCGGCGCCGCCCGCGCCCATGGGCGTGGGCAGGCACAGGAAGACCACTTCGGCCCCGGCGACGGCGGCCGCGGTGTCGCCGGTGAAGTCCAGCCGGGCCGCGTCCAGGGCGTCCCGGACGGTCTCGGGCAGACCGGGCTCCAGGATGTCCACCCGGGCCTCACGCAGCCGCTCGACCTTGTGCGGATCGGTGTCCGCGCACACCACGGAGTGGCCGAGGGAGGCCAGGCAGGCACCGGTGGTCAGACCGACGTAACCGGTTCCGATCACGGCAACGCGTCGAGCGGACAAAGAGGATCACCTTTTCCGGTCGGTGGAGGTGCCCGCGTGCGGCGGTTCCGGGTGCGCGGTGGGGCGCCGCACGGGCGGGCCTGGGAGGGCCGGCTTCGTCGTGCGGCCCCGGGGCGACGAGGACTCGGGTCATCAACTGTCGATCTTCTCCAGATATGGCATGCGGTGCGAACGGAAGTCAACGAGCAATGACATGGGTCGGTGACTTTGAGACAGCCGCCGCAGCCTGGAGTATGGGCCGATGACGGAAGGGCCGTGGACGACGGAGGTGCGGTGACGTGACGGGAGTGCAGGACGGCGGGGCCTCGAAGGCGGCGGCCCGGCGGCCCGTCCACCGGCGCTCGGCCTCGGCGACGCGCACCGCGCTCAGGGCCGCCGCGGCCTTTCGCTTCGGCAAGTACGGCTACGAGGGCACCAGCGTGCGCGACATCGCGGGCGACGTGGGCGTGGACGCCGCTCTCGTCTACCGCTACTTTGGCTCGAAGGAAGCGCTGTTCAACGACGTGGCGGACGCCGGCAAGATATTCGAACCGCTGCTGGAGGAACCGGTCGAGGCGATCCCGGACTGGTTCTGCGCGCTGCTGCTGGGAACGCCGCGAGAGGGCGACTTCCCGCATCCGGTGCTGTCCGTCCTGCGGTCCTCCGGCCGGGACGAGGCGGTGGAGCGGCTGCGGGCGGATTTCACGGAGGTGTTCTCCAAGCGCCTGGCCACCCGCCTCGGCGGCCCCGACGCCGATCTGCGGGCGGAGCTCCTGATGGCCTGGATGCTCGGCACCAGCCTGATGCGCACGGAGATCCGTCCCCCCGCCCTGTCCGCGGCGCCGGACGCCACGCTGGAGCGGTATCTGCGGGCGGGGATCGAGGTTCTGCTGGGACCGGCGCCGCACCACGACGACCGGGCGGCCGGAACCGGGGACGGAGGACGCGCCGGCGAGGACCGGCCCGAAGCGGCAGCGGACGGTCCCGACGGGCCCGCGGGGACGAGGCCCCCCGCGGTGCGATAGGTGCCACTAGGACCGTCCTCGGGTGTGGGAGCGAGTCGAGCCGGGCGCACGATTCCTGCCCGCGGTTCCCCGCGGACGTGCCCGCCGGGGCCTCGGGTGGTCCCCCATCCGCCGGCCCGGCGGTCCGGGGGAGCCTTCCGGCGGGCGCGGGCGGGGCGACGCCGAGCGGTCGGGCCGGGAAGCGCGAGGCGTCGCGGAGGCCCTCGAAACATGCCATGACCGTCGGCGGTGGCCGCTTCACGGCCGGCACGCCGGAACCGTCTCCCCTCGGCCCCGGGCACCGGGAGATCACCAGCCGCCTCCCCGACCCGCTGTGCCTGGATCCGCACGGGGCCGGGGTCTCCTCGCTCCGGATCGGAGGTGCGCAGGACGCTCGTCAAGCAGGTGAGTCCATTACCACGGACGCTTTTCGTACGTTGAACAAACGCCCAAAGTGCGGGATCCGTACGCTCCTTGGGATAGAGTGGAGACGGAGGTCCTCTATGTCCGAGCTGTTCGATGCAGTGGACGCGCTGGTCGCGTCCCGGTCCCCGCTGCCGCCGCCGGAAGAGCGCAAGCGCCTGCGCCAGGCCCACGCCCTCACCCTGGACGAGGTGGCCGCCGCCCTGGACGTGCGGCGGGCCACCGTCAGCGGCTGGGAGTCGGGCAGGACCGAGCCACGCCCGCCGGAACGGGAGGCGTACGCGCGTCTGCTCAAGCAGCTCGCGCAGCTCTACCCCGCCACCGACACCCCGCAGGACGACGTCTCCGCCCCGCAGCAGTCCACCGGCCCGGCACCCGCGGCACGGCCGGCGACCGCGGGCGAGACGTCGGGGGCCTCGGCCGCGACGACGCCCCGCACCGCCCCGCCCCCTCGCCCCGAGGCCGTTCACTCACCGGCCGGCGCGTCACGTCCGGCGCGTGCCGTCCGGCCGTCGCCCCCCGCGCGCCGTCCGGGCGCGAGGAAGGCCGCCCCGGCCCGCACGCCCGCACCCGCGCCGGGAGAGGCGTACGCGCACGGCCCGCTGCTCGTCCTCGACGCCGACGCCGACAGGAACGTGACCGGTTACGGCGTCGGCGGCCTGGTCCTGGACGTCCCCGCCAAGTCGCTGCCCGCCCTGGTGGAATGGACCCTCGCGGAGGCGCGGCTCGGAGCGGAGAGGCTGCACGGCTGCGGGAAGGACGCCGATCCGCTGCTGGTGCTCACCGAGGCGGCGTGCGAGCGCTACGGCCTGCCCGTGGAGTTGTCCGCGTCCGAGCGGCTCGCCGGGCGGCTCCCGGAGGGGCACAAGGTCCTCAAGCAGCTCCAGCGCGCGAACTGGCAGCTCACCCGGCGGGGGCTGGGGCCGTGGGCGCGGATCTACCGTCCCGCCCAGGGCGGCCGCCGGCAGTGCGTGCAGTTGTGCATCCCCTCCTGGCACGCCCTCGACGACCGCGCCTGGGGCCATGCCGCGCAGCTGGAACCGGCCGAACTCGCCCGGGTGCTGGGCGTGTACGCGATGCGGGTGATGACACCGGTCGGCTCAACGGCCGTCACCGGCCTGGAGCTGATGACCGCGCTCAACCCGCCGACCCGCGCGAGCGAGCCGGACGCCACCGGCCGGCGGCATGCCGAACACCGGCCCGGCTCGCTGGGAACGGAGCCGATGGACCCGGCGCCGTGCGAGGCCACCGACGGGCACCCCGTCCTGGCGGACCTGCCCCGGTTCCATGTGCGCGGCCCCGCCGAGAAACTGTTCGAGGAGGCGTACGACTGGGCGCGGGACCTGACCGATGCCGAGTGCATGCGGCGCTACCTGGTCGGCCTGGATGTGAACCTGGCGTTCGGCGCGGCTGCCAACGGCGCGGTCGTCGGCCTGTCCTCGCCGCCCGTGCACGTCACCAGCCCCCCGTTCGATCCGGCGCTGCCCGGCTCCTGGCTGGTCGACCTCTCCCACGTCGACCTGTCCCGGGTGAGGGTCGGCAAGCAGTGGCGCGAGCTGGACGGCGCGTTGCTGCCCAGCCCGTTCACGCCGACCGGTGAGCGCCCCGCGGGCCCGGCCTGGTACGCCACTCCGACCGTCGCCTACGCCGTCGAGCTCGGCTACGACGTCGCCCCGCTCCAGGCCTGGGTGCGTCCCGAGGCCGGCCGGTTCCTGGACGGCTGGTACAAGCGGCTGCGCGACGCCTATGTCGCCACGATGGCGGATCTGGGCGTGGCGGAGAAGCTGGCCCCGCGGGAGTTCCTGAAGGCGATGGAGGGCTACAGGCAGCGTGACCCCGAGATGGCGATCGTCCTGGACGCCGTGAAGATGACCGTCAAGGGCGGCATCGGCAAGCTGCAGGAGAAGGCGCGCGGCGGCGGCTGGAAGCCGGGGCAGTCCTGGCCCGCCCTCGCCCGGCCGACCTGGCGTCCGGACATCCGTGCCACCGTCATCTCCCGCGCCCGGATCAACATGCACCGCAAGATGCTCCACCTGGCGGCGGCCACCGGCCGCTATCCGGTCGCGGTCCTGTCCGACTGCGCCGTGTACGCCGCCGACGGCCCCAGCCCCTTGGACGTCCTCCCCCACGACGCCGACGGCAGGACCGTGCCGGGCAGCTTCCGCCTGGGGGTGTCACCCGGGATGGTCAAGCACGAGGGCACCCAGAGCGTGCTGTGGGGCGCGGACGTGCTCGAACAGCTCGGCCAGGACGGGAAGGTCGCCAACCTCGCCCGCTACATCAAGACCGGTGAGGTCACCGCCAAGGACGGCGGAGAGTAGGAGGATCACGACGATGGTCACGGTCGGGGAAGGGCTCGAAAAGGCGGTGCAGGACACGTTCACCCGTCCCGCTCCCAAATCCGCCGGCGCGCAGATGCGTTACCTGGTCAGACAGCTCAAGAGCACGAGGGCCGCCGCCGAACTGCTCGGGGTGTCCCAGCGCCAGGTGGAACGCTATGTGGCCGGACGGGCCAAGAGGCCCCGTCCTGAGCTGGCGGCCCGGCTGGAGGCCGAGGTGAGGAAGCGATGGCAGCCGAAGGTCCGGGCCAGGGCGAAGCGGGCCGCGGCCACCACCGGCGGCATCATGATCGACACCCGTGCCCGGTTCGGTTTCACCGCCGCCCCCGGAACGACCGATGACGCCCGGCCGCGCCATCTCACCCTGGCCCTGCCTCCCCACCACGCCGCCCGCCTCTTCCAGGCCCAGGAGCAGGGAGCCGGCGAGGACCTGCTCCGCCGGATCGCCGCCGAAGCCCTCGGGGAGGTCTACTTCCGCGACAACGGCCGCCGCGCCCACGGCCTGGAGGTGGAGTTCACCGACCTCGAACACCTCGAGTTCGAGCTGTAGAAGTCCGGTGCGGGTCTCCCGGGTCCGGGCGGCCCTGCCGTGAGGTGAGCGGACCGACCGCCGCACGCCCACGCCCACGGCAGCCGCGGCCGGCGGTCCCCGCGCCCGCCGGCCGCACCGCGCACGGGCAGTCCGCCCGCGAACAGGACCGGACCCGTGCGGGTTCCGGCGGGGAGACCGCGTCGGTCCACCCGCCTCCCGGCGGTGCCGACAGGTCCGCGGGCATCGCCACCGAGTGCCGAGCGGGGCCGGGACCCACATGCGGCGTCTCACATGATGGTATGCACTTTCCGGGAAATAAGATGCTTGAGATCGTTGCGGTGCCCGTACAATCCGCACGGTCCTTCGGCGAGGGGGACGTGTGCGGAGGTCCGGGCCCTCGGTGACCGATCCCCACCTCGCGCGAAAGACCGAGCAATGCCCGCACCAGCCACCGGCTCAACCCAGACACCCGCCAATCCGCGGTCCCGGGTCCTCATCGCCAGCCTCATGGGCACGACGATCGAGTTCTACGACTTCTACATCTACGCGACCGCCGCCGTTCTGGTCTTCCCCTCCCTCTTCTTCCCGAGCAGCGACCCGACCACGGCGCTGCTGTCGTCGTTCGCGGTCTTCGGCGCCGCGATGGTCGCCCGCCCGGTCGGAGCCGTCTTCTTCGGACACCTCGGCGACCGGCTCGGCCGCAAGCGGACGCTGGTGGTCTCGCTGCTGACCATGGGGATCGCCACGTTCCTCATCGGTGTCCTGCCCACCTACGCGCAGGCCGGCTGGATCGCCACCGCACTGCTCGTCCTGATGCGGCTCGCGCAGGGCTTCGCGCTCGGCGGCGAGTGGAGCGGTGCCGCGCTGGTCGCCACCGAGAACGCCCCCAGCGGCAAGCGCGCCCTGTACGGCACCTTCCCGCAGCTGGGCGCCCCGCTCGGCTTCATCATCGGCAACGGCCTGTTCCTGATCATCGGAGCGCTGCTGCCGTCCGCGGCGGGAGCCGATCCCACGCAGCCCTCGGACGCCTTCGTCAGCTGGGGCTGGCGCATCCCGTTCCTGTTCTCCGCCGTGATGGTCGCGATCGGCCTGTGGGTGCGGTCGCGGCTCGTGGAGTCGGCGGTCTTCTCCAAGACCCGCGAGGCCGGGAAGGTGCAGAAACTGCCGCTGGCCACCGTGGTCCAGGGCCACTGGAAGCAGCTGATCCTGGGCACTTTCATCATGCTGGCCACGTACGTGCTCTTCTACCTGATGACCACGTTCTCGCTGAGCTACGGACGCGCCGCGAAGGACGCCGCCGTGCCCGGTCTGGGCTACGGCTACACCACGTTCGTCCTGATGATGATCTTCGGGGTGCTGTTCTTCGCCGTGTTCACCCTCGTCTCCGGCCCGCTCGCCGACAAGTACGGGCGGCGCACCACCCTGATCTGGATCACCGTCGCGATCGTGGTCTTCGGGCTGGTCTGGGTGCCCCTGATCGGTCTGGGCACGCTCGGCGTGGTGCTGTGGCTCGTGCTCGGCTTCACGCTGATGGGCATGACGTTCGGCCCGATGGGCGCGCTCCTGCCCGAGCTCTTCCCCACGAGCGTGCGCTACACCGGATCGGGCATCTCGTACAACGTCAGCTCGATCCTCGGGGCGGCCGTCGCCCCGTTCATCGCGGTGGCGCTGTGGGAGGCCGGTGACGGCTCGCCGTGGCTGGTCGGCGTCTACCTCTCCGCGATGGCGGTGCTGACGCTGGCCGCGCTCCTCCTCGGCAAGGAGACCAAGGACATCTCCCTGGACGACGGCGAGGCCGCCGCCTCCGCCGGCGACGGCGCCCGCGCCGCGGTCGCCTCCCCCGCCTCCTGATCCGGCCGGCGCTCGCCACCGCCGGGTACCGCGTTCCTGGTGGTGGCGGTCGGGGAAGGGCGGCCCCGGCCGGGCCGGGTTCGGCGGGGCCCGGCCCGACCGCCGACGCACGCCACGCCCTCGGGCCTGGCCGACCGGGAGACGTGCTCGACGACCCCGCAGGGGATGCCGGGCACGCCCCGGCACGGGACCGCCGCGGCCCTCCCGGCACCGTCGTCCACCCGCTCCCCGGCGACCCGGCGGGCGTGAATCCCGACCCACGGCGGGCACACCCCCACAGGCGGGAACGGTCGGCGACACGGGGCCGGCGCGACGACGGCCGCGGCACGCGTCGCTTTCACGTCCTGGCTCCCGGTCCCTCCGGTACGCCGCGTTCCAGCCACCGAGGTGGCCCTGCCCGTGCCGGTCACAAAGCCGCGGCATCACGCCCGAGGGGTGTTCCCGCAGGCGAGTGGTCTGATAAGCATGCCGATGCCGCCGTCCCGGACCGAAAGGGGCTTCCGTGTCCCCGCCCCCCGCCCGCGTCATCGCCCTCGAGACGTACGACATCCGCTTTCCGACCTCGCGCGAGCTGGACGGCTCGGACGCGATGAACCCGGACCCCGACTACTCGGCCGCCTACGTCGTGCTGCGCACCGACGCCGCCGACGCGCCCGAGGGCCACGGGTTCGCCTTCACCATCGGGCGGGGCAACGACGTGCAGGTCGCGGCGATCGAGGCACTGCGCGGACACGTGGTGGGCCGCTCGGTCGACGTGCTGTGCGCCGACCCCGCGTCCTTGTACCGGGACCTGACCGGTGACAGCCAACTGCGCTGGCTGGGCCCGGAGAAGGGGGTGGCGCACATGGCGGTCGGCGCGGTCGTCAACGCCGTCTGGGACCTCGCCGCCCGGCGCGCCCGCAAGCCGCTGTGGCGCCTGCTGGCCGACGCCGAACCGGAGTGGCTGGTCGGGCAGGCCGACTTCCGGTACCTCACCGACGTCCTCACGCCCGAGGACGCGCTGGACCTGCTGCGGCGCGGCCGGGAGGGCGCCGACGAGCGCCGGGCCCGCCTGCTGGAGCGCGGCTACCCGGCCTATACCACCTCCCCCGGCTGGCTCGGCTACGACGACGCCAAGCTGACCCGGCTCGCCCGCCGGGCCGTCGCCGACGGCTTCACCCAGATCAAGCTGAAGGTCGGTGCCGACCTCGACGACGACATCCGCCGCTGCCGCACCGCCCGCGCGGCCGTCGGCCCGAACGTCCGCCTGGCCGTGGACGCCAACCAGCGCTGGGACGTGCCGGAGGCGATCCGCTGGACCACCGCGCTCGCCGCGTTCGACCCGTACTGGATCGAGGAGCCCACCAGTCCGGACGACATCCTCGGCCACGCGGCGATCCGCCGGGCCGTCGCCCCGGTGAAGGTCGCCACCGGCGAGCACGCCCAGAACCGCGTCGTGGTCAAGCAACTCCTCCAGGCCGGTGCCGTCGACGTCCTCCAGCTCGACGCGGCCCGCGTCGGCGGGGTCAACGAGAACCTGGCGATCCTGCTGCTGGCCGCCCGTTTCGGCGTGCCGGTCTGCCCGCACGCGGGCGGCGTCGGCCTGTGCGAGCTCGTCCAGCACCTGGCGATGTTCGACTACCTGGCGGTCTGCGGCACCACCGAGGACCGGGTGATCGAGTACGTCGACCACCTCCACGACCACTTCCTCGACCCGGTGGTCGTCCAAGACGGGCACTACACCGCCCCCTCCGCGCCCGGCTTCTCCGCCGCCCTGCGCCCGGAGTCGATCGCGCGGTACACGTACCCCGGCGGCACCTTCTGGGCCGCCGACCTCGCCGAGCGCACACGGAAGGAGCGGACGGCATGAACGACTTCGAGGGCCTGCGGGCCCTGGTGACGGGCGGCGCCTCCGGCATCGGCCAGGCCACCGCCGAACTGCTGGCCGAGCGCGGTGCCAGGGTCGCCGTCGTCGACCTGGACCCCGCCACGGTCGGCGAGCCGCTGCTCGCCTACCGCGCCGACGTCGGCGACGACCCCTCCGTACGCCGGGCCGTGGCGGCCGCCGCCGGCGACCTCGGCGGGCTGGACGTCCTGGTCAACAACGCGGGCGTCGGCGCCCGGGGCACCGTCGAGGACAACGACGACGCCGAGTGGCACCGCGTCCTCGACGTCAACGTCCTCGGCATGGTCCGCACCACCCGCGCCGCCCTGCCGCACCTGCGCCGCTCCGCCCACGCCGCGATCGTCAACACCTGCTCCGTCGCGGCCACCGCCGGCCTGCCGCAGCGCGCCCTCTACAGCGCGACCAAGGGCGCCGTGTACTCCCTGACCCTGGCCATGGCCGCCGACCACGTCCGCGAGGGCATCCGCGTCAACTGCGTCAACCCCGGGACCGTCGACACCCCCTGGGTCGGGCGTCTCCTCGAAGCCGCCGACGACCCGGCCGCCGAGCGTGCCGCCCTGGAGGCCCGCCAGCCCACCGGGCGCCTGGTCGGCGCGGCGGAGGTCGCGGGCGCCATCGCCTACTTGGCCAGTCCCCTGTCCGGCGCCACCACCGGCACCGCGCTCGCCGTCGACGGCGGCATGCAGGGCCTGCGGCTGCGCCCGGCGGCCCGGTGACCGCCCTCGCCTTCGGCGCCTCCGGCATCGGCAACCTCTACACCGAGGTGACCGACGAGCAGGCGCACGCCGCCGTCACCGCCGCCTGGCGCCAGGGCATCCGCGCCTTCGACACCGCGCCGCACTACGGCCTCGGCCTGTCCGAGCGCCGCCTCGGCGCCGCCCTGCGCGAACACCCGCGTGACGCGTACACCGTCTCCACCAAGGTGGGCCGCCGCCTGGAACCCGCCGACGGCTCCGGCGACGACCTCGCGCACGGCTTCGCGGTCCGGGCCACCCACCGCCGCGTATGGGACTTCTCCGCCGACGGCATCCGCCGGACCCTCGACGCCAGCCTCCGCCGGCTGGGCCTGGACCGGGTCGACACCGTCTACCTCCACGACCCCGACGACCACGCCGAGCAGGCCTTCCGGGAGGGCTATCCGGCGCTGGAGCGGCTGCGCGCGGAAGGCGTGGTCGGGCGGATCGGCGCGGGCATGAACCAGACCGCCCTGCTCACCCGGTTCGTCCGCGACACCGACGTGGACGTGGTGCTGTGCGCCGGCCGCTACACCCTGCTCGACCAGAGCGCCCTCGCCGACCTCCTGCCCGCCGCCGAGGAACGCGGCACGGAAGTCGTCCTCGGTGGCGCCTTCAACTCCGGCCTGCTCGCCGACCCGGGACCGGCGGCCACCTACGACTACCGGCGAGCTCCCCGGGAGCTGGTCGGCCGCGCCCTGCGCCTGAAGGAGGCCGCCGAACGCCACGGCACCACCCTGCGCGCCGCCGCCCTCGCCTTCTGCGCCGCGCACCCGGCCGTCACCGAAGTCCTCGTCGGCGCCCGCTCGGCGGCCGAGGTCGACGATTGCGCCGCGCAGTTCCGCACCCCCGTACCGGAGGCGTTCTGGCGGGAGCTGCGGGCGGCCGGCCTGCTGCCCGCCGACGCCCCCCTGCCCGGCGGGGACCGGCCGTGATCGTCGACGCCCACCACCACGTCTGGGACCTGTCCGTACGCGACCAGGACTGGATCAGCGGCCCCGCGCTCGCGCCGTTGCGCCGGAACTTCACCCTCGACGATCTGTGCCCCCGGGCGCGCGCCGCCGGAGTCGGCCGCACGGTGCTCGTCCAGACGGTCATCGTGCCCGAGGAGACCCCCGAGTTCCTGGCCCTCGCCGACCGTCACGAGCTGGTCGGGGCAGTCGTCGGCTGGACCGACCTCACCCGGCCCGGCGTCGCCGGCGAACTCGCCCGGCTGCTCGCCCTCCCCGGCGGCCGGCACCTCAAGGGCATCCGCCACCAGGTGCAGGCCGAATCCGATCCGGAATGGCTGCTGCGTCCGCAGGTACGGCGCGGCCTGGCCGCCGTCGCGGACGCCGGGCTCGTCTACGACCTCGTGGTACGGCCCCACCAGCTGCCCGCCTGCCTCCGGGCCGCCGCCGAGCACCCGGGGCTCACCTTCGTCCTCGACCACCTCGGCAAACCCCCCGTCGCCTCCGGCGCGACCGAGCCGTGGGCGGGTGCCGTCCGCGCGCTGGCCGCGCTGCCCAACACTGTCTGCAAGCTGTCGGGGCTGGTCACCGAGGCCGACCCCGCCTCCTGGACGGTCCGCGACCTGCGGCCGTACGCCGACGTGGTCCTCGACGCGTTCGGGCCGCACCGGCTGATGTTCGGCTCCGACTGGCCGGTGTGCACCCTCGCGGCACCCTACGGCGAGGTGGTGGCCGTGGCCGCCGAGCTGACCGCCGGCCTGAGCGAGCCCGAGCGCGCCGAGGTCTTCCGCGCGACCGCCACCCGCGTCTACGGCCTGTGAACCGTCCCGGCCGGGTGGCGAAGGCGCGCCTCCCGTGGGTCTGCTGCGCCCCGGGGTCGACGGCGCCGGGTGGTGCCTGCGCGTACACGTACCCGGCGGCGCCGCGCGGACTCAGCGGCTCCGGGACGAAGCCGAAGGGGTGGGTTTCTTCTCGTCCGGGACAGGCCGCGGCGGCCACCACGCACGGGAGGAGCCGATCCGGCAGTCGGCCGGAGCGAACCCCGCCGACTGCCACGGCTGTCCGCCCGAGAAGACCGCTGTCCGGATGCGCCCCCGAACCGCTGCCGCAGCCGCTCGGGGACACGGGCCGTGCTCATCGATCGGTGAACACGACCCGATGAACTGCCGCTCCCGATCCGTGAGTCGTGCTCGCGTCGCGCAGGAGGACCCACCTCTCCGGCCTTGCCACGAGGTCCAAGCCCGAACTGTCACCGTCCGCCTTCGGGCCGAACCAAGCTCAGCCGAGACCGCGATGGGCGGCCCACAACACCCCGGCGCGGCTGGCGGCGTCAGCGATCAGGGCCGCCAGTTCGGGTTTGTCGGGGACGGGGAACGAGACGTACGCGCCGCGACCGCCACCGACCGGCCGGCCGTAGGCCTTGGCGGCGAGGTGGCCGTCCGGGAGGAGCCGGACGTTGAGTGTGGTCAGTGTGAACACTTCACCGCGCCGGGTATCCGTCCAGCGAAGCGTCTGCGGGATCGTGACGTTGATCGCCAGGGCACTCACTTCCAGGTCGCTGCTCATGGACGGATGATCCCACGCACGTCCCCGCGGGCGGCCACCGTCGTGAAAACGGTGGAACGCCCTTTCGCGGCGGGCGTCCCGGGACCGCGCGCACGCGGCTACGACCGCGTCGCCGCCGGTACGAGGCGGGACAGCCTGACCTTCTCGTGAGGGCGGACGGCCGCCTGCGCGTCGAGTGTCCAGCCGTGCGGCCCCGCGATCTCCAACAGGCCGCGCACCCCGAGGCACCGGTACAGGTGCGCGGCGACGTCCGTCGTGCGCCGATCGCTCCTCTGCTTCCGGAGCAGCTTCTCCACCCGTCCCCGGTGGAAGGCGGGGTCCTCCTCGTGCCGCAGCTCGCCCCACGTCATCCACCAGCGCGGCCGCGCGGGGAAGGGATCGAGGGCCCGGACCGCCGCTTTCTCCACCGGGCGTTCGAGGAAGGGAAGGATCCCGCAGACGAGTTCCATCACCAGCGCGCAGGCCACGAGGAGCGCCACGACGACCGCCCACAGCACCACGTGGAACGGGAAGTGCAGCACCGTCAGGACGAAGCGGATCCGCCGTCCCGCCCTCGAACGCGGTGGACGGGGCTCCCACGCGCCGGACAGCCCCGCCGGCGGTGCGGCGGGCTGGTGGAGGGGCGAGTGTCCTGGATCAGGGGGCGAGGACTGGGAGTAGGGCTGTCGCTGCCAGGCGGACGGAGGCGCCTGGTGCGGGTACGAGGGGTGCGCTGGGCCCGGGTGCCCGGCCTGACGGTGCGGGCCGGACTGCCCGTACGGCCCGCTCTGCTCGTACCAGGGCTGCGGAGATGACGATGACACCATGCCACCCAACCATCAGTACGGGAGCGTGGCAAAGTCCCGTCCCCCGGCAACCCCGAGCCGTACGGCCCCTGTTCGCGGCGTTCGCCTGCGCGCGGGCGGGAAACGAGGCCGTGCGAGACCCGCTCGATCCGCCGGAGGGCTTTCGGGGACATGGCAATGTGGTGCTCCGGGACGATCGTCCGCGCCGGTTCGGTGTGCGTGACGCCGCGCACGCGTGTGATCGCACCGTCCTCGCCGATCCGGCGGCACGCCCACCCGATGCCGTGATCGTTCATGGCCGGGGGGCGTGCCCGGGGCCGCTGACGACCGGTGGGCCGCCCGTGACCGCTCGGGCTCCTCCAGCCCTGTGCGCGTCCTGCTCAGTAGAGGACCGAGGGCAGGTACGCCCCGGCGGGCTCGGAGTAGAGGCCGATGCTCATCAGGCTCATCAGCTGCACCACCTGGAGACCGTTGGCCAGACACCACTGCAGCAGCAGAGTGTTCCTGGCGGGAACGAGGATGCCGGGACCGCCGAAAGCCGGTGCCGAGGCGATCAGAGCCTGGAGGTCCGCGGTGGTCTCGGCCACGGCGTGCGCGAAGAACGCCAGGTCCGTGGCGTAACCGGTGAGCCGCCCCGCACGTTCGACGACGCGGGCCGTGCCCTGTTCGAGCGCGTCGGCGACTTCGCCGCCGCGGTCCGCGCCGTGGACCCGCCGGCACAGTTCGTTGCAAGCGGCGAGGTCCGCACCGGTGGCCTCCCGTACGGGAAACCCGGTCGTCGCGCGCAGGACCGCCGGCCCCTGCATACAGGCGACCGTCTCCCGGAAGACGAACCCCAGGCTCGTGTACAACGAGAACGACCTGTTGTGATACCCGCTCTGCAGCAGCCGGATCCCCGGCGCCCCGCGCTCGACGGCCCGGTCCATCACGTCCCGCATCAGCCGGCGGCCCACACCCCGGTTCTGCACGGCGGGATCGATGGTGATCGGCCCGACCCCGACGACCGGTGAGCGCTCGTCGAGGAAGTTGCTCCCCACGACCCGTCCGTCGAGCTCGGCGACGACGCTGTAGAACGCCGGGTGGGCCAGTCCCGCCCCGATCAACGCCACACCGACCTCGGAGCTGGGCACATCGGGCGGGAAAGCGTGCTCGCGGGCGATCCCGGCGAAGGCTTCGAAGCAGATCCTCCCGCACTCCGCGGCATCGTCCGCGGTACCCGGACGCAGTACGAGACCCACGGTCGGTCACCTCCTCGGCCCCGCTCGGACAGGGGATCACTCCCTCTCCCCATGCTTCACCCTCCAGGCGAAAGGCGCATACGCGCTCCGGTGCTCCGGCATAGACCCTCCCCCGGCCCGGGATGCCCGGGGAAGGGCAGGACGGACCAGCCCCCGGGAAATTGCGGCGTCCCGGCGGACGGCGCGCCGACAGGACCGCCGATGGCCCGCGGGGCCACTCGCGGCACACGGTCTCGCCGAGGACTCCCACGACCGCCCGTGCGTCGTCCTCACCCACCGGGGTGAGGACGCGACGGGCGGCGGTTCCGGCGGGCCCCCGGGCGGTTCGCCACCGCGGCCGACCCGTGCCTCACACGTCGAGGTCCGCGTACAGCGCGCCGTGGTCGGAGGCCTGGGTCGTCCTCGACGTCACCGTCGGGAACGAGTCGAAGGTGTGGGGCGCCCAGATTCCCCGCCGCTCCACCTCCACCGCCCGGACCGCCTCGAACAGGCCCGGCGAGGACATCGGACGACCGCACGCGGGACCGAGGCCGTCGGTGTCGATCCCGCCCGGGCGTCCAAGGCGTCCGGGCGGCGGCCGCCCCCGGGGCCGGGCCAGGGGCCGCGGCCCGGTGCCGCGCGGCACCGGATCGCCGGGCCGGTGCCTCGTGCGTCACGGGCACCGGCGCTTCCGCCCTCGGACCGCCGGGTGCCTGCCCGCCCTCCGACGGGAACACCGTGGCGCAGACCACGCTTCCCGCCGGATTACGCGGGGGAAGGACCAGGGAAGCCATAGGGCGCCCATGATCGATTCGAAGGGAGCCCTCGTGACGCTCGTAGCGCCTCCCCCCATACCCAGGGCGGCGGGATCGCTTCCGCTGCTGGGTCACGCGATACAGCTCATGCGCGACAACCTCGGCTTCATCGCCTCGCTGAGGCGCGACTACGGCCCGCTGGTCGAGATCACCCTCCAGCCGGGCACCCGCACCGTCATCGTCCAGGACCCCGACCTCATCCGCACCATGCTCGTCGACCTCGGTCCCGGTCTGGACAAGGGCCGTTTCTTCGAGAAGATGGGCCAGTTGCTCGGCGACTCCGTCGTCACCGCCGCCGGGCAGGATCACGTCCGCAAACGCCGTCAGCTCCAACCCGCCTTCGCCCGCGCGGAGATCGCCCGCTACGTCGACGTCATGCGCGACGAGGTCACCGCGGCCGTCGACGGCTGGAGACCCGGCCAGACCCTCGACGTGCGGGAGGCGATGGTCAAACTCTCCCTCGACATGCTCGCCAAGACCGTGTTCGCCGGCAGCCTCGACGACGCCACCTTCCGCCGTCTGCGGCGCGACCTGTCGGTCGTGATGAACGGCGTCGGCGCCCGCATCATGCTGCCCGACTGGGCGGAGAGGCTGCCCCTGCCCTTCAACCGCCGCTTCGACCGGGCCCGGAACGCGGTACGCTCCACCGTCCAGCGGGCCGTCGACGAACTCCAGGCCTCCGGGCACGACACCGGCGACATGCTCTCCCTGCTGCTGCGCGCCACGGACGAGAGGACGGGCCGGCCGCTGACCGGGCACCAGATCTGCTCCGAGATCCTCACCCTGGCCGTGGCCGGCACCGAGACCACCGCCTCCGTACTGTCGTGGCTCCTGTACGAACTCGCCCGCCACCCCCGGATCGAGGCACGCGTCCTGGCCGAACTCGACGAGGTCCTGGGCGACAGGCCGGTCACCTTCGAGGACGTCACCCGGCTCCCGTACCTGCGGCGCGTCATCGACGAGACGCTGCGGCTGCACCACACCGGCTGGCTCGTCACCCGGCGGACCGTCACCGATACGCGCCTGGGCCCCTGGACGCTGCCCGCCGGCACCGAACTCGCGTACTGCCAGCACGCCCTCCACCGCGACCCCGCCCTGTTTCCCCGCCCGGAGGTCTTCGACCCCGACCGCTGGCTGGACAGCGAGCAGCCGCCTCCCTCCGGGGCGTTCCTCCCCTTCGGCGCGGGCAAGCACAAGTGCATCGGCGACCGGTTCGCGCTGACCGAACTGGTCACCGCCATCGCGACGATCGTCCGCCGGGTACGGCTCGACCTGCGGGGGCAGTCCGTGCGCCCGGTGGCCCGGGCCACGGTACGCCCCCGGACCCTGCTGATGACCGTACGGCCCCGGAAGGAGACGGCCGACCGCGCCGTCACGCCCGCGGCGAACTGATCCGCGGGACGGCTTCCCCGGCCGTGCCCCGGACCGCGCGGTCCGCACGGCCGGCCGGGAGCGCCCCGGTGCCGGACCGGCCGGCGCCTTCGCGCCGGCCCTCACCCGCGGTGCGACCACACCGGCCAGAGGTGCCACACCGGCTGGCGACAAGTTGACTTGACCCCGTCTTTACTGTTGTCTGCGCATGCACAGTCCGCGTGACCTGGGGGGTCGTCCCGTATGAACCGCATCAGCCGCTCCGTCGCCTCCGCGCTCGTCGCGAGCGGCCTCGTCCTCGGCCTCGGCGCCTGCTCCGGCATCGCCGACGAGGCCACCAAGCAGGTCGAGGAAGAGGTGAACAAGGAAGTCGACAAGCAGATCAACGAGGAGTACCAGGTCACGTACGAGGTGACCGGCGACGAGGTCGACTCGATCGAGTACAACGCGGGCGGCGGCGACGCGGCCGCTCCCAAACTGGAGTCGGTGCAGAACCCCACGCTGCCGTGGAAGAAGACGGTGACGCTGCGCGGCATCGAGGCGCCGACCGTCATGCCGGTGGCCGTGAACCTCACCGACGACTCCGGAAAGCTCTCCTGCAAGATCGTGTACGAGGGCAAGGCCATCGCCGAGAAGTCCGGCGCGGGCGCGGTCCAGGTCGCCGGCTGCGTCGCCGTCTCGCCGATCGTCGGCTGATCCGGACGTGCGGGCGGCGGTCCGACCGGCCCGCCGCCCGCACCCCGCCGTTCGCACCGTCCCCTTCGCCGTGGCCGGTGCGGCGTGCGGCGACGGCCGGGAGCGCGCCTGCGTCGGCCACCCGGGCGACGACCGGTACCGGAGCGTCAGCCCAGCCCCGGGACCAACAGCACCTTGCGGGCATCCCCGGTGAGTAGATCGATCGCCTCGTCGACCTGGCCGAGTCGCAGTCGGTGCGTGATCAGCCAGTCCAGGTCCAGGCGACCGGAGTTCAGCAGGAGCAGCGTCTGCTCCCAGGTTTCCCACAGGCGGCGGCCGAAGATGCCGCGCGGCGTGATGCCTCGCTTGTTGATCTGGGCAGCGACGTCGATCGCCACCGGCCGGCCCGGGTGTCCCACGGTCACGACCGTGCCCTCTCGCCGCACGGCGTCGAAGAGAGGGGGGAAGTACGGAGGGTGCTCCGGAGCATTCGAAGGCCACGTCGGCACCTCCGCGGTGGCCGCTCAGTTCACGGCTGCGTTCGGCGACCCCGTCCCCGGGTTCCATCGTGATCACTCCGAACCGCTCGGCCTCGGCGCGACGGCAGGGATTCGGCTCGATCACGATCACGTAGGCGGCGCCCATGAGCGATGCCGGTCGCGCGACGACCATGCCCACCGGCCCGGCGCCGCTGACCGGAACGCCGCGGCCGGCCACCGAGCAGCCGGCTCGCTGAACGGCGTGTACCGCCACCCCGGCCGACTCCAGCAGTGCGCCGGTCTCCAGGGGCACACCGTCGGGAAGGGGGACGCAGATGCGGTGCGGCACGGCGACGCGTTCGGCGAAGACCCCGCCGAAGCGCATGCCGAGGATCTGCGTGTGATCGCAGGTGTGGGCGTCCCCGGTCCGGCATGCGAAGCACCGGCCGCACGGCAGGTGGCTTTCCAGCGCCACGCGGTCACCGCCGCGCAGGTTGTCCACCGCGGCGCCCACCTCGACGATGGTGCCCGCGGCCTCGTGGCCGAGGACCACGGGGAGGCCCGGGCCGGCCAGGAGCCTGCCAGGTCGCGATCGGCCGGACCGGAGCGGCTGCAGTCGCCCGGCCTTTGCCCGAAGAGCGGTGACTGCCCCCGGCCGGGCGGGCCGGGCGGGTGCCGCTCGGCACCTCCCCGCGTCCCCGGCGGTGCGCCGCCCGGCCCGGGAAGACGCGCCCGGGCGGCGCGGACGGCGGTCGCGGTGCGTGCGCCGTGAACGGTCGCTCAGACGCCGAACTCCGCCGGCGACAGGCCGAGGGCGGCGCAGGCGTCGCGGACCGCGGCCTGCTCCGAGGGCCCGAAGTACCCGTCGGCACCGGCGACGACGATGCCGGTCTGGACGACCGCGCGGGCCTCCACCGGCTTCTTGGCCGCCTTGGCGATCTCCCGCAGCGCCTCGGCCCTGCCCGTGGGGAAGTCGGCGAGGAGCCGGTCGATGTGCTGGTTGAACCTCTGCCGGAGCTGATCGGCCGGGAAGTTCCGCAAGACCTCGTTGGAGACGATGAGTTCCTCCACGCGCTGCCGCTCCGCCGGCTCCACCGATCCGTCCGCCGCGGCGACCAGGGCGCACATCGCCATGCCGGCGTCCCGGTAGGCACCGCTCTTGAGCTCGGTCCGCGCCGAGGCCAGCTGGGACTTCAGCAGGCCGATCAGCTGGGCCTTGGAACCCGTGGAGGCACCCGGTCCCCGGCCGTGCCCGCCGCCGGGTCCCGGTCCGGCGGCGCCGTGCCCCCCTGCCGCCCGGGCGCTCTGGGCCTGCTGGAGATTCTTGGCCTGGTCCTTGAGCCGGTCCCACATCGCCACTGGTGCACCTCTGTCTCTGCCGCTGCCCGTCAGGCCCCGGTCCTCGTCCCGCTGTTCGCGGTCCCTCGGGTGAACGGCCGTCGCGGCGGCATGGTTCCCGTACGCGGAAAGGGGTGGGCGCCCGGCTGCGCGCCCACCCCCTCCCCTGCCGCCGCCGTCCGCTCCGCGGCACCGCACGGTCAGGCGGTCTCCCGGCCGTCCCCCCTCGGCAGCGGCGGCTCCGCGTCCACCCGCTGCCGCTCCTCATCGGTGAGCAACCGCGACCGGAGCAGGAAACGCACGCCGTCGGGGGCTTCGAGGGAGAAGCCGCCGCCCCGGCCCGGAACCACGTCGACGGTGAGATGGGTGTGCCGCCAGCGGGCGTACTGATCGGCGCTCATCCAGAACGGCGTGTCACCGGCGACGTGGCCGAGCAGGACGTCCGAGCCGCCGGCCCGGAACTCGCCGCGCGGGTAGCACATGGGGGCGCTGCCGTCGCAGCAGCCGCCCGACTGGTGGAACATCACCGGCCCGTGCCGTCGCGTCAGGCTGCGTACCAGTTCCTCGGCGGCCCCGGTCAGCTCCACCCGCGTCACCCGCGCGGCCATCAGAAGAACCCGAGCTTCTGCGGCGCGTAGCTCACCAGCAGGTTCTTCGTCTGCTGGTAGTGGTCCAGCATCATCTTGTGGGTCTCGCGGCCGATGCCGGACTTCTTGTAGCCGCCGAAGGCCGCGTGCGCGGGGTAGGCGTGGTAGCAGTTGGTCCACACCCGTCCGGCCTTGATCGCGCGGCCGAGCCGGTAGGCGGTGTTCCCGTCCCGGGTCCACACACCGGCGCCGAGGCCGTACAGCGTGTCGTTGGCGATCTCGACGGCCTCGTCCACCGAGTCGTACATCGTCACCGACACGACCGGGCCGAAGATCTCCTCCTGGAAGATCCGCATGTCGTTGGTGCCCCGGAAGATGGTCGGCTCGATGTAGTAACCGCCGTCGAGGCCGCTGACCGTGCGCGGGTTGCCGCCGGTGAGGAGGTCGGCGCCCTCCTTCCTGCCGATGTCGATGTAGGAGAGGATCTTCTCGTACTGGTCGTTGCTCGCCTGCGCCCCGATCATGGTGGCCGGGTCGAGCGGGTTCCCGCCGGTGATGGCCTCGGTGCGGGCGACGCAGCGCGCCATGAAGTCGTCGTAGATCGAGGAGTGGACCAGGGCGCGGGAGGGGCAGGTGCACACCTCGCCCTGGTTCAGCGCGAACATCACGAAGCCCTCGACCGCCTTGTCCAGGAAGTCGTCGTCGGCGGCGGCCACGTCCGGCAGGAAGATGTTCGGGCTCTTGCCGCCCAGTTCCAGTGTGACGGGGATGATGTTCTCGCTCGCGTACTGCATGATCAGGCGGCCGGTCGTGGTCTCGCCGGTGAAGGCCACCTTGGCGACGCGCGGGCTGGAGGCGAGGGGCTTGCCGGCCTCCACCCCGAAGCCGTTGACGACGTTGACCACGCCCGGCGGGAGCAGGTCGGCGATCAGGTCGATCACCAGCAGCAGGCTGGCCGGGGTCTGCTCGGCCGGTTTGATGACCACGCAGTTGCCCGCGGCGAGGGCGGGGGCGAGCTTCCACGCGGCCATCAGGACGGGGAAGTTCCACGGGATGATCTGGCCGACCACGCCCAGCGGCTCGTGGAAGTGGTAGGCGACCGTGTCCGCGTCGATCTCGGCGATGCTGCCCTCCTGCCCGCGCACCACGCCCGCGAAGTAGCGGAAGTGGTCCACGGCGAGCGGGATGTCGGCGGCCAGGGTCTCGCGTACGGGTTTGCCGTTCTCCCAGGTCTCGGCCACGGCGATCTTCTCGAGGTTCTCCTCCATCCGGTCCGCGATGCGGTTCAGCACCCGGGCGCGCTCGGCGGCGGACGTGCGGCCCCACCGGGGGGCGGCGGCGTGGGCGGCGTCCAGCGCGCGTTCGACGTCGGCGGCGGAGGAACGGGCGACCTCGCAGAAGACCTCGCCGGTCACCGGCGAGGGGTTGTCGAAGTAGCGGCCCTCGGCGGGGGCGACCCAGTCCCCGCCGATGAAGTTGTCGTAGCGGCGGGCGAAGTCGACGATGCTGCCGTCGGTCCCGGGCTGCGCGTACACCATGGCGGCTCTCCTCGGAGGATGACGAGTGCGGTGGCACGGCGGCCGGTCCGGGCCGCCGCGACGCGGTTCACTGTGCCGACGCGAGGTTGGCGTGAGGTTGGCGTGAGGTCGGCGCGGCGCCGGCCGGCGGACGTCGGGCCGGATCTCAGTCGTTCAGGGCGGTGCGCAGCCGGCCGACCACGATCGGGCGGCGCGGGTCGCCGGGAGGGAGCAGGCGCAGCGCGTGTTCGTGCACTTCGGCGTCGTACGGGGCGCAGGCGCCGTAGCGCAGGGCGTGTTCGGGCCGGGGTCCGGCCAGCACCGCCTCCCGTACGGCGACTTCCAGCCGGGCCCGCCACTCGACGAGGCCCGGTGCCTCGGAGCGGGGCAGCAGCGGTCCCCGGTAGTGGCGCAGGGCGGTGGTGAGGTCGCCCTGTTCCAGGGCGCGCAGGACGTCGGCGGCGTCGCAGGAGACCGGGAGGGTCAGCGCGTAGCGGCGGGGGGCGATGCCGCCGCCGAGGGCGCGCCGCAGGTGGGAGATCTCGGCCTTGAAGGTGGACGCGGTCACGGGCCGGTCGCCGTAGAGGGCCTCGCGCAGGCGTTCGGGCGTGTAGCCGCGCGGCTCCAGGGCGAGCAGCGTGAGGATCTCCAGCTGACGCGGGCGCAGGGGCAGCGCGGCGCCGTCGCGTTCGGCCCGCCCGGTGCCCAGGCAGGTGAGCCGTACCGGGCCGGGCGCGGCCGCGCCGGGCCGGGTGGGGGACTCGGTTCGCAGCCTGCCCTCGATGGCGGTGACCAGCGAACGCACGGTGGACATGGCCAGCGGGTGCGAGCGGTCCCAGGTGGTGGACAGGTCCAGCACGCCCAGGACGCGGCCGTCGGGGCCGCGCACCGGCGCGCAGTAGCAGACCCAGCCGTGCAGCGCCGTCACGAGGTGCTCGGCGGAGAAGACGGTGCTGGGGCGGCCGGTGCGCAGGGCGAGGGACAGGGCGTTGGTCCCCATGGCGGACTCGTCCCAGCGGCCTCCCGGCGCGAAGTTGACCCGCTCGGCACGGTGTCGCATGGTCCGCCCGCCGCAGGTCCACAGGATGGTGCCGGACTCGTCGGTGACGGCGGTGACGAACCCGGCGTCGTGGGCGATGCTGTGCAGTTCGCCCGCCAGGTCGTGGACCGGCCGGCGCAGCGGGGAGGCGGCCCACCGCTCGGACACCGTCCGGCCGCCGCAGGCCGGCGCGCTGTCCCGTGCGGGGTCCACGCTGCCGAGGGACCGTGCCCACGAGGCGGTGACCTCCGGCCGCAGCGCTCCGCCGCACGGCGAGACGGTGGCCGTCCTCAGCCGCGGCACCCAGCGGGACCACTCGTCCTCCAGGGCGGCCCTGCGCCGTCGGAGGTCACTGCGCTGTGACATCTCTTCCCCTGCCGTCGTCCGGGGACCGCCGCCGGTGGTTCCCCGCGGGGGCCGTCCGGCCGGCCGGACGGGCGATGCCGCCGCGGGCGGTGAGGAGCACACCGGGGCCGGCCCGCCCGCCTGTTTCGGGCCGACGACAGAGTTATCTGTCACGCGGTGGTCAAAAGCAAGCGTGCGGTGAGGGTCCGTCGGTGGCCGGCCGGGGCGTCCCGTTCCGGCAAGGGGGGCGTCCCGTTCCGGCAGGGGCCGTCCCCACCGGTCCACCGCCCAGGGCCCGGCCCCCGGGCGCGCCGGGGACCAGCCCGGTGAGCCGGGGAGCCGGGGCTCCACCGGCCCCGCGGCCGTCAGCCCGTTTCCCGGGCGTGCCGCAGGAGGGACCGCAGGATGGGGCGGGCCCGCGTCCACAGGACGGCGCCGCCGGTGGCGGGGACGACGTGGCGCACGGCACCCGGTATGCGGGACGTCAGGGTGCGCCCCCGGTCCGGTGAGTGGGTGCGGTCCTGCGCGCCGTACCAGACGTCCACGGGCACGGTGACGGCCGAGAGGTCGATGTCCCACCGCCCCATGGCGAGGACGGTGTCGCGGGCGTATCCCCCGGCGCCCTGCGCGAAGGCTTCCTCGAGCGCGGTGCGGTAGGCGGCGGCGAAGCGTTCCTCCCGGTACACGGCCAGGTCCACGGCCGGGCTGCCGGCCATGACCATGTCCCACATGGCCTGCGGGGTGAAGCCCGTGAACACCTCCTCGGCGGCGCCCGGGTCGGTCCGGATCAGCTCCACCAGGCACCGCAGGTCCGGGGGCAGCGCCGGGGCGAAGTGCGGGGCGGCGACCTCGTCGGCACCCGCGACCACCGCCAGGGCGCCGGCCACCCCGGCCGCGGCGCAGGCCAGGGCGAACGGGGCGCCCTGGGAGTTGCCGACGACCGCGGGCCTGCCCAGGCCCCGGTGCCCGGCGAACAGGCGGACGTCCTCGGCGAAGTCCGCGAGCGTACGTCGCGGTGCCGGGGTGGAGACGCCGAGGCCCGGCCGGTCCAGGGAGATCAGCCGTACCCCGAGTTCGGTCACGGCCTGTCCGCCGAAGCCGAGGTGACGGCTGGTGGCGGCTCCCGGGCAGAGCAGGACGGGGACGCCGTCCGGCGGGCCCCACTCCGCCCAGCCCAGGCGCCTGCCGTCGGGCAGGTGGTGCTCGCCGGTGCGTGCGGGAGGGAGGACGAAGGTTTCCATGCCGGTCATGATGCCGCCGCCGGCCGTGCCGCTCGGCGGCTTTTTGCCGATGCCGGCCGATGGGGCCGCGGACGAGGTGCCGCTGTCCGATCAGGAGGACGACGGTCACGGGCAGAGCGGCGATCGTCGGACCCGCGAAGCGAGGGCCGGGGCGGCGTGGAGGGTGTGGTTCGGCCGTCACCGCGCGCCGCCTGATCGCCGCGGGCCACCGCCGGATCGGTCCCGTCGGCCTGGTGGGGACCGGGGAGGAGGACCCGGGGGCCCGCCACCGCGGGGGCGTGCCGCACGCCAGCCCCTCACCACCCGCCGCCCGCACCTCACGGTCCGCCCCCGCACGCCCGCGGCACGACCGCCGTCCCGGTCCGCTCCCGGGTGCGGACCGGGACGGCGGTGACCGCGGCCCGCCGAGCGCGGTGAGGCTTCCGTAACGGCTCGTTCACGGCAGGCGGGACTTCCGGGTAACGAGCACTTCCTACGGTGTCCCGCCATGGGCGCACAACCGTATACACCGCCGTTCGCACGCTTGTCCGCACGCGCGGCACCGGGGTGCCGCGCGCGACGGAAGGGGTGCGCGCGGCAGCCGCGCACCGGTCCGCCGGCGCGGCGGCCGTGCGGCGCCGGCGGGCGCCCGGCGGAGGCGTCCGTCCCGCGCTGACGCCCGTATCCCCGCGCGGCGCACCCGCCGCTCCCCCGTCCCGCCGACGACGCCGAGGGGGCCGTCCGGCACCCCGGCACCCACTCCAGGAGATGTGACATGAGCACGACTGACACACGGTCGGCGGCCAGGCCGGAGACGACCCGGGCCGCGGCCGACCAGGCGGCCGAGGAGACGCTGGAGGACTACACCCTGCGTTTCGCCCCGCGCAGCTACCGCCGCTGGAGTCCGATGGTCGTGGCGACGACCGCGCTGGGCGGCATCGCCTACATGGCCGACTTCTCCATCGGGGCGGGCATCGGACTGGCCCACGGCACCGGCAACGCGCTGATCGCGATAGCCGTGGCCGCCGCCGTCGTCTTCGCCACCGGCTTCCCGCTCTCCTACTACGGCGCCCGGTACAACATCGACCTCGACCTGATCACCCGCGGCTGCGGTTTCGGCTACTACGGATCGGTCCTCACCAGCGTCATCTTCGCCAGCTTCACGTTCATCTTCTTCGCCCTCGAAGGCGCGATCATGGCACAGGGCCTCGAACTCGGCCTGGGCCTGCCGCTGTGGCTGGGCTACGCCGTCTCCACCCTCATGGTGATCCCGCTGGTGATCTACGGCATGAAGGCCCTCAGCAAGCTCCAGGTGTGGACCACGCCCCTGTGGCTGCTGCTGATGGTCGCCCCGCTGGTCCATCTGGTCGCCACCGACCCCGGCACCGTCGACCGCTTCCTCTCCTACGCGGGCACCGACGGCGAGGGCGGCGTGAACACCGCCTCCGTCCTGCTCGGCGCGGGCGTGTGCCTGTCGCTCATCGCGCAGATCGGCGAGCAGATCGACTACCTGCGCTTCATGCCGCCCAAGACCGCGGCGAACAGGCGGAGCTGGTGGACCGCGGTGATCATGGCCGGTCCCGGCTGGGTGGTGCTAGGCGCCCTGAAGCAGGCCATCGGCGTCTTCCTGGCCGTCTACATCCTGGCCGAGGCCGGGCCGGCCGCGGCACCCGAGCCGATCCGGCAGTTCCAGGGGGCCTTCGACGCGATGATGCCGTCCTGGATGGTGGTGCCGCTGGCCGTGGCGCTCGTCGTGATCAGCCAAATCAAGATCAACGTGACCAACGCGTACTCCGGCTCCCTCGCCTGGACCAACTCCTGCACGCGCGTCACCCGGCGCTACCCCGGCCGCATGGTGTTCGTCCTGGTCAACCTGGCCATCGCGCTCACATTGATGGAGGCCGACATGTTCAGCGTCCTCAACGGCGTCCTCGGCTTCTACTCGAACTGCGCGATCGCCTGGGTGGTCACCGTCGCGACCGACATCCTGGTCAACAAGTACGTGCTGGGGCTGTCCCCGCACGCGCCCGAGTTCCGCCGCGGCATGCTGTACGCCGTCAACCCGGTCGGTGTGGTGTCCTTCGTCGCCGCCTCGGGTCTGTCCATCGCGATGTACTTCCACCTCCTGGGCGACGCCCTCCAGCCGTACTCCCCCGTGGCCGCGGCCCTGATCGCGTTCGTCCTGACCCCGCTGACGGCCGTCGCCACCGGGGGCCGGTACTACCTGCGCCGCGGCGACGACGGCATCGCCGAGCCGCTGCTGGACGCGGACGGCAACCCCAGCGCCGTCACCTACGACTGCCACGTCTGCCGCCGGTCCTACGAGCGCCCGGACCTCACCGCCTGCGTCGCCCACGACGCGGTGGTGTGCTCCCTGTGCCTGAGCACGGACAGGACCGGCGACCACGTGCTGCCGGCGTCCGCCTAGTGCCGCGGCGGGCAACGGCGTCCGGTGCGTGTTCCCGGTGTGCCGGCCCGGACCCCCTCGTACCGGACGCACCCGGGCTTTCGGCCGGTGCGGCGAGGAGGGCCGGGGCGCCGCGGGGCCGTCGTGCGGATCACGCCGCGGACGCGCGGTCCGGCACGCGCGTCCGCCGCGCCGTCGTCGCGCGCCGGCGGGAGCCGTCGATTCCCCGCGGTCCGGCCCGCACGGCCGCCCCGGGGCACGCGGCCGGGTGAACCAGCCGGCGGCGCCGGGCGACCGGCCGGCCCACCCGGGAGGCCCGTCCCCCGGCCACACGCGGAACCGACGTGCCGCCGGAGGGCCGGACCAGCACACTGGTGCCATGGGCGACCCCGATCCGCCGAGGGCAGTGACGCGTCGGTTTCCCCTCGCCCCGCAGAGCGCCGCGTCGGCACGGCGGTTTGTGCGGGCCGCGCTGCCCGCCGTCCCCCCGGAACTGGCCGACACGGCCGAACTCCTGGCCGGCGAGTTGGTCACCAACGCCGTACTGCACGCGCGCACCGAGATCGACGTGACGGTCCGCGTCCTCGACGGCACGGTCCGGGTGGCTGTCGGCGACCGGCGGCCGGACCTCGCCCCGGTGCCCCAGCGCTGTCCCCCGTACGCGGGCACCGGGCAGGGGCTGGCCCTGGTCGCGCACCTGGCGTCCCGCCACGGCGTCGACACCGGCGCGCGGCGCAAGACGGTGTGGTGCGAACTCTCGTCCGGCGGGCCACCGCCACCACCGCCCCCGCCGTCCGGCCGGCGGCCCGGCGAGGCGTCCGGCCCCTCGGACCGGACCGTGATCCTGGCCGATGTGCCGAGCGCCCTGTACACGGCGTCCCGGCAGCACCGCCACGCCCTGATGCGCGAACTCGTACTCGCCGCGGCCGCCGGGAAAGGCGTCGGCGTGCGCCCGGAGGACCTCGCCGCGGCCCACGACGCCAACAACGCGATCAGCACCTGGGTGGCCGCCGCCCTGGACCGACAGCCGGCCGACGCGGGGACCCGCTCGCTGGTGCTGCGGGTCCCGGCCGACGCGGTGCCGGCGGTGCGCACCCTGCGCGACGTGCTCGGCCTGGGCGAGGAGGCCGCCCGGGAGGAGCGCCTGCTCACCCTGCCCGCCCTGCCGCGCTGTCTCCTGTTCCAGGAGTGGCTGTTCGACCAGATCGGCGGCCAGCTCGCCGGCGCCCAGCCGACCGCCTGGACGGTGGTACCCCGGGAACCGGGCCTGAGCCCTCCGGAACTGGTGCCGTGGGACACCGGCCACGTGGGGGCCGGCCGGGTGCCGACCGTCGCCGCCGACGAGGACAACCGGATCATCGCGGCGAACGGACCGGTGACGGACCTGCTCGGCTGGGACCCGGCGGATCTCGTCGGGCACAGGGTCACCGTCCTCGTCCCCGAGCACCTGCGGCAGCGGCACGCGGCGGCCTTCTCCTCGCTGCTGCTCACCGGCCGGCCCCGCATCGTGGGCCGGTCCGTGCCGCTGCCGGCACTGCACCGGGACGGCCACGTCGTCCCCGTTCGCCTGGTCCTCCAGACCCAGGAAACGGCCGAGGGCCGCACAGTCTTCGTCGCACAGCTCATTCCCCGGGCCGCCGCCTCCGCCGGACCGTCGGCCGCACCGGGCGGCGCCGGCCGGACGGCACCGCGGCAGTCCGAGGAGACGTACGCGCCGGTGCCGCCGGAGCACCCCGCGGGGACGGATGGCGCGGAGCCGGAGATGTCGCCCGTGGAACGGCTCTCCCTGCTGGCGAACGCGGGAGCCGCACTGAGCAGCACCCTGGATCTCGACACGGGCCTGCGGCACGCCGCACGGCTGCTCACCCGGCGGCTGGCGGACTGGTGCGCGGTGGACCTGTTCACGAGCCCCTCCCGGGCCGAGCGGATCTGTTTCGTCTCACGCGATCCCGGCGGGGCGCGCCCGGCGGCGCGCGAAGGCCCGCTGCCGCCGGTCTCGGGGACCGCCCGCGGACCACTGGCCCGTGCGCTGCGCGGCGCGGGGCCGCTGCTGCTCACCGGGGCCCCGCCGGCGCACCGCAGCGGGAACGCGCTGGACGCCCACTACCTGGCGCTGTTGCGGCAGCTCGACGCGGGCAGCGCCGTGGTCACTCCCCTGCGGGCCCGCCACGAGATCCTCGGAGCGCTGACCCTGGCCCGCGCCCGGCGGAGGCGGCCGTTCACAGAAGAGGACCTGCCCCTGATCGAGGACGTCGTCCGCGGCATCGCCCTGGGCATCGACAACACGCGCCTGTACCAGGCGACCCGCAACATCGCCGAACGCCTCCAGCGCTCGCTGCTGCCCGCGCTGCCCGATGTCGACGGCCTGCGGCTCGCCGCCCGGTACGCCTCCTCCTCCACCACCGCGCAGGTGGGCGGTGACTGGTACGACTGCTTCGTCGTCCCCGGCGGGGACACCGCGGTGGTCATCGGTGACGTCACCGGCCACAACCTCGACGCGGCCATCGCCATGAGCCAGCTGCGCAGCATGCTGCGCGGCATCGCGGTCGACCGCCGGGAACCACCCGACATGGTGCTGCGCCGTCTGGACCTGGCCAACCACAGCCTGTACCGGGAGGCGACCGCCACCTGCATCTACGGGCTCGCCCACCGCTGTGCCGACGGCTCGTGGGAGCTGGCGCACTCGTCCGCCGGCCATCTGCCCCCGCTGCTGACCACCCGCGAGGGGGAGACCCGGTACCTGGAGGAAGGCGCGGGTCTGCTCCTCGGCATGGATCCCGAGATGCCCCGGCGCACCGCCCGGGACCGCCTGCCCGCCGGATCGACGCTGCTCCTGTACACCGACGGCCTCGTCGAGCGCCGCGACGAGTCCCTCGACGACGCCTTCGCCCGGCTCCGCAGGCACACCGCCGCCCTGGCCCGCGCACCCCTGGACACCTTCTGCGACGAGCTCCTCATCGGGCTCGGCGCCGACAGCGCCGACGACATCGCGGTCCTCGCGCTCCGTCCCGCTCCCCCGAAGTGAACGGCCCGGCCGGCCGGGGTGCGGCGTCCCCGCCGGGAGCCGTCCGGCGGCTGCCGGCGCGGCCCGTCAGAACCGCTCGGGGGGTGGCTCGGCCGCGGTCATGTGCTCCAGTGCTTCGACCAGCTCCTGGCAGGCCCGCTCCACCGAGCGTCTGGTGTTGCGCTGCTCGGTGATCACGGCCGACAGCAGGAGGGCGGTGAGGGCCATCGTCCCGTTGAAGCCCTGCAGCTTCACCATGACCTCGACGTCGGTCAGCCGCGCGAACGAGCCGACCCGGTCCGTGGCGGCGACGGTGGCCATGACGGAGGCGGCCAGGGCGCACAGCATGCTGCCCGCCAGCCGGAAGCTCAGTGCCGCCCAGACCAGCAGCGGGTACACCAGGAACAACAGGCTGACGGAGCTGTGCGTGGCCAGGGGCACCAGGACGCAGGCGAGGAGGGCGAGTGCCGCGGCCTGCGCCCATCGCGTGCCGCGGGAGGGCAGGCGTGCCCGGCGCAGCAGGAGCAGCAGCGGGGTGAGGACGAGGACTCCCGTGGCGTCGCCGACCCACCAGGCCAGCCAGACGGGCCAGAACCCGTGCGCGGCCAGCTTGTCCGTCAGGACCAGGGAGCCGACCCCGATGGTCGCGCTGATCAGCATGCCGGTCAGCGCGCCCAGGAAGACCAGGGCGAAGCCGTCGCGCAGTCGGCCGAGGTCGGTGCGGAAGCCCGCTCTGCGCAGCATGAGGAAGGCGCACACGGGCGCGAGGGTGTTCCCGAAGAGGGTGGCGACCACGGCGGGCCGCACGGGGGCGATGGACATGATCACCAGGAGGGCGCCGAGCGTGATGCCGGGCACGCACCGCATCCCGAAGAGCAGCAGGCAGGCCACCGCGACGCCGGTGGGCGGCCAGATCGGGGTGACGACCGCCTCCTCCACGTCGAGCTGCCACACCAGCCCGATCCGCCCCGCCACGTAGTAGCAGCCCGCGACGGCCAGGGTCTGCACGGCGCGGACGACCGGCCGGGGCCACGCTCGGATACCCGCCACAGCAGCCATCAGACACCGGCGCCGGCGGGTCGGCGAGACGGGGAGGGACGTGTCCCGCCCTATGGCTGAACGTTTCGCCCGTCGTGTCCCACCACCAGCACGGCGGCGTCGTCCTCGTGCCCGACGCGTTCGGCGTTCCTGATCACGGCCGCGGCCAGCGACTTCGCCTCCATCCCCGCGACCGCCGCGATGCCCGCCAGCCGCACGACCCGGTCGAGCCCCTCGTCGACGTTCATCGACGGACCCTCCACCACTCCGTCGGTGAGCAGGACGAAGACGCCGCCCGTGGTGAGCCGGTACCGGGTCACCGGGTACTCCGCTCCCTCCAGGACGCCGAGGGGCGGCCCTCCCTCGTCCTCGGCGACGCCGGACCTGCCGTCGGCGGTCGCCCACACGCAGGGGATGTGCCCGGCCCGCGCGCTCTCCAGCGCTCCGGTGGACGGATCGAGCCGCATGAACGTGCAGGTGGCGAAGAGGTCGGCGCCCAGCGACAGCAGCAGGTCGTTGGTGCGGGCCAGCAGGTCGCCCGGCTCGCTCGTGACGGAGGCCAGCGCCCGCAGCCCGACGCGGACCTGCCCCATGAACGCCGCCGCGTCTATGGTGTGGCCCTGGACGTCCCCGACGGAGAGCCCGATGCGGCCGTCGGGCAGGGTGAAGGCGTCGTACCAGTCGCCGCCCACGTTCAGCCCCGAGTAGGCGGGCGAGTACCGCACGGCCAGGTGGATCCCGGGAACGGCGGGCATGTCCGCGGGGAGCATGCCGCGCTGGAGGGCGATGGCCAGTTCGACCCGGGACCGCTGGTGCTCCGCCACCCGGCGCGCCTGGGCGGTCAGCGACCCGAGTCTGGCCAGCAGCTCGTCACCGTCGTCCGTCGGACGCTTGCGGAACATCGATCGCTCCGGAGGCCGGAAGTCCCTTCTGAGACATGTCCCTACATGATGCTTTTGTCTGATCGTAATGGCACGAGGGCCCGGGCCGAGGAGGGACGAAGGCGAAGGCGGGACCCGCGGGACGCCGGCGCCCCGCGTGCCGGGAGCACGCCCCGAACGGCCCTCTTGCCATCCGGCCACGTCCGCGCTATGGTTACTGAAGTTGCAGTTTTGGTACCCATGAACTTTGTGCGCCTGACGGTATGTGACCATCAGGCGCATTTTTGTTTTCCGGAGCCCTCCGGATGGGGACATTGTTGCGGCCGGGTTTCGCGAGGTGCGGAACTTCGATCACTTCCCCGCAGAGGAGAGAACATGGCCACCGGAATCGTCAAGTGGTTCAACTCGGAAAAGGGCTTCGGCTTCATCCAGCAGGACGGCGGCGGCGCCGACGTCTTCGCCCACTACTCCAACATCGCCACCTCCGGCTTCCGTGAGCTGCAGGAGGGCCAGCGGGTCTCCTTCGACGTCACGCAGGGCCAGAAGGGCCCGCAGGCGGAGAACATCGTCCCGGCCTGATCCGGCGATTCACCGAGGGCGGACCGCATGAGGTCCGCCCAGCGGCAGGGCCCGCGCCTTTCCCGGCGCGGGCCCTGCCGCGTTTCGCGTCCCGGAGACCGGGTGCCGGGCCGAGCCGGGGTATCGCCGAGATACGGGTCAAAGGGGCAATGAGTTGATTTCGAAGCCCTGATGGCTGTTCAGCTCTCCGCTTCATCCTCGGCGAGGATGCGGTAGACGGTGGCGACCGAGGGGCGCTTGCCCTGGTTCTTGCCCGAGGTGATGACGAGCTTGCGGGCGATCCCGGGGACGGGGACACCGTTGGCCCGCAGGCTGCGGGCGTATGCGGCCATGTCGTCGTCGACGACCTTGGGGCGTCCGCCGTGACGGCCGCGCTCGCGGGCGGACGCCCGGCCTTCGAGGGACTTCTCCCGGATGTACTCGCGCTCGGACTCCGCCATGCCCGCGAAGAACGCGAACAGGGCGGCGCCGTGCCCGGACGGGTCATAGACCCCTTGGAGGGGGCCGGTGAGGAGTTCGAGCTGGATGTCGTGGTGGCGCAGGTCCTCGGCGATGGCCAGGAGTTCGGCGGCGCCGCGACCCAGGCGTTTCATCTCGTGCACGGTGAAGATGACCCGTTGGTGGGGGACGGCCTTCTTGATGGTGCGGGCGAAGTCCATCGCCTTGGTGAACTCGGGCCGGACCTTGATCCGGGTGCTGATCTTCTCGGAGAAGACCGGGTCGCATCCGGCTTCCGCCAGGGCGTCGAGCTGGCTCTGAAGTTCTTGCTGGGCGGTGCTGCACCGGGCGTACCCCACCCTCGTGGGCTTCGTGGTGGCCTCGGGCGCTGCGGCGTCGATCGCCGGGCCCCTCTCCCACACGCGGCCGGGGCCGCGGTCGGCGGGGGTCTTCACCTCCAGCTCGGCGCGGAGCTGGGGGACGAGCATGAAGCGCGGGGTGTGGTACTTCGGGGCGACTTTGCCGCCGCGGGTGCGGCAGGTGCTTCCGGCGGGCACGTCACAGGTGGGGCAGTCGAACTGTTCGACGGCGGCGGCCGGTTCGGCGAGGGCTGGCATGTCGCAGAACCTGTCGCGAGGGGCTTTGTGCGAAAGCTTTTTTGCGAGAGGTTGTGAGAACGAAGATCAGGGGCAAACCGGACACGGTCCGGCGGGGGTCTCCGGTCTCTCAGGACTACTCATTTCTGCGAACACGAAGCGTGCATCCATGGGCCCAAGGTGCGGGCCGGCGGCCGGATGAGGGCTCACGTATCGTCTCCCGATATCGGAGTGCGTAACGTCTGCGGCTGTGCCGCCGAGGGAGTGGGCCATGAGCAAGCCATCGATCGCCGCCGGGATGCCGGATGAGCTGAGCCGCCGGCTCGGGGTTCCGGATGCCGTGGTGATCGGTCTGGGGTCGATGATCGGCGCGGGGATCTTCGCCGCGCTCGCCCCGGCCGCACGGTCGGCCGGCTCCGGGCTGCTGATCGGCCTGGCACTCGCCGCGGTGGTCGCCTACTGCAACGCCACGTCCTCCGCCCGGCTCGCGGCCCGCTACCCCGCGTCGGGCGGCACCTACGTCTACGGCCGTGAACGCCTCGGCGAGTTCTGGGGCTACCTGGCGGGCTGGGCGTTCGTGGTCGGCAAGACCGCCTCCTGCGCGGCGATGGCGCTCACCGTCGGCTCGTACGTGTGGCCGGGTCAGGCCCATGCGGTCGCGGTCGCGGCGGTGGTGGCGCTGACCGCGATCAACTGCACCGGTGTGCAGAAGTCCGCCCTGCTGACCCGGGTCATCGTGGCCGTGGCCCTGGCGGTGCTCGCCGCCGTGGTGGTCGCCGCGCTCACCTCCTCGGCCACGGACACGGCCCGGCTCGACGTCGGGGACGACACGACCTTCGGCGGGGTGCTCCAGGCGGCGGGCTTGCTGTTCTTCGCCTTCGCCGGGTACGCGCGCATCGCGACCCTGGGTGAGGAGGTCCGCGACCCCGCCCGCACCATCCCCCGGGCCATCCCGATCGCGCTGGGCATCACCCTGGTCGTCTACACCCTCGTCGCCGTCGCCGTCCTGACCGTCCTCGGCCCCAAAGGGCTGGCGGAGGCGGCCGCGCCGCTGTCGGACGCGGCCAGGGCCGCGGGCGCCGACTGGCTGGTGCCGGTCGTGCGCGTCGGTGCCGCCGTGGCCGCGCTCGGTTCGCTGCTGGCCCTGATCCTCGGCGTCTCCCGCACCACGCTGGCCATGGCCCGCGACCGGCACCTGCCGCACGCCCTGGCCGCCGTCCACCCGAAGTTCAAGGTGCCGCACCGCGCCGAGCTCGTCGTCGGCGTGGTGGTGGCCGTGGTCGCGGCGACGGCCGATGTGCGCGGGGCGATCGGGTTCTCCTCCTTCGGCGTGCTGGCGTACTACGCCGTCGCCAACGCCTCCGCTTGGACCCTCTCCCCGGACGAGGGCCGCCCGGCGCGGGTCATCCCGGCCGTCGGGCTGGCCGGCTGCCTCGCCCTGGCTTTCGCTCTCCCGGCGTCCTCGGTGATCTGGGGCGCTGCGGTCCTGGCCCTCGGCGCCGCCGCCTACGGGGTGCGCCGCATGATGCCCACGCGCAGTTCCTAGGACGACTCACCCTCGTCGACTGGCCGGAATACCGCTGGTGCCCCTCTGCCTCGCGGGACGACATCGAGACCCGATACGCCTTGCGATGGGAGAGGGGCACCCTCATGACGCAGCTCAGCACCTGGCAGGCGAAGCTGACCGCCACCAGCGTGCCCGCGGCCACGGTCCTCATCCGCCTCTACGTCGGCGCCGTCTTCCTCTCCGAGGGCATCCTGAAGTTCCTCCGCCCCGACGCGCAGGGCACCGGCCGGTTCGACAAGGCCGGCATCCCCGCCCCCGGCTTCTTCGCACCCCTCGACGGCTTCTTCGAGATCGCCTGCGGCCTGCTGATCCTGGCCGGGCTGCTCACCCGGCTCGCCGCGCTGCCCATGATCGTGAACATGCTCGGCGCCCTGCTGATCACCAAGCTGCCGATCCTGTGGGGCTACGCCCCGCTGTTCGCGGGCAAGTCCGGCTGGTGGGACTTCGCCCACGAATCCCGTACCGACCTCGCCCAGCTGTGCGGCAGCCTCTTCCTGCTGCTCGTCGGCGCAGGCGCCCTCTCGCTCGCCGCCCGCCCGGCCCACACCGCCCACGCCCCGGCCGCGGCGGCCGGCACGGCGGCCCGCTGACCCGCCGGACTTACGGGGCTTCGTCGCCCAGGACCTCGCGGGCGAGCTCCTTCAGCGCCTGCCGGTCCTCGGCCAGGGCCTTCTTTCCGGCCTCGGTCGCCCTGTAGATGCGCCGGGTACGGCCGTCGACCACCCGCTGCTCCGAGGTCAGCAGGCCGTCCGCCTCCAGCCGGTGCAGCGTCGGGTACAGGGTGCCGGGGCTGATCTGGTAGCCGTGGGAGGCCAGTTCCTCGGTCATCCACGCGCCGTGGATCTCCTCCTCAGCTGCGTGATGCAGGATGTGCAGCCGCACCGCGCCCCGCTGGAACTCCCGCACCCTGGCCACCTCCGGCAGTGACGAAACCGATATCGGCATCCGATCCTACGCCGCCACCGGACTTCGCCTCATGCCCCCGCTACGGCCTCGGGCCCGGATATCGTGAGTCGAAATCGGATGCCGATATCCAAGAGCGAGCCCGTCATGGACAGCGAGCACTCCCTCGACCGCGTCATCGAGCACCTCACCGCCCGCTTCCCCCCACCACGACGAACAGACCGTCGCCGAGACCGTGTACGCCACCCGCGCCCGGTTGCGGGGGGGCGCCACGGTCAGCACGCACCTGGCGGCGCTCACCCAGCGGCAGGCCGGGGACGCGTTCGCCCGCACGCTGCCCAAGCGCCCCGTCCAGCAGGCGTAACCCCAGACCGAGGGGTCAGGCGGCCGCGGTGAAGCCGGCGGCGGCCAGGTCCTGGTCGTGCAGCGGGGTGAAGTCGACGTCCAGCTCGAGGTCGTACGCCTCGGGTTGGATGCCGAGTTCGTGGGTGGAGTACTCGCCGAACCGGTTGATGTGCTCGGTCAGGTACGGCGAGATGCGGGCCAGGTCCTCCGGCTCGATCGTCCAGCCCTCTTCCAGTAGCTGCCGCACGATCTCGGCGATGTCCAGGGCGTTGTGAAAGATCACCGCGTTCGTGAGCAGCGCGTTGAACTTCATCGCCTTCTCCTGCTCGACGAGGTCGTTGTCCGCGATGACGCCGCGGTTGCCAAAGCCGATCCACTGCGAGAAGCCGTTGAACGCTTCGGTCTTGTTCGTCGCCGCGGTGACCCGCCGGCGAAGCGCCGGATCACAGAGGTAGCGCAGCAGCTGGACGGTGCGGATCACGCGGCCGACTTCGCGGAAGGCGGCGTGGGTGGCGTTCTTCTTGGAGCCCGAGCGCAGCCGCTTGAGCAGTGTGGACGAGGAGATCGCCCCCTCCCGTACGGAGACCGCGACCTTCATCAGGTGCTTGAACTGGGACTCGATCAGGTCCCAGTCGATGACGTTCTTGCCGCTCTCGCCGAACAGCGCGTCGATATGCACGTACTCGGTGGTCTTGCTGGGCCGGTAGAAGGTCAGGCCCTTCCAGTTCCTGACTCTGGGCATGAGGTCGAAGCCCAGCAGGTGCGCGAGCGCGAACACCGGCTGGGACTGGCCCTGGGTGTCCGCGTGCACGGTGGTCGGCTTGACCTCGGAGGAGTTCTTCAGCAGGCCCTCGATGATGTAGACGGCCTCCCACACCCCGCACGGGATGAAATGCGTGAACAGCGCGACGTAGGTGTCGGAGATGTGGTGATAGGCGATCCCGCCCGGCTTGCCGTACCGGACGGAGGTCTCGGCGAGCAGGTTGTCGAGGTAGGTGCCCAGCTTCTCCTTGACGACCTCCCAGTCCAGCAGTTGCTTGGACCAGTCCGCGTACTCCTCCGAGCCGACCACCGCGACGTCGCCGGTGCGCACTTCCTCGGCGGGCGCGGTGAAGACCATCGCCTCGAAGTGCTTGCGCACGAACTGCCCCGTACGGGTCTTGTCGAGAACGGCCTTGCGCCAGTTCTGCGTGGCGAAGGAGATGTCCACCTCCTTGCCCTCCTCGTCGAAGGCGGTGATGTACTCGCCACGGGCACCCTGGTGCCGCATCGCGTGCGCGAGCGCGTCCAGGACCCGCCGGTCCTCGGACGTCTCGGTAAACTCCAGCTTCTCGACCAGGTCGAACATCACCGCGCGGTCCCGGCCGATCTGCCCGTACAGCAGCACCTCCCAGAAGTTGCCGCGATGGGCGGAGACCTTCCCGATCTGCTCGTACTGCTGGTCGAACCCGCCGAGATCCTCGACCGCCTTGGTGACGGCGCCGAGCCCGCCGGCCTGCACCAGCAGGGCCTTGGCCATCGCCAGGACCGCCGGGGAGACCTTGCCGCCCAGCCGCTGGGCGACCTCGTCCACCGGCGCCTCGTCGTCCAGGCCTTCCAGGGCTTCACGGACCTCGGCGGTCATGGCCGCGGCCTTCCGAACCGCCTGATGGGCGGGGCCACCGTCGTCGATGTTCTTGAGCACCGTGCGGTAGTTCCCGATCAGGGCCTCAACGATCTCCCGCTCGGCAAGCCGGATCGCCTCCAGCTCCTCCTTGGCCCTCTTGATCTTCGTGGCCACGCGCTTGGTGGACATCGTCGCCAGGTCGTCGCGGACCCGCATCCTCGCCTTGTGCGCCAGGCACGCGATCAGCGCGATCTGCTTGATGGGGGCGTAGTCCCGCAGTTCCGAGGCGTCCGCCGCGTCCGCCTCCCCGGCAAAGTCGGTGATCTTCCCCGTGGCCACCGACTCCATCCACACCGAGGTGTCGCCGAGCTCGTCCAGCCAGTCCAAGCGCTTGGCCAGGTTCTTGAAGTGCGACCAGGTCGGCCCCTTGGCGGGCTTCTTCAACCGGTTGAACAGCGTCGTGCCGTCCGAGTCGCGTTCCTCCAACAGCTCCAGCACGGCCCGCTGAACGGGGCTCATGCGGTCGTGGATGCCCTCGCGGATCGAGGCGTTCACCTCGGTGCGGATCTTCGAGGCCATCTTGTCGAAGGTGGAGAACCCGGGCAGTTCCAGCCCGGCCTCCACGACCTTCTTCAGCGCGATGTTGATGAAATCCGCGGGCCGGTTCTTCGCCGTGGCCTCCTTGCGGATCGACCGCTCGACAATCCGCCGGGCCTCGCCCTGGTCGTACTTCACGCCGACCCTCTTGCGGACCAGACCCCGGTGGTGCTTGGCCGTGCGCTCCGCCCGGTACAGCGGCAGCGTGCCCTCCGGCAGCTCCACCTGGCGCCGTACGAACTCCACCACCTGCTCCGGGACGTCCTCCAGAGCGGGGAAGCAGCCCATGCGCTGGTACGACTTCAGCATCAGCAGCAGGGCCAGCAGATGCTCGTCACCATCCGTGGCATCGGCCGCCCACTGAAGCTCATCGCGAGTCGGCGAGAAGAACAGATGCAGCTCGTGCGCGGTGATCAACCGCTTGAACCGCGGGTACGCGGTCCGCTCGATCGAGGTCACAATCCCGCCCCGGCCCCAGACGACAACAACATCACGACCAACGACACCGAGCCGAACGGGTGACGGGATCGGGGCGCGCTCAGGACTTCAAGATCAACTCATTGCCCCTTTGACCCGTATCTCGGCGATACCCCGAGCCCGGCCGCCGCATCGTGCCGCCGGGGATCCCGCGTCCGCGCCGCCCCCGGGCCGCGTCACCCCGGCACCCGCGATACGACAGTTGGCCGGAAAACGTACTCTCATGTGTGGCGGACACGCCCCTGGGGGATACTCGGCAGCCGACCGGTGATCCGCCGCATGGTCCGGTCGGCGGGATATCCACACATCACCGGTGCCGACCACTTGCCATCTCCCTTAACACATGCGCCAGTTGCAGCGACACGTTCGCGACGAAATCGGGTACCGCGCAGACTGCGCGCCCTGTTCGATCACGTCGCCCCTCGGGATGGCTAGCATGTGCCAGTACCCGGCCCGGAAGATCACCATCCCCTTGGTGGCCCTCCTCCGGCCTCCGGCCGTCCTCCGTCGGCCGGCCGCTTCTCCTGTTCCCAAGGACCGAGGGACCGCGAATGTCAGTGCCCCCACCGCCCAGTCAGCACCGGTCGGCGAAGACGCGTCCTGCCTCGTCGGCCCTGCCTGTGATCGTGGTGGCGGTGAGCGCCGCGGCAGCCGGGGCCGCGGTCGCGGCGGCACCCGCCGCAGCCCGCGCCTGGACCCTGGCCTGCGCCCTGGCCGCCTGGCTCTGCATCGCCGTCGGCGCCCTGCTGATACGGCGGGCCGGGCGCTCCGTCGCCGCCCGGGAGTCCGAACTGGCCCGGCTCAAGGCGCAGATGGCGCAGCAGTCGGCGGAAGCCGCGCACCTGGTGAACGTCACCCTGCCCGCCGCGGCGAAGCGGCTGCGGGACGGCGCGAGCGCCGGTGACACCCTCGCGGGCGTGGCGCCGCCCTCCGATCCCCCGCTGCGCCAGGTCCTGGACACCTTCACCCGCCTGATGGAGGAGGCCGTCCAGCACGCCGCGGCACTGGACGCCGAACGGCAGCGGGCGCGGGACGAGATCGAACGGGCCGTGGGCCAGTTGGAACGGCTCACCCACGAGACCCTGCCCACCGCCGTGTCGCGACTGCGGGAGGGCAGTTCCGCCGACACCGTGCTCACCGAGCTGGAGTGGCCGGACATCCCCCTGCTGCGCGTTCCTGCTGAATCGTTCGTGCGGGAACTGGCCCGCAGTGAACGGCGCGCCGCCGCCGCGCAGGCCGCCTCGGCCAAGGCCCTCAGCCGCGTGCAGGCCAAGGCGGTCAGCATGCTCGCCGACCTGCGGGAGATGCAGGAGCGGCACGGCGAGGAGGTCTTCGGCGACCTGCTGAAGCTGGACCACAGCACCTCGCAGCTGGGCCTGATGACGGACCGGCTGGCACTGCTCATGGGCGGCCGGTCCAGCCGCGCGTGGAACAAGCCGATCGTGATGGAGAGCATCCTGCGGGGCGCCGTCGGCCGGATCGCCGCCTACCAGCGGGTGCGGCTGCACTGCGCCACGAACGCCGCCGTCTCCGGCTTCGCCGCCGAGGGCGTCATGCACCTGCTCGCCGAACTGATGGACAACGCCGCCAACTTCTCGCCGCCCATCGACGAGGTCCACGTCTACGTCGAGGAACGCAGCGCCGGCATCGTCGTCACCATCGAGGACAGCGGCCTGAAGATGGCCGACGCCGCGATGCGCCACGCCGAGGAGGCGGTGGCCGGGCGCATGACGGACCTGGCCTCCCTCCAGGGCACGCGCCTGGGCCTGGCCGTGGTCGGGCGGCTGGCCGTCAAGTACGGCATCGGCGTCAGCTACCGGCCGTCGTCGCGCGGCGGCACCGGCGTGGTCGTCCTGCTGCCCCCGCAGCTGCTGGCCCAGCAGCGCGGTCCCGTGTCGCAGGAGACTCCGCGCCGGCCCGCCGTCTCCGCCGCGCCCGTCCCCGGTCCCGCGGTGGCCGAGCTGCCCGGCCCTCCCGCCGCGGCCGGGACCGCGGCGGCGCCGGTGGCGCGGACGGCGCGGGCGGAGACGCCCGAGCAGACCGCGCACGAGCGTGCGCGAAGTGCCACGTCGAACGGCCTGCCCGTGCGGACGCCCGGCCGGACCATGGCGGAGGCGGAACGCGAGCGCGAGCAGCGCCGGTCCGCGCCCGACGCCTCCGCGCCGGACGGCACGCGGACGGCCGAGCGCGCCCCGGCGCGCGACGCGGGATCGCGCTTCGGCGCCTTCCACCGCGGCCGCCGGTCCGGCAGCCGTACGGCCGGACCGGGCGCCCTGCCCGACGCCGAGCCGCCGTCCGCCCCGTAGGCGGACCACCGTCCTTCCGTACGGCGCAGGGCCCTGGAGCCCGCGTCCCCCCTTGAGTTCGTGAGATTGGAGGAACGGGCCGGTGACCGGGCAACCGGGCACCACCGTCCCATCACCCACCATGCAGACCACCGACAACAGCCTCACCTGGCTCCTGCAGAACCTGCTGGAGCGCACGCCCGGCACCCGGCACGCCCTGGTCCTGTCCCGGGACGGCCTGAAACTGTGCTGGACCGAGCATCTGACGCTCGACCAGGCCGACCAGCTCGCGGCGATCTGCTCGGGCATCCAGGCCCTCGCCCAGGGCGCGTCCGTGGAGTTCGGCGACGGCACCGGCGGCGTCCGCCACTCCATGACCGAGTTCCACGGCGGCCTGCTGTTCATCGTGGAGGCCGGTGAGGGCGCGCACCTGGCCGTCGTCGCCGAGGAGGATGCCGACCCGGGCGTGGTGGGCCATCAGATGACCGAGCTGGTCGAGCAGATCGGCGAGCACCTGCGGGCCGAGCCCCGCAAGCCCGTCCGCGGGAGTGCCTCGTCGTGATGCGCAAGCCCGTGGACACCGGTGACCCCGACCGGCTCTACACGGTCACGGGCGGACGCAGCCGTGCCGACGACTCCTTCGACCTGGTCACCCTGGTGGTCAGTGAGTGCGAGCCCGCCGCCGGGATGCAGTCCGAACACGTGCGGATTCTGGAGATGTGCCGGCACCCGACGGCCGTGGTCGAGATCGCCGCGGAGCTGAAGCTGCCGATCACGGTGGTGCGGATCCTGCTCGGTGACCTCCTCGCCATGGGCCGCATCACCGCCCGTCACCCGCGCGCGGCGCAGTCCGTCGCCTCGCTCCCCGACTCCGACCTTCTCAAGGAGGTGCTCCATGGGCTCCGCAACCTCTGAGCTGCCCGTCCGCCGCACGCCCCTGGCCGATGCCGCGGAGACCGGCCTGAAGATAGTCATCGTGGGCGGGTTCGGAGTCGGCAAGACGACCCTGGTCCGCTCGGTCAGCGAGATACGGCCGCTCAACACCGAGGAGGTGATGACGCAGGCCGGTGTCGGCGTCGACGAGACGCACGGGGTGGCGGCGAAGACCACCACGACCGTGGCGTTCGACTTCGGGCGGATCAGCCTCAACGAGCGCATGGTGCTCTATTTGTTCGGCGCCCCGGGGCAGGAACGTTTCTGGTTCCTGTGGGACCGGCTGTTCTCCGGCACGCTGGGCGCGGTCGTCCTGGTGGACACCCGCCGGATGGACGACTCCTGGTACGCGATAGACCGGCTGGAACACCACAGGACGCCGTTCGTCGTGGCCGTCAACCGGTTCGACGACGACACCCACCGCCACTCCCTGGACGAGATCCGCCAGGCGCTCGCCCTGCCCGCGCACGTGCCCATGATCGACTGCGACGCGCGGGTGCGGCAGTCCGGGAAGGACGTGCTGATCACTCTCGTGAACCACCTCTACGAACGGGCCGTGGCCCAGGAGGCGACCCTGTGACCGACACCGGACCCTCCGCCGCCCCGGTCGGCTGCCCGGCGCACGCGGGCGCGGTGCGCCTGGGCGGACTGGAGTACCAGCAGACCCCCTCTCAGCTCTACCGCGCCCTGCGCCGGAAGCACGGTGCGGTCGCGCCCGTGCTGCTGGACGGGGACATCCCGGCGTGGCTGGTCCTCGGCTACTCGGAGCTGACCTATGTGACCAGCCACGACGAGCTGTTCGCCCGTGACTCGCGGCGCTGGAACCAGTGGGAGAACATCCCCGCGGACTGGCCGCTGCTGCCGTTCGTCGGCTACCAGCCCTCGGTGCTGTTCACCGAGGGCGAGGAGCACCGGCGGCGGGCCGGGGTGATCACGCAGGCGCTGGAGGGCGTCGACCAGTTCGAACTGGCCCGCGACTGCGAGCAGATCGCCGACCAGCTCATCGCCTCGTTCGCCGGGAGCGGCGAGGCGGAGCTGATGAGCGCCTACGCGCACGCCCTGCCGATGCGCGCGGTGGTCCGGATGTGCGGGGTGCCGGCCACCGGCGCGGACACCGAGCGGCTCGTGGACGACCTGCGGATCTCCCTGGACGCGGCGGAGGGGGACGACCCGGTGGCCGCGTACGCGCGGGTCGGGGAACGGATCCACCAGTTGGTGAGGGAGAAGCGGGAGCGGCCCGGCTCCGACATCACCTCGCGGATGCTGCTGCATCCGGCGGGGCTGTCCGACGAGGAGATCGTGCAGGACCTGATCTCCGTGATCGCCGCGGCCCAGCAGCCCACCGCCAACTGGATCTGCAACACGCTGCGGCTGCTGCTCACCGACGAGCGGTTCGCCCTGAACGTCTCGGGTGGCCGGCTCAGCGTCGGGGAGGCTCTGAACGAGGTGCTGTGGCTGGACACGCCGACACAGAACTTCATCGGCCGCTGGGCCGTGCGCGACACCCAGCTCGGCGGGCGGTTGATCCGGGCGGGCGACTGCCTGGTGCTGGGGCTGGCCGCGGCCAACACCGACCCGCAGATCTGGCCGGAGTCGCACGTCGGCGCGGAGAACGCCGCGCACCTGTCGTTCAGCAACGGGGAGCACCGCTGCCCCTATCCGGCGCCGCTGCTGGCCGACGTCATGGCCCGTACGGCGGTGGAGACGCTGCTGGAGCGGCTGCCCGACCTGGTACTGGCGGTGGAGCCGGAGGAGCTGTCCTGGCGCCCGTCGATCTGGATGCGCGGGCTGGCCTCGCTGCCGGTGCGGTTCACGCCCGTGGTGCAGTGACGGACGGGCCGCGCGGCGGGTGTGCCGCACGGCCCGGCATGCCCCGTCTCAGGAGGCGGCGGGGGTGAACCGTACGGGCAGGGCCTGCGGGCCGCGGGTGAAAACGCCCTGCTCGGCGGGTTCGAAGCCGTCGGCGAGCCGGATGTCGGGCATGGCGTCCAGCAGCTGGTCGACGCCGATCTCGACTTCGGCCTTGGCCAGCAGGGCCCCCACGCAGAAGTGCCGGCCGAGCGCGAAGGCGAGGTGGTCGGCGGCGGCGGAGAAGGCGGTCGTGGTGGTCAGGTCGTCGCGGAAGATGTCGAACCGGTCGGGGTCGCGGTAGCGGTTCTCGTCCCGGTTGGCGGCGCCGATCAGGCAGGTGACGGTGGCCCCGGCGGGGATCGTGCCGCCGCTGAGGGTGACCTCGGTGGCGGACTGCCGCATGATCATGTGGACCGGGGGCGTGTAGCGGAGGGTCTCGGCGAAGGCGCGGGGGATCAGGGTGCGGTCCTCCCGTACGGCGGCGAGCTGCTCGGGATGGCGCAGCAGGTTGGCGAAGATGCCGGCGATGGCCTTGTCGGTGGTCTCGCCGCCCGCGGCGAGCAGCAGGCTGCAGAAGGACTTGATGTCCTCGTCGCTCATCCGCACGCCGTCGACCTCGGCGGCGCACAGCGCGGACAGCAGGTCGTCGCCCGGCTTCTCGCGGCGTTCCCGGATGATGGGGAACATGTAGGCGGCGAACTCCTCGCGGGTCCGCTCGCCGGCGGCCGTCACCTCGGGGTCGCCCGACAGGTTCCCGAGGAAGGCGATGACCGATGTGTACCAGCGGTGGAACTTGCCGTGGTCGGCCTTGTCCAGGCCCAGCATGTCCGCGATGACGTTGACGGGGAAGCGGGTCGCGTAATCGGTCACCAGGTCGGCGGAGCCGGTGTGCCGGAAGGCGTCGATCAGCTCGCGGGAGTTGCGCTCGATCACCGGCAGGAACTTCTCCTGCAGGTCGCTGCCGCGGAACGCGGGGGCGACCAGCGCGCGCCGCACGGCGTGTTCCCGGCCGCTGAGCTGGAGGATCGTCTTGCCGTGGACGGGTTCGATCTGCCAGTCGTAGTTGTCGGTGGTGAACTCGCCGTTCTTGTCCTTGAAGACGCGCTCCACGTCCTCGTAGCGCGAGATGATGTAGCTCTGGGTGGCCTCGTGCCAGACGAGGGGTGCGCTGTCGCGCATCACGCGATAGGCAGGGTAGGGATCCGCGGCGAACTCGGCAGAGAGGATGTCGGGGACCTGCTGCGCGGTGGGCATGGAGCTCCCTGTGATCTGTGACCGGATGTACCGCACAAGGTTATGGATCACCCGATGACCGGAACAGATGCCTCCTGGCCTACTGCCGGGCGCGGGGCCGCCGTTGGCCGAAAACCGACCATGCGTTCCAACCGCACGCCGATCCGAACCGGCGCCCCACCCGCACCGTCGCCTCAACCTTCTTGAGTCGACCGTTATCAATACTCCTCCGGTCGATTTGTCAATTTCCTTGGGTTCTGCTACATCACGAAGGTGCGGTCACGGACCGTGTCAGGACTCGTCCTCACGGAAGGAGCGACTTGTGTTGATATCCGCCGTGGTGATCCCGCTGGTGCTGCTCGCCGCCGCCTTCGCGCCCGACGTCTACGAGGACTGGAAGCTCCACGCCCGGCAGAACCGCCTGCCGCTCCCCCCTCCCCGGCCCGCCCTCCGTCCCAGGTTCCCGCGCCCCGTGGGCGCCCGGGAGGACCGGGGCGCCCGAGCGCACGGCGTCCGGACCTGAGCCGTACGGGCGAAGCCGCCCCCTCCCCCGCCGGACGGCCCGTCTCCGGCGGGCCGCGGCGCGGCGTCACCCCTTGCCCCGACCCGGCCCATGGGCTCGCTCCGGCGCCCTCGGCGGCGTTGTCAGGGCGCCGACGGCGACCCGTGACGGGGCCCGGTTCCGACAGGTCCGGTCCATCGGGGAAGAAGGCCACCCGGCGGCTCGGGTCCGGCGCGCCGGCGGCCCGTACGCGGTCGGGCAGGGTACCGGGGCCGGTGCCGTCGGCCCCGACGAACGCGATGCGGCCCTCGAGGACGTCGCGCACGAGGCGTTCGGCGCGCTTGGGGACCGGTGGATCGTCGCGGTGCGGTCCGCCCTGATCACGGCCTCCGGCACTGCGGCCGACACCGACATGCCGCGCCCGGAGGAGCCGTGGCCGTCCCGGTGGGACGGCCACGGCCGGACACGGGTGTCAGCGGGCCTTGCCGCCCGCCTGGCCTCTGCGCGCGTTGTTGTACAGGCGCAGCAGGTGTTTGGCCACGGCGCAGCGCGCCGCGTCGGCATGGCACTGACGGCAGGTCCGCATGTGGTGCTCGTAGGCCGTGCGGGCCTCTTCCAGGGCGTCGTTCTCAGAAGGCATGGAATCTCCGGATGAGACGTGGGTCGACAGAGCCGCCAAGTGGTTGTATGACACACCCAAGAGATAAGATGATCATGTTACTGGCGGTACTGGAAAGTCGGCTCCCGTCCCCTCCCGCCACCTGCACCGACGGCCTCCCACGGCGTGCGGGAAGGCGACGTTCGAACACTCCGGAAGCACCCGCCAGGCATGTCGTCCCTTCCGGCACATGGAGCTGCCCACCGGCATGAGAGGCCCTGAACGGGCGCCCTTTCCGCCCGCGGCCGCGCGGGCCCCGCTCCCTTCCGGAGCCGCCCGTGGCGGGCGAGGCGGGAGCGGGGGTCCCCCGGTCCGGCGCCCCGCGGCCCACGCGGTCCCCACCACGGACGCCGGACGCAACAGGAGCGGGGTCGTCAGGCCTCGGGCCTTCGACCGGTTCGCCGAGGGGCGCCGCCTCGACGCGGGCGATCCGCACGCCGGGGACGCCGTGGGGGGAGCCGGGCCCGCAGGGCGCGCTGCGCCGGACGGCGCGCGGCGGGCGGGGTCCTCAGCCGCCCAGGGCGCCCAGGACCACCTGCCGGGCCTCCTCCTGCACCCGGCGCAGGTGATCGGGGCCGCGGAAGGACTCCGCGTAGACCTTGTAGACGTCCTCGGTGCCCGAGGGGCGAGCCGCGAACCAGGCGTTCTCGGTGGTGACCTTGATGCCGCCGATGGGGGCGCCGTTGCCCGGGGCCTCGGTGAGCACCGCGGTGACCGGTTCCCCGGCGAGGGTGTCGGCGGTCACCTGGGCCGGGGACAGCTTGGCCAGGCGTGCCTTCTCCTCGCGGGTCGCCGGCGCGTCGATGCGGGCGTACGCCGGGGCGCCGAAACGCTCGGTGAGCGCGGCGTAGTGCTCGGACGGCGTCTTCCCGGTGACGGCGGTGATCTCGGAGGCGAGCAGGGCGAGGATGATGCCGTCCTTGTCGGTGGTCCACACCGAGCCGTCCCGGCGCAGGAAGGACGCCCCGGCGGACTCCTCGCCGCCGAAGCCGATCGACCCGTCGACCAGTCCGTCCACGAACCACTTGAACCCGACCGGCACCTCGACCAGCCGGCGGCCCAGGTCGGCGGCGACGCGGTCGATCATCCCGGAGGACACCAGCGTCTTGCCGACGCCCGTGCCTGCGGGCCACTCGGTGCGGTGGGCGTACAGGTAGGAGATCGCGGCGGCGAGGTAGTGGTTGGGGTTCATCAGGCCGGCGTCGGGGGTGACGATGCCGTGCCGGTCGGCGTCGGCGTCGTTGCCCGTCGCGATCCGGAAACGGTCCCGCTGCTCGATCAGGGAGGCCATCGCGTGCGGCGACGAGCAGTCCATGCGGATCTTCCCGTCCCAGTCCAGCGTCATGAACCGCCAGGTCGGGTCGGTGAGCGGATTGACCACGGTCAGGTCCAGGCGGTGCTGCTCGGCGATGCGGCCCCAGTACGCGACGGAGGCGCCGCCCAGCGGGTCGGCGCCGATGCGCACGTCCGCCGCCCGGATCGCGTCGAGGTCGAGCACGCTGGGCAGGTCGGAGACGTAGGCGCCCAGGAAGTCGTAGCGGCCGGTGCCGGGGGCGGCGAGCGCCCGGGGGTAGGGGATGCGCCGTACGTCCTTCAGGCCGCCCGCGATGATCTCGTTGGCCCGGTCCTGGATCCAGGAGGTCGCCTCGCTGCCGGCCGGGCCGCCGCTGGGCGGGTTGTACTTGAAGCCGCCGTCGGCGGGCGGATTGTGCGAGGGGGTGACGACCACGCCGTCGGCCAGGCCCGAGGCGCGGCCGCGGTTGTGGGTCAGGATGGCGTGCGAGACCGCGGGGGTCGGGGTGTAGCCGTCCGCCGAGTCGATCAGCACGGTCACGTCGTTGGCGGCGAACACCTCCAGCGCGGTGGCCCTGGCGGGCTCGGACAGGGCGTGGGTGTCCGCGCCGAGGAACAGCGGGCCGTCGGTGCCCTGGGCTGCGCGGTACTCGCAGATGGCCTGGCTGGTGGCGGCGATGTGGTCCTCGTTGAACGCCGCCGCGAGCGACGATCCCCGGTGTCCCGATGTACCGAACGCCACCCGCTGCCCCGGATCGGCCGGGTCGGGGTGCAGCGTGTAGTACGCCGTCACCAGCCGCGCCACGTCCACCAGGTCCTCGGCCCCGGCCGGCTTGCCCGCTCGCTCGTGCTGCATGGGTTCACTCCTCCACATCGATCGTGCGTGCGCTCGCGGTCCCATCTTCCCCCGGGCGGCGGGACCAGCCGCACCGCCGTCGACCGGCGTCCGTTGTACCCGTCCGGTCCGTTTCGTCACTCCTCATCCGGCGGGACCGCCCCGCGGCCGAGCGCATAGGGTGAGGGCATGGCCGACGTGGAGGTGCTGCAACTGCTGGTGTCGCCGTCGCACCGGCTGGCCGGGCGGCCCGCCGACGGGCTGCCGTCCGGTCCGCCCGACGAGTGCGTGCCGCAGGTGGAGGTGCGCGGCCGGCTCGGGCTGGTCGGCGACCGCTACTACGCCAGGCCCGCGCACCGCGACGCGGCGGTGACCCTCATGGCCGCGGAGAACCTGCCCCGGCACATCCTGCCGTCCGCCGATCTGCGGCACACCCGCCGGAACGTCCTTCTGCGGGGTGTGGACATCGACGCCTTCCTCGGGATGACGGTCTGCCTCGACACCGGCGACGGTCCGGTCGTGTTCGCCGTCAACCGGCCCGCGCGGCCCTGCGCCTGGATGGACGTCACCATCGGCCCGGGCGCCCAGCGCGCGCTGCGCGGCAGGGGCGGTGTGCGGTGCACGCCCCTGAACGACGGCGTGCTCGGGCTCGGACCGGCGGTGTTCCGCGTCGTCGACGGCCCGGACGCCACCGCGCGCCCCGGGGCCGCGGGGGCGAACTGACCGGGGGACGGGACGTGGCCCGGCCGGCCCGTGTCCCGTTGCCGGCCGGCGGCCCGCAGGTCGCGGGTCCCGGCGGGCAAGCGCCGTGCCGGCGTCCGGGGCGCCGGGGAGTGCGCCGTCGCGGCCCGGGCGCGTACGGTGCGCCACTGGCCGGCCTGCCCCGGACCCGGCTGTGCACGGCGCCGGCCGGAGTCTCCGGTCCGCTGCTGCGGGTCCGGCCGCGCTCCCCCGCCGAACCCCGGAATCCGCGGCGGTTCCCCCAAGTGGCCGTGACGGAGAGGCCGAGACCCGGCACACGGCCGAGCGGATGGGCGCCTGCCGGTCGGCCGGGACGGACGGCCGGTCACTTGCCCCTCGCCGACCGGCCGTACGGCGGGGCGCCCGCGCGACAGGCGCGGCGGGAACCGTCCCGGCCGTCAGGCGGCCGCCGCGAAAGCGGCGGCGGTGACGGCGGTGTCGGCACGCGCGTGGATGACCAGACGGGTGCCGCTGGTGTCGGCGTTCGCCTCCAGCAGGCGCCGGGTGGGAGCGCTGTGGGTGGCCACGGACATCAGGACGCCTAGGGCGCTGCACAGCCGGTGGGCCCGCAGGACCACGCTGACCGCCGCGCCGGTCGCCGCCGGCTCGTCCAGGACGATGACGACGGGTGCCGGCCGGTGGGCGCGGACGAGCCCGCCGATCCTCTCGAGGAGCGGCGCCCGCCCGTCGACGCCCGGGTCGCTGGGCACCGTGATGACGAGCACGCCGCGCTCGAGTGCATGAGACAGCATCACGCCCGGTCCTTCCTGCCGCTTTTTCGTCCATAGCGGAACTACCCTGGCCGGAACATGCCATACACCCCAGGAGGTACCGTCTCGGTCACAACCGGAGGATCCCCCTCGCGTCCGGGGGGTTCCGGCCGTCCCGGTCCCCCGCGGTGCGCTCAGCGCGGGGCGCAGGTGTCCTGACGCGCGGCCCGGCGCCGGGCCGCGGCCACCCCGGCGAGCACCGCGCCGACCGCGAGCACCGCGAGTCCGCGCAGCCACACCTCCGCCTCGATCCGTGTGGCGAGCAGTACGCAGGAGGCGGCGCCCAGGACCGGCAGCACGGTGGGCGCCCGGAAGTGGCCGGCCTCGCCCGGCTCGCGCCGCAGGACGAGGACGGCGACGTTGACGACGAGGAACACCACCAGCAGCAGCAGGACGAGGGTGGAGGCCAGGGTCGCGACGCTGCCGGTGAGCGCCAGGAGGGCGGCGGGCACCGTGGTCGCCGCGATCGCGGCCCAGGGGGTGCGGCGGCCGGGCAGCACCCGGGTGAGCCCGCGGGGCAGCAGTCCGTCCCGGGCCATGCCGTAGGCGAGCCGGGAGGACATGATGCCGGTCAGGAGCGCCCCGTTGGCGACGGCGACCAGGGCGATCGCGCTGAACAGCCGGGGCGGCACGCCGCCCGCCTCCCTGACGACCTCCAGCAGCGGCCCGCTGGACTCCACGAGCCGCGCGGTCGGTACGGCGGCGGAGGCGGCCACGCCGACCAGGACGTACACGGCGCCCGCGGTGACGAGGGCACCGAAGAGGGCCCGGGGGTAGGAGCGCCGCGGGTCGCGGGTCTCCTCGGCGACGTTCACGGAGGTCTCGAACCCGACGAAGGAGTAGTACGCCAGCACGGAACCGCTCAGGACGGCGGCGACCGCGCCCTTGTCGGGCGTGCCGAGCTGGGTGAGGCGCCCCGCGTCGCCGTCGCCGCGCAGCAGCAGCCAGGCGCCGAGGACGATGATGACGGCCAGACCGCCGACCTCGACGACGGTGGCGACGACGTTGGCGCGCGTCGACTCCTTGATGCCCCTGGCGTTGACCAGCGCCAGTCCGGCCAGGAAGACGACGGCGACGAGCCCCACGGGCAGCGTGAGGAACTCCGACAGGTAGTCGCCGCCGAAGCCGCGGGCGAGCGCCGCGACCGAGACGACGCCGGCCGCGAGCATGCAGAAACCCGCGACGAAGCCGGCGAACGGCCCGAAGGCCCGGGTGGCGTAGTGGGAGGCCCCGCCGGCCCTCGGGTACTTGGTGGCGAGCTCGGCGTACGAGGCGGCGGTGAGCAGCGCCAGGAGGAGGGCCACGAGGAGGGGGAGCCAGACCGCCCCGCCGGAGTCGGCGGCGACCTGGCCGACGAGGACGTACACCCCGGCGCCGAGGACGTCCCCGAGGATGAAGAAGTAGAGCAGAGGGGTGGTCAGGGCGCGCTTGAGCGCCGGGCCGCCCGAGGCGCGCGCCGGCGACTGGTCCGTGGTGGTCGGCATATCGCCTCGTGTCCCCTGCGCCACGCGGATCACGCCCCGCCGCGGCGGGGTTTCACGCCCGGTGGGCACGTCCGGACAGCGCGTGACCTGCCGTGCGTCCGCGCGGCGCCGTCGCCCGGGGCGCGGACGGGCGGCGCACCGCTGCGGGGCGCGGGCGGCGCGGACGCCGTCCTCACGGCACTGTCCGACGTGATCGACCACGATTTCGCCTCCCTGGCGCAGTGGGACCCGCTGCGCCGCCGTCACGTCACCCTGGCCGGCACCTACCCGGCCGCCGCGACCGCGTACATCGAGCACCGGCTCCACGACGATCCGGCCTTCACCGCCGTCCGCCGCTCACCGGACGGCCTGCGCTGGTGGCAGGAGGTGCCGGAGACCGAGCGGCGGGACTCCCCCGGCATCCGTGACGTCCTCGGCTCCCTGGGGGTGCGGGGCGGCCTGGCCCAGTGCCTGTTCGCGGCGGACGGCCGGTACGTCGGCGTCCTCAGTGTGAGCACCACGCGCGAGGACCGCGCCCCGGACGCCCTGCGCGCCGTGATGGCCCTGCTGGGCGAGTCCCTGGGCGCCGTGGCCGATCCCCTGGCGCTCCCCCGGCCGCCCGGCGCGCCGGGGAGCGGGGTCTGCGCCGTGCTGCTGCCGCCGGGGCGGGACGCGGCTCCCGTGCCGGTGAGCGGGGAGCCCCTGCCCGGGCTCGCCTCGGCGGACGCCCCGCTGACCCGGCTCGTACGGCAGGTCGCCGCCGCTCGGTCCCTGCCCGCCACCGTCCTGGTGCCGTACCAGCGGCGTCTGCTCGAGCTCCGGCTGGCCCGTCAGGGCACGGCCCTGCGTGCCGTGTGCCGTCCCGTCGCGCGGCCCGCGGCGCTGTCCGCCCGCGAGACCGAAGTACTGGCGGAACCGACCCGCGGCCGGACCAACCGGGAGATCGCCGCCCGTCTGGGTGTCGGGGTCCGCACCGTCGCCACGCACATCGAGCACATCCTCGCCAAGCTCGGCGTCCCCAACCGGGCCGCCGCCGCGGGACGGGCCGCCTGCTGGGGCCTCGAACCGGCGCCCTGAGCGCCGCCGGGCGGGTTCCCGGGGTCGCCCGCTTTTGGACAGACGCGGTGAACCGCTTTACCGGGGCTTGACGGGAACGAGACGCGCTCGGCCTACTGGAGGGGCAGCCGGGCGTACGGGGGGACTCGTCCGGCGCCGACCCCGTATGTCGACCCGTATGCCGACCCCCGCCAAGACGCAGGCCGGGGGTCCGATGGTGCGGCGTGGAGGGGCGGCGGCCGTGGTGCTGCTGGTTTCCGTGCTGCTGCACCTCTTCGTCCCGGCGCCCTCGCCGGACGCGGGCGGCGCGACGTGGACCGCCGTGGCGGTGGGCACGGAGACGGCCGGGCGGACGCCGGGCCCGGAGGCGGAGGGCGTCGCCGGGGAACCGGAGCCGGTGCGGGGTGAGGACGGCGTGCCCGTACGCCGGTCCGCCGTGCGCTGCGCGCGGACGGTGCCCGCGGCCGGGTCCGGCCCCGCGGCGGCCCGTCTCCCGGTGCGGTGGCGCGCGGACGGCGGGTCCGGGACGGGCGGGCCGTCCGCGGTGACGGCACCCGGGCGGCGGACGGGCGGCCGCGCCCCCGGTGACGCCGTGTTGCAGACGTTTCGCTGCTGAGCGACGGCAGTACCCATCGAGGCCCGCGCGTGCGGCCCGGACGCCGTCCGCTGGCGGTACGCGGTGACGAGCGGGCCCTCACGCGTGTCCGGCACGGCGACGACACAGGAGGCGGAATTGCCCGGAAAGCGCATTCTCGTCCTGGGACCGCACGAACTGAGCCCGGACGACCACAAGGTGTGGAGAGGGATACGGGAGGAATCCGGGGCGCCCGCGAACCCGTTCCTGGACCCGGAGTTCACCGCGGCCGTCGGCCGGGTCAGACCGGGGGCGCGCGTGGCGGTGCTGACGCAGGACGGGGTCGCGGCCGGGTTCTTCCCGTTCGAGAGGGGACCCCTGGGACAGGGCCGGGCCATCGGGCTGGGGGTGTCGGACAGTCAGGGGGCCGTCCTGCGACCCGGGGTCGGGCTCGATCCCCGCGTGCTGCTGCGGGCCTGCGGGCTGTCCTCGTGGGAGTTCGACAACCTGGAGGCCGGCCAGCGGGTGTTCGTCCCGCACGCCGACGAGGAACTGGCCTCTCCGGTGGTCGACCTCGGCGACGGGTTCGAACGGTACCGGGAGCGGTTGCGCGAGAGATCGCCGGGCTTCCTCCGGCAGGTCCTGGCCAAGGAGCGGAAGCTCGCCCGGCAGGCCGGCGAGGTGCGGTTCGTGCACGACGCCCGGGATCCGCAGGCGCTGCGGGCGCTGATGCGGTGGAAGTCCGCGCAGTACCGGCGGACGGGCCGCCGGGACCGGTTCGCACAGGAGTGGATCACGGAGCTGGTGGAGTTGCTCGCCCGGGGCGAGGTGCCCGAGTGCCGCGGGGTGCTGTCCGTGCTGTACGCCGGCGGCCGGCCCGTGGCCGCGCACTTCGGGCTGTGCTCGCGCACCGTGCTGTCGTGGTGGTTCCCGGCGTACGACCGGGCGTACGGCAGGTATTCGCCCGGGCTCGTGCTGCACCTGCGCATGCTGGAGGCCGCGGCGGCCCGCGGGATCGAGAGGGTCGACCTGGGCAGTGGGCCGGCCCGTTACAAGGACTCCTTCAAGACCCGGGACGACGTGGTCTACGAGGGCGCGGTGGTCCGTCCCGGACCGGGCGGGGCGGCCTACCTCCTGGGGCGGGAACCGGCGCGCGCCGCGCGCCGGTTCGTACGCGGCCGGCCCCGGCTGGCCGGTGCCGCCGCGGGGACGCTGACGCGCCTGGGGCGGTTGCGTGACCGCTGACCGCCACCCGGCCGCGCGGGCCCGCCGGGCGGGAGGTGCCGGTCCGTACGGCGCCGTGCGGTGGGGTTCCGGGTGGTGTGGCCGGCCGTCGCGTCCTGCCGGTCACGCCGTCGGGCGCGGCGTGTGGCCGGGGCACGGCGGCAGCTGGGCCCGGCTCACGCGGGTGCCCAGCACCTCGCCCATGAACTGGACCAGCCACCGCTGCGAGGGGCTGCGCGAGGACTCGTGCCGGGCGTAGAGGGCCACCTCGACCGGCTCGGTCTCGAACGGCAGCCGTACCAGGCGCAGCCGCCGGGAGGCGGTGAAGACCTCCCCGACGTACTCGGGGAGGATGGCGACCAGGTCGGTGTGTTCCAGCAGGTACGGCAGCATCGAGAAGCGGGTGGCGTCGACGACCACGCGGTCCAGCAGGCCGTGCGTCGCCAGTACGGCCCGCGGCACCACGTGCCCGCTGGGGCCGGAGACCGTCGCGTGGTGCTCGGCCGCGAGCTGCTCCAGGGTGACCGCGTCGCCCCGGATCCGGGGGTGGTCGGCGGCGACCATGGCGACGTAGCGCTCGTGGAAGAGCGGGAGACGCACGGTCAGGTGCGAGGTGAACACCGGGGTGGCGACGAACGCGTCGAGCTCACCGCGGCGCAGCTGCCGCTCGGCGTCGTCCACGTCCAGCGGCCGGACGGTGAACGACACCCGGGGCGCGCGTTCGCGGGCCGCCGCCAGGAGGCGGGGCAGGAGGGTCGCCTCGCCGAGGTCGGACAGGGCGATGGTGAAGCGGCCCGCCATGGTCTCGGGGTCGAAGGCGTCGGCCTGCCGGATCGTCCCGTCGATCTCCGCCAGGGCGCGCTGCAGCGGTTCGTACAGCCGGCGGGCTCCGGCGGTGGGCGTCAGCCCGCGCCCGGTGCGCCGGAACAGGTCGTCGCCGAAGTGCCGGCGCAGCTTGGCCAGGCTGTAGCTGACCGTGGGCTGGGTGACGTGGAGCGTCTCGGCGGTGGCCGTGACGCTGCCGGTCTCGTACAGCAGCACGAAGACCCGGGCGAGGTTGAGGTCGAAGATCCCCATATAGAAGGACTCTATATCGGAGCGCCGAAACATTTATTGGTGCCCATGTCACGGCGTTCCTTAGCGTGTCCCGCACCACTTTCGGAAAGGAACGTCAGTGCCCTCCGTGCGTCGCCTCTCCCACGAGTTCCTCGAGCGTCAGGGGCTCACCACCCTCTTCGGCAACCCGGGCTCCAACGAGCTGCCGTTCCTGGCCGATCTGCCCGACGGCTTCCGCTATGTGCTCGGGCTGCACGAGGGTGCCGTCCTGGGGATGGCGGACGGCTACGCGCAGGCGACCGGCCGGCCGGCGCTGGTCAACCTGCACGCCGCCTCCGGGTCGGGGAACGCGATGGGCGCGCTGACGAACGCCGTGGCCTCCCGCACCCCGCTGGTGATCGTCGCCGGGCAGCAGGTGCGCTCCGCCGTCGGCCCGGAGGCCAATCTCGCCAACGTCGACGCGCCGGCGCTGATGAAGCCCCTCGTCGGCTGGGCCGCCGAGCCGGCGTGCGCGCAGGACGTGCCGCGGGCGCTGGCGCAGGCCGTGTTCGAGGCGCGGTTGCAGCGGCGGCCGACGTATCTCTCCGTGCCGTACGACGACTGGGACGCCGAGGCCGGCGACAACGGCCTGCCGGTGCTCGACCGGCGGGTGCAGCGCGCCTCGGCGCCCGGCGGCGAGCAGGCCCGCCGGCTGGTCGAACAGGTCACCGCCGCCCGGCGGCCCGCGCTGGTGCTCGGCGGTGACATCGACGCGGCCGGCCTCTTCGACGACGCCGTACGGCTGGCCGAGCGCCTGGGCGGGCCGGTGTGGGCGGCGCCCTCCCTCTTCCGGCTCCCCTTCCCCAACCGCCACCCGCTGTTCCGCGGCGTGCTGCCCGCCGGGATCGCGCCGGTCTCCCGGGCGCTGGAGGGCCACGACCTGGTCCTGGTGCTCGGGGCCCCGGTCTTCCGCTACCACGAGTACCTTCCCGGCCGGTACCTGCCCGAGGGCACCCGGCTGATCCAGGTCACCGACGACGCCTCCGCCGCCGCGCGGGCCCCGATGGGCGAGGCACTGGTCGCCGACCCCGGCGCGGTCGTCGAGCTGCTGACGGACGCGCTCGACGCCCCGCCCGCCGCGGCGGACGCGTTCCGGCCCGTGCCCGAGCCGCTCACCGCCGAGGGGCCGCGGCTGCACCCCGAGGAGGTCTTCGCCGCGCTGCGCGACGAGATGCCCGAGGACACCGCGTACGTGGTGGAGTCGACGTCGACGAACGCCGCGTGGTGGCGGCAGATGGACCTGCGCCGGCCCGGCTCCTACTACTTCCCGGCCGCCGGGGGCCTCGGGTTCGGGCTGCCCGGCGCGGTCGGGGTCGCGATGGCCCGGCCGGACCGGCCGGTCGTCGGCGTGATCGGGGACGGTTCGGCCAACTACGGCATCACCGCGCTGTGGACGGCGGCCCGGCACCGGATCCCGGTCACCTTCGTCCTGCTGCGCAACGGCACGTACGGGGCGCTGCGCTGGTTCAGCGGCCTCCTCGGCGTACCGGACGCCCCCGGACTGGACATCCCCGGGCTGGACTTCACCCGCATCGCGGAGGGCTACGGCGTCCCGTCCCGGCACGTCCGCGGTGCCGAGGAACTGCGCGCCGTCCTCGCCGAGCGGCCGGACCACCCCCGGCTCGTCCAGGTGGACACGGCGCTCACCACCCCTTCCTGACCCGCGGACTCCCCCTCGCGGTGTCCGCGCCGACTCCCCGCACCACCCTGAAAGGCAAGCCGATGACACTCCTGGACAGCGACGTCTGGAGCAAGAAGTTCTTCAGCGACGGCTGGCGGGACTCCGCCGTCGAGCACCCCGTGGTCGAGCCGGCCACCGGGAACCGGCTCGGCACGGTGGGCCTGGCCACGGCCGAGGACGCGGGCCGCGCGGCGGCCCGGGCCGCCGAGGCGCAGCGCGCGTGGGCGTCGACCCCTCCGCAGCAGCGGGCCGCCGTCCTGCGGCGGGCGGGCGAGCTGTTCGCCGAGCACGCCGCGGAGATCGAGGACTGGCTCGTGCGGGAGGCCGGTTCGGTGCGGGCCAAGGCGGGCTTCGAGACGCGGCTCGCGGTGGGCGAGTGCTTCGAGTGCGCGTCACTGCCCACGCACCCGCAGGGCGAGGTGCTGACCTCCGAGGAGGCCCGCTGGTCGCTGGCGCGCCGCCGCCCGGCCGGTGTGGTGAGTGTGATCGCCCCCTTCAACTTCCCGCTCATCCTCGGCCTGCGGTCGGTGGCGCCCGCGCTCGCCCTCGGCAACGCCGTGCTGCTCAAGCCGGATCCGCGCACCGCGGTCGGCGGGGGCGTCGTCATCGCGCGCGTCTTCGAGGAGGCCGGGCTGCCGGACGGCGTCCTGCACCTGCTGCCGGGGGACGGCTCGGTGGGCCAGGCGGTCGTGGAGGCCCCCGAGGTGCGGGTCGTCTCCTTCACGGGGTCCACGCCGGTCGGGCGGGCGATCGGCGAGCGGGCCGGGCGGCTCCTGAAGCGGGCCCATCTCGAACTGGGCGGGAACAACGCGCTGGTGGTGCTGCCCGGGGCCGATGTGCGCAAGGCGGCCTCCGCGGGAGCCTTCGGCTCCTATCTGCACCAGGGCCAGATCTGCATGACGACCGGCCGTCACCTCGTGCACGAGTCGCTGCTCGACGACTACACGGCCGCGCTCACCGCGAAGGCGAAGGCGCTGACCGTCGGTGACCCGGCCCGTGAGGACGTGGCGCTCGGCCCGATCATCGACCGCCGCCAGCTGGAGCGGGTGCACCGCATCGTCACCGACAGCGTCGCCGCGGGCGCCACCGTCGCCGCGGGCGGCGAGATCGTGGGCGCCGGCTACCGGGCGACCGTGCTGACCGGCCTGACGACCGACATGCCGGCGTGGCGGGAGGAGATCTTCGGTCCCGTCGCGCCCGTCATCGGCTTCTCGACGCCGGAGGAGGCCGCGCGGATCGTGAACGACTGCGAGTACGGCCTGTCGGTCGGCATCCTCGGGGACGTCGGCACGGCGATGAAGCTGGCCGACCGGATCGACTCCGGCAAGATCCACATAAACGAGCAGACGGTCGGCGACGAGCCCAACGCGCCCTTCGGCGGCGTCAAGGACTCCGGCACCGGGTCCCGTTTCGGCGGCGCCGCCGCCAACGTGGAGGCGTTCACGGAGACCCAGTGGCTCACGGTCCGGCCGGACATCGCCGACTACCCGTTCTGACCGCCGCGCCCGTCCCCGCCCCGCTGCCTCCCTCGCCTCCTCCGGCCCTCCTTCTTTCCGTCCCCGCTCTCCCGTAGCCGCCTTTGGGGGGAATGTCCTCATGACTTCCGTCGTCTCGTCCGGCCCGTCGGCACCGTCCGGCGTCCGCGGACGCACCGCCTGGACCGTCGTCCTGTGCTGGATCACCGTCCTGCTCGAGGGGTACGACCTCGTCGTCCTCGGCGCCATCATCCCGACGCTGCTCAAGACGCGTCACCTCGGCATGACCGCGGGTGACGCGACCACCATCGCCACCCTCTCCCTCGTGGGCGTGGCCATCGGCGCGGTCTGCGTGGGCCCGCTGGCCGACCGGCTGGGGCGGCGCCTGCTGCTCATCGGTTCCGTGGTGGTGTTCTCCCTGTTCACCCTCCTGGTGCCGCTGGCCGGTTCCGTCACGATGTTCGCCGTGCTCCGCCTCCTGGCCGGCCTGGGCCTGGGCGCCTGCATGCCGGTGTCCTTGACGATGATGGCCGAGCACATGCCGGCCGGCCGTCGCGCCCGGGCCAGCACCCTGACGATGACCGGCTACCACACCGGTGCCGTCATCACCTCCCTGCTGGCCCTGCAGGTGACGGACGACTGGGAGATCCTCTTCTACGTCCTCGGCGTCGCGGGCTTCGCCGTCGCCGTCATCCAGTGGTTCCGGCTGCCGGAGTCGGAGGCGTTCGTCCGGGCCAGGCGGGCCACGGGTGCCAAGCGGGTCCCGTTCACCGAGCTGCTCAAGCCGGCCTACCTGCGGGCGGGCATCGGCGTGTGGGTGGCCTCCTTCATGGGGCTGTTGCTGGTCTACGGCCTCAACACCTGGCTGCCGAAGCTGATGAACGACGCCGGTTACCCCGTCCCCACGGCCGTCACCCAGCTCCTGGTGCTCAACATCGGCGGTGTCGTCGGCCTGGTCCTCGGCGGCTTCGTCGCCGACCGGCGCGGCATCAAGGGCACGGCGCTCGGCTGGTTCGGGATCTCGGTGGTGATGCTGGCCTGTCTGAGCGTCAGGATGGAGAGCGACCTGCTGCTCAACACGGTCGTCTTCCTCACCGGCGTGTTCGTCTTCTCGGCCCAGGTACTGGTCTACGCCTACGTGACGCACTTCTACCCGGCCGCCGTCCGCGGCACCGCCCTCGGCTCGGCCTCGGGCATCGGCCGGATCGGCTCGATCGTCGGCCCGTCCATCACCGGCGCCCTGCTCACCGCCGGGATCGGCCACCCCTGGGGCTTCTACTTCTTCGCCGCCATCGCGGTCCTCGGCTTCCTGGCCGTCCTGACCCTGCCGCGCCGGGCCCACGAAGCTGCGGAGGGGGACGCCGGGGCCGCCGCCTGACGCCCGGCGGGGCGATCACCGGCACACCGCGGCGCGAACGGTGTGCGCGTCGGCCGCCGGGCGGGAAGTCCGGCGCCCCTCAGGGCGAAGGCTTCCTGCGGGCCCGGCTCACGTCCCGCACCAGCGCGTGGACGGCGCACAGGACGATCAACGCCCCGGCTCCGGCCCAGAGCACCGACGCCCCCGCCCGGTACTCGAGGAGGGCGCCGGTGAGGAGCGCCAGGCTGGCGACGACCCCGAAGACCGAGATCCAGATGCTGATGCGGTTGGCCACGGGGCATTCTTACAGGTCCCCCGGCCGGTTCGGAGCCCGTCCGAACGGCCCGGCCTCCCTCCCCCGCGGGCCGCTTCGCCTGTGAAAGGGTGTCAGATGCGTCCGCCGGTCAGCCGGGTCAGCGGGCCGAGGGCGCGGCGGCCCGAGCGGCGGCCCACCGCGTACGATGCCGCGCTCAGCGCCGTCATCCCGGCCGCCGCCGCGGCGGCGGCCAGTTTCCGGTGGGCGACGACCGTCCAGGCGGTCCGGGCCGTGGTGGCGACCCGGCCCGGAACGGTGGCGAGCACCCTGCGGCCCGCCTCGACCCCCTTGGCCGCGGCCTGCGCGGCCCCGGACGCCACCTCGGCCGGCCGGCGGGTCCCCGTCCTCGCCGCCGACGCCGCCTCGTCGGCGGCCGAGGCGGCGCCCTTCGCGGCCCGTGAGGCCCCGGTGGCCGCCTTGTCGGCGGCGCGCCGGGGCGCCTGCGTCGCCGTGCGCTTCCCTTGTGTGTCGCTGTTCGGTTCCGTCATGCACACCGCTTTGCCCCTCGCTCCCGCGGCAAACGCCGCCCGGCCCGCCACAAACGGAACTTTGCATGCCGTGCATGTTTGCATAGCATGCAACTTGTGTCGGGGAAGAGTGCCGCCGGGGGCGGTCTGCGGGAGCGGAAGAAGCGGGCGACGCGTGCGGCGCTGGCGGAGGCCGCCGTGCGCCTCGCCGCCGAGCACGGCGTGGAGAAGGTCACCGTCGAGGCCATCAGCGCCGCAGCGGGAGTCTCGGTGAGGACGTTCTTCAACTACTTCGACACCCGCGACGACGCCTTCGTCGCGATCGACACCGACGTCCGCGTCCGCATCCGCCGGTCCGTGCTCGACGCCCCCGCCGCCCTCTCCCCGCTGGACGCCCTGCGCGAGGCCATCGGGGCGGAGCTCGCCGAGGCCGAGCAGCGGCACGAGCTGTGGCGGCTGCACGCCCGGGTGCTGCGCACCTCCCCTCACCTCCTGGTCCGCTCGCTCAGCGCGCACATGGCGGACGAGACCGAACTGGCCGAGGCCGTCGCCGAGCGCATCCGGGCCGGTTCCGGTCCCTCGCGCGGCGTCCCGGCGGCCACGGCCGCGTCCGCCATCGCCTCCGATCCGGCCGCGCCCGCCGCGTCCGACGAGGAACGGCGCGCGGCACTGGACCTCTATCCCCGGCTGCTGGCCGCGGTGGCGACCACCGCGGTGCGGGTCAGCCTCGAACACTGGTGCGCCCGCCAGGAGGAACGCTCCTTCGCCGACGTGTTCCGGGAGACGTTCTCCCTGCTGGCCGCCGGGCTCCCCGCGCCTCCCGTGCGGTGACCCCGCCCGCCGCCCGGTTCGCCGGCCGCGGCCACCGCCCCTTGCCCGTCGCGCGTGTTCCCGGGCGCGGTCGTCACGCCCGCGCCACGGTCCGCGCGCGCCACCGACCACCACCGTCGAAAGAGATGCCGTGACCGCACCTCCGGCGCCCGACCGGGCGCCCGCCACCTCCATGACCAACCGTCAGATACTCCAGGCCATGTCCGGCCTGATGGCCGGCATGTTCGTCGCGATCCTGGCCAGCACCGTCGTCTCCAACGCGCTGCCCCGGATCATCGCCGACCTGGGGGCCGGCCAGTCGTCCTACACCTGGGTCGTCACCGCGGAACTGCTCGCGATGACCGCGACGGTGCCCCTGTGGGGCAAGCTGTCCGACCTCTACAACAAGAAGCTGCTCCTGCAGCTCTCCCTGGCCATGTTCGTCGCCGGCTCGCTGCTGGCCGGCTTCTCCCACGGCGTGGGACTGCTGATCTTCAGTCGCGTGGTCCAGGGCATCGGCGCGGGCGGCCTGACCGCCCTCGCCCAGGTCGTGATGGCCGCCATCATCCCGCCGCGCCGGCTCGGCAAGTACGCCGGCGTCTTCGGGGCCGTCTTCGCCGTCGGCACCGTGGCCGGTCCGCTGATCGGCGGTGTGCTGGTCGACACCTCGTGGCTGGGCTGGCGCTGGTGCTTCTTCATCGGCGTGCCCTTCGCCCTGCTGGCCATCGTGCTGCTCCAGGCCACGCTGAAGCTCCCCACCGTCCGGCGCGAGGTGAAGATCGACTTTCTGGGCGCCTTCCTCATCGTGGCGGGTGTGTGCGCCCTGCTGATCTGGGTCTCGCTCGCCGGCAACCAGTTCGACTGGGCCTCCTGGCAGACCGCCGCACTGACGATCGGCGGCGTGCTGCTGCTGGTCGTCGCGGTGTTCGTCGAGGCGCGCACCCCGGAGCCGGTCATCCCGCTCGACATCTTCCGCAACCGCACGGTGACCCTGACCACCGTCGCCAGCCTCCTGGTCGGCGTGGCCATGTTCGGCGGAACGGTCTTCCTCTCCCAGTACTTCCAGGTCTCCCTGGGCAAGTCCCCGACGATGGCCGGGCTGATGAGCCTGCCGATGATCCTCGGACTGCTGGTGTCCTCCACCGTCGCCGGCCAGATCATCAGCAAGACCGGCAAGTGGAAGAAGTACCTGGTGGCCGGCGCGGTCGTGATGACCGTGGGCCTCGGGCTGCTGTCCACCATCGACGCGGACACGCACTTCGCCCTGCTCAGCCTGTTCATGGCGGTGCTCGGCGTCGGTGTCGGCATGCTGATGCAGAACCTGGTGCTGGCCGCGCAGAACGACGTGCCCGCCGCCGAACTGGGCGCCGCGACCTCCGTGCTGTCCTTCTTCCGCAGCATGGGCGGCACCATCGGCACCAGCGTCCTGGGCGCGATCCTCGCCAACCGGGTCGCCGACGAGATGGCCAAGGGGCTGGAGGAAGCCGGCATCGCCGGTGCGGCCGGCGGGGGTTCGGGCGGCGAGGGCAGCGTGCCGGACATGACGACGCTGCCCGCCCCGCTGCGGCCGATCGTCGAGCACGCCTACGGTGTGTCCACCGCCGACCTGTTCCTCGTCGCCACCCCGTTCGCCCTGCTGGCGCTGATCGCCGTGGTGTTCATCAAGGAGAAGCCGCTGAAGACCACCAGTGGCATGGAGCGTCTCGCCGAGGAGTCCGCCGACGCCTCCGGTGACGACGCGGCGGCGGACGTGCCCGGCCGGTCGCGGTCCGAGAAGGCCGCGTCGCCGGCGGACGGCGGTCCGGCGGCGCCGGTCGGCTGACGCGGGCGCTCGGCCCCTCCCGCAGGCTCCCCTTCCGGCGGGCCCGCCCGCCCCGAAGGGCGGGCGGCCCCGTCGTCGCGGCTACGGCCGCCGCGACCGGTCCGCGGCGCCTGTACCGGATGCCGCGGGGAACGCGGTTCGGGCCGGTGGCCGCAAGGGCCGTCCGGCACGCCGGCGGAAGGGGGGCCGGCGCGGACGCCGGGGGCGCGGCGGCCCCGTGAGCGCCGGGCCCCCGCGCCGTCACGCGCCCCGGTGCACCACATGCCCGCCGGTCACGGTGAGCCGTACCGGTGCCTGGGCGACCTCGTCGGCGGGCGCGCCGACGGGATCGACGCCCAGGGCGGTCAGGTCGGCCCGGCAGCCCACGGCGATGCGGCCGGCGACGTCCGCCTCCCCGGCGGCGACGGCCGCGTGGGTGGTGCAGCCCTCCAGTGCCTGCAGGCCCGTCAGGCCTTCCCGCGCCGAGGCCGCTCCCCGGGGCGCCCGCGCGGTGGCCAGCACGGCGCGGGCGTCGTAGTGGGCGATGGGCCAGTCCGAGCCGAGCGCGACGACCGCGCCGGCCTCCCGCAGGTCCCGCAGGCGCCAGGCACGCCCGGCGCGGCCCTCCCCCAGCCGCCGGGACCATTCGTCGCGGTGGTCGGCCCGGGTGTAACCGGTGTGCGGGGGCTGCATGGAGGCGACGACGCCGAGGCGGGCGAAGCGGGCGAGGGTGTCGTCGGGCACCGACTCGATATGTTCCACCCGGTGCGCGAAGCGGGCTCCGGCGCCCAGTGTCCCCACCGTGTCGAGGACGTGGCGCACGGCCGCGTCGCCGATGGCGTGGGTCGCCGTGCGCACCCCGGCCCGGTGCAGGCGGCGCACGGCGTCGCTGTAGGCGGACGGGTCGGGCCAGAACGCCTCGGTGCCCTGCCCGTGGCAGTCGGGGTGCTCCAGCCAGGCGGTGCCGCCCTCGACGGTGCCGTCCATGAAGAACTTCACCCCGCCGACCCGCCAGTGCCGCCCGGCGCGGCGCTGCAGCGCGACGAGTTCGTCCAGGGCCGCCTCGTCGTCGCCCGGCATGCACCAGGGCGCGAAGCGCAGCCGCAGCGGCAGGACGGTCTCCTCGGCCACCGAGCCGACGAGGCCGAGGTCGCCGCCGTCCATCACATGGGCGCCGGTGAGCCCGGTGGCGGCCATCGCGGACAGCAGCGCGATCAGCCGGGTGCGGCGTTCGGCGTACGACGGCCGGGGCATGACCTGCGCGACCAGGTCCATCGCGGCGTGCTCGACCAGGTGCCCGGTCAGCCTGCCGTCGGCGTCGACCGCGAGGTGGGAGCGCTGTGCGAACGTCCGGGGCCCGGTGACGCCCGCCGCCTCCAGCGCGGCGCCGGTGGCGAGGGCCGAGTGCCCGTCGTACAGGCGCAGGAAGGCCGGGGTCCCGCCGAGTACGTCCTCGATCAGCGCGCGGTCGACGGGACGGCCGCCGAACACGTTATGATCCAGGCCGAATCCCACGACCCATCCGCCGGTCCGCTCGGCCCCGGCGAGCCGGGCGCGCAGCCCGTCCAGGTCGCGGACGCCGGACAGATCGAGCCCGGTGGTCATCTCCAGGCCCCACACGGGGTGGCTGTGTCCGTCGACCAGGCCGGGCACCAGCCAGGCGCCGGTCAGGTCCACGACCTCGGTGCCGGGTCCGCGCCAGTCGCGCATGTCGGCCTCCTCACCGACGTACGCGATCCGGCCGTCGCGCACGGCGACCGCGCCGGCGTGCGGGCGGCCCGGGTCGAGGGTGCGGACGCGGGCACCGGTGAGGACCAGGTCGGCGGTGGGCATGGGGAAATCTCCTTGGAACGGGTGGATCGGGACGGCGGCGCGGGTCCGGGACGGCGGGCCGGAACGGTGAGGCGGTCAGCCCCCGGGCACGGCCGACGGTTCGTGCCCGCCTTCGGGCTCGAACTCGGGCTCGGGCTCGGACCCGGTCGCGGTCCCGACCGCGAACCCGTCGTGGACCGCGGGCCGGTGCCGGCGCAGCCATCCGGCGAGGGCGAGCCCGGCGGCGAAGACCGCGGGGACGAGGGAGGCGAGCGCGGTGTTCACGGCCGCCGAGGCACCGGTGAACAGGTCGAGGTGGGTGACCACCAGGGCGATGGCGGCGGTGAGCAGCACCGCCGCGGCGACGGGCGCCACCACCGTGCGCAGGGCGCCCTCGCGGTGGGGCACGCGCCGGAAGTACCGGAACACGGCGATCGCGGTCAGCAGTTGCAGCGCCATCAGACCGAGCATGCCGGGGGTGTTGACCCACAGCAGCAACTGCCCGTACGGGTCGGCGCCGGCCGCCGCGAAGCCGAGGACGACGACGGTGCCGAGGACGGTCTGGGCGATGCCCGCGACGTAGGGCGATCCGTGACGCGGGTGGACCCGGGCCAGCGCCTTGGGCAGGACACCCTCCTCGGCGAGGGCGAGGCCGTAGCGGTTGATGGCGTTGTGGAAGGCGAGCAGGGACGCCAGGACGCTGGTGACGATCAGGACGTGCATGAGGTCGGCCGCCCAGCCGCCGACGTAGGTGGTGATGGCGGTGAAGAACAGCCCGGCCGGGTCGTCGCCGGCGGCTTTCGTGACCTCGGTGTCGCCGAAGGCCTGGATCGCGGTCCAGACGATGAACGCGTAGAACAGGCCGAGGAAGGTGACGGCCGCGTAGGTGGCGCGCGGCACCGTGCGGGCCGGATCGCGGGCCTCGCGCCGGTAGATGACGGTGGACTCGAAGCCGGTGAACGCGGCGAAGGCGAAGGCCAGGACCGCCGCGGTGCCGGGTACGAGCACGTTGCCGGGGGCGAAGGAGGCCGGTGACAGTCCGTGGGCGCCGCCCTTCAGGAGCACGCCGGCGGCGAGCAGGACGAGGATGCCGGTCTCGGCGGCCAGGAGGACTCCGAGGACCTTCGCGCCGAAGTCGATGGAGCGGTAGCCGCCGTACCCGATGAGCAGCAGGCCGGCGAGCGAGACGGGCAGCCAGGGCAGGTCGGCGCCGAACAGGGCGTGGGCGGTGTCGTGGGTGGCGCTGCCGAGCAGGCCGTAGACGCCGATCTCCATGCCGTTGTAGCCGATGAGGGCGAGCAGTGCGGCCCCCATGCCGACGGCCGGGCCCAGGCCGCGGGTGATGTACGCGTAGAAGGCGCCGCCGCCGCGGACGTGGCGGCTCATGGTGGTGAAGCCGACGGCGAAGACGGCGAGGGTGACGCCGGCGAGGAGGTAGCCCACCGGGGCGCCTACGCCGCCGAGGAGGATCGCGAGGGGGGCGACTCCTGCCATGACGGTGAGCGGGGCGGCGGCGGAGACGACGAAGAAGGCGATGTCGGCGGTCCCGAGCGCCCCGGTGCGCAGGGCGGCGGGCGCGGGGGACCCCTCGGCGGGGCTCGGGCTGGTTCTGATGTCGGGCACGGGGGAGCCCTTCTGGCTGCGTGAGGGACGGAGGGCAGGCGTGGGGGGTGTCCGGCACCGGTAAACCTAAAGGCTTTCGGTTTCCGCAATGTAACCTCCTCTTCAGACAGCTGGGAAGCCCCCTTCAGGAAGAGCACACGACATGGGACGGCCGCGCACACCTCTGCTGGACCGGGAGCGCATTGCCCTCACGGCGCTGGAACTCGTCGACGAGAAAGGCGAGTTCAGCGTCCCGCAGATCGCTCGGCGGCTCGGGGTGCAGACGGGCTCGCTGTACCACCATGTGGAGGGCCGGGACGGCATCGTGGAGCTGCTGCGCGAACGGGTGTCGGCGGCCATCGACGTCGCCGCGCTGGACCTCCGGCCGTGGGACGCGGCCCTGGAGGCATGGGCGCGCTCCTACCGGGCCGCCTTCGCCGCGCACCCGCGGGCCATCCCCCTGCTGATGACGAACCCCGTCCGCGCCCCGCGCGTCCTCGACCAGTACGAGCGGGCCGTCTCACTGCTCCTGGAGGCGGGCTTCGCCCCGCCGGACGTCATGCCGGTCGTCACGGCGCTGGAGAACGTCGTCCTCGGGTCGGCCCTCGACCTGGCCGCCCCCGAGGCCATGTGGGACGTCGCCGACGGCGCGGCCGCGCCGCGCCTCGCGGAGGCGCTCGACGCGGTGGGCGGGGGACGGGCGGACCGGGCCTTCGAACTGGCCCTGGAGGGCTTCCTGTCCCATGCGCGCCGCAGGCTGGAGGAGTACCGGACCGCCGGCTGACGCTCCCCGTCCCCCGGGCCGCGCCCGGCCGGCGGTCAGCCCGCCCAGGAGCAGGCCCAGGCCGACATGCCCTGGAGATCGGCCAGCCGCTCGGCCACGGCGATCTGCTCCCTGCGGGTCGCCAGGTCGGCCCGCGGGGCGTACTTCAGTCCGCCGGCCGCGATCCAGCTGGAGCGCGAGAACTGCAGTCCGCCGTAGTGCCCGTTGCCGGTGTTCGCCTTCCAGTTGCCCCCGGACTCGCACCGGGCGATGGCCTCCCAGTCCGGTGCGAGGCGCACGGTCGGCGCGGCCGTCGCCGCGCCGGCCGTGGCGCCCAGTGCCGTCGTGGCCGTCAGGATCACCAGTACGGCCCGGCCGCCGCGCAGGCGGGGGCGTCGGTGACCGTCCGTCGTATCAGCATGTCGCCAGATCATGACCAGACTGTTACACGACATGACGGACCGTGCCGGTCACCGGCGGCCCTCCCTACTCCGGACGGAGCAGACGCGGACCCGGTCGGCGTCACCGGGGCCTCCCGCCGTCACCGGTCGGCCGGCGGCCCGCGGACGGTCCGGGCATCGCCCCGCAGGCGTCGGCGCGCACGCCCGGGGGCGGACCCGGATCGGCGGCGCGGGACGCGCACGACCGCGCCGGTGGATCGGAATCCGACACTCCGTCACTTCCTTTGCGGTTTCCGTGTGTTGGAGCGCGCCGGGGGCATCCGGGAGGCGGGCGGCGGAGGGGCCGTCGCCGGACCGTCACGACAGGAGCGTGGTGCATGCGTAGCGGAAGCAGGAAGGCCGGCGTCCTCGCCTCGGCCGGTGCCCTGGCGGGCCTCGTCCTGACCGGATGCGGCGACGGCGGCGGCACGGGACGGGCCGCGGACGACGCCTCGCCCGGCGGCGGCGTCGGCGCGCGCGAGGAGGGCACGCGGACCGGCGGCGGTGCCGGTGCGCGCGAGGAGGGCACGCGGAAGGTGCGCTCCGCCTACGACCGGACGGCCGAGGCGGAGACGGCGCGGATGGCGGTGCGGGTGAGGATGTCAGCCGAGGGCGAGACGGTCACGGCCGACGGCCGGGGCGTGATCGACCTGACGGAGGGCGACAGCGTCCTGACCGTCACCGCGGGGGGCGAGCGCATGGAGCAGCGGGTCGTCGACCAGGTGCTGTACCAGAAGCTGCCCGATCAGCAGGCCGGGCAGGGCAAGCCCTGGATGAAGGTGGACCTGCGCAAGGCCGCGGGGCAGCAGGGCACGACGGGGCAGCCGATCGGCGATCCCGCGCAGTCCGCCGCCTTCGCCAAGGCGATCACCGACCAGGACGTCACCAGGACCGGCACGGCCACGGTCGACGGCGTCGACACCACCCGCTACCGGGTCACCGTCGATGTCGCCGAACTGCCCGGGGGCGCCGCGTTGCGCCGCCAGGTCGGCGACACCCTGCCGATGCAGATCTGGCTGGACGAGCAGGGCCGGATCCGCCGGCAGCAGATCGACCTGACGATCAAGGCCCCCGCCTCGGCCCCGGCCGGCCGGTCCGAAGGCAGCGCCTCGCCCCGGCAGATGAAGATGAGCACGCTGATGGAGTTCTCCGACTTCGGCACCGAGGTCGACGTCGAGGCACCGCCCGCCGGCCAGGTCACCGACGCGACCGGCCGGGCCGCACAGAGCGGTTGACCCCCGGCGGCGGTCCGGGACCGCGCCGGGGCCGGCGCACCGGCAGGGAGCGCGCCGCGCCCGGCGGACGGCCCTGCGGCGGCCCCGCCCGGCACGCCCGGCACGCGGAAGGACGGGCCCCGCCCCCGTGTCCGCGGGGGCGGGGCCCGTCCTTCCCGGAGCGTTGGGCAGGCCTTGCACCTGCATCTCCCCGCAGGAAGCGGAGCGTCTTGCCTTGGACCACCAACGCACGGTCCGCCCGCTTTCGCCGTGGGCGGCTCGCTCATGACCGACCCTAGCCGGGCCGTCCCGGGCCGCGCGCGCCGACGCGGCCGATCGGGTGGCCGGACGGCGCCAGCACCGACGTGCGCTCCCGCGCCGGGTCCCGCAACGGCCGCGGTCGCGTCACCTCCCGCGGCCGGCGCCTGTCGCTCCGGACGCGCGCACCACGGCCACGGGGCAGTGGGCGTGGTGCAGCAGGGCCTGGCTGACCGAGCCGAGCAGCAGGCCCCGGAAGCCGCCCCGGCCCCGCGCGCCGGCCACGACCAGCTGGGCCCCGCCGCTCGCGTCGATCAGGGACGCGCGCACCCGCCCCCGGACCAGCCGGGAGCGCACGGTGACCTCCGGGTGGCGCTCACGGTGGCCGGAGAGCGCCTCGGCGAGCACCCGCTCCTCCTCGGCGTGCAGGTGGTCCTCGTCGTACGTCACGAACGGCGGATCGGCGGGGCCGTCGTAGGCGCGTTCGGTGCGGGTGCTCCACACGTGCAGCGCCAGCAGGTCCGCGCCGCGCAGGGACGCCTCGGCGAAGGCGAACGCGACGGCCTCCTCCCCGGCGGGCGAGCCGTCGGCCGCCAGCAGCACGGGCCCCGCCGGGTCCGGGCCGCCGCGCACCACCAGTACCGGGCAGCGGCCGTGGGCGGCCAGGTGCACGCCCGTCGAGCCGAGGAGCAGGCTGCCGAAGGCGCTCAGCCCCCGGCTGCCGATCACCACCAGCGAGGCGGTGCGCGACTCGATCTCCAGGACCGTCACCGGCTCGCCCACGGTGACGTCCCGGGCGACCTCCACGCGGGGTGCGGCCCCGTGGGCCCGCCGCTCCGCCTCCGCCAGGGTCCCGTCGACCATCTCGCGCAGCCCCGCCGTGGCCGGGCTCCACGGCCGCACACGGGGCGGCACCCGCACCGAAGGGCCGCCGAAGGCGTGCACCAGCCGCAGCTGAGCGCCGCGCAGGGCGGCCTCGCGCGCCGCGACCTCCACCGCGGCCAGGCTGGAGGGCGAGCCGTCCACTCCGACCACCACCGGGTTCACCATGACAGCGCCTCCTTGCCGCGAGGCCGGTCTCCGCTCCCCCACCTGCCGGGGTTCCCCCGCCCCCGGTGATCAGTCCGGCAGCGCGAGCGCGCCGCCGGTCACCGGGGCTTCGTACCGGTGGCCGCCTCCGCCTCGCCGTTGCACACGCCAAGCCCCGTTCACCGGCGTCGGCATGGCCGGCCGCTCCGAGGCCGGTCCGGTCCGGCCCGGTCCGGGCGGCCGGCGCCTCGGTTTCACCGGTCCCCTCACCTCCGTGCCGCCGGGTGCGGGGACCGGCCGTCGAGCCGGGCTCCGCGGTCCGGGTGACACACGGGACACACCGACCGGTGTGTGGCCTGCGCGAAGCCGGGCAGCAGCCCTGACGTGCGCCGCATGATCACCGAGGCGCTGAATTCGCGCAGGCGAAGAGTGTGCAGCAAGAGAAAGGCGGGAGCGTGAGCGACGCCATGGTCGACGGACGGCCCGGCCCGCGGGGCCGGGCGACGACGCCGAAGACGATCACCGACATGCCGCGACAGGTCCGCGAGGAGCTGACCCGTCGGCTCCGGCGGAAGAAGGGGGCCTTCCGCGAGGAGGACGTCCAAGTCGTCGAACGGCCGCTGCTCAAACGCGCGGTCGGCGCCTCGGCGCTCGGAAACTGCATGGAGTGGTTCGACTTCGGCGTCTACAGCTACCTCGCCGCCACCATCGGCAAGGTGTTCTTCCCCGGCGTCTCCCCGGGCGCCCAGCTGATCTCCTCGTTCGCGACCTTCGCCGCGGCGTTCGTGGTGCGTCCGCTCGGCGGCCTGGTGTTCGGCCCGCTCGGCGACCGCATCGGCCGGCAGAAGGTGCTCGCGACCACCATGATCATGATGGCGATCGGCACCTTCGCCATCGGCCTGATCCCCGGTTACGCCACCCTCGGCATCGCGGCCCCCGTCCTTTTGCTGCTCGCCCGCATGGTCCAGGGCTTCTCCACCGGCGGCGAGTACGGCGGTGCCACCACCTTCGTCGCCGAGTACTCGCCGGACCGCCGGCGCGGCTTCCTCTCCAGCTGGCTCGACTTCGGCACCTTCGTCGGCTACGCGCTCGGCTCGGCGCTGGTGACCTTGCTGAACCTGGCGCTCACGGACGCTCAGATGCTCTCGTGGGGCTGGCGTGTGCCGTTCCTGATCGCCGGTCCGCTCGGCATCATCGGCCTGTACATGCGGCTGAAGCTGGAGGAGTCCCCGGCCTTCCAGAAGCAGCTCGACGAACACGAGAAGAGCCTCGCCCAGGCGTCGGCGGGCAGCGAGTTCAAGACCATCGTCCGCGGGCACTGGCGTGCGCTGCTGGTCTGCACGGGCCTGGTGCTGCTCTACAACGTCACCAACTACATGGTCACCGGCTTCCTGCCGACCTACCAGACGGAGACCCTGGGCCGCTCCACCGGCTTCTCCGACCTGCTGGTGCTGATCGGCATGGTGTGGGTCGTGCTGCTGATCACCTTCCTCGGCCGGTTCAGCGACCGTGTCGGCCGCCGCCCGGTGTACGCGGTCGCCGCCGTCGCGATGATCGTCCTGGCCGTGCCGGCCTTCCTGCTGCTGAAGTCGGGCGGTACCTGGCGGCCGGTCGCCGGTGTGCTGGTGCTGTCCACCCTGCTGGCCTGTTTCGCCGCGCCGAGCGCCGCCACCCTGCCGGCGCTGTTCCCCACCGCCGTCCGGTACGCGGCCATGGGCATCGGCTTCAACTTCGCCGTCGCCGCCTTCGGCGGCACCACGCCGCTGGTCACCGAGGCGCTGGTGGAAGCCACCGGCAACGACCTGATACCGGCCTTCTACCTGATGGCGGCCGGGCTGATCGGCCTGATCACGGTGAGGTTCCTGCCCGAGAGCGCCCAGGTGCCCCTCGACGGCTCGCAGCCGATGGTCGGTTCGCGCCGGGAGATGCGGGAGCTGATCACGACCTCGAAGGACCTCTACCGCTTCTCCGAGGAGCACTCCGGCCCGCGGTGAGGCACCCGGGCGGCCCCGGACGGCGGCCGTTCGGCCGGGGTGCCGAGCGGCGCCCCGAAGGGGACGGCGGGGGCGGTCCGCGCCGGGAGGGCCCGGGGGTCGCACCGGGGCGGCGAAGGCCCGGCGGGCACCACGCCCGCCGGCGATCACTCCGCCGGCGCCGGCGGGCCCGTACCGGACGCCCCGGCTGCGGGGCGCTCGCCGGTTCGGTCCCGCCCGGCTGCGGGCGGCGGGGGCATCGCCCAGCGGATGGTCCGGATCAGCGCCTGCCCGGCCGGCCGCACGGCGAGGTCCTCGGCCAGCGGGAGACGCGGCAGCCCGAGCAGCGCACGCGCCCACGGCGGCAGGGTGGCGACCGCGGCGGCGGCGAGCACTCCGTAGAAGGGGCGGGCCGGCAGCGGCAGCGGCGGCTGGAACAGCAGGAACCGGGCGGCGGCGCGGGCTTCCGGCGTGGCCCGCAACTCGGGCCGGCAGGCGTCCAGCTGATCGGCCAGTTCCCGGCGGGTGAGCGGCGGGCCGACCACGCCCAGGGCCGTCGCGACGCGCGCCGTGTCGGCGACGTAGGCGTCGTAGCCGGCGGCGTCCAGCGGGCTGGCGCCGTAGCGTTCGTGAGCGCACAGGAAGCTGTCCGTCTCGGCCAGGTGGACCCACTTCAGCAGGTGCGGGTCGGCCGCGTGGTACGGCACGCCCTCGGCCGTCGTGCCGCGTATCCGCTCGTGGATGCCGCGGACGTGGTCGACCGCCCGCCGGGCGTCGTCGGCGGTGCCGTACGTCGTCACGGCGAGGAAGGTGCTGGTGCGCTGCAGCCGCCCCCAGGGGTCGCCGCGGTAGCCGGAGTGCGCGGCCACGGCGGCCATGGCCAGCGGATGCAGCGACTGGAGCAGCAGGGCCCGTACGCCGCCGACGAACATCGAGGCGTCGCCGTGCACGACGCGGATGGGGCGTTCCGGGCCGAACCACCGGGGTCCGGGGGTGTCGTGGATGCGGGCGCGGTTGACCGGTCCCTCCGGGCCCGCGACCCGGCGGAACAGGGCGCTGCCCAGGCGCTCGCGCGCCGCCGCCAGCACGGCCGGTTCCCCGTCCATGTCCCAAGTGTCCGCCATATCCGGTGCTTCCGCGCCGTGGCCGACCGCGGACCGGGCGAATGCGGCCCGCGGGGTGGGCGGGGGCGGGCCCGGCGCCGGCCGGTGCGTTCCCGGTGTCTCAGGTGTCCTCGCGCTCGCGGTCCGAGGCCGGCCACACGTAGGGCAGGTCGTCGGGCACGTCCGGGAAGAGGGCGGCGTAGGTGGCCGGGTCCTTGCGGACCAGCGCCGAGCGGTGGCTGCGGTGGAAGGCGTCGTCGCCGAGCCAGGGCGGCAGTTCCCCGGCCGCCTCCAGCTCCCGCTGGTCGCGCACCGGCGCACCGGGGTGCCGGGCGGCCAGGCCCGCGACGAGTGAGGCGGCGCAGCTGTCCTGGTGGCCGTGTTCCCGCCAGACCCGGCAGATTTCCAGGCCGTACCGGACCAGCGCCTCCTCGTAGCCGGTCCACATGCGCACCGCGGGGTGCCGGCGCCAGCCGTAGCCCGGCACGGTCAGCCCGCGCAGGACCTGGAGGGCCTCGACCCGCTGCTTGCCGAGCCGGCGGCGGTCCAGGACCAGCGCCGAGTCCCGGAAGCCGGGGTGGGGCAGGAACGTCTGCATGGCCGTCGCCCCCGCGCGTCCCGCGTCACTTCCCCCGCCGGACGGACGGCTCATGGACCGCCCGCCCGGCGGATCCGGGCCGCCGGGCGGTCCTCCACCCGGCTGTGTACCCGGTGCCCCCGGTGGCCTCGGTGTCCTCGGTCATCTTCCGGATCCCCTCGTGCGGCGTGCGGGCGGTGCGCGGGCGGCGCCGTCCTGGTGGCGAGTCTGGCGGGGGTCCCGCGGCGCGGCAACCGGTGCGCCGGCCCGGGCCCGGCCGGTCAGCCGGGGTTCCGGCCGAGGGCGCGCAGGTGGCGGCGGCGTTCGGCGTAGGCGAGGTCGTCGCGCCAGAGCCGGGCGGCGGCGGCGCGCATCAGGGGGCGCAGGGCCGGCGCCAGGCGGCGTGCGAGGGCGAAGCCGGGCCGGCCGGAGGTGGCGAGGACCGCTTCGACGACCGCGGTGCGGGGCCTGCCGTGGCCGTCCGCCTCCAGCGGTGTGGCATGGGTCTCGACGACGGAGCCCGTTCCCTCGCCGTCGGTGATGCGCATGACCACGGTGCGGGGTCCGGGCGCGGTGAACTCCGCGCGGACGGGGACGACGAGGCGGCGGGTCAGCCGGAAGGACACGTCGACGACGAAACGGTCGTCCTCGTCGGCGTCGCCGGGTTTCCCGACCACGGTGAGGTCGGCGAAGGAGTGTGGGTGGAACCAGGCGCCGTGCCACGGGTCGAGGCGGTTGGCGATCACGTCCTCGGGCGCGCAGGCACCCACGCCCTGCCAGACGGAGGTGAGGGCCGTCGACAGCGGCGGCCGGACGGCCGGTACGGGGACGGGCGTGGGCCGTTCCCCGCCGGCGGCGTCCAGCCGGACCCAGACGAGCACCCCGTCGTCGTGGACGGGCAGCGGCTCCCAGCCGGCGAGGGCCGTGCCGTCCAGGGCGAGTCCGTGCCAGTGGCAGACGAGGGTGCCGCAGCGCACCGGACTGGCGGCCAGCGGGGCCCCGAGGTGGGGGCAGGCGCCGGGTCCGCCCACCAGGCGTCCGCGCGCGTCCCGCCAGATCACGACCTCCAGCCCGGCGACGGTCCGGGCCAGCGGACGGTCGGGGCGTACGCCGGCGGCGGCGCCGACGACGTACCAGTTGCCCGAGGGACGGGCCAGCGCCCGTTTCAGGGCACCGGTGATGACGGTGGGCCGCGCCTGGCGCCAGGTGGGGACCTGGCGGTCCCAGGGGACGGGGCGCCGGCGCAGCCGCAGCGGGTAACGGCCGGGGCGGGGGTTCTTCCCGTGCTTCATCCGGTCTCCCTGCTCCCCTGGGTCCTGCGGATCTCGTACGTCCCGCTCATCTCGTACGTCTCGTGCGTCGCGTGTTCCGTCTCCTGCGGCCCTCGCCGGCGGGGCGCCGCCGCACCGGCCGGAGCCGGAGCGGCGGGCGGGATGGGCCCCGCCCGCAGGCGGGCGGCCAGCACGCGCGCGAGCCCGCCGGCCGCCACGGCCGCCCGCCGCCGGGACGGGACCACCGCGCGCCGGTGCAGCACCGCGTACCCGCTCCCGGCGATGGCGTCGAGGATGTCCCGGTAGAGGACGTACGCGGTGCGGATGCACGGCCGCGCCACCGGGTCCAGCATCGCCAGGCCGGGTGCGGCCTCGCGGTAGACCTGCCGGATCAGGTGCTCGGCGGCCCGCAGCGCGGCGGTGATGCGCGGGTCGTGGGCGCCGGTGCTCCGGCTCCACCGCAGCAGGTCCCGGTCCACGCCGTGCGCGGCCAGCAGGTCCGCCGGGAGGTAGACGCGGCCCCGGTCCAGGTCCTCGCCGACGTCCCGCAGGAAGTTGGTCAGCTGGAACGCCACCCCCAGGGCCGCGGCGTGCGGGGCCGCCTCGGCGCGGGGCGTGACGGTGCCGAGCACGGGCAGCATCTGCAGGCCGATGACGGCGGCGGAGCCGTGCATGTAGGCGCGCAGGTCGTCGTAGGTCGCGTACGCGGTGACCGTCAGGTCGCTGCGCATCGACGCCATGAAGTCGGTGAAGTGCGCCGGGTCGATGGCGTAGCGGGCGGCGGTGTCCGCCACGGCCCGCACCACGGGATCGGCCACCGGCCCGCCGCCCGTCAGGGCCTGCCGCAGCCGCGCGTCGAGCCGGGCCAGGGCGGCGGCGCGCTCGGCGTGATCGGCTCGTGTGCCGAGGTCGTCGACGATGTCGTCCGCGAAGCGGGCGAAGCCGTACAGGGCGTGCACGGCCGGCCGGCGGCCGGGGGGCAGGAGGCGGGTGGCGAGGAAGTAGGTGCGTCCGTGGCGGGCGTTGAGCCGGCGGCACCGGGCGTAGGCGGCGCGCAGTGCGGGGTCGGTGATGCCGGCGGCGTCGAGTTCGCGGCGGGTCATCGGTGCTCGGCCTCCGCCCGGCGGCGGGAAGGACGGGAGGGGGGTCCGGTGACGCGGGCGGCGGCGAGCTTGCCGGAGATCAGGACGGTGGGCACGCCGACGCCCGGTGTGGTGCCGCAGCCGGCGAGGACCGCGTTGCGCAGGCCGCGCACCAGGTTGCGGGGGCGGAACGGGCCGGTCTGGGCGAAGGTGTGGGCCACCGAGAACGGCGTTCCGGCGGCGTGTCCGTGCGCGGCCCAGTCGGCGGGTGTCACCAGGCATTCCTCCTCGATGGCGGCGGCGATCCCGGACAGGCCCCGGCGGTCGAGGGTGGCGAGGAGGCGGTCGCGGTAGCGGGGGGCGAGCGCGTGCCAGGTCTGCGGGGACGGTCCGATGTCGGTGTTGGGACAGGGGGCCAGGACGTAGTGCAGGTGGCGGCCCTCGGGGGCGAGGCCGGGGTCGCCGGCCGTGGGGCGGGTGATCAGCAGGGACGGGTCGGTCATCAGGGTGCCGGTCCGGGTCAGCTCGTCGAACGTGCGCCGCCAGGCGGCGCCGAAGGAGAGCGTGTGGTGGGCGAGGTGGGGCCAGGTGCGGGTGGTGCCGGCGTGCAGGACGACCGCCGAGGGCGCGTGCCGCAGCGGGAGCGGGCGGCGCGGGCGGCGGCCCAGCAGCCGGTGGGCGAGGGGAAGGTCGGGGGTGAGGACGACGGCGTCGCAGGGGATGCGGCCGTGGGCGGTGACGACGGCCGTGATCCGGTCGCCGGACCGTTCCAGGTGGCTGACCTCGTGGCCGAAGCGCAGGTCGGCCCCGGCGTCGGCGGCGGCGGCGGCCATGGCGCGCGGCAGGGCGTGCATGCCGCCGCGCGGGAAGTACACGCCCGCCACGGTGTCCATGTAGGCGATGACGGCGTAGGCGGCCAGTGCCCGGGCCGGGGCCACACCGGCGTACAGGGCCTGGAAGGAGAAGACCCGCTTGAGGCGTTCGTCGGTCAGGAACCGCCCGATGCGCGCGTCGAGCCGGCCGAAGCCGCCGAGCGCGGCGAGCCGGGCCAGGTCGCGCGCCGCGCCGGGGGCGAGCAGGTCCAGCGGCGAGTCGAAGTCGGCGTCGACGAAGCGGCGCATCTGCACGGCGTACAGCCGCGTCAGCCAGGTGCGCAGCCGCCGGTACCCGGCCGCCTCGCGAGGGCCGGCGAAGCGTTCCACCTCCGCCTCCATGACGTCCGCGTCGGTGTGCACGTCGAGGGTGCTGCCGTCGGCGAAACAGGCCCGGTAGGCGGGGTGCAGCGGCAGCAGCTCGACGCGGTCGCGCAGCCGCTCGCCGACGGCCGCGAACGCCTCGTCGGCCAGGTGCGGCATGGTCAGCACGGTCGGGCCCGTGTCGAGGAGGTACCCGCCCAGATCGCGGCGTCCGGCCCGGCCGCCGGGCAGCCCGTCCCGCTCCACGACGGTGACCCGGCGCCCGGCGCCCAGCAGGTGCAGGGCGGCCGACAGCCCGGCGAGTCCCGCCCCGACCACCACGACGTGGTCGGTGGGGCCGGGCATGGTCCGGGTCATCGGCGGTCCTCTCGGGCGGGCGTCGGTGAGGCGTCGGGGGCGGTGGGGGGCGGGTGAGGAGGTGGATGAGGGGTGGGGCCCGGAAGGGGGCTCCGGACGGGGCACCGGGGCGGGGACGGGGCGTCCGGGTGCGGCCGGGTCCGGGCGGCGGTGTCCGGGACGGCTCGCGGCGCGGGGGGCCGCCGCCCGTCGCGAAAGGCGCCGTCGGTGCCGCTGGGCCGCATCCCGGATCCTCCCGTCGTCGGTTCGGGCAGTGCGCCGGTGCCTGGGCGTTCGGCCGGCCGGGACGCCCCGGACGCGCCGCCGGGCGGACGGGTGCCGGACGGCACCGTGCGCCTGCCGCGCTCCGGGCACCACGCCGTGGACGGACGACCCCGGTGCCGTCGCCGTGCGGTACGGCGTCATGCCTTCCCCGTCCGCGTCCGGCCCGAAGCCGCCGTCGCCCGATCATGTGCGTCGACCACCCGTCCGGCGGGCAGCCGGCGCGGTCGGCTCCCGCGCGCCGCGCGTTCGCGAGCATCCCGGCGGGGGACACTCCGCCCGACACCCCGCGGCCGGCCGGCTCACGGCGCGGGTCCGCGGCGGCTCCTCGACCGGAGGGGGTGCGAAGCGGAGGAACGCGGGACCCGGGGAGACCGGGGCCGAAGGGGCACCGGACACCCGGCCGGAAGGGCGCCGGACGAGACGAAGGGAGAACGGCCGTGCCGGAGACGGGCGCGGGGCAGGGGACGGACACCCGGCGGGGGTCCGGCACCGTGCCGGCGGCGGACATCGTCATCGTGGGGGCCGGAGCGGCGGGCCTGTCGCTGGCGCACCGGCTGCCGGCGGCCGCCGCGGGATGCCGCCCGGCGCCCCGCGTCACCCTCGTCGACCCGCCGGAGGGCCCGCTGCGGGCGCCGCGCCGCACCTGGTGCTTCTGGGAGGCGGGCGCGGGCCGTTTCGACGCGGCCGTGACGGCGTCGTGGGAGTGGCTGCGGGTGCGGGACCGCGGCGGGGCGGCCGTCCGGCGGCACATCGCGCCGGTGCGCTACAAGATGATCCGCTCGGAGGACTTCGAGGCCCTGGTCGACCGCGAACTGCGCGATCCGACGGGGGTGTCGCGGGTGCGCCGGGTGGAGGCCGCCGTCGACACGGTGGCCGTCCTGCCGGACGGGACGGCGGAGGTGCGGGCCACGGACGCCGCGGGCGTCCCGGTCCGGCTGCGGGCCCGCTGGGTCTTCGACTCCCGCCCGCCGCCCCGCCCGCCCGCGGCCCGCACCCGTCTCCTCCAGCACTTCCGGGGCTGGTTCGTGCGCACGCGCCGGCCCGCGTTCGACCCGGAGGTGGTCGACCTGATGGACTTCCGCACCCCGCAGCCCGCCCGCGGCCTGTCCTTCGGGTACGTCCTGCCCACCAGCCGCCGCACCGCCCTGGTCGAGTACACCGAGTTCGGTCCCGCCCCGCTCACGGCCGACGCGTACGACGCCGCCCTGGAGCACTACACGCGGCACGTCCTCGGCGTCGGCGACGCGCAGGTGCTGTCGACCGAGCAGGGGGTGATCCCGATGACCGACGCCGCCCTCCCCCGGCGGACCGCCGGCCCGGTCTTCCGGATCGGCGCCGCGGGCGGGGCGACGCGCGCCGCCACCGGGTACACGTTCGCCGCCGTGCAGCGGCAGTCGGCCGCCGTCGCCCGCGCCGTCCGCGCGGGCCGGACCCCCGTGCCGCCGTGCCCGCACCCGGCACGCGCCCGGCTGATGGACGCCGTGCTCCTGCGCGCGCTGGACACGGGCCGCGTCGACGGCCCCGGCTTCTTCTTCCGGCTCTTCGAACGCGTACCCGCGCCGCTCCTGCTGCGGTTCCTCGACGGGGACACCCGGCCGTACGAGGACCTCGCGGTCGGCGTGCGCACCCCCGTCCTGCCCATGCTGCGCACCGCGGCCGAACTGCCCTGGCTGCCGCGCCGCTCCTTCCCCGCCCCATGACCCCGTGAAGCGCCTTCCCCGCCCCGCACCCGTTCGGGAGTCACCGATGACCTTGCCGCGCGACGCCGCACCGGCCGGCGCGTTCGACACCGCACCCGCCCCCGCCGCCCGGCCGGGACGCGCCGGGTTCGCCCGCGCCTTCCCCGCCCACCGCCCGCCCGAGCGTCCGGACAGTGCCCGGTGAGCGGGCGCGGCGGTGTGCGTCCCCCGGGGCGGGACCGGCGCGCGCGGGCCGTCCTTCCCCCGCCGGGACGGGAGCGGATCGGAGGTGCCGGCGGGGAGCCGCCGTCGGTGGCGGTGGCCGGCGGCGGCATCGCCGGGCTGGCGGCGGCCACCGTGCTGGCCGAGCGGGGCGTACGCGTGGTGCTGTACGAACGCGAGCCGGTGCTCGGCGGCCGGGTCTCCGGCCGGCCGGTCACGCTGGCCGACGGCTCGCGGGCGACGATGAGCCGCGGCTTCCACGCCTTCTTCCGCCAGTACTACAACCTGCGGAGCCTGCTGCGCCGGGTGGATCCCGCGCTGGGCATGCTGACGGGACTGCCCGACTACCCGCTCCGGCACAGCAGCGGCCTGTGCGACGGCTTCCGCCGCGTTCCGCGCACTCCTCCGTGGAACGCCCTCGGCTTCGTCGCCCTCAGCTCCGCCTTCGGGCCGCGGGACCTGCTGTCCCTGCGTCCGGCGGCGGCGCTGCCCCTGCTCGACGTGCGCACCCGCCGCGTCCACGACCGGCTCGACCACGTCAGCGCGCACGACTTCCTCGACGCCCTGCGTTTCCCCGCCGCCGCGCGGCACCTGGCGTTCGAGGTGTTCTCCCGCAGTTTCTTCGCCGATCCCCGGGAGCTGTCGGCCGCGGAGATGGCGCTGATGTTCCACATCTACTTCCTGGGTTCCAGCGAGGGGCTGCTGTTCGACGTTCCGCGTGAACCGTTCCCGCAGGCGCTGTGGGATCCGCTCGCGCGCCACCTGATCCGCCACGGGACCGTGGTGCGCACCGCCACCCCCGTGGAGGCGGTGCACCCCCGTCCCGGCGGCGGCCACGACGTGGTCGAGGCGGCCGGCGGCGCGCACCGCTACGACGCCGTCGTCCTCGCCCTGGACGTCGAGGGGCTGAAGGCACTGGTGGGCAGGTCGCCGCGGCTGGGCGACGCCGCCTGGCGGGAGCGGACGGCGCGGTTGCGGACCGCGCCCCCGTTCCTGGTGTCCCGGCTGTGGCTGGACCGGCCGGTCGCACCCGGCCGGCCCGGCTTCCTCGGCACCAGCGGCTACGGACCGCTGGACAACGTCAGCGTCCTCTCCCACTGGGAGGGCGAGGCGGCGCGCTGGGCCGCGCGCACGGGCGGGTCGGTCGTCGAACTGCACGGCTACGCGCTGCCCGCGACGGCCGTACCGGACGGGGCGGCCGAGGATCTCGCCCGGCAACTGCACCGCGTGTACCCGGAGACGCGCGGCGCCCGCGTCGTCGACGCCCGCCACGAGTGGCGGGCGGACTGCCCGCTGTTCCCGGTGGGCGGGTACCGCGACCGCCTCACGGTCCGAACGCCGGATCCGACCGTCGTCGTCGCCGGCGACCTGGTGCGCACGGACCTGCCGGTGGCGCTGATGGAGCGGGCCGCCACCTCCGGCTTCCTGGCCGCCAACGCCCTGCTGGAACGGTGGGGCGTGCGGGGCGAGGTGCTGTGGACGGTCCCCGACCGCGGGCGTTCGGCGCTGCTGCGCGCCGTGGCCCGCCGCGGGGCGTCGGGGACCCGGAGCACGGCACGGGGGGAGGCGGGGCCGCAGGCGTGACCGCGGCCGGGGTCACCCGTCCGGATCCGTCCCGTCCCCCGTCTCCGTCGCCGCGCGGTCGGCCCGTCCCCCGGCCCCGAGCGGCCCGGTGTCGCTCAGGGCCCGTTCGGCCTCCAGGCGGGGCAGGTCGCGGCGGGCCCGGCGCAGCACCACGGGCGGCAGGGCCGCGCGCGCCACTTGTGCCAGGCGCAGCCAGGCGGGCACGTAGACGGTGGTGCGGCGGCGTTCGACCGCGCGGGCCAGCCGGGCGGCGACCTCGTCCGCGGAGGACACGCGGCGGGCGGGGGCCGGCATGCGGGCGCGCAGCGTGCGCATGCCCGCATTCCGGTCGGCGTCGCGGATCATCTCGGTGTCCGTCCAGTTGACGTAGGCGACGCCCACGCCGATCCCGAGGTGGGCCACCTCGGCCCGCAGGGCGTGGGCGAACGCCTCGGCTCCGGCTTTGGCCGCGCAGTAGGCGGTCATCAGCGGGGCGGCGCCGAGCGAGGCGGCGGAGGCGACCTGGAGGTAGTAGCCCGCGGTGTCGGTCAGGTCCGGCAGGAAGGCCCGCGCAGTCTGGGCGCTGCCCGTCAGGTCGACGTCGACGACGCGGCGCCACAGGGCGGGGTCGGAGGTCGCGAAGGGGCCGCTCGTCGCGATGCCCGCGTTGGCCACCACGGCGGACGGCCGGCCCAGCCGCCCGCGCACCTCGTCGGCGACGTCGGCCAGCGCGGCCATGTCGGTGACGTCGACCTCCCAGGTCAGGGCGGTGCCCGGCAGGTCGGCCGCCACCGTGTCGAGCAGGGGCTTCTCGTGCCCGAGCAGGGCGAGCCGGGCGCCGCGCCGGGCGAGTTCGCCCGCCAGGGCGGCGCCGATGCCGCGCGCGGCTCCGGTGACGACGACGGTCCGGTCCCGCAGGGGACTGTCCGCCGCCGGTCGCGTTCCCGCCGTCCCACCGTCCGGCTGTCTCATCGTTTCGTTCCCGTGCGGTCGCGGCTCGCGAGGATCTGCTGGAGCCTGGTGAGGCCCGAAGGGCTGTGCCGGCGCAGCGCGGCCCGTGCGGCGTTGGCGCCGGGGGCGCCGTGCACCCCGCCTCCCGGGTGGGCGCTGGCGGAGGCGAGGAAGAGGCCCGCCAGCGGTGTCTCCGGCCGCCCGGTGCCGGGCAGGGGGCGGAAGAAGAGCTGCTGGTGCAGGGCGGTGGTGCCGCCGTTGATGGCGCCGCCGTGCAGGTTGGCGTCGAGCGACTGGAGGGTCGGCGGGGCCAGGATGCGGCGGGCGCGGACGAGGGACCGGAAGCCCGGGGCGAAACGCTCGACCTGGCGTTCGATCCGGTCGGCCATGATCTCCTGCTCCCCGGCGTCCCAGCCGCCGGTGAGGCCTTCGTCGCCGGCGTCGGCCCGGACGCCGTGGGGGACGTGGGTGTAGGCCCACGCCGACTCGGTGCCCCGGGGCGAGCGGGAGGGGTCGGCGGTGGTCATCTGGCCGAACAGCACGAAGGGGCGGTCGGGCACCTGCCCCATCGCGATCTGGGCGGCGAACCGGGTGAGCTCGTCCACGCCGTCGGCCAGGTGCACGGTGCCGGCCCGGGCCGCCTCCTCGGTCCGCCACGGCACCGGGCCGTCCAGCGCCCAGTCCACCTTGAAGGTGGCGAAGTCCCACTGGAAGCGCTCCAGGTCGTCCTGGATCTGGACGGGCAGGTGCTCCGGTCCGACGAGGCCGCCGTACAGGTCGGGCACGGACACGTCGGCGAGCACGGCGCGGCGTGCGGGGACGGTCTCGCCGTCGGCCGTGCGCACCCCCACGGCGCGCCGGTCGCGGACGACGATCCGGCTGACGCGCCGGCCGCAGCGCAAGGTGCCGCCCCGGGCGCGCAGACGGTGCACGAGGGCGGTGGTGAGGGCGCCGGAACCGCCGACCGGGACCGGGAAGCCGTACGTCTGTCCGAGCATCGACATCAGCCAGCCGTAGCCGCCGCTGCCCGCGGCCTCCGGGGCGAGGTCGGCGTGCAGGGCGTTTCCGGCCAGCAGCAGCCTGCCGCCCGCCCCCCGGAACTCCTCCTCGCCCAGGCGCCGTACGGGCAGCACCAGGGAGCGCGCCAGCCGCAGCCCGCCCGCGCCGCGCAACCGGGCGGCGAGCCGGAGGGTGGACCGCACCGGCGGGAAGGGCGTGAACAGGGCGTTCAGGATGTCGGGGCGCAGGCGTTCCCACACCTCGTGCAGGCGACGCCAGGCCGTTCCGTCGCCGGGGGCGAAGGCGTCGAGGGAGGCGGCGGTGGTGTCGACGCGGCGGTCGAGGACCGCGCACGTGCCGTCGCTCAGGGGGTGGGCGAGGACGTGCGGGGCGTGGCTCCACCTCAGGCCGTGCTCCTCCAGGCCGAGGCCGGCCAGGATCGGGGACGCGGCGGCGAGCGGGTAGAAGGAGCTGAACACGTCGCTGACGAATTCCGGGTCGACGCCGCTGTCGTGCCGTACGGCCCCGCCGGGCTCGGGCTGTTCCTCCAGTACCTCCACGCTCCAGCCGGCGTCGGCCAGCAGGTTGGCGGCCACCAGTCCGTTGGGTCCGGCGCCGATCACTACGGCGTCAGGCACGACCGGCCTCCGGACCCACCGCGAGCACTCCTTCGCCTGCCGGGTCCTTCCCGGCTTCGGCCTCGCACAGCCGGGCGAGGCGGGCCAGCATGGCCCGGTGCCGCAGCTGGATCAGCGGCTCCAGGGCCGCGTTGTGCAACGTGCCGCCCGCGCCGCGCAGCGGATGCTCGTCCACGATCACCAGGCAGTGCTCGCCCCAGGACCGCAGCTCGATCGCGATGCGCGCGGTGCCGAGCGGCCCCGCCTTGGCCTCCAGCTCCAGGACGGAGCCCTCCACGCAGCGCCGGACGACCGTTTCGTTGCTCAGCCGGACGGGGCCGAGGCTCACCTCGTACGTGATGGCGGCGCCGAGACGGGGCCACTGTCCCCGCCTCGGGCGGGACTCCGACGTCCCCACCACCCACTGTGCGTACCGGTTGCCGTCCGCGATGACGGACCAGACCGTCTCCGGACTCGCCTTGATCAGACGGTGACGAACTGCCACGCACGCCTCCCGGGTCTAGAAGATGCCCCTGCGGCACCCGCGCACTGAGTGCCCGTTCCGGGCCGGGCCAACCGGGTTCCGTCCCCCACGGACCCGGCCCGCGCGGGCGCGGCACGACGCGTGCGGGCACGGCGCTGGGGGACGGGGCGGCCTCGGGGGGAGGCCGGCGACCGGCCGGTGCGGAGGGGCCCCGGTCGCCCGCCGGATCGGTGGCGCGCCGGCACGGGCACGGCCCCGGTGGGACGGCGTCCGCGCGGCCGCGGTTACCGGAACCCCCGTGTACGGCAGACATGACATGACCGCCCACCCCTGCGGTGCGACGCTCCGGGGTCCTCGGCACCCGGGCGCATGGAGGAGGTTGCCGATGACCATGCAGCAGGACTCCGGCCTGGCGCGGGCGGTGGCCGCGGTCGCCTCCCTGCCCCCGGGACCGGACGCCGTCTGCGAGCACGCCGCGTCCGGCCTGTGGCGTCTGCCCCGGGCCGCCGAGGCCGTGGAGCACGCCTTGCGGACGGACGACGCCGCCCTGCGGGAGCAGGGCTGGGTGATGGTGCGGGCCCGGGTGGCCGAGGAGATCTCCTCGGGGCGGGACTGGACCCGGGAGGCCGCCCTGTGGCTGGCGCGGGGCGGGGCGGACTGGGCGGAATCGGCTCGCGTGACCGGCGACATGGCGTGGCGCGCGCGGACGGCGGGCCGCAGCGCGCTGGTCTTCCTCACCGGGGCCCACGTGGCGCGGGTCGATCCGGTCACCCCGTACGGGCGCGGACTGTGGCACAGCTTCCTGACCGCCCTGCGGTACGACTTCCGGTGCGGCGCCATCGAGGAGTTCTTCTCCCGTGCCGCCGCCGGCCGGACGGACCTGGACCCCTACACCGACGCGCTGCGTGTCTTCGCCCTGCTGGGACGCTCCCGGCTCCGGGGACTGGACCTGCTGGAGTCGGTCATGGCGCGCGCCGGCGACGACGGCAAGACCGTCCACGCCCTGCTGCACGGCCTGTGGCTGGGGGAACACCTGCCCGACCAGCCGCAGCGCATGCTGGACCTCCTGCGCGCCCCGGCGTTCGCCCGGGGCCTGGGAGCCGAGGCCCTGTTCCGCAAGGCGGGTGCGCTGCGCCGGCTGGGGCGGTACGACGAGGCGCTGGCCGCGCTGCAGGACGCCATCGACCGCCTCGACCCCAGTGAGGTGGTCGTCCACGCCGACTGCGTACGCGAGCGGTCGCTGGTGCTCGTGGAACGGGAGGTGTACGCAAGACGGGTCCCGGGGCGGCCCCGCACCGGGTGACGCGCCGCCCTGGCAGCCGTCGGGCACCGCGACGCGTCCGCGGGCCCCGGCCTCCCGACCGCTCCCGCCGGGACGGGGCAGGAGACCGGGCGGCGACCGCGGGGACTGCGGCACGAGGGGCCGGTACCCGGTCGTGCCCGTCTCCCCCGCCGGGCCGGAGCCGCCCGCCGCGTCGGGGGCACGGCCCGCTGGTCCTTCCGCTCCGGCGCGGGCGTGTCCCCCGCCCGCGCCCTGCTCACCTGCGCGGGCGTGTCCCGGCGCGGGCCGGCCGGTACCGGCGGGTGGTCCGCGCGCCGGCGCGACGGAGCGGGCTCCCCGTCAGCCTCCGCCCGGCTCCGGCGCCCCGGGGTCGGGGGCGGTCGCCAGGCGGCGGTAGGCGGCGCGGGCGTGGACCACGCGGGCCAGTGCGGTTCCGGTGAAGGCCGCGGCGAGCAGGCAGCCGAGCCAGAGGGCGTCCCGCCGTCCGCTCCAGGTGAGCGTCCCCGCCGGGGGGATGGCGAAGCCGTTGAGGGACAGCCAGCACAGGATCGCCGTGCCGGGGGCGGCCGTGAACCGGGCGCACAGTCCCAGCAGGGCGGCCAGCAGGGACAGCACGGTCAGGGCGAGGCCGGGACGTCCGGGACCCGCGACGCTGTTGACGACGGCCACCAGCACCAGCGCCCCGCCGAAGGCCGCCGCCCACACCAGGGGGGCCGCGGCCGGCTCCGGGACGGGCCGCGCACCACTGCCCAGGGGTGCCCACTCGATCACGCTGATGGCTCCTTCCGCTCCCCGGGCGGCGCCGACCACGGCATCGTTGCCCGCCCCTGCGGGCAGATTGTCCCACCGGGACGCCGGACGCGGAGCGGCCGGGGTCGGCCACCGGGGCGTGTCGGCGGCGCGCCCTTCGCGGCGTGATCCCGTGCCCGTCGGCGGCACGGGCCGAAGAGCTCCGGGCGGGCGCTCTTCGGCCCTGGCGGCCGGGACCGGCGCGAACTTCCCCGGGTACGAAGCCCGCTGCGACGGTGGGGCGATCCCGGCGGCGGGTTCGGGCCCGCAGTGGTACGGCCGCGCCGCGCCAGGCCCGGTGACGCCGTTCATGACGACGGCCGGGGCCGCCGACGGGCCGTCGCCCGGCCGAGGGGTCCGTCACCGGAGCGGTCCCTGGTGTGCCGGCGCCGAGCGGGCCCGACGCAAGAGGACGACGGCCGGGCCCGCTCGGGAAAGCGGGTTCCGGCCGTCGTCGTGGACAGGACGTCAACGCGCCGTGGTGGTCATCAGCTCCGCGAACGAGGCCATGCAGTCCGAGCAGTGGCGTGCCCGCTCGGCCGTGGACGCCTCGATGCGATCGGCGAGCCGCTGCCCGCACAAAGTGGCCGCGGCCTGTTTGGCCATCACGTGCCACACCAATGCTCCGCCCGGCTTTTCCGGGCCCACGCACATCTCGTACATGTTCCGGCCTCCCAAGGTGGACGCCGCCGTCACCGTCCAGGAGACCCCACATTCACCGGGACCAGAAACGTGCAGGGGCCATTCGGGTGACGGGGCGCCAAGTGCGGCGTCGCGCGGCGCCGTCGCGGGCGTCACCCCGGCCACACCCGGACACACCCGGACGGATCGAAATCCCTCAGCCATTCGGCCTAAACGGGGCTCTTGGTGACGTTCCATCGGGAAAGGAAGGCTAACTTCGGTTGCTCTGGGCACGCGCTGCGCGACACACGCAGCCGGAGCCGAATGCGCCCCCGTGTCCCGTTCGGTCACCGCGTCCGCATGCGCACCGACGGGCATCGACCGAGGAAACTGATGGCGACACATACGACTGAATCGATCTCCCCCGTCCCGGCGGCACAGGGACGCCGCGGCAGGGGCCGCATGGTCGTCTCCTGGCTGACCACGACCGATCACAAGAAGATCGGACATCTGTACCTGATGACGTCGTTCGGGTTCTTCGTGATCGCCGGCGCGCTGGCCATGGTGATCCGGGCGGAGCTGGCCCGGCCGGGCCTGCAGCTCGTCTCCACCGAGCAGTACAACCAGGCGTTCACCATGCACGGCACGCTCATGCTGCTGCTGTTCGCCACCCCCACGTTCGCCGGGTTCGCCAACGCGATCATGCCGTTGCAGATCGGCTCACCCGATGTCGCCTTCCCGCGGCTGAACATGCTCTCGTACTGGCTGTTCCTCTTCGGCGGCCTGATGGTCGTGAGCAGCCTGTTCACCTCGCAGGGCGCCGCGGACTTCGGCTGGACCGCCTACACCCCGCTCAGCGGCGGGGAGCGCACCCCCTACCTCGGCGGCGACCTGTGGGTCCTGGGCCTGGCGCTGTCCGGATTCGGCACCATCCTGGGCGCGGTCAACTTCATCACCACCATCGTCTGCATGCGGGCCCCGGGCATGACCATGTTCCGCATGCCGCTGTTCACCTGGAACGTGCTGCTCACCTCGGTGCTGGTGCTGCTGGCCTTCCCCGTCCTGGCCGCCGCGCTGTTCGTGCTGGCGGCGGACCGCCAGTTCGGCGCCCACGTCTTCGACCCCGAGAACGGCGGGGCGATCCTGTGGCAGCACCTGTTCTGGTTCTTCGGCCACCCCGAGGTCTACATCCTGGCCCTGCCGTTCTTCGGTGTGATCACCGAGATCATCCCGGTCTTCTCCCGCAAGCCGATCTTCGGTTACATGGGCCTGGTCGGGGCCACCATCGCCATCACCGGTCTGTCCCTGACCGTCTGGGCCCACCACATGTTCGCCACCCAGGCGGCTCTGCTCCCGTTCTTCTCCTTCATGACCTACCTGATCGCCGTTCCGACCGGGGTGAAGTTCTTCAACTGGATCGGCACGATGTGGAAGGGGTCGCTGTCCTTCGAGCCCCCCATGCTGTGGGCGGTCGGCTTCCTGGTCACCTTCCTCTTCGGCGGACTGACCGGGGTCATCCTCGGCTCTCCCCCGCTGGACTGGCACGTCACCGACACCTACTTCGTCGTCGCCCACTTCCACTACGTGCTCTTCGGCACCATCGTCTTCGCGATGTTCGGCGGCTTCAGCTTCTGGTGGCCCAAGATGACCGGCACGATGCTGAACAGCCGCCTGGAGAAGATCCACTTCTGGAGCCTGTTCACCGGCTTCCACGCCACCTTCCTGGTGCAGCACTGGCTGGGCACCGAAGGCATGCCCCGGCGGTACGCCGACTACCTCGCCGCCGACGGGTTCACCGCCCTCAACACCGTCTCCACCATCGGCGCCTTCCTGCTGGGCGTGTCCACCCTGCCGTTCCTGTACAACGTCTGGAAGACCGCCCAGCGCGGCGAGAGGGTCGAGGTCGACGACCCCTGGGGCTACGGCCGCTCCCTGGAGTGGGCCACCTCCTGTCCGCCGCCCCGCCACAACTTCGTCACCCTGCCCCGCATCCGCTCCGAGTCCCCCGCGTTCGACCTCCACCACCCCGACGTGGCCCAACTGGACGAGAAGGAGAACACCGGCAAGCGCGACGTGCTCGACGCGGCGGGACACGAAAGCGACCGGCCGTGAGCACGGGCCGGGGCGGTGACCCGCGGGCCTGCGACGCCTCCGCCCTCGCGGCGGAGGCCGAGGGCTACCTCATGGCACGGGCCCACCTCGACGACGCCCACCGTGAGGCGCGCGCGCTGTGTGCCGCGCTGCCCTGGCTGACCACGGCGCAGGCCGAGGACCTCAGCCGCCACTACGTCGAGCAGCGCATCGCCCTCGCCCGCCGGCTGCTCCAGGACACGATCCGGCGAGCGGGCGAGCTGCGGCAGGAGTACGAGGCCCGCTACCGCACCCTGCGCCGCGCCCTGCTCCGGCGGCACGCCGCCTGCGCGTCGGTGATGATGGCCTGCGCCGCCGGCATCGGGACCGCGTTCTCCGCGCTGGGACGCTGACCGGCCCCACCCGGCCCGGCCCCGCCGCCGACCGGGGCCGGGCCGGGTGGCGTGTCCGCGATCGGGGTACTCACGGCGGCATGATGAAGCGCGCGCTGTGGGAAGGGCTCCTCGCCGGTACGGCGGGGGTGCTCGTGATGACGCTCGGAGAGAAGGCGGAGCAGCGGCTGACCGGCCGTCCCGACTCGTACGTCCCCGCCCGGACGCTGGAGCGCCTCATCGGGGCGCCGGAGCGGCCCGGCCGGCAGCCGAGGCCGGTGAACCTCGCCATGCACGTCGGCCAGGGAGCGCTGCTGGGCGTCCTGCGGTCGGTGATGGCGCAGGCGGGGCTGCGCGGGCCGTGGTCGTCGGCGAAGTTCGCCGTGGTGCGGCTGACCAGCGATCAGATCCTGGAGAACGCCACCGGGGTCGGCGCCCCGCCGCAGACCTGGCCGCGGTCCGAGCTGGTCGTGGACCTGCTGCACAAGACCGTCTACGCCTTCGCCACCGGCGCCGTCGCCGACGCCCTGGCCGCCCGCACGGGTCCCGGGCCCGGACAGCGGCACGCCGCGCGGCGCCCGGGCCGCCACCCGGACGTCGGGCCGCCGCCCCGCGGGCACTCCCGCGGGCGGTAGGGAAGCCCCGTACCACATCCGCGTCCGACGGTCTGCGACCACGAAGGGGACACATGATGGCTGAGCGTTCACGTCCGGGTGTACCCGGCCCCGCCTCGGGCCCGTACGCGGGTCCGGCCCTGCTGGGCATCTACCTCAACGACCACCTCGCGGGCGAGACTGCCGCCGCGGAGCGCGCCCGGTACCTGGTGCGCTCGTGCGGCGGTTCCGCCCTCGGCACGGCGGTGGCGCCCGTCGCCGCGGAGATCGCCGAGGACCGGGCGACCCTGATCCGCATCATGAAGCGGCTCGGCGTCCCGGTCCGGCAGTACAAGGTGTACGCCGGGCGGGTGGCCGAACGGGTGGGGCGGCTGAAGGCCAACGGCCGGCTGCTGCACCGCTCACCGCTGAGCACGGTGCTGGAGCTGGAGGCGCTGCGGCTGGGGGCGCAGGGCAAGGAGGCCGGGTGGCTGACGCTGCGCCGGCTCGCCGACACCGACGACCGCCTCGACGCCCGGCTGCTGGACGGCCTGCTGGAACGGGCCAGGCACCAGCGGGACACGCTGGAGGAGTTGCGTCTCCAGCAGGTGGGAACCGTCTTCCGGGGCGCCTGAGCCGGTTCCGAGCAGGTCGGAATCGCCTCGCGCACCGGAGGGGGCGGGAAGCCCGGATGCCGGCGGGCGCGGCGCGGCGTCCGTGCCTCGGGCGCCGATGGCGGCGACGCCGCCGCGCGGGCGGGGGCTCGGTGCGGCGGGACGGCCGGATGCCGCTTCGGGACCGTGTGGTCCGGGCGGGCCGGACGCGCCGCCAGGGCTTCGAGCGGGCCGGTGGCGATGCGCTCGCCGGGGCGCCGGAGGCCAAGGGCGCGGGGCCGGCCCGCCGCACCGGCTGCTCAGCCGGGCGCGTTCTCGGTGCGCAGGCGCACCTGCTCCTCCAGGCGGCTCAGGCTGGTGTCGAGGGCGCCGAGCACCTCCCGCTCGCCCGGGTCGTGGCTGTCGTCGAAGAACGACAGGTGCACCGTGACCTCGCTGGTTCCGCCGCCGACGCCGGCGACCTGGAGCCAGCCGGTGTAGCTGCCCTGCTCACGGGTGCCCCACTCGATCCGCATCTGCTCGGGCCGGGCGCGCAGCAGGGCGGAGGTGTCCTGGTCGGTGCGGTCCTCGTGCACGGTGACGGCGGGCGAGTCCTCGACGCGCACGTGCAGGGCGTCCGGGAGCCAGGTATCCATCCGGCCGACGTCGGCGGCCTGGTCGAAGACGTGCTCGGGCTGGGCGGGCATGGTGCGGGAACGCTCGTACTCGGTCATGCGGCACCACTCCTCGGTTGTTTCCGTCTCGGTGACCCGCAGGTCGTGAACGGCTCGGTCGTCGGCGGCTCACGGGCGTCCGCCCGTGCCACCCGACGGAACGCGTGCCCGTAATGCCGGAGTCGAAGCACGGACGCGCCGCCGGGCGGCCACCGGGCATCCGGCGGCACCGCGGGGCGCGCGGGCGCGCGTTCCGGGGCTCGCGGTGCCAGACTGCTGGGGCGGCGCACTCCATCACGCCGGGTTCTCGACGAGGGGAGACGAGGTGGTGACGCCCGAGGCCGGCGACGGACCGCTGCTGGACTTCCTCGCCGATCCGGCGCATCTGACGCTGGACCTGTCCACCGCCGTGGCGCGCTGCGCCAAGGCCCTGGGGCTGCGGCACGCCGTCGTCTACCTGGTCGACCTGCAGCAGCGCCACCTGGTGCCGGAGACGGACGCGGGCTCCCCGCTCCCCGTCGACGGCTCGCTGGCGGGCTGGGCGTACCGTACGCAGGCGCTGCGCGTGGAGGAGTCCGGGGCGGGTGGGCTCATCGCCTGGCTTCCGCTGCTGGACGGGGCGGAACGGCTCGGTGTGCTCGCGGTGCACGAGGAGGCGCTCACCTCCGCCTCCCTGTGCCGCGGCAGGGCGCTCGCCTCGCTCCTGGCCATGATGATCACGTCGAAGCGGGCGTCCGAGGACTCCTTCGTCCAGCACACCCGCACGGCGCGGATGCGGCTGCCCTCCGAGATGCTGCGCGCCTTCCTGCCGCCCCGCACCGTCGGCAACGACCGCGTGGTGTCGACGGCCGTCCTCGAACCCGCCTACGAACTCGGCGGCGACGCCTTCGACCACTCGCTGGGCCGGACCGCCCTGCACGTGTCCGTCGTCGACGCCATGGGGCACGACCTCGCCTCGGGGCTGACCAGCGCCGTGGCACTGGCCGCCTGCCGCAACGCCCGGCGCAACGGGGCGAGCCTGCCCGAACTCGTCGACGCCGCGGACGACGCCCTGGCGCAGTGGCTCCCGGAGCAGTACTGCACCGCGGTCCTCGCCCAGCTGGAGCTGGCCGACGGCGTGCTGCGCTGGTACAACTGCGGGCACCCGGCGCCCCTGCTCCTGCGGGACGGCCAAGTGGTCACCGACGCCCTGGAGCACGACGCCGACCCGCCCCTCGGGATGCCGTCGCGGCTCGCCTCCGCGCCCCGCCGGATGCACGAGTTCCCCCTGCGGCCCGGGGACCGCGTGCTGGTGTACACCGACGGCGTCACCGAGGCCCGGACGCGGGAGGCGCAGCTGTTCGGACTGGAGCGGTTCGCCGACTACGTCATCCGGGCGACGGCCGGCGGTGAACTGGCGCCGGAGACGCTGCGCCGCCTCATCCACTCGCTCCTCGACGCGCAGACCGGGCGGCTGCGGGACGACGCGACGATCCTGATGTTCGAGTGGCGGCCCCCCGCCCCCTGAGGGGGCGTCCCGGACCGAGCGCCTCAGACCGCGTGTCCCCGGGCCCGCAGCCAGCGGTGCACGGTCTCCTTGTCCGCCGGGGTGATCCGGAGGGGACCGCCGACGTGCGGGCCCTCGTCCTCGTTGAACGCCGTGTCGGTGACCCGGGCGGTGACCCAGGTGGCCAGGTCCTGCGCGGCCCGGTCCGGCAGGGAGCCGCGCTCCCAGCCGGTGCGGGCCTCACGGGCGGCGGCCCGGTCGTGCCGCTCGGTCTCCGCCAGCCACGCCGCCACCAGCCGCTCCACGGTCCGGCGCTCCGGGTCCCCGGTCCGCCGCCCGCCGCCGTCCGCGCTGTCCATGCCGCCCGTGCTGTCCATGCCGTCCGTCCCGCGCGCATCGCCCGTGTCTTCCCTGTGGCCCATGGCGCACGGGTTCCCCCGGACCGCCTCCCGTACCACCTCGTGCGCCGGCCGAGCGGGGAAGCCGTGTCGAGGCAGGTGCGCCGGGTACCCGAAGGGCGCCGTCGTGGCCTCCGGCGGCGGTTCTCCGGGGGCCGGGGAGGACGGCCCGGTCCGGAAAGGGGAGAAGCAATGACGCAGCACGCCGACGACAACGCTCTCTACCAGCGCGCCGGCGTTCCCGAGCTCCGCCTGGCCGCGGGGGATCCCGAGCTCGTCCCCCAGAACGACGTGCTCGGGGACGAGCTCCCTCTCGACCGCAACCAGGCGATCCTGCAGGCCGCCAAACAGGTCGGCGCGATCCTGAAGAAGAAGGAGCACCCGTTCGCGCTGGCGGGCAGCGTCGCCGTGTACGCCCACGGCTGCACCCAGAACCTCCAGCACGACGTCGACTTCTGCATCCGCCCGGAGGACGTCGAGGCCGTCGCCGCCACCCTGCGCGAGGCGGGACTGACGGTCTACACACCGCCCGAGGACTGGCTGCTGAAGGCGGTCTGTTTCGGCCAGCAGGTCGATCTCATCTTCGAGCTGGCGCACGAGCCGGTCACCCGGGAGATGCTCGGCCGGGCCGAGGAGCTGCCCGTCGACTCGGTGCGGATGCCGGTGCTGTCCCCGACGGATCTGGTGCGGAGCCTGCTGGCCGCGTTCTCGGAGCACCACTGCGACTTCGGGGCGGTGCTGCCGATCGCCCGCACCCTGCGCGAGAAGATCGACTGGGCCGAGGTGCGCCGCGCCTGCGGAGACGCCCCCATGCCCGCCGCGTTCTTCTTCATCCTGGAGCGGCTGGGGATCATCCCGCCGCACGATCAGCCGAAGGAGACCCAGCGATGAGCGACCCCATCGCCCGCCAAGGGCCCGCAGCGAGCGGGGCGGTCCCCGCCGGCGGCAACGTCGAGTACCGCATCGCCCATCTGCGGGACCGGCTCGCCGCCGAGGAGCTCGGCGAACTCGGCGTACGGGCCGAGGTCCGCGCCGGAGCGGTCGCCGTCACCGGGACGGTGCCCTCCGCGCAGTGCCGCGAGACGCTGCTGCGGATCGTGCACGAGGAACTGGCCGACCTGACCGTGCACAGCGACATCGTGGTGGCGCAGACCACCCGACCCGACCATGCGGAGGAGCTGTGATGATCCGCGTCGCCGCCGTCGGAGACATCCACATGGGGCCGGACAGCCAGGGGCTGCTGCGGCCCGCCTTCGAGACCCTGCCCGACTGCGCCGACCTGCTGCTGCTCGCGGGCGACCTGACCCGGCACGGCACGCCGGAGGAGGCCCGGGTGGTGGCCCAGGAGGTGCGCGACCTGCCGGTGCCGGTGGTGGCGGTGCTCGGCAACCACGACCACCACGACGAACAGCCCGAGAAGGTCACCGCCATCCTCCAGGACGCCGGTGTCACGGTCCTGGAGGGCGAGGGCACGGTCGTGGAGTGCGGCGGGCGGCGCCTGGGCGTCGCCGGCACCAAGGGGTTCTGCGGCGGGTTCGTCGGGCGCAGCGCCGGCGAGTTCGGCGAGCCCGTGATGAAGGAGTTCGTCCGCACCACGCGCCGCTCGGCGGACAGTCTGCGCACCGCCCTGGAGGAGCTGGGACGGCAGGGCTGCGCCGCACGGGTCGCCCTGACCCACTTCTCCCCCGTGGTCGACACGCTCGCCGGTGAGCCGCCCGAGATCCACCCGTTCCTCGGCAGCTACCTGCTGGCCGAGGCGATCGACACCGCCGGCGCCGACCTCGCCGTCCACGGGCACGCCCACGTGGGCACCGAACACGGCATGACGGCGGGCGGCGTGCGGGTGCGCAACGTGGCCCAGCCGGTGATCCGCCGGGCCTTCAGCGTCTACCGGCTGCCGGTGGAGTGACGGCGGGCCGGCCGTACCGGGCGCGGTCGGCCCGCCGTCAGGCGCGGTCGGGTTCGCCGGTGGGGCGTCCGAGGTAGACGACCGGCCCGGGGTCGGGTACGTCGATCTCGTGGAAGCCGAGGCGGTCGTAGAAGGCCCGGGCCGGGGTGTTGGCCGTCGCCATGCAGAGGTGGACGGCGGGTACGCCCCGGTCCCGCAGGGCGCGCAGGAAGGTCCGCATCAGGGCGCGGCCGTACCCCTTGCCCTGCCAGTCGGGCAGCAGGTCGATGTGCAGGTGGGCGGGGTGGGCTGCCAGTTGCGGCAGGACCATCCGCTCGGGGTCGTGCAGCAGCGCGGCCATCGCCTCGTCCGGGGTGCCCGGCGGGCCGTCCGGCGCCGGGTACCGGTCCGCGACGAGGGGCAGCCACTCGGTGCGGAAGGCCGCGGCGAAGGCCGGGGTGTCCGCGGTGCCGAGGATGTAGCCGACCGCCCGGCCCGTGCCGTCGTCCAGCACGAAGGCGAGCTCCGGCTCCAGACGGACGTACGGGGTGGCGAAGATCTGCGGGAGCAGGCGGGGGTCGGCGTAGAGGGGGCGGCTGTCCCGGCCGTTGTGGGCGGTGCGGATGCAGATGTCCTCCAGGGCCTGGAGGTCCCCGGGGCGGTAGGGGCGTATCGCGGGAGAGGAGGTCATCGCGCCATCCTCCCGGGCCGGCCACACCCCTTCAAGGTTCTGGCCAAAGCCTGGCACCGCATGTCCGGCCGTCCGCGGACCGGGGTCGGCCGACGGGGGGACGCCGAATGGCGGCGGCACGGCGGGGCACCCGATGATCGCTGCAGGAACGACACCTTGCCCGCCGTAGGGCGCAACGCCTCGGGCACGACATCTCTGGAGAGCGCCATGAGTCTTCTGCGTGTGGCCGGCCGTCCGATGCTGGCGTCGATGTTCGTCGCGGGCGGCATGAATTCCTTCCGCAACCCCGAAACCGTGGCCCCGGCCGCCGAGCCCGTCCTGCGTCCGCTGGTCGAACGGGTGGAACTGTTGCCGGACCGCACCGAGCAACTGGTCCGGCTCAGCGGCGCGGTCCAGGTGGCGGGCGGGGTCCTGCTGGGACTCGGCCGCCTCCCCCGCCTGTCCGCACTGGCCCTCGCCGCGACGCTGGTGCCCACGACGCTGGCCGCCCACCGCTTCTGGGAGGCGGACGACCCCGGCGAACGCGCCCAGCAGCGCATCGAGTTCCTGAAGAACCTGTCCATGCTGGGCGGACTGCTCATCGCGGCCGACGACACGGGCGCCGCCCCGTCCCTGCTGTGGCGCGGCCGGCACGCCGCCAAGGGCGTGCGGCGCGACGCCCACCTGGTACGCCGCTCGGTCGGGGCCGCGGCCCGCCCGGCCGCGGCCGTGGGCGGCCTCAAAGCGAAGATCGGCCGCTGAGCGGGCCCACGGGCACGCGGTCGGCGACGGTCACGGCAGGGGTTCCCCGGGGTCGGCGCACAGCAGGTCGAGCGCGAGGGCGGCGGTCCAGGAGAAGTCCCGGGCGCCCCGCGCGGCGCCGGTGGTGGGGTCGACGTACTCGGCGAACCCGGACCGGCCGGCCTCGGCGAGGAAGCCGTGCCCGAGGCGTGCGGCGTCCTGGTGGAAGCCGTGGGCGCGCAGGCCGCGGTGGATCAGCCAGGCGGTGTTGAACCAGGCGGGGCCGCGCCAGTAGCGCTGGGCGTCGAAGACGTGGCCGGTCAGGTCGTAGCTGGGGACGAGCCGGGTGGCGCCGGCCCGGAAGCACGGGCCGGCGAGTGTGGCGCGCAGGCGGCCGGCGACGGCGCGGGGCAGGTGCGGGACGAGGAGCGGGACGAGCCCGCCGACGCCCCGTTCGCCGACCAGGGCGTCGTCGTGCAGGTCGCGGGCGCGGAAGACGCCCGCGTCGGCGTCCCACAGCCGCGCCACCAGACACCGGGTCAGGTGCTCGGCGCGGGCGGTGTGCGCGGTGCCGTCCGCGCCGAGGTCGCGGGTGATGGCGGCGAGGGCCAGCTCGCCGACGATCAGCAGGGCGTTGAAGCAGGGGTCCTCCACGGCGAAGGCGTGCCGGGCCGCGCGGTCGTCGTAGCCGGCGTCGCGGTAGTCGGCCGCGAGGCGTACGTAGCGGCCGTAGTCGAGGTCGGTGGGCCGGTCGGCGGCGTGGCCGTGGTCCAGGTCGGCGCGGCGGAAGGCGCCGGGCGGGGCGGGCTCGACGCGTCGCAGGGCCCCGTCCCAGCAGGGGCTGTTGTCCATGCCGGGTTCCCAGGGGTGGACGGTCGCCGCCAGTCCCCCGCCGCCGAGGTCGCGGCGGGTGAGGAGGTAGTCGTGCCAGGCGGCGAGCCGGGGGCGGACACGGTCCAGGAAGCCGCGGCGCCGGGACTGTGCGGGGTCCGCCCGGTGCACCAGCCAGGCCGCCAGGGCGTGCACGGGCGGCTGGACGATGCCGGAGGTCTCCGCGGCGGCGGGGGCGCCCGCCGCCCGCCCGGCGCGGGAGGACTGCCAGAAGTCGGGGCTCGGGAAGTAGGCGCCGTGCGGTACGGCCGGGTTGAAGACGATGTGCGGGACGCGTCCGTCGGCCCACTGGGCGGCCAGCAGCGATTCGAGCTCCCGCTGGGCGCGGCGGGCGCAGAGGTGGCGCAGTCCTATGGCGACGAACGCGGAGTCCCAGCTCCACTGGTGGGGGTAGAGGGTGCGGGAGGGCACGGTCGAGGTGCCGGTCCAGTTGCCGGTGAGGACCCGCATCGCGCCGCGCCGCAGTGCCGGGCGGTCCGCGGGCGCGGCGGGCGCGGGCCGGGCCGGCCGGTCGGCGAGGGACGTCACGCGCCTGCCCTCTTCGGGGAGGCGGGGGCGGCCCCGGCGGGGTCACCGGCCGGGTGGCGTTCGAGGATCGCGTGCCCGTCGCGGCCGGCGGCCGGCGGGGCGCCGGGGCGGGACGCCGCCGGTCCGGGGGTCCGGTGCCGCCGCCCCGGTGGAAGCGGGAGGCGGCCGCCCGGTCCTCGCCGGCCGGGCGCAGGGCCTCGCGCGGGAGGGGGTGGCGGTGCGGCGTGACGTGGGCCGGTGGGTCGGGCGGCGCGTTCCACGGAGGCTCCGGAAGGGCGCTGACATGGGGTCAGGTCGACCATATCCGCGCCTTTTCTCCTGTCAACAGGCGGAACTGACACCGTGACACACACCCGGTCGGCGTAAACCGGGGTGGGGACGGGCGCAGGTACGGCGTCGCGCCGGAAGGAGTAACCGGAAAGGCGGCACGGGGCCGGATGTGGTCGGGTGGCCCGTGAGGAGCCGGTGCCCGCACGGGCGGCACGGGCCCGGGCGGCCCGTGCGGGCGGCCCGGGCCGGACCGGCGTCAGCCCGCCCAGGACGCGGGGATCCGACGCTCGCGGCGGTCCGGAACCGGGGCCCGCCGCGATCTGGCTGGAGGTGAGGACACATGGGACACGGTGGAAACGTCATCGACGAGCTGACGACCGATCACCGGGAGGTCGAGGAGCTCTTCGGGAAGATCGAGGCGCTGCCGTCCGGGCACAAGGACCGCAAGCGGTACGTGGACCAGGCCACGATGGAACTGGTGCGGCACTCGGTGGCCGAGGAGGCCTACCTCTACCCGGCCGTCCGGCAGCACGTGGCGGACGGCGACGCCCTCGCGGACAAGGAGTTGGAGGACCACGCCAGGGCCGAGCAGATCATGAAGGACCTGGAGGGCTGCGCGGCGGACGACGCCGACTTCGACCGGCTGGTCGACATGCTGATGAGCGAGATCCGCGAGCACATCGCCGACGAGGAGGGCAACCTCTTCCCCCGTCTGCGCGCGGCCTGCCCCATGGAGGCGCTCGACGAGCTGGGCGACAAGGTCCGCCAGGCGAAGAAGACGGCCCCGACCCGGCCGCACCCGGCCGCACCCGACAAGCCCCCGATGAACAAGCTGCTGGCGCCCGGCGCCGGGATGGTCGACCGGGTGCGGGACGCGCTGACGGGCCGGGGCGAGCCCGGCTGACGGAACCGGCGGCTCCGTCAGCCGGACGGCCCGTGAGGTGTGTAAGGGGGGCGGCCCGGCGTCGGGCCGTCCCCCTTCACACGCCTCACGGGCGGGGCGCGGTCAGGTGTTCCTCGCGAGCAGGTCCCGTACGGCCCGGGCCACGTCCTCGGGCGTCACCCCGTCCCACGGGCGGCCGGACCCGGCCGGCGGGCACGGGCGGGTCCGGGCGCCGAGGAGGACCGCGGACGCCCGGTACGGGGTCCGGCTCCCCGCCGGGGCCGCGGGGGCGGCCGGGACGGCCACCGGGGTGCCGACGGCGGCTGCGAGGTGGGCCGGTCCGGCGGCTCCGGTGACGACGGCGTCCGCGTTGCGCAGCACGCCCGCCAGCGCCCGCGGCGTCGTGCGGCCGCCGAGGTCGACGGCCGTGGCGCCGCTGACGTGACGGGTCAGGGAGGTCTCGCCGGGGCCGCCGGTGACGACCACGCGGTGCCCGGCGTCGGCGAGCAGGGCGACCGCCTCCGCGCAGCGCCCGGCGTCCCAGGCGCGGGACGGGTCCTTGGCTCCGGGATGGACGACGACGTAGGGGCCGTTCCCGGTGAGGGCGGCGGTGTCGGGGGCGGGCAGCACGCGGAGCCGGCCGTCGTCGCCGGCGCGCAGGCCGAACCCCATGGCGGCGGCCGCGTCGAGCGCCGCCTCCGCCTCGTGCCGGCCGGGGCGGCGGGGGCAGCGGACGTCGAGGAGGCCGTCGGCGCGGCCGGTGCCGTCGGCGCGAGGGTCCCCGGTTCCCGCGGCCGCGGCGCCGATGCGGCGCACCCGGGCCGCGCGCAGCAGCCGCGCGGTGGGCAGCTGGCTCTGCGGCCGCGGGACCAGGACGAGGGCCACGTCGTACGCCTCCTCCCGCAGCCGGCGGACGACACGGGCCGTGCCGTCCGCGTCGTCCGCGTTCTCCAGGCCGCCCGGATCGCCCGGTTCCGCGGGAGCGGCGGAAGGCGGCCCCGTGCCCTGCCGCGGCGTGCACGTGGACGCGTCCCACACCACGACGTCGTCGACGTGCGGCAGCAGCCGGGCGGCGGGCGCTCCGTCGGGGTGGCACAGCATCGTCACGTGGGTGGCCCGGGTGGCCACGGCCCTCACGGCCGGTCCGGCCAGCAGGACGCCGCCGAAGCCGCCGGGGCGGACGACGAGCGCCTTCACGTCCGCCGCTTTCCCTCGCCGCCCGCCACCGCCGCCGGCACGGGCCCGGTCCGCTCCCGGAAGGAGGCGACGGTGCGGGCGAGCCCCTCCCGCCAGGTCGTCCTCGGCATCCAGCCGAAGATCTCGCGGGCGAAGCCGGTGACCGGGCGAGGCGGTCCGGGCGGGTCCGCGGGGACGCCGGCGCGGATCACCGGTGAGCCGGAGCCGGTCAGACCGGCCACGTGGCGGGCGATCTCCAGCTCCGTCGGCGTCTCGTCGCCGCCGATGTCCACCGGCCGGACGGACCGGCCGGCCGCCACCAGCAGCACCCCGTCCACCATGTCGTCGACGTGGCACAGCGAGTGGGTGCGGCTGCCGTCGCCGGCGACGACGACCGGCTTCCCGGCCAGGGCGGCGGCGATGAAGCGGCCCGGCACGCAGCCGTCGTCGGTGCGCATGCCCGGCCCGTACGCGGTGAACAGCCGGACGATCCCGGCGTCGGTGCCGTGATCGGCCGCGTGGGCGGCGACCAGTGCCTCGGCGAACCGGGTGGCCTCGGCCTCCACGCGGTGCGGACCGACCGGGTCGGCCGGGTCGCCGTCAAGCTCCCCGGGACCGTGGTGCCCCGCGTGCGGGCAGGGGCTCGCGGCGTGGTGCGCCGGGGGCGCGGAGGCGAGCAGGAAGCGGGCGCCGTACCGGTCGGCGACGGCCAGCGCGGTGCGCGTACCGAGGCTGCCCGCGTCCAGCAGTGCCAGGGGCCGCTCGGGCCAGGCGTCCGGGCAGGAGGGCCCGGCCAGGTGCAGGACCAGGTCGTAGGGGCCGGGGAGGGCGCCGGCGGAGCCGGGGCCGACGAGGTCGAGGAGGTCCTGTTCGAGGAAGCGGAAGCCCCGGCGGGCCGTGAGGTGGGCCACTCTCCCGGCCCGGCCGGCCGAGGGGCCGTCCAGGCAGTCGACTTCGACTCCCGAGTCGACGAGACGGGTGCACAGGCGCGAGCCGAGGAAGCCCGCGCCCCCGGTGACCAGGGCCCGGTTCCAGGGCGCCCGGACGTCGGGCCCCGTGGAGAACGCCGCCGTCGGCATCATGAGGACGACCTTCCTTCCCCGCGCGGCACTGACGACGGCACCACGAGTGCCCCATCCGGTCGTCCTCATACGCCGACGCCGACCGCGCCCCTCCGCCGGGCACCGGCGCGGGGTGCCGCCCGGAGCCGGCCGGCGCAGGGCCGCCCGCTGTGTCCGCCGTCACCCGCCCGGCACCGGGGCGGAGTGTCCGGCCGAGCCTGTGACAAACCGCACTCGCGGGGCCGATTGCCTTTCCGTACAAGCTGGTTGGGCGATCGCCGGGAGTGTGGCGGTGGTGCGCCGGCGCCGACCCGGCGGTCCGTTCTGCCACCATGGTCGGCGCCGTCTCCCGGCTGTTCGGAGCGGCCGCGCAGCGCAGCCGGCCTCCCTCGCTCCGTTCCCCTTCCGCCCGGGTCCTCCGGCTCGTCTCCGAGTGGCGCACTGTGTCTTCCTCCCCTCCCCCCGCCCTGTCCGCTCCCGCTCCCGGCTCCGCCGCCGCGCCGTCCGAGGCCCCCTCGTACTCGCCCTGGCGGTCCCTGAGGTACCGCAGCATGCGCTGGTGGTCCTTCGCGAACCTCGTGTCGAACGCCGGCACGTGGATGCAGCTCACGGTGCAGAACCTGCTGGTCCTGCAGATCACCGGGTCCGCCGCCGCGACGGGGCTGTCCATGTCCGTGCAGGCCGCGCCCGCGCTGCTCGTCAGCGTCCTCGGCGGCGCGGCCGTCGACCGCTGGCCGCGCAGGCTGACCGCCGCCGTCAGCCAGGCGCTGCTCGGAGCCGTCGCCTTCGTGACGGCCGTCCTCGTCGCGGTGGACCGGCTCGACATGACCTCGCTGATGGTGCTGGCGGCGGTGACCGGTGTCGTCGCCACCGTCGACGGCCCGGCGTGCGCCCTGCTGGGCAACGACCTCGTCCCGAAGGAGGACCTCCCGTCCGCCATCGGCGTGGGCGCGCTCGTGCACCAGGCGGGGCGCCTCGCGGGCACCGCGCTGGCCGGCGTGGCCGTCGGTCTGCTCGGCACGGCCGCCGCCTACGCCGCGAACGGGCTGTCGTTCCTGTTCGTGGCCTCGGTCATCCCCTTCCTCCGTCCCGTGCCAGGAGCTGACCGGGAGACCGCGAGCAGCGGCGCACGGGCCGCGGACCGTCCCGCCGCGGGCGACCTGAGCGTGCGGCAGGGCCTGGCGTTCTTCGTCCGCCGGCCCCGGCTGCTGGCGCTCGCCGGCATCACCGGCGTCAGCGCGGTCTTCGGGCGCAACTACGCGCTCACCCTGGCCGTGCTCGTCACCGGGCCGCTCGCCGGCGGCGCCGGTGCCTTCGGCACCGTCTCCGCCGTCCTCGCCGTCGGCGGCGTCGTCGGCGCGGTGCTGGCCGCCCGGCTGCGCCGGCCGTCCGTGCGGCTCGTGGGCGCGCTGGCCGCCGCGGGAGGACTGCTGCAGGCGGTGGCGGGGCTGTCGCCCTCGCTGGCGGTGCTGCTGGCGCTGGTGCTGCCGATGGCCGTGACGGAGTCCGTCTCCGACACCGCCGGCCGGGCGGTCCTCCAGACCGATCCACCCGCCCACCTGCGCGGACGGGTACTCGGCGTGTGGGGCAGCGTCGGCACGGTGTGGAGCCTGGGCGGACCGCCGGCGCTGGGCCTGCTGATGGAACTGGCCGGCGCGCGCGGCGCCCTGATCACCGGCGGCCTGTTCGTCGCGTGCGCCATCGGCGCGGGCCACCTCCTGCACAAGCGCCGGAGCACGGCACCCGTGGTCGTACGGACGGAGGAGGGCGTACTGACGGCGGAGAAGGCGGCGCTGGGGACGGCGGCCTGAGGGCCGTGCGGGGCCCGTACGGGGGTCGCGGCGGCGTGCGGCCCCCGTCCCCGCCGCGTACGGCGTCCGTGCGGGGCCGGGCCGTCCGGCGCCGCACCCCCGGTACGGCGGCCCGCTCGGGCAGGCGGCGCCCGGCCACCGCACGAGGGCGTCACGGCCCGGGCAGGACTCGTCACGGCGCGGAGGCGCTCCGCCAGGGCACAAGGAACCGGCTCGTCACAGCACGGAAGTCATCCACCACGGCGCCCCGGGTCGCTGCGGCCCGGGGAGCGGGCCGGCCGAGGGCCCCGGACGTCAGGCGGCGAGGGGTCGTCCCGGGTCCAGCCGGTCGAGGAGCTGGGCCCGGTGCAGGTCGGCCACGGGGGCGAGGAGGTCGGGGTGGCGCAGCAGCGCCGCGGCACGGTGGTCGCGCTCGTCGGGCGCGACCAGGCGCCGGAACTCGCCCGGCACCGCCTCCGAGGGGCCGCCCCGCGCGAGCGCGGCCACGGCCAGGGCGGCCAGTTCCGGGTCGGTGAGCAGGCAGGCCGCCCAGCTCGCCACGACCTCGTCGACCCAGGTGCGCCAGGCCTCGGCGTCCGGGGCGCCGGCTCCGGTGCCGTCGGCGCCCGTGATCCAGTCGAGCCGGCCGGAGCCTCCCGGCCCCGCCATGCCCAGCAGGGCGGCGTCCATCGGCGTCGGGTAGCGCAGCCAGGCCGCGACCATCACCGCCTGCCGCGCCTGGACCTCGCACAGAGCGGAGGCCAGGGCACCGCCGGGCGCCGGGTAGGCGCGGGTCAGCCACTGGGCGGTGGCCGCGATGACCGGGGAGAGATCTGCTTGCACTGCCGGGCCGTCCGAACTGCTCGTCGAGGGACACGGGACTGCACAGCACGGTAGCCCGCGCCCGCGGACCGTCGGCGTGGCCCGGGTCTCCTTCCCGGCGTGGCCTCGGCCACACGCGGCTCGCCGGCCCCGTGACCCGTCGGCCGTGCATGACGGCACGGCGGCCCGTACGGCCTTCGCCCGGATCAGGTCACCACAGCGTGGTGGTGAAGGTCGGCTGACGGGTGGTGTCGGCGGCGTCCCGCAGGCGCAGGGCGACACTGATGAGGGCGCGCAGCGCCGAGGGGCGCATGCTCTGGGCGCTCTCCGCGGCCAGCACCAGCAGGCTGACGGCCGCCTGTTCGACGACGGGGACGGGAAACGCGTAGTCGCTGCTCTCGGCCTGGCGGAAGGCGCGCCAGGGTGCCGCGGCACCGTCGACGGCCCGTTGCACCGCCTGCTCCAGGTGCTGTGCGGCCTGTTCGCAGAGGGAGGCGGGCAGGGTGATGGTGTGGTGGAACGAAGCGCTCGTCATGGTCCCACTGCTCCCCGGTCCACCGGTGTCCGACCGGCGCCCGGAGGGTTTTTCACCGGGTCGCCGGACGCGGGTGCCGTCCGCCGGCCAGCCCGCCGCGCCGGAACCGTGACCGGCGGACGGGAGCGGGCCCTACGCTGGTCGCCGTGCAGGGCATGACATCCACGGTGGCGGGGCCGGACGGCGAGGGGCCGGGGGCGGTCGCGGCCCGGTTCACGGGGCGGGCGGTCTCCGGTGAGCGGCGGCTGTCCGCCGCACTCGCCGAGGTGACGCTCGACGGCGGGCAGGTGGTGATGGTCAAGCGCGGCGACGGGACCGTGGGGGCCGAGGCGGCCGGGCTGCGCTGGCTGGCCGACGCCGGGGCGGTCCCCGTGCCGGCGGTGTACGGGGAGGACGGCCGCTGGCTGGTGACCGGGCGGGTGCCGCAGGGTCCGCCCGGCGCCCGCGCGGCGGTCCGGTTCGGCCGGGAACTGGCCGCGCTGCACGCCGCCGGGGCGCCGGCGTTCGGCGCGCCGCCGCCCGGCGGGCCCGCGGACGCGCGCATCGGGCTCGCCCCGATGCGGAACGTGCCCGGCACGGACTGGCCGCGCTGGTACGCCGAGCACCGGGTGCTGCCGTATCTGCGGCGCGCGGTCGACGACGGGACCGTCCGCCCCGCCGAGGCGACCGTCGTCGAGCGGGTGTGCGAGCGGTTGCCCGAGCTGGCGGGGCCCCCGGAGCCGCCCGCGCGGCTGCACGGCGATCTGTGGAACGGCAATGTGCTGTGGGGCGCCGACGGGCGGGTCTGGCTGATCGACCCGGCCGCGCACGGCGGGCACCGGGAGACCGACCTGGCGATGCTCCGCCTGTTCGGCTGCCCGTACCTGGAGGAGATCCTGGACGGCTACCGGCAGGCGGCGCCGCTTACCGAGGGCTGGGCCGAGCGCGTCGGCGTGCACCAGCTCTTCCCGCTGCTGGTGCACGCCGTGCTGTTCGGCCGGGGCTACGCCGAGCAGGCCCTTTCCGTGGCCCGCGCGGCGCTCGCCCGGTGATGCGGCCCGCTCCGCTCAGCGGGTCACCACGTGCCGCTCGTCGGGGACGCAGTGGGTCATGGTCAGGCCCTCCACGTCGCGCGGCGGGTTCTTGCCGAGGTTGGCCAGCCGCTTGCGGTCCTCGTCGGTGAGGTCCTGGCTGGCCAGCGGTTCGAGGTGCGCCACGTCCTCGGGGGTGATGCCGAGGCCCTCGCCGACCCGCAGGCCCAGGTCGTTCTCGACCAGGAGGAAGTGCCAGACCATGCGTTCCTGGATGGGCCGGTCGCACTGGGAGAGCATGGTGACGAAGTTCTTCACCAGGTCGTCGCGCTCCCAGTCCTCCATCAGCAGGTAGCGCTGGCCGGCCTGCATGTAGTCGTTGGTGCGGGGGATGCGCTTGCGGGTGACCCGGCCCCGGATCTCGGGGCCCTGCTCGTCGTGGGTCGGGTACTCGGCCTCCCGCAGCCCGCCGAGGATGGACGGCTCGTAGTTGACGGTCGGGTTCTCCCCGCCGCCGTCCACGTAATACGTCATCTGGCCGCCGCGCTGGTTGGTGCGCACCGGCGCGTTCTTGGCCTGGTTGACGGGGAGCTGGAGGTAATTGGGGCCGACCCGGTAGCGCTGGGTGTCGCTGTAGGAGAAGGTCCGGCCGACGAGCATCTTGTCGTCGGAGAAGTCCAGGCCGTCGACGAGGACGCCGGTGCCGAAGGAGATCTGCTCGTTCTCCGCGAAGAAGTCCTCCGGCATCCGGTTCAGCACCATCCGGCCGACCGGCTTGGGCGGGAACTCCTGCTCGGGCCAGGTCTTGGTGTCGTCGAGCGGGTCGAAGTCCAGCTCCGGGTGGTCGTGGTCGTCCATCATCTGGACGAGCAGCTCCCACTCCGGGTAGTCGCCGCGGGCGACGGCCTCGTAGAGGTCCTTGGTCGCGTGGCCGAGGGAGTCGGCCTGGACGTTGGCCGCGTCCTCCTCGGTCATGCTGCGCACGCCCTGCTTGGGCATCCAGTGGTATTTGACGAGCTTGGTCTCGCCCTCGGCGTTGACCCACTTGTAGGTGTTGACGCCGAAGCCCTGCATGTGGCGGTAGTCCGCCGGGATGCCGCGCGGACTGAAGAGGTTGACCAGCATGTGCATCGATTCCGGCGTCTGCGACATGAAGTCGAAGATGCGCCGGGGCTGCTGCTCGAAGGTCACCGGGTCCGGCTTGAGGGCGTGGATGACGTCCGGGAACTTGATCGCGTCCCGGATGAAGAAGACGCCCAGGTTGTTGCCGACCAGGTCCCAGTTGCCGTCCTCGGTGTAGAACTTCACCGCGAAGCCGCGGGGGTCGCGGGCGGCCTCGGAGGAGTCGCGTCCGCCGATGACGGTGGAGAAGCGGACGGCCAGGTCGGTGCGCTTGCCGCGCTCCTGGAACAGCTTGGCGCGGGTGTAGCGGCTGATCGGCTCGTCGCCCCAGCTGCCGTACGCCTCGAAGAAGCCGTAGGCGGTCACGCCGCGGGCGTGCACGACGCGCTCCGGGATGCGCTCGCGGTCGAAGTGGCTGATCTTCTCCAGGAACTGGTAGTTCTCCAGCGTGGCGGGGCCTCGGGCACCCACCGTGCGCTGGTTCTGGTTGTCGTAGACCGGATGTCCCTGCCGGTTCGTGAGCACCTTGCGGTCGTCGCCGGGTACGGGCCCCTGGCTCGATACGTCCGTCATGGTTCGTGGGCTCCTTCGACTCGTGAGCTTCCGTCGGGCGAGGTCCTGGCTGCGGGCAGCCCTCATCCGCCGGTGGTGGGGACCCGAGTACCCGGCTCGGAGGTGTCACTCACCCGCCGGCGGAACGGCGTCATCCGGATCCAGCCTCCGGCCGGACGGCGGACCGCGCCAGCCGGGGAAGGCGAGCGGGGCACCACCGTGCGGCCGGACGGCCGCAGCCGTGCGGCGGCACGGTGCCGGCCCCCGGGGACGGGACGCCACGGCCGAGCCGTCCCCGCGGCGGCGTCCGCGGCGCGCTCCCTGGACGGGCGAAGGCCCGGACACGGGGGACGCCCCCGGTGCCCGGGCCTTGCGGTGAACCCTGGTCAGCCGCCGTTCAGCCGCGCGCGCAGAAGCTGCTTGCCCAGTTCGGCACCCTTGCGGCTGTCCGCCTGGGCCTTGCGGAACAGCTCCGCGACCTCGGTGTCCTTGGCGCGCTCCGCGTCCTGGATGTAGCTCTCCAGGCGCAGCGCGTTGCTCAGGCACGACTCGACGTACCAGATCAGGTTGTAGTCCTTGTCCTGCGTTCCGGTCACGCCGCCGGTCTCCGCGCCACTGGTCATGCGGGCCTCCTCTTCACCGTTCTCGCTTCTTTCGCCGCACGGGCTTTCGCCGTGCCGGTCGCCGGGTCCGTCCGGCTCCCCGGCCCACCGGGCCGGCCGGGACGGTCACCTCCGACGCGGCACCAGTACCCCCTCTGCGCCGGAGCACACGGCGCCGTCGGCGGAACGATCGGGCCGCCGTGTCCGGGTGCCGCGCACGACGCGCCGGGTGACGTGTCCCGGTGGGCCTCATGTCCCGGAGGGACATCTCCGGGTGCGTGCCCGAAGGCCCGGCGGCAGCGGAGCCGACGGCCGCTCCGCGGGGCCGGGGCGCCCGCGAGACGGTCCTGCCGGACGCCGGGGGGCGGACGCGGTGCGGGAGATTGGCGGCGGTCCCGGCGCCGAGGCGGTGTCCGGCTTCGGCGGCGCGGAGCCCACCGTGGGGACCGCGGGCGCCGTCGCCGCCGTCGAGGCGGACGCGAGGCCGGTCGGCACCGGTGGTGCGGCCCTCCCGGCCGGCTTCGGCCCGCCGCCGTTCGAGGTGGCGGTGAGGGCGCCGTACCGGGCAGCCGCGCGGAGCCCGTCGAGGTGCCGGCGCCGGCCCGGCCCGGTGCGCTGCCGGTGCGCGCCGGGACCCGTCCCCCCGACGACGCCCCGCCCGCCTGCGAGCGCCTCCGCACCGGCGCGGCCGGCGGCCGCGCGGTGGTCCCGCCCCGCGGCCGGTCCGCGGCCCCTCTTCTCCTACGCCGTCCCGGTCCGGCGGCGGTGCGCCGGCCCCGGGCGGAGGATCCGCGGCCGGCCATGGGGGCCCGACCGGTCCCCCGTGCCGGTCGTGCCCCCGCGGCCCGTCGAACTTACGTGGGGCGGTGCGCCGTTGTGAAGCGCGCCGGTGCCCGCTGCGGAGGCGATCGGACTCACCCGTGCACAGGTGAGTCCGGAGAGCCCCGGTTCGTCCCGCCGAGGGCGGGCGGGTCCAGCTCCCCGGCCGCCAGATGGGCGAGCACGACCTCGTACAGGTCGCTGCCCCCGGCCTGCAGGCGGCGCTCCAGGACGGGCTCGGCGGCGCGGAGGTGTTCACGCACGGTCTGGGCGTGGACGCCCAGCGTCCGCGCGGCCCGTTCGGCGTGGGCTCCGGCCGCGATCCAGGCGCGCAGCGTGCGGCGCAGGTCCCGGGCGTCCTGCTCCAGCCTTCCCAGCAGGTCGTCCGCCCAGGCGCGCAGCGCGGGCCCGGCCAGCAGGTCGGTGAGCTCGGTCCCGGACGGTCCGGGGCCGTCGTCCGCGGGGTGTTCCTCGTGTCCGGCCCGGGAGTTGAGGGCCAAGTGGACGGCGGCGCGGACGGTGAGGTCGGTGAAGTCCGCGCGCAGCAGGCCCTGGACGCGGTCCATGCGGGCGCGGACGGTGTTGCGGCTGACGCCGAGCACCTTCGCCGCGCTGACGGCGGTGAACTCCAGCCCGAGGCGGGTGGTGGCGAGGAGCTCGGCGCGGATGTGGTGCGGCAGCGGATCGAGGGGGCGCAGCAGGCCGGCCGTCCAGCCGCGCAGCGCCGCCGGGTCCATCAGGCGCTCGGGATGGGTGCGTTCGGCGTGCACCGCCGCCCGGCCGGGGCGTAAGCGGGCGACGGCGAGGGCGCTCACGGCCTGCCCGTAGGCGGTGGCGGTCCGGGCCAGGCTGTGCCGGGCGCTGCCCCCGAGGTGGGTGCCCGGGTGCCGGCCGACCAGGGAGCGCAGCGCGGCTCCCGCGGTCTGCCGGGGCGCCAGGACGATGACGTGGGCTTCCTCGGCCGGGCAGCGCACGACCAGGGCCTGTTCCCGGGTCGCCTCCTGGCACTCCTCGGCGAGCCGGTCGCGCTGCCCGGGGGCGCTCTCGATCACGTAGACGTGGGCGGTGTCGGTGTCCAGCAGGCCCGGCCAGAGGCCCGCGGCCACCCGGCGGGCCGAGACGGTGTCCTCCACCATCAACAGTTGCAGGATCGCCAGCCGCAGGTCGGCGGCCGCCCGCCGCAGGCGCCGCCCGGCCGCGGCCGACGCGTCGGCCGCCAGCAGGAGTTCGAGCACCTGGGCGGTGTGCGTGACGATGTCGGCGGCCGTCCGGCCGAAGGGAGCGGCGCTTCGCACGGCGAGGACGGCGGGCGGGTCCGGGTGGGGCCGGTCCACCCGGACCAGCCTCAGGTGACGGCCCCGGTCCTCACAGGCCGCGGAGGCGATGCGGCCGGCCGTGATCCGTGCGACGAGCGTCTCGTCCAGCGGTGTCCGCACACCGGCCAGCAGGCCGCCGTCACCGCCCTGGAGGGACACCGACGCCCGCAGGGTGCCGGCGAGCCAGGCGACGACCCTGCCGATGTCGCGCCCGGCCGGCCCCAGGTGGTCCAGCAGCTCCGCCGCCCATTCCCGGTGCCCGCCCGTCGGCCGCTCCCCCGTGCGCGCCCCGTCCGCTCGGCCCGCCACGTCGGTCTTCCCCCTGCTCGTCCTCTGCCCGGTGTCTTCCGCCCGGTGGCTCCCGTCCGCTGTCATCCGCCCGGCCACCGGGCGGCGACGTTACCTCACGAAGGCGCGGGGCGGGCCCCCGGAGGGACGGCCGGGGCCGGGGCCGCAAGCGGGACGCCACCCGTGCCGGCCTGCGCCCTGCCCGGCGGTGGTCGGCATAAGCTCGACGGATGGCGAAGTACTACGACGTGCACCCCGACAACCCCCAGCCGCGCAGCATCGCCCAGGTCGCCGACGGCGTCCGTTCGGGCGCGCTCATCGCGTACCCGACGGACTCCTGCTACGCGCTCGGCTGCCGGCTGGGCAGCCGTGACGGCGTCGACCGCATCCGGGCCATCCGCCACCTGGACGACCGGCACCACTTCACGCTGGTGTGCCAGGACTTCGCCCAGCTCGGCCAGTTCGTACGGATCGACAACGACGTGTTCCGGGCGATCAAGGCGTCGACGCCCGGCAGCTACACCTTCATCCTGCCGGCGACGCGGGAGGTCCCGCGCATGCTGCAGCACCCGAAGAAGAAGACCGTCGGCGTGCGCATCCCCGACCACGTCGTCGCCCAGGCGCTGCTCGCCGAACTCGGGGAGCCGCTGCTGTCCAGCACGCTGCTGCTGCCCGGGGAGGAGGAGCCGATGACCCAGGGCTGGGAGATCAAGGACCGGCTCGACCACGTGCTGGACGCGGTGGTCGACTCCGGGGAATGCGGCACCGAGCCGACGACGGTGGTCGACTTCTCCGGCGGGCAGGCCGAGGTCGTACGGTGGGGCGCGGGCGATCCGTCGCGGTTCGAGTAAGTGGGATTTCACAGGTAAAGGACTGTCCGGCGGCAGGTCAGCGGTACTGCAACCGGCGGGGGCCGGGGGCGGGGGCCGTGCCGCAGGTGCCACGATGTCCCCGGATCCGCCGCGTGCGACCGCCGCGGGTCCCCCGCCCCCCGCGCAGAAAGGCCGCTTCTCCATGACCCCCGTACAGGGCACCGCTGTCGACATCCCCACCGAGGACGGCACCGCCGACGCCTACCTGGCGCATCCCGGTGACGGGCGGGCGCACCCCGCGGTGCTGTTCTACATGGACGCCTTCGGACCGCGTCCGCATCTGCGGTCCATGGCCGACCGGCTGGCCGGCGCCGGGTACACCGTCCTGGTCCCCAACGTGTTCTACCGGCACGGACGGGCGCCGGTCGTGGAGCTGCCCGAGTTCATCGACGCGGCGTCGCGCCCGGGCCTCTTCGCGCGCCTGAACCCGATGATCCGGGGCCTGACGCCCGAGCTGTCGATGCGGGACGCCGGAGCCTGGCTGCGCTGGCTGGCGACGTGCCCGGCGGCGGCCGACGGCCCCGTGGCGGTGACCGGTTACTGCATGGGCGCCCGGCTCTCGCTGCTCACCGCCGGCACCTACCCGGCCCGGGTGGCCGCGGCGGCCGGTTTCCACGGCGGACGGCTGGCGACCGAGGAGCCGGACAGCCCCCACCTGGTGGCCGGGAACGTCACCGCGGAGCTGTACTTCGGCCACGCCGACAAGGACCCCTCGCTGCCGCCGGAGCAGATCGCGCGCCTGGAGGAGGCCCTCACCGAGGCGGGCGTCCGGCACCGCTGCGAGGTCTACGCCGGTGCCCGTCACGGCTACACGCAGGCCGACACCGAGGAGTACGACCGGCAGGCCGCCGAGCGGCACTGGGCGGCTCTGCTCGACCTGCTGAAGCGGACGTTCTGACCCGGCCGGGCCGGGGCAGCCGAAGGGCCCCATGCGGCCGGGAACGGCCGCCTCCTGCCCCCTGCCCGCGGTCCCTCGCCTTCGGTAGCGGTCGCTGTCCCGGGGAGAGCCGGCGCGGGGAAGGCACGACGGGCGGTTCCCGCACCGAGCAGTGGCCCCGGCGGCCACCCGCCCGGGAGCGCCCGGCCCGCGCCGCGCCGTGCGGCGCGGGGCACGCGGTCGTGCGAGGACCCGCGCGACCGGGAACGGCGAGGGCGCCGGGGCGGCGCGGCCGGGTCACCAGCGGCCGGGTTCGCTGCCGCAGAGCGGCTCCGACGGGCGGCCGTCGACACCGGCGGGGACGTCACCGGCGAGCATCACCCGGTGCATGATCCGGGGGTGGCCCAGGTGCGCGGTGTCGCCCGGGGCGAGGTGGATGGCGGCCCGGTTGTCCCAGAAGGCCACGCTGCCCGGCTCCCAGCGGAAGCGGACCGTGTACTCGGGCCGGGTCGCCTGTTCCAGCAGCATGTCCAGGACCGCCCGGCTCTCGGCGCGGGAGAGACCGTCGATCTGCTCGACGTAGTAGCCGTTGACGAACAGGATCCGCTCCTCCGTCTCGGGGTGGACGCGCACGAGCGGGTGCAGGGTCGCGACCTGGTGGTCGAGCAGGTGCCGGACGTAGGCATCGTCGCCCGGCCGCGGCTGGTAGCCGACCCCCAGCCGGTGCTCGGCGCGCAGGCCGTCGGCGAACGCGCGCACCGGGGCGGACAGTCCGGCGTAGGCCGCCGCCAGGTTGGACCAGGTGGTGTCGCCGCCGTACGGCGGGACGGTCTCGGCGCGCAGGATCGTCGCGGCGGGCGGGTCGACGCGGGCGCCGTGGTCGCAGTGCCAGCCGCGCAGCAGGGTGTGGCGGCGGCGCCGCAGCCACTCGTCGTGCTCCATGCCGAACCGCCCGCCCAGCTCCAGCCGGTCGGCGGTGGTCTCGATCTCGGGGACGCCGGGCGGGGACGCCCTGCCGCGCCGCCGCGGCACCACCGGCTCGCCGAACCGGCGGGCGAACGCCACGTGTCCGGCGTGGTCCAGGCGCTGCCCCCGGAAGAACACCACCTTCCAGCGCAGCACCGCCGCCCTGATCGCGGCGACCTGCGCGTCGTCGAGGGCGCCGGCCAGGTCGACGCCGGTGATCTCGGCGCCGATGTGCCCGGCGACCGGTGTGACCCCGACCCCCGCCGCCCGCTCCGCCGTCCGCGGCGTGTGCTCCGCCGCCCTGTCCGTCGTCATACGCACTCCGATCCGATGGCCGTCCGGTCGCCGGTGCCGGCTCCCCCGGGAAGCGTGACAGTCCTCGCCGCGCGTGGCGACAGGGCCTCGCGGGTCACGGACGGCGTGCGGCCCGCCGCCCGCCGTGTCCGGTTGTCCGCCGCTCCCCTCGTCCGTGACGCTGGGTGGACGGCACACAGTCAAGGGAAGGTCCCATGGTGATCAGCACCCCGACGCACACCCTCAACGACGGCACGACGCTGCCCGCCCTCGGACTGGGCACCTGGCCGATGGACGACGCCGAGGCCGAGCGGGCCGTCCTGAGTGCCCTGGAGCTCGGCTACCGCCTGGTCGACACGGCGGCCAACTACCGCAACGAGACCGGGGTCGGCCGCGCCGTCGCCCGCAGCGGCGTGCCCCGCGGGGACATCGTGGTGACGACCAAGCTGCCGGGCCGGCACCACGGCTACGAGGAGACCCTCGCCTCGTTCGAGGAGTCCCGCGCCCGTCTCGGCCTGGACTACGTCGACCTGTACCTGATCCACTGGCCGCTCCCCCGCGTCGGCCGCTACGTCGACTCCTGGCGGGCCATGATCAAGCTCCGCGAGGAGGGGCTCGTGCGGTCCATCGGCGTCTCCAACTTCACGCCCGGACACATCGAGCGGCTGGAGAAGGAGACCGGTGTCCTGCCCTCCGTCAACCAGATCGAGCTGCATCCGCTCCTGCCGCAGGAGGAACTGCGCGCCTTCCACGCCGCCAGGGGCGTGGTGACCGAGAGCTGGAGTCCGCTGGGCCGGGACTCGGACCTGCTGGCGGACCCGGCCCTCGCCCGGATCGCCGAGGCGCACGGGGTGACGCCCGGACAGGTCGTCCTGCGGTGGCACACGCAGCTGGGCGCGGTGCCCGTGCCGAAGTCGGCGGACCCCGGGCGGCAGCGGGAGAACCTCGGCGTCTTCGGTTTCGAGCTCGGCGCGGACGAGATGCGCGCGGTGGCCGACCGCGCCCGCCGGCGCCTGGGCGGGGACCCCGAGGTGCACGAGGAGTTCTGACGAAACGCCCCGCGCGGCGCGGGGAGCCGGGTCGGCGCCGCCGCGTTCAGGTCCGCGGCAGCGCCTGCTCGGCCCAGATGGTCTTGCCGCCGCCGGTCTGGCGGCTGCCCCAGCGCTGGGTGAGCTGGGCGACCAGCAGCAGTCCCCGGCCGCCCTCGTCGTAGGCGTGGGCGCGGCGCAGGTGCGGTGAGGTGGAACTGGCGTCGGAGACCTCGCAGATGAGGGTGCGGTCGCGGATGAGGCGCAGCCGGATGGGCGGTTCGCCGTAGCGGATGGCGTTGGTGACCAGTTCGCTGACGACGAGTTCGGTGACGAACGCGATCTCGTCCAGGCCCCAGGCCGCCAGCCGCTCCATGGCGGCCTGGCGGGTGACGGCCACGTGCCCGGGGTCCGGTGGGACGTCCCAGGTGGCGACCTGGTCCTCGCCCAGGGCACGGGTGCGGGCCAACAGCAGGGCCACGTCGTCGCCGGGGTCCTCCGGCATCACGGCTTTCAGCACGGTGTCGCACAGCGCGTCGAGGGAGGCCGCGGGCGCGGTCAGCGCGCGGCACAGCTCGTCGGTGGCCTGGTCGACGTCCCGGTCCCGGTGGCCGACGAGGCCGTCGGTGTAGAGGGCGACGACGGCCCCCTCAGGCAGTTCCAGCGCCGTCGCCTCGAAGGGCAGGCCGCCGACACCGAGCGGCGGCCCGGCGCTCAGGGGGATCAGCCGCGCGGTGCCGTCGGGGAGGACGAGCGCGGGCGCGGGGTGGCCGGCCCCGGCCAGGTCGAGCCGGCGGGTGACGGGGTCGTACACGGCGTACAGGCAGGTGGCGCCGAGTTCGGCGATCTCCTCCCCGTCCTCGCCGGCCGCCGCGAGGTGGGTGACCAGGTCGTCGAGATGGGTGAGGAGTTCGTCCGGGGGCAGGTCGACGTCGGCGAGCGTGCGCACGGCGGTGCACAGCCGTCCCATGGTCGCCGACGACGGGATGCCGTGGCCGACGACGTCGCCGACGACGAGGGCGACCCGGCAGCCGGACAGCGGGATCACGTCGAACCAGTCGCCGCCGATGCCGGCCGCCGACCGCGAGGGCAGGTAGCGGTGGGCGACCTCGACCGCGGCCGGCCCGGGCAGGCCGCGGGGCAGCAGGCTGTGCTGGAGGGCGAGCGCGGTGCTGCGTTCGCGGGCGAAGCGGCGGGCGTTGTCGACGCAGACGGCGGCCCGGCTGGCGAGCTCCTCGGCCAGGACGACGTCCTGGGTGCCGTACGGCTCCAGGGGCGCGGCGCGGAGCATCACCGCGACGCCCATGGTGGTGCCGCGGGCCCGCAGCGGAACGGCCAGGGTGGAGCGGACGCTCTCGCGGTAGCGGCGGTTGCGCGGGGCCTGCGCGTTGCGCACCCGCATCCACCGGTCGAAGTCGGGGTCACCGGGGCCGGTCAGCACGGCCCGGCCCTCCCGGAGCGCGCGGGCGGGCGCCGAGTACGGGGGGTAGACGTCGAAGGCGCCCAGGTGCACGGACGGCTTCGGGAACCCTTCGACGGCGGTGCCGTGGGCCACCCGGCGCAGCTCGACGTCCTCGGCCGGCACCGCAAGCGGTTCGTCGGCGCCCAGCACCCAGTCGAGCAGGTCGACGCTGGCGAAGTCGGCGAACCGCGGGATGAGGAGCTCGACCAGTTCCTCGGCGGTGCGGACGACGTCCAGGGTGGTGCCGATGGCGGAGGCGGCCTCGTCGAGCACGGCCAGCCGCTGCCGGGCCCAGTGCTGGGCGGAACTGTCGAACGCGGCCAGGGCGGTGCCGGCCGGCTCGCCCGAGGGGCCGCGCACCGGCCACATCTCGATGTTCCAGGCGTGGTCGCGGTCCTCGGCGGGTCCGCGGGTGTAGGTCTCGAAGTGGAGGGGCTCGCCGGTCTCGGCGACCCGGCGCAGGTTCTGCAGGAAGCCGCGGCTGTACTCGCTGTCGTCGGCGGTGTCCGGGAAGTACCGGCCGAGCAGGGCTTCCTCGGGCAGGCCCATCACCTGGCAGGCCTTCCGGTTGGCGCGCAGGTAGCGCTGGCGGGTGTCGAAGACCGACATCGACAGGGACGCCTGCTGGAAGGCCCGTTCCGCCCAGCCCGGCTCGGTTCCCGTCCCGCCGGGCGGGGCGGAGACGGTGATCACGTATCCGCCCGGGGTGCCGTCCGCGCCCAGCAGCGGGCAGGCCGTGAGGGGGAGGGCGACGGCCGAGCCGTCCCGGTGCCGCAGTACGGCGGTGCCCGCGAGGCGGGGCACGGCGCCGGACGGCGGGTCCGCGGCGAGCAGCTCCCGGGCGGCCCGGCCCACGACCTCCTCGGCCGGATATCCGGTCAGGCGCCGGGCGCCGTCGCTCCATCCCGTCACGACACCGCGGGCGTCGACGACCGCCGCGGCGGAGGCTTGCTCCATGTCGTCCAGGATCATCCCTCCGGGGACCGGGCACAACCGCGGCCGGGGACGTCCGGCCCCGCGGCGTACGGCGGGCGCGCGCCCGTGCGCCGGCCGGGGCGGAGGCTGCCGGGAGGGGCCCGTGCCGCGGTGTGTCCGAAGGGGCGGCGGAAGACGCCGGTGAACGCGCCGGCGGAGGACCGGCCGCGGCGGTGAGCGGCGGCGGGGACGACCCGGCCGGTGGCGTTCGGGTCCGGTGCCGCCGGGGTCGCGGGCACAGGGCGCCGGCGGCGTTGACGCGGCGCCGGCTCCGGGCCTCGGCCCGGTGGGGCGGGCGCGCCGGCTACCGCGTTCCCTCCCGCGCCGGCTGTGCCGGCTCCCGGCGCGGCGCGGCCGTCACGAGCCCCTGGATGTCCCGGGGCGGCACGCCGCCCCGTTCACCAGCCGGTCGAACACCGGACCGTCCACGCAGGTCGGCAGAGCGGTGGCGCGTCCTTCGGATCGGTGACGCCTTGTGCGGCCGGGAAGGCGCGTACGGCTTGCCCCGCCGCGTTGTCGCGCGGGAGGAGGATCTCGCGCGGTCCGGGGTGGCGCACGCTCTCGATCGCGCACGCGTAGCGCGCCGGGGACCGCTGCCCGTCACCGGTGAGCCGCCGCTCGGCGAAGGCGCCGAGGGCGGCGACGAGCTCCCGCGCGTCGCGCGGTCGAGGGGCGTGTTCCCCGGCCTCCTGGAGTTCGGCCCGGTCGAGGGCGACGAGAGGCCGGACCAGCGCGGTCAGCAGGGCCTGGCGGGTGCGGTAGCAGGCGGAGGTGGTGCCGGCCGGCGCCGCCGGCCGCCCGGTCCACCGCCCGATGGGGCAGTCCTCGCACCCCGTGGCGGGCGGGGACGTCGACGGCCGCGCCGGACCGCGTCCCGGGGCACGCCGGCCGACGCGGCCTCCTCGGGGTGAAGCGTCACGAGTGCGGGCCGGCCGCCGGCAGGTCCGCACGACGGCACGAGGTGACGTGACGTCAATTGTTGGATCGCGCTTCACCCCGGGGACGCTTGCGGCCCCTTGGCCCGGTGGCGAAGAAACGGAAAGCTGAACTCCTCATTCTCGCGCGGCAATTGACCCGCGCTCGGACCAGGAGGAGGACGCCGTGCCGTCGAACAGACCCCGAACCGGCCGCAGGAGATGGTTCACCGGCCTGGCCGGTGCCGCCGCCCTCGTCATCGCCTTCCCCGCCACCGCATTCGCCGCCCCTCCCCCGCCGCTGCCCGCCAACGCGGACGCGGCGGAACGGGCGTACCAGCCCGCCTACGACTACGACACCGACGGCTGCTACCCCAGCGCCGCCATCGGCCCCGACGGCACGGTCAACGGAGGTCTGAAGCCGAGCGGCGCCCTCGACGGCGACTGCCGCGACGCCGCCGACCTGGACCGCGCCAACGGCTACTCCCGTTCCCTGTGCAACAACGGCTGGTGCGCCTACCTGTACGGCCTGTACTTCGAGAAGGACCAGGCGGTGCCCGGCAGCGGCATCGGCGGCCACCGGCACGACTGGGAGCACGTCGTGGTGTGGGTGCGGGACGGAGCCGTCCAGTACGTCGCGACCTCGAACCACGGTTCGTTCACCGTGCACGCGCGGTCCGCCGTCCGCTTCGACGGCACCCACCCGAAGATCGTCTACCACAAGGACGGCATCGGCACGCACTGCTTCCGCCCGGCCGGCGCGGGCGACGAGCCGCCGGAGAACCACGAGGGCACCTGGCAGTACCCGGCCCTGGTCGGCTGGAACGGCTACCCCGCCGGCGTACGCGACAAGCTGGTCGCCCACGACTTCGGCAGCGCCCACTTCGGCCTGAAGGACGGCAGCTTCGCCTCCCACCTGGCGGCGGCCCGGCCCGCGGGGATCCCGTTCGACCCCTACGCGTGACCACGTGCGCCCAGGTCTCCCGGCTCCCGCCGGGACGGACCCCACCGCCGCGCCGGGCGGCACCGGCCCGTCGCGGGGCTCCGCCCGGCGGGACGGACCACGCTCCCCTCGGCCGACCGCCCGCCAGCCGCGCCGGCAACGCCGCGGGCCGGGCCGCCCAGGCGATTCCGTCCGGACCGGCCGGCCGGCCGCCGGCCGGCGCGGACCGAGCGCCGCCCCTCCCGGACCGGCCGCCCGAGCGAGACGGCCACGGCGAGCCGATCATGCCGGTGCACGCGGCGACCGCCCCCAACGCCGTGCTGCGCACCCTGGATTCCCTCCCCCGCGCCCTGTGGGTGCCGAGCTTGCGCGCGGCGTGGACGGCGTCCGCCGCGGTGACCGCGATGTACGCCCCCGCCGAGCCGGCCGCCTGCGCGCCGCGCGCCCGGGCGACGGCCGAGGAAGTGCTCGAGCGGGCGCGCGCCCATGGCGACGAACACGTCGTCAAGCTCACCGACACCGCCTCGGACGTCGGCGACGAGCGGGCGCCGGCCGCGGCGCTGCGCGCGATCGAGCCACTCGTCCGAGACGGCGGAGCGCACCACCGGTGACGAGCGGCCGGGCGGCCCGCCGAAGACCGGGGGCGAGGGCGCGTTCGCCGAGGAGGCCGGCGCCGCGTCGGGGCGCCCGCGCGCCCGCCCGCGGCGCTGCGCGCCGACGGCCGTCAGGCGGTGTCCGGTTTGGCCTGCTCGCGCAGGAAGTCGCTGACCTGGTGCACGAGGTCCTCGCGCCCCGCGGCGCAGGGCGCGCCCGCTGCGGCCTCCCCCGGGGCCGGGCCGATCCCGCCCGACCACAGCCGTCGGTCGGTCCACTCCTCGTCGACCCGCAACTGCACCTGTACGTCCACCTGGGCCAGGGCCGCCTCGGGAGCGGCCGCGTACAGCACGGCGGTGACCCGGCGCAGCGGGTAGACGTCGAAGCCCTCGACGAACCGGGAGTTGCGCCAGTCGACGAACGCCCCCTCGCCGTCGGGACCGACCCGCACGTCGATCTGGCCGTCCTCCAGGTGGATGCCGAAGGGCCGGCCGCTGCGGTTCTCGACGGTCACGCGGACACGGAAGTACGTCAGCCCCTCGGCCGCCTCGTCCCGCCCGCGCGGCGGTTCGGCCGCCTCCAGCCGGTGGACGCGGACGCGCAGACCGGCATGTTCCTCGTACTCCTGCCAGTCCCCGACCACGTTCGGCTCGTACACGCTGCACCTCTCGACCTCTGGAAGCTGCTTCCTATCGAGGGCCCGAGCGCACTGTCAAATGCGCGGAATGCCCCGTGGCCAGGGGCTTCGCCGTCGGTGATCGCTGATCAAGCCGTGCCCAGCGGGAACCGTCCGGCGGGTCCTTCGAGCACCGCCGCCGACGTGCCGTACATCACGTCCCCCTGTCCGGGATCACCCGAATGTCTTTTATCACTACATAGAGTGGTTTGTTTGGAAATATGAAGTATCGGGAATGGCCTCTGTGTGCTTCGGACCGGAGGCACGTCCGTGGGAGTCGGCCCGCCGCGCGCCCGGCGGGCGCCCGACCCGGCGCGCTCCGCGAGGGTCCGATGCGGTCCCGCCTCCCATGGTGTCCGTCCACCGGCACCCCTGCTGAGGGAGGTACGCACCATGCGTGTCGCCGGCAGAACCACGCCGCACCCCCACGACGACGCCCCCGACACGGCCGCGGCCTTCGAACGACTGGCCCGGCTGTCCGAGGGCCCGGAACGCAAGGCACTGCGGGACGAGCTGATCCAGGCCTGGTTGCCCATGGCCGAGCGGATCGCCGTCCGCTTCCGCGGGCGCGGCGAGAGTCTGGAGGACCTGTACCAGGTGGCGGCCCTCGGCCTCGTCAAGGCCGTCGACCACTACGACCCGGCCCGCGGTTACGCCTTCGAGGCGTACGCCGTGCCGACCGTCACCGGCGAGATCAAGCGGCACTTCCGCGACCACATGTGGACGCTGCACGTGCCGCGCCGGGTCCAGGACCTGCGCAACCGGGTGCGGCGCGCGGCGAAGGAGCTGGCGCAGACGACTCCGGGGCGCCCCCCGACGGTCGACGAGATCGCCGCGCACGCGCATCTGACGGTCGCGGAGGTGCGTACCGGCATGGAGGCCCTGGAGTGCTTCTCCGCGCTGTCGCTGGAGGCCGACATGCCCGGCACCGACGGGTACGCCCTGGGTGACGCGCTCGGCGGCCCGGACCCGGCCTTCGACACCGTGGTCGACCGCGTGGCCGTCCGGCCCTGCCTGCAGGCGCTGCCGGAGCGGGAGCGCACCATTCTCTATCTGCGGTTCTTCGGGGGCATGACGCAGAGCCGCATCGCGCAGCAGCTCGGCATCTCCCAGATGCACGTCTCCCGCCTGCTCAGCGGCTGCTTCGCCCAGCTGAGGGAGGAGATCCTCGCCGAGACCGGCTGACCCGGCGGGGTCGGCCGGGTCAGCCGGTGCCGGCCGAAGGGGCCCGGGCGCGCCGCCCGGAGGGGCTCGGAGCTCACCACTCCCGCGGCGCGCCGGGGATCTGCGTCGGTCCGTGCCGGTCGAGGGCGTCCTCCAGCTCGGCCCTGATCTGCGCGGGCATCGCTCCGGTGCGCCCCCAGATCAGGATCATCTCCGCCACGCTGCGCAGCTTGATGTTGGTGTGCTGGGAGACGTCCTTCAGCACGGCCCATCCCTGGTCCGGCGCGACCCGGCCGAGCGCGACGATCATTCCGATCGCCTGGTCGACGACGGCGTGCGAGACCACCGCCTCCTTCAATTGCCGGACCTGTTCCTGCAGCTCGGAAATCTGCTCCGAGCCCCCGTCCGTGGGCATGGTCACCTCCGGGTCCGGTGCGTCGCCGCCGCCTGTGCCGCACGGGGCCGCCTGTCGTGGTAGTGCTTCTCCTGGTACTGCGGCTTGCGGTACTTCTCCGACGCCTCCATCGTCGTCACTCGTCCCACCCCGTGCCACCGGGCCGACCGGGGCACGCCCTCCGTTTCGGGGGTGCCGCCGGGGTACTCGGCAGGCGCCCGCGGCCGTTTCGGCCGGACACTGGTGTGGAACCGGTGGCCACCGGTGGACGAGACCAGGACGTACTTCCATGAACCACGACATGACCTCCCCCGCCGGCGCCGAGAACGTCGTCTCCACGCACTCCGTGTTCGGAGCACCCTGCTGGGTGAGCCTGACCAGCCGGGACCTGAAGGCCACCGAGGAGTTCTACTCGGCCGTGCTGGGCTGGCAGTGGCGGTCGGCCCGGCTCGGCGACCGCTTCCGGATCGCGCTGGCCGACGGCGTGCCGGTCGCCGGGATCGCCGCGGTCGCCGCCATGTGGCAGATGGCGGTGGCCTGGACGCCGTACTTCGCCGTACCGAACGCGAACGAGGCCGCCTCCCGGGTGCAGGAGCGGGGCGGCACGGTCGCGGTGGGGCCGATCTCCCTGCCGCCGGGACGGGCGGCGCTGCTGGCCGACCGGGAGGGCGCGACCTTCGGGGTCTGGGAGGGCGAGCTGTTCAGCGACTGGGAGACCTGGCGCAACGCGCGGCCCGCCTTCATCCGGCTGCACACCCGTGACGCCTTCGACTCCGCCATCTTCTACGGCGAGGTCTTCGACTGGGCGTCGAACCGGCCGGGCTGCTGCGAGGTCGAGTACGAAGGTGACGAGGTGGTCCTGCGCAGCCAGGGGGACGTGGTGGCGCGCATCGAGTCGGGGGCGCTGGAGGCGGCTCCCGACCCGACGATCCGGCCGCACTGGCAGATCCACTTCGCGGTCGACGACGTCCCGGCCTGCGCCCGGGCCGCGCAGTTGCACGGCGGCAGCGTCCTGGCCCAGGGCGAGCGGGAGGCGGTGCTGCAGGACGCCGAAGGCGCGCGGTTCACGGTGACCGCGCGCGGCCGCACGCGGTGATCCCACGGGCTCACCGGTTCACCGGCCGCTGCGGGAGGGCCGGGACAGCAGGATCAGGCTGCGCGCCCCCACGGTCAGCGACGTGCCCGCCTTGTGCTCCGCCTCGTCGGGGACCGCGTCGGGGTCGGCGGTGTCGATCAGCGTCGTCCAGCGTTCCCCGTAGGTGGCGTCGGGGAGGCGGAAGGCGGCCGGCTCCCAGTGGCTGTTGAACAGCAGCAGGAAGGAGTCGTCGACCACCCGGCGGCCGCACGGGTCGGGCTCGGCGATGGCGTCGCCGTTGAGGAAGACGCCGACGGCGTGGGCGTCGGGGCGCAGCCAGTCGTCGTCGTTCATCTCGCGGGCGTCGGGACGCAGCCACACCAGGTCGGGCAGCGGCTGGTCCTGGTTGGTGACCGTCTCGCCGCGGAAGTAGCGGCGCCGGCGCAGCACGGGATGGGCGGCGCGCAGGGAGATCAGGTACCGGGTGAAGTCCATCAGGGCGCGCTGGGCGCCGGTCAGCCGCCAGTCGATCCAGGAGATCTCGTTGTCCTGGCAGTAGGCGTTGTTGTTGCCCCGCTGGGTGCGGCCCAGTTCGTCGCCGTGGCAGAGCATCGGGATGCCCTGGGACAGCATGAGGGTGGCCAGGAAGTTGCGCTGCTGGCGGACGCGCAGTTCGAGCACGGCCGGGTCGTCGGTGTCGCCCTCGGCGCCGCAGTTCCAGGACCGGTTGTGGCTCTCGCCGTCCCGGTTGCCCTCGCCGTTGGCCTCGTTGTGCTTGTCGTTGTAGGACACCAGGTCGCGCAGGGTGAACCCGTCGTGCGCGGTGACGAAGTTGACACTGGCACGGGGGCGGCGCCGGCTGTGCTGGTAGAGGTCGGAGGAGCCGGTCAGGCGGGAGGCGAACTCGCCGAGGGTGTGGTCCTCGCCGCGCCAGAAGTCCCGTACGACGTCCCGGTACTTGCCGTTCCACTCCGACCACAGCGGCGGGAAGTTGCCGACCTGGTAGCCGCCCTCGCCGACGTCCCACGGCTCGGCGATCAGCTTGACGCGGCTGATCACCGGGTCCTGCTGGATGAGGTCGAAGAACGCCGACAGCCGGTCCACCTCGTGGAACTGGCGGGCCAGGGTGGCCGCGAGGTCGAAGCGGAACCCGTCGACGTGCATCTCGGTGATCCAGTACCGCAGCGAGTCCATGATCAGCTGGAGGACGTAGGGGTGCCGCATCAGCAGGCTGTTGCCGGTGCCGGTGGTGTCGTAGTAGTGCTCCCAGTCACCGTCGACCAGGCGGTAGTAGGAGGCGTTGTCGATGCCGCGGAAGGACAGGGTCGGACCCAGGTGGTTGCCCTCGGCGGTGTGGTTGTAGACCACGTCGAGGATGACTTCGAGCCCGGCCCCGTGCAGCGCCTTGACCATCGCCTTGAACTCGGCGACCTGCTGGCCTCGGGTGCCGTGGGCGGCGTAACCGTTGTGGGGGGCGAAGTAGCCGATGGTGTTGTAGCCCCAGTAGTTGGACAGGCCGCGGTCCCGGAGCACGCCGTCGTGGACGAACTGGTGCACCGGCATCAGCTCCACCGCGGTGACGCCGAGGGAGGTCAGGTGGTCCACGACGGCCGGGTGGGCGAGGCCCGCGTAGGTGCCGCGCAGCTCGGGGGGCACGTCGGGGTGGGTGTGGGTCATCCCCTTGACGTGGGCCTCGTAGATGACGGTGTCGGCGTACGGGCGGCGGGGCGGACGGTCGTCGCCCCAGTCGAAGAACGGGTCGGTGACCACGCCGAGCATGGTGTGACCGGCGCTGTCGGCCGGGTCGGGCCGGCCGGGGGTGCGCTCGAAGAGGGAGGGGTGGTTGTCCACCTGCCCGTCCACCGCGCGGGTGTAGGGGTCGAGGAGCAGCTTGGCCGGGTTGCAGCGGTGGCCCACGGACGGGGCCCACGGTCCGTGGACCCGGTAGCCGTAGCGCTGGCCCGGGCCGACCCCGGGCAGGTAGCAGTGCCACACGAAGCCGTCGACCTCGGCCACCCGGACGCTGTGGTGGGAGCCGTCGTCGGCGACGAGGACCAGGTCGACGCGTTCGGCGACCTCGCTGAACAGCGCGAAGTTGGTGCCCTGCCCGTCGTACGTGGCCCCCAGCGGATAGGGGTGCCCGCTCCAGACGGGCACCCCCTTCCGGTTCGTCCGGGCGGCGGTCACCGGGCTTCCTCCAGGACGCCGCCCGACGTGCCCGGTTCGCTCGGCATGCTCGCCGGGTGGGCGAGCCGGGCCGTGACCGGTGTCTCGCGGGGCAGTTCCAGGCCCTCCCGGGCGTCCGGCGTCGGCGCTGTCGGCACCAGCGGGACGCGTTCGCCGGCGCGGGCCCGCTGGGAGAACCAGATGACCTTGGCCCCGGTGTCGGTGGCGCAGCAGCCCCATCCGTCGCTCGTCGCGGCGAGGTGCTCCAGGCAGCCGCGCAGGTCCTGGTCCGGGCGGAGCCCGTGGTCGTTTCCCCCCACGGCCGTGATGAGGTGCTGGCCGTTCCACCACATCTCGATCGACGTGTTCTTGTCGCTCGCGTGCTCGTCGATGGCCCGGAGCAGCATCTCCGCGCCGCGGCAGACGGGCTCGACGAGGTTCTCCAGGTTCCAGAACCTGAGGTGAGCGGCCAGGATGCGCCTGACCTGTCCGACCCGTTCCGGGCTGACTTCCACGTCGAGGTGGTAGTAGCAGGGCACTGCGGTCTTCATCGTCGTTGGCTCCTCACCGCGAGGCTCTCGCTCCTCCTCGCCCCTGCGGGACGAGCTCCCCGTACACGAAGCGTGAGCGCTCGGCGCTTCTGAGTCACTCCAGAGTGGGAGCTGTAGTCCGTTCGTGCAACACGAGCGGACCATGCGGCCGCCCCATGTAGTTGAAGATCCAACAAGACGCTGGGTCATCACCCGTGCACCATGTGTGAGGAACTCGATCGCCCGTGACGGAGCCGCCCCCGCGCGGCCACCGCCCGATCGCCGGGAACGTGTCCACCGGGTTCCGGAAGGTGAACGGCACCATGCTGCTACCCGCGAAGGCCGAGGTCGCCCGACAGCTGCGGCGTTACCGGGCGTGGGAGCGCATGATGCTGGCCTCCCCCGCCGACCGCGCGGTGCGGGCCGCCTTCGAGGACTCGGGGTACGCCTTGTGCGCGCTCCTGGGGGAGCGGTGCGCGCGGGAGGCCGCGAACGCCGCCGAACGGTATCTGCGGACGGACCCGGTCACCCATGCGGAGGAGCGGAGGAGGCGGCCCCGTACGACGGCTGCCGCCAGACGGGGGCCGCCGACGGCGGACCGGCATTCCCCGGCGGGGAGCAGGAACCCCTCCGGCGCAGCTTGACCCCCTGGCCGGGCGCGAAGGAGCCCGGCCGCGAGCACGGCGGAGGTGAGAACCGATGGGACCGACGAGTACGACGCGGGAGACGGGCCGTATCCCGGTGCGGGACGTCCGGCCGGTCGTGGAGTACGGCAGGCGCCCGGCGAAGGCGGTGGCGGGAGAGACGTTCGAGGTCACCGCCACCGTGTTCCGTGAGGGGCACGACGCGGTCGCCGCCAACGTCGTACTGGAGGACCCCGAGGGCCGCCCCGGGCCGTGGACGCCGATGCGGGAGCTGGCGCCGGGCACCGACCGCTGGGGCGCGGAGGTCACCCCGACGACCGAGGGCCACTGGACCTTCCGGGTGGAGGCGTGGAGCGACCCGGTCACCACCTGGCGCCACCACGCGCGCATCAAGGTGCCGGCCGGGATCGACGCCGGTCTCGTCCTGGAGGAGGGCGCCGAACTGTACGAGCGGGCCGCCGCGGGCGTGCCGGACCCCGAGGGGCGTGCCGTGGTGCAGGCCGCGGCGGCGGCGCTGCGCGACGACACCCTGCCGGTCGAGGCCCGTCTGGCGGCGGCGTTGACGCCGGGGGTGGACGCGGTGCTGGCCCGGCACCCTTTGCGGGAGCTGGTCACCTCCTGCGAGCCGCTGCCGCTGCTGGTGGAGCGCGAGCGTGCCCTGTACGGCGCCTGGTACGAGTTCTTCCCGCGCTCCGAGGGCACCCCCGAACAACCCCACGGCACCTTCCGCACCGCCGCCCGCCGCCTGCCCGCGATCGCCGCGATGGGCTTCGACGTGGTCTACCTCCCGCCCGTCCACCCCATCGGCACCACCCACCGCAAGGGCCGCAACAACACCCTGACGGCCGGCCCCGACGACGTCGGCGTCCCCTGGGCCATCGGCTCCCCCGAGGGCGGCCACGACGCCGTCCACCCCGCCCTGGGCACCATCGAGGACTTCGACCGCTTCGTGGCCCGCGCCCGCGAACTGGACCTGGAGATCGCCCTCGACTTCGCCCTGCAGTGCTCCCCCGACCACCCCTGGGTCGACAAGCACCCCCAGTGGTTCCACCACCGCCCCGACGGCACCATCGCCCACGCCGAGAACCCGCCCAAGAAGTACCAGGACATCTACCCCATCGCCTTCGACGCCGACATGGACGGCCTGGTCGCCGAGACCTGCCGCATCCTGCGGTTCTGGATGGGCCACGGCGTGCGGATCTTCCGCGTGGACAACCCCCACACCAAGCCGGTCGTCTTCTGGGAACGCGTCATCGGCGCCGTCAACCGCACCGACCCCGACGTGATCTTCCTGGCCGAGGCCTTCACCCGCCCGGCCATGATGCACACCCTGGCCCAGATCGGCTTCCAGCAGTCCTACACCTACTTCACCTGGCGCACCACCAAGCGGGAACTGACCGACTACCTCACCGAACTCACCGGCGAGGCCGCCGCGTACATGCGGCCCAACTTCTTCGCCAACACCCCCGACATCCTCCACGCCTACCTCCAGCACGGCGGCCGCCCCGCCTTCGAGGTCCGCGCCGTCCTGGCCGCCACCCTCTCCCCCTCCTGGGGCATCTACAGCGGCTACGAACTGTGCGAGAACACCCCCCTGCGCGAGGGCGGCGAGGAATACCTCGACTCGGAGAAGTACCAGCTCAAACCCCGCGACTGGGACACCGCCGAACGCGAGGGCCGCACCATCACCCCCCTCATCACCCGCCTCAACACCATCCGGCGCACCCACCCCGCCCTGCACCGGCTACGGAATCTTCGCTTCCATCACACCGACAACGACGCGCTCCTCGCCTACAGCAAGCGCACGGGCTCCGATGCCGTGCTGGTGGTCGTCAACCTCGACCCCCACCACACCCAGGAGGCCACGGTCTCGTTGGACATGCCGCAACTCGGCCTGGAATGGCACGAGTCGGTGCCGGTGCGCGACGAGCTCACCGGCGAGACCTACCACTGGGGCAAGGCCAACTACGTGCGCCTCGAACCCGGGCGGGCCCCGGCGCACGTCTTCCACGTCCGGCGGCCGTCCGGCGCCGCCGGCCACCAGGAAGGTGCGGGACTGTCATGACCGTGAACGAACCCGTCCCGGACACCTTCGAGGACACCCCGGCCAAGGACCGCGACCCGCAGTGGTTCAAGCGCGCCGTGTTCTACGAGGTCCTCGTCCGCTCCTTCCAGGACAGCAACGGCGACGGCGTCGGCGACCTCAAGGGCCTGACCGCCAAGCTCGACTACCTCCAATGGCTCGGCGTCGACTGCCTGTGGCTGCCGCCCTTCTTCAAGTCCCCCCTGCGCGACGGCGGGTACGACGTCTCCGACTACACCGCCGTCCTGCCCGAGTTCGGCGACCTCGCCGACTTCGTGGAGTTCGTGGACGCCGCCCACCAGCGCGGCATGCGCGTGATCATCGACTTCGTCATGAACCACACCAGCGACCAGCACCCGTGGTTCCAGGAGTCCCGCAAGGACCCCGACGGCCCCTACGGCGACTACTACGTCTGGGCCGACGACGACAAGCAGTACCAGGACGCCCGGATCATCTTCGTCGACACCGAGGCGTCGAACTGGACGTACGACCCGGTCCGCAAGCAGTACTACTGGCACCGGTTCTTCTCCCACCAGCCGGACCTGAACTACGAGAACCCGGCCGTGCAGGAGGAGATCCTCGCCGCGCTCCGCTTCTGGCTGGACCTGGGCATCGACGGCTACCGGCTGGACGCCGTGCCCTACCTGTACGCGGCCGAGGGCACCAACTGCGAGAACCTTCCCGCCACGCACGCCTTCCTCAAGCGGGTCCGCCGCGAGATCGACGCGCTGTACCCGGACACCGTGCTGCTGGCCGAGGCCAACCAGTGGCCGGAGGACGTCGTCGACTACTTCGGCGACTTCACCTCGGGCGGCGACGAGTGCCACATGGCGTTCCACTTCCCGGTCATGCCGCGCATCTTCATGGCGGTGCGCCGCGAGTCCCGCTACCCGGTCTCGGAGATCCTCGCCAAGACCCCGGCCATCCCCTCGGGCTGCCAGTGGGGCATCTTCCTGCGCAACCACGACGAGCTGACCCTGGAGATGGTCACCGACGAGGAGCGCGACTACATGTGGGCCGAGTACGCCAAGGACCCCCGCATGCGCGCCAACATCGGCATCCGCCGCCGCCTCGCGCCCCTGCTCGACAACGACCGCCACACGATCGAGCTGTTCTCCGCCCTGCTGCTGTCCCTGCCGGGCTCGCCGATCATCTACTACGGCGACGAGATCGGCATGGGCGACAACATCTGGCTCGGCGACCGCGACGCGGTGCGCACCCCGATGCAGTGGACCCCGGACCGCAACGCCGGCTTCTCCACCTGCGACCCCGGCCGCCTCACCCTGCCGACGATCATGGACCCGGTCTACGGCTACCAGGTGACCAACGTCGAGGCGTCCATGGCCTCGCCGTCCTCGCTCCTGCACTGGACCCGCCGCATGATCGAGATCCGCAAGCAGAACCCGGCCTTCGGTCTCGGCACCTACAGGGAACTTCCGTCCTCCAACCCCGCGGTGCTCGCCTTCCTGCGGGAGTACGAGGACGACCTGGTCCTGTGCGTGAACAACTTCGCGCGGTTCGCCCAGCCCACCGAACTCGACCTGCGCGAGTTCGCCGGCCGTCACCCGGTCGAGCTGTTCGGCGGGGTCCGCTTCCCCGCCATCGGCGAACTGCCGTACCTGCTCACCCTCGGGGGCCACGGCTTCTACTGGTTCCGGCTCACCCGAGTCGCATCCCGCATCGGCCGCCGGCTGTGAACGGCACAGGCCGAGGAAAGGACGCGTCACCATGCCGAAGACCGCATCCCTGCGTCCGCGTAATACCCGTCCCGCCGAGCCGATGGTGTCGCTCTGCGAGCTGTTGCGCGAGTGGCTGCCCCGACAACGCTGGTTCGCGGGCAAGGACCGGCCCGTCACCGACCTCGGCCTGCTGTCGACGACCGAGCTCTTCCCCGGCTGCCTGCACCTGCTGGTCCACGCGGGTCACGGCACCGTGCCCCCGCCCGGCGGCGCTCTCCCGGCCGGCGACTGCTACCAGTTGCTGCTCGGAGTGCGCGAGCATCCCGCGCCGCGCCTGGGCAGGGCGGTCATCGGCCAGGTGCTGGAGGGTTCGCTGGCCGGGCGCACGGTCTACGACGCGCTGCACGACCCGCGGGCGGCCCAACTGCTGCTGGAGCGGCTGCGGCACCCCGGCAAGGCGGGCCCGCTGCGCTTCGAGTGCGACCCGTCCCGGCCCGTGCCGGGCGGACTGGTACCGCGGCTGCTGGACGCCGAGCAGTCCAACTCCTCGCTGGTGTACGGCGACGAGTTCATCCTGAAGCTCTTCCGGCGCATCCAGCCCGGCGTCAACCCGGACCTGGAGGTACCGGGCGCGCTGGCCCGGCAGGGCTGCGACCGGGTCCCGGCACCCGTGGCGTGGCTGCGCACCACCCATCCGCACGAGGCGACGCTCGGGGTGCTCCAGCCGTTCCTGCCGAGCGCCTCCGACGGCTGGACGCTGGCATTGAACGCACTGGCCTCGGGTGACGATTTCACCGCGCAGGCCTACGAACTGGGGCAGGCGACGGCGGAGGTGCACCTGGCGCTGGCCTCCGCCTTCCCGGCCGGCGCCCCCGGGGAGAACGGGCGGACGGCGGCGGCGATGACCGAGCGGCTGACCGCCGCCGCGCACTGCGTGCCCGCGCTCCAGCCGTTCGTGCCCCGGCTGCGGGCGGCCTTCGCCGCGCTCGCCACCTGCGACGTCGGACCCCCTGCCCAGCGCATCCACGGCGACCTGCACCTGGGGCAGGTGCTGTGGGCCGGCCGGAAGTGGTTCGTCATCGACTTCGAGGGCGAGCCGTCCCGCCCGCTGTCCGAGCGGCGCAGCGCCCACTCCCCCGTGCGGGACATCGCCGGCATGCTGCGCTCCTTCGACTACGCCGCCCGCCAGCGCCGCCCCTGGCGTCCGGAATGGGCGCGCCGCTGCCGTGAGGCCTACTGCGCGGGCTACGCCGCCCACGCCGGGTGGGACCCCCGCAAGAAGCACGGTCTGCTCCGGGCCTACGAGACGGACCGGGCCGTGTACGAGGTGCTGTACGAGGCGCGGCACCGCCCCGACTGGCTTCCCGTTCCCATGGCGGCGATCGAACGACTCGCCGTGAGAGGAGACTGACACCGTGGCCCTGCGCGACACCTCGCTCCCCGAGCCGTCCGGCCCCGCCCCCACCGCCTCCGGGCCGGTGGGGACCGCTCCTCCCCTGGACCCGTCCGACCGGGGGCGCCTGCTGGCGGGCGCCCACCACGACCCGCACGCCCTGCTGGGCGCCCACCCGGTGCCCGGCGGCATCGCCTTCCGGGCGCTGCGCCCCTTCGCCCGGGCGGTGAGCGTGGTCCTCGGCGGCGAGCGGCACCCCCTCGTGCCGGAGGAGGACGGGCTGTTCTCCGGCGTCCTGCCCCTGGCGGAGATCCCCGAGTACACCCTGGCGGTGGCGTACGGGGACGCCGAGTACGAGGTGCACGACCCGTACCGGTTCCTGCCCGCCCTCGGCGACTTCGACCTGCACCTGATCGGCGAGGGGCGGCACGAGGAACTGTGGCGGGCGCTCGGCGCCGAACCGATGACCCACCAGGGCGTGACCGGCACCCGGTTCACGGTGTGGGCGCCGAACGCGCGCGGGGTGCGGGTCGCGGGGGACTTCGCCCACTGGGACGGAACCGCCTTCCCCATGCGGTCCCTCGGCGCGTCGGGCGTGTGGGAACTATTCCTGCCCGGCATCGGCGAGGGCACCCGGTACAAGTTCGAGATCACCTCCCGGTACGGGCACCGGTTCCTCAAGGCCGACCCGATGGCGCGCCGGGCGGAGGAGCCGCCGAACACGGCGTCGGTGGTGACGGCGTCGCACTACGAGTGGGGCGACCGGGACTGGATGCGGCACCGGGGCGACACGCCCCTGCACCAGGCGCCGTTCTCGGTCTACGAGGTCCACCTGCCCTCCTGGCGGCCCGGACTGACCTACCGCGAGCTCGCCGAGGAGCTCCCCGCGTACGTCAAGGACCTCGGCTTCACCCACGTCGAGCTGATGCCGGTGGCCGAACACCCCTACGGCCCGTCCTGGGGCTACCAGGTGACGTCGTACTACGCGCCCACCGCCCGCCTCGGCTCGCCGGACGACTTCAGGTACCTGGTCGACTCCCTCCACCGGGCCGGCATCGGCGTGATCATGGACTGGGTGCCGGCGCACTTCCCGAAGGACGACTGGGCGCTGGCCCGGTTCGACGGGGACCCGCTGTACGAGCCCGGGGACTCCCGGCGGGCCGAGCACCCGGACTGGGGGACGTACACCTTCGACTTCGCCCGCACCGAGGTGCGCAACTTCCTGGTGGCGAACGCCGTGTACTGGTGCGAGGAGTTCCACATCGACGGCCTGCGCGTGGACGCCGTCGCCTCGATGCTCTACCTGGACTACTCGCGCGAGCCCGGCCGGTGGGAGCCGAACGTGTACGGCGGCCGGGAGGACCTGGCGGCGATGGCGTTCCTGCAGGAGATGAACGCCACCGTCTACCGGCGGTGCCCCGGCGTGGTGACGATCGCGGAGGAGTCCACCGCGTGGGGCGGGGTGACCCGGCCCACCGACGCCGGCGGCCTCGGGTTCGGCTTCAAGTGGAACATGGGCTGGATGCACGACTCGCTGGAGTACATCGCCCGCGAGCCGGTGCACCGCAAGTACCACCACCACGAGATGACCTTCTCGATGGTGTACGCCTACAGCGAGAACTACGTCCTGCCGATCTCCCACGACGAGGTCGTGCACGGCAAGCGGGCCCTGGTGTCCAAGATGCCGGGCGACTGGTGGCAGCGCCGCGCCACCCAGCGCGCCTACCTCGGCTTCATGTGGGCCCACCCCGGCAAGCAACTGCTGTTCATGGGGCAGGAGTTCGCCCAGGGCGCCGAGTGGTCGGAGAAGCAGGGCCCGGAGTGGTGGCTGCTGGAGGACGGGTACCACTCGGCGGGCGACCACCGCGGGGTGCGGGACCTGGTGCGCGACCTGAACACCGTCTACCGCGCCACCCCCGCGCTGTGGCAGCGCGACACCGACCCCGGCGGCTTCCGCTGGGTGGCGGTGGACGCCGCCGAGGACAACGTCTTCGCGTTCCTGCGCTTCGACGCGCAAGGGGCCCCGCTGCTGGCGGTGTCCAACTTCTCCCCCGTCGTCCGCCACGACTACCGGCTCGACGTCGGCGACGACGCCATCGCCTGGCAGGAGGTCCTCAACACCGACGCCGCGCACTACGGCGGCAGCGGCGTCACCCACCCCCACCCGGCCGAGCCGGAGGAAGGGAGGCTGCGGCTCACGCTGCCGCCGCTGGCCACGGTGTGGCTGGTGCCGTCCGTGCTGTGACCCCGAGCGGCGCGACCAGGTGTCCGACCGGTCCCGACGGGGCAGGCGGGGTCGTACGACCGGCGAAAACCTCGTCGTCGCCGCGAGCAGGGCATCACAGAAAGGCGGCCTCACGTTGCGCACCGTCGGAGTGGAGGAGGAACTCCTCCTGGTCGATCCCGAGACCGGAGAACCCCGGGCGATGTCCGCCGCCGTGCTCGCCCGGGCCGCGCAAGGCCCCGGTGAGCAGGACGTGTTCGAGGAGGAGCTCCACGATCAGATGCTGGAGTTCGCCACGCACCCTCAGGCGGACATGGAGCGTCTGCACACCGAGATCGTCCGCTGCCGCCGGGAGGCCGCGCGGCACGCCGGGGAGATCGGGTGCGCGGTCGCCGCGCTCGCCACCTCGCCGCTGCCCGTCACCCCGGCCGTCGGCATGGGCCGCCGCTACCGGTGGATGGAGGAGCAGTACGGCGTCGTGGTCCAGGAGCAACTGGTCATGGGCTGCCACGTGCACGTGTCGGTGGAGTCCGACGAGGAGGGCGTCGCCGTCATCGACCGGGTGCGGCCCTGGCTGCCGGTGCTGGCCGCGCTGAGCGCGAACTCCCCCTTCTGGCAGGGCAAGGACAGCCGGTACAGCAGCTACCGCAGCCGGGTCTGGCAACGGTGGCCCTCGGCCGGCCCCACCGAGCTGTTCGGGTCGGCGGAGCGCTACCACCGGCGGATCGCGGCCATGGTCGCCACCGGCACCATCCTCGACGAGGCGATGGTCTACTTCGACGTCCGGCTCTCCCAGCGCTACCCGACCGTGGAGTTCCGGGTCGCCGACGTCTGCCTGGACGCGGACACCGCCGCCCTCGTCGCGGCCCTGGCGCGCGCCCTGGTGGACACGGCGGCGCGGGAGTGGCGGGAGGGACGGGAACCCGCCGACCCCGGCGTGAGCCTGCTGCGGCTCGCCGCCTGGCGGGCCGCCCGGTCCGGCCTGACGGAGGAACTGCTCCACCCGGCGACCATGCGGCGCATGCCCGCGGAGGCGGTCGTACGCGCCCTGCTGGAGCACGTCGGGGAGGCACTGGAGGCCTCCGGCGACCTCGACCGGGTCCGGGAGGCCGCCGCCGGGCTGCTGCGGCACGGCAACGGTGCCCGCGTCCAGCGGGAGCTGCTGGAGCGCACGGGGAGCCTGCGGGACGTCGTGACCGAGTGCGTGCGCCGCACCCGGGGCTGACGTCCCGCCGTCCGGCCCGGTCCGGGGGGAGCCCGGGAGGGCTCAGAAGATGAGGACCAGGGCGTACGCCAGGAAGAAGGCGGCGACCAGGACCGTCAGGCCGAGGATCAGGGCCAGCGGCGCCTTGGCCCAGCCCTTGGGGGGATTGTGCACCTCGCGCGGGCCCGCCTCGGACATGCTGCTCTCCCCGGGCGGGGTCTCGCCGGGCGGCACGCCGCCTCCCGGCTCCAGGCCGGTGGTGCGCTCGGGTTCGGGATCGGGATTCGTGTAACTCATGCCGTCCGGGTCCCCCGATCCGGACGGGATCACCGGCAGGCGGGCACTTCCGCCGCTCCGGGCCGTCCGGGCCTGATCCGGTGCCGCCGGCGCCGTCACAGTCCGTATCCGTCGGGTGCGGTGCGCACGCGGCGCGGCCCGGCCGGCGGGAGCCGGCCGGGCCGAAGGGGTCCGGCACGGTGGGACGAGCCGGACGACGTGTTCCGCGGGGACCGGTGAGGGACCGGCCGGGGGCGGTCAGCCGCCCACGTACCAGGTGAAGCCGCCGGATGCCGCCACCGCCATCAGGACGAGGAAGAGGACCAGGTCGACGACGCCCAGGACGATCCCGGCCTTGGCCATGCCCGCACCGCCCCTGGCCGGTGCCTGCCGCATGCCGACGACGCCCAGGACGATGGCGATCGGCCCGAGGACCACGTTGAAGAGGAACAGCCCGATGATCCCGCACACCAGACTCGCGATGGCCAGTCCGTTGGTGCGCGACCCGGTGGACGCGGCAGGGGAACTGCCGTAACCCGTCATCAGAATCTCCCTGTGTCGGGGAAGGGAAGCGGCGGCGCGCCCCCTCGGCGGGGCGCGCCCGATGTGTTCGCCACTTCTCGGGTGCCCGTGCGCACCGCGCGTATTCCCGGCGTATTCCCGGCGTATTCACGGGAATTCGCGTGCCGGGCCCGGTGCGCGGGGAACCTGTGGGAAAGGCGGGACGGCGGTGACCTGCGGGGACCGGCAGCCGTGAGTGGCGCGGCCGTCACGGGGAGTCGACAGGCGCGTAGGCTCCGCCGACACGGGAACTAGCAGACGAGGGGGACGCAAGGGAAAGAACGACTGCCCTGCTGATGCCGGGCCTGGAAGGCGAGATGGCAGCCGAGCCGCGTTGGGACAAGACACTGACTTCCGAGGAGATCACGAGCCGCACCGCCGGCTTCGCCGGGGAGCTGCACAACGTGACGGGCGCGCGTCTGGTCGCGGAGGAGTTCCTCTACGACCTGTCACGCGTGTCGCCGCCGTCGGCCCCCGAGCACTGGGACGACATCCTCCTGGTCGTCACGGAGCTGGCCGCGAACGCGATCCAGTACGCACCGGGCCCCTTCGAGCTGACCCTGCGCCGGACCTTCGACGGTGTCCACGTGGTGATGCACGACACGAGCCCGACCCCGCCGGCGCCTCGCTCCTTCCACCCGAACAGCGGGGGCGGCGGCATCGGCTGGCATCTGATCCACACGCTGTGCGACCAGGTCAGCGTCGTCACCCACGAGCAGGGCAAGGACATCCACGTGTTCCTCCCCTGGTGAGACCGCCGGCGGGAGCGGGGACCGGCACGGGCCGGCGGCCGGGTCAGGCGGACCCGGCGGGCCTGATCGGCACGAGCACACTGATCGTCTTGCCGCCCCCGGGCCGCCGGTCGACGGAGATCTCCCGCGCCAGGCGGACGATGAGCGGCCAGCCGTATCCGCTGACGCGGTGCCCGGTGGGCAGCGGGGCGGCGCCGAGCGCGGCCTCGGGGACGACCGCGCTGTGGTCGCGCACGGCGATCCGCACGCCGTCGGAGGTGGCCCACGCCTCGAAGCCGGCCAGTCCGCCGCCGTGCCGGATCGCGTTGGTGACCAGTTCCGAGACGACGAGCAGCAGGTCGATGACGTCCTGCTCGCACGCCGGACGGCCCGCCGCGTCCCATTCCGCGTCGACCACGGACCGGGCGTACGCCCGCGCGCTCGCCGCACTGTCCACCGTGCCCCGTACCGGGGTCCTCACCGGCGCGTCGCCGGATGCCGCCGCGGCGGTCCCGTCGGTTGGTTCCATGTCTGCCGTGTCCCCGTTTCCGCTCCCCGTGCACCGGTGAGTTCTCCGGACGTCCAGGTCGCGGCCGCCGCGGTGCGCGCCGGCCGTCGTGTCACCCTTGCCGCTCACGTCTCCCGGCGACGTCCGGCGTCCCGGGGTGTCGTACCGCGCCCGGTCCCATCAGGTCGCGGAGGTCCGCCGAGGCGGCAATCCGTGATAGTAGTCGCCCACCGCCGTGAGGTACGCACGGTCCATGGTCTCGCTGTCGGTCCGGAAGCGGGGAGCGGCCTTGACCTCCGCCCTGGTGCAGGACAGCGTGATCCTCCGGTCCTCGGTGTCGATGCCCGTGACGGCCCCGACCGGCACGAGAACGCTCCGGCCGAAGACCCAGACGCCGGTGTCGACGACGAGGTGCCGCATGCCGTAGGGATCGGCTTCCCGGTCCACATGGCCGATGGTGCCGTCGTCGGCGACGACCGTGCAGCCCGTCAGGTCCTGTCCCTCGACGTGGCCGCTGTGCGGCCGGTACGACCAGATGCTGTCCATGGGCAACTGCTGCTTCCCTCCCGTTGTGCCGACAGCGGCCGGGCGGCGGGTCCCGCCCGGCGGCTCCACAGCTCCCTGATACCCGGCTCTCGCATCCGCATTCGGATCGCGCGCCGACACGGCGGCGGAGCGCTTCGGCGCTCCGGGACGCCCCGGCGTGCGCCGGTGTCCGCGGCCCGCCCGGCCCCGTGGACGCGGCGGCCGGAACCCCGTCGGGTGCCCTTTCTCCCGCGGGTCATGCGCGAACGGACCCGTTTTTCCTCCCGGAGTGCTCCAAGGAGACCGCGCTTTGTCCGTACCCGCCGCGTGGGTTAGCCTCTGGCGTATTTCTTCGTCGCGCACATCTGTGAACTGCGGAAACGTGCGCACGATCTGCCGGTTCCGGATCGGTCCGGCACAGTTCCGAGCTCCCGGTCCCCCGGGGGCTCCTGGGGAGCGGAACGAGGGCGCGCATGACCAGCGACACCGCCGGCACGGTGCCGGGCGACCAGGAGCTGCGCAGACTCCTGGCGGGCCTGACGGCCGTACGGGACGGGGACTTCGGCACCCGGCTGCCGGACGAGGCCGACGGGCTGATGGGCGACATCGCCAAGGTCTTCAACGGCATGGTGGACCAGTTGTCCGTGTTCACCTCCGAGGTGACCCGGGTGGCCCGCGAGGTCGGCACCGAGGGGACGCTCGGCGGCCAGGCCGAGGTGCCCGGGGTCTCGGGCACCTGGGCGGACCTGACGGACTCGGTCAACGCCATGGCCGGGAACCTGACCACCCAGGTCCGGGACATCGCGCAGGTGGCCACGGCGGTGGCCAAGGGCGACCTCTCCCAGAAGATCGACGTGCCCGCCCGCGGCGAGATCCTGGAGCTGAAGGAGACCGTCAACACGATGGTCGACCAGCTCTCCGCCTTCGCCGACGAGGTCACCCGCGTCGCCCGCGAGGTCGGCAGCGAGGGGCGCCTCGGCGGCCAGGCCAAGGTACCGGGGGTCGCCGGCGTGTGGCGGGACCTGACGGACTCCGTGAACCACATGGCGGGCAACCTCACCAGCCAGGTCCGCTCCATCGCCCAGGTCACCACGGCGGTGGCCAAGGGCGACCTCTCCCAGAAGATCACCGTGGACGCCCGCGGCGAGATCCTCGAACTGAAGAACACCATCAACACGATGGTCGACCAGCTCTCCGCCTTCGCCGACGAGGTCACCCGCGTCGCCCGCGAGGTCGGCACCGAGGGACGGCTCGGCGGGCAGGCGGACGTCAAGGGCGTCAAGGGCACCTGGCGGGACCTGACGGACTCCGTGAACTTCATGGCGGGCAACCTCACCGCGCAGGTCCGCAACGTCGCCCAGGTCGCCACGGCGGTGGCCAAGGGCGACCTCTCCCAGAAGATCACCGTGGACGCCCGCGGCGAGATCCTCGAACTGAAGAACACCATCAACACGATGGTCGACCAGCTCTCCGCCTTCGCCGACGAGGTCACCCGCGTCGCCCGCGAGGTCGGCACCGAGGGCAACCTGGGCGGGCAGGCGACGGTCCGCGGGGTGTCGGGCACCTGGAAGGACCTCACCGACAACGTCAACGTGATGGCGTCCAACCTGACCGGCCAGGTGCGCTCCATCGCCCAGGTCGCCACCGCCGTGGCCCGCGGCGACCTGTCGCAGCGGATCACGGTGGAGGCCAAGGGCGAGGTCGCGGCGCTGGCCGGGGTCATCAACACGATGGTCGACACCCTGTCGGCCTTCGCGGACGAGGTGACCCGGGTGGCCCGCGAGGTCGGCACCGAGGGACGCCTCGGCGGCCAGGCGCACGTGCCGAACGTGGCCGGGACGTGGAAGGATCTCACCGACAACGTCAACTCGATGGCCAACAACCTCACCGGCCAGGTGCGCAACATCGCGCTGGTGACGACCGCCGTGGCCAAGGGCGACCTGTCGAAGAAGATCGACGTGGACGCCCGCGGCGAGATCCTCGAACTGAAGACGACCATCAACACGATGGTCGACCAGCTCTCCGCCTTCGCCGACGAGGTCACCCGCGTCGCCCGCGAGGTCGGCACCGAGGGACGGCTCGGCGGCCAGGCCGAGGTGGAGGGCGTCTCCGGCACCTGGAAGCGCCTGACGGAGAACGTCAACGAGCTGGCGGGCAACCTGACCCGGCAGGTCCGCGCGATCGCCGAGGTCGCCAGCGCCGTCGCCGAGGGCGACCTGACCCGCTCGATCACCGTGGAGGCGTCCGGCGAGGTCGCCGAGCTCAAGGACAACATCAACTCCATGGTGGAGTCCCTGCGCGAGACCACCCGGGCCAACCAGGAGCAGGACTGGCTCAAGACCAATCTCGCCCGGATCTCCAGCCTGATGCAGGGCCACCGGGACCTGCCCGTGGTCGCCGAGCTGATCATGGACGAGCTGGTGCCGCTGGTGTCGGCGCAGTACGGCGCCTTCTACCTCGCCGAGGACGGCGACGACGGCCCGGAGCTGCGGCTCGTCGGCTCCTACGGGCGGCCCGAGGACGATACGCGGCCCACCCGCATCGCCTTCGGCCGCACCCTGGTCGGCCAGGCGGCGCGCAGCCGCCGCACCATCACGGTGGACGAGCTGCCGCCCGGCTACGTCACCATCTCCTCCGGCCTCGGCGAGGTGGTGCCGACCGCGCTGGTGGTGCTGCCCATCGTGGTCGAGGGCCAGGTGCTCGGCGTGATCGAGCTGGCCTCGGTCACCCCGTTCACGGAGATCCACCAGGACTTCCTGGCCCAGCTGATGGAGACCGTCGGCGTCAACCTCAACACGATCGTCGCCAACGCCCGCACCGACGAGCTGCTGGCCGAGTCGCAGCGCCTTACCTCCGAACTCCAGGCACGGTCCACGGAGCTGCAGGTGCAGCAGGAGGAACTCCAGCGCTCCAACGCCGAACTGGAGGAGAAGGCCTCGCTGCTGGTGGCGCAGAACCGGGACATCGAGGCGAAGAACCTCCAGATCGAGCAGGCGCGGCAGGAGCTGGAGGCCCGCGCCCAGCAGTTGTCGCTGGCGTCGAAGTACAAGTCGGAGTTCCTGGCCAACATGAGCCACGAACTGCGCACCCCGCTCAACAGCCTGCTCATCCTCGCCCAGCTGCTGGCCCAGAACCCGTCGCGCAACCTCACCCCCAAGCAGGTGGAGTACGCGCAGATCATCCACTCCGCCGGCTCGGACCTGCTCCAGCTGATCAACGACATCCTGGACCTGTCGAAGGTCGAGGCGGGCAAGATGGACGTGGCGCCCGAGCGGGTGACGCTGCGCCAGCTCATCGAGTACGTCGAGGCCACCTTCCGGCCCATGACGACGCAGAAGGGACTGGACTTCACGGTCGCCACCGCGCCCGGGGCGCCCGCGGACCTGCTCACCGACGACTCCCGGCTGCGGCAGGTGCTGCGCAACCTGCTGTCCAACGCGGTGAAGTTCACCGAGCGGGGCGGCGTGGAGCTGCGCATCGAGCCGGCAGCGGACGACGAGGTGCCGGACGGCGTGCTCCGGGGCGGCGCCGTGGTGGCGTTCCGGGTGAAGGACACCGGCATCGGCATCCCGGAACAGCACCTGGAGACGATCTTCGGCGCGTTCCAGCAGGCGGACGGCACCACGAGCCGCAAGTACGGCGGCACCGGCCTCGGCCTGTCCATCACCCGGGAGATCGCCCAGTTGCTCGGCGGCGCCGTCACGGTGGACAGCACGCCCGGCCAGGGCAGCACCTTCACCCTGTTCCTGCCCGTGGCGCGGCCCGATTTCGAGGAACTGCTCGGCCGCAGCCACGTACTGGAGCAGGAACCGGCGGACGCGCCCGCCGACGTGCTCGTCGGCCAAGTGGTCGCGCCCCAGGTCACGGCCGGGCCGCGGCAGCGCCCCCGGCGGCTGCTGGTCGTGGAGGAACGGCCGCGCGGTCTGCTCACCCTCGTCGCGGAGAGCGTCGTGGCGGACCTGACACACGGCCGGGACGACACGGTCGCCCGGCCCCCGGTCGACATCATCACCGCCGTGGGCGCGCAGGAGGCGGCGGGCGCCCTGGCCGCCGATCCCTGCCACTGCGTGGTCCTGGAGCTGGGCATGCCGGACGAGGAGGCGTCGCGCTTCCTCCAGGCGCTGGAGGGCGACTCGGCGCTGGCGAGCGTGCCGGTCCTCGTGCACAGCGGTCACCGGGCGGACGCCGCCCTGGAGGAGAGCCTGCGGTCGCGGGCGGCGGGCGGGGCGCTGGAGTTCCTCTCCAGCCTCGACGAGCTGCGCGAGCGCATCGCGCTGCACCTGTCCGCCGAGGAGCCCGGGGACGTCCTGTCGCTGGTGCGCCCCGAGGAGCCGCAGCGCCTGGTGCCGCAGCCCGTCGACGCCTCGCCGTCCGGCCGTACCGTCCTCGTCGTCGACGACGACGCGCGCAACCTGTTCGCGCTCAGCGGCATCCTCGAACTGCACGGCTTCCGGGTGCTGCACGCGGAGAACGGGCGCAAGGGCATCGACACCCTGGTGAACAACCCGGACGTCGCGCTGGTCCTGATGGACGTGATGATGCCCGAGATGGACGGCTACACGGCGACCGCGGAGATCCGCAGAATGCCGCAGTACGCGGAGCTGCCCATCATCGCGGTCACGGCGAAGGCGATGCCCGGCGACCGGGAGAAGTCCCTGGCCTCGGGTGCGAGCGACTACGTCACCAAGCCCGTGGACACCCGTGACCTCATCGCCTGCGTCCGGCGCTGGCTGCCCGCATGAGCCCGGCCCCCGTCCCCTACACCGGAGGGCCGGGCGGCCCGCGGCGCCCCGCGCCGCGAGCCGTGACGCCCCGCAGCCGAGGAGCGGTCAGAGCGTGAGTATTTCCGAGCATCCGAGCGAACCGGTCGGCGGCGAGCCGAGGTTCGAGGCCACCGTGTCCAGGGCGTCCGAAACCTCCGGGACGTCCTTCCCGCCGGAGGTGTCCGCCGTTCCCGGCGACCCGTCCGCCGTTCCCGGCGACCCGTCCGCCGTTCCCGGCGACCCGTCCGCCGTTCCCGGCGACCCGTCCGCCGATTTCGGCATCCCCCCGCTCTCCCCCGTGGGCCGGCTGGCGGCCACGGTGGAGCGGCTCAGCCGCGAGGTGCGGGCCGCACAGGCGGAGGCCGAGGGGCGCGCCCTGATCGAACTGGCCAAGGGCATCCTGGTCGAGCGGCTCGGGTGCGGTCCGGCCCAGGCCGCCCGGCAGCTGGCCGAGCTGGCCGAGCAGGCCCAGGTGACGCCGCTGGAGCTGGCGGTCGACGTCATCAACCAGGCCGCCCGGGACCGGGTGGCGGAGGTGACGGACGCCTTCCTCGCGGCCACCGCCGCCGCGGAGGCCGCGGAGGCCGAGGCCGAGTCGGCCGCCGTACGGCTGCGGGCGGCGGAGAGCGGCGCGCTGGCGGCGGACGACACGCAGGCCGTCGCCGACGCCCTGCTGGAGCAGGCGCTGCGCCCCCTGGGCGCGGTGGCCGTGGCGATCTGGGCGGCGGGCGCCGACGGGTCGCTCACCCTGGCCGGCAGCGCCGGCTTCTCCCCCGCCGAGGCCGCCCGCTGGCGGTACGTGCCGCCGGACGTGGCGACGGTGGCCCGGCGCGGCCTGACCGAGCGCCAGGGGCAGTGGATCACCTCGCTCGACCGGACCGGGCTGCCCAGCGTGGGCCGGCACCGGTACCCGGACGGCGGGCGGGTCGCCCTGCCCGCCGGGACCGGCGGCCGCATCCACGGCGTCCTGGAGATCGCCTGGCCCGAGCCGCTGGAACCGCAACCGCCCCAGGTCGTGCGGCAGGTGGAGGCCCTGGCGGAGCTGTGCGCCCACACCCTGGAGACGTACAGCCCACCGCTCGGCGCCGCACAGGAGCCGCGGGTGCTGCCGGACGCGGCGGAGCTGATGGACCTGGCCGACGGTCTGCACGACCCCGCGCTGGTCCTGGTGCCGCACCTGGATGCCGCCGGCAACCTGGCGGACTTCCGCATCCACCACGTCAACGACCGTTTCCTGGACCCGGCCGGACGGTCGCGCGCGGTGGTGAACGGGGCGCTGCTGCTGGAGGCCTACCCGATGGCCGCCGGGGAGAGCGAGCTGTTCCAGCGGGTGGAGCGGGTGTACGCCACCGGCGAGCCGTTCCGGGCCCGCCGCATGAACCTGACCGCGCTGGTGGACCAGGTACCGCTGTCGGCTGTCGCGGACATCAGCATCAGCCGGCACGGCAACGCCGTCCTGCTGATCTGGCGCATCGAGGACGAGACGGCACGGCTGGCCAGCCTGCTCCAGCACGCCCAGCGCCTGGGCCGTATCGGCGGTTTCGAGGAGAACCTGCTCACCGGGGAGATCACCTGGAACGGGCAGCTGTTCGACCTGTACGGGCGCCCGGAGACCAGTACGCCGGTTCCGCTGGAGGAGCTGCCCTCGTACGCCCACCCCGACGACGCCGTCACCATCGGCCGGTTCCTGCGGACCCTGCTGCACCACCGGCGGCCGGCGTCGGCGGCGTTCCGGCTGCAGCGGCCGGACGGGGTGACCCGGCACATCCGGGTGGTCGCCGAGCCGGTACTGGACACCGACGGCCGGTTGCTCCTCGTCCGTGGGGCGTACCAGGACATCTCCGCCCAGCACTGGACCGAGGTGGCGCTCGCCGCGACGCGTGACCAGCTGGCGCACACCGAGCAGCAGGCCAGTGAACGCAGCCGGCTGACACTGCAGTTGCAACGCGCCATCATGCCGCCGACCCAGACGCCGCTGCAGCTGCCCGAGCTGCAGGTGGCGGTCCGCTACCGGCCCGCCGAGACCGAGCAGCTGGTGGGCGGCGACTGGTACGACGCCGTGCACCTGCCGTCCGGGCTGGTGCTGCTGAGCGTGGGCGACGTGGCGGGGCACGGCATCGAGGCCGCCACCAGCATGGTCGTCCTGCGCAACGCGCTGCGCGGCCTGGCGGTGACCGGCGCCGGGCCGGGGCAGCTGCTGTCGTGGCTGAACATGGTGGCGCACCACCTGACGGGCGCCGTCACGGCCACGGCGGTGTGCGGACTGTACGACCCGGCCACCCGGGCGCTGCGGTGGGCCAGGGCGGGCCATCTGCCGCCCGTGCTGGTCCGGGGGGCGCAGGCGACTCCGCTGCCGCTGGTGAAGGGGATGCTCCTCGGAGCGGTACCGGAGGCCTCGTACGAGGAGGCGGAGCTGCAACTGGCCGCCAAGGACACCTTGTTGATGTACACGGACGGCCTGATCGAGCGCCGCGACCGCTCCGTGGAGGAGTCCCTGACGCAGTTGCTGACGACCGCCCGTACGGCGCCGAGCACCCTGGACCAGCAGCTGGACCGGCTGCTGACCTACAGCAGGTCGGACACGGACGACGACACGTGCATCGTGGGCATCCGGGTCGGGTGACCGGGGCCCGCCGGCCGGGTGGCGGGCGTCACGGCGCCCGCCACCCGGTCGGCGGGCATGAGACGGGGATCAGGGGGTATCCGCCCGGGCGCGGTGAGGAACGCCTGCGGAACACCGCAGGGGTCACCGGCCCTGGCCGTCCGCTCTGTTGGAGGTACTCGTGCCCATTGCCCAGAATCCGCTGTCCGTCGAGGTGACGCTGCCCCGGGAGGACGTGGCGCTGCTCACGGTGCGGGGTTACCTGGACGTCGATACGGCGACGGAGTTCCAGCACCACCTGGCCAACCAGCTCCACCACGGCCGGCGGCACTTCCTGCTGGACCTGTCGGAGGTTCCGTTCATGGACTCCTCCGGCATGAACATCATCCTGCGCGTGTACCAGGAGGTCCGGGAGATCCCCGGGAGCGTGCACATCATCAGCCCCACGCCGGCCGTGCAGCGCATCCTGGACCTGACCGGGGTGAGCATCACGGTGCCCGTCTCCAAGACCGTGGACGACGCGCTCGCCCTCGTCGACCAGGGGCCCGTGCCGGAGCCGGAGGGGGGCCCGGTGTCCGGGCCGGACGCCTGAACCGGGCCGGCCGCCGCCCGCCCGGACCGCTGTTCCTTCCCGGACGCGCGTCGCGACGTCGGCCACCCCTCGTGCCGCCCGGCCGGACCGTCTCCGAGGGACGAGGTGTCGTCCGAGGTGGAGGGGTGATTACAGTGGTCGGCCGGCAGAGTCACACAGCCGTCCCGTTGCCTGAAACGGTTCGGTGCGACGCAACGTGGATGAGGAGTGAAGCAGGTGCCGGAGCACACGGCGGAGGACACGTTCGAAACGCCGACTCACGCGGTCAGGGAATTCCTGCGCCGTCACCGTGAGCAGATCGCCCAGCGGTGGGCGGACGAGCCGCTGTTCCGCTCCGTGTTCACCGTCTCGCGGGACGAGGCGGTGGAGGCGGGCAAGGCCGTCGTGGACGCGCTGGCCGAGGTCGCGGACACCGGACGGGTGGACGACCCCGACGCCGCCGGGTTCAGCGGGGTGCGCGAGCAGCTGGCGCGGATGGGCGCCGCCCGGGGACGCGCCGGCCTGACCGCCGCCCAGGTGTCCAGCGAACTGGCCACCTTGCGCCCGCCCGTGGAGAACCTCCTGCTCAGCGAACTCGGCGAGGCCCCGGCCGAGCACATCCGGGCGTGCGCCACCACGCTGACCGTGCTGATGGGCACGCTGCGGGTGGTCGTCATGCAGACGGCGCTGAGCGAGGGGGAGGCCCTGATCGACCGGCAGCGGCTGCAGCTGCTGGAGGTGGCCACGCCCGTCATCAAGCTGTGGGACGGCATCGTGGCGGTCCCGCTAATCGGGACGCTGGACAGCGCCCGCAGCCAGGTGGTGATGGAGACCTTGCTGCAGGCCATCGTCGAGCAGCAGGCGCGGTTCGCGATCCTCGACATCACCGGGGTGCCCACGGTCGACACGCTGGTCGCCCAGCACCTGATGAAGACGGTCGCGGCGGCCCGGCTGATGGGCGCGGAGTGCATCGTCTCCGGAATCCGTCCCGCGATCGCCCAGACCATCGTCCACCTGGGCCTGGACCTGGGGACGGTGATCACCCGGGCCGGCCTGGCCGACGCGCTGAAGTACGCGCTGCACCAGCTCGGGGCCGAGATCGTGGGCTCCACGGCGAACGGTGCGGGTCAGCGGTGAGCGAGGCGTTCCCCGGCCCGGGCGCGGGACATGTGCCGGTCCTGCGGCTCGGTGACGTCCTCATGGTCACGCTCCAGGGGGACCTGTACGACAGCACGGCGCAGCAGCTGCAGCAGGACCTCGCCGAGACCATCACGCGCAGCGGGGCCACCGGCGTGATCATCGACATCTCCGGTGTGGAGATCGTCGACTCGTTCCTCGGCCGGGTGCTGGCGGAGATCGCGGCGCAGGCCTCGCTGCTGGCCGCGCGCACGGTGGTGGTCGGCATGCGGCCCGCGGTCGCCATCACCCTGGTGGAGCTGGGCCTGACGCTGCCCGGGCTGCACACGGCGCTCAGCACCGAGGTGGCCATGGACCTGCTCACACAGGGCTCGCCCCGCGTGGGCGTGCGCCGGGAGAGTCCGTGATGTCGACGGACGCGGGCGTTCAGGCCCGCCTGTCGATCCGGTCGGACATGGATCTGGTGTGGGTGCGTCAGCATGTGCGGCAGGCGGCAGCCCAGCTCGGCTTCGGTCTGGTGGACCAGACCAAGCTGGTCACCGCGGCCAGCGAGCTGGCCCGCAACACCCTGGTGCACGGGGGCGGCGGCCACATGGAGTCGGAGGCGCTGCTCAGCCGTGGCGTACGCGGGCTGCGGCTGACCTTCCGCGACGAGGGCCCGGGCATCACGGACGTGGAGCGGGCGCTGAGCGACGGGTACACCTCCGGTGGCGGCCTGGGCATGGGGCTGGGCGGCGCCCGGCGCCTGGTGCACGAGTTCGCGATCGAGACCGCCCCGGGGGCCGGGACGACCGTGCGGGTGACCTCCTGGACGGTCCAGCCGCCGCGGCCGCGTGAGGAGCACTGATGCCGCGTGTATGGGACGTCCCGGTGCACGACTCGACGCGCGTGCGCGACGCCCGCGTCGCCGCCGAGCAGGCGGCGGCGGCCGCCGCGCTGGACGAGTCGCGCACCTCGGCGGCGGCGCTGGTGGCGACGGAACTCGCCACCAACCTGCTCAAGCACGCGGACGGCGGCCAGCTCCTCGTCGACCTCGTGGACCCGCCCGTCCCGGCCGACGGCCGGGAGGGTGCGCGAGTGGTGCAGATAACGGCGATCGACCACGGTCCGGGGATCGCCGACGTGTCCGCCGCCCTGCGGGACGGGTTCTCCACGGCCCGCTCGCTCGGTGCCGGGCTCGGCACGTGCCGCCGCGTCGCCGACGACTTCGGCCTGCACAGCGTCCCGGGCCGGGGCACGGTGGCGCTGGCCCGGATCGGCGCCGCCACCGCCCCACGCGGCGCGGGGCTGCCGGCCGGGGTCCGGGCCGGCGGGATCAACGTCCCCTTCGGCGGGGCGGAGTACTCCGGTGACGCCTGGGCGTGGGTGCGGTCCGGGGACCGGGTGACGCTGATGCTGGCCGACGGACTGGGCCACGGTCCGGAGGCGGCCCGCGCCTCGGCCGCCGCGGTGGAGGCGCTGCGCGGCTCGGCCCACCGCACGCCCGCCGAGGTGCTGCGGCACCTGGACGCGGTGCTCGGCGGCACCCGCGGCGCGGCCGTGGCCCTCGCGCAGGTCGACGTCCGCGCGGGCCGGCTGCGGTTCGCGGGGATCGGCAACGTGGGGGCGCGGTTGTGCGAGGGCGGCGGCTGGCGGACGCTGGTGTCCCGGCCCGGGATCGTCGGCGTGCACCGGCCGGCGACCGTGCGCGAGGAGGAGGTGGTCTGGGCGGAGGACCGGCTGCTGATCCTGCACAGCGACGGCCTGCCCAGCCGATGGGTCCCGCCGGCCGAGTTCTGCCCGGGGCCCGCGGCCGACCCGGCGGTGGCGGCCGCCGTGACGATACGCGACGCCAGCAGTCCCGCCCGCCCGGTGCGGGACGACACCGCCGTGGCCGTGCTGACCCCGACCCCGCCGGACCGCCCATGATGCGTACTTGGCAGATCTCCACCGTCACCGACGCGGCACGGGCCCGCATCGCCACCGCGCGGCTGGCCGCCGCCCACGGGGTGCCGCCCCTGGAGCGCACCCGGCTCACGGCCTCGCTCAGCGCCCAGCTGCGGCAGTGCCTCACCAAGGGCGGTACGTGGCGGCTCACGCTGGAGGAGGACACGTCCACCGGGACGGAGCGCCTGCTGCACGCGGTGGTGACGCCCTCGCCGGAGGCGTGCGCCGCCGGGGCGCCCGCGTGGCGGACCACGGTGACCTGCCCGGAGGCGGCGCAGGACACCGGGGCCGGTTCCGCGGCGGACGACGACCCGGCGGCGCTGGCGGAGGCGCTGCTGGGCGCCGACGAGGACACGGCCCTGGTGCTGGACAAGCTCACCGAACAGGAGGAACTGGTCGCCTTCCACCGGGAGGAGCTGCACCAGACCAACCAGGGTGTCGTGGCGCTGCACGCCGAGTTGGACGCCGCGGGCCGGGCCCAGCGGGAGGCGTTCGCCGCGGAGCGCAAGGCGCGCAACGAGGCCGAGAGCGCCCGCCGCAGGCTGACGTTCCTCGCGGACGCGAGCGCGGTGGTGACGGCGTCGCTGAACCACCACGAGATCGTGCGCCGCCTCGCCGAGGTGCTGGTGCCCGAGTACGCCGGCAGTGCCGACGTCTGGCTGTTCGACAACACCGACCACGTCGACGCGGGAGCGGACGGGCACCGGTCGGCCCCGTATCCGGCCGCGGCGGTGGTCGCCGCCCGCACCGGACGTCCGCAGTACGCCGCCGGCCATCCGGGCGGCCTGCCCGGCGTCGACGACCAGCCGCCCTCGGCGCTCGCCCCCGAGCGGCCCCTGCTGTGCATCCCGCTGACGGCCCGGCGGACGTCGCTGGGCGTGCTGACGCTCACTCCCCCCGGGGAGCGCTGGGACCCGGACGACGCGGTCATGCTGATCGAGCTGGCCCGGCGGGCCGCCACCGCGATCGACAACGCCCGGCGCTTCGAACACAACCGGGACATCGCCGAGACGCTGCAGCGCGCCCTGCTCACGGACCTGCCCGCCACGCCGGGCCTGGACCTGGCCGCCCGCTACCTGCCGGCGACGTACGGGCTGAACATCGGCGGCGACTGGTACGACGCCTTCCGCCAGCCCGACGGCAGCGTGATCGCGGTCGTCGGCGACGTGACCGGGCACGGGCTGCACGCGGCGGTGATGATGAGCCAGCTGCGCACCGCGCTGCGCGCCTACGCCGTGGACGGCGGCAGTCCCGGCCGGCTGCTGACCCGGCTGCACAACTTCCTGCACCATCTCCAGCCGGACCTGTACGCCACCGCGGTCATCGCGCGGTTCAAGCCCGGCGACCCGACCCTGACGTGGGCCGCCGCCGGTCATCCGCCGCCGGTGCTGCGCACCGCCGACGGCCGGGTGCACACCCTGGACGCCAAGCCCGGCGCGATGCTCGGCATCCCGCTGAAGCAGGAGATCGCCGACCACACCGTGCGGCTGAGCCCCGGGGCGACGCTGGCGCTGTACACCGACGGCCTGGTCGAGCGGCGGGCCCACGGCATAGACCCGGGTATCGAGCGCCTGGCGGCGGCGCTCGGCGGATTCGGCTCGGCGGAGCTGGCGGCGGATCTGGACGGCGTGGCCGACGGCATCCTGCAGCCCCTGCTGAGCGACTCCGAGCGCGACGACGACGTGTGCCTGCTGCTGTGCCACCTGAGCGGGGCGGGCTGAGGCGGGCCGGGCCGGCCGTCCCGTCGCGGGCTCTCCCTCCGCCGGTGCGCGTCCCGGCCGCGGCGGGCATGGTGGTGCCGAAGGCGTTCGCCTGCCTGCCGCGTCCGGCTCGCGCGACGGCCGCGGGCGCGGTGTGATCGCAACAGGTGCGAAACGGCGATCCAGGGGCAGGCGAATGGCGTTCGAGGCAGACCGCCCGGAGCCGCAGGAAGGGATGAACACCGTGACACGACCCAGGATCCTGGTGGTTGGCGCAGGTTTCGCCGGTGTGGAGTGCGTCCGCCGCCTGGAGAGGAAGCTCGCTCCCCACGAGGCCGACGTCACGCTGGTGACGCCGTCCGCCTACCAGCTCTATCTGCCGCTGCTGCCCCAGGTCGCTTCCGGGGTGCTGACGCCCCAGTCGATCGCCCTGTCCCTGCGCCGCAGCCAGAAGTACCGCACCCGGATCATCCCGGGCGGCGCCATCGGTGTGGACCTGAAGGCGAAGGTGTGCGTCATCCGCACCATCACCGACCAGATCGTCGACGCGCCGTACGACTACATCGTGCTGGCCCCGGGCAGCGTCACCCGGACCTTCGACATCCCCGGTCTGACCGACCACGCCTTCGGCATGAAGACCCTCGCGGAGGCCGCGTACATCCGCGACCACGTCATCTCCCAGCTCGACCTGGCCGATGCCAGCCAGGACCCGGCCGAGCGGGCGTCCCGGCTGCAGTTCGTGGTGGTCGGCGGCGGTTACGCGGGGACGGAGACCGCGGCGTGCCTGCAGCGTCTGACGCACGCCGCCGTCAAGCGGTACCCGCGGCTGGACCCGGGCCTGATCAAGTGGCATCTGATCGACATCGCGCCCAAGCTCATGCCGGAGCTGGGCGAGAAACTCGGGCGCAGTGCGCAGGAGATCCTGCGCCGGCGCGGCATCGAGGTCTCGCTGGGCGTCTCCATCGAGAAGGCGGGTCCGACGGAGGTCACCTTCACCGACGGCCGGGTGGTGCCCACGCGCACGCTGATCTGGACCGCCGGGGTGGTCGCGAGCCCCCTGATCGCCACGCTGGGCGCGGAGACGGTCAAGGGGCGCCTGGCGGTCACCGCGGACATGTGCCTGCCGAACCACGACGGGGTGTTCGCGCTGGGCGACGCCGCCGCCGTGCCCGACCTCGCCAAGGGCCAGGAGGGCGCCGTGTGCCCGCCGACCGCGCAGCACGCGATGCGGCAGGGCCGGCACGTCGCCGAGAACATCATCGCGACCCTGCGCAACCAGCCGATGCGGCCGTACGTGCACAAGGACCTCGGTCTCGTCGTCGACCTGGGTGGCAAGGACGCCGTGTCCAAGCCGCTCGGCATCGAGCTGCGGGGCGTGCCCGCCCAGGCCGTCGCCCGCGGGTACCACTGGTCGGCGCTGCGCACCAACGTCGCCAAGGCCCGGGTGATGACGAACTGGCTGCTCAACGCGGTCGCGGGCGACGACTTCGTGCGGACCGGGTTCCAGGCCCGCAAGCCCGCCAAGCTGAAGGACTTCGAGTTCACCGACGCGTATCTGACGCCGGAACAGGTGCGGGCGCACGTGGGGGGTGCCGGCCGGGTCGAGTCGTGACCCGGCTCCGGGGCGCCGGCGGCGGCGTGCGATCCTGAAAAGGAAGATCGCGTGGCCACAAGCGCACGCGACGCGTGCGAAACGGGAGAGAGTACAGCGGGGTGAGGGCAGCGGGACGCTCGGGCCGGACACGTCTGCGGGACCGTATCGCCGCGTCCGACCCGGGACTGCTGCGCCTGACGGCCGGACTGCGGACGGTGGGCGCCATCGCCCTCGCGCTGGCGGTGCTCGCCCTGCTGCGGGCGCCCGTCACCCATCTGGTGGCCGGGGCCATGGCGGCGATGGTCGCCACCTTCGCCATCCGGGAGAAGCAGCGCGGGGCGCAGGCCGTCACGCTCGCGCTCGGCCTGCCGGTGGCACTGGCCTCGGTGTCGCTGGGAGCCGTGCTCAACCAGCGGGTCGTCATCGGCGACGCCTTCTTCGTCGTCCTGATCTTCTGCGCGGTCTACGCCCGCAGATTCGGCGACCGCGGCACCGCGCTCGGCCTGATCGGCTTCCAGGTCTACTTCCTGTCCCTGTTCGTCGGTGCGAAGGTGTCGGCGCTGCCGAGCGTGTGCGGTGCCATTGCCGTCGCGTTCGCGTGCAGTGCCGTGGTGCGGTTCGCCGTCGTGCCGGCGACGCCCGCGGGCGTCCTCCAGCGGCTGCGGCAGGCGTTCCGCGCCCGGCTGGCCCAGCTGCTCACGGCTCAGCTGGAGCTGGTGGACGCCGGGCCGGACGACATCGACAAGGTGCTTCGGGACGTACGCGCCGGGACCGCGCGACTGCACGAGACGGCCCTGATGATCCAGGCCCGGCTGGAGGAGGGGACGCCCGACGAGGCGGTGGCGCGTCTGGTGCAGCGCCGCGTCGCGGACGCCGAGATCGCCGCCGAGCGGCTCGGCCTGCTGCTGCTGACCGCGCGCAGCGCCGAGCGGGCGGACACCCTGACCATGCACCTTCCGGGCGCTCCGGCCCCGTCGATGCGCCGGTCCGCCCCGCCGGAGGAGGCCACGGCGACGCTGCGGCGCGACCTGGAGGCGCTGCGCGCGCTGGTCCTGCGGCCGCCCGCCGAGCACACGGGTACGGCGCTGGCGCACGTGCGCAACCGGCTGCTCGGCTACCGCGACGAGGAGAACCTGCCGCCGGCCACCCCCGTCGTCCAGGACGTCTTCCGCGCCGTCGGCGAGACCGCCCGCGCGGTCCTGGGCCTGCGGATCGCCTTCGGCGGGGAGCCGGACGACTCGGACGACAGTCCGGCGACGGCCCGCTCCCGCGAGGAGCTGGACGCCGAGGACGCCGCCATCGACGCCGGGGAGGAAACCGCGGCCGAGGAGCCCACCGGGCTGCGGCGGCCCACCACACGGGCGGCGGTTCAGGTCGCCGTCGGCTCGTCGCTGGCGATCGCGGGCGGTGAGCTGCTGTCCGCGCAGCGCTGGTACTGGGCGGTGCTCACCTGCTGGATCGTCTTCCTCAATACCGCCTCCACCGGCGAGATCCTCGTCAAGGGCTACCGCCGGCTGTTGGGGACCGTGCTCGGGGTGGTGGCGGGCATCGCCCTGGCCGGGCTGGTGGGGCAGCACACGTGGACGGCGTTCGCGCTGGTGCTGGTCTTCATCTTCGCGATGTTCTACACGGCGCCGCTGTCGTACACCCTGATGTCGTTCTTCGTCACGGCGATGGTGGGGCTGCTGTACACGCTGCTGCACACCTACAGCGCCTCGGTGCTGCTGCTGCGCGTGGAGGAGACGGCGCTCGGGGTGGCCTGCGGGGTGATCGCGGCGGTGCTGGTGCTGCCGATCAACACCGACCGCCGGACGAACGAGCTGCTGGGCACGGTGCTGGAGCGGCTCACCGACGTCACCGAGGGCGCCGTCGACCAGCTCAGCGGCGGTCCCGCGGCCGATCTCCTGGACCGGGCCCGGGACCTGGACCAGGCGCTGGGCGACCTGCGGGCGGCCACGCAGCCGCTCACCCATCCGATCACGCCGCTGCGCTCCCGGCGCGACACCGCGCGCTATGTGGTGGCCCTCCTGGAGACCTGCGCCTACCACGCCCGGTCCCTGGCCGCGACGGCGGAGCTGCTGCCGACCCACCCGTCGATCGCGGCCGATCCGCGGCTGCGCGGGGCCGTGCGGCGCACCGTGCGCAACATCGGCGCGATCGCCGCGCGCCTGGCCGACGAGCACGCCGAGGCGGCGGTGGAGACCGGGCCGAGCATCGCCTCGCTGCTGGAGCCGGACGCCGACGGGACGCCCCGCTACGGCCGTATCACCGGCCGCGTGCTGCGGCACCTGGAGCGCCTGGACGAGGCGGTGGTGGGCCTGGCCCGGCCCCTGGACGTGCCCGTGGCACCGCCGAAGCGGTGACACGGTGCGGCCGGGGCCGCGGGTGAAGGGCCGGTGGGATCAGAAGTCGGTGGGCAGGCCGCTGGCCTCGGCGATGCCGCGCAGTTCCTCGTTCTGGCGGTGGCGGTCCCTGAGGAAGTCGGCGATCTCGCCGAGCCGGTCGGGGTCGGAGGCGGTGGCGGCGTCGGTGACGACCCGGACCGGGCCGGTCTCCTCGGTGGTGATCTCGACCACCTCGTTGTCCAGGCGGCCGGTGACGGCGGTGGCGATGACCAGGGCGGCCTCCTCGCGGATCTCCTGGGGCAGCTCGTCGGTCCCCGCCCCGTCCAGGGAGAAGTCGATGGTGGGCAGCTGCTGTTCGTCGATGGCCCGCAGGACCGGCTCCACGACGCTGAGCAGCATCCGGTAGTCCTCGGTGTCCATCCGGATGCGCAGAAGGTCGAGGTAGACGTCCACGGGACGGCCGTCCGGCGGGATCTCGTGTTCGTTCATCCCCTCCGGGTTCCCCGCGGCGCGCACCTCAGACGCGACGCCAGCGGGCGAGCGCGAAGGAGAAGACGCCGAACAGGACCAGGCCCGCCGCGACGCAGGCCAGCAGCCAGGGGCCGAGGGGCGTGCCGGCGAAGGAGCGCAGGGTGTCGTCCAAGCCCTTGGCCTCGTCCGGCCGGTAGTCGACCGCAGCGCGCACGGCGAAGGCGCCCGCCGCGGCGAACACCAGCCCGCGCGCCACTCCCCCGCCGATGCCCGTGACGTCCACCAGGCGCCGGGCCCGGGGGGACAGTTCGCCGAGCTTCAGCTTCTTGTGGTAGCTGCGGCGCAGCGCCTGGACGCCGATCACCATCCCGGCGACGACGATCGCCGCGCCGGCCGCTCCCACGGCCCACTGCCCGCCGGGCGCCTCCAGCGCCCTGGCTGTGACATCGCGGGACTGCCGGTCGCTGGATCCGCCCGCGCCGCCGCCCGACGTGCCGCCGGGGCTCGCGGCGAACGCCAGAACCGAGTAGGCGACGAAGGCGTAGAAGACGCAGCGGGCCGCGGACGCCAGCCGCTTCCTCGCCTTGCGCCCGTCGGGGCCGACGGCGCCGAAGAGCACCTCGGACAGCCGCCACAGCGCCATGCCGACCAGGCCGATGCCCAGCGCCCACAGCAGGACGGCTCCGAAGGGCCGGTCCGCCAGCTCGGCGAGGGCGCCACCGCGGTCGGCCTGCCGCCGCCCGTCGCCGAAGGCGATCCGCAGGGCCAGGACACCGACCAGCAGGTAGATCACTCCCCGGGCGGCGAGTCCCGCCCGCGCGGCTGCCTGCGCGACCGAGCCGTTCGCCGCGCGCCGGGCTCGGCTGCGGCCGGTGCGCGCCGCGGACCGCGTCCTCATGCCGTTCATGTCGCTCCTCCCCTCCCGGACCCGAAGGTCCGGATGCCCCGGCTCGCGCGGCGCACACGCGGGCCCGGCACGCGGTGCCGCGCGGGGGATCCCGGTGCGGGCGGGGCGGCGCGGCGGCGGGCCGCGCAGGGGCCGGGTGCCGCGGGAGGGGCCCGGGGACCCGGGGACCAGACCCGTACCTGTCACGGCACGGGCCGCCCCGTCGCGGGCCGACCCGTGGGAGGAGGCGGGCGGCGGGTCCGCGCCAGGGCGCGGACGTGCGGTCAGGCCGTCGGCCGCCCGTCCGCGGGCCTGCGGCCGGGCCGCTGCCCCATCGCCTCGTCCCGCACCCGGGCGCAGCTGCGGCTGATGAGGCGGGAGACGTGCATCTGGGAGATCCCGAGCCGGTCCGCTATCCGGCTCTGCGTCATGTCCTCGAAGAAACGCATGTAGAGGATGGCCCGCTCCCTCTCGGGCAGGCGGCGCAGGCCCTCCTTGGCGGATTCACGGTCGATCACGACGTCGTACGAGGAGTCCGCCGCGCCGAGGGTGTCGGCGAGGCTGTAGCCGTCGTCTCCGGCCGACAGCTCGGCGTCCAGCGACAGCGTGCTGAAGCTTTCCAGCGCCTCCATCCCGGCGCTGACCTCTTCCTCCGTCAGCCCCGTGTGGGCGGCGATGTCCGCCACCGAGGGTTCGGGGCTGCCCGGGCTCTGGGTGAGTTCACGGCGCGCCACGCGCACCTTGTTGCGCAGTTCCTGCACGCGGCGGGGCACCCGAAGGGCCCACATCCGGTCCCGGAAGTGCCGCTTGACCTCGCCGGTGATGGTGGGGACGGCGTAGCTCTCGAAGGCTCCCCGCTCCGGGTCGAAGCGGTCGATGGCCTTCACGAGCCCCAGCGCCGCCACCTGCCGCAGGTCCTCGACGGACTCCCCGCGGTCACGGAAGCGTCCGGCGATCCGGTGGGCCATGGGCAGCCAGGCCGTGACGAGTTCGTCGCGGACGGCGTCGCGCTCGGGCCCGTCCTCCAAGGAGGCCAGCTTGGCGAAGAGGGCGGCGGTGTCGGGGGCGTCGTCGTGCCGCCGGCGGGCGGGGGTGGTCGCGGACTCGGGCTCGGGCGTACCGGGACGGCTGGTCGGCGTATCGATGAGCATGCGGATTCGCTCCTGAACGGTGGTCTCAGGGACTTGCCGCGGGAGGCGGTGGAAGAAGGGCTGTCCGCGATGGCTGGAGGGCCCGGGGCAGCCACACCGCTCCCGCTGCTGCGCCTCCGGTCCGAAGCACGAAACTGCGTCTGCCCTGACCCCGGTGGAACAAACTCCGCTTTTCGCAAAAGACCCCAGGAAGTGCTCGGGCACAGCCCTCGTGCCCCCTCAGGCCAGCGGAACCACCACGGTGATGCACTTGCCGCCCGAAGGCAGGTCGGACACCCGTACGTCACGTGCCAGCCGGCAGACGATCGGCCAGCCGCGGCCGCCGAGCCGTCGGCGGCCCTGGGGGTCGGTCGGCTCCCTCACGACCGGCAGTTCGTCGCTGCGGTCGCTCACCGACAACCGGACGCTCGGCCCGTCGACGTCGACCCGGAAGTCCGTGAGGCCGCCGCCGTGCAGGATCGCGTTGGTGGTCAGTTCAGAGGCGACGAGCACGGCGTCCGACAGCGCGTCCGCGTCGCACGGGGTCCGGGTGGCGCGGCAGCGTTCGGCGACGGCGCGTTCCACGGCCCGGCGCGCCTCGGCGGGTTTGCCCGGCCGTGGCTGCCGGGCCCGGTCCGTGCCGTACTGGTCGATGGCGGGTTCGGTCATGTGCCTCTCACGCATCCGTCAGCTCCCTGGTCTACGGGAAGAGATGTCGGATCCGGCCGCACCCGCGGCGGCCGTACGGGCGTGCCCGCCGGTACGGGTTCGTCCGCCCGGGCCGTCGGTTCGCCGTTCGCCGCCCGGGCGCGGCGGGGTCCTGTTCTCCGGCTGACCTCTGTGCGCACCCCCAAACCTGCGGGCGTCCGCGTGGAGCTGCGGTCATTCCGGGGCCGTGCCGGGGTAGGCGCAAGGACATGACCGATGTGGTGGACTCCGACGAACTGCTGCGGCGGATGCAACGCGCGAGGGCCTGCGCGGCCAGGGAGGAGCGGACGTGGCGGGCGCGACACGACGAACTCAGGTCGGCCGACCCGGAGGCGGCCCGTGAGGCGGCCGTCCGGACGGTGGCCTACGAGGCGGTGGTCCGGGTGCTGGACGAGGTCCTGACACCGGGGCGGCGCACGGCTGACGGCTGACGGCCGACGGCTGACGGCTGACGGCTGACGGCTGACGGCTGACGGCTGACGGCTGACGGCTGACGGCTGACGGCTGACGGCTGACGGCTGACGGCCGAGAGTGCGGCCCCAGGCCGGCCCGGGCGCGGCCGCGGCCGCGTGAAACACGTCACGCGCGGGGCTCCCGATTTCGCGGCGCGGCCACAAATGGTTTAGCGTTCATCAATACGTGGCGGCGGAGTCGACCGCAGAGCCCTCCGGCGTCACCTCTCACGGCCCTGGCTGGTTCCCCCCGTCCAGCCAGGGCCTTTTCACGCCCGGCTCCGGAGCTCGCCGCGAACCGCCGTCCGCCGAGGTGCCCGGGGCGTCCGCAGCCGTTGAAATGGGCGTAGGGAAAGCACCGGGCAGCAGCCCCTGCCGGCGAGGAGCCCCGCGCCATGACCAAAGCGATCAAACTGCTCACCGCCCTTCCACCGCCGCAGCGCGCACGCCTGACGGAGCTCGCCCGGGAGGTGTCCTTCCCCGAGGACGCCCGAATCTTCGAGCCGGGCGGCACGGCCGATCGCTTCTGGGTGATCCGTTCCGGCGCGGTCTCCCTCACCCAGCGGGTCTCGTCCCTGCAACGGATGACGGTGGCGAGTCTGGGCGCCGGCGACCTCCTCGGCTGGTCCTGGCTGTTCCCGCCGTACCTGTGGGATTTCGGCGCCGAGGCCTTCAGCCCCGTACGGGCCTACGAGTTCGACGCGGCCGCGGTGCGCGCGCTGTGCGACGAGGACCCCAGGCTCGGGCTGATGCTGGTGCGGTCCGTCGCCGAGATCCTCGCCCACCGGCTGGAGACGACCCGGGGCCAGCTCATGGAGCAGTACGCGCTGCACCGGCGCGGCTCCCTGTGAGGCGCCGGAGGCGTCAGACGCGGTAGCGGCGCAGCGCCGGGACGGCGAAGGCCAGGGCCAGCATCACGGCGACGACGAGCAGCCCGCCGCCCGCGACCGCGGTGCGGGCGCCGAGGGCCGAACCGGCGGTGCCGTGCAGGACGTCGGCCAGGCGCGGACCGCCCGCGACGACGACGGTGAAGACGCCCTGCATCCGGCCGCGCATCTCGTCGGTCGCCGCGGACAGCAGGATCGCGCCGCGGAACACCATGGAGACCATGTCGGCGACGCCCGCGACGGCGAGGAAGGCCACCGTGAGCCACAGGCTGCCGCCGAGCCCGGAGCCGGCGATGGCCGCGCCCCAGACGACGACCGCGCCGATGACCATCCAGCCGTGTCGGCGGGCCCGGGAGAACGCGCCGGAGAACAGCCCGCCGAGTACGGCGCCGACGGGGATGGCGGCGTACAGCAGGCCGAGGGCGAGCCCTTCGCCGTAGGAGGCGTACGTCTGGGAGGCGAGCTGCGGGAAGAGGGCGCGGGGCATGCCGAGGACCATGGCGACGATGTCGGCGAGGAAGGACAGCAGCAGCACGGTGTGCCCGGCGATGTAGCGGAAGCCGGCCAGCACCTCCCGCAGGCCGGCGCGGCGCGTCCCCTCGCCGGACAGGGGCGGCAGCGCCGGCAGCCGGTGCACCGCCCACACCGTGACGCACAGGGCCAGGGCGTCGAGGAGGTACAGCTCGGGCAGGCCGACGGCGGGGATGAGGACACCGGCCAGCAGGGGGCCGATCACCTGGCCGGTCTGCATGACGGTGGAGCCGAGGGCGTTGGCCGCGGGCAGTTCCTCCTGAGGCACCAGACGGGCGACGGAGGCGCTGCGGGCCGGCGCGTTCAGGCCCCAGAACGCCTGCTGGAGCGCCAGCAGCAGCATCAGGGCGGCCACGGACTCCAGCCCGGTGACCGCTTGCAGCCAGAACAGCAGCGAGGTGGCGGCTATGCCGGTGTTGGTGATCAGCAGCAGTCTGCGGCGGTCCATGGCGTCGGCGACCGCCCCGCCCCACAGGGCGAAGACCACCAGGGGCACCAGGCCGGCGAGGCTCGCGGAGCCCACCCAGGCCGAGGAGCCGGTGATGTCGTAGACCTGTTTGGGCACGGCGACGGCGGTGAGCTGGCTGCCGACCGCCGTGACGGCGGTGGAGACCCACAGCCGGCGATAGGCCGGGCGGCGCAGGGGGCGGGTGTCCATCGCCCACCGCCGCCGGGCCGGGGCCTCGGTGGCGGCCTCGGCGGGGGCCGGCGACCCGGATGCGGTACTGCTGTCGCTCGTGTCCACGCGATTCCTACATGCTCGTTACATCTTTCCGTCCGGTTCACTATCGCAGGAAACCGGAGGCACCTGGTCCCCGGTTCCGGCCCCGGGCTCCGGTCCCGTCTCAGGCGCCGGCGACGAGCGTGACGCCCAGGGTGATCATGACGGCGGCGACCAGGGCGTCCAGGACGCGCCAGGCAGCGGGCCGGGCCAGGAACCGTCCGAGGAAGCGGGCGCCGAACCCGAGCGCGGCGAACCAGCACAGGCTGGCGCACGCCGCGCCGAACCCGAAGGTCCAGCGCAGCGGGCCCCGGTCGGCGGCGACGGACCCGAGCAGGAAGACGGTGTCGAGGTAGACGTGCGGGTTGAGCCACGTCAGCGTCAGACAGGTCAGCACGGCCCGGCGGCGCGAGCCCGCCGCCTCGCCGTCGGCGGTGAGCGCGCCGGGCCGCAGCACCCGCCGGGCGGCCAGGACCCCGTAGCAGATCAGGAACGCGCCGCCGATCCAGCCCACCGCGGTGAGCACGCCCGGCCAGGCCACCACGACCGCGCCCACCCCGCCCACGCCGAGGGCGATGAGCGCGGCGTCGGACAGGGCGCAGATGCCGACCACCGTGAGGACCGCGTGGCGGCGCACCCCCTGGCGCAGGACGAAGGCGTTCTGTGCGCCGATGGCGACGATGAGCGACAGGCCGGTGCCGAATCCGGCCACCGCGGCGACGAGGGAGTTGGTCATGCCGTCGACGCTAGGCGGACGGATGGTGGGGAGTACAGCTAAAGATTCTTACCTATCATTAGCCGCCATGAAGACGGAGGGATTGGCCGAGCTGCCGCTGGAGCAGGTGCGGACCCTGCTGGCGGTGGTGGACGAGGGGACGTTCGACGCGGCCGCCGCGGCGCTGCACGTGACGCCGTCCGCGGTCAGCCAGCGGGTGAAGGCGCTGGAGCAGCGCACGGGCCGGGTGCTGCTGCTGCGCACCAAGCCGGTGCGGCCGACGGAGTCCGGGGCGGTGCTGGTGCGGCTGGCCCGCCAGCTGGCCCGGCTGGAGCGGGACGCCTACGCCGAGCTGGGACTGAGTGGCGCCGGGGAACCGGTGCGCGTCTCGGTGGCGGTGAACGCCGACTCGCTGGCGACCTGGTTCCTGGGAGCGCTGACCGCCGTCCCCCGCGAGCCGGAGCTCTGTTTCGAACTGCACCGCGAGGACGAGGACCACACGGCGGCGCTGCTGCGGGAGGGAACGGTGATGGCCGCGGTGACCTCGTCGCCGGAGCCCGTGCCGGGCTGCTCGGTGCGGGAGCTGGGCCGGATGCGGTACCTGCCCGTGGCCGCGCCCGGGTTCGCCGCGCGGCATCTGGACGGACCGCTGCGGGACGTGCTCGCCGAGGCGCCCGTGGTGGCCTTCGACGGGCGGGACGACTTCCAGGACGACTTCGTCCGCCGGTTGCGGCGCGGCCGGGGCGGCGCGAGTGAGGTACGGCATTTCGTCCCCACGCCGGAGGGGTTCGTCGAGGCGATCGCCGCCGGCCTGGGCTGGGGGATGGTGCCCGAGGCCCAGGCGGACCCGCTGCTGCGGACCGGCCGGCTCGTCGGTCTCGCCCCGGACCGGGCGGTCGACGTCCCCCTGTACTGGCAGCAGTGGCGGCTCGACTCACCGGCCCTGGCGTTGGTGGCGGAGGCGGTGGCGACGACCGCGTCCCGGGCCCTGCGGCAGTGACGGCCGACGGGCCGGTTCCGTGTCCGCCGGGGTGCGCCCTCGGCCCGCTTGAGGAGCGTTCGCGGGACTTCTTGCGGATTGGGGCTGTTTCATCCGCACGATGACAGGTGACTCGTGAGCAAGCGACCCACGCAACTCATGTACGAGGCACGTACGACTTCGATCGCAGGTGACTTTGATGGACAACTGGCGAAAGCGCGCCGAGTGCCGCCACGAGGACCCCGAACTCTTCTTCCCGGTCGGTACCTCGGGCCCGGCCCTGCTGCAGACCGAGCAGGCGAAGGCGGTCTGCCGGCGCTGCCCGGTCCGGGAGCAGTGCCTGCAATGGGCCCTCGACACCGGGCAGTCCATCGGTGTCTGGGGCGGGACGAGCGAGACCGAACGACGTGCGCTCAAGCGGCGCGTCGCGGCACGCAGGAACTCGGGCTGACCGCGGACGGCCTCTCCCTCCGTCGCCCCTGGGGGCCGCTCAGCGTCAGGTGCGGCGCAGCGGCCCCCAGGGGCGTTCCTGGCGGGCCACCTCGGCCCGGGCCTCCTCGATGACCTCGGAGCCGATCCAGCACAGCGGCCGGACGTCGGTCACCAGCGGCTCGTTGTCGGGCCCGCGGCCGGTCTCCCGGCCGGTCAGCACCCAGGGCCGGACGCCCGGTCCCTTGTCGTGCGGCAGATGGGCGTAGTCGTGCAGCCGGCGGGCCACCCACACCCGGACGGACCGGTCCTCCCACCACTCCTCCACGTCGAGGGGGTTGGCGGACAGGCCCGGCATGGGCGTGCCGGTGAGCTCGTCCTTGCTGGACACATGGGTGAGATCGGTCTCCGGTCCCCGCGACCAGCGCACGTACAGGCCCTGGTGCCGCTCGACCAGGTCGGCGAGTTCGTCGAGTGTGCGCACCACCGGCAGGTCGCCCGATCCGCTCATGTTCTGGCCTCCCTCGTTCTGTCACGTCAGGCCGACGGAGTACCCGCACGCCCCGGAGGGAATCGACCGCCCCGGGAGAAACGGACGAGTGTCTTCCGCCACTTCCCGGCCGCCCACGCCGCTCCCCCGGCCGTCCCCACCGCCGCCCGGCCGCGCGGACCCTCGGTACGGGCGGGCGCCGGCCGGCGAGGGCCGGTGGCCCTGCTGACCGCCTCCGGGGACACGGCGTCCGGTCACGCGGCCGTGCCGGCCCGCTTCCTCGGCGGGGAGGGGGGAGACGGGTTCACCGGGAGCGGGCACGCCGGACGCGGACACGCAGGATGGACGTGGGCACGCCGGACGCGGGCACGCCGGACGCGGGCACGCCGGCCACCGGGATCAGGCGGTCTGCCGGGCCGCGGCCCGCCCGGCCGCCCGCCCGGAGAACAGGCAGCCGCCGAGGAAGGTGCCCTCCAGGGCGTTGTAGCCGTGCACACCACCGCCGCCGAAGCCGGCGACCTCTCCGGCCGCGTACAGGCCCTCCACGGGTGCGCCGTCGGTCCCGAGGGCCCGGGAGTCGAGGTCGGTCTGGATGCCCCCGAGGGTCTTGCGGGTGAGGATGTGCAGCTTGACGCCGATCAGGGGCCCCGCCGCCGGGTCGAGGATGCGGTGCGGCGTGGCCACGCGGCCGAGGCGGTCGCCCGGGTAGCGGCGGGCGTTGCGGATGCCCTGGATCTGGGCGTCCTTGCCGTAGGGGTTGGCCAGCTGCAGGTCGCGGGCCTCGATCTGGCGGCGGATCCGCGCGGCGTCGAGGAGCGGCTCGTCGGTCAGCCCGTTCATCCGGTCGACGAGCCGTTCGAGCGTGGCCGCGGTCACGAAGTCGGCGCCGTGGCGCACGAACGCGGCCACCGGTCCCGGCGCCCCCTTGCCGAGGACGCGTTCGCGCAGGAACGCGCCGCGGTCCTTGGCGGTGATGTCGGGGTTCTGCTCGGAGCCCGACAGGGCGAACTCCTTCTCGATGATCTTCCGGGTGAGGATGAACCAGGAGTGGTCGTACCCGGCGATGTCCTCGGTGGTGCGCAGGTGCCTGAGGGTGCCGAGGGTGTCGTAGCCGGGCAGGCACGGGTCGGGCAGGCGGCGGCCGAGGGCGTCGAACCACATCGGGGACGGTCCGGGCAGGATGCGGATGCCGTGGCCGGGCCAGATCGGGTCCCAGTTGCGCAGGCCCTCGGTGTAGTGCCACATGCGGTCGCGGTTGACCAGGCGGACGCCCGCCCGGGCGCTGATGTCGAGCATCCGCCCGTCGACGTAGGCGGGGACGCCCGTGACCATCTCCTTCGGGGGTGTGCCGAGCCGTGCGGGCCAGTGGCGGCGGACGAGGTCGTGGTCGGCGCCGATGCCGCCGGTGGTGAGGACGACGGCCTGCGCGGTGAGCTCGAACTCGCCGACCGGGTCGCGGTTGGAGGCCGCGCCCCGGGGCGCGGCGTCCTCGGCCAGGACCGTGCCGCGCACCCCGCGTACGGAGCCGCCCTCGACGACGAGCTCGTCGACCCGGTGGCGGTGGCGGAAGGTGAGCAGTCCGTCCCGCGCGGCCTGCCGGGCGTAGCGGACGAACGGTTCCACGACCCCGGTGCCGGTCCCCCAGGCGATGTGGAAGCGGGGCACGGAGTTGCCGTGCCCGTGGGCGGTGAGGTCGCCGCGCTCGGCCCAGCCGACGGTGGGCAGGAAGGTGATGCCGTGCCCGTCCAGCCAGGACCGCTTCTCCCCCGCCGCGAACTCGACGTACGCGCGTGCCCAGCGCACCGCCCAGGAGTCCTCGTCCGCGAGGCGGTCGAACCCGGCGCTGCCCTGCCAGTCGTTCCAGGCCAGGTCGAAGGAGTCCGCGACGCCCAGGCGCCGCTGCTCGGGGCTGCCGACGAGGAACAGCCCGCCGAACGACCAGTGGGCCTGCCCGCCGAGGTTGGCGGCGTTCTCCTGGTCGACGAGCGCGACCCGGCGGCCCCGGCGGGTCAGTTCGTGGGCCGCGACCAGGCCCGCCAGTCCCGCCCCGACGACGATGACGTCGGCGTCCATGGCGACCGTCCCTTTCCTCGTCCCTCGTCTCCGCGTCCGCCGCGGTGTACGGCGGCCGGTCCGTGCCGTGGTGCTGTGGTGCGTCGTCCGCCGCCGGGCGCGGCAAGTGCGGTGCCGCCACCGGTGAGCAGTGTGGTGAGCGGCTGCTTCGGCCGGGCGCGGGCGTGCTCGGCGCCCCGGTCCGGCGGCAGCCGGGGGCGACCCCGCCGTAGCCGGCGACCGCGACGTGGTCGCCGCCCGCGACGGGCCGCGGGGCCCGGTGGTGCGCGCGGGCCGGCCGGTCCGCGCTCGCCCGGCGCGGGCGCGCCCGCTGCTCCGGCGGGGACCGGGCCACGTCCGGGTCGCGGGCGGCGTGCGCCGGGAAGTCCGTCCTCGCCGGCGGCCGGTACCGGTTCGGGAGCAGGGCCTCGGCGACGCGTCGGACGGCGGCGGAAACGTCCGGGTCCGGTCCGCCGGCTGCGAGAAATGTATCCGATACGGCGGTGTACCGGAACGGCTCGGCGGCGGGGCGCAAGCAGGCGGCACCCGAGCCGTCCCGGCCCATGAAGCGGTGCGCGAGGGACGGTCCCGGGAGCGCGCCCCGCGCCCCGCCACCGCCCCCGTACGGCGTGCGCGGCGGACGCGGCGGCCCGCTTCTGCTTGGCTGTCCGGTCGACAGCGGTTCTCGGGACAGGGGAAGAGCGATGCGGGCGGACGTGCGGCAAGTCGCCGACGGCACCTACCTGGTGCACGGCAGCAACACCAACTGGGTGATCCTCACGGAGGGGGACGCGGTGACGCTGATCGACACCGGTTACCCCGGGGACCGGCAGCGGTTGCTCGGCTCGCTCGCGGCGGTGGGCGCCTCCCCCGAGGCGGTGACGGCCGTGCTGATCACGCACGCCCACAACGACCACCTGGGCTCCGCCGAGTACCTGCGCGCCGCTCACGGCACGCCCGTCCTCCTGCACGAGGCCGAAGTCCCCCACGCGCGCCGGGAGTTCCTGCACCAGGTGTCCCCCGGGCGGGTCCTGCGCAACGGCTGGCGGCCGGGCGTGCTGCCCTGGGCGGTGCACGCGGTGCGTTCCGGCGGCACGGCCCGCAACCCCGTGGCCGACCCGCGTCCCTTCCCCCGGACCGGCGCACTGGACCTGCCCGGCCGCCCCGTGCCGGTGCACACCCCCGGGCACACCCGCGGCCACTGCGCCTACCACCTGCCGCACGCCGGGGTGGTGGTCTCCGGTGACGCCCTGGTGAGCGGTCACCCCACGTCCCGGTTGCGGGGACCGCAACTGCTGCCCGCCATGTTCGACCACGAACGCGCCGGGGCAGTGGCCTCCCTGGACGTCCTCGCCGGCCTCGGCGGCGACGTCCTGCTGCCCGGCCACGGTCCCGCCCACCACGGCCCGGTGGGGGCGGCGGCACGACTGGCCCGCGAACGGGCGCTCTAGAGTCGGGGCATGGCCTTGCAGATCAGCGCCACCAATCCGGAGCACCCCGCGGTCCTGCTCGAACTTCCCTGGCGGCTTCCCCTGGAGGAGTGGCCGGAGGAGTACCTGGTGCCGCTGCCGCGCGGCATCTCCCGCCACGTCGTCCGCTACGCCCGCGCGGGCACCGAGGTGATCGCCGTCAAGGAGCTCGCCCGGCGGCCCGCGCTGCGCGAGTACGAACTCCTGCGCGACCTGGACCGGTTGGGCATCCCCGCCGTGGACCCGCTGGCCGTGGTCACCGGACGCACCGGCACCACCGGCGAACCGCTCGAACCGGTCCTGGTCACCCGGCACCTGGGCGGCTCGATGCCCTACCGGGCGATGTTCGAGACCACCCTGCGCCCGGCCACCATGCACCGCCTGATGGACGCCCTCGCCGTGCTGCTGGTGCGGCTGCACCTGGCCGGGTTCGCCTGGGGCGACTGCTCCCTGTCCAACACGCTCTTCCGGCGCGACGCGGGCGCCTACGCCGCCTACCTCGTCGACGCCGAGACCGGCGAGCTGCACCCGCGGCTGAGCCCCGGGCAGCGCGCGTACGACCTCGATCTGGCCCGGGTGAACATCAGCGGTGAGCTGCTCGACCTGGAGGCGTCCGGCGCGCTGCACCCCTCGGTGGACCCGGTCGAGTTCGGCACCGAGATCTGCGCCCGCTACCGCGGCCTGTGGGAGGAGCTGACCCGCACCTCGGTCTACCCGGCGGGCGAGTACCACTACATGGAACGCCGCATCCGACGGCTCAACGACCTCGGTTTCGACGTCGCGGAGATGCAGATCGAGCACGCCTCGGACGGCGACACGGTCACCTTCGTCCCCAAGGTCGTCGACGCGGGCCACCACCAGCGGCAACTGCTGCGCCTGACCGGTCTGGACGCCGAGGAGAACCAGGCCCGGCGGCTGCTGAACGACCTGGAGTCCTGGATGGCCACCCAGGACGACCACTCCCCCGGCGGTCCTCCCCCGGGCTCCCGGCCTCGCGCGGGCCGGGGGGACCTGCACGGCGCCCGCCCCGAGGTCCTCGCCCACCGCTGGATGCGTGAGGTGTTCCGGCCCACCGTGCGGGCGGTGCCGCGGGAACTGCGCGGCGCGATGGACCCGGCCGAGATCTACCACGAACTGCTGGAGCACCGCTGGTTCCTGTCGGAGCGGGCCCAGCGCGACGTCGGCCTGGACGCCGCCGTCGAGGACTACGTCCGCAACGTCCTGCCCAGGGCGCGGGGGACGCTGCGGCCGACGGAGGAATGAGCCCGCGGCGCGCGGACACCGCATCCCGCCCCGGGTCGCCGCCCGGCCCGTCAGCCGGCTCCGACGGGCCGGGCGGCGCCCGGCGCCCGTTCCCGTACCAGGGGGCGGAGCGCCGCCGCGGCGGCCGTCGCGCCGGCCGTGGCCGGGACGCCGGGGTCCAGCCGCCGGCGCCGGCCGGCCCGGTCACCGTCCGGCCGGCGCACCCACCACCCGGCCGCGGGCGGGAAGCCCCGCGGACGGGCGCGGCGGCCGGAGGGGAGCGGACGGCTGCCGCACGAGGGGCGATCTTGGCGGAAGGGGGCCGTCCGCGACAGGATGCCCCCATGAAGGGCGATCTCTTTTCCAGTGAGCACATGGTGCAGCCGGCCGCCGCGCCGGGCATGACGGTCCAGAACGCCAAGTGCATCCGGTACACCGTGGACGGCGAGATGTTCGCCCGGCAGGGCGCGATGGTCGCCTACCGCGGCGACCTGCGGTTCGAGCGCAAGGGCCAGGGCGTGGGCGGCATGCTCAAGCGCGCCGTGACCGGGGAGGGGCTGCCGCTGATGGCGGTGCGCGGCCGGGGCGAGGCCTGGTTCGCGCACGAGGCGCAGAACTGCTTCGTCGTCGACGTCGACCCGGGGGACGAGTTCACCGTCAACGGCCGCAACGTCCTGTGCTTCGACGCGTCGCTGTCGTACCGCATCGCGACCGTCAAGGGCGCCGGCATCGCCGGTGGCGGCCTGTTCAACAGCGTCTTCACCGGACACGGCCGGCTGGGCCTGGTGTGCGACGGCAATCCGCTGGTGATCCCCGTCGCGCCGCAGGACCCGGTGTACGTCGACACGGACGCGGTCGTCGGCTGGACGGCGGGCCTGGAGACCTCCCTGCACCGCTCGCAGTCCCTCGGCTCGATGCTGCGCGGCGGCTCGGGCGAGGCAGTGCAGCTGATGCTCCGGGGGCAGGGGCACGTCGTCGTCCGGCCCAGCGAGGCGGCACCGCCGAAGGCGCAGCAGCACTGAGCACCCGGCCCGCGGCCGGCGAGGTCCGCCGGGCCGGTCCCGGAAGGGAGTTGACCTTCGGCCGGTGCCGGGGGAGGGTGCCAGGCGGTGCGGATCTCCGCCCGCACCGGAGGGGATGACCGCCTTGATCGGGATCAGCGAGATCGAAGCCGCCGCCGAGCGGATCGCCGGGCACGTGGTGCGCACCCCGGCCGTGCCGAGCCCCGGACTGTCCGCGCTGCTCGGCGCACCGGTGACGGCGAAACTGGAACTGCTCCAGCGCACCGGCTCGTTCAAGGTGCGCGGCGCGGCGGCGAAGCTGCTGTCGCTGGATGGGGCCGAGCGGGCCGCCGGAGTCGTGGCGGTCAGCGGCGGCAACCACGGGATCGCCCTGGCGGTCATGGCGGCGGCCCTGGACGTGAAGGCCACGGTGGTCATGCCGCGCTCGGCGCCCGCCCGTGCCGTGGAGGTCGCCGAGGGCGCCGGCGCGGCGGTGCGGCTGACCGACGGCATGGCCGAGGCCTTCGCGCTGGCGGAGCGGCTGCGGGAGGAAGGGCTGACCCCGGTGCACCCCTTCGACGACCCGGCGGTGATCGCCGGGCAGGGCACCGTGGGACTGGAGTTCGCCGATGACGCCGGTGACCTGACCGACGTACTCGTCAGCGTCGGGGGCGGCGGGCTGATCGCCGGGGTCGCGGCGGCGCTGCGGGCACGCCGGCCCGGCGTACGGGTCTGGGGGGTGGAGACCGGGGGCGCCGAGGCGATGTCGCGGGCGCTGGCGGCGGGCGGCCCGGTGCCGGTGGCACTGTCGTCGATCGTCTCCACGCTCAGCGCGCCCGCCGTGTCCCAGCTCACCTACGACCACGTCCGCGCCCTGGTCACCGAGGTGCTCGTGGTGCCGGACCGGGAGGCCGTGCGCGGCGTCCTCGACCTCGCCGAGCACGCGAAGGTGTGGACCGAGCCGGCCGCCGGGTGCCTCCTGCCCGCCGCCCGGCGGGTGGTGGAGCGGGTCGGGGACGGTGCCCGGATCGGGCTGGTGGTGTGCGGGGGCAACGCGACGACCGCCGACGTGAGGGCGTGGTCGGACCGCTTCGGGCTGCGCTGATTCCCCGCCTCCGCGTCCGGGCCCGGCGCCCGCGCCGCCGTGCCGTCCGCCCGGTTTCACCCGTACGCCCCGGGAACCCGGCCATCATGGTACGAATCGGATACACGATGATGACCGAGCAGGCCGGCCCCCGTGAGCTCGTCGACCATGTGGTGCGGGCCGAAGAGGCGGGTTTCGACTTCTCGGTCACCTCGGACCACTACTTCCCGTGGCTGCGCTCCCAGGGCCACTCGCCCTACGCGTGGAGCGTGCTGGGCGCGGCGGCGCAGGCGACCTCGCGCATCCCGCTGATGACGTACGTGACGTGCCCGACGTTCCGGTACCACCCGGCGGTCGTGGCGCAGAAGGCGGCGACGCTGCAGCTGCTGTCCGAGGGGCGGTTCCGGCTGGGGCTGGGTTCCGGCGAGAACCTCAACGAGCACGTCGTGGGCGGCGGCTGGCCCTCGGTCGACGTGCGGCACGAGATGCTGGAGGAGGCCGTCGAGATCATCCGGGCACTGTTCGGGGGCGGCCACGTCACCCGTCGCGGCACGCACTTCGACGTGGAGTCGGCCCGGCTGTGGGACGTCCCGGACAGCCCGCCGCCCATCGGCATCGCCGTCTCCGGGAAGCGTTCCTGCGCCCTCGCGGGGCGGCTGGGCGACCTGGTGATCGCGACCGAGCCCGAGGCAGGGCTGCTGGAGGCCTTCGACCGGCACGGCGGCGCGGGCAAGCCGCGCGTGGGGCAGCTCCCGGTGAGCTACGACCCCGACCGGGACGCGGCGATCGAGCGGGCGCACGCCCAGTTCCGCTGGTTCGGCAACGGCTGGAAGGTCAACTCCGAGCTGCCGCACCCGGATTCCTTCGAGCAGGCGACCCGGTTCGTCACGCCCGACGACGTGGCCGGGTCGATCCCCTGCGGTGCCGACCCGGACGCCTTCGTGGAGGCGGTGCGCCCGTACGCGCAGGCCGGGTTCACCCAGATCGCGCTGGTGCAGATCGGCGGGGAGACGCAGCCGGCGTTCCTGGACTGGGCGGAGAAGACCCTGCTGCCGGCACTGCGCGACGCCCTGGGCTGACCCGTCCGGCCCCGTCCGCCGGCACGGGCCGGGAAGGGCGGTCACCCGTGCGGCCGGGCATGACGGGCGAGGACGGGGTACTAGAGGGCCCTACGTCCGTTCCCCTCGGACTCCTCGGAGGCCCTTTCGTGAAGTCCTTCACGCACACGACCCTGGTGGTGCAGCTCCAGGCGGGTGACACGGAGCGCTGCCCCGTGCTCGCCCACCTCGGCTACGACGCCGCCGACCCGTTCGCCGTCACCTTCCTGTTCAGCCACGACGGCCGTGTCCTGGCGCGGTGGACGCTGGACCGGGACATGCTCGCCGAAGGGTTGTCGCGTGCGGTCGGCGTGGGCGACGTGCGGCTGGGGCCGGCCTCGACCGGCAGTTGGGAGGAACTGCGCATGGAGTTCCTCGGCGACCCTCGGCCCGACGGGGGCCGCCACCACGCCGTGGTCCATGTGTGGGCGCCGGCGATCGCGGCCTTCCTGCGGGAGACCCACCGGATCGTCCCGCCCGGGCGGGAGGAGGTGCGGGTGGACGACTTCCTGGCCGAGGTCATGGCCGAGGGCTGAGCCGCCCCGCTCCGGGGCCGGTCGTCGCCCCGCAGCGCACACGCGGCGGTCGGCGGCCGGTGCTACGGTCCCGGCCTGCCGTCCCGGCTCCCGTCCGGGCGGGGCGGACGGGAGGTGTACCGGTGCCGGGTCCACAGCGGGAGGGCGAACCAGCACAGCAGGTACCAGGCGACCACGCCCGCGACCAGCCACGGCACGAAGCCGTCGTCGGTCGCCACACGCAGGATCAGCAGCAGCGAGGCGGTCGTGGTCGCCAGCAGCAGTACGAGGCCCAGCAGAGTCAGCCGGGAGGCCCACCGTACGGCCTGGGGTTTGACGCGCCGCCCGGAGACCAGGCGGTGCAGGGAGACCGGCCCGATCAGGGCGCCGGTCGCGGCGGCGCCGAGGAGGACCGTCACGATGTAGATGCGGCGGTCCGTGTCCGCCAGATCGTCGTACCCCGGCGTGAAGACGACGGTGAGCAGGAAGCCGAAGAGGATCTGCACGCCCATCTGCGCGACCCGGACCTCCTGGATGAGCTCCTGCCACATCCGGTCGGCGCGTTCCTCCTCGGTCTCGTTGCGGCCCCTGCGCCTGCCGTCGCCCGCTGCCGTGTCCGACACGGTGTCCTCCCGGTTGCCGTGGCCTGACGGCCTGGATGCCCGTCGGCCCGGACCTCCGTCCGCCCTCCCGGGTTCCCCGTGCCCGGACGCCCTGTCGGGCCGGCGGGCCCGGGTGCCGTTTGAGCGATCACCCGGTGGTTACACGGACCGCGCAAGACGCCCCGAGGCCGAGGAGGTCGTACCAGGATGTCCGATACGCAGCTCACCGTGACGCTCAGCGGCGGCGGCATCGACGACGCGCGGGCGGTGGTGCGCGCGCTGGAGGGGGTGTTCGGCGCGCCGGACGACCTTCCGGCCGACGAACGGGCGACGGTCCGTACGGCCACCTTCCGCGCCTCCGCCGCGCCGGAGGCGGCCCCGGCACCGTCGGTGGCCGCCGGGCGGCTGTCCGCGCCGGTGACGGTCACCGTGCAGGGCAGCCCCCAGGCCGTCGCGGCGGCGAGCGAGACGTTGACCCGCGCCTTCTCCACCCGTGAGGAGGGCGCCTCCTCCGGCGACCAGGAGCAGGAGAGGCAACTGCTCCTGGTGCCGTAGGGCGGGGTTGCCGGGCTCGCCCCGAGGGGGCTCTACCAGCGGTTCTCCACCTGGTCCTTGATCCGCCGCTCGTACAGGTCGCGGATCGCGGTGAACGTCTCCCGCGGCAGCTCGGGCAGGGTGGCGGCGGCCGCGTTGGCGCGGGCCTGCTCCGGTGAGCGGGCGCCGGGGATCACGGTGGTCACGCCCGGCTGCTCGATGATCCAGCGCAGGGCGAGCTGGGCCGGGGTGTATCCCTGCGGGGCGAGCGCGGCGAACTCGGCGGCGGCCTCGACCCCGGTGGCGAAGTCGACGCCGGAGAAGGTCTCGCCCTGGTCGAAGGCCTCCCCGTGCCGGTTGAAGGTGCGGTGGTCGTCGGGGGCGAAGACCGTGTCCTTGGTGTACTTGCCGGACAGCAGGCCGGAGGCGAGGGGCACGCGCGCGATGATGCCGACGCCCGCCTCCCGGGCCGCGGGGAGGACCTCGCGCAGCGGCTTCATCCGGAACGGGTTGACGATGATCTGGACGCTCGCCACGTTCGGCCGGGCGATCGCGGTGAGCGCCTCCGCGCAGGTCTCCACGCTGACGCCGTACGCGGCGACGCGCCCCTCCTCGACCAGGGTGTCGAGGGCGTCGAACACCTCGTCCGTGGAGTAGACGGGCGTCGGCGGGCAGTGCAGCTGGACGAGGTCGATGCGGTCGACGCCGAGGTTGCGGCGGGAGCGGTCGTTCCAGGCGCGGAAGTTGTCCAGGACGTAGTTCTGCGGGATCTGCTCGACCCGGCGGCCCATCTTCGTGGCGACCAGCACGCGCAGGTCGGGCCTGCCGCGCAGGAACGCGGCGATGGTCTCCTCGCTGCGTCCGTCGCCGTAGACGTCGGCCGTGTCGAAGAAGGTCACCCCCGACTCGACCGCCGCCTCCAGTACCGCCAGGGCCTCCTTGTCGTCGACGTCGCCCCAGTCGGCTCCCAGCTGCCAGGTGCCGAGGCCGACCACGGACGCGTGCTGACCGGATCGTGTGAATGTGCGCTCTTCCATGGCGGAAGTCTGACATCCGGCCCGGTCGCGCGGCGCGCCGGCACCGGTGTCCCGGCCGGCCCCGTACCCGCCGCTACCTGCGGACGGCCAGCGCCCTCGCGTGCACGGTCCTGGCGACCCTCGGCCCCAGCCAGCGCTTGAACCGGCGCAGTGTCACCAGTTGCCCGGCCGCCCGGTCGATGCGGTAGTACAGCTGTGGCGGGACGTACGGCAGCAGGGGCGAGTGGCGCTGGCCGAGCAGGGCGAACATCTGCTCCGGGGGCAGGTCGATGTAGCGCGGCAGGTTCTCGTACCACCGGGCGCTGTAGCGGGCCGCGCTCTGCACCGGCAGCAGGGCCCGGACGCGTTCGCGTTCGTACCGGGCGAGGGCCTGCGGGAGGGCGGCGTGCTCGCGCAGGGCGCGGGCCAGGGCGATGGCGTCCTCCAGGGCGAGGGTGGTGCCGGCGCCGACGGAGTAGTGGGTGGTGTGGGCGGCGTCGCCGAGCAGCACCAGGTTGTCGCGGAACCAGGTGCGGTTGGTGAGGGTGCGGAAGGTCAGCCACGGGGCGCTGCCGCCGGTGGCGGAGCGGCCGGTCAGGGGGTGGCCGTCGAGCACGTCGGCGAAGAGGTCCGCCAGCAGGGCCTGGCCGTCCGCCTCCCCCGCCCGGTCCAGGCCGAGACCGGTCCAGGTCTCGGGGGCGCATTCCACGACGCAGGTGCTGCGCTCGGGGCTGTAGCCGTAGCCGTAGAACCAGATCCAGCCGTGGCGGGTCTCCCGGAAGGCGAAGGTGAAGGAGTCGAAGACCTTGGTGGTGCCGAGCCAGATGTAGGGGTTGCGGCCGGCCCGGACCTCGGTGCCGAAGTGGCCGGCCCAGCGGGTGCGCAGCGCGCTGCGCACCCCGTCGGCCGCCACGACGAGGTCGGCGGCGGGCAGGTCCGTGCCGGTGATCTCGTGCTCGAACTCCAGCCGCACGCCGAGCGACCGGGCCCGTGCGGCGAGGATCTCCAGCAGCCGGTGCCGGCCGATGCCGAAGCCCTCGTCCCCGTGGTGGCGGGTCGTCAGGCCGCGTACGTGGGCGACCCCCTCGCTCCACCGCACGGAGTGTTCCTCGACGGCGCGCGCCGTCCGCGGGTCGTGTTCGTGCAGCCGGTCGAGCAGTCCGCGCCAGTAGGTCACGCCCCAGCCGTAGGTGGAGCCCTCCGGGTTGCGCTCGTAGACGGTGACGTCGTGGGACGGGTCCTGCCGCTTCAGCAGGATCGACAGATACAGGCCGGCGGGCCCGCCGCCGACGCAGGCAACCTTCACATACACCCCTGAAAGTACGCAAAGCGATCAATTCACCCCGCAGAGTAACAGCGCACCGGGTGCCGTCCACGGTCTGGCTGACGGTGTGTCAACTCGTGTCCGGAAGATCGGCCGGGTCGTCCGGTTCCGGGCCCCGGTACCGGACGATGACCGGACCGATGGTTTCCTTCGCAGGTCACGGGTACTCGCGCGAACGAACCGAAGAAAAGAGACGAAGGAGGCGACCGCCATGTCGCAGGTCGAGGAATCCATCGAGGTCGGCGTCCCCGTGCACACCGCGTACAACCAGTGGACGCAGTTCGAGACGTTTCCCGAGTTCATGAGCGGTGTGGAGCGCATCGAGCAGCGCACCGACACGCTCACGCACTGGGTGACGAACGTGGACGGCGTCCACAAGGAGTTCGACGCGGAGATCACCGAACAGATCCCGGACGAGCGAGTCGCCTGGACCACGGTGTCGGGCGAGACCAAGCAGGCGGGTGTGGTCACCTTCCACCGCCTCGACGCCGACCACACCAAGGTGATGCTCCAGATGGACTTCCATCCGGACAGCCTCACCGAGAAGGTCGGCGACAAGCTCGGGTTCGTGAAGCGGCAGGCCAAGGGCGACCTGGAGCGCTTCAAGCACTTCATCGAGGAGCGCGGCCAGGAGACCGGCGGCTGGCGCGGCACGGTCGTCTGACCGCGGGGGCGGCGGCGCGACTCCCGCCCGGCTCCGGCTGCCCGGGCCCCGCACCCTCCGGGGTGCCAGGGGCCCGGGCACGGCCGTGTCGGCCGTCGGCCGGGGTACGGCGCGGACCTGGGGCCCGCCGTCGCGGGGTGAGCGGGAGGGGGACGGCAGGCTTTATCCGGCCGCTTCCGCCCGGCACTGCGGATGGCCCCAGCCCTGCGCGTTCTTGGTGATCGGCTCTCCGGCCGCGTACGACCGCCCGCACACGCAACGGCCGGGGAACTTCGCCTTGATCGTGCGCGGGGAGCTCCCGCCGGCCGCGCCGCCGGCCCGCTGCCGGGAGCCGCCGGGCCGGCGGCGCGGCGCCTTGACGGGGACGTCGGGCGCGGGCGGCGGCTCGGGCGAGCCCAGCTCGCTGCCCGCGGGTTCCTGGGCGGTGGCGGCCTGGCTGGCGGCACGGTCGGCGAAGTCGTTGAGCGGGTCGCCGTCGACCTGGTGGGCGGGCACGTAGCGGAACTCGACCGAGCGGCCCTCCAGCAGCTCGTCGATGCGCACGACCAGCTCCCGGTTGGCGACCGGCTTGCCGGCGGCCGTCTTCCAGCCGTTGCGCTTCCAGCCCGGCAGCCAGGTGGTGACCGCCTTCATGGCGTACTGCGAGTCCATGCGGACCTCCAGCGGTACGCCGGGGTCGGTCGCCGCCAGCAGGCGCTCCAGGGCCGTCAGCTCGGCCACGTTGTTGGTGGCCCTGCCCAGCGGCCCCGCCTCCCAGCGGGCCGGGGTCCGGGAGTCGTCGGCGACGACCCAGGCCCACGCCGCCGGGCCGGGGTTCCCCTTCGAAGCGCCGTCGCACGCGGCCACCACACGTTCACGCATGCGCCCGATCATGCCATGGCCGGTCAGGACGGCGGATCCCGGCCCGGTCCCCTCACCCGCCGCCGACGCGGGGCCACCCGCCCCCGTACGCCTGTTCCGGGGCCGCGATGTCCGGCTCGCCCCATCGCCCTCGTGGCCCGGGCGGCGCGGGCCGCCCTCTCCCGGTCCGGGCCGCCGACCGTCTCGATCGGCCGCTCCGGCACGACCTGCCAAAAGACGCCGTACTTGTCCTCGAGCCGACCGCAGGGGCCGGGCCCGTCCGTCGGCCGGCGGTGACGTGCGGGCGTTCCTCCGGCGGACGCGGGACAAAGGCGTGAGCCGGCCCGCCCCGGCCGCTCCGCCCGTGGCGAATCTGCCCCGGGCAGAGAAACCTCCGCCCGGGGCGGTCCGGGACCGACAGTGGGGACCGCGGCGCACACCGGCCGCGTACACCCGCTCGACGACTCGACAAGGAGCGCCGATGTCTCCACTGACCGCCGGCCCCGAACCGGCCCTGCCGCCTCGGGCGGAGGAGGGCGACACCCCTCCGACGCGGTTCGACGACCACCTGGCCGCGCAACTCCTCGGCCGGCGCATCATCCTGCTGGGCACCCAGGTCGACGAGGTCTCCGCGAACCGCGTCTGCGCCCAGCTGCTGATCCTGTCCGCGGAGGACCCGCGCACCGACATCAGCCTGTACATCAACAGCCCCGGCGGCTCCGTCCACGCGGGCCTGGCCATCTACGACACGATGCGGCTGATCCCCAACGACGTCTCGACGCTCGCCATGGGGTTCGCCGCCAGCATGGGTCAGTTCCTGCTCAGCGTGGGCACGCCCGGCAAGCGCTACGCCCTGCCGAACGCGCGGATCATGATGCACCAGCCCTCGGCGGGCATCGGCGGCACCACCGCCGACATCGAGATCCAGGCGCAGAGCCTGGAGTTCATCAAGCGGACCATCGAACGGCTCATCGCCGAGCACACCGGGCAGAGCCCGCAGACCATCTCCCGGGACAGCGACCGGGACCGCTGGTTCACGGCCGAGGAGGCCAAGGAGTACGGAATGGTGGACCGGGTCGTGGAGTCCCTCGCGGACGTCCGCCCGGCCGCGGCACGGCGACGGATGGGACTGCAGTGATGGGCACGTACACGATTCCGAACGTCGTCGAGCGCACCCCGCGGGGCGAGCGGTCCTACGACGTGTTCAGCCGGCTGCTGTCGGAGCGGATCGTCTTCCTCGGCACCGAGATCGACGACGGCGTCGCCAACGCCGTCATCGCCCAGTTGCTCCACCTGGAGTCGGCGGCGCCGGAGAGCGAGATCGCGATCTACATCAACTCGCCCGGGGGCTCGTTCACCTCGCTCATGGCGGTCTACGACACGATGACGTTCGTACGGGCGCCCATCTCGACGTTCTGCGTCGGGCAGGCGGCCTCCACGGCGGCCGTGCTGCTGGCCGGCGGGGACCCGGGGCGGCGGTTCGTGCTGGAGCACGCGCGGGTGCTGCTCGGGCAGCCCGCCACCGCCGGGCAGCGGGGCACGATCTCCGACCTGGCCGTCCACGCCGGGGAGATGGTGCGGATCCGCTCCCAGGTGGAGGAGGTGCTCTCCCGGCACACGCACCACGACGTGGCGACGCTGCGCGCGGACATGGACCGCGACAAGGTGTTCACCGCGCACGAGGCCGTGGCGTACGGACTGGCCGACGAGGTGCTCGGGCGACGCCTCGTGACGACGTGACATGCCGGGCCGGTGCCCCGGTCGCGCTGCCCGGGCACCGGTTCACGGGCTTGTCCGGGCGTCGGCCGGGGCGCCGGTTCACGGGCTTGTCCGGGCCGGTCCGCGGCCGTCGTCAGGCCGCCAGGCAGAGCCCGTCGTGGCGGGCGCCGGGCGTGCCGCGGCCGGTACCCGCGTGCCGGGAGGCGGCGCGGCCGAGCCGGCCGTGGGCCCGCGCCAGCAGGTCGCCCAGGCCCAGCCCGAGGGCCCGGGCGGCGGCCGCCAGGACCTCCGACGACGCCTCCTTGCGTCCGCGCTCCACCTCCGACAGGTACGGCACGGAGATCCGGGCCGCCTCCGCCACGTCCTTCAAGGTGCGCTCCTGAGCGAGGCGTTCGCGCCGCAGGACGTCGCCGACCAGGTCGCGCCACAGCGGTTCCCGCGCGGGGGCCGGACGGGCCGGGGGCGCGGCGGGGCGGCCCTGCGGGCGCGCGGACGGAGGGCGCAGAGGAATGACACGGGCTTCGTTCGGCGCTTGGCTGCTCATTCCCTCAGCCTAGGAATCACCGGCCGGAGGGGAAGAGCGCGGCGTTCCGCCCTGAGGGGAACCGGGCCGGGGGCACCCCGACGTGTGCGGCGTCGGTCACACCGATACGCTGAGGGCGTGTCGCATACCCCCGTCAATCCGGTCCTACCGCGCGAATGGTCCCCCATTTTCCGCCGGCCGGCAACACGAGGGGCATGCCCTGTTTCGACCTGGGTACCCGCAGCGAGGAAGGACTCAGGGAGACCGAACCGTGACTTTCGTGGGAGAGGTAATGGACACCGTCGACATCGCCGTGACCCGGTCGGACGCACCGGCCGTCGAGAAGACCACCGGGAACGGGACGACGGGTGACGGTCCGCTGGCGGAGGTCGTGGACCCGCGGTCCGTGGCCCCGCGCGACGCGCGGGAGCTGTCCCGCCATTTCTTCCAGCGCCTGACGGAACTCGAAGAGGGCACGCACGAGTACCAGTACGCGCGCAACACGCTCATCGAGATGAACATGTCGCTCGTGCGGTTCGCCGCCGGCCGGTTCCGCGGCCGCGGGGACGACATGGAGGACATCGTCCAGACCGGCATGATCGGCCTGATCAAGGCGATCGACCGGTTCGAGCTGTCGCGTGAGGTCGAGTTCACCTCGTTCGCCCTGCCGTACATCGTCGGTGAGATCAAGCGGTTCTTCCGCGACACGACGTGGGCCGTGCACGTGCCGCGGCGGCTGCAGGAGCTGCGCGTGGAACTGGCCAAGGCGCGCGAGGAACTCTCCAGCCGCCTGGACCGCGAGCCCACCGTCGCCGAGCTCGCCACGCTGATGAACATCAGCGAGGACGAGGTGATCGAGGGCCAGATCGCGGCCAACGGGTACAACTCCTCCTCGCTGGACGCCGCGCTCACCGGGGACGGCCCCGAGGGCGGCGAGGCCGTGCTCGCCGACTTCATCGGCGTGGAGGAGGAGGGGATGCGGCTCGTGGAGGACTTCCACTCGCTCGCTCCGCTCATGGCCGAACTCAGCGAGCGCGACCGCCAGATCATCCACATGAGGTTCGTCGAGGAGGCCACCCAGGCGGAGATCGGCGCACAGCTCGGCTGCTCCCAGATGCACGTGTCCCGGCTGATCAAGCGGATCATCACCCGGCTGCGCGAAGGCATGCTGGGCGAGCTCGGCTGCGCCTGAAGGCTCCGCAGGGACACGGCGCACCGGGACGCGGGTACCGCCCCATCACCGAAGTGGGGCGGTACCCGCGTCCCGGTGGTCGGGGCGGACGGTCGCCGGAACCGGGACTCAGGCGTCGTTCAGCGGGACCACGGCGCGCACCCGCTTGCCGACCGGCACCCGCTCGACGGTGACGGACTCCGTCAGCGCGTGGACGATCTCCAGGCCGTGCCGGCCGACGCGTTCGGGATCGCGTGGGAAGCGCCGGGGCAGGGCCTCGCTGCTGTCGTAGACGCCCACGGTCACCGAGGCGTCCGTGCCCTCCAGCTCCAGGATGTACGGCCCCCGGCTGTGCCGGTCGGCGTTGGTGACCAGTTCGCTCACCACCAGGAGGACCGCGCCCTCGGCCCGCGGGCCGATCGGGGCATACCACTCGGTCCTGAGCTGGTCGAGGAAGAGTGACGCGAAGGAACGCGCTTCGGCGATGCATCCCGGCTCGCCGGTGAAGTGCGCCGCCCGCCGTAGCGGTTCCACGGGCACGTCGAAACCAGTCGGTATCACTGCCCCGTCCAGGTGCTCGATCATGCGTTTCTCTCTCGGAAGCCGGACTGGCCGGACGCTGCTGCACCGATCCGCATACCCCGAGCGGGGCTTTGCAGTCCCCGTCATCCGCGCTGCGGGCATCGTCACGGCCGTACGGGCATGCGCAGGCTACCCGACCGGCCGGGGCCGGTGGGAACGACTCGGGGGCGGGAGCCCGCCGCGGACCCGCCGGCGAGGGTCACAGGACCGGTGGAGCGGCGGGCGGGACAGGTGCGCCGGTCACGGACGCCGACCGGGACGGGACGGAGGCGGGCGGGGACCCGGTGGCCGGCGACCCGGGCTGCGGCTCACCGGGACCCGGGGCCGTCGTTCCCGGAGCGGTCGTCCCCGGCTCGGGCGTTGCGGGCTCGGGCGTCCCCGGAGCGGTCGTCCCGGAGCCGGACGGCGGCGACTGCGGCTCCGTGGGTGGGGAGGGCCGGTCCGGGGCGGTCGTCGGCGGTGACGCGGGCGTGGAGACGCCGGGGGACGGGGAGGGCCGCTCGGCGGGCGGGGCGGTCGGGCGGTCCTTGTCCCCCGTGTCGCCGCGCGGGCGCGAGATCCACTCGTCGCGTTCGGGGTCGTAGAGCACGAAGGCGTCGACGTCGCGCGGCGCGGGCTGGACCACGACCACGTTCGACGGGTTGTACGACGGCCAGGCGTCGCCCGTCGTCCTGGGCGGGCTCGGCTGGGGAACCGGTTCGGTCAGCGGGTTGCCGCAGGCGCAGCGCACCCGGGGGACGCCGCGGTCGTCGACGAGCACGGCCGTGCCCGCCTGGAGGACGGCCTGGTAGGGAACGGCCTTGCCGTCGCGGTAGCCGTGGTTGGTGACGCGGGTGTCCAGGCGCAGCTGGACGGGGGTGAGGCCGCGCAGGTGGGCCGGGACCTCGGAGGGTTCGACGCGGGCGACCGAGGCGAACGCCCGGTTCTTCGCCGGGTCGGCGCCGAGCGCGTCGATCTGCCGCTCGACGTCGCAACTGGAGGCGTTGCGGGTGCCGCCGTACAAACCGGGGGCGCCGCCGTCGACGCTGCGGACCACGTGGGCGGGTGCGGAGGCGGTGGCCGGGGACGCCGCCGGGGCGGACGCCGGCGGGACGGAGCTGTCCTTCGCCGTCGACCTGGTGAAGGGGTCGGGGCCGGTGCTGCCCGCCGCCTGCAGGAACACCTCCCCGCTCCTGTTCCCGGTGCCACCGCCCCCGTCGCCGGGGCCGTCGCCGCCGGGCCGTGAGAAGACGACCGCGAGGACCACGGCGGCCACCACCACCGCGGCGAGCACCGCGAGGCGGGGCGCGGACCTCCACCACGGCCGGCGCGGTTGCGGCGCGCCGCCGTCCCCGCCGCCGGGCGGGGACGGCGGCGGTGGGGACGGTGGTCCGGACGGCGGCGGGGAGGGGCCCGACAGCGGGCCCGAGGGCGGTCCGGTGGGGCGGCCGGAGGACGGCGGTTCAACGCTCACGGGGCTCTTCCTCCGCGAAGACCTCGGCGGCGCGGCACCCGGGCGGATCCCTCCGTCCGGTGCCGGTACGTCCGCCTGTTCCTTTCATTGTGTGTCCCGCTCCGGTGACGGGCGCAAGCCGGCCGGGCCGACGCGGACGGGCCTTCCGGCAGGCGCGCCGCGCGGGCGCTGCTTAGCGTGGCAGCGTGAGTGCGCACAGCCCCTCCGGTCCGCCCGTGGCCCGCCACGGCTGGGCGCAGGCCCTCGCCACCGTGCTGGCCGGGTTGGCCGCCACGGGAGCGGTCGCCGCGCTCGGGCTGTGGGCGGCCGGTGCCGCGGACCTGCCCGGGGGTGCCTTCCCCCGGATCGTCGCGGCGACCGTGGTCACCGCCGTCGGGGGGGCGGTGGAGTTCTCCGGGGACGCCGGAGGACTCGTCGGCACCGAGTCCGGCCTGACCGTGATGCCGCTGTCCGTCACGCTGGTGGGGGCCCTGACCGTCGGCTGGGGTTTCCTGCGGCCGCTGCGTCACCGGGCGGTCGCGGGGGCGGCGGAACTGGCGGGCTGGGCGGGACGGATCGCCGTCCTGTGGCTGCTCGCCCTGCTCGCCCTGGCGTCCACCGCCCGGCACTCCTTCGAGCTGTCCCCGGGCGAGGGGGCTGTGGACGAGCTCGGCGAGCTCCTCGGCGTCCTTCCGCGGGTCGGTTTCACCACCGACGTGCCGCTGACGCTGCTCTTCGGGCTGCTGTGGCTGGCGGGGGTGGTGGTCCTGGCCCTGCTGGTGTCGCGGGGTGCTCCGCTGCCCGGCCGGCTCCTGCGCTTCCAGGCGTCGGTGCGGCCGGCGGCGCATGCGATGGTCGTCCTGCTGCTCGCCTGCGTCGCCGTGGGGGCGGTGGCCGGCCTGGTGGTCGCGGCGACGCGCGGGCAGCCGGCCGGGACCTTCGCCGTGCTCCTGCTCGGCCTGCCGAACGTGGCGTGGCTCGCGTTCACCCTCGGGCTCGGTGCCACCTGGGACGGCCGGGCGGAGGGGCCTTTCGGGCTGCCGATGCCGCAGGTGCTGGACGAGGTGCTGCGCACGCCGGACGTCTCGGCCCTCAACCTGCGCACGCTCGCCGAGCACGGCGGCCGGGTGTGGTGGCTCGTGGCCGTCGACGCGGTGCTGCTCCTGACCGCCGCCGTCGTGGCGGCGGGCCGCTCACCTGCCCGGCTACCGGTCCGGCGGCACGCCGTGCACCTGGCGGTCGCGCTCGCGCTCACGGTGCTGACGGTCTGCCTCGTCGGCCGGATCTCCGTGCATGTCGGGCTTTCCGTGCCCGGTATCGGTGACCTGGGCGGTGCCCTGTCCGGGGAGCTGTTCCTCAGACCGCGGCTGTGGACCGCGCTCGGCCTGGCGCTGCTGTGGGGCCTGGCCGCCGGGTTCCTCGGCGTGCCGCTCGCGCGGTGGGCGGGCCGGCGGAGCGGGCGGGGAAGGGGCGGGGGTGGCGTCCCGGGGGACGCGGGTGCGCGTCGAGCCGGGAGGGGAAGGCGGGGCACCCGCGGTCCGGGCCGGGGGTGAGGGCGTCTCAGGACCGGGGCCGGAACACCGGCCGGGCCCAGCGCGGTGGCGGCTGCGGGCTCCGCTCCGCCCCGGCCTCGCCCCGCAGCTCCACCACACGGGTCGGCGGATGCCCCTGCACCGCGCCACCGTCCGGTGCGGCACGGACCGCGGCGCGCAGGGCGGTGACGAAGGCGAGGCAGGAGTCGTGGCGGTCGTCGGGGTGTTTGGCCAGGGCGCGGGCGAAGACGGTGTCGGTCTGCGGGGCGAGGTCGGGGCGAGCCGCGGTGAGGGGCGGCGGGTCGTCGTACTGGTGGGCCCACAGCAGGGCCATGTCGTCGTCCCGGCGGTAGGGCGGGCGGCCGGCGAGGGTCTCGTAGACGACGCAGGCCAGGGCGTAGACGTCGCAGCGGCCGTCGACGGGGCGGCCGGAGATCTGCTCGGGGGCCACGTAGTCGAGGGTGCCGACGAACTGGCCGACGGTGGTGAAGCCGGTGAGGGACAGCGACTTCTTGGTGAGGCCGAAGTCCGTCAGGTACACGTGCTCGGGGTGGTCGGGGTCGGTGCCGCGGGCCACCAGGACGTTGCCGGGTTTGACGTCCCGGTGGACCAGCCCGTGCTCGTGGGCCGCGTCCAGCGCGGAGGCGACCTGCGCGGCGATGCGCAGGGCGGTGGCGCAGGGCAGCGGGCCCGCGCGGTCCAGGAGGTGGCGCAGGTCGCTGCCGGGGACGTACCGCATGGCGATGTACAGCACGCCGTCCGTCTCGCCGGCCTCGAAGACCGGCACGATGTGCGGGTGGTCGATGGCCGCGGCGGCCCGGGACTCGTGGGTGAAGCGGCGGCGGAAGGTGTCGTTGCGGGCGAGTTCCGGGGCGAGCAGTTTGAGGGCGACGGTGCGCTCCAGGCGCAGGTCCCGGGCCCGGTAGACGACGGCCATGCCGCCGCGGCCGATCTCCTGCTCGATGCGGTAGCCGGCGACCTGCCGCCCGGTCAGGTCGCCCGGCCGGCCCGCGAACAGGCTGGTGTCGCGGGGCATCACGGGCCGCCGTCGGGCGTCACGACCCGGGTGGGGGCGTGGTCCGGTTCCCCGGCGGGGGCGTCGGCGGCGGCGTAGGGGCTCAGCCGCGTGCCGTCCGCGTACACCCACCGCTCCCGCTCGGTGTCGTACAGCCACACGGACTCACCCTCGACGACGACGCCGACGCGCAGGCCGCGGGTGAGGTGGCCGAAGGCCTCGCCGTCGAGGGTGCCGCCCGCGAGGTCCTCGACGGCGGCGCGGTAACGGGCCAGGGCCTGTTCGGCGCGGTCGAGCAAGGGGCGCGGGTCGTCGACGCCGGCCTGCGGGCCGCCGGTGGCGGGCGGGTCCCGCGGCACGGCGACCAGGAGGCGGCCGTCCACCCAGGCCGACCAGCCGTTGGAGCACACCACGTGCGCCCAGTCGCCGCGCCGCTCGGCCAGCCGTACGGGCAGCAGCGCGTCGAGGGCCACGGTGGGCCGGCCGGGGTCGGGGGTCTCCCAGGCGGGCATGCCGTGCGGGGGGACGACGTGGGTGGGCAGGAAGCCGGGGGGCGTGGTCGTCATGGGGCGGTGTCTTCCTTCCGCGTCCACTGCCGTGGCTACTTCCGCATCACGGCGGGTTCGTGCCGGCGCAGCAGCCGGGAGACCACGAGGCCGAAGAGGGCCGACAGCACGAGCAGCATGCCGACGTCGAGCAGCCACACGCCCGCCGCGTGCTCGAACAGCGGATCGGCGGTCAGCTCCCCGGGCACGGTCCGGGACAGCCCGACCGTGCCGGCCATCGCGCCCAGTGCCCACCGGGCGGGCACCAGCCAGGACAGCTGTTCCAGACCGGGCACGCCGTGCAGCGGGAGCAGGGCGCCGCAGAAGACGACCTGGACGATGGCGAGCAGCACCAGCAGCGGCATCGTCACCTCCTCCTTGCGCACCAGGGCGGAGACCAGCAGGCCGAGCATCATCGCGGTGAAGGCGAGCAGGGCGACCGCGATCGTGAGCTCCACGAGCGGGGGCAGCAGCACGCCCCGGCCGCGCGGCGCGTTCAGGTCGACGCCCAGGAGGGCGACCAGGGTCAGCACCACGGCCTGGAGCACGGTGATCGCGCCGAGCACCGCCACCTTGGACATCAGGTACGCGGATCTGGACAGGCCCACGGCCCGTTCCCGCTGGTAGATCACGCGTTCCTTGACCAGTTCCCGTACGGCGTTGGCGGAGCCGGTGAGCACCCCGCCGACGCAGAGGATCAGCAGCGCGTTCATCGCCGTCTCCTGCGTCAGCCGGCCGCCGGCCAGGGCGCGGGCCATGGCGCCCATCACGAACGGCAGGGCGATCATGATGGCGAGAAACGTGCGGTCGGCGGCGAGGACGGCCGTGTAGCGGCGCACCAGCGTGCCGAACTGGGCGGCGCGGCCGCGCGGCCGGGGCGGCGGAGTGATGACGACCGGGCCGGTGCGGGGCCGCCTGGGCTGCGCGGTGGCGTCGGCGACGTACCGGCGGTGCGGGGGCGAGGCCCGGAACTCCCCCGCCCAGTCCCGGTCGCGGTCGCCTTCGAACGCCTCGAACGCCTCCGGCCACTGGGTGAAGCCGAAGAATGACAGCGCGTCCCCGGGCGGCCCGTAGTACGCCACGGTGCCGCCGGGGGCGAGGACGAGGAGCCGGTCGCACACGTCGAGGCTGAGGACGCTGTGCGTGACGACGATGACGGTCCGGCCGTCGTCGGCGAGGCCGCGCAGCATGTGCATCACGGAGCGGTCCATGCCGGGGTCGAGGCCGGAGGTCGGTTCGTCGAGGAAGAGCAGCGACGGCTTGGTCAGCAGTTCCAGGGCCACGCTGACCCGCTTGCGCTGCCCGCCGGAGAGGCTGTGCACGTGCTGCCCGGCCCGCTGCTCCAGGCCGAGTTCGCGGATGACCTCCTCCACCCGGGCCCGGCGTTCGGCTCCGGCGGTGTCCTGCGGGAAGCGCAGCTCGGCGGCGTAGTCCAGGGCGGCGCGCACGGTGAGCTGGGCGTGCAGGATGTCGTCCTGCGGGACCAGGCCGATGCGCTGGCGCAGCTCGGCGTAGTCGCGGTAGAGGTCCCGGCCGTCGTAGAGGACGGTGCCGTGGTCGGCGGGCCGCTGCCCGGTGAGGGCGCCCAGGAGCGTGGACTTCCCGGCGCCGCTCGGGCCGACCACCGCGAGCAGGCACTTCTCCCCCACCGGGAAGGACACGTGGTCGAGCAGCGTCCTGCGGCCCCGGTCGACGGTGACGGTGAGGTCCTGGACGTCGAGGGAGACCTCGCCGGTGTCGACGTATTCCTGGAGCTCGTCGCCGACCAGGCAGAACGCCGAGTGGCCGATGCCGACGACGTCCCCTTGGCCGACCGGGGCGCGGGTGACGCGCCGGCCGTTGAGGTAGGTGCCGTTGTGGCTGCCGAGGTCGGCGATCTCGTACGTCCCGTCGGGCAGGGCGTGCAGTTCGGCGTGGCGGCGGGAGACGACCAGGTCGTCGACGACGAGGTCGTTGTCGGCGGCGCGGCCGATGCGGACCGTGCGGGCGGGCAGCGGCCGGACGCTGGTGGGTTGCCGGAAGGTGCCGGTCAGGGCGGGCATCGAGACGGCCGAGGGACGCTCCGCGGCGGCGGGGGCGGGGCGGCCCACGAGGACGGCGCGGGGGCCGTCGGAGGGGCTGCCGAAGCGGATGACGCTGCCGGGGCCGACGTCCCGGGCGTGGACGCGGCGGCCGTCGGCGTAGGTGCCGTTGGTGCTGTGCTCGTCCTGGAGCGTCCAGTGGCCGTCCTCGGGCCGCAGCACCGCGTGGTGCCACGAGACCCGCGCATCGTCGATGACGATGTCGCTCAACGGGTCGCGCCCGACGTGGTAGTCGTGGCTCGGACTCATCAGGGTGGAGCCGGTGTCGGTCTCCAGGACGAGTACGGGCGCGGTCGGCGCAACCGGCCGCTCGGACATGCCAGGATTCTACCGATTCGCGCACGTGTGCGCCTGCGGGCGGGCGGCGAGCGGCGTCAGGCCACGGGAACGACCAGCGGCGCGACGGTCCGCTGCATGCGCAGGGCGTCCACGGACTCGGCGAGCAGCTCGTACTCGGTCGTGTCGTCGCTGACGGCGACGCGCACCAGCCGTCCGGCGGCCAGCTCGTCGGCCACCCGTTCCTGCCGGGCCACGTCACCGCACCAGGCCCGCAGCACGGCGGGCACGTCGGGCACGGTGTCGGCGACCGGGACGAGAGCGCCGGACGGGAGGGGCGCGGTGCCGGGCCGCGGGTCGAGCCGCTCGGCGATCCACGAGGCCCGGTCGCGCAGCCACCACAGGGCGAGGGCGAGCGTGGGCGCCCGGTAGGTCCCCAGGGGTACGCCGATGCGCCGGCCACCGCAGACCCCGTACGCGGTGACATGGCACAGGAACTCGTCGTGCACGTCTCCCCTCCCCCGTCGCAGAGCTCATCGCTCGCTCGTCGGTCGGCCGGGCTTTGCTTCCGTGCGGCTCGTGTGCTGTGCGTGAGGGCGCCGTCGCGTGACGTGAGACGCCCCAGGGCCTCTCGTTCGGATCATGCCGGGCTCGCGGGGCCTGGTGCCGTGCCCCGCCGCGTCGTCGTCGGTTGCCATGGCGCCGCCATGGCTCCGCCATGGCGCCCTCCTCCGCCTTGCGACGCACGGCACCAGGTCCCGCTCCCTGATCCGACCTGATCCAAACGAAAGACCCTAGGAGTCGAGTATGTTCACTGCTGAATCACTGTCACCACATCTTTCCGGCCAGTCTCCCGGCATATGCGTTCCAGCCGTTGGCCGAAACACCGCGCGGCGCCCCGGTCGAGGCCGGGCCGAACGGTGGCGGCCGGCGCCAAGACCGTACGCCCTCCCGCGCCGGGGGCCCCACGGCGGCCCGGCCCCGGCGACAGCGGCCCTACGAAGCGATCACACGGTCGATCCGGGCGAGCTCCTCCGCGTCGAAGTCCAGGTTGCGGACCGCCGCGACGTTGTCCTCCAGTTGCCGCGGGCTGCTCGCGCCGACCAGGGCGGAGGTGACCCGGCCCCCGCGCAGCACCCACGCCAGCGCCATCTGCGCCAGGGACTGCCCGCGGGACCTGGCGATCTCGTCCAGGGCGCGCAGCTTGCCCACCAGCTCCTCGGTGAGGGCGTCGGTGTTCAGGAACGGGCTGTCGCTCGCGGCCCGCGAGTCCTCCGGGATGCCGTCCAGGTAGCGGTCGGTGAGCAGGCCCTGCTCCAGCGGGGAGTAGGCGATGGAGCCGGTCCGGAGCTCGTCCAGGGCGTCCAGCAGGCCCTCGGTCTCCGGGCGGCGGTCGAGCATCGAGTAGCGGGGCTGGTGGATCAGCAGCGGGGTGCCGAGCCCGGCGAGGATGCGCGCGGCCTCGCGGGTCTGCTCCGCCGAGTAGTTGGAGACGCCGACGTACAGCGCCTTGCCCTGCTGGACCGCCGAGTGCAGGGCACCCATCGTCTCTTCCAGCGGAGTCTCGGGGTCCGGGCGGTGGGAGTAGAAGATGTCGACGTAATCCAGGCCCATCCGCCGCAGGCTCCGGTCGAGCGAGGACAGCAGGTACTTGCGCGAGCCCCACTCGCCGTACGGACCGGGCCACATCAGGTAGCCGGCCTTGGTGGAGATCACCAGTTCGTCGCGGTACGGCGCGAAGTCGGCCTTCAGCGCCTCGCCGAGGGCGGACTCGGCGGCGCCGGGCGGCGGGCCGTAGTTGTTGGCCAGGTCGAAGTGGGTGACGCCGAGGTCGAAGGCGCGGCGCAGGATGGCCCGCTGGGTCTCCACCGGGCGGTCCGGGCCGAAGTTGTGCCACAGGCCGAGCGAGAGCGCGGGGAGTTTCAGGCCGCTGCGTCCGGTGCGCCGGTAGGGCATGTCCGCGTAGCGGTTGGGATGTGCGGTGTACAACGCGACTCCAGGGGGTTGGTTCACGGGTGACCGGACGGCCGGGGCTCCCTCACCGGCCGTCCGGGGTGGCGAGGGGCGGCGACGACGGCCGGGATCCACTCTGTCGTGACCTGCGGGCAGTGGTCCAACAGAAGAATCCGATGAAATTCAGCGGATACGCTGCTCAATCATGGAACTGCGCCATCTCCAGCACTTCGTGGCGGTCGCCGAGGACCGGCACTTCACCCGGGCGGCGGAACGCCTCATGGTGTCCCAGTCGGGCCTGTCGGCGTCCGTCCGGGCGCTGGAGCGGGAGCTGCAGGCCCCGCTGTTCGTGCGGACCACCCGCAGGGTGACGCTGACGGAGGCCGGGCGGGCACTGCTGGGCGAGGCACGGCGCATCCTGGCGCAGGTGCGGGCGGCGCACGAGGCGGTCGCCGCGGTGCAGGGCGTGCTGCGCGGGACGCTGTCGCTGGGCACCGAGCAGTGCGTGGCCGGGGTGCACGTGGCCCGGCTGCTGGCGGCGTTCCGGCGGCGTCACCCGGACGTGGAGATCCGGCTGCGGCAGGCGGGCTCGGGGGCGCTGGCGGAGGGGGTCGCCGCGGGGCGGCTGGACCTGGCGTTCGCCTACCGGGCGGAGGCCGACACCGAACACCTGCGCTCCGTCTTCCTGAACCGGGAGCCGATGGCCGTGCTGTGCCACCCGGACCACCCTCTCGCGGCGGCCGGAGCGGCCCTGACGCCGCGGGACCTCGCCGACGAGGTCTTCGTCGACTTCCACCCCGGCCGGGGTCCGCGCCGCACCACCGACACCGCCTTCGCCGCGGCGGGCGTACGGCGGACCGTCGCCCTGGAGGTGAACGACGTGCACGGCCTGCTCGACCTGGTGGACGAGAACCTCGGCATCGCGGTCGTGCCGCGGCACTTCCGGCACAAGCGGGCCTCCCTCACCGCGCTGCCGCTGAAGGGCACCGGCGGGGCGGCGTACGAGACCGTGGCGCTGCTGCCGGCCCCGCAGGCCACCAGCCCGGCGGCCCGGGCGCTGATGGCCGTGCTGGAGACCGCGCCGGGAACCGGACCGCACGCCGGCCCGGAAACGGGGAGCGCGTGAGCGGCGCGTGCGCCATGGTGGACGTATGCACGCGAAGGACATCCTCATCGACGGCTACGGCCGCATCCGGGAAGAGGTCCACGCCGCCGTCGAGGGCCTCGGCCCCGACGACCTCAACGCCCTCCCCTCCCCCGGCACCAACTCCATCGCCTGGCTGGTCTGGCACCTCACCCGGGTCCAGGACGACCACGTGGCGGACGCGTTCGGACTGGACCAGGTGTGGCCGGCGCGGGAGTGGGAGAAGCGGTTCGGGCTGGACCTGCCGCGACAGGACACCGGGTACGGGCACAGCCCCGCCCAGGTCGCCAAGGTGCGGGTCGACTCCGCGGAGCTGCTGACCGGCTACTACGACGACGTGCACGAGCAGACGCTCGGCGCCCTGCGCTCACTGGCCGCCGGGGACCTGGAGCGCGTGGTGGACGAGAACTGGGATCCGCCGGTCACCCTCGGCGTGCGGCTGGTCAGCGTCCTGTCCGACGACCTCCAGCACGCCGGACAGGCCGCCTACGTGCGCGGGCTGCTTCAGAGCACGTCCGCGTAGCCGGGCAGGACGACGTCCTCGATGAGGGCCTTGCGCTCGTCGAACGGCAGGAACGCGCTCTTGACGGCGTTCACCGTGACCGTGCGCAGGTCCTCGGCCGTCCAGCCGGCCTCCTCCACCAGCAGGGACATCTCGCGGGTCATCGTCGTGCCGGAGACGAGACGGTTGTCGGTGTTGAGGGTGACGCGGAAGCCGAGGTCCTTCAGCGCGGTGATCGGATGCTCGGCGATGGAGGTCGCGGCGCCGGTCTGGAGGTTGGAGGTGGGGCACATCTCCAGGGCGATGCGGCGGTCGCGGACCCAGGACGCGAGGCGGCCGAGCTTGCCGGCCGCGAGGTCGGGGATGTCGTCGGTGATGCGCACGCCGTGCCCGATGCGCTGGGCGCCGCACACCTGGAGGGCCTGGTGGATGCTGGGCAGACCGTGCGCCTCCCCGGCGTGGATGGTGAAGGGCACGCTCTCGCGGCGCAGGTGCTCGAAGGCGGCGAGGTGGTCGGCGGGCGGGAAGCCGTCCTCGGCGCCGGCGATGTCGAAGCCGACGACGCCCGCGTCCCGGTAGGCGACCACGAGGTCCGCGATCTCCCGCGTCCGGTCGAACATCCGCATCCCGCACAGCAGGGTGCCGACCCGGACCGGGGTGCCCGCTGCCGCCGCCTTGGCCATGCCCGCCGCCAGACCCTCCTGGACGGTCTCCACGACCTCGTTCAGGGTCAGGCCGCCGTCGGTCATCAGCTCGGGGGCGTAGCGGACCTCGGCGTAGACGACGCCGTCGGCGGCGAGGTCGAGGACGTACTCCTCGGAGGTGCGCAGCAGGCCCTCGCGGGTCTGCATCACGGCGAGGGTGTGCTCGAAGGTGGCTATGTAGCGCACCAGGTCGCCGGAGCCGGCGGCGTCGTGGTACCAGGCGGCCAGGGCGTCCGGGTCGGTGGCGGGCAGGGTGTGGCCGACCGCTTCCGCGAGCTCCACGACGGTGGCGGGACGCAGGCCGCCGTCGAGGTGGTCGTGCAGCACGGCCTTGGGCAGCCGGCGGAGGGTGTCGGTGTCGATGCGGGACGCGGTCATGTGCGGTGTTCCTCAGCAGGTCGTTCTGGACGTGGGGGTGGTGACGCCAGCCGGCCGGAGGGCGATTGACGGGAGAGGTTATACGTAAAACTTCAGGGATGCCAAACCGTTCGGCGCACCGGGTGCGGACGCGGGCCGATGGCCCTGCCTCCGCGGGCGGAGGCGCCGCGGCCGGGCGTCCGCCGGAGCGGCGTGCGGCTGGTTCCGGGTGCGTCCGCGGGCGGTCCGAGCCCGGCGCGGGGAGCACGGACCGAGGGGTCGGCACCTCATGCGGGAGGGAGCGTGGATCGCGCAGGCGCCCGGCCGGGTGCCCGCGCGGCTCGCCCGGGAGGTTCCCGCCCCGGGTGCGGCGCGGCCGTGCCCCCGGCGGGGCACGGCCGCGGGACGCGCGGGCCGGGGCGCCGGCCGGCATCGGCCCGCGTCGCCCCGGCGACCCGGCCCCGCAGGCCCGGCGTCAGCCCAGCGGCTTGTCCAGCACCGCCTTGCGGTGGCTGAAGGTCTCGATCGAGTAGCGGCCGTGGTAGCTGCCCATACCGCTCTCGCCCACGCCGCCGAACGGCAGGTCGGAGACGGTGAGATGGGCGAGCGGCAGCCCGTACCCGAGGCCCCCGGAGGACGTCTCGGCGGCGAACCGCGCCCGCGTCTCGCCGGACTCGCTGAAGACGTACAGGGCGAGGGGCTTGTCCCGGTCGGCGACGAAGGCGATCGCCTCGTCGATCCCGGCGACCGTGACGATCGGCAGGAGCGGGCCGAAGATCTCCTCCCGCATCACCGGCGCCCCGGGGTCGACGTCGGCGAGCACGGTGGGCGCGATGTACCTCCTCGCGCGGTCGCTGCCGCCGCCCACGACCACCCGGCCGGAGTCCAGCAGACCGACGAGCCGGTCGAAGTGGCGCTCGTTGATGATGCGTCCGTAGGCGGGCGAGGCCGCGGGGTCGGGGCCGTACACCGCCTCGACGGCACGGGCGAGCGCGGGTTCGAGGGCGGCGGCGGTCTCCGGGTCGGCCAGGACGTAGTCGGGGGCGACGCAGGTCTGCCCGGCGTTGAGGAACTTGCCGCGTACCAGCCGGTCGGCGACCACGTCGGGGTCGGTGCCGCGGTCGACGAACGCCGGGGACTTGCCGCCGAGTTCGAGGGTGACCGGGGTGAGGTGCTCGGCGGCGGCGCGCATGACGATGCGGCCGACGGTGCCGTTGCCGGTGTAGAAGATGTGGTCGAAGCGCTCGGCGAGCAGGGCCGTGGTCTGCGGGACGCCGCCTTCGACGACGGCGACGGCGTCGGTGTCCAGGTGGGCGGGGAGCAGCCGGGCCAGGACGGCGGAGGTGGCGGGGGCCAGCTCGCTCGGTTTGGCGACCACCGCGTTGCCCGAGGCCAGCGCGCCGACCATGGGGGCGAGCAGGAGCTGGGCCGGATAGTTCCAGGGCGCGATGACGAGGACGACGCCGAGCGGGTCGTACTGCGTCCAGGCCCGTGTGTCGTCGCCCAGGTGCGCCGGGACGGGAGCGGGCTCGGGGCGCAGCCAGTCGGCGAGGTGGTCGAGCGTGTGGTCGATCTCGCGGACGACGAAGTCGATCTCCGTGCGGTGGGCTTCGGCGGCGCTCTTGCCCAGGTCCGCGTGGAGGGCGGCGGCCAGCTCCGGTCCGTTTCCGGTGAGCAGCTCGCGCAGGCGGCGCAACTGGGCCGTGCGCCACTCGACGGGCCGGGTACGGCCGGAGCGGAAGGCGGCGCGCAGGCGGGCCACGACGGCGGCGGGCTGCTCGGGGGCGGGGTGGTTCACGGTGCCTCGCTGGTGATGCGCGCGGGCGCTGCGGCCCGCGAGTCCTGCAGGAACAATCAGATGTATTGGCCAACATTTCAGATGCCCAAATAAATTCCGGCGAGTCCCGCATCCTCGGCGCACGGGGCCACCGGCCGCACGCCGGGCGGTCGGCGGCCGGTCACCTCCCACACCGCCGACCGCCCGGTCACCGCCCGCACCGCCGACCGCCCGGCCATCCCCGCCCCGGCCGCCGAGCCGCCCGGTACCCGTCCACCCGGCCGTCCGCGGCCTGCGGCCCGGCAGGCGGCCCCTTCGTCGTCGGCCTCCCTCGGCACCCGCTCCCCAAAGGCACCTCCTGCGGTGCCGCTCCCCCGCCCGGGGCCGTCCCCGGTCCCGGGCGGGGGAGGAACGGTTCGGCCGCCGTCACCGGCGGCCCGCGTCAGTCGTCGTCGCGGCCGGGGATCACCACGAGGAACGCGTCCGACTCCAGATCCATGACGACGGTGGCGGGCTCGCCCTCCGCGCGCCGCGCCGCCGCGTACTCCTCCGCCGGCCACGAACCGCGTGGAGCTCCCGCGGGAAACCGTTCCAACACCTTCGCACCCATAGCGGCAGACACCTCCACGATCGGCCATCGGCTCCAACGACGTCTTGCGCACAAAACGCCTGCCCGGTATCGAGGCGGACATGTCAGTCCCGCCGCGGGCTCCGGCGGCAGGATCCGGCCGCCCGTCCGCCGGGGCCACGCCGTCCGCTCCGCCGCCTGCGCGGGAACCGCACGCGTCCGCGCCCCGGAACGGGGCGGTGACGTAGCGCTCCGCCGCCGGTGCGGGAACCGCACGCCCGAGCCACCGCCGCCGCCCCGCTCCGGGAGCCGCCGGAGACGTTCGGAGTGTGCGCGCCGACAGGGGGCAGACGCACCACTGCGAAGTTCCGACGAGAGGGGCGGAGATGGAAATCGACGGCGTCATCAGTGCCATCGTGATCGGCATCGTCATCGGCATCCTGGGCCGGCTCGTGGTTCCGGGCCGTCAGCGCATCGGCATTCTGTGGACCATCGCCGTCGGCATCGTGGCCGCGCTGATCGGTTCCGCGATCGCCGCCGCGTTCGGTGTCGCCGACACCGGCGGGGTGGACTGGGTCGAGTGGCTCATCCAGATCGGTCTCGCCGCGCTCGGTGTGGCCGCGCTGGACCGGGCACGAGCACGCCGCTGAGCACGCGGCCGGGCCCGGTCGCAACGGGCACCGGTGCGGTCCTGGGCGATCGCCGGCGGTTTCATCCGCGGGGGCACCGCACCTCCGTGCTTCACGACCGCCGTCGCACCGGACGCAGGGCTCGTACGGCGTCGCCTTCCGACGGCCCTCCCCTGGTCATCCCCCGGACGTAGGGTGCTCTCGGAGATCACCGCGCGAGGAAGGGCCGTACCCCATGGTCGTGAAGGACACCGAGCTGCCGTACCTGCGCCGTTGCGTCGAACTGGCGACCGAGGCGTTGGAGGCCGGGGACGAGCCGTTCGGTTCGGTCCTGGTCGGCGCGGACGGCGCGGTGCTCGCCGAGGACCGCAACCGGGTGGCGTCGGGCGACCGCACCCGCCACCCCGAGTTCGAGCTGGCCCGCTGGTCCACGGGCCGTATGACGCCCGAGGAGCGGGCAGCCGCGACCGTGTACACCTCGGGCGAGCACTGCCCGATGTGCGCGGCCGCACACGCCTGGGCGGGGCTCGGACGCATCGTGTACGTCGCCTCCTCCGAGCAGCTGTCCGCCTGGCTCGCGGAGTGGGGGGCGCCCGCCCCGCCGGTGCGGACGCTGCCGGTCCAGGAGGTCGCGCCGGGTGTCGCCGTGGAGGGCCCCGTGCCCGAACTGGCGGAGCGGGTCCGGGCGCTGCACCGCCGCTTTCACACCGGGCGCGGCTGAGTCCGTCCGGCAGCTCCCCGGACCGTCGGTGTCCGGACGCCGGCGCCCGGACACCGACGGTCCGGGCCGTGCCGGGTGGGCGGCGCACCGGCTCCACCCGGCCGGTACGGCGCCCCCACCCTCGGGGAAGCCGCCCGCCCGTACCGGCGGCCGCCCCCGGGGAAATCCCCACCGCTCATCGCCTGTGGGAAAGTCCCCAGCCGCTCGTGGGGGTCGGCCCCCCGCCCGTCACTGCGCCGCGTCGTCCGTCCGCCCCGGGCGGAACCGCCGGAACGGCGTCGCTCCGCCCAGGACGAGGGCGGTGGCGCCGGCGAGGGCGGGCACGGTGTGGTCCGTGCCGGTCTCGGCGAGGGAGGTCACGGGCCGCGGCGGAGCGGCGTGCGGGCGCGGCGCGTTCGGACGCGTGCGCTCCTCGTCCGCGGCCGGCGCGGACGGTTCCGCCTCCGGCGCAGGCCGCTCCGGGCGGTGGGGCCGCCCGGGACGGTGACCGGAGATGTTCGCCGGCTCGTTGCCGACGGCCGCGTTGCCCACGCCCGCCACGTCGACGGTGTTGCCGCCGACGTTCACGGGGAGGCGGACCGGCAGCTGCACGCCGTTGCCGGAGAGCACCCCGGCGAATCCTTTCCGCTGCCGCTCGCGGCGGCTCCCCCGGACACGCCGCCCCCCCCTCACTCGCCTTGCCGTCCTTGTCACCCTTGGCGTCCTTGGCGTCCCTGGTGCCTTTGCCGGTGTCGGCGCAGCTGTTGCCCGCACCCGCTTGCCGAACAAACCCGCTTGTCGAACGGACGGCGAAGACGCTCAAGCCCGGCGAGCGGGCGGGGCACGCCGCCCCGGCCCGCCCCGCTCGCCCGGAGGCGTGCCTTCCGGGCGCCGTCTATGGTGATCGAGGGCGCCGATCTCCGGTCCGCGACGGGGCGCCCTGGGAGGCATCGATGCTGGCCAAGCTGTCGACTCGGTCCTCGGTCCGGCGCTGCGCGGTCACCGGCGCGTTCGGGCTGGCCCTGCTGGGCACGGGCCTGCCCGCCGCGGCCGCGGAGGATGTCGCTCCCGGCCTGTCCCGGTTCTACGACCAGAAGGTCCGGTGGTCGGCGTGCGAGAGCCCGGACGCGCCGAAGGATCTGCAGTGCGGCAAGGTCACCGTCCCCCTCGACTACGCGCGGCCCGACGCGGGGACGCTCGACCTGGCCCTGGCCCGCTACCGCGCGACCGGCGACGACTCCAGGGGATCGGTACTGCTGAACTTCGGCGGCCCGGGCGGTTCCGGCGTCAGCGAGCTCGCGGCCGGCGGCAAGGACTTCCTGCACCTGACCAACGGCTACGACGTGGTGGCCTTCGACCCGCGGGGCGTCGGCAGGTCCTCGCCGGTCACCTGCGGCGAGGGTTCCGTCGAGATCCTGGAGGCGACGGACGGGGACGAGGAGGACGGCGACACGCGGGAGGTGCTCCGGCGGCTGCGGGACGCCGCCGCCGAGTGCGTGCGGCACTCGGGCCCCGTCCTGTCCCACATAGGCACGGTCGACGCCTCCCGCGACATGGACGTGATGCGCCAGGCCCTCGGTGACGACAAGCTCAACTACCTGGGCTTCTCCTACGGGACCCGGCTGGGCGCGGTCTACGCGGCCCAGTTCCCCGGCAAGGTGGGGCGGATGGTGCTGGACGGCGTGGACACGCTGACGGAACCGCTGGCCGAACAGGGCCTGGCCGGCGCGCGGGGGCAGCAGACGGCGCTGGAGAACTTCATCGACTGGTGCACCGAGGACGTCGCCTGCCCGTTCGGGCAGGACGCGCGGGAGGCGCGGGAGCGGGTCGCGGAGCTGGTCGGCTCGCTCGACGACGATCCGGTGCCGACGGCGTTCGGCGACGCCTTCACCGGGCAGGACCTGGTGGGCGCGATCGGACAGGCCCTGTACAGCCGGGAGTTGTGGCCCCTGCTGCAGCGGGCGCTCGCGCAGTTGGTCGAGGACGGCGACACCGGCGCCCTGGAGAGCTTCATCGCCGGCGGTGTCGCCTTCCCGGTCCGCGGGGAGGAGCGGGAACGCGACACCGCCGGCGGCCTGGCCGACGAGGAGGACGTCCCCCCCGACAACCTGTCCGCCGCGCTGATGGCGATCAACTGCGCGGACGATCCGGACCGGCCGACCGCCGCGCAGGTCACGCGGTCGCTCGACCGGCTGCGGGCCGCGTACGAGAAGGCTTCGCCGATCTTCGGGCGGTACCGGCTCGCCCAGGTGCTGATGTGCTACGGCCGTCCCAAGGGCACCGCCTTCATCCGCGAGAAGGTCAAGGACCTCGACACGCCGAAGATGCTGCTCGTCGGCACGCGCGGCGATCCGGCGACGCCGTACCGGTGGACGGTGGAGACGGCCGAACGGCTCGGCGAGGCGGCCGTGGTGCTCGACAACCGGGGCGAGGGGCACACCGGGTACTCGTCCTCCAAGTGCGTGCACCGGAAGGTCGACGCCTTCCTGCTGTACGGTTCCCTGCCCCCCAGCGGCAGTTCCTGCGGCTCCGAGGACGACGACGGCACCGGCGGCTGAGGCGGGCGTGCGGCGCCGCCGGGGCCGTGCGCCCCTCAGTCGAGCGTCAGCTCCGGTTCGTAGAGGTCGATCCACTGCGCCAGGTCGAGGGCCCGCTCCAGGCCGCGCCGGGCCGCCTGGGTGCTCAGGGGCGTGTCGCGGTGGGCTGCCTGCCGGAGGCGTTCGGGGTCGACGAGGTCGAAGACCGGGTGGCCGGGCCGGGAGAGCAGGTCCCGGGCCTGGTCCTGCAGGGCGGCGGCGTACTTCGGGTCCTGCGTGGACGGGTAGGGGCTCTTGACCCTGTCGTACACGGACTTGGGCAGCAGGTCCGCGGTCGCCTCCCTGAGCAGGCTCTTCTCACGGCCGTCGAAGGACTTCAGCGCCCAGGGCGTGTTGTAGACGTACTCGACGAGCCGGTGGTCGCAGAACGGCACCCGGACCTCCAGGCCGACGGCCATGCTCGCGCGGTCCTTGCGGTCGAGCAGGATCCGCACGAAGCGGGTCAGGTGGAGGTGGCAGATCCGCCGCATCCGGTACTCGAAGTCGCTCTCGCCGTCCAGGCGCCGGATGCCCGCCACGGCGGCGCGGTAGCCGTCGGCCACGTACGAGGTGAGGTCCAGGGCCTTCGTCAGGTCGGGGCGCAGGATGTCGGCGTCGTCGCCGAAGTGGCGGCCGAGGCGCACCAGCCAGGGGAAGGTGTCGGCGCCGCGGGCCTCCTCGTCGAAGAACTGCAGGTAGCCGCCGAAGACCTCGTCGGCGGACTCGCCGGACAGGGCGACGGTGGAGTGCTCGCGGATGGCCCGGAAGAGCAGGTACAACGAGGCGTCCATGTCCCCGAGGCCGGCGGGCAGGTCGCGGGCCCGGATCACCTTCGCCCGCACCTCGGGGTCGGCGAGGGCCCGCGCGTCCAGGACGATGTCCTGGTGGTCGGTGCCGGCGGTGCGGGCCACGTCGTGGACGAAGGGCGTGTCGGGGGTGCCGCGCAGTTCGTCGGCGACGAAGTTCTCGGCCTGTCCGGCGAAGTCCACGGCGAAGCTGCGGACCTTCTCGCCGTGCTCGGCGAGCCGGCGGGCCGCGAGCGCGGTCATGGCGGAGGAGTCCAGGCCGCCGGAGAGCAGGGTGCAGCGCGGTACGTCGGCGACGAGCTGGCGGCGCACGATGTCGTCGAGGAGCGAGCGGACGCGGGCGATGGTGGTGTCGCGGTCGTCGGTGTGGGGCCGGGTCTCCAGTTCCCAGTAGACGCGGTGGCGCACGCCGGAGCGGTCGACGGTGACGACCGTGCCCGGTTCGACCTCGCGCATGCCGTCCCAGACGGCGTGGCCGGGCGTCTTGATCATGGTGAACAGCTCGCGCAGCCCGTCCAGCCGTACCCGGCGCCGGGCGAGCGGGTTGGCGAGGATGGCCTTGGGCTCGGAACCGAACAGGACGCCGTCGGCGGTCGGGTGGTAGTAGAAGGGCTTGATGCCCATGCGGTCGCGGATCATCACGAGCTTGTCCGCGCGGCCGTCCCAGACGGCGAACGCGTACATGCCGTTCAGGCGTTCGGCGACGGCGTCGCCCCACTCCAGGTAGCCGCGCAGGACGACCTCGGTGTCGGAGTCGGTGGTGAAGCGGTGGCCGCGGCCGGAAAGTTCACGGCGCAGCTCGGTGAAGTTGTAGGCCTCCCCGGAGTAGACGATCGCCACGGTGCCCGCCGGGGTGGCGGCCGTCATCGGCTGGCGGCCGCCGGGCAGGTCGATGATCGCGAGCCTGCGGTGCCCGAGGGCCGCCGGGCCCTCGGTCCAGGTGCCGCGGTCGTCCGGACCCCGGCAGGCCATCGTCTCGGTCATCGCATCCAACGTGGCGCCCTCCGAGCGAAGGTCGCGGTCGAAGGAGACCCAGCCGGTGATGCCACACATGCGCTACCTCCTGCCTCCGGTCCGGCCGATCCCGCCGCCCACCCGTGTTTTCGCAGGCGCGACCGGCGACCGGCCAAACCAGTTGTATCTAACACCTATCTCGGTGAGCCTGCGAGATGCGGGGGCTCGCCGTCAACAGGGAGGTAACACGGCCGTCACCAGCACCCCGTGTCTTTTGGCCGCACTTTGCATTAGCGATACCCGGGATCCGCGTGGCGCCGGGCGCTCACCGTCACGGATCGGCCATCGGCAAAAACTCCCTCAACATCCCGTGCAGCCGTCTTCACACGGGTACCGTCCTCCGCCGACGGGTGTACCGGGCAGCCCCCTTGACGACCGTGAAACCCTGGTCGCCGCGGACCCGGCCGGTCCGTCACGCGGCACGCCGGAAGGAGCCGACGAGGCATGACCGAACCGCTGGGTGTGGCCGTTCCGGGCGCGGGACACATGGGAGCCGATCACATACGGCGACCGGACCGGGTGGTGAGTGGGGCCAGGGTCGCCGCGGTCGCCGATCCCGACGCCGCACGGGCCGAGGACGCCGTGGCCGGCATCGACGGGGTCTTCGTGCACACGGACGCCGGGGCCGCCCTCGACGCGCCGGGGGCCGAGGCCGTCCTGATCGCCTCGCCCGGCCCCGCCCACGAAGAGGCGTTGCTCGCCGCCTTCGCGCGGGGGCTGCCGGTGCTGTGCGAGAAGCCGATGGTGCCCGACCCCGCGGGCGCGCTGCGCGTGGTGGAGGCGGAGGCACGGCTGGGCCGGGTCACCGGCCCCGGCACCTGGGACGGGTACGCGGCCGCCGTGGCGGCCGAGGCCGGTGTCCGCTCCCTGGGCAGCGGTGCCCGCGTCACCGCCGGCCTCGCTCCGCGCCCGGCCCTGCGCGCCGGGACCTGATCGACCCCGTAGAGCCGCACGGGGGCACGCAGGACACAGGTCCGTCGAACACCCGGACGGCTCCGCTCACGCGTCGTGGCCCCCGGCCGAGTTCCGTCCTGCTCATACGGCTTGGGGAGCCACCGGTGTACGCGATACGTCCGCGACGATCGGTCCGCGGAGACGATGCATATGCCGGGAGCGCCGCCTTGTCGTATGGTGCCGGATCCCTTGACCGGAGGAAGGAGCCGGGGAAGGGCGGGAAAGTCCCTGGCGGACGGCCGGGTACCGCGGCACCGCCCCGCTACGCCGGTGCGCTGCCGCTGCGCCCCCTCCCTTTCGGCAGCGCCAGTCTGATCTCCTCCCGCAGCTCCTGGATCTTCGGATAGCCGGCGTACTCGGCGGTGAGCCGGTACATCTGGCGCAGCCGGTCCCAGGTGCGGCGGGAGGAGTTCGACCCCATCGACATCAGGGCCAGGCGCGCGTAACGGTCCGCCTGTTCGGGATCGTCCGCGATGAAGCAGGCGGAGGCCATGGACAGATGGTCGAAGATCTTCGACCGTTCCCGTCCGTCGACCCGCAGGGCCAGGGCCTTCTCCGCGTAGTACTGGGCGTGCACGGCCGCACCCGGCTCGAACTCCGCCAGCGTGCGGTAGGCGAGTGCCTGCATGCCGTACAGGTCCTCGTCCTTGAAGGTCTGCATCCAGTCCGGCGTCGGTGCGTCGTCCTTGTCGGAGACGAAGAGGTCCTCCGCCTTCCCCAGGGTGCGCCGCATCGCCTGCCCCTTGCCCATCGACGCCTGCGCCCAGGCCTCGATGGTGTGGAACATCGCCCGGGTGCGGGGCAGCACCCGGTCGCCGGAGCCGGACTGCGCGAGCTTCATCAGGTCCAGGGCGTCGTCGGGCCGGCCCAGGTGCACCATCTGGCGGGCCGCGCGGGACAGCGCCTCGCCGGCGCGGGGCCGGTCGCCGCCCTCCCGCGCGGCGTGCGCGGCGATGACGAAGTACTTCTGCGCCGTGGGCTCCAGACCGACGTCGTGCGACATCCATCCGGCGAGGACGGCCAGGTTGGCGGCGACACCCCACAGGCGCCGCTGGAGGTGGGGCGGGTGATGGTAAGTGAGCATGCCGCCCACCTCGTTGAGCTGGCCCACCACCGCCTTGCGCTGGAGCCCGCCGCCGCGTGCGGCGTCCCAGGCGCGGAACACCTCCACCGAGCGCTCCAGTTCGTCGACCTCCTGGGACCCGACGGGGGCGGCCTCGTAGCGGTCGTACCCGGCGGGGTCGACGGCGTGCAGGGGACGGTGGAGATCGGGGGCGTCGGCAACCAGGGCCGGGTCGGTGCGCAGCCAGTCGTGCATGGCGCTGCTGAGTGCGGATCCCGCGGTGAGCGCGGCACCCGCGCCCACCAAGCCGCGTCGGTTGAGCATGAGGTCCATTCCCGTGAATTCGGTGAGGACCGCGGCGGTCCGCTCGGGCGCCCACGGCACTCCGTCGGGATGCTCGCTCCCGCCGCCCCGCCGTCTCCCCGCACGCCCGTGCCGGACCAGACCGAGGTCCTCGATGGTCACGACACGGCCGAGACGCTCGGTGAACAGAGCCGCCAGCACGCGGGGCACCGGATCGCGGGGGATCTCCCCCATGTCGATCCACCGCCGCACCCGCGAGGTGTCGGTCGCCAGCTGGGGGTGGCCCATGGCCGCCGCCTGCCGGTTGACCAGCCTCGCGAGCTCGCCCTTGGACCAGCCGGCCAGGCCGAACAGGTCCGCGAGCCGGGTGTTGGGTTCTCCGCTCACATCAAGCCCCCAGGTTCTCGGCTGAGATGGACAGTAGCCCGGCCCCAAGTGCCGGGCGACTATTCGCCAGGGTTCGCCAGGGTTCGCCAGATGGTGTGCCACGGCCTTTCGGGTGTCAGGTAGGAACGCGCCACCCCGACCCGGCCGCCGCAGGGGCATTCCCCAGGGTGCGCCGGCGGCGGCCGGGCCGGGTGCGCGATGTTCAGGCAGGCACAGCAGGCACACGAAGGGATCTGTATCGCCCATGTACGCAGCATCGTCCTCCGTGTCCGCCCCCTCCCGGCCGCTGTACCGCCCGGCGGGCGGCGGCCCCCACCTCGCCCCCGCGCGTCCGGCGGCCCCGGCCCTCGGGCCGGGCAGGCCGCCACGCGGCGCGGGGCCCGGCACCCAACCGCTCAGCGGGAGAATCGACTTGTCCGGCTCCCAGGGCGCCCAGCTGCGCACGGCGATCGCCGCGGTGCACCGGATCTGCCCGGAGTTCTCGCCGGTGCAGGTGCTGCGCCGCAGCGGGCGGGCCGTGCTGCTGGTCGGCACGGCCGGACGCGGTACGGCCGTCGCCAAGTGTTTACTGGACCACTCCCCCACGTGGGCCGAGCGGATCCGGCACGAAATAGCGGCATACCGCTCGTTCGTCCGGCACCGCCCGCCGGTGCGGGTGCCGAGGCTGATCGCGGCGGATCCGGACAACGGCACCCTCGTCGTCGAGCGGATGGCGGGGCGGGCGGCGGCGCTCCGGCGGCACCCGGTGGAGGCGCCGCCGCCGGGGGACGTCAGAGCGGTCCTCGGCGCGATCTGCCGGCTGAACGGCTGGCGCCCCCCGGCGGGCACGTTCGGGGCCCCGCTGGACTACGCGGCGCGGATCTCCCGGTACCACGAGCTGGGGCTGCTCACCGACCGGGACCTGGGTGACCTGCGGAAGCTGCTGCACGGCATCGCTCACGCGGCCGGGCGCCAGGGCATGGGCCAGTTCTGCCACGGCGACGCCCTGCTGTCCAACATCCTCCTGTCGCCGGCCGGTCCAGTGCTGGTGGACTGGGAGCACGCGGGCTGGTACCTGCCGGGCTACGACCTGGCGACGCTGTGGTCGGTGCTGGGGGACGCGCCGTCGGCCCGGCGGCACATCAGCCAGATCGCGCAGTCGGCGGGCCCCGCCTCGCGGGACTCCTTCCTGGTGAACCTGATGCTCGTGCTGACCCGCGAGATCCGTATCCACGAGACCGCCGTACAGCGTTCGATGCACGACACGGCCCCGGCGGCACCGGGCACGGCCCACCCGGGTGCTGCGCCGTCCGGTGAGGAACAACGGCTGCTGCTGCGGCGGCTGCACGACGACTGCCAGCTGGCCCGCAAGGCCGTGCGCGCGGCGGTCGGCACTCGCTGAGGGGACGCGAAGGTCCGCGGTGCGCCCGACCGGAGGGGGCGCACCGCGGACCTTCGCGTGCCGGAGCCCGGCGCGCGAAGTCCCAGTGGCGTACACCACTGACGCCCCGCAGGCCCGGGGCGCACCCGCCGCGAAACCCGCCCCTCCCCCCGGTCGACGCGGGATTTCTCCTGCCCGCGGGCTTGATTGACGGATCGCCGGCCCCCCGGTACCACTGACCCGGCCCGGCCCCGCACACCCCGCCGTGCCCGACCGCCTCAGGAGGCCGCTTTGCGAGGTTCCGTCACCGATGCCGGCTCCACCCCCGATCCCGGACGTCCGCGCCGCGCGGTCCGCGCCCTGGCCGTGGCGGCACTGCTGCCGCCACTGCTCGGCGCGGTCCCGTCCGGCGCCCGGACCGCGCCCGGCGACCGTCTCCAGCAGGCGTTCGCCGCGGCGGCGGCCGAGTACGACGTGCCGCAGAGCGTGCTGCTGGGCGTGGCCTACCTCCAGTCCCGCTGGAACGCGCACGGCGGCGCGCCGAGCGTGACCGGCGGTTACGGCCCGATGCACCTCACCGACGCCCGCACCGCCCTCGCGGAAACGTCACATCACGACGAGGGCACCGAGGACCCCCGCGGCGACGACGCCCGCCCCCCGCTGCGTCCGCGGCCCACGCCCCCGGACGCCGGCGCCCTGCCGGACCGGCTGAAGACGCTGCCGAGGGCGGCCGAGCTGACCGGGCTGAGTCCCCAGGCCCTGCGGACCGATCCGGCGGCCAACGTGGCGGGCGGCGCCGCGCTGCTGGCCGCCGCCCAGCGGGAGCTGGGCGAGCCGCCGAGCCGGGACCCCGCGGACTGGTACGGGGCGGTGGCCCGGTTCTCCGGCGCCGACGACACGGCGACGGCGGCGGCGTACGCCGACGACGTGTACGAGGTGATCCGCACGGGTGGGCGGCGCACGACGGACGCCGGTCAGCGGGTCGCCCTGCCGGCGCGGCCGGACGTCGAGCCCGACACCGCGCAGCTCGCGGACGCGGGTCTGCGCGCCCCCTCCGCCACCGGCACGGAGTGCCCGAGGACGGTGTCCTGCGAGTGGGTCCCGGCGCCGTACGAGGAGTTCGGGGACGGCGACTACGGCAACCACGACCTGGCGGACCGGCCCGCCTCCCCGGCCATCCGGTACATCGTCGTCCACGACACGGAGGGCGCCTGGGACGGGGTGCTGAACATGGTGCGGGACCCGGCCTACGTCTCCTGGCACTACACGCTCCGCTCCACCGACGGGCACATCGCCCAGCACGTGAAGGCGAAGGACGTGGCGTGGCACGCGGGCAACTGGTACGTCAACGCGGGGTCGATCGGCCTGGAGCACGAGGGGTTCCTGGCGGAGCCGGACGCCTGGTACACGGAGGCCATGTACCGCTCCTCGGCGCGGCTGGTGAAGTACCTGGCCGGGAAGTACGGCATTCCGCTGGACCGGCAGCACGTGCTCGGCCACGACAACGTGCCGGGCCCGACCGCCGGGTCGATCCGGGGCATGCACACCGACCCGGGCCCGTACTGGGACTGGCGGCACTACTTCCGGCTGCTGGGCCGGCCCTTCGAGCCCGGCGGCGGCAGACATGCGGACCTGGTGACGATCCGCCCCGACTACGCCCGCAACCGGCCCGAGTACACCGGCTGCGCGGTGCGGGACGAGCCGTGCGCGGCGCACGGCTCCAGCGCGGTGCGGCTGTACGCCGACCACGACGAGAAGGCTCCTCCGATCAGGGACATCGGCCTGGGCACCGCCCCGACGACCGGGGTGAACGACCTGTCCTCGCGGGTGTCCACCGGCCAGCAGTACGCGGTCGCCGACCGGTGGGGCGACTGGACGGCGATCTGGTACCTGGGCCAGAAGGCCTGGTTCCGCAACCCGGCGAAGAACCCGGCGGCGGTGCCCGCGGCGGGCCGGACGGTGACCCCGAGGGAGGGTCTGGAGAGCGTCCCGGTCTACGGGCGCGCCTATCCGGAGAGGACCGCCTACCCGGCGGACGTGCCCGTCCAGGCGGTGTCGCCGCTGCCGTACACGCTGCCGAGGGGCCAGCGGTACGTGGTCGGGGACGAGGTGCCGGGCACGTACCTCTACGCGGTCACCTTCGACCCCGGCGCGCACCGGACGGTGATCGGCGAGGACCTGTACCACCAGATCCAGTTCGGCCACCGGATCGCGTTCGTGCGGGCCGCCGACGTGCGGGTGGTGTCCCCGAAGGCGTAGTCCCCGAGCCGGTCAGCCCTGCTGGAAGAGCTCCGCCGGGAGCGGCTTCAGCAGGGCGTACAGGTCGTCGGTGATGGGGCGGTCCCAGGCGGCGATGGTCACCAGCACGTTGTCGCTGCGGTCGAACTGCACGCAGGAGATCCGGCTCTCGGAGAGCTTGAGGCGGCGCACGATCAGCAGGTTGTCGCCCTGCATCACCGGCATGTCCTCGACACCGACGACGGTCACCTCCTCGTCGTTCTCCAGGGCCAGCAGCAACTGGCCCACCTCGAAGGGGACCTGGCCCTCGGGGAGGTCCCGGGCCGGGGAGCCCTCGGGCAGATTGCCGATGATCATGGCGGGGCCGCGGCCGCCGAACAGGTCGTATCGCAGGAAGACGCCCTGGCAGCTGCCGTCGGGCGCGGGCAGCAGCCCGGCGCCCAGGTTGCCGGGCCAGTCGCCCGGGTCCATGGCCAGTACGTCGAAGTCGGGCCCGGCGGGGGTGGCACTGCGGCGGCGGAGGAACGACATGCCGCCATGGTACGTGCCCGGACCCGCCCGGTGGCGTGCGGGCGGCGCCCCGTTCCGGTGTCCGCCGGGCCCCGCCGGCGCAGGCCCTTCCCCGGCTCAGTCCTGCGGGGACGCCGGCGGCACCACCGCGACCGGGCTCGCCGCGTGCAGCAGTACGGCCTGGGTGACGGAGCCCATCATGCGGACGGGGGCCGGCAGGCGCCGCCGGTGGCGGCCGACGACGACCAGGTCGGCGTCCCTGGAGGCGGCGACGAGGTGGCCGGCGGCGTCCCCCGGCACCACGTGGGCCTCGGCCCGGACGCGGGGGTGGCGTTCGCGGTGCGGGGCGAGGAGGCCCTCGGCGAGGCCGCGGATCTCGCTCTCCGCGGCGACCTGGTCGATCACCGGCGGTACGAGCACCTCGGGGGCGGCGGCCCAGATCTGCGCGGGCCACTGGTAGGCGGCGATCACCTGGAGACGGGCGTCGCGCAGGGCGGCCTCGGTGAAGGCGAACCCGAGGGCGGCCTCGTCGGGGCCGTCCGCGTGCAGGCCGACGACCACCCGCGGGCCGCGCTCCTCGGGTGCCTCGCCGTGGACCTGGCGTCCGGGGCGGGGCACCACGACGACGGGGCACCCGGCGTCGCGGGCGGCGGCGAGGCCGTTGGAGCCGAGCAGCAGACTGGCGAAGCCGCCGCGGCCCCGGGAGCCGAGCACCAGCAGCTGGGCCCCGGCGCCGAGGCCGGGCAGCACGGCGCCGGGGACGCCCTCCACCCCGACGTACTCCGTGCCGTCCCCCTCGCCCCGTTCCCGCAGGCGGGCACGGGCCCGCTCGAGCGCCGGGTCCTCGTCGGGGTCCGGGGGGCCGGCGACCGGGACGTCGGGCTGGGCCCAGGCGGCGTACTGCCGCACGTGCACCACCCGCAGCGGCGCCCGGCGCCTGCGGGCGGCGTCGAGGGCCCAGTCGAGGGCGCGCAGGCTGTCGTCCGACCCGTCGACCGCCGCGATGACCGGCAGGGTGCTCATGGGGTTCCTCACCTCCGGGGATACGGCCTTCCCCCTCCCGGACCAGCCTCGCTCAGGCCCCGGCCCGCCGGGGGGCTCACCGTCGCGTGTCCGGAAAATCGGGGGGAACACCCCCGGATCGGCCGGTCGGCCGCCGGCCCGCCCCGGGGAGGTCAGGTGAGGTCGAACTCCCCCTCCCGCGCTCCGGAGACGAACGCGCCCCACTCGGCGGGGGTGAAGATCAAGGAGGGGCTTTCCGGGCGGGTGCCGTTGCGCATGGCGATGAACCCCTCGACGAAGGCGATCTGGACATCCCCCAGGCCCCGGCTGCCGGACTGCCACTGTGCGTTGCTGAGGTCCAGCTCCGGTTTGTCCCAGCCCATGAGCGGGCGCTGGTGGGTGGTGCTCTCGGCCACGTCCGTGCTCCTCCCGAGTCGTCGTCCGCGGCCAGCCTAGCGATCGCTTCCGGGCGCCGACAGGCCGCGTGAGCGGCGCTTCCCGGTCCGGCCGACGGGAGGTCCGAGGGGCCCGGGGCCGCCGGGCGGTGATCCGGCCGGTCGGCGGGCCGGCGTGCGCAGCCGTTCCCCCGGCGCGGGCGGGGCGGTGGTCCCGGCGGAGGTCCCCGCAGCGGACCGCCCTCGTGGCGACGCCGGGAAAACACCCTCCGGCCCTCTTGCCCCGGGCGCGCCGGCCTGGATTACTGATCTCCGAAACCTCGACCGAATGATCGGTCGCCCGTGGGGAAACGGTCGGTGAGGAGGCGCCCGATGGCGGATGCGACGGCAGGACCGCTGGACGCCGGGGAACGGCTCGGCGCCGAGGCGCTGCGGGCGCTGCAGCTGGAGCGGCTGCGGTCGTCGCTGCGGCACGCCTACGAGAACGTGCCGTTCTACCGGAAGTCCTTCGACCGGGCGGGGGTGCGTGCGGAGGACTGCCGCTCGCTCCCCGATCTGGCGCGGTTCCCGTTCACGGTCAAGGCGGACCTGCGGGAGCACTACCCGTACGGGATGTTCGCGGTGCCGCGCGAGCGCGTCCGCCGGATCCACGCCTCCAGCGGCACCACCGGGCAGCCCACGGTCGTCGGGTACACCGACGGCGACCTGTCGATGTGGGCGGACATGGTGGCCCGCTCGATCCGGGCGGCCGGCGGGAGGCCCGGGGACGTGGTGCACATAGCGTACGGCTACGGGCTCTTCACCGGCGGCCTGGGCGCGCACTACGGCGCGGAACGGCTGGGCTGTACGGTCGTCCCGGCGTCCGGCGGGACGACGTCCCGTCAGGTGCGGCTGATCCAGGACCTGAAGCCCCGGATCATCATGGTCACCCCCTCCTACATGCTCACGCTCCTGGACGAGTTCGAACGGCAGGGCGTCGACCCGCGCGGCACCTCGCTGCGGGTGGGTGTCTTCGGGGCGGAGCCCTGGACCGAGGAAATGCGGCGGGAGATCGAGGAGCGGTGCGCGATCGACGCGGTCGACATCTACGGGCTGTCGGAGGTGATCGGCCCGGGTGTCGCGCAGGAATGCGTGGAGACCAAGGACGGGCTGCACGTCTGGGAGGACCACTTCTACCCGGAGATCGTGGACCCGGTCACGGGCGAGGTGCTTCCGGAGGGCGAGGAGGGCGAGCTGGTGCTCACCTCCCTGACCAAGGAGGCGATGCCGGTGGTCCGGTACCGGACGCGGGACCTGACGCGTCTGCTGCCGGGCACGGCGCGGGTGTTCCGGCGGATGGAGAGGGTCACCGGCCGCAGCGACGACATGGTGATCCTGCGCGGGGTGAACCTCTTCCCCACCCAGATCGAGGAGATCGTGCTGCGCACGCCGGGGGTCGCGCCCCACTTCCAGCTGCGGCTCACGCGGGAGGGCCGTCTGGACGCCCTCACGGTGCGGGCCGAGGCGCGTCCCGGCGCCGGTCCGCGGGTGCGGGAGGCGGCGGCACGGTCCATCGCGGCGGCCGTGAAGGACGGCGTCGGCGTGTCGGTGGGTGTGGAGATCGTCGATCCGGAGTCGCTGGAGCGGTCGCTGGGCAAGATCCGGCGGATCGTGGACCTGCGGCGGCCGCGCTGATGCCGTGACCGCGCCGGTTCGCCGGACCGGTGGTCGCGGCGACTGGACGTGCGGTGGCGCTCGATCCGGCCGCCGCGGGCGCGGCGGCTTGGGCCGGTGCGGATCCGGTCCCCTCCGGCTTGCCGGCGGCGGATCGGCGGCCGGCGCGGCCCTGCGCGCACGAGGCGGGCACGCGGGTGGCGTCCGCCCCGGTCGCCCTCGCGCCGCGCACGGCACGGTCGTCGCGCCGGAGGCCGGCCCCCGGCGCGCGAGCGATCCTCCCCGCGGCGCGCCGGGCGTGACCCGGGCGGGTGCGTCACCCGGTGGACGGCGCCGGGGAGCGCCGGTCCGCGAACCGTTCCCGCAGCTCCCGTTTGAGGACCTTGCCGCCGGCGTTGCGCGGCAGCTCGTCCACGAACAGGACGCGTTTGGGGGCCTTGAACGCGGCGAGCCTGGCGCGGGCGTGGGCGAGGAGCTCGGCCTCGGTGACCTTTCCGCGCGGGACGACGACCGCCGTGACGGCCTCGATCCACCGCTCGTCGGGCAGGCCGATCACGGCGGCCTCGGCGACCGCCTCGTGCGTGTACAGGGCGTCCTCGACCTGCCGTGAGGCGACCAGGACGCCGCCGGAGTTGATGACGTCCTTCACGCGGTCGACGATCGTGAAGTAGCCGTCGGCGTCCCGCACGGCCAGGTCGCCGGAGTGGAACCAGCCGTCGCGGAAGGCCCGCGCGGTCTCCTCGGGCTTGTCCCAGTAGCCCTCGCACAGCTGCGGGGAGCGGTAGACGATCTCGCCGGGCGTGCCCGGGGGGACGTCCTCGCCGTCCTCGCCGACCACCCGGGCCTCCACGAAGAGCACCGGGCGGCCGCAGGAGTCCATCCGGCCCTCGTGCTCGTCGGGGCCGAGGACGGTGGCGAGGGGGCCGATCTCGCTCTGGCCGAAGCAGTTGTAGAAGGCGAGGTGGGGCAGGCGGGCGCGCAGCCGTTCCAGGACGGGCACCGGCATGACCGACGCCCCGTAGTACGCCTTGCGCAGCCCGTCCAGGTCCCGGGTGGCGAAGTCGGGGCGGCCCGCCAGGCCGGTCCAGACGGTGGGCGGGGCGAACAGGCTGTCGACGCGGCCGGCTTCGATCAGGTCGAGGAGCCGGTCGCCGTCGGGTGCGTCGAGGATGACGTTGGTCGCGCCGATCGCGAGGCAGGGCAGCAGGAAGACGTGCATCTGGGCCGAGTGGTGCAGCGGCAGCGCGTGCACGGGCCGGTCGTCCGCGCGCAGGTCGAGGGCGGTGAGGGCGCTGAGGTAGGCGTGGACCAGGGCCCGGTGGGTCATCATCGCGCCCTTGGGCAGGGCGGTGGTGCCCGAGGTGTACAGCAGCTGCGCCAGGTCCTCGGCGTCCGGTTCCGGGCCGTCGTACGGGGGCGCGGTGGCCAGTGCCGTGAGCAGCGCGTCGCCGGTGTCCCGCAGCGGCAGGGCGCGTACGCCGCCGGGGAGGCGGCCGGCGAGGTCGGGGTCGGCGAGGACCAGGCTGCTGCCGGACTGGCCGACGAGGTAGGCGAGGTCGTCCCCGGTCAGGTGGTGGTCGACCGGCACGTGGACCAGGCCCGCGCGGGCGCAGGCGAGGAAGGCGATCAGGTAGGCGTCGGAGTTGCGGCCCAGGGCGGCGACCCGGTCGCCCGGGGAGAGGCCCTGGCCGAGCAGGACGCTCGCCGCGCGGGAGACGGCCGTGTCCAGTTCCTCGTACGTCCAGCGGCGTTCGCCGTACTCCACCGCGAGGCGCGCGGGGGTGCGCCGGGCGCTGCGCCGCAGCATCCCGTCGACCGTGCTGCCGTGTCCGGGCGTCATGACAGCCGATCCTCGGCCGGTCGCGGGGGCGGGTCAAGACGCCCGTCCGGTCCGGGCGGGCGGACCAGGACCGGACGGCGGTCCCGGACCACCCGGCCGGCCGCTCCCGCGCGTCCGTCCGGAAGGCCGGCGGCCGCAGCCGGGTGACCACCGGATCCGGCTCCGCCCGGCCCGTGCGCTCCCGACACATCCCGGTCCGCGAACCTCGCCCGCCCCATTGACACACTCCCCTGCCGACAGGAAAGTTTCACCCCGCACGGCGTTCCACGGCATTCCCGGAAAAATACTTTCAGCCTGGGTGGCGGGAGGCTTCCGATGGCGGACGAGGCGGCGAGCGGAATCACCCGGCGGCACCTGGGCGCCCGCGCCCTGGCCCTGGGCGGGGCACTGGCGGTCGCGCCCCTCGCGGCCGGACCCGCGGCGGCCGTCCCCGGCCGGGCGCGGCGGCACCCCGTCCTGCGCCGCGGCAGCGCCGAACGCGCCGGACTGCTCCCGGACCACCTGCGGCAACTCGTCGCCGACGCCGAGGCGTTCCTCGGCCCCTCCCCCGAGCACCCCTGGTACGCGGGCGCCGTGCTGCTCGCCGGGCGCGGCGGCACCGTGGCGCTGCACGAGCCGATCGGCATGGCGGTGCGCTACCGGGCGTACGACGAGAGGACCGACACCGGTGTCGAGTTCCCGGCCGGGCAGCAGATCCCCATGACCCGGGAGACCGTGTTCGACCTGGCATCGGTGTCGAAGCTGTTCACCTCGCTCCTCGCCGTGCAGCAGACGGAGCGGGGGACGCTGGAGCTGGAGGCGCCGGTCGCCTCGTACCTGCCGGGGTTCGGCCGGGCCGGGAAGCAGGACATGACGATCCGCCACCTGCTCACCCACACCTCCGGTTTCCGCGCCTGGCTACCGCTGTACAGCGCGCCGGCGTACGAGGAGAAGGTCCGGCTGCTCTACGACGAGGCGCCGGTCGCCCCGCCCGGGACCGCCTACCTCTACTCCGACCTGAACCTGATCTCGCTCCAGCTGGTGCTGGAACGGATCACCGGCCGCACCCTGGACACCCTGCTGCGCGAGGAGGTCACCGGCCCGCTGGGACTGCGCCGCACCCGCTACAACCCGCCCGCCTCCTGGAGATCACGGATCGCCGCCACGGAGGACGCCCGCAAGCCCTGGTCGGGCCTGGAACGGGGGCTGGTGTGGGGCGAGGTGCACGACGAGAACGCCCACAGCCTCGGCGGTGTCGCGGGGCACGCGGGGGTGTTCTCGTGCGCGTGGGACCTCGCGGTGCTCGCCCGGACGCTGCTCAACGGCGGCTCCTACGGCCGGGCGCGCATCCTGCGCCCGGAGTCGGTGGAGCTGATGTTCACCGACTTCAACACGGCCTTCCCCGGCGACGAGCACGGGCTCGGCTTCGAGCTGTACCAGCACTGGTACATGGGGGCGATGGCCACGCCGCGCACCGCCGGGCACACCGGTTTCACCGGGACCTCGCTGGTCCTGGACCCGACCACCGACTCGTTCCTCGTGGTGCTCGGCAACTCGGTGCACCCGGTGCGCGGTTGGCGGTCCGGTTCCGCGCCGCGGGTCGCCGCCGCGAACAACCTGGCGCGGGCCGTGCCGGTGCGCCCGGCACGGGGCCGGACCGCCTGGTTCTCCGGGATGCGCGGCGCCGCCACGGCCACCCTCGCGCTGCCCGCGCTGGACACCTCGCCGGGTGGGGCGCGGCTGGCCTGCGCCCTGTGGTGGGACACCGAGCCGGGGGCCGACGTCCTCTCCCTGGAGGCGGCGGACGACGGGGCCGCCTGGCGGCCCGTCCCGTTCACGACCACCCGCCCGGGCGAGGAGCCGCGGCGGCATCCGTCGGGTTCGGTCGGCGGCTGGTCCGGGCGCGTCTGGCACCGGGTCGCCGCCGACCTCCCGGCCGCCCGCCGGCTCACGCTGCGCTGGCGGTACACGACCGACCGGTTGTACGTGGGCCGCGGGGCGTACGTCGACGGGCTGCGGGTCCGGGGGGCCGGCGGCGTCCTCTTCGACGGGGCCCGTCCGGCGGACGCGGCACGGGTCGAGGCGGTGGGCTGGACGCCGTCGGCGGACTAGGGTCTTTCGTTTGGATCAGGCCGCGGAGGCGGGATTCGACATGCGCGTCCGACGCGGCCGGCGGCGTCGCCCGTCGCGACGCGGTGGCGTCGCCGGCCGCGGGTCCGGGCGCCCGGGCATTGGTCCGCTACTCGTTGAAGACGGCCTTCTGCACCTCGTTCGGTCCGTCGAAGCGGTCCTGTTCCAGGCCGTCGAGGCGGCTGACCACCTTCTCGTCCGCCTTGTTCTTCCGGGCACGTTCCACCAGGTGCTTCTTGTCCGTCGGGTAGTCCACGCCGTTGAGGGCCTTCTGCAGGTCGATGGGGCTGAGGTCCGCCATGGCAGCCTCCCTGTGACGCTGAGGCAAAATTTCCGTTATGTCGCGGTACCCCTCCTCCGGCGGCGCATGCGTCCGCCGGCCGGTCCGGCACCGCCGTGGCCGCGCTGCGCCCGGGCGCCCCGCTCACCCCGGCGGCCGGTGCCCTCCTCGGCGCGGGGCCGGGGCCGGCCATGGCGGAGGATGCCGCCACCGGGCAGCCGCAGCTCCCGCTGCGGGCCGGGCGGGGACTTCGCCTCGGTGGGTGCCGTTCCCCGGCGGACGGACGCCGCCGGGCCACCGGCGCCGGCGGCCCGGCCGGTTCAGGGGGCGTCCTGCCGCTGCCGCACCACCGCCGTCCTGCGGTACAGCTCGACGGCCTCGGCGCCGCGGCCGAGCTGCTGCAGGCAGTGGGCCTCGTCGTCGCGGCCGGCGAGGGTGTCGGGGTGGTCGGGGCCGAGGATCCGCTCGCGGACCGCGGCCACCGTGCGGTACTCGGCCAGTGCCTCGGCCCAGCGGCCCAGCCAGCCCAGGCCCACGGCGACCTCGCGGCGGCTGACGAGCGTGTCCGGGTGGTCGGGGCCGAGCACCCGGGCGCGGATCGCGCACACCTCGCGGGACTCGGCGACCGCCTCCTCCCAGCGGCCGAGCCGCCCGAGGTTGACGCCGAGGCCGTGCCGGGCGCGCAGCGTCTCGGGGTGATCGGGACCCTGGACCCGGGCGCGGTCCCGCGCCAGTTCCCGGTAGAGCGCCAGCGCCTCGGCGCTGCGGCCGAGGCGGCCGAGGCTGATGCCGACCTCGTGGCGGGCCGCGAAGGTGTCGGGGTGGTCGGGGCCGAGCACCCGGGCGCGGGAGTCGGCGACGTCCTGGTAGGTCCGCAGGGCCTCCTGCCAGCGGTCCAGCTGACCGAGTGCGTAGGCCACCTCGAAACGGGTGACCAGCGTGTCGGGGTGGTCGGGGCCGAGCACCCGGGCGCGGGCGGCGGCCACCTCGCGGGCCATGCGGTGGGCGTCCTCCGGGCGGCCGAGCCGGCCCAGGTTGAAGGCGAGGTTGTGGCGGCAGCGCAGGGTGTCGGGGTGGTCGGCGCCCATGGTGCGTTCCCGGGCGGCGAGGACCGACGCGTAGACCTGGTGGGCGTCGGTGTGGCGGCCCAGCCGGCCCAGGACGTACGCCATCTCCTGCCGGGCGGCGAGCGTGTCCGGGTGGTCGGGGCCGAGCACCCGGATCCGGGCCTCGGCCACCCGCTTGTAGGCGCGCAGCGCGTCGGCGGCGCGGCCGGTGCGGCTGAGTGCGAATGCGGCCTCGTAACGGCTGGCGAGGGTGTCGGGGTGGTCGGGGCCGAGCAGGCGTTCCCGTTCGGCGGCCACCGCGCGGTGCACCTCCCCCGCCTCCGGCCAGCGGCCGAGCCGCCCCAGGCTCAGGCCGGCGTCGTGGCGGCGCGCGAGCGCGGCGACGGCCTCGGGCGGCGGGGCGGGCCGTTCGTCCGGGACGGGTGCTCCCGCCCCGCCGGCCGGCCGCGGGACCCACTCGCCCGCGAGCCCGGCCGCCGGGTCCGGGAGTGCGGCCCGCGGGCCGGGGCCGGCCGCCTTGACGCCCGTGGTCATGCCGTGGCTCCAGGAGGGCAGCCGCGCCCCGCGGCCCGCCGGCTCCGGGGCCGGTGTCCGGCCGACGACGACGGCGACCGGCGCGTACGCCGGTCCCGTGCGGGCCGCGGCGATCCGGCGGCCCAGCTCCCGGGCGTCGCGCGGGCGCTGCCCGGGATGCTTGGCCAGCAGCTCCAGGATGATCTCGTCCAGGTACCCGGGCAGTTCGGGGCGGTGCTCGCGCGGCGGGCGGGGCGGGGTGTCGCGGTGGTCGACGAGGACGGCCCAGGCGTCGTCCCGGTCGAAGGGCGGCACTCCGGTGGCGATCTCGTACAGGACGCAGCCCAGCGAGTACAGGTCGCTGCGCCGGTCCACCCCGGTGCCGGCGATCTGCTCCGGGGACATGTAGTGCGGGGTGCCCAGGGCGATGCCGGTGCCGGTCAGCCGGGCGGTGAAGCCGGCGTCGTGGCCGAGGCGGGCGATGCCGAAGTCGCAGATCTTCACGGTGCCGTCGGTCAGCCGCACGATGTTGGCGGGTTTCAGGTCGCGGTGCACGACGCCCTGCTCGTGGGTGTAGGCGAGGGCCGCGGCGACCTGCTCGGCGATGTCGACGACGTCGGCGACCGGCAGCGGGTGGCCCTTGTTGTCCTCCAGGAGCCGGCTGAGGTTGCGGCCCCGGAGCAGCTCCATGACCAGGAAGAGGACGCCGTCGTGCTCGCCGAAGTCGTGGACGACGGTCACCCCGCGGTGCTGGAGGACGGCGGCCACCCGCGCCTCGCGCCGGAACCGCTCCCGCAGCACGCGGGTGAAGGACTGTTCGTGGGCCGTGCCCAGCGGTTTGAGGCACTTGACGGCGACATGGCGGCCGAGCGACTCGTCCCGTGCCCGCCACACCTCGCCCATGCCGCCGCGCCCGATCAGGTCGAGCAGCCGGTACCGGCCCTGGATCAGCCTGCTGTCCCCCATCTCCCGCGTCCGCCCCCGTCGCCGTTGTCCCGCCCTCCCTGGTTCGTCCAGTATGGCGAGCTGTCGCCCGAGTTTGTACGGGGTCCGGCACGGGCCGACTCCCTGCCGGGCGCGGGCGCGGAGGGGGTTTGGGCGGGTCCCGCCGGTGCGGACGTGCGGGAGCGGGCCGCGTCGGGGGGTCCGTGACGGGCGGGCGCCGGGTGGCGGGGCGGGGCCTGGGGCCGGTCCGCCGTACGGCCCGTGCACGCGGGAGGCAGGGCCGGGTACGTCAGGTGTGCCATGCGGTGCCGCGGCGGCTGGCACGGCAGGACGAGGAGGGTCTGCGCCGGCGGACGGAGCGGGACGTCGTGCGCTTGGGGTACCTCGTCCCCAGGGCCGTCCGGACCTGCGTCCCGGCGGGACGTCCCGGTCCGCCGGCGGGCGGGCCGCGCGGGCCCCTCCCCGCGGCTCGGGGTCCGTGCGGACGGGCCGGGGCGGGCGCGGTCAGCCGAGGGTGGCGAGGAAGTCCGTGCACGCCTTGGCGCAGGCGCGGCACGCCGCCGCGGTGTCCTCGGCGCCGGGGTGGCCGTCGAAGACCTGTGCGCTCTCCAGGCACACCTGCCGGCACCATTCCACCTGGACGCGGAGCGCCTCCTCGTCCACCTGGTTCTGCTCGGACAGCACGCGGCAGGTCGCGTCGCACACCTCCGCGCACATGATGCCCTTGCGCCGTACGAGCTCCTGGTTCTCGGTCCCGTCCGGGTCCACGAGACTCGCGCGCACCGCGCACGACCGGGCGCACTCCGTGCACGCCTGCGCACAGGCGAAACGGTCCTCCAGAAACCGGAACAGTTCCTGCTGGGATGTCGTCGATGTCACAAGGCGCGGGTAGCCCCGGCCAGGGGCGTCAAACCCGCTCCCGTCCGGTGTTCCCAGGGGTTTCCGGCCGTTTTCCGCACCGCCGCGCCGGGTGCCCGCGCCCCTTCGGCGCCCCGGTGAGCGGAGGTGGATCCCGTGCCGGGAGGTGAGGAACCGCCGTCGGCCCCGGAGCGGTCGCCGGGGAGGGCCGGCGCACCCGGTTCGAGGCGCGCGGCTCGGCCGTGGCGGAGTACGGCGAGAGCGAGGCGGGCGCACCGGGTGGCGTACGGCGCGCTGAAGCACACGTACGGGAGGGCCGGCGACGACGGGGAGCGCAAGGGGGGCGGTCCCAGGGCTCCTCGGACCCGCGTTCGGCCGGTCGCGGCGGCAGGGGGCGGCGCAGCGGTGACGGCGTCGTCGAGCGGGCGTCCGAGGAGCACCTGTACGGCATCGCCCGGCGGCTGGGGATCGGGGGCCGGCCGGTGGGTGGGCAGGGGGCCGCTCGACGCGCTCCGCAGGGCGAACCGTTCGCCGACGCGGGCGGCCCGGCCGAGGCGAGCGGGTTGGCCGGGACCTTGCGGGGTACCCGCGTGCCATGACTACCGCATGGATGGATCTGGCCGCGGGCCGTGGCGCCCTCGGTATCGGGCTGGTCGTGGCCGCCGTCGTGGTGGTGGCCCTGCTGATCGGCGCTTTCGTGATCGGTATGCGCAGCAAGCGCCGGGAGCCGCCCCGGCCGCGCCCGGAGGAGCAGCCCCGGCTTCCGGACGGAGGTCCGGTCCGTGAGGTGAGGGAGAACCGGGAACCCGACGAGATGCCGCAGACCGACGAGCGCCTGTCGCCGCACGAGCTGAAGGGTCACGGCACCATGGGCGACCGTTCCGCCGCGACGGGGGAACGGCCCCGCTGGAACGAGGGCAGCAGCGGTTCGTTCGGCAGCGGCGGACCGGGCGCGCGCTGATCGGGCGCCGTTTCGACCGCCGTGCCCCGGCCGCGCTGCGCAGGCCGCCGTACAGAGGAAGTGAGAATCATGGCCGACCCCGCCCGCAACACCCTCCCACTGCCCGACTACGACCATCTGCCGATCGGTGGGCTGGAGAGCCGGATCCGGTCGCTGAGCGTCGAGGAAGTGGAGGAGCTGCTGGCGTACGAGCGGTCGCACGCCGACCGTATGCCGGTGACGCAGGTGCTGGCGTCCCGCCTGGAGCAGTTGAAGTCCGGTGCCGAGCCGTCGTCGGGCGACCCCGGCGCCCTGCGGCCCGAGCAGACCACGGGCCACGCGGGCTCCCGGGTGTCGCCGGCAACCTCCGCGCAGCCCACGAGCCCGCCGCCGCACGGCACCCCCGACCAGCCGGCCCAGCCGAAGGGGAACCGCACGTAAGGCGTGCGGCCCGCGCGAACGCCCACCCGGCGTCCAACGACGACCGGGTGGGCGTTCGCACGTCAGGCGGCCGGTTCCCGCCGGGCTCGGGGGCGGGAGGCGGGAGCCCCGTCCACGGCGCGCACCGCGGTCAGGACCACCAGCAGCGAGACGAGTCCGGCACCGGCCGCGCCCCAGATCCCGGCCCTGACGCCCAGGGGGAGCAGGGTGGCCGCGGCGAGGGCGGCGCCCAGCTCCCGGCCGCCGGCCGTGACGCCGGAGGCCACGCCCTCCTTGCCCGCCACGGCCCGGGCCAGGCCGGCCGCCGACGTGGTGGGCACCAGCAGGCCCCAGCCCATGCCGAGCAGGACCAGCAGGACGAGCAGGAGCCCGTACCGCTCGAGGACCAGCGGCATGGGGATGAGGACGGCGACGACGAGGACGGAGCCGAGGACCATCGCCCCGCGCACGCCGAGCCGGCCGATCACCCGCCCGGCCGCCAGCGCGGCCACGATGTTGCCGCCGGCCAGGGGCAGCAGGGCCACTCCCGCCTCGAAGGCGGACATGCCCAGTTCGTCCTGGAGTCCCATGCTGACGATGTACAGCGTGCCGAAGAAGGCGGCCGTACCGACCACGGTCACCACCGCGTTGGCGCTGAACGGGACGTCCCGCAGCTGGCCGAGCGGCAGCATCGGCGCGGCGGCGCGCCGTTCCACCCGGCCGAAGAGCCACACCCCCGCGGCGGTCGCCGCCACGCCCGCGCCGAGGGCCCACGCGGGCAGCGCGCGCCAGTCGTGGGCCAGGAACGCCACCAGCCCCAGCAGTACGACCATCACGGTCAGGCCCGGCAGGTCGAGCCGGGCTCCGCCGCCCCGCAGCAGCGGCAGGACGGGGCGCGCGACGAGGGCGAAGACGACCGCGAGCACGGCGACGGCCAGGAACATGGCCCGCCAGGAGGACACCGACACCAGCGCGCCGCACAGCACCGGGCCCAGTGCCGCCCCCAGGGCGTTCGCCCCGGCCCACATGCCGATCGCCCAGGAGAGCCGGCCGGGAACGTCCTGGTAGACGAATTGGATGAGGGTGAGCGCCGAGGGCAGCACCAGCGCGGCGCCGACGCCCTGGCCGAACGTACCGACGACCACCAGGGCCACCGCGGGGGCGGCCGCCGCGACCAGGCTGAACGCGGTGAAGACGCCCAGCCCGGCCAGGAAGACGCGGCGGGCCCCGAACCGGTCGGTCAGCGCCCCGCCCGTCAGCGACAGCATCGCGAAGGCGAGGGTGTAGCCGGACAGCACCCAGCCGATCGCGCTCCCGCCCGCGTGGAAGGCGGAGCGGATGGCCGGGGAGGCGATGTTCAGGCCGGAGGTCAGCAGGATGACCAGCAGGGTGCCCAGGCTCGCGCTCGCCAGGACCAGGCCGGGTGAGCGCCGTCGAGGCGCCACCGAGGCTCGTGCCGCGGGGTCCGTGAGCGGCGGGGAGACGTGCTCGCTATGCATGCCGCCCACGATATATATCGTTCGCGAACGAATCAATTGAGCCGACCGTCCCCGTGCCGGCCGGACCTGGGCGGCGGTTAGCCTGGTGGCACCTTCCCCCGCTTGGAGAAAGAGCGAACCAGATGTCCTCCTCGGACGCCGTCGACACCGCCACACGGCAGTGGGCCGCCTCCTGCCCCCGGCTCGACGTCTCGCCGGGCGAGGTGCTCGCCCGCATCCAGCGGCTGGGGCAGCTGATCGAGGAGGCGCAGAACCGGCGCCTGCGCCGGCGCCCCGGGATGCTGGTGGGCAACCTCGGCGACTTCGACGTGCTGCGCGCCCTGCGTCGCGTCGGCCCGCCCTACGCGCTCACCCCGGGCCAGCTCCGCCAGGCCATGCTCGTCTCCGGCGCCGGCCTGAGCGGCCGGCTGAAGCGGCTCGAGCAGGAGGGGTGGATCACCAGGACCACCTCCCCCGAGGACGGCCGCTCCACCATCGTCCGGCTCACCCCCGAAGCGGTGGCCGACCTCGACCGCGACCTGGAGAACCACTTCGCCTTCGAGTCCGACCTCCTCAGGTCGCTCGGCGCGGACGAGCGCCACCGCGTCGCCGCCGATCTGCGCACCCTCCTGCTCGATCTGGAGTCCCGGATCGGCTGACGGCGGCCGGGGGACGTCCCTCCCTCCCGCTCAGTCGCGGGCCGCGGCCCGTCGGCCCCCCGCGTCGGCGGACGGCCGGCCGGCGAGGGGCGCGGGACGCTCCAGGACGCGTTTGACGCCGTACGTCGCGGCGGCGGCCACCGCCATGGCGACGACCAGCACCCACAGGCCGGCCGCGGTGGAACCGGTGCGGTCGACGACGACGCCGATGCCCATGGGGCCGAAGCCGCCGCCGAGGTTGCCCACCGCGTTGATCAGGGCGATGCCGGAGGCCGCCTGGACGCCGGTGAGGAAGCGGGACGGCAGCGACCACAGCACCGGCTGCCCGGCGTAGATGCCCAGCGCGGCGACGCTGAGGAGGGCCATGCGCAGGACCGGGTCCGTGACGACGGCGCTGGCGGCGAGCCCGAGGGCGCCGGTCGCCGCCGTACCGGCGATCCACGGATAGCGGCTGCCGCCGCGGTCGGCGAGCCGCGGTACGACGTACAGGCCGAGGGCGACGAAGACGTACGGGATCGCGGTGACGAGTCCGGTCTGCGTGCCGGTGAGCCCGCCGAAGTCGTCCACGATGGTCGGCAGCCAGAAGCTCAGCCCGTAGGAGCCGAGCGGGAAGCACAGGTAGAACAGCGCCAGGAGGATCACCCGCCGGTCGCGCAGGGCGCGCAGCGGACCGCCGTGTCCCGTGCCGTCCCGCTCCGCCCGCCGCGCCTCCGCCGCCAGTTCGGCCTCGATCCAGCCGCGCTGTGCCGTGTCCAGCCACCGCACCTCGCCGGGGCCGTCGGGCAGGACGCGCAGCGTGACGAAGGCCAGCAGCACGGCGGGGGCGCCGGTGGCGACGAAGATCCACTGCCAGCCCGCCAGGCCGAGCGTGCCGTCCAGGTCGTCGAGCGCGCCCATGACGGGGTTGCCGACGAGGAAGGCGAGGGGCTGGGACAGCATGAACCAGCCGACGACCCGGGCGCGGTAGCGGTACGGGTACCACTTGGTCAGGTAGTACAGCACTCCCGGGTAGAAGCCGGCTTCGGCCGCGCCCAGGAGGAACCGGGCCAGGTAGAACTGCCAGGGCGTGGTGACCAGTGCGGTGAGCACGGTGACCAGTCCCCAGCCGAGCATGATGCGGGTGAACCAGCGGCGGGCGCCGAAGCGCTCCAGCCAGATGTTGCTCGGGACCTCGCAGCAGGCGTACGCGACGAAGAACGCGACCTGTCCCAGGGTGAACGCCGTATGGGACAGGCCCAGTTCCTCCTGGAGCGTCAGCTTGGCGAAGCCGGCGTTCGAGCGGTCGACGTAGGCGACGAGGTACAGCAGGACGAGGAACGGCATCAGCCGCCACGTCACCGCCCGCATCGTCGTGGCCTCCATGCTGTTCTCCTTCGTACGGCACGGCGTGCAGTCCGATGTACGGCACGGCGGGGGGGTGGATCCGGTCGAGCGCAGACCGTAACGTGATTTGATATGACCATTGAAGAGGGCGGCAGGACACGAGTTGGTCAAGTCGGTCGCGGCGGCCCTCGGATCACCGCTCCCGGCATCGGCCCCGACTCCGGCCCCGGCCCCGAAGGGAAGACCATGACCGGCACCACACCCCCGCCGCTGCGCAGCAGGAGCTGGTTCGGCGACGGCGGCAAGAACGGTTTCATCGCCCGGCACCATCTGCGCGCGATGGGCCGGGGCGGACACAACTTCGACGGCCGCCCCGTCATCGGCATCTGCAACAGCTTCTCCGAACTCACCCCCTGCAACGGGCATCTGCGACTGATCGCCGAAGCCGTCAAGCGGGGCGTGCTGCAAGCCGGCGGCTTCCCGCTGGAGTTCCCCGCGATGTCGCTGGGCGAGCCGTTCCTGCGGCCGACCTCGATGCTCTACCGCAACCTCGCCGCCATGGAGATCGAGGAGCAGATCCGCGCCAACCCGCTGGACGCCGTGGTCCTGCTCACCGGCTGCGACAAGACCACGCCCGCCGCGCTGATGGGCGCGGCCAGCGCCGGGGTCCCGGCGATCGTGTTCACCGGCGGGCCGATGCTCAACGGCCGGTTCCGGGGGCGTGCCGTCGGCTCGGGGACGGACATCTGGCGGATGACCGAGGAGCTGCGCGCGGGCACGGTGACGCAGGAGGAGTTCACCGAGTTCGAGAGTTCGCTGAACCGGTCGGCCGGCCACTGCATGACGATGGGCACCGCCTCGACCATGGCCTGCCTGGCGGAAGCCCTCGGCATGATGCTGCCCGGCGCCTCCGGGCTGCCCGCCGTCGACGCCCGGCGCGGCACCCTCGCCGAGGAGACCGGCATGCGGGCGGTGGAGCTGGCCGGTTCCGATCTGACGCCGGCCCGGATCATGACCCGGGCCGCCTTCGAGAACGCCGTGCGCGTCAACGCGGCGATCGGCGGTTCCACCAACGCCGTGGTGCACCTGCTGGCGATCGCGGGCCGGCTCGGCGTACCGCTCACGCTGGACGACTTCGACCGGCTCGGCGCCGAACTGCCGCTGCTGGTGGACCTGATGCCGTCGGGGCGCTTCCTGATGGAGGAGTTCGCCTACGCCGGCGGCCTGCCCGCGCTCGTCGACACCGTACGGGACCACCTGGACCCGGCCCCCGTGACCGTCACCGGCCGCACGCTGCTCGACAACTGCGCCGGGGCCCGGGTGCACGACCCGGCCGTCATCCGGCCGCTCACCGACCCGGTCCTGCCGGCCGGGACCGGCACCGCCGTCGTCCGCGGCAACCTCGCGCCCGACGGCGCGGTGATCAAGCAGTCCGCGGCCGAGCCCCGGCTGCTGTCCCACACCGGCCCGGCGCTGGTCTTCGACGCGCTGGAGGACTACCTGGCCGTCGCCGAGGACCCCGGCCTCGACGTCACCGCGGACACCGTGCTGATCGTGCGCAACACCGGGCCCAAGGGGTACCCCGGCATGCCGGAGGTCGGCAACCTGCCGCTGCCGAAGAAGCTGCTGGACGCCGGTGTACGGGACATGGTGCGGGTCTCGGACGCCCGGATGTCCGGCACCGCGTTCGGCGCGTGCGTGCTGCACGTGGCGCCGGAGGCGGCCGTGGGCGGGCCGCTGGCGCTGGTGCGCACCGGGGACCCGGTCCGGCTGGACGTGCCGGCGCGCCGGCTCGACGTGCTGCTGGACGACGCGGAACTGGAACGCCGCCGCGCGGCCTGGCGGCCGCCCGCCCCGGTCGCCGTACGCGGCTGGACCCGGCTGTACACCGAGCACGTGACGCAGGCGGACACCGGCGCCGATCTCGACTTCCTGGTGGGTGCGACCGACTCGGCGCCGCCGCGCCGGGCCTTCTGATCCGCGTGGGAGGGAGTTCCCCGATGAACGTCACGACAGGGTGTGGCGAGGGCCCGGTCGGCGGCCCGGCGCCCGAGGTGGTGACGTGCGGCGAGGCCATGCTGCTGATGGTGGCCGAACCGGGCGTCCCCCTCGACCGCGCCGTCGCCTTCCGCCGCTCCGTCGCGGGCGCCGAGAGCAACGTCGCGGCGGGACTGGCCCGCCTCGGCCACCGCGCCCGCTGGATCGGCCGGGTGGGCGACGACCCGGCGGGCCGGGCGGTGCTGTCCCAGCTCCGCGCCGACGGCATCGACGTCGCGTACGCGGACGTGGACGCGCAGGCGCCCACCGGGCTGCTGCTGCGGGACAGCCACCCCGCCCGCGCGATCGACGTGCAGTACTACCGTGCCGGTTCGGCCGCCTCGCGCCTGACCCCCGGGGCGCTGCGGCCCGAGATGGTGCAGGGCGCGCGCCTGGTCCACCTCACCGGCATCACCCCGATGCTGTCGCAGGACGCGCACCTGGCCACCGTACGGCTGATGGAGCTGGCCCGGGAGGCGGGCGCCGCCGTCTCGTTCGACCCGAACGTCCGGCTGCGCCTGGCGCCGCCCGACCGGTGGCGGGCCGTGGTCGCGCCCCTGCTGCACCGGGCCGACCTGGTGCTGGCCGGAGCCGACGAGCTGGACCTGCTGGACGGCGACGGCGGTCCCGGCGGGGCCGTGGAGCGGCTCCTCGCCTCGGGCGTCACGGGCGTCGTGGTCAAGCACCGCGACAAGTCGGCCTCGTACACCACCGCGGCGCGGACGTGGGGGCCGCAGCCCGCCCACCCCGTCCCCCTGGTCGACCCGGTGGGCGCCGGCGACGCGTTCGCCGCCGGTTTCCTGTCCGGATGGCTGCGAGACGTCCCGTACGACCGGGCGCTGGCGGAGGCCGCCGCCGTGGCGGCCCTGGCGGTCCAGTGCGTGAGCGACGTGGACGGGCTGCCCGACCGGGCGGGACTGGCACGGGCGCTGGCCGGTTTCGGCGGCGCCGGGGAGACGGTGCACCGCTGACGCCGGCCACCGGCGGTCCACCCACCTGTGCCCCCCCTTCGGGAGTCACCCCTCGTGAGTTCCCCTTCGAGGGTTTCCCCTTCGAGAACGGAGTGTCATGTACCGATGGGAGATCGTCCGAGCCGTCACCGCCCAGAGGGTGTTCGGCATCGTCCGCAGCGGCGGCGCGAAGGAGGCCGTCGCGGCGGCCGAGGCCGTGCTGGACGCCGGACTGCACGCGGTGGAGGTCGCCCTCACCACCCCTGGCGCGCTCACCGCCATCGCCCGCGTGTGCGAGACCCGTACCGGCGCGCTGGTCGGCGCGGGGACGGTGCTGGACGCGGCGGCGGCGCGGGCGGCGGTCGAGGCGGGGGCACGGTTCCTGGTGTCGCCGAGCCTGCATCCCGAGGTGATCCGCACCGGTCACCGCTACGGCGTCCCGGTGTTTCCCGGCGTGGCCACCCCGACCGAGATGGTGCGGGCGCTGGAGGAGGGCGCCGACGCGCTGAAGCTGTTCCCGGCCTCCGCGCTGCGGCCGTCCTGGCTCGCCGACGTACGGTCCGCGCTCCCCCAGGCACCGGTGATCCCGACCGGGGGTGTGACAATCGAGGACGCACCGGAGTGGATCGCGGCCGGGGCCGTGGCCTGCGGCATGGGTGCGGCGTTGACCTCGCGGGGAGCCGCGGCGGCCGGTGAACGGGTCGCCGCGCTGCTGGAGCGGCTGGCGGACGCCGGCTGACCGCCCGGGCCGGGCGCACACGGCCGGGGACGGCCGAGGACGGGAGAGTGGTGGAACTTCAGGGGCTGCACGGGCAGGTCGTCGACCGTATCGGCGAGGCCCTGGCCGACGACGAACGGCGGGCCGGCCGGGTGCTGCGCCTGGAGGACGTCCAGGCGCGGTACGGGGTGTCCCGGACCGTCGCGCGGGAGGCCGTGCGCGTGCTGGAGTCCAAGCGGGTGGTGCACAGCCGCCCCCGGGTGGGCATCACCGTCCGTCCGCTGCCGGAGTGGAACCTGTACGACCCCCAGGTCATCCGGTGGCGCCTGGCCACCTCGCAGCGGCGCGAGCAGCTGCGGGAGCTGGCGGAGCTGCGGGCGGCCGTCGAGCCGTCCGCCGCGGCCCTGGCGGCCCGGCGCGGCGACCCCGCGCTGCGCGAGACGCTGCTCGCGCACGCGAGGGCCATGTCCGGCGCCGGGCGGGACGGCGACATGAAGGGGTTCATCGCCGCGGACGCCGCCTTCCACCGCACGCTGCTGGCGGCGTCGGCCAACACCATGTTCGCCCAGCTCGCCGACGTGACGGAGGAGTTGCTCGTGGCGCGCGGAGAGCTGTCCTTGATGCCGGAGCGGGTGGAGGAGGCGGCGGTGCTCCGGCACGTGGAGGCGGCGCGGGCCGTCGCCGCGGGCGATGCGGCGGGGGCCGCCCAGTGCCTGCGGGTGATCCTCGACCACTCCCGGGGGGAGGTGGAACGGCTCCTGGACGGCGGGGCCGGGGACGACGGGCGGTCCGGGTCCTGCGCGTTCGGCCCGTGACCCGCGCGGGGCGGCGCGCTCACGAGGCTCGTCAGGCGGAGCGAGGGACGTGCCACGGCTCGGTTCGCCCGGGGAGCGGAGCTCCACCGGGCCACAGGTCAAGGGCCGTCCCGCAGAGCCGGGTGGGCGGTCAGGCCGGCCCTTCGCGCGGCGGTCCGGACGGCCGCGCCGATCTGGGCGAACAGCACGTCGACGCCGGCAAGGGGCAGGGTCTGCCGGATGCCCAGCAGGGCGTAGAGGCCGGCGGAGTCGCAGAAAGTGACACCCGACAGGTCCAGCACCAGCACACCGCCGGCGGAGCGAGCGGCGAGTGCGGTCAGTTCCTCGCGCAGTCCGGGGGCGGTGTCGGTGTCGAGTTCTCCGGCGAGGTACAACTCGAGCCTCGGCGGGAGGCGCCCCCCGCCTTTCTGACGCACCGACAGCCTCGTCGCCGGGGGCGTCTTTCGGGGCTCCTGCGGACGGGACGGCTCATCGCCGCCCGTCGGCACGGCGTCGGCTGTCTCGTCTCGTGGTGTGTGCTGGGGTGGCGGCATCGGCTTTCCGGGGACGGCTCGGCTGTAGGTGCCGACCAGGCTTCCCGGCGCTCCAGGAGGGCCGACGGCGTCCTCCACACCCTTAGCATTGCACAGAGCAAAGGTTGAGAACAAGCAAGCTTTGGGGGGCCTCGGTTCACCGGCGTACCCGCGTACTCCCGGTCAAGCCGCCGGATCCGGTCCCGGCGGCCCCGGGGCCGGACGGCGCAAAAGCGCCCGTGGGTTCGGCGGACCGCGCCGCAGGACGCGCATGGCCGCCGGCCGCCGGCGACGGAGGGGGTGGACGGCGAGGCGCGCGGCGTGGATGACGGCACGGAGGCGAACCGCTCCATGCCTGCGACGGCGGCACTCCCCGGTCGCCGGGGACGGGCAGGCCTCCGCGGGCAGAGGAGCAGGCCCGCGACGCCAGGGTGAGGTCGTGCACACGTTCACGTGGCGGACGGCCCTCGTGCCGGCGGCGGGGCGAGGGCCGGACACGGTGGGCGCGGCCGCGCTCCGGAGCCCGCGACAAGCACCTGTGAGGGCGAAGATCCCCGCCGTGCGTATGAGTGGCGCATGCCGGTGGTATCCGCTGGTGACACGTGTGTCGACGGAGGAGGACCAGGTGGTTCGACGGGTTCGCGAGGTCATGACCGAGCTGCCCCTCGGGGTGGGCCCGGGCACTGCGGTGCAGCAGGTCGCCACCGTGATGCGGGACGAGAACATCGGCGCCGTACTGGTGCTCGAGGGCGGCCGGCTGCGCGGGCTGGTCACCGACCGCGACCTGACCGTGCGCATCCTCGCCGACGGCGGCGACGTGACCGGCCGGACCGTGGGTGAGGCGTGCAGCGGCGATCTGGTCGCGGTCGCCCCCGACGACGACGTCGACCGGGCGGTGCATCTGATGCGCTCCAAGGAGCTGCGCCGGCTGCCGGTCGTCGACGACGGCCGGCCGGTCGGCATCGTCGCCCTGAGCGACCTGGTCGTCGAACGGGACCCCGATTCCGTCCTGGAGGACGTCGGTGCCGCCACCCCCGACCCGTGACAGGGCTGCCCCGGTCGCGGAGTGCGCCACGGGCCGCCCCGGTCGCGGAGTGCGCCACAAGCCGCCCCGCTCGGCCGCGTGGCCCTGCCCCGCACGGCACTCTCCGCACCCGGCCTGTGCGCCCTGTCCGTGAGGAGGCGATCGCGGCACGTGCCCGCTTCCGGTCGGGCCGGCGCACGGCGGACGCGTCGTACGTCCGCTGACGGGTCACCCGGGACAGCCGGGCGAGGTCCCGCCGGGCGGGCCCCTGGATCGGTCCATGCCGAGTTCAGCGGTGCCGCGGACGTGCCGGGGGTGAAGCACCGGCCGTCGGCGGGGACGGGGCGGGGGCTTCGCCGGGGGCGGCGGGGTCCCAGGGAGCGCCACTCCTGGGCCACGGTCGTGTCCGGCTCGTCGGCGTGCGGAGGTGGGTGGATGCCGTGCCGGTGCGTTCAGGCGGGGGAGGCCGGTGGTGGAAGTTCCCGTGACGGCCGCTCGGGCAGGGGCCGGGGGTGGACGGCCTGCTTCATCACGATGGCCGAGTCGAGGCTGCGCACTCCGGGCAGATGGATGAGCACCGATTCGTAGAGGCGCCGGCAGGACGGCAGGTCGGCGCTGGCCACGCGGATCAGGCAGTCCGGCTCGCCGAAGAGCCACTGGGCCTCGATGATCTCGGGAACGCCGGCGGGGGCCGCGTCGAACTCGGTGACCGCGTCGGGGCGGTTGAGCGTGGCGAAGACCAGGACCTCGAACCCGTGGCCCATGGCGGCGGCGTCGACCACGGCGCGATAGCGGCGGATGACCCCGGCCGCCTCCGGTTCCCGGACGCGGCGCTGGCGCCTGGACACGCTGAGCCGCACCCTGTCGGCCAGATCCGTAAGGGTGATCCGCCCCTCGGATCACAGGAGGGCAATGATTTTGCGGTCCACGGCATCCATGCGCGGAATCTGAGCCATTCGGAGCGCATTGAGGGCAAAACTCGCGAACGCTTTGCCGGTTGTCATGGTCAGTGCCGCACCAGGCAACGTTCGCCCCGTTGTGAGGTCCTGCCTGTCGACGGATTCGGCCGCTGGCGATAATCGACCGATGGCCATCATCGAACGCCCTATGCCGCCCCTGAACGCCGACGAGCGCACCACGCTCGAGAGCTGGCTCGACTTTCATCGCACCACCCTCGCCATGAAGTGCGAGGGCCTGGACGACGAGAAGGCCGCCGTCGCATCCGTGCCGCCGTCCGCCTTCACACTGACCGGCCTCGTCCAGCACATGGCGGAGGTGGAGCGGAACTGGTTCCGCCGAGTGCTCGCCGGAGAACAGGCCCCGCCCATCTACGACCCGCAGGCTGACCCCGATGGCCCCGACGGCGGCTTCGAGCTGGCCGAGGGCGCCACCCTCCGCGACGCTCTGGCCACCTGGCACGCGGAGATCGCCCGCGCCCGCGAGCACTGCGCCGACCGCGCTCTGACCGACACCGGCCGCTTCATGGGGCAGGACGTCAGCCTCCGCTGGATCTACGTCCACATGATCGAGGAGTACGCCCGCCACAACGGCCACGCCGACCTGCTCCGGGAACGCATCGACGGCACCACCGGCGTATAGCGCTTCCGGGTCGGGCAGTGTCGGCCCGGTCGACGACGGCGCGTGGGTGCCGGACATCGGCGTGGCGGTTTCGCCGGATGACGTAGCGGCGGATCATGCTGCCCTGTTCCTTGTGGCCGGCGTGGTCCGTGCCGTCGAGCGTGAAGCAGCGCAGGGCCGTGAACCGGGCCTCGATCCGGTTCGACCAGGAGGAGTTCGTCGGGGTGTAGGCGACTTCGACGTTGTTCGCCGCCGCCCAGGCGCCGACCCGCTGGCACTTCTTTGCGGTCAGGTGCGGGGAGAAATCGTCACAGACGATGGCGATCCGCACCTCCGTCGGGCAGAGCGTGCGAAGGTAGCGGCAGAACTCCAGGAATCGAGTGCGCTTCCTGACCGGCTCGATGTGGCCGTAGAGCTCGTCCTTGGCCGGGTCCGTCAGTGAGCCTGTGAACAAACCCCGTCCGCGAGCAGCGGCGTCCGGTGCGCCCGCCCTTCGGGCGGGCGACGGTTTGTTCGCAGGCCCACTGATGGACCGCTGACGGGGTGGTTCCGGAATACGCCGGAGACCTGCCTTCCGCCGGCAGCGGAACACCGGCCCGACAGGGCTTGACCATCACTACAGTCCAGGCTCATGGCGACGGTTACCACGCGCACGATCGAATACGCGGCCGACGGCCTGCCGATGATCGGGCACCTCGCGCTCCCGGCCGGTGTCGACCGTCGGCCCGCGGTCCTGGTCGGGCCCGAGGGGGTGGGGCTCAGCGACGTCGAGCGCCGCCGGGCCGATGCGCTCGCCGAGCTGGGATACGTGGCCCTGGCCTTCGACCTCCACGGCGGGCGCTATCTGGGCGACCCTGAGGAGATGCTGGCCCGTTGCATGCCGCTGCTCGCCGACCCCGACCGGATGCGAGGCATCGGCCACGCGGCGCTCGACGTGCTCCGCGCCGAGCCGCGGACCGACCCGGACCGGATCGCCGCCGTCGGCTATGGCACCGGGGGCGCAATCGCGCTGGAACTCGGGCGCGACGGCGTGGACCTGCGCGCGATCGCGACAATCAACGGACTGGCCACGGGCCGACCGGGCGAGACGGCACGCATTCACTGCCCGGTGTGGGCCGGGGTCGGATCGGAAGACCCGATCATGCCGCCCGCGCAACGGGACGCGTTCACCGCCGAGATGCAGGCTGCGGGCGTCGACTGGCGCCTCGTGGTCTACGGCGGCGCCTTGCACGCCTTCCATCACCCACCGGTCGACCACATCGTGCTTCCCGGGGTCGGTCATCACCCTCAGCACGCCCAGCGAGCTTGGCGGGACGTTGTCGACCTGCTCGCCGAGTGCCTGCCCATAACGGAGTGATCCGGCCGGCAACCACGATCCCGGACCGCAAACCAAGCCGGCCGGCCGGCGCATCACCACGACCGGCGGCAAGTGAATCCGGCCCGCTCCCCGTCACGCACGAAGGGAAGAGACATGCCGTTCCGGCGCACGGGCCGTCCGGTGGCGCGCGCTCATGGCCATCGTCCTGGCAGCGGCCCGGGCCTTCCTCGAGGAGACCGCGGACAAGATCTACCCGACCGGAGGCTGACCGTTCCCCTCCCCACACCGCCTGCGCGCGTCACCTGCGGCACCTTCACCGCACCAGCCACCTTGGAGTCACGCATGCCCACAGGTTCCGCCCCCTTCCCTCATCCCGGCCCCCGGCAGGAACGCGGGAACAGCCCGCTCCGCTACGCCGTGTACGGCACCGGACACCGCGCCTCGATGTACATCGAGGCGATACTCCACGACTTCCCCGACGTGGCCCGGCCCGTCGCCTGGTGCGACCCCAACGACACTCGTATGAGCCACTACACCGCCCTGGCCCGGGCGGCCGGGCACACACCGGCCCACTACCACCCCGACCGGCTCGAGGCGATGCTCCGGCGGGAGCGGGTCGACGTCCTCATCGTCTGCTCCCCCGACCACACGCACGCCGCCGCCGTCGGCACGGCCCTGCGCGCCGGTGTCGACGTCGTCTGCGAGAAACCGCTCACCACCGACGAGGCCGGCCTGCGCGCCATCCGGGAAGCGGGGAACGCCTCCGGAGCCCGGCTCACCGTCACGTTCAACTACCGTTACTCGCCCAGGAACTCGGCCCTGAAGAAGGTCATCGCCGGCGGTGCGGTCGGGAAGGTCCTCTCCGTCCACTTCGAGTGGCTCCTGGACACGGTGCACGGGGCGGACTACTTCCGGCGCTGGCACCGGCGGAAGGCCTTCTCCGGAGGGCTCGCCGTGCACAAGGCCACCCACCACTTCGACCTGGTCAACTGGTGGCTCGACGACATCCCCGAAACGGTCCACGCCCTGGGCGGCCTGCGGTTCTACGGCGACCGGGGCGCGGGGCGACCGGCAGGACCGCGCCCGTCCCTGGGCCGGGACGCCGCCGCGGACGACCCCTACGGCTTCGACATGTCCGGTGACGCCCACCTGCGCGGCCTCTACCTCGACGCCGAGGCGGAGGACGGATACCTGCGCGACCGCGACGTCTTCGACCGGGACATCGACATCGAGGACACCCTCAGCGTTCTCGTCGGCTACCGCGGCGGCTGCTCCATGACCTATTCCCTGACCGCTCACAGCCCCTGGGAGGGCTACCGCGTCAGCGTCAACGGATCCCGCGGCCGGGCCGAACTGGAGGTGGTCGAGCGCGCCCACGTGGCGTCGGGAGCGGCGTCGGACCTGCTCGCCTGGCGCACCGACCGACCGGACGGAACACCTCCCACCCGCGCGTCGCGCCCCGCCGTCGACCCGGGCGTCGCCCCCGGCTCCGGTGGGACCACCGGCGCCCGCACCGAAGGCAGCCGCCTGGTCGTCCAGCGGCACTGGGACATCGCGCGTGAGATCCCCATCGAGGAGAGGGGCGGAGGACACGGGGGCGGCGACGACCTGCTGCTCGTCGATGTCTTCCGCGGCCCCGGGGAGGACCCGCTCCGCAGGCGAGCGGGTTACGAGGACGGGCTGCGCAGCGTCGCCGTCGGTGTCGCCGTCAACGAGAGCCTGCGCACGGGACGGCCGGTGCGCGTCCACGGCACGCAAGCCGATCAGGGCTGACGGGACCGGCCCCGCACAGGGACACCGGCCAGGGCCGGGGGCGAGGTCCGGCCCCTCCTCGCGTTCCGCGACCACCGTGGTCACGGCGGCGGAGAAGACGGGCCTCCCCCGGCCGGCCCCCTTCGAGGCGTCGGCAACACGCGCGCGCAAGCCCGGTCCCGAGCAGCGGGGGACGGCCCGCGGCACGCTCCTGCGGGCCGTCCCTGCCGGCAAGGAGATCGCGGAGGAGCGCGTCCGCCGCGGCACGCGGGACCGGACCATCGTGCACCCGGTCCGATCGGCTCACGATCCGGCACCGAGGACCGGGCACCTGCCGAGCCGGGGGCCGGCTGCCGGGGGCGGCCCGGCGATCGGCCGCTCGGACGCCGCCGCGTTCGCGCACCGGTCACCGCGCGGCGCCGCCCTGCCCCCGCGGTCACCGGCTGAATCCCCGCCGGCCGGGCGGCGTCTTCGCTCAGCGCGGCCGGGGGAGGTCGGCGATCCTGGTGATTTCCAGACCGTTGAGGTGGGCCGTCTGTCCGGAGACCACGAGACTGAGCCGCCCGTCGTCCACCACGACATCGCCGAAGGTGCGTGTGACCACGGAACGGCTGCCGGCCAGTTCCCCGCGGTCGATGCCCTCGACGGACAGGTTCGTCCGCGCCGAACCGAGCGGATCGCCGACGTGGGCGGTCACCGCGTACACGCCGTCGGGAACGTCCGCCGAGAACTCGTACCGCCCGCCGAACAGCGCCACGAAGTCACGCCGCAGGGCGTCCAGGGCACCGCCGCGGTCGCGGCTGATCATTCCGGTGGTGTCGGTGAAACCGTAACCGCGCCCGTCGGTGTGGAGCGTCTGCGGGGTGACCTCGGTGAAGCCCTCGTGCACCGGGCTGCCGGGCGGACCGAAGTCGTACCTCTCCACGGGCACGCGTGTGGTGACCCGCAGGGTGCGCGAGGGCGCCGACGCGCCCGCCCCGTTGACGGCGATCACGCGTAGTTCGTACGTGGTTCCCTCCCGCAGGCCGGACAGGTCGGCCACGGGGAGGGTGGAGGTCGCCGCCAGGGTGAACTCGGCTCCCTCGACGTGTCTCTCCCTCCTCTGGATCCGGTAGATGTCGGCGCCCCGGACCGCCTTCCAGGTCAGCCTCGCCCCCTCGTTGGTCACGGTCCGGGCCGCCAGGGCGGTCGGCCTCTTCGGAGCCCCGGTGGGCGGCAGGGCGTCGACGACGTGCCGGGCCAGCGGCGTGTCCAGCCGGGAGACGTCCCGGGCGACCAGCCGGGCCATCTGGATCGCGCCGTACTCCTGGAAGTGCGTGTCGTCCGTCGTGCCGTTCGGGCGGTTCGGGTACACCCCGGCCGGGACGTGCAGGAAGACGGACTTCGCCTCCTCCGGGCCGATCGTGTCGAGATAGGCGCGGCTGGAGGCCGAGAGGTCGACCAGCGGTACGTGCTCCTCGGCGGCCACCTCCCTCGCCGCCTCGACGTACTCGGGGAAGGAGACGTTGAACTCGCCCGTCGTGCTGTTGTAGGAGCGTCGCGAGACGGGGGTGACGACGACGGGGACGGCGCCGCGTTCCCGTGCGCCGCCGATGTAGTCGTCGCGGAGGAGCTCCTTGTAGTCCTCGGGCGAGGTGTAGCGCTCGGGGATGCCGACGGAGGCGTCGTTGTGACCGAACTGGACGAAGAGGTAGTCGCCCGGCTCCGTCTTGTCCAGGATCGCGTCGAGCCGCCCCTGTTCGACGAAGGTGCGTGAGCTCCGGCCGCCGATGGCGTGGTTCTCCACCACCACGTCGTCGGACAGGTGGCGGTCGAGCATCTGGCCCCAGCCCGCCTGGGGAGCGTAGTACGGGTCGTAGCTCTGCACCGTGGAATCACCGGCGAGGTAGACCGTGATCCCGTCGTCCGTCACGGCCGAGGCGGGGGACGCCGGCAGGGCGGCCGCCGCGCACAACGCCGTGGCCGCCACGGCGAGGGACGCCATGCGTCTGCGCCGTCCGCGTGATACGGCCGGTGCGGGAGCGGTGCGCTTCATCGGTGACTCCTTCGTGCTGGCGGTGGGTTGCCCTTGCGCCGGGCCGGGCGGCGCGCGCCGGTCATCGGGTGTAGCGGATCGCGGGCCGGACCGGCCGTTTCATGTCCTCGCCGATGAAGTAGCCGGGCCACGGCGGCTGGTTGTAGGCCACGTTCTGCCAGGCCACTCCGAGGCGGTACTGCGGATCGTGCATCAGGGTGCGCAGGCGCAGCTCCGTCCCGGCGGTCGTGGTGTGGATCCGCAGCGCCGAGTCGTCCTGGGCCCGGTAGATCACTTCCTCGCGCCAGTCGCCGTACAGGTCGGCCTGGAGGACGGGGTTTCCCTTGGTGCCGTTGTCGGTGTACACCCCTTCGGGCCGGAAGACGGTGTGCTGGGTGCCGGTCCTCCAGTCCCACTCGGCGACGTACGGCCGGCCCGCCGGGTCGTTCGCCTCGTCGAAGTCGTGGTCGAGGATCTCCCGCAGCGGGTCGCCGTCCCACCAGATCATGTGGTTGGCCGACGGGATGGACGTGCCCAGCAGTGTGCCGTCGGCCGCCCTCAGCTCGCCCTCGCGCGAGTTCCAGGCACCGGTCGCGGTGACCGCCCAGCCTTCCGCGCCCGGGTGGGTGGGGTCGATGTCGCCGGCTGCCGCGCGCCCGATGTCCCTGGTCGCGGGCATGCCGTAGAGGATCTCGCCGGTGGCCGCGGCCCGGAACGTCGCCCCGCGGTTGCCCGAGGCCGACATCGACTCGTGGGCGGCGAAGACCTCCAGGCCGGGGCGGCCCGGGTCCAGGTCGGAGACGTGCAGGGCGTCGCCGTGGCCCAGTTTCGTGTTGTGGAGCGGTGTTCCGTCGTCGTCCACGGTGAGCGAGCCGTAGACGATCTCGTCCCTGGAGTCGCCGTCCACGTCCGCGACCGCCAGGTTGTGGTTGCCCTGCCCCTCGTACTCCTTGCCCAGCGCGTCGGAGTCGAACGCCCAGCGCCGGTGCAGCCGTTCGCCGTCGAAGTCGAAGGCGGTCAGGGTGGTGCGGGTGTAGTAGCCGCGGGCGAAGACGACCGAGGGGTGCGCGCCGTCCAGGTAGGCGACGCCGGCCAGGAAGCGGTCGGCGCGGTTGCCGTAGCAGTCGCCCCAGGCGCAGGTGTCGCCCCGCCCCGGTACGTAGTCCACGGTGTCGATCGCCGCCCCGGTCCGGCCGTCGAAGACCGTCAGGTACTCCGGGCCGGACAGTACGTAACCGCTGCTGTTGCGGTGGTCGGCCGCCGCGTCGCCTATCACGGTGCCGGTGCCGTCCACCGTGCCGTCGGCCGTCTTCACCGTCACCTCGGAACGGCCGTCGCCGTCGAGGTCGTAGACCATCAGCTGGGTGTAGTGCGCCCCGGCGCGGATGTTGCGGCCCAGGTCGATCCGCCACAACTGCTCACCGTCGAGGGTGTACGCGTCGATGTAGACGTTCCCGGTGTAACCGCTGCGGGAGTTGTCCTGGGAGTTGCTCGGGTCCCACTTCTGGACGATCTCGTACCGGCCGTCGCCGTCGAGGTCGCCGACGCTCGCGTCGTTGAGGCGGTAGGTGTACGGCTTCCCGGCCGGCGTGACGCCACCCGCCGGCCGGTTGACCGGTATCTCCCTGTACGGCCGGGACCAGACGCCGAACCGGTCGGTGCGCTCGGCGACCCGGCCGCCGCGCAGGACCTCGACCCGGTAGACCGAGTCGGCGGTGCCGTGCGGGTCGGTGAGGCTGGTCGCGCCGCGCACCGGCGTGCGGGTGATGCGGTGGCCGTCGCGGTAGACGTGGAAGGCGACGCCGTCCGGGTCCAGGCCGAGCATCCGCCAGCCGACGAAGACCCCGTCCTCGGTCCGTACGGCGACCGGTGCCCGGTCGAGGTGCTCCATCTGGCGCAGCGTGCGGCCGGGCCGGTCGTCGCCGGAAGCCGAGGCGGGACCGGCGAGCACGCCGGCGGCGAGGGTCAGGACGGCGAGGCAGACGGCGACCGGTCCGCGGCGGGGCCGGCCGGTCGTGCTGGTTCTCCTGCCCATGCGGGACTCCTTGTCTCTCGGTGCGCACGGAGCGCGGAATCGGAACGTCGGGGCCACCGCGCGCACAGACTCCCCGCCGGACGGGGAACGGCCGGTGCGGGCGTCCCCGTCGACCGGGACCGGGCAGCGGAGGTGGCTTCGGTGCATCGGCGGGCTCGCCCGGCCCGCCCGGGCACGGTCAGGTCCCCATGGCCCCGGCTCCTGTGGCGGGGGCCTCCTCCGGTGGCACTCCCGGTTCCGGGTCCTCGACGAGGACGGGCTGCCCGGACGGCATCGACCGGTTCGCCGCGACGCCGACGGCCACGGCACGCACACCGTCGGGGTGACCCGCCGGGCGGCCGGGGGGATCCGCTCGCAAGCGCAGGTCGCGCCGGAAGACGTCCATGAGGAGAGGGGCGTCCCCTCCCCCGTGGCCGCCGATCCCGTCGGGGACGACCACTTCCTCCGCGCGGCTCCGGTGCTTCTGCGCGGCGAGGCGCTCCTCGACCGGGCGGACCGGGTCGACAGCGGGTGTCCCGCGCGTGGCGGAGGGGTCGAGGACGACGCCGCCCTCACCGTCGAGCCGGGCCGGCGGCGGCACCGGCACGCGGCGCCGGCGAGGGTGTCGTCGGGTTCTGGTCCACGAGCTGCGCTCGGGCACGGCACCTCTGGCTTTCGTCGGTTCCGGAGGGAGCGGGGCGCGAAGGCAGCGACCCGTGCGCTCGACGGGCTGCCGCCGATCGGGGACGGCCGTGCGCCGGGCGTCGGTCCGGACATGCCGCGTCCCCCTGGGTCACCCAATGCGGAGAAATCGCTTTCCGTGAAAGCTAAGCCTCGTTTGAGTCCCCTGTCGAGAGGGGTGACACCAGAAATGACACGACCTTCCACGTGAAGGTTCTGCTGATAAATGCACCTATATGCGCTTCAATGCAAGGCATGTTCCACCTCAGGCCTTATGAAGCAAGGAAAAATCACGCCGATACCCCAGGATATTCAACGCCGCATCACTGCGAACCTATGGCGCTCATCGATTGAAGTCGGCACCCGTAGCGGACTCCGAAGAAAGCGATTGCCGAGCGTGCGGCACATGAAGGCACCGCGTACGGACGGGTGACGGCCGACGCCTGTCGTGACGCGACCCGGCCCCTGGATCGGCTCGGTGGAGGAACGAAGCACGTGAACCGGATGCCGCGTGCCTTGCTCGCCGGCGACTCGGTGGTCGCCGTCCGCCCGGCGCGAGACGCCCGTGTCCGGCCGGGCCCTACCCGGAGCGGCCCTGATGTCGATCCCCGGCGATGACCGCCGGGACGGCATCGCGCCACTCGCGGACCGGTGGTCCGGCGCTGCCCCGGGTGCCGTAGGAGCCGGTGACGTCCCGCGGCCGGCCCTCACCACGGGCCTCGAAGGCTCCTGGCACCCAGCCCGTCCCCCACCGGTCGGCAAAAACCGCCCCGGACAGCCCTCGGGCGTCGAGAACGCGGGCGGCCCCCGGCGGGCACAGACGCACACGCTCGACCTCCGGGCCGGGACAGCCTGATCGCATCGGCATCGCGGTCTTCCCGCTGTCGTTCCCCCGGCGGGGGCGCTCGTCCCCGGACCGAACGTCACGTTCGGGGACTCGTCCCGCTCGCCCGCATCCCGCGCGACGGCACCGAAGGCCCTGAAGTCCTCGGCTCACAGCCGCGCCGGGCACATGGCGGTCCCCCGAAGGCGGGGCTGCGCCGCCCCGGGCGCAACCGGGAGGAACCGCCTCGAGCGCCCCACTTGTGCGCGGCTTCCACGCGGATCACGGAACGATCGTCATGACGCGCGGGGTGGAACCGGGCCGGCCCGCCGTTGATCGCCCCTCCGTCGCCGCCCGGGGCACCGGCAGCGTGACCATCGCCGCCGCAGGGACGATACTGCCGTCAACAGAAGCTGCAGCCGTCCACAACCGATCGCACGCAAGACCTGACGGGCCGTCTCCGGTGTCGGCATCGGATCGGCGTCAGTACCGTCGGGGCCCGCACAACGCGGACGCAGGGCCCGCCTGCCCATCTCTTCAGGAGGTACCCGTGAGGATGCTCATCAACGTGCCGGAGACCGTCGTCGCCGACGCCCTGCGGGGTATGGCCGCCGCCCATCCCGAGCTGGCCGTGGACGTGGAGAACCGGGTGATCGTGCGGCGGGACGCGCCGGTGGCGGGGAAGGTGGCCCTGGTGTCCGGCGGCGGCTCGGGGCACGAACCGCTGCACGGGGGGTTCGTGGGGCCCGGGATGCTCTCGGCGGCCTGCCCCGGTGAGGTGTTCACCTCACCGGTGCCGGACCAGATGGTGCGGGCCGCGGCGGCCGTGGACAGCGGCGCCGGCGTGCTGTTCGTCGTGAAGAACTACACCGGTGACGTCCTGAACTTCGACATGGCCGCGGAGCTGGCCGAGGACGAGGGCATCCAGGTCGCCAAGGTGCTCGTCGACGACGACGTGGCGGTGCGGGACAGCCTGTACACGGCCGGGCGGCGCGGCACGGGCGCGACGCTGTTCGTGGAGAAGATCGCGGGCGCGGCGGCGGAGGAGGGGCAGTCGCTGGAGCGGGTGGAGGCGATCGGCCGGCAGGTCAACGACAGCTCGCGCAGCTTCGGTGTCGCGCTCGGCGCCTGCACCACTCCGGCGAAGGGCAGCCCCACCTTCGACCTGCCGCCCGGCGAACTGGAACTGGGCATCGGCATCCACGGCGAGCCCGGCCGCGAGCGGCGGCCGATGATGACCGCGGGTGAGATCGCCGACGCCGCCGTCGATGCGATCCTGCAGGACTTCACCCCGCGCAATCCCGTCCTGCTCCTGGTCAACGGCATGGGCGCGACTCCCCTGCTGGAGCTGTACGGCTTCCACGCCGAGGTGCAGCGGGTGCTCGGGGAACGGGGCGTCGCCGTCGCCCGCGTCCTCGTCGGCAACTACGTCACCTCCCTGGACATGGCGGGGGCCTCGGTGACCCTCTGCCAGATCGACGAGGAACTGCTGCGGCTGTGGGACGCGCCGGTGAGGACTCCGGGCCTGCGGTGGGGCATGTGAGGGCGGAACGGGGAAGGGATCACACAACACCTACCAGGCAAGGGGATCCAGTGCTCGACACCGACTTCTTCCGCCGTTGGATGACGGCGGCCGCCGCCTCGGTCGACCGCGAGGCGGAACACCTCACCGCCCTCGACTCACCCATCGGCGACGCCGACCACGGCAGCAACCTCCAGCGCGGGTTCCGGGCCGTGACGGCCGTGCTGGAGAAGGAGGCGCCCGGCACGCCCGGCGCGGTCCTGATGCTGGCCGGACGGCAGCTGGTGTCGACGGTCGGCGGCGCCTCGGGGCCCTTGTACGGGACGCTTCTGCGGCGCGCGGGCAAGGCGCTCGGGGACGCCGGCGAGGTGAGCGGGGAGCAGCTGGCCGAGGCGCTGCGGACGGGGGTGGAGGCGGTGATGACGCTGGGTGGTGCGGCACCGGGCGACAAGACCATGATCGACGCGCTGGTGCCCGCCGTGGACGCGCTGCGCGACTCCTTCGCCGCCGCCCGCACGGCCGCCGAGGAGGGCGCCCTGGCGACGACGCCGCTGCGGGCCCGCAAGGGCAGGGCGAGTTATCTCGGGGAACGCAGCATCGGGCACCAGGACCCGGGGGCCACCTCGGCGGCACTGCTCGTGGGCGCGCTCGCGGAGGTTGCCGGTGAGTGACGGGGAGCACGAGAAGGTGGTCGGGGTCGTGCTGGTGTCGCACAGCGCGCAGGTCGCCGAGTCGGTGGCCGAACTGGCGAAGGCGCTGTCGGGGGCGGGCACCGCGGTGCCGGTCGCCCCGGCCGGCGGGACCGAGAGCGGCGGGTTCGGCACCAGCGCCGAACTGATCGCGGCCGCCGCGGCGTCGGTCGACCGGGGCGCCGGGGTCGCCGTCCTCACCGATCTCGGCAGCGCGGTGCTCACCGTCAAGGCGCTGCTCGCCGAGGGCGACGAACTCCCGCCGGACACACACCTGGTGGACGCCCCCTTCGTCGAGGGGGCGGTGGCCGCGGTCGTCACGGCGGCCACCGGCGCGGACCTCGCGGCGGTGGAGGCGGCGGCTTCGGAGGCGTACGCGTACCGGAAGGCGTGAGGGGGCGCGGCCCGGCGGTGTGCGGCCACCCCGCGTCCGCCCCCCCCTCGTACGTCCGTCAGGCGAGCCCCTCCGTCGCGACGGAGGGGCTCGAGCGCGGGGTGGCCACCGGTTCGGTCCGGGCCGCCGCGGGGCCGGCGGCAGGCGGTCGCGCCGGTGGGAGGGCGGGCCGGGCCCCTCAGTCCCCACGGGCGAACAGCCTGGCCAGCCTCTCCCCGGTCCGCGTCGCGGCGGCCCGGTCCTCGATGGGCTCGACGCGGCTGTCCCTGAAGACGATGTAGGTCACGTCGGAGGACGTGCCGCCGGTGCGCGGGTCGGGGTCGATGCCGAGGGCCTCGGCGGCGGCGTAGGAGGCCTCGCCGATGATGTCGCGCGGTCCGGTGTCGCCGACGACCGCGTACCGGACCCGGTCGCCGTGGACGACGGCCGCGACCGATCCGCCGTGGACGCCGTGGGCGCGGTGGTTCCAGATGCGGCCGGCGGCGGGCACCACGACGTAGGGGAGGCGTTCGGCGTCGAGCGGGCGGCCGTCGGAGCGGGTGTAGGCCGTGGCGGCAACGTAGGAGGGGTCGGTGCGGCGGTTGCAGCGGGGGCCGGGCCGGCCGTCGCAGTCGATGTCCATGTCGGCCTTCCAGAAGACGGCGTCGCGGGTGCCGCAGACCGGGATGTCCGCCGGTGTCCCGGCGTCGCTGCGGTAGCGTCCGCGCGAGACGGGCGCGCACTCGCGCACCTTGTCCAGCAGTTCGGCGGCGCGGACGGCTCCCTCGCGCTTCTCGTCCGGCTCCACTCGGTCCGCTCCCGCCCGGTCCGGCTCCGCTCGGGCGGGTTTCGCGCGATCCGGCCTCGCGCGATCCGGCCTCGCCCGCATCGGTTCCGCACGGTCGGGCCCCGTGCCCATCGGCCCCGTACGCGCCGGCTCCGCGCGGACCTGGGGGCGGGGGTGCTGCTGCGGCCACGGCGGGGTCGTGGCCGTCGTCGTAGGGGCGAGCAGGGCGGCCCCGGCCGCCACCAGGGTCAACGACTGGACACGCACGATGAGGGCATCTCCCAAGGGGGCAATTCGGGCATTTCGCCCAAATCTGGCTCCGGAACGATCACGTGTCCAGCATCCGGGGCCAGACGGCGTACACCCCCGTGCCGCTCGACGCGTGGCCGGGCGACCCATGCCCGTACCGGCTCCGGCCGCCCGGCCACCCGCGCAGGCGCGGCGTCGACGACGACAGCGGTCCGCGCCACCGGCCCGAACTCCCCGGCCCTCTCGGGGTCTTCGGCCGTACGGGACTTCAGCATACGCAACTCCCGCGCGAGGCCACCAACGACGACCCCCTTGATGTGACCGCGCCAATACCGCCATATTGGTCCGGACCATTACCGCCGCGCCGTTCCGGGAGGGCTGCCGTGCGAGGCGTTCTCGCTGCCGACGTTCCCGATGTACCCGACGTGCCCGCCGCCCCCGGCACTCCCGGCGGACCCTCCGCCTCCCCGGCTCCGTCCGCCCCCGCCACCCGGTTCCGCCGGGCGCTGCTCTGCTCGGCGCTCACGCTGGTCGCCTCCTGCGGCTGGGGCGCGGGCGCCGACGGGCCGGAGGGCCGGCTGCCGGGGGCACCGGCGGGAGTCACCGCCGAGGCGGGCAGCGCGACCAGCGTGCACGTGATGTGGAACGCGACCGCGGGGGCCGAGCGGTACGAGGTGTACCGCGGCGCCACGAAGGTGGAAGAGGTACCCGGCTCCACACGCATGGTGGACGTGACCCGGCTCCGGCCGTCGACGACGTACGTCTTCACGGTGCGGGCGCGTGACGCCGACGGGCGGCTCGGGCCGCGCAGCCGCGAGGCCCGGGCCACGACGCCCGCGGTGGTCGCGGCCGACCGTTCGGCGCCGACGCGCCCGGGGCGGGTCCGGGGCCGGGCGGACGGCGGCCGGGCGGTCCGGCTGTCCTGGTCGGCGGCGCGGGACGACCGGGGCGTGGTGTCGTACGAGATCCACCAGGACGGCACCAAGGTCCACGGCGTGGGCGGCGGGCGGACGGCGACCGTCGTGACGGGGCTGCGGCCCGGCACCCGGTACTCCTTCACCGTCCGGGCCCGGGACGCGGCCGGCAACCTCTCCCCCGCCGGTACCGCCGTCCGCCTCACCACGCCCGGAACCGGCGACGGACGGGCCACCGCCCCGACGGGGCTGCGCGCGAGCAGCCACCGGGCCGACGGCGCGTACCACATCGATCTCACCTGGACCCCGCCACGCACGGACGGGGTGGTCACCGAGTACCAGATCCACCTCGACGGGCGGCCGGCCACGTCGCTGGTGTTCGGCGCGGCCGCCCCGCGCGACCGGGCCGCGTACAGCTTCTACGCCGGGCGGGAGGCCGGCGTCACCCACCGGGTGCGGCTGCGGGCCAGACTGCCCGACGGCACGTGGGGCGGGTTCTCGGCGGAACGGACGGTGACCACGGGAGGCACCCGGTGAGGCCTCCGTCCGCCGGCGGGCGCGACGCGTCACCTGCCCGGTCGCGCCCGGCATGCGGAACGGGCCGCGGCCCGGTTGGCTGCCTGTGAGGCAGCACGGGCGTTTCCCGATCCGGCGGCGCAAGGGACGTACCGCCGACCGTGCCGCCGGAGGGCAGGCACTCCGCATGCGCATCTCCACGCCACTTCTCCGCACGGGCCCGGCCGTGGCCGCCGCGCTGTCCTTCGCCCTGGCCACGGGGCCGGCCGCCGCGGCTTCCGGGATCTCCGTGAGCACGAGCGGTTCGACGGTCTCGGTCACGACGAGCGCCTGTGGCCGGATCAACGGCAGCTGGGGCACCGCGTCCCTGCTCGACAGCCGCCAGACGAGCTTCGCCCAAGGGCGCCAGGTGGCGCTGTCGGGGACCGGCGCCGCTCAGACCGCCGCGTGGTCGAACCTCGGCGCGGGCACGTACACGGTCATCGTGCTGTGCTCGAACAACACCACCGCCGGCACCCAGGCGGTGATCGTCACCCCGGCGCCCTCGCCGTCCCCCACCGCCTCCCCCACCCGGTCGGCGTCCCCGCCGGTCTCCGCCTCCCCGTCGCGCGGGACCCTGGGCGGGGTCGGCGGGGCCGTGCGGGATTACGGCACCGCCACGCTGATGGCGGGCAGCGCCCTGGTCGGGTCCGGGGTCATCGCCGCGGCCTGGTTCCTGCGCCGCCGTTCGAAGCCGTACCGCTTCTGAGGGGCCGCCGCGGCCGGGGCGGGGGCTCAGGCCGGTTCGCGGCCGGGCAGCTCGGCGAACTCGGCCAGGGCGTGGCGCAGCCACCGCGTCCAGAACGTCTCCAGGTCGATGCCCGCCCGCAGCACCAGGTGCCGCAGCCGGTCCTCGGGGCCGTCCTTCTCGGGCGGGAAGTCGCGCCGCTCGATCTCCTCGTACTCGGCCAGCTGCCGCTCGTGCAGCTCCAGGTGGCGCCGCAGGTCGGCCTCCAGGCCCGCGGTGCCGACCACGGCCGCGGCCCGCAGCCGCAGCGGCAGCGGGTCCCGCATGGGCCTGGGGTCCTGGGCGGCGGCGGTCCAGCGGGCCAGTTCGGCGCGGCCCGCGGGCAGGACCTCGTAGCTCTTCCTCTGCCCGCGGGCCGGCTGCTCGGCCGGCAGGGCGCGGATGAGGCCGCCGGCCTCCAGCCGCCCCAGCTCGCGATAGATCTGCTGGTGCGTCGCCGACCAGAAGTAGCCGATCGACTTGTCGAACCGGCGGGTCAGCTCCAGCCCCGACGACGGTCTTTCGAGCAGGGCGGTGAGGATCGCGTGCGGGAGTGACATGGAGTCATCCTAGGGACGGGCCCAGGGCGTCACAGGGCCGCCGCCAGCTCGGTGCCCTGCTTGACGGCGCGCTTGGCGTCCAGTTCGGCGGCGACGTCGGCGCCGCCGATCAGGTGCGCGGCGCGCCCGGCGGCGAGCAGTTCCTCGTACAGTCCGCGGCGCGGCTCCTGGCCGGTGCACAGGACGATCGTGTCGACCTCCAGCACCGTGCTCCGCCCGTCGACGGTGAAGTGCAGTCCGGCGTCGTCGATGCGGTCGTAGCGGACGCCGGGGACCATGGTGACGCCGCGGCGCCTGAGTTCGGTGCGGTGGATCCAGCCGGTGGTCCTGCCCAGGCCCGCGCCGACCTTGGTGGTCCTGCGCTGGAGCAGGTGGACGGTGCGCGGCGGGACGGGCCGCTCGGGGGCGGTGAGGCCGCCGGGCCCGGTGTAGCGCGGGTCCACGCCCCAGCGGCGGAAGTACGTCCCGGGGTCCTCGTGCGCCCTGTCGCCGCCGTCGGTGAGGTACTCGGCGACGTCGAAGCCGATGCCGCCCGCGCCGAGGATCGCGACGCGGTCGCCGACGGGGGCGCCGTCGCGCAGGACGTCGAGGTAGCCGAGGACGCTCGGGTGGTCGACGCCGGGGATGTCGGGGACGCGGGGGGTGACGCCGGTGGCGACGACGACCTCGTCGTAGCCGTCCAGGTCGGCGGCGGTCACGGGCGTGTCCAGCCGTACGTCGACGCCCTCCTCCCGCAGCCGCGTGCGGAAGTAGCGCAGCGTCTCGTCGAACTCCTGCTTGCCGGGAACCCTGCGGGCGACGTCGAGCTGGCCGCCGATCTCGCTCGCGGCGTCGAACAGGGTGACCGTGTGGCCGCGTTCGGCGGCGGTGACGGCGCAGGCCAGTCCGGCCGGGCCGGCGCCGACGACCGCGACGCGCTTGCGCCGCCGGGCCGGGGAGGGCACCAGCTCGGTCTCGTGGCAGGCGCGCGGGTTGACCAGGCAGGAGGTGATCTGCCCGCTGAAGGTGTGGTCGAGGCAGGCCTGGTTGCAGCCGATGCAGGTGTTGATCGCCTCGGGGCGCCCGGCGGCGGCCTTGGCGACGAAGTCGGGGTCGGCGAGCATCGGGCGGGCCACGGACACCATGTCGGCGTACCCCTCGGCGAGCAACCGCTCGGCGAGTTCGGGGGTGTTGATGCGGTTGGTGGTGACGAGCGGGACCGACACCTCGCCCATGAGCCGCTTGGTCACCCAGGTGTAGGCGCCGCGCGGTACGGAGGTGGCGATGGTGGGGATGCGGGCCTCGTGCCAGCCGATGCCGGTGTTGATGATCGTGGCTCCGGCGGCCTCGACGGCCCGGGCGAGCCCGATCACCTCGTCGAGGGTCGAGCCGTCCGGCACGAGGTCCAGCATGGACAGCCGGTAGACGACGATGAAGTCCTCGCCGACGGCCTCGCGGACCCGGCGGACGATCTCGACGGGGAAGCGCACGCGGTTCTCGTGGGAGCCGCCCCAGCGGTCGGTGCGGTGGTTGGTCCGCGCGGCGGTGAACTCGTTGATCAGGTAACCCTCGGAGCCCATGATCTCCACGCCGTCGTAACCGGCCGCGCGGGCGAGGCGGGCGGTGCGGGCGTAGTCGTCGATCGTCCGCTCGACCTCGGCGCCGGTCAGCTCGCGGGGCACGTGGGGGCTGATCGGGGCCTGAAGAGGGCTCGGGGCGACCAGGTCGCGGTGGTAGGCGTACCGGCCGAAGTGGAGGATCTGCAGGGCGATGCGCCCGCCCTCGCGGTGCACGGCCCCGGTGACGGTCCGGTGCCGCTCGGCCTCCGCCTCGGTGGTGAGCTTGGCGCCGCCCTCGTACGGCCGGCCCTCCTCGTTGGGCGCGATGCCGCCGGTGACGATCAGGCCCACTCCCCCGCGCGCGCGGGCGGCGTAGAAGGCGGCCATGCGCTCGAAGCCGCGCTCGGCCTCCTCCAGGCCGGTGTGCATGGAGCCCATGAGGACCCGGTTGGGCAGGGTGGTGAAGCCCAGGTGGAGCGGGCTCAGCAGGTGGGGGTAGCGGCTCATCGGGCCCTCCGTGCACGGTGTGGTGCCTCTGTTGTAGAGGACCCCCGCCGCTTTTTGCAACTAGTTGCACAAACGGCGTGCGCACGGCGCGCGGCCGGGACGGTGTCCGCCCCGGCCGCGCGGGGATGCCGTCACCTGCTCTCCAGCCGGACGTGCAGCTCCCGCTCCTGGTCACCGGAGGACCCGCACAGGTCGCGCACGGTGAACAGGGAATCCAAAGTGGTGCGGAACCGCTCGATCGCCCAGTAGCCGCCCTGCGCGTCGGCCTCCACCGAGGCCCGCAACCGGGCCGGACCGCACTCCTCCCGGCGGGCGTCGGCCACGTCGAAGGTGCCGAGCCACACGGTCGGACGCACCTCGTGGCACTCCCGGGGCACGTCGTCCGCGCACCGGTCGGACGAGAAGCACGCGCACAGGGCGTCGAACACGGTCCGGGCATCCTCCTTGCTGCATCCGCTCAGCTCCACCGAGACGGACTCCGGGTGGGATCGCTCGCCGTCCATCGTGATCGCTCCTCTCGTGGCCGCGGCACGGCCCCGCAGGGGCCGCCCCCGCGGGCACCATGGGGCATTTAGCCCATGCCACCAGAAAAGCACCACCTCCGGTGGAGCACTACCGGCGCGGGCACCGGATGCCGGGCCCGGGGCACCGCCCTTCGCTCCCCGGCGTCCCGCCGCCGGTCTCGCGGGCGCCCGGAGGGCGGGTGGGGGAAGGTGGAAGGAGACCGCCGGCGCTGCGGGGAGCGGCCCCGTACGCGGCGGTACGCGGTAGAACGGGGGAGTCGGCACCGGGAAGACGTGCCGCGTGGAACGGCGAAGGCGGGCGTGGGATGAGTACAGCCGGGTCCCCCGTGGTCCGGGGCGACGAACCGCCGCGCGGGCCGGTGCGGCCGAGCGGGCTGCTCGACGTGCTGGGCGTGGCCTCGGTGGTGCTGGACGCCCGGGGGCGGATCGTGCTGTGGAGCCCGCAGGCCGAGGAGCTGTTCGGCTATCCCGCCCGGGAGGCCCTGGGGCAGTACGCCGCCCGGATCATGGTCCACGAGCAACACCTCGACCTGGTGGTGAAGCTGTTCGCCGACGTGATGGAGACCGGGCGGAGCTGGGCCGGGGCGTTCCCCATCCGCCGCAAGGACGGCACCACGCGGCTCGTGGAGTTCCGCAACATGCGGCTGCTGGACGACCGGGGGGACGTCTACGCGCTGGGGCTCGCCGCCGACCAGTCCACCGTGCGGCAGCTGGAGCGGGACGTGGCGCTGTCGTCGCGGGTGATCGAGCAGTCCCCGATCGGCCTGGCCGTCCTCGACGCCGGCCTGCGCTACGTCTCCGTCAACCCGGCGCTGGAGCGGATCGACGGCCGGCTGGCCGCGGAGCACGTCGGCCGCCGGATCCGCGAGGTGCTGCCGCACCTGGACGCCGACGCCCTGGAGGCCGCGGCGCGCGAGGTACGGGACACCGGGCGGCCCGTCGTGGACCGGCCCGCCCTCGGCCGGACCCCCGCCGACCCGGACCACGACCACGCCTGGTCGGTGTCGCTGTACCGGCTGGAGGACGCCCACGGCACCGTGCTGGGCGTGGCCCTGTCGGTGGTGGACGTCACCGAGCAGTACCGGGCCGGCGTCGAGGCGGAGACGGCGCGGCGGCGCCTGGCCGTGGTCGCCGACGCCTCCGCGCGCATCGGCACCACCCTGGAGCTGGACCGCACCGCGCGCGAACTGGCCGGTGTGGCGGTGCCCGAGCTGGCCGACGTGGCGGCCGTGGACCTGCTGGAGGCGGTGGTGAAGGGCCGGCGCAGCGCCCTGGCCCCGGCCGAGCCGGCGGTGATCCGCGCGCTGGCGGTGCAGGCGGACGACGCGCCGGAGGCCCTGCGGGCGGCCGACCCGCCCGGACAGGTGGCCCGGTACGCGCCCGACCGCCTCGTCACCGAGTGCGTGCGCACCGGCGACCCGGTGATGGTGGCGCACGTGCGCGACGAGGACCTGCCGCGCATCGCCCGCTCCCCCGAGGCCGCCGAGCTGCTGCGCCGGGCGGGCGTCCACTCGTACCTGGCCGTGCCCCTGATCGCGCGCGGCGAGGTGCTGGGCGCGCTGGACCTGAAGCGGACCCGCAACCCCCTGCCGTTCGGCGAGGACGATCTGCTGCTGGCCCGGGAGCTGGCGGCCCGGGCGGCGGTGCAGATCGACAACGCCCGCTGGTACCAGAGCGCCCGCGACACCGCCCTGACCCTCCAGCGCAGCCTGCTGCCGAGCGTCCCGTCGGTGACGGGCGGGCTGGAGGTGGCCTCCCGCTACCAGCCGGCGGAGACCACCAGCGAGGTCGGCGGCGACTGGTTCGACGTGATCCCGCTGGAGGGCTGCAAGACCGCGCTGGTCGTGGGTGACGTGATGGGCAGCGGCATCACGGCGGCGGCCTCCATGGGCCGGCTGCGCACCGCGACGAACACCCTGGCCTCCCTCGACCTGGACCCGGCGCTGCTGCTGGAGCACCTCGACCGGACCGCCACCGGCCTGGACCAGTCCATCGCCACCTGCGTCTACGCCGTCCACGACCCGTATCTGCGGCAGTGCCGGATCGCCAACGCCGGGCACCTGCCGCCGGTCCGGGTCCGCGCCGGGCGGCCCCCTCGGCTGCTGGACGTGCCCACCGGGGTGCCGCTGGGGGTCGGGGGCGTCCCCTTCTCCGCCACCACGGTCGACCTCGAACCCGGCGATCTGCTGGTGTTCTACACCGACGGGCTCGTGGAGACGCGCCGGCACTCGCTCGACGAGCGGCTGGACGCGCTGCTGTCCGTGCTGGAGGGCCCGGACCGCCCCCTGGAGGAGGTGTGCGACCTGCTCCTGCGCACCCTGCACGAACCGGAGAACGCCGACGACGTGGCCCTGCTCATCGCCCGGGCCACGCCCCCGGCCTGACTCATCGCTCCCGGACGCCGATCACGACGTGGGCGTACCCCTCCTCGGACCGGGCGAGCCGCGCCGCGAGGCCGCCGCGGGCGAAGACGCCCAGCGCCTCGGAGGCCTGGCGGTCGCTCGTCTCGACGAGCAGCACGCCGCCGGGGGCGAGCCACCGGGGCGCCCCGGCGACGACCCGGCGCAGGACGTCGAGCCCGTCCGGGCCGCCGTCGAGGGCGACCGGCGGCTCGTGGTCGCGGGCCTCGGCGGGCAGCAGGGGCACCTCGCCGGTGGGGACGTAGGGCACGTTGGCCGCCAGGACGTCGATCCGGCCGCGCAGGTGGCCGGGCAGCGCCTCGAACAGGTCACCGGTGTGGACGTGTCCGCCGCGGTCGGCCAGGTTGCGGCGGGCGCAGCGCACGGCGGCCGGGTCGATGTCGGCGGCGTGCACCTCCACGTCGCCGAGCGCGTCGGCCAGGGCCGCGCCGAGGGCGCCCGAGCCGCAGCACAGGTCCACGACCACGGCCGCCTCCGGCGCGTGGGCGAGGGCCTGCTCGACGAGGAACTCGGTGCGGCGGCGGGGCACGAAGACGCCGGGTTCGACGGCGATGCGCAGGCCGCGGAACTCCGCCCAGCCGAGGACGAGTTCGAGGGGCTCCCCGGCGACGCGGCGGTCCACCAGGGCGGTGAGTTCGGCGGGGGTGCCGGCGGCCGCCAGGAGCAGCTCCGCCTCCTCCTCGGCGAAGACGCAGCCGGCGGCGCGCAGCGCGGCCACGACGGAGCCGGGCGAGGGGGCGGGGAAGGAAGCGGAGGAGGAACGGGGGGAGCGGGAGGAGAAGGGCACGGAGACCAGGAGCCTTTCGAGAACCGAAGGGCACTCTCGCGGTCACCTATCGACGGTGGCCCGCCCTGTCCTGAGGTGAGAGCACCCGGGCCGACACAGCGGTGATGGGTCCCACCTCCTCGCGTCCGTCGGCCGGGGCGGTCCCGACCGACGATCACCCTACCCCAGACGACCGGACGCCGGCCGACTTCCCGGTCCCTTCCCCGCTCCCCTCCTTCCCGCGTGCCGTTCACGCCGTTTCGAGGGGCGTGGCCGGGGCCGGGGCGGTGGTCCGCTCGCGGACGACGGCGGCCGGCGGGGGGCGGGGTCCGGGGGATGACGGACGCCCCGTGCGGGCGAGGCCCGTCCCGGGGCACGCCCGCGGCGGGCGACCGGGCGCGCCGGCCCGTGGCGCAGGGCGTGCGGCCCCGCCCCTCGCGTCCTCCGGCGGCCGGGACACGCGGCCCCTCCCTTTGAGTTGTACTGTGCAACCAAGACGCGAAGGAGGTCCCGTGCCAGCAGCCGATGCGACTCGTGGGACGGCCGTCGGGACCGACAGGGCCGCGGCGGACACGGCCGTGGAGACGATCCAGCGCGAGATGACGGCCTTCGCCCGCCGTGCCCGCGCCTCGGCGGCCCGCATGCACCCCGAGCTGTCACTGGTCTCGTACACCCTGCTCGGGCACCTGGAGGAGCGCGGCCGCGGCCGGGCCACCGACCTGGCCGCCCACTACGCCCTGGACAAGTCCACCGTCAGCCGGCAGGTGACCGCCCTGGAGCGGGCCGGACTCGTCGAGCGGCGCCCGGACCCGGACGACCGCCGGGTCCAGGTCCTGCACCTGACGGACACGGGCCGCCGCGTCCTGGCCCAGGTCACCGAGAGCCGCCGCACGGCCTTCCGGGAGCGGCTCGCCGGCTGGCCGGAGGAGGACCTGGTCCGGTTCGCCGCGTATCTGGAGCGGTACAACGCGTGGCCGCGACGGGAATCCGGCGAGGGGGCGGAGGGCGGGGACGGGGACCGGGGCGATCGCCCCACGCCGTACGGTTGAATATGTAACCACCGATGGACCGCGTAGGCACCGATCACGCCCGACCCGCAGGCCGCCGCATCGCGGCGGCCGGAGACAGCACCGCATGAACACCACCCGAGGCTTCACCGGGCGCCCGCGCGCCGCCCGTCCCGGGCTGCCGCCCGGCCAGTACGACGCGGGCGACGACTGGCCCGTCCTGTCCGCCGAGGTCACGCCCGACCTGGCGCCCGCCGACTGGACCTTCCGCGTCGGCGGCCTGGTCGCCGAGCCCCGCACCTGGACCTGGGAGGAGGCGCACGCGCTGCCGGCGTCGGCGTACTCGGGCGACATCCACTGCGTGACGGGCTGGTCGAAGTTCGGCGTGCGGTTCGGGGGCGTGTCCCTGGACGCCTTCCTGGAGGCGGCGCGTCCGCTGCCGGCCGCCACCCACGCCGTCGCCTACGCGCACACCGGCTACACCACGAACCTGCCGCTGGCCGACCTGACCGGCGGGCGCGCCTGGATCGTGTGGGAGTACGACGGCCGGCCGCTCGCCCCCGAGCACGGCGGCCCGGCACGGCTGCTGGTGCCGCACCTGTACTTCTGGAAGAGCGCCAAGTGGATCGCGGGCCTGGAGCTCCTCGACCACGACGAGCCGGGTTTCTGGGAGCAGAACGGCTACCACGCCCGCGGCAACCCCTGGCAGGAGCAGCGGTACTCCGGTGACTGAGACGACGGCCCGGGTGACGCCCGGGACAGCGACGCACACCCGAGGGGGCTTCACTCCCCCGGCCCGGTTCGCCGTGCCCGGACGCATCGCGGTGAGCGAACAGGTGGCCACGCGGTGGCAGACCGCCACGCTCACCGAGATCCGCCGCGAGACGCCGCGCGCCGCCACCTTCCGCCTCGCCGTGCCCGACTGGGCGGGCCATCTGCCCGGCCAGCACCTCCAGCTGCGGCTGACCGCCGCCGACGGGTACGTGGCCCAGCGCCACTACTCGATCGCGTCCGCCCCCGACGACTCGGGGCACATCGAGCTGACCCTCGACCACGTCGAGGGCGGCGAGGTCTCCGGCTGGTTCCACACGGTGGCCCGGGTGGGCGACCGGGTGGAGGTGCGCGGCCCGCTGAGCGGCTTCTTCGCCTGGCCGGGCGACCGGCCCGCGCTGCTGATCGGCGCCGGCTCCGGGGTCGTACCGCTGATGGCGATGGTGCGGCACCACCGGGCGCGGAACCTGCCCGTCGCGCTGCGGCTGCTGGTGTCCGCGCGCAGCCCCGAGGAGCTGATCTACGCGCGGGAGTACGGCCCGGAGACGACCCGCGTGTTCACGCGGAGCGCGCCGGCGGGCGTGCCGGTGGGGCGGCTGGCGGCCGCGCACCTGGCACCGCTGATGGCGCAGCGGCCGCCCGGCGGGTGGGAGGCCTACGTGTGCGGCTCCAACTCCTTCGCCGAGCACGCCTCCCGGCTGCTGGTGACGGCCGGCCAGCCCGTGGACCGGATCCGCATCGAGCGCTTCGGCTGACCCCGCGCGGCGGACCTGCCCGTGCCGCTCCGGCGCCCGGCCGTCCGGCGCTCCGGCCCGGGTTTCCCCGCGGCCCCGCGGGGCACCTGTCCGGCGGCGCGGACCGGTCGTCCGGCGCCGCCCGGCGGGCGGCCCCGGTGACGAGGGCCGCCGGACGGGGTGCCGCAGCGGTGCGGGCGGGCGCCCGGGCGGCGGTGCTCCGGCCCGTACGTCCGCCCGCCCTGCCCTCGGCTGCGGCGACGGCGAGGAGGTCGACATGGGAACCCGGGTGCGCGGCTGGCGCTGGCGGCGCAATCCGCTGCGGCGGCGGTCGGACGTCGTGGAGGCGTGGACGGTGCTGGTCGTCGCCGTCCTGCTGTTCGTGGGCGCTCCCCTGCTGGGAGTGGTCACGGCCCGGTGGGCCCACGACGAGGCGCGCACGGCCGCGGACCGGCAGCAGGCCGAGCGGCAGCGGGTGCGCGCCGAGGTGATCGGCCGGACCCCCGACCGGCTGCCGTCGGTCCAGGACGGCGGCCGGCACTCGTACCGGGCGACCGTGCGCTGGACGGAGCCGGACGGGGCCGTGCGGACGGTCCCGGCCCGTGTCCCGGCGGGCACCCGGCACGGGGAGGCGGTCGACGTGTGGCTGGACTCCCGGGGCCGGAGCGTGCCCCCGCCGGCCACCGACTCCGCGATCTGGCAGTACTCCCTCACGATGGGCGTCTGCGCCGCGGTCGGCACGGGGGTCACCGTTCTCCTCGTGCACGGCGGGGTGCGCCGGGTGGCCCTGCGGCACCGGATGGCCGAGTGGGAGCGCGACTGGGCCCGCACCGAGCCGCGGTGGACGCACCGCAGGGCCTGAACACGGCGGCCTCCACCACCCCGGCGAAAGGCCTGGCGAGCGCTCCACCCGCCCGCATACGGTGTGATCACCTGCCCTGTCCCTGTCGCGAAGGCGGTTCCGCATGGCCCTGTTCGACCTTCCGCTCGACGAACTGCGTTCGTACCGCAGCACGTCCACGGAGCCCGAGGACTTCGACGCGTTCTGGTCCAAGACCCTCCAGGAGGCCCGCGCGCACGACCTGGACGCCCGCTTCGAGCCGGTGGAGACCGGGCTGTCGACGGTGCGGGTGTACGACGTGACGTTCGCCGGGTTCGGCGGCCACCCCGTCAAGGGGTGGCTGGTCCTGCCCGCCGGAGCGCGGGAACCCCTGCCGCTGGTCGTGGAGTTCGTCGGCTACGGCGGCGGACGCGGTCTGCCCCACGAGCACCTGCTGTGGGCCTCCACGGGCCGGGCGCACTTCGTGATGGACACCCGCGGCCAGGGCAGCGCCTGGGGCGGCGGGGGCGGCACCGCGGACCCGGTCGGCGGAGCTCCCGCGTACCCGGGCTTCATGACCCGCGGCATCGACGCGCCGGAGAACTACTACTACCGCCGCGTCTACACGGACGCCGTGCGGGCCGTCGAGGCGGCGCGCTCCCACCCGCTGACCGACGCGGCGCGCACGGTGGTCCTCGGCGCCAGCCAGGGCGGCGGCATCGCGATCGCGGTCGGCGGACTGGTGCCGGACCTGGCGGCCGTCGCGCCCGACGTGCCGTTCCTGTGCGACTTCCCGCGCGCCACGACGCTGACCGACCGTCACCCGTACCGGGAGATCGGCCTGTACCTCAAGACGCACCGCGGCCGCGGCCGGGACGCGCTGCGCACCCTGGCGTACTTCGACGGCGTGCACTTCGCGGCGCGCGGCCGGGCACCCGCGCTGTTCTCGGCGGCGCTGGAGGACCAGACCTGCCCGCCCTCGACGGTCTTCGCGGCCTTCAACGCCTGGGCGCACGAGGACAAGGCGATGGAGGTGTACGACTTCAACGACCACGAGGGCGGCGGGCCGTTCCAGGAGGCCGCGCGGCTGCGCTGGCTGCGCTCGTACGCCTGAGGCCGCGCGGGTTCCCCGGACCGGCCGCGCCGGAGGGCTTCCGTCCGGTCCGACCGGTCGGTACGTTCGGAGCCACCCGGGCGGCGCCGTCACGGCCCGGGACCACGGCCGACGGCGGAGGGGGCCCATGTCCGGGCACGAGGCACAGGTTCACGGCCACTGCGATCCGCGTTTCACGGCGGTGCGCACGGCGTTCGAGGAGAACTTCCGGGACCGGGGCGAACTGGGCGCCGCCGTGGCCGTCACCGTGAACGGGACGACGGTGGTGGACCTGTGGGGCGGCTGGGCCGACGCGGCACGCACCCGGCCCTGGGAGAGCGGCACGCTCGTCAACGTGTGGTCGACGACGAAGGGCCCGGTCGCCCTGTGCGCCCATATCCTCGCCGACCGCGGGCTGCTGGACCTCGACGCGCCGGTCGCCGCGTACTGGCCCGAGTTCGCCGCGGCGGGCAAGGAGGAGGTCCTCGTACGGCATCTGCTGTCGCACCGGGCGGGCCTGTGCGGGCTGCGGCAGCCGCACTCCGTCGCCGAGCTGTACGACTGGGAGCTGACCACCGGGCGCCTCGCGGCCATGGCGCCCTGGTGGGAGCCGGGGACCCGGTCGGGCTACCACGCGCTGACCTACGGCCACCTGGTCGGAGAGGTCGTGCGGCGGGTGTCGGGGCTGCGGCCGGGGGCCTTCCTGGAGCGGGAGGTGACCGGCCCCCTGGGCATCGACTTCACCCTCGGCCTGCCCGAGCGGGAATCCCACCGGGCGGCGGAGCTGGTGCAGTCCCCCTCCGGCGAACGGCGCGCCACCGCCGGGCAGTTACCGCCCGCGGTCCACGCCGCGCTGGCCAACCCCGCGGTGGGGGCGGCCGAGGCGTGCACGCCCGAGTGGCGAGCCGCGGAGATCCCGGCCGCCAACGGGCACGGCACCGCGCGGGCCGTCGCCGCGCTGTACGGCGTCTTCGCGGGCCGCGGGGCGTACGGCGGTCACCGCGTCCTGTCCCCCGAGGCCGCCGAGCGGGTCCGCGAGGGGCAGGGCGCCTGCCGCGACCTGGTCATCGGCGCCGGGTTCGAGGGCGAGACGGAGGCCGGGCTCGGCCTGTGGCTCAGCGGCCCGCACGGTTCGTACGGGCCCAACCCGCGCGCCTTCGGCCACGACGGGTTCGGCGGGTCCTGCGGGCTGGCGGACCCGGAGGCCGGCGTGTCCGTCGGCTACGTGATGAACCGCATGGGGCAGCGCATCGCCGACGACCCGAGGAAGACGGCGCTGGTCGACGCCGTCTACCGCGCCCTGTGACCGGGGGCGGTGCGGCGGCGGGGCGTGTACGGGACCGCGGCCGGAGCGTGCCGGAGGCGGCGGGGTGCCGGCCGTTACCGCGGCCGGCGGGCCACGACCAGACGGACGCGCGGGCTGCCGTCGCGCCGCCGCCCGAACTCGGGCAGCGCCCGCAGCTCCACCCGGAAACCGGCACGCGTCAGCTCGCGGCACACGCGACTCGGCCGGAAGGTCCGGTAGTACATGACGAACGGCGGCCGCCACACGGCGTTGCGCACCCGCATCACCGCGTCGAACCCCAGCAGCGTCCAGTACGCCGGTGAGCCGGGCGGGGACGGGGCGGCGAGGGGGAAGGCGAAGCACCCGCCGGGCCGCAGCACGGAGCGGACCTGGGCGAACAGGCCGGGCAGCTCGTGGGGCAGGAAGTGCCCGAACGCCCCGAAACTCACCACGAGGTCGAACGCGGAGGTGAAGGGCAGGGCACGGGCGTCCGCGCGGACCCAGTGGACGCGCGGGCCGGGGGGCAGGACCCGTCGCCGGGCGACGGCGAGCATGCCCGCGCTGAAGTCGACGCCGGTGACGCCGTCCCGGCACACCCGTGCCGGGACGGCGGTCCCCGCGCCGGTGCCGCAGCACAGGTCGAGCCCGGTGCCGAAGGGCCCCATCCGGGCCAGCGCCGCCGCGACGGCGTCCAGCACCGGCTCCGGCGTCCGGAACGGGGTGCGGTCGAACTTCGGGGCGAGCAGGTCGTAGCCGCGCTCGACCGACGACAGCGCCTGGACGGCGAGTTCACGCAGACCGGGACCTTCGGGGCTGAACATCCGGCCAGCTTAGGCGAGCCGCGCCGGCGCCGCCGCACAATCGGTCCGGCCCGCGGGCCCCGCCCGCGGGGCCGTTCGGCCACCGCGTCGCCGTCCCCGGTGCCACAGCGACCGCAGCGTCCCCCTCCGCCCCTTCGCGGGCGCCTTCCGGGCGCGGACGCGGCTCAGGCGCCGGCGCGGTCCGGCGAGGGGCGCGGCGTGGCCGGGTCCAGGGCGTGGACCGGGCGGACGCTGCCGACGGGCCGGCCGCCGCCGAGCACCTCCTCCCCGGCGAACTCGCCGAGCAGGGCGGGGTCGACCCCGGCGCGGGCGAGCGCGGCGGCGGCGACCGGGACACGCGCCCGGTCGGCGCCGTCCGCGATCTTCACGGCGACGGCCCGGCCGTCGGGCAGCGCGGCGACCTGGACGCCCTCGAAGCCGTCCTTGGCGAGCAGTCCCGGCACCGCCCGCATCAGGGCGGCGACGTCCCGGCCGGTGCCGGAGGCCATCTCGGCGTGCCCGCGCATCGCGTCCGCCACGCGTGCCTCGGGGGTGCCGGGCGCGGCGGTGGTGATGCGTGCGGCGGCGCGGGCCAGGCCGTGGAGGGAGACGGCGAACAGGGGGGCGCCGCAGCCGTCGACGGTCACCCGGGCGACGCGCTGCCCGGTGAGGTCCTCGACGGTCTCGGCGACGGCCTGCTGGAGCGGATGGGCGGGATCGAGGTAGTCCTCCAGGGACCAGCCGTTGAGCCGGGCCGTGTACAGCATGGCGGCGTGCTTGCCGGAGCAGTTCTGGGCGAGGCGGGAGGGCGGGCGGCCGTCGCGGACCCAGGCGTCCCGTACGACCGGGCCGAACGGCAGGTCGGGCACGTTGCGCAGGTGGTCCTCGGTGAGCCCGGCGAGCTCGAGGATGCGCCGGGTGCCGGCCAGGTGGCGTTCCTCGCCGGAGTGGCTGGCGGCGGCGAGGGAGAGCAGCTCGCCGTCGAGCGGGAGGCCGGCCCGCACCATGGCCACGGCCTGGACGGGCTTGAGCGCGGAGCGCGGGTAGAAGGCGGCCTCGATGTCGCCGAGCCGGAACGGGACCTGGCCGTCCTGGTCGAGGACGACGACGGAGCCGTGGTGGACGCCCTCGACGATCCCGGCGCGTATGAGGTGGGCGACGGGGACGTGGCGGGGCTCGCGGACGCGGGGCGCCGCGGGGGAACTGGTGTTCATCACTGCCTGCGGGTCGTGGGCCGGTGCGCGGGTCGCGCGCCGGCTCCGGGGGTGTCGGTGCGCGTGCTGCGCACGATGTCGGTCAGGGTGGTCTCGACGCGGTCGAGGTGGTGGGTCATGGCCCGCTCCGCGTCCCGGGCGGAACCGTCGGTCAGCGCCCGGAGGATGGCCCGGTGCTCGCGGTCGGACTGTTCGCGCCGGCCGCCCCGTTCGTTGAGGAAGGCGGACTGGCGGGCCAGCGCGTCGCGGATCTCCTCGATGACCCGGCGGAAGACCGGGTTCTGCGCGGCTTCGGCGACGGCCAGGTGGAAGAGGGTGTCCATCGCGGCCCACGCGGTGGTGTCCGTCTCCCGCTCCATGCGGTCCAGCAGGCGCGCCAGGTGGTCGAGGTCCTGGGGGGTGCGGCGCCGCGCCGCGTACCCGGCGACCGGGATCTCGACGTGGCGGCGGACCTCCAGCAGGTCGCCGGCGGCGTAGTCGCCGAAGGTCGGGTCCTCCACCGCGGTGGCGACGACGAAGGTGCCCCTGCCGGTCCGGGAGACGGTCAGCCCCATGGTCTGCAGGGCCCGCAGCGCCTCACGGAGCACGGGCCGGGAGACCTCCAGGGTGCGGCACAGCTCGGCCTCGGAGGGCAGCTTGTCGCCGATCGCGTACTCGCCGCGTTCGATGGCGCCGCGCAGGTGGCCGAGGACCGCTTCCATCGCGCTCACGCGCCGCGGAACCGGACCACCGGCTGTCTGGCTGTCTGACAGGTTCACGGGGGGAGTCTGCGGGCGCCGCCGGTCCGCTGTCAAACGGGCCGGCGGGTCCCTGGGGCGGACCGGTCCGGAACGGTGCCGGGGGACCGGCGGGCGGCGGCTTCCCATGGTGGTGCTACCTCCACCCCTTCCGGGGGGAAAACGTCATTCTGCGGCCGGGAAGCCGTTCCCATACTGGGTACATGGCCAATTCCGTGGTGCTCACCGAGACATCGCCCACCGGGAACTCCTCGCCGCGCGGGACGGAAAAGGAAGGGGGAAGGGAAAGGGAGAGGGGAAGTGATTTCTCCGAGCTTTCCCGCCGTGTCACCGATGCGGGACTCCTCCGGCGTCGCCCCTTGTACTACACCCTCCGCTTCGGCGCGGTGGCTCTCGCGCTCGCGGGAGGGATCGCGGCCTTCCTCGCCCTGGGGGACAGCTGGTACCAGCTGTTCGTCGCCGCCGCCCTGGCCGTGGTGTTCGGGCAACTCGGCCTGGCCGCGCACGACCTGGCGCACCGGCAGGTCTTCACCCGCCGGCGCCCCAGCGAGGCGGGCGGCCTGCTGGTGGCCAATCTGCTGCTGGGCATGAGCTACGGCTGGTGGATGAACAAGCACACCCGCCACCACGCCCACCCCAACCACGAGGGAAAGGACCCGGACGTCGCCCCGGACATCCTGGTGTGGTCACGGCGTCAGGCCCGCGGGGCGAAGGGACTCCCCCGTTTCGTCGGAAAGCACCAGGCGGCGTTGTTCTTTCCGCTGCTGACCTTGGAGGGGCTCAATCTGAGTTTCAACAGTTTCAAGGCGCTGCGCAGTCCGTCGATGAAACGTCCGCTCCTGGAGGGGGCGCTGCTGGTCGTCCATTTCGTGCTGTACGTCGGCGGCCTGTTCACGGTTCTCCCGCCCGGCAAGGCGCTCGTCTTCGCCGCCGTGCACCAGGGTCTGTTCGGGATCTACCTCGGCTCCGTCTTCGCCCCCAACCACAAGGGGATGCCGATGATCGAGGAGGGCACGCGGCTGGACTTCCTGCGCCGCCAGGTGCTCACCTCCCGCAACGTGCGGGGCGGCGTGCTCGTCGACGCCTTCATGGGCGGGCTGAACTACCAGATCGAGCACCACCTCTTCCCCAGCATGCCGACGCCCGCCCTGGGCAGGGCCCAGGTCATCACCGAGCGGTACTGCGCCGAACTCGGCATCCCCTATCACCAGACGGGGCTGCTCGCCTCGCACCGGGAGGCGCTGCGCCATCTGAGGAGCGTCGGGGAACCGCTGCGCCGGGCCAGCTGAACGGACGCGGGCGGAGCGCGGACCGTGTCACGCGGACCCGGGGCGCGGGCCGCGCGGCACGGGGCCTCACCCCCAGACCGCTTCGGCCAGTGCCACGCCCGCGCACGCCGCGCCCAGCCCGGCCGCCACGCTCGCCACGGCGTTGACGGCGGCATGGCGGCGGGCCCCCGTCTCCGCCAGCCGCAGCGTCTCGTAGGAGAAGGTCGAGTACGTCGTCAGTGCCCCGCACAGACCGGTGCCCAGCAGCAACTGCAGGTGGGGGCCGGCGGCTCCGGCCAGCGCCGCGCCGGTCAGCAGGCCGAGGACGAGGCAGCCGACGACGTTGACGGTGAGGGTGCCCCAGGGGAACACCGAGTCGTGCCGGGACTGCACGGCACGGTCGGTGAGGTAGCGCAGCGGGGCGCCGACCATGGCGCCCGCGACGACCAGCAGCCAGTTCACAGCGGTCCCCCGCCCTCCCTCCGCACGGCACCGGGGGCACCGCCGGAGGCGTCCTCCCGGCCCGCGTACCCGACCGCCTCGCGGTCGTCGGGGACGACCGGGTCCTCGGTGACCGGTTCGTCCAGCCGCGGCGGGAAGGCCCGTACGCGGTCCTCGGCGTCGATGATCACGACGGCCGCCGGGAGGTCCTCGCCCAGGGGCAGCGGCCGCGTGGTGTGGACCAGGCGGGAGGCGCCGAAGCCCTCGACGCCGCGGAGGACACCGGCGTCCGCGGGGCCGGCCGCGCGCGCCCGGTGGACGGTCTCCGGGGGGAGGGGCCGGTGGTGCCGGGTGCCGTTCCCGCCGGCGGGGACGATCAGGCGCGGGGCGCTGCCGGTCGGTCCCGTCACGGCTGCCTCCGTTCCAGGACGCGGCGGGTCGCCCAGGACGCGAGCCACACCGCCGCGAGCGCCGCGGGCGGGGTCGCGGCGAGGTAGGCCAGGGCCGTGCGGACGTGACCGGTGCCGGCCAGTTGCCTGATGTCGACGGCGTACGTCGAGAAGGTGGTGAAGCCGCCGAGCACACCCGTGCCGAAGAAGGGCCGCACGAGCCGGTGGACGGCCCGCAGGTCGGTGAGGACGGCCATGAGGACGCCCATCACGGCACAGCCGGCGACGTTGACCCAGAAGGTCGTCCAGGGGAATCCCCCGGTGTGCGCCGGCCACCACAGGGACGCGGCGTAGCGGGCCGCGGCGCCCGTGCCCCCGCCGAGGGCGACGGCCGCGACCACCGGGGCCCGGGTGTGCCGGGCGGGCCGTCGCGGGACGGCCGGCCGGACACCGGGGCCCTGCGTTTCGGGGGCTGTCATGCCGGTACGTCTCCTCCTGCGGTCCGGGCGCCCGACCGCACGCCGTCGCGAGCGGGGAGGGCGGCGGCACCCGTGCCGCGGTCGGGGTGCGGCGGGCCCCTCGCCCCGCCGCGAGGCGGTCGCGGCCGGACCGCGTCGGGAACAGGCTAACTCCGCAGGTGGGCGGGGGGCGCTTCGGGGCGGGCACCTCGCGGACACCGGTCGCCGTCCGGTGGCCGCAGCGGCGGCGGGGAGGTGATGGGCGACGTTCTCCTCGTCGTCGGCGGCCGGGGCGGCGGCCGTGCGGCGGCCCGGCAGGGCGCGCGGACCGCCGCACGGGCGGCGCCGCCGCGGACGGCGGGCGCGTCACGGGGCGGCAGGCGGTTCCGGGGCCGGGGCGGGGCGGCCGTCCGCCGCACTCCCCGGACCCGGCACTCCCCGGACCCGGCCGGGACGGATCTCCGTGCCGCGGGGAGCCGTTCCGGTGCAGGCCCGTCCCCGGGCGGGGACGGGCCCGGGCACAGGCTCCCGCGGGCTCAGCGGTGGCCGAACCAGGCCGTCGCCGGCAGCGCCCGGTCGTCGTAGCCGAACAGGGCCTGGTTCTCCCAGCCGTTTCCGGAGGACGGGTCCGCCGGGTCCCAGCCGTTGCCGGGGACCGCCGTCCAGGTCGCCTCCCAGTAGAAGACGCCGAGCCCGCGGCCGCCCGGGACGGCCTCGACGATGCTCGCGACGTCGTTCATCCACCGGGTCTGCCCGGCCGGTGTGGCCGGGTAGCCGGGCACCAGCTCGTCGGCGAGGTCGATGATGTTCTCGTGCGCGTCCTCGCTGTCGAGCCGGAAGGGGTAGGCCGTCTCGGCGACGAAGACCGGCTTGCCGTAGCGGGCGGCGGCGCCGTCCAGGGTGGTCTGGAAGTCGTGCAGGGTGCCGTGCCAGTAGCCGTAGTAGGACAGGCCGATGGCGTCGAACCGCACGCCGTTGGCGACCGCGTTGTCGAACCACCAGCGGGTGCCGGCCAGGTCGCCGCCCTTGGCCAGGTGCAGCGCCACGGTCGTGCCCGGGGCGACCGCCTTGACGGCGTCGTACCCGCTGTTGATCAGTCCGGCGAGCTGCGGCCAGTTCTCCGTGGAGCCCTCGTCCCACAGCATGCCGCCGTTGATCTCGTTGCCGACCTGGACCATGTCGGGGGTGGTGCCCTGTGCCTTGAGCGCGCTGAGCACGTCGTGCGTGTGGCGGTACACGTCCGTCTTGAGCCGGCTGTAGGGGTGGCCGGCCCAGGCGGCGGGCTTGGACTGGGCGCCCGGGTCGGCCCAGGTGTCCGAGTAGTGGAAGTCCACCAGCAGCTTCATGCCCTGCGCCTTGACGCGCCGGGCCGTGGCGAGCACGTGCGCCTTGTCGTTGTAGCCGTCGGCCGGGTTCACCCAGACCTTCAGGCGGGCGTAGTTCATGCCGGACGACCCGAGGACGGCGAGGGCGTCGCCCTTGGCGCCGGAACCCGTCCGGTACGTGCCGCCCAGGGCCTCGCTCTTGGCGAGGGAGGAGACGTCGGCGCCCTTGATCGCCGTGCCCGACGTGCCCGGTGTGAAGGTCAGGTCGTCGACGTTGATCCAGTTTCCGGCGTTCGCGTCGCTGGTGACGCTGACCGTGCACTGCCGGCCGGTCACCTTGACCGGCACGACGATCCGGATCCACCCACTGGCGGACACCGGCAGGTCGGTGCGCTGTTCGGAGCCGCCGCAGTTCTTCAGGGCGAGGTAGGCGGCGTTCTGGCCGCCTCCCGAGCGGACCCAGGCGGTCAGCTTGTAGTCGCCGCCGGCCAGGCCCGACAGGTGCTGGTACGTCTCCACCTTGTAGGCGGTGGAGGCCCAGTGGCTCAGCCGGTGGCCGCCGTCGCGTCCGCCGGACTCGACGTAGGAGGCGGCCGTCGCGCCGTACTCGGACCAGCCGCCGGGCGTGGCCGCGCCCGTGCCGTCGGCCTCGAAGCCGCCGTTGGTGAGCGTGCTCGCCGCGTGGGCGCTCTGCGCCGGCAGGGCGGTGAGGGCGAGCGCGGCCGCGAGCGGCGGCAACAGGGCCCGCAGGGTGCGTCTGGGATGGAACATCGTCGTCCGTCGTCCCTTCGACGTGGGGATGGAAAGCCCGGCACGCGGTCGTGCGGGCCCCCTCCGCCCGCGGCTCGACCGGCTCGCACGGGCGGAGGGGAGCAACGGGGGCCGCGGCTCAGCCGTCGAGCCGGACGACCCGGACGGCTCCCGCCGGGACCGTGAGCCGGCCCGCGACGCGCTCGCCGGCCGGCAGCCCGGTGCCGGGGGCGTCCAGCGGCACCTCGGCGTCCGACGCGGAGTGGTTGATCGCGAACAGGTAGGTGCCGGACTCGCCGGTGCGGCGCACCACCTCGACGTCGTGCGGCAGTTCGGCGCGGGGGGCGACGCGGGCGTCCCGGGCCGCCCGGTCCAGCACCGCGTCCAGGCCCTCGGCGCCGAGGCGGGTGGAGACGTACCAGGCGGTGCCCTCGCCGAGGCGGTGGCGGGTGACGGCCGGGCATCCGGCGGCCGGGCCGTCGGCGTACCTCCACACGGTCTCGGCGCCGCGCGGCACGACGAACTCCGTCCACACGTCCCCGTCCAGCTCGGCGCCGTCCGGGCCGGCCAGCCGCACCCGCTCCCCCGCCGGCAGCGGCGAGAACTCCTCCACCGTCAGCCCGAGGACGTCGCGCAGCGCGCCCGGGTGGGGACCCTCGTGGACGGCGTCGTGCTCGTCGACGATGCCGGAGAAGTACGACACGACGAGGGTGCCGCCCCCTTCGACGTACCGGCGGAGGTTGGCCCCGGCCGCCTTCGTCATCAGGTACAGGGCGGGGACGACGACCAGGGGGTACGCCGACAGGTCGGCTTCGGGGTGGGCGAAGTCGACCGTGAGGTGGCGGTCGTAGAGGGCCTCGTAGAAGGCGTCGGCGCGTTCGCGGGCGTCGTGGTCCACGCTGGGGCGCCACGGGAGCGACTGCGCCCACCAGGAGTGCCAGTCCCACAGCATCGCCGCGTCCGCCTCGGTGCGGGTGCCGCGGATCTCGGCCAGCGCGCCGAGCGTGGCGCCGAGTTCGGCGACCTCGCGCCACACGCGGGTGTCGGTGCCGCCGTGCGGGACCATCGCCGAGTGGAACTTCTCGGCGCCGCGCCGGGACTGCCGCCACTGGAAGAACATGGCTCCCTCGGAGCCGCGGGCGACGTGGGCGAGGGAGTTGCGGGCCATCTGGCCGGGGGCCTTGGCCGGGTTGCGGGGCTGCCAGTTGACGCCCGAGGTGGAGTGCTCCAGCAGCAGCCAGGGGGCGCCGCCGGCGACGGAGCGGGTGAGGTCGGCGGCCATCGCGAGGTTGACGTGGGTGCGGCGGCCGTCGGTGATCAGGTAGTGGTCGTTGGTGACGAGGTCGACCTCGCGGCCCCAGGCCCAGTAGTCGACGGAGTCGCACTGGCTCAGGGCCGTCATGAAGTTGGTGGTGACCGGGACGCCGGGTGAGAGGCGGTGCAGGATGTCCCGCTCGGCGACGAAGTTCTCGCGCAGGGTGGCGTCGGCGAACCGGCGGTAGTCCAGGGCCTGGGCCGGGTTGCCGACCGTGGGGGTCAGGCGCGGCGGGTCGATCTCCTCGAAGTCCGCGTAGCGCTGGCCCCAGAAGGCGGTCCCCCACGCCTCGTTGACGGCGCCGACCGTGCCGTACGTCGTCGCCAGCCAGCGGCGGAAGTGGGCGGCGCAGGTGTCGCAGTAGCAGGCCGAGACGGGTACGCCGTACTCGTTGTGGACGTGCCACATCGCCAGCGCCGGGTGGGCGCCGTAGCGTTCGGCGAGCCGGGTGGTGATCCGCGCGGCGGCGGCGCGGTAGGCGGGGCTGCTGTGGCAGATGGCGCCGCGGGAGCCGAACGCGTACCGCACGCCCTCGGCGGTGACCGGCAGCGCCTCGGGGTGGGCGCGGTAGAACCAGGCGGGCGGCACCACGGTCGGCGTGCCGAGGTCGACCCGGACGCCGGCCTCGTGCAGCAGGTCCAGGACCCGGTCGAGCCAGCCGAAGTCGTACTCCCCGGGCGCGGGCTCCAGCAGCGCCCAGGAGAAGATCCCGACGCTCACCATCGTGACGCCGGCCTCCCGCATCAGCCGGACGTCCTCCCGCCAGACCTCTTCAGGCCACTGCTCGGGGTTGTAGTCCCCGCCGAAGGCGAGCCCGGTCAGTCCTGCGGGGGTGGTCTCCGGCATGGGTGGTCTCCTGGTGGATCGATCGGCTGGGACATGCGGTGGGGACATGGATTGGGAACGTACACACACGTAGGCGATGACGTGAACCCAACATAACCGCACGGAAACAATCATTGACAAGTGTCTGGGATGTTTCTCTACTGTGAACGCTCACAGAAGCATGGGAGGCCCCCGCGGCAGGCGGGGGCCCAGGTCAGGGGAGAAAACCATGCCGTACACGAAGCGCCGCCGCCTCGTGACATCCGCCGTCGCCGTCGCGCTCGGCGCCACCACCCTCGCCGCCTGCGGCTCCTCCGGCGAGGCCCGCTCGGGCCCGGTCTCGCTCACGTACTGGACCTGGGCGCCCGGCATGGACAAGGTCGTCGACCTGTGGAACAAGGGGCCGGGCAAGAAGGAGCAGATCACCGTCACGGTGAAGAAGCAGGCGTCCGGCGACACGCTGGTCACCAAGATCCTCACGGCGCACAAGGCGGGCAAGGCGCCCGACCTGGTCCAGGCCGAGTACCAGGCGCTGCCGACGCTGGTCAGCAACGACGCCCTCGCCGACATATCCGGCGAGGTCGGTGACGTGAAGGGCAAGTTCGCCGACGGCGTCTGGCAGCAGGCCACGCTGGGCACGGACGCGGTGTACGCGGTGCCGCAGGACATCGGCCCGATGATGTTCTACTACCGCCAGGACCTGTTCGAGAAGTACGACCTGGACGTCCCCGAGACGTGGGACGAGTTCGCCGAGACGGCGCGCAAGCTGAAGAAGGCGGCGCCCGACAAGGACCTCACCACCTTCTCCGCCAACGACTCCGGTCTCTTCGCGGGGCTGGCCCAGCAGGCCGGCGGGAAGTGGTGGACGACCTCGGGCCAGAAGTGGAAGGTCGGCATCGACGACGAGGCCACGAGGAAGGTCGCGAAGTTCTGGGGCGGCCTCGTCGCGGAGGGCGCCGTCGACAACCAGCCGATGTACACCCCGGCCTGGAACAAGGCGCTCAACACCGGCGAGCAGATCGCCTGGATCAGCGCCGTGTGGGCGCCGGGCACGCTGAGCACGGCCGCGCCCGACACCAAGGGCAAGTGGGCCATGGCCCCGCTCCCCCAGTGGTCCGCGGACGAGAACCGCACCGGCAGCTGGGGCGGCTCCTCCACCGCCGTCACCACGGACTCCGAGCACAAGGACGCCGCCGCGAAGTTCGCCACCTGGCTGAACACCGACGCCGACGCGCTGAACGCGCTCGCCAAGGAGAGCGGCATCTACCCGGCGTCCACCTCCGCCCAGCTCAGCGGCGCCTTCGCCAATCCGCCGGAGTACTTCTCCAACCAGCCGGACTTCTACCGGAAGGCCGCCGAGATCGCGGAGACGACGGTGCCGGCCTCCTGGGGCCCGAACGTCAACGTCGCCTACACGTCCTTCAAGGACGCCTTCGGCGCCGCCGCCAAGAACAAGTCGGACTTCACCGCCGCCCTGAGGACCATGCAGGACGCCACGGTCGCCGACTTGAAGAAGCAGGGATTCGAGGTCGCGCCGTGACCGGCACCGCGGCACACCGGGGGCCGCACGGGGCCGGGGCCGCCCCGCACGGCCGCCCGTCCCCCGCCACCGCCCCCAAGGGGACGCTGCGCGCGCCCTACTTCTTCGTCCTCCCCGCCGCCCTGCTGTTCCTGCTGTTCTTCGCCCTGCCCATCGGCTACGCGGTCTGGCTCAGCTTCCGCAAGGTGAAGGTGTCCGGCCTCGGGCTGGGCTCCGGGGCCCGTACGGAGGTGTGGGCCGGCCTGGAGAACTACGCCGGCGCCCTCTCCGACAGCGAGCTGCTGGACGGCGCGCTACGCGTCCTCGGGTACGGCTGCCTCGTCGTGCCCGTGATGCTGGGCCTGGCCCTGCTGTTCGCGCTGATGCTCGACTCCGAGAAGGTCCGGTTCGCCCCGGCCACCCGCCTCGCGATCTTCCTGCCCTACGCCGTTCCCGGCGTCGTCGCGGCGCTGCTGTGGGGCTTCCTGTACCTGCCGGACGTCAGCCCCTTCCACTTCGTGCTGGACAGGCTGGGCCTGCCGCAGCCGGACCTGCTGGACGGCGGTCCGCTCTACCTCGCCCTGGCGAACATCGCGGTGTGGGGCGGCACCGGCTTCAACATGATCGTCATCTACACCGCGCTGCGGGCGATCCCGGCCGAGGTGTACGAGGCGGCGAAGCTGGACGGCGCCACCCCGCTGCAGATCGCGCTGCGGATCAAGATTCCGATGGTGGCGCCCTCCCTGGTGCTCACCTTCTTCTTCTCGATCATCGCGACGCTCCAGGTGTTCAACGAGCCGACCACCCTCAAGCCCCTCACCAACTCCGTGTCCACCACCTGGAGTCCGCTGATGAAGGTGTACCAGGACGCCTTCGGCAAGGGCGACATCCACGCGGCCGCCGCCCAGGCGACCCTCATCGCCCTGGCCACGCTGGTGCTGTCCTTCGGCTTCCTGCGGGCCGCGAACCGCCGCAACAAGCAGGAGGCAGCCCGATGAGCACCCTCGCCGTCCGCAAGGCCGCGCCGGCGGCGGGCACCACGCCCGGCACCGCCCAGGGACCGCCCCTGCGCCGCCGCATCGCGTTCGTCCCGACCCTCACGCTGCTGCTCGGCGCGGCCTACTGCCTGCTGCCGGTGGCCTGGGTGGTCATCGCCGCCACCAAGTCCGGCCGTGAACTGTTCTCCACCTTCACCTTCCTGCCGGGCACGGGCTTCACCGGCAACCTCGCCGACCTGAACGCCTACCGCGACGGCGTCTACTGGCGGTGGATGGGCAACTCCGCCCTCTACGCCGGGCTCGGCGCCCTGCTGTCCACGGCCGTGTCGGCGCTCGGCGGCTACGCGCTCGCCCTGTACCGCTTCCGCGGCCGGGAGACGCTGTTCAACGTGCTGCTGGCGGGCGTGCTGATGCCGCCGGTGATCCTCGCCGTCCCGCAGTACCTGCTGCTCGCGCAGGCGGACCTGACGGACTCCCGCCTGTCGGTGCTGCTTCCGCAGGTCCTCTCCCCCTACGGCGTGTACCTCGCGCGGATCTACGCCGCCGCGACCGTGCCCGCCGACGTGGTGGAGGCCGGGCGGATGGACGGCGCCGGCGAGTGGCGGATCTTCACCCGGATCGCCCTGCCGATGATGCTGCCGGGACTGGTGACGGTGTTCCTGTTCCAGTTCGTGGCCGTGTGGAACAACTTCCTGCTGCCGTACATCATGCTCAGCGACGACGAGAAGTTCCCGATCACGCTGGGTCTGCACACCCTGCTGGAACAGGGCGCCAACACGCCCGCCCTGTACACCCTGGTGATCACCGGCGCGTTCCTCGCGGTGTTCCCGCTGGTCGCGCTGTTCCTGGTCGTCCAGCGGTTCTGGAGCCTGGACCTGCTCTCCGGGGCCGTAAAGTCATGACCATGAGCAACACGGGGGCCCGGCGCAGACCGCCGACGATCCACGACGTGGCCCGCGAGGCGGGTGTCTCGCGGGGCACCGTCTCGCGCGTGCTCAACGGCGGGCACTACGTCAGCCCGGCCGCGCAGGAGGCCGTCAACGCCGCCATCCGCAAGACGGGGTACGTCGTCAACCGGCACGCCCGTTCGCTGATCACGGGCCGTTCGGACTCGGTGGGCTTCCTGCTGACCGAGCCGCAGGAGCGGTTCTTCGAGGACCCCAACTTCAACGTCCTGCTGCGCGGCTGCACCCAGGCGCTGGCCGCGCACGACATCCCGCTGCTGCTGATGCTGGCCGGGACGGACGACGAACGGCGGCGCATCATCCGGTACATCACCGCCGGGCACGTCGACGGGGTGCTGCTGGTCTCCAGCCACTCCGGCGACCCGGTCGCCGAGGAACTGCTGGCGGCGGGCGTGCCGCTGGTGGCGTGCGGCAAGCCGATCGGGCTGGGCTCCAAGGTGAGTTACGTGGCGGCGGACGACCGGGACGGCGCCCGCGACATGGTGCGGCACCTGCTGTCGCTGGGGCGGCGGCGGGTGGGCATGGTCACCGGCCCGCTCGACACCCCGGGCGGTGTGGAGCGCCTCGCCGGTTACAGGGAGGTGCTCCGCGAGGCGGGCGTCCCCCTCGACGACGACCTCGTCGTGTCCGGCGACTACAGCCGGGCCAGCGGCGAGGCGGGCGCCGAGCGGCTGCTGGCGCAGGCCCCGGACGTGGACGCCGTGTTCGTGGCGTCCGACCTGATGGCGCAGGGCGTGCTGACGGCGTTGCGGCGGGCGGGGCGCCGGGTGCCGCAGGACGTGGCGGTCGGCGGCTTCGACGACTCCCCCGCCGCCGTCGCCGCCAGCCCGGAACTGACCACCATCCGGCAGCCCTGGGACCGCATCAGCGCCGAGATGGTCCGGGTGCTGCTCGCCCGGATCGGCGGAGAGGAGCCGGCGGCGGTGATCCTGCCGACGGAGCTGGTCAGGCGGGGGTCCACGTAGCGGAAGCGGTGCCTGTGGCCAGGGGCGGGGGGTCCCGGGCGGGGGCCACGAGGTCCCGGGCGGGGAACCCGGGATCCCGGGTGGCGGACGCGGAACTCCGGGCGGGGGGCGCGGTCCCCGCCGCCGCGGACAGCGGTACGGCCACCGGGAGCCGGTCGGCCGCGCCCCGGTCCCTTGCGCGCGCACTGGTTGTCCGCACAAGGGGTGGCCGCAGCGGTGTTACCGTGCACGTATGGCAGTCAAGACGGCCGGTACGGAGCTCGCGGAACGGTGGCGGGAGATCCTGTCGGTGCACGCGCGCACGATGTGTGAGATCGACCGCGCGCTGCACCCGCACGGTCTGGGCGCGAGCGACTTCGAGGTGCTCGACATCCTCGCGTCCGCCACGCCCCGGGAGGGCGATCAGTGCCGGGTGCAGAACCTGGTCGGACAGGTCCACCTCAGCCAGAGCGCGCTGTCCCGGCTGATCGCCCGCCTGGAGAGGGAGGGCCTGGTGGAGCGGTCCGTCTGCGCGGAGGACCGGCGCGGCGTGTGGGTCGCCCTGACCCGCAAGGGCCGCGAACTGCACGCCGAGGTGCTGCCGCTGCAGCGGGCCGTGCTGGGGCGCGTGCTGGGCGGCCGGGACGCGTCCGGGGAAGCCTGACCGGCCCGGCGCGACGACGGCCTGATCCGGTCCCCGCACGGGCCCGGACAGGCACTGGCGGCCTCGGAGGCGCCGCGGGGCGTACCCGCCGACACCGCCACCGCGGCGGGCCGGACCGCCGCGGGTCACGGCGGGGACCCGGCGGTCCCCCGGCGGCGAACCGCTCACCGTGCCGGCCACCGAGCCGACGGGCCCGCCGGCGCCGCCCACCGTCCCGCCCGCGGCGACACGGGGCCGCGGGCCGCCGGGGCCGCGCTCCCCTACGGGCGGGCCAGCAGGGTGCGTACCCCCTCGGAGGTGAGGGTGAGCCGGTGGTCCGAACTGGCGTCGATGGCCAGGGAGAGGTCGTCGGCGGGCCAGTGGGCGGCCAGGGCGCCCAGCGGCACCAGCCGGTAGCGGGAGACGGAGGGCAGCAGCTCGGACATCTCCAGTTCGGAGGTGAACACGGGCACGACCTGCCCGCCGCCCGGCTGCTCCAGGACCGGGAGCGACACGACCGCCGGGTTGGCGGCGTCCTCGTCGCCGGCGTCGTCGGGGACGGGCACGAGCACGTCGCTGCTCGCGAGCGTCTCCAGCGCCGCCGTGTCCTCGGTGTTCCGGGCGAGCGCGTCCAGTGCGCGCTGGGCGGGCGTGGCGGTGTTGTCGTTCGCGGGTGTGTTCATGATGAGTCCCTGATAGCGGCGGTCGTGCGACCCGCCCGCGCGGTGACGGCCGGGGCACGGTCGTACGGCCCGTCCGGAGGACGATCGGTCCGGACATGGTCCTGCCTCGCGTACCCGGGTCGGTCCCGGCGCAATCCTGTGCGGCGGACTCCGTGCCCCGGGCGCACCCGCCCCGTCACGGCGGCGTCCTCGCCGGCCCGCGGCCCGGAGCGGGGCATCGGGGACGCCCCGGCCGGTCGCCACCGGCTCCCTCGCGGCGCACGCCTACCCCGCGGCCCGGTCGAAGGCGTCGGTGCGGGCGGTGCCGTCCCAGCCGCCGGAGGGGGCGCGCAACCCGTACAGGGCGGCGATCGTCGGGGCCACGTCGACCGTGCGGGCCGGGGCGTCGCTCACCCGGCCTCGGCGGACGAGGGGCGCGCCGCCGGAGACGAAGAAGGGGATGGGCAGGGTCGCCGGGTGCCCGTGGTTGCCGGGGATGGGGTTGGAGTACGGGCGCGGGTCGCTGAAGCGGTAACCGGGGCGGGCGTACGCGACGAGGTCCCCGGCCCGGTCGCCCAGGCGCAGTTCCTCGGGGGCGTGCACCGACAGCACGCCCTCCTGCGCCGCGACCAGCTCCCGCATCCGGGCGACGGCCCGGTTCCTGGAGTCCTCCGGTCCCGTCCAGTAGAGCAGGTCGGCCCCGCCGTTCTGGGCGATGGCGTACCGGTCCCTCAGCAGCGGGTCGGCGTCGAGGACGGGGGCGAGGGTGACCATCGCGGTGGGGAGCGACCAGTCCATGGAGTGGTCGGCGAGCACGAGGACCACGCTCGTCGACCACCTGCCCGTCTCCACGAGGTGGTCGACCAGGCGTCCGACCTGGTGGTCGGTGGCGGCGAGCGCGCTCTTGCGGGCGGCCTCCACCGTCGTGCCGCTGACGTCGCTGTGGCCGACCCGGTCCACGTCGCCGAAGTTCACGAACACCAGGTCCGGGTCGGAGCCGTCGATCACGGCGATGGCCGCGTCCGCGGTGAAGGAGTCCGGGGCGTGCCCGGTGACCGGCACGAGCGGCTCCGGCTTCCACCGGACGTCGGCGCGGGTGCCGAAGATGCCGTGCAGGTAGCGCTTGGAGAGCACGGTGCCGCTGGTGAGGCCCTTGGCGCGCAGCAGTTCGAAGACGGTCGTCGCCCGCAGGTCCGTCGGTCGGTCCAGGTCGCGCACGGCCCGCTCGGCGGGGTCGTACACGGAGTTGGCGGGCACCTGGGAGCGGTCGGGGCGCACGCCCGTCATCATCATCACGTGGTTGGGGATGGTCTCCATCACCGGCAGCGACTGCGCGGCCGGGTACGTGGTGCCCTCGTCGCGCAGCTTCGACAGCCGCGGCATGAGGACGGGGCGTATCTCGTCCGGGCGGCACCCGTCGACGACCAGGACGTAGGTGCGCAGCCGGGGGCCGGGCGGGCCGGCGGTGGCCGTCCGCACGCCGACGCCGCCGAGGACGACGCCGCCCGCCCCGCCGGCCACGGTGGCCAGGACCTTGCGTCGGGAGGGACCGGGGTGTGCGTGGTGGCGGGGCATGGGGCGTCTCCAGGAGCGTGCGGAGGGGGCGGCCCGTCCGGCTGGGGCCGGACGGGCCGCGGACGGGAGCGGGTCAGTCGGCGAGCGGGATGGCGGCGGGGGTGACGCGGTTGCTGCCGGCCTCCACCTGCCAGCCGGCGGCGCGGCGCGGGCGGGCGTCCGGGTCGACGGGGTCACTGATGTAGACCCAGTCCATCTGGACGCGCTCGGGGGTGACTTCGAGCAGGGAGTAGCCGTGCGAGTCGAACTCCACCATCTTGACGTGCCGGTTGGCGGCCTTGATCGACTCCTCGACGGCGATCGAGGTGGTGCGCGGTTCGGACCCGGTGATCTCGTCCAGGTTGTCCGAGGTGACGGACGTGCACACCAGCTCGGTGGCGACCGAGGGTGCCGTCGGGTACGCGCCGGCGTCCAGCGGGAGGTCGGCGGCCCAGGACGAGTGGATGTCGCCGGTGAGGAAGACGGTGTCGTCGATGCCGTTGTCGTGCAGGTGGGACAGGAGCTCGCGGCGGTCGGCGGTGTAACCGTCCCACTGGTCGACGTTGTACGGCACTCCCTCGGGCGGCAGCAAGCCCGTCATGTCGGCGAGCGGCCTGGCGATCCCCTCCGGCAGCGGCGGGAAGAGGACGGGGGCGATCATCACCGGGTTGCCGACGAGCTTCCAGCGCGCCCGCGTGGTGGCGAGGCCGTCCTTGAGCCAGCGCATCTGCTCGTCACCGGTGATGGTGCGCGCGGGGTCGCCGACGGCGTCGAGGTCCCGGTCGTCGACCTGCTTGCTGCGGTAGCTGCGCAGGTCGAGCATGGACAGGTCGGCCAGGGAGCCGAAGGAGAGGCGGCGGTAGAGGCGGCGCGGGTCGGGTTCGCGCACCGGCATCCACTCGCCCCAGGCCCGGCGGGCGGCGGCCCGGCGGGCCTGCCAGTCGCCCTCGGTGCCGGGCGTGTGGTTCTCCGCCCCGCCGGACCACGCGTCGTTGGCGGACTCGTGGTCGTCCCAGGTGACGACGAAGGGGGCGGCGGCGTGCAGGGCCCGCAGGTCGGGGTCGGCCTTGTACTGGGCGTGGCGGCGACGGTAGTCGGAGAGGGTCACCATCTCCTTGTCCGGGTCGTGCGCGCGTCCGATCTCCGAGCCCGGACCGTACTCGCCGTCCGCGTACTCGTAGAGGTAGTCGCCCAGGTGCAGCACCGCGTCCAGGTCCGAACGCGCGGCCAGGTGGCGGTAGGCCGAGAAGAAGCCGGCCATGTAGTTGGCGCAGGAGACGACGCCGAAGCGGAGCGAGGACACCGCCGCGCCGGGGGCCGGCGCGGTCCGGGTACGGCCGACGGGGGAGGTCCGGCCCTCGCAGACGAAGCGGTACCAGTACGTGGTGGCCGCGTCGAGGCCGTCGACGTCGACCTTGACCGTGTGGTCGCCCTGCGGGCCGGCGGTGGCCGAGCCGCGTCGGACGACGCGGCGGAACTCGCGGTCGGCGGCGACCTCCCAGCGCACGGGGACGGTGGGGCCCGTTCCCGAGCCGGGCTGCGCCTCGGGGGTGGGGGTGACCCGGGTCCACAGGACGACGGCGTCGGGCAGCGGGTCGCCCGACGCCACGCCGTGGCCGAATACCTCGCCGGGCTCGGGGACCGCGGTGGCGCGCAGGGCGGTCAGGGGGGAGGTGACCGCGACGACCGTGAAGCCGGTGGCGGACAGGAAGCGGCGGCGGTTGGGGAATGACACGTTCCGCTTTTTAACGGGGGAAGGTGATTCCCGGGAGAACGGAAGGTGAGACCGGGGTCAACAGCCGATTCCGCCGGGGCGCGCCCTGCTCCGCCGTGCGGCGCCGCGCGCCCAGAGGGCCGGCGCCCTGCCCGTCACCGCCTCCGTGGCGGACGGGTCGCGGCGGCCCCTGCCCCGTCGTCCGCCGCGGCGGCGGACCACCGCCCGGGCGTTCCCGCCCGCCCGGCGGCGGGGCGCGGCACCGGCTCCGGGGGGACCGGCCCCCGCGGCACGGGTCAGCCGAGTCCCAGAACCGCCAGCGTCTGCTGCGCCATCCGGCTCTCGCCCAGAGCGTTGGGGTGGACGGGAACCACGTTGGTCCCGAAGAGCAGGGGCTCCACCCAGCGGGTGGAGCCGGACCGGCAGGCGTCGTGCCCCTCGGAGGTCCGGGAGAAGTCCACGTACGTGGCGCCGGTCTCGCGGGCGGCACGTGCGATGGCCTCGTTGAGGCGCGCCTGGATGCCGCGCAGGTAGGGCACGTCACCGGAGGCGATCGGCATCCTGGCGTAGCAGGACGGCTCGGCGACGGGCGGCAGGATCCACGGGTAACCGAGGACGGCGACCCGCGCGTCGGGGGCCTTGGCCCGGATCTTTCGGAGGGCGGCCTTCACGGCCGGGTAGGTGCTGTCGTCGATCCGGTCGGCGAACGTGCTGCCGTACAGGGTCTTGCAGGGGCTGCCGTGACCGCCGGTGGCGATGCCGGCCGTGCCGCAGGCCAGCAGGGCGCCGATGAAGGTGTTGTCGTCGTTGCCGCCGATCGTCAGGGTCACCAGCCGGGTGCCGCCGCGCACGGCGTCGAGTTGCGGGGGGACACCCGGGTACTGGGCCGTGGAGAAGTGCGCGGTCCGGGCGCCGCCGCAGGTGACGTCCGTGAGGGCGGCGCCGGTGCGGGCGGCTATGACGCGGGGGTAGTTGAGCGTGGACCGCATGCAGGGCAACGGTGCTCGCAGGTCGACGGGGAGGATGCCGGAGCCCGCGCTGTAGCTGTCGCCGAGGGCGACGTACGGCAGGGGGTCGGCGGCCTGTGCGGGGGGACCGGCCAGGCCGATGGCCACCGCGCAGGCGGCGGTGACGGCCGCGGTCAGGGCACGGCGGAGGGCGCGTCTGGGCATCCGTTCTCTCCTCGGAGTCGGACCTGCCGGATCCGGGCACGGCGGTGCCCGGCGGCGTGCGGACGGGGCCCGGCGGGCAGTCGGCGGCGGTCGCGCGCCCGCGGGCGGCCCGCACACCGGCGACGACACGGGGAACGCCGGGTTACTGAACGGTTCTACCGTTAGGTAGCGTGCAGCCCGCCCGACGCTCCGTCAACGAAACCGACAAGACTTCCCGAAACCGCCGCACCGCCCGGCCGCCCCGGATCGACGCGCTGTCAGGCCGACGTACTGTCAGGCCGACGCGCCGTCAGGCCGAGGAGCCGGGACGGGAACCGGCCGGGCCGCCGCCCGCGGCCATCGGCGCCATGGCGTTCCGGCTGCCCCCGGAGGAGGCGCCGGCGATGAACGCGGCGGCCCGGGCACGGATGGCGGGCAGCTCGGCGTACAGCCGGGCGCCGGGGCACTCGGTGTTGTAACCGTCGCGGTGGCCGTGGATCGCCGGGAGGCTCAGCTTCGCCCCCTTGGCCCACGTCGCGCCGGCGTGGTTGCGGCCGGCGGCGCCGGCGGTGAGCGTGGCGGTGCCCGCCGGATCGACGCCGTACTGGCCGAGCTTCCACGCCGCCAGCTTCGCCACCGAGTCCAGGACCGCCGCGCCGGGGACGGCGTCCGTGTAGCTGCCGAGCACCGCGACGCCGCTGGTCTGCGTGTTGAAACCGTAGGCGTGGGCTCCCAGGACAGGGCGGTCGACACCGCCCCTGCGCCCCTCGTAGAGCGTGCCGCACTTGTCGACGAGGAAGTTGTAGCCGATGTCCTTCCAGCCCAGTTGCCGCACGTGGTAGGTGTGGATCCCGCGCAGCACGGCCGGGGCCTCGGCGCAGGTGTAGGCGTTGGACCCGGCGGTGTGGTGGACCACCATCGCCTCGACCTTTCCGCCCGGCAGGTAGCCGGGGGCCTGCGGGCTGATCGACTCGTCCGCTCCCCACCCGGCCCGGGACACGATCGCCGGGCGCGGTACCGGCGCGCTCTGCGGGGCGGATCCGGGGCCGACGACCGGCGACGGCACGGGTGCGGTCCCGCCGGGGACGCCGGGCCCCGGATCGATCAGGTCCAGGCGCAGCCCTTCGGGCAGGGCGAGGGAGCCGTCCGCGTCCGGGACGACCCGGATCTCCACGCCGTCGGACGGACCCACCCACGCCGGGGCGGTACCGCCCCGCAGTGCCGGCTCCTCCCCCCGGGCGTCGTCACCGTCCAGCCGCAGCCACCCGGACCAGCGGTCCGTCCCCCTGGCCCGGGTGCGCACCTCGACGGTCGCGGTCAGCCGGGCGTCGGGGTCGTCCCAGGTGGCTCCCAGCAGGCTGAAGGGGCCGGTGTCCGTCCCGGTGAGCACGGTGCCGTCCCGGCCGTCCGGGACCGGCACCGTACGGGTCCGGCCGGGCCCCCGCGGCGGGGCGCCGGAACCCGTGCCGTCGTCTCCCTGTGCTCCGGCAGCACAGACGATCTCGAGGATCAGCGTTCCCGCCGCGGCTGCCGCGGCCCAGCGCCTTCTGCTCCACACGTGTCGACTCCCTCGCCGGCCGGCGTTCCCTGATCGAATCGCACGTGAGTGTGGCAGCCGTCCGGCGTTCGTCGGATCATCGACACGGGAGTACGGCCGGTGTCCCGGGCGCGCCTCCCCGCAGGGGTGAGGAACCGCGGGCCGAATGGCGGACCGGCGGCTACGGCACACGCCCCTCGTACGGCCTCCGCCACACGCCGAACGACGGCGCCGGTTACGGCGCCCCCCGAGGTCCGCGATCCGGGGGAGGCCGCCCTCCACCAGGGGTGCCGGCGGGGCCGGACGGCCGCCGGGGCGGTCCTGGCGGCCTTTCCGCGGGGACGGCCCGTACCGAGTCGGCCTCCAGCGCCTGGGCCGCCCGGCCGGGGGCGACGGCGCCGACGGCTGCGGCCCGGATCCCGCCCATGGCTCCGGAGGCCTTCCGGGAAGTGGCGGGGCCGCCCGCGAAGGGGCCGGGGCGACGCCCCGCGCCCCACGCCCCGTCCCGAAATCCCCCACCGCTTAATTCAGGGCGTGAGTTAAACCCCATGTGAAGGGCGCGTCAAGGGCTCGGCCACATGTAGGTTGCGGTGAGGACTTCACGACGAGGGGCAGGGTGAGTATGCGCGGCGGCCGTACGGTGCGTGACCTGCGACGGGAGAACCGCACCGCCGTACTGCAACGGTTGTATTTCGACGGGCCGCTCAGCCGGTTCTCGCTCGGGCCCGCCACCGGGCTGAGCTCCGGCTCGGTGAGCAACGTGGTGTCCGAGCTGGTCGCGGAGGGGCTGGTGGAGGAGGCCGGCAGCGTCGACTCGGCCGGTGGCCGCCCCCGTACGCTCCTGCGGGTCAGCGCGCACAGCGGCTACATGATCGGCATCGACGTGGGTGAGACCCGGGTGCGGATCGAGCTGTTCGACCTCGCCCTCACCGAGCTGGCCCGGGTCGAGAGACCGCTGGAGACCCGGGGCCCGCGCCGCGTCGACCGCTACGACGTCGATGTCGTGGTGGCGCACTTGCGCGAGGGCGTCCCCCAGGTGCTGGAGCGGGCCGGCATCGCGGTGGACCGGCTGCTCGGCGTCGGGATCGGCGTGCCGGGCATCGTGGCCGGCACCGCCGAGGACGGCGCCGTCGTGCACGGCCAGACCATCGGCTGGGACGCCGTCCCCCTGGAGCGGATGCTGCGCGAGTCCCGGCTCCTGCCCGAGTCCGTGCCGTACTACATCGACAACGGGGCCAAGACGCTCGGCCAGGCGGAGATGTGGTTCGGCGCCGGGCGGGGCGCGCGGAGCGCGGTGGTGGTGCTCTTCGGCTCCGGCGTCGGCGCCTGCGTCGTCACCGACGACGTGCGGCCGGGCCGGGCCGTGGAGTGGGGGCACCTGACGGTGCGGGTGCGCGGACGGCGGTGCCGCTGCGGCGCGCGGGGCTGCCTGGAGGCGTACGCGGGGGCCGAGGCCCTGCTCCAGCGCTGGGCGGAGGCGGGCGGCCGGCCCCCCGCGGGCGTGGACGAGGAGACCGCGCTCACCGCGATGCTCGCCGCGGCCTACCCGGCGCCGGACGGGACGGGGGCCTGTCCGGAACCCGACGCGACGGCCCTGGCCGTGCTGGAGGAGACCGCCGAGTACCTCGGCGCGGGGTTCTCCGACCTGATCAACCTCTTCCAGCCGGAGCGCATCCTGGTCGGCGGCTGGGCCGGGCTCCAGCTCGGCCGGCGCTTCCTGGACTCCGTGACGGCCCACGCCAGGTCGTACTCCCTGGCCTACCCGGCCGCCCGCGTCCGCATCGAGCTCGGCATGCTGGGACCGGACGCCGTCACGGTCGGCGCCGCCATCCTGCCGCTCGCCGACTTCTTCGCGCGCGGCGGCCGGCGGGAGGAGGCCGGAGCGGAGGAACCGGACCCGGCGTGGCGGACGGCCCTGCGGGAGCGCTCGGCGCGGTGAGTGGCGGCGACGGCGGAAGCGCTCGGCGCGCTGCCGCCGAGGACCGGCGGGGCGGGGCCGGCGGACCCGGTCCCGCCCTCACCTTCCTGCGCCGCAAGTGCTCAGCCCGGGAACGGGTGCCGGCGGCCCGGTGCCGCAGGCTCACGGCACCGGCCGCCCTGTGCCGCCCGGTCAGTGGTCCGTCGGGCGGGTGCCGGTGTCCCGCTGCGGGCGGTCCGCGGGGGACGGCAGTTCCCGGTCGGTGGCCGTCGCCGCCTCCACGAGGAGGTGGTCGGGGACGGCTTCGGGGTCGGCGAACCGGTTCAGGCGGCTGGGGACGTCGCAGCCGATCAGCACGATCACCACGAGGGTCAGGGCGAAGGTGAGGACGGCGAGCGACCGGCCCAGGGACATCGCCGAGGCCAGGTGCGCGCCGAGGACCGGGGCCACGGCGCCGCCCAGCGCACCGACGTTGTAGGTGAAGCCCAGGGACGCGGCGCGGATCTCGGTCGGGAAGTGCCCGGCGATGAACTTGGGCAGCAGCCCCGAGACGCCCTGCATGCAGGCGAGCATCAGGAACAGCAGGACGCCCAGCCCGAACAGGCTGTCCTGGACGGCGAAGACCGGGAAGACGAAGGCGAGGCCGGCCAGCAGGGTGCCGGCGTACGCCCTGCGCGTGCCGAACCGGTCACCGAGGAAGCCGGTGGCGACGCAGCCGGCCATGGTGCCGAAACCGGCCCAGTAGAGCGCGTCGCTGACCTGCGCCGGGGTGTAGCCGAGCTCGGTCTTCAGGTAGGTCGGCAGCAGGGCCTGGACCGGCCAGCTGTAGAGGAACGCGCAGAAGACGGTGACGCACAGCGCGACGAGGAGCGGCCAGCGCCTGCGTCCGCCCAGCTGCACGGCGAACGCGGTCAGGCAGGCCGCCGCCACGACGGACAGCAGGGGTACCGCCCCGGCGCCGAGCGGGGTGAACGCCGCGAGGAGCGAGCCGGTGGCGACGGCTGCGAGGACGGTGTTGGCCCAGGCGCGGGCGCGGCCGGCGAACAGCGGCCGGAACGGGTTCGGCCGCCTTCCGGCGGCTCCCACCCGCGCCTCCCAGTCGTCGGCCTCGGGCAGCGCCCGGCGCACCCACAGGGCGACGGCCACGGGCAGCAGCCCGAGGTAGAACAGCCAGCGCCAGCCGTGGGCCGGCACCACGTGCTCGTAGACCTCGGCCGCCAGGACGCCGCCCAGGGAGAACCCGGAGATGAGGAACCCGGAGGCGCGGTTGCGCAGCCGGGCGGGCCAGGTCTCCAGGACGTAGGTGGCGCTGGCGCTGTACTCCCCGGCCATGCCCATCCCGACCAGCAGGCGGGCGGCGAACAGGCTGGTGTAGTCCCAGGCGAATCCGCAGGCGAACGTGCCGAAGGAGTACAGCAGGATGCCGGCGACCATGGCGCTCCTGCGGCCGAAGCGGTCACCGAGGGCGCCGAGCAGGGCGCCGCCGAGCCATCGGGTGACGAAGGCGCCGGAGACCAGGCTCGCGGACTCGACGGCGGACAGGCCGAAGTCGTCGGCGATCTCGGTCAGCACGAGGGTGATCAGGACGAAGTCGAAGCCGTCCAGGACGTATCCGAGCCAGGCGGCGAAGAACGACTTCCCCTTCTCCCGGCCGATCTCGCGGTACCAGGGCGGGGGTTTCGGGGCGGTGCGTGCGGAGGGCTTCACGGACGCTCCGGGGCAGAGGGGGGGCGAAGGGTCGAGGGGGAGGCGGGAAGGCGCGGGCGTCAGAGGAGACCGGCCTCGGCGAGGTGGCTGCGGACGCGGTCCACGGCGGCCGGGCCGAGCGGTACCTGTGGTGCGGCGGTGGCGGCGCAGTCGATGAGGCCGAGCAGGTGGGCTGCCGCCTTGAAGGCGCCGATCGCGGAGGAGTTCGGCCCCATGGCGACCGGGTCGCCGGCCTCGGTGAGCGCGAACAGGGAGGCGAGCCGGTCCTGTTCGACCCTGGCGGTCGTCCAGTCCCCGGCCCGCGCGGCCTCGTGAAGCCGTACGTAACCGCGGGCGTCGACGTTGCCGAGACCGGGCACGACGCCGTCGGCTCCGGCCAGCAGCGCGCTGTCGACGGTGAGTTCGGATCCGGTGAGGACGGTGAAACCGCGGGTGCGGCGGCGCGGGTCGACCAGGAGGCGGCGCAGTGACCCCTCGTCGCCGCTGGAGTCCTTGAGCCCGGCGAGCGTCCCCTCGGCGGCGAGGTCGAGCACCACGTCGCGGGGCAGCTTGGTGTGGACGGCCGACGGGATGTCGTAGGCGAACAGCGGCAGGCCGGCGATGGAGCGGATGCGCCGGTAGTGGTCGGCGATCTCGACGGGGTGGGTGCGGGTGTAGAACGGGGCGGTGGCGACGAGCGCGTCGGCGCCCGCGCGGACGGCGTCGGCCGCGCGTTCCCCCACCCGGGCCGTGGTCATGTCGATGATCCCGGCCAGGACGGGGACGCGGCCCGCGGCGGTGTCCACGGCGGCCTCCAGCGCCGTCAGCCGCTGGGCGTCGGTGAGGTGGGCCGCCTCTCCGCTCGACCCGAGCAGGAACAGGCCGTGCACGCCGGCCCCGATCAGGTGCTCGGTGAGCCGGCGCACCGAGGGGACGTCCACCCGTCCGGCCGGGGTGAGGGGGGTGAGGACCGGTGGGACGACGCCGCACAGGGGGAGGGGGAAGGGCATGGGGGGCTCCAGGTATCGCGTTGATCGTCCGGGTTCCGGGCGCTCCGCGGGGGCCGACCGGTCCGCGCCGCGCCCGCGCGTCCAAAGGGGCCGGTCCCGTTTCGGTCCGGGCGGTGGTGGACGGCCTTCCGGGCGCCGTTGCCGTGGGGCTCGCGCTCGGGGGTCCCGGTCCGCGTCCGGCGCTCCGTGCCGGGGGCGGGCCGGGGACGCCGACGGGGATGCCGCGAGGAGGGGACGGCCATGCGGCCATCGTAGGGGGCACGACACGGCGGAAGTCCGTGATCAGGTGATCCGGATCCGGGAGTCCGACGGTCCGTGGGGGCACCGGCCGTGCCCACGGGGGGCGTCCTTCGGCCAGGTGCTGCCGGCTTCCGCGGCCGGAGCTCCGGCGTGGACTCGCGCCGGCCCTGCCGCCCGCCTTCGCTCCCCACGACCTGCGCCGCTCGCGGTCGGCCCGCGCCGCGGGGAAGGCGCGTCCACGCCGGTGCCGATGAGGCCGTCCGGGCGTACGTCGATCCGCAGCCCCGCCGAGCAGGCGGGGTGTCCGGTGAGGGTCTCCTGAATTCCCGGTCCGACACCGGTTCCGCCGCGCGTCGCCGGGGGCGGGTGAATTGTCTGCGGCCGAGCGGAACATGACGAGTATTGAACCGTCCATTCCGTTGTGCGAAACGACATTTCATGGCCTGTCCCGGAGGTCAGTACGGTCGGATTCATGGAATGGAATTTTCCGACGGCCGAACGACTCGCGGCCGCCTTGCGCGCCGGTGAAGTGACCTCGGCGGAACTGACCGACGAGGCGATCGCCCGCATCGAACGGGACGACGACGCGATCAACGCGATCTGCGTGCCGGACTTCGACCGTGCACGGGCCGCCGCGCGCGGTGCCGACCGGGCCCGCGCCCGCGGTGAGGACCGGCCGCTGCTGGGCATTCCGGTGACGGTCAAGGAGTCCTACGACATCGCCGGGCTGCCCACGACCTGGGGGATTCCGGCGCACCGGGACTACATGCCGGCCGAGGACGCGGTGCAGGTGTCGCGGCTCAAGGCCGCGGGCGCGGTGGTGCTCGGGAAGACCAATGTGCCCTTGGGGCTGCAAGACATACAGAGCTTCAACGAGCTCTACGGCACCACCAACAACCCTTGGGATCACGGTCGCACGTCGGGTGGGTCCTCCGGCGGATCGGCGGCGGCCCTGGCGTCCGGATTCGGCGCGTTGTCCATCGGCTCCGACCTGGCCGGTTCGTTGCGCACCCCCGCGCATTTCTGCGGTGTCTACGCGCACAAGCCGACACTCGGGCTGGCGGCGAGCCGCGGCATGGTCCCGCCGCCCGGACCGGCCCTGCCGGTCGAGCACGACCTCGCCGTCGTCGGTCCGATGGCGCGCACCGCCCGCGACCTGACGCTCCTGCTCGACGTCATGGCCGGGCCGGATCCGCTGACGCTCGGGGTGGCGCACGATGTGACGCTGCCGGCCGCGCGGCACGAGCGGCTCCGCGACTTCCGGGTCCTGGTTCTCGACGAGCATCCGCTCCTTCCCACCGGATCCGCCGTGCGGGCGGGCGTGGGCCGGGTGGCCGACGCGCTCGTCGACGGCGGTGCCCGCGTCGAACGGTACAGTCCGCTGCTGCCCGACCTGGCGGAAGCCGCGGTGCTCTACACGCAGCTCCTGTTCTCGGGCTCCGTCGCACGTTTTCCCGTCGAAGCGTACGAGCAACTGCGGATCCGCGCCGCCCGACTGGGCGCGGACGACCGGAGTCTCGACGCGGCGCGGCTGCGCGGCATGGTGTTCAGCCACCGCGACTGGATCGAGGCGAACAGCTTCCGCGAGCTGCACCGCCATGGCTGGCGGCAGTTCTTCGCCGAGTTCGACGCCGTGGTGTGTCCCATCACGCCCACTCCCGCGTTCCCGCACGACCACGATCCCGACCCGATGCGACGCCGGATCGACATCGACGGCGTCGAGCGTCCGTACTTCGACCAGCTCGTCTGGGCCGGCCTGGCCACCATGCCCGGTCTGCCCGCCACCGCTGTACCCGCGGGCCGGTCGCCCGAGGGTCTGCCGGTGGGAGTGCAACTCATCGGTCCGATGTTCGAGGACCGCACCCCGCTGCGGCTGGCCGAACTGCTCGAGCGGGAGATCGGCGGCTTCCAGGCACCGGAGTAGGGCCTGCCGCCGGGGTCCGGTACCGGTGGGAGCCTGCGATCGATCGGCCTGACGGCCCGCGGGGTCACCGGCCGTGCTCGCCGCGGGCGTGCTTCCTCCGGATGCTGCCGGCCCCGGTGGCCGGGGCGTGTCCGACCGGACCTGGGCCGAGGTGCGCAAGCACTGCGCCGGCGACCGGACCGGCGCGCCGGTCCGCCTGGTCTCCCCGATCGACGCGGCCACCCGGATGAACGCGGTCGTCCACGGCCCCGGGGCTCGTACGAGCCCCGGCATGGTCGCCGGTACGTCGAGCCGACCGGAAGGCGGCCCGTCCCGGGACCGTCCGGTCCGGGCCCGCGCGTGCCGCGGACGCCGAGGAGGCGCACCGTCCTTTCCCGCGAAGGGGGCGCCGGACGACGGCGCGGTTGCAGCCGGGCCGTGGGCCGGGCGGAGATCACGGGCGGTGGGGGTCCCTGCCGAACAGCATGCGGGCGTCCTCGTACAGGACGCTCAGCAGCGGGCGGCGCCCCGGCCGGCCGTTCGGGCCGGCCTCCCCGAATTCCCAGGAGGCGCGGGCCGGCCGGATCCGGCCCCGGCACCTGACCGGGCTGACGTGGAGCCGTCCCCCGCGGGTCTGGGCCACGTGGAAGGCCACGGGGACGCGGAGGGAGACCCTCGTGAGGGCACGGAACCGAGCCGCGCACAGGGGCCCGTGCTCTCCGCGCGCCCGCGCGGAGAACGTGCCGTGACCGGTGACCCTGAAGGCGGCGAGCTCCTTCGGGACGCCCCACAGGGCGCGGCCCCCGGCACGCGAGGCTTCGCTGTCCACCCGGATGTCGGTGACCGTCGCCATCAGCCGGAGGCGCCGCCGGACGAGGACCGCCCGCAGGACCTCCCTGTAGCGCAGGACGCCGTCGCCCTCGTACACGGCCCAGGCGGTGACCACCGGCGCGCGGCCGAACAGGGTGACGGGCCGGACTTCCGGCGGCAGCGAGGCGGCCACGTCGCTTCGCGGCGCCGTCCACACGGACGCGTACAGCCGCCCCTCGAGGTACCACGGCTCCGGAGGGTACGTCACGTTGTCCTCTCCGCCCGGGTCGGCCGGCCTTCGGGCCCCGCCCGCCGCACGTGGCGATCCGTCCGGTTGCGGGGTCACGGCGTCCCGGGCGGTTCCCGCAGGACGTCCCGCGTGATGTCGGCCAGCGACCCGCCGGTGCGGAAGGCCTCAGCGCGCATGAGGGCCAGCGCGTCCTCGGGGCTCAGCCCCCGTGCGGCGGTCAGAGCGCCGACGGCACGGGCGGTGTCGAACCAGTGGGCGCGGACGGTCTCCTCCGGCTCCCAGGCCGGGGCCCGGGCCCCGGTGACGATCATGTCGCGGGTGGGCAGGAGGGCCGCCGCCACCGCGTCGGCCACGAGGGACGCCTGGTCCAGCGCCTCCTCCCCCAAGGCGTGCGGGCGCAGGGCGAGCAGGTCGATGGAGCCGAGGACGTAGTCGCCGAAGAAGACGGGCAGCGCGTAGACCGACTCCACCTGCGGCAGCTTCTCCCGCATGCTCGCCCCGAACAGGGGCCAGGGCGACACTCCGGTCCGCAGGTCGTCCACCGCCACGGGCTCACCCTCGCGAGCGGCGGTGATGCAGGGGCCCTCCAACACCGTGAACTGGATCTCCTCCAGCAGCAGCGCGGCGTCGCCGGAGGCGGCGAGCAACTGGCGGGACGGCGTGTCGGTCAGGAGCGACACGGTGGCGCCGTCCATTCCGAGCCCCTCGCCCACCGCCGCGCACACCCGCCGGGGGACCTCCTCGACGGGTACGTCCGCCACGGCCTCCGCGACCATCCGCGCCGCTTTCGTCACGTCGGGTGTCATCGCATCGTCCTCCACGGCTGCGGGAAAGGCGGAACACACGGCGGGAGACCGGCTTCCCGCCCGCCGGGCGCGGCGCGCGGGGGACGCCGCCGCCGGGGTCGCGGCGTCACCGGACGGAGAGGACGGGCCATGTCCACGCAAGTACCCGGCCCGGCCGCGGTCACGCCGGAGGCCGGCGGATCACAGGGCCCCGCCTCCGCCCCTCTCCGCGTGTCGGCGCCGGGCGGCGCCGCGTCCGGGACCGCCCCGGGCCGACCCGGGCCGTCTCAGACCGCCAGGTGGCGTTCGATCCAGTCCGCCGCCGCGCGGCGGAAGAGGCGGCGGTTGTCCGCCCTGCGGAAGTCGTGGCCCTCGTGATGCAGGACGAGGAGCTCCGCCTCCACCCCGCGCTCCCTGGCCGCGCGGACGAACTGCTCCGACTCCCCCGGCGGCACATTGGTGTCGTGCTCGCCGTGGACGGCCAGCACCGGGGCCCGCAACGCGTCGATCCGGCTCATCGGCGACAGGGAGCGCAGCAGGTCGCGGTCGCGCTCCGGGTGGCCGTACTTGTGGGCCGCGGACTGCGCGATCCACGGCTCGGTGCCGGCGAAGAAGGTCGCGAAGTCCGACATCCCGCAGACCGCCACACCGGTGCGGAACAGATCCGGATGCCACACCAGCGAGGCCATCGTCAGATAGCCGCCGTAGGAGCGGCCCATCACGGCCAGGCGCCGCGGGTCGGCCAGTCCGGCCAGGATCACGTGGGCCGCGCAGTCGGCGACGTCGTCGATGGCGGCGAACCGTCCCCTGCCGAGGTCCGCGTCGACGTAGGAGCGCCCGTAGCCGGACGAGCCCCGCACATCGGGTGCGAAGACGTCCAGTCCCCGGCCGAGCAGCTCGTGGTAGACGGGGTTGAACTCGGGGCGTTCCTGCTCCTCCGGTCCCCCGTGCAGGTGGATGACGCAGGGCGCGGGCTCACCGGGCGAGCGGCCCGGCGCGCGGTAGTACCAGCCGCCGAGGGTGAGGCCGTCCCTGGCGACGGGGCGCACCGCCACGGGCCGCACGGGCGTACGGCTGCCCGGGGCCACGTCCTCGTCGCGGGAGGACCACGGGGTGCGCAGGGCCGTGCCCTGCGGCAGCCACCACACGCCGGGGCGGCGCTGCGACCCGGACAGGGCCACGATCGGGCTGTCCGGGTCGTGGGCGGGCGCGATGCGGGTGACCACTTCGTGCGGGAGCGGTACGGCACGGGGGGAACCGGGCGCGTCCGGAAGCGGCGCGTCCCGCGCCTCGGGGGCGGGGGCCTGCCCGTCGGTGCCGGAGGAGGCGGTGGTGTCGGGGGTGAGGGCGAGGATCTCCAGGTCGCTCACCCCGCGCACGTTCCAGGAGAGCGTGGCGCCGCGTCCGTCGTGGCCCAGGGCGAGCAGTTCCAGGTCGCAGTCCGCGCGTTCCGCGACGACGGTGAGGTCCCTCCGCGTGCCGCGCGGGTCGAGCCGGACCGCGTACAGGGCGGCGAACTCCCGGCCGTGGTCGCTGCGCAGCCACAGCGTCCGGCCGTCCGGCGAGAATCCGCCGATCCAGGGGTCACCGTCGGCGACCGGCACCGCGCAGGTGATCCGCAGGTCGTCGGTGCGTACGACGAGGGCTTCCCGGCGTCCCCGCGGTCCCCGGCGCAGCAGTGCCAGCCGGCCGTCGCGGCTGACGTCGCACACCCGCAGGGTGGCCGCGCCGCGTTCGCTCGCCAGGAACACGGGCGCGGAGGCGCTCTCCGGGTCGACGAGGTAGGTGGACAGTGTCAGAGGCGCCGGCCGGTCGGCGCCCGTGGCGGGTCCTGCGGCCCGGACGGCTTCCGCTCGCGCGGACGTCCCGGGCGGCGGTCCGCCCAGGAGCACGGCCCGGCCGTCCCTCGCGGCCCAGCCCGGCGGATGGGAGGAAAGGGCCGTGCCGGCGTCGGCGCGGGAGGGCACGGCGTCCGCGTCGGCCTCGTCGGCGCCCGGGGAAGGCTCGGCGACGGTCACCGCGACGGCCGAGCCGTCGTGCCGCCAGCAGCCCAGGTGAGCGGAGCTGCCCGGCTCGGCGCCGGCCAGGATGCGGCGTCCGGTGCCGTCGGGGCGCACACACAGCACCCGGGTGTGCTCTCCGCCCTCGGGGGCGGTGGTGTACGCGATCCAGCGGCCGTCGGGGGACCAGGACACCTCGATCACCGGGTCCGGGTCGGAGTCCAGCAACTGCGCGTCGGCGCCGTCGACCGGCCCCGTCCACAGTTGCGGTACGCCGGTCCGGTCGCAGATGAAGGCGACGTGCCGCCCGCCGGGGTCCGTGGAGGGGTACCAGCAGCCGTGGGCCGTCAGCAGGTGGGGGATGTCGTGGGCCGCGGCGGCGTCCGGCAGTGGCAGGGGTACGGGGGCGGGCAGCGGCGCCCGGGACGGCGGGCCGCCCAGGGCCTTGGACGGCGCGTCCTGCGGGGTCGGTGACGGCCGGTCGTCCAGGGCCGGGGACGGCCGGTCGCTCGGGGCCGGGGACGGCGAACCGCCCGGGAGGCCCACGGCCCCGGCGTCCCCGGTCCCGGGACGGCCGGCCGCCTCCGGGAGGTCCCCGGCCCGGACGACGGCCGGGCCGACGGCCGAGGGCCCGGCCGGCGCGGCGCCCGCCGGCCGGGGCGGGCGGGCGCCGTCCAGGCGGGTCCGCGGCGGTCCGGCCCCGTCCCGGGGGGCGCGCCCGCCGGTCAGCGGATTCCGTGCGTCTGCAGCCATAGCTCCAGCAATGCCACCTGCCACAGCGTGTTCGCTCCCCGGCGGGTGCGGTGCGCGTTGGGCTCGGCGAGCAACTCGGCGACGTATTCCTGCCGCAGGACCCCGCGCGACTTCGCCTCGGGGGCGGTGAGGGCGTCGCGGACCCGCTCCAGCACCGGGCCGGCCATGTGCTTGATCGCCGGCACCGGGAAGTAGCCCTTGGGCCGGTCGACGACCTCCCGCGGCAGCACCTTGCGTCCGGCGGCCTTCAGGACGCCCTTGCCGCCGTCCGCCAGCTTCAGCTCGGGCGGGCAGGCGGCGGCCAGCTCGACCAGTTCGTGGTCGAGGAACGGCACGCGGGCCTCCAGCCCCCAGTCCATGGTCATGTTGTCCACCCGCTTGACCGGGTCGTCGACCATCATCACGTGCGTGTCCAGCCTCAGGTCCGCGTCGAGCGCCGTCTCGGCGCCCAGGGCCGCCATGTGCTCGCGGACGAAGTCGCCGGAGACGTCGTGAGGAGGAAGCAGACCGGGCTCCAGGATGCGGGCGAGGTCGGCGTGCGACCGGTCGAAGTAGGCGTCGATGTACGCCTCGGCGGCGCGGGGGCGCGGCACGCCCGCCATGGCCGGGTACCAGTGGTAGCCCGCGAACACCTCGTCGGCGCCCTGGCCGCTCTGGACGACCTTGACCTCCTTGGCGACCTGCTCGGACAGCAGGTGGAAGGCGACGACGTCGTGGCTCATCATGGGCTCGCTCATGGCCGCGACCGCCCCGTCCAGTGCCCGGGAGACCCGGTCCGAGGGGACCAGCAGCTGGTGGTGGTCGGTGCCGAAGTGCCGTGCCACCAGGTCGGAGTAGCGGAACTCGTCCCCCTCCTCGTCCCCTTCCGCGTCGAATCCGACGCTGAAGGTGGCCAGGTCGCTCTGTCCCTGCTCGGCCAGTAGGGCCACGATGAGGCTGGAGTCCAGTCCTCCCGACAGCAGCACGCCGACCGGGACGTCGGAGACCATGCGGCGGCGCACGGCGGTGCGCAGCGCCTCCAGCACGGCGTCCGTCCAGTCCTCGGCGCTCATTCCGGCGTGCTCGGGCCGCCGGGTGTACTCGGGCTGCCAGTAGCAGTGGTCGCGGTGGGAGCCGTCCGGCTCGATCACCCGGACCGTGGCCGGCGGGAGTTTGCGCACCCCGTTCAGCACGGTCCGGGGCGCGGCGACGGTCGCGTGCCAGCTGAAGTACTGGTGCAGGGCGGCCGGGTCCAGCGAGGTGTCCACGCCGCCGCCGGCCAGGAGCGCCGGCAGGGAGGAGGCGAACCGGAGCCGTTCCGGCGTCCGCGCCAGGTACAGCGGCTTGATGCCGAGCCGGTCCCGGGCCAGGATCACCCGCCCGCTGTCCTGTTCGACCAGGACGAAGGCGAACATGCCGTAGAAGCGGTCGACGCAGGCCGTGCCCCACTCCTCGTACGCCTTGAGGACGACCTCGGTGTCGGAGTCCGAGAAGAAGCGGTGGCCGAGCGCGCGCAGCTCCTCCCGCAGCTCCTTGTAGTTGTAGACGCAGCCGTTGAAGACGCCGACCACCCGTCCGCCGGGGTCGGCCATGGGCTGGGCGCCGCTCTCCGACAGGCCGATGATCTTCAGGCGGCGGTGGCCGAGGGCGACCGGTCCCTGGGCCCACAGCCCGCGGCCGTCGGGGCCCCGGGGTGCGAGCCGGTCGGTCATCCGCTCGACTGCCGCGATGTCCGGCCGGCCGTCGTCGAACCGGATCTCACCGCTGAGGCCGCACATCAGGCGGACCTCCCTTCGAGGAGGTGCCCTGCCGTCGGCGGCCGTCCGGCGGCCACCGCGCGGGGTGGGAACGGAGACGACGGCGAAGGCAGGGGCGTGCTGGACATGAAGGTGTGGCTCTCCTTGATCACGAAAGTGGGCGTCGGCGCATCCGGCCGGATCGGCGGCCGCTCGGCCGGCGCGGGACGAGACGTACGGGAAGTGGGGTCGGACGGCATCCGGATCAGCCGACCATGTCTCCGGCCGCCGTACCGTGCAGGGACGGGAGGCCGCCGAGGGCCGCGGCCGGGGCGGCCGGCCGCCGGGGCGCGGCGGCGAGACGGCGTGCGGCGTACCTGCCGCGGGTCTCGTCCACCAGCAGACCGACACTGGCGAGCAGGTCCCCCTCCGCGGCCGCGCGCCGCAGCCGGTGCGCAGGACTTCCGTCGCTCAGGGCCTGCTCCAGGAGGGTGTGCACCGTCTCCCAGTCGCCGGACGCCTCCAGCGCCGGGCGCAGCCGGTCCCGCATCCGGCGCAGCACCTCGGCGGCGGGCGCGGCCCGCCGGGTCCGCGGGTCCACCAAGGTCCCCTCCAGGCCGGAGCGGGCCGCCCGCCAGGTCGCGGCGCGCAGCCAGTCGTGGTGGCCGTCGCAGCCGGGGCCGCCGCCGTCCGCCAGCCGCTCGCAGGCGTCGCGTACCAGTGCGCGGAACAGGCCGGCGACCAGCACGACCGTCTCCACCCGCGGGCAGGCGTCGCAGATGCGCAGCTCGAGGGTGCGCTGGTGTGCCGACGGCCGTACGTCGTGGTAGACCATCCCGGCGTCGCTGATGACGCCGGAGGCGATCAGTCCCTCGACGGCGGCGTCGTACTCCTCGGCGCTCGCGTGGCAGCCGACCGGTCCGGCGGTGGGCCAGCGCTGCCACAGCATGGTGCGCCAGCTGGCGTACCCCGTGTCCGCTCCCAGCCAGAACGGCGAACTGGCCGACAACGCCAGCAGGGGCGGCAGCCAGGGGGAGACCAGGCACATGGCGCGGACGGCGGTGTCCCGGTCCGGCACGTCGACGTGCACCTGGGCGCTGCAGATGAGCTGCTCGTCGGCGACCTTGCGGTATTCGTCGGCCATGCGCCGGTAGCGGGGATCGGCGGTCACCTCGCGCGGGCTGATCCGGGCCAGCGGCACCGTACCGGCCGCCGCCACGGCCAGGCCGAGCGAGGAGGCCGCCGCGTCCAGTCGGCGGCGGGCGACGGACAGATCGACGTAGAGGCCGTCGAGGGTGTCGTGCACGCCGCTGTTGCTCTCCACGACCGACTGCTGGAGCTCGGTCGTGAAACCGGGTCTGCGCACCCGGTCGAGCACGGCACGGGCCCGTGGCACCAGCCGCCCACTGCCCGTGTCCAGCACGTGGAACTCTTCCTCTGCCCCGATGCGCATCATGCCGCGTCTCCCCTTGCCGAGTCTTCCGGCCGGCGGCCGCTCCCCGTGCCTCGTGGCGGTCGTGGATGCCGGTCCGTGGTGTGTCGAGTGCCCCGCCTCACCGCTCGGAAGCCTCCTCACCACCACGATGCGCGTCACATGCCTCACATGAGCGGGTCCGCACCGCGGGTCTCCCTGGTGATCGCGGCGATTTCCCGCGCCGGCGGTCACGCGCCGGGAAGCCGCCCGGCCGGGGCGCCACCGCGGTCCCGGTCACCACCCGCACGCCGTGCGCGTGCCCGAGCCCGGCGGCCCGACGCGCCGGTGGGCCGCGGGCGGCCGGTACGACGGCGCCTGCCGCGAGGGGACGGCGCGTGGCCGACCGCGTCGGTACGGGTGACGGCCGTCCGGTGGGGAGGCATCGCCCCGCCCCTCGCCGACCGGCCCTGGTCAGACCTCCGCGAAAACCCCGCGTCCCGTAGCTCCCCCGGGAACCGCCCTGCCGGTGCCGCACGGGTGGGAAGGTAGGCACACCCGCCTCTACTCGCGCCTCTACTCGCAGGGAGAGAATCCTCGCCATGGCCGTCATCCACCACACCGTCATCAAGCCGACCAAGCTCGAACTGCTCGCCTCCTGGCTCCCCGCCCGGCCCTGGTACCGCGGCGGCGCGGACGAACCGCGGCTGGCCAAGGCGGGCGGCTTCCGGCTCGACGATCCGCAGGGCGAAGTCGGGATCGAGTTCATCGTGGTCACCGACGCCTCCGGCGCCCACCCGGTCACCTACCTGGTGCCGCTGACCTATCGCGGGGCTCCGCTGGAGGGGGCGGAGCACGCTCTCGTCGGCACCATGGAGCACGGGGTGCTGGGACAGCGCTGGGCCTACGACGGCTGCCACGACCCGGTACTGGTCGCCCAGTTGCTCGCCCTCGTCGAGGGGCGGGCCCAGGCCCAGGCCCAGAGCGTCAGCGACACCCCCGACCGGGAGGTCACCCGCTCCTACACCGGTGACGGCCCCCTCCACGCGGACTTCACCGCCCTCACCGCCACCGACGACCGGGAGGGCACCGAGCTGCCGGTCGCGCACGGCGCGACCCTGCGCCTCCACCGGGTCCTGCGGCCCGCCCCGGGTGGCCCTCCCGCCCTTCCCCAGGGAGCGTCGGGCCATGTCGCCGGCGCCTGGGACACGCCGGACGGCACCCGTATCCAGGGCCTGTTCGCCGTCCTGCACACCGGCCCCCGGGCCTGAGCCGCGCCCCCTCGGGCGAACAGCCCGCCGGCGCAGGTCACGCCCGGCAGGGGGTCTGACGGATGACGAGCAGGCGGTGCCGGTGCCGCCCGCTTCTCCGAGAAGGGCGCCTTCCCCCGTACACCGGGAGCCGGCCGGACAGGAGCCGAAGCCGCCGACCCCGGTCCGGCCGCCGGGGGCCCGCGGGGAGTCCCCGGACGAGTCCGCCGATCGGGCCCGTCCCTCGCGGGGCGTTCGCCGCGCCGTGTGCCGCGCCGCTCCACGCGCTCCCCGGCTCGCTTCGTCGTGGCCGGTCGGTGTCTTGTCCTCGCCGGGCGCCCCGACGAAGCATGGGCGCTGTCCGTACGTCTGCCGGATCAGCGGAGCGACCGTGGACTGCTCGCCGGGAAGCACGATCGTGCGGCCGGCCCGCCCGCCGTCCTCGCCCGCGGCACGGTCCGCTCCCGCCGGCCCCGGCCTCCCGCGCCACGCCCCGGGAGCCCTTCCGGCCCCCACCCCGCCGCACCCCGAGGAGCCCTCCCCGCATGTCCGAGCAACCGGTACTCGTCCTCGACCCCACCGGATCCGACCACCACGCCGAGCACCGGGCCCTGCGCGCCCAGGGCCCGGCGGCCCGGGTCGACATCCTCGGTGTCCGGGCGTGGGCCGTCACCGACCCCGTCCTCCTCAAGCACCTGCTGACCAGCCCCGACGTGTCCAAGGACGGCCGCGCCCACTGGCCCGCCTTCGCCGAGACGGTCGCCCGCTGGCCGCTCGCGTTGTGGATCGCGGTGGAGAACATGTTCACCGCCTACGGTGACGACCACCGCCGCCTGCGCCGCATGATCGCTCCCGCCTTTAGCGCCCGGCGCGTCGCCGCCATGAAAGGCGTCGTCGACCGCATGGTGACCGACCTCCTCGACCGGCTGGCCGCGCTGCCCGCCGGGGAACCGGTGGACCTGCGCGAGCACCTGGCCTATCCGCTGCCCATCGCGGTGATCGGCCACCTGATGGGCGTGCCCGAGGACCGGCGCGGCGCCTTCCGGGAAGTCGTCGACGGCGTCTTCGACACCACGCTCTCCCCCGCCGAGGCCCAGGCCAACACCGCCGCCCTGTACGAGCAGCTGGACCAGCTCATCGCCGCCAAACGCCGCGCCCCCGGCGACGACATGACCTCGCTCCTGATCGCCGCGCGGGACGACGAGACCGACGGCACCGGCCTGACCGGCCCGGAGCTGCGCGACACGCTGCTGCTCATGATCAGCGCCGGGTACGAGACCACCGTCAACGTCATCGACCAGAGCATCCACACCCTGCTCACCCGGCCCGACCAGCTGCACCTGGTCCGCACCGGGGCCGTCGGCTGGGCGGACATCGTGGAGGAGACCCTGCGCCACGAACCGGCCGCCAAGCACCTCCCCCTGCGCTTCGCCGTCAAGGACATCCCCCTGCCCGACGGGCGGACCATCGCCCGCGGCGACGCCATCCTCGCCTCCTACGCCGCCGCCAACCGCCACCCCGACTGGCACGACGACGCCGACACCTTCGACGCCACCCGCTCCGTCAAGGACCACCTGGCTTTCGGCCACGGCGTCCACTACTGCATCGGCGCGCCCCTGGCCCGTCTCGAAGTGGCCACCGTCCTGGAACGCCTCTTCGACCGCTTCCCCGGCATCCGGCTCGCCGTCCCCGCCACGGAACTGCGGCCGGTGCCCTCCCTCATCAGCAACGGCCACCGGTCCCTTCCCGTCCACCTCCACGCCCTCTAGGCGTGTCGCCCTGTGTCGCCGGGGGCCTGCCTGGCGGGTGGCCCACCGTCGGGCGCGGTGTGTCCGCGGTGGTGACGGCGGGAACGACCGCGTGCAGGCGGACAGCACTCGCCCACCCGGCCGATCACCGGATTCCGCCCGCCGGGCGCGACGCGGGAGCGTATCCTTCCTCGGTCGTCTCTCTTCCGCTCGACCATCTGAGAGGTCCCCGGTGACGGAACTCGCCTGCTCGATCGAATCGATGGAGCAGCTCGCCGCGGTCTGGCGCGCCATGGTGCTCGACCGGACCCCGGACGCCGATGTGCGCGACCTTCCGGGCATCGCCGTCCGCTGGGCCGACTGCAGGTTCCCCTTCTGGAACTGCGTCACGCTGACGGACGTCGGCGCGGACGCCCGGGTGGTCGGAGAACGCCTGCGTGAGGCGGCGGACATCATGCGCGCGAAGACGCATCCGGGCTTCCTGTGGGTCTTCGAGGACCTCCTCGATGACGGCGCACGCGCGACGCTCGACTCGGCGGCCGAAGAGGCGGGACTCTCGTACGCCTTTCCCGGGACCGGTATGGCCGGGGACCTGCTCCCCCTCCCCGAACCGGCCCATCCCGACCTGACGTTCGTGCGCGTGACCACCGACGAGCACCTGCGCGCCTACGCGGACATCAACTCGCGCGCCTACGGGTTCCCCCTGGAGCACGGGCGGGACGGGCTCGTCGGCTCCGCCCTGTGGAAGAACCAGGTGTACGCCTATCTGGGCGTGCGGGACGGTACGCCGGTGGCCTGCGCCGCGACGGTCGAGGCGGAGGGCTGCCTTTTCGTCGTGCTCGTGGCCACGGACCCCGCGCACGAACGCAGGGGTTACGGCGAGGCGGTGACGCGGAAGGCACTGTACGAGGGCGGCCGGGCCACCGGACTGACCCGCGCCGCCTTGCACGCGACCGCCGCCGGGGCGCCGGTGTACCCGCGTATCGGCTTCGAGCCGAACTCACCGATGCGCTTCTACGGCTTGAAGGACTGATCCCACCGCCGGTCGCCCCTTCGTCCCCCTCCGCGTCACGGCGTCCGGCGAGCGGACCGCTCCGGCCCGGTGCGCCGCTGTCGGACCCGGGACGGCCGGCCGGGTGGTGCGCCAGGCCGGCACGTGTGCACCGCGGCACCGGGGCCTCCTGATGCTGCCCGGTGATCCGAGACAACGACGAGTCGTTCAGGAGGCCCCGCCCGCATGTGCCGAGCGCGCCGCGGTCATCCGGACGGGACCTCCGTTCGGCGCGCGTCCTTCGGAATCAGGAGGACGACAGCTGCTCGGACCGGTTCGCCGCCGGGCGCCATTGAGGCCTTCTGCGGTAGCCGCCCGCACGGCGGACGACGCGGGCGTCACCGTTTGCCGCCTTGCCTCGTGGGCCCGCCCGGGCTGAGGGGTGGCGTGGGGGCGGTGCCGTAGCGGCGCTCGCGCCGGGCGTAGTCGGTGATGGCGTTCCACCCGACAATCTCACAAATGTCACTCACGTCGACCAACAACGACCCGCGACACAAAAGGACACGAGAAGGAGTTGGTGAATCAATGAAAAAGATTCGAAAGCATCCTCCTGATTCGATTTTTCAATCGATTGATATCCGGGACCCGGCATTGCTGAGGTTGAACTCGTGGTGTTTTAGGGGCTGACGGGCGGCGGACCCCCCGTGGTGTCACCGGGGCATGCGGTAGCCACGAAGGGCGGGCTGACCGCCGAACGCCGGCGGTTCGGCGAGGGGTTACGGCTCCAGGCGCCGAGCGGTTCGCCCGGGGCGGGACGAGTTCGGTGATCGCCAAGGACCTGCGCGTCGGTGTCCGGTCGGTACGGCGGTGGCGGCGGGCGCGGGAAGAGGACGGACCGCGCGCCGCGTTCGCCGGCCCGCGCGCGTCCGACGCGAGGCGCCGGGTCGTCCGGACGGGCCGACGGGAGGACGACCGGGGCCCGGTACCCCGGCACGGGCCGCCGCCACCCGCTTCCGCGACTCCGTCCGCCCTCCGCGGTGAGGTGGGCGCCTCCCGCACACCCCTCCACCGGCCCCGGAGGCTCCTCGAGGACGGGTCCGGGCAGGCCCGCGCGTTGCCGGTTCCGTCGCGGCGGCGCCTCCTGGCGACCTGCCGGACGGCCCCGGCCCGCCTCGCGTGCACGCGGCGCCGCGGGCTCCACGCGTCCGCCCGGCCGGGCCGTCGTCCGTTCAGGTGCCCGACGGGGCCGATCCGGCCGGGCGGCGGCCGAAGAGCGCGCCCCGGTAGCGTCGCACCACGTCGGCGTAGACCTTCGCGCTCGGCTTCGGGCGGCGCTCGAACGTGTCGCGGTCGACCTCGTGGAGGCCCAGTTGAGCGCCGTATCCGAAGATCCACTCGAAGTTGTCCATGAGCGTCCAGTGGCAGTAGCCGAGGACGGGAGTGCCCGCGCCGGCCTCGGCCACGAGCCCTTCGACGGCGGCGGGGATGAAGGCGGCGCGCTGGGCGTCGTCCGGCGTCTGGATGCCGTGCTCGGTCACGAGGACCGGCACCCCCGCCACCTCGTGGGCATACCGTACGGCGCCGGCGAGGGAACCGGGCGCGATGGCGGTGCCCATGCCGTTGAGCTCGCCGTCGGCCGTCACTTCGCCGTCGGGGCCGTGCAGGATGCGCTCGTAGTTCTGCACGCCGACGAAGTCGTCGTGGCGTGCCTCGCGCAGCCAGTGGTCGTACACGGCGGCGCGCTTGGCGTCCCGGCGCTCCTCGCCGCCGGGAAGCGCGACTTCGTCGGCGATGGCGATGGAGACGCCGACGGGCAGGTCCCCGCGGCGGGCCTTGATCGCCGCGCGGGCCGCGCGGTGGGCGCGGGTGAACGCTTCCTGGAACTCGCCCTGCCGGTCGGCGGGGATGACGTTCGCGGCGGCGTAGGTGTCGCTCCCGGCGGCGCGGGCCGCTGCCGCGAGCATCCGCACCTTGAGGGCCTCCGCCTCGGCCGGCAGTTTCGCGCCCGCCTGCAGTAGTTGCTCCAGGTTGGGTTCGTTGAGGGTGACGCCGTACGCGATCCGGTCGCCGAAGCGCGCCATGACGCGGTCGCACTGCTCGGCGAACCGCTCCGGGGCGTCGGCGGCGGTCCACGAACCGGCTGCCGCGAACCAGTGCGGTGCGGTGAAGTGGTTGAACGTCACGATGGGGGCCAGGCCCCGCTCCAGGCAGCCGTCGACCACGCGCTCGTAGTGGTCGAGGGCTTCGGTGGAGACGACGCCGCGCTCCGGTTCGACACGTGCCCACTCGACCGAGAAGCGGAAGGCGTCGAGGCCCATTCCCGCGACGAGGTCGAGGTCCGTCCGCCACCGGTGGTAGCTCCGGCACGCCGGTCCGCTCGGCTCGCGGAAGAGCGAGGGGGTCGTGTGCTCGAGGAACCACGTGTCGGCGGCGGTGTTGTCGCCCTCGTTCTGGTGCCCTGCGGTGGCGACGCCCCACAGGAAGCCGTCGGGCAGGCCGGTGTGTGTCATGTGCGCTCCTTGCGTTGACGCGGTGGGCCGGTCGGGGTGGGGTGCGGGGCCCGCGGGTGTCACCGTGCGGTCTGGGGCCAGGGGATGTGGAAGCGGTGCCGGCCGGGGCCGATCTCCGCGGGCTCCGTGTCCGGCAGGTCGACCAGCGCGGTGGCGCGGGGCGGCACGAGGACGTCGACGAACAGCGCGGTTCCGGTGATGCGCCACCCCGCCTCGGCCCGGCCGTACGGCGTGTCGTGTTCGGCCCGGGCCCAGGTGAGGCCGCCGCCGGGGCGGGGCCGGACCAGGATCCGGCGGTAGCCCGGCTCGGCGGGGGCCAGACCGGCGACGGTGCGGTGGAGGAAGTCGGCGACCGCTCCGAGGGCGTAGTGGTTGAAGGAGGTCATCTCGCCGGGGTTGACGCTGCCGTCGGGGAGCATGCTGTCCCAGCGTTCCCAGATGGTGGTGGCGCCCATGTCGACCTGGTAGAGCCAGGAGGGGCAGGACCGCTGGGTCAGCAGCCGGTACGCGGTGTCCGCGTGCCCGGTGTCGGTCAGCGCGTCGCACACCAGGGGGGTGCCGAGGAAGCCGGTGCCGATGCGGTGGCCGCGGTCGGCCACCAGGCCGGCCAGGCGGCGTCCGGCCTCGGCGCGTTCGGCGGCGTCCTCCAGCAGCCGGAAGCACAGCGCGAGGGCGTAGGCGGTCTGCGTCTCCTCCGTCAGGCGTCCGCCCCCGGCGTGGAAACGGTCGCGGAAGGCGGCGCGGACCGCGTCGGCCAGGGCGTGGTAGTGCCCGGCGGCGTCCGTGTCGTCCAGTACCTCGGCGGTCCGGGCCAGCAGCCGCGCGGAGCGGGCGAAGTACGCGGTGGCGACCAGGGCGGAGGAGGTCATCGCCCGGCCGGGGTCGTCCGCCGGGGCGGTCGGGTCCAGCCAGTCGCCGAACTGGAAGCCCTCGCCCCAGACGCGGCCGGGCCCGGCGATGCGGTCGACGGCGTCGACCCACGCCCGCATGGAGGGGTACTGGGCGCGCAGCACCCCGGTGTCGCCGTAGCGCTCGTACAGCACCCAGGGCACGATGACCGCCGCGTCGCACCAGCCGGCCATCGGCGGGTTGCCGGGCGGCAGGGGCACCGGGGTGATCACCGGGATGTCGGGGCTGAACACCGGGGGGATGCGCCGTTCGTCGGCGTCCTGGTCGGCGGCCAGGTCGCGCAGCCAGGAGCGCAGGAAGTCGCGCACGTCGTAGAGGAAGGCGGCGGTGGGGGCGAAGACCTGGACGTCGCCGGTCCAGCCGAGGCGCTCGTCACGCTGCGGGCAGTCGGTGGGTACGTCGACGAAGTTGCCGCGCATCCCCCACACCACGTTCTCGTGCAGGCGGTTCAGGGACGGGTCCGAGCAGGAGAACCAGCCGGTGCGGCGCAGGTCGCTGTGGAGGACCACGGCGGTGACGTCGGCGGGATCCGGGTCGCCGGGCCAGCCCTCGACGTCCGCGTACCGGAACCCGTGGAAGGTGAAGCGGGGTTCCCATTCCTCGCCCGCCGGGTCGCCGCGCAGGGTGTAGCGGTCGGTGGCACCGGCGTGCCGCAGGGGGCGCGTGCACAGTTCGCCGCCGTCCAGGACCTCGGCGTGGCGGAGGGTGATGGTACGGCCGGCCTCGCCCCGGACGCGGATGCGCAGCCGCCCGACGAGGTTCTGGCCGAAGTCGAGGACGGTGCGGCCGGACGGTGAGGTGGTGAGGGCGACCGGTGCGACGTACTCGGTGCGGCGCACCGGCGGGCTGTCGGCCGGGAAGAGCACGGACGTGTCGAACTCCACGACGTCCACCGGCTCCCACGCCGAGTCGTCGAAGCCGGGTTCGCTGAATCCCGTCCGCTCGCGGCGGGCGTCGTACTCCTCGCCCTCGTACAGGCCGGCGGCGAGGACGGGGCCGGGGCTCCAGCGCCAGTCGTCCCCGGTGGCGACGGTGTCGGCGGAGCCGTCGGCGTACTCGATGCGCAGTTCGGCGAGGAGGCCGGTGCGCGGGCCGTAGATGTCCCGGGTGCCGCCGTTGAAGCCGAGCAGTCCCCGGTACCAGCCGTCGGCGAGGTGGGCGCCCCAGGCGTTGCGGCCCTCGCGGACCAGTCCGGTGACGTCGAAGCTCTGGTAGCGGTGGCGGTGGCGGTAGCTCGTCCAGCCGGGGGCGAGGACGTGGTCGCCCACCACCGTGCCGTTGAGTTCCAGTTCGTACACGCCGAGGGCCGTGACCCGGAGCCGGGCCGACCGCACGGCCGGGCGCGCGGTGAACTCGCCCCGCAGCAGCGCGGCCGGGCGGGGCCCGTCGGCGGCCGTGGAGCCGGAGGGGCGGGGGCTGATGACCCGGGCGGTCCATTGATGGTGCATGACGGCCTTCCTCAGCGCCGGGGATGAGCAGGGTCGATCATGCGACCAACACTTAGTGATTACTAGGCGTTCGGGCACGTGACGTATGACACACGGGTGTCCACCTGTCGGTTTTCACGGTTTGAGTGTCAAGGGCATGACAACATCATGGCCTTCGCGGCACCGGGCGGCCCACGGCCCGTCGGTCCCCTACAGCCCCTGCCCGTCGGCGGAGACGGACCGCATGAGGCGGTCGAGGTGGCCGCGCATGACGGAGATCAGGTCGAAGGAGCGCCCCGCGGCCAGCCACTGCTGGCGCAGGCCCGCGTCCATGGCCGCGCACTCGCGGGCGATGGCCTCGTGGTCCAGGCCGGCCCTCAGCTCGCCGTTGCGGCTGCCGGAGCGCAGCCGGTCGGCGAGTTCGCGCACACCCTTCTCCTGCCACGCGGTGAAGTGGTCGTGGGCCGGGTGGTCGGGCGCGGTCGCCTCGGCGGAGAGGACGACGGCCAGCTCGATCATCCCGGGCATGGTCAGCCACTCGGCGGTGTCCTCCAGGTGGCACCGGAAGGCGTCCCGCACGGAGTCGGAGACCCGCCGCCACTGCGTGTCCATGCGCTCGTGCCAGTACTCGACCACGGCCAGCAGGAGCTGCTGCTTGTCACGGAAGTGGTGCAGCAGTCCCGCGTCCGTGATCTCGGCGTCCCGGGCGATGCGGGCCAGGGAGGTCTTGCGGTACCCGTCCTGACCGAAACGCAGGAGCGCCGCCTCGAGAATCTGCGTGCGCCGGGCCCGGCCCGCCGTGTAACCACCACGTGGTCCCCTGGGTGTCGCCATGGGAGAACCGTACCGGGCGGCCCGCGGGGGAAGACCGGCACCGGCCGGCCGAGCGCCGGCACGACGACCGAGTGGCGTGCATCACACTTTAGAAACCTAGCGTCCACTAGGTGTTCAGGTCATCATCGCAGTCACGCGTCGGCGGGTCGCCGCGCCGCCACCTCTCCACGAGCGGTGTGCAACGGCCGGCCGCCCCCTCCCCCACGCCCCCGCGCTCCCCTCTCTCAGGCACCTCCGTGAAAGGAGGGCTGGCATGACACCGACGTCGCCACGCCCCTCGCTCGACCGCGCGCCGTCCGCCGACCAGGACGGGCGGTGGACCCCCCGCCGGGTCGCGCTGCTGATCGCCCTCGCCTGGCCCACCCAACTGCTGGCCGCCGGCGGCATCCTCGGTGCCAACGCCACCGCGAGCGTGGCGCAGAGCTTCCACACCACCCAGGTGGCGTGGTTCGGGCTCACGCTGACCCTGGTGTCCACCCTGCTCACACCGTTCGCCATCAAATTGGGCGACCTGTACGGCAAGAAGCGCGTCATGCTCGCCATGACGGTCCTGGGTGCCGTCGGCGAGGCCCTGGCGGCGCTGGCCGGCAGCTTCTGGCTGGTGCTCGTCGGCCGCGCGATCGCCGGTTTCTACGGCCCGTTCGGCGCCCTGTCCTTCGCCGCCGTGCGGGACGTCTTCCCACGCCGGCTGGTGAAGCCGGCCAGCGCCATCATGGGCAGCAGCGTCGGGCTGGTGGGCCTGGGCACACCGTTCCTCGCGGGCTGGCTCGTCGACACCTGGGGCTACCGGGGCGCCCTGTGGTTCCTCGCCGCCGCCACCGCCGTCGCCTGCGCGCTGGTGGCGCTGCTGGTGCCCGAGACTCCGCGCCACGCGTTCGACACGGGGTTCGACTGGCTCGGCGGCCTGGTCCTCGGCGGTGGCCTGACCTCCGTGATCTACGCCGTCGGCCAAGGGCAGAGCTGGGGCTGGTCCGACGGCCGGACCCTCGGCTGGCTCGGCGCCGGGGCCGCCGCGCTGGTCGCTTTCCTGTTCGTCGAGCGCTCCAGCGCCCACCCCATCCTGGACCTGGGCGTGCTGCGCCGCCGTCCGGTGGCCCTGGCGCTCACCGCGGGCGGCCTCGCCCAGACGGTCGCGTTCACCATGCCCGGCCTCGCCATCCTGCTCGCCCTCTTCCCGCACATCCCCGGCGTCTCCGCGGGTCTCGGCTGGACGGCGCAGCACAACGCCGTCGTCAGCGTCAGCTGGAACCTGGTGATGTTCGGCACCGGTCTCCTCGTCAGCCGCTACCTGCGCCACCTCGACCCCCGCAAGGTGTGGTGCGCCGGCCTGGCCGCCATGGCGACCGGCTACACCCTGGCCGGCTTCTTCCACGGCAACGAACTGGAGCTCATCCTCACGTCCTGCCTGGCCAACGTGGGCTCCGGCATCGTCGTCGCCGGGGCGCCGGTCCTGGTCGTCGGGGTCGTCTCACCGCACGAGCAGGGGCTGGGCAGCGGCATGCTCAACCTGCTGGTGAGCCTGTTCGGGGCCGTCGTCACCGCCGGCGCCTACGCCCTCCTCAACGCGCACAGCACGGTGTTCGAGGGCACCGCCTTCTACCAGGACGCCGGTTACGCCTGGATGTTCTGGCTGGGCGCCCTGGTCACCCTGGTGGCGCTGGCGCTGTCCCTGTTCATCCCGCCCCTGCGCGACCCGGACGAGGAGACGCGCCCGGCCTGAACCACCGCCGGACGGCCCGCACGATCGTTGCCGCGGCGCTCCGGGCGGCCGTACGCTGAGGGATCTCCACCAGCGGCGCACAGCGGCGATGCGGGGAGGCCGTACGCATGCCAGGACCGGTCGAGGAGAACCTGCACGAAGCGTTGCGGTTCCGGGAGCAGGGCCGCGACCGTGAGGACGCCGGGCAGTTGGTGCGGGCGAATCATTTCCACGTTCGCGGGCTCGGCAGCTTCCTGAGCTACGTGAAGCCCGCCCCCGGTACCCGACCGGCCGACGCCTACTACGCGTTCGGCGTCCTCGGCAGGGAAACCGCCCGTCCGTCCGCCCGGTTGAACCAGGACGAGGCCCTGCGAACGCGCGGATGGCGCTGGCCGCCCCCCACCGCCACCACCTGGCCGACCCGACGCCGGGATCCCGCGCCCGCCGCGCACCCGCAGGCCGTCGCGCGGGTCGCCGGCCCGGCGGTGGGGATCAGCGGGCCGAGGGGTGTTCCCGGTGCCGGACGGGCACCCCTTGCCGAAGCCGTCCGTCAGTCCCTGCCGATGACGACCACTTCGTCCTCGGCCGTCCAGCGGCGCCGCTCGTCCTTGGGCGGATTGATCCGCACTCCGTAGCCGGGGCCCGTCGCCGAGTCGTCGTGGCTTCGGTAGCCGATGGCGCAGTCGCCGCGGTGACGTGCCGCGGCCACCACTGTGGCGAAGGACGTCTCGCTCCCGGGCAGTACGTAGTCGGTGGCCGGCCGCAGGCGGACCCCGGTGCCGTCCGCGGAGAACAGCTCCTCGAACACCGCCGCCAGGTGCCGGTTCTGGGATATCTGCGCCATGAGCAGGCCGATGAGCTTGCCACTGATGATCACGTCGGCCCCGGGGCCGATGGGGGCCAGCGCCCGGTTCCGGTCGTCGATCAGCTCGGTGACGACCGGCAGTTCGCGCCCGGTCGCCTCCTCCAGTTGGCGCAGCAGCAGGAGGGTGACGAGCGTGCGGTTGTCGGGGTCGTCCGGCGGCTGTCCGGGGAGGGGGTCCCGCCCGAGCACGATCACGCTGTCGTAGGAGTAGACGTCCAGGCGCCGCAGGGTCTCGGGACGGGTGACGTCCCCGTGGTGCAGTGTCAGGCTCAGATCGGCACCGCTGTTCGCGTCGGCCTCGCTCACCTGCCGGGCCGTCGCTTCGCCCCGGTCCGCCACCACGTCGACGACTGATCCGGGCCGGGCGCGGCGTCGCAGCTGGTCGACTATGAGCGGTGCCCGGCGGTTCCAGCCCAGCAGGAGAACCCGCTCCGCTCGCACGGGCGCCGGAGGGCCGGCTGCCATCGCCTCCTCCTCGACCAGCTCCACACAGTCGCCCAGCCAGGCCGTGTCGTCGTCACGGGAGATGACGACGAGCAGGTCGTCCGGGGTGACGGGCGTCTGCGGCGGCGGGTTGAGCAGGGCGGTGCCCCCTCGCATCAACCCGACCACGCTCGACGTCGGATAGGACAACAGCGCCTCCCCGAACGGCCGGCCGGCCAGGGCCGGCTCGGCGATCAGGTAGAACTCGTCGCCGGCGAAGTCGAGGAGCTCCTGGTGGACGAGGGAGAGCCCGGGGCGGCGGGCGGCCTGGACGATCAGCCGGGCGGTGACGGTGTCACTCTCCAGGACGATGCCGTCCGGTCCGGCGGCGAGACACGCGGCCAGGCGGTACCGGTCGTCCCGGACGGCGGCGACGACGGGCGGGCGTTTCCCCTCCCCGGCCAGTGCCGCCCTGAGCGCCAGCAGTGTCTTGACCACCTCGGCGTCGGCGTCGGCGTCGGGCCCGTCGTGCGGCAGGATCAGCACGACGCCGGCCGTGGCCGGGCTCGTCAGGGGGAGCACGGCCGGGTCGGTGGTGGGGCCGCTGCGGCAGATCAGCCGCGTACGGCCGGTGGCGCCCACCTTCGTGCTCAGGGCCTCCTCCATGAGGGTCTTGTCCCGGTCTGCCAGCACCGCCACCGCGCCGCGCCGCTGGTTGGCGTTGGCGGCCACCAGTTCGCTCACCACCGTGAAGACCTGCTCCGACCAGCCCAGCACCACCGCGTGCCCGTGTTCGAGCACGGTGGAACGGCCCCTCCGCAGCGCGGTGAGCCGCTCCGTGAGCGCCGTCGTGATCAGGCCGACGAGCGTCGAGACGTACAGCAGAGTGACCAGTGCGAGCAGCACCGACATCGTCACCCTCAGCGGCGTACCCGTCACACCGCCCAGCCGCAGTGTCTCCCCGGTGAGGTGCCACACCCGCGCCAGCCGGTCCGTCAGGGACGCCGGCGCGTCGGGGTCGGTCCACACCAGCACCGCACTGGCCGGGACGACGACGGCCAGGCACAGCAGCGCCATCCAGCCGACGAGGGCGGCGGCACCGCGGGCCAGCGTGCTGTCGAACCAGTAGCGGACCCTGTGACCGAACGGAGTGCGCCGCTGCGCCATCCTTTCCCCCTCCCTCGCCTCGCACCCTCGCAGGGCCGTGCCGGCGCCGCGTACGCGATGCGCCGCGCGGGCCCGCCGCAGAGCACGGAGTGGATGCGCATGTCGCAGTGTGGAGGACCGGCCGCCGCGTCAGGCGGAGTTCGCACGGCGTTCATCCCTTCGGGTTTTCCGTCCGGTTCACGCCGGCGGATCCACGGTGACGTCAGGACCCGCCGCAATTAACTCATTCGGGTCAACGCCGGAGGGAAGGACGGACGTCCTGTCACGGCCGCCGGTACAAAGGCCGCCATGACTGAAGATCACGCGGTGGCGCGTTCAGAAGGCGGTCTCTCCCGCAGGAGCTTCACCGCGGTGGCCGGCACGGCCACCGCGGTCACAGCCCTGGCCGGCGGCGTCTCCGCGGCCCTGCCCGCGCCGGCCGCCCCGAGCGACAAGCGCGGCGCCGACTTCGACCGGTGCCTGGCCGTCGCCCGCGCACTCCTCGTACTGGACGCCGACAACCGCCCCCTCGTCCCGCGTTACCAGGGCGTCCTCCAGAAGGGGTTGCCGGCCCAGCGACGGACACGGCCCAAGAACGTCCTGGTCATCGGCGCCGGCCCGGCCGGTCTCGTGGCCGCCTGGCTGCTGAAGAGGGCGGGCCACCGGGTGACGGTGCTGGAGGCCAACGGCAACCGGGCGGGCGGACGCGTCAAGACCTTCCGCACCGGTGGCCACGAGCGCGCCGAGCAGCCCTTCGCCGATCCCCGCCAGTACGCCGAGGCGGGTGCGATGCGCATCCCGGGCAGCCATCCCCTGGTGATGGAGCTGATCGACCAGTTCGGCCTGAAGAAGCGGCGCTTCCACTACGTCGACGTCGACGGCGAGGGGCGCCCCGCCGGCCGCACCTGGATCCACGTCAACGGCATCCGCGTGCGGCGCGCCGACTACGCCCGCGCGCCCCGGCGCGTGAACCGGTCGTTCGGCGTCCCCCGGGCCCACTGGGACACCCCCGCCGCCACCATCCTGCGTTCCGCGCTGGATCCGGTGCGCGACGAGTTCAGCGTCGTCGGCCGTGACGGCAAGCGCGTCGACAAGCCGCTCCCCGAGCGGTTGCAGGGCTGGGCCCGCGTGGTGCAGCGGTTCGGTGACTGGTCGATGTTCCGCTTCCTGACCGAGCACGCCGGCCTCGACGAGCGGACCGTCGACCTGATCGGCACCCTGGAGAACCTCACCTCCCGCCTCCCCCTGTCCTTCATCCACAGCTTCATCGGCTCCTCCCTCATCAGCCCCGACACGCCCTTCTACGAGCTGGAGGGCGGCACGGCCGTGCTGCCGGACGCCCTGCTGGAACGCGTGCGCAAGGACGTGCGGTTCGACCGCCGTGTCACGCGCATCGAGTACCACCACCCGGACCGTCCGTCGCCGGACTCCGGGCACGTCCGGGGCAAGGGTCCGCACGTGTGGGTGGACACCGTGTCGGAGGGCCGCGGCGGTCCCGTCGTACGCGAGCAGTTCACCGCGGACGTCGCCGTGGTCACGGTGCCGTTCTCCGGGCTGCGCCACGTGCAGATCGCCCCGCCCTTGTCCTACGGCAAGCGCCGGGCGGTCAGCGAACTGCACTACGACAGCGCGACCAAGGTGCTGCTGGAGTTCAGCCGCCGCTGGTGGGAGTTCGACGAGGCCGACTGGAAACGCGAGCTGCGCGCCATCGACCCGGGCCTGTACGACGCCTACCGCACCGGCCGGGCCGCCACGGACGGCAGCCTGCTCGGCGCCCACCCCTCCGTGCCCGCCGGGCACATCACGGCGGGCCAGCGCACCCACTACGCCGCCAACCGCGCGGTCGCGCGGGACCAGCCGGAGGCGGTCGACGTGGTGGGCGGCGGCTCGGTGTCGGACAACGCCAACCGGTTCATGTTCCACCCGTCCCACCCGGTTCCGGGCAGCGCGGGGGGTGTGGTGCTGGCCTCCTACACCTGGGCGGACGACGCCTCGCGCTGGGACTCCCTGGACGACGACGCGCGGTACCCGTACGCCCTGTGCGGTCTCCAGCAGGTCTACGGCCAGCGCATCGAGGTCTTCTACACGGGTGCGGGCCGCACACAGAGCTGGCTGCGCGACCCCTACGCCTACGGGGAGGCGTCCGTGCTGCTGCCCGGGCAGCACACGGAGCTGCTGCCCGCCATCCCCGCGCGTGAAGGGCCGCTGCACTTCGCCGGGGACCACACGTCCGTCAAGCCGGCGTGGATCGAGGGAGCCGTGGAGTCCGCCGTGCGTACCGCCTTGGAGATCCACACCGCGTGAGTCGCGGGTCCGCCCGGCCACGGCCTGTGCGTGGAGCACGACGGCCGCTGCCGGCACAGGGCGGGGACCGCCGCGAGAAGCCCGGCCGGCGAGCCGTCACCGCCGTCGCTCGCGTCGTGCCGGAGCGGATCGCCGGCCGGGGTGATGGGTGACCGCTCGCCGAATGCGACGCGGCAAGAGGGAGCCGCCAGGACCGCGGAGCGTCGGGGAACGCCGGTGGCGGAGCCGCGGGCGGGTCCATCCCCCGGACAGGGGGCGGGCGCGGTGTTCGGCCCTGCCGTCGGTCCGGCCCGGGCGCGAGTCGACCCACGACTCGCGCCCGGGCCGACCGGGGCGTGCCACCAGGCGGAACCCCTGTCGCCGGGACGGGAGTCGACGGTTCGGGACGCGGTGGGCGCCGGCGCGGCGAGAAGGCGGCGGCCCTGCGGGCGGTGCGACGACGGACGCGTGGGCACAGTGTCGCCCGACGGACCTCCCGGGCCCGCCCCGCTCCCCCGTTACGACAGCGCCCGGGTCACCGCGAGGGTCGCCCCGGCCGGACATGGGGACGGGGTCGCCGGAACCCGCTCACCGGTTGTTCCGCGCCGTCCACACCGTGCCGCGGGCCTCGTACTCGAGCATCTCCTCCAGACCGACCGCGGCGTCCGCGCCGAGTTCCCGGCGCACCAGCCACAGGGCCAGGTCCAGTCCGGAGGTCACCCCGCCGGCGGTGACCAGGTCGCCGTCGTCGACCACGCGGGCGTTCTTCAACACGCCGCCCTGCCGTTCCAGGTCGGCCCGCGCCCGGTGGTGGGTGGTGCAGGGGCGTCCCGCGGTCAGCCCGGCGGCGGAGAGCAGCATCACGCCCGTGCACAGCGCGCTGACGGTCAGGCCCGGGCGGGTCGCGGCGGCCAGGGCCCGGGGCAGGGAGCCCCGCCGGATCTCGGCCCACACGCCGGGATCCTCCTTGCGCGCGTACCCGCCGCCGGGGACGACGAGGAGGTCGGCCTTCTCGGGAGCCCATCCGTGGTCGACGCGCACTTCGGTGCCGTAGGCGGCCTTGACGGTGCGGGGGCCGTCGAGCGCGACGTAGCGGACCTCCACCTCCCGGCCGGCGAAGTATTCCGAGGCGGAGAGCACCTCGTACGGGGCGGTGAAGTCGAGTTCCTCCACCCCGTCGAACATGACGACGTGCACGCGCAGGGGACGGTCGCGTCCGGGAGCCGCGGGTGCCGCCGCGGCGGCCCGGGTGGCGGCGCCGGCCGTCAGTGTCGCGGCTCCGAGCGCGGTGGTGGCGTGCAGGAGGGTACGGCGGTTCATCTCGGTCGGTACTCCACTTCTCGGTCGGTCACGAATGGGGAAGCGTCTCGTCCGCCGGGTACGGCGGTGCCGGCGAGCCGGCCGGTGACCCGCGTGTCGTACGGCACCGTCTCCCGGGCGCCGTGAGCGCCCGGTACGGGGACGGCGTCCGGGGGCGGACGGGCGCGGAGCGCTCGGCGGGGGCACGGCGTCGTCCGTGCCGTCCCGCGGTCCGAAGGAGGCGGTGAGCACCTCCCGCGGCCCGGTGAGGTCGAGTTCCCGCGCCGTGTCGAACGGCGGGATCCCGTGCGTGGTCCTGCTCAGTTGCCCCAGCGCGCGGTGTCGGCCATGGCCTCCATCCGGGTCCTGTGCGGCGGCACGGACCTCTCCCGCAGCAGTTCGGAGGCGAGGGAGAAGGGCGGGGCCTTCTCCGGGCGGTGCCGCGCCTGGGCGACGATCTCGTCGGTGAGGGTGGTGGCCATGGACAGCCGCGGATAGGCGGCGTGGATCGCGGCCCCGGTGGCGTCGTCGACGCACTCCGTGTCCCAGCCGAAGTCCATGCCCGTCCCCTGGTGCACCAGGGCGCACAGGGTGCCGCGGCGCTCGGCGATGCCCGGGGTCGTGTGCAGGGCGACGGCCTCCCACACCGCGTCGACGTCGGCGGCGGGCAGGCCCTGTGCGGTGAGGAACTCCGCGGCCGTGTCGGCGCCGTCCACCTCGAACCGCTGGTGGCGGTCGCCCGCCCGCGTCAGACCGATGTCGTGCAGGACGCAGGCCAGGAACAGCAGCTCCGGATCGTAGTCGCGCCCCGGCTCCGCGCCCTGGTGGTCGGCGCGCAGGCGGGCGAACAGCGCGCTGCGGACGCTGTGGTTGGCGGTCGCGGTGGACTCCGCCTCGCGCACCAGGGCCAGCGCGCGACGGGTGACGGGAGTGTCGGGCAGCGTCGGGACGCCGGTGGTCGTCTCGTCGTTCATGGCATCGATGATCGGCGGCGGCAACCGCCCGTGACAGTGGCAGACTTGCCTCCATGCGAGAGGAAACTGCCACCTCCACCGCGCCCCACCGCGTGGCGGTACTGGTGATGGACGGCGTGCTGCCCCTGGACCTGGGCATCCCGGCCCAGGTGTTCATCACCGTGCCCGGTGACCCCTACGAGCTGGTGCTGTGCGGACGGACCGCGGGGCCGGTCCCGACCGCGGCGGGGTTCACCGTGACGGTGACGGCCGGGCTGGAAGCGGTGCGCGGCGCGGACACCGTGGTGGTTCCGGGGTACGCACCGCACCTGCGGGAACTCCCGGCGGACGTGCTGGCCGCGCTGGCCGAGGCCCATGCCGGGGGCCGGCGGATGGTGTCCATCTGCACCGGCGCGTTCGCACTGGCGGCGGCCGGGATCCTGGACGGCCGCAAGGCCACCACCCACTGGCGGTACACCGACGAACTGGCGGCGCGGTATCCGAGGGTGTCGGTGGACCCGCGCGTGCTGTACGTGGACGAGGGGCAGGTGCTGACCTCGGCGGGCGTCGCCGCCGGCATCGACCTGTGCCTGCACCTGGTCCGGAGTGACCTGGGGTCGCAGACGGCGAACCAGGTGGCGCGCGCCCTGGTCTCCGCTCCCCACCGCGACGGCGGGCAGGCGCAGTACATCAAGCGGCCACTGGCCCCCGACGCGTGCGGCGTCACCCTCGCGCCCACCCGGGCGTGGGCCCTGGCCCGCCTGCACGAACCGCTGACGGTCCCCCTGCTGGCCGCGCACGCTCACATGGCGCCCCGGACCTTCGCCCGGCGGTTCGTCGCCGAGACCGGCACGACGCCCCTGCGGTGGCTGCTCGCCGCCCGGCTCGACCGCGCCCGGGAACTGCTGGAGAGCACCGGACTCACCGTCGACCACATAGCCGACCGATGCGGTCTGGGCAGCCCCTCGAACCTCCGGCTGCACTTCCGGCGCGCCCTGGGGACGACGCCCACCGCCTATCGCGCGGCGTTCGCCCCGGCGGCACGGCCGTACCCCGCCCGGGCGCACACCCCGACGGCGGCTGCCGGCCCGGCGGCCGCCTCGCCGTCGGGGGCGGAAACGGCGGCGGGGATCCCGACCGCGGTCCACGGCGGTTGATTTCCCAGCCGTTGCCGCGGGAGGGCGCTCGATCCGGACGGCCGGTGGTCCGGGATGCTTCCGCGTCCGCCGGTGCCGGCGGTCGTCCGGGCGGGATGCCGGTGCTGGGGGCTGTCGTTCGGATCGGGCCGCGGAAAGGTGCCGGTGCCGGTCGGTGCCGGTGACCGCGCCCCGGCGCGTCACCGCTGCGGACACCTTGAGCATTTCCCGACGACTGCGGAAAGGAACTCCTGCGTCAGCACTACCTGACGTCGCCTCACCACCAGTGACGTAGCACCCGGACGTCTGCGTCGCGGCCGGGGCCGCACCCACCACGGGTGCGGTCCCCGCCGTGCGTGCCTCCCGCCCGTCGGGGCCGCCCTCACCGGCGGTCTACGCTCCCGGTTCGGCATCGCGCGCCTCGTCGTAGCGGGTGTAGACCGCGCTCATCCGCCCCGAGGGGTCCAGAGTGGCCAGGAGGGCGTCCCCGATGGCCGCGAGCTGATCGATCTGCTCGTCGGTCAGCGCGTCGACGACGTGACGGCGGACGGTGCCGACGTGGCCGGGTGCCGCCTGCCGCACCTTCGTCCACCCGGCCCCGGTGAGCCGGGCGTTGGTCGCCCGGCGGTCCTCCGAGCAGGGGAAGCGTTCGACCAGGCCCCGCCTCTCCAGGCGCGACACCACGTGGGAGAGCCGGGGCAGGGTGGCGTTGGTCTGCTGGGCCAGCGCGGTCATGCGCAGCGTGCGCCCGGGCGCCTCGGAGAGCATGGCCAGGGTGTAGTACTCGAACTCCGTCAGGTCGGCGTCGTTGCGCAGCTGTGCGTCCAGCACGCCGGGCAGCAGTTCCAGGACCGCGCGGAGGCGTATCCAGGTGCGCAGCTCCCGCCGGTCGAGCCAGGGCGTGTCCACGGTCACATCCCCATCCGGAATAGTTGTAGTGACAAGTTTGCTGGGATCCACAGATGTCAATTGTCGCGACAACCATTATCCGGCAGGAGCACCGTCATGGCGCATGCGGGCATCATCGGCGCCGGCACCACGGGACGGCCGTCGCCGACCCCGTCGAGAAGGGCGGCAGCGCCGTCGAGCCGGCCGGCGGCGCCGCGCCGGCACCAGGGCCCGCCGCGCCCGTCGCCGGACCGCCGCCCCCGGCCGGGAGGATCGGCGCGTTCGCGCACGCCGGCCGCGGCCTCCCCATCGGCGAGGGCGGCTACGAATTCGTGCTCGGCGCGGTCGCGCCGCTCCCGGCCGTCGCCGGTGCCGGGCGCTCCCGCGTCGGCCACCTGCCCACCGGTCGCCGCCGGACCGCCCGGCCGGTGAGCGACTGATCCACGTCCCGCCCGCAGTCCCGACCGAGGAGCCCGCATGACCAGCTCAGCTTCCGCCACCACGGCCGCCGCCGACGCCCGCATACCGTCCTCGCACCCCTTCGTCGCGCATCTGCGGCACGCCGCCGCGCTCGAGGCCGCCGAACCACACCGCCCCTGGTCGCCGCAGGACGGCCCCCTGCCCAGCCTCTACCTCTCGCACGGCGGCGGCCCCCTGCCCTTCGAACGCCCCGAGTGGCTGACCCCCCTGCACGCGTGGGCCCGCAGCCTGCCCAAACCGAAGGCCATTCTGATCGTCTCCGCACACTGGGAGTCCGCGCCGCTGTCGCTGAGCGCCGCCCGGCCGGACGAGCTCGTCTACGACTTCGGCGGCTTCGACGCGCTGTACCACACCTTCCGCTACGACACCCCGGACGCCGGCGAGCTGGCCCGTCAGGTGGCGGGGCTCATGCCGGGCACCGAGCGGGTGCATCAGCACACCCACCGCGGACTGGACCACGGCGCCTGGGTGCCCCTGAAGATCATGTACCCGGCCGCGGACGTCCCGGTACTGCAGCTGAGCCTGCCCACCGAGGACCCCGACCGGCTGCTGGCCATCGGCGAGCGGCTGCGACCGCTGCGGGAGCAGGGGGTGCTGATGATCGGTTCGGGCCACATGACCCACGGCCTGCCGTTCCTCACCCGGGAGATGGTCCGGGAGAACAAGGTGCCCGGCTGGTCCGCCGACTTCGACGCCTGGGCCGCCGAGGCACTGGAGCGCGGTGACGTCCACGAACTCGCCCGCTTCCGCAGCGCCGCCCCGGGAATGCCCTACGCCCACCCGACCGTGGAGCACTTCACGCCGCTGTTCGTCACGCTCGGCGCGGCCACCGCCCCCACCGGCCCGGTGCTGACGACCCTCGACGGCTACGGCCTCGGCCTGTCCCGGCGTTCCTTCCAGGTGGCCTGAGGACGGCGGGCCGGTTCCCGTCCCACGGCAACGGCCCGGACCGGGCGTGCCGGGCGGACACGCCCGCTCGGCCACCCGCCGGGTCGCCCCGGGGCCGGCCGGACGCCCCGGTCCGCGCACCACGGGGCAGCGGGATGGCACCCGTCCCGGCCACCGCCTCAGCGCCCGGCGGCGGCCTCACCGGCGCCGCCGCCACACCGCGCACCGGTCTGAAGGGCCGGACAGGGCGCCGCCCTCTCCCGCGCACCCCAGGCAGCCGTGGAGGAGGAACGGCACCCCCGCCCGCGCCGACCCCGGCAGCGCGGCACGGAGGGACAGGGCGTCCAGCGCGGCCGGGGCGGCCCTCGCCGCCGGACCCGCGGCGGCCGACGGGCCGAGCACCCCGGGTCCCGGTCGCCTCCCTCCTGCCACTCCGCGCCCGGTCGAGTCGGCACGCGCGGATATACGTGTCCGCTGAACGGATCTAGGACTCCGGATAACGGTCTGGTCTCGTTCGCTGGCGATTTCGAATGTCACCGACGGTTATGTGACGCACATCACCAAGGAAGCCGTGAAGGCCGTGGTAGAACTGCGCAACTCCGCAGTCGGCACCACCCTTCGCCAGCTGGTGGAGTCTCGGCACACCCGCGACAGAACGACCCAGGTGATCACGCTCCGAGTCCACGGAGCGCGCATCCGGAGTCGCCGATCGGACAACGGCGTTCGCTCACAGACCACACACCCTTCCGGCGTGCTCTCCCCCGCACCGGTACTGCGCCATCGAGGTAGCCACAGTGTCACTCGACTCCGTCACCACATCCGTCGACGAAGCCGTCAGCGGATTCTTCGAGCCCATAGCGACCTGGCTCGGAGAGGTCGTCTTCTATGCCGTCCCGGTCGGGGGCGCGGACCTTCCGCTGATCGTCGCCTGGCTGGTGGTCGCCGGTCTGGTGTTCACGGGCTGGTTCGGGTTCGTCCAGCTCCGCAAGTTCAAGCTGGCCGTCGACGTGGTGCGCGGAAAGTACGACGAGAAGGGATCGGCCGGCGAGGTCAACCACTTCCAGGCGCTGACCGCCGCCGTCTCCGGCACCGTCGGCCTCGGCAACATCGCCGGCGTGGCCGTCGCCGTCTCCATCGGCGGCCCCGGTGCCACCTTCTGGATGATCTTGTGCGGCCTGCTCGGCATGGCCACCAAGTTCGTCGAGGTGACCCTCGGCGTGAAGTACCGGGAGGTGCACGCCGACGGCACCGTCTCCGGCGGCCCCATGCACTACCTACCCAAGGGCCTGGCGGACCGCTTCGGCAGGAACGGCAAGCGGCTCGGCAAGATCCTCGCGGTCCTGGCCTCCTTCATGGTGCTCTTCTTCGGCCTGTTCGGCGGCAACCTCTTCCAGGTCAACCAGTCCTACGCCCAGCTGGTGTCCGTCACCGGCGGCGAGGACGGACCGATGGGCTCCTCCGCGGGCGCGTTGTTCTTCGGCATCCTGGTCGCGGCGCTCGTCGGCATCGTGCTGCTCGGCGGCATCCGCTCCATCGCCAACGTCACCAGCAGGCTCGTCCCCGCCATGGCGGGCATCTACATCCTGGCGTGTCTGACGGTCGTCCTGGTGCACGTCACGGCCGTTCCCGCCGCCGTCGCCACGATCGTCGAGGGCGCCTTCAACCCCCAAGGCGTCGCAGGCGGTGTGCTCGGCGCCCTGATCATCGGCTTCAAGCGGGCCGCCTTCTCCAACGAAGCCGGCCTCGGCTCCGCCCCGATCGCCCACTCCGCGGTCAAGACCGGGCACCCGGCCAGCGAGGGCCTGGTCGCGCTGCTCGAGCCGTTCATCGACACCGTCGTCATCTGCACGATGACCGCGCTGACCATCGTCATCGCCAACCCCTCCAGCTGGGCCGAGGCCCGCGCGGGCGAGTCCATCGGCGGCGTCACGATCACGTCCGACGCCTTCGCCACGGTGCTGCCCTGGTTCCCGTACGTCCTCGCCGTAGCCGTGCTGCTGTTCGCGATCTCGACGGTGCTGACGTGGGGCTACTACGGCCTCAAGGCCTGGACGCACCTCTTCGGCCGCAGCAGGACCAGCGAAGTGACGTACAAGGTCGTCTACACCCTGTTCGCGATCGCCGGATCGCTGCTGACGCTGCAGACCCTCATCGACATGGCCGACGCGGTGCTCTTCATGCTCGCCGTCATCAACATCATCGGCCTCTACCTCCTCGCCCCGGTCGTCAAGCGCGAACTGAACTCCTTCCTGGAGTACGTCCGCGCCCGCGACGCCGGTGGGATCACGGAGGACGACGAAGACCGGGAGTCGGTGAGGACCACCGTCTGACCGCCCCCGCGGCACCGGCTCCCGAGCGGGCCCGTGCACACCTCGCGCCTCGGTGTGCACGGGCCCGCTCGTCCTCCCCTTCCACGCCCTCGGCCTTCGTCCCGACGGCGTCCCGCCGCCGGGACGGTCGACGGACGCCGCGGACAACGGACACGACCCGGCCGGCCCGTGTCACCCGAACGGGGCAGGCGGCCTCCCGCTCACCGTCGCCACGCCCTCAGCAGCCGCAGACTCGTCACGCCAGGAGGACGAGCACCCCCGCGGCCAGCACGGGCGGACCAGGACCCGGGAGGACGTACATCGCGGCCCCCACCGCCGTCGGAGCCGCGCCCAGCACGGTCAGCCGCCTCATGCCCCCGCCCCCGGCCCGCGCACACCGTGCTCTGCCCGGTCGGCACGACCGGCCTCCTTGTCCCCGTCCGGCGAGGACCCCGCGTCCTGCGGCTCGGGAATGCCGGCGAGGTGCTCGACGTCGAAGATCCTCGCGATGGGCACGTCGGTGCTGCCGTGGGCGATGATCGAGAAGGCGATGCACACGGCGATGAGCGTGTACGCCTGATCCCCCTGCGGGATGCCGGCCTGGAGCACGAGCAGGCCGTACACCACGGAGGCGAAGCCCTTCGGGCCGAACCACGCGGCCACCAGCCCCTCCCGGCGGTCGAACCGTGCCCCGATCAGCGAGATGAGCATCGACGCCGGGCGGATCAGCACGATCGCCAGGAACACCGCCACGTATCCGCCGAACGACAGGTCACCGAAGAGCTGCGGTGTCAGCAGGGCGCCGAAGACCAGCAGCGCGGCGAACTTCGCCAGTTCGGCCAGAGCCTCGCCCAGCGGCTCGAAGGCCGTCTTGCCCTCCGGTGACACGGCGGTGAGGACGGCACCCGCGGAGAAGCCGCCAAGGAGGGGTTGGCGTGCGTGAGGTGGCACGCGGCGTACAGGATGACCCCCGTGGCGAGCGGCAGCAGCGGCTGCAGCTCGGGCTCCGCGCCCGGCAGGCGGAACCGCACGAGACCGCTGACCAGCAGCGGCAGCGCGACACCGAAAAGGAGCCCGAGCCCCAGTTCCAGCGCGATCTTCCCCAAGGACGCTTCCGCGTGGCCACCGGCCGGACCGGCGGCGACGATCAGGATCAGCACCAACGGGAGCGCGAGCCCGTCGTTGACGCCGCTCTCCACGTTCAGCAACTGCCGCAGCTTCGAAGGCACCTCCTTGCGCCCCACGATGGCCGAGGCGAACACCGGGTCGGTCGGCGCCAGGACGGCGCCGACGAGGAAGGACGTCGTCCAGTCCAGCCCGACCAGGCAATGGGTGATCAGCGCCATGCCGGCGAAGGCGAGCGGCATGCCGAGCCCCAGGGCGCGCGCCGGGTACCTCCAGTTCTCCCTGAGCTTGGGGAACGACACGTGCATGCCGTCGGTGAACAGCACCGCGAACAATGCCAGATCGGCGGTGACCGCGACGATGCCACTGTCCGGCGCGATGTGGACGAGACCCGGGAATCCGTCGCTGACGAGCGCTCCGCCGACGAGGAAGAGGAACGAGGTGGACAGTACGGTCCGGGCGGCGACGCCGGAGAGCAGGACCGCCACGAGCAGAGCGGTACCGAAGACCGCGACGAGCACCACGGAGACCAACCCCGATCGACCCCAGGCGGTCGTGGTGGGGTTCGCCGCGGCGATCGCCGTCGGCACCGCTCTGCTGATGCTGCCCCTCGCGACGCCGGGCCCGGACCACGCCGGTCTGCCGGAGGCGTCGTTCACCGCGACGTCGGCGGTGTGCGTGACCGGACTGGTCGTGGTGGACACGCCCACGCACTGGAGCGGCTTCGGGCAGGTCGTGATCCTGGTGCTGATCCAGCTGGGCGGCCTGGGCATCATGGCCTTCGCCTCCGTGCTGGGTGTGCTGGTCTCGCGCCGGATGGGGTTGCGTGCCCGCCTCACCGCGGCGGCGGAGACCAAGACGCTCGGACTGGGCGACGTACGAGCCGTGGTCACCAAAGTGGTCAAGGGCAGTCCGGTGTCGGAGGCGATCATCGCCCTGCTCCTGACGCTGCGGCTCGGTCTCGGCTAGGGCGTGTATCGAAAATGCCGGTCAGGACCATTTGGTCTTTGGCAATCGGGACTAGGACCAGCGCCCGATGGCGCACAGCCACTCGATCTTTAAGCTCGCTGCTATCCAAGCCCACGGACACAGTCACTGGGCCTGTCCCCGTCACGAGGTGGAACGATGCCGGCCGACGCCTCAGCTCATATCCGCATAGCCCGACCCTCACACGACCTCCGAGCGGCGGAACGCTTCTGGGTTTCAGGTCTTGGCCTCGACGTCCTGTACCAGCACGCGGCGGACGGCACCCCAGGCCGGAGCTCGCTCCTGATGGTCGGCTGGCCCGAGGCCAGCTGGCATCTGGAACTCGTTCACGATCCTGCCGCCCCTTTGGAACCGCAGCCAACCGATGAAGACCTGCTGGTCATCTACCTCGGCGAACCAGTACCCGACTCCCTCATGGAGCGGCTTGAGCGGCATGGTGGTAAGCGAGTGCCCGCCCATAATCCGTACTGGGACACCTGGGGCGTGACTTTTCAGGACCCCGACGGCTATCTGCTGGTGCTGTCCACTCGCACCTGGTCCAACTCCTAAGGGCTGTCCCGTAATGATCAAGGAAGAGTGCGGCTCCGCCCTCTGGCTGGTTGACACCTGGGGCTCCGGGAGCGGTTGAATGCCGTGGTGACGGACTGGACGCAGGTGGTGGACGCCCACGGGGAGACTGAGCGAGTGCCGGTGCTCCTCGATTTGGTCGAGCGTGAGGAAGCTCCCGAGGCATGGGAGGAGCTTTGGGATCGTCTATGCCTGCACGGTGAGACTGTCTCGCCGGCGAGCTTTACCGCTCTGCCCCGGTTGGCGGACTTGGCCCCCGCAACTGCGCAGGCTCTTGAACTGGCGGGCGCCATCGCGCGCGGCACTTTGCAGCATCCTGACGGGGAAGTTCTGCTCGCGGGCCGTCCGGAGGTGCTCAGCCGACTGCGCGACCTGGCGGACCAGCGACTGCGGAGCCGCCCTGCCGAGTACGACCGGGTCTTCGGTGATCTGCTCGCGCTCGCGGGGCAGTACCACTGGAGTGCCGCCCTGGAGAACTTCGCCGACGACTTCTACACGGTGTCCTGTCCGCACTGCGTGGCGGAGGTGACCATCGCAATCGGGGACTACGGCTTCTACTCGGCTATCCGCGACTGGGATCGCGGCGACGTCGAGCGGCGGGAACTGCTGCCGGCCCAAGTCGAGGAGCTTCCCGACCCCGGCCGCTGGATGCACGCCACGGCGGTCCGCGATGGGCAACAGCGCATCGCGGAGGGCATCAGGCACCCCTTCGGCCGTGCTGAGTGCCCGACTTGCGCCAGTGTGTTCAGCGTCGCGGACGCCTACACGAGCGCGAACCTTCCCCCAGCGCTGGAGACTGCCTGAGCTGGGAGAAAGGCGTAATCTTCACCTGCCATGATCTTGGTATGGCTGGTGTGATCATGGCTTCGGAGCCTTCGTGGATAGTCCCGTTCACCGGGCTGAGCCCGCAGCTCTTCCGCAAGCTGATCACCGTCCTTCGCCGTGAGGGCGCGGACGAGGTCCGCCGGGGGCGCCCGTGGTCACTGCCGCTTGAGGATCGGGTCCTGCTCGTGGCCGTCTACTGGCGAACCAACCTGACGCTGCGGCAGATCGCGCCGCTGTTCGGCATCTCGAAGTCCGCGGCCGACCGGATAGTCACCAGCACGGCGCCGTTGCTCGCGCTCAAGCAACGGCAGCGGTTCCGCAAGGGCACAGTGCTCATCGCGGACGGCACTCTCGTGCCCACTCGCGACCAAGTAGTCGAACACGAGTGGCCTTTCGTACGCAGGAAATAAATCACCACAGCGGTGCGCGGGCCAGTGGCCTCCACGGCGGCAGAAGGCGTCGGCGCTCTGCTCCATCGCAGCGCGGAGGAAGGGAAACGCCTGCCGGCGCCCTAGGCCTGTTGTGAAAGTGCTGGTCGGCGGGTTGTTAGGGTCTGGTCGTGCGTCTGAAGATTGAGATATCCGTCCCGGAGAGTCATGTAGATGTAGTGATCGAGGCTCTCCATGCGGCCGGGGCGGGCCGGATTGGCGAGTACGCGCGGTGTTCCAGCGTGTGGAGGGTGACCGGCAACTGGCAGTCGTTGCCTGGCTCGCAGCCGTATGACGGTGAGGTGGGCGTCGTGCAGCACAGTGAGGAATGCAGGATCGAATCGGTCTGTGATGCGGAGCAAGCTCGCGCCGTCCAGCAAGCGGTCCGCGACGCCCACCCGTACGAGGAAGCGGTCATCCACTTCCTCCCCCTGTATGAGCCATAAGTCGGCCGACCGACCGCATGCATCAGAGCCACTCGTTGATGGCCGCGACGAGGACGGTTGCCTCGTAGCGGACGGCGAGTTTGTCGTATCGCGTGGCCACGGCCCGGTGCCGCTTAAGGCGATTTATGCCGCACTCAACCGCGTGGCGCTCGCGGTAGTCGACCGAGTCGAAGCGCGGCGGCCGACCGCCGCGGGAGCCGAGCTTCTGGCGGTTGCGCGCCTGGTCAACCTTGTTCGGAATGGTGCAGCGGATCCCGCGGCGGCGCAGATAGGCGCGGTTCCTACGGGAGGCGTACGCCTTGTCGGCCCGCACGCGGTCGGGACGGACTCGTGGCCGGCCCGCCCCGATGCGGGGCACGCGCACCTTTGCCAGCACGGGCTCGAACTGCGGTGAGTCCCCGCGCTGCCCTGCTGTCACCACGATCGACATGGGCTTCTGCCCCTGCTCGACAGCCAGGTGCAGCTTGGTGGTGAACCCGCCGCGCGACCTTCCCAGTCCATGATCCTGTGGCTCGGTGAAGATGCCGCCCGGCGGTTCTTTCTGCAGATCACCCTCCTTGCGGGCTCCGGCCGCATGCTGATGAGCGCGGCAGACCGTGGAGTCGACGCTCAGGTCCCAGACGATCGCACCCTTCACGTCAGCCAGGGACTGGAGCTTCGTGAGGATCCGCTGCCAGGTGCCGCTCCGCTGCCACCGGCGGAACAGGTCATAGACCCGGTTCCACGGTCCGTACTCGACGGGGACGTCCCGCCACGGAACGCCGGTCCGGACCCGGAACCGTATGCCGTCGATCAGCTGCCGCCGAGGCCAGATGGGCGGCCTCCCTGTCCTGGCCCCCTTCGGCAACAACGGCTCCAGCACCGCCCACTGCTCATCCGTGAGATCTCCCCGCCCCATGGACCGTGATCATTCATCGCTCAAGATCGACTTTCGATACACGGCCTACGACACCTCCTGGCCCCGGGCGGTCTGGCTCGGGGTCTTCCACTCGGTCTCAGCGTTCAACAACGCCGGGTTCGCCCTGTACTCCGACAGCCTGATGTCCTTCGCCACCGATCCGTGGATCTGCCTGCCCATCGCGTTCGCGGGCATCGCCGGCGAACTGGGTTTCCCAGTGCTGTTCGAACTGCGCCGCCGGTGGCGAAGGCCACCGACATGGTCGCTGCACACGAAGATCCTGGTGTGGGCGAGCGGGGTCTTCCTCGTGGGCGGCAGCGTCCTCATCACCACGGTCGAATGGACCAACCCCGCCACGCTGGGCCCCCTGGACACGCCCGGCAAGCTGCTGGCCGGCTCCCTCCAAGGTGTCATGCCGCGCACCGCGGGCTTCCACAGCGTCGACACCGGCCGGATGCACCCGACCAGTTGGCCGGGCATGGACGTGCTGATGTTCGTCGGCGGCGCCAGCGCCGGTACGGCGGGCGGCAGCCGACCACCTTCGTCGTCCTGCTGTCTGTGGTCTACGCCGAAGTCAGGGGGCGCGGGATCGGTCAACATCTTCCAGCACCGTCTGCACGGCGACATCCGGCGCCAGGCCCTGACGGTCGTCCTGCTGCCGGTGGCCGCCGTCGTCGGTACGACCATGGCTTTCATGATCTTCACCGAATACGACCTGGACCGCTCCCTGTTCGAGGTCGTCTCCGCCTTCGCCACCGCGGGGCTGTCCACCGGCATCACCGCCGACCTGCCCACGACGGAACAGATCCTGCTGATGTCCATCGGCCGGCTCGGCCCCATCACCGTGGCCTCCGCGCTCGCGCCGCGCAGCCGCGTCCGCATGTACGACCTGCCCGAGGAGCGACCCGTCATTGGCCAGTGCTCTGACCGGGAAGGTTCGCCGGGTTGGCGATTGGAACGGTTGGATGGGCGGTGACGTCCGTTCCGACCGCTGGAGGTGTGGTGGCCGAGCCTGTGCGGGTGCGCAGACTGACCGACCAGGAAGGGCAGAAGCTGCAGCGGATCGTGCGCCGGGGAAGTACAAGCTCGGTGCGTTACCAGCGCGCGATGATGCTGCTGGCCTCGGCGGGCGGGAACCGTGTTCCGGTGATCGCCCGGCTGGTCCAGGCCGACGAGGACACCGTTCGGGAGGTGATCCACCGGTTCAACGAGATCGGCCCGGACTGCTTGGACCCTCGGTGGGCGGGAGGCCGTCCCCGCCTGCTCACCCCTGACGACGAGGACTTCGTCATCCAGACGGCCACCACCCGCCTCAACAAGCTCGGCTAGAGATCGTCTTCAAAGGTCAGATCCAGAGCAGGATTGAGGCGATGGTGACGGCGGCCTGGTAGGACTCGCGGGTCTTGTCGTGGCGAGTTGCCAGGCCGCGCCACTGCTTGAGGCGGTTGAAGCAGCGTTCGACGACGTTGCGGCGGCGGTAGACGGACCGGTTGAAGCCGGGTGGCCGGCCGCCGCGTGTGCCGCGGTTCAGTCGGCCGAGGGCCTGGTCGACGCGTTCGGGGATCGTGTGCGCGATGCCGCGCCGGCGCAGGTAGGCGCGGATCTTCCGGGAGCTGTAGCCCTTGTCGGCGACCACGTGGTCGGGGCGGGTGCGTGGGCGTTTGGGCCCGATCCTGGGCACGCTGATCGAGCCCATGACCTGTTCGAAGCGGGTGCGGTCGTTGGCGTTGCCGCCTGAGAGGACGAAGCCGAGAGGGCGGCCGATTCCGTCGCAGGCGAGGTGGACTTTGGTGCTCAGTCCGCCTCGGGATCGGCCGAGGGCGTGATCACCCGCTTCGTCCCGGTCGACCGCCCCCTTTTGCCGCCGGCGGCGTGCTGGTGGGCCCGCACGATGGTGGAGTCGACCGACACCAGCCACTGGATGTCCCCGGCCGCGTCCTTCTCGGCCTGGATGGCCCGCAGCATGCGCGAGAAGGTGCCGTCCAGGGCCCACCTGCGGAAACGCGTGTACAGGGTCTGCCAGGAGCCGTACCGCTCCGGCACATCACGCCAGGCCGATCCGGTCCGCAGTTTCCACACGATCCCGTTCAGCACCACCCGGTCGTCCGAACGAGGCCGTCCCGCGGTCCCTGAACTCGGCAGCAACCGCGACAACACCGCCCACTCGGCATCCGAAAGTTCATGACGACGCACCACGACAAGCATGATCCCTCATCACATGGACACCTTTGAAAACGATCTCTAGGCCGTTTCGTTCGGATCATCGGATCGTTGGTCCCGGCGTGCCGTTGACTGATGCGCAGTGGGCGCGGATCGAGCCGCTACTTCCCGACCGGACGCCGAAGCGGGGTGGCCGCTGGCGGGATCACCGTGAGGTGATCAACGCGATCGCCTTCAAGTTCCAGACCGGAACGCAGTGGGTGCACCTGCCGGAGAAGTACGGCAACTGGCGAGGCGTCTACAACCGGCTGCGGATGTGGGCCGTCGACGGCACCTGGGAGCGGGTGTTCCCGCGCTGATCGCCCAGGCCGACGCGGAGGAGGACCTCAATTGGGCCGTGTCGGTGGACTCTACGATCGTGCGCGCTCACCAGCATGCGGCCGGGGCCCGCAAAAAGGGGCCCCGGTCGGCGAGCCCGACGACCACGCCATCGGCTGGTCCCGCGGCGGATTGACCACGAAGATCCACCTCGCCGCCGACGGCAGCTGCCGGCCCCTGGCCTTTCATCTCACCGCCGGGCAGGTCGGCGACGCACCCGCATTCGCGCAGGTGATGGCACGTCTGCGTGTTCCGCGCCGACGCGGACGGCCCCGCACCAGGCCAGATGTGGTTCTGGCGGACAAGGCGTACTCCTCACGCGCGATCCGCGCCCACCTTCACAAGCGCGGGATCCGCGCAGTGATCCCTGTCCCGGCGGGCCAGCAGGCCCACCGGCAGCGGCGCGGCAGCCAAGGCGGCAGGCCACCGGCCTTCGACCGCGACGCCTACAAGCAGCGCAACGCCGTCGAGCGGTGCATCAACCGCCTCAAGCGGTGGCGCGGTATCGCCACCCGCTACGAGAAGACAGCGACCATCTACCTGGCCGGACTCCATATCGCGGGCATCTTCTTCTGGTCCGCCCGCTGAACCGAAACTGCCTAGCGGCGGGTGAGGCGGGTGAGGGTGACCCCGCTGGGGAAGGCGGTGCGTTCGGCGACGTTGAAGACGGTGGGGTCGAAGGCACCGTCGACTACCGAGATTCCGGTACCGGCAACGACCGGATAGGTCTTGATCAGCAGCTCGTCAATCTCGGGCAACAGGGTGCCCGCGAGCCTTCCGCCCCCGCAGAGCCAGATGTCTGGGCCAGCGGCCATCTCGCCTTTGAGCTCGCGGATGAGGGCGCGCGGGTCGCTCGGCACGACGGTGACGGCTGGGTCGGTGTCCGGCTTGAGGGTGCTGGAAACGACGTACTGGCGCAGGTGCGCGTACGGGCTGGTGATCCCGTTGTCGACGGAGAGGCGGTAGGTGCCGAGGCCCATGACGACGGTGTCGAAACGCCGGTTGGGTGCGTCGGCGACGCCGACAGCCGCGCGGTAAGCGGTCGGGATGGTCTCCGGGTACAGCGCGTTCATCCAGGTCGAGTAGGCAGCGGCCTGCTGCTCGTCGCCCTGCGGGAAGAAGTCGAATTCGCCGCCGGGGCCGGCGATGCGGCCGTCGAGCGAAACACCGATGTAGTACACGAGCTTTCGCATAGTGATCCCCCACACGTAGTACTATGACTGAAGCGGTTTGAACGTAGTACTACACCTGGAGTGGTGTCAATGGTGAGACGGAACGACCAGCGGCGCGCGGCCCTCGTTGACGCGGCGATCGAGGTGCTGGCCCGAGAAGGCGCACGCGGCCTGACTTTCCGGGCTGTGGATGCCGAGGCAGCCGTTCCCGCCGGCACGGCGTCCAACTACTTCGCCAGCCGCGACGACCTGTTCACTGAGGCCGGCGCCCGGGTTTACGAGCGACTCCAGCCCGACGAGGCCACGATCGCCCGCCAGCGGGCGGCCGACCGCCACCGGGGGACCTACGCCGAACTGATGCGCGAGCTCGTCGGCCGCATCGCCTCCTTCCGCACCGGTTACCTCGCGCTGCTGGAACTCCGCCTTGAGGCCACCCGCCGCCCCGAACTGCGCAAGGTCCTCACTGAGCGAGTCCGGGCCGATGTCGACGCCAATGTCGCCTATCACGAGGCTTCCGGCCTCCCTGGCGACGCCACAGCGGTCAAGCTGCTCATGCTGACGCTGAACTGGCTGATCGTTGAGCAGCTCACCCTGCCGGACGTCTTCACAGAGGAAGAGCGTGAACAATTGGTGAGGGCCGCAGTGGAGCGCATCGTGGCCGCGGAGTAGAGGGCTTGGCCCCACCAATGACGCCGCCCGGCGCAGCGGAGGCAGACCGGACCGGCCTCGGCATGTGCCCGCCCTTGCTTCCCTACGCTGATCCGAAAGAAACGGCCTAGGAACCGCAGCGCCAGGACCCGGCGCATCGCCCACAACGACTCCGTCGTCGTCATCGGCCTGGGTCGCTTCGGCCGCGCCCTGGCCCTGGAACCGGTCGGCGAGGAGACCGAGGTCCTCAGCATCGACGAGGACCCGGACATCATGCAGATGGTGTCCGGTCACCTCACCCACGTGGTACGCGCCGACGCCACCAGGGAAGAGCTCCTGCGCCAGCTCGCCGTCCCCGAGTTCGACCGTGCCGTCGTCGCCATCGGGAGCGACCTGGAAGCCAGCATCCTGACCGCCTCCCTGCTGGTCTCCTTCGGCGTCCGTGACGTATCGTCGCCGGCCGCACCCGGGCGACCGAGCGGTTCAGCGAACTCCAGTAGGCCACGACCGCATCGGCACAGGGCCGGCCGGAAGGTGCCCAGCGGTGACGGGAGCGCACAGGGTTCGTCGTGGGGGACGTCCAGAACCGTCACGACGCGCCCCGGCACGAGGGCGGCCGGTCACGCGGCGGGTGGTCTCCGAAGAGCCGGGGTCAACCGGTGCCGGTCACCCGGATCGCCGCCGCGGGGCACACGGCCGCCGCCTCGCGCGCGGCGGCGTGGTGCTCGGGGGCGGGTTCGGGGGTCAGGAGGGTGACGATGCCGTCCTCGTCCCGCTGGTCGAAGACCTCCGGCGCGGTCAGGACACAGGCACCGGCTCCGCAGCACTTGTCCTGGTCGACGGTGAGTCTCACGGTTCGTCTCCTTCCCGGGTCACCAGCGGACGGGGACTTCGCGCAGACCGCCGACGAGGAGCCCCTCCGTCTTGCGCAGTTCGGCGACGGGGACGGCGAGGCGCAGGGTGGGCACGCGGGCGAGCAGGGTCTCCAGGACGACCTGGAGTTCGGTGCGGGCCAGGGCCTGGCCGAGACAGGAGTGCGGTCCCGCGCCGAAGGTCAGGTGGGGGTTGGGAGTGCGGGCGAGGTCCATGGTGTCGGCGTCGCCGAAGGCCCGCTCGTCGCGGTTGGCGGCCGGCATGCTGCACACGACCGTGCTGCCCGCGGGGACGAGGTGCCCGCCGATCCCGGCGTCCTCGCCGAGGTAACGCAGCACACCGAAGCCGAGATTGGTGTCGAAACGCAGGGACTCCTCGACGGCGGTGCGCACCAGCGAGGGGTCGGCCAGCAGCCGTTCCCAGCGGCTGCGGTCGGCGAGCAGCAGGGAGACCATCTTGCCGATCATGTTGGCGGTGGTCTCGTGGCCGGCGACGAGCAGGCCCATGCCGGTGGCCACGAGTTCGTCGTCGCTCAGGCCGCCGTCGTCGTCCCCCTCGCCTTTCGCGTCCTCGTTCCGCGCGATGAGGGCGCTGAGGAGGTCGTCGGCCGGTTCGGCGCGCTTGGCGGCGATGTGGCCGGACATGTAGGCGACGAACTCCTGCTGGGCGGTGTGGATCTCGTCGGCGGTGTAGCGGGTGACGCTCAGGAAACTGTCGGACCAGTACGCGAAGCGGTTCCGGTCCCGCGCGGGAACGCCGAGGAGGTCGCAGATGACGTGGACGGGGAAGGGGAAGCCGAGGCTCGCCCGCAGGTCGGCGGGGGCGCCGTCGGCGAGCATGGCGTCGACGAGGTCCTCGGCGAGGCGGGTCATGCCGGGGCGCAGGGCGGTCATCCGCTTGGCGGTGAAGTACCCGCCGACCAGGCGCCGCCAGCGCCGGTGCGGCTCGCCCCGGTCGGGGATCGCGACGGCGGTGCTGCCGGTGACGGCGGCTCCGCCGGTGCCCTCCGGTGCCAGCCGCGCGGCGCCGTCCCGCTCGGTGGGCCGGACGAACCGGGGGTCGGAAAGCAGGGTGCGGACATCGTCGTAGCGGGTCAGGTACACCGCCGTGTCACCGCTGGGCAGCGTGGCGTGGGCGACGGGGCACCGCGCGCGCAGCTCCTCCCACTCGGCGGGCGGGTCCAGCGGGGTGTCACCGGACAGGGGCAGGCGGACGGACAGCGGTGCGTGGGGACGTTCGGCCTGGTCGGTCATCGGGCGTCTCCTCGTGGAGTGGAGGCGGTGGGGGTGCGCACTGCGACGGAAGGACCGATGAAATGCACCGTACAGCGAAAGTGCCTGGCGCACTGAAAGCGCGTCATGCAATTGACCGGCATCGGGCACGACGGCCGGAAATCGACGGCCGGGTGGCGCTTGGAGTGGGGCGGCGCGGCTTTGACGTTCCCGGGAGGACGCCGCGGTCGACGCCTCGCACGTCCGGGCCCTCAAAAGGGGGGCTCACACCGGACCTTCGCCGGTCGACCGCGGCCGCCCCGGCAGCAAGCACCCCCTGATCACCGACCGGCACGGCACGGCCCTTGCGGTGTCGCTGACCGGCGGAAACCGTCACGACGTCACCCAGCTCATACCCCTGCTGGACGCGATCCCCCGCATCCGCGGCCTGGTGGACCGGCCCCGGCACCGGCCCAGGCGTCTGTTCGCCGACCGCGGCCACGACCACGACAAGCACCGTCGCCTCCTCCGCGCTCGCGGCATCACGCCGAAGATTGCCCGCAAGGGCACCGCCCACGGATCCGGCCCGGGCAGGACCAGGTGGGCCGTCGAGCGCACCTTCGCCCGGCTCCACCAGTTCAAACGCCTGCGGACCCGCTACGAGACACGCGCCGGCCTCCCCCTGGGACTGCTCCAACTCGCTTGCAGCGTCATCTGCTTGCGACGACTCCGCACCTCGTTCCGAAATGATCAGTGAGTAATCCTCAGGTGAAAACCGGGGGCGTTGCGGGCCACCACGAGCGCCCGCAACGCCCCCTCCCCATGTGCTCCCCACGCGTTCCCCCCATGCCTGCCCACCCGCCGCGGACGCCCGGGTCCTCCCGGTCCCCCCGCAACCGCCGGAGGCACCCCGGTCCGCGGGCGCTCCGCCCGCCCGCCGGGGGAATCCTCCGGCGCCCCTTCCGCCCGGTTCCCCCCATTGGCCCGTAGCGCTCGCAAAGTCCGCCGCGCCGTCCCACGCTGAAGGCCCGGAGCCGAGCGTCGTTCGCACGCCGGACGCGGGCGACCGCCGCTTGTTCCCGCCAAGGAAGGGCCTGCCCGATGACCAGTGCCAAGTCAATATCACAATCCGCGTTCGACGGCTCCAGGCTGCGAGTCCTCCTGCACGTCGACCTCCAGGAAGGCGCCCAGCAACGGTTCCTCGACGCGTACGAGCAGATGCGCCACCATGTCGCGTCGCTCCCCGGCCACCTCGGTGACCAGTTGTGCCAGTCCGCGGAGAACCCGTCCCAATGGCTCATCACGAGCGAGTGGGAGAGCGCTCCGCCCTATCTCGCATGGGTGAACAGTGAAGATCACATCGAGACGGTCGGACCCATGCAGAGCTGTGTCCGCGACCTGCGGTCGGTGCGCTACCACATCGTCCGTGAGACCGGCGGCACCGCTGCGTCCCCCGCCCGGGCCGCCCGCGGAGTCCACAAGACCGCCAAGGCGGCGAAGACCACCGGCGCAGCCGACGACGGCTACGCGCCCCCACGCGAGGGGGACGGCTTGATCCGCCACGCGCTGACCTTCACCGTCAAGCCCGGTTCCGAGTCGAAGGTCGCCGAGATCCTCGCCGGTTACGCACCGCCGGAGTCCCGCGTCGACGACACCACGCGACTGCGTCGCACCACCCTGTTCATGCACGGCAACCGGGTCGTGCGCACCGTCGAGGTCCAGGGCGACCTGATCGCCGCGCTGCGCCACGTCTCCCGGCAGCCGGAGGTGCGGGCCGTCGAGGAGGCCCTCAACCCGCACCTGGAACGGAGCAGGGATCTGGACGACCCCGAGTCCGCCCGGGCCTTCTTCATCCTGGCGGCCATGCCGGCCGTGCACCACGTGACCCGGGGCGGCCCGGAGCCGTCCGGCCTGCGGCGCCACGCGCTGTACTACCCGGCCCGCGCGGGCTGCGGGCTGATGCTGGCCCGGCTCCTGGCCCAGCAGGACGGGAGGGCCGCGGACGATCCCGCCGGCCCGGTGTACCGCAGCACCGTCTTCCACCGTGACGACCTCGTCGTCCGGCTGGTCGACGTGCCGGGCGACCCCGAGGCCGATCCGGTCGGGGTCCTCGGCATCCGCGGCGAGAACAAGGCCGCCGTGCTGGGCCGCCTGCTCGACGGCGCGGCACTCGGCGTCGAGGGCCCCGTCACGGGCGAGCGGGACGCGACCCGCCTCCTGGCGCACGCCGGCATGACGCTGATCACCGACCGAACGGCTCCCGGATCCTGACCGCGTACGGAGCGGTGCGGCGCAAGACCGCCCCGCGCGAACCTCCGCAAGCCACCCCTGGCCGCCACGTCCACCCCGCACCGGCCGGTACGGACGAGCCGGGCCTTCCCCCCATTGCCCCACCTGGAGACGGATCATGCACAAGACGAGCCCGCGCATCGTGGACATCGGCGAGATCGAGCCCAACCGCAAGCGCGGCGGCGATCTGCGCACCCTGCTCACCCCCCTCACCGTGGGGTCCACGAGCGGCTTCATGGGCCTGGCCATCATGCAGCCCGGCGAACGCATCAGTGAGCACTACCACCCGTATTCCGAGGAGTTCGTGTTCCTCGTCAAGGGCCGGCTGGAGGTCGACCTGGACGGCGAGACGTTCCCCCTCCGCTCCGACCAGGGCCTCATGATCCCCATCGACATGCGGCACCGCTTCCGCAACGTCGGCGACGAGGAGGCCCGGATGGTCTTCCACCTGAGTCCGCTGGCGCCGGAGCCGCGCCTCGGCCACGTCGACACCGAGGCCACGGCCGAGGGCGAGGACCTCAAGCCGTACCCGCTCGTCCACGGGGAGGGCGTCCGGCCCGAACGGCCCGGGGTGCCCTCGTGACCCGGCGGGTGGCGGTCACCGGCATCGGCGTCGTCGCACCCGGCGGGATCGGGGCGCCGGCCTTCTGGGACCTGCTGTCCAACGGCCGGACGGCGACCCGCGGCATCACCCTGTTCGACCCCGAGGGGCTGCGGTCCCGCATCGCGGCGGAGTGCGACTTCGACCCGGTCGCGCGGGGACTGGACCCCGAGCGGACGGGGAGCCTGGACCGCTACGTCCAGTTCGCCCTGGTCGCCGCGGCGGAGGCGGTGGCCGACTGCGGCATCGACTTCGGCCGGGAGGACCCGTGGCGCGTGGCCGTCTCCCTGGGCAGCGCGGTGGGCGGCACGACCCGCCTGGAGCACGACTACGTCCTGGTCAGCGAACGGGGACGGCGCTGGGACGTCGACCACCGCGCCGCCGAGCCGCAGCTGCATCTGGCGTTCTCGCCCAGCACGCTGGCCTCGGTCGTCGCGGAGCGGTTCGGCGTCCTCGGCCCGGTGCAGACCGTCTCCACCGGCTGCACCTCCGGGCTGGACGCGGTGGGCTACGCCTTCCACGCCATCGAGGAGGGCCGCGCGGACGTCTGCATCACCGGGGCGTCGGACTCCCCGATCTCCCCGATCACCATGGCCTGCTTCGACGCCATCAAGGCGACGTCGCCGAACAACGACGACCCGGCGCACGCCTCGCGGCCCTTCGACGCCCACCGGGACGGGTTCGTCATGGGCGAGGGCGCCGCGGCGCTCGTCCTGGAGGAACTCGAGCACGCCCGGGCCCGGGGCGCGCCCGTCTACTGCGAGATCGGCGGCTACGCCACGTTCGGCAACGCGTACCACATGACCGGCCTGACCAGTGAGGGCCTGGAGATGGCCCGGGCCATCGACAGCACGCTCGAGCACGCCCGCGTGGACCCCTCGGACGTCGACTACGTCAACGCGCACGGCTCGGGCACCCGCCAGAACGACCGCCACGAGACCGCCGCGGTCAAGCGGTCCCTGGGCGCCCACGCCTACGACACGCCCATGAGCTCGATCAAGTCCATGGTGGGCCACTCGCTGGGCGCGATCGGCGCGATCGAACTCGTCGCCTGCGTCCTGGCCATGGCCCACCAGGTGGTGCCGCCGACGGCGAACTACGAGACCCCGGACCCCGAGTGCGACCTGGACTACGTACCCCGCACCGCGCGTCCCCGCAGGCTCGGCAACGTGCTCTCGGTGGGCAGCGGCTTCGGCGGGTTCCAGTCCGCGGTGCTCCTGAGGGGGCCGGGAGGGAGGAAAGCATGAGCGGTCAGCGGACCCGGCAGACCGCGATCACGGGGGTCGGCGTGGTCGCGCCCAACGGGCTGAGCACGGAGGTGTACTGGAAGTCCGTCAAGGAGGGCGTGAGCGTACTGGACCGGATCACCCGGGAGGGGTGCGGGCACCTGCCGCTCCGCGTCGCCGGCGAGGTCCGGGGCTTCGACCCCTCGGCGTTCGTCGAGGAGACGTTCCTCGTCCAGACCGACCGGTTCACCCACTTCGCGATGGCCGCGGCCGGCGCCGCTCTGGAGGACGCGGGGCTGGACGGCGCTCCGTCGGACTCGCCGTACTCCATCGGCGTGGTCACCGCCGCCGGTTCCGGCGGCGGTGAGTTCGGCCAGCGGGAACTGCAGAAGCTGTGGGGGCAGGGATCCCGGTTCGTCGGCCCCTACCAGTCCATCGCCTGGTTCTACGCGGCCAGCACGGGCCAGATCTCCATCCGCGGCGGCTTCAAGGGCCCCTGCGGGGTGGTGGCCAGTGACGAGGCGGGCGGCCTGGACGCCGTCGCGCACGCGGCCCGGATCGTGCGGCGGGGAACCGACGTGGTCGTGGTAGGGGCGGCCGAGGCGCCGCTCGCCCCGTACTCGATGGTCTGCCAGCTCGGCTACCCCGAACTCAGCACCGTCGAGGACCCCGCGGCCGCCTACCTCCCCTTCACCTCGGCGGCCTGCGGCTTCGTGCCCGCCGAGGGCGGGGCCGTGCTGATCGCCGAGGACGCGGAGCGGGCGCGGCGCCGTGGCGCGGCCGTCCGCGCCACGGTGGCGGGGCACGCCGCCACGTTCACCGGTGCCTCGCGCTGGGACCGCTCCCGGGAGGGACTCGCCCGTGCCGTGCGCGGCGCCCTGGACGAGGCCGGCTGCGCACCGGAGGAGATCGACGTGGTCTTCGCCGACGCACTGGGCATCCCGGAGGCGGACCGCGCCGAGGCGCTCGCCCTGGTCGACGCGCTCGGCCCGTACGGAACCCGGGTGCCCGTCACGGCCCCCAAGGCCGGCATCGGGCGGTCGTACTGCGGGGCGCCCGTGCTGGACGTCGCGGCCGCGGTGCTCGCCCTGGAACACGGTCAGGTACCGCCGACACCGGGCGTGCGCGACGTCTGCCACGACATCGACCTGGTGACCGCCGCGGCACGCCCGGCCGAACTGCGCACGGCCCTGGTCCTCAGCCGGGGACTCATGGGCTCCAACGCGGCGCTGGTCCTGCGCCGCGGCGGGGAGTCCACCGCGTAACGGCCCTCCATTCCCCCAACCCTGTCCCCTCCCCCCGCCCCCCGAAGCGTCCCACGCCCCCGTGGGACCGTCAGCGCCCCGAGCGCCCCCTGGAAACCGCCGCCCCACGCCCTCGCGGACCGGCGGCACCCCCTCGGCACCCGGTACGACAAGGAGAAAGCACATGGCCGCCGAAGCGACCCCACTGACCGTGGAAGAACTGGCCGCACTGATGAAGAAGGCCGCCGGCGTCACCGTCGACCCGCAGGACCTCGCGAGCCGGCTGGACAGTCCGTTCGCCGAGTTCGGGCTGGACTCCCTCGGCCTCCTCGGCATCGTGGGCGAGCTGGAGAACCGGCACGGCTGGGCCCTGCCCACCGACGCGGAACGGTGCAGGAGCCCTCGCGCCTTCCTCGAGCTCGTCAACGGCACCCTCACCACCGGAGCTTGACATGGCAGGACACACGGAGAACGAGATCACCATCGCCGCACCCGTCGACCTGGTCTGGGACATGACCAACGACCTGGAGCGGTGGCCGCGGCTGTTCAGCGAGTACGCGTCCGTCGAGATCCTCTCCCGCGAGGGCGACACGGTGACCTTCCGGCTGACGATGCACCCCGACGAGAACGGCAAGGTGTGGAGCTGGGTGTCGGAACGGACGACCGACCGCGACAAGCTCACCGTCCGCGCGCGCCGCGTCGAGCCCGGGCCGTTCGAGTACATGGAGATCCGCTGGGAGTACGAGGAGACCGCCGACGGCACCCGGATGCGCTGGACGCAGGACTTCGCCATGCGGCCCGACGCCCCGGTCGACGACGCCGGGATGACGGACATCATCAACCGCAACTCGGCCGTGCAGCTCGCCCTCATCCGCGACCGCGTCGAGCAGGCGGCCGCCGATCGGCGGACCGCACCCGGCACCCCCGCCTGAGCGACGCGGTCGCGGAAGGAGACCCCATGCACCACGCCCTGATCGTCGCCCGGATGGACCCGCGGTCGGCCCCGCACATCGCCGAGGTCTTCGCGGACTCCGACCGCGGTGAACTCCCGCACCTCGTCGGGGTGACCCAGCGTTCCCTCTTCCAGTTCGGCGATGTGTACATGCACTTCATCGAGGCCGACCGGGACCCGGGGCCCGCCGTCGCGCGGGTGGCCGAGCACCCGGAGTTCCGCGCCATCAGCAAGCGGCTCGAAGCGTACGTCAGCCCGTACGACCCGCAGACCTGGCGCGGTCCGAAGGACGCGATGGCGCAGTGCTTCTACCACTGGGAGCGGGACCGGCCCGCCCGCTGAACGGCACCGGAAGGCCGCCGCCCGAGGGGCGGCGGCCTTCCGGTGCGTCCGGTGTGCCGCGGTGCGGACGGTACGCCGGGCCGGGACCCGGCGCCGCCTCAGCCGGCGAGCGCGGGCAGCAGCCGCAGGGCGTTCTCCCGGTTGATGCCGCGCAGCTGGCCCTCCGTCAGGGCCGGGTCGTTGTCCAGCGCCGGCACGGTGACGCCGGCGACGACGTGCGCCGGCGTGGGCGGCCAGTCCGTGCCGAAGAGGATGCGGCCGGGGTCGACGGTGGTCAGCAGGGTGGGCGTGGCCGAGGGGGACATGGGGCCGGCCGTGTCGTAGCAGAAGCGGTGCAGGTGGTCGCGGACGCGGCCGGGCTCGATCGCGGGGGTGAGGTGGCCGCCGAGCAGTTCGAGCCGGTCGGCCATGTAGGGCAGGAAGCCTCCCCCGTGCGGGAGGACGAAGGTGAGGTCCGGGTAGCGGTCCAGGACGCCGCCCTTGATGAGGTTGACGGCGGCGCGCGTGGTGTCGACGAGGAAGTCGCACACGAAGGGCGGCATGCCCGGCAGCCCCGCGCCGCCGCTGCCGCCCTTGCCGGCCGGCACGTCCATGGGGTGGGTGCTGACGACCGCGGACCGTTCGTTCAGTTCGGCCAGCAGGCGGTCGTGCGCGGCGTCGCCGAGGTAGACGCCGTCCATGCTCGTCCTGGTGCTCACCCCGACGGCGCCGAGCTCGTCGAGGCCGTACTCGATGCTCCACCGGGAGAGTTCGAGGTCGTCGAGGAAGACGGGGGTGAAGAACGCGAAGCGCGCGGGGTGCTCCGCGACGACCTCGGCCGCGGCCCGCAGGGCGACGCGCGCGCTCTCCCGGCGCTCGGCGCGGTCGCGGAACCGGCCGAGCATCGCCACGGTCATCACGGACGTGCCGATGCCCGCCTTGTCCATCAGCTCCAGGGCCGCGTCCAGGTCCCAGCGCGTCCACCAGGGCAGCTTCTCCCGGCTGACGATGCCCCGTTCCTCCGCCCAGTCCAGCCAGGCCGGCGCGGTGAAGTGGTGGTGGACGTCCACCCGGCCCGCGGCGGGGCCGTCGTGATCTGCTGTCGTCATCGCCCTGTCCTCTCCTCGGTTCCCCGGTCGCGGCACACGACCGTCTGCAGCACGTTCGCCAGTACGCGGTCCGGGTACGGCAGGTCGGCGTGCGCCCGCCACGCGACGAACCCGTCCGGGCGCACCAGCACGGCGCCCTCCTCGGTGGCGCCGTGCAGCTTCGCCCAGTCGGTCTCCGGCTCGGGGACCAGGTCGCAGTCCGGGCCCTCGCCCACGAGGTGGGCCCGGACGGGGACGCCCGTCCGCTGTGCGGCCTGCTTCGCCGCGTCCCGCCACGCCCGTCCCCCGGGCCCGCACAGGAGGGTGAAGGAGCCCTCGTACAGGTCCAGCGTGGAGATCCTGGCCCCCTCCCGGGTGACCCACATGTGGGGTGCGCGGCTGCCCGGGTCGCCGCCGAGCCGGAAGGCGTCCGGGAGCACGGGCTGCTCCGGGAGGGCGCCCATGACGGCGCGCGACGCGTAGCGGTAGCAGAGCGCGACGGTCATGAGGTCGGCCGGGTCGTCGTTGCGCCCCTTGGCGAGGTCGAACCCCGGGTGCCGCTCCTCGACCGCCTGCTGGGAGGCGCGCGTGCTGGTGGCGAGGGCGACGGGCCGCCGTTCCCGCTCGTAGGTGTCCAGCAGGGGCTCGCCCGCCCAGCCGCGGAGCACCGCGGCCAGTTTCCAGGCGAGGTTGTGGGCGTCCTGGATACCGGTGTTGGAGCCGAACGCCCCGGTGGGCGGCATCTCGTGCGCCGAGTCGCCGGCCAGGAAGACCCGGCCCCGCCCGTAGCTGTCCGCGACCCGCTTGGAAGCGTGCCAGGGCGCCTTTCCCGTGATCTCCACGTCGATGCCGGGAACGCCGGCGGCGGCCCGGATGTGCGCCGCGCAGCGGTCGTCGGTGAAGTCCTCCAGGGTCTCCCCGCGCTCCGGGGACCAGGGGAGGTGGATCACCCACCGCTCCTCGTTGTCCACCGGCAGCAGCGCCCCCTCGCCCCGCGGGTCGGTGACGTAGCAGACGACGAACCGCTTCTCCCCGACGTGGTCCTTGAGCCGCTTGCTGCGGAAGGTGACGCTGACGTTGTGGAAGAGGTCGCCGGGCCCCGACATGCCGATGCCCAGGCGCGTGCGGACCGGGCTCCTGGGCCCGTCGGCCGCCACCAGGAAGCCGGCGTCCACGGTGTAGGTCTGCCCGGTGTCCCGGCGCACGAGCCGGGCCCGGACACCCCCCGGGTCCTGGGTGAAGGAGACCATCTCGGTGCCGAAGCGGACGTCCCCGCCGCGGCGGGCGTGCTCCAGCAGCACCGGCTCCAGGTCGTTCTGGCTGCACAGGCACCAGTCCGAGGAGCTGACCTCGCGGACGTCGACGCCCGCGGAGATGCCCCGGATGATCCAGTGGCGCTTGCCGCCGGTGAGGGTGTCCACCTGGAGCACGCCGTCGTTGCGGGCGAGCGTGCGGGCGGCCCTGCGGATGTCCGCCTCCAGTCCGGCGGTCCGGAAGATCTCCATGGTGCGCACGTTGTTCCCGCGTCCGCGCGGATGCGTGGACGTGCCGGTGTGCCGCTCCACGAGGATGTGCTCGATCCCGAGTCGCCCCAGGAAGACGGAGGTGGAAAGACCCACCAGGGATCCGCCTACGACCAGAACGGGTACGGATTCCACTGCGTGTCCACTCACTGATTCACTACCCCCATCCGGCGGTGCCCGCTGCGGGGCGTCGTGGACCGGCCTGTCGGTCAGTCTTTACCAAGCGGGAGGCGCCGACCCGCACCCCTCGCGGTGATCCGCCCCGGATGGCGCAGCACCGTTTGCCACCCGGTGCCGCGCGGGGAACCGTGGCCACTGACCACGCCGCATCGCTGCCGCCGGCAGCTCGCTCCCCCGGGACCAGACATGTCGCAAGCGTTCGCATCCGAGGAACTGTCGTCCGACGAGGCCGCGGCCGCGGCCTCGTCCTGCAGCCGGGAGTTCCGCGCCGACCCGCACCCCGTGTACGCCGTGCTCCGGGAGAAGGCACCCGTGTGCCCGCTGTCGCCTCCCCACGGGGTGCAGACGTACCTCATCACCCGGTACGACGACGCCCGTGCCGCCTTGGCCGATCCCCGGCTGAGCAAGGACATGTACGGCGCCCTCGACGCCTACCACCGCATCTTCGGCGACTCGTCGATCGCCCTGGACGACAACATGCTCTTCTCCGATCCCCCCAAGCACACCAGGCTCAGGAGGATCGTCGGCAACGTCTTCACCCCGAAGCGGGTGGAATCGCTGCGCCCGCGCGTCCAGAAGATCGTCGACGACCTGCTGGACCGCTGCCCGGCCGCCGAACCCTTCGACCTGCTGCCGGAGTTCTGCTTCCCGCTGCCGCTCCAGGTGATCTGCGATCTGCTGGGCGTCCCGGAGAACGAGCGCAGGCAGGCCCAGGAGTGGTCCAGCACCGTCGCGCAGACCGGGTTCGGCCCCGAGGCGAGGAAAGCGCTGGAGGTGGCCGAGGGCAACCTGCGCGACTACCTGGTCGACCTGATCGCGCGCAAGCGGCGGGAGCCGGACGACGGCCTGCTCAGCGCGCTCGTCACCGCCCAGGACCAGGAAGGCGCGCTCACCGACCACGAGCTGGTCTCGACGGCGTGGGTGCTGCTGTTCGCGGGCCACAAGACGACCGCGTACCAGACCGGCAACGCCGTCTACCACCTGCTCACCCAGCCGGAGCAGAAGCGGCTGGCGCTCCGGGACGCGGGCGCGACGGCCGCGGCCATCGAGGAGATCTTCCGGTTCGAGCCGTCCGTGGAGAACTCGACGTTCCGCTACGCCAAGGAGGACGTCGTCGTCCGGGACACGCTCATCCCCAAGGGGGCGCTCGTGCAGATCTCGATCGCCGGGGCCAACCGCGACCCGGACGCCTTCGCCGATCCCGACCGGATGGACGTCACGCGCCCGAACGTCCAGGCGTCGCACCTCACCTTCGGCTTCGGCCCGCACTACTGCATCGGCGCCCCGCTGGCCCGGCTGGAGATGCAGACCGCCCTCACCACGCTCTTCGGGCGGTACCCGCGCATGGACCTGGCCGTGGCGCCGAAGGACGCCCGCTGGCTGACCGTGCCGTTCCCCGCCTTCCGCGGGCTGGCGGAGCTCCCCGTCCTCCTCGACCCGTCGTGACCGGCCTGCCGGTGGACGGGGACGCGGCGCCGGCGCGGGTGCGCGTCGTCCGGTTGCTGCGGGTGCGCGAGGGCAGGGAGGACGCCTTCGTGAAGGCGTACCGCGGCGTGCGCGAACGGGCCGTGCGCTTCCCGGGCCACCTGGGCGAGCAGCTGTGCCGCTCGGTCGACGAGCCCGGCCGGTGGCTGCTCACCAGCGAGTGGCGGAGTCCGGAGGTCCTCAGGCGGTGGCGCGCCGATCCCGGGCACACCGCGCTGGTCGAGCCGATGAACGCCTGCCTGCACGATGACCGGTGGACAGCGGTCTTCCACGTCGTCGACGCCTCGGACCCCTCGGACGCCCGTGACGCTCATGGCGTCCGCGACGCTCGTGGCGGGCACGGCGGGCGTGAGGTGGCGAACGGCTGACCGGGGCGGCCCGTGGCGCGGGCCCGCCGCAGGAACGTCGCGTCCCCGGTCCCCTCGCTCGGGCCCGGGCGGGGGTCCGGGGACGCCCGTCGCAGCCGGCGGGCCGGACCCGGACCCCGTTCTCGAAAGGAAACCGGACGAAAACCCGGACAGGACGTCGGCGGGGCAACACGGGGACGGGCGGGCCGACGGGCGCCCCGGCTCGGCTCACGCCGCCCGCGGCCCGGCCGGACTGCAGGTCTACGCCGTTCCCGACCTCCTGTGTCCGAGCGCGTCGCGCACCCGGTCGTAGAGGCTCAGCGGCACGCCCAGCAGGGCGTTGCCGGGCGGGCGGCGGGGGACGACGGGGTGGGGGTGGGTGGGGGCGGTGCGGCGCACCGTCTCCCAGGCCGTGCCCAGGCGGCGCAGTTGCGCGCCGTCCACGGCCTGCTGCAACCGGGGCAGGAGCAGGTCTTCCTCGTCCCTGATGTCCTGCTGGACGAGGGTGAAGGCCCGCCGCACCTTCTCCTCGCGCTCCGGGTCGCCGGGGGCGAGGCGTTCGATGTCGGAGACGAGGTCGTTGATCTGCTGGTGCTCCTCCTCCACCCGGGAGGTCAGCTCCTCGCCGTCCGGGACGGAGCGCCGCACGGCCGGCCACAGCACGGTCTCCTCCGCGAAGGCGTGGCTGAACACCAGCTGGACGACCTCCTTCAGCGCCCGCTCGCGGTCCTCGCCGTCCGGCAGGGTCCGGTACCGCTCCATCAGCCGGTCCATCTCCACGTGGTCGCGGCGCTGTCGCGCCAGGACGCTGTCCGGGCCGCCCAGCTCCTCGACGGTCTGGTCCGCGATGCTCCTGGTCATGGTCCGCTCCTTTCCGCGCACCGGCGACGGGGCCGGCCCGGGCCCCCGGCGACCGCCGGAGGCCGGGGGGTGGGTACCCCGGCGCGGTGCGGCGTACCGTACGAATAGCGCGTCCCGCGGTACGCGTGCGCGCACTGCGTTCCGGTTCGTCGTGGGACGACCGACTCGCTCGGGCCCTGCCGGACGCGCTCACGGAGGCAGAGCGTGAACAACTGGTGACGGCCGCGGTGGAGCATCGCGGCGGCGGAGTGGATGTCTCGTCCCCGGAAACGACGCCTTCCTGCCGCAGTGGAAGTGGACCGGACCGGACCCGGCGCGTTCCGCCCTTGGCCCGTTCGCCGATCGGGGAACGACCGGTCGTGTCCGCAAAGTCAGGGCAGCCGGAGCCGCAGGCAGGCAGGGACGGCCATCGCCTGGTAGTGGCGGGTGAGTCTGCCGTAGCGGGCGGCCAGGGCCTTGGTGCGCTCGAGCCGGTTGAAGCAGCGCTCGATGACGTTGCGGCGCTGCGGACGTCCCGAACCCCCGGGGGCGATCACCGACGGTGGGCGGGGAGCTGGCAGCCGTGCGAGGCGTGCGGTTCCGTACCCTCCAGGGCTGATCACCGACGTACGACAACGTCCGGCGCGAACCCGAACCCGCGCCCAGACCCTTTCAGGGCTGGTCACCGGCTCGCGATCCTCACCGGCCTCAAATGTCCGAGTTCAACGGAGTGCGGTCGGCACCGGAGTCGGCACCGCACCGTCAAATCACCCTGAACCGCGCGTCTCGGACAGTGCTCACCTCGGCCTCCTTCGCCCCTCTGAACCGCCCTTTCGTGAGCCGGCATGGTGGCTGCGCGCATAGCCGCCCCCCGAACTATGGCGCCCCACCACATACGCCTCTGATCTGCACGTTCCTACCGTGTGGCGACACGCAACCGTCCCGTCGAACGCCAGGAAGTGGTGCCGATGTCGTCGCCCGCGACCGCTCCCCCGGCCCCGTCCAACCTCAAGCGCATCGTCGCCGTCGGCCTCATCGGGACCACCATCGAGTGGTACGACAACTCATCCGATCGGGGCTAGGACCTGCGGTTTTCTATCATTCCGCCCTTTGAGGTCAGCACGGGACCAGCACCGGGTTTGCGGCGCGCCGACTCGACGCCGGCCGGCCCGCGTCGCAGCGCGCTCCACCGCCCCCGACGGCCTCCGAACATGGTTGCTCGGTGTCACCGACAGCCTGAGCCGACGGGGACAAGCCAACCGCCCGATGAGGGGCAACGCCATGCGAATGGCCGAAGCAGGCAAGGTGCGCCTCACGACACGGTGACTTCGTCCTCCTGACCCGCCGGGCGGACCGATGAGTCCGCCCGGCCGAGGCAACGCGAGCGCCCGTGCCTGTGACGGACACCCGGCTGAGAGCACCACGCGTACGCAGATTCGCATCAGGCCGCCTGGACCACCGCCTCGGGCTCGAGGCAGGTTGAGCTCGATCTGCATCGTGGAGACGGCGTCCATCGGACACCTCGGGCGTTCGGGACCGTCGGGCGTCGCATGCGCGTAGGTCTGGCGGGTGAACCTTGGATCCCGACGTCCCGACCACTCAGCCATGTCCGTCACCGGTACGTCAGGCGGCGGGGCCGACGAGTTCGGACAGGACGTCTTCCATGGTGACGAAGCCGATCACGGTGCCTTTGTCACCGGTGACGGCGGCGAGGTGGGTGCCGCCTGCCCGCATCGCGGTGAGGGTGTCGTCGAGGGGGGTGTCGATCTGCACGCGGATGACGGGGTGCAGGGCGGTGCGGGGAAAGGGCTTGTGCCGCTCGGCGACGCCGATGGCGTCCTTGACGTGCAGGTAGCCCATGATCGTGCCCCCGGGGCCCAGCACGGGCATCCGGGAGTAGCCGGCGTCGGTGGCCGCCTTCTCCAGCTGCGCGGGGGTGACGCGGTGATCGACCGTGCTCATCCGGGCCGGCGGTACCAGGACCTCGCCGACCGGGCGGGTGCCGAGTTCCAGGGCGTCGCGCAGCCGTTCGCCGTCGGCCGGGTCGAGGAGGCCGGCCTGGCTGGAGTCGGTGACGAGACGGGCGAGTTCGTCGTCGGTGAAGACGGCGGCGACCTCGTCCTTGGGCTCGACCTTCAGCAGGCGCAGCAGGGTGTTGGCGAAGGCGTTGATGCCGAAGATGACCGGCTTGAGCGCGCGGGTGAGCGCGACCAGCGGCGGTCCGAGCAGCAATGCGGTAGGTACTGGGGCGGCCAGGGCGATGTTCTTGGGCACCATCTCGCCGAAGAGCATGTGCAGGTACGTCGCGAGCGTCAGGGCGATGACGAAGGCGATCGGGTGGATGAGCCCCTCGGGCACGCCGATGCCGTGGAAGGGCGGTTCCAGCAGGTGGGCGATGGCCGGCTCGGCCACGGCGCCGAGCACCAGGGAGGAGACGGTGATGCCGAGCTGTGCGGTGGCCATCATCGCCGACAGGTGCTCCACGCCCCACAGTGTGGCCCTCGCGCGCTTGTTCCCGGCCTGGGCCTTGGGTTCGATCTGGCTGCGGCGTACCGCGATCAGGGCGAACTCGGCACCGACGAAGAAGGCGTTGGTCAGCAGGGTCAGAGCGCCGATGAGCAACTGGACGGTGGTCATCGGGTGATCTCCTGCTCGGCGCGGTCCGCGGCTGCGGGGGCGGTGAGGGTGAGGCGGTCGGCGCGGTGGTGGTCGACGTCGAGGACGGTGATGTCCCATCCGTCGACGTGCACGGTGTCTCCGGGCTTCGGGATGCGTTCCAGGAGGGTGGCGGTCAGGCCGGCGAGGGTTTCGTACGGGCCGTCCCCGGCGTCCAGGCCGATCTCGGCGAGTTCATCGGTGCGGACGCCGCCGTCTGCTTCCCAGACCCGGCGCCCGTCCCCGGTGTCGGGCCGGGGCAGCAGGTCGGGCGCCTCGTGGGGGTCGTGTTCGTCGCGGACCTCGCCGACGACCTCTTCGATGATGTCCTCGACGGTGGCGACGCCGGCGGTGCCGCCGTACTCGTCGATGACCACGGCCATGGTGCGCTCGGTGCGCAGCCGCGCGAGGAGGGTGTCGACGGGCAGGCTGTCCGGCACCAGCAGCGGCGGCGTGGTCAGGTCGGTGACCTGCGTGACCGGCCGCTTGTCCTCGTCCAGGGCGAGGACGTCGCGGATGTGGACGGTGCCGATGATCTCGTCCAGGCTGTCGCGGTAGACGGGGAAGCAGGACAGGCCGGTGGCGTGGGTGAGGTTGACCACGTCCGCCGCGCTGGCGTGGTCTTCGAGAGCCTGGACGTCCACCCGCGGGGTCATGACGTTCTCGGCCGTCAGCTCTCCCAGATGCAGGGTGCGCACGAACAGCTCGGCGGAGTCCTCCTCCAGCGCGCCCTGGGCGGCGGAGTGCCGGGCCAGGGCCACCAGCTCCTCCGGGCTGCGGGCGTGAGCGAGTTCCTCGGCCGGCTCCAGGCCGAAGCGGCGCACGAACCGGTTGGCGGTGCTGTTCAGATGGCTGATGAAGGGGCCGAAGGCGGCGGTGAAGCCGCGCTGCGGGGTGGCGACGACCTTGGCCACGGCCAGCGGCCGGGAGATCGCCCAGTTCTTCGGCACCAGCTCACCGACGACCATCAGCACCACCGTGGACACGGCGACGCCCAGAACGGTGGCGATCGTGGAGGAGGCGCCGCCCAGGCCGATCGCGGCCAGCGGGCCGCGCAGCAGTGCGGCCAGGGACGGCTCGGCGAGCATGCCGATCACCAGTGACGTCACGGTGATGCCGAGCTGGGCGCCGGAGAGCTGGAACGTCAGCCGCCTGACGGCCTTCAGCGCGCTGTCGGCGCCGCGCTCACCGGCCTCGGCGGCACGCTCGAGGTCAGCGCGCTCGACCGTGGTCAGGGAAAACTCGGCCGCGACGAACACCGCGCACGTGAGCGTCAGCGCCAGGGCGAGCAGGAGCAGCAGCAGTTCGGTCACCGTGCCACCCCCCGTTCGCAGCTCGTCGGGCGGGGTATGGCACGGCTCGTACTGGGAGGTTCACCCATTGCGGGTCTGTTGCTCCTTCATCACTCACCCGCCCCCGGGCACAGGGGCGGGAGGTCTTCACCGGGGAGGGAGTCTCCTTCACTCCATGGTAAAGGACCGGTAAAACCACCTTGCGGGGGCGGCTGGTCACGGTGCGTTTTCGGACTTTCAACGCCCCGGCGGCCGGACAGTGTGTCGCGACCCGCCGGTCCGACCCTATGCTTCTACAGTCGTGTAGAAAAAGCGAGGGGGCAGCTGGGTTATTCCCGGTCTCCCCCGGGTGCACACCTGCAGCCGGGAGGCGGTGAGTGATGCCCGGCCGCCAGTTCCCCACGGGGGTGGGCAGGGCGCCGTCCGTCTCTGGCCGCGTGCCCGAGGGCCGGACTCGCTCAGCGGCTCCTCGCCGGCACGACACCGGTGTCGTCACATCGGGACGGCGCCTGCGCGACCCTGCGGCCGCGCACCACTGGTTTCGCTCGCTATCGGCCTGGGAGGGCATACGTGGCTTCGATCGATCTGGACAAGGTGCTGGACAAGGCATGGGCGGACAAGCCGCTGACCGAGATCCTCGCCGCCCCGGTCTCGGCGCTGAAGGGGGTGTCCGACCGTGACGGCGAGCTGCTGAAGGAAGCGTTCGGCGTCACCACCGTCGCCGACCTCGCCGAGCTGAAGTACGTCCGCTGGGCCCAGGCCCTGGCCGCGCTGGATGCGGCGAAGTAGTCACCTCTCTGCGGTGCCGCCGACTCTCCCGGTCCGGGGGACCCGGCGGCACCGCGCCCCCCGTTTTTCGCACGTGAAGGAGTGAACGCCGCGATGGTGTTCAAGAAGTTGCTCGGCGCGCTCGGCGTGGGCGGCCCCACCGTGGACACGGTCCTGGACCCGGGCCCGGTCCGGCCCGGCGGCAGCCTGACCGGCCAGGTGCACCTGAAGGGCGGCAGCGCCGACTTCGACATCGAGCAGATCACCCTGGAGCTGGTGGCCCGGGTGGAGGCCGAGCACAACGGCGGCGAGACCGAGGGTGTGACGGTCTTCGGCCGGTTCACCGTCGCCGGCGGCTTCCGTCTGATGGAGGGTGAGCAGCGCAGTGTGCCGTTCGCGGTGGCGCTGCCGTGGGAGACGCCGATCACGGAGCTGTACGGGCAGGCGCTGGGCATCGTGCTCGGGGTGCGCACCGAGCTGGCGGTGGCCGGTGCGAAGGACAAGGGCGACCTCGATCCGCTCGCCGTTGCCCCGCTGCCGGTGCAGGAGGCGGTCCTCGAAGCCCTCGGCCGGCTCGGCTTCGGCCTCAGGACGGCCGACCTTGAATACGGGCACATCCGCGGCACCGGGCAGCAGCTGCCGTTCTACCAGGAGATCGAACTCGCCCCCGCCCCGCAGTACGCGCACGTCATGCGGGAGCTGGAGGTGACCTTCCTGGCCAACCCCGGCGGCATGGAAGTCGTCCTGGAGGCCGACAAGCCCGGCGGGTTCTTCTCCTCCGGCCACGACGTCGTCAACCGGCACGTCGTCAGCCACGAAGGCGCCGACCAGCGCGACTGGACCACCGTCGTCGACGCCTGGATCCGCCAGATGCTGGCCAGCCACGGCCACCACAGCGCCCCCGCCCCCTACGGGCACGCGGACGTTCACAGTGCCCACCACTCCCACGGCCATCACGACGGCCACGGTGGTCACCGTTCCGGGCCCGGCATGGGAACGGCCGTCGCCGCGGGCGCGGCCGGCCTGGCGGTCGGCGTGGCCGGCGGTCTCGTCGCAGCCGAGGTCGTCGACGAGGTCGGCGACTTCTTCGAAGGCGACGACGAAGCCTGAACCATCCCATCGACACAGGTGTGCGGGCCGGGCCGGCCCGGCCCGCACACCGCCCGACGAAGGAGTCGTCCCGTGACCCTGCGGGACCGCATCCGGGAACCGGCATCAACGGTGCAGACCCAGCTGACGGCGAGGAAGACGGTGCGTGAGGACGGGCGGGCGGGCATCCGCAGAAGCGCACGACTTCGAGGAAGGGACGGCATGGAGAGCACGCTCCCGATGCGGCTGCGGGCCCCGTCCGTCTCGTCCGCCATGCCGGTGGTCGCCTCGCCGAACCGTGTACGGCGACGTAGTCGACCGCCGCCCGGGACCTTCCTCGACAGCCACGAGGAGGTCCCCGCCGTCAGCAAGCACGGCCTGTCGGCGTGTCCGTCTGGCGGGTAGACCTCCCCGACCACACGGTGCCGCCGTCCCGGCGGGCGGCGTCCGAACGTGGCGCCATCCGCCGGGGCGACGCCGCGACCTCACAGGCCGCTGTGCCGACGCCTACTCGCCGACGCGCGTCAGAACACGCAGGCCCGACTCCGCCCCTCCCACCGGCCGGACCACCAAGCCCTCCGCGGCGACCTCCTCGGCCAGCGCGTCGTCCCCGATCACCCACCACCGGTAGTCGACCGACACTCCGGACACCTCCCGAGCTCCCCGCGTGACGCGGTAGTCCATACGCCAGACCACCTGATCGTCACCGGCCGGCTCGGCCTGTGCCCAGCCCTCGTAGGTCAGATCCCCCAGAGTCAGGTGCGCCATCCGTGTACGCGGCACGGGTTGCGGAGCGAGGGGAGGCGTCACGTTGAGCAGCAGGGCCCCACCAGGGGCGAGACGACGAACGGCGTTCCCCCACAGGGCGCGGCGCTGATCCGGCGGCAGATGCCCGAGGACGTTCAGGGCGAGCATCGCCCGCATCCCGTCGGGCAACTCGGCGCTCGACGCATCGGCAGGCACCACCGTGACACCGGTACGCAGTGACGGCTCGTCGTGCACCCGCGCCAGCAGTACGGCCCTCATGGCAGGAGAGGGCTCGACAGCCAGCACCGGGACGTCCGGGAGTGCCTCCCGAACGGCCCGCACCCCCCTGCCCGATCCCGCTCCCAGGTCGACCACCACCCCCTCCGCGGCGCGCAGTCCTCTGAGGACCGAGATCACCTGGGGCGCCAGTCCCTCCCAGGGCTCCGCGATCATGATGTCGATGTACTCGGCCGAGAGAGCGTACGGATCTCCTCCGGCCGACCCCTGTTCCATATGATTGTCGTTTTCATTCATGCTTTTCAGTGTCGCAGGATCAGAGCCCTGTGCCGATCCCCTGCGGGATGGCGGCCATGCCGTCGTGCGTGATCGTCCGGCGTTCACCGTGCGGCGAGTTCACGGCGGCGGGCGCCGCGCCTGCGCGCTGTCCAGCAGGGCATCCGCTCCTCCCGGTATGGCAGCCCGCGCGGCACCGCCATGTGATCCGGTCCGCTGCCCGATGAAAGCGGCCGGAGCGGCCACGGACGGATGGGCGAACAGGTCGACCACGGTCAGCCTCTCGTCCAGCTCGGCCCGTAGCCGTAGATGCGCCTTGCCCAGGATCAGCGATGTCGCGCCCAGTTCGAAGAAGAGCCGGTCGACGGGGACGCCGCCGGGGTCGGTGCCGGGGAGTTCGGCGGCGTCGAGGTCGGTCAGGTCGACGACGCGCGGTTCGACGGCACCCGCCGGGCCCCGGGCCCGCCCGGCGAGATCCTCCAGTCCAGCGGCGTCCCGGTCGACCGCCCTGACCTCGGCCCCGGCGGCCGCCAGCCGCAGCGCGCAGGCGCGGCCGATGCCGCCGGCGGCGCCGGTGACGAGTGCGGTGCGGCCACCGAGGCCGAGCGTGGGGGCATGGAGTCCCGGGAGGGCGCTGGGCGAGGTCATGGCACGACCTCAGGAAGCCCTCGCACTCTGCCCTATGTGGTCACGCCCTACAGTTCAGTCCGATTCGGTGGTGTCGAACCACGTAGGCCCGTCCGACATGGCCTGTTTGATCCGGAACAGGGAGAATTCGTGGAGGTCGGGCAGCGCGTCCACCGCGAACCAGCCCACGTCGAGCGACTCGTCGTCGTTGACCCGGGCCTCGCCGCCGACGGCGCGGCAGCGGAACGTGATGTCCATGTACTGGCAGACGTCGCCGTTGTCGTACGTCACCGGGGTCAGTGCCTGGACGAGCACGACCCGCTCGGCGACGCACCGCACCGCGGTCTCCTCGTACACCTCGCGCACGGCGCAGGCGGCGGGCTGCTCACCCGGCTCCGGGATGCCGCCGACGACCGACCAGCGGCGGGTGTCGGACCTGCGGTTCAGCAGCACTCTGCCCCGGTCGTCGAAGACGAGGGCGGTGACTCCGGGGAGCCACAGCAGCTGGTGCCCGGCCGAGGCGCGGAGCTCGCGGATGAAATCGGGAGTAGCCATGGGCCCGACCCTAAGGGGCCGCGCCGGCCGCCTCGCGCATCCACGAGGGTCGTGCGGCGGGCGTACGGCTACACGCCACCGGCGCGCCGCCTGCGCACGCCCGCCCCGATCGCCCGGCCGAGCCCGCCCGCGGCGACCAGGACGAGGACGGTCTCCGGGAGGACGCCCAGCCGGGTGGCGGGCGTCGTGGAGGAGCGCAGCGGCACCTCCTGCACCAGGGAGCCGGCGACGAACATGCCGGTCCTCTGCGTGATCCGCCCGTCGGGCATGATGATCGCGCTGACACCGCTGGTCACCGGCACGGTGACGGTCCGGCTGTGCTCGACCGCGCGGATACGGGACATGGCCAGCTGCTGGTAGGTCATCTCACTGCGGTCGAAGGTCGCGTTGTTGCTGGGCACGGAGATCATCTGGGCCCCCTCGGTGACCTCGGAGCGCACGGCCCAGTCGAAGGCGGCCTCGTAGCAGGTGACGAGACCGACCCGGGCACCGTCCATGGTGAACACGCCGGGGTCGCTGCCCCGGCTGAAGTCCTGGCGGACCATCGACGTCCAGTCGCTGTTGATCGCGCCGATGAGCGAGCGCAGCGGAAGGTACTCGCCGAACGGCTGGATCTGCCGCTTGTCGTAGATGTCGACGGGCCCCTTGACCGGGTCCCACAGGATCTGCTCGTTGTAGAGCCGGCCGTCCCGCTCCACGACGCCGCCGACCGAGGTGGGCGCGCCGATCGCCCGGACCGCCGCGTCGATGACGGCGCGCGCGTCGGGGTTGGCGAACGGGTCGATGTCGGAGGAGTTCTCCGGCCACAGCACGAAGTCGGGCTGCGCGATCCGGCCCGCCCGGACCTCGGCGGCCAGCCGCCGCGTCTCACGCGCGTGGTGGTCGAGCACGGCCCGCCGCTGGGCGTTGAAGTCGAGGCCCGCGCGGGGGACGTTGCCCTGGATCACGGCGACGGTCACGGTGCCGTCCTCGGCCTCGTCGCCGACCAGCGGGCGGGCGGCCAGCGCCCCCGCCGGCGGGACGGCCACGCTCAGCAGGGCCACGGCCGCCGCGCCCCGCCGCAGGACGCGGGTGCGCCGCACCCGCAGGGCCAGGCGTACGACGTCGTACAGGCCGAAGCCGCACAGGACGACCGCGAAGCCGAGCAGCGGCGTGCCGCCCACCGCCGCCAGCGGCAGGAACACCCCGTCCGCCTGGCCGAAGGCGATCTTGCCCCAGGGGAAGCCCTCGAAGGGCACGCGCGCGCGGGCGGCCTCTCCCGCGGTCCACAGCGCCGCCGCCCACACCGGCCAGGCGGGCAGCTTCGACACCGCCGCGATGCCCGCGCCGGCCAGCGCGACGAAGACCGCCTCGACCGCCACCAGGGCGAGCCAGGGGCCGGGGCCGACCTCCACGCCGGTCCACACCAGCAGCGGCAGCAGGAAACCGAGCCCGAACAGGTAGCCGAGGCCGAACCCCGCCTTCCAGCCGCGTCCGCGCAGCACCCATCCGAGGACGGCGAAGGCGGGCACGGCCAGCCACCACAGGGTGCGGGGCGGGAAGCTGGCGTAGAGCAGCACGCCGCAGAGCGCGGCTGCGACGGCCGGGACGTAACGCGCGAGCCGCGGGGCGGGCGCGGTCCGCGACTGCAGCCGGTCCGGCTCGCCGACGGGGGTTGCGGTGACGGTCACTCCGGGAGTGTACGGCGGGCGGCTGTGCGGCGGACGGGCGCGGTCCGGAGCCGCCGAGGACGGGGCGGCGCGCTGATCTGCGCTGTCGTGAGCAGACGGCTCGGGAGGCGGCGCACCGGCGCGGTCCCACGCGCGAGGGGCGCGCCGCGGTCCGGGCTCAGCGGGCCGGGCCGGGCGCCTTCGGGCTCAGCCGGTCCTTGATGACGCGGACGGCCGCCTCCGCGTCGTCCACGGTGACCGTGAAGGTGTGTCCGTCCCACAGGCGCAGGACGATGCCCTCGCCGCGCCGGACGACGACGGCGGTGCCCTTCTCGGGACGCCAGCGATAGCCCCACCCGCCCCAGTGGCGCGGGGTGACGTGCGGCGCGACCTCCGCGCCCGCCACGTGGGAGAGGGGGATGCGGCGCCGGGGCACGCCGATGTGCCCGCAGCGCACTTCCAGGCAGTCCTCGTCGACCCTGAGGGCGACGTGGACGAAGGCCAGCGTGCCGAAGAGGACCAGCAGGCCGGCCGCGATGCAGCCGACGACGGCCATGACGAGCGGGGCGATGCCGGAGTCCCACGCCGGGTCGACGGCCAGCGCGATCCCGAGGGCCAGGCAGGCCGCGCCGATGAGCGCCAGCAGCCACTGGACCCGGTTCGTGGCCCGTCCGGTCCAGACGTCGGGGGGCGGGGCGTGCTCGCCGTGGCGGTGGTCCCTCATGCATACGAGGTTACTCAGGTTTCGCCGTGCGGGTACCCGGCCGCGGGAGCGGCCGGGCACGGGCCGCCGCGGGGAGCGTCCGGTCCGTGCGGCTGCTACCGGGCGGGGGTGGCGGCCTCCAGCAGCCGGCCTTCCTCGTAGGCCAGGGCGGCGGCGGGCAGCGGGCCCCGCCGTCCGCTGAGCAGCACGGTCAGGGTGCCGTCGGCCGGGGCGCCGGGCTCGGGCCGGGCCCCGATCCGGCGCAGCGCCTGGGCGGCGACGGCTCCGGCGGAGCCGTGCAGGACGAGGGGCGGGGCGCCGGGGCGCCGCACGGCGGCCCGGATGCGCTCGGCGACCAGTTCGTAGTGGGTGCAGCCCAGGACGACGGTCGTCACCTCCTGCGGGGTCAGGGCGGCGGCCGCCGCGACGGCGGCGTCGATCGCCGCCTCGTCCGCGCGTTCGACGGCGTCGGCAAGCCCGGGGCAGGGCACCTCGGTGACCGGGACGCCGGCGGCGAAGTCGCGGATGAGGCGGCGCTGGTAGGGGCTGCCGGTGGTGGCGGGCGTCGCCCAGATCGCCACGGGGCCGCCGCCGGCCGCGGCGGGCTTGATCGCCGGGACGGTGCCGATGACCGGGATCTGCGGCTCCAGCCGGGCGCGCAGGGTCGGCAGCGCGTGCACGGTGGCGGTGTTGCAGCCGATGATCAGGGCGTCCGGGCGGTGGGCCGCGGCGGCCTCGGCGACGGCCAGAGCGCGCCCGGTCAGGTCCTCGGGGGTCCGCGGGCCCCAGGGCATCCCGTCGGGGTCCAGGGAGAGCACGAGATCGGCGTCGGGGCGCAGGCGCCGCACCGCGGCGGTGGCCGCCAGCAGCCCGATTCCGGAGTCCATGAGCGCGATCTTCACCCGGCCACGATAGACGATGCCCGTCGCCGGGCCGGTCCCGTGGGGCAGACTGCGCACGTGAGCGCCGTTGTGTGGATCGCCGCCGTGTCACTCGTCGCCTGGCTGTGGCTGCTGCTCGGCCGGGGCTTCTTCTGGCGCACGGACGTCGGGCTGCCGCCGCGCGGGGAACCGGACGTGTGGCCGTCGGTGTGCGTGATCGTGCCGGCCCGCGACGAGGCCGCGGTCCTGCCGGCGAGTCTGCCGTCGCTGCTCGCGCAGGACTATCCGGGGCGGGCGGAGGTCTTCCTGATCGACGACGGCAGCTCCGACGGCACCGGGGAGCTGGCCCGCGCGCTGGCGCGGCGCCACGGCGGACTGCCGCTCACCGTGGACTCGCCCGGCTGCGAGCCGCCCGCGGGCTGGACCGGCAAGCTCTGGGCGGTCCGGCACGGCATCGGACTGGCACGCGCGCGCGGGCCCGAGTACCTGCTGCTGACGGACGCCGACATCGCCCACGCCCCGGACAGCCTGCGGCACCTGGTGGCGTCGGCCCGCACCGGTGGTTTCGACGTCGTCTCCCAGATGGCCCGGCTGCGGACGCGCAGCCCGTGGGAGCGGCTCGTCGTGCCGGCCTTCGTCTACTTCTTCGCCCAGCTGTATCCGTTCCGCCGGATCGGCCGGAGGAACGCGCGGACGGCCGCCGCGGCGGGCGGCTGCGTGCTGCTGCGCGCCGAGGCCGCCGAACGGGCGCGGATCCCGCAGGCCATCCGGCACGCCGTCATCGACGACGTGGCGCTCGCGCGGGCGGTGAAGGACGGCGGGGGGCACATCTGGCTGGGGCTGGCCGACCGGGTGGACAGCGTGCGCCCGTATCCGCGGCTGCGCGACCTGTGGCGCATGGTGTCGCGCAGCGCGTACACACAGCTGCGGCACAACCCGCTCGTGCTGGCCGGGACGGTCGCGGGGCTGGCGCTGGTGTACCTGGTGCCGCCGGTGGCCGTGGCGGCGGGCGCGGTCGGCGGCAGCGCGGCGGCGGCGGTGCTCGGCGGCCTGGCGTGGCTGGTGATGGCGGGAACGTACCTGCCGATGCTGCGCCACTACGGGCAGCCGCCCTGGCTCGCTCCCCTGCTGCCGTTCACCGCGTCGCTGTACCTGCTGATGACGGTCGACTCCGCCGTGCGGCACCACCGGGGGCGCGGCGCGGCCTGGAAGGGCCGTACGTACGCGCGTCCGGACGCCGTGCCCGACGAGGGCTGAGCGCGGCCGCCCGAGGCCGGCCCCGCTTCCGGCCGGGGTCCGGCCGGGGCGCGGACCAGGTTTCGGCCGTGGGCGCGGCCGGCGGCCCGCCGAGGGCTCACGCCGTGCTCGGGCACCGGGTGACGGGCCCCGCGCCTGACGGCCGGGGGGCGTCGGCGCGGGTGATCGGGGCGGGGGCGCGCACGGCCGGCGGGACGGTGCACCCGTCGAGGGGAAAGCCGGTCGGAGCGCCGCGCCCCGGGCGCGGGAGGACCCCGGCGGGCGGTCGTCGGCAACCTTCCCGAAAACCGGCCATTACCGAAAGATCACTCGACGCGACGCCCCTTTTCGCGGAATTCGCTCACATTGGTGACCCCGGTCACCGCGAACACGGAAAACAACCCTCTTATCGGTCTCCCCAACCAGCACATCGTGGGCTTAACTTATGTGCCATGACCTCCCCCCGCTCCACTTATGGTGGCGGCTACTACTCCGCCTCCTTCCGGGACACCCCCATCTACGACTCGCTCGTGGCCGAGCGGGGCACCCCGCAGATCGCCCCGATCCGGGTCCCGGCCGCGTACGACGCGCCGGGCAGCCAGCTGCCCGCGCTCCCCTCGGCGGCGCCCGCCCTCCCGGCGGCCCCGTCCCAGCCCGTCCACGGCTATCCGGCGCAGGCTCCGCAGCACGCCCCGCTGCAGCAGGCGCCCGCTCCCTACATCCCGCAGCAGGCGACCGCGCCGCGCGGCTACCCGGCCCCTCAGCCGCAGCCGCCGCGTCCGGTGGCGCCCGGCCCCGTGGGGTACGAGGCGATGCGCCCCGCGGCCCCGCGCCCCGCACCCGCGCCGTACCAGGACCCGTACGACAACCAGCAGTACCGCGGCTACTGATCCGCTCCCGGGGCCACCGCGCCTCCTGGGAGGATGGCCCCATGGGGAACGCGCGACTGCAGTCGATTCACGTCCATCCGGTCAAAGCGTTGCGGGGCCTGGCGCCCCGGGAGGCCGCCGTGGAGCCCTGGGGGCTGGCCGGAGACCGCCGCTGGGTGCTGATCGACGACGGGGGAAAGGTCGTCACGCAACGCCGGCATCCGCGTCTCGCCCTGGCCGCCGCCGAGCTCCTGCCCGGCGGCGTCCGGCTGTCGGCGCCCGGCATGGAGCCGCTGACGGTGCCGGTGCCCGTGCCGCACCCGGGGGACACGGTCGTGGTGGAGATCTTCCGCGACAAGGTCGAGGGCGTCCCGGCAAGGGACCCCGCCGCGCACGCCTGGTGCAGCGCCTACCTCGGCATGGAGGTACGGCTCGTGCACATGGACGACCCCGCCACGCGTCGGCCCGTCGACCCGCGGTACGCGCGGCCCGGTGAGACCGTCTCCTTCGCCGACGGCTACCCGCTGCTGCTCACGACGACGGCCTCCCTCGACGCCCTCAACCAGCTGGTGGCCCAGGGCGATCACGCGGCCGAGGGACCGTTGCCCATGAACCGCTTCCGGCCGAACCTGGTCGTGTCGGGCACCAGTGCCTGGGCCGAGGACGGCTGGAGGCGCGTCACCGTCGGGGAGGTCGCCTTCCGCGTCGCCAAACCGTGCGGGCGGTGCGCGGTGACCACCACCGACCAGGGCACCGCCGGACGCGGCCGGGAGCCCCTGCACACGCTCGGGCGGCACCGGCGCCTCGGCGACAAGCTGGTGTTCGGGCAGAACCTGGTGCCGCTCGGCCCCGGCACGGTCCGGGTCGGCGACCCCGTCGAGGTCGTCGGTTGAGGTCGCCGGGTGACACGGCCTTCCCGGACCGGTCGGCGGGGAACCCCGTCCGGAGCCCGCGCGTTGGCCTTGCGCGAGGTTTCCGGCAAGAAGTTCGCGACGGATCCCGTTCCGGGACGGCGCCGGCCCGGCAGGTGACGTCGCTCCCTCGTGGCGGGTGCCGCTCGCGAACGGCCCCGCCGAGGGGTACCACGCAGCGGGAAGGGGGTGCGGACGGTGCGGGCGATCAGCGGGCTGTGGCGCTGGCGGCGCAATCCGCTGTGCCGCACGACCGACCTCGTCGAGGCCTGGGTGGCGCTCGCCGCCCTGCTGCTGATGCTCCTGTCCGCCCCCGTGACCGGCCTGCTCGTCGGCGGCGCCGCCCAACGCGCCCTGCAGGAGGCCGTCCGGGAGCAGCACGCCTCCCGGCAGCCGGTGACCGCCACGGTCGTCCGCGAACTGGACCGCACGAGCCTCGACATCGATCCGGAGACCGGCGCGGCGGCCGGCCTGCGCAGCCGCGTCCTGGCCGACTGGACCGCGCCGGACGGCACCGAGCGCCGCGGCGTGGTCATGACGGCCCTGGGGGACCCGCGGCCCGGTGACCGGTTCCGCGTGTGGACGGACCGGCAGGGCCGGGCGGCGGCCCGCCCCCTGGACCCCGCCGCCGCCACCACCCACGCCGTCCTCGCCGGGTTCGGTGCCGCGCTGGTGGCGGCCGGGGGCGTCGAGACCGCCCGGCGGCTGATCGTCTGGCGCATGGTCCGCCGCCGGTACGCCCGCCTGGACCAGGCCTGGAACCGGGTCGGCCCGGACTGGGGCCGGACCGGAACCGGCAGTTGACGGCCTTCCGCCTCCGGTCGGACCACCGTCCCCGCGCACGCTACGGTGGACCGGCCGAACCGCTTTCGGCAACGACCCGCGCGTGAGAGAGCCACAGGGGCCGCGGTGCCCCGACGGTGAACGAGCCATCAGTACGACGAGGTGGGGGCACAGCAACGCCATGGCACAGGGCACGGTCCAGGTGACGCACACCGGCACATCGCGGTGGCGGCGCCGCACGGGTGAGTACGCATCGCTCGCCGCCGCCCTGGAGGCCGCGGCCGACGGTGACGTCCTCACCGTCGCTCCCGGGACCTACCGGGAGAACCTCGTCGTCCAGCGGGCCGTCACCCTGCGCGCCCCCGAGGGGGTCCACGGGTCGGTGCGGATCGCGCCGGCGGACGGGGTGCCGCTGACCGTGCGCGCCTCGGCGGTGGTGCTGGACCTGCACGTGGAGGGGCAGGACGCGGCGGTACCGGCCGTGCTGGTGGAGGAGGGCACACCGGAACTGGTCGGTGTGCGGGTCGTCACACGGTCCGCGGCCGGGATCGAGGTGCGCGGCGGCGCCCGTCCGACGGTGCGGCGCTGCACGGTCGACAACCCGGCCGGCGTCGGCATCGCCGTCCTCGACGGCGGGGGCGGGGTGTTCGAGGAGTGCGAGGTCGTCGCCGCCGGCCAGGCGGGCGTCGCGGTGCGCACCGGCGCGCGCCCCCGGCTGGAGCGGTGCCGCGTCCACCACGCCGCGGGCTCGGGCCTGACGGTGACGGGCGAGGCCTCCGCGCTGGAGGCCGTGGGCTGCGAGATCTACGAGGTGCGGGGCAGCGGCGTACAGGTCACCGGCCGGGCCACCGCGCACCTGGCCGAATGCGACGTGCACCGCACCACCGCCGACGGCATCACACTCGACACCGACGCCGTCCTCACGCTCGCCGACTGCCGCATCCACGACATCCCCGAGAACGCGGTGGACCTGCGCTCCCGCTCGGTGCTGACGCTGACCCGCACCAGCGTGCGGCAGTTCGGGCGCAACGGCCTGTCGGTGTGGGACCCGGGCACGCGCGTGGACGCCAACCAGTGCGAGATCTTCGACAGCACCGGCGACTATCCGGCGGTGTGGGTCAGCGACGGCGCCACGGCGGTGCTGGACTCCTGCCGGGTGCACGACGTGCCGGACGCACTGTTCGTCCTGGACCGCGGCTCGCGCGTGGACGTCGTCGACAGCGACCTGTCCCAGGTCCGCAACACGGCCGTGTCGGTGAGCGACGGCGCCACCGCGCAGCTCGACGACTGCCGGATCCGGGACGCGGCGACGGGGGCCTGGTTCCGCGACCACGGCAGCGGCGGCACACTCGGCAACTGCACCCTGGACGGCACCCAGACCGGCGTGATCGTCACCAAGGGCGCCGACCCCACCGTCGAGCGCTGCTCGGTCGACTCCCCCTCCGAAGCCGGGTTCTACGTGTCGGCGGGCGGGCGCGGCAGCTTCCTGAACTGCCGGGTGACCGGCAGCGGCGGCTACGGCTTCCACGTGATCGACGGGTGCCGTACGACGCTGCGGCGGTGCCGCACGGAGCGGTGCGCGCGCGGCGGGTACGAGTTCGCGGACGGCGGCCCCGACGCCGGCTCGGACGCCGGTCCCCTCGTCGAGGACTGCACCAGTGACGAGAGCGGTGGCCTCGGGCGGCACGCGGTCCACGAGACGGCCGCGCAGACGACGGACCGGCCCTCCGCCGCATCGCCCGGTCTGCTGGGGCCGGTCCCAGGGCAGCGCACGGCCGGGCAGGATCCGCCGATCGCCCCGGCACCGCCCGGGAAGCCGGCGCGGACGTCGAAGGACGTGCTCGGTGAACTGGACGCGCTGGTGGGTCTGGAGAGCGTCAAGCGCGAGGTGCGGGCCCTGACCGACATGATCGAGGTGGGCCGGCGCCGGCAGCGGGCGGGCCTGAAGGCGGCATCGGTCAAGCGCCACCTGGTCTTCACGGGCTCCCCCGGCACCGGCAAGACGACGGTCGCCCGGCTGTACGGCGAGATCCTCGCCTCGCTCGGCGTCCTGGAGAAGGGGCACCTCGTCGAGGTGTCCCGGGTCGACCTGGTGGGCGAGCACATCGGTTCCACGGCGATCCGCACCCAGGAGGCGTTCGAACGGGCGCGGGGCGGGGTGCTGTTCATCGACGAGGCCTATGCGCTCTCGCCCGAGGACGCGGGCCGGGACTTCGGCAAGGAGGCCATCGACACGCTGGTGAAGCTGATGGAGGACCACCGCGACGCGGTCGTGGTGATCGTCGCGGGCTACACGGCGGAGATGGAACGGTTCCTGTCGGTCAACCCGGGGGTGGCCTCCCGCTTCTCACGGACCATCACCTTCGGCGACTACGGCCCCGAGGAGCTGCTGCGGATCGTGCAGCAGCAGGCCGAGGAGCACGAGTACCGGCTGGCGCCCGGCGCGGACGAGGCGCTGCTGCGGTACTTCGCGGCGATCCCCAAGGGGCCCGCGTTCGGTAACGGCCGCACCGCCCGGCAGACCTTCGAGGCGATGGTGGAACGGCACGCGAGCCGGGTCGCCCAGCTGGACGACCCCAGCACGGACGACCTGACCCTCCTCTATGCCGAGGACCTGCCCGAGCAGCCCTGAGGACCGCCGTCCGCGCCCGGCGCGGACCCCTGCCCGGCGCGGCGCGGGGCCGGCACGTCCGGGTGCAGCCGGGCCAGCAGCCGCTGCCGTTCCTCGGCGAACGCAGGGTCCGCCCGGTAGTCGGAGTGGCCGAGGATGGGCGCGGGCAGCGGGTGGCGTTCGGTGCGGCCGTACGCCAGGGGGTCCTTCAGGGGTTCCCGGTCGACCGCGGGGCCGCGGTCGCCGGGCAGCCCGACCGGGCCGCCGATGGGGTCGGTGAGCCGGTACAGGTTGCGCCAGCAGTCGACGTCCTGGTGCAGGGAGCCGAGCGCGTCCGGGCCGAAGTGAGCGGGGAACCAGCGGCCGTACAGGCGCTCCAGCGGGGAGCCGTACGTCAGCAGGGCGACCCGCTTGCGCTCGGCGGTCGCCAGCTGCCAGGCGGCGGCCGCCGCCAGCACGCTGCCCTGCGAGTGCCCGGAGATGACCAGCCGCCCGCCGGTCGCCCGCGTCCAGGTCGCCATGCGCCAGGTCAGGTCGGGCACCGCGCGCTCGGCGTAGCAGGGCGGCGCGAAGGGGTGGGCGGCGCGCGGCCAGAAGGTGCCGACGTCCCACAGGATGCCGATGGTGCGCCGGGTGGAGGCGTCCTTGTAGGCACGCCGGCCGCAGGTGACCAGCAGGACGAAGCCGAGCCCTATCAGCCAGGAGCCCAGGGCCTGGGCGGTCTCGGCGGCACCGTGGACGAACGCGGGTGTGCCGTCGGCGGCACCGGCGGGGGTCCGGCCGGTGATCAGGGCACCCGCCAGCGCGCCGGTGCCCAGCAGCAGCGTCGCGGCGGAGACGACGGCGACGACGCGGGGGCCCCGGTCGGTGAGGGCGGCCAGGGCGCGGGCGCGGGCGATGCGGCGGGTGCGCTCGGTGTCGCCGGGTTCGCCGGGGTAGTCGCGTGCCACGGCGGCGCGTTCGGCGCGGGCCAGCCGCCAGGCGCGGTGGGCGAGCCAGGCGGACAGCACCAGCACCACCGCGAGCAGGGGCGGGATCACGGACGCCTGCCAGGTGAGCAGGACCGGCGGCCCGTCGAGGAAGGCGCCGGTGCCGTCGAGCCAGTCCGACACCCGCTGGGCGACGCCCCCGGACATCACCCCGCCCAGCGCGCAGGCCAGCATGGCCACGGCGGGGCCGCCGAGGCCGTACATGGCGGCGCGGCGGTCGGGGCGGGTGCGGTGCAGGAGGTGGGCGGCGGCTCCGAGGGCGACGACGAGCAGGCCCTGCACCAGGGTGATGCCGCCGAAGGCCGCGTCCCCGGGCAGCCGGCCGGCCGACGTCCAGCCCGGACGGTCCCACCCGGCGTACAGCAGGGCGAGGACCAGCAGGGCGAGCGCGGTGAGCGGCAGCCACCGCACGAGACGCACGTCGAGGCCGTGGTCCGGGCGCCGCTCGCTGCGGCCCCGGCGGCAGACCGCCCCCACCACGGCGACGGCGCAGGCGGCGAGGGCCGCTGCCAGGAGCCGTCCCAGGGTGTCGAGCGGCGCGGGCCCGCCGGGCGCGTGGTCGAAACGCGCGGCCGGTACCGTGACGCCGGCGGCGACCGTCACGAGGGCCGCGGCGGTGTGCGCGGCGCGCAGCCGGGCGACCAACCGGCGGCCGTACCAGAAGCCGGGCCGGCCGAGCGCGGTGGGGGCGGCGTCCGGGCCGGACTCACCGCTGTCGGCCGGTGGCCGCTGGGACTCGTACGCGCTCCAGGTGCGCAGTGACAGGAACCACAGCAGGCCGGTGAGGGCGGCGGGCACCACGGCCGCGAGGGCGAGGCGGCGGCCGGGCGGGCTCCACCAGCCGCCGGAGACCGCGGGCGACAGGAAGCCGAGCCAGGAGTGCCGTTCGGCGCACCCGCGGGTGCCCGCGCACTGCCAGGCCACCAGGTCCAGGGCGACCTCGCAGGCCGCCGCGACCAGCAGCACCGTCAAGGTCAGGCCGGTGAGCCGTACCAGCAGGCCGTACAGGCGGACCGTGCGGATCCGGCCGGACGCGGCGGGCCGCATCCAGTGGGCGAGGTTGACCACCATGAACGGCAGGAGCAGCAGCCACAGCGCGCGGGTGCCGTTGCCGGAGGTGAGGTTGCACCAGACGTAGGCCTCGGGCACCGGCCGGCCCCTGTGGTCCTCCGGCCGCGACTCGGCGTCGGCGTCCTCGGCCCGCCGGAAGACGGCGGCGACGTCGTCACCGGTGATCCGCACGGTCCGCGGATCGTCCAGCATCTCCCCGGGGGTCGTGCCGCCGACTCCGTGGACCAGGAGCTCCAGTGCCGCTCCGGTCGTTCCGGGCCGCGGGACGGGGCCGTGCCGCCCGTCCGCCGGGGCCTGTTCCCGTGCTCGTTCCACTGATCGCGCTTCCCCCGTGACGTGCCGTCGGCCGTGTCCGTGCGGGCACAGGATCTCCGCCGCGCGGGCGGTGTACACCCCCCGTCACGGAATTTCCCCGATCCGTGGCACGAGCGACGCACGACCGAGACCTGAATGACATGTACGCGCCGAACAAGTGGTGCCGCGGGGTGCGATGGGGCGTGCGAGGATGGGACGCCACACGCCGGGACGGGAGAATGTCCTCGTGGGGGCGGGTTCGCCGGGCGTGTCGGGTGGGTTTGAGCGACTTGAGGTGAAAGGACCGGAAGCGTACGTGAGCGAGAATCAGAACCTCCTCGCGGAGCAGCGGCGCGCCCTGATCCTCGAGGAGGTCCGCCGCCGGGGCGGCGTCCGGGTCAACGAACTGACCCGGCGGCTCGGCGTGTCGGACATGACGGTCCGCCGCGATCTCGACGCGCTGGCCCGGCAGGGCGTGCTGGAGAAGGTGCACGGCGGCGCGGTGCCGGTGGCCGAGGCGAGCACGCACGAACCGGGGTTCGAGGCCAAGTCGGGTCTGGAGCAGACCGCCAAGGAGGACATCGCGCGGGCCGCGGCCGAGCTGGTCGCGCCGGGTGCGGCGATCGCGCTGTCGGGCGGGACGACGACGTACGCGCTGGCGCACCGGTTGCTCGACGTGCCGGACCTGACGGTGGTCACCAACTCGGTGCGGGTGGCCGACGTCTTCCACGCGGCGCAGCGCAGCTCCGGCACGCGGCAGGGCGCGGCCACGGTGGTGCTGACCGGCGGGGTGCGCACACCGTCCGACTCGCTGGTGGGGCCGGTGGCCGACCAGGCGATCGCGGCGCTCCACTTCGACGTGCTGTTCCTCGGGGTGCACGGGATATCGGTGGAGGCGGGCCTGTCGACGCCGAACCTGGCGGAGGCCGAGACCAACCGCCGCCTGGTGCGGTCGGCGCGGCGGGTCGTGGTGGTCGCCGACCATACCAAGTGGGGTGTGGTGGGCCTGAGTTCCTTCGCGAAGCTGGAGCAGGTCGACACCCTGGTGACCGACGCCGGGCTGCCGGCCGGGGCGCGCGCGGAGATCTCGGAGCATCTGCGGCTGGTGGTCGCCGGTGAGCCGGGCGAGATCCACGAGAGCGCCGGGGACGCCGGGGACGAGGGGCGGGAGCGCGGCTGAGGACCGGCGCGCCCCGCGCTCCCCGGAGCGCGGGCTACGGCTCGCCCGGCCCTCGCGGAGGGGCGACGGCGGGCGCCGGGGGCGTTCAGCGGGGCCAGGCGCCGGTCTCCAGCAGTGACTCGATCGCCGCCGCGTACGGCCGGATGTCCAGGCCCTGTTCTGCCAGCCAGGCGTCCGAGTAGTACTTGTCGAGGTACCGGTCCCCCGGGTCGCACAGCAGTGTCACCACACTGCCCCGGCGGCCCTCGGCCGCCATCTCGGCGGCGATCTTCAGGGCGCTCCACAGACCGGTGCCGGTCGAACCGCCCGCCTTGCGGCCGATGGCCCGTTCCAGGGCCCGTACGGCGGCGACGCTCGCCGCGTCGGGCACCTTCATCATCCGGTCGATCGCGCCGGGCACGAAGCTCGGCTCCATGCGCGGCCGGCCGATGCCCTCGATGCGGGAGCCGCAGTCGCAGGTGACGTCGGGATCGCCGGTGGTCCAGCCGTCGAAGAAGCAGGAGTTCTCCGGGTCGGCGACGCAGACGCGGGTGTCGTACTGCATGTAGTGGACGTAGCGCGCCAGGGTCGCGGAGGTGCCGCCGGTGCCGGCCGTGGCGACGATCCACGCCGGTTCGGGGAACCGCTCCAGCCTCAGCTGGCGGAAGATCGACTCGGCGATGTTGTTGTTGCCGCGCCAGTCGGTTGCCCGTTCGGCATAGGTGAACTGGTCCATGTAGTGACCGCCGGTGTCGGCCGCGAGCCGGGCGGACTCCTCGTACATCTTCCGCGGGTCGTCGACGAAGTGGCACCGTCCGCCGTGGAATTCGATGAGGCGGATCTTCTCGGCGCTCGTCGTGTGCGGCATGACGGCGATGAAGGGCACGCCGATCAGCTTCGCGAAGTACGCCTCGGAGACGGCGGTCGAGCCGCTGGACGCCTCGATCACCGGGCGGTCCGGCCGGATCCAGCCGTTGCACAGGCCGTAGAGGAAGAGCGAACGGGCGAGGCGGTGTTTGAGGCTGCCGGTCGGGTGGGTCGACTCGTCCTTCAGGTACAGGTCGATGCCCCAGCGTTCGGGCAGCGGGAAGCGGAGCAGGTGGGTGTCGGCCGAACGGTTGGCGTCGGCCTGGACCTTGCGGACGGCTTCCTTCAGCCACGCGCGGTAGGCGGCGTCGCTGCGGTCGACGTCCGGGGTCTCGGCGGCACGGGACTGATCGGTGGTGCTCACGGCGGGGCTCCTCACGCTGCGCTCCGACGGCGCGTCGCGCGGTCGGCACACCACAGCATAGGCGCCTTCAACACCCTTCTCACCTGCATAAACACACCTTTGAGCCGCCCAAAGACACCCCTGGACCGACCCGCGGGGGCTCATGGGGGCGCATGCGGGCGCGTGTGTGCTCCCACATCCCGGCGAAGAGGTGCCGCATGCACTGGTGTTCCCCACCCGGCGCGGGCAGACTGCACCGGGCGGGGCCGGGCCGGGGCCCCGGACGGGGGCACACTGGGTAACGACACGAGCCGGGACCGGCCCGCGAAAGCCCGGTCCGGCACACCGACGCGTGCGAGGGGGGCGGCGGCATGGCGCAGCCGGAGTTCACGGCCACGGGGGTGCGGATAGACCAGCGGCTGCGGTCGCTCACCCGGGCCGGGCAGGTCCGGATCAGCGACGGCAGGCTGGAGTTGCTCACCAGTTACGGCGGCGTGATCGACAGTGCTCCGGTGCAGGCGGTGCGCGCCTTCAGGCCCTGGTTCGCCGGCGGGGGCCGGGCGCTCGCGGAGCTGGACGGCAAGCGGTACGTGCTGACCCTCGGCGAGAGCGACCCCGCGCCGGGCGAGCCGGGGCCGCCCGCGGCACGCCGCTTCATCGAGGCCGTGCGCAAGGCGGCGGGGCACGGCGATTGAGATGTCCGTGAGTTGCGGTGCCGTACCCCTTGCGTCACGCTGGTCCCACGTCACTCTGGGTTTACCGGCGATAACGCTGCGAACCAGCCCGCCGGATCATGGCAGCGGGCGGGCTGTGCCGCAGCCGCCCCGCTGCATCCGTACTCCGTGTTCTTCCGGACCTCACGTCGGGGAGTCGCAGCCGTGATCAGTCATCCAAGCAGGCACTGCACGGTGGAGCTCCAAGCCCTGCCGTCGCGGATCGGCCAGGTCCGCAGAATCGTATCCGCGCAGTTGCGCTACTGGCATCTGGATTCCCTGATCGACCGGGCGGCGCTCGGCGTGACGGAGCTGTTGACCAACGTCCACCTGCATGCCCGCCCCGACAAGACGTGCACCGTGGAGCTGGAGCTGCTGCTGGACCGGCTCACGGTCTCGGTGCGCGACCACGACCCGCGTCTGCCCGTGGTGGACGACGCCGACCCGCTGGCGACCTGCGGGCGCGGGCTGGCGATGGTGGCCGCGATGAGCGAGAGCTGGGGGGCCCGGCCGGAGGGGGACTCCGGCAAGGTCGTCTGGTTCACCCTCCCCACGGCCGTGGCCGTGTCCGCGCCGCTCACCGCCGCGCGCCCGCCGCGGCGCGCGGTCGAGGAGACGCCCGCCCACCCGTTCCCCGAGGTCGAGCAGGTCGGCCTCGGCCGGTCCCAACCCGCTCCCGCCCGGTCGGTCGTCGCCGGCTGACCGGGCGGTGATCCGCCCCTCCGCCGGACCGGCCGGCCGGTGACGCCGGGCCCGCCGCACGTGCGGGCAGACCGTGCGGTGGACGGGGCCGCCACCGCCGTACGGCTTCACGGCGCCGCCGTCCGGGTGGCGCGGCGCCCACCGGGTGGTGTTCTCACGCCGCACCCGGTTTGCCCGTACGGCCGAACCGCTCGTCCAGGACGGACAGCCGGCGCCCGTACTCGTCCTCGTCGATCCCGCCGGAGGCGAAGCGGCGGCCGAGTAGGTCGAGGGGCGAATCCCCGGTGGGCCGGGAGCCGTCCCCCGTGCGCCACGGGGCGCGCGGGCCGGGCCGGCCGGTGCGGCGCAGCGAGGTCACGCCGGCGATCACGTCGGCCGCCCGGACGAGCGGGGCGAGCGGGGCGAGCGGGGCGAGCAGGATCCACGGTCCCGGGCCGCCGTCGAAGGACGCGAGAGTCTGCATGCCGGTTCCTCCCCCGGATGCCGGATTCGTGAGATGCCGATGAGCCGGGAGTGGGGTGTGACCGAGATACGCGCCAAAGGGGCAACGGGATGATCTTGAAGCCCTGAGTGCCGTCGGCCGTCACCCATTCGGCTCAGTGTCGTTGGTGGTGATGTTGAGCGTCGTCTGGGGCCTGGGGTGGGTTGTGACATCGATTGAACGGACCGCGTATCCGCGGTTCAAGCGGCTGATCACCGCGCATGAGCTGCATCTGTTCTTCTCCCCGAGCCGCGATGAGCTGGAGTGGGCGGCCGATGCCACGGACTGTGATGAGCATCTGCTGGCTCTGCTGCTGATGCTGAAGTCGTACCGGCGTATGGGATGTTTCCCGGCGCTGGAGGACGTCCCGGAGATGGTGGTGGACTTCGTCCGGCGAGCGGTGGAGCTGCCGGAGGGCACGCTGCCGGTGTACCGGGCGGAGCGGACCGCCAAGCACCACCGGGGCCTGGTCCGCAAGCAGGCCGGTGTGACGTACGACCAGGCCAAGGCCCGGCAGATCGTCGAGCAGTCGATCCGCAAGGAGGCCGCGGCGAAGAATCGGCCGGCGGACCTCATCAACATCGCGCTGGAGAAGGTCGTGGAGGCCGGACTGGAGCTGCCGGGGTTCTCCACCTTCGACAAGATGGCCTCGAAAATCCGCACGGAGGTGAACGCCTCGATCCGTACGGGCATCCACGATCGCATGAGCGCCGCTCAGCGGGCGGGGCTCATGCGGCTGCTGGAGGAGCGCGACAGCGACGGGACAACACTGTTCAACCGGCTGAAGAAGCCCGCCAAGGGCCCGACCTGGTCGCACTTCAAGAACTTGACCAAGCGTCTGGAATGGCTGGACGACCTCGGTGACACCGACGTGTGGATGGACGGAGTCGCCGCGGGGAAGGTCACCGACTTCGCCGGAGAGGCGGACGCGGCGGATGCCTCGGAGCTGCGGGACTTCGTCCCCGTCAAACGCATCGCGCTGGTCGCCGCTCTGACGCACAAGGCTCGGATGCGGGTGCGGGACGACCTCGCGACGATGTTCTGCAAGCGCGTGGCGACGAAGATCAAGAAGGCCAAGGCGGAGCTGGAGGAGATCCGGCTCGCCGAGCGGGAGATCGTCGAGTCCCTGATCGGGAACTACCGCACCGTGCTCAAGCACATCGACGAGGGCGGTCCGGCCCAGGAGGCGCTAACGAAGGCCGCGGCCATGACCGCCGAGGTCCGCCAGGCCCTGGATGGTCTGGACGAGGAGGCGTCGGTTGACGAGGTCGCGACGCGGCTGGAGGGCAGGGTTTCGCCGGCAGTCCTCGCTCTGGTGAAGGCTCAGGTGGTGCAGGCCGGCGGGTTCGGCGCGGTCACCCGCGCGGTGGACGGCTTCGGTGGATTCGCGAAGCAGTACGAGCAGATCGAGAAGGTCTCTGCCCATCACGGCAACTTCTGGGAAGTGCTGCTGTACGGGCAGATCGGCCGGGACCGGGCGGTGATGTTCGACCTGGCCGACAACGACAAGCTGAAGTTCACCGCGACCAGCGAGGACAGCCGGGTACTGGACGCCCTCGCGCACGCCCAGCGGCACCAGGCGGCCCGCAGCGAGTACATCACCGCCTTCAACGAGGAGGGCAAGGAGGTCGACATCTCCTTCGCCACCCAGAACTGGCGCAAGGCCGTCCTCGACAAGAACCGGACCGGGCAGTTCGTCCGCAAGCACTTCGAGGCGATGGTCTTCACCGCACTGGCCGAGGAACTGCGCACCGGCGACGTCGCGGTGGTCGGCTCGGAGGAGTACGCCGACTGGTCCGAGCAGCTGCTGGCCTGGGAGGTCGTCCAGGAGACGCTGGGGTCCTACCTGGTGGAGGTCGGCCTCGCCGAGGCGGGCGAGAGTGCCGAGTTCGACGCAAAGTTCTTCCGTCGGCAGCTGGAGGACAAGCTGCGAGGTGCCGCCGCGGCGGCGGACGCCGGGTACCCGGAGAACGAGGGCCTGGTGATCGATCCGGAGACGGGCGTCCCGTCGCTGAAGGCGTTCCGGGCTGACGGCAAGCGGCCCTCGGCGAAGCGGCTGGAGCAGGAGATCAAGTCGAGGATACCGGAGCGTTCCCTGATGGGGATCGTGGCCCGGACCGCGTACTGGGTGGAGTGGTGGCGCCGTTTCGGCCCGCCGTCCGGCAACGAGCCCAAGCTCACCGACCCCTTGGGCCGCTACGTGAGCGTCACGTTCGTCAAGGGCACCAACATGGGTCCGTACGAGGCCGCCCGGCACATCCCCGGCGTGAGCGGGCACGAGCTGTCGTACGTCGCCAACAAGCACTTCTCGATCGTGCTGCTGAACGAGGCGATCGCCGACCTGGTGAACGCGCACGCCCGCCTGGACATCTCGCAGGCGTGGGGCGACGGGACCGCCGTCGCGGCGGACGGCACCCACATGGACACCTATCTCGACAACCTGCTCTCCGAGACGAGTGTGAGGTACGGCAAGCCGGGCGGCATCGCCTACCACCACGTCTCGGACACCTACATCGCGCTGTTCACGCACTTCATCCCGTGCGGGGTGTGGGAGGCCGTCTACATCATCGAGGGCCTGCTGAAGAACACCAGCGAGGTGCAGCCGACCACCGTGCACGCGGATACCCAAGGCCAGAGCTTCCCTGTCTTTGCGCTCGCCCACCTGCTGGGCTTCGACTTGATGCCCAGGATCAAGAACTGGAAGGAACTGACCTTCTACCGGCCCTCCAAGCAGACGGGGTACGTGCACATCGACGCCCTGTTCGGCGAGCCGGGCAAGAACGTCATCGACTTCGACCTGATCGAGTCCCAGTTCCGCCACCTGATGCGCGTGGCCGTCTCCGTACGCGAGGGCACCATCTCCTCCTCCACACTGCTCAAACGCCTGCGCTCCGGGTCGAGGAAGAACGCCACCTACGCCGCCTTCCGCGAGGTCGGCCGCGTGATCCGCACCGTCCAGCTCCTGCGCTACCTCTCCGACGCGCCGCTGCGCCGGCGGGTGACCGCGGCGACCAACAAGGTGGAGTCGTTCAACCGGTTCTCCCAATGGATCTGCTTCGGCAACCGTGGCGTCATCGCCGACAACGACCCCATCGAGCAGGAGAAGACAATGAAGTTCAACGCGCTGCTCACGAACGCGGTGATCTTCCACAACACCCTGGACATCGCGGAGATCGTGCGGCAACTGCTGGAGGAGGGATGGGAGATCGACCCTGAAGACCTGGCGCACATCTCGCCGTACCTGACCGAACACATCAACCGGTTCGGCGAGTACTCCACCCACGAACTCGGCATCCAGCCCGACGACTACGACCCGAAGCTCGATGTCGACTTCGCTCCGCTGCGCGAGCAGGACCTGACCGCTACCGGCCTTGGTCAGGCCGCTTGATGCCGAGCGGGGCCGCGCCGTCGCCGGCCTGGTCCCGTTCGTGAGTGGTGAAAGCTGACCGAGCCACGGGGAAAGCACATCCCCGCCTGGCCGCCAGGCAGTGGCGGGAATCGTCATATCCGTGTCCTTGCCGCCAATTGGGGGTTGTGGCCACGATGGATGGGTGAGCATCCGACGCATCGTCTTCGCCGTCTTTCCGGATTTTCAGATCCTCGACCTGACCGGACCTCATGAGGTGTTCACACAGGCGGGACGTCTCACCGGAGGCGTCGTCCTCGAAACTGTGGCTGCTGCGCCCGGTCCGGTGCTCTCCAGCGGCGGTCTCGCGGTCTCTCCGACCTTGACGATCGATGAAGCTGCTGGGCCGGTGGACACGCTCATCGCCGTGGGTGGCGGGGGTGTCCACCGGGCTTGCGAGGACGGACGCTTTGTCGACTGGTTCGCCCGGACCGCCCACCGTGCGCGCCGTACTGCCTCAGTGTGCAGCGGCGCCTTCCTGCTGGGCGCCGCTGGGCTCCTTGACGGGCGGCGCGCGGTCACTCACTGGTCTCGCTGCGACCAGCTGGCCGAGCGGTATCCGCAGGTCACGGTTGACTCCGCCCCGATCTTCGTCCGCGACGGTGAGGTATGGACCTCGGCCGGTATCACTGCGGGCATGGATCTCGCGCTCGCCATGACCGAAGACGACTACGGACCCGAGATTTCCCGCGCCATCGCCCGCCAGATGGTGATGTTCGTCCAACGTCCCGGGGGGCAGGCGCAATTCAGCGCCCAGCTCGCCGCCCAGCGCCCAGGTCGGGCGCCGTTGCGCGACGTCCTCGCCTGGATCGCCGACCATCCCGACTGCGACCTTGGCGTACCCGCCCTTGCGGCACGTGCCGCGATGAGTGAACGGAACTTCACCCGTGTCTTCCGTGCGGAGACGGGCAGCACCCCTGCCGCGTACGTCGAGAGTGCCCGCATCGAGGCCGCCAGACGGCTCCTTGAGACCACCTCCGCCACCCTGGATTCGGTGGCGCACGCCTGCGGCTTCGGAACCGTCGAGACCCTGCACCGCAGTTTCAAGCGGACGCTTCAGGTCACCCCCGGCGAGTACCGCAAGCATTTCTCCGCGCACACCGACACTGTCTGACGACGGCGGTCACCTCCGAAAGGCACGCTTATGCGTATCGTCATCCCGCTCTTCGACGGATTCACCGCGCTCGACGTTGTCGGCCCGTACGAGATCCTTCGCATGCTGCCGGAATCCGACGTAGTCTTCGCCGCCAACGCTCCAGGCCCTTGCACGGACGGCGAGGGCCATCTCCTCCTCCACGCCACGGCCTCCTTCCAGAACGTCGTGGAAGCCGACGTCCTGGTGGTGCCCGGCGGTCCGGGCGCACGCCGCAGCCTCGCCGATGAGTCGCTGCTCGACTGGATCCGTCGTATCCACGCCGCCACCACGTGGACCACGTCGGTGTGCACCGGTTCCTTGCTGCTCGGCGCGGCCGGCCTGCTCGACGGGCTGGAGGCCACCACTCACTGGGGGGCCATCGACACTCTGGAGTCGTACGGCGCCACCTACACGGAGCGTCGCGTTGTGGAGCAGCCCGGCGGCATTGTCACCGCCGCCGGGGTTTCCTCGGGCATCGACATGGCGCTGCGCCTTGCTGAACTCATCGCGGGACGGGTAGCCGCCGAGGCGTTCCAGCTCGCTATCGAGTACGACCCTCAGCCGCCCTTCGACTCCGGCTCGTATGCCAAGGCGTCTCAAGAAGCGAAGAACTACCTGGCGGCACGCCCGCGCCGCACGGCCCGGCCCGCGTCCGTATAGCTACGGCAAGTGGCGCGTGTGCACTGCGTAATGCTCAGGCACGCGGTCGACGCGAGGGCCGAAGGTGCAGCAGATAGGGGTAGCAGTCGCTCCGTTTCGAGGTCGGCTCTCCGGATTTCCGCGCGTCGGCGGTCCGTCAGGATGCTGCCGCAGTAAATGCCGAATTTACTGCGGCGGAGCCCCTACCGTGATCATCGCGACCTGCGGCGGGGCATTCCGGCCGCCGGGGTGAGGTGTACGCATTTACTGCGGCAGTGTCGGAAGGGCAGGGCGGGCGTGGCGATCGAACCGGTGACCGAACCCGGGAGCGGGGGCGCGCTCCGCCTGCCGCGCGCCCGGGTCGTGCCGTTGTCCGCCCCGCCCTCGTCGTACACCGCGGCGGTCGAGCGGTATCTCACTGGCGCGGGCATCGCGAAGTCCTCCGCGCGGATCTACCGGATCTCGCTGACGACGTGGGGGTGGATGCTCGCCGGGGAACCGGCGCCGACCGGTCCGGCCCGCCGGGGCGCGAAGCCGCCCGTCTTCCCCGTCGCCGCGATCGACGACCCGGCGCTGCCGGAGGTCCTGGCGGAGCTGGCGGCGGCGCGGGCGGACGAGATAGACGCCGATACCGTCAACCGGGAGCTGTCCATCGCCCGCAAGGCGATCGGCTGGTGGCAGCGCCAGGGCTGGATCGCCGGGGACCCGACGATCGGCATCGAGCGGCGGCCGGCACCGCCGGACCGCACCAAGGCCCTGGCCGAGAACCAGATCGCCGCCCTGTGGCGCCTGGACGTCGCCCTGCGGGAGAAGACGTTCTGGAAGATGCTCTACGAGTCCGCCGCCCGCGCCGACGAGGTGCTGTGCCTGAACGTGGAAGACCTCTACCCGCAGGACAAGCGCGGGAAGATCACCGCCAAGGGCGGGGCGACGGAGTGGATTCACTGGCAGTCCGGCACCGCCCAGCTGCTGCCCCGGCTTATCGCCCGGCGTACCCGCGGCCCGCTGTTCCTCACCGACCGCAAGGCCCCGGCCGGAACACCGACGCTCGACGTGTGCCCGGAGACCGGCCGAACCTGGCTCTCCTACCGCCGCGCTGAGGAGATCTTCGAGGAGAACACCCGGCTCCTGGCCAACCCCCTCGCCTCACCCGACGACATCGAGGACCTGGACGGCTGGACGCTTCACCGGCTCCGCCACAGCGCCCTGACACACGACGCGGAGAACGGCACCTCTACCCCGATGCTGCTGGCCCGCTCCCGCCACGCATCCGTCCGCTCCCTGGAGCGGTACGCCCGTCCCGGCGTCGACTCGGTCGCCCGGCACGTCGCCGAACGCGACCCCGCTGCACGCCGCCGCACGTAAATCCGAGCAGATCAAGGATCCAAGATCATCTCGTTGCCCCTTTAGCGCGTATCTCGGTCACACCCCGGAGTGGCCCGCCGAGGGGTCCGGGTCGTCGTGCCTCCGGCGGCAGTGGGCGCACCCCGGCGGGAGCAGGGGGCCGCCCGCCTCCTGCTCTCGGGAGCGGACGTGCCCCGGCTTGCGCGGCGGAGCCGGCCGGGCCGATCCCGGTCCACGGAGCGGCAGCCGCAGCCCGCGGGGCTCCGCCCCCGACGGCGGGCGATGCGGTGACGGCCGGTGGCCTCCCGGCGAGCCGGGTCCGCCCGGGAGGCGAGTGTCCGGTGCCGATGTCACGGCGGGGGACGGCCTCGAAGGCCGGCTCCGGAGCGTCGTGGTGATCGGGGGCGTGCGCAAGCCCGGGCCGGCCGGCCCCCTCACCGCGTGGCCGGAGCAGCTCACCGCGGCCGGACGGCCCGACGGCCCGGTCCCGGACCCTGACGTCCCGCCACGGGCCCGCCGGGCCGCCGACCGGACGAGTGCCTTCCCGGGCTCGCCGCCGCACCGGAGCACGATGGCACCGACCGTCCGGCAGGCGGCGGGACGATCGGTCCGTCCTGCCCCGTCGCCCGATGTCCGGGCCGCAGGAGCCCACCGGTTGCCTCGGTCGGCCGACGGCGTGCGGACCGGGTGCTCGTTGACGTCGGTGACTCGTGTGACACGGGGTACTCACCCGCAGTTCGGCGTCCGCACCCATTGATCCGTGCGGTGAGCGGGAGAAAGGCAGGTCTACAGGTGACAAGCGCGGATGCGGTGTTCGCGTGGCTGGGGGCCGGGGCGTTGCTCGCGGCCGTGCTGCCCCGGATCCTGGCCGGGCGGCCGCTGTCGCTGCCGCTGGTCTTCCTGCTGTGCGGCATCGGCGTGTACCTGCTGCCGCTGCCGCTGCCCGCGATCGATCCGGTCGACGACCGGCTGCTGACCGAGCATGTCACCGAAGTCGTCGTGATCATTTCCCTGATGGGTGCGGGACTGGCGCTCAACCGCCCGGTCGGGCCGCGGCGGTGGGGCACGACCTGGCGGTTGCTGGGTGTCACCATGCCGCTGACGTGTCTGGTGACCGCCCTCGTGGCCTGGTGGTTGCTGGACTGGCCGCCGGCTGCCGCGCTGCTGCTGGGGGCCGTCCTGGCGCCGACCGATCCGGTGCTCGCCGCGGAAGTCCGGGTGGGCGAGCCCACGGACGACGAGCACGACGAGGACGAGGTGCGGTTCGCCCTCACCAGTGAGGCGGGCCTCAACGACGGACTCGCTTTCCCGTTGACGTACGCGGCCGTCGGGCTGGCCGCCGCCGCGGGCAGCGGCTGGTCGGCCGGGTGGATCGGTTCATGGGTCGCACACGAGGTCGCGTACAAATGCGCTGTCGGCGTGCTGACAGGGCTGCTGCTGGGCCGGCTGCTCGGCTGGCTGTTCTTCCGGGTCCGGTCGAAGACGCTGCGGCTGTCGCAGCACCGGGAGGGTTTCGTCGCGTTGGGCGCCACCTTCCTGTCCTACGGGGTGACCGAGCTCGCCGGGGGCTACGGCTTCCTGGCCGTGTTCGTCACCGCGTGCTCCGTCCGGGCCGCCGAACGCGCCCACGGCTACCACAACGTCCTGCACGACTTCATGGAACAGGTCGAACGCCTGCTGACCGCAGCCGTGCTGTTCTTGCTGGGCGCTTTCGTCGCGCTGGGCGGTCTGTCCGCCCTGACCTGGCAGGGCGCTGTCGCCGCGTGCGTGATCCTGCTGGTGATCCGGCCGCTGTCGGGGTGGGCCGGATTGTGGCGCGGCCCCCTGGGCACGAGGGAGCGCTGGGTCGTCGCGACGTACGGTATCCGGGGGATCGGCTCGTTGTACTACCTCGCCTACGCTGTGGGCCGGCAGGACTTCGCCGTTCCGGAGCGGGAGCTGTGGGCGGTGGTGACCTTCACGGTGCTGGCCTCGGTCGTGCTCCACGGCGTCACGGCGGGCCCGGTCATCACCCGCCTCGACCGGCTCCGGAGGACGCGGCGCGCGTAGCGCCCGCGGTCCCGCGGCAGCGCCCCGATCCCCCTGGCCGTCCCGCGGATCCGCCACCCGCCCGCCGCCGTTCCCACCCCACCGGCCGCGGCCGCGGCCGGGCAGCTGCACCGGTCCCTCCGGCGCAGGCGCCACCGGGCAACGGCCCGCCGCGGCCACCACCGACGACGGCCCCTCGACGAACCCGCCGGACAAGCCGCGAAACCGGACCGGAGCACTAGGGTCTTTCGTTTGGATCAGGTCGGATCAGGGAGCGGGACAAGAGGCCCTAGCCGAGTACGGCCAGCGGATCGTCCAGTACCGGTTGCCAGGCCAGTTCGGCCGCGCCGACCAGGCTGTTGTGGTCGAGGGTGCAGGGCAGGAGGGGCACGCCCCCGCTCTGCCCCCACAGGCTGCGGTCGGCGACGACCGCGCGCAGCCGGTCCGGGTCGGCGTCGAGGAGCGTGCGGTGCAGTCCGCCGAGGATGATCCGGTCGGGGTTGAGGATGTTCACCAGGCCGGCCAGGCCGAGGCCGAGCCGGTCGATGAGGGTCTCGGTGGCGGCGCGTACGGCCGGATCGGTGTAGCGGCCGCGGATCAGGTCGTCCGCCTGCTGGAGCAGGGACTTCTCGGGGCCCGGCTCGCGTCCGGCGGCGGTGAGGAAGGCCAGCGGGTCGGCCTCCACGTCCAGGCAGCCCCGGCTGCCGCAGTGGCAGGGGCGGCCCTCGGGGTTGACGGTGAGGTGACCGACCTCCAGGGCGAGGCCCGAACTGCCCGTGTGCAGGCGGCCGTCGAGAACGAGGGCGCCGCCGACGCCCCGGTGGCCGGTGGCCACGCACAGCAGGTCGCGGGCGCCGCGGCCGGCGCCGTGCCGGTGCTCGGCCAGGGCGGCGAGGTTGACGTCGTTCGCCGTGAAGACGGGGCCGTCGATGCCCGCGGCGCGCACCCGCTCGGCGAAGATCTCCCGTACGGGCGCGCCCGCGGGCCAGGCCAGGTGCAGCGGGTTCAGCGCCAGCCCGGCCGGTTCGGCCACCGCGGACGGCACGGCGAGCCCGGCGCCCACGCAGCGCCGCCCGGTGGCGCGCAGCAGCCCGGCGCCCGCCTCGACGACGGAGCCGAGGACCTTCGCCGGGTCGGCGTCGACCACCTCGCAGCCGGGCGCGGTGGCGACGATCCGCCCGCCGAGCCCGACGAGCGCGGCCCGGAAGCCGTCGGCGTGGATCTGGGCGGCGAGGGCGACGGGCCCGTCCTCGGCGACGGCGAGCCGGTGCGAGGGGCGGCCCTGCGAGCCGGCCGCCGCGCCCGGCCGGGCGTCCACCCGGATCAGGCCGAGCGCCTCCAGTTCGGCGGCGACGGCGCCGGCCGTGGCCCGGGTCACCCCCAGTGCGGCGGTGAGGACGGCACGGGTGGGCGCGCGTCCGGTGTGCACGAGTTCCAGCGCGGGCCCGAGCGCTCCCCGCCCCCGGTCCAGCCGCGTCCTCGCCGCGCTCGCCGCGGTGCTCCCTTCCCCCGTGCTCCGGGGGTCCGCCTTGCCGCTCATGAGGGCGAGTCTCCCATGGTCCGCGGAGCCGGCCGCCTACGCGCCGGCCGGGAACCCGCCGACCCGGAGCGTGATGTTCAGCCGCCCGGTCAGCCCGAGGGCGGGCGGCGCCGTGCCCGGCTGCACGCGCGGCACCCCGTGGTAGGCGAGCCGGGACGGCCCCCCGAACACGAACAGGTCGCCGCTGCGCAGCTCGACGTCGGTGTAGGGCCGGGAGCGGGTCACGGTGTTGCCGAAGCGGAACACGCAGGTGTCGCCGAGGCTGAGGGAGACCACCGGGGCGCCGGACGTCTCGTCGCCGTCGCGGTGCATGCCCATGCGGGCCCCGCCGTCGTAGAAGTTGACCAGTGCGATGTCGTACGCCGCTTCGGCCGCGGCGTCCGGGCCGAGCGCGTCGGTCACCGCGCGGCGGCCCAGGGCGCCCAGCCAGGCGGGGAAGGGCTTCACGGGCGCGCCGTCGCCGTCGACGGCGGTGCGGGCGTAGCCGTACGGGTACCAGTGCCGTCCCAGGCACACCTGCCGGGCGGTCATCGTGCCGCCGCCGGGGGTGCGGACCGTGCGCAGCCCGGCCGGCGGGCGCGCCCACCGGCGGCAGGCGTCGAGGAGCTCCCTCTGGCCTCCGGCGTCCAGCCAGTCCGGGACGTGCACCGCACCGGGCGCGACCTCGGTACGGGTCCGGGGGAACAGCTCGGCGTCCATGCCTCCCATCCTGCCCGGGCCGCCCCGGGCCGCGGCCGGGCGGGCTCGGCTAGCCTGGTCGCACGATGAACGACCGTACCGCCCCCCTCACCCGCACCGACCGCACCGACCGCATGCCGACGCCGTGGGGCGAGCGGGTGCTGACCCGTTTCCCCGAGGACCCCCGCGAGAGGCTGCGCGCCTGGGACGCCTCCGACGAGTACCTCCTGCGGCACCTCGCCGAGCGGCACCCGTCCCTGTCCGGCACGGTGGTGGTCGTCGGCGACCGCTGGGGCGCGCTGGTCACGGCGCTGGCACGGTACCGGCCGGTGCAGATCACCGATTCCTGGCTGGGGCAGGAGGCGACCCGGGCCAACCTGGCGCGCAACGGCGCCGAGCCGGACGCGGTCCTGCTGCTCACCACGCAGGACGCGCCACCGGACCGGATCGACGTACTGCTGGTGCGGGTGCCCAAGAGCCTGGCGCTGCTGGAGGACCAGCTGCTGCGGCTGGCCCCCGCGGTGCACGCGGACACGGTCGTGGTCGGCACGGGGATGGTGAAGGAGATCCACACCTCGACGCTGAGCCTGTTCGAGCGGATCCTCGGTCCGACCCGGACCTCCCTGGCGGAGAAGAAGGCCCGGCTGATCTTCTGCACGCCGGATCCCGCGCTGGAGCGGCCCGCCAATCCGTGGCCGCTGCGCTACACGCTGCCCGACGGGATCGGGCCGGTCTCCGGGCGGCCCGTCGTGAACCACGCGGGCGTCTTCTGCGCCGACCGGCTCGACATCGGCACCCGCTTCTTCCTCCGGCACCTCCCCGAGGCCCGGGGGGCCCGCAAGGTGGTGGACCTCGGGTGCGGCAACGGCGTCGTCGGTACGGCGGTGGCGCTGGCCGGCCCCGGGGCCGAGGTGCTGTTCACCGACGAGTCGTTCCAGGCCGTGGCCTCGGCTCGGGCGACGTTCGAGGCCAATGGGGCGCCGGGGCGGGCGGAGTTCCGGGTCGGCGACGGGCTGTCCGGGGTGCCGGACGGCAGCGTCGACCTGGTGCTCAACAACCCGCCCTTCCACACCCACCAGGCGACGACCGACGCCACGGCGTGGCGGATGTTCAGCGGGGCGCGGCGCGCGCTGCGTCCCGGCGGCGAGCTGTGGGTGGTCGGCAACCGGCACCTGGGGTACCACGTCAAGCTGCGGCGCCTGTTCGGCGACAGCCGGGTGGTGGCCGGTGATCCGAAGTTCGTGGTGCTGAAGGCCGTCAAGCGGTAGGGGGACCGTCGTACGGCAGCACGGTGGGGTGGTCAGGCGGCGGGGCGGTCGAGCACCCGGAGGATCCCCGCGACCGTGTGGACCATGGCCTCCCGCCCCGCCGCGAGGTAGCCGCGCGGGTCGACGGCCCCGGGGCGGGCGGCGAGGAACTCCCGGACGGCGCCGGTCATGGCGATGTTCAGGGCGGTGCCGACGTTGACCTTGGTGATGCCGTTGGCGACGGCCGCGGCCAGTTCGCCGTCCGGCACCCCGGAGGAGCCGTGCAGGACGAGCGGCACCTCCAGGGCGCCGGCCAGGCGTTTGACGAGGTCATGGTCGAGGGCGGCGGTGCGGGTGGTCATCGCGTGGACGCTGCCCACGGCGACCGCGAGGGCGTCCACGCCGGAGTCGGTGACGAAGGCGCGGGCCTCGGCGGGGTCGGTGCGGGCGCCGGGCGCGTGGGCGTCCAGCGGGGGCTGCCCGTTCTTGCCGCCCACCTGGCCCAGCTCGGCCTCGATCCACAGTCCGCGGGCGTGCGCCCAGTCGGCCGCCGCCCTGGTCGCGGCGAGGTTCTCGGCGTACGGCAGCCGGGAGGCGTCGTACATCACCGAGCTGAACCCGGCGTCCGCGGCCTGGCGCAGCAGGGCGTCGCTCCGGACGTGGTCGAGGTGCAGGGCGACGGGCACGGCGGCGCGCTCGGCGGCGGCGACGGCGGCGCGGGCGAGGGGGAACAGCCGCCCGCAGCGGTACTTCACCGCGTTCTCGCTGACCTGGAGGACGACGGGCGTGGCGGCGGATTCGGCGCCGGCGATCACCGCCTCGACGTGCTCCAGCGTGATGATGTTGAAGGCGGCGACGGCACGGCGCGTGGCTGCGGCGCGCGTGACCAGGTCGCCCGTGGTGGCGAGGGGCACGGACCTCTCCTTGTCCGGGGTCGCGGTTCCCGGAGTACGGGCCGTCCCCGGGGTGCGGGCCGTCCCGGGCACGGGCTTCCCGGCCGTCAGGGCGTGAGGATCACCGAGCGGGTGAGGTGGCGCGGGCGGTCGGGGTCGAGGCCGCGGGCGGCGGCCGCGGCGACGGCGAGCCGCTGGGCGCGGACCAGTTCGGCGAGCGGGTCGAGGCCGCCCTCGATCCACCTGCCGCCGGTCCGCCGCACCTGGTCGGCCAGGCCCTCGGGGGCTTCCCCGAACATCCAGGTGGCGGTCCCCCGGGTGGTGACGCTGATGGGGCCGTGCCGGTACTCCATCGCCGGGTAGGCCTCGGCCCAGGACAGGGACGCCTCACGCATCTTCAGCGCGGCCTCGCCGGCCAGTCCCACCGTCCAGCCGCGCCCCAGGAAGGTGAACTGCGTGCACTCCACGAGTCCTTCGGGCAGCTCGGCGGCGAGTGCGGCGCGGGCGTCGGCGACGGCGGCGTCGGTGTGCAGGCCCAGGTGGGCGCGGAGCAGGGTCAGCGCGGTGGTGGCGAACCGGGTCTGCACGACGGACCGCTCGTCCGCGTAGTCCAGGACCACGACGTCGTCGGCGGCGGCCATGACGGGGGCGTCCGGGTCGGCGGTGACGGCGGCGGTGCGGGTACGGCCCCTCACCTTCCCCAGCAGGTCGAGGACTTCGGTGGTCGTACCGGAACGGGTGAGGGCGACGATCCGGTCGTAGGCGCGGCCGGTGGGGAACTCGGAGGCGGCGAAGGCGTCGGTCTCGCCCTGGCCCGAGCCCTCGCGCAGCGCGGCGGCGGCCTGGGCCATGAAGTACGAGGTGCCGCATCCGACGATCGCCACCCGCTCCCCCGGCGCCGGCAGGGCCCGGCCGTGCTCCGCCGCCTCGGAGGCCGCGCGGGCCCAGCACTGGGGCTGGTCGGCCAGCTCTTCCGCGACATGGGTCATGCCGCATCCCTCCCCGATGTGATGGTGGTGCACGGAGTGTCGTACGAACTGCCGCTGCGCTACAAGACGGCCCACCGCGCCTGCGGAAGCAGCACGCGGCCGGGGCGGTCGCCGCGCTGGTGGCGCCCGTCAGTGGCCGTGGCCGTCGGAGTGCCCCTGCCCGGCGCCGGGGTGTTCCCCCGCGGCCCCCGGCCCTCCCGCCCGGACCGTGAAGGCCGCGGTGTGCACGCGTCCTTCGTGCCGGAAGTCCAGGAAGAGGCGGTAGGTGCCGCCGCTGGGCGCGGTGGCCGTGAAGGAGACGGCCGGGCCGGGCTCGGTCGTGCCGTCGCCGGGTTCGCCGTTCGGGTGGACGTGGAGGTGGGCGAGGTCCCCGGAGCGCAGGGCCACCAGGTGGCCGTAGGCACCCAGGTAGGGCTGGAGGTCGGTGACGGGCCTGCCGTCGCGGGAGACCTCCAGGGTCAGCTCGCTCGCCCGGCCGGGGCGCAGGGCGCCGGCCAGTTCGACCTCGTAGCCGCCGGTCCTGGCGGTGGTGCCCGGGGCGGGCAGGTCCCGCGGCTCGTAGCGGCCCGAGGCCGCCAGGTCGGCGCCGAGGGTGAGGCCGCCGGCTCCCTTGCGCGCCGGGGTGAAGTCGGCGAGGACCCGGTAGTCACCCGCCCGGGGCAGCTCGACGGGGGTGCTCCAGGTGCCGTCGGCGGCGCGTTCGGGGTGCAGGTGGCGGTAGGTCGTCAGGTCCCGGGAGACCAGGATCAGGTGGAGTTCCCTGCCGTGCTCGCGCCGGTAGGCGGTGACGGCGCGGCCGTCGCCGTCCCGGACGGTGAAGCGCAGCTCGGCGGGCTTCCCCGCGGCGATGCGCGGGGTGACGAGGTCGAGCGTGTACCCGTTCCCGGAGACCTGCGGTCCGCCGGGCGGGGCGCTCGCGTGCCCCGTGTGCCCGTCGCTCCCTCCGGACGCGGGCGAGGGCCGGCTGTGCGTGCCGTGGGCGGCGGGCGCGGCGTCCTCGACGACCGGGTCGACGCCCCTGCCCACACCGTACGCGGTGCCGAACGCCGCGGCCAGCGCGGCGGCGAAGGCCGTGATCCTCACTCCGGTGTTCATGGCGGTGATCTCCTCCCGCAACAGGGCCTCCGACCGGGCGTGAGGCCTCAACGCAGCTCACAATACCCCTGGGGGGTACCAAGTCAAGGGGCGGCGAGAGTTGCGACAGATACCGGCTGGGGGTATACATGGAACCCGCCAGCCGGGTACCCCCTCCGGGTATCCGTACCGCATTCGCACAGCCCCACAGGAGGCCCGCATGCCCTCGTCCTGCTGCTCCCCCGACGGCCACTGCTCCACCGGTACCGCCACCGCCACCACCGCGGAGCGCGTCACCACGGCCTATGCCGTCTCCGGGATGAGCTGCGGCCACTGCAAGGCCACGCTCACCCGGGTGATCGGCGAGCTGGGCGGCGTCACCGGTGTCGAGGTCGACGTCGACGCCGGCCGGGTCACCGTCACCAGCGCCGCCGAGCCGGACGACGCCCTGATCGCGAAGGTCGTCGACGAGGCCGGCTACGAGTTGACCGGCCGCGTCTGATCCACCGCTCCACCGGCGGCCGGGGCCCGGGGCGCCGGGCCCCGGCCGCCGGTGCCGCACGACCCGTATGACATGTACGACCCGTATGGCCTGTACGGCCTGCACGAGGAGCAGCCATGACCACCCGTACGACCGACGCCACAGCCGAGGTGGAGCTCGCCATCGGAGGCATGACCTGCGCCTCCTGCGCCGCCCGGATCGAGAAGAAGCTCAACCGGATGGAGGGGGTCACCGCCACCGTCAACTACGCGACGGAGAAGGCGAAGGTCAGCTACTCCGGTGACGTGTCCGTCCCGGACCTGATCGCCACGGTCGAGGCGACCGGGTACACGGCCCGCGAGCCCGAGCCGGTACGCGCCGAACCCGAGCCCGGCGCCCCTCCCGCCGAGGAGGCCGACGCGTTGCGGCCGCTGCGGCAGCGTCTGGTCACGGCCACGGTGCTGGCCGTTCCGGTGATCGCCATGGCGATGGTGCCGGCCCTGCAGTTCGAGTACTGGCAGTGGCTGTCGCTGACCCTGGCGGCACCCGTCGTGACCTACGCCGCCTGGCCCTTCCACAAGGCCGCCCTCACCAACGCCCGGCACGGCGCGGCCACCATGGACACCCTGATCTCGGTCGGCACCACGGCCGCCTTCCTGTGGTCGCTGTGGGCCCTGTTCCTCGGCACCGCGGGCACGCCCGGCATGACGCACCCCTTCGAGCTGACCATCGCCCGCACCGACGGCGCCGGGAACATCTATCTGGAGGCCGCCGCCGGCGTCACCGCCTTCATCCTGGCCGGGCGGTACTTCGAGGCCCGCTCCAAGCGCAAGGCGGGCGCCGCGCTGAGGGCCCTGCTGGAGCTGGGCGCCAAGGACGTGACGCTGCTGGGGCCCGACGGCCGCGAACGGACCGTTCCGGTGGCGGAGCTGAAGGCCGGCGACCGCTTCCTCGTACGCCCCGGTGACAAGATCGCGACCGACGGCGTGGTCGTCGAGGGCACCTCCGCCGTGGACGCCTCCATGCTCACCGGCGAGTCGGTGCCGGTCGAGGTCGGCGTGGGGGACGCGGTGACCGGGGCGACCGTGAACGCGGGCGGCCGGCTGGTGGTGGAGGCCACCCGGGTCGGCGCCGACACCCAGCTCGCCCGGATGGCGAAGCTGGTCGAGGACGCGCAGAACGGCAAGGCCGCCGCCCAGCGGCTCGCCGACCGGATCTCCGCCGTCTTCGTGCCGGTCGTGATCGGTCTGGCGCTGGCCACGCTCGGCTTCTGGCTCGGCAACGGCGCGGGAGCCGCCGCCGCGTTCACCGCCGCCGTCGCGGTGCTGATCATCGCCTGCCCGTGCGCCCTGGGCCTGGCCACCCCGACCGCGCTGATGGTCGGCACCGGACGCGGCGCCCAGCTCGGCATCCTCATCAAGGGCCCCGAGGTCCTGGAGTCCACCCGCCGCGTCGACACCGTCGTCCTGGACAAGACCGGCACCGTCACCACCGGCCGCATGACCCTGCTCGCCGTGCACGCCGCGGACGGCGTCGACGAGTCGGACGTACTGCGCCTGGCGGGCGCGCTGGAGCACTCCTCCGAGCACCCGGTCGCGCGTGCCGTCGCCGACGGGGCGCTGCGGAAGCTGGGTTCGCTGCCCACGCCCGAGGACTTCGCGAACGTGCCCGGGCTCGGCGTGCAGGGCGTCGTGGACGGGCACGCGGTTCTCGTCGGCCGGGAGAAGCTCCTCGCCGAGTGGGCCATGGGGCTCCCGGCGGACCTGGCACGGGCCAAGGAGGCGGCCGAGGCGGCCGGGCGCACGGCGGTGGCCGTCGCGTGGGACGGCGCGGCGCGGGCGGTCCTGGAGGTCGCCGACGCCGTGAAGGACACCAGCGCCGAGGCGATCCGGCGGTTGCGCGCCCTCGGTCTGACGCCGATCCTGCTGACCGGCGACAACGAGGCCGTGGCCCGCTCCGTGGCCCGCGAGGTCGGCATCGCCCCCGAGCACGTCGTCGCCGAGGTCATGCCGCAGGACAAGGTCGACGTCGTCAAGCGCCTCCAGGGCGAAGGCCGTTCGGTGGCCATGGTCGGCGACGGGGTCAACGACGCGGCGGCCCTCGCCCAGGCCGACCTGGGGCTGGCCATGGGCACCGGCACCGACGCCGCCATCGAGGCCGGCGACCTGACCCTCGTACGGGGCGACCTGCGCTCGGCGGCGGACGCCATCCGGCTCGCCCGCCGCACGCTCGGCACCATCCGGTCCAACCTCTTCTGGGCCTTCGCCTACAACGTGGCCGCCCTGCCGCTGGCGGCGGCCGGCCTGCTCAACCCGATGATCGCCGGGGCGGCCATGGCCTTCTCCTCGGTCTTCGTGGTCGGCAACTCCCTGCGGCTGCGGTCCTTCCGGGCCGCGGACTGACGGCCTCGCCGCCCGGCGCTCCTTGTGGAAGGTGCCGGGCGGCGAGGTCTTCACGCCGGGCGGGCCGTCCGGCCCTGCCCGGGCGGACGGCGGGCCGGTACGCCGCCGGAACCGGTCCGGACGGACGACGGGCCGTACCCGCCCCCCGCGCCGCGCGGGACACGGCGTCGCCCGGACGGGTGTACCGGGCAGCGGCCGGGGCAGGTGCGGGCCAGGCTTGTACCGCAACGGAACGAAGGGCGGCTGGGCGCCCGCCGCAGCCCTGCCGCCCCTGGGAGAAAGAACGCATGACCGGACCGACCGACGCCGACGGTGACACGACCCGACCGACCGACGCCGATGGCGGCACGACCGGACCGCTCGACCCGGCGACCGGTTCCGAGCACCCTCGCCGGCGGGGCCTGGCAGCGGTGCTCGGCGACCTGCGGGCCGTGGACGGCGCCCTGTACGCGGCGGTGGCCGCCACCCCCACGCCCACGCTCGACCGTGCCCTGCGGCGCCTGTCGCACGCGGCCGACCACTCCAAGATCTCGCTGGCCATCGCCGCTTCCCTGGCCCTCGGCGGTCCCCGGTCGCGCAGGGCCGCGCTCGCCGGGGCCGGCGCCGTCGCCCTGGCCTCGGCCTCCGCCAACCTGCTCGGCAAGCGCCTGGTGCGCAGGGCCCGGCCCGACCGGGAGGCGGCCCGGGTGACCGTGGACCGGCACGTGCCCATGCCCACGTCGGCGTCGTTCCCCTCCGGTCACACGGCGTCGGCGGTGGCCTTCGCCGTCGCCGTCGGGGTGGCCCTGCCGGGCGCGGCGGTACCGCTCGGAGCGCTGGCGAGCGCCGTCGCGTACTCCCGCGTCCACACCGGCGTGCACTATCCGGGCGACGTGGCGGCCGGGGCCGTCCTGGGCATCGCGAGCGCCGCCACCGCACTGGCGGCGGTGGCGGCGGCCCGGGGACCGCTCGGACCGGCCGCGGGATGAGGGACCCGGCACCCCCCGCCCCCCGGGCGGGGCGGACGGACCGCGCCGGGCAGCGGGTGCCGGAGCGCGGGCCCGGGACCGTCGTTCACCACGGCAGGCCCTCCAGGTGGGCGGTGACGCGGGCGTGGTCCCAGGCGCCGTCGGCGACGACGATCCGGTAGCGGTAGGCGAAGGACTCGCCCGGCTCCAGCGCGAACTCCTCGAAGAACGCCCAGGAGAAGGCGGCCGTCGGGACCGGCTCCGCGCGCACGAACCAGTGGGAGGCGTGGATCGCGCGCGCGGCGTCCAGGTTCTCCGGCGCGTGCGCGAAGACGACCGTGGAGTGGGCGTCGGCCTCGTCGCGCTCGGCGGTGAAGGCCAGCCACGGGCTCCGGGTGCCCATCAGCTTCCCGGCGTCCGCGCCCGCGGCCGCGCCGGTGCCGGGGGCGAACACGGTGCCGCCGGTGAAGTCGCGGGGTCCGCGCCACTGCAGGCCGGTGTAGCCGGCCATCTCGCGGCCGGCGGTGGTCGGGGAGCCGAAGACCAGCGGCTCGGCGCGGATGTTGGTGAGGTGGATCGACCAGTCCAGCGCCCAGGCGCCGGCCTCCTCGTCCACCGAGTGGACGGTGAGGCCGCGTGCCTCGCGGGCCCATTCCTCGCCGTGGTGCGCCACCCAGGTCAGGTCCTCGGTGAGGGCGAGGCGGTCGTCCTCGACCGTGAACGCGCGGAAGCCGTCGTGCCGCATGGAACCGACGCGCTCGGGCAGGGGCAGGTAGCCCCGGCCGTGGACGTAGGAGTTGCCGCCCCAGAAGTTCTGGCCGGAGAGGTGGCTCGCCGTCATCTGGAGGCCCTTGTGCCAGCGGTGGTCGCTGGGACGGTAGCCCGTCACGACGTGCCCCGCCAGGGTGCGCACCGGGTGGGCGTACGGCTTGCGGGCCTCGAACGGGTCGGGGTCGGGGCGGTAGACGTACCGCAGGATCTCGGTGCCGCCCGCCGCGGTGACCGCGACGTGGTCGCCGTGGGTGTGGCTGACGCGGATGCTCCGGGCACTCATGCGCGCTCCTTCGGGGCCCAGTCGGGGTGGTCGCCGTGCATGGCGGCGTAGTACGGGTCACCGGGTCCGATCTCGCCGGCGCGGACCGGGCGGCCGGTGAAGGCCGCCTTGTACAGGGCGGCGGCGAATTCGAGGGTGGCGCGGGCGCCGGCGCCGCTGCCGGGCGGCCGTACGCCGTCGTCGTAGGCGTCGAGGAAGGCGCCGAGCTGGGCGCTGTGGGAGCTGGGCACGTCGGCGGCCGGGGCGCGCCAGGCGGCGGCGCGCTCGGAGTCGACGTGCGGGGCCGGGGTGTAGGTCCAGTCGTCGTTGCGGTGCCCGTAGAGGTGGGTGAGTTCCACGGTGGCGTCGGCGCAGTCGACGCGGATGCGGCTCACCTCGTCCGGGGACAGGACGCTGTTGACGACGGTGGCCAGGGCGCCGTTGGCGAACCGCACGAGGGCCGTGGAGACGTCCTCGCTCTCGGTGGTGTGGACCAGGCGCGAGGCCATCGCGCGGATCTCCTCCCACGGGCCGAGCAGGTGCAGCAGCAGGTCGTACTGGTGGATGCCGTGGCCCATGGTCGGCCCGCCGCCCTCGGTGGCCCACCTCCCGCGCCAGGGCACCGCGTAGTAGGCGGCGTCGCGGTACCAGGTGGTCTGGCAGTGGGCGACCAGCGGGGCGCCCAGCTCACCGCTGGTGATCAGTTCGCGGGCGTGGACGGCGCCGGAGCCGTAACGGTGCTGGAAGACGACGGAGGCGTACCCTCCCGACGCCTCCTCGGCCGCCGCGATGTCGTCGTACTCGGCGAGCGACAGGCACAGCGGCTTCTCGCACAGCACCCAGGCGCCCGCCTTCAGGGCGGCCACCGTCTGCTCCCGGTGCAGCGACGGCGGCGTGCCGATGAGGACCAGGTCGGGGCGTACGGCGTCCAGCATGTCGCCGATCGACGTGTATCCGGCGACGTCCGCGCCCGCCAGTTCCCGGAAGGCGGCCAGCCGGTCCTCGTCCACGTCGACGGCGGCGACCAGGTCGGTCCGGTCGGCGTGGGCCCGCAGCGCGGACAGGTGGCTGCCGGCGACGATGGCGCCGGTGCCGACCACGGCGACGCGGCGGCGGACGGGGGCCGGGGACGTGCGGGCCATGTGATCCTCCTCGGACGTACGGCGGACAACACACACAGAAAGCGCTTTCACTCCGGCCGACCCTAGAGGTGCTCGCCATGTCAGGACAACCCCGGGGGGAGATCGCGTGGAGACGTCACCGGGACCGGCCGGGCGGGCCCGTGCCTCACTCGGGCCGCAGCGTTTGCGGGGCGGCCGGACGACTGGTCGACTGTCGCGGGGAGTCGGAGCCGGCCGTGCGGCACCCCGGCTCCCTCCCGCTCCGCGCGGAAGGAGTCCGGACACGACCACCGGTCCCCGGCCGGCGCCCTCGGAGCGGGGCCGGACGGCAGCCGGCCGCGGCCGCGTCAGAGGAAGCGAACGAGCACGACATGCCCGACACGTCACACGGTGAGCACGGCAGGCCGCCGACGCTCACCCAACGGTGGGCCCGGTTCAAGGAGTCCCCGTTCCCGCCGGCCGTGGTGCTGGTGTTCATCCTGGCGGCCGCGGCCGGTCTCTTCGCGGGGTCCTACACGTACTCGATGGCGGATCCGACACCGCGCTCGATCCCGACGGCGGTGGTCGGCTCGTACGAGAAGGGGCGGGGCCGGGCCTTCCTGACGGGCCTGGAGAAGGAGCTGAACGCCTCGGTGAAGGTGCGCGCCTACGCCACCCCGGCCGACGCCCGGCGGGCGGTCGAGGAACAGGAGGTCTTCGCGATCCTGGAACTGCGGGACGAGGGCCGGTCCGTCGTCCTGGACCTGTCGGGCGCGTCGGGCGCCTCGGTCGCCGAGGTCCTGTCCCAAGCGGCGCCCGCCGTGGGGGAGGAGACGGGCGTGGAGGTCACCGTCCGGGACGTCAACCCCCTGCAGGAGGGCGACCCGCGCGGGCTGGCGATCTTCTACATCTCCCTCGCCGCCGTGATCATCGGCTTCGTCGGGGCGATCCAGATGAGCGTGCACGCGCGGTCCCTCACCCCGCTGGAACGCATCGCCTTCACCGCGGCCTACGCCCTGCTCGGCGCCTTCGCCATCGCGGCGGTGGTGGACTGGCTGCTGAACGCGCTCGACCTGCCGTTCGTCGAGTCGTGGCTGATCCTGGGGCTCACGATGTTCGTCAGCGGCATGGTCTTCACCATGTTCAACACCCTGGTCGGGCGCTGGGCGATGCTGCCGACGTGGGGGCTGATGGTGCTCCTGGGCAATCCGTCGTCCGGTGGCGCGGTGTCCTGGCCGCTGCTGCCGTCGGCGCTGGGGGTGATCGGCCAGTGGCTGCCGCCGGGCGCCTCGGTCAACGCCCAGCACACGGCGGTGTACTTCTCCGGGCACCAGCACGCCTTCCCCTTCCTGGTGCTGGTCGGCTGGGCGCTGCTGTCCTGCACGGTGTTCTGGGTGTGGCGGCACCGCCACCCCGGCAGCCGCGAACGCCGCCCGGCGCACGCCGGCCCGTGAGGCGGGCCGGCGCGCGCTGGGCCGGCGGCGGGTCGTCACCCTCGGCCCCCCTCAGCCGGCGACGACCCGCCGGCCGTGGTCGACGCGGGTGGGGAAGAAGCCCCGGACGGCCCGGTGCCGCGCACCCGGCCCCGCGCTCCGCACCCGGTGCTCAGGTCAGCGGCACCGTCACCTCACCCGCCCCCTGCGCGCTCGCGCCGCCCGGGACGCGCACGGTGAACGGCCGGTCGGTGCCGCTCGCGGTGACGCGCAGCAGGCCGCCCTCGCGCCGCACGCGGAACGTGGCCGCCGGCGCCCCGGCCGGATCGGGCACGGTGACCTCGGTGGCGTACTCGGGCCCGGCGGGCGGGTGGACGAGCAGGACCGGGGCGGCCAGCCAGTCACCGTCGGGGCGCCGGTCGTCGGCCGTCAGCGGCAGGACGGCGCCCTCGCGGACGTACAGCGGGAGGCTGTCGTAGCCGTGCCGTTCGGTGCGCCAGGCCGGGCCGGTGACCTTCTCGCCGCTGAGGAGGTGGGTCCAGGTGCCCGCGGGGAGGTAGACCTCCACCTCGCCGTCCTCGGTGAAGACGGGGGCGACCAGGAGGTCGGGACCGAGCATGTACTGGCGGTCCAGCGGGCGGCACGCCGGGTCGTGCGGGAACTCCAGCACCATGGGCCGCATCACCGGCACGCCGGTGCGGTGGGCCTCGGCGGCGACGCCGTACAGGTAGGGCATGAGCCGGTGCTTGAGCAGGGTGAAGTGCCGGGCGACGTCGACCGCCTCGTCGCCGAACTCCCAGGGCACCCGGTACGACGACGAGCCGTGCAGGCGGCTGTGCGAGGACAGCAGCCCGAAGGCCAGCCAGCGCTTGAAGACGGACGGGTCGGGGGTGCCCTCGAAGCCGCCGATGTCGTGGCTCCAGAAGCCGAATCCGCTCAGGGACAGCGACAGGCCGCCGCGCAGCGACTCGGCCATGGCCTCGAAGGAGGACCAGCAGTCGCCGCCCCAGTGCACCGGGTACTGCTGCCCGCCCGCGGTCGCCGAGCGGGCGAAGAGCACGGCCTCGCCCCGGCCGCGCTCCTTCTCCAGGAGTTCGAACACGGTCCGGTTGTAGAGGTGGGTGTAGTAGTTGTGCATCCGCTGCGGGTCGGAGCCGTCGTGCCAGACGACGTCGGTGGGGACGCGCTCGCCGAAGTCGGTCTTGAAGCAGTCCACGCCCTGGTCGAGCAGCGGCTTCAGCTTCGACTGGAACCAGGCTCGGGCGTCGGGGCTGGTGAAGTCGACCAGGCCCATGCCGGCCTGCCACAGGTCCCACTGCCAGATGTCGCCGTCCGGGCGGCGCACCAGGTGGCCGAGGGCGGCGGCCTCCTCGAACAGCGGGGACTTCTGGGCGATGTAGGGGTTGATCCAGACGCTGACCCTCAGGCCCTTCTCTCTCAGCCGGGCGAGCATGCCCTCCGGGTCGGGGAAGACCTCCGGGTCCCACCGGAAGTCGCACCACTGGTACTCGCGCATCCAGAAGCAGTCGAAGTGGAAGACGGACAGCGGGATGCCGCGTTCGGCCATGCCGTCGACGAACGACATCACCGTCCGCTCGTCGTAGGAGGTGGTGAAGGACGTGGTGAGCCACAGGCCGAAGGACCAGGCGGGGGGCAGGGCGGGGCGGCCGGTGAGGGCCGTGTAGCGGGTGAGGACGTCCTTGGGGGTGGGGCCGGCGACGACGTAGTACTCCAGCGTCTGGTCCTCGACGCTGAACTGGACCTGTCCGACGGCCTCGGAGCCGACCTCGAAGGAGACCGCGCCGGGGTGGTTGACGAAGACGCCGTAGCCGCGCGAGGAGAGGTAGAAGGGGACGTTCTTGTAGGCCTGTTCGCTGCTGGTGCCGCCGTCGGCCTGCCAGATGTCGACGACCTGGCCGTTCTTGACGAAGGGGGTGAAGCGCTCGCCGAGGCCGTAGACGTGCTCGCCGACACCGAGGGCGAGCTGGGCGAGCATGTGGTGGGCGCCGTCGCCGGTGACGGCGAAGGCGGTGCCCTTGCGGCCCGCCCGGGTCAGCTCGCGCCCGTCCGCGTCGTGGAAGGCGAGGGCCCAGGGAGCGGCCTCGTCCAGGCGGAGGGTCAGCGGGCCGCTGGTCAGCTCCGTGACGGTGCCGTCCCGGCGCACCCGGGCGGTCCCGTCGGCGGAGCCCGCGAGGGCGAAGTCGGGTCCCGGCCGGTGCTTGCCGGCGTGGTGGGTGACGCGGACGCCGATCACGCCCTCGGCCGGGGAGAAGCAGTCGACCGTGAGGAGCGGTGTGTTGAGCGTGTCTCCTCTGCGGGCCACCTTGCGGACGGCGGCGTGGGCGGTGAAGCGGTCGGCACCGGCGCGCACGTCGCGGACCTCGGTGGCGTACGAGATGCGCACACCGTCGCGGACGAGCCAGAAGCCGTCGGTGAACTTCATGATCTTCCTCGGGTGGGGCGGGAGCCGTCCGGTGGGAAACCGTCCGGCGGAGGGGCTGTGGGCTGGGCCGGACCGGCCGGGTCCGTTCGCCTTCGTTCGTCTTCGTTCGGCTCGCTCGGGTCGTTCGCCTCGACCCGGCTCGGCTCCGTTCGATGATCCTTCGAAGCATTCGACGGAAATTCGACTGGATTCGACAGTCTTTCGACAGGGATTCGACGGGCATTCGACTGTGTTCGATCGGGCCCTCCCAAAACCCTGCCGGACTTTTTGATCGTACACAAAACAAATCCGCAGCGGCCCCCTTCGCGTCAACTTCAGGACTCTGACCAGCCGAGACGCCCCGCCCACCTGACCGGCGCACGGCACGGAAGAAAGAGACGGACGCCACTTCTCCCTAGCGCACCGCCCCTTCTTTGACGTATTAGTCATCACACCAAACAAACCGTTCGGCAAAGAGGCCGGACGGTACGACAGCAAGGGCCGCACCACATGTCCGAACGCTTCACGCGGGGCGGGACACCCACCGTCAGGGCCGTCATGCCGTTCGCCGCCGTCTCCGTCCTGGTCGCCGGGGCGGCACTGACCGGCTGCGCACAGCAACGCGACGGCGATGTGTACACCGTGATGAACTCCTCGACCGACGAGTCCTACCACCGCTGGGACGCGGAGGCGATGGCCCGCTGCGGCGAGCAGCTGGGCGTGCGGATCGAGCAGCGAAGCGTCCCGGCGGCGCAGGTGATGACGAAGGCGCTGCGCATGGCGTCCTCCAGGTCGCTGCCGGACATCGTGCAGTTCGACGCCTCCGAGATGCCGGTCTTCGCCGAGGCCGGCGGCCTCGTCGACCTCAGGACGCTGGGCCTGAGCACCCGGGACGTCCCCGAGGGGATCGTGAACTTCGGTTCGTACCGGGGGACGTACTACGGCGCGGCCCGGTCGGTGAACACGCTCGCGCTCTTCTACAACAAGGACATCCTCGACGAGGCCGGTGTGGAGGTGCCCACCACCTGGGCCGAACTGCGGGAGGCCGCGAAGACGCTCACGCAGGGCAAGCGGTACGGGGTGGCGCTGAGCGCGGGCGGCGCGGAGGACGGCGTCTTCCAGTTCATGCCGTTCATGTGGTCCAACGGCGGCGACGAGCGGAAGCTGGACGGCCCTCGGGTCGTCCAGGCCCTCGACTACTGGAAGGCCCTGCTGAAGGACGGTTCGCTGTCGAAGTCGACCGTCAACTGGACGCAGGCGGACGTCAACGACCAGTTCATGGCCGGCAACGCGGCCATGATGATCAACGGGCCGTGGCAGGTGGAGACGCTCAACACCAAGAAGTCGCTGCGCTGGGGCATCGCGGAGATCCCGGCGCCCGAGGCCGGCGCCCCGTCGGTCGGCCCGCTCGGCGGTGCCGTGCTCACCGTGCCCCGCACCGGTGACGAGGAGCGGGAGCGGACGGCCGGCCGGATCGTCGCCTGCCTGTCCGGCGAGAAGGAGCAGCTGACGTACGCGCTCAACAGCTGGATGGTCCCGGCCAACGCCAAGGCCGCCGCCGTCTGGCGGGAGCGGGTGCCCGACCTGGACGCCCTCGCCGACCAGGTCGCCGCCGCCCGCTCCCGTACGGCCCGGGTCGGCTCCGGCTGGCCGAACGTGTCGCTCGCCCTGCAGAGCGCCTTCCAGTCCGCCCTGACCGGCCAGTCCAGCGAGGCCGCCCTGAAGCGCGCCCAGCAGCGGGCCACGAGCGGGAACTGAGGTACGCCGCCCATGACCACGTCCACCGACACCGCTCCCGCGCCGGCCGCGACGGGCAAGGCGTCCCGCCCCACGGCCCCGGACCGGCTGCGGCGCAGGCGCCGGCTCGCCCAGTGGGGGTTCGTCGCCCCCGCGGTCGCCTTCATGCTGCTGTTCTTCGGCTACCCGCTCGTGCGCAACGTCGTGATGAGCTTCCAGCACTACACGCCGAAGACGTTCTTCACCGGTGAGGCGCCCTTCAACGGCACCGACAACTGGGCGAACGTGTTCCACGACGCCCTGTTCGGCAAGGCGCTGTGGCACACGCTCGTCTTCACCGCCGGCTCGCTGCTCGGGCAGTTCTGCATCGGGCTCGCCCTCGCCGTCTTCTTCAACCGCAGGTTCCCGCTGGGCGGGGCGCTGCGGTCGCTGATCCTGCTGCCCTGGCTGGTGCCGATGGTGGTGTCCGGCATCGTGTGGCGGCGCATCCTCGACCAGGACACGGGCGTGCTCAACTCGTTCCTGGACACCCTGGGGCTCAGCGGCCACACCCCCTGGCTGACCAGCCCGCACCTGGCCCTGCTGTCGGTGATCCTGGTCAACATCTGGATCGGCATCCCGTTCAACATGGTCATCCTGTACGGCGGCCTCCAGGAGATCCCGAAGGAGCTGTACGAGGCGGCCTCCCTGGACGGCGCCCCCGCCTGGCGGACGTTCCGCTCCATCACGCTGCCGATGCTCAAGCCGGTCATCACGGTCGTCCTCGTGCTGGGCTTCATGTCGACGGTGAAGATCCTCGACCTGATCCTCGCCCTCACCGACGGCGGCCCCGCCGACGCCACCCAGACCCTGGGCACACTCACCTACCAGAACTCCTTCGTGCAGCTGGACTTCGGCGCGGGCGCGGTCGTCGGCAACGTACTCATCCTGATCTCCGCGGTGTTCGCGGTGTTCTACCTGCGGGCCAACCGCACCGAGGGGAAGTGACGGACATGGCCGCTCCCACACCGGCCGCTCCCCGGCGCCGCTGGGGCTCCACCCTGGCCGGGGTGCTCATCCTGTGCGTGATGCTGTTCCCGCTGTACTGGATGCTCAACACCGCGCTCCAGCCCGAGGCGGGACTGCTCCAGGTCGACCCGGTGCCGGGTAGCCTGGACCTGTCCGGTTTCTCCAAGGCGATCAGCGACCAGGGCGCCCACCTGCTCACCTCGCTGGTGGTCTCGCTCGGCGCCGTCGTCATCTGCCTGGCGATCGCGGCCCCGGCGGCGTACGGGCTGGCGCGGTTCGGGCTGCGCGGGTCGCGGACGATCGTGTTCGGCACGCTGATCACGCAGATGGTGCCGGGCATCGTCATCGCCAACGCGCTCTACAACTCGTACGTCGACCTCGGCCTGGTGAACTCCTACCTCGGCCTGATGCTGGCGGACGCCTCCCTCGGCATCCCGTTCTCCATCGTGCTGATGCGCTCCTTCATGGTGTCGATCCCGGGCGAGGTGATCGAGGCCGCGCAGATGGACGGGGCCGGACCGGTGCGGACGTTCGTGCGGGTGGTGCTGCCGATGAGCCGCAACTCGCTCATCACCTGCGGCCTGTTCGCGTTCCTGTTCTCCTGGAGCGACTTCATGTTCGCCCTCACCCTGAACACCACCGACGACGTCAAGCCGATCACCCTGGGCATCTACCAGTACATCGGCGCGCACGTCGGCGACTGGGGATCGGTGATGGCGGCGTCCGTCCTGTCCGCGGTCCCGGCGGCGATCCTGCTCGTCCTCGCCCAGAAGTACATCGCCGCCGGCATCACCGGCGGTTCCGTCAAGTGACCACCCTACGCATCGAGATGGGCCTCACCGCATGAGCGACTTCCCCGGCTTCCCGCCCGGCTTCGTCTTCGGCGCCGCGACCGCCTCGTACCAGATCGAGGGCGCGGTGCGCGAGGACGGCCGCGGCCCGTCGATCTGGGACACCTACAGCCACACCCCCGGCCTCGTCGCGAACGGCGACACCGGCGACGTGGCCTGCGACCACTACCACCGCTACCGGGAGGACGTGGCGCTGCTGCGCGGCCTGGGCGTGGACTCCTACCGCTTCTCGATCGCCTGGCCGCGGATCGTGCCGGACGGTTCGGGCCCGGTGAACCCCAAGGGCCTGGACTTCTACTCCCGGCTGGTGGACGAACTGCTCGCGGCGGGCATCGAACCGGCCGCCACTCTCTACCACTGGGACCTGCCGCAGGCACTGGAGGACCGGGGCGGCTGGCGGACGCGCGAGACGGCGGAGCGGTTCGCCGACTACACGGCCGTCGTCGCCGAGCACCTCGGCGACCGGGTGCCGCGCTGGATCACCCTCAACGAGCCGTGGTGCAGCGCCTTCCTCGGCTACTCCGTCGGCCGCCACGCGCCCGGCGCCCGCGAGGGCCGGGGCGCGCTGGCCGCCGCCCACCACCTGCTGGTCGGCCACGGACTGGCGGTGAAGGCGCTGCGGGCGGCCGGCGCGCGCGAGGTGGGCATCACGCTCAACCTCGACCGCAACCTTCCCGCCACCGACTCCCCCGCCGACCTGGCGGCCGTGGTCCGCGCCGACACCCAGCACAACCTGGTGTGGACCGAGCCGATCCTCGCCGGGCGCTACCCGGCCACGGAGGAGGAGACCTGGGGCGAGCTGATCACCGGTCAGGACTTCCGGCGCGACGGCGACCTGGCACTGATCTCCCAGCCGCTGGACTTCCTCGGCGTCAACTACTACCGGCCCATCGTGGTCGCCGACGCCCCCCACCGGGAACCCGACCCGGCACGGCGGGTGGCGACGGACAACCGGTACGAGGAGGTGCGGCTGCCGGGCGTCAGGCACACGGCGATGGACTGGCCGGTCGCCCCGGACACCTTCACCGACCTGCTGGTGCGGCTGAAGAAGCAGTACGGCGACGCGCTGCCGCCGGTCCACATCACCGAGAACGGCTCCGCGGAGGACGACACGGTCGCCGCCGACGGGGCGGTGCACGACGCCGACCGCGTCGCCTACCTGCGCGACCACCTCACCGCGCTGCGGGCGGCGATGGAGGCGGGCGTGGACGTCCGGGGCTACTACGTGTGGTCGCTGCTGGACAACTTCGAGTGGGCGTACGGCTACGGCAAGCGGTTCGGGATCGTCCGCGTCGACTACGACACGCAGCGGCGCACGCCGAAGGACAGCTACCACTGGTACCGGGAGATGATCGCGGCGCAGCGCCGCTGACGGGAGCGGGAAGGGGCGTGGCGGCCGCCGGAACCGGCCGTGCGGTGCGGCCCCCGGCTCATCCCGCCGCGCGCTCGGCGTACGCCGCCGGGTCGGCCAGTACCTCGCGCACGATCACGCCGGCCGCGCCCCGGGCCGCGTCCCCCCGCGGGGACGCGGCCCGCAGCCGGGTGGTGTCCGTGCTCCACAGCCCGGACACCACCCGCAGGGCGAGTTCGCGGCCGGCGGCGGGCGCGAGCCACTCCATCAGTTCCCGGTAGACGCCGCCGAGCATCACCGCGCCGGGGTCGAAGAGGTTGACCGCGCCCGCCACCACGACGCCCAGCTGCCGCCCCGCCCGTTCCAGCGCGGACACCGCGGACGGCTCGCCGCGCCGGGCCCGCCGCCGCAGTTCGGCGACGCCCGGGACACCCGCGTCCGGATCGAGGCCGGCGGCCTTCAGCAGGGCGCCCTGTCCGGCGTACTGCTCCAGGCAGCCACGGGCGCCGCACCGGCACCGCGGCCCGTCCGGGTCGACGACCGTGTGCCCGATCTCGCCGGCGAAGCCGTGCGCGCCGCGCAGCAGTTCACCGCCCAGGACCAAGGCGCCGCCGATGCCGATCTCGCCGGTCAGGTACAGGAAGCTGCGCACGCCCTCGGTGCCCGCGCCGTACCACAGCTCGGCGAGCGCGGCGGCGTTGGCCTCGTTGTCGGAACTGACCGGCAGCGGCCGGCGGGACGTGCCCAGCGCCAGCAACGCCTGGGCGAACAGCCCCTCGACGGCGACCCGCTGCCAGCCGAGGTTGGGGGCCTGGCGGACGGTGCCGCCGGTCACCAGGCCCGGCAGCGCGACGTGGACCCCGGCCGGCACGAGCTCCTGTTCGGCGGCCGATCCGATGGCGCGGGCCGTGAGGCGGGCGGCGCGCGCCAGCACCTCCGACGGCTGTACGCCGCGGTTGTCGACGTGCTCGACCAGGCGGACGCGGTCGGTGCCGGCGAGGTCGACGACGCATACGGCGATGTAATCGATGTTGATCTCGACCCCGAGTCCGGCCGGTCCCGACCGGGCCACCTTCAGGACGGTACCGGGCCGCCCGGCCTGCCCGCTGCTCGTCTTGCCCCACTCGCCGACGAAACCGTACGTCAGCAACTGCTCCACCAGGGACGACACCGCGGCCCGGGTGAGTCCCACATGCGCCGCGATCCGGGCCCGGGTCGCCTCCCCCGCGTCGTGCACGGCCCGCAGCACCAGGCTGAGGTTGTGCCGTCTGACCGTGGCCTTGTCGGCCTTCGGCTCCAGGGGGATGAGGTGGTTCTTCATGGTGATGCCGAGCGTATGCGACGGCGCCGGGCACGGCGCCGCCGATCGGGCGACCGGTCCGTTCCCCTCCGCCGGCGTCCGCCCGCCCGGGCCGTGTCCGGGCGGGCGGACGCGGGTGCCGGAGGCCGTGGGCGACCGCGGGGAGCGCGCCGGGCATGGTGCCCTTCCCGTGAAGTCCCCCTTGGAGCACGCTCCATCCCGCACACTGCCTGTCATGAGGACCGACTCGCACATCGAAGTCCTGGACCGGGAAGGCCGGTTGCTCGCCGAGGCCGCCGAAGCCGCGGGGATCGGCACCGAGACGCCGACGTGCCCCGGCTGGCGGGTCCGGGACCTGCTGCGGCACACGGGGACGGTGCACCGCTGGGCAGCGGCGTTCGTCACCGACCGGCACACCGCCCCCCGCCCCGTCGGGGACCCGCCCGCCCTCGACGGTCCCGACCTGCTGGCCTGGTTCCGGGAGGGACACGGGCACCTCGTCGAGGCCCTCGCCACCGCCCCGCCCGACCTGGAGTGCTGGCACTTCCTGCCCGCGCCCTCGCCTCTGGCGTTCTGGGCCCGGCGCCAGGCCCACGAGACCACCGTGCACCGGATCGACGCCGAGTCGGCCGGGGGCGGCACGCCGGGCGGCATAGGCACCGGTTTCGCCGTGGACGGCATCGACGAACTGCTGTGCGGCTTTCACGCCCGCCCCAAGAGCGGGATCCGCAGTGAGAGGCCCCGCGTGCTGCGCGTGCGGGCGACGGACGCGGACGACGCCGTATGGACCGTACGGCTGACGCGGGAGCCGCCCGTCACCGAGCGGAGCGGGACCGGGGACGCCGACTGCGAGATCACCGGTCCCGCCGCGCGGCTGTATCTGTCGCTGTGGAACCGGCAGCCGTACCCGGAGGTGACCGGGGACGCCTCCGTCGCCGCGCTGTGGCGCGGGACGTCCGCCGTCTGAACGGGGAAACCGGGCACCGCGCGCGGCCACCGGTCCGCGCGCCCGGCGCGACCCCCTTGCCCGCCGGGCACACCCCTGTGACACTCACGGCATGGAGCACCACGGGGGACGGCGGAGCCGGGCCGAGCGGGACGCGGTCACCGTCGAGATCGGGTACGCGCTGTTCAGCGCCGCGTTCGCGGCGGCCGTCCTCTTCGGGGCGGTGGCGGGACCGGCGTACGTCTTCGACCTGCCGGCCGGCGCGCGGAACACCCTCATCGGCTGCGGAAGGGCGGTGGCGGCCGTGGTCTTCGTCGTCCGGGTCGTCGGCGTGCTGGTCCGTTTCCGGCGGTCGGCCCAGGCCGGCCGCACCGGCCCCGGCTCGTAGGCCGGCGCCGGCGGGCGCGTGCGGTCCCGGCCTCCTCCCGCGGTCGCGGGGCCGCTCACATGGGCGTGCCGCGGAGTGCGACTCAGGCTGTACACGATGGCGACCCGAGGACGATGTGGCAGCGCGTGCCCCGCGCCGAGCATGGCCGGGTGACCGAGAACATCGCCGGACTGCACATGTCCCTTCCGGAAGTCCTTGTCCTGCCGGGTGCCGTCGCGTTGGTGGTGGCGCGCTGGTTCCCCCCTGCCGCCCGCCGGCGCGTCACGATCGCGGCGGGGGCGGTGTTCGTGCTGTCCGCGATCGTGCTGAGCGTGGTGGGGATCCGCTGGCAGCTGCTGCCGGTGCTGGCGGGCGCTGCCGTCGCGTCGCCGTTCGCCCTCTCCCCCCTGCTGCAACGCCGTACCGGCCGGCCTGCGTGGCGGGCCCGGTGGTGGCTGGCCCTGCCCGGGTCGGTGGCCTGCCTCGGCCTGATCGCCGCGGGGCCGGCGGCCGCCTGGGCCTTTCCCGTACCCGTGTTCCCCGAACCGTCGGGCCGTTTCGCGGTCGGCACCCGCGTGGTGCAGTGGAGCGACCCACGCCGCCCCGAGACCTTCACCGCCGATCCGCACGACCGGCGCACGGTCGTGGTCCAGCTCTGGTATCCCGCGCGGAAGAGCCCCGCGGGCGCGCGGCGGGCCCAGTACCTCGGCCGCACGGAGCACGAGGCGCGCACCGTCTCCGACGCCCTCGCCCGCCAGGTCGGCCTGCCCGGCTTCCTGGTCGACGGTATTCCGCGGGCCCGCACCCGCTCGGTCTTCGGCGCCCCGGTGGCCGACAGGGGTGGACGGTTCCCGGTCGTGCTGTTCTCCCCCGGGTCGGGCGGAGTGCGCACCCAGAACACCGCCTGGGCGGAGGAACTGGCCAGCCACGGCTACCTGGTCGCCGCCCTCGACCATCCGTACGACTCCGCCGCCGTCGTCCTCGCCGACGGCCGAACGATCCGCACCAGGACCGCCTCCACCGGCGACGGGGACGAGGACGGGAAGGCGGCGGTCGGCTGGACGGCTGTCCGGGCCGCCGACCTCGGCTTCGTCCTCACCCAGCTGGACCGTCTGGACCGAGGTGAGATCGCCGGCCCGCTGACCGGGCGCCTGGACACCGGCCGGGTCGCGGTCACCGGCCACTCCATGGGTGGTGCCGCCGCCCTGCAGGCAGCCCGGCGGGACCACCGGTTCGATGCCGTCATCGATCTGGACGGCTACCCCCACGGCCCCGCCTCCCCCTCCCTCCACCAGCCGGCACTCGCGCTCACCCAGGCCGTCACCCCCGCGACCGACCCGCGGTACATGCCCCGCCTCACCGGGGCCCTCGAGTTCAACACCGCGACGAGCTACCGGCTCACCATCCCCGGCGCCGCACACCTCACCTTCATGGACGGCCCCCTGTACCTGCCGCCCGTGCCCTCGGCGGTCGGCTCCCTGGGCCGCACGGGGAGCCCCCGCGTCGTCGCCGCGACCACGCTCGCCTTCCTGGACGCCACCCTGCGGCACAAACCCGTTGACCTGCCCGGCGTTCTGTCGGCCTACGGCGACCTCAGCGTCCACCGCCCGGGCGGCAACCGCTGACCGGCCGTGCGGCGGCAGCCGACGGCACGGCGTTCCCCCTCCCGGCCGGAGCGCGGTCCGCGGTGCCGCCCCCGCCGCGGACCAGCGCGCCGGGCCGATCCGCCGGCGAACGACGGCGGGCTCAAGCGGGCGGCGCGTCCGGCGAGGAGGCAGTCGCGTCCGCCCCGACACCCGGCCCCTCGCACCGCGGCCGCTCCGGCCATCCCGGTTACGAGCTGGCCGGGTCCTCGGCCGGGCGTCGGTCCAGCGCGGTCAGTGCCCGCTGGGCCAGCGGATGGCTGCGGACCAGTTCGCCCAGCGACGTCGAGCCCTGCGTGATGTCCTTGAACGCCCGCCAGGCCGGCCGGAAGCCGGTCAGGGCGGCGTGGAAGAGCCCCGGGCGCCGCTCGAAGAGCGCGAGCATCCGCTTGCCGACGCCCATCTCCACGCCGAGCCCCGCCTTGACGGCGAAGGCGTAGTTCAGGGCCTGCCGGCGGGCGTCCACGGCGTCCTGGGCCTCGGCGATGCGGACCGCCCACTCCCCCGCGAGCCGCCCCGACCTCAGCGCGAAGGAGATGCCCTCGCGGGTCCACGGCTCCAGGAGCCCCGCCGCGTCCCCGCACACCAGGACCCGGCCGCGGGAGAGCGGCGAGTCGTCGGTGCGGCAGCGGGTGAGGTGGCCGGAGGAGATGCTCGGCTCGAACCCGGCCAGACCGAGCCGGCCGATGAAGTCCTCCAGGTAGCGCTTGGTCGCCGCGCCCTCGCCCCGGGCGGAGATCACACCGACCGTCAGCGTGTCGTCCTTGGGGAAGACCCAGCCGTAACTGCCGGGCAGCGGTCCCCAGTCGATGAGGACCCGCCCCTTCCAGTCCTCGGCGACCGTCCGGGGCACCGGGATCTCGGCCTCCAGCCCGAGGTCGACCTGGTCCACCTTGACCCCGACGTGCGCGCCTATGCGGCTGGCGCTGCCGTCCGCGCCGACGACGGCCCGCGCGAGCACGGTCTCGCCGCCCTGCAGGACGACGGCGACCGTGCGCCGGTCCGGCACCGCCGACCCGTGCTGCTCGACCCGCGAGACCGTCACACCGGTGCGCAGCTCGGCGCCCGCCTTCTGCGCGTGCTCGACGAGCTGCTGGTCGAACTCGGGCCGGTTGACCAGACCGAACAGCATCTGCCGGGAGCGGCGCGTGCGCGTGAAGCGCCCGTTGTGGGAGAACGTGACGGCGTGGACACGGTCCTTGAACGGCAGTTCGAAGCCGGGCGGCAGCGTGTCGCGCGAGGGGCCGATGATGCCGCCGCCGCACGTCTTGTAGCGGGGCAGCTTCGCCTTCTCCAGCAGCAGCACGCGCCGCCCGGCGACCGCCGCCGCGTAGGCGGCCGAGGCCCCCGCGGGTCCCGCCCCCACCACGACGACGTCCCACACCTGCCGCGCGTCCTCCGCCGAAGAGTTCTCGCTGCTCACGATGGTCTACCGCTCCGATCCAGCCGCATGCCGCTTGTGTCCCCCGCATCCTACGGCGGTGTCGCCGCGGGCCACCTCGCGAGGAGCCGCCGATCGCCGTACGAACGCCGCCGGCACCCGCGCAAAGCCCCGCAAGCCCACCGTACGAGGCACCCCGGGCCGCTGTGCGAGGATCGGGCAACGGTACGAACGTCGCACCCACAAGGAGCGTGCCCATGTCGTCGCATCCGGTCGCCGGGACCGTCGCCTCGCTGATGCCCCGGGCGAAGGAGGAGCTCGCCGAGCTGGTGGCCTTCAAATCGGTGGCCGATTTCGACCAGTTCCCCAGGAGCGAGAGCGAGGGCGCCGCGCGCTGGATAGCCGACGCGCTGCGCGCCGAGGGCTTCCAGGACGTGGCGCTGCTGGACACTCCGGACGGCACCCAGTCGGTGTACGGCTACCTGCCCGGTCCCGAGGGCGCCAAGACGGTGCTGCTGTACGCCCACTACGACGTGCAGCCGCCGCTGGACGAGGCCGGCTGGGCCACTCCGCCCTTCGAACTGACCGAGCGCGACGGCCGCTGGTACGGGCGCGGGACCGCCGACTGCAAGGGCGGCGTGATCATGCACCTGCTGGCGCTGCGCGCGCTGAAGGCCGACGGCGGCGTCCCCGTGCACGTCAAGGTGATCGCCGAGGGGTCGGAGGAGCAGGGCACGGGCGGCCTGGAGCGGTACGCCGAGGAGCACCCGGAGCTGCTGGCCGCCGACGCCATCGTCATCGGTGACGCGGGCAACTTCCGGGCCGGTCTGCCGACGGTCACCTCCACCCTGCGCGGGATGACCCTGGTGCGCGTGCAGGTCGACACCCTGGAGGGCAACCTGCACTCGGGCCAGTTCGGCGGCGCCGCCCCCGACGCGCTGGCCGCCCTGATCCGCGTACTGGACTCGCTGCGCGCCGAGGACGGCTCGACGACCGTCGACGGTCTCACCGCCGACGCGCGGTGGGAGGGGCTCCAGTACGACGAGGAGCAGTTCCGGCGGGACGCCAAGGTGCTGGACGGGGTGGAGCTGATCGGCTCCGGCACGGTCGCCGACCGCATCTGGGCGCGGCCGGCCGTCACGGTCCTCGGCATCGACTGCCCGCCCGTCGTCGGCGCCACCCCGTCGGTGCAGGCGAGCGCCCGTGCGCTGATCAGCCTGCGGGTGCCGCCGGGCGTGGACGCCGCCGAGGCGACCGGGCTGCTCCGGGCGCACCTGGAGTCGCACACGCCGTGGGGCGCCCGGGTCGCCGTCGAGCAGATCGGCCAGGGCCAGGCGTTCCGCGCCGACACCACCAGCCCGGCGTACCGGGCCATGGCCGAGGCGATGGCGGTGGCCTACCCCGGCCAGGAGATGCAGTACGCCGGCCAGGGCGGCTCCATCCCGCTGTGCAACGCCCTCGCCACCCTCTATCCGCGGGCGGAGATCCTCCTCATCGGCCTGAGCGAGCCGGAGGCGCGGATCCACGCGGTGAACGAGAGCGTCTCCCCCGAGGAGCTGGAGCGGCTGTCGGTCGCCGAGGCGCTGTTCCTGCGCAACTACGCGGCGAGCTGACGCCCGCTCCTCCGACGGCGGAGGCCCCCGCTCCGAGGACGCGGGCCCTCCCGCGGTCGCCCCATGGACAGCACCACGGACACGGACACCGCCGAACCGCTCCCCGGCCGCCCGCGCCTGCCGCGCTTCCCCGTGGGCCGGGCCTGCCTCCGGCGCGACGGCGACCGGCTGTCGCCGGTCGACGCCGGACCGCCCGGATCGGCGGAACCGATTCGCCGGAGCGGGCGAGTCACTGTGCGCGGCGGTGAGCGCCTTCCGGTAGCCCCTCCGCGTCAGCCGACCGGGACGCCCGCCTCCAGGTACAGCGCCGTCCCTCGCTCCCGGGCCCGCAGGGCCCAGCGCAGGCGCTCGTACCGGACCGGGGGCAGCAGGCCGGCGGCCTCCTCCTCGGTGACGAACCGCCAGCCGCGCAGCTCGGGTCCGGGCAGCAGCAGCCGCCCGGCCTCGGCGGAGTCGAGGCGGCCGCCGTCGAAGAGCAGGCGCAGCCCGCCGAAGCCGGGCGGCGCGGGCCGCTCCCAGTCGACGACGAGCAGGGACGGTACGTCGTCCAGGTGGATGCCGGTCTCCTCGGCGACCTCGCGGATGCCGGCGCGGGCGGGTGCCTCGCCGGGTTCGACGACGCCGCCGGGGAACTCCCAGCCGGCCTTATAGGTGGGGTCGACGAGCAGCACCCTGTCCCGCTCGTCGAAGAGGAGGACGCCGGCGGCGAGCGTCTCGGCGGTGGGTTCGGGGGTCTGCACGATGTCGCAGACGGGCACGGCACCGGTGCCGACGGCCTCGGCGATGCGGGCGGCGGCCTCGTGCGGGGTGAGGGCGCTGGTGTCGACCGGGTGGGCGTCGGCGGTGAGCCAGGAGGCGAGGGCGGCCCGGTAGGGCTCGATGTGGTCGTAGGACCACTGCCGTACGCGCATCTCGCCGTCGGGGAGGTCCGCAGGGACCTCGCGGCCGGCTATCCGCTCCCGCAGGATCGTTTCAGCCGGGGCGAGAAGGATGTGCCGTACAGGGATACGGCGGGCGGCGAGACCGCCGAAGATCTCGTCGCGGTACTCCTGGCGCAGCAGGGTCATGGGCACCACCAGGGTCCCGCCGAGCTCGGCGAGCAGCGCCGCCGCCGTGTCGATCACGAGGCGGCGCCAGATCGGGAGGTCCTGGAAATCGCCGACCTCGGCGAGGCGCTTGGGCGGCAGCAGACGTGTGAGCTCCGCGCCGATCACCTCGGGGTCGAAGAGCGTGCTGTTCGGGATCAGTTCGATCAGCTCCCGTGCGGTGGACGTCTTCCCCGCACCGAACGCGCCGTTGATCCAGACGACGGTCACAGGTCCCCCTCTTCCGTTGGCCCCCTGTGGCTTGCCCGCTCCACCCTGCCACGGAAACCAGCCCCAGTTGAGGACCGCACGGAAACGGCGCCGGCGCCCCTGTCCTTGGGGCGCCGGCGCCGTGCGCGGCCCGGCCGGCCGGGGTCTCAGTGCCGGTCCTCCTCGAAGTGGTCGCGGAAGGCGAAGCTGTCGTCGCCGGTGGTCTGTTCGACGGTCGTGACGGCGTCGTCCATCACGTCGGGGCCGGACGGGGTCCCGCTCAGGCCGTGGGAGGGGGTGACCGCCGCGACGACGAAGCCGGTGGCGAGGGAGGCGAGGGCGAGCATGCTGCGCTTCTTCATGCCGGGTTCAACTGCGCGGGCGAGTCCGGGTCACGGCCGCGGAGGACGTTCCCGCCCCCCGGTACCGCGTCCGCCGTGCCGGGCAACGCACCGCCGGGGGTCTCCCGCGCACCCGCCGAAGCCGCCCCGCGCATCCCCGGGGTTCCCCGCACGTCCGCCGGAGCCGGGTCCGCCCGCCCGGTGAGGACGGCCGCCGCCGCCCCGACCAGCCCCGCGTCCGTGCCCATCCGGGCGGGGACCACCGTCAGGTGCCGGGTGAAGGACAGGGTCGCGTAGTCGGCCAAGGCCTCGCGCAGCGGGGCGAAGAGCACCTCGCCCGCCTTGCCGACGCCCCCGCCGATCACCGCGATGTCGATCTCGACGAGCGTCGCGGTGGCCGCGATGCCGGCGGCCAGCGCCCGGGCCGCCCGGCGGAAGGAGGCCACGGCGGCCGGGTCGCCGGCCCGTGCGGCGGCGGCCACCGCGGCGGCGGAGGTGTCGCCCTCGGGGCCGGGCCGCCAGCCGTTGTCCAGGGCCCGCCGGGCGATGTTGGGGCCGCTCGCGATCCGCTCCACGCAGCCGCGCGCGCCGCACGGGCAGGGGTCGCCGTCGAACTCCACGCTGATGTGGCCGATGTGGCCCGCGTTGCCGGTCGGCCCCGGGTGCAGCCTGCCGTTGAGCACCAGACCGCCGCCGACGCCCGTGGAGACCACCATGCACAGCGCGTTGTCGTGCCCGCGGGCGGCGCCCTGCCAGTGCTCGGCCGCCGTGATCGCGACGCCGTCGCCGATCAGCTCGACGGGCAGTCCCCCGACCGCGGCCCGGACCCGCGCGACCAGGGGGTAGTCGCGCCAGCCGGGCACGTTCACCGGGCTCACCGTGCCCGCGGAGGCGTCCACCGGGCCGGCGCTGCCGATGCCGACGGCCGTGGCGCGTGCCCACAGCGGCGAGGCGGTCAGCTCGCCGAGCACCTCCTCGACGGCGCGCATCACGGTCTCGCCGTCCTCCTGCGCGGGCGTGGCGCGCTGCGCGCGCACCAGGATCCGGCCGCGGCCGTCCACCAGTGCTCCGGCGATCTTGGTGCCGCCGATGTCCAGCGCGGCCACGAGGTCGGTGTGCATCAGAGTCGGATCTCCCCGTCCACCATGGGAAAACATGAGCAACGAACACGAGAAAAACACGGGAAACGCGGAAGGCGCCGCGGACCGGCCGGGTGGTGGCGGCGCGCTCCGGGAGGCGTCCTGGACAGTCTCCCCCGCCCTTGACAACGTTGTCCAGGCCCTATGCTCGACGCCACATCCCCATACGCACCCATGGACCGACGCGTCGTCCGCCGACGCGTTCGGTGGACGACAAGGACAGGACACCGCACCGTGCCCGAGACGCCCCGCCGCACCGACCGCCTCTCCGGGACCCGCTACGGCAACCGCCCCACCATGAAGGACGTCGCCGCCCGCGCCGGGGTCGGGCTCAAGACCGTCTCTCGCGTGGTCAACGGCGAACCGGGCGTGACGCCGGAGACGGAACGGCGCGTCCAGGAGGCCATCGACGCGCTCGGCTTCCGCCGCAACGACAGCGCGCGGGTGCTCCGCAAGGGCCGCACGGCCAGCATCGGCCTGGTCCTGGAGGATCTCGCGGACCCGTTCTACGGGCCGCTCAGCCGCGCGGTGGAGGAAGTGGCCCGGGCCCACGGCGCCCTGCTCATCAACGGATCCAGCGCCGAGGACCCGGACCGTGAACGGGAACTGGTGCTGGCGCTGTGCGCCCGGCGCGTGGACGGGCTGGTGGTGATCCCGGCCGGGGACGACCACCGGTACCTGGAGCCGGAGCTGAAGGCGGGCGTCGCCACGGTGTTCGTGGACCGGCCGGCCGGGCGGATCGACGCGGACGTGGTGCTCTCGGACAACTTCGGCGGCGCCCGCGACGGCGTGGCCCATCTGATCGCGCACGGGCACCGCAGGATCGGGTTCATCGGCGACATGCCCCGGATCCACACCGCCGCCGAGCGGCTGCGCGGTTACCGGGCGGCCATGGAGGACGCGGGCATACCGGTGAAGGACTCCTGGATGTCGCTGGGCGCCACGGATCCCGAGCGGGTGCGCCGGGCGACCGAGGAGATGCTCGCGGACCCGCACCCGGTCACCGCGGTCTTCGCGGGCAACAACCGGGTGACGGTCACCGTGATCCGCGTCCTCGCCGGGCACTCCCGACGCGTCGCCTTCGTCGGTTTCGACGACATCGAACTCGCCGACCTGCTCCAGCCGGGGGTGACCGTCGTCGCCCAGGACGCGGCGGCCCTCGGCCGCACCGCCGCCGAACGGCTCTTCCGGCAGCTGGACGGCGGCCTCGCTGCGCCCGGACGCGTCGAACTGCCGACCCGGCTGGTCACCCGCGGCTCGGGCGAGCTGCCGCCCGCGGACTGAGCGGCCCGCCACGGCCCGGACGCCTTCGGCACACCGCACCGCTTCCGGGGCGCGCGTCCGCCCGGCGTACCGCACGGTGCCGCCGGGCCCGTGCCGTACGCCGGCCCCCGGTGTCGCACCCGAAGGAGCTCCGCGCCCGCGGTGCCGGAGGGGCTTCCTGCGCGCCTTTGCGTACCGGAGCCGTCACCCCGCAGCCGGCGTCTGCCGCGCCGACGCCGTCAGGCCGCTGCGCCGGGGTGCGGCGAAGCCCTCCAGGTCGGCGCGGGTCAGGCCGGTGAGCCGGGCGACCTCGGCGGTGTCGAGGGCGCCGCAGTCCAGACCGCGCAGCAGATGGCCGGCGAGGGCCTTGGCGGTGGCGGGTTCGTCGGCGATGTCGCCGCCGGCGTGGTCGGCGTAGCGGGCGAGGCGGGCGGCGGCCTGCTCGAAGCCCTCGCGGTAGAAGGCGAAGACGGCGGCGTAGCGGGTGGGGATGTGGCCCGGGTGCATGTCCCAGCCCTGGTAGTAGGCGCGGGCGAGGGCGCGGCGGGTGAGGCCGTAGTGCAGGCGCCAGGCGTCGTGGACCTTCTCGGTGGGACCGACCGGCAGGACGTTGGTGGAGCCGTCCGAGACGCGGACGCCGGTGCCCGCGGCGGCGACCTGCATGACCGCCTTGGCGTGGTCGGCGGCCGGGTGGTCGCCGGCCTGGTGGGCGGCGGAGACGCCGAGGCATGCGCTGTAGTCGAAGGTGCCGTAGTGCAGCCCGGTGGCGCGGCCCCCGGCGGCGTGGATCATGCGGGCGACGGCGGCGGTGCCGTCGGCGGCGAGGATGGACTGGCTGGTCTCGATCTGGATCTCGAAGCCGATCCGGCCGGACTCCAGCCCGTGCGCCTTCTCGAACGCCTCCAGCAGGCGGGCCATGGCGGCGACCTGCTCGGGGTAGGTCACCTTGGGCAGGGTGAGCACCAGTCCGCCGGGCAGGCCGCCCGCCTCCATCAGGCCGGTGAGGAAGATGTCGAGGGTGCGGATGCCCCGGTCGCGCACGGCCGCCTCCATGCACTTCATGCGGATGCCCATGTACGGGGCGGCGGTGCCCTGGGCGTACGCCTCGGCGATGACGCGGGCCGCACGGGCGGCGGCCTCGTCCTCCTCGGCGCCGGGGCGGTTGCCGTAACCGTCCTCGAAGTCGACGCGCAGGTCCTCGATCGGTTCGCGCTCCAGCTTGGCGCGCACCCGGGAGTACACCGGCTCGGCGAGGTCCTCGCGGAGTCCGAGGACGGCGGCGAAGGAGGCGGCGTCGGGGGCGTGCTCGTCGAGCGCGGCCAGCGCCCGGTCGCCCCAGGAGCGTACGGTGCCGGCGGTGAAGGCGTCGCCGGGGACGTAGACGGTGTGGACGGGCTGGCGGGTGCCGGGGTCCCCGGGGTAGCGGCGTTCCAGCTCCGCGTCGACCGGTGCGAGGGAGGCGCTGATCTCCTCGCTCACGGTGCCCGCGAGGCTTGTCGCCACCTTCTCCTGCTGACCCATTCCACACCCTCCAATTTTCCGTTGTACGGAATCTGCAATCCGCACAGCGAAGTTATCCGCCGAACTTCCCGCCGGTCAACACCCTCTTCCCGGCCCAGGCGCCGCCTCCGGCCGTCCGGTACGGCACTCGCCGGCGGTGACGAAGCCGGTGGGGAACGCCCCCGGGGAAGGCCGAGGCCCCCGCGACCAGGGGCGGTCGCGGGGGCCTCGTGCGCACGGCGTGCGGGATCAGCCCTTGCGGGCCCTGATCTCCTCGGTGAGCTGCGGTACGACCTCGAAGAGGTCGCCGACGACGCCGTAGTCGACCAGGTCGAAGATCGGGGCCTCCGGGTCCTTGTTGATCGCCACGATCGTCTTGGAGGTCTGCATGCCGGCACGGTGCTGGATCGCGCCGGAGATGCCGGAGGCGATGTACAGCTGCGGGGAGACGGACTTGCCGGTCTGGCCCACCTGGTTGGTGTGCGGGTACCAGCCCGCGTCCACCGCGGCGCGCGAGGCGCCCACGGCGGCGCCCAGCTCGTCGGCGAGGGCCTCGATGAGTCCGAAGTTCTCCGCGCCGTTGACGCCGCGGCCGCCGGAGACCACGATCGCGGCCTCGGTCAGCTCCGGACGGCCGGTCGACTCACGCGGCGTACGGCCCGTGACCTTCGTACCGGTCGCCTGCGCGGAGAAGGACACCTCCAGCGCCTCGACCGCGCCCGCGGCCGGAGCGGCCTCCACGGCGGCCGAGTTCGGCTTGACCGTGATGACCGGGGTGCCCTTGGTGACGCGGGACTTGGTGGTGTAGGAGGCGGCGAACACCGACTGGGTGGCCACCGGGCCCTCGTCGCCGGCCTCCAGGTCGACGGCGTCGGTGATGACGCCGGAGCCGATGCGCAGCGCCAGACGCGCGGCGATCTCCTTGCCCTCGGCGGAGGACGGCACCAGCACGGCGGCCGGGGAGACCTGCTCGACGGCGGCCTGCAGGGCGTCCACCTTCGGCACGACCAGGTAGTCGGCGTACTCGGACGCCTCGTGGGTGAGGACCTTCACCGCGCCGTGCTCGGCGAGCGTGGCGGCGGTGCCGGCGGCGCCGCCTCCGAGGGCGACGGCGACCGGGTCGCCGATGCGGCGGGCGAGGGTCAGCAGCTCCAGGGTGGGCTTGCGGACGGCACCGTCCACGTGGTCGACGTAGACGAGAACTTCAGCCATGGGATGGATCTCCTTGCGAAAATCGCGAAGTCTGAGGGGCGGTGAGGGGCGTGGCCCCTAGATGAACTTCTGGCTCGCGAGGAACTCGGCGAGCTGCTTGCCGCCCTCGCCCTCGTCCTTGACGACCGTGCCCGCGGTCCGGGCCGGGCGCTCGTTCGCCGCGTCGACGGTCGTGTAGGCACCCTCGAGACCGACCTCCTCCGCCTCGATGCCGAGGTCGGACAGGTCCCAGGACTGAACCGGCTTCTTCTTGGCCGCCATGATGCCCTTGAAGGACGGGTAACGCGCCTCGCCCGACTGGTCGGTGACCGACACGACCGCCGGCAGCGACGCCTCCAGCTGCTCGGAGGCGACGTCGCCGTCGCGGCGACCCCTGACCGTGCCGTCCTCGACCGACACCTCGGACAGCAGGGTCACCTGCGGTACGCCCAGGCGCTCGGCCAGCAGCGCCGGCACGACGCCCATGGTGCCGTCCGTCGACGCCATGCCGGAGATCACCAGGTCGTAGCCGGCCTTCTCGATCGCCTTGGCCAGCACCAGGGAGGTGCCGATCGCGTCGGTGCCGTGCAGGTCGTCGTCCTCGACGTGGATCGCCTTGTCGGCGCCCATCGACAGCGCCTTGCGCAGCGCGTCCTTGGCGTCCTCCGGGCCCACCGTCAGGACGGTGACCTCCACGTCGTCGTCGGAGTTCTCCGAGATCTGCAGCGCCTGCTCGACCGCGTACTCGTCCAGTTCGGAGAGCAGACCGTCCACGTCGTCCCGGTCGACGGTCAGGTCATCGGCGAAGCGCCGGTCGCCAGTGGCGTCGGGCACGTACTTCACGGTGACAACGATCCTCAAGCTCACGCCGGCTCTCCTACTGCATCGACATTTCAGTGCTGCCTGCTTGCAGGCAGCATAGGCGCCCGCAGCGGCCGATCCCGGTCGGGGCGGCCCTGCGCTCCCGCCGGAATATTACTCGTCAGTACATCCAGTCCATCCCCGCTAAGCAAGCGCTTTGAACTGTGACCTTCGCAACGCAGCGTAACCGGAACCCGACGGTTTCACAGAAGGGCCCGCGGCGCCGGGTCAGTCGCGCAGTCCGGTGAAGCGCCCCTGGTGGTAGAGGAGGGGCCGGCCGGAGCCGGCGAAGTCGCCGTGCACGACCTCGGCCAGCACGACGCGGTGGTCCCCGGCCGGGACGCGGGCGACGACGCGGCCCACCAGCCAGGCGAGGACGCCGTCGAGGACGGGCACGCCCTCGGGGCCCTCGCGCCAGGCCGTGGGCGGGCCGAAGCGGTCGGCGCCCCTGCGGGCGAAGGTGGCGGCGAGCTCCCGCTGGTGCTCGCCGAGTATGTGCACCCCGACGTGGCCGGCGATGGCGACGGCGGGCCAGCTGGAGGAGCCGGTGCCGACCCCGAAGGAGAGCATCGGGGGATCCGCGGAGACCGAGGCGAGGGAGGTGGCGGTGAATCCGGCCGGGCCGTTGCCACCGCGGGCGGTGATCACGGCGACTCCCGCCGCGTGGCGCCGGAAGACGGAGCGGAACAGGTCGTCGGCGGCCGGCCGGGATATGCCCGGGGCGGGCGTGGTCGTCATGGAATGTTCCTTGTGCGGGTTGTCCTGCCGCGCGAGGCGCGGGAACGGCTGGTCCGGCGGGGCGGGCGTCACACCGCCTCCCCCAGGGCGGCGATCACGTCCGCGGTGCGCGGCCGGCCGGTGGCGCGCCGTACGACGCGGCCGTCCGCGTCCAGGACGAGCACCGTCGGGGTCTTGAGGATGCCCAGGGCACGGACGAGCCCGAGACGGGACTCGGCGTCGATCTCGACGTGGGTGACGCCCGGCACCATGCGGGCCACCTCGCCGAGGACCCGCCGGGTGGCCCGGCAGGGCGCGCAGAAGGCGCTGGAGAAGTGTACGAGGGTGGCGCGTTCACCGAGACCGGTGCCCAGTGCGGCGGCGTCGAGCCGCACGCCGTCGTCCCGTTCGCGCACGCGTCCTCTCCCCCTCGTCTCCGATCCGTCCCCGGGTGAAGCGTTCACGGGGCCGCAAAGATTCCCGCGCTTTCCCGGGTGCCCGCCGCGGAATGCTCGATTCTTCCGGATGCCGGTGCGGGGGAACCACCGAGGGGCGGGGGCTGCACGCTCGGTAACCCTTCGGCAAAGAGCCGGTCAAAGGCAGGACGTGACGAGAATTACGCCGCCACCGGGCACCAGGACTGGTTCGCGGGCCGTTCTTGGGGCACCATCTGCGACGTGCCGTAAAACCTACGGCCGCGTAGCTTTCCACTGGGAGTCCCTTCCCAGGCAGAGCAGGAAGGGTCCGTCCGGCCCATGGCAGAACTCGTCTACCGCCCGGTCATCGGTCTCGCCCGCGCCATGTTCAAGGTGTGGGACCTCAAGATCGACTGCCGGGGATCGGAGAACATCCCGCGCTCGGGCGGCGCGGTGCTGGTGAGCAATCACATCAGCTATCTGGACTTCGTCTTCAACGGACTGGCGGCGCTGCCGCAGAAGCGGCTCGTGCGTTTCATGGCGAAGGAGTCCGTCTTCCGGCACCGGATCTCCGGTCCCCTGATGCGCGGGATGAAGCACATCCCGGTCGACCGCAAGCAGGGCGAGGCGGCCTACGCGCACGCCCTGGACTCGCTGCGGTCGGGGGAAATCATCGGGGTCTTCCCGGAGGCCACCATCTCGGAGTCGTTCACGCTGAAGAGCTTCAAGTCGGGTGCCGCGCGCCTGGCCCAGGAGGCGGGCGTTCCGCTGATCCCGATGGCGGTGTGGGGCACGCAGCGGCTGTGGACCAAGGGCCATCCGCGCAATTTCAAGCGCAGCCACATCCCGATCACCATCCGGGTCGGCGAGGCGATCGACGCCTCCCGCGAGCAGTACGCGGGCGCCCTCACGCGCCGGCTGCGCGAGCGCGTGCAGGAGCTGCTGGAGGCCGCGCAGCGCGCCTATCCCGTGCGCCCCAAGGAATCGGACGACACCTGGTGGATGCCGGCCCACCTCGGCGGCACGGCCCCGACGGCGGAGCAGGTCCGCGCGGCGGAGGCGCGCTGAGCGGTGCCCCCGCCCGCCGGACGGATGGCCGTCCGGGACGGGGTCCGTGCCGGTCCGGCGGCGCGGGCGGTGACGTGCGTTCCGGGGCCTGGCCCCTGCGGCAGCCCGGCGGGTCCGGCCTCCGCCCCGGTGGCCGGCAGCGGCGCCCGGCCCTTTGACGGGAAGGCGCCGAAGGCCCCGCCCCCTCGGCGAACCGGGTGCGCGGTTCCCGCCGCCGGCTGCGACGGCGGTGCCGGAGTCCTCGTCGCCGGCGGCCCGGTCCCGCCATTTCCCGCCCCGGACCGGGAAGTGGCGGGCGTGCGGGTCGTGGCCGGCCCCGCCTCAGAGCGCGGTCGGCAGCGTCCGCCAGAGGTGCGGCCGGTCGGGCGCCGCCTTCAGGGCGTCCAGCACGGCCGGATGCGGCTCGGCGTACAGCACCGGGTAGTCCGCCTCACCGCGCTCCGGGTCGGGGGTCCAGGCCAGCCGCTCCCCCTCCAGCGAGAACCCGGCGTCCACGCCGGGCTTGTTGCCGCGCGGGTCCTGCCGGTGCCAGGCGCCGTCGAAGCGGACCGCGACCAGCCCGTGCACCACGTACCCGTCGCCTCCGTCGTGCAGCAGCCGCTGGTAGCACAGTGCGGCGGGGATGTCCTCGGCCCGCAGCAGCGCGGCCAGCGCGTGGGCCTTGGCGTGGCAGATCCCGGTGCCCTGCGCCAGGACGTCGGAGGCCCGCCAGGTGACGCGCGGGTCCGCGACGTCCTGTGAGTGCGGGATTGCGTCGCGGACGTACTCGAACGCCAGCCGCGCATACTCATACGAATCCTCCGCTTCCCTGGCGAGACGCGCGGCCCTCTCCCGTACGACCGGGTGACCATGATCGACGACGTCGTCGTCGGCCAAGTAAGCGGAAAGATCAGAGTTTTGCTGGATCAGCTCCATGCTTGCGGAGCATAGGAATGCGATCACCCACGAGTCAATGACTTTTCAGTTGATCGCATATCCATGCACCGCTCGGGGGTTGCCTCAGCGGGCCATCTCCTCCTTGAGGGCCGCCACGAACGCGTCCACGTCCTCCTCGGTGGTGTCGAAGGCGCACATCCAGCGCACGTCGCCCGCGGCCTCGTCCCAGAAGTAGAAGCGGAACCGCTTCTGGAGCCGCTCGCTCACCTCGCGGGGCAGCCGGGCGAAGACCGCGTTGGCCTGCACGGGGTAGAGGATCTCCACCCCGTGCACCGCGCGGACGCCCTCGGCGAGGCGCTGGGCCATCTCGTTGGCGTGGCGGGCGTTGCGCAGCCACAGGTCCTTGGCGAGCAGGGCCTCCAACTGCACCGAAACGAAGCGCATCTTGGAGGCGAGCTGCATGGACAGCTTGCGCAGGTGCTTCATGTGGCGGACGGCGTCGGGGTTGACGACGACGACCGCCTCGCCGAACAGGGCACCGTTCTTGGTCCCGCCCAGGGAGAGGATGTCGACGCCGGCCGCGTTGGTGAACGCGCGCATCGGCACGTCCAGGGAGGCGGCGGCGTTGGCTATCCGGGAGCCGTCGAGGTGGACCTTCATGCCGTGCGCGTGGGCGTGCTCGCAGATGGCCCGGATCTCGTCGGGGGTGTAGAGGGTGCCGAGTTCGGTGCTCTGGGTGATCGAGACGACCTGCGGCATGGCACGGTGCTCGTCGTCCCAGCCGTACGCCTGGCGGTCGATCAGCTCGGGGGTGAGCTTGCCGTCGGGGGTGGGGACGGTGAGCAGCTTCAGGCCGCCGACCCGCTCGGGCGCCCCGCACTCGTCGACGTTGATGTGCGCGCTCTCGGCGCAGATCACCGCGCCCCAGCGGTCGGTGACCGCCTGGAGCGCGACGACGTTGGCTCCGGTGCCGTTGAAGACCGGGAAGGCTTCCGCCGTCGCCCCGAAGTGCCCGCGGACGACGCGCTGGAGGTTCTCCGTGTACGCGTCCTCGCCGTAGGCGGTCTGGTGCCCGCCGTTGGCCAGGGCCAGGGCGGCGAGCACCTCCGGGTGGGCGCCGGCGTAGTTGTCGCTGGCGAATCCCCGTTCCCGCGGGTCGTGGTGGCGGCGCGCGTCGGTCTTGGGGGGGTTCACGGCTTCTCGGTCAGCCACAGACGGTTTCCGTTCACTTCCGCGGCGGGCTTCTCCCAGACTCCGGCGACGGCCTCGGCCAGGTCCGCCACGTCCGTGAAGCCCGCGAACTTCGCGTTGGGGCGTTCGGCGCGCATCGCGTCGTGCACCAGCGCCTTCACCACCAGGATCGCAGCCGCGGAGGTCGGCCCCCGCTCGCCCCCCGCCTTGCGGAAGTAGTCGGCCAGGGCGAGCGTCCACGCCTCGGCGGCGGCCTTGGCGGCCGCGTACGCGGCGTTGCCCGCGGTGGGCTTGCTCGCACCCGCCGCGCTGATCAGGACGTACCGGCCGCGGTCGCTGCGCTGGAGCGGCTCGTGGAAGGCGAGGGAGGTGTGCTGGACGGTGCGGACCAGCAGCTTCTCCAGCAGGTCCCAGTCGCCGAGGTCGGTCTTGGTGAAGGTCTGGCTGCCGCGCCAGCCCCCGACGAGGTGGACCAGGCCGTCGACCCGGCCGTACTCCTTCTCGATGCGGGCGGCCCAGTCCTTGGCGGCGTCCGCGTCGAGCAGGTCGACCGTCTCGCCGGTGACCGTGGCGCCGCCGTGCGCGTAGCGCGCCGCGTCCACGGCCTCGGCCAGCCGCTGCGGGTCGTTGTCCGAGCCGACGACGGTCGCTCCCGCCTCCGCGAGCCTGAGCAGCGCGGCCCGTCCGGCGGGTCCGCCCGCACCGGCCACCGCGATCACCGCGCCCTCGAGCGCCCCGTTCCCCATGGTCCTCGCCTCCCGAGCCTTGTCTTCCGTGCGGTCGCTCACGCGGCGATCCGCTCGGCGCCGTCCGCCGTGATGCCCTTGGTGGAGGCGATCACACTCTTCAGTTTCTTCCGCAGTGCCTCGTAGAACATGCTCAGCGGAAACTCGTCCGGGAGCACGTCGTCCACGAGCCTGCGCGGCGGCTGGGTCAGGTCGAGGGCGTCGGGGCCCTTGGCCCACTTGGAGGCCGGGTGCGGGGCGAGGTAGGCGGAGACCAGCTCGTACCCGGCGAACCAGTGGACCAGCTTGGGCCGGTCGATGCCGTCGCGGTACAGCTTCTCGATCTCGGCGCACAGCCGGTTGGTGACCTGCGGGGCGCGCTCCCAGTCGATCGAGAGCTTGTTGTCGGTCCAGCGCACGACGTCGTGCTTGTGCAGGTAGGCGAAGAGGAGCTGGCCGCCGAGGCCGTCGTAGTTGCGCACGCGCTCGCCGGTGACCGGGAAGCGGAACATGCGGTCGAACAGCACCGCGTACTGCACGTCGCGGGCCTGCGGGACGCCCTCGTCCGCCAATTGCACGGCCTCCTTGAAGGCGGTGAGGTCGCAGCGCAGCTCCTCCAGGCCGTACATCCAGAACGGCTGGCGCTGTTTGATCATGAACGGGTCGAACGGCAGGTCGCCGTGGCTGTGGGTGCGGTCGTGGATCATGTCCCACAGCACGAACGCCTCCTCGCAGCGCTTCTGGTCGTGGACCATGGCGGCGACGTCCTCGGGCAGTTCGAGACCCAGGATGTCGACGGCCGCCTCGGTGACCCGGCGGAAGCGGGCGGCCTCGCGGTCGCAGAAGATGCCGCCCCAGGTGAAGCGCTCGGGAGCCTCGCGCACGGCGATGGTCTCGGGGAAGAGGACGGCGGAGTTGGTGTCGTACCCGGCCGTGAAGTCCTCGAAGGTGATGCCGCAGAACAGCGGGTTGTCGTAGCGGGTGCGCTCCAGCTCGGCCAGCCACTGCGGCCACACCATGCGCAGCACGACCGCCTCCAGATTGCGGTCCGGGTTGCCGTTCTGGGTGTACATCGGGAAGACGACCAGGTGCTGGAGGCCGTCCCGGCGGTCGGCGGCCGGCTGGAAGGCCAGCAGCGAGTCCAGGAAGTCGGGAACCCGGAAACCGCCCTCGGCCCAGCGGCGCAGGTCCCTCACGAGGGCCTCGTGGTAGGCGCGGTCGTGCGGGAGCAGGGGGGACAGCTCCTCGACGGCGGCGGCGACGCGGCGCACGGCGTCCTCGGCCTCGGCACGCCGCGGGGCGCCCTCGGCGTCGAAGTCGATCGATCCGTCCTTGGACTGCCAGGGCCGGATCCGCTCCACGGCATCCTTGAGCACGGGCCACGCCGGGTGCTCCACCACCCTGGCATCCGGAAGAACCTTCTCCTCCGCACCCACCCGCACAAGAATTTCCGTCATGTCCCATCCTCCACAGGAGAACCTCGCGTCAGGACACCGTATGCATTGCCGCTTTCTCCCAGCAAGGGTCTTCTCGGGAAAATATCCTGCTCCACCCCCGCCTTCACCGCATGTTTTCCCGTCAGGCACAACGGAGGAGGGACATGGACCGGGTCGGCGTTACGCTGCGGCTCTGCCCGCCGCAGTCGACGGAAGCGAGTCGGACCTTGAACTTTCTCACCATCGGTCACCGCGGAATCATGGGCGTCGAGCCGGAGAACACGCTGCGTTCCTTCGTCGCCGCCGAGCAGGCCGGCCTCGACGCCGTCGAACTCGACCTGCACCTGAGCAAGGACGGCGCCCTGGTCGTCATGCACGACGCGGACGTGGACCGGACGACCGACGGCACCGGGCCGATCGCCGGCAAGACCCTCGCCGAGCTGCGCGCCCTGGACGCGGGCCACGGCGAGCGGGTCCCGGTCTTCGAGGAGGTGCTGGACGCCGTGTCGGTGCCGCTCCAGGCCGAGATCAAGGACGCGGCGGCGGCCCGGACGCTGGCCGAGGTGATGCGCCGGCGCGACCTGGCCGACCGGGTGGAGGTGATCTCCTTCCACGCCGAGGCGATCGCGGAGGTCTCCCGTCTGGTGCCGGGGGCACGCACCGCGCTGGTGGCCCAGTACTACGGCCCCGAGGTCGTGGACCGCGCCGTCGGGGCCGGGGCGGCGGCCCTCTGCCTGGACGTCAACCGGATCACTCTGGAGATCGTGCGACTGGCGCGCGAGGCGGGGCTGCGGGTCTTCGCCTGGGTGGTGAACACCCAGGACCACCTGCGCCTCGTGCGGGCCCTGGACCTGGACGGCGCGACCACCGACCACCCGGAGATCAAGCGCGCCGCCCGCTTCACCGCGTGAGGATCACACAGCGGCTTGACCAGCAGCTCGAACCGGAGGTCGTCGCGCTGCGGGATGCCGAAGCGCTCGTCGCCGTACGGGAACGGGACCGTCCGTCCCGTACGGCGGTAGCCGCGGCGCTCGTACCAGGCGATGAGGTCCTCGCGGACGGAGATCACGGTCATGCGCATCTCCGTCACGCCCCAGGTCCGGCGGGCCTGCCGCTCGGCCTCGGCGATGACCGTCTTGCCCAGCCCCGCGCCCTGGAGCACCGGGTTGACGGCGAACATCCCGAAGTAGGCGTACGAGCCCCGGTGTTCGAGCTGGCAGCAGGCGACGATCCGCCCGTCCCGCTCGACCGTCAGCAGCCGGCTGCCGGGCGACTCGATCACCTCCAGCACCCCCTCCGGGTCGGTCCGCCGTCCGTGGAGGAGGTCCGCCTCGGTGGTCCACCCGGCCCGGCTGGACTCCCCGCGGTACGCCGACTCGATCAGCGCGACGAGTTCGTCCACGTCGGCGTCGGTGGCGTCGCGGAAGGTCAGTCGGGTCTCGGCGGTGTCCATGGTCGTGTCTCCCGTTCTCGGGCGCGGCGTGGGCACGGATGAGGGTAACGCTGCCGCTAGGCTCCGGATGCATGGTCCACGTACTCGGCAGCAGAGTCCTGATCCGCCCCACCGACCCCGAACGCTCCCGCGCCTTCTACGGCGAGCAGCTGGGCCTCGCCGTCTACCGCGAGTTCGGTACGGGGCCGGAGCGCGGCACGGTCTACTTCCTCGGCGGCGGCTTCCTGGAGCTCTCCGGCCGGTCGGACACCCCGCCGTCCCCGGCCGTGCGGCTGTGGCTCCAGGTCGAAGACGTCACCGCGGCCCACGAGGAGCTGCGGGAGAAGGGCGTCGCGATCACCCGGCCGCCGGTCAGGGAAGCGTGGGGGCTGGTGGAGATGTGGATCGCCGACCCGGACGGCACCCCGATCGTGCTGGTGGAGGTGCCGGCGGACCATCCGCTGCGGTACCGGCCGGGGATCTGAACCCACCGGGGGCGGTGCCGCCGGCCGCGGGGGTCGCGGTGGAAGGGACACGCCGTGGGCGCGGACGGCGAAGGGCCGTCCGGGCGGGGTGAAGGAGCGGAAGGCCGCCATGCCGTGCGGTGCGGGCGTACGACGGGCGGGGCGGCCCGTACCGGCGGTGTCCGCGTGCCGGATGGCCGCGGGCCGGGCGGGGACTTAGCGTGCTGGAGGGGCCCCGGCCAGGACTGCGGAAGGAGCACCCGGCGCATGAAGCCCGACGAACCGGTGATCGGCGGACCCTGCTGGGCCGAGCTGGGGACCAGCGACGTGGAGGCGGCCAAGCGGTTCTACACGAAGCTGTTCGGCTGGCGTCCGCGGACCGCCGCCCGTCTGCAGACGGGCGGTTACGCGATCGCGCGCCTGGGGGACGCGGCGGTGGCCGGGCTGTCCCCGCTGTACCAGCCGGCGCAGCCGGTGGCGTGGAACGTCTCGTTCGCCGTGCGGGACGCGGACGCCGCCGCGCGGCGGGTGGCGGAGGCCGGCGGGACGGTCCTGCTGGGCCCCGAGGACGTGTTCGACGCGGGCCGCTTCGCGGTGGCCGCGGATCCGGACGAGGCGGTGTTCCAGCTGTGGCAGGCCCGTGCCTTCCCGGGCGCCGGGCTGTTCGACGCCCCCGGCGCGCTGGGCTGGGTGGAGCTGCTGACCCGCAGGCCCGACCGGGCCCGGGACTTCTACACCGCGGTCTTCGGCTGGAGCGCCGGCGGCACGGAGCGCTACCCGCGGTGGAGCGTCGGCGGCGCGGAGTTCGGCGGCATGGTGCCGATGGACGACAAGTTCCCGCACGAGGTGCCGGCGCACTGGCTGCCGTACTTCGCGGTGGCCGACGTGGACCGGGCCGCGGCCGACGCGACGAGCGGCTCCGGCACCGTCCTCATGATGCCGACCTCGCTCCCCGAGGGGCCGCGCATCGCGGTGCTGCGCGATCCGCAGGGGGCGATGTTCGGGGTGTACCGGGCGCCGGGGGGCTGAGGGGCCGCCGGCCCGGCGGTGTCCGCCCGGGTACGGGCGGCCCGGGAGCGCGTGCGGTGGCCGCCGGCCGGGACGGTGTCCCCGGGCGCCGCCGGCGACCGGGAAAACCACCGGCGAGCGCCGGCGGGACGGGTCCGGGGCGGCCGCCCGCCCCGGAGGGCGGGACGGTCCCCGCGCGGACGCGGTGATCGGCGCCGGGAGCGTCCGCGGCGACCGCCCCACCCCCGCACGGTGCGCGACGTGGACCGGGCACCGGTGCCGCGGCCCGCGCGTCACGCCCGCAGCGCGCCCAGGCGGCCCTCCAGCCGGCCCAGCAGCTCCCCGAGCAGCGCGGCCAGGTCGCCCCGCCGCTCCTCCTCCAGGCCGGACAGCACGGCGGTCTCGTAGGCGAGCTGTTCGGGCAGGATGCCGTCGACCAGGTCGCGGCCCGCGTCGGTGAGGCGGACGTGGGCGACGCGGCGGTCGCGGGTGTCGCCGCGCCGCTCGACCAGGCCGCGTTCGGTGAGCTGCTTGAGCCGCTTGGTGACGGCGGCGCCCGAGGAGAAGGTCTCGCGGGCCAGCTCCCCTGGGGTCAGTTCGTGGCCGGTGCGGCGCAGGGCGCCCAGCAGGTCGAACTCGGGGCGGCTCAGGCCCGCCCGGCGCAGCGGGGCGTCCTCGGCCTGCTGCAGGAGGGCGGCACAGCGGTTGATACGGCCGATGATCTCCATGGGGCCGGTGTCGAGGCCGGGGTGCACGGCCTGCCACTGCCGGACGACCGCGGCCACGGTGTCCCCTCCGGCCCCGTCCGCCCCCACGCCCCCACTCGCCGAGTGCCCTCCGTTTGCCGTCATGGCCGTACGTCCTCCGTTCTCGTGCCCACGTCCTGGTCCGGCCGCCCCGCCCCCGGGCCGGTCCGGCGGTGGACCATTGCGGCGAGCGTACGGTGTCCGGCCTGCTCCGCGCGCACCACCCTCTCCTGGGGCAGCGCGCGCCGCCACCACTCGCCGGCCGCGGCGTCGGCGGTGGCCCGCAGTTCGACCAGCGCGGCGGCCAGAGCGCGGTGCGCGGCGTCCAGGGCGGCGGGGGCCGGGCGGGGTTCGGCCAGCAGGCGGGCGGCGCGCTCACGGGCGCGGTCCACGGCGGTCAGCGCCTGTTCGACCCGGTCGCCCGCGCGCCGGTCGGTGACGACGACGGCGGCGGCGAAACCGACCAGGGCGCCGACGAGGGTGTCCACGACCCGCTCGACGATCAGCACGCCGGGCTCCTGGTAGCCGGTGAACTCGGTGATGAGCAGCGCCATCGGGGTCACGCAGATCGTGCCGAGCCAGTAGTTGCGGCTGATGAGAGCCTCGGCCCCGAAGGCGAACAGCAGGCAGAACAGGATCAGCGCGACCTGGCCGAGGTGGGCCAGCGGGGCCACGGCGGCGAAGACGAGGACTCCGGCCAGGTTGCCGACGACGCGCTGGACGACCCGGTTCCAGGTGAGGGTGAGGTTGGCCTGGTAGAGCGCGGCGGCGGTGACCAGGGCCCAGTAGGGGCGGCCGATGCCGAGGACGAGCGAGGCGTACCCGGCCAGGGCGCAGCCGAGGACGGTGCGCACGCCGATGGGGACCAGCGGGGCCGACCGCTGCCACAGCGGCACGGGCCGGGCGTCGCGCTCCGCCCGCACGCCGAGGAGTTCGTCGGCGGCCGCCGGGGAGTCGCCGGTGCGCGGGTCCCCGGGCCGGGGAACGCCTCCGGTGCCGCGCAGGGCGCGCGCCCAGGCTCGCAGTTGCTCGGGATCCGTGTCGGTGGGCGCGGCGAGGGCGGCCTCGGCGCGGACGACCAGCCGCTCCAGGGCCTGCCGGGTCGCGGCGCGGGCGCCGCTCGCCGGCAGCGGCAGCAGCGCCTGCCAGGCGGCCTGTACGGCGGCGTAGCCGGCGGCGCGCGCGGCGCGGGCGTGACCGTCGTCGGCGCCGCGCGTTCGGGCGTACGCGGCTACGGCGTTCAGGGCGTGGGCGGTGGCGCGGCGCTCCGGGCCGGTGGGGCGCAGCAGCGCGGGTGCCATGCCGACGAGCCAGGCCCAGGCGCCCGCCGCCGCGGCCAGCGCCAGGTGCCCGGGCACCTGGTCGAGGGTCTGCGGCGCGAAGAGGGAGGCGGAGCTGATGAAGGTGAGGACGACGTTGCCGGGCGGGCCGACGCGGGTGGCGTCGCACAGGACCTTCTGCGCGGCGGCCAGCAGGGCGCCGACGGCGACCAGCACGACGGCGTCGTGGGTGAGCGAGGCGGTGACCAGGGCGACGCCGACACCGCCGAGCATGCCGAGCACCACCCAGGCCAGGACCCGGGCGCGGACGGCGTAGGGGCGGTTGTGGGCGTACAGGGCGCACAGGGATCCGGCCATGGTGTACATCGCCAGGTCGAGCCGGCCAAGCGCCAGCAGGATCAGGTTGGGCGGGGCGACGGCGGCGACCACGCTCAGGGCGGGCTTGAACCAGATGTCGGAGGGGCGTCCGGGACGCAACGCGCCGGCCAGCGGCAGACGCCGGCGGCCTGGCGGGGTCGCGGAGGTGGGGGTCGCACTGCTCATGGAAATATCTTAACAGGTATTTTACCAGTGAAATAAATGTCGCGTGCCCTCGCCCGCTCCCCGCGTACCCCCATGCGCTCGCGTACGCGCCGCGTCACCCGGGCATTCCTTGACCGATCCACGAGGACGGCCTTCGGCGAGCGACCTTCGAAGGCCGGTGTTCGAAGGCCGGCCGCCGGGCGAACGGCGGCCGGCCGAACGGCGAGCGGGAGGTGCGCGTGCACGGACCGGCGTCGTCCGGCTGGCTGCTGGTAGCGCTGTGCGCGGCGGCCGGCGCTTACTGCCTGCTGCGGTTGCGCGGCAGCGCCGAAGCCCGTGACCGCCGCGCCGCGGGCGGCGAGGCGGTCATGGGCTTCGGCATGGCCGCGATGGCCCTACCGGCCGCGGTGTTCACCCCTCCCCCGTGGGCCTGGGCCGTCTACGCGGTCGTGTTCGGCGCGGTCGGGCTGCACGCACTGTGGGCGGCCCGGGGCAGCCCGCACCATCTGCACCACCTGGTGGGCGCGGGCGCGATGGTCTACATGGCCCTCGCGATGGCCGGCTCCCCCGGCCACGCGCACGGGCACGGCGGCGCCGGCGTGCCGCCGCTGACCGGGGCGCTGCTGCTCTACTTCGCCGGGTACGTGCTGCTGACCGGCGTCCGCCTGGTGCCGGCCGTCACCGTCACGGCGGCCGGACCGGCCGCCGGGTGGGCCGACCTGCCGGAGTTGGCGCGGGCGTGCCGCCTTTCCATGGGGATCGCGATGCTGGCCATGCTGCTGACGCTGTGACGGCACGGACGCCGATGACGCCGGCGCCGGCGCAGGATTGCGCCCGCGCGCCCGCCCGCGGAATCCGTCGCCCGCGCCACTTCGCCCCGGCGGGCCGTCCCCCTGGCGGCGCGGCGTTCGCGGGCTCCCCTCCCTGGCCCTCCTCGCGGTCCTGCCGCCGCCCGGTGCCCTGACCGCCGTCGCCGCTTCCCGGCCGCTCGCCCCGCCCGGCCGCCGTCGGCGGCGGCCCCGGCGCCGACACCGCCGGCGCCGGTGGCGTTCGCAGCGGGTCCGCGGGCGGCCGGGGTGACCGGGCCGCCGCTCCGCTCCACTCGGCCCGCGGCCCGCGGAAGTGGTTTGCGGGGCCGTCCGTCGGCGAGGATCGCTCCATGCAGACCTCACCCGTCGGCTCTCCGCCCCGCCCGCCCCGGACCCGTACCGCCGTCCGCGCCTCCTGGACCCTCGCGGCGTGCTTCGCGCTGCTGCTCCTCCTCGTCGCGACCGAGTGGCACCCCCTGATCGCCCTGGACGGAGGCATCGCCCGCGCCACCCACCGGTGGGCGGTCGCGGAGGACGGCCTCACCCAGGTCTTCCGCATCCTGACGGACTGGGTCTGGGACCCGTGGACGATGCGGCTGCTGTGCGCGGCTGCCGTCCTGTGGCTCGGGTGGCGGCGCGCGGCCTGGTGGACCGCCGGCTGGCTCGCGGTGACGTGCGCGCTGGGCACCCTGCTGCAACAGGCGCTGAAGGCCGCGGTGGGCCGCTCCCGGCCGGTCTGGCCCGACCCCGTGGACAGCGCCCACTACGCCGCCTTCCCCTCGGGCCACGCCATGACGGCGACGGTCGTGTGCGGTCTGCTGCTGTGGCTGCTCCACCGCCACGGCGCCACCGGCGCCCTGCGCCTGGCCGCGCTGGCCGCGGCCGTGGTCTCCGTGGCCGGCGTCGGCCTGACCCGGGTGTGGCTGGGCGTCCACTGGGCCTCCGACGTGGTCGGCGGCTGGCTGCTGGGCGCCCTGGTGGTGGCGGCCGCCATCGCGGTGCACCGGCACGGGCGCGGCGACCGCCACCGCCCCGCAGGCCGGCCGTTCCGCCTCGGGCGATCCCCCGCGTCGCCCGAGGCGGACGGCGACTGCGGCCGGAGCCGCGAGGGGCCCGGCCGGATGCGTTGAGTATAGTTGGCTGGCAGCCAGTCAACATAGGAGTTTTTCCACATGTCTCCGCGCAGCGCCTCGGTCAACGAAGAGCTGCGGCGGCGTTCGAAGGAGCGGCTCCTGCAGGCCGCGGTGGAACTGGTCGGCGAGCGCGGCTACGAGGCGACCACCCTCGGCGACATCGCCGACCGGGCGGGCTCCGCGCGCGGACTGGTGTCGTACTACTTCCCCGGCAAGCGCCAGCTGGTCCAGTCCGCCGTGCACCGGCTGATGCACCGCACGCTGGAGGAGGCGCTGGAGCGTGAACCGCGCACCGGGGACGGGCGGGAGCGGATGGCGCGGGCCATCGACGCGATCCTGGGACTGGCCCGCGACCGGCCGGTGCTGATGCGCCAGCACATGGCCGGTCTGCTGCAGGACGAGGGTTTCGTGCCGTGCCCGGAGCAGCGGCGCCTGGCCGAGCTGTTGCGGGACACCGTCGCCCGGCGCGGCTCCCGGGATGTCGACAGCGACTACCCGATGCTGCGCGCGCTGCTGATGGGCGCGGTGTACGCCGCGCTGATGCCGGGCGCGCCGATGCCGGTGCCGGTGCTGCGGGCCGAGTTGTTCAAGCGGTACCGGCTCGACTGGGAGATGGGTGTCCCGCCGGAGGCCCAGGCCCCCGGCGGGACGTGCGACGCGGATCTGTCGCGGTTCTTCTCGACCGGCTCGGCACCGAAGTCCCGGCCGTCCGGTCAGCCGAAGTAGTCCGGCTGCGTCTGGACGTTCAGTTCGCGCAGGTGGACCCGCTTGGCCGGGTCGGTGCGCCGGTCGTCGAGCCTCAGGACGTCGAAGCCCTTGGCCATGTCGTTCGAGTAGATGTACCCGTTGTAGTAGTAGGCCGACCAGGAACCGCCGACGGCCAGGTTGTCGGTGGACAGCGGGCCGCGCTCGAAGTAGGCGATCTCCTTCGGGCGGGTGGAGTCGGTGAAGTCCCAGACGGAGACGCCGCCCTGGTACCAGGCCTGGACCATGAGGTCCTTGCCCTTGACCGGGATCAGCGAGCCGTTGTGGGCCACGCAGTTCTCGGTGTCCGCCTGGTGCCGCGAGATCTTGAAGTAGCTGCGGAAGACGAGCTTGCGCTTCTCGCCCTTGCCGACGATGTCGTAGATGCCGTCCGCGCCGCGGTTCGGCCCGATCTCCGCGTTGCAGGTGGGCGCGCCGCCGCCGCCCAGCTCGTCGGTGAACACGACCTTGTCCGCGTACTGGTTGAAGGTCGCCGAGTGCCAGAACGAGAAGTTCGCGTTGTCCTGGACCCGGTCGATCACCTTCGGGTGCTCGGGGTCCTTGATGGAGAACAGGATGCCGTCGCCCATGCAGGCGCCCGCGGCCAGGTCCTCCGAGGGCAGCACCGTGAGGTCGTGGCAGCCGGTGGTCTTGGAGACGCCGGGGTTGGTGGGCGCGCCCGGGTTGCCGCCGCCGTCCGGTCCCTCCCCCGGGAAGAGCACGGGGAAGTCGACGACCGCCGCCTTCTCGGGGGCGCTGCGCGGCACCTTGATGACCGAGATGCCGTCGTGCGGCGGCAGGCAGTCGGGGTACGAGGCACTCGGCGCGTACGAGGAGACGTAGATGTAGACGTCGCGGCGTTCGGGCACCAGCGTGTGGGTGTGCGAGCCGCAGGCGGTCTCGACGGCGGCGACGTACTTCGGGTTGCGCTTGTCGCTGATGTCGAAGACCTTCATGCCCTCCCAGGAGGACTTCTCGGTCGCGGGCTGCGTGGTGCTGTTGCAACTGCTGTCGCTGCGCGAGGAGTCGGTCGACAGGAACAGCAGGTCGCCGGAGACGGAGACGTCGTTCTGCGAGCCCGGGCACAGGACCTGGGCGACCGTCTTCGGGGACTTCGGGTTGCTGATGTCGAAGATGCGGAAGCCGTCGTAGTTGCCGGCGAAGGCGTACTTCCCCTGGAAGGCGAGGTCCGAGTTGGTGCCCTGTAGGGCGTCCTTGGGGATGTTCGCCACATGTTCGATGTTGGCCGAGTGGACGATCTCGTCCCGGCCGGGTATCTCGCCGCTCGCGATGGCCTCACGAGCCTCGGCCCGGGCGCTCTTCGACACTTCCTTGGGCTTGGCCGGGGCGTCCCCGGGGTCGGGGGTCGCGGCGGCCGGACCGGCCGTGAGCAGCGCGGACAGGAGTCCGGCGGCGACGGTCGCAGCACCCAGGCGTCTGCGCCGGGTTCGGAGTTCGTACAACAGGATCACTGCTTTCTCCCTACATCCGTTCGTGTGGGAACGGTTCACGCACTCCGGCAGTATGGTCTCGCCATGCACATACCAACAGGGGGTAGCGTGCACGTAATGAAGTTTTTCGATCACTGACACGCGGAAGCGTGCCAGGACGGTCACGCACTCCCGAGGGCGCCCACGAGGTGCCGTCCATCCCGTTCCAACCCGTTTGTCACAGGAGGCCGCCGTGCTCTTCCGCCCCGTGTCGCGCACCTCGCCCCTCACGGCCTCGCTGGCCGTCCTGGCCGTGCTCGGGCTCGGAGCCTGCGACTCCGGCCCGGAGGCGAAGCCCGCCGCGGCGGACGGGCCTTCGGTGATCGCGCCGGGCATGCCGGGCGAGGCCAACCAGACCCTGTCCGCCGAGGACGCCGAACGGCACCGCGTCGACGACGACTCGCCCAACTCGGCGGACGTCGCCTACGCGCGAATGATGATCCGGCACCATTCCCAGGCCCTGGAGATGACGGAACTCGCCCCTCGGCGCGCCGGTTCGGCGCGGCTCAAGCGGCTCGCGGAACGGATCGCCGCCGCCCAGGGACCGGAGATCACGGCCATGCGGGGCTGGCTGAGCAAGCACGGCGAGAAGGAGGCGGGCGGGGGGCACGGCCACGACCACGCCACGATGCCCGGGATGGCGACCCAGGCCCAGCTGAAGAAGCTCCGGGCGGCTCGGGGCGAGGCGTTCGACCAGCTCTTCCTCACGCTGATGATCACCCATCACGAGGGCGCCGTCACCATGGCGACGGATGTGAAGGCACAGGGCAACAACGTGCAGATCGAGGAGATGGCCGACGACGTGGTCGCCCAGCAGACGAGCGAGATCACGCGGATGCGCGGGATGCTCTGACCCCGCGGGGCGCGGCGGTGCGCGGACCGGACACGCGCGCCGGGGCGCCGCTCAGCGCCGCGCCCGGCGCGGGGCCAGGAAGCCCTCGTCCCGGGCCTGGCCGATCAGCCGGAGCGACGCGCGGCGGCCGTGACCGGTCGCGCGCATCACCGCGAGGACGGGATCGGCACCCCGCTCCTGCGCGGCGCGGTACTCCCGGGCGACGAGCCGGCGTCCCTCCGTGCCCCGCGGCCACTGCGGGCGGGCTCGCCGCGCGGCGGGCGCGCCGGGTGCCGGGGGCGGCACACACGCCTCGGCCAGCGGTTCCTCCAGCCACTCGGCGAGCACCGCCAGGTCGTCCAGGCTCAGCCCCGGCCTGCCCCGGACGTCCTCCAGGCAGACGCCGCCCTCGGAGACCGCCGCCAGCGCCTCCACCCGGGCACCGTCGGCGAAGGCGAGCCGGACCTCGAACCAGGTCACCGCGCCGGAGCCCTGCCGTACCGTCCAGGCCCGCCGCACGGACACCGTGCCGTCCTCCGGGGAGCGGCCGCAGAGGTGGAGGGCGTCATGATGAAGACAGGATGCTTCAAGCACACACGCAACGTAACCGCATCATCACATCCGTACGGACGGACACGCGTCCCCCGCCGTGCGCGACACCCTGACAGCTCAGGCGCGCGGTGCGATGCTGGAAACCACCAGCGATCCCCCGAGGATCCGTGACCGGTGCTCCGTGACCGGTGATCCGCGGCCCCTCGGGGGTCCCCGGCAAGGAGGCCGCCGTGCTGCGTGTCGCCGTCGTGGGTTCGGGCCCGAGCGGGTGCTACGTCGCCCAGGGCCTCGTCCAGCAGGAGCGTGAGGCGTACGTCGACGTCCTGGACCGCCTGCCGTGCCCGTACGGGCTGGTGCGGTACGGCGTGGCCCCGGACCACGAGAAGATCAAGTCACTGCAGGACACCCTGCGCGCGGTGCTGGAGCACGACCGGGTGCGCTTCCTCGGCGGCGTGGAGGTGGGCTCCCGGGGCGTGCCGACCGCCCGGCTGCGGGAGCTGTACCACGCGGTGGTGTACTGCGTCGGCGCCGCCACCGACCGGCGCCTCGGGATCCCCGGGGAGGACCTGCCGGGCAGCTGGTCGGCGACCGAGTTCGTCTCCTGGTACAGCGCCCATCCGGACGCCCCCGAGCCCTCGGCTCCGCCGGGACGGGAGGCCCTCCCCGCCGGCGACGGCTTCCTGCGCCGCGTGCGGTCGGCGGTCGTCGTCGGCGTCGGCAACGTCGCCGTGGACGTCACCCGGATGCTGGCCCGCGGTCCGGCCGAGCTGAGCGGCACCGACATGCCGCAGGCGGCGCTCACCGCGCTGTCCGCCAGCCGGGTGACCGACATCCGCATGGTGGGCCGGCGCGGCCCCTCGCAGGCCCGCTTCACCACCAAGGAACTGCGCGAACTGGGCGCCCTGCCGGGCACCGACGTCGTCGTGGACCCGGCGGAACTGGCGCTGGACCCGTCGTACACCGACCCCGCGGGGCTGCCCGGCGCGCAGCGCCGCAACGTGGAGGTCCTGCGCGCCTGGGCCGAGGCGCCCGCCTCCGGCGGCGCCCGCCGGATCGGGCTGCGCTTCTTCCTGCGCCCCGTCGCCCTGCTCGCCGACGCGGCGGGCCGCGTGGGCGCCGTGCGCTTCGAGCGGACGGCGCCGGACGGGCACGGCGGTGTGACGGGCACCGGCCGGTACGAGGAGGTCGAGGCGCAGCTGGTGCTGCGGTCGGTGGGCTATCGCGGGATGCCCCTGGAGGGGCTGCCGTTCGACGCGGCGCGCGGCACGGTGCCGCACCTGGCGGGACGGGTCCTGCGGGCGGGCGCCGTCGCGCCCGGCGAGTACGTGGCCGGCTGGATCAAGCGGGGCCCGACGGGTGTCATCGGCACCAACCGCCCGTGCGCGAAGGAGACGGTGGCGTCGCTGCTCGCGGACGCCCCCGCGCTCGTGTCCGGCAGGGACGTGCCCGCGGATCCGCTGCCGCTGCTGCGGGCGGCGGGGATCGAGCCGGTCGGGTGGGCCGGGTGGCGGGCCATCGAGCGGGCCGAGGCGGAGCTCGGCGCCTCGCTGGGGCGGGGCGTGGTGAAGCTGCCGGACTGGGGGTCGCTGCTGGCTGCGGCACGGACGGCGGCGCCGTAGGCGCAAAGCCGCCCCGCCGGGCCGACACACGGCGGCAACACCACGGAAATCAACAAACTGTTCAACAGGCCTACGGTCTCTGGCTGTTCGCATGTTTTTCGCCCGCAGCCCAGGAGCGACCATGGCCCCGACCGCGCCCGCGCACGTCCCGCCTCCCACGCGTCACGCTCATCCCGTCGACGAGGTCCCGTCCGTACGGCGGCTGGCCGCCTTCGGCCTCCAGCACGTGCTGGCGATGTACGCGGGCGCGGTGGCCGTCCCGCTGATCGTGGGCGGGGCGATGAGGCTGCCGCCCGCCGACCTGGCGTACCTGATCACCGCGGACCTGCTGGTGTGCGGCGTCGCCACGCTCATCCAGTGCGTCGGCTTCTGGCGCTTCGGCGTACGACTGCCGATCATGCAGGGCTGTACGTTCGCGGCCGTGTCGCCGATGGTGCTCATCGGGACGGCGGGCGGCGGACTGCCCGCGATCTACGGGGCGGTGATCGTCGCCGGATTCGCCATCATGCTGCTGGCGCCGGTCTTCGGCAGGCTGCTGCGCTTCTTCCCGCCGCTGGTGACGGGCACGGTCATCCTGATCATCGGTGTCTCGCTGCTGCCGGTGGCGGGCAACTGGGCCGCGGGCGGCGCGGGGGCCGAGGACTTCGGGGAGCCGGGGAACCTGGCGCTCGCCGTGTTCGTGCTGGCGGTGGTGGTGGCCGTGCAGCGGTTCGCGCCGGCGTTCCTGAGCCGGATCGCGGTGCTCGTCGGCATCGCCGTCGGGCTGGCGGTCGCGGTGCCGTTCGGTTTCACGGACTTCGGCGGTGTCGCGGACGCCGGCTGGGTGGGGATCAGCACGCCGTTCCACTTCGGCGCGCCCGTCTTCGAGGCGTCGGCGGTGGTGTCGATGCTGGTGGTGGCGCTGGTGTGCATGACCGAGACGACGGGTGACCTCATCGCGGTCGGCGAGATGACGGACCGGAGGGTGCAGCCGCGGTCCCTGGCGGACGGGCTGCGCGCCGACGGCCTGTCGACCGTCCTCGGCGGTGTCTTCAACACGTTCCCGTACACGGCGTACGCGCAGAACGTGGGGCTGGTCGGCATGACCCGGGTGCGCAGCCGCTGGGTGGTCGCCGCGGCGGGCGGGATGCTGGTGCTGCTCGGGCTGCTGCCCAAGCTGGGCGCGGTGGTGGCGGCGATCCCCGCCCCGGTGCTGGGCGGTGCCGGCCTGGTGATGTTCGGGACGGTCGCCGCGAGCGGACTGCGCACGCTGGCGCGGGCCGACCTCACGGGCGGCCACAACCTGACCGTGGTGGCCGTCTCGGTGGCGGTGGGGCTGCTGCCGGTGGGCGTGCCGACGGTCTACGACCGGTTCCCGCACTGGTTCCAGACGGTGGTGCACAGCGGCATCAGCGCCGGCTGCCTGACCGCGATCGCACTGAACCTGCTCTTCAACCACCTGCCGGCGCGGGCCCGGTCAGTCGCCGCCGAGCCGGTCGGCCTGCCGGGCGGCAGCGGCCAGGAGGACGTCGAGCAGGCCGGGGAAAAGGCCGTCTAGGTCGTCCCTGCGCAGGCCGTTCATCTTGGCCGTGCCCCGGTACGTCTGCCGGATCACCCCGCTCTCGCGCAGCACCCGGAAGTGGTGGGTGGTGGTGGACTTGGTGACCGGCAGGTCGAACTGCGAGCAGGAGAGCTCGTCGCCGTCGGCGGCGAGCTCGCGCACGATGCGCAGCCGCATGGGGTCGGCGAGCGCGTGCAGCACGCCCTCCAGCCGGATCTCCTCACGGGCCGGGTGCGGCAGGTCGCGGCTGCTGGGGGCGGGGGCGGTCACGGCGGCTCCAGTTCGTCCGGGAGGGGTTTCCCACCGTCCAGGAGGGGTTCCCGAGGGTCCTCATTGTACGAGAGCCATCGTAGTTTGACATCCACCGTAATACGAGAGTTATCGTACGAAGAGTTCATCGGTACCGCGACGAATGGAGCAATCCGCCGTGAGCGCCCTCTTCCAGCCCCTGACCCTGCGCGACGTGACCATCCCGAACCGGGTGTGGATGCCGCCGATGTGCCAGTACTCGGCCGAGCCGCAGGGCCCTGCGGCCGGCGCCCCCGGCGACTGGCACTTCGCGCACTACGCGGCCCGCGCGACCGGCGGGACCGGCCTGATCATCGTCGAGGCCACCGCCATCTCGCCCGAGGGCCGCATCTCCCCCTACGACCTGGGCCTGTGGAACGACACCCAGGTCGAGGCGTTCCGCCGGATCACGGACTTCCTCCGGACGCAGGACACGGTCCCCGCGGTCCAGCTCGCCCACGCGGGACGCAAGGCGTCGACCGGCCAGCCGTGGAAGGGCGGCGCCCCGCTGGGCCCGGACGCGCTCGGCTGGCAGCCGGTGGCGCCCAGCGCGCTCGCGTTCGACGAGGCGCACCCCGTGCCGGACGAGCTGTCGGTCGCGCAGATCCAGGAGATCGTCGGCCAGTTCGCCGACGCGGCCCGCCGCGCCCTCGCCGCCGGTTTCGAGATCGTCGAGATCCACGGCGCCCACGGTTACCTGATCAACGAGTTCCTCTCGCCGCACTCCAACCACCGCACCGACGCCTACGGCGGCTCGTACGAGAACCGCATCCGCTTCGCCCTCGAGGTCGTCGACGCCGTGCGGGCGGTGTGGCCCGAGGACAAGCCGCTGTTCTTCCGCATCTCGGCGACCGACTGGCTCCAGGAGGGCGGCTGGACGCCGGACGACACCGTCCGCTTCGCCCGCGACCTGCAGGAGCACGGCATCGACCTCCTCGACGTCTCCACCGGCGGCAACGCCTCCGACGTCCGCATCCCGACCGGCCCCGGCTACCAGGTGCCGTTCGCCGCGCGCGTGAAGTCCGAGACCACGCTGCCGGTCGCCGCCGTCGGCCTCATCACCGAGACCGAGCAGGCCGAGAAGATCCTCGCCAACGGCGAGGCCGACGCGGTGCTGCTGGGCCGCGAGCTGCTGCGCAACCCCTCCTGGGCGCGTCACGCGGCCCGCGAACTGGACGGCGAGGTGCACGTGCCGGACCAGTACCACCGCTCCGTGTGACCCACCGACGCCGACGGCCCCGGGGAGTGTCCCCGGGGCCGTCGGCGTGCGAGCCCGGGAGACCCGCCGGTGGGGGCGGGGCGGGGACCACCGTGCGCCGCCGGGCCGAAGCGGGGTCCCGCACCGAACAGGACGGCCGGATACGCGCTGTGCGAAGCGTTGACTAGAAAGCGCTTCCCCTCTACGTTCCGTTCAGCGACATGACTCGTCCCTCACGTCAATCCGCGCAGGGGACATCATGATGCACGGCGTTCAGAGACATGACCCGGGACATGTCCTGAGCACCTCGAAGAGCCGCTCCGAAAGCTCAACGGGTTCGACCAGCTCGACGCCGGCGCCGGGCGCTGCGACATCCGGCCGGCTCCGGCGACCCCCACAACCCACACCTCAGAAGGAACGGGACATGACTTCTGCAGCACGTCCACGGGCACGTGCGCTGACCGGCGCGCTGGCCACACTCGGCCTCTCTGTTGGCATGCTCACGACAACCGGGACCTCTTCGGCGCACGCCGCCACCTGGCCGACCCCCAACGGCAGCCAGGGCGTCTCCTCCACCATCTCGGTCTCCGGCACCAAGGACTACGGGATGAAGCGCCTCTACGGCACCGGGGACCTCGGCTCCGGCGGCCAGGACGAGGACCAGGGCCCGCTCCTGCAACTGGAGCCCGGCGCCGTCCTGAAGAACGTCGTCCTCGGCGCCCCCGCCGCCGACGGCATCCACTGCAAGGGCAGCTGCACGCTGCAGAACGTCTGGTGGGAGGATGTCGGCGAGGACGCGGCGACGTTCCGCGGCTCCTCCTCGTCGAACGTCTACAACATCGTCGGCGGCGGCGCCAAGGAAGCCAGCGACAAGGTGTTCCAGTTCAACGGCGCCGGGACGCTGAACGTCTCGAACTTCGCCGTGAAGAACTTCGGCACCTTCGTCCGCTCCTGCGGCAACTGCTCCACGCAGTACAAGCGGACGATCAACCTCAACACCGTCGAGGTGACGTGGAAGGGCAGCCGGCTCGTCGGCATCAACACCAACTACGGCGACAGCGCGACCCTGCGCAACATCACCATCGTCGGCGACAGCGACCGGAAGATCGTCCCCTGCCAGAAGTACATCGGCAACGACGACGGCGACGAGCCGACCACGAACGGCTCCGGTCCCGACGGCACGTACTGCAAGTACACGGCGTCCGACATCACCTACAAGTGAGCCCGGCGCGATGAGCGCGGCCGTACGGGGCACCCTGCGCGGCGCCTCGTACGGCCGTCGTGTGCCGCCGGCGAAGTCCGCGTCCACACGGGCTCCGCTCCTCCGTGCCACACCGGCTTGAGCTGCGCGAACGTCGTTCCGCAAGAGACTGTCAGTGCCGGGGTGCAAACTGGCCGGTGTCCGGGACGAAGGCGTCGACGGGGACGCCGCGGAGGTGATCGGCATGACCGAGGTACTGCTCGCCGTGGGCACGCGCAAGGGCCTGTTCATCGGGCGCCGGCGGGGCGCCGACTGGGAGTTCGACGAAAGCCCCCATTTCAACGCGCAGGCCGTGTACTCGGTCGCCATCGACACCCGCGGCGCCGCCCCGCGGCTGCTGGCGGGCGGCGACAGCGCGCACTGGGGGCCGTCGGTGTTCCACTCCGACGACCTGGGCCGCACCTGGACCGAGCCGGCCCGGCCCGCCGTCGGATTTCCCAGGGAGACCGGGGCCTCGCTGGAGCGGGTGTGGCAGCTGCACCCCTCCGCCGCGGAGCCCGACGTGGTGTACGCGGGCACGGAACCGGCCGCGCTGTACCGCTCGGAGGACCGCGGGGAGAGCTTCGAACTCGTCCGTCCGCTGTGGGAGCACCCCACACGCGGGCGGTGGATGCCGGGCGGCGGCGGCGAGGGCCTGCACACCGTGCTCACCGACCGGCGCGACCCGCGGGCGGTGACGGTCGCCGTCTCGGCCGCGGGCGTGTTCCGCACCGGCGACGGCGGCGCGAGCTGGGCGCCGTCCAACTCCGGTGTCTCCGCGGTGTTCCTGCCGGACCCGAACCCGGAGTTCGGCCAGTGCGTGCACAAGATCGCCCGGGACGCGGCGACCCCGGACCGGCTGTACCTGCAGAACCACTGGGGCGTGTACCGCAGCGACGACGCGGGCGCGCACTGGACGGACATCGGCGAGGGCCTGCCCTCCACGTTCGGCTTCGCCGTGGCCGCCCATCCGCACCGCGGCGACACGGCGTACGTCTTCCCGATCAACGCCGACGCGGACCGGGTGCCGGCCGGCCGGCGGTGCCGCGTCTTCCGTACGGCGGACGCGGGCGGGAGCTGGGAACCGCTCACGGCCGGGCTGCCGCGGGGGGACCACTACGGCCCGGTGCTGCGCGACGCGCTGTGCACCGACGACGCGGACCCGGCCGGGGTGTACTTCGGCAACCGCAACGGCGAGCTGTACGCGTCGGCCGACGACGGCGACAGCTGGCGGCAGCTGGCCGCGCACCTGCCGGACGTGCTGTGCGTACGGGCCGCGGTCGTCGGATGAGCCGGCCCGGGAGTCCCGCCCCGGGCCGCCGTCGCGGCGGGACGGGGCCGGGCCGCCCCGGCGCCTCCCCGGTGCGGTCGCCGGCCGGGGATGCTCCCAGCGGCCCGCCGCGCGCAGACGCCGAGCGCCACCGGGCCCCCGTCCGCGGGAACCGCCCGGTGGAACGCCGGCCGTGACGGCGCCCCCTCGCCCGCGCTCCCGCACGCCCGGTGCCGACGGCTCCCCACCGCCCTGCGAACGGCCGGTGCCCGCGGGCACGCGGCGGCACTTCGGGGGCGTGCCGGGTACGCCGCGGCCGGCCGGGGACCGCCTCGCCGCCCTCGGCGGGGACCACGAGGGGACGGCCGCCCGTGGGCGTCAGGGCAGGCGCCAGTCCACCGGCGCGGCGCCCTGGCGGGCGAGGTGGTCGTTGGCCCGGCTGAAGGGGCGCGAGCCGAAGAATCCCCGGTCCGCGGAGCGCGGCGAGGGGTGGGCGGACTCGATCACCGGGTAGCGGTCGAGATGCGGGCGCAGGTTGCGGGCGTCCCTGCCCCACAGGATGGAGACCAGGGGCTTGCCCCGCTCGGCGAGCGCGCGGATCGCCTGCTCGGTGACCTCTTCCCACCCCTTGTCCCGGTGCGAGCCGGGACTGTTCGGCCTCGTCGTCAGCGCCCTGTTCAGCAGGAGCACCCCTTGCCGCGTCCACGGGGTGAGGTCCCCGTTGGAGGGACGGGGCACACCGAGGTCGCTCTGCAGTTCCTGGAAGATGTTGACCAGACTGCCGGGCAGGCGGCGCACCTCGGGAGCCACGGCGAAGCTGAGACCGATCGGCATCCCCGGCGTGGGGTACGGGTCCTGCCCGACGATGAGGACGCGCACGTCGTCGAAGGGCTGCTGGAAGGCGCGCAGGACGTCCGGCCCGGCGGGCAGGTAGGTACGCCCCGCCGCGAGTTCGGCGCGGAGGAAGTCGCCCATGCGGGCGATGCGCTCGGCCACGGGTTCCAGGGCCTTCGCCCAGCCGGGTTCGACGAGTTCGTGTAGGGGTCGTGGTGCCACGGGCGATCACTCTACTGGCGTATGCGGGGCCCGGGGCCCCGGCCGGAGGGGACGGCCACCCTCGGGCCCTACTCCCGCCCACGGTTCTCTGGCAGAGTGTCGAGCGGATCCCGCAGCGGTCGTCGGGGACGAGAGGGGCGCGTCGAGTCCAGTGAGCCACGCATTCCGCCGGAGCCTCCCCGATGGTGGGCCGTCCCGTTTCGCACCCGCGGCCCCGACGGTCCCCGCCCCTCCGGTGGGACCGCCGCGCCCGGCCGCGCCCGGCGCACGTCCGCTGCCCGGCCCTGCCGCCGGTGTCCGCCGGGAGCCGGCAGCCGATCCGGCTCCGCCCCGGCCGTCCGGCGGTCCCCCGACGCCGCGCTCCCGGCCCGCACCGGCCCGCGGGCCGGTGCGGGCCGTGACCGGCCGGGGGGCAGGGGACGGGCCGGCCGGCATGCCGCCGCCCGCCGCGGTCCCGCGGGACGCGGACGGCTTCCTCGCCGTGGACTCCGGCGGTTCCGGCCTCCGGGTCGTCGCGGGGACCGCCGGGCACGGAGTGCTGGGCCTGCGGACGTCCCGGGAACCGGTCCGCACCGGCGCGCGGGGGATCGACCCCGGGCACTTCGTGGAACAACTCGTGCCCATGGCCCGGGCACTGGCCGTCGAGACGGGCGTGCTGCGCCCCCGCATCGTCGTCGTCGGGGCGGCCGGTCTCGCCACTCTCGGCGGGGGCCTGCGCGACGAACTGCCCGCCGCCCTCGCCCGTGAACTGGGCACCCGGACCGTCGCGCTCGCCGCCGACGCCGTCACCGCCTACGCCGGCGCCCTGGGTTCGCGGCCGGGTGCCGTCGTGGCTGCCGGTACCGGCCTGATCGCGATCGGCACCGACCTGACCCGCTGGCGCCGTGCGGACGGCTGGGGCCACCTGCTCGGCGACTGCGGCGGCGGCGCGTGGATCGGGCGGGCCGGGCTGGAGGCGGCCCTGCGCGCCCACGACGGACGCGACGGCGGCTCCGCCCGGCTGCTCGCCCGGGCCGAGGAACAGTTCGGTCCGGCCCCCGGGCTGCCCGGCGCCCTGTACCCGCGTCCCGACCGCCCGGCCGTCCTCGCCTCCTTCGCGCCCCAGGTGGCCGCCGCCTGCGAGGACGGCGACCCCGTCGCGGCGGACGTGATGCGCGCCGCGGCCCGGCACATGGCCGACTCCGCCGCCGCGGTGTGCCCGCGCACGGGCGAGGCGCGGGTCGCCGTCACCGGCGGCCTGCTGAAGCTGGGCGACGCCCTCGTCACGCCCTTGGAGGAGGAGCTGGCGAAGCGGCTGCCACACGCGCGGCGGGTGGTGGCCGAAGGTGATCCGCTGGGCGGATCGGTCCGCGTCGCCACCGCGCTCGCGACCGGCTCCCTCACTCTCCCGGGGGACGATACGATGCTGTGGGTGACGACCCTCGCGGATGGCTGACGCCGCCCCGGCGGCCGGCCCGCCCCCACCCGCGCCGTGCCCGGGAAGCGGCCGCCGTCCGCGACCGGGAAGGACGCCCCGGCACGGCCTCCCGAGCCCTCGACGGCCACCGGCCGCGACCGAAATCGTGCGGGTGCCACCCTTTTCCGCAGGCGACCGATCCGACAAAACCGGACGGATACCGCTCACCTGCACCCTCCCCGAACAGGAGAGCCCAGGAAACCAGTAACATGCGGCGCCATGAGCTCCTCCACTGGGCCCGCGTCCGGCCTGCCAGTACGAATGCCGCGCCCCCGCCAGCCCGGACGGCACCGCCGTCCCGAGCCCCTGGTGGCTCCCGAAGGCGCGCCCGCGCTCGTCCTCGCGGTGCCGGGCACGCCCGGCGGTGCGACGCGCGGCCTCGCCGAGGAGGTCGTGAGCATCGCCCGCTCCGAACTGCCCGGCCTCAACGCCCGGATCGGGTACCTCGACGGGGACGACGAGGAGTTCCCCTCGCTGCGGTCCGCGCTGGTCCACGCCGCCGAGGAGCGCACCGCGCGGTACGAGCTGGCACTCGCCGCCGGAACGGAGGCGAAGGAGCCCGAGGGTCCCGCCGCCGTGGTCGTGCCGCTGCTGGCCGGCCCGGACAGCGCGCTGCTGCGCCAGGTCCGCCAGGCCGTCATGGACAGCCGGGTCGCCGCCGAGCTGACCGATGTGCTGGGCCCGCACCCGCTGCTCGCCGAGGCACTGCACGTGCGGCTGTCCGAGGCCGGTCTGGCCCGCGCCGACCGAGCCCGCCTGTTCACGGTGGCGACCGCCGCGGACGGCATCGTCCTGGCGTCCGTGGGCGGTGAGGAGGCCGTACAGGCGGCCGGGATCACCGGCATGCTGCTCGCCGCGCGCCTGGCGGTGCCGGTGATGGCGGCGGCCCTGGACCAGGAAGGCTCGATCGCGTCGGTGGCCGAGCAACTCCGCTCCTCGGGCTCGCAGCAGCTCGCCCTCGCGCCGTACCTGATCGGGCCGGAGATCGACGCGTCGCTGGTCGAGGCGGCGGCCGAGGAGGCGGGCTGCTCCGCCTCCGAGCCGCTCGGCGCGTACCCGGCGATCGGCAAGCTGGCCCTGGCCAAGTACACGACCGCCCTGGGCATCGCTCCGCAGCAGGCGCAGAGCACGCCGGTGCGCTGACGCGCGGGACGCACCGGGACGCTTCGGGGCGTCCGCGCGCTCCACGGACATGGCGAGGGGCCCGCTCCCGTTCGGGAGCGGGCCCCTCGCCATGTCCTCACGGTGCGGGGAGAGGCCCCGCCGCACCACCGCCGCATCCGGGCGGTGGGGCCGCGAACCGGAGCCCCGGCGCCCGGTGGACGCCGGGGCCCGGCTGTCGCGCGACGGCTCTGCCGGGCTCAGCCGAAGACCACGCAGGAGGCCGCCGGCACCTTGAGGGAGCCGCCGCGTCGCGGCATCCCGGTCTCCGTGTCGAGGGCGAACCAGGCAACGTCCCCGGACCGCTCGTTCGCCGCGTACAGGACGCCCTCCGACTCGGCGATCGCCCGCGGCCAGTGGCCCCCGCAGGGGACCGTCCCGAGCAGCCGCAGGCCCTCCCCCTCGACGGCGAGGACCGACAGGACGTCCTCGCCGCGGGTCGCCGTCCAGACGAAGCGGCCGTCGCGGGAGGCGACGATGCCCGAGGGGTAGGCGTCGCCCGCCGGGACACCGGGCAGCACCGGGGTCTCGGCGAGCGGCTGGAGGCTCCCCCCGGCCGCGTCCCACCGGCACACGGTGACGGTGGGGGTGAGCTCGTTGAGCACGTAGGCGCGGATGCCGTCCGGGTGGAAGGCCAGGTGCCGCGGTCCCGAGCCGGGCCGCAGCGCGGTCTCCCGGTGCACGGTCGGCACACCGTCCGTCAGCGCGCACACCCGCACGGAGTCCGTGCCGAGATCCACGCTGACCGCCCATTTCCCGCTCGGGTCCGGCTGCACCTGGTGGGCGTGCGGGCCCTGCTGGCGCGGGGTGTGCGGACCCGACCCGGTGTGCCGCAGCACACCGGAGGCGGCCCGGGCGAGGGTGCCGTCGGCGCGCAGCGGTACGACGCTGACGCTGCCGGAGCCGTAGTTCGCGGTCAGGACGTGACCGGCGAACAGGCTGAGGTGGGTGGGCCCGCTGCCGCCGACGGGCACGGGCGATCCGGCGGGCTCGGGCCGGTCCCCGTGCACGCGGTAGGCGGCCACCGCCCCGTCGGCGGTCTCGCTGACGGCGTAGAGCACGCTCCCGTCCGGCGACAGGGCCAGGTAGGAGGGGTCCGGTACGCCGTTCAGGGCGCTCAGGGGGGTGAGCGCGCCGGTGTCTGCGGCGACCGCCGCCGTCACGATCCCGGGGCCTCCGGCCGCCGTGAACGACCCGATGAACGCCCGCCGCTGCCGCCTGCCGCCGTCTGCCATGCCGTCCCCTCTCGTCCCGTGCCGTCCGGGGCGACGGTAGCAGTCGGCCGAGCGAGGTCCGGACCGGATGCGCGAACCCCCGGGACCGGTCGAGGACGGCCGCCCGCCCGGCCTCAGGCCCCGACCAGCGGCGACCCCGACCCGGCCCGCAACGGCACGGCGAGCTCGGCCAGGGCGCGCTCCAGGCCGTGCAGGTGGGCCAGCGCGGGTTCCGCGGCGGGCTCCCGGCCGGCTTCCCGCACCGGGACGGCACCGCCCCCGGTGAGCGCCTCGACGGCGGACTCGACGCGCCAGCAGGCCGCCGCCAGGCGGGCGTCGTGGGAGGCCACCGGGTCGGTCGCGACCGCGACCAGGCCGCGGACCTCCCGGGCGCAGTCGTCGAGCAGGGCGAGCACCCTGCGGGCGCGCCGCTTGCGGCCGAGCACCGGGTTCAGCGGGTGCACCAGCGGGGCGACCGACAGCCGCACCCGGGCCAGCGACTGCTCCAGCTCGGCCACCCGGGGCGCCGGGTCGGCGTTCCCGTCCCCGGCGAGGCGGGCGGCGGCCTCGGCGGTGCAGGCGTGGACGCAGCGCAGCGCCCGCTGGATCCAGGCGTCGGTGACGGCGTGGGTGGTCACGGGCAGGACGAGGAGGACGGCGAGGACGGCGCCGAGCGCGCCCACCGCGGTCTCGGCCAGGCGCAGGGCGAGCAGGCCGGGGGTGAGGACGCCCAGGAGGCCGTACAGCGATCCGGCGAGCACCGTCACGCACAGCATCATCCAGGTGTACGACACGGCGGCCGTGTAGAAGATGCCGAAGACGCAGACGGCGGCGAGCACGGCCGTGGGCACGGCGGCGCCGTGCACGGGCACGACGACGAGCAGGCCGAGGGCGATGCCGAGGACGGTGCCGAGGACCCGCCGGAAGCCGCGGACGAGGGTCTCGCCGCGCGAGGTGGTGTTGACGAAGATCCACCAGGTGGCGCCGACGGCCCAGTACCAGCGCTGGCCGGAGACCAGCTGGCCCACGACGAGGGCGAAGCCCGCGCCGGCGGTCGCCTGGACCGCCTGGCGCGTGGTCACGCGGGCGAGGCCCGTCCCGCCGAGCGGGGCGGGCGCGGGGGCGGGCGGGAGGCGGCGCTCGTAGCACCACAGGCCGAAGCGCACCGCGGCGGCGGCGAGCACGGACAGCAGGACGGACGCGTACAGCTCGGGCAGCCCGGCGGTGGTCGCGTGCAGGAACTGCGCCACGAAGTAGGTCATGAAGGCGAACACGCCGAGGCTGTGCCCGCGCGGTCCCCAGCGGCGCGCGTACACGCCCGCGCCGACGAGGGCGAGGAAGGTGAGGTCGCGGGCCACGGGGTGGTCGTGCAGGACGGCCGCGGCGGTGAGCACGGGCAGGCCGGCGGCCGGCAGCAGCGCGGTGGTGACCGCCTGGCCGCGGACCGTGGCGTCGGCGACGGTGAAGAGGGCGAGCAGGGCGGCGAGGCCGCCGGTGACGACGCCCTGGAGGGAGTGTCCGGCCAGACCGCAGGCGACGACGGCCAATGCGATGCCGAGGACGGCCCGCGTGGCGAAACGCAACCGCGTCCGCCCCGGATCCGGAGCCACGAACACTCTCTTCAGCACTGATTACCGCCCCCTTCGTCCACTGATCACCGACCGGCATGAAAAAGGCGCCGCGGGATCCGCAGCGCCATCGACGTATCCATATGAGCATCTCGGCCGCCAGTGGCTCAAGAGCTGACTTTCAGGCTGGTCCATTGGCCTAGCGGGAACCGGTTCGGTTCGACCATGATCGGGCCAACGGCCCAGGTCGGATGGCCCGACCGTCCGGCTCGTGACTGGGCCATTGGTACAGTCGGGCGGAGTCACCGAGGGACGAGGGAACGGGTCACCGTGGCCGTGGACGAGCTGGACACCCGCATCCTGCGGCTGCTGCTGGAGCAGCCGCGCACCAGCGTGCGCGAGTACGCCCGCATCCTCGGCGTCGCGCGCGGCACGGTGCAGGCCCGCCTGGACCGGCTGGAGCGGGACGGCGTCATCACCGGCACGGGACCCGTCCTCTCCCCCGCCGCGCTCGGCCACCCGGTGCTCGCCTTCGTGCACATCGAGGTCACCCAGGGCCACCTGGACGACGTGGGCGACGCGCTCGCCGCGGTCCCCGAGATCGTCGAGGCGTTCTCCATCACCGGCGGCGGGGATCTGCTGACCCGGGTCGTGGCGCGGGACAACGCCCATCTGGAGGACGTGATCCAGAAGCTGATCAGCCTGCCCGGCGTGGTGCGCACCCGCACCGAGGTGGCGCTGCGCGAGCGGGTGCCGCACCGGCTGCTGCCGCTGGTGGAGTCGCTCGGCCGCACCGCCCGGGGCTGATCCCGCCGCCCCGGGGCCCATATGATCTTCACATCCCGGCTTTGGCATCCTGGGCCCCATGAACGCTCTCGGCGGCATCTCGGTCATCTTCGATCTCGACGGAACGCTCGTGGACAGCGAGCCGAACTACTACCAGGCGAGCCGGCGGGTCCTCACCGAACACGGCGTCCCGGACTTCACCTGGGAGCAGCACGAGGGGTACGTCGGCATCAGCATGCGGGAGACGGTCGCCGACTGGAAGGAGCGGTACGGCCTGACCGCCCCGGTGGAGGAGCTGGCCGCCGCCAAGAACCGCCACTACCTGGAGCTGGCCCGCGCCTCCACCCGCGTGTACCCCGAGATGCGGAAGTTCGTCGAACTGCTGGCGGCCGAGGACGTCCCCATGGCCGTGGCCTCGGGTTCGTCGCGGGAGGCCATCGCGGCGACCCTGACCGGGACCGGCCTGGACGCGTACCTGCGCACCGTCGTCTCGGCCGACGAGGTCGCCCGCGGCAAGCCCGCCCCCGACGTGTTCCTGGAGGCGGCCCGCCGCCTCGGCGCGCGCCCGGCCGACTGCGTGGTGCTGGAGGACGCCGCCCCGGGCGCCGCCGCCGCGCATGCCGCCGGAATGCGGTGCGTCGCGATCCCGTACGTCTCCGCCCAGGCCGGCGCCCCGGAGTTCGCCACCGCCGGACTGCTGTTCCCCGGCGGCCAGCGGGAGTTCACGGCGCGGGCCGCGTACGACTGGCTCGTGCGGTCGGCTCCGTCCTCCTGATCCCGCCGGTGGGGGCGGGTGGCAGCTCGGGGGTGGTCCCGGTGACGGGCACCTTGTACGGCGCCCTGGCATTCCCGCCCCCAGGGGCGGCTTCCGCGCGGTGAGGGACCGAGCCCGGCGCGGTGCCGGGCCGCACCGGCCGCGGCGGGCCCCGTCCCGGCGGCACGCGGGCCGGCGGGGCGCTCCTCGGTGCGTCGCTCCTGTGACCGGTGTGCCGTGTGCCGCTCCCCGCCGTACCGGGGCCGGTTCCGAGCAGGCGCGGGCACGGTGCGCTGACGCCGCGGACGGCGTCCTCGTGCGTGTCCGGCCGTTCGGCGGCGCGGCGCCACCCCCTGCTTCCGGGACCCGCGGGGCGGTGGGGAGGCACCGGACCGACGGCTGCTGCGGCGCCTGGTGCCGGGGAGCCGCCGTCCCCGGCGAACGCCGCCGGGGACCGTGCACGGCTGGTGCGGCTGGCGGAAAGCGGTCCGCCCGTCCGTGAGGTGGCGGTGAGCCGGGAGCCGGAGCGACGGCCGGCAGTGCACGAGCGGTCCGCTCCCCTGTCGGGATCGCGGAAAAGGTCGAGGAACGCGGGTGGGGGCGACCGCTGCCCGTGCCCGGCGGGACGGGAATCGTCGGGAAGCCACCGCTGTGGGGGCCGTACCGCTGGATACTGATGACCTGACTGATCGTCCCCGCCCAGGAGAGCACGGTATGACCATGGTCATGGACATCGATGCCCTCGGTATGCAGCACTGCGAGACGACAGCTCTGGGGGTGCTGCTGCGGCACCGGGGAATCGATCTGTCCGAACCCATGCTCTTCGGCCTCGGCTCCGGTCTGTCCTTCGTCTACTGGGACGGCAAGAACATGGATTTCCCCTTCCTCGGGGGACGGGTCAAGCCTTTCGACCTCACCAGGAACCTGGCCGACAGACTCGAGCTGGAGCTCCTGGTCCAGGAGACCACGTCCCCGCGCAAGGCGTGGGACAACGTCGTGGCCTCCGTCGACGCCGGCCACCCCGTCGGACTGCAGCTCGACAGCTACCACCTGGACTATTTCGACTCGAAGGTCCACTTCGGCGGCCACGTCGTGGCCATGTACGGCTACGACGACCGCAACGCCTACCTGGTGGACACCGAGCAGCAAGGCGGAGCGGTGTCGACCAGCCTGGTCAGCCTCGCCCGGGCCAGAGCCGCACGCGGCCCGATGACCGCAAGACACCGCTCCTTCACCCTCGCCGCACCGAGGAACCCGCCCTCCCCACAGGAGCAGGTCGTCCCCGCCATCACCGTCTGCGCCGACGCCTTCCTCCACCCGCCCATCGCCAACCTCGGCCACCGAGGCATCGAGAAGGCCGGCAAGCTGGTACGCACCTGGTTCCAGCGCACCGACGCCCCACAGCGGGACCTGCCGCGGACCGCCCTCCTGATGGAGAAGGCCGGCACCGGCGGTGCTCTGTTCCGCAACCTCTACCGCGATTTCCTCGCCGAATGCACCGATCTGCTCGGCAGCAGCCGTCTGCGCACCGGCCACACGCTGTACACCGAGGCAGCCACCCTCTGGACGGAGGTGGCGGCATTGATCAAAAAGGCCGGCGAATCGGGCGAGACGCCGCTTCTCGTACAGGCCGGCGCGGTCCTCGGCGATCTTTCCCGCATCGAGCGCGAGGCCATGCAGGCGCTGAGCCGCCTGGAGGCGTGAGGCGCCAAACGCGCCCCGGCCCTGGTGACTTTCAAGGGGGCAACGTTCACCGAAGCTCGCCGGGCGGGCCCGAGCACGGCCCCGGATCCTTCAGGAACGCCTTCGAGAACCCAGGACCCTCGGCGCGCCGGAAGGGTGGTCCGGCGGGTCGCCGGGGCACCGATCGTCGGCGGCACCCGGCAGGGGCCCGACGGGACGGGACCGCCGGGACCGCCTCCGGTCGCACCGGCCGGAACTGGCCGCTCCCGACCCGTTGACGCTCACCTGCCCCCTCCCTATCGTCTGGTCGATCTCCCGTACGGCGTTCGCAGTATCGAACAGCTGGCGGGCACTTCGGACCCCGGAGGAGCACCCATGGCACCGCCCCTCTCCAGGAGAGCCCTTCTCCACGCCGCGGCCCTGGCCGCGGCGGCACCGTCGGCGGCCACCGCGGCGGCCGGGCCGGCCCGCGCCGCGTCCGGCGGACCGTCCGCCCCCGCCGTCGAGGCGCCCTCCGCCTGGCGGGTCCGCCCGTTCGGGCTGGCGGAGGTGGCCCTCGGCCCCGGCGTCTTCGCCGACAAGCGCCGCCTCATGCTCGACCACGCCCGCGGCTACGACGTGAACCGGCTGCTCCAGGTGTTCCGCGCCAACGCCGGACTGTCCACCCTCGGCGCGGTCGCGCCCGGCGGCTGGGAGGGGCTGGACGGCGAGGCCAACGGAAATCTGCGCGGGCACTACACGGGGCATTTCCTGACCATGCTGTCCCAGGCGTACGCGAGCACCGGCGAGCAGGTGTTCGCCGACAGGATCCGCACGATGGTCGGGGCGCTGGCCGAGGTGCGCGAGGCGCTCGGGCGGGAACCGGCCGTGCTGGGCGTCGAGGGCAGGTTCGGCGGGGCCGTGGAGAACGTCCGCGGGTCGTACCGGTACATCGACCTGCCGGCCGGTGTCCTCGGCGACGCGGCCGAGATCACCCTGGCCGCGTGGGTGAGACCCGCGCACGACGGCACCTGGGCGCGGGTGTTCGACTTCGGCGACGACACGACGCGTTACCTGTACCTGGCCGCGCGGAACGCCGGCGGGGTGCCCCGGTTCGCGATCACCACCGGCGGGCCGGGTGGCGAGCAGGGGCTGGACGGTACCGCCCCGCTGCCGACGGACCGGTGGAGCCACCTGGCGGTCACCCTGTCCGGCGGCACCGGCACGCTGTACGTCGACGGGGTGGCGGTGGCCCGGAACACGGCCCTGTCGCTCACCCCGGCCGCCCTGGGCCCCCTCGCCCACCACTGGCTGGGCCGGTCCCCCTTCGCCTCCGACCCCGTCTTCGCGGGCGCCTTCGGCGGGTTCGACGTGTGGTCGCGGGCCCTCACCGCCGACGAGGTCGCCCGGTTGCGGAACCGCCCGGGCGACGGCGACCTCGTCTCGTACGCCTTCGACGAGACGGCCGGCGACACCTTCGCGGACGGCTCCGGCCGGGGGCTGACCGCCACCCTGCGCCGCACCTGGGGCGGGCCCAGTCACCCCGGGTTCCTGGCGGCGTACCCGGAGACGCAGTTCATCCGGTTGGAGTCGATGACCGCCAGCGACTACACGCAGGTGTGGGCGCCGTACTACACCGCGCACAAGATCCTGCGGGGGCTGCTGGACGCCCACCTCGCCACGGGCGACGACCGGGCACTGGACCTCGCGTCCGGCCTGTGCGACTGGATGCACTCCCGGCTGTCGCGGCTGCCCGCCACCACCCTCCAGCGCATGTGGGGCCTGTTCTCCAGCGGGGAGTTCGGCGGCATCGTCGAGGCGATCTGTGATCTGCACGCCCTCACCGGCAAGGCCGAACACCTGGCGCTGGCCCGCCTGTTCGACCTCGACCGGCTCATCGACGCCTGCGCCGCCGGCACCGACGTCCTCGACGGACTGCACGCCAACCAGCACATCCCGATCTTCACCGGGTACGCGCGGCTGTACGACGAGACGGGTGAGGAGCGCTACCTCACCGCCGCGAAGAACTTCTGGCACATGGTCGTACCGCACCGCATGTACGGCATCGGCGGCACCAGCACCGGCGAGTTCTGGAGGGCGCGGGACGTCGTCGCGGGCACGCTCGGCGCCACCACCGCCGAGACGTGCTGCGCCTACAACCTGCTCAAGCTGAGCCGGACGCTGTTCTTCCACGAGCAGGACCCGGCCTACATGGACTACTACGAGCGGGCCCTGTACAACCAGGTGCTCGGCTCCAAGCAGGACCGGCCGGACGCCGAGAAGCCGCTCGTCACCTACTTCATCGGGCTGACGCCCGGCCAGGTGCGGGACTACACGCCCAAGCAGGGCACGACCTGCTGCGAGGGCACCGGCATGGAGAGCGCCACGAAGTACCAGGACTCGGTGTACTTCGCGCAGGCCGACGGCGGCGCCCTGTACGTCAACCTCTACAGCCCCTCCACGCTGGCCTGGGCCGAGAAGGGCGTCACCGTCACCCAGGCCACGGACTTCCCCCGGGAGCAGGGGACCACCCTCACCATCGGCGGCGGCAGTGCCTCCTTCGCCCTGCGGCTGCGGGTGCCGTCGTGGGCGACGGCCGGGTTCCGGGTGACCGTCAACGGCCGGGTGGTGCCGGGCACCCCGCGGCCGGGCAGCTACTTCACCGTCTCCCGGAGGTGGCGGCGCGGCGACACCGTGCGCGTGAGCGTCCCGTTCCGGCTGCGGGTGGAGAAGACGCCCGACGACCCGTCGCTGCAGACCCTCTTCCTCGGACCGGTCAACCTGGTCGCCCGCGACGCCGGCACCGCCTTCCTGGAGCTGGGTCTGTACCGCAACGCGGGGCTCTCCGGCGACCTGCTGCCCTCGCTCGCCCCCGTCCCCGGCGAGCCGCTGCACCACACCCTGGACGGCATCGGGCTGGCACCGTTCTTCGAGGGGACCGAGGACCCCTTCCACGCCTACTTCCGGCGGTCCGAGCCCCGGGTCGTCTTCGGCACCCTCGACGCGGGCGTCGCCAACCCGGCGCGGCCCGACGGGACCACGCTGCTGGACGAGGTCTGGGCGGGGGCGCCGTTCGACGGCAAGGGGGCGCTGGTGGCCCGGGTCCGGTCGACGGTGGACACGTGGGTGTCCGAGGGGCTGCTCGGACGGGCCGACGGCGTCCGGGTGGTGGAGACGGCGCGGAAGGCGTCGTACGCGCCGTGAGCGTCACGCGGCTCACCCGCGGGTAGGTCCTCCCGGCCGGGAAGACCCGGGCCGGCGCGCGCGACACGCCGGTGCGCGAGCGGGCCGGCCGGGGCGGGGCGCGGTCCTCGACCGCCCCCCGCCCCGGAGGGAACCGGTCCGTTCCGCCACGGGCGGGCGACTCCCCAGCGGACCGGTCCGCCCCGGCTCCCCGAGGGCCGGGAGACGAACGCGCCCGCCCCGCCCCCGGCGGGCCGGCGGAGCACCGGCGCGGACGGGGCCGCCGGTGAGCAAGGCTCCGGCAGTAGGTCGTGCGCCCGCGACGGCGTCTCGCGCGTGCCCCCTCCCGCCGCGCCCGGGCGTTCCGCGTCCGGGCACGTCGGTGTCGTTCCCGCCGTCGCGGTCGTCAGACCTCGCGGTGCTGATGCGCACGGAACAGCCGCGTGGTGCGCCTCATCGAGCATTTCCCGCCACAGCCGGCGTAATTGGCGGGAATCCAGTAGTTCTGCCCTTAGGCGACGGCCGACGCGGGGAGCACCATGTCCACAGCTCCGCAACCAGCCCAGTGAGGTGGTACCCCATGAACGTCGTCGACCTGGCCGCGCTCGGTGAGTCGTTCACCCGCGACCCCTACCCCGTGTACGCCCGTTTACGGGCCCAGGGACCGGTGCACCGCATACGGATGCCGGAAGGAGGCGCTTCGGCCTGGCTCGTCGTCGGATACGAGGCCGGGCGTGCCGCGCTCGCGGATCCCCGCCTCTCCAAGGACTGGGGCAAGGCGTCCCCCGCTTTCCCCCTGGGCGCCGTCTCCTCGGGCCCGCACATGCTCAGGGCCGACCCGCCGGACCACACACGGCTGCGGAAGCTGGTCGCCCGGGAGTTCACCGCACGCCGTGTGGAGGAACTCGCGCCGCGCATCCAGAAGACCACCGACGAGCTCCTGGACCGGATGCTCACCGCCCCCGACGGGCGCGCCGACCTCGTCGAGGCGCTGTCCTTCCCGCTGCCCATCTCCGTGATCTGCGAACTCCTCGGCGTCCCCGACCTGGACCGCGAATCCTTCCGGACCTGGTCGAACGACGCCCTCGGCGCCACCGACCCCGAAGTCCGCAAGGCCGCGGCGGCCTCGATGGCCCGGTACATCGAGGAATTGGTGGAGGGCAAGCGGCAGCGACCCGGTGACGACCTCATGAGCGCGCTGATGCACGGCTCCGACGACGACGGCGACAAGCTGTCCCACGAGGAACTCATCGGCATGGCCTGGCTGTTGCTCGTGGCGGGCCACGAGACCACGGTGAACCTCATCTCCAACGGCGTACTCGCCCTGCTCACCCACCCCGAGCAGTTGGCGGCCCTGCGCGCGGACGTGTCCCTCATCGACAACGCGGTCGAGGAGATGCTGCGCTACGAAGGCCCCGTCGAGACCCCCACGTACCGGTTCACCACCGAGCCGTTGACCATCGGCGACACCGTCATCCCCGGAGGCGGCGAACTGGTCCTCGTGGCCATGGCCGACGCCAACCGCGATCCCGCGCGCTTCCCCTCGCCCGACCGCTTCGACATCTCCCGTGACAGCCGCGGCCACGTGGCCTTCGGCCACGGCATCCACTACTGCCTGGGCGCGCCGCTGGCCCGCCTCGAAGCGCGCATCGCCGTCAGGACACTGCTGGACCGCTGTCCCGACCTGTCCCTGGACATCCACCCTGCTGCGATCACCTGGCGCCCGGGAATGATGATCCGCGGCCCGCTGAGCCTGCCCGTACGGTTCACCCGGTAGAACCCGGTGCGCGAAGGAGCGTTCCGCGAGCAGACGACGGCGGCGGGCGGCTGGGCCGGTGAGGGCCGTGCCGCCGCTGACGAAGCGGTCGGCGCGGCGGAGGGGCCCTGCCCGCGTCGCCGGGGCTGTCCCTGGACGGTCCCCGGCTGATGGATCGTGGCCGGGGGCGGTGCGCCGCCACGGTCCACGGTCCGGGATCACTTCACCGCCGGCCCCTCAGGGCCGGCGGCGGGGGCCACCGCGCCGGCCGCCGCCCTTCGGGGTGCCCCGGGAACCCCGGCGCGGGGTCTTGCCGGCAGCCGACCCGCCCCCCGCCGGCTTCCCGGCCGCCCTGCCCCCGGCCTGCCTTCCCGCCGCGGGCTTGCGTCCGGCGCCGCCCGCGCCGGTGCGCTGCGGCTCGTCCTGCCCGGGTTCCTGCCTGCGGCCCCGGGTGCTGTTGACGGTCCGGCCGCGGACGATGCCGATGAAGTCCTCCACCAGGTCGGTGGTCGCCCCCTCCGGCCAGGACAGCGCCACGCTCGACGTGGGGGCGTCGGTGAGCGGCCGGTGGGTGAGGTCCTTGCGGTGGTGCAGCCTGGCCAGCGACAGCGGGACCACGAGCACGCCGATCCCGGCCGCCACCAGCTCCACGGCGTCCGCCGTGGTGGCGGGGCGCTCGAACGCGGGCCGGCCCGGGAGGCGCTCCCAGCCGAGGACGTCGTCGAGCGGATGCAGCACGATCTCGTCGGCCAGGTCCGCGACCGACACCTCCTCGGCCGCCGTGACGAGGTGGTCCTTCGGGACCACCACGACCGTCGTCTCGGTGTAGAGCGGGATCGCGCTGAGGACCGTCCGGTCCACGGGCAGCCGCACCAGGCCGGCGTCGGCGTCGCCCGCCAGCAGCGCGCCGCCCGCGTCGGCGGCGGGGACCTGGGCGAGCGACAGCGGGACGCCGGGCAGCCGCTCGTGCCAGATGCGCACCCACTTGTCGGGCATCACGCCCGGGACGTACGCGAGCCGGAACGAGGCGGGTTCTTCCGAGGCTGTCACCCGGCCAGGTTACCGGGCGCGGTCGTCGGACGGGGCCGTCAGCCCTGGTCATCGGGACCGGTGTGGCCGCCGGGAGTGGTCATCGGTCGCGCGCACGCTCGATACCCTGGATGTCATGACCCAGCACCAGAGCACCCAGACGATGAAGCCCGCGACCGCGGCCAAGAAGCTGGGTGTGTACCTCGAGGCCACACCCGCCGACTTCCGGGAGGGCGTCGTCTCGCGCGCCGAGCTCAACGCGCTCCAGGCCGACCCGCCCGAGTGGCTGCGGGAGCTGCGCCGCACCGGCCCGCACCCCCGCCCCGTCGTGGCGGCCAAGCTGGGGGTCTCCATCGCGGGCCTGCACCGGGGCGGGATCACCGAGCCCCTGACCACCGAGCAGATCGAGGCGCTGAAGCAGGAGCGTCCCGAGTGGCTGGAGCGTGAGCAGGCGCTCCAGGCCAAGGTCCGCGAGGAGGCGGCGCGCGTGAAGAAGCTGCACGCGGAGCGCGCCCAGGCCTCCTGACCGGCGCCGGGCTTCCCGGCCGTCCCCGACGGCCCCGCAGGGCGCGTCCCACCGGCTTCGGGGGCGCCTAGCCGGTCGTGGCGGGCGACGGCCGTACGTCGAAGCCGCCGTGGCCGTCGAAGCGGACCTCCAGCACGGCGTCGAAGCCGTCCTCGCGCGTCGGCCGCCGCAGCCGTCCCAGCGTGGCGCGGACGCCGACCTCCGGGACCCGGTCGCGTCCGGCGCGCGCGGCGTTGCGCCGCAGGGAACCGGCGAGGTCGGGCGGGAACCAGTAGGCGACGACGACGGCGCCGTACAGACGCCCGGCCGCCACCAGCGGGCCCCATTCCTCGGGCGAGGGGTTGGTGTTGTCGACCGCCACCGACCGGCCGGCGGCCAGCGCCTCCTCGACGAGCCGCATCTGCCGGGCCTGCTTGTGACGTGCGCCGCGCGGGAACCGGTCCTTGCCGACCAGCGCGCAGCGCCCGGCGAGGACCTGCTCGCAGAAGGTGGACTTCCCCGAGGCCTGGAGCCCGACCAGGACGGCCACCTCGGGTCCGCCGGTCCCGTCCGGCCGGCCGTCTCCGGCGTTCCCGGCCCCCTCGCCGCTCCCGTCCCCGTCCGCCGTTGCGGTCATCCCTCTCAGCCTTCGGCCTTCTGCTCGGTCAGGCTCCAGGCGTACTGGAGCCAGTCCGCCACGGTGACGGCGGTCAGGCCCGCGCACACCAGCCGGGCCGCCCGCGGGGCGGTGGCGTAGGTGCCCACGAGCCCGCCCGCCACCCAGGCCGAGGTGCAGAACGGGCAGGACACCAGGTCGCCGACGGCACGGCGCAGTCCGCTGCCCCGCGAGACGTCCATCACCTCGTTGGCCTCGCTGTCGCGCTCGCGGCGGGTGAACGGCGCCCGGATGAAACTGGTGACCTTGTCCTTGGACAGCAGCCGGGACGCCTTGAACGTCGCCGCGCCCAGGAGCGCCATGTCCCAGGGCGGTACCCCCTCGGGCAGCCGCACCCCACGGCGGCGCGCCAGGACGGCGAACAGCCCGACGCCCGTGGCGAAGGTCGTCGTCAGCGCCGCGTAGCCCCAGAGCGGGGCCTCCTCCTCACCGTCATACCGCTGCTCTCCGTCCGTCATGGGTGCCTCCTCGGGAACGCCTGCGGCCGGCCCGTGCCGGCCGGGGGTCGAGTGCCCCCTCCCGCCCTGGTCATACGCGGTGTCCCCCGGGCGGGGCGGCGGCCGGGCCGCCGGTGCCGCGCTTTGGTCCGGACCGCCGTCTCGGGTCCGCTCCGGCCGGTCGGGGGCTCCGCGTGATCGGACGGCGGCGGCCGGGCCGAGGGGTGATCGGCCCGGCCGCCGCAGGCCGTGTCGGTGAGGGCGGACGGCGCGGTGCTCGCGTCCGGTTCCCCGGCCGCCCTCGCCGTGGCCGGGTGCCCGTCGCCCGGCCGCGGCGGAAACGGGCACCGGCCGGGCGTGCGCGCCGCGCGAGGGCCGGCCGGCCCGGCAGCGGCACGGGCCGGCCGCCGCGCGCCACCGGAACGGCCTCACCGGGCCGGGCGAGGGGACGGCGGCCCCTCAGGCCGCCGTCCCCTCGCCTCCCCGGCGGTCCGCCGTCCTCGCCCCGCCGTCCCGGTGGAGCTGCGTCCCCGCCCCGCCGTCCCGGTGGATCGGCGTCCCGGTCCCGGTCAGCGGTACGCCCGTGCCGCCGTGGCGGGCCGCGACGATCTCGGCCGCGATGGACACGGCGGTCTCCTCCGGTGTGCGGGCGCCCAGGTCGAGGCCGATGGGCGATCTGAGCCGGGCCAGTTCCCGCTCGCCCAGTCCGGCTTCGCGCAGCCGCCGCCGGCGGTCCTCGTGGGTGCGGCGCGACCCCATGGCGCCGACGAACGCCACCGGCATGCGGAGCGCTTCCGTCAGCAGCGGTACGTCGAACCTGGCGTCGTGGGTGAGCACGCACAGCACCGTCCGCACGTCGGTCGGGGTACGCCGCAGGTAGCGGTGCGGCCAGTCGGCCACGACCTCGTCGGCCTCGGGAAAGCGGGCCCGCGTGGCGAAGACCGGGCGGGCGTCGCACACGGTCACGTGATGGCCGAGGAACTTGCCGACCCGCACCAGGGCCGCCGCGAAGTCGACCGCGCCGAAGACGATCATGCGGGGCGGTGGCAGGCTCGACTCGACGAACAGGGTCAGTCCGCCGGGGCAGTGCGTGCCGTCCTCCGAGAGCTCCACCGTGCCGGTGCGGCCGGCCTCCAGCAGGGCCCGGGCCTCGGCCGCCGCCGTGCGGTCCAGCTCCCGGTGGCCGCCGAGGGTGCCCTCGTACGATCCGTCCGCGCGGACGAGCAGGGCGTGGCCGAGGAGTCCGGGCGGGCCCTGGGCGACCCGGGCGAGGGCGGCCGGGGCGCCCAGGGCGGCGGCCGTCAGCGCCGCCTGGAACACCGGCCGGGCGGGTGAGTCCGCGCGAACCGGGGTGACCAGGACGTCGATGGTCCCGCCGCAGGTCAGCCCCACGGCGAAGGCGTCCTCGTCGCTGTAGCCGAACCGTTCGCGCACCGTCCGCCCGTCCTCCAGGGCCTGGACGCACAGGTCGTACACCGCGCCTTCGACGCAGCCGCCGGAGACCGAGCCGATCGCGGTGCCCTCGCCGTCGACGGCGAGGGCGGCGCCGGGACCGCGCGGCGCGCTGCCGCCGACGGCGACGACGGTGGCGACGGCGACGTCCCGGCCCCGCTCCAGCAGGCGTCCGAGCTCCCCGGCGAGGTCAAGCACGCGGGGCTCCCGCCGCCAGGACGCGGTCGGGCCGGATCGGCAGGTGGCGGTGGCGTACGCCGGTGGCGTGCCAGACGGCGTTGGCGATGGCCGCCGCCGCGCCGACGATGCCGACCTCGCCGACGCCCTTGATGCCGACCGGGTCCTCCGGGTCGCTGTCGTCCACCCAGTCGGCCTCGACGCGCGGCACGTCGGCGTGGGCGGCGACGTGGTAGCCGGCGAGGTCGGCGCCGTAGGGGTCGCCGGTGACGCGGTCGCGGACCGCCTCCTCGTGCAGGGCCATGGAGATGCCCCAGGTCATGCCGCCGACGAGCTGGTTGCGGGCGGTGAGCGGGTTGACGATGCGGCCCGCGGCGAAGATCCCGAGCATGCGGCGCACCCGCACCTCGCCGGTGGCGATGTCGACGGCGACCTCGGCGAACTGGGCGCCGAAGGAGTGCCGTTCCCTCTGGGCGAGGGCGCCGATGGCCTCGGTGGTGTCGGAGCGCACCGTGATGCCCTCCGGCGGGACCTCGCCGGCCGGGGCGAGCCGCTCGCGCAGTTCCCGGGCGGCCTGGGTGACCGCCCAGGACCAGGAGCGGGTGCCCATCGACCCGCCGGCGATCCAGGCGGGTCCGAAGGCGCTGTCGCCGATGCGCACCCGGACCCGCTCGGGGTCCGTCTCCAGCGCGTCGGCGGCGACCATGGTGAGGGCGGTACGGGCGCCGGTGCCGATGTCGGCCGCGGCGATCCGCACCGTGAAGGTGCCGTCCGGCTCGGCCGTCAGCGCCGCGGTGGAGGGCCCGGCGCCGACCGGGAAGGAGGCGGCGGCCGTGCCGGTGCCCAGCAGCCAGCGTCCGGCGCGGCGCACGCCGGGGCGCGGGTCGCGCTCCGCCCAGCCGAACCGGCGGGCGCCCTCCCGGAAGCAGGCGGCGAGGTTGCGGCCGGCGAACGGCAGCCCTGACACCGGCCCCCGTTCGGGCTCGTTGCGCAGGCGCAGTTCGATCGGGTCGACGCCGCACTTCTCGGCCAGTTCGTCGAGCGCCGACTCCAGCGCGAAGGAGCCGGGCGCCTCGCCCGGGGCGCGCATCCACGTCGGCGAGGGCACGTCGAGCCGTACCACCTCGTTGACCGTGCGGTGGGCGTCGGCGTCGTACATCACGCGGGCCGGGCCGGCGCTGGACTCGACGAACTCGTAGACGGTGGACGTCCGGCTGAGCGCGCGGTGCTCCAGCGCGCGCAGCCGTCCGTCGGCGTCGGCGCCGAGCCGGACCCGCTGGACGGTGGGGCTGCGGTGCCCTGCGAGGGAGAACATCTGACGCCTGGTCAGCACCACGCGGACCGGGCGCCGCAGGACGCTCGCGGCCATCGCGGCGGCCACCTGGTGGGCGCGGATGCCCTTGCTGCCGAAGCCGCCGCCGACGTGTTCGGAGCGCACCCGCACCGCGGACGGGTCGAGGGCGAACAGGTTCGCCAGTTCGCTCTGGACCCAGGTGGTGCCCTGGTTGGAGTCGACGACCTCCAGCCGTCCGCCGTCCCACCGGGCGGTCGCCGCGTGCGGCTCCATGGGGTTGTGGTGCTCTTCGGGGGTGGTGTACTCGGCGTCCACGACCACGGCGGACGCGGCGAGCCGGGCCTCCACGTCCCCCTTCTCCGTCACCGCCGGCATGTGCCCGTCCGCCGGGTAGGCGTCGGGGCGGCCGGCCGCGAAGGCGATGTCGTGCGGTTCCTCGTCGTAGTGGACGGTGAGGGCGTCGGCTGCCTCGCGGGCCTGCTCGGGCGTCTCGGCGACGACGAGCGCCACGGGCCAGCCCGCGTGCGGTATCCGGTCGTGCTGGAAGACGGCGGCGGTCGGGTCGGGGACGCCGAGCAGGCCGACGTAGTCGGTGGTCAGGCGCGGGGCGTTGCCGTGGTGGAGCACGGCGAGCACGCCCGGCATGCCGAGCACCGGGTCGGCGTCGACCGCGCGGATGCGGCCGCGGGTGACGGTGGACAGCACCAGCCAGCCGTGGGCGAGTCCGGTGAAGGGGATCTCCGCCGCGTAGCGGGCGGCCCCGGTGACCTTGTCGCGGCCCTCGACACGGGTGCGCGCGGTGCCGACGGAGCGCGGGGCGGCGGCCGGCCGGGTCGGGGCGGTGGTCATCGGGCGGCCTCCTCGGCGAGTTCGGTCAGGACGGCCACCGTGAGGTTGCGCATGAGGGTCACCTTGTATCCGTTGTCGGGCAGCGGCCTGGCCGCCGCGAGCTCGGCGTCGGCCGCGGCGGCGAAGGCGTCGGCGGTCGCCGGGGCGCCGGTCAGCGCCCGTTCGGCCGCGCGGGCCCGCCAGGGCCGCGACGCGACCGCGCCGAAGGCCAGCCGTACGTCGCCCACGACGCCGTCGGTGACGTCGAGCGCGGCGGCGACCGAGCCGATCGCGAAGGCGTACGAGGCGCGCTCGCGCACCTTGCGGTAGCGGGAGCGGGCGGCGACCGGGGCGGGCGGCAGGGTGACGCCGGTGATCAGGGCGCCCGGCGGCAGGGCCGTCTCGCGGTGCGGGGTGTCGCCGACGGGGAGGTAGAAGTCGGCGAGCGGCACCTGCCCCGGCCCGTCGGTGGTCTCGTACGTCACGACCGCGTCGAAGGCGGCCAGGGCCACACCCATGTCCGAGGGGTGGACGGCCACGCAGTGCCCGGAGGCGCCGAGGACGGCGTGGTTGTGGTGGACGCCCTCGACGGCGGGGCAACCGCTGCCGGGGACGCGCTTGTTGCAGGGCTTGGTCACGTCGGTGAAGTAGCCGCAGCGGGTGCGCTGGAGCAGGTTGCCGCCGACCGTGGCCATGTTGCGCAGCTGCCCCGAGGCGCCGGCCAGCACCGCCTGGGCGAGCGCCGGGTAGCGGCGGCGGACCTCGGGGTGGGCGGCGAGGTCGCTGTTGGTGACGGTGGCGCCGATGCGCAGGCCGCCGTCGTCAGTCGGTTCGATGTGGTCCAGGGGCAGGTCGCGGACGTCGACGAGCCGGGCGGGGCGTTCGACGCCGGTCTTCATCAGGTCGACGAGGTTGGTGCCGCCGCCGAGATAGCGCGCGTCCGGGTCGGCGGCGAGCAGCGCCACCGCGCCGGAGACGTCGGTGGCCCGCCGGTAGGCGAACTCCCTCATACGGCCGCCTCCTCGACGCCGGCGGCCCGTGCGACGGCCCGGACGATCGCCACGTACGCGCCGCAGCGGCACAGGTTGCCGCTCATCCGCTCCCGTATCTCCTCGGCGGTCAGGGGAGGCGGTCCCGCCTCGGGGCGCACGTCGTCGGTGGCGGCGCTCGGCCAGCCCGCCGCGTGCTCCTCGATGACCGCGACGGCCGAGCAGATCTGGCCCGGTGTGCAGTAGCCGCACTGGTAACCGTCGAGGTCGAGGAACGCCTGCTGCACCGGGTGCAGTTCCCCGCCGTCGGCGAGGCCCTCGATCGTGGTGATCTCGCGTCCCTCGGCCGCCACCGCCAGTTGCAGGCAGGACACCGTCCGGCGGCCGTCGAGCAGGACGGTGCAGGCACCGCACTGCCCCTGGTCGCAGCCCTTCTTGGTGCCGGTCAGATCGAGGCGCTCGCGCAGGGCGTCGAGCAGGGTGGTGCGGTGGTCGGCGGACAGCGTGTGCTTCTCGCCGTTGACGTGCAGGGTGATGGTGCTGTGGGTCGGCGAGGGGGCTGGACTCATGATCAGCCTTCCTTCCGTGCCCGGGCGGGGCGCTCTCCGGGCGGGCGGGTCGGGTCGGGTCGGAGGCGGGGGTGGGCAAGGGGCGGGGCGGTACAAGACGGTGACGGGCCCGCCGGCGGGCCCGCGGACGGGTCTGTGCGTGGGGCAGGGGCGGTGCGCGGCGGCGGGCCGGGACCACGGGGGCGGGGAAGCGAGCTCGTGACTTCCGGCCGCCGGGTGCCCGTGCCGGCCGCGTGCGCCGTATGGTGAGGCACAACCGGACAACTGTCCGTTCACCGGAAACGTAGTGGACAGTTGTCCGCTTAGCAAGGGCCGTAATTCGGCCACGAGTTCGCGAGGAGGACGCGTGCGGCAGCCGGAGAGAGGTTCTCCTCTGCGGACGGACGCGCAGCGCAACCGCGAGCGCATCCTGGAGGCGGCGCTGACCGAGCTGACGCGCTGCGCGGACGCTCCGCTGAGCGTGATCGCCAAGAAGGCGGGCGTCGGCCAGGGCACGCTCTACCGCAACTTCCCCAACCGCGAGTCGCTCGTCCTGGAGATCTACCGGTACGAGATGCAGCAGGTCGCCGACGCCGCGGCGCAGTTGCTGGCGACCCGGGAGCCCGAACGGGCGCTGCGCGAGTGGATGGACCGCCTGGCCCGTTTCGCCATGACCAAGGCCGGCCTGGCGGAAGCGATCCGCCAGGCCACCAGTGCGCCGGGCAGTCCCGCGAAGCCGGGACCCTCCCCGGTGGCGGCGGCCGCCGAACTCCTGCTCCGCGCCTGTGAGGAGGCGGGCGTCATCCGCCCCGGCGTGAGCGGCGACGACTTCTTCCTCGCCATCGCCGGCCTGTGGCAGCTCGACCCCCGCGAGGACTGGCAGCCACGCGCCGGCCGGTTGCTGGATCTCGTGATGGACGGGTTGCGGGCGGGGGCGGGCGGCCGCTGACAGCCGGCCGGAGGCCGGGCTGCCGCCGGTGGCAGCCCGGCCTCCGGCGGACGGCCGGGAACGGCGGGCCGCAGCACTGCCCGCCGCAGCGGTCTTGACGTGCGAATGACAACGATGGCTTGATGTGTTATGGGAGCGCTCCCACCCCCCCGGAAGAAGGGAACGTCATGCGCAGCACCCCTCCCCCACGCTTACCGATCCTCCCGATCCTCGGCCTGTTGGCCGCCCTGCTCCTGCCCTTCGGGGTGACGCTCGCCCCGCGCGCCGCGGCCGCACCGGCGGCGAAGGCGGCCGTGGACCCGGTGCGCATCATGCCGCTGGGCGACTCGATCACCGGCTCGCCGGGCTGCTGGCGGGCGGTGCTGTGGAACCGGCTGCTGAGCGCCGGGCACACGGACATCGACTTCGTCGGCACCCTCGGCCCCCAGGGCTGCGGTCAGGAGCACGACGGGGACAACGAGGGCCACGGCGGCGAGTTGGCGACCGTCGTGGCCGACCGGAACCTGCTTCCGGCACGGCTCGCCGCGACCCGTCCCGACATCGTTGTCATGCACTTCGGGACGAACGACGTCTGGAGCGACGTCCCCGCGGACCGCATCCTCGCCGCCTACACCAGGCTGGTGGAGCAGATGCGGGCCGACAATCCGGACATGAAGGTCCTCGTCGCGCAGATCATCCCCATGAACCCCGCCACCTGCGCGGAGTGCGCCCAGCGCGTCGTCGAACTCAACGCGCGCATCCCCGGCTGGGCCCGCGCGACGACCACCGATCGCTCCCCGGTGACCGTCGTCGACCAGTGGACCGGCTTCAGCACCGCCACCGACACCTACGACGGCGTACACCCCAACGCCTCCGGTGACGGCAAGATCGCCGCCCGCTGGTACCCGGCCCTGTCCGCGCTGCTCGACGCGGGCACACCGGGGGACCCCGGCGATCCGGGGGGTCCGGGCGACCCGGGCAGCGGCGAGCCCGCCTGCACCGCGTCCTTCCGGGCCGTCTCCACCTGGCAGGGCGGCTACCAGGGCGAGGTCACGGTGACCAACGCGTCCGCCGCGCCCGTCTCCGGCTGGACCGCCACCGTCGTACCGTCCGGCGGCGCACGGGTCACCCAGGTCTGGAACGGCGGCCTCACCACGGCCGCCGACGGCACGGCCACGGTCACCGCCGCGCCGTGGAACGGCACCCTCGCACCGGGAGCGAGCACCACCTTCGGCTTCGTCGCCGCCGTCCCCGGCGCGTCCGGCACCCCGTCGGCGGCCGTCGGCTGCACGGCACGGGCCGCCGCTTCCTGACCCCGCCCCCGCTCCTCCCGGTGAAGCCCCCACCCCCTCCGAGACCCCTCTCCCCTGGAGCCGCCATGAGATCCCCCACCGCCACCGTCCCCCGCCTGACCGCCGTCGTGGCCGCCGTGCTGGGGCTCCTCCTGCCCCTGCTCGCCCTCGGCACCCCGGCCCAGGCGGCGCCCACCGGATTCCGCGTCGAGAACGGCCGGCTGCTGGAGGCGTCCGGCAACGACTTCGTGATGCGCGGCGTCAACCACGCCCACGCCTGGTACCCGGACCGCATCGACTCCCTGGCCCACATCAAGGCCAAGGGCGCCAACACCGTCCGTGTGGTCCTCTCCAGCGGTGACCGCTGGACCCGCAACGACACCGCGGACGTGGCGAACGTCGTCGCCCAGTGCAAGCGGAACCGCCTGATCTGCGTCCTGGAGGTGCACGACACCACCGGGTACGGCGAACAGAGCGGAGCCGTCACCCTGTCCCGCGCCGCCGACTACTGGATCAGCGTGCGGAGCGCCCTGGCGGGCCAGGAGGACTACGTCATCGTCAACATCGGCAACGAGCCGTACGGCAACACCGGCTACACGGCCTGGACCGCCGACACCAAGGCGGCGATCCAGAAGCTGCGCGCCGCCGGGTTCCACCACACGATCATGGTGGACGCACCCAACTGGGGCCAGGACTGGGCGTTCACCATGCGCGACAACGCCGCCTCGGTGTTCGCCGCCGACCCCGACCGCAACACGCTCTTCTCGATCCACATGTACGGCGTCTTCGACACCGCCGCCGAGGTCGGCGACTACCTGAACCGCTTCGTGACCGCGAAACTCCCGATCGTGGTGGGCGAGTTCGGGCACGACCACTCGGACGGCAACCCCGACGAGGACGCGATCCTCGCGGTGACGCGGCAGCTCGGCCTCGGCTACCTCGGCTGGTCCTGGAGCGGCAACGGCGGCGGGGTCGAGTACCTGGACATGGTCACCGGCTTCGACCCGGACCGGCTCACCCCGTGGGGGCAGCGGCTCTTCGACGGCGCGAACGGCATCGCCGCCACGGCCGAGGAGGCCGCCGTCTACTCCGGCTCCGGCGGCGACACCACCGCCCCGACCGCCCCCGGGACCCCGGTCGCCTCGGCGGTGACGGCCTCGTCCGTGACCCTGTCCTGGTCCGCCGCCACCGACGCGACCGGCGTCACCGGTTACGACGTGGTCCGGATCGGCGGCGGGGAGGAGACCGTCGTCACCCGCACGACGGGCACCTCCGCCACGGTCACCGGCCTCGCCCCGGCCACCTCGTACACCTTCGCCGTCTACGCCCGCGACGCCGCCGGCAACCGCTCGCAGCGGTCCGGCACGGTGGCGGTGACCACCTCCTCCGGTGGCCCGGCGGCCGCGTGCGGGGTCGGCTACAAGGTCACGGGCCAGTGGCCCGGCGGCTTCCAGGGCGAGATCGTCCTGCGCAACACCGGTACCTCGGCGATCAACGGCTGGACCCTGCGCTGGACCTTCCCCGACGGCCAGCGCATCACCAACCTGTGGGGCGGCACGGCGGCACAGGACGGGGCGGAGGTCACCGTCACGTCCGCCCCCTACACCGCGTCCCTCCCCGCGGCGGGTTCCGTCACCCTCGGCTTCACCGCGTCCCGGGGAGCCGCGAACCCCGGCCCCACCGCGTTCACCCTCAACGGTTCCGCCTGCACGGTGGGCTGACGTCCGGGTCCCGGGTCCCGGGTCCCGGCCTCGCAATGGGCCGGGGCCCTCCCGGCCCGAAGGTGTCCCAGGTCCCAGGGCCGGGCCTGGACGACCACGACGGCGGCCGGAGCGGCGCCCCGGGCGAAGACCGCCGCCCTCACGAAGGCCGCCGACACCGCGGCGTCCACCGTTCGACCGTGTACGCCCACGCCCCGGCCGTCACCAGTCGATCACCACGGCCGCCCGGGCGCCGTCGCGGCGGGCGTCGACCCGGCGCGTGGGCGCGGACCGCGGGCCGCACCACCGGAACCGGTCTCCTCGGGCCGTCCCCGGAACCGGTACCGGCGTTCGGGCCGGCCGGCCGCGCCGTAACGCAGGGAGACGTCGGCGTCGCCGACGATGTGGAAGTACTCCAGGTAACGGCGCGCGCTCACGCGGGAGATGCCCGTCAGGGCCGCGCACTCGCTGGCGGACAGGGAGCCGTCGGCGGCGCGCAGGACGCGCTCGACCAGCGCGGCGGTCTCCGTGCTCATGCCCTTGGGCAGTTCCGGGACCGGCGGGGGCGGGGCGGGGGCTCCGGCCAGGACGCGGTCGACGTCGTCCTGGCCGCGCACGACCGCGCCGAGCCGCCGGTCCCGCCGGACGGCGTAACGCTCCAGGCGGGTCCGCAGGTCGTCGAAGTCGAAGGGTTTGAGCAGGTAGTCGACGACGCCGTGCCGGACGGCACCGCGCACCGCGTCCGCGTCGCGGGCGGCGCTGACGACCATGATGTCGCAGTCGTGCCCGGCCGAGCGCAGCCGGGGGACGACATCCAGGCCGAAGGTGTCCGGCAGGTACAGGTCGAGCAGCACCAGGCCGGGGCGGAGTTCGTCGACGGCGGCGACGGCCTGCTCGCCGGTGCCGGCGACGCCGACGACACGGAAGGGGGCGACGCGTTCGACGAACGCCCGGTGGATCCGGGCCACCATGAAGTCGTCGTCGACGACGAGCACGTCGATCACACCGGACGCACCGGACGTCCCGCCCGTGGCCGGTGCCTCCTGCGCGCTGGTCATCGAACCGCTCCTCCCGTTTCCTCCACGCCTCCCGCACCTCCCACCGGCACGCCGGCTCCGGTCCGGCGGCGCGACGAAGGGACGGCCGGTGCGCCGGACCGCCATGATGGCGCCCCCTCGCGGGGAAGAAAAGAGATACCGGGCGCCCCCGGGAAACCGTGACCTCAATGACCACAACCTCCATTGGTTCCGCAAGGCAGACAGTCCACGCGCGAACGGGCACCATGTGGCCCTCGTCCCCCGCTCCAGGACCTTCCTCACCGACAGACACGACCGACAGGTGGTGGCACTCGTGCGCCTGCGCACCCCCCTCGCCCTGCTCGGGGCCGCCGTGCTCGTCCTCGTGGGACCGCCGCTGCTCTCCGCCGGCGGCGACGCCGAGACCGGCACGCAGATCCCGGGCCTGCGCTTGATGGTCCCCAACACGCCCGGCGGCGGCTACGACATCACGGCCCGTACGGCCGCGAAGGACGCCGAGGACGCCGGCCTCACGCACAACATCGAGGTGTTCAACCTGCCCGGCGCCGGCGGCACCGTCGGGCTGAGCCGGCTGGTGAGCGAGCACGGCAACGGCAGGCTCGCGATGTCGATGGGCCTCGGCGTCGTCGGCGCCGTCCGCTCCAACCACGCCCCCAGGACGCTCGCCGACACCACCCCGATCGCCCGGCTCACCGAGGAACAGGACGTCGTGGTCGTCGGCAGGGACTCCCCGTACCGGACGATCGACGAGCTGATCGGCGCCTGGCGGAAGAACCCCGGCAAGCTCCCGGTGGGCGGCGGCTCCTCCCCCGGCGGGCCGGACCACCTCGCGCCGATGCTGATGGCGCGGGCCGCCGGCATCTCCCCCAAGGCGGTCAACTACATCCCCTTCGACGGCGGCGGCGAGCTGCTCGCCTCGATCCTCGGCGGCAAGGTCGCCTTCGGTGTCTCCGGCGTCGGCGAGTACTTGGACCAGATCAAGGCGGGCGAGCTGCGGGTGCTGGCGGTCACCGGCCCGGAGCGGGTGGCCGAGCTGAAGGACGCGCCGACGCTCAAGGAGTCCAGCTACGACGTGGACTTCACCAACTGGCGCGGCATCGTCGCCCCGCCCGGCCTGTCCGACGCCGAGCGGGACAAGCTGATCCGCCTGGCCGAGGAGCTCCACGACTCCCCCGAGTGGCGGAAGTCCCTGCAGCGCAACGGCTGGGACGACGCGTTCCTGACCGGGGAGGATTTCGGCGCGTTCCTGGACGCCCAGGACCAGCGCGTGGTGTCGGTACTGAAGGAGCTGGGACTGTGACGACACGGACGGACCGCGCGCCGGACGAGGGGATGACGGCCGGGCCGCGCCCGCGACCGCTCCCATGGCTGCGCGACCACTCCGAACTCGGCGTCTGCGCCCTGCTGCTGGCGCTCGGCGTTCTCGTCCTGACCGACGCGCTCGCGATGGACGTCGACATCGCCCAGCGCGGCCCGGTCGGCCCCAGGACCGTACCGGTCGCCGTCGGCACCGGCCTGCTCGTCATCGCGGCCCTGCTCGCCGTCGACGTCCTGCGCGGCGGCCGGGGCCAGGCCGAGGGCGGCGAGGACGTCGACCTGTCGGAACCCGCCGACTGGCGCACCGTGCTGCTGCTCGCCGGGATCTTCCTCGGCGCCGCCGTCCTCATCGAACCCGCGGGCTTCCCCGTCGCGGGCGCCCTGCTCTTCTGGGGCGCCGCCTTCGCCCTCGGCAGCCGCCGCCTCGACCGCGACCCGCTGATCGCGGCCGTGCTGTCCCTGGTCACCTACGCCGTCTTCGACAAGCTGCTCGGAGTGCCGCTGCCCGGCGGCCCGCTGATGGGAGTGGTGTGACGTGAACGCCCTGACCTCCCTCCTGGACGGCTTCGGCACGGCCCTCACCCCGCTCAACCTGCTGTGGGCCGCGCTCGGCGTGCTGCTCGGCACGGCGATCGGCGTCCTGCCGGGCATCGGCCCCGCGATGGCGGTGGCGCTGCTGCTGCCGGTGACGTACGGACTCGACCCGACCGGCGCGTTCATCATGTTCGCGGGCATCTACTACGGCGCGATGTTCGGCGGCTCGACCACCTCGATCCTGCTCAACACCCCCGGCGAGAGCGCCGCCGTCGTCGCGGCCATGGAGGGCAACCCCATGGCCAAGTCGGGACGCGGCGCACAGGCGCTCGCGGCCGCCGCCATCGGTCACTTCGCGGGCGGCCTGATCGGCACGGTCCTGCTGGTGGCGCTCGCGCCGACGGTGGCGGACCTGGCGGTGGACATCGGCGCGCCGGACTACTTCGCCCTGATGGTGCTGGCGTTCATCGCGGTGACGTCCGTGCTGGGCTCCTCCCGCGTCCGCGGTCTGGCCTCCCTGCTGATCGGCCTCACCATCGGCCTGGTCGGCCTGGACGGGATGACCGGGCAGCAGCGCCTGACCTTCGGGTCCCTTCAACTGGCCGACGGCATCGACGTGGTGATCGTCGCGGTCGGTCTCTTCGCGATCGGCGAGGCCCTGTGGGTCGCCGCCCACCTGCGGCGCCGGCCGGCCGAGCCGATCCCGGTGGGCCGGCCCTGGCTGGGCCGCGCCGACGTGCGGCGGACGTGGAAGTCCTGGCTGCGCGGCCCGTTCATCGGCTTCCCGTTCGGCGCGATCCCGGCGGGCGGCGCCGAGATCCCCACCTTCCTGTCGTACGTCGCGGAGAAGCGCCTGTCGAAGCACAAGGACGAGTGGGGCAAGGGCGCCATCGAGGGTGTCGCGGGCCCGGAGTCGGCCGCCTCGGCCTCGGCGGCGGGGACCCTGGTCTCCATGCTGACGCTCGGCCTGCCGACCACGGCGGTCGCGGCGGTGATGCTGGCCGCCTTCCAGCAGTACGGCATCCAGCCGGGTCCCCTGCTCTTCGAGCGCGAACCCGACCTGGTATGGGGCCTGATCGCGTCCCTCTTCGTCGGCATGGTGCTGCTGCTCGCCCTCAACCTTCCGCTGGCGCCCCTGTGGGCGAAGCTGCTGCGCGTCCCGCGCCCCCACCTCTACGCGGGCATCCTCTTCTTCGCGGCCGTCGGCGCCTACGCCGTCGGCGGCGAGGCCGTCGACCTGGTGATCCTGCTGGTCATCGGACTGGTCGGGTTCGGCATGCGGCGCTACGGCCTGCCGGTCCTGCCCGCCGTCATCGGCGTCATCCTCGGCCCGGGCGCCGAACAGCAGTTGCGGCGCGCCCTGCAGATCAGCGACGGCAGCGTCACGGGCCTGGTGAACACGCCGTTCGCGGTGACGGTGTACGCGGTGGTCGCGCTGCTGCTGGCGTGGCCGCTGGTGAGGCGAGTGACGAGCCGGGGCCGGACCGGCGCCTGACCTCCACCGACCGCCCCCGGCCGCCCCGATCTCCCTGGAACACCCCGGAACCCCTGGGTTGCTCAAAGGCCGGGGCGAGGGTGGACGGAACCCGGCCCCGGCCGGTCGAGCACCGCGCCCCACTGCCGACAGGCGCCGACTCCGCCGATCACGAGTCCGTACGCGCTCCCGTTCTCGGGCGAAGCGCGTCGACAAGGAGGTCGAGCAGGCGGTCGGTCCGCTCTTGGGAGGCGCCGTCCGCGATGGCGGCGAACACGCCGATGAACAGCGTGGTGACGTCGTCGGGGTCGATGTCCGCACGGAGGGTGCCCGCCGCGGCGCCCTGTTCGAGGAGGGTGGCGATCGTGGCGGTGACGCGCTCTCGCGAGGGGGCGGCGATGCGCCCGGAGGCGAATCCGGTGCACAGGGTGTCCATCATTCCGCGCTTGGTGGCCACGAAAGCGGCGTAGCGGCCCATCCAGGCCCGCAGGGCGATGTCGGCGGGGTGCCGGTCGAGCAGGGCCGGGACGCTCTCGGTGACGGCATCGAGTTCGGTGGCGTAGACGGCGTCGACGAGGTCTTCACGGGTGGGGAAGTGGCGGTACAGGGTCCCGATGCCGACGCCCGCCCGGCGGGCGATGGCCTCCAGCGAGACCGGGCTCTTTGCCGCGGCGAAGGCGGCCTGGGCCGCGGCGATGAGCTTGTCGCGGTTGCGCCGCGCGTCGCGGCGGACCGGCCGACCCGCGGGATCGGCCGGGTCCGGCGGGGTCTGAGACGGGGGCGTGGCGGGCCGACTCAAAGCGGAGGCTCCTCCGGTAGTGCTATGGTGGGTGTAACGGAGGATCCTCCGCTTCCTCCAGTCTCTCACGAGAGCAGGCAGCCATGACGTCTGGAACGACCCCGTCTGCAATGCCCCCCGCCTCCGAGACCGTTCCCGCCGCGGCTCCGTGCCCCGGAGGCACCGGCGTGCTGGCCGGCCGCACAGTGGCGCGCGTCGGGTACGGCGCGATGCAGCTGGAACGCCTGCACGACGACCGGGCCGCGGCCATCGCACTGCTGCGCCACGCGATCGACCTCGGCGTCGACCACGTGGACACCGCCGAGTTCTACGGCAACGGCTTCGTCAACGACGTCATCCGCGAGGCGCTGCGGCCCGAGGACGACGTGCTGATCGTCAGCAAGGTCGGCGCCGTCTCCGACCCCGGCGGCCCGTTCCCGCTGAGGGTGGCGCAACGCCCCGAGGAACTGCGCGCCGGCGTCGAGGCGAACCTCGCCACGCTCGGGGTGGAGCAGATCCCGGTGGTCAACCTCCGCCGCATGGACGCCGGGATGACGATCCCCTTCCCGGACGACCAGGCGGTCGACCTCGACGACCAGCTCGCGGAGCTGACCGCACTGCGCGACGCGGGCAAGATCGGCGCCATCGGACTGAGCAGCGTCTCCCCGGACGTGCTGCGCCGCGCCCTGCCGGCGGGCGTCGTGTGCGTGCAGAACCCCTATAGCCTCGTGGCCCGCGACGACGAGGACCTGCTCGAGCTCTGCGCCGCGGAGCAGATCGCCTGGGTGCCCTACTTCCCCCTGGGCGGGGCGCTCCCGGGCATGGCGAAGGTGACCGACGAGCCCGCCGTGCTCGCCGCCGCGGACCGCCTGGGGTGCACCCCGGCGCAGGTCGGCCTGGCCTGGCTGCTGCACCACAGCCCCCAGACCCTCCTCATTCCGGGCACTGCCACCACCGGCCACCTCGAAGCGAACCTGGCGGCGGGCTCGATCATCCTCGACGACGAGACCCTCACCGCACTCGACGCGATCCCCCCGCGGCCTTCCACCGCCCCGCTCCACTGACCGGCCCGGCCGGCCCTCACCTCTCGCGGCCGGCCCCCGGGGCCACCCGCGCCGCGAGCGGCCACCCCCCCCTCCCCTCGGTAGCGTCCCGGCTGGTGTGGCTGTCCTCCTTCGGAGGTCGGCCACACCTACGACGAGGCGGGCACCGTGCAGAAGGCGATGTACCGCACGTTCCTGCGGGCCATCTACGCCGCGCCGGGAAAAAGGGGCAGCCGCCCGGGCCGCACCCGCCCCCTCGCCGCTCTCTTCGTGACGGCAGGCCAAGCCGGGGACGCACCCGCCTTCGAAGCCATCATGGGCCGGATCCGGGTTCCTCGGACCGGTCCCGGAAGGCCCAGAACGCGACCCGCGACAGTCCTCGCGGACCGGGCTTACTCCTCCCTCACGATCCGCGGGCATCTTCGCCGTCGCGGCATCCGGGCAGTCACCCCGCAGCCTGCTGACCAGACCGGTCACCGCCCGCCGCACGGGCGACGTGGCCTGGCCATGCGGACGGACAAACTTGCCATTGCCTTCCAGGCCGCCCTCCACCTCACCGCCATCCTGATCTGGACCCACGGCTGACGAAGCTGCGACGAAGCAGCTAGGGTCTTTCGTTTGGATCATGCCGGGCTCGCGGGGCCTGGTGCCGTGTCTCGCCGCGTCGTCGTCGGTTGCCATGGCGCCCTCCTCCGCCTTGCGATGCACGGCACCAGGTCCCGCTCCCTGATCCGACCTGATCCAAACGAAAGACCCTAGGAGGCCCCGTCTCCCTCGACGTTGGCGATCATCGTGCGCAGCACCTTGAGCGCGGCCACGTACTCCTCGTCGCTGATGCCCCGGTGGACCTCCGCGCGCAACTCCGTGGCCAGCTCGCGCAGCCGGACCCTGGCGGTTTCGCCGGCCTCGGTGAGGTGCAGCTTCTGTCCGGCGTCGATCCGCAGCCAGCCGCGGTGCAGCAACTGGTCGATGACCCGAGGGATCTCGTGCTGCCCGCCCACAAGGGGGGTCAGCTGGGCGATCACCACTTCACGGCTGGGTGCCGTGGGCCCGCCGGTCACTCGGTTGAGTACCCAGTACTGCGGCTGGGTGACATCGATCCTGGCCATGGCGTCACGCAGACGCCGGGTCACAGCCTCGTGGACGAGGCCGGCCCAATAGCCGACGGGCTGGCTGGCCAACATGTCGTCCGTGGCGGCCGGATCAGCCGGCGCCTGGTCGGTGATGCTGCCGCTTAACGGTTTCATGATCGCGACATTACGCCCCCGTCGTACACATGGACACCGTGGAACGCGGACGCTGGAACTCCGCTCCAAGCACTGCGCGGCCCGGCCGGGCACACCGGAGGACTCACCACCGCTACCGAGCCACCCCGTCTCGCCCGTGGTTCGTACCGCCTCGGCGCCGACCGAAGAGTCAGGTCCTGGGTCAGGCCAGGAAAGCTGGGCCGTACCTTGCGGTCGGGGTTTGTCCCGGCTGGTGCTCGCCCGCCTCCGTCGAGAGAACCGTCCAGGTACCTGATCGCACCCTTCACGCGATGCGTCATCGGAAAAGTATCGGCCCGAACTTGCTCCGGGGAACGTGCAGGCCAGGGACTTCTCCCGTGCAACACAGGGAGCAGCGGACACATGGCGCTCACCTTCCGGCCGCACAGCCGGATCACCGCTGCGGCACCTCGGCGTCGGATCCGCCCTTCACGGGCGGGTGAGGACGCGTTCTCCCGGGTGCCGAGCCGTTGACGTGGTCGCGGTCGAACCGGGCGTACCGCGCGGGCAGGTCCGGGCGGAGCAGGAGCGCGAACGGTGGCACCGACCCCACGGTGGGCCCGGTCGGCCGGAACGAGAAACCGGCGGACCAGGCGGGCCTGGATCAGACCGTGTGACCCGGACGCGGTCAGATCACGCTCCGAGGAACGACAGCCGGACCTTCCGGTCGGGGTTGTCCCGGTTGGTGTCCACCAGGCACACCGACTGCCACGTTCCCAGTTCCAGCCGTCCGCCCAGGACCGGCAGGGTCGCGTGCGGCGGGACGAAGGCGGGCAGGACGTGGTCGCGGCCGTGGCCGGGGCTGCCGTGGCGGTGCTGCCAGCGGTCGTCGGCGGGCAGGAGGGTGTGCAGGGCGGCCAGGAGGTCGTCGTCGCTGCCCGCGCCCGTCTCGATGACGGCGATCCCGGCCGTGGCGTGCGGGACGAAGACGTTGAGGAGGCCGTCGCGGCCGGCGGCCGTCTCGCGCAGGAAGGACTCGCAGTCGCCGGTGATGTCGACGACCCTCTCCCGGGAGCCGGTGGCGACGTTCAGGACTCGGGTGGTGAAGGCATCTGACATGGTTCCCATCCTGACGCATGCGCCGGGTTCCGACCGGGAGGGGCCGGACAGGGGGTGGGAAGATCCATGGCCGGGACGCTGTTGGTGGAAACGTGAACAACGCGCATGAGGTCGAGGTCGTCGTCGTCGGCGCGGGCCAGGCGGGCCTGTCCGCCGCCTTCCACCTGCGGCGCACGAGGTGGGAGCCGGAGCGCGACTTCGTCGTGCTCGACCGCTCCCCCGGCCCCGGCGGCGCGTGGCAGTTCCGCTGGCCGTCGCTGACGTACGGCAGGGTGCACGGCATGAACTCCCTGCCGGGGATGGAACTGACCGGCGCCGACCCCGCGCGACCCTCCGCCGAGGTGGTCTCCGAGTACTTCGCCGCGTACGAGCGCGCCTTCGGCCTGCGGGTGCGGCGGCCCGTCGACGTGCGGGCGGTGCGCGAAGGGGACCGTGGCCGGCTGCTGGTGGAGACGTCGGCCGGGGCGTGGGCGACGCGGGCGCTGATCAACGCGACCGGTACCTGGGACCGGCCGTTCTGGCCGCGTCATCCGGGCCAGGAGACGTTCCGGGGGCGCCAGCTGCACACCGCGCAGTACACAGGGCCGGAGGAGTTCGCCGGTCGGCGGGTGGTCGTGGTCGGCGGGGGCGCCTCGGGCACGCAGCACCTGCTGGAGATCGCCCCGTACGCCGCGGCCACCACGTGGGTGACCCGGCGTCCGCCCGTGTTCCGGGAGGAACCGTTCGACGAGAACGCCGGCCGGGCGGCGGTCGCGCTGGTGGAGGAGCGGGTGCGGCGGGGACTGCCGCCCGAGAGTGTGGTGTCGGTGACCGGACTGCCGCTGAACGACGCGATCCGGCGGGGCATCGCGGACGGGGTCCTGGACCGGCGGCCCCTGTTCGAGCGGATCACGCCCGAGGGGGTGGAGTGGGCGGACGGGCGGCGCGTGGCGGCCGACGTCATCCTGTGGGCGACCGGGTTCCGGGCCGCCCTCGGCCACCTGGCGCCGCTGCGCCTGCGCGAGCCGGGCGGCGGCATCCGCGTGGAGGGGACGCGCGCGGTCACCGATCCGCGGGTCCACCTGGTCGGCTACGGGCCGTCGGCCAGCACCATCGGCGCCAACCGGGCGGGCCGCGCGGCCGTACGGGACATCAGGCGGCTGCTGACGGCTGGAGCGGGGGCGGTCGCCGCGTGAGGCCGCGCCGGGTCAGCGGGCCGTAGCGGACGCGCTGCGCTGCTGGCGGTTGAACTCCTCGACGTTGCGCTGGTGTTCTCGGTAGTCGGCGGTGAACCGGGTGTCGCCCGGCTTGACCGTGACGAAGTACAGCCAGTCGCCCGGCGCCGGGCTGATCGCGGCGCGCATCGCGGCCTCGCCCGGGTTGTCGATGGGCGTGGGCGGCAGCCCCATGCGCTGGTAGGAGTTGTACGGGCTGTCGATCCGCGTGTCCTTGACCGTCGCCCGCAGCGTGGAGCGGTTCAGCGCGTAGTTGAGGGTGGAGTCCATCTGGAGCGGCATGCCGCGCTCCAGGCGGTTGAGGATCACCCGGGCGACCTTGCCCATGTCCGCCTCGTCGGCGGCCTCGGCCTGCACGATGCTGGCGACGGTGACCGCCTGGTAGGCGTTCATGGCGTTGCGCCGGGCGCCGGCGGTGACGGGGGCGCCGTTGAACTTCTTGTCGGCCGTGTCGACCATGGCGGTCAGCAGTCTCTCCGGCGTGGCCTTCCCGCCGAGCGGATACGTCGCCGGGAAGAGGTAGCCCTCGGGATTGCCCCCCGCGTCGCTCGGCAACTTCAGGCGCGCCTTGGCGAGGGACTTCCGGGTGGTTCCGGGCGGTAGGGCGAGGGCCTTGTCGACGGCCCGGTAGACCTGGCTCGCGCGCCATCCCTCGGGGATCACCAGGGAGGTCGGCCGGGCCTCCTCGCCGCCCAGGAGCAGCAGTGGCACCGCCACGGCGGCGCCGGCCACGACGGCTCCGGTCGCGATCAGGACGAGGCGACCGCGACGCGTCAGCCGGATCGTGCTCCTCACGCTCGCCGTGGTCGCCGTGCTCCGTGACGGGCTGTTCATCTGCATGCGGGCACGGTAACCCTCGAATCACCGCAAACTCGACATATATTCATCTTGTCAGGTCCAGCCGGGCGTCCCGGCGGACCAACGCCGCGTAGCGCCCGTCCCGCTCCAGCAACTCCTCGTGCGTCCCGCGTTCGACCACCCGCCCCGCGTCGAGGACCACGATCTGGTCGGCACCCCGGACGGTGGACAGGCGGTGCGCGATGGTGATGGTGGTGCGGTGGACGGACAGGGCGTCGACGGCCTCCTGGACGGCGGCCTCGGTACGGGTGTCCAGGGCACTGGTCGCCTCGTCGAGAACGAGGACGGGCGGGTCGCGCAGGATGGTGCGGGCGATGGCCAGGCGCTGCTTCTCGCCGCCGGAGAAGCGGTGGCCGCGCTCGCCGACGACGGTGTCGTAGCCGTCGGGCAGGGACGCGATGTGGTCGTGGATCTGGGCCGCCTTCGCCGCCGCGACCAGTTCGTCGTCGGTGGCGTCGGGTTTGGCGAAGCGCAGGTTGTCGGCGACCGACGCGTGGAAGAGGTACGTCTCCTGCGAGACGACGCCGACCGCGCGGGCGAGGGTGTCGAAGTCCAGGTCGCGCACGTCGACCCCGTCGAGGGTGACCCGGCCGCCGGTCACGTCGTACAGACGCGGCACCAGGTGACCGAGGGTGGACTTGCCGGCGCCGGTCGGGCCGACGACCGCGAGGCTGCCGCCCGCGGGGACGGTGAGGTCGACGCCGTCGAGGACGGGGGTGCCCTGGCCGTCGTAGCGGAACTCGACGCTCTCGAAGCGGACCTCGCCCTTGATCCGGTCGAGGTGGACGGGGTCCTTCCGTTCGGTGATGTCGAGGGGGAGGTCGAGGTACTCGAAGATGCGCTGGAAGAGGGCGAGCGAGCTTTGGATCTGCACACCGGTCGACAGCAGGCTCACGGCCGGGCGGAACAGTCCCTGCTGGAGCGAGACGAAGGCGACGATGGTGCCGAGGGAGACGCCGGGGCCGCCGAAGTGGAGTGCCAGGCCCGCGGCCCAGTAGATGACGGCGGGCATCGCGGCCATGACGATCGTGATGACGGCCATCCGCCAGCGGCCCGCCATGCTGGACCGCACCTCCAGCTCGACCAGGCGTTCGGACTCGTCGCGGAAGGTGCGGGTGAGCGAGTCGGCGCGCCCCATGGTGCGGCCGAGCAGGATGCCGCTGACGGAGAGCGACTCGGTGACCGTGGCGGCCATCGCGGCCATCTGCTTTTGCCGCTGGGTGGTGATCTTCCGGCGCTCGCTGCCGACGCGGCGGCTGATCCACACGAAGACGGGGAGCAGGACGAGGGAGACGACGGTCAGCCGCCAGTCGAGGGCGATCATCGCGACGACGGTGGCGACCACGCTGGTGAGGTTGGAGACCAGGGAGGTGGCGGTGGAGGTCACGGTGGCCTGCATGCCGCCGATGTCGTTGGCGATGCGGGACTGCACCTCACCGGTGCGGGTCCGGGTGAAGAAGGCGAGCGACATGCGCTGCAGGCGGCCGTAGACCGCGGTGCGCAGGTCGTGCATGACGCGCTGGCCTACCGTCGTCGAGATCAGCGTCTGGAGCACGCCGAAGACGCTGGAGAGGACGGCGCTGAGGATCATGCCGAGGGCGAGCAGGCTCAGCAGGCCCGTGCGGCCCTCGGGGATCGCGACGTCGAGGATCTCCTTCAGCAGGAAGGGCGTGGCGACCGAGACCAGCGACGAGGCGGCGACCAGCAGGCCGACGACCACCAGTCGGCCGCGGTAGGGGCGGAAGAGCCGCAGGATCCGGCGCACCTGCCGGGGCTGTTCCGCGGCGTCGGCGGGCGGGGTCCAGGACGGCGGGCGGTCGGGATGCATGGGCTCCTGCGGGGGAATGGGGCGACACGTGGAGGGGCGGGCGGCCGTGAAGCCGCCGGCGCCGCGGACGCCGCGGCACACTGGCGGAGTTTAGCTCACTGTTACCTATGCTCACAATGAACGTTGTGCTGATATCGTTCCGGCATGACCAGCCCCGACCCCGACGGCCTGCTCGCCGAGCAGTTGCTGCGGCTCACCCGCCGGGTGCACCGCATTCAGAAGCGCCACCTGGAACAGCGCGACCTCGGCATCACGCCGGCCCAGTCCCGGCTGCTGCGCACCCTGGCGCACTACCCCTCGCCGCCCCGCATGGCCGACCTGGCGGAGCGGCTGGAGGTCGTGCCCCGGGCCGTGACGACGCTGGTCGACGGGTTGGAGGCGGCCGGAAAGGTGCGCCGGGTGCCGGATCCGGCCAACCGCCGGATCATCCGGATCGAGCTCACCGCCGACGGCCGGACGGCCCTGCGCGAGCTGCGCCGCGCCCGCAGGTCGGCCGCGGAGGAGATCCTGGCGCCTCTGACGGACGGACAGCGCGAGGTGCTCGGGGGGTTGCTGGACACGCTGATCGACGGAGCGCCGGTACGGGGTTGCGGCGACACGTCCGCGGGCCGGGAGACGGCCGGCGGGCCGTCCATGTGAGGGGGACCGTCCGCGGGTCGACGGGAGCCGTCCGTGTGACGGGAGGCAGCCGGCGGGTGGTCCCCGCGAGGAGGCCCGACGGCGTCGAGGCGTACGGCCCGGGGCCCGGGTGGCCGCGTCGGCGGCCCGGGCCCCGGGAGACGGCCGGTGGCTCCGCCGCGGCCACGCCCCCGGGTCCGCCTTGTCCCCCGTCGCCACGACCGGGCGCGGATCCGGGCCGGGTGTCCGCAGCAGGTGCTCCATCGCCTGCTCGGGCAGGTTGACGCGGGCCGGCGTGCCGCGGCCGTGGTCGAGACGGAGCCAGATCCCGCCGCCCTCGGCAGAGCCTTCGGGCCGCGTCGGGTCGTTCGGCGGGCCGCCTTCGACGCGGTTGTGGCCGATGGCGGTGACGTGGTCGACGTCGTGCCGGTACGCCTTGTCCCACCAGCGGGGGCCGTGAAGGCGGCGGACCGCGTGTACGGCAGCCGGGAACCGGGGTCCGGCAGGACGCCGCCCCCGTCGCTGGGCGTGAACACGCCGACGGGGCCGCGCTCGTCGTCCTCGCGGTGGTGCGCCGTCCAGCCCTTGGTGCCGTTGCGCGCCGCCCGGCTCCGCGTCCGGTGCCAGGAGGGGCCGTGCCCCGTGTACAGCACGACGGTGGACTCGGCGGAGTCCCCGCCCTCGCCGTACACCGCGACGACCTGCCGGGAGCCGGCGGGGATACGCCCGTGGAGCCGGTCGCCGGCACCCGGGATGCGCGTCGCACCGGCCGTCGCGGACGGCGTACGGGCCGTCCGGCCGCGCCGCGGGGCCCCGTGCCGTCCGCCCGCGCCGGTCCGCCCCGGCCGATCAGAACCGCCGGCAGACAGCCGAGAACCACCGGCACGGTCGCCGTGCACCGCGCGTCCGCGTCTCCCCTTCGCCGCACCACGTTCCGGGCCGGCACCCGGGTCCTCTCGGCCACCCTCCGGCGCACGGCAGCCGATTCCGCGCGGTGCCGTGGAAAACCGTTTGATTACGACCACGCCGCGACCCGAACCTTGGACGGCTCGCTGCCACTTGATGCCGTGCCGTGCGGCACCCCCGACCCGAGCCGCTGGGATGTCATGCAGATCCAAGACCTTCCGTTTCCCGATCCGGGCGTGCCGGACGCACGTTCGGGCCCCCGATTGCTCCGGTGGCTCTTCCGCAACCAACTGGGCGGTCAGCTCAAGTCCCTGACCTGGGGACTGCTGCACTTCGCCGCCGTCTCGGCGCTGCCGTTCTGCGTCGGCCTCGCCGTCCAGGCCGTCGTCGACCGCTCCGGTGCCCGGCTCGCGCTCGCGGGCGCCCTGATGGCCCTGTGCTGTGTCGCCAACGCGGTCGGCGACACCTTCCTGCACCGCGCCGCGGTCACCAACTGGATCACCGCGGCGGCCCGCGTCCAGCAGCTGCTGGCCCGCAAGACCGCGCTGCTCGGCTCGGCGCTGACCCGGCGGGTGGCGGCCGGTGAGGTCGTCGCCGTCTCCACGGGCGACGTCGAGAAGATCGGCTGGTTCGTGGAGGCCCTCTCCCGCTTCACCGCCGCCGCCCTCACCATCGTGCTGGTCTGCGTGAGCCTGCTCGTCTACCAGCCCGCCCTCGGTGTCGTCGTCGCCGTCGGCCTGCCGGTGCTGGCGCTCGCCGTACTGCCCCTGCTGCCCCGGGCGACCCGGCGGGCCGACCTCCAGCGGGAGAAGGCCGGCCGCGCCACCGAACTGGCCTCGGACACCGTCGCCGGGCTGCGCGTGCTGCGCGGCATCGGCGGCGAGGAACTCTTCCTCGACCGCTACCGCCGCGCCTCCCAGGAGGTCCGCCACGCCGCCGTGCGCAGTGCCCGCATGTGGTCCCTGATCGCCGCGATCCAGGTGGTCCTGCCGGGCCTGCTGCTGATCGCGGTGGTCTGGCACGGCGTGCATCTGGCCCGCGAGGGCCGGATCGGCGTCGGCGAGCTCGTCACCGTCTACAGCTCGGTCATGCTGCTCACGTACCCGCTGCGGCACTTCGAGGAAATCGCCATGGCGTACTCCTTCTCCCGCCCCTCGGCCAAGCGGGCGGCGCGCGTGCTGTCGCTGGAGCGCGCCACGGACACCGGCGGATCCCGCGCCGCCGAGGTGCCCTCCGGCGACCTGTACGACCCGGCCACCGGTCTGCTCGCCCCGGCCGGCCGGCTCACCGCCGTGGTGTGCGGCGACCCGGACGCGGCCGGCCGGCTCGCGGAACGGCTCGGCGGGCACGCCGGCGAGGAGGGCACCTCGGCGCTGCTGGGCGGCGTACCGCTCGACGAGCTCCCGCTGGACTGTGCCCGCACGGCCGTCCTGGTCCAGGACAAGGATCCGGTGCTGCTCTCGGGCACCCTGCGGGAGCTGCTCGACGTGCCCGCGTCCGGCGGCGTCGGCGCCGGGGATGCGCTGGCGGCGGCCCAGTGCGAGGACGTGCTGGCGGCGCTCGTGCAGGGCTCGCTCGGCGCCGAGGACCCGATGGACGCCCGCATCACCGAACGGGGCCGCTCCCTCTCGGGCGGCCAGCGCCAGCGGCTCGCCCTGGCCCGGTCCCTGCTCGCCGATCCGGAGGTGCTCGTCCTGGACGAACCGACCTCCGCCGTGGACTCCCACACCGAGGCACGGATCGCGCAGGGCGTACGGGACCTGCGGGCGGGGCGCACCACTGTGATCCTCACCTCCTCCCCGCTGCTGCTGGACCGCGCCGACCGGGTCGTCTTCCTGGACGAGGGCGAGGTGGCGGCGGCGGGTGTCCACCGCGACCTGCTGCGGACCGAGCCGCGGTACCGGGCGGTGGTGACCCGGGAGACCGACGACGAGTCCGTCTCCGCGCACGGCGCCGGCGACATCGGCGGTGTCGGCGGTGTCGGCGACGCCTCCGGCGTCCGCGGCGTCCACGGCGCTCTGAAGGAACTCGAAGAGATCGAGGAGACGGCATGATCGGCGTGGCGCCCCCGGCGTACGACCCGGCGGCCCCGACGACGGCGAGCACCCTGCCCGTCGGCGCCCCCGCGACCGTACGCGCCTACGTGGCGGAACTCCTGCGCCGGCACCGCCGCGCGTTCCTGCTCCTCGTCGCCGTCAACACCGTCGCCGTGGCCGCCTCGATGGCGGGGCCCTGGCTGCTGGGCGGCTTGGTCGAGCGGGTGTCCGACAGAGCCCGCGAGCTGCACCTGGGGCCGACGGCGACGCTGTTCGTCGCCGCCCTCGTGATCCAGGCGGCGTTCGTGCACCAGGTGCGTCTGCGGGGCGCGGTGCTCGGTGAGCGGATGCTGGCCGACCTGCGCGAGGACTTCCTCGTCCGGTCGGTCGGACTGCCGCCGGGCGTCCTGGAACGGGCCGGCACCGGTGATCTGCTGTCCCGCATCACGACGGACATCGACCGGCTCGCCAACGCCATGCGCGAGGCCGTCCCCCAGCTGGCGATCGGCGTGGTGTGGGTGGTCCTGCTGCTGGGCGGTCTGGTGGTCACCGCCCCGCCGCTGGCGCCCGCCGTGCTGCTCGCCGTGCCGCTGCTGGTGATCGGCTGCCGCTGGTACTTCCGGCGGGCGCCCGCCGCCTACCGTTCGGAGGCCGCCGGGTACGCCGCCGTCGCCGCCGCGCTCGCCGAGACCGTGGACGCCGGCCGCACCGTCGAAGCCCACCGTCTCGGTGCCCGGCGGATCGAGCTGTCGGAGCGCCGGATCCGGGAGTGGACCGCGTGGGAACGCTATACGCTCTGGCTGCGGTCGGTGCTCTTCCCCGTCGTCAACATCACGCACATCACGGTGCTGGCTTCCGTCCTGATGATCGGCGGCGTGTTCGTCCTCCAGGGCTGGATCGGCGTCGGTCAGCTGACCACGGGCGCGCTGATCGCCCAGATGCTGGTCGATCCGGTCGGCCTGATCCTGCGCTGGTACGACGAGCTGCAGGTGGCGCAGGTGTCGCTGGCCCGGCTCGTCGGCGTCCGGGACATCGAACCGGACGCCGGTGACGGCGCCCTGGTCCCCGGCGGGCGTGACCTGCGCGCCGACCGGGTGAGGTTCGGCTACCGCGAGGGCGTGGACGTCCTGCGCGAGGTGTCCCTGAAGGTGCCCCCCGGCACCCGGATGGCGCTGGTCGGCCCCTCCGGCGCCGGCAAGTCCACCCTGGGCAGGCTGCTCGCCGGCATCTACGGGCCGCGGGAGGGCCGGATCACCCTGGGCGGCGCCGAACTGTCCCGGATGCCCGCCGAACGGGTCCGCTCGCACGTCGTCCTCGTCAACCAGGAGCACCACGTCTTCGTGGGCTCCCTGCGCGACAACCTCCGGCTCGCCCTCCCCCACGCCCGGCTTCGCCCGGACGGGGACGCCTCCGCCGGCGGCGACGCCGAACTGTGGGCGGCCCTCGGCGCGGTCGGCGCGGACGGCTGGGCCCGGGCCCTCGACGACGGCCTGGACACCGAGGTCGGCTCGGGCGGGGTGGCGCTCACCCCGGCCCAGGCCCAGCAGGTCGCGCTGGCCCGGCTGGTGCTGGCCGACCCGCACACCCTGGTCCTGGACGAGGCGACGTCCCTGCTCGACCCACGGGCGGCACGCCATCTGGAACGGTCCCTGGCCCGCGTCCTGGACGGCCGCACGGTGGTCGCCATCGCCCACCGCCTGCACACCGCCCACGACGCGGACGTCATCGCCGTCGTCGAGAACGGCCGGATCAGCGAGCTCGGCAGCCACGACGAGCTGGTCGCCGCGGACGGCGCCTATGCGGCGCTGTGGCGTTCCTGGCACGGCTGACCGGGCGGTCGCGGCCGGCCGCCCTGGTGGACGCGGGCGGCCGGTGGAGCACGGTCGGACGGACGCGGACGGCAGCCGGCCGCACCCGAAGGGCGACCGGGTGGACGCGGGCGGCCGGCGGGACGCAGTCAGGCGGGTGGACGCGCCCGCGCCGCGCGGGTGCCCCGCTCGGGAGCGGGGATCGGCCGGTACCGGGTGCGGGCCGTCAGCGCCCGGGCCGCGAACGCGGGACCCCGGCCCGGGTCCGTGCCGTTGCGCGGTGCCGGACGGAGGGGAAGGCTGGTGGGAGGCACCGGCTCGGGGAGCGCCCGGGAACCGTGCGGTTCGGCACCGGGCGGCGCCTGTGCCCCGTGCAGCATCGGCGGCCCGCCGCGGCCCGCGGTGACAAGGGGTCCGTCCCCGCCCCCCTGGAGGTACCCGTGAACAGCGCCGACGGATGGGGAGACGACGTCTACCAGCCCGACAGGTCCGAGCAGAGGGAGGACACGGGGCTGCTCGACTCGGAGGACACCCTGGAGTACGACGGCGTCGACAATCCCCTCGACCGGGGCTGGTCCCCGCCGGAACGGCCCTGGGCGGTGGAGCACATCGGTGTGACGGCCGCCGAGCGCCGGGAGGGCGAGAGCCTGGACCAACGGCTCGCCGAGGAGCTCCCGGACACCGTCACTGCCGACGGCGACGGCCTCGGCGACTGCCAGGACACGGACGGGGAACTCCTGGACAACGAGGTCGGCGCGGCCCGCTCCGGCCGGCTGGTGGCACCCGACCAGGGGGCGCACGAGGACGAGGAGCCCGCGCTGGTCGCCACCGACGTGGGCATCGACGGGGCGGCGGCCTCGGCCGAGGAAGCCGCGATGCACATCGTCGACGAGGACGCGCTTCCCCGCGCAGTGGGGTGAAACCGAAGAAACGACCGAACCCGCCGGACCGGCCGGTGCCGCGGACCCCATCGGCCCCGAGCGGACCGGGGCCCCTCCACCCCGCCGGCCCCCCGGTCCCGCCGTCGCCGTGCCGCCGCGACCGCGGCCCGTGCCGTACAAGGAGAACTCATGCAGCAGGACAAGCACCCGGACTACCACCCCGTCGTCTTCCGCGACCGAGCCGCCGGGTACGCCTTCCTCACCCGGTCCACCGCGACCAGCGACCAGACCATCGAGTGGGACGACGGCGAGACCTACCCGGTGGTGGACGTGGAGATCTCCTCGGAGAGCCATCCGTTCTACACGGGCAAGGCACGGACGGTGGACACGGAGGGCCGCGTCGCCCGTTTCGAGCGGCGCTACGGCGGCAAGGACCGGGACGCCGGCGGCACGGGCTGAGCTGCGCGCCCCGGCCCGGTGCCGGCCCGTGCGTACCGGCCGGGGCGTCAGATGACGTTGAGCGCCGCCGCGCCGCCCACTCCGCCGAGCACCATGAAGGCCGGCATCAGCACCTTCAGCTCGATCCAGCTGCCCGCCCGGAACCGCATGCCCTTGGGCGGGCCGAGCGGGTACCAGCGCTTGCGGCCCACCGGGATCGGCCACAGGATCGGGCAGCCCGAGACGGTCAGCGCGTCCCCGATGTCGTGCACCAGCGCGCCCAGCACGACCGGCAGCCCCAGCCACAGGTACTCCTGGCCCGGTGCCGGGAACAGCCAGTCCGCGCCGCCCCCCGGCTCGTCCAGGACGCCCGCCAGGATCCACGCGCTGGTGGCGGCCAGCAGCCAGACCAGGACGTCGCTGCTGGAGCCGCGGGCCGCCCGCCACAACAGGCCCTCGATGGCCAGCACCATGTGCACGAAGAGGATCGTCAGCACCGCCCAGCGGCCGCCCGTGATCGCCAGGACCGAGGTGCCCCCGCCGATCAGGACCGCCCACACCCAGGTGTGCGTGAGCGTGCGGTGGCCGCCGGAACGGCGTGGGTCGCCCTGCTTCTTCGTCGCCTTGTAGACGGCGTACGACAGTTTGTCGACGATCTCGCACAGCCCTCGCGAGACGGGACCGAAGGCCCGCGAGATCGTGGCCGCCTTGTGGTCCAGGTCCGGAGCGAGCGCGGCGCCGGCGCAGATCAGGGCACCGCACAGCAGGACCGGCCAGGGCATCGGACGTCCGGCCGCGGCGGCGGCCGCTCCGACACCGAGCCAGGCGGCGGCGCCCGACAGTGAGTGTGCTGGTCCCATCATCGCCGTTGCCCGCCCCATTCCTCTTGTGCCGCTGTTCAGTTGACCGGTTCCGCTCACGCGCCGTCGTCGGCACAGCGTAACCTTCGTGATCTTCGAGCCCGTATCCGATTCCCGCATCAGGGCTCGGGCCAGGCAAGATGGGGGCGTGACCCTCATCGATCAGCTGCCGCCGACCGCCGACCCCGACGCCCTCTACGAAGCCTTCGAGTCGTGGGCGCAGGAGCGGGGTCTCACGCTCTACCCCCATCAGGAGGAGGCGCTGATCGAGGTGGTCTCCGGTGCGAACGTGGTCGTGTCGACGCCCACCGGCTCCGGCAAGAGCATGATCGCGGCGGGTGCCCACTTCGCGGCGCTGGCCCGGGACGAGGTGACCTTCTACACGGCTCCGATCAAGGCGCTGGTGTCGGAGAAGTTCTTCGAGCTGTGCAAACTGTTCGGCACCGAGAACGTCGGCATGCTGACCGGTGACGCCTCCGTGAACGCCGACGCCCCCGTGATCTGCTGCACCGCCGAGGTGCTGGCGTCGATCGCGCTGCGGGACGGCAGGCACGCGGACGTCGGCCAGGTCGTCATGGACGAGTTCCACTTCTACGCGGAGCCGGACCGGGGCTGGGCGTGGCAGATCCCGCTGCTGGAGCTGCCGCAGGCGCAGTTCGTCCTGATGTCGGCCACCCTCGGTGACGTCTCCTTCTTCGAGAAGGACCTCGCGCGCCGCACCGGCCGCCCCACGGCGGTGGTCCGCTCGGCGACGCGTCCGGTGCCGCTGTCCTACGAGTACCGGTACACACCGCTCACGGAGACGCTCACCGACCTGCTGGAGGCGAGGCAGGCCCCCGTCTACATCGTGCACTTCACGCAGGCGCAGGCGGTGGAGCGGGCGCAGGCGCTGATGAGCATCAACATGTGCACGCGGGAGGAGAAGGACAAGATCGCCGAGCTGATCGGCAACTTCCGCTTCACCACCAAGTTCGGCCGCAACCTCTCCCGCTACGTGCGGCACGGCATCGGTGTGCACCACGCCGGCATGCTGCCCAAGTACCGGCGCCTGGTGGAGAAGCTGGCGCAGGCCGGCCTGCTGAAGGTCATCTGCGGCACGGACACGCTCGGCGTCGGCGTCAACGTGCCGATCCGCACGGTGCTGTTCACGGCGCTGACCAAGTACGACGGCAACCGTGTGCGCACGCTGCGCGCCCGTGAGTTCCACCAGATCGCCGGCCGGGCCGGACGCGCGGGCTTCGACACGGAGGGCTTCGTCGTCGCCCAGGCGCCCGAGCACGTCATCGAGAACGAGAAGGCGCTCGCCAAGGCGGGCGACGATCCGAAGAAGCGCCGCAAGGTGGTGCGCAAGAAGGCCCCCGAGGGTTTCGTCGGGTGGACGGAGAAGACCTTCGAAAAGCTCATCGAGTCCGATCCGGAGCCGCTGACGTCCCGTTTCCGGGTGACGCACACCATGCTGCTGTCGGTGATCGCCCGGCCCGGCAACGCCTTCGAGGCGATGCGGCACCTGCTGGAGGACAACCACGAGCCGCGCAAGCAGCAGCTGCGGCACATCCGGCGGGCCATCGCCATCTACCGCTCGCTGCTGGACGGCGGCATCGTCGAGAAGCTCGACCAGCCGGACGCCGAGGGCCGCATCGTCCGCCTCACCGTCGACCTCCAGCAGGACTTCGCGCTGAACCAGCCGCTGTCCACCTTCGCGCTGGCCGCGTTCGAACTGCTCGACCCCGAGTCGCCGTCGTACGCGCTGGACATGGTGTCGGTCGTGGAGTCGACGCTGGACGACCCGCGGCAGATCCTGGCCGCCCAGCAGAACAAGGCGCGCGGCGAGGCCGTCGCCGCCATGAAGGCGGACGGGGTGGAGTACGAGGAGCGCATGGAGCGGCTCCAGGACATCACCTACCCCAAGCCGCTGGAGGAGCTGCTCTTCCACGCGTACGACACCTACCGCCGCAGCCACCCCTGGGTCGGCGACCATCCGCTGTCGCCCAAGTCGGTCGTGCGGGACATGTACGAGCGGGCACTGTCCTTCACGGAGCTGGTCTCCTTCTACGAGCTCGCCCGCACCGAGGGCATCGTGCTGCGTTACCTCGCCAGCGCCTACAAGGCCCTGGAGCACACCATCCCGGACGACCTGAAGTCCGAGGACCTGCAGGATCTGATCGAGTGGCTCGGCGAGACGGTGCGCCAGGTCGACTCCAGCCTGCTCGACGAGTGGGAGCAGCTCGCCAACCCGGAGGAGATGACCGCCGAGGAGGCCCAGGAGCAGGCGGACCAGGTCAAGCCGGTCACCACCAACACCCGCGCCTTCCGCGTGCTGGTGCGCAACGCGATGTTCCGCCGGGTGGAACTGGCCGCCCTCGACCGGGTCGGGGAACTGGGCGAGATGGACGCCGAATCCGGCTGGGACGCGGACGCCTGGGGCGAGGCGATGGACAAATACTGGGACGAGTACGACGAGCTGGGCACCGGTCCCGACGCCCGTGGCCCGAAGCTGCTGATCATCGAGGAGGAACCGCAGAACGCTCTGTGGCGCGTCCGGCAGATCTTCGACGACCCGCGCGGCGACCACGACTGGGGCATCAGCGCGGAGGTCGATCTGACGGCCTCCGACGCGGAGGGACGCGCCGTCGTCCGCGTCACCGACGTCGGTCAGCTGTGAACACAGGAGAAACCCACCCATGACGAATCCGGCCGAACGGCTCGTCGACCTGCTCGACCTGGAGCAGATCGAGGTCAACATCTTCCGCGGCCGCAGCCCGCAGGAGTCCCTGCAGCGGGTCTTCGGCGGCCAGGTCGCCGGCCAGGCGCTGGTCGCCGCCGGCCGGACCACGGACGGCGACCGCCCGGTGCACTCGCTGCACGCGTACTTCCTGCGCCCGGGACGGCCGGGCGTGCCGATCGTGTACCAGGTCGAACGGGTCCGCGACGGCCGGTCGTTCACGACCCGCCGGGTCACCGCCGTGCAGCAGGGCCGCACGATCTTCAATCTCACCGCCTCCTTCCACAAGCCTGAACCGGGGAGTTTCGAGCACCAGTTGCCGCCGGCCCGTGAGGTTCCGCCCCCGGAGTCGCTTCCGACGGTCGCCGACGAGATCCGGGAGCATCTCGGCACGCTGCCCGAGCAGTTGGAGCGGATGGCCCGGCGCCAGCCCTTCGACATCCGCTATGTCGACCGGCTGCGCTGGAGCCCCGAGGAGATCAAGGACGCCGAGCCGCGCAGCGCCGTGTGGATGCGCGCGGTCGGGCCGCTCGGTGACGACCCGCTCGTGCACACCTGCGCCCTGACCTACGCCAGCGACATGACGCTCCTGGACGCCGTGCGCATCCCGGTGGAACCCCTGTGGGGGCCGCGGAGCTTCGACATGGCGTCGCTGGATCACGCCATGTGGTTCCACCGCCCGTTCCGCGCGGACGAGTGGTTCCTGTACGACCAGGAGTCGCCGATCGCGACGGGCGGGCGGGGTCTGGCGCGCGGCCGGATCTACGACGTGCGGGGGCGTCTGCTCGTGTCCGTGGTCCAGGAAGGGTTGTTCCGGCCCCTGTAGCGCTTTCGCCGAGTGCTCATGAGCTTCTGGGACGGAACCAGCTCAGCGGACCGCGGGTCCGGCCGGGGGCGGGACGCCCGGGTGGCCGGCGCCGCGGTACCGGGTGGGATGCCGTCGGCCGCGGAGCCGGTCCGGAGCACGCCGGCCGGTGCCCCGGACGGCGTGCCGCCGGTTTCGGCGCCGGTCGCTGCTCGCGTGCGGCGGCCAGCTCCCGGGCCAGCTCCGCCGCCAGCCACTCGACCTCCTCGGGGTCGTCCGCCGTCAGGATCGCCGCGGTGATCCGCGTGACCGGCGAGCCCGGCCAGCCGTGCTCCCGAGGGGCGGGGCGGAACCGGTTCAGCCGGGACCGCTCGTACGGGTCCCGTACGAGTCGGGAGATCCGGAGCGGGTCGAGCAGTGACGCCACGGCCGCGGCACGCGTCCAGGGATCGTGGGCCTGACGCAGCATGAAACCCAGGTGCCGTCCCCGCCAGTTGCGGGGGCGCAGGTCCAGGCCCGCCTCCAGCCGGCTCCGCTGCGCTTCGGACAGTCGGCCCTTCAGCAGCGGGGCGTTCCTCTCGTCGGCCGCGAACCGCCTCAGCTCGTCGGCCAGGTAGAGCCAGACCACCGCCCGGTAGCGGTTGAGGTAGAACTTCACCGGCACCAGAACGCCCAGGCGGGCGAGACGGGTGAAACGGGCTTTCGCCACCCCGATCAGGGCCGCGCCCTGCGCGGTGCCCACGACGCTGACGCTCTCCCGCAGGGACTGCGGGAAACCGTCCTCGCCGCGGAGCCGTTCGATCTCGGGACGCGGGACGCGCCGGCCGCTCCCCGCCCCGTCGGGGGCTGTGCGGACCCGCCCGAGCCGGACGGCGATGTCCAGCTCGCTCCGTTTCAGGCCGAGTTCTCGCGCCGCGCGGCTCAGCGTGACCGAACTCGCCTGCGTACTCGGGGCGTGCCGCGTATCGGCGGCCCGCTCCGCGGTGGCCGGGGTTCGGGCCTGGTGCGTGATGGTGGTACCGGACATGGTCGTCTCCCCCGTGGAGTGTGCGTGCCGACGCGTTGTGCGTTCGTCTGAAAACACACCGTAACCGCTGGTCGGCCCCTTCCGGCGAGCCTGTGGATAACTCCACGGGGCGGGACGAACGCGCAGGTCAGAACTGTCCGAAGGGTGTCCGGTCGGGATAGCGGGCATCCACGTCCAGGTGCTCACCGACGCGGTTCACGAGCAGCGTCATCTCGTAGGCGATCTGCCCGATGTCGGCCTCCGCCCCGCTGAGCACGCACAGACAGCTGCCGTTGCCGGCCGCGGTGACGAACAGCACCGCGTCGTCGAACTCCACCATCGTCTGGCGCACCCGTCCCGCACCGAAGTGCCGGCCCGAGCCCTTCGCCAGGCTGTGCAGCCCGGAGGAGACGGCGGCGAGATGCTCGGCGTCCTCGCGCCGCAACCCCGTACTCGCTCCCGTCACCAACCCGTCGTTGGACAGGACGAGTGCGTGCCGCACATGTTCCACGCGCTCCGTCAGGTCGTCCAACAGCCAGCCAAGTCCCCGGCTCTGCGCCATGGTTCGGTCTCCCCGTGTTCTCCCCGTACGATGTCTCCCCCTGGCGGGGGTCTGCCCGCCAGCCTTCCCCACGACCGCGCTGTGGGCAAGGAGAAGCGGAGGCGGCGCGTGGCCCGGGTGCCCCACGGCCCCGGGACGCCGAACCGGCCGGGACACCGGCAGAGGGCGCTTTCCGAAAGGTGACACGATCCGGCGCAGGGACGCGGTGGAACGATCACGTCACGCTCGAACGCGCACTCCATGCCAGCACCCGTGCCGGTGCGGGATCATGCGGAGCATGAGCGACGACCACACGCACGTCCAGGAGTTCTTCGCCGCACGCGCCGCCGAATGGGACAGCCGCTTCCCCGACGACGGTCCCGCCTACGCGGCCGCGGTGGCCGGACTCGGCCTGCGCCCGGGTGACCGCGTCCTCGACGCGGGCTGCGGCACCGGACGGGCCCTGACACCGCTGCGAGCGGCCGTGGGACCGTCGGGAGTGGTCGTCGGGGCCGATCTGACACCGGCCATGCTGCAGGCCGCCGTACGGGCCGGACGGGACCGTGACGGGCGGTTGCTGCTGACCGACGTCGCCGCGCTGCCGCTGCGCTCGCGCTCGCTCGACGCCGTGTTCGCGGCCGGCCTCATCGCGCACCTGCCCCACCCGGCCGAGAACCTCCGGGAGTTGGCGCGCGTGGTGCGCCCCGGTGGTGTACTGGCCCTGTTCCATCCGATCGGCAGGGCCGCCCTCGCGGCACGCCAGGGCCGCCGGATCACACCGGACGACCTGCGCGCGCAGTCCCGGCTGCGGCCCTTGCTGGCCGGCTCGGGGTGGCGCATGACGTCGTACGTCGACGAGGACACACGGTTCCTGGTGCTGGCCGTCCGCGAGGACTGAGCCCCGGCCCGCTCGGCGGCCGGCCCGCCGAGGTGACGCAGGGCTCGGCTCCCCCACCGTCCCGCTTCTGCCCCGCCCCTTGCCTCCGTGCCCGTCCCGTCGCCGCCGGAGGCCCTGGTGCATCGCACCCGCGGTGCACCCTCCGCGCTCGCCGTTCCCATCGCGGCCACGCCCACCGGTCCGGTCCAGGCCGTCGTACCGTGGCCCGGCTGACGCTGACCGGGCGCATCGGCAAGCCGCTGAGCACACTGCACGGCGATCTGGACGCGCTGCCGCCCAAGGCCGTCGGCTCCGGCGTGTACGCGCATGATCGACCGGAGCGGGCGGGGCGGGTCGCACCGCTCCCGCACGATCCGGGGAGGCACCCACGTCGACGGACTGCACGACCCGCGTCCGGACCGGCTGCGGCCGATCCCGCCGTGCTGCCGATCGGCGTTCGACGCGCCGGCCGGACGAGTGGAGCGGGGCACCCCGCCGCCCGTCGGCCACACGGCCGGCGGGCGGCGACGCGGTCGACGCGGTCGACGCGTGCAGCCTGAGCCATACGGCCACGGCGTCGCGCCGGCGGTTCAGCCGCCGAGTTCCCTGCGGGTGACGCGGCGGCGCAGCCTGCGCCGCTGGGAGGGATCCAGCGCGAGGTACGCGGCGGCCGGGACTCCCAGGACTATCAGGAGCGCGGCCCACCAGGGCAACCAGATCAACAGGATGATCCCGGCCGCCACACCCCCCGCGGCGATCTTGGCGTTCTTCGACATGGCGTCGCCTCCTTCGCGGCCCTTGCCGCTCTGTTCTGAAGAACGGGAGCGCGTTTTCCGCGGTTCCGAACCGCGCCCCTGAGACATCCCTGAGGTGGCACCCCGACCACCCCCGAGAAGCCGGCGGCACCTCGCTCCGGAAGGAACGTCCGGAAATCGCCCTCCCGTGCATGGTGACCCAGACCACACCCCTGTCGCACCCGAGGAGGCCAGGAACCCTGCACCCCGGGCGATCCGATCCACCAGTCAAATTTCAGGAGTGGCCATCGCCGCGCAGACGACTTCCCCCACCCCGGGACACCTCCGCCGGCCCCCTCCGCGATTTCCGGACTCGCCCGCTGCTGCGTCGTGTTCGTACCCGGTGATCCCGCCCGCACCGGCGAGGCCGCCTTCCGGCCTCCCGACGACGGAGACCCCCCGGTCGTGCCGTCGGGGACCCCGACCGACCTGACGGCGGTGGTACCCGGCGCCTACGGCGTGGAGCCGGCGCGCGTCCGCGCGCTCCCGCTGCCCGTACGTACCGCCCTTGCCGTTCCCACGCGTGTGCGTGCCTGCGGCCACGGGCACCGCGCAGCCGTGTTCTGGGGCACGGCCGCCGCGCACGCCCTGCATCTCGTGGCGCGCGGGCTGCTGCCCGGTCCGTCCCCGGACGATCACGACGCCTGGCGCGCGGGTCCGCTGGGCGCGGAGGAGATCGAACGGATCCGCCGTCTCGCCGCCGCGATGCCGCCCAGGCCCACGCCGTGCCGCTGGACGGTGCCCCGTCCCTGCGGCTGCCCGGCCCGGAAGGGCTGGTACGCGCCCTCCTGGACACCGTCGCCGACACCCTGCCCCGCTTCCCCGCCGCGCCGCTCGCGGCGGGCTCCGGCGCCCACGCGGCGCCGGAGCCGCTGCACCTGCACCAGCAGACCGACGCGTCCGCCGCCGGGCCCACCCTGGTGGTCTGCCCGACGTCCCCGATGGGCAACTGGCAGCGGGAGATCGGAAAGTTCGCGCCGGGCACACCCGTGCGCCGGTTCCACGGCACGCGGCGCGACCTGGAGGACCTGCCGACGGCGAGTTCGTCCTCGCGACCCACGGCACGATGGGGCTGGACGCGCGGCGGTTCGCCGAGGTGCGCTGGGGCCTGGTAGTGGCGGACGAGGCGCAGCATGTGAGGAGCCCCTACTCGGCGACGGCCCGGCAGCTGCGCACCATGGGCGCCCGCGCACGCGTGGCACTCACCGGCACCCCGGTGGAGAACGACCTGACCGAGCTGTGGGCCGTCCTGGACCGGACGGCGCCGGGCCCGCTGGGCCGGCTCGGCGCCTTCCGCAGCCGGTACGCGCGGGCCGTCGAGGGCGGCCGGGACGCATCACGGCCGTGGTGCGGGACCGGGACGGCACGGCGCACCGGGCCGACGTCCTGTCGGCCTCCCGGACGGTGGCGGAGGCTCACCGCCTGCTCGCCGGGGCGCTGCGGCCCGGACATGGGGCGGCGGTGAAGGCGGAGCCGGCGATCGCCGAGGACGCGGTACGGCTGTCCGTGGCCGATCCGGAGCCGGCCGTGGCGGCTCGCCTCGCCGCCGGGTCGGGGCGCGACCGGGAAGCCGTGTCCGCGGCGGTACGCGCGTGGCGGCGCGGTGGCACCGCCGCGCTGTCCGTACTGGAGGAGGAGTGGGACGTGGGGGGAGAAGCGCTCGCACGCGCGCGTGCCGCCCTGGGATCGGCGTGGGAGGAGGGCGAGCGGCCGCCGCTGCGGGCGCGGGCCGACCGGTGGACGGTCGTCGGCGCTCCGCACCAGCTCCGCCTGGGCCGCGACGGCCGCTGGTGGCCCTACCGCGGGGGAGGGGGCCGGTGGGCGCCCGCGGGAGGTGCGGCCCACGATCCCGCGTCGGCCCTGGCCGCGACGGGGTTCACTCCGGGGGAGGAAGCGTGAGGAGGGACCCACGGGGTGCCGCACGCAGCGGCCGGATCCGGAGCGGTGCCGGCCGACCGCGTCGTGCCCGGTGTCCGCGCCCGCTACGGCTCCATGGAGCCCGCGCGTCTCAGCAGCGGCAGCACGTGGTCCGTGACGGCGGGTGCCAGCCGGACGTCGGACACGTCCCCGGAGATCCACCTCAGACGGGCGAGTTCGGCCGCGGGCGCAGGCGTCCGGGCGATGCGCGCCTCGAACAGCGTCAGGCGCATCGGCACGCCTTCCAGGGCCGCCACGGACTCGATGCGGGCCAGCAACCGCGGCTCCAAGGGCTCGACGCCCAGTTCCTCGTCCAGTTCACGACGCAACGCCTCCAGCGGTGCCTCGCCCGCCTCCGGCTTGCCCCCGGGCAGGTAGAAGACATCCGGAGCGGCCTGCTTGCTCACGACCAGCAGGCGTCCCTCCTGAACGATCGCGGCCGCCACGACCGTCAACGGCTCGGCGGCCCCGTGTTCCTCAGCCGTGGTCGATTCGCTCCCCCGTGTCATGCCCGCCATCCTCCCAGGGCCGGGGAGCGAAGGCCGTGGACATCGCGCGCGGACCGCTGGGCGCCTGTCCCAATCAGCGCTGCGGCATCGGGGCGGCCGCCGGTGCCGGAGGGTTCGGCGCGCCGGGCCCACGGGCCGGCAGCGACGCCCCCGCCCCCGTGCCTTGAAAACCCTCCGCGTCCTGAGGACCCTCCAGGCTCTGCCGGTCCTGCCCTCCCGCCCCGCGCCGGGACGTCCGGCAGGGCGCCCGCGAGTCCCGCCGCACGTCGTGTTCACGCGCGCGGCAGGGCAGCGGGGGCCACTCCGGCGCGCGGGCCGGAGCACGGGCCCGCACGTGCGCGGGACGTCGGTTCCTCGCGTTCGCCGGCGACGGAGCGACCAGCCGGATCACGTACGCGCGGGACGCGGACGACTCGTACGGGCACTGTCCGCCACCGGTTGCGGGCTCACGCGCGCGGGACGCGCACCCCGGCGGCATGGCCCCGTGTGAGGCGTGGGGCCCACACGCGCGGGACGCGAACGGGGACGGGACGCGCGCCCCTCCCCGTCCCCCGAGGCGCGGGCCGAGGGAGGCCGGCCGGCACGCCGGCCCCGTCCCCGCGCCCGGCGGTGGCCTCCCGAAGCCGGTCGTGCGTGCCGGGAGCCGGCACGCACGACCGGGCGACGGCGGGAGTGCCGCGCCGATTCGCCTCCACGAGTCGAGTCCCGCGAGTCCCGCGGATTCAGCCCCGGGCCCCCAGCAGGTGGTCCATCGCGAGCTGGTCGAGGCGCTCGAAGGCCATGCCGCGGGCGGCGGCGGCGTCGACGTCGAACTCCTCGTAGGCGGTGCGGTCGGCGAGCAGGCCCTGGATCCCGTCGGCGGCGGTGGGCTGCGCCAGCTCGTCCAGGCGCGCGGCCCGCAGCGCCTCCTGCACCTCGGGGTCGGCGCGGAACGCCGCGGCGCGCTCCTTCAGGATCAGGTAGTTGCGCATGCAGCCCGCCGCGGAGGCCCACACCCCGTCCAGGTCCTCGGTCCGCGGCGGCTTGAAGTCGAAGTGCCGCGGCCCCTCGTACCCGCCGCTCTCCAGCAGGTCCACGAGCCAGAACGCGGCCCGCAGGTCACCGGCGCCGAAGCGCAGGTCCTGGTCGTACTTGATGCCGGACTGGCCGTTGAGGTCGATGTGGAACAGCTTGCCCGCCCACAGCGCCTGCGCGATGCCGTGCGGGAAGTTGAGCCCGGCCATCTGCTCGTGCCCGACCTCCGGGTTGACCCCGTACAGCTCAGGCCGCTCCAGCCGCTCGATGAACGCCAGCGCGTGACCGATGGTGGGCAGCAGGATGTCGCCGCGCGGCTCGTTCGGCTTCGGCTCGATGGCGAACCGCAGGTCGTAGCCCTGGGAGGTGACGTACTCGCCGAGGAGGTCGAACGCCTCCTTCATCCGGTCCAGTGCCGCGCGGACGTCCTTGGCGGCGCCGGACTCGGCGCCCTCCCGGCCGCCCCAGGCCACGTACACCTTCGCTCCCAGCTCGACGGCCAGGTCGATGTTGCGGATCGTCTTGCGCAGCGCGTAGCGGCGCACATCGCGGTCGTTGGCGGTGAAGCCGCCGTCCTTGAACACCGGGTGGGTGAACAGGTTGGTGGTGGCCATCGGCACCTTCATGCCGGTGGCGTCCAGCGCCTGCCGGAAGCGCTTGACGATCGCCTCCCGCTCCGTGTCCGAGGAGCCGAACGGGATCAGGTCGTCATCGTGGAAGGTGACGCCGTAGGCGCCGAGCTCGGCCAGGCGCTGCACCGCCTCGACCGGATCCAGGGCCTGCCGGGTGGCATCGCCGAAGGGGTCCCGTCCCTGCCAGCCGACGGTCCACAGACCGAAGGTGAACTTGTCCTCGGGAGTGGGCTGGTAGTTCATGCCACGGCTCCTTGCTCGCTCTACGACTATTTCGTCATGGCCGTTTACAAATTAGTATGCCGATGCGTTCCTGGGAAGGGACACGGTGTCCCCGAAGGAGTGATGTCCGGATCGTCACGGTCTGGGCGCCCGCAGAACACCAGGGAGCCCCCAAAGGGGCCCCGGTCAGATCCCGCTGAGCCGCGGAAGAGGGAGAAGCCCGATGTCAGCAGCCGAGGGACCGCTCGTCGTCGGCGTGGACACGTCCACCCAGTCCACCAAGGCACTGGTCGTCGACGTGGCCACCGGACGCGTCGTCGCGAGCGGCCAGGCGCCGCACGCCGTCTCCTCCGGGGCCGGCCGCGAAAGCGATCCGCGCCAGTGGTGGGACGCCTTGTGCGAGGCCCTGCGCCAGTGCGGCGACGCCGCGCGCGAGGCCGCCGCGGTGTCGATCGGCGGACAGCAGCACGGCCTGGTCACGCTGGACGGGCGGGGAGAACCGGTCCGCCCGGCCCTGCTGTGGAACGACGTGCGGTCGGCGCCGCAGGCCCGCCGGCTGACCGAGGAGCTCGGCGGCGCGAAGGTCTGGGCCGAGCGTACCGGGCTGGTCCCCGCCGCCTCGTTCACGGTCACGAAGTGGGCCTGGCTGGCCGAGAACGAGCCGGATGCGGTGCGCGCGACCAAGGCCGTCCGCCTCCCCCACGACTACCTCACCGAGCGCCTGACCGGGCAGGGCACCACCGACCGCGGCGACGCCTCCGGCACCGGCTGGTGGGCGTCCGGCACCGAGGCGTACGACGAGGAGATCCTCGCGCGTGTGGGGCTCGATCCGGCGCTGCTGCCCCGCGTGGCGCGGCCCGGCGAGGTGGCGGGCACCGTGCGCGGCGGGCACGGCCTGCCGTTCTCCGAGGGCACCCTGGTCGCCCCCGGCACCGGCGACAACGCCGCCGCCGCGCTCGGCCTCGGGCTGCGCCCCGGCATGCCGGTGATGAGCCTCGGCACGTCGGGCACGGTGTACGCCGTGTCGCGGCGCCGGCCCGCCGACCCGACCGGCACCGTCGCCGGCTTCGCCGACGCCCGCGGCGACTGGCTGCCGCTGGCCTGCACCCTCAACTGCACGCTCGCCGTCGACCGGATCGCCGCCCTGCTGGGCCTGGACCGCGAGGCCGTCGAACCCGGTGCGGACGTCACCCTCCTGCCCTACTTGGACGGCGAGCGCACCCCGAACCTGCCCGGCGCCTCCGGCCTGCTGCACGGACTGCGCCACGACACCACCGCCGGCCAGCTGCTGCAGGCCGCCTACGACGGCGCCGTCCACGCACTGCTCGGCGCACTCGACCTGGTCCTCGACGAGGACGCGGACCCGTCCGCGCCCCTGCTGCTGATCGGCGGCGGCGCCCGCGGCACGGCCTGGCAGCAGACCGTACGGCGGCTGTCGGGGCGGCCCGTGCAGATCCCCGAGGCCAGGGAACTGGTGGCACTCGGCGCCGCGGCACAGGCGGCCGCCCTGCTGACGGGCGAGGACCCGGCCGCGGTCGCCCGGCGCTGGAACACGGCCGCCGGCCCGGTGCTCGACGGCGTGGAACGGGACGAGGCGGCGCTGGCCAGGATCACCGGGGTACTCTCCGACGCGGCGCCGCTGCTGGAGCGGGGCCCGCAAACCCCCTGACGGCACACCGACCGAGGACTGACGGAGGCATGAGCGCACCCCCGCACGAGGTACGTCCGGCCGGCCCCGGGCGCGCGTCGCCGGATACCCAGCAGGGCATGCGCCGGCGCAACCTGGCCCGGGTGATGCACGCCGTCCGCGCCGAGGGGCCGCTGTCCCGGGCAGCCGTCGCCTCACGGATCGGGCTCACGCGCGCGGCGGTGTCCACGCTCGTGGACGAGCTCATCCGCTCCGGTCTGCTGGAGGAACTGGGCCCCGAGCGCCCCGGCCGGGTGGGCCGGCCCGGCTCGGCCCTCGCCGTCAGCGCACGCGGCCCCGCGGGGCTCGGCGCCGAGATCGGCGTCGGCCACCTGGCGGTCTGCGCGGTCGACCTGCGCGGCCGCGTGCGCGCGCGGGCCGTGCGGTACGGCACTCACCGGGGGAGCTCCCCCGGACCGGTGCTCGAGCAGCTCGCGGGGCTGGTGCGGCGGGTCGTCGCCGAGGCGGAGGCGGAAGGCCTGTGGCCGGCGGGGCTCGCCGTGGCGGTACCGGGACTGGTGGCGCGGGACGCCCGGACCGTCGTACGCGCCCCGAACCTCGACTGGCACGACGCGGATCTGAGCCCCCTGCTGCCCTCGGACATCCCGCTGACGGTGGACAACGAGGCCAACTTCGGCGCCCTGGCCGAACTCTGGCTCGGCGCGGGCACGCCGCGGGACTTCCTGCACGTCTCGGCCGCGATCGGCATCGGCGCCGCCGTGGTCGTGGACGGGCTCCTGCTGCGCGGGACCCGCGGGTTCGCGGGCGAGCTGGGGCACGTGCCGGTGTGGCCCGACGGCCCCGCGTGCGCCTGCGGAGGGCGCGGCTGCCTGGAGCAGTACGCCGGTGAGGAGGCGGTCCTGCGCGCGGCCGGCCTGGAACCGGGTGAGGACCGCGTCGGCCTGCTCGCCGAACGGGCGGAGCGCGGCGACGAGGGGGCGCGGCGTGCCCTGCGCGCGGCGGGGGAGGCGCTCGGCGTCGCCCTGACCGGAGCCGTCAACCTGCTCGACCCCGAGACCGTGGTCCTGGGCGGCGCGCTGGCCGGGCTCGCTCCCTGGCTGCTGCCGTCGCTGCGGGACGAACTGGCCCGGCGTACGGCCGGCCCGGCCTGCCCCGTGTCCGTGTCCGGGCTCGGACCCGAGGGGCCGTTGCTCGGTGCCGCGCACTCGGTGGTGCGGGCCGTGCTGGACGATCCGGCGGCGGTGGCAAAGCGGGCCGAGCCGGACGCCGTACCGGACTGAGCCGTGCGTGGAAGTGGGGCGAGCCGGGTCCCGGCCCCCGGACTTCGGCGGTCCGTCCGCCCCCTCCTCACCCGATCGGGTGAGCGAGTTGTCCACAACTCCCCTGCCGTCCACGGGAGCGGGCCGGTACCTTCTGCCCTGCGGGCGGGCGCCGTAACGTGATCCGCGAGAACGCAACGGCCGGCGGCCCACCCCCGCCGGCCTTCGTCGAAACGGAGCCGTGCAGCGATGAGCGACCCCCGCATCCTGACCGTACGTCCCGAACCGGGCGAGTACGCGTGGACGTTCGGCGGAGCACCGCCCGTCGCGCGCATCGCCCCGGGCACGGTCTTGGACCTGTACACCGAGGACTGCTTCGCCGGCCGGGTGCGGTCCGAGAAGGACCTGGTCTCCGAGGTCTGCGAGTACCCGTTCCTCAACCCCCAGACCGGCCCCTTCCACGTGGAGGGCGCGGAACCCGGGGACACCGTCGCGGTGCACTTCGTGTCGATCGAACCGGCCCGGGACTGGGCGGCGTCGACCACGGTCCCCCTGTTCGGCGCGCTCACCTCCACCCGCACCACGGCCACGCTCCAGCCGCCGCTGCCGGAGAGGGTGTGGATCTGGCAGCTCGACCGGGCGCGCCGTACGGCGATGTTCCGGGCGCGGGAGAGCGACATCGAGGCGGAGCTTCCGCTGGACCCGATGCACGGCACGGTGGGGGTGGCCCCCGCCAACCTGGAGGTGCGCTCGGCCCTGGTGCCCGACGCGCACGGCGGCAACATGGACACGCCCGAGATGCGGGCCGGCGTCACCTGCTACCTCGGGGTCAACGTCGAAGGAGCGCTGCTCAGCCTCGGTGACGGGCACGCACGGCAGGGCGAGGGAGAGACCTGCGGGGTCGCCGTGGAATGCGCGATGAACACGGTGGTGATAGTCGAGCTGCTGAAGGACCTCGCCACGCCCTGGCCCCGCATCGAGTCCGACACGCACATCGTCTCGACCGGTTCCGCACGCCCGTTGGAGGACGCCTTCCGCACAGCCCAGCTGGACCTGGTGCGGTGGCTGGTGCGCGACTACGGCTTCAGCGAGCTGGACGCCTACCAGTTCGCGACCCAGGCCGTCGAGTCCCCATTGGCCAACGTCTGCGACACCAACTACACCTGCGTGGCCAAGCTCCGCAAGGAGTGGCTGCCCGCGCGCGAGACCCACCGCGGCGTGCACGCGCGGCTGCGCGAGACGGCCGCCGCGTTGCGGAACTGACCGTCTCCCTGCCGGAGACCCGCACCACCGCGGACGCCTCCAAGACGCGCCGGGGACGCCCCGGTCCCCCGAAGACGCCGCGCGAGAACCCGCCGAGTACACCGAGAACCCGAGGCCCACCGAAAGGCGATCCGCATGGAACGAGCACGAGCGCTTCCCCCCGGCAGGCGGCGGATCCTGATGGGCGCCGCACTCGCCACCGCCCCGTACGCGCTGCTCTGCGGACCGCGGGCCGGCGCGAGGCCCCAGGCCGTCGACCACCCGGGCGCCGAATGGCAGCCGGCGAGCACCTCCAACCACACCGCGGCGAACCGTCCCACGAGCCACCGCATCGACTGCGTGGTCGTCCACGTCACGCAGGAGACGTATTCCGACACCCTGTCCATCTTCCGCGACCCGCGCAAGAAAGTGTCCGCGCACTACGTCGTCCGGTCCGCCGACGGGCACATCGCGCAGTGCGTCCGCGAGGCGGACATCGCCTGGCACGCGGGGAACTGGGACTACAACACGCGCAGTGTCGGCATCGAGCACGAGGGCTGGGTGGACCGCCCCGCGTACTTCACCGACGCCCTCTACGAGCGGTCGGCCGGCCTCACCGCGGCGGTCTGCGCGCGGTACGGCATCCCCAGGGACCGGGCCCACATCATCGGCCACCACGAGGTACCGGGCAGCGACCACACCGATCCCGGCCCGTACTGGGACTGGACCCGGTACATCAGACTCGTGAACCTGCTCGCCTGACCGCGGCGGCGTCCGAGGCGCCCTCCGCGGCACCGCCGCTTCCGCCCGCGGCTGTCGCCGCGTGAGCCCGGGAGGCGACCTGGTCTCCCTTCCCCCCGTCCGGAGCCGCGCCGCGGGCGTGATGGGAGGGGCGGCGACCGGAAGGGGCGGGGCGGAGGGGAGGCCGCATCGATCGCGGCAGGAGCCGGTCGTAGTATCGGGTGATCTCGTGGGGGGAGGTCGTCGTGGGCAGCAGGCAGCGCCCTGGCACACCGACACTGGAGGAGGTTGCCGCTCTCGCCGGTGTGGGGCGCGGGACGGTCTCCCGTGTCATCAACAACGCGGCGGGCGTCAGGGACTCCACGCGCCGTGCCGTCCAGCGCGCCATCGCCGAGCTGGGGTACGTGCCCAACCTGGCGGCCCGTTCCCTGGCCGGGCGGCGCGCGGACGCCGTCGCGCTGGTCATGACGGAGCCGGACTGGAGGAAGTTCGGAGAACCGTTCTTCTCGGAGACCGTCCGGGCCGTCGGCGACGCGCTGGCCGACACCAAGGTGCAGTTGCTGCTCACCCTGGTCCGCACCGACGCCGACCGGCAGCGCTTCGTGGAGTACGCGCGCGGCGGCCGGGTCGACGGCGTGCTGCTGATGTCCGTGCACGCCGAGGACACACTGCCCGACATGCTCGCCGAGGCGGGGCTGCCCACCGTCATGCTGGGGCGGCGCTCGGTCGACGAGAGCGTCACCTACGTGGACGCGGACAACGCCGGTGGCGCCCGCAGCGCGGTCGCGCACCTGCTGAGCCGCGGTCGCCGCGCGATCGCGACGATCACCGGGCCGCTCGACATGTACGTCGCCCAGTGCCGGTTGCGCGGCTACCGCGAAGCCCTGGAGCGGGCGGGTGTCGGGATCAGGCCCTCCTGGGTCGTCGAGGGCGACTTCACCGAGGAGAGCGGGCGCCGGGCGATGGCCGAGATCATCGAGCGGGACCCGGAGATCGACGCCGTCCTCGCCGCGTCCGACTCCATGGCCTCCGGAGCGCTGAGCGCCCTGCGCGCGGCGGGCCGCCGGGTGCCGGAGGACGTGTCGGTGATCGGTTTCGACGACTTCCTGCTGGCCCGGCACACGGATCCGCAGCTGACGACGGTCCGTCAGCCGCTGGAGGAGATCGGCCGCACCATGGTGCGGCTGCTCCTGGAGGAGATGGAGGACTCCGCGGTGGCCTGGCGGCACGTCATCCTCCGTACGGAACTGGTGCTCCGCGACTCCGCCTGAGCCGCTTCCGCTCCTGCCTCGCCGGTCCCCTCCCGACACACGCGAGGTCCGTCGGCTTCATGACGGACAGCCAGGGAAGCACTCCCGCGCAGGGGACGCCTCGTCCGCCGCCCGGTCGCTCCCCCGCCCGCCCCAGCCGGCCGAGGGAGCGACCGTACGCGGGGGCCGCGGCCACTCCGGCGGCGCCCCGGTGCCGTCCCGCCGGGGGAACCGAACCGCAGTGGGGCACCGCACCGGGCGGCGACACCCCCTCGGCTCCTGCTCCACCGGCGCCGGGAAACCGACCGGCCCCGGCCGCAGCACCCGGCGCGGCACCACCCGGCCACAACCCACCACCCGGCACCGCCACCCAGCGGCAGCACACCGGCCGAGCACCGCTGCCCAAACGACAGCGAACCGGCCCGGCGTCACCCTCCCGCGACGCTGTTTCCGCCGAACTGCCCACCATTCGCCAGGACCGGTACCCGAAAATTTCGGGAGCGCTCCCAAAGTTTTCTCCCCCCTTTTGGATCAATCCCCTGACCTGGACTTTCGAAATTCCTTCGACAGTTCCTTGCCTACAGTCTTGTCAGGAGCATGAGGTGCTCCTACAGTCCCGTCCGAACCAGAAATTGGGAGCGCTCCCATCCGTGGGGAGATGGGAGCGCTCCCACCCTCAACGCGTCGCACGGTTTCCCCGCTCCCTCCCGGAAAGGGCCCCCACATGAGACCGTTACCGCCCCCCACCCGCCCTCTGCGCGCCCTGCTGGGCGTGTTCCTGGCGGCTTTCGCGGTCATCGGCACGCTGATGACCGCGACGACCCCGGCGCAGGCCGACACCACCATCTGCGAGCCCTTCGGTTCGACCACGATCCAGGGGCGCTACGTCGTCCAGAACAACCGCTGGGGCACCAGCGCCACCCAGTGCGTGACCGCCACGGACACCGGCTTCCGGATCACGCAGGCCGACGGCTCGGTGCCGACCAACGGCGCGCCGAAGTCGTACCCGTCGGTCTTCAACGGCTGCCATTACACCAACTGCTCGCCGGGCACCAACCTCCCGGCGCAGGTCAGCAACATCTCCAGCGCGCCCAGCAGCATCTCCTACAGCTATGTCGGCAACGCCGTGTACAACGCCTCGTACGACATCTGGCTGGACCCGACGCCCCGCACCGACGGTGTGAACCGGACCGAGATCATGATCTGGTTCAACAGGGTGGGTCCGATCCAGCCGATCGGCTCCCAGGTCGGCACGGCCACCGTGGGCGGACGCACCTGGGAGGTGTGGTCGGGCAGCAACGGCTCCAACGACGTGCTCTCCTTCGTCGCCCCCTCGGCGATCGGCAGCTGGAGCTTCGACGTCATGGACTTCGTCCGGGCGACCGTGGCCCGCGGAATGGCACAGAACAACTGGTACCTGACGAGCGTTCAGGCCGGATTCGAACCATGGCAGAACGGTGCGGGGCTGGCGGTGAACTCCTTCTCCTCCACCGTCAACACCGGCGGCCCCGGCGACCCCGGCACCCCGGCGGCGTGCAGGGTGTCGTACGGCACGAACGTCTGGCCGGGCGGCTTCACCGCGAACGTCACCGTCACCAACACCGGCTCCTCCGCCGTGGACGGCTGGAGGCTGGCCTTCACCCTGCCCTCCGGGCAGCGCATCACCACCTCCTGGAACGCCACCGTCATCCCGTCCTCGGGTGCGGTCACGGCGAGCGGGACGGGCCACAACACACAGATCGCGCCGGGCGGCAGTCAGACGTTCGGATTCCAGGGAACCTACAGCGGCACGTTCGCCCGGCCCGGCGGCTTCAGCCTGAACGGCACCGCCTGCACGACCGCGTGACACGGTGACCCGGCCGGCGGGCCCCGCGCCCGCCGCGCCCACTCGCTCCGGGGCTCGCTCTTCCTCCCTGCCTGCGCCGACAGGGCGGGCCCCGGACACTCCCCGCGCACGGACCGTCCAGGAAAGGCCTGTCCGCATGAGCCGCTCGCCCCGCCCGCGCCGCCCGGTCAACGTCGCCGCGCCGTGCGCGGTGGTCCCGTCCCTCACCGGGCCGGCCGCCCCCGCCACCACCGGCACGGAAGGCCGTGCGCGAGTCCCGGGATCCGCCGGGGAACGACGGCGGCCTCCTGCCCCTGCCGAAGACGGGGGAGCTGTCCGTCGCCGACAGGTCCGCCCACGACATCGGCGACCTGAGCGGCGGCCGGCGACCGTGACCAGCCCCCGGCACGCCTCGCCGGCGGCGACGCGCGGCCGGGCCGTCGTCCGCGACGGCGCCCACGACGGCACCCTGTCCCCCGGCGCCACCGGATCGTCCGGCTTCGCCGCGAACGGCACCGCGGGCGTCCCGCCCCGCAGTACGCCGGGGCCTGACCGCACCACCGGTACCACCGGCGCTACAGACGCTGCAGGCGCACCACCGGCACCGCATCGCGCCCCCGCCCCGTACGACCGAGGAGAGACGATGACCGACCGGACCGGACCCTCCGGCGTTCTCCCGCGGCGGCCGAGCCGCCGGCGCTCGGCGGCGGTGGCCACCGCCCTGACCATCCTGGTGCTGGGGCTGGCGGGCCAGCTCGCCGGGCAGCCCGCGTCCGCCGCGGAGCCGCACCTCGGCAACCCGTTCGCCGGCGTCGCCTTCCACACCGACCCCGGCCACGCCGAGCGTGCCGACGCCTTCCCGGAGGCCGCCTTCGGCGGCGGCCCGGCGGCCGGCAAGGACACCGGTGACCTCCGGCTGCGGCCGGCCAAGGACGACGGGCCGGTGTTCGACGGGGCCGACGACCACAGCCGCGGCACCGGCGCCGCGTACGCCGACACCCCGGCGGTCCCCGCCCCCACCGGCACCCGGGTCGCCCGGGGCACGCCGCCCGGCTGACCCGTCCCCGCCCCTGCTCCCGTCGCTCCCCGTCGCTCCTCGTCGACCCCCGTCCCCCTCGCCCGTCCGGTCGGAGCACGTCCCCGGACGGGCGGGGGTTCCAGCACATCCGCCCGCGACGGCCACGACCTGCCTGTCATGACCTGATCACCAATACCCGATACCGCAGGAGACACCGGAGGCACAGCAATGACACAAGCGACACAGACGACACCGACGGCACGGGAACCGGGTGGCCCCGGGGCCCGGCGCGTCCGGCGCGGCACGCTCGTCTCCCTGGCGGCGGTCCTGGCCACCCTGCTGGGTGCGCTCGGCCTGTCCGTGCTCGGGCAGGGCAGCGCGCAGGCACACGGCGTGGCGATGATGCCCGGCTCGCGCACCTACCTCTGCCAGCTGGACGCCGTCTCCGGCACCGGCGCGCTGAACCCGACCAACCCCGCGTGCAAGGACGCGCTGAGCAAGAGCGGCTCGACGGCCCTGTACAACTGGTTCGCCGTGCTCGACTCCAACGCGGGCGGGCGCGGCGCGGGTTACGTCCCGGACGGGACCCTGTGCAGCGCGGGCGACCGGTCGCCGTACGACTTCTCCGCCTACAACGCCGCACGTGCCGACTGGCCCCGGACACATCTGACGTCCGGCGCGACGATCAAGGTGCAGTACAGCAACTGGGCCGCCCACCCGGGTGACTTCCGGGTCTACCTCACCAAGCCCGGTTGGTCGCCCACGTCCCAGCTGCGCTGGAGCGACCTGGAGTTGATCCAGACCGTCACCAACCCGCCGCAGCAGGGCGGGGCGGGCTCCAACGGCGGCCACTACTACTGGGACCTGAAGCTGCCCTCGGGCCGCTCCGGTGACGCGCTGATCTTCATGCAGTGGGTGCGGTCGGACAGCCAGGAGAACTTCTTCTCCTGCTCCGACGTCGTCTTCGACGGCGGCAACGGCGAGGTGACCGGCATCCGCGGCTCGGGCGGCACGCCGGCCCCCACGCCCACCCCGACCCCGACCCCGACCCCGACGCCCACGGACCCTCCGCACACCGGCTCCTGCATGGCCGTCTACGAGGTGGTGAACTCCTGGAACGGCGGCTTCCAGGGCGAGGTGGAGGTGATGAACCACTCGAAGCAGCCGCTGAACGGATGGGGCGTGCAGTGGAAGCCCGGAGCGGGGACCCGGATCGGCAGCGTGTGGAACGGCTCGCTGACGACCGGATCCGACGGCACGGTGACGGTACGGAACGTGGACCACAACCGGGTCATCGGTCCCGACGGCAGCGTGACGTTCGGCTTCACCGCGACCTCCACGGGCAACGACTTCCCGGCCGGCACGATCGGCTGCGTGAACCCGTGACCCCCTGATCACCCGTGCCGCCCATCGGTGACCGGAAGCGCCGCGCGGCCCCGCGCGGCGCTTCCCCCGTCCTGGCCCGGCGCCCGGTTCCCTCACGTAGTGGTTACAAAACGCTCAACCTCTGGTTGCGGAGCGGTGAGCGCGCAACGATAAGCCCATGAATCTGGCGCAGCATGCCCTGGAGCGTCTGGAAGCCTGGCCCGACCTGTCCTCGGGTCCGGCCGGCTGCGGTACCGGGCGGGCGCTCCGCTCCGCCCGGAACGAGATCGTGCACTTCCATTCCGACCGGGACGTGGACCTGCACCTCACTCGCCGGGCCATCCAGCGCTTCCACTACGACCTGGTCGGCTCCAGCGCGATCCATCTGATCCCCGGCTCCCCCTGGGTGACCGTGCACCTCGACTGCGAGACGGACGTCGACCTGCTGCTGAGCCTGGTGAGCATCGCCCTGAAGGCGCATCAGACGTGGCCCGCCGCCGGGGTGCCGGCGGCGGGCGGATGCAACTACCAGCGGGTCGCGGTGCTGCCGCGCGACGGCGCCGGGACCGGCTGAACCGACGACCACACACGCCCGAACAGGGTGCGTTTTCCCGCCGTTCCCACGCCGTCGGCGCGATCGACCCCCCGGATGCCCCCGTCCTCTGCTGCACTTCCCCCGTGAGCTCTGGGAGCTGTGGCCCAGAGGGAGGCCGACGAGGCATCAGGGGGTCGGGATGAGACGTCACCGCGAGCGGTTCCGGACGGGTGGCAGAACGGTACTGGCGATGCTCACGGCGTGCGGCGCCCTGGCCGGCGCGACCCTCGCGGGGGCGTCGCCGGCCGGTGCCGTGCAGGAAGCCTCCGTGATCGCGCCGGGTGTCACCTACGAGGAATTCGACATCCCGGCGGCCAAGGGGACGGCGCACGCCCATGTGCTGCGCGTCGACCTGCGCGACCCGCACGTCCGCCTCGGCCTGCTGCATCCGGGTGCGGTGGCCGCGCGGGCGCCCGTCTCCCGGCTGGCCGACGCCCAGGGCGCCGTCGCCGGGGTCAACGGCGACTTCTTCAACATCACCGAGACCCAGCATCCGGGCGTGGAGGCGACCGGCGCGAGCGTGGGACCGGCGATCGCGGACGGACGGGCACTGAAGGCGGCGGTGCCGCGCGGCCAGCGCTTCGGGCCCGCGCTGCCGCCCGGCACTTCCACCGAGGACGTGTTCGGGGTGGGGGCGGACCGGCGCGCCCGGCTGGACGGCCTGGCCCTCGACGGGTCGGTCCGCACGCCCGAGGGGCGGCTGCCGCTCGGCGGGCTCAACCAGTACGCGCTGCCGGTCGGCTCGGTCGGCGCGTTCACCGGCGCCTGGGGCGGCGCCTCCCGGATGCGCGCCACCTGCGGCACGGACACGGACCGGGCCGCGCCCTGCAGCACGGACACCCACGAGGTCACGGTCCGGGGCGGCCGGGTGGTGTCCACGTCCGCCACACCCGGTGGCGGCCCGATCGCCCCGGGCACGACCGTGCTGGTGGGCCGGGAAACCGGGGCACGGCAGCTGCGGAAGCTGGCGGTGGGCGCGCCCGTGCGGGTGCGGCACCGGTTGGTGGCGTCCTCGTCCCGGGCGCCGTACCGCTTCGCGCTCGGCGGCTACCCGGTGCTCGCGGACGGCCGGCCGCTGCCGGGCCTCGACGACCGCACCGCGGCCGTGCGCACCGCCGTGGGCATCGCGGACGGCGGGCGGCGGGTACTGCTGCTGGCGCTGGACGGGGCGCCCGCCCACCGCGCCGGCCTGACCATCGCCGAGGTGGCCGGCACCCTGCGCGCGCTGGGCGCGCAGGACGCCTTCAGCCTGGACGGCGGGGGTTCGACGACGCTGGTCGCCCGCGCGCCCGGGGCGGCCGCCGTCTCGGTGCGCAACCATCCGAGCGGAGGCGCCGAGCGCCCCGTGCCGAACGGCGTCGGGGTCTTCTCGGCGCCCTGAGGCCCGTCCCGGGATCAGGGTCTGAGGCTGCCGACGATGTCCGCCGTGGCCGTGAGGCCGCTCTGGATGGTCGGGGCGACGCTCGTGCTGGCCAGGTAGAAGCCCAGCAGCAGGCAGACCAGCGCGTGTGAGATCTTCAGCCCTCCGTTGCGCACGAAGATCACCGCCAGGATCGAGAGCAGCAGCACCACAGAGATGGAAATGGCCATCGTCAACCTCCTCCGCCACGTCCGCTTCGCGGCATTCGGCCGCAAGTGTGGCGTAGCGGAGGGTTCGTCCGGGCGGCTGGCCTGTCCTCCGAACGTGTGGTGTCCGGCCCCGTTCAGCCTTGGTGCGCGTCCAGGAAGGCCTCCAGCCCCGCGAGGTCGTCGGTGTTGAGGTGGTCGACGCCGGCGGCGAGCAGTTCGCCCCACAGGGCGTCCCGGGCGGGCCCGGGCGTGTCCGGGGTGGCCCAGAAGCACACGCGCTGCCCGCGCGTGTGCGCGGCGCGGACGAGGGTCCGCAGCTTCTGCCGTTCGGCGTCCGGGAAGGCGCCCACGCCCCGCCAGGTGAAGTTCAGGGTCCAGTTGTCGCTGATCAGCGGGGCGAAGGAGGCCGGCGCGGGGCCGCCGAGGTCGGCGAGGCGGCCGTCGTAGAAGGCCCGCCGCACGGTCTGGGCCGCCATCGGCGCGCGGGCCGCCCGGTCACCGGAGACCACCACGGTGACCGGGCCGGTGCGGACGCGGCCGTGGGCGTACGTCGTGAACAGGTGCCGGTAGCGGCTCAGCCGGCGGTCGAGTTCCAGGTAGGTCGACGCGCCCTCGGTCTTGATGTCGACGAGGAGTTGCAGCGACCCGCGGTGACCGCGGTACACCCGGCCGTGGTGCGCCCGCACACGGGCGGCGAGCGGGTCCAGGTAGAGGGATTCGAGGGTGCGGGCCGGGTCGAGGTCCTCGGGGTCGTGGGCGACGAGGAGGCGGCCGTCGACGAGGTGGACGTCGGCCTCGACGCTGCCGAAGCGGTGGTCGAGGGCGTCGAGGAGGGGGCGCGGGTGCTCGTAGTCGTTGTGGGCGTGGGCGCGCCACAACGGGCCGGGACGGTGCGGGTGTTCACCGGCGGAGGCGGTGGCGGCGGGCAGGGCGACCGAACCCGCGAGGGCGGCGCCGAGGGTGGTGAGGACTCTGCGACGGGTGGTGAGGGCCATGCTCTGCCTCCCTGGGGTTGCCGTGAGGGACCCCTGCGAGTATGGGGTGTGGCGGGCACAAGGAGCGGAGCCGTGCGGGGAGTTGGCCGGACCGCCGTCGTACGTTCACTTCGCCGGAGGCCGGCGCACGGGAAAGCCCGCCCCCGGAGGGGCGGGCTTTCCCCGCGCTTCACGCAGGTGTACGTCAGGGAGCCTGGAGGTCGACGAGACCGGCCAGCGCCTCCCGGTGGGCGCCCGCGGTGCCGTACGCGATCGAGTCGGCCTTGGCCCGCTTCAGGTACAGGTGGACCGGGTGCTCCCAGGTCATGCCGATGCCGCCGTGCAGTTGCAGCGCCTCCTCGGCGGCGTGGACGGCGACGGGAGCCGCGTACGCCTGGGCGACGGCCACCGCCACGTCGGCGTCCCGCCCGGTCGCCAGGGCGTCCGCCGCGTTGCGGGCGGCGGCGCGCAGGTGGGCGACCTCCAGCCACAGCTGGGCGAGCCGGTGCTTGAGCGCCTGGAAGCCGCCGACGGGCCGGTTGAACTGCCTGCGCTCCTTGAGGTGGCGCACGGTCTCCGTCAGCGCCCAGTCGGCGAGCCCGAGTTGCTCGGAGGCCAGCAGCCCGGCCCCGGCGCGCAGGGCGCGGTGCACCGCGGGGGCCGCGTCGCCGAGCCGGCGGGCGGGCGCCCCATCGAGGGCGACCGTGGCCAGGGGGCGGGTCGGGTCCAGGGACACCTGCGGGGTGACGGTCGCCGCACCGGCCTCGACCGCGTGGAGCCCGCCGTCGTCCGCGGGCACGAGCAGGACGTCGGCGACGGCGGCGTCGGCGATGCCGGTCAGCTCGCCGTTCAGGGTGCCGTCCTCCAGCCGGGCCGTCTTGTGCCCGGCGCCCGGCGCGGTGTGCAGTCCGACGGCGAGGACACCGGTCCTGCGCCCGTCGGCCAGCTCGGCGAGCAGTTCGCCGTCACCGCAGGCCAGCAGCGCCTCGGTGGCGACGACCGCGCTGGTGAGGTACGGCACGGGGGCGACGGCCCGGCCCAGTTCCTCCAGGACGACGGCGGCCTCGCGGTGGCCGGCGCCCTGGCCGCCGTACTCCTCGGGGACCAGGAGTCCGGCCATGCCCATGCTGCCGGCGAGGGACTTCCACAGGGAGAGGTCGTGCGGGGCGTCCGACTCCGTGCGCGTGATCACGCCCGCCGCGTCGCAGTGATCGGTGAGCAGGTCGCGGACGGCTGCGCGGACCGCCTCCTCGTCCTCGGAGTGGAGGAGATCGGGCTGGGAGCTCTCCTCGTTCACAGGGCTCACAGGGCTCACGGTGCTCATCGGGCCAGGTCCTTCCAGGCGACGTCCTTGTCGGTGCGCGGTTCGGCGGGCAGGCCGAGGACGCGCTCGGCGACGATGTTCAGCAGGACTTCGCTGGTCCCGCCCTCGATGCTGTTGCCCTTGGCCCGCAGATAGCGGTATCCGGCGTCGCGGCCGGTGAAGTCCACCAGCTCCGGGCGGCGCATGGTCCAGTCGTCGTACAACAGGCCCTCTTCGCCGAGGAGTTCCACCTCCAGGCCGCTGATCTCCTGGTTGAGGCGGGCGAAGGCGAGCTTCATGCCGGCGCCCTCGGGGCCGGGCTGGCCGGCGGCGAGCTGCTGGCGCAGCCGCTCGCCGGTGAGGCGGGCGACCTCGGCCTCGACCCACAGCTTCAGCAGGCGCTGGTGCAGGTCGTGGGTGCGCAGCTCGGGACGTTCGCGCCAGGTCTTCGCCACCGGGCCGATCATGCCGCCCTCGCGGGGCAGCCGGGCACCGCCGATGGCGACGCGCTCGTTGTTGAGCGTGGTCTGCGCGACCCGCCAGCCGTCGCCGACCTCGCCCAGGCGCCGGGAGTCGGGGATGCGGACTCCGGTGAGGAAGACCTCGTTGAACTCGGCCTCGCCGGTGATCTGGCGCAGCGGCCGGACCTCGACGCCGGGGTCGGTCATGTCGCAGACGAAGTACGTGATGCCGCGGTGCTTGGGCACGTCCGGGTCGGTGCGGGCGATGAGGATGGCCCAGCGGGCGAGGTGGGCGCTGGAGGTCCACACCTTCTGCCCGTCGACGACCCAGTCGTCGCCGTCCCGGACGGCCCGGGTGCCGAGCGCGGCCAGGTCGGACCCGGCGCCGGGCTCGCTGAAGAGCTGGCACCAGACCTCCTCGCCCGTCCACAGGGGGCGCAGGAACCGCCGCTTCTGCTCCTCGGTGCCGTACTGGAGGATCGTCGGCGCGGCCATGCCGAGGCCGATGCCGATGCGGCGCGGGTCGTTGTCGGGGGCGCCCGCGGCGGCCAGTTCGGCGTCCACCACCGGCTGGAGGGAGCGGGGGGCGCCCAGGCCGCCGAGGCCCTCGGGGAAGTGCACCCAGGCCAGCCCGGCGTCGAAGCGGGCCCGGAGGAAGTCCAGGCGGCCTGTGGTGGCGGGTGGGTGCGCGGCCAGCAGCTCCCGGGTGCGGCGGCGCAGTCCGGCCGCGTCGGCCTGGCTGTTCGTCATGCGGCGGCTCCGTTCTCCCGTGCCGGTACGACGACCACGCGGCCCGTGGTGACCCCGTCGGCGACGCGCTGCACGGCGGCGGCGGCCTCGCTCAGCGGCACGCGCTCGCTCACCAGCGGTGAGATCGCGCCCCGGGCGGCCAGTTCGGTGAGCTGTTCGTGGCAGTGCCGGACCAGTTCGGGGTTCTTGGTGTTGTACAGGCCCCAGTGCAGGCCGAGGATCGAGTAGTTCTTCACCAGGGCGTGGTTGAGGGCGGGGCTGGGGATCGTGCCGCCGGCGAAGCCGACGACGACGATCCGGCCCTCGAAGGCGACGGTCTTGGCGGACTGGGTGTAGGCGTCGCCGCCCACGGGGTCGTAGACGACGTCCGCGCCGTGCCCGCCGGTGGCCTCCTTCACGGCGGCGACGACGTCCTCGCTCCGCCGGTCGATCACCACGTCGCAGCCCAGCTCCCGGGCGACGGCGGCCTTCCGCGCGCCGCCCACGACGCCGATGACGCGGGCGCCGGCCGCCTTGCCGAGCTGGACGGCCGCGCTGCCGACCCCGCCCGCGGCGGCGTGCACGAGCAGCGTCTCGCCGGCCTCCAGCCGGGCCCGGCGGTGCAGGCCGAACCAGCCCGTCTGGTAGCCGATGTGCAGGGCGGCGGCCTCGGCGTCGTCCAGGGCGTCCGGCGCGGGCAGCAGGGCGGCGGCGTCCGCGACGGCGTACTCGGCGAAGCCGCCGTGGGGCAGTACGGGGTTGGCCAGGACGCGGCGCCCGTCCTCGGTCTCGCCGCAGATCTCCACACCCGGCGTGAACGGCAGCGGCGGCCGGACCTGGTACCGGCCCCGGCACAGCAGGACGTCCGGGAAGTTGACGTTCGCGGCCCTCACCTTCAGCAGGACCTGGCCCTCACCGGGCACGGGCGGTGCCGTGTCCGCGCGGCGCATCACCTCGTCCGGCTCGCCGTTCTCGTGCACCTGCCATGCCTGCATGCGGGCCCTCCACGCGACTGTCCGACCGGGATCCACCGCATACTAAGCGGTCGCTTGCTCTGCGGGGAACAGTCGCGCGGGAACATCCCCGGAAGGGTTCGGCGGACCCTTCCGGGGTTCACGGCCGCTTCGGCCGCGCGCGCACGTGCATCCGCTCCCCTTGCGGCCCGAACAGGCTCAGGAACTCCACCGGCCCCTCCCCCGTCGACCCGAACCAGTGCGGCACGCGCGTGTCGAACTCGGCGGCCTCCCCGGCGGAGAGGACCACGTCGTGCTCGCCCAGCACCAGCCGCAGCCGGCCCGACAGCACGTACAGCCACTCGTACCCCTCGTGCGTGCGCGGATCGGGCTCGACCGTGCGCTGCGGCTCGAGCACCTTGAACGCCTGGAGTCCGCCGGGCTGACGGGTGAGCGGCCAGTGGGTACGCCCGTGCCGCACGATCGGCTCGGCCCGCACCCTGGGGTCTCCCACCGGCGGGGCGCCGACCAGTTCGTCCAGCGGCACCCGATGAGCCCGCGCGATCGGCAGCAGCAGCTCCAGGCTGGGCTTGCGCAGCCCGGACTCCAGCCGCGACAGCGTGCTCACCGAGATGCCGGTCGCCTCCGACAGCCCCGCCAGAGTCATCTCCCGCTCCTTGCGGAGCCTGCGCAGCCTCGGCCCCACGCCCGCCAGGACATCGTCCGTCGTCATGCGCTTATTGCAGTTTCGGCAAGCATGATTGTCAATCGTCCGCGCACCGGCGACCTTGGTCCCGGAGGTGGTAACCATGTTCGAGAACAATGCCGACCGCTACGACGTGGTCGTCGTCGGAGGCGGCGCGGCGGGACTGTCCGCCGCCCTGGTCCTGGGCCGGGCCCGGCTGCGCACCCTGGTGGTCGACGCGGGCGAGCCGCGCAACGCGCCCTCGTCCCACATGCAGGGCTATCTGTCGCGGGACGGCATGGCTCCGGCCGAGTTCCTGGCGCTCGGCCGGGAGGAGATCGCGCGCTACGGCGTCGAACTCGTCCGGGACCGGGCCGTGGACGTCACCCGCGGCGAGGACTTCGCCGTGGAACTGGGCGGCGGACGCACCGTCCGCGCGCGCCGGCTGGTCGTCGCCACCGGCCTGAAGGACGAGCTGCCGGCGGTGCCCGGGGTCGCCGAGCGGTTCGGCCGGGACGTGCTGCACTGCCCGTTCTGCCACGGCTGGGAGGTGCGCGACGAGCCCTTCGGCGTGCTGGGCACGGGCCCGGCCAGCGTGCACCAGGCGCTGATCGTGTCCCGGTGGTCGAAGGACGTCACCCTCTTCCTGCACACCCTCGCCGAGGAGGAGCTGTCCGACCTGGACCTGCGCCGCCTCGCCGCGGCCAGCGTCAAGGTGGTGCCCGGCGAGGTCGCCGGCCTCGAGGTCGAGGACGACCGGATCACCGGGGTGCGGCTCACCGGGGAGGGCGCGGTCCACCAGGTCTCGGTGGTCTTCGTCGGCCCGCGCCCCGTCCCGCGGACCGGCCTGCTGGAGAAGCTCGGCGCGGAACTGGAGGAGACCCCGCTCGGCGCCTACCCGGTGGTGGACCGGACCGGGCTGACGACCGTGCCCGGGGTGTGGGCGGCGGGCAACGCGATCGGCTTCGCCGAGCAGGTCGTGCACGCGGCGAGCGGCGGCTACCGCGCGGCGACGGCGATCGTCGGGGACCTGCTCATGGCGGACCTGGACGCGGCGCTGGGGGCGGAGGTGTAGGAGGGCCTCCCCCGGTGCACCCTGACTGCATGCTGCTCACCCGGCTGGCCCAGGTGTCCCGGGAGGTCGCCGCCGCCCCGGCGCGCTCCCGCAAGACCGCGCTGCTCGCGGAGCTCTTCCGGGACGCGGAGGCGGACGACGTCCCCGTGGTCATCCCCTACCTGGCGGGACGGCTGCCGCAGGGCAGGCTCGGCGTCGGCTGGAAGGCACTGTCCCGGCCCGTCGCCCCGGCCGCCGAACCGTCCCTGACCGTGCGGGAGACCGACGCCCGCCTCACCGAGCTCGGCTCGGTCTCCGGCCCAGGCTCCCAGGCCGAACGCGCCCGGCTGGTCGGGGAGCTGATGGGCCGGGCCACCGAGGACGAGCAGCGCTTCCTGCGCGGCCTGCTCACCGGCGAGGTCCGGCAGGGCGCTCTGGACGCCGTCGCCGTCGAGGGACTGGCGCGGGCGACCGGGGCCCCGGCGGCGGACGTGCGCCGGGCGGTGATGCTCGCCGGTTCGCTCCAGGAGGTGGCCGGGGCGCTGCTCGCCGGCGGGCCGGCCGCGCTGGAGCGGTTCCGGCTCACCGTGGGCCGCCCGGTGCTGCCGATGCTCGCCCACAGCGCCTCCTCGGTGGCCGAGGCGGTCGACAGGCTCGGGGCCTGCGCGGTGGAGGAGAAGCTGGACGGCGTCCGCGTCCAGGTGCACCGCGACGGCGACACCGTACGGGTCCACACCCGCACCCTGGACGACATCACCGGCCGGCTGCCCGAGGTGACGCGGGCCGCGCTCGCACTGCCCGGCGAGCGGTTCGTCCTGGACGGCGAGGTGATCTCCTTCGACGCCGACGGGCGGCCCCGCTCCTTCCAGGAGACGGCCGGGCGCGTCGGCTCCCGCACGGACGTCGCCACGGCCGCCCGGGAGGTCCCCGTCTCCCCCGTCTTCTTCGACGCGCTCTCGGTCGGCGGCCGGGACCTGCTGGACCTGCCGCTGGCCGAGCGGCACGCGGAGCTGGCCCGGCTGGTCCCCGAGCCGATGCGGGTACGGCGGACGGTCGTCTCCGGCCCGGCGGAGACCCGGCGGGCGGAGGAGTTCCTCGCCGAGACCCTGGCACGCGGCCACGAGGGAATCGTGGCCAAGGCCCTCGACGCCCCCTACAGCGCCGGGCGGCGCGGCGCGTCCTGGGTGAAGGTCAAGCCCGTGCACACCCTCGACCTGGTCGTCCTGGCCGCCGAGTGGGGCCACGGCCGCCGCAGCGGCAAGTTGTCCAACATCCACCTGGGCGCCCGCGCCGCCGACGGCTCCTTCACCATGCTCGGCAAGACCTTCAAGGGCCTGACCGACGCCCTGCTGGCCTGGCAGACCGAGCGGCTCCGGGAACTGGCGGTCGAGCACCACGACTGGGGCGTGACCGTGCGCCCCGAACTCGTCGTCGAGATCGCCTACGACGGCCTGCAGCGCTCCTCCCGCTACCCGGCCGGCGTCACCCTCCGTTTCGCCCGCGTGATCCGCTACCGCGAGGACAAGCGTCCGGACGAGGCGGACACGGTGGAGTCGCTGTCGGCCGCCCACCCGCGGGTGCGGCCGTGACCGGGCCCGCCGGGAGGCGCAGCGCCGGACTGCTGCTCCACCGCCGTACCGGCGAGGGCCCGCAGGTGCTGCTCGGCCACATGGGCGGCCCGTTCTTCGCCCGCCGCGACGCCGGGGCGTGGACGATCCCCAAGGGGGAGCACGGCCCCGGCGAGACCGCCTGGGAGGCGGCCCGGCGCGAGTTCGAGGAGGAGCTCGGGGTGCCGCCGCCCGGCGGTGCGGCCGTACCGCTCGGCGAGGTCCGGCAGGCGGGCGGCAAGACCGTCACGGCCTGGGCGGTCGAGGCCGACCTGGACCCGGCGGCGATCGCCCCCGGCACCTTCCGCATGGAGTGGCCGCCGGGGTCGGGGCGGATCCGGGACTTCCCCGAGCTGGACCGGGTGGCGTGGTTCGTGCCGGAGCGGGCCAGGGAGGTGATCGTGAAGGCGCAGGCCGCGTTTCTCGACCGGCTGGCGGAGCACTCGTGGTGACGGCGCCTGTCCGCGTTGCGGCCCCCGCGGCTGCGCGCGAAGGTCGAGAGGCGCCCGACAGCGCAGTTCGCTCCGAGGAGGCCAGCCATGCCCATCGCCACGGTGAACCCGGCCAACGGCGAGACGCTCCGGACGTACGAGGCCATGGACGAGGACGAGATCGAGCGCCGACTCCGGCTCGCCGAGGCCACCTTCCGCACCTACCGGACGACGACGTTCGACGAGCGGGCCCGGCTGATGCACGCCGCCGCCGACCTGCTGGAGCAGGACCGGGAGGAGATCGGCCGCGTGATCACCACCGAGATGGGCAAGCCGATCCGGCAGGCGCGCGCCGAGGCGGCCAAGTGCGCCAAGGCGATGCGCTGGTACGCCGACCACGCCGCACGGCTGCTCGCCGACGAGGCGCCCGAGGCGTCCGACGTGAAGGACTCCGGCGCCTCCCGCGCCCTGGTCCGCTACCGGCCGATGGGCCCGGTGCTGGCGGTGATGCCGTGGAACTTCCCGCTGTGGCAGGTGATCCGGTTCGCGGGACCGGCACTGATGGCGGGCAACGTGGGCCTGCTCAAGCACGCCTCGAACGTGCCGCGGACCGCCCTGTACCTGGAGGACCTGTTCCACCGGGCGGGCTTCGCCGAGGGCTGCTTCCAGACCCTCCTCATCGGCTCCGCGCAGGTCGACGACGTCCTGCGCGACGAGCGGGTCAAGGCGGCCACCCTGACCGGCAGCGAGCCCGCGGGCCGCGCGGTCGCCTCCACCGCCGGAGAGATGATCAAGAAGACGGTGCTGGAGCTGGGCGGCAGCGACCCCTTCGTCGTCATGCCGTCGGCCGACCTGGACCGGGCCGCCGAGGTCGCGGTGAACGCGCGGTGCCAGAACGCCGGGCAGTCCTGCATCGCCGCCAAGCGGTTCATCGTGCACGCGGACGTCTACGACGCCTTCGCCGAGCGCTTCGTCGCGGGCATGAGGGCGCTGAGGGTCGGCGACCCGATGGACGAGGAGACCGAGGTCGGTCCGCTCTCCAGCGAGCGGGGCCGCCGGGACCTGGAGGAGCTGGTGGAGGACGCGGTGCGGGGCGGCGCCACCGTGCTGTGCGGTGGCGAACGCCCCGACGGGCCCGGCTGGTACTACCCGCCGACCGTGCTGGCCGGCATCACCCGCGACATGCGCATCCACCGGGAGGAGACGTTCGGCCCGGTCGCCACGCTGTACCGCGCGGCCGACCTGGACGAGGCGGTGCTGATCGCCAACGACACCGACTTCGGGTTGAGTTCGAACGTGTGGACGCGTGAGGAGGCCGACGTCGACCGGTTCGTGCGGGACCTGGAGGCGGGCGGCGTCTACGTCAACGGGATGACGGCCTCCCATCCGGCGTTCCCCTTCGGCGGGGTGAAGCGGTCGGGGTACGGGCGTGAGCTGTCCGGGCACGGAATCCGCGAGTTCTGCAACATCACCACCGTGTGGCACGGGGCGTGAGGCTTCCACGGCTACGATCCCTTTCGTGAACCGCGAAGTGACTCTGCCTCTGATCGTCGACGACCGCGGTACCTTGCAGGTGGCTGCGGCCGACGTGAGCAAACTGCTGCGTACGGTGGGCGGGCGGTGGCTGCGTCTGGTGGAGGCCGGGCAGGACGGGCTGGACGAGGACACCGTCGCCGCGCTCACCATCGAGCTGGCCAAGCTGGCCGACCGGATCGACGTGGCGTGCATCGCCCACAGCAGCGGTCAGTCGACCTGACCGGGCAGGCCCCGCTCCCGTTCCCACAGCGTGTGCCAGAACATCGCCTCGTAGCTCTGCAGCAGCCGCCCGTAGCGGTGGACGAGCCGCTCGTTCAGCCGTCCCGCGTCCAGCGCCGCCTGCACGGCGGCCGTCGCCTGCTCCTCGAGAACGGGCGACGGCTCGGCGAAGAGGTCGAAGAAGGCGCACGCCTCGCCGGAGAAGCCGTAGTGGCGGCGCAGGGCGGCGGCGATCGTCGCGCAGTAGCCGCCCCAGGCCGAGAAGTTGGCGTGCAGGGCGAGCACGGTCTCGGCCGGTGAGCCGTTGAGCGCCAGCCAGGCGGCGTAGGCGGGATAGGCCTGGCAGCCCGGCAGCGGGTCGTAGGCCACCGCGCGCTCCTCGGTCACGCCGCAGGCCGCCGCGAACGCCTCCAGCCGCTGCGCGGCCAGCGCCTCGCCCTCGGCGAGCGCGGTGAAGTACGCGGCGGTCTCCGGCTCGGCGGCGGCCCGCTGCGCCAGGTACTGGAAGGCGCGGCGGTCCGCGGCGATCACCCACCGCTGCTCCAGCGCGAGCGCGGCGAGCGTGTCCCGGCCGGCCGCGCCCCGCGCCACCAGCGGCACGAGCCGGTTGGCGCGCGGGTCCGGGGCCAGTTTCCCGGTGGTCGTCTCCAGAAGTCGCCTGGCCGTCCGGGTCATCGCGTCCTCCATCGGTCTGTCTCCTGCGGTGCCGCTCCGATTCACCAGGATCCCCGGGACGGAGTAGTCCGGCGAGAGAACGCCGCCCCGCCGGGTGATCGTTGGGTGAACACCCCCGGGGGCCGCCCGGCAGACCCCTGGCCGCACACCACTTTCCGACCGGGGGCGCAGGGCTTTCCGGGAGGCGGCGGCAGGCGCGGTTCATGGCGACTTCGCGCAGCCCCTCGGTGTCCGTTCCGGAGCACGTGATCACGTGGGGGGAGACGCGGGAGCCGGCGCGTGAGCGCCACACCGACCGCCCCGACTGCCGCCGGCCCTCCGCCTGACCGAGCCACCGGCGTGCGCACCCGGCACATCGCGCAGCCCGCCGAGGGGACCCTCGAGCACCCCGGCTTCGAGGGGCGCGACAAGCTCCACGAGGCCGAGGCCCGGGTGCCGGCGGTGGTCCGGTCGTACCGCCCGGCCGCCCGCACGCGTTCGCCGACCCGGCGGACGAGCCCGCGAAGACGTCTCCCAGGCCTCCCCGCCCCCTGGACCACGAGCGGTACTTCGAGGAACCGCCGGAGATCCTCGGGAGGGGGCCCGCCGGACCACGCGGCGATCGGGGAGCTGCGCAGGCGGTACGGCATCGAGCGGTCGACGCCGCCCGGGCACCGCTAGCGGATCGGCATCCCCGACAGGGTGCGGGCGATCACCAGCCGCTGGATCTCGCTCGTCCCCTCGAAGATGGTGTAGATCGCCGCGTCGCGGTGCATCCGCTCCACCGGATACTCCCGCGTGTACCCGTTGCCGCCCAGGATCTGGATCGCCTGGGCGGTGACCTCCTTCGCCGTCTCGCTGGCGAACAGCTTGGACATCGAGCCCTCGGCGGCGGTGAACGGCCTTCCGTTGGCCGCCATCCAGGAGGCGCGCCACACCAGCAGCCGGGCCGCGTCGATCCGGGTGCGCATGTCGGCGAGCTGGAAGGCGACGCCCTGGTTGTCGATGACGGGCCGCCCGAACTGCTCACGGGTGCGCGCGTACTCCAGCGCCACCTCGTACGCGGCCCGCGCGGTGCCGACCGCCATCGCGCCGACCGCCGGGCGCGACGCCTCGAACGTCGCCATCGCGGCGTTCCTCACGCGCTCGCCGCCCTGCTTCGCCTTCTCCCGGGCGCGGGCGAGCCGCTCGTCGAGCTTCTCCTTGCCGCCGAGGAGGCAGGAGCCGGGGACCCGGACGTCGTCGAGGACGACCTCGGCGGTGTGCGAGGCGCGGATGCCGTGCTTCCTGAACTTCTGCCCCTGGGACAGCCCCGGCGTGTTCGGCGGGACGATGAAGGACGCGTGGCCCTTGGAGCCCAGTTCCGGGTCGACGACCGCGACGACGACGTGGACGTCGGCGATGCCGCCGTTGGTGGCCCAGGTCTTCGTGCCGTTGATCACCCACTCGTCCTTGGCCTCGTCGTAGACGGCCCGGGTGCGCATGGAGGCGACGTCGGAGCCGGCGTCGGGCTCGGAGGAGCAGAACGCGGCGACCTTGACGTCGTTCGCGTCGCCGTACATCTGGGGGATCCAGGTGCCGATCTGCTCCTCGGTGCCGTTGGCGAGGACGCCGACGGCGGCCAGGCCGGTGCCGACGATCGACAGGGCGATGCCCGCGTCGCCCCAGAACAGCTCCTCCATCGCCATGGGGATGCCGAGGCCGGTCGGGTCGAAGTACTGCCGGGCGTAGAAGTCGAGGGAGTAGATACCGACCTTGGCGGCCTCCTGGATGACCGGCCAGGGGGTCTCCTCGCGCTCGTCCCACTCGGCGGCGGCGGGGCGGATCACGTCGGCCGCGAAGCCATGGAGCCAGTCGCGGACCTCCCTCTGCTCGTCGTTGAGCTCCATGGTGAACTCGGCCATGTCCCCTCCAGCGGCGCACATGCGCGTTACTTACAGTAACGCCGAGTCTGTTACCGCTCGGTAGGAAAGTCAACAGCCGACGGTGCGCCGGCATCCGCTCGGGGTCCGGGGCGCGGTCAGTGCTAGTTTGCGCAGGCGTCACCGAATCAGCACGGGTGGGGAGAGCACATGGACACCACGCAGCGGGCCGATCAGCAGCGGTCCACCGACCGCCGGCGGCGGGAGCTGCTGGAGGCCGCCGACCGGGTGGTGCTGCGCGACGGCCCGCAGGCCTCGATGAACGCCATCGCCGCCGAGGCGGGCATCACCAAGCCGATCCTCTACCGGCACTTCGGCGACAAGGGCGGGCTGTACGCCGCGCTCGCCCGGCGGCACACCGACGCCCTGCTCTCCTCGCTGCGGGCGGCCCTGGACGCTCCGGCCGACCGCAGGGAACGGGTCGAGTCCACGCTGGAGACGTATCTGGCGGCCATCGAGGCGCGCCCCCAGGTGTACCGCTTCCTGATGCATCCGGCGGAGGGCAGCGTCACCCAGGGCGAGCAGGGCTTCGACGTCGGCAAGCACTCCGCTCCGCTGCTGCGCCGCATGGGCGAGGAACTGGCCCAGGTCATCGAGGAGCGGATCGACCTCGGCCCGGACAGCCGGCAGCTGGCACGGGTGTGGGGCCACGGCATCGTCGGCATGATGCACGCCGCCGGGGACTGGTGGCTCGGGGAACGGCCCTGTTCCCGCGAGGAGTTGGTCCGGGGTCTGGCCGATCTGCTGTGGGGGCGCCTGGCGGCGGCGGGCGACCGGGCCGGCGGCCCCGGCTTCTGAACGGCTCCCGGCCCGCTCACCGGCTCCAGGGGGCCCGCGCGGCCCGGCGCATGAGCCGGCGGTGCCGCCACCCCGTGACACGGTCGGCGTACACCCGCCCGTCGAGGTGGTCGCACTCGTGCTGCAGGCACCGGGCGAAGAAGCCGGTGCCCTCGACCGTCACCGGCTCCCCGGTCACCGTGACGCCCTCGACCACGGCACGGTCGTACCGCTCGGTGCCCGCTTCCAGGCCGGGCAGCGACAGGCAGCCCTCCGGGCCCCGCACCACCACGCCGTCCGTCTCCACCAGCCGCGGGTTCACCACATGGCCGAGGTGGCGGACGTCCTCGTCGTCCGGGCAGTCGTAGACGAAGACCCGCAGCCCCTCGCCGATCTGGTTGGCGGCCAGCCCGACGCCCCGGGCGGCGTACATGGTCGCGAACAGGTCCTCCACCAGGCGGGCCAGTTCGGGACCGAAGTCCGTGACCGGGGCGCAGGGGGCGTGCAGGACGGGGTCGCCGAGGAGGGTGAGGGGCCGTACGCGCCCGCGGGCGCCCGGGATCGAGCCGTGTCGCATGGCGGCAAGAGTAAGGTCCACTCGTCCCGCAGCCGCCGGGCGGACCGGCCACCGGTCCGCCCGGCGGGTGCGGGATTCGGGAGTGCGGGGGGATCTCGATAGGCTGAGGGCCACACCACGTGGCCGTCAGGCTTGAAGAGCGCGGCGCGTACGCAAGGAGGATCGAGAACTGATGGCAGGCAACTCGGACCCGCTCACGCCGCGGGCCAAGCTGGCCGTGACCGCGGGCAAGGCGGTCGCGGCGGCGTCCCGCGCCGCGGGGCGCGGCAGCGGTTCGGTGATCGGCGGCCGGGTGGCCCTCAAGCTCGACCCCGACCTGCTCGCCCGGCTCGCCCAGAACCTGGACGTCGTCCTGGTGTCGGCGACCAACGGCAAGACCACCACCACCCGGCTCATCGCCGAGGCGCTGCGGGCCGCGGGCCCGGTCGTCTCCAACGCGCTCGGCGCCAACATGCCCGCCGGCATCACCTCGGCGCTCGCGGGCGGTTCGGACGCGAAGTACGGCGTGATCGAGGTCGACGAGAAGTACCTCGCCGGCGTCGCCCGCGACACCGACCCCAAGTGCATCGCGCTGCTCAACCTCTCCCGGGACCAGCTCGACCGCGCCGCCGAGACCCGCATGCTCGCCGAGAACTGGCGGGAGGGCCTGGCCGGCGTCAAGGCCGTCATCGTCGCCAACTGCGACGACCCGCTGGTGGTGTGGGCCGCCTCCTCCTCTCCCAACGTGGTCTGGGTCGCCGCCGGGCAGATGTGGAAGGACGACGCCTGGTCCTGCCCCGCCTGCGGTGGTGTGATGCAGCGCCCGGGCGACGACTGGTTCTGCGGCGAGTGCGGTTTCCGCCGCCCCACTCCGACCTGGGCCCTGTCCGGCGACCACGTCCTGGACCCGCACGGCTCCGCCTGGCCCATCCACCTCCAGCTGCCGGGCCGCGCCAACAAGGCCAACGCCGCCTCCTCGGCGGCCGTCGCCGCCGTCTTCGGGGTGCCGCCGCAGGTCGCCCTGGAGCGCATGTACCAGGTGCAGGCGGTCGCCGGGCGCTACGACGTGGTCCAGTTCCAGGGCCGCGACCTGCGCCTGCTGCTCGCGAAGAACCCCGCCGGCTGGCTGGAGACGTTCTCCCTGATCGACCCGCCGCCGGCCCCGGTCATCCTCTCGGTGAACGCGCGCAGCGCCGACGGCACCGACACCTCCTGGCTGTGGGACGTCGACTACACCCGTCTGACCGGCCATCCGATCTGTGTCATCGGCGATCGGAAGCTGGACCTCGCGGTGCGCCTGGAGGTCGCGAACCAGCAGTTCCAGGTGTGCGAGAACCTCGACCAGGCGGTGCAGCTGTGCCCGCCGGGCCGGATCGAGGTCATCGCCAACTACACCGCCTTCCAGGACCTGCGCCGCCGCGTCGGCAACTGACACGACACCTGTAGGGGACTTTTGTGAGCGACAACCAGCTGCGGGTCGTCTGGATCTACCCGGACCTGCTCAGCACCTACGGCGACCAGGGCAACGTCCTGGTGGTGGAGCGCCGGGCCCGCCAGCGCGGCCTCGACGTGGCCCGGCTCGACGTGCGCAGCGACCAGCCGATCCCGACCTCCGGCGACATCTACCTCATCGGCGGCGGCGAGGACCGGCCGCAGCGGCTCGCGGCCGAGCGGCTGCGCCGCGACGGCGGTCTGTACCGGGCGGTGGAGAACGGCGCCATCGTGTTCTCGGTGTGCGCCGGCTACCAGATCCTCGGTCACGAGTTCATCAACGACCTCGGTCAGCGCGAGCCCGGCCTCGGTCTGCTCGACGTGGTCTCGGTGCGCGGCGAGGGCGCGCGGTGCGTCGGTGACGTGCTCGGCGACATCGATCCGCGCCTGGGCCTGCCCCCGCTGACCGGCTTCGAGAACCACCAGGGCGTCACCCATCTGGGTCCGACCGCCCGTCCCTTCGCCCAGGTCCGCTTCGGCAACGGCAACGGCACCGGGGACGGCACGGAGGGCGCGTACAACGACACGGTCTTCGGCACGTACATGCACGGCCCGGTCCTGGCGCGCAACCCGCTCATCGCGGACCTGCTGCTGAAGCTGGCCCTCGACGTCAACGCGCTGCCGCCGACCGACGACCGCTGGTACGAGGCACTGCGCGAGGAGCGCATCGCGGCTGCGCAGCAGCCTGCGTGAGCGCTGTTGCGCAGCAGCCTGCGTGAGCGCTGTTGCGCAGCAGCCTGCGTGAGCGCTGTTGCGCGGCAGCCTGCGTGAGCGCTGTTGCGCGGTCTGTGGGGTGCCGGTCGTCGGTGTGTGCCGGTGGCCCGTCTGACGCCCTGTCCGCACAGGTGAGCGGGGGCGTCCAGGAAGCGGACGCGTGGTTCGGCCCCGTCGCCCGATGCCGCTAGGGTGGCGGGGATCGAGCCGGACAGCGCGGTCCGGTCCCCGCGCCCATGTTGAGAAGGTATTTCGGGCTATGCGCATTGGTGTCCTCACGTCCGGTGGCGACTGCCCCGGCCTGAACGCCGTCATCCGGTCCGTCGTGCACCGCGCCGTCGCCGACCACGGGGACGAGGTCGTGGGTTTCCGGGACGGGTGGAGGGGCCTCCTGGAGTGCGATTACCTCAAGCTCGACCTCGACGCGGTGGGCGGCATCCTCGCTCGCGGCGGCACCATCCTCGGCTCCTCCCGGGTCCGTCCCGAGCATCTGCGGGACGGCGTGGAGCGGGCCCGGGGGCATGTCGGGGAGCTGGGGCTCGACGCGATCATCCCGATCGGCGGCGAGGGCACGCTGAAGGCGGCCCGGCTGCTGTCCGACGCCGGCCTGCCGATAGTCGGTGTGCCGAAGACCATCGACAACGACATCGCCGTCACGGACGTCACCTTCGGCTTCGACACGGCCGTCGGTGTCGCGACCGAGGCCCTGGACCGGTTGAAGACCACCGCCGAGTCCCACCAGCGGGTGCTGATCGTGGAGGTCATGGGCCGCCACACCGGCTGGATCGCGCTGCACTCCGGCATGGCGGCCGGCGCCCACGCCATCGTCGTTCCCGAGCGGCCCTTCGACATCGCCGAGCTGACCGCCAAGGTCGGCGAGCGGTTCGAGGCGGGCAAGCGGTTCGCCATCGTCGTCGCCGCCGAGGGCGCCAAGCCGAAGCCCGGCACCATGGAGTTCGACGAGGGCGGCAAGGACGTCTACGGTCACGAGCGTTTCGCCGGCATCGCCCGCCAGCTCTCCGTCGAGCTGGAGCGGCGTCTGGGCAAGGAGGCCCGGCCGGTGATCCTCGGGCACGTCCAGCGCGGCGGTACGCCGACCGCGTACGACCGGGTGCTCGCCACCCGCTTCGGCTGGCACGCGGTGGAGGCCGCGCACCGCGGCGAGTTCGGCATGATGACCGCGCTGCGCGGCACCGACATCGTGATGGTGCCGCTGGCGGAGGCCGTCGAGACGCTCAAGACGGTGCCGGCGGAGCGGTACGCCGAGGCGGAGTGCGTGCTGTAGGGCCTTCGGCGGGGTCCCTTCGTGAAACCGCCCCCGGCCGCGGCCGCGGCCGGGGGCGGTTCTACTCTGGGTGCGGACAGACAGCGCTCAACCCCCACGAAACAGGAGCCGGCGGATGGATCACAGCGGGCACGGCATGACGATGGATCTGCCGCCGTTCACGCTGGGGCGGGGTCTCGAATGGTCCACGGACCCCTTCTTCCTCGTCGCCTGCCTGCTGGGGCTGGCGCTGTACGGCTGGGGCGTGGCCCGTCTGGTGCGGCGCGGCGACAAGTGGCCGGTGGGCCGCACCGTCGCGTACACGGCGGGCGTGCTGAGCATCGCGCTGATGATGTGCACCAAGCTGAACGACTACGGCATGGTCATGTTCAGTGTGCACATGGTGCAGCACATGGTGATCAGCATGGTGTCGCCGATCCTCATCCTCCTCGGTGCCCCCGTCACGCTGGCGCTGCGCGCCCTGCCGACGGCGGGCCGCGGCCGGAAGGGGCCGCGCGAGCTGCTGCTGATGCTGCTGCACAGCCGCTACATGCGGATCATCACGCATCCCGCGTTCACCATTCCGCTGTTCATCGCGAGTCTGTACGGGCTGTACTTCACGCCGCTCTTCGACTTCCTGATGGAATCCAGGCCGGGGCACATCGCGATGATGGTCCACTTCCTCGCCGTCGGCGTGGTCTTCTTCTGGCCGATCATGGGCGTCGACCCGGGGCCGCACCGGCCGGGCCACCTGATGCGGATGCTGGAGCTGTTCGCGGGCATGCCGTTCCACGCCTTCTTCGGCATCGCGCTGATGATGGGCTCGACCGCCATGGTCGACACGTTCCGGAATCCGCCCGCCTCGCTCGGCATCGACGCCCTCTCGGACCAGAACGCGGCGGGCGGCATCGCCTGGGCGTTCAGTGAGGTCCCGTCCGTCCTGGTGCTCATCGCGCTGCTGTTCCAGTGGTACGCCTCGGAGAAGCGCCAGGCCCGGCGCAAGGACCGGGCCGCCGACCGCGACGGCGACAGGGAGCTGGAGGCGTACAACGCCTACCTGGCCTCGCTGAACGCACGCGGGAACTGAGGGGTCCGCCACACTCCGGAAATCCGGCCCACATCCCGCCGTCCGCACCGCACGAGGGGGGAACGGGGGCACCATGGGGACAACGGACCATGAGGAGGGTGGCGTGATGCCCGGTTCCACGGACGGTTCAACGAAGACGATGGGGGTGCTCACCGTCGGCGGTCTCGTCGCGGTGACGGCCTACACGGTGGCGCTCGGCAGCAACGGCTGGCTGTGGTTCGGCTGGGTCGTCCTGGGCCTGGTCACCCTCGGCATGATCGCCACCACCCGGAGCACCTGAGGCCACGGGGAGCGCCGGCGGCTCACGCGCGGCCGGGCCGGGCCGCCGGGTGCACGCCCGGCTGGTACTTGGGCAGCCGGACGGTGATCTTCATGCCCGCGCCGACGGCGGTCTCGACTACCAGGCCGTGTCCGTCTCCGTAGACCTGGCGGAGGCGGTCGTCGACGTTGGACAGGCCGATGCCGCCCGAGGGGCTCCCTTCGCCCGCGAGGATGCGGCGCAGCAGGCCGGGGTCCATCCCGGCGCCGTCGTCCTCGATGACGACGAGCGCCTCGGCGCCCGCGTCCTGCGCGGTGATCCGGATGTGACGGGTGCCGGACGTGCCCTCCAGGCCGTGCTTGACGGCGTTCTCGACCAGGGGCTGGAGGCAGAGGAAGGGCAGGGCGACCGGCAGTACCTCGGGGGCGATCTGGAGGGTGACGGCCAGGCGGTCGCCGAAGCGTGCCCGGACCAGCGCCAGGTAGTGGTCGATGGCGTGGAGCTCCTCGGCGAGGGTGGTGAAGTCGCCGTGCCGGCGGAACGAGTAGCGGGTGAAGTCGGCGAACTCCAGGAGCAGCTCGCGGGCGCGTTCGGGGTCGGTGCGGACGAACGAGGCGATCACCGAGAGCGAGTTGAAGACGAAGTGCGGGGAGATCTGGGCGCGCAGGGCCTTGATCTCGGCCTCGATGAGGCGGGTGCGGGACCGGTCGAGGTCCGCCAGCTCCAGCTGGACGGAGACCCAGCGGGCCACCTCCCCGGCCGCCCGGACCAGGACGGCCGACTCGCGGGGCGCGCAGGCGACGAGCGCCCCGTGCACCCGGTCGTCGACGGTGAGGGGGGCGACGACGGCCCAGCGCACCGCGCAGTCGGGGTCGTCGCAGGCGAGGGGGAACGCCTCGCCCCGGCCGGTGCGCAGCGGGCCGGCGAGGCGCTCCATGACCGCGGTGCGGTGGTGGGCGCCCGCGCCGTCCCAGACCAGGACCCCCTCGGTGTCCGTCAGGCACAGGGCGTGGGTGCCGAGCAGGGAGCGCAGGGTGCGCGCCGCCTTGCGGGCGGTCTCCTCCGTCAGGCCCGCCCGCAGCGGGGGCGCGGCCAGGGAGGCGGTGTGCAGGGTCTGGAAGGTGGCGTGCTCGACGGGGGTGCCGAGCCCGGCGAGGCTCGCGGGCCGTGCCGTACGGCGTCCCAGCCAGAATCCGGCCGCCAGCAGCGGCAGCACGGCCGCGCACAGCCCGGCCAGGAAACCGCTCACGGCGCCACCTCCTCGCGCAGGTCCTCGGGCAGGTGGAAGCGGGCCAGGATCGCCGCCGTCCCGGCCGGGACCCGGCCCGGTGTGGCCAGCGAGACCAGCGCCATGGTGAGGAAGGCCAGCGGTACCGACCACAGCGCGGGCCAGGCCAGCAGGGCGTGCGGCACCCCGCCGCCGGGGAGGCCCGCCATGGTGGCGGCGACGGCGGCCAGGGCCGAGCCGCCGCCGACCAGCATCCCGGCCGCGGCGCCGGGCGGGGTGAGCCGCCGCCACCAGATGCCGAGGACGAGCAGCGGGCAGAAGGAGGAGGCGGACACGGCGAAGGCGAGGCCGACGGCGTCGGCGGCCGGCAGTCCGCCGACCAGGACGCTCGCCGCGAGCGGGACGGCCATGGCGAGCAGTGTGCCGAGCCGGAAGCTCCGTACGTGCCGGACGCCGCGCGCGGGCAGCACGTCCTGGGTGAGGACGCCCGCCACGGCCATGGTCAGGCCGGACGCCGTGGACAGGAACGCGGCGAAGGCGCCCCCGGCCACCAGGGCGCCCAGGAGGTCGCCGCCCGCTCCCCCGACGGCCCGGCCGGGCAGCAGCAGGACGGCGGCGTCCGCGTCGCCGGTGAGGGCGAGTTCGGGGGCGTAGAGGCGGCCGAGTGCTCCGTAGAGGGGCGGCAGCAGGTAGAAGGCGCCGATCAGGGCGAGGACGGCGACGGTGGTGCGGCGGGCGGCGACGCCGTGCGGGCTGGTGTAGAAGCGGACCACGACGTGCGGCAGGCCCATGGTGCCGAGGAAGGTGGCGAGGATCAGCCCGTAGGTGGCGTACAGGGGGCGGTCCTCGCGGCTCTCGGCCCAGGACGGTGACAGGGCGTCGCCGGTGGTGCGTCCGGCGCCGGGGACGGCGGTACCGGGGGTGAAGGTGAGGCGGGTGCCGCGTTCGACGCGGTGGGTTCCGGCGGGCAGGTCCAGGCGGGTGCCGTCGTGGGTGCGGCCGTCGACGGTGCCCTCGACCGTGACGGTCAGGGGGGCCTTCAGGTCGAGGGTGAGCGTGTCGTCGACGCGGACGGTGCGCTGGTCGCGGAAGGCGGCCGGTTCGTCGAAGGCCCGGTGGGGGGCGCCGTCGCCCTGCCAGGCCAGGACCAGGAAGAGGGCGGGGACGAGCAGGGCGGTCAGTTTCAGCCAGTACTGGAAGGCCTGGACGAAGGTGATGCTGCGCATGCCGCCGGCCGCGACGATCGCGGTGACGACGACGGCGACGATTACGGCGCCCAGCCAGTCGGGCGCCCCGGTCAGCACGGTCAGCGTCAGTCCGGCGCCCTGGAGCTGGGGCAGCAGGTAGAGCCAGCCGACACCGACGACGAAGGCCCCGGCGAGGCGCCGTACCGCCGGGGAGGCGAGGCGGGCCTCGGCGAAGTCGGGCAGGGTGTAGGCGCCCGAGCGGCGCAGCGGGGCGGCGACGAACAGGAGCAGGACCAGGTGGCCGGCGGTGTAGCCGACCGGGTACCAGAGCATGTCGGGGCCCTGGACGAGGACCAGGCCGGCGATGCCGAGGAAGGACGCGGCGGAGAGGTACTCGCCGCTGACGGCGGCGGCGTTCAGGCGGGGGCCGACGGTGCGGGAGGCGACGTAGAAGTCGGAGGTGGTGCGGGAGATGCGCAGGCCGAAGGCGCCCACGAGGACGGTCGCGACGACGACGAGGGCGACGGCGGTGACGGCGTAACCGGAGTTCACGGCGGGTGCGGGGCCTCACGGTCCTCGACCAGGCGGACGAGGTCGCGTTCGTTGCGTTCGGCGCGGCGCACGTACCAGCGGGCGAGGAGGACGAAGGGGAGGTACAGGCCGAAGCCGAGGAGGGCCCATTGCGCGCCGCGGGCCCCGGGCAGCGCCGCGAACAACAGCGGCAGCGGGCCGACGAGCAGCCCGAGCACCGCCAGGGCGGCGAGGGCGGCGCGCAGCTGGGTGCGCATCAGGGAGCGGACGTAGGTGTGGCCGAGGGTGGTCTGCTCGTCGATCTCGGTGCGCGGGCGGTGGGGGCCCGGGACGCGGCGGGGGCGGCGGGGCGGGCCGGTGACGACGACGCGGCGCGGGGCGGATTCCTGGTGCGGCACCGTCACGCCCTCCTCATCAGCAGGTCCCGCAGCTGGCGGGCGTGCCGCCGGCTGACCTGGAGTTCCTCGCCGCCGACCAGGACGCTGACGGCGCCCGCGGTCAGGCGGAGTTCGCCGATGTGACGCAGGGCGACCAGGTGGCGGCGGTGGATGCGGACGAAGCCGCGGGAGCGCCAGCGCTCCTCCAGGGTGGACAGCGGGATGCGGACGAGGTGGCTGCCCCGGGCGGTGTGCAGGCGGGCGTAGTCGCCCTGGGCCTCGACGTGGGTGATGTCGTCGACGGCGACGAAACGGGTGACGCCGCCGAGCTCGACGGGGAGGTGGTCGGGGTCGGGCTCGTGCACCGGGATGCGGGGCACGGCGCCGGGCGGGCCGGCGGCGCACCGTTCGGCGGCGCGGCGGACCGCCTCCGCCAGCCGTTCCCGGCGGACGGGCTTGAGGACGTAGTCGACGGCCTTGAGGTCGAAGGCCTGCACGGCGAAGTCCTCGTGGGCGGTGACGAACACGACCTGCGGCGGCCGGGCGAAGCCGGTCAGCAGCCGGGCGAGGTCCAGGCCGTCCAGGCCCGGCATCCGGATGTCGAGGAAGACCACGTCGAGTGCGTCGGGCCCGTCGGGGCCGCAGGCCAGCGCGCGGTTGATGCGGCGCAGTGCCTCGGTCGCGTCGCCGGCGCCCTCCGCGCTGCCGATCCGGGGGTCGGCGTTGAGCAGGTAGAGCACCTCCTCCAGGGAGGGGCGTTCGTCGTCGACGGCGAGGGCGCGCAGCATGAACGTGGAGTCTAGGAGCAATCCGTACGCCTGCACACGTGTCCGGTGCGGACGCCGGTGCTGGATACAGTGCCCGCATGAACAGCAGGCCGGCGCCCTTCGACGAGCTCGACCGGAAGATCATCACCGCGTTGATGGCGAACGCCAGGACGTCTTTCGCCGAGATCGGCACGGACGTGGGACTGTCGGCGACGGCGGTCAAGCGCCGGGTGGACCGGCTGCGGGAGACCGGGGTGATCACCGGGTTCACGGCGACGGTGAAGCCGTCGGCGCTGGGCTGGCGCACGGAGGCGTACGTGGAGGTGTACTGCGAGGGCGCGGCGCCGCCGCGGCGGCTGGCGGAGGTGGTGCGCAACCATCCGGAGATCACGGCGGCGATGACGGTGACCGGCGGGGCGGACGCGCTGCTGCACGTGCGGGCGCGGGACGTGGAGCACTTCGAGGAGGTGCTGGAGCGGATCCGCGCGGAGCCGTTCATCCGGAAGACGATCAGCGTGATGGTGCTGTCCCATCTGATCCCGGAGAGTCCGGAGGCCGGAGCCAGCCATCCCGCGCCCCGGCACGCAGCAGACCTGCGCTGAGCCGGGGAACAACGCAGTATTGCTGCGCCGACACGCAGCTCTTGTCGCTTGTCGCCTGTCTCCGCCGGTTCCTACCGTGGTGTCATCGCCCAGTCACTCACCGTCAGGAAGCGGAGGCACCCCTCTGTGTCCGACTCCCGTGTGCCGCGCCGGCGGCGCTTCCTCGTCTGCGAACCCAGACACTTCGCCGTGCAGTACGCGATCAACCCCTGGATGCGGCCCGGCGAACCCGTGGACGTCATCCGCGCCCTGGACCAGTGGCAGGCGCTGGTCGACACCTACCGCGCCCACGGCCACACCGTGGAGACCGTGGCGCCGGTGCCCGGCCTGCCGGACATGGTCTTCGCCGCCAACGCGGCCGTCGTGGTGGAGGGCCGGGTCTTCGGCTCCCTCTTCCACGCGCCCGAACGCCGCCCCGAGTCCGTGCCCTACGAGGCGTGGTTCAAGCAGGCGGGGTTCGAGGTCCACCACCCCGAGTCGGTCTGCGAGGGCGAGGGGGACCTGGTGTTCGCGGGCCGCTGGATCCTCGCCGGAACCGGGTTCCGCACCACCCGGAAGGCCCACCGGGAGGCGCAGGAGTTCTTCGGCATCCCGGTGATCGGCCTGACGCTCGTGGACCCGTACTTCTACCACCTGGACACGGCGCTGTTCGTCCTCGACGACGGGAGCGAGGGGGGCGACGGGAACATCGCCTACCACCCCGAGGCGTTCTCGCCGGGCAGCCGCGAGGTGCTCGCCCGGCTGTACCCGGACGCGGTGACCGCCACCCGCGAGGACGCCCTGGCGTTCGGGCTCAACTCCGTCTGCGACGGACGTCACGTGTTCATCTCGCCGGGGGCGACCGCCCTCGCCGGCCGGCTCGCCGAGCGCGGCTACGTCCCCGTCCCCGTCGACCTGTCCGAGTTCCACAAGGCCGGCGGTGGCATCAAGTGCTGCACCCAGGAGATCCGGGAGAACCGCTCATGACCGCATCCGCCGACCGCACGCGCAGCTCGGAGGAGCTCATCCGCGCCGAGGAGCCCGTCCTCGCGCACAACTACCACCCGCTGCCCGTGGTCGTCGCCCGCGCCGAGGGCGCCTGGGTGGAGGACGTGGAGGGCCGCCGCTACCTCGACATGCTCGCCGGGTACTCGGCGCTCAACTTCGGCCACCGCCACCCGGCGCTGATCGAGGCGGCCCACCGCCAGCTCGACCGGCTCACCCTCACCTCCCGGGCCTTCCACAACGACCGGCTCGCCGCCTTCGCCGAACGGCTCGCCGCGCTGACCGGCCAGGACATGGTGCTGCCGATGAACACCGGCGCGGAGGCGGTGGAGAGCGGCATCAAGGTGGCCCGCAAGTGGGCGTACGAGGTGAAGGGCGTCCCGGACGGCCGGGCCACGATCGTGGTCGCGGCGGACAACTTCCACGGCCGTACGACGACGATCGTCGGCTTCTCGACGGACGAGACGGCGCGGTCGGGCTTCGGCCCGTTCGCGCCGGGCTTCCGGATCGTGCCGTACAACGACCTGGCGGCGATGGAGGCGGCGGTCGACGAGACGACGGCGGCCGTGCTGATCGAACCGGTCCAGGGCGAGGCGGGCGTCGTCGTCCCGGACGACGGCTACCTGAGCGGCGTACGGGAGCTGACCCGCCGCGCGGGCTGCCTGTTCGTCGCGGACGAGATCCAGTCCGGCCTCGGGCGCACCGGGCGCACGCTGGCCGTCGAGCACGAGTCCGTCGTCCCGGACCTCGTCCTGCTCGGCAAGGCGCTGGGCGGCGGCATCGTGCCGGTGTCGGCGGTGGTCGGGAGCCGGGAGGTGCTGGGGGTGCTGCGGCCGGGCGAGCACGGCTCGACGTTCGGCGGCAATCCGCTGGCCGCGGCGGTCGGCACGGCGGTGGTGGAGCTGCTGGAGACGGGCGGGTTCCAGCGCCGGGCGGCCGAGCTGGGCGTGGTGCTGCGCGAGGGCCTGGAGGCGCTGGTCGGCAAGGGCGTCGTCGGTTTCCGGGCGCGCGGCCTGTGGGCGGGCGTCGACGTCGACCCGGCCCTCGGCACCGGCCGCGAGGTCAGCGAGCGCCTGATGCGGGAGGGCATCCTCGTCAAGGACACCCACGGCTCCACGATCCGCCTGGCGCCGCCGCTGACCGTCACCGAGGACGAGCTGCGGCAGGCTCTGGGGGCGCTGGAGAAGGTGCTGGCCGCCTGACCGGCGCGGGTCCGCCCTCGGCCGCGGAGGCGGTCCGGGGGCCGGGTGGCGCCGGCTCCCGGACGCGGGCCCGCTACGGAAGGGCCCGGCCGTCCCGGTCGAGCCGCTTCACGTGCGCCACGTTCTCCCGGTCTTCCTCCTCGTCGCCGGCCGTGCCCGCGAACCAGGCGTCGAGGATCTCCTCCAGCAGGGGCCCGGAGGTCAGCCGGAGGCTGAGCGCGAGGACGTTGGCGTCGTTCCAGCGGCGGGCGCCGTCCGCCGTGTAGGCGTCGGTGCACAGGGCCGCGCGGACGCCGGGCACCTTGTTGGCGGCGATCGACGCGCCGGTCCCGGTCCAGCAGCACACCACGGCCTGGTCGGCCAGCCCGGCGGCGACCTCCCGGGCCGCCCGCTCCGAGCACACCGCCCACCGGCTGTCCTCGCCGGGGTGCAGCGCACCGTGCGGGACCACCTCGTGGCCGCGCCGGCGCAGTTCCTCGACGAGGAGGCGGGCGACGGGTTCGTCCATGTCGGAGGAGACGGAGATCCGCATGGGCGGGAGCCTACCGGCCCCGGCCCGGACCCGCGCCGGCCGGCGGTGCCCCGCCACGGGAACCGCCGCCGCGCCTTCGGGCCGGTGCGGTACGCCACGGTCGGTCGGGAGGACATCACAGCCGGACCGTGTCCGCTGTCGTCCTCGCCGGCCGAGGGCCCTTCCTCCTTGCCGGCGCGACCCCCGCGCCGCCCCGGGCACCACTGCCGCCGAGCGACCGGCCGCCGTCCTCCGGGAAACCCGGCGGCGGGCCAGCATGAGCCCGGCCGTACGGGGTCACAGATGACTACAGGCGCGTGTGCGCCGGCTTTCCCGGTCCTGGCTCCGGACAAGCCCACAGCGATGCCGAGCGGTCCCGATGGAGTAAGAGGTGAGCCGTGTTCTACCACCTGCTCAAGTACGTGCTGCTGGGCCCGCTGCTGCGGCTGCTCTTCCGCCCCCGGATCGAGGGCCTGGACCACGTCCCCTCGTCGGGCGCGGCGATCGTCGCCGGAAACCACCTGTCGTTCTCGGACCACTTCCTCATGCCCGCCGTGCTCAAGCGGCGCATCACCTTCCTGGCGAAGGCCGAGTACTTCACGGGACCGGGTCTCAAGGGACGGCTGACCGCGGCCTTCTTCCGCAGCGCGGGGCAGATCCCCGTCGACCGTTCCGGCAAGGAGGCGGGGCAGGCCGCCGTCCGGGAGGGCCTCGGGGTGCTGGGCAGGGGCGAGCTGCTCGGCATCTACCCGGAGGGCACGCGTTCGCACGACGGCCGGCTGTACAAGGGCAAGGTCGGCGTGGCGGTGATGGCCCTCAGGGCCGGGGTGCCGGTGGTGCCCTGCGCGATGATCGGCACGTTCGAGGCGCAGCCGCCGGGCAGGAAGCTCCCCCGCGTCCGCCCCGTGACCATCCGCTTCGGTGAGCCGCTCGACTTCACCCGCTACGCCGGACTGGAACAGGAGAGGGCCGTGCTGCGCGCGGTCACCGACGAGATCATGTACGCGATCCTGTCGCTGTCCGGGCAGGAGTACGTCGACCGGTACGCGGCCGAGGTCAAGGCCGAGGCGGCGCGGCGGGAGCGGGCGGCGAAGGGGCGCCGGGCGCGGCGGGCGCCGCGCGGTTAGCCCCTGCCCCTCCGGGAGGCCGGGCGGTCCGCCGCCGGCAGGCGGACGTACCGAAGTCGCGCCCCGCGTAACCTCTTTCCGTGCCAGCCTCCCGCCTGCATCGTGTCGCCGTCCTCGTGCTCGAGGGCGCGAAACCGCTCGATGTCGGAATTCCCGCGCAGGTCTTCACGACCCGCGCGAGCATGCCGTACGAGGTGCGGGTGTGCGGGGCGGCACCCGGCCTCGTGACCGGCGGCGACGGCCTCGCGTACTACGTCGCCCACGGTCTCGGCGCCCTCGCGTGGGCCGACATCGTCTTCGTCCCCGGCTACCGGCACCCGGACCGCGACGACCCGCCGCGGGCCGTCGTCGACGCGCTGGTGGCCGCCCACGACCGGGGCGCGCGGCTCGCCGCCATCTCGACGGGCGCCTTCGCGCTCGCCGCCACCGGCCTGCTCGACGGCAGGCGCGCCACGACGCACTGGCACTACACGCGGGCCCTCGCGGCCAGGCACCCGCTCGTCCGGGTCGACGAGAACGTGCTGTTCGTCGACGAGGGCAGCGTGCTCACCTCGGCCGGCGCCGCCTCCGGCATCGACCTGTGCCTGCACATCCTGCGCGGCGACCTCGGGGTGGCCGCGTCCAACCACGCGGCCCGGCGCCTGGTCGCGGCCCCCTACCGCAGCGGCGGCCAGGCCCAGTACGTGCCGCGCAGCGTCCCCGAACCGCTCGGCGAGCGCTTCGGCGCCACCCGCGAGTGGGCGCTGCACCGGCTCGGCGAGCCCCTCACCCTCGACATACTGGCGCGGCAGGCGGGGGTGTCGCCGCGCACGTTCTCCCGGCGCTTCGTCGAGGAGACCGGCTACACGCCGATGCAGTGGGTGATGCGCGCCCGCATCGACCTCGCCCGCGAACTGCTCGAACGCTCGCAGCGCAGCGTCGAGCAGATAGCGGCCGACGTCGGTCTGGGCACCGGCGCGAACCTGCGCCTGCACTTCCAGCGCATCCTCGGCACCACACCGAGCGAGTACCGGCGCACCTTCACCCGGGGCGGGTGACCCGCCCGGCAGCGCGTGGCGAGATCCTTTTGAACCGTGGCGATCCCGCCACTGTCAGCGGCACCGGCCGCGGGCGAGCCTGGTGGCGAAGGGAAGGGACACCACTCATGACTCGCATCGCCATCAACGGATTCGGCCGCATCGGGCGCAATGTGCTGCGCGCACTGCTCGAACGGGACAGCGCCCTCGAGATCGTCGCCGTCAACGACCTGACGGAGCCCGCCGCTCTCGCCCGGCTGCTCGCCTACGACAGCACGGCCGGCCGGCTCGGACGGCCGGTGACCGTCGACGGGGACGCCCTCGTCGTCGACGGCCGCCGGATCACGGTGCTGGCCGAGCGCGAACCGGAGCGGCTGCCGTGGGCCGGACTCGGCGTCGACATCGTCCTGGAAGCCACCGGCCGCTTCACCTCGGCGAAGGCCGCCCGCGCCCACCTCGACGCCGGCGCGAGGAAGGTGCTCGTCAGCGCCCCGTCGGAGGGTGCCGACGTCACGCTCGCGTTCGGGGTCAACACCGACGCCTACGACCCGGTCGCGCACACGATCGTCTCGAACGCCTCCTGCACCACCAACGCCCTCGCGCCGCTGGCCGCGGTCCTCGACGAACTCGCCGGTATCGAGCACGGGTTCATGACGACCGTGCACGCCTACACGCAGGAGCAGAACCTGCAGGACGGCCCGCACCGCGACCCTCGTCGCGCCCGGGCCGCCGGCGTCAACATCGTGCCGACCACGACCGGCGCCGCCAAGGCGATCGGGCTGGTGCTGCCGAACCTCGACGGCAAGCTGTCGGGCGACTCGATCCGCGTACCGGTGCCGGTGGGCTCGATCGTCGAACTCAACACGACCGTCGCCCGCGACGTGACGCGCGACGACGTGCTGGCGGCGTACCGCGCCGCGGCGCAGGGGCCGCTCGCCGGCGTCCTCGAGTACTCGGAGGACCCGCTCGTGTCGTCCGACATCACGGGCAATCCCGCCTCGTCGATCTTCGACTCGGCCCTCACCCGCGTCGACGGCCGCCACGTCAAGGTGGTCGCCTGGTACGACAACGAGTGGGGCTTCTCGAACCGCGTGATCGACACGCTGGAGCTCCTCGCCGCCCGCTGACCGGGCGCCGGCCGGTACCCCGCCCGCGGCCGCCCGGCCGGCCGGCGCCTCCACGGGTGCCGGCCGGCCGGGCAGCCGAAGTGCCCGGTCACGGCCCCGTTCCCGTACGGCTGCGGAGGGACCGCAGGCCCTCGTCCAGCAGGCGCCTGAGCCGCAGGGCGTCCGGTGCGACGGCGGTGACCAGCACGGCGGGCCCGGCGAGCGGGATTACGGCCGCGCCGTCGCCGACCGGGCGCGCCGGCGGCGGGTGCCCGGCGAACCCGGGCCGTACGACGACGGCTTGGCCGACGGCCCGGTGTCCCGCCAGCACGGCCGGCCCGTCCCAGCCGCCCGGCGCCCCGGGCCCGCAGGCCAGCTGCTGGTCGAGGACGCACCGGCCGGCGATCCGGACGGTGAGACGGCTGGTGAGCCGCCCCGCTTCCTCTCCGGCGCGCCCGAGCACCTGTTCCTCGCGGAGCACGAGCCGGGCGGACGCGGCGAGCTCCACGTGCGTGGTGACGGTGAGGTCGCTGCCCCGCACGGAGATCAGCTGTTCGGGCAGCCAGTGCAGTTCGGCCCCGTCCGCCACGGTCAGCCGGACGTCGTAGCGCGCCTCGCCCTCGGCCTGCCCCGGCAGGGCGAGGGTGGCGGCGGCCGAACCGACCCGCAGCCGGGCGCCTTCGGCCACGTCCGCCGTCACGGTGAGGTGGTCGCCGCCCAGCGGTCCGCTCATCGCTCCGACGAGCATCACACGGGCCTCGGCGCCGCTCGCCCGGACGCGCCGCAGCGCCAGCGGCCCCTCGCCGTCCAGGACGGGCAGGGCCGTCCCGCCCCGCCCGTCGGGCCGGGCGAGGATCCGCGCGCCGGCCCGTACGGACACACCGGTCGCCCTGGCCGTACCGGGCGTCCCGGACGTCACAGCCGTCCCGGGCGCCGTGATCACGCCGTCCACGCGGCCAGCCGGGCACGCACCCAGTCGGCGACGTCGCGCACGCCGTTCCTGCCGCGCAGCGACTGGAAGACGACCGGCAGTTCGCCGCGCTGCGCCTTGGCGTCGGCCGCCATCCGCGCCAGGTCGGAGCCGACGTACGGGGCGAGGTCGGTCTTGTTGACGACGAGCAGGTCGGCGGTGCCGACGCCGGGCCCGCCCTTGCGCGGGATGTCGTCCCCGCCGGCCACGTCGATGACGAAGACCTGCGCGTCGACGAGCCCCTTGGAGAAGGTGGCGGTGAGGTTGTCCCCTCCGGACTCCACCAGGATCAGGTCCAGCGGCCCGACCGCGTCCTCCAGGTCCTCCACCGCTTCGAGGTTGGCGGAGATGTCGTCCCGGATCGCGGTGTGCGGGCAGGCGCCGGTCTCCACGGCGCTGATGCGCTCGGGGGGCAGCACCGCCTCGCGGAGCAGGAACTCGGCGTCCTCGCGCGTGTAGATGTCGTTGGTGACGACGGCGAGGGACAGCTCGTCGCGCAGCGCCCGGCACAGGGCGGCCACGGTGGCGGTCTTGCCGGATCCGACGGGCCCGCCGAGGCCGACGCGCAGGGCGCGGCGGGTGCCGTCGGGGCGGTGGGCGTCGGCGCCGACGGCGGCGGGTCCGTCGTGGGAGTGGTCGAGGTGCATGGCGGCTCCTGTCTCGGCCGGGCCGCGCGGCCCGGCCCGTGGGAAGGCAACGGTGGGGAGGGGGCGGCGGGACGGGGGGGCCTCCTACGACGCGAACAGGCGGACGGGCCAGGCGGCATGCTGCTCGGCCGCGATCTCCAGCAGCGGCGCGGACGCGGCGGGCAGGGCGCCGGTCCCCTCGGCGAGGACCCCGCGCGCCGCCTCCACCGCCTGGTCCGCGACGCGGTCCAGCTCCGGCGCCAGCCGGGCCAGCACCCCGGTGGCGTCGAAGGGGTCCAGGCTCAGCAGCCGCACCGTCGCGGTGGCGGGCCCGCTGACGCTCTCGTACGCCGCGCAGTACGCGGCGTCCGCCGGTGCGAGTCCCGCCGCGCGTGCCGTGAGCCCGAGGACGACCGGCTGGTGGGCGCCCTTGGGGAAGACCCGTGCCAGGGCGTCGAGTTCGGGCGCGGGCCAGGTCGCGCGGGCGGCCCGCATCAGCTGGCGGCCCAGCCGGCGCGCGGTGAGGCGCAGCGCGGGCGACGGCGTGCGGGCGTCCGCCGCCGCGTCCAGCTCGACCGGATCGGCGCCGAGCACGGCGGCCGCCGCCAGGGCGGCGGCGACGAGCCCCGTCGTGTGCAGCCGCCCCCGGCAGAAGTCCTCCAGGCTCGCCGCGCCGGTGATCCGCCCGGCCCGTACGGCCGCCTCGGCGCCGCCGGAGTGCGCGTGCCCCCCGGCGGGGAAGCGGCCGTCGGCCAGGACCAGGAGTGCCGCCCTGGTCATCAGAAGAGGAAGTAACGCTGGGCCATGGGCAGTTCGGCGGCCGGTTCCGCCTCGACGAGCTCGCCGTCGATGTGGACGGCGAAACTGTCGGGGTCGATCCGCACGTCGGGCCGGGCGTCGTTCTGCCGCATGTCGGCCTTGGTGACGCCGCGTGTGGAGTCGATCGCCACGAACCGCTTGCCGAGCGCCAGCCGCTCGGGCAGCCCGTCCTCGATCGCCAGGGGGGCGACGAAGTTGACGGAGTTGGCGGCGGGCGCCCGGCCGATCGCGCCGTACATCGGGCGCGGCAGAACCGGCTGCGGGGTCGGGATGGAGGCGTTGGCGTCGCCCATCTGCGCGTAGGCGATCTGCCCGCCCTTGAGGACGAGGAGCGGTTTGACGCCGAAGAACGCCGGCTCCCACAGCACCAGGTCGGCTAGTTTGCCGGTCTCGACGGAGCCGATCTGGCGGGCCATGCCCTGGGCGAGGGCCGGGTTGATCGTGTACTTGGCGACGTAGCGGCGGACGCGGTGGTTGTCGGCCCGGCCGTCGCCGGGCAGCGCGCCGCGGCGCCGCTTCATCACGTGCGCGGTCTGCCAGGTCCGCAGGATCACCTCGCCGACGCGCCCCATGGCCTGGGAGTCGGAGGAGATGATCGAGATGGCGCCCAGGTCGTGCAGGACGTCCTCCGCGCCGATGGTGGACGGCCGGATGCGGGACTCGGCGAACGCCAGGTCCTCCGGCACGGCGGGGTTGAGGTGGTGGCAGACCATCAGCATGTCGAGGTGCTCCTCGACGGTGTTGACGGTGAACGGCCGGGTCGGGTTGGTGGAGCTGGGCAGCACGTGCGGCTGGGAGACCACGGTCATGATGTCCGGGGCGTGCCCGCCGCCCGCGCCCTCGGTGTGGTACGAGTGGATGCCCCGTCCGTCGATCGCGGCGAGCGTGTCGCCCACGAAACCGGCCTCGTTGAGGGTGTCCGTGTGGATGGCGACCTGGACGCCGGTCCGGTCGGCGACGGTGAGGGCGGCGTCGATGGCGGCCGGGGTCGCCCCCCAGTCCTCGTGGATCTTCAGGCCGGCCGCGCCGCCCCGGATCTGCGACAGCATCGCCTCGTGGGAGACGGTGTTGCCCTTGCCGAGCAGGCCGATGTTGACGGGGTAGGCCTCCAGCGCCTCCAGCATGCGGGCCAGGTGCCAGGGACCGGGGGTGACGGTGGTGGCCTTCGAGCCCTCGGCCGGTCCGGTGCCGCCGCCGACCAGGGTGGTGATGCCGGAGGCCAGCGCCTCGTCGGCGACCTGGGGGCAGATGAAGTGGACGTGCGCGTCGACGGCGCCGGCGGTGAGGATCCGCCCGTTGCCGGCGATGATCTCCGTCTCCGGGCCGATGACCAGGTCCGGGTGCACGCCGTCCATCGTGTCGGGGTTGCCCGCCTTGCCGATGCCGGTGATCCGGCCGTCGCGGATGCCGACGTCGGCCTTGACGACGCCCCAGTGGTCGATGATCACGGCGCCGGTGACGACGGTGTCCGGGGTGCCCTCGGCGCGGGTGGCGCGGGACTGGCCCATGGACTCCCGGATGACCTTGCCGCCGCCGAAGACGGCCTCCTCGCCGGAGAGTCCGGGACCGCCGGCGCGGTCCTCCTCGATCTCGACCAGGAGGTCGGTGTCGGCGAGCCGGATGCGGTCGCCGGTGGTGGGGCCGAACAGGTCGGCGTAGGCGGCGCGCGAGATCTCAGGCATCGAGGGCCCCTCCGGTCCGTCCGCGCAGCCCGGGCACCACGCGGGCGCCGGCGAGCGGGACGAGTTCGACGTCGACCGGGATGCCGGGCTCGAAGCGCACGGCCGTGCCGGCGGCTATGTTCAGCCGCTTGCCGCGCGCGGCGGCGCGGTCGAAGTCCAGGCCGGGGTTGGCCTCGGCGAAGTGGTAGTGGGAGCCGACCTGGACGGGCCGGTCGGCGGCGTTGAGCACGGTCAGCCGGGTGACCTCCCGGCCGGCGTTGCAGGCGATCGGCTCGTCGGCGAACAGGATCTCTCCGGGAATCATCGTCTCCCCGCCTCAGACGATCGGGTCGTGGACGGTGACGAGCTTGGTGCCGTCCGGGAAGGTGGCCTCGACCTGGACGTCGTGGATCATCTCGGCGACGCCGTCCATGACGTCGTCCCGGGTGAGCAGTTCGCGGCCGGTGGACATGAGTTCGGCGACGGTACGGCCGTCGCGCGCGCCTTCGAGGATGTGCGAGGTGATGAGGGCGATCGCCTCGGGATGGTTCAGTTTCACCCCGCGGGCCCGGCGTTTCCCGGCGACGTCGGCCGCCACGTGGATCAGTAGCCGCTCTTGCTCGTGCGGGGTCAGCTGCACGTCCCACCTCACAGTCCTCGCCCGGACCGTGCGGGGTCCGGATGTCGCAGCCACGGGGCAACAGCGCAGGTGGCCGGATCGGCAGGCTAGTTGCACCGGGTTTCGGTCACGTTAACCCGGCGATGATCAAGTCAAGTTGCCCAGAGCTACTTCTTGATCGCTCCTTTGCCCGCTCATGGGCGAGTGCTTCCCGCACCGCGGCGCTCCGCCACCGCGACCGGTGCGGCTCCCCGGCGTCGCGGGCGGAGCGCGCCGCCCGCGTCACGCTGCCGCCGTTCCCCGACAGTTGACGTACCGGCACCCGGCCCGGATCCCGCGTCGACGCGGGGTCCGGGCGGGGCCGGGAGGCGCCAAACGGCGTACCTCCTTTCGGTGGAGAAATTCCTGCTCCCCGGGGCGTGTGCCGGTTGCGCCCCCTGCTGCGCCTCACCATGGAACAGCGGATTCCACCGCTGGTCCGGCGCTCGGCGACACCCTCGACGGGAGCTCGAACACAGGGGTGCTCACCCGAACGGGCGAGTGGTGAGTAACAACACAAATCCCCGGTTCCGCTGGGATTTTCGGACTTCAGTGCGCCAAGATCCCTTTCTGACGACAAGCCCCCGCCACCGCGGCGGGGCGGTCCGGGCGGACGCCGAGTCCTGCCGCCGCCCGGATGACCGGTCGACAGGAAGTGGATCGGCAGGAGTGGAGGACCCAAGCACGACGGGTCGCCGGAACGGTCACGCCACGGCCGGGCCGAGCAGCCCTTGGGGTGAAGCCGCACCACGCGGCCGGGCAACTTCGCCAGCCCGAATCCGACAGGTCATCCTTCACAGGCGGCTGACGAAGGGTTGCGCATGACTGCGCTCAATCGTGTCCCGTCCCTCATGGTCCGGGCCGGTACGGCCTCGGCTCTCACCATCGCCGCCGTCGGCGGTTCGATCGTGGTGCCCGGCGTCGCCTCCGAGGCCGCCGCGGCCCCGGCCACCAAGGCCCTCCAGGTCGCGGCCTCCAAGAAGGGTGCACCGTACAAGTACGGTGCCACCGGGCCGTACCGGTTCGACTGCTCCGGGCTGACGCTGTACTCGTTCAAGAAAGCCGGCAAGAAACTGCCGCGCACCGCCGCCCAGCAGTACAACAAGACCCGTCACATCTCCGCCAAGAGCCGCAGGGCCGGAGACCTGGTGTTCTTCCATTCGGGCCGGAACGTGTACCACGTCGGGATCTACGCCGGGAAGGGCAAGATCTGGCACGCCCCGAAGACCGGCGACGTGGTGAGGCTCCAGAAGATCTGGTCCAAGAGCGTCTGGTACGGCCGGGTCAAGTGACGTGCCGCGGGGGTGGCGGCGACCCGACTCGCCGCCACCCCCGCGGCACCCCTCCGACCGCGAGGAGACCCTCGGGAGCCGGGGCCGGCTGCGCCGCGCCCGGCGCCTGCCCCCGGGACCGCGTGAGACGGCCGGGAGGGCCGGGAAGGGGGCGCGGGTCCCCGCGGGTGCCGTGCCCTGCGGTGGACACCCGTCGCACCACGGCCGGCTCCCCGCACCACGCGCGACGGGACGCCGCCGCGGCGCGCCCGACCGCTGCTTCGCCGGGTCGCTCCGGAAGCCGCGGATCGCCCGGGCCGGGGTCCGGGTCCTCCCCGCCGCCCCCGGCGTTCGCCTCCCGCTTCCCCGACCCCGGCGCCCCGCGCCGCCCGCGCCACTGCCCGCCGTCCCGCCACCGCGCCGTTCACGGCACCGGCCGCGCCGCTCGCTCCTCCGGAGGGACGCCGGGCCGCGCACCGTGCGGGTCTCCCCGCGGCCGGCCGCCATCGGCCCCGGTGTGCGGGTGCCGGCGTTCTGCGGCCCGGTGCCGCTCGTGGTGGACGTGACGGCCGGCCGGGCCGGTGGCGGCCGGCCGCGGGCGCGACGGCCCCGCCCGCGTGCTCCGGGCCGCGGGGACCGCTCCCCCGGCCGGCCCGGCGGGCGGAGGCATCCGGTGAGCGGCCGTCCGCGGACGGTCCGCCGGCGGCACGGGGTCGAGGAGCCGCGTCGCGCCGGGTGCCGCCGGCGCGGCGCGTTCGGCCGGACGCGCCGGTTCAGCGCCGCCGCTCCTGCCGGGGGACGGCCGTGACCGGCTCGGTCGGTTCCGTCCAGGGCAGTTCGATGGAGACGGTCTTGCCGCCCTCGCGGGTCGGCCGGATCCTCAGCCTGCCGCCGCACTCGGCGGCCAGCCAGCGGATGATCACCATGCCGCGGCCGTTGTCCTGCTGCACGGCGGCGGGCAGCCGCCTGGGGAGCCGGGGGTGGCTGTCGGTGACGCCGACGCACAGCCGTTCCTCGCGGTCGAGTACGAGGTCGACCGTGAAGGTGGGCGACTGGCCGAAGGTGTGCTGCACCGCGTTGGTGGCCAGTTCGGAGACGATGAGCCGGATGGTGTCGGACACCTCCGTGCCCGCCGGCAGGCCCCACTCCGCCAGGGTGCCGACCACGTAGGTCCGGGCGGCGGAGACCGAGGCGGGATCGCTCGGCAGAGTGACGGAGGCTTCCAGGTGGTCTGCCATGGCGACGTCGTCCCTTCCCGCGAGGCCGCAGCCCGGCGCGGAGCCGGATGGTTCGAGTACGGTCCCGGACTGGTGCTTCGCCGCCAGACTGCCATCACGCTCCGGTGAAGGGCGGCGATCCACCGGGATATGCATATATCTGTCGCTCGATGCGGTGAACTCTGCGACGGCAGACCGTATCCGGGCGGCCCGGGAGGAGTAGGGAGAGGCCCATGCAGCACGGTCCCGCGGTCCGCCGCCGGAAGCTGGGCGCCGAACTGCGCGCGTTGCGCGCCTCGGCCGGGCTCACCAGTGGTGAGGCCGCCCGGCTCGTGGGCTGGCACCAGTCCAAGGTGAGCCGGATCGAGACCGGGACGAGCGGTGTCAAACCGGCCGATGTGCGGTTACTCCTGGACGCCTACGGCGTGACCGATCCGCAACTGCGGGACCTGCTCCTGGTCCTGACGGGCTCCGGCCGCGGCTCCGGACGGCAGCACCACCACTGGTGGCACGCCTATCGGGGAGTGCTGCCGCCGACGTACCGGGACTTCATCAGCCTGGAGTCCCAGGCGAGCGCGATGCGCACGCTGGAGACCACCGTCGTCCCCGGGCTGCTGCAGACGCCGGAGTACGCCCGGGCGGTGACGCGGGCCGCGGTGGACGGACTGTCGGAGGAACGGCTGGACGCGCTGGTGGAGGTGCGGCTGGCCCGGCAGGACGTGCTGCGTGCGGATCCGCCGCTGGAACTGCGTGCCGTGCTGGACGAGGCGGTGCTGCGCCGGGAGGTGGGCGGGCCGGATGTGATGGCCCGGCAACTGGAGCGGCTGGTGGAGGCGGCGCGGCTGCCTCACGTGCGTCTGCAGGTCCTGCCGTTCGGCGCCGGGGCGCACATCGGCGTCACCGGCTCTTTCGTAATCTTCTCATTTTCGAGCACTTCTGATCTGGATGTGGTCGTTCTCGACCACTTGACGAGTAGCGTCTATCTGGAACGGAAAGAAGACCTGGAGGCCTACTCCGAGGCCTTCAACGCCCTTGGGATCCACGCCCTTTCGCCCGAGGACTCGTTGGATTTCATCGCCGCGACAGCGGCCGGCGCGTAAGGAGGCACCATGTCCGCACTGCCTCGCACCGTCCCTTCCAGCACCCGGCTGCCCGGTGTGCGGTGGCTGCGCAGCAGCTACAGCACGGGCGCGAACAACTGCGTCGAGACCGCCCGGCCGGCCGCCGGCCCCTGGGCCGGACTGCTCGCCGTACGCGACTCCAAGGACCCGGCCGGGCCCGCGCTGCTCTTCTCCCCGGGGAGCTGGGCCGACTTCCTCTCCGTGCTCCGGTGAGCCCCGAGCGGGTGGCCCCGGGGCCGGGGAGCCCGGTTCCGCCCGCTCCCGTCACGTCCGGCCGACCCGCCGGGCAGCGCGCGGCACGCGGCCGTGTCCCTGTCGGCTCACGGCCGCGTCCGGCGGATCACCCGCACAGCCTGCCGGAGCTCCTCCCCGGTCAGGTCCGCACGGGCGGTCAGCCTGAGCCGTGAGACGCCGTCGGGTACGGAGGGAGGACGGAAACACCCCACGGCCAGGCCCGCCGCCCGGCATTCGGCCGCCCACCGCACGGCGTCCCCGGCCGAAGGCGCGCGCACGGAGACCACCGCGGCGTCCGGACGCACCGCCGTCAGGCCCGCGGCGGTCAGCCGCGCGTGCAGTTCGCCCGCCACCGCACGGGCCCGCGCCGCCCGCCGGGGCTCGCGGCGCAGCAGCCCGAGGGCCGCCAGGGCCGCGCCCGCCGCCGCGGGGGCGAGTCCCGTGTCGAAGATGAACGTGCGGGCCGTGTTGACCAGGTGGTCGATCACCCGGGCGGGACCGAGCACGGCTCCCCCCTGACTGCCGAGCGCCTTGGACAGCGTGACCGTCACGACGACGTCGTCGGCGCCCGCGAGTCCCGCCGCGTGCGGGGCGCCGCGCCCGCCGTCGCCGAGTACGCCGAGGCCGTGCGCGTCGTCGAGGACCAGCCCGGCACCGTGCTCCCGGCACACCCGGGCGAGGCGTGCCAGCGGGGCGGCGTCGCCGTCGACCGAGAACACCGTGTCGCAGACCACGACGGCGGGCCCGTCGTGCGCCCGGAGCGCCTCGCGCACCGCGTCCGGATCGGCGTGCGCCACGACCCGGGTGGTGCCGCGGGCCAGCCGGCAGCCGTCGATCAGCGAGGCGTGGTTGCCGGCGTCGGACACGATCAGCGAGCCGTGCGGTGCCAGCGCGGTGACGGCGGCGAGGTTGGCGGTGTAGCCGGAGGAGAAGACGAGGGCCGCCTCGGCGCCGCAGAAGGCGGCCAGTTCGCGTTCGAGCTCCGTGTGCAGCTCGGTGGTGCCGGTGACGAGGCGGGAGCCGGTCGCCCCGCCGCCCCAGTCCCGCGCGGCCCGGGCGGCGCCCTCGACGACCTCGGGGTGCCGGGCCAGGCCCAGGTAGTCGTTGCCCGCCAGATCGAGGAGCGGGGTGCCGGCCGGGCGGGGACGCAGAGTCCGTACGAGCCCGGCGCGGCGGCGCAGCTCGGCCCGCTCGTCGATCCAGCCGAACGCCATGGGTCCTCCGGGGGTGCGGGGTTTTGTAGGCGGTGCACAGACATTAGCGGCCGGGACGGCCACCCGAAGTGTGGTGACACCCACACGGTGAATCGTCGAAGTTGTAAGGAGTCTCCGTGGCCACAGGCGGCCGAGTAGGCCAGGATCGGCTCTCATGGACCTGCTGAAGACGCTGGTGGACAAGGGACTTCGGCGCGAGACGCCGACGCGCGAGGAGGCGCTGGCCGTCCTCGCGACCTCCGACGACGACCTGCTCGACGTGGTGGCCGCGGCCGGCCGGGTGCGCCGGCACTGGTTCGGGCGGCGGGTGAAGCTCAACTACCTCGTCAACCTCAAGTCCGGGCTGTGCCCGGAGGACTGCTCCTACTGCTCCCAGCGGCTCGGCTCGCGGGCCGGCATCCTGAAGTACACCTGGCTCAAGCCCGACGAGGCCGCCGAGGCCGCCGCCGCGGGCGTGGCCGGGGGCGCCAAACGGGTGTGCCTGGTGGCCAGCGGGCGCGGTCCCACCGACCGGGACGTGGACCGGGTCTCCGAGACCATCAAGGCCGTCAAGGAGGAGAACGAGGGCGTCGAGGTGTGCGCCTGCCTCGGTCTGCTCTCCGAGGGCCAGGCGGAGCGGCTGCGCGAGGCGGGCGCGGACGCCTACAACCACAACCTGAACACGTCCGAGGCGACGTACGGGGACATCACCACCACGCACACCTACGCCGACCGGGTGGACACCGTGCGGAAGGCGCACGCGGCCGGGCTGTCCGCCTGCTCCGGGCTGATCGCGGGGATGGGCGAGAGCGACGAGGACCTGGTCGACGTCGTCTTCGCCCTGCGCGAGCTGGACCCGGACTCGGTTCCGGTCAACTTCCTCATCCCGTTCGAGGGCACGCCGCTGGCCGACGAGTGGAACCTCACCCCCCAGCGCTGCCTGCGCATCCTGGCGATGGTGCGGTTCGTGTGCCCGGACGTGGAGGTGCGCATCGCCGGCGGGCGCGAGGTGCACCTGCGCACGCTGCAGCCGCTCGCCCTGCACCTGGCCAACTCGATCTTCCTCGGCGACTACCTCACCAGCGAGGGCCAGGCGGGCAGGGCCGACCTGGAGATGATCGCGGACGCCGGGTTCGAGGTGGAGGGCACCGGGCAGGCGACGCTGCCGGAGCACCGGGCGGGCGGCGGATGCGGCGCGCACGGGGGCGGTTGCGCGGACGGGGGCGGCGCGCGCGAGGGCGGTGGCTGCGCGCACGGGGGCGGTGGCGTCTGCGGCTCCGCGCCGGGGACCGGCGAGCCCCGCACCGACCTGGTCGCCGTACGCCGCCGGGGCGCCGGAACGGACCTGGCGCCCAATGCCTGAGCCGGGCGTGCCCGAGCTGCTGGAACTGGACCGGCGGCACGTCTGGCACCCGTACGGCCCCATGCCCGGCCGCGAGGCCCCGCTCGTCGTGGAGTCGGCGAGCGGGGTGCGGCTGAAGCTCGCCGACGGGGCGGGCGAACTGGTGGACGGCATGTCGTCGTGGTGGTCGGCCGTCCACGGCTACAACCACCCCGTGCTGAACGAGGCCGTCCGCGAGCAGCTCGGGCGGATGAGCCACGTGATGTTCGGCGGGCTCACCCACGAGCCCGCCGTACGGCTGGCGAAGCTCCTCGTCGACATCTCGCCCGAGGGGCTGGAGCACGTCTTCCTCGCCGACTCCGGCTCGGTGTCGGTGGAGGTGGCGGTCAAGATGTGCCTCCAGTACTGGCGTTCGCTCGGCCGGCCCGGCAAGCGGCGCCTGCTGACCTGGCGGGGCGGCTACCACGGCGACACCTGGCAGCCGATGTCGGTGTGCGACCCGGAGGGCGGCATGCACCGGCTGTGGTCCGGCGTGCTCCAGCCGCAGGTGTTCGCCGACGCCCCGCCGACCGCGTACGAGGAGGCCTACGCGCGGCACCTGCGCGAGCTGATCGGGCGGCACGCGGACGAGCTGGCCGCGGTGATCGTCGAGCCGGTGGTGCAGGGCGCGGGCGGGATGCGGTTCCACTCCCCCGCGTACCTGCGGGTGCTGCGCGAGGCGTGCGACGCGCACGACGTGCTGCTGGTGTTCGACGAGATCGCCACCGGTTTCGGGCGGACGGGCGCGCTGTTCGCGGCGGAGCACGCGGCGGTGACGCCGGACGTGATGTGCGTGGGCAAGGCGCTGACCGGCGGCTATCTGACGATGGCGGCGACGCTGTGCACCTCGCGGGTGGCCGACGGCATCTCGCGGGGCGAGGTGCCGGTGCTCGCCCACGGCCCGACGTTCATGGGCAACCCGCTGGCGGCGGCGGTGGCGTGCGCCTCGATCGGGCTGCTCCTGGACCGGGACTGGCCCGCCGAGGTCGAGCGGATCGAGGCGGGGCTGCGGGAAGGGCTCGCGCCCGCGGCCGGGCTGCCCGGGGTGCGGGACGTACGGGTCCTCGGGGCGATCGGGGTGGTCCAGCTCGACCACGCCGTCGACATGAGGGCGGCGACGGAGGCGGCCGTGCGCGAGGGCGTGTGGCTGCGGCCGTTCCGCGACCTGATCTACACCATGCCGCCGTACGTCACGGACGACGCGGACGTGGCGAGGATCGCGCGCGCGGTGTGCGCGGCGGCGGAGGAAGGATGAGAGGGGTGCCATGCGCGACATGGGCGACGTGCCGGTCCTGGTGATCACGGGCACGGGCACGGAGGTCGGCAAGACGGTGGTGACCGCCGCCGTCGCGGCGACGGCACTGGCGGCCGGGCGGTCGGTGGCCGTGCTGAAGGCCGCGCAGACCGGGGTGGGGCCGGACGAGCCCGGGGACGCCGGGGAGGCGGTCCGGCTCGCGGGACCCGTGACGGCGGCCGAAGTCGCCCGGTTCCCCGAGCCGTTGGCGCCGGCGACGGCCGCGCGGCGGGCCGGGCTCGCCCCGGTGCGCCCGGAGGCGGTGGCGGAGGCCGCGGCCAAGCTGGCCACCGAGCACGACCTGGTGCTGGTCGAAGGGGCGGGCGGACTGCTCGTCCGGTTCGACACGGCGGGCGGGACCCTGGCGGACGTGGCGGGGTTGCTCCGGGCGCCGGTGCTGGTCGTGGCGACGGCGGGCCTGGGCACGCTGAACGCGACGGAGCTGACGGCACGCGAGCTGGGCGCGCGCGGCATCGGTCTGGCGGGGGTGGTGATCGGCAGCTGGCCCGCCGACCCGGACCTGGCGTGCCGCTGCAACCTCGCCGACCTGCCGGACGTGGCCGGCGCGCCCCTGCTCGGCGCCGTGCCCGCCGGGGCGGGCGCGCTCGATCCGGCCGCCTTCCGCGCGGCGGCACCCGGCTGGCTGGCGCCGCGGCTCGGCGGCACGTGGGACGCGGAGGTGTTCGGGGCACGGCAGGCGTCCTGAACGGGCGGCCCTCCTCCGAAGGCGGGCGGCCGTCCGGGAGGTGGGCGGCCGTCCGGGAGGCGGGCACCCGTCCGGGTGCGGCCCGTCCATGGCGAGCGGCCGCGGCGGGCGGCCGCCGGGAAGTGAACCGGCGGCGGGGGGATGCGCGGAGCCGTGTGCGGGGACGATCCGGGGTGAGGCCCGCCTCACGAGGAGGTCACATGCCGCTCCGCTCCCCCCGCTCCGGCACGGCGCCGCGGGATGCCGTGCACCACCCGCTGTTCGCCCGCTGCTACGCCCGGATCAGCACGGCCGCCGAGACCCGGGCGGGCATGGGCGGCGTGCGCGAGCGGCTGCTCGCCGGCCTGTCCGGGCGGGTCGTCGAGATCGGCGCGGGCAACGGGCTGAACTTCGCGCACTACCCGGGCGCGGTCGCGGAGGTGGTCGCCGTCGAACCGGAACGGGTGCTGCGGAGGTCCGCGATGGAGGCGGCGCTGCGCGCGGGGGTGCCCGTGGACGTGGTGCCGGGTGCGGCGGAGGCGCTGCCGGTCAAGGGCGAGGCGTTCGACGCGGCCGTGCTGTCGCTGGTGCTGTGCAGCGTCAGGGACGTGCCGCGGGCGCTCGGGGAGGTGCGGCGGGTGCTGCGGCCCGGCGGCGAGGTGCGGTTCTTCGAGCACGGGCGGGGCGGCGGCCCGGTCATGGGCGCCACCCAGCGGGTGCTGGACCGGACGGTGTGGCCGGCGCTGACCGGCGGCTGCCACCTGTCCCGTGACCCGGTCGCCGCGCTCAGGGCCGCCGGGTTCGAGATCGGCCCCTACCGGCGGACGCTGATGCCGGAGAAGGGGCCGAGGCTGCCCACCTCGTACTGCGTGACGGGCGTGGCGTGGCGCCCCGGCACCGCCGGTGACGCGGGGTAGTCACAGGCACCACTGGCGCAGTTCCCGGGCGATGTCGTCGACGGACGCCCGGCCGTCGTGCACCAGCCGGGCCAGGGCGAGGACCTGCTCCGGCGACGGGGCGACCTTCAGGCCGCCGGCCACGAGGTAGGCGTAGGCGACGGCCGTGGCGAACAGGGCGTTGGACCGCTCCAGCGCCGGGACGCGGATCAGGGACTGCAGCAGCGCCGCGGCCCGCGCGTGCGGACTGTCGTAGACGGGGACGCCGATGATCTCGGCCTGGTGACGGGCGACGGCGGCGACGAGGGCGCCCCAGTCGGTGACCTGGGGGTCCGTGGGCATCTTCCGCTCGGCGAGCATCAGCAGCCAGGCGAGGTCGATTCTCAGGTGGTCCAACGGATCAGCGGCGGCCGTCGCCTGCCCCCTCGGGGAACGCCTCGCCGGTGAACGTGTTCTCGGCGAACACCTTCTCGTACTGCCGCATGAAGTCGGCGGCGGCCTCCACGAACGTGTGGCCCACTTCGCCCACGTCGCGGCGGACCAGCTCCTCGATGTAACGGTTGACGCTCATGCCGCGGGCCAGGGCGCGCTCGCGTGCGGCCCGGGCGGTGTCCTCGTCCACCCGCACGTTCAGCTGGGTCTTCGCCATACCTCGACGCTAGCGCCGTACCGCTAGCAGCGGCAAGGCCGCCGTCGCCGCGCGCACGCCGCGTTCGCCGTACTGTGTGAGGCGGATCACCCTTTCCCGGCCGGGACGCGGACGTCCCACGCCCCCGCCGCCGAGCAAGGAGGCACCCGTGCCCACACCCGCCGCGGAGCACGCCCCGCCACCCGGGCCGGCCGGTCGGTTCGCCGCGCGCGCCCGGGGGCTGACCAAGGCGTACGGCTCGGGCGAGACGGCGGTGCTCGCCCTGGACTCGGTGGACGTCGACATCGCGGGCGGCCGTTTCACCGCGGTCATGGGGCCCTCGGGCTCCGGCAAGTCCACGCTGATGCACTGCCTGGCGGGGCTGGACACCGTGTCGGCCGGCCGGGTGTGGCTCGGGGACACCGAGATCACCGGGTTGAAGGACCGGGAACTGACCCGGCTGCGCCGGGACCGGGTCGGGTTCATGTTCCAGTCGTTCAACCTGGTTCCCACCCTGAACGCGCTGGAGAACATCACCCTGCCCCTGGACATCGCGGGCCGGCGGCCCGACGGGCGGTGGCTCGACCGGGTGATCGGCACGCTGGGCCTGCGCGACCGTCTCGGGCACCGGCCCGCGCAGCTCTCCGGCGGCCAGCAGCAGCGGGTGGCCTGCGCGCGGGCGCTGGTCTCCCGGCCCGAGCTGGTCTTCGCGGACGAGCCGACCGGCAACCTCGACTCCCGGGCCGGCCTGGAGGTGCTGGGCTTCCTGCGCGGGGCCGTCGACGACCTGGGGCAGACCGTCGTCATGGTCACCCACGACCCGGGCGCAGCCGCCCATTCCGACCTGGTGCTCTTCCTGGTGGACGGGCGGATCGTGGACCGGCTGGAACGGCCGACGGCCCCGGCGGTGCTGGAGCGCATGAAGCGGTTCGACGCGGTGCGCGGCCCGGCCGGCGACGACGGCGGCGGGTCCGCCGGGGCCGCGGGGAGGAGGGGCTGACCCGGTGCTCAAGGCCACCCTGCGGAGTTTTCTGGCGCACAAGGGCAGGCTGCTGCTGTCGGCGCTGGCCGTCGTGCTGTCCGTGGCGTTCGTCGCGGGCAGCCTGATCTTCTCCGACACCCTCGACCGCACCTTCGACCGGCTGTTCGCCTCGACGGCGGCCGATGTCACCGTCCGCCCCGAGGAGAGCCTGGACGAGACCCTCCCGTCGGGCCGGACCGCCACCCTGCCCGCCGCGCTCGCCGACCGGGTGGCCCGCGTCGAGGGGGTCGCCGCCGCCCGCGTGGACGCCGAGGCCGAGAACATCACCCTCGTCGACGCCGAGCGCCGGCCGGTGAGCCCCACCACCGGCGCGCCGACGACCGGCGGCAACTGGGACCCGGGCGAACGCGGCGCCGTCGAGCTGGGCTCCGGTCACGCCCCGCGCGGGCCGGGGCAGGCGGTGCTGGACGAGGTGACCGCCGACCGCGCGGGCGTACGGATCGGCGACACCCTCACCGTGATCGCCCCGCCGGGTTCCTTCCCGGTCGAGGTCGTCGGCATCGCCGCTTTCACCACCGCCAGCCCCGGCACCGCGCTGCTCTTCCTCGACACGCCGACCGCGCAGGCGCGGCTGCTGGGCGACGCCCACGCCGCGACCGGCATCTCCGTCGACGCCGCGGAGGGCGTCGACGACGAGCGGCTCAAGCGGCGTGTCGCCGCCGCGCTGGGTCCCGGCGCCTACACGTACCGGACCGCCGCCGAGCAGGCCGAGTCGGACGTCCGGCGGCTGGGCGACTTCCTCGACGTCCTGAAGTGGGTCATGCTCGGCTTCGCCGGGGTCGCCGTCCTCGTCGGCGTCTTCCTGATCGTCAACACGTTCTCCATGCTGATCGCCCAGCGCACCCGCGAACTGGGCCTGCTGCGGGCGCTGGGAGCCGACCGGCGCCAGGTCCGCCGGTCGGTGCTCGCCGAGGCGCTGCTGCTCGGCGTGGCCGGGGCCACGCTGGGGCTGGCCGCGGGGGTGGGGCTGGCCGCGGGGCTGATCGGGCTGATGAACGCGCTCGGCATGCGCATCCGCTCCACCGACATGGTGATCGGCTGGGTGACACCGGTCGCGGGGTACGCCGCCGGCATCGGCGTGACGCTCGTGGCGGCGTATCTCCCGGCCCGCCGGGCCGCGGCCGTCTCCCCGATGGCGGCGCTCGCGGAGACCGAGGCGGCCGGCGCGGGCCGGCCGCTGCGGGCGCGTGCGGTGGCGGGCGCGGTCACCGGGGCGGCGGGCGCCGCCGCGCTCGCCGGGTGCGCGGCGGCGTCCCGCACGGGTCCGGCGGCGTCCCTGCTCGGCGCCGGTGTCCTTCTGACGCTCGTCGCCACCGTGGCCGCGGGCCCCTTGCTGGTCCGGCCGGTGATCCGGGTCCTCGGCGCGGCCTTCCCCGCCCTGTTCGGCGCCGTCGGCCTGCTGGGCCGGCGCAACGCCCTGCGCAATCCGCGCCGCACCGGCGCCACCGCCGCCGCGCTGATGGTGGGGATCGCCCTGGCCGTGGGGATGTCCGTGGCCGGCGCCTCGATCACCGCCTCCTTCGACCGGCAGATCGACCGGACGCTGGGCTGTGACTTCATCGTCCGCAACGGCAACTCCGCGCCCTTCCCCCGCGAGGTCACCGAGGCGGTGCGCGACACGCCCGGCGCCGGACTGGTCGTACGCTCCCGGTTCGCGCCGGTCGCGGTGCGGCTGCCGGACGGCGACCGCGTGGAGACCACCGCCACGGCCTACGACCCCCGGCTCGACGAGGTCGCCGACCTCGCCTACGCGCACGGGAACGGCCGCGCCGCGCTCGCGCCGGGGCGGCTGGCGATGGACGCGGAGTTCGCCCGGGAGCACGGCGTCCGTCCCGGCGCCGCGGTCCCCGTCGAGTTCCAGGGCGGGCGCACCGCCGGGCTGACCGTGGGCGCCCTGACCGGCCGGGAGTCCGCCGCGGGGTTCCGGGCGCCGGGCGGGCTGTTCCTGGGCCTGTCCACGCTGGAGCGGTACGCGCCGGGCGGCCGGGACGCCGTGCTGTACGTGAACGCCGCCGCCGGCACGGGCGACGACGAGCTGCGCGCGGCCCTGGAGCGGACGCTCGCCCCCTACCCGCAGGTGCAGGTGCGCGACCAGGCCGGTTACAAGGAGCTGGTGCGCGACCAGATCGCCGTCCTGCTCCACCTCGTGTACGCGCTGCTGGGGCTGGCGATCGTCATCGCGGTCCTCGGCGTGGTCAACACCCTCGCCCTGTCGGTGGTGGAGCGCACCCGGGAGATCGGGCTGCTGCGGGCGATCGGGCTCTCCCGGCGCGGGCTGCGGCGGATGATCCGGCTGGAGTCGGTGGTGATCGCGGTGTTCGGCGCGGTGCTGGGGCTGGCGCTGGGCCTGGTGTGGGGCGTGTGCACCCAGCGGGTGCTGGCCCTGGAGGGCATGACGGCGTTCGCCGTCCCGTGGGGCACGGTCGCCGCGGTCGTGCTCGGCTCGGCGGTGGTGGGGGTCGTGGCGGCGCTGCTGCCCGCGTCGCGTGCGTCCCGCATGAATGTGCTGACGGCCATCGCGCACGAGTGATTGACTCACCTGCGTCCACAAGTCCCGTTTCCGGATGGAGAGTTGATGAAACGTCCGTTCCGCTTCGGCGTCAACCTCGTGGACCCCGCCCCGGACGGGGAATGGCGCGCCAAGTGCCGCCGGGCCGAGGAGCTGGGGTACGACGTGATCCTCGTCCCCGACCACCTGGGCATGGCGGCGCCGTTCCCGGCGCTGGTCGCGGCGGCCGAGGCCACCGAGCGCCCGCGGCTGGGCACGTTCGTCCTCAACGCGGGGTTCTGGAACCCGGCACTGCTGGCCCGCGAGGTGGCGACGGCGGACGCGCTGACCGGCGGGCGCCTGGAACTCGGGCTCGGCGCCGGCTACGTACCGGCGGAGCACGAGGCGGCCGGGCTGCCGTTCGGCTCGCCGCGCGAGCGGGTCGACCACCTGCGGCGCACGGTGGAGGAGCTGGACCGGCTGCTGGGCTCACCCGAGTACCGGCCGCAGCCGGTGCAGCGGCCCGGGGTGCCGCTGCTGATCGGCGGCAACGGCGACCGGATGCTGCGGCTGGCCGCCGAGCACGCCGACATCGCCGCCTTCACGGGCGCCCGTGCCGTGCCGGGTGGCACGACGGGGCACCTGGCCCCGATCACGGCCGGGGAACTCGACGAGCGCGTGGCGCGGTACCGGGAGCTGGCCGCGGGCCGCGCGCGGCCCGCGGAGCTCAACCTGCTCGTCCAGCAGGTCCTCGTCACCGAGGACCGCGAGGCCGCGGTGCGGCCCCTCCTGGACGCGGCGCCGCACCTGACCACCGCGCAGGTGCTGGAGCTGCCGATCCTCCTCGTCGGGACGGTGGAACAGATCACCGCGCAGGTCCGGGCCCAGCGGGAGCGGTACGGGTTCACCTACCTGACCGTCCTGGAACCGTCCATGGAGGCGTTCGCCCCGGTCATGGCGGCCCTGCGCGACGCCTGACCGTCCGCATCGCGGAAAGAGCCGCGCGGCCGGGCCCGGTGGTGGTGTGATCACGGCATGGACGAGCTGCGGATACGGGCCGCCGGGCCCGGGGACCTGGACGCCGTGCTGGCCTTCTGGAAGGTCGCCGCCGAGGGCACGAGCATCACCGACGACCGGGACGGCGTGGAACGGCTTCTCGCCCGGGATCCCGGGGCGCTGATCCTGGCCGAGCGCGACGGCGAGCCGGCCGGCACGGTGATCGCGGGCTTCGACGGCTGGCGCTGTCACCTGTACCGGCTGGCCGTCCATCCGGACCACCGCCGCCAGGGCATCGCCTCGGCCCTTCTCGCCGCCGCGGAGGAGCGGTTCGTACGGCTCGGGGGACGCCGCGGGGACGCGATGGTGCTGGTGCGCAACGAGCGGGCGCAGCACGCGTGGCGGGCGGCCGGGTACGCGCCGCAGGAGCAGTGGCGGCGCTGGGTGAAGCACCTGGCGGACTGACGCGCCGGGACGCGGGCGCCTCACCGCTCCCGCGGACGGGACGGCCGGTGGTGCGGCGGCCGTCCAGGGCGGCCGGGGGGCGGCCCGCCGGCGCCGGAGCCCGCGAGAGCGCCGCCCGCCCTTCTTTGCCCATCCTTTACCCGGAGCGGGCCACTCGGTCTCCATGAACGGTTGCCTCCGGTCCTCCACGGGCGGTTGCGAGTCCCCGCCCGTCGCGCGATCCCCCGTCGCCCGGTCGATCGTGGAAGGGAGGTGAGTCGATGCCCGAGGTGCTCCTGCTGCTGGTGGCGATCCTGCTCTCGCTCGCGTGCGGTGCCTTCGTCGCCGCGGAGTTCTCCCTGACCACCGTGGAGCGCGGCGAGCTGGAGCGGGCCGCGGCGCGCGGCGAGCGGGGCGCGGCGGGCGCCCTGAAAGCCGTACGGAACCTGACCTTCCAGCTCTCCGGGGCGCAGCTCGGCATCACGGTCACCAACCTGGTGGTCGGCATGCTCGCCGAGCCCTCGATCGCCGCGCTGATCGCGGGTCCGCTGCGGGACGCCGGCGCCTCCCGCGCGGCCGCCTCCTCCCTGGCGCTGGTACTGGGCACCGCCCTGTCGACGGTGTTCCTGATGGTCGTCGGCGAGCTGGTGCCCAAGAACTGGGCGATCTCCTCCCCGCTGGCCGTGGCCCGGCGGGCGGGCAATCCGCAGCGCTGGTTCAGCGCCGCCTTCCGGCCCTTCATCACCCACCTGAACAACACGGCCAACCGGGTCGTGCGCCGGCTCGGTGTGGAGCCCACGCACGAGCTGGCCGCCACGCGCGGGCCGCAGGAGCTGGCGGCGCTGGCCCGGCACTCCGCGAGGCAGGGCGCGCTGGAGGCCGACACCGCGGAGCTGTTCGTGCGGACGCTGAACCTCGCCGACCTGACCGCCGAGAACGTGATGACCCCGCGTGTGCAGGTGGTCGCCCTGGACGCCCGGGCGACCTGCGAGGACGTGGCGAACGCGACCCGGGCGACCGGCCTGTCCCGCTTCCCCGTCTACCTCGGCACCCTCGACGCGGTCGTGGGCACCGCGCACATCAAGGACGTCCTGGCCGTGCCCGCCGAGCGCCGGCCCCGGGTCCCGGTCTCCGAGCTGATGCGCGAGCCGCTGCTGGTCCCGGCGACGCTCACCGTGGACCGGCTGCTCGACCGGCTCTCCGGCCGGCGCACGATGGCCGTGGTGATCGACGAGTACGGCGGGACGGCGGGGGTGGCCACGCTGGAGGACATCGTCGAGGAGGTCGTCGGCGAGGTCCGCGACGAGCACGACCCGCACGAGGCGCCGGAGCTGGACCCGGCCGGCACCGACGAGAGCGGGCGCCCCCTGTACCGGGCCGACGGCGCGGCCCGGGTGGACCGGCTCGCGGGGGTCGGGCTCCGGGTGCCCCAGGGGCCGTACGAGACGCTGGCCGGCCTGGTCGCGCACACCCTGGGACGCATCCCCGCCCCCGGCGACACCGTCCTGGTGGCCGGCTGGCGGCTGGACGTGGTGGACGCCGCCGGCCACCGGGCGGCCCGCGTCCTGCTGCGCGCGCCGCTGGACGGCGAGCGGACGGGGACCGCCGAGGACCCGGGCGGCCCGCGCGGGTCCGGGAAGGCCCGGGGCGCGGAGGGCCGCGGGGAGCCGGAGACCAGGGAGGCCGGGCGATGACCGCCGTACAGCTGCTGATCGGTCTGGCGACACTGGTCGTCAACGCCTTCTTCGTGGGCGCCGAGTTCGCGCTGATCTCCGTACGCCGCAGCCAGGTCGAGCCGTACGCCGAGCGGGGGGACCGGCGGGCGCGGAGCGTGCTGTGGGGGCTGGAGCACGTGTCCGCGCTGATGGCGGCGGCGCAGCTCGGCATCACGCTGTGCACGCTGGTCCTCGGTGTGGTCGCGGAGCCGGCGATCGCGCACCTGCTGGAGCCGGTGTTCCACGCGGCGGGCGTGCCGAGCGGTGCCGGGCACGCGGTGTCCTTCGTGATCGCCCTGGCCCTGGCCACCTATCTGCACATGCTGCTCGGCGAGATGGTGCCGAAGAACATCGCGCTGGCGGAGCCGGTGCGCAGCGCGCTGCTGCTCGGTCCGCCGCTGGTGGCGCTCTCCCGGGCGCTGCGGCCGGTGATCTTCACGGTCAACGCCTTCGCCAACGCCCTGCTGAGGCTGCTCAGGGTCCAGACGCGGAACGAGGTGTCGGCGACCTTCACGGACACCGAGCTGGCCGAGATCGTCAAGGACGCCAGTGAGGCCGGGCTCATCGACGACCGGGCGCAGGAGCGGCTGCACGACGCGCTGGAGCTGGGCCGGCGGCCGGTGCGCGATGTGGTGCTGCCGCTGGAACGGGTGGTGTACGCCCGCGTGGGAATCACGCCCGAGCGGCTGGAGCGGCTGTCCGCCGAGTCCGGGTTCTCCCGTTTCCCGGTGGTGGACGACGGGCGGCGGATCGTCGGCTATCTGCACGTGAAGGACGCGCTGGACGCCTCGCCGCGGGACGCGCCCTTCCGGCTGCGGGACATGCGGCCCGTCGCGCGGGTGCGGGAGAGCACGCCGCTGGACGACGTGCTCACGGCGATGCGGGGCAGCCGCACGCACCTGGCGGCCGTGCTCGGCGCCGACGGGCGGCCGGCGGGGTTGGTGACCATGGAGGACGTGCTGCGGGAACTGTTCGGGCAGCGCGCCTGAGGCGGGCGGACGGGGCGGCCGACCGGTGGGTATGTGCACGGGATAGCATCTTCGTCGCCATGCGGATGAACCCCACGTACACCAGCCTCGTCGCGGTCGGCGACTCCTTCACCGAGGGCATGTCGGACCTGCTGCCGGACGGCTCCTACCGCGGCTGGGCGGATCTCCTCGCCGCGCGGATGGCGGCCCGGGTCCCCGGCTTCCGGTACGCCAACCTCGCGGTGCGCGGGAAGCTGATCGGGCAGATCGTCGAGGAGCAGGTGGACCTGGCAGCGGCCATGGGCGCCGACGTGATCACACTGGTGGGCGGACTCAACGACACCCTGCGCCCCAAGTGCGACATGGGGCGGGTGCGCGATCTGCTCACCGAGGCCGTGGAGCGGCTGGCACCGAACTGCAAGCAGCTGGTGCTGATGCGCAGCCCCGGCCGCCAGGGCCCGGTCCTGGAGCGTTTCCGGCCGCGCATGGAGGCGCTGTTCACCTGCATCGACGACCTCGCCGCCCGGCACGGCGCGCTCGTCGTCGACCTGTACGGGGCACCCTCGCTGGGCGACCCGCGGCTGTGGGACGTGGACCGGCTGCACCTGACCGCCGAGGGGCACCGCCGGGTCGCGGAGGCGGTGTGGCAGGCGCTCGGCCACGAACCGCAGGACCCCGACTGGCACACGCCGATGCCGGCGACGCCGCCGCCGGGGTGGGTCACGCGGCGGATCGAGGACGTCCGGTTCGCCCGGCGGCACCTGCTGCCGTGGATCGGCCGCCGGCTGACCGGCCGCTCCTCGGGCGACGGCCGCCCGGCGAAGCGGCCCGAGCTGCTGCCCTACGAGGGGCCGGTGGCCTGAGCCCTCCCGCCCCGCGGCCCTCCCTCGTAGGTTCCGCCGAAGGGGACCGCGGCGCCGGCCTGCAGGAACCGCCAGTAGAATCCGTACACGTGACTTCCGCTCCCGCCAAGCCCCGCATCCCCAACGTCCTCGCCGGACGCTACGCCTCCGCCGAGCTCGCCACGCTCTGGTCGCCCGAGCAGAAGGTGAAGCTGGAGCGGCAGCTCTGGCTCGCCGTGCTGCGCGCCCAGAAGGACCTCGGCATCGAGGTGCCCGACGAGGCGATCGCCGACTACGAGCGCGTCCTCGACCGGGTCGACCTGGCCTCCATCGCCGAGCGGGAGAAGGTCACCCGGCACGACGTGAAGGCGCGGATCGAGGAGTTCAACGACCTCGCCGGGCACGAGCACGTGCACAAGGGCATGACCTCCCGCGACCTGACGGAGAACGTCGAGCAGCTGCAGATCCGGCTGTCTCTGGAGCTGATGCGCGACCGCACGGTGGCCGTCCTGGCCCGCCTGGGCAAGCTGGCCGGCGAGTACGGCGAGCTGGTCATGGCCGGCCGCTCGCACAACGTGGCCGCGCAGGCCACGACGCTGGGCAAGCGGTTCGCCACCGCCGCCGACGAGCTGCTCGTCGCCTACGGCCGGGTCGAGGAACTGCTGGGCCGCTACCCGCTGCGCGGCATCAAGGGCCCGGTCGGCACCGCGCAGGACATGCTGGACCTGCTGGGCGGGGACGCGGGCAAGCTCGCGGACCTGGAGCGGCGGATCGCCGGGCACCTGGGCTTCTCCGAGGCGTTCACCTCGGTCGGCCAGGTCTACCCGCGCTCGCTGGACTACGAGGTCGTGACCGCGCTGGTGCAGCTGGCGGCGGCGCCGTCCTCGCTGGCGAAGACGATCCGGCTGATGGCCGGGCACGAGCTGGTCACCGAGGGCTTCAAGCCCGGCCAGGTCGGCTCCTCGGCGATGCCGCACAAGATGAACACCCGCTCCTGCGAGCGCGTCAACGGCCTGATGGTCGTCCTGCGCGGCTACGCCTCGATGGCCGGCGAACTGGCGGGCGACCAGTGGAACGAGGGCGACGTGTCCTGCTCGGTGGTGCGCCGGGTCGCGCTGCCCGACGCGTTCTTCGCACTCGACGGCCTGCTGGAGACGTTCCTGACCGTGCTCGACGAGTTCGGCGCCTTCCCGGCCGTCGTCGCCCGCGAACTGGACCGCTACCTGCCGTTCCTGGCCACCACCAAGGTGCTGATGGCCTCGGTGCGCGCGGGGGTCGGCCGCGAGGTCGCGCACGAGGCGATCAAGGAGAACGCCGTCGCCTGCGCCCTCGCCATGCGCGAGCAGGGCGCCGGGCGCAACGAGCTGCTCGACCGGCTCGCCGCCGACGAGCGCATCCCGCTCGACCGCGCGGGGCTGGACGCGCTGATGGCCGACAAGCTGTCCTTCACCGGTGCCGCGGCCGACCAGGTCGCCGCCGTCGTCGGCCGCGTCGAGGAGATCGTGAAGCGGCACCCCCGGGCCGCCGCGTACACCCCGGGGGCGATCCTCTGACGCGCTTCACTCCCGAGGAGTTGGAGGCCGCCCGCGACCGTCCGGTGCCGGACGTCGTCGCGGACGGCCTCCGCGTGCTCTTCTGCGGCATCAACCCCGGTCTGATGTCGGCCGCGACCGGTCACCACTTCGCCCGCCCCGGCAACCGCTTCTGGCCGGTGCTGCACCTGTCCGGTTTCACCCCCAGGCGGCTGGAGCCGTCCGAGCAGCGGGAGCTGCTGTCGTACGGGCTCGGCATCACCAACGTGGTCGCGCGGCCGACCGCGCGGGCGGACGAGCTGAGCGCACAGGAGTACCGGGAGGGCGGGCGGCTGCTCGCCCTGAAGGTGGCGCGGCTGCGGCCCCGCTGGCTGGCCGTCGTGGGCGTGACCGCGTACCGGGCGGCGTTCGACGACCGCAAGGCGAAGGTGGGCCCGCAGGAGCGGACGATCGGGGACACGCGCGTGTGGGTGCTGCCCAACCCCAGCGGGCTGAACGCGCACTGGACGGCGCAGACGATGGCGGAGGAGTTCGCGCGGCTGCGGGTCGCCGCCCAGGAGTGAATCCGGGCGGGCCGCGGCCGTCCGCCCCGCGCGTGGCCGTGGCCCGGACCCCGGTCACGAAGGCGCCGCCGACCGCGCGCAGGGCCGTCGGCGTCGGGCGGAGGGCGCGTTCCACGACCTCGGGCACCCGCTCGCCCCGGCCGGGGCCGTCCGCGCGGCGGAGCGGGCGCAGCCGGACGGGCGGGAGGGCGCCGTCCCGGTGGAGCCGGGGGCGCGGAACGCGCGCGGGCGGTGATCGCGGCGTACGCGCCGGGCCGAGCGGGCGGTCGGGGCCGTGCTCGCCGGGGAGCGGCGCGCCGAGTACGATCCGGCCGACACGCGCACGAGCTGGGAGGACGGACGGTGGGGCGGCTGACCGGCGGGGACCCCTCGCTGCTGCGGAGGATCAACTCCGCGGTGGTGCTGCACGCGTTGCGTGCCACGGACTGTGCGACGCTCACCGAGATCACGCGGGTGACGGGGCTGTCCCGGCCGACCGTCGAAGGCGTCGTGGAGGGACTGGTCGAGGCGGGTCTCGTCGTCGAGAAGGCCGCGGAGGAAGGCGCCGCCCGGCGGCAGGGGCGGCCCGCGCGGCGGTTCCGGTTCCGCGCGGAGGCGGGTCATCTGCTGGGGCTGGAGATCGGGGCGCACCGGGTCGCGGCGCTGCTGGCCGACCTGGACGGCCGGGTGATCGGCGCGCAGGTCAAGGAGGTCGACGAGTGCGCCCCGGCCGACGAGCGGCTGGAGCGGCTGCGCACGACGGTGGCCGAACTGCTGCGCCGGGCCGGTGTCGCGCGCGGCTCCCTGCGGGCCGTGGGCGTGGCCACGCCGGGCATCGTGGAGGCGGGCGGCACGATCCGGCTGGGCACGGCGCTGCCCGAATGGACGGGACTGCGCCTGGGCGAGCGGCTGAGCCGTTCCTTCAAGTGCCCGGTGCTGGTGGAGAACGACGCGAACGCGGCGGCGGTCGCCGAACACTGGAAGGGTGCCGCGACCGAGTCCGACGACATGGTGTTCGTGCTGGCCGGGCTGAGCCCGGGAGCCGGTTCGCTGATCGGGGGGCGGCTGCACCGCGGGTACGGCGGGGCGGCCGGGGAGATCGGGGCGCTGCATCTGCTGGGCCGGGAGGCGAGGCCGGAGACGCTGCTGTCGACCACCGGCCGGCCGCTGCACCCGCTGGACGAGCAGGCGGTCGCCGAGGTCTTCGCACGGGCCCGGGAGGGCGACGGGCGGGCCCGCGCGGCCGTCGAGCGGTTCATCCAGCGACTGGTGCACGACGTGGCGGCGCTGGCACTGGCGCTCGACCCGGAGCTGGTGGTGATCGGCGGCTGGGCGTCGGGGCTGGACGGCGTGCTGGAACCGCTGCGGCGCGAACTGGCCCGGTACTGCCTGCGCCCGCCGAAGGTGACGCTGTCGCTGCTCGGGGAGGCCGCCGTGGCCACCGGGGCGCTGCGGCTGGCCCTGGACCACGTGGAGGAGCAGCTGTTCGCGGTGGACGGTACGGTGACGGCCCCTCGCCGGTGACCGGCGCGGGCCCGTGTCCGGTGGCGTGCGGTCGTCAGGAGGCCCGGCGGTGCGGGTCGTGGTCGATCCGCACGCCGCCCGAGTCGCCGAACGTCAGCCGGCAGGTGTCCGCGCGGTAGGTGGCGACGGAGAGCGCGGCGGTGCGGCTCCGGGCGACGTAACGGGTGGTGACGACGAGGACGGGCGATCCCGGGAGTCGGTCCAGCGCCTTGGCGTCCTCGGCGCGGGCCGAGCCGAGTTCCACGGTGCTCTCCTGACGCTCCAGCTCCCGGCGCTGCAGTTCGCGCAGTACGGCACGCGCGCGTGCGGGTCCGGCCGGGGCCTCTATGGCGGACAGGTCGGGCACCGAGGAGGCGGGGACGTGGAGCAGTTCGGCGGCCACGGGCCGGCCGTGCGTGGTGCGGAAGCGGCGCACGGTGTGCACGGGCTCGTCGCGGCCGGTGCCCAAGGCGTCGGCGACGGCCGCGGGCGGGACCGCCAGGGCGCAGTCGGCCGGTTGCCAGGCGTCACCGGCCGCTCCGGGCCAGACGTGCTGCTCCGTGCCGACGGACACGCCCACGCGCGGCGGGGCGACGGTCGTGCCGACACCGCGGCGGCGCTGGAGCCGGCCTTCTAGTTCGAGCTGTTCCAGGGCCTGGCGGAGCGTTGCGCGGGCGACGCCGAAACGCGCGGCGAGCTCCCGTTCGTTGGGCAGGATCTCCCCGACGGAGAACTCCGTCTCCAGCGCCTCGCTCAACACGGTCCTCAGGTGCCAGTACTTGGGCTCCGGCACCGATTCCACCTGCGTGGTCCCCACCCTGTCCTCCGCGATCGCCGTGTCTGCGGCGGCGTTTTCCGCGCCCTTGTTTATTAAAGGTTGTTGCAGTTCCCTGCGACCATAGGTCGGCCCCCACCCTTGGTCAAGACCAATCCCGGGTCCCTCGCGCGCCGCGCCGCCGGCGACGCGGCGGGGACTCCCGCGGCGAGTCCGTACGGTTCCGCGGGCGTGGCACGACGGCGCGGCCCCCGCCCTGCGACGGGGGCCGCGCCCGGATCCCGGAACGGTCAGACGGCGGCCAGGGACCTCAGCTTGTCGGGATTGCGGATGATGTGGACGACCTGGATGAGGCCTTCGGCGACCTCCACCTGGAAGACGGCGTCGGGCTCGCCCCCCGACAGGATCAGCACGGCGGGAGCGCCGTTGACTTCCAGGAAGCGCAGGGACGCGCCGGAGACGCCGCCCTTGCGGGTCGCGCCCAGGATGAAGCGGCCCACCTTGTCGGCGCTCTCCAGCACCCGCAACGGCGCCCGGGCCTTGCCGCCGCTGTCGCCGACGAGGCGGACGTCGGGCGCGAGCAGGGACATCAGCCCCTCCAGGTCCCCGCCGGCCGCGGCGGTGAGGAAGCGCTCGGTGAGATCGCGGCGCCGGGCGGGGTCGACGTCGTAGCGCGGGCGCCGCTCCTCGACGTGCTTGCGGGCCCGCCCGGCGAGCTGCCGCACCGCCGCCTCGCCGCGGTCGAGCATGGCGGCGATCTCGGCGTACGGGTAGCCGAACGCCTCCCTGAGCACGAACACCGCCCGTTCCAGGGGCGAGAGGGACTCCAGGACGACGAGGAGGGCGAGGGAGACGGAGTCGGCGAGCACGGCCCGCTCGGCGGCGTCGGGCTCGGTGCCCGCGTGGTCGGTGTAGTGGGTGACGTACGGCTCGGGAAGCCAGGGACCGACGTACGTCTCGCCCCGCGACTTGATCTGGCGCAGCCGGTCGACGGCGAGACGCGTGGTGACGCGCACGAGGTAGCCGCGCGGTTCGCGGACCGACGCGCGGTCGGCGGCGGACCAGCGCAGCCAGGCGTCCTGGACCACGTCCTCCGCGTCGGCCAGGCGCCCCAGCATGCGGTAGGCCACGCCCAGGAGGACGGGGCGGTGCTCCTCGAAGACGTCGGCGGCGGTGTCGGTGTCGGTGGTCACGGGGCCATCCCAGCGGACGCGTCCGGCGGTGTCCAGCGGGACCGGCGCCCCGGCCGGGCGGCGGGCGCGGTGTGACATGCGGCGTACCGCGTGCGGTGTGGCCGGTTGTTCACCTCGGGTTCGCGTGGGCGCCGCGAAGTCCGCGTAGGTGTGGCACCGACACCGGCCGGACCACCCGTCCCTGGAGGCACCCCCATGTCCCACCGTCCCCTCCCGGACCGCCGCAGCGTCCTGCGCGGCTCCCTGGCCGCCTCGGCGGCCCTGACCCTGCCCACGGCGCTCGGCGCGGCACCGGCCTTCGCCCGGTCCGGGCGGCCCGGTGCGGGCTGGGGCGTGCAGACGGGGGACGTGACCACCGACTCGGGACTGGTGTGGGTGCGCTCCGACCGGCCCGCCCGCATGATCGTCGAGACGTCGGCGACCGAGTCGTTCCGCGCCCCGCGCAGATGGCGCGGTCCGCTGCTGGGGCCGGACACGGACTTCACCGGCACGACCCGGCTGCGCGGCCTGCCGCCCGGCGAGCAGATCCACTACCGGGTGCTGCTCGCCGACCCCGACGACCCGCGCCGCACCGGCGAGCCGGTGACCGGCACGTTCCGGACGGTGCCGGTCCGCCGTCGCGACGGGGTGCGGTTCGTGTGGTCCGGCGACCAGGCGGGCCAGGGCTGGGGCATCAACCCCGGCCTCGGCGGCTACCGCATCTACGACGCGATGGCCCGCCTGGACCCCGACTTCTTCCTGTGCAGCGGCGACACCATCTACGCCGACGGCCCCATCCCCGAGACGCAGGCGCTCCCCGACGGCACCACCTGGCGGAACATCACCACCGAGGAGAAGTCCAAGGTCGCCGAGACGCTCGCCGAGTTCCGCGGCAACTTCCGCTACAACCTGCTCGACGAGAACCTGCGGCGGTTCAACGCCCAGGTGCCGTCGATCATCCAGTGGGACGACCACGAAGTGCGCAACAACTGGTACCCGGGCCAGGTCGTCGCGGACACGGACGGCCGGTACACCGAGAAGAGCGTGGACGTGCTGGCGGCCCGGGCGCGGCGCGCGTTCGCCGAGTACTTCCCCATCTCGACGCTGCGGCCGGGGGCGCGGGAGGGCCGCGTGTACCGGGTGCTGCGGCAGGGCCCGCTGCTGGACGTGTTCGTGCTGGACATGCGGACGTACCGCAACGCCAACTCGTCCGGCGACCAGACGGTGGACCCGCAGGGCATCCTCGGCCGGGAGCAGCTGGAGTGGCTCAAGCGGGAGCTGGCGCGATCGCGTGCCGTGTGGAAGGTGATCGCCGCGGACATGCCGATCGGCCTGGTGGTGCCCGACACGTCGGAGGGGCGGCCGAACGTCGAGGCGGTGGCACAGGGCGACCCGGGCGCCCCGCTGGGGCGCGAGCTGCAGATCGCGGAGCTGCTGCGGTTCGTCAAGCACCGGCGGATCACCGGCACGGTGTGGCTGACGGCCGACGTGCACCACACCTCGGCCCAGCACTACCAGCCGTCGCGGGCGGCGTTCAAGGACTTCGAGCCGTTCTGGGAGTTCGTCTCCGGCCCGCTGAACGCCGGGGCGTTCCCGGCCAGTCCGCTCGACGGCACCTTCGGGCCGGAGCGGGTGTTCGTGAAGGCGCCGACCGCCTCGAACGTCTCGCCCGCCGGCGGCTACCAGTTCTTCGGCGAGGTCGACATCGACGGCGACAGCGGGGAGATGACGGTGCGGCTGCGCGAGCAGGACGGCACGGTGCTGTTCACGCGGGTGCTCCAGCCGGGCCGGGTCGGCCAGTGACTCCCGTAGCCTGGTGAGTGCGCCGCGCACCGGTGTCATCCCCCGGTGCGCGGCGCGCGTTTGGCCCCGTCCCGGCCCCCGTCCACACGCCGCAACCAGGACAAACGGTACAAAAGGCACAGAGGGCTCTTTACCCAGCGGTCACAGGGCGTTCGTGATCACGCAACACCGTTCCTCCACAGTGGCCGTATGAGCCGAGAAATGTCTGATGTGACGCGCGCCAAGCACGGCCGTCCGGTACGCCACTGGCGGCGGGACATGGTCGAACTCGCCGCCCTGTTCACGGCGGTCGCCGCGGCGGACACCGTGGCACAGTTGGTGGGCCACGGCCCGGACGGCCCGGTCCTGCTGGTGGTCTCGGCGATCGCCCTGGTCGCCACGGCGGGGTTCCACCTGTGGTGGTCACGCCGCCACGGCCACGCACCGCCGGCGGACGATACCGGCGCCCGGCCGCCGTGCGCCGGCCGGCTGGCCGAGCCCGCCGGCCGGACCGCGCCGGAGCGTCCCGGCGGGTCGGACTGCGGAGTGGACAGCGTGCTGTGGCGGATGCGGACGACGGTGCGGGACGAGCCCGGATCGCTGGCCGCGCTGTGCGCCGCCCTCGCCGACCGGCGGGTGGACATCCTGAGCCTGCAGACGCATCCGCTGGGCGAGGGCACCGTCGACGAGTTCCTGCTGCGCGCCCCGGCCGGGGTCGAGGCGCCCGAGATCACCCGGGCGGTGGCGCGGGCGGGCGGCAGCGGCTCCTGGATCGAGCGGGCGGACGCCCACGACCTGGTGGACGCGCCGACCCGCGTCCTGGAGCTGGCCACGCGGACCGCCCTGGACGCGGCGGAACTCCCCTTGGCGTTGCGCAGGCTGCTGGGCCGGTGCACGATCCGCTCGCTGCCCGCGCCGCCGGACGGCGACGGCCGGGAGGCGGGCGGTGTACCGGTCGAGGGCGTCCTGGAGGACACCGTGCTGCGGCTGCGCGCGCCGGAGGGCGGTGTGATCACGGTGGAGCGGCCGTACCTGCCGTTCACCCCGACCGAGTTCGCGCGCGCGAGGGCGCTGGTGGAGCTGGACACCCGGCTCGGTCCGCGCGTTCCGCGCGGCGGGGACGTGCTGTCGCTGCCCGAGGGCGGCGACCTCACGGTGCGCCGGGCCGGCACCCATGACGTGGAGGCGGCCAGGGCGATGCACGCGCGGTGCTCGGCGCGGACGCTCGGGTTGCGGTACCACGGACCGGTCGGTGACGCCGACCGCTATCTGGGCCACCTGCTCAGCCCGCGCTTCGGGCGGACGCTCGCCGTGCAGACCCCGTCGGGGCGCGTCGTCGGGCTGGGCCACCTGCTGTGGGACGGCGACGAGACGGAGGTCGCGCTGCTCGTCGAGGACGCCTGGCAGCGCCGCGGCATCGGCGGTGAGCTGCTGCGCCGGCTCGTCGCGATGGCCGCCGAGGCGGGCTGCGCCAGCGTGTACGCCGTCACGCAGTCGTCGAACACCGGCATGGTCGCCGCGATGCGCGGACTGGGCCTGCCCCTGGACTACCAGATCGAGGAGGGCACCCTGGTGGTCACCGCCCGCCTGGACCGGGCCGCCGCCGGGACCGGCGCGGCGTACGACCGGACGCAGGAGCGGTACGGCGGGCGGATCTGAGGAACGCCGTCCGCCCGCGCACCGTCCCTTGCCCGCCCCTCACTTCCGGGCCGGTACCCCTGCCCGCGGCGCTCCCGCCGCCCGCTCCCCCAGCGCCCCGTCCAGGTCGGCCCACAGGTCGTCGACGTCCTCCAGCCCCACCGACAGCCGCAGCAGCCGGTCGCTCACCCCGGCGGCGCGGCGGTCGCCGGCGTCGACGACGCGGTGGCTGATGGACGCCGGGTGCTGGATGAGGGTGTCGACGCTGCCGAGGCTGACGGCCGGGGTGACGAGCCGGACGCGGCCGATGACCCCGTGCGGGTCGCCGTGGACCTCGAAGGAGACCACCGCCCCGCCGAGGCGCGGGTAGTGGACGCGGGCGACGCGCGGGTCGGCGGCGAGCCGGCGGGCGAGTTCGGCGGCGTTCGCGGAGGCCGCCCGGACCCGCACGGGCAGGGTCGCCAGGCCGCGCAGCAGCAGGTAGCCGGCGAGCGGGTGCAGGACGCCGCCGGTGGCGAACCGCACCTGCCGCAGCCGGCCGGCGAACTCCTCGTCGCAGGCCACCACGCCCGCGAGCACGTCCCCGTGCCCGCCGAGGTACTTGGTGGCGCTGTGCAGCACCAGCCGGGCGCCCTGCCGGGCGGGACGCTGCAGCACGGGCGTCGCGAAGGTGTTGTCCACCAGCAGGGGGACGGATCCGCAGGCGTGGGCGACGGCCCGCAGGTCCACCTCGGCGAGCGTGGGGTTGGCCGGGGACTCGACCAGTACCAGCCCCGTGTCCGGACGCAGCGCGTCGGTGATGCCCGCCGGGTCGGTCCAGGTCACCTCCGTGCCGAGCAGCCCGGCGGTCAGCAGGTGGTCGCTGCACCCGTACAGGGGGCGTACGGCCACGACGTGCCGCGGGCCCGCCGCGCCCCGCGCCAGCAGGACGGCGCTCAGCGCGGCCATGCCGCTGGCGAAGGCGACCGCGGCCTCGGTGCCCTCCAGGCGGGCCAGCGCCGTCTCGAAGCGGGCGACGGTGGGATTGCCCAGCCGCCCGTACACGGGCGGACCGTCGGGTTCCGCGCCGGTGGCGGCGAAGGCGTCGACGCGGGCGGCCTCGCCGCGGCTGTCGGAGGAGGGGTAGGTGGTGGACAGGTCGATCGGCGGGGCGTGCAGCCCCTGTCCGGCGAGGTCGTCACGGCCGGCGTGCACGGCCTCGGTGGCCAGTGCTCTCGATGCGGTGGGCGTGTCCATGGCGCAAGAGTGAACGCGGGCCGGGTCACCGGGGCCGGGCCCCGTGCTACGTTCGGCCGGTGGCCGACTCTGTCGTACTGGATCCGGTCGATCTCCACCTGCTGCGGTTGCTGCAGAACGACGCCCGGACGACCTACCGCGACCTCGCCGCGCAGGTCGGGGTGGCGCCGTCGACCTGTCTGGACCGGGTGGCCCGGCTGCGCCGCGCCGGGGTGATCCTCGGCCATCGGCTGCGCCTGGACCCGGCGAAGCTGGGGCGCGGCCTGGAGGCGCTGCTGTCGGTGCAGGTGCGACCGCACCGGCGGGAACTGGTGGAGCCGTTCGTGGAGCGGATCCGGGCGCTGCCGGAGTCGCGGACCGTCTTCCACCTGACCGGCCCGGACGACTACCTCGTCCATGTCGCGGTCGCCGGCATGACGGACCTGCAACGGCTCGTCCTGGACGAGTTCACGTCCCGGCGGGAGGTGGCGCGCGTCGAGACCCGGCTGATCTTCCAGCAGTGGGACTGCGGACCCCTGCTGCCGCCCGCGCCCTGACCGGGGCACGCCCTGGGCGAAATCCGGCCGCCGCGGCGCACGCGTTCGATGAACCGGGCTGACGCGCACCGGATTCCGTACGAGGATGTCCGCATGTCAGAGACGACCACGAGCCCACTGCCCCGCGAGGTCGCCGACGCCTACGTCGACGACCTCGTCGCCCTCGACCCGGTCACCGGTACGTACCTCGGCGTGAAGGAGAGTTCCAGCCGTCTGCCCGACTTCTCGCCCGCCGGGCAGGAGGCCCTGGCCGAGCTGGCGCGGGCGACGCTCGCGAAGCTGGACGAGGCGGAGCGCCGGCCGGGCGCGGACACCGACGCGGAACGGCGCTGCGGCCGGCTGCTGCGCGAGCGGCTCACCGCCGAACTCGCCGTCCACGAGGCCGAGGAGGGCCTGCGCTCGGTCGGCAACATGAGCACGCCGGCGCACGCGGTCCGGGAGATCTTCACCGTGACGCCGACGGGGACGGACGAGGACTGGGCGGCCGTCGCCGAGCGGCTGCGCGCCGTACCGGACGCGCTGGCGGGCTACCGGGAATCCCTCGCCCTCGGCCTGGAACGCAAGCTGTACGCGGGACCGCGCCCGACCGCCACCTTCGTCGAGCAGCTCGGCGAGTGGGCCGACACCGGTCAGGGCCGCGGCTGGTTCGAGGACTTCGCGTCCGCCGGTCCCCAGGCGCTGCGCGCCGAGCTCGACGAGGCCGCCCGTGCCGCGACCGCCGCCGTGGCCGAACTGCGCGACTGGATGCGCGACGTGTACGCCCCGGCGGTCGAGGGCGCGCCGGACACGGTGGGCCGGGAGCGCTACGCCCGCTGGTCCCGCTACTTCAACGGCACCGACCTGGACCTGGACGAGGCGTACGCGTACGGCTGGTCCGAGTACCACCGCCTGCTCGGGGAGATGAGGAAGGAGGCGGAGAAGGTCCTGCCGGGTGCCGGGACGCCGTGGGTGGCGCTGGCGCACCTGGACGAGCACGGCCGGCACATCGAGGGCGTCGACGAGGTCCGCGACTGGCTGCAGGGCCTGATGGACCGGGCGATCGACGCGCTGGACGGCACCCACTTCGACCTGGCCGAGCGGGTGCGGAGGGTGGAGTCGTGCATCGCCCCGCCCGGCAGCGCGGCGGCGCCGTACTACACGCCTCCGTCGGAGGACTTCTCCCGCCCGGGCCGCACCTGGCTGCCGACGATGGGCCAGACCCGCTTCCCCGTCTACGACCTGGTCTCCACCTGGTACCACGAGGGCGTCCCCGGCCACCACCTCCAGCTCGCCCAGTGGGCGCACGTGGCCGAGGACCTCTCCCGCTACCAGGCGTCCGTCGGCATGGTCAGCGCCAACGCCGAGGGCTGGGCGCTGTACGCGGAGCGCCTGATGGACGAACTGGGCTTCCTCACGGACGCGGAGGAGCGGCTGGGCTACCTGGACGCGCAGATGATGCGGGCCGCCCGCGTCATCGTCGACATCGGCATGCACCTGGAGCTGGAGATCCCGGCCGACTCCCCCTTCCACCCGGGCGAGCGCTGGACGCCCGAGCTGGCGCAGGAGTTCTTCGGCGCGCACAGCAGCCGTCCGGCGGACTTCGTGGAGAGCGAGCTGACCCGTTACCTGACGATTCCCGGGCAGGCGATCGGTTACAAGCTGGGCGAGCGGGCCTGGCTGCTGGGCCGGGAGAACGCGCGCAAGCGGCACGGCGACGCCTTCGACCTGAAGTCCTGGCACATGGCCGCCCTGTCGCAGGGCTCCCTGGGCCTGGACGACCTGGTGGACGAGCTGTCGCGGCTGTGAACCCGGGGCCCCGGCGCGAGGCCGGGGCCCGGACACCGGTCAGCGGCGGAAGCCGCCCTCGGAATCGATGACCTGCCCGGTGATCCACTCCGCCTCGTCGGTGGCCAGCCACGCGATGAGGCGGGCCGGGTCGTCGGGCATGCCCCACCGCCCGGCGGGGAAGCGGGCGGCGATGGCCTCGTAGTCCTCGCCGGTCATGTAGTCGGTGTCCACGGGACCGGGGTTGACCGTGTTCACGGTGATCGCGCGCTCGGCGAGGGCCGTCGCCAGCGAGCGCGTGACGGAGGCGAGGGCGCCCTTCTGGAGGGCGTAGGCGAGCTCGCCGGGCATGCCGCCCGCGATGTCCTGCCCGGAGGTCATCATCACCACGCGTCCGCCCGGGGTGCGCGGCGGCAGCGCGGCCCGCAGCCGGGCGTGGGCCTGCACGAGCAGCAGCACCGAGCGGGTGTCGACCGCCCAGTGCGCGTCGAGCATCGCGACGTCGAGGGCGTCCAGGGGGCCGTCGAAGCCGCTGAGGGCGTGGTTGGCGATCAGGATGTCGAGCCGTCCGCCCAGCGCGCCGGCGGCCCGGGCGACGAGTTCGGCGGGGGCGGCCGGGTCGGCGAGGTCGCCGGGTCCGGCGAGCACGGCCGCGGCGGGATCGCCGGCCGCCTCGCGCACGGAGGCGACCACGTCGTCGATCCGGTCGGCGCCCCAGGGCCGGGCGGCGTCGTGCGGCACGTGGTGGTGCAGGTACACGCTCGCGCCGTATGCGGCGAGCCGCCGGGCGACGGCGTGCCCGATGCCGCCGCGCCTGCTGGCACCGGTGACGAGGGCGGTCCGGCCGCGCAGGGGCAGGGGGTCGCGGCGCAACTGGCCGGGGGTGGGATGCGGAAGCAGGGGCATGGGACCCCATGATGGCCGCCCCCGCGGTGCCGCGCACGCGGTTGTCGGCGGCGGAGCCGGCGCCCGCGGGGCGGCAGCCGCCTTCCGCCGCGCCCGACGGCGCCGTCGGCGTGCTGCTCGCCGCCCGTCGGGTCTCAGGCGGTGCCCCGCTGCCGCAGCACCGATCCCGACCGGCCCTTGACGACCTCCAGTTGCGCGTGGACGCGCCGCCGCAGGTCGGGGACGTGGCTGACGATGCCGACGCTGCGGTCCCGCTCGCGCAGGGAGTCGAGCACGTCGAGGACCTCGTCGAGGGTCTGGTCGTCGAGGCTGCCGAAGCCCTCGTCGATGAAGAGGGTGTCCAGGCGGACGCCGCCCGCCTCGTCGGTGACGACGTCGGCCAGGCCGAGGGCGAGGGCGAGGGAGGCGAAGAACGTCTCGCCGCCGGACAGGGTCGCCGTGTCGCGTTCGCGTCCGGTCCAGGCGTCGACGACGTGCAGGCCCAGGCCGCTGCGGCCGCGCCCGGTGCGGCCGTCGGAGTGGACGAGGGTGTAGCGGCCGGACGACATGCGCTGCAGCCGCGCGGTCGCCGCGGCGGCCACCTGTTCCAGCCGGGCGGCCAGCACGTACGACTCCAGGCGCATGCGGTGTTCGTTCTCCGCGGAGGTGCCGGCGGCCAGGGTGGCCAGGCGGGCCACCCGGTCGTACTCCTCACGCAGCGGCGCCAGGCGGCGCGCGGAGGCGGCGGCTCGCGCGGAGAGGCGGTCGAGCTCGGCGCAGCGCCGGGCGGCGGCGTCGCGCGCGGAGGCGGCGTCGCGCACCCGCCGGGCGGCGTCGGCCGCGGCCCGTTCGGCGGCGGCGAGGTCGGCGGGCGGGTGCGCGGCGGCGGCCGCGGTGTCGGCCTCGGCGAGGATCGCGCGGACGGCGGCCTCCTCGGTCTGCCACTCGTCGAGCCGCCGCCGCAGGGCGCGGTGGGCGGTGTCGTCGAGGAGTGCGTCGGCCGCGGCCCGCGGGGTGTCGAAGCCGGCCCGGTAGGCGGCGTCGGCGAGGCGGGCGTCGGCGTCCTTCAGGCGCTGGGCGGCGTCCTCGGCGGCGCGGGCCGCGTCGGCGGCGCCGGTCAGCGCGGCAGCCCGCCGCTCCAGCTGCGCGGCCCGCGCGGCCACGCTGTCGGCGCTGCCTCGCGCCTGCGCCAACTCCTCCTCCAGCGACGCCTTTTCCCGTTCCAGCCGTTCGCGCCGGCCCACCCGGGCGGCGGCCCGCACCGCGGCCTGCTGCTGCGCGGCGATGCGCTCCTCCCGCTCCGTCTCCGCCCGGCGCAGCTCCTCCTGTGCGGCGTGCAGTCCGCAGGCCACGGCACGTGCCTGCGCGTACGCCCGTTCCAGTTCCTCGGCCTGCTCGGCCAGCCGGCCGGTGGGCGCCTCGCCCGCCTCGGCGGTGGCGGCGGCCAGCGCCTCCCGCACGGCGGCCAGCCGCCGTTCGTCCTCCGCGCGCCGCTCCTCGGCGCGCTGGAAGGCGGCGAGGGCGCGTTCCTCCGCCTCGCGGTCGACGTGCCCGGCGACCTTGCGGGCGGGCGCGGGGTGCTCGGTGGCCCCGCAGACGGCGCACGGTTCGCCGTCGGCGAGGGTGGCGGCGAGTTCGGCGGCGATGCCGTTCAGCCGCTGCTCCTTCAGGTCGAGCCAACGGGTGCGGGCCTCGGCGGCGTGTTCGGCGGAGGCGAGGGCACGGCGGCGGGCGTCGTCGGTCTCGGCGGTCAGCCGGTCCCGCTGCCGGGCCGCCGCCAGCCGCTGCCGGGCGGGCTCCCGCTGCACGGCGAGCTGTTCGGCGCGGGTCGCGGCCTCCCGGGCCGCGTCGATACGGGCCTGGAGTCCGGTACGGGCGGCCTCCCAGTCGGCGAGCCAGCTCTCCGCCTCGTGCAGGGCGTCCTCGTCGGCGCGTTCCTGGCGGTCCAAGTCGGCGCGTTCGGCGTCGAGTTCGGCCAGCCGCCGCTCGGCGCGGCGGGCCGACTCCAGTCCGCCCAGCTCCTCGGCGGCCCGGCGGGCGGCGGCGGCCAGCCCGGCGGCACCGGCCTCCGCGAAGGCGTCCGGCAGCGCGGCACGCGCGCGTGCCTCGGCGGCGGCGGCCCGCCGGTGCTCGGCGTCGGCGGCGTCCCGCAGTTCCAGGGCGGGTGCCACCGCCTCGGCCTTGCGGGCCCGCTCCATGCGCTCCTGCGCCTCGCGGTGGGCCCCGGCCCGTTCCGCCAGCCGCTCGGCCCGCTGCCGCGCCTCGGCGAACCGCCGCTGCAGCCGGGCCCTCTCCCGTACGTCCGCCAGGTCGCGCTCGGCGGCGGTCTGGGCGGACTCGGCCGCGGCCAGGCGCAGCCGGGCGATGGCCAGTTGTTCACGGGCGGTGCTGCGGGCGACGGCGGCGGCGGTCAGCACGGCCGCGGCCAGGCCCGGCTCGCCCGGCGTCAGCTCCGGGAGCCGCAGGGAGCCGCCCGCGGCCTGCTGCATGCGGTGGGCGTCGGCCAGCAGCGCGGCGTCCCCGTCCCGTACCTGCGCCTCGGTGGCGCGCCGCCGCTCGGCCAGGCGCTTTTCGACGTCGGCGAAGCGGCGGGTGTCGAAGAGGCGGCCCAGCAGCTTGCCCCGCGCCTCGGCGTCGGCGCGCAGGAACCGCGCGAAGTCCCCCTGCGGCAACAGCACCACCTGGCAGAACTGCTCGCGGCTCATGCCGAGCAGCCCGGTGATCTCCTCGCCGATCTCCTGGTGGGAGCGGCTGAGGTCCTTCCAGGCCCCGGCCTTCGCGTCGTACTCGCGCAACCAGGTCTGCGCCTTGTCCACGGTGGTGCCCGCACCGCGCTTCTTGGGGCGCTCCCAGGGCGGCTGCCGGGTGATCTCCAACCGGCGTCCGGCGACGGTGAGTTCGAGGGTCACCGAGGTGCGGGTCGCGGGCGCGGCGTGGTCGCTGCGCAGGGTCGTGCCCTGACCGCTGTGCCGGGCCCCCGGCACCGAGCCGTACAGCGCGTAGCACACGGCGTCCAGGACGGAGGTCTTCCCCGCGCCGGTGGGTCCGTGCAGCAGGAACAGCCCGGCCGCCGACAGCGCGTCGAAGTCGACCCTCTGCGCGCCGCCGAACGGCCCGAAGGCGGTGATGTCCAGCCGGTGCAGCCTCATCGGGCCCCTCCCCCGTCCGCCGTGTCCGTCCCGTACGCCGTCCTCACCGGGCCACTTCCCGCGCGGCGGCGTCCGCGCGGACCGCGTCGAAGGCGTCCCGCAGCACGGCCCGCTCGTCCGCGTCGGGTCCGGTGCCGCGCACGTGGGCGACGAAGTCCTCGGCGATCTCCTGGTCGCTGCGGTCGGCGAGACGCCGGGCGTAGGAGGCCCCGGTGTCCCCGGCGGTGCGCTCGGGGTCGAAGACGAGGGCGAGCGTGTGCGGGAACCGCTCGGTGAGTCGGGCCATGGGGTCGGCGGGGCGCACGGGGTCGGTGAGCGTCGCCTCGACCCACGCCTCCTCGTGCCGCGCCAGCTCCGGGTCGGCGAGCAGGTCCTCCAGCCTTCCCCGCAGGCGGGCCAGCGGGCGCGGCACGGGGCAGTCGACCCGCTCGGCGCTCAGCGAGCCGTCGGCGCCGAGGTCGACGAGCCACATGCTCTTGCGGTGGCCGGCCTCGGAGAAGGAGTAGGGCAGCGGTGAACCGGAGTAGCGGACCCGTTCGGTGATGGTCTGACAGCCGTGCAGGTGGCCGAGGGCCACGTAGTCGACGCCGTCGAAGACCCCGGCGGGCACGGCGGCCACTCCGCCGACGGTGATGTCCCGCTCGCTGTCGCTGGGTTCGCCGCCGGTGACGAAGGCGTGGGCGAGGACGACGGAGCGGGTGCCCGGGGCGCGGGTGGCGAGGTCGGCGCGGACCCGGTTCATGGCGGCGGCGAGAACGGCCTCGTGGCCTGCCCTGTCCACGGCGAACTCGTCCTTCACCAGAGCGGGTTCGAGGTAGGGCAGCCCGTAGAAGGCCACGTCCCCGTGCTCGTCGGCCAGCACCACCGGGGTGCCGCACGCCGAGGGCTCGGTCCGCAGGTGGATGCCGGCCCGCCCGATCAGCCCGGCGCCCACGCCCAGACGGCGGGCGGAGTCGTGGTTCCCGGAGATCATCACCGTGGGCACGCCGAGGTCGGCGAGGCGGTGCAGGGTGTCGTCGAACAGCTCGACCGCGGCCAGCGGCGGCACCGCCCGGTCGTACACGTCGCCCGACACGACCACCGCGTCCACGGCGCGCTCGCGCACGGTGGTGACGAGGTGGCCGATGAAGTCGGCCTGGGCGCCGAGCATGCCGACCCGGTGGAACGACCGTCCCAGGTGCCAGTCGGAGGTGTGCAGGATCCTCACGACACCGCTCCGCCCCGCATGTCTCTCCTCTGTCTGGCCTCCGGACAGCACCGGGCCCGCAGGGCCCCGCTGTGAGCACCCACCACGGTAACGCCCGCGGGCCTCCGGATCCTCACCGCCCTCAGGCGTCCCCGGGGACACGGGGCGGTCCTGGGGCCGCGGCCCGCCCCGGGGCCGGGCGGGCCGCGGGGAGGCGGCGGGTCACGCCCGAGGCTCACCGCCCGGGTGCCGTACCCGGGTGGTGAGCCCGTCCGGACGGGTGCGTTCAGCAGCCGGTGGTCCAGATGTGGGAGTCACCGCGGTCGTTGGCGCCGGCGTTGTAGCCGACCTCCTGGCCGGGGCGCAGGCAGATGGTGACGCCGCCGCCCTGCCAGGCGCTGGCGTAGACCTTGACGTGGTCCTTGATGCCCGGACCGGAGATGCCTCGGTTGGCCCAGGAGCTGTCCTGGTCGGCGATGTTGCCCTCCCACCAGCCGTCGTCGCCGGACCAGCTCACGCCCAGGCCGCCGAAGTTGGCGTCGGTGTAGGCGCAGAAGTTCCCGCGGGCGCAGGGGGCGGCGGCCTGGGCCGTGGTGGGGACGGCGGCCAGGGTGGCGGCGGTGGCGAGGATCAGGCCGGCCGTGGTGGCGATGGTCTTGCGCATGGTGTCGTTCCTTTCGGTGGTGATCGGTGATCACGGTGGGTGGAACCGAGTGGTCCCGGCGGGACGCACTCGCCGGACCCGGTGCCCGGCCGGCCGGTCGGTCCGTTGGCCGGTCTGGCTCCGGGAGTCTGCCGAGGAGGTGTCAGAGGCCGTGCCGCACGGCGTGGCGCAGGCCGCGCTCGCGCATGCTCCGGTGGTCGGCGATCAGGTCGGCGTACTCGGCCCGCAGGTCGGCCGTGTGGCGTCGCTCCAGCCGGGCGCCCGTACCGGCGAGGTCCGTGCTCCGCACGCACCGCGCCTCGGCCACGGCGTACCGCCGCTGCAGGGCCGCGGCGCGGTCCGGTGGGAGGCCGCGGGCGCGGCGCTGCCACGCGTCGCGCAGCTCACCGGGGTCGTCGGCCTTGTGCACCGGGGCGACGCAGCGGGCCCAGCGGGCGAGTACGGCCCGGTAGGCGGGGTCCCGGGTCACCCGGTGGTGCGCGGCGGCCTCCAGGTTGTCGACCGCCACCGTGGCGCGGAACCAGCGCGCCTGGTCGCCGTACAGGACGCGCTGCGCCTCGGCGAGGCACCCGTCGCTGTTGGCCCGGACGACGAGTCCGGTGGCCGTCCGGGTGGACAGCTCGCGGCGTCCGGTGCCGAACATCGCGTCGAGGAAGCGCTGTTGGCGCCGTGCCTCCTGCGCGTCGGACCGCGGCTCCTGTGCGCGGGCGCCGTCCTCGCCGTGCCGGCGTGCGGTTTCTGCGGCGCCGCCGAAGCCGTGCTGGGCGGCCCAGGCGGGGTCGTCGATCCCGTAGGGGAACGGACGCCGTGCCGCGGCTTCCCGGCTGTCCGGTGCGGGGCCGCCGCCGGTCCGGTCCCCGGTGTCCGGGCCGGGGGGCGCCGGCGGCGGCGTCACCCGGCGCTCGGCCAGGCACCGCTGGGCCAGCGTGGATTCGGCGCGCTTGAGCAGGTCGTCCTGGGCCCGGACGGACCCCGGTACGGACTGCGGCTTCCCCGCGTCGTCCCGGCCCGGGCCTTCCGCGCAGCCACCCGCCGTGGACACCACGCACATCGACAGCGCCGCCATGGCGACGAATCCGAAAGCCCGCACCGTGGTCACCCCCGCCTTCGTCCGGTCCCGCGGACCGGGTCGGCCGTCCTCCGACTTCCCGTCGGCTCGATTCCCATTAGAGGGGAGGCGGGGGTGGTTGTGATCCTCGGAAGTGATAGGGCGACCGGGAAGCCGCCCGGCGAGAACCCGCCGGGCGGCGGGGAGGAATCCGCGGCGTCCTACGACGCGCCCGGTCCGTGCCCGTCGCGGTAACGGGGGGCGAGCGAGGCGCCCGACCCTCCCCGCAGGGCGACTTCCGCCTCCACCAGCCGCTCCACCGCGCCGGCGTCCGCCAGGCCCGGCACGCACACCACCTCGCCCGCCGCCAGCGCGGCCAGTGAGGCGGTCACCACGTCGGCCGCGGGCATGCCGCCCTCGTCGTGGACGCGCCGCTCGCCCTCGACCGGGGTGTCGCCCGCGCCGAGGTGGAACTCGGTGGCGGTCAGGCCGGGGCAGACGACCTGCACCCGCACCGGCGTGCCGGCCAGTTCGGCGGCGAGGGTCCTGGTGAACGTCACCATGTACCCCTTCGTGCCCGCGTAGACGGCCCGGTGCGGCAGGGATCCGGGCGGCTGCGACCCGGCGAACGCCAGCAGCGAGGCCACGTTGATCACCGCGCCGCGGCCCTGTGCCGTCATCGCGGGGAGCGCGGCGCGGGCCAGCACCGTGGGCGCCACGACGTTCACCTCGACGACCTTGGCCAGCAGGCCGGGATCGACCTCGGTGAACGGCCCGTACCCGTTGATCCCCGCGTTGTTGACCAGCAGGCCCACGTCACCGGCGGCGACCCGCTCCGCCACCCGGGCCAGGTCGGCCGGCCGGGCGAGGTCGGCCACCACGGTCTCCACCGTCATACCGGCCGTCTCCCGCAGCCGCCCGGCGAGGCCGGTGAGGCGCTCGGCGCGCCGGGCGACCAGCACCAGGTCCCACCCGTCCGCGGCCAGCCGCTGCGCGTACTCGGTCCCGATGCCCGAGGACGCCCCGGTCACCACCGCCACGCCACGCGTCCGGTCCTGTGTCATGCCCGTCCATCCTTTCCGCCGCGGGTCCGCCACCTCGCCGAGGGCCCGCGGTCCTCCGGGACAGGCGGACACCGCTCCTGGTCGTACCCGCCCGAGTCTCGCGCACCGTCCGCCGCTCCGCCTCCGGTGCCCCGTCCCGCGGCGGCTCACGCGTCCCCGTACGCCTCCCCGCCCGGCTCGAACCGGGCCGTCCCCGCGGTCGCGTCCGCCAGCCACGAGCGGAAGGCCTCCACGTCGGCGTCCGGCAGGCCGATCTCCAGGGTGACCTCCTCGCCGTAGCGCACGTCCCGGATCGCGTGCCCGGTCGCGCGCAGGTCGTTCTGGAGCTTGCCGGCCCGCTGGTGGTCGACCGTCACGGTGGCCAGGCGGAACCGGCGGCGGGTGATCGTGCCGATGGCGTCGAGCGCCTCGCCGACCGTCCCTCCGTAGGCGCGGATGAGTCCGCCGGCGCCCAGTTTGACGCCACCGTAGTAGCGGGTGACGACGGCGACGACGTACCGCATGTCGCGGCGCAGCAGCATCTGGAGCATGGGCAGGCCGGCGGTGCCGCCGGGTTCCCCGTCGTCGCTGGCCTTCTGGACGGCGGCGTCGGCGCCGATGACGTACGCCCAGCAGTTGTGCGTGGCGTCCGCGTGCTCCTTGCGCACGGCCGCGACGAAGTCCTGCGCCTCCCGTTCGGTGGCCGCCGGGGCGAGGGCGCACAGGAAGCGGGAGCGGTTGATCTCGGTTTCGTGCACGCCCGCGCGGGCGACCGTGCGGTACTCGTCCTGCATCCGGCCAGCCTACGGGGACCGCGCGGAACACCTGCTCACCCGGGGTGGCGGGGCGGGCAGCGGGAATCGGTGACGCGGCGCCGGCGTTGTCCGGACGACAGCGCGTCCAGCAGTCCGAGGAGGCCGCCGATGTACGGCGACGAGGCAACCGTCCGCAAGATCCTCACCGAGCTCGGCGACACCTGGGCCGTGGTGGGCCTGTCGAACAACCGCCGGCGCGCGGCGTACGGCGTCGCCGAGGTGCTCCAGCGCTTCGGCAAGCGCGTCGTGCCCGTCCACCCCAGGGCGGAGACGGTGCACGGCGAGCCGGGGTACGCCTCCCTCGCGGACGTCCCCTTCGACGTGGACGTCGTCGACGTGTTCGTCAACAGCGAGCTGGCCGGGCCGGTCGCCGACGAGGCGGTCGCCGGGGGCGCGAAGGCGGTGTGGTTCCAGCTGGGGGTCGTCGACGAGGCCGCCTACGAGCGGACGCGGGCGGCCGGGCTGGAGATGGTGATGGACCGCTGCCCCGCGATCGAGATTCCGCGCCTGGGCTGATCCGCCCGCTCACCGGCGGCCCGGTCCCCGCGGCGCGCCCGTGCGGAAGGGGCCGCCGCCTCCCCGCGCCCACCGCCGGCCCTCCCGGCGATAATGCGCGGATGACCTCGCACTTTCCCCATCCGCACACCGGCCGCGTCGCCACCGCCCCGCGGCACTTCCCGGTCGTCGTCGTCGGTGCCGGCCCGGCCGGGCTCACCGTCGGCACCATCCTGCGCGCCGCGGGCGTCGACTGCCTGGTGCTGGAGACGGAGAGCCGGGAGTTCATCGAGCGGCGGCCCCGGGCGGGCTTCGTCGAGGAGTGGGCGGTGCGTGAGCTCCGGCGACGGGGCGTGGCCCGGGAGTTGCTGGACGCGGTGCCGACGCAGACCGAGTGCGAGTTCCGGGTCGGCGGCGACCGGCACCGGTTCCGGTACACCGAGCTGACCGGGCACCGCCACTTCGTCTGCCCGCAGCCGCTGCTGGTGACGGAACTGGTCCGCGAGTACGCGGACGTGCGGGGCGGCGCGATCGCCTTCGGCGTACGGGACGTGGCACTGCACGACATCGGCACGGACCGGCCCGCGGTGTCGTACCTCTGCCCGGACACGGGCGAACGGCGGCTGGTGCGCTGCGACTTCGTCGCCGGGTGCGACGGGGCGCGCGGGGTGACGCGGACCGCGCTGCCACCGGAGCGCACCTCGCGGCACGCCTACGGGATCGGCTGGCTGGCGCTGCTGGCCGAGGCGCCGCCGTCCTGCGACTGCGTCGTCTTCGGCATCCACCCGCGGGGCTTCGCCGCGCACATGGCCCGCAGCCCGCAGGTCACCCGCTACTACCTCCAATGCCCTCCCGGCGACGACCCGGAGAACTGGCCGCACGACCGGGTGTGGACCGAGCTCCGCCACCGTCTCGCCGCCCGTGGCGCCGAGCCGCTCGCCGAGGGGCGGCTGATCGAGAAGCGCGTCCTGGACCTGCACGACTACGTCGTCGAGCCCATGGTGTACGGCCGTCTCCTCCTCGCCGGTGACGCGGCCCACCTCACCTCGCCGATCGCCGCCAAGGGCATGAACCTCGCCCTGCACGACGCCTTCCTGCTGGGCGACGCGCTCGTCGCCCGTCTCACCGCGGACGACGAGCGCGGCCTGCGGGAGTACGGCGAGGCGAGCCTGCGGCGCGTGTGGCAGTACCAGGAGTTCTCGCTGTGGCTGTCCGACGTGTTCCACGGCGCCTCGTCGGGTGACCCGTTCCGCGCCGGTACGACGCTGGCCCGGTTGCGCCGCCTGCTCGCCTCCCCTCCGGCGGCGGCGGCCTTCGCCGACCTGTACACCGGAAAGGACGCCGTCCACTGACCCGGCGTCCCGGCGCCGACCGGTCCCAGGCGTCAGGCGACGCCCAGCCCCTCCAGCACCACCGCTCCGGGCAGTTCGGCGAGCGCCTTGCCGGGGACCAGCAGTTTGCCGCGCCGGCGTCCGCTGCCGACGAGGACGTACGGCAGGTCGGCGACGGCCGGGTCCACCAGGACCGGCCAGCCCTCGGGCAGGCCGACCGGGGTGATGCCGCCGTACTCCATGCCCGTCTCCCCCGTGGCCGTCTCCATGGGGGCGAACGACGCCTTGCGGGCGCCCAGGTGCCGGCGGACGGCGCCGTTGACGTCGACCCGGGTGGTGGAGAGCACCACGCACGCCGCGAGCGTGGTCTCGCCGCCGCGCTTGCCGGTGACCACCACGCAGTTGGCGGACTGTTCGAGCAGTTCGCGGCCGTAGTGCTCGACGAAGGTGGCGGTGTCGGCCCACTGCGGTTCGGTGTCGACGTAGACGATCTGGTCGGCGGGGACGCTGCCGCGCCAGTGGCGCACCGCGTCGGCGACCGGTCGGGTCAGTTCGCCGAGGCAGTCGGGCGCGGGCCGGGCGTTGTCGAAGTGTCCGATGGGTGCGTGCATGGCCGCACGCTAGCAACGTCGGGCGGCCCGGTGGCCGGGTGTCTCAGCGGACGGGCGGGACCGAGACCGCCATGACCATCTCCATGGGCACGTCGCCGTCGTTGCCGTAGGCGTGCGGGGCGTCGGCCTCGAAGGAGGCGCTGGCGCCCGCCGGGACGCGGTGCGCCGCGCCGTCGACGGTGAGGGTCAGTTCCCCGGCCGTGACGTGCACGAGTTCGACCGTGCCGGCGAGGTGCGGGTCGGACGGGCTGCTCTCGCCGGGCATGAGCCGCCAGTCCCACATCTCCAGCGGCCCGGGCGCCTCGGTGCCGGCCAGGAGCCGGTTGTAGCTGCCGGCACCGGTGTGCCAGAGCCGGACGGCCTGCTCGGCGGGAACGATGCGGACTCTGGGGCCCTGCGCGTGGTCGAGCAGGGTGGTGATGCCGACGCCGAGGGCGTCGCCGATCTTGACGACCGTGCCGAGGCTGGGGTTGGTGCGGGCCTGCTCGATCTGGATGATCATGCCGCGGCTGACCCCGGCGCGGGCGGCGAGCGCGTCGAGGGTGAAGCCGAGCTCGGTGCGCCGGCGTTTGACGTTGCGCGCCAGGGACTGGGTCAGCAGGTCGAGGTCCGACACATTCCGTCCAATGTCATGGATGACTCGGTACATCTCGCTGAACTGCGGTGTGATGCACCCGATCGTTCACTGAACTGTACTGCGCGGCCACCGTCCCGTGACGGCTCTCCTCGCCCTGGCCACCAGCCCCCTGGAGGGCCCGGCGGATTCCGGTGGCGGGGTGCCGGGCCGGCCCGCGCCCGTCCCCACGGCGGTCGTCGTCCCCCCGTCCATCGCCTCCCCGTCCACCGCCCCCGCCAGCGCCAGCAGCTGCTGCGGGGTGACGCCCTCCGGTACGGGCACCGGCGCCGGGGTCCTGAGCGGCGGCTGCCAGCCGTCGGCGGGGGTCCAGCGCCGTACGACCCGGGCGGGGGCGCCCGCGACCACGCTGTGGTCGGGCACCGTGCCGCGGACCACGGCGCCCGCGGCCACCACCACGTTCCGTCCGATCCGCGCCCCCGGCAGGATCACCGCGCCGGTGCCGATCCAGCAGCCGGGCCCGATCGACACCGGCTCCATCCGGGGCCACTGCTTGCCGATGGGCTGGTGGGGATCGTCGTAGGAGTGGTTGGTGGAGGTGACGTAGACGTACGGCCCGAAGTAGCAGTCGCTGCCGATGGTGACCGCGGTGTCGGCGATGACGTGGCTGCCGCGGCCCAGGACGACGCCGTCGCCGATGCGCAGGATCGGCTCGGGGCCGAGGTCGAGGTCGGGCATCAGTCCGGCGGTGAGGGTGACCTGCTCGCCGATGACGCAGTGGGCGCCCAGGTGGATCCACGGTTCGCCGAAGACCGTGCCGAGCGGGAAGGCGAGCCGCGTGCCGGTGCCGAGGGCGCCGAAGCGGAAGCGCCCGGGGTGTTCGGTGGTGACGGACCCCGTGCGCTGCGCCCAGGCCCACCCCGCGTGGACGGCGCGCTGTGCGAGGCGGCGCCGCCAGGACGAGAACGTGTTCTTGGGCTCGGGCACCCGCTTACCGTACTCAGCGTGCGCGGCGCCGCCACCGCCCAGGTCTTGTGATCTTCACCCCACCGGGTGGCGTACGGTGCCGTACATCACCCGACCAGGAGGCGACGATGACGCACGAGGCGCTGATCAGAGGCATCGGCGGCAGGGACCCGAAGGTGGACGCGGAGGCGTTCGTGGCGCCGACGTCCACGGTCATCGGGGACGTGACCCTGTGCGCGGGGGCGAGCGTCTGGTACGGGGCGGTGCTGCGCGGCGACGTCGAGCGGATCGCGGTCGGGGCGGACAGCAACGTCCAGGACAACTGCACCCTCCACGCCGATCCCGGCTTCCCCGTCACCGTCGGCGAGCGCGTCTCCATCGGGCACAACGCGGTGGTGCACGGCGCGACCGTCGAGGACGACTGCCTGATCGGCATGGGCGCCACCGTCCTCAACGGCGCGGTGATCGGCGCCGGTTCCCTGGTCGCCGCCCAGGCCCTGGTCCCGCAGGGCATGCGGGTGCCCCCGGGCTCCCTCGTCGCGGGCGTGCCGGCGACGGTGAGGCGGCAGCTGACGGACGGGGAACGCGAGGGCGTCACCCTGAACGGGACGAGGTACGCGGAGCTGGCCAAGGCGCACCGCGAGGTCCACGGCGGCCCGCACTGACGCCTCGGGGTTCAGTCGGTGGCCGGGACCGTCTCCGGCTCGGCCGCCGGCGCCTGCCGCGGTGCCGCCGCCCGCGCCCTGCGCTTGAGGACCAGCATCGAGGTCAGGCCGATCAGCACGGCGGCCACCAGGCCCAGCCAGGAGAAGCGCTTGAGCCAGGACTCGGCGACGATCCCGACGTAGTAGATGACGGCGGTGGTGCCGCCCGCCCAGACGATGCCGCCGAGGACGTTGGCGATCAGGAACTTCCAGTACGGCATCCGCAGCACGCCCGCCAGCGGGCCGGCGAAGATGCGCAGCAGGGCGACGAAGCGGCCGAAGAAGACGGCCCACACGCCCCACTTCCGGAAGGACCGCTCGGCGGTGGCGATGTGGCCCTCGCTGAAGTGCCCGGGGAACTTCCTCCCCAGCCAGGCCAGCAGCGGTCGTCCGCCCCTGCGGCCGATGGCGTAGCCGATGGAGTCGCCGATCACGGCGCCGGCGCTGGCGCACGCGCCGAGGATCACCGGGTCGACGCCGGCGTGCTGGGAGGACAGCAGGGCTGCCGAGACCAGGATGATCTCGCCCGGCAGCGGGATGCCCAGGCTCTCCAGTCCGATGACCAGTCCCACGACGGCGTAGACGGCTGCCGCGGGCACGGTGTCGAGCCACTCCTGGACGTGCAAGGCCCCATCCTCCCGTTTCGCGTCCCTGCCGCCCGGGCTTCCCGGACGTGCGCGGTTCTCCCGGGCGTGCGCGCGAGGCGGCGCACGCCCGGGAAGCCTACCGGGTCACCGGCAGGCCCCCGCGTCCCGCGGGGACGGAGGTGTCACGGACCACAGCGCCGCGGGTCGCAGCGGCCCACCGCCCCGGGGCGCTTCCGGGATCCTTGCGGGGCCGGACGTCGCCGCGAGGCGGGCCGCAAGCCATTTGGCAACTCGGACGGCCTGCGGCGATAGTCGGGCCGTGACCACGACCGCCACCGCCTCCCGACGTCCCCGCGGACCCGCCTGGGCGGGCCGCAACTACTCCCTGCTGACCGCCGCCGCGGTGGTCACGAGCCTCGGCAGCCAGGGCGCGCTGATCGCCGCCGCGTTCGCCGTGCTGGAGGCCGGTGGCGACGGCGGCGACGTGGGCCTCGTGGCCGCCGCCCGCACGCTGCCGCTGGTGCTGTTCCTGCTGATCGGCGGCGCCGTCGCGGACCGCCTGCCGCGGCACCGGGTCATGGTCGCGGCCAACGCCCTCAACTGCCTGTCGCAGGCCGCCTTCGCCGCGCTCGTCCTGACCGGTCGGGCACAGCTGTGGCAGATGATGCTGCTGACCGCGCTGGGCGGCACCGGCCAGGCGTTCTTCAGTCCGGCCGCCGAGGGCATGCTGATGTCCTCGGTCCGGGGCGAGCAGGCGGGCCGCGCCTTCGCCGTGTTCCGGATGGCGATGCAGGGCGCGGCCCTGGGCGGCGCCGCGCTGGGCGGCGCGATGGTCGCCGTGATCGGTCCGGGCTGGGTGCTCGCGGCGGACGCGGCGGCGTTCGCGGTCGCCGGGGCGCTGCGCGGCCTGCTCGACGTGGGTCACATCCCGCCGCGGGAGCCGGGCGGCGGGCTCCTCTCCGACCTGCGGGAGGGCTGGCGGGAGGTCGCCGGCCGGCCGTGGCTGTGGGGCATCGTCGTCCAGTTCTCCATCGCCAACGCGGTCGTCGGCGCGGCCGACGCGGTCTACGGCCCCCTCGTCGCCCGGGACCACCTGGGCGGGGCGGGCCCGTGGGGCCTGGCGCTGGGCTTCTTCGGCGCCGGCACGGTCGCGGGCGCGCTGCTGATGACCCGCTGGAAGCCGCGCCGCCTGCTGCTCGCGGGCACGCTGTGCGTCTTCCCGCTCGCCCTGCCCTCCGCGGCGCTCGCCGTCCCGGTCCCGATCGGCGTGCTGTGCGCGGTGATGTTCGTGACCGGCGTCACGCTGGAGGTCTTCGGCGTCTCCTGGATGACCGCGCTGCACCAGGAGATACCGGAGGACAAGCTCTCCCGGGTGTCGGCCTACGACTGGTTCGGCTCGGTGGCGCTGATGCCGCTGGCGACGGCGCTGGCGGGCCCGGCCGAGGAGGCGTTCGGGCGGACGCCGTCGCTGTGGGGCTGCGCGGCGCTGATCGTGCTGATGACGGCGCTGGTGCTGTGCGTGCCGGACGTGCGGAACCTGCGGCGCCGCACGAAGCCCGTGACCCGGGGCGGCCAGGGGGCCGGCGAGGGCTCAGCCGATGCCGAACGCCCCGTCGGGGGGCTCGGGTGACGGCACGGCGTCCTCGTCCCGCACCGGGCGGGCGCCGCCGGTGAAGTCCCGCAGCGCCGGCCCGTGTTCCACCCGGGCGGGGAAGGCGTCGGCGGCGGCGAGCCGGGCCAGCGCGGCCACGGGCAGGGGGCGGTGGGCCGCCGCCAGCACCGCGTTGCCGAAGCGGCGTCCGCGCAGCACGCCCGGCTCGGCGATCAGCACCAGTTCCCCGAAGACCTCCGCGAAGGTGGCGAGCTGGGAGCGCAGGAAGGCGAACGGGGCCCCGTCGGCCAGGTTGGCCACGTACACGCCGTCGTCCCGCAGGACCCTCCCGGCCTCGCGGGCGTAGGCGACGGAGGTCAGGTGCGCGGGCACGCGTGAGCCGCCGAAGACGTCGGCGACCAGGAGGTCGGCCGAGTCCGCGGGCGCGGCCTCCAGCCAGGCGCGGGCGTCGGCGGCGTGCAGGGCGACGCCGGCGCCGTCCGGGAGCGGCAGGTGCTCGGCGACCAGCTCCAGCAGGCCGCGGTCGGCCTCCACGACGTCCTGCCGGGAGCCGGGCCGGGTCGCGGCCAGGTACCGGGGCAGGGTGAGCGCGCCGCCTCCGAGGTGCAGCACGTCCAGCGCGCGCCCCGGTTCGGCGACGGTGTCCAGGACGTGCCCGAGCCGCCGGGCGTACTCGAACTCCAGGTGCTCCGGCGCGTCCAGGTCGACGTACGACTGCGGCGCCCCGTCGACCGTCAGCAGCCAGGCCCGCTCCCGGTCGACGTCGGGCATCAGCTTGGCGGTGCCGTGATCGACGGCTCGGCTCACGGGGATCGGCTCGTTCACGCGCTCATTGTGCCGGTACGGCGCCCGCGCGGATCCCGGCGGGCGTCTCCCGGTCCCCGGCCGCCGGCCCTCTTCCCGTCCGGCCGTCACCCGGGACGAGCCCGGTCCGGTCACGCCCGGCCGCAGCCGGGGGCCGGGCCGGTCGGCCGGACCGCCCGCGCGGCACCGAAACGGCCCGGCGCGGGCGGGACGGCCGGCCCGCCCGGCACAGGGGCCGGCCCGCACCACCCCGTGCCCGGCCGGACCGCGTCCGTCGTCCCGGCCACCCGCGGGTGGCCGGGACGGACTCCGGCCCCCGGGTGGCGGGTCCCGGTCCCCGCTCAGCCCACCGACGTCACCGTCCCCGCGCCGACGGTCCGCCCGCCCTCGCGGATGGCGAAGCCGAGGCCCGGCTCCAGCGGCAGCGCGCGCCCCAGTTCGACCGTCATGGTGACGGTGTCACCGGGCCGGGCGACGCCGGCCCCGCCGAGGTCGACGTCACCGACCACGTCCGCGGTGCGGAGGTGGAACTGCGGCCGGTAACCCGTCGACACCGGAGTCGTACGACCGCCCTCGCGCGCGGAGAGGACGTACACCCGCGCCGTGAACCGGCGGCCCGGCACGACACTGCCCGGCGCCGCGACCACGTGCCCGCGGCGCACCGCGTCGCGGGGGACGCCGCGCAGCAGCAGCGCCACGTTGTCCCCGGCCTGCGCCTCCTCCATCGGCTTGCCGAAGGTCTCCAGGCCGGTGACGACGGTTTCCACGGCGGTACCGGGCACCTCGACCCGGTCGCCGGTCCGGACGGTGCCGCGCTCGACCGCGCCGGTGACGACCGTGCCCCGCCCGGTGATGGTGAGGACGTTCTCGACCGGCAGCAGGAACGGCGCGTCCAGATACCGCTCGGGCAGGGGCACGTACGTGTCCACCGCGTCGAGCAGCGCCTCGATCGACGCCGTCCAGCGCGGGTCCCCCTGAAGCGCCCTCAGCGCGGAGACCCGTACGACGGGCACGGCGTCGCCGCCGTACCCGTGCGCGGTGAGCAGTTCGCGGACCTCCAGTTCGACCAGGTCGGTCAGCTCCTCGTCCCCCGCGTCGGCCTTGTTCAGGGCGACCACGACGTGGTCGACGCCGACCTGCCGGGCGAGCAGGACGTGCTCGGCGGTCTGCGGCATGATCCCGTCGAGCGCGGAGACGACGAGGATCGCCCCGTCGAGCTGGGCGGCGCCGGTGACCATGTTCTTGACGTAGTCGGCGTGGCCGGGCATGTCCACGTGCGCGTAGTGCCGGGTGTCGGTCTCGTACTCGACGTGCGCGAGGTTGATGGTGATGCCCCGGGCCGCCTCCTCCGGCGCCCGGTCGATGCGGTCGAACGGCACGAACGCGCCGGCGCCCCGGGCGGCCAGGACCTTGGTGATGGCGGCGGTCAGGGTGGTCTTGCCGTGGTCGACGTGGCCCATCGTGCCGATGTTCAGGTGCGGTTTGGTGCGGACGTACGCCGTCTTGGGCATGGTGGTACCTCGAAGTCTCGGTCTCGGTCGTCTCCCGGTCGCCTCTCGATGCGTCAGCGATGCGTCATCGACACGTCGGTGTTACGTCGGTGATGCGCCGTGTTGCCCGATGGCGTACCGGGGAGACGGGTGACGGCCCCGGCGCGGCCCTTGGGGCACGCGGCGGGACGGGGACCCCGGGGTGGTACCGACCCTCCCCCTGCGGGGTCCGCCGGACGATCCGGGAAGGGTCAGCCTCGGGCGCCGTCGACGGCGGCCACGAGGACGGGAACGGCAGCCTTCGGGGCATCCGCGGCGGCGGATGCGGCGAGGGGGAAGGCGTACCGGAACATGAGACCGATCCTCGCCCACGCCCCGCTCCGCGTCGAATGGTTTTCCGCCGCTTCCCCGCGCGGCGCCCGCCGGTTCGCGCGCTGGTGGGGCCGGTGGGGCCGGTGGGGCCGGTGGGGCCGGTGGGGCGAACCATACGGCGATCACACATAGGTGTCGGTTACTGTCACCGAATGCTCGATGCCACCACCCGCTCTGGGGGCACCGCCACCGCCTCTCCCCGGGCCGCCGCCACGGAGCTCGCCGCCGCCGTGCCCGGGGCCGTGCCCGCCCCGCCCGTCGCCGCCGGTCCCGCCGCCCGCTGCGCGAGAGTCCTCCTCTCGCCCTGGTCGCGCCTGTCCCTGCTCGTCGCCCTGCTCGCCGTGGCCGCCTCGGCGGTGCTGCTGTTCGAGCCGCAGAAGCTGCTGGTGGACGGCTGGCCGCCGCAACTCGGTGGAGCCGCGGCGGCACTGGCGTACGCGGTGGCGTACGGGCTGTGCACCGTGGCGTTCGTACCGCGCCCGCTGCTGAACCTCGCGGCCGGCGCGCTGTTCGGCTCCCAGGCGGGCCTCGGCGCGGCCCTGGCGGGCACGGTGCTGGGCGCCGGGATCGCGTTCTGCCTGGGCCGCGTACTGGGCCAGGACGCGCTGCGCCCGCTGCTGCGCGGCCGGTGGCTGAAGGCCGCGGACGGGCAGCTCAGCCGGCACGGCTTCCGCTCGATGCTGGCGGCGCGGCTGTTCCCCGGGGTGCCGTTCGCCGCCGCGAACTACTGTGCCGCCGTCTCCCGCATGGGCCTGCCGCCGTTCCTGCTCGCGACGGCGCTCGGGTCCGTCCCGAACACCGCCGCGTACGTCGTCGCCGGCTCCCGCGCCTCGGCCCCGACGTCGCCCGCCTTCCTGATCGCACTGGCCTGCATCGCCGTACCCGGCCTGGTGGGTGCGGTGGTGGCCTGGCGCAAGCGCCACCACCTGCGGGCGCGCTGACGGCCGGACGGACGGCGAAGGACCGCCCAGCACCCGCCCGGGGCCGCCCCGCGGGTCGCCCGCGGACCTCGACGCGGCCCCGGAGGTCCGCCCGGGGGCCCGGCGGGGCGGTCACGGGGCCCGCGGCGGGCCGGGCCCGGCCCCTGTGCCCGGCCTGTCAGCGGAGGGCGCTACGCTGCCCCTCGACACGCCCGATCACTGATCGCCGCGCACAGCGGCCGGGTGTGTCCCTCGCCCGTTCCCACGATCGGCACTTGGACTCCGTACTCCCATGTCTTGGTTTGAATCCCTCATCCTCGGACTCGTCCAGGGGCTGACCGAGTTCCTCCCCGTCTCCTCCAGCGCCCACCTGCGGCTGACGGCGGCGTTCTCCGGCTGGGAGGACCCGGGCGCGGCCTTCACGGCGATCACCCAGATCGGCACGGAGACCGCCGTGCTGATCTACTTCCGCAAGGACATCGGGCGGATCATCTCGGCATGGACCCGCTCGCTCACCGACAAGGGCATGCGCGGCGATCCCGACGCGCGCATGGGCTGGCTGGTCATCGTCGGCTCCATCCCGATCGGTGTGCTCGGCGTAACGCTGAAGGACCAGATCGAGGGGCCGTTCCGCGACCTGCGGATCACCGCGGCCATGCTGATCGGGATGGGCGTCGTCCTGGGCTTCGCCGACCGGCTGGCGGCCCGGGACGAGAAGGGCGGCCGGCACCGCGCGCCCATGCAGCGCAAGACCCTGCAGGACCTCGGCGTCCGGGACGGCCTGATCTACGGCGTCTGCCAGGCCATGGCCCTGATCCCCGGGGTGTCCCGCTCCGGCGCGACCATCAGCGGCGGCCTGTTCATGGGCTACCGGCGCGAGGCGGCGGCCCGCTACTCGTTCCTGCTGGCCATCCCGGCGGTCCTCGCCTCCGGCCTGTTCGAACTCAAGGACGCGGCGGAGGGCGGCCACGTGTCCTGGGGACCGACGATCTTCGCGACGATCATCGCCTTCGGTGTCGGCTACGCCGTGATCGCCTGGTTCATGAAGTTCATCTCCACGAAGAGCTTCATGCCGTTCGTGTGGTACCGGATCGCCCTCGGCGTGCTCATCATCGCGCTGGTCGGCATGGGCGTCCTGAGCCCCCACGCGGGCGAGCCGGCCCATTGATCCGGACGGGCCGTCCGTGGCGGACCCGAACCTCCCGGCGCGGGAGCGGATCCTCCTTCCCGGACGACGCCGGCCAGGCCCGATCACACCGCGGCGGGACACCGCGCCACCAGCGGGCCCGGGACGTCCACGGTGACGACCGTGCGGGGCCCGGAGCGGGGGTGAGGGTTCCGCGCGTTCCCGTACAGGCGGGCGCGTGCCGGGGGCCGGCCGGCCAGGCGCCGGTCCGGCCCACCGGTCCCATCGGACGCCGCTTCCGGACGCCGGCCCCGACCGGACGGGCGTGCGTGGTGATCGAGTGCTCCGTGCGGCCGTGAGCGACGGCGGCGCCCGGGAAGAAAAAGACACCCCGGCTCAGCCGGAATCGGCTCCCTGACGCCCTTCGGCGGGGCCCGGAGGATCCGCTGCCCGTATCCGTGGAGGGGGGACCTCCCCTTCCCGGTCCAAGCCCTCCAGACGCTCGGTGACGCCCTTCCGCCACATCGTCCGAGCTGGCCTTTCGCATCACGCGGGCCTATGTTCTCCGCATCGGGAAGGGGGGACCGGATGGACCGGAACATCCGTACGGTGGACGACGTGCTGCGGCTCCTGGACGGCCTGTTCGCGCCGGAGGCCGACCGCTGGACGGCCGGTGCGGCCTCGTGGTGGGACGGCTTCTACGCGGACCGCTCCAGGCCGGTGCCGTTCTTCGCGGCGAAACCGGACGAGAACCTGGTGTCCTACATCGACCGGGGCCTTCTCGCTCCGGGACGCGCCCTCGACCTGGGCTGCGGCCCCGGCCGCAACGCCTTCCACCTCGCCGCCGAGGGCTTCGAGGTGGACGCCGTCGACCTCTCCGCGGCGGCCGTCGCCTGGGGCGAGGACCGCGCCCGCGCGGCGGGGGCCGACGTCCGCTTCCACTGCGGTGACGCCTTCGCCCTGACCGCGGGCGATCTCGGCGGCCCGTACGAGCTGGTCTACGACTCCGGCTGCTTCCACCACCTGCCGCCGCACCGCCGACTCAGTTACCTCGCCCTCCTCGATCGCGTCCTGGCCCCCGGCGGCCATTTCGCCCTCACCTGCTTCGCTTCCGGCGCGATGGGCTCCGAACTGCCCGACGCGGACTTCTACCGCCACTCCCGCCTCCACGGCGGCCTCGCCTACACGCCGGACTCCCTGCGCTGGATTTTCTCCGACCTGGCGGAGGTCGAGCTGCGCCGCATGCGCGACGAACCGGACGACTCCCCGCTCTTCGGCGAACCCTTCCTCTGGACGGCCCTGTTCCGCCGCGCCTCCTGAGGAGCCCCTCCGGCGCGGTGAGGGTCGCGCGACCGCGGGAGCGCTGCTCCCGTCCCGGCCGGCGCCTCGGGCCCGGGGCGGCCGGCCGGGGTCTTCCTCCGGACCACGCGGTGGTCCGGGGTGCCCGCGCCGGCCCCGTCCGGCGGGCCGGGCCGCTCGGCCGGGGGGGCGGGCGGCACGCCCTCGTCATGGGCCTCCGGCGGGTTGCGTAGCCGTCCGGTAGCGGAGTGTCAGTGCTTGCCCCTAGGCTTGTCCGCATGTCCCCCGATTCCGTGACCCCTGGTTCCGTGCGGTCCGCCGCAGAGCTGAACGAGCAGATCCGTGACCTGTGGCGGCGTGCGTGCGGATCCCTGTCGGCCAAGGAGCGCGCGGAGTACGAGTTGTTGGTGGTCGAGTGGGCGGCCGCGATCCGCGGAGAGGTGATCGAGGCGGCGTGAGGGGCGGCGGACGCCGTCCCTCAGCGTCCGCCCGCCACGCGCAGCACCGCCCCCGTCGTGTAGGAGGCGTCCGGCGACATCAGCCACGCGATGGCGGCGGCGATCTCCTCCGCCCGGGCCGGGCGGCGCAGCGGGAGGGAGGGCGCCATCCGGTGGGCGCGGTCCGGGTCGCCCATCGCGGCGTGCATCTCGGTGTCGGTGGCCCCGGGTGCCACCGCGTTGACGCGGACGCCGTCCGGGCCCAGCTCCTTGGCCAGACCCAGGGTCAGCGCGTCGACGGCGGCCTTGGTCGCCGCGTAGTGGACGTACTCCCCCGGGCTGCCGAGGGTCGCGGCGGCCGACGACACGTTGACGATCACGCCGCCGCCCCGCTCCGTCATGAGCTGTGCCGCCCGCCGGGAGCACAGCAGGACGCCCATGAGGTTCACGTCGACGACCCGGCGCAGGTTCTCGGTGGTGGTGTCGGTGAAGCGGCCCAGCGGTCCGGTCACCGCGGCGTTGTTCACCAGGCCGGTCACGGGGCCGAGCCGTTCCCCCGCCACCTCGAAGAGCCGTTCGACGTCCGCCTCGACCGCGGTGTCCGCCCGCACCGTGACCGCGCGCCCGCCCGCCTCGCGCACCCCGTCCGCCACGGCCTCGGCCGCCGCCGCGTCACGGACGTATCCCACGGCCACGTCGTGCCCGTCCGCCGCGAGGCGCAGGCAGGTCGCCGCGCCGATTCCCCGGCTGCCCCCGGTGACCACGGTGACGGAACGAGACATGGGTCCTCCTGGAGCCGAATTTGATCGATCATCGATCACCTTAGAGGAGCAGGTGCGCGAGATCACCCCCCTCCAGCGGATAGGGCCGTTCCTCGGGCAGCAGCGCGGCGGCCCGTTCGGGCTCGCCCGCGCGGAGCCGTGCGTGGATCTCGGCGGCGAGCGGTGTGACGTCCTCGATGCCGGTGATCCACTCGTCGGCGTACCGCGCCGCCGCCTCGCCCGTGAGCCCCAGTTGCAGCGACCGGTGGGGCAGCGGGTTCAGGTGCAGGTCGCGTTCGGGGTCCCACTGCACCCGCGCGGGCGACTGCTTCAGCCGCCGCTTCCAGTCGGCCGCGTCACCGTGCAGGGCGGGGACGTGGTGGGACAGGCACGCGTGGCGCAGGGCCCAGTCGAACCCCTCCCGGACGATCTCCACGGCGAGCACGGTCTCCTGGTTCTCCTTGGCGCCCCAGCCGCAGCGGTACATCATCCACAGGAAGGACGGCTTGATCCACGTCATGCGGTCCCGTTTCCAGGAAGGCGGGAAGCGGCCGTCGCGGGCGGCGGCACGGCCGATCTCCGGACGGTAGGCCTGGTAGACGGTGATCGTGGAATCGGTGTGGCGCGCCCGTATCCCGTACCGGGGCGGCCGCCGCTCACCCGTATCGCCCGTGTGGGCGCTCATACGCTCACTCCCGTGGTCGTTCCCGTCGTCCATGCGCACAGCCTGGGGCGGGGCGGTCCGGACCCGCCACCGAATATCACCGCCCCCTTGGCGCGGCGCCCTCCATGCCCAACACTGAGCCGATGACGCAGCGTGCGGAACTCGCGGGCCTGAGGGACCGGCTGGCCGTCGACGGGCTGGTCACCGACTACGCGATGGCCCTGGACGACGGCGACTGGGCGGCGTACCGGGAGCTGTTCGCGCCGGACGGGCGGGCCGACTACCGGTCGGCCGGCGGCATCGAGGGGGACGCCGGGGCGGTCGCCGCCTGGCTCGCCGGGCACCTGCGGCGGTTTCCGGTGCGCCAGCACCTGGTCGTCAACCGCCGGGTCCGCTTCGGCGTCTGGGAGCGGGACACCGGCGACACCGCCCACGTCCTGGCCGATTACGTCAGCCCCCTGGTGTGCGCCGGCGGGGGCGCGGCCGGGCCCGAGACGGTGTGCGGCGGCCGGTACGACTTCGGGCTGCTGCGCACGGAGGACGGCTGGCGGCTGAGCGAGGTGGTCGCCCGGGAGAAGTGGCGGCGCGTTCCCGGCGGCCGGCCGGCCGATGTGAGCGACTGAACGGGATTCCCGGGGCTTCGCTCACCGTCGGGTGCGCACCGGAGGCGTCCACGGGGTAGGGAAACGCCTATGAAGACGCTCGGCCGCCGGCCCACCTCCCCGTGGCGGCGCTCGGCCGCCGCCGCGCTGGCGGGCGCCCTGCCCGTGCTCGCCTTCCCGGCCCCGGGCCTGTGGTGGTGGGCCTGGATCGCCCTGGTGCCCTGGCTGCTGCTGGCCCGCTGTGCGCCGACCGGGCGGCGGGCGGCGTACGACGGCTGGTGCGGCGGGTTCGGGTTCATGCTGGCGATGCACCACTGGCTGCTGCCGAACCTGCACGTGTTCACGTTCGTCGTCGCCGCGCTGCTCGGCGCGCTGTGGGCGCCGTGGGGGTGGCTGGTACGCCGCACGCTGGGCGGGACGCCCTCCCCGGGCCGCGTCGCGGTGGCACTCCTGGTCCTGCCGTCGGGCTGGCTGGCGGCCGAACTGATCCGTTCCTGGCAGGGGCTGGGCGGCCCGTGGGGCGTGCTCGGCGCGAGCCAGTGGCAGGTCGCGCCGGCGCTGCGGCTCGCCTCGGTGGGCGGGGTGTGGCTGCTCAGCTTCCTGCTGGTGGCCGTCAACGTCGCCGTCGCCGTCGCCGTCGCGCTCCGCCGGGCCCGGGTGCCCGCGGTGGCCGGTCTGGCCGCCTGCGCCGTCGCCGCCTCGGCCGCCTGGGTGTGGTCCCCGCGCCCCGGCACCGGCGAACGCGTGCGGATCGCGGTGGTGCAGCCGGGCGTCGTCGCGGGTGCGCACAGCGGTGAGCGCCGGTTCGACCGCGAGGAGGAGCTCACCCGCCGCCTCGCCGGCCGGGACGTCGATCTGGTCGTGTGGGGGGAGAGCAGCGTCGGCTTCGACCTGGAGGAACGGCCCGGCCTGGCGCGGCGGCTGGCGGCGCTGTCGCGCGAGACCGGCGCCCGTCTCCTGGTCAACGTGGACGCGCGGCGCTCGGGCGGGTCCGGCATCTACAAGAGTTCGGTGCTCGTCGGCCCGGACGGCCCGACCGGGGACCGCTACGACAAGATGCGGCTGGTCCCCTTCGGCGAGTACGTCCCGGCCCGTTCGCTGCTGGGCTGGGCCACCTCCGTCGGCGAGGCGGCGGGCGAGGACCGCAGGCGCGGCTCGGCGCAGGTGGTGATGGACGCCGGGAACGGGCCGGCGATCGGCCCGATGGTGTGCTTCGAGAGCGCGTTCCCCGACATGAGCCGCCACCTCGCGCGAGGCGGCGCCGAGGTGCTGATCGCCCAGTCGTCCACGTCGACGTTCCAGCGGAGCTGGGCGCCGGAGCAGCACGCCTCGCTGGCCGCGCTGCGGGCCGCCGAGACGGGTCGGCCGATGGTCCACGCGACGCTGACCGGGGTCTCGGCCGTGTACGACGCGGGCGGGGCGCGCCTCGGGCCGCGGCTCGGCACCGACGCGTCCGCCGCGCACGTCTACGACGTCCCCCTCGCGCACGGCGGTACGCCCTACACCCGCCTCGGCGACTGGCCGGTGCACGCGGCGCTGCTGGTCCTCGCGGCCTGGGGCGCCGGCGAGGGCGTACGGGCGCTGCGGCTCAGGCGGCGGTCCGCTCCTGGATCTCCCGTACCACCCGCTCGCACAGGGCATGGGTCTCCAGTGCGTCCCGGGCGCTGAGCGTCCTGCCGGCGCGCACGGCGTCGAGGAAGGCCAGCGCGGCCTGCTCGATGCCGCGCTGCCGGGCCACCGGCACCCAGTCCCCGCGCCGCCGCACGGTCGGCTGCCCCTTGTGGTCGATCACCTCGGCGAGGTTGACCACCTGCCGCTTGGTGTCCTGCCCGGAGACCTCCAGGACCTCCTCCGCCGAACCGCTGAGCCGGTTCATCACCCCGAGGGCGGTGAAGCCGTCCCCGGCGAGCTGGAGCACGACGTGGTGGAGCAGGCCGTCCACGGCGCGGGCCCGGACGGTCACGTCGTCGACGGGACCGGGCGCGAGGAAGCGCAGGGTGTCGACGACGTGGATGAAGTCGTCGAGGATCACCGTGCGCGGGTCCTCCGGCAGCCCGGTGCGGTTCTTCTGCATCAGGATCAGCTCGCGCGGGTGCTCGGCGCACTGCGCGTAACCGGGGGCGTGGCGGCGGTTGAAGCCGACGGCGAGGCTGACGCCCCGCTCCTCGGCGAGGGCGACCAGCCGCTCGGAGTCGGCGAGGTCGTAGGCGAGCGGCTTGTCGACGTAGGTCGCCACGCCCGCCTGGAGCAGCCGGGTCACGATCTGCGGGTGGACGTCGGTGGGGGCGTGCACGAAGGCCGCGTCGAGGCCCTGGGCGAGGAGGGAGTCGAGGTCGGCGTGGCGCCGGTGCGGCGGCAGGTGCAGACCGTCGGCGACCCGGTCGAGGGTCGCGGGGGTCCGGGTCTGCAGGTGCAGTTCGACACCGGGCCGGAAGGCGAGCACCGGGAGGTAGGCCTTCTGCGCGATGTCGCCGAGTCCGATGCAGCCGACCTTCACGGGGTGTTCTCCTCTACCGGTCGCCGACGTGGGTCCGGCGCAGCATACGGGAGCTGCGGCGGCCGCCAGTCGGCGATCCCGTCGAAGCCGCGCAGGAACAGCGCCGGCGCGGCCTTCGACAGCGCGGAGATCGCGGTGTCGCGCACGGCGGCGACGGCGCGGCTGGGCGTCATGTTGAGCCGGGCCACCTTGACGGCCCGACGGGCGACGGCCGTGGTGCGGGGCAGGCGGGCGGCCGTGTAGGCGGCGAGGTCGTCGTGGTGGTGGGCGAGGACGACGGCGTCCTCGATGGCCTGGTTGCCGCCCTGGCCCAGGGTCGGGGGCATGGCGTGCGCGGCGTCGCCGAGGAGGGCGACCCGGCCGCGGTGGTGGGCCGGGAGCGGCTCGGCGAGGTGGTGCACGTCGTGGCGCAGCACGTCCTCGGGGCGGGCGGCGGCCAGCACGGCGGGGACCGGATGGTGCCAGTCGCCGAACCGGCGCAGCAGTTCCGCCCGCTCGTCGTCGGGTGCCCGCCCTCCGGCGGGGACGAGGGCGGCGGCGTAGGCGTAGACCCGGCCGTCCCCGAGGGGGTGGGTGCCCCAGATGCGGCCCCGGCCCCAGGTCTCGTGGGAGGCGAACCGGGCGCCGGGCAGCGGGATCACGACCCGCCAGGTGGTGAAGCCGGAGTAGACGGGTCCCGGGTGGTCCGGGAACAGGGTCCGGCGCGCGGCGGAGTGGATGCCGTCGGCGGCCACCACGAGGTCGGCCTCCAGGTCGCCGTCGGGGGTGCGCACGAGGGCGGGCCGGCCGGGGCCGCCCGGGTCGGTGAGGGTCGCGGCGGCGTCCGTGCGGACGGTGCCCGGCGGGAGCCGGTCGGCCAGGAGGCCGATGAGGGTGGCCCGGTGCAGCAGGACGAGCGGGCCGCCGAACCGCTCGGCCGCCGTCCGGGCGCTTGAGCGCGACAGCCAGCGCCCGCGCGGGGTGCGCAGCCCTCCGTCGCCCTGCCAGGCGGCCAGGGCGCGGACCTCCTCGCCGGCGCCGATGACGTCGAGGGCGCGCAGGGAGTTCGACGCCAGGGAGATGCCGGCGCCGACCGGCCGGAGCGAGCGGGCTCGTTCCAGGACGGTGACCCGGTAGTCGCGCAGGTGGAGGGCTGCCGCAGCGGCCAGTCCGCCGATGCCGCCGCCGATCACCACGGCGTGTCGTTGCGTCTGTGCCATGACCGCTCCTCGCCGTCCGAGATGCCCACTACACATGTAGTGAGACCGTTCCTCGACCGTACTACAGTCGTAGTGGGAGCGGTAGGTTGACGTCCATGCCCGTACGCACCACCGGCGCCTCCCGCGCCGACCTCGTCGCCGACGCCGCCCTCGCCCTGCTCGCCGAGCGCGGGATGCGCGGGCTCACCCACCGGGCGGTCGACGAGGCGGCCGGGCTCCCCCAGGGCTCCACGTCGAACCTGGCCCGGACCCGGCAGGCGCTGCTGGAACTCGCGGTGCGGCGGCACGCCGAACGGGAGGCGAGGGTGCTGGGACTGGCGGAGATGCCGGATCCGCGCGACGGGCTCGACGCCCTGGCCGACGGCCTCGCCCTTGCCGTCCACCGCTCCCTCACCCACCACCGCGACCTGCTGGTCGCCCGCTACGAACTGGCCCTGGAGGCGACCCGCCGCCCCGAGCTGCGCGCCTTCTACGACGCGACCGGCGCGCGCTTTCGCGACCGGCTCCTGGCCCTGGTCACCGCCGCCGGATCCACGGACCCGGACCGGCACGTCCTGTCGCTGGTGGCCTGGGCGGACGGGCTGATGTTCAGCTGCGCCGCCGGATCTTTCAGCTCCGAGGTGCCGGGTCCGGACGAGGTGCGGGCGGGGCTGCGGGAGCTGCTGGCGGGAATGCTGGGCCGCTGAAAAGCCCTGCCCGGATCAGGGCCGGTGGGCGAGGATGCGGGCATGACGACGACCGAGCGCCGTGAACCCGCCCAGAACGCCGACGAACGCACCATGCTGGAGGGCTGGCTCGACTACCACCGGCAGACCCTCGCCCACAAGTGCGAGGGCCTGACCGACGCCCAGCTCAGGGCCGCCGCGGTGGAGCCGTCGGAGCTGTCGCTGATGGGACTGGTGCGGCACATGGCCGAGGTGGAGCGGAGCTGGTTCCGCAGGGTGCTGGCGGGCGAGGCGGCGGGCCCGATCCACTACGGCGACGAGGACCCGGACGGCGAGTTCCACCCGACCGAGGCGGACACCTGGCAGGACGCGTACGCCACCTGGCAGGGCGAGATCGCCGCCGCCCGCCGCCACGCGGCCGGGTTCGGCCTGGACGACCTGTCCCGGGGGAGGAACCGGTCCACCGGCGAGCCCTACAGCCTGCGGTGGATCTACACGCACATGGTCGAGGAGTACGCCCGCCACAACGGCCACGCCGACCTGATCCGCGAGCGCATCGACGGCGCGACCGGGGACTGACGTCACCCCTGCCGGTTCCCCCGGGAATCACCCGTGCGGGGCATCCTGCGCCCGTCCGCCGCCGCGGGCGGCCCCGAACCAGCAGAGTGACGCGGGTGCATCGGACGACGACCACCGCGACGCTCCTGATAACCGTGGCCGTCTCGGCCCTGACCGGCTGTGTGACGCTCCAGCGGCCACCCGCGCCCGCCCCGTCCGCGACGCCGACGACGCCGTCCGCGCCGCGCCCGGACGGCGCGCCCGAACCGCGGATCGTGCAGGCCCCCGCCCGCGAGGCCCTGGGACGGACCGGCCCCTCCCGGCCGGCGGAACCGCCCCCGCCCCCGTCCGCGCCGCGCCGTACGCCGCCGCCGGCCGCCGCGCCCCCGCGGGAGCCGTCGGCCGCCCGGCCGGAGCCCCGTCCGCGGCCGGCGCGTCCGGAACGCCGCAAGCCCTCCCCCCGCGCGCCGCGGCCTCCGCGCGCCGGCCTGCCCGACGTCACGAAACCGGCCGGCCGCGGCGCGCCCGGCAACGCGGACGTGTGCTCCCTGGGCCGGACGTACGGCGGCTGGCGGGCCGACAGCCCGGAGGCGGTGATCTGCAGGCAGGCGTACGGCCGTTGAGACCGGGCCGGCGGCCCGCACGGGCTGCCGGCCCGCCACGACGCCGCCCCGGTCCGAACCGCGGCGCCTAGGGACGCCGCCGCGGCCGACCCCACGGGCCGCCCTGCGGGGGTTCCCCCCGCGGGCCCTCCCCGTCCAGCCGTCGCGCCAGCCGCCCGATGGCCGCGCGCACGCCCTCGCCGTAGCCGTCGTCGCCGAGGGCACCGGCCGCGCCCCGTGCCTCCCGCAGATGCGCACGGGCAGCCTCCCGGCGGTCGAGTCGGGCGTAGTCGGCGGCCAGGTTCAGGTGCAGGGCGGGGTACAGGGCGCGCGCGGCGCGCGTCTCCTCGTGCCCGGCCGGCCGGCTCCGGGTGATCTCCTGTGCGGCCGACAGCGCCCGCAGGTCCCACGCCAGTTCGTCGGCGGGGTCGTCCTGGACGCCGGCCAGGTAGTGGGCCAGGGTGCAGCGGTGGAACGGGTCGCCGTGCTCGCCGATCTCCGTCCACAGGGCGAGGAAGCGCCGCCGGGCCTCCTCCCGGTCGCCCGCGTGGTGCAGCATCACGACCTGCCCGATGCGCGTCGGCAGGGCGTCCGGCGCCGCCTGTTCCCGTCCCTCGGCCACCGCGTCCTCCGCGCCGCTCGTCGGCTCCCTCCCGACGACGCTAACGGCAGCCGCCGGCGATTCCGGTCAGGCGGCTCCGTACGGCTGCCGGACCGGACAGCCGAACGGACCGGCCCGGCCGACTCCGCGCTCAGCCCAGGTTCGGGATGCTCCAGTCGACGGGCTCGTGGCCCTGCCGGGCGATCGCCTCGTTGATCTGCGTGAAGGGGCGGGAGCCGAAGAACTTCTTCGCCGACAGCGGCGAGGGGTGCGCGCCCTTGACGACCGCGTGCCGGGACTCGTCGATCAGCGGGAGCTTCTTCTGCGCGTAGTTTCCCCACAGCACGAACACCGCCGGGTCGGGCCGGTCCACCACCGCGCGGATCACCGCGTCGGTGAACAGCTCCCAGCCCCGCCCCTTGTGCGAGTTGGCCTCGCCGGCCCGGACCGTGAGCACCGCGTTGAGCAGGAGCACGCCCTGCTTCGCCCACGGCATCAGGTAGCCGTTGTCCGGGATCGGCGTGCCCAGTTCCTCGTGCATCTCCTTGTAGATGTTGCGCAGCGACGGCGGGACCTTCACGCCCGGGCGCACCGAGAAGCACAGGCCGTGGCCCTGGCCCTCGCCGTGGTACGGGTCCTGCCCGAGGACCAGGACCTTCACGCGGTCGTACGGCGTGGCCTCCAGCGCGGCGAAGACCTCCTCGCGCGGAGGGTAGACGGGACCCCGCGCCCGCTCGTCCTCGACGAACTCCATCAGCTCCTTGAAGTAGGGCTTCTGCAGTTCGCCCCCCAGCACCCCGCGCCAGGACTCGGGCAGCATGGCGATGTCGGTCACGTCGACGTCCTTACCGTGTGCGATCACTTCCAGGGCACCGAACCTACAGGCGGCCACTGACAGCCGGCCCCCCGGGCGCTGCCAGCTCGTCCTGCGGTGCGGCTCCCACATCGTCATGACCGTCGCCGTGTGTGCGGCCAGGACCTGGCCGGATGCCCTCCCGGGCGCGCTCACGCCGGAGGCGGCACCCCGGGTCCCGGTGCGGGACCGCCGTCGGCGGTCCCGCACCGGGGCGTCCGGGTCAGGCCACGCCGGCGTTGAGGAAGATGCCGCCGTCGACGACCAGCGTCTGGCCGGTGATCCAGTCCGACTGCGCCGAGGTGAGGAACGCGGCGGCACCGCCGATGTCGGAGGGCACGCCGAGCCGGCCCAGCGGGTAGGCCGCGGCGGCCTCCGCCTCACGGCCCTCGTACAGGGCCGCCGCGAACTTGGTCTTCACCACGGCCGGGGCGATGGCGTTGACCCGCACCTTGGGCGCGAACTCGTGCGCCAGCTGCGTGGTCAGATTGATCATCGCGGCCTTGCTGATGCCGTAGGCGCCGATGAAGGGCGAGGCCGACAGCCCCGCGACGGAGGCGATGTTGACGATCGCGCCGCCGTTGTCCTTCTGCCAGGCGTGCCAGGTGCGCTGGGCGAAGCCGAGCGCCGAGACCACGTTGGTCTCGAAGACCTTGCGGGCCACGTTCAGGTCGAGGTCGGCGATCGGCCCGAACACCGGGTTCGTACCGGCGTTGTTGACCAGGTAGTCGACGCGGCCGAAGGCCTCCATCGTGCGTTCGACGGCGGCGGCCTGGTGGGCCTCGTCGTGGGCCTTGCCCGGGACGCCGATGACGCGGTCGGCGCCGAGCTTGTCGACGGCCTCCTTCAGGGCGTCCTCGTTGCGGCCGGTGATGCACACCCGGTCGCCGCGTGCGAGGAGCGCCTCGGCGACGCCGTAGCCGATGCCGCGGCTGGCGCCCGTGACGAGCGCGACCCGGCCCGAGGGCTCGGGGAGTTCTGCGGAAGTCATGTCCCTGTCCCTTGCCGAGTCCCTAGTCGAGCGGTCCGCCGGCGACGTACAGCACCTGGCCGGAGACGAATCCGGCCGCGTCGCCCGTGAAGAAGGCGATGGCGTTGGCGATGTCGTCGGGCTCGCCGACGCGCTGCACCGGGATCTGGGTGGCGGCGGCGGCCTTGAAGTCCTCGAAGCCCATGCCGACGCGCTCGGCGGTGGCCTTGGTCATCTCGGTGGCGATGAAGCCGGGGGCGACGGCGTTGGCGGTGATGCCGAACTTGCCGAGCTCCTTGGCCAGGGTCTTGGTGAAGCCCTGCAGACCGGCCTTGGCGGCCGAGTAGTTGACCTGGCCGCGGTTGCCGAGCGCGGAGGAGGAGGACAGGTTGACGATGCGGCCGAAACCGGCGTCCACCATGTGCTTCTGGCAGGCCTTGGACATCAGGAAGGCGCCGCGCAGGTGCACGTTCATGACGGTGTCCCAGTCGGAGACGCTCATCTTGAACAGCAGGTTGTCGCGCAGCACACCCGCGTTGTTGACGAGGATCGTGGGCGCGCCCAGCTCCTCGACGATCCGGGCGACGGCCGCCTCGACCTGCGCCTCGTCGGAGACGTCGCAGCCGACCGCGATCGCCTTGCCGCCCGCGGCCGTGATCTTCTCGACGGTGTCCTTGCAGGCGGCCTCGTCGAGGTCGAGCACGGCGACGGCGCGGCCCTCGGCGGCCAGTCGTACGGCGGTGGCGGCGCCGATGCCGCGCGCGGCACCGGTGACGACGGCGACCCGCTGCTCAGTGGTGGACATTGCTGCTTCTCCTCGCCCTAGGGATGCGGCTCCTGCGGCCCGCCCTTTGGTGAGCGACCGCTTAGTACCTTCAGCAGACGTGACGCTAGAAGCCCCGGCACCCGGTGTCAACGGGACACCGGAGGGGTGTGATCCATCACCCGCGCGCCCCGCCCCCGGAGGCCACGCGGAACCCGCGCGCCGCACCACTCGAACGGCCTACGGCTCCGCGCCGCCGCGCCCCCCGGCCCCTAGCGTCGAAGCGCGAGCCACACATGACCGGAAGGCACCGGAAAGACCGGAAAGCTCAACGAAGCACCGGAAATCACCGGAAAAGATCGGAATGGAGGCGTCCATGCGCCCTCGCACGACCGCCGCGGGCCTGCTGATCGCCATGACGGTGGCGGGGCCGTCGGCCGGCACCGCGCACGCCCAGGACCTGGACTGCCGGCACTTCACCTATCAGGAGGAGGCGCAGGCGGTGTTCGGCAGCGACCCGAGCGACCCCAACCGGCTCGACGAGGACCAAGGACCGGACGACGGCATAGCCTGCGAGGCCCTGCCGCGGCGCGGCGCCGGCGCCACCATCTCGGCGACGAGCCGCCCCATGTACCCCACGGCGCCCCCCACCACCGCGACACCCACCGCGACACCCACCGTGGCACCCACCAGCGTGGCGCCCACCACCGCGTCACCGCGTCCCACGGTGTCCGCCACCCGGGCTCCGACACGCGGCGTCCAGGGCGGGCTCGGCGGCGCGTCACCCACCGGTCCGACCGGCCGGGACATCGGGATCGGCCTGACGCTCGTCACGGGCGCCGCGCTGGCGGCCGGCTGGGTGCTGGGGCGGCGCCGCCGGACCTGACGCCCGGCGCCGCGGGCCGGCCGGGCCCCGCCCACCGTACGGGCCGGGCCCCGCCTACCGTACGAGCAGTTCGAGCAACCGGTCCGCCTCCGCCGCCGGATCGGCCGTGAGACCGGTGTGGACCGGGCCCGGCTGGACGATCGTGGAGCGGGGGGCGACGAGCCAGCGGAAGCGGCGGCCGGCGTCGTCGCGGGCGGCCTGCCCTGCCGCCTCGCCCCCGGCGCACACGCCCTCGGCGGCCCGCAGCGCGGCCCGGACACCGGACACGTCCGCGTCCGGGTCGAGCGCCAGCAGCCGGGTCTCGTCGAGGTGGGTGCGGGCGGCGACGAACGCCTTGGCGCGGCAGTACACCAGCACCCCGGCGTTGATGCACTCGCCGCGCTCGACGCGCGGTACGACGCGCAGCAGCGCGTACTCGAAGACGTGCCGGCCGGTCACCGGACCCCCTGGATGCGTTCGTGGACGACGGCCGCGCGGGCCAGCAGGGGACGCGCGTAGGCCCGTCGCAGGTCGTCCGGCGTGGCGAAGCCCGGCTCGTCGGTCAGCCAGACGTCCGGGATCTCGGCGGTGACCTCGGCGAGGAGTTCCTCGGTGATCAGGGGGGCGAGTTCGGCGGCGGCCGTGGCGACGTCCGGCGCGAAGGGCAGCAGGGCGTGGTCGGAGGCGTCGTAGGGGCGGGCGGCGGAGGCTTCGGCGCCGGGCCAGTTGTGGTGCCAGATCATGGTCGCGCCGTGGTCGATGAGCCACAACTCGCCCCGCCACCGCAGCAGGTTGGGGTTGCGCCAGGAACGGTCGACGTTGTTCACGAGCGCGTCGAACCAGACGATCCGCCCGGCTTCCCGGGGGCTCACCTCGAAGGCGAGCGGGTCGAATCCGAGGGCACCGGGGAGGAAGTCCATGCCGAGGTTGGTGCCGCCGCTGGACTTGAGCAGTTCCTGGACCTGTTCGTCGGGTTCGCCGAGGCCCAGCACCGGATCGAGGCCGATCGCCACCAGCCTCGGCACCCGGAACCCCAGCCGGCGGGCGAGTTCGCCGCAGACGACCTCCGCGACGAGCGTCTTGCGGCCCTGTCCGGCGCCGGTGAACTTCATGACGTACGTCCCGAGGTCGTCGGCCTCGACCAGTCCCGGCAGGGAACCGCCCTCACGCAGGGGCGCGATGTAGCGGGTCACGGTGACTTCGGTCAGCATTTTCCCAGGCCCCGGCGCCCTGCGGCCTTGTGTTCCAACGTCGACTCCCAACGGATGCGATCCGGACGGCCGGCTGCGGTCAGCCCCGGGAGGGCTCCGGGGAGTCGCGGCGGGCGGGCCGGCCGCCTCCCCCCTTCCGGGCACCCCGTCGACGGCGGTGCGCCCCTCGCTTCCGGCCTCCGGCGTGAAGTGAGCATAGTAACCGAGCGTGACAGCCGGCGAGGAGCGCCCGGTCCGCCGGGCCACCGCCACGGCGGGCCTTTCCGCCTCCGCGCGGACCGGCGTCCCGATGCCGCCGGGACGCCGGTCCGCCCGGAGGCGGTCGTCCGGCGCCCCGGTCCCGGGCGGGCCGGTCGTCAGCCGCTCGAGCAGACGGTGCCGTTGAGGCGGAAGACCCGCGGATCGGGGTTGGGGCCGTCGTTGGCGCCGACGAATCCGAACGAGACCGCCGACCCGCCGTCCGGGGCCAGCGGCCCCGCACCCTCGGGAGCGGTCACCCGCACGTGCCGGCCGGTCTGGTGGAACGTGGCGCTCCAGCCGGAGGCCACCGACTGCCGGTCGGTCGGCCACTCCCAGTCGACGGTCCAGCCGGTGATCGGGGTGTCCGAGAGGTTCCGGACGGTGACCGTGGCCACGAATCCGTTGCCCCAGCCCGTGTCGCGCCGGTACGTCACCGCGCAGGCGGCGTCCGACGGGGTGCCGGTGGTGAAGGTCAGCGGAACGGACGGGGCGGAGAGCCGGCCCGAGGCGTCGGCCGCCAGCACGTTGACCGTGTGGGTGCTGCCCGGGGGCAGGTTCCGCAGGGTCACGGACGTGCCGGTGGCCTCCCCGACCAGACGGGTGTGGGCGCCGTCGCGCTCCTGGACCAGGTAGCGGGCGGCGCCCTCGGCACCCGGCCAGGTCAGGCGCGCGGTGGTGTCGGTCGCCGCCTCCAGCCGCGGGGTGCCCGGGGTCCCGGCGGCCGAGGCCCCGGGCCCGGTGCCGGCCTTCGGGGTGAGGGTGACGGCGAGCATCGCGTACGGCGGCACGGTGACCCGGGAGGCGGACGCCTCGCCGCCGGTGACATCGGTGACGTCGCTGTCGCCGCGCGCGTAGCGGCTCACCTCGGGTACGGCGCCGGACGGGGTGAAGCCCGCGTACTCCAGGTCCACGGTCCGCGCGGCGTCCGGGTCCTTGTTGACGAGCAGGACGCTCAGGCGCCCGTCGCGACGGTGCACGGCGTGGGCGGAGACGTCCTGCCCGGAGGAGGCGGTGGCGACCATGGTGTCACCCGCGGTGCCCAGTTCGGCGGTCATCTTCATGCCGTAGTAGGGGTGGAAGGGGGTGTTCGGCGGTGGTTCGCAGACGTCACCGGTGCAGGTGCCGTTGGAGAGCATCCCCATGTCGCCGTAGTCGGTCTCGCCGTCGACGGTGGTGATCTGGCCCGCGCCGTTGTGGGTGTTCCACCAGTCGACGGTGAAGACGCCGTTCTCCAGGGCCGTCAGGAACGCGTCCGCGGCGAACAGGCCGTTGGGGCGGGCGGTGAGCCGGGCACCACCGGTGTTGGTGTTGATCTCGGTGAGGGCGATACCGATGCGCGGCGAGTCGGCGCCCGCGTACCGGTCGATCTGGGCCCGCACCTCCCGCAGTTCGCCGGGCAGCCCGGCGAGCCTCGCCATGGCGTCCTCGGCCGTGGTGTCCGCACCGCCCGCGTACCAGTGGACGCTCACGAAGTCGATGACGTCGGTGACCTCGGAGAGGACGGTGTGGTTCCAGTCGCCCGGATCGCCTTCGCCGACGACGCCGTCCGGCCAGTGGCCCGGGGTGGTGAGGACCGCGCCGATCTTGATCGTGGGGTCGACGGCCTTCATGGCCTTCGCGTAGGCGCGGACCTGGCGGGCGTACTCCCGGGGGCTCTTGTCCTCGTGCTCGTCGTGCTCCCAGCCGTTGCCGTAGTGGCCGTTGCCGTAGATCTCGTTGCCGATCTCCCAGTACTTCGCGCCGTAGTCCTTGGTGATGTTCGCGTACCTGACCCAGCCGGCCGCCTCCTCGGGCGTTCCCGAACCGTAGTTGGCGATCAGGATCGGCTGGGCGCCGGCGGCGCGGACGGTGCCCATGAAGGCGTCGAAGCCGGTGCCGGGGGCGACGTACCCTCCGGGTGCCGTGTGGGTCTCCCAGTGGTAGATGTCGGCGTAGGAGCCGCCGGGATAGCGCATCGCCCCGACATCGGCCGCCTTCATCAGGCCGGCGACCTCGGGGTCGTTCATGTGCGCGTCCCAGACGGCGGCGTTGACGCCGCGGGCGACGTCGGTCAGCCGCCCCAGCGACGCCTGGGTGTTGACCCGGACGGTGACGTCCGCGGCGGCGGCCGTCCGCGGTGCCGCGGGCGCGGCGCCCGCGCTGTCCACCAGGGGCAGCAGGGCGAACGCGGCGGCCAGGACGGTCGCGGTGCGCGCGAGGCGGCGGGGCCGGGTTCTCGCGGCGCGGCGAAGGCCGGTACCGGCCGGTCGGCCGGGTCTTTGCGGTCGTGGCACGTGGGCCCTCCCTCGAAGGTCCGCGGCACGGACGGGCAGCGGGTGCCGGACCGTGCCACCGGACGGGCGGGGTGCCGGCGCGGCAGCGGGGCGTTCCGCGCGGTGGCACGGGGAACGGTGCGTGGAAGCGGTGCGGTCATACGGGGCGGCGGTCGCGGCACCACCCGTGGGAGCGCTCCCAGGATGGGATCGGTGTGACGTCCTGTCAACGTGTCGGACAGCGCGGGGTGAAGGGGACGGCGTCACGCGCCTTCGTCGCGTACGCGGTGCCTCGGCGTGCGCTCCCGTCCCGCGGCGAGCGGCCGGACGCCGCCACGCCCTTCACCGGATGCGCGAGGGCCCGCGTCCCGGACGTACGGGCGGCGCCGCCCCGCGACCGAGCCGCTGCCCGAGGTGCCCGTCACCGTCGAGGGGACCCGGACCTCCCCGGTGTGCGGTCCGGCGTCCGCGGCCTGCCGGCGGGTTTCGCGAGCCGGCGTCGCCGTGGGCGGACCGTGGCGTCGGACGGGGCCGGGACCGGGTCCGGCTCAGCCGGCCACCACCTTCTCCCCCGCCGCCCGCAGCGCTTCCACGGCCGCCCGGATCGAGGGGCGGCGGTCGGCGTCCGCGCGCCAGACGACGTACACGTGCCGGTGCACGCGCTGCTTCAGCGGGACGGTGACGATCCCGTCGGGCACCGGATGACGCCCGAGCAGCGGCGCGATGCACACGCCGAGCCCCGCGGCGACCAGTCCCAGCTGGGTGTGGGTCTCGGCGGCGCGGTGGCCGAGGACCGGCTCGATCCCCTTCGAACGCAGGGTGAACAGCAGCCACTCGTGGCAGAACTCGCCCTCGCCCCAGGTGATCCACTCCTCCTCGGCGAACTCGGCGAGGTCCACCTCGACGCGGTCGGCGAGCCGGTGGCCGGCCGGCACGGCGACCTCGGCGGGGTCGTCCAGGACCGGTGCCTTGACCAGGCCGTCGGGGACGGGCAGCGGTTTGTTGTACCAGTCGAGGACCACGGCGAGGTCGAGGTCGCCGCGCACCACACCGGCGACGCCGCGCTCCGGCTCCAGTTCGCAGGAGCGGACGCGCAGCGCGGGGTGCGCGGCCCGCAGCGCGGAGAGGGCGGTGGGAAACAGTCCGCGCGCGGCGGTCGGGAACGCCGACAGCCGCAGCTCGCCGACGACTTGGCCGCGGTGCGCCTCCAGATCGGACTGGGCGAGGGCGACCTGCGACAGGATGCGTGCCGCGTGCTCGGCCAGCAGCCGCCCCGCGTCGGTCAGCCGTACGCCGCGGCCGTTCCTGGCCAGGAGCTGCTGGCCCACCTCGCGTTCCAGCTTGGACATCTGCTGGGAGACGGCCGATGTCGTGATGTGCAGCCCTTCGGCGGCGCCGCTGACCGATCCGTGCCGGGCGAGGGCGTCGAGGGTGCGCAGGCGCTCCAGGTTCAACACGTAAGCAATGCTACGGAATGCCGCGGGTGAATTCTCAATTTCTCTACAGGAACGCTTGTATCATCGCGCCCTCCATGAGCGACACCGCCGTGCCACGGGCCTCCGCCCGCCCCTCCCGTCCCGCCCTGGACCGGCGCCGCTTTGTGCCCTCCCCGCCCGCTCACCCGCGGTTCCGCCCCGTCCCCGCCCCCAGCGCGGAAGCCACCGCGTCCGCCAGAGGGTCCGCTTCCTCCACGCCCAGCGTCGAGACGGTGATCCGGATGCCGGGCGGGGCGTGCATCCGGAAGCGTGCGCCGGGGGCGACGGCCCAGCCCGCGTGCAGCAGCCGGGCGACGGCACCGGTCTCGTCCGGCACGGGGATCCAGACGTTCACGCCGCTGCGGCCGTGTGCCGCGACCCCGCGTCGCGCGAGCGCGTCGATCAGGGCGTCCCGCCGGCGGCCGTACGCCGCCGCCACCGCCCGCGCGTCCACGGCTCCGTCGGTCCACAGCCGCGCCACGGCCCGCTGGGTGATCCGGCTGACCCAGCCCGGTCCCAGCCGCTGCCGTCCGCGGACCCGGTCGAGCGTGACGGCGTCCCCGGTGAGCACGGCGAGCCGCAGATCGGGGCCGTACGCCTTGGCGGTCGAGCGGACGAAGGCCCAGCCGCGGGTCGCACCGGCGAGGGGGTGCAGGGGCAGGTCGACGATCCGGTGGCCGTGGTCGTCCTCGACGAGCAGCGTCTCGGGATGTTCCCGCAGCAGGGAACGCAGCGCACGCGCGCGGGGGGCGCTCAGCGCCGCACCCGTCGGGTTCTGCGCCCGGTCGGTGACGATCAGGGCCCGTGCTCCGGCGGCCAGCGCGCGGCGCACGTCGTCGGGGAGCGGCCCGTCGTCGTCGACGCCGACGGGCACCGTGCGCAGCCCGAGCGCCGGGACGAGGTCGAGCAGGCTGCCCCACCCCGGGTCCTCCACCGCGACGGCGTCCCCCGGCCTCAGGTGTGCCGCCAGCACCCGCTCCACGGCGTCCAGCGAGCCGGACGTCACCGCCACGGGCCCGTCCGGCACCCCGTCGGCGTCCAGCTCGGCCCGCGCGATGCGCTCCAGTTCCGGCTCCACCGGCGCGTCCCCGTACAGGACCGGTTCCCGGTCGCCTCGTTCGGCCGCCGCGGAGAAGGCCGGCGCCAGCGGGGGCAGCAGCGCCGGGTCCGGGTTGCCGGTGGACACGTCCCGCGCCCCTTCCGGCACCTCCACCCGGATGAACTCGCGCCCGGTGGTGGCCGGCCTGGCCCGCACCCGGCTGCCGCGCCGCCCGGCGGTCTCGATCACCCCGCGCTCGCGCAGGGTGCGGTAGGCGGCCGCGACGGTGTTGGGGTTCACACCGAGCCGCTCCGCCAACTCGCGCAGGGGCGGGAGCGGCCGGCCCGGCTCCAGCTCCCCGCGCGCGACCGCCCGCTCCACGCTCGCGGAGATTTCCGCGGCACGCCGCCCGGTGATCCGATATTCTCCTAGCACAAAGACAATTATGCACTAGTGCAATGGAGACCGTCATGCAGGGGACGCAGCAGACGCCGCCCGGCACCACCGCCTACGCCCGCACCGACCGCACCGTCCCCACCCGCTCCGCGCACCGCGCCGCGTACGACAAGGACCTGGTGCACGCGGTACTCGACGAGGGCTACGTCTGCCACCTCGGCTTCGTCCGCGACGGCGCCCCGGTGGTCCTGCCGACGCTGTACGGCCGGGCCGGCGAACGGCTCTACGTGCACGGCTCGACGGGCTCGCGCCCGCTGCGCATGGCCGGGCGGGCCGACCAGGGCCTGCCCGTGTGCCTGACCGTCACGCACGTCGACGCGCTGGTGCTGGCCCGCTCCGGCTTCCACCACTCGATCAACTACCGCTCCGTGGTGGTGCACGGCACCGCGCACGACGTGACGGACCCCGAGGAGAAGCTCCTGGCGCTGGACGTCCTGGTCGACCAGGTCGTACCGGGCCGCTCCCGCGACTGCCGGCCGGCCGACAGGAAGGAACTGGCCGCCACCGCCGTCCTCCGCCTCGACCTGGACGAGGTCTCCGCCAAGGTCCGCACCGGCGGCGTCAACGACGAGCCGGAGGATCACGCCCTCCCCCACTGGGCCGGCCTCGTCCCGCTGCGCAAGGGCTACGAGGCCCCGGTCCCGGACCCGCGGCTGGCCCCCGGCACCGAGTTGCCCGGCTACCTGGCGGAGCTGTGACGCCGGCCCGCCCCTGGGACCCGCCCCGCGAGGACGCCGGGCGGCAGCGGCGGCCGGCGGTCCACGACGTGGGGCGGCTCGCCGCCGACGGCCCGCCCGGCGACCCGTCCCACGTCCGCCCCCTGCGCTTCGCCCACGACGCCGGGCACGGCGAGGCGGTCACCCGCCTCGCCCGCCCCCACCCGCTGTGGCGCGAGCTGGAAGGCCAACCCGGACGTGCCGCTGGGCGTGGTCGACGACCACGTCCACGTCCCGGTCCCTGACAGGCCGCGCCGCCCGAGCACGGCGCCTCGACCGGCCTCTACGCGACGGTCCGGTTCCGCTGCCGCGCCCACCTGCTGCGCCGCCGCTGAACCCGACCGGAGGACGGGACCGACCGGTTCGGAACGACCGGCCCTCCCTCCCCTCCCAGAGGGCCATCCGGTCACCGCCCGCGCGTCCCGCGCGTCCCGAGCGTCCGCCACCGCGAGCCCTCCGACCGGACCGGGCACCGGCGGGGTGCCGGCCGGGGTCGCCGCCGTGAGGCGCCGGCGGCGCGCCGGGCTCGTTCCGGAGGACCCGCCTCGGACCGCGGGCGGCGGAAGGACGAATGCGTTCGCGTGCGTGATCCGCACCTCAGGCGGACGTCCCCCGGGCGGACAACTCCCTTTCCGGGCCACCGCCCGCCACCGGGTCCGCACCGGTCCCGCCGGGTGCCGACGACTGCGCGACGAGGGCGCCGGCCAGGACCACCGCACCGCCGAAGAGCTGCGGCGCGGAGAGGTGTTCGCCCAGCAGCACCCAGGCCAGGACGGTGGCGACGACCGCCTCGAGGCACGCCACGACACCGGCGACCTGCGGCGAGAGGCGGCGCACGGAGAGCACGCCGGTGACGTAGGCGGCGACCGTGGCGACGAGCACGATCCAGGCCAGCAGCACACCGGCGGCGACGGGGGTGCCGTTCATGGAGGCGGTGTCCGCGAGCACGGTCCACTCCATGGTCCAGGGGCGAGCCACGACGGTGAGCACGGCCGCGCCGGCCAGCAGTCCGTACGCGATGACGCCGAGCGGATCGGGTGCCTCGTCGCCGGCGTCGCTGCCCTGGTCGGCCAGGACGAAGTAGCCGACCTGGCAGCAGGCGGCACCGAGGGCGAGCAGCAGGCCGAGGGCGTCGAAGCCCAGGCCCGACCAGACCTCGACGACGCAGGCGAGCCCGCCGACCGCGAGGACCGCGCCGAGTGCGGCGGCGCGCGTCACCGGCCGCCGCTGCACGAACCGCACCCAGCCGAGCACGAGCGCGGGCGCCAGGTATTCGACGAGCAGGGCGACGCCGACGGGGATGCGGGAGATCGCGGCGAAGTAGCAGGCCTGGACACCGGCCACGGCGAGCAGTCCGAAACCGGCCAGCAGCCCGGGGCGGCGCCGCGGCAGCGCGCGGTGGCGCACGGCGAGCGGCAGCGCCACCAGAGCCGCGCCCGCCACGCGCAGCCACACCACGTGGAGGGGGTCCAGCCCCGCCTCGATCAGCGGCTTGGCCGCGACACCGGAGCCTCCGAAGGCGACCGCGGACACGAGCGCGAGACCGAGCCCGGCACCCTTGCCCCGGCTGCCGCGACTGCTGTCAGAGGTATGCACCGGCACATGATGACAGGCGACGACATGACCGTCACCCCCGATGACACCTGTCTCGTCGGCCGGACGCGCCGGGCGGTCCCGGGTCTCCCCCGGCGCGAGCCGGCCCGGCGTGCTCCCCGGCGCGGGCGAGCACCGCCCGGGGGTCGATTCCGGCGCGGCCGAGCACCTCGACGGCCCGGGCCTGCGGGTCCACGACGATCGCCGCGAGCAGATCGACGCCGCGGGCCCGGCCCCCGCCGCGCCGGGCGGCGAGCTCACCGGCGTACTCCATGGCCGCGGCGGCCAGCGGTGACAGGCCCGCGGCCCCGGTCACGACGGGGACGGCGCCGGAGTCCTCCACGGTGCCCTGCCAGCGCAGGCCGTAGCCGATGCTGCGCTGCGCGAGGTAGCCGAACAGCCGGGCGAGCTGCGGCCCCTCACCGAGTACGGTCCGCACCTGCGGGTCGCACTCCAGGAGGGAGTGGAGCAGATGGGCCGTGTCGACGTGCCGGTCCCCGTCTCGTATCGCGCGGCGGCGCGCGGCAAGGACCACCGGGGCCAGCTCGGCCGCGGCCCGGACCTCGTCACCGGCGCCGTCCGGGCACCGGCCTTCTGGCTCACCGGCCGCCTGCCGGGGGATACGGGATTGCACGTCTCCCAGCTCATCAGCCTCTTACGGCCGGGGCATCACCGAAGGGGACCATTTCCGCGTCCCACGCGAAGGGGACGTCGTGGGCCGTGTCCTCCTCCTCACGGAGGAGAACACGTCGACGACTCCCGGGGAGGCACCACTTGGAGGTGCGCGTTCCGGCGCCGCACGCCTCCAGGGCCCCCCGGTCCACCGGCCGGTGGCGCCGCCCGCCGTCGACGGCGGGCAATACGCGCACCTGGTGCACTGCCCGGCGGACGCGCTGCCCGCCGATCCGTTCGGGGGGCGTGGCACCGCCACGGCGGGAGCGCCCTCCCGCTCGCGGCTCCCGTTCGACGCGGCGGCGGCAGGGCGGGCCCGGCCGATCCCGGCTCCCGCCCCGCGGACGGGTGGAGGCGCCCCGCGGACCATCGCGCGGGGCGCCTCGCCGGGTGCCGGGCCGGGACAGGGAGTGGATCAGTCCTCGTCCGCCAGGATCAGGTACAGCTTCTTGCGGGCGTCGCCGATGACGGCGAGCGCCTTCTCGCGCTGTTCCTTGCTGCCGGTCTTCCAGACCTGCCCGAAGGCCTCCATCAGCCCGAAGCCGGCCTGCCGGATGTCGTTGAGCGCCTCCCAGTCGACCCCGCGCGAGGCCTCCTCCCAGGGCGCCTCGGGGCCTTCGCCGGCCGCGGTGCGGCCCGCCTCGGTGAGGGAGAAGAGCTTCTTTCCGCCCTCGCTCTCGCTGACGATCAGCCCCTCGTCCTCCAACAGCTGGAGGGTGGGGTACACCGAGCCCGGGCTGGGCTTCCAGGCGCCGCCACTGCGCTCGGCGATCTCCTGGATCATCTCGTAGCCGTGCATCGGCCGGTCCTTCAGCAGGGCCAGGATCGACGCCCGTACGTCACCGCGGCGCGCCCGGCCCCTGGGACCGCCGCGCCCTCGGCCGCCCCAGGGGCCGGGGCCGAAGAGGCCCCCCGGGCCACCGGGCCCGCCCGGCCCGAACGGGCCGAAGGCCGCCCGCAGCCCTTCGAAGCCGCCCAGGCCGTGCCCGAAGGGACCGCCGTGCCCACCGTGCCCGCGTTCGTGTCCGTGGCTGTGCATCGCCCTCACTCCATCCCATCGTCGATCTGTCACGATGCTTCGACGATATATCGGAACTCTTCTTACGGCAACCCTGCTTCGGGACACCCGGCCTGACCGTCCCGGTGAGGATTGCCTCGACCCGGGCGATCCGCACCGATCGGCTCCCTGCTCAACGAGGGCCACCGACCCGACGGCCCGCCTCCGTGAAGGTGGATCGGATCGACGGACGGCCGTCCCACCGCGCCGAGTCGCGACTTGTCGCACCGATCGCCGCAGCCGGCCTGCGATGTGCGGGGCCGGGACGGGCCTCGGCGGGACCGCACCCCGCTTCGGGGCGGCTCTCGTCCCGGAGCAGGTGACTTTCGCGGCCCACCGGACACGCTCCGGGGGGGCGCGGGTCGTCACCGGCACGCTCGCCGAGGTGTGGGGCCGGCGGAGCGTCCATGCCGTACTCGCTGTGCCGTCACTCGGGCCCGCAGCCCTCGTCGCACACTGCCGTCAGGGGAACGCCCCCACCCGGCCGCGCGGTACGGGCCGCGTCCCGGTGGCCGGCCCCACGCCCGTCCACCCGTGCTCACTCCTGTGGCACCGCGACGACCCCCACCCCGCGCCGGCCGCCCTCCGCGCCCGCTTCGCCCCCGCGGCGGCCGGCCACGACACCGCGGGGACCGGGGTGCCGGCCTGAATGCTCCCGCGCCGACCCGCGCACCTCCGCAAGGCCCCGGCGTCCCGCCCGGAAGGCTCCTTCGAACCACGGGTTCCGGGCGGGCCGGCCCGGCCCGGTCACCCCGTCCCGCAGCGTCGGCGGAGGAGCTCGACGCCGTCTCCCTCCAGATCGTCGCAGTACGTCGAACGCCCGGTCATCGCCATCACCAGGGCCAAGGTGGCACCGGAGACGAGCCGCCCGGAACCGGCGGTGAACGGGCCGTCGTCCGCGACGAGCCGCAGACCGCCTATACGGCCCTTGGCGACGACCACGAGGTCCGTCCCCCGGTAGTACTCGGCCACCGACGTGACCACCTCGACCGGGTACCGGCGCCGGATCCCCAGCGGGCGCCGGATGTCCTCCGCGTGCACGATCGTCTCGCCCAGCATGGCCATCGCGGGGAGGGGAGGCTTGGTCGTACTCGGGATCACGCGCCGGAATCCCTCCAGTGTCTCGGCCGGGGTGGCGCCCAGCCGCTCGGCCAGCCGCATGGCCACCTGCTTGTCGAAGTCGAACCGGCAGCGGATCACCCCCGCCAGCCAGCGCATGGTGTCGAGGCTCGCGCCCGCGGTGAGGTGCGCCAGCACCTCACGCACCGACAACCCGGTGCACAGCGACGCCGTCGCCCACTGCTCGTCGGTCAGGTCCGCGAGGTCGGCCGCCAGCGCCGCCCGCTCGGTGTGGATCAGGGGCCAGACTCCGGTCCCGCGGTCGCGGTCCGCTGCCGGTTTCGGGTCGGTCATGCGGTGGTGTCTCCTGTCGTGGATGGCACGCTGCGTCACCCCCGGGCCCGGAGCGGGTGCCGTCCGGCAGGGGTGTTCGAGTGGGGGACTCCTGTCCCGGAGCGAAGTCATCGCCGGCGGTGGACCGGATGTGAGGCCCGCGGCGCCACGGGCCCGGGCACCGGTCCGCCCTCCCACCCGGTACGGTGCGCGAGCGCGCGCCCCGGCCGGTTGCCCGGGCCGCGCGCTCCGGCCACCGCGCCGGGCCGACCGGGGCCGTGCCGTCGTCGTCCTCGTTCGTGCCGACGGCACCCCCGTCCCCCGGTCAGGGCGGCGGCTCACCGGAGGGCCGTCCGCAGGTGCCGGCCGGCGCCGGCGGACAACGGATGCCGTACTCGCGCAGACCTTCGGGCTTTCGCGGCGGGCGTCCCGGGGGAAGCGGCGGCCGGCCGCGGCCCCGGACGGGTCCGCCGGCCAGCCGCCCGCGGTCACCGCGCGGGTGTCCTTCGCCCGCGTCCCGGTCCAGTGACCGCGAATTGGCCTTGGCCCGCGGGTACCCGGACTCCTTAACGTCCTGCCATGCGCATCCGAATCGTCGACGCCTTCACCGACCGGCCCTTCGCCGGCAATCCGGCCGGAGTCCTGCTCCTCGACGCCTTCCCGGACGACGACCGGCTCCAGAAGGTGGCCCTGGAGGTCAACCACGCCGAGACCGCGTTCGCCCACCGCCTGCCCGGGGGCGGCGAGGCCGACTGGGCGCTGCGCTGGTTCACGCCCGCCACCGAGGTGGCGATGTGCGGCCACGCCACGCTCGCCACGGCCCACGTCCTGCACACCACCGGCGCCCACGACGGCCCGGTCCGGTTCGCCACCCGCAGCGGCGTCCTGACCGCCACGCCGCGCGAGGACGGCTCGATCACCCTCGACTTCCCCACCGCCCCGCTCACCCCGGTGGAGGTCCCGGTGGGCGTCGCCGAGGCCCTGGGCACCGAGCCGCGCGCCGTCTTCGACACCGGTCCGGGCGTCGGGGACCTGCTCGTGGAGGTGGCCGACGAGAGGACCGTCCGGGGCCTGGCGCCCGACCTGAAGGCCCTCGCCGCCCACTCCGAGCGCGGCGTCATCGCCACCGCCCGCGCCGAGGACCCCGCCCGGGGGTACGACTTCGTCTCCCGGTGCTTCTTCCCGAACGTCGGCATCGACGAGGACCCGGTCACCGGCAGCGCCCACACCGCCCTCGCCCCCTTCTGGTCCGAGCGCCTGGGCCGCCCGGTCCTCACCGGCCTGCAGGCCTCCGCCCGCTCCGGTCGCGTCCGCACCGAGCTGCGCGGCGACCGCACGCTGCTGAGCGGGCGCGCGGTGACGGTCATCGAGGGCGAGCTGCTCGCCTGAACCGTCGTGCCAAGGGGACGTACGTCCTCCCGTACGCCCCCTTGGCAGTGCCGCACTCCCCCGTTCACGCCGTCGGCAGCCACCCCACCTTCCCCGCCAGGAGCGCGTAGCCGACGAACGCCCCGATGTCGAGCAGGGAGTGCGCCACGACCAGGGGCCCCACCCGGCCCCAGCGGCGGTACAGGTGCACGAAGACCACACCCATGACGAGGTTGCCGACGAAGCCGCCGATGCCCTGGTAGAGGTGGTAGGACCCGCGCAGCACCGCGCTGCCCGCGAGCGCCGCGCCCGGCGACCAGCCCAGCCGGTCCAGCCGCCGCAGCAGGTAGCCGACGACGATGACCTCCTCCACCACGGCGTTCTGCACCGCCGACAGGATCAGCACGGGGTGTTTCCACCACACGTCGGGCAGCGCCTCGGGGACCACGGTGAGGTTGAAGCCGAGTCCCCGGGCGACCAGGTAGAAGGCGATCCCGGTGCTGCCGATGACGGCCGCGACCGCGGCTCCGCGGCCCAGGTCCGGCCAGGGGCGGGTGCGGTCGAAGCCGAGGGTGCGCAGACTGTGCCCCTCGCGGAGCAGGAAGTGCGCGACGAGGGCGACGGGCACGAGCGCCGTGGTGATCCCGAACAGCTGCCAGGCGAGGTCGAGCCAGGGGCGCCCCGGCGCGGCGGAGGCGTTGAGCGTGGCCGCCTGGTCCTTGAGGCCGCCCGGCCGGGTGACCGATCCGACGAAGCTGATCAGGGCGGACACACCGCTCGCACCGAGCGACAGGCCCAGCACGAGCAGGGTCTCGTCACGAAGGGTCCGTCGTGCGAGCCGTTCCTGAACCGTCGATTCGGCCACCGCCGCGCGCCTCCGCCCGCACTCCGCCTCAAGGGCACACCGTCCTGGGTGTCACAGCATGCCCGATCGGCACGGGTGCCCGGTGAGGCGGGTTCCGACGGCCCCGGTCAGCCCAGCGGCACCGGCTCCGGCAGGCCAACCGGCCACAGGTGCACCGGCTCGCCCTGGCGCATGAGCTCGTGGTAACGCCGGGTGGTGGCGGCGAGCGCGGCCTGGCGGGACATGCCCGACTCCCGCGCCCGGTGGAACGTGGCGGACTGCCAGGTCGCCCCGTTCACCCGGCGTCGGCACCGCTCGTCGATCACGCCCAGGTACAGGTCCCGGTCGGCCGGCTCGATCCCCCAGGCGTCCAGGCCGGCCTCGGCCAGCGGCAGCAGTTCGTCGCGTACGAGGCTGACGGCGTCGACCTCGGCCGTGCCGCCGTACCGGCCGCGCCGGGGCCAGGTGAAGCGGGCGTCGATGCCGTGGCGGCAGGCGGCCTCGAAGTTGGCGGCGGCGGCCTCGAACGGCAGCCGGGTCCACACCGGCCGCGACTCCTCCGCGAGGGCGCGGACGACACCGTAGTAGAAGGCGGCGTTGGCGATGACGTCGGTGACGGTGGGGCCGGCGGGCAGCACCCGGTTCTCCACGCGCAGGTGCGGGACGCCGTCGGCGATGTCGTAGACGGGGCGGTTCCAGCGGTAGATGGTGCCGTTGTGCAGGACGAGCTCGGCGAGCCTGGGGACACCGCCCGCGTCCAGCACCGCCAGCGGGTCCTCGTCGTCGCAGATCGGCAGCAGGGCCGGGAAGTAGCGCAGGTTCTCCTCGAAGAGGTCGTGGACGGAGGAGATCCAGCGCTCCCCGAACCAGGTGCGCGGGCGCACGCCCTGCGCCTGGAGCTCGGGCGGGCGGGTGTCGGTGGCCTGCTGGAACAGCGGGGGCCGCGACTCGCGCCACAGCTCGCGGCCGAACAGGAAGGGCGCGTTGGCGCCGACGGCGATCTGCGCGGCGCTGACCGCCTGCGCGGCGTTCCACACGTCGGCGAAGCGGTCGGGGGTCACCTGGAGGTGCAGCTGCACGGAGGTGCAGGCGGCCTCCGGCGCGATCGACTTCGAGGTGCAGGTGAGGTGTTCGACACCGTCGATGTCGAGCGCGAACTCCTCGCCGCGGGCCGCCACGATCTGGTCGTTGAGCAGGGTGTAGCGGTCGGCCTCCGACAGGCTGGAGGAGACCAGGTCGTCACGGTCCAGCGTCGGCAGGATGCCGATCATCACGATGCCCGCGGCCAGTTCCCCGGCCTTCCGGTCGGCATATGCCAGGGAGGTTTGAATTTCCTCGGTGAGCCGGTCGAATACCCGCCCGCCCAGCCGGTGGGGGGCAATGTTGACCTCCAGGTTGAACATGGCCAGCTCGGTCTGGAAGTCACGGCTCGCGATCCGTTCGAGGACTTGCCCGTTCAGCATCTTCGGCATGCCGTCGGAGCCGACGAGATTCAATTCGATCTCCAGCCCCATCAAGTTCCTCGGACGGTCGAATCGCTGCTCCGCCAGGAGTCGCTCCAGGCCCGTCAGGCACTGACGGAGCTTGCCCCGGTAGCGCTGGCGATCGGACAGGTCGAACTGACCCGCCGCGACCTTCTCTCCCATCGAAGCATCCTTCCTCGAATCGGCGGACCGGTGATCCGCCCGTCAGTACCGCAGTCACGTGGGATGATGCCCCGCCGAAGCGATCGATAACGTCCCCGCGGCGCCCCGGCCTCCGCTACGCTGGACCGATGTGACCGGCGGCACATTCACCGGGCATGCCGCATCGCGCAGTTTCGGCGCCGTGGCAACTCGTGAAAAACGCCGACGACAATTAGCCGACCGCTCGGTGAGCATTTCCCGAGGTCACCGCTGTACAACCGGCCCGGAATCCGGATGATTCTCCTATAACGCCGACCGAATGTACTCTTGTTCTGCTTGCCGGGAACGGCTAGATGAAACACAGGCTGAACACACGTCGTATAAACTTCGCGACAGGCAGAAGGTTGGCGCCCACGGTCGGAGGATCTGGCCCCTCGGCGCGACGAGCGGCAGACCTCACCCTCACTTCGCACTTCCAGTGTCCTCAGAGCCCGGACCCGGCCCCCGCCTCTCCGCCTTCGTGAGCTGACAGCGTCGTCCGCCCCACCCACGCACGCCCTCGCGCCACCGTGCCTTCGAAATGAGAGGCGACCCATCATGCCGCTGCATGTCCCCCCGGCTCCCGCGCCCGCCCTTCGCTCCGTCCTCGCCGCGCTCTCCTCCCCCACCGCGGTCCGCGAAGCCCGAACGCCCTCCCTGCTCGCCGCCCAGGGGCCCGCAACGCCCGAACTGCCGCTGCCCGTGCACGTCCTGGACCGGATCTCCGCCGACGGCACGTCGACGACCCGGCTGACCGGGTGGCGCTTCCTGATCCGTTGCGGCGACCGCGCGGTGGCCGCGGCGGAGACCATGCTCACCCCCGACGGATGGGCCTTCTCGCACTTCTTCGAGGGCCCGTACGTCGCCTCCACCGAGCGCGCCCTGCGCCAGGCCGAGACGGTCCCGCAGCCCTACCAGCCGCGGCTGCTGTCGGTCCCCGGCCTGTACATGCTGACCCTGTGGCTGCACGGTGACTGCGCCGCGGACGCCGCCACCGGCAACCCCGCCGCCACCGACGTGCTGGTGCCGCTGGCACCGGCGCCGCCGGGCATCGCGGCCCACCGCCCGCACCGGGTCGCCGACCTGCTCCCCGTCCTGACCCACCGGGTCCCCCCGACGCCTCCGACGCCCCTGCTCGGCTCACCCGCCTGAAACCCGACCCACCCCGGCACGCGTGCCCCGGCGCCCCGCCCCGGCGCCGGGGCACGCCCGGCTGCGCGCCGGACAGCCCTCCACCCCGGCCGGACTAGCCCGATCCGGCCAGGGGAAACCACCCGGACCGGCGGCCCGCCGGGCCGAACCGCCCGGGTGGGTGACGCGTCCTGAACCTGTGAGGAAGCGGTGCCGCGAAATCCCTGCGGAGACACGGCCGTAGGGCAACACTGGGTTCGGACCGACTTACACAACGGGGGCGGCCATGAACGACGCTTCACGCCAGGGGACGGACACGACAGCGGTCCCGGACACCATGACAGAGCGAGAGAACCCTTCCATGTGCCAGCACCAGCCACCCTGCCCCCCAGCCACCTCCGCCGACCGGGAATCCGCCCGTCTCGTGGTGCACCACCCGGAACAGGGGTGGAGCCTGCTGTGCAACGGCGTCCTCCTCTTCGAGGACACCGGTGAGCTCCTGCCGGACGGCCGGGTCATCGCCCCGCACCGCCCGCTGGGCTCCGGCCGGGTGACGACGGCCGCCTGAGCGTCACGGGGCCGGCCCCGAAGCCGCTTCGGCGGGGCTCCCGGCCGCCCCGTCCCACCCGGCCCGCCGCGCCAGGTGGTGACGACGGCCCGATCAGCGACGGACCGACGGTATCGCCGGCCCCCGCGCCGACGCCGTACCGGGCCACGCCGAGGCCCGGTACGGCCCCGTGTCCGCCGGCCCCCGGGCGGCGCCTATCGTGACCGGCATGCAGTCCTACACGATCGGCCAGGCGGCACGGCTGCTCGGCGTCAGCCCGGACACCGCCCGGCGCTGGGCCGACGCCGGCCGGATCACCACCCACCGCGACGAGAGCGGGCGACGGCTCGTCGACGGCCGTGACCTGGCCGCCTTCTCGGTGGAACTCGCGCGGTCCGGCGACGGCAGGGAGGACGCTCCGCACACCTCGGTCCGCAACGCCTTCCCCGGGATCGTCACCGCGATCAAACTCGGCGACGTCGCGGCCCAGGTCGAGATCCAGGCCGGCCCCCACCGGCTCGTCTCCCTCCTGACCCGGGAGGCCGTCGAGGAGCTCGGCCTGGAGGTGGGCGTGGAGGCCATCGCCCGCGTGAAGTCGACGAACGTCCACGTCGACCGCGCCTGACCCGCCGGCTCCGCGCCACCCCACGGGCCCCTCCACCGGCGCACCGCACTCCGTACGAACGCACATGCCAGCCTCACCCCCGGCGATATCCCGCTCATGCCATGTGACAGCAGACGTATGCCTCGCAGATGCGGGATTATGATCGGCACATCGGTGGAGCACCGACGGACACCGCGCCCCCGCCCGGCGGCCCGTCGTGCCCGCCCCGGAAGACCGAGGGAGAGTGGCTCCGTGACGACCCGATCCGTGCGCCGTGGCCGCCGGAGCCCGCAGCCGGCCGGTGCCGCGGTCGCCGCGCTGCTGGTCCTGAGCGCCTGCTCCCCCGGTTCCGGCCCCGCGGATGCGGCGTCGTCGAAGCCGTCCGGCACGGTCACCGTCTTCGCCGCGGCCTCCCTGAAGGAGAGCTTCACCGTGCTCGGAAAGCAGTTCGAGGAGGAGTACCCGGGCACCGAGGTCACCTTCAACTTCAGCGGCAGCGACACCCTCGCCGCGAGCATCACCGGCGGCGCCCCCGCGGACGTGTTCGCCGCGGCCAGCGCCGGGACGATGAGGACCGTCACCGACCGGGGCGCCACGGCCGGGGCGCCCCGCACCTTCGTGCGCAACCGGCTGGAGATCGCCACCCTCCCCGGCAACCCCGACAGGATCGGCTCCCTGGAGGACCTCACCAAGCCCGGCCTGAAGGTGGTGCTGTGCGACGAGGCGGTGCCCTGCGGCGCCGCCGCGCGGACCGCCCTGAGGGCGGGCGGCCTCCGGCTCACCCCGGTGTCGTACGAGGAGGACGTCAAGAGCGCCCTGACCAAGGTCGTCCTGAAGGAGGCCGACGCCGCCGTCGTCTACCGGACGGATGTGCGGGCGGCCGGTGACAAGGTGGAGGGCGTGGACTTCCCCGAAGCGGCCGAGGCCGTCAACGACTATCCGATCGCCCTGCTCGACGAAGCGCGCAACCCCGGCACGGCCCGCGCCTTCATCGACCTGGTGAGATCCGCCGAGGGGCAGAAGGTGCTGGCCTCGGCCGGGTTCCTCACCCCGTGACCGGGACCGGCAAGCCGGGGGCCGGCGGCCCGCCGCGCCGCGGGGGCACCGGTCGGCCGGCGGCCCGGCGGGCGCCCCTGCCCCTGCTCGTCCCCGCGGCGGTGGGCCTGGCGTTCCTGCTGCTGCCCCTGCTCTCCCTGCTCGTACGGGCTCCCTGGCACAGCCTCCCGGAACAGCTGACCAGCGCCGAGGTGTGGCAGGCACTGCGGCTGTCCCTGCTCTGCGCCACCGCGGCGACCGCGCTGAGCCTGCTCATCGGCGTGCCGCTGGCCTGGCTCCTGGCCCGCACCGACTTCCCCGGCCGGGGCGTGGTCCGCGCCCTGGTGACCCTGCCGCTCGTCCTGCCCCCGGTGGTGGGCGGCGTCGCCCTGCTGCTCGCCTTCGGCCGCAACGGCGTCATCGGGCAGTGGCTGGACTCCTGGTTCGGGATCACGCTGCCGTTCACCACCACGGGCGTCGTGCTCGCGGAGACGTTCGTGGCGATGCCGTTCCTCGTCATCAGCGTCGAGGGCACCCTGCGCGCCGCCGACCCGCGCTACGAGGAGGCCGCCGCGACGCTGGGCGCGTCCCGCTTCACCGCGTTCCGCCGGGTCACCCTGCCGCTGATCGCCCCGGGCATCGCGGCGGGGGCGGTCCTCGCCTGGGCCCGGGCCCTGGGCGAGTTCGGGGCGACGATCACCTTCGCCGGCAACTTCCCCGGCCGCACCCAGACGATGCCGCTCGCGGTCTACCTGGCCCTCCAGAACGACCCGGCGGCGGCGATCGCCCTCAGCCTGGTCCTGCTGGCCGTCTCCATCGCCGTCCTGGCCGGGCTGCGGGACCGCTGGATGACGGCATCCTGAGGAACGACGACCACGACCTGACGATGCCGATGACGCTGACGATGACGACGGTGGCCGCCCCCTCATGACCGCTCCCCGCCCCGCACCCGCCCCCGCCGCACCCGACGAGGGACTCGACGCCCGCCTCGTCGTCGACCGCGGCGCCTTCCGCCTCGACGTCACCCTGACCGCCGCTCCCGGCGACGTCCTCGCCCTGCTCGGCCCCAACGGCGCCGGCAAGACCACCGCCCTGCGGGCGCTCGCCGGCCTGACCCCGCTCACCGACGGCCATCTGCGCCTCGACGGCGTCCCGCTGGACCGTACGCCGCCCGAGTCACGCCCCGTCGGCGTGGTGTTCCAGGACTACCTGCTCTTCCCCCACCTCACCGCTCTGGACAACGTCGCCTTCGGGCCGCGCTGCCGGGGCGCCGGCAAGGCGGAGGCCCGGGCCCTGGCCGCCGAGTGGCTGGACCGCATGGGCCTGTCCGGGCACGCCGACGCCAAGCCGCGCCGCCTGTCCGGCGGCCAGGCCCAGCGCGTGGCCCTGGCCCGCGCCCTGGCCACCCGCCCCCGGCTGCTGCTCCTAGACGAGCCGCTCGCCGCGCTGGACGCCCGCACCCGCCTGGAGGTGCGCGCCCGGCTCCGTCGCCACCTGGCCGAGTTCGAGGCCGTGGCCGTCCTGGTCACGCACGACCCGCTGGACGCCATGGTGCTGGCCGACCGGCTGGTCGTCGTCGAGCACGGCCGGGTCGTCCAGGAGGGCGCCCCCTCCGACATCGCCCGCCGCCCCCGCACGGACTACATCGCCCAGCTGGTCGGCCTGAACCTGTACCGGGGCCTGGCCGACGGGCACACCGTCCGGCTCGACGCGGGCCCCGCCCTGACCACCGCGGAAGCCCTCACCGGCCCGGTCTTCGTCGCCTTCCCGCCCGGCGCGGTCACCCTGCACCGGGAGCGCCCCACCGGCTCCAGCGCCCGCAACCTCTGGCGCTGCGAGGTCGCCGGCCTGGAGACCCACGGCGACCGGATCCGCGCCGGCCTCACCGGCGAACTCGCCCTCGCCGCCGACCTCACCACGGTCGCCGCCGCCGAACTGGGCCTCCATCCGGGCGTCCCGGTGTGGGCAGCGGTGAAGGCGACGCAGACCCACGCGTACCCGGCCTGAAACGCCACCCCCACGGCGGGCCGGCACACGGAGGGGCTCCGCCCGGCCGCACGCGGCGGCCGGGCGGAGCCCCTCCGGGCGGAACCGCCGCCGGGCGCCCCTCAGTCCTCGTACGCGTCCGGCGGCGGGCACGAACAGACCAGGTTCCGGTCGCCGAAGGCCTGGTCGATCCGGCGCACCGGCGGCCAGTACTTGTCGGCGGCGGACACCCCGCCCGGGAAGAGGGCCTCCTCACGGCTGTACGGGTGTTCCCACGCCCCGCCCAGCGCGGCGGCCGTGTGCGGCGCGCCCCGCAGCGGGTTGTCGTCCGCGGGCCACTCGCCGGAGCCCACCTTCTCGATCTCCGCGCGAATGGCGATCATCGCCTCGCAGAACCGGTCCAGCTCGGCCAGGTCCTCCGACTCGGTCGGCTCGATCATCAAGGTGCCGGCCACCGGGAACGACATCGTCGGCGCGTGGAAGCCGTAGTCGATCAGCCGCTTGGCGACGTCGTCCACGGTCACGCCGGTCGCCTTGGTCAGCGGGCGCAGGTCGATGATGCACTCGTGCGCGACCAGTCCACCGGGGCCGGTGTACAGCACCGGGTAGTGCGGCTCCAGCCGCTTGGCGACGTAGTTGGCGGACAGCACGGCCACCTGCGTGGCCCGCTTGAGCCCCTCGCCGCCCATGAGCCGGACGTACGCCCACGAGATCGGCAGGATGCCCGCGGAACCCCACGGCGCGGCCGAGACCGGGCCCACACCGGTCGCCGGGCCGGCCGCGGGCTGCAGCGGGTGGTTGGGCAGGTACGGCGCCAGGTGCGACCGCACGGCCACCGGGCCGACGCCGGGGCCGCCACCGCCGTGCGGGATGCAGAACGTCTTGTGCAGGTTCAGGTGGGAGACGTCGCCGCCGAAGTGGCCCGGCTTGGCGAGGCCCACCAGTGCGTTGAGGTTGGCGCCGTCGACGTACACCTGGCCGCCCGCCTCGTGCACCTGCGCGCAGATGTCGGCGACGTGCTCCTCGAACACACCGTGCGTCGACGGGTACGTGATCATCAGCACCGCCAGCTCGTCACGGTGCTGCTCGATCCTGGCCCGCAGGTCCTCGACGTCGATCTCGCCGTCCTCGGCGGTCCTGACGACGACGACCTTCATGCCGGCCATGACCGCGCTCGCGGCGTTCGTGCCGTGCGCGGAGGAGGGGATCAGGCACACCGTCCGCTGCTCGTCGCCGTTGGCGCGGTGGTATCCGCGTACGGCGAGCAGGCCGGCCAGCTCGCCCTGCGATCCGGCGTTCGGCTGGAGCGACACCTTGTCGTAGCCGGTGACCTCGGCGAGCCGCTCCTCCAGTTCACGGATGAGCGTCAGGTAGCCCTGCGCCTGTTCGGCGGGCGCGAACGGGTGCAGCTGCCCGAACTCCGGCCAGGTGACGGGCTCCATCTCCGTCGTCGCGTTGAGCTTCATGGTGCAGGAGCCCAGCGGGATCATGCCGCGGTCCAGCGCGTAGTCCCGGTCGGCGAGGCGGCGCAGGTAGCGCAGCATCGCGGTCTCGGAGCGGTGCTGGTGGAAGACGGGGTGGGTCAGGTAGTCGTCGGTGCGCAGCAGCGCCTCGGGCAGCGCGTCCCGGGCCGTCGCGTCCAGCGCCTCGATGTCGCCCTCGACGCCGAACGCGTTCCACACGGCGCCGATCTGCGCGCGCCCGGTCGTCTCGTCGCAGGCGACCGAGACGTGGTCGGCGTCGACGAGGCGCAGGTTCACCCCGTTCTCACGCGCGGCGGCGACGACCTCGGCGGCCCGGCCCGGCACCCGCGCGGTGACCGTGTCGAAGTAGCTGCCGTGGACGACCTCGACCCCGCCGTTCGCCAGCCCGGCCGCCAGGATCGCGGCGTAGCGGTGCGTGCGCCGCGCGATGCCCTTCAGGCCGTCCGGTCCGTGGTAGACGGCGTACATGCCGGCCATGACGGCGAGCAGCACCTGCGCGGTGCAGATGTTGCTCGTCGCCTTCTCCCGGCGGATGTGCTGTTCACGCGTCTGCAGCGCGAGGCGGCAGGCCTTGTTCCCGTCCGCGTCGACGGAGACGCCCACGAGCCGTCCGGGCAGGCTGCGCGCCATCTCCTGCCGGACGGCCAGGTAGCCGGCGTGCGGCCCGCCGAAGCCCATCGGCACACCGAAGCGCTGCGTCGTGCCGACCGCGATGTCCGCGCCGAGCTCGCCGGGGGACTTCAGCAGGGTCAGCGCGAGCAGGTCGGCGGCGACGGTGACGAGCGCGCCGAGCTCGTGCGCCTGGTCGATGACCGGCTTGATGTCGCGTACGGCACCGCAGGCGCCCGGGTACTGGATCAGGACGCCGTTGATCTCCCGCTCGGCGATCTGCGCCGGGATGCCCTCGCTCAGGTCGGCGACGACGACCTCGACGCCGGTCGGCTCCGCGCGGGTCCGCACCACGGCGATGGTCTGCGGCAGCGCGTCCGAGTCGACCAGGAACAGGCCCTTCTTGTTCTTGCCCATGCGCCGGGACAGCGCCATCGCCTCGGCGGCGGCGGTGCCCTCGTCCAGCAGCGAGGCGCCGGAGGTCGGCAGACCGGTCAGGTCGGCGACCATCGTCTGGAAGTTCAGCAGGGCCTCCAGACGGCCCTGGGAGATCTCCGGCTGGTACGGCGTGTAGGCGGTGTACCAGGCGGGGTTCTCCATGACGTTGCGCAGGATGACCGGGGGCGTGAAGGTGCCGTAGTAGCCCAGCCCGATCATCGAGTCGAGGACCTGGTTGCGGTCGGCCAGGGAGCGCAGCTCGGCCAGCACCTCGGCCTCGGTGCGCGCTCCGGGCAGCTCCAGCGCGTCGTGGTTCCTGATCACATCCGGCACCGCGGCGGCCGTCAGCTCGTCGAGCGAGCCGTAGCCGACCTGCGCGAGCATCTTGGCCCGCGCCTCGTGGTCGGGGCCGATGTGGCGCTGTTCGAAGGGGATTGCCTGTTCGAGCTCGGAGAGCGGAATGCGGGGGGCGGTCATTGCGGAGGCCTCCTGGTCTGACGCGACCTGCGAGGGGCACCACGGCGCGGGTACCCGGACGGCCTCCCCCTCTGTCATCTCGACCTGAGAGCTTCACCGGGCCGCCCGAGGGCTCCCGGCTTTCACCGTCGGTGAGAGCGGACGCCGCCGGCACCCGCCCTGCTTTCCAGAGTGACCTCGTCCGTGCGGTACAGGTGCCTGAGAGATTCCGGGGAGGATTTGCTCCTTCGGCGCCTCCGATGAAGCCTGGAGGACTCTCCCGCACGGGGTCAGCAGCCGTTCGTCAGCCTACCAGCGGGGTCAACACCCGGACGTTCGAGTGGCCGCCCCCGCGATTGTGCTCTTTCGTGGTGCCTACGGATGATTCGCCGGAGGAATTGCGACCAAGTGGAGGGCCCGTGCGTACCGACATCGATCCGCGCAACCTGATCGGCCGCAAGGCGTTCGACCGCGACGGCAACAAGATCGGCACCATCGACGAGGTCTACCTCGACGACGCCACCGGCCTGCCCGAGTGGGCGGCCGTACGCACCGGCCTGTTCAGCAGGGACGCCTTCGTGCCCCTGGAGCCCAGCGAACTGGTCGACGGCGCCCTGCGCGTCCCCTTCGACCGGGCCCTGATCAAGGAGGCCCCCGACTTCGGCGTCGGCCGCCACCTCTCACCGGAACAGGAACTCCAGCTCTACCACCACTACGGTCTCGACGTGGCCCCTCCGCCCGCGCTCCCCGACCGCGACTTCGGCAGACTGGCGGGCTCGGAGGAGACCTGACGGGCCCGTCCCTCAGCCCGCCGCCTCCCGGCCGACGGCCCCGGGTCCTCGCGGCACCAACGGCACGGACAGCTCGGACGGCACGGACGGCACGGACGGCACGGACGGCACGGACGGCACGGACGGCACGGACGGCACGGACGGCACGGACGGCACCAGCGGCAGCGGATCCGCCGGCTCCAGGTCCGGGTCCTCGACCCGGAAGGTCCGCACCCGCCCGGGCCCGGAACCGGGTGTCTCGAACCGCACGGTGACCCGCCCGAGTCCGCTGCCCTGCACCCACCCGTGCCCGTACGCCGCATGCCGCACGTCGTGCCCGGCGGGCCAGCGGCGCTCGGCGCCGGGCTCCTGCCGTTCCTCGGCCGGCGGCTCCTCCCGCTCGGGCTCCTCCCCCGGCGGCTCCGCCCGCTCCCCCGCCGCCTGCGCGAACAGGTCCTCCTGCGTGTAGTCGGCGAGCCCGCTGACGCCCACCCCGAGCAGCCGTACGCCGCCCGTGGTGTCCACCGAGTCCAGCAGCCGCGCCGCCGCCTCCCGCACCACCGCCGGATCGTCGGTGGGCCCGCGCAGCGTCTCGGAACGGGTCAGTGTGGAGAAGTCGTACCGCCGCACCTTCAGCACGATGGTCCGCCCGGACAGCCCGGCCGCGCGCAGCCGCCGCACGCACCGGTCGGCCAGCCGCTGCACCTCCAGGCCGACCCGCACCCGGTCGTGGATGTCCACGTCGTAGGTGTCCTCGACGGACACCGACTTGGCCTCGCGCTCGGCCACCACGGGCCGCTCGTCCCGCGCCAGCGCCATCGCGTACAGGGCTCGCCCGTGGGCCTTGCCGAGCAGCCGGACGAGCTCGTCCTCGCCCGCCTCGGCGAGCTCGTCGACCGTCGTGATCCCGGCCCGCCGCAAGTGGTCGCCGGTCGCCGGGCCCACCCCGGGCAGCGTCCGCACGGACAGGGGTCCGAGCAGCTCCCGTTCGGTGCCCGGCTCGATCAGCACCAGCCCGTCGGGCTTGGCCTGCTCGGAGGCGATCTTGGCGAGCATCTTGGAGGCCGCGAGCCCGACCGAGCCGGTGAGCCCGGTGACGGCCCGGATGTCCGCGCGCAACTTCGCCCCCACCAGCCGCGCCGACTCCGCGTCCCGGGCCGTCCCGCCGGCCTCCAGGTCCACGAACGCCTCGTCCAGGCTCAACGGCTCCACGAGCGGCGACAGGGACCGCAGCAGCCCCATGACCTGCTCACTGATCGACCGGTAGAGCCCGAACCGCGGGACGAGGTACGCGGCGTTCGGCGCGAGCCGCCGCGCCTGCGCCATGGGCATCGCCGAGCGGACCCCGAAGACGCGCGCCTCGTACGACGCGGTGGCGACCACGCCCCTGGGCCCGAGCCCGCCCACGACGACGGCTTTCCCGCGCAGGCTCGGTTTCGACGCCTGTTCGACCGAGGCGTAGAAGGCATCCATGTCGAGGTGCAGGATGGTGGGCGCGCTTCTCACGCCTTCGATGCTGCCCTACGCCACTGACAACGGTCCCGTCCACCCACCCGTGTCCGTGGGACCGCTCCCAGCAGCCTTTCCCGGACCTGCCGTGCCCGTCCTCAGACGGCCCGGTTGCGCCGCCGCGCCAACTCGTCGGCGGGGTTGTGGCCGATCAGTGTCTCGCCCGTGTCGATCCGCTCCCCGTGCAGCTGGGACAGCGCGCTCTCCACGTCCCGCCACACCACCCCGACGGCGATCCCGAAGATGCCCTGCCCGCCCTGGAGCAGCGCGTGCATCTCGTCGGGCGAGGTGCATTCGTAGACGGTGGCACCGTCGCTCATCAGCGTCATGCGCTCCAGGTCGCGAAAACCGCGCTCCCTGAGGTGCTGCACGGCGGTGCGGATGTTCTGCAGCGACACCCCGGTGTCGAGGAACCGCTTGACGATCTTCAGCACGACGACGTCGCGGAAGCTGTACAGACGCTGCGTCCCGGACCCGTGGGCGGGCCGCACGCTCGGTTCGACGAGTCCGGTACGGGCCCAGTAGTCCAGCTGCCGGTAGGTGATGCCGGCGGCCGCGCAGGCCGTCGGGCCGCGGTAGCCGATCTGCTCGGACGCCATGGACGTCGCCCCTCCGCTGCTCGGCACGGCCGTCGGTCGCTGCGGAGCGTGACCGGCCGCACTATAAAGCGGGTACGGGCCGCTCGCCCCGAGACTGCGTCCGGGGGCACCCCCAGCCGTACCGTCGCCGCTGGTTCTCACGCCGACCTCCGTCCTTGACCTGCCTTCTCGACGGTAGGCAGTCACCAAGGGTGCGTCAACGATCGCCACACTCGGCACGCCGAGTGATAATCACCCTACGAGTGGTTTCCCGTACCCCACCGCGGGGAAAGGTTAGCCGAATGTGCCCACGGGGGCCGCGCGACGCTCGCACCGGCCGTCGGCGCGTACCCGGACTTCCTCCGCCGCCGGCCGCACGACCCTCCCGGACGCCTCACTGGCTGCTGCTACCGAAGTCCTCCGGCGAGATCTGGTCGAGGAACTCGCGGAACTTCTCCACCTCGTCCTCCTGCTCGTCCGGGATCGCGATGCCCGCGTCGTCGAGCACCGTGTCACTGCCGTAGATCGGCGTTCCGGTGCGCAGCGCCAGCGCTATGGCGTCGGACGGCCTGGCGCTCACCTCGACTCCGCTGGCGAAGACCAGCTCCGCGTAGAAGACCCCCTCACGCAGGTCTGTGATGCGTACCTCGGTGAGCTCCTGGCCGACGGCTTCCAGCACGTCCTTGAAGAGGTCGTGGGTCAGCGGCCGCGCCGGAGCCATGCCCTGCTGGGCGAAGGCGATCGCCGTCGCCTCCCCCGGTCCGATCCAGATGGGAAGGTAACGGTCGCCCCCCACTTCACGCAGCAGCACGATCGGTTGGTTGGAGGGCATCTCGACCCGGACACCTACGACATCGAGCTCGTTCACACAGCAACCCTAGGCCGTGCCCGGGACGTTTGGGTAGTCGGGCAGGGAACGGGTGACCGATCCATACCCGCCCATACACCCCTTTCAGGGAAGGCGCACCCCGAGCGCGGTCTGCACGAGCGCCGCGTGCAGCCGCACCGCGAGCCCCGCCAGCTCCTTGGTACGGGCCTCCGCGTGAGCCCTGGTCTGCGGGTTCCGGTGCCGTCTGAGCGGTGCCACCACCTGGTCCACCAGCCCGGCCTCCCGGTCGGCGGCGGCCTTCATCACCCGCAGGTGCCGTGGCTCGATCCCGAACCGCCCCAGCTCGACGACGAGGGAGGCCACGGTGGCCGCTTCGGCGTCGTACGCGCCGTCGGGCAACGGAGCGATGAGCCCGTACGACTCCCATTCCTGGAGCTCCTGCTCCTCGATGCCCGCCGCGGCGAGCAGCTCGGCCCGCCCGATCCGGGCCGCCGCGGGCCCCTCGGACGGATCCGGCGGCGCCTCCCCGTCGCGCTTCGGGCCCAGCTTCGGCAGCTGCACGGCCTCACCACGCTCCACGGCGTCCAGGTACTCCCGGATCACCTTCAACGGCAGGTAGTGGTCCCGCTGCAACCTCAGGACATGGCCGAGCCGCTCGACATCGCTCGCGCTGAACTTGCGGTACCCCGCCGGGGTCCGCTGCGGCTCGACGAGCCCCTCCGACTCCAGGAAACGGATCTTGGAGATGGTGATGTCGGGAAACTCGTCACGCAGCACGTTCAGCACCGTGCCGATGCTCATCGGCTCGCCGTCCGTGGCGGCGGTGCCGTGCCCGGCACCGCCACTCGGTGTTTGAAGCATGGACCTTCCCTGCGGATCCCCGGACGGACTCCGGGGGGTCAGTAGCCCCGTTGGCTCGTGTAGAAGACCAGCCGGTACTTGCCGATCTGGACCTCGTCCCCGTTCGACAGAGCGACCTGGTCGATCCGCTCCCGGTTCACGTACGTGCCGTTCAGGCTGCCTACGTCGGCCACCGTGAACGTGCCGTCCGCACCGCGGCGGAACTCCACGTGGCGGCGGGAGACCGTCACATCGTCCAGGAAGATGTCGCTCTGCGGATGACGCCCGGCCGTGGTCAGCTCACCGTCCAGGAGGAAGCGGCTGCCCGAGTTCGGCCCGCGGCGCACGACCAGCAGTGCCGAACCCAGCGGCAGCGCGTCGACGGCCGCCTGGGCCTCGGGGGACAGCGCCGGCAGCTGCGTCTGTCCGGTGGCCTCGGCGTCGTAGGCCTCCAGACCGGAGATGGAGATCGTGGAGGTCGTCTCCGACGAGCGCTCCGCCGCGACGCCCGGCCGCAGCGGCGTACCGCAGTGGGAGCAGAAGCGGCTGTCCTGCGCGTTGCGGTTACCGCACCTCGTACACACCAGGGCCGACATGGAAGGATCCTCCTGCCGCGGCTGCCCCGCCGGGGCGTTGGACGCGTACGGGCCGGAGGTGAACCCTCCACCCGTACCTGAGGTTGACGGTTGCCCGAAACCTATGCCGCCGGACTGCGCAGGGTCAACAGACGGCGCGCCCTGACCACCGGAAATGTCACCGCCCGGACCAGCCACCTGGTCCCGGTACAGCGGACGCTGGCTCTCTGCGTCAGGCTGTGCGCGATGACGAGCGGTCGCGTGGCTGTCGCGGCCCTCTCGCGCGCTCTTGCCGAACAACTTCGCAAACAACTTCACGGGCGATTCCCCTTGACCGAAACAGACCCGCCCGTGGGGCAGGACGAACCCTGACTGAACGTACTGGCCGACCCGGACATCCTGACAACGTCCGTCTCCACCAGACAGTTTCCACCACGCACCATCCATTCGGTGCGCCGACCCCCCGCAACTTCATGCCCTCGCCGGACGGCCCCCATGCACTCCCGGTTCACCGGGAGGACAACCGAGCGTAGTCAGGCCGCTTCGCCGCTCGCAAGGCATCCACGACGATCTTGCTCGACCGCTCAACAGTAACGGTGGCCTGTTCCTTCTCGAGAGTCTGCACCACGCCTCCAGGGATGTTGAGGGCCGGTTCGAGGTCCTGCGGCTTGCCGATGACCTTGAAACGATAAGGCGCGTTGATCTTGTTCCCGTCGACGCTCACGTCGCCACCGGAATCCGTCAGGTACGTTCCGGCGACGACCCGTACGCCGTTCACCTGGATCGCCTCCGCACCGGCCGCGCGCAGCTCCTGGATCGCGTCGAGCAGCATGTCCGCCTCGACCGTCCCCTTCGTGTCCTCGATGGTCATGGTGATGCCGGGGCCCTGCGCGGCCACGGTGCCCGCCAGAATGCCGAGTTGCCGTTCCCTCTCGACCGTCTGCCTGCGCGCTTCCTCGGCCTGGTCGGAGCTGTTCTCCAGCTCGTCCCGCTGCTTCTCGAGCCCCTGCTTCTCGTCCTCAAGACGCTGTGTGCGGTCGTCGAGTTCATCGAGGATGCGAACCAGATCCTCCTGGCGCGCGCCGCGCAGGGCACTGTCCCCGTCGCTGTTGGACGCCACCTGGATCGCCAGTCCGAAACCGAGCCCGAACAGCAGCAGGGCGACGATGAGTTGGGCTCGTGTGACACGTGGCGGCCACAGCCCCTTGACCAGCCGCTGCCGGCCGGTCAGCGGAGCCGGTTCCTCGTTCCGCTCCTCCGCGGCCGGAGGGACCACCGCGGGCACCTCCGCGGGCAGCTCCTTGCGCAGTCCGTTCCCGGGCTTCCCGGCGCGCTCCCGCTCCTCGTGGTCGCTCATCGCGCTCACGCCCGGAAGACGTGCCGGCGGATCGCCGCGGCGTTGGAGAAGATACGGATGCCGAGGACCACCACGACACCGGTGGACAGCTGGGCCCCCACGCCCAACTTGTCCCCGAGGAACACGATCAGCGCGGCCACGACCACGTTCGACAGGAACGACACCACGAAGACCTTGTCGTCGAAGATGCCGTCGAGCATGGCCCGCAGACCGCCGAAGACGGCGTCGAGCGCCGCCACGACAGCAATCGGCAGATAAGGCTCGACGACCGCCGGAACCTCGGGCCGGACCAACAGGCCCGCCACGACTCCCAGGACGAGGCCCAGTACGGCGATCACGATGTGCCCTTCTCGGTTTTCTCGGTTTCTTGGGTTTTTCGGGTTTTCTCGAAGTACGGCTGCGCCGTCCGCACGATCACACTCGGTGCGGCGGGGATCCGGAGTTCCTCCTCCACGGAGATGCCGGTCCTGATCCCGAAGTTCTCCTGCAGGGCATGCAGGTACATCCCGTCGGAGCTGTCCTGGAACTTCGCGCTGAGCCGTTCGCCGTCCCCCACCGCGAGCACCGTGTACGGCGGCACCAGCGGTTTGTTGTCGACCAGTATCGCGTCACCCGCGGCCCTGATCGCGGACAGGGCGGTCAGCCGCTGCCCGTTGATGGCGATCGCCTCGGCGCCCGAGGCCCACAGCCCGTTGACCACCCGCTGCATGTCCCGGTCGCGCACCCGGCCGGTGTCGGAGAACCCGGATGTCCCGCGCACCTCGCCATCGGCGCCACCGCTCGCGTCCTCGGCATCGTCGACCACGAGCTTCACCCCGGGGCCGTGCACCTCCACGGCCCCCGACAGGACTCCCACCAGTTGCTGCGACTCGCCGCCGCCGCTTTGCTCCAGCGCCTCGCGCTGCCGCGCGCTCACGTCGTCGCGCAGTTCGTCGACGCTGTGCTCCAGCTTGTCCGCCGCCTCGCTCTCCCGGTCGATCCGGTCGATGAGTTCCTCGCGCTCCTTGGCGACGACGGGCGCTTCGACCCGTGCCTGCGCCGCTCCTACGGTCACGACGAGAGCGGCGAGTACCAGCCCGGCGGCCAGGCCCAGCTTGGCCCGGAGCGTTTTGGGCATGCCACCGGTGCCGTCGGCCCTCTTCCGCGCGGCGGCCTCGGCGTATCCGTCGTCGAGGCTGTGGTCCATGACGTTCGTGATCAACGACATGGACGCGTCCGGGCGCGCGGGCCGCACGGGACTGCTCCGAACGGGGGGTTGCTGCGGCATGCCGCACATCGTCGCACGTCGCGCCCGCTCCCCGTGAACGGCCCCACCGGCGCGCCGGACGGGCCCCCTCTCGGGGACACCTGTCCGGCGCGCGCATGCGGTGCGTGTCTACCGTCCTGCGCTGTCCACGACCGCCGACCACTCGTCGAGCAGCGCCTGCGCGGAGGCGTCGTCGGGCCCCTCGGCCCACAGGTGGGTGACGGCCTCGGCCGGGTCGGGCAGCACCATGACCCAGCGTCCGTCGGACTCCACCACCCGCACGCCGTCGGTGGTGTCCACGAAGCGGTCTCCGGCCGCCTCGACGACCCGCCGCATGACGAGCCCCTTGACGGCCCACGGGGTCGCCAGGTCCCGCTTGAGGACGTGCGCGCGCGGGATGCGCGCGTCGATCTGGCTGAGCGTGAGCTGCGTCCGCGCCACCAGCCCGATGAGCCGTACGAAGGCCGCCGTGCCGTCGTAGACGCTGCTGAACTCGGGGACGATGAAACCGCCCTTGCCGTCGCCGCCGAAGATCGTCCCTTCCTCGCCGCCGACCCGCGTCAGGTCGTCGGGCGAGGTGGTCGTCCACTCGACCTGGGTTCCGTGGTACGCCGCCACCTGCTCGGCGATCCTGGTCGTGGTCACCGGCAGCGCCACCCGGCCGCTGCGCCGCTCGGCGGCGACCAGGTCCAGCATCACCAGCAGCGCCCGGTCGTCCTCGATGATGCGGCCCTTCTCGTCGACGAGCGACAGCCGCTCGCCCACCGGGTCGAACCGCACACCGAACGCGGCCCCCGAGGACGCCACGATCTCACCGAGCCGCACCAGCCCCGACCGCCGCATGTCGGCGGTCTCCGTCGGCCTGGACTCGTCGAGGCCGGGGTTGATGGTCAGCGAGTCCACACCCAGCTTGCCGAGCAGACTCGGCAGTACGAGCCCCGCGCTGCCGTTGGAGGCGTCCACGACGACCTTCAGCCCCGACTCGGCGATCCCGGTCGTGTCGACGTTCCGCAGCAGCGAACCGGTGTACGAGTCGAACACGCTCGCCGGGAAGTGCAGGTCCCCGATCTCCCCGGGGAACGCACGCCGGTACTCCTGCCGCGCGAACACCCGGTCCAGCTTTCGCTGGCTGCCCTGCGACAGGTCGGCACCCTGCCCGTCGAAGAACATGATGTCCACGGAATCCGGCACCCCGGGCGTCGTCCGGATCATGATGCCGCCGGCACTGCCCCGGGCGGTCTGCTGCCGCGCCACGGGCAGCGGTACGTTCTCCAAGTCGCGTACGTCGATGGCGCTGGCCTGCAACGCGGAGATGACCGCCCGCTTCAGCGCACGCGCGCCGCGGGAATGGTCGCGGGCCGTGGTCACCGTGGAGCCCTTCTTGAGGGTCGTCGCGTAGGCGCCCGCGAGGCGCACGGCGAGCTCCGGGGTGATCTCCACGTTCAGGATGCCGGACACCCCACGGGCCCCGAAGAGGTGCGCCTGTCCCCGCGACTCCCAGATGACCGAGGTGTTGACGAAGGCGCCGGCTTCGATCGTCTTGAACGGGTAGACGCGGACGTTGCCCTGCACGATCGATTCTTCGCCGACCAGGCACTCGTCGCCGATGACCGCGCCGTCCTCGATCCGCGCCGCGCGCATGATGTCGGTGTTCTTGCCGACGACACAGCCTCGCAGGTTGCTGTGCGGCCCGACGTACACGTTGTCGTGGACGACGGCCTTGTGGAGGAAGGCACCGCTCTTGACGACGACGTTGGAGCCCACGACGGTGTGCTCGCGGATCTCGGCGCCGGCTTCCACCTTGGCGTAGTCCCCGATGTACAGCGGCCCGCGCAGTACGGCGTCGGGGTGCACCTCGGCGCCCTCGGCCACCCACACACCCGGCGAGATCTCGAAGCCGTCGATGTCGACGTCGACCTTGCCCTCCAAGACGTCGGCCTGGGCCTTCACGTAGCTCTCGTGCGTGCCGACGTCCTCCCAGTACCCCTCGGCCACGTATCCGTAGATCGGCTTGCCTTCCTTCATCAACTGCGGGAAGACATCGCCGGACCAGTCGACGGGCACATCCGGCTCGACGTAGTCGAAGACCTCGGGCTCCATGACGTAGATACCGGTGTTCACGGTGTCCGAGAAGACCTGGCCCCAGGTCGGCTTCTCCAGGAAGCGCTCGACCTTGCCTTCCTCGTCGACAATGGTGATGCCGAATTCGAGGGGGTTGGGCACCCGCGTGAGACACACGGTGACCAACGCGCCCTTCTCCTTGTGGAAATTGATCAGCTCAGTGAGGTCGAAGTCGGTCAGGGCATCACCGGAGATGACAAGGAAGGCATCGTCCTTCAACGCCTCTTCGGCGTTCTTGACGCTCCCGGCGGTACCGAGTGGCTTCTCCTCGTTGGCATAGGTGAGCTCCATTCCGAGCTCTTCACCGTCACCGAAGTAGTTCTTGACCAGCGAGGCCAGGAACTGGACGGTCACCACGGTCTCATTGAGCCCATGCCTTTTGAGCAGCCGCAGCACATGCTCCATGATCGGCCGGTTGGCGACCGGCAGGAGCGGCTTGGGCATGCTTGAGGTCATGGGACGAAGGCGCGTGCCTTCGCCTCCGGCCATCACAACGGCCTTCATGTCGGAAGCGTCCTCCTCCAAAGACGACGGTCTAGCCGACTTCACTCACGAAGATTGTCCCGCAGTTTCCTCTCAGGGACCATCGCACGGCTGTGGCCGCACTCATCAGCGAGTTCAATCGGCCATGGCGTCCGCGCGGACCAAGCGGCGGACTTGAACCATGTAGAGGACTCCTGCCCACCAATACAGCGTTGTACCCCATCCGGCGAACGCCCATCCGAAAATAGCAGCGAGTGACGAGATCCATCCAGTTCCGTCACTGAGCAGGAGCAGGGGGAAGGCGTACATCAGGTTGAACGTCGCGGCTTTCCCCAGGAAGTTCACCTGCGGCGGAGGATAACCGTGCCGACGGAGGATGCCCACCATCACGAGCAGCGCCAACTCCCTGGCGAGAAGGACGGCCGTCAGCCAGAGGGGCAGGATTTCGCGCCATGTGAGACCCACCAGAGTCGACAGGACGTAGAGCCGGTCAGCCGCGGGGTCGAGCAGCCGGCCCAGGCTGCTGATCTGGTTCCACCGCCGGGCGAGCTTGCCGTCCAGATAGTCACTGACTCCGCTCAGGGCCAGGACCAACAGCGCCCAGCCATCGCTTTTCGGCCCCCCGAACTCTGGCCTCAGGATGAGCCAGAGGAAGAGGGGAACGCCGACGAGACGCGCCATGCTGAGGATGTTGGGGATGGTGAGGACCCGGTCGGTCTGAACGCGGGTCTCCTGGACCTCCACCCGGGAGCCTCCTGTGGGGAATGAGCCGATGATGTTCCCTGACTTTACCTCAACGCAAAAAAGCTCCGGCTCCCAGGCTGTAAGCCTGGGAGCCGGAGCTCAACAATTGTTCGGCGGCGTCCTACTCTCCCACAGGGTCCCCCCTGCAGTACCATCGGCGCTGTAGAGCTTAGCTTCCGGGTTCGGAATGTAACCGGGCGTTTCCCCTACGCTATAACCACCGAAACACTATGAAACAAACAACAACCAGCAAAATGGCCGTTCGTGGTTTCAGAACCAACACAGTGGACGCGAGCAACTGAGGACAAGCCCTCGGCCTATTAGTACCGGTCACCTCCACACCTCACGGTGCTTCCAGATCCGGCCTATCAACCCAGTCGTCTACTGGGAGCCTTACCCCATCAAGTGGGTGGGAGTCCTCATCTCGAAGCAGGCTTCCCGCTTAGATGCTTTCAGCGGTTATCCCTCCCGAACGTAGCCAACCAGCCATGCCCTTGGCAGAACAACTGGCACACCAGAGGTTCGTCCGTCCCGGTCCTCTCGTACTAGGGACAGCCCTTCTCAAGACTCCTACGCGCACAGCGGATAGGGACCGAACTGTCTCACGACGTTCTAAACCCAGCTCGCGTACCGCTTTAATGGGCGAACAGCCCAACCCTTGGGACCGACTCCAGCCCCAGGATGCGACGAGCCGACATCGAGGTGCCAAACCATCCCGTCGATATGGACTCTTGGGGAAGATCAGCCTGTTATCCCCGGGGTACCTTTTATCCGTTGAGCGACGGCGCTTCCACAAGCCACCGCCGGATCACTAGTCCCGACTTTCGTCCCTGCTCGACCCGTCGGTCTCACAGTCAAGCTCCCTTGTGCACTTACACTCAACACCTGATTACCAACCAGGCTGAGGGAACCTTTGGGCGCCTCCGTTACCCTTTAGGAGGCAACCGCCCCAGTTAAACTACCCATCAGACACTGTCCCTGATCCGGATCACGGACCCAGGTTAGACATCCAGCACGACCAGACTGGTATTTCAACGACGACTCCACCCCAACTGGCGTTGGAACTTCACAGTCTCCCAGCTATCCTACACAAGCCGAACCGAACACCAATATCAAACTGTAGTAAAGGTCCCGGGGTCTTTCCGTCCTGCTGCGCGAAACGAGCATCTTTACTCGTAGTGCAATTTCACCGGGCCTATGGTTGAGACAGTCGAGAAGTCGTTACGCCATTCGTGCAGGTCGGAACTTACCCGACAAGGAATTTCGCTACCTTAGGATGGTTATAGTTACCACCGCCGTTTACTGGCGCTTAAGTTCTCAGCTTCGCCTGGACGAATCCAAGCTAACCGGTCCCCTTAACGTTCCAGCACCGGGCAGGCGTCAGTCCGTATACATCGCCTTACGGCTTCGCACGGACCTGTGTTTTTAGTAAACAGTCGCTTCTCGCTGGTCTCTGCGGCCACACCCAGCTCCAGCAGCACGTGCCTTCACCAGACGTGGCCCCCCTTCTCCCGAAGTTACGGGGGCATTTTGCCGAGTTCCTTAACCATAGTTCACCCGAACGCCTCGGTATTCTCTACCTGACCACCTGAGTCGGTTTAGGGTACGGGCCGCCATGAAACTCGCTAGAGGCTTTTCTCGACAGCATAGGATCATCCACTTCACCACAATCGGCTCGGCATCAGGTCTCAGACTGTATGCCAGGCGGATTTACCTACCTGACGTCCTACACCCTTACCCCGGGACAACCACCGCCCGGGATGGACTACCTTCCTGCGTCACCCCATCACTCACCTACTACCAGCTCGGGCCACCGGCTCCACCACTCCGACCTCGTCCGAAGACTCGGCCGGCGGCTTCACGGGCTTAGCATCACTGGATTCGATGTTTGACGCTTCACAGCGGGTACCGGAATATCAACCGGTTATCCATCGACTACGCCTGTCGGCCTCGCCTTAGGTCCCGACTTACCCTGGGCAGATCAGCTTGACCCAGGAACCCTTAGTCAATCGGCGCACACGTTTCTCACGTGTGAATCGCTACTCATGCCTGCATTCTCACTCGTCAACCGTCCACAACTACCTTCCGGTGCTGCTTCACCCGGCAGACGACGCTCCCCTACCCATCACGATCCCCGTTGGGGGTACATATCGCAATGACACGACTTCGGCGGTACGCTTGAGCCCCGCTACATTGTCGGCGCGGAATCACTAGACCAGTGAGCTATTACGCACTCTTTCAAGGGTGGCTGCTTCTAAGCCAACCTCCTGGTTGTCTCTGCGACTCCACATCCTTTCCCACTTAGCGTACGCTTAGGGGCCTTAGTCGATGCTCTGGGCTGTTTCCCTCTCGACCATGGAGCTTATCCCCCACAGTCTCACTGCCGCGCTCTCACTTACCGGCATTCGGAGTTTGGCTAAGGTCAGTAACCCGGTAGGGCCCATCGCCTATCCAGTGCTCTACCTCCGGCAAGAAACACACGACGCTGCACCTAAATGCATTTCGGGGAGAACCAGCTATCACGGAGTTTGATTGGCCTTTCACCCCTAACCACAGGTCATCCCCCAGGTTTTCAACCCTGGTGGGTTCGGTCCTCCACGAAGTCTTACCTCCGCTTCAACCTGCCCATGGCTAGATCACTCCGCTTCGGGTCTTGAGCGTGCTACTCCACCGCCCTATTCGGACTCGCTTTCGCTACGGCTACCCCACCCGGGTTAACCTCGCAACACACCGCAAACTCGCAGGCTCATTCTTCAAAAGGCACGCAGTCACGAGAGTGAAGCAAGCTCCACTCCGACGCTCCCACGGCTTGTAGGCACACGGTTTCAGGTACTATTTCACTCCCCTCCCGGGGTACTTTTCACCATTCCCTCACGGTACTATCCGCTATCGGTCACCAGGGAATATTTAGGCTTAGCGGGTGGTCCCGCCAGATTCACACGGGATTTCTCGGGCCCCGTGCTACTTGGGTGTCTCTCAAACGAGCCGCTGACGTTTCGACTACGGGGGTCTTACCCTCTACGCCGGACCTTTCGCATGTCCTTCGCCTACATCAACGGTTTCTGACTCGTCCTGTTGCCGGCAGACAACAGAAGAGAGATCCCACAACCCCGCATACGCAACCCCTGCCGGGTCTCACACGCATACGGTTTGGCCTCATCCGGTTTCGCTCGCCACTACTCCCGGAATCACGGTTGTTTTCTCTTCCTGCGGGTACTGAGATGTTTCACTTCCCCGCGTTCCCTCCACACTGCCTATGTGTTCAGCAGTGGGTGACAGCCCATGACGACTGCCGGGTTTCCCCATTCGGACACCCCCGGATCAAAGCCTGGTTGACGACTCCCCGGGGCCTATCGCGGCCTCCCACGTCCTTCATCGGTTCCTGGTGCCAAGGCATCCACCGTGCGCCCTTAAAAACTTGGCCACAGATGCTCGCGTCCACTGTGCAGTTCTCAAACAACGACCAGCCACCCACCACCCCCGGACACAACCGGAGTTCACTGGGGCCGGCGACTGAAGGCGACCTTGCGGCCGAACCCTCAGACACCCAACAGCGTGCCCGGCCAGACCCTGTCCGAAGATCATGCGTTCCACGCCCTTACGAGCAGTACTAACAGCCTCCGGCCCAGCATCGGACCGAGTAGTCAACGTTCCACCCATGAGCAACCAGTGCGAGACGTTCGCTCGCATGCTGGCCTCTGACCCGGACAAGTCCGAGTAAGAAGTGCTCCTTAGAAAGGAGGTGATCCAGCCGCACCTTCCGGTACGGCTACCTTGTTACGACTTCGTCCCAATCGCCAGTCCCACCTTCGACAGCTCCCTCCCACAAGGGGTTGGGCCACCGGCTTCGGGTGTTACCGACTTTCGTGACGTGACGGGCGGTGTGTACAAGGCCCGGGAACGTATTCACCGCAGCAATGCTGATCTGCGATTACTAGCGACTCCGACTTCATGGGGTCGAGTTGCAGACCCCAATCCGAACTGAGACCGGCTTTTTGAGATTCGCTCCACCTCACGGTATCGCAGCTCATTGTACCGGCCATTGTAGCACGTGTGCAGCCCAAGACATAAGGGGCATGATGACTTGACGTCGTCCCCACCTTCCTCCGAGTTGACCCCGGCGGTCTCCCGTGAGTCCCCAGCACCACAAGGGCCTGCTGGCAACACGGGACAAGGGTTGCGCTCGTTGCGGGACTTAACCCAACATCTCACGACACGAGCTGACGACAGCCATGCACCACCTGTACACCGACCACAAGGGGGACCCTGTCTCCAGGGTTTTCCGGTGTATGTCAAGCCTTGGTAAGGTTCTTCGCGTTGCGTCGAATTAAGCCACATGCTCCGCCGCTTGTGCGGGCCCCCGTCAATTCCTTTGAGTTTTAGCCTTGCGGCCGTACTCCCCAGGCGGGGCACTTAATGCGTTAGCTGCGGCACGGACGACGTGGAATGTCGCCCACACCTAGTGCCCACCGTTTACGGCGTGGACTACCAGGGTATCTAATCCTGTTCGCTCCCCACGCTTTCGCTCCTCAGCGTCAGTATCGGCCCAGAGATCCGCCTTCGCCACCGGTGTTCCTCCTGATATCTGCGCATTTCACCGCTACACCAGGAATTCCGATCTCCCCTACCGAACTCTAGCCTGCCCGTATCGACTGCAGACCCGGGGTTAAGCCCCGGGCTTTCACAACCGACGCGACAAGCCGCCTACGAGCTCTTTACGCCCAATAATTCCGGACAACGCTCGCGCCCTACGTATTACCGCGGCTGCTGGCACGTAGTTAGCCGGCGCTTCTTCTGCAGGTACCGTCACTTGCGCTTCTTCCCTGCTGAAAGAGGTTTACAACCCGAAGGCCGTCATCCCTCACGCGGCGTCGCTGCATCAGGCTTGCGCCCATTGTGCAATATTCCCCACTGCTGCCTCCCGTAGGAGTCTGGGCCGTGTCTCAGTCCCAGTGTGGCCGGTCGCCCTCTCAGGCCGGCTACCCGTCGTCGCCTTGGTGAGCCATTACCTCACCAACAAGCTGATAGGCCGCGGGCTCATCCTGCACCGCCGGAGCTTTCCAGCCTCACGGATGCCCGTGAAACTCGTATCCGGTATTAGACCCCGTTTCCAGGGCTTGTCCCAGAGTGCAGGGCAGATTGCCCACGTGTTACTCACCCGTTCGCCACTAATCCACCCCCGAAGGGGCTTCATCGTTCGACTTGCATGTGTTAAGCACGCCGCCAGCGTTCGTCCTGAGCCAGGATCAAACTCTCCGTGAATGCTTCCCCGTACTCGGGGCGACACACACGAGAGCGGTGCGAGAGGAGGAATAATCCCCCCGCACACAGCGTCCTCGCTGTGATTTTTCAAAGGAACCTCGACCATCGGCATCGAAGCCGACGGACGGGGCATCAACATATCTGGCGTTGACTTTTGGCACGCTGTTGAGTTCTCAAGGAACGGACGCTTCCTTCGTACTCACCCTCTCGGGCTTTCCTCCGGGCGCTTCCCTTCGGTGTCCCCAACTCTACCAGCGTTTTCCCGGCTCCCTGACCACCGTCCCGCGAGCAAGCGGAAGGTGATCCCGAGATAGGATCTGCGGATGAGTTGGTGCTGCTGGAGCTTAGACGCTACGGTCGGCGCCGCTCGCCCCCAGCAGGAGCTACGACTGTACACGGGGCCTTCGAGTGGGGGCAAATCCCTGCGAGATGTGGTCTAGACCTCTAATCGGTGGTTCCTCTGCGAACCGGTACTACCTATGACATACGCTGCTGCTCAGCGCGCCGTCCGATACAGGCAGTGACGGCCCATATGAATCTCTCCACCCCCCGGGAGGCTCCCCATGACCACCGTGACGTCCCCGCTCACCGGACGCGCCATCGGATTGGCGGCAGTGCCGGATCCGGTCTTCTCCGGGGCCATGGTCGGCCCGGGCACGGCGATCGATCCCGTGCGTGAGCCCTCCGAGGCCGTCGCGCCCGTGGACGGGGTCATCGTTTCTCTCCATCCGCACGCCTTCGTCGTGGTGGACGAGCGGGGACATGGTGTGCTGACCCACCTCGGCATCGACACGGTGCAGCTCAACGGCGAGGGCTTCGAGCTGCTCGTGAACAAGGGGGACACCGTGAAGCGCGGTCAGAGTGTCGTGCGCTGGAATCCCGCCGCGGTCGAGGCCGCCGGCAAGTCCCCGGTCTGCCCGGTGGTGGCTCTGGAGGCCACGGCCGAGGCTCTCTCCGGTCTCCGTGAGGACGGTGACGTGAAGGCCGGCGACAGCCTCTTCGCCTGGGAGTGACGCCGGTGCCGTCCGACGACGGCGAGCAGGACAACCACCGCGGCGGCAAAACCGCCGCACTATCGGAGACGGGTGAGATGGAAGCAACGCTGCGAGGCGTCGGCGTGAGCCACGGGGTGGCCATCGGCGAGGTTCGGCACATGGGAACGGCGGTGCTCGAACCGCCCGCCAAGCAGATCCCGGCGGAAGAGGCGGAGCGTGAGCAGGGCCGCGCCCGCCAGGCCGTGGAGGCTGTGGCGGCCGACCTGACGGCGCGCGGCAACCTCGCCGGCGGCGAAGCCCAGGCGGTGCTCGAGGCGCAGGCCATGATGGCGCAGGACCCCGAGCTGATGGCGGACGTGGAGCGGCGGATCGCGGTCGGCAGCACGGCCGAGCGCGCGGTGTACGACGCCTTCGCCGCTTACCGGGCCCTGCTGGCCGGTGCCGGTGAGTACCTGGCCGGCCGGGTGGCCGACCTGGACGACGTGCGGAACCGTATCGTCGCCCGGCTGCTCGGGGTGCCGATGCCGGGTGTTCCGGACAGTGACAAGCCGTACGTCCTCATCGCGCGGGATCTGGCGCCGGCCGACACGGCGCTGCTGGACCCGGCACTGGTGCTCGGTTTCGTCACCGAGGAGGGCGGGCCGACCAGTCACAGCGCGATCCTGGCACGGGCGCTGGGGGTGCCGGCGGTCGTGGCGCTGCCGGGGGCCTGTGAGCTCGCCGAAGGCACCGTGGTCGCCGTCGACGGCAGCACCGGCGAGGTCTTCGTGGGTCCGAGCGAGGAGCGGAAGGCCCGGATGGAGGCGGAGGCGGCCCGGCGCAAGGCCGCGCTGGCCGCGTCGACCGGGCCGGGTGCCACTTCCGACGGGCACAAGGTGCCGCTGCTGGCCAACATCGGCGGCCCGGCCGACGTGGCCGCCGCGGTGGAGGCCGGTGCCGAGGGTGTCGGTCTGTTCCGTACCGAGTTCCTCTTCCTCGACGACAGCGAGAACGCGCCGTCGCGGGAGAAGCAGGTCGCGGCCTACCGGCAGGTGCTGGAGGCGTTTCCCGAGGGCCGTGTCGTGGTGCGGGTGCTGGACGCGGGCGCGGACAAGCCGCTGGACTTCCTGACGCCCGCCGACGAGCCGAACCCGGCGCTGGGCGTGCGCGGGCTGCGGACGCTGCTCGACCATCCCGAGGTGCTGCGCACCCAGCTGACGGCGCTGGCGGAGGCGGCGGAGGGGCTGCCTGTCCACCTCGAGGTCATGGCCCCGATGGTGGCGGACCGGGCCGACGCCAGGGCCTTCGCGGACGCGTGCCGTGCGGCGGGGCTGCGGGCGAAGTTCGGTGCGATGGTGGAGATCCCGTCCGCGGCGCTGCGGGCGCGGTCGATTCTGCGGGAGGTGGAGTTCCTGTCGCTGGGGACGAACGACCTCGCGCAGTACACCTTCGCCGCCGACCGCCAGGTGGGGGCGGTGTCCCGGCTGCAGGATCCGTGGCAGCCCGCCCTGCTCGACCTGGTAGCGCTGGCCGCGGAGGCGGCGAAGGCCGAGGGCAGGAGCTGCGGTGTCTGCGGTGAGGCCGCGTCCGATCCGCTGCTCGCGTGTGTGCTGACCGGCCTGGGGGTCACCTCCCTGTCGATGGGGGCCGCGTCGATTCCCTACGTCCGGGCGACGCTGGCGAAGTACACGCTGGCGCAGTGCGAGCGGGCTGCCGCGGCGGCCCGGGCGGCGGACAGCGCCGAGGAGGCGCGCGGCGCGGCGCAGGCGGTGCTGTCCGGCGAGTAGCCGGGGGGTGGCCGCGCGCCGGTTGTTGTGGAGGGGTGTTCCGCCTGCGGGCGGAGCACCCCTCCGGCGTTCAGTGGTGGTGGTGGCCCGGGGCCGGTTGGTCGTCCCCGAGGTCGGGCGGCTCGCAGTAGTCGACGTTGGACTCCGGGGAGATGATGTCGCCGGACTCGACGTCGGTGCAGTAGGCGTCGAAGACCTCGCCGGCGGTGAGGGGTTCGAGGCCGTAGCCGCGCAGGCGCCAGCCGCAGACGCGGTCGGGGGTGCCGGGGGCGGTGGTGCGCATGACGAGGCCGCCGGGGTTGTGGGTGGCCAGGCCCAGGGCGAGGACGGCGGTGAACTCGAGGGCTTCGGTCTCGTCCAGTTCCGTGGCGCCGTCGGTGTTCTCGGGGGCGTGCAGGGCGGAGACGAGGGTCTCTGGCGTGGTGGAGACGCTGCAGACCAGGTGGTGGGTGCCGGGCGGGGCCGTGTCGAGGACGCGGAGGAGGAGGTGGGAGGCCCGGGCGAAGGCGGCGCGGCCGATGTCCTCGCCGCAGGAGGCGCAGGTGCCGAGGCGGGCCAGGAGGAGGGTCGCGTACTCGCGGGTGGCCTGGCGAACGGCTTCGTCGATGAGGTCGGGGAGCAGATCGGCGAGGGGCCGCCCGTCGTAGGGGACGGTGGGTCCGGTGGCCGCGAGTTCGGCGGTGAAGCGGGTGCGGCTGGAGGGGGTGTCGGGGTCGATGCCCGTGGCCGCGCAGAAGTCGGCGTACTCCTCGGGGTCGAAGAGGGCGACGGTGGTGTGGGTGCCTTCGGCGGCTCGGGCCCTGAGCAGGGCTTCCACGTGTTCGAGGTAGACCGCGTGGTCGTCGAAGGCGAAGGTGCGGTAGCGCCGCATGGCGCGGAAGTCGTGCTCGTCGGTGAGCAGGCCGATGGTGCCGGCGATCTCGCGGCGCAGGACGCGTCGCATCGTCTGGGTCCGGTCGGTGTGCGCCATGTCTTCCCCCTGTGCGTACACGGTCGATCAATGCTCACTCACAGTAATCGACGGCACTGACAGTGACGATGGAGTCGGCCGGTGGGGGTGGCCGGCCGACTCCCGGGGGCGGTGCGGTCAGGCGCGTTCGCGGGCGAGGGCTTCGAAGTGGTGGAGGAGGTCGAGGTTGTCGATGGAGCCGGGGTTGACCGCCTGCTCCAGGGGGGTGCCCTGCAGGAGGCGTTTGACCGGGACCTCGATGCGCTTGCCGGTGAGGGTGTGCGGGATGCCGGGGACTTCGATGATCTCGTCGGGGACGTGGCGGGGGGAGAGCCGGTCGCGGATGGTCTGTCTGACGCGGTCGCGGAGGGCCTCGTCCAGGGTGGCTCCGGGGGCCAGGTGGACGAAGAGGGGCATCCAGTAGCCTCCGTCGGGCTGTTCGACGCCGATGACGAGGGATTCCTTGATCTCGGGAAGGCGTTCGACGGCTTCGTAGATGTCGGCCGAGCCCATGCGGACGCCCTGGCGGTTGAGGGTGGAGTCGGAGCGGCCGTGGATGACGACGGAGCCGCGGGAGGTGACGGTGATCCAGTCGCCGTGGCGCCAGACGCCGGGGTAGGCGGCGAAGTAGCTGTCGTGGTAGCGGCTGCCGTCGGGGTCGTTCCAGAAGTGGATCGGCATGGACGGCATGGGGTTGGTGACGACGAGTTCGCCGACCTCGTCGGTCAGGGGTTTGCCGCCGGGGTCCCAGGACCGGAGGTCGGTGCCCAGGCAGGGGGCCTGGAGCTCCCCGGTGTACACGGGGAGGGTGGGGACGGCTCCGGCGAAGCAGGAGCAGACGTCCGTGCCCCCGCTGACGGAGGCGATCCACAGGTCGGCCCCGTCGCGGGCGACCTCGTCGTGGAGCCAGCGGAAGCCGTCGGGCGGCAGGGGCGAGCCGGTGGTGGCGACGCACTGGACGGTGGAGAGGTCGTGGTCGCGGGCGGGGTGCAGGTCCGCTTTGCGGCAGGCCATGACGTAGGCGGCCGAGGTGCCGAAGAGGGTGGTGCGGGTGCGTTCGGCGACGCGCCACTGGGCGCCGGTGTCGGGGTGGCCGGGGCTGCCGTCGTACAGGACGATCGTGGTGCCGGTGAGCAGGCCGGAGACGAGGAAGTTCCACATCATCCAGCCCGTCGACGTGTACCAGAAGAAGCGGTCACCGGGGCCGAGGTCGCAGTGCAGGCCGAGCTGTTTGAGGTGTTCGACCAGGATGCCGCCCTGGGAGTGGACGATCGCCTTGGGCAGGCCGGTGGTGCCGGAGGAGTACAGGATCCACAGGGGATGGTCGAAGGGGACCTGTTCGAAGACGGGCTCGGTGTCGGCGGAGGTCAGGGACGACCAGTCGAGGGCGCCCTCGGGGGTGTCGGTGCCGAGGAGCGGGACGTGGACCACGGCGCGCAGGGTGGGCAGTTCGCGGCGGAGTTCGGCGACGGTGGCGCGGCGGTCGTGTTCCCTGCCGCCGTAGCGGTAGCCGTCGACGGTGAACAGGACGACGGGTTCGACCTGCTGGAAGCGGTCCAGGACGCTGCGGGCGCCGAAGTCGGGGGCGCAGGAGGTCCACACGCCGCCGACGGCGGCCGTGGCGAGGAGGGCGACCACGGCCTGGGGGATGTTGGGGAGGTAGCCGCTGACGCGGTCCCCGGGGCGTACGCCGAGGGCGCGCAGGGCGGCGGCCAGGGAGCCGACCTGGCGGTTCAGCTCGGCCCAGGTGACGGGGCGGGGCTCGTGGGTCTCGTCGACGTGCAGGAGGGCCGGTTCGTCCGCGCGGGTGGCGGTGGCGCGCAGGGCGTGTTCGGCGTAGTTGAGGGTGGCGCCGGGGAACCACTGGGCGCCGGGCATCGCGCGGTCGCCGAGCACGCGCGTGCAGGGGGTGGAGAAGCGTACGCCGAACCACTCGGTGACGGCTTTCCAGAACGTGTCGAGCTCGTCGACGGACCAGCGGTGCAGGGCCGGGTAGCCGCCCTCGGCGGGAGCGCCGTGGTGCTCGGCGGCCCAGGCCTGGAATCGGGTGATCCGTGCGCGGGCGATGCGGTCGGGATCGGGCTGCCAGAGCGGCTGGGGGTTCTCGGTCGTCATGGGGCGGCTCCCGGGCTGTGCGCGTCGTGTGCGTCCCGCGCGCACGGGCTGGGATGTGCGCGTGACGCGGCTGACAGGACGATGCCACGCGATCGGGATGTGCACCAGGGTTCGTCACACCTGGTCCGTGCCGTGAAGATGTGGTCCCGGCACAGGTGAACGGCAGTTGAACGACGCCCGTGTGGGGGACGGCCAATGGCAGGCTGAGCAGCATGGACGGTCGTGACCTGGTGCGTTCGGTGAAGGCGGTTGGTTCTGTGGGGGCGGCTCAGGGGTTGCGTACCGTGCGGGCGGCGTGGCGCAGGAGGCGCGCCGACGCCGCCGGGCTGCCGCGGCCGGGGGCCGAGCGGGCGCGGGTGCCGGGGTGCGTGACGGAGGTGGAGTCCGGGCCGGGGGGCGGTGTCATCCGGTTCGGGCGGTCGGAGCTGCGGATCTTCGTGGCGGTGAACGGGGCGGTGTTCTGGGGGTGGGACGGAGCCGGTCCGGAGCCGTCGTACGCGCTGGCGGGCCGGTGCCCGGAGCCGGATCCGCGGGTGGTGCTGGAGCCGGACACGGCCGGGGGCTGGCGGGTGGTGGCGGAGCGGGTGACCGTGGGCGTGTCGCGGCAGGGCGCGATCGAGGTGCGGACGCCCGGGGGTGTGGTGCTGCGCCGTGAGCTGCCGCCGCGCTGGTGGGAGCCGGTGGGCGGGGGTGCGGCGCGCTGGGTGCAGCGGTCGGAGGTGGCGGCGGACGCGCGGTTCTTCGGGCTCGGGGGGCGGGCGGCGGGGCCGCGGCTGCGGGAGGGGACGTACCGGCTGTGGAACACCGATCCGGGGGTGGCGCTCCGGCCCGGTGACGATCCGCCGCACCTCACCATGCCGGTGCAGGTGGTGGTGGCCGACGCCGGCACGCACCTGGTCTTCCACGACAACGCGTGGGACGGGACGGTGGCCCTGCGGGAGGGCGAGGAGGGCGCCGGGTCCGGGCACGACCGGCCGGGGGCGAGTGTGCTGCGGATGGACGGCGGCCCGCTGCGCTGCTGGGTGATGGTGGGCACCCCCGCGCGCGTGCTGCTGACGTGGGCCTCGCTCACCGGGGCGCCCGCGGTGCCGCCCGCGTGGGCGCTCGGCCATCATCACGCGCGGTGGGGGCTGGACGGCGAGGGGGAGGTCCGGCGCATCGTCGCGGGGTACCGGGAGCGGGGACTGCCGCTCGACGCGGTGCACCTGGACACCGGCCGCTACGACGGGCACCGGGTGTCCGCCGTCGACGAGGAGCGGTTTCCCGAGCTGCCCGTGCTCGCGGAGGAGCTCGGGCGGGAGGGGATCCGGCTGGTGTCGGTCGTCGACCCGGCGGTGAAGGCGGTGCCGGGTGACGCCGTGTACGACGGCGGGACGGCTGAGGACGCGTTCGTGCGGGACGCGGCGGGACGGGTGGTGCGCGCAGTGGCGCGGCCGGGTGGGGCGGTCTTCCCGGATTTCACGGCTCCGCGGGTGCGGGAGTGGTGGGGCGGTCTGTACGCGGAGCGGCTCGGGCGGGGGTTCGCGGGTTTCTGGCACGGCGCGAACGAGCCGACGTCGTTCGCGGCGTTCGGGGGGCCGGCGTTGCCGCGGTCGGCCCGGCACGAGCTGGAGGGCCGGGGCGGTGACCATCGCGAGGCGCACAACGTGTACGCGCTGTGCATGGCGAGGGCGGGGTACGAGGGGGTGCGGAAGCTGGCGCCGGAGGTGCGGCCGTTCGTGTTCTCGCGCTCCGGGTGGGCGGGCCTGCAGCGCTACGGCGGCACCTGGTTCGGTGACGTGGCCGCGGGGTGGCCGGGACTTCGGGCGTCGCTGGCGCTGGTGCTGGGGCTGGGGTTGTGCGGGGTGCCGTACGCCGGGCCGGACGTGGGTGGGCTGGGCGGGAGCCTGTCGCCCGAGCTGTATCTGCGGTGGCTCCAGCTGGGGGCGTACCTGCCGCTGTTCCGGACGCACGCGGGTGCGCGGGCGGGGTGCGGGGAGCCCTGGGAGTTCGGCCCCCGGGTGCTGGAGCACGCGCGCGGGGCGCTCCTCGAGCGGCGGCGGCTGCTGCCGTACCTCGTGACGCTGGCGCATCTGGCGCGGCGCACCGGGGCGCCCTGTGTGCGGCCGGTGTGGTGGTCGGCCCCGGAGGACCGGGCGTTGCGGGACTGCGAGGACGCCTTTTTGCTGGGTGACCGTCTGCTGGTGGCGCCGGTGCTGGAGCCGGGGGCCGAACGGCGTGCGGTGCGGCTGCCTCGGGGGCGCTGGTACGACACGGTGACGGAACGGGCGTACGAGGGACCGGCGCGGGTGGTGGTCGACGCGCCCTTGGGGCGGATCCCGGTGTTCGTGCGCGCGGGCGCCGTCCTTCCGGTGCGGGGGGACGAGGGAGGGCTGGAGCTGGAGGTGTGGGCGCCCGCCCCGGGGCGGGACGGAGGCGGGCTGGTCGTGCCGGACGCGGGCGACGGCTGGGAGGAGCCGGAGGTGGAGCGTTATGCCGTGCGGTGGGAGGACCGGCGGCTGGTCGTCGAGCGGGAAGGGGACCGCAAGGAGGACCGCGAGGGCGGGGGCTGCCCGGGCGAGCCGCCGTACCCGGTGCGGGTGCGGGGGGTCGCGCAGGTCCGGGGGCGGGTGTAGCGGCCCTCGGAGCACGCCCGTACGGCCGGGGTGTGCTCCGGGGGCGGGTTCCTCCGGGGTGCGCAGCAGGTGCCTTCTCGATGCCCCGGTGGCCGAGGCTGGCGCTGGGCGGGTGGAGGAAGGCCTCGGCGCAGGCGGTGACGGCGGGCGTGATCCGGCCCTGCGGGAGCGGGGGTGCGGTGAGGGTGGAGGAGCGGTGCCTGGCGGTCGTCGGGCCGCGTGCGGTTCCGGCCCGGGCGAGGCTGGTCAGGCTGGTGGACACCGCTCCGCCCTGCCGGCCGGTGTGGTCCGCGGCTCGGACAGTGGACGCCCGGGACGGGGCCGGGAGGGGTGCGGCCCAGGCCCGTGGCGGCTGCATCCGGTGGCGGGGAGGACGGCTTCGGCGGTGGTTCCGGGTTCGGGCGGGCGGTCCGGTTGTGCGGCGGTTCAGCGGTTCAGCGGTCCGGTGGTCCGGCGGGCGGTGGTGAGGGACTTCGTGGAGACGGGGAAGTCGAAGTAGGTGTCCGGGTAGGGCTCGGGCTTGTAGGTGTAGTGCCACCACTCCTCGGCGAGGTTGACGAAGCCGGCGTCCTCCAGGGTGGTCTTGAGCAGCAGGCGGTTGGCTCGCTGTTCGCCCTGAACGCGCGGGTCGAGGGTGTGCGAGAGGGTGTCGAAGCAGTCGAAGCCGGTGCCCATGTCGACGGAGTTGTCGGGGAAGCGCTCGTCCTGGGGCGCGTAGCACGGCACGAGCGGTCGTCCGGGGCGGTACGGCCGGGTGGGCTGCGCCGGGAGCCGGACCAGGGTCAGGTCCACCGTCGAGCCGCGGCTGTGGCCGGACTTCTCCGCGATGTAGCCGTCCGCGAAGAGGCGGGTCTTGTCGACATTCGGGTAGAACTCGTCCTTCATGGTCTGGTCGTCGAGGTCCTCCGCCCAGCGGACGAAGTGGTCCACGGCGCGTTGCGGGCGGTAGCAGTCGTACACCTTGAGGCTGTAACCCTTGGGCAGGAGGCGGAGCTGGGCCCGGTGGAGGGCTTCCGCGGCGGGGCGGGTGAGGAGGCAGAGGGGTCGGCGGTAGCCGTCGATGCGCTCGCCGACGAAGTTGTGCCGGGTGAAGTAGCGGATCTCCTGGAGGATCGTCGGGTCCACGCTGCTCAGGCTGACGAAGTCCTTCGGTGCCTTGGGGTCCGGTGTGGACCGGGCGGGAGCGGGAGCAGCGGGAGCGGGAGCGGGAGCGGGGGCAGCGGGAGCGGGAGCAGCGGGAGCGGGAGCAGCGGGAGCGGGAGCGGCGACGGCCAGGATGAGCAGGGCCGCGAGTGCGGTGGCCGGACCGCGTACCGCGATCGGAAGTCGTGTCATGCTCTCTTCATCTATCAGGCGCGGGGCGGGCGGGGGAAGCGGGGCGGGGACGGCGATCCGGGCGGCGGTGCACCAGGGGAGGGTGCTGCCGCCGCACGTCAACGTGCCCGCCGGCACGCCGGCGGACCCCAGGGGGATGCCTGCGCCGTACGACGCCGTCCGGGACGCGGGGCGCATGACATGGGAGGTGACGGTCGACGTCTGCCCGCCGTACGCACCCGTGCCGCGGGCAGCCCCTCCGGAGGCGGTGCCCACGCCGCGGAGCCAAGGATTCTGTATCTGCGCGGGCGGGGACGCGCCGCCGCGGTTGCTCACCGGCAGGGCACCGGATCCGGTGGAACCCGACGCCTCGCTGCTCGTCCGGCCGGTGGTGGCCCAGGCGATGCGGACGCTCTGTGACGAGCTGGAAGCACTGCGGGCCGTGGAGGGGTCGGGGACCGAGGCGCAGTACGCGGCCGCACGGGCGGCCGGGGCCCGACTTCCATGGTCATTCCTTGCCCATACCGGCCCGACCATCCGCCCACCACACCATCGAACTTACGAAAAGATCAGTAGACGAGTTGTTCCAGAAGCTCAGGTCAGTTGCTTGTGCATGACGACGCAGGGTCGGCCGTGCTGTCTGTCGGCACGGCGGTCGATCTCCTGCCAGCCCAGTGAGCTCCAGAAGGCGAGGGCGACGGGATTGTTCTCCAGGACGGCGAGACGGAGACCGCCCCGGCCCTCATCGCGAAACCGCTCCTCAACCATGTTGGCCAGCAATCGGCCGATGCCCTTGCGGTGGAAGTTGCCGTGCACCAGCAGCAGCCCGATCCAGGGCTGGCCATCTGTCGGGTGACGGTCCAGCAGGCACAGTAGCCCGACGAGCTGTCTCCGCTCATCGCGGGCGAGCAGTACCTCGCAGCCCTCGGTACCGGCTTCCTCCCGCAGATCGGCTTCGACCCGGTCGGCCCGGACGTTCCCGGGGTCGTATTCGCCGGCGACGCGGCAGTACTCCGGGTTGCTCGTGTAGAGGTCGACCACCTCAGCGATCTCCTGCGGGGAGAAGCGGAGCGGTGAGAGGGAGAGGGCAACCATGCAGGCATGGTAGTCAGCCCTGCCGGCCGTGGCCGGACACGAGAGGAGGACATCCGGGACCAGGGTGTGAGGACCGATCTGGACACCCTCCTCACCGCACTGTCCGTGAGGATCGATGACGAGCCGGAAGGACGGCGGTGTCCGGGCGGACCGCCGCAGTTGACCGATTCCGAGCTGGTCCGCCTGGCGGTGGCCCAGGCGATGCTGGGGTTCAGGTCCGAGGCCCGGTGGCTACGGTACGCGGGCAGGAACCTGACGCCGATGTTCCCGTACCTGCCGAAGCAGCCGAGCTGGAACAAGCGGTCACGGACCGCGTTGCCGCTGCTCAGGAAGGTGATACGCGTGCTCGCGGCCGACACGGACTTCCTGGGGGGCGTGAGCTGCACAACCCGCGCCCGGTGAGCCCGCGCCCGGGGAACACCGGCCGCCGCGACACCTCCGGCGCCGAGTTCGACCGGGGCGATCCCTTCGGCATCGTCCTTGGCCCTCCGGTCGTGGAACCGGTTCCGACGGCGGTGGAGCCGCCCGGTTTCCCCGCTCCTTCGCGGGCGAGACGTACGCATTCACCGCAACCGCGACAGGTCCAGCCGTCCCGTCGCTCCCCGCCACATGTCCGTCCGCCGTGGCTGTGCGAGAACCGGGCCTGGTCGGAGGCGCCGCCCCCTCCTTGTCGTCCCTCGCCGGGGAGGAAGGAGGAGGAAGGGGGACGACGGTGGGCATGCGTGCGGCGTGAGGCCGGGACAGTACTCGACCGCCGAACGGGCGAACACTGCGCATCCAACGGCACAAGCGGCGGCGGGGGCGAAGGCGGCATCACGTGTACGCCGTACTACGCGGTCGAGGCCGAGTGGCCCGACCGCTCCGCCTGGCTGACGGTGCGGTCGTAAACGTACGGCGAGATCAGGACGGGCGGCCGCGCCGAAGTCCGGCTACGGCGGGGGCGCGGCCGGCGGGGCACGGATCGTGCCCGCTCGTCAGACGGTGGCGGTGGAGCGGCGGCCGGCGGCGGTCGCCATGGCGTGCCGGACGACGCCGACCAGGACCTCCTTGACCGACTCCCGCTCACGGGCGTCGCACATCAGCACGGGAACGCCGGGGTCGAGATCGAGTGCCCGGCGGATGTCCTCCGTGGGGTAACGGGCCGCCCCGTCGAAGCAGTTGACGCCGACGAGGAACGGCAGGGAACGGCGTTCGAAGTAGTCGACGGCCGCGAAGCAGTCCTCCAGGCGGCGGGTGTCGGCGAGGACGACGGCCCCGAGCGCGCCCTCGGCGAGTTCGTCCCACATGAACCAGAACCGCTCCTGGCCCGGTGTGCCGAAGAGATAGAGCACCAGGTCCTCGCGCAGGGTGATGCGCCCGAAGTCCATGGCGACGGTGGTGGTGCGCTTGCCCTCCACCCCACTGAGGTCGTCCAGGGGACGCCCGGCCTCGGTGAGCAGTTCCTCGGTGCGCAGCGGCCGGATCTCGCTGACCGCGCCGACGAGGGTGGTCTTGCCCACGCCGAAGCCGCCGGCCACCAGGATCTTGAGCGTGACGGGTTCGACCGGGGGCTTGCCACGCTGGGAACGCCCGAAGATCATCGGTCTCTTCTCTCTTCTCTCTTCTCCTGCTCGGTGCTGGACGGGGGCGGTGGCGGAGAACGGGTCCTCCGCCACCGGGAGTTCGCCGCCGGGGCGTCGCCGGAGGGCGCCCGGGGTCGTCGGGGACGCCCGCGGCCGTGCCGTTCACAGGGCCCGGAGGCCGTTGATCACATCGCGCAGAATGCTCTCGTCCGGCAGCTCGGCGGGAGGCACGGGCCGCGTCACCCGGACGAACTCCGCGTCCACGAGGTCCCCTATGAGGACCCGTACGACGCCGACGGGCAGGTCGAGCTCGGCGGCGAGTTCGGCCACCGACTGCGGGGCGGCGTGGCACAGCCCGACGATGTCCACGTGTTCCGGGGACAGGGTCGCGTCCGCCTCCGGGTCGCCGGCGTCGGGGTCGGCGACGACCACCGCGATGAGGTCGAGGCGGTGCTGGGCCGCGCTGGTGGTGCGGCCGCGGGTCATGGCGTACGGGCGGACGACCGGTCCGGCCTCGTCGTCGAACCAGTGGTTTCTTCCCTGACCGTCTGCGCTCATGTCATCCCACTACCCGCCCGAGGGCAGATCGGTGCGCGGAGCGGTGCCCAGGTGGACACCGACCCGCTTGACCAGGAGGGTCATCTCGTAGGCGACCTGTCCGATGTCCGAGTCGGCGTCGGACAGGACGGCGAGGCAGCTGCCGTCCCCGGCCGCAGTGACGAACAGGAAGGCCTCGTCGAGTTCGACGACCGTCTGCCGGACGCTGCCCGCCTCGAAGTGGCGCCCCACGCCCTTGGCGAGGCTGTGGAAACCGGACGCCACGGCGGCGAGGTGCTCGCTGTCCTCCCGGGTCAGGTCCTTGGAGACCCCCGTCGGCAGGCCGTCACCGGACAGGATGACGGCCTTGCGGATGCTCGCGACGCGGTCCACCAGGTCGTCGAGGAGCCAGTTGAGCTCTCCCTTGGCGGTCGCGGTGTGGCCGGTCGCCTTCGGTGCGGTCATCGACCGTCCCCCTTTGTCGTTCGGTGTGGTGCTGTGCCGCTGTGGGCGTCGTCGCCCGCGGCGTCCTCCTCGCGGCCGCGTCGCCAGCCGCGCTGGAGCGCGGCCATACGGCTGCGTACTTCCTCGGCGTCCCGTTCGGCCGGGTCCGCCGGTTTCCCGGTGGGCCGTTCGGGCTCCTGCCTGAGCTGCGGAGCCAGACTGGCCTGCCGGACGCGGCGGGGCAGCGGGACCGGTTCCGGCCGGCCCGCGTCCGCCGAAGGAGCCTCGCCGGGTCCCGCCCGCCGGGTGCGTTCGGTCACCGGGCGGCCGTGGGAGCTGACCAGCTTGGGCGTGCGGCGGGGCAGCGGGGCCGGACCGGCCGGGTCGCCCGCCGTGCCGGGCCGGGCCTCGGCTCCCCCGGTGCCCTGCGGGCCGGCGCCTCCGCGGTCCGGGCCGCCGGGGCGGTGCCCCGGTTCGGCTTTCGCGGGCGCGGGCGCGGGGGCGGGACGTGGGCGCGACAGCCCGTCGCGTCCGCCGTTCTCGTCGGCGAGGGCGTCCAGGTCGACCGGCGCCTCCAGCTCGACGGGCCCGTCCAGGAGGCGGGCGGGCGGGCCGGGCGGGTGCGCGGGCACCTGGGAGAGGGCGCGGCGCCGTTCCACCGGTTCGCGCTTCCTCGACCGCTGGGGCCGGTCGAGGCGGAAGCCGGTGCCGTTGGTGTCCGGGACGTCGTCCGTGAGCAGCGCGGCGGGGAGGAAGACGACGGCGGTGACACCGCCGTACGGGGAGGGCTGGAGGGAGACCCGGACGTTCTGCCGCTGCGCGAGCCGGCTGACCACGAACAGGCCGAGCCGGTCGGTGTCGGACAGCTCGAACTCCGGTGTCTCGGCGAGCCGGAGGTTGGCGTCGAGGAGGGCGTCTGCCGTCATGCCGAGGCCGCGGTCGTGGATCTCCAGGGTGAAGCCGTTGGCGACCCGCTCGCCCACGACCTGCACGGCGGTGTGCGGGGGCGAGAACACGGTCGCGTTCTCCAGGAGTTCGGCCACGAGATGGGTGAGGTCCGCGACGGCCGGGCCGGTGACGGCGATCCGGGGCAGCCGGCGGACCTCGATGCGCTCGTAGTCCTCGACCTCGGCGACGGCGGCCCGCACCACGTCCATGAGCTGGACGGGCTTGCGCCACTGCCGGGAGGGGGCGGCACCGGAGAGGATGACCAGCCCCTCGGCGTGCCGGCGCATGCGGGTGGTCAGGTGGTCGAGGCGGAAGAGGTCGGCGAGTTCGTCGGTGTCCTCGGTCCTGCGCTCCATGGCGTCGAGCAGGGTGAGCTGCTTGTGGAGCAGGACCTGGCTGCGGCGGGCGAGGTTGACGAAGACCTCGGAGACGCCGGCGCGCAGCTCGGCCTGTTTGACGGCGGCTTCGACCGCGGCGCGCTGGAGGGTGTTGAGGGCCTGGCCGACCTCGCCGATCTCGTTCTCGGCGTACTCCAGGAGCGGCGCCTCGGTCTCGACGTCGACCTGTTCGCCGGCGGAGAGGCGGCGCATGACGCCGGGCAGGCGCACGCCGGACGCCTCGAGGGCCTCCAGGCGCAGCCGCCGGAGATCGCGGATGAGGCCGCGGCCGACGCGGACGGACAGGAAGAGGGAGACCAGCACGGCCAGCAGTCCGAGGACGCCGGCGACGGCCGCCTTGGCGATGACGGCCATCGCGACCGGGCGGACGCGGTCCTGGTAGCGGTCGGCGGCCCGGTCGTCGAGGGCGCCGAGTTCGTCGAGCGCCTTCCCGGCGGCCGTGTCCCAGCTCCTGGCGGTGACACCGCCGGGCAGGCCGGTCCCGGAGGAGGCGGCCGAGGAGACGGCCGCCTCCTCGGCCACGCGCAGCGGCGCGGAGGAGGCGTTCTTCCAGAAGTGCTCGTAACGGCCGCGCTCGGCGGCGGGCAGCAGCGGCAGGGTGAGCTCGTACATCTGGGTGCGCTGGGCCACGAGGTCGGAGACCTCCCGCAGCTCGGCGCGGGTCAGCCGGCCGGAGACCAGGGCGGAGCCCAGGAGGGCGTCCTCGCGGGAGAGCAGCTCGCGCGCGCGGGAGAGGTTGACGAGCGCGTGGTACTCCTTGTCCAGCTCGACGTTGTCGACGAGGTGGAGGTCGGCGAGCAGGATCTGGCACGAGTCGACCAGGCGGTTGTAGAGGGCGAGGGCCTGGGCGCGGTCGACGGTGCCGTCCTCGACGGTGCGGCGCAGGGAGCCGATGCCGCGGAAGGCGTCCAGGACGGCGGTCAGCCGGTCGCCCTCGTCGTGGCTCAGCGCGTCGCGCACGTCGGACGTCCCGGCGTTCCCGCGGACCTCGGCCACGGCCCGGTCGGTGGCGGCGCGGCTGCGGCGCAGGGCGGTGAGGCTGTCGGAGGCGCGGGGGTCGGCCAGGTAGACGAGGGTCTGGCGGCGTTCCTGCTGCAGGACGCGGACGGTGTCCTCGACGGGGTAGCCGATCTTCTCCACGACGAGCGACACGTCGAACAGGTGGCTCGCCTCGCGTCCCGTGAGCACGGTGGCGAAGGCCCAGATGGCGGTCAGGGACATCAGCGGCACGAGCAGCAGCGCCACGATCCTCCGGCGGATCGACGTCCCGCGAAAGCGCATGGCCTCCCCTAGCTCGACCCCACCGACAGGGGTGTGCATGTGCGTCAACAAACGGCGCGAGCCTACTACCGTCACGCAGATAACTCGAAGACCCTTCCGGAACCCGAACTTTCACACCGGCGGGGCGAAAGGGGAAGTTTTCCGGTCATCACGGGGCATCGCCTCCAGGGGTGCGGGCAGCGAACAAGGCGGCGAAGTGCCGGGCGGGGAAGGGACTTCGGCCGGATCACCCCGCCTGCCGGAATCCTCGGGGAGGCGCGGGAATCTTCAGGCGGCGCCGTTCGTCCTGGTCCATGGGCCGTCCGGCCCACGGCCCGGGGAGCGGAACCGGTCAGGGAGGCCGTGTCCCGCGTCCGGGCGGCGTAGAGCGGCGCAGGCCGGGCAGCCACTGGGAAACCGGGCCGTCCGAAGCGGGGCGGGAATCTGGTGGCGGTGGGGAGTGACACGTTGATGGGGACGGCGGAGCGGCGCGGGGCGCCGGGGGACGGCGGGGGGGCGTATCCGGCGGCACGGCCGGACCCCGGGGCGCCGGAGCACGGCATACCGGCGGGCGGGCGGACGGCGGTGCGCGCGGACGGAGCCGACGGGGCCGAGGCGCGGCGGCCCCTGTGGGTGGAGGAGCCGGCCCGGCGGCACCGGCTGCCGGACCCGGTGCGTACGGCGGCCGTGCGGGCTGTGCTCGTCATCGCCGTGACACTGATCCAGGCGATGGTGGCGTTCCTGTGCACGCTGGCCGGTTCGTGGGCGGCGTTCCCCATGGTGATCGGCAGTGTGGCCGGCACGGTGGTGGCCACGTGGGGGGTGCTCGACGTCTGGGTGACCCGTCAGGTCTGGAACCAGCGCCACGGGGTGGTGTCGACGCCGAGCAGCACGGCACGGGCCCTGCGGCGCGAGCGGCGCAGGGCCCGGCGCCGGGCGAGGGCCGAGGAGCGGGCCGAGGAGCGGGCCGAGGAGCGGGCACGGCGGCAGGGCGGGGCCGGGCGGTTGTCGCATCCTTGAGGACCGGCGCGTTCCAGGAGCGGGCGGCGACCGGCGGGGCACGGCCGATGGGGGACATGACCGGCGGGGCGGCAGGCCCCCATGGGGCGGCCCTGCTCCGCGGCGAACCCTCGTGGGGCGGCCGGCCCGCCCCGCGCGCGGGCCGGCCGCCCCGCCGGTCACAGCGGTGCCGGCCGCGCCCCGTCCGCCGCGCGGGCGAGTGCGCGCCGGGCCCGCGTGAAGGCGCGCGGCCGGTCCACGCAGAGGACGGCGGTCGTACGGCCGTCCCGCTCGTAGTGGGCGAGGAAGCCGCCCTCGGCGGGAGCCCCGTCGGCGATGCCCCCCTCGACGATGCGGACGAAGTCGCCGTCCTCGCGCCGGCCGGCGAACTGCAGGCGTGCGCCGTACTGGTCGGACCAGAAGTACGGCACTGTCCGCGCGGTCGCGACCGTGCGCCCGGCGAGCAGGTTGGCCACGGCGGCCCGGGGCTGCTCCGCGGCGGCGGTCCAGTGCTCGGCACGGGTGCCGCCGACGCGGGCGACGTCCCCGACGGCGACCACCTGCGGCAGGGCCGTCGCACAGCCGTCGTCGCACAGGACGCCGTCGCGCAGGGCGAGCGCCGAGCCCGCCAGCCAGGCGGTGTTGGGGGTGGCGCCGATGCCGACGACCACGACGTCCGCGGGGAGGGTCCGGCCGTCGGTGAGTTCCACGCCGGTGACCGCGACCGTGCCGCGCAGTCCGGCGACACCGGTGCCGGTGATCAGCTCGGTGCCGCCGCGCCGGTGCAGGGCGGCGCACACCGCGGCCATCTCGGTTCCCAGCTGGGGCACCAGGGGCAGGGCGGCGGCCTCGACGACGGTCACGGCATGGCCGAGCGCGGCGCAGGAGGACGCGGTCTCGGCGCCGATGAAGCCGCCGCCGATGACGACGACCCGGCGCGGGCCACGCGTGAGTTCCTCGCGCAGGGCGCGGGCGTCGTCGAGGGTGCGCAGCGTGTGGACGCCGGCGAGGCCGTCGCCGGGCAGGTGGCGGGCCGAGGCCCCGGTGGCGATGACGACGCCGTCGGTGGAGACGGTGCGGCCGTCGTCGAGCAGCACGGTGCGGCCCCGGGCGTCGAGGCCGCGGGCGCGGACGCCGAGGAGCCACTCGGCGTCCAGCGCCGCGGTCTCCTCGGCGTCGGTGAGGGCGAGTTGCGTCTCGTCGGCGCGACCGGTGAGGAAGTCCTTGGACAGGGGCGGGCGGTCGTACGGGGGGTGGGGCTCGTCCCCGACGATCACCAGCCGTCCGCCGTAGCCCTGGGCGCGCAGTTCCCGGGCGGCGTAGAGGCCGGCGAGGGAGGCGCCGACGACGGTCACGGTCCTCATGGGGTGCGGCTCCTCACCGGGTGGACGGCACGGGCGGCTCGGACGGCACGGGTGCGGTCCGCCGGGCGGACCGCCGGAGCGGGGCGGGGGGCCCGGGCGTTCACGCGGCCGTCCCCTCCTCGGCGACGAGGTGGACGTGGATCACGCCGTCGTCGACGGTGACGCGGTGGGTGCGGACGGGGCGGCGGGCCGGAAGGCCGGTCGGCCGGCCGGTGCGGAGGTCGAACGAGGCGGAGTGCAGCGGGCATTCGACCAGGCAGCCCTCCAGCCAGCCTTCGGAGAGGGAGGCGTCCTGGTGGGTGCAGGTGTCGTCGACGGCGTACAGCTCGCCGTCGTCGGTGCGGAACACGGCGACGGGCGGGGTCGTCCCGAGGCGGACGGATTCGCCCTTGGGGAGGTCTTCGAGGCGGCAGACGGGAATCACGGGCCCCCCTCTCGGTCCGGGACGCGTGGTCCGGACCTGTGTGGTCCAGGCAGGACGTTCAGGGAATGGTGGCGGGGTGGTGCGGTGAAACGTGGTGGAGTGGTGCCGCGGAGCCCGTCGGGGCCCCGCGCCCGGTCCTCGCGCCCGGGTCCCGGATGCGGGGTCCTCCCCTTCCGGGTTCCGAACGCTTCGGTAACATGATGTTTCGCATGGCGCATGATTCGGCGCTGTGCGCAACAGAATCCGGGCGGGGTGACCGTCGCGTCAAGGGTTTCCCGCAGATGCGGCCCGAACCGGGCCGACAGGTGGTGAGAGTCGAGCCATGACCCGCACGCAGAACCAGTCCGACCGCGACGAGCAGCGCGCGGAGACCCCGGCCAGGACCGGCGGCAGAGGCGCGGCGAGCGCGGTCCAGTCGGTGGACCGCGCCGTGAGCGTGCTGGAGATCCTCGCCCGGCACGGCGAGGCGGGCGTCACCGAGATCGCCGACGAGCTGGAGGTGCACAAGTCCACGGCGTTCCGGCTGCTCGGCGTCCTGGAGAACCGCGGCCTGGTGGCCCAGGCCAAGGACCGCGGCAAGTACTACCTGGGGGCCGGCGTACTGCGCCTGGCCGGGGCGGCGGCCGTGCGGCTGGACATCTCCCAGGAGGGCGTCCCGGTCTGCCGGGAACTGGCCGACGAGCTCGGCGAGACGGCGAACATCGCGGTGCTCGACGACGACGCGGCGGTCAACATCATGCAGGCGCGCGGCACCGCGTCCGTCACGGCGCAGAACTGGCTCGGCCGCCGCACCCCCTTGCACGCCACCTCCAGCGGGAAGGTGCTGCTCGCCCATCTGCCGCCCACCTTGCGCGAGGGCCTGCTCGCCCGACCGCTGCACCGGTTCACCGAACGCACCGTCACGGGTGCCTCGGTGCTGCGCGGCGAACTGGAGGCCGTGGTCGCGCAGGGGTACGCCGCCACGCTGGAGGAGCTGGAGGTGGGCCTGGCGGCCGTGGCGGCGCCCGTCCGCACGCACGACGGCAAGGTGATCGCCGCGATCAGCGTGTCGGGACCGGTGTACCGGCTCACGCCCGACCGGCTGCCGGAGCTGGCCAGGCGCACGGTGGCGGCGGGCGCGGAGCTCTCCCGCCGCATGGGGTACGGCGGCCTCTGACACCCGCTCACCGTACGGAATGCGGCGGTCCTCGACACCTGCCCGCCGTACGGACCGCGGCGTCCTCTGACACCCGCCCGCCGTACGAGCCGCGGCAGTCCCCGGCGCTCGCCCGCCGCAAGGGGGCGGCAGCCCCCGACGCGCGCCCGGGGCAAGGGAGCGGCCGGCGCGCGGGACCGGTTCCGCACCGTTGTGTGTCCGGTGTGTTTCCTCCCTCCCGTTCCTTTTTCCGAGGGTTAACGCGCGCCTCTTGACGGCCGCTTGACGGCGTTCCCACTATGTTCCTCATCGCGCAACCCATCGTGTATTGCGCAACAGCAGAGGAGCCTGGACGTGCCGCATGAGGTCCGTGCCGTAGTCGCTGTCACCCGTGGAGCACCCGTCGAGGTGCGGACGATCGTCGTCCCCGACCCGGGGCCCGGAGAGGTGCTCGTCACCGTGCAGGCCTGCGGGGTCTGCCATACGGATCTGCACTACCGCCAGGGGGCGGTCACGGACGACTTCCCGTTCCTGCTGGGCCACGAGGCGGCCGGCACGGTCGAGGCGGTCGGCGAAGGGGTCACGGACCTGGTGCCCGGCGACTACGTGGTGCTGGCCTGGCGCGCACCCTGCGGAAGCTGCCGTTCCTGTCGCCGGGGCCGCCCCTGGTACTGCTTCGACTCCCGCAACGCCGCCCAGCCGATGACCCTGGCGGACGGCACCCCGCTCACCAACGCCCTCGGCATCGGCGCCTTCGCCGAGAAGACGCTGGTCGCGGCGGGCCAGGCGGTGAAGGTCGACCCGGCCGCCCGTCCGGAGGCCGCGGGCCTGATCGGCTGCGGGGTGATGGCCGGCTACGGCGCCGCGGTCAACACCGGCAACGTCGGCCGCGGCGACTCGGTCGCCGTCATCGGCTGCGGCGGCGTCGGCAACGCGGCGATCGCCGGGGCCTGCCTGAACGGCGCCATGAAGGTGATCGCCGTCGACGTCGACGACCGGAAGCTGGACCAGGCGGAGAAGTTCGGCGCCACCCACACCGTCAACTCCCGCGGCACCGACCCGGTGGAGGCCGTCCGGGCGCTGACCGACGGTCACGGCGTGGACGTCGCGATCGACGCGGTCGGCCGGCCGGAGACGTTCAAGCAGGCTTTCTACATGCGCGACCACGCGGGCGTGCTGGTCCAAGTGGGCGTTCCGGCCCCGGATATGAGGGTCGAGCTGCCGCTGATCGACGTGTTCTCGCGAGGCGGCGCCGTCAAGTCGTCCTGGTACGGGGACTGTCTGCCGAGCCGGGACTTCCCGTTCCTCGTCGGCCAGTACCTGTACGGGCTGCTGGACCTCAACGCCTTCGTGACGGAGACGATCGCGCTGGACCAGGTGGAGGAGGCGTTCGCCAAGATGCACCGGGGCGAGGTGCTCCGCTCGGTGGTGGTGCTGTGAACTGCGGTGGCGCTTCCGCGGACTTCGGTGTCGGCGGGAGCGCCGGCCGGATGCGGCGGTCACCGCCTCCGGCGCCCCCGGTCCGGGCGGAGGGGTCCCCGCCCGGACCGCGCCGCCCCCGGGGCGTCCCTCCGCGCGCGGCTGCTCACCCCGCCCGGTGACGCGGTCGTGCGCACCGGGCGCGGCCGGGACACCGCGATCGCCGCCCAACGGCCGCACGTGCCCGCCCCCTGATCCCCACCCCGGTCCCCGATCCACTTCGAAGATCCGTCCCCGGCAAGGAGGGGCATGAACAGCACCCCCGAACTGCGGTCCCCGACCCCCCGTTCCTCCCGCTCCTCCCGCGTGGTCGTCATCGGCGCCGGCATCGTCGGCTGCTCCCTCGCCGACGAGCTGACCGCCCGCGGCTGGAACGACGTCACCGTCCTCGAACAGGGGCCGCTGCCCGCGCCCGGCGGCTCCACCTCGCACGCCCCCGGACTCGTCTTCCAGACCAGCCCGTCCCGGACCCTCACCGCGTTCGCCCGGTACACCGTCGAGAAGTTCTCCTCCCTGGAGGCGGACGGCGTCCGCTGCTTCGCCCCGGTCGGCGGCCTGGAGCTGGCCACCACCCCCGAGCGCCTCGCCGACCTGCGCCGCAAGGCGGGCTGGGCCGCCTCCTGGGGCGTGCGCGGCGAGGTCGTCAGCGCCGCGCGCTGCAAGGAACTGTGGCCGCTGATCGACGAGTCGACGGTCCTCGGCGGCTTCCACACCCCCGACGACGGTCTGGCCCGCGCCCTGCCCGCGTGCCGCGCCCAGATGGACCGGGCCGTCGCACGCGGCGCCCGCTTCCTGGACCGCCACACCGTCACCGGCATCGAGCGGGAGGGCGGCCGGGTCACCGGTGTGGTCACCGACCGGGGCGCCTTCCCCGCCGACCACGTCGTCTCGGCGGCCGGCTTCTGGGGTCCGGTCGTCGGCCGCATGGCCGGCGTCGACGTACCCCTCCAGCCGCTGGCGCACCAGTACGCCAGGACCCGGCCGCTGCCGGAGCTGAGCGGCGCCACCGCGGAGGCGTCGAAGCCCATCCTCCGCTTCCAGGACCGCGACCTGTACTTCCGTGAGCACGGCGACCGCATCGGCATCGGCTCGTACGCCCACCGTCCGCTCCCCGTCGACCCGTTCGCGGTGCCGCCGTACGACGAGGCCCGCGCCCGGCGGATGGACATGCCGTCCTCCTACCCCTTCACCGAGGAGGACTGGGCCCCGAGCTGGGAGGACTGCCGCCGCCTGCTCCCGGCCCTGCGCGGCTCCGCCGTCGAGGAGGGCTTCAACGGCGTCTTCTCCTTCACCCCGGACGGCATGCCGGTCCTCGGCGAGTCCTCGGCGCTCAGGGGCTTCTGGCTGGCCGAGGCCGTCTGGGTGACGCACTCCGCGGGCGTGGCGAGGGCCGTCGCCGAGTGGATGGTCGACGGGCGGCCGTCCCTGGACGTGCACGAGTGCGACCTCACGCGGTTCGAGGAAGCCCAGCGTTCACCGGCGTACGTCCGGGAGCGCGGCGCGCAGCAGTTCGCCGAGGTGTACGACGTCCTCCACCCCCTCCAGCCGCCGGAACAACCCCGTCCGCTGCGCGTCAGCCCCTTCCACGCCCGCCAGCAGCAGCTCGGCGCGTACTTCCTGGAGGGCGGCGGCTGGGAGCGCCCGCACTGGTACGAGGCGAACGCCCCGCTCGTCGACGCCCTCGGCCCGCTCCCCGCCCGCGACGCCTGGTCGGCCCGCCACTGGTCCCCCGTCGCGGCGGCGGAGGCGAGGGCGACGCGCGAGGGGGTCGCCCTGTACGACATGACCCCCCTGCGCCGCCTGGAGGTCACCGGCCCGGGCGCCCTCGCCTTCCTCGACCGCATGACCACCAACAACCTCCGCAAGAAGCCCGGCGCGGTCACCTACACCCTCCTCCTCGACGAGACCGGCGGCATCCGCTCCGATCTCACCGTCGCCCGGCTCGCCCCCGACCGCTTCCAGATCGGCGCCAACTCCCCCGCCGACCTCGACTGGCTCCTGCGCCACGCGCCGGGCGGAGGCGGGGGCGGGGAAGTACACATCCGGGACATCACCTCCGGCACCTGCTGCATCGGGGTGTGGGGCCCGCTCGCCCGCGACCTCGTCCAGCCGCTCACCCCCGACGACTTCTCCCACGAGGCGTTCGGCTACTTCCGCGTCAAGCGGACGTACATCGGCCATGTCCCGGTCACGGCGATGCGCCTGTCGTACGTGGGCGAGCTGGGCTGGGAGCTGTACACCACCGCCGACCTGGGCCTGAGGCTCTGGGACACCCTGTGGGAGGCGGGGCGGGAGCTGGGTGCGGTCGCCGCGGGCCGTTCCGCCTTCGACTCGCTGCGGCTGGAGAAGGGGTACCGGGCCTGGGGCGTCGACATGACCGACGAGCACGACCCGTTCGAGGCGGGCGTCGGTTTCGCCGTCCGGATGGACAAGGAGGACTTCACCGGCAAGGCGGCCCTCCGACGGCGCGCCGGCGAGTCCGCGCGACGCCTCACCCCGCTGCTCCTGGACGACCCCGCCGCCGTCGTCCTCGGCAAGGAACCGGTCCACCTCCCCGCTCTCGGTTCCGCTCGGGCGGGAGGCGCCCCCGCCGGTTACGTGACCAGCGCCTCGTACGGCTACACGCTCGGCCGCTGCGTCGCCTACGCCTGGCTGCCGGCCGGGCTGGCCACCGGGACCGGCGTGCACATCGAGTACTTCGGCGAGAAGGTCCCCGCCACGGTCGCCGACGAGCCGCTGTTCGACCCGAAGATGACCCGCATCCGCCGCTAGGCCCTGTCGGGGCCGCCGCTTGAGCCGTGCCGTGGACGCGGGGTCCGGCCCGCGCGTCCACCGCGCCGGTTCCCTCCTCCGCCCCGCGGCCGCGCGCACCGCACCCCGCTCACCGGTGCCGGCCGGCAACGCCGCCCTTCCGCCACCCGCCCCGAACGACAGCCCCCAGGAGGCCCCGCGTGTCCCCCACCTACGACGTCGTCGTCATCGGTCTCGGCGGCATGGGCAGCGCCGCCGCCCACCACCTGTCCGCGCGCGGCGCCCGCGTCCTGGGCCTGGAGAAGTTCGGCCCGGTGCACCAGCGCGGCTCCAGCCACGGCGGCTCCCGCATCACCCGCCAGTCGTACTTCGAGGACCCGGCGTACGTACCGCTGCTGCTGCGCGCCTACGAGCTGTACGAGGACCTGGCACGGGCCACCGGCCGGGAGATCGCCCTGCTGTGCGGCGGCGTGATGGTCGGCCGCCCCGACTCGCGGACCGTGTCCGGCTCGCTGCGCTCGGCCCGGCGGTGGGACCTGCCGCACGAGGTGCTGGACGCCAAGGAGATCCGCCGCCGCTTCCCGACCCTGGCGCCGCGGGACGACGAGGTCGCGCTGTACGAGGAGAAGGCCGGCCTCCTGCGCCCCGAGAACACGGTCGCCGCCCACCTCCAGCTCGCCACCCGGCAGGGCGCCGACCTGCACTTCGACGAACCCATGACCCGCTGGGAGCCGTACCGGGGCGGTGTGCGCGTGCACACCGCCGAGGACACGTACACCGCGGACCGGCTGGTGATCTGCCCCGGCGCCTGGGCGCCGTGGCTGCTCACCGACCTGGGAGTGCCGTTCACCATCGAACGGCAGGTCATGTACTGGTTCCAGCCGACGGGCGGGGTCGGTCCGTTCCTGCCCGAACGCCACCCCGTCTACATCTGGGAGGACGCCGGCGGTACCCAGGTCTACGGCTTCCCGGCCATCGACGGACCGGACCTCGGCGCCAAGGTCGCCTTCTTCCGCAGGGGCCGGGTCACCACCCCGGAGACCATCGACCGGACCGTGCACGACCACGAGGTCAGGGCCATGGCCGAGCACATGGCCGGCTGCATACCCGACCTGCCCGGCACCTTCCTCAAGGCCGCGACCTGCATGTACTCCAACACCCCGGACGAGCACTTCGTCATCGCCCGCCACCCCGCGCACCCCGACTCGGTCACCGTGGCCTGCGGGTTCTCCGGGCACGGTTTCAAATTCGTGCCCGTCGTCGGGGAGATCCTCGCCGACCTGGCCCTGACCGGCACCACCGCCCACCCGATCGGGCTGTTCGACCCGGCCCGCCTGGCCGCAGCGCCCGCCTGAGCCGCCCGCTCCCTGTCCAGAACGGGCCGGCCCCCTTCCGGAAAGGCCCGCTCAGCCGCGGAAACGGTCCACCCGCCTCCCGGGACGGCCCTCCCGCCCTCCCCTTCCCTCCCGCACACACAGCACGCTCGTCCTCCGAGGAGCCCGCCGTGACGACGACCCCCGTCCCCCCCAGCCTGATCGCCACCCTGCCCGGGCACTACTACTGCGATCCGGAGGTCTTCCGGCAGGAGCAGGAACGCATCTTCGAGTCGATGTGGTTCTGTGCCGTCCGCAGCGCCGACCTGGACAAGCCCGGCGCCTTCCGCACCGTCCAGGTAGGCCGTGAGAACGTCATCGTCACCCGCGGCCGCACGGGCGCGCTGCGCGCCTTCCTGAACGTCTGCCGCCACCGCGGGGCCCGGCTGTGCCTGGAGGAGTCCGGCGAGATCCGCCGCGCCCTCCGGTGCCCGTACCACGCCTGGACGTACGACCTGGACGGCAAGCTGATCGCCGCGCCCGGCCTGACCGGGATGCCCGACGTCGACCGCGTGGAGTACGGCCTGGTCGGGGTCGCCCTGCGGGAGTGGCTCGGCTACGCCTGGGTGTGCCTGGCCCCGCAACCGCCCTCCTTCGAGGAGACGGTGATCGGCGCCGCCGTCGAGCGCCTCGGCGACCCGGCCGCGATCGAGCACTACGGAACCGAGGAACTGGCCCTGGGCCGCCGCATCACGTACGACGTGAAGGCGAACTGGAAGCTGATCGTCGAGAACTTCATGGAGTGCTACCACTGCGCGACGATCCACCCCGAACTGACCGACGTGCTCCCGGAGTTCACCGACGGCTACGCCGCCCAGTACTACGTGGGCCACGGCGCCGAGTTCGGCGAGGGCGTCAAGGGCTTCACGGTCGACGGCAGCGAGGGCTTCGACCGGCTGCCGGAGGTCACCGCCGACCAGGACCGCCGCTACTACGCGATCACGGTGAAGCCGACGGTGTTCGTCAACCTCGTGCCCGACCACGTGATCCTGCACCGCATGTTCCCGCTCGCCGAGGACCGTACGGTGGTGGAGTGCGACTGGCTGTACGCGCCGGAGGTCGTGGCGTCCGGCGCGGACGTGTCGAAGTCGGTGGAGCTGTTCCACCGGGTGAACAGCCAGGACTTCGAGGCGTGCGAGCGCACCCAGCCGGCGATGTCCTCCCGCGCGTACCGCAGGGGCGGTGTGCTGGTGCCCACCGAGCACCACATCGGATCGTTCCACGAGTGGCTGCTCGGCAGCCTCGGTGTCAGGCCGCGGCGCGGGACGGGAGGCAGCCGTGCCTGACCTGTCCGTCGACGGCGAGTGGCGCGGCGCCCCGGACGAGCGCACGCGCGGGATCCGCTGCCCCGCCGACGGCTCCCCGGTGGGGGTGGTGGGGATGGTGGACGAGGCGGGCGGCAAGGACGCGGTGGAGGCGGTCGCCGCCCGTCGCGCCTTCGGCACCGGCCCCCGGCCCGCGCCTCCCCCGCCGAACGCGGGCGGGCCATCGTCGCCTCGTTCGTCCTGGGCGGGCTGATCCTGCTGCTGGCGCTGATGAGCGTCTCCGGCCTGAAGGGCGGGGAGCTCCCCGCGGACGGGCTGCAGTACGTCGTACTGGACGTGCTCGGCCCGACGGCCGGCAAGGCGATGCCGTGGTGCGTGCTGATCGCGGTCACGGTGTGCGCGCTGGCCGTGCACACGGCGGCGATCCGGCTGGCGTTCGCGATGGCGCGGGACGACAACCTGCCCGCGTCCTCGCTGCTGGCCCGGGTCAGCCCCCGTTCCCGGACCCCGGTCGTGCCGGCCGTGGTCATCGGGGTGCTGGCGCTGGCGATCCTGGTGGTCAACGTCCGCCAGCCGTCCTCCGTCGCCTACCTGCACCCGGTGATGGGCAAGCGGCCCAACCTGGAGGTGCGGACCGGGGCGCGGGCCAAGCGGCTCGTCCTGGAGGGGCGGCGCTGCGCGGGCGCCGAGCTGGCGCCGGGCCCGGACGTGCGGGACGACGACGAGCTGCTCGACTACATCCGCAGGACCCGCAGCACCGTCTACCACCCGGCCTGCACGGTGAGGATGGGCGCGGACGACGACCCCTCGGCCCCGCTCGACGCGCGGCTGCGGGTCGAGGGGCTCAGGGTCGCCGACGGGTCGGTCATGCCGGACCTGGTCACCGTCAACCCGTGCGTCACCACCATGGCGATCGGCGAGAAGTGCGCGGACCTGATCCGGGCCGCCTGCTAGGAGGGCCGTTTGAACATGCGCGTCGCCGTGATCTCGCTGTGCACGGCGCCCCCCTCCCCGGCCGGGTTCTGCTGCGGCAGTCCCGGCCGGAGGTGCTCCTCCACGCTGATGTACTTCAGGCCGGCCCTGAGGTCGGCGTCGTTGCGCAGCCTGATGACGAGCGGGAACTCGGCGAGCGCGGTGGTGTCGAACAGACCGGTGGTGTACAGCAGCTGCACGCCGAGCGCGTCGGAGACGGCCCGCTGGAGCTCCAGCAGGTACGTCGCGTTGGCGCGGCCGATGGGATTGTCGAGGAACAGCGTGCCGGCGTGCCGGTGCCTGTCGCGGCCCCGGTCGTTGGAGCGCAGGGCGGCCATCGTGCAGTACAGGGCGATGGCGGCGGTGAGCAGCTGGCCGCCGGAGAACACGTCGCCCATCTGCCCGACGGGCACGCGCTCGGCGCGCAGCACGGCGTCCGGCTTGAGGATCTCCACGGCGACGCCCTTGGGCTGCAGGGCCGCCGCCACGCCGCGCAGCAGCAGGGACATGCCGTCGCGCCGCAGGTCGGAGTTCTTCCTCACGGCCGCGCGGGTCGCCTCGTCGACGACCTCGCCGAGCCGCTCGGTCAGCGTGGCCTGGTCGGGTTCCTCGAAGCGGATGCGCAGGAACTCCTGCCCCGACCACTCCCCGAGTCCTTCGGGCAGGCGGGAGAGCCGCTGCGCGGACCTCAGGGTGGCGAGCGCCGACTCGACCAGCCCGCGCAGGCGGTCCACGATCGAGTCCCGGTTCCGCTCCAGCTGCGCCAGCTCGTCGGTGAGGACCCTGAGGCGGGGCGCGAAGGCGTCGGCCCACTTCCGGGCGTGCTCGGGCAGCGCGGAGGCGGGCAGTTCGCGGATCTGCTGCCGGGCCGGGGTGCGGACCTGCTCGTAGCGCGTGGAGTTGGCGTGCCGGACGAGGACGTCACCGGCCTCGCGGACGGCGGCGTCGGCGGCGGACAGGTCGGCGGCACAGCCGCGCAGCGACCGGCGGGCCTCGGCGGCGGACTGCCGGGCCTCCTCCAGGGTGCCCGGGTAGGGTTCGGGCTCGTCCTGCTCCTCCTCGGCGGCCTGTTCGCGCAGCAGGTCGCGGAGCATGGCGGCGATCTCGTCGAAGCCGCCCGCCGCGTCCTCGGCGGCGCGGTGGGCCTCCAGCAGCTCGGCGTGGGCCTCGCGGGCCTGGGTCAGCGCCTCGGTGCGGGAGGCCAGTTCGGCCGTCGCGGTGCGCAGCAGGGCCTGGGCGTGCTCGGCGTCGCGCGGGACCAGCTCCTCGGGCAGCTCGGTGTGCGCCTCGCCGTCCTCGGGCGCGTGCCGCTCGGCCTCGCCGCGCAGTCGTCCGAGCTGCTCGCTGGCGCTGGACATCCGTGTCTCCAGCAGCTGCACCAGCTCCTCCGCGCGGGCGGCGGCGGCCTGCCGGCTGGGTCCGTCGGATCCGTCGGGGGACTCCAGGAGCTGTTCCGCACGGGTGCGGACCTTGTTGCTGAGCCGGTCCAGCTCCGCGCGCGCCGCGCTCTCGTCGCTCTCCGCGCGGGCCTGCTCGGCGCGCAGATCCGCGCCGACGCCGACCTTCTCGTACACCTGGGACGCGGCCCGGTACGCCTCGCGGAGCGCGGGCAGGGACGCCTTCGGCGCCTCGGCGCCGTCCTCGGGTACGTCGTCGGGGGCGCCCGCGATCTCGGAGCGCTCGGCACGCAGCGCACGCGCGGTGCGGCGGGCGTCGTCGGCGGCGCGCTGGGCGGCGCGGCGGTCCTCGTCGGCGGCGCGGGCCCGCTCCAGGCAGACCTGGGCGCGGGCCTCCGCCTCGGCCGCCTCGTCGGCGAGCTCGCGCAGCCGGGCCTGCCAGCCGGCCCGCTCCCGCAACCGGGAGGCGAGCCCGGCGAGGGCGTCGGCGGCGCGGCGGGCCTTCTGCGCGGCCTCCTGCCGTTCGTCGCGCACCCGCACGGCCTCGGCCGCGGCCTCCTCCGCCTCGGCCCGCCCGGTCCGTGCCTCGGCCAGCTCGGCCTCGGTCTCCTCGGCGAAGGCCCGTGCCTCCTCGGCCGCCCGCGCCAGCTCGGCGAGCCGCCCGGCGGGGCACCCTGAGCGCCAGGAGGCGAGCCGGGCGGCCAGCTCCCGGTCCTTGCCGAGCCGTGCGGCGAGGGCGCGGATCTCCTCGTCGCGCCGGGCCGCCCGCGCGCGCAGCGCCTGCCGCTCCTCGTCGGCGGCGTGCTCGTCGTGCATGGCGGGGTTGGGCGGGACGAGGAACACCTCGCCGGTGTCGGCGCCGGGGGGCGGGGTGGGCGCGAGCAGCGCGGCGGCCGTGCCGACGGCGACGGCCGAGCGGGGCAGCAGGGCCGCGTCGCCGAGGACCTCGCGGGCGCGGGCGTGCGAGTCGGGGTCGGTGATGATGACGCCGTCGACCAGCTCCGGGCGGGCGGCCAGCACGCGCGCGTGGTCGGCGGGGTCGACGGACTGGGCGAGGTAGCGCCAGCCGGGCAGCGCGGGGATGCCGTGCTCGCCGAGGAACTCCACGGTGTCCAGCACGTCGGGGCCGGGCGGCAGCAGCCCGCCGTCACCGAGCGCGCCGAGGATGCGGGCGTCGTCGGCGGCGGCGGTGCGCAGGTCGAACAGCTGCCGCTCGGCGGAGGAGACGGCGTCGTCGAGCAGTTCGCGCAGCTCGTCGGCGAACCGGTCGAGTTCCTCGGCGGTGAGGGCGGCGTCGCCGGACCCCGGCGCGGCGGCCGTCGTGCCGTCCCCGTCCCGGCCCCGCCGGGGCTGCGGGATGCCCGGGCGGGTGCCGGCGGCCAGGCCGAGCAGGTCGGCGATCCGCTCCTCCGCCGCCAGCGCCTCGGCGGTGCGCCGCTCGGCCTCCAGGGCGCGGGCGGCGGCGGCCGCCGCGTCGGCCGCGCGGGCGGCCGTCAGTTCGGCGCGGGTCTCGGCGGCGGCGGCCTCGCGCGCGCGCTCGGTGGCCCGGCGGGCCGCCTCGCGGGCCGTGTCCCAGGCTTCGACGGTGCTCTTCTCGGCGTCGCTGGCGGCGAGGGCGGCGCGGGCCGGATCGGCGTCGGGCGCGCTGTCGTCCAGCCAGCCCGCGCGCACGGCCTCGGCGGTCTCCTGCTCGACCTCCGCCAGCCGCTGCCGCAGGTGCCCGGCCTCACTGCGGGCCCGCTGCGCCTCGGTGGCGGCGGCGGTGGAGTCGCGGTAGGCGGCCTCGCCGACCTCCTGGAGGGCCGCGGAGCGCTCCTCCTCCTCGTTGGCGTGCGTCTCGGCCTTCCCGGCCGCCGCGTGCAGGGCGCGCACGAGGTCGACGGCGGCCCGGGCGCGCGCGGCGAGCGCGGGGGCGGCGTCCCGCTCGGCCTCGCGGATCGCGGCGGACACGCGGGCGACGCGGTCGGCGGCGGCGCGGTGGCGCAGCACCGCCTCGGCGGCCTGCCAGGCGGCGTGCAGCGTGCGGGCGTCGGCGAGCTCGCGCTTCTGCGCGGCGGCGGCCTTCTCGGCGGCGGCCAGCGCCAGGGAGGCGTGCCGGTAGGCGAGCTCGGCGGCGATCAGCACGCTGCGCTCGCGGGCCGACTCGGCGTGGGTGACGGCGTACGCGGCGGCGGTGACCCGCTGGGCCAGGTCGGCGGCCCGGGCCCGCTCCCGCATCCCGCGCGCGGAGAGCCGGCGGGCCAGGGTCCGGGTACGGCGCTCGGCGGCGGTGTGGACGTCCCGGGCGCGCGTGCGGGCGTCGGCGGCCTCGACGATCCGGCCGAGCAGGTCCACGGACCCGGCGGTGAAGTCCCGCTCGGCGATCAGCTCGGCGCGCCGGCCCAGCTTGTTGCCGAAGCCGCTGACGAGGTCGGCGAGCCCGTCGGTGTCCCGGGTGTCGGTGACGGCGCGCAGCAGCAGGTCGGTGAAGTCGGAGTCCTTCTTCACCGCGAACAGGCCCGCGGCCTCGCCCTCGTCGGCGTTCATCTCCCGCTGGTAGCGGAAGAGCTCGGGGTCCAGGCCGAGTTCGCCGAGGTGCTCGGTCCAGCGCTCGTGGATCTCCTCCCAGTGCACCTCCAGGTGCGGGTACGCCTTCCCGGCCTCCGTCAGGGCGTCCCGGAAGCCCTTCATGGTGCGCCGCCGCCCCTGCGCCCCCGACTGGCCCTCCGCGGGCGGCCGCAGGGCGGTGGACTCGGCGACGGGCAGGTTGTCCAGGGTGAGTCCGGGGCCGGGCCGGAAGGAGTACCAGGCCTCGGCGAACTTCCGCGGGTCGTTGGAGACCTGGCGTCCGCGCCACTCGCTGACCTTGCCGACGACCACGCACTCGCCGGTCTGCACGTGCTGCCACTCCAGCGCCACGTGCCCGCAATCGTCGGCGAGCAGGAACTTGCGCAGCACGCCGGAGCTGGCGCCGCCGAGGGTGTTGCGGTGGCCCGGCAGCATCACGGAGAAGATCAGCTTCAGCAGGACGGACTTGCCGCCGCCGTTCTCCAGGAAGAGCACGCCGGCGGGCGCGGGCCGGCGCGGCGGGCCGGGGGGCTCCTCCTCGAAGAACTCCGCCTGCGCGGGCGCGGGGTCGGGCACGGGCTCGCCCACGCCCCGCAGGTCAAGCACGGTGTCGGCATAGCGCGCACCGGCGGGCCCGATGGAGTAGAGGCGGACCCGGGACAGCTCGTACATGGCGGACTCTCGTCAGTCTTCGGTCTTGCTCAGTCAGATGGTTCGTCGGGGGCCGGCGGCTCAGGACGAGTGGAACGGCAGCCCGGCGTCGGCCACCAGCTCCAGGTCGTCGCCCTCCTCGGCGGGCAGCAGCGTCGGCGTGCCGTCGGTGACCGGGACGACGCCCAGCTCCAGCAGTTCGGCCATGGCGGCGCTGCCCGCCATGTCGCGCACCTGGAGCTGGTAGCGGGCCGTGGTGCGGTACGTGCCGCCGTTGTCGTCGCCGGTGCGCTGCAGGAACCCGGAGTCGGTGAGGAAGGCGACGGCCTTGCCGACGATGCCGGTGGTCGAGCCGGGGAGCCTGCGGGCGTCCTTGGTGGCGCCGGTCGCGCTGCGTCTGGCCCAGATCCGCCAGGCGGCCTCCAGTCCGGGCGCGTCGGTGGCCGGGTCGGTGTTCTCGCCCTGCTCCGCGGCCCGTTCCTCCAGCCGCCGGCAAGCCTGGCGCACGAAGGCGTCGACGCCGTTGACGGTGACGCGCCCGACGTAGCCGTCGTCGGCGAGGTCCTCGGGGCGGGGGAAGGCCAGGGCGGCGACGGCGAGATGGGCCAGCCCGTGCAGGAAGCGGTCGCCGGAGTCGGCGGCGGCGCGACGCGCGTAGTCGCCCATGCGGACGGCGAACACCGAGTCCTCGGCGGCGGTCACCGCCATGCCCGCGCGCGGGGACACCTCCAGCACGACCAGTCCGAGCCCGGCGGCCACGGCGTCGGCCAGGCGGGCGAAGGGCGGGTCCTCGCGGTAGCGGCGCAGCAGGTCGGCGTACTCCTGGTCGCGCGCGGGCAGCAGCTTGGGCTGGAGGCCGAAGGCGACGAGCCGGGCCGCGTCGGCGGCGTCGGCGGGCGTGACCGTCGTGGACGCCGGTGCGGCGGCACCGGTCTCCGGCTCGCTCCGGTCGACGTGCTCGGTCACGGGCGGTGCTCCTTGCTGCTGTGGTGCTCGTGCGGGTGGTGCGGGTGCGTCCCGGCCCGGTGCGGGGGGCGCGGGGACGCGGGGTGCGGGGCGCTGCTCATGCGGCCTCCGTCCGGTCCGCCGCCATGCCGGCCGCGTCCAGCAGGGCGGTGCCGACGATGAGGTCGGCGCCGCCGAACTCGGGGTCGTCCAGCTCGACGCCGTCGTCCACGGCGAACAGCAGCTTCTCCTCGCCCTGCCGGTAGGCGGTGCCGACGGGCGGGCTGGCCGCGTGGATCGCCAGCAGGGCGACGAGGTACGGCAGCTCGGGATCGCGCCTGCGGGCGTCGGCCAGCAGGCCCGACAGACGGCGCGGCGCGTCGTGCGGCAGGTCGAGCAGCTCCATCGCCGCGGCGAGCTGCTCCTCGCTGAAGCGGCTGTCGTCAGGGGTGGCGATCAGGTCGGGCTCGGGCATCTCGGCACCGAGGTGCTCCCGCTCCACGGGCGGGGTCAGCAGGAGGTCGACGAGGTCGCCGACCCGGACGGAGACCGGGGTGCGCAGCCCGGTGCCGTGCGCGAAGAAGGCGTCGGTGACGCGGAGGGCCTGCTCCACGGGCAGCGGCAGGAGGGGGGCGACGAGGTGGCCGTAGAGGTCCAGGCCCGAGCCGACCGCGGGCGTGGCGAAGGCCTGCCGGTCCTGTTCGGCGCGGAAGAGGGGGCCGGCCTCCAGCAGCCGGGACTGGAGCTGGGTGTGGCGGCGGATGCAGTCCTTGACGATGTCGACGAGTTCGGCGGCGCGGCGCTTGTGCTCGGGGTCCTCGGCCTCGTCGCGGGCCTTGCGGATGTTGGTGAGGATCGCGTTCTCGTGGCGGTAGCGGTCGGCGACGTGGTCGAGCGCCTCGGCGATCATGTCGGGCACGGCGTTGAGCCAGTCCACCGCGCGGACGTTGCGCCGGGTCGCCTCCAGCGCCTTGCGCAGCGTCTCGGAGTACTGCACGGTCCGGTACCGGGCCTGCTCGGCGGCGAGTTGCGCGTCGGCGAGCCGGCCGCGGCTGATCAGCACCTCCAGTTTGACCTCGGCGGCGATCTGGGCGCTGGTGACATCGGTGTCGAGGGCGCCGACGAGGACGTTGACCGCCTCGTCCGTCGTCCGCAGGTAGACGGTGCCGCCGGGGCCGGGGACCTCCTCGATCAGTTTGAAGTCGTAGTCGCGCCGGACGTAGCTGCCGTCCGGGTCGAACGTGCCGTACACCACGCGGAAGCCGCGGTCGGCGCTGCCGACGTTGATCAGGTTCTCCAGGACCCAGCGGGCCACCCGCTCGTGCTCGGCGGCCGGCCGCCGCGGGGCCTGCGCGGCGATGCGCGGAATCAGCCGGGCGACGATCTGCTCGTGGTCGGCGCCCGTGTCGAAGTCCATGTTCAGCGTGACGAGGTCGATGGCGGCGAGGGCGATCTCCGCCATGCCGTACACCGAGTACTCGCCCGCGAGATTGGCCTTGCGCGCGTCGAGGTCGTGCAGCGGCGCGGTGCAGGCGAGCGCGCGCAGCCGCCGCGCCAGTCCCTCGTCGGCGGCCGGGCCCGCGGCAGGGCGCGGCCCCGCGCTGAGCTGGGACGGAACACTCTCCGTCGGTGCAGGCGAAGTCACGGTGCACAGACTAGGTCCTCGGTCTGACAACGGCCCAAACGGCCCGGGCTCGCCCCGGTGCCACCGTGATCGCGCCGGCGTCCGTACGCATGACCGGCCGCCGTCGGCCCGCCGCGCTGCGCCCGCCTCCCCGCTAGCGCGCCTCGTCCCCGACCCGCCGCCGGTACACCTCCACGACCCGCTCCAGCGAGTCGGCGAGGTAGACCGCGAGCAGCCGTTCGGCGGCCTGGCGGTCCCCGGTCTCCAAAGCCCCCAGGATCTGCAGGTTCCGGGCCATGTACGGCTCGTGCAGGCCCCGCGGGTCGTCCACCACGTGGAAGGCGAGGCGCAGTTCGGCGAAGACGCTGCGCATCAGCTCGTCGGTGCGCTCGCTGCCGGCGAGGGCCACCAGCTCCCGGTGGAAGTGGATGTTGGCCGTGCCCACGCCCTTCCAGTCGCCCTCGCGGGCCGCGCGCCGCCCCTCCTCCACGGCGCCGGCGAGCGCGTCCAGGCCGTACGGCGGCTCGCCGAGCCCCCGGACCACGGCGCACTCGACGAGGGCGCGGGTGCGGTAGATGTCCTCGACGTCCTCGACGGTCAGGACCCGGACGAAGACGCCCCGGTTCAGCTCGTGGACGAGCAGGCGTTCGTGGGTGAGCAGCCGGAACGCCTCGCGGAGCGTGTTGCGGGAGACGCCCAGGGCACCGCCGATGCTGTCCTCCGACAGCCGGGTCCCCGGTGGGAAGAAGCCTTCGGCGATCCGGCTGCGGAGGATGTCGGCGACCCGTTCCGCGGTGCTGGTGCGACCCAGGAGGGCGCGGTCGTCGGCCAGTTGGGCCATCGGCTCTGCCATGCCGGAATTCAATCGCAGGACACAAGAACGAGACAACACAAGTATTGAGGGATCGTTGAACGATCCTCTACGGTGCTGTGCACGGCGGCGCCCCCTCACCGCGCCGTCGCCGCCCCGCGCGGACCGGCTCGCGACCCAGCACCCTCCGTCCCCCTCTGCGAGGTGCCCATGAGCTCGACCCCTCCACCGCAGGCACCGACCACCGCCGACGCCCGTCCCGGCACGGGCGAGCCGGGTGGGAACGGCGCCGGGGACGGCGCCTTCGGCTGGCTGCGCGCCCTGGGTCCGCGGGGCCGTCGCGCCTTCGGCGGCGCGTTCGGCGGCTACGCCCTCGACTCGTACGACTACTTCACGCTCCCGCTGAGCATGGTCGCCCTGGCCACGTACTTCGGCCTGGACAGCGGCCAGACCGGCCTGCTCACCACCGTCACCCTGGTGGTCTCCGCGATCGGCGGCGCCCTGGCGGGCGTGCTCGCCGACCGGATCGGCCGGGTCAGGGCCCTGCTGCTGACTGTGATCACGTACGCGGTGTTCACGGTGGCCTGCGGCTTCGCCCCCGACTACGGGACACTGCTGGTTTTCCGGGCCCTGCAGGGCCTCGGCTTCGGCGGCGAGTGGGCGGTCGGCGCGATCCTGGTCGCCGAGTACGCCGGTGCCCGGCACCGGGGCCGCACCCTCGGCGCGGTCCAGAGCGCCTGGGCCGTGGGCTGGGGACTGGCGGTGATCGTGTACACGGCGGTGTTCTCGCTGGCCGGCGACGACCTGGCCTGGCGCGTCATGTTCTGGACCGGTGCCCTCCCCGCGCTGCTGGTGGTGTGGGTGCGGCGCAGCGTGCACGACGCCCCGGAGGCGGCCGCGGCACGCGAGCGAAGTCCGCGGAAGGGCTCGTTCGCGGCGATCTTCACGCCGGGCCGGGCGGGGACACCCGGTCTGCTGCGCACCACGCTCCTCGCCGGGCTGCTGTCCACGGGCGTCCAGGGCGGTTACTACACCCTGGCCACCTGGGTGCCGACGTACCTGAAGAGCGAGCGCGGACTGTCGGTCGTCGGCACCGGCGGCTACCTGACGTTCCTGATCTCGGGCGCCTTCACCGGTTACCTCACCGGCGGCTACCTCACCGACCGGCTGGGGCGGCGGCGCAACATCTGGCTGTTCGCCCTGCTGTCGGCGGTGTGCATCGTGGCGTACGCGAACATCCCGGGCGGCGCCGGCACCCTGCTGCTCGTGCTGGGCTTCCCGCTGGGGTTCTGCATGTCGGCGATCTTCAGCGGCTTCGGCTCGTACCTGGCCGAGCTCTATCCGACGGCCGTGCGCGGCACCGGCCAGGGCTTCACGTACAACGCGGGGCGGGCCGCGGGCGCGGTCTTCCCCACGGCGGTCGGCTTCCTCGCCGGCGGCTGGGGCGTGGGCGGCGCGCTGGTGTTCGGCGCGATCGGCTACGGCCTCGCGGCCCTGGCCCTGCTGGGGCTTCCCGAGACGCGCGGAAAGGAACTGGCGTGAACACCGCGGACGACGACCGCACGCCGGCCGCGGCGGGGGACCGCCCCCTGGTCCTCGCCGACGAGCACGCGCGCGAGCGGAGCCCGGGAACGGCCCGCGCCCGCTTCCGCGAGGGCCTGGCGGACCCCGCGGCGGCGGCCTCCCGCCCGCCGTTCGCGATCACGCGCGCACCGGAGCAGGTGTTCCTCACCGACGTCCGCGACGCGCAGTACCGCGCGGCCCGACGGGCGCCCCGCGCGATTCCGCCCGCCCGCGGGGCCGGGCCCGGCGGGCGGGCAGGGGCCGTACAAGGCGGCCCGCAGACCCCGGAGAGACCGAGGAACCGGAGACACTGGAGACATGACGTCGATCGACCTGAACGCCGATCTCGCAGAGGGCTTCGGCCGCTGGCGGCTCACCGATGACGAGGGGCTGCTGTCGGTCGTCACCAGCGCCAACGTGGCCTGCGGCTTCCACGCCGGGGACCCGGCCACCATGCGGCGGGTGTGCGAACTGGCGGCGGAGCGGGGGGTGACGATCGGCGCGCAGGTCTCCTACCGGGACCTGGCCGGGTTCGGACGGCGCGCGATGGACGTGCCGCCCGCCGAGCTGGCCGCCGAAGTGGCCTACCAGATCGGCGCCCTGGAGGTCTTCGCGCGCGCGGCGGGCGCCCGCGTGGCGTACGTCAAACCGCACGGCGCCCTCTACAACCGCGTCGTGCACGACGCGGAGCAGGCCGCGGCGGTCGTCGAGGGCGTGCTGATCGCGGGCGCGGAGCTGCCCGTGCTGGGCCTGCCCGGATCGCGGCTGCTGGAACTGGCCGCCCGGGCCGGCCTCCCGGTCGTCGCGGAGGCGTTCGCCGACCGGGCCTACACCGACGAGGGCACGCTCGTGCCGCGCGGCCGGGACGGCGCCGTGGTCACCGATCCCGAGGCCGTCGTGGAGCGGTCGGTGGGCCTGGCCCGCTCCGGCACGGTCACCGCCCTTTCCGGGGCCCGCATCGGGGTGCGCGCGCGTTCGCTGTGCGTGCACGGCGACACGCCCGGTGCGGTGGACCTGGCCCGCCGGGTCCGGGACCGGCTGGAGGCGGCCGGCGTCCGGGTGGAGGCCTTCGCGTGAACGTCCGGCCGGCCGGTGACGACGCCCTCCTCGTCGAGGTGGCCTGCGGCGAGGAGGCCGAGGCGCTCCACGCGGAGCTGCTGCGGCGCCGCGCGGAGGGTTCGCTCACGGTCCGGGAGATCGTCCCGGCGGCCCGCACGGTCCTCCTGGACGGTCTCGCGGACCCGGTCCGCCTGGCGGCCGAGCTGACCGCCGCCGAGGTCCCGCCCGCTCCCCCGCGCGTGGGGGACGTCGTCGAGCTCCCGGTCCGCTACGACGGCCCGGACCTGGCCGACGTCGCCGCGCGCTGGGGCGTGACCGAGCGGGAGGCGGCCCGCATCCACGCGGGCACCGAGTTCCGCGTCGCCTTCTGCGGGTTCGCGCCCGGCTTCGGTTATCTGACGGGTCTGCCGGCGCGCTACCACGTCCCGCGCCGGGACACCCCGCGCACGGCCGTCCCGGCCGGCTCCGTCGCGCTGGCGGGTCCGTACACGGGGGTGTACCCGCGCTCGTCGCCCGGCGGCTGGCAGCTGATCGGCACGACGGACGCCGTGCTGTGGGACCACACGCGCGTGCCGGCGGCGCTGCTGTCGCCGGGGACGCGCGTCCGCTTCGTCGACCGGGGGCACCCGTGACGGACCGTGCGCTCGTCGTCGTCCGGGCCGGCGCCCTGACCACCGTGCAGGACACCGGCCGCCCCGGACACGCCCATCTCGGGGTTCCCCGGTCCGGGGCGCTCGACGCGCCCGCGGCGGCGCTCGTCAACCGGCTGGTCGGCAATCCGCCGCAGGCCGCCGTCCTGGAGACCACCCTCGACGGCTGTGCGCTGCGCCCCCGCTCCGCGGTCACCGCGGCGGTCGGCGGCGCCCCCTGCCCGGTGGCGGTGGACGGGCGCCCCGCCCCCTGGGGGGCGCCCGTCCACGTACCCGCCGGGGCCCTCCTGGAGGTGGGGACCGCCGTGTCCGGCGTGCGCGGCTACGTGGCCCTCTCCGGCGGCGTCGCCGTCGAGCCGGTGCTCGGCAGCCGCTCCACCGACCTGCTGTCGGGGCTCGGCCCGCCGCCCCTGGCGGACGGCGCCGTGCTGCCTCTGGGACGTCCCGGCGTCCCTCGCGCGCGCGTGGACGCCGCCCCGCAGCCCGCGCCCCCCGCCGAGCTGGTGCTGCGGGTCGTGCTCGGCCCGCGCGACGACTGGTTCACGCCGGAGGCGGTACGGACGTTCACCCGCCGCACGTACCGGGTCTCGTCCGCGAGCAACCGCATCGGCCTGCGTGTGGACGGCCCGGCCCTCGCCCGGGCCCGCACCGGCGAACTTCCCAGCGAGGGCATGGTCCTGGGGGCCGTCCAGGTGCCGCCCGACGGCAGGCCGGTCGTGTTCCTGGCCGACCATCCCACCACCGGCGGCTACCCGGTGATCGGCGTCGCCCGCGCGGCCGACCTCCCGGCCGCGGCCCAGGCCAGGCCGGGCACCCCGGTGCGCTTCGTGGCCGTGCGCCGCCGCTGAGCCCGCCGCCTCCGGCCGCTCCCCGCCGCGGAAGCGCCCGGAGGGACCTCACCGCCCCTGCGGGGCGGCGGGACGTACCGGGACCGCCGCGTCGTGGGCGGCGAGGAACGCCGCGACCGCGGTGTCCCACCCGAAGTGCCCCGCACGCGCGCGTGCGGCCTCCCGCCGGTCCGCCTCCGGGCGTTCGAGCAGCAGGTCCACGGCGTACGCCACGCTTTCCCCGTCGTCGGCGGCGACGGTCCCGGCCCCGCCGATCACCTCGGGCAGCGCGGAGGAGGCGCTGGCGACCACGGGCGTCCCGCACGCCAGCGCCTCCAGCGCGGCGAGCCCGAACGTCTCGGCGGGGCCCGGTGCCAGGCAGACGTCGGCGGACGCCTGCAGCGCCCCGAGCAGGCCGCGGTCGGACACGTGGCCGAGGAAGGAAACCGGGAGCGCGCCCTCCCGCGCCCGCCGCTCCAGCCGTGGGCGCAGCGGCCCGTCCCCCGCCACCACCAGCACCGCACGCCGTCCGCGCCGCCGCAGTGCCCGCAGGGCGTCCAGGGCGGTGCCGGGCCGCTTCTCCACGGACAGCCGGGAGCACATCACCAGCAGCGTCTCGTCCGCGCGCGCGTACCGCGCCCGCAGCGCCGCGTCCCGCAGGCCCGGGTGCCGCGCGGCCAGGTCGACGCCGAGCGGGGCCCGTACGACGTTGCGCGCCCCGATCCGCGCGAACTCCCGCTCCGCGAACTCGGTGGTGCACACCACGCGCGCGTACGCGTGGGCCGTGCGGAGGTTGAGGGCGTCGGCGGCACGCCGGGCGGCCCCCTCGGGCAGCCCCCAGGTGCGCAGCACACCGTCGGCGGTCTCGTGGGAGACCATCACGGCGGGGACCCGGTTGCGCCGCGCCCAGGTGCCGGTCCAGCGCAGCGTCGTGCGGTCGGACACCTCCAGCCGGTCCGGCGCCAGCTCCTCCAGGAGCCGGGCCAGGCGCCGCCTGCCGGTGAGGACGCGGTAGCCGCCGGTGCCGGGCAGCGGCGGCCCGGGCAGGGTGATCACCCGGCCCTGCCCGGTCCCGCGGTCGCTCGCGCGGGCGCCGGGGACGATCAGGACGGGCTCGTGTCCCGCGGCCAGGTAGCCCTTGCCGAGTTCGCGCAGCGCGGTGCGCAGACCGCCGGAGGCGGGGGCGACGAAGTTGGCGAGCCGGACGATCCGCAACCCGCGCGGGCGCGGCCCGTTCACGCCGCCACCGCCGGTGTCCGTACGGCGAGCACGTCCGCGTAGTGGCCGAGGAGCCGGTCGCCGACGGCCGCCCAGGTGCGTCCCTCGACGGCGGCGCGCCCGGCCGCCCCGTAGGCGGCCCGCAGTGCCGGGTCGGCGGCCAGGGACCACACGGCGTCCCGCAGGGCGGCGGCGTCGCGCGGCGGGACCAGCAGTCCGGTGCGCCCGTGGGCGACCAGGTCCAGCGGGCCCCCCGCGGCGGGCGCGACGACGGGCACCCCGCTGGCCATGGCCTCCTGCACGGTCTGGCAGAAGGTCTCGAAGGGGCCGGTGTGCGCGAAGACGTCGAGCGAGGCGAAGATCCGGGCCAGCTCGTCGCCGGTGCGGCGGCCCAGGAAGACGGCGCCCGGCAGCGCCTGCTCCAGTCCGGGGCGGCTGGGCCCGTCGCCGACGACCACGACCCGCACCCCCTCCAGGCCGCAGACACCGGCCAGCAGCTCGACGTGCTTCTCGGCGGCGAGCCGTCCGACGTAGCCGACGATCAGTTCGCCGTCCGGGGCGAGTGCGCGGCGCAGCGCCGCGTCGCGCCGGCCGGGCCGGAAGCGGACGGTGTCCACTCCGCGCGGCCACAGCGCGACCCGGGGCACGCCGTGCGCCCGGAGGTCGTGCGCGGCGGCGCTGGACGGGGCGAGGGTGAGGTCGGCGGCGGTGTGCACGGCCCTCAGGCGCCGCCAGGCCGCCGCCTCGCCGGCGCCCAGGTACGTCCGGGCGTATCCGGCCAGGTCGGTCTGGTAGACGGCCACGGTGGGGATGCCGAGCCGGCCGGCGGCCGCCATGCCGCGGACGCCGAGTACGAAGGGCCCGGCCAGGTGGACGAGGTCGGCGCGGTGCCCGGCGAGGGCCGCGGCCAGGCGCCGGCCGGGCAGGGCGATCCGGACCTGCGGGTAGCCGGGCAGCGGGAGCGAGGGCACGTGGACGACGGGGCACGGCGCCTGGGCCGCGGGCTCGCTCCCGGGGGCCGGGGCGGGGGCGACGACGAGGGGGGCGTGACCGCGGTCGACGAGGTGCCGGGCGGTCTGGAGCGCGCAGTGGGCCACGCCGTTCACATCGGGGGGGAAGGACTCGGTCACGATGACGACACGCATACGGGTGTTGTCGCCGTACGGGACGTGGCCGCGTCAACGTCGATCTTTCCTGGCGAGGAACGTCCCATGAGCGTTGGCCGCGCACCCGGGCGGCCCCCGATCCGTCCACGCCCGCCTGGCCCACCGGCCACTGCGGTCACCGCGGGTTCACCCGGCGGGCGGCCCACCGCTCCGCTCCTCGCCGTCCGCACGGGGCCACAGCGGTCGCGCGCGACCCGTACGGCCGGTCCGCGGCCGTCCTGTCCCGGCGCGCGTACAGGCCTCGAAGCCCCGTGCGGGCCCCGAGGCCCTCACGCGCCCGGCCCCGCGGCCCGCGCGGGGGTCACAGCGTCGCCGTGTCCGGCCCGATGCGGCTGCGCACGGCCGTCTGCACCTCGGCCTCCTCCGCCGGGTCGGCGGCGAGTCGGCGCAGCCGCTCCACGACCCGCAGGTCACCGGTCTCGGCGTGCCGGGCGGCGAGTTCGCGGGTGGTCTCCTCGCAGTCCCACAGGCACTCGACGGCGAAGCCGGCGGCGAAGGAGGGGTCGGTGGCGGCGAGGGCGCGGGCGGCCCGGCCTCGCAGGTGGGAGGAGGCGGTCTCGCGGTAGACGTGCCGGAGCACGGGGGCGGCGCAGGCGATGCCGAGCCGTCCGGCGCCGTCGACGAGGGTCCACAGGGTCGGCGCGTCGGGTCCCTCGCCCCGTACGGCTTCCCGCAGGGCGGTGAGGACCAGGTCCCGGTCCTGCGCTCCGCCCCGGCAGGCGAGGACGCGTGCGGCGGCGGCGCCCAGCGCGTCGGGGCGGCGGGCCCAGCCGCGGGCCCGGTCGACGGCGGCGGCGCTGCGCATGCGTTCGAAGGCGTCGACGGCGGCCTCCACGACGACCGTCGAACCGGTGGCCGCGGCGTCCTCGATCAGGCCGAGGGCGGCGGGATCGTCGCTGTCGGCGAGATAGCGCAACGCGGTACAGCGGGCGCCGTCGTCGCCGTGGCGGGCGGCCTCGACGATCTCGTGCCGGTCCCCGGGGCCGGCGACGGCCATGAGGCAGCGGGCGGCGGGGACGTGGAGCGCGGCGCCGCGTTCCAGGCCCTGCCGGGCCCATTCGAAGACGGCCCGAACGCTCCACCCGGGGCGGGGCCCGGTCGGCCGCATCTGCCGCTGCCAGCGGTCGAAGCAGCCGGTTTCCCGGGCGGCGCGCACGCGCGTGGCGATCGACGGCCGTGGGTCGTCGGCCCACAGGCGCCAGGGGCGGGGCTCGAAGGCGTCGCGCACGGCGGCCGCCAGCTCGGCCTCTCCCTCGGCGTCGTCCGGGAAGCGGGCCAGGACGGGTTCGGCGAGGGCGCGCAGTCCGGCGTCGTCGTCGCGCAGGGCGAGTTCGTCCAGCGCCCAGGCCCAGTTGGTGCCGTGGGCGGCGTACCGGCGCAGCAGGGCGAGGGCGTCCTGCCGGCCGTAGGAGGCGAGGTGGCCCAGGACGGCGAGGGCGAGGCCGGTGCGCGACTCGTCGGTGTCGAGGAGGTCCTCGGAGTCGAAGAGGTGGGCCTCGATCGCGTCCAGTTCCCCGTCGAGGTCGAGGTGGAGGCGGGCGTAGTACAGGGAGCGGTTCTCCACCTGCCAGTCGTGGCGGGGATCGTGGAGCACGCAGTGGTTCAGTGCCGTCAGAGCCTCGGCGCGCGGGGCGGTGAGCGCGTGCAGTGTGCCGTCGCCGCGGCCCCGTTGGAGCAGGCCGAGCAGCGTGCCGCTGGGCGCTATGACCGGATCGAACATGGGAAACAGCCTCACATCAAGCGTCGACGCAACCGGGGACGTGCATTACCTGGCCGCGTGACGACACGTCGGGGCGCCCGCCGTTTCCTGCTTGCTGTAGACCATCTTCCTCTGCCTCTCGTCGGTGGCCCGTGCGGACCGCGTCACGGCCCGCGCGGTGCGGCGACACCCGCCCGGCCAGCACGTCCGTGAATCACGTCGTCATGATGACCCGGCGGTCACACCCGCCGCGACCGAAATTTCGGCGGCCCGGTACCGCCTCCCCGTTGTCGTCGTCTTCCCTGGCCGAAGGCCGGGATCAGCCCTGGGGGCGATCCCGGCTCACCGCTCGCCGCGCGGTTCGCCTCACTGCTCGCCGAACAGCTCCAGCAGCTCCGCCCGGCCGAACATCCGGGCCGTGTCGACGGCCGACGGGGTGCCCGCGCGGGGGTCGGCTCCCCCCTCCAGGAGGGCCTTGGCCACCTCGGTCTCCCCCTTGAAGACCGCGCCGGCGAGCGGGGTCTGGCCCCGGTCGTTGACACGGTCGGCGTCGGCGCCGCGGGCCAGCAGGGCGCGTACCGCCTCGGCGTGGCCGTGGTAGGCGGCGAGCATGACGAGGGAGTCGCCGCGGTCGTTGGTGAGGTTGGCCGGGACGCCGGCGTCCACGTAGGCCACCAGCTCGTCGGTCCGCCCCTGCCGGGCCAGGTCGAAGATCTTGGTCGCCAGCTCCACGACCTCGGGGTCGGGGGCTTCACTCATCGGCCGGACCACCTCTCACTGTGCGCGTTCGAACGTCGGGGACTGGGTGCGTACGGCGGCGAGCGGCGCAGCCGTACGGGTGAATCGCCAGGGTACTGGCTCGCCCGGCACATGAGCCGACGCGCCGGAGGTAAAGATCACCGCAGACCCGGCCGTACGCAAGTGCGCCGCTCGACCGGCCCGCCGACCCTTCCGCCAAGCAGGGCAAATCGCCTGAAATTCCCCCATTTGCACCTTTAATCGTACGGATACATCCTGTGAGCCTGGAAGTACTCATGGTGACTGTCCCCGCGAACCAGGAGAACTCACATGATCCTCTCCATTTCAGGCGTGGTCCTGCTCGGCATCGTCGTGTTCATCTTCTTCCGCAAGGACGGCCTCAAGCCGTCCCACGCGATCATCTCGATGCTGTTCGGCTTCTACCTGGCGAGCACGGCGATCGCCCCGAGCATCAAGGCGGGCGGCGAGAGCCTGGCCGGTCTCCTGGGCGGCATCAAGTTCTGACCGCCCCCGTCCCCGTACGCATCCCGCCCGTACGCACCCCCAGGAGGCAGGAGTGGCCCGGCGCCCTCTCCCCCGCATTCTGAGCAACGGCGGCGCCCAGCTCGCCCGGAGCCGGGAGCTGGCCCGGACGGCGGCCGACAGTGCCGCCGACGTCCTCCAGCCGCTGATCACGATCGCCCGCGGTCTGCGGCGGCTGGCCGCGGCCGCGCGGCGCCGGTGGACCGACACCCCCAAGGACCGGCGCGGCGCGCTGCTGTTCCTGGTGGCCTCGGTGTTCCTCGTCGTGGCGCTCGTGCCGTACGGCCCGCTGCTCGCCGTCGTCACGCTGACGGCGGCGGCGGCCTGGCAGGGCCGGGACCGCACCCCGCCGGCGCCCGGGGGGTCCGACGGGGCCCAGAGCCTGCGCCTGAAGTCGCTGTACGAGGCGCTGGTCCCCTACTTCTCGCTCGCCGAGGACCCCGACCCGCTGTACGCCCACGGCGGTACGTGGGAGAAGGCCTTCCCGGCGTACGAGTTCGACGAGGCCGGGCGCTTCGCGCGGCTGGTCGTCCACTACCCGGCGCACTTCAGGGACGGGGAGGCGGAGTCCCGGGCCCGCATCGAGCACCTGCTCGCGGCGAAGGCGGGACGGGGCCGCGAGTACCACTTCGCGTGGGACGAGGAGGCCAACCACCTCACGGTCACCGCCCTGGCTCCGCTGCCCGCCGGCATCGCCGCCCAGCGCTTCGTCACGGCGCCCGGGGAGACCGTCCTCGGCTTCACCGACCCCACCGAGGTGCAGCGCACGCTCCCGGTGCTCCAGGGGGAGGAGCGGCGCGACGTGCCGCCGGTCGTCTGGCGCACGGGCTTCCGCTCCACCGAGCCGCACCTGCTGGTCCTCGGCCAGCCGGGCAGCGGCGTCTCGACCCTGCTGCGCTCGATCGCCCTCCAGGCCCTTCGGCACGGCGACCTCCTGATCGTCGACGGCGGCGGCACCGGCGAGTACGCCTGCCTGGTCGGCCGGGACGGAGTGCTGGCCGTCGAGTGCGGGCCGACGGGGGCGCTGACGAGCCTGGAATGGGCCGCCCACGAGACGGAGCGCCGGCTGACCGCCGTCAACCGGGCCCGCCAGGAGGGTCACCCGCCCCCCGACGACACTCGGCGGCCGCTGTGGGTCCTGGTGGACCGTCCGAGCGCGTTCACCCACCCGGACGCCTCCGGCGACCGCGGGGACCTCCGGTCGCTCCTCCAGGTTCCGCTGCGGCACGGCCGGGCAGCGAACGTGACGGTGGTCGTCGCCGACCAGCTGGACTGCGTCGACCTCCTCGGGGACGCCGTACGTCAGCACACGCGCGCGCGTGTCGTCCTCGGCCCGGCCCCGGCGGATCAGCTGCGGGCCGTCCTCGGCGCTCCCCCGCAGACCACGCCCGTCGACCGGGTCCCGCCCGGCCGCGGCTACGCCCGCCTGGGCACGGGCCCGGTGCACCGCGTCCAGGTGCCGGCCACGCCCGACCCCTACGACGACGGCGCCGACGAAGCCCACTGCCGGGCCGTCCTGGCCCTGCTGCCGCCGCGCACCGAGCCGGCCGGCGGGGAGAGGGTCCCGGACCCGGCCGAGCCGGAACGGGCCCCGCGGACGTCCTCGGACCTCCCCGACCCGGGGCCCGGGCACGCCGAGCCGGTCCCGGCCCTCGACAACCCGGCGGGTCCCGCCCCCGCCGAGCCGGCCCCGGTCCTCGCGGAGCCGGAGACCGCACCCGCCAGGACCGTCCCGACCCTTACCAAGCCGTAAGCAGGACCCGGGAAACCCGGAGGGTCCGGGGATCGGCACCGGCGAAACCGCGGTCCGCCACCCCACGAAGGTGCGCCGTCACGCCACGAAGGTGCGCGGCGCCTCCACCCCCGCCGTCCCCCCGTCCTCCACCACCCGCGCCGCCGCCGCCAGGCGGGTCGCCGCCTCCTCCGCGACCGCCCCGCCGACGGTGAACGGCAGCCGCACATACCCCTCGAAGGCGCCGTCGACCCCGAACCGCGGCCCCGACGGCACCCGGACCCCCACGCGTTCCCCCGCCTCGGCGAGCCGCGAACCCGACAGGCCGCCGGTGCGCACCCACAGCGTGAGCCCGCCCCGGGGCACCTCGAACTCCCAGCCGGGCAGCTCCCGCCGCACCGCCGTCACCAGTGCGTCCCGGTTGTCCCGGGCCTGGCGGCGGCGCTGCGAGACGGCCTCCTCCCAGCCGCCGGTGCTGAACAGCCAGTTCACCGCCAGCTGTTCCAGCACGGGCGTGCCCAGGTCGGCGTAGGCGCGCGCGGCGACGAGGCTGCGGATCACGTCGGGGGCCGCACGGACCCATCCGATGCGCATGCCGGCCCAGAAGGCCTTGCTCGCCGACCCCACCGTGATCACGGTCGAACCGGCCGGGTCGAACGCGCACACGGGCCGCGGCATCCGGACGTCCTCGTCCAGCCACAGCTCGCTCATCGTCTCGTCGGCCACCAGGACGGTCCCCGCCGACCGGGCCGCGTCCACCAGCCGCCGCCGCTGGTCCTCGTCGGCGAGCGCGCCGGTCGGGTTGTGGAAGTCGGCGACGACGTAGGCGAGCCGGGGCGCGGCCTCGCGCAGCACCTGGCGCCAGCGGTCCACGTCCCACCCGGCGAGCCCCTCGGCCATCGCGACCGGGACCAGCCGCGCCCCCGCCTCCCGCATCAGCTGCAGGATGTTGGCGTACGACGGCGACTCCACGGCGATGCGCTCGCCACGGCCGGCGAAGAGGTGGCAGATGGCGTCGATCGCGCCCATGGCACCGGTGGTGACCATGATCTGTTCGGGCATGGTCGGGATCCCGCGCGCGGTGTAGCGCTCGGCGATCATCGCACGCAGCGCGGGCAGCCCGGCCGGGTAGTCGCCGTGGGTGTGCGCGTACGGCGGCAGCTCCTCCAGGGCTCCCTGTACGGCGCGGGTGAGCCACGGCTCGGGCGCGGGGAGCGCCGCGCAGCCGAGGTCGATCATCGAGCCGAGCGCCTCGGGCGGCAGCGGCTCCAGGCCGCGCGCGGGCAGCGGGTTGCCGGCCGGTACGGCGGTCCAGCTGCCGGCGCCGCGCCGGGACTCCAGGAAGCCCTCGGTGCGCAGGGCCTCGTAGGCGGCGGCGACCGTGGTGCGGCTGACGGACAGGGCGAGGGCCAGTTCCCGTTCGGCGGGCAGGCGCGCGGCCACCGGCACCCGCCCCTCCAGCACCAGCAGCCGGATGCCGTCGGCGAGCGCGCGGTAGGCGGGCGGGCGGCGGGTGCCCGGGCCGGCCGGGCGGTCCTGCTGGGAGCCGAGCAGCCGCGCGAGCTGCGCCGCCCCCACGGCCGAGGTCCACTGCGCCATGGAAATCAATCCACCTTCCGCGAATTGGCCATAGATGGCGTCCCCCATCGAGCCACAGGGTGTCATGCACCAGGCCACTACCACCACCAAGGGGCAGCCCTTGTCCAGGCGACCGCATCTCACACGGCGGCTGGCCCAGCTCTACGGGGGCCTCGCGCTGTACGGCGCGAGTTCCGCGCTGCTGGTCCGGTCGGGGCTCGGACTGGAGCCGTGGAACGTGCTGCACCAGGGTCTGGCGGAGCGGACCGGCCTGTCGATGGGCCTGGTGCTGACCGTCGTCGGCGCGGCGGTGCTGCTGCTGTGGATCCCGCTGCGCCAGCGGCCGGGGCTCGGGACGGTCTCCAACGTCCTGGTGATCGGCGCCGCGGTGGACGCCACGCTGGCCGTGGTGCCCGACGCCCACGGGCTGCCGGCGCGGATCGCGTCCATGGTGGCGGGGATCGTCCTCAACGGCGCGGCGACCGGCCTGTACATCGCGGCGCGGTTCGGCCCGGGCCCGCGCGACGGGCTGATGACGGGGCTGCACCTGCGGACCGGGCTGTCGGTGCGCCTGGTGCGGACGGCCGTCGAGATCACGGTCGTCGCGACGGGCTTCGCCCTCGGCGGCTCGGCCGGCGTCGGCACCCTGCTGTACGCGGTGTCGATCGGCCCGCTCGCCCAGGTGTTCCTCCGTGTGTTCGCCGTCCCGCCGGCGCCGGGCGGCGGGACGGTGGTTGCCACGGGCCGCCCCCGCCGGGCAATACTGCGTCGGTGACCTCGCCGACGCGGCCGATCCGCCACCCCTACCTCGACCATCCCGGCCCGATCGCCTTCGCCCACCGGGGCGGGGCGGCGGGCGGCCTGGAGAACACGGTGCGCCAGTTCCGGCGCGCGGTGGCGGCGGGCTACCGGTACATCGAGACCGACGTCCACGCCACCGCGGACGGCCGGCTCGTCGCCTTCCACGACGCGACCCTGGACCGGGTCACGGACGGCGCCGGCCGGATCGCCGACCTGCCGTGGGCGGAAGTACGGCACGCGCGCGTGAGGGGCGAGGAGCCGGTGCCCCTCTTCGAGGAGCTGCTGGAGACCTTCCCCGGGGTGCGCTGGAACGTCGACGTCAAGGCGGAGCCGGCGCTGCTGCCCTTCCTGGAACTGGTCGAACGCGCGAACGCCTGGGACCGGGTCTGCCTCGGCTCGTTCTCCGAGGCCCGCGTGGCCCGCGCCCAGCGGCTGGCGGGCCCCCGCCTGGCCACGTCGTACGGCACCCGGGGCGTCCTGGCCCTGCGGCTGCGCAGCTGGGGGCTCCCGGCCGTGCCGCGCCGCTCGGCGGTGGCCGCCCAGGTGCCCGAGTCGCAGGCGGGCGTCCGGGTCGTGGACCGCCGCTTCCTGCGCGACGCCCACGCGCGCGGGCTGCACGTCCACGTGTGGACGGTGAACGACCCCGACCGCATGCACCGCCTTCTGGATCTGGGCGTGGATGGCATCATGACCGATCACATCGACATACTGCGCAAGGTCATGGAGGACCGCGGCCTCTGGGTCTGAGACCCCCGGCCGGGCCCCGGGACGGTGCGCGTTCACGGGGAAGCGAGGGCACGGGTGGGCACCGACACCGTGCGGACGGGGCCGGCCGGCGAGGCGGCGGGGCGGCGGCGGGAGCAACGCGGCTGGTACTTCTACGACTGGGCGTGCTCCGTCTACTCGACGAGTGTGCTCACCGTGTTCCTGGGGCCCTATCTGACCTCGGTGGCCGAGTCCGCGGCGGACGCGGACGGGTTCGTGCACCCCTTGGGGATCCCGGTGCGCGCCGGGGCGTTCTTCGCCTACTCCGTCTCCCTGTCGGTGATCGTCGCCGTGCTGGTGATGCCCTGGGCGGGGGCGGCGGCCGACCGCACCGGCCGCAGGAAGCCCCTGCTGGGCGCCGCCGCCTACACCGGGGCGGCGGCGACGACTGGCATGTTCTTCCTCGACGGCGACCGGTACCTGCTCGGCGGGGCGCTGCTCGTGGTCGCCAACGCGGCGCAGTCCGTGGCGATGATGCTCTACAACTCCTATCTGCCGCAGATCGCCGCGCCCGAGGAGCGCGACGCCGTCTCCTCCCGCGGCTGGGCCTTCGGGTACGCGGCCGGCGCCCTGGTCCTGGTGGCCGACCTGGTCCTCTACACCGCCCACGACTCCTTCGGCCTGAGCGAGAGCGCGGCGGTCCGCGTCTGCCTGGCGTCGGCCGGTCTGTGGTGGGGCGCGTTCGCCCTCGTGCCGCTGCGGCGGTTGCGCGACCGCCCCTCCGCCGCGCCGGGGACGGCCCCGCCCGGCCGGCGGCAGCTCGCGGCCACCCTGCGCGACATGCGCCGCCACCCGCTGACCCTCGCCTTCCTGCTGGCCTACCTCGTCTACAACGACGGCATCCAGACGGTGATCTCCCAGGCGTCGGTCTACGGCTCCGAGGAACTGGGACTGGGACAGTCCACCCTCATCGTGGCCGTGCTGCTGGTGCAGGTGCTCGCGGTGGCGGGAGCCCTCGTCCTGGGCCGGCTGGCCCGGGCCCACGGCACGAAGCGCACGATCCTCGGCTCGCTGGTCGCCTGGACGGTCACACTCGCGGCCGGATACTTCCTCCCGGCCGGGGCGCCGGGGTGGTTCTTCGTCCTGGCCGCCGGGATCGGACTGGTCCTCGGCGGCAGCCAGGCGCTGTCCCGCTCCCTCTTCTCCCACCTGGTCCCGCCCGGCAAGGAGGCCGAGTACTTCGCGGCGTACGAGATGAGCGACCGCGGCACGAGCTGGCTGGGCCCGCTGCTGTTCGGGCTCACCTACCAGCTCACCGGCAGCTACCGGGACGCGATCGTCTCGCTGGTAACGTTCTTCGTCCTCGGCTTCCTGCTGCTCGCCCGCGTCCCGGTCCGGCGGGCGATCCGCGACGCGGGCAATCCCGCACCCGAAAGGATTTAGCACTGAGCACGAAAGGGCGGTAGTGTACGCGTTTGGCCCGCCAGGCGTACCGTTACTGCGCGTCAAAGGTGTCAAAACGCAGGGTGACATCTCCGAACAGAGGTGACAAACCGGATGGCGGAGGGTACTGCACTGGTTGACAAGGCTGCGGCTACGACGGCGACGCATGGCCCGGAACGGGACTCGGGACGGGAATCTTCACCGCCGACCGGACGTTGACCGGATGACGACGACAGCGACACCTGTCCTGTGGGCGACAAGCCCGGGAGGCACGATTCATGAGTGAGCGAGCTCTTCGCGGCACGCGCCTCGTGGTGACCAGCTACGAGACGGACCGCGGCATCGACCTGGCCCCGCGCCAGGCCGTGGAGTACGCATGCGAGAAGGGGCACCGGTTCGAGATGCCCTTCTCGGTCGAGGCGGAGATCCCGCCGGAGTGGGAGTGCAAGGTCTGCGGGGCCCAGGCACTCCTGGTGGACGGCGACGGCCCGGAGGAGAAGAAGGCCAAGCCCGCGCGTACGCACTGGGACATGCTGATGGAGCGGCGGACCCGTGAGGAACTCGAAGAGGTCCTCGAGGAGCGGCTGGCCGTTCTGCGCTCCGGCGCGATGAACATCGCCGTTCATCCGCGGGACAGCCGCAAGTCCGCGTAGGCCCTGCGGACCGGGCGAGGTTCCCGGCCCGTGCAGGTGACCGCGGGCGCCGTACGTGAGATCACGTACGGCGCCCGCGGTCTTTGTCCTGTCCGCGCACGGTCCGCGCCGGGCGGGTGCGGTCCGTGCCCGCGTCAGCGGTTCAGCGGCGGGTACTGCTCCCGCGTCGCCGTGCCCGGCTCGTCCCGGACGACCTCGCCCTGGACGACCTTTCCGTCCGGGTGGTGCATGCGGGCCTGCCGGAGGGCGTCGCCCAGGGTGCCCGGAGCGACCTGGCGGAGCTTGCGTTCGAAGGTGCGCTGCGCGGTGCGGCTCACGGCCTTCTGGACCGGGGGCAGCAGCAGGAGCAGACCCGCCGCATCCGAGATCGGCCCCGGGATCATCAGGAGCAGGCCACCCAGCATCACCAGGCCGTTGCCCTCGCTGTTCGGGCGGGCGGCCGGGGGCACCGCCTGGGACTGCTGCAGCGTCTCGGTGAGATTGCGGAACGCACGGCGCCCGGCCCGTTTGACGACCACGGAGCCGAGGACGAAACCCGCCACCAGCAGCAGGAGGACCACGAAGCCGCTCGTCGCGCCCGCGACCACCGTCAGCAGCCAGACCTCCAGCACGAGCCAGGCCGCGAGTCCCAGCGGCAGGAACGTGCGCAGCCGGGAGCGCCGGGGCCGGGCGGGGTACCTGGGGGTCTGAGCGCCAGTCGTCATGTCTCCAGTGTGCCCGGACCCGGCTCAGCGCAGGATAAGGGAACCGCCCACGGCGTACGGGCGCGGCCCCCGGCCCGTCACTGCTGCGCGGGCCTGCCGCGTTTGACGACCTTGTCGACCCTCTCCCCCACGCCCCACGCGGTGACCCGCCACAAGGCCTCCACGAGGATGTCGCGGCTCATCTTGGAGTCGCCCAGCTCGCGCTCGACGAAGGTGATGGGCACCTCGACGACGTGGTAGCCGGCCTTGATGGCGCGGCGGGCCAGGTCGACCTGGAAGCAGTAGCCCTGGGAGGCGACGTCGTCGAGGCCGAGGCCCTCCAGGGTCTCCCGGCGGAAGGCGCGGTAGCCGCCGGTGACGTCGCGCAGCGGCAGGTCGAGCGCCAGGCGGGAGTAGAGGCTGCCGCCGCGGGAGATGATCTCGCGGGACCTGGGCCAGTTCACCACCCGCCCGCCGGGCACCCAGCGCGAGCCGAGCACCAGGTCGGCGCCCTTGAGGGCGGTCAGCAGACGGGGCAGTTCCTCCGGCTGGTGGGAGCCGTCAGCGTCCATCTCGACGAGCACGCCGTAGCCGTGCTCCAGTCCCCAGCGAAAGCCCGCGAGGTAGGCGGCGCCCAGGCCCTCCTTGCCCTTGCGGTGCAGGACGTGGACGTGGTCGTCCCCGGCGGCGAGTTCGTCGGCCAGCTTCCCGGTGCCGTCGGGGCTGTTGTCGTCGGCCACGAGCACGTGCGCCTCGGGGACGGCTTCGCGCACCCGGCCGACGATCGCCCTGATGTTCTCCGCCTCGTTGTAGGTCGGAATGATCACCAAGGCGGTGCCGAGCGGGCCGAACCGTCTCTCCTGGTCCCCTGCCGCGCGAGTCCCGTCGCCGTCGTTCACTGCTGCCCCTTCGAGTCCGTACGCAGAGGACCACCATAGTGGGCCCGGCCTGCGATGACGCGACAGCGCGTTCGTATGGTGGTGTCGTTTTCACAAAAGCCGGGTAGGACTGCCTCTTTCGGCAGGCGTCCCGAGGGGTTCCGCGGCGGATGGGGGCCCGGCGCCCTTCGGGCCGACCTGGGACCCGCTGGCTGCGGATCGACCGAGAGCCGTTGTCTACTGAGCGCCCGGGCCCCACCCGGGTCACACCTCCCGACCGCCGAAACGTTCCCTGGGCGCGGCACGGGCGCTGGGCCTGGCTCCCGGTGGCGGTGCCCCGGTGCGGCGACACCGTCCTTGACCCAGCGGCGCCGCGACGCTTGCGCGGAGAGTTCCCCGGTCGGGCGTCCGGTGGTGGACTCGGCCGAACCTACCGGCCCCCCGCCGCCGCCTGTCAACACCCACTCGACCTGCGCATTGTCCGGCGACTCGCAGGTCAGCACGGTGGCCGCGCAGGCGGTGCGACACAGCGGCGACGGAGGATCGTCGCCCCGTCGGCCGTGGGGATCACTCGCCCGGCCGCACGAAGACCGTCCGTCCGCCCACCACGGTCCGCAGGCAGACGGGCAGGTCACGGCCCGGGGACAGGTCGGGCAGGCCGGGGGTGCCGGAGCGCGGGTCGGTGGACCAGCGCGCGACGCGGTCGTCGGGGGCCTGCACCACCAGTTCGCCGGTGCGCCACACGGCGTAGTCCGCGGGAGCGCCGGGCACGAGGACGCCCGCGTCGTCGCGGCCGATCGCCCGCCAGCCGCCGCGCGTGTGCGCGGTGAACGCGGCGCGCACGGAGACACGGTGCTCCGGCGTGCGGTGGAAGGCGGCGGCCCGGACGGTGCCCCACGGGTCGAGGGGCGTGACGGGGCTGTCGGAGCCGAAGGCGAGCGGAACCCCGGCGCGCAGCAGGGCCGCGAAGGGGTTGAGCGCGCGGGCCCGTTCGGTACCCAGACGGCGGGCGTACATGCCGTCCTCACCGCCCCACAGCGCGTCGAAGGCGGGCTGGACGGAGGCGGTCAGGCCGAGCTCGGCGAAGGCCGCGATGGTCTCGGGGGTGAGCATCTCGGCGTGCTCGACCCGGTGGCGGGCGGCGCGGACGCGCGTGAGGCCCAGCTTCTCCGCGGCGGCGCGCACGCCCTCGACGACGGTGGTCACGGCGGCGTCGCCGATGGCGTGGAAGCCCGCCTGGAGACCCGCCTCGGTGCAGGCGACCACGTGGGCGGCGACCTCGTCGGCGTCCAGGTAGGCGGTCCCGGCGTGCCCGGTGTCGGCGTACGGCTGGTGCAGGCAGGCGGTGTGGGAGCCGAGGGCGCCGTCGACGAAGAGGTCGCCGGCCGCGCCGATCGCGCCCAGTTCCCGCGCCTTGTCCACGTCCCGCTCCGCCCAGTAGCCGATCACGCGCGGACCCGCCTGGCCGGCCGCGAGGCGGAGCAGGCCGGTGAGGTCGTCCTCGGAGGAGATCTCCGGGCCGGCGCACTCGTGGACGGTGCCGATGCCGAGCGAGGCGGCGTGCGCGAGGGCCGCGCGCTGCGCCTCGGCGCGCTGGGCGGGGGTGATCGCGCCGTACGCGGCGGCGCGCACGGCGTGGTGGGCGTCGCCGGTGAGCGGGGCGTCCGCGCGGCCGTCGACGCCCGGGACCAGGTCGAGCAGGGCGGTCGTGACGACCGCCGAGTGCACGTCGATACGGCTGAGATAGAGGGGACGGCCGCCGGTGGCCGCGTCGAGTTCGGCGCGCGCCGGGGGGCGGCCCTCGGGCCAGCGGGAGGCGTCCCAGCCGTGGCCGAGCAGGACGCGGTCGTCCGGGCGGGCGGCGGCGAAGTCGCGCACGAGGCCGAGGGCCGCCCGGAGGGAGGGGGCGGCGGACAGGTCGAGGCCGGTGAGGGCGAGGCCCGTGGACGTCGTGTGCACGTGCGCGTCGGTGAACGCGGGGGTCACCAGGGCGCCGTCCAGGTCGACGACCTCGTCGACGCCGTCCGCGAAGGCGTCCGCGGCGCCCTCGGAACCGACCCAGGCGATCTGCCCGCGTTCGACGACCATCGCGGTCGCGAAGGGATCGGCCGGGCTGTGCACCTCGCCGCGGCGCAGCAGGACGGTCTGGGACGGGGCGGTGGACTCACTCATGGACACCAGTCTCGCGCCTCGCCCGTCCCGGCCGGCACGCAGGTCGGCACGGGAGCCGCGCGGTCCGGCCCGCGCGGCGTCAGACCCGCGGCGGGCGCGCCTCGTACGGCGTGGACAGCACCACCGTGGTCCGTGTGGACACCCCGGCCAGCGAGCGCACCCGGGCCAGCAGCTCCTCCAGTTCGTGCGGGGTGGCCACCCGCACCTTGAGGATGTAGTTCTCGTCACCGGCCACGCTGTGGCACGCCTCGATCTCGGGGACGCCGGCCAGGCGGTCCGCGATGTCGTCGGGAGCGCTGGGGTCGAACGGTTTCACCGAGATGAACGCGGTCAGCGGCAGTCCGACGGCCTCGGGATCGACGACCGCGGCGTACCCGCGGATGACGCCACGCTGTTCCAGCCGGCGCACCCTCTGGTGCACGGCGGACGTGGACAGGCCCGTGGCCTTGCCCAGGTCTGTGTAGCTCATCCGCCCGTCCTTGACGAGCAGCTGCACGATCTGTCGGTCCAGCTCCTCCATGACGCAAGAACCTACAGTGCGCCCGAACTCCCCGGATAGCCGAGCAGCGCAGGTCATGCCCGGTTCGCGAGGTGGGCCGGGGCGTGATCGCGCCCCGGCCGGAGGGACGAACCGGCCGCAAGGCGGCACCCGCGAGGGGCGTGTGACCAACGCCACATCCCTCGAACGGGCTTCGTGATGTTCTCGTGATTACTCCGTAGGGGGGACGGGAAGTGCTTGCTGTGGTCGAGGCCGCAGTGCCGTCACGGCCCAGCCCGAGGGGGAGAATCCCATGCAGAGTCTGAAACGCCCTGGTCGTACCGTGCCCAAGCGGCACCAGCCGGTCGTCGATCCCGAGCCGGAGGGCGTCGAACCCGGCGCCTTCGACGACGAGGAACCCGACGCCTACGACACCTTCGAGATGTACCGGGTGATCTGCCCGGAGTGCGCGCAGCCCATCGCCCTGCTGGCGGACGAGGACGTGCTGCCGGAGCACGCGCTGTGCGCCTCGCCGTGGAACCCGTTCGGGCTCACGGTCTGCGCCGGGACCGGCCGCCGGGCCGACGAGGCCCGCCCCGCGGACGAGTCCTTCCGGCCCCAGGAGCAGGACACCTCACTGCTGCTGACGCTCCCCCGGGGGCTCGACTGGCGGACGCAGCCCTTCTCGCACGTCGGCGGCCCGGGCTCGCGCCCGATGCGCGTGCCGGCGGTGCGGCGTCACGCCGCCTGAGCGTCCGCCGGGCGGGCGGCACCGCCCGCCCCTCCGTACCGACCGGCCCGCGCCGCGGCTCACCGTGCCGTGGCACGGGCCGATGTCACCCGCGGCCGACGCGGCGCCGGCCTCCCCGTACGGAGGCGCCCCGGGGACGACGCGCCTTCGCGAACACACGCTCGACCGCGCGGGCCGGTGACCCGTCCCCGCTTCTCCGCGTTGCCCGGGTATGAGCCCCACGTACTCGGTGACCGGGCGTCAGCGCCGCCTCTTCGTCCCGGCGCCCACGGAACCGGTTCCGCCGGCACCGCCGCTCCCGGATCCACCGATCTACCGCGAGCTGATGCGGGCCTGGGCCGATCGCGGCCGCACCCTGCCGGGGCGCCACGACCCGGAGTGGGTCCGGCTCGCGGCGCCCCCGCGCGGGCGCGGCGACTTCAGCGCGTCTCGGGACCCGCGAGGTGACGGGCGATGACCATGCGCTGGATCTGGTTGGTGCCCTCGACGATCTGCAGCACCTTGGCCTCGCGCATGTAGCGCTCGGCCGGGAAGTCGGCGGTGTAGCCGTAGCCGCCGAGGACCTGGACGGCGTCGGTGGTGACCCGCATCGCCGTGTCGGTGCAGTGCAGCTTCGCCATGGCCGCCTGCTTGGCGAACGGCCGGCCGGCGTCGCGCAGCCGCGCCGCCGCCAGGTACAGCGCGCGGCCGGCCTCGATCTGGGTCGCCATGTCGGCGAGCATGAAGCGCAGGCCCTGGAAGTCGGCGATCGGCCTGCCGAACTGACGCCGCTGCCTCGCGTACGCCACCGCCTCGTCCAGGGCCGCCTGGGCCACCCCGATCGCGCAGGCCGCGATGCCGAGGCGCCCGGAGTCGAGCGAGGACAGGGCGATCGCGAAGCCCTGCCCCTCGTCACCGATGCGCCGCGCGTCGGGCACCCGCACCCCGTCGAGGTGGACCTGCGCGGTGGGCGATCCCTTCAGGCCCATCTTCCTCTCGGGCGCCGCGGCGCTCACCCCCGCGGCGTCGCCGGGCACCAGGAAGGCGGTGATGCCGCGCGGGCCCTCCTCCCCGGTGCGCGCCATGACGGTGTAGAAGTCGGCGACGCCGCCGTGGGTGATCCACGCCTTGGTCCCGGTGATCACCCAGTCGTCGCCGTCCCGCACCGCCCTGGTGCGCAGGGAGGCGGCGTCGGAGCCGGAGGACGGCTCGGAGAGGCAGTAGCCGCCGAGCAGACCGCCGGCGAGCATCGCGGGCAGGTGCTCGGCCCGCTGCTCCTTGGAGCCGTGGGCGGCGAGCGCGTAGCAGGCCAGGGAGTGCACGCTGACGCCGAGGCCGACGGTGAGGCGGGCCGCGGCGAGCTCCTCGAGGACCTGGAGGTAGACCTCGTAGGGCTGGTCGCCGCCGCCGTACTCGGCGTCGTAGGGCAGCCCCAGCAGGCCGGAGTCGGAGAGCAGGGCGAAGAGCTCGCGCGGAAAGCGGCCGGCGTCCTCCTCCTCGGCCGCCTTCGGGGCGATCTCTCGCCGCGCGATGTCGCGGACGAGTGAGATCAGCTCCCGTGCCTCGTCCGTGGGCAGTTGTCGGTCCACCGGCTGCGGGACGCGGTCGGGCATGGCGACGCTCTCCTCCCTGTCGGGCACAACGGCGGGCGTGCGCCTTGGGTGGAGGCGGCTCCGCCGGGTCGTACTGAGGACCTGGCCGATGCTCGTTTCCGGGTCGCGGAAGCTGCTGACCAGCGGCTGTGCGCTGTGAGTATGCCCGATCCGGGGCACCGAGTCACTGGTTAACGACCGCTTACTTCAAGAAAACCGCGGACGGTCCCGCACCCGGGGGGTCGGCGCCCCCTCGCCGCCGACGGGCCGCCCGGTACGGGCGGGGGCCGGATCACCGGCGGGGCGTCACAGGAGGCCGAGCTGGGTCACCAGCATCGCGGTGACGACGACGAGGACCCACCCCATGAGGTGCTCGAAGGTCTTGGGCCCGTCGTCCCGGGGCCCGCCGGTGCGGACGCGGGCGGCGGTGGCGGTGTGTGCGGTCATGGCTTCTCGCTGATCTCGTGCGTACGGCGGAACTCCCCGGCCGGGCATCCCCGACCGGCTTGTCCACCTTGCCACCGAAAACGGCCACCGAGACCGAGATGTCCGTCACAGGGGACGGCCCCCGGCCGACGCCGGGGGCCGTCCGCGACCGGGTCAGCGCACTCCCACCGCCGCGAGCGCCCCGCGCCGGCGCGGGCCCGGGTGCGCCGGGAAGAAGAGGTAGCAGACGCCGCCCGTGCCGGGGACGACCTTGCCGGCGGCGTTGTACCGCTTGGTCCTCAACCAGACGTTCTCCCATTCGCGCCTCTTGTAGACGCGCCGCACCTCCTCGTTGCTCGGCGAGGCCGGGTCGTTGGCGATCACGTCCCCGTCGGCGGTGAAGCCGACCACGGTCATCAGATGGCCCGCCGTGCCGTACCCGGCGCCGGTCAGCTCCTCCTTCAGGAAGGACTGCGAGGTGATCACCGGGATGCCGGCCGCGATCAGCGTCTCCAGCTCGGTGAGGGAGCCGAGACGGGTGACCACGCCCCGCAGGCCGTCGAAGGTGGCCGCGTAGGCGGCGTTGAACGGCCAGTTGCCGCAGCCCGCGTACTGGTGGTCGTACGTGTACCGGGCCGCGTGGCACACCTGCGGGTCGGTGTAGGAGGGATCGACCCAGGACAGTTGCTCCTCGGTGAGCCGGCCGCCCCAGTACTCGATGACCATGTGCGAGGAGGTGGGGCTGCACCAGGCCTCGCCGCCGTTGTCGTACTCGGGGTACCGGCCCTTGTGGATCTCCTGCGAGTAGCGCGGGACGGCCAGCTCCCGGGCGAGGCCGGGCGTGGAGGCCGGGACGGTGAAGCGGTCGGGGACGTCGGAGCCCATCACGTCGGCGCGCCACACCGTGGGAGTGGTCCTCGCGCCGGGGCGGCGGTACAGGGTCAGCCGCAGCCGGCAGGAGACCAGGCGCAGGCCCGTGGCGGGATCGTCGAGGGCGAGCGTGTCCGTCCAGACGCTGCTCCTGCCGTCGCCCTGGCCGTCGACCGAGGTCCGCCGGATGTCCTGGTCGCCGGCGGCCCAGCGGCCCATCACGTACCAGGGCGTGCCCGTGCCGTCGGAGTACGTTCCCTCGAGCTCGGCCTGGATCCAGGTGCCGTCGGGGGTGTGGGCGTTCCAGGAGACGACCGCCTCCGTCGAGGGGACGGCGAGCCGGTGGACGGGCGAGGTCCAGGTGGCGTACTCCCAGGCGGCCGTGCGGCCGGTGTGCGGGTCGGTGTAGTCGGTGGTGCCCGCCGGCGCGCCCAGCACGATGCCGGGCCGGGCGCCCGCGACGGCGCGGGTGCCGCGGGCGGTGCCGGCGCACCAGTCGCGGTACGTGGTCCAGCTCCGGTGGCCGACGGAGCGGGCCGGGGTGCGGCCGGAACCCGCGGCGGCGGTGGCGGCGGCCGGGGCGGCGGTGCCGGCCACGGCGGCGGCGACCGTGGCGGCCAGGACGGTTCTGCGGGAGGGCTGTTCGGCTCTGCTCATGGGCGGTGGACCCCCAGTGTCCGAGTCGGAGCAGGCCCGTGGCACGGGCTGTGCGCCCACTATGGCCGCAGGCGCTCGCTCCGGCCAGCACCCGCGTCCGAACCGCGCCTGCGCACGACCCGTGCGGCCCGGCCCTCCGGCGGGCCGGGCGGTCGCCGTTAGAGTGCACGGCGACCGTTGTCCGCTCCCCCGCACCGTTCAGGACCAGCCATTCACGACCTCGCCTCCCGGATCCGCCGCCTGCCCGCCTCCTGCGGCCCCGTCCGCCTGATCGGCGTCGACGGGCACGCCGGCTCCGGAAAGTCCACGTTCGCCGGGCGGTTGGCGCGGGCGCTCGGCGGGGCGCCGGTGCTCCACCTGGACGACATCGCCAGCCACGACGAGCTGTTCGACTGGACCGGACGGCTGCTGGACCAGGTGATCGCGCCCCTCACGCGCGGCGAGGCGGCACGCTACGCCCCCTACGACTGGCGGGCCCGCCGCTTCGGGCCGCCCCGCGTGCTGCCGCCCGCACCGGTGGTGCTGGTCGAGGGAGTCGGCGCGGGCCGCCGGGCGCTGCGCCCGCACCTGGCCCTGCTGCTGTGGATGGACCTGCCGAGCGAGGAGGCGTGGGCGCTGGGGCGGGCCAGGGACGGGGAGGAACAGCGGGAGTTCTGGGACGGGTGGACGCGCGCGGAGCGCCGCCACTTCGCCGAGGACCCCTCACGGCCGTTCGCCGACCTCCTCGTACGGCGGGACCAGGAGGGATATGAGGCGCTCCGGGGACCTGCGGGAACCGCCGGACCGGACCAGAACTTCACACACGGTGACGGGCCGTCCGCAGGGCGCTGAACCCGCGAAGATCGATCTCGGCCAACTTCCCGGAGTGCCCCCAACTCCGCTTGACCAAGGAGCCGTACAGGACTTACGTTCTCAATGTGCGGCGATTCGAAAGCCGCCGGCAGACGCGAAGCCCCCGGTTGTTCCCCCGTGACCGGGGGCTTCGTTCTGTCCTGCCCGCCTTCCGCGGGCGTCGCGCGGCATCAGGCACTCACCCTCCGTCACCGCGGTGTGTGCGCCCCCCGTGCTCCGCCGCGCCGATCAGCCGTCCGCCGCACCCTTCGGGGCCGACCCGGCCGCGGGTACGATGCCCTCGGTGCGACCTGCGGACGACTGCTTCGCGCACCTGCAACTCCGGTACGCGATCGAGCGGTTCGACCAAGGCGGCCGACGGGCGACGGCCCGGCGGCATACCGACGGGGGGCGCGGTTTGTGGGGGACGTGATGGACTTCGGCACCCAGGGCTCCAAGGCCCCGGCCGACCTCGCCTGGCTGCGGGGCGTGGACGCCTACACCGTGGGCGCCTATCCGCAGGCGGAGGAGGAGTTCCGGGCCGCCGTCCGGATGGATCCCGGGATGGCCGACGCCTGGCTGGGTCTGCACGCGCTCCGCGTGGACACCACGACCGCGCTGCTGCGCATGTTCCGCCACCGCGACCGTTTCGGCGAGCAGCGCACCCGGCACCGCCGCACCCTCAACTCCTGGTACTGGCTCGGATGGTGGGTGCAGCCGGTGCTGGAGAGCCCGCGCGACCTGCTGCTCGCTCACGCCTCCCACTGGCTGGACGGCCGCCACGTGCCGGAGCTGGACCGGGCGCTGGCGGGGCTGCCGCCGGTGGACACCGACCGCCAAGTCCGCTTCCTGCACGCCTGCCGCGCCTATCTCGTCAAGGACTGGGAGCAGCTCGTCCGGCACACCGACCCGCTGCTCGACGATCCCCTGCTCGGCATCGAGGCCGGTCTCTTCGGCGGCATGGCCCGGGTCCGCCTGGAGATGTACGGGCAGGCCGAACCGCTGCTGTCGGCGGCACTGATGCGGTGCCGCAGCGAGCAGCCGCAGCGCAAGGAGCTGCGCTACTGGCTGGCGCGCGCCCACGAGGGCACCGGCCGCAGCGCCGCCGCGCTCCCGCTGTACCGGGCCGTGCACAGCGTCGACCCGGCGTTCATGGACACCTCCGCCCGGCTCGCCGCCATCGCGGAGGGCGACGGGTACGACGAGGCGGCCGAGGCCGCCGACCTCGCGGCGATCGCGCTCACCGGCACCGGACAGGACGGTGCCGACGGCCCCGACGGCCTGGACGCGCTCTTCGGCACCGAGGGACGCGACCTGAAGCTGTCCGACCCCGGGCCGCCGCCGGTCGCTCCCCTGCCGTCGGCGACCGGCCCGTCGGTCCGCGTCCGGACCGCCCCGGAGCCCTCCCTGCCGGCCGGGCCGACCGACCCGGCGCTGCTGGAGGAGGCGCTCGCCGAGTTGGAGCGCATGGTGGGTCTGGAGCCGGTGAAGCGTCAGGTCAAGGCGTTGTCGGCACAGTTGAACATGGCGCGGTTGCGAGTCGGTCAGGGCCTGCCGGTCCAGCCGCCCAAACGGCACTTCGTCTTCTCCGGTCCCTCCGGCACCGGCAAGACCACGGTCGCCCGCATCCTGGGCCGCGTCTTCTACGCCCTCGGCCTGCTCGGCGGCGACCACCTGGTGGAGGCGCAGCGGGCCGACCTGGTCGGCGAGTACCTGGGACAGACGGCGGTGAAGGCCAACGAGCTGATCGACTCCGCCCTCGGCGGTGTGCTGTTCGTCGACGAGGCGTACTCGCTGTCCAACTCCGGGTACGGCAAGGGCGACGCGTACGGCGACGAGGCGTTGCAGGTGCTGCTGAAGCGGGCGGAGGACAACCGGGACCACCTGGTGGTGATCCTGGCCGGCTACCCGGAGGGCATGGACCGCCTGCTGGCCGCCAACCCCGGGCTGTCCTCCCGCTTCACCACCCGCGTCGACTTCCCCTCGTACCGGCCGTCGGAACTGACCGAGATCGGCAAGGTGCTCGCCGCCGAGAACGGCGACCTGTGGGACGACGAGGCCCTCGACGAGCTGCGCTCGATCGCCGGGCACGTCGTGGAGCAGGGGTGGATCGACGAACTGGGCAACGGGCGGTTCCTGCGCACGCTGTACGAGAAGAGCTGCGCCTACCGGGACCTGCGGCTGTCGTCCTGTCCCGGCACGCTGACGCGGGAGGACCTGGCGACCCTGCGGCTGCCGGATCTGATGCAGGCCTACGGGGAGGTGCTGTCGGGGCGGGGGCCGCAGGATCCGCCGTCGGTGTGACGGACCCCGCGGCCGTACCCGCGGATCAGCCGGCCAGCGCCTCCCGGGCGCCGGTGCGGGGCTCGGTCACCGTCGCCCCGGGAACCTCGCGGTGCGCCGGGTCCCGCACCTCGCCCACGAGCATCTCCAGTACGTCCTCCAGCGCCACCAGGCCGAGCACCCTGCCGGACGCGTCGGCCACTTGGGCCAGGTGCGTCGCGGCCCGGCGCATGACGGTCAGCGCGTCGTCGAGCGGCAGCTCGGGCCGCAGGATCGTCATGGGCCGCCACAGCCGCTGCGGCACGGCCCGCTCGGAGTCCTCCAGGTCCAGGACGTCCTTCACGTGCAGGTAGCCCATGAAGGCGCCGTCGCCCGAGGCGACCGGGAAGCGGGAGTAGCCGGTGCGGGCGGTCAGCTCGACGATCTGCCCGGGGGTGACCGACGGGCTGACCGTCACCAGTGAATCGCGCCCCAGCAGGACGTCCGTCACCGGCCGGGAACCCAGCTCCAGGGCGTCCTCCAGGCGTTCGGCCTCCTCCGGGTCGAGGAGCCCGGCCTGGCCGGCGTCCTCCACCAGCCGGTTGAGCTGCTCGCTGGTGAACACCGCCTCGACCTCGTCCTTGGGCTCGACGCGGAAGAGCCGCAGGACGCCCCGGGCGCAGGCGCCGAGGGCGGCCGTGACCGGCCGGCACAGCCGGGCGAAGGCGACCAGGCCGGGGCCGAGCCACAGCGCGGCCTTCTCCGGGGCGGCCATCGCCAGGTTCTTCGGGACCATCTCGCCGATGACGAGGTGGCAGAAGACCACCACGGCCAGGGCGATGACGTAGCCCAGCGGGTGGATCATGCCGTGCGGCAGGTGGATCCACGCGAAGACCGGCTCCAGCAGGTGGGCGACGGTCGGCTCGGCGACCGCGCCGAGGGTCAGCGAGCAGACGGTGATGCCGAACTGGGCGGCGGCCATCATCTGCGGCAGCCGCTCCAGCCCGTACAGGACCTGCCGGGCCCGGGCGGTGCCGAGTGGTTCGATCTGACTGCGGCGGACGGAGACGAGTGCGAACTCGGCGCCGACGAAGAATCCGTTGACGAGCACGAGCAGCGCGGCGAAGAGGAGTTGCAGGACGCTCATCGGGCGGCCTCCGCAGTGGGCGCGGGCGCGGACGCCGTGCGCACCAGCCGGATCCGCTCGGCGCGGTAGTGGCCGACCCGGCGGACCGACAGCCGCCAGCCGTCGATCTCCGCGCGGTCGCCGACGGCCGGGATGCGGCCGAGCAGGTCCGCGACGAGCCCGGCGACGGTCTCGTACGGCCCCTCGGGCGCCTGGAGTCCGATGCGCGCGAGGACGTCGACGCGGCAGCCGCCGTCCACGTCCCAGGCCGGACGGCCGTCCTCCGGCGGCGCGGGGGCCAGCTCGGGCACCTCGGGGAGGACGTCGTCGTGCTCGTCGCGGACCTCGCCGACGATCTCCTCGACGATGTCCTCCAGGGTGACGACGCCGGCCGTGCCGCCGTACTCGTCGACGACGACCGCGATGGGCTGTTCGCTGCGCAGCCGGGCCAGCAGCGGCCGTACCGGCAGGGTCTCGGGGACCAGCAGCGCCGGGCGGGCTATACGGCCGACGGGGGTGCGCAGCCGTTCACGGACCGGGACCGCCAGGGCGTCCTTGAGGTGGACCATGCCGACGATCTCGTCGATCCTCTCCCGGTGGACGGGGAAGCGGGACAGGCCGGTGGCGCGGGTCAGGTTGACCACGTCCTCGGCGGTCGCCGACGCCTGGAGGGAGCTGACCCTCACGCGCGGGGTCATGACGTGCTGCGCGGTCAGGTCGCCCAGCGACAGGGTGCGGACGAAGAGGTCGGCGGTGTCCTGTTCGAGGGCGCCGGCCCGGGCGGAGTGCCGGGCCAGGGAGACCAGCTCGCCCGGGGTGCGGGCGGAGGCCAGTTCCTCGGCGGGCTCGATGCCGAGCGCGCGCACCAGCCGGTTGGCGACGGCGTTCAGGGCGGCGATCACCGGGCGGAACAGGCGGGCGAAGCCGTGCTGCGGGCCGGCGACGAAGCGCGCGACCTGCAACGGCCGGGAGACGGCCCAGTTCTTGGGCACCAGTTCGCCGACCACCATCTGCACGGCCGAGGCCAGCAGCATGCCGACGGCCACCGACACGCCGGGTACGGCGCCGCCGGGGAGGCCGATCGTGGTGAACGGGCCGCGCAGCACCTCGGCCAGCGCCGGTTCGGCGAGCATGCCGACGACGAGGGAGGTGAGGGTGATGCCGAGCTGGGTCCCCGAGAGCTGGAACGACAGCTCCTTGAGGGACTCGACGACCCGGCCGGCCCGCCGGTCGCCCTCGGCCGCGGCCTTCTCGGCCTCGGCGCGCTCGACGGTCACCAGGCCGAACTCGGCGGCCACGAAGAATCCGTTGGCGAGAATCAGCAGGAACGCGGCTGCCAGGAGCAGCAGGGGGATGGTCATGAGGCCGCCGCCTCCGCGTGGGCGCGGACCTCGCGGGTCCGGGCCTCGCTATCTCGGCAGGGGGCGGCGCAGGTACTGCAGGACGATCCGTCCATCGCCGGAGGGAGTCACTCCTCGGGTAGCAGGAACCCCCGTGCACCGGGCGGTGCGACAGGGGCGGAGCCGCGGCGATCGCGGCTCCGCCCCCAGATTAATCAAGACGGGGCGGGATGCAGCAGGGCGGATGGCCCCGGTCCGCCTCCGGGGTCTTCCCGGAGGCGCCCCGAACCGGCGCGGGGCTACGCCCCGGGCTCGGCGGTGGAGCGGGCCTCGGCCAGGGCCCGCAGGGCCTTCGCGTCGGCGATGGCGCGCTGCTTGGCGATGCCCGGCTGGATGCCGAGCGCGGGCAGGCTGGTGCCGTCGCTCAGGTCGAGGAAGACCCAGGGGTCACCCGCGCGGAGGTTCACCCGGAGGATCTCCGCCCACTCCAGGCGGCGCGTGCGGGTGAGGTTGACCACGGTGACGCCGGACTCGTCGGCGACGACCTTGGGCCGGGCCAGCAGGAGCAGCACGCTGTCCAGCAGGAGCGCCGTGACGACGAAGCTGAGACGTTCGGCGGGGCTGAGCCGCTCCAGCAGCAGCGCGACCGCCGTGATGGTCACGAACAGGACGACGGCCGCGGTGAGCAGGACGGCCCGGGTGCGGCCCGGCCGGAAGGTGACGGGCAGGGCGGGCAGATCCGCCGTGGCATCCGACATGGTGTGCTCCGGATCGCGTCAGAGGCGGCAGGCGTGGATGGCGGTGGTGAGGATGGCCCGGGCGCCGATCGCGTACAGGTCGTCCATGATCCGCTGGGCCTCCTTGGACGGGACCATCGCGCGGACGGCGACCCATCCCTCGTTGTGCAGCGGGGAGACGGTCGGGGACTCCAGGCCCGGGGTGAGGGCGACGGCCTTCTCCAGCTGCTCCACGCGGCAGTCGTAGTCCATCATCACGTACGTCCGGGCCACCAGGACGCCCTGGAGGCGGCGCAGGAACTGCTGCACCTTCGCCTCGACGGTGTCGTCGGTCTCCGCGCGGGTGCCGCGGATCACGACCGCCTCGGACTTCATGATCGGCTCGCCGATGACCTCCAGGCCTGCGTTGCGCAGGGAGGTGCCGGTCTCGACGACGTCGGCGATGACCTCGGCGACACCGAGCTCGATCGCGGTCTCGACGGCACCGTCGAGGTGGACGACGGAGGCGCCGATGCCGTGGTCGGCCAGGTGCTTCGCGACGATGCCCTCGTAGGAGGTGGCGACCGTCATGCCGCTCAGGTCCTCGACGCCGTTCGCCGTGCCCGGCTTGGTGGCGTAGCGGAAGGTGGAGCGGGCGAAGCCGAGGGGGAGGATCTCCTCGGCCTCGGCGCCGGAGTCGATCAGCAGGTCGCGGCCGGTGATGCCGATGTCGAGGCGGCCGGAGGAGACGTAGATCGCGATGTCGCGGGGGCGGAGGTAGAAGAACTCCACCTCGTTCTCCGGGTCGACGATCCGCAGTTCCTTGGACTCGCGGCGCTGCTGGTAGCCGGCCTCATGCAGCATCTCCGCCGCAGGGCCGGACAGTGAACCCTTGTTGGGGACGGCGATGCGCAGCATGGGGTCGGCTTCCTTTGTGTGAAGGGGTTGTTTCTCTGGACCGAGGGGGGTCACAGGTGGGCGTAGACGTCGTCCAGGGAGATCCCGCGGGCGACCATCATCACCTGGACGTGGTACAGCAGCTGCGAGATCTCCTCGGCGGCCGCCTCCTTGCCCTCGTACTCGGCGGCCATCCAGACCTCGGCGGCCTCCTCGACGACCTTCTTGCCGATGGCGTGGACGCCCTTGTCGACCAGCTCGGCGGTGCGGGAGGTGGCGGGGTCGCCGTGGGCGGCCTTCTGCTGGAGCTCGGTGAAGAGCTCCTCGAACGTCTTCTTGGACATGGTGGCGCCCACTCTACGCGGTGGCGGTGGTCGGCCTAGCGCCAGGGCTCGGACACGGAACGCAGCGTGGCCGCGGTCGCCACCGCCGCGGTGACGGCCTCGTGGCCCTTGTCCTCGCTGGAGCCCTCCAGACCGGCCCGGTCCAGGGCCTGCTCCTCGGTGTCGCAGGTGAGCACGCCGAAACCGACGGGGACGCCGGTGTCGACCGAGACCTGGGTGAGGCCCTGGGTGACGCCCTGGCACACGTAGTCGAAGTGGGGGGTGCCGCCGCGGATGACGACGCCCAGGGCGACGACCGCGTCGTAGCCCCGCGCCGCGCACGCCTTGGCGACCACCGGGAGTTCCCAGCTGCCGGGGACCCGCAGCAGGGTCGGCTCGTCGATGCCCAGGTCGTGCAGGGCGCGCAGGGCGCCGTCCACCAGGCCGTCCATCACCTTCTCGTGCCACTGGGCCGCGATGACGGCGACCCTGAGGTCGCCCACATTGCGTACGGACAGTTCCGGTGCGCCCTTGCCGCTCACGTTCTCGCCTCTCCTCGGTGTCGTCTTACTGGTTGCCGCAGGTGGACACGGGGGCCGTGTCCAGCCAGGGCAGGTCGTGGCCCATCCGGTCCCGCTTGGTGCGCAGGTAGCGGAGGTTGTGTTCGCCCGCCTGGACGGGCATGGGCTCGCGGCGGACGACCTCGATGCCGTGCCGGGCGAGCGCGTCGCTCTTGTCGGGGTTGTTGGTCATCAGGCGCACACTGCGCACGCCGAGGTCGCGGAGCATCTGGGCGCCGGCGCCGTAGTCGCGGGCGTCGGCGGGCAGGCCGAGCTCCAGGTTGGCGTCGAGGGTGTCCCGGCCGCGCTCCTGGAGTTCGTAGGCGCGCAGCTTGGACAGCAGGCCGATGCCGCGTCCCTCGTGGCCGCGCAGGTAGACCACCACTCCCCTGCCCTCGGACCGGATGCGGGCGAGGGAGGCGTCGAGCTGGGGACCGCAGTCGCAGCGCTGGGAGCCGAAGACGTCACCGGTGAGGCACTCGGAGTGGACGCGGACGAGGACGTCGGTGCCGTCGCCGATCTCGCCGTGGACGAGGGCGACGTGCTCGACGCCGTCGACGGTGGAGCGGTAGCCGTACGCGGTGAAGGCGCCGTGGGCGGTGGGGAGGTTGACCTCGGCCTCGCGGCGGACGGTGGGTTCGGCGCTGCGGCGGTAGGCGACCAGGTCCTCGATGGAGATGATCGTCAGGCCGTGCTTGCGGGCGAACGGGATCAGCTCGGGCAGGCGCAGCATGCGGCCGTCCTCGCCGGCGATCTCCACGATGGCGCCGGCCGGGCGCAGGCCCGCGAGGCGGGCGAGGTCGACGGCGGCCTCGGTGTGCCCGTCGCGGACGAGGACGCCGCCGGGGCGGGCGCGCAGCGGGAAGACGTGGCCGGGGCGGACCAGGTCGGACGGCTCGGCGGTGCCGCTCGCGAGCAGCCGGAGCGTGGTGGCGCGGTCGGCGGCGGAGATGCCGGTGGTGACCCCGTACTCGGCGCGGGCGTCCACGGAGACGGTGAAGGCGGTCTTCATCGACTCGGTGTTGTCCCGCACCATCTGGGGGAGGTCGAGCCGGTCCAGTTCGTCGCCCTCCATGGGGGCGCAGATCAGGCCGCGGCACTCGCTCATCATGAAGGCGACGATCTCCTCGGTCGCCTTCTCGGCGGCGATGACGAGGTCGCCCTCGTTCTCGCGGTCGGCGTCGTCGACGACCACGACGGGGCGGCCGGCGGCGATGTCGGCGATGGCCTGTTCGACGGGGTCGAGCACGAAGTCCTCGGTGCCGTCGGTGCCGTACAGGACGGGTGCCGTGCTCATGCGGGCGCTCCTTCCAGGACGGGCTGCGCGGCCCTGCGGGAGCGCAGCCACCAGTCGCGCAGGCCCCACAGGACGAGCGCGCCGTAGAGGACGTAGACGAAGCCGGAGAAGGCGAAGCCGTTGGCGAAGTTCAGCGGGACGCCGACCAGGTCGACCAGCAGCCAGGCGAACCAGAACTCGACCATGCCCTTGGCCTGGGCGTACATGGCGACGACGGTGCCGACGAAGATGTAGGCGTCCGGCCAGGGGTCCCAGGAGAGTGTGGGGAAGGCGGTGAACAGCGCGCCGACGGCGAGGGTGCCGAGGGCGGCGGCGGCGAGCAGCGCCCCGCGCTCGCGCCAGGTGGCGAAGCGTACGGCGACGGAACCGTCCTGCGTCCGGCGCCGGCCGCGGTTCCACTGCCGAAAGCCGTAGGCGGCGACGACCATGACGACGATCTGCTTGCCCGCGCTGCCGGAGAGGTGGGCGGTGGCGAAGGCGGCGAAGAGGACGAGGCCGGAGACGAACTGGACGGGCCAGCTCCATATCGATCGGCGCCAGCCGAGGGCGAGGCCGAGCAGGCCGATCACGTTGCCGATCATGTCCGACCACTTGATGTGCTGGCCGAGGAGGGTGAACGCCTCCGAGTTGAGCCAGTTCACTTGGTCCCCTCCCGGTCGGCCAGCAGCCTCTCGACGTACTTGGCGATGACGTCGGCCTCCAGGTTCACCGGGTCGCCGGGCCGCTTGCGGCCGAGCGTGGTCAGGGCGAGCGTGGTGGGGATGAGGCTGACGGTGAAGTAGTCGGGGCCGGCCTCCACGACGGTGAGGCTGATGCCGTCGACGGTGACGGAGCCCTTCTCGACGACGTACCGGGCGAGGTCCGCGGGGAGGGAGATCCTCACGATCTCCCAGTGCTCGGACGGGATGCGCTCCAGGATCGTGCCGGTGCCGTCGACGTGGCCCTGCACGATGTGCCCGCCCAGGCGCGCGCCCACGGCGGTGGGGCGCTCCAGGTTGACCCGGGAGCCGACGGTGAGGGCGCCCAGGCTGGAGCGCTTGAGGGTCTCGGCCATCACGTCGGCGGTGAACTCGTCGCCCTCGTGGTCGACGACCGTGAGGCAGACGCCGTTGACGGCGATGGAGTCGCCGTGTTTCGCGCCTTCGGTGACGACGGGGCCGCGCAGCCGGAAGCGGCAGGCGTCGCCGAGGGTTTCGACGGCGGTGACCTCGCCCAGCTCTTCGACGATTCCGGTGAACACTTCCCGGGTCCTCCTGCCTCTTCGGGCACGGACTCCGGGGCTGTCGAGGACGACAGGATGTACGAGCGGGGACACCGGGAGCGACGCCGGGCGGACTCGTCACCGACAAGGACGAGCCCAGAGGACGGCGCGCGCACGTGTGCCCGCTCGCCGCGCACTGCCTCCCATCCGGACTTTAACCGTCGGTCCAGGAATTTCACCTGGTCAACCGGTCGCTGGAGGCGACCGGGTCGCGGACTGTAACCGCCGGTTCGGACTTTCACCGACCCCGGAGTGCGCTGCTTCTGGTACAGGGCCAGTGTGCCACGCCCGATCGGCGTCCATGCGGGGGACGGGTGTGCAGTGGCTCACAGAGCCCGGCGGGGCGACGCCGCCGGGCCCGGCTCCAACTCTCCCCCGCCCCGGCCCTCTTGCCACCGGACCGCGCCTGCCGGCGCCGCGGACCGGCCCTTCCCGGGGTCCGCGCGCCTTCCGCGGGGAGGGACCGGCCGCGCACGCCGCCGGCCCTTCCGGCAAGGCGCCCCGGCCGGCCGTGCGCGCCCGCCGTCGCTTCGCGCGGGCGCGGGAGCGGGCGCAGGCGTGGGTGCGGCGAAGTCCACTGCGCCGCCGGGGCCGGACGCCGGCGGGAAGGCGTTGCGCGCGGCGCCGGACTGCCACCCGTCCGGCGCACGACGCTCGGCCCGACCGCCCCGCGCCCTACCGCCGCGGCGGCGCGAAGAGGTCGTCCTGGGCCCGGTCCCGGGCGGTGAGCAGCGCCCCGCGCAGCACGGCGCCGCCGCCCAGGGCGCTCGGCCGTACGCGGGTGGGCAGCGGTGACATGCGGGCGAGGCGGTCCTGGACGCGGGCGGCGAGCGCGTCGCCGCCCGCCCGGCCGATCTCGCCGGCCAGCACCACGCAGCCGGGGTCCAGGAGGGAGACGGCGGCGGCCGCGCCGAGGGCGACCCGGTCGGCGAGGGCGTCCAGGAAGCGCGCGGCGGCCGGTTCCGGGGCCTTCGCGCCCGCCGCCCGCCGCACCAGCGCCGCCGCCCGCGGCTCGTGCGCGGCGGCCGCCGGCGCCGCGAGCCCGTGCTCCGCCGCCAGTTCGACGACCGCGCACGCCCCGGCGAGGGAGTGGAAGCCGCCGTCGCAGTCGGTGGCCGACGGCAGGCCCGCCGTGCCCGGCACCGGCAGGAACCCGATCTCGCCCGCACCGCCGGAGGCGCCCCGGCGCAGGGTGCCGTCCAGGACGACGGCGGCGCCGACGCCCAGGCCGAGCCAGAGCAGCACGAACGTGTCCCGGTCCCGGGCGGCCCCCTCGCGCTGTTCGGCGACGGCGGCGAGGTTGGTCTCGTTCTCGACGCTGACGCGCGCCTCGGGGAACCGCTCCTGGAGGGCGGCCACCAGGCGGCGGTGCCAGGCGGGCAGGCCGGTGGAGTCGCGGAGTTCGCCGTCGGCGGGGTCGATGAGGCCGGGCGCTCCGATGCCGACGGTGTGCAGCCGTCCGGTCCCCGCCTCCTCGGCCACGCGCTCGACCAGACCGACCGCCTGCTCGACGGCGGGACCGGTTCCCGTGCCGTCGCCGATCGGCGCGGACGCCTCGGCGAGCACCCGGCCGAGCAGGTCGGAGACGAGCACGGAGACGCCCTCGGTGCGCACGTCGAGCGCGGCCAGGTGCGCCCGGCCGGCGACGATGCCGTACAGCTTCGCGTTCGGTCCCCGGCGCTGCTCGCCGGACTCCCCGACCACCGCGATCAGGCCGGAGGCGGTGAGGCGCTCGACGAGGTCGGCGACGGTGGGCCGGGACAGGCCGGTCAGCTGCTTCAGCTGCCCCGCCGTCAACGGGCCCTCCTGCTGGAGCAGGCGCAGGGCGAGCCGGTCGTTGATGGCCCGGGCGGTGCTCGGGGATGCGGGCATGCCGGGATCCTCCCAGATCGGCGGGGGCGCGGAGCGTGCGCCCCGCGCCCCTATCTATCAGGCAGGGTTCCTGATAGTTTACGCGGCGCAGTGGGGAGCGGACGCACCGGAGGGGCCCCGGAATGAGTGCAGTGGTCTACGGCCGGCGGGACGTGAGGCGGGCCCGGTACGCGGTGGCGGCCGTGTTCGCGGTGCACGGCGCGGTCACCGGCTCGTTCGCGACGCGCGTGCCGTGGATCCAGGACCACGCCGGGGTCGGTGCCGGACAGCTGGGACTCGCGCTGGCCTTCCCGGCGCTCGGCGCCTCCGTCGCGATGCCGCTCGCCGGCGGCATCACCCACCGCTTCGGCGCCCGGGGCGCCCTGCGCGGCCTGATGGCGCTGTGGACGCTGTCGCTGGTCCTGCCCTCCCTCGCCCCGAACCTCCTCGCCCTCTGCCTGGCCCTGTTCGCGTACGGCGCCACGGCGGGCATGGCGGACGTGGCGATGAACGCGCTCGGCGTCGAGGTGGAGAACCGCCTCGGCAAGTCGATCATGTCCGGGCTGCACGGCATGTGGAGTGCGGGCGCCCTGGTCGGCTCGGCGGCCGGCACCCTCGCCGCCCACCTGGGCGTGGACGCCCGCCTGCACCACCTCCTGGCCGCCGCCGCCTTGACCGTGCTGGGCGTGGCCGCCTGCGCCTGGGTGCTGGACCTCCAGCCCGCCGAGGACGAGGACCCGCCGCCCAGGTTCGCCCTGCCGCCGCGCTCGGCGCTGCTGATCGGCGCGGTCGGTTTCTGCGCCGTGTTCGCCGAGGGCGCGAGCCTGGACTGGTCGGCGGTCTACCTGGAGGACCAGCTCAGGACGTCGGCCGGGCTCGCCGCCGCGTGCACCACGGGCTTCACCCTCACCATGGCCGTGGCCCGGATCGCCGGCGACAAGGTGGTCGACCGGTTCGGGGCCGTGCGCACGGTCCGGACCGGGGGCGTGCTCGCCGTCTGCGGCGGACTGCTCATCGTCCTCGCGGGCCATCCGGCGGTGGCGATGGGCGGGTTCGCCCTGGTGGGCCTCGGCATCGCGGTGGTCGTACCGCTCTGCTTCGCGGCGGCGGGCCGCAGCGGGCCCAACCCCAGCCAGGCCATCGCGGGCGTGGCGACCATCACGTACACCTCGGGGCTGGTCGCGCCGAGCGCGATCGGCACGCTGGCCCAGGCGACCAGCCTGGTGGTGTCGTTCGCCCTGGTGACCGCGTTGTCCTGCGGCCTCGCGGCGTTCGCGGGGGTGCTGCGGGCGGGCGACCGCGACCGCCCGAAGGCCGCCCGGCCGGACGCGGCGGTTCCCGGCCCGCGGCCCTGAGGCCCTCGCTCCACGGCGCCGTGCGCGGCGTCCAGCCGCACCGGCACCCGGGTGCCGTGGGCGCAGGTGACGTGCGCCGTCCGCCGACGCCCGTGCGACGACGTGCGGCCGACGGCGTACGGCCGGGGGCGTGGGTCCGGGCGGCGCCCTCACCCCAAGCAGCCGCTCAGGTGTGCGAAGCACGCCCCGCGAGCCCTGACAATGGGACCGGATCTGCACAAACGACGAAAGCGACACCCCCATGGATCTCGGCGTCCGCTGGAAACTGCACGGCGACGGACGCACGCCCGCGCCCGGAGCGGTGGTCCGCCCCGACGAACGGCTCTCCTGGCCGCGCACGGCCGGGCTGGGCGCCCAGCACGTGGTGGCGATGTTCGGGGCGTCCTTCGTCGCCCCGGTCCTGATGGGCCTGGACCCCAACCTGGCGATCATGATGTCGGGCGTCGCGACCGTCGTCTTCCTGCTCGCCACGCGCGGCCGGGTGCCCAGCTACCTGGGCTGTTCGCTCTCCTTCGTGGGTGTCGCCGCGGTGATCCGCGCGCAGGGCGGCAGCAGCGCCACGGTCACCGGCGCGGTCCTCGTCGTCGCCGCGGCGCTGTTCCTGGTGGGGCTGGCCGTGCAGCGGTTCGGGGCGCGGATCATCCATGCCGCGATGCCGCCGATCGTCACCGGCGCGGTCGTCATGCTGATCGGCTTCAACCTCGCGCCGGTCACCGCCACCACCTACTGGCCGCAGGACCAGTGGACCGCCCTGCTGGTGATGCTGTTCACCGGTCTGGCCGTGGTCTGCCTGCGGGGTTTCTGGTCCCGCATCGCGATCTTCCTCGGCCTGGTGTTCGGGTACGGCATCTCCTGGGTCTTCGACCGGGTCTTCGGCCGCATCCACTCGGTCGACGGCAGCGGCCAGGTCACCGACCACTGGCGGCTGGACTTCTCCGCCGTCGGCCGGGCCGACTGGATCGGCCTGCCCTCCTTCCACGGGCCGGCCTTCCAGTGGTCGGCGATCCTGGTCGCCCTGCCCGTGGTGATCGCGCTGGTCGCCGAGAACGCCGGACACGTCAAGGCGGTCGGCGAGATGACCGGCGACCCGCTCGACGACAAGCTCGGCACGGCGATCTCCGCCGACGGCGTCGGCTCGATGCTGTCCACCGCGGTCGGCGGCCCGCCCACCACCACCTACTCCGAGAACATCGGCGTGATGGCCGCGACCCGCGTCTACTCGACCGCCGCGTACTGGGCCGCCGCCGGCTTCGCCCTGCTGTTCGGCCTGTGCCCGAAGTTCGGCGCGGTCGTCGCCGCGATCCCGGGTGCCGTCCTCGGCGGCATCACCGTCATCCTGTACGGCATGATCGGCCTGCTCGGTGCGCAGATCTGGATCAACGCCAAGGTCGACCTGCGCAACCCGCTGAACCTGGTCCCGGCCGCCGCGGGCATCATCATCGGCGTCGGCAACGTCAGCCTGAAGTTCACCGACACCTTCTCCCTCAGCGGCATCGCGCTGGGCACCCTCGTCGTCATCACCGGCTACCACGCGCTGCGCGCCTTCGCCCCCGCGCACCTCAAGACGCAGGAGCCGCTGCTGGACGAGGGGACGTCCTCGTACGACGCGGAGGCCGACGCGGAGGCCGACGCGGAAACCGGCGCGCAGGCCGGCACGCGGACCGGCCCGGAGACCGGCGGCGGCTCTCAGCGCGCCAAGTCGTAGGCGTACGACGCCGTGAACGTCCCCGGCTTTCCCCGGCACCCGTCGGACTCCCCCGGCAGCTTCACCCACAGGTAGGCGTCGATCCGGTCCTCCCCGGTGCTCAGGGTCGGGGTGCGGCCCAGCCGGCGGCCGTCCGGGTCGCACCACCGGCCGTCGGCCGGAGCGCCGTTGCCGTTGCGGCTGGTGTCGACGACGGCGCCCAGGCTCCCCGGCCCGCCGAGGGCGTCGAGGACCGCCCGGTCGTAGGCGATCTCGTCGGCCGTGGTGTGGAAGTTGGAGACGTTGCTGAAGACGCCGTCGGAGGAGGCGGGCGAGGCGGCCCCGGCCCGCCGGAGCCACCCGGCCTGCCTGGCGGGCGCGTGCCAGCCGGAGTGCCCGGCGTCGTAGTAGACCCGCGCGCGCGGGTTGGCCTCCTTCAGGACCCGGCCGGCACGGGCCAGGGAGGCGAAGCGGCCGGCGCGCTCGGCGCCGGAGAGGCAGTGGGCCTGCGCGACCGAGTCGGGTTCCAGGATCACGATGACCTCGCCGGAGCCCAGCCCGGCGGCGAAGCGGTCGATCCAGTCGTCGTAGGCGGCGAGGTCGGGGGCCCCGCCCCGGGAGTGCCCGCCGCAGTCGCGGCCGGGTACCGCGTACGGCACGAGGACCGGGACCCGGCCCTGCGCGGCCCCGCCCGAGGTGACCTCGCGGACCCGGGCCGTGATGGTGTCCGGGGTGAAGTCGGCGAACCACACGGCCGCCGGATGGCCGGCTATGCGGGACGCGATGACCGGCCGGCGCGGGTCGTCGGGGTGGGCCCGTACCCAGTCGAGCACCCGGGAGTGCGGGTGGCGGTAGAGCCGGGGGCCGGCCGCGGTGGCCCGCCGCTCGTCCGCCGTCCGCGTCGGTGAGGGGGCCAAAGCCGTTTCCGTCCGCCGCCGGGCCGTGGGAGACGGCGGGGCGGACCTCGCCGTGGCCGTCGTGGCCGTCTGGGACGGCACGGGCGGCCGGGGCGACTCGGCGGGCGGCGGCTGCGGACGCGGAGCCTGCGTCACCCGGGGCCGGGCCTCGTCCGCGGCGCGGTCCCCGCCCAGCGCGGACATCATCCCGGCCGCGGTGCCGACCGCGACGACGACCGAGGCCGCCGCGACCATCGCGCTGCGGCGGGCGACCCGCCTGCGCGCGGCCCGGCGCGCGGCGAGCCGCCGGGTACGGAGCCCGGACACGGTGGAGTCCCCCCTTCCCCTGCGCGGCGGCCGTGTCCCCCGTTCCGGGGAAGCATCCGGACCGCCGGCACCCCGGCCAGACTAAAGCTGCCACGCTGCCCCCATGGCGCACTGCGAGCAAGTCATCTCCGCCGCCGGCACGGTGGACACCGTCGTCTCCCGAATGCGCTCCCTCGGCGCGGCCCTGCCGGCGCGGGACGGGGTCGCGGTCTTCAACCGTGTCTACCTCGCCGTCACCGAGGCGGTCGACCGGCACATCGACGCCGGGGGCTTCCCCGACGCCCGCGCCGCGATCGCCCTGGATGTGCGGTTCGCCGAGCGGTATCTGACCGCCGTGGAGGCGGCCGCGGCCGCTCGCCGCCCGCCGGCCTGCTGGCGGCCCCTGCTCCAGTTCCGCCGCCATCCCGGCGTACGCCCGCTGCAGTTCGCGCTCGCGGGCGTCAATGCGCACGTCGGGCACGACCTGGCGCTCGCCGTGGTGGACACCTGCCGTACGCTCGGCTGCGAACCCGTCGACCTGGAGGACGAGTTCGACCGCGTGGGCGACCTCCTCGTGTCGCTGGAGGAGCGCATCCGCGAAGATCTGATGCCGGGCCCCGACCTCCTCCAGATCGCCGACCCGCTCACGCATCTGCTCGGCGCGTGGAGCCTGGAGCGGGCCCGCGACGCCGCCTGGACGGCGGCCCGGACGCTGTGGGCGCTGCGCCGGCTGCCGGACGTGGCCGGGGAGTTCACCGAGCGGCTGGACACCGCGGTGGGTTTCGCGGGACGCATGCTGCTCACACCGCTGCCCGGCTGATCCCGCCCGTCGCCGTCACCCAGGCAACTCCCCTGTGAACACGACCCGTTGGAGCATCCGGCACCGGCGCCGGAGGAACACACGGGTACGGCACCCGGCTCGGACCCGGCCCTTCGCGGATGCGCCGGTACGGCCGCGGCAAGGACGCCCCCGATGCGGGGCGCCGGCTCCCGCGGTGGCGCGCGCCGCGGGAACCGGCGGCCGAGCGCGGCCGGACCGGGCCGGCCGGCCCGGTGCCGCGGGCCGACGCGCGGTACCGGGCCGAGGCGTACGGCGGCGGGGAACGCCGTCCGGGGCTCAGTCCTCGGGGAGCTCGACGGGCGCGATCTCGTCGTACACGTCACCGGGCCCGGGATTGGCCGGGTCCGTCTCCCCGCCGAAGTGGTGCATGACGCCCCAGACGGCGTTCAGCGCGGTCTGCACCGCGCCCTCGGCCCAGCCGGCCGTCCAGGAGATGTCGTCGCCGGCGAGGAAGATGCCCCGCTTGTCCTCGGGCAGCCGGTCCTGCATGAAGTGGGTGAACAGGCGCCGCTGGTAGCGGTAGTGGCCGGGCAGGTTGGCCTTGAACGCGCCCATGAAGTAGGGCTCGTTCTCCCAGGAGACGGTCACCGGGTTGCCGATGATGTGCTTCCTGATGTCGACCTTCGGGTAGATCTCGCCGAGCGACTTCAGCATGACCTCCATCCGCTCGTTCGCGGACAGCGGCAGCCACTTCAGGCTGTCGTCGCACCAGGTGTACGACAGGCAGATCACGGCCGGTTCGTCCGGGCCGTTGTCGAGCAGGTAGGTGCCGCGGGTCATGCGGTCGGTGAGCGTCATCGACATGACGTCCCGGCCGGTCGGGTTCCCCTGGTCGTCGACGGCCTCGTCCAGCCAGAACGGCCGGTCGACGGGCACGAAGAGCTTGCTGGACTCCATGTAGTGGGTGCGCTCGATGGCGGTCCAGTGGTCGATCGGGAAGAGCGAGTCGTCGCACTGGATCTTGGAGAGCAGCATCCAGGACTGGGCGGTGAAGACGGCCGCCCGGTAGGTGCGGATGTCGCCGCGCGCGTCCGTCACGGTGATGTGGTTGCCGGCGGTGCGGTCGAGGCGGGTGACGGCCGGGCGGGGCTCGCCGTTCGCGTGCAGGGACTTCAGCGAGGTGCCGTACGGCCAGTGGACGATCTTCTCCGGCTCGCGCTCCCACAGGCGCAGCGGCAGCTGCTGGGAACCGCCGACGATGCCGCGGTGGTGGTCGTCGGCCTCGGTGTAGACGACCCGCAGGATCTCCAGGATGGAGTTGGGGAAGTCGGTGTCCCAGCCGCCGGTGCCGAAGCCGACCTGACCGAAGATCTCGCGGTGCCGGAAGGACTTGAACGCCTCCGACTCGCAGAGGAAGCCGTAGAAGGTCTGGTTGTCCAGCTTCTCCACCAGCTTGGACCAGATCTCGCGGATGCGCGGCACGTCCCGCTCGCGCAGGGCGCGGTTCATGCCGGAGAAGTCCGCGCCCTCCTCCAGGCACCTGTTCCAGGCGTCGGCGACGTCCCGGTAGACCTGCGGCAGGTCGTCGAGGGTCTTGGCGTAGTGGGTCTCGCCCTTGAGGTCGACGACCGTCGAGGGGGTGCACTCGGCGAGGGGGTTGGGGAACGGCCTGGTCTCCAGGCCGACCAGGTCGATGTAGTGCTGCAGGGCCGTGGAGGACGGCGGGAAGCGCATCGCGCCCATCTCGGCGGTCAGCGAGGGGTCGCAGCCCTCGAAGCCGACCGTGCGCAGCCGGCCGCCGATCCGGTCGGCCTCGTAGACGACGGGCTTGAGGCCCATCTTCATGAGCTCGTAGGCGGCGACGATGCCGGACAGGCCGCCGCCGATGACCGCCACCTCGGTGCCGTGCTCGGTGGCGGGGATCTGGCCCAGGCCCGCCGGGTGGGCGAGGAAGTCGTCGTAGGCGTAGGGGAAGTCCGGGCCGAACATGGTGATCGGCGGCTGCTGCTCGTCGGCGTGCTCGACGGCGTTGGGCACCGTGGACGTCATGGGGTACGGACTCCTTGCGGGAAAACCGGGGGGAGGGGAACGGAGGAGGGGGGTGGCTCAGACGAGGGAGCCGTAGAGACCCGGGCGGCGGTCCCGCAGGTACGGGTTGGCCTCGCGGGAGGCGGCGAGGAAGTCGGGGTCCGCGTCGGCGAGGACCAGTTCCTCGGCGCGGCCGGCCCGGGTGCGGGCGATGCCGTCGGGTCCGGCGAGGGTGGAGAGGCCGACGAACTCGAACTCGCCCTCCGCGCCGGTCCGGTTGACGTACGCGACGTACATCTGGTTCTCGAAGGCGCGCACCGGGACCAGGTGCTCGGCGACGAACTGGAACGGGTGCATCTGGGCCGTCGGCACCAGCAGCAGGTCGGTGCCCGCCAGGGCGTGGGCCCGGACGTTCTCCGGGAACTCCACGTCGTAGCAGATCATCAGGCCGATCCGCAGGCCGCCCAGCTCGGCCTGGACCACCGGCTGCTCGCCCGGCGTGAAGTGGTCGCGCTCGAAGCAGCCGAAGAGGTGGGTCTTGCGGTAGTTGGCCAGGCGGGTGCCGTCGGCGGAGATCAGCTGGGCGGAGTTGTAGACCGTCCCGCCCTCCCGCTCGGGGTAGCCGTAGGCGATCGCGAGGCCGTGGCGGGTGGCGATCTCCGCGACCGCGTCGGCGGCGTCACCGTCGGCGGGCTCGGCGAGCCGGGCGATGCCGTCGCCGATCGCGTACCCGGTCAGGAACATCTCCGGAGTGGCGAGCAGCCCGGCGCCCGAGGCGGCGGCGCGGCCCGCGGCCTCGTCGAGGACCTTGAGGTTCTCGGCGGTGGAGCCGGGTCGTCCGGAGCTCTGGAGCAGGGCGGTGCGCATGCGTGTTCCTCACCGGGTGGGCGGGGGTCGGGGGGCCAGATAGACGGTACGGTCGGCGGGTTCGGCCGGACAAGGAGGAGCCGTTGCGCTCCGGTGAGCGGAACGTTGCGTCCGCCGCCGCCCCCGCGGCGATTCGTTGCGCCGGGCCGAAGGCCGGTCTTTCCGGGGCGCGGGCGCCCCGACCCCGCCGGACGGCCGGGGCGGGGTCCCGTCCCGGGTGTGAGGGGGCGGGGGCGCCGCGTCGGACCGGCGGTGTCCGTCCGCCTCACCCGCGCGGGGAGCCGCCTGCCCCGTCGTGCGAGGACCGCCGCGCCCGGCGCCCGGGGCAGGCGCGCGGGGCAGGCGCGCGGACGTCACGGCGCGCGGCGCCGGGCGCCGTGACCGCTGCGGCCGCAGCCGGGACGGGACCGGCGGCCCGCCCCGCCCCGGGCGTCACGAGGGCGCCGAGTCCCGGGGCCGGGCGGCCGGTGAACGGGTCCGGGCCGCGCCCGCCGCCAGCACCGCGGCCGTCACCAGGTAGGGCACCGCCGACCACGCGAACGCGGTGCCGTGCCCGGCCGCCGTGCCGGCCGCCGCGTACGCGCCGAAGGCGGTGATCGTGGCCAGTTCGGTGCCCAGGCCCGCGACCGAGGTCAGGGTCGCGCGGCCGGTGGCGTCGATGCGCCGTTGGAGGCGGGCGTCGGCCACCACGGTCACCAGCTGGAATCCGCCGAAGGCGAGCGCGACGAGCAGCAGACCCGCCGGTGTGCCCGCCGCACCGCCCGCGGCCAGGGCCGACGCGGCGACCGCCAGCAGGGCGGCGAACCCGCCCGTGCCCAGGCGCTCGGCGGCGCCCGCCAGCAGGCCGCCGGCCATGGCACCGGCCCAGATCACCAGGAGCAGCCGGGGGACGGTCTCCGGCGCCACGCCGGTCTCGCGGACCAGCAGCGGGGTGTACTCGTCCAGCGCGCCCCATACGGCGGACACGGCCGGGACCAGCAGCAGGGCGCCGCGCACCGACCGGTCGGCGCGGGCCTCGGCGAGTCCGGCGCGCAGGGCGCCCCTCCAGCCGCCGCTGCCGGCGGCCGGCCGGCGGTGCTCCGGGAACCGGGTCGCCGTGGCCGCCGTCAGCAGGCAGACCAGCACGCTCGCCGCGCCGACGGCCGCGTAGCCGCCTTGGGCCAGGACCGGGCCGGCGAGACCCATCGCCGCCACCGCGGCCACCAGCCCGGCCGTGCGGGCGCGGCCCATGACCCGGGCGTACCGGTCGGCGGCGCCGAGCCGGTCCAGTTCGTCGTACACCAGCGCCTGCAGCGCGCCGGAGCCGAGCGCTCCGCCCGCGCCCCACAGGACGAAGCCGAGCGCGAACGTGCCGTAGGACGGCACGAGCACCCACAGGGCGAAGCCGGCGGCGGTGAGCAGCGGGTCGAGCCACAGCAGCCGGCGCCGGGAGACGGCGTCGGCCCAGGCGCCGGAGGGGACCTCCAGCAGGACGTTGGCGGCGGACCACAGGGCGAAGAGGGAGGAGATCTGCCAGACCGACAGGCCGGTGTCGGCGAACAGCAGCGCGTACACCGGGTACAACAGGACCAGTTCGTCCAGGAACGCATAGCCGTACAGCGTGGTCGTCAGCCGGCGGACGGCGGCGGGCACACGCGCGGGTGAATGGGTCATGGGGCCTTCCCGGGAGACGGTACGGACACCTGTGGTCGCGGTGTCCGAGGCGGTCCCCGGGAGGCGTGCCGATGGGATCAATGTCGCCGGGTCATGACATCGATGCTAGAACGGCCGGGCGGATCGCCGCAGCGGATCGGGCGGGACCGGCCGCCGGCCTCGCGCGCTACGCGGGCGACCCCGACGAGTAGCGGCGCAGCAGCGGCGACAGCACCAGGACGGACTTGGTCCGCTCCACGAACGGCTCCCCGGCGATCCGCTCCAGGACCCGTTCGAAGTGCCGCATGTCGGAGGCGAAGACCTGGGCGACCGCGTCCGCGTCCCCGGTGACGGTGGAGGCGGCCACGACCTCCTGGTAGCGCTCCAGGCCCCGCTGGATGGTCTCCGGCGAGGTGTTGCGGCGGCAGTAGATCTCGACGAACCCCTCGGTCTCCCAGCCGAGGGCGGAGGGGTCGACCCGGACGGTGAAGCCGGTGATGGCGCCGGTGGCGCGCAGCCGGTCCACGCGCCGTTTCACGGCGGGCGCGGACAGGCCGACCAACTGCCCGATGTCCGCGTAGGAGCGGCGGGCGTCCTCGGCGAGGGCGTGCACGATGCGTTCGTCGAGATCGTTCAGCACTGCGGGTGGTTCACTTCGCTTCCGGTGATGCCAGTCGGGAACGGCGGTGGCCGTACCCGAAGTAGAACACGAGCCCGACGGCCATCCAGACACCGAAGACCGCCCAGGTGACGGCGGACAGGCTGCCCATCATCCACACGCAGAAGGCGAAGCCGAGCGCCGGCAGCACCGGGGAGAGCGGCACGCGGAAGGTGCGCGGCATGTCCGGGCGGGTCCGGCGCAGCACCACGACGGCCACGTTGACCAGGGCGAACGCGAACAGGGTGCCGATGCTGGTGGCGTCGGCGAGCTGCCCGAGCGGGACCGCGGCGGCCAGGACGCCGCAGAAGAGGGAGACGATCAGGGTGTTGGCGCGGGGCGTGCCGGTCCTCGGGTGGACCTTGGAGAACACCTTGGGCACGAGTCCGTCGCGGGACATGGCGAACAGCACGCGGGTCTGGCCGTACAGCACGGTCAGCACGACGCTGGCGATGGCGATGACGGCGCCGAAGGCGAGCAGGGTGCCCCAGAAGGTCTGCCCGGTCACCTCGTTCATGATCTGGGCGAGCGCGGCCTCGGTGCCGTCGAACGCCTTCCAGGGCTTGGCGCCGATGGCGACTGCGGCGACGAGGACGTACAGCGCCGTGACGATGACCAGCGACAGCATGATGGCGCGGGGCAGGTCGCGCTGGGCGTTCCTGGCCTCCTCACCGGCGGTGGAGGCGGCGTCGAAGCCGATGTACGAGAAGAACAGCGTCGCCCCGGCCGCGCTGACGCCGGCCATGCCGAGCGGCATGAAGTTCTCGTAGTTGCCGGAGCGGAAGCCCATCAGGCCGACGGCGCAGAACAGCACCAGCGCGGCGATCTTGACGACGACCATGACGGTGTTGGCGCGGGCGGACTCGCGGGCACCGCCCAGCAGGAACGCCATCGCGAGCAGGACGACGATCAGCGCCGGCAGGTTGAAGAGGCCGCCGTCGCCGGGCGGCGCGGACAGCGCGGCCGGGATGGTCACGCCGATCGTCCCGTCGAGCAGTTCGTTGAGGTACTCGCCCCAGCCGACGGCGACCGCCGCGACCGACACGCCGTACTCCAGGACCAGGCACCAGCCGCAGACCCAGGCGACCAGCTCGCCCATCGTCGCGTACGCGTACGAGTACGAGGAGCCGGCGACCGGGATGCTGCCCGCCAGCTCGGCGTAGGACAGGGCGGAGAAGAGCGCCGTGAAACCGGCGATGACGAAGGAGAGGGTGACCGCCGGCCCGGCCTTGGGGACGGCTTCGCCGAGGACGACGAAGATGCCGGTGCCGAGGGTGGCACCAATGCTGATCATGGTCAGCTGCCACAGGCCGAGGGAGCGGCGCAGGGTGCCTCCCTCGCCCTGGCCGCCCTCCGCGACCAGGCGTTCCACGGGCTTGCGACGCATCAGGCGCGCTGCTGCCCCCGGGGAGGAGGGGGCCGTCTGAGAGCGAGGGGGCGGGGGTGCGCCATGGTCGAGCACGCGCTGACTCCTTTGTCGCTGCCGGTCCCGCCGGTTTCGAGCGGCGGGTGGGTGCCGAGGCAGCGGGGGCCGACGGAGCCCCGGCGAAGACCGGGACCCATCGAGCGGGGTCCCCGCCACGCCACGTACAGCGCAGAACACTACGAGGGCGGGGGTCGCCCCGGTAATGCAGCAACCTTGCGCGTCTTCGCACGATCGTTGCGTTCACCGGGCCCGGGCGTGCGTTCGTTGCGCGAAGGCTGCCGACCGTTGCGCGACGCCGCTGGTCAGCGCCGCTCCGGCTCCCCCGCCGGCATCCGCGCCCCGGCGGTGTCCGCCGCGTCGGAGCCGGCCCCGCGAGCGGTGGGCCGGCGGCGGCGCGGCGGCCGGCGGGGTCCATGCCGGCGGTGGCGGGCGCCGGGCACGCCGACGGCCCCCGGTTCCCACCGGGGGCCGTAAGGTCCCGCCGACCGCGGTCGCGAGGGGGTCAGTTCCAGCTGGCGTGCAGCGGCTTGCCCTCGGCGTAGCCGGCGGCGCTCTGGACGCCGACGATGGCCTTCTCGGCGAACTCCTCCAGGGAGGCGGCACCGGCGTAGGTGCAGGAGGAGCGGACGCCCGCGATGATCGAGTCGATCAGGTCCTCGACGCCCGGGCGGGCCGGGTCGAGGAACATGCGGGAGGTGGAGATGCCCTCCTCGAACAGCGCCTTGCGGGCGCGGTCGTACGCCGACTCCTCCGAGGTGCGGTTGCGCACCGCGCGCGCGGAGGCCATGCCGAAGGACTCCTTGTACAGCCGGCCGTTCGCGTCCTCGTGGAGGTCGCCCGGCGACTCGTAGGTGCCCGCGAACCAGGAGCCGATCATCACGTTGGACGCGCCGGCCGCGAGGGCCATGGCCACGTCGCGCGGGTGGCGGACGCCGCCGTCGGCCCACACGTGCTTGCCGTACTTCCTGGCCTCCGCGGCGCACTCCAGGACCGCGGAGAACTGCGGCCGGCCGACGCCGGTCATCATCCGGGTGGTGCACATGGCGCCGGGGCCCACACCGACCTTGACGATGTCGGCGCCCGCCTCGATCAGGTCGCGCACGCCCTCGGCGGCGACGACGTTGCCCGCGACGATCGGGACCTGCGGGTCGAGGTCGCGCACCAGCTTCAGGGCGCTGATCATCGACTCCTGGTGGCCGTGCGCGGTGTCGATGACGAGGGTGTCCACGCCCGCGTCCAGCAGCTGCTGGGCCTTGCCCGCCACGTCGCCGTTGATGCCGACGGCCGCGGCGATGCGCAGGCGGCCCCGGGCGTCGGTGGCCGGTGTGTACAGCGTGGCGCGCAGGGCGCCCTTGCGGGTCAGGATGCCGGCGAGCCGGCCCTCGGAGTCCACGGCGGGCGCGTAGCGGCGGTTGGCGGCGTCGAGGGTGTTGAACGCCTCGCGCGGGTCCATGGCCGCGTCGATCAGCAGCAGGTCGCGGGACATGACCGCTTCGAGCTGGGTGAAGCGGTCGACGCCGGACAGGTCGGTGTCGGTGACCACGCCGACCGGCTTGTGGTCCCCGTCGACGACGACACCGGCGTTGTGCGCCCGCTTGGGCAGCAGCGAGAGGGCGTCGGCGACCGTCTGGTGCGGGGCCAGCACGATCGGCGTGTCGAGGACGAGGTGGCGGCTCTTCACCCAGGAGACGACGTCGGTGACGACGTCGATCGGGATGTCCTGCGGGATGACGACCAGGCCGCCGCGCCGGGCCACGGTCTCGGCCATGCGGCGCCCCGCGATGGCGGTCATGTTGGCGACGACGAGCGGGATGGTGGTGCCCGTGCCGTCCGGAGAGCTGAGGTCAACACCCTGCCGCGAGCCGACCGCGGAGCGGCTCGGCACCATGAAGACGTCGTCGTACGTCAGGTCGTACGGGGGCTGGATGTCATTGAGGAAACGCACGTGCTGCACATCCCGGTGGTTCAGAGGTGGCCCCCGGACAGGTCAGCCAGGGGGAAAGAGCACGTACTTCATTCTCTCACGAGGGACGACCCGCAGATTCCCGGCGGATCGCCCGAACCGGTCGGCGCCCCTTTTGGAGAAACCACCGAGACCGGCGTCACCCGAGCGACACGAAGAGCCCCGCGGCACGGTCCGTCGCCTCCGCGAAGACCTCCTCGGCGACCTCCCACTCCTCCGGCCGCGCCCGCGCGTACTGCCCCCAGCCCCGCACGACGACCAGCAGTCCCCGCTCCACGGCCTGTTCGGGCCACAGGGAGTGGTCGGCCAGGACGTCGGCGAGGGCGTCCCAGTTGCGGCCGAACCACTCGGGCAGGTCCAGGGCGCGGGCGCAGCGGTCCATCAGGCCGGCCTTGTCCGTGACCCCGTCGAGGTCGATCGTGACCACGATCCGGCCCGCCGGGTCCTGTGCCTGCGTCATCTCGTTACCGCCTTGGGAGTCGTGGGGATCGTCGGTGTGGTGTGCCGCACAGGCCCCGGTGGGCCGACGGAGCGGGCGCGGCAGCCCCCGGGGGCGGGGGGACCCGTGGACGCACCGCGGCGGCATGCCGTCGGCGCTGCCGCGGTGCGCCCCGCGCGGCCTTCCGTCACGCCCCGTCCGGGTCGGCCCGGTTCAGCGCCGGCCGCGGCGTCGTCCCGGCCGTCAGCAGGTAGTCCGCGGCCGAGGTGTCCGTCACCAGGCTGGTGACCAGCCCGGAGCGCAGCACCGCGTCGATGGCCGCCGCCTTGCGCTGCCCGCCCGCGATCGCGACGACCTCCGGGATACGCCGCAGCTGGTCGGCCTTGACCGTGATGCACCGCTCCCCCAGGTCCCGTCCGACCCGGCGCCCCTCGGCGTCGAAGAGGTGCGCGGACATCTCTGCGGCGACGCCGAGCGAGGCGTAGTGCGCGCGCTCCTCGTCGCTGAGCATGTCGTGCACCGTGGAAATGCCCGGTTCCCAGGAGCCGATGGAGACGCAGGCGACCGTGACCTTGTCGAAGTACTCGAAGGCCCGGGCGATCCCGGTCTGGTGGCGCAGTGCCTGCGCGGTGGCCGCGTCCGGCAGCAGCATCGGCGCGTAGATGGGGTGGGCGTCACCGCCGGACACCTGGGCGGCGCGGCGCACGGCCTCCACCGAGCCGCGCTCGGCGGTCCCGGCGTCGTACACGCCCGTCAGCTGGACCACCGTGCACGGCGGCAGCCGGTCCAGCGCCGCCGCCATGTGGATGGTGGACCGGCCCCAGGCCAGGCCCAGCACGTCGCCCTCGTCGACGAGTTCGCCGAGCAGGTCGGCGGCGACTTCACCGAGGTTCTCGGGGTCGGGCGTCTCCTCGGCGTCGGCCGGGGACTCGACCACGACGGCGTGCCGGAGCCCGTAGCGGGCGCGGAGCGCGTCGGAGCGCTCCGCGTCCAGCTCGGCCGGCACGCGGATCTCGATGCGTACGAGGTCCCGTTCGAGGGCGGTCTCCAGGACCCGGGCCACCTTGAAGCGGCTGACGCCGAACTCCTCGGCGATCTGGATCTTGGATTTGCCCTCGAGGTAGAAGCGGCGGGCCATGGCCGCCGCCTGCACCAGCTCAGCGGGTCCCATCCGCATGGCTGACCGGCCCGCCGACATACCCGACACGGCGATCTCCTCACTGCTGTTCACACTCTGGATTCGCCGTTCATCCTCGCAGATCCGGCGCGGTTGATCAGCCCTGCTGAAAGCCGTTCACGTTCTGGATGCTCAGTGGTCGCACGCCCAGGACGCCCTGGCGGTCGCCGCCTCGGCCCTGGCGCGCAGGGCGCGGACCGCCTCGGCCGGGTCGTCGGCCCCGTAGACGGCCGAACCCGCGACGAAGACGTCGGCGCCCGCGTCGGCGCACCGCTCGATGGTGGAGGCCGAGACGCCCCCGTCGACCTGGAGCCACAGCTGGAGGCCGTGCTTGTCGACGAGCTGCCGGGTGCGCCGGATCTTCGGCAGCATGATGTCGAGGAACGCCTGCCCGCCGAAGCCGGGCTCGACCGTCATGATCAGCAGCATGTCGAGCTCGGGGAGCAGGTCCTCGTACGGCTCGATCGGCGTGGCGGGCTTGAGCGCCATGGAGGCGCGGGCGCCCTTGGCGCGGATCTCCCGGGCGAGCCGCACCGGGGCGGCGGCGGCCTCGACGTGGAAGGTGACGGAACCGGCGCCCGCCTCCACGTACTGGGGCGCCCACCGGTCCGGCGCCTCGATCATCAGGTGGCAGTCCAGCGGGGTGTCCGTCGCGCGGGCCAGGGACTCCACGACCGGCACGCCGAGCGTGAGGTTGGGGACGAAATGGTTGTCCATGACGTCGACGTGGAGCCAGTCGGCTCCCTCGACCGCCTTCGCCTCGTCCGCGAGGCGGGCGAAGTCGGCGGACAGGATGCTGGGGTTGATCTGCACGGCCATGTCCCAAGCCTGCCATGCCCGGCCCGGAAGGGGCGCGCCGGTCCCGCGGCCCCGGGGGCCGGGCCGTCCGTGTCCGCAGCGCGCGGGACCCCGGGCCGGTACCGGCGCACCCCCCGGCCGGCGTCAGCCGGTCCGCCGCACCAGCGCCATGTACATCGCGTCCGTCCCGTGCAGATGCGGCCACAGCTGCACGTCGGGCCCCTCGCCCAGGTCCGGTACGCCGGGCAGCAGCGGCCGGGCGTCGAGGAGTTCGGCCCCCGGGTGCTGTTTGAGCACGTCGGCGACGACGGCCCGGGTCTCGGCCAGGTGCGGCGAGCAGGTCGCGTAACCGACGACGCCGCCGACCCGCACCGACTCCAGGGCCGTGCGCAGCAGTCCCCGCTGGAGCGGGGCGAAGGAGTCCAGGTCCTCGGGGCGGCGCCGCCACCGCGCCTCGGGCCTGCGGCGCAGGGCGCCCAGTCCGGTGCACGGCACGTCCACCAGGACCCGGTCGAAGGTGCCGGGCCGCCACGCCGGCCGGGTGCCGTCGGCGGCGATCACCTGGTACGGGCCGGGGTTGCCGTCCAGGGCCTTCGCCACGAGCCCCGCCCGGTGCGGCTGCTTCTCGGAGGCGAGCAGCACGGCGCCCCGCTCGGCGGCGAGCGCGCCCAGCAGCGCGGCCTTGCCGCCGGGTCCCGCGCACCCGTCCAGCCAGAACCGGTCGGGGCCCTCCACGGGCGCGCCCGCCAGGGCCAGCGCGACGAGCTGGCTGCCCTCGTCCTGCACACCGGCGCGGCCTTCCCGCACGGCCGGCACGGCCCCGGGCTCGCCGCCCTCGGTCAGCCGCACCGCGTACGGCGACCAGCGCCCCGGTACGGCGGCCTCCTCGTCGAGCAGCTCGCCGGCCGTGGCCCGCCCGGGCCGGGCGACCAGCGTCACCTCGGGCCGCTCGTTGTCGGCGGCCAGCAGCTCCTCGATGCCGGCGCGCCCGCCGCCGAGGGAGTCCCACAGGGCGGAGACGACCCAGCGCGGGTGCGAGTGGACGACGGCGAGGTGCTCCTCGGGGTCCTCGTCGTAGGGCGGCGCGACGCGTGCCAGCCACCCGTCGAGGTCGTCCTGGGCGATCTTGCGCAGCACGGCGTTGACGAACTTGGCCCGCCCGTCGCCGAGCACCACCCGGGCGAGCTCCACGGTGGCGGACACGGCGGCGTGGGTCGGGATCCGCGTCCCCAGGAGCTGGTGCGCGCCGAGGCCCAGCACGTCGAGGACGGGCGGGTCGACCTCCCGCAGCGGCCGGTCGACGCAGGCGGCGATGACGGCGTCGTACGTCCCCTGCCGCCGCAGCGTTCCGTACACCAGCTCGGTCGCCAGGGCCGCGTCCCGGGCGTCGAAGTCGCCCTTCTCCCGCGCCTTGCGCAGCAGGGGAGGCAGGACGAGGTTGGCATAGGCGTCCCGCTCGTCCACGGCCCGCAGCGCCTCGAAGGCGAGGATGCGGACGGGGTCCTTCTGGGGCCGGCGGTAGGGCTTGCCCGGCCTGCGGGGCCGGCGGGGGGTGTCGCTCACGAAGAAGGTGCTCCGGTGATGGGATGACGTGGTGCTTTTCAGCCTACGTCGCCGGAGGCCGGCCCATGGCGGCGCACGGCACCGGGCGACGGCAGCGTGCGGCCCCGGTCAGCCCCCGAGGCCCTCCCCCTCGGCGATCCGCACCCCGCGCGCCCAGTCCGCCGCCTTCATCGGCTTCTTGCCCTGGGCCTGCACCCACAGCAGCTCCACGGCGTGGGAGCCGGTGCCCGCGTACACGTTGTTCTTGCCGACGGACAGCCGCCCCGGGGCGAGGTCCGTGCGGTCCGGGGCGAGGGCGAGCTGGACGAGCTTGAGCCGCTCGCCGCGGAAGGTGGTCCAGGCGCCCGGCGCGGGCGTGCAGCCGCGCACGACCCGGTCGACGCGCAGGGCGGGGGCGTTCCAGTCGACGCGGGCGTCCTCGGCGGTGATCTTGGGGGCGAGGCTGACGCCCTCGGCCGGCTGCGGTACGGCCTCCAGCGTGCCGTCCTCGATGCCGTCCATGGTCGCGGCGAGGAGCCCGGCGCCGGCGAAGGCCAGGCGGGTGAGCAGGTCGCCGCTGGTGTCGGTGGGCCGGACGGTCTCGGTGACGGTGCCGTAGACCGGCCCGGAGTCGAGCCCTTCCTCGATGAGGAAGGTGGACGCGCCGGTGATCTCGTCTCCCGCCATGACGGCGTGCTGCACGGGCGCGGCCCCCCGCCAGGCGGGCAGCAGCGAGAAGTGCAGGTTGACCCAGCCGTGGGCGGGGATGTCGAGAGCGGCCTTGGGCAGCAGGGCGCCGTAGGCGACGACGGGACAGCAGTCGGGCGCGATCTCGCGCAGCCGCTCCAGGAACTCGGGGTCCCGCGGCTTGGCGGGCTTCAGCACCTCGACGCCGGCCTCCTCGGCCCGCTCGGCCACGGGGGACGCGACCAGCCTGCGCCCGCGCCCGGCCGGTGCGTCGGGCCGCGTGACGACGGCGGCCACCTCGTGCCGCCCGGAGGAGAGCAGGGCGTCCAGGGCGGGAACGGCGACCTCGGGGGTACCGGCGAAGACGAGCTTCATGGGTGGGCACGGGCCTCTCGGACGGGGGCGGTTGCGGGCAGCGCACCAGTCTATGGGGCGCGCTCCCCCGCGCCCCTGTCACCCACGACCGGACGGCCCTCGGGGGAGGGGCCCGCTTCCCGCCCGGCCGGAGAGGAGCGGTGCGCGGGCGGGGGAGGAGGCCGGGACCGGGGACCAAGGCGCGCGCCCCCGCCCGGGGGCGTGGGCATATGCCCCCGCGCCCCCACCCCGTGACCCCCGCAGCGCGTCCGCGTTGGTCAAGTAACAGTTGACCCACGCGGGCCGCCTGCGGCCCGCATCCTTTTCAACGCCGGTTCGAGAGGCTTGTTCATGGCCGACCACGCATCCCACGACGCCCAGGCTCGGGCCAGCCTGCACTTGCTGGTGCGCGACATCGAGCGGGTCCGCCGGCAGGTGGACGCGCTGCGCACGCTCACCGCCCAGCTCGGCAACGTCTACCGCCCGCGCCGCTCCGGCCCCTCCACGGGCTTCGTCGTCTACGGACGCGCCCCCGCCCCGACGGTCCGTCTCGCACAGGAGCTGCGGGACAGTGTCGAGGCCCTGGTCACGGCGGCCGTGGACTTCGACCGCTCGCTCGGCTTCTCGTGGGACGCGGTGGGTTCCGCCCTGGGGGTCACCAAGCAGGCGGTGCACCGCCGCTACGGCTCGCGCCGCGCCGCGGCCCAGACGGCCACCGCCGAGGCCGAGCGTACGTCCGACCCGTCGGGCGCCCGCACGGTCACCGTGGGCGCCGCCCTGCCGACGGTCCCTGCGGCCCGCTCCATGCCGGCCCAGCCGACGGCCGGCAGCCCCGCCCTGCGCGACGAGGCCCGGCCGACGGCCTTCCCCGGCCCCCGCAACGGCTGACGCACCCGCTCACCCGCCCTCCCGGCGCACCGGGAGGGCATCGCCCCGCGCACAGGCCCCCTCACCCGATGTCGGGCGGATCGATCCGCACCCGCACCGCTTCGCCGTTCCCCCGCGCCGTCCGCGCCGCCTGAGCGGACTTCAGCGCGCCGGCCAGTGCCGCGCCACTGCCCGGGGGCACCCGGATCAGCGCCCGCTCCCAGCGTTCGCCGGGAGGCGGCGCCCCGGGCCGCCGCGGACGCCCCGCGGCCGTGACGGGCAGCGGAACCGGCCCCAGCACCTCGGCCTCGCGCGGCAGCTCCACCGCGCGGAGGAACTCGGCCACCGCCTCCCCCGTCCCCGAGACGGCCGCCATCCGCGACACCGGCGGGAAGCCCAGCTCGGCGCGTTCGGCCAGCTCCCGCACGGCATGGCCGACGGGGTCCCACCGCACCAGCGCCTGAACCGGCCGCAGGGCCGGTTCGGCGACCACGACGACCGTGCCGCCGTCCGGCTGCGGCCTGACCAGCGCGGCGGCGGCGAGCCATCGGCGCAGCGCGTCCTCCCCCGCCCGCAGGTCGGGCCGTCCGAGCATGGCCCAGCCGTCCAGCAGCAGCGCCGCCGCGTACCCGCCCTCGGCGACGGGCTCGGCGCCCGGCGTGCTCACGACCAGCGCGGGCGTCCCCGGCACCGTGTCGAGCACGTGCTCGCGCCCCGAGGTCCGCACCGGTACGGCGGGAAAGGCGCGCCCCAGTTCCTCGGCGGTCCGCCGCGCCCCCACGACCTGGGCCCGCAGCCGGAACGCACCGCACTGCGGGCAGTGCCAACCGCCCTCCTCGCGCCCGCACCAGCCGCACCGCAGCTCGCTGTGCGACTCCTGCGCCTCCAGCGGCCCCGCGCAGTGCCGGCACCGCGCCGGCTCCCGGCAGGCCGCGCACGCCATCCGCGGCACGTACCCGCGCCGGGGCACCTGCACCAGCACCGGTCCGTGCCGCAGCCCCTCCCTGGCGGCCTGCCAGGCCAGGGTCGGCAGGCGGGCGGCCCGGGCCGCCTCGTCGCGGGCCAGGTCTCCGTCCCCCACGGTCCGTACGAGCGGGGCGGCGGCCCGCACCCGCTCCCGGGCGGCGACGAGCGGCCGGGCCCACCCGCTCTCCACGAGCTGGGCGGCCTCGACGGTGCAGGCGACGCCGCCCAGCAGGAAACCGCACCCGTCGTGGGCGGCCCGCAGCAGCAGCACCTCGCGCGCGTGGGGCTGCGGGGCGTGCGGTTCGCTGTGGCTGTCGTCGCCGTCGTCCCAGAGGGCGACCAGTCCCAGGTCCCGCACCGGGGCGAACATGGCCGCGCGGGTCCCGACGACGGCCCGCACGGAGCCACGCCGCACGGCGAGCCACTGCGCGTACCGCTTCTCGGGCCCGGCGTCGGCGGTCAGCACCGCGTGGTGCCCCCGGCCCAGCAGCGAGGTCAGCGCGGCGTCGACCCGGGCGACCGCCCGCCCGTCCGGCAGCACGGCCAGCGCGCCGCGCCCGGAGGCGAGCGTGGCCGCCATGGTCCGCGCCAGTTCCTCGCTCCACCACGGCCCGGGCAGCGCGTTCCACACGGCGCGCGGTGCGCCGCCCGCGGCCAGGGACTCCAGGAACGCGGCTCCCCGCTCGTACCGGGTCCAGGTCCCCGCCCCGGGCGGGGCGGGCGGCGGGAGCGGCGCGGGCGAGGGCCGCTGCTCGGCCCGCGCGTTGCGCGGCGGCACCGCGAGCTGCAGCACGTCGGCGAGGCTGCCCGCGTACCGGTCGGCGACGGCCCTGGCGAGTCCCAGCAGCTCCTCACCGAGCACCGGCTCCGGCGACACGACCTGGGCGAGCGCGGCCAGCGGGCCGGAGTAGTCGGACTCGGCGCGCCGCTCGACGAGGAACCCGTCGATCAGCCCGCCGCCCTCGCGGCGCCCCTCCCGGACCCGGTGCCGTCCGGCCCCGAACCGCACCCGCACCCGCACGCCCGGCTGCGCGTCCGCGTCCAGTTCCTCGGGCACCGCGTAGTCGAAGTACCGGTCGAGATGGAGCACGCCCTTGTCGACCAGCACCCGCGCGACGGGCAGCTCCTTGGCGAGTGCCGCCCCCCGCCAGGTGCGCGGCTTGGCTCGCGGTGTCCTCGCCCGGCGAACGCTCTCCCGGATGAGCGCGAGCTGCTCGGGCGGCGCACCCCGCGCGTCACCGCCCGCCTGTTCGTTCTCGCTGCTCACGCTTGCATTCTTACCAAAGCCCACCGACAGCCGGAGCCGGGTGGCGGACGCCGGGTACGCGTGGGGCCCGGTGCCCCGAGGGGGACACCGGGCCTCACGTGGTTCCGTACGCCTTACAGCCCCGCGGCCTTGCGCAGCGCGTCGACGCGGTCGGTGCGCTCCCAGGTGAAGTCGGGCAGCTCACGGCCGAAGTGGCCGTAGGCGGCGGTCTGGGCGTAGATCGGGCGGAGCAGGTCGAGGTCGCGGATGATGGCGGCCGGGCGGAGGTCGAAGACCTCGTCGATCGCCTGCTCGATCTTCTCCGGCTCGATCTTGGCGGTGCCGAAGGTCTCCACGAACAGGCCGACCGGCTCCGCCTTGCCGATGGCGTACGCCACCTGGACCTCGCAGCGGGAGGCCAGGCCGGCCGCCACGACGTTCTTGGCGACCCAGCGCATGGCGTAGGCGGCGGAGCGGTCCACCTTGGACGGGTCCTTGCCGGAGAAGGCGCCGCCGCCGTGGCGGGCCATGCCGCCGTAGGTGTCGATGATGATCTTGCGGCCGGTGAGGCCGGCGTCGCCCATCGGGCCGCCGATCTCGAAGCGGCCGGTGGGGTTGACCAGCAGGCGGTAGTTCTCGGTGTCCAGCTTGATGCCGTCGTCCAGGAGCGCCCTCAGCTCCGGCTCCACGACGAACTCGCGGATGTCGGGAGCGAGGAGGGAGTCCAGGTCGATGTCGCTCGCGTGCTGGGAGGAGACGACGACCGTGTCGAGGCGGACGGCCTTGTCGCCGTCGTACTCGATGGTGACCTGGGTCTTGCCGTCCGGGCGCAGGTAGGGGATCGTGCCGTTCTTGCGCACGTCCGACAGGCGCTTGGACAGGCGGTGGGCGAGGAAGACCGGCAGCGGCATCAGCGTCGGCGTCTCGTCCGTGGCGTAGCCGAACATCAGGCCCTGGTCGCCGGCGCCCTGCTTGTCCAGCTCGTCGTCGTCGCCCTCGACGCGGGCCTCGTAGGCGGCGTCGACACCCTGCGCGATGTCCGGCGACTGCGCGCCGATGGAGACCGAGACACCGCAGGAGGCGCCGTCGAAGCCCTTCTTGGAGGAGTCGTAGCCGATCTCCAGGATCTTGCCGCGGACCAGCGTCGGGATGTCCGCGTAGGCCTTGGTCGTGACCTCGCCGGCCACGTGCACCAGGCCGGTGGTGATCAGGGTTTCGACGGCGACCCGGGAGGTCGGGTCCTCGCGCAGAAGCGCGTCGAGAATGGTGTCGCTGATCTGGTCAGCGATCTTGTCGGGGTGGCCCTCGGTCACGGACTCCGAGGTGAACAGGCGACGGGACACAACGCTCCCTGGGGTTGCAGCGGCTGCTGGCTGATCATGGTTGGACGACGCGGGGAGCTGCACCCGGCGACGTCCTTGAACAGTTTATCGGTCGCACTCGGCCGCGGGCCCACCTGTCTCGTCTCTCGGGAGCGCTGTGACCTGCGGCACGGGCATTGTGCCCAATGCCGTGCTCCCTGGCCAGGGCCGCCACGCGCGGATGAGTGGAATCCGGATGGCCGTGCGGGCCGGGCGGTCAGGCCAGCCGGTCGGCCACGAGGTCCCAGACGGTGTCGGCCAGGTCCTCCTTCGGGCCGTGCGGGACGGAGGTCTCGCTGCCGTCGGCGCCGAGTACGACGGCCTCGTTCTCCTCGGCGCCGAAGGTCTTGCCCTCCCCCACCTCGTTGACCACGAGGAGGTCGCAGCCCTTGCGCTTCAGCTTGGCCCGGCCGTTGGCCAGGACGTCGTCCGTCTCGGCGGCGAAACCGACGATCACCTGGCCGGGGCGGGTCCGGTCGGCGGAGATCTCCGCGAGGATGTCCGGGTTGCGCACCAGGGCGACGGGCTCGGGGTCCCGGTCGTCCTTCTTCTTGATCTTCCCGGCCGCGTAGGCCGCCGGGCGGAAGTCCGCGACCGCCGCGGCCATGACCACCGCGTCGGCGTCGGCCGCCGCGCGCAGCACGGCCTCCCGCAGCTCCACGGCCGTGCCCACCCGGACGACGTCCACGCCCGCCGGGTCCGGCAGCGCGGTGTTGGCCGCGATCAGCGTGACACGGGCGCCGCGCGCGGCGGCCGTACGGGCGAGGGCGTAGCCCTGCTTGCCCGAGGAGCGGTTGCCGAGGAAGCGGACCGGGTCGAGGGGCTCGCGGGTGCCGCCGGCGCTGACGACGACGTGCCGGCCGGCCAGGTCCGGCCCGGTCGCACCCCGGGCCAGCACCCGGCGGCAGACCTCGAAGATCTCGGCCGGGTCGGGGAACCGCCCCTTGCCGGTGTCGGCGCCGGTGAGGCGGCCGACGGCGGGCTCGACGACGACGGCGCCGCGACGGCGCAGCGTCGCCACGTTCTCCTGGGTGGCCGGGTGCTCCCACATCTCCGTGTGCATGGCGGGCGCGAAGACGACCGGGCAGCGGGCGGTGAGGAGGGTGTTGGTGAGGAGGTCGTCGGCGAGGCCGTGGGCGGCCTTGGCGAGCATGTCCGCGGTGGCCGGGGCGACGACGACCAGGTCGGCGTGCTGCCCGATCCGCACGTGCGGCACCTGGTGGACGTCGTCCCACACCTCGGTGGAGACGGGGTGGCCGGACAGGGCGGACCAGGTGGCCGCTCCGACGAAGTGCAGCGCGGAGGCGGTGGGGACGACCCGGACGTCGTGCCCCGACTCCGTCAGTCTGCGCAGCAGCTCGCACGCCTTGTAGGCGGCGATGCCGCCGCTGACCCCCAGGACGACCTTCGGCTTGTCCACCGTCTCTCCCCGCTCTCCCCGGATCCGGCTCCGGTTCCGGATCTCGGAACCGCACAGTCCCATGACACACCACAGGCCCGGCAGTCGTGCTGCCGGGCCTGTGGAAAAGTCAGCTGCAGGCTGAAAGTACTACTGCCCGGGACCCTCGACGGCCTCGGAGGTCAGCAGTCCCGCGTTGATCTCGCGCAGGGCGATCGAGAGCGGCTTCTCGTGGACGTGGGTGTCGACGAGGGGACCGACGTACTCGAGGAGACCCTCGCCGAGCTGGGAGTAGTACGCGTTGATCTGGCGGGCACGCTTGGCCGCGTAGATCACGAGGCTGTACTTCGAGTCCGTGGCCTCGAGGAGCTCGTCGATCGGCGGGTTGATGATGCCCTCGGGCGCGGAGATGGAAGAGGACACGCTCTACCTTCCGATGGATGGGAAAGAATCAGTCGGCGTGATCCGTCACGATCACACAACGTCCATCAAGGCTAGCAGCTCGCTCGCCACATCCTCGACGGAGGTGTTGACCAGGGTCACGTCGAACTCCGGCTCGGCCGCCAGCTCGACCTTGGCCGCCTGGAGGCGGCGCTCGATCACCTCGGGCGGCTCGGTGCCCCGGCCGGTGAGCCTGCGCACCAGCTCCTCCCAGGAGGGGGGAGCCAGGAACACCAGACGGGCCTCCGCCATGGACTCGCGGACCTGCCGGGCGCCCTGCAGGTCGATCTCCAGGAGGACCGGGACCCCCGCTTCCAGGTGTTCCTGGACGGCCGCGCGCGGCGTGCCGTAGCGGTTGCCCGCGAACTCGGCCCACTCCAGCAGTTCACCGTTGGCGATCAGCTTGTCCATCTCCTCGTCGCTGACGAAGAAGTAGTGGACCCCGTGCTGCTCACCCGGGCGCGGCTTGCGGGTCGTCGCCGACACCGACAGCCAGACCTCGGGATGTTCCTTGCGCATATGGGCGACGACCGTGCTCTTGCCGACCCCCGAGGGGCCGGAGAGCACGGTCAGCCGCGGACGTTCACTCATGCAGCGATTATTCCAGCTGTCCCGGAGTGGTCCGGACTCAGTTGCCGGTGCTGCCGAACTCGCGCTCCAGGGAGGCGATCTGGTTGGAGCCGAGACCCCGCACGCGGCGGCTCTCGGAGATGCCGAGTCGCTCCATGATCTGCTTGGCGCGGACCTTGCCCACGCCCGGCAGCGACTCAAGGAGGGCGGAGACCTTCATCTTGCCGATGACGTCGTTCTCCTGGCCCTGCTTGATGACCTCGTGCAGGGAGGCGCCGGAGTGCTTGAGTCGATTCTTGACCTCGGCCCGCTCCCGGCGAGCCGCGGCGGCCTTTTCGAGCGCGGCTGCGCGCTGTTCAGGGGTAAGGGGCGGAAGAGCCACGCCTACGTCACCTCGGATGTCGAACTGTCGGATACGGACCGGTGAGGAACCTAGTCGCCCCACACCTGGGGAGCCATGAGCAACACGCTTGCCCATCGACTCTCGTCGGAGACTAGCGGGCAAGTCCGCCGGAGTCAGCGAGAACAGCGGAAAAGTCCTGGTCAGCCTCCGTCAGGACGGACATTTAGAACATATTCCCTCGGATTTGAGAATGGATCCAGACTCAAGTCCGTCCCGGGTCCACCCGTCCGAGGCGTCCGGAGGGGGCGCGCGGGGCCACCAGGGGCGCCGCCCCGCGCGCGGGGAGTCACGGAAGGGTTACTCGGAGGCGACGGCGGCCCGGATCTCCTCCGCGAAGCGGTCCGCCGCCCCGCGCAGCGCCGTGACGTCGGGGCCGTGACGAAGAACACCCCGGCTGACGTTCGGCACCACGTTGCCCACGACGCTCCCGAAGACCCGGGGCAGGTCCGCCGGAGTGGCCCCCTGGGCTCCGATGCCCGGTGCCAGCAGCGGGCCGTTGACGGCCAGGTCGTACGACGACAGGTCGCCCAGGGTGGCGCCGACGACCGCGCCGAAGGAGCCCAGCGGCTCCTGGTCCGCGTTCTCGGCGGCCAGGTGGGCCAGCACCGTCGCCGCGACGCTGCGCCCGTCGGCCCGGACGGCGTGCTGGACCTCGCCGCCCTCCGGGTTGGAGGTGAGCGCCAGCACGAACAGACCGGCCCCGCTCTCGCGCGCCAGCTCGACGGCCGGCTTCAGCGAACCGTAGCCGAGGTAGGGCGAGACGGTCAGCGCGTCCGAGAACAGCGGGGCGCCCGGGCGCAGGAAGGACTCGGCGTACGCGGCCATGGTCGAGCCGATGTCGCCGCGCTTGGCGTCCATGACGACCAGCGCGCCCGCCTCGCGCGCCTCGCGCACCGACGTCTCCAGGACGGCCACACCGCGCGCGCCGAAGCGCTCGAAGAACGCGCTCTGCGGCTTCAGGACGGCGACCCGGCCGGCCACGGCCTCCACGACCGTGCGGCTGAACCTCTCCAGCCCCGCCACGTCGTCGTTCAGGCCCCACTCGGCGAGCAGGGAGGCGTGCGGGTCGATGCCGACGCACAGCGGACCGCGCTCGTCCATCGCGCGGCGCAGACGGGCGCCGAAGGGCTCCAGAGGGCTCATGCGGACTTCCTCACGTCGGCGCCGACCGCGTCGGCGAGGGTGGCGTACGGGCTCTGGCGCAGGCGCGCGGCCAGCCCCTTGTGGACGGCGCGGCTCCAGAAGGGCCCCTGGTAGATGAAGGCGCTGTAGCCCTGGACCAGCGTGGCGCCGGCCAGGATGCGCTGCCAGGCGTCCTCGGCGGTCTCGATGCCGCCGACGCCCACGAGGGTGATCCGGTCGCCGACGCGCGCGTACAGGCGCCGCAGCACCTCCAGGGAGCGCGCCTTGAGCGGAGCGCCCGACAGGCCGCCGGCCTCCCCGGCCACGGCGGGATCGGAGCTCAGGCCGAGCCCCTGGCGCGCGATGGTGGTGTTCGTGGCGATGATGCCGTCCAGCCCCAGCTCCACGGCCAGATCGGCGACGGCGTCCACGTCCTCGTCGGCCAGATCCGGCGCGATCTTCACCAGGAGCGGGACGCGTCGGGCGGGGACCACCCGGTCGGCGGCGTCGCGGACCGCGGTGAGCAGCGGCCGCAGGTGGTCGACGGCCTGGAGGTCGCGCAGCCCCGGCGTGTTCGGGGAGGAGACGTTGACGACCAGGTAGTCGGCGTGCGGGGCGAGCCGCTCGGCCGACTTCACGTAGTCGGCGACGGCTTCGGCCTCCGGGACGGCCTTGGTCTTGCCGATGTTGACGCCGACGACCGTCTTGAAGACGGGCGTGCGGGAGGCCAGGCGGGCGGCGACGGCCAGCGAGCCGTCGTTGTTGAAGCCCATGCGGTTGATCAGCGCACGGTCCTTCACCAGCCGGAACAGCCGCTTCTTGGGGTTGCCGGGCTGCGGTTCGCCGGTCACCGTGCCGATCTCGACGTGGTCGAAGCCGAGCATCGCCATGCCGTCGATGCCGACGGCGTTCTTGTCGAAGCCGGCGGCGAGCCCGAACGGGCCGTGCATGCGCAGCCCGAACGCCTCCGTGCGCAGCTCCTTGTGGCGGGGCGCGAGCGCGGCGGCGACGAAGGTGCGCAGCACGGGGAGGCGGGCGGTGCGGCGGATCCAGCGGAAGGCCAGGTGGTGGGCCTGCTCCGGGTCCATCCGCTGGAAGAACAGGCGGAAGAAGAGCTCGTACATGTCTGGTGTGTGTCCTCATGAAGAGGGGGACACCGTTTCCGGTGTCCCCCTCGGGGCTGCTAGTCGCGGGCCGCGGTCAGGAATTCCGCGTGTTCCTGGAGCGAGCGGACGCCCACGTCACCGCGGTTGAGGGCGTCGATGCCCTGGACCGCCGCGGCGAGCGCCTGGACCGTCGTCAGGCACGGCACGGACCGCGCCACGGCCGCCGTGCGGATCTCGTAGCCGTCGAGGCGGCCGCCGGTGCCGTACGGGGTGTTGACGATGAGGTCGACCTGGCCGTCGTGGATGAGCTGGACGATGGTCTTCTCGCCGCCCGGGCCCTCCCCCTCGGACTGCTTGCGCACGACGGTGGCGTGGATGCCGTTGCGCTTGAGGACCTCGGCGGTGCCGGAGGTGGCGAGCAGTTCGAAGCCGTGGGCGACCAGCTCGCGCGCCGGGAAGATCATCGAGCGCTTGTCGCGGTTGGCGACCGAGATGAACGCCCGGCCCTTGGTGGGCAGCGGGCCGTAGGCGCCCGCCTGCGACTTGGCGTAGGCCGTGCCGAAGACGGAGTCGATGCCCATGACCTCGCCGGTGGAGCGCATCTCCGGGCCGAGGACGGTGTCGACGCCGCGGCCGTGGATGTCCCGGAAGCGGGACCACGGCAGGACGGCCTCCTTGACGGAGATCGGCGCGTCGAGCGGGAGCTCCCCGCCGTCGCCGTGCCTGGGCAGCAGGCCCTCGGCGCGCAGCTCGGCGATGGTGGCGCCCAGCGAGATGCGGGCGGCGGCCTTGGCCAGCGGCACCGCGGTCGCCTTCGAGGTGAAGGGGACGGTGCGCGAGGCGCGCGGGTTGGCCTCCAGGACGTAGAGGATGTCCCCGGCCAGCGCGAACTGGATGTTGATCAGGCCGCGGACGCCGACGCCCGCGGCGATGGCCTCGGTGGAGGCGCGCAGCCGCTTGATGTCGAAGCCGCCCAGCGTGATCGGGGGCAGGGCGCACGCCGAGTCGCCGGAGTGGATGCCGGCCTCCTCGATGTGCTCCATCACACCGCCGAGGTACAGCTCCTCGCCGTCGTACAGGGCGTCGACGTCGATCTCGATGGCGTCGTCGAGGAAGCGGTCGACCAGGACCGGCCGGGAGGGGCTGATCTCGGTGGACTCGGCGATGTACGACTCCAGGCGGGCCTCGTCGTACACGATCTCCATGCCACGTCCGCCCAGGACGTACGAGGGGCGCACCAGGACCGGGTAGCCGATCTCGTCGGCGATGGCCTTGGCCTCGGCGAAGGTGGTGGCGGTGCCGTGCTTGGGGGCCGGCAGGCCGGCCTCCTTCAGGACGCGGCCGAAGGCGCCGCGGTCCTCGGCGGCGTGGATGGCCTCGGGCGGGGTGCCGACGATCGGCACGCCGTTGTCCTTGAGTGCCTGCGCCAGACCCAGCGGGGTCTGGCCGCCGAGCTGGACGACGACGCCCGCGATGGGGCCGGCCTGCCGCTCCGCGTGGACGATCTCCAGGACGTCCTCCAGGGTGAGCGGCTCGAAGTACAGCCGGTCGGAGGTGTCGTAGTCGGTGGAGACGGTCTCGGGGTTGCAGTTGACCATCACGGTCTCGTACCCGGCGTCGCTCAGCGCGAAGGAGGCGTGGACGCAGGAGTAGTCGAACTCGATGCCCTGGCCGATGCGGTTGGGGCCGGAGCCCAGGATGATGACGGCCGGCTTCTCGCGCGGGGCGACCTCGGTCTCCTCGTCGTAGGACGAGTAGAAGTACGGGGTCTTCGCGGCGAACTCGGCGGCGCAGGTGTCGACCGTCTTGTAGACCGGGCGGATGCCGAGGGCGTGGCGGACCTCGCGGACGACGTCCTCGCGCAGGCCGCGGATCTCGGCGATCTGCTGGTCGGAGAAGCCGTGCCGCTTGGCCTCGGCGAGCAGGTCGGCGGTCAGCTCGGGCGCCTCGGCCAGCTCGTCGGCGATCTCCTTGATGAGGAAGAGCTGGTCGACGAACCACGGGTCGATCTTCGTGTACTCGAAGACCTCCTCGGGGGTGGCGCCCGCGCGGATGGCCTGCATGACCGTGTTGATGCGGCCGTCGGTCGGGCGGACCGCCCGCTCCAGCAGCTCCTGCTTGTCGCCGGGGTCGCCGACGAAGGTGAACTGGCTGTCCTTCTTCTCCAGCGAGCGCAGCGCCTTCTGGAACGCCTCGGTGAAGTTGCGGCCGATCGCCATGGCCTCGCCCACCGACTTCATGGTGGTGGTGAGGGTGGAGTCGGCGCTCGGGAACTTCTCGAACGCGAAGCGCGGGGCCTTGACGACGACGTAGTCGAGGGTCGGCTCGAAGGAGGCCGGCGTCTCCTGCGTGATGTCGTTCGGGATCTCGTCGAGGGTGTAACCGACTGCGAGCTTGGCAGCGATCTTCGCGATCGGGAAGCCGGTCGCCTTGGAGGCGAGGGCGGACGAGCGCGACACGCGCGGGTTCATCTCGATGACGATGACGCGGCCGTCGGCCGGGTTCACCGCGAACTGGATGTTGCAGCCGCCGGTGTCCACACCGACCTCGCGGATGATCGCGATACCGACGTCGCGCAGGATCTGGTACTCGCGGTCGGTCAGCGTCATCGAGGGCGCGACGGTGATCGAGTCGCCGGTGTGCACGCCCATGGGGTCGAAGTTCTCGATGGAGCAGACGACCACGACGTTGTCGTTCTTGTCGCGCATCAGCTCCAGCTCGTACTCCTTCCAGCCGAGGATGGACTCCTCCAGGAGCACCTCGGTGGTCGGGGAGAGCGTGAGGCCCTGGCCGGCGATACGGCGCAGCTCCTCCTCGTCGTGGGCGAAGCCGGAGCCGGCGCCGCCCATGGTGAAGGAGGGGCGGACGACGACCGGGTAGCCGCCGAGCGTCTCGACGCCCTTGAGGACGTCGTCCATGGAGTGGCAGATGACCGAACGGGCCGACTCGCCGTGCCCGATCTTCTTGCGGACCTCTTCCACGACCTCCTTGAACCGGTCGCGGTCCTCGCCCTTGTGGATCGCCTCCACGTTGGCGCCGATCAGCTCGACGCCGTACTTCTCCAGGACGCCGTTCTCGTGCAGCGAGATCGCGGTGTTCAGGGCCGTCTGGCCGCCCAGGGTGGGCAGGAGCGCGTCGGGGCGCTCCTTGGCGATGATCCTCTCGACGAACCCGGGGGTGATCGGCTCGACGTAGGTGGCGTCGGCGATCTCCGGGTCGGTCATGATCGTCGCCGGGTTGGAGTTCACCAGGATGACGCGCAGGCCCTCGGCCTTGAGCACGCGGCACGCCTGGGTGCCGGAGTAGTCGAACTCGGCGGCCTGGCCGATGACGATCGGGCCGGAGCCGATGACCAGGACGGACTGGATATCGGTGCGCTTAGGCACGCTGGCCCTCCATCAGGGACACGAAGCGGTCGAACAGGTAGGCGGCATCGTGCGGGCCGGCCGCCGCTTCCGGGTGGTACTGGACGCTGAAGGCCGGCTTGTCGAGGAGCTGGAGGCCCTCCACCACGTTGTCGTTGAGGCAGACGTGGGAGACCTCGACGCGGCCGAAGGGGGTGTCGGAGACCTTGTCGGTGGGCGCGTCCACGGCGAATCCGTGGTTGTGCGCGGTGACCTCGACCTTGCCGGTCGTGCGGTCCTGCACCGGCTGGTTGATGCCGCGGTGGCCGTACTTCAGCTTGTAGGTGCCGAAGCCCAGGGCGCGGCCGAGGATCTGGTTGCCGAAGCAGATGCCGAACAGCGGGGTGCCCCGCTCCAGCACCGCCTGCATCACGGAGACGGGGTGGTCGGCGGTGGCCGGGTCGCCCGGGCCGTTGGAGAAGAACACGCCGTCGGGGTCGACCGCGTACACGTCCTCGACGGACGCGGTGGCCGGGAGCACGTGCACCTCGATGCCGCGCTCGGCCATGCGGTGCGGGGTCATGCCCTTGATGCCGAGGTCGACGGCGGCGACGGTGAACTTCCTCTCGCCGATCGCGGGGACGACGTACGGCTCGGTGGTGGCGACCTCGGCGGAGAGGTCGGCACCCGTCATCTCGGGGGCCCTGCGGACCTCGGCGAGCATGGTGGCCTCGTCGCGGACCGCGTCGCCGGAGAAGATGCCGACGCGCATGGCGCCGCGCTCGCGCAGGTGGCGGGTGAGCGCCCGGGTGTCGACGCCGGAGATGCCGACGACGCCCTGGGCGTCCAGTTCCTCGTCCAGCGTGCGCCGCGAGCGCCAGCTGGAGGGCACGCGCGCGGGGTCGCGCACCACGTAGCCGGAGACCCAGATCCTCCTGGACTCCATGTCCTCGTCGTTGATGCCGGTGTTGCCGATGTGCGGGGCGGTCATCACGACGACCTGGCGGTGGTACGACGGGTCGGTGAGGGTCTCCTGGTAGCCGGTCATGCCGGTGGAGAACACGGCCTCGCCGAAGGTCGCCCCCACGGCCCCGTAGGCACGGCCGCGGAAGATCCGGCCGTCCTCCAGGACGAGCACGGCGGGAGTCCTGGCAGCTCCCCTGGTGGAGGTCGTCATCGTGCGCCTTCCGTTTCCGTCTTGTCGATCATTTGGTTCAGGGTGTCGACCCATTCGAGGTGCTCGGCCGCGTGGTCGGAGCGGAAACCGGAGTCGATCGATTTGCCGCCGTGGGCCCACGTCACCACCAGCAGGCCGCCCTCGGTGAGGACCTTGCCGGCGATGCCCTTGTCGAGGCGGGCCCCGCGCAGTTGCGCGGCCGGGATGAAGAAGTCGCTCGCGCCGGGGCGTACGACGTCGATCCCGGCGTCCGTCAGCGTGAGCTCGGCCCGGCTGCGGGTGCCCAGGCCGTGCGCCACGATGCGGTCGAGCCACTGCCCGGCGGTGGTGGACCCGTGGTAGCGGCCGCTCATGCCCAGTCTCACCGGGCCCGCGTCATCCGGCGCGGTGGGCAGTTCCGGCAGGTCGCCCTGGAGCGTGCCGCGCCACTTCCAGCCCTCGCGCATCAGCCAGTAGACCAGCGCGACGAACAGGAGGAGGCCGACGACCCAGCCGGCGCGGGCGGCCCAGTCGGTCACTTCCGCCGATTCCTTCTCGGCGGCCAGCAGGAGTACAGGTGGTGTCACGTGAGCTTCCCGTCGACGAGCGTGGCCTTGCCCCGCAGCCACGTGTGCGTCACACGGCCCGGCAGCTCACGCCCCTCGTAGGGGGTGTTGCGGCTGCGCGAGGCGAAGCCCGCGGGGTCCACCCGGCCACGGTATGCCGTGTCGACGAGGGTGAGGTTGGCGGGCTCACCAGCCGAGACGGGACGGCCGTGTCCGGTGGCCTGTCCGATCCGCGCGGGCTTGAAGGACATGCGGTCGGCGACGCCGGCCCAGTCCAGCAGACCCGTGTCCACCATGGTCTCCTGGACCACCGACAATGCGGTCTCCAGGCCGACCATGCCCATGGCGGCGGCGGCCCACTCGCAGTCCTTGTCCTCCTGCGGGTGCGGGGCGTGGTCGGTGGCGACGACGTCGATCGTGCCGTCGGCGAGCGCCTCGCGCAGCGCCATCACGTCACGCTCGGTGCGCAGCGGCGGGTTCACCTTGTAGACCGGGTCGTAGGTGCGCACCAGCTCGTCGGTGAGGAGGAGGTGGTGCGGGGTGACCTCGGCGGTGACCTGGATGCCGCGGGACTTGGCCCAGCGGACGATCTCCACGGAACCGGCCGTCGACAGGTGGCAGACGTGGACGCGGGAGCCGACGTGCTCGGCGAGCAGCACGTCCCGCGCGATGATCGACTCCTCGGCGACGGCGGGCCAGCCCCCGAGCCCCAGCTCGGCGGAGACGACGCCCTCGTTCATCTCGGCGCCCTCGGTCAGCCTCGGCTCCTGCGCGTGCTGGGCGACGACACCGCCGAACGCCTTCACGTACTCCAGGGCGCGGCGCATGATCTGCGCGTCGTGGACGCACTTGCCGTCGTCGGAGAAGACGGTGACGCCGGCCGCGGACTCGTGCATGGCGCCCAGCTCGGCGAGCTTGCGGCCCTCCAGGCCGACGGTGACGGCGCCGATGGGCTGCACGTCGCAGTAGCCGTGCTCCCTGCCGAGCCGCCAGACCTGCTCGACGACGCCGGCGGTGTCGGCCACGGGGAAGGTGTTGGCCATGGCGAACACGGCGGTGTAGCCGCCGCTGGCCGCCGCGCGCGTGCCGGTCAGGACGGTCTCGGAGTCCTCGCGGCCGGGCTCGCGCAGGTGGGTGTGGAGGTCGACCAGGCCCGGCAGCAGTACCTTGCCGTCGGCCTCGACGACCTCGGCGCCCCCGGCGGGCAGGCCCGTGCCGACCGCCTCGATGACCGCGCCGTCGATCAGCACGTCCTGCGGCTCGCCGCCGAGGATCCTCGCACCGCGGATCAGGGTCTTGCTCATGTCTTACTTCTCCTCCGTGGTGCGGGGTGCAGAGGTGGGCGCGGAGCGCCTCGATGCGGGGGCGGCGGTGGGCGACGGGTGGGTGACGGCGGGCTCGTTGCCGCCGAGCAGCAGGTACAGGACGGCCATGCGGATGGAGACGCCGTTGGCGACCTGCTCGACGACGGTGCAGCGGTCGGAGTCGGCGACCTCGGCGGTGATCTCCATGCCGCGGACCATCGGGCCGGGGTGCATGACGACGGCGTGCCCCGGCATCTTGGCCATGCGGTCGCCGTCGAGGCCGTAGCGGCGCGAGTACTCGCGCTCGGTGGGGAAGAACGCGGCGTTCATGCGCTCGCGCTGCACGCGCAGCATCATCACCGCGTCGGACTTGGGCAGCGTGGAGTCGAGGTCGTACGAGACCGAGCAGGGCCAGGTCTCCACGCCGACCGGCAGCAGGGTGGGCGGGGCGACGAGGGTGACCTCGGCGCCGAGGGTGTGCAGCAGGTCGACGTTGGAGCGGGCGACCCGGCTGTGCAGGACGTCACCGACGATCGTGATGCGCTTGCCGGCCAGGTCCTGGCCGAGCCCGGCGTCCCTGCCGACCAGGCGGCGGCGCATGGTGAAGGCGTCCAGCAGGGCCTGCGTGGGGTGCTGGTGGGTGCCGTCGCCGGCGTTGATGACGACCGCGTCGATCCAGCCGGAGTTGGCCAGGCGGTACGGGGCGCCGGAGGCGCTGTGCCGGATGACGACGGCGTCGACGCCCATCGCCTCCAGGGTCTGAGCGGTGTCCTTCAGGGACTCGCCCTTGGACACGCTCGACCCCTTGGCGGAGAAGTTGATCACGTCCGCGGACAGGCGCTTCTCGGCCGCCTCGAAGGAGATCCGGGTGCGCGTGGAGTCCTCGAAGAAGAGGTTCACGACGGTGCGGCCGCGCAGGGTCGGCAGCTTTTTGATCGGCCGGTCCGCGACCCGGGCCATTTCCTCGGCGGTGTCGAGGATCAGGACGGCGTCGTCGCGGGTGAGGTCGGCGGCCGAGATGAGATGGCGCTGCATCTTTCAGGCTCCGTAGGGCAGGTCATGCGGAGGAACGGGAGTTTTCGGGCAACCGGGCGCGTGCGTGGGCGCACCGGCCGGGCCTTGAGGCGGGCAGGGCCGCGCGCGAGGCCGGACGGGGCTAGTGCTGGGTGCCCGGAGCGGTCCGCTTGGCGCCGAGCAGCACGGTGTCGCGACCGTCCTCCTCGGCGAGCTGGACCTTGACCGTCTCCCGCAACGACGTGGGGAGGTTCTTGCCGACGTAGTCGGCGCGGATCGGCAGTTCGCGGTGACCGCGGTCGACGAGGACCGCGAGCTGGACCGCGCGCGGGCGCCCGATGTCGTTCAGGGCGTCCAGGGCTGCGCGGATGGTGCGGCCGGAGAAGAGCACGTCGTCGACGAGGACGACCAGCCGGCCGTCGATGCCGTCACCGGGGATCTCGGTGCGGGCCAGCGCACGCGGCGGGTGCATGCGCAGGTCGTCGCGGTACATGGTGATGTCGAGGGAGCCGGCCGGCACCTTGCGCTCGGTGATCTGCTCCAGCTTGGCGGCGAGCCGGCGGGCGAGGAAGACACCCCGGGTGGGAATGCCGAGGAGCACCACGTCGTCGGCGCCCTTGGCGCGCTCGACGATCTCGTGGGCGATACGGGTCAGTACCCGCGCGATGTCGGGGCCCTCGAGCACGGGCCGCGCATCGGACGCTTGCGTGTCCATACGAAACGGACCTCCTTCTCCGCCTCACGGGACGGACCTTAAAGGACGTCGGAATTGCGCCACCTACGGTAGCAGGTGCCGGAGAGTGCCCGGATCGCCGCCCCCGGGCCGGCCCGGGGGCGGCGATCCGGGCACTACCACGGCGGGTGCGGTGGGGACCATTCGGCTTGACGCAGGAGAGTAACGCTGCGTAACCTCACAGTGAGTTACCAACCGCGCGGCATGGGCACCGAGCCAGTCCGCGTCGACACAGTGTCCGGGGAGCCATATGTCCAGCGAATACGCCAAACAGCTCGGGGCCAAGCTCCGTGCCATCCGCACCCAGCAGGGCCTTTCCCTCCACGGTGTCGAGGAGAAGTCCCAGGGTCGCTGGAAGGCGGTCGTGGTCGGTTCGTACGAGCGCGGCGACCGCGCCGTGACCGTGCAGCGTCTCGCCGAGCTGGCGGATTTCTACGGCGTTCCCGTGCAGGAACTGCTGCCGGGCACCACCCCGGGCGGTGCCGCCGAGCCGCCGCCGAAGCTGGTCCTGGACCTGGAGCGGCTGGCCACCGTGCCGGCCGAGAAGGCGGGTCCCCTGCAGCGCTACGCGGCCACGATCCAGTCGCAGCGCGGTGACTACAACGGCAAGGTGCTCTCGATCCGCCAGGACGACCTGCGCACCCTCGCCGTCATCTACGACCAGTCGCCCTCGGTCCTCACCGAGCAGCTGATCAGCTGGGGCGTGCTGGACGCGGACGCGCGCCGTGCGGTGGCGGCCCACGAGGAGAGCTGAGCACCCTCCGGACCAGCAGAAACGTGTCGCCGGGGCGGCCGGGACCTTGATGGTTGCGGCCGCCCCGGCGGCTTTGTACGCGCTGGGGGCGCAAGGGCCCCGGTCCCGTGCCCGCTACCGGGACGCCGGGGCCCCGCAGCACACGTGCTGCGGGGCCCCGGCGTCTTCTTCGGTCAGCTCTCCTCGCGGCGCAGCGAGGGCTTCAGGTCCTTCAGGCGGCCCAGCAGGCCGTTGACGAACGAGGGGGACTCGTCCGTCGAGAACTCCTTCGCCAGCTGCACCATCTCGTCGAGGACGACGGCGTCCGGCGTCTCGTCGACCCAGATCAGCTCGTAGGCCCCAAGACGCAGGATGTTGCGGTCGACGACCGGCATGCGGTCGAGCGTCCAGCCGACCGAGTACTGGGCGATCAGCTCGTCGATGCGCCGCGCGTGCTCGGCGTAGCCCTCGACCAGCTCCATCGTGTACTCGCTCACCGGCGGCTGCCGGGTGTCGTTCCGGGAGTGCCGGACCCAGTCCGCGAGGACGGTCAGGACGTCGGCGCCGCGCTGGTCCCCTTCGAAGAGGATCTGGAAGGCGCGTTTGCGGGCCGTGTTGCGGGCAGCCACGGTTAGCTGTTCACCCGGCCGAGGTAGTCGCTCGTGCGGGTGTCGACCTTGATCTTCTCACCGGTGGTGATGAAGAGGGGGACCTGGATCTGGTGGCCGGTCTCCAGCGTGGCCGGCTTGGTGCCGCCGGTGGAGCGGTCGCCCTGGACGCCCGGCTCGGTCTCGGCGACCGTCAGCTCGACGGCGGCCGGGAGCTCGACGAAGAGCACCTCGCCCTCGTGCTGGGCGACGGTGGCGGTGAAGCCCTCGACGAGGAAGTTGGCGGCGTCGCCGACGGCCTTGCGGTCGACCATGAGCTGGTCGTAGGTCTCCATGTCCATGAAGACGAAGTAGTCGCCGTCCATGTACGAGAACTGCATGTCGCGCTTGTCGACAGTGGCCGTCTCGACCTTGACACCGGCGTTGAAGGTCTTGTCGACGACCTTGCCGGAGAGCACGTTCTTGAGCTTGGTGCGCACGAAGGCGGGGCCCTTGCCGGGCTTGACGTGCTGGAACTCGACGACGGACCAGAGCTGGCCGCCTTCGAGCTTGAGCACCATGCCGTTCTTGAGGTCGTTCGTGGAAGCCACGGTTGCGGAATCTCCTGGACTGACGTGGGACGACCCCGGGGCAGGCACTCAGCGCGGGGGCTAGAGCGCGAGCAGCTCCTTGGTCGTGATGGTGAGTAGCTCGGGTCCGCCGTCCGCCTCGGGGCGCACGACGAGCGTGTCATCGATCCGGACACCGCCCCGGCCCGGGAGGTGGACCCCGGGTTCGACGGTGACCGGCACGCAAGCGTCCAGTTTACCCATGGCCGAGGGGGTCAACTGAGGGTCCTCGTCGATTTCGAGCCCGACGCCGTGGCCGGTGAGGTCCGGCAGGCCGCCGGCGTACCCGGCGCAGTCCAGCACCTGGCGGGCGGCGCGGTCGACGTCCCGGCAGGGAGTACCGGGGACGAGGGCCTCCCGGCCGGCGCGCTGGGCGGCGAAGACCAGGTCGTACAGCTCGATCTGCCAGTCGGCGGGCGAGCTGCCGATGACGAACGTACGGCCGATCTCGCAGCGGTAGCCGCGGTAGGCCGCGCCGAGGCAGACGGAGAGGAAGTCGCCCTCCTCCACCCGGCGGTCGGTGGGGCGGTGGCCGGGGCGACCGGAGTGGGGGCCGGTGCCGACCGAGGTCGGGAAGGCGGGACCGTCGGCTCCGTGGTCGACCAGGCGGCGTTCCAGTTCCAGGGCGAGGTGGCGCTCGGTGCGGCCCACGAGGATGGATTCCAGGAGTTCGCCGAGGGCCTGGTCGGCGATCTCGGCACCGATGCGCAGGCAGGAGATCTCCTCCTCGTCCTTGACGACCCTGAGCTGTTCGACCGCGCAGTCCAGGCCGGTCAGGCGGAGGCCGGGGGCGGCGGAGCGGAGGGCTCGGTGACGGGTCACCGTGAGGTGGTGCTCCTCCACGGCGAGGCAGTCGGCGCCCTGCGCGGCGGCGAGGCCGGTGGCGGCGACGGCCGGGTCGACCGCGGAGCCGGGCAGGATGCGTACGCCCAGTGCCTCGTCGGGGCGGCCCTGCGTGGAGCGGTCGTCCAGGGGGCCCGCGCACAGCAGCAGGTCGTCGGTGACGCCCAGCAGCAGGACGGCGCCGTGCGGGGCGGCACCCGCGAGGTAGCGCACGTTGGCGGGGCGGGAGACCAGGACCGCCGCGCCGCCGCCCGCGGTGCAGCGTTCGCGGAGGCGGGTTCGGCGGGCCGCGTACACCTCTGACATGAGCCGAGCGTACGAGGGGCGGGCGGTCGCCGCCGGTCGGGCGGGGCCGACCGGGCGTCACACGGGGTTTTGGCGGCGGGCGCCCGGCGGCGGGGCGGATCGGGCCGGGGGGCGGTGGCGCGGCGGGCACCCCGCGTCACCGCGCGGGCCCTCGCCGGGCCGGCCGTGGGCGCCGGCTGCGACCGGCTGAGCGACGGGCCGCGCCGCGGCGGCACGTCCCCTTGCGCCCCCGCGCGGCCGCGGGCCTCCGGGTGCGGTCACCACTTGGGCGGGCTCGCCAACGAGCGGGCGAGTACCTCGTCCAGTACGCGGGCCGTCTCGGGGATGTCGAGCTGGGAGTTGTCGATGATCGGCAGGCCCGAGCCGTACCAGCCGGCCATACGGCCGTGGATGCGGGCCACTTCCTCGTCGGTGAGGCGGCGGTTGCCGGTGCGTTCGGCGTTGCGCTCCAGGACGATGTCCAGGCCGGGGAGGATGACGACCGGCAGCAGGCCGGGGCCCACGTGCCGTTTCCAGCCGCCGAGGCCGACGACGGGGCGGTCGGGGAAGACGGCGTCGTCGAGGATGCACGAGATGCCGTTGGCGAGGAAGTTGCGCGCGGCGAAACCGCAGGTGCGGCGGGCCAGGCGGTACTGGGCCTCGGAATTGTCGTTCCATCCCGCCTGGGGGTCGGCGAAGCCCGAGCGGACCCATTCGCGTACGTCGTCGAGGCTGATGTGGGCGGTGGGGGCCCGGCGGTGGTCCGCCCAGTACTTGGCGACGCTGGTCTTGCCGGCGCCCGCGGGCCCGATGAGCAGCACGGCGAGGGTCGTGGTGGCCGGATCCGGGGCAGGCGGTGCGCCGGGCACGGGGGCGCCGGCGGGCGGCGGGACGTGGCCCGGGGCCTCGGGGGCCGGGGCGTGCGCGGGAGCCTGGGCCGGGTGCGGCGGCGGGCCGGGGTGGGCCGGTGCCGCAGGTGGCACGGGAAGGGGGCCCTGGGGCACTCCGGGGTGGGGTCCCGGGTGGTGTGCGGCCGGGGACCAGCCCGGGGCCGGTCCGTGCCCCGGCTGGTGGGGCGGCGGCAGCGGAGAACCCACTGCGTGCTGCATCCGGTGCCACTCCGTCTCGTACAGGCGATGGGCGCTGACAGCGGGCGTACCCGCCCGCTACGGAACGGTACCGCCCCCGGCCGTCGTTTGGTGAACGGCCGGGGGCGGTCCCAAGTGCCCGCCGTGAAAGGCGAACCGGGCGCAAGGCGCACCGGTGGACCTACTGGCCCACTTCTCCGTAGGCGGCGAGGAGGACGGCCGGGTCGGGGCCCTCCAGGACGGTGGGCTTGGCCAGGCCGTCCAGGACGATGAAGCGCAGCAGGTCGCCGCGGGACTTCTTGTCGACCTTCATGTTCTCCAGCAGCTTGGGCCACTGGTCGTAGCGGTAGTGGAGGGGGAGTCCGACCGCTTCGAGGATGGTGCGGTGGCGGTCGGCGGTGGCGTCGTCCAGCCGGCCGGCGAGGCGGCCCAGTTCGGCGGCGAAGTGCATGCCGACGGAGACGGCGGCGCCGTGGCGCCACTTGTAGCGCTCGTTCTTCTCGATGGCGTGGCCGAGGGTGTGGCCGTAGTTGAGGATCTCCCTGCGGCCCGACTCCTTCAGGTCGCAGGAGACCACGTCGGCCTTGACCCGGATCGAGCGTTCGATCAGCTCGGCGGTGTGCGGCCCGGCCGGGCTGCGGGCGGCCTCGGGGTCGGCCTCGATGAGGTCGAGGATCACCGGGTCGGCGATGAAACCGGCCTTGATCACTTCGGCGAGCCCGGAGACGTAGTCGTTGACCGGGAGGGAGTCGAGGGCGGCGAGGTCGCACAGGACGCCGGCGGGCGGGTGGAAGGCTCCCACCAGGTTCTTGCCCTCGGCGGTGTTGATGCCGGTCTTGCCGCCGACGGCCGCGTCCACCATGGCCAGGACGGTGGTGGGGACGGCGATCCAGCGCACGCCGCGCAGCCAGGTCGCGGCCACGAACCCGGCGACGTCCGTGGTGGCTCCGCCGCCCACGCCGACGATGACGTCGGTGCGGGTGAAGCCCGACTGGCCCAGCGCCTTCCAGCAGTAGGCGGCGACCTCGGCGGTCTTGGCCTCCTCGGCGTTGGGCACCTGGATGGCGATGGCCTCGTAGCCCTGCTCGGCCAGGTCGGCGCGGAGCGCGTCCCCGGTCTCGGCGAGGGACTCGGGGTGGATGACGGCGACCCGCCGGGCCTTGTCCCCGACCAGTCCGGCGAGTTCTCCGAGGAGCTGACGGCCGACCAGCACCTCGTAGGGGTCGGTGCCCGCGGTGCCGGCGACCTGGATCCGGGTGACTGCCTCGCTCATGCTTCCTTCAACTCCAGTGCTTCCAGGGCGGCTTCGACAACCTCGTCGGGGGTGCGTCCGTCGGTGGCCACGATGGCCGTGGCGACCTCCTCGTAGAGGTGGCGGCGCGCCTCCATCAGCTCGCGCCACTGTCTGCGCGGGTTGATCGCGAGCAGCGGGCGGGCGGTGTTCAGCCCGGTGCGCCGGACCGCCTCCTCGACGTCCATCGAGAGGTAGAGGACCCGGTGGCCGGCGAGCAGCGCGCGCGTGTCCGGGTCCAGGACGGCGCCGCCGCCGAGGGCGAGGACGCCGTCGTGCTCGGCCAGCGCGGCGCGCACGGCCCGCTTCTCGATCGCGCGGAAGGCGGGCTCGCCCTCGTCGACGAAGATGTCCGCGATCGCCCGGCCCTGCCCGGCCACGATGTCGTCGTCCGTGTCCCGGTAGGCGACACCGAGCCGCTGGGCCAGCAGCTGCCCCACGGTGGACTTGCCGACCCCCATCGGGCCGACGAGGACCAGCAGCGGACCGCTCACCGGATCGCCAGGTTCTCGAGGTAGCTCCGGACGTTGCGGCGGGTCTCCGGCACGCTGTCGCCGCCGAACTTCTCCGCCACCGCGTCCGCCAGGACGAGGGCGACCATCGCCTCGGCGACGATGCCGGCCGCCGGCACCGCGCACACGTCCGAGCGCTGGTGGTGGGCCTGCGCGGGCTCGCCCGTCACCACGTCCACGGTCTTCAGCGCGCGCGGCACGGTCGCGATCGGCTTCATGGCCGCGCGCACGCGCAGCAGCTCGCCGGTGGTCAGGCCGCCCTCGGTGCCGCCGGAGCGGCCGGAGGCCCGCCTGATGCCCTCCGGAGTGGTGACGATCTCGTCGTGCGCGCGGGAACCCGGTACCCGGGCCAGGTCGAAGCCGTCACCGACCTCGACGCCCTTGATCGCCTGGATGCCCATGAGCGCCGCCGCCAGACGGGCGTCCAGCCTGCGGTCCCAGTGCACGTGGGAGCCGAGGCCGACCGGCACGCCGTACGCCAGCACCTCCACCACGCCGCCGAGGGTGTCGCCGTCCTTGTGGGCCTGGTCGATCTGGGCGACCATCGCCTTGGAGGCGTCCGCGTCCAGGCAGCGCACCGGGTCCGCGTCCAGCTTCTCCACGTCCGCCGGGGTCGGGTACACGCCGTAGGGGGCCTTGGCGGAGGCGAGTTCGACGACGTGGCTGACGATCTCGATGCCGGCCGTCTCCTTCAGGTACGACCGGGCCACCGCGCCGAGCGCCACGCGGGCGGCGGTCTCGCGGGCGGAGGCGCGCTCCAGGACGGGCCGGGCCTCGTCGAAGCCGTACTTCTGCATGCCGGCGAGGTCGGCGTGGCCGGGGCGCGGGCGGGTCAGCGGCGCGTTGCGGGCCAGCCCGTCCAGCACCTCGGGGTCGACCGGGTCGGCCGCCATGACCTGCTCCCACTTGGGCCACTCGGTGTTCCCCACCATGATCGCCACCGGGGAGCCGAGGGTCAGGCCGTGCCGGACGCCGCCGAGGAAGGTGACCTCGTCCCGCTCGAACTTCATGCGGGCACCGCGCCCATAGCCCAGCCGCCGCCTCGCCAGGTGGTCCGCCACCATGTCCGTGGTGATCGGCACGCCGGCGGGGAGGCCCTCCAGCGTCGCGACGAGTGCGGGACCGTGGGACTCCCCCGCGGTCAGCCAGCGCAACCTGCTCAACGGTGCTCCTCAGTGCTCGCGCCCCGGTACTGCCCTGCGTACGCGCGTCCTCGCGCGTGGCGACGGCGTGACCAGGTGCGCGGGTCCCGGTCCGCCGCCTCCGATCCTCCCACGTCCGCGCCCCGGCCCGGCCGCCGGTCCGTCAGGCGGACGGCGGCCGGCGCCGCGGCGGGCCGCGCGGGGCGTCGCCCTGCGGCTGCCGGGGAGCGTGGGAGCCCCGGGCCGCCGGCGCCGCCCCGCCCGGTCCGCCGCGGCGCGTACGGGCCCGGACGGTCGGCGGCGCGGCCCTGCCGTGCGGGCCGGCGGGGGGAACGGGGCCCCGGTCCGTGCGGCGCGGCGGCGGGCGGTTCCGCGCTTCGGGCCGGACGGACGGCGGTCCCCCCTCCGTTCGCTCCCCGCGGAACGCGGGGGGTCCTAGCGGGCCGCGAGGGCGTGCTCGCCCGCTTTCCGCATGGCGTCGAGGGGAGCCGGGGACCGGCCCGTCATCTGTTCGACCTGGAGCACCGCCTGGTGCACGAGCAGGTCGAGTCCGCCGACGACGGCGCCGCCGTAGGCCGACCAGCGGGCGGCGAGCGCGGTCGGCCACGGGTCGTAGAGCACGTCGAACAAGGTGGCGGGCGCCTCCGGGACGGCGGAGGCGAGGGCGTCGGTCGTACCGGCCGGGGTGGTGGCGACGACCAGGGGTGCGCGCAGCGCCTCGGCGGCGTCCTCCCAGTCGGCGGTACGGACGTCCACGCCGAGCCGCTCGCCCCACTGCCGCATCTCGGCCGCACGGGCCCCGCTGCGGACGTAGGCGACGACCTCGCCGGTGCAGATCCGGGCCAGCGCGGCGAGCGCCGAGGAGGCCGTGGCGCCGGCACCGAGGATCGCCGCCGAGCCGACCTGCTCGATGCCGCGCTCGCGCAGCGCGGCGACCATGCCGGGGATGTCCGTGTTGTCACCGACGCGACGGCCGTCCTCGGTGAACACGACCGTGTTGACCGCCTCCACCGAGGCGGCCGTCTCGCCGACCTCGTCGAGCAGCGGGATGACGGCCCGCTTCAGCGGCATGGTCAGCGACAGCCCGGCCCACTCGGGCCCGAGCCTGTCGAGGAAGCCGGGCAGGGCGGCCTCGTCGACCTCGAAACGGTCGTACGTCCACCCGGTCAGCCCCAGCTCCTCGTAGGCGGTGCGGTGCAGCACCGGGGAGAGGGAGTGGGCGATCGGGGAGCCGAGAACGGCGGCTCGGCGGGGTGCGGCCATCAGTCGTTCCTCGAGGCTTGCCACTCGTCGACCAGCTTCTGGTGCTCGGCGTTGGTCTTGGTGAACTTGCTCGTCCTGCCGTCGGTCGAGACGAAGTAGTACCAGCCGTCGTGCGTCGGGTCGAGGGCGCCCTTCAGTGCCTCCTCACCCGGGTTGCTGATCGGTCCGGGCGGCAGGCCCTTGTGGTAGTAGGTGTTGTACGGGTTGTCGTAGGTGCGGAGTTCGCTGAGAGTGAGGTCGATCTCGCTCTGGTTCTTGATGTAGTTGTACGTGGAGTCGAACTGCAGCATGCCGTTGGTCTCGGTGTTGCCCGGCTTGAGCCGGTTGTAGACGACCTCGGCCATCTTGCGGAAGTCGTCGTGACTCGTGCCCTCGGCCTGCACCAGGCTCGCGATGGTGACGAGCTGCCACGGTCCGTCGAGCCCGAGGTCCGCGGCCTTCTCCTCGACGCCGAGCTCCTCGTACTTCTCGGTGGCCCGCGAGACCATCTCCCTCAGCACGTCCTCGGGCTTCTGCCCCTTGGCGACGCCGTAGCTGGAGGGGTAGAGGAAGCCTTCCAGCGGATCCTTGACGTTGTCGTGGTTCAGGGCCCAGGCGGGCAGTCCCAGGTTCTTCCACTCGTCCCGGGCGACCCGGGCCGTGGTGCCCGCCTCGACCTGGAGGCGCTTGTCGATCAGCTGGTAGATGTCGGCGTTGCGCTTGCCCTCGGCGATGACGAGGTTGTCGCGGCTCTCGGGGCTGAGCATGAGCTCGACCGCGCTCTTGGCCGACATCTCCTTCTCCAGCGTGTAGACGCCGTCCTGGAGGGCCTTGCCCTGCGGGCTGCCCTGCTGGGCGGCGACGAAGGCGTCCACGCTCTTGACGACACCGGCGTCCTTCAGCAACTGCCCGATCTGGTAACCGCCGGCCCCCTTGGGCACCGTGATGGTCACCTCTTCGCCGTTGCCGTCCCCCGCGAAGTCCGGGGCTTCGCCGAAACGTGCCTGGTAGAACTGGTAGCCGAAGTACCCGGCGCCTCCCACGGCGCCGCCCAGCACCAGGCAGACCACCAGGCAGGCGACCCCGTTGCGGCGTTTCCTGCCCTTGCCGCTCCGGCCCCGCCGGTCACCGCGGCCGCGGCCCCGGCCGGCGTCGTCGGCCGTGTCGTCCTCGCCCCCACCGGCGAAGAAGGCGTGCTCCCCCTGGTCGGGACCCGGGTCCCAGTCGGTCTGCGACGGCTCGGGCTCGCTGCGCCGGCGGCCGGGCGGCTCCGGCGGCGGGTAGGCGTCCGCAGTGCCGTAGGGGTCGGGCCGCTCCGCGCCGTAGCCGACGGCCTCCTGGGCGTAGGGGTCCGACGGGTCGGCGGCGTAGGGCGCCTGCGGGTGCCCGCCGGTGCCCCAGTCGCCGCCCTCGTACTGCTGCCGGTGCTGCCCCTCGGTCCCGTACTGCTGCCGGCCGTACGACTGGTCGTACTGCTGTTCGTGCTGCCGGCCGTACTGCTGGTACTGCTGCTCCTGGCCGTACGCGGACTGGCCGCCCTCGTTCCAGTCGCCGTGCTGCTGAGGCGGCTGCTCCGGATACTGCTGCGGCTGGCCGCCGTAGGGGGGCTGCCGGTCCTGCCGGTCCTGCCGGTCCTGCTGCCCTCCCCATCCGCCGTCCCCGTACAACGGGTCCTCCGGATGCCACGGTTCGGAGCCTTGGCCCCGGCCATACTCAGTCATCGATCCCCTAGAGCCGCGAGGCGGTCGGCGCGCGCGGCTGGTGGGTCCGGCTCCGTTCCGCCTCTTGCTGTGCGGCGGCTGTTCGAATGCCGTCGCATCGCGCGGAACGTTACCGTATCGCGATCAGATGACCACTTCGACGCCCTCACCGGGTGCTTTGCCTGACACCCGTTCGGATTCGAGTGCCTGCTGGAGGATGATCACAGCGGCGACCTGGTCGATGACGGAGCGCCCCTTCTTCGACTTCACGCCCGAGGCGCGCAGGCCCTGGCCGGCCGTCACCGTCGTCATCCGCTCGTCGACGAGCCGGACGGGGACCGGTGCGATGCCCTTGGCCAGCTCCCGGGCGAAGCCGCGGACCTTGGCCGCGGCCGGGCCCTCGCCCCCCTTGAGGGAGCGAGGGAGGCCGACGACGACCTCGATCGGCTCGTACTCCTCGACGAGCTGCTTCAGGCGGCGGTGGGCCGCCGGGACGTCCCGTCCGGGGACGGTCTCCACCGGGGTGGCCAGGATCCCGTCGGGGTCGCACGAGGCGACCCCGATCCGGGCGTCCCCGACGTCGATGGCGAGGCGTCGGCCGCGGCGCATCGTCCCCGCCCTACTTCGCCGTCTCGGCGACGAGCCGCTCGACGGCGTCGACGGCCTCGCCGATGGCGGCCGGGTTCTGGCCACCGCCCTGGGCGACGTCCGGCTTGCCGCCACCGCCGCCACCGAGGGTCTTGGCGGCGGCGCGGACCAGGTCACCGGCCTTGAGACCGCGCTCGCGGGCGGCCTCGTTGGTGGCGATGACCGTCAGCGGCTTGCCGTTGACGGCGGTGAACAGGGCCACGACGGCGGCCCTGCCGCCCTGGATCCGGCCGCGCACGTCGAGGACCAGCTTGCGCAGGTCGTCGGCGGTGGTGCCGTCCGGAACCCGGCCGGTGACCAGGGCGACGCCCCTGACGTCCTTGGCGGACTCGGCGAGGCCGGCGGCGGCCTGGAGCACCTTCTCGGCGCGGAACTTCTCGATCTCCTTCTCGGCGTCCTTCAACTTGCCGAGCATGGCGGAGACCTTCTCCGGCAACTCCTCCGGGCGGCCCTTGAGCAGCTCGGTGAGCTGGTTGACGACCGTGTGCTCGCGGGCGAGGAAGGTGTAGGCGTCCACGCCGACCAGGGCCTCGATACGCCGCACGCCCGAGCCGATGGAGGACTCGCCGAGCAGCTTCACCAGGCCGAGCTGGGCGGTGTTGTGCACGTGCGTGCCGCCGCACAGCTCCTTGGAGAAGTCGCCGATGGTCACGACACGGACGCGCTCGCCGTACTTCTCGCCGAACTCGGCGATGGCGCCCTGCTTCTTGGCCTCGTCGATGCTCATGATGTCGGCGCGCACGTCGAGGTCGCGGGCGAGCACCTCGTTGATCTTCTGCTCGACGTCGAGCATCACCGTCTGCGGCACGGCGGACGGCGATCCGAAGTCGAAGCGGAAGCGGCCGGGCTGGTTCTCGGAACCGGCCTGGGCCGCCGTCGGGCCGAGGGCGTCACGCAGGGCCTGGTGGGTGAGGTGGGTGGCCGAGTGGGCGCGGGCGATGGCCTTGCGGCGGCGGACGTCGATCGAGGCGTGGGCCTTGGCGCCGACGGTCACCTCGCCGACCTGGACGACGCCCTTGTGGACGTACACGCCCGGGACCGGCTTCTGGCAGTCGCGGACCTCGATGACGGCACCGGTGTCGGTCCTGATGCGGCCGGTGTCGCCGATCTGGCCGCCGCCCTCGGCGTAGAACGGGGTGCGGTCGAGGACGACCTCGACCTCGTCGCCCTCGGTGGCGGCCGGCGAAGAGGCGCCGTCGACCAGGATGCCGACGACCGTGGACTCGCCCTCGGTGTCGGTGTAGCCGATGAAGTCGGTCTCACCGGCCCGGTCGGCGATCTCGCGGTAGGCGCCGAGGTCGGCGTGGCCGGTCTTCTTGGCCTGGGCGTCGGCCTTGGCGCGCTCCCGCTGCTCCTTCATCAGGCGGCGGAAGCCGTCCTCGTCCACGGACAGGCCCTGCTCGGCGGCCATCTCCAGGGTGAGGTCGATCGGGAAGCCCCAGGTGTCGTGGAGCAGGAAGGCCTTGTCGCCGGAGAGGACCGTGCCGCCGGCGGCCTTGGTCTCGGACACGGCGGTGTCGAGGATGTTGGTGCCGGCCTTCAGCGTCTTGAGGAAGGCGTTCTCCTCGGCGAGGGCGACCTTCTCGATGCGCTCGCGGTCGGTGATCAGCTCGGGGTACTGCTGCCCCATCATGCCGATCACGACGTCGATCAGGTCCTTGACGACCGGACCGGTGGCGCCCAGGAGGCGCATGTTGCGGATGGCGCGGCGCATGATGCGGCGCAGGACGTAGCCGCGGCCCTCGTTGCCCGGGGTGACGCCGTCACCGATGAGCATGGTGGCGGTGCGCATGTGGTCGGTGACCACGCGCAGGGACACGTCCGAGGCGTCGGCGGCGCCGTACTCGACGCCGGTCAGCTCGGTGGCCTTCCTGATGACGGCCATGGAGGTGTCGATCTCGTACATGTTCTGCACACCCTGCAGAATCATGGCGAGCCGCTCCAGGCCGAGGCCCGTGTCGATGTTCTTGCTCGGCAGGTCCCCGAGGATCTCGAAGTTGTCCTTGCCGATGCCCTCGCCCCGCTCGTACTGCATGAAGACGAGGTTCCAGATCTCCACGTACCGCTCGTCGTTGACGGCGGGGCCGCCCTCGGCGCCGAACTCGGGGCCGCGGTCGTAGTTGATCTCGGAGCAGGGGCCGCACGGGCCGGGCACGCCCATGGACCAGAAGTTGTCCTTCATGCCCAGGCGCTGGATGCGCTCGGCGGGGACGCCGACGACGTCGCGCCAGATCTGCTCGGCCTCGTCGTCGTCCTTGTAGACGGTGATCCACAGGCGCTCGGGGTCGAGGCCGTAACCGCCCTTGTCCCGGGGGCTCGTGAGCAGCTCCCAGGCGAGCTTGATGGCGTCTTCCTTGAAGTAGTCGCCGAAGGAGAAGTTGCCGCACATCTGGAAGAACGTGCCGTGCCGCGTGGTCTTGCCGACCTCTTCGATGTCGGGCGTGCGCACGCACTTCTGCACGCTGGTGGCGCGCGGGAACGGCGGCTTCACCTCGCCCAGGAAGTAGGGCTTGAAGGGCACCATGCCGGCCGGGACGAGGAGCAGAGTCGGGTCGTCCGCGATGAGCGACGCCGAAGGGACGACGGTGTGCCCGCGCTCCTCGAAGAAGCTCAGCCAGCGACGGCGGATCTCAGCCGACTCCATCAGTGGTCCTCATTCCGGTTGTACGGGTTGGTCTTGTAGTGATCGGTGGGGTGGTGCGGGTTCTTCGCGTACGCCGGGCCGTTGCGGTTCTCGATGGCGGCCGGGCGCCGCGGCGGGGGCAGTTCGCGGTCGACGGGCGCGTTCAGCCCGAGCGCGTCGCCCAGTTCGGCCTCGCGCCGGGCCATGTTGTCGCGGACGTCGACGGCGAAGCCCACCGCGCGGTCCTTCAGCCGGCCGCCCGCCTCGATCGCCTTGTTCGCCGCGGTCGCGGCGAGGCTCTCGGGGGTCAGTTGCCTCAGCTTCCGGTTGACCTTGGTGGTGGCCCACACGCCGGCGGCGACGCCGGTGGTGAACCAGAACGTACGGCGGAACATCGCTGGGTCAGTCCCTCTTTCCGCGTGAGTCCCGTGCGGTGCGCTTCGCCCGCCGCGAGGCCGGGACGGTGCGGCCCACGATCACGGTGCGCCTCGGCGCCCCGGCGGGCGCGTCCTCCTTGCGGCCGGCGATGGCCCGCCGCACGCCGTACCCGAAGGCCGCGACCTTGACCAGGGGGCCGCCGAAGGTGGAGGCGACGGTGGTCGACAGCGCGGAGGCGTTCGACGTGACCTCCTGGACGTCGGAGGCGATCGCGTCGACCCGGTCGATCTGGGTCTGCGCGGAGCGCACCGCCGCGGAGGCGTCGGCCAGCAACGGGACGGCCTGGTCGGTCACGTCCGCCATGAGCTTGGTGGTCGCCTTGAGCGTCTGGGCCAGCCTCGCCAGTGCGACGGCGAGGAACGAGACCAGGATCGCCCAGAAGACGGCCACCAGGATCCCGGCCACCTCTCCACCGGACACTGCGTGCACCCGCTCCCTGAAACGTGCCTGAACATCGAGAACAGCGAAAAAAGTCGTGTACACGAGCCTATCGCGCCGGGAATGGGGCTCCGTACCGGATTACCGGCAGCGGCCGGAGGTTCCGTGCGGCGATTGTACGGAGTGATTATGGTTCAGTACGCTCCGTGTTCCATGCGGAATCATCGGCTCGCAGGCATGCCGTCGGACGGGAATCCGCCGCTGGAGTTCGACGCGTTCGTGGGACGCGCGGCGGAACTGGCCGGGCTGGCCCGGGTGCTCGACGCCGGGCGGCTGGTGACGGTGACCGGTGCGGGCGGGGTCGGCAAGTCGCGCCTGGCGGCGCGTGCCGCCGCCCGGTGGGCGCGCCGGGACGGGGTGGCGAAGGCTCCCTCCGCCCGGACGCGGCCGAGAACCTGGGGGAGGGTGGACCTGACTCCGGTGCGCGATCCGGAGTTCGTCGGCTACGCGGTCGTGGAGGCGCTGGGGCTCACCGACCACACCACCCGGCTGCCCCGCGAGACGCTGCTCGCGCATCTCGCCGACCGGGAGCTGCTGCTGGTCCTGGACGGGGTCGAGCACCTGGTGGACGCGTGTGCCGCGCTGGTGGTGGACCTGCTGGGGCGGGCGCCCGGCCTGCGGGTGCTGGCGGTGGGGCGCAGACCGCTGTCGGTGGCCGGGGAGCGGCTGTTCCCGCTGGCTCCCCTGGGCCTGGACGAGGCGGCGGAGCTGTTCCGGGTGCGCGCGGCTCAGCAGGGAGTGGCGCCCGGGGCCGAGGAGGAGGTGCGGGAACTGTGCCGGCGTCTGGACGGGATCCCGCTGGCGATCGAACTGGCCGCGGGGCGTCTGGGGGCGCTGTCGCCGGGGCAGCTGCTGCGGCGGCTGGACGACCGGTTCCGCCTGCTGACCGGCGGCGGCCGGTCAGCCCTCCCCCGGCACCGGACGCTGCGTACGGCGATCGGCTGGAGCCACGAACTGTGCACGCCGGAGGAGCGGCTGCTGTGGGCGCGGCTGTCGGTGTTCGCGGGGAGCTTCGATCTGGAGGCCGCCGAATACGTGTGCGGCGGCAGCGGCCTGCCCGCCGGCGAGGTGCTCGACGTCCTGTCGGCCCTGCTCGGGCAGTCCGTGGTGAGCCGCGAGGAGACGCCGGCGGGGCTGCGCTACCGGATGCTGGACACGGTGCGGGCGTACGGTGCCGGCTGGCTGGAGGCGACGGGGGACGCCGCGCGGGTGCGGCGGCGGCACCGGGACTGGTATCTGGGCCTGGCGACCTGGTGCGAGCTGGAGTGGTTCTCGCCGCGCCAGCGGGAGGTCGCCGCGCGGGTCGAGGCGGAGCTGCCGAATCTGCGCGGCGCCCTGGAGCACTGCCTGGCCGGGCCGGAGGAGACGCATCTGGGCCAGTACCTGGCGGGTTCCCTGTGGTTCCACTGGGTCGGCTGCGGGCGGCTGTCGGAGGGGCGGCACTGGCTGGAGCAGGCGACGCGGCCGGGGGCGGGGCGCCCGGCCCACGAGCCGTCCCGGCTCAAGGCGCTGTGGGTGCTCGGGTACGTGGCGGTCCTGCAGGGCGACACGGCGCCCGCGCTGGCGGCGCTCCAGGAGTGCCGCCGGGGGGCGGAGCGGGCGGCGAACCCGGCGGCGCTGGCGTACGCGGAGCACCGCACCGGCTGTGTGGCGCTGGTCTCGGACGACATGGCCCGCGCGGAGGCGCTGCTGCGCTCGGCGCTGGAGCGCTACCGCGAGATCGGCGAGCTCAACAGCAACGTGCTGATGGGCCGGGTGGAGCTGGCCATGGTGCGGGCCTTCCGGGGCGACCTGGCGGAGGCGGTGCGGCTGTGCGAGGACGTGTACCGGGTGTGCGAGGACCACGGCGAGCGGTGGACCCGCTCCTACGCGCAGTACGTGCTGGCGTACGCGGCCTGGAGCGACGGCGACCTGGTGCGGGCGCGGAAGCTGCTGACCGAGTGCCTGGACAGCTCCCACGGCTTCCGTGATCTGCTCGCCTCGGTGCTGTCGGTGGAGCTGCTGGCCCTGGTCACGGTGACGGAGGGCGACGCGGTGGAGGCGGCGGTGCTGCAGGGTGCCGCGGAGCGGATGTGGCCGTCGGTGGGGCTGCGGCTGTTCGGCTCGGCGCACTACAACGCGCCGCACGAGCTGTGCGAGGAGACCGCCCGGAAACGGCTGGGCGACGAGCGGTACGAGGAGTGCGTGCGCGAGGGGTCCCGGCTGGGCCGTGAGGAGGCGGTCGCCCTCGCGCTGCGGCGGCCGGGCTCCCGGGACGGACTGCCGGCGCCGCGCGAGCCCGTGGAACGCCCGGCCGCGACCGCGCGTACGGCGAAGCCCGCCGCCTCGCCCACCCGGAAGGGCGGGGAGGCGGCGGGCTGAGGTACCGCTGGGGTGGTACTGCGTCCGGCTGGGGTCAGCGGGCGTAGTACTCGACGACGAGCTGCTCGTCGCAGATGACCGGGATCTCCTTGCGGTTCGGCTCGCGGTCCAGGCGGAACGCCAGGGCCTTGAGGTTCACCTGGAGGTAGCGCGGGGTCTCGCCCTCGGGGGCGAAGCCGCCCTCACGAGCGATCGTGAAGAGGGTCTTCTCCTTGGAGCGGTCGCGGACCTGCACCACGTCGTCGGGGCGGACGATGAAGGACGGCTTGTCGACCTTCTTGCCGTTGACCTGGATGTGGCCGTGGACGACCATCTGGCGGGCCTGGTAGATCGTACGGGCGATGCCCGAACGCAGGACCAGCGCGTCGAGGCGCTTCTCCAGCTCCACGATCAGGGCCTCGCCGGTCTTGCCCTGGACCTTGGACGCGCGCTCGTAGGCGCGGACCAGCTGGCGCTCGGAGATGTCGTACTGGGCGCGCAGGCGCTGCTTCTCCAGCAGTCGGACCTTGTAGTCCGAGTTCTGCTTGCGGCCGCGGCCGTGCTCACCCGGCGGGTAGGGGCGGGCCTCGAAGTACTTGACGGCCTTCGGGGTCAGCGCGATGCCGAGGGCACGCGACTTCTTGACCTTGGGGCGGGACTGGTTCGCCATGAACCAAACACCTCATGTTCTTGTGCGAATACGGCTTCACCAGGGTTAGGGGAGGTCGCATCCGCAGCCGGGGAAACCCCGCAGGTCCGCTGGAACCCGCAAGGCAGCCGATCCCCTGGTCTGGGCACATACGTGCAGCACGCGAGTGGCCCACCGACCGTTCCCGGAGTTCCGGGTGGTGGTGGGCTGCCCGCGACACCGTTCGCCGGTGCGCGACGCTCCTGGAGTTCCGGCGGACCGGTCCTCCGGCTGGATGTCCCGCTCTGGTGGTGCCGGTCGCCTCGGGTGAGGGCCGGACACGGGACGCAGCACTTCGCAGCAGTCTACAGGGTGGTCACGAGCGCCTGCGACCGAGGTGTTTCCTGGTCCATTCGACGGCGTCCGCGTACCGCGCCTCGGCGCCGTGCCGGGTCGGCGTGTAGTACTCGCGGTCCTTGAGGGCGTCCGGGGCGTACTGCTGGGCGGCGATGCCCTCGGGCAGGTCGTGCGGGTAGACGTACCCCTGCCCGTGCCCGAGTTTCCCGGCGCCCTTGTAGTGGCCGTCGCGCAGGTGCGGCGGCACGGGACCGGCCAGTCCCTTGCGCACGTCGTCCAGGGCGGCGCCGATCGCGGTGGTCGCGGCGTTGGACTTGGGGGCGAGCGCGAGGGCGATGGTGGCGTGGCTGAGGGTGAGGGCGGCCTCGGGGAATCCGATCATGGCGACGGCCTGGGCGGCCGCGACCGCGATCGGCAGGGCATGGGGATCGGCGAGGCCGATGTCCTCGCTGGCGGAGATCATCAGGCGGCGGGCGATGAAGCGGGGGTCCTCGCCGGCCTCGATCATCCGGGCCAGGTAGTGCAGGGCGGCGTCGACGTCGGAGCCGCGGATGGACTTGATCAGGGCGCTGGCGACGTCGTAGTGCTGGTCGCCGTCGCGGTCGTACTTCACCGCCGCCCGGTCGACCGTCTCCTCCAGCGTGGTCAGGCCGATCTCCGTCTCGCCCTTGTCGAGGGCGGCCCCGGCGGCGGCCTCCAGGGCGGTCAGGGCGCGGCGGGCGTCGCCGCCGGCGATGCGCAGCAGGTGGTCCTCGGTGTCCCCGGGCAGGGCGACGGCGCCGTTCAGCCCGCGCTCGTCGGCCAGCGCGCGCCGCAGCAGGCCCCGGACGTCGTCGTCGGTGAGGGGTTCGAGGGTGAGCAGGAGGGAGCGGGACAGGAGGGGGGAGATCACCGAGAAGTACGGGTTCTCGGTGGTGGCGGCGATCAGCGTCACCCAGCGGTTCTCGACGGCCGGGAGCAGGGAGTCCTGCTGGGCCTTGCTGAAGCGGTGGATCTCGTCGAGGAAGAGGACGGTCTCCTTGCCGTACCCGCCGGAGGCCCGGCGGGCGCCGTCGATGACCGCGCGGACCTCCTTGACGCCCGCGGTGATCGCCGAGAGCTCGACGAAGCGCTTGTTGGTGGCCTTGGAGACGACGTACGCCAGGGTCGTCTTGCCGGTGCCGGGCGGGCCCCAGAGGATCACCGAGGAGGGGCCGGCGGGGCTGCCCGAGGCGCCCTCGCCGACCAGGCGGCGCAGGGGCGAGCCGGGTTTGAGCAGGTGCTGCTGGCCCACCACCTCGTCGAGGGTGCGCGGGCGCATCCGGACCGCCAGCGGACTGCTCGACGGCTCCTTCTCCTGGCGTTCTTCTGCTGCGGCGGTGAACAGGTCGGGCTCCACGCTGAAACCCTAAATCACCGCACCGACAGCCCCGGGGGCCGTCAGCTGGTCCAGAAGTCCCACCAGCGGGTCAGGATCAGCATGCCGATGATGCCGATGTGCAGCACGGGCAGGACCCAGGTGAACTCGCCGAAGAAGCCCCTGAGCCAGGCGGGCGCCGGCAGGAAGCCCTTGCGGACGTTGAACGACGTCACGTACCAGAACATGACGATGGTGGCGACCCAGGCCAGGCAGCACCACAGGCACAGGGCGTTGATCCGGTACAGCGACTGGAACATCAACCAGGCGCAGAAGCCGACGCCGAAGAGCGTGCCCGCGTTGAAGGTGAGCCAGTACCAGCGCGGGAAGCGGGCGCGGGCGAGCAGGCTCATGCCGACGCAGACGACGATGCCGTAGGCGGCCAGGCCCAGCATCGGGTTGGGGAACCCGAAGACGGCGGCCTGCTCGCTCTCCATGACGCTGCCGCAGGAGACGACCGGGTTGAGGCTGCAGCCGGGCGTGAAGGTCTCGCCGGCGACCTTGGCCTCGAGCAGCTTGAACTTGTCGAGCGTGATGACCCACGCGGCGAGCAGTCCGGCCGCTCCCGTGATCACCAGCAGCAGGGCGAGGGCGCGGCTGCCGCCCTCGGCGCGCGGCGCGGCGGCGGTGCGCTCCGGCGAGGGCTCGGGCCCGGTGGAGACGTCCTTGAGTGTCGTCTTGCTCATCACGCCGATTCCGTCACTAGAGGGTCGGAGGTGCTTCGGGCACGGCCATTGTGCCGCACGCGCGTGTGCGTCCACCCCTCACTGCCCGTAAGGAGGGACGGGCGGGCGGCCCGGGCGGGTGGTTTCGGCCGACAACCGTGCCAGGGGCGCACGCATGAACGAACGCGCCGGGTGCCGACGTCGGCACCCGGCGCGTTCGCCGGCGTCCTCAGCCGAGCCGCGACTCCAGCTCCGCCACGATCTCGTTCACGCCGACCGCCGTCTGCTCCCCGGACTCCATGTCCTTGAGCTGGACGACGCCCTCGGCCAGGTCGCGCTCGCCGAGCACCAGGGCGTAGCGGGCGCCCGAGCGGTTGGCGGCCTTCATCGCGGCCTTCAGGCCCTTGCCGCCGTAGGAGAAGTCGGCGGCGATGCCGTTCTTGCGCAACTCGGTGACCTTCGCGAACAGCACCCGGCGGGCCTCCTCGCCGAGCGGGACCGCGAAGACGCTGGTGGTGGCGGGCAGTTCGAGCTCGACGCCCTCCGCCTGAAGGGCGAGGACCGTGCGGTCCACGCCGAGGGCCCAGCCGACGGACGGCAGCGCGGGGCCGCCGATCATCTCGGACAGGCCGTCGTAACGGCCGCCGCCGCCCACCGCGGACTGCGCGCCCAGCCCGTCGTGGACGAACTCGAACGTGGTGCGCGTGTAGTAGTCCAGGCCGCGCACCAGCTTCGGGTCGTCCTCGAAGGCCACGCCCGCCGCGGTGATCAGCTCGCGGACCTCCTCGTGGTACGCCTTGCAGGCGTCGCAGAGGTGGTCGCGCAGCAGCGGGGCGTCGACGAGCTGCTTCTGGACCTCCGGGCGCTTGTCGTCCAGGACGCGCAGCGGGTTGATCTCGGCGCGGCGCAGGGTCTCCTCGTCGAGGTCGAGTCCCCGCAGGAAGTTCTGCAGCGCCTCCCGGTACACCGGGCGGCACTCCTTGTCGCCCAGGCTGTTGAGCAGGATCCGGAAGTCGCGCAGGCCCAGCGAGCGGTACGCCTGGTCGGCGAGGATGATCAGCTCGGCGTCCAGCGCCGGGTCCTCCGCCCCGATCGCCTCGGCGCCGACCTGCGAGAAGTGGCGGTAACGGCCCTTCTGGGGGCGCTCGTAGCGGTAGTACGAGCCCGAGTACCAGAGCTTGACCGGGAGGTTGCCCGCCTTGTGCAGGCCGGCCTCCAGCGTCGCGCGCAGCACGGAGGCGGTGCCCTCGGGGCGCAGGGCGAGCCGGTCGCCGCCCTTGGTCTCGAAGGCGTACATCTCCTTGGTGACGATGTCGGTGGACTCGCCGACACCGCGCGCGAACAGCTCGACGTTCTCGAAGCCGGGCGTCTCGATGTAGCCGTAGCCGGAGCCCCGCAGCGGGGCGGCGATCGCCTCGCGGACGGCCAGGTACTTGGCGGAGTCCGGCGGGATCAGGTCGTACGTGCCCTTGGGGGCCTTGAAGGTGCTCACGGGAGGTCTCTCGTCACATTCCTCGTCGGGGAGCGTTCTCCGCGTCCGCTCCCGGGCCGGCGGCCACCTGCCGCAGATAGGGGTTGGCGGCGCGCTCCTGGCCGATGGTCGTCTGGGGGCCGTGGCCGGACAGCACCACGGTCGAGTCGTCGAGCGGCAGGCACACGCGGGCCAGCGAGTCGAGCATCTCGGCCATGTCACCGCCGGGCAGGTCGGTGCGTCCGATGGAGCCGGCGAACAGCAGGTCGCCCGAGAACAGGATCGGCGGGATGTCCGCCGCTCCGGGCAGGCCGAAGGTCACCGACCCCTTGGTATGGCCCGGCGCGTGCGCGACGGAGAACTCCAGCCCCGCCAGCTCCAGCCTCGCGCCGTCGGCCAGCTCCTTGACGTCGTCGGGTTCCCCCACGGTCAGCTCGCCCATCAGCGGCTGCCCGATGGAACGGCCGAGCGCCTTCTCGGGATCGCTCATCATGTAGCGGTCCGAGGGATGGATCCAGGCCGGCACGTCGTGCGCGCCGCACACCGGGACGACCGAGGCCACGTGGTCGATGTGGCCGTGGGTGAGGACGACGGCGACGGGCTTGAGCCGATGCTTCTTCAGTGCCTCCTCGACGCCCTGGGCGGCCTGGTGGCCGGGGTCGATGATCACGCACTCCTCACCGGCGGCGGGGGCGACGAGGTAACAGTTCGTCCCCCAGGCCCCGGCGGGGAACCCGGCAATGAGCACGTTCGTCCTTCGTTGTGTGGGTACGGGTGGGCTTGCGGGCGGGCTGCGCCCAGGTCAGAGCCTACCGGCGGTGCCGATTCCTCAGCGAACCCATATACGGTACGGGGCTACACGCAGACGCCCGGCCACGGGCACGCACGCGTACCGGTCGGCACACGTAGACGCATGAGGAGAGAACCCGGTGGTCAGCCAGGAACAGCGGCGGCGTCAGCTCGCCCGGGAGAAGTTCTTGCGGCAGCAGCAGCGGCGCACCGCCGCCAGGCGCAAGGCCCGCATGCGCAACGCGGTGATCGCGTCGGTGCTCGGTGTGGTCCTGGTGGGCAGCGCCGGACTGTACGCGAGCGGCGCCTTCGAGGACGACGGCGGCGACAAGGCCAACGCGAACGCCGAGGTCACCCCGAGCGTGACCAGCAAGGCGCCGGACCCGTGCGAGAAGCCGGCCGAGGGCAAGGCCAAGACGGCGACCTGGAAGAAGGAGCCGGCCATGACCATCGACAAGTCGGCGAAGTACACGATGAAGCTCGAGACGACCTGCGGGACGGTGGACATCGACCTGAAGGCGTCGGCGGCACCGCGCACGGTCAACTCGTTCCACTTCCTCGCCGGCAAGGGCTACTTCGACCACACCAAGTGCCACCGCCTGACCACGAACGGCATCTACGTGCTGCAGTGCGGGGACCCGACGGGGCAGGGCACCGGCGGCCCGGGCTACACGATCCCGGACGAGAACCTGAAGGACGAGAGCCTGAAGGACAACGTCTATCCGGCGGGCACGGTCGCGATGGCGAACACCGGGCAGAAGAACAGCGGGGGCAGCCAGTTCTTCCTCGTGTACCAGGACAGTCCGCTGCCGCCCAGCTACACCCCGTTCGGTACGGTTTCGGACGCGGGCATGAAGGTGCTGAAGAAGATCGCCGAGGCGGGCGAGAGCACCGGTGCGGGCGACGGGGCGCCCAACGCGACGGTCGTCATCGACAAGGCGACCGTCACCCGATCCTGACCGTCATCTGCGGAATTTCGGTCGCGCAGGATGCGGACAGGCCACCCGCCGGTCGCCTATGTTGGCCGTGACGAAACTGTGGACGATGCCCGGGGCCTCAGCCCCCAGCGGGCATCATGTGGAGGAGGCGCTGTGAGCAGCGACCCGTGGGGCCGCGTCGACGAGACGGGGACCGTGTACGTGCGTACGGCCGACGGCGAGAAGGTCGTCGGTTCCTGGCAGGCCGGCTCCCCCGACGAGGCGCTGGCCTACTTCGAGCGCAAGTACGAGGGCTTGGTTGTCGAGATCGGCCTCCTCGAGAAGCGGGTGAGGACCACCGACCTGTCGGCGAAGGACGCCCTGGCCGCCATCGGGCACCTGCGGGAGCAGGTGGACGCGCACCACGCCGTCGGCGACCTGGACGCGCTGCGGACACGGCTGGACAAGCTCGTGGAGCTGGTGGAGGCGCGCCGCGAGCAGCGCAAGGCGCAACGGGCGCGCCAGGCCGACGAGGCCCGTCACGCCAAGGAGGCGCTGGTCGCCGAGGCGGAGGAGCTCGCGCAGTCCGACCAGTGGCGGGCGGCCGGCGAGCGGCTGCGGGCCCTGGTGGACACCTGGAAGGGTCTGCCGCGGCTGGACCGCAAGTCCGACGACGAGCTGTGGCACCGGTTCTCGCACGCCCGGTCGGCGTTCTCCAAGCGGCGCAAGCAGCACTTCGCGCAGCTGGACGCGCAGCGCGAGGACGCCCGCCGGATCAAGGAGCGGCTGGTGGCCGAGGCGGAGGCGCTGTCGGACTCGACGGACTGGGGTCCGACGGCCGCGCGCTACCGCGAGCTGATGGCCGAGTGGAAGGCCGCGGGCCGCGCCCAGCGCGAGCACGAGGAGGACCTGTGGAACCGCTTCCGCGGCGCCCAGGACGTCTTCTTCGCCGCCCGCAGCGCGGTGTTCGCCGAGCGTGACGCCGAGCAGGCGGAGAACCTCAAGCTCAAGGAGGAGCTGGCCGAGGAGGCCGAGAAGCTCCTGCCGATCACGGACCTGAAGGCGGCGCGGGCCGCGTTCCGTTCGATCAACGAGCGCTGGGAGGCGATCGGCCACGTGCCGCGCGACGCCCGGCCGAAGGTCGAGGGCCGGATGCACGCGGTGGAGCGGGCCCTCCAGGAGGCCGAGGAGGCCGAGTGGCGCCGGACCAACCCGGAGGCACGCGCGCGTGCCGAGGGTCTGACCGGCCAGCTCCAGGCCGCCGTGGACAAGCTCCGGCGCCAGATCGAGCAGGCGCGCGCCCAGGGCAACGACGCCAGGGCCGACAAGCTCCAGAAGGAGCTGGAGGGCCGTCAGGCGCTGCTGGACCAGGCGCTGAAGGGTCTGCAGGAGTTCGGCGGCTGATCCGGCCCCGCCCCGCCGACGCGGGAAGGCCCCCGTACCGCGCGTACGGGGGCCTTCCCTGTGCCGTTCTCCGCCGCTACGACGGCCTGCGCGCCGACGTCACCCGGTACACGTCGTAGACGCCCTCCACGCCCCGGACCGCCTTGAGGACGTGCCCGAGGTGCTTCGGGTCGCCCATCTCGAAGGTGAAGCGGGAGGTGGCGACGCGGTCGCGGGAGGTCTGGACGGCCGCGGAGAGGATGTTGACGTGCTGGTCGGACAGCACGCGCGTGACGTCCGACAGCAGCCGGGAGCGGTCCAGGGCCTCGACCTGGATGGCGACCAGGAAGACCGACGACTGGGTGGGCGCCCACGCGACGTCGAGGATGCGCTCCGGCTCCCGGGAGAGCGACTCGACGTTCACGCAGTCGCTGCGGTGGACCGATACGCCGCTGCCGCGCGTGACGAAGCCGATGATCGGGTCGCCGGGCACGGGCGTGCAGCAGCGGGCGAGCTTGACCCACACGTCCTCGACGCCCTTGACGACGACGCCCGGGTCGGAGCTGGCGCGGCGTTTGCGGCCGCGGCCGCGGGACGGCGGGACCGCCTCGTCGATCTCCTCGGTGGCGGCCTCCTCGCCGCCGAGCGCCTGGACCAGCTTCTGCACGATGTTCTGTGCGGAGACGTGGCCCTCGCCGATCGCCGCGTACAGCGCGGAGATGTCCGCGTAGCGCATCTCGTGCGCGAGCGTCACCAGGGAGTCGCCGGTGAGGATGCGCTGGATCGGCAGGTTCTGCTTGCGCATCGCGCGGACGATGGCGTCCTTGCCCTGCTCGATCGCCTCGTCGCGGCGCTCCTTGGAGAACCACGCCCGGATCTTGTTGCGGGCACGCGGCGACTTCACGAAGCCGAGCCAGTCCCGGGAGGGGCCCGCACCGGGCGCCTTGGAGGTGAAGACCTCCACCAGGTCGCCGTTGTCCAGCGTGGACTCCAGCGGTACGAGGCGGCCGTTGACCCGCGCTCCTATGGTGCGGTGGCCGACCTCGGTGTGGACGGCGTAGGCGAAGTCGACGGGGGTCGCCCCGGCCGGGAGCGCGATGACGTCACCCTTGGGGGTGAAGACGAAGACCTCGTTGCGGGAGAGGTCGAAGCGCAGCGACTCCAGGAACTCGCCGGGGTCCTCCGTCTCCTTCTGCCAGTCCAGCAGCTGCCGCAGCCACGCCATGTCGTTGATGGCGGCCGAGTCCCTGCCGGCCTTGCCGGCGGGTGTCTTCGGCGCGTCGGTGCGGATCTTGGAGGCGCCGGCGACGGCCTCCTGCTTGTACTTCCAGTGCGCGGCGATGCCGTACTCGGCGCGGCGGTGCATGTCGAACGTGCGGATCTGCAGTTCGACCGGCTTGCCGCCGGGGCCGATGACCGTCGTGTGCAGCGACTGGTACATGTTGAACTTGGGCATCGCGATGTAGTCCTTGAACCGGCCGGGGACCGGGTTCCATCGCGCGTGCACCGTGCCGAGGGCCGCGTAGCAGTCGCGGACGGTGTCCACGAGGACGCGGATGCCCACCAGGTCGTAGATCTCCGCGAAGTCCCGGCCGCGGACGATCATCTTCTGGTAGACGCTGTAGTAGTGCTTCGGGCGGCCGGTGACGGTCGCCTTGATGCGGGCCGCCCGCAGGTCCTGCTGCACCTCGTCGGTGACGATGGCCAGGTACTCGTCGCGCTTGGGGGCGCGCTCGGCGACCAGACGGACGATCTCGTCGTACATCTTGGGGTAGAGGATCGCGAAGGCGAGGTCCTCCAGCTCCCACTTGATGGTGTTCATGCCCAGGCGGTGGGCGAGCGGCGCGTAGATCTCCAGGGTCTCGCGCGCCTTCTTCTCCTGCTTCTCGCGCTTGAGGTAGCGCATGGTGCGCATGTTGTGCAGGCGGTCGGCGAGCTTGATGACCAGGACGCGGGGGTCCTTGGCCATGGCGACGACCATCTTGCGCACGGTCTCGGCCTGGGCGGCCTCGCCGAACTTGACCTTGTCCAGCTTGGTGACGCCGTCGACGAGCAGGGCGACGACGTCGCCGAAGTCGCGGCGCAGGTCTTCGAGGCCGTACTCGGTGTCCTCGACCGTGTCGTGCAGCAGGCCGGCCATCAGCGTGGCCGGGTCCATGCCGAGCTCGGCGAGGATGGTGGTGACGGCGAGGGGGTGCGTGATGTACGGATCGCCGCTCTTGCGCTTCTGGCCGCGGTGCCAGCGCTCGGCGACCTGGTAGGCGCGCTCGATCTGGCGGAGCGTCGACGTCTCGATCTTGGGGTCGTTGCTGCGGACTATCCGCAGCAACGGCTCCAGCACCGGGTTGTAGGGGTTGGCGCGCTGGACGCCGAGGCGGGCGAGGCGCGCGCGGACGCGGTTGGAGGAACCGGAACGGGCGGGCGGGCCCGCGGGGGTGCGGACGACGGGCGCGTTCTGCGGGCGCTCGGGGGGCGCGGGCTTCGGGCGGGACTGCCCGGCGGGCTTGTCGACGGGTGCCGCCTGGGCGTGCCGGATCGGCCCGCGGGTGTCGTTCTTCGCCTGCGGCTCGCTCGGCGCGGGTTTCGCCGCGGGCGCCGAGGCGGGCTCGGGTTTGGCGGCGGTCAGATGCTGGGCCTCGTCTGGCAAGAGGACTCCTCGTGCGCGGTCCGGGTCCCCGGTCAGGCTCCGGACAACCCATGGTAGCGATCCCGCGCCCCGGGATCGCCTGCCGTCCGGTGTGAGGATCCCTCACGGGACAAACGCACGAGGCGGGCGCCGGATTCCTCCGGGGCCCGCCTCGTGCGTGCGGTGGGCGCGGTCAGACCGTGAGCAGTGCCTCCAGCGGGGCGCCGTCCAGCGCCGGCTCCAGGCGGGCCCGCCCGCCGAGGAAGCCCAGCTCCATCAGGACCGCGACGCCCGCGACCTCGGCGCCCGCCCTGCGGATCAGCCGGAGGGACGCCTCGGCGGTGCCGCCGGTGGCGAGGACGTCGTCGACCACGAGGACGCGGTCCCCGGCGGCCAGGTCCTCGGCGTGCACCTCGATCTCGGCGGAGCCGTACTCCAGGTCGTACGCCTGCCGGAGCGTGGCGCCGGGGAGCTTGCCGGCCTTGCGTACGGGGATGAAGCCGAGGCCCGCGCGGACCGCGACCGGGGCGCCGAGGATGAAGCCGCGCGCCTCCAGGCCGACGATCTTGGTGGCGCCGTGCCGCTCGGCGATCGCCGCCAGCGCGTCGATGAGCGCGGTGAACGCCGCCGGATCGGCCAGGAGCGGGGTGATGTCCTTGAACATCACACCCGGCTCCGGGTAGTCGGCCACGTCGCGGATGCGGCTGAGCAGGAGTGCCCCGGTGTCGGTGAAGTCGGTCATCGGCGCTTCCCCGAGGTGCGGCCGCGGCCCCGGCTGCGGGGACCGACGACGGCGGGGGCCGCGTCCTCGGCGTCCCCGTCCTCCTCGTCGAAGGCCTCCCCGTCGAAGTCGGCCTCGGTGGGCTCGCCCTTGGCCGCGGCCTGGGCCCGCTTGGCCAGGACGCGCTTCTTGAGGGCCTTCATCTGCGGCTCGCGCTCCTTGAGGTCGGCGACGAGCGGCGTGGCGATGAAGATGGAGGAGTACGCACCGGCCGCGAGGCCCACGAACAGTGACAGCGAGATGTCGTTGAGCATGCCGGCGCCGAGGACACCGCCACCGATGAACAGCAGGCCCGCGACCGGCAGCAGCGCGACCACCGTGGTGTTCACGGACCGGACCAGGGTGCTGTTGATCGAGCGGTTGGCGACGTCGCTGTAGGTCCAGCGGGTCTGCTTGCCGATGTCCTTCGTCTGTTCCTTGAGGCTGTCGAAGACGACGACCGTGTCGTAGAGCGAGTAACCGAGGATGGTCAGCAGACCGATCACCGTGCCCGGCGTGACCTCGAAGCCGACGAGGGCGTAGATGCCGACGGTGATGGTGATGTCGTGGATCAGCGCGACGAACGCGGCGAGCGCCATGCGCCACTCGAACGCGATCGCCAGGTAGATCACCACGAGGATCAGGAAGATCGCGAGGCCCTGCCAGGCCTTGTTGGCGATCTGATCGCCCCAGCTGGGGCCGACCAGGTCGGCGTTGATCTGCTCCGCGTCGACCTTCAGGTCCTCGGCGAGGTCTTTCTTGATCTGGTCCGACTTGTCGGTGTCGATGCCCGCGACCTGGATGCGCAGGCTGCCGTCGCCGAGCTTTTGGACGATGGCGTCGTGGCCGGACGCCTCCTCCGCGTGCTCCTCCGCCTGCGCCACGGAGACACCGGTGTTCTTCGGAGTGGTGAAGACGGCACCGCCCTGGAACTCGATGCCCATGTTCAGGCCGCGCACCGCCAGGCCGACGATGGCCGTGATGGTGATCAGGATCGAGATGCCGTACCAGATCTTGCGGTTCTTGACGAAGTCGTAGCCGATCTCGCCACGGTGGAGCCGGGCGCCGAGGTTGCCGAGCTTCGACATCTCTCACGCCTCCTTCGGGTCGACGGGGCCGGCGGCCGGGCGGACGGGACGGCGGGTGCGGCGCAGCGGCGGCTTGGCGCCGAGGCTCTTCGGGTCGAGACCGGACCACTTGTGGCCGCTCGCGAAGAACGTCCGGCGGGCCATCAGCGTCAGCAGCGGCTTGGTGAAGAGGAACACCACCACGACGTCGAGGAGGGTGGTCAGGCCGAGCGTGAACGCGAAGCCCTGCACCTTGCCGACGGTGACGATGAAGAGGACCGCGGCGGCGAGGAACGACACGAAGTCGGAGACCAGGATGGTGCGCCGGGCACGCGGCCAGGCCCGCTCGACGGCGGGGCGCAGCGAGCGGCCCTCGCGGATCTCGTCGCGGACGCGTTCGAAGTACACGATGAACGAGTCCGCGGTGATGCCGATGGCGACGATGGCCCCGCAGACTGCCGGGAGGTTCAGCGCGAAGCCGATGGCCGGGCCGAGCAGCGACATGATCACGTAGGTGAGGGCCGCGGAGACCAGCAGCGAGGCGACGGCGATGAAGGACAGGCCGCGGTAGTAGACCAGCAGGTAGAGCACGACGAGGGCGAGGCCGATGGCGCCCGCGATCAGGCCGGCCCGCAGCTGGTCCCCGCCGAGGGCGGCGGTGACGGTGGTGACGCTGTCCTCCTTGAAGGTCAGCGGCAGGGCGCCGTAGGAGAGCATGTTGGCCAGGCTCTGGGCCTCCTCCTGGGTGAAGCTGCCCGAGATCTCGGCGTTGCCGCCGGTCAGCGCCTCGTTGACGTAGGGGCTGGAGACGACGTCGTTGTCCAGGACGATGGCGAACTGGTTCTGCGGGGACTGGTTCTGCGCCAGCTTGCCGGTGATGCTCGCGAACTTCTTGGTGCCCTCGCCCGTGAACTGCATCGTCACGGTCCAGCCGGCGGCGGTCTGCGTGTTGAAGACGGCCTGGGCCTCGTCGACGTCCGTGCCGTCGACCTCGGCGGGACCGAGGAGGTACTTCTGCCACTGGCCCTGCGAGTTGCCGCAGGCCACGATGGCGTCGGTCGGCTTGGAGCCGTCGCCGGCCCCGGCGCGGGCCTTGGGGTCGGTGCAGTCCAGGGCGGCGTACGCGGCCTGGAGCTTGCCGTCCGCGTCACCGGAGGCGCTGCCGGACGGGGACGGGGAAGCGCTGCCGGACGGGGACGAGGTGGCGCTCGCGGAGCCGCTGCCGGACGGGGTCGGGTCGGCCTTCAGGGCGTCGGTGACCGCGCGGCCCTGGGTGGTGGAGCTCGCCGAGGGGCTGGCCGAGGCGGACGGCGACGAGGTCGCCGTCTCCTTGCTCGACGTGTCCGACGTGTCCGTCGCCTTGTCCCCGGCGCTCTCGGAGGCGCTCGGCGAAGGGCTGGCCGTCGGGGCGGGGCCGGAGAGCTCGGTGGCGAGGACCGGGCGGAAGTAGAGCTTGGCGGTGGTGCCGACCTGTTCCCGGGCCTGTTCGGAGTTGGTGCCCTTGGGAATGTTGACGATGATGTTGTCTTCGCCCTGCGTCTGGACCTCGGCCTCCGAGACGCCAAGACCGTTGACACGGCGCTCCATGATGGAGACCGCTGTGTCCATGTTGGTCTTGTTGATCGCGGACTCCTGGCCGGCCTCGGGGACCGCCCGGAGCGTGATGCTCGTACCGCCGGCCAGGTCGATGCCGAGACGCGGAGTGGTGTGCCCGGAGGCGAACATACCGCCGGTGAGCGCCACGATGGCGATCAGGATCAGGGCCAGCGAGCGTCCCGGCTTGCTCTGGGCGCTCGCGCTCCGGCCCTTTCTAGGTGCTGGCACCTTCTCGTACTCCCTCTCGGGCCGCCGCACGCCGGGTCGGTGTGCGGGCGGCCATGGCATGGTGTCGGGATCCCGTGGAAGCCGCGCATGCCCGCGGGCGCGCGGTCGTCGTCCGCGCGCCCCGGGGCACCGCTACTTCGTCTCGGTGTCGCCGTCGGTCTTCTTCGGCTCTTCGTCCGTCTTCGCCTCAACGGACTCGTCGTCCGCGTCCTTCTTGCCGAGGTCGACGGGCTTGTCGTCGGAGGCGTCGGGCTCGGTGAGGGAGGAGGCGTCGTCCGGGACGATGTCGGCATCGGTCTTCAGGTCGTGCTCGATGCCGTGGACGATGCGGTTGTACTCGTCGTCCGACAGGACGGCGCCGATCGAGTTCTTGGCGAAGAGCAGCTCGACGCCGGGGCCGGCGTCGAGGAGGACGGTGTCCTCGTTGACCTCCTTGACCGTGGCGTACATGCCCCCGATGGTGCGGACGCCGGAACCGGGCTGCATCTGGTTCCGCATCTCGATGGCCTGCTGCTGCTTCTTCTTGGCCGACCGGGTCATCAGGAACATGGCCCCGATGAGCACGATGAACGGGAGGAGGGTCACGAGACTCACGGGTCGGTACTTCCTTCACACGACCGCGATGGTGGGCGGCCTGATGGTTGGGGGTGTGCGTGCTGCCGACAGAGGCGGCATCGGCGGAGTCTAAGCGAGTCCGCGCGCAGGGAACAACGCTCGACGTGACACCGGAGTTCCTGTCGTGGCCGAAGCACTCGCCGTCGCGGCGCGCCCGCGGCGCCCTCGTGACGTCCGGCCCGGCCCTCACGCCCCGAACAGGTCCTGTTGTCCGGTTCCCCCGGCTCCCCCCGTCTGCGGACCGGGCGGGGTGAGGCCGAGATGCGCCCATGCGGCCGGGGTGGCGATCCGGCCGCGGGGGGTGCGGGCCAGCAGGCCCTCCCGGACGAGGAAGGGTTCGGCCACTTCCTCGACGGTCTCCCGCTCCTCCCCCACCGCGACGGCGAGGGTCGACAGGCCGACCGGGCCGCCGCCGAACAGTTTGAGCAGCGCCTGGAGCACGGCGCGGTCCAGGCGGTCGAGACCGCGCGCGTCGACCTCGTAGACCGCGAGGGCCGCAGCCGCGACCTCCTTGGTGATCACGCCGTCGGCCTTGACCTGGGCGTAGTCGCGGACGCGGCGCAGCAGGCGGTTGGCGATGCGGGGGGTGCCGCGGGAGCGGCCGGCGATCTCGGCGGCGCCGTCCGGGTCGATCTCGACGTCGAGCAGGCTCGCGGAGCGATGGACCACCCGCTCCAGCTCGGCGGGCTCGTAGAACTCCATGTGGGCGGTGAAGCCGAAGCGGTCGCGCAGCGGGGGCGGCAGCAGGCCCGCGCGGGTGGTGGCGCCGACCAGGGTGAACGGCGGCAGTTCGAGGGGGATGGCGGTGGCTCCCGGCCCCTTGCCGACGATGACGTCGACGCGGAAGTCCTCCATCGCCATGTACAGCATCTCCTCGGCGGGCCGGGACATGCGGTGGATCTCGTCGAGGAAGAGGACCTCGCCCTCCTGGAGGGAGGACAGGATCGCGGCGAGGTCGCCGGCGTGCTGGATGGCGGGGCCGGAGGTGATGCGGATGGGGGCGCCCATCTCGGCCGCGATGATCATGGACAGGGTGGTCTTGCCGAGGCCCGGGGCACCGGAGAGCAGCACGTGGTCGGCGGTGGCGCCGCGCGCGCGTGCGGCACGCAGGACGAGGTCGAGCTGCTCGCGGACCTTCTCCTGGCCGATGAACTCGTCCAGGTCCTTGGGGCGCAGGGCGGCCTCGACGGCCTGGTCCTCGCGGTCGGCGACAGGGCCCACCAGCCGCTCGGCGGCGGTGTCCGTCGTGTCGTCCCAGTTCATTGCGTATGCCTCGGGGTCTCGGTACGGCTATCGGGCGCGGTTGAGCGTCTGCAGGGCCGCCTTCAGCAACCGGCCCACCTGGGGCGTGCCCCCGGCGGCCTCGGCCTGCGGGGCCACGGCGGCCACGGCCTCGTCGGCCTCGCGGGTGGCGTACCCGAGGCCGATGAGGGCGGCGTGCAGCTGGTCGCGCCAGCCGGAGGCGACCGGGGTGCCGGCGGCGGGGGCGCCGACGGGCTCGCCCAGGCGGTCCTTCAGCTCCAGCAGCAGCTTCTGGGCGCCCTTCTTGCCGATGCCGGGCACGGCGGTGAGCGCCTTCTCGTCACCGGTGGCGACGGCGCGGCGCAGGGCGTCCGGGGTGTGGACGGCCAGCATGGCCTGGGCGAGGCGGGGGCCGACGCCGCTGGCGGTCTGGAGCAGCTCGAACACCTGGCGCTCGTCGTCGTCGGCGAAGCCGTACAGGGTGAGGGAGTCCTCCCGCACGACGAGCGAGGTGGCGAGCTTGGCGGACCGGCCGACCCGGAGGGCGGAGAGCGTGTTCGGCGTGCACTGCAGGGCCATGCCGACGCCGCCGACCTCGATCACCGCGGCGTCGGGGGCGAGTGCGGCGACCGTGCCGCTGACGAAGGCGATCATGTCGTACGGCCTTTCGATGCTTGCGGGGCTTGTGATCCTGCCGGGGCTCGTGACGCGCGGGAGGCCTGCGGGGTCCGGGAGGTCCCCGGCCCCTTGGCCGTGTGCCGGGCGACGGCCTGCTGGAGCCTGTTCTGGGCGGGGGCCCGCCAGATGTGGCAGATGGCGAGCGCGAGGGCGTCGGCGGCGTCGGCGGGCTTCGGAGGCGCGGCAAGCCGCAGCAGACGGGTGACCATGGCGCCGACCTGGGCCTTGTCGGCGCGCCCGGAGCCGGTGACGGCGGCCTTGACCTCGCTGGGGGTGTGCAGGGCGACGGGGATGCCGCGGCGGGAGGCGCACAGCAGGGCGACGGCACTGGCCTGGGCGGTGCCCATGACCGTGCGGACGTTGTGCTGGCTGAAGACGCGCTCCACGGCGACGAACTCCGGCCGGTACTCGTCGAGCCACTCCTCGATGCCCTGTTCGACGGCGACGAGGCGGTGGCCGAGGTCCGCGTCCGCGGGCGTGCGCACGACGCCGACGCCGAGCATGGTGAGCGGCCGGCCCGCGACACCCTCGACGACGCCGATCCCGCAGCGGGTCAGCCCGGGGTCCACCCCCAGTACGCGCACGCGCCCCTCCCTTCGATCGCCTGTTCCTGCAGGCTATCGGGTGCCACCGACAACGCCCGCAAAGCGACGGGCCGACGGGGGGCGTCCCGTCGGCCCGTCACGGCGGTCGTCGGCTCAGGCGTCGACCTTCTCCATGATCTCGTCGCTGACGTCGAAGTTGGCGAAGACGTTCTGCACGTCGTCGCTGTCCTCCAGCGCGTCGATCAGCTTGAAGATCTTCTTGGCGCCCTCCTCGTCCAGCTCGACCTGCATGGTCGGGACGAAGTTGGCGTCGGCGGACTCGTAGTCGATGCCGGCGTCCTGCAGGGCGGTGCGGACCGCGACCAGGTCGGTCGGCTCGCTGATGACCTCGAAGGTCTCGCCGAGGTCGTTGACCTCCTCGGCGCCCGCGTCCAGGACGGCGGCGAGGACGTCGTCCTCGGACAGGTCGCCCTTGGGGACGATCACCACGCCCTTGCGGTTGAACAGGTACGACACCGAGCCCGGGTCGGCCATGGAACCGCCGTTGCGGGTCATGGCGACGCGGACCTCGGAGGCGGCGCGGTTGCGGTTGTCGGTGAGGCACTCGATGAGCACCGCGACGCCGTTCGGCCCGTAGCCCTCGTACATGATCGTCTCGTAGTCGGCGCCGCCGGCCTCCAGGCCCGCGCCGCGCTTGACCGCGGAGTCGATGTTCTTGTTCGGGACCGAGCTCTTCTTCGCCTTCTGGATGGCGTCGTACAGCGTCGGGTTGCCGTCGGGGTCGGGACCGCCCATGCGGGCCGCGACCTCGATGTTCTTGATCAGCTTCGCGAAGAGCTTGCCGCGCTTGGCATCGATGACGGCCTTCTTGTGCTTCGTCGTGGCCCATTTAGAGTGGCCGGACATCTGCCTGTCTCCTTCGCGTTACCCGTCTTTGCACGAACTCCCCCGGCGTCGAGCCCGGGAGACATCCCCGCAGATCCTACAAGGACTCCGCCGCGCGCCCGGCGCGCACCATGTCGACGAAGAGGGAGTGCACGCGGTGGTCGCCGGTCAGCTCCGGGTGGAAGGACGTGGCGAGCGCGTTTCCCTGGCGGACGGCGACGATGTGGCCCTCGTGCTCGGCGAGCACCTCGGCCCCGGCGCCGACGGACTCGACCCACGGGGCGCGGATGAAGACGCCCTCCACGGGATCGCCCTCCACGCCCCGGACGTCGACCGCGGCCTCGAAGGACTCGTTCTGCCGGCCGAAGGCGTTGCGCCGCACGATCATGTCGATGCCGCCGACGGTCTCCTGGCCCGCACGCGGGTCGAGGATCTTGTCGGCGAGCATGATCATGCCGGCGCAGGTGCCGTAGACGGGCATGCCGTCACGCACGCGCGCGCGGAGGGGCTCCATCACGCCGAAGAGGACGGCCAGTTTGGAGATGGTGGTGGACTCGCCGCCGGGCAGGACGAGGCCGTCGACCCCGGCGAGCTCTTCGGGGCGCCGCACCGGCCTGGCCACGGCGTCGGCCGCGGCCAGGGCGACGAGGTGCTCCCGTACGTCGCCCTGGAGGGCCAGGACGCCGATGACAGGGACTTCGTGGGACATGGGTGATTACCAGCCGCGGTTGGCGTAGCGCTCGGTCTCGGGCAGGGTGTCGCAGTTGATGCCGACCATGGCCTCGCCGAGGTTGCGGGAGGCGTCGGCGATGATCTTCGGGTCGTCGTAGAAGGTGGTGGCCTTCACGATGGCGGCGGCGCGCTTGGCCGGGTCGCCGGACTTGAAGATGCCGGAGCCGACGAAGACGCCCTCGGCGCCGAGCTGGCGCATCAGCGCGGCGTCGGCCGGGGTGGCCACACCGCCCGCGGAGAAGAGCACCACGGGGAGCTTGCCGAGCTCGGCGACCTCCTTGACCAGCTCGTACGGGGCGCGCAGCTCCTTGGCGGCGGCGTACAGCTCGTGGTTGTCCAGGCCCCGCAGGCGGGCGATGTCGTTCTTGATCTGGCGCAGGTGGCGGACGGCCTCGACGACGTTGCCGGTGCCGGCCTCGCCCTTGGAGCGGATCATGGCCGCGCCCTCGGCGATGCGGCGCAGGGCCTCGCCGAGGTTGGTGGCGCCGCAGACGAAGGGGGTGGTGAAGGCCCACTTGTCGGAGTGGTTGACCTCGTCGGCCGGGGTGAGGACCTCGGACTCGTCGATGTAGTCGACGCCGAGGGACTGCAGGACCTGGGCCTCGACGAAGTGGCCGATGCGGGACTTGGCCATCACGGGGATCGACACCGCGTCGATGATCCCCTCGATCATGTCCGGATCGGACATGCGGGCCACACCGCCGTCCTTGCGGATGTCGGCCGGGACCCGCTCCAGGGCCATGACGGCGACGGCGCCCGCGTCCTCGGCGATCTTCGCCTGCTCCGGCGTGACGACGTCCATGATCACGCCGCCCTTGAGCTGCTCGGCCATGCCGCGCTTCACGCGTGCGGTGCCGGTCTCGGGGGTCCGGGCGGAGTTGGGGGTCGTGGTGGACACGGATGACCTCGCTGAAGTGAAGAGGGTTTCTGCACCGTCGAGGAAACGCGAGGGGACCAGGCCACAGCAAGGGCCAATGTGAAGCCGGTGGCTCTTTTTGTATCGCGTCAGCGGAAAGCCGGGCCCGCGGAAACGATCAGGCCACCCGATCCACCAGGGCCGCCGGCGGTTCGTCGTCCATCTCGAAGGCCAGCGGGAAGGGGGCGTGCCCGGCCAGCCGGAACCAGCGCACCTTGCGGTGCTCGCGCAGCCTGCGGGCGGCCCCCACGGCGTCGTTGTGGAAGCGCCGCGCCATCGGCACGCGCCGTACCGCCTCGGCCAGCTCGCGGGCCGCCTCCTCCCCCCCGGGCGCCTCGCGCAGGCCCTCCACCTGCTGGAGGTCGGCGAACACGGCCCGCAGGGCCTGGCTGAGCTCGCTCTCGGCGACCTCCCGCTGCTCCTCCTCGGCCTGCCGTGCCGCGTGCGCGGCCTCGTACAGGACGATCGAGGCGGCGGGGTCGAGCACCCCGGAGGTGGCCAGCTCCTGGGCCACGGAGGCCCGGCGCAGCAACTGCGCGTCGAGGGCGGCGCGGGCGGCGTCGATCCGGGCGTGCAGCCGGTCCAGCCGGCCCGCCGTCCAGCTCAGGTACAGGCCGATCGCGACGAGGACGACGAGGGTCCAGATCAGGGTTGCGGTCACGGGCGGCAAGGCTACCGGGGTGCTCCGCCGGGGTGGCGGGGTCCTGGTGCGGCCGTCGCCGGACGGGCCCGGGCTCCTCGGGGCGGCCGTCGCCGGACGGACCCGGGCTCCTCGGGGCGGCCGTCGCCGGACGGGCCCGGGCTCCTCGGGGCGGCCGTCGCCGGACGGACCCGGGCTCCTCGGGGCGGCCGTCGCCGGGGGCCGCCGCCCCCGCCCCCGCCCGCTCCGTCCCGGACGGTCCCGTCCTCAAGCGCCGGACGGGCCGGAGACTCCGGGCCGAAGCGGTCCCCCGGCTCAGTCCCGCGCCAGGCCGAACCGCGCCCGCAGGCCCGTCGCCCGGTCGTCCGTCGCCACCGCCGCCGCGCCGGCCGTCACCGTCTCGTACACGGACATGATGTCCGCGCCGACGGTCGACCAGTCGAACCGCCGGACGTGGGCGCTGCCCCGCGCGCGCAGCTCGGCCCGTCGCACCGGGTCCTCCAGCAGCCGCAGGGCCGTCTCGGCCAGCGCGTCGGCGTCCTCGTTGGGGAACAGCGCGCCCGCCGCTCCCCGGTCCAGGACCTGGGCGAAGGCGTCCAGGTCGGAGGCGAGGACGGGAGCGCCCGCGGACATGGCCTCCACCAGGATGATCCCGAAGCTCTCGCCGCCGGTGTTGGGGGCCACGTACAGGTCGATGCTGCGCAGCAGGCGGGCCTTGTCCTCGTCGCTGACCATGCCGAGGAACTCCACGCGCGGGCGCAGCTCCTTCGGCAGGCTCGCCACGGCCTCCTCCTCGTCCCCGCGCCCGGCGACCAGCAGCCGGGTCTGCGGGCGGGCGGCGAGGATCTTCGGCAGGGCCCGCATCAGCACGGGCAGGCCCTTGCGGGGCTCGTCGATGCGGCCTATGAAGCCGATCGTGTCGCCCTGCCACTCGGGCTTGGGCTCGGCCTCGGCGAAGAAGTCGACGTCGACACCGTTGGGGATCACCACCGCGTCGCCCCCGAGGTGTTCGACGAGGGTGCGGCGGGCGTACTCGCTCACGGCGATGCGGGCGCTGATCTTCTCCAGCGCCGCCTGGAGGATGGCGTAGGCGGCGATCATCGCGCGGGAGCGCGGGTTGGAGGTGTGGAAGGTCGCCACGATCGGGCCCTGCGCGGCCCAGCAGGCCAGCAGGCCCAGCGACGGCGAGGTCGGCTCGTGGATGTGGATGACGTCGAAGGCGCCGTCGTGCAGCCAGCGCCGTACCCGGGCCGCCGACAGGAAGCCGAAGTTCAGCCGGGCCACCGAGCCGTTGTACGGCACGGGCACCGCGCGTCCGGCCGAGACCACGTACGGCGGCAGCGGGGTGTCGTCGTCGGCGGGGGCGAGGACGGAGACCTCGTGGCCGAGGCGGATGAAGTACTCGGCGAGGTCGCGGATGTGGAACTGGACGCCTCCGGGCACGTCCCAGGAGTACGGGCAGACGATGCCGATCCTCACGACACGCCCTTCTCCGCCGCCTTGGCGGGGTCGAGGTCCGCGAGCCACAGAGGCTGCAGCATGTGCCAGTCCTGCGGGTGCCCGGCGATCCCCGCGGCGAAGGAATCGGCCAGCGCCTGGGTCATGACGGCCACCTTCTCGCGGCGCGTACCCGTCCCGGGCACCTCGATCGGCGGATGGATGCGCCCCTGCATGACGGGCGAGTCGTCGTACCAGAGGGTGGCCGAAAGCAGCACCGCCCCGGTGTGCTGGGCGAGCAGCGCGGGCCCCGCGGGCATCCGGGCCGTCTCGCCGAAGAACTCCACCTCCACGCCGGAGGCGGACAGGTCGCGGTCGGCCACCAGGCAGACCAGGCCGCCGCCGCGCAGCCGCCGGGCCAGCGCGCCGAAGGCGGTGCCGCCGGTGTGCGGCAGGACCTCCATGCCGAGGCCCTCGCGGTAGGCGACGAACCGGTCGTACAGCGCCTCCGGCTTCAGCCGTTCGGCGACGGTGGTGAAGGGGATGCCCAGCGCGGTGGTGGCCCAGGCTCCGGCGAGGTCCCAGTTGGCCAGGTGCGGCAGGGCGAGGACGACGCCCCGCCCTTCGGCCAGGGCGTCGGTGAGGTGGTGCACGCCCTTCGGCGCGAAGCCCGCCTTGATGCGCTCGGCGCTCCAGGTGGGCAACCGGAAGGACTCCATCCAGTAGCGCAGGTACGAGCGCATGCCCGCGCGCGAGAGCGCGGCGAGCCGCTCGGGGCTCGCGCCCGGCACCACGCGCGCGTAGTTGCTCTCCAGCCGCCTCACGCCCGTGCCGCGCTGCTTCCAGGCGATGTCGGCGATGGTGCGGCCCAGGCGCGTGGCGACCGGCTCGGGGAGCTTTTTGACCGTGCTCCAGCCGAGGCCGTACAGCGCGTCCGTCAATCGCTCCTGCGGCTTCACTTCGCCGCCTCGCTGCCCTGGTCGTGCTGCCGGGCCGCCGCCGCGGCCTCCGCCTCGGCGGACTCGCGGCGGACCGTGACGACCCGCTGGATCAGCGTGACGAGGCTGCCGACGGCGACGATCCACAGGGCGACCGGCAGCAGGTACCGGATACCCGGCACGCCGAACGTGTGCAGGCCCGCGAGACCGGCCGCGACCAGCGAGACCACCAGGCGCTCGGCACGCTCCACGAGCCCGTTGACGGCGACCGGCAGGCCGATCGACTCACCGCGCGCCTTGGTGTACGACACCACCTGCCCGCTGGCCAGGCAGAAGATCGACACCGCGCACAGGACGTTGTCGTCGCCGCCCCCGGCGTACCAGAGCGCGAAGCCGCCGAAGATCGCGCCGTCGGCGACCCGGTCGAGCGTGGAGTCGAGGAAGGCGCCCCAGCGGCTGGAACGGCCGAGCTGGCGCGCCATGTTGCCGTCGACGAGGTCGGAGAAGACGAACAGCGTGATCACGACCGTGCCCCAGAAGAACTCGCCCCGGGGGTAGAAGACCAGCGCGCCCGCGACCACACCGGCGGTGCCGATGAGCGTGACCGTGTCCGGGCTCACGCCCCGGCGGATGAGAAACGCGGCGAACGGTGTGAGGACACGCGTGAAGAATGCACGCGCGTACTTGTTCAGCATGGCCTTCCCGACGGTCGGTGTGCCCGCGTGGCCCCTGCTGGCCACCGGCTGGCCCATCGTAGCCACGCGCGCGCATGGGTGAGGGCCGGGCACCCGCGCCCCCCGGTGCGGCACCGGTGGGCGGCCGGTCCGAGTCGTTCGTATGGACGGAGGGTGACGGGAGTGGAAAGCTCGAAGAACCGCGGGCGTCGCCGGAGCCGCCCCGCACGCGGCCCTCGCGTGTCCGCGCCCCAGCGACCTCACCGTGCACGGGAGGCAAGGATATGGGCGACAAGGCGCACACCCACCCCGGAGCCGCCGGCAGAGCAGTGGCGGCCGACCACCCCGCGTCCGTCCGGAACGTGGTGCTGGTCGGCCACTCCGGAGCGGGCAAGACGACCCTGGTGGAGGCTCTCGCGCTCACGGCGGGAGCGGTGAACCGGGCGGGCCGCGTGGAGGACGGCGGCACCGTCTCCGACTACGACGAGATCGAGCACCGGCAGCACCGCTCGGTGCAGCTCTCCCTGGTGCCCGTCGTCTGGGACGGCATCAAGGTCAACCTTCTCGACGCCCCCGGGTACGCCGACTTCGTCGGGGAGCTCAGGGCCGGTCTGCGCGCGGCGGACGCGGCCCTGTTCGTCGTCTCGGCCGCGGACGGCGTGGACGGCTCGACCCGCATGGTGTGGGACGAGTGCGCGGCCGTCGGCATGCCCCGGGCGATCGTCGTCACGCACCTGGAGGCCACGCGGGCGGACTTCGAGGAGATGACCCGCATCTGCGCGGAGGCGTTCGGCGCGGACGACCCCGACGCCGTTCTGCCGCTGTACCTGCCGCTGCGCGACCCGCAGGGACCGGACGGGCACGCGCCCGTGACGGGCCTGGTCGGGCTGCTGACGCAGAAGCTGTTCGACTACTCGACCGGGGAGCGCAAGGAGTCCGAACCCGGCGAGGACCGGCTGCCGGTCATCGAGGAGGCCCGCAACCGGCTGATCGAGGGGATCATCGCCGAGAGCGAGGACGAGACCCTCATGGACCGGTACCTGGGCGGCGAGCGGATCGACGTCCAGACGCTGATCCGGGACCTGGAGCGGGCCGTGGCGCGCGGGGCGTTCTTCCCCGTCCTGGCCGCCGCCCCCGCCGCCGAGGGCGGCCGGCAGGGCCTCGGCACCGTGGAGCTGCTGGAGCTGGTCACCGGCGGCTTCCCGACCCCGCTGGAGCGCGAGGCGCCCCGCGTGACCACCCCGGACGGCAGGCCGCGCGAGCTGAAGCCGTGCGACCCAGGCGAGACGCTGGTCGCCGAGGTCGTGAAGACCTCCTCCGACCCGTACGTCGGCCGGCTGTCCCTGGTCCGCGTCTTCTCCGGCACGCTCCGCGCCGACCAGACGGTCCACGTCTCCGGGCACGGCCTGGGCGACCGCGGCCACGAGGACCACGACGTCGACGAGCGGATCGGCGCGCTGTCCATGCCGTTCGGCAAGCAGCAGCACCCGGTGCCGCACGTCGTCGCGGGCGACCTGGCCTGCGTCGCGAAGCTGAGCCGCGCGGAGACCGGGGACACGCTGTCGGCCAAGGACGAGCCGCTGCTCATGGAAGCGTGGGAGATGCCCGACCCGCTGCTGCCGCTGGCCATCCGGGCGCACGGCAAACCGGACGAGGACAAGCTCTCCCAGGGGCTGGCCCGGCTGGTGGCCGAGGACCCGACGATGCGGCTGGAGCAGAACCAGGACACCCACCAGGTCGTGCTGTGGTGCCTGGGCGAGGCCCACGCGGACGTCGCGCTGGAACGGCTGCGCACCCGGTACGGCGTCCGGGTCGACGTCGTCCCGCACAAGGTGTCCCTGCGGGAGACGTTCGCCGGCAGGTCCGCCGGACGCGGCCGGCACGTCAAGCAGTCCGGTGGGCACGGGCAGTTCGCGATCTGCGAGATCGAGGTGGAACCGCTGCCGTGCGGCTCGGGCATCGAGTTCGTCGACGAGGTGGTGGGCGGGGCGGTGCCGCGCCAGTTCATCCCGTCGGTCGAGAAGGGTGTGCGGGCGCAGGCCGCCAAGGGCGTCGCCACGGGCCACCCGCTCGTCGACGTGCGCGTGACCCTGCTCGACGGCAAGGCGCACTCGGTGGACTCCTCCGACGCCGCCTTCCAGACGGCCGGGGCGCTGGCGCTGCGCGAGGCGGCGGCCGGCGCGAAGATCCATCTGCTGGAGCCCGTGGCCGAGGTGGGCGTGCTGGTCGGCGACGACTACGTGGGCGCCGTCATGAGCGACCTGTCCGGGCGGCGCGGCCGGGTGCTGGGCACCGAGCAGGTGGCGGGCGAGCGCACCCTCGTACGGGCCGAGGTCCCCGAGATCGAGATCGGCCGGTACGCCGTCGATCTGCGCTCCCTCTCCCACGGCACCGCCCGCTTCAGCCGGAGCTACGCCCGGCACGAACCGATGCCGCCGCAGGTCGCGGAACGGGTGCGCGAGGAGGCGCGCGGCGGCTCCTGACGGGCGCGGGGCCGGCCGGTGCGCCGCGCCCGGCCGGGCCGGCGGGTGCGCCGGCCCGGCGTGACGTCACCGGGCCGGCGCACCGGCGCCATCGCACCTGCCCACGCGCGCCGGAGGCGCCCCGTGCGTAAAGGGGCGTTTTGAGCCGTTCCCCGGTGCGTGCCGGTGACTGCCGATACCCTGATGACCTGATCAACAGGTGTGCGGAGCACGGAAGTCGGGAAGGCCGCAGAGCGACAGTCGGCGGCGATCGGGGGCGGGAATGACCGTTGAGAGCGGTTATGCGGAGTTCTTCGGGCCTCAGGTGCCGCGCACGGGCGGCGAGGGGCAGGCGGCCACCTTCGCCCTCGCGTCGGCGGCCTACCGGGACAGCCCGGTGGAGGAGATACTCAAGGCGAACAACGAGTGGCACCAATCGGCCGTCAAACCGGGCCGCAAGTGGGCCACGATCTTCCGCCCCAATTTCGGGGAGGCCTTCTCCCGCGCGGTCGCGGACCGCATGCTGGGCAGCGGCCGCAAGCCCCTCATCCAGTCCTTCGGCGTCGAACCGCAGGTGGTGGTCGAGCACTGCCTGGCCGCCAACCGCATCCGCAGGGAGCGCGACAACCGGCTGACCGCCGTCATGACGGTGTGCGGCCTGCTGTTCCTGCCCGGGCTGCTGGTGTGGCTGCTGGTGTTCCAGATCCGCACCACCATGTCCAAGTCGGACAGCAGGCAGGCCGGGGCCCTGGGCACCGCCCTGCTCGTCGGGGTCGGCGCCCTCGCCGCGCTCTTCCTGCTCCGCATGCCCTTCTCGGGTTTCTGGGCCTGGTACGGGCGCGCGGCGGTCGTCATGCCCGTCGTCGGCTGGTTCTGGGCCAAGTGGATCTGCGAGCGCACGGCGCGGGACCTGCGGGCGCGCTGGGACGGCCTGCTGTCCGGCAGCAGCATCGGCGCCAAGGTTCCCGAGGCGGTGCCCAGCAACCCCGGCGAGACCGCGGCCGAGCAGCTGCGCCAGTCCCTGGCCAAGCTGAGCGCCGAGCAGCAGTCCAACTCGGTCTTCTACGCCGGCCCCAAGGGCATACTCGGCATGGGCACGCGCTGGGGCAGCTGGCAGCTCGCCGAGGAGCTCGTCCCGGCCGATCCCACCCGGGAGATCCACCCCTTCCGCAGCTGGGACGTGATCCGGTCCATCCACGACCAGCTGCGCATGCTGGAACGCGGCCCGCTGAACACCGGCGGCTTCCCCGCCCCGTCCATACGGCACTGGATCGTGACACCGGTCGGGGAGAAGGCCACGGCGGTGTCCCGTCCGGAGGGCGCGGACGTCGAGGCGTACCAGGTCAAGCCGCACGCCGTCCAGGAGATCTGCAACAAGCAGCAGTTCGGCGCCGGTGACCGGCACTACCTGGGCGTGCAATGGACCCTGTGGGACGGACAGCTGGTCATCACCATGATGATCACGGTGACCGTGCTGCACGCCACGCTGCGCATCGAGGTCACCGGCCATGCCCTGGGCCCGGTGAACTCGTTGTTCACCACCAAGCCGGAGGCGCCGACGAAGGAGGTCACCAAGTCGTTCAAGCCCTGGGAGACCCGTACCGTCAAGCTTCCCCTGGTCACCACGAACGAGGTGGTGCGGCTCGCCGTGCGCGCCCCGCTCACCTGGTACCCCCCGCTGCTGAACTGGCTCGGCGGCACCATAGCCCTGCCCGAGCCGTTCGGCCTGCGGCACGCCTGGGCGGACCAGCCCTGGCGGCACCGCTTCATGGCCGACGACGCGCTGCGCGCCGCGACGCCGGTGCTGCGGGTGGTGCACGCCGCGGCGATCAAGGTGCTGCGGGAGAACGGCGTGGACACGGAGAAGTTCGGGGCGCGGTCGGCGTCCCTCAGCACGGCGGTGCAGGACCTGGCACCGCGCAAGGCCGACGTGTACGACGCGTGAGCCCGGGGCCCCGCCGGCGATCACCGGCGGGGCCTTGTCCGCCCGTTCAGGAAGGCCAGGCCTGCGCCAGCATCTCGCGGGTGTCCCCCAGCAGCTGCGGCAGCACCTTCGTGTGGCCGACCACGGGCAGGAAGTTGGTGTCGCCGCCCCAGCGGGGCACGACGTGCTGGTGCAGATGGGCGGCGATGCCGGCGCCGGCCACCGAGCCCTGGTTCATGCCGATGTTGAAGCCGTGGGCGCCGGAGGCGGTGCGCAGGGCCGTCATCGCCTGCTTGGTCAGCTCGGCCAGCTCGGCCGTTTCCGCGTCGGTGAGGTCCGTGTAGTCGGCGACATGCCGGTAGGGCACGGTCATCAGGTGGCCGCCGTTGTAGGGATAGAGGTTCAGCACGGCGTACACCTGCTCGCCCCGCTTGACGATCAGGCCGTCCTCGTCGGACTTGGCCGGGATCGAGCAGAAGGGGCAGCCGTCGCCGGCGCCGGGGCCGCTCGGCTTGTTCTCGCCCTGGATGTAGGCCATCCGGTGCGGCGTCCACAGACGCTGGAACGCGTCGGGCGTTCCCACTCCCAGCTGCTGTTCCGGCTCACTCGTCATGTGGTGCAGCATAGGACGTCGCCCCGGGGGCACGGCAAAGACCCCCGGGATCGCCCCGGGGGTCCGTGTGCCCGGTGGTCAGACCTGCGCCCGCTCCTCGACGACCTTCACGATCTTCGCGATGGCCTCGTCGACGGGGATGCCGTTCTCCTGCGAGCCGTCGCGGTAGCGGAAGGAGACGGCGCCGGCCGCCATGTCCTCGTCGCCCGCGATGACCATGAAGGGGACCTTCTGCTTCTGGGCGTTGCGGATCTTCTTCTGCATCCGGTCGGACGACGCGTCGACCTCCACCCGCAGGCCGGCCGCCCGCGCCTTCTGCGCGAACTCCTGGAGGTAGGGCACATGCGCGTCGCCGATCGGGATGCCGAGCGCCTGGACGGGCGCCAGCCACGCCGGGAAGGCACCCGCGTAGTGCTCCAGGAGCACACCGAAGAACCGCTCGATGGAGCCGAACAGCGCCCGGTGGATCATGACCGGCTGCCGGCGGGAGCCGTCGGCGGCGGTGTACTCCAGGTTGAACCGCTTGGGCTGGTTGAAGTCGACCTGGATGGTCGACATCTGCCAGGAGCGGCCGATGGCGTCCTTGGCCTGCACGGAGATCTTCGGACCGTAGTAGGCGGCGCCGCCCGGGTCCGGGACCAGCGGCAGGTTCTGCTTCTCGGCGGCCTGGCGCAGCGCCTCGGTGGCCTCCGCCCAGTCCTCGTCGGAGCCGATGAACTTGTCGGAGTCGTCGCGGGTGGACAGCTCCAGCTCGAAGTCGGTCAGGCCGTAGTCGCGCAGCAGGTCGAGGACGAAGGTCAGGAGCGTGTCCAGCTCCTCGGGCATCTGCTCCTTGGTGCAGTAGATGTGCGAGTCGTCCTGGGTGAAGCCGCGCGAGCGGGTCAGGCCGTGCACGACGCCCGACTTCTCGTACCGGTACACGGTCCCGAACTCGAAGAGACGCAGCGGCAGTTCACGGTAGGAACGCCCGCGCGACTTGAAGATCAGGTTGTGCATCGGGCAGTTCATCGCCTTGAGGCGGTAGTTCTGCTCGTCGAACTGGATGGGCGGGAACATGCCCTCCGCGTAGTGCGGCAGGTGCCCGGAGATCTCGAAGAGGTGCTCCTTCGAGATGTGCGGGGTGTTCACGAACTCGTAGCCGGAGACCTCGTGCCGGCGGCGCGAGTAGTCCTCCATGACCTTGCGGATCACACCGCCCTTGGGGTGGAAGACCGCGAGGCCGGGGCCCAGCTCGTCGGGGAAGGAGAACAGGTCCAGCTCGGCGCCGAGCTTGCGGTGGTCGCGCTTCTCGGCCTCGGCGAGGAAGTCCAGGTACGCCTTCAGTTCGTCCTTGGACGGCCAGGCGGTGCCGTAGATGCGCTGGAGCTGCGGGTTCTTCTCACTGCCGCGCCAGTAGGCGGCGGCCGAGCGCATCAGCTTGAAGGCGGGGATGACGCGGGTGGTCGGCAGGTGCGGACCGCGGCACAGGTCCTTCCAGCACAGCTCGCCGGTCTTGGCGTCGAGGTTGTCGTAGATGGTCAGCTCACCGGCGCCGACCTCGGCGTCGGCACCGTCGGCGGCCTGCGCGGCGTTGCCCTTGAGGCCGATCAGCTCCAGCTTGTACGGCTCGTCCGCCAGTTCCTCGCGGGCGGCCTCGTCGGTGGTGACGCGGCGGGAGAAGCGCTGGCCCCGCTTCTGGATCTCCTGCATCTTCTTCTCGATGCGCTTGAGGTCCTCGGGGGTGAAGGGCTCCTTGACGTCGAAGTCGTAGTAGAAGCCGTCCTTGATGGGCGGACCGATGCCCAGCTTCGCCTCGGGGAAGAGTTCCTGCACGGCCTGCGCCATGACGTGCGCGGTGGAGTGGCGCAGGATGTTCAGGCCGTCCTCGGAGGAGATCTCGACACCCTCCACCTCGTCGCCGTCGGCGAGCTCGTGACTGAGGTCCCTCAGCTCGCCGCCCACGCGCGCGGCGACGATCGAGCGCTCGCCGGCGAAGAGCTCGGCGGCCGTGGTGCCCGTCGTCACCACGCGTTCTTCCCGCTCGGAATCGCGTTGGATGATCACACGGACGTCTGACACCGGTCTCTCCTGACTGAAGGTGGGTTCGCGGCGCCATACCGGAGCGCACGCACGCATGCGATCGTACCGACCCCGGACCCCCCTGAGCGAAGTCAGTCCCCTCGGTCCTCCTCGCAGGCCTCCTCGAAGAAGGCCAGGCTCTCCTGGTTCTCCTGGAGCGCCTTCATCAGCCGGTCCCGCTCGGCGTCGCCGACCTGGACCGGCGCCACACCGCTCGCCCCGGTGAGCCGGCGGAAGCCGCCCCGGCTCTCCAGCCGTCCGCGCACCCGCACCGGCAGGCCCACCAGGTGCGCGTGTCCGGCGATCCGGTACGCCTCCTCGTCGAGCGTCACCCGTACGTGCGGGACCTCGGCGCCCGCGAGCACCCGCAGCCGTACGGTGCCCGCGCCGTACGGCCCCGACCTGCGCATCCGTACCACCGTGCCGGTGATCCGCACCGGCACGGACGGCTCCGCCCGCAGGTAGCGGGCCCCGGCCTCGCGCAGCACGGGCAGGTCGCCGGGCGAGAACTCGACGGGCTCGGCACCGGGCGCGCAGCCCTCGGGGATCCCGGCGGCCGGTGCCCAGGCGACGGCGACACGGGCGCCCTCGGTGCCCTGGACCAGGGTGACGAGGGCCTCGGTGAGCTCGTGGCTCACCCCCGCCTCGACGGCCCCGTCGAAGGCCTCCATGCCGCCGGTGGCCCGCTCGTAGTCGATGGCCTCGCGGGCGGCGTACAGGGCTTGGTGGAGGCGTACGGCGAGGGGACGGCCGGAGGCGACGGGAACGAACGCCGTCAGGTGGCGGCCCCCGGGGGCGTGTCCCACCAGGACGTCCTCCGTCAACGCGGCGGCGGCGCGCCGGTGCCGGGCGCCGTGGTACCCCGCACGCGCGCGCGTGGCGAGCGCCGCGGCGAGCAGCATCCGGCGCGCGGTGGTGCGCAGCCGCTCCTCCACGCTCCAGGCCGTGGCGTCGCCGGGCCCGGTCGGCACGTCCCGCCACCAGCGGACCTCGTCGCTGGGCCGGGCCAGGGCGAGGAGGATCTCGCGCGCGCCGGGTGTGCCGCTGCGGGACAGGGCGTGCAGCGCCTCGCCGAGCAGGTCGTCGCTGTCGGGGAAGGCGCGGCTGACGGGGACCAGCAGGCTGGTGCCCCGGCCGCCCGGCCCGGGCGGGGTCCAGCGGCCGTAGCGTCCGGCGGCGCCGCCGCGCCGCCGCCAGCCGTGCCGGTGCAGCAGGGCGGCGAGGACGGCCGGGTCGACGTCGCCGGGTCCGGAGCCGTCCCAGGCGGTGCCGGCGGGGTGCGGCCGTACCGGCTCCTCCAGCGGTCGGTGCGTCACGGTTTCCCTCCCGTCCCGACCCGCGTCATGATCTCGCACAGCGCCCGGTCGTCGAAGATGCGTGAGGTCGGTATCCGCACGGTGGTGCGGCGCCGGCCCGTGACCGGGTGTCCGGCGAGGTTGGTCCAGTAGCAGCAGTGCCTGAGGTCGAGCCGGTCGTGGCTCGCGCGCAGCCAGTCGTCCCGTGAGCGGGGTACGAGCATCACGACGAGGATCTTGTGCACCGACACCGGGGTGCGGGCGAGCTTGGTCAGGTGCTCGTTGTCGAGCGTGAAGGAGAAGGAGGGGCCCGGCGGGTCCGGCGCCACCTGGTACGTCGCCTTGAGCTGGACTTTGATGGTGACCTCGTCGTCGACCTCGTGCCCGGGTGCGCTGTGGCTGACGTGCCAGTCGATGCCGTTGTCCGGGAAGGGCTGGGACAGCGAGCAGCCGGCCGCCGCGGCGACGGCGTGCAGGTAGCCGACCTGCAGGGTCTCCATGCAGGCGGTGGTGGCGAGGGTGCCGCGTGTGAGTGCCGTGCGCTCGGGCAGCAGCCCGCCCCGTTCGGGCTGCGCTATGGCCATGACCAACAGCCTTCCGCAACAGGTGAGTACGCGCGAGGGCGCGCCGCGGTTCCCTGAACTGCGGGAACCCGTACTCCTGTTGTGTCCTTCCGGCGTAGGGCGCAAACAGCCCGGGTATCACCGGAGCGGGCAGCGGACGGGGCGTCGACTGCCAGAGGTGAACGAGGGGTTGTGCGGGTATGGCGAGTTGGTGTGAAGGGCCCCTGGCCGCGTTCGACACCGAGACCACGGGCGTGGACGTCGAGACGGACCGGATCGTGTCGGCCGCCGTCGTCGTCCAGGACGCCCCGGGCATCCGGCCGCGGGTGACGCGGTGGCTGGTGAACCCGGGCGTGCCGGTTCCGGAGGCGGCGACGGCGGTGCACGGGCTGACGCAGGAGCATCTGCAGCGCAACGGCCGCTGGCCGTCGCCGGTGATGTACGAGATAGCGCAGGCGCTGGCCGAGCAGGCGGGCGCGGGCCGCCCGCTGGTGGTGATGAACGCGCCGTTCGATCTGACGCTGCTGGACCGGGAGTTGCGCCGTCACCGCGCCTCGCCGCTGAGCCGCTGGTTCGAGCGGACACCGCTGCGCGTCCTGGATCCCCGGGTCCTCGACAAGCACCTGGACCGCTACCGCAAGGGCCGCCGCACGCTCGCCGATCTGTGCGCGCACTACGGCGTCCCGCTGCAGGACGCGCACGACGCGGCGGCGGACGCGCAGGCCGCGCTGGAGGTCGTCCGGGCGGTGGGGCGCCGTTTCGCCTCCCGGCTGGAGCACTTGTCCCCCGCCGAGCTGCACACCCTGCAGGCGGTGTGGCACGCGGCACAGGCGCGCGGCCTGCAGGCGTGGTTCGCGATGAACGGCACGGAGGAGCCGGTGGACCCGGCCTGGCCGCTGCGGCCGGACCTGTCGGCGGCGGCGTGAGCACGACGGCGAACGGCCGGTGAGCACGAAGAAGCCGGTCCGTCGGGGACGGACCGGCTTTCCCGGTGGGCGATACTGGGATCGAACCAGTGACCTCTTCGGTGTGAACGAAGCGCTCTCCCGCTGAGCTAATCGCCCGGGAACGCACTGAACAATACAGGTCCCGGCGCGTTTCCTTCAAACCGTCGCCAGGTACGCCGCCAGTCCGCGCCGCCCGGACCGCATCATCAGCGCGTGGTTGGCCCGGAAGGCCGGGCGGCCCGGGACCGCCAGCCGCCGCAGCAGCGGCTTGCGCACGTCGACAACCTGTTCGTAGCGGGCGAGCGTGCCGGGCCCTCGCGGGGTCACCGTCCAGCGCGCCCAGCCCTCGATGTCGCCGGACAGGGCGACCTCCAGGACCCCGGTCGCCGGGTCGCGCCGCCGCTCGCGCAGGGTCGTGGTCAGGTCGTACGGCAGCAGGGACCGGACGCGGACGAGCCCGTCGGCGGCGCCGAGCCGGGTGACCTGGCGCACCTGGTGCCACCAGCGGGGGTAGTCCTCGATCCGTTCCAGGGCCCGGTAGACGGCCGGGGCGGGCGCGGGCAGGGCCCACAGACTGCGGAAGCGGTAGTGGTTCCAGTCCATGGGTCCCGTGTTCCCGCGCGGGCCCGTTCCGTGCCGCTACGGCATCCTGTCCCCGAGGAGCGCCAGGTTCTCGATGGCGGCGAGGCCGTAGAGGGCGGTGTCGTTGGTGGACACCCAGGGCGCCTCGCTGCCCGGCACCAGGGTGGCCGGGCCGCTGAGCTTCTCCATCCGCCAGGGCGCGGACTCCCGGTAGCCGTCGGAGTTGTAGAACTTCTCCCAGGCGCGCCTGGCCAGCTTCTCGTCGCCGGTCTGGACGGCCGCGTAGGCGTCGAGGCGCGAGTGGCCCTGGAAGAGGATCAGGGAGCCGAAGTTGCTGCCGTACCGCGCCGCCTGTTCGGCCTTGGTGGCGTTGAAGTAGCGGCAGTAGTCGAGGTAGGCCTCCTTGAACTCCGGCATGTCGACCAGGTCGATGAGCTCGGCGCACAGCTCGTTCAGGCCGAAGACGGCCGACAGGTGGGAGACGGAGACGGCCGGCCGGTCCGCGACGGCGAACCTCCCGGTGTCCAGGTCGTACAGGCCGCTGCCCTGGACGAACCCGTTGGGCTGGGCGGCGATGGTCTCCATGGTGGACAGCACGCGCGCGCGTGCCTTCTCCCACTTCGGCCCCTTGCGCTCCCACTCGGTCAGCCAGGCCGACACCAGGCCGCTCCAGTCGGTGCCGAAACCGATGGACAGGGCGTGCGGGTCCGGCTTGTAGTCGGGGTCGGGGCGGACCTTGCGCTGGGGGTCGAGCACGAGGAACGTCTCGTCGGAGTCGACGTTGGCGTGCATGAGGTCGCCGACGCGTTCGTCGGCGGTGAGGAAGTAGTAGTAGCGGCGGTAGGTGGTGTTGGCGATGCGCTGCTGCTTGGCGCTGTCGGCGTAGTGCTGGACGCCGTGGCGGGTGCCGAGGCCGGCCCACTTGCCGAGGTGGTAGACGTCGACCTCGCCGGTGTGGCGGGTCATGGCCTCGGCGAAGCGGAAGAGGTCGGCGCGGCCGGAGCGCAGGTAGGCGTACCAGAGCCACAGGTCCGGGGAGAGTTCGGAGTTGTCCCAGGCGTAGCCGCCGACGTCGTAGCGCCACTGGTGCCGGGCGGTGTCGTAGGTGTGCATGATGTCGCCGTAGTCCCAGAAGCCGTACCAGCGGCGCATCTCCACCTGGTCCTTGTAGTAGGTGAAGAGGAAGTCCAGGTGGTCCTCGATCTTCGCCTTGGCCGGGGTGGAGCGGTCGGGTTCGGCGTACAGGCCCTTGCCGAAGACGCCCGCCCCGATGAGCTGCCGGGGCGGGGCGGCGAGCTGGGGCGGCACGCGGACGGCCTCGATCTGCCGGGCGAGCTCCTCGGCGTCCGGGGTGGCGGCGTTGGCCCAGAAGAGCAGCTCGGAGGTGCGGGCGATGCCGTAGGGGGTGCCGAAGCCGGGCTCGTAGTCCTCGTAGGTGATGTTGAGGCCTTCGAGCTGTTCGGCGTAGGTGTCCTGGCCCAGCCCGTCGTGGTAGAAGCGCAGGTCCATGGGTTGCGCCTCGGGCGACCAGAGCCAGAGGGTGACCTCGGCCTCGTCGGTGTGGGCGTCGCGGATGTCGAGCTGGGCGGGGAACTTCTCCCAGAAGTCGCGCAGCCCGAAGGAGAGGCCGCCGCTCACCCCGCCGACGTACCCGAAGCCGCAGGCGCGCCGTCCGCCGCCGGCGCCGATCCAGCCGTGGCCCCTCTTGGTGCGCTTGCGCACGGTGAAGCCGTCGGCGGAGAGCTGGGAGAGGGTGTAGTCGCCCCACTCGGGGATGTACTGGAGGCGGGTGGTGACCCGCTGGTCCCAGGTCGAGGGGTCGGGCAGCTTCCTGCCCTCGTACTGCGCCGCCTGGACGGCCGCGCCGGGGTCGCGCCGCAGGCCCGTGATGCCCTTGACGGCCTCGCGGAGCAGGCCGGTGCCCTCACCGCCGATGCGGATGTGCCGGTCGTAGCTCTCGTCGCGCATCGGGACGGAGAAGCGGACGCCGAGGCCGCGGATGAAGTCGCCGCTCGCCTTGCCCGGTTCCTGGGTGCCGTCGTAGGTGATGGTGTGGACCATGCGGAAGGAGTCGGCGCCCGCGTAGAAGTACAGGCGCAGGGAGAACGGCAGCCAGCCGCGGTCGCCCTTGCGGTGCTTGCCGTCGACGCGGACGACGGCGCGGACCGGGCCCTCCTGCTCGACGACCGCCTCGGTGATGGCGCCGTCGAAGCGCTCGGTCCTGACCGTGCCCTGGTCGCCGTCCTCGATCTCGGGCTGGCGCAGCAGCACGAGCCGGCCGTTCCTGGCGATCTCGGTGGAGCCGCGGGTGACGGACTTGACGAGGGTGGTGCCGGAGGTGCCGATCCTCGCGGTGATGACGCCGGTCGAGATGCCGATGGTGCCGCCGCGCCGGTCGACGGTGACCTTCTTCTCGGGCGCGGCGGGCGTCCCGGCCGTGAGGGTGAGCCTGCCGTCGCCCGACGCGACCGCGTGCGCGGTCCACTTCAGGGAACCGTCCGGCCAGTAGGCGAGCGGCCAGGACTGCACGGGCACGGCTCTGCCCTCGGCGTCCGTCACCGCGAACGTCTGGTCCTCCTGGTAGGTGCCCTTCGGCCAGGGGACGCCGACGGTGGAGCCGGGGGCGGCGCCCAGGCCGCCCTCCTCCAGCCAGTCCAGGACGACGGGGGCGGCGCCGGCCGCGTCGGCTCCGGGCGCGGCCTGCGCGTCCTCGGCCCCCAGCGCCCAGCTGAACTGGGCGGCGGCTCCGGCGACCGCGGCGGCCTTGAGGAGGGACCTGCGGGGGATGGGGGACATGGCCTTTCCTTTCCGTGCGGGGGGGTGGCGTACGGCTCGAATAGTCAGGTGCATGACATACAGGGACGCGGCGCCCGCAGGACGCCGGTCCGGCCGGGGGACGCTCAGCGGTGCCGGTACCGCTCCTCCACGGCTACGGCCGCCGCCGCGACGGCCCCGAGGACGGGCACCGCCAGCGGCGCGCTGAACCACGCGGAGCACCCCACCACGGCCAGCCCGCCGACGATCAGGAAGGACCCGGCGGGGTCGAGGACGGTGTGGCGGCCGGCCCGCGCCAGCAGCGACCGCCAGGAGGCGCCGGGCCGCCAGAGGGCAGCCGCGCGCAGTCCGGCCACGACGGCGCCGATCAGGGCGGACACGCCGACGGCGCCCACCAGCGGCCCGCCCGGCAGACCGGCCCGTACCGCCTGGACGTCCACCCACACCGCGGCGAGGGCGGCCCAGCCGGCGAGTCCGACGAGCCACCCGCCGCGCAGCGCGGAGCGGAAGTCGGCCGCGAACTCGCGCCAGCCGCCGCGTTCGTGGGCGAGCCGGCGCCCCAAGTGCCGCGCGCCGGCCGCGAACGCGGCGGGACACGTCACCAGCGGCAGCGACGCCACCGCGATCCACACACCGGTGAGCAGGCACTCGGCGAACAGGGCGAACCGTTCCGCCAGCCGTGACTCCCCCGGCCCGGTACGGGCTCGCACACGCGCCTCGCTCATGGTGAACCCCCCTTCAGCCCTTCAGGCCGGACGTCGCCATGCCGTCGATCAGATGGCGCTGGAAGGCCAGGAAGAAGGCGAGGACGGGCAGCAGGGCGACGAGCGACATCGCGATCATGCCGCCGTAGTCGGCCACGGCCTCCTGGTCGACGAACATCTTCAGGCCTAGCGAGACCGTGTACTTCTCGGGTTCGTTGAGGTAGATCAGCGGGCCCATGAAGTCGTTCCAGGCGTTGATGAAGGTGAAGATCGCGCTGGTGATCAGGGCGGGGCGGGCCAGCGGGAGCACGATCGACCAGTAGATGCGGAAGTGCCCGCAGCCGTCGAGGCGGGCCGCCTCGTCCAGTTCCTTCGGCAGGTTGCGCATGAACTGGACCATCAGGAACACGAAGAACGCTTCCGTGGCGAGGTACTTGCCCAGCAGCAGCGGCGTGTACGTGTTGATCATGCCCACGTTGCGGAACAGCACGTACTGCGGGATCAGCAGCACGTGGTACGGCAGCAGGAGTGTGCCGATCATCAACGTGAACAGCAGGTTCCGCCCGGCGAACCTGATCTTCGCGAAGGCGTAGGCCGTCAGCGAGCAGGACACCAGGATGCCGATGACCGATCCCACGGCGAGCAGCAGCGAGTTCAGGAAGAACGTGCTGATCGGGACGTCGGCGATGCCCTCGGCCAGGCGCGTGTAGTTGTCGGTGATCGGGTCGCCCGGGAAGAGGTCCAGGCTGCCGACGATGTCCTCGCTCCTCTTGAAGGAGCCTCCGATGACCCAGACGAGCGGGTAGAGGATCACCGCGAGGATCGCCAGCGATCCGAGATGCCAGGCCAGCGAGCCCGGCAGCCGGCGCCTCAGCGCCGCCGCCCTCGCGGACCGGGCCGGTGTGACGTCGGTGGCCTGCGCGCTCATCGGCCGCCCTCCTCGTAGTGCACCCAGCGCTTCTGGGACCAGAACAGCACCGCGGTGACCAGGGCGACCGCGAGCAGCAGCATCCACGCCATGGCCGAGGCCAGGCCCATCCGGCTGTTCTCGAAGCCCTGGACGTACAGGTAGCAGGTGTAGACCATGGAGCCGTCCGCGGGCCCGCAGGCATTGCCTCCGGCACCGCCGCCGACGATGTAGGCGGAGCTGAAGATCTGGAAGGAGTGGATGGTCTCCAGCAGGACGTTGAAGAAGAGGACCGGGGAGATCATCGGCAGGGTGATGTTCCAGAACTGGCGCAGCTTGCCCGCCCCGTCGACGTCGGCCGCCTCGTACAGCTCGCGCGGCACCTGCTTGAGGCCGGCCAGGAAGATGACCATGGGGGCGCCGAACTGCCAGACGGTGAGCGCCACCAGGCTGTAGATGATCAGGTCCGGGTCACCGGTCCAGCCGCCCACGTCGATCCCGAAGAACCGCTGTGTACGGTCGACGACCGCGTCGTCCGAGAAGATCGCCTTCCAGACGATGGCGACGGACACGCTCGCGCCGACCAGCGACGGCGCGTAGAAAGCGGCTCGGTAGAAGGCCTGCCCCCGCCGCTTCTGGGCCAGCAGCAGCGCCACGCCGAGGGCGGCGAGCAGCTTGATGGGGGTGCCGACGACGACGTACCACAGCGTGACCTGGACCGAGTGGCGCCAGCGCGGGTCGGCGAACATCTCGGAGAAGTTGTCCAGGCCGATCCACCGGGGGGCGTCGAACAGGTTGTAGTCGGTGAAGGCGAAGTAGAGCGAGGCGGCCATCGGCCCTGCCGTCAGCAGCAGGAAACCGGCGATCCAGGGGGACATGAAGAGGTAACCGGCCAGGTTCTCCCGGCGCCCTCGCCGCTTGGGGGCGGCGGGGTGCGGGGACCTCACCGGCCCGTGCCGCGGCTCGGACTCCCAGGCCAGGCCCTCCCTCGCGGGGGCGTGTGTCACGGCGCTTCCCATCAGCCGGCGAGAGCCGTCTTCGACTCGGTGAAGAACTGCTGGACGGCCTCGTCCACGGACCGCTTGCCCAGGGCCATCTCCTCGGCGATGCGCAGGAACGCGGCCTCGCAGATGTCGGCGCCGCTCGGGTGCGGCGTGATGGGCTCCAGGACGCCCGCCCGCACGAGGGACTCCTCGTAGGCGGCGATCTTCTTGTTGACCGGGTCGGTCGGCTGGTACGCGTCGTACTGGGCCTGCGTCGCGGGCACACCGCGGTCGTATCCCATGATCTTGGCGACCTCGGGGTCGTGGACCATGAAGTGGATGAACTGGGCGACTTCCTTGGGGTGCTGGGTGCGCTTGGAGGCGCTGAGCATCAGGGAGCCGAGGTACTGGCCGGTCTTCTTGCCGTCCGTGGTGGGGATGGGCGCGAGGCCGTACTCGCTCTTCCCCTCGGAGGTGTAGCGGACGGTGAAGTTGTCCCAGGTGAACTCGCTGCCGGAGAGTTCCGCGGAGAGCGCCGCCTTGGGCTTGATCTGGGCGACCTTCTTCGGGTCGGCGTACAGCCCGGACTTCACGCCCTTCTCGGCCTTGGTCCACCACTCGGCCAGGTCCGCCTCGGTGAAGCCGAGTCCGTCCTCGGTGAAGAACGCCTTGCCGTTCTGGCGCAGGTACAGGTCGTAGAGGTACATGACGCCGTACATGCCGCTGTCCCCGGCGCGCCCCGTCCTGTCCCGTATCCTCGCCATCGCCTTGTCGAAGTCGTCCCAGGTCCAGCCCTGTTCGGGCTTGACCCCGGCGCGGGTGCAGACGGGCTCGTCGATGACGAGGGCCATCGAGTTCGAACCGACGGGCACGCCGAGGAGCTTGCCGTCGACCTCGCCGAACTTCTCCAGGCCCGCCCGGAATCCCTCCATGGAGAGGTTGCCGGCCTTCACCTGCTCACCGAGGTCGAGCAGCACATTCTTCGCATCGTATTTGCGCAGGAATCCGATGGCGTTCTGGAAGACGTCCGGCGGATTTCCACCGGAGGCCTGGGTGTTGAACTTCTTCCAGAAATCGAGGTACGACTGGAAGTCGGTCTTCACCTTGATCTTCGGATACTTCTTCTCGAAGAGCGCGATGGTCTTGTTGATGCGCTCGGCCCGGTCCTCGGCACCCCACCACGAGTAACGGATCGTCACCGTTCCGTCTCCCGAACCACTGCCGCCACCGCACGCCGTGGCCGTCGCCCCCAGGCCCGCGACGGCCAGCGAGGCCCCCGCCGCTTTGAGGATCGTCCGCCTCTCCACATCCCTGCCCTGCTGCATACGAGCCTCCCCGCGACGTTGCGTTCGCCTCATGAATCGTTTCAAGTAAGCGCTTGCTGGCACAAGGTACGGAGGGCCTACGGGCGCGTCAATGATTCGGACAGGAATTGGTGGGCGAGACGGCGGGGACGCCCGGACGGCACCCCGGATCGCATCGGCACGGACGGATGGAAACACCCAGGTCGGCGTGGCGCGATCGACGGACCGAACAGCGAGGGCCCCCTCTTGGCGCCGCCCTCGGAAGGTCACGGTTCAGTGAAGACGGCCGAAGCGGAACGCCCGCGCGGCCCGTCCGGCTGCGCGGGCGGGCACACCGGGCACCCGCACACGACGAAGCGGCCCGGCTCACGATCGGTGAGCCGGGCCGCTTGGTGATCCGGTGGGCGATACTGGGTTCGAACCAGTGACCTCTTCGGTGTGAACGAAGCGCTCTCCCACTGAGCTAATCGCCCGGACGCAGAAAGAAGATTACCGCATGTCAGGGGGTGCTGGTGACGACCGCGGGGTGTGCGGTCCGGGACACGAGGGACCAACGCGCCCGAAGGGGGCGCCCGGCCCGGCCGGCGAGGACTCCCTCCGGGCCGCGGCGGACGCCCGGCCCGTCCGAAACGCCGACCGGCCACCCGCCTGCGCGCAACGGCCACCTGCCGTCCGCTCGCGCGGACGGACAGGGATCACCCCGGCGGCCGCGACCAGAACGCGGGCCCCGCAGGGAAGGGCACCCGGAAGGCAGCCTTCCGCACCTGCGGCGGGACCGGCCGGTCCGAAACGGCAAAGGCCGGAGGCGCGGAACCCACCGCCCTCCGGCCCGCACCGCGGCCCTTCCCCTCGCGGCAGGGCGGGCACCCCGTCCGGCGATCAGGGCCTCGTCGCCCCCGCCGGCCGGACACCCCCGCCCGCGCGCGGCTCACTGATCCTCGATCTTCCAAGGCATCTCGAAGCCGAACTTCCAGACGTAGACGCTGACCAGCGCGGCGACGATGACCAGGCCGATCACCGTGAGGATGATGTTCCGGCGGCGCACCTTGGGGTCGAGCGCCCGCTGCGCCGCTTCGGTCACCTTGCGTTTGGTCCAGCGGAGCACCAGCTGGGCCCACACGAACTCGGTCGCCCAGATGGCCATGCCGCCGAATATCACGACCCAGCCCGGTCCGGGCAGCGGCAGCATGATCACGCCGGCCACCACGACCGCGAGGCCGACGACGAAGACGCCGACCTGCCAGCTCAGATGCAGCACACGGCGCGCCTTGACGTACTCCGGCGCGCGCGAACCGAGCCCCTCTTCGTCGCGCATCCCGTCCGCCTCGGTCCCGCCGGTCTCTTCCGGTGCCACGGCAACCTCGCCCGGCTCGTCACTCCCCGTATTCATACGAGGAGACACTACCCGAGGCTAACCAGCCACCGAAATGGCCGCACCTCGACAACGATCTCTCGGCCGGGCGGGGTACCTAAAGGCACGCAAAACACTCAGAGGGGTTTACAACGGCACCGTAGGTGGCATGTCGATTTCGCCGACGTGCGAATCCCCGAGCGCACACTGAGCGAAAGGCCCTGGCGCTTATGAACACCACGGTCAGCTGCGAGCTGCACCTGCGCCTCGTTGTGTCGAGCGAGTCCTCCCTGCCTGTCCCCGCAGGCCTGCGGTACGACACGGCCGACCCCTACGCCGTGCACGCCACCTTCCACACCGGAGCCGAGGAGACCGTCGAGTGGGTGTTCGCCCGCGACCTCCTCGCCGAGGGACTTCACCGCCCCACGGGCACCGGCGACGTCCGCGTCTGGCCGTCGCGCAGCCACGGTCAGGGCGTCGTGTGCATCGCCCTGAGCTCCCCGGAGGGGGAGGCACTGCTCGAGGCCCCGGCACGGGCCCTGGAGTCCTTCCTGAAGCGGACCGACGCCGCCGTGCCCCCCGGCACGGAACACCGGCACTTCGACCTCGATCAGGAGCTCTCGCACATCCTGGCCGAAAGCTAGGGCGAGGCCCCGCGAGGCCGTCCGGCGCCGTCGACTCGGGGTGACGGCTCGGGCGGCCGGGACAACCGCATACGGCACACACGGCGCCGTCGCCGCGGACCTCCGCGGGACGGCGCCGCCGCGTGCGCTCCCGCACGGAGGGTGAGCGGGCGCACACGGTGCGGTGGCGCGCGGCCGCCGCGCCGTCGCGGAGTGCCGCGGCGCGTTCGGGGGCGCCGCGGCCCGAAACGCCCGTGGGCGGGAACCGCGCCCCGCCGGCCGCCGTTGTACCGGCAGGCGCGGGCACGGGCCCCGAACGGCACCGGTGCGGCACGGGCGGAAGCCACTACCATCGGCCAGCATCGGCGGGCGCCCGCCCGACCCCCAGGCCAGGGAGCGAAACGTGCTGATCACCCACGACACCCGGTGCGCCCTCGACACCGTGGTGGATCTGGTCAACACCGCGCCGGAGGACGAAGCGGCGCCGGACGGGCTGCCGGACGTCGCCGCCCTCGACGAGTTCGTACGGAACCACGAGGTCAGCGATGTCGGCACACTCTCCGAGTTCGACCTCTCCGCGGTGCGCAAGGTCCGCGGCCGGTTCGCCTCGGTCTTCGCGGCTCCCGACACCCGGACCGCCGCCGGGCTGATCAACGAGCTGGTCGCCGCCGCCGGCACCACGCCCCGGCTCACCGATCACGACGGCTACGACTGGCACGTGCACTACTTCGCTCCCGGTGCCTCCCTCGCCGACCACCTGGCGGCCGACTGCGGCATGGCCCTGGCGTTCTTCGTGGTCGCCGGCGAACGCGAGCGGTTGCGGCGCTGCGAGGCTCCCGACTGCCGGCGCGCCTTCGTCGACCTCTCCCGCAACCGGTCCCGGCGCTACTGCGACAGCCGTACGTGCGGAAACCGCCTGCACGTGGCCGCCTACCGGGCGCGGCGGAGGGAAGCGGCGGGCTGACGGCGCCGGCCGGGCCCGGCCGGGACGCGTCCGGTGGTGACGCGGCCCCCGGCGGGTGACGCCGGGGAGCGCGGGTACGGCTCAGAGCAGCAGCAGATCGTGCAACGCGGCCATGAGCAACAGACAGCCGATCACCGCAAGGAAGATCATCAGCGGTGGCTGGGAAAGAGCGAAGAGGCAGCCGCGCGGCTCGTCCTGCGGTGGCGCGGCGTCCCTCTGGGGCGTGTCCAGCATCTCGCGGGCGATGATGACGCAGCCCGCACACCCGGCGCGATCAACACGCGGGGAAAGAACGGGAGTCCGCCGGATTCCGTGATCTTCGGTTCAGGTCGTGATCACTTCAGGACACCCTGATGCCTCACTGTGTCGTTTCGCCCCGCGCGGCCCGCGGGCGCCGCACGCCCCGCTCCCTGCTCACCGCTCCCGCGAGGACGCCAGGGGCCGGCGGGCCTCCCCGCCGTCCCTCACGCGCCGTTCATATGCCGTGTTTCTTCAAGATGGCCTCGATGTCGCCGAAGTCGTCCTCGGACCGGGACGCGGGCGCGGGCCCGGCCGCCGGACGGGACCCCTTCCCCGGGGAGGAGGCCGGGGCCGCGGGCGCCACCGCCTCCCGGCGGGCGGCGGAGCGGGCCGCCTTGCGCTCCTTGCGGGTGCCTGCGCGGCGGCGCTCCACCGCCCGGGTGGTCGCGAATAGCAGCCAGGAGGCGCCGAGCACCCCGAAGCCGGCCCAGGCCATCGGGCTGAACGCCGTGTCGGCGAGCCAGTCGACGATGCCGGTCATCACCAGGCCGACGGGAACCAGCGCGTAGGCGGCGATGCGGGCGGCCGCCAGGAAACGCCTGCGGTACGCGGTGATGGCCGCGATGCCCAGGCCGGCCGCGGACACGGCGGAACAGACGGTCTCGGCAATCATCCGGTCCTCCAGGCAGAACGGTCGGGCAGACGCTTCGTCCTTCCATCCTGCACCGCCCGCACCCCGCCGGGCCATGCCCCGACCGGACATCAGGGACATCTCCGGGTCGCCTCCCCCGCGGGTGCCGGCGGATCACGCCCGCCCCGGCCGAAACGGCCGGGGCGGGCGTGATCCGGTTGGGCCGCCGGTGCGGGGGCTGGGAGACTGGGGCCATGAGCGACACCTCCCCCGACCGTCCCGCCGTGCCCGTCCTCGACGTCTGGTGCGAGCTCCAGTGCCCGGACTGCCGCACCGCGCTGGACGACGTCCGCGCCCTGCGCGCCCGCTACGGCGACCGCCTGGAGCTGCGGCTGCGGCACTTCCCGCTGGAGAAGCACAAGCACGCCTTCGCCGCCGCGCAGGCCGCCGAGGAGGCGGCCGCGCAGGGGCAGGGCTGGCCGTACGTGGAGGCCGTGCTGGCCCGGGTGGAGGAGCTGGACCGCAAGGGGGAATCCCTCCTGGTGGAGGTGGCCCGGGAACTCGGTCTGGACGCCGAGGAGTTCGACACGGCGCTGATCGACGGCCGGCACATCCTGATCGTCGACGCCGACCAGGCCGAGGGCAAGGCGATCGGCGTGACCGGGACCCCGACGTACGTGATCGGCGGCGAGCGCCTCGACGGCGGCAGGAGCCAGGAAGGGCTGCGCGAGCGCATCGAGCAGATCGCGGACCGGCTGCTGGCCGCGCAGGGGGACTGAATCCCCGGGCTCCCGTCCGCGGGCGCGGGGGACCTCCCGCGCCCGGCCCCGACCGCTTCCCACCGGGGAGGCCCTGTCCGCGGCCCGCATCGCCCGGGGACGGAGCACCCCGGGAACCGGGCCGCTCCCCTCCCCCGCGCAGGGCGTCCGTGCGCGGCCCCGGCCGCTCCCCGCTCCGGGCCCGGCCTCCCCTCCGCGCGCGGGCCCCGCCCCGGGACCGCTACAGCAACGTCTTGCAGTAGAAGTACTGCGTGGTCTCGTAGCCGAGCGACTCGTACAGCCGCTCGGCCGGGGTGTTCCCCGCGAAGACGTTGAGGCCGAGCACGCTCCGGCCCGCGGTGATCGCCTGCGCTTCCGCCAGCCGCATCAGCGTGCGGCCGTGTCCCCGGCCGCGATGGGCCGCGTCGGTCTCGACGGCGAAGACGTAGGCGTCGTCCTCGCGCAGCGCCAGCCACAGGACGCCGACCCGCGTCCCCTCGTGTTCCAGGACGCTGAACAGCATGCCCTCGGTCTCCGGTCCCTGCGGCAGGAGCGTTTCGTGGCTGCGCCGCGCCTTGGCGCAGGCGGCGGCCTCGGGGACGCCCCGCTCGGTCCAGGCCCGCGCGTAGCGCTCCGCGTCGTCCGCCTGCCACACGTCGAACTCGGCCCGTGTCATGGGCCGCGCCCGGCTGCCCGCGGGCAGCTCCGGCGGCGCGCCGCCGAGCCGCTTGGCCATGTTGCGGTTGCGCGGGACGTAACCGAGCGCCCACACCAGCCGCAGCGGCGCCTCGGCGGCGGCCGGGACGGCCGCCTCGATCTGGCGGCAGCCCCAGCCGCGCGCCACCTCCTCGGCGGCGAGCACGGCCACCGTGGCCCGGCCGCGCCTGCGGTCGGGTTCGTCGATGCGCAGGTCCAGGATCCGGGCCACCGAGTCGCCGAAGGCGGCGGAGGTGGCCAGGTGTATCGCGCCGACGGGACGGCTGTTCACGCACACCTGGTAGCGGCGTGAACGCGTCCCGTCGGCCGCGCGCTGAAGCGGCTCCACCGGCCGCAGGGTCGTGGTCATCGGGAGTGTTCTACCCGGCTCGGCGCCCCGAAGCAGCCCGTTTACGCGGCCGTCAGGGGTCGAGGTCGTCCGCGGACCGCTCCTCGAAGACCCGCATGGCCTTGGCGGTCACCGGCCCGGGAGCCCCGGGCAGTTCGCGGTCGTCGACCCGGTGCACGGCCTGGACGTCGCGCAGCGTGGAGGTGAGGAAGACCTCGTCGGCCCGCTCCAGGACGTCCAGCGGCAGGTCCGTCTCCCGGGCGCCGGTCCACTCGACGGCCAGCTCGCGGGTGATCCCCGCCAGGCAGCCGGAGGCGAGCGGCGGGGTGTGGATCTCCCCGTCGAGGACGACGAAGACGTTCGACCCCGTCCCTTCGCACAGCCGCCCCACCGTGTTGCCGAACAGGGCCTCGGAGGCGCCGCGTTCGTGGGCGCGGGCGAGGGCGACGACGTTCTCGGCGTACGACGTCGTCTTCAGGCCCGTCAGCGCGCCGCGCTCGTTGCGGGTCCAGGGAACGGTGATCACGGCCGTGGAGTCGGGGCGGCGGACGGTCTCGCCGAGGGCGACCACCAGGGTCGGGCCGTGGTCGCCCCGGTCGGATCCGAGCGGGCCGTGGCCGCCGGTGTAGGTGATGCGCAGCCGGCCGAGCGGCATCGGGTTGGCCTCCAGGACGGCGGCGCAGGCGTGCCGGATCTCGTCGAGGTCCGGGTCGGGCAGCCCGAGGCCCCGCGCCGACCGGGTCAGCCGGCCGAGGTGCCGGGTGAGTGCGAACGGACGGCCGTCCACCGCCTTCACCGTCTCGAAGATGCCGTCGCCCACGGTCAGGCCGTGGTCGAAGACGGAGACACGGGCGGACTCGATGTCCTGCAGCCCGCCGTCGAGCCAGATCTTCACCTCAGGGTCCCTTCACTCACCTCGTACGCCCCCGACGCTACCGTGAGCAGCCGGGACGCCTTCAGCTCGGTCTCCCGCCACTCCCCCTCGGGGTCGGAGCCCCAGGTGATGCCGGCGCCGGTGCCGAAGCGCAGCAGGCCCTCGTCCCGGTCGATCCAGAAGGTGCGGATGCCGACGGCGAGCTCGCCGGTCCCCCGGTCGGCGTCGACCCAGCCGATGCCGCCGCAGTACGGGCCCCGGGGCGCGGTCTCCAGTGCCCCGACGATCCTCAGGGCGCTCTCCTTGGGCGCCCCGGTCACGGAGCCGGGCGGGAAGGCGGCGCCGAGCAGCTCCGCCCAGCCGGCGCCGGGCCGCAGCTCACCGCGCACCGTCGAGACGAGGTGGACGAGCCCGGGGTGCTTCTCGACGACGCACAGCTCGGGCACGGTCACGCTACCGGTGGCGCAGACCCGCCCGATGTCGTTGCGGACCAGATCCACGATCATGACGTTCTCGGCGTAGTCCTTCTCCAGCAGATCCGCCTCGGTGCGGCCGGTGCCCTTGATCGGACCGGACTCCACGACCCGCCCGTCCCGCCGCAGGAAGAGCTCGGGGGACGCGGTGGATATCTCGACCCCGTGCCCCGGCAGGCGAATCGTTCCCGCGTACGGCGCCGGGTTTCCCCGCGCCAGGACGGCCGTCAGGGCGTCCACGTCGGCGCCGGGCCCGACGGGCGCCGACAGCACCCGGCAGAGGTTCGCCTGGTAGACCTCGCCGGCCGCGATGTGCTCACGGATCCGCCGGACCGCCGCGGTGTACGCGGCGCGGTCGAGCGAGGACGTCCAGTCACCGACGGCCGGCCCCCGCCATCCGCCCGGCGCGGGCACCGGCTCCCGCCGTACGTCAGCGAAGCGCGCGCAGGTCAGGCGGCCCTCGAAGTCCGCGCACACCACCCAGAAGCCGCTGGAGTCGAGGGCGGCGGGATCGCTCGTGACGTCGACGAGACCGGTGGCGACACGGTCACCGAAACGGGCGAGGGGAGGGAGGTCGAGCACGCTGCCGAGTCTATGGCCGGTGGCCCTCGGGCGGCCCGAACGCGCCCTTCCGGGCGGCTCGGCCGCCCCGCGGGCAGCGGCGGCGCAGCACGCTGCGCAAACGCGTTTTTGTACTGGCCGGGGAATCCGCTAAAGTTCAACACGTCGCCGGGACGCGGAAGCGGACCGAAACGACAAGCGGACGTAGCTCAGTTGGTAGAGCGCAACCTTGCCAAGGTTGAGGTCGCGAGTTCGAGCCTCGTCGTCCGCTCGAAGGAAGAGGGGTCCTCCCGGGTCCCCTCCGCTCCCGGTGGAGTGGCCGAGAGGCGAGGCAACGGCCTGCAAAGCCGTCTACACGGGTTCAAATCCCGTCTCCACCTCCAAGGACGATTAGCTCAGCGGGAGAGCGCTTCCCTGACACGGAAGAGGTCACTGGTTCAATCCCAGTATCGTCCACTGGATCTTCGGATCCCCCGCGCGATTAGCTCAGCGGGAGAGCGCTTCCCTGACACGGAAGAGGTCACTGGTTCAATCCCAGTATCGCGCACGCGGTAACCATGATCGACTTGTTGGATCATGATCCCGAGGACGATTAGCTCAGCGGGAGAGCGCTTCCCTGACACGGAAGAGGTCACTGGTTCAATCCCAGTATCGTCCACGCACCGAACCCCCGGCCGTCTCGTACGGTCGGGGGTTCTTCCGTATCCGGTCCCTCAGGACGAGAAGAGCATGTGCCCGAAGCTCTTGTGGCGGTGATGTCCGTGACCGCCGCCGTGCGGGGCGCCCCAGGCGGGAGCCGCCGGCGGGACCGGAGGGGCCGGATAGGCGTGCGGGGCGGGGGGCGGCGCCGGCTGGGACCACTGGGCCTCCAGGCGGGTCAGCGCCTCCAGCTCCCCGTAGTCCAGGAAGATCCCGCGGCAGCCGCTGCACTGCTCTATCTGGATGCCGTTGCGGTTGTAGGTGTGCATCGGTCCATGGCACTTCGGACACTGCATGGTCGGCTCAACTCCTCGCCGGTCGGTCCCGCTTCACGTGTTGCCAGGACAGACTCTGTCCGGCTGCGGTCGGTTGCACCCTACTTCGCGCCGCCCGGGCTCAGCTCCGGGGGAGGCGGGCCATCCGCGCGCAGGCGTCGACCAGCGCCTGCTCCACCTCGTCCAAGGGCCGCTGCCGGGTCAGCGCCTTGGTGACGGCCCGGGCCGCGGTCTGCACGGTGAGGGCCCGGGCCGGGACGTCCAGGGCGGGCCAGGGGTCGCCGTCCGGCGGGACGGCCGGGCCGGCCGCGGACCGGTAGGCGGCCAGGAAGCGGGTCCAGTCCTCGGGCGGGAGCAGTCCGCAGGCGTACCAGGCCGCCGGGCGCGCCAGGTCCCACGCCGGGATCCCCGGACCGAGATCGTCCACGTCGATGAGCAGCCAGGGCCCGTCCGGGGCGGGGTGGCGGACGAGCTGCCCCAGGTGGAGATCGCCGTGGCAGAGGACGGCGGCCCCCGGCAGGGGGGCCTCGCCGCGGGCCCACGCCGGGAGACCGGCCCAGGCGCGCAGCACCGGGCCGGTGGCGGGGTGCGGGGCGGCGGCCCGCAGACGAGCGACGGCCCGGGCCGCCTTGACCGGGCCGCGCATCGGCGGCAGCGGCCGGCCGGGCACGGTACTGCGGTGGAGACGGGCGAGGAGGACGGCCGCGTCCTCCCACGGGGCGGCGCCGGGGTCGGCCGGGTCGACGGGCCTGCCGTACGGCCAGAACGTCACGAGCCGGCCGTGCAGACCGGCCGGCTCTGCCCCGAGCGGCGGCAGGAGGACGCCGGGGAGACGAGCGGCGGCCTCCAGCCGCGCCGCCAGCTCGGCGGGGTCGGTGTCCGGGGCGTGGGCCTTGGCGACGGTGCCGGCGTGCTGGACGACGGTGGCGTCGGGTCGGTCGGCGAGGGTGACGGTCGCCCCGCAGGGACAGGACGAGGCCGAAGGGCGGGTGTGCGCGACGGCGGTGGCCTGCTCGGCGAGGGCGGACAGGAGCGGGGGCGGCGTGGTCACGGGGTGAGGGTACGGGGGCTCACCGTCCGGCGTGTGCGGGTGCCCGGTGCCGGGGCGACGCGCGGCCCGTCCTCTTCGGTCAGGGGGCACCCCGGCACCCACCGAACCCGCACCACCGCCAGAAGCACCCGGCGTCCCCGGCAAGAGCAATGCCGGCGCAGCTCCCCAGCTGCGCCGGCATCTGTGCCGTCCGCCGCACCCCCGTCCCCACGGGGTTTCCTGGATGGGATGTCCCCGCCCGGACCGCTCTTCCGGGCCTGGGGTCGCCGCTCAGCGCCCCAGCATCACACCCACGGACGACGCCTGTGTGGCCACTGTCTCCCACCCGTCGAAGACGAGGAGGAGCAGGACCGCCAGGGGGAGGGCCATCGCCGTCGCCACCAGCGGGTGACGGCGGCCCTGACGGCGAGTGCGGAACGCGGCGGCGTACGCCTTGCGCCCCTCCTCGCGGATCAGCGTCCGCGGTGCCGTCTGGGCCATGGCCCCTCCCCTGACCGTGCTCGGTTGTCCCTGGCAGCGGCGGACGTCCGACCTCGGGGGACGAGTACCGCGTCCGCCGCTTGACCTCAAATCTAGGTGTCGGGCAGGCACCGGGCGTCATGCCCTCGTACCGATTGCCGGGCCTCCCGGAGGATGAGCCACGACCGGCGGCGTACTCCCCTGGGTGGAGACGCCGTCCCCCGTCTCCGGGTCTTCCCGGAAGGGGCGCCCGCTGTGACCCGGTTCATCCGGGCGTGGCGTGCCACCGCGGATGCGTCCCCGCCCGAAGGGAGCACACAACCCTCACGGGTGACTTCGGTCACTTCCGTCACACCCCACCGTGCCACCGTCACCGCCCGGCACCCGGTCCCGCCCGCCGCGGCGCCTTCCGCGCGCCACGCGCCGCCCACGGTCCCGGAAACCGCCGTCCGGTCACTCCTCACGGCGCCAACCTCCAATCACCGGTTGGCGGTTGAAGGTGCCGCCGACCCGCAGGCAATCCTTGCGCGCCCTCCCTGACCCACCCTCAAGTCTCTTGTCCGCCACCGGCAACCCGCCGGGCCGAGAGGGCGCGGCCTCTGCGCGCGAGCGGACGTGGAAACGTAAGCTGTGGCTCGTCACAGGGACCGGGCAGCGGGGATGAACATGGCGATGATGCGCCTGAGGCGCGAGGACCCGCGCGTCGTCGGCTCGTTCAGGCTTCACAGACGGCTCGGCGCGGGTGGAATGGGCGTGGTCTACCTGGGCTCCGACAAGAAGGGGCAGCGGGTCGCGCTGAAGGTCATCCGGCCCGACCTGGCGGAGGACCAGGAGTTCCGCTCGCGGTTCGCGCGTGAGGTCTCGGCGGCACGACGGATCAGGGGCGGCTGCACCGCCCGGCTGGTCGCGGCCGACCTGGAGGCGGACCGGCCGTGGTTCGCCACGCAGTACGTGCCCGGGCCCTCGCTGCACGACAAGGTCGTCGACGAGGGCCCGCTCGGCGCGGCGGACGTCGCGGCCGTCGGCGCCGCCCTGTCCGAGGGCCTGGTCGCGGTGCACGAGGCCGGAGTCGTCCACCGGGACCTGAAGCCGTCGAACATCCTGCTGTCCCCGAAGGGCCCCCGGATCATCGACTTCGGCATCGCCTGGGCGACCGGGGCCTCGACGCTCACCCACGTCGGCACGGCGGTCGGCTCCCCCGGGTTCCTCGCCCCGGAGCAGGTGCGCGGGGCCGCCGTCACCCCGGCCACCGACGTGTTCTCGCTCGGTGCCACGCTCGCGTACGCGTCGATGGGCGACTCGCCCTTCGGGCACGGCAGTTCCGAAGTGATGCTGTACCGCGTGGTGCACGAGGAGCCACAGCTGCACGGTGTCCCGGACGCCCTCGCCCCCCTCATCCGGGCGTGCCTGGCGAAGGATCCCGAGGAGCGGCCCAGCACGCTCCAGCTGTCGCTGCGGCTGAAGGAGATCGCGGCCCGCGAGGCGCAGGGACTCGCCGACGTACGGCCGCCCGCGCCGCGCGGCGGTGGAACGGACCGGCCCCCGGGACGGCTCTCCGACACGTACCCGGATCGGGAGCGACGGCGCTCCCAGGACCGGCCGGGGGCGCAGGGCACTCCCGTGCCCCGGGGCTCCACACCGCCTCGGGGGTCCACACCGTCCCGGGGGTCCACACCGCCCCGGGGCACCGCACCCTCACGGGGCGGCACGCCGTCGCGGGGCACGCCCGCGCGAGGCGGGAACCCCGCACGGGGCGGTGACGCCTCGCGCGGCGCAGGTGCGGGATCGCGGCCCGCGCGGCCCGGTGCCCGGTCCAGGCCCACCCCCGCCTCCCGCAGCGCCACCGGACGGAACACCGGGCGCAACACGGGGCGGAACGCCACACGTTCCGGCAGCGGCGGCAGGCCCTCGCCCCGCACCGGCGGCGGCCGCCCGGCCCCCCGCGGCACGGGAACGGGGCTGCGGCCCGCCAATCCGCGGCTGCTGCGCCAGCGGCTGTTCGTGTTCGTGATCGTCACACTGCTGGTGGCCCTCGGTATCGCGGCGGCCCAGGGCTGCCAGGGACCGGCGCACGGGCTCGGCGGTGAGCGGAGGGACGTACGGCAGCAGAAGCTCGTATCCGACGGCCGCACACCGCCGCACGGTGGCCTCGTGCCGGAGTCGGCGGAGCGGGCTGGGCCGGGGCCCGAGCGGGGCGGGCCGACGGGCTGACGGCCGACGGACCGGACACCACCGTCCGGACGGGTGCCGGGGCGGCCCGCCGTCCGCGCGCCCGGCGCTCAGCTGCCGGGCCGCCCCGTGACGACCGCGTAGAAGGCGACCGCCGCCGCCGCGCCCACGTTCAGTGAGTCGACGCCGTGGGACATGGGGATGCGGACCCACTCGTCGGCGGCCGCCAGCGCGCGGCGGGACAGGCCCTCGCCCTCGGCGCCGAGCATGAGGGCGACACGGTCCGTTCGGTGGGGGGCGGCCTCGTCGAGCGCGGTGGCCCTCGCGTCGGGGGTGAGGGCGAGCAGCCTGAAGCCCGCCTCCCGGACCGTCTCCAGTGCCTGGGGCCAGGGATCGAGACGGGCGTACGGCACGGAGAACACCGCGCCCATCGAGACCTTGACACTGCGCCGGTACAGAGGGTCCGCGCAGTCCGGGGAGAGCAGGACGGCGTCCATGCCGAGGGCGGCCGCGGAACGGAAGATCGCACCGATGTTGGTGTGGTCGTTGACCGATTCCATCACGACGACACGGCGGGCCGTCCGCAGGAGCTCGGCGGTCCCCGGCAGCGGCTTGCGCCGCATGGAGGCGAGCGCGCCGCGGTGCACGTGGTAGCCGGTGACCCGCTCGGCGAGCCGGGGGTCGACCACGTACACCGGGGCCGGGCTCGCGTCGATGACGTCCCGCATGGTGTCCAGCCACTTGGCCGACAGCAGCATCGACCGCATCGCGTAGCCCGCCTCGCGGGCCCGCCGGATGACCTTCTCCCCCTCGGCGATGAACAGGCCCTCGGCGGGTTCGCGCCTGCGGCGCAGTTCGACGTCGGTCAGGTCCGTGTAGTCGCGCAGGCGCGGATCGTCGGGGTCCTCGACGGTGATCGGTTCGGCCACGGGGCGGTGCTGCCTTGTCCTCGTCCTGGGTCTCTGTCTCGTCCTGATCTCGGTCCTGGCACTGGCCCCCGTGGGGCCGGCCGGACCGCTTCCGCCCGTTACGCCGGTCCCTGCGGGCCCACGTGGACGACGTCCCCCACGACGATGACCGCCGGCGGCTTGACCTCCTGCGTCCGGACCGTCTCGGCGACCGTGGCGAGGGTCGCGTCGACGCGGCGCTGGGCGGCCGTCGTGCCCTCCTGGACGAGGGCGACGGGGGTGTCGGGGGACTTGCCGTGCGCGACGAGGGTCTCGGCGATCCTGCCGATCTTGTCGACGCCCATGAGGATCACCAGGGTTCCGGTCAGCTTCGCCAGGGACGGCCAGTCGACGAGGGAACGCTCGTCATCGGGCGCGACATGCCCGCTCACCACGGTGAACTCGTGGGCGACGCCCCGGTGGGTGACGGGGATGCCGGCCGCGCCGGGCACCGAGACGGAGCTGGAGATGCCGGGGACGACCGTGCAGGGGATGCCCGCCTCGGCGAGGGCCTGCGCCTCCTCCATGCCACGGCCGAAGACGAAGGGATCACCGCCCTTGAGCCGTACGACCGACTTGCCCTGCTTCGCGTGTTCGATCAGCGCGTTGTTGATGGCCTCCTGGGCCATGAAACGGCCGTACGGGATCTTCGCCGCGTCGATCACCTCGACGTGCGGGGGCAGCTCGGCGAGCAGGTCGCGGGGGCCGAGGCGGTCGGCGATGACGACGTCGGCCTCGGCCAGGAGGCGGCGCCCCCGGACGGTGATCAGGTCCGGGTCGCCGGGTCCGCCGCCGACCAGGGCGACGCCCGGGGTGCGGGTGCGGTGGTGCGGGGCGACGAGGGTGCCGTCGCGCAGGCCCTCGACGACGGCGTCGCGGATGGCGGCGGTGTGGCGGGGGTCGCGTCCGCGGGCGTCCGTGGTGAGGACGGCGACGGTGACGCCCTCGCTGTGGCCCGTCGCCGGGGTCCAGGCGGTGGCCGCGTCGGCGTCGTCGGAGCGGACGCACCACACGCGGTGGCGCTCGGCCTCGGCGGAGGCGGCCTCGTTGGCCTGCCGGTCGCCGGTGGCGATGAGGGCGTACCAGGCGTCGGCGAGATCGCCGTCCTCGTAGCGGCGCCTGCGCCAGGTGATCTCGCCCGCGTCGGCCATCGCCTCGACGGAGGGGGTGGCCTCCGGGGAGACGAGGACGATGTCCGCGCCCGCCGCGATGAGGGCCGGGAGGCGGCGCTGGGCCACCTGGCCACCGCCGAGGACGACCACGCGGCGGCCGGTGAGGCGGAGGCCTACGGGGTAGGCGGGGTGTTCGACCATGGCGGTGCGGCTCCTGTTGTACGGCGGTGCGGTGGCCTGGGGCGGTGCGGCGGCACGGGCGTGCGCGGTACCGACGGCAGTGGTGCTGACATGCGATTTTAAGGCGGGGGTGGGCGGGGTGGTCCGGGTGTCCGGTGGGTGGGCGCCGTTCCGCGGACCCGGGGGGCGGCGTGGCCGCCCCCCCCGGCTACTTCTCCGTCACTCCCGCCGAATCGAACGTCGCCACCTCGTGCATCGCCCGCGCGGTGCTCTGGACCATCGGCAGGGCCAGCAGCGCGCCCGTGCCCTCCCCGAGCCGCAGGTCGAGGTCGACCAGGGGGCGCAGGCCCAGCTTGTTCAGGGCCGCCACATGGCCGGGCTCGGCGCTGCGGTGGCCCGCGATGCACGCGGCCAGCACCTCGGGGGCGATGGCGCGGGCCACCAGCGCGGCGGCGCCGGCGCTGACGCCGTCCAGGATCACCGGGGTGCGCAGGGACGCGCCGCCCAGGAGCAGGCCGACCATCGCGGCGTGCTCCAGGCCGCCGATCGCGGCGAGGACGCCGACGGGGTCGGCCGGGTCGGGCCGGTGGAGTTCGATGGCGCGGCGGACGACCTCCGTCTTGCGGGCCAGCGTCTCGTCGTTGATGCCGGTGCCCCGGCCGGTGACCTCGGCCGGGTCGGCGCCCGTGAAGACGGAGATCAGGGCGGCGGACGCGGTGGTGTTCGCGATGCCCATCTCGCCGGTGAGGAGGGCCCTGTTGCCGGCGGCGACCAGGTCGCGGGCGGTCTCGATGCCCACCTCGATGGCCCGTTTGGCCTCCTCGCGGGTCATCGCGGGGCCGGTGGTCATGTCGGCCGTGCCCGCGCGGACCTTGCGGGGCAGCAGGCCGGGCGTGGCGGGCAGGTCGGCCGCGACGCCCACGTCGACCACGCAGACCTCGGCGCCGACCTGGGTGGCGAAGGCGTTGCAGACCGCTCCCCCGCCGAGGAAGTTGGCCACCATCTGGCCCGTGACCTCCTGTGGCCAGGGGGTCACGCCCTGGGCGTGCACCCCGTGGTCGCCGGCGAAGACCGCGACGGCGGCGGGCTCCGGGATCGGCGGCGGGCACTGCCGGGACAGGCCGCACAGCTGCGCGGAGATGATCTCCAGCATGCCGAGTGCCCCGGCCGGCTTGGTCATGCGCTTCTGTCGCTCCCATGCCTCGCCGAGGGCCTTGGCGTCCAGCGGGCGGATCTGTGCGACGGTCTCGGCAAGCAGGTCGTGGGGCTCCTCCCCGGGCAGGGCGCGGCGGCCGTAGGTCTCTTCGTGCACGACCCAGGAGAGCGGGCGGCGCTTGGACCAGCCCGCCTGCATCAGCTCGGGCTCGTCGGGAAACGCGTCGACATAGCCGACGCACAGGTAGGCGATGACTTCGAGGTGCTCGGGCAGGCCGAGGGCACGGACCATCTCACGCTCGTCGAAGAAGCTGACCCAGCCGACGCCGAGGCCCTCGGCGCGGGCGGCGAGCCAGAGGTTCTCCACGGCGAGCGCGGCGGAGTACGGCGCCATCTTCGGCTGCGTGTGGCGGCCCAGGGTGTGGCGGCCGCCGCGGGTCGGGTCGGCGGTGACGACGATGTTCACCGGGGTGTCGAGGATGGCCTCGATCTTCAGTTCCTTGAACTGCTTGGCGCGGCCCTTCGGCAGCGACCGGGCGTACGCCTCGCGCTGGCGCATGGCCAGTTCGTGCATCGCGCGCCGGGTGTCGGCGGAGCGGATGACGACGAAGTCCCAGGGCTGCGAGTGGCCGACGGACGGGGCGGTGTGGGCCGCCTCCAGGACGCGCAGGAGCACCTCGTGCGGGATGGGGTCGCTGCGGAAGCCGTTGCGGATGTCGCGGCGTTCGCGCATGACCTTCAGGACGGCCTCGCGTTCGACGTCGTCGTAGGCGGGTGCGGCCGGGGCGGTGGACTGTCGTGCTTCCGTCCCTGCGGCCGTGCTCACTGCGCTGTCTTCCTGGTCTTCCTGGTCGGCGGCCCGGGTGTCCAGGTCGTCCGCGTTCTGTACGGGTTCGGGGTCGGCCTCGCGCGGGGCGGGGACCGTGGCGGCGGGGTGCGCCGCCTGCTGATCCTCCGGGGCGGGCGCGGGGTGCGGGGTGGCCGGCGCCCCGCCCTCGACCGGGACGGGCTCCGCGAGCGTCCCGTCCGGGTGGGGCGGCGGGCCCGCCGGGGCCGTCGCGGGTGCGGGGGCGGCCTCCTCGTGGACGGTCCCCTCGGGGGCGGTCTCCCGGTCGGCAGGGGCCGGGGAGGCAGCGACCGGGGCCGCGTCCGGCGCCGCGGCGAGGGGCGCCTGCGCGGCCGCGGCGGGCTGGGCCGCGCCGCCCGGCTGGACGGCCGGGATGGACTGCGGTCCCTGGGCCGGCGGGACGGTGTGGGCCCAGGGCGCGCCCTCGGTCGGCCCCGGGTCCGTGCCGGACGGCCGGGCCGCTCCCTGGCCGGCGTCCTCGTGCCCGGCGACGGCAGCCGGATCCGGCGCGTACGGCACGGGCTGGACGGCCTCGGGGCCGGGACCGGGCACGTCGGACGCGGGGGCGTCCTGGGGCCCGGCGTCCGAGGGGGCCTGCTCGGGAGCCGGGCTCCCGGCGGCGGGCTGCTCCTCGGCGGTGCCGGGGACCTGGACGGCGTCGGGAACCTGCGCGGCCTCGGGGATCTGCACGTACTCAGGAACCTGCACGGCGTCGGTGGCCTGCACGTGCTCCGGAACCGGGGCGGTCTCAGGGACCTGCGCGTACTCAGGAGCCTGCACGGCGTCGGTGGCCTGCACGTGCTCCGGAACCGGGGCGGCCTCGGGGGCCTGCACGTGCTCCGGAACCTGCGCGTACTCAGGAGCCTGCACGGCGTCGGTGGCCTGCACGTGCTCCGGAACCGGGGCGGCCTCGGGGGCCTGCGCGGCCTCGGGGACCTGCACGTACTCAGGAACCTGCACAGCGTCGGGGGCCTGCACGTGCTCCGGAACCGGGGCGGCCTCGGGGACGGGAGCCGCCCCCTCCGGAGCCTCGGCGGTCCCGCGGACGGGGGCGTCCTCGGGCGCCTGGGCGGCCTCGGCGGCGGGAGCGGCGCCCTCGGCCGCCTCGACGGCCCCGTGGGCCTGTGCCCCCTCCGGGGCCGGTACGGCGTCCGACGCCGCGGCGTCCTGCTGCGGCTCGTCCGCCGGTCCGGCCTCCGCCGGCGTGACCGCCTCGGGGGGCGTCACGGCCTCCGGCAGGGCACCGGTCCCGGCGTCCGGCGCGGCACCCGGCTCGTGCACGGCCGTCTCGCGATCCTGGGCCGCCTCGGCGTCGGGTCCGGCCTCACCGGCGGCAGCGGCGGCAGCGGCGGCCTCCTGACCCGACTCCGCGACCGGCATGGCAGCGGCGGGCTCCCCGGCCTCGGCAGCGGTCGCGCCGTGCGCGGCCGGGCCGGCCTCTTGGCCGCCCGTCGCCCCGACCTCCGGGACGTCGGCACCGGCGAAGGCGTCGTCCCCGGCCTGCGGGACCTGTGCCTCGTACGCGCCGTCCCCGGCCTCCGCAGCCGGCACCGTCTCGACGGCACCGGGTTCCGCGACCTGCCCGGGCACCGTCGCGTCGGCGCCCGCGGGCTGCTCGACGGCGGCGCCCTCGGCCGGCGCGGCCGCGGCGGCGTCCGGTGCCCCGGTCCCGGCGGCAGCGGCGTCCTCGACGGCCTCGGGCGCTTCGGTGGCTTCGGCCGGCTCGGCAGCCTGCGCGTCCCGCACGGCGGCACCGTCGTTCGGCAGGGCCACGGCGTCCGCGGCCACCGCTTCCCCGGCGCCGTCGGTGCCCGTGGCGGGCGCACCCGTCTCCTCGGCCGTCACGGCGGGGCCGGCCTCCGCGGGCTGCTCCGCCGTCGCGGTGGCCGCCTCCGACGCCACGCGGGCCACGACGGCCTGGGCCGCGCCGCCCGGCCCGGGGACGGGGGCGTGCGCCGGAACAACCGTTTCGGCAGCCGGGGCCGGGGAGCCCACCGGTACCTGCGCGCCCCAGGGCGCCGCCGCGTGGGGGGCGGCGTCCTGCTGCTCGGGAGCGGTGGCCTGCGCGCCGGGCTGCCGTACCGGCGCGTCGGCGGGGCCGCGGTCGGCGAGGGAGCGGACCGGGCTCGCGGAGGTGTCGGGGATGGGCGGCCCGAGGTGCAGGGGCCGGCGCGGCGCGGCGGGCGGACGGACGGCGCCGAGGTCGACCGAGCCGCTGTCACGACCGGACATCTCGTGCGGGCCCGGCTCGTGCACGGCCTCCACGACCGGCTCCGGCGGGGGCGGCGGGACCTCGTGGCCCCAGGCGCCCCGGGCGCCCGGCAGCAGCAGGTCCTCGTCCTCGGCGGTGGTCTCGGAGAGGTAGGCGTACGCGTCGGGCGCGGGAACACCCGGCTGTTCCGCCATGCCTGCGTTCTCCGGCAGCCCCTCGCCCGGGATCTGGCCGGTGTCGGTCATGCGTACCCCTCGCCCATCGGTCAATCCTTCTACGGCCGGCTCACCCGGAACGGCGCACCGACCGCCCGCAGTGAAGAACGAGCGCGCGTGCCGAGCGGCACGAACGACCCGCCGGAAAAGACGACAAAGCCACTCGGTGGCATTGTCGCGGTCGTCTCCCCGTCACGACAGCGTGATCCACGACAGCCCGCTGTGGACTGCGCCACGTTGCGCGCCCTCCGGTTGTGCCGTACCGCACCCCACCCGGAACAGGCATGCCTTCGGGGCGCCGGCCGATGGATGGCCGGGTGCCCCGGTGCGGTACAACGATCGGCCAGCCTACCGCGCGCGGTATGACAACAGGATCACGGGGCGCGGTCGGCGGCCCCGTCCGCCACCCTCGGCCACCACCCCTCGACGGGCCACTCAGCGCCGTGGCAGCTCTCCGCTGAGCAGGAAGGCGACACTGCGTTCCTTCTCCGTCCAGGCCCGGGTGTCGAGGCCGACGGACTGCAGCAGGGCGCATTCGACGACGTAGCCGTGCTCGGTCAGGTCGCGGCCGACGAGTTCGGCGGCGTCGCGGGTGGCGGCGTGCGTGACGATGCGCTGCGGGCGGCGGTCGGCGACCGCGGAGACCACGGCCGCTCCCCCGCCGCCGACGCGGACGACGTCGGGTTCGGGGAGGTCCTCCAGGACGTGCGGGGCGGTGCCGCAGACCGTCTGGAGCTGGACGCCGAAGTGGCGGGCGGTGGCCTCGGTGCGGGCGCAGGCGTCCGGGTCGCGGTCGACGGCGATGACGGCGGCGCCGCCGCGGGCGGCCTCGGTGGCGAAGGCGCCGCTGCCGCAGCCGATGTCCCACACGAGGTCGCCCAGGCGCGGTCCGAGGCGGGCGAGTTGGACCGTGCGGAGCAGGTCGGTCTCGCCCTCGCCGAGGCCGCCGCCGTACGCCTCGGCGGGCAGCGACCAGCCGCGGGGGCCGGCGGCCGGATCGCGTCCGGCGGTCCAGCCGCCGTCCGCGCCGGCCCCGGGCCCGCCGGGACCGCCGGGACCGCTGGGGCCGCCGATGACGATGACGACGTTGGGGTCCCGCCAGGTGTGGTCGGCGGCCTTGTCCGAGGTGACGACGGTGACCCGTTCGCGTGCGGTGCCGAGTTCCTCACAGATGACGAAGGTGCGGTGGACGCCCTCCAGGAGCAGGCCGAGTTCGGCGGGGCCGGCGCCCGGCGCGGTGAGGACCGCCACCTTGGTGTGGGCCCGGCACACGTTCACCGCGCGGCGCAGGGTGCGGGGGTGGGCGACGACCACCTGGGCGTCGTCCCAGGGCATGCCGGCCCGGGCGAAGGCGGCGGCGACGGAGGAGACGGCCGGGACGACCTCGACCTCCAGGCCGAACTCGGGGACGCGCAGGGTCCGTACGACACCGAAGAAGCCGGGGTCGCCGTCGGCGAGCACGACCGCCGTGCCGCGGTGGGCGGCGATGCGGCGGGCGGCGAGGGCGACGCTGCCGAGGCGGACGCGTTCGGCGGTGGGCGGCACCTCGGGCAGGGCGAGGTGGTGGGCGGCACCGGCCACGAGGGTGGCGGCGCCGAGCGCGGCGCGTGCCGCGGCGGTCAGCGGCGAACCGTCCCAGCCGATCACCGTGACCCGGTCGGCCATCGTCGTCAGTCTCCAGGTGTTTTGCGCAGATCGTTACGGGAAACGCCCGTGGGCGGGCTTGGTGAGGTTACCCGGTGCGGCGGCCGGGCGCGGCGGTGGCGTCGCCCGTGGGGCCGTTCGGGCCGGTGGGGGGCCGGTCAGTTCCAGTCGGTGAAGCCGGTGCCGGCCGGATGCCCGCCCGCGCCCTCCAGGTCCTCGGGCAGCAGACTCCACACGATGAAGTCGGTGCGCACGTCGGTCCAGGTGCCGTCCTCGGCGCGGACGTGCGCTATGCAGGCGTTGCGCAGGACGCCCTCGCTGATGCAGCCGATCTTCTGGGCGACCTGCTGCGAGGCGGTGTTGTCGGCGGCCGTGCGCAGTTCGATGCGTTCGAACTTCTGGTCGTGAAAGAGCCACCGGGCGGTGGCGAGCGCGGCCTCCGAGGCGTAGCCCTCGCCGCGCGCCCAGGGGGCGATGATGTACGACAGCTCGGTGGAGCGTACGTGCCAGTCGGTCCTGGTGAGCTGGAGGACGCCGACCAGGCGCTGGGTGAGGAACTCGGCGACGGCGAGGTCGAGTCCGCGGCCGGCGGCGCGCCGGGCCGGGGCGTGCTCGGTGACCCAGGCGCGGGCTCCGTCCTCGGTGAAGGGACGCGGGACGTCGGTCCAGGCGGCGACCTGCTCGTCGTTCATCATCGCGGCCAGGGCGGGGACGTCGTCCGCCTCCAGGGGGCGCAGCACCAACCGCTCCGTGCTGATGGAGATGTCGGGGAAGGTGCTCGTCATGCGCCACTCCGTAACCTGGGAGACCTGGGAGACCCGGGAGACCTTGGGCCTTTCGGACCGTCAGGGCCTGCTGAACTGCCCAGCATGCAGCATGGGAGCCTCGAACCGCACCAGGGGGGTCGGCCCCGCCGGGCGGAGCCGACCCCGTGCGTGGCGGGACGGCGGGTCAGAAGGAGGCGACCACGGACCCGGCGTACTTGTCCTCGATGAACTTCTTCACCTCGGGGGAGGTGAGGAGCTTGGCGAGCTTCTTCACGCGCGGGTCGTCCTCGTTGCCCTCCTTGACCACGAGGAGGTTGACGTTCGGGTTGTTCTCGGCGGACTCCAGGACGAGGGCGTCCTTCGCGGGCTTGAGGTCCGCCTCCAGGGCGTAGTTGCCGTTGATGACGGCCGCGTCGACGTCGTCCAGGGAGCGCGGGGTCTGGGCCGCCTCCAGCTCCTTGAACTTGAGGTTCTTGGGGTTCTCGACGATGTCGGCGGAGGTGGCCTCGGTGCCGACGCCGTCCTTGAGGGTGAGGAGTCCGTTGGCGGCGAGCAGCTGCAGGGCGCGGGCCTCGGTCACGGTGTCGTTGGGGACGGCGATGGTCGCACCGTTCTTCAGGTCGCCGGGCTTGTCGGCCTTCCTGGAGTACAGGCCGAGCGGCTCCAGGTGCACCGAGACGACGGACTTCAGGTGGGTGCCGTTCTTCTTGTTGAAGTCCGCCAGGTACGGCTCGGTCTGGAAGTAGTTGGCGCCCACCGAGCCGTCCTCCGTCGCCGTGTTCGGCGTGACGTAGTCGGTGAACTCCTTGACCTCCAGGTCGAGGCCCTCCTTCTTCGCCAGGTTGTCCTTGACGTAGGTGAGGATCTCGGCGTGCGGGACGGGGGTCGCGGCGACGACCAGCGGTCCCGAGGTGTCGGAGGCGGAGCCCTTGTCCGAGCCGCAGGCGGTCAGCCCGAGGGTGAGGGCCGAGGCGGCGAGGACGGCGGTGGTGATCTTGGCGGTGTTACGCACGAAAAGTGCCTTTCCTTGTGGGTGGTGCGACCCCGTCTCCACGGTTGCGGCGGGAACGGGGAGTCCGTGGGGGTGCCCGGCGGTTACGCGGCCTTCCGGACGTCGGCCGCCGCGGGTTCCTTGGCCTTCAGCAGCCGCAGCCTGGGCGCGGGGCCCGAGCGGCCGCCTCGGCGGTGCAGGGTGCGGGCGGCGTAGTCGCCGGCGAACTGGATGAGGGAGATGGCGACGGCGAGGATCGCCACGGTGATCCACATCAGGCCGGTCTCGAAGCGCTGGTAGCCGTAGCGGACGGCGAGGTCGCCGAGACCGCCGCCGCCGACGGTGCCGGCCATCGCCGAGTAGCCGATGAGGGCGATGATCGTGGTGGTGGTGCTGGCGATCAGCGACGGGAGCGCTTCGGGGACGAGGACCTTGCGGACGATCGTCCAGGTGTTGCCGCCCATGGCCTGGACGGCTTCGACGAGGCCGTTGTCCACCTCGCGGACGGCCGTCTCCACCAGGCGGGCGAAGAAGGGGATGCCGCCGATGGCGAGCGGCACGATCGCGGCCTCGCTGCCGATGGTGGTGCCGGTGATCCAGCGGGTGAAGCTCATCAGCGCGACCATGAGGATGATGAACGGCATCGAGCGGCCGACGTTCACGATCTGCCCGACGACCTTGTTCACCACGGTGTTCTGCAGCAGGCCGCCCTTGTCGGTGAGGACGAGCAGGACACCGATGGGGAGGCCGGCCACGACGGCGATCACGGTCGACCAGCCGACCATGACCAGCGTCTCCCGACACGCCTGCTCCAGCAGCGGCTGCATCTCGGACCAGGTCACTTGGCACCTTCCTTCGCCGGTACGGGCCGGTTGTCGTCCACCGCGTCGGCCGCGGCGGCCGTGTCCACCACGTCGACCTGCAGGCCCTGTTCGCGCAGGAAGCCGACCGGTACGACGTTGTCCTCGTAGCGGCCGGGCAGTTCCAGGCGCATCCGGCCGATCTGGAGGCCGCCGACGGTGTCGATGGCGGCACCGAGGATCGATATGTCGATGTTGTAGGTGCGGGCGAGCTGGGAGATGACCGGCTGGGTGGCGGCCTCGCCGTGGAAGGTGACGTCGAGGACGGTGCGGTCGTCGGCGGAGGGCTCCCCGCCGACCGGGAACAGCGCGGCGGCCAGCTCGGAGCCCGGGGTGGCGAGCAGTTCGCTCACGGTGCCGGACTCGACGACACGGCCCTTGTCCATGAGGGCGGCCGAGTCGCAGATGCTCTTGACGACGTCCATCTCGTGGGTGATGAGCAGGACGGTCAGGCCGAGCTGCCGGTTCAGGTCGCGCAGCAGCGTCAGGATGGAGCGGGTGGTCTCCGGGTCCAGGGCGCTGGTGGCCTCGTCGGACAGCAGCACCTTGGGGTCGCCGGCCAGGGCGCGGGCGATGCCGACGCGCTGCTTCTGGCCGCCGGAGAGCTGGGCGGGGTAGGCCTTGGCCTTGTCGGCGAGGCCGACCAGGTCGAGCAGCTCCAGCGCCTTGCGGGACCGTTCCCCGCCCGAGACGCCGAGGATCTCCAGGGGCAGTTCGACGTTGTCCTGCACGGTCCGGGTGGACAACAGGTTGAAGTGCTGGAAGACCATGCCGATGCGGCTGCGCGCCTGCCGCAGTTCCCGGCCGGCGCGGGGTCCCCGGCCGGCGAGCGCGGTGAGGTCCTGCCCGGCGACGGTGACCGTGCCGGAGGTGGGACGCTCCAGGAGGTTGATGCAGCGGATGAGCGAGGACTTGCCGGCACCGGACTGGCCGATGACGCCGTACACCTCGCCTTCACGGACGTGCAGGTCGACGCCGTCGAGGGCGGTGACCTCACGGCCGCGCGAGCGGTAGACCTTGGTGAGGCCCGTGGTGGTGATCACGTGGGTTTCCGTCACTGTCGAGTGCGCGGCGCGTGCGTGGGCGCCGGCACGGGCGTTGTTCTTCGGGGGTCTTCGGAACGCGGCACGGTTCTCGCCAGGGCGGTCGAACCGGGGAGAAACGTGTGCGCGAGGGGGGCGCCCCCCGTGCCGTCCGGCAGTGGGGGCGGCTCGCTCGTCCGCACGGGGGCGCGGTGGCGGACGCGAGCGGCACTCGCTTCGGGGCGCGAGGCTCGGATGGTGCAGGGGCCCTCTAGAAGGCGCACATTCGACGCGTACACAGACAACGAGCACCGGGCGTCATGGTCGCCTCGGTCGCAGGGGTGCGGTCGCTCGTCGTGGTCATGCGATCAGTAAAGCAGACATATGGATGCGGCCGGATACCTCTGTCCGCAATGTGGACAGCGGACGGGCCGGCGGGCGCGCGCCGGGGACGGGCGGTACGCACCCGGCCCCGGTGACGACCAGGATCGATGGGGCGGCGGCCGCCCGCCCGCCGGCCCCGCGCCGAAAGGGGCGGGCGAGGCGGGATGTGGCCAACACCACGGTCGCCGTCCCGCACGCGGACTCCCGGTCCCCGGGCGCGGACCGCTGCCGGGGCCGGGCACCGGGGATCTTTCGGGCCGTAATAGGGTCGCTGCCATGCTTGACGTCCTGACGCTGGCGACCGGCGTCGCCGCGCTGCTGCTCGCCGCATGGTGCGGCTGGGCGGCCTACCGTGATCAGCCGACGAAGGACTGGCACTTCATCGGGATGGCCGTGGTGACGCTGCTGGCCCTGGTCCAGCTGGCGGTCGGCGTCGTGCAGCTGGCGCGGGGCGGGAAGCCGGAACAGGGCACGACGATCTTCGTGGCGTATCTGCTGGGCGCCTTCGCGTGCGTCCCGGCGGCGGGATTCATGTCGCTGGCCGAGCGCACCCGCTGGGGCTCGGTGACGGTCGCGGCCGGCGGTGTGGTCCTGGCCGTGCTGGAAGTGCGGCTCCACGACATCTGGGGAGGCTGAGATGGCGGCCGCGCGGTACGGGCGGGACACGCGGGAGGGACCGGCGCAAACGCGCCTCGTCGGCGGCCCCGGGATCCTGCTCGTCTGGCTGTACGGCGTGATGGTCGTGGGCGCGGTGTCGCGCTCCGTCTACCAGATCGCCACCGGGTTCGACCGGGCGCCGCTCGCGTACTCCCTGTCGGCGGTGGCCGGGCTGGTGTACGGCTTCATCACGTACTCGCTGGTGCGCGGCGGCGAGAGGGCCCGCAGGGCGGCGCTGGTGTGCTGCGCCGCCGAGCTGGTGGGTGTGCTGACCGTGGGCACCTGGACCCTGGCCGATCCGTCCGCCTTCCCGGACGCGACCGTGTGGTCGGACTACGGGATGGGCTACCTCTTCATCCCCGTGCTGCTGCCCCTGTCCGCCCTGTACTGGCTGCGCGGGGGCGCGCGCCGGCAGCGGCGGGACACCGCCGGCTGAGCGGCCGGGGGCGGCCCGCGGGTCAGGCCGTCGCCGCGTACGTCCCCGCGCGCTTCTCCAGCACGACCATGGGGATGCCGTCCGCGCCCCGCGCGGTGCCGATCGCCTCGTAGCCGGCGCGGCGGTACAGGCGCAGACCGCCCTCGCCGCGGTGTCCCGTGCGAAGGCGGAAGTGCGTGGCGCCGTGCTCCTCGGCGAGGGCCGACTCGGCCGCCCTGAGCAGGCGCGCGCCGATGCCGTGCCCCTGGAGGCGGGGGTGGACGCAGAGCTTGCCGATGGACGCGGCGCCGTCCTCGGTCAACCGGCCGCGCACCGATCCGACCACCTCGTCGCCGAGCCGCGCCACGAAGACGCAGTCCCCGGCGACCTCCTCGCGGACGGAGTCCAGGGTCTGGACGAGCGGGTCGATGCGGTAGTTGCCGTACAGCGCCGCCTCGCTCTGGAAGCAGAGGTACTGCAGCCGGAAGATCTGTTCGGCATCCTGCCCGGTCGCCGCAGAGATGGTCACGCTCATGCCCATGTGCGCATGCCTCCCGCTCACCTGCTCGCCTGTCGTCCCCCACTCCTATCCCCGCCGTCAGCGGGCCGCAATCTCCGGGGTGAGCAGGCGCCGCAGACATCCCAGACATCTGGAGCGTTCCGGCCCGAGGCTGCCCTGTGAGATACCCAACTCCCCGGCGATCTCCCGGTATGTCAGGTCCTTCGGGGACAGCAGGGCCTCCACCAGCCGGGGGCAGCGGCCGGGCAGGCGGTGTACCGCCTCGCGCAGGGCCCGGTGACGGGCGGTGGCCAGGGCGAGCGCTTCGGGGCCGCGGGTGACGTCGTCGGCGGGTTCGCTCTCGTACGGCCGCTCGAGACGGGCGGTACGGCGGCTGCGGCGGGCCTCGGAGCGGACCGCGCTGCGCAGCCAGCCGTGGGGGTCGCGGGGCGGGCCGTCGGCCCTCAGGCGTTCCAGGAGGCGGAGCCAGACCGCCTGTTCCAGGTCGCCGGGTTCGGCCCCGGACGCATATGCCTCCGCGGAGGCCTCGGCGGTGAGCAGTGGGCGCAGAACGGCGACCAGGTCGTGCGTCATATGCGCTATGACCCGGCCGTCCGGGCGGGAGTTGCCCGGACGCCGGAAGGCCACCCGACCGGGGTCGTCGGGCTCAGCGGTTGACGAAGTCCTCGCGGGCCAGCAGCCCGGTGTCCGGCTGGTCGGTGAAGATGCCGTCGATGCCGGTGGCGAAGTAGGCCCGGTAGGCGCCGAAGACGTCGCCGTAGGCGTCGGCGCCGGTGCCCTTGCGGAAGTCCGCGGGCAGGAAGGGGTTCTCGTTGCGCAGGGTGTACGGGTGCACGATCAGGCCCGCCCGGTGGGCGTCGCGGACGAGGGTGGTCGGCTCCTTCAGACGGCCGGCGGAGTCACGCGGAATGACCAGGTCGAGGGTCGGGCCGATGCCCCGCGCGTAGGAGGCGATCTCCTTCAGGCCCTCGGGGGTGACGAGGTCGGCGACCGTGCGCGGATCGCCCGCCTCCGTGAAGTCCCACGGGCGGGTGTCGGCGCCGGACAGCAGCACGACCAGCGGGTTGCCGACGAGCTTGGCCAGGCGCCGGACACTGGTCGGCTCGAAGGACTGCAGGACGACCGGGGAGTTCCTCTCGTCCTTGCCGTGCCTGCGCAGGACGCGGGCGACCCGCTCCTCCAGGCCGAGGCCCAGGCCGCGGAAGTAGGTGGGGTGCTTGAGCTCGGGGTAGATCCAGACCTGCTTGCCGCGCCGCCGGGTCTGCTCGTCCTGCCAGCGGAGCACCTCCTCGAAGGTGGGGATCTCCCAGCGGCCGTCGTACAGGGTGTTGTGCGGGCGGTTGGCGGGGATGCGCTCGGTGGCGCGGAGCGTCTTGAGCTCGGCGAGGGTGAAGTCCTCGGTGAACCAGCCGGTGGTGACCACGCCGTCGAGCGTCTTGGTCCGTCTGCGGCCGGCGAACTCGGGGTGGTCCGCGACGTCCGTGGTGCCGCCGATCTCGGGTTCGTGGCGGCAGACGAGGTGGCCGTCCTTGGTGGGAACCAGGTCGCCGGCCTCGACGATGTCGGCGCCCATGTCCAGGGCCAGCTGGTAGGCGCCGAGGGTGTGCTCGGGCCGGTAGCCGCTGGCGCCCCGGTGCCCGATGACCGTCGGGACGGGCAGGCCCTTCAGGCCGCTGCCGCCGCGCCGGGCGCCGGCTGCTCCCGCCGCGCCGGGCAGGCCGAGGACGGCTCCGCCCGCGCCGAGCACGGCCGCGCCGAGGAGCGTCCGCCGCCCGGTCCCGCCCGCCCGCTCGTTCGACTCCTGCGTTCCCATGAGCGCCCTCCTGCCGTCGGCTCCTGTGGTGCGCGCCGATCGTAGGGGCGCGCATGTGACGGGCGGGAGACCCTCGGCGGAACGCCGGGATGACGGGGGGTGACGTGCGTGAGGCGATTTCTGACGGATCGTCGGCTTGTCGGCGGCGGAGCGGGGTACGCGGACGGCGACGAGGACGGCCACGACGGACACCGCGGGCTCACCCCCTGGGGACGCGACGTGCCTCACATCGTTCCGGCCGGGTTGCCGCCGCACGACGGCGCGGCCACGCAGGTGAACGCGCGTCAACAGTGTGTAAGACCTCGGTGAACCCGACGTGCGTTCCCCCATGGGCCGCGAGTAATGTCCTCACCTGCACAGACTCGCACCGCATTCCTCGACGCACCCAGACACCGCTCGACCACTCTCTTGACAACCGGAGGGCCCGTTGTCCCGCTTCGCGATCATCAAGGCAGTGCTCGGTCCGATCATGCGCCTGATGTTCCGCCCACAGGTGGAAGGCGCGGAGCACATCCCGGCCGACGGCCCGGTGATCCTGGCCGGCAACCACCTGACGTTCATCGACTCGGTCGTCCTGCCCCTGGTCACCAAGCGCCAGGTGGTCTTCATCGGCAAGGACGAGTACGTCACCGGCAAGGGCCTCAAGGGTCGGCTGATGGCGTGGTTCTTCACCGGCGTCGGCATGATCCCCGTGGACCGGGACGGCGCGAACGGCGGTGTGGCGGCGCTGATGACCGGACGCCGGGTGCTGGAGGAGGGCCGGGTGTTCGGCATCTACCCCGAGGGCACCCGCTCCCCCGACGGCCGCCTCTACCGCGGCCGTACGGGCATCGCCCGGCTCACCCTGATGACCGGCGCGCCCGTGGTGCCGTTCGCGATGATCGGCACCGACAAGCTCCAGCCCGGCGGCCGGGGCATCCCGCGGCCGGGCAAGGTCACGGTCCGCTTCGGCGAGGCGATGGAGTTCTCGCGGTACGAGGGCATGGACCGCGACCGGTACGTGCTGCGGGCGGTGACCGACTCCGTGATGACGGAGGTCATGCGGCTGTCGGGACAGGAGTACGTGGACATGTACGCCACGAAGGCGAAGAAGGCCGCGTAGCGCGTCGGCACCGGGCACACGGACGGCGGGCCGCCTCCCGGGCGGTCCGCCGTCGCCGTTTCCGGCGGCCGTCCTCGGGACCGGTCCGCGGTTCGCCCCCACCGCACCGGGCGCGCCCCGCGGGCCGGGCCGCCGGGCGCACCCTCCGCCGGCGCCCGCCTTCCGGGCCGGTCCCGGGCTCGCTCCCGCCGGGGCCCGCCCTCCGGGCCGACCCCCTCGGCCGCACCCCCGCCGGAATCCGCCGCGGCGGCGCGGGTCCCGGTGCGCGGGGCGGGAAGCCGGGGCGGGCCCGCGGCTACCCGTGCCCGGCGCCGTCCTCCAGCTTCTGTCCGCGCAGCAGGAACCAGGCCGCCACGGACGCCGCCAGCAGGACCACCGCGCCGGCGCCCGCCGCGAGGGAGAGGCCGTCGACGAAGGACTGCCGGGCCGCGTCCAGCATCGCCGACGCCGTGGGGGCGGGCAGGCGGGCGGCCGCCTCCACGGCACCGCCCAGCGACTCGTGTGCCGCGGCCGGGGTGCCCGCCGGGCCCGTGAAGTCCCGGTACACCCCGGTGACGATGGAGCCGAGCACGGCGATGCCGAGGGCCGCGCCGAGTTCGTACGCCGTCTCGGAGACCGCGGAGGCGGCGCCCGCCTGCTCCTTGGGCACGCCGGAGAGGATCACGTCGGCGGTCACGGTGAACGAGAACCCGGCGCCGGCGCCGACGACCAGCAGCGCCGCGCCGAGCAGCGGGTAGCCGGTGGACCGGTCGATGACGGTCAGCACGGCGAGCGCCGCGCCGACCGCGGCGAGTCCGCCGCAGACCACGGCCCGCACCGAGAAGCGCCGGGCCGCGCGGCCCGCGACCAGACCGGCCGCCACCGCGCCGACGGCGGCGGGCAGTTCGGCCAGCCCCGCTTCGAACGGCCGCCTGCCCTGCACGAGTTGCAGGTACTGGGAGAGGAAGAACACCAGGCCGGACAGGCCCAGGACGGTCAGCAGGTCGGCCAGTACGGCGCCGCTGAAGCCGCGGTTGCGGAACAGCCGCATGTCCAGCAGCGGGGCCGGCAGGGCGAGCTGACGGCGTACGAACCCGGCCAGCGCGGCGGTGCCCGGCACGCCCGCGGCGAGCGTGCCCCAGCCGAAGCCGTGCGCGGCGGTCTCCTTGACGGCGTAGACCACACCGACCATGCCGACCAGGGAGAGCACGACGCTGAGCGGATCCCACGGGCCGGGACCGGGGTCGCGGGACTCCGGCAGCAGCTTGATCCCGACCAGGACGAGGACGGCCATCACCGGCAGGTTGATCAGGAAGACCGAGCCCCACCAGAAGTGCTCCAGCAGGAAACCGCCGGCGATGGGCCCGACCGCCGTACCGGCGGAGGCGGTGGCGCCCCAGACGCCGACGGCGAGACTGCGCTCGCGGGGGTCGTGGAAGAGGTTGCGGATCAGGGCGAGGGTGGCGGGCATCAGGGTGGCGCCCGCGACGCCGAGCAGGGCCCGCGCCAGGATCATCAGCTCCGGCGTGGTCGCGTAGGCGTTCAGGACGGAGATCGCACCGAACGCCGTGGCGCCGACGAGCAGGATCCGCTTGCGGCCGGCGCGGTCGCCGAGGCTGCCCATGGAGACGAGCAGTCCGGCGATGACGAACGAGTAGATGTCGCCGATCCACAGGAGCTGGGTGCCGGAGGGCTTGAGGTCTTCACTGATGTAGGGGGTCGCGAGACCGAGGACGGTCGCGTCGACGGCCACCAGCAGCACGGCCGGCACGAGGACGGCGAGGGCGAGCCAGCGGCCCGGTCGCTCCACCTGTGCCGCGCGGGCCGGCTGCAGGGTGCCGGTCATGATTCCTCCCTCCGCGCCGCACCGCCGAGCAGCAGCTCGACGATCATGAAGGGGAAGTCCTTGGCGGCCACCCGGCCGTCCAGTACGGCCCAGGCGCCCGAGGCGATCAGGCCGTAGAGGGCCTCCGTGAGCCAGGCCGGGGTGAGGTCGATGCGGAACTCGCCGCCGCGCTGGCCCCGCCGGAACATCTCGGCCATGCGCGCGTCGAGCCGGGTCCAGCCCTCGTGCTGCGCGCCGCCCTCGAAGAGCTGGCTCTCGGTGTAGAGGAAGGCCAGCAGTCCGGCGACGGGCTCGATCTCGCGCACCAGCCGCCGCACGGCGTCGCCCGCGCCGCCCTCGTCCAGCCGGGCCCGGTCCAGCGCGGCCTCGCACTCGGCGATGCACAGCGCCTCCAGCGCGCGCACCAGCGCGTCACGTCCGGCGAAGTGGCGGTGCAGCGTGGCCCGGCTGATCCCGGCGGCCTTGGCGACCTCGTCCATGGTCGCGGTGGATTTGCGGGTCAGCAGGGCCGCGGCACTGCGCAGCACATGGTCACGGTCGACAGCCATGAGACAACCATAGACCATGTGAGACATTGATGCCTCATTGCAGGCATGCGTGCCTCATGTAGCTGGTCAGAGCGGGAACAGCGGACGCCGTCCGGACCCACGGACCGGCCCGGGTCGAACCGGGCGGGCCGGGTCAGTGCCAGGGCAACCGCCCGCGCCGCTGCCAGTACGCGCGGGGGTCCTCGGCCAGGTCCGCCAGCCGGGCGAGCCGGTCGTCGTCCAGGTCGACGGCGGCGGCGTGCAGGTTGGAGGCGAGCTGCGCGGTGGTCGCGGCGCCGGAGAGGACGACTCCGGCCCAGGGCTGCCGCAGGATCGCGGCGAGGGCGACGGCGTCGCAGCCCACGGCGGTCTCCTCGGCCACGGCCCTCAGGGCGGCCGGCGCGTCCGGTCCGGCGAGCCGCCCGTTGGCCATGCCCTCCTTGACGATCACCGTCAGCCCGGCGTCGTGCGCCTCGGCGAGCGCGGGACCGGCGGAGGTCTCCAGCACGTTGTACGTCGACTGGACGGTACGGAAGAGGGGCTCGCCGTCGACCGTCACGGCGAGCGCGGCGCGGATGGCGCCGGCCTGGTCCGGGCCGCTGGTGGAGAAGCCGACGGTGACGCCCTGGGCCGCGGCCTCGGCCAGGCGGGCGTGCAGCTCCTTGTCGGTGAGGGCGGGGCTGTCCGGGGTCACCGAGTGGATCTGGTAGAGGTCGAGCCGGTCGCCGAGCAGGGCGTCGGTCTCGGCGCGCTGGCGTGCATACGCGGCGACGCTGTGGTCCTTGATCTCGTGCCGCTCGGCTTCGGTGGACCAGCCGGCGGTGTAGGTGTAGCCCCACTTGCTGCCGATCACCATGTCGGTGGCCTCGGGGCGGGTGCGCAGCCACTCGGAGAGGAACTCCTCGGAGCGGCCGTAGGAGCGGGCGGCGTCGACGTACCGGACGCCCTGCGCGTAGGCGGCGTCGAGGAGGTCGTGGGTGCGCGTCCGCAGCGCCTCCACGCTGCGCTCGGCCGGGAGGTCGCGCTCGCGGCCGAGGTTGATGTAGCCGGGCCGGCCGACGGCGGCGAGTCCCAGGCCGAGGTGGCAGGTGGGGGTCGTCGCTGCGGTGAGGCGGGCGAAGGGCATCGCGGGCTCCGTTCGGTCGGCTGCTCCGTGCGGCTGGGACCAACGTAACCCGCGACGCCCTCAGGTCACTTCCGGGCGCCCGCCCATGCGTGCTGCGCCGCCACGTCGGCCTTGACCTCGGCGAGCTGGACGGCGACCGCGCCGGGCGCCGTACCGCCGCGCCCGCCGCGGGAGGCCAGGGCACCGGGGACGTTGAGGACGGAACGGACCTCGGGGGTGAGGTGGGCGGAGATCGCGGCGAACTGCTCGTCGGTGAGGTCGTCCAGCTCCTTGCCCTCGGCTTCGGCGACCTTCACGCACTCGCCGGCGACCTCGTGCGCGACCCGGAAGGGCACGCCCTGCTTGACCAGCCACTCGGCGATGTCCGTGGCGAGCGAGAACCCGGCCGGCGCCAGCTCCTCCATCCGCTCGCGGTGGACGGTGAGCGTGGCCATCATGCCGGTGAACGCCGGCAGCAGGACCTCCAGCTGGTCGATGGAGTCGAAGACCGGCTCCTTGTCCTCCTGCAGGTCGCGGTTGTAGGCGAGCGGCAGCGCCTTCAGCGTCGCCATCAGGCCGGTCAGGTTGCCGATGAGGCGGCCGGACTTGCCGCGCGCCAGCTCGGCGATGTCCGGGTTCTTCTTCTGCGGCATGATCGACGAGCCGGTGGAGAAGGCGTCGTGCAGGGTCACGAAGGAGAACTCCTTCGTGTTCCAGATGATGACCTCCTCGGCGATCCGGGAGAGGTTCACGCCGATCATCGCGGTGACGAAGGCGAACTCGGCGGCGAAGTCGCGCGAGGCCGTGCCGTCGATGGAGTTTCCGGCGCTGCCGCGCTCGAAGCCGAGGTCCGCGGCGACCGCCTCCGGGTCCAGGCCGAGGGAGGAACCGGCCAGCGCGCCCGAGCCGTACGGCGACACGGCCGTGCGCTCGTCCCACTGGCGCAGCCGCTCGGCGTCCCGGGACAGGGCCTGGACGTGGGCGAGGACGTGGTGGGCGAACAGCACCGGCTGGGCGTGCTGGAGGTGGGTGCGGCCCGGCATGGCCACGTCCGGGTGGGCCTCGGCGAGTCCGATCAGCGCGTCCTGCAGGTCGGCGATCAGGCCGCCGATGATCCGGGCGTGGTCGCGCAGGTACATGCGGAAGAGGGTGGCCACCTGGTCGTTGCGGGACCGGCCCGCGCGGAGCTTGCCGCCGAGGTCGGGGCCGAGCCGCTCCAGGAGACCGCGCTCCAGCGCGGTGTGGACGTCCTCGTCGGCCACCGTCCCGACGAAGTCGCCGGAGGCCACGTCCGCTTCCAGCCGGTCCAGCCCGGCGATCATCCGGTTCAGCTCGTCCTCGGTGAGGAGACCCGCCTTGTGCAGCACGCACGCGTGCGCGCGGGAGCCGGCGATGTCGTAGGGGGCCAGCCGCCAGTCGAAGTGGACGGAGGCGGACAGCTTCGCCAGGGCCTCGGCGGGTCCGTCGGCGAAACGGCCGCCCCAGAGCCGTACGTCACCGCTGTTGCTGCTCACTTGCGTTGCTCCTCGGGAGGGTCTGCGGGAGGTCTGGATGTGCCGCCGCCTCCCCACCCGTGAGTGATCCGTGAGTGAGGAGGCGGCGGCAGGCTCGTGCGTGTGAGGGACGGCCGGGCGCCTACGCCAGGTCCCGCTTGGCGGCGATCTTCGCCGACAGGCTGTAGATGTCGATGAAGCCCTTGGCCGCGGCCTGGTCGAAGGTGTCGCCGGTGTCGTAGGTGGCGAGGTTGAAGTCGTACAGCGACGACTGCGAGCGCCGGCCGGTGACCACCGCGCGACCGCCGTGCAGGGTCATCCGGATGTCACCGGAGACGTGCTGGTTGGCCTCGTTGACGAAGCCGTCCAGGGCGCGCTTGAGCGGGGAGAACCACAGGCCGTCGTAGACCAGCTCGCTCCAGCGCTGCTCGACCTGGCGCTTGTAGCGGGCCAGTTCGCGCTCGACGGTGACGTTCTCCAGCTCCTGGTGGGCGGTGATCAGGGCGATCGCGCCCGGCGCCTCGTACACCTCGCGGGACTTGATGCCGACGAGGCGGTCCTCCACCATGTCGATCCGGCCCACGCCCTGGGCGCCGGCGCGCTCGTTGAGCTGCTGGATGGCCTGGAGCACGGTGACGGGCTTGCCATCGATGGCGACCGGGACACCCTGTTCGAAGGTGATGACCACCTCGTCGGCCTCGCGCGGGAGGGCCGGGTTCTGGGTGTAGTCGTAGATGTCCTCGATCGGCGCGTTCCAGATGTCCTCCAGGAAGCCGGTCTCGATGGCCCGGCCGAAGACGTTCTGGTCGATGGAGTACGGGGACTTCTTGGTGGTCGCGATCGGCAGGCCCTTCTCCTCGCAGAAGGCGATGGCCTTGTCGCGGGTCATGGCGTAGTCGCGGACCGGGGCGATGCACTTCAGGTCGGGGGCGAGGGCGACGATGCCGGCCTCGAAGCGGACCTGGTCGTTGCCCTTGCCGGTGCAGCCGTGGGCGACCGTGGTGGCGCCGTGCTTCTGGGCGGCGGCGACCAGGTGCTTGACGATCACCGGGCGGGACAGGGCGGAGACCAGCGGGTAGCGGTCCATGTACAGGGCGTTGGCCTTGATCGCCGGGAGGCAGTACTCGTCGGCGAACTCGTCCCTGGCGTCCGCGACCTCGGCCTCGACGGCGCCGCAGGCGAGCGCGCGCTTGCGGATGACGTCCAGGTCCTCGCCGCCCTGGCCGACGTCGACCGCAACGGCGATGACCTCGGCGCCCGTCTCCTCGGCGATCCAGCCGATGGCGACGGAGGTGTCCAGACCGCCGGAGTAGGCGAGTACGACGCGCTCGGTCACGGGGTTCTCCTCACAGTGCATTCGCTGATATGCATGAGTATGCAGGAGTCCGCATGATTCGTCAATCCGTCCCGCCAGGACCCGCCGGACCGGAAGCGGACGGGGAAATTCCTTAGACATGCGAAATAAAAGGGCCCATCATGGCGGCCATGGGAAAGACCTACGACCGCATCGACGGTCGGCTCCGCGCCTTCATCGAGTCCCAGCCGCTCTTTTTCACCGCCACGGCGCCCCTGGGCGCCGACGGCACGGTCAACCTCTCCCCCAAAGGGCTCAAGGGTTCCTTCGTGGTGCTCGACGACCGCACGGTGGCCTACCTCGACTTCGCCGGCTCCACCGCCGAGACCATCGCCCACCTGCGGGAGAACGGCCGGATCACCTTGATGTGGTGCGCGTTCCAGGGCCCGCCGAACATCGTCCGCGTGCACGGCCGCGGCGAGGCGGTCCTCAGGGACGACCCGCGCTTCGGGGAACTGCTCGCCCGCTTCCCGGACATCGACCCCGCCCCGCACGGCCTGCGCGCGATCGTCGTCGTGACGGCCGGGCTGATCCGCGACTCCTGCGGGTACGCGGTCCCCCTCATGACGTACGAGGACGACCGCGACCTGCACGGCAGGCGCTTCGCCCGCGAGGACGACGCCTCGCTCAGCGCCTACTTCGCCAAGAAGGAGCACATAGCGACCAGCCTGGACGGACTTCCCGGGCTGCCGTTGCCGCTGCCCCCGTCTACGGTCTGACCCATGCGCCCCGCACGCCCCGGCGTCGCCGTCGTCGCCCTCCTCGTTTCCGCGTCCCTCCTCGCGCTCGGTGCCGCACCCGCCGGCGGGCCGCCGGCGGGGCCCTTGCCGGAGCGGATGGCCGACACCGGCGGCGGCCGTCAGCTGATCACCGCCGTCGCCCCGCGGACCGGTTCGACGACGGGCACGGTCACCTGGTGGGACCGCCGGGGCGGGCGGTGGGTGAGGGCCGGTTCCGCGCCCGCCCGCTTCGGGGCGAAGGGGCTGGTGGAGGGCGCCGCACGCCGGCAGGGCACGAACACCACGCCCACCGGGCTGTACGGCCTGCCCTACGCCTTCGGCACCGAGCCGGCGCCGCGCGGCACGGAGTACCCCTACCGCCCGGTGCGGCGGGACTCCTGGTGGTGCCAGGACAACGGCTCCCGCTCCTACAACCGCTGGACCGAGCCCCGCCCGGCCGACTGCGCCGCCGCCGAGGCCGAGCACCTCGTCACGTACGGCGCGCGGTACGCGCACGCGCTCGTCGTCGGCTTCAACTACGACCGTCCGGTGCGCGGGCGCGGCGCGGGCATCTTCCTGCACGTGAACGGGCGGGGCGCGACGGCGGGGTGCGTGTCGGTGCCGGCGGGGGCGATGCGCCGGATCCTGGCCTGGGCGGACCCGGCGGCCCGGCCGCACCTCGCCGTCGGCACGTCGGGCGGGGCGACGGCGATCACGCGGTACTGAGGCGGGGGGGGCGGCGCGCGGGAGGGTCAGCCGCCGTTCTGCGCCAGCCGCAGCAGATGGTCCGCCAGCGCCTGGCCCCCGTCCGGGTTCCGGCTGATCAGCAGCAGCGTGTCGTCGCCGGCGATCGTCCCGAGGATGTCGTGCAGTTCCGCCTGGTCGATGGCCGAGGCCAGGAACTGCGCCGCCCCCGGCGGGGTGCGCAGGACCACGAGGTTCGCGGACGCCTCCGCGGAGATCAGCAGTTCCTGGGAGAGCCGCCGCATCCGCTCCTCCTTGGCCGACTCCCCCAGCGGTGCGCGCGGGGTGCGGAAGCCGCCCTCGCTCGGGACCGCGTAGATGAGGTCGCCGTCGGTGTTGCGGATCTTCACCGCGTTCAGCTCGTCCAGGTCCCGGGAGAGCGTCGCCTGCGTGACGCTCAGCCCGTCGTCGGCGAGCAGTTTCGCCAACTGGCTCTGGGAGCGCACCGGCTGCCGGTTGAGGATGTCCACGATCCGGCGGTGGCGTGCGGTGCGGGTCTGCGGCACGGCAGGCCCGGGGTGCTGTCCGTGGTCCTGCGCCTGGCTCATCGTCGTCTCATTCTCCGGATCGTCCGTCCCCGTGGGCTTCGTCCAGGATGCCGGGGAGCGCCCCGAGGAAGGCGCCCACCGCATCGTCGCCGAGGTTCAGCGGCGGCATCAGCCGTACGACATCGGGTGCGGGCGCGTTCACGAGGATCCCGGCGTCCTGGGCCGCCTGCTGCACCTGCGGCGCGAGCGGCTCGGTGAGCACGATACCCAGGAGCAGGCCGGCGCCCCGGACGTGGGCGACCAGGGGGTGGCCCAGCGCCTCGATCCCGCCGCGCAGCTTCTCGCCCTGCCGCTTGACGTTGTCCAGCAGCCCTTCGCGGGCGATGGTGTCGAGGACGGCGAGGCCTGCGGCGCAGGCGACCGGGTTGCCGCCGAAGGTGGTGCCGTGCTGGCCCGGCCCGAGCAGCTCGGCGGCGCGGCCGAAGGCGACGGTGGCGCCGAGCGGAAGTCCGCCGCCCAGGCCCTTGGCGAGGGTGACGACGTCGGGCAGGACGCCCTCGTGGGCCTGGTACTCGAACCAGGTCCCGGTCCGTCCGATGCCGGTCTGCACCTCGTCCAGCACCAGCAGGGACCCGGTGGCGGCGGTGATGGCGCGGACCGCCTTGAGGTAGCCGGGGGGCGGGACGACGACGCCGTTCTCGCCCTGGACGGGCTCGATGACGACGAGGGCCGTCTCCTCGGTGACCGCGGCGGCCAGCGCCTGGGCGTCGCCGTAGGGCACGTGGGTGACGTCGCCGGGCAGCGGCAGGAAGGGCTCCTGCTTGGCGGGCTGGCCGGTGAGCGCGAGGGCGCCCATGGTGCGGCCGTGGAAGCCGCCGTGGGTGGCGACCATGTGGGTCCGCCCGGTCAGCCGGCCGATCTTGAAGGCGCCCTCGTTGGCCTCGGCGCCGGAGTTGCAGAAGAACACCTTGCCGCCGCGGCCGAAGAGCTGGAGCAGCCGTTCGGCGAGGGCGACGGGCGGTTCGGCGACGAAGAGGTTGGAGACGTGGCCGAGGGAGGCGATCTGCCGGCTGACGGCTTCCACGACCGCCGGGTGGGCGTGGCCGAGGGCGTTGACCGCGATGCCGCCGACGAAGTCGAGGTACTCCTTGCCGTCGGCGTCCCACAGCCGCACGCCCTCGCCGCGGACGAGGGGCAGCCGCGGGGTGCCGTAGTTGTTCATGAGCGCGTTCTGCCACCGCGCGGTCAGTTCCCGGTTGCTCACGACTCCCCCTGAGCGCTCTGATCGCTGTCGTCGGGCACGACCATGGTGCCGATGCCCTCGTCGGTGAAGATCTCCAGCAGGATCGAGTGCTGGACCCGGCCGTCGATGACGCGGGCGGTGTGCACGCCGTTGCGTACGGCGTGCAGGCAGCCCTCCATCTTCGGGACCATGCCGCTGGACAGCTCCGGCAGGAGTTTCTCCAGCTGGGACGCGGTGAGGCGGCTGATCACCTCGTCGGAGTCCGGCCAGTCCTCGTAGAGGCCCTCGACGTCGGTGAGGACCATGAGGGTCTCGGCGCCCAGTGCCGCAGCGAGTGCCGCAGCCGCCGTATCAGCATTGACGTTGTAGACATGGTGGTCGTCCTGGGAGCGGGCGATCGAGGAGACGACCGGGATGCGGCCGTCGGCCAGCAGCGCCTCGATCGCGCCGGTGTCGATCTCGGTGATTTCGCCGACCCGCCCGATGTCGACGTGCTCGCCGTCGATCTCGGGCCGGTGCTTGACGGCGGTCATGGTGTGCGCGTCCTCGCCGGTGAGGCCGACGGCGAGGGGGCCGTGCCGGTTGAGCAGCCCGACCAGCTCCCGCTGCACCTGCCCGGCCAGCACCATCCGTACGACGTCCATGGCGTCCTCGGTGGTGACGCGCAGGCCCGCCTTGAACTCGCTGACGATGCCGTGCCTGTCGAGCGCGGCGCTGATCTGGGGGCCGCCGCCGTGCACGACGACCGGTCTGAGGCCCGCGTGATGCAGGAAGACGACGTCCTGGGCGAAGGCGGCCTTCAGGTCCTCGTCCACCATGGCGTTGCCGCCGAACTTGATGACGACGGTCTTGCCGCGGTGGCGGGTCAGCCAGGGCAGCGCCTCGATGAGGATGCGGGCCTTGGGGAGCGCGGTGTGCTTGCGCGTCGTTCCGTTGCTCATGAGGAGTAGGCGCTGTTCTCGTGGACGTAGTCGGCGGTGAGGTCGTTGGTCCAGATGGTGGCGGTCTCGGTGCCGGCGGCGAGGTCGGCGACGATGTGGACCTCGCGGTAGCGCATGTCGACCTTGTCGCGGTCCTCGCCGACGGAGCCGTTCTTGCAGACCCAGACGCCGTTGATGGCGACGTTGAGCCGGTCCGGCTCGAAGGCGGCCTTCGTGGTGCCGATCGCGGAGAGGACGCGGCCCCAGTTGGGGTCCTCGCCGTGGATGGCGCACTTGAGGAGGTTGTTGCGGGCGATGGAGCGGCCCACCTCCACCGCGTCCTCCTCGGTCGCGGCGCCCACCACCTCGACCCTGATGTCCTTGCTGGCGCCCTCGGCGTCGCCGATGAGCTGCCGGCCCAGGTCCTCGCAGACGGCCCGCACGGCCTCGGCGAACCCGGCGTACTCGGGGGTGGTCCCGGAGGCGCCGGAGGCCAGCAGCAGCACGGTGTCGTTGGTGGACATGCAGCCGTCGGAGTCGAGGCGGTCGAAGGTGACCCTGGTGGCGGCGCGCAGCGCCTTGTCGAGGGTGGCGCTGTCGAGGTCGGCGTCGGTGGTGAGGACGACCAGCATGGTGGCCAGGCCCGGCGCGAGCATGCCGGCGCCCTTGGCCATGCCGCCGACGGTCCAGCCGTCCCCGGTCACCACGGACGTCTTGTGGACGGTGTCGGTGGTCTTGATGGCGATGGCGGCCTTCTCGCCGCCGTGCTCGGACAGCCGGGCGGCGGCGGTCTCGACGCCAGGCAGCAGCTTGTCCATCGGCAGCGGGACGCCGATGAGGCCGGTGGAGCAGACGGCGACCTCACCGGCGCCGCAGCCGAGCACCTCGGCGGCCTTCTCGGCGGTGGCGTGGGTGTCCTGGAAGCCCTTCGGGCCGGTGCAGGCGTTGGCGCCGCCGGAGTTGAGGACGACGGCCGCGAGCTGCCCGCCCTTGAGCACCTGCTCGGACCACAGGACGGGCGCGGCCTTGACGCGGTTGGAGGTGAAGACGCCCGCGGCGGCGCGGCGCGGCCCGTCGTTGACCACGAGGGCCAGGTCCGGGTTGCCGTTCTCCTTGATCCCGGCGGCGATGCCCGCCGCCCGGAACCCCTGTGCTGCCGTGACGCTCACGGTGCGACTCCGATCGTGGAAAGTCCGAGCTCCTCGGGGAGGCCGAGGGCGATGTTCATGCTCTGGACGGCACCACCCGCGGTGCCCTTGGTCAGGTTGTCGATGGCGCTGACGGCGATGATGCGGCCCGCGGCCGCGTCGTGGGCGACCTGCACCTGAACGGCGTTGGAACCGTACACGGACGCGGTGGCCGGCCACTGCCCCTCGGGGAGCAGGTGGACGAAGGGCTCGTCGGCGAAGGCCTTCTCGTACGCGGCGCGCACGGAGTCCGCGGTGACGCCGTCGCGCGCCTTGGCGCTGCACGTGGCGAGGATGCCGCGGGGCATCGGCGCGAGGGTCGGCGTGAACGACACGGAGACGGGCTCGCCGGCCGCCGCGGAGAGGTTCTGGACCATCTCCGGGGTGTGCCGGTGGGTGCCGCCGACGCCGTACGGCGACATCGAGCCCATGACCTCGCTGCCCAGCAGGTGGGGTTTGGGCGCCTTGCCCGCGCCGGAGGTGCCGGACGCGGCGACGATCACCGCCTCGGCCTCGGCCAGGCCCGCCGCGTAGGCCGGGAAGAGGGCGAGGGAGACGGCGGTCGGGTAGCAGCCGGGCACCGCGATGCGCTTGGACCCCTCCAGCGCGGCGCGGCCGCCCGGCAGTTCGGGAAGGCCGTAGGGCCAGGTGCCGGCGTGCGGGGAGCCGTAGAACTTCTCCCAGTCGGCCGCGTCCTTCAGCCGGAAGTCGGCTCCCATGTCGACGACCAGCACGTCCGGGCCGAGCTGCTCGGCGACGGCGGCGGACCGGCCGTGCGGCAGCGCCAGGAAGACGACGTCGTGTCCGGCGAGGGCCTCGGGGGTGGTCGGCTCCAGTACCCGTCCGGCCAGCGGCGGCAGGTGCGGCTGGAGCGCGCCCAGCCGCTGCCCCGCGTTGGAGTTGCCGGTCAGGGCCCCGATCTCGACCTCGGGGTGGGCCAGGAGCAGGCGCAGCAGCTCTCCGCCCGCGTATCCGCTCGCTCCGGCCACTGCCGCTCGTACCACCATGGAAACCCTCCTCCTGGATGGCATGACTATACGTTTCGTTGCACGTTTATGCAATACCGTGGAGGGTCGTCCGTCCCGGTGCGGCGATCCGCAGCCGGTCCTTCCGATCGATCGCCGGTCCGCCGGTCCGCCGGCCCGCCGCCTCCCGGCGGACCGGCGGACCGGCGGACCGGCGAGATCCTGGCCGGCGTCGCCCTCGCTCTCCGCTCGAGGGCGGCGCACGGCCGGTTTCAGACGACCAGAACCCGGCGCCCGCGCGCGTGACCGGCCCGGCTGTCGATGTGCGCCGCCGCGGCCTCGGCGAGCGCGTACGACTTCTCGACCGGGATGTGGAGCTTTCCCCTCGAGATGAGGTCGACGGCCTCGGCGAGCGCCTCCGGCACGCTCCCGGCCGTGCCGGAGAATCGGACACCGGACTCCGGCGCGTCGAGATCGGCAATGGAGATCACCTTCCGCGCATCTCCGGTCAGTTCGACGAGCTCGCGGATCACGCCCGAGCCGGCCAGGTCGAGGGCCGCGTCGACATGACCGAGGTCCCGCACCCGCTCGACCCAGCCCTCGCCGTACGTCGTTGCGGCGGCACCCAAGCTCCGCAGGTAGTCCTGGTTCGCGGCCCCGGCCGTGCCGATCACCGTGATGCCGCGGTCACGGGCGATCTGCAGCACCGCCGATCCGACTCCCCCGGACGCACCGCTGACCAGCAGAGTCTGCCCGGGCCGCACACCGGCCTCGCGGATGACGCGCAGCGCGGTCTCCACCACGGAGGGATACCCGGCCGCCTCTTCGAAGGTCAGCCCCTCGGGCATGCGGGCCCAGGCCGACAACACGGCGAACTCGGCATACGTGCTCGCACCTTCGCCGAACACGTGGTCGCCGACCCTGACCCCTTCGACGCCCTCGCCGACCTCGTCCACCACCCCGGAGGCGTCCAGCCCGACTCCGGAGGGCAACTCGACCGGGTGGGCCCCCAGGACCTGGCCCTCGCGGATCCTCCAGTCGACGGGGTTCACGCCCGCCGCCCGCACGGCGATGCGTATCCGGCCGGGGCCCGCATGGGGCTCCTCGGCGTCTACGAGCTGCAGGACGTCCGGACCGCCGAACCTGGCGAAGCTCACCTTCTTCATGCGGCGACCGTAACACTAACGGGTAGCTTTTTGAATCGGTTATGAATTTGCACCTGATAGCGTGAAGGCATGACCATGCCGACCGGACGCCGTGAGCGCAAGAAGGCCGTGACCCGTCAGAGGATCGCTGACGCCGCCCTGCGGCTCTTCCTGGAACGCGGGTACGACGCGGTGGGCATCCGTGACGTGGCTGCCGAGGCCGACGTGGCCGTCACCACGCTCTTCTCCCACTTCGCCTCGAAAGAGGCCCTGGTCTTCGAGCAGGACGAGGACTTCGAGCAACGCCTCACGCGGGCGGTCGCCGACCGGGCGCCGCACGAGCCGCTCATCCCCGCGCTGCGCCGCGAGATCCAGGCCCTGGTGCGCCACTGCACGGCGGACAGCGCCGCCCCGATCCGGCGCATGATCGACGCATCACCCGCCCTGCGGAAGTACGAGGAGTCGATGAGACTGCGCCACGCGGAGTCCCTGGCAACGGCCGTCGCCGCCGACCTCGACCTGTCACGGACCACAACGGCCTGCCGGGCGATCGCGAGGTTCGTGATCGACGCCTATTCGCTGGCCCGTGAGGCGGCCGATCCGAAGGCCGCGGTGGACGAGATCTTCCGGATGATCGAAGCGGCCTGGGAGGTCACCTCCCCCTCCGCTGACTCCACCGGCACGGCCGGACCGTAATCAGTACCCGACTCCGCCCGGCGCCGTTTCGCCGGACCCCGGCGGCAGAGCGGATCAGCGCGCGAACCGACCCCGATCGTTCCCTACCGGCGCCCCCATGGCCGCACAGTCCTGCCGGCGGTCGGGCTGCGGCCGGACCCCATGAGCACAACCGGCCGAGGCCCTTTGGAGCCGCCCACCGCCCGTCACCGGGGCCGGCAACACTTCTTCGCAAGCCGCTGAGCACCGGCTGCTGGACGTTGCGCGGCCACCTGTCGGTCCTCGTCGCACCCGAAAGGCCCTCCCGGGCCTCAGCGGCGCATCGGCAGCCGCACCAGGGCCGCCAGCTCGGCGTCGGTCGCGGGCCGCAGCGTCGACAGGACGTGCCGGGCCGCGGGCAGGTCGGCGCGGGTGCCCGGGAAGGACACGGTGTACACCAGGCCGTCCCGGCTCAGCCGCAGCTCCCGGCGCTCGTGATCGCCCCCGTAGGACACGAGCAGGCGGCCCCCGCCGTCGTCCGTGCAGCGGACCGGCTCCCCGTACGGGACGGGACAGCCGCGCGCGTCGGCGCGCCGGGTGTCGTGGCCCGCGCGCGCCACGCCCAGATGCAGGAGCGCGGTCGCCCCGTCCCGTTCCCGCGCCGGGCGGAGCGGGACGTAGTCGACGCCGAAGCCGTCCTCGCTCGCGCCCAGGACGCTCGGCGTGTGACCCGCCGGCGGGTCGCCGACCCGCAGCAGGGCACGGTCCACGTCATTGGCGGTGAGCCACGCGTCGAGGGTGGGCGGCCGTGCGGCGTCCCGGGCGGCGTACGCCCCCACGGCCGCGAGGGCGACCGCCGTCCCGAGGGCGGTCGCCCTGACGCGGGCGCCAGGGAGGAACATCGCGGCGGCCAGCGCGTAGCAGCCGCCCCCGGCCAGGAGGAACAGCGGCCAGGCGGCCGGGCGGCCGATCCCGAACCACACCATGACGACCCCGGACGCGCCGGTCGTACCGAGCGCGTGGACGCCCGCCGCCCAGGCCCACCGACCGCGCGGGCGCCGGGCGAGCGGCACGACCGCGCGGGCGGCGGCGCCGAGTGGCGCGAGCGCGGCCGCCGCCGGCAGGACCATGACGGCGAGGACCCCGGCGGCGGCGACCGGGTCCCCGCCGAAGAGGGTGGCGAGCACCGCCTGCGCCTGGACGGCGACCAGGACGCAGCCGGCCGCCCAGACGGCTCCCAGATGGCCGATGGCGATTCCCGCCCGCTGCGCCCGTGTCATGCCCGTGATCACGCCGGGTCGCCGGCCGCGGTTCCCCGTACGGTGGTCCGCCGGGACGACGGGAGCAGTCCCCTCCCCGGCCGGCCGGGGAGGGGACTGCGGTTACCGCCGCGGGATCCGCAGGAACGTGACCGAGTTCGCCGGGAAGGTGTACGTGAACCGGTCCGCCACCCCGGAGAAGGTGGAGGTCACCGGGGTGACCGGCGTGTCCGTCTCGGTGTTGACCGCGTCCTGGTCGGCGGCCAGCGTGGTGACCTTGGCCCGGGAGGCGGTCCGCGCGCCGCCGAGGTCGATCGCCGTACGGGCTGCCGCGTCCTGGGCGTTGACGACCTTGACGATCAGCTCACCGGTCCGCGCGTCGCGGGTGACGACCTGGCGGAACGGCTCGGCCGGCTTGTCGTCGGTGAAGCGGCCCCACTCCTGCCCGTCGAGGTAGAGGGTGACCTGGCGGCCCCGCACCTTGATGTCGATGTCGTAGGCGCGGCCCGTCTCGATCGACCCGGCCTTGGAGATCAGCGTCGACTTGCCGCCGTCCGAGGCCTGCTCGACGGCGGACTGGGTGTTGTTCCAGCCGCCGAGGTTCCACCAGTAGTAGTTGCCGGTGTCCTTGACGCCGAAGGCGACGAGGAAGCCCTCCTTGCCGGACCTCTTGGTGGCCTTCACGTGCAGGTCGTAGTCCTTCCAGGCCGGGTCGCCGGCGGTGACCAGGGTGTTCTCGGCGGCGGCGTCCGTCTGGACGTACCGGCCGTCCTGGACGCTCCAGCTGCCGCCGCCGACGTGCCTCCACTTCGAGGCGTCACCGGAGAAGTCGTCGCTCAGCAGCGTCGAGCCGTCCGCGGCGGTGACCTTCACGTCGTCGTAGGCGGCGCTGGTCGCCCACGTCGACAGGCCCACGGCGCCGCTGATGGGGCCGCTGACGTCCGGCGTGCCGGACGCCTTCGACGGGACGACCCGGTCGCCGGTGTTGTTCATGAACAGCTTCTGGACCTCGTAGTTGGCCGAGCCCCAGGATGCGCGGTTGTTGAACCAGATCATGTCGGGCCGCCACTGGACGTAGTCCTCGTTGGCGAGCAGCGGGGCGTAGGAGGCGAGCTTGACGACGTCCGCGTTGCGCTCCAGGCCGGTCATGAACGCGGCCTCGGCGAGGGCGTTCTTCCAGGCGTTGCCCTGGGAGGCGTACTCGCCGAGGAAGACCTTGGGGCCGTTGCGGTCGTAGGAGTCGTAGCGGTCGTTGTTCTGGAGGAACCACTGGGGGCTGTTGTAGTAGTGCTCGTCGACCATGTCGACCCCGCCCTCGCGGTTGAGCTTCCAGGCGGTGTCGAAGACCGTGCCGGAGTCGTCGGGGCCGGAGTTGGAGACGACGGTGATGTCCGGGTGCTTCGCCTCGATGGCGGCGCGGAACTTCTGGAAGCGGGCGAAGAACTCGTTCGGGAGGTTCTCCTCGTTGCCGACGCCGATGTGGGTGAGGTGGAAGGGCCTCGGGTGGCCCATCTCGGCGCGGACCTTGCCCCAGGTGGAGGTCGCCGGGCCGTTGGCGAACTCGATGAGGTCGAGGGTGTCCTGGATGTGCCGCTCCAGCAGCGCCTCGTCGTCGGTGGCGCGGTTCTGGCCGCAGCCGGTCACCAGGGCGGGGACGACGGGCAGCGGCATGGCGCCGATGTCCTCGGCGAAGCGGAAGTACTCGTAGTAGCCGAGGCCGTAGCTCTGGTTGTAGCCCCAGAAGTTGGCGTTGGTGGCGCGCTGCTCGACGGGGCCGATGGTGTCCTTCCACTGGTAGGCGCGCTTGCGCTGCCAGCCGGAGGCCTCGCTGTAGTCCTCCATGGAGCCGGTGTTGACCAGGCAGCCGCCGGGGAAGCGGAGGAAGCCCGGACGCAGGGCCTCGATCTTCTCGGCGAGGTCCTTGCGCAGGCCGTTGGGCTGGTTCTTGTAGGTGTCGCGGGGGAAGAGCGAGACCATGTCGAGGGCCGCGGCCTGCGTGGTGGCGACGGCGAGCCGGCCGCGGTTGCTGGTGCGGGTGGCGGTGAAGGTGGCCTCGTACCGGGCCCAGCCGCCCTTCACGGCCACCTGCCGGGCGGTGGCCAGGGCGCCGGCGGCGTCCTTGAGGGTGACGGCGAGGGTGGTGCCGCCCTCGGCGCGGGCCCACACCGAGAAGTCGTACTTCTTGCCCCGCTCGACGCGGATGCCGGTGTTGTAGCCGGAGTTGGTGACGGAGGAGCCGGCGCCGAGGGAGAGGTAGGTGCGGTTGCGCTCGTTGAGGCGGCCGGAGTCGCTGCGGGCCTCGGCCGTACCGGTGACCGTCCAGGACGTCAGCGGGGTGTAGGAGGCGTTGTCGGCGGGCGCGTACTCGAAGGACCGGTTCTGCACCAGCTCGGCGTACAGTCCGCCGTCGGCGGCCCGGTTGATGTCCTCGAAGAAGACGCCGTACATCGTGTCGTCGATCGCCGCGCCCGGGGCGGCCGGATCGACGGTGATCGTGTAGTCGGTGACGTCCTCGGCGTGCGCGGGGACGGGCAGCAGGGCCGTTGCCGTCAGGAGGGCGGTGACGCCGAGACCGAGTCTCCAGCGTGTGCGTGACATGGGTGCTCCGCGGCTCTAGGGAGGAGTTGTTCGATATATCAAACGTCGGTCAGCACTTCGAACGGCAAGATAGGGAGGGGGCGCACAGGCGTCAATGGGTCGCGCACCAACGGATGTGCGCGCGGGCGCGGGCGGGGGCGGAGGGAGAACGGAACGGGATGGACGGGAAGCGGGAGGCGAGGAGCGGACTCCGGCCGGTGCCGGACGTACTGGCGTACCTCGCCGGACGGTGGCGCACGACGCGGTCGGTGCGGGACCTGGCGAGCGGGGACGACGGCCGCTTCGAGGGCGTCACCGTGTTCTCCCCGCTGGCCGGCGGCGGTCTGCTCAGCCACGAGAGCGGCGGCTTCACCTGGCGGGGCGTGACCCGCCCCGCCGAGCGGACGCTGCGCTTCCTGCCGGGGTCCGCGCCGGGCACGGCGGACGTGCGCTTCGCGGACGGCCGCCCCTTCCACGATCTGGATCTGGCCACCGGGCACCATGTCGCGGAGCACCCGTGCGCGGCGGACCTCTACCGCGGCGAGTTCACCGTCCGGGACGCGGACCGGTGGCGGACGGTGTGGCGCGTGGGCGGGCCGGCCAAGGACCTGGTGCTCACCACCGACTACGCGCGGATGACCGGTCCGGTCACTCGAACACCAGGGCCATGAACTGGTCCGGCCGTTCCAGCGGGGCGAAACCGGCCTTCGCGTAGACGCCGTGCGCGTCGTGCGTGGCGAGCAGGACGCGCCGCACCCCGCAGGGCCGCAGGTGCTCGCGCACGGCCGCCGCCAGCGCCGTGCCGATCCCCTTGCCGCGCACCGAGGGGTCGACGTACACGTCGCACAGCCAGGCGAAGGTGGCCCGGTCGGTCACCACCCGGGCGTACGCCACCTGCTCCCCCGACGCCACGTCGTACACGCCGAAGTTGAGCGATCCCGCGATCGCCCGGTCCTGCCCGTCCCGGCTGCGGCCGAGCGCCCAGTACGCGTCGGTGGACAGCCACCGGTGCACGCGCCCGGCGTCGACGCGGTCGGGGTCGGTGGAGATCTCGTAGCCCTCGGGCAGGCCCGGCGTCTCGGTCATGGCCGGATCCTGGCAGCTCGGACGCCCCGTGTCGAACGGTTTCCCGGCCGCGGGAACACCTCGTCGCAGGCCGCGCGCAGCCGGCGCACCCCCTGGGCGATCTCCCCGGTGCCGGCCACCGCCGCGAAGCTCAGCCGGACGTGGCCCGCCGGGGGTTCGGCGCTGAAGTACGGGCGGCCCGCGGAGACCGCCACGCCCGCGCGCAGGGCCGCCGCCGCCAGGACGGACTCGTGGACCCCGTCGGGCAGGCGCAGCCACAGGTGGTAGCCGCCGGACGGGACGTGCGGCAGGGCGAGGCCGGGCAGGTGTGCGCGCAGCGCGGACGTCATCGCGTCCCGGCGGGCTCTCAGCTCCGCGGAGACGGCCCGCAGGTGGCGCGGCCAGGCGGGTGAGCCGACCAGTTCGAGCGCCGCCTCCTGCAGGGGCCGGGGCACGAAGAAGGTGTCGACGACCTGGATCGCGCGCAGCCGCTCCAGCACCGGCCCGCGCGCGGCCAGGGCGCCGACCCGGAAGCTGGGCGAGGTCGCCTTGGTCAGCGAGCAGACGTGGACGACCACGCCGTCGGGGTCGTCGGCGGCGAGCGGACGCGGCAGCGGTCCCGCGTCCTCGTGCACCAGCCGCCGTACGAAGTCGTCCTCGACGACGAAGGCGCCGGCCTCGCGCGCGATGCGCAGTACCTCGCCGCGCCGCTCGGGGGCGAGGACGGCGCCGGTCGGGTTCTGGAACAGCGGCTGGCAGACGAGGACGCGGGCACCGCTCGCCCGGAAGGCGTCGGCGAGCAGGTCCGGCTTCACCCCGTCCGCATCGACGGGGACCGGCACCGGGCGCAGTCCGGCGGCGCGGGCGATCGCCAGCATGCCGGGGTAGGTGGGCGACTCGACGAGGACGGGGGCGCCGGGCGGGGCCAGCGCGCGCAGCGCCGTGGTCAGCGCGGACTGACCGCCGGAGGTGACCAGGACCTCCGCGGCGGTGACGGCCGCGCCGATGTTGCGCGCGAACCACTCCCGCAGCTCCGCCAGTCCCTCCATGGGCGGACGGCCCCAGGCGCCGGGCCGTCGCCCCGCCCGGGACAGCGCCGCCGCCATCGCCCGCTCCGGTTGCAGCGAGGGGTGCAGATAGCCGCCGGTGAACTCGATGACGCCGGCGGACGGGACGGCCAGCGTGGCCATGACCCCGGAGGCGTCCACGGAGCGCGGGACGGGATCGGCGGTGGCGTCGGCGCTGAGGGCGACCTCCTGCCAAGAGGTGTCCCCGGCGGGCGCGGCGGGCCGGCGGGGCCGTGCGCGAAACGCCCCGGCGCCGGGCCGGGTCACCACCAGCCCCTCGGCGGCCAGCTGCGCGAGGGCCCGCGAGACGGTCACGGGGCTCACCCGGAACCGTTCGACGAGAGCACGGCTCGACGGGAGCTTTTCACCGGGTGAGTAGCGGTTCACTTCCCTCCGCAGCCGTTCCGCCAGTTCGTCGACGCTGCTACGCTCTTGCATGAGAGCACAGAGTAGCGCTACTGCCACTTCACCGGTAGCGGTCGGCGGCGGGCCGACCGATACCGAACCGGTCGGCGGCGAGCCCGTCCGCCCCGGCTTCGGCACCCTCCAGGCAGCTCTGGGCGTCACCGCCTTCTCCCTCACCTTCCCCGCCACCGCCTGGGGACTGGAGGGCTTCGGGCCCTGGTCCCTCGTGGCCGTGCGCAGCGTCCTGGCGGCGCTGATCGCCGGAGCCTGCCTGCTCTTCCTGCGCGTCCCGCCGCCCGGCCGCCGCCACTGGGCGGGCCTCGCCGTCGTCGGCGCGGGCGTGGTCCTCGGCTTCCCGCTGCTGACCACGCTCGCCCTGCGGACGTCGACCACCGCGCACGCCGCCGTCGTCGTCGGCCTGCTCCCCCTGACCACCGCCCTGCTGTCCGCCCTGCGCGTCGGCACCCGTCCCTCGCGCACCTTCTGGATCGCGGCGCTGGCCGGGGCCGCCGCGGTGGTCGCCTTCACCGTGCAGCAGAGCGGAGGTGCGCTGACCGCCGCCGACGCCTACCTCTTCGCGGCGCTGCTGGTGTGCGCGGCCGGCTACACCGAGGGCGGCCGGCTGGCCCGGGTCATGCCGGGCTGGCAGGTCATCGGCTGGGCACTGGTGCTGTGCCTGCCGCTCACCGCGCCGGTGACCGCGCTGGCCCTCGCGTACGAACCCGTGCGCCTGACCGCGCACAGTGTCACCGGTGTGCTGTGGCTGGCGGCCGGCTCGCAGTTCGTCGGCCTCGTCGTCTGGTACCGGGGCATGGCGGCCATCGGCATCCCCAAGGCCAGCCAGTTGCAGCTGGCCCAGCCGCTGCTCACACTGGTGTGGTCGGTGCTGCTCCTGGGCGAGCACCTGACGGTGGCCGCCCCGCTGACGGCCGCGGCGGTGCTCGTGTGCATCGCCGTCACACAGCGGGCGCGGGGCTGAACGGCGCCTGCGCGCGGGCGCGCGTCCGGCCCCGCGCCGTAGACTCGAGGCCACGGACCGCTGCTCCCGCACATGGTGAGGAGGCCCCGCAGATGCGCGCAACCGTGGGCGACCGGCTTGTCCAGCACGGCAGGGTGGTCGGTCAGCACGACAAGGTCGCCGAGATCGTCGAGGTCATGGGCCAGGAGGGCAATCCTCCGTACCGCGTCCGGTTCGAGGACGGGCACGAGGCCGTCTGCTCCCCCGGCCCCGACTCCGAGATCCGCCACGAGGAGACCCGTCTCCAGCAGTAGGGGACCGCGGGGGATCCCGGGGACCGCGAAGGATCAGCGCGGGGGGTTCGCCGGCTGCCCGTAGTGGTCGGCGGCCACCCGCGCCATCGCCCCGATCCGGTTCGCCGCCACGTCCTTGGCGGCGAAGAAGACGTGCCCGCGCACCTGCGCGTACTTCCCGGCCAGCGTCAGGTGGCGGGACAGCTCGGCCGCGTCCTGCCAGGCGGCGGGCTGCGCCGGGTCGCCGGCCTTGTACAGCGCCTCCCCCACGTACAGCCGGGTCCGGCTGCCCCGCGCCACCTCGGCCCACCACGGCACCAGCTTCGCGTAGTCGGCGGCGGCCAGGCCGATGTTCCAGTACAGCTGCGGCACCACGTAGTCGATCCAGCCCTCGCGCACCCAGGTGCGGGTGTCGGCGTACAGGTCGTCGTACGTCTGCACGCCCGCCCGCGTGTCCGAGCCGCGCGCGTCGGTGGCGGCGTTGCGCCACACCCCGAACGGGCTGATGCCGAACCGGGTCGTGGGCCGGACCTCCTTCACCCGGGCCGCCGTCTCCCGCACCAGCCGGTCGATGTTGTCCCGGCGCCAGTCGGCCCGGCTGCCGAAGGCGCCGCCGTGGGCCGCCCAGGCGGCGTCGTCGTCGAAGGTCTGCCCCGCCACCGGGTAGGGATAGAAGTAGTCGTCGAAGTGGACGGCGTCGACGTCGTACTTCGCCACCGCGTCCAGCATCGCGTCCTGGACGAAGGCGCGGACCTCGGGCAGCCCGGGGTTGTAGTAGAGCTTCCCGCCGTACGGCACCACCCACTCCGGGTGCTCGCGGGCCGGGTGGCCGGCCACCAGCCGCCTCGGGTCGGCGTGGTTGGCGATGCGGTACGGGTTGAACCAGGCATGCAGCTCCAGGCCGCGGGCGTGCGCCTCCGTCACCGCCGTGCCCAGCGGGTCCCAGCCCGGGTCCTTGCCCTGGGTGCCGGTCAGGTACTGCGACCACGGCTCGTACGGCGACGGCCACAACGCGTCGGCCGTCGGCCGCACCTGGAAGACCACCGTGTTCAGGCGGTACCGCACCGCCGTGTCCAGGTGGGCGATCAGCTCGGCGCGCTGCGCGGACGCGCTCAGCCCCGCCCGGGACGGCCAGTCGCGGTTGGCCACGGTCGCCAGCCACACGCCCCGCATCTCGGTGATCACCCGGCGCCGCCGCCCGGGCGCCGCCGCCGCGGAGGGCGCCGTCGCGAGGGCCGACAACGCGGCCACCGCGAACGCCCGGCGTGACACTCGGCTCACTCGACTCATGGGAAGACCCCCGCAACGCTGTGGATCCGCACGGTCACGGATCGTCTCGGCGCCCCAGCATGCCCGACCCGGGCGCCCGAGCGGCGGCACTCCACGGGTAACGTGCACGATCGGAGCAGGCGCCGGGGACCCCGGGAACCTGCCACAGCCACAGATCAGCGAAGGGGACGATGTGACCGGCATCTCGGGAGATATCGCACGCGTCGGCGTGGTCGGCTGCGGTCAGATGGGAGCGGGCATCGCCGAGGTGTGCGCCCGTGCCGGCCTGGACGTGAAGGTGGCGGAGACCACCGGCGAGGCCCTGGAGATCGGCCGTACCCGGGTGTTCAACTCCCTGGCCAGGGCCGCCGAGCGCGGCAAGATCACCGAGGAGGAGCGGGACGCGACGCAGGCGCGCCTGAGCTTCACCACCGACCTCGGCGAGTTCGCCGACCGTGACCTGGTGATCGAGGCCGTCGTCGAGAACGAACAGGTCAAGACCGAGATCTTCCAGGTGCTCGACCAGATCGTGGTGCGCCCGGACGCGATCTTGGCCTCCAACACCTCCTCCATCCCGCTGGTGAAGCTGGCCGTCGCCACCTCCCGGCCGGACCACGTCGTCGGCATCCACTTCTTCAACCCGGCCCCGGTGCAGAAGCTGGTCGAGCTGATCCCCGCCCTCACCACCTCCGAGGGCACGCTCAGCCGGGCGCAGCTGTTCGCCGAGAAGGTGCTCGGCAAGCACGCGATCCGCGCCCAGGACCGCTCCGGGTTCGTGGTGAACGCGCTGCTGATCCCCTACCTGCTCTCCGCGATCCGGATGTTCGAGTCGGGCATCGCCAGCCGCGAGGACATCGACAACGGCATGGAGCTGGGCTGCGCCCACCCGATGGGCCCGCTGAAGCTGGCCGACCTGATCGGCCTGGACACGGTCGCCTCGGTCGCCCACAGCATGTACGAGGAGTACAAGGAGCCGCTGTACGCCGCTCCCCCGCTGCTCCAGCGCATGGTCGACGCCGGGCGACTGGGCCGGAAGTCGGGCTCCGGCTTCTACACCTACGACTGAAGGACCTCCGACTGATCACACAGGGTAATCATTCGGCCAGTCACGGGCCCGGCACCGGAGAGGGTGCCGGGCCCGCGGCGTTCACACACCGTGTGCGCGCCGGGCCCGCATATGCCTTGCGCACACGCTCCCCGGGCGCCCCCCGGGACGGTTGACTGGCCCTGCGTGCGCAAGAGATGCGATTCCCCTGCGGAGCATTACGGAAAGGAGCGGATCGTGACCATCGATCCCGAGCATCCGGTCGTCCACGGCGAACTCGCGGAGTTACGGCGCCGCCTCGACGTGGCGTACGCCCGCGTCGAGGGCGGACTGGCCCTGCTTCGCCACCGCACCGAGGAGACCGCCAAGGAACTGGACGAGCTGGACACCCGGATCACCGGCCTGGAGCGCGCCCGCTGGCCGCTGCCCGCGGTCACCGCCCTCACGGCCGTGGGCGCGCTCGTCGTGGCGCTCTGGCAGGCGTTCGGCCGCTAGGGCCGGACCGGGGAACGCCGGGGCCCGGGGGGATCAGGGCATGACGTCCTGCCCGAGCCTGAGGTGGTGCAGCAGGAGCAGCGCGGCCGCCATGTTGGCGGCCGGGACCTCCCCGCGGGCGACCAGGTCGGGGACGACCTTCAGGGGCACCCACTCCCTGCGGTCGGACTCGAAGTCGTCCACGGGGTGCCCGACGTACTCGGCCCCGTCGGCCCAGTAGACGTGGTGCCGGGCGTCGGTGAGCCCGTTGGACGGCTCCACGCTCATCAGGTGCCGCAGCGGTCCCGGCCGCCAGCCGGTCTCCTCCTCCAGCTCCCTGGCCGCCGCCGCGGCGATGTCCTCGCCGTCCTCGACGACGCCCGCGGCCAGTTCCCAGCCCCAGCTGTCGGTGATGAAGCGGTGCCGCCACAGCAGCAGGACCTCGTTGGCCTCGTTCACCACCGTGGCCACGGCGACGGGCCGCAGCCTGATCAGGAAGTGGTCGAGATGCCGGCCGTCCGGCAGTTCGACATCCGCGAGATTGACGCTGAACCAGCGGTTTGCGTACACAGTCTGTTCGTTCTGTTTCGTCCACTGCACGGTTCTGCCACCTTCCGCCGAGTAGATGGCAATATCGCAGCCGGGGCGGTGGGGCAGCAGGCGCACGGGGACCGCTCATGGCGCAGCCCCGGGCGCAGATTCCGTGTCGTGGCGGGCCGCGGGTCACAGCGGTACGCGCAGTGCCCCGTCGATGAGCTCGGCCGCCTCCGCCGTGCCGGCGCAGCCGCTGCGCGCGAGGTGCTCGCGCACCGCCCGCAGCCGGTCGCGCAGGCGCCGGGACTCCATGCCGCGGGCCCGCTCGGCCATCTCCACCGCGGTCGCCACGGCCCGGTCGGCGTTGCCCTGCCGCAGTTCGATCGTGCTCAGCATGGCGAGCCGGTGCACCCGTCCCCGGTCGTGGGCGGGGTTGTCCACGGCCGCCGCGGCGTGCTCCCGCGCGGCGGCGAGCTCGCCGAGGCTGAGCAGCGCCTCCGCCACCTGGACGTTGACCAGGCCGGGCTGCACATAGCCCGTCTCGTCGGGTTCGTATCCGCGCCGGATGCGCTCGGCGGCCCGCTCGGCCCGCCGGATGCAGGACAGCGCGCCGGAACCGTCGCCGAGGTGGGCGTACGCCTTGGCCTGCATCGCGTACAGGTCCGAGGCGAGCGCCGGGGTGATGTGCTTGCCGGCGGCGCGCAGGGCGGCCTCGGCGAAGGCGACGGCCTGGCGGTACTCCTTCATGAACAGCGCCTGGTTGACCAGCAGCGCGATGACGTAGGCGCCCAGGCCCCGGTCGCCGCTGGCCTTGGCCAGGCGCAGCGCCTGGTGGAAGTAGCGCTGGGCGAGGCCGTGCGCGTCGGAGTCGTAGGCGCAGATGCCCGCGATGGCCACCAGTCCGCCGGTGGCCCGGTGCAGTTGGCGGCCTGTCGCGTCGGTGTAGCCGCCGCGCAGCAGGGGAGCGGCCTCGGCGTTGAGGAAGCCGACGACCCGGGCGCGCGTCGCGATGCCGCCGGCCTTGCGGTACATCTGCTCGTAGTGGGCGCGGGCGGCGCGCAGCGTCTCGATGTCGGCCGGGGTGACCCGGTGCCGGCCGCCGCGGGAGACGTCCGTGTCCTCGGGCGGGTTCTCCCACTCCCACACCGGCATCACGGCGGGCGTGCCGGTGACCGCGGGCGCGCCCAGCAGGTGGGGGCGGCGCTGCTGGTCGGAGCGCCACAGCGCGGTGGCGCGTTCGACGAAGCCGGACAGCGAGCCGGTGGGCGGGGCGGACGGCCCGCCGGGCACGCCGAGGCCGATGTCGTCGAGGGTGACGGGCCGCCGCAGCCGGGCCGCGAGCACCTCGCAGATCAGGTCGGGCACCTGGCCGCGCGGGCGCTGCCCCTTCAACCAGCGCGCCACGGCGGTGTGTTCGTACCTGAGGGCCAGACCGCGTTTGCGTCCTGCCTGGTTGACGTGTGCGGCGAGTCCCGCGTGCGAGATCCCGGCCTCGTCCAGGATCGCGTCGAGGAGAGTGTTGGGCTGCATGGGTGCCCCCCGGGTGGCTGGTGCCGTCAGAGTAGTGGGTCCGTCCTCGAAGCGGTCCCGGCTTCGCACGGGGTGTTTCACACGGGGTGTGAACGGAGTGCGCGAATCCGCGCTGTGCGCGCGCTGTCGCGGAGCGCTCCGGGCCGGTTGACTGAACTGCCTCGCAAGAGGCCGGCCGGGCCGTCGGCTCCCCCCTCCCTACGCGGCGGCCCGTGCACGCCGTCCGCCCGGCCGCCTGCCCGGCACTCCGCGACCGGGCGGACGGCGGCGCCGATGGCGGCCCGCGGGGCGCGGCCCGCTACCGCAGCCGGTCGGCCGGCTGCGGACAAGGCGTGGTGCGGCCCGCCCCCGCGGCCACGTCGCGGGGGCCGCCGCCGGGGGACGCCGCCGGGGCGCGGTCGTTGCGCAGCATCAGCAGGGCGACGTCGTCGGACGGGGCGCCGCCCGTGTGGCGCAGGAGAGCGGTGAGCACCGCGGTGAGCAGGGCCTGTGGTGTGGAGGACGGTTCGCGTACGGCGCGCGCCAGCACCTCGGGGAGCGGGAAGAAGCGTCCCTCGGCGTCGCGCGCGTCCTGCGCGCCGTCCGTGTGCAGCAGGAGCGCCTCGCCCGGCGGGAGGCTGCCGCAGGGGGTGGCGGACAATTCGGCCGGGAGGGGGAACAGCCCGAGCGGAGGCAGGGGTTCCGCGCGGGCGAGCGGCTCGATCCGCCTCTCGGCCAGACGGTACGGCCAGGGGTGGCCGCAGTTCAGGACGCGGACCTCGCCGTCCGCGCCGATCTCCAGCAGCAGGACGGTGACGAACTCCTCGGTGACCGGGGCCGTCGAGGGCGGTTCCGAGCAGGGGTGCTCGGCGCGGGCGCGCTCGCGCAGGTGCCGGGCGAGGGCGCGGTCGAGTCGGCGCAGTACGCGGTCCAGTTCCGGTTCGTCGTACGCGGCCTCGCGGAAGCTGCCGAGCACGGCGGCGGCCGTGCCGAGGGCGGCGATGCCGTGGCCGCGGGCGTCGCCCATCACCACCCGTACGCCGTGCTCGGTGGCCACGGCCTCGTACAGGTCGCCGCCGATCGCGGCGCCGGGGTCGGCGGAGAGCTGGGCGGCGGCGACGCTCAGCCCGTCGATGCGCGGGGGCGGCGGGCGCAGCAGCACCCCCTGGGCGGCGCTCGCGATCCGGCGGGCCTGGCGCAGTTCGCGCAGCAGGGTGCGCCGGGTGTGCAGGATCAGCCCGGTGCCGACGACGAAGAGCACGGCACTGCTGACGAGCCGGGCGCCGATTCCTTCCTGGTGGGCGAGTGGGCAGGTCAGCCGGTAGGTGACCGCGACCGCGCCCCAGGCCGCGGGGAGGGCGAGGCGCACCATCCGGCGCAGTGGTGGCCGATCGACCCGGCGCACGGCCCGGCGGACGGCCTCGCGCAGATCCCTCCGGCCCGTCCCGGGAGCGGGCTCCGGGTGGTTCGTCCGGGGCCGCCCTGCCCTGCGGTGAACCCCAGCCCTGATGCGGATCATGCCGATGGCCCCCCATGTAGGCCCTGACAGCACAGACGGACCGGCCTCGAAGGGCCGGTCCGATTCTGTCGACCGTATGGCCCGGAAGGACCGGATCGCCCAGGAATCTCACTCGATCGAGTGAGATGGCCGCCCCGCTCCCGAGGGGCGCGGGAACGCCGCGGCCGGGCCGCCGCGCTCCCGCGTGCCGCCTAAGGTCTTTCGTTTGGATCAGGTCGGATCAGGAGCGGGACCTGGTGCCGTGCATCGCAAGGCGGAGGAGGGCGCCATGGCGAAAGCCATGGCAACCGACGACAACGCGGCGAGGCACGGCACCAGGCCCCGCGAGCCCGGCATGATCCGAACGGGAGGCCCTAGCCGCGCAGTACGGCTCCCGTGCGCTCGCCCGCCAGGGCGACCGCGGCGTCGCGGGCCGCCGTCGCCTCGTCGACGGTCAGCGTCCGGTCCGCCGCGCGGAACCGCAGCGCGTACGCCAGGGACTTGCGGCCCTCGCCGAGCTGCTCGGCGTTCTCGTAGACGTCGAACAGCCTGATGGACTCCAGCAGTTCACCGGCGCCCTCGCGCAGGGCCGCCTCGACGTCCGCCGTCGGCACGGAGCCGTCGACGACCAGGGCGACGTCCTGCGTGGCGACCGGGAAGGTGGAGATGCCCGGCGCCTGCGGGAGGGCGTCGCCGGCCTGCTCCACGGCGTCCAGGTCCAGCTCCATCGCGCAGGTGCGCGCGGGCAGGCCCAGGGCCTTGAGCACCCGCGGGTGCAGTTCGCCGGCGTGGCCGACGACCCGCTCGGTGCCGTCGACGGCGACCGCGAGCTCGGCGCAGCGGCCGGGGTGCCACGGCCCGTACTGCCCCTTGCGGACGATCAGCTCGGCGCCGGCCTCGCGGGCGACGGTCCGGGCGGCCTCAACCGCGTCGGCCCAGTCGGCCGGGCGGCCCTTGCCCCACCAGCCGACCTGCTCGCGGGCGCCGGCGAGGACGACGGCGACGTGGCGCGGCTGGTCGGGCAGCGCGGCGTTCAGCCCGGCGAGTTCCTCGTCGGACGGGCGCCGGTCGACGGGCAGCCGGACGGCGGTGCGCTGCTCCTCGCGGGGCCGGAACACCAGACCGGTCTCGAACAGCGCGAGGTCGTGGCTGCCGCGGCCGTCGTTGCGGCGCAGCGCGCCGAGCAGGCCCGGCAGCAGCGACGTGCGCAGCGCGGGCTCCTCGTCGCTGAGCGGGTTGACCAGCTTGACGACGCGGCGGGCCGGGTCGTCGGCGGCCAGGCCGAGCTGGTCGAAGACCTGCTCGCTGACGAAGGGGTAGTTCGGCGCCTCGACGTACCCGGCCCCGGCCAGGGCGCGGCCGACGCGGCGGTGCAGCCGCTGGCGGCGGGTCAGCCCGCGGCCGGCCGGCGGCCTGGGCAGCGTGGAGGGCAGGTTCTCGTAGCCCTCCAGGCGGATGACCTCTTCGGCCAGGTCGTTGGGGTCGGTGAGGTCGGGCCGCCAGGACGGGACGGTGACGATCAGCTCGTCCTGCCCGTACACGTCGCAGCCGATTTGCTGGAGCCGCCGGACGACGGTCTCCCGGCCGTAGGCGACGCCCGCGACCTTGTCCGGGTGGTCGGCCGGGATGGTGAGGGTGCGCGGTGCGAAGGGGGCGATGACCTCGGTGACGCCGGCCTCGGCGGTGCCGCCCGCGAGGAGGACCAGCAGGTCGACGGTGCGCTGCGCGGCAGCGGCGGCGGCCTGCGGGTCGACGCCGCGCTCGAAGCGGCGGGACGCCTCGGAGGACAGCTTGTGGCGGCGGGCGGTGCGGGCGATGGAGACCGCGTCGAAGTGCGCCGCCTCGATCACCACGTCCGTCGTCGCGTTCCCGGGATCGTCGTGGTCGGCGATCTCGGTGTCGGCGCCGCCCATGACACCGGCGAGCCCGATCGGGCCGCGCTCGTCGGTGATGACCAGGTCCTCGGCGTCGAGGGTGCGGGTGACGCCGTCGAGGGTGGTGATCTTCTCGCCGGGTTCGGCGCGGCGCACGCCGATCGTGCCCTGGACCAGGTTGCGGTCGTAGGCGTGCAGCGGCTGGCCCAGCTCCATCATCACGTAGTTGGTGACGTCGACGGCGAGCGAGACCGGGCGCACGCCGACCTTCTGCAGGCGGCGCTGGAGCCAGATCGGGGAGCGTGCCTCGGGGTTGAGGCCGGTCACCGTGCGGGCGGTGAAGCGGTCGCAGCCCATCGGGTCGGAGATCCGCACCGGGTGGCCGTAGGCGTTCGGGGCGGGCACGTCGAGCAGCGCCGGGTCGCGCAGCGGCAGGCCGTAGGCGATGGCGGTCTCGCGGGCGACGCCGCGGATCGACAGGCAGTAGCCCCGGTCGGGGGTGACGGCGATGTCGAGGACCTCGTCGACCAGCTCCAGCAGCTCGATGGCGTCCCGGCCGACCTCGGTCTCCGGCGGCAGCACGATGATGCCCTTGGTGCCGTCGTCGCCCATGCCCAGCTCGTCGCTGGAGCAGATCATGCCGTGCGAGACCTTGCCGTAGGTCTTGCGCGCGGCGATCTCGAAGCCGCCGGGCAGCACCGCGCCCGGGAGCACGACGACGACCTTGTCGCCGACGGCGAAGTTCCGGGCGCCGCAGACGATCTCCTGCGGCTCGCCGGTGCCGTTGGCCTGTCCGACGTCGACGGTGCAGAAGCGGATCGGCTTCTTGAAGCCCTCCAGCTCCTCGATGGTCAGCACCTGGCCGACGACCAGCGGGCCCTTGAGGTCGGCGCCGAGCTGCTCGACGGTCTCGACCTCCAGACCCGCCGAGATGAGCTTGGCCTGGACGTCACGGCCGGTCTCGGTCGCCGGCAGGTCGACGTACTCCCGCAGCCAAGAAAGCGGGACCCGCATCAGATCTCCATCCCGAACGGCCGGGTGAAACGGACGTCACCCTCGACCATGTCTCGCATGTCCTCGACGTTGTGGCGGAACATCAGCATCCGCTCGATGCCGAACCCGAAGGCGAAGCCGCTGTACCTCTCCGGGTCGATGCCGCAGGCGGTGAGCACCCGCGGGTTGACCATGCCGCAGCCGCCGAGCTCGATCCAGCCCTCGGACGAGCAGGTGCGGCAGGGCCGGTCGGGGTTGCCGACGGACGCGCCCTTGCAGACGTAGCAGAGCATGTCCATCTCGGCGCTGGGCTCGGTGAAGGGGAAGAAGTTCGGCCGCAGCCGCGTCTTCATGCCCTCGCCGAACAGGGACTGGACCATGTGGTCCAGGGTGCCCTTGAGGTCCGCCATGGTCAGGCCCTCGTCGATCGCGAGCAGCTCGACCTGGTGGAAGACCGGGGTGTGGGTGGCGTCCAGCTCGTCGGTGCGGTACACGCGGCCGGGGCAGATCACGTAGACCGGCAGCTCGCGGCCGAGCGCCGAGCGGATCTGCACGGGCGAGGTGTGGGTGCGCAGCACGACGCCGGAGTCGGCGGTGCCGTCGGGACCGGCCACGAAGAACGTGTCGGCCTCACCGCGGGCCGGGTGGTCCGGGCCGATGTTCAGGGCGTCGAAGTTGAACCACTCGGCCTCGGCCTCGGGGCCCTCGGCGACCTCGTAGCCCATGGCCACGAAGATGTCCTCGATGCGCTCCGACAGCGTGGTCAGCGGGTGGCGGGCGCCGGCCGGGACGCGGTCGTAGGGCAGCGTGACGTCCACGGCCTCCTCGACCAGGACGCGCGCGTCCCGCTCGGCCTCCAGTTCCTCCTGCCGGGAGGCGAGGGCCTTGTTCACGGCACCGCGGGCCATGCCGACGCGCTTGCCGGCCTCGGCCTTGGCGTGCGGGGGCAGGGCGCCGATCTCGCGGTTGGCGAGGGCCAGCGGGGAGGCCGGGCCGGTGTGGGCGACCTTCGCCTCGTGGAGCGCGTCGAGGGAGTCCGCGGCGGCGAAGGCGGCGAGCGCCTCGTCCCGCATGCGCTCGATCTCTTCCGGTTTCAACGCCTCGACCTCGACAGGGTCGTACGACTTATTGGGTGCCGACATCTCTTCCCGTGCTTCCGATTGGCTGGCTGGTGGTCCCCGTCACCGACTCACAGGGCGGCGTGCAGGACACAAAGGTGCCAAAGGCCGAGTCTAACGGGGCGGTGACGGGCGGATGAGCCCGCGGGCTGCTCAGGCCAGGTAGGCCGGAGCGCTCACGGGCAACGTGAATCGGAACTCGGCGCCGCCGCCGGGGGCGCGGCCGACGGTGACGGTGCCGCCGTGGGCCTCGACGATGCCCTTGACGATGTAGAGCCCGAGTCCGGTGCCGCCGCGCTTGCTGCCCCGCCAGAAGCGGGTGAAGACACGGTTCATGGACTCCTCCGGAATGCCGGGCCCCTCGTCGCTCACCGTGACCGACGTGCCGGTGTCCTCCCCTTCCCGGGGGGACGCCGCGGGCGTGATGTCGATGGTGACGGTTCCCTCGCCGTGCCGCACGGCATTTTCGATGAGGTTGCTGAGCACCTGGTCGATCTTGTCGGGGTCGGCCCACAGGTCGGGCAGGGGCTGTTCGACGCGGAGCAGGAAGCGGTCGGCGGGCTGGCCGGCGGCGACGTAGGCCTGGATGTGACGGCCGACGGCGGCGCCGATGTCGACGGGCTGGCGGCGCAGCTCCAGCCGCCCGGAGTCGATGCGGGAGATGTCGAGCAGTTCGGCGATGAGCCGGGTGACGCGGTCGGCGTCGGCGTCGACGGTCTCCAGCATCAGCCGTTTCTGCTCGTCGGTGAACCTCTCCCACTTGGCCAGCAGGGTGGCGGTGAAGCCCTTGACGGAGGTGAGCGGGGAGCGCAGTTCGTGGGCGACGGTGGCGATCAGCTCGGCGTGGCTGCGCTCGGTGCGGCGGCGGGCCTCGGTGTCGCGCAGGGCGACGACGACGCGGCGGACGGGGCCGGTGGGCCGGGCGCGGACGTAGCGGGCGGAGACGAGCACCTCGCGTCCGCCGGGCAGCAGCAGGTTGCGCTCGGGCTGGCGGACGCGGATGGCGAGCCCGCCGTAGGGGTCGGTCAGCTGCCACCAGCGGCGGCCTTCCAGGTCCTCCAGCGGAAGGGCCGTCTCCAACGGCTGCCCGAGGGCGTCGGCGGCGCGCCGGGCGGTGATGCGCTCGGCGGCGGCGTTGAAACAGATCACCCGCCCGTGCTCGTCGGCGACGACGAGGCCGTCGGGCAGGTCGTCGGGGCCGATGCCGGGACCGGTGAGGTCGGCGAGGCCACCGGGCGGCCGCCGTGCCTGCCGTGATCCCGGTGCGCTGCTCGTGCCGACGCTCATCCCCGTACCCCACCTCTCCGCCGTGCAGGGGCCCCCGAGCAGGCCACCCTACTAGCTCTTGGTGACGGAGCGGCACCCGCCGGCGGCGCGCTGTGCACGCGCGGACGCGTACAGGCAGACGGCGGCGGCGGTGGCGAGGTTCAGGCTCTCGGCCGTGCCGTGGATGGGGACGCGGACGACGCCGTCGGCGAGGGCGCGGGTCTCCTCCGGCAGCCCCCAGGCCTCGTTGCCGAAGACCCAGGCGGTGGGCCCGCCCATGGTGCCGCGGTCGAGTTCGGCGTCCAGGTCGCACTCGCCCGCGCCGTCGGCGGCCAGCACCCGGACGCCGGTCTCCCTCAGCCCGGCCACGGCCCGCTCGACGGGGACGCCGACGGCGACGGGCAGGTGGAACAGGGAGCCGACGGAGGCGCGCACGGCCTTGGGGTTGTACAGGTCGACGGAGGCGTCGGTGAGGACGACGGCGTCGGCTCCGGCGGCGTCGGCGCAGCGCAGTACGGTGCCGGCGTTGCCGGGGTCGCGGACGTGGGCGAGGACGGCGACGAGCCGGGGGCGGGCGGCGAGGATGTCGTCGAAGGGGGTGTCCAGGAACCGGCAGACGCCGACGAGTCCCTGCGGGGTGACGGTGGTGGAGATGTCGGCGATGACCTGCTCGGCGGCGAGGTGGACGCGGGCGCCGGCGTCACGGGCGGCGCCGATGATGTCGGCGTAGCGGTCCGCGGCCTCGGGGGTGGCGAACAGTTCGACGAGCGGGGAGGTCCCGCCGGTCCGGTGCGTGGCCGCCTCCCGTACCGCCTGCGGCCCCTCGGCGAGGAAGAGCCGTTCCTTGCCCCGGAAGTTCCGCTTGGCCAGCCGCCGTGCGGCCAGGACGCGCGGGGAGCGGGGGGAGATCAGCTCGGGGGAGGCGGGGGGCATGCGGTTCACCTTGGGGTTCGGCGGTTCACGGACACGGCAGGACCCGCAGGCCGGGCCGGCCTGCGGGTCCCTTTCGTCACGTCGGCTCAGGGCCGGCGCGTCACGCGGCCTTCGGCGCGTTGACGTCGCTCGGCAGCGCCTTCTGGGCGACCTCGACGAGCGCGGCGAACGCGGTCGGGTCGTTGACGGCCAGCTCGGCGAGGATCTTGCGGTCGACCTCGACGTTGGCGGCCTTCAGGCCCTGGATGAAGCGGTTGTACGTGATGCCGTTGGCGCGGGCAGCGGCGTTGATGCGCTGGATCCACAGCTGACGGAAGTCGCCCTTGCGCTTCTTGCGGTCGTTGTAGTTGTAGACCAGCGAGTGGGTGACCTGCTCCTTGGCCTTGCGGTACAGGCGCGAACGCTGACCGCGGTAGCCGGAGGCCTGCTCGAGGATCGCCCGGCGCTTCTTGTGGGCGTTGACTGCCCGCTTGACGCGTGCCACTTGTTAACTCCTTGTAGCGGGGCCGCGGTGGTGCTCACGCGGCCCGGAATCGATGGGGTCCCGGTCCTGACGTACGGCGCCCGGTGGGGCGCCGCCGCGTCACTTGCCGAGAAGCTTCTTGATCTTCGCGGCGTCGCCCGGGGCCATCTCGGCGTTGCCGGTGAGGCGACGCGTCACGCGGGACGACTTGTGCTCGAGCAGGTGGCGCTTGCCGGCGCGCTCACGGAGCACCTTGCCGGAGCCGGTGATCTTGAAGCGCTTACTGGCACCGCTGTGCGACTTGTTCTTCGGCATAGCGCCGTTCTCTCCTCGTCGGTGGCGCTCCGGTGCCCGGTCGCGAGAACCGGGCACGGTGGAGCGTCGCTCTTGTTTCGGTTACTTCCTGGGGGACTCGCGCCCCCGGGGATCACGCCTCGGCGGAAGCGTCGGCCGGAGCCTCGGCGTTGGCGGCGTCGGGGTCCGCGGCGTTCATCGAACGGCCGGGATTGGCCTTCGCCTCCGCCTTGCGGGCCTCCTGCGCCTGGCGAGCCTCGGCCATCGCCTCGGTCTTCTTCTTGTGCGGACCGAGGACCATGATCATGTTGCGGCCGTCCTGCTTCGGGTTCGACTCGACGAAACCGAGGTCCTGGACGTCCTCCGCGAGGCGCTGCAGCAGCCGGTAGCCCAGCTCGGGCCGGGACTGCTCGCGACCACGGAACATGATCGTGATCTTGACCTTGTCGCCCTGCTTGAGGAACCGGACGACGTGACCCTTCTTGGTGTCGTAGTCGTGCGGGTCGATCTTCGGCCGGAGCTTCATCTCCTTGATGACCGTGTGCGCCTGGTTCTTGCGCGCCTCACGGGCCTTCATGGCCGACTCGTACTTGAACTTCCCGTAGTCCATGAGCTTGCACACGGGCGGACGGGCGTTCGCCGCGACCTCGACGAGGTCGAGGTCGTACTCCTGCGCAAGCTCCAGGGCCTTGGCAAGCGGGACAATCCCGACCTGCTCGCCGCTGGGACCGACAAGTCGCACCTCGGGAACGCGAATCCGGTCGTTGATGCGGGGCTCGGCGCTGATGGATCCTCCTCGGTAGCACCACGCGACGGTCTGGCGGACAGCCGCGTAACGTCTGTGTTCGTTAGACCTAACCGCGCCGAGACAGAAAAAATGCCCCGGACGATCACAACGGGGCTCCGCGAACTACCGGAACACCGCCGCGTGACCGCGGGGCGCGCTTTCGGGCCGGTCGCCGCCGGAGCGGGACCGCCTGACCGGTGACCCGCCGTCCCGGGGGACGGCCAGGTGGGAGTTCGGAAGCCTCCACTTGTGGGTCGGGCGCCGCCGCCGTGAGACAGAGCCACGGCATGACGTCCGACCGGTCGTTACACCAGGTTAGCAGTTCCGGGATGCGCGCGCTAACCCGGTGCCTCCCGGTCGCCTGCTGTCAAGGGGGCCCGTGCCTGGCCCTATCGTGTGGGCATGAGTGAGACCCCTCCTGAGACGCCCGACTTCGACGCCATGACCCGCGACATCGCCGAGGTCCCGGCGGTCGAGGTGATCGTGACGGTCGCCGTGAACCTGATGAGCGCCGCCGCGGTGAAGCTCGGCCTGACCGAGGAGGGTGACGCGCACAAGGACCTGGACGAGGCCCGCAAGCTGGTGCACGCGCTGGCCGGCCTGCTGGACGCGAGCGCGACCGAGATCAGCTCGTTCCACGCGGCGCCGCTGCGCGACGGCCTGAAGTCGCTGCAGCTGGCGTTCCGCGAGGCGTCGCTCGTCCCGGACGAACCGGGCCAGGGCCCCGGGGAGAAGTACACGGGTCCCGTCTACGGCTGATCCGCCCGCCCCACCGCCTGATTCACCGACGCTTCACCGACGTACGTACAAGGGCTCGCCCGGCGGCGTCGCCCCGGCCGGCAGCAGCGCCAGGTCGAGGCCGCGCACCAGGCGGGCCCTGAGCGTTTCGTCGGCGGCCAGGCGCCCGGCGATCGCGCGGGCGGCCTCGGCCGGCGCGACGGCCGGGTCGAGGACGAGGGCGAGGGTGCCGTCGGCCTGTCCCGGACCGAGGTGGGCGCGCAGGACGGCGGGTTCGGCGGCCACGGCGCGGCGCACGGCCTCCACGACGGCGGGGTCGGCAAGCGGGTCGGTCGTCGTACGGCCCTCCGCGAGCGCCAGCAGCGCGGGCCCGGTCAGCTCGAACGGGACCGGTCCGGCCAGGTCCAGCACGATCGTGTCCGCCTTCTCGTGGGCGGCGGCCTGGAGGGCCTGGTGCAGGGGGACGGCGACCGGGCGGGCCGCCGGGTCCCAGCGGGCGAGGGTGTCGGTGGAGGTGAAGGCGGGCAGGGCGGTGCGGCCCGCGGCCTTCAGGGTGGGGACGGCCATCTCGCTGGTCTTCTCGCGGCGCAGCCCCCTCTCGTCCTCCTCGGCCTCGCCGAGCACGGCCACGACGGGGACGAGCAGCCGGGCGTCCCTGAGGGCCGCGAGGACCGGGCCGACGGCGGTGCGGTCCTCGGCCCAGGCCGCGAGCGCCGCGCTCAGCCGGGGGTCGGCGGAGCCGTCGTCGTCGGGGAAGCCGGAGTCGGGGATGTTCTTGTTCGCCACGGTCCCCGACCCTATCGGGGGGAGGAGGCGGGGTCGGTGCGGGCCCGTCCGGGTGCGCCGGGGGCCGGCGTGGCCGGACGCGCTCGATCGGCAGCCGCCCGCCGTGAGCGGTCGGCCGGGCACTACGGAGGATGCGGAGATCCCCGTGCGGTGCGGTCCCGGACGGCTCCGCCGCACCGGAGGCCTTCGCCGTGATCAGGCCCTGCGGCCGTCGACGACGCTCCTGGTCAATACAGCTGGGGGCGGTCGTGGCGGGTGCGGCGCCCGCGCCACAGGACGGCCGCCGCGACCAGCAGGACGCCGCCGGCGCCGCCCGCGAGCGGGGCGGCCCAGGCGGCGGTGCCGCCCTCGGGGCGGCCGGTGTCCGGGCCGGGGCCGAAGTACTCCTCGCCGTACGCCGCCGGCTCGAGGCGCTCCGGCTCCAGGCGGCCGGCGGCCTCGATGGCGGCGACGGGGTCGATGAAGCCGAAGCCGCGGGAGTCGTCGCGGCCGCCGGCGGGGGCGTCGCCGGCGGTGTCCTCCAGGAGCCGCTTGACCTGGGCGGGGGTGAGTCCGGGGTGGGCCGCCTTGAGGAGGGCGACGGCGCCGGAGACGAACGCGGCGGCGGCGCTGGTGCCCCAGCCCTCGTAGTAGCGGTGGTCGGGGTCGGCGATCACGATGTCGACGCCGGGGGCGCTGACGGTGGCGTACCAGCGGCGGGTGGAGAAGGAGGCGCGGGTGCCGTAGCGGTCGACGGCGGTCGCGGCGATGACGCCGGGGTAGGCGGCCGGGTAGGAGATGTGGTCGCCCTTCTCGCCGCCGTTGCCGGCGGAGGCGACGACGCTCACCCCCTTCCTCAGGGCGTACTGGATCGCCTCGTCCTCGGTGGCTTCGGGGTGGGCGGAGGCGGAGTCGTCGCCGAGGGAGAGGTTGATGACGTCGGCGCCGTGGTCGGCGGCCCAGCGGATGCCGTCGGCGAGGGCGTTGCCGCGGGTCTTGCGGGCCTCGGCGCGGGAGGGGTCGGCGTCCTCCAGGATGACGCGGACGGGCAGGATCTTCGCCTCGGGGGCGACGCCCATGACGCCGTCGGCGCCGCCGGGGCCGTGTCCGTGGCCGGCGATGATCCCGGCCATCGCGGTGCCGTGGCGGGCCCAGGCGCGGTCGCCCTGCTCCGCTCCGAAACCGACCATGTCCTTGCCGGTGAGAACGTTGCCGGCGAGATCGGGATGGTCGGCCTCGACGCCGGTGTCGAGGACGGCGACGGTGACGCCCTCGCCCTTGGTGGTGCGCCAGATCTGCCGGGTGTGCAGGGCGTCCAGGGCCCACTGCTTGGCGCGGATGCCGTCGGCGTACGCGGTGGTGGGCGGGACGAGGGCGAGGGCGGCGGCGAGGAGGACGCCGAGGGCCGCGGCGCGGCGGGACGGGACGGTCACGAGGGCTGCTCCGTGGCGGAGGCGGCGTGTTTGCGCAGGCCCCGTTCGATGCGGTCGGCGAGGCCGCGGGCCTCGTGGCCGAGGCCGGCCTGGGCGGGGGCGGTGGTGGCGCCGGGTTCCATGGCCTCCTCGGCGGGCTGCGGGTCGTCGACGGCGCGGCCGTCGGCCCAGCCGGAGACGGCGTAGACGACGACGGGGGCGTCGGTGAGGACGGAGACGGTCCACGAGGCGCGCTGCCCGGCGCCGAAGCCGGCGGCGGCGGTGCCCCTCGCGGCGTAGGGCAGGGGCATGAGGTCGCTGCGGCGGGCCAGGCCCTCCTTCTCGAAGCGGCGGGCCAGCGAGGCCGTCGCGGCGGCGTCGGCCCGGGTGAAGAGCAGGCCGACGGTGGTGACGTGGCTCTGGGTGGCGTCGGTGTAGGTGGCGCGCAGCAGGCGGGCGCAGCCGGCCGGGTCGAGGGCCTTGCGCAGCAGCGGGTCGAAGGCGTCCGCGCAGCCGCTGTCCGGGGCGACGGCGATCCGCGTCCAGGTGCGGTCGGCGCCGCCGGGGCCGGCCCCCCGGCCCTGGACGGTCGGCGGGAAGAGCCGGTCGACCGGCACGCTGTGCCACAGGTCCCCGGCCGCGGCGAACGCGCCGCGGGCGCCGCCCTCCCCCGGGCCCCCGGTGAGCCAGCCGCCGGTGACGGCGCCGCCGACGAGGCCCACGCCGAGGACGAGGCAGACGGCGGCCGCGACGATCCGGGGGCGCCCCTGACCGCCGGGGCGGCGGGACCGGGCCTGCCCGTCGTACGCGCCGTACTGCTCGGGTCCGCCGTACTGCTCGGGCGGCGGGCCGAACGGTGTGAAGGGCCGGCCGGCGCCGGGGGCGGGAGTGTTCCGGGGCCGGGGAGCCGGGGTGGCGGGGACCGCACCGGTGGATATGGGGGGCGGTGTGCGCCCGTCGTCCGGGCCGCCGGGCGCGCCCGTGCCGTCGAGGGCGCTTCCGGCCGGTGCCGGCGCCTCCGCCGGGACCGGGCGCAGCCGGGTGGTGGTCTCGGAGGGCCTCTCGGCGGGGCCGTCGGCGCGGGGCGCCGGGTGCGGTGAGGCGGTGGCGGCCCGGGGTCGCGGTCGGCCGGGGCCGCCGGCGGGGCGCACCGGGCGCAGCCGGGTGGTCGTCTCGGACGGCGTCTGGGCGGGGGCGCCGGTGCGGGGTGCCGGTGCCTGCGGCCGCCCGTCCGGGCCGGCGGGTACGGCGCTGCCCGGTGCCGGCGGGCCGGGCGGCCCGCTCGGCGCCGGGAGGCCGACCGCTGGCGGCGCGTCCGGGAAGCGGGCGGACGCCGGGGGCGGCGGCGGGGTGGATCCGGTGGCCGGGGCGGGGGAGTCCGCGGCGCCGCAAGGGCCCGGCGCGGGTGCCTGCGGCGGGGGCATGGGGCCGGGGTGCGGGATGGGGGACCCGGCGGCGGAGGCGGGAGCCGGCGCGGGGCGGGCCGTGACGGGTGCCTGCGGCGGGGGCATGGGGCCGGGGTGCGGGGTGCGGGGCCCGGCGGCGGAGGCGGGAGCCGGCGCGGAGCGGGCCGTGACGGTGGGGTCCGGGGCGTGTGCCGTCCGCGGCGGGGGTTCGGGGGTGCCGGGGCGGGGCGGGGTCGCGGGACTCGGGGGGCTCGAGGGGGAGGAGGCGCGTCGCGCGTCCGTGCTCATGCACTCCCCGTTCCCTCGTGCCCGGGCCGCCGCCTCTTCCTCGTGCGCGGACGCGGGTCCTCCTGCCCTGGCCCGGCGGGCGCTGCTCCTCCCGGGCACGCGTACCCGCACGACCGGACCGCCACCCCGTACGGACCTCCGGCAGGAGTCGTTCCGCCGTGCGTGCGCGTCACTTTACGGCGTGCCGCCCTCCGGAGGGGAACCGGTCCGGACGACCGCGGCTTTGGCCCGGATCGTCCCTACCCTGCGGTAATCCCGTCTGGCAGGCTGCGTTCATGACCGCGCGCCCCACCGACCGGGCCCGTTACGACCGGGCCACCGCCCGTCTCGACGCCCCGCTGGCCATCGTCGACCTGGAGGCGTTCGACGCCAACGCCGGCGATCTGGTCCGGCGTGCCGGGGGCAAGCCGATCCGCGTCGTCAGCAAGTCCGTGCGCTGCCGGGCGCTGCTCGAACGCGTCCTGGCCCGGGACGGGTTCGCGGGCGTCATGTCGTTCACGCTGGCCGAGTCGCTGTGGCTGGCGCGTTCCGGTGTCGAGGACGTGCTGCTCGCCTATCCGTCGGCGGACCGGGCCTCCTTCGCCGAGCTGACCGCCGATCCCGAGCTGGCCGCGGCCGTGACCGTGCTGGTGGACGACCCGGCGCAGCTGCGGCTGATCGACGAGGCGCGCGGGGACGGCCGTGAAGTGGTGCGGGTCTGCCTGGAGTTGGACACGTCACTGCGGCTGCTGGGCGGACGGGTGCGCGTCGGGGCCCGCCGCTCGCCGCTGCGCTCCCCGGCGCAGCTCGCCGATCTGGCCCGCCTGGTGGACCGGCGGCCGGGGTTCAGGGTCGTGGGGCTCATGGCGTACGAGGGGCACGTCGCCGGGGTCGGGGACGCGGTGGCGGGTCGGCCGCTGCGGTCGCGCGCGGTCCGGCTGATGCAGGCCGCCGCGCGCCGGGAGCTGGCCGGGCGGCGGGCCGAGGCGGTGCGGGCGGTGCGGGCGGTGGTGCCGGACCTGGAGTTCGTCAACGGCGGCGGCACCGGCAGTGTGCAGCACACCGCGGCGGAGGCCGCGGTCACGGAGATCGCCGCCGGGTCGGGGCTGTACGTGCCGCGGCTGTTCGACGGCTACACGTCGTTCAGCGGCCGTCCGGCGGCCCTGTTCGCCCAGCCCGTCGTACGGCGGCCGGGGGCGGGGGCGGTGACGGTCCTCGGCGGGGGCTACCCGGCCTCCGGGGTCCCCGGGGCGGACCGGCTTCCGGAGCCGTATCTGCCCCCGGGGCTGCGGTACGACCCGCGGGAGGGGGCCGGCGAGGTGCAGACGCCGCTGCTCGGTTTCCCCGCCGACGACCTCCTGATCGGGGACAAGGTGTGGTTCCGGCACGCCAAGGCCGGTGAGCTGTGCGAGCGGTTCGACGTGCTGCACCTGGTGGAGGGCGAGCGGGTGACGGCGACCGTGCCGACGTATCGCGGCGAGGGCCGTACGTTCCTCTGAGCGCCGTTCGGGCTCCGTCCTACAGGGGGGTGACGTAGGCGCCGGAGATCCCGCCGTCCACCAGGAAGTCGGTGGCGTTGACGAAGGAGGAGTCGTCGCTGGCCAGGAAGGCGACGGCGGCGGCGATCTCCTCGGCCTCGGCGAACCGGCCGAGGGGTATGTGGACCAGGCGGCGCGCGGCGCGCTCCGGGTCCTTGGCGAACAGCTCCCGGAGCAGGGGGGTGTTGACGGGGCCGGGGCACAGGGCGTTGACGCGGATGCCCTCGCGGGCGAACTGCACGCCCAGTTCGCGGGAGAGGGCGAGGACGCCGCCCTTGGAGGCCGTGTAGGAGATCTGCGAGGTCGCCGCGCCCATGCGGGCCACGAAGGACGCGGTGTTGATGATGGAGCCCTTGCCCTGGCGCCGCATGTAGGGCAGGGCGGCCTTGCAGCACAGGTAGACGGAGGTGAGGTTGGCCTCCTGGACTCGCTTCCACGCCTCCAGGCCGGTCTCCAGGATGGAGTCGTCCTCGGGCGGGGAGATGCCGGCGTTGTTGAAGGCGACGTCGACGCTGCCGTAGGTGTCGTACGCCGCCCGGAACAGGGCCTCGACCTGTCCGGGGTCGGTGACGTCGGCCTTGACGAAGGTGCCGCCGGTCTCCTGCGCCACCGCCTTGCCGCGCTCCTCGTCGATGTCGCCGCACACCACGTGGGCGCCCTCGGAGGCGAGGCGGCGGGCGGAGGCGAGGCCGATGCCGCTGCCGGCTCCGGTGACGACGGCGGTGCGGCCGGCCAGGCGGCGGCAGACGGCGTCCGGGGTGGGTGAGGCCGAGGTCTGCGCGGTCACTGTGCGGGGCCCTCCGTGCTGATAAAGACGTTCTTGGTCTCGGTGAAGGCGGTCAGGGCGTCCGGGCCGAGCTCACGGCCGAGGCCGGACTGTTTGAAGCCGCCGAACGGGGTCCAGTAGCGGACGCTGGAGTGGGAGTTGACGGACAGGTTCCCGGCGCGGACGGCCCGGGTGACGCGCAGCGCGCGGCCGACGTCGCGGGTCCAGACCGAGCCGGACAGGCCGTAGTCGGTGGCGTTGGCGAGGCGGACGGCGTCGGCCTCGTCGTCGAAGGGGAGGACGACGGCGACGGGGCCGAAGACCTCCTCCACGGCCACGCGCGCGCGTGGGTCGACGCCGGTGAGGACGGTGGGCGGGTACCAGAAGCCGGGGCCCTCGGGGGCCTTGCCGCGGATGCCGGCGGCGTCCTCGGGGACACAGGAGCGGACCCGCTGGAGCTGGCGGCGGGAGATCAGCGGGCCCATCTGCGTGCGCTCGTCGGCCGGGTCGCCGACGACGACGGACTCGACGGCGGGGGCGAGCAGGCCGAGGAAGCGGTCGTGGACGGTGCGCTGGACGAGGATGCGGGTGCGGGCGCAGCAGTCCTGGCCCGCGTTGTCGAGGAAGGACATGGGCGCGGCGGCCGCGGCGGCCTCCAGGTCGGCGTCGGCGAAGACGATGTTGGGGCTCTTGCCGCCGAGTTCGAGGGTGACGCGCTTGAGGTGGGCGGAGCCCTTGGCCAGTACCTGCCTGCCGACCGCCGTCGACCCGGTGAAGACGATCTTCGCGACGCCGGGGTGGGTGACGAGCGCGTCGCCCGCGACCGGGCCGTGGCCGGGCAGCACCTGGAACAGGTGTTCCGGCAGGTCCGCGGCCAGGGCGAGTTCGGCGAGGCGCAGGGCGGTGAGCGGGGTGACCTCGGCGGGTTTGAGGAGGACCGCGTTGCCCGCCGCGAGGGCGGGGGCCGTGCCCCAGGCCGCGATGGGCATGGGGAAGTTCCAGGGGGCGATGACGCCGACGACGCCGAGGGGTTCGAGGATCGTGACGTCGAGGCCGCCGGGGACCGGGATCTGGCGGCCGGTCAGCCGCTCCACTCCCCCGGCGGCGTAGTCGAGCAGGTCGCGGACGTTGCCCGCCTCCCAGCGGGCGTTGCCGAGGGTGTGGCCGGCCTCCCGGACCTCCAGGCGGGCCAGTTCCTCCAGGTGGTCGTCGACGGCGGCGGCGAAGCGGCGCAGCAGCCGGGCCCGCTCGCCGGGGGCGAGGGCGGCCCACCGCGCCTGCGCCCGCGCGGCCCGGGCGACGGCGGCCTCGACGTCGGCGGCCTTGGCGGCGGGGACGGTGGCGATGGTCTCCTCGGTCGCGGGGTTCAGGACGTGCAGTTCGTCGGGCAGGCCGTCGGACGGTTCACCGGACAGGTCGTCGGACAGGTCGTCGGGCACGAGGGGGCCTCACATGCGTTCGAAGGAGCGGCGCAGCTCCCAGTCGGTGACGGCGGCGTCGAAGGCGTTCAGTTCGACGCGGGCCATGTTCCGGTAGTGGGCGACGACCTCGTCGCCGAAGGCGGCATGGGCGAGGGGGCTGTTCCCCCAGAGTTCGGCGGCCTCGCGCAGGGTCGCCGGGACGTGCGCGAAGCCGGCGGTGTAGGCGTTTCCGGGGCAGGGCTCGGGCAGTTCCAGCTTCCGCTCGACGCCGTGCAGCCCGGCCGCGACCATCCCGGCGACCGCCAGGTAGGGGTTGACGTCGCCGCCGGGGAGCCGGTTCTCGAAGCGCAGGGAGCGGCCGTGGCCGACCACGCGCAGGGCGCAGGTGCGGTTGTCGTGGCCCCAGGCGACGGCGGTGGGGGCGAAGGAGCCGGGCTGGAACCGCTTGTAGGAGTTGATGTTCGGGGCGTAGAGGAGCGAGAAGTCGCGCAGTGCGGCGAGCTGTCCGGCGAGGAAGTGCCGCATGAGGGCGGACATGCCGCCGGGCCCGTCCCCGGTCATGACGTCGTGGCCGTCGCGGTCGGCGAGCGAGAGGTGGATGTGGCAGGAATTGCCCTCGCGTTCGTCGTACTTGGCCATGAAGGTGAGGGAGACGCCTTCCTGGGCGGCGATCTCCTTGGCGCCGGTCTTGTAGATCGCGTGCTGGTCGCAGGTGACGAGGGCCTCGTCGTAGCGGAAGGCGATCTCGTGCTGGCCGGGGCTGCACTCGCCCTTGGCGGACTCGACGGTGAGGCCGGCGCCGGCCATCTCGTTGCGGATGCGGCGCAGCAGGGGCTCGACGCGGCCGGTGCCCAGGACGGAGTAGTCGATGTTGTACCGGTTGGCCGGGGTCAGCCCCCGGTAGCCGGCGTCCCAGGCCTGCTCGTAGGTGTCCTTGAAGACGATGAACTCCAGCTCGGTGCCGACCTGGGCGGTCAGGCCGTGCGCGGCCAGGCGCTCCAGCTGGCGGCGCAGGATCTGGCGGGGCGCGACCGTGACCGGGGAGCCGTCGCTCCAGGCGAGGTCGGCGACGAGCAGCGCGGTGCCCTCGTTCCAGGGGACGCGGCGCAGGGTGTCCGGGTCGGGGTGCAGGGCGAAGTCGCCGTAGCCGCGGTCCCAGGAGGACATGGCGTAGCCGTCGACGGTGTTCATCTCGGCGTCGACGGCGAGGAGGTAGTCGCAGCCCTCGGTGCCGTGGTGGAGGACCTCGTCGAGGAAGAAGCGCGCGGCGAACCGCTTGCCCTGGAGGCGTCCCTGCATGTCGGGGAAGGCCAGGACGACGGTGTCGATCTCCCCGCCGGCGACGAGGGCGTGCAGTTCCTCGACGCCGAGCGGCGCTGTGCGGTCTGCCACGGAGAGCCTCCTCGGGCCTGCTGCGCACTGGGCCGGCCGGCCAGGAGCCATAAGGTATTGCCGGGAACCATTGCTTGGGAAGGGGACGCGGCCGCATGGCGGAGGAGACCGGCGGCGGCACGGTGGCGGACCGGCTGGCGCCGGTGCTGCGGCCGGTGCGGGCGGGCAACGGCTTCGAGGAGGCGCTGGAGCAGATCCTCCAGGTCGTGCGGCTGGGGCTGGTGGCGGAGGGCGAGCGGCTGCCGGCCGAGCGGGAGCTGGCCGGGCGGCTGGGGGTCAGCCGGGTGACGCTGCGCGAGGTGCTGAGGGTGCTGCACGAGCAGGGGCTGGTGGAGTCGCGGCGCGGGCGGTACGGCGGAACGTTTGTGCTGCCGCGGGCGGACGCGGGCGGCGAGGACGAGCTGCGGCGCCGGGTCGCCGGGGTCGACCTGGAGGACGTGCTGCGCTTCCGGGAGGTGCTGGAGGTGGGCGCGGCCGGGCTGTGCGCCGCGCACGGCCTGGACGGGGGCCGGGCGAGGCGGCTGCGGCGGGCGCTGGCCGGGACGCGCGCGGCGCCGCCGGCCGGTTACCGCCGCGCGGACACGATGCTCCACCTCACCCTCGCCGAGCTGTGCGGATCGCCGACGCTGACCACGCAGTACGCGGCGGTGCGGGCGACGGTGAACGACCTCCTCGACTGCGTCCCCCTGCTGGTCCGCAACCTGGAGCACTCCCAGCGCCAGCACACCGCGCTGGTCGAGGCGGTGCTCGACGGGGACGAGGAGGGGGCGCGGGAGGCCATGCGGGAGCACTGCGCGGGGACGGCGGCGCTGCTGCGCGGGTTCCTGGCGGGAGCGTGAGCGCGAGGGCGGGTGCCGGGTGCTCCGCCACGCCGTGCGTCTTGCCGTGCCGCGGGCCCTTCGGTAAAGGTACGGGTCCGGTCCATTGCGGGGAGGGCGGATGACGGGCAGGCCGCTGATCGGCCTCAGTACGTACCTGGAGTCCGGGACGCGCTGGGGGGTGTGGGAGCTGGAGGCGGCGCTGCTGCCCGTCGGGTACCCGCGGATGGTGCAGCGGGCGGGCGGCCTGGCGGCGATGCTCCCGCCGGACGCGCCGGAGCACGCCGCCGCGGCCGTGGCCCGGCTGGACGGGCTGGTGATCACGGGCGGCCCGGACGTCGAGCCGGCCCGCTACGGCGCCGTACCCGGCCCGCGCACCGGCCCGCCCGACCGCGCCCGGGACACCTGGGAGCTGGCCCTGATCGACGCGGCCCTGGCACGGGGCGTCCCGCTGCTGGGCATCTGCCGGGGCATGCAACTGCTGAACGTCGCCCTCGGCGGCACCCTCGTCCAGCATCTCGACGGCCACGCCGGGACCCCGGGCGTCTTCGGCCGTCACCCCGTCGAGCCGGTCCCGGGCACGCGGTACGCCGCTGCCGTCCCGGAGGAGATCTCCGTGCCGGTCTTCCACCACCAGGCGGTGGACCGCCTCGGCACGGGCCTGGTGGTGTCGGCGCGCGCGGCGGACGGAACGGTGGAGGCCGTGGAACTGCCGTCCGGTCCCTGGGTGCTGGGGGTGCAGTGGCACCCGGAGATGGGTGAGGACGCACGGGTGGTGCGGGCGCTGGTGGAGGCGACCGGGGCGTCCCGGGTCCCGCGCTGAGGCCGCGCCCCTGCGCGGGCACCGCGTCCGCGCGCGGGCGCCACGGGCAGGCGCGGCGCCCGGCACCGCCCGCGGTCCGCTCCCGGCGCCGCCCGCGCCCCGCACCCGGCGCCGCCCACGACCCGCGCCCGCGCGGACCGCACGAGCCCCGACGCGAGTGGCGGACGCCATCCGCCGTCCCGCGTGCCGGTCCTCACCCGCGGGTCAGGGACAGCAGTTCCCGGGCCGGGCCCGCCGGCCGGTGGCCCGCCGGCCAGACGGCGCGCAGGTCGCGGGCGAGGGAGACGTCCGCCACGGGGACGCTCACCAGGCGCCGCATCGCCAGTTCCTCGCCGACGGCGAGTTCGCTGAGGACGGCCGGGCCGGCGCCGCCGACCGCCGCCGCCTTCACGGCGGTGGTCGAGGAGAGTTCGATCAGCGGGCGGGCGAGGCCGCCCAGGGCGGCGTCGAGGACCTGGCGGGTACCGGAGCCCTTCTCCCTGAGGATCAGCGGGGTCGACGCGAGCTCCTCGGCCGCCAGCGGGCGCCGGCGGCGGGCCCAGGCGTGGGTGGGGGCGGTGACGACGATCAGCCGGTCGTGGCCGATGACCGCGGAGTCCAGGCCGGAGGGGACGCTGAGCCCCTCCACGAACCCGAGGTCGGCCTCGTCGGCCAGCAGCCGCTTCGCCACCGCCGTCGAGTTCCCGGCCAGCAGCGACACCGCCGTGTCCGGCCGCTGGGCGCGCAGCGCGAGCAGCCAGCCCGGCAGCAGGTATTCGGCGATGGTCATGCTCGCCGCCACCCGCAGCCGCGAGTCCCTGCGGTCCTTGAGCGCCTGCGCCCCCGCGTCGAACGCCTCCGCCGCCTCCACGATCCGCCGCGCCCAGTCCGTGACCAGCGCACCGGCGTCGGTGAGCCGGGACCCGCGCGGCGAGCGGTCCACCAGGGCGACGCCCAGCTGGCGCTCCATGGAGCGGACGCGGCTGCTGGCGGCCGGCTGGGTGATGCCGAGCTCGCGCGCCGCACCGCCGAGGCTGCCCAGCCGCGCCACCGCCAGCAGCAGCTCCAGGGCTCCGAGGTCGGGCACCCGGTGGGCCAGCGAACCGGCGGGCGTCTGCGCGGAATCCTCCCGTTCTCCCGTGTCGCTCATAACTCCAGCTTATGCCCCGATGGGAACATGCTCCCTGCTCAGGAGGCCGGGAATCCGACACGGTGGGGTATGGCCACCGCAGTTCAGCCCCTCCCCGCCGCGGCGCGCCCGGCCCGTGCGGCGGCCGTCCGCCGTCTCGGCCCCAACCGGTACGCGCCTCGGCCGTCGGCCTGTACGCCGTCCTGGTCGCCGCGTGGGCCGCCGCGGCCGCGTGCACCGTGCGCGGCCCGGTCAGCGGCGCGCTGCTCGCAGCGCCCGCCCCAGCACCCGCGGCGCCTCGGCCAGCGACGGCCCGTACCACGTGAGGTGCCGTCCGCCGACCAGTGCGCAGGGCAGTGCGGGAAAGGCCTCGGGGCCGTCGGCGGCGGTGAAGCGGTACGGCTCGTCGGGGAGCACCACCAGGTCCGGGCGGGCCGCCCGCATCTCCTCGACGGGGACCTTCGGGTAGCGGTCGGGATGGCCGGCGTACAGGTGGTCGACACCGAGGCGGGCCAGGACGTCGCCCGCGAAGGTGTCCCGGCCCAGCACCATCCACGGCCGGCGCCAGATCGGCACCACCGCCGTCGTCCGGCGCGCGGGCGGCGCGAGGGCCGACCAGGTCTCCTCCGCCTCGTCCAGCCAGCGCGGCCGGGAGCGGGCGCCGCACGCCGCCAGCACCCGGGCCAGCTCCCCGAACGCCTGCGGCACGGTACGCACCTCGGTGACCAGCACCTCGATGCCCGCCGCGCGCAGGGCGTCCAGGTCCGGGGCGCGGTTCTCCTCCTCGTTGGCGATCACCAGGTCGGGGGCGAGGGCGACGATCCGTTCCACCTGCGGGTTCTTGGTGCCGCCGACGCGTACGGCGTCCAGGCCGGCCGGGTGCGTGCACCAGTCCGTGACACCGGCGAGCGCTCCGGGGACCGTGCGGGCCACGGCCTCGGTCAGGGAGGGCACCAGGGAGACGGCCCTCACGGGCGCGGCCTTCACGGGCGGGGCCGGTTGCGCACCGCTTCGATGTGCTCGGCGACCGCGACGACGATCAGCCGGGTCTCGGGCACCGTCGCCCGCCAGCGGTGCCGCACCCCGCCGGTGAGGTACAGGGTGTCACCGCGGCCCAGCCGGTAGGCGCGGCCCTCGGCCTCGATCTCCACGGCGCCCTCGGCGACGTACATCAACTGGTCGTTGCGGTACTGCAGTTCACGGCCCGCGTCGTGGTCCCCGGTGAACTCCGAGGCGTGCATCTGGTGGTGTCCGCGCACCAGGGACCGCACCTTGGGCTCGAACGGCGGCTCGGGGTCCTCGCCCCGCACCACGTCCACGCTGCACGCGGGGTCGGCGGCGGCCAGGAGCTCCACGGCGGTGGTGCGCAGGGCGTCGGCCACCTTCTCCAGCGAACCGGTGCTGGGGCGGGCCCGGTCGTTCTCGATCTGGCTGAGGAAGGGCACGGACAGGCCGCTGCGCTCGGCCACGACGGCGAGCGTCAGCTCCAGGGCCCGGCGCCGCCGCCGGACGGCCGCGCCCACCCGCAGGGGCTGCTCTTTGTGATCGCCCATCGCTCGGCTCCCTCCTCCGCCCGTCGCCGCGCTGCCGCCGCCCGCTGCCGGGCGGTCTCCTTCTGCCGGCTTCTCTGCACCCTACGCATGTTCGGCAAACCGTTTCATGCGCCCGTCACATCGACGTCACATCGCGGCGACCGGTACCTCACGGTTTCGCGCCACCCGATCGCCGTTCCGGCGCGGCACCGGGCACGCCCCCGGTTCAAGGAGCGGGCGGTCCCGTGTGTTCCCGCCCGCTCCGCGGACCCGGCGGCGCTCCGGTCCGGGTGGTGGCACGGCGCTTCGCGGTTGTCCGGATCCTTGCCGTGTCCCGCACCCGGTGGCCGTACGACGAAGGGTGGACCCCCCCATGCTCTCGCGGCACGGGCGGATCCACCCCTCGGGGCGGTCGGGCGGTGTTACCGGGGGGTCATCCGGTCCACCATGCCCGGGTGCTCCTCCAGCCAGGCGGCCACGGCCTCCTGCTCGTGCCCCTGGCCGTGGTCCTCGATCTCGCTCTCCAGGCTGCCGAGCTCCTCCTCGCTCATCCGGAAGTTCTTGATCCACTCCGTGAGCTGCGGGTACCGCTCGGGGAACTCCTCGCTGGCGATGGTGCGGATGGTGTTGCCCTCGCCCCAGAGCTTCTTCGGGTCCTTCAGCTTGGTGAGCTCGTACTTGCTGTACGCCCAGTGCGGCGACCACAGCGCGACCGCGACCGGCTTCCTCTCGGCGTAGGCCCGCTTGAGCTCGGCCAGCATCGCCGGGGTGGAACCGTCGACGACCTCGTACTCCTCGTCCAGGCCGTAGCCCGGCAGGACCTCGTCCTTGAGGATGCTCATCTGGCCGGTGCCCGGCTCGATGCCGATGATCTTCCCGTCGAACCGGTCGGCCTTGCCCCTGAGGTCCGCCATGGACTTCACGTCCTTGACGTAGGAGGGCACGGCGATCTCCAGCGAGGTCGGCTCGTACCAGGTGCCGAGGTCGGTCAGGCTGTCCTTGTGCTGGTCCCAGTAGTTCTTCTGGGCGTGCGGCAGCCAGGCGTCGAAGTTGAGGTCGATGTCGCCGGAGGCGAGGCCGGTGTAGACCGGGCCGATCTCCATCTGCTTCAGGTTCAGCTTGTAGCCGCGTCGCTGGAGGACGTTCTTCCACAGGTGGGTGACGGCGATGTCCTCGTCCCAGGGGAACCAGGCCACGTTCAGGGGCCGCTCGGCCTCGGCGGGGGCGGCACCGGCGCCGGAGGGGACCGGGGCGAGCTCGTCGACGAGGCCGGGGCGGTCCTTCAGCCAGGTGCGCACGGCGTCCTGCCGGTGGCCCTTGCCGACCTTGTTGATCTCGGCCTCCAGGCTGGTGAGCTGCTTCTCGTCCAGCTCGAAGTCCTTCAGCCACCCGGCCACGACCGGGTCGTCCTGCGCGAAACCCTTGCGGGACAGCGTGTGCACGCCGTCGCCCTCGCCCCAGGCGCCCTTGGGGTCCTTCAGCTTCTTCAGGTCGTAGTCGTTGTACGCCCAGTGCGGCGACCAGAGCGTGACGACGATCGGTTCCTTCTTGTCGTAGGCCCGCTTCAGCTCGGCCAGCATCGCCGGGGTGGAGCTGTCGACGACCTCGTACTCCCGGTCCAGGCCGTACTCCTTGAGGACCTTGCCCTTGAGCAGGCCCATCTCGCCGGCGCTGGGCTCGATGCCGGTGATCCTCCCGTCGAAGAGAGCGGCCTTGCCCTTGAGGTCGTCCAGGGAGTCGATGTCCTCCACGTACGACGGGACGCTCAGCTCCAGGGAGGTGGGGCCGTACCAGGTGCCGAGGTCGTCGAGCCGGTCGCCGTACTTCTTCCAGTACTGGGAGTGGGTCGTCGGCAGCCAGCCGACGGTCTGGAAGTCGACGCTGCCCTGGGCGAGGGAGGTGTAGAGCGGGCCGGCCTCGAACTGCTTGGCCTCGACCCGGTAGCCGCGCCGTTCGAGGATCTCCTTCCACAGGAAGGTGGAGGCGACGCCCTCGTCCCACGGGATGTAGCCGATGCTGACCTTCTTGCCGCGGCCGACGTCCCCGCCGTCGGCGGCGCCGTCCGGGTCCGAGCCGCCGCCGGACAGGCCCATGCCGCCCGCGACGAGCGCGAGGACCACGACGGCGACGACGGCGATCTGCGGGCGCGGCCGGTAGGACCAGAACTTCAGGCCCTGCGCGGCCCGGGCGCGGGCGGCGGCACGGCGGCCGAGCGGCGAGACCTGGGTGCCGAGGGCACCGGTCATCCGGTCCAGGTAGATCGCGAGGATCACGATGGCGACACCGGCCTCGGAGCCGAGACCGACGTTGAGCTGGCCGATGGCCTCGTTGACGTCGCCGCCGAGGCCGCCGGTGCCGACCATGCCGGCGATCGCGGCCATGGACAGGCCGAGCATGATCACCTGGTTGACGCCCGCCATCACGGTGGGCAGCGCGAGCGGCAGCTGGACGCGCAGCAGGGTGTTGCGGCGGGTGGTGCCGAACGCCTCGGCCGCCTCGACCAGTTCCCTGTCGACCTGGCGGATGCCGAGCTCGGTCATGCGCACGCCGGGGGCGAGCGCGAAGATCAGGGTGGCGACGATGCCCGCGGAGGCACCGGTGCCGAAGAAGAGGATCGCCGGGATGAGGTAGATCATCGCGGGCAGCGTCTGCATGAAGTCCAGCACCGGCCGGACCAGGCCGCTGACGCGGTCCGAACGGGCCGCCCAGATGCCCACGGGCACCGCGACGACCAGGGCGATGATCGTGGCGACGAGGACCAGCGACAGGGTCACCATCGCGTCCTCCCACAGTTCGAGGGAGTCGATGAACGCGAATCCCGCGAAGGCGAGGACACCGGCGAGCGTGCCGCGCAGCCAGAAGGCCAGCACCGCGAAGATGCCGGCGAGCAGCAAGGGCTCGGGCGCCTGGAGGACGGCGTTGATGCCCTCGTAGGCGCCGGTGAAGAGGGACTTGAGGAAGTCGAAGAGCCAGGAGACGTGGGCGAGCAGCCAGTCGACCGCGTCGTTGACCCAGTCGCCGAGCGGGATCCTAGGCACGGGCCATCACCTTCCCGCCGCCCCGGCGCCGGGTGGAGTCACAGGTGCCCGGGACGGCCCGCTCGTCCCCGAGGAAGCCGACCAGACGCTGTCGCGGGACCACTCCGACGAGTTCGCCGCCCTCGTCCAGTACGGCCACGGGGTGCGGCAGGCGGGCGCTGATGGCGCACAGCTCGACGAACGGGGTGGCCGGGGTGGCGGTCTCGCAGTCGCAGTCGGCCTCGTCACCGCGTACGTCGCGGTCCATGACGGCGCCGGCCGTCAGGACGCGGGAGCGGTCGACGTCCTGGGTGAAGGAGGCGACGTAGTCGTCGGCGGGGCGCATCAGGATGTCCTGCGCGGTGCCCAGCTGCACGATCCGGCCGTCGCGCATGACGGCGACGCGGTCGCCCAGGCGCATGGCCTCGTTGAGGTCGTGGGTGATGAAGACGATCGTCTTCTTCAGCGTCTTCTGCAGCTCCAGCAGCTGGTCCTGCATGTCGCGGCGGATCAGCGGGTCGAGCGCGCTGAAGGACTCGTCCATCAGCAGCAGGTCGGCGTCGGTGGCGAGCGCGCGGGCGAGGCCCACGCGCTGCTGCATGCCGCCCGACAGCTCGTCCGGCCAGGACTTCTCCCAGCCGGCCAGGCCGCACAGGGCGAGCGCCTCGTCGGCGCGGCGTTCACGCTCGGCGCGGGGCACGCCCTGCACTTCCAGGCCGTAGGCGGCGTTGTCGCGGACGCTGCGGTGCGGGAAGAGCGCGAAGTGCTGGAAGACCATGCTGATCTTCTTCGAGCGGACCTCGCGCAGCCCGCGGTCGCCGAGTTCGGTGAGGTCCTGGCCGCCGAAGCGGACGTGCCCCGCGGTGGGCTCCAGGAGCCCGTTGAGCATGCGCAGCAGCGTGGACTTGCCGGAGCCGGACAGGCCCATCACGACGAAGATCTCACCCGGCTCCACGGTGAAGGAGGCGTCGATGACGGCGGCCGTGGTCCCGTCGGCGCGCAGTTCCTCCCGGTCGGCGCCCTGGCGCAGCCGTTCGACTGCCTGGTCCGGTTTTCTGCCGAACACCTTGTACAGGTGCTCGGCCTCAAGCCTCGCTGACACGCTTACCTCTTGCCTCGGGGACAGGGACAGGGATACGAAGCCAGAGCAAAAGTTGAAACCTGCAACAAGCTTTGATCCGGGAGCGCGCCTGCCCCATCGCCCCCACCCCAAACACTCAAGTGATCCGGCTCACACTCCCCTCGCGCCCCGGGTCCCCACTCCCGGCCGGGCCCGCGCCTTCGCCCCGCGACCGGGACCGGCGTCCGCCTGCGGCATGATGCGTGGCGTGACCGGACGACTGATGCTCCTCGACACCCCGTCCCTCTACTTCCGCGCCTACTTCGGCGTCCCGGAGTCCGTGAAGGCCCCGGACGGCACGCCGGTGAACGCCGTGCGCGGCCTGCTGGACTTCATCGACCGGCTGGTGCGGGACCACCGCCCCGACCACCTGGTGGCCTGCATGGACGCCGACTGGCGCCCGCGGTGGCGGGTGGAGCTGATCCCCACCTACAAGGCGCACCGCGTCGCCGAGGAGCGCGCCGCGGGCCCGGACCGGGAGCAGGTGCCCGACACGCTGTCCCCGCAGGTGCCGGTCATCGAGGCCGTTCTCGACGCGCTCGGCATCGCGCGCGTGGGCGTGCCGGGGTACGAGGCCGACGACGTCATCGGCACCTTCACCGCCCGCGCCCGGGGCCCGGTCGACATCGTCACCGGCGACCGCGACCTGTACCAGCTGGTCGACGACGGGCGCGGTGTCCGCGTGCTGTACCCGGTCAAGGGCGTCGGCACCCTCCAGCTCACCGACGAGGCCGTGCTGCGCGGGAAGTACGGCGTCGACGGCCGCGGTTACGCCGACCTGGCACTGCTTCGGGGCGACCCGAGCGACGGGCTGCCGGGGGTGGCCGGCATCGGCGAGAAGACGGCCGCCAGGCTGCTCGCCGAATTCGGTGACCTGGCCGGGATCATGGCCGCGGTCGACGACCCGGCGGCGAGGCTCACACCGGCGCAGCGCAGGCGCCTGACCGAGGCCCGGCCGTATCTCGCCGTCGCCCCGAAGGTCGTCCGGGTCGCCGACGACGCACCGCTGCCGGACGTCGGCACCGCCCTGCCGCGCGCCCCGCGCGACCCCGCGGCCCTGGAGGCGCTGACGGCCCGCTGGGGACTGGGCGGGTCGCTGGAGCGGCTGCTGGCGACCCTCACCGCATAGGCGACCGGGGAGGGGTACACGAACCCTGTGGTTCCTGCGGCGCCCCACGGGCGGGAGATGCTAACTTAGGTAAACCTAAGTCCAGGGGAGCAGGGAGGCCGTCATGGCAGATCGACCGGTACGCAAGCCGCGGAAGCCCCACTCCGCGCAGGTCGTCCGCACCGAGCGGCTGACCCCGCACATGCAGCGCGTCGTCCTCGGCGGCGAAGGCCTCGCCGGCTTCTCGGCGGACACCTGCACCGACCACTACGTGAAGCTGCTCTTCCCCGCCGAGGGCGTCACCTACCCGGAGCCCTTCGACATGGAGCGGATCCGGGAGGAGTTCCCGCGCGACCGGTGGCCGGTGACCCGGACGTACACGGTCCGCCAGTGGGACGCCGAGCACCGGGAGCTGACCTTGGACTTCGTCATCCACGGCGACGAGGGGCTGGCCGGCCCCTGGGCGCTGCGCGTCCGGCCGGGCGAGACCGTGCGCTTCATGGGCCCCGGTGGCGCCTACGCCCCCGACCCCGCCGCCGACTGGCACCTGTTCGCCGGTGACGAGAGCGCGCTGCCCGCGATCGCCCGTTCCCTGGAGGCACTGCCCGGCGGCGCACGCGCGCACGCCTTCGTGGAGGTCGCCGGTCCGGAGGAGGAGCAGAAGATCGACTCCGATGTGGAGGTGGTCTGGCTGCACCGCGGGGACCGGCCCGTCGGCCAGGCCCTGGTCGAGGCCGTACGCGCCCTGGAGTTCCCCCCGGGGCGGGTGCACGCGTTCGTGCACGGCGAGGCGGGCTGCGTGAAGGAGCTGCGCAGGCTGCTCCGTGTGGAGCGCGCGATTCCCCGCGAGGACCTGTCCATCTCCGGCTACTGGCGCCTCGGTCACGACGAGGACGGCTGGCAGGCCTCGAAGCGGGAGTGGAACGCCCGGGTCGAGGCGGAGCAGGAGAGCGCGCCCGCGGCGTAGGGCACCACGGCGCCGTCCGGCGCGCGGTTCCGCGCACGTCCCGCCCGCCGCCGTCCGACGGCCTCGTACCCTTGCTCGCGATGAGACGCCGTACCCCTCCCCCGCCCTCCCCCCTCCCCCAGCGCCACGGGGTGGACCCCGTACGGGTACGGCTGCCCGCGGCCGGGCGGTGGGCCACGGTGCGCGAACACCTGGTGGAGCGGCTGTCCGGCGCGGGCGCCGGGGTCGTCGACGGGATGTTCGACGCCGGCCTGGTCGTCGGCGCGGACGGCCGGCCGGTGGCGGCGGACGCGCCGTACGAGCCGGGCCTGTTCGTGTGGTTCCACCGGGAGCTGCCCGCCGAGGTGCCGGTGCCGTTCCCGCTGGAGGTCGTCCACCGCGACGAGCACATCGTCGTCGCCGACAAGCCGCACTTCCTGGCCACCACCCCGCGCGGCGGCCATGTCGCCGAGACCGCGCTCGCGCGGCTGCGCCGGGAGCTGGGCCTTCCGGCGCTGACCGCCGCGCACCGTCTGGACCGGCTCACCGCGGGGCTGGTGCTGTTCACGGTGCGGCCCGAGGAGCGCGGCGCGTACCAGACGCTCTTTCGCGACCGGCGGGTGCGCAAGGAGTACGAGGCCGTCGCCCCGTACGACCCGTCGCTCGCGCTGCCGCGGACCGTGCGCAGCAGGATCGTGAAGGAGCGGGGGGTGCTGACCGCCCGGGAGGTCGCGGGCGAGCCGAACGCCGTCACCCGCGTCGAGCTGATCGGGCACCGCCCGGAACGGGGTACCGCACTGGGCCGGTACCGGCTGGTGCCCGCCACCGGCCAGACGCACCAGCTGCGCGTGCACATGAACGCCCTCGGCGTGCCGATCCTCGGTGACCCCCTCTATCCGGAGGTGGCCGCGCCCGCGCCGGCCGGCGACTTCCGTCGGCCGCTCCAGCTCCTGGCGCGGGAGCTGGAGTTCACCGATCCGGTCACGGGGCGGCAGCACCGGTTCCGCAGCGGGCGGACGCTGGACGCCTGGGTGGCGTACGACCGCTGGGCCGCACAGCGCTGACCGGCCCGGCGGCACGGCCGCGGGGAGCGTCCGCGCACCGCTGCCCGGGCCCCGCCGGCCGGGATGCCGTACTCTCCGGCCCGCGCGTCAGTGACCGCGCCACCGGCTCAGCGCGCGCTGCCACACCCCTGGCGGACGGTCCGCGGACGGCGCCGGCTGTGGCGGGGCGGCCACCCCGGGGTGCGGAGGAACGGGCGCGGGCTGCGGTTGCGGCTGTCCCCCGCTCGACGGCCCCGGCGGAACCGGCACGGCCGGCGGACCCACGGCGTCCGGCACGGCCGGCGGCCGCTCCGTCCCGACCTGCCAGGAGGCGCGCTGCGCCGGGATCGGGCGGTGGCTCGGCTGCTCCCGCACGCTCTGCTGCGGCTTCGGTTCGAAACGCACCGGCAGTTCCACCAGGTGGCGTGACGCGATCGACGACCGCCAGCGCAGCTCGTCCTCGTCGCAGTCGAGCTGCACGTCCGGCAGCCGCATGAGCAGCGCGTCGACGCCGGTGTCGGCGATGGCCCGGCCGATGTCCTGGCCGGGGCACTCGTGCGGGCCTCCGCCGAAGGCGAGGTGGGAACGGTTGCCCTGCATGTCGGCGTGCCGGTCGGGCCGCACCCGGGGGTCGACGTTGCCCGGCGCGATGCCGAGGAGCAGTCCGTCGCCCCGGCGGATGCGCCGGCCGCCCAGCTCCGTGTCCTGCTTGGCGAAGTAGGCGAAGATGGTGCTGAACGGCGGTTCGTCCCACAGGGACTGCTCGACCGCCTGGGGCACGGTCATCTGGCCGCCGCTGAGCTGGGCGCGGAACCGCGGGTCGGTGAGCACCACGCGCAGCACGTTGGAGATGAGGTTGGCGGTGTTCTCGTAGGCGGCGAAGAGGACCAGGCGCAGGTGCTCGCGGACCTCGTCGTCGGTCAGCCGGGCCGGGTGGGTGATGAGGTGGCTGGCGAAGTCCTCGGCCGGCTCGGCGCGGCGGCGCGCGGTGAGCCGCTCCAGGGCGTCCATGACGTAGGCGTGGCTGGCGATGGCGGTGTCGGTGCCCTTGAGCGCGTCGCGGGTGGCCTCCACCAGCCGGTCGTCGTACTCGCCCGTCATGCCGAGGATCTCGCACATGACGCCCATCGGCAGGTGCTCGGCGAACTGCCCGACGAGGTCGGCGCGGCCCTCCTGGCAGAACCGGTTGACGAGCCGCTGGGTGTGCCGGTTGATGTGGCGGCGCAGGTCCCGGAAGTCGATCGCGGAGATGGCGCCGGCGACCGCGCCGCGCAGCCGCTTGTGCTCGTCCCCTTCGGCGTGGGAGCAGATGGGCTGCCAGGCGATGTGCGGCATGAGCGGGTGGTCGGGCCGGACCATGCCCTCCTTGAGCGGGGTCCAGATGCGGCTGTCCCGGCAGAAGTGCGCGGGCGCGCGCACCATGTGCAGGTTCTCCGCGTGCCCGAGGACCACCCAGACGGGCACGTCGTCGTGGAGCAGCGCGGGTGCGACGGGGCCGTGCTCCGCCCGGAGTCTCTCGTACAGCTCTTCCAGGTCCTCCGCCGTGTGGAGCCGGTGCGGGTCCCCGTGCGCGGGGCAGCCGGGGGGCGGTGCGGGTGCGGGGTCGCCCGTTCCGGTCGGGGCGTGGGGTTCAGGCGTCACAGTGGTCGCTCCGAAACTGAAGGGGTCGGGGGAAGTCGGGGGCGCGCACGGGGCGTGCGGAGTCAGGCGGGCGCGCCCGTCAGGGAGAGCGAGTGCAGGAAGCGCATCAGGGTCATCAGGACGTCCCGGCTGGAGGCCCGGCGGCGCACGTCGCACTCCACGATCGGGATCTCCTCGGGCAGGTCGAGCGCCGTGCGCAGCTCCGGCAGGGGGTGACGGGGCGCGTCCGGGAAGGAGTTGACGGCGACCACGAACGGCACGCCGCGTTCCTCCAGCCGTCCCATGACGTCGAAGCTGACCTCCAGCCGGCGGGTGTCGACCAGCACCACCGCGCCGAGCGCCCCCTCGAACAGGCCGTTCCACAGGAACCAGAAGCGTTCCTGGCCGGGTGTGCCGAAGAGGTAGAGCACCAGTTGGTCGGTGATGCTGATGCGGCCGAAGTCCATGGCCACGGTGGTGGCCGTCTTGGACGGGGAGCCGAAGTCGTCGTCGACCCCGACGCCGGCCTGCGTCATGGTCTCCTCGGTGGTCAGTGGCCTGATCTCGCTGACGGAGCCGACCATCGTGGTCTTGCCGACCCCGAAGCCGCCCGCGACGATGATCTTCACGGCGGATTCGGCCGTGTGCGGCAGCCGGTCCTCCGTCCGTGGGCCGGGGATCCGGTCAGAGCTTTTGAAGTCCATGCATCACCGCTTCGAGGAGGGATCGGTCGGCGACCTTCTGGCGGACGATCGGGGCACGCGCCTGCACCAGGCCCATCGTCAGCAGCTCGGTGAGCAGGACGGTCACCACGCTGAACGGCAGGTTCAGGTAGGCCGACAGCTCCGCCACGGACAGCGGGGCGGTGCACAGCCGCAGGACGGCGGCCTGCTCCGGGGTGGCGGAGGCCGGCGGGTCGTCGGCGCGCGCCACGATCAGCGTCACGAGGTCGAGTTCGGCGCGTTCGCCGTCGGCGTCCCCACCGCCGATCACGTACAGCCGTTCGGGGTTCTTCTTCTCGCCCTCCTGCGGTGGTGCGTCCGGTGCGGAGGGCCGGGTGGGCGGCTGGGATCCGGGGAGTCGCCGCCGGCGTCGCGGAGGCGTCATACGGTCTGCCCGTCGTGCCGGGCCGGGCTGGTCAGGTGGGGTCCGATGCGGGCGACCAGGTCGCGCATGCTGTTGCTCATCCGCCCGGGCTCGCAGACGACGTCGGAGAGCACCGCCAGATAGGCGTTGGGGCCCGCGGCCATCAGGTAGAAGTAGCCGCCGTCGATCTCGATGATGACCAGTTTCATCCGGCCGTCGCTGTCCGGGATCTCCTGGGCGACGGCGCCCGCCAGGCTCTGCAGGCCCGCGCAGGCGGCGGCGACGCGGTCGGCGGCGTCGGGGTCTCCGGCGTAGCGGGCGATGCGCAGCCCGTCCGCGGAGAGCACCACGATCATCTCGATGCCGGGGACACCGTCGTAGAGCTGCTTGAGCATCCAGTCGAAGTTGCCTCGCTGCTGGATCACTTGGGGTCTCCCTCGTCATCGGCCGGAGTGTGGGCCGGCTCGTTGGGCGGCTGGGTGAACGCGTTCGGGTCCGGATCGCCTTTCAGGCCCTCCCAGAAGGCCTCGACCCACAGCCCCGGCGGGGGCTCCTCCTCGGCGGCCGGTCCGGGCTCGGGCCGGGACGTGGACCACGCGCCGTTGCGGGCCGCGCGTTCGGCCTCCTCCCGCTCGGCGGCGGCCTGTTCGGCGATCCGCCGGCTGAGCGGGGTCCTGACCCGGCTGCGGCGCTGCGGCAGGCCGCCGGCGGTCCACTCGGTGACGACGGGGAGGTCGTCCTCCAGGGAGACCGTGGCCGGGATGCGGGGGTTGGTGGGGCGGCGCTTCTTCGGCGGGCGCTTGGGACCCTCCAGTTCGTCGGGTCCTCGCGTGGGCACCGAGACGGCGCCGATGCCGTGGGCGAGTCCGACACCGGGCTCTTCGGTGAGCATCCGGCTCGGTACGACGAGGATGGCGCGGACGCCGCCGTAGGCGGAGGCGCGCAGCGAGACCTGCATGTCGAAGGCCGTGCAGAGCCGGCCGACGACGGACAGGCCCAGGCGCGGGCTGTCCCCGAGGTCCTGGAGGTCGGCACCGGCCTTGGCGCGCTCCAGCATGCCCTCGATCCGGGCGCGGGCCTCCTCGCTGAGGCTGACGCCGGCGTCCTCGATCTCGATGGCCACGCCGGTCTGCACCTCGGTCGCGGTGACGTGCACCTTGGTGTTGGGCGGGGAGTAACGGGTGGCGTTGTCGAGGAGTTCGGCGGCGGCGTGGATGATCGGCTCGACCGCGGTGCCCTTGACGTTGACCTTGGCGATGGAGGCCAGGTGGATGCGGCGGTACTCCAGGATCCGGGACATGGCGCCGCGCAGCACGCTGTACAGCGCGACCGGCTCGGGCCACTGACGGCCCGGCCGGCCGCCGCCGAGGACGGAGATGGAGTCGGCCAGGCGGCCGATCAGCGCGTTGCCGTGGTCGATGCGCAGCAGGTCGTCGAAGACCTCGGGGTTGCGGCCGTGGTCCTCCTCCATCTCGCGCAGTTCGCTGGCCTGCTGGTGGACGATCGCCTGGACCCGGCGGGCGATGCTGACGAAGGAGCGCTCGGTCGAGTCACGCAGGGTGTCCTCGCGGTCGATGATCTCCAGCATGATCCGCAACAGGCGCCGCTGCGGCTCGCCGAGCTGTCCGTAGGAGGGATCGATGGCCGTGAGGTTCAGCATCGTCTCCCGGGGGGTCTGCCCCCGGCGCATGTAGCGCAGCGCGGTGGGCAGGATCTCGCCGCCCAGGCGGGCCACCTCCTCCTCCTGGGTGGCGATCCGTCGTTCCAGGCGGGCGGTCTCACGGGCGTGCTCCGCGCGCAGGGCGCGTACGACGCGGCCACGGCGTACCGCTTCGGCGGCCGTCGCGGCCACGAGGAGCGTGGCGACGGCACCGCACCCGCCGACGGCGATCCGGGCCGGCTCCGTCACCAGCGCGGTGGCGGCCCCGGTCGCCGCGGCCATCAGTATGGCGGGCAGCAACAGCAGCGTCGCGGCGGGAAGTCCGCGGCGGCCGGGAGGGGAATCGACACTCACCATGTAGGCCCTCTGAGAACGAATCGGCTGGGATGGGGAAGCTTGCAGGGGGGTATGTCATGAGGTTGCCTGGATCTTCCGCACATTGGGAACAAACGCGCGAATTCACCTCAACTCGGCGCGCTGCGGGCGAGCTTAGTCCGACCGGATCATCGCCGTGTCATATTCGGCATCCCCCTGAAACGGGCACCGGTACGGGAGTACGCTCGGCTTATTTACACGTAAAGCCATCGATCGAACACGCTTCGTCAGCGCAAACGGGCACACGGAAATCGCTCCCCGGGCCGAGTGAACGGGGAGTCTGCTCCGTGGCCGGTCGGCCGGCCCGGCACGCGAAACGGGGCCGGACCGGCTGACCGGTCCGGCCCCGCGAGGGGTCGCTCGAAAGGGGCGGGGCGCTATCCCACCGAGGAGTAGGCCACCACGCCGCGCAGCAGCCCGTCGACGGCCTTGCGCGCGTTCCTCGGCACCGTGGAGCCCTCGGCGGGCGCGGCGGCCGCGATCTGGCCGAGGACGTCGATCACCTGCTTGCACCAGCGCACGAAGTCGCCGGCCGGCATCTCCGCCTCCCGCAGCACCTCGTCCAGGCCCTTGCCGGACGCCCACATGTACGCGGCCCAGGCGAACCCGAGGTCGGGCTCGCGCTGGCCCACCCCCTCGCTCTGGCTGATCCGGAACTCCTCCTCCAGGGCGTCGAGACGGCCCCAGATCCGCACCATCTCGCCGAGCGCGGCCTTCGCCTTCCCCGAGGGCAGCTTCGGCGCCATCGCGTCGTCGGCGACCCTGGCCTCGAACACCAGTGCCGAAACGCAGGCGGCCAGTTCGGCCGGGGCGAGCCCTTCCCACACGCCCTCGCGCAGGCACTCGCTGGCGAGCAGGTCCAGTTCGCCGTACAGCCGCGCGAGCCGCTTGCCGTGCTCGGTGACCTCGTCGGCGCGCAGGTAGTCCAGTTCCGTCAGCAGCGCCACGATCCGGTCGAAGGTGCGGGCGATGGTGTTCGTCCGGCCCTCGATACGGCGCTCCAGCTGCGAGGTGTCGCGCAGCAGCCGGTAGTACCGCTCCGCCCAGCGCGCGTGGTCCTCGCGGTCGCTGCACCCGTGGCAGGGATGGGCGCGCAGCGCCTTGCGCAGCCGGGCGATCTCCCGGTCGTCGACCGCCTGGGAGCGCCGCTTGCGGTGCCGCTCCGGCTCGATGTGCCCGGCCTTGGTGCGCAGCGCGGAGGCGAGGTCGCGGCGGGACTGCGGCGAGCGCGGGTTGAAGGACTTGGGGATCCGCATCCGCTCCAGCGGCTCGACGGGCACCGGGAAGTCGATCGACGCCAGCCGCTTGACCTGCCGCTCGGCGGTCAGCACCAGCGGGCGCGGGCCGTCCTGGTACTCCAGGGCGCGGTGGCCGTTGGTGCGGCCCGCGGGCAGGCCCGGGTCCAGGACCAGCGCCAGGCCCGCGTACTTGCCCGTGGGCACGTGGATGACGTCACCGGGCTTGAGCCTCTCCAGCGCGACGGCCGCCTCGGCCCGCCGCTGGGCGGCGCCCTGCCGGGCCAGCTCGGTCTCGCGGTCCTTCAGCTCGCGGCGCAGCCGCGCGTACTCCTCGAAGTCGCCGAGGTGGCAGGTCATGGAGGCCTTGTAGCCCTCCAGCCCCTCCTCGTTGCGCTGCACCTGCCGGGAGATCCCGACGACCGACTTGTCGGCCTGGAACTGCGCGAACGACGTCTCCAGCAGCTCGCGCGAGCGGTGCCGGCCGAACTGCTCCACCAGGTTGACCGCCATGTTGTAGGACGGTTTGAAGCTGGAGCGCAGCGGATACGTGCGCGTGCCCGCGAGCCCGGCCAGGTGCTCGGGGTTCATGCCGCGCTGCCACAGCACCACGGCGTGCCCCTCGACATCGATGCCGCGGCGGCCCGCCCGGCCGGTGAGCTGCGTGAACTCGCCGGGGGTGATGTCGGCGTGCTGCTCGCCGTTCCACTTGACGAGCTTCTCCAGCACCACCGAGCGGGCCGGCATGTTGATGCCGAGGGCGAGGGTCTCGGTGGCGAAGACGGCCTTGACCAGGCCGCGCACGAACAGCTCCTCGACGACCTCCTTGAAGGTCGGCAGCATGCCCGCGTGGTGGGCGGCGATGCCGCGCTCCAGGCCCTCCAGCCACTCGTAGTAGCCGAGGACGTGCAGGTCCTCGGCCGGGATGGAGGAGGTGCGCTCCTCGACCAGGGCGCGGACCCGTTCCCGCGCGTCCTCGTCGTTGAGCCGCAGGCCCGCGTACAGGCACTGCTGGACGGCGGCCTCGCAGGCGGCGCGGCTGAAGATGAAGGTGATCGCGGGCAGCAGCCCCTCGGCGTCGAGCCGTTCGATGACCTCGGGCCGGCTCGGCGTCCACACCCGCGAGCGCTGCCTGCGCTCCCGCTCCCGGTCGGCCTCGCGCATGGCCCGGCCGCGCCGCCGGTCCGGGTAGGACGGGCGGCTCGCCTCCATCCGCGCCATCCGCATCAGGTCGGGGTTGACGGCCTTCCGGTGGCCCTCGCCCTCCTCGAACAGGTCGTACATCCGGCGGCCGGCGAGCACGTGCTGGAACAGCGGCACGGGCCGGTGCTCGGAGACGATCACCTCGGTGTCACCGCGGACGGTGTCGAGCCAGTCGCCGAACTCCTCGGCGTTGGAGACGGTCGCCGACAGCGAGACCAGGGTCACGGACTCGGGAAGGTGGATGATCACCTCTTCCCACACGGCGCCCCGGAAGCGGTCGGAGAGGTAGTGCACCTCGTCCATGACCACGTAGCCGAGGCCGAGGAGGGTCTGGGAGCCCGCGTACAGCATGTTCCGCAGCACCTCGGTGGTCATCACGATCACCGGGGCGTCGGAGTTCACGCTGTTGTCGCCGGTGAGCAGGCCCACCTTGCCGGCGCCGTAGCGGCGGCACAGATCGGCGTACTTCTGGTTCGACAGCGCCTTGATGGGGGTCGTGTAGAAGCACTTCTTGCCCTGCCGGAGGGCGAGGTGGACGGCGAACTCGCCCACGATCGTCTTGCCGGAGCCGGTGGGCGCGGCGACCAGCACGCCCTTGCCCGCCTCCAGGGCCCGGCAGGCCTCTATCTGGAACGGGTCGAGGCCGAAGTCGTACATCTCGCGGAAGGAGGCGAGCGCGGTGGCCTGCTCGGCAGCGCGCCTGCGGGCCGCCGCGTACCGCTCGGCCGGTGAGAGATCCTCTGTCATCGTACTTTCGAGCGTACCGGGCACCACCGACAACACGACGATCATTAAGGGATCCGTCCCGGAGCCCCAGCGCCCCCAGGGCTCCGGCGGACGGCTCACCGGCCGGCCTCGGGGCCGGCCGGGCGGGGCGTCCGTGCCCCGCCCCACGGCCTCAGGTCACGTCGTCGTACCCCTCGACCCGGTCCCTGGTCGCCTGCTCGGGCAGGGCCGGGCTGGTGGCGACGGGCTCGATCTCGCCGATGTCCTCGGGCGTGAGGTCCAGCTCGGACGCCTCGTCGTCGGCGGGTCCGAGCGCCTCGCGGCGAGCCCTGCGGCGGTCGTTCAGCAGCGAGAAGGCGACCGCGACGAAGTACAGGACCCAGATCGGACCGGCCAGCCCGAGCATGGACACCGGGTCCGTGCTCGGCGTGGCGATGGCGGCGAACAGCGTGATGCCCATGATCATCGCGCGCCACCAGCCGAGCATGCGCTTGCCGCTGAGCACCCCGGTGAGATTCAGCATGATCAGCAGCAGCGGCAGTTCGAAGGAGAGGCCGAAGACGACCACCATGCGCGTGACGAGGTCGAGCAGGTCGTCCAGCGGCAGCAGGTTGTCGACGCCGACCGGCGTGAACTCCAGCAGCACCTGCGCGGTGGTGGGCAGCAGGTGGTAAGCGAAGAAGGCGCCGCCGAGGAAGAGCGGGACGCCCGTGCCCACGAACGCATAGGCGTACTTCTTCTCGTGCCGGTGCAGGCCCGGCGCGACGAACGCCCACAGCTGGTACAGCCAGACCGGCGAGGCCAGGACGACACCGGCCATCAGGGAGACCTTCAACGCGAGTGTGAAGGGTGTCAGCAGGCCGTTGACCGTGATCCTCGCGCACTGGTCGTGGGACGCCTCGGCCAGTTCCTCGAACGTCTTGGTGCAGCCGACGGAGTCGAGGATCGGCCGGGTGAAGAAGTTGATGATGTCGTTGTAGAAGAAGGCGGCGACGACCGTGACGACGACGATGGCCAGCAGCGCCTTCGCGAGCCGGTTGCGGAGCTCACGGAGGTGTTCCGCGAGAGGCATCCGCCCCTCGGGGTCCTTCTCCTTCTTGCGGGCAGGCTTCAGCAACCCACGTTCCCATCTCGTGCGGCGGGCCGGAGGTCACCGGCCCTGCGTCAGCGCTTGGTCGTGTCCGTCGGCTCGGTGACCGGGCGGGAGCTGGTCACGTCGCCGGGGGCGGCCTGGATGGTGCGCTGCGCGGGCGTCTCCTCGCCGTTCGGCGGACCCGCCGGGGCGGAGGACTTGCCGTCCTCCTTCATCGCCTTGGCCTCGCTCTTGAGAATGCGCGCGGACTTGCCCAGGGACCGTGCCATGTCAGGAAGCTTCTTCGCGCCGAACAGCAGGAGGATGACGACGAGAATGAGAATGATCTCGGGCGCTCCGAGCTTTCCACCGAACATAAGTCTTTAACCTTCTCACCGAGGCGGCTGGGGGGCGCTGTCCGACCGGCCGGACATTTGTCCGGTCGGTCGTGCTGTGCGGCGATCGTAACGCTCAGGGGTAAACGTGAGGCAATCCCCGTGCGTACTCCTGTCCGCGCCCGGGCCTCGTTTTCCGGACGCGTTCAGCAGCGTACCTGTCCGAACCTGCGCCATGACAAGACGGAGCGAACCGAAAACGCATCTCACAGGCGTCCGATATGTCACTCACAGCGTGTCCGCGCAGCGGGCCGCACCGGCCGCCGCACTCGTGGCCGCGCTGGTCGCCGCGCTGGTCGCCGCGCGTTCCAGATCCTCCGCGGCCCGGTTGATCCGGCGTGCCGCGTCCGTCACCTGCCTGCCCAGCCGCCGCGCCTCCACGAACACCCGTACGGCGAACACCGCCAGCACGGCGAGACCCAGGAATCCCACGGCAACCGCGAACATCGGCCAGAACATGACACCGAGCCTAGACGGTCGCGGCGGGAGCGTCCTAAACGGCCGGGGCGCTCCGAGCGGCCGGGGGGCGCCGGAGGGCCGGGGCCCCCTAAGCGGTGGAGTGCAGCCGCAGCGTCCGGACCCCGCCGCCCGTGAGCAGTTCCACGATCCGCTCCCCCGCCGGCTTGCGGACGGCGGCGCCGCACCCGGGGCAGGTGAACGAGTAGAACGTGGTGCGGCGGGTGGCGCCGATGGCGAGGCGCAGGGCGCTCGCGGCGAGCTCGAAGCGGCCCCGGCAGTCGGGGCAGCCGGCCCGGAACACCACCGGGGAGACGCTCCTCATCCCGGCGAACGCGGACGCCGCCGTCATCTCCCGCGCACCCGGCCCCGCCGACTCGCTCAAAGCCCTCGCTCCTGCCCGTCGTGGTGTCCGTCACCCGGCACGCCGTGCGCCCGCGGACCCGAGGGCACCGCCTGGGGCGCGCCGGTCCCCGCGGCCTCCTCCGCTTCCCCCGCCTCGATGCCGTCGTACGCCGCCAGCGCCTCGCGGGCCGCCCGGCGGGCGCTGTCGGCGAGCTCGCGCGGCGAGACGATCCGGCCGTCGCGCCCCAGGCGCAGCGCCAGGCGCCGCAGCGACGCCGGGTCGGGGGTGCGCAGGGTGATCCGGAGCCCGCCGTCCGCGAGCTCCTCCGCGCTGTCGTGCGGGTAGTACTCGGCGACCCACCGCCCGCCCGGGCCGACCTCGACGACGACCTCGGGGTCCTCGGCGGCGGGCTGCACGAGCCCTTCCGACAGATCCCGCAGCTCCGTCTCCGGCGGCGCGGACGGCGCGTCGAGGACCCTGATCTCGGCGACCCGGTCGAGCCGGAAGGTCCGCCGCGCCTCGGAGCGGCGGCACCAGGCCTCGACGTAGGTGTGGCCGACGCTGACCAGGCGGATCGGGTCGATCTCGCGTTCGGTGAGCTCGTCGCGGGCCGGCGAGTAGTAGCGGATCCACAGGCGGCGCCGCTCGGAGATCGCCCGGTCGACGTCGGCGAAGACGCCGCCCTCGGACTCGAAGGTCACCGACAGCCGGGAGCTGGCCCCGGCCGCCTCCCCGGCCGCGGCCTCCACCTTGGCCGTCGCCCGCAGCAGCGCCTGCCGGTCGCTCTCGCGCAGGCCGGGCAGGGTGGCCACGGCGCGCGCGGCGACCAGCAGCGCGGTGGCCTCGTCGGCGGCCAGCCGCAGCGGTTCGGCCGCCTCCGCCCCGAGGGCGGCGGGGTTGTGCCACCAGATGCGCTCGCCGTCGGTGTCGATGTCGAGCAGGTCGCCGCCGCGGAAGCTGGTGCCGCACATGGGCAGTACGTCGAGATCGGAGACCAGCTCCTCCTCGGAGATGCCGAAGGCGCGCGCGACGTCGGCGATCCGGGCGCCGGGACGTTCCTTGAGGTACGTCACCAGCGACAGCATCCGCCGGGTCTGGTCGATGGCGTTCACGGGCCGGGCCGGTTTGCCTGCCATGCTTGTCCGCTCCTCCTCAGCCCTTGGCCACGGCACGCAGCCGGTCCACCACGTCGGCCCGCAGCTCGGCGGGTTCCAGGACCACCACGTCGGGCCCGAACTCCACCAGCCAGGCGTCCAGCCCGTGCCCGTACGGGATCTCCAGCTCGTCCCAGCCGTCACCGAGCTCCCGCACCGCGGTCGCCCTCGCCCGCAGCGGGTAGCCGGCGCCCGAGCGCAGCCGGATCCGCGCGGAGCGGTCGGCGGTCTCCCCGGCCCAGCTCGCGACGGTCTCCCGGACGGTGACCACGTCGGGCACGGGGACGGTGTACCTGCCGCCCCGCGAGCGCACCTTGCCGGTGATCCGGGAGAGGCGGAAGACCCGCTCGGCACCGCGGTCGCGGTCGAAGCCGGCCAGGTACCAGTGGCCCCGCCAGCACTCCAGCGCCCACGGCTCGACGTGCCGCTGCTCGGGGCGGGCGGCGTTGGACTTGCGGTAGTCGAAGACGACCGGGCGGCGGTCCCGGCAGGCCAGCATCAGCGGTTCGAAGGCGGCCTCGTGCACCGGGATGCGGGGTTCGAGGGCGCCGTGGGCCTCGTAGGGGTCGACGTCCTCGGGCAGTCCGGCCGCGCGCAGCTTCTGCAGCGCGCCGCTGGCCGCGCCCGCGAGCCGCGCCTGCTGCCACACCTTGGCGGCCAGCCCCAGTGCGGCGGCCTCCTCGGCGTCGAGGGTGATGGGCGGGAGGCGGTTGCTGTCCCGGCGGGCCAGGTAGCCGACCTCGCCGTCGACGCTCTCGACGGTCTCGATGACCAGTCCGAGCTCGCGCAGGTCGTCCTTGTCCCGCTCGAACATGCGGTTGAAGGAGTCGTCCGAGCCCGCCGCGCCCTTCCCCGGTCCGAAGGCCTCGACGTAGGCCTCGATGGAGTCACGCAGCTCGCGCTTGCTGAGCGGGCGCCGCGTCCCGAGCAGACACAGCGCCAGATTCATCAGCCGCTCGGCCTTGGCAATGGCCATCGACGCCCTTCGCCTTCCCTATGGTGCTTCCGACCGATGACCGTACCGCTCCGCGGCGCCGTGGCAAAAGCCGAGGGCCCATGCCGGACAGGCATGGGCCCCAGGCGGTCGGCTCCGGTCGGATCCGGCACGCGGGACGCGGCGGACCGTCACGACCGTACGCCGGTTCCTGCGGTGATCAGACCCCGAGCAGGTCGACCACGAAGATCAGCGTCTCGCCGGGCTTGATCGCGGGGGTCGGGCTCTGGTCGCCGTAGGCGAGGTGCGCCGGGATGGTCAGCTGGCGACGGCCGCCGACCTTCATGCCCTGCACGCCGAGGTCCCAGCCCTTGATGACGCGGCCCCCGCCGAGCGGGAAGCGGAAGGGGGTGCCCCGGTTCCAGCTGGCGTCGAACTCCTCGCCCGTGCTGAAGGCGACACCCACGTAGTGGACGGTGACGGTCTGGCCCGCCTGCGCCACCGGGCCGTCGCCCTCCCAGATGTCCTTGATCTCGAGGTCCGCCGGGGGCTCGCCGCCCGGGAAGTCGATCTCGGGCTTGTCGATGCTCACGTGTTCAGCTCCTGCTCGTCTTGCGGAAAGGCGACGGGACCAGTCTTACATCCCGGCGGATCACATCTTCGCCAGGATGTCCACGGAGAACACCAGTGTGGCGCCCTTCCCGATGCCGCTGCCCTGCGGCGGGTTGTCGCCGTAGCCCAGGTCCGGCGGGACGACGATGAGGACGCGGCTGCCGACCTTCTTGCCGGTCAGGCCCTGCGACCAGCCCTTGACGACCTGTTCCAGCGAGAACGACGTCAGCTGCCCCCGCCCGTACGTGGAGTCGAACTCCTTGCCGTTCGCCCACTGCACGCCCTTGTACTGCACGAGCACGCTGTCGTCGGCGGCGACCTCGGCGCCGTCGCCCTCGATGACGTAGTTCGCCACGAGCTTCCCGGGGGCGTCGGACTTGGGGACCTCGATGGAGGGCGCCTTGCCGTCGGTGTTGGTTCCGACCTCGGGCAGGCCCTTGTCCTCCTGGGCGACCACGGTCCCCTTGGCGGAGCTCCTGGCGCCGAACGTGTCCTTCACGTCGACCAGGAACACCAGCGTGTCGTCGCCCCCGATGCCCGCCCGTTCGTTGCCCTGCGTGCCGTAGCCCCAGGTGGGCGGCACCGAGAACAGAACCCGGCTGCCGGTCTTCCTCCCGGTGAGCGCGTACCGCCAGCCGTCGATGATGGTGCCCTGGGCGAGCTGGACGGCCAGCGGGGTCTTGCGGTCGTAGGAGTTGTCGAAGACCTTCGCGGTGCTCCAGATCTGGCCCAGGTAGTCCGCCACGACGTAGTCGTTCTCCGCGACCGTCTTGCCGCCGCCGGCCACGACCGTCTTCACCGCGAGCTGCTTCGACGGCTCGCCGCTCCCCTTGGCGATCGTCGGCTTCTGCCCGAACCCCGTACCCGCGGTGATCGCCGGCAGCGGACCGTCGACGATCTTCGGCGTCGGCGCGGCGGAGGTGGCCGGTGCCGAGGGCGCCGCGCTGTCACCGGTTTCGCTCGTGCCGGACTCGTCGTCACCGCATGCGGCGAGCGTGACCAGTCCGGTGGGTACGGCGATGAGAAGTGAGCGTCGGCGCACGGTGGGGGCCTCGTAATCGGTCGATCCTGCGGATGGCGTGCGCGCAACTCTACGGCGTGAGAAGGGCGCCGCACGGTAAACGTACGGCGCCCGTGTTGCGTTCCGGCATTCCCTCGCGCGGTGGTGCGGAGCGTCACATGCCGGCGATCAGTTTCTCCACCCGGTCGTCCACGGAACGGAACGGGTCCTTGCACAGCACCGTGCGCTGAGCCTGGTCGTTGAGCTTGAGGTGGACCCAGTCGACGGTGAAGTCCCGGCGCTGCTCCTGGGCCCGGCGGATGAAGTCGCCGCGCAGCCGGGCCCGAGTGGTCTGCGGCGGAACGGACTTGCCCTCGAAGATCTTCAAGTCGTTGCAGACCCGGGCGGCCTGGCCTTTCCTCTCCAGCAGGTAGTACAGGCCACGACGGCGGTGGATGTCGTGGTAGGCGAGGTCTATCTGGGCGACCCGCGGATGCGACATGGTCATGTTGTGCTTGGTCCGGTACCGCTCGATGAGCTTGTACTTCATGACCCAGTCGATCTCGGTGTCGATGCGGTCGAGGTCCTCGGTCTCGATCGCGTCCAGGGTGCGGCCCCACAGCTCCAGCACCCGCTCGACGGTGCCGGTGCGGATGCCCCGGCGCTCGCAGAAGTCCACGGCCTTCTCGTAGTACTCCCGCTGCACCTCCAGCGCGGAGGCCTCCCGCCCGCTCGCCAGCCGGACCTTGCGGCGGCCGGTGATGTCGTGGCTGACCTCGCGGATCGCCCGGATGGGGTTCTCCAGGGTGAGGTCGCGCATCACCGTGCCGGCCTCGATCATGCGCAGCACCAGGTCGGTGGCGCCGACCTTGAGCAGCGTGGTCGTCTCGGACATGTTCGAGTCGCCCACGATGACGTGCAGGCGGCGGTAGCGCTCGGCGTCCGCGTGCGGCTCGTCGCGCGTGTTGATGATCGGCCGGGAGCGGGTCGTCGCCGAGGAGACGCCCTCCCAGATGTGCTCGGCGCGCTGGCTGACGCAGTACACGGCGCCGCGCGGCGTCTGGAGGACCTTGCCGGCGCCGCAGAGCAGCTGCCTGGTCACCAGGAACGGGATGAGGATGTCCGCGAGCCGCGAGAACTCCCCGTGCCGGGCCACCAGGTAGTTCTCGTGACAGCCGTAGGAGTTGCCCGCCGAGTCGGTGTTGTTCTTGAAGAGGTAGACGTCGCCCGCGATTCCCTCCTCGTGCAGGCGTCGTTCCGCGTCCACCAGGAGTCCTTCCAGAATGCGCTCGCCCGCCTTGTCGTGGGTGACGAGTTCGATCACGTCGTCACATTCGGGTGTGGCGTATTCCGGATGCGACCCCACGTCGAGATAGAGGCGGGCTCCGTTGCGCAGAAAGACATTGCTGCTGCGGCCCCATGACACGACACGGCGGAAGAGGTACCGCGCCACCTCGTCAGGCGACAGGCGGCGCTGTCCCCTGAACGTGCACGTGACGCCGTACTCGTTCTCCAGCCCGAAAATGCGGCGGTCCATGAGGGAACATTACGCCCGATCCCCCGAACTGAAACGGGGTTCGACAGCACGGTTCGGATCATTTTCCGAATCGGCCGCGATCACCGCGGTCGGCACGGGAGCCGCCAGTACCCGCCCGGTGGCGATCAGAACCAGCAGGGAGGCCGCCCCCGCCATACCCGGCACGGCGAACCCCCACACCGTGCCGCCCGCCTCGACGACCGGCCCCGCCAGCCCCGTGCCCACCGAGGCGCCCACGGTGAACGTCGTCACCAGCCAGGAGAACGCCTCCGTGACCGTGCCCCGCGGCGCGTGCCGGTCGACCAGGACGAACGCGCAGGCGATGGCCGGCGCGAGGAAGACGCCCGCGACCACGGTGAGCAACACCATGCCGACCGGGCCCGGCATCAGCAGCAGCGGCAGGTAGCACACTGCCAGAAGCGCCACCAGCGCCGTCAGCCGCCGGGCGGGCTCCCCGGCCCACCGCCGGGCCCCGTAGACGGCGCCGCCGATCAGCGCCCCGAGTCCCAGGGCTGCCATCAGCCAGCCGTACACGGCGTCACCGCCGTGCTCGTCCGCGTACGACACGGCGGCCACCGTGATCGACCCCAGGGCGCCGCCCACGAACAGGAACGCGGCCAGCAGCGCCAGCAGCCCCGGCGAGCGCAGCGCGCCCAGCCAGTGCGCCTCGCGCGGAGCCGACCGCCACGCGCGTGAGGGCGGCGACACCACCACGGACAGGGCGCCCAGGACGCCCACCGCGTTCAGCACCAGCAGCGCCACCTGCGCCGACCACAGCGACACGCACAGCGTCACGAGCAGCGGCCCGACGGTGAACATCACCTCCTGCGCCACGGCGTCCATGGCGTACGCCGTGTGCACCTGCCCCTCCTTGCGCAGCACGCTGGGCCACAGGGCCCGCAGCCCGCCCTCCAGCGGCGGCGTGAACAGCCCGGCGGCCGCCACCGCCGCGTAGGCGACCGGCAGCGCCCCGGCCCCGGCGAAGGCGAAGACCCCCATGGCCAGCCCCGACAGTACCGCGGCGGGCAGTTGCACCCGCGGCTGTCCGTACAGGTCCACCAGCCGCCCCAGCACCGGCTGTCCCACGGCGTTGGCGACGCCGTACACCGCCGCCAGCGCCCCCGCGAGGCTGTACGTGCCGCCCTCGGCCCGCACGAACAGCACGATCGCGATGGCGGCGGTGGCGTTGGGCAACCGTCCCACCAGCGTGCCGACGAGCAGCCGGGTGGCATGCTTCGCCCGGAGGATCTCCAGGTACCCCATGACCGGCCCCGCCTTCCCCCCGCCGACACGCGAGGTTTTACGTATAACTACCTCGCTCATACGTACCATGGCCGCTGTTCGCCAGTCCAGACGAGAGAGCAGGCCGACGGTGGCACGAGGCAGTACCCGCCCCACCAGCCGGGACGTCGCGCAGGCCGCCGGTGTCTCCCAGGCAGCGGTCTCCCTGGTGCTGGGCGACAAGTGGCGCGGGCGCGTGTCGGAGACCACGGCGCAACGCGTCCGCGAGGCGGCGCACGACCTCGGTTACCGCCCCAACCTCGCCGCGCGCAATCTGCGCCTGGGCCGCACCCGCACCGTCCTCCTCGTCGTCCCGGCCCTGACCACGGAGTTCTTCGCCGGCGTCTACACGGGCGCCGCGCGAGTCGCGGCCGAGCACGGCTTCGGAGTCGTCCTCTACCCCTCCCCCGAGGGCATCGGCCCCGCCCGCGACCCCTTCGCCTCCGCGCAGGCCGCCCTGGACGGCGTCATCGCCTCCTCCATGGCCGCCGACGCCCTCACCGCCATCCGCGGCGACCAGCTGCCGCTGGTGATGCTGGACAGCGACCCCGAGGGCAGCCTGGGCGCCGCCACGGTCAACCTGGACATCGCGGACGGCATCCGGCAGGCCACCGGTCATCTGCTCGCCCTCGGCCACCGCCGCTTCCTCCACCTCGCCGCGGACGTGGCCTCCTGGACCTTCGAGGTCCGCGCCCGGGAACTGGCGACGCGCCTGGCCGCCGTCGCGGACACCCGGCTCGACACGGTCCGCGCCCCCATCTCCATCGAGGGCGCCCGCACCGCCGCGGAGACCGCCCTCGGCCGCCCCGGTCCCCGTCCCACCGCCGTGGTCTGCGACGACGACCAACTGGCGGCCGGCGCCTACAAGGCGATCCGCCGCCTGGGGCTGCGCGTTCCCGACGACATCTCCGTCACCGGCGTGGACGACCTGGCGCTCGCCACCGCGATCGATCCCGAGCTCACCACGGTCCGCCTGGACGCGGAACTGTTCGGGGAGCGGGGCATGCTCGCCCTCCTGTCCGTCTTGGAGGGCCGCTCCCCCGAGGCCGGCGACATCCCGGTGCGTCTGGTGCTGCGGGGCTCCACGGCCCCGCCGAGGCGGGAGGGCTGACCGGGCGCCCGCGTGTCGCCCGGCACCGGGGCGAGCGACCGGGGCGCCGCTTCCCGGCCCCTGCGGGCAGGGGCGTCCACAGCGGTCACCCGTGTGCCGTCCCGAGGGGAACCTCCCGGGCCGGTCAGACGCCGAGGGCACGGGAACCACGCGGCACGGGCAGGGCTTTCCCGCGCCCGGACGACCGGTCGCACCCGCCGGCCCCGACCGGGGCGGAGCCGCGGCCGCCCAGGGGGAAAGCGATGTGCCGGAGGGGGTGTTCGCCCGCGGTGGTCGGCACGTCGCCCCGGACGCCTCGGCGAACGACCGATTCCGCGCCGTCCCGGGGACGGACACCCCCGGCACGACCCGGCCCACCCCCGGGGGAGGCGCTACGCGCACCCCGGCCAGGGCCGCGCAGGCGCCGCGGGGCACTCCCAGCCCCACCGGCCCGCACAGGCCGCCGCAGGCACCCGCGCCGCCACCGGACGGCACCCCGGCAGGCGCCGCAGGCGCCCCGAGACCGCTGCTCCCCCTACTCCTGCTCCTCCTCCGGCGCGGGCGTCCGGCCCGCGGCCCCCTGCTCCAGCAGCCGCGACAGCTGACTCCCCGTGATCCGCTTGAACTTCCGCTTCTGCGGACGCGTCCGGTCCAGCACCGCCACCTCCAGCCGTTCGGCGGGGATCTCCCGCTGACTGCCGTTGGTGTCCCGCGACAATGCCTGCACGGCCAGCTGCAACGCCTCCGCGAGCGTCATCCCGTCCCGGTGCCGCTGGTCGAGATAGCTGCTGATCTGCTCGGCGTTGCCGCCCACCGCCACCGAACCGTGCTCATCGACGATCGAGCCGTCGTGCGGCAGCCGGTAGATCTGGTCCTGCTCCGGGGCCTCCCCCACCTCGGCGACGACCAGCTCCACCTCGTAGGGCTTCTCCCCCGCACTGGAGAAGATCGTGCCGAGCGTCTGCGCGTAGACGTTGGCGAGCCCCCGCGCGGTCACATCGTTACGGTCGTAGGTGTAACCGCGCAGGTCCGCGTAGCGCACCCCGCCGATGCGCAGGTTCTCGTACTCGTTGTACTTGCCGGCGGCCGCGAAACCGATCCGGTCGTAGATCTCGCTGAACTTGTGCAGCGCACGGGACGGGTTCTCCCCGACGAACACGATGCCGTCGGTGTACTGCAGCACGACCAGGCTGCGGCCACGGGCGATGCCCTTGCGGGCGTACTCCGCCCGGTCGGCCATGGCCTGCTGGGGTGAGACATAGAACGGCGTCGACACCGGTTATCCGTCCCTTTCAATCGAAGTCACTGGATCACCTGACAACAACAAGGCGCCCACTACAGCAGCGCCGCCCGCGGCCCGTCCGGCTGCTCCAGCCGCCGTTCCAGGATCGACCGGGCGATCTCGGACGCCTCGTCGTCGGTGAGCCGGCGGAAGCCGTCCTCGGTGATCACGGTGACGATCGGGTAGATCCGGCGGGCGACGTCGGGACCACCGGTCGCCGAGTCGTCGTCGGCCGCGTCGTACAGGGCCTGGACCACCAGCGTCGTGGCCTCGGCCTCGCTCAGGTCGTCGCGGAAGAGCTTCTTCATGGCGCCGCGCGCGAAGATCGAACCGGAGCCCGTCGCCGCGTAACCCCGCTCCTCCGACCGCCCGCCCGTCACGTCGTACGAGAAGATGCGGCCCTCGCCGCGGTCCACGTCGTACCCGGCGAACAGCGGCACCACGGCCAGCCCCTGCATGGCCATGCCGAGGTTGGAACGGATCATGGTGGACAGCCGGTTCGCCTTGCCCTCCAGCGACAGCTGCGTGCCCTCGACCTTCTCGAAGTGCTCCAGCTCCAGCTGGAAGAGCTTCACCATCTCCACGGCCAGACCCGCCGTACCGGCGATGCCCACCGCCGAGTACTCGTCGGCCGGGAAGACCTTCTCGATGTCCCGCTGCGCGATGACGTTGCCCATGGTGGCGCGCCGGTCGCCGGCGAGGACCACTCCGCCGGGGAACGTCACGGCCACGATGGTCGTGCCGTGCGGCGCCTCGACGACCCCCTGCACCGGCGGCAGCTGCCGGTTGCCCGGCAGCAGCTCCGGCTGGTGCTCGGCGAGGAAGTCCATGAACGAGGAGGACCCCGGCGTCAGGAAGGCAGCCGGCAGACGCCCGGTGCTACGAGTGTTGGCTTCCACGCGATTCCTTCCACGTATGCAGCAGCCCGCCTTGTGACGTCGGGCCGATGGTTGAGAACTGCCCCAGCACGGCGTGCGGCTGGAGCACGGTACGCCACGGACCCTACCCCCCTTGCGGCAGTGGTCCACATACTCGGCGGGAACCCCGGGAAGGGGGCGCGGCGGGCCCCGGACGCGGTGCCGCGCGCGGCACGGTCCCACCGCACCGCGCGCGGCACCCCACGCACCACTCGCCCACCCGGCCGTCCGCCGGCCCGAAGGCCGGACCGGCCTACTGGCCGCCCTTTTGCACGAAGGACCGCACGAAGTCCTCGGCGTTCTCCTCGAGCACGTCGTCGATCTCGTCCAGCACGGAGTCCACGTCGTCGCTGAGCTTCTCGTGGCGCTCCTTGAGGTCCTCCGACGCCTGCGCGTCCTGCGCCTGCTCCTCGGCCTCCTCGGTGGACCGGGTGGCCTTCTGCTGTCCGCCGCCGGTGTCCTTGGTCGACATAACCCTCACCCCGCTCGGTTCGCCCGACACAGTTCGCTCGGTCAAGATCAGACCCTACAAGCCGGGTCTGACATCGGCCCCGCGGTCTCCCGACGCGCGGGGCCTACCTTCATGATTCCCAGCCACCGGGTTTTCCACCCCGTCCGGCCGTCCTCTCCTGGCATCCGCGTCCCCGCCCACCCGCGGGCACGCGCCTTCGCTCAGCTCCCGGACAGGACCCTGACCAGGTCCTCGGCCGTGCGGCAGCGGTCCAGGAGCTCCTTGACGTGGTGACGCGTCCCGCGAAGCGGCTCCAGGGTGGGCACCCGCTGGAGCGAGTCGCGGCCCGGCAGATCGAAGATCACCGAGTCCCAGGAGGCCGCGGCGACGTCGTCCGCGTACTGCTCCAGGCAGCGCCCGCGGAAGTACGCGCGGGTGTCCTCCGGCGGCTTCGTACGGGCCCGCTCGACCTCCGCCTCGTCCAGCAGCCGCTTCATCCGGCCCCGGGCCACCAGGCGGTTGTACAGGCCCTTCTCGGGGCGTACGTCGGCGTACTGGAGGTCGACCAGGTGCAGCCGCGCCGCGTCCCAGTCGAGGTCGTCACGGCGCCGGTAGCCCTCCATGAGCTCCCGCTTGGCGACCCAGTCCAGCTCGCCGGCCAGGCTCATCGGGTCGTTCTCCAGGCGGGTGAGCGTGTCCTCCCAGCGGCTCAGGACGTCCATGGTCTGGTCGTCGGCGTCCGCCCCGAACCGCTCCTCCACGTACTTGCGCGCCAGCTCGTAGTACTCCATCTGGAGCTGGACCGCGGTGAGTGTGCGGCCGCTGCGGAGCGTGACCAGGTGCTTGAGCGACGGGTCGTGCGAGACCTGGTGGAGGGTGCGGACGGGCTGGTCCACGGCGAGATCGACGGCGATGAAGCCGTCCTCGATCATCGACAGCACCAGGGAGGTCGTGCCCAGCTTCAGGTAGGTCGAGATCTCGGACAGGTTCGCGTCACCGATGATCACGTGCAGCCGGCGGTACTTCTCTGCGTCCGCGTGCGGCTCGTCGCGCGTGTTGATGATCGGGCGCTTCAGCGTCGTCTCCAGTCCGACCTCGACCTCGAAGTAGTCGGCGCGCTGGCTGAGCTGGAAGCCGTGCTCGTGCCCGTCCTGGCCGATGCCGACCCGGCCGGCGCCGGCGAAGACCTGGCGGGAGACGAAGAAGGGCGTCAGGTGGCGCACGATGTCCGAGAAGGGGGTCTCCCGCTTCATCAGGTAGTTCTCGTGCGTGCCGTAGGAGGCGCCCTTGTTGTCGGTGTTGTTCTTGTAGAGGTGGATCGGCTGGGCACCGGGAAGCTGGGCGGCCCGTTCCGCGGCCTCGGCCATGATCCGCTCGCCGGCCTTGTCCCAGAGGACCGCGTCCCGGGGGTTGGTGACCTCGGGGGCGCTGTACTCGGGATGGGCGTGGTCGACGTACAGCCGGGCACCGTTGGTGAGGATCACGTTGGCCAGGCCGATGTCCTCGTCGGTGAGCTGGCTGGAGTCGGCGGCCTCGCGGGCGAGGTCGAAGCCTCGTGCGTCCCGCAGCGGATTCTCCTCCTCGAAGTCCCAGCGGGCCCGGCGGGCCCGGTGCATCGCCGCCGCGTAGGCGTTGACGATCTGGGACGAGGTGAGCATGGCATTGGCGTTGGGGTGGCCGGGGACGGAGATCCCGTACTCCGTCTCGATGCCCATTACTCGCCGTACGGTCATGCGGCCCTCCTTGCCCGGCGGCGCCCTCGGTCGTGGGCGTCGCGCAGATACCGCTGGCGCTCGGTCGCGCGTGCGGTGCCCGTCCCCGCACCGCGCGACTCGGCGATACGGAAGAGCCTAGAACGCCTTTGCGCCGGTGGGGAGATCATTTGCGTCATTGCCTGCTCCAGCCGCGGGCCCCGAAAAAACAGTCGGCTGCGGGTACCCGGTGTGGGCACCCGCAGCCGCCCTGTGTTTTACAGGTACTGACCGGTGTTCGCCACCGTGTCGATGGAGCGTCCGGTGTCCGCACCCTGCTTTCCGGTGACGAGGGTGCGGATGTAAACGATCCGCTCGCCCTTCTTTCCGGAGATCCGGGCCCAGTCGTCCGGGTTGGTGGTGTTGGGCAGGTCCTCGTTCTCCTTGAACTCGTCCACGCACGCCTGGAGGAGGTGGGAGACCCGAAGGCCCTTCTGGTTCTTCTCGAGGAAGTCCTTGATCGCCATCTTCTTGGCGCGGCCCACGATGTTCTCGATCATGGCGCCGGAATTGAAGTCCTTGAAGTAGAGGACTTCCTTGTCGCCGTTGGCGTAGGTGACCTCCAGGAAGCGGTTCTCCTCCGATTCGGCGTACATTTGTTCCACCGCGGTCTGGATCATGTTCTGGACCGTGGCCGCCTTGTCGCCGCCGTGCTCCCTGAGGTCTTCCTCGTGCAGCGGGAGGCGCTCGGTGAGGTACTTCCCGAAGATGTCCTTGGCCGCCTCGGCGTCCGGACGCTCGATCTTGATCTTCACGTCGAGCCGGCCGGGCCGCAGGATGGCGGGGTCGATCATGTCCTCGCGGTTGGAGGCGCCGATCACGACCACGTTCTGCAGGCCCTCCACGCCGTCGATCTCGGCGAGCAGCTGCGGGACGATGGTGTTCTCCACGTCCGAGCTGACCCCGGAGCCGCGGGTGCGGAAGAGGGACTCCATCTCGTCGAAGAAGACGATGACGGGGGTGCCCTCGCTGGCCTTCTCCCTCGCCCGCTGGAAGACCAGGCGGATCTGCCGCTCGGTCTCGCCGACGTACTTGTTCAGCAGCTCGGGACCCTTGATGTTGAGGAAGAAGCTCTTGCCGGCCGCCTGGCCGGTGACCTCCGCGACCTTCTTGGCCAGCGAGTTCGCCACGGCCTTGGCGATCAGCGTCTTGCCGCATCCGGGGGGCCCGTAGAGCAGGACGCCCTTGGGGGGACGCAGCTCGTGCTCCTTGAACAGGTCCGGGTAGAGGTAGGGGAGCTCGACCGCGTCGCGGATCATCTCGATCTGGTTGCCGAGGCCACCGATCTGCTCGTAGCCGATGTCGGGGACCTCTTCGAGGACGAGTTCCTCGACCTCGCTCTTGGGGACGACCTCGTAGACGTACCCGGAGCGGGGCTCCAGCAGCAGGGCGTCGCCGGGACGGATGGTGACGTCCAGCAGCGGCTCGGCGAGCCGTACCACCCGTTCCTCGTCGGTGTGCCCCAGCACCAGGGCGCGCTCGCCGTCCTCGAGGATCTCCTTGAGGGTGACGATGTCGCCGACGCGCTCGAACTCCATGGCCTCGACCACGTTGAGCGCCTCGTTGAGCATCACTTCCTGGCCGCGCCTGAGCTCGTCGAGCTCGACGCTCGGGCTGACGTTCACCCGGAGCTTGCGGCCCCCGGTGAAGATGTCGGCGGTGCCGTCCTCGTTCGCCTGCAGGAAGACACCGAAGCCGGCCGGCGGCTGGGCGAGGCGGTCGACCTCCTCCTTGAGGGCCACGATCTGGTCGCGGGCCTCACGGAGCGTGTTGGCGAGTCGCTCGTTCTGGGCGGACACGCCGGCCAGGTTGGTCTGCAGCTCGACGATCCGCTCTTCGAGAATCCTCGTGTGTCGCGGAGAGTCGGCGAGCTTGCGTCGCAGGACGGCGATCTCCTGCTCAAGGTAGGCAATCTGCCCGGCCGGGTCGTCGGACCCGCGTCCCGGGCGGATGCCGCGGTTCATGTCGTCGTCGTGGGCTGCCACGGTCCTCACCTCCTCCAAGGGGAGCTGGACGCTTCCAGACCCTACCTGGGTGGGTGTCGATTGAAACCCCTAGATCACAAAGACGGTCGGGGTGTGTCCGATCTTCACCCTTGCGCTCTCCCTCACGCCAGGGGAATACCCACGGAACACGGTTGAAAAGCAGGCGGAGGTAGGGTCGAACCGTTCAACACCCGTCAGAGCTGGCCGGATTCCGTACGGCTCGACGCAGAAACGGCAGGAGAGATGAGCGTGCAGCAGGAGGCCGGAGTCGACGGCGAGGCCTTGGAGGTCTGGATCGACCAGGACCTGTGTACCGGCGACGGCATCTGTGCCCAGTACGCGCCCGAGGTGTTCGAGCTGGACATCGACGGTCTGGCGTACGTCAAGGGCGCGGACGAGGAGCTTCTGCAGGAGAAGGGGGCGACAACGCCCGTACCGCTGCCGCTTCTCACGGATGTGGTCGACTCGGCGAAGGAGTGTCCGGGCGAGTGCATTCACGTGCGTCGCGTTTCGGACAAGGTCGAGGTGTTCGGTCCCGACGCAGAGTGAGGGGATGCGGACGGACGGCGACCGATGTCTGTTCCCTCACACCGTCCGGGCCTGGGAGGGCGCCGAGCGGACGAACGCCCCGTCCTTCCACCGCCACTTCACGTCGTCCGTCACGTCCGGGCAGCAACTGGGCACGTCGGCCGACGAGTAGCCGAGCAGCGTGGCGAGGACGGCGCCGTCGCGCACCGCGAAGTCGGTGACCGTCCGGCGTTCCCGGGGACCGACGAGGGTGGCCACCACGCGGGGCCTGCCGTCGGCGCCGTGCGTGAGGACGTACACACCGTCGGGCGGGGTGCCCATGGGAGCGTCGCAGTGGACCACGGCCACCGTCTCGGGCCGGCCGTCGCCGTCGAGGTCGCCGGTGGCCTTCTTCTGCACGACCGCCTCGACCGGGCCGCACTCCAGGGGGAAGGCGGCCGCCGCCGGGTCGGGCGGCGCGGCGTCCGCCCGGGCGGCCTTCGCCTCCGGACCGGCGGCCGTCTGCGCCGCCGTCGCGGCGCCGGTCGGCAGGAGCGAGGAGAGGGCCACGACACCGGCGACGGCGGCGGCGGTGAGGATCCAGTGGACGGGGCGGGCGTGCGTGTGCGCCAGGTCCGGAACGGCGGAGTGCTGCACGAGGAGTGTCTCCTGTGAGGGCTGTGCCGGTGGGGTGGCCAGCATCGTGCCACACGTCACAGTGCGGCGGGACGGCGGGGTGGGCACCCGGCCCGGTTCACCGCTCCTCGTCCGGTGCCGAACCAACGCGACGACGCCGTGGCCCAGTTCCCGCATCCCTCGGGGAACTGGGCCACGGCGTCGTCGCGTTGGCCGCGGCGGAGGGCCGGCTCAGCGGCCGGCGCCTCCGTCGGCGTTGGGGCCGGCGTAGTCCTCGCCGTAGGCGCCCTTGGCGGGGCGGCGGCGGCGCATCGGCGGCTCGACGCCGTCGGCGAGGCGACGGGCGGTGAGCAGGAAGCCGGTGTGGCCGATCATGCGGTGGTCCGGGCGGACGGCCAGCCCCTCGATGTGCCAGTTGCGGATCATGGTCTCCCAGGCGGTCGGCTCGTTGAAGCAGCCGATCTCGCGGATGGACTCCACGGTCCGGGCGAGCTGGGTGGTGGTCGCGACGTAGCAGCACAGGATGCCGCCGGGGACGAGCGCCTTGGAGACGGCCTCCAGACACTCCCACGGGGCGAGCATGTCGAGGATGACCCGGTCGACGTCGGTGTCGGACAGGTTGTCCTGGAGGTCGCCGACGGTGAGCCGCCAGGCGGGGTGCGGACCGCCGAAGTAGCGCTCCACGTTGGCCTGGGCGATCTCGGCGAAGTCGGCGCGGCGCTCGTAGGAGTGCAGCATGCCCTGGTCGCCGATGGCGCGCAGCAGGAAGCTGCTGAGCGAGCCGGAGCCGACGCCGGCCTCCACGACGCGCGCGCCGGGGAAGATGTCGGCGAAGGCGAGGATCTGCCCCGCGTCCTTGGGGTAGACGACGGCTGCCCCGCGGGGCATGGACAGGACGTAGTCGGGGAGCAGGGGGCGCAGCGCGAGATAGGCGACGTTCCCGGTGGTGCGGACAACGCTGCCCTCGGGAGCGCCGATCAGTTCGTCGTGGGGGAAGGAACCCTTGTGGGTGTGGAAGTTCTTCCCGGCCTCGAGCGTGAACGTGTAGTGGCGGCCCTTGGGGTCGGTCAGCTGTACCTGGTCCCCGACCTTGAAGGGCCCGCGCCTGCGGGCGGCACCGGTCGGTTCGGACATGTGACCAGCCTACCGGCCTTCGGCGGGGCCGCCGACCACGGGCGCTCTCACGCGGGCGGGCGGGCCATGGCCCTGACGAAGGCGCGCTCGACGTCGGCCGCGGCCAGCACGCCGTAGATCGCGCCGGTCTCCTCCACCACCAGGTACTCGGTGGCCGGGGTGGCGCGCAGGACGTCGAGGAGTTCCTCGCCGGCCAGCTCGGCCGAGACGCGCATGCCGTCGGTGAGCTCCTGGGCGAGGCCGCCGACCGCGACCCAGGGGCGGCGGTGTTCGGGTACGCCGACGATGGCGGCCTCGCGGACGATCGACAGGGGGTCGCCCTCGGCGTCGACGACGACCAGGGCGCGGGCCCCGGCGGCGTTGGCGCGGCGCAGGGCCTCGGAGAGGGGGGTGTCGCTCTCGACGGGGACGGCGCGGCGGGTGAGGGTGCGGGCGCGCAGTTCGGGCAGGTGCTCGCGCAGGCGGGCCATGCGCAGGCTGTTGCCGGCACCGGTCCAGATGATCGCGGCGAGGATGGCGGCGAGCAGGGCGTCCATGACGGTGTCCATGCCGACGTTGTCCGCGGCGTCGGAGCCGAGCGCGCCGGACCGGGTGAACAGCGGCAGGCCGATGAGGACGCAGACGGCGAGGGCGCGGCCGACCCACGCGGCGGCGACGGTGCCGCTCATGGGCCTGCCCGTGAGCTTCCAGACGACCGCGCGGAGCATCCGGCCGCCGTCGAGGGGAAGGCCGGGCAGGAGGTTGAAGGCGGCCACGATGAGGTTGGAGATCATCAGGCCGGCGAGCAGGACGCCGGGGACGGTGCCTGGTTCCACCGCCTGCAGGGCGAGGTGGAAGACGCCGGCGAGGACGAGGGAGAGCAGCGGGCCGACGAAGGCGAGGACGAACTCGCGGCCGGGGGTCTCGGCTTCCTTCTCGATCTCGGAGACGCCGCCGAAGAACTGGAGCTGGATGCGGCGGACCGGCAGCTTGAAGCGCAGGGCGGCGATGGTGTGGGCGAGCTCGTGGACCAGGACGGAGGCGTAGAAGGCGACCGCGAAGAAGAGGGAGACCAGGTAGCGGGCGGCACCGAGCTCGGGCAGGACGCGGTCGAGCTGGCCGCCGAAGACCCAGGTGATCAGGACGGCGACGAGGAACCAGCTCGGCGCGACGTACACGGGGACGCCGAAGGGCCGCCCCATCAGCAGCCCGCCACCGGGCTCCGGGGGGCGCCGCGGCCCGGGCGCGGCTCCGGCGCCGGTGCGGCCGGTTTCGGGACCGGTGCCGGGCTCCGCGGGAGCGCGGCGTCCGCCGCCGGGGGCCCGGTCCGCCGGGTGGGCGCCGCTGTCCGCCGGCTCCCGCCGGGGCGCGCCGTCCGTGTCGTGCCCGGCGCTGCCGGGGAGCCCGTGTCCGGCCCCGGTCCCGCCGCGCGCGGCACCGTCCCGACCGGCTTCCCGCGGCGGCTCTCCGCCGTGCGGGGTGCCGGCGGGCGTCTGGTCCCCGTGCCCGGCGGCACCGCCTCCGGTGCGGGGTGTGTCGTCACCGGGCCGTCCACCGGCCGGGGCGGGGCCGGGTGGGACGGGCTCCGGACGGGTGGTTCCGTCGTCCGGGGCCGGGCCGGGGCGTGCGGGGTCGGCGGCCGGGACCGTCGGCCCCGCGTGGTGCTCGGCCGGTTCCTCGCTGCCGGACCGCGGCTGCCCGCTCGCGCCGCTCACGTCCACGGTGTCCCCTCGTTCGAAGCGTCTCCCGCGCCTGCCGGGCAGGAGGGTCTCGAGTCGATGGTATGCGGCCCTCGCGGCCCGTTCCGCCCCGGCACCCCTCGGATTTCCCCCGGCGCAGGCGTCACGGCCGCGGCTGGGCCGCTGTCGGTGGCGGGCCGTAAGGTCTGTGGTCATGGAGACGAGCAGCGAGGGTGCCGTGGACGGGGCGGGGAGCGCCGCCGCTCCCGCCCCGCAGGCGGAGCCGCCCGAGACGGCCGGGACGGCGGCGGCGGACGCGGGCGGGGGCGGCGCGGGGGCGGCCGCCGCGGGGTCCGCCGCCGTACCGCCCGCGACGCTCTCCCCCTCGCGCGCGGGTGACTTCATGCAGTGCCCGCTGCTGTACCGGTTCCGGGTGATCGACCGCCTGCCGGAGAAGCCGAGCGAGGCGGCGACCCGCGGCACCCTGGTCCACGCGGTGCTGGAGCGGCTCTTCGACGTCCCGCCGGCCGAGCGCACGGTGCCGCGCGCGAAGGCGCTGGTCCCCGGCCAGTGGGACCGGCTGCGCGAGAGCCGGCCCGAGGTCGCGGAGCTGTTCGCGGACGATCCGGAAGGCGAGCGGCTGGCGCGCTGGCTGGGCGAGGCGGAGCGGCTGGTCGAGCGCTGGTTCAGCCTGGAGGACCCGAGCCGGCTGGAGCCGGCCGAGCGGGAGCTGTTCGTCGAGGCGGAGCTGGACTCCGGGCTGCGGCTGCGCGGCATCATCGACCGGGTCGACGTGGCGCCCACGGGCGAGGTGCGGATCGTCGACTACAAGACGGGCAAGGCGCCCCGGCCGGAGTACGCCGAGGGCGCGCTGTTCCAGATGAAGTTCTACGCCCTGGTGGTGTGGCGGCTGAGGAAGGTGGTCCCCAGGCGGCTGCAGCTGGTCTACCTGGGCAGCGGTGACGTGCTGACGTACGATCCGGTCCTCGCCGACCTGGAGCGGGTCGAGCGCAAGCTGCTGGCGCTGTGGGACGCGATCCGGGTGGCGACCGAGACCGGCGACTGGCGGCCGCGGCCCACCAGGCTCTGCGGCTGGTGCGACCACCGGGCGCACTGTCCGGAGTTCGGCGGCACTCCCCCGCCGTACCCGCTGCCCGTGCGCGCGCCTGCCGCCGGTGCGGGCGGCTGAGTCCGGCGGGAGCGGCCGGGTGCCCCGGCGGGAAACCCGATCGGGCGCTCAGGGCAGAATGGGGCCGGACTAGCGAAGGAGACTCACGTGGCCATCCGCGTCCTACTGGTCGACGACCAGCCGCTGCTGCGCACGGGCTTCCGGATGATCCTGGAGGCGGAGCAGGACATCGCGGTCGTCGGCGAGGCCGGGGACGGTCTCCAGGCCCTCGACCAGGTGCGGGCCCTGCAACCCGATGTGGTCCTGATGGACATCCGCATGCCGCGGATGGACGGGGTGGAGGCGACCCGGCAGATCACCGGGCCCGGGCGGGACGGCCCGGCCAAGGTGCTGGTACTGACCACCTTCGACCTCGACGAGTACGTGGTGGAGGCGCTGCGCGCCGGTGCCAGCGGCTTCCTGCTGAAGGACGCCCCGGCGGTGGAGCTGGTGCAGGCGATCCGCGTGGTGGCCGCCGGTGAGGCGATGCTCGCGCCGAGCGTCACCAGGCGGCTGCTCGACAAGTACGCCACGCACCTGCCCTCGGGTGACGAGCCGGTGCCGGACACCCTGCACACGCTCACCGAGCGTGAGGTGGAGGTGCTGAAGCTGGTGGCGCGCGGTCTGTCCAACGCCGAGATCGCCGCCGACCTGTTCGTCAGCGAGACCACCGTCAAGACGCACGTGGGGCATGTGCTGACCAAGCTGGGGCTGCGCGACCGTGTGCAGGCCGCGGTGTACGCGTACGAGAGCGGGCTGGTGCGCCCCGGCGCGCAGTAGGTCCCGCACGACGGCGAAGGGCGCCCCCGACCGGCGGGGGCGCCCTTCGCCGTCGTGCGGCCGCTCGCCGGCTCAGTCCTTGTTGAGTTCCCAGAACCGGAACACGGTGGAGGCGTCGAGGCAGTACTCCAGGCCGTAGACCCGGTCGTGGGCGACCGCGTACTGCTTGGCCTGCCAGACCGGGAGGACGGGGACTTCCTCGGCGACGATGTCCTGCAGCCGGCCGAATTCCTCCTCGGTCGCGGAGCGGTCGCTCTCGGCGGCGGTGTGCGGCAGGAGGGTGCCGGTGATCGTGTCGTTGGTGTACTTGTTGCCCAGCACGTTGCCCTTGCCGAAGAAGGGGGCCGTGAAGTTGTCGGGATCCGGGTAGTCGGGGATCCAGCCCTTCACGTACACGCCGTACTTGCCCGCGGCGATGTCCTTCTCGTACTGCTCGAAGGGCACGGACTCCATCCGGGCGTCGAACAGCCCGCTCGCGTTGAGCTGGCCGGCGATCGCCTGGAGCTCCTGGTCGGTGGCCGGGCCGTAGCGGGACGGGGTCGACCAGAGGGTCAGCTTCACCTTGCCGGTGATGCCGTCGGCGCGCAGGGCGGCGGCGGCCTCGTCCTTGGAGGGGTGGGCGCCGTAGGTGTCGAAGAAGGCCGTGTTGTGGCCGGCGATACCGACCGGGATGATCGAGTACAGCGGGGTGGCCGTGCCCTGGTAGACGTCCCGGACGAGGGCCTCGCGGTCCAGCAGGTGGGCGATGGCCTTGCGGACGCCGGGCTTGCCGGCCACCGGGTCGTCCATGTTGAAGACCAGGTGCTGCACTTCGGCGCTGCTGCCCTCGACGACCTCGATGCCGGAGCCGTCGTCGGCCTTCTCGATGCCGGCGATGTCGGTCGCCGACAGGCCCCGGTAGGCGACGTCGACCTCGCCGTCCATGAGGGACTGCTTCAGCTTGCCCTGGTCGCCTTGGAAGAACTTGAGCGTCACGCCCGCGTTCCGCACCTCGGCGTTGCCCTTGTAATGCTTGTTGACCGAGAAGACGGCCTCGTCCTCACCGAACGAGTCCAGCTGGTAGGGGCCGGAGCCGACCGCCTTGCCGTCCTTGCGCAGCGCGTCGGCGTCGTACTGCCGGTGGTCGACGATGGAGCCGGCGCTGGAGGCGACCTTGCTGGGGAAGGTGGCGTCCGACCTGTTGAGGTGGAAGACGACCGTCTTGTCGTCCGGTGTCTCGACCCTGTCCAGCGTGGTGAACATGACGGCGGGGCCGGCGGCGTCGTTGATCTTCAGTACGCGGTCGAAGGAGAACTTCACGTCCTTCGAGGTGAGCGGGTCGCCGTTGCTGAACTTCAGTCCGTCCTTCAGCGTGCACCGGTACACCTGGGCCTGCGTGTCCGTGAAACCGCACGCCTCGGCGGCCTCCGGTTCCGGCTGCGTGCCTCCCTTGGGGAAACTCAGCAGCGACTGGAAGACGTTGTTGAACAGCAGCCAGGAGCCGGGGTCGTAACCGGAGGCGGGGTCGGTGGCCAGGACGTCGTCGGACATGCCGACGACGACCCGGTTTCCCTCGGTGGCGGTGTCGCCGTTCTCCGTACCGCAGCCGGTCAGCAGGCCGGAGGCGAGTCCCGCCACGAGCGGCAGGACCGGCCAGTGGTTGCGCAGGTTCACGTGCTGTGCCTTGTCGTCGGTGAGTCGGGTCGCCGGGGCCGCCCGTCCAGGGCCCCGGCCGCGGGAAGGCGTCAGCCGCTCACTCCGCGGCCGAGCTCCCACAACTGAAGGGTGGAGGAGGAGTTCAGGGCGTACGCGGTGCCCGTGATGTCGTCCCGCGCCGCGACGTACTGCTTGCCCTGCCACAGCGGCAGCACCGGTACTTCGTCGGCGACGATGTCCTGCATCTTCGTCACGCTCTCCGCGGCGGACAGCCGGTCGGCCTCGCGCCGGGACTCCGGGATGAGGATGTCGCGGATCTTGCTGTTGGTGTAGGGGGAGTTGAGGAAGTTGTCCTCGTCGAAGAAGGGGGCGAGGAAGTTGTCGGCGTCGGGGAAGTCCGGGAACCAGCCGAGGCCGTAGACCTCGTACTCGCCCTTCAGCTGGGCCGGGCGGAAGGTGTCCCAGGGAACGCCCTCGATGGTGACCTCGAACAGGCCGCTGTCGTTGAGCTGCCTCTTCAGTTCCTCGAACTCCAGCGCGGTGGCCGAGCCGTAGTGGTCGGTGGTGTAGTGCAGCGTCAGCTTCACCGGGGTGGTGACGCCGGCCTTGGCCAGCAGGGACTTGGCCTCGTCCACGCTCGGGTCGCCGTACGTGTTGAAGAACGAGTTGGAGTGGCCGGTGACGGCGGCCGGCACCAGCGAGTACAGCGGCTCGGCCTGGGAACCGTAGACCTTGGAGACGAGTTCGCTGCGGTTGACGATCTGGGCCATGGCCTGGCGGACGGCCTTGTCCTTGACCTCCGGCGCGTTCGTGTTGAAGGCCAGGTAGCGGATCTCCAGACCGGGCATCTCCACGAGGTCGACGGTGTCGTCGGAGGCGTTGGAGAGCTCCCTGACCTGCTCCGGCGTCATCGCGCGCGTCATCAGGTCGATGTCGCCCCGGCTCAGGGCGGCGCCCATGGCCTCGGCGTCCTCGAACGACACCAGCTCGACCTTGTCGTTGTTCACCGTCAGCGCCCCCTTGTAGTTGGGGTTCCTGGTGAACACGGCCTTCACGAGTTCGTCGTCCTCCACCTCGGCCCGGAAGGTGTACGGACCCGAGCCGTCCACGTCGAAGCCGTCGCGGAACTCGCCCTTGGCGTAGTCGTCGGGGTTGACGATGCCCGCCACCGGGGTGGACAGCTTGAACGGGAAGGTGGCGTCGGCGGTCTTGAGGTGGAAGACGACCTCGCGGTCGCCCTGCGTCTCGACGGTGTCGATGGTGGACAGCAGGGCGGCCACACCGTTGTCGGCCTTGAGGGAGCGCGCGCGGTCGATCGAGTACTTCACGTCGGCGGCGGTGACGGGGTCGCCGTTCGCGAACTTCAGACCATCGCGCAGGGTGCACGCGTAGCGCTCGTTGCCGGTGTCGGTGAAGCCGCACTTCTCGGCGGCCTCGGGTACCGGCTCGCCCTCACCGCGTGGCTGGACCATCAGGGTCTGCACGGTCTGGCGGAGGATGTTCCAGCTGCCGACCTCGTAGGCGTAGGCCGGGTCGAGGGGCGCGGGGGCAGCCTTCGAAGCGGTGAACCGGTCCGTGGTGCCGACGACGATCGCGTCACCGCCGTCGCCGCCGTCCGATCCGCCGCACGCGGCGAGCACCGGGGCGAGCAGACCGATGACGGCCGGCAGCACCAAAGTCTTGCGGTTCATGCTCGGGTTACTCCAGGACTGTCGGGTCCGTGTATCCGGCATGCAGGGGTGGCGCAGCGGATCACGGGGTGGGAGCGATGTTCTCGCGACGAGATTAGTCCGCGCTCGCAGGACGGTTCGCGGGCACCGAAGTTGAGGCTCCATCACGGAGCGAAACCGGGCGCGGACAGACCGAAAACCCGACGAGGGAAGGATTAGTGCAGCATCTCCCCAATCAGGACACATGGGCACGCCGACAGTCCCCGGAAAGCGGCCCTCAGCACACACGCCCTTCCCTGTCGACCCCTTTGCGCGTGTCGAACGTCACAACCCGGCCGCCGGGCGATCGGTGGAATGCGTGCGTCCGGCAGGGGGAATTCTCCTTCCCGGCCCCTGCGCCGCCCCCGCGTACGGTTATCCCGGATCCCCGCCCCATCGCCTTCGCAGGCTGGGTGAACACCTAGCGCGTTTTCGTCATCAGACTACGGAGAAACGCCAGGTCGACCTCTTCGAGCGAGGTCACGACCGTGCGCCGGGGAGCCGGGGCGAGAGGGGCGACGGACGGCACGGCCACCACCTGGCAGCCCGCGGCTTCGGCGGCGGCGACCCCGGTGGCGGTGTCCTCGACGACCACGCAGCGGACCGGGTCGGCGCCGAATCCGGCCGCGGCGGTCAGGTAGGGGTCGGGGTGGGGCTTGGTGCGCGGCACCTCGTCGCCGGCGACCGACAGCGCGAAGTGGTGCGGGCCCAGGGTCTTCAGCACCCGGTCGATGATGCGCCGGTGCGAGGCGGACACCAGCGCGGTGGGGATCTCGTGCTCGTACAGCTCCGCCAGCAGCCGGGCGGCTCCCGGCATCAGCGGCAGGTCCTGCTCGATGCGTTCCTCGAAGCCCTCGTTGAGCAGCACCGTGAGTTCCGGGAGGGTGATGTCGGCCCCGGTGGCCTCGATCAGGAACCCCGCGCTGCGGCTCATGGGGCCGCCGACCACGACATGGCGCCAGGTCTCGTCGAGCGTGTGCCCGAGGGAGGCGAAGACCTCGACCTCGACGTCCCACCAGAAGCCCTCGGTGTCCACGAGGGTGCCGTCCATGTCGAGGAGCACCGCTTGCAGGGCGGAGCCGTCGGCGGCCGGGGCCTTCCCGGCCCGAGCGGGGCCGAGGGCCTGGGAAAGGGTTCCGCGCGCGGGGACCGTACTGGTCATCCACGTACCTCCTTGAGGGACGATCAGGCCGGCTCCCGTGAGGGAGCCGGCCTGCGGTGGACCGACCAGTGTACGACGCGCACGGACGGAACGCCCGGTGTGACGCGTGTGCCCCGGGGCACACCGGCGGACGTGCCGGGGCGGTCCCGCGTCCGGACGCCTCAGCGGGCGTTGAAGTACTTCGCCTCCGGGTGGTGGATCACGATGGCGTCGGTGGACTGCTCGGGGTGGAGCTGGAACTCCTCCGACAGGCGCACGCCGATGCGCTCGGGTTCGAGCAGGTCGGCGATCTTGGCGCGGTCCTCCAGGTCGGGGCAGGCGCCGTAGCCGAGGGAGAAGCGGGCACCGCGGTACTTCAGTTCGAACATCCCCTGCATCTCCTGCGGGTCCTCGCCGGCGAAGCCGAGTTCGGCGCGCACCCGCGCGTGCCAGTACTCGGCGAGGGCTTCGGCGAGCTGGACGGACAGGCCGTGCAGTTCGAGGTAGTCGCGGTAGGCGTTGGCCTCGAAGAGGCGGGCGGTCTCCTCGCCGATGCGGGAGCCGACGGTGACGACCTGGAAGCCGACGACATCGGTCTCGCCGGACTCCTCCGGGCGGAAGAAGTCGGCCAGGCACAGGCGCCGACCGCGCCGCTGGCGGGGGAAGGTGAAGCGGGTGCGCTCGTTGCCGGCCTCGTCCAGGACGATCAGGTCGTCGTCCTTGGAGACGCACGGGAAGTAGCCGTAGACCACGGCCGCCTCCAGCAGGTTCTCCGTCTGGAGCCGGTCCAGCAGGCCGCGCAGCCGGGGCCGGCCCTCGGTCTCGACCAGCTCCTCGTACGTCGGCCCCTCGCCGGTGCGGGCCTGCTTCAGGCCCCACTGGCCCTTGAACAACGCGCCCTCGTCCAGCCAGGACGCGTACTCCTTGAGCTGGATGCCCTTCACGACACGGGTGCCCCAGAACGGGGGCTCGGGAACCGGGTTGTCGGTGGCGACGTCGGAGCGGACGTGCCCGGTCTCGGGCCGTTCCTCGGCCACGGTCGTGGCCGCCGCCCTGACCCGGCGCTGCCTCAGCTCCGGCAGCTTGGCGCCGGGCACGCCGCGTTTGATGCCGATGAGGGCGTCCATCAGGCGCAGTCCCTCGAAGGCGTCGCGGGCGTAGCGGACTTCGCCTTCGTAGATCTCGTGGAGGTCCTGTTCGACGTAGGCGCGGGTGAGGGCGGCGCCGCCGAGGATGACCGGGAACCGGGTGGCCAGACCGCGCTGGTTGAGCTCCTCCAGGTTCTCCTTCATGATCACCGTGGACTTCACCAGCAGCCCGGACATGCCGATGACGTCGGCCTTGTGCTCCTCGGCGGCCTCCAGGATGGCGGAGACCGGCTGCTTGATGCCGAGGTTGACGACGTTGTAGCCGTTGTTGGACAGGATGATGTCGACGAGGTTCTTGCCGATGTCATGGACGTCGCCGCGGACGGTGGCCAGGACGATGGTGCCCTTGCCCGCCTCGTCGGTCTTCTCCATGTGCGGCTCCAGGTAGGCCACCGCGGTCTTCATGACCTCGGCGGACTGGAGCACGAACGGCAGCTGCATCTGGCCGGAGCCGAACAGCTCGCCGACCACCTTCATCCCGTCCAGCAGCGTCTCGTTGACGATGTCCAGAGCCGGACGCTCGGTCAGCGCCTCGTCCAGGTCGGCCTCCAGGCCGTTCTTCTCGCCGTCGATGATGCGGCGCTTGAGCCGCTCGTCCAGGGGCAGGGCGGCCAGTTCCTCGGCCTTGGACGCCTTCAGCGACTTGGCGGTGGCGCCCTCGAACAGCTCCATCAGCCTCTGCAGCGGGTCGTAGCCCTCGCTGCGGCGGTCGTAGATCAGGTCGAGGGCGGTCTTGACCTGCTCGTCGTCGAAGCGGGCGATCGGCAGGATCTTCGAGGCGTGGACGATCGCGGAGTCCAGGCCGGCCTTGACGCACTCGTCCAGGAAGACGGAGTTGAGCAGGATGCGGGCGGCCGGGTTGAGGCCGAAGGAGATGTTCGACAGGCCCAGCGTCGTCTGCACCCTGGGGTGGCGGCGCTTGAGCTCGCGGATCGCCTCGATGGTGGCGATGCCGTCGCCCCGGGACTCCTCCTGGCCGGTGCAGATGGTGAAGGTCAGGCAGTCGACGAGGATGTCCTCCTCGTGGATGCCCCAGTTGCCGGTGAGGTCGGCGATCAGGCGTTCGGCGATCTCGACCTTCTTCTCGGCGGTGCGGGCCTGGCCCTCCTCGTCGATGGTCAGCGCGATCAGCGCCGCGCCGTGCTCCTTGGCCAGTGCCGTGACCTTGGCGAACCGGGAGTCGGGGCCGTCGCCGTCCTCGTAGTTCACCGAGTTGATCACCGCGCGGCCGCCCAGCTTCTCCAGGCCCGCCCGCAACACCTCCACCTCGGTGGAGTCCAGCACGATCGGCAGGGTGGAGGCGGTGGCGAAGCGGCCGGCCAGTTCCTGCATGTCGGCCACGCCGTCGCGGCCCACGTAGTCCACGCACAGGTCGAGCATGTGCGCGCCCTCGCGGATCTGCTCCCGCGCCATCTCCACGCAGTCGTCCCAGCGGCCCTCCAGCATCGCCTCGCGGAACTTCTTCGACCCGTTCGCGTTCGTCCGCTCACCGATCGCCAGATACGACGTGTCCTGCCGGAACGGCACGCTCTGGTACAGGGAGGCGGCGCCCGGCTCGGGCTGCGGGTCCCGCGCCGGCGGGGTGACGCCGCGCACCCGCTCCACGACCTGCCGCAGGTGCTCCGGCGTCGTACCGCAGCAGCCGCCCACCAGGGACAGGCCGTACTCGCGGACGAACGTCTCCTGCGCGTCCGCCAGCTCCGGCGCCGTCAGCGGGTAGCGGGCGCCGTCCTTGCCCAGGACCGGCAGGCCGGCGTTGGGCATGCAGGACAGCGGGATACGGGAGTGGCGCGAGAGGAAGCGCAGGTGCTCGCTCATCTCCGCCGGGCCGGTCGCGCAGTTCAGGCCGATCATGTCGATGCCGAGCGGCTCCAGCGCGGTCAGCGCCGCGCCGATCTCCGAGCCCAGCAGCATGGTGCCGGTCGTCTCCACGGTCACCGACACGATCAGCGGCGCGTCCAGGCCGGCGGTCTCCAGGGCGCGGCGGGCCCCGATGACGGCGGCCTTGGTCTGGAGCAGGTCCTGGGTGGTCTCGACGAGCAGCGCGTCCGCGCCGCCCGCGAGGAGGCCCTCGGCGTTCTGCTGGTAGGCGTCGCGCAGGGTGGTGTAAGGGGCGTGGCCGAGCGTGGGCAGCTTGGTGCCGGGGCCCATGGAGCCCAGCACCCAGCGCGGGCGGCCGTCGCCGGCCGCGAACTCGTCGGCCACCTCGCGGGCCACCCGGGCACCGGCCTCGGACAGTTCGTACACGCGGTCGGCGATGTCGTACTCGCCCAGAGCCGAGTGGTTGGCGCCGAAGGTGTTGGTCTCGACGCAGTCGACGCCGACGGCGTAGTACGCCTCGTGGACCGAGCGGACGATGTCGGGCCGGGTCAGGTTCAGGACCTCGTTGCACCCCTCCAGTTGCCGGAAGTCGTCCAGCGAGGGGTTCTGCGCCTGGAGCATGGTGCCCATCGCCCCGTCGGCGACCACCACGCGGGTGGCGAGCGCCTCACGCAGGGCGGACACACGGGTCCGGCTGTCGGCGGAAGGGGTGGACGGCGACGAGGCCATGAAGGGGCTCCCTTGGGTGCGACGGCTGTCGGCTTTGCGCTTCCCGGAACACGCCCGCGGCGGGCGGCCCGGAGGAACGCGCACGCCGTCAGGGTAGCCGGGACCGCGAGCGGACGGTCAGGGCGTCCACGGGACGGACGGGACCGGGACGGAGCCGGAGGCGGATCACGGTGGACGGCAGCCCTGTGGACGGGGGCCTGGCGCACCGCGGTGACCTGCGCGGACGGGGCGGACGGGACGGACGGGAGCGGGGAGCGGAGCGCGCCGTGACCGGGCACGGCGGCGGTGACCCGTACGGGCGGAACGGGGGCGGAGCGCGCCGGGAGCGGTCCCGCCCACGACGGCCGGACACCGCGGCGGTGCTCCGTCCGGGCGGCGCGCGGCGCACGCGGGACGGCCCCGGCGGCACGGGCGGGAGGGGCGGGACGGCCCCGGCCGCGCAGGCCCGGAGTGCCGGGGCGTGCGCACGGCCTGGCCTACCCTTGCCCGGCGTCCGGTTTCCCGGGCGCCGGCCCGTGCGAGGAGGGACCGCGTCTTCCGGCCGGGCACGGAATCCGCCCCCGCGGGGTCCTCCGCCGCCGCCGGCCTGGCCGGCCGTGCGCCCGGGGCGGCGCCCGCCCCGGGCGCACGGCCGGCGCGACGGTGGCCGACCAACCATTGGCGGCGGGTCGGTGATCACCGGTAGTGTTCGGCAATGCCGAACAGCGGCAGCGACACCGCAGAGGCGGCAGTCGAAGGGACGGAGGCAGGACGGCGATGGCACGGAACATCCAGTCGCTCGAACGGGCGGCCGCGATGCTGCGGCTGCTCGCGGGCGGCGAGCGGCGGCTCGGCCTGTCGGACATCGCCTCCTCGCTGGGCCTGGCCAAGGGCACCGCGCACGGCATCCTGCGCACCCTCCAGCAGGAGGGCTTCGTCGAGCAGGACGACGCGTCCGGCCGCTACCAGCTGGGCGCCGAGCTGCTGCGGCTGGGCACGACCTATCTCGACGTGCACGAGCTGCGGGCGCGCGCCCTGGTGTGGACGGACGACCTGGCCCGCTCCAGCGGCGAGAGCGTCTACCTGGGCGTCCTGCACCAGCAGGGCGTGCTGATCGTGCACCACGTCTTCCGGCCCGACGACAGCCGGCAGGTGCTGGAGATCGGGGCGATGCAGCCGCTGCACTCCACGGCCCTGGGCAAGGTGCTGTCGGCGTACGACCCCGTGGCCCGCAGCGAGGCAGCCGAGTCCGAGCGCCGGGCGTTCACCGACCGGACCGTCTGCGACCTGGACGGCTTCGAGCGGATCCTGGACCTCACACGCGCGCGTGGCTACGCGGCGGACATCGAGGAGACCTGGGAGGGCGTCGCCTCCGTCGCGGCCCCCATCCACGACCGGCGGCGGATGCCGGTGGGCGCCGTCGGCGTCACCGGCGCCGTGGAGCGGCTGTGCCGGGGGGGCGAGCTGCGGCCCGAGCTGGTCGCGGCCGTGCGCGACTGCGCCCGCGCGGTCTCGCGGGACCTAGGCGCCGGACGGTTCTGAGGCCCGCCCGGCCCCGGCGCCCCGCCCGCGATCCCCGGACCGGTGCGCACACCTCGCGGGGCCGATCGACCGAACCGATCAATAACGATCGTGCTTTCGATAACAGAACCCTTGACGCACGAGTAACGCCGGAGCAAGACTCCCGTCCATCGGTCGGCATTGTCGAACACCTACCGGCAATACGCGTTAGAGTGTGGCAACGCCAAGGGCCGCCATCGCTCTCACCCCGAGAGCGCCGGAAGACCCGGAGGGACCCGGGTTCGGCATCCCCTGGACGAAGGACAAAGGAGTCGCGGGTGTCCAGCTCCGACATCTTCATCGGCGAGACCATCGGTACCGCCGTGCTCATCCTGCTCGGTGGCGGAGTCTGTGCCGCCGTCACGCTCAAGGCATCCAAGGCCCGCAACGCCGGCTGGGTCGCCATCGCCTTCGGGTGGGGTTTCGCCGTCATGACCGCGGCCTACATCTCCACACCGCTGTCCGGCGCCCACCTCAACCCGGCCGTGACGCTCGGCATCGCCCTCAAGGACGGCGAGTGGGGCGACGTCCCGACCTATCTGGCCGGGCAGCTCCTCGGCGCCATGATCGGCGCGGCCCTGGTCTGGATCGCCTACTACGGCCAGTTCCAGGCCCACCTCACCGACCGGGAGATCGTCGGCGACCCGGCCCCGCAGGACACCGCGGCCAAGGCCGTCGTGGCGCAGGAGAAGGGCGCCGGCCCGGTGCTGGGCATCTTCTCCACCGGCCCGGAGATCCGCCACGCGGCGCAGAACCTCGCCACGGAGATCATCGGCACCTTCGTCCTGCTGCTCGCCATCCTCACCCAGGGCCTGAACGCCGAGGGCGACGGCCTGGGCACCCTGGGCGTCCTGATCACCGCCTTCGTCGTCGTCTCGATCGGCCTGTCCCTGGGCGGGCCGACGGGTTACGCGATCAACCCCGCCCGTGACCTCGGCCCACGCATCGTGCACGCCCTCCTGCCCCTGCCCCACAAGGGCGGCTCCGACTGGGGGTACGCCTGGATCCCGATCGTCGGACCGCTGATCGGCGCGGCGGTCGCCGCGGGCGTGTACGACGTCGCGTTCGCTTGAGGGTGCTCACAGGAGTACCCCGCCCAGTGCCCCGGGAGCGCCGCCCAGCCCTCCCCCCGGGCACGGGCCCCGAGCCGCACGGCGCGCGCCGTACACGCAAGCCCCACCACCACGGAACCTCCAGGAGCACACAGTGACCGACGCCCACACCGCCGGCCCCTTCATCGCGGCGATCGACCAGGGCACGACCTCTTCCCGCTGCATCGTCTTCGACCGGGACGGGCGGATCGTCTCCGTCGACCAGAAGGAGCACGAGCAGATCTTCCCCAGGCCGGGCTGGGTCGAGCACGACGCCACCGAGATCTGGGCCAACGTCCAGGAGGTCGTCGCCGGCGCCGTCGCCAAGGCCGGCATCACCCGCGACGACATCAAGGCCATCGGCATCACCAACCAGCGCGAGACCACCCTCGTGTGGGACCGGCACACCGGTGAGCCCGTCCACAACGCCATCGTCTGGCAGGACACCCGCACCGACGCCCTGTGCCGGGAGCTGGCCCGCAACGTCGGCCAGGACCGCTTCCGCCGCGAGACCGGCCTGCCCCTGGCCTCCTACTTCGCCGGCCCCAAGGCTCGCTGGCTGCTCGACAACGTCGACGGCCTGCGCGAACGCGCCGAGGCCGGCGACCTGCTCTTCGGCACCATGGACAGCTGGGTCGTCTGGAACCTGACCGGTGGCACCGACGGCGGCCGGCACGTCACCGACGTCACCAACGCCTCCCGCACCCTGCTGATGAACCTGCGCACCCTCCAGTGGGACGAGCGGATCTGCGAGTCCATCGGCGTGCCGCCGCGGATGCTCCCCGAGATCCGCTCCTCCGCCGAGGTGTACGGCGAGATCAGGGGCGGCCGGCTGGGCGAGCTGCTCGGCGGCGTCCCGGTCGCCTCCGCGCTCGGCGACCAGCAGGCGGCCCTGTTCGGGCAGACCTGCTTCTCCGAGGGCGAGACCAAGTCGACGTACGGCACCGGCACCTTCATGCTGATGAACACCGGTGACAAGGTCATCAACTCCTACAGCGGGCTGGTGACCACCGTCGGCTACCAGATCGGCGACGACAAGCCGGTCTACGCGCTGGAGGGATCCATCGCCGTCACCGGCTCCCTGGTGCAGTGGATGCGCGACCAGATGGGCCTGATCTCCACCGCCGCCGAGATCGAGACGCTGGCGATGCAGGTCGAGGACAACGGCGGCGCGTACTTCGTACCGGCCTTCTCCGGCCTGTTCGCCCCGTACTGGCGCTCCGACGCCCGCGGCGTGATCGCCGGCCTGACCCGGTACGTCACCAAGGCGCACCTCGCGCGCGCCGTCCTGGAGGCCACCGCCTGGCAGACCCGGGAGATCGCCGACGCCATGACCAAGGACTCCGGCGTCGAGCTGACCGCCCTCAAGGTCGACGGCGGCATGACCTCCAACAACCTGCTGATGCAGACCCTCTCGGACTTCCTGGACGCCCCCGTGGTGCGCCCGATGGTCGCCGAGACGACCTGCCTCGGCGCCGCCTACGCCGCCGGCCTCGCCGTCGGCTTCTGGAACAGCACCGACGACCTGCGCGCCAACTGGCGGCGGGCCGCCGAGTGGACCCCCCGCATGGACGCGGTGACCCGCGACCGTGAGTACAAGAACTGGCTCAAGGCCGTCGAGCGGACCATGGGCTGGATCGACGACGAAGGCTGACACCAGCCGACGAGGAGCAAGAACCCGACATGACCACTCAGCCCACCCTGCAGTCCGTGCCTGCCCTGGGGACGCGCCCGGCCTCCGGCTCCAACCCGAGCCGCGCCGAGACCAGGGAGCAGCTCTCCAAAGCGTCGTACGACCTCCTCGTGATCGGCGGCGGCATCCTCGGCATCTCCACCGCCTGGCATGCCGCGCAGTCCGGTCTCAGGGTGGCCCTGGTCGACGCCGGCGACTTCGCCGGCGCCACCTCCTCCGCCTCCTCCAAGCTGCTCCACGGCGGCCTGCGCTACCTGCAGACCGGTGCGGTGAAGCTGGTGGCGGAGAACCACTTCGAGCGCCGCGCGGTCTCCCGCCAGGTGGCCCCCCACCTGGCGAACCCGCTCACCTTCTACCTGCCCGTGTACAAGGGCGGCCCGCACGGCGCGGCCAAGCTCGGAGCCGGCGTCTTCGCCTACTCGGCGCTGAGCGCCTTCGGCGACGGCGTCGGCCACCTGCTCTCCCCCGCCAGGGCGCAGGCCGACGTCCCCGAGCTGCGCACCGAGAACCTCAAGGCCGTGGCCGTCTACGGCGACGACCAGATGAACGACGCGCGGATGGCGCTGATGACGGTCCGCGCGGCCGTCGAGGCGGGCGCCGTCGTCCTCAACCACGCCGAGGTCACCGGGTTGCGCTTCACCCGGGGCCGCGTCACCGGCGCCGAGCTGAAGGACCGCCTGTCCGGCGAGGAGTTCGGGGTGAACGCCCGGCTGGTGCTGAACGCGACCGGCCCCTGGGTCGACCACCTGCGCCGCATGGAGGACCCGAACGCCGCGCCGTCCATCCGCCTGTCCAAGGGCGCGCACCTGGTGCTGAAGCGGACCTCGCCGTGGAAGGCCGCGCTGGCGACCCCCATCGACAAGTACCGCATCACCTTCGCCCTCCCCTGGGAGGACATGCTGCTGCTCGGCACCACCGACGAGGAGTACGAGGGCGACCCGGCCGACGTCGCCGTCAACGACAGGGACATAGCCCAGATCCTCGACGAGGCCGCCTTCTCCGTCCGCGACCGGCAGCTCGACCGGGACCTGATCACGTACGCCTTCGCGGGCCTGCGCGTGCTGCCGGGCGGTCCCGGCGACACCGCCAAGGCCAAGCGCGAGACGGTGGTCACCGAGGGCCGGGGCGGCATGCTGTCCGTCGCGGGCGGCAAGTGGACCACCTTCCGCCACATCGGCCGTACGGTGATGAGGAAGCTGGAGTCGCTGCCGGGCCACCCGCTGGGCGACGGCTTCGAGCCGGTCTCCTCCCTGCCGAGGAAGGTGCCGCTGCCCGGTGTCGCCAACCCCCGCGCGGTCGCCCACCGCCTCCTGGCCGACCACCCGGCGCCCGGCCCGCGGATGGCGGCGGACACCGCCCGGCACCTGGCCACCCACTACGGCTCACTGGCGTTCGACATCGCCCGCCTGGCCAACGACGATCCCCGGCTCGCCGAGCGCGTCCACCCCGACGCCCCGGAGATCTGGGCGCAGGTCGTCTGGGCCCGCGACCACGAATGGGCCGAGACCCCGGACGACGTGCTGCGCCGCCGCACCACGCTGACCATCCGCGGCCTGGCCACGGACGAGATCCGCGCGAAGGTGCGGGACCTGCTCGACAAGAAGTAACCACCGGCCGCCCCCCCGCCCGGAAGGGGCGGCTCCGCACCCCGGAGCCGCCCCTTCCGGTGTGCCCCCACCCGCCTCCCGCCCGTCTCCGGCCGCCCCCGCCCGCCCGGGTGTTCCGGGCTGGTTCCCGGGGCAGTGATGGGGGCACTCTCCCGCGCAAGGGGGCTGCGGGCGCCCTCGCGGCACGCCGTAAGGTTGGGACGTCAAGCGAGGGCACGTCGGAAGGAGGCGCTGGGTGATCGAGCTCGAGGGAGTTCCCGAGCTGATCGACCCGGTCATGGTGGCCGCGTTCGAGGGCTGGAACGATGCCGGCGACGCCGCCTCCACCGCGGTCGCGCATCTGGAGAGGGAGTGGAAGGGCGAGGTGTTCGCGGCGCTGGACGCCGAGGACTACTACGACTTCCAGGTGAACCGTCCCACGGTGTTCATGGACGGCGGCGTCCGCAAGATCATGTGGCCGACGACGAGGTTGTCGGTGGTCCGGGTCGGCGGTGACAGGCCGCGGGACCTGGTGCTGGTCCGGGGGATCGAGCCGTCCATGCGCTGGCGCTCGTTCTGCAACGAGCTGCTGGGCTTCGCCCACGAGCTGGGCGTGGAACTGGTGGTCGTCCTGGGCGCCCTGCTGGGGGACACCCCGCACACGCGTCCGGTCCCGATCAGCGGGACCACCTCGGACCCCGACCTGGCGCGCCGCATGGACCTGGAGGAGACCAAGTACGAGGGCCCGACGGGCATCGTCGGCGTCCTGCAGGAGGCGTGCACGCACGCCGGTGTACCCGCGGTGTCGCTGTGGGCCGCGGTGCCGCACTACGTGTCGCAGCCGCCGAACCCGAAGGCGACGCTGGCCCTCCTCAACCGCCTGGAGGACCTGATCGACGTGCCCATCCCGCTGGGCGAGCTGCCCGAGGACGCGCGTGCCTGGCAGGTGGGCGTGGATCAGCTGGCCGCCGAGGACAGCGAGGTCGCCGAGTACGTGCAGGCGCTGGAGGAGGCCCGGGACACCGCGGAGCTGCCGGAGGCGTCGGGCGAGGCGATCGCCCGCGAGTTCGAGCGGTACCTGCGGCGCCGGGACGGGGGCGGCGGGCCGTCCGGCGGGCACGCCACGGCGGACGGCGGCGACGCCGCCCCGGGTCCGTCCGGCACTCCGTACCTGCGGGACAATCCCGGCGGCCGGACCCGGCCGCCGAAGCCGCCGGCGGCGGGCGGGGACGACGAGGAGTCGTCGGAGGACTGACGGCGCGGCCGGGCGGAGCGTACGCTCCGCCCGGCCGCCGGGTCGGACGAGACCCTGCCGTGCCTCTACAGGGCGACGCCCAGCAGCGCGTCGACGGCGCGCGACACCAGGCCGGGCGCGCCCGTGTCCGTACCGCCGGTCTCCTCCTGGAGGGCCGCCCAGCGGTCGACCGCGGCGAGCGCGGCCGGGGCGTCCAGGTCGTTCGCGAGGGCGTCGCGGATCTCCTCGACGAGGGCGTCGGCGGCCGGGCCGTCGGGCCGGGAGACGGCCGCGCGCCAGCGGCCGAGGCGGGCGACGGCGTCCCGGAGCACCTGGTCGGTCCACTCCCAGTCGGAGCGGTAGTGGTGGGCCAGCAGCGCCAGGCGGATGGCGGCGGGGTCGACGCCCTCGCGCCGCAGCTGCGAGACGAAGACCAGGTTGCCCTTGGACTTGGACATCTTCTCGCCGTGGAGGCCGACCATGCCGGCGTGGACGTACGCCTTGGCCATGGGGAACTCGCCGGTGAGGACCTGGGCGTGCGAGGCGCCCATCTCGTGGTGGGGGAAGGCCAGGTCGGAGCCGCCGCCCTGGACGTCGAACCCCATGCCGAGGTGGTCGAGGGCGATGGCGACGCACTCGATGTGCCAGCCGGGCCGCCCGCGGCCGAGGGAGCCGCCGTCCCAGCTGGGCTCGCCCTCGCGGGCCGCCATCCACAGCATCGGGTCGAGGGGGTTCTTCTTGCCCGGCCGGTCCGGGTCTCCGCCGCGCTCGGCGGACAGCAGCCGCATCGCGGCGGCGTCCAGGTTCGACACCCGGCCGAAGTGGGGGTCGGACTCGACGGAGAAGTAGACGTCCCCCTCGAGTTCGTAGGCGGCACCGAGGTCCCGCAGCCGCTCCACGAGCGGCACGATGCCGGGTATGGCCTCCACGGCGCCTATGTACTGGCGGGGCGGCAGCATGCGCAGCGCCGTCATGTCCTCACGGAAGAGAGCGGTCTCCCTCTCGGCGAGGGCGGTCCAGTCGACGCCGTCCCGTTCGGCCCGCTCCAGCAGGGGGTCGTCGACGTCGGTGACGTTCTGGACGTAGTGGACCTGCCGCTTGGTGTCGAGCCACACGCGCTGCACGAGGTCGAACGCGTTGTAGGTCGCCGCGTGTCCCATGTGGGTGGCGTCGTACGGGGTGATGCCGCAGACGTAGATACGGGCGACGGGACCGGGGTCGAGGGTGACGAGGCCGCCGGTCGCGGTGTCGTGGATCCTCAGGTCGCGGCCCTGACCAGGCAGGGCGGGGACCTCGGAAGCGGGCCAGGCATGCATGTCATGAGCGTAACCGGAGCGAGGTTGCGGCCACGAACCGGATCGAGCGGATGGCCGAGGAGACGCTCTTGCACACGACCGGCCGCTGTGCTGCGACGGCGCCGGGCCGCTCCGTGCCGCCGCCACGCCGCGCGGCGGTGCCGGCCGCCGGTGCGGCGGCCGTGCCGGGCGGCCCCTACACCGGCGGCCAGGGGATCGCCGGCCACTTTCCGCCCGGCTCCGGATGGACCCCCGAGGCCAGCAGCGCGTCGACCCGCGCGCGCGTGGCGCCGATCTCGGCGGGAGTGATCAGTCCGGCCAGCCGGACCGCCAGGGCACCGCCGTCCTCCAGCGCCTCCCTCAGTCCGCCGAGCACGGCCACGGCCTCCTCGGTGAGGGGCTCCCCGGCCCAGCCCCACAGCAGCGTGCGCAGCTTGTCCTCGGTGTGGAAGGTGACCCCGTGATCGATGCCGTACAGCCGCCCCTCGGCCGCGGGCAGCAGGTGGCCGCCCTTGCGGTCGGCGTTGTTGATCACGGCGTCGAGCACGGCGAGCCGCCGCAGGCGCTCGTCGTCGGCGTGCACGAGCAGCGCGGTCCGCCCCTCCGCGACCTCGGCGAACCCGATCGCCTTCCAGCCGGGGCCGGGCTCCTCGCCCTCCACCAGGGCGAGGATTTCCGCCTCCGGCTCCGTCTCGATCCACAGCTGGCACATGCCCTCGCCGTAGGGCCCGTCCCGCAGCACGGTGGGCGGCACGAGCCCCCAGCCGGTGGCCTCGGAGACCTCGTACGCGGCGACCTCCCGTCCGGCCAGCGTGCCGTCGGGAAAGTCCCACAGGGGGCGCTCCCCCGCGACCGGTTTGTAGACGCAGGCGGCCTCGCGGCCCTCGTGCGTCACCGTGCAGTACAGCGCCGCGTTGGACGCCTCACGGATGCGTCCGCGGACGGTCAGCTCGCCCCGGGCGAGCAGGTCGGCGGCCGGCGCCCCGGCCGTCACGCCCCGCGGCGGTATCCGTTCTGGCGCGGACATACGTGTCCTTCCGGGTCGAGCGGGAGGCTGCACAGCGGGCACGGCGGCCGCCCGGCGTTGACGACGTCCAGGGCGCGCTTGGCGAAGGCTCTGGCCTGCGCGCCGGTGAGCCGGACCCGCAGCATCGGGGGCCCGTTCTCCTCGTCCTGCAGGAGCCGCTCCTCGGCCTCGGCGAGGTCCTCCTCGGAGTCGGCGTCGAGTTCGACGAGGGCCTGCGCCTCGACGATCATGCGCTGTTCCTCGCCGTCCCAGGCCAGCGCCATGGTGCCGACCCGGAACTCCTCCTCGATGGGGGTGTCCAGCGGGGCGGTGTCGGTGATCTCCACGGGGGCGACGGCGGGGACGGCGGCGCTGCCGCCACTGCGGCGCACCACCTCGTCAAGAAGCTCGTCCATGCGTTCGGCGAGCGCGGCGACCTGGGTCTTCTCCAGGGCCACGCTGGTCACCCGGGAGCCGGCGGAGGCCTGGAGGAAGAACGTACGGCGCCCGGGCAGTCCGACCGTACCGGCCACGAAGCGCTCCGGCTGGTCGTAGAGGAACACCTGACGGGACACGTCCTGTCTCCATTGAATGTCGTGGCGAAAAGGCGGATCGGCGGGATGAACGGAACCTGGTGGACGCCGTGGGACGGCGCTGCTGCGACCGCTTCACCCTACTGCGGCCGACGATCACGGTGCGCCCGCACCGCCCCCGACGGTCGCGTCGTCGCCCGGCGGCTCCTCCCGCGGCGCCAGGGAGGCGAAGTCGCCGGTGTCGCCGAGACGGACGAGGAACGGCCGCAGCCGGGTGTAGCGGATCGCGGTGACGGAACACGGTTCGACACTGATCCGCTGGAAGAGGTCGAGATGGAGCCCGAGCGCGTCCGCGACGAGCGACTTGATGATGTCCCCGTGCGAGCACATGAGGTAGACGGCGTCGGCGCCGTGGTCGCGCTCCACGCGCGCGTTCCACTCGCGCACCGCCTCCGCGGCGCGGGTCTGCATCGCGCGCATCGACTCGCCGCCGGGGAAGGCCGCCGCCGAGGGGTGCGCCTGCACCACCTCCATCAGCGGCTCGTCCTTGAGTTCGGCGAGCTTGCGGCCGGACCAGTCGCCGTAGTGGCACTCCCCGATCCGCTCGTCGGTGTGGGGGCGCAGCTCGGGCCGGGCGTCGAGCAGCGGGCGGATCGTCTCCCGGCAGCGCTGCAGCGGGCTGGTGACGACTTCGGCGAGGGGCAGTCCGGCGAGCCGCCCGGGCAGGGCGGCGGCCTGTGCGGCGCCGCGTTCGTCGAGGCCGACGCCGGGCGTCCAGCCGGCGAGCAGCCCCTCGGTGTTGGCGGTGGAACGTCCGTGTCTGACCAGGATCAGCGTGGGCATGCGGCCAGGGTAGGCGTAGGCAACGGCGCGGTGGCGCCGGGGTGAGGGGAGAGTGCGTTCGGTGATCGTCGACTGCGCCATCTACCGGGACGGGCGGCGCCGCGAGGGACCCGAGGACTTCTCCGACGCGCTCGGCGAGGCGCGGGCCGCGGGCGGATTCGTCTGGGTCGGGCTGCACGAGCCGACCGCGGAGGAGTTCGACCTGGTCACGCAGGAGTTCGCACTGCACCCGCTGGCCGTGGAGGACGCCTTGAAGGCCCACCAGCGGCCCAAGCTGGAGATGTACGAGGACTCGCTGTTCATGGTGCTCAAGCCGGTCGTGTACGAGGCGGCCGACGACACCGTCTCCTCCGGCGAGCTCATGGTCTTCCTGGGGGACGCGTTCGTGGTGACGGTCCGCCACGGCGAGGGCGCCCCGCTGAAGGCGGTGCGGAACCGGCTGGAGCAGGAGCCCGAACTGCTCGCCAAGGGCCCCACCGCGGTGCTGTACGCGATCGCCGACGCCGCCGTCGACCACTACCTGGACGTGGCGACCGAGCTGCAGGCCGACCTGGAGGGCCTGGAGGCGGAGGTGTTCTCGCCGGAGGACGGCGGCTCGCGCCACACCGCGTCGCGGATCTACAACTTCAAGCGGCAGATCCTGGAGTTCCGCCGCGCCGTAGGCCCGCTGGTGCCGCCGCTGTCCCGGCTGGCGGGCACGGGCCCGTTCGGCGGGCCGGTGCGGGTGCCGTTCGTGGACGACACCGCGCGGCCCTTCTTCCGGGACGTGCACGACCACCTCACGCGCGTGAACGAGTCGGTGGAGGGCCTGGACCGGCTGGTCTCGGACATCCTGTCGGCGCATCTGGCGCAGATGAGCGTCCGGCAGAACGACGACATGCGGAAGATCTCCGCGTGGGCGGCCATGGCCGCGATCCCCACGATGATCGCGGGGATCTACGGCATGAACTTCGACCACATGCCGGAGCTGCGCTGGGTGTGGTCCTATCCGGCGCTGATCGCGCTGATGGCCGTCCTGGAGGTGCTGGTGTTCCGGCTGTTCAAGCGCCGGGGCTGGCTCTGAGGGGCGCCCCGGGCGGTCCGGCGGACCCGGACGCGGGGCGAAGTCGGGCCGCCCGGCGCGCCGCGCCGCTCGGGCGTCTCGGGCCGCACGGTCACCGGCCGCCGGGGCGCCCCTTGGGCGCCTGCCGCGCGGGTGCCCGCGGCAAGCGCCGCCGGCTTCGCCCTCCGCCGGCCGGGGACGTGCCCCGTGCGGTCCGCCACGGCGGGGCCGTCGCCCCGGCGGACACGGATCCCGGCGAGCGGCGCTCCCACAGCGTGCGCCCCTCCGGGAGGAAGCGTCCGGAGGCGGGGAGGGGCGTAACCAGGCGCGCGCGGGCGCGTTGTCCTGCGTGACGGCCGTGGCGGGGAAGACCCCCGAGCCCCCACCACGGCCGCGAGAACCCCACCGGCCGCGTCGGGCCGTACGCCGCGTCAGGCGAGGCCGGCGCGCTCCAGGGCCTCGGCGCCGGCGCGCAGGGCGGCGATGCGCTCGTCGAGCGTGGAACCCGCCGGGGCGAGGGAGAGGGTGGTCACCCCGGCCGCCGCGTAGGCCTTCATCCGGTCCGCGATCCGGTCCACGGACCCCAGCAGCGTCGTCCGGTCGATCAGCTCGTGCGGTACGGCGGCCGCGGCCCCCCGCTTGTCGCCCGACAGGTACTTCTCCTGGATCTCGGCGGCGGCCCGCTCGTACCCCATGCGCCGGGCGAGCCGGTTGTAGAAGTTCTGCCGGGGGCTGCCCATGCCGCCGACGTACAGCGCGGTGTACGGGCGGAAGGTGTCGGCGAGCGCGGGCACGTCCCCGTCGTCGCCGAGGGCCAGCGGCAGGGTGGGGCAGACGTCGAAGCCGTCGAGGCTCTTGCCGGCCCTCTCGCGCCCGGCCCGCAGGTGCCGGATCGCCGTCTCCTCCAGGTGCTCGGCCGACGGGAAGATGAGCAGGGCGCCGTCGGCGATCTCGCCGGTCTGCTCCAGGTTCTTCGGGCCGATCGCGGCGATGTACAGCGGGATGTGCTCGCGCTGCGGGTGCACGGTCAGCTTGATCGGCTTGCCCGGGCCGCCGGGCAGGGGCAGCGTCCAGTGCTCGCCCTCGTACGTCAGCCGCTCCCTCGTCATCGCCCTGCGCACGATCTCGACGTACTCGCGGGTGCGGGAGAGCGGCTTGTCGAACTTCACGCCGTACCAGCCCTCGGACACCTGCGGGCCGGAGACGCCGAGGCCGAGCCGGAAGCGGCCGCCCGAGAGGGAGTCGAGGGTGGCGGCCGTCATCGCGGTCATGGCGGGCTGCCGGGCCGGGATCTGGAAGATGGCCGAGCCGACGTCGATGCGCTCGGTCCGGGCGGCGACCCAGGCGAGCACGGTGGCCGCGTCGGAGCCGTAGGCCTCGGCGGCCCAGCAGACGGCGTAGCCGAGCCGGTCGGCCTCCCGGGCGACGGCGAGGTTGTCCGCGTCCATTCCGGCGCCCCAGTAGCCGAGGTTGATCCCGAGCTGCATGGCCGATTCCCCTTACCGATCAGTAACGTCCGTTGGGGCCCGACCTTAGCGCGGCCCGCGCGTGCGCGTCAGCAGCGGGCGCCCGCGCTGTGGTGCGGGAAGCGCGGAGCGGCGGTGTGCGGCCGCCGGGAACGGGAACAGGTGACCCGCGGGCACCCACGTGCGAACCCCTAGCCAGTAATCTCGGCGTTCATGGAGCAGAGGCATCTCGGCCGCACCGGCCTGCGCGTGTCCCGCATCGGTCTCGGCACCCTGACCTGGGGGCGGGACACCGACGAGCATGACGCGGCGGAGCTGCTGAAGACATTCTGGGAGGCGGGCGGAACCCTCGTCGACACCGCGGACGTGTACGGCGACGGAGAGGCCGAGTACCTGCTCGGCAAGCTCATCGGCGGCCTGGTGCCGCGCCGGGACCTGGTGATCTCGACGAAGGCGGGCAGCGTACCGGACCCCGACCGCCGCTTCGACGGTTCACGCGGCCACCTGCTCTCCGCGCTGGACGCCTCGCTCGCCCGGCTCGGCACGGACCACGTCGACCTGTGGCACGTCCACGCCTACGACCCCCACACGCCGCTGGAGGAGACGCTCAGCGCCCTGGACCTGGCGGTCAGCAGCGGCCGGGCCCGCTACGCCGGGGTCTCCAACTTCTGCGGCTGGCAGCTGGCCAAGGCGGCGACCTGGCAGCTGGCCGCGCCGGGCACGCGGACCCGGCTGGCCGGCACGCAGATGGAGTACTCGCTGCTCCAGCGCGGCGTCGAGCGCGAGGTGCTGCCCGCCGCGCTCGACCTCGGGATCGGGCTGCTGCCCTCCTCACCGCTGGGCCGCGGTGTCCTGACCGGCAAGTACCGGGGGGACGCCACGCCGCCGGACTCGCGGGCCGCCTCCGAGCACCTGGCGCCGTTCGTGGCGCCCTACCTCGACGACACGGCCAGCCGCATCGTGGACGCGGTGGCGACGGCGGCGGACGGGCTCGCGGTGACCCCGCTCCAGGTGGCCCTGGCCTGGGTCCGGGACCGGCCCGGCGTGGCCGCGCCCATCGTCGGCGCGCGCAACGCGCGGCAGCTCACAGCGGCGCTGTCAGTGGAGGCCCTTAGTCTTCCTGAGGAGATCTGCCGGGCGCTCGACGACGTGTCGGCGCCCGTGCACCGCTATCCCGATCACGACTGGAGCACGCTGTGAGCACGGAGCCCGAGACCACGGAGCACGCCGAGCCGGGGGCACCGGGCACCACGGGGGCCGACGCCGGCCGGGGCACGGGCGCCCCGGCCGGGGCACGGGGCGGCGGGGGCGACTCCCCGGGCCCGCAGGAGGCGGGCACCGGGAGCCGGCGGGGCGGGGACGGGGAGTCCGGCGGCACGGACCCGGACGACCGGGAAGTCCCGCACACCGACGGCGGGCACGGGGACGGGGACGCCGGGGGCGCGGGGACCGGGGGCGGCGGTCCCGCCGACGAGGACCCCGGTCCCCGGGACCCCCGGACCGGGGAGGGGGCCGGAGCCGGGGACGCGGACGCCGGCAGCACCGATGCCGCGGGTGAGGGCGGGAACCTGTCCGAGGCCGAGGCCGAGTTGCTCGCCCAGCGGCTCGAACGGGAGCGCATCGAGCGGCGGAAGGCGGAGAGGCAGGGACCGATCGAGAGCGGGCGCAAGCTCAGCGGCAAGGCGGCCGACCTGCTCGCCGCCGTCCGGGCCGTCGAGAGCGGCCGGAAGCCGGCGGCCCCCGTCTTCGACGCCCCCGCGCCGAAGACACCACGCCCCGCCCCCGAGCCGCCGCGCCCCGAGCCGGTACACCGGCCGCAGCCGGCCCCGGCGGCCGCCCCCGCGCCCCCCGCGCCCGAGGCCGTCCAGGCCCTGCGGCGCGTGCTGGCCGCAGGCGGCGCGCCCGAGGCGCTCGCGCCGCAGGTCGCCGCGGTCCTCGGCGAGAGCGCGGACGAGCGGCTGCGCACGGACCCCTGGCAGCTGCTGCGCGTCCCGGGCGTGCGGCCGGAGCAGGCCGACGGGTTCGCGCGGACGCTGCTCGGCGCGGAGTGCGGCCCGGGCGACGAGCGGCGAGGCCGCGCGGTCGCCGGCTGGCTCCTGGAGCAGGCGGCCCTGGCCGGGCACACCGCCCTGGAGCTCCCCCAGCTCACGGCCGCGCTGGGCCGGTACGGCGTCCCGGACGCCGACGCCGCCGTGCAGAGCACGCTCGCCGAGGGCGAGGCCCTGCTGTTCCAGGACGCCCTGGAGGAGCCCGGCGGGACGGCCCGGCGGGACGACGCGACGCAGGAGGACGGTGCGGACGGCGAGGCCCCGGCCCGCGTCCTGGTCGGTCTGGAGCGGTACGCGCTCGCGGAGGAGAGCCTCGCCGACGGCCTGGCCCGGCTGGTGAACTCGGCGCCGGCGCGGGCCGCCGCCGAGGAGGACTGGGAGCGGGCCGCCTCGGCGCAGGGCTCCGCCGCCGATCTGATCCGCGCGGTGGCGGCCCACGGCCTGGTCCTGCACACGGGCGGCGAGGCGTCCCTCGCCGAACCGGCGGCGCTGCTGCGCGCCGCCCACGGCCTCGGACTGCGCGCCTGGGCCGCCACACCCGCCCCGGCCGGCCGCGCCCGCTTCGCGGCCCTGCTGGACCGGCCGGCGGACACCGCGGCGGCCCAGCCGTCGCCCGTGACGACCGTGACCGGTCTGCTGGCCGGTTCCGAGGGGCCTGGGCGGGACGCGGACGGGGCGCTGGACCTGGATCTGCTCATCGTGTTCGACGCGCCCCAGCTGGACGTCGAGGCGGCTGCGCTGCTGACGGAGTCGCTGCCGGACGGGGCCCGGCTGGTACTGGCCGGGGACCCGGCGGTGCTGTGGTCCGCGGGCCCGGGGCGGGTCTTCGCCGACCTCCTGGCGGCACGGATCTGCCCCCGGGTCGCCTCCCGGCGCCCGGATCCCGGGCCGCTGGGCGAGCTGGTCTCCGGCATCGGCGTCGGGGAGCTGAACCAGGTGCGGGCCCCGGGCAAGGAGGTCGTGATCGTCCCGGTGCGGGACGCCGGCGAGGCCGTGCACCGGACCGTGCAACTGGTCGCCGACTCGGTCCCCCGCGCGATCGGCGTCCCCGCCGGCGAGAGCCAGGTGATCACCCCGGGGCACGGCGGTGCCGTCGGCACCCGCGCGCTGAACGCGGCGCTGAAGGAGCGGCTCAATCCGGGCCCCGGCCGCTTCGGCGGCTTCGACCCCGGCGACCGTGTCGCCTACTCCCCCGTCCCGGGCCGCACGCTGCCGGGCCGGGTGGTGGGCGCCGACGCGGACGGGCTGCACCTGTCCTGCGCCGACGAGGCCGTCGTCGTACCGAAGGAGCAGGTGGAGCGGTGCGTGCGGCACGGGTGGGCGCTGACCGCGCACCAGGCCGCGGGCGGCCGGTGGCCCGCGGTGGTCGTGGTGCTGCCGGGTGACGCCGTACCGGCCCTCAGCCGCCCCTGGATCTACACGGCGTTCGGCCGGGCCGAGCGTCATCTGTCCGTCGTGCACGGTGTGGAGCAGGCGCTGCCGCGCGCCGTGGCCGAGGTCGCGGCCAAGCCGCGGACGACCCGCCTGCCGGCGCTGCTGGCTCCCCAGGTGCCCGCGGCCGGCTGAACGGGCGGGGACGGAACGCGACGGCGGCGGTCGCCGGGGCTGTCCCGGCGGCCGCCGCCGTCTGCCGTCGTCGTGCCGTGGGACGGCGCCCGCGGCTCAGCGCTCGGCGTCGAGCCCCTCGTCCCCGTCCGGGTCCGTGTCGAAGCCGTCGGGGTCCTCCACGTTGTCGTCGTCGTCATCGTCGTCGATGTCGTCGTCGATGTCGTCGTCGAAGACCGCGCTGACGTCGAAGCGGCAGACCACCTGCTGCGGGTCGATCTGTTCGAACGGTGCCTCCAGCCACTCGCCGGCCTCGGCGGGCTCGTCCGCGGCCGTCACCCACAGTGTGGAGTCGCCCTCCTCCAGGCCGAACTCCTTGTGCCGGGAGGCGATCTCATCCGGTTCGAACTCGCCGAACAGGAGGCCGAGCGCACCGTGGACCGTGCCGGAGGCGCTCACGTCCGCGCGGTCGTCCTCGTCCGCCGTCTCGATCCGCCGGGCCTGCGCCAGCAGCCGCTGCGGTTCCACGACGGTGTAGTCGCGGCGGATCAGTACGCTCAGCGCGTTCGGTTCCTCCGGGCCCGTGTACGGCGGCAGCGTGTCGTCCGCTCCGGGGATCTCGAAGGGGGTGACCTCGTCGTAGCGGTCGTAGAGCAGCTCGTCGTACGCCTCCGCGGCCGCGGCCAGCTGGTTGAACGCCTCGTAGACGGCCGGGTCGTCCTCCCCCGACCTGCGTTCGACCGCGGCCAGGTGGCGGTCGAGCGCGGTCTTGACCGCCTCGGCGGCGGCGCGTACCTCGGCAGCGGTGGGCTGCGCAGCATCAGACATAGTGCAGACGCTATCCGTAGCAGGCACCAGCCCGCACAATAGATGCGATGCCGGAATACGAATTTGTCGACGTGTACGTACCTCGCGGGGTCTCCCGCAAGGAGGCGACACGTCTGCTGACGGACCACGCCGAGTACGGACACTGGGAGTTGTACCGCCTGAGCCTGCTGCGCGACGGCAGCCGCAGAGTGCGATTGCGCCGGCGGATCATCCGCCAGGTGCGCGCCACGTGGTGAGCGGGCACGGGGAGTGAGCGACGCGCACGCGGCGGGCCCCGCGGGTGCGGGGCCCGCCGCGTGTGCCGGGTGTACGGCACCGGGTGCGTGCTGGACGCCGTGCCGCCCCCAGCCGCCGCGTCACGCCGAGGCACGCCCCTTGCGGTAGAGGACCGTGCCCGCGAGCAGCACGCCCGCGCCCATCGGCAGGGCGAGGCCGAGCGGCAGGTCGCTGCCGGTCTGCGCGAGCTGCGCGGTGCCCTCGGACTGGGTGACGGTCTGGACGTCCGGCTGGTTGGGGGCGGGGCGCGGGGAGTCGCCCGGCTTGTCGGGGGTGGCGGGCTTGCCCGGGTCGCCAGGCTTACCCGGATCGCCGGGCTTACCCGGGTCATGGGGCTTGCCCGGCTTCCCGGGAGGCGTCTCGTGGCCGCCGCCCGGCGGGGTGCCGTGGTGTCCGCCCCCGTTGGCGCAGTCGTTGCCCCCGGCGGCGTTGCCGAGGCCGACGACGCTGACGCCGTTGCCGCAGACGTTCACCGGAACGTGCACCGGCGCCTGGACGTGGTTGCCCGAGCCGACGCCCGGCGAGTCGCCGGCGTGGCCGCCCGCGTGCGAGCCGCCGTGACCGCCGGAGCCGCCATGACCGCCGGAGCCGCCGTGACCGCCGTGCCCTGCGGAGGCCCCGCCGTCCTCGTTGACGCACGTGTTGCCCACCGCCGGATTGAGGACGCCGACGACGTTGACCGTGTTGCCGCAGACGTTCACCGGGACGTGCACCGGCGCCTGCACCGTGTTCCCGGACAGCACGCCGGGCGACCGGGAGCTGGAGCCGTGGGCGCCCGAGTCGGCGTGGGCGGTGCCGCCGGCGGCGGCGATCACTCCGGTGGCCGCCGCCACCGTCATCAGACCCTTGCGCGTGACCTGTCGCATTCGCTGGATACCTGCCTTCGACCTCGTACTGATGTGCCGTGGTGACGTTGTCCCGAACCCGTCGTTCTCAAGGCGGGTCGGCCCCGGAGCGCATGGCGCGCACTCCGGGGCCGATGGGCTCAGCCCCTCAGAGGCTGAGACTCGACGTCACTTGTTGATGCAGGTGTTACCGAAGGCGGGGTTCAGCAGCCCGATCACGGAGACCGTGTTGCCGCAGACGTTCACCGGAACGTGCACGGGCACCTGCACGACGTTGCCGGACACGACACCCGGGGAGTTCACGGCGGCACCCTGAGCACCGGAGTCGGCGACGGCCATGCCCGCGCCGGTGAGAACCAGGCCACCCGTGGCGACCGCAGCAGCGACGACCTTCTTGATCATCATTCCTCCTAGTTGGCAATGCGATCCAAAGTGCGGATCACATGACGAGTAACGAGGAGGGAGTAATGGAGCTACGAGCTGATGGGCACATTCACCCGTTCCCAGTTGGCGTAGTACGCGCGATCGAATAACGGAGTCTCGTTTCAGCGGGCAAACCGGGACGCATCACTTCCGGACGCGGCGCCCTCAGGACGCGTCGATGAACCGGTCGAGCACGCGCACGCCGAACTTCAGCCCCTCCACGGGCACCCGCTCGTCGACGCCGTGGAACATGCCCGCGAAGTCCAGCTCCGGCGGCAGCTTCAGCGGCGCGAAGCCGAAGCAGCGGATGCCGAGGTCGTCGAAGGACTTGGCGTCGGTGCCGCCGGAGAGCATGTACGGCACCGCCCGCGCGATCGGGTCCTCGGCGCGCAGGGCGCTCTGCATGGCGTCGACGAGGCGGCCGTCGAAGCCGGTCTCCAGCGCCTTGTCGGCGTGCACGTCCTCGCGCTTCACGCGCGGGCCGAGGATCCGGTCGAGGTCGGCGAGGAACTCCTCCTCGTAGCCGGGCAGGAAGCGCCCGTCGACGTGGGCGGTGGCCTGGCCGGGGATGACGTTGACCTTGTAGCCGGCGCCGAGCATGGTGGGCGCCGCCGAGTTGCGCAGGGTGGTGCCGATCATGCGGGCGATGCCGCCGAGCTTGGCGAGGGTCTCGTCCATGTTCTCGGGGTCGAGTTCGGTGCCGAGCGCGTCGGACAGCTCGTCCAGGAAGGCCCGTACGGTCTTGGTGACGCGCACCGGCCACGTGTGGCGGCCGAGCCGCGCGACGGCGTCGCACAGCTCCGTGATCGCGTTGTCGTCGTTGGTCATCGAGCCGTGGCCGGCCGTGCCGTCGACGGTGAGCCGCATCCAGTGCATGCCCTTCTCGGCGGTCTCGACGAGGTACAGGCGCAGCTTCTCGTTGACGGTGAAGGAGAACCCGCCGACCTCGCCGATCGCCTCGCTGACGCCCTCGAAGAGCTCGGGGTGCCGGTGGACCAGGTGCTTGGCGCCGTACGTGCCGCCCGCCTCCTCGTCCGCGAGGAACGCCAGCACGATGTCGCGGGGCGGCTTGCGCCCGCTGCGCAGCCGGTCCCGGACGACCGCGAGCGTCATCGCGTCCATGTCCTTCATGTCGACGGCCCCGCGCCCCCACACGCAGCCGTCGGCGATCTCGCCGGAGAAGGGGTGGTGGGTCCAGTCGTCCGCATTGGCGGGGACGACGTCGGTGTGGCCGTGGATGAGCAGGGCGGGCCGGGACGGGTCCTCCCCCTCGATCCGGGCCACCGTGGAGGCGCGCCCGGGATGGGACTCGAAGATCTGCGGTTCGAGTCCGACCTCGGCGAGCTTCTCGGCGACGTACTCCGCCGCCTTGCGCTCGCCCGGACCCGAGTGGTCGCCGTAGTTGCTGGTGTCGATCCGGATCAGCTCGCGGCAGAGGTCCACGACCTCGTCCTCGCCGGTGACGCCCTCGGCCGTGCCCGTCTCGCTCACGTGCTTCCTCCCGCTGTCACTGCTGGTGGTCACTGCTGGTGGGTCCCCCTCATCCTCCTCCTCCCGCCGGTGCCGCCCAAGAGGGGTCCCGGCTCGTCACACGCCGTTCACGCCGGACGGGGGGTGATCGGGGCACTCCGAAAGCCTGGTAATGTTTACGTCGTCGCCGCGGGGAACACCCCGAACGACAGACACCTTGTCCGGGTGGCGGAATGGCAGACGCGCTAGCTTGAGGTGCTAGTGCCCTTTATCGGGCGTGGGGGTTCAAGTCCCCCCTCGGACACCACCGAAGGCCCCTGCGTCGCAGGGGCCTTCCGCGTGTCCGGGTGCCGGCCGTGAGCGGGCACAATGGCGGGCATGACCACGCGTTCCTGCCCGTGCGGACTGCCCGGGGCGTACGAGAAGTGCTGCGGCCGCCATCACGCCGGTGCGGCGGCGCCGACCGCCGAGGCGCTGATGCGGTCGCGCTACAGCGCGTTCGTGGAACGCGACGAGGCGTACCTGCTGCGCACCTGGCACCCCCGGACGCGCCCGGCGCGGGTGGACTTCGACCCGGGGATGCGGTGGACCGGGCTGGAGATCCTGGAGACGAGCGGCGGGTCGGCGTTCCACACCACCGGGACGGTGACCTTCCGCGCCTCGTTCCGGGGCGGCGCGCTGCACGAGCGCAGCCGGTTCGAGCGGGTCGACGGGGCCTGGGTGTACGTCGACGGGGATTTCCTGGAGTAGACGGGGACCTCCCGGGGCAGGGGGCGAAGCGGCCCCGGGTCAGGGGGCCAGGACGTCCAGTTCCCGCAGCGCCCCCACGGTGATCTCCCGGGTGAGCTCCTCCGCGCGGGCGGCGTCGCCCTCGCGCACCGCCTCCGCGACCTTCACATGGAGGGTGACGGCGGCGGGGGCGGGGTCGTGGAACATCACGTCGTGGTGCGTGCGGCCGGCGAGCACCTCGGCGACGACGTCCCCGAGGCGGGCGAACATCTCGTTGCCGGAGGCGTCGAGGATCACGCGGTGGAAGGCCACGTCGTGGAAGAGGTACTGCTCCAGCCGGTGGCCGCGTGAGTTGGCGACCATGCCGAGGGCGCACTCGGTCAGCTCCGCGCACTGCTCCGCCGTGGCGTTGCGCGCCGCGAGGCCGGCGGCGACCGGCTCGACCGCGGAGCGGAGCACGGTCAGGGAGCGGAGCTGGTGCGGGCGGTCGGCGCCGGCCAGGCGCCAGCGGATGACCTGCGGGTCGTAGACGTTCCACTCGGCCTTGGGGCGGACGGTCACACCCACGCGGCGGCGCGACTCGACCAGGTGCATCGACTCCAGGACGCGGACGGCCTCGCGCATCACGGAGCGCGACACCTCGAAACGCTGCGCCAGCTCGTCCGTACGCAGGACGCTGCCCGGGGGGTACTCGCCCGCCGTGATCTCGGGGCCGAGGGTGTCCAGTACGTGGCCGTGCAGCCCCCGGCCCGTGGTGCTCATGCACTCAGCGTACGGGGTGGATCACAGAACCAAAAAATCAGACTTATATGTCACAGGGTCTTGAATTCGTCGTACCTAATGGGTTTCAGTTGCCCCGACATCACGTGTCGACGAAGACAGCAGACAGCGAGAGCACGATGCATCAACCGCGCACCCCCCACGTCGTCGTGGTCATGGGCGTCGCGGGCACGGGCAAGACCACCATCGGTCCTCTGCTCGCGGCCCGGCTCGGCGTCCCCTACGCCGAGGGCGACGACTTCCACCCGCCCGCCAACATCGCCAAGATGTCGGCCGGCACCCCGCTCACCGACGAGGACCGGTGGCCGTGGCTGGACGCCATCGGCGCCTGGGCGCGCGGGCGGGCGGGGCTCGGCGGGGTGGTGAGCAGTTCGGCGCTGAAGCGGTCGTACCGCGACCGGCTGCGGGCCGCGGCCCCCGGTCTCGTCTTCGTCCACCTCACCGGCAGCCGCGAGCTGATCGAGGACCGGATGTCGCACCGGCAGGGGCACTTCATGCCGACGGCCCTGCTCGACTCCCAGTTCGCCACGCTCCAGCCCCTCCAGCCGGACGAGGCGGGCGTCGCCGTGGACGTCGCGGGCAGCCCCGAGGAGATCACCGAGCGTGCGGCGCGGGCCCTGAGGGACCTTCCCGAACCCACCCGGTAACCTCCGCGCCTCCCGGGGCCGCGCCCTCACCGGCGTCCGCGGCCCCGCCATCCCCCGAACCCCCTCACCTCAAGGGAACCACCGTGACCAGACTCAGCGTCGAGATGCTGGCAGCGGGGACCGCCGAGCCCATCACCTCGGCCGGCCACGCCCAGCTGGGCGTGGCCGTGCTGTCGGGCATCGCCGTCATCGTCCTGCTCATCACCAAGTTCAAGCTGCACGCCTTTCTCGCGCTGACCATCGGGTCACTGGCGCTCGGCGCGTTCGCCGGGGCGCCGCTCGACAAGGTGATCACCAGCTTCACCAACGGCCTCGGTTCGACCGTCGCCGGTGTGGGCGTCCTGATCGCCCTCGGTGCGATCCTGGGCAAGATGCTCGCCGACTCCGGCGGCGCGGACCAGATCGTGGACACGATCCTCGCCAAGGCGGGCAAGCGGTCGATGCCCTGGGCGATGGTGCTGATCGCCTCCGTCGTCGGTCTGCCGCTGTTCTTCGAGGTCGGCATCGTGCTGCTGATCCCGGTGGTGCTGATGGTCGCCAGGCGCGGCAACTTCTCCCTGATACGCATCGGCGTCCCCGCGCTCGCGGGCCTGTCCGTGATGCACGGCCTGGTCCCGCCGCACCCCGGCCCGCTGGTCGCGATCGACGCGGTCAAGGCCGACCTGGGCGTCACCCTGGCGCTCGGCGTGCTGGTCGCCGTCCCGACGGTGATCATCGCCGGTCCGGTGTTCTCGAAGTTCGCGGCCCGCTGGGTGGACGTCCCCGCCTCCGACCGCATGATCCCGCAGCGCGCCTCCGAGACCCTGGAGCGGCGACCCGGCTTCGGCGCCACCCTGGCCACCGTCCTGCTGCCGGTCGTCCTGATGCTCGCCAAGGCGCTGGTCGACATCATCGTCGACGCCCCGGACCACCTGGTCCAGCGCGTCTTCGACGTCGTCGGCTCCCCGCTGATCGCGCTGCTCGCCGCGGTGATCGTCGGCATGTTCACGCTGGGCGTGCCCGCCGGGTTCGGCAAGGAGCGCCTGTCGCAGCTGGTCGAGAAGGGGCTCGCGCCCATCGCGGGCGTCCTGCTGATCGTGGGTGCGGGCGGCGGTTTCAAGCAGACGCTCGTCGACTCCGGCGTGGGCCGGATGATCCTGGAGATCTCCGACGACTGGTCGATCCCGGCACTGCTGCTGGCCTGGCTGATCGCGGTGGCGATCCGGCTCGCGACCGGTTCGGCGACCGTGGCGACCGTCTCGGCGGCCGGCCTGGTGGCGCCGCTGGCGGCCGACATGTCCACCACGCACGCCGCCCTGCTGGTCCTGGCGATCGGTGCCGGCTCGCTGTTCTTCAGCCACGTCAACGACGCCGGTTTCTGGCTGGTGAAGGAGTACTTCGGCCTGAACGTGGGCCAGACCGTCAAGACCTGGTCGCTCATGGAGACGATCATCTCCGTGGTGGCCGGCGCACTGGTCCTGCTGTTGTCCTTGATCATCTAGGGCCTGGCATCACCCTCCCGTCGCCGCCCGCAGGACGGTCCCGCGGCGCCGGGCGCGTGCTCCGGGGGTCCCCCCGGCCCTCGTACGGGATGCGCCCGGGCCGGGGCCCGGTGCGGCGGGAGGCGCACGGCGTCACGGGGCGGACGGAGTCCGACGACGGGGCCCGGGGCGGCGCCTCGCGGACACGCCGGTCCGCCACGAGGGGCGGCCCAGCGGGACGGTGGAACGGTCCCGCTGGGCCGCCCCCTCTTCCTCCTGCCCGCGGTCGTCGTCGGACCGCCCTTCCGGGGGGCGCGGGGTGTCAGGCCCTGCCGAGCGCACTGGCGCGGGCGGCGCGGAAGGCGGCGCGGGCGTCGCGGCCGGGATACGACCAGGGCTGGGAGGTGGGACGGTCGCCGATGCGGTGGAACAGGGCGGCGGCCTCGGCGCTCCGCCCCTCGCAGAACTTGGCGTGGGCGAGGAAATTGAGGTCGACCAGCCGGCGCGGGTGGCCGTCCTGCTCCCACTCCAGCCACCAGTCGAAGGCCGCCTTCATCACCAGCCGGGCCCGGCGGCCCGCCCAGTGGCCCGAGGCGGCCGGGTCGGCGGGCTCGTGCCCGGTGGCGGCCAGTACGCGGTAGCGCTCGGCGTGTGCGATCACCGGCAGGATCGCCAGCGGAGAGTCGGCGGGTGCCCGTTCGGCGGCCCAGGCGGCGAACTCGTAGACCTCGTGCAGCGGGTCCGGGCCGGCGTCGGCGCGGCGTTCGGCGAGCCGGGCGACCATCAGGTGGTGGGCGTGGTGGTGGTCGGCGTACCGTCCGCGCACCTCCTCGAAGGCGCGCACGGCATCCCACTCCTCCCCCCGTTCGCACTCCAGCATCAGCAGCCCGAGCCAGGGCGTCGGATCGGCGGGGACCCGCCCGGCGGCGTTCCGGCACGCCTCGCGGGCGCGTTCGGGTTCCTCCTCGCCGCGCAGGGCGCGCCGGACCAGGGCCAGGGCGAGCAGGACCGCGGCGTCGGCGGACTCGGGCTCGGCGAGCAGCCACTCGCGGGTCCGGGCGGCGCAGCAGGGCTCCCCGGCCAGGACGGTCACCCGGTGGCCGCGCCGGTCCCAGTCGTCCCCGGTGCGGGCGAGCAGGGAGCGGGCGGAGCGCCATCGCCCCCGGGCGAGCGCGGTGCGGGTGGCGACGAGGTCGGCGTCGTCGAGAGCCTCGTCGAGGACCTGGGCCGCGCGTCCGCGGCCGCGGCCGAGGGGAGGCGGGGGTGGGGGCACCGCGGGACTTCCTCACGCGCTGTTTCGGGGCGTCGGCCACCGAACCCTCAGGAGCCGATCGATCACGCACAGCAAATCGTTAGCCAAGGCTTGGCGTCAAGGTCCCGGATGGCGTTATACGGTTCAACTACCCTTGCTTTACGGGTACTTGAGATATCCAGCGCGCCGTCCGGCCCCCATTGTGGCCTGCGTCATGGCGTCACGTGTTCCGCCCCCGCACCATGACACTGCGGTCACACCCCCACCGGGCACGGCGACGGCGCGGCCGGCCGCCCCGCGACGCACACCCGAGGCCCGCCCGACGATCGAGGTACGCAGCGTGTCGGTCCTGGTTCCCGCCCTCGCCCTGAGCGCCGCGTGCTGTCTCGGCTTCGGTTTCGTCCTCCAGCAGGACGCCGCCCGGCGGGCCCCGCCCGGCGACTTCCTCTCCCCGCGCCTGCTGCTGGACCTCATGCGGGTGCCGCGCTGGCTGGGCGGCACCGCGCTGGTGGCGGCCGGCATGGCGCTGGGCGCGGCCGCGCTGGGCCGGGGCGAGCTGTCCCTGGTGGAACCGCTGCTGGCGACGAACCTGCTCTTCGCGCTCGCGCTCTCCCGCCGGCGCACCCGACAGCCGCTGGGCCGGCAGGGCTGGGCGGGTCTCGTCCTGCTCGCGGGCGGCGTGACCGCGTTCGTCGTGGCGGGTGAGCCGCGCGGCGGGACCGCGGCGACCGACCCGCTCCGGCACTGGCTGATCATCGGCCCGACGACGGGACTCGCCCTGCTCCTCACGGCCTGCGCCAAGCGCTCGCGCACGGCCTCCGCCCCGGTCCTGCTGGCCCTGGCGGCCGGCCTGCTGTACGGCGTCCAGGACGCCCTGACCCGGGTCAGCGGCGACCGCTTCTCGGCCGGGGGCCCGGCCCATCTGCTGGCCTCCTGGCAGCCGTACGCCGTCCTGCTCATCGGCGTCACCGCGATGATCCTCGTGCAGAGCGCGTTCGAGACCGCGCCCCTGCGCATGTCGCTGCCCGCGCTGACCGCGGCCCAGCCGCTCGCCGGCATCGCCTGCGGGGTCGGCTTCCTCGGCGACCGGCTGCGCACCGACGCGGACGCCCTCACCTGGGAGGCATGCGGGCTGGCGGCCGTCGTCACCGGCATCGTCCTGCTGGGCCTGCACCCGGCGATGCCCCGGGGGACGGCACACCGGCGGCCGGCGCGGGACCTCCAGCCCCGCTGACCACCGCCGCGGGCCCCTGCTTGGATGGACCCATGAACGCTGCCGACGAGATCCTCGACATCGTCGACGACAACGACCGGGTCGTCGGGCGGGCCCCGCGCGGCGAGGTGTACGCGCGCGGTCTGCGCCACCGCTGCGTCTTCGTCCTGGCCCGGGACGCCCGAGGCCGCGTCTTCGTCCACCGCCGCACCGCGACCAAGCTGGTCTTCCCCTCCCTGTACGACATGTTCGTCGGCGGTGTGGTGGGCGCGGGCGAGTCCTACGACGAGGCGGCTCTGCGCGAGGCCGAGGAGGAACTGGGCGTGTCCGGGCTGCCGCGGCCCGCGCACCTGTTCACCTTCCTGTACGACGACGGCGCCGGGCGGAGCTGGTGGTCGGCGGTGTACGAGGTCCGCTGCGAGGCGCCGGTGCGGCCGCAGGCCGAAGAGGTGGCCTGGTACGACTTCCTCCCCGAGGAGGAGGTCGAGCGCAGGCTGGACCAGTGGGAGTGGGTGCCGGACGGACGGGCGGCGTACGAGAGGCTGCGGGCGTACCGGGGATGACGGGTGGGCCGGTCACGCCTCCCCGGTCCCTCCGGGCGGAGAGGAACCCCGGCACCCGCCCCAGCCGATAGGGTCGTGAACGTGATCGAATTCGCACGGACCGTCCGGCTGTGGTTCGCGCCCGGGGAGATCCGCCGCGAGGGCAGCACGCCCGACTACCGTTTCTCGCTGGCGAACGAGCGCACCTTCCTGGCCTGGCTGCGCACCGCGCTCGCACTGGTCGGCGGCGGCTTCGCCGTCGACCAGTTCCTGCCGGGCCTGCGCTGGGGCTGGCGCGTCGGCCTCGCCCTGTCGCTGCTCGCCGCCGGTGCGCTGTGCGCCCTGCGCGCGGTCAACCACTGGGTCCGCTGCGAGCGCGCCATGCGCCGGGGCGAGGACCTGCCGGTGTCGCGGTTCCCGGTCCTGCTCGGCGTCGTGATCGCCGTCGTGGCCGTCGCCATGGTCGCCGTGGTCCTCCTCGGGTGGGAGGGGTGACGCCCGCGGCCGCCCCGGACCGCGACCCCGGTCTCCAGCCCGAGCGCACCCGCCTCGCCTGGCGCCGTACGACCCTGTCGGCCACCGCGGCCGCCGTCCTCGCCGCCAGGACCGCCCTGCACGCCGACGCCTCACCCGCCGCGGTCGTCGCCGCCGTCCTGTGCTGCGTCCTCTGGCCGGCCTTCCTCGTCCTCGCCCACCACCGCATCCGCGCCCTCGCGTCGGCGGCGGGCCCCCCGGCGCTCCCCCCGGCGCACGCCACCGCCGCGGCCCTGGGCACGGTGGCGACGGCCGTGTGCGGGGCGGTCCTCGTGCTCCGAGTGCCCTGAGCGCCCCGAGTGCTCCGGGCCGACGTCCCGACGAACACCGGGGCCACCGGGACGGCCACCGGCAGCGGCCCCTCCCCCGTCCGGCAGTTCTCCGCCGCCCCGGCCGGGGGCTGCCGTCCGGTCGTGGCGCCGATCACGTTCCGTCCGGGCACTGGACGGCATACCGACCGGTCGGCATCATGAGCGAGTACCGTCCACCCGCCGCGGACCCCCGCAGGCCCGGCAGGACCCGTAGGAGCGACGATGAGCCCCGACCACTCGCCCGGACTCGACCTCGACCGGCTGCGCGGCCTGCTCGACCGCGAGCGTCCCGGTCTGGTGGGCGGCCCGCTGTCCGGCCGGCTGATCGAGGGCGGGCGCTCCAACCTCACGTACGCGGTCTCCGACGGCACGGCGAGGTGGGTGGTGCGGCGCCCGCCACTCGGCCACGTCCTGGCCACCGCGCACGACATGCGGCGCGAACACCGGGTGATCAGCGCTCTGCACCCGACGGACGTGCCGGTGCCGCGCCCGGTGCTGCTGTGCGAGGACGAGGAGGTGATCGGGGCGCCCTTCTACGTCATGCAGTTCGTCGAGGGCACCCCGTACCGCACGGCCGCCCAGCTCGCCCCGCTCGGTCCGGACCGCACCCGGGACACCGTGCTGAACCTGGTGGACACGCTCGTCGGGCTGCACGCCGTGGACCCCGCCGAGGCGGGCCTGGCGGACTTCGGCCGCCCGGAGGGCTTCCTGGACCGGCAGCTGCGCCGCTGGGCCAAGCAGCTGGCCGCCTCCCGCACGCGCGACCTGCCCGGCATCGACGAGCTGCACGCCACGCTCGGCCGGGAGCTGCCCCGCTCCCCCGCCCCGGCCGTGGTGCACGGCGACTACCGGCTGGACAACGTGCTGATCGGCGCGGACGACCGGATCACGGCGATCCTCGACTGGGAGATGTCGACGCTCGGCGATCCGCTGACCGACCTGGGCCTGCTGGTGATGTACAGCTCGCCGCTCGGCCTGCCCGACTCCCCCGTCTCCACCACCGCCGAGGCCCCCGGGCACCCGTCCCCCACCGAGCTGATCGAGCGGTACGCCGCGCGCTCGGGACGGGATGTCCGGGCCGTCTCCTGGTACACGGCGTTCGCCTGGTTCAAGCTGGCCGTGATCCTGGAGGGCATCCACTACCGCTACACGCGGGGCCAGACCGTGGGCCGCGGCTTCGACCGCATCGGCGACCTCGTCCCCGTCTTCATCGAGCACGGCCTGACCACTCTTCACCAGGGCCTCCAGGAGGGCTGATCGCATGGACTTCGCGTTCGACGCGCGCACCGAGGAACTGCGCGCCAGGCTCCTCGCCTTCATGGACGAGCACGTCCACCCGGCCGAGGCCGTCGCCCACGAGCAGCGGACACGGCTGGCGTCGCCCTGGGACACCCCGCCGGTCGTCGAGGAGCTGAAGGCCGAGGCCCGCCGCCAGGGCCTGTGGAACCTCTTCCTCCCCGACGCCGAGCACGGCGCCGGCCTGACCAACCTCCAGTACGCGCCGCTCGCGGAGATCACCGGCCGCAGCCCGCAGCTCGCGCCGACCGCGACGAACTGCGCCGCGCCGGACACCGGCAACATGGAGGTCCTCGCCCAGTTCGGCGACGAGCGGCAGAAGAAGCAGTGGCTCCAGCCGCTGCTGAACGGGGAGATCCGCTCCGCGTTCGCGATGACCGAGCCCGAGGTGGCCTCCTCCGACGCCACGAACATCACCACGCGCATCGAACGGGACGGCGACGAGTACGTCGTCACCGGCCGCAAGTGGTACATCTCCGGCGCGATGAACCCGGACTGCAAGATCTTCATCGTGATGGGCAAGACGGACCCGGACGGGGCCGACATCCGCCGCCAGCAGTCCATGGTCCTGGTCCCACGCGACACCCCCGGCGTCACCGTCCGGCGGGCGATGCAGGTCTTCGGGTACGAGGACCACTGGCACGGCGGCCACGCCGAGGTGGTCTTCGACCACGCGCGCGTGCCGGTGTCGAACCTGATCGGCGAGGAGGGCGGCGGCTTCGCCATCGCCCAGGCCCGGCTGGGCCCCGGCCGCATCCACCACTGCATGCGGCTGATCGGCATGGCCGAGCGGGCGATCGAGCTGATGTGCCGGCGGGCGGTGTCCCGTACCGCGTTCGGCAAGGCGCTGGCGCAGCAGGGCGTGGTGCAGAACTGGATCGCGGACGCGCGGGTGGCGGTCGAGCAGCTGCGCCTGCTGGTGCTGAAGACGGCCTGGATGATGGACACCGTCGGCAACAAGGGCGCCCACACCGAGATCCAGGCCATCAAGATCGCCACGCCGCGCACGGTGGTGGGCATCCTGGACCGGGCGATCCAGCTGCACGGCGCGGGCGGTGTCAGCCAGGACTTCCCGCTGGCCGAGCTGTACGCCGGGGCCCGCACGCTGATGCTCGCCGACGGCCCGGACGAGGTGCACCAGCGGTCACTGGCGCGGCGGGAGCTGAGGAAGCACCTCCCGTAGCCCCCGTGGCTCGGCGGGCTCAGTAGCCGCCGGAGTAGTGGTGGTCCGCGCGGGCCAGTGCGCGGACGAAGGAGACGAGGCGGAGCCGGAGCGGTGGCCTGCGGTGCACGCGCGGTGGTCTGCGGTTCATGCGTCCAGCGTGGACCGCGGCCCGTCCAGCGGTCCAACAGATGATTTCGCTGGGGACCATCTCTAGAGTAGATGGATGGAGTTGCGCCAGCTCCGCCACTTCATGGCGGTCGTCACCGAGGGCGGCTTCACCGCCGCCGCCCGTGCCGAACTCATCGTCCAGTCGGCGCTCAGCACCTCGATCCGGAATCTGGAGCGGGAGCTGGGCGCCGACCTGTTCGACCGCACGGGCCGCCGGGTGGTGCTCACGGAGGCGGGCCGTGCGCTGCTGCCGCAGGCCCGTGCGCTGCTGGCCGGTGCCCAGGCCGCGCGGGACGCGGTCGCGGCCGTGGCGGACCTGGCCGCGGGCCGGGTGGCCATCGGCACCATCCAGACGCTGACCTGCGTGGACCTGCCCGCCGAGCTGGCCGCGTTCCACCGCCGGTTCCCCGGCGTCCAGGTCTCCGTGCGGGACGCGCCGGTCGGCGAGCTGACCGAGGAGCTGCGCGCGGGCGAGCTGGACCTGGCGTATCTCGCGCCGGACGCGCGGGAGCTGCCCGAGGGGCTGACCGCGTACGCCGCCTGGCACGAGGAACTGGTACTGATCACCGCGCCGGGCCACCCGCTGGCCGGGGCGGGCCGGACCCTCGTCAGGGACCTCGCCGAGGAGCCGTTCGTCGACTTCCGCGCGGGCACCGGCCTGGAGACGGCGGTGCGGCGCCTGGCCGCCCACTGCGGCCTGGAGCGCCGCATCACCTGTGACGTCACCCAGATCGGGCTGCTGGTGGATCTGGTGCGCGCCGGGATCGGGGTGGCGTTCGTGCCGCGGCGGATCGGCGAGCGGGCGGGGCTGCCGTGCGTGGAGGTCCGGCAGCCGGAGCCGGCCCGCACGGTCGTCCTGGCCGGGCGCGGGCCGCGGCCGCGCAATCCCGCGGCGGCGGCCCTGCTCGATCACCTCACGGGCGCAGGGCCCGCAGCAGCAGGTCCGCCAGGTGGTCGGCCACTTCCCGCGGGGTGAGCGGGCCGTCGGGGCGGTACCAGGTGGACAGGTGGTGGACGGAGCCGAAGTGGTAGTCCACCACGAGGTCGGCGGGGGTCGCCGCGGAGAAGACGCCGGTCCGCTGGCCCTCCTCGACCAGCGCGCGGAAGCGCTCGTGGTAGCGGCGGCGCTCGGCGCGTACCTGCTTGTTCTTCTCGGGGCTGAGGTGGTGCATGGAGCGGAAGAAGATCGACGCGTCGTCGAGGTTCTCGATGGTGGTGACCACGACGTCGGCCGCCGCGTCCCGCAGCCGCTTCTCCACCGGCTCGTCGGCGTCCGCGAAGGTGTCCAGGCGTTCCTGCTGGAGGCGCAGCACGCGCGCGTACACCTCGTGCAGGAGGTCGTCCTTGGAGCCGAAGTAGTGGTAGAGCGCCCCCTTGGTGACGCCGGCCGCCTCGACGATCTCCTGCACCGAGGTGCGGTCGTAGCCCTGCTCGGCGAAGAGCCGGGTGGCGGCGGCCAGGAGCCGCTGCGGCACCGGTGTCCCGTCACCGTCCGTCGTCCTGGGCACTGCCGCCACCTGCCTTCCTGTCCGTTCCGCTGCTGGTTCGCGCTGCTAGGGCCTCTCGTTCGGATCATGCCGGGCTCGCGGGGCCTGGTGCCGTGCCCCGCCGCGTTGTCGTCGGTTGCCATGGCTCCGCCATGGCGCCCTCCTCCGCCTTGCGATGCACGGCACCGGGTCCCGCTCCCTGATCCGACCTGATCCCAAACGAAAGACCCTAGTCGCCGTACGACCGGGAACGCAGTTCCCGACGGAGGATCTTCCCACTCGCCGTCTTCGGCAGGTCGGGCAGGATCTCCACCTGGCGCGGGTACTTGTAGGCGGCCAGTCTCTCCTTGCAGTACGCGGCGAGCTCGCCGGGGTCCGCCTCGGCGCCCGGGCGCAGGCTGATGTACGCCTTGACGGTCTCGCCCCGGTACCCGTCGGGCACGCCGACGACGGCGGCCTCGCGCACCGCCGGATGGGTGTGGAGCACGTCCTCGACCTCGCGCGGCCAGACCTTGAAGCCGGAGGCGTTGATCATGTCCTTCTTGCGGTCGACGACGTAGAGCCAGCCCCGCTCGTCCATGAAGCCGATGTCGCCGGTGCGCAGTTCGCCGCCGGGGAAGGTCTCGGCGGTGGCGTCGGGGCGGCGCCAGTAGCCGGGCACGACCTGCGGCCCGCCGACGACGATCTCGCCCTGCTCCCCGAAGGGCACCTCCCGCCCCTGGTCGTCGACGATCCGCACGACGGTCTCCGGGCCGGGCAGGCCGACGGCGAGGGTCCCCGACGCCGGATCGACGGGCGCCTCCAGGTGGGGCGGGACGGAGGCGCAGGGGGCGGTGCACTCGGTGAGGCCGTAGCCGTTGCGGATGTACGGCCCGAAGCCGGCCCGGAACCTCTCCACCAGGGCGGGCGGCAGCGGGGCGCCGCCGGAGGAGATGGCGGCGAAGGACGCGAAGTGCTCGCGGGTGGCGGACGGGTGGGCGGCCAGCGCCATGAAGGCGGTGGAGGGGCCGACCGTGTAGTGGGGGCGGTGCTCGGCGAAGGCGTCCAGGACGACGCCGGCCTCGAAGCGGTAGGCGAGGACGAGGGTGCCCGCGCTGTTCAGGCAGGCGCCGAACTGGCAGACCATGCCGGTGATGTGGAACAGGGGGGCGAGGGCGAAGTAGACCGGGGCCTCGGGCAGGGCGAGCCCGGTCCGCTGCCGCTCGGCGTTGTACATGATGTTGCGGTGGGTGTTGGTGGCGCCCTTGGGGGTGCCGCTGGTACCGGAGGTGTAGCTGATGAGGGCGATGTCGTCCGGACCCGGCGCGCGGTCCTCGGGGGCGGGCCGGCCCGCGCGGGCGACGGCGGTCAGGTCGTCGGCGTCGGCGGCCCGCGGGAGCCGTTCGAAGGTGAGCACGCGCGCGTCGGCGCGCGTCTGGAAGTCCAGCTCGCAGGCGGTGAGCACGGTCCGCACCGGGGTGCCGGCGGCCGTCTCGCGCAGGTACGACTCCCAGGCCCGGTCGGAGCAGATCAGCGCCGACACCTCGCCGTCGCGCAGGACGTGGCCCACCTCCCCCGACTTGTACATGGGGTTGACGGGGACGACGACCGCGCCCGCCTTCCAGGCGCCGAGGACGGCGAGCACGAAGTGCGGGGAGTTCTGGAGCAGGACGGCGACCCGGTCGCCGCGCCGCAGGCCGCGGGCGGCGAGGTGCCCGGCGACGGAGTCGCTCAGCTCGTCCGTCTCGCGGTAGCTCAGACGGCCGTCGAAGTAGGCGAGGAAGGTGCGGTCGGGAGCCTCGGCGACGGCCCGGCGCAGGGCGTGCACGAGCGAGTCGGCGGGGCTGACGGGGGCCTTCTGCGCGTCGGTGAGGAGGGCCAGCCAGGGCTTGGCGGCGTAACGGGAGGCGGTCATCGGGCACTCGCCTCCTCCCACTGCCGCTGGAGCCGGTTCATGCCGCGCAGCCAGCGTTCGGGCTCGGCGGCGCGGGCGCGGTAGTACGCGGCGACCTCGGGGTGCGGCAGGATCAGGAAGCGGTCCTCCTCGATGCCCCGGAACAGGGCGTCCGCCACGTCCTCGGGGTCGATCGCGGTCGGCCGGAGCACCAGTTCCCCCGCGCTGCCGCTGGCGGTGAGCATGTCGGTGCGCACGCCCTGCGGGCAGATGGCGTGGACCTTCACGCCGCGGTGGCGGTACGTCAGGGACAGCCACTCGGCGAAGGCGTGGGCGCCGTGCTTGGTGACGCTGTAGGGGGCGGCGCCGATCATGGTGAGCAGCCCGGCGGCGGAGACGGTGGAGACGAACCGGCCGCCGCCGCGCTCCAGCCAGTGCGGGAGCAGCCGGTGGGCCGCGCGGACGTGGGCCATGACGTTGACGTCCCAGGCGAGCGCCCAGACGGCCTCGCCGGCCGCCTCCGAACCGCCGCCGGCGACACCGGCGTTGGCGCAGTAGACGTCGACGGTGCCGCCGAGCGCCGCGCGGGCCTCGTCGACGATCGCCGAGGCGTCGCCGGGGACCGCGATGCCGCCGATCTCGTCGGCGACGGCCTCGGCCCTCCGCGCGTCCAGGTCGTTGACGACCACCCGGGCGCCCTCGGCGGCGAAGCGGCGGGCCAGCGCGGCGCCGATGCCGCCTCCCGCCCCGGTGACGACCACTCCGGCATCCTGCACGGCTTCCACCATCGGTCTCCTTCGACGCGACGCGAGTCATCGGCTCTGCTGCCACGACAGACTAACCAGTCGGTATGTAAGGGGGAAGGGGTGTCCGCCACGGGGTTCCCCGTGGAGGTCGGGCGACGTCTCCCGCGGTGTGGCGCGGTCGGCCTCGTTCCGCGCGGCCCGGTCGGGCGCTAGCGTGCGTGGGCATGTCAGCCGCCGCGCTCCCGGAGGTCACCGCATGAAGCTGTCCAGACGGACCCTGCTCGCCACCACGGCCGCGGTGGCGGCCGGCACCGGAACCGGTACCGCCCAGGCGGCCCCCGCGGGCGGCAAGCGGCTGCGCACCGGTTTCGAGCGGCTGGCCGCCGACGGCTACGCCCTACTGGAGGGGCAGCGGGTCGGCGTCGTCACCAATCCGACCGGGGTCACCGACGGGGGAACGCGGCACATCGTCGACGTGATGCACGCCGACGACCGCGTCGACCTGGTCGCCGTCTTCGGCCCCGAGCACGGTTTCCGCGGCACCGCGCAGGCGGGCGGTTCCGAGGGCCGTCACGACGACCCGGCCACCGGTCTGCCCGTCTACGACACGTACCTCAAGAGCGGGCAGCCGCTCGCGGACGTCTTCACCGCGTCCGGCGTGGACACCGTCGTCTTCGACATCCAGGACGTGGGCGCCCGCTTCTACACCTACATCTGGACCCTGTACGACTGCATGGAGGCGGCGCGGCTGGCGGGCAAGCGGTTCGTGGTCCTGGACCGGCCCAACCCGGTGAGCGGGCGGGCGGCGCTGGGCCCGGTGCTGCACAAGGAGTTCGCGACCTTCGTCGGGCGGCAGCCGATCGCACAGGCGCACGGCATGACGGTCGCGGAGCTGGCGCGGCTGTTCAACGGGGAGTTCCTCGCGGCGCCGGTACCGCTTCGGACCGTGCGCATGTCGGGGTGGAAGCGGTCGGACTTCCACGACGCCTCGGGGCTTCCCTGGGTGCCGCCGAGCCCGAACATGCCGACGCCCGACACCGCGCTGGTGTACCCGGGGACCTGCCTGTTCGAGGGCACGAACCTGTCCGAGGGGCGGGGCACGACCCGGCCGTTCGAACTGCTGGGCGCGGAGGGGATCGACGGCCGGTGGGCACGGGCGGTGAACGAGCTGCGCCTGCCCGGCGTGCGGTTCCGGGAGGCGTACTTCGCGCCGGTCTTCTCCAAGTTCCAGGGGAGGACCGTCGGGGGTGTGCAGCTCCATGTGCACGACCGGGCGGCGTTCGATCCCGTGCGCACCGGGATCGCGCTGCTGGTGACCGCGAAGCGCGCGTGGGACGGCTTCGCCTGGCGGCCGGACCACTGGATCGACAAGCTGACCGGCTCCGCGCGCGTGCGCACGATGATCGACGCGGGGGCGGACACCGACGCGGTGGTGGGCGCCTGGCAGGAGGAGCTGGCGGCGTTCCGGCGGGTGCGGGCGCAGTACCTGCTGTACCGGTGAGCGCGGTGCCGGGCGGGCGCCGGGGCGCCGGCGCCCGCCCGGCGCGCGGTCAGCGGCGGGAGGTGAGCCCGACGGCCTGCCGGCGGGTCGTCCGGTTCCGCCAGCCGGTCCCGTCGTGTCCGGTGCCGCCCGGGGCACGGCGGACGATCGGGCCGGCGCACCACCGGTTCCCGGCCGCGCGGCAATCGTCGCCGGGGTAGACCTGGGCGGCCGTCTTCGCCGCCGCCTCCTTCGCGGTGCCGAGCAGCACGTCCCGGCGGGACCCGCACCGGTTCGCCGGGCACCGCCCCGATGTCCTGGTCGGCATGGCCCCACCAGCCGTACCGGAAGGCGCTGCCGCCGTGCGCGCCGGCCGGGCCGTGCGCGGCGGACGGGGCTCGCCGACCGGCAGGCCGCTGGTGAACGCCGTTTCCGCGGTTTTTGCCGTTTTCGCCGTTCCCCCCGTGTCCGTCGCCACCGCCGGGGAAAGCGGTGACACAGGAGCGGCCGTCGGGACGCATACCGACGCGGCCTTCAGGAACCCGGGGATTCCGCGAGGAGTTCTCAGTCCGTCGGGGGTGGTGCGCGGCGTGCGTCGCGGCATGGCGGCTCCTCCCGGCAGGGTGCGCCGGACGCTACCGCCGGTACCCCCGAGATCGAAGATGAGCATGCGTCACTTTTCGGAGTCAGTACAACAGGCACACGGTTCGCGTCGGCCGGCGCGCGGGCACCTCGGCCGGCTTATGGGGGCCATCGGAAAACGGATGGAGCCGAATCGCGTGTCGACACGTCTACTCGGCGACGTCCGTACGACGACGCCGCATGACCGGAATACACAGGTGCAAGTGTGACGGAGGTGCAGGGCGATGGCCGGTTTCCGGAGTCTGGCAAGACAGGTCCGCGATCCACGGTGTGATCTGGCGCTGCGGCGCTACTCGCTGCGCAAGTGCCTTGAGCGGTTCGCCCCTTACGGGCACAGGGCGACCTGGGACCACTTGTGCTCCCGGTGGGGGTTCGATCCGGAGGACAGGTCACCGGATCCGGCGCGGCTGGTGGCCGCGATGGACGAGCTGGAGGAGGCGCGAACGGTCTGGCTGGCCTACGAGGTGGAGTTCGCCAGGCGCCGCAAGAGGGAGAAGCACGACGGGTTGCGCAGGCCGGGCAGCGTGGACGACTGGCACCGGCTGACCTGGGGCGGCTTCGGCGTGGCGTGGTGCGACGACCCGCGGGTCCATCCCCGTGAGCCGCTGGCCGAGGTACTGCGCCGGCTGATCGCGGCCCTGCGGCGCGAACCGGGGGCGGTCTGCCCGGTGTGCGAGGGCGAGCGGCTCGTGTGGAGGTACGGCCTGGCGCACGAGCCCTCGGCGGGACCGGTCTGCGCGGACTGCGGCATCCTGGTCCCGCGGCCCGTCCTCACCCCCGAGGCGCTGGCGGACGCCAGGCGGGGACGGCAGTTGGTGCCGGCCTGAGCGATGGCCGGCGGCGTGCGCGACGGGGCGCGGCCCGCGGACGCCCGCAGGGGCGCGCCGGGACGCCGCGCCCCTGCGGGAGGCGGCCGTGCGTCCGGGGCACGGGCGCCGAGGTCCGCCGCGGGCCCGGTCGCCGGTGCGGTCCGGCATCCTCGAAGGCATGGTGCAGGTGTGTCTCAACGGCGGCCGGACGGCCGCCGACGGCGTGCGGGTGCCGCTGTCGCCGGAGGCGATGGCCGAGTCGGCGGCCGAGGCCGTGGCGGCCGGCGCCACGGACGTCCACGTCCATCCCAAGACCCCGTGCGGGAAGGACAGTCTGTCGCCTCGCGTGGTCGCGGCGACGCTGGAGGCGATACGGGCGCGGGTGCGGGTGCCGGTCGGCGTGACCACGGGCGCCTGGGCGGCACCGGACCCGGCGGCGCGGCTGGAGCGTGTCCGGGCGTGGACCGTCCTGCCCGACCACGCCTCGGTCAACTGGCACGAGCCGGGGGCCGAGGAACTCGCCGCCGCCCTGATCGAGCGCGGGATCGGCGTGGAGGCCGGCATCTGGTCCGGCACGGACGGCGCGGCCCGCTTCGCGGCCTCTGCGCTCGGTCCCCGAGTGCTGCGCGTGCTCGCGGAGGTCACGGACACCGTCCCGGCGACCGCGGAGGCGTCCGCGCGGGCACTGCTGGCCGAGATCGGCACCGCGCACGGGCGTCCCGTCCTGCTGCACGGCGAGGACGGCGGTGCCTGGCCGGTGCTGCGGCTGGCGGGGAGACGGGGCCTGGCGACCCGCATCGGCCTGGAGGACACGCTTCTCCTGCCCGACGGCCGGCGGGCGGAGTCGAACGCGCGGCTGGTCGCGGCGGGTCTGACCGAGTGGCGCTCCGCACGTGGACGCCGGCGCTGACGCGCCGTTCACCCCGTTCGCCGGTGTGCCGCTCGCACCGGCCCCCTCGCACCACCGCCCGGCCCCCGTCCGCGCACGCCCGGAAACGCGCCGCGCCGGCGCGGGAACCGCGCGCCACGATCCGGCGCCGGCCCATCCCTCACGGCCGTCCGCGGGCCGGAACCGCGCGGCGGGGCGCGACGGGGCCGCCCGGGCGTACGGGCGCCCGGGTGACCGGGCGCGCGGCGGACCCCGCGCACCGGCCGTGACGCGCCCGGCCGTTCAGGCGCCGGATCCGCCGCGCTTGCGGGCGGCGGCACCGGTCCGTTCCACCATCAGGCGGGAGCCGGCGCCCCGTTCGCCGAAGACGTCGCCCGGGTTGGACAGCACGCAGGTGTCCAGGGACAGGCAGCCGCAGCCGATGCAGTCGGTGAGGTGGTCGCGCAGCCGGTTCAACTGCTGGATGCGCTGGTCCAGTTCGGAACGCCAGATCTCGGAGAGGCGGGCCCAGTCCTCCCGGGTGGGCGTGCGCTCCTCGGGCAGCTCGGCGAGCACCTCGCGGATGGTGGCGAGCGGTATGCCGACCCGCTGCGAGGCACGGATGAAGGCGACCCGGCGCAGGGTGTCACGGCTGTAGCGGCGCTGGTTGCCCGTGGTGCGGCGGCTGGTGATCAGACCCTTGGACTCGTAGAAGTGCAGGGCGGAGACGGCGGCGCCGCTGCGCGCGGCGAGCTGGCCGACCGTGAGCTCGTGGATCTTCTCTGGAATCTGGGGCACTCTTCGAACCCTACCGACTCCCCCCTCCCCTTCCGTTGACACCGCCCGTACGACCGGAGCATGCTAAGCAGTCGCTTAGAGTAGGCGGCGCGAGACCGACACGAGCACCACAACCCAGGGCATCACGACCCTGCGACGCGGGAGGCCGGGACATGGCAGAGCCGAGGATCTTCACCTCCGCCGACGACCTGAGGGCGGCGGTGGGCGAGCGGCTGGGGCACACCGACTGGCTGGAGGTCGACCAGAAGCGGATCGACCTGTTCGCGGAGGCGACCGGTGACCACCAGTGGATCCACGTCGACCCGGAGAGGGCCGCCCAGGGCCCCTTCGGGACCACCATCGCCCACGGCTACCTGACCCTCTCCCTGCTGCCGCTCTTCGGACCGCAGCTGATCCGGGTCGAGGGCGTGAAGATGGGCGTCAACTACGGCACCAACAAGGTCCGTTTCCCTTCCCCCGTGCCGGTCGGCTCGCGGCTGCGCGCCACCGCGACGATCACGGGGGTGGACGACGTGCAGGGCGGCGTCCAGGTGACCGTCGCCTTCACCGTGGAGCGCGAGGGCGGCGAGAAGCCGGTGTGCGTGGCGGAGTCCGTCTCGCGCTACTACCTCTGAGCGGCGGCACCGGGCACCACCCGGCCGGCGGCGCCGGACGCTACCCCCGAGCGGTCCCGGGCCGCTTCGCCCCCACCATCCGCAGCACGAGGTCGGCGTAGAGCGCGCCGACCTCGTCGGGCGTCCGGGGGCCGTTGACGTTGAACCAGCGGGCGACGTCGATGCACAGCGACAGCACGGCGAGCGTGGTGCCCCGCACGTCCGCCACGTCGAACTCGCCCGACGCCACACCGTCCTCGATGATGCCCCGCACCTCGGCGTCGACCTGGCGGCGCAGCGCGAGGATCTCGGCGCGGGCGTCCGGCCCGAGCGCGTCCAGTTCGTACTGGACCACGCGCGCGGTGGTGCGCCGCCCCGCGTGCCAGCGGACGAAGGAGCTCACCGCGTCGGCGAGCCGCTCGGCGGCGCCGCCCTCGCCGCGGGCGGCCGTGCGCAGGATGTCCAGCGCCTTGTCGTGGCCGATCCGGCTGATGCGGTGGAGCAGCTCTTCCTTGGTCTTGTAGTGGATGTAGAGCGCGGCCGGGCTCATCCCGGCGCGGCCCGCGATGTCGCGGGTCGTCGTCGCGTGGTAGCCGCGCTCGGCGAAGGCCTCCACGGCGGCGACCAGCAGCCGCCGGGCCGCGTCCGGGGTGACCTCGCCCCACGGCTCGGTGTCGCCGCCCGCCGTCTCCTGCGCCGTACTCATCGCTCGCTACGCCCCTCTCGGTGACAGGAGCTCCACCATACCGCCGAGGGTGAGCGGGCGCTTAGCGCGCCCGCCCCGGGCGGCTCACAGCTTTTCGAAGGGGTCGTGCTCGGCGAGGAGCTTCTCCAGCCTCGCCTGGTCGACGCGGCTGACGATCTGCCCGGCCTCCTGCCGGTCGCGGACGACCTTGGCGAGGGTGAAGGCGGACGTGACGAGGTAGAGGACGGCGACGGCCAGGAAGGCGCGCACCCAGGCGTCCGTCCGCAGGTTGAAGATGCCGAGGGCGGTCGCGGCGAGGGCGACCGCGAAGGACGCGACGGCCTGGCCGTAGAAGGCGGCCGTGCTCTGCTGCTTGACCGGTGTGTCGCTCATGGGGACAAGGGTCGGCGGATGCGGCCGGGGCCGCATCCGCCGGGGTACTCAGGTCGCGTACTCAGGGCCGGGGGCGCCTAGAACGCCGACACGCCCGTCAGCGCGCGTCCGATGACGAGTTTCTGGATCTGGCTGGTGCCCTCGTAGAGGGTCATCACACGGGCGTCGCGCAGCAGCTTGCCCGCCGGGTACTCGTCGATGTAGCCGTAGCCGCCGAAGACCTGGAGGGCGTTGTTGGCGGCGCGGACGGCGGCCTCGGAGGCGAACAGCTTGGCCTTGGAGGACTCCACGGCGAAGGGCTGCCCGCGGTCGATGAGGTCGGCGACCCGCCAGGTCAGCAGCCGGGCCGCGTCCACGTCGACGGCGATGTCGCTGATCAGTTCCTGGACGAGCTGGTGGCGGGCGATGGCCTTCCCGAACTGCTCCCGCTCCCCGGCGTACTTCACGGCCGCGTCCAGAGCCGCCTGGGCTATGCCGACGCAGCCCGCCGCGACCGACATCCGCCCCTTGGCGAGGGCCGACATGGCGACCGGGAAGCCCTTGCCCTCCGGCGCCATCATCGCGGAGGCGGGGACGCGCACGTCCTGCAGCACCAGCTCGGCGGTGGCCTGGCCGCGCAGGCCGAGCTTGCCGTGGACGGTGCGGCGGGTCAGGCCGGGGGTGTCGGCGGGGACGAGGAAGGCGGAGACGCCCTTGTGGCCGGGGGCGTCGGTGGAGCGGGCGAAGAGCAGCACCACGTCGGCCCAGGTGCCGTTGGTGATGAACATCTTGGTGCCGTTGATGACGTAGTCGCCGCCGTCGCGCACCGCGCGGGTGGACAGGTTGCCGGCGTCGGAGCCGGTGCCCGGCTCGGTCAGGCCGAAGCAGCCGACGTACTCGCCGGAGGTGAGCCCCGGCAGCCAGCGCCGCTTCTGCTCCTCGCTCCCCCAGGCGGCGATGGTCTTGGCGACCAGGCCGAGGGAGACGGAGACGATGCCGCGCACGGAGGAGTCCCCGCGGCCGAGCTCCTCCGTCACCAGGCAGTACGCGAGGTGGTCGCCGCCCGAGCCGCCGTACTCCTCGTCGACGGTCAGCCCGAGGAACCCGATCTCGCCCAGCTTCTTCACGATCGAGCGGTCGACCTCCTCGGCGCGGTCCCAGGCGACGACGTGGGGGGCGATCTCCCGCTCGACGAAGTCCCGGGCGAGCTGCCGGACGGCGGCCTGCTCCTCGCTGAGCTCCAGGTTCATGCCGAGTCACCCCACAGAAAGACGACAGAGAACGGCGCAAGCCGTGGCTTGGGAGCCGCACCTTTAAATTAGCACTGCTAGTTTCCGAGCGCAGCCCTACTATGTGCGCCATGGCCCGACCGCGCAAGCCCCTGCTCAGCACCGACCGCATCGTGGAAGCGGCCCGTGCCCTGGTCGACGCGGAGGGCCTCGCGGCCGTCTCCACGCGCCGGCTCGCCGCGGAGCTGGGGGTCAGCGGGCCCTCGCTCTACAACCACTTCCGCACCAAGGACGAGATCCTGGAGGCGGTCGCCGACTCGGTCAGCGCCCAGGTCGACCTGTCGATGTTCGGGGACGGCCGGGACTGGCGGACCGCGCTGCACGACTGGGCGGTCTCCTACCGGGCCGCACTGCGCGACCACCCCAACATCGTCCCGGTCCTGGCCCGCGGCCCCGGCCGCCGCCCGGCCGCGCTGCGCCTGGCGGACGCCGTCTACGGCGCGATGGTCGACGCGGGCTGGCCGCCCGCGCAGGCGACCTCCATCGGCGCGCTGATGCGGTACTTCATCATGGGCTCCGCCCTCGGCTCCTTCGCCGGGGGCTTCGTGGACGACGCGAGCGCCTACGACCCGGCCGACTACCCGCACCTCGGCCAGGCCCACCTGCTGGCCGAGCAGCAGGAGAAGATCGACGAGCGGGCCTTCGAAACCGGGCTGGCGGCCCTGCTGGACGGGCTGGCGCAGCAGTACGAGCAGGTGCGGCGGACCGTCCCGCCCGCCTAGGACCCTTCGGTGCGCGCCGAACGGTCCCTGCCGCATGCTGGGGCCCATGGCCGACAACCCCCGAGCCGCACCGCTGGCGCGGTTCGCCGCGCTGATCGCCGACGGGACGCGGGCCACGTGCCTGCCGGCACTGCTCGACGGGCGGGCGTGGACCGCCGGTGAGCTGGCCCGGCACGCGGGAGTCGCCGCGTCGACGCTGAGCGAACACCTCGGCAAGCTGGTCGCGGGCGGTCTGCTCGCCGAGGAGCGGCAGGGCCGGCACCGGTACGTACGGCTGGCCGACGCGCGGGTCGCGCAGCTCGTGGAGGACCTGGCCGCGCAGGTCGCGCCCCAGGCCGCGGCCCGGCGTCCGCGCGCCCTGCGCGCGGCGGGCGCCGGGTCGGCGATGGCCCGCGGCCGCACCTGCTACGACCACCTCGCCGGGCGGCTCGGGACCGCGGTGACCGACGCGCTGACCGCCCGGGGACTGCTGCGGCAGGACACCGGCTTCGCGCTCACGGACGCCGGGCCGGCCTGGTTCGGCACCGTCGGCATCCGCCTCGACCGCACCGGCCGCCGCCCCCTCGCCCGCGCCTGCCTGGACTGGACCGAGCGGCGGCCCCATCTCGCGGGCGCCGCGGGCGCGGCCCTGTGCCGGCACGCACTGGACACCGGCTGGTGCGTGCGCATCGGCTCCGAGCGGGCGGTGAAGGTGACGCCGGCGGGTGAGCGGGCGCTGTCCGAGCTGCTCGGCATCGAGGCGGAGGCGCTGCGCTGAGCGTCGGCGCCCCGCCCGCCTGCCGCGTGCCGGTGGCAGGCGGGACGGCCGTGCGTCCCGCCGCCGTGGTGGGCGGGTCCGCGGCCCGGCATCGCCTCGCGGTCAGCGCGAACGCGCCCTGCCGGCCAGGACCTTGATGGACAGCAGGGCGATCACCGCGAGCGCGATGATGTAGCCGGAGACGGCCATCGACGTGCCCGTCGCCTCCAGCAGCAGCACCATCACGAACGGCGCGAGTCCGCCGCCGCCGACGGCCGCGATCTGGTAGCCGAGGGAGGCGCCGGTGTAGCGCATCTCGGCGGTGAACAGTTCGGCGAACAGGGCGGCCTGAGGGCCGTACATGACGCTCAGGAAGCAGCTGGCGACGAACGTGCCGACCGCCAGCCACAGCAGCGAACCGGTGTCGATCAGCAGGAACAGCGGTACGGCCCACAGCGCGAGGCCGGCCGCGCCGAGCGCGTAGATGCGGATGCGGCCGATCCGGTCGGACAGGGCGGCGGAGGCCGGGATCAGCACGAGCTGGGTGAGGCTGACGCAGAGGGAGACGGTGAGCACCGGCCCGCGCGCCATGTCCAGTTCGCGGGTGGTGTAGTCGAGGACGCCGGTGATGAGGATGTAGAACGTCGCGGTGTTCACGGCGAAGGAGCCGCCGGCCAGGAACACCGTGCCGAGGTGGCCGCGCACGATGGTGCGCAGCGGTGAGGTGCGCTCGCCCTTCTCCTTCTCGGCCAGCGCGCGTTCGGCCCGCCGGAACTCCGGGGTCTCCTCGACGCGGGTGTGGATGTACCAGGCCAGGCCCAGGACGAGCAGGCCCACCAGGAACGGCACCCGCCAGCCCCAGGACTCGAACGCCGCCTCGCCGGTGAGCGCGCCGGCCACCAGGAAGACGGTGTTGGCGGTCACCACGCCGATGGGGACGCCGAGCTGGACGACGCTGCCGTAGACGCCGCGTCTGCCCTCGGGGGCGTACTCGGTGGCCAGCAGCATCGCCCCGCCCCACTGGGCGCCGACGGCGACGCCCTGGACGACGCGCAGGAGGACGAGCAGGACCGGCGCGGCGACGCCGATCGTGTCGTACGTGGGCAGCAGGCCGATGCCGGTGGTGGCCAGGCCCATCAGGGTGAGCGCGAGGACCAGCATGGGCTTGCGGCCCTTCTTGTCGCCGAGCTGCCCGGCGACGATGCCGCCCAGCGGGCGGGCGAGGAAGCCGACGGCGAAGGTGGCGAAGGAGGCCAGGACCGCGGCGGTGGAGCTGCCGGAGGGGAAGTACAGGTCGCCGAGGACGAGGGCGGCGGCGATGCCGAAGACGAAGTAGTCGTACCACTCGACGGCGGAGGCGAGGGCGGCCGCCGTGGCGACGCGGCGGCGGTTGCGGTCCGCGGGGGCGGCGGGGGCGGGGGTGAGCGGTTGCGCGGAAGGTGCCGTGTCCATGGGTGCGCGCTCCGGGGGTGCGGGGGACGGAACCGGGGGGTGGCTCGGGTCCCGGGAACGTACTGACCGGACGGTATGGACGTCAACGGGTCGTGCGGCGGCAGTTTCCGTCCTCCCGGACGCGGCGCCGGGGGCCGCGGGCACGCCCGGGACCCCGGCGTCCCGAGGGGGCCGGGGTCGTGGGGCCGACAGGTCCTGGGGCGGGCGCTAGAAGACGACCAGCGCCCGTCCGCCCTTGCCCGCCAGCATGTTCTCGAAGGCGGCCGGGATGCCGTCCAGGGCGATGCGCTCGGTCACCAGGACACCCAGGTCGAGGCGGCCGGCGCGGACGTGCTCGGCCAGCACCGGGAGGTCGCGGGCCGGGTCGCAGTTGCCGTAGACGCAGCCGGACAGGGTCCGGCCCCAGTGGAAGATCTCCAGTGCGTTGAAGGTGACCTGCTGGTCCTTGCCGCCGATGCCGACGACGGTGGTGCGTCCGCCGCGCCGGGTGGATTCCCAGGCGGTGCGGATGGTGTCGGCGCGGCCCACGCACTCGACGGCGACGTCCACGCCCCGCTTGCCGGTGAGGGCGCGGACCTCGCGGGCCGTGGTGTCGGAGGCGACGACGTAGTCCGTGGCGCCGGCGGCGCGGGCCAGCCCCTCCTTCCGCGGGGAGACGTCGATCGCGACGATCTTCGAGGCGCCCGCGATGCGGGCCGCCTGGAGGGTGGCCAGCCCCACTCCCCCGGCGCCGAACACGGCCACCGTCTCGCCCGGCCGCACCCGGGCCGAGTGGTGGACGGCGCCGTAGCCGGTGAGGACCGCGCAGCCGAGCAGGGCGGCGTCGGTGAGCGGGATGCCGTCCGGGGCGGGCAGGACGCAGGAGGCGCGGACCACGGTCTCCTCGGCGAACGCGGCGACGTTGAGGCCGGGGTGCAGCCCGGTGCCGTCGTCCGCGCGGCGGGCGTACACCTCGGCGGCGCCCGCCAGGGCGTTGTCGCACAGCCAGACCTCGCCCAGCGAGCAGGGGTGGCAGGTGCCGCAGGACGGCGCCCAGTTGAGGACGACGCCGTCACCGGGCGCGACGTGGGAGACGCCCTCGCCGACGGCGACGACGGTGCCCGCGCCCTCGTGGCCGAGGACGGCGGGGACCGGCACCCGCATGGTGCCGTTGGACAGGGACAGGTCGGAGTGGCAGACCCCGGCGGCGGCGAGCCGGACGCGGACCCGGCCGGGGCCGGGCTCGGGGAGGTCTACCCCGGTGATCTCCAGCGGGGCCCCCGGGGCGGGGACGACGGCGGCGCGGACAGCCATGGGTTACGGCACCTCTCCTGTGAACTGGAGGGACGGGACTGGAGGACGGGACCGGAGGGACTTCACCGGAAGGAACCGGACGGGAGCGGCTAGAACTGGAGCGACTTGGTCTGGAGGTATTCCGCCAGGCCGTGGACGCCGAGTTCGCGCCCGACGCCCGACTGCTTGTACCCGCCGAAGGGCGCCAGCGGGTTGAACCGTCCGCCGTTGATGTCCACCTGGCCGGTCTCCATGCGGCGGGCGAAGGCGACCGCCTCGGCCTCGTCCGCGGCCCAGACGGCGCCGGCGAGGCCGTAGACCGTGCCGTTGGCGATCCGCAGGGCGTCCTCCTCGTCCTCGTAGGAGAGGACCGACAGGACCGGGCCGAAGATCTCCTCCTGGGCGACGGTCATGCCGGGGGTGACGTCGGCGAAGACGGTGGGGCTGACGAAGTAGCCCCGCTCGCGCGGCGCTTCGGGTCCGCCCGCGACGAGGCGGGCGCCCTCGGCGAGGCCCTTCTCGATGTAACCGCGCACCCTGGCCCGCTGCTTGGCGTTGACGACGGGGCCGATGCGGTCGCCGTACTTGGCGGCGGCGGCCGCGGCCAGCCCGACGGCCTCGTCGTACCGATCGCGGTGGACCAGCATCCGGGTCCAGGCGCTGCACGTCTGGCCGGAGTTGGACATGACGTTGGCGACGCCGACGTTGACGGCCCGGGCCAGGTCGGCGCTGGGCAGGATGACGTTGGCGGACTTGCCGCCGAGTTCGAGGGCGACCTTCTTGACGGCGGCGCCGGCGATCGCGGCGATCTTCCTGCCGACGGCCGTGGAGCCGGTGAAGGAGACCAGGTCGACGCCGGGGTGTTCGGCCAGGGCCTGGCCCGCGACCGGACCGAGGCCGGTGACCAGGTTGAAGACGCCCGCCGGGACGCCGGCCTCGTGCACCGCTTCGGCGAACAGCTGTGCGGTGAGCGGGGTGTCCTCGGCGGGCTTCAGTACGAGGGTGCAGCCGGCCGCCAGCGCCGGGGCGACCTTGGCGACGATCTGGTGCAGGGGGTAGTTCCAGGGGGTGATGGCGCCGACGACGCCGACCGGCTCCTGGTAGACGGTGGAGTTGCCGATCCTCTCCTCGAAGGCGTACGCCGCCGTCAGCTCGGCGTACGAGCCCGCGACCGCGATCGGCGCCCCCACGTGCACGGTCTGCGAGAACTTCAGCGGCGAGCCCAGTTCGGCGGTGACGGTCTCGGCGATCTCGCCGGCCCGGGCCACCAGGACGTCCCGCAGGGCCGCCAGGCGGGCGGCGCGCTCGGCGGGCGGGGTGGCGGCCCAGCCCGGCAGGGCGGCGCGGGCGGCCCGTACTGCGGTGTCGACGTCCACGGCGTCGCCGGCGGGAACCTGCGCGATCACCTGTTCGTCGGCCGGGTTCACCACCTCGATCACGTCCCGGCCCGCGGCGGGCCGCCAGGTGCCGTCGATGTACATGCCGTCGTGTGCCTTCATCACGTTCCCTCCGGGCGGGCCTCGTCGTCCGCGCCCCAAACTAGCGCTGTTAGTTTTCCGGCACCAGGGGTGGCCGCCATGGCACGGCCACCCGCCGCGGAACGGCAGCGGAGGACGGGACCGGGACCGGGGCGGAGGACGGGACCGGGGCGAGGGTCAGAAGTCGACCCTGGCCCGCAGGTCCACCCGGCCGACCGACTCCTGGGCGAACGCCTTCTCGTAGGCCCGGCGGATCTCCTCGATCCGCCGGTCGCTCCGCGCCGCCCGCGCCACCGGATACAGCAGGATCAGTTCGTACGACCGCTCCTTCTGGATCCGCCCGCTCGCGTCGCGCCACTGCCCGCGCCCGCTCCGCACGGTCAGCCCGTCCGGGAAGCCGGGCGTGACCTCCTCGTCGACGAACGCGGTGAACTGCTCCTCGGTGACGGCCGGTTCGCCGTCGGACCGCTCGGTGCCGAAGAGGAGCCGGGTCTCGGCGTACGGCGCACCGCGCGCCGGCGCGGCGGCCGCGACGGAGGGCGTGCCGTCGCCGTCGCCGTCGAGGGTGGCGTACGCGGTGGGCGCGGCGACGGCCAGCAGGAGACCGGCCGTCACGAGGGCCCTGCGGCCCCGGATGGGAGGGAAGTCCATGCCCCCTTCCCTACCCGGTCGCGGGCCGCCCGCCCACCCGTGCCGCCTCACCGCCGGCGGGTGGTGCGCCGCGGCGCCCGCGCCCGGCGGGTGCCCGCGGCGGGCGGCTGCCCCCCGGCCGGATCGGCCGGTCCGGCCGGGGAGCGCAGGGCGACGCCCGCGGAGAGCAGCAGCAGGCCGCCGAGCATGACGAAGGGGGTGGCCGCGCCGGTGGCGCCGGCGACCAGGCCCGCCCCGGCGGGTGCGGCGACCTGTCCGAGGCGGTTGCCGGTCAGGCGCAGGGCGAGGGCCGTCGAGCGGGCGCCGTCGGGGGCGGCCTGGACGACGGTCGTCATGGACAGCGGCTGGCCGACGCCGAGGCAGAAGCCGAGGGCGGCGAGCATCACCGCCAGCGCCCACACCGGCACCGGCAGCGCGACGCCCGCGCACAGCAGGGCCGCCAGCAGACAGGTCGCGGTCAGCAGGACGGTCCGGCCCAGCAGCCGCAGCAGGGGCGTCAGCACCAGGCGGCAGGCGATCGTGGCCGCCGCGCGCAGGCTGAGCAGGACGCCGATGACGGAGGGCGCGATGCCGCGGTGCTCGCCGACCACCGGGAGGTAGGCGGTGAGGATGTCCGTCGCGGACAGCACCGACAGGCTGACGAGGATGCCCGCCGGCACGCCGCGGGCGCGCAGGATGCGCCGGACCGGGACCCGCTCCCCGCGCCCGGAAGGGGACGCGACGGCCGCGGGGCCCTCGATGCGCCACAGCGAGGTGAACCCGACGGCGGCGCCCGCGCCCGCGGCCAGCAGGGCGAGCGCGCTGCTGCCGGCCATGTCGTGGCCGTCGACGAGGGCCCCGGCGGCGATCGGGCCGACGAGTTGGCCGAGGGAGGCTCCGATGGTGAAGTGCCCGAAGTTGCGGTCCTGTTCGTGCGGCGCGGAGCGGCGGGCGACCAGTGACTGGGCGCCGATGACGAAGCAGAGGTGGCCGAGTCCCATCACGCCGCTCCACAGCGCCATCGCCCACAGGGAGTCCGCGACGCCGCTCAGCGCGCAGCCGCCGGCGATCAGGAGCACACCGGCCGGCAGCAGCGGCGCGCAGCGGCCCTGGTCGGTGCGGCGGCCGAGGGGCACGGCGGCGAACAGCGGCAGCAGCGCGTACACGCCCGCGATGACGCCGACCGCCCGCTCGTCCGCACCGAGCGCCAGGGCCCGGTAGGAGACGGCGGGCCGGGCCATCGACACCGCCCCCTGCGCGCAGCCGAAGGCGATGACGAGGCGGAGCAGCCAGCCGCGGCTCCCACCGGGCTCCATGATCGTGGTCCTTTCGGTGAAGGGGGTCGGGAAGGCCGCGCCGGGGAGGTCAGACGATGCCGAACAGGACGGCCGCGCCGAGGACGGTGAGGCAGGTCAGCACGGCCCACTTCACCACGAACCTGGTGTGGTCGCCGAACTCGACCTTGGCCATGCCGACGAGGACGTAGACGGCCGGGACCAGCGGGCTCGACATGTGCAGCGGCTGGCCGACGATGGAGGCGCGCGCGATCTCCAGCGTGGAGACGCCGTGCGCCTGGCCGGCCTCCGCGAGCACCGGGAGGATGCCGAAGTAGAAGCCGTCGTTCGACATGAAGTACGTCAGCGGGATGCTGAGCACGCCGGTGACCAGCGCCATGTGCGGACCCATCCCGTCGGGGATGTTGTCCACCAGCCAGGTGGCCATGTGGTCGACCATGCCGGTGCCCTGGAGGACGCCGGTGAAGACGGCGGCGGCGAAGACCATGCCGGAGACGTTGAGGACGTTCTCGGCGTGCGCGGCGATGCGGGCCTTCTGGTCGGGCATGTGCGGGAAGTTCACGGTGAGGGCGAGCGCGGCGCCGAGCAGGAACAGCACCGGGATCGGCAGCCACTCCATGATCATGGAGGTGAGCAGGGCGACCGTGAGCAGCGCGTTGAACCAGTACAGCCGGGGACGCAGGGTGGGCCGGTCCGGGTCGATGCCGTGGAGTCCGTCGCCGCGGTCGGCGGTGTCGTGCGGCGCGGCGCCGGAGCCGCCGGTGCGCGTCCTGCCCTTCCCGGCACCGGCACCGGCACCGGCACCGACCAGCACCGTCTCGGTCTCCTGCTCCTCCTCCTTCTCCTTGCCCTCCGCGAGCGCCTCGTCCAGCGTCAGCACGCCCAGCCGCCGGCGCTCGCGGACACCGAGCACGTAGGCCAGGAGGAGGACGAAGAGGAGGCCGGCGGCCAGGGCCGGGATCATCGGGACGAAGACGTCGGCGGCGTCCACCTTCAGCGCGGTGGCGGCGCGGGCGGTGGGGCCGCCCCAGGGCAGGGTGTTCATCACGCCGTTGGCCATCGCGGCGACCCCGGTCATCACGACCAGGCTCATCTTCAGGCGCTTGTACAGCGGGTACATCGCCGAGACCGTGATCATGAAGGTGGTCGAGCCGTCGCCGTCCAGGGAGACGATCGCGGCCAGTACGGCGGTGCCGACGACGATGCGCATGGGGTCGGCCTTGCAGAACCCCAGGATCGCGCGGACGACCGGATCGAAGAGGCCGACGTCGATCATCACCCCGAAGTAGATGATCGCGAACATGAGCATCGCCGCCGTCGGGGCGAGGTCGGTCACGCCGTCGACGACGTAGTCGCCCAGGTGGGCGCCCTTGCCGACGAGCACGCAGAACAGCGCGGGGATCAGCACGAGCGCCGCGATCGGCGACATCTTCTTCAGCATGATCAGGACCAGGAAGGTCGCGATCATGACGAAGCCGAGGATGGTCAGCATGAGTGGACACCTAACGTTCGCCCTTGAACATCCCACCAGGGCAGGCGGTGCGACGACGTTAGGTGCCGCCCAGCAGTGTTAACAAGATGTTGACACGCGAGCAATAAGCGCAAAACTCCAGGTCACAGCCGCGTGTACGCCGCTGCGACAGCCGGTGCGTCAGTCCAGTACCCGCCCCAGGTACGCCCGCAGCAACTCCCGCACCTCCTGGATGATCTTCTCGTCCCCGTCCGGCGCGACCCGGAAGGCGAGGTGCACCAGGGTGTCGGCGGTCTCCACGGCGACGAGGAAGGCGCGGCGCACATCGTCGTCGAGGTCGCGGCCGATGTGCCCGGACAGCAGTGCGGTGAAGCGGTCGGCGACGCGGTGGTTGGGCCCGGCGCGCCTGGCGCCGACCGGTATCTGGTTGCCGAAGTCGACGAGCGAGAAGCCGGGCGCGGACCGCTTCATCGCCAGGTACTCGTCGAGCATCGCGTCCAGCGCCGCGCGCCAGCCGCCGTCGCCGGTCTTCCTCAGCCGCTCGGTCACGCGCTGCGCGTACCGTTCCAGGTTGCGCTGGGCGAGCGCGTCGGCCATCTGCCGCTTGTTGCCGAAGAAGCGGTACACCGAGCCGATGGGCACACCGGCGCGCAGGGCCACCGCCCGGGTGCTCAGGGCCTCGTAGCCGACCTCGTCCAGGAGGTCGGCGCAGGCGTCGAGGATCCTGGTCAGCCGTTCGGCGCTGCGCCGCTGCACCGGGGCGCGGCGGAGGGATGTCGCGTGGGGCACGGCCCTCATGATGCCTTCTCGCCGCGGCCGGGTGAACCGTGTCTCCCGGTACGGGCCCGCGGCCCCCACCCCACTTCCTCGCCCGGCCCTCGCCCCACCCGCCGCCCGCACACCCCTTGCGCCCGCGAGGCCCTCATTCCTACGGTGATGCATAGGAATCAATCACGGAACCGGCCGGCACCGGCCGGCGTGTGGTTCGGCGGCGAGGGAGCGATCATGGTCGATGGGGGTGCCTCCCGCGCGAGCGGGTTCGAGCGCGGGGGAGTTCGGAAGGCCGCGGAACAGCTGACGTACCTGTCCGGCTTCGGCAACGAGCACAGCTCCGAGGCCGTACCGGGCGCTCTGCCCCAGGGCCGCAACTCACCGCAGCGGGCGCCCCTCGGCCTGTACGCGGAGCAGCTCAGCGGCACGGCGTTCACCGAACCGAGGGCGTACAACCGGCGCTCGTGGCTGTACCGCATCCGCCCGTCGGCCGCGCACCCGGCGTTCACCCGCGCGGACAACGGCGCGACGGCCACCGCGCCCTTCACCGACATGGCCCCCGACCCCAACCGCCTGCGCTGGAACCCGCTGCCCGAACCGCCCGCCGGAACGGACTTCCTGGCGGGCCTGTGGACCCTCGGCGGCAACGGCGACGCCACCCGGCGCACCGGCATGGCCGTACACCTGTACCACGCCAACACCTCGATGGAGCGGGTCTTCGGCGACGCGGACGGCGAGCTGCTGATCGTCCCGGAGCGCGGCGGGCTGCTGCTGCGCACCGAGTTCGGCCTGCTGCACGCCGAGCCGGGCCATGTGGCGCTGATCCCGCGCGGGGTCCGCTTCCGCGTCGAGCTGCTCGACGGCACCGCCCGCGGCTACGTCTGCGAGAACTACGGCGCCCCCTTCCGCCTCCCCGACCTCGGCCCGATCGGCGCCAACGGCCTCGCCAACCCGCGGGACTTCCGGGCCCCGGTCGCGGCGTACGAGGACGTGGAGGGCCCGGTGGAGGTGGTCGGCAAGTTCTGCGGCAACCTCTGGACGGCCACCTACGACCACTCCCCCCTCGACGTGGTCGCCTGGCACGGCACCCACGTGCCGTACGTCTACGACCTGCGCCGCTTCAACGTGCTCGGGACCATCTCCTACGACCACCCCGACCCGTCCATCTTCACGGTGCTCACCTCCCCCTCCGAGACCCCGGGTCTCGCGAACGTCGACTTCGTCGTCTTCGCGCCGCGCTGGCTGGTGGGCGAGGACACGTTCCGGCCGCCGTACTTCCACCGCAACGTGATGAGCGAGTACATGGGCCTGATCGAGGGCGCCTACGACGCCAAGGCGGAGGGCTTCGTGCCGGGCGGCGGCTCGCTGCACAACATGATGTCGGCGCACGGACCGGACCGCGAGACGTTCGACAGGGCGAGCGCCGCCGACCTGAAGCCGCAGAAGGTCGACGACGGGCTGGCGTTCATGTTCGAGACGCGGTGGCCCGTGACCCTCACCCCCCGGGCGGCCCGCGCCGAGCACCTGCAACAGCGCTACGACGACGTCTGGCAGGGCCTGGAGCGGCACTTCCGCCCCTTGCCCTGATCCCTCCCCCGCCGGTACGGATGACCCCGTGACCTCCTTCGCCCCGGACTCCCTCGTCCTGAACCGCAAGCTGCCGCTGTGGTACCAGGTCTCGCAGTCGTTGCGCGCCTCGATACTCGGCCGCTCGCCCCGGGACCCGCTGCGCCTGCCCACCGAGGAGCAGCTGGCCGGGCACTACGGCGTGAGCGTGCTGACCATGCGGCAGGCGCTGAAGGAGCTGGAGGAGGAGGGGCTGATCAGCCGCCACCGCCGGCGCGGCACGTTCATCGAGCCGCACGCCCGGCGGGGCACCCCGGTCCGGTTGCTGGGATCGGTGGACGCGATCGTGGCCCAGCAGTCCGGCATGGTGACCGAGCTGCTGGAGCACGGCAGCGGACCGGTGCCGGCGGAACTGGCCGAGTACTTCCCGGATCTGGCCGAGACGGCGACGTACCACCGGCTGCGCCGCGACGAGAAGACCGGCGAGCCCACCAACCACGCCCGCAACTGGGTCCGTCCCGAACTGGCCGCGCGCATCGAGCCGGACGACCTGGCCCGCCGGCCGATGACCAAGGTGCTGCGGGACGTCGCCGGCGCGGACATCAGCCGGATCACGGACACCGTCCAGGCCCGGCTCGCGGACCCGGAGACGGCACGGCTGCTGCGGGTCCCGCTGCTCAGCCCGATCCTCCACTACACGGGCGTCACCTACGACACGGACGGGCGGGTGCTGGACGTGGCGGTCATCCACTACCGGGGCGACCGCTTCTCCTTCACGGTCACGCTGGACGCCACCTGAGGCCCTCGCGCACCGTCGTACGATGCCCGGCGTGACGTACGACGACGCTCCGCTGCTGGCGGACCTCATGCCGTGGTCCGTCGCACCGCCGCGGCTCGGCCGGGGCTGGCCCGCGGGACCCGACCCGGCCTCGCTCAGGGCCCGTTGGGACGCCTTGGTGAAGGCGGAGGGTCCCGATCGGGAGGTCCTGTTCGAGCCGACGCGCTCACGCACGCTGCACACGGCGGTCGGGCAGCTGCCGGGCCGGGGCGGCGGCACGGAGAGGCTGGCGCGCGCCGCGGGTCCGTGCCCGGAACCGGTCCGGGTACTGCGCGCCCCCTTCGACGAGCAGTGGCTCATCCCCGACCACCGGCTGATCGACGCGGCCCGTCCGGAGCTGTGGCGGGTGGCGGACGAGCGGCAGATCTTCGTCGTGGAGACACCCGCCCCCGCTCCCGGCCCGCTCCTCCTCGCCACCTCCCTGCTCCCGCTGCTCCGCCCCGGCCGCGTCCGTCCGCTCTACCGCCGCCCGGGCGGCACGGAGCCCAACCTGGCCCCCGGGCTCCTGGACCACCTCGCCGCCCGCCTCGGCCACGCCCCCGGCCCGCCGGACGTGCTGGCCTGGATCGTGGCGGCGGCCCGGCCCGGCCCGCGCGTCCCGCTCACCGCGGACCCCGCCCTGTGGGCCCACGGCGTCGCGCTGGGACACCGCGCGCTGTGGCTGATGCGGCGCGACGGCGAGCGGCCCAAGCTGCCCGGCGGCCGCCGCCCGTACGTCCGCGCCCCGCTGCCGGCACGCCCCCGCGCCCTCCACTACGACCGGGCCGGGGAGACGCTCCACCTCGACGAGGGCCGCGTCTCCCCGGTGCCGCCGGACGCCTGGGACTTCGAGGCGGGCGGGGTCCGCGTCCTGGAGCGGTGGTTCGCCGCCCGTACCGCCGGGGGCGAGCCGGGCACGCTGGCCGCGATCGGCCCGGCCCACTGGCCGCAGACCTGGACCTCGGAACTCCTGGAACTCATCACGGTCCTCGCGCTGCTCGCCGAACTCCGTCCGGCCCTGGAGGCGCTGACGGTGACCGAACCGGTCACCACGGCCGAACTGCGCGCGGCGGGAGTGCTCCCGGTGCCGGAGCGGGCCCGTCGGCCCGCCTCGGTGCTGGACCACCGGGAGGAGGGCCCGGAGGGGCAGTTCGCTCTGGTCTAAACCCTGTCGGGCCCCGGACGCCGGCCCGCGGGCTCGAAGCCGTCGAGCACCCGCCCCAGCATGCGCTCGAACACCGCCTCCAGGTCGATCGGCCCCGGGTCCTGGAGGAAGGCGGCGGCCAGGCGGGGGTAGGCGCCGCCCGCCATCTGGCCGCCCAGGTAGGCGGCCCGCACGGCGTTCTCCTGTTCCTCCGACCACGGCAGCGACCGGGTGCGCTCCGCCGTGGCCAGCTCGTTCGAGACGTACACGGTGACGCAGCCGTTCACCATCGCGACCAGCTCCATCTTGGTGCCGTAGGGCGCGTCGAACGAGTCGAGGCAGGCCATGCAGTGTTCGAGGTAGCGCAGGGTGTTGGGGCCGAAGCCGTACGCCGACGACATCAGGCGCGGCAGCCACGGGTGCCGGCGCATCAGCGCGCGGGTCTGCCGGGCCACCCGGAGCATGTCGGCACGCCAGTCGCCCGACGGTTCCCACAGTTCGTGCTCGCCGGCGACGGCGTCCACCATCAGCTCGTGCAGGTCCTCCTTGCGGGGGACGTAGTTGTAGAGCGACATGGTGCCGCAGCCCAGTTCGGCGGCGACGCGGCGCATCGAGACCGCCTCGAGCCCCTCGGCGTCGGCGATCCGCACCGCCGCCGCCGCGATGTCGGCGCGGGAGTACGCCGGACGGGGCCCACGGCCCGCGCGCTCGGGGCGCGTCCAGATCACTTCGGGTACGGCCGCTCGGCCCGCCATCGATCATCACCTCTTGCCCCATCCTAGTTACGTACACCGTACGTAGTGCGCTATGGTCGACCCATGACTACTACGTACGCTGTACTTAGTGAGGGTCTGGAGAAGCGGTTCGGCCGGGTCCACGCGGTGCGCGGGCTGGATCTCGCGGTGGCCGCGGGAACGGTCTGCGCGGTCCTCGGGCCGAACGGGGCGGGCAAGACCACGGCCGTCCGCCTGCTGACGACGCTGCTGCGGCCCGACGCGGGCTCCGCCCGGATCGCCGGGCACGACCTCCTCCGGGAGGCCGCCGCGGTACGCCGTCGGATCGGCGTCACCGGGCAGTACGCGTCGGTCGACGGCGACCTCACCGGACGGGAGAACCTGCGGCTGTTCGCCCGGCTGCACCGGGTGCGCGGTCCGGCGGACCGGGCCGCGGAGCTGCTCGGCCGCTTCGGGCTGACCGAGGCCGCCGACCGGCCCGTCTCCACCTATTCCGGCGGCATGCGGCGGCGGCTCGACCTGGCCGCGAGCCTGGTCCGCCGGCCCGACGTCCTCTTCCTGGACGAGCCGACGACCGGTCTGGACCCGGCCGCCCGTAACGACATCCGGGAGGCCGTGCGCGAGCTGCGGCGGGACGGCACGACGGTGCTGCTGACCACGCAGTACCTGGAGGAGGCCGACCAGCTCGCCGACGACGTCGCCCTGGTGGACCGGGGGCGGGTCGCGCACACGGGGTCGCCGGCGCAGCTCAAGGCGGTGGTGGGCGCGCACGCCGAGGTCGTCGTCGCCGACGCGGACGCCATGGTGCGGGCGGCTGCCGTGCTGGACCGGATGACCGGGGCCGAGCCGTCGTTCGACCGGGACCGCAACGCGGTCGGAGTGGTGACCCGGGACACCACGCTCACCCTCCCCCGCCTGGTGCGCGAACTGGACGCGGCGGGCGTGCCGCTGCTCGACGCGAGCCTGCGGCCGCCCACCCTCGACGACGCCTTCCTGCGGCTCACCCGGGGCACGGCCACGGACGGCACCACCGGCGACGACGAGGAGCGTGCGGCATGAGCTCACTGGTGTACGACGGCACCACGATGCTGGGCCGTCAGCTGCGGCGGACACGGAACAACCCCGGCCTGCTGGTCCTCACCCAGACGATGCCGGTCACCATGCTGCTGTTCTTCGGCTACGTCTTCGGCAGCGCGCTGGCGATGCCCGGCGAGGACTACCGCTCCTTCCTGGTGCCGGGCCTGCTGGCGGCGACGGCCGCGAACGGGATCATGACCGGCATGTTCCAGGCGGCGCAGGACGTCCACCGGGGGGTGACGGACCGCTTCCGCGCCCTGCCGGTGAGCCGGGCCGCGGTGCCGCTCGGACAGGCGGTCGCGGACGTGGTGGTCACGGCGGCCGGGACGGTGCCGCTCCTGCTGGTCGGGCTCGCGGTGGGCTGGCGGATCGAGGGGAGCGCGCCGGAAGCGCTGGGCGCCCTCGGCCTGTTGCTGCTGTTCCGGTTCGCGACGACGTGGACGGGGATCTTCCTGGGCCTGCTGACCCGCAACGAGGAGGCCGCCGGGCAGCTCGGGAGCGCCACGTTCCTGCTGCCGCTGCTGTCCAACGCCTACATCCCGGCCGACGGCCTGCCCGGCTGGCTGCGCACGGCCGCCGAGTGGAACCCGATCAGCGCGGTGGCGACGGCGTTGCGGGAGCTGTTCGGCAACGCCCCCGTGCCGGAGGGGGCCGCCTGGCCGGTGGCGCATCCGGTCGCCGGGTCGCTGGCCTGGTGCGCGGTGCTGCTGGCGGTGTTCATGCCGCTCGCCGCTCGCCGGTACGCGCACGGCGAGCGCTGACCGGCCGGTTCCGGGCGCATCGCCCGTGAGCGCCGCCGACGGCTGCCGGGCCCGGGCACGGCGAGGACCGCCGGCGAACCGGGCCCGGCCGGGACGCACGACCGTCCCGGCCGGGCCCCGCCCCGCACCCGGCGGCCGAGCACCGGTCAGCCGTGCGGACACCGGCTCCGGGCCGGCACCCGGCGGCTAGCGAGCATCGCTCACTCCGTGCGCGGCCGGCGCTCGCCTGCTTGCCGAGCACGTGGCAACCGGCCCGGACCGGTCCGCCGAGCAGCAGCAGGATGTCCCCCAGCCGGCGTGAACCGCCGCCGACCTCCGCCCTGTTACGCACGACGGGGAAGGCGCCGACGGTGGCCAGCAGCACGCCCACCACCCTCGGCAGCGGCATCCGGGCGCGGAGGGGGATCAGTTCCCCCGGCATCGTCGTCAGCGGGTACGTGGCCACGATCAGCTACGCGTCGGAGCCCGTGGACAGGTCGACGCCGACGTTCTCCAGGACGAAGTACACGGTGATGCGAGGAACCCGCTCAGGTGGAGCTGCCGCCGCTGCCGCGGGTCGGGGCGGGCGGACGGGTGTGGAACACGCCCGCGCTCGGGAGCGCACCGGGGCGCCGCCGCGTGCCGTGGGGGTGACGGGCGGCGTGTGCGCGGCGCCGGGACGGTGCGGTCGCCGGGGCGTGGGCCTTCAGTTGCCGCCGAACAGCGAGCGGCGCAGTCGGCGCAGGGGTGCGAAGAGCGAGACCCGGCCCACCTGGGCGCCCCGGCCGCTTCGCCGGTGCGCGGGCTCACGCGCGGTCAGCTCACGCATCAGCGAGGTCGCCTCCAGCGTCTCCCGCTGCGGGAGGGCGGGCCCTCCGAGCACTGCGAGGTGACGGTCGAGGCGCGAGCTGGTCGCGCTGCTCCCGCAGGTGATCGCAGGGATCCTGGCCCTGCTGCGCACTGTTATCTGTTCCATGTCACTCCCCACCCGTACGAATCCACCCGGCCCGGGCAGGCTAACCCTATCGCCCCAGGGCGGCACGCGTGTATCGCGGTCGCGGGATTCACCTTCCCCGCAAGGGGGTTGACGGTCACTCTCCGAATCCGAAGTACTTCGGGGCGAGTTGGACAACGGGCTGGCCGGCGGCCTGTGGCGCTCCCCCGCCGGGGCCCGCAGTTACGGCGGGTGACGTGGCGGACGGACCGGGCGGGGAAGTCGGCCAGGCGTGTCGCCGGTACGGAAGCCCAGGTCGCGCGGTGGTGTGCCGGGGCGTGGGCGCGGCGGCCGGCGGAAACGGTCCCCCTGCGGGCCGCCGCGTCCGCCGCGGGACGGGGTCCGTGCGCTCCTCCGGCGCGGGGGCGCCCGCTCCCCCCGCCGTCGCACCCCGGACGCCCCGGGCCGCGCGCGTCCGTGCGCCCTCCGCGCCGGGAACGTGGGCGATCTCACGCTCCCGGAACGCGTGGAGGGGGGCGGGTCCGGCCGGCCCCGCCCCCCTCCCTTCCCTCCGCTCGTCCTTCCGCTCAGGGCTTGCCGTGCCGTGGTGGGGGCTCAGGCGGTGCCGTCGAGCACCGGCAGGTAACCGCCGGACTGGCCGGCCGCGGTCGGGTGGTACGAGTCGCCGATGTTGAGCCAGTTGACGCTGTGGAGCCAGGAGTTGCCGGAGCAGATCTCGTGGCCCGTGAAGGGGGGACGTACGTCGCCGAAGGTGAAGCCGTGGTCGGCGACGCGCTTGGCGATCGCGGTGTTCAGGTGGTCGGACGCGTCGTTGATCGCCTTCCGCTTGGTCTCGGAGAGGCCGAGGCAGGCCGTGCCGAGCTTGTAGAAGCGGGGGTAGCCGAGGACGACGACGCGGGCGTTGGGGGCTCGGTCGCGAATCGCCGAGTAGACGCTGTCCAGCCGTCCCGGCAGCGTGGAGTCGACGTACGCCTTCGCGGTGGCGATGCGCGACAGGCAGGCGTTGTCGGACTGGAGCACACAGGTCGTCATGACGTCGGCGAAACCGGCGTCGTTGCCGCCGACGGTCAGGGACACCAGGCCCGTGGAGGAGCCGAGCGGGCCGAGCTGTCCGGCGAGGACATCACTCGTTCGGGCACCCGAGCAGGCGGTGAAGTGGAACGCCGAGGGTGAATGGGCGGCGGCCCACAGCTGGGGGTAGGCCTTCGTGCTGCGCTTGCAGTCGCCGCTGGAGGAGATGTAGCTGCCCGCGCCGACTCCGGAGGAGTAGGAGTCGCCGAGGGCCACGTAGTCGCCGGACGCGGTGGTGGGGACGCCCTGCGCCGCCGTGGCGCCGGCGAGGGCGGCGCCGGTCGCGAGGGCGAGTGAGGCCAGGAAGCCGACAATTCGGGAACGTCTCATGGAACCTCCCTTTAGCAGGATCTCTGCCTCAACCGTCGTAGCAGCAGGACGTGTTGACAGGAAGTGCTCATGCCAAGAATGTCTACGGTCATTCAAAAACGAACGAAAAAGTGACGGAGCGCAGACCCCGTCTTGACTGTGCGTACGGGACTGGGCGACATTGAAGCCCGGCATCCGACGCTTCGGGGGGCAAAGTCGGCCATGCATGGCATTGGCAGCAGACGCGGCCGGCGGTGGCGGCGACCGAACCGGTCGCACGGTCCACGAACCGGTCCTGCCTCCCGGGCGGACGACCGATGACCGGCAAGCCAACAAAAAAGTGAGGCTTCGTTACGAGCCTTGCCATAGAGGTTCATCCGTCAATACCGTCATACATACGCACATCTCACCCGCACCGGTCCGTCGGCACACGGCTCCAGGGGAGGGCTCAGGGACCGCGACGGCCCGTGCGGGGCGCGGTAGGGGGGGCCGAGCTCGGTGACCGCATCACGTGACCGAGCCGTGCCGCGCGGTCGGCTGCCGTTCTCCGGCGCCGACGGGCTTTGCCGACTCACCCGGCATGCACGGAGACCCGTTCCGTCGTGCCCCGGGTGAGAACCCCCCTTTCGAACCGGACACAGAGCCGGGCCGCCCGGGGGCGGCGGCCCGCCGGACGAGAGGGACCAGACCCATGAGCTCAGCGCTGCAGCCGGCGACCGCGGACCACGATCCGTCGGCCACCGGTCCGTCGACCGCCGGGAAGTACCGGCCCGTCTCCTCGCACCTGGCCATAGCGCCGCCGGTGAGCGTGGTGATCCCCGCCATGAACGAGGCGGAGAACCTGCCGTACGTCTTCAAGACCCTGCCGGACTGGATACACGAGGTCGTCCTCGTCGACGGCAACTCCACCGACGACACCGTCGCCGTCGCCCGGGAGCTGTGGCCGGGCGTCAAGGTCGTCGAACAGCGCGGCAAGGGCAAGGGGGACGCGCTGATCACCGGGTTCAAGGAGTGCACCGGCGACATCATCGTGATGGTCGACGCGGACGGCTCCGCCGACGGCCAGGAGATCGTCAGCTACGTCTCCGCCCTCGTCTCGGGCGCGGACTTCGCCAAGGGCTCCCGCTTCGCCAACGGCGGTGGCACCGACGACATGACCTTCATCCGCAGGCTCGGCAACGCCGCCCTGTGCGCGGTCGTCAACCGCAAGTTCGGCGCCCGCTACACCGACCTGTGCTACGGCTACAACGCGTTCTGGCGGCACTGCCTGGACAAGATCGACCTCGACTGCACGGGCTTCGAGGTGGAGACCCTGATGAACATCCGGGTCGTCAAGGCGGGGCTGAGGGTGCAGGAGATCCCCAGCCACGAGTACCTGCGCATCCACGGCACCAGCAACCTGCGGGCCGTGCGGGACGGCCTGCGCGTGCTGAGAGTGATCCTCCAGGAGCGCTCCAACCGCCGCGCCCTGCGCGGCCGTACGCACTCGCCGGTGCTCGGCGCGGTCCGGGGGAAGGTGTCTTGAGCACTCCCGACACCTCCGGCGACACCGGCGCCCTCGGCGTCTCCGTCGTGATCTGCGCCTACACCGAGGACCGCTGGGAGGACATCCTCGCGGCGGTCGCCTCGGTGCGGGCGCAGTCCCACCCGGCCCTGGAGATCCTGCTGGTCGTCGACCACAACGAGAGTCTCCGGGACCGGCTGGCCAAGGAGTACGGGGAGCACGGGGCGGCGGGCGAGGTGCGGGTGCTCGCCAACGCGGGTCCCCGCGGCCTGTCCGCCGGCCGCAACACCGGCATCGCCGCCGCGCGCGGGGAGATCATCGCCTTCCTCGACGACGACGCCGTCGCCGAACGGGACTGGCTCAGGCACTTCGCCGCCGGGTACGCCGACCCCCGGGTCATGGCCGTCGGCGGGCGCACGGTGCCCGTCTGGGCGTCGGGCCGCCGGCCGGCCTGGTTCCCGGAGGAGTTCGACTGGGTGGTGGGCTGCACCTACAAGGGCCTGCCGCCCGGCCGGGTCCGGGTGCGCAACGTCCTCGGCGGCAACGCCTCCTTCCGCCGCAGCGCCTTCGACGCGGCGGGCGGCTTCGCCACCGGCATCGGACGCGACGGCGACAAACGGCCGCTGGGCTGCGAGGAGACCGAGCTGTGCATCCGCCTCGCCCGCGCCCGGCCCGACGCCGTCCTGCTCGTCGACGACCGGGCGGTGATCCACCACCGGGTCCCCGAGGCGCGCGAGCACTTCGCCTACTTCCGCACCCGCGCCTACGCCGAGGGCCTGTCCAAGGCGCTGGTGGCACGCAGCGTCGGCGCGGGCAAGGGGCTGGAGTCCGAACGCCGGTACGCCACGCGCGTCCTGCCCGCCGGGGTGGCGCGCGGGCTGCGCGACGCGCTGCTGGGCCGGCCGGGCGGCGCGGGCCGGGCGGGCGCGATCGTCGCCGGGGTGCTCACGGCGGCGGGCGGCTACGTGGTGGGCAGCGTCCGGGCGCGGCGCGGGGGCGTCCGGTTCTCCGTCGCGCGGATCGGGGAGGCGGTCCGTGACTGACGACCGCCGGGTGCCGGTCCTCATGTACCACGCGGTCGCCGGCGACCCGAACGACGCCACCCGCGCGCTGTCGGTGACCCCGGAGGCGTTCGCGGAGCAGATGGCGGTCATCGCCGACCGGGGCCTGACCCCCCTGACCACGGCCGAGCTGGCCGCCGCCTGGCGCCTCGGCCGTCCGCTGCCCGCCCGGCCGGTGCTCGTCACCTTCGACGACGGCTACGAGGGCGTGCACCGCCACGCCCTGCCCGTCCTGGCCGGACACGGCTTTTCCGCCACGCTGTTCGTCTCCACCGGATGGCTGCGCGGTCCGTACGACACCGGCGGCGCCCTGGACACCATGCTCGACTGGGACCAGGTCCGGGACCTGGCCGCCGCGGGCGTCGAGATCGGCGGGCACAGCCACAGCCATCCGCAGCTCGACCAGCTCGACGGCGAACGGCTGCGCTCGGAGCTGATCCTGTGCAAGGAGATCGTCTCCGACCAACTGGGCACCGTCCCGGCCTCGTTCGCCTATCCGTACGGGTACTCCGACCGCCGGGTGCGGCAGGCGGTGCGAGAGACGGGGTACGCGCAGGCGCTCGCCGTCGGCAACGGGCTGGCGCGGCGGCGGCAGGGGCCCTACGCCCTGCGCCGCGTCACCGTGCGCCGCAGCACCGGGCCCGAGGAGTTCGAGCGGCTGATCGAGGGCCGGGCGATCGCCCGCGCCTTCGCCCGGGACCGGGCCCTGACGAAGGGGTACGCCGTGGTCCGCCGGGCCCGGCAGGTCCGCGGGCGGGTCCTGCGCGCCCGTGCCTGAGCCGGTTTCCGGGGCCCCCGCGCCGCGCGCACCCGGAAACCGGGTGCACGCGGCGCCCGGGTGCCGGATCATGGCGGCATGTCCGCGAACCCACACGACGCGCTGCCGATCCGGCTCCACGTCGACGACAGCGACTCCCCCGCCGACGTCGTCGACGCGCTGTTCCTCGGCCGCTTCGCGACGGGCGAGCAGCCGTACTCCCACGCGGTGAACATCGACCGCGTGCGGTCCGGGGCGACCCTCCTGCCGCCCGGCGCGCGCGTGCTGCGCGCGGCCCGCGACGACGACCGCAGCGCCACCCTGGCCGAGGGCGACGGCTGGACGGTGCTGGTCTCCCGCTGGAACCGGGGCGCCGACGTCACGGTGACGGCGACCAGCGCCGAACTGGCGCGGAAGGTCCTCGACCAGGCGACCGACGGCGCGGCCGACGAGCCCGAACCTCAGCCGGAGAACGTCACCATGGGCTTTTGGTACGTCTCCCCGCGCCGCGGCCCGCACCGCACCACCCGGCAGATCACGGCCGGCACCTGGGAGGAGGTGCGCGCCAACTACACCGCGCCGGTCGCGGAGGCGATGGACCGCCTGATGAGGACGACGCCCGAGGACATCGCGGGCCGGCTGCTGCTCCTGCACGGGCCGCCGGGCACCGGCAAGACCTCGGCGCTCAGGACGCTGGCCCGGTCCTGGCGGGACTGGTGCCAGGTCGACTGCGTCCTCGACCCCGAGCGGCTCTTCTCCGACGTCGGCTATCTGATGGACATCGCCATCGGCGAGGAGGACGCGGCGGGCAGGGGCCGCTGGCGGCTCCTGCTGCTGGAGGACTGCGACGAACTGATCCGCGGCGAGGCCAAGCACACCGCGGGGCAGGCGCTGTCCCGCCTGCTGAACCTGACGGACGGCCTGCTCGGCCAGGGCCGCAACGTCCTGGTCGGCGTCACCACCAACGAGGACCTGGAGCGGCTCCACCCGGCCGTCGTCCGCCCCGGCCGCTGCCTGGCCCGTATCGAGGTCGGGCCGCTGACCCGGCGGGAGGCGGTGGCCTGGCTGGGCCGCGAGGAGGGCGTCGGCCGCGAGGGCGCGACGCTGGCGGAGCTGTACGCGCTGCGCCGGGGGACGTCCCCGACCACGCTGCCGGAACCCCGCGGCGACGCCGAGGCCGGGCTGTACCTGTAGCCGCCGCGACGGGCGCCGCGACCGCTTCCGCTGCTTTGATGGACGTATGACCCTGTATGTGGGGACGTCCGGGTGGCAGTACGAGGACTGGCGGGGCGTGCTGTATCCGCAGGGGTGCCCGGTGCGGCGGTGGCTGGAGGAGTACGCGGCGGGCTTCGCCACCGTGGAGAGCAACAACGCCTTCTACCGGCTGCCGTCCTTCGACACCTTCGCCGCCTGGCGGGAGCGCACGCCGCCGGACTTCGTCGTCGCGGTGAAGGCGAGCCGCTTCCTGACGCACGTCAAGCGGCTGCGGGAGCCCGGGGAGCCGGTGCGCCGGTTGCTGGCCCACGCCGCCGGCCTGGGCGACCGCCTCGGCCCGGTGCTGCTCCAGCTGCCGCCCACACTGCGCGCCGACGCGGGGCTGCTGGACGCCTGCCTGGCCTGCTTCCCGCCCGGCGTCCGGGTCGCGGTGGAGCCCCGGCACCCGTCCTGGTGGACGGCGGAGGTCCACGACGTGCTGCGGACCCGGGGCGCCGCCCTGTGCTGGGCGGACGTGCTGTCCCGCCCCGTGACCCCGCTGTGGCGCACCGCCGGCTGGGGATACGTCCGCTTCCACCGGGGCCGCGCCCTGCCCCGGCCGCACTACGGCCGGCGGGCCCTGGCGGCCTGGGCGGCCCGGATCGCCGCCGCCTGGCCCGGGCCGGCGGACGTGTACGCGTACTTCAACAACGACCCGGACGCGGCGGCGGTGCGCAACGCGGTGACGTTCGCCGGGCTGGCGGGGGCGGCGGGGCTGACGGTGACGCGGACGCCGGGCCGCCCGCTGCCCGCGCCGGGGGCGTCCGGCGCCCGCCCGAAGCCCGGCCCCTCCTCGCCCTGAGCCGGGCCCTACTCCCCGTACGCCGCCCGCAGGGCGTCCCGTACGACCGTCAGCGCCTCGGCCTCCGTCAGCCCGAGCCGCCGGGCCCGCTCGGCGTAGGACCGCGCGGCGGACGCCAGCTCCCGCTCGGCGGCCGAGCCCGCGGCGGCCACGAACGTGCCGTGCCGGCCGCGCGTCTCGACCACCCCGTCCGCCTCCAGCGCCCGGTACGCCTTGGCGACCGTGTTGGCGGCGAGCCCCAGCGACTCGGCCAGCCCCCGCACGGTCGGCAGCCGGTACCCCACCGGGAGCGCGCCGGAGCGGACCTGCCCGGAGATCTGCTCGCGCACCTGTTCGTAGGGCGGTACGCCGCCGTCGTCGATGTGGATCTTCAAGGTCACGGGACGATTGTCCCGCACCCGCCCGGACCCTCGTCCGCCGGAACCAGCGCCCGCCGGAAAAGGGGAGGCGGGCGCTGGGGTTCCCGCGTAGCGTGCGCCTCCATGACAGTGATCGTGCGCGATCTGCGCCCCGACGTCCGCTCCGATCTGGAGGGCTTCGCCCGGGTCCGGCGCCTCGCCCTGCCGTTCATGCTGGTCACTCCCGAGTCCGTGCTCCACGCCCTCACCCGCACCCACCCCGACGCCCGCTTCCGGCCCCTGATCGCGGAGGAGGACGGGGAGGTGATCGGCACCGCCCAGGTGGGTCTCGCCCACGACAGCCCCGAGCCCGGCCGGGGGTTCCTCAACGTCCACGTGCGCCCCGACCGCACCCGGCGCGGCGCCGGCGGGCTGCTGGTGCGCACCGCCGAGGAGTACCTGGCCGGGGAGGGGGCGACGGAGCTGTACGCCTGGGCACTGGACGAGCCGGCGAACCACGCCTTCGCCGCACGGCACGGTTACGGCAGGCGCCGCTCCGCCCACTTCCTCCGCCTGGACCTCGCGGCCGGTACGCTCCCGCCGCTTCCGTCTCCTCCCCCGGGCGTCGAGCTGCGCACCGCCGCCGACTTCGCGGACGACCCGCGCCCGCTGTTCGACCTGGACGCGGAGACGACCGCGGACGAACCGGGGGACATCGGAGCCGAGCTCACCGATTACGCGACCTGGGTCGAGGAGAGCTGGAAGCACCCCCTGCTGGACCTCGGCCTGACGACGGTGGCGGTCGCCGGCGGCCGCCCGGTCGCCTTCACCGTCGCGCACACCGACGACGGGGCGCGCTGCTCGACCGCCATGACCGGCACCGCCCGCGCCTTCCGCGGCCGGGGCCTGGCCAAGCTCGTCAAGGCCGCCTTCCTGCACCGGGCCCGGGCCGCCGGGATCACGGAGGTGTTCACGGGCAACGACACCGGCAACGGCCCGATGCTCACCGTCAACGAATGGTGCCGTTACGAGATCTGCGCCACGGAGGTGCGCTATGCCCGCCGGATCGGCTGACCCGCGGCGCGAGCTGGAGGTCGTCCTGGTCAAGGCGGGCCGGACGAAGATCCGTTACGGTGCCGTGCTCGTGGCCGACGACGGCACCCGTATCACCGTCCGCGCCCCCTGGGCCGGTGCCGGCGCCCGCGACTTCGGCTTCGTCCGCTTCGAGGCCGGCGACGTCTTCACGGAGCACTACTGGCGCGACCGGTGGTACTCCGTGAAGGAGGTCCGCGCCGCCTCGGGCGCCCTCAAGGGCTGGTACTGCGACGTCACCCGCCCGGCCGTGCTCCTCGGCACCGAACTGGTCGTCGAGGATCTCGACCTGGACCTGTGGCGCTCGGCGGACGGCGCGGACGTGCGGCGCCTGGACGAGGACGAGTTCGCCGCGAGCGGACTGGCCGAACGGGACCCCGGGGCGGCGGCCCGCGCCGCGGCCGCCCTCGACGAGCTGGAGGAGCTGGCCCGCGGGGGCGGCCTCGAGGCGCTGACGGCGTGACACCGGACCGTACGCCCCCACTCCCGTCATATCCGCCCCGGGCCACCGCGTACCGCTCGATGCCCACCGCCCTCCTCCCCCTCCCCGGCGCCGGGCCGCCCCACGGCGTCGGACCCGGCCACCGAACCCCGGCCGGCACGCGGTGTGACGGAGGCGTCACCGTGTTTCACCTCGCCCCAGGGTGACACCCGCCACTGACAGCCGGGCCGTGACAGCCGCCACTGACACGGGTGCGGCGATGAGGAAGCGTTGCGGAACGGGTCCGCCTCCGTCAGGCCGCGGAGACCGGCAGACCCCGAAGGAGGCAGCCATGCGCCGTGTGACCGTGCACAAGCCCCGCAAGCAGACCGATGCCCGCCGGGCCCGCGAGGAGGCCGAGAAGCGTCCCGGCGGGCGCCCGGAGATCCGCCGGGACATCGCACGCGTGTGGTGGCCGGACGGCTGACGGGGCGGGAGCGGGCACGGGGCCGGGCCACGCCGTCAGAGCAGCCGCTTGCGGTAGGGGACGCGGTCGTAGGGCCCGTCCACGCGGCGTCCGACGACCTCGTAGCCGTACTTCGGGTGGATCCTCCGGTTCTCCCACATCAACGCGTTCGTGTGGAGCCGCACCTCGGGCAGGCCGAGCGCCCTCTCGTGCGCGTCGACGAACGCCGGCAGCCGCCTCCCCACCCCCTTGCCGTGCGCGTCGGGGCGGACGGCGACGCTGTCCAGGAACAGGTGGCCGGCGCGGGCCTCGATCACGGCGAGGCCGTCCACCCGCCCGCTTCCGGGCTCCTCGGTCACGAACACCTTCCCGGCGGCCACGTCCGCCGCGTGGTCCGCCTCCATCGGCTGCGGCACCACGCCGATGTGCGCGACGTAGGGGTGGTACGCCGTGCCGGTGACGTCCTTCACCGCCGGTACGTCGACGGTGACGGCCGGCCTGACGCGCCGGCCCGGGTTCACGAGATCGTCGGTCATGCCGCGAACGGCAGCCACCCGAGGGCAGCCTGATCACTTCCCCGACGCGGCATGAGGATCCCCCTCCACCCGCCTCGGACAGGCGATTTCCCCGTCTTCGAGGGCCGGCTCGCCGATCGCCCCGCGGGCCGGGCCACCCGGCCTCCGCCGGTCCGGGTGACTGCTCGTCACCAGGCGGGTCTGATGGGGCCGTTGGGTGCGAGGCGCAGCAGGCGGTCCCGCAGCAGGCGGACCTCGTCCTCGCCGAGCACCTCGGCCCATGTCCGCACGGCCTGGGCCGCCGCCTCCTCCGCGGCGCGCGTGCAGGCCAGCCCCCGCCCGGTCAGCACGATCAGCCGCGCTCGCGCGTCCTCGGGATGGGGCCGGCGCTCGGCGTACCCCTTGCGGACGAGTTCGTCGACGAGCTGACTCGCGGCCTGCTTGGTCACCCCCAGGTGGACCGCGAGGTCGGTGACGGTCGCACCGTCCGGGAGGAGCCGGGTGAAGGCGAAGCCGTGCGCGGGCCGCAGCCCCTCGAAACCGCGGGCGGCGACGCCGCCATGGATGCGGTGGGTCAGGTCACCGGCGACGGCGAGCAGGGCGGCGGACAGGGCCATGGCGTCGGAGTTCTGCACGGAGGCATTCAAACACTCTTGACGCATTGGTCAAGCTGCTTGACTATAAACCCATTCATCTAGTCAAGCACCTTGACCATGTGCCCGGAGGGAACAGCCATGCCCGTCGTCCGTTCGTCCGAAGCCGTCACGCACGAGATCCACGGTGCCCGTTTCGTCTCGTACGCCACCCCCCGCACCGGCAGCCGGGAGCTCGCCGCCTGGCGGGGCGAGATACCGGCGGGGACCAGGGCACCCGCGCACACCGTCAGCCGGGAGGAGATCTTCCACCTGCTCAGCGGCGAGCTGCTCATCACCCTCGACGGCCGCACCGAGCGCGTCATCGCGGGCGATACGGTGATCATCAACCCGGGTGTGACGTTCGGTGTCGAGAACCCCACCGACCGCACCGCGGTCTCCTGGGTCACCACCTCCCTCGGCCTGGAGGCGGAACTGGCCGACGGCACACGCCTCACACCCCCGTGGGCCAACTAGCCGTTGCGGGGCATGACGTTGGTGACACGGGCCAATGCCGGTAAAACCGGGGTGCCCCGACGGCCGGCAGTCGGGTACCGTGCGGGCCATGTCGAGTCCCGAGTCAGACAAGGTGGGGGGCTTTCGGTCACGCCGTCAGCCCCCTGAACCACTGAGCTCGTAGCCCTGTCGTCGCGCCGCATCCTGCGGCCGGGCGCGTGTGCCTTGGGGGCTGGCCGCGGTGACGAGATGACCTTCTCGTGCTTCTCCTCACCTCGGAGCCACTCGATGCCCCTGCCGTTGTATCTGCTTGCCGTGGCGGTCTTCGCCATGGGCACCTCGGAGTTCATGCTCGCCGGCCTCCTGCCGGACATCGCCTCGGATCTTGACGTCACAGTCGGGACAGCGGGCACGCTCACCTCGGCCTTCGCGGTCGGCATGGCCGTAGGCGCTCCCCTCGTGGCCGCGCTCGCCCGTGACTGGCCCAGGCGCTCCAGCCTTCTCGCGTTCATCCTCACCTTCGCGGCGGCGCACGCCGTGGGCGCCATCACCACCAGCTTTCCGGTCCTGTTCGCCACCCGGGTAGTCGCCGCGCTCGCGAACGCGGGGTTCCTCGCCGTTGCTCTGACCGCTGCCGCCACGCTGGTCTCGCCGGACAAGAGGGGACGTGCGCTGGCCGTGCTGCTGTCCGGCACCACGGTGGCCACGATCGCCGGCGTCCCCGGCGGGTCGGTACTCGGTACGGTGCTCGGCTGGCGGGTCACGTTCTGGGCCGTCACCGCTCTCTGCCTGCCTGCAGCTCTCGGCGTCGTGAGGGCAATCCCGGTGGGACGCGTGAGGGAGGAGACGACTGGCGCGCCAGCCTTGCAAGCGGAGCTCGCCCAGCTCACAAGGCCGCCATTGCTTCTGGTGATGCTGCTCGGTGCGCTGGTGAACGCAGCCACGTTCGGAAGCTTCACCTTCCTCGCCCCCGTCGTGACCGACACCGCCGGCCTGGGCGAGTTGTGGATCTCTGTCGCTCTGGTGTTCTTCGGTGCCGGCTCCTTCGCCGGGGTCACCGTCGCCGGCCGGCTGTCCGACCAGCGTCCCGGTCCGGTCATCGCAGTAGGGGGCCCGCTGCTGCTCGTCGGCTGGCCGGCTCTGGCGGTGCTGGCCGACGAGCCGGTCGCCCTGTTCGCCCTCGTGTTCGTGCAGGGCGCCCTGTCGTTCGCGCTGGGCGGCACCCTGATCGCACGGGTCCTCTACGAGGCCGCGGGCGCCCCCACCATGGCCGGGTCGTATGCGACCGCGGCGCTCAACGTCGGCGCCGCCATCGGCCCCCTCGTCGCGGCAACCACCCTCGGTACCGCGGTCGGGGACCTCGGGCCGCTGTGGGCAAGCGGGTTCCTGGTCGCTGTCACACTGCTCGTCGCGTTCCCCTTCCGCACCGTGGTCGCGGGCGGCCGAAGCGCCGGGGTGCTCCGGTGACACATGCGAACGCCCACGGAACGTCGAAGGACGCCGAAGGCTCACCGAACGCTGCCGCAACCGTCCGATCGCCCACGCGGCCGCCGAGGTCGGCGTCTCCCGCGCCTGCCTGTCCAGGTGGAAGAACCGCCGTGTCCAGTACGGCGCGAGGCCGGGCTGCGGGACCGCTCCCCGTCTCCCGTACTCCTCACCGACGCGGACCCCGCCCGACGCCGCCGAACGGATCGAGCGACTGCGGCCCGCCCCCACCCGCCTGGAACACCTCCCGCCCCTGACGCACCCGATCCGGGCGGCGTCCCGGCCGCATGGCTCGCCCGAGGCCCCGCCCCGTACGCGGGGCGGGGCCCGGGCGAGGCGTGCCGTCAGCCGATCTCCGTTCCGGTGGCCGCCAGCGCCTCCGTCACCGGCTGGAAGAAGGTCTCCCCGCCCGAGGCGCAGTCGCCCCTGCCGCCGGAGGTCAGGCCGATCGCGTCGGTGCCGGTGAAGAGCGGCCCGCCGCTGTCGCCGGGCTCGGCGCAGACGTCGGTCTGGATGAGGCCGGTCACGACGTCGCCGTTGCCGTAGTCGACGGTGGCGTCCAGGCCGGTGACCGTGCCGGAGCGCACGTGGGTGGTGGAGCCGCTGCGGGTCACCCGCATGCCGACGACGGCTTCGGCCGCGCCCGTGATCTCCTGCGCGGTGCCGTCGTAGAGGTTCACCTCGCTCGGGTGCTCCACCCCGGGGAAGTACCTGACCAGGCCGTAGTCGTCGCCGGGGAAGCGGGAGGCCGCGGTCCGGCCGATCCTGCGGCCGGAGGAGTCCGACCAGAGGAAGGCGGCCTCGGTGCAGTGGCCGGCGGTCAGGAAGTACGGTCTGCCGTTCCTGACCACGTTGAAGCCGAGCGAGCAGCGTGCGCCACCGCCGAGGATGGCGTCGCCACCCGCGATCAACGGCTTGAACTCCCCCTCGGTCCGCTGGAGTACGGCCGCGGAGCCGAGCCCGCCGACCACGTCGGCCAGTCTGTCCCACCCGGCCTTCGAGACCGTGCGGTCGGCGGTGACGACCACCTTGTTGGCGACCGGGTCGGTCACCCGGGAGGTGCCGGGGACGGCCGCCCTCCGTTCGAGGGCGGTGTGCGCCCGCCGCAGCTCGGCGAGGGAGTGCTCGACGACTCTCGCCCTGGCGCCGGCCGCCTCGACGGCCCGCGCGGTGTTCTCGTCGACCACGTTGACCACCAGGGTCCTGGTTCCCGCGTCGTAGTACGCGCCCGCCGTGCCGCCGCCGAGCTCCTCGGCGAGCGTGGAGGCGAGTCGTCCGGCCGCCGCGGACGACAGGGTCCTGGGCGCGGGGGCCTCCCGGGCGTTCGCGCCCGGGGAGGTGAATCCCGTGGCGAGCAGTGCGGCGATGCCCGCACCCGCCGCGGCGGCGTGCCGCACGAGTACGCGTCGGTGTTTCAACACACGTCCTCCTGTGGGGGGTTCGGCACAGGAGGACGTGGGGACCTCGTGCGCCGGAAGGATGGTGACGAACACCCACTGTCCCGAAGCCCACCGAAAGCACACAAGGGCGACTTCTGCACGCGCATACGGGCGAGTTCGCGCGCCCCTTCTGCGGTGTCCGCGCTCCGTCACCGCGGGGTGCGCGCGGCGAACACCGCGGGCCGGGTGGCCGCTGCGGCCCGCGCCCGTCCCGGTTCTGCCCGCGCCCGCCCGGCGGTGAGCCCCCGCACGCCGGTTGCGCGTGCGGGGGCTCACCGTATCGTCGGAACGGGGTGCGCGGCGGCTCAGTAGACGCTGACGCCGTAGGCGCTCAGGGCCTCGGTGACGGGCTGGAAGAAGGTCGTACCGCCGGAGGTGCAGTCGCCGCTGCCGCCGGAGGTCAGGCCGTAGGCGACACCGTTGCTGCCGTAGAGCGGACCGCCGGAGTCGCCGGGCTCGGCGCAGACCGTGGTCTGGATCAGGCCCGAGACGATGTCGCCGCCGCCGTAGTTCACGGTCGCGTTGAGGGCGGTGACCCGGCCGCTGTGCGTGCCGGTGGTGGAGCCGTCACGGATGACGGTGGTGCCCACGCTCGGCGTGGCCGCACGGGTGATGTCCACGCCGTTGGCGGTGCCGGGCCGGCTGACGGACCCGCTGTAGCGCACGATGCCGTAGTCGTTGCCCGGGAAGCTGGAGCCGGTCGTCGTGCCGATGGCCGAGGTGCGGCCGGAGTTGGAGTACCAGGTGCCCGCGCCGTCGGTGCAGTGACCGGCGGTCAGGAAGAACTGGGTGCCGCTGCCGTCCTGGACGTTGAAGCCGAGGGAGCAGCGCCAGCTGCTCGCGTAGATGGCGTCGCCGCCCTGGATGAGCTTGTTGAACTTGCCGGGGGTGCGCTTGATGGTGAGCGCGTCGGCGTTGGCGCCGGCCTGCTTCTTTATCTTGGCTATCTCGGCCTGGGAGACCGTGCTGTCGACGGTGACGAGCACCTGGCCGGTCTTGCTGTCGACGGCCCAGGCGGTGCCGGGGACGTCGGCCTTCAGTACCGAGTCGCCGGCGCTCTTGAGCTCGGCGGCGCTGAAGGTGGCGGGGGTGTCGGACGCGTTCGCGCTGGGGACCGCGATCGCGGCCGCGGCCACGAGCCCGGTGGTGACGGCGATCAGCCGAGTCCGTCTCGTGATGCCGCTGCGGGGGGTGGTGCGCTTGATCCTCACTTTTCGTTCCTCCACGGGGGAAGTCGGGGGCCTTCGTGGGGTCTGGGGCCCGTGAGGCGCAGTCGGAGGCACTGGGTGTCCGGATTCCGGACCCGCCGTGCCCCTGACAAGCGCTGGAGGGAGTATTCGGCCGAACGGCCGTTCGGCGCAAGGGCACCTTTCGGCCGCGCCGCTCCTTCCGAACGCTCCACGGCCCCCCGGGAGCAACCGCGGCCCGCCGCGCGCCCCTCCCCCGGCCGCCCTCAGGGGACGTCCCGGCGGTCGCGGGCTCCGTGCGCGACGGACGCGCGCGGGCCGGCGACCGGAGCCCCGCCGGTCGCCGGCCCGGGGAGCGACGCGACCCCGCCGTACGCCGCCTCCCGTACCGCTCCGCCCGCTCCACCCGTTCTGAGGTGCCGTCAGTACGGAGGCGGGCGGCCCGTCGCGATCCGCGGACCCGCCGCGGCCCCGGAAGCAGCCCGCACGGATGTGCCACCCACCGGTTGGCGAGGCTCTTCCCGGAGCCGGTGCCGGCGGGGTCCGACGACTCCGGAGACGACGCCCCCCGCGGTTCGTCACGACGCCGGGCTGCGGCATCGCACCGGCCACCGGTTCACCCGTATGCCCCGTCCCTCACCCGTGCGCCGGGAGAAGTCATATTTCACTCATGGTCAGCACCCGTTTGTGCAACGCCCCTTGGGACATACGGACTCTCGACGGATCCACTGTGCACCAGTACCGTCACAAACCCCCCGTGCGGCGTCCGTCCGCTTGGCGCGACGTCCGCATCATGGATGACCATAGGGATGCGGAAGGCACGAGAGACCGCAGAGAGAGGAGGCGTCCATGGGATCGGTACGCAAGGCGAGTGCGTGGCTCGGCCTCGTCGACGACAACGAAGACGAGCGCTACTACGACGACGACTACTCCGAGGGCACCGACTCCGAGGACGCCTGGGTCACCGACCCCCGCGTGAAGGTGGCCGCGGACTCCGCCGAGGAGAGGGGCCGCCGCATCGGCACGGTCACCCCGGACAGCTTCCGCGACGCGCGCGCCATCGGCGAACTGTTCCGCGAGGGCGTCCCGGTCATCATGAACCTCACGGCGATGGAGCCCGTCGACGCCAAGCGCGTGGTCGACTTCGCCGCCGGGCTCATCTTCGGCCTGCGCGGTTCGATCGAGCGGGTGTCCACCCGCGTCTTCCTGCTGAGCCCGGCCGACACCCAGATCGTCAGCGGCGAGCGCGCCGCGCACCGCACGGACGGCTTCTTCAACCAGAGTTGAGGCGGGGCCGCGCCCCGCAGCCCCGCCCGCGCCCTCGTCCCGCCCCGGCGCCTACCGGAACGCGTCGATCCCGGTGAGCGCCTTGCCCAGCACCAGCTGGTGCATCTCGACGGTGCCCTCGTAGGTGAGCACCGATTCCAGATTGGTCGCGTGCCGCATCACGGGGTATTCGAGCGAGATCCCGTTGGCCCCGAGAACGGTCCGGGCCGTACGGCAGATGTCGATGGCCTCGCGGACGTTGTTGAGCTTGCCGAAGCTGACCTGCTCGGGCCGCAGGCGGCCGGCGTCCATGCGCCGCCCGAGGTGATGGGCGAGCAGGATCCCCTTGTGCAGTTCGACCGCCATGTCGGCCAGCTTGGCCTGCGTGAGCTGGAAACCGCCGATGGGCCTGCCGAACTGCTCCCGTGACTTCGCGTAGTCGACGGCGGCCTCGAAGCAGCTGCGCGCCGCCCCCATCGCGCCCCAGACGATGCCGTACCGGGCGTGGGTGAGACAGCTGAGCGGCCCGCGCAACCCGGTGACCCCCGGCAGCACGGCGTCGGCGGGCAGCCGCACGTCGTCGAGGACGAGCTCGCTGGTGACGCTGGCCCGCAGCGACCACTTGTGCTTGATCTCGGGCGCGGAGAACCCGGCGCTGTCGGTGGGTACGACGAACCCCCGGATCCCCTCGTCGGTCCGCGCCCACACGACGGCGACCCCGGCGACGGAACCGTTGGTGATCCACATCTTGCGCCCGTTGAGGACCCAGTCGGAGCCGTCGCGCTTGGCGTACGTCCGCATCGAGGCGGGGTCGGACCCGTGGTCGGGCTCGGTCAGCCCGAAGCACCCCATGACCTCGCCGGCGGCCATCCGCGGCAGCCACTGCCGCTTCTGCTCCTCGCTGCCGAACCGGTGGAGGGCGTACATGGCGAGGGAGCCCTGCACGGAGACGAGGGACCGGATCCCGGAGTCGGCCGCCTCCAGCTCCAGGCAGGCCAGCCCGTACTGCACGGCGCTCGCGCCGGCGCACCCGTACCCGCTGAGCGACATCCCGAGCGCCCCGATCCCGCCCAGCTCCCTGGCGAGCTCCCGGACGCCGGGCAGCTCCCCCTTCTCGTACCAGTCGGCGACGTACGGCAGCACCCGGTCCGCGGCCCATGCCCGCACGGTGTCGCGGACGGCGAGGTCCTCCGGTTCGAGCAGGTCGTCGATGCCGAGGGGGTCGGCGGGGTCGAACGGGGACATGGCACACCCTCCGAGGACTCACTCAAAACTAGCAGCGCTAGTCACGGCTTCGGCCGACGTTACGTGGCGGTGTCCCGCACGTCCACCCTGCCCGGTTCCCGCGGCGGGCCCCCGCCCGGCCCCGCGGGCGGCGCCCGCCTCCCGGCGAACGAGCGGTGCGCGGGCGGGAGAGGGGCTCACGCCGAGACGCGGGACTCCACGGCCTCCCTGGGCACGGGCACCTCCACGGAGCCTTCGGCCTCGCACTGCATCGCCCGCGGCAGCCGCAGCGCCATCACGGCCCCCACCAGCAACAGCCCCGCACTCACCAGCAGCGTCACGTGCAACCCGTGCACGAAGGCGTCCGCCGCCGCCCGCCGCAGGGCCGCACCCGCAGGCCCTCCGAGCTCCGCGGCGACCTCGTACGCCTCCCCCAGGGAGTGCCCCGCCGCCGAGGAGGCCGCCGCCGGGACACCGGGCACGCCCGCCAGCCCGGGCGCGTACGCCGCGTTCATCACGGTGCCCAGCAGCGCGATGCCGATTCCCGCGCCCAGCTGGTACGACGTCTCCCCGATCGCCGCGGCCCCGCCGGCCTGGTCCTGCGGTGCCTCGCTCAGCATCGACTCGTACGCCCCGAACAGGGTCGTCTCCAGCCCGAAGCCGAGCAGCACGAACCCGGTCAGCAGCAGCGCGGAGTCGTCCGTCCGGCCCATCGCCGTCAGCAGCACCACCGCGCCCGCCGTCAGGCAGAACCCCGAGCACACCATCCGGCGCGGGCCGAACCGGCGCAGCATCCGCGCCCCCGCCAGGCCCGCCGCCATCGCCGCGAACGTCAGCGGCAGCAGCCGCAGCCCCGTCTGGAGCGGCGAGAGCCCGAGCACGAGCTGGAGGTACTGCGCGGCGATCAGTTCCAGGCCCACCAGCGCCAGCATCGCCAGCACGATGCAGCCCACGGAGGTGCTGAACGCCGGCCGCCGGAACATCCCCAGGTCCACCAGCGGGTGCGCCCGGCGCCGCTGCCGCCGCACGAACCCGGCCAGCAGGGCGGCGCCCGCCACCAGCGGCACCACGGTGAGCGCACCGGCCGCGGGCTCGCCGCCGCCGAGCCGTTTGACGCCCAGCACCACGGAGAAGAGCCCGGCCGCCGCCATCAGCGCCCCGGCCACGTCCCACGGACCGGTGCCGTCGCCCTTGGACTCGGGCAGCAGCAGGCGTCCCACCGGCAGGCTGACCAGCATCAGCGGGATGTTGACGAGGAAGACCGATCCCCACCGGAAGTGCTCCAGCAGGAAGCCGCCGAGCAGCGGCCCGATCGCCGCGCCCACGGCGGCCACCGCGCTCCAGACGCCGATCGCCAGCGCCCGCTCCCGCCGGTCGGGGAAGACCTGCCGCAGGATCGACAGCGTCGCCGGCATGATCATCGCGCCGCCGACGCCGAGCAGCCCCCGGGCCACGATGAGGACCTGGGCGGTCTGCGCCAGGGCCGCCAGGGCGGAGGCGACGCCGAACAGGCCGTATCCCAGCAGGAGGATCCGTCTGCGGCCGACCCGGTCGCCGAGCGTGCCGAACAGGATCAGCAGCGAGGCGCAGACGAGCGGGTAGACGTCGACGATCCAGAGCAGTTCGATCGCGCCGGGCCTGAGGTCCTCGGTGACGGCGGGCACCGCCACGTGCAGCACGGTGGCGTCGACGGCGACGAGCAGCAGGCTGACGCAGAGGACGACGAGCACCAGCCAGCGATTGGCACCGGCCCCGGCCGTCCGACGGCGCGGCGCGGTGGCGGCCGTGGTCGTCCCGGACATGCCGGACATGTGCGCACCTCCCAGAAGTTCCCTCGCGTCCGGCGGGCTCACGGGGGCGGGGGCTCCCCCGCGGCTCGGCCGGGGAGGAGCGGTGGTCCCCGGCCCGCGCTGCGGAAGGCGAGTGACTCGTCAGCGTACGCGAGTCCGCGCCGGGGGCACGTGGCGGACCTCTCACCCGCCCGGCGCAATGGTGTGGCGTACGCCACTGACTCCTCCGGCCGCCCCGCTCCCGCGGACGGCCCGGTTCCGGGCGCCGCCGATAATCGAGCGCGTGACCGACCTCGAGACGTGCGCGGCTCCGGCCCGCTCCGGGGCCCTGCGCCGGGCCGCCCCGGCGCTCCTCGGATACGCCGCCGTACGCGCCCTGGGCCTGCTCGCCCTGGCCCTGTGGAGCGCCGCGCGCGGCAAGAGCGCGTACACCCTGCTGACCGCCCGCTGGGACTCCCTCTGGTACCAGAGGGTCGCCGAGGGGGGGTACGGCTACGAGGTGCGCCTGCCGAACGGCGACGTCCACTCCGATCTCGCCTTCTTCCCCCTGCTGCCGTGGCTGGAGCGGCTGGGCGCGGCGGTGTCGCCGCTGTCGCACGCCGACGCCGGATTCGCGGTGAGCCTGCTCGCCTCGCTCGCGGCGGCCTGGGGGATCTTCGCGGTGGCGGACCACGTGTACGGCCGCCGCGCGGGGGTGTGCGCGGCGCTGCTGTGGGGAGTGCTGCCGGTCGGGATCGTGCAGTCGATGGCGTACAGCGAGTCGCTGTTCACCGCCCTGGCGGCCTGGTCGCTGTACGCGGTGCTCACCGGCCGCTGGGTGACGGCGGGTGCCCTGGCGTTCCTGTCCGGGCTGACCCGCCCGGTGGGGCTCGCCGTGGTGGCGGCGGTGTGGGCGGCCGGCGTCGTCTCGTACGGGCGACATCGGAGCGCGGCCGACGAGCGCGGCGCACGCCTGGCGCCGCGCGCCCTCGGCCTGGCCCTCACGCCCCTCGGCGCCGCCGGGTACGTGCTGTGGGTCGGCCATCGCACCGGCAAGGGCCCGCTGGGCTATCTCGACGTCCAGGCCGGGTGGCGCAACGGCTTCGACGGCGGCCTGGCCTTCACGCGCTTCGTCGCGGAGAAGTTCACGTCGTTCCCGTCGGCCCTGGCGGGACTCGGGCTGACCGCCGGGGCCGCCCTGGTGGTCTGGCTGTACGTCGTCTGCGTCCGGCAGCGTCAGCCGCTGCCGCTGCTGGTGTACGCGGGGGTCGTCACCGCGCTCGCGCTGTGCGCGTCGGGCTACTTCGGCTCCAAGCCGCGTCTGCTGCTGCCCGCCTTCCCGCTGCTGCTGCCGCTCGCCCGGACCCTGGCCGGGCTGCGGACCTCCGGATCGGCGCTGGTGACGGCCGGTGTCGCGGTCGCGTCGGCGGTGTACGGCGCCGTCTGGCTGAACGGCTCCGGTCCGCCCTGACCGGCCCTGCCCGGCCCCGCCCGGCCCCGGCCGGCCCGGCGCGGACCGGTGAGCGGCCGGGTAATTCCGCCCCACCTCTCGGTGAACCAATTCATAAGCACGATAAAACTGCCGTCCGGGCCGATCAAAAGAAATGAAGGTGGTCGGGCGCATGCTTTAGGGAATCGAGGGAATTAGTCTTCGCCCTGAGAGGAATCCCACATCACATCGTCATCACAAAGCCGTTGATTCGGCGGGGATCACACCTCACTCGCTGTAACGTCGATTGGGTGCGTACCGAACGGAACCTCACCCGCCTGGACCGGGTGTTCGCGAGGCTGGACCGTGAGCCGGAACGACCGGCCCACCTCGATGTGCCGAAGATGAGCCGGCACAGGATCGCGCTGTTCGCCTCGACCATGGCCTTCTATCTCGCGATCGTGTGGGCCGTACTCATCACTTCGTGGCTGGTCCGGCTCGACTGGCGGGTCATGTTCTTCCGGCCGTACCAGCAATGGCCGGAGATCCACGCGTTCGTCGACTACTACGTGGTGCTCGGCCAGCGCGGCCCCACCGCCGTGATGGTCGCCGCCTGGCTGGGCTGGCGCTCCTGGCGGCAGCACACCCTGCGCCCGCTCCTCGCCCTGGGCGTCTCCCTGCTGCTGCTGAACGCCACCGTCGGCGCCGCCAAGTACGGCATGGGCCGCCTGGGCCCGCACTACGCGACCGAGATCGGCTCGAACGAGATGTGGCTGGGCGGCGATATATTTCCGAGCGGTCACACCGCCAACGCCGTGGTGACCTGGGGCATCCTGGCCTACCTGGCCTCGACGCCGAGAGCTCGCCGCTGGCTGTCCGCCCTGTCCGCCGTCACCTCGCTCGGTGTCGGCATGTCCACCGTCTACCTCGGTACGCACTGGCTGAGCGACGTACTCCTGGGCTGGGCGGCGGGCCTGCTGATCCTGCTGGCCCTGCCCTGGTTCGAACCGCTGATCGCCCGCGCGGAGGCCGTGCTCCTCGGCCTGCGGGACCGCCTGCGCGCCCGCCGCGGCCGCACGGCACCGGCGCCCGGGCCCGCGCCGCAGCCGACCGCCGCACCGCCCGTGGTGCTCCTGCCGCCCGTCCCCGGCCGGAAGGACGCCCCGGCACGCGAGCCCGCCTCCCCGTCCCGCCCGCGGACACCGGCGTACCTGGCCCCGGGCCCGCACACGGCCCGTACGGAGCGCACGCCGGTCACCCCGGCCGGCAGCCGCCGCCCGCCGCACTCCGACCGCGTCCTGCGCGGCACGGCCGGCTCCGGCTCGAACTCCACGGCGCGCCCCTGACCGCCCGGGGACCCGGTACGCACAGGCCTTTGCGGCGCCCCGCCCGCACACGACGGCCCCGGCCCTCCCGCACGGAGGTGTCCGGGGCCGTCGCCGCGTGCGGCCCCGCACGGAGCGGTGTGCGCGGTGTCAGCCCTTCCAGGCGCGCGCCACGCGGCCGTCCCTCACCTCGAAGTTCAGCCGGCCCGCGCGGTACTCCATGGTGATGACCGCGCCCGGCGGCAGGGACCGCACCGTCGACCATCCCCGCTCCCGCGCCAGTCGTTCGGCCGCCTCGGAATCGAGGCCGACGTATGCGTCCGGACTGTCCTGGGGTTCGGCCGGGGGCCTCGGAATCGGTGCCATGCCGCCACGCTATGCCCTGTCCTACCGCGGGGGAAGGCGAAGCCGGTAACACGGCTCACAGACTCCTCCAGGGTCACATTTCTGTCACAGGATCTCGGTTCGCGTTTTGACCGAACTCCATCACACGGACGAGCGGTTCCCTACCGCCACCAGGAGCATGGGAAGGAAATTCCGCACACCCCGGCACTCCTTCGAATAACCGCACGGAAAAGGCCGGCCAATGACCCTTCCGCCCTTTCCATTCCAGTCGCGCACGGACCGCCGGAAGACACCGCGGACACAAGTACCACACAACTCGCGCACACGGTCTTCGGGGCCGGTCATGTACACATCCGCAACACCGCGGCTTCTCCGACCGCCCGGCGAGAGAGCCACCGGCGGGCGGCCCGCCCGCGGCCCGCCCGCCCCTCCGGACCGGTCCGCCACCACCGCGGGTACCGGCACTTTTCAGCCATCCGCTTCATCGGGCAATTTCCCGATTTGTCGACCAGCGCTTCCCGCCTCGCGCCCCCCACCACACCTGCTCGACAACCTTGCGAACAGGGCCAGTTGACGCCTCACGCCCCCTCCCGCGGGACAGGCGATCGCGTGCGCCGGATGGTTCGATTCCGTTCACTGCGGGGCGTTACTCCCGCCACGGATCCCCCGTTGTCTTCTTCATGAGCCGGGGACCCGCCCGGACCACAGGCCGGGAGCCACCTCCGGCCTCGCCACGCACCGCATCCCGAGGGAGCCACCCGTGCCGCCCATGCTCGACGTCAGCGACGAGGTACGCGCCGAGATCGGCGATGAGGAAGCCGACCGCCTGCTCACCGGAGAGACCGCCCCGGCCGGCTACGACTGCACGTCCTGCCGCACTCCGGGCGACCCCCGGCAGGAACTGACGAGCACCGTCCTGTTCGTCGGGGACGAGACCGCCGTCCTCGCCTTCGCCCACGCGGGCTGCCTGCCCTCGCAGGTGGTCAAGGTCACCGAGGAACAGCTCCAGGGCGCCGTGAGGTCCATCGCCGGCGGCACCGGCGACACGGTCGACGCCGTCGACGCCGTCGACTTCGCCGCGGAGCCCCGGCAGGCCGTGCTCGGGGTGACCAGCGGGCTCGTCCTGATCTCCGGGGAGCTGCACCCCGCCCTCGTCGTGGAGCCGACCGCTCCCATCGCGCGTCCCGGCACCACGACCACCGGCGACGACTTCCTGCCGCTCCTCCTCGAACAGGGCTTCCTGCCGGTGACCGGCCTGTCCGCCGTACCGCCCGTGCTGCACGGCTGGTCGGTGCTGCTCGCCATGGGGCAGCTGCACGCCGTGCTGCAGCCCTCCCCGAACGGCGGCCGGCCGGTGGCCTGGTGGCAGGCACACCAGCCCCTCCAGGTCACCGACGGCTGGCGCACGGCGGCCGGCAAGCACCAGCAGGTGCTGCTGTTCGCGGCGCCGGTCGGGTCGATCGGGCGGCAGCCGCGGGAGGACCTGCTGCGGGAGGCGCTGGACAAGGCGGCGGCGGGAGGGCGGCTCGTCGCCGCCGCGCTGCCGCTGGCGGGCACCTGACGCGCGGTCCCCGCACCCCGGGCACGACGACGCCCGGCCGCATCCCTTCGCGTCCGGGGTCGTTTGGACATACGTGCACGCATACGACGTTTCCCACCGCCACGGTGGCCCCTCGGCCACGCCGATCTACGACGCGCTCTACGCCGAGTACGTCAGGTCCTTCCGCGCCCTGCCGGGCGACCGCAGCGGCGAGGAAGAACTGGGATTCACCGCCTTCCGGAGCATCCCCGCGGGCAGGGACTCGTACGGTGCCTACAGCGCCGGGGCCCACAGCGCCCGCCGCACGCAGCAGTCGCCCTGGCAGCGCGTCGGCATCCATCCCGCACTGCCGCCGGCGCCCCGCACGGGCACCTGACAGGCGGCAGCGGAAGAGGGCGGTTCCCCGCGGGGAACCGCCCTCTTCCGCTGCCGCCTGTGCTTCTACTTCTTCTTCCCGCCGCGCTTCTCGCGCACCCGCACCGAGAGGTGGATCGGCGTCCCCTCGAAGCCGAACTCCTCGCGCAGGCGGCGCTCGATGAAGCGCCGGTAGCCGGCCTCGATGAACCCGGTGGCGAAGAGCACGAACCGCGGCGGCTTGGTACCGGCCTGGGTGCCGAACAGGATGCGCGGCTGCTTGCCGCCCCGGATCGGGTGCGGGTGGGCGGCGACCAGCTCGCCGAGGAACGCGTTCAGCCGGCCCGTCGGCACCCGGGTCTCCCAGCCCGCCAGGGCCGTCTCGATCGCCGGGACCAGCTTCTCCATGTGGCGTCCGGTGCGCGCCGAGACGTTCACCCGCGGCGCCCACGCCACTTGGCCGAGCTCGGTCTCGATCTCCCGCTCCAGGTAGTAGCGGCGCTCCTCGTCGAGGGTGTCCCACTTGTTGAACGCCAGGACGATCGCGCGGCCCGCCTCGACGGCCATGGTGACGATCCGCTGGTCCTGCACCGAGATCGGCTCCGAGGCGTCGATGAGGATGACGGCGACCTCGGCCTTCTCCACGGCGGCGGCGGTGCGCAGCGAGGCGTAGTAGTCGGCGCCCTGCTGGAGGTGGACCCGCTTGCGGATACCGGCGGTGTCGACGAACTTCCAGGTCACGCCGCCCAGCTCGATCAGCTCGTCGACCGGGTCGCGGGTGGTGCCGGCGAGTTCGTTGACGACGACGCGCTCCTCGCCCGCCACCTTGTTCAGCAGCGAGGACTTGCCGACGTTCGGACGGCCGATCAGGGCGATGCGGCGCGGGCCGCCGACGGCGGTGCCGAAGGTCTGCGCCGGGGCCTGGGGCAGCACCTCCAGGACCTTGTCCAGCATGTCGCCGGTGCCGCGGCCGTGCAGCGCGGAGACCGGGTGCGGCTCGCCCAGGCCCAGCGACCACAGGTACGCCGCGTCGGCCTCGCCGCTGGGGCCGTCCACCTTGTTGGCGCACAGCACGACCGGCTTGCCGGCCTTGCGCAGCAGCCGTACGACGGCCTCGTCGGTGTCGGTGGCGCCGACCTTGGCGTCCACGACGAAGACGACCGCGTCGGCGGCCTCGATCGCGTATTCGGCCTGGGCGGCGACGGAGGCGTCGATGCCGAGGACGTCCTGCTCCCAGCCGCCGGTGTCGACGACCTTGAAGCGCCGGCCCGCCCACTCGGCCTCGTAGGTCACGCGGTCGCGGGTGACGCCCGGCTTGTCCTCGACGACCGCCTCGCGACGGCCGATGATCCGGTTGACCAGGGTCGACTTGCCGACATTGGGGCGGCCGACGACGGCGAGGACGGGCAGCGGGCCGTGCCCGGCCGCCTCGATGGCGCCCTCGACCTCCTCGACGTCGAAGCCCTCTTCCGCGGCGAGCTCCATGAACTCCGCGTACTCGGCGTCGCCAAGCGCCCCGTGGTCGTGCTCCTCGCCCGAGCCCTCGGAGTGGATGTCGTCGTTCATGAAGTCCGTACCTCGTTCATCGTGGTGATCGGTGGAAAACCCCTGTACCGGGTGATCCACTACTCAAGTGTCGCCCGGCGCCCGGTCAGGCGCCTGGCGTTTTCCAGGTGCGCGGTGAGCTGCTTCTGGATGCGTTCGGTCGCCTCGTCCAGTGCCTTGCGGGTCCGCCGCCCGCTGCCGTCACCCGCCTCGAAGGGGTCGCCGAAGACGACGTCGATGCGGGAACGCAGGGGAGGCAGCCCCTTTATCAACCGCCCGCGCCGCTCGGAGCTTCCCAGCACCGCCACCGGGACGATCGGCGCGCCGCTGCGCACGGCGAAGTAGGCGAGACCGGCGCGCAGCGAGGCGAAGTCGCCCTCGCCCCGGGTGCCCTCCGGGAAGATCCCGAGGACTCCGCCGGCCGACAGCACGTCCAGCGCCCGGGTGATCGCCGTGCGGTCGGTGGTGGCGCGGTCCACCTTGAGCTGGCCGATGCCGGTCAGGAAGGGGTCCAGCGGGCCGACGAACGCCTCCTTCTTGACCAGGAAGTGCGTCGGCCGGGGCGCCACGCCCATGACCATGGGGCCGTCGAGGTTGTGACTGTGGTTGACCGCGAGGATCACCGGGCCGGTCGCGGGCACCTTCCAGGCTCCCAGCACGCGCGGCTTGAACAGCCCGTACATCAGGCCGACGCCGATGCGCCGCCCGACCTCGGCGCCCTTCTCGGACGGAAGGCTCACTTCCCGGCCCGCTTCTCCTCGACGAGCGTGACGACGCACTCGATGACCTGTGGCAGCGTGAGGTCGGTGGTGTCCACCTCGACGGCGTCGTCCGCCTTGGCGAGCGGCGAGGTCTTGCGGCTGGAGTCGGCCCGGTCCCGCTTGATCAGCGCTTCGCGGGTGGCGTCGACGTCGGCCCCCTTGAGCTCGCTGCTGCGGCGGGCGGCGCGGGCCTCGGGGGAGGCGGTGAGGAAGATCTTCAGGTCGGCGTCGGGCAGCACGGTGGTGCCGATGTCGCGGCCCTCGACGACGATGCCGGTCACCGCGGAGGCGGCGATCGCCCGCTGGAGCTCGGTGATCCGGCTGCGCACCTCCGGCACGGCGCTGACCGCGCTGACCTTGGAGGTGACCTCCTGGGTGCGGATCGGGCCGGAGACGTCCACGCCGTCGACCGTGATGGTCGGATCGGCCGGGTCGGTGCCGGAGACGATGTCCGGCTTGCCGGCCGCGGCGGCGACGGCGTGCGGGTCCGCGGTGTCGATGCCGTTGGTCACCATCCACCACGTGATCGCCCGGTACTGGGCACCCGTGTCCAGGTAGCTCAGGCCGAGCTGCGCGGCCACGGCCTTCGACGTGCTCGACTTGCCCGTGCCGGAGGGGCCGTCGATGGCGACAATCACGGGCGGGGCGGTCCGGGCGGCGCCGTTTTCCACGGGGGGACACCTTCCTGGTGCGGTGCGGTGGGAGTGTGCGGGGCGCGATGGTGCCCCGCACAAGGTTACTGGCAACCCGGAGGCCCTATGACAAGCACGTGATCGGCCGGATCACTGCCGGATGGCCCAGCCCCGCTCCCGCAGGGCCGCGGTCAGCACGGCGACCGCCTTCGGCTCCACCAGCAGCTGCACCAGGCCGGCCTGCTGTCCGGTCGCGTGCTCGATCCGCACGTCCTCGATGTTGACCCCGGCCCGTCCCGCGTCCGCGAAGATGCGGGCGAGCTGGCCGGGCTGGTCGTCGATGAGGACGGCCACGGTCTCGTAGACGCGCGGAGCGCTGCCGTGCTTGCCGGGGACGCGGACCTGACCGGCGTTGCCCCTGCGCAGCACGGCCTCGATCTCGGCGGCGCCCTCCCGGCGCTTGTCCGCGTCGCAGGACTGCAGGGCGCGCAGGGCCCGTACCGTCTCGTCCAGGTCGGCGGCGACGTCGGTGAGCAGGTCGGCGACCGGCCCCGGGTTCGCGGAGAGGATGTCGATCCACATCCGCGGATCGGAGGCGGCGATCCGGGTCACGTCGCGGATGCCCTGCCCGCACAGCCGTACGGCGGCCTCCTCGGCGTGCTCCAGGCGGGCCGCGACCAGGCTGGAGACCAGGTGGGGCATGTGGGAGACGAGGGCGACGGCGCGGTCGTGGGCGTCGGCGTCCATCACCACGGGCACGGCCCGGCAGTGCGAGACCAGCTCCAGGGCGAGGTTGAGGACCTCGGTGTCGGTGTCCCGGGTGGGGGTGAGCACCCAGGGGCGGCTCTCGAAGAGGTCGGCGGTGGCGGCGAGCGGGCCGGACTTCTCGCGGCCGGACATGGGGTGGGTGCCGATGTAGCGGGTCAGGTCCAGTCCGCGGGCCTCCAGTTCGCGGCGCGGACCGCCCTTGACGCTGGCCACGTCGACGTAGCCGCGCGCCGCCCCGCGCCGCAGGGCGCCGGCGAGCACGTCGGCCACATGGGCCGGCGGAGCGGCCACGATCGCGAGGTCGACCGGCCCGTCCGGGGCCTCGTCGGTGCCGGCGCCGAGCGCCGCCGCCGTACGGGCCTGTTCGGGGTCGTGGTCGGCGAGGTGGACGACGACGCCGCGCCGGGTCAGGGCGAGGGCGGCGGAGGTGCCGATGAGGCCGGTTCCGATGACGAGTGCGGTTCTCACTGGGCGATGTCCTTGCGCAGGGCCGCCGCGGCGCCCAGGTAGACGTGGGCGATCTCGGAACGGGACTTGTCCGACTCGATGTGCGCGAGGACGCGGACGACGCGCGGCATGGCGCCCTCGACGTCCAGCTCCTGGGCGCAGATCAGCGGTACGTCGGTGATGCCGAGCTTGCGGGCCGCGGCGGCCGGGAAGTCGCTGTGCAGGTCGGGCGTGGCCGTGAACCAGACGCTGATCAGGTCGTCGGCGGTCAGGCCGTTGCGCTCCAGGAGGGCGGTGAGCAGGGCTGCGACCTGCTCGTCCATGTGCCCGGCCTCGTCCCTGTCCAATTGGACGGCGCCCCGGACCGCTCGTACCGCCACGGCGTGCTCCTTGCTGACGTGCGTATCGGCTCTTGGTCCGTCCAGCCTAGCCAGGCGGCGCGCAGGCGGTGTGCGGCGCCCGCCGACCGAGACGCCGGCGCTCCTCCGCCGTGTCGCGCCCCTCCCGCGCCCCGGGGCGCTCTCGCCCGCCTCCTCCAGGTTGCTTCCGATCTGTCCGCTTCGATGCCAAGATGCTCCCCCGGTCGGCACATCCCCCCTCTCACCCTCGGAGCGACGACATGGCCCACCCCCCGACGCGGCGCACGGTCCTCATGGCGGCGGGAGCCGCGGCACTCCCGGCGGGATGCGGCGATTCCGGCGAGGGCTCCTCCGGCGAGACGCCCGCCGGGACGCCCTCCCCGGGCCGGGAACTGGCCAAGACGGCCGACATCCCCGTCGGCGGCGGCACGGTGATCAAGGATGAGCAGGTCGTGGTGGTCCAGCCGCGGAAAGGCGAGTTCAAGGCGTTCTCGGCGATCTGCACCCACCAGCGCTGCCCGGTGGCCGGCGTGGAGGCCGGCACCATCAACTGCACCTGCCACGGCAGCAGGTTCCGGATCACGGACGGCTCGGTGGCGAACCCGCCGGCGACCCGGGCCCTGCCCGAGCGGAGGATCACGGTGGAGGGGGATTCCATCCGCCTGACGTGAGGGGGCGCGTACGCTCCCGGCATGCATCCCCAGGCCCTGGTACGCGACCACACGATCTACGCCTGCGTCACGGGGTCGGTGCCTGCGGCCCGGTAACCACCGGAGCCGGGTCGGGGGCGTCGCTCACCGCCCAGGCGTCCCGGAGGGGCCCGGGCACCGGCATCCCGCCCCTTGGAAACGGTGCGGCCCGCGGAAGGACCGGGCGGCGGACCCGGTCCCCCGCGGGCCGGCCCTCCTAGAGGTCGACCTCCTTCATCAGCATCCCGACCTCGGTGTTCGACAGCCGCCGCAGCCAGCCCGACTTCTGGTCGCCCAGCGTGATCGGGCCGAAGGCGGTGCGGACCAGCTTGTCGACGGGGAAGCCCGCCTCCGCCAGCATGCGGCGCACGATGTGCTTGCGGCCCTCGTGGAGGGTGACCTCGACCAGGTAGTTCTTGCCGGTCTGCTCCACCACCCGGAAGTGGTCCGCGCGCGCGTACCCGTCCTCCAGCTGGATGCCGTCCTTCAGGCGCTTGCCCAGGTCGCGCGGGATGGGGCCGACGATGTGCGCGAGGTAGGTCTTCCGCACGCCGTACTTGGGGTGGGTCAGCCGGTGCGCCAGCTCGCCGTGGTTGGTGAGCAGGATGACGCCCTCGGTCTCGGTGTCGAGGCGGCCGACGTGGAAGAGGCGGGTCTCCCGGTTGGTGACGTAGTCACCGAGGCACTGCCGGCCCTCCGGGTCCTCCATGGTGGAGACGACCCCGGCGGGCTTGTTGAGCGAGAAGAACTGGTACGACTGGGTCGCCACGGTCAGGCCGTCGACCTTGACCTCGTCCTTCTCGGGGTCGACCCGCTTGCCCTGCTCGGTGACGATCTCGCCGTTGACCTCGACGCGGGCCTGGTCGATCAGTTCCTCGCAGGCCCGCCGGGAGCCGTAGCCCGCGCGCGCGAGGACCTTCTGGAGCCGCTCGCCCTCCTGTTCGGCGCCCGGGAAGGTCTTGGGCAGCTTGACCTCCTTGCGGCCCGCGTACCGGTCCCGGTTGCGCTCCTCCAGCCGCGCCTCGTACTCGCGCGAGCGCGCCGGGGCGCTGCGGCCCCGCCCGCCCGGCTTGGCACCGCCGCGGGCCGCGCCGCCGCGCCCGGCCTTCGGGCCGTCCTTGGTGGCGCCGGGGCCCACGTCGTAGCGGCGCTCCTCGGGGCGGGGCTTGCGGGGACGGCCCTGCCCCTGCTTCTGGTCCCTGTTGTTGCCGGCGCCGCGGTGGTTACCGCGCCCGCCGCTCTTGCCGCTACCGCTGCTTCGCATCAAAGTTCCGTCGTCGTCGTGTCTGTCGTACCGGGCATGTTCGTCGTGGGACGACCGCCGTCCGGATCCGGGGCGTCCGGATCGAACGACGGCACGCCTTCCTGGGTCTCGGCCTCGATCGCCTCCGCCTCCGGGAGGAAGGGCGCGAGCTGAGGGAGCTCGTCCAGACCGCGCAGGCCCATCCGCTCCAGGAAGTAGTTCGTCGTCCTGTACAGGATCGCACCTGTTTCGGGTTCCGTGCCCGCCTCCTCGACCAGACCTCTCTGGAGGAGGGTGCGCATCACACCGTCGCAGTTCACACCGCGCACCGCGGAGACGCGGCTGCGGCTGACCGGCTGCCGGTACGCCACCACCGCCAGCGTCTCCAGCGCCGCCTGGGTGAGCCGGGCCTGCTGCCCGTCCAGGACGAACCGCTCGACGGCGGGGGCGTAGTCGGCCCGGGTGGAGAACCGCCAGCCGCCCGCGACGTACCGCAGCTCGAAACCGCGCCCCTGCGCGGTGTACTCGTCGGCCAGTTCCCGCAGCGCGTCCGCGACCTGCCGCCGGGGCCGTTCCAGGATTTTCGCCAGGTGCTCCTCGGTCGCGGGCCCGTCCACGACCATCAGGACGGCCTCCAGGGCGGGCTTGAGCTCCAGGCCGGCGACGGTCCGCAGCCCGGCCGGAGGCCCGGTGGCCCCCTTCTCCTCCCTCACTCCCTCTCCTCCTTCTCGGGTTTCCCCGGCGACCGGTCGAACTCGTCGGTCACCAGGGGAGCGGTGTCCTCGTCGCCGCCGGTCCAGCGCACCAGCAGTTCCCCGAGCGCGGTCTCCTGCTCCAGCGCCACGGCCCTCTCCCGGTACAGCTCCAGCAGGGCGAGGAAGCGGGCGACGACCGTCAGGGTGTCGTCGGTGTCCGCGACGAGGGCCGGGAAGGCGGCCTCGCCCAGCTCCCTCAGCCGGGCGACGACGATCTGCGCCTGTTCCTGCACGCTGACCAGCGGCGCGTGGATGTGGTCGACGTACACCTGCGGCTCGGGCCTGGGCTGCATCGCCTTGGCGGCGAGCTTGGCCAGGCGCTCCGGGCCGATGCCGAGGACGACCTCGGGGAGCAGTTCGGCGTAGCGCGGTTCGAGTCCGACGGTCCGCGGGTAGCGCCGGGCCTCCGCCTCGAGCCGCTCGCCGAAGATCTCCGCGATCCGCTTGTACGCGCGGTACTGCAGCAGCCGCGCGAACAGCAGGTCGCGGGCCTCCAGCAGGGCCAGGTCGGCCTCGTCCTCCACCTCGGCGGCGGGCAGCAGCCGGGCGGCCTTCAGATCGAGCAGGGTGGCCGCCACGACCAGGAACTCGGTCGTCCGGTCCAGGTCCCAGTCCGGCCCCATCGCCCTGATGTACGCCATGAACTCGTCGGTCACCTGGGACAGCGCGACCTCGGTGACGTCCAGCTTGTGCTTGGAGATCAGCTGGAGCAGCAGGTCGAAGGGGCCCTCGAAGTTGGCGAGCCGCACCGTGAAGACACCGTCGTCACCGGGCCCCGGCCCCGCGTCCGGCGCCGCGGGGGCGGCCCCCGGCGCCCCGGGAACGGCGGGCCCGGCGTCGGCCGGGGACTGCACGGCGGCCGGCGCGGCTTCGGGGCCGGGCCCGGCCGGCGAAGCCGCCCGCGCGGCTCCCGGCCCCCGTCCCAGCGCGCGCCGGCGGCCGGCCGTGCCGGAGGAGGGGGCGGGGGTGCCGTACGAGGTCATAGCCTCCGCAGGCTACCGCTACCGCCCGCGCAGCCGCCGTACGAGGATGCTGGCGTCCCCGCGGGTCTCCAGGTCGGCGAGGACCACGGCGACCGCCTCGCGGACGATGCGGCCGCGGTCGACGGCGAGCCCGTGCTCGCCCCTGAGAACCAGGCGGGCGTGCTCCAGGTCCATGAGTTCCTCGGCGGAGACGTACACGGTGATCTTCTCGTCGTGCCGTTCCCGGCCGCTGGGGCGGCGGGTGGCGGCCCGGCCGCGCTTGCGGGGCTGGGCGGTGGCCGCGGCGGAGGCAGAACCTTCCTGCACCGCCCCCGCGCGCCGCGCGGAGCGCTCGGTGCCGCGGATGCGCGACTCGCCGGTCCCGGCCGGGTCCGCGTCCACCGCGACGTGCTCGGCGCCTTCGCCGTCACCGCCGCGCGCGGGCACCGCCTGCGGGGCGTCCTCGGCGGCCGCGGGGCCGGTCTCCCCCGCCGGCGCCGGCACCCGGGCGTCCCCGTTGGCCTGGCGTCGCGGGGTGGACGGCTGCAGCGCCGTTCCCCCTGTCGTGCGGAAGAGTTCGTCGGCCCCCGGCAGACTCACTCGGCGTGACACCGGGCGAGCACCTCCCTGGCGAGCTGGCGGTAGGCGGCGGCGCCGACGGAGTTGGAGGCGTAGGTGGTGATCGGTTCACCGGCGACCGTGGTCTCCGGGAAGCGGACCGTGCGCCCGATGACCGTGTGGTAGACGTGGTCGTCGAACGCCTCGACGACCCGCGCGAGCACCTCACGGCTGTGCACCGTGCGCGAGTCGTACATCGTGGCGAGGATGCCGTCGAGCTCGAGGTCGGGGTTGAGCCGCTCCTGGACCTTCTCGATGGTCTCCGTCAGCAGGGCGACACCGCGCAGCGCGAAGAACTCGCACTCCAGCGGCACGATCACCTTGTGGGCGGCCGTCAGGGCGTTGACCGTGAGCAGGCCGAGCGAGGGCTGGCAGTCGATCACGACGTAGTCGTAGTCGGGCAGCAGCGGCTTCAGCGCGCGCGCCAGCGACGACTCGCGGGCGACCTCGGAGACCAGCTGGACCTCGGCGGCCGACAGGTCGATGTTGCTGGGCAGCAGGTCCATGTTGGGGACCGCCGTCTTCAGCAGCACCTCGTCGGCCGACATGCCCCGCTCCATGAGCAGGTTGTAGACGGTGAGGTCGAGCTCCATCGGGTTGACGCCGAGGCCGACCGAGAGCGCGCCCTGCGGGTCGAAGTCGACGAGCAGGACCCGGCGCCCGTACTCCGCGAGCGCGGCGCCCAGGTTGATGGCCGACGTCGTCTTGCCGACGCCGCCCTTCTGGTTGCACATCGCGATGATCTTCGCGGGGCCGTGGTCGGTCAGCGGGCCCGGGATCGGGAAGTACGGCAGCGGGCGCCCGGTCGGGCCGATGCGCTCCCGGCGCTGCCGGGCCGCGTCGGGAGCGAGCGTGGCCGCGTACTCGGGGTCCGGCTCGTACTCGGCGTCGGGGTCGTAGAAGTGCCCCTCGGGAATTTCCTCGTAGTCGGCGAAGTGGTCGTGGGGGGCGCCACTTCCGTCGCCGGCCATGGCGTTCACGTGTTGGCCATCCATGCTCTGGTGTGCTGTCTGAGTCGCCCCTGGCATCTGGTGACTCTGGTGGGCTGCGAAGGTGCGCACAGCGACGGAGCCGACAGCCTCGTACCGCCCAGGGGCCCGGCCCTGCGCAGGCATTCCTGGTTGACCACCCCCGGGAGTAAATGTCGACTCATTCACAAGTCGTCTTACCTCCTTGGTGACCAGGAAACTTCTAGACAGGTCAGCGTGGCACCATGCCGACGGTTGGCGACTCTATGGCGTGTCGGCGGTTCGCAGCAACACAATCCGCCGGACCCGGCCTGATGTGTCGGCAATGAAACATCCCGCTGTCAAGGGCGTACGGACGTCGCACGGCAGGTTTCACCGGTGTGCGAATCGGCTCAAGGGGTGCGTTCGAGGCGAGTTGCCCGAGAATCGCGAAGTGACCATACACACATCCGGCCGGACCTTGTGGGACAAGGTCCGGCCGGACGCGTGAGGTTGACGGCACGTGTTGACGTATCGCCTTTTGCCGGTGACGACTTGGCCGGGGGGCGGCCGGCTGGTCAGCCGAGCAGGGAGGACAGCTCCACGTGGTCCAGGCCGTGCGCCTCGGCGACCTCCTTGTAGACGACCTTGCCGTCGTGGGTGTTGAGGCCCTTGGCCAGCGCGGGGTCGCGGCGCAGCGCCTCGGCCCAGCCGCGGTTGGCCAGTTCCACGATGTACGGCAGCGTCGCGTTGGTCAGCGCGTAGGTGGAGGTGTTCGGGACGGCGCCCGGCATGTTGGCGACACAGTAGAAGACCGAGTCGTGGACCTTGAAGGTGGGCTCGGCGTGCGTGGTCGGGTGCGAGTCCTCGAAGCAGCCGCCCTGGTCGATCGCGATGTCGACAAGGACACTTCCCGGCTTCATGCGGGACACCAGTTCGTTGGTGACCAGCTTCGGGGCCTTGGCGCCCGGGATGAGGACGGCGCCGATGACGAGGTCGGCCTCCAGGCAGGCCTTCTCCAGCTCGAAGGCGTTGGAGACGACGGTCTGGATCTTCGTGCCGAAGATCTTGTCCGCCTCGCGGAGCTTGTTGATGTCCTTGTCGAGCAAGGTCACGTGGAAGCCCATGCCGATGGCGATCTGCGCGGCGTTCCAGCCGGAGACGCCACCGCCGATGACGACGGCCTTGCCGGCCTGCACGCCGGGGACGCCGCCGGGCAGCACGCCGCGCCCGCCGGCCGCGCGCATCAGGTGGTAGGCGCCGACCTGCGGGGCCAGGCGGCCCGCGACCTCGGACATCGGGGCGAGCAGCGGCAGGGCGCGGTTCGGCAGCTCGACGGTCTCGTAGGCGATCGCGGTGGTGCCGGACTCCAGCAGGGCGTCCGTGCACTCCTTGGAGGCGGCCAGGTGCAGGTAGGTGAAGAGGGTCTGGTCCTTGCGGAGGCGGTGGTACTCCTCCGCGATGGGCTCCTTGACCTTCAGCAGCAGGTCCGCGGCGGCCCAGACCTCGTCGGCGGTGTCGAGTATCCGCGCGCCGGCGGCGACGTACTCGGCGTCCGTGATCGACGAGCCGACGCCGGCGCCGCGCTCGATGACCACTTCGTGGCCGTGGCGCACCAGCTCGTTCACGCCGGCGGGGGTGATGGCCACCCGGAACTCGTTGTTCTTGACCTCGCGGGGAATGCCGACCTTCACGTCGATCACGGTCCTTGGCTCAGAGGATGGGGTTGTTACAAGACATACCCAGGCGTACAGGGCACACCGGGAGAGACCGCAGGAGAAAGTGCGGCAGAGCCAGTCTAATGAAGGTGTTCCAGCTGTCTAGCCTTTCATTGCATCAATCTTCAGCGGATGCGCTACGGATTTCGCAGGCGTTAGGGCCGTGTTCCGGTCGTGCGTCGGGGCCGAGGGCCCCGGACGGGGGTTCCCGGAGCTCCTCGCCGAGCATCCGCTCGGCGGTGCTGCGGTGCAGTCCGGCCGCCGCGGGGTCGCCGAGGTGGTCCAGGGTGTCGGCCAGCCGCAGGTGCAGCGCGGCCTGGAGCCGTACGTCGTCGGCGCGGCGGGCCCACTCGACGGCCTCCTGGCAGGTGCGCAGCGACTCCTCGAAACGGCCGGCGTACTCCTGGACGCGGGCCAGCTCGCTCAACGCCCGCGCGTGGGCGGCCACGTCGCCCGCCCTGCGGTAGCCGGTGATCGCCGCGCGCCAGTTGCGCAGCGCCTCGCCGTAGCGGCCCGCGTAGGTGTGGGCGGTGGCGATCCTGCCGTACAGCCGGGCGGCGTCGGCACCCTCCTCGCGGGCGAGCCGCTGGGCGAGGGCGCGGCCGAACCAGTCGGCGGCCCGGTCGTAGTCGCCGAGCTCCAGGTGGGCACCGCCTACGGATTCCATCGCGCGGCCGGTCGCGTACGGGTCGTTCGCCTCCCTCCCGGCGTCCAGAGCGGCCCGGTAGCGCACCAGTGCGTCGGCCGTGCGGCCGGTGCGGGCGTCGAGGTCGGCCAGGTTCAGCAGGGCGGCGGCCTTCTCGCGGGGCAGCGCGCGCCGCTCGGCGACGTCGAGGACGAGCCGGTGGATGTCGTACAGGTCGGGCGCCGCGGCCCGGGTGCCGACGTGGGCCACCATCGTCCGCACCAGCTGGGACATCAGGCGCCGGGCGAGGGTGTCCAGCTCGCCGTCGGCGACCGCGAGGCGGGCGGCGGCCAGCAGCGCGGGCCGGCGCAGCCGCAGCCACTCGGCGGCGGCCCGCGGCGTGGGGAAGCGCACCGCGGGCGACATGCCGAGGAGCTTCTCGCGGGCCTGCGGGCTGTCCGTCTCGGTGATCGCCCGGCACGCCTGGAGCAGCCGTACCGTCCGCTCCAGCATGCGGGCGCGGGCCAGCTGGAGCTCGGCCGGCCGCTCGTACCGCTCGGCGAGGGCCAGCAGCAGGGGGTGCAGGCAGCCGGGCACCTCGTACTCGGGCAGCGGGGAGTCCACCGTCCGCAGCAGGCCGAGGGCGACGAAGTCGTCCAGGGTGGTGCGGGCGCCGTTGACCGAGCAGCCGGCGAGTGCGGAGGCGGTGTGCGGGTCGACCAGGCCGGCCGGGGCGAGGGCGAGCAGGCGCAGTATCCGCGCCGCGGGGCTGGGCAGGGAGGCGTGGACGAGGCGGAAGACGCGGCCGAGCGGGGTCCCCTCGCCGTCCTCGGCCCGCAGGTGCTTGACGAGGTCGGCGACGGCCGCCATGGGGCGGGCGGCGAGCCAGCCGCCGGCCAGTACCAGGGCGGCGGGCTGGCCCTGGCACTCCTCGACCAGGCACTCGGCGGCCCGGGGGTCGACGGTGACGCGGACGGAGCCGATGCGCCGGGAGATCATTTCGACGGCCGACTTGGTGTCGAGGCCGCCGAGAGTGCACGGGCGGACGTCGGCGATGCCGGTGAGCGGGCCGCCGGAGACGGCGACGGCCAGGCAGTCCGGGGCGTCCGGCAGCAGGGCGTCGACCTGCTCGGCGTCGGCGGCGTCGTCGAGCAGGAGCAGGACCCGGCGGCCGGCCAGGGCGGTGCGCAGGGCCTCGGAGAGGACGTCCGCGTCGGCACCGGCGGGGGTGGGGCGGTCCAGCGCCGTGAGCAGTTCGCGGGCGGCGTGCTCGACGGGCACGCGGGTGCCGTCGGGCTCGCTGAGCCGGACCCGCAGTACGCCGTCGGGGTACCGGTGGGCGACCTGGCGGACGAGTTCCCCGGCCAGCGCGGTGCGGCCCGAGCCGGGCCGGCCGGCGATGAGCAGCACGCGCGCGCGGGGAGCCTTGCGGCCGGAAAGGGTGTCCAGGCCTGCGCGCTCGATGTCGGCGCGCAGTTCCTTCAGCTCCCGGGTGCGGCCCAGGAAGCCGCCCGCCTCGGCGGCCTCCTGGGTGACATCGCCCACCAGCCGCACGCCGTCCGTGTCCACCGCCTGATCCGTCACGGGCCACACTCCCGGTCCCACCGCACGCCGACGCCCGCCGGAACTCCGGACCGGGCGTTTTTCCGAGCCTATTTCACCCTCTGCTACGGACCGGGAGGAGCACGGCGGGCACGACGGACACATCCCCCGATCGGATCAGCCGATCGTCATACTGCAGGTGGGGAGGGCACGCGGCCCTCCCGGAACGGCCTCAGTCCTCGAAGGGACGGGCCGGCCACGGCGCCCGGGCCGGGCGCAGCGCGTCGAGCCCGTCGCCCTGCCGGGCGGCGACCAGGGAGAGGACGCCCACCACGAGGCAGTTGTTCTGCAGGTCGCCGGCGAGCACCCCGCGGACCAGCTCCGCGACGGGGACCCGCTCCACCTCCATGTCGGCCTCTTCGTGCTCGACCTCGAACCGCTCGCCCTCGGCCTCGGACAGGCCCCGGGCGAGGAAGATGCGCACGGCCTCGTCACAACCGCCGGGAGTGGTGTAGACGTCGGTCAGCACCCGCCAGTCCTCGGCCTTGACGTGGGCCTCCTCGTACAGCTCGCGCTGGGCGGCGTGCAGCGGGTTCTCACCGGGGACGTCGAGCAGGCCGGCCGGGATCTCCCACAGCTTCCGGCGCACGGGATGCCGGTACTGGCGGATGACCAGGACGCGGTCGGCGTCGTCCAGGGCGAGCACGGCGACGGAACCGGGGTGGACCTGGTAGTCGCGGGTCGCCACCGTGCCGTCGGGCATGACCACGTCGTCGGTGCGGACGGAGGTCTTGTTGCCCCGGAAGGGGACGTCCGTCGCCCGGATCTCCCACTCCTCGTGGCTGTCCTTGATCGTCATGCCTGTCCTTCCAGACCCTTCCGGACGTGCAGAAGCGATGCGTACGGGCACGTCACGTGTACGAACGCAGCAAGGGTGCCCGTCTTTCGAAGACGTGCACCCCGGCCACCGTACAACCGTCGCGTTACTCGGCGGTCTTCCGCCCGGCCTGCTGCCGCTCCACGGCCGCCTTCACCAGACCGGCGAAGAGCGGGTGCGGGCGGGTCGGACGCGAGCGCAGCTCCGGGTGGGCCTGCGTGGCGACCAGGTACGGGTGGACGTCGCGCGGGTACTCGACGTACTCGACGAGCTTGCCGTCCGGGGAGGTGCCGGAGAAGACGATGCCGGCCTTCTTCTCCAGCTCCGCGCGGTAGGCGTTGTTCACCTCGTAGCGGTGGCGGTGCCGCTCCTCGATGTACTCCTTGCCGTCGTAGACCTCGCGGACGATGGAACCCTCGGCCAGCTTGGCCGGGTACATGCCCAGGCGCATCGTCCCGCCCATGTCGCCCTCGCCGGCGACGATGTCGAGCTGCTCGGCCATGGTGGAGATGACCGGGTGGGCGGTGGCCGGGTCGAACTCGGTGGAGTTGGCGTCGGTGATGCCGGCCAGGTTGCGCGCGGCCTCGATCACGATGCACTGCAGGCCCAGGCACAGGCCCAGCAGTGGGATCTTGTTCTCGCGGGCGTACTTGATCGCGCCGACCTTGCCGAGCACGCCGCGGTCGCCGAAGCCGCCGGGGATGCAGACGGCGTCGACGTCGCCGAGCTGCGCCTTGGCGCCGGCCGGGGTCTTGCAGTCGTCGGAGGTGACCCACTTGATCTTGACGCGGGCGCGGTTGGCGAAGCCGCCGGCGCGCAGCGCCTCGGTGACCGACAGATAGGCGTCGGGCAGGTCGATGTACTTGCCGACCAGGGCGAGGGTGACCTCGTGGTCGGGGTTGTGGACGCGGTCGAGCAGGTCGTCCCAGGTCGTCCAGTCCACGTCGCGGAAGGGCAGGTCCAGCTTGCGGACGACGTAGGCGTCCAGGCCCTCGGCGTGCACGACCTTCGGGATGTCGTAGATCGAGCGGGCGTCGGGGCAGGCGACGACGGCGGCCTCGTCGACGTCGCACATGAGCGAGATTTTGCGCTTGATCGCCGTGGGTACCTCACGGTCGCAGCGCAGCACGATCGCGTCCGGCTGGATGCCAATGTTGCGCAGGGCGGCGACCGAGTGCTGGGTGGGCTTGGTCTTCAGCTCGCCCGAAGGGCCGATGTAGGGCAGGAGGGAGATGTGCACCACGAAGACGTTGTCCCGGCCGACCTCGTGGCGGACCTGGCGGACGGTCTCCAGGAACGGCAGCGACTCGATGTCGCCGACCGTGCCGCCGACCTCCGTGATCACCACGTCCACCTCGTCGGTGGCCATGCGGCGGATGCGGTGCTTGATCTCGTTGGTGATGTGCGGGATGACCTGCACGGTGTCGCCGAGGTACTCGCCGCGCCGCTCCTTGGCGATCACCGTCGAGTAGACCTGCCCGGTGGTGACGTTGGCGGAGCCGTCGAGGTCGCGGTCGAGGAACCGCTCGTAGTGGCCGATGTCCAGGTCGGTCTCGGCGCCGTCGTTGGTGACGAACACCTCACCGTGCTGGAACGGGTTCATCGTGCCGGGGTCGACGTTGAGGTAGGGGTCGAGCTTCTGCATCACGACGCGCAGACCCCGGGCCTTGAGCAGCATGCCGAGGCTGGAGGCGGTCAGCCCCTTGCCGAGAGAGGAGGCGACACCCCCGGTGACGAAGATGTGCTTGGTCGTCGAGGATTTGGGCGGCATGGCCAAGAGGGGGCTCCCGTGGTCGCTGTCTGGGGGTGCGGTGCGGCTTCCTGCCGGAGGTCTCCGGCGGTGCCGTCGCTGCGGTTCGGGGCTCCCCTGCGGTTGTTTCCTTCTGGGGGCGTCCACCGGTCCACGGGCTACCAGCGTATCAGCGCCGGAGGGCGATGGCTTCCGGCCACGCTCCGCACGCACGCCGACACGGACGCGGGCGCCGGGCCGGGGCGTGCGGCGCTCACCCACCCGACAGGGGAAAGGTTGCCCGGAGCGGCACACGGATCATCCGCGTGCGTCGTATCCTGCTCGGACATTCGCTGCCGAGCCCGGCCGGCTGCGCGGCACCACCCCCCGCCTTCCCGCACCGGAACAACGAGAGCTCGTCAGTGTGTTGAGCAACAATTGTCTTTCGGCTTCACAGTGATTGGCTTCAGAGCCGATCGGCTGTTTTGCTTCATGGCTCAACGACGCTTTACAACCACCCCTTGACCGCATCAGCGACCGCCCCTTTGCGGGGTGACGTGGCCGTTCGACTGGAGTTGCACGTGGCCGGGCGCATCGAAGACTACGCACTCATCGGAGACATGCAGACCGCCGCGCTGGTCTGCCGGGACGGGACAGTCGACTGGCTGTGCCTGCCCCGCTTCGACTCGCACGCCATCTTCGCCGGTCTGCTGGGCACCGAGGAACACGGCTTCTGGCGGCTCGGGCCCGCCCACGCCGCGGACGTCCGCCCGCCGGTCGCGGACCGGCGCTCCTACCGCGGCGACTCGCTCATCCTGGAATCCGAGTGGGACACCCCGCGCGGCACGGTCCGCGTGACCGATTTCATGCCCCCGCGCGACGGCGCCCCACAGCTCATCCGCATCGTGGAAGGCGTCTCGGGCCGGGTGCCGATGCGGTCGGAGCTGCGGATGCGGTTCAGCTACGGGCGGGTGGTGCCGTGGGTGCACAAGCACGAGGGGCGCACGGTGGCGGTCGCCGGCCCGGACTCCGTGTGGTTCGACACGGAGTCGGAGACCTACGGCCGGGACCTGACCACCTACGCGGACTTCACGATCACACCCGGTGACCGGATCGCGTTCACCATCTCCTGGCAGCCCTCGCACAAGGGGGCGCCGCCGCTGCCGGAGCCGGAGCAGTCGCTGGAGGCGGCGGAGGAGTTCTGGCGCGAGTGGGTGGAGCACTGCACGTACCACGGCCCCTACCGTGAGGCAGTGGTCCGTTCCCTGATCACGCTGAAGGCCCTCACCTACGCCCCGACCGGCGGCATCGTCGCCGCGCCCACCACCTCCCTGCCGGAGGAGATCGGCGGCGTGCGCAACTGGGACTACCGCTACACCTGGCTGCGGGACGCGGCGATCACCCTGTCCTCCCTGCTGCGCACCGGCTACCGCGAGGAGGCCCGCGCCTGGCGCGAGTGGCTGCTGCGCGCGGTGGCCGGCGACCCGGAGAACCTCCAGATCATGTACGGCATCGCCGGCGAGCGCGAGCTCGGCGAGGCGGAGCTGGACTGGCTGCCCGGCTACGAGGGCTCCGCCCCGGTCCGGGTCGGCAACGGCGCCGCCCACCAGCTCCAGCTCGACGTGTACGGCGAGGTCACCGAGGCCCTGCACCTGGCCCACATGACGGGCCTGGCCCGCAACGACTACGCCTCGCTGCTCCAGCTGAAGCTGATCCGCTACCTGGAGGACCACTGGCAGGACCCGGACGAGGGCATCTGGGAGGTGCGCGGCCCGCGCCGCCACTTCGTGCACTCGAAGGTGATGGCCTGGGTCGCGGTGGACCGCACCATCAAGCTGATCGAGTCCGGTGACGCCGACGGCCCGCTGGAGCGCTGGAAGCAGCTGCGCGACGACATCCACCGGGACGTGTGCGAGAAGGGCTACGACAAGGAACGCAACACCTTCACCCAGTCCTACGGCTCCCGGGAGCTGGACGCCTCGCTGCTGCTCATCCCGCAGGTGGGCTTCCTGCCGCCGGACGACAAGCGGGTGATCGGCACCATCGAGGCGATCCAGCGGGAGCTGTCCACGCCGGACGGCTTCATCCTGCGTTACCCGACCGAGGGCGAGAGCGCGGGTGTCGACGGCCTGCCCGGCGACGAGGGCGCCTTCCTGGCCTGCTCGTTCTGGATGGCGGACGACCTGGCGATGATCGGCCGGGTGGACGAGGCGCGCCAGCTGTTCGAGAAGCTGCTGTCCCTGCGCAACGACCTGGGCCTGCTCGCGGAGGAGTGGGACCCGCGCCTCAAGCGCCAGGTCGGCAACTTCCCGCAGGCGTTCAGCCATGTGCCGCTCATCGACACGGCCCTGAGGCTGACGGCTTCGGGGGCCTACGGAGGCTGAGCGGCGGTGCGCGGGCGGCGACCGCCGCGCCGGGGCGACCCGCCCGCCCGCGCCGTCCGCCTCCGGTGGCGCCGCCCCGGGCACCGGGCTGGGGTCCGCGGCTGCGCCGGCGTGGCGGCGAAGTGACGCACACCACGGCGGATACGCGTCCGTGCGGCACCCGCCGGGCGCGACGCCCCCGTCGGGTGCCGGGGTCCGGTGCGCGCCGCCGTGGCCGCCCGGAGATGTCACCGGGGCACGCCCGCCGGTAGCGTCCGGCCCATGAACAGCGGCATCAGGGGCAGGGACCGCGGATTCGACACCCACGGCGCCGGGATCACCGTCCAGCGCGCCCTGGAACTGCCCGGACTGCGCAGCGGACTGCCCGAGGTGCTGGCGGGCTCCGACCGGCTGCACCGCACCGTGCGCTGGGTGCACGCGGGCGAGGTGCCCAACATCGCCTCCCTGCTCAAGGGCGGTGAGCTGCTGCTGACCACGGGTTACGGCCTCGGCACCCGCCCCGCCGACCAGCGGACGTTCGTGCGCGCCCTGGCCGAGCGCGGCATCGCGGCCCTGGTGGTCGAGCTGGGCCCGCGCTTCGCACGGCTGCCCGCGGCCCTCGTCGACACCGCCCGGACGGCCGGGCTGCCCCTGGTGCAGCTGCACCGCGAGGTGCCGTTCGTGACGGTCACCGAGGAGATCCACACCGAGATCGTCAACGGCCACTACGCACTGCTCCAGCGCGCCGAGGAGGTCCACCACCGCTGCACCGAGGCCCTGCTGGGCGGCGGCGGGGTGCCTCAGGCGCTCGGTGTCCTCGCCGACTTCGGCGACAACCCCGTCTTCCTGGAGACGGCCGACGGACGGCTGCTGTACGCCGCCGGGACGGGTCCGGAGGGCGCCGATCCGCTCCAGGTGTGGGAGGGGCTGCGGGGCCAGCGCAAGGACGCCCCGCCGCCCGCGGGATCGGTCCTGGTGGACGTGCCCGGCGGCGGTCCCGGCGCCGGGTCGGTGCGGGCGCGGCTGGTACTGCTGCCCGTCCGGGCTCCGCTGGCGCCGGTGCACCGGATGGCGGCGGAGCGGGCGGCGGGCATCCTGGCCGTGGTGCTGATGCAGGCCCGCCAGGAGGAGGAGCTGGCCGCGCGCGGGCGCGGCGACTTCCTCACCGACCTCGCCGAGGGCCGCGTCGCGGCGGAGGACGCGCCGGCGCAGGCCCGCGTCCTCGGTTTCAAGCCGGGTGGCGGCCCCCTGCTGCCGGTGGTGATGCGGCTGGGTGGCGCCTTGTCGCCCGCCGGGGGCGGCTGGGCGGTGCTGGCGCGCGCGGTCGCGGAGGAGCTGGCGGTGGTCGGGGTACCCGTCCTGCTGGGCGTACGGCCCGTCGAGGGCCGCGTGCCGCTGCTGCTGGGCCTGCGCTCGGAGTCGGAGCGGGCGGCGGTCGCGGACCGGGTCGCGGCGGCGCTGCGGGCGGGCGTGGAGCGGGCCGGGATGCGGCGGCCGGGGACGCAGCCGCCCGTCGTGGTGGTCGGGCCGGCCGGCGGCTGGGCGGCGGCGTCGGCGGGGCTGCGGCACGCGGCGGAGACGGCGGCCGCGGCGCAGGGCCTGCCGGACCGGCCCTGGTACGACGCCCGCCGCCTCGACATCGACCTGCTGCTGTGGCGGCTGCGCGATCACCCGGACCTGGCGGCGTTCGTGGACCGGGCCATCGGCCCCCTGCGCGACCACGACCGGCGCTCCAAGCCTGCCCTGCTGCCCACACTGGAGACGTACCTGGCGCACGCGGGCCGCAAGGCGGAGACGGCCCGCGAGCTCCACCTCAACCGGCAGACCCTCTACAACCGCCTGGCCCGCATCGGGGAGTTGCTCGGCACGGACCTCGACGACCCGCAGACGGTCCTGGCGTTGAGCCTGGCGCTGCGCGCCCGTCGGCACGTGCCCTGACGGCGGTCCCCTAGAGGTACGGCTGCGGTTGTGTCAGTTCGTCGTACACGCTGAGCACTTGGGCCACGGTCTCGTCCTCGGTCGGCCAGGTGGCCGCCTGCCGGACCCCCTTCTCCCGCAGCTCCTCCCGCCGTCCGGGATCACCGAGGAGCCGGACGACGGCCCGCGCGAGCGCCTCCGCGTCCCCGTAGGGAACGAGTTCGGCGGCGTCGCCGACGAGTTCGGGGATGCCGCCGACGTCGGTCGCGACGAGCGGCACGCGCGCGTGGAGGGCCTCCTGGGCGAGAAGCGAGCGCGCCTCCCGGCGGCTCGGCAGCAGGGCGAGGTCGGCCGCCGCGAGCAGGTCGGTGACGTCGTCACGGCGGCCGATGAGCCGGACCGGCAGCCCTTCGTCCTCGATCCGCCGCTGCAGTGCCGCGCGCAGCGGCCCCTCCCCGGCGACGACGACCAGCGGTACCGGGTCCAGGCGGCGCCACGCGCGCGCGGCGTCGAGCAGGACGTCGTAACCCCGGTGCCGGTCGAGGGAACCGACGGCGATGAGCAACGGGCGTTCGACGGAACCGAGTTCGGCCCGGAGCTTGGGGTGCAGCCCGTCCGGGTCCCCGGGCCGGGCGGGAGGGCGGGGACCGGGCAGTGCGACGGCGGCGAGCCGGGCGTCCCGCGCGCCCGCCCGCCGCGCCCGGTCGACCAGGTCCGAGGTGGCGCCGAGCACCACGGTGGCGGTCCGCATCACCCGCCGCTCCAGCACGCGCAGCAGACGGGCGCGCGGTCCTTCGGCGTGGACGCGGTCGTACCGGGTGACGACGAGCGGGGTGTGCGCGCGCCGCCCGCTGAGGGCGAGCACGGCGCGGAAGGAGGCGTGCAGCCCGTGCGCGTGCACCAGGTCGGCGTCCGCGCAGGCCGCCCGCAGCGCGGCCACGGCGACCGGGTCACTGCCGCGCGGCACGTGGACGTGGTCGGCGCCGGTGCCGGTGAAGTCGTAGGCGCGTTCCGCTTCGTCAGGGGCGCACACCGTCACCCTCACACCCCGTGCGACGAGCCCCGCGGCCAGCGAGCGCACGTGGGCACCGCTGCCGGTGTTGCCGCCGCCCAGCACCTGCACGGTGCGCAGCGGCGGCCGGCCGTGCGGTGCGTGGCTGCTCACGGGGGTCACGTGGCCGGGGCTCCTGGTTCGGCGTCGGGCGGTCACGAAGAACGTACAGAAGGATGGAGCGACGGGGACACAGCGTGCGCTTCTCTCCGGGTCCTTCGTCAAGGATGCCAGGACGTGGGGCCGTTCCGGGAACGCCGGCCCCGCGAGGGCCCGGCGGAACGGCGCTTCGGGTCACCCACAGGGGTGAGGTGCGGGCGGCGGGTTCCCGAACGGGAGGGCCGGGGCGCGGCGCCGGCGCGCTTCCCGCCCGCGAGCGCGCTCACCCACCACGGACCACCGCGTGCCGCCCTGTCCCCTCATCCCACGGACCACCGCACGCCACCCGGCCGCCTCCCACCGCGCCGCCGCGCTCGCCCGGTCCCCGCACGCCGCCGCGGCCACCAGCGCGGCGGCCGTGCGCGACCGGCCCGGGTGAGCGCGGCGGCGAGTCCGAGGGAACCGGTTCCACGTGCGCGATCGGTCATCCGGTCAGCCCAGGCGGCGGCACCGACACGCAGGCCGCGCCCCGCCCCCCGGTGCGGGCGGGGCGCGGCCCTACAGTTCCGCCCGCGCCGTGGCCAGCAGTTCCTCCGCGTGCGCCCGGGCCGCCTCCGAGTCCTCCTGCCCGGCCAGCATCCGGGACAGCTCCCGGATGCGTTCCTCGCCCTCCAGGACCTTCACGCCGGACCGGGTCACCGACCCGTCGTTCGTCTTCTCGACCAGCAGTTGCCGGTCGGCGAACGCGGCCACCTGCGGCAGGTGCGTGACGACCACGACCTGCGCGGTCTTCGCCAGCTTCGCCAGGCGCCGCCCGATCTCGACGGCCGCCTTGCCGCCGACACCGGCGTCCACCTCGTCGAACAGGTACGTCGGCACCGGGTCGGTCCCCGCGAACACGACCTCCACGGCCAGCATCACGCGCGACAGCTCGCCGCCGGAGGCGCCCTTGGCGATGGGCCGGGCCGGCGCGCCCGGGTGCGGGGCGAGCAGCAGCTCGACCTCGTCGACGCCCGACGGACCGTAGGCGACCGTGCGCCCGCCGACCTCCACGCCCTCGGGGTCCTCCGTCTGCCGGATCGAGAACGACACGCGCGCGTGGGGCATAGCCAGCGAGGCCAGCTCGGCGGTCACGGCGGCGGCGAACCGCTCGGCTGCCTCCGTCCGCGCGTCCGTCAACGCCTGCGCGAGACCGCCCAGTTCGGCCCTGAGGGCGTCCCGTTCGGCGGTCAGTTCCCCGATCCGCTCGTCGTCGCCGTCCAGCTCGGTCAGCCGCACCGCGCCGCGCTCGGCCCACTCCAGTACGGCGGCGACGTCCTCGCCGTACTTCCGCGTGAGCCCGTTGATCGCGGCCCGCCGTTCCTCGACCGCCGCCAGGCGGCGCGGATCGGCCTCCAGGTCGTCGGCGTACCCGGCGAGCTCCCCCGCCACGTCGCGCAGCAGGATCCCGATCTCCGCGATCCGGTCCGCGAGCGGCGCCAGCGCCGGGTCGTGCGACCGGACGGCGTCCAGGGCACGCTGGGCGCCCGCGACGAGGGTCGCCGCGTCGACGCCCTCGGGGTCCTCCGGATCGCCGGCGAGCGCGGCGTGCGCGGCCGTCGCGGCGGACGCCAGCGCCTCGGCGTTCCCCAGCCGCTCCGCCTCCTCCGCCAGCTCCACGTCCTCGCCGGGGCGCGGTTCGACGGCGGCGATCTCGTCGAGCCCGTAGCGCAGCATGTCGGCTTCCTGGGCGCGCTCACGCGCGCGCGTGGTGATCTCCTCCAGCTCCGCGGAGACCGCCCGCAACCGCTTGTACGCCGCGCTGTACTTGGCGAGCGGCACGGCGACCGCGTCACCCGCGTACCGGTCCAGCGCCTGCCGCTGCCGGGACTGTTTGAGCAGCCCCTGCTGGTCGGTCTGCCCGTGCACGGCCACCAGCTCGTCGGCGAGCTCGGCGAGCAGCCCGACGGGCACCGACCGGCCGCCCAGGTACGCCCGCGACCGCCCCTCGGCGGAGACGGTGCGGCTGATCAGCAGCGCCCCGTCGTCCAGCTCGGCCCCGGCCTCCTCGGCCCGTACGACGGCGGAGGCGTCGGCGGGCACGGCGATCCGCCCCTCCACGACCGCGTTCTTGGCGCCGATCCGCACCAGGGCCGGGTCGGCGCGCCCGCCCAGCAGCAACCCCAGGCTGGTGACCACCATGGTCTTGCCCGCGCCCGTCTCACCGGTGACGGCGGTGAAGCCGGGCGACAGCTCGACGACCGCGTCGTCGATCACTCCGAGCGACCGTATCCGCATCTCCTCCAACACGCACCCGACCATACGAGGTTTCGCCCGTGCTGTGCGACGTCACCCCACCCGACCGGGGCTGTCGCAGACCGTGACCTGCCCACGGGCCACTCGTTGCGCGAGCGTTCCCGCTGCCGCGGGAGCGCTCCGCTCGTGTCCGGAAGGGGTTCCGGACACGCCGCCTCCCCCACCCGCGGGAGGCGGGACGCCGCGGGTCACGCCTGGTGCGGTGCCCCGCGCCATCCGGACACCGGCAGCGCGAACTTCGCCACCAGCCGGTCCGTGAAGGAGGCGTGGTGCAGCCGGGCCAGCCGCACCGGCACCGCCCCCCGCCGCACCTCCACCCGCGCCCCGGCCGGCAGCTCCACCGTCCGCCGCCCGTCGCACCACAGCACCCCCGGCGGGATGTGCGGCAGCACCTCCACCGCCAGCACCGAGTCCGGCGACGTCACCAGCGGCTTGGCGAACAGGGCGTGCGCGCTGATCGGCACCATCAGCAGCGCCTCGACCTCCGGCCACACCACGGGCCCGCCCGCCGAGAAGGCGTAGGCGGTCGACCCGGTCGGCGTCGCGCACACGATCCCGTCGCAGCCGAACCCGGTCACCGGCCGCCCGTCGATCTCCAGCACCACTTCGAGCATCCGCTCCGCGGACACCTTCTGCACGGCCGCCTCGTTCAGCGCCCAGTCGGTGTGCACGACGTCCCCGTTGCGGTGGACGACGACGTCGACGGTCATCCGCTCCTCGACCTCGTACGCCCGGCTCACCACCCGCTCGACGACCTGGTCGAGGTCGTCCCGCTCGGCCTCCGCGAGGAAGCCGACGCGTCCGAGGTTGACCCCGAGCATCGGCACCCCGGAGGCGCGGGCGAACTCGGCGCCGCGCAGCAGGGTGCCGTCACCGCCCAGCACGATGAGCAGCTCGCACCCGTCCAGGCTCTCCGGCGTGGCCTCCTTGACCAGCTCCACCTCGTTCGGCAGCGGCAGGTCGCACGCCTCCGCCTCCAGGACGCGCACGCCCAGCCCGGAGCGCAACAGCCCCTTGACCACCAGTTCGGCGCTGCGCACGGCGGCGGGCCGCCCGGTGTGGGCCAGCAGGAAAACAGTACGAGCTCGGTTCTGTGTCAACGCGGCCCCTCCGCCACTGCACGGTCGATGTCGGCCGGGTCCGCCTCCGGTGCCCCGGCCCGCAGCCACAGAAAGTACTCGACGTTGCCGGAGGGGCCGGGCAGCGGACTGGCGGTGACGCCCTGCACGCCGAGCCCCAGTTCCCACGCCTTGCCGGCGACGCCCCGCACGGCCTCGGCCCGCAGCTCGGGGCTGCGGACGACTCCCCCGCTGCCCAGCCGCTCCTTCCCCACCTCGAACTGGGGCTTGACCATCATCACCAGATCGGCGTCCGGCCTCGCGCACCGCACGAGGGCGGGCAGCACCAGTCCCAGGGGGATGAAGGACAGGTCCCCCACGACGAGGTCCACGGGCTCCCCGTCGATCGCCTCCAGCGTCAGTTCGCGCACGTTGGTGCGGTCCTTGACGGTGACGCGCTCATCGCTCTGCAGCGACCAGGCCAGCTGCCCGTACCCGACGTCGACGGCGACGACGTGCGCGGCGCCCGCGCGCAGCAGGACGTCGGTGAAGCCACCGGTGGAGGCCCCGGCGTCCAGTGCCCGCCGCCCCTGGACGGCCAGGCCCCGCGGCACGAACGCCTTCAGCGCCCCGGCGAGCTTGTGCCCGCCGCGGGAGACGTACTCCGGGTCGCTGTCGTCCCGCGCGACGACGATCGCCGCCGCGGTCTCCACCTGCGTGGCCGGCTTGGTCGCGACGGTCCTGCCCACGGTGACCCGCCCGGCGGCGATCAGCTGGCTGGCGTGCTCGCGCGAGCGCGCGAGCTTCCGGCGGACCAGCTCCGCGTCGAGACGGCGGCGTGCGACTCCTGCCACGTTCGGTTCAGCTCCTGCGGTCGTGCGTCGAATCGGGATCGTGGCCCGAAGGGCCTCGTTCGGGGGTGGTGGCCGGGTGACCGGTGGGATCCGGAGGTCCCGGGCGGGCGTCGAGCGCGGCGAGCGCGTCGCGCAGCCCCCGGTGTACATCCTCGTACACCTCGGCGTGGCCGTCCGTGGCGAGGTGGTCGGCGTCGGCCAGCCGCTCCAGGTGGGCGTCCACCTCGGCGTCGCCGGTGGGCGCGCGGGGGACGTGCAGCGGGGCGGGGCCGGCGGGGGCGTGCTCCGCCTCCGGCTCCGTTCCCGCCGCCTCGGCCGGGTCAACTGCGTCGTCCATGCCCTGACGCTACCCCGAACCGCTGGGGTACCGTCGGTCGCGATGGCCACGATCGAGGAGTGCCGCGCCGCACTCGAGACGCTCTCGGACAACATGCGGAATGCCGAGGGGGACGTCCGCGCGGCCGCGGCCCTGGACCGCTCGGTGAGCTGCCACGTCACGGACCTCGACGTCACCTTCGCCGGCCGCCTCGTGGACGGCCGGATCCGGGTCGACGACACCTTCCCCGGGCCGCCGCGCGACAAGGCCCGGATCAGGCTGGCCCTGACCGGCGACGACCTGCTGGCGCTGGTCGGCGGCGAACTGGACTTCGCCAAGGCGTGGGGTTCGGGCCGGGTGAGGCTGGAGGCCGGCCTGCGCGACCTGTTCCGCCTCAGGAGGCTTTTGTAGCCGCCGGCTCCCCGGAACCGGTGCCCGCCCCCTGCCGCGCCTTGCGCGCCGCCGGAACGATCAGCGGCGTCCCCGTCTCGGGGTCGTCGATGACCTGGCAGCGCAGCCCGAAGACCTCCTCGACCAGCTCGGCCGTGACGATGTCGTTCGGCGCGCCCTGGGCGATCACCCTGCCGCCGCGCAGGGCGATGAGGTGGGTGGCGTAGCGGGCGGCGTGGTTGAGGTCGTGCAGGACGGCGACCAGGGTGCGCCCCTGCTCCTCGTGGAGTTCCGCGCACAGGTCCAGCACGTCGATCTGGTGCTGGATGTCGAGGTACGTCGTCGGCTCGTCCAGCAGCAGCAGCGGCGTCTGCTGGGCGAGCGCCATCGCGATCCACACACGCTGCCGCTGACCGCCGGAGAGCTCGTCGACGTACCGGTCGGCGAGTTCGGCGACCCCGGTCTGCCGCATGGACTCCTGCACGACCCGCTCGTCCTCGGCGGACCACTGGCGCAGGACGCCCTGGTGCGGGTAGCGGCCCCGGCCGACGAGGTCGGAGACGGTGATCCCGTCGGGCGCGATCGACGACTGCGGCAGCAGGCCGAGGGTGCGCGCGACCTTCTTCGCGGGCATCGACTGGATGACCTGCCCGTCGAGCAGCACCCGGCCCTGGCTGGGCTTGAGCATCCGCGACAGGGCCCGCAGCAGCGTCGACTTGCCGCACGCGTTGGGGCCGACGATCACGGTGAAGGAGTTGTCGGGTATCTCCACCGACAGCTGCTCGGCGATGACGCGCTGGTCGTAGGCGAGGGTGACGTTCTCGGCGGACAGACGGTTCACGGTGCTCCTTTGGTGGTTCGGCCCGCTGCTGACGCTGGGGCCGGCGCTCATATCCGGCCCTTCCTGCGCTCGGTGACCAGCAGCCACAGCAGGTAGGCCCCGCCGAGGACGCCGGTGACCACGCCCACCGGCAACTGGTCGGCACCGAAGGCCCGCTGCGAAACCCAGTCGGCGGTGACCAGCAGGGCGGCGCCCATGCACAGGGACGGCAGCAGGTTCGGGCCGGGCGAACGGGTCAGGCGCCGGGCGAGCTGCGGCGCGGTGAGCGCGACGAAGCTGACCGGTCCGGCGGCGGCGGTGGCGGACGCGGTGAGCAGCACGGCGGCGACCAGCAGCAGCATCCTCACCCGCTCGACGCGCACGCCGAGGGCGTTGGAGATGTCGTCGCCCATCTCCATCATCCGCAGCCCGCGCGCGTTGAGGAGGACCAGCGGCACGAGGACGGCGCACAGCACGAGCAGCGGCCACACCTGGTCCCAGCCGCGGCCGCTGAGGGATCCGGTCATCCACACCACCGCGCGGGTGGCGTCGACGATGTCCGCCTTGGTGAGCAGATAGCCGTTGATCGCCGTCACGATCGCGTTCACGCCGATACCGACCAGCACCAGCCGGTAACCGTGCACGCCCCGCTTCCAGGCGAGCACGTAGATGGCGAGGCCGGTCACCAGGCCGCCGGCGAGCGCGCCGGCCGTCACCTGGGCCGCGCCCCCGGACAGCAGCACGATCACCGTGAGGGCGCCGGCCGTCGCGCCCTGCCCGAGACCGAGCACGTCCGGGCTGCCCAGCGGGTTGCGGGAGATGGCCTGGAACAGCGCACCGCCCAGCCCCAGCGAGGCACCGACCAGCAGGCCCGTCAGGACGCGGGGCAGCCGCAGCTCGTTGACGATGAACTCCTGGCCGGGGTTCCCCTGGCCGACGAGGGTCTTCAGCACGTCGGCGGCCGGGATCGGGAAGTCGCCGGTGCCGATCAGCACCACGCTCACGGCGAGCGCGGCGGTCAGCAGCAGGACGACGACGGTCACGGCGCGGACGTCGAGACGGAGCGAGAGGCCACCCGGGGTCCGCACGGCACGGTTGGTCTTCACAGCTGGGCCGTCCTCCGCCGTCGTACGAGAAAGATGAACACCGGGCCGCCGATGACGGCGGTCACGATGCCGACCTGGAGCTCGGCGGGCCGCGCGGCGATCCGTCCGAGGATGTCGGCGCCGAGCAGCAGCACGGGCGACAGGATCGTGGCGTACGGCAGGATCCAGCGCAGGTCGGGCCCGGTGAAGGAGCGGACGACGTGCGGCACCATCAGCCCGACGAACACGATCGGCCCGCAGGCGGCGGTCGCCGCCCCGCACAGCACGGTCGCGGCGAGCATGGCCAGCGCCCGGGTGCGGTTCAGGTCGGCGCCGAGCGCCTTGGCGGTGTCGTCACCCATCTCCATGGCGTTCAGCGGCCGGGCCAGGGCGAGCGCCAGGACGGTGCCGGCCACGAAGAAGGGCAGCACCCGCAGGATGGTCTCGTCGGTCGCCGAGGACAGCGAACCGACCGTCCAGAAGCGCATCGCGCCCAGCGCCGCGTCGTCCAGGATCATCACGGCCTGGAGGTAGCCGAAGAGCGCGGCGCTGATCGCCGTACCGGCGAGCGCGAGCCGCACCGGCGTCGCCCCCCGGCTGCCGCCGAGGAACCACACCAGCGCCCCGACGGCCGCCGCTCCCAGGAACGCGAACCACACGTATCCCGTGAGCGAGGTGACCCCGAGGAACGAGATGGCGGTGACCACCGCGGCGGACGCGCCCGCGTTGAGGCCCAGCAGCCCGGGATCGGCCAGCGGATTGCGGGTCAGCGCCTGCAGCACCGCGCCGGACAGGCCGAGCGCGGCACCGGCGAGGAGTCCGAGGACGGTCCTCGACAGCCGCTCGTCCACCACGACGTCGCCGTAGTCCCCCGAGGCGTGGAACAGGCCGTGCCAGACCTGTTCGAGGGAGAGGTCCTTCGCGCCGACGGCGATGCTCAGCATGACGACGAGAACCAGGACCGCCACGGAGACGAGCAGCCCAAAGGCACGTATCGCCCGGCGTCTCGGGGGCGCGGGGGCGGTTTCCGCGCGCTGTTCGGGAGGACTGTCGACCAACACGCGGTTAGGTTAGCCTACCCTCGCATTCGATCACGATCCCCGAGGCGTCCCGCCCTGTGGCGCCCGCCCGAGAACCGTACGTCCATCCGCCTCCCCACGGCACCCCTCGCACCGGTCCCGTACCGGATTCAGAGCCCCAGCCGCGCCAGCGCCTTCCCCGCCTCCAGCGTGCACACGTCCTCCCCGGCCGCGGTCCAGGCCGCCGCGCACAGCGCACGCAACCCGTCCAGGGCCTCACCGTCTCCCTCGAGCTCCAGCCGTCCCGCTCCGGCCGCCGCCGTCCAGCCACCGCAGCGGAACCCGCCGTCCGCCGCCCCGGTGACCTCCGGCTGCCCGGTGAGCAGCCCCCGCAGATCGGCGTCGACGTACGTCGGCCGGTGCTGCGGCGGCGCGGCCAGCAGCCGGGCCCCGTCGGTCACACCGGTCAGCACGAGCAGGGAGTCCACGTCCCCGTTGAACGCGCCCTCGATGTCGGTGTCCAGCCGGTCCCCCACCACCAGGGGCCGCCGCGCCCCCGTCCGCAGGATCGTCTCCCGGTGCATCGGCGGCAGCGGCTTGCCCGCGACCTGCGGCGTGGCGCCGGTGGCGATCCGCACGACCTCCACCGCCGCCCCGTTGCCCGGCGCGATGCCCCGCGCACCGGGAATCGTCAGGTCCGTGTTGGACGCGTACCACGGCACGCCCCGCGCGATGGCGTAGCACGCCTCCGCGAACCGCCCCCACGGCAGTTCGGGTCCGCCGTACCCCTGCACCACCGCCGCCGGGTCGTCGTCCGCGGACTCCACGGGTTCCAGTCCTCGCTCGCGCAGCGCCACCCGCAGCCCCTCCCCGCCGATCACCAGCACGCGCGCCCCCGCCGGCACCTGCTCGGCGATCAGCCGCGCCACCGCCTGCGCCGAGGTGATGACGTCGTCCGCCCCCGTCGGTATGCCCAGCTCGGTCAGGTGCGCGGCCACCGCGTCCGGGGTGCGCAGCGCGTTGTTGGTGACGTACGCCAAGTGCATGCCGCCCGCGCGGGCCTCGGCGAGCGAGTCGACGGCGTGCGCGATCGCGTTCCCGCCCGCGTACACGACACCGTCCAGGTCGAGCAGCGCCGTGTCGTACGCATCGCTCAGGGCCTGCCCGCTGCCCTCGGGCCTCGTCCTGACACTCCGGCTCATTTCGCATCGCTCCTCGTTCGACGGCTTTCCCCGATGATCCCCCATGCCACCGGCACACGTACGATGCCGGGATGGACGCCGGGACGAACACAGCAGGTCACTCGGAGACAACGGCGCACCAGGGCCTGGAACTCATCCCGTTCCGGGGCCTTCGCTACGACCCCGACCGGGTCGGCAGCCTGGCCGCCGTGACCTCCCCGCCGTACGACGTCGTGGTCCGCCCCGACGGCCTGCACCAGCTCGAATCAGCCGATCCGCACAACATCGTCCGCCTGATCCTGCCGCAGGCCGCCACCCCCGCCGCCCGCAACGAACAAGCAGGCCGCACCCTGCGCCGCTGGCGGGCCGAGGGCATCCTGGCCGACGACCCCGAACCGGGCCTGTACGTCTACGAGCAGCGCGACGGCGCGGGACTGCTGCAACGCGGCATCATCGGCGCCCTGCGCGTGTCGGATCCCGCCGAGAAGCTCGTCCTGCCGCACGAGGACGTCATGCCGCACGTCGTCGCCGACCGAGCGGCCCTCATGCGCGCCACCTCGGCGAACCTGGAGCCCCTCCTCCTGACCTACCGCGGCGACACCACGACCGCCGCGACGGCCGCCCTCATCGAGCGCACCACCGCTCGGCCGCCCCTTTTGTCGACCACCACGGACGACGGTTTCCGCCACCGCCTGTGGGCCGTCACCGACCCCGGCGACGTGGCCCGCGCCCAGGCCGACCTGGCCCGGCAGCAGGTGCTGATCGCCGACGGCCACCACCGCTGGGCCACCTACCGCAGGCTCCGCGCGGAGCATCCCTCCCCCAGCCCCTGGGACCACGGCCTGGTCCTCCTGGTCGACACGGCCCGCTATCCCCTGCGCGTCCGCGCCATCCACCGACTCCTGCACGGCCTGCCCGTGGCGGACGCGCTGACGGCCCTGAAAGGCCACTTCCGCGTCCGTCGCCTCACCGTCCCCCTGGACGAAGCCCTGACGGCGCTCGCCGGGGCGGCCCGAGCGGGCAACGCCTTCCTCCTCGCCGGCGACGGCGCCTTCCACCTCGTCGACCGCCCGGACCCGGCCCTGCTGGCCCGCACGGTCCCCGCCGACCGCCCGGAGGCCTGGCGCGCCCTGGACGCCGCGGTCCTGCACGCCACGCTCCTCCCCCACGTCTGGCGCGTCCCCGAGGACTCCCCGGCCCACATCGCCTACATCCACGACACCGCCGCGACCGTGGCCAAGGCGGAACGCGACGGCGGCACGGCGGTCCTGATGCACCCGGTCCGCGAGGACGTCGTCCGCGACCTCGCCCGCCAAGGCGTCACCATGCCCCGCAAGTCCACCTCCTTCGGCCCGAAACCGGCCTCCGGCCTGGTCCTGCGCGCCCTGGACCTCTGACACGCCGTCGGCCCCCGGACATGCCGAGGGGGCGGGATCCGCGCGCGGATCCCGCCCCCTCACTCGTCGGACACCCGCCGTCAGTCGCGGTCGTCGGTGCCGGGACCGTCCGCCGGCTCCCCCTCCGCGGCCTCCTCGTCGAGCGCGTCGACGAACTCGACACCGTCCAGCTCGGCCAGCCGGTCGGAGGCGTCGGTGCTGCCGTCGCGGTCGGACTCCACGGCCTTGGCGAACCACTCCCGCGCCTCGCTCTCCCGCCCGGCGGCCAGCAACGCGTCGGCGTACGCGTACCGCAGCCGAGCGGTCCACGGCTGCACGGCGTTGGAGGCCAGCTCGGGGCTCTGCAGCGTCACGATGGCCGCGTCCAGCTGCCCCATGTCACGCCGGGCGCCGGCCGCGACGAGCCGCATCTCGACCTGCCCGGCCTTGTCCAGCTTGTGCACCTCGGGCGCACCGGCCATCTCCAGCGCCTTCTCCGGCCGCCCGAGCCCGCGCTCGCAGTCGGCCATGAGCGGCCACAGGTCCACGCCGCCGGTCATCCGCCGCGCGGCCCGGAACTCGGCCAGCGCCTCGCTGTACTTCTGGTTCGCGTACGCCGCGAATCCGGCGGCCTCCCGCACGGCGGCGACCCGCGAAGCCAGCCGCAGGGCCACCTTGGAGTAGCCGTACGCCGCCTCGGGGTCCTCGTCGATCAGCCGGGCCACCATCACCAGGTTCCTGGCGACGTCGTCCGCGAGCGTCTTGGGCAGGCTCTGCAGCTCCTGCCGTACGTCCTTGTCGATCTCGTTGCCCGTGACGTCCTCGGGAATCGGCAGCCGCTTGATCGGCTCCCGGTCCCGCTCGTCCCGGAACCGGCCTCCTCCACGCCGGTCGTCCCGGCCGCGGTCGTCCCGCCGGCCGTAACTGCCGCGTCCGCGCTCATCGCGTCCACGATCGTCACGGCGGAATCCGCCGCGGTCGCCACGCTGGTCGTCCCGCCCGCGGAACCCACCACGGTTACCACGGTCATCGCGCCGGTCGTCACGGCGGAACCCGCCACGGTCGCCACGCTGGTCGTCCCGCCCGCGGAACCCACCACGGTCACCACGGTCATCGCGCCGGTCGTCACGGCGGAACCCGCCACGGTCACCACGGTCATCGCGCCGGTCGTCACGGCGGAACCCGCCACGGTCGCCACGCTGGTCGTCCCGCCCGCGGAACCCACCACGGTCACCACGGTCATCGCGCCGGTCGTCACGGCGGAACCCGCCACGGTCGCCACGCTGGTCGTCCCGCCCGCGGAACCCACCACGGTCACCACGGTCATCGCGACGGAACCCCTCACGGTCACCACGCTCGCCGCCCCGGCGGTCGTCACGGCGGTCGTCGCGGCGGTCGCCACGCTGGTCGTCCCGCCCGCGGAACCCACCCCGCTCGGCACGATCGTCACGGCGGCCGAAGCCGGCGCGCTCCCCACGCGCTCCCCGGTCGTCGTCACGCCGATGCCCGAAACGGTCCCCGTCCCGACGCTCTCCCCGGCGGTCATCCCTGGGATCGTCACGGCGGTCGTCACGGCGGCCAAAGCCGCCCCGTTCACCCCTGCTGTCGTCACGCCGGAAGCCGCCGCGTTCCGGTCGGTCGCCCCGATCGTTGCGGTCGGGTCGGTCATCGCGGCGGAAGGGGGGGCGGTCTCCGTCCCGGCGGAAGCCCCGGTCGCGATCGTCACGCCGGTCGTCACGGTGACCGTAGCCGCCCCGGTCACGGTCGTCGCGCCGGTAGCCGCCCCGGTTGCCTTCTCCGCGCTCCGCACGGTCCCCACGGTCGTTGCCATGCCGGGGTCCGCCTCGGTAGCCACCGCGGTCAGAACGGTCACCACTGTCCCGTCGCCGCTGGTCGCGCTCCGGTCGGTCGTCGGGAGAGTTGGTGGACATCGGTGACTCCTGTCTTCGGTACCACAGTTAATTCTCGCGCAGCCGGGTACCCAGCGCGCTCTGGAAAAACAAAAGGACCCCTGGTCCCAGCTGTACGCTGGCGACCAGGGGTCCTCCAATAATTGTTCGGCGGCGTCCTACTCTCCCACAGGGTCCCCCCTGCAGTACCATCGGCGCTGTAGAGCTTAGCTTCCGGGTTCGGAATGTAACCGGGCGTTTCCCCTACGCTATAACCACCGAAACCCTAATGGTTTCGAGCGAACAAGCACACTCTTCAATTGTTTGTTCTACTCAAAGCCGACAACTGTTCGTTGTCTCAGAACTAACACAGTGGACGCGAGCAACTGAGGACAAGCCCTCGGCCTATTAGTACCGGTCACCTCCACACCTCACGGTGCTTCCAGATCCGGCCTATCAACCCAGTCGTCTACTGGGAGCCTTACCCCATCAAGTGGGTGGGAGTCCTCATCTCGAAGCAGGCTTCCCGCTTAGATGCTTTCAGCGGTTATCCCTCCCGAACGTAGCCAACCAGCCATGCCCTTGGCAGAACAACTGGCACACCAGAGGTTCGTCCGTCCCGGTCCTCTCGTACTAGGGACAGCCCTTCTCAAGACTCCTACGCGCACAGCGGATAGGGACCGAACTGTCTCACGACGTTCTAAACCCAGCTCGCGTACCGCTTTAATGGGCGAACAGCCCAACCCTTGGGACCGACTCCAGCCCCAGGATGCGACGAGCCGACATCGAGGTGCCAAACCATCCCGTCGATATGGACTCTTGGGGAAGATCAGCCTGTTATCCCCGGGGTACCTTTTATCCGTTGAGCGACGGCGCTTCCACAAGCCACCGCCGGATCACTAGTCCCGACTTTCGTCCCTGCTCGACCCGTCGGTCTCACAGTCAAGCTCCCTTGTGCACTTACACTCAACACCTGATTACCAACCAGGCTGAGGGAACCTTTGGGCGCCTCCGTTACCCTTTAGGAGGCAACCGCCCCAGTTAAACTACCCATCAGACACTGTCCCTGATCCGGATCACGGACCCAGGTTAGACATCCAGCACGACCAGACTGGTATTTCAACGACGACTCCACCCCAACTGGCGTTGGAACTTCACAGTCTCCCAGCTATCCTACACAAGCCGAACCGAACACCAATATCAAACTGTAGTAAAGGTCCCGGGGTCTTTCCGTCCTGCTGCGCGAAACGAGCATCTTTACTCGTAGTGCAATTTCACCGGGCCTATGGTTGAGACAGTCGAGAAGTCGTTACGCCATTCGTGCAGGTCGGAACTTACCCGACAAGGAATTTCGCTACCTTAGGATGGTTATAGTTACCACCGCCGTTTACTGGCGCTTAAGTTCTCAGCTTCGCCTGGACGAATCCAAGCTAACCGGTCCCCTTAACGTTCCAGCACCGGGCAGGCGTCAGTCCGTATACATCGCCTTACGGCTTCGCACGGACCTGTGTTTTTAGTAAACAGTCGCTTCTCGCTGGTCTCTGCGGCCACACCCAGCTCCGGCAGCACGTGCCTTCACCAGACGTGGCCCCCCTTCTCCCGAAGTTACGGGGGCATTTTGCCGAGTTCCTTAACCATAGTTCACCCGAACGCCTCGGTATTCTCTACCTGACCACCTGAGTCGGTTTAGGGTACGGGCCGCCATGAAACTCGCTAGAGGCTTTTCTCGACAGCATAGGATCATCCACTTCACCACAATCGGCTCGGCATCAGGTCTCAGCCCCATGTGCGACGGATTTACCTACCGCACGGCCTACACCCTTACCCCGGGACAACCACCGCCCGGGATGGACTACCTTCCTGCGTCACCCCATCACTCACCTACTACCAGCTCGGGCCACCGGCTCCACCACTCCGACCTCGTCCGAAGACTCGGCCGACGGCTTCACGGGCTTAGCATCACTGGATTCGATGTTTGACGCTTCACAGCGGGTACCGGAATATCAACCGGTTATCCATCGACTACGCCTGTCGGCCTCGCCTTAGGTCCCGACTTACCCTGGGCAGATCAGCTTGACCCAGGAACCCTTAGTCAATCGGCGCACACGTTTCTCACGTGTGAATCGCTACTCATGCCTGCATTCTCACTCGTCAACCGTCCACAACTACCTTCCGGTGCTGCTTCACCCGGCAGACGACGCTCCCCTACCCATCACAGCAGGCGTTGGCCCGTATGCTGCAATGACACGACTTCGGCGGTACGCTTGAGCCCCGCTACATTGTCGGCGCGGAATCACTAGACCAGTGAGCTATTACGCACTCTTTCAAGGGTGGCTGCTTCTAAGCCAACCTCCTGGTTGTCTCTGCGACTCCACATCCTTTCCCACTTAGCGTACGCTTAGGGGCCTTAGTCGATGCTCTGGGCTGTTTCCCTCTCGACCATGGAGCTTATCCCCCACAGTCTCACTGCCGCGCTCTCACTTACCGGCATTCGGAGTTTGGCTAAGGTCAGTAACCCGGTAGGGCCCATCGCCTATCCAGTGCTCTACCTCCGGCAAGAAACACACGACGCTGCACCTAAATGCATTTCGGGGAGAACCAGCTATCACGGAGTTTGATTGGCCTTTCACCCCTAACCACAGGTCATCCCCCAGGTTTTCAACCCTGGTGGGTTCGGTCCTCCACGAAGTCTTACCTCCGCTTCAACCTGCCCATGGCTAGATCACTCCGCTTCGGGTCTTGAGCGTGCTACTCCACCGCCCTATTCGGACTCGCTTTCGCTACGGCTACCCCACCCGGGTTAACCTTGCAACACACCGCAAACTCGCAGGCTCATTCTTCAAAAGGCACGCAGTCACGAGAGTGAAGCAAGCTCCACTCCGACGCTCCCACGGCTTGTAGGCACACGGTTTCAGGTACTATTTCACTCCCCTCCCGGGGTACTTTTCACCATTCCCTCACGGTACTATCCGCTATCGGTCACCAGGGAATATTTAGGCTTAGCGGGTGGTCCCGCCAGATTCACACGGGATTTCTCGGGCCCCGTGCTACTTGGGTGTCTCTCAAACGAGCCGCTGACGTTTCGACTACGGGGGTCTTACCCTCTACGCCGGACCTTTCGCATGTCCTTCGCCTACATCAACGGTTTCTCACTCGTCTCACGGCCGGCAGACCGTGAAAGAGAGATCCCACAACCCCGCATACGCAACCCCTGCCGGGTCTCACACGCATACGGTTTGGCCTCATCCGGTTTCGCTCGCCACTACTCCCGGAATCACGGTTGTTTTCTCTTCCTGCGGGTACTGAGATGTTTCACTTCCCCGCGTTCCCTCCACACTGCCTATGTGTTCAGCAGCGGGTGACAGCCCATGACGACTGCCGGGTTTCCCCATTCGGACACCCCCGGATCAAAGCCTGGTTGACGACTCCCCGGGGCCTATCGCGGCCTCCCACGTCCTTCATCGGTTCCTGGTGCCAAGGCATCCACCGTGCGCCCTTAAAAACTTGGCCACAGATGCTCGCGTCCACTGTGCAGTTCTCAAACAACGACCAGCCACCCGTCACAACCCGCCGAAGCAGACCTTTACCGGGGCCGGCGACTGAAGGCGACCTTGCGGCCGAACCCTCAGACACCCAACAGCGTGCCCGACACCCCTCGCTGACAAGAACCACGTTCCACGCCGAAGCAGTACTAGCGCTCTCATCATCCGAAGTGTGCCGAGTAGTCAACGTTCCACCCATGAGCAACCAGTGCGAGACGTTCGCTCGCATGCTGGCCTCTGACCCGGACAAGTCCGAGTAAGAAGTGCTCCTTAGAAAGGAGGTGATCCAGCCGCACCTTCCGGTACGGCTACCTTGTTACGACTTCGTCCCAATCGCCAGTCCCACCTTCGACAGCTCCCTCCCACAAGGGGTTAGGCCACCGGCTTCGGGTGTTACCGACTTTCGTGACGTGACGGGCGGTGTGTACAAGGCCCGGGAACGTATTCACCGCAGCAATGCTGATCTGCGATTACTAGCGACTCCGACTTCATGGGGTCGAGTTGCAGACCCCAATCCGAACTGAGACCGGCTTTTTGAGATTCGCTCCACCTCACGGTATCGCAGCTCATTGTACCGGCCATTGTAGCACGTGTGCAGCCCAAGACATAAGGGGCATGATGACTTGACGTCGTCCCCACCTTCCTCCGAGTTGACCCCGGCGGTCTCCCGTGAGTCCCCAGCACCACAAGGGCCTGCTGGCAACACGGGACAAGGGTTGCGCTCGTTGCGGGACTTAACCCAACATCTCACGACACGAGCTGACGACAGCCATGCACCACCTGTACACCGACCACAAGGGGGACCCTGTCTCCAGGGTTTTCCGGTGTATGTCAAGCCTTGGTAAGGTTCTTCGCGTTGCGTCGAATTAAGCCACATGCTCCGCCGCTTGTGCGGGCCCCCGTCAATTCCTTTGAGTTTTAGCCTTGCGGCCGTACTCCCCAGGCGGGGCACTTAATGCGTTAGCTGCGGCACGGACGACGTGGAATGTCGCCCACACCTAGTGCCCACCGTTTACGGCGTGGACTACCAGGGTATCTAATCCTGTTCGCTCCCCACGCTTTCGCTCCTCAGCGTCAGTATCGGCCCAGAGATCCGCCTTCGCCACCGGTGTTCCTCCTGATATCTGCGCATTTCACCGCTACACCAGGAATTCCGATCTCCCCTACCGAACTCTAGCCTGCCCGTATCGACTGCAGACCCGGGGTTAAGCCCCGGGCTTTCACAACCGACGCGACAAGCCGCCTACGAGCTCTTTACGCCCAATAATTCCGGACAACGCTCGCGCCCTACGTATTACCGCGGCTGCTGGCACGTAGTTAGCCGGCGCTTCTTCTGCAGGTACCGTCACTTGCGCTTCTTCCCTGCTGAAAGAGGTTTACAACCCGAAGGCCGTCATCCCTCACGCGGCGTCGCTGCATCAGGCTTGCGCCCATTGTGCAATATTCCCCACTGCTGCCTCCCGTAGGAGTCTGGGCCGTGTCTCAGTCCCAGTGTGGCCGGTCGCCCTCTCAGGCCGGCTACCCGTCGTCGCCTTGGTGAGCCATTACCTCACCAACAAGCTGATAGGCCGCGGGCTCATCCTGCACCGCCGGAGCTTTCCAGCCTCACGGATGCCCGTGAAACTCGTATCCGGTATTAGACCCCGTTTCCAGGGCTTGTCCCAGAGTGCAGGGCAGATTGCCCACGTGTTACTCACCCGTTCGCCACTAATCCACCCCCGAAGGGGCTTCATCGTTCGACTTGCATGTGTTAAGCACGCCGCCAGCGTTCGTCCTGAGCCAGGATCAAACTCTCCGTGAATGCTTCCCCGTACTCGGGGCGACACACACGAGAGCGGTGCGAGAGGAGGAATAATCCTCCCGCACACAGCATCCTCGCTGTGATTTTTCAAAGGAACCTCGACCATCGGAAAGATCCGACGGACGGGGCATCAACATATCTGGCGTTGACTTTTGGCACGCTGTTGAGTTCTCAAGGAACGGACGCTTCCTTCGTACTCACCCTCTCGGGCTTTCCTCCGGGCGCTTCCCTTCGGTGTCTCCGACTCTATCAGATCGTTTCCCGATCCGATTTCCTCGGTGCTTTCCAGGTTCCCGCTTCCGCGTTTCCCTTTCCGGCGATCCCGACTTTATCAGATCCTTTCGGGCCTGATTCCCAGTCAGCGGGAGTCGTCTGAGGCTTCCGGACTTCCGCCCGTCGGCCTTTCGACATTCACTACGTTAGCCGATCTCCCTGCGGACTCATAATCGAGTCCTGCGAGTCCGAATTCAGGCATGCGGACACGCCGAATTCATCCCCGTCGAGGGAGAGTCGTAGGTAGTGGGTTGGCCGCTTCGGCTGCAGGCGATTGCCGTACCCGGTTCAGCGGCTCGGAATACACTACGCATCCTGCGTCGGCGTGTCAACTGCGGCGGCGCCTCGGGGTGTGGGGGCGATATGGACTCACCGTCGGGTCGTCGGTGATCCAGAAGCGCCAGGGGTGGACGCCGCCCTCGCCGGCCACTCCGGTGCGCGGGCCGCTGCTGACCTGGTCGCGCGGTGCGGGGGCGCCGGTGAAGATGCTCAGGGGAGCGTCCTCGGCGGAACAGGCGTCCGCGCCGTCCAAGGTCCGGTCCACGTCCAGGGCGGTGGCGAGACGGGCGGGACCTTTGGCCAGTTCCTTGTCGTTGCGGGCCGAGAGCCGACGGGTGCGGGCCAGTTCGGCGCCCTCGATGATTTCGCCGGCACGGAGCAGAACGCCGCTCGCCCGGCCTTCGGGACCGCACACGAGGTTCATGCAGAACCACATGCCGTAGGTGAAGTAGACGTACACGTGTCCGGGAGGGCCGAACATCACCGCGTTGCGGGCCGTGCGACCGCGGTAGGCGTGGGAACCGGGGTCGTTCGGGCCGTCGTAGGCCTCGACCTCGGTCAGGCGGAGAGCGATCGGACCGTCGGGGGTGCTGCGGACGAGGACGCGGCCCAGGAGGTCGGGGGCGACGTCGAGGACGGGCCGGTCGAAGAAGCTCCTGGGCAGGGGCGTACGGTCAGGCGTCGCGATCATGCCGTACGAGCGTACTGCAGACGAGTGCCGCACCGGGGGACAGGCGACCCCCCGCCTTGCCGGGCGGGAAGCGGAACCGGGCACGGCCGGATCGCGTTCCTAGGGGACAGATGTCCGCGGTGACCAGCCGTCCACTGATAAGGGAGAGACATGGCGTTCAAGAAGCTGCTCGCGAGCCTGGGAGCCGGCGGGGCTTCGGTCGAGACGGTGCTGAACGAGGTCAACGTCGTTCCCGGCGGTGTCGTCCAGGGTGAGGTGCGGATCCAGGGCGGGTCCGTCAACCAGCAGATCGAGACGCTCTCGGTCGGGCTGCAGGCCAAGGTCGAGGTGGAGAGCGGCGACCAGGAGTACAAGCAGGACATCGAGTTCACGAAGGTGCAGCTCGGCGGTGCTTTCGAGCTCCAGGCGAACGCCGTGCACGCGGTGCCGTTCGGGTTGGAGATCCCGTGGGAGACGCCGATCACGATGATCGACGGACAGCCGCTGCGCGGGATGAACATCGGTGTGACCACGGAGCTGGCGATCGCGCGGGCCGTGGACTCCGGCGACCTGGACCCGATCAACGTGCACCCGTTGCCGGTGCAGAAGGCGATCCTGGACGCCTTCGTCCAGCTGGGCTTCCGGTTCAAGAACGCGGACCTGGAGCGCGGCCACATCCGGGGCACGCGGCAGAAGCTGCCGTTCTACCAGGAGATCGAGTTCCTCCCGCCGCAGCAGTACCGGGGGCTGAACCAGGTGGAACTGAGCTTCGTGGCCGACGAGCACGCCATGGACGTCGTCCTGGAGATGGACAAGAAGCCGGGGCTGTTCAGCGAGGGGAGCGACACGTTCCGGTCGTTCCAGGTGGGGCTGAACGACTACCAGGCGACCGACTGGGCGGCGTACCTGAACCAGTGGCTGTCCGAGGTCGGCAGCAAGCGCAACTGGTTCTAGGCTCGGGAACTACCGATTCCGCCGATCGGCGGAATCGGGAATCCCCCCAGGAACCGATCAGGAGGTACCGAGGTGACCGAGCTGAAGAGGCCGCCGCTCCCCCATGACTTCCATCCGCCCGTGCCGTCGTTCACGGTGACGAGCGAGGACGTCGAGGAGGGCGCGAGGCTCAAGGACGCTCAGGTCTACGCGGAGGGCAACACCTCGCCGCAGCTGCGGTGGGAAGGCTTCCCGGCCGAGACCAAGAGCTTCGCCGTGACCTGCTACGACCCGGACGCCCCGACGGGCAGCGGGTTCTGGCACTGGGTGGTGTTCGACATCCCGGCCTCGGTGACCGAGCTGCCGGCGGGTGCGGGCAGCGGGAAGTTCGAGGGGCTGCCGGAGGGTGCCGTCCAGGTCCGCAACGATTACGGCACCAAGGACTTCGGCGGTGCCGCGCCGCCGGCCGGCGACGGCCCGCACCGGTACGTCTTCACCGTGTACGCCGTGGACCAGGAGAAGCTGGGGCCGGACGCGGACGCGACGCCCGCGGTCGTGGGTTTCAACCTGCGGTTCCACACGATCGCGCGGGCCCAGCTGATCGGTGAGTACGAGGTGCCCGCCCACAGCTGATCGGCCGAGCGTTCACGGAACGTTTGCCCGTCTCCGGTCTTGGAAGTGATCGGAGACGGGCATTTTTTTGTTGCCGGGGGGCGGCGGGGTTCCCTCGTGGGGGCAGCGGATATTGCGTTGTCCCTCCCGGTGTGCCCGGCCAGAGTTGATCCCAGCCCGCCAGGGGGTGGGCCGGTGCACACGGGAGGTGGGCTGGTATGCGGGACACGCTGGTGCTGAACGCGAGCTTCGAGCCGCTGTCGACGGTGACGCTGAACCGAGCCGTCGTTCTGGTGCTTCAGGACAAGGCCGTCGTCGAACAGGCCCACCCCGAAGTGCGGATGCGGGGAGCGACGGTCGACATACCGGCGCCCCGGGTGATCCGGCTCTGCCAGTACGTACGGGTGCCGTTCCGAAGACGAGCGCCGTGGTCGAGGCGGGGTGTGCTGGTCCGGGACCGGCACCGGTGCGCGTACTGCGGCGGGCGCGCGACGACCGTGGACCACGTGGTGCCGCGGTCCCAGGGTGGGCAGGACACGTGGCTGAACACGGTCGCCGCGTGCGCGCAGGACAACCACCGCAAGGCCGACCGGACGCCGGAGGAGGCGGGGATGACGCTGCTGCGGCAGCCGTTCGAGCCGACGCCGGCGGACGCGATGCTGCTGGCGCTGGGACAGGAGGACCTCTCGGCGCTGCCGGACTGGTTGGCTCTGGGCGCTGCGTGACGAGCGCCGCGAGGACTTGAGGGGCTGATCGGCTGCGGGGGGGCCGGTCGCGCGGTGCCCCGCGTCCCTCGGGAGGGCGCGGGGCACCGTGTGCCGGGAGCGGCTGTCAGTCGATCGACGGCTTCTCGCGGCGTTCCGTGCCGCTGTTGCCGTTGCCGCCGTTGGCCGAACCGCCGCCCATGGCGCCGAAGTTGCCCACGGCGCCGGACAGGCCCTTGAGTGCGTCCCCGATCTCGCTGGGGACGATCCAGAGCTTGTTGGCGTCGCCTTCGGCGATCTTCGGCAGCATCTGGAGGTACTGGTAGGAGAGCAGCTTCTGGTCCGGGTCTCCGGCGTGGATGGCCTCGAAGACCGTGCGGACGGCTTGGGCCTCGCCCTCGGCGCGCAGCGCGGCGGCCTTGGCCTCACCTTCGGCGCGCAGGATCTGGGACTGCTTCTCGCCCTCGGCGCGCAGGATCTCGGACTGCCGGACACCTTCGGCCTGGAGGATCGCGGCGCGCTTGTCACGGTCGGCGCGCATCTGCTTCTCCATCGAGTCCTGGATGGAGGTGGGCGGCTCGATCGCCTTGAGTTCGACGCGGTTGACGCGGATGCCCCACTTGCCGGTGGCCTCGTCGAGGACGCCGCGCAGGGCCGCGTTGATCTCCTCGCGGGAGGTCAGGGTCCGTTCCAGGTCCATGCCGCCGATGATGTTGCGCAGCGTGGTGACGGTGAGCTGTTCGATGGCCTGGATGTAGCTGGCGACCTCATAGGTGGCGGCCCGGGCGTCGGTGACCTGGTAGTAGATGACGGTGTCGATGTTGACGACCAGGTTGTCCTGGGTGATCACCGGTTGCGGCGGGAACGGGACTACCTGTTCACGCAGGTCGATGCGGTTGCGGATGGTGTCGATGAACGGGACGACGATGTTGAGGCCCGCGTTCAGGGTCCGTGTGTAGCGGCCGAAGCGCTCGACGATGGCGGCGCTGGCCTGTGGGATGACCTGGATCGTCTTGATCAGGGCGATGAAGACCAACACCACCAGGATGATCAGGACGATGATGACCGGTTGCATCGTCGTTCCCCGTCCCCTTCTCCGTCTTCGCCCCTCGGCGCTTTCGGCAGCTCTTGCGAATCGTGCACGATCTTACGGCTGTTGAAGATCTTGCTGGTCGAGTCTGACAGACCGTCGCGTGCCCTGGGGGGAGTTCGCGCCACTTGCGTCAGGGGGGATCACAGGACGATCGCCGTGGCCCCCTCGATGTCCACGACGTCCACCTCCTGCCCCACTTCGTAGGCGCGGCCGGTGTCGAGGGCGCGCGCGGACCAGACTTCGCCGGCGAGCTTGATCCGGCCGCCGGAGCCGTCGACGCGCTCCAGGACGACGGCCTGTCTGCCCTTCAACGCCTCGACACCGGAGACCAGTTGGGGCCGCTGGCGGTGGTGCCGCGCGGCGATGGGCCGCACGACGGCGATGAGGGCGACCGAGACGACGGCGAAGACGAGGACCTGGATCACGAGGCCCGCGCCCAGTCCGGAGGCGACCGCGGCGGCGACCGCGCCCACGGCGAGCATCCCGAACTCCGGCATCGCGGTCACGACGAGCGGGATTCCGAGCGCTGCCGCGGCGACGAGCCACCACACCCATGCGTCGATGTTGGTCACATGGTCATGGTAGGTCCGCGAGCCGGGGCGCGGACAGGGCGCCGTGCGGCTCACGGCGGCATCCGGCCCGCGCACCGGCGCGGTGTCGGCGGGTACCGGGAAGGGTCAGGACAGCGGGAGGCCCTGGGCGGTCCAGCGGTCCCCGACCCGCTCGACGACGAGCGGCAGACCGAAGCAGAGGGAGAGGTTGCGGGAGGTGAGTTCGAGCTCGATCGGGCCGGCGGCGAGGACCTTGCCCTGACGGATCATCAGGACGTGGGTGAAGCCGGGGGCGATCTCCTCAACGTGGTGGGTGACCGTGATCATCGAGGGGGCGATCGGGTCGCGGGCGAGGCGTCCGAGACGGCGGACGAGGTCTTCGCGGCCGCCGAGGTCGAGGCCGGCGGCGGGCTCGTCGAGGAGCAGCAGTTCGGGGTCGCTCATCAGGGCGCGGGCGATGAGGGTGCGCTTGCGCTCGCCCTCGGAGAGGGTGCCGAACCGGCGGTCGAGGTAGTCGGACATGCCGAGGCGGTCGAGGAAGGCTCGGGCGCGCTGTTCGTCGATGTCCTCGTAGTCCTCCCGCCAGGTGGCGGTCATGCCGTACGCGGCGGTCAGGACGGTCTGCAGGACGGTCTGGCGCTTGGGGAGCTTGTCGGCCATGGCGATGCCGGCCATGCCGATGCGCGGACGCAGTTCGAAGACGTCGGTGCCGGGCCTGCCGAGGGTCTCGCCGAGGATGGTGGCGGTGCCCGTGGTGGGGTAGAGGTAGCTGGAGGCGACGTTGAGGAGGGTGGTCTTGCCGGCGCCGTTGGGGCCGAGGATGACCCAGCGCTCGCCCTCCTTGACCGACCAGGAGACCTGGTCCACCAGAGCCCGGCCCTCGCGGACCACGGATACGTTCTGAAGCTCCAGAACATCGCTCATGAGCGCGTTGTCTCCCCTTGCAGTGTGGCCGGTCTCGGCTGTCGCGTACGCCTGTGGCTCGGTGGACCCGCCGGTGGGCGGGGCCCTCAACGAATCTACGCCACCGGTCGGCTTATCCGTTCCATCGGTCCGGTCCTTAGGGTGGGGGCATGCTCTCGGAACCACGTTCAGGCCGACTGGCCGCCTGGGGAAATGCCCTTCTCGCCGGACTTGTCGCTCCGGATGACGCGGCGCTCGCGATCGTGGGCGAGGACGCGGTGCACCGGGTGGAGGGGCTGCCGGGCGAGTCGGCGCCGGTCGGGCTCACGCTCGCGCTGGGGCGGTTGCGGACGCTCGGCGCGACCGGGCTGCGGGTCGCGCTGCCCGCGCCGGGGCATCCGCTGGGGCTGAGCGGGCCGCCGGAGTTCAACGCGCGGGCGCTGGAGGCGGAGGAGGCGGTGGTCTGCCACGGCACCGCGCTCGGGCTGGTACCCGAGGTGTACGAGGCCGGGCCCGAGGGCGATGTGCACGTGGAGGTCGTCTGGCACTGCCTACCGGTGCGGCAGGCGCCGCCCGCCGACGTGCCCTCGCTCGGGGAGGCGGAGCGGGAGCTGGCCGAGGCGCTGCGGGAGGCGACCGAGGTGCTGACGCGGCTGGACGTGGCCGCTTCGGGGCCGGTGGCGCAGGCGGCGATCGAGGCGTACCGGGCGCGGGCGGAAGCGGGGCGTCAGGTGCTGGCGCCGGGGTATCCGCCGCGGGCGGTGCGGGTGCTGGAGCTGGCGCAACGGGTCGGGGCGCTGATCTCGCTGGCGCACGGCAGTGGACACGGGGGCGCGGTCAGCGCCTCGGAGATGGCGGCGCGGTCGGCCGCTTTGCGGCCGGTGGAGCGGACGGCTCGGCGGGCGCAGGTGGCGGCGTACAACTCCGTCGTGGAGGAACGGGAGCGGGGGGCACGGTGACGGGTGGCCGGCATCCGGTGGCGGGGCCGTGCTCGGGGTTTCCCGGCGCCGGAACCTGACGCCGGGGGCGCCGGACCCTGACGACCGGCCTCCCGGGCGAGCCCGGGAGGCCGTGGTCCGCGGCGGCTCCGCGACGGGTCAGCGGTTGACGCCGAGGTTGCCGAAGGCGGGGTTCAGCACACCGACGACGTTCACGCTGTTGCCGACCGCGTTCACCGGGACGTGCACCGGCACCTGGACGAGGTTGCCGGAGAGGACGCCCGGCGAGCCCTCGGCCTTGCCGTGGGCGACGGCGCCGTCGGTGGCGGAGGCCATCCCGGCACCGGCGGCGAGCAGCCCACCGGTCACCATCGTCACAGCGGCTGCCTTCTTCAGGTTCTTCACTTTCAAGCCCTCCTTGCGACGGCTGCGGCAGTCGCCGCAGCACGCACTGGAGAACGGCCGGGGTTCGCGGAGGATGCGCCATCCGGGTGACATTCCCACGACGGTATGAATCTCGGCTCGGAGCGGAACCCTCCGTACTGCCGCGGCGTCGCGTCGGCGTGGTCGCCGTGGCCGGTGGGCGGTGAGTGGCGGGCGAGCCGGTCGGTCAGCCGGTCAGGCCGTGCCGTACGGCCCACAGGGCGGCCTGGGTGCGGTCCGCGAGGTCGAGCTTCATCAGGATGTTCGAGACGTGCGTCTTCACGGTCTTCTCGGAGAGGACCAGCGCACGGGCGATCTCCCGGTTGGAACGGCCGTCCGCTATCAGACCGAGCACCTCGCGCTCCCGGTCCGTGAGCGTGCCCGCCCTGCTCTGGCCGGTGGTGCCCGCCTCCTGGGACAGCAGTGCCTTCGCGACCTCGGGCTGGAGCAGGACGTGCCCGGCGTGCACGGAGCGGATGGCGCCGGCGAGCGCGTCGGGGTCGATGTCCTTGTAGACGTACCCGGCGGCGCCCGCGCGCAGGGCCGGGACGACGGTGCGCTGCTCGGTGAAACTGGTGACGACCAGCACGCGCGCGGGGTTCTCCAGCTCACGGAGTCTGCGCAGTGCCGCGACGCCGTCCATGCCCGGCATCTTGACGTCCATGAGGATCACGTCGGGTTTCAGCTCCTCGGCGCGGTCGACTCCCTCGGCGCCGTCCGCGGCCTCGCCCACCACCTCTATGTCGTCCTGCACCTCCAGGAAGGTGCGCAGGCCCCGGCGGACCACCTGGTGGTCGTCGACGAGCAGCACCCTGATCGCGTCAGCCACCGGGAACCTCCATCTCGATCGTGGTGCCCTTGCCGGGCGCCGATTCCACGGTCAGCGCGCCACCGACGCCGCTGGCCCGGTCCCGCATGGAGACCAGGCCCAGATGGCGTCCCGCGCGGCGGACCGCCTGCGGGTCGAAGCCGCCGCCGTCGTCCGTGACCCGCAGGAGCGCACCGGCGCCGTGGCGGTCCAGGGTCACGTCGACGTGCCGCGCCCCGGAGTGCCGCAGGGCGTTGTGCAGCGCTTCCTGGGCGACGCGCAGCAGCGCTTCCTCCTGGGCGGCGGGCAGGGCGCGCACGTTGCGGCCGGTGAAGGTCACGCGCGCGCTGTGGGCGCGGTCCAGGACCTGGGTCTGGGTGCGCAGGGTGGCGACGAGGCCGTCCTCGTCGAGGGCGGCGGGACGCAGCTCGACGACGGCGGCACGCAGTTCGTCGGCGGCTTCCGCGGCGAGTGCGGCGACCTGCTGGAGCTCGCCCTTCGCGCGGGAGGGGTCGCGGTCCACCAGACGGGCCGCGGCCTGGGCGGTCAGACGCAGGGAGAAGAGCTTCTGGCTGACCGCGTCGTGCAGCTCGTGGGCGAGGCGGGAGCGCTCCTCGGCGATGGTCAGCTCGCGGCTGCGCTCGTACAGGCGCGCGTTGGTGAGGGCGATCGCCGCGTGCTGGGCGAGGATGCCGAGCAGGTCCTCGTCCTCCTCGGTGAAGCCGCAGCCGCCCTGGGGCTTGGGGCAGTTCTTGTTGGCGAGGAAGAGGGCGCCGAGGACCTCGTCGCCGTCGCGGACGGGCAGGCCCAGGAAGTCGGCGAGATCGGGATGGGCGGACGGCCAGCCCTCGAAGCGGGGGTCCTCGCGGACGTCGGCGAGGCGCTCGGCCCTGGCCTCGTGCAGCATCGCGGCGAGGATGCCGTGCTGACGCGGCAGCGGGCCGATGGCCTTCCACTGCTCGTCGCTGACGCCATCGACGACGAACTGGGCGAAGCCGCCGTGGTCGTCGGGGACGCCGAGCGCGGCGTACTGGGCGTCGAGCAGCTCGCGGGCGGAGGAGACGATCGTCTTGAGGACGTCGCGCACCTCCAGGTGCCTGCTCATGGCCAGCAGCGCGGAGCTCACCGCGGCGAGGCCGGACCGGGGGCCGTGACTCATGTCCTCACGGTACCGGCGAGGGGTGACAGCGCGGATCGGACCTGTGACGGCCGTCGCCCGGGACGGTGGACGTAGGGCCGGGGGCCCATCCCCCGGGGCCGCTCCCGTCCCCGGGGGGAGGAAGCGGCCCCGGAATCGTGACGGGCACGGGCGCGAGCGGGCGGACACGGCCGGCCACGCGCGCGTGGCGGTGCGCTGCGGACCGTCCCCTCCCGTCCGGGGCGGCCTGGCGGGGGCCGGGCCACGAGGCCCGGAGCGGAGGGACTGACGTACTCCGCGCGTGCGGGCGCGTGCGCGTGCGGGCCCGCGGACAAGGGCGGACGGCCGGACCGGGCGCGGTGGCGGGTCCCCCTCCCGGACGTGGGACACGTCCGCGGGCCGACGAGGGCGCCTCCATCGGGCCGGCTCCTCACGGGCGCGGGCGCGGGGGCACGGGCCGGTGAAGGCGCACGGGCCGTTGTCCTGCCGCGTCCGGGGGCGGCGGCCGGTGCCGCATGCCCCGGTGGGGCGGAGCCGCGCCGCCAGGTGGCCGCCGCGGTCGCGGTGAGGCACCGACAGCCTCGTCCAGGCACTCACAGAGAGCATTGCTTGAGCAACTAAGGGTGAGAGGGACAGGGGGGCGGTGTGAGGCCGCGCATAGGGCGCAGATCACCTACGAAGAGGAGTAGGAGAGCAAGACGCCCCTTTTGAGCGGCGCAAACAATCCCGTCTGCCCGGTTTTACCCCACCCTGATCCACTACCCGGGATCGTACGTCACACCTTTGCCACGAATTTTTGCGGCCGCTAAGAATTGCTCACGTCGCTCAGCGCTGCAGGTCCCTTCCGCGGCGTTTGTGCCGGAAGCACCACCGTCCCCGTTGGACATGAGCGACCTCCGCGCTACACGAAGAGGTCCCCTTCCCATGCCCAAGAACTTCCTTGCCCGTGGCCTTGGTCTTCCCCTGGCCCGCAATCGCAAGATCGCGATCGCCGGTGTCGGCACGCTGGGCGCCGCCGCCCTCGCCTTCTCCGCGGTGCCGGGCGGCGGGCAGACGACCACGGCCGAGGCCGCCGCCCCGGCCAAGGTGGCGTACAGCACCGAGCAGATCCAGGGCGTCAAGGCGGGCATCACCGACCAGCTCGCCGACGCGAGCGAGAAGGCCGCCTCCATCGAGGCGAAGAAGAAGGCCGCCGACGAGGCCGCCGCGAAGAAGAAGGCGGCCGCCCGGGCCGCCGCGGAGAAGTCCGCCCGGGAGCGCCAGGCGCAGGAGGCCGCGAGCCGCTCCGCCAAGCGCGCCCCCGTCAAGCAGGTCTCCGCGAAGACCTACCCGGACAACCTCGACGGCTGGATCCGCGAGTCGCTCGCCATCATGAGGAAGCACGGCATCCCGGGCACGTACTCGGGCATCCACCGCAACATCATGCGGGAGTCCTCCGGCAACCCGATGGCCATCAACAACTGGGACATCAACGCCATCAACGGCATCCCGTCCAAGGGCCTGCTCCAGGTCATCCCGCCGACCTTCAAGGCCTACCACGTGCCCGGAACGTCCTGGAACATCTACGACCCGGTCGCCAACATCACCGCCGCCTGCAACTACGCGGCCGACCGCTACGGCTCCATGGACAACGTCAACAGCGCCTACTGAGAGGCCGGCGCGGACCTCTTCTCGCGATCACCGACGCCGAAGGGCGGCACCCCCCTGACGGGATGCCGCCCTTCGGCGTCGTGCGGCCGGATCCTACTTGCGCATGACCTCGGGCTCGTGGCGGCGCAGGAAGCGTGCCGCGAGGAAGCCGCAGATCACGCCGAGGGCGATGAGCGCGAGCATGTCGGCGGTCCAGGCACCCGCGGTGTGCTCCCACAGCGGGTCGGGGCCGGCGCCGTCCTCCGGCGGGCTGATCCTGTTGAGGTCCAGCGTGGCGCCGGCGGCGGCGACCGCCCAGCGGGAGGGCATCAGGTACGAGACCTCGTTGGCGCCGGCCGCGCCGTTCAGGGCGAACAGGCAGCCGGTGAAGACGACCTGGACGATCGCGAACATGACCAGCAGCGGCATGGTCTTCTCCGCGGTCCTCACCAGCGACGAGACGATCAGACCGAACATCATCGAGGTGAAGCCGAGCGCCATGATCGGCAGGGAGAGCTCGATCAGCGTGGCGCCGCCGAGGACCAGCCCCTCCTCGGGGATCTCCCGGCCCGCGAAACCGATGACGCCGATCAGCAGGCCCTGCGCCACGGTGATCAGGCCGAGGACGGACACCTTCGACATCAGGTACGCCGACCGGGACAGGCCGGTGGCGCGCTCCCGTTCGTAGATGACCCGTTCCTTGATCAGCTCGCGGACCGAGTTGGCGGCCCCCGCGAAGCAGGCGCCGACGGCGAGGATCAGCAGGACGGTGGTGGCCGTGCCGTTCGGGACGATCCGGCCGCTCCCCGGTTCGGGCGGATCGGGCAGCAGGCCGTGGCCGGGGTCGATGAGCAGGCTCACCGCGCCGAGGACGGCGGGCAGGATCACCATCAGTGCGAGGAAGCCCCGGTCGGAGGCGATCACCGACAGGTAGCGGCGCACCAGGGTGCCCCACTGGGAGAACCAGCCCTGCGGCTTCGGCGGCCCGACCGCCCGTGAAGGCGGCGTGTGTACGGGCTGCGGGGCGGCGGCGTCGACCTCCGCGGCGTACAGCCGGTAGTGGTGCGAGCCCTTCCAGCGGCCCGCCCAGTCGTAGTCGCGGTAGTTCTCGAAGGCGGAGAAGACGTCGGCCCAGGAGTCGTAGCCGAAGAAGTCCAGCGCCTCCTCGGGCGGGCCGAAGTAGGCGACCGCGCCGCCCGGTGCCATCACCAGCAGCTTGTCGCACAGCGCCAGCTCGGCGACGGAATGGGTGACGACCAGGACGGTACGGCCGTCGTCGGCCAGGCGCCGCAGCAACTGCATGACGTCGCGGTCCATGCCCGGGTCGAGGCCGGAGGTCGGCTCGTCCAGGAAGATCAGCGACGGCTTGGTGAGCAGTTCCAGGGCGACGGAGACGCGCTTGCGCTGGCCGCCGGAGAGCGAGGTGACCTTCTTGTCCTGGTGGAGGTCGAGCTTCAGCTCGCGCAGCACCTCGTCGATGCGGGCGTCGCGCTCGGCGGCCGTGGTGTCGGCCGGGAAGCGCAGCTTGGCCGCGTACTTGAGGGCCTTCCTGACGGTCAGTTCCTTGTGCAGGATGTCGTCCTGCGGGACCAGGCCGATGCGCCGGCGCAGCTCGGCGAAGTGCTCGTAGAGGTTCCGGTCGTCGTAGAGGACCTCGCCCCGGTCGGCGGGCCGGTAACCGGTGAGCGCCTTCAGCAGGGTCGACTTGCCGGAGCCCGAGGGGCCGATGACCGCGATCAGCGACTTCTCGGGTACGCCGAAGGAGACGTCCTTGAGGATCTGCTTGCCGCCGTCGACCGTGACGGTCAGACGGCGGGCGGAGAAGGACACCTCGCCGGTGTCGACGAACTCCTCCAGCCGGTCGCCGACGATCCGGAACGCGGAGTGCCCGATGCCGACGATGTCGGCCGGGCCGAGCGTGCGGGAACCGCCCTTGGGGATCTGCCGGCCGTTGACGTACGTGCCGTTGTGCGACCCCAGGTCGCGGATCTCGAAGCGGCCGTCGGGCGCGGCGTGGAACTCGGCGTGGTGGCGGGAGACCTGGAGGTCGGAGACGACCAGGTCGTTCTCCAGGGCGCGGCCGATGCGCATCACGCGGCCGATCGCGAACCGGTGGAACGTGGTCGGGCCGCGGTCGCCGTGCCCCGGCGGCGCCCCCGCGCCGCCGGGGCCCTGCTGCCGGGGGACGTGCGGCGCGGGCCGCTGCCGCGGGCCGGGGTCCTTCCGGGCGGGCTCCTGCGGGGCGGCCGGGGTCTGCCGGGCAGCAGGGCCGGGGTTCACGCCCTGTGCGGCGTAGGGCTGCCGAGGCCGGGGCCGGACCCGGGGTGCGTCCGCGTCGGCCGCGGCGGCGGACAGGTTCAGCCGCGGTCCGTCGGTGGCGTTGCCCAGGTGCACCGCCGTGCCGGGTACGAGTTCCAGCCGCTGGATCCGCCGTCCCTGCACGAAGGTGCCGTTGGTGCTGCCGTGGTCCTCGAGGACCCAACTGCGGCCGTCGAAGCTGATCGTGGCGTGGCGCCAGGAGACCCTGGCGTCGTGGAACACGATGTCCCCTTGCGGATCGCGTCCGAGGGCGTAGGACGCGGACGGATCGAGCGTCCACGTCCGTCCGTCGGTTTCCAGTACGAGTTCCGGCACTCCATGCCCCACTGAGTTGTCCCCCGAATTGCCCCCATCACAGGGAGTCTAGGGATGTCGAACATCGGGAGGAACTATTTCAGGCTCGGTCCCCTGGCCGGAACTCGGGCCTTGCAGAGACCGTGTACGTGCGCATCCGAGGACGCCGTTGACGGGGCCGGAAACTACCCGGACAGTGGTAATCCACGCGAGGAGGACACACGCGGCGGAATGCCGCGCCGCCACCGCGGATCGGGGGTCTGCCATGAGCGCGTCCACGAGCAGCGGCGCCGTGGGCCGCGGCGCGAAGGTGCCCTGGGGGGACGTGGTGCTGTCCGCGATCGCCTCGGTGAGCTGGGCGTTGATCGGCATGGCCGGCACGGCCGCGCTCGGGTTGCATCTGCTGCGGGCGGACGCGGCCGGCTCGTTGGGGTCCATGACCGCGGCGGTCGTGGCGCTCGCGTCGGGTGGGTCGGTCACGCCGTCCGGGGACGTGTCGGTGTTCGGGTTGACGGGGGCGGAGGCGACCACCGCCATCGAGATCACGCCACTGGGCGTGAGCCTGGTCGGCGCGGTGCTGCTGTCCTTCTTCTTCCTGCGGTCCCTGCGTGCCGCGGGAGTCGTGGTGTCGCCGGCCGAACTCCTCGCGCGCGCGGGCGCGGTGGTCGCGTTGTACGTGGCGATGCTGGGCGCGTTGGCGTGGGCGGGGCGGGACGCCGTCACGATCGACGGCGGCTCGCTGGGGCCGGACGGTCCTGCGGGCGGTGGTGACGGCAGCGGCGCGGACGGGGACGGTGCCGGAATTCCGGACCTCGGCGACCTCGGGGAGTGGGGGGACCTCGGGGGGCTGCTGCCGGACCGGGTGGGCGACCTCGCCGGCGCGCAGGCGGCCGTGGGTTTCACCGTGGACACCGCGCCCAGCCTGCTGGGCGGGCTCGGCTGGTCGGCCGGGGTGCTGCTGATCGCCCTGCTGGCCTCGCGCCGCACTCCCCTGCCGCGTGCCTGGCAGGCCGTGCACCACGTGGTGCGTCCAGCCGTGTCCGCCCTGGTGACGGTGTTGCTGGTGGCGGTGGCGGCGGGGCTCTCGGCGGCGGCGTACGCGGCGGCCGGTGACGACCGTCCGGAGCGGATCGCGGGCGCCGCGCTGCTGGGCACGCCGAACGGCGTGTGGCTCGGCCTTCCGATCGGCCTGTTCGTGCCGTGGGAGGGGCGGGCCACGGAGGGGGCGGCGCGCTTCCTGCCGGATCCGCTGGACGAGCTGCTGGGCGCGCGCTCCGACGAACCGGTCGTCCTGGCACGGCTGGCGGAACTGGACGGGAGGGTGTGGCTGCTGGGGGTGGCGGCCGCCGCGGCGATGCTGCTGGCGGGGGTGCTGACGGCGGTGCGGACGCCGGTGGCGGTGGCGCGGACGCCGCCGGTGGGTACCGGCGCCCAGGTGGCACGGGGGCCGGGCGCGCTCGGTTTCGCGGGGCGGTGCGCGCTGCGGCTGGGCACCGCGACCGCGCTGGTGCTTTCGCTGTCGGTCCGGTTGACGGAGGTGTCCGTGCAGGCATCGCTGTCGGTCCTCGGCTTCGACGCGTTCGGCGCCGGGGTCGAACTGCGCGGGCATCCCGGCATGGCACTGCTGCTCGGTGCCGCCTGGGGCGCGGGGGCGGGTGCCGCGGGAGCGCTGCTGGCGTGGGTGAGCGGAGCCGCGGGGCGGCAGGTGGTGGTGCCGGGCGGAGGAGTGCGGAGCGGGCCGGGTGCGTGGGGGCCGCCGGACGGCGGTGGCGGGGAGGCGGCGGGGGGTGCCCCTCCGCCGGGGGCGCGTCCCGTCGAGGAAGCGGGGCGGCCGGGGGACCCGTCGGAGGCCGGCCGGCGGCAGCCCGTCGGGGACGACGTGTACGGCGCGCCCACGGTGACCCGGCCGATCGGACCGCTTCCGCGCGCGCCCCGGCGGCCACCGGACTCCGGTGGGCGGCGGCGGTCCCGGTGGGGTGAGGCTTTGCCGCCTCCCCCTCCACCGCCCCCTCCCCCTCCACCGCCGCCTCCGCCGCCGCGGCGGCCGGGTGGCGGGGGATGACCCTCGGGGGACGGATCGCGGAACCCCGGAAGGGGGGTCGTGGAAGCGGAACGTGCGGGCACCCGCCGTCCGGGCCGCGCCCGTCGCTCCCTGTCCGGCAGGCGGACCTCGGGGGCGGAAGGCGCCGCGTGCCGGATACGGTGGGAACACCATGAGCGCATCGCAGACCTCTGACGTCCCCACTCTCCTTGTCAAGATCTTCGGCAAGGACCGGCCGGGCATCACGGCCGGCTTGTTCGACACCCTCGCCGCCTACTCCGTCGACGTGGTCGACATCGAGCAGGTCGTCACCCGTGGCCGGATCGTGCTGTGCGCGCTCGTGACCGAGCCGCCCCGGGGGCTGGAGGGCGATCTGCGGGCGACCGTCCACAGCTGGGCGGAGTCGATGAAGATGCAGGCGGAGATCATCTCCGGTATCGGTGACAACCGGCCGCGCGGCCTGGGCCGCTCCCTGGTGACGGTCCTCGGGCACCCGCTCACCTCCGAGGCCACGGCTGCGATCACCGCCCGGATCACCAAGGCCGGCGGCAACATCGACCGTATCTTCCGGCTGGCCAAGTATCCGGTGACGGCGGTCGAGTTCGCCGTGTCCGGCGTGGAGACCGAAGCGCTGCGCACGGCCCTGGTGACGGATGCGGCGGCGCTCGGTGTCGACGTCGCGGTCGTGGCGGCCGGGCTGCACCGCAGGGCGCAGCGCCTGGTCGTCATGGACGTGGACTCCACGCTCATCCAGGACGAGGTCATCGAGCTGTTCGCCGCGCACGCCGGCTGCGAGGATCGGGTCGCCGAGGTGACGGCGGCCGCGATGCGCGGGGAGCTGGACTTCGAGCAGTCGCTGCACGCGCGTGTGGCGCTGCTGGAGGGACTGGACGCCTCGGTGGTGGAGAAGGTGCGCAGCGAGGTGCGGCTGACGCCGGGCGCGCGCACCCTGATCCGTACGCTGAAGCGCCTCGGCTGCCAGGTGGGCGTCGTCTCGGGTGGGTTCACGCAGGTCACCGATGATCTGAAGGAGCGCCTGGGGCTGGACTTCGCCCAGGCCAACACGCTGGAGATCGTCGACGGGAAGCTGACGGGACGGGTCACCGGCGAGATCGTGGACCGGGCGGGCAAGGCGCGGCTGCTGCGCCGGTTCGCGGCCGAGGCCGGCGTGCCGCTGTCGCAGACGGTGGCCATCGGCGACGGCGCCAACGACCTGGACATGCTGAACGCGGCCGGTCTCGGGGTCGCCTTCAACGCCAAGCCGGTGGTGCGCGAGGCCGCGCACACGGCGGTGAACGTGCCGTTCCTGGACACCGTCCTGTACCTGCTGGGCATCACCCGCGAGGAGGTCGAGGCCGCGGACACGCTCGAGCAGGACCCGGAGGCGGACCCCGGCCGGCGCTGAACCGCCCCGGCGGGCGGCCGCGACCGCCAGGGGAGCAGCAACCGCCGTACCACTGTGCGCGCCGCGCCCGCCACGGACGCCCCGGAGCCGGTGCCGCATCGGTGCCCGGCCCCTGCCGTGCGGTCCGGTCCCGCCCGTGGACCGCTCCGGCCCGGTCCGTCCCCGGGCCCGGTCCGCGAGCCGGGTCAGTCGGCCGGCGCCCAGTAGTCGAGCAGCGTGGCCACGCCCGGTTCCAGGGTCTTCCAGGGGCCGGTGAAGGAGAGCACGGCGAAGGCGGCGGTCGGGAATCCGCGGCCGGCCATCCTGGCGCGGGCGTTCTCCTCGGCCGAACCGGCCAGGATGTCGGTGAGCCCCTGGATCCCCGGGTTGTGGCCGACCAGCAGGGCGTTCTGCACATCGTCGGGGGTCTCGTTGAGCACGGCGATCAGCTCGCCGGGCGAGGCTTCGTACACCCGCTCCTCATAGACGGTTTTCGGCCGGTGCGGGAACTCCTGGACGGCAAGCTTCCAGGTCTCGCGGGTCCGGGCCGCGGTGGAGCACAGGGCCAGCTCGAACGGGATGCCGGTGTCGGCCAGTCGGCGTCCGGCCTCTGCGGCGTCCTTGCGGCCCCGCTCGGCGAGCGGCCGCTCGTGGTCGGTCACCTGTGGCCAGTCGGCTTTCGCATGCCGGAAGAGGACGATCCTGCGGGGTTCTGCGACGCTCATGGAACCCAGCTTCGCATGAAACAGGCCACGAGGCGCAGGGAGTTGACATGCGGTTCCACCGCTGGGCACCCGGCCGCGCGTCCGGCCCGGCGCCCGTTCCCCCGTGCCCGCCCACCGGCGCCGACGGGGCCGGCGATTTCCCGCGGCCGGTTCCGGAGGGCAGGACTCAGCGCGCGATCAGCTGCCGCGCCCACTCCAGGAGGCGGGTGAGCGCCTGCTCGGCGGGGGCCGCGTGGGCCTCCGCCGGGTCGAGTATCAGCAGGAGCAGGGTGACGAAGGCGAGCGTGGGCAGGGCCAGCGCCCACCAGGGCAGCCGGATCTCGGCGCCGTCGCCCCGGGGCGCCGGGTGGGGCCGGGTGTGCGTACGGGCCGGCATGGGTGCCTCCGATGATCTCCGAGCGCCGTGGACCGGGGGGCCCGCGGACGGCGGCCCGTCGTGCGGTTTCGGCCCGTGGTCCGCCTGGTGCGGCCACATCTCGAAGTTACGGAATCCGCGGCCCCCGGCCCATCCGGAGATCCACCCACTCGACCCTGACCCCTGCCCCCTAGGGGACAGGGGGGCAGGCCCCACCACCGGCCGGACGCGCGGAGGCCGGCCCCGTCCCCGCCGCCCGCGCGCGGGGGGGTACGGGCGGACAGCGCGGTCAGGGAGAGGCGATCGACGCGATGATGCCGATGATCAGGAAGATCCCGAAGAAGGCGCCGAAGACGAGCAGCATCTTCTTCTGACCGTGCTGGGGATTCGGGTCGAGGACTGGCATGGGCCCAGTGTCGCACCCCCGGCCGGCCCCGGGATCAGCGGCCCGCCTCGTCCTCCACCGTGCGGTCGCGTCCCGCCAGGACACCGACCGCCATCTGCGGCACCATCAGGGCCGTCATCAGCGCGATCGGCAGACCCCAACCACCGCTGTGCTGGTAGAGCACGCCCACCAGGAGCGGACCCGGAATGGAGATCAGGTAGCCGGTGCTCTGCGCGAAGGCCGACAGCTGGGCGACGCCCGCGCCCGTCCGGGCCCGCATCCCGACCATGGTCAGGGCGAGCGGGAAGGCGCAGTTGGAGACGCCGAGCAGCACCGCCCAGGCCCAGGCACCGCCGGCCGGGGCGAAGTACAGGCCGGCGTACCCGGCGAGGCCGCACCCGCCCAGCACCAGGACGATCGGGCCCTGGTTCGGCAGCCGTGCGGCGACGCGCGGGATGACGAAGGCGAGCGGCACGCCCATCACCATGGTGACGGCCAGCAGCAGTCCGGCCGTGCCGGCGGAGACGCCCGCGTCCCGGAAGATCTGCGCCATCCAGCCCATCGTGATGTAGGCGGCGGTGGCCTGGAGCCCGAAGAAGACGGCGAGCGCCCAGGCGGTGCGGCTGCGGGTGATCCGCAGCGCGGGCCGCCCGGCGGCCCGCGGCTCGCCCTGCGGTTGGGGCCGCACCTCACGCGCGGGCTCCGCGGCCCGTGCGCGGGCCTCCCCGGCGGTGGGCGCCTCCCGGTCCCGCACGAACGCCAGCCACGGCAGGACGGCCGCCACCGCGAGCACGGCCCACACCGCGAGGCCGGGCTGCCAGTCGCCGCCCAGCGCCTCCGTCAGGGGCACGGTCGCCGCGGCGGCGACCGAGGTGCCGAAGGCGAGCGCCATCGAGTACAGGCCGGTCATGGAGCCGACCCGGTCGGGGAACCAGCGCTTGACGATGACCGGCATCAGGACGTTGCTGACCGCGATGCCCATGAGCGCCAGAGCGCTGGCGGCCAGGAAGCCGGGCGTGCCGCCCGTGTACGGGCGCATCAGCAGACCGGCGGCGATGGCCGCCATGCCCGCGCACACCACCGCGCCGGGGCCGAAACGGCGGGCCAGCCGCGAGGCGGTGACGCCGAAGACGGCGAAGCACAGCGGGGGGACCGAGGTGAGCAGCCCCGCCACGCTGCCGCTCATGCCGAGCCCGTCGCGGACCTCTTCCAGGAGGGCGCCGAGGCTGGTGATGGCGGGGCGGAGATTGAGCGCGGCCAGCACGATGCCGAGGACGAGCAGGCGTGTCGTCCACGCCGTCCACGCGCGCGGGGACGGCTTCTCCGGCACGGCGTGCCCACCGGGCTCCCCGGCCTCCCGGGCCCTGGGCGCGGCCGAGCTGACGGCGGTCGTGGACTTCGGCGTCCGGGGTTCCTCACTAGCCATGAGCCCCATCATAGAATCATGGGATGATTGGTTGTGCGTTCCGCGGTGTCCGCGAAGGCTCCGGCGAACCCGGCGCTCCCGCGGTCCCGGGCCGCCCGCGGCCGGAACCAGCGTGCGAAGGTGTGCCATGCCCTTGAGCCATCCCCGTCGTTCGGCACTGTCCGAGCAGGTCATCGCCGCGCTGCGGCAGCAGATCACCTCGGGCGAGTGGCCGGTCGGCTCGCGCATCCCCACGGAGCCCGAGCTGGTGGAGCAGCTCGGGGTCGCCCGCAACACGGTCCGCGAGGCGGTCCGCGCGCTGGCCCACAACGGCCTGCTGGACATCCGCCAGGGCTCCGGCACGTACGTCGTGGCGACCAGCGAGCTGGCGGGCGTGATGCACCGCCGCTTCGCCGGAGCCGACCCCCGGCACGTCGCCGAGCTGCGTTCCACGCTGGAGTCGGCCGCGGCGCGGCTGGCGGCCGAGCGGCGCACGGAGAAGGACCTCAGGCAGCTCGACGCGCTGCTCGCGCGCCGGGAGGAGGCGTGGCGGTCGGGCGACGCGGAGGCGTTCGTGGCGGCGGATGCCACCTTCCACCTGGCCGTGGTGGCCGCTTCCCACAACGACGTCATGACCGCGATGTACGCGGACCTCGGCGAGGTGATGCGGGACTGGCTGCGCGAGGACGTCGGCGAGGCGCTGACACCGGAGACGCACATGGACCACGCGCGGCTGGTCGACGCGATCCGCGCCGGTGACGCCGACACCGCCCAGGCGGAGGCGGCGGGCTATCCGTTCCTGTGCCGGCCGGGCCGGGTCAGCCCGCCCGGCGGTGGCTGACCCAGGCGGAGCCGACCTCATCCCAGCAGCGGCCGGTCAGCCGTACGGTCTGCGCGGGACCGGCCTCCACCGGGGCTCCGTCGCCGTCGAGGTCCCACCAGTGGACGCACTCGACGTGCAGACTCACGTGATCGGGGTCGGGATAGGGGTTGTGGCAGTAGGCGGTGACCCGGGAACCGGTGACGCGGAGCCGGCACGCGGCGCCGAAGGGACGGGACGGGTCCGCCTCCTCCCCGGCGGACACGCGCGCGGGGGGCACGGCGCCGTCCGGGCGGGCGTGGGCCGCCGCCGCGTACGGCGGGGCCGTCACGCAGACGACGGCGACGGTCGCTGAGGCCAGGCTGCGGAACAAGCGCACAAGGGGACCTCCTCGGCCGTGCTGGGGAGGGGGGCGGCGGGGTGGACCACCTCTTCCAGAGTGCCCGTGACCCGGCCCGCACCGCCCGGCCGGCTGCGCCGAACGGGTGACGCGCCGAGGGCCCGCACCCGGCCGGGTGCGGGCCCTCAACGGCGGGCCGGGCGGCGTGCGCGGTTAGGCGCCGATGGCGTGCAGGCCGCCGTCCACGTGGATGATCTCGCCGGTGGTCTTGGGGAACCAGTCGCTCAGCAGGGCGACCACACCGCGGCCGGCCGGCTCCGGGTCCTTCAGGTCCCACTCCAGCGGGGAACGGGAGTCCCACACGGAGGCCAGCTCGCTAAAGCCCGGGATGGACTTGGCGGCCATCGAGCCGATCGGGCCCGCCGAGATCAGGTTGCAGCGGATGTTCTGCTTGCCCAGGTCGCGCGCCATGTAGCGGCTGGTGGCCTCCAGGGCGGCCTTGGCGGGGCCCATCCAGTCGTACTGCGGCCAGGCGTACTGGGCGTCGAAGGTGAGGCCCACGACGGAGCCGCCGTTCTGCATCAGCGGCAGGCAGGCCATGGTCAGCGACTTCAGGGAGTACGCCGAGACGTGCATGGCGGTGGCGACCGACTCGAACGGCGTGTTCAGGAAGTTGCCGCCGAGGGCGTCCTGCGGCGCGAAGCCGATGGAGTGCACGACGCCGTCCAGGCCGCCCAGCTCCTCGCCGACGAGGTCCGCCAGGCGCCCCAGGTGCTCGTCGTTGGTGACGTCGAGCTCGATGACCTTGGTGGGCTTGGGCAGCTTCTTGGCGATGCGCTCGGTCAGCGTGGGCCGCGGGAACGCGGTCAGGATGATCTCGGCGCCCTGCTCCTGGGCCAGCTTGGCCGTGTGGAAGGCGATGGAGGACTCCATCAGCACGCCGGTGATCAGGACGCGCTTGCCCTCGAGAATTCCGCTCATGGTGATCAGTGACCCATTCCCAGTCCGCCGTCAACGGGGATGACGGCTCCAGTGATGTACGAGGCGTCGTCCGAGGCGAGGAACCGCACCGTCGCGGCGATCTCCTCCGGCTGCGCGTACCGGCCGAGCGGGACCTGCGACACGATGGCGGCGCGCTGGTCCTCGCTGAGCGCCTTGGTCATGTCGGTGTCGACGAAGCCGGGCGCGACGACGTTGAAGGTGATGTTGCGCGAGCCCAGTTCCCGGGCGAGCGAACGCGCGAAGCCGACCAGGGCGGCCTTGGAGGCGGCGTAGTTCGCCTGTCCCGCCGAGCCGAGCAGCCCGACCACTGACGAGATGAGGACGACGCGGCCCTTCTTGGCGCGCAGCATGCCGCGGTTGGCGCGCTTGACGACGCGGAAGGTGCCGGTGAGGTTGGTGTCGAGGACGGAGGTGAAGTCCTCCTCCGACATGCGCATCAGGAGCTGGTCCTTGGTGATGCCGGCGTTGGCGACGAGGACCTCGACGGGGCCGTGCGCGTCCTCGATCTCCTTGTAGGCCTGCTCCACCTGCTCGGTGTCGGTGATGTCGCACTTGACGGCGAGGACGCCCAGATCCGTCAGGGCCGCGGGCGGCTCGCCCGAGCGGTACGTGATCGCGACCTTGTCGCCGGCCCCGGCGAACGCGCGGGCGATGGCGAGGCCGATGCCCCGGTTGCCTCCGGTGACGAGAACCGAGCGGCTCAACGGATCACCCTTTCCATAGCGGTTTGGTACCCCGCCCGAACACCTGGACGACAGGTGGCGATGACAGGCGGCTTCCTCGAAAACCTATCGGTCGCCGTGGCGCGGCGGACAATCGGGCACCCACAGTGGCTTGGGGGGCTCACTGTCGGGTCCCTACAGAAAAGGCCGGGATCCTCGGGGAAAGGTGTGGCCCGCGGACCGGCCCGCGCGACATGATCGGGGCATCCATCAGGTCACCACGGCCCACGACAGCAGGGAGAGACCTCGGTGCCCCATACCATCGACGAAGCCTTCACGGCCCTTCCCCTGAGGGCCCTCGCCGACGCCGCCCTGGCCCGCGCGCGGGCGCTCGGGGCCGAGCACGCCGACTTCCGGCTGGAGCGGGTGCGCAGCGCCTCCTGGCGGCTGCGGGACGCCCGGCCCGCCGGGTCCTCGGACACCACCGACCTCGGCTACGCGGTGCGCGTGGTGCACGGCGGCACCTGGGGCTTCGCCTCCGGTGTCGACCTGACGATGGACGCCGCCGCCAGGGTGGCCTCGCAGGCGGTGGCGATGGCGAAGCTCTCCGCCCAGGTGATCAGGGCCGCCGGATCGGACGAGCGCGTCGAGCTGGCCGACGAGCCGGTGCACGCCGACCGGACGTGGATCTCGTCGTACGAGATCGACCCGTTCACCGTGCCCGACCGGGACAAGGCCGGGCTGCTGGCCGAGTGGAGCGCGCGGCTGCTGGCGGCCGACGGGGTCGACCACGTGGACGCCTCGCTGCTGACCGTGCACGAGAACAAGTTCTACGCCGACACGGCCGGGACCGTGACGACCCAGCAGCGGGTGCGGCTGCATCCGCAGCTCACCGCGGTGTCGGTGGACGACTCCAGCGGCGGGTTCGACTCCATGCGCACCCTCGCGCCGCCGGTCGGGCGCGGCTGGGAGTACCTGACCGGCACCGGCTGGGACTGGGACGCCGAGCTGGCGCGGATGCCCGAGCTGCTCGCCGAGAAGATGCGGGCGCCGAGCGTCGAGCCGGGCCGGTACGACCTGGTCGTGGACCCCTCCAACCTGTGGCTGACCATCCACGAGTCCATCGGGCACGCCACCGAGCTGGACCGCGCCCTCGGGTACGAGGCCGCCTACGCCGGCACCTCCTTCGCCACCTTCGACCAGCTCGGCAGGCTCCGCTACGGCTCGGAGCTGATGAACGTCACCGGCGACCGCACCGCCGAGCACGGCCTGGCGACCGTCGGGTACGACGACGAGGGCGTCGAGGCGCAGGCCTGGGACCTGGTGAAGGACGGCACGCTGGTCGGCTACCAGCTCGACCGGCGGATCGCGCGCCTGACCGGCTTCGAGCGGTCCAACGGGTGCGCGTACGCCGACTCCCCCGCCCATGTGCCGGTGCAGCGCATGGCCAACGTGTCGTTGCGGCCGGATCCGGCCGGAGGGTCGACGCAGGACCTGATCGAGGGCGTGGAGCGGGGCATCTACGTCGTCGGGGACCGGTCCTGGTCGATCGACATGCAGCGGTACAACTTCCAGTTCACCGGGCAGCGCTTCTTCAGGATCGAGAACGGGCGGCTGACCGGCCAGCTGCGGGACGTGGCCTACCAGGCGACGACCACCGACTTCTGGGGGTCCATGGCGGCCGTCGGCGGCCCGCAGACGTACGTCCTGGGCGGCGCGTTCAACTGCGGCAAGGCCCAGCCGGGGCAGATCGCGGCCGTCTCGCACGGCTGCCCGTCCGCCCTCTTCAAGGACGTCACCATCCTCAACACCACCCAGGAGGCCGGCCGATGAGCGCGCCCGCGACCAAGCCGCACGAGATCGTCGAGCGGGCCCTGGAGCTGTCCCGGGCCGACGGGTGCGTCGTCATCGCCGACGAGCACTCCACCGCCAACCTGCGCTGGGCCGGCAACGCGCTGACGACGAACGGCGTCACGCGCGGGCGCACGCTCACCGTCGTCGCCACCGTCGACGGCCGGGAGGGCACCGCCTGCGGGGTGGTGTCGCGCTCCGCCGTCACCGCCGGCGACCTGGAGCCGCTGGTGCGGGCCGCCGAGGACGCGGCGCGCGGGGCCGCCCCCGCCGAGGACGCGCAGCCGCTGGTCACGGGGGTGCCGGCGTCGCCCGACTTCACCGACGCGCCCGCCGAGACGTCGTCGGCGGTCTTCGCCGGCTTCGCCCCGGCGCTCGGGGATGCGTTCGCCCGCGCGCGTGCGGGCGGCCGGGAGCTGTACGGCTTCGCCCGCCACGAGCTGGTGTCGACGTACCTGGGGACGTCGACGGGGCTGCGGCTGCGGTCCGACCAGCCCACCGGGACGCTGGAGCTGAACGCCAAGTCGCCCGACCGCACCCGGTCGGCGTGGGCCGGGCGCTCCACCCGGGACTTCGAGGACGTCGACCCGGCGGCGCTCGACGCCGAGCTGGCCGTACGCCTGGGCTGGGCCGAGCGGCGGGTGGAGCTGCCCGCGGGCCGGTACGAGACGCTGCTGCCGCCGACCGCGGTCGCGGACCTGCTGATCTACCAGCTGTGGTCGGCCTCGGGGCGGGACGCCGCCGAGGGGCGGACGGTGTTCTCCAGGCCGGGCGGCGGCACGCGCGTGGGCGAGCGGCTGAGCAGGCTGCCGCTGACCTTGCGCAGCGATCCGCGCGAGCCGGGGCTGGAGACCGCGCCGTTCCTGGTCGCCCACTCCTCCGGCGGCGACCGGTCCGTGTTCGACAACGGGCTGCCGGTCGGTGCCACCGACTGGATCCGCGACGGGGAGCTCACCCGCCTGACGACCACGCGGCACAGCGCTGCGCTGACCGGGCTGCCCCTGGCCCCGGCGCTCGGGAACCTGGTCCTGGAGGGCGGCGAGGACCTCTCCCTGGAGGAGATGGTCGCGGGCACCGGACGGGGGCTGCTGCTGACCTGCCTGTGGTACATCCGCGAGGTCGACCCGGCGACGCTGCTGCTGACCGGCCTGACCCGGGACGGCGTGTACCTGGTGGAGAACGGCGAGGTGACCGGCGAGGTCAACAACTTCCGGTTCAACGAGTCGCCGGTGGACCTGCTGGGCCGGGCCACGCAGGCCGGGCGCACGGAGAAGACGTTGCCGAGGGAGTGGGGCGACTGGTTCACCAGGGCCGCGATGCCCCCGCTGCGGGTGCCGGACTTCAACATGAGCTCGGTCAGCCGGGGCGTCTGAGCCGTCGGCGACCCCCCATAGACTGGGGGGACCCGCCACCACGGGGATCCTGTTCACCGTTCAAGGAGACATACGACCGTGACGGACATCGTCGACGAGCTGAAGTGGCGCGGGCTGTTCGCCCAGTCCACTGACGAGGACGCTTTGCGCAAGGCGCTCGCGGACGGTCCCGTCACCTACTATTGCGGCTTCGACCCGACCGCGCCGTCCCTGCACGTGGGGCACCTGGTGCAGGTGCTCACCCTGCGCCGGCTCCAGCAGGCCGGTCACCGGCCGCTGGCGCTGGTCGGCGGCGCGACGGGCCTGATCGGCGACCCCCGCCCCACCGCGGAGCGCACGCTGAACGACCCGGAGACGGTCGCCGGCTGGGTGGAGAAGCTGCGCCGCCAGATCGAGCCGTTCCTCTCCTTCGAGGGCGAGAACGCGGCCGTGATGGTCAACAACCTCGACTGGACGCAGGGCCTGTCCGCGATCGAGTTCCTCCGGGACGTCGGCAAGCACTTCCGCGTCAACAAGATGCTGACGAAGGAGTCCGTCGCCCGGCGCCTGGAGTCCTCCGAGGGCATCAGCTACACCGAGTTCAGCTACCAGCTGCTGCAGGCGACGGACTTCCTCCAGCTGTACCGCCGCTACGGCTGCACGCTCCAGCAGGGCGGCAGCGACCAGTGGGGCAATCTGACGGCGGGCCTGGACCTGATCCACCGGCTGGAGCCCGGCGCCACCGTGCACGCCTACGCGACGCCGCTGATGACCAAGGCGGACGGCACCAAGTTCGGCAAGACCGAGGGCGGCGCCGTCTGGCTCGACCCGGAGATGACCACGCCGTACGCGTTCTACCAGTTCTGGCTGAACACGGACGACCGGGACATCTCGCGGTACATGCGGATCCTCTCCTTCAGGTCCCGTGAGGAGCTGGAGGAGCTGGAGCGGCAGACCGAGGAACGCCCCCAGGCCCGGGCGGCGCAGCGGGCGCTGGCCGAGGAGCTGACGACGCTGGTGCACGGAGCCGAGCAGACCGCCGCCGTGATCGACGCGTCCAAGGCCCTGTTCGGCCAGGGCGAGCTGGCGGAGCTGGACGAGCGGACGCTGGCCGCGGCCCTGTCGGAGGTGCCGCACATCCGGGTCGCCGAGCTCGGCGCTCCGGTCGTGGACCTGTTCGCCGAGGTCGGCCTGGTCGCCAGCAAGTCCGCCGCACGCCGCACGGTCAAGGAGGGCGGCGCCTACGTGAACAACGCGAAGGTGTCCTCCGAGGAGGCGGTCCCCGCCCGGGAGGACCTTCTGCACGGACGCTGGCTGGTGCTGCGCCGGGGCAAGAAGAACCTGGCCGCGGTGGAGGTCACGGGCGCGTAGCGCCCGGGGGTGGGCATCCACGCGGGTGCCCACCCCTTCCCGGCTTCCCCCGGCTCCTCCGGCAGGCCGGTGCCGGGGAAGCCGTCGTGCGCCGGCTCAGGCCCGCTGCTTGCGCTTTCCCAGCGTCGCCCGGTACAGCGCGTCGCCGGCGGCGACGATGAGGATGGCGGCGACGAGCTGGAAGACGTGGCGCCACCAGTCGATGCCCCTGGTCGCGGCGACGCCGAGCGCCCGGGCGATCGCGTTGCCGGCGATCGCCCCGAGCAGGCCGAAGAGAGTGGTCAGCCACAGAGGACTGTGCTGCTTGCCTGGGATGATCGCTTTGGCGAGCATGCCCAGCACGAATCCGACGATGATCGCCCACAACCAGCCCATGACTGCCTCCTCGTACGGCTTGACGCGAGCATCACCGCCAGTGTCGGGCCGTACCGCGTCCGGCGCATGCCGGGAGGCGGCCGTACGCGGTACGGGGCACCGCCGCTTCCCGGGCACGGGTGCCCCGACCTCGTGGGAGACGCGGACGCGGCGTACCGTGGGAGCTGTCCGGGACCGGTGTCCCCGAGCGGTCGCGGACGGCTGCGCGGCGGGGAGAGTCCGAGACGGGCGGATGGTGGAATGTGATGCGGAAGCAGCATGCCGGCGGCAACGCCCAGGTGTTCCGGATCACCGGAGCCCGGACGGGCCTGGCGGAGGATGTGCGCGGGCGGCAGCGCCGGTACGTGATCTCGATGTCGGCCCGTACGCTGTCGGTGATCCTCGCGGCCTGCCTGTGGAACGTGGAACGGCACGTCGCGGTCGTGGCGCTGGTCCTCGGCGTGATCCTGCCCTACATCGCGGTGGTGATCGCCAACGCGGGACGGGAGAACGCGCCCTCGCTGCCGTCGACGTTCGTGACGGCACCGACGCGGCCCATGATCGCGCCGCCGCGGGCGGACGAGGGCTCCGCGCGATCCGCCCCGGAAGACGTCGTGTCCGAAGCGGTGCCGGGCGCGCGAGGCGAGCCCCGTCACCAGCCGTGACGGTGGCGGCCCGCCGGCCGGCGAAGGTCACCGCCGCATCAAGCTCAAGAAAAGCTCAGATCAATCATGTTGTTCCGGTGCCGGGCGACGGGTGAGCCGTGACATACTTCGTAGGCGCTCCGCATCCCCCGTCGGAGCGACGGACCGACGCCGGGCAGCTCCCCCCGTGGCTGCTCGGCGTCGCCTTTTCCCCCCTTTTTTCCGGCCCTTCCCGGGTCTTCCCGGCGTGACCGTACGCAGTTGTGAGACGAACCTGTGAGTGACGAGACCACCCCGATCTGTTCCGCCAAGGGCTGCCGCGCCGCCGCCGTGTGGGTGCTGGCATGGAACAACCCCAAGATCCACACGCCGGAGCGCCGCAAGACGTGGCTCGCGTGCGAGGAGCACCGGGAGCACCTGTCCCAGTTCCTCGGGGTGCGCGGGTTCCTGAAGGAAGTGGTCCCGCTGGCGGAGTGGGAGTCCCGTGACGGCGCCCGGGGCGCCGCCGGCTAGCCGCCGATCGCCGACATCGGGCGGTCGGGCTGGACGAACGACGGGTCGTCCAGGCCGGCGCCCGCCTTCTTGCCCCACATGGCCAGGCGCCAGATGCGGGCGATCTCCTCGTCCGCGGCGCCGGAGCGCAGGGCCGCGCGCAGGTCCGTCTCCTCGGTGGCGAACAGACAGGTGCGTATCTGGCCGTCGGCGGTCAGGCGGGTGCGGTCGCAGGCGGCGCAGAACGGGCGGGTGACGGAGGCGATGACGCCGACCCGGTGCGGGCCGCCGTCGACGATCCAGCGTTCGGCCGGTGCGGAGCCGCGCTCCTCGGCATCCTCGGGGGTCAGCTCGAAGCGGGTGCGCAGCGAGGCGAGGATGTCCCCCGCGGTGACCATGCCGTCGCGCTTCCAGCCGTGCTGGGCGTCCAGCGGCATCTGCTCGATGAAGCGCAGCTCGTAGTCGTGCTCGACCGCCCAGGCGAGCAGGTTGGGGGCCTCGTCGTCGTTGAGTCCTGGCATCAGGACCGAGTTGACCTTGACCGGGGTGAGACCGGCCTCGTGGGCGGCGGAGAGGCCCTCCAGGACGTCCTTGTGGCGGTCGCGGCGGGTGAGGGCCTTGAAGACGTCGGGGCGGAGGGTGTCCAGCGAGACGTTGACCCGGTCCAGGCCGGCCGCCCTCAGGGCCGTCGCCGTGCGCTTGAGGCCGATGCCGTTGGTGGTGAGGGACGTCCGGGGGCGCGGGTCGAGGGCGGCGACGCGCTCGACGATGCCCACCAGGCCGGGGCGCAGCAGGGGCTCGCCGCCGGTGAAGCGGACCTCCTCGATGCCGAGGGAGGTGACCGCGATGCCGATGAGGCGGACGATCTCGTCGTCCGTGAGCAGGTCGGGCTTGGCCAGCCACTGCAGGCCCTCCTCGGGCATGCAGTAGGTGCACCGCAGGTTGCAGCGGTCGGTCAGCGAGACCCTCAGGTCGGTGGCCACTCGGCCGTAGGTGTCGATGAGCACGTGGGGCCCCTCCCTCGACGCGGATCGGTGGAGCGCTTCCCTCCTCCGATACCCGCGAGCCTACGCGACCGCACCGACAACGGCAGCGGCCCGATCCCACGGCTGTGGCCCGGCCCCGTCGCGGGATCAGCACACCGATCCACGACGGGGCCGCGCCGGGCGGGTTCAGTGGGCGCCGGTGCCGGTCAGGGACCGTACCTCCAGCTCCGCGTACTTGCCGGCGTCCGGCTCCTCCTTGGACAGGGCCGTGCCGAGCCAGCCCATCAGGAAGCCGAACGGGATGGAGACGATGCCCGGGTTCTTCAGCGGGAACCAGGCGAAGTCCACGCCGGGGAACATCGCCTTGGGGTCGCCGGAGACGACGGGCGAGAACAGCACCAGGCCGACGGCGACGATCAGGCCGCCGTAGATCGACCACAGCGCGCCCCGGGTGGTGAACCGCTTCCAGAACAGGCTGTAGAGGATCGTCGGCAGGTTGGCGGAGGCGGCGACGGCGAAGGCCAGGGCGACCAGGCCGGCCACGTTCAGGTCGCGGGCGAGGGCGCCCAGGCCGATGGAGACGACGCCGATGAAGAGGGTCGCCCAGCGGGCCGCGCGGACCTCCTCCGCGCCGGTGGCCTTCCCCTTGCGGATGACGTTGGCGTAGATGTCGTGCGCGAAGGACGACGACGAGGCGAGGGTGAGGCCGGCGACGACGGCGAGGATGGTGGCGAAGGCGACCGCCGAGATGGTGGCGAGCAGGGCCGCGCCCCAGGCCGAGTCGACACCGCCCAGGTGCAGGGCGAGCAGTGGCGCGGCCGTGTTCCCCGACGGGTTGGACGCGATGATCTCCTCCTGGGAGATCAGCGCGGCGGCGCCGAAACCGAGTGCGATGGTCATGAGGTAGAAGGCGCCGATGATGCCGATGGCCCAGTTGACGGACTTGCGGGCGGCCTTGGCGTTGGGGACGGTGTAGAAGCGGATCAGGATGTGCGGCAGGCCGGCGGTGCCGAGCACCAGGGCGATCCCCAGGGAGATGAAGTCCAGCTTGGAGGTGCCGGTGGCGCCGTACTGGAGGCCGGGCTCCAGGAAGGCGGCGCCCTTGCCGCTGTTCTCGGCGGCCCGGCCGAGCAGGTCGGAGATGTTGAAGTTGAACTTCAGCAGCACCAGGAAGGTGATTAGGAGGGTGCCGCCGATGAGCAGCACGGCCTTGACCATCTGGACCCAGGTGGTGCCCTTCATGCCGCCGATGGACACGTACACGATCATCAGGATGCCGACGAGGGCGACGATGAGGATCTTGCCGGCGTCGGAGGTGATGCCGAGGAGCAGCGAGACCAGGACGCCGGCGCCCGCCATCTGGGCCAGCAGGTAGAAGATCGACACCACGATGGTGGAGGTGCCGGCGGCGGTGCGCACCGGGCGCTGGCGCATCCGGTAGGCGAGGACGTCGCCCATGGTGTAGCGGCCGGAGTTCCTGAGCGGCTCGGCGACCAGGAGCAGGGCGACCAGCCAGGCGACGAGGAAGCCGATGGAGTACAGGAAGCCGTCGTAGCCGAAGATGGCGATGGCGCCGGCGATGCCGAGGAAGGACGCGGCCGACATGTAGTCGCCGGAGACGGCGAGTCCGTTCTGGAAGGCGCTGAACTGCCGTCCGCCGGCGTAGAAGTCGGCGGCGTCCTTGGTCTGGCGGCCCGCCCAGACGGTGATGACGAGGGTCGCCAGGACGAAGACCGCGAACAGGGAGATGATCAGCGGCCGGTGCTCGCTGGCCTCGTTGGCCGCGAGAGTCGTCGCGAGGTTCATGCGCCGCCCTCCATCCGGGACTTGATGGCCTCGGCCTTGGGGTCGAGCTTGGCGGCGGCGTGCCGCGAGTACCACCAGGCGATGAGGAACGTGGTGACGAACTGGGCGAGGCCCAGGACGAGGGCGACGTTGATGTTGCCGAACAGCCTGGCGCCCATGAAGCCGCCGGCGTAGTTCGACAGCAGCACGTACAGCAGGTACCAGGCGACGAAGGCGATCGTCAGCGGGAAGGCGAAGGAGCGGAAGGAACGGCGCAGTTCACCGAAGTCCGCGCTCTGCTGCACCTCGGTGAACTCCTCGGTGGAGGGGAGCCGGTGCTGCTCCTTCGAGGGGGGCGGTGCGTCGGTGGCCACGGAGTCTCCTCGTACGACGGACATGACGGCTTGGACCTCACAGTGATGTGGATCACCTGAGCCGGGTCGCGATGGTAGGCGCCCGGGGTGCGATCCGACAGGGGGCACGACGCTGCTCGTGCCCCCTGTCCAACGTCACGGCGCGAAGCGGGTACCGGTTCACGTCCCCGGTCCACTTTCCCAAGTCCCGCAAGTCGCTCCCCGTCGGCCATTGCTGACCAGCGAGTTCGGGCGATAGCTTCACTCTGCACTACCCGTCATGTACCTGCCCGAGGACCACGCGTGTCCCGGGCCGGTTTCGTTTCCGGATGATGTGGAGACCCCATGGCTCATCTGCCTTCCCGGCGCCGGCTCGCCCTCGCCGTCCCGGTCGTGCTGTCGCTGACCGCCTCGCTCGGCTTCCTGCCGGCGGCCGCGTCGGCCGCCCCGGGCGCCGCGCCCGCCGCGCGGACCGCGAACGCGCCGGAGCTGGCGTACGTCGTCAACACGTCGACGGACCACCGCACCATCGCGTCGGTGAAGAAGGCGATCGCGGCGGCCGGCGGCAGCGTGGTGGCCACGTACGAGAAGATCGGCGTGTTCGTCGTCCACTCGGCCGACCCCGACTTCGGCCGGCAGATACGCACCGCGCGCGGGGTGCAGTCGGCGGGTGCGACGCGCACCGCGCCGCTGACCGCCGCGGGGACCACGGACGAGGGCGCGGCGGAGGTCCTGACGAAGGAGCAGGCCGCGCGGATCGCGCGGGCCTCCGCCGCCGAGGCGGGCAGCGAGCCCCTCGAAGCCGACCAGTGGGACCTGCGCGCGATAGGCGCCGACAAGGCCGCGCGGATCAACCCGGGCAGCAGCAAGGTGACCGTCGCCGTCATCGACACCGGCGTCGACGACACCCATCCGGACCTCGCCCCGAACTTCTCCGCCGCCCAGTCCGCCAACTGCGTCGGCGGCAAGGCGGACACCAGCGAGGGCGCCTGGCGGCCGTACACCGCCGAGGACTACCACGGCACGCACGTGGCCGGCGAGATAGCCGCCGCCCGCAACGGCGTCGGCGTGGCCGGTGTCGCTCCGGGCGTGAAGGTGTCGAGCATCAAGGTGAGCGACCCGGACAGCGGCCTGTTCTACCCCGAGAACGTGGTGTGCGCCTTCATGTTCGCCGCCGACCACGGCGTGGAGATCACGAACAACAGCTACTACGTGGACCCGTGGCTGTACAACTGCATGGACGACCCCGACCAGCGGGCCATCGTCGACGCGGTCAACCGGGCCCAGCTGTACGCCCAGCGCAAGGGCACCCTTCACCTGGCCGCGGCGGGCAACTCCAACCACGACCTCGACGCCGACGCGATCGTCGACAAGACCAGCCCCAACGACTCCACGCCGGTCGTGCGGACCATCGACCCGCACAAGTGCTACGACGTGCCGACCCAGCTGCCGGGCATCGTCACGGTCAGCGCGACGGGCGTGCAGAACCTCAAGTCGTACTACTCCTCCTACGGCCGGGGCGTGGTGGACGTCGCGGCACCGGGCGGCGACCGGCTCTACCAGCTCCCGGACACCCCGTCGAAGGACGGCCGCATCCTGTCCACCATGCCGAACGACGAGTACGCCTTCCTGCAGGGCACGTCGATGGCCTCGCCGCACGCCGCGGGCGTCGCCGCGCTGCTGAAGTCGAAGTACCCGCACGCCACCCCCGCCTGGCTCCAGGCGCTGCTGAAGGCGCAGGCGGACAACCCGGGCTGCCCGGCGTCGTACGACCAGAACGGTGACGGCACCCAGGACGCGGTGTGCGAGGGCGGCAAGCGTGACAACGGCTTCTACGGGGCCGGCATCGTCAACGCGCTGCGTGCGGTGACGAAGTGACGAAGTGAGGCGCACGCGCGCGTGGGGCCGGGCCGGCTCCTCCCGGCACGAGGGCCGATCGCGCAGGGGGCGCACGCGCGCGTGGGGCCGGGTGGCGCGCCCGGCCCCGCGCCCGGGCCGGTCCGGCTGGCCGGAGCGGCCGGGCCGGGCGGGGCTGAAAACATCCCACCGAGCGGAATGCCGTACCACCGGTTGTTTTCCTCGACTTGCCCGGTTCTGCGCGAGCTGGTGAAGATCTTGAGGTGACCCTGATAAGACCCACCTCCCGGGTGGCCGGCGGCGGGCAGGCCCGGCGCTCCGGCACCGGCCGGGCCGCCGCGGCCCTGGTCCTGGTGGCGCTGGCCGCGCTCGTGCCGCTGCTCGGGCCGTCCCCCGCGCTGCACGGGACCGGGGAGGCCGCCGCGCCCGGCACCGGCGGCATAGCCCTGCTGCGCACGGTGCTGTTCGCGGCGCTGAGCGTCCCCGTGGGCGAACTGTTCGTCAACCGGCTGGCCCGGTCCCTCCCCGGCGCTCCCCCGCGCCCGCCCCGCAGCTGGTCCCCCCACGCGGCCGCCGCCGGTGCCGTCGCGGCGCTGGGCCTCGCTTCGGTGGTGGCCACCGGCAACCTGGTGCCGCACGGTCTCGCCGACATCGACGTCGGCGGCCTCCACCAGTCCCGCGACGGCAAGCTGGCGCTCCTGGAGGTCAACGCGTTCCTCCTGGCCGGGCTGTGCGCCGCCTCGCGCCGGCCGGCCTCCCAGATCTGGCCGCTGGCCGCCGTCGCCGTCGCCGAGGCCCTGCGCGCCCATCCCGTCACCGAGCACACGCCGCTGATCGGGTCCGGGCTGACGCTGGTGCACCTGACCTGTGCCTCGCTGTGGGCGGGCGGGCTGCTGCACGCGCTGCGGACGCTGCGGCGGTGGGGCGGCGACGGGCCCGGAGCGGCCCTGCTGGGCCTCTACGCGCGCGTGGCGGCCGTGCTGCTCGCCGCCGTCACGGCGACGGGCGTGTGCAGCACGCTGCGCCGGATGCCCCCGGGGACGATCGCGGACCAGCTGACGGGTACGGCGTACGGGCGCGTGCTGCTCGCGAAGGCACTCCTCGTGGCGGGCGTCGCCGTGCTCGCCCTGTGGGCGAGGATCCGGCTGGGCCGGGCGGCCGACCCGCTCACCGCCTGCTCCCCCGCGCGCGCGGAGGTCGCGCTCCTGGGGCTGGTCGTCGCGGTGTCGGGGCTGCTGACGGCGGTTCCGGTGCCGATCCGCTGGTGATCCGGCGCCGCCCGTGGACCACCCGGCCGGACGGACCCGGGCAGGAGCCGCCGGCAACGCCACCGAAGGGCGCATATCGGCCATTGCCGACTCCGCGGACGCGGGCCGGGAGCACCTGAGGGACGGTCCTGTCAGTCGCGGCCCGTATCCTCAGGGACCATGCTCGAAGACCCCACGACCGCAGTGCCCTCTCCCCCGGTGTGGCCGGCCGCGTACCCGCGGGGATACGCGGTCGTCGACGTGGAGACCACCGGCCTGGCCCGCGACGACCGGATCATCTCCGCGGCCGTCTACCGGCTGGACGCGCGCGGCGAGGTCGAGGACCACTGGTACACGCTGGTCAACCCCGAACGCGATCCGGGTCCGGTGTGGATACACGGTCTGACGAGCGAGGTGCTGGAAGGGGCGCCCCTGTTCCAGGACGTCGCCGAGGAGTTCGCGGCCCGGCTCGAGGGCCGGGTGCTGGTCGCGCACAACGCCGTCTTCGACTGGCAGATGATCGCCCGCGAGTACGCGCGCGCCCGGCGCGAGGCCCCGGTGCGGCAGCGGCTGTGCACCATCGCGCTCTCCAAGGAGCTCGGCCTGCCGCTGCCCAACCACAAGCTGGAGTCGCTGGCCGCCCACTTCGGCGTCGTCCAGCGGCGGGCGCACCACGCGCTGGACGACGCGCGCGTGCTGGCGGAGGCGTTCCGGCCCAGCCTGGCCGCCGCGGCGGCGAGCGGCATCCGGCTGCCGCTGCACGAGTGCCGGCCCCTGACCGAGTGGTCGGACCGGCCCGCACCCCCGACCGGACGGCAGGCGGGGTACGGCGGCTACCGGGCGAGCAGCTGGCGCCCCTCCCGCAAGAGGCCCGCGTGCCCCTACCCCAATCCCGGACGGTACGAAGCGGGCAAGCCCCTCAAGCAGGGCATGCGGGTCGCCTTCTCCGGCGACACCTCGACCGAGCGGGAGCTGCTGGAGGACCGGGCGGCCGAGGCGGGGCTGCACGTCGCCACCAGCCTGTCCCGGCTGACCAGCCTGCTGGTCACCAACGACCCGGACTCGGGCACGTCGAAGGTGGTCAAGGCGCGGCAGTACGGGACGCCGATCGTGGACGAGGCGGCCTTCGGCCAGCTGCTGCGGGACGTCGAACCGGCGGACGGCTGAACCGGGCGGGACCCGCGCGGACGGGTGATTGCCGGGCGACTCGCCCGGCGTCCGCTCGCCCGCGCCACGGCTACGGCTCACCCTGTGGCCCATGGCGACATGCGAAGTATGCGGCAACAACTACGGAATGACCTTCGAGGTCCACGCCCAGGGCGCGGTGCACGTCTTCGACTGCTTCTCCTGCGCGATCCACCGCATGGCCCCCATCTGCGAGCACTGCCGGGTGCAGATCATCGGGCAGGGCGTCGAGGTCGAGGGCCACTGGTACTGCGGCGCCCACTGTGCCCGCGCCGAGGGGAAGGCGGGAATCGTCGACCGGGTCTGAGCACCACCCGGGTGAGGACACCCCACGCCCGGGTTGTACCGTCGTGGGGTGTACCGCTTCCTGCTGTCCCGCCAGTGGGTGATCCTCACCCTCGTGGCGCTCGCGCTCGTCCCGACAATGATCGAGCTGGGCTTCTGGCAGCTGCACCGCCACGAGCACAAGGTCGCGCTGAACCGGGTGATCGCCGCCTCCCTGGCGGCCGAGCCCGTACCCGCCGAGTCGCTGACCGCGCCCGGCGCCGCCGTCGAGCGGGACAAGCTGTACCGCCGGGTGACGGCGACGGGGCACTTCGACACCGCCGACGAGGTCGTCGTACGCCGCCGTACCAACGCCGACGACGAGGTCGGCTACCACGTGCTGACCCCCTTCGTCCTCGACGACGGCAAGGTCCTCCTGGTCAACCGGGGCTGGGTCCCCGCGGACGGCCCGAGCCAGACCGCATTCCCGAAGATCCCGGCGCCCCCGAAGGGCGAGATCACCGTCACCGGCCGGATGATGCCGGACGAGACGACCGAGGACAGCGGCATCAAGGACGTGCGGGGCCTGCCGGCCCGCCAGATCATGCTGATCAACAGCCGGCAGCAGGCCGAGCGCCTCGGCAGGCAGGTCCTCGGCGGCTACGTCGAGCTGACCGCGCCCGAGCCCGCGGGCGGCACGCCCGAACCGATCCCGGCCCCCGACCACGACGACATCGGCCCGCACCTGGCCTACGCCGTCCAGTGGTGGCTGTTCGCCGCGGCCGTCCCGTTCGGCTGGTTCCTCCTGGTCCGCCGCGAGGCCCGCGACCGGGCGGGGAAGGCGGCCGAGGAGGAGACCGAGCGGGCGGAACCGGCGGCGGTGTAGCGTCCGGCCCGCTCCGCCGCCCCCGGCGTCCGGTCCTCCTGATTGCTCCGTCACCCGCGGGGAAGACGGAAGACCGTGCATCCTCCTGTACCCGTGCATCCCCGCATAGAGGACTACGCGCTCATCGGCGACGAGCAGGCCGCGGCCCTGGTCGGCAGGGACGGGTCCGTCGACTGGCTGTGCCTGCCCCGGTTCGACTCGGCGGCCTGTTTCGCCAAGCTGCTCGGTGACGAGGACAACGGCCACTGGCGCATCGCCCCCCGGGGCGCCGAGCTCTGCACCCGGCGCGCCTACCGCCGCGACACCCTCGTCCTGGACACCGAGTGGGAGACCGACGAGGGCGCGGTCCGCGTCACCGACTTCATGCCGCAGCGCGACCGCGCCCCGGACCTCGTGCGCATCGTGGAGGGCCTGCGCGGCGAGGTCACCATGCACAGCGTGCTGCGGCTGCGCTTCGACTACGGCTCGATCGTGCCGTGGATGCGCCGCACCGACGGCCACCGGGTGGCCGTCGCGGGCCCGGACGCGGCGTGGCTGCGCAGCGAGCCGGAGGTCCCCACCCGGGGCCACGACTTCGGGACGCACTCCGAGTTCACCGTCGCCGCCGGCGAGAAGGTCGCGTTCGTCCTCACCTGGCACCCCTCGCACGAGCCGCGCCCCGTGCAGATCGACCCGTACGAGGCGCTGCGCCACAGCGTCGACGACTGGCGGGCGTGGGCGGCCCGCTGCCGTTACGAGGGCCCGTACCGGGACGCCGTGGTGCGCTCCCTGATCACGCTCAAGGCGCTCACCTACAAGCCGACCGGCGGCATCGTGGCCGCCCCCACCACCTCGCTGCCCGAGGAACCGGGCGGCGTCCGCAACTGGGACTACCGCTACTGCTGGCTGCGCGACTCGACCCTCACCCTGGGCGCGCTGCTGGCGGCCGGCTACCTGGAGGAGGCGGAGGCGTGGCGCGACTGGCTGCTGCGCGCGGTCGCGGGCAACCCGTCGGACCTCCAGATCATGTACGGGCTGGCGGGTGAGCGGCGGCTGCCGGAGTTCGAACTGCCGTGGCTGTCGGGGTTCGACGAGTCGACGCCCGTGCGGATCGGGAACGACGCCGTGAACCAGCTCCAGCTGGACGTGTACGGCGAGGTCATGGACACCCTGACGCTGGCGCACAAGGCGGGCCTGCCCGACAAGCCGCAGATCTGGCAGCTCCAGCGCTCCTTGATGAGGTTCCTGCGGACGGCGTGGCGGCAGCCGGACGAGGGGCTGTGGGAGGTGCGCGGCGGGCGCCGCCACTTCGTGCACTCCAAGGTGATGGTCTGGGTGGCCGCCGACCGGGCCGTGCGCGCCCTGGAGGAGTACCCGGAGCTGGAGGGGGACCTGGAGCAGTGGCGCGCGCTGCGCGAGGAGGTGCACCGCGAGGTGTGCGAGCGCGGCTACGACCCCGAGCGGGGCACCTTCACCCAGTCGTACGGCTCGCGCGAGCTGGACGCCGCTCTGCTGTTCATCCCGCGCGTGGGCTTCCTGCCGCCCGACGATCCGCGGGTCCTGGGCACCATCGACGCCGTCGAGAAGGAACTGACGCGCGACGGACTGGTGCGCCGCTACAGCACCGAGGACCCCGTCGACGGGCTGCCCGGCGGCGAGGGCACCTTCCTGGTGTGCTCCTTCTGGCTCGCGGACGCCCTGCACATGGCGGGCCGCACCGACGAGGCCAAGAAGCTGTTCGAACGGCTGGTGGGGCTCGCCAACGACGTGGGGCTGCTGGCCGAGGAGTACGACCCGGCGACCGGCCGCCAGCTCGGCAACTTCCCGCAGGCCTTCAGCCACATCGGCCTGGTCCACACCGCCCTCGCCCTGTTCGGGGGCGAGAGGGCAGGATAGGGGCCATGGATCTTGGACTGAAGGACCGGGTGTACGTCGTCACCGGCGCCACCCGGGGCCTGGGCAACGCCGCCGCGCGGGAACTGGTCGCCGACGGCGCGAAGGTGGTCGTCACGGGGCGGGACGAGAGGAGCGTCGCCGACGCCGCATCCGCGCTGGGCCCGAACGCGGTCGGCGTGGCCGCCGACAACGCCGACCCCGAGGCGGCCGGACGGCTGGTCGCCGCCGCGCGCGAGCACTTCGGCGCCTTCCACGGTGTCCTGGTCAGCGTCGGCGGGCCGCCGCCCGGCTTCGTCGCCGACACCACCGACGAGCAGTGGCGGGCGGCGTTCGAGTCGGTGTTCCTCGGCGCGGTGCGCCTGGCCCGGACGGCCGCGGCGGAGCTGGGGGAGGGCGGTGTCATCGGTTTCGTGCTGTCCGGCTCGGTGCACGAGCCGATCCCGGGGCTGACCATCTCCAACGGGCTGCGCCCGGGACTGGCCGGCTTCGCCAAGTCCCTCGCGGACGAACTGGGCCCGCGCGGCATCCGCGTCGTCGGTCTGCTGCCGGGCCGCATCGACACCGACCGGGTGCGGGAGCTGGACGGGATGTCCGCCGACCCCCAGGCGACGCGTGCGGCGGCCGAGTCGCGCATCCCGCTGCGCCGGTACGGCGCCCCGGACGAGTTCGGCCGCGCGGCGGCGTTCCTGCTGTCCCCGGCGGCGTCGTACGTGACAGGCGTCATGCTGCCGGTGGACGGCGGCGTGCGGCACGGGTTCTAGGGGGCTGCCGCCCCGTCCGCCGTTCAGGTCCGATCGTCCGGCCGGTCGTCCGGCCGGTCGCAGCGGTCAGCCGACGCGTTCGGCGCGGTGCCGGACGCCCTTGAGCCGTACCTCCGTCGGCAGGGAGGCGAGCCCCACGGCCTCCCGGGCGTGGGCCAGCGGGCCGGTGGTGAAATCGCGCAGCGCGCTCTCGGGGTCCAGGTGCGGCGCGAGCAGCAGCCGTACGCGGGACCGGGGGGCGCCGCGCCGCCCGGTGAGCCGCACGTGCGCGCGTTCCACGCCGTCCGGGCGGCCCGCCTCCGCGGCCAGCGCGCCCTCCAGGGCCCGTGCGCGCAGCACCGCGCCCTCGCCGTCGCCGGTGTCGACGAGGACCTCGTCCAGGCGGTGCCGGCGCAGGACCGAGGCCAGCCACCACAGGGCGAGCAGCAGGAGCACGGCGAGCGCGGCGAGGACTACCGGCCACCACCAGTCGGCCTCCCGCCAGCGGGTCCGTTCGGCGTCGCCGAGCAGCACGTCGCGCCGGCCGTCGTGGATCCACCAGGAGGGCGCGGGGGCGCCCAGTCCGACGGCCAGCACGGAGCCGCCGAGGACGGTCAGGACGAGGCCCACGGCCCCGAGCAGGACACGGTTGACGGTGGTGCGCACCGCCCTCACCCCTTCCGTCCGGGCCGCGCCACCCGCACCGACAGGGCGGGCGGGTGGGCCAGCCCGAGTCCGTGCACCGCGTCGGTGAGCGCGGTGCCGAGGTCGGCGCGGACGGCGTCCGGTTCCCGGAAGTGCGCGACCGCGCGGACCTTCGCCCTCCGCCGGCCCATCCGCACCTGGGCCGACTGCACGCCGGGGACCTCCACGGCCCGGTCGCGCAGCACCCTGGCGGCGGCGTCCCGGTGGAGTGCGGCGCGTACGTCGGGGCGGGTGCGCCGCATCGGCAGCAGGTCCCGCAGGCCGGGGGTGGCGGCCAGGAGCAGCAGCCAGAGCCCGAGCGCGGTGGCGGCGCCCGCGCCGATCAGCACCCAGGCGTCCTCCAGGGGCCGCCGGGCGAGCTGACGGGCCAGCTCCCGGCGCCAGGCCATGGCGGGCCGGTCGGCGCGCACGGCGGCGACGTCGTACAGGAAGGCACCCGCGAGGAACAGGAGCAGCAGGGCGGCGATGCCCGCGGGGACGCGGCGCGCCGACCAGAGGCGGCCGGCTCGCCCGGGGGCGGGGGCGGGCGGCTGCCCGGGGTCCGCCGTCTTCTCCAGGACCGGCGGCCGCCCGGTGCCCCGGGTGCCCTGGGGTTCGGTCATCGCGTCCTCCCCTGCGCCGGGCGGTGTTCCGGTGTCGGGTGCAGCCGTTCCACCAGGACGGCGACCTCCGGCACCCTCATGCCCGCCAGCGTGCCCACCCGCTCGACGACCCGGCGGCGCACCCGGCCGCAGCGGGCGCCGATGTCACCGGGGTAGCCGAGTTCGACGTGGACGCGGACCCGGGCCGTGTCGCGGTGCACGACGACGGTGGCGCGGGGGCGCGACGCGTCCGGCGGCAGCTCGCCCACCGCCTCGCGCGCCGCCTGGGCGGCGATCTTCGCGACGACCCGGTCGGCGATCGTGGTGGCACCGCGCTCCCCGGGCGGGACGACGGCCGGGGGTTCGCGGAGCTCACCGGCGCCCGTGCTCACGCCGGTCACCGTCGGCGGTCGCCGCGTGCGTGGAAGAAGTCGCCGAGCTCCCAGTCCCCCTCCAGGAACCGGCCGACGACGAGGCCGACGGCACCCAGGGCCGCCACCAGGAGGAACGCGCCGAAACCGCCGAAGTATCCGGCGAAGCCCAGTGCCATTCCGGCGATCACGCCGATCGCGGCCATGCTCATGGTGCGCTCCTCAGCTCCTCGAGCCGTTCGGGTGTGCAGGTGTCCAGGCCTTCGGGCGGCGGGCTACGCGGCGGGGTCGCGCGGCCGCTCGGCGAAGGATCACTGGAGCCGGGGCTCCGGTGCCTCTTCCTCCTCTTCGTCCGGGAGCTTGACGTCGCTCACCGCGATGTTGACCTCGACCACTTCCAGGCCGGTCATCCGCTCCACCGCGGCGATCACGTTCTCCCGCACGTCCCGGGCGACGTCGGAGATGGGCACGCCGTACTCGACGACGATCTCCAGGTCGAGCGCGGTCTGCTTCTCACCGACCTCGGCCTTCACGCCGCGCGTCACCGACTTGGTCCCGCCGGGCACCCGGTCGCGTACGGCTCCGAAGGTGCGCGACATGCCGCTGCCCATGGCGTGCACGCCGTCGACGTCGCGTGCGGCCATCCCGGTGATCTTCTCCACGACACCGTCGGCGATGGTGGTCCGCCCGCGGGAACCGGGGTCCGTCCCGCCCCGCCTGGCACTCTGCGCCTTGACCGCCCCGCCCGGATCCTGGTTCCGCTCCGTGGTCTCGCTCATGGCCGTACGTCCCTCTCGGTCGTCGTTCCCCGACCACGGTAAGCGGGGCTCCGCGGCCGCGCGCCCGGGATACGGCAGGCTGAAGGAATGACGACGGCGAACCGGTTGGCACAGGCGGTGCGGGATCAACTGGGGCTCGGCAGGTTCCTGCCCCTGGGCGGGCCGCGGGACGGCTCGTGGATCACCGAGCGGGCGGTACGGGGAGTGCTGCGGGATGCGGTGCGGGGTGTGGCGGGCGTGCGCGTGGGCGGCCTGCGGGTAGCGCCCGCCGATCCGCACGGCGCGGACGAGCCGGTCGTACCGCCGCCGCCGAGCGCCCTGCCGCCCGGGCCGCTGCGGGTGTCGGCCGACTGCGCGGCGACGGTGTCCGAGCCGCTGCCGGTGGTGGCCGCCCGCCTGCGCGCGGCGCTCGCGGCGGCGGCGACGCGGCGCCTGGGCCTGACGGTCGAGGAGGTGGACCTGCGGGTGACCGGACTGCTGGAGGACCCGGACGACGAGGCCGCGCCGCGGGAGGAGACGGCGCGCGAAGAGGGCGCGCGGGAGGCGCCGGCCGCCGTTCCGGCGGAGGGCGACGAGGGCCGGGTGGCGGCCGCCGCGCTGGCGGTCGCCGGCGTGACCCGGCTGACGGCCCTGCTGGGCCGACCGGTCCGCATCGGCGGACGCGCGCGGGAGGCGGCCCTGGCGCGCCGGTACGTCCGGCTGGAGTGCGCGGTGGGCGCGGACCACCGGACCGTGGACGTGACCCGGCGGGTCCGCACGGCGGTGTCGAAGGCCCTGCCGGACCACCCGGCGGTGACGGTCCTGGTGACGGCGGTCGAGTGACGGGGCCGCGGGTCCGGGCGGCCTTGGTCCGGCCCCCGGCACCCCGGCCCCCGGCACTTCGGACGCCGTCGCCTCGGCGCTTCGCGGCCCCGGGAGCCGTCCCGGGCTATTCGCCGAGGCCGGCCAGGTCCCGCAGGCGGCGGGCCTGGGCGGCCCGCTCCGCGGCGCGCTGGGCCTCGTAGTCCCGGTCCGGTGCCCCTTGCAGCAGGGCCTTGGTCTCGATCACGGCGTCGCGCGGCGCGGCGAGGACCGCCGACGCCAGGTCCCGCACGGCGCCGTCGAGCTGGTCGGCGGGTACCGCGAGGTTCGCCAGCCCCGTGCTCACGGCCTCGTCGGCCAGGACGAACCGCCCGGTCACGCAGATCTCCAGCGCGCGGGCGTATCCGACCAGCCGCACCAGCGGGTGCGTACCCGCCAGGTCGGGGACGAGGCCGAGGCCGGTCTCGCGCATGGCGAGCTGCGCGTCGTCGGCGACGACACGCAGGTCGCAGGCGAGGGCGAGCTGGAAGCCGGCCCCGATGGCGTGTCCCTGCACGGCGGCGATCGACAGGATGTCACCGCGCCGCCACCAGGTGAACGCCTCCTGGTACTCGGCGATGGTCGCGTCCAGCTCGGCGTCGCCGCCGCGCGCGAGGTCGAGGAAGGACGGCTCGCCGTCGAAGCCCTCGGGCGTGAACGCCTGCCGGTCGAGCCCGGCCGAGAAGGACTTGCCCTCGGCCCGCAGGACGACGACGCGCACGGACCCCGGCAGCCGCCGGCCCGCATCGGTCAGCGCCCGCCACAGGGCGGGGCTCTGCGCGTTGCGCTTGGCCGGGTTGTTCAACGTCACCGTGGCGATCGCGTCGTCGACGGTGAGCCGTACGCCGTCCTGATCGAGGACGGGGCTTTGCGAACCGTGGTCCTGCGCGGGCGAAGCCATGGGGCGCCTCCGATGGGTGCACTCGTCCGAGGGCCGTGCGGAACTCCGCACGGCCTTCCTAAGTGACTGCACAGTAACCACCCGGTCGGCCGGGAGACCGACCGGGTGGCCACCATCGAAGCCGAGGGGCCGCCCGGGGAGATCAGGCCGATGGGGCCTTCTTGCCCCGTGTCGCCCCGCCGCGCCCTCGCAGCGTGACCCCCGATTCACTGAGCATGCGGTGCACGAAGCCATACGAGCGGCCGGTCTCCTCGGCCAACGCCCGGATGCTCGCACCGGCGTCGTACTTCTTCTTCAGGTCTGCCGCGAGCTTGTCGCGCGCGGCGCCGGTCACCCGGCTGCCCTTCTTCAGAGTCTCGGCCACCCGTGCCTCCTCATGGGAAGTGCGCTCTGGTCTCCTCATGATCACCCCTCCGGGGCCTGATGGCCACCCATTCGGCAAGGTCTGTGAGACAAGTCCGTGACGACAGGAGCGCGTACCCACACACGGAATGCACCATTCCACACCAAGGCGTCCGGAGGGCCGAACAGATTGTTCCGCGAAGTGGCAGGTCAGGGGGGTGCGGAGGCCGGCTCCCCGACAGAGGGGGGACCGGCCGTGTGATCGGTGTAGGACACACCTCGGTACGAGGAGATCTCACACAGATGATGGATCACGGCTCGGCCGAATGATCCATACGCGGGGGATCATCCGTTCGATCAAGCGAGGGCGACGAGGTCCGCGTAGTCGGCGCCCCACAGGTCCTCGACACCGTCCGGCAGCAGGATGATCCGCTCCGGCTGGAGCGCCTCGACGGCGCCCTCGTCGTGGGTGACCAGCACGACCGCGCCCTTGTAGGTGCGCAGGGCGCCGAGGATCTCCTCGCGGCTGGCCGGGTCGAGGTTGTTGGTGGGCTCGTCGAGCAGCAGCACGTTGGCGGAGGACACCACGAGGGTGGCCAGCGCCAGGCGGGTCTTCTCGCCGCCGGAGAGGACGCCGGCCGGCTTGTCGACGTCGTCGCCGGAGAACAGGAACGAGCCGAGCACCTTGCGGACCTCGACGAGGTCCATGTCGGGGGCGGCGGAGCGCATGTTCTCCAGGACCGTGCGGTCCGGGTCGAGGGTCTCGTGCTCCTGGGCGTAGTAGCCGAGCTTGAGGCCGTGCCCGGGGACGACGGCGCCCGTGTCGGGCTGCTCGACGCCCGCGAGCAGGCGCAGCAGGGTCGTCTTGCCGGCGCCGTTGAGGCCGAGGATGACGACGCGGGACCCCTTGTCGATGGCCAGGTCGACGTCGGTGAAGATCTCCAGGGAGCCGTACGACTTCGACAGGCCCTCGGCCCTCAGCGGGGTCTTGCCGCAGGGCGCGGGCTCGGGGAAGCGGAGCTTTGCGACCTTGTCCTGCCGGCGGACCTCCTCCAGGCCGGACAGCAGCTTCTCGGCGCGGCGGGCCATGTTCTGCGCGGCGACCGTCTTGGTGGCCTTGGCGCGCATCTTGTCGGCCTGGGCGTTGAGCGCGGCGGCCTTCTTCTCGGCGTTCTGCCGCTCCCGCCTGCGGCGCTTCTCGTCGGCCTCGCGCTGCTGCTGGTAGAGCTTCCAGCCCATGTTGTAGATGTCGATCGTGGCGCGGTTGGCGTCCAGGTAGAACACCTTGTTCACGACCGTCTCGACCAGGTCGACGTCGTGGGAGATCACGATGAAGCCGCCGCGGTAGGTCTTGAGGTAGTCGCGCAGCCAGACGATCGAGTCGGCGTCGAGGTGGTTCGTCGGCTCGTCCAGGAGCAGGGTGTCCGCGTCCGAGAACAGGATCCGGGCCAGCTCGACGCGGCGGCGCTGGCCGCCGGAGAGCGTGTGCAGCGGCTGGCCCAGCACCCGGTCGGGCAGGTTCAGCGCGGCGGCGATGGTGGCGGCCTCGGCCTCGGCGGAGTAGCCGCCCTTGGTGAGGAACTCCGTCTCCTGGCGCTCGTACTGCCTCATCGCCTTGTCGCGGGTGGCGCCCTGGCCGTTGGCGATGCGCTGCTCGTTCTCGCGCATCTTGCGGATCAGGACGTCCAGGCCGCGCGCGGAGAGGATGCGGTCGCGGGCGAGCACGTCGAGGTCGCCGGTGCGGGGATCCTGCGGGAGGTAGCCGACCTCGCCGGAACGGGTGATGGTGCCGGCGGCGGGGACACCCTCGCCGGCGAGGCACTTGGTGAGGGTGGTCTTGCCGGCGCCGTTGCGGCCGACGAGGCCGATGCGGTCGCCCTTGGTGACGCGGAAGGTGGCGTTTTCGATGAGGACGCGGGCACCGGCGCGCAGCTCGATGCCGGAAGCGGAGATCACGGACAGACTCCTGGGCGGTGGGGAGGGCGGGATGGGCGGCTGAGGACGGTCCCGCCGTCTAATGCGCGAGGAGAATGGCCATGGGGCCAGTCTAACGGGGGCGCGCAAGCGCTTTTCCCGGCCCGCGGCGCCGCGGGCCGCCGACCCGGCCGGCGGGACCGGATCAGGTGCCGCCCGTGTGCACCTGGAACGCCGCCCGGCGCACGGCCTTGGCCAGGGCCGGGTCGGGGTGCGCGGCGGCCAGCGCCACCAGGACCTGCACGGTGCGGGGATGGCCGACGGCCCGCACCTCCTCCAGCAGCGCCGGGACGGTGGGCTGGATCGCGGACTCCAGGTGCCGCACCAGCATCGGGGCCTCGCCGTGGTCGGCGACGGCGGCGGCGGTGTCGACCCACAGCCACGTGGCCTCCTCCCGGGTGAGGACCTCGTGGGCGTCCTCCGGGTCGGCCCCGTCGTGCTCGGCCAGCCACAGCAGGGCGTAGGGCCGCAGGGTCGGCTCGTCGAGCACGGCGCGGACGTCGGGCTCGGCCGGGGCGCCGACCACGCGCAGCGCCTCGAAGGCGAGGCCGCGCAGCAGGGCGTCGTCGCCGCGGGCGGCCGCGAGCAGCTCGGTGACGGCGCTGCCGACGGGGCGGGCGGCGAGCCAGGCCCGGTACTCGGCGCGGGCCGCGTTGGGGCGGAGCTGCGCGCAGCCGCGGAGCATGTCCTCGGCGGACTGCTCGATGTTCCCGGCGGGGCTCTGCGCGGCGACGCAGATCTGCTCCAGCTTGACCCAGACCGCCCAGCTGCCGAGCGGGGTGAGCGTGGCCTGCCCGTCACCGTAGGTGAGGGCGCCGACCGAGGCGAGGGCGCGCAGGGCCCAGTCCAGGAGCGGGGCGAGCGGGGTGTCGTCGCCGGGCGTGGGGGCCTCGGGCCGGGGGTGCGGGCCGTAGGAGACCTCGCAGCGCTCGGTGCGCAGTTCGGTGACGCGCTGCTCCAGGAGGTCGAGGAGCTGTGCCAGGGGGACGGGCCCGGCGGACAGCTGGAGGAAGGAGAGCACCTGGGGCATGGCCGAGACGACCTCGGCGACGGTGGCCGGCTCGTGGTCCGAGGGCTCGGGGTAGGCGAGCGACCAGGCGTCGAAGAGGGCGACCCAGCCGCGCAGGGCGGCGTTGTCGTCGCGGTCCCAGGCGCGCAGCCGCCAGCCGGGGCGGGCGCTGTCGCCGTGCACCTCGACGAGACCGGCCAGGCGGGCGATGTCCCAGTCCGCGCGGACCTGGGCGACGGTCAGGCCCAGCTCGGCCGCGGCGCGCTCGGCGGTCGCGTCGGAGAGCGTGGCCTTGCCGTCGGAGGACGCGCCCGCCCGGCCGGGGCCGAGGGCGGCGTCGGCCCAGCGGGCGACACGGACCGCGCCGGCCAGACCGGAGCGAGCCATCCTGGCCAGCTCCGGCCGGGCCGGTGTGCCCTCCGGGGGGCGCGGTGCGGGGCGGCGCGGGTGCCGCTGGTTCACGGCTCTGGGGGCGGCGGCCAGGGGTCGCGGGCGGACGAGTCGAAGCCTGGAGTCGCGCGGGATACGGGACGTCACGGGTGCAGTCTTCCGGTTGACGGTCCGAAAACCCAAACGGAATGTCACGGCGGGCGACGGGGATGGCCAACGCAACCATGTGCGGGTGGGGTGCGGGAGAGGTCCGGACCAGGGGTGGGGCCCTAAGCGGAATGACCGGGGCGGGCTGGGGCCGGAGGGGCGCGGGCGCGCGGAGGGGTGAGCGGGGCGAAGGACCGGTGGTGTGCCGCCGTCGGGTGGCACGGGAGATCACGGCCGGGCGGGGTGCGGACGTCGGGACCGGTGATCGGCGCGGCCGGGTGGCGCGCCGGGCGGGCGGCGACGGCAGCGCACCGTGGGCAGGCGGCGACGGCCGCGCACCGGGGGCAGGCGGCGACGGCCGCGCACCGGGGGCGGGCGGTGACGGCCGCGCACCGTGGGGGGGCGGCCCCGTGGTCTCACATCAGCGGGGTGAGGAAGCGCCGCAGGGTCTCCTCGTAGATGTCGGGGGCGGCGTTCCACATGGCCGCGTGCGGGGCCCGGGCGACCGTGCGGAGGGAGATCAGGCGGGGGCGGGCCGCGGCGAGGCGGCGCGAGAGGTGCCAGGGGGCCACCGTGTCGTCCGGGCCGTGGATGATCAGGGCCGGGACCGCGAGGTGGTCGCGGCCGGCGTCGGCGACGCGGCCGGCGTGGAATCCGGCGCGGCCCCGGGCGGCGCGGACCGCGAGCGGCAGCAGGACCCCCGGCGCGTGCCGGGCCGCGGCCAGGGAGCGCAGGGTGGTCTCCCAGCTGAGGACCGGGGAGTCCAGGACGATCCCCGCGATCCGGTCGCGCACCCCGGAGTGCAGGGCGGCGCGCAGGGCCATGGTGGCGCCGGTGGACCAGCCGAGCAGGACGATCCGCCGGGCGCCGTACCGCAGCGCGTAGCGGATCGCCGCGTCCAGGTCGTGCCACTCGCTCTCGCCGAGGTGGTTCAGGCCGTCCGGCGGCCGGGGCGCGCCGAGGTCGCCGCGGTAGGAGAGGGCGAGCACGGGCAGGCGCAGGCCGTGCAGGAGGCCCATGAGGTTCAGGGTGTGCTCCCGGGTGGTGCCCAGGCCGTGCACGGCGATCACCCAGGTGTCGCGGGAGGACGGCACGAACCAGGCCGGCAGCGGGCCGAGCTCGCCGGGGATGTCGACGTCGGCGTGGTCCAGGCCGAGGGCGGTGCCCGGGTCGCCGACGTGCAGGTTCGGGGTGAGCCACACCTTGTCGCCGGGCCGCAGGGTGCCGTGGGTGACGCGTTCGAGGCGGCGTACGACGGTGTCGGCGGGGTGCCGGGCCGTGTCGAGGACGGGGCCCACGACCGCGTGGGAGCCGTCGCCGGCGAGGCCGTAGCGACCGGGCCGCAGCGCGGCCGGGTCCCGGGTGAGCGTGATCTGCCCGGCGGCGGTGCCGTGCACGGTGAGCCGGGGTTCGGTGGGCAGGGGCCGGCCTGCGGGCGCCTTGAGCGCGGCGTCGCTGGCGAGCCGGCCGGCGACGACGCTGGCTGTGCCGGCGGCCAGGGCTGCGGTGACGGCGGTGGCCGCCGCGGTGACGGTGCGCACGTCCTCCAGTGTCCGGGCGGAACCGGCGACCGGCCAGTGGGCGGGCGGCCGGGGGTGACGGGGAGGGGCAGCGGCCGGGAAGGGAACCGGCGTGCGCGGGGGCGTGCGGGCGGTGGCGCACCGCCCGCACGGGAACGGGAGGGGGAGGCGGTGGCGGTCACCCCCGGGATGCCGGCCGCCGGCTCCCCTGGCCGTAGTCCCGCAGCTTCTCGCCGACCTCGGCGAGTTGCTCCTCCGTCAGCAGGGACGGTGCCAGGCCCGGTACGGAGGAGGCGGTCAGCCACAGGCGGCACATCCACTCCAGCTGGGCGGTGCGGTCGTAGGCCTGGTCCAGGGTGGCGCCGTGGGTGAGCGTGCCGTGGTTCTGGAGGAGGCAGCCGAAGCGGCCGGCGAGGGCGTGGAGCATGTTCTCGGCCAGCGCGCCGGTGCCGTACGTGGCGTACGGGGCGACCCGGACGGGGCCGCCGAGGGCGGCGGCCATGTAGTGGATCGGCGGGAGCTCCCGGACGAGCGTGGAGACGGCCGTCGCGTGCACGGCGTGGGTGTGGACGACGGCGCGGGCGCCGGTGGTGCGGTACACGGCGAGGTGCAGGGGCAGCTCGCTGGTCGGGGCGAGGGTGCCGAGCACCTGGCGGCCGTCGAGGCCGACGCCGGTGACGTCCTGCGGCGTCAGCCGGTCGTACGGCACCCCCGACGGTGTGACCAGGACGGTGTCGCCGACGCGCACCGAGACGTTGCCGGACGTGCCGACCACCAGCCCCTCGGCCGCCGTCCGCCGGGCCGTGGCGACCAGGGCCTCCCAGGCGCGCGCCTCCTCGGGCCGGGCTCCCCTCTCCCGGGCCCCGTCCGCGCCCCGCGCCCCCTCCGGGGCGTCCTGCCGGTTCCATGAGTGCTCGGTCATGCCGCGATCCTCCCAGGTGCCGTCCGGGCCGTCCGCCGGCCGGGGGCACCGCGGGCGGCGCCCTGCGTGAGCGCCGACGGCGGCCGGACGCCGCCCCCGGCGCTCGGCACAGCGTACGGACCGGGTGCGGCCCGTACGGCGGGGGAAGCGCCACGGCCCGGACCGCGGAGGGGCCGGCCGGGCGGGCCGCCCGCCACAGCGCGTCGGCCGGCCGGCGTGGCTCCCGGCCGTACGACGGCGGTCGGCGCCTGCGGAGGTGACCAGGATCTCCTCGGCGGTTCCGCGGTCCGGCCGGGGAGGCCCGCCGCGGGCGTCCGGGCCCGTGCTCAAGGGGCCGTCGGGGTGCGAGCCGGGCACGGCTGACGCAAGAGGGAGCGGTGGCCCCGCTTCCGGACATCGCTCCGCTCCCCCGAGTTCATCTTCCGTTCACCCTTGTTACCTACGTTCGAGCAGCCAATGACCTCGAACGATTGCCTGGGTAAATGGAAAGCTTCTCGCTGATCCTCGCGATTGTGGTGGTAACCGCACTCGCGTTCGATTTCACGAACGGTTTCCACGACACCGCGAACGCGATGGCGACCACCATTTCGACCGGTGCCCTGAAGCCCAAGGTCGCGGTGGCCATGTCCGCCGTCCTCAACCTCGTCGGCGCCTTCCTGTCCGTGGAGGTCGCCAACACCATCTCCAAGGGGCTCGTCGACGAGAGCGGCATCCGCCCCGAGGTCATCTTCGCCGCCCTGGTGGGCGCGATCCTCTGGAACCTGCTGACCTGGCTGGTCGGCCTTCCGTCCAGCTCCTCCCACGCCCTCATGGGCGGCCTGGTCGGCGCCACCGTCGCCTCGGCGGGCGTCGGCGCGGTCCACGGCGACGTGCTCGTCACCAAGGTGCTCCTCCCGGCCGTCGCCGCCCCGGTCGTCGCGGGCCTCGCGGCCCTGGTCGCCACGCGGCTGACGTACACCCTCGGCAGGAAGGCGGACGGCGAGGCCGCCAAGAAGGGCTACCGCGCCGGGCAGATCGCCTCCGCCGGGCTGGTGTCGCTGGCCCACGGCACCAACGACGCGCAGAAGACGATGGGCATCATCACCCTGGCGCTGGTCGCCGGCGGCACCCTGGCCCCCGACTCCGACCCGCCGATGTGGGTCATCCTCTCCGCGGGCCTGGCCATCGCGCTCGGCACCTACCTCGGCGGCTGGCGCATCATCCGCACCATGGGCAAGGGTCTGACCGACCTCCAGCCGCAGCAGGGCTTCGCCGCCCAGACCAGCGCCGCCACGGCCATCCTGGCCTCCTCCCACCTGGGCTTCTCCCTCTCCACCACGCACGTCGTCTCCGGTTCGGTGATGGGTGCGGGCCTCGGCCGCAAGGGCGGCGTCGTGCGCTGGTCCACGGCGACGCGGATGTTCGCCGCCTGGGGCCTGACCCTGCCGGCCGCGGCCCTGGTCGGCGCGCTCGCCGAGTGGGTCTGCGGCCTCGGCGACTGGGGCACGGCGCTCGTCGCGGTCTTCCTGGTCGCCTCCAGCGCCGCGATCTGGAAGATCTCCCGCCGCGAGGTCGTCGACCACACCAACGTCAACGACACCGAGGACGGCGGGAGCGCCGAGCCGGCCGGTGTGGTCACCACCGCGATCGCCGCCGTGACCCCGCCCCCGGCGGGCGCCGCCGGAGAGTTGACCGCCACCATCCCGGCCCAGGTCTCCGCCGCCCCCGACGCCAAGGCCCCCTCGGCCGCCACCCCCGTCTGAGCCCGCGCTCACCCGGTACGAAGGAAGAAGCAGGATGAAGATCGACTGGGCAGCCCTCGGCTCCGTCTTCGGGGTCAGCCTCGTGGTCACCGTGGCCCTGGTGGCCCTGTTCACCCTGGGCATCGCCGGGCTCTCCCGCCGGGAGCGGACCGCCGCCCGGGGCGGCTCCGCGGCCCTCGCGGTCACCGGCGCCTACGCGTGCTTCGCGGCCTGCGCGGCGGCGGTGGCGTACGGGATCTACCTGATCGTCGTCTGACCGGCGGCGCGCACGCGCGGAAGCGGGGTGCGGGACGGTGATCCGTCCCGCACCCCGCTTCCGCGCGCCCGGGGCACACCCGCCGCGTGTGGGCCTTCGCACACTCCCCCTGTGCAGGTCAACGGCAAGTTGACTGGTGTTCGCGGGCCGTGGTGGACTGCCTGGGCCATGTACGGCGGCAGGAGAGGAAGGCCGGTGTGAATCCGGCGCGGTCCCGCCACTGTGACCGGGGTGGAACCCCGGGAGCCAGGAACTCTCACCGCCGGTCTCGTCGAACCAGGGCGTGGACACCCTGAGTGAGGACACAACGCGATGCTCGGCTGCCGTTCGAGGTTCAGTACCAGGCCTCTCCCCGCCTTCCCCGACCGTGTGACCGGCTGAGCTCCATGCGTGCCGAACGCGTCTTCGCGTACGGCGCCGCCGCGGGCCTCCTCGGCGACCTCCTCCTCGGCGATCCCCGCCGCGGGCATCCGGTCGCCGCGTTCGGCCGTGCCGCCGGTGCCGTGGAACGTGTGCTCTGGCGGGACCACCGCGGCCGGGGCGCGGTCCACACCGCCGTGTGCGCCGGCGGTGCCGTGGCGCTCGGCGCCCTCGCCTCCCGCGCCGCACGCCCCTGGCCCGCCGCCTCCGTCGCGCTGACCGCCACCGCCACCTGGGCCGTCGTCGGCGGCACCTCGCTCGCGCGCGAGGCGCGCGCCATCGGGCGGGCGCTGGAGGCGGGCGACGTCGAGGCCGCCCGCCGGCGGCTGCCGCACCTGTGCGGGCGCGATCCGCAGGCCCTGGACGCCGACGGGATCGCGCGGGCCGTCGTGGAATCCGTCGCCGAGAACACCTCCGACGCGGTGGTGGGCGCCCTGGTGTGGGGCGCCGCCGGCGGGGTGCCGGGCCTGCTCGGCTTCCGGGCCGTCAACACCCTCGACGCCATGGTCGGCCACAAGTCGCCCCGGTACCGCCGCTACGGCTGGGCCTCCGCCCGTCTCGACGACCTGGCCGGCTGGCCCGGCGCGCGGCTGACCGCCGCCCTCGCCGCCGTCGCCGGCGGGAACCCGCGCGGCGCCGTGCGGGCCTGGCGGGCCGACGCCGTCAGGCACCCGAGCCCCAACGCCGGGCCCGTCGAGGCGTCGTTCGCGGGCGCCCTCGGCGTCCGGCTCGGCGGGACGCTGTCGTACGGCGGGCGGGTGGAGCACCGGCCCGTGCTCAACGGGGCCGCGGGCCGGGCCGTCCGCGCCGGCGACATCGACCGGGCGGTACGGCTGTCCCGGCGCGTGGGCTGGCTGGCGCTGGGCGTGTGCGCGGGCGCGCGGCTGCTGGCGTCGGGCCTCGTGACGTCGCGCCCGCCGAAGAGAGGACACGGATCATGAGAAGCGGGGGCCTCCTCGTCGCCGGCACCACCTCCGACGCCGGCAAGAGCGTCGTCACCGCCGGAATCTGCCGGTGGCTGGTGCGGCAGGGCGTGAAGGTGGCGCCGTTCAAGGCGCAGAACATGTCGCTGAACTCGTTCGTGACGCGCGAGGGCGCCGAGATCGGGCGGGCGCAGGCGATGCAGGCGCAGGCATGCCGGATCGAGCCGACCGCGCAGATGAACCCGGTGCTGCTCAAGCCGGGCGGCGAGCAGAGCAGCCAGGTGGTGCTGCTGGGCAAGCCGGTCGGCGAGCTGAGCGCGCGCGGCTACCACGGCGGCCGGCAGCAGGCGCTGCTCGGCACCGTCCTCGACTGCCTGGCCGAGCTGCGGGGCGCGTACGACGCGGTGATCTGCGAGGGTGCGGGCAGCCCGGCGGAGATCAACCTGCGCCGGACCGACATCGTGAACATGGGCATCGCCCGGGGCGCCGGACTGCCCGTGGTGGTCGTCGGCGACATCGACCGCGGGGGCGTGTTCGCCTCGTTCTTCGGGACGGTGGCGCTGCTCGCGCCGGAGGACCAGGCGCTGGTCGCCGGGTTCCTGGTGAACAAGTTCCGCGGGGACGTGTCCCTGCTGGAGCCGGGCCTGGAGATGCTGCACGGCCTCACCGGGCGGCACACCTACGGGGTGCTGCCGTTCCGGCACGGGCTCGGCATCGACGAGGAGGACGGGCTGCGCGTCTCGCTGCGCGGCACCGTGCGGGAGTCCGCCGTCGCGCCGCCGGTCGGCGAGGACGTGCTGCGGGTCGCCGTCTGCGCGGTCCCGCTGATGTCCAACTTCACGGACGTGGACGCGCTGGCCGCCGAACCGGGTGTCGTGGTGCGGTTCGTGGACCGGCCGGAGGAGCTGGCCGACGCCGACCTCGTGGTGGTGCCGGGCACCCGGGGCACGGTCCGGGCGCTGGACTGGCTGCGGGAGCGGGGGCTCGCGGACGCCCTGCGGCGCAGGGCCGCCGAGCAGCGGCCCGTGCTCGGCGTCTGCGGCGGCTTCCAGCTGCTCGGCGAGCACATCGAGGACGACGTCGAGAGCCGCCGCGGCCACGTGGACGGGCTCGGCGTCCTGCCGGTGCGGGTGCGGTTCGCCCGCGAGAAGACCCTCGCCCGGCCGGTGGGCGAGGCCCTCGGCGAGCGGGTCGAGGGCTACGAGATCCACCACGGCGTCGCCGAGGTCACCGGCGGCGACCCCTTCCTGGACGGCTGCCGGGTGGGCCAGACCTGGGGCACCCACTGGCACGGCTCGCTGGAGTCGGACGGCTTCCGGCGGGCGTTCCTGCGCGAGGTGGCGGCCGCCGCGGGCCGCCGCTTCGTGCCGGCCCCGGACACCTCGTTCGCCGCGCTGCGCGAGGAGCAGCTCGACCGGCTCGGCGACCTGATCGAACAGCACGCGGACACGGACGCGCTGTGGCGGCTCATCGAGTCCGGCGCGCCGCAAGGACTGCCCTTCATCCCCCCGGGAGCGCCCGCATGAGCACAGTGTTGTTGTTGTCGACCGCCGACACGGATCTGCTGGCGGCCCGGGCCTCCGGCGCCTCCTACCGGATCGGCAATCCGACCCGGGTCGACGTGCGGGAGGAGCTGCCCGCGCTGCTCGACGGCGCGGACATCGCCGTCGTACGGCTGCTGGGCGGCAAACGCGCCTGGGAGGACGGGCTCGCCGCGCTGAAGGCGTCCGGCGTGCCGACCGTGCTGCTGGGCGGGGAGGCCGTGCCGGACGCGGAGCTGATGGCCGAGTCCAGCGTGCCCGCCGGTGTCGTCGCCGAGGCGCTGAAGTACCTCGTGGAGGGCGGCCCGGCGAACCTGGCCGAGCTGGCGCGGTTCCTGTCCGACACCGTGCTGCTCACAGGCGAGGGGTTCGCCGCGCCCCACGCGATGCCGGAGTACGGCGTGCACGGCGCGTACGAGCGGCGGGAGGGCCGCCCGACGGTCGGCGTGCTCTTCTACCGCGCGCACGAACTGAGCGGCAACACCGCCTTCGTGGACACCCTGTGCGAGGCGATCGAGGCGCACGGCGCCAACGCCCTGCCGGTGTACTGCGGTTCGCTGCGCGGTGCCGACGCCGGGCTGTACGAGCTCCTGGGCCGGGCGGACGCGCTGGTCGCCACCGTCCTGGCCGCCGGCGGCACGCACGCCTCGCAGGCCTCGGCGGGCGGCGACGAGGAGGCCTGGGACGTCGGCGCGCTCGCCGAGCTGGACGTCCCCGTGCTGCAGGGGCTGTGCCTCACCTCCTCGCGCGCGGCGTGGGAGGAGTCGGACGCCGCCCTGTCCCCCATGGACGCGGCGATGCAGGTCGCCATCCCCGAGTTCGACGGCCGGCTGGTCACCGTCCCGTTCTCCTTCAAGGAGCAGGGCCCCGACGACGTGCCCGTGTACGTCGTCGACCCGGAGCGGGCCGCGCGGGTCGCCGGGATCGCCGTACGGCACGCGCGCCTGCGGCACAAGCCGAACGCGCGGAAGAGGATCGCGCTCGTCTTCACCGCCTACCCGACCAAGCACTCCCGGGTCGGCAACGCGGTCGGCCTGGACACGCCCGCCTCGGCGGTGCGGGTGCTGGACGCGCTGCGGGACGCCGGGTACGCCGTCGACGGGTATCCGGACAACGGCGACGAGCTGATCCACCGGCTGATCGAGGCCGGCGGGCACGACGTGGAGTGGCTGACGGAGGAGCAGCTGGCCGCCGCGCCCGCCCGGGTGCCGCTGGCCGACTACCGGGCGTGGTTCGAGAAGCTGGACCCCGGGCTGCGGGAGGCCATGCGGGAGGCGTGGGGCGAGCCGCCGGGCTCGCTGTACGTCGACGGCGACGACATCGTGCTGGCGTCCTTGCAGTTCGGGAACGTCGTCGTCATGATCCAGCCGCCGCGCGGCTTCGGCGAGAACCCGATCGCGATCTACCACGACCCGGACATGCCGCCGTCGCACCACTACCTGGCGGCCTACCGGTGGCTGGAGAACAGCTTCGGCGCCGACGCGATCGTGCACATGGGCAAGCACGGCACGATGGAGTGGCTGCCGGGCAAGGGCCTCGGGCTGAGCGCCGGCTGCGCGCCGGACGCCGTCCTCGGCGACCTCCCCCTGGTCTACCCCTTCATCGTCAACGACCCCGGCGAGGGCACCCAGGCCAAGCGGCGCGGGCACGCGACGGTGGTCGACCACCTCGTCCCGCCGATGGCCCGCGCCGACACCTACGGCGACCTGGCCAAGCTGGAGCAGCTCCTGGACGAGTACGCGCTCGTCAGCGACCTGGACCCGGCGAAGGCGCCGGCCGTGCGGGCGCAGATCTGGACCCTGGTCAAGGCGGCCGAGCTCCACCACGACCTGCACGTCGACGAGCAGCCGGACGACGACGAGTTCGACGAGTTCGTCATGCACATCGACGGCTACCTGTGCGAGATCAAGGACGTGCAGATCCGCGACGGCCTGCACGTCCTGGGCGGCGGGCCGGTCGGCGAGCCGCGCGTGAACCTGGTCCTGGCCGTGCTGCGCGCCTCGCAGGTGTGGGGCGGGCAGGCGAACGCGCTGCCGGGCCTGCGGGCCGCGCTGGCCGAGCACTTCGGACTGGTGGAGAAGGAACTGCTGGCCGCGCCGGGCGCGCCGGTGAAGGTGCCGGCGGAGCTGACGGACCTGGTGGAGGGCCCGGCACGGACCGCCGCCGACGCGATCGACCTGCTGGAGCAGCTGTGCCGGCGGGTCGCGGAGGGCATGGAGGCGCGGGCGTGGGACGCCGGCGCCGTACCGGGCCTGGTGCGCGAGGTGCTCGGCACCGAACTGCCCGACGCCGTCGCCGTGCTGGAGTTCGCCTGCACCGAGGTCGTCCCGCGCCTGGCCCGCACCACCGACGAGATCGGGCACATCCTGCGGGCGCTCGACGGCGGGTACGTGCCCGCGGGCCCCTCCGGGTCGCCGACCCGGGGCCTGGTCAACGTCCTGCCGACCGGCCGGAACTTCTACTCCGTCGACCCCAAGGCGATCCCGTCCCGGCTGAGCTGGGAGGTCGGCCAGTCGCTCGCGGACTCGCTGGTGCAGCGGTACCTGCAGGACACGGGCGCCTACCCGAAGTCCGTCGGCCTCACCGTGTGGGGCACCTCCGCGATGCGCACCCAGGGCGACGACATCGCCGAGATCCTCGCGCTGCTGGGGTGCCGCCCGGTGTGGGACGACGCCTCGCGCCGGGTCACCGGCTTCGAGATCGTCCCCCTGGCGGAGCTGGGCCGGCCGCGCATCGACGTCACCGTGCGGATCTCCGGCTTCTTCCGCGACGCGTTCCCGCACGTGGTCGGGTTGATCGACGACGCGGTGCGGGCGGTGGCCGAGCTGGAGGAGCCCGCCGAGTCCAACTACGTGCGGGCGCACGTGGAACAGGACACCGCCGAGCACGGCGACCGGCGCCGGGCCACCGCCCGCGTCTTCGGTTCCAAGCCGGGCGCCTACGGCGCGGGCCTGCTGCCGCTGATCGACGCCCGCAACTGGCGCTCCGACGCGGACCTCGCCGAGGTGTACGCGGTGTGGGGCGGCTACGCCTACGGGCGCGGGCTCGACGGGCGCGCCGCGCGCGGCGACATGGAGAAGGCGTTCCGGCGGATCGCGGTCGCGGCGAAGAACGTGGACACCCGCGAGCACGACCTGGTCGACGCGGACGACTACTTCCAGTACCACGGCGGCATGGTCGCCATGGTGCGCCACCTGACCGGCGAGAGCCCCGAGGCGTACGTCGGCGACTCCGCCACCCCCGACCAGGTGAGGACCCGCACGCTGGGCGAGGAGACGCACCGCGTCTTCCGCGCCCGGGTGGTCAACCCGCGCTGGATGGCGGCGATGCGGCGCCACGGCTACAAGGGCGCCTTCGAGATGGCGGCCACCGTGGACTACCTGTTCGGGTACGACGCCACGGCCGGGGTCGTGGACGACTGGATGTACGAGAAGCTCAGCGCCGAGTACGTCTTCGACCCGGAGAACCGGGACTTCATGAAGAAGTCCAACCCGTGGGCGCTGCGCGGGATCACCGAGCGGCTGCTGGAGGCCGCCGACCGAGGGCTGTGGGCGGAGCCGGACGCGGACACGCTGGAGCGGCTGCGCGCCACCTACCTGGAGCTCGAAGGCGACTTGGAGGGCGACGACAAGTGACCACCCCGTTCCCGTTCACGGCCGTCGTCGGCCAGGACGACCTGCGGCTCGCGCTGCTGCTGAACGCCGTCTCCCCGGCGGTCGGCGGAGTGCTGGTGCGCGGGGAGAAGGGCACCGCCAAGTCGACGGCCGTGCGGGCGCTGTCGGCGCTGCTGCCCGCGGTGGCCGTCGTGCCCGGGTGCCGTTTCTCCTGCGACCCGGCCGCCCCCGACCCGGGCTGCCCGGACGGCCCGCACGAGCCGGGCGCCGGGACCGAACGGCCCGCCCGCATGGTGGAGCTGCCGGTCGGCGCCTCCGAGGACCGGCTGGTCGGCGCGCTCGACATCGAGCGGGCGCTCGCCGAGGGCGTGAAGGCGTTCGAGCCGGGCCTGCTGGCCGACGCGCACCGGGGCATCCTCTACGTCGACGAGGTCAACCTCCTCCACGACCACCTGGTCGACCTGCTGCTGGACGCGGCGGCGATGGGCGCGTCGTACGTGGAGCGCGAGGGCGTCTCCGTGCGGCACGCCGCCCGGTTCCTGCTGGTCGGCACCATGAACCCCGAGGAGGGCGAGCTGCGGCCGCAGCTCCTGGACCGGTTCGGGCTGACCGTGGAGGTCGCCGCCTCGCGCGAACCCGACCAGCGGGTGGAGGTCGTGCGGCGCCGGCTGGCGTACGACGACGATCCGGCCGGCTTCGCGGCGCGCTGGGCCGAGGAGGAGGCCGCCGTACGGGCGCGGATCGCGGCGGCGCGGGAGCTGCTGCCGTCGGTGCGGCTCGGCGACGGGGCGCTGCGGCAGATCGCGGCGACCTGCGCGGCGTTCGAGGTGGACGGCATGCGCGCCGACATCGTGATGGCCCGCACGGCGACCGCGCTGGCGGCGTGGGCCGGGCGCACGGACGTCCTCGCGGAGGACGTGCGGCAGGCGGCCCTGCTGGCCCTCCCCCACCGGCGGCGGCGCAACCCGTTCGACGCGCCGGGACTGGACGAGGACAAGCTGGACGAGACGCTGGAGCGGTTCGGCGGGCAGGACGGGAACGACGACGACCCCGACCCGGACGGCGGCCCCGGCGGGCCCGGCGGCGGGGGCGGGCAGCCGCCCTCCCAGGGCCCCGAGGGTCCCGGGGGCGGTGACACCGCCGCGCGGCCCGAGGCTGGCGGGGAGGGGGAGCCGCAGCCGTCCGGCGCCGGGGAGCAGCCCGCCGCGCGGGCCGCGGAGCCGTTCCGCACGAAGGTGCTGAGCGTGCCCGGTATCGGCGAGGGCACCGCCGGGCGCCGGTCGCGGGCGCGTACCGAGCACGGCCGGACCACCGGCGCCCGGCGCCCGCGCGGGGCGCTGACCAGGCTGCACCTGGCGGCGACCGTGCAGGCCGCCGCCCCGCACCAGCGGGCGCGCGGGCGCAGCGGCCCGGGGCTCGTGGTGCGCCGGGACGATCTGCGGCAGACGGTGCGCGAGGGCCGCGAGGGCAACCTCGTGCTGTTCGTCGTGGACGCCTCCGGGTCCATGGCCGCGCGGCAGCGCATGGGCGCCGTCAAGGGCGCCGTGCTGTCGCTGCTGCTCGACGCCTACCAGCGGCGGGACAAGGTGGGGCTGGTGACCTTCCGGGGTTCGGCCGCCGAGGTCGCGCTGCCGCCCACCTCCTCCGTGGACGCCGCGGCCGCGCGGCTGGAGTCGTTGCCCACCGGCGGCCGTACGCCGCTGGCCGCCGGGCTGCTCAAGGCGCACGAGGTGCTGCGGGTGGAGCGGCTGCGGGACGCGGCGCGGCGGCCGCTGGTGGTCGTGGTGACGGACGGGCGGGCCACGGGCGGCCCGGAGCCGCTGCTGCTGGCCTCGAAGGCGGCCGGGCTGCTGGCGGCCGAGAAGGTCGCCTCGGTCGTCGTGGACTGCGAGTCCGGGCCGGTGCGGCTGGGGCTCGCCGGGAAGCTCGCCGGCGAGCTGGGCGGGACCGCCGTGACGCTGGAGGAGCTGCGCGCCGACAGCATCGCCGCTCTGGTGAGGGACGTACAGGGAAGCAGGAGGGCCGCGTAGTGCCGCAGGGACAGCCGAGCGTGATTCCGGACGATGGTCTGACGACCCGTCAGCGGCGCAACCGTCCGCTGGTGGTCGTGCACACGGGCGTCGGCAAGGGCAAGTCGACCGCCGCCTTCGGGCTGGCGCTGCGCGCCTGGAACCAGGGGTGGCCGATCGGGGTGTTCCAGTTCGTCAAGTCGGCGAAGTGGAAGGTCGGCGAGGAGCGGGCGCTGCGGGTGCTCGGCGACTCCGGCGAGGGCGGGACCGTCGCCTGGCACAAGATGGGCGAGGGCTGGTCCTGGGTGCAGCGCGACGCGCAGATGGACAACGAGGAGAAGGCCCGGGAGGGCTGGGAGCAGGTCAAGCGGGACCTGGCCGCCGAGACGTACCGGCTGTACGTGCTGGACGAGTTCGCCTACCCGATGCACTGGGGCTGGGTGGACACCGACGAGGTCGTGGAGGTGCTGCGCGGCCGGCCCGGCACCCAGCACGTGGTGATCACCGGGCGGAACGCGCCGGGGAAGCTGGTGGACTTCGCCGATCTCGTCACCGACATGTCCAAGGTCAAGCACCCGATGGACGTGGGGCAGAAGGGGCAGAGGGGCATCGAGTGGTGACCTTCGCCGTTCCCCGGCTGGTCATCGCCGCGCCCTCCTCGGGGAGCGGCAAGACCACCGTCGCCACGGGGCTGATGGCCGCGTTCGCCGCGCGGGGACTGACCGTCTCCCCGCACAAGGTCGGGCCGGACTACATCGACCCCGGCTACCACGCGCTCGCCACCGGGCGCGCGGGACGCAACCTCGACGCCTACCTGTGCGGGCCCGAGCTGGTCGGACCGCTGTTCCTGCACGGGGCGCGGGGCTGCGACATCGCCGTCGTCGAAGGTGTGATGGGCCTGTACGACGGGGCCGCCGGGGAGGGGGAGCTGGCGTCCACCGCGCAGGTGGCCAAGCTGCTGCGGGCGCCGGTGGTGCTGGTGGTGGACGCGTCCTCGCAGTCGCGGTCGGTGGCGGCGCTGGTGCACGGGTTCGCGTCCTGGGACCCGCGGGTGCGCATCGGGGGCGTGATCTTGAACAAGGTCGCCTCCGACCGGCACGAGGAGCTGCTGCGGGACGCGCTGGACGCGTCCGGGGTGCCGGTGCTGGGCGTGCTGCGACGGGCGCCGCAGGTGGACACGCCGTCCCGGCACCTGGGGCTGGTGCCGGCCGCCGAGCGGCAGGCGGCGGCGGTGGAGGCGGTGGCCGCCATGGCCGCGCAGGTGCGGGCCGGGTGCGACCTGGAGGCGCTGGAGGCGCTGGCGCGGACGGCGGGCCCGGTGCCCGGCGACCCGTGGGAGCCGCCCGCGGCCGGGGTCGGCGGGACGCGTGCGGTGGTCGCCGTCGCCGGGGGCCCCGCGTTCACCTTCTCCTACGCCGAGCACGCCGAGCTGCTCGCCGCGGCCGGTGCCGAGGTGGTGCCGTTCGACCCGCTGCGGGACGAGGCGCTGCCCGAGGGGACGCGCGGACTGGTGATCGGGGGCGGGTTCCCGGAGGTGTACGCCGACGAGCTGTCCGCCAACGAGCCGCTGCGCGGGGCGGTCGCGGAGCTGGCGGCGGGCGGGGCGCCGGTCGCCGCCGAGTGCGCGGGGCTGCTGTACCTGTGCCGGGAGCTGGACGGGCGGCCGATGTGCGGGGTGCTGGACGCCACCGCCCGGATGTCCGAGCGGCTCACCCTCGGCTACCGGGACGCGGTCGCGGTGTCCGACAGCGCGCTCGCGGCGGCGGGGACGCGGATGCGGGGGCACGAGTTCCACCGGACGGTGGTGGAGCCGGTGGCCGGGTCCGCTCCCGCCTGGGGGGTGCGCGCCCCGCGCCGGCGCGTCGAAGGTTTCGTACAGGGCGGTGTGCACGCGAGCTACCTGCACACGCACTGGGCGTCCGAGCCCGGTGTCGCCCGTCGGTTCGTGGAGAGGTGCCGGACGTCATGAGCGGCGTGAACAGCAGGCTGGTCGGGGTCGGGGTGGGGCCCGGGGACCCGGAGCTGGTGACGGTCAAGGGGGTCAACGCGCTGCGCGCGGCCGAGGTCGTCGTCGTGCCCGTGATGGACACGGGCGAGCGGGGACGGGCCGAGGCGACGGTGCTGCACTACGTGCCCGGGGAGAAGGTCGTCCGGGTGGTGTTCGCGCTGAACGAGCGCACCGACCGGGCGCGGCGCGAGGCCGCCTGGGACGCGGCGGGCGAGCGGGTGGCCGGGCTGCTGCGGCGGCACGGCAGCGTGGCGTTCGCGACGATCGGCGACCCCAACGTGTACTCGACGTTCACCTATCTGGCGCAGACGATCGCCTCCCTGGTGCCCGGGACGGTGGTGGAGACGGTGCCCGGCATCACCGCGATGCAGGACCTCGCGGCGCGGTCGGGCGCGGTGCTGACGGAGGGGACGGAGCCGCTCACGCTGGTGCCGGTCACCGCCGGTTCGGCCGTGCTGAAGGAGGCGCTGAACGGGCCGGGGACGGTCGTGGCCTACAAGTTCGGCCGGCAGGCCGGCGAGGTCGCCGAGGCGCTGCGGGAGACCGGGCGGCTCGGCGACGCGGTGTGGGGGTCGGCGCTCGGGCTGGAGGAGGAGTCGATCCGTCCGGCCGCCGAGCTCGACGGTGCTCCGCTGCCGTACCTGTCGACGCTGATCGCGCCCGCCCGGCGCGACGGCGGGCGCGGCGGCAAACTGTGAACCGGCCGTCGCGGGGCCCGGGCTCGCTCGGCGACGCCCACCACCAGCCGGACGAACGCCGCCCCGGCGACCGTGCGCAGCGGGGTCGAGCGGGCGGCGAGCAGGCGTTCCACCAGGTGGGCGAGGAGGAACCCGGCGACGGACAGCAGCAGCGCCTCCGGAACGGCGAACACCTCGCCGCCGGCCGCCTCCGGGGCCTCCGGCAGCAGGTCCAGGCCGACCGCACCGGGCATCAGCCCGCCGGCCAGGCCCGGCACCAGGTGGCGGCGGTCGGTCACGCGCCGTGCCGTCCAGCCGCCGGCCGACGTCGTCGGGAACGCGCCGAGCGCGACGAGGACCGCCATGGGCCCCTGCCATCCGATCGCCGCGTGGTCGCGCACGTCCGCCACCGGCAACCGCAGTACCCGTAGGACTCCGCCGCTCCCGGCCGCACGCGCGGCGCTCCCGGGAACGGGCGGCGCTTTCAGCATCTCCCGGCTCCTCAAGGGGTCGGCAGGACTTCCAGGAGAGGACCGATTCCCCATGGCCGATGCCCCCACCGGCAAGGTGACCTTCGTCGGTGCCGGCCCCGGCGCCGCCGATCTGCTGACGTTCCGGGCCGCGCGCGCCATCGCCGAGGCCGACGTGGTGATCTGGGCGGCGAGCCTGGTGCAGGCGGAGGTCCTCGAGCACGCGCGCGAGGACGCGGAGGTCCTCGACTCGGCGACGATGTCGCTGGAGGACGTCGTCGCCGTCTACCGCCGCGCCCACGACGAGGGCCTGCGGGTGGCCCGCATCCACTCCGGCGACCCGGCGCTGTGGGGCGGTACGCAGGAGCAGCTCGACCGGTGCCACGAGATCGGCATCGCCACGGAGGTCGTCCCGGGCGTGTCGTCGTTCTCCGCGGTGGCCGCGCTCGCACAGCGGGAGCTGACCGTTCCGGAGGTCGCGCAGTCGGTGGTGCTGACCCGGCTGGGCGGCGGCAAGACGCCGATGCCGCCCGGCGAGGAGGTCCGGGAGTTCGCCCGGCACGGCACCACCATGGCGATCTTCCTGTCGGCCGCCCGCAGCGGGCAGCTGGTGCGGGAGCTGCTGGAGGGCGGCTACCCGACGACCACCCCGGTCGTCGTCGCCTACCAGGCGACCTGGCCGGAGGAGCTGGTCGTGAAGTGCACGATCGGCACGCTGGAGGAGACGGTCAAGGAACACAAGCTGTGGAAGCACACGCTGTTCCTGGTCGGCCCGGCGCTCGACGCGCACGGCACCCGCTCGCACCTGTACCACCCCGGTCACTTCCACGGCTACCGCAAGGCCGACCCCCAGGCCCGCCGGGCCCTGCGCGCGCGGGGTGCCAGCACGTGACGGCGGTGATCACCGTCGTCGGCACGGGGACGGGGGCGGCGCGCGCCGAGGACGTCGCCGGGGCGGACCTCGTCGTCGGCGGGCGGCGGCACCTGGACGCCGTACCGCTGCCCGAGACGGCCGAGCGGGTGGTGCTCGGGCCGCTGGCGCCCGCGCTGGAGACCGTCGCGCGGTACGTGGCACGGGACCGGCGGGTCGTGGTGCTGGCCTCCGGCGATCCGGGGTTCTTCGGGATCGTGCGGGCGCTGGCCGAGCGGTTCGGCGCCGAGCGGCTGGAGGTGCGGCCCGGGGTGTCGTCCGTGGCCGCGGCGTTCGCGCGGGCCGGGCTGCCGTGGGAGGACGCCGTGGTGGTCAGCGCGCACGGGCGCGACCTGCGCACGGCGGTCGCCGTGTGCCGGGCCCGGCCGAAGGTCGCCGTGCTGACCGGGCCGGGCGCCGGTCCGGCGGAGCTCGGGGCGGCGCTGGAGGACACCGGGCGGGTCCTGGTGGTCGCCTCCGCGCTGGGCGACCCCCGGCGGGAGCGGGTGGAGCGGGTGACGCCCGCCGAGGCCGCCGCCCGCGACTGGGGCGGCGCGGTCAGCGTCGTGCTGTGCCTGGACGAGGCGCGGGCGCTGGGACCGGTGCGGACGGTGGCGGGGCCGGACGCCGGGCCCGCCGGGTGGGCGCTCGCGGAGTCCGCGTTCGCCCACCGCGACTCGATGATCACCAAGTTCGAGGTGCGGGCGCTGGCCCTGGCCCGGCTCGGACCCCGCCTCGGCGACCTGGTCTGGGACGTCGGCGCGGGCTCCGGCTCGGTGGCCGTGGAGTGCGCGCGGCTCGGTGCCGCCGCCGTCGCCGTGGAGAAGACCGCCGACGGCGTGGAGCGGATCCGCGCCAACGCCGCCGCGCACGGCGTGGACGTGCGCGTGGTGCACGGGCAGGCGCCGGACGCCCTGTCCGGCCTGTCCCCCCTCGACGACCCGGACGCCGTGTTCGTCGGCGGCGGCGGCAGCGAGTTGCCCGCCGTCGTGGCGGCGTGCGCGCGGCGGGCCCGGCGCACGGTGGTCGTGGCGATGGCCGCGCTCGACCGGGTGCCGGCCGCGCGCGGCGCGCTCACCGCCGCCGGGTTCGACTGCGACGGCGTGCTGCTGCAGTCGTCGCGGCTCGCGCCGCTGCCGGGGGACGTGACCCGGCTCGCGGCGACCAACCCCGTCTTCCTGCTGTGGGGCACGCGGCCCCACGCCCGTACCGAAGGAGTTCCCCAGTGATCGGCCTCATCTCCGCCACCGCGGCGGGAGCGGCTGCCCGGGACCGGCTGGCCGCGGCCTGGCCGGACCGCACGCGTGTGTACGACGGTCCCGTCGCGGACGCCGTACGGACCGCGTTCGCCCAGTGCGAGCAGCTCGTGTGCTTCCTGGCCACGGGTGCCGTGGTCCGGCTGGTGGCGCCGCTGCTCGGGGACAAGCGGACCGACCCCGGTGTGGTGTGCGTCGACGAGGGCGGGCGGTTCGCCGTGTCGCTGGTCGGCGGGCACGGCGGTGGCGCCAACGATCTCGCGCGCGCGGTGGGCGAGGTGCTGGGCGCGCAGCCGGTGGTGACGACGGCGACGGACGCGGCCGGCCTGCCCGGCCTGGACACCCTCGGCCTGCCGGTGGAGGGCGATGTCGCCGCCGTGTCGCGGGCCCTGCTCGACGGCGAACCGGTCGCCCTGCGGTCCGAGGTGAACTGGCCGCTGCCGCCGCTGCCGGTCGCCGACGACGGCCCGTACACCGTCCGGGTGACGGACCGGCTGGTCGAGCCCGCCGAGCGGGAGGTGGTGCTGCGCCCGCCGACCCTGGTCGTGGGCGTCGGCGCCTCCAGGGGCGCGCCCGCCGAGGAGGTGCTCGCCCTGATCGAGGACGCCCTGCGGGACGCCGGTCTGTCCGCGGCGTCGCTCGCCGAACTGGCCACCGTGGACGCCAAGGCCCAGGAGCCGGGGATCGTCCGGGCCGCCGAACGGCTCGGGGTGCCCCTGGTGACGTACTCCGCGCGGGAACTGGCGGACGTGGCGGTGCCCAATCCGTCCGACGCGCCGCTCGCCGCCGTCGGCACCCCCTCGGTCGCGGAGGCGGCGGCCCTGCTGCGCGGGGGCGAACTCCTCGTCCCCAAGCGGAAGTCGGCCGCCTCCCCCGCGATGGCGACCTGTGCCGTCGCGCGGCGGCCGGGGCGCGGGCGGCTCGCGGTGGTCGGGCTCGGGCCGGGCGCCCGCGACCTGCTCACACCGCGCGCGAAGGCGGAGCTGCGGCGCGCGTCGGTGCTGGTCGGGCTGGACCAGTACGTCGACCAGATCCGCGACCTGCTGCGGCCCGGCACCCGCGTCCTGGAGTCCGGGCTCGGCGCCGAGGAGGAGCGGGCCCGCACGGCCGTGGCCGAGGCGCGGCGCGGGCACGCCGTGGCGCTGATCGGCAGCGGGGACGCGGGCGTGTACGCCATGGCCTCGCCCGCGCTCGCCGAGGCGTCCGACGACATCGACGTGGTCGGTGTGCCGGGCGTGACGGCGGCGCTCGCGGCCGGGGCGGTCCTGGGGGCTCCGCTGGGCCACGACCACGTCTCGATCAGCCTGTCCGACCTGCACACGCCGTGGGAGGTCATCGAGCGGCGGGTGCGGGCGGCGGCCGAGGCCGACCTCGTCGTGACGTTCTACAACCCGCGCAGCCGGGGCCGCGACTGGCAGTTGCCCAAGGCGCTCGCGATCCTCGCCGGGCACCGGGAGCCGGCGACGCCGGTCGGTGTCGTCCGCAACGCCTCGCGGCCCGACGAGTCCAGCCGGGTCACGACGCTCGCCGCGCTGGACCCGGCGACGGTCGACATGATGACGGTCGTGACGGTGGGCAACACCGCGACCCGCGAGATCGCGGGCCGCATGGTGACGCCGCGCGGCTACCGCTGGCAGGAGGGACCCACCCCGTGAACCGTGTCGTGCACCCCATCGAGCAGGAGTCCTTCCGGCGGCTGCGCGCCCGCCTGGACACCTCGCGCTTCCCGCCGCTGACGCGGGCGGTGGTGGAGCGGGTCATCCACTCCGCGGCCGACCTGGAGTACGCGGACGACCTCGTGATGGCCGAGGACGACCTGGTGGCGGCGCACGCGGCGCTGCACGCCGGGGCGCCCGTCGTCGTGGACGTGGAGATGGTCGCGGCCGGGATCACGCGCCGCGAGACCGTGTGCCGGCTGAGGGACGCCGTCGCGGGCCCCGGCCTGACCCGGTCCGCCCACGCCATGCGGCTGGCGTACGAGCAGGTCGGCCCCGGCGCGCTGTGGGTGATCGGCTGCGCGCCGACCGCGCTGGAGGAGTTGCTGACCCTGGACGCCTCCCCCGCGCTCGTCATCGGGCTGCCCGTCGGTTTCGTCGGCGCGGCCGAGTCCAAGGCGGCGCTGCGCGCCAGCGGACTGCCCGCCGTCAGCAACGTGTCCGAGAAGGGCGGCTCGGCGGTGGCCGCCGCCGCGCTCAACGCCCTGCTGTACCACCCCGTTTCCCCCGCGGAGCCGGAAGAACCCGAGGAGAACCTGTGACCACCCCGCCCGCCCTGCTCATCGCCGGCCACGGCACCCGGGACGACGCCGGAGCCGAGGCGTTCCGCGACTTCGTGCGGGAGCTGGGGCGCCGCCACCCCGAGCTGCCCGTCGCCGGCGGCTTCATCGAGCTGTCCCCGCCGCCGCTGGGCGAGGCCGTCGCCGCACTGGTCGAGCAGGGGGTGCGCCGGTTCGCCGCCGTGCCGCTGATGCTGGTGGCCGCCGGGCACGCCAAGGGCGACATCCCGGCGGCGCTGGCCCGCGAGAAGGAGCGCCACCCGGGCATCTCGTACACGTACGGACGTCCGCTGGGTCCGCACCCGGCGCTGCTGGACGTGCTCCAGCGGCGGCTGGACGAGGCGGTCGACCCCTCCTGGGACCGGTCCGAGGTGACGGTGCTGCTGGTGGGGCGCGGGTCGACGGACCCGGACGCCAACGCCGAGGTGTTCAAGGCGGCGCGGCTGCTGTGGGAGGGCCGCGGGTACGCGGGCGTGGAGACGGCGTTCGTGTCGCTGGCGGCGCCGGACGTGCCGAGCGGCCTGGACCGGTGCGCGAGGCTGGGCGCCGGGCGGATCGTGGTCCTGCCGTACTTCCTGTTCACCGGCATCCTGCCGGACCGGGTGCGGCGGCAGACCGAGGAGTGGGCCGCCGCGCACCCGGGTACCGAGGTGCGGTCCGCGGACGTGATCGGGCCCGAGCCGGAGCTGCTGGACCTGGTGTGGGAGCGGTACGAGGAGGCCGTCGGGGGTGATCTGCGGATGAACTGCGACTCCTGCGTGTACCGGATCGCGCTGCCCGGTTTCGAGGACAAGGTGGGGCTGCCGCAGCAGCCGCACTTCCACCCCGACGACGACGGCCACCACCACGGGCACCACCACGGCCACGGGCACGCGCACTCCCATGCGCACTGACGGCGACGACGGCGGCCACGACCTGCGGCACCACGGGGACGCCGAGGTCCGCGACGGCGGCTTCGCGCTGGTGGACCTCGCGGTCAACGTGCGCGCGGGCACGCCGCCGGACTGGCTGCTCGCCCGCCTCGCCGACTCGCTCGGCTCCCTCGCGGCCTACCCGGACGGGCGGGCCGCGCGGGCGGCGGTGGCGGCGCGGCACGGGCTGCCGGTGGAGCGGGTGCTGCTGACGGCCGGGGCGGCGGAGGCGTTCGTGCTGCTGGCGCGGGCCCTGAAGGTGTCCCGGCCGGTCGTGGTGCATCCGCAGTTCACGGAGCCGGAGGCGGCGCTGCGGGACGCGGGGCACGCGGTCGGCCGGGTGGTGCTGCGGGAGGCGGACGGCTTCCGGCTCGACCCGGCGGCCGTGCCCGAGGACGCCGACCTGGTGGTCGTCGGCAACCCGACCAACCCGACGTCCGTGCTGCACCCCGCCGACGCGATCACCGCCCTCGCCCGTCCCGGGCGGACGCTGGTGGTGGACGAGGCGTTCATGGACGCGGTGCCGGACGAGCGGGAGGCCCTGGCCGGGCGCACGGACGTGCCGGGACTGGTGGTGCTGCGCAGCCTGACCAAGACGTGGGGGCTGGCCGGGCTGCGGATCGGGTACGTGCTGGCGGCGCCGGAGACGGTCGCGGAGCTGGAACGGGCCCAGCCGCTGTGGCCGGTGTCCACGCCCGCCCTCGCGGCGGCCGAGGCGTGCGTGGGGCCGCGGGCGCTGGCGGAGGCCGCCCGCGCGGCCCGCCGCATCGCCGCCGACCGGGCGCACCTCGTCGCCGGGCTCGGGGAACTGGCCCCCGCGGGGCTGCGGGTGACCGGGCCCGCCGAGGGTCCCTTCGTCCTCGTCCGGCTGCCGGAGGCCGCCGCCGTGCGGCACCGGCTGCGCGGCCTGGGGTACGCGGTCCGGCGCGGGGACACCTTCCCGGGGCTCGGCGCGCAGTGGCTGCGGCTGGCGGTCCGGGACCGGGCGACGACGGACGGCTTCCTGGCGGCGCTGCGGCGGGCGATGGGCTGAACCGGTGGGCGGCGCCCTGCGGGCGGGGCCGGTGGGCGGCGCCCCGCGGGCGGGGCCGGTGGGCGACGGCGGTCGGCGACGGCCCGCGGGGGTGAGGCGGCGAGCGGCGGCGGCCCGCCGGGGAACCACCGGCGTCGCGGGGGCACCTCGCTCCATCGCGACGCTCCGGCGAGCGCGTGCGAGTGGAGCGGCACGGGTGCTCCCCGGCGCCACGCGCGTCGGCTACCCGACGATCCGCCCGTTCAGCACCACCCGGCGCGGAGCGGCGAGCACGCGCACGTCCGCGCGCGGGTCCTCGTCGTAGACCACCAGGTCCGCCGGGGCGCCCTCCTCCAGGCCGGGGCGGCCCAGCCACTCCCGGGCGGCCCAGGTCGTCGCCGACAGCGCCCGCAGCGGGGGGATGCCGGCGGTGACGAGTTCCGCGACCTCGGCCGCCGCCAGGCCGTGCGGGAGGGCGCCGCCCGCGTCGGTGCCGACGAAGACGGGGATGCCGGCGTCGTAGGCGCTGCGCACGGTGTCGTAGCGGCGCTCGTGCAGTCGGCGCATGTGGGCCGACCAGCGGGGGAACCTGGCCTCTCCGCCGTCGGCGAGCCGCGGGAAGGTGGCGATGTTGACGAGGGTGGGGACGATGGCGACGCCCCGCTCGGCGAACAGGGGGATGGTGTCGTCCGTCAGGCCGGTGGCGTGCTCGACGCAGTCGATGCCGGCCTCGACCAGGTCGCGCAGGGAGTCCTCGGCGAAGCAGTGGGCGGTGACGCGGGCGCCCAGGCGGTGGGCCTCGGCGATGGCCGCCCGGACCGCCTCGCGGGGCCAGCAGGCCGACAGGTCGCCGAGGTCGCGGTCGATCCAGTCGCCGACCAGCTTCACCCAGCCGTCGCCGCGCCGGGCCTCCCGGGCGACGTACGCGACGAGCTCCTCCGGCTCGATCTCCCAGGCGTAGTTGCGGATGTAGCGGCGGGTGCGGGCGATGTGCCGGCCGGCCCGGATGATCTTCGGGAGGTCCTCGCGGGCGTCGGTCCAGCGGGTGTCGGAGGGCGAGCCCGCGTCGCGGATCAGGAGGGTGCCCGCGTCGCGGTCGGTCAGCGCCTGCTTCTCGGCGACGTCCCGCTCGACCGCGCCGTGCCGGTCGAGGCCGACGTGGCAGTGCGCGTCGACCAGGCCGGGCAGCGCCCAGCCCTCGACGGTGCGGACGTCTCCGGCCGCGGCGGGACGGTCGTACGAGATCCGGCCGCCGACCACCCACAGCTCGTCGCGGACGTCCTCCGGCCCGACGAGCACCCGCCCCTTCACGTGCAGCACCGCGCGATCGCTCATGTCCCGCACCTTAGAGGTAGTTGCAATTGGTGTGATCGGTGGTCCGCGTATCCGTGACGATCGTGGAACGTTTGGTCCCCGATGGGCTGTGGGAGTTGTGCCAGCGCGTGGTGCCGGTAGCACCGGTCCGGCCACAAGGCGGTGGCCGGACCGGTGCTACGGCGACCGGGGGGTTTTGGCAGCAATCATGTCCGTGGCTACCTCCGGCTGTACCTGGCGACGGACTCCGGAGACGTTCGGACCGTCCTGGTCGACCGTGTACCGACGGTTCACCGAGTGGAGCAGGGCTCGGGCCTGGGCCAAGCCGCACCGGCTGGTGCTGGACGGACTCGGCCGGGGGGACACCGGTGGACTGGTGAGCGCACCGTGAGCCGGCCGGGCGGCTTCCGTCGGTTGCACCGCCGTTACGAGCGCAAGGCCGAGCACTTCCTCGCCTTCACCGCATTGCCGTGGCCGTCATCTGCTACCGCCGCCTTGCCGGGTGACGCAATGGCTCACACTCGTTCTGTCTGCTCGGCAGGGCGCGGAGAGGCAAGGCCTGTTGCGGGGGCGGAGCGGCGGGCGAGCTCGGGCAGGACTGTGGCCAGGCCCAGCAGTGCCATGGCCGCGCCGAGCCAGAGCGGGGCGCGCAGCCCCCAGGCGTCGATAGCGACGGCCCCGGTGGAGGAGCCGAGGATGATGCCGAGGGTGATGAAGGAGGAGTGGACGGTGTTGACCAGCGGGCCGGCGTTTCCGGTGCGCTGGACGCGGGTCACCATGGCCGGGTTCATGGTGACGCCGACCAGGCCGATGCCCATCATGCAGATGACGGCCGGCACGGGCAGGTCGGCGAGGATGGCGAAGCCGGTCAGAAACACGGCGTTGAGAGCGAGGCCGATGGCGAGGACAGGGTTGGTGTGGCGGTCGGCGAAGCGGCCGACGATGTTGTTGCCGACGACGGTGGCGGCGCCGTAGGCGATCAGCAGGAGGGGGATGGTGCCGGTGGAGAAGCCGGTGAGGTCGGTGAGGATGGGGTTGAAGTAGCTGAAGGCGGAGAAGGTGGCGCCGATGATGAGCGTGCTGGTGGACAGCACCAGCCACAGCTTGGGCTTCTTGAAGACGCCGACCTCCTGCCGGAAGCCGCCGCCGCCCATGGCGCGCTCGATGCGGGGCACGCCGAACCAGGTGGCCACGGCGGCGATCACGGCGATGAGGCCGATGGTCCAGAACGCCGCGCGCCACCCGAAGCGCTCGCCGACCAGGGTGGAGACGGGCAGTCCGAGCAGGGTGCCGAGCATGAGGCCGTTCATCGCGACGGCGATCGCACGGCCGCGGATCTCGGGGCGGGTGATCTGGGCGCACATCGAGATGCCCACGCCGAAGAAGGCCTGTGAGGCGATGCCGGTGATGATCCGCGCGGCCATCATCGTGGAGTAGCCGGTCGCGGTGGCAGCCAGGAGGTTACCCGCCAGGAAGATGGCGAACAGCGCCATCAGTGCCGTCCGCGGCATAAGTTTTATGAGAGCCACGGTGAGGAACGGCCCGCCGGCCGCCATGGCCACCGCGAACGCGGTGATGAGGTATCCGATCTGCGGGATGGTCGCGTTCAGGCCGTCGGCCATCTGCGGCATCAGTCCGGCGACCACGAACTCGCTGGTCACCATGGCGAAGATGCCGAGTGCCAGGACGTACACGGCACGGGGCACGGTCTTGTCTCCTCGGGGTGGACGCCACCCGGCGTGGGGGCCGGGTGGCGTGGTGACGAAGGGTTATGGATTGGTCAGTTCAAAACATGGACATGTGTAGGCATCGCCCGGGTGGCGCGCGGGTCAGTGGGTCAGTGCGTCGAGGGCGACTTCGGCGATCGACTCCAATGCGGTCCGGTCGGCCCCGCCCTGGCTGGAGATGCGCATGCCTCCGATCGCCGCGTTGACGAAGCGGGCCAGCGCTCCGGCCTCCCGCCGGGAGGTGATGCTGCCGTCACGGCGGCCTTCCTCGATCACCGCGCGCAGCGCCGCGAGCCTGCGGGCCGTGTCGCGCTCCAGCAGTTCCGCCGCCCGGCTGTCGCGAGCGGCTAGTTCGACTGTGGTGTTCACGGTCAGGCAACCAAGGCCGCGGCCGCCGACACGGCGCTCGGCCTCGCCGTCGATGACCATGGCGAACAGGCCGCGGATGCGGTCGGCGGCACGGCGCCGCGTGTCCTCCAGGACGGCCAGCTGGGCGGTGGTCATGGTGTCGATGTAATGGGCCAGCGCACGCTCGAACAGGTCGTGCTTGCTCTTGAACGTGTTGTAAATGCTGCTGCGCCCCAGCCCGGTGGCTTCACACAGGTCCTGGGTGGAAGTGGCCTCGTAGCCCTTCTCCCAGAACGTATGCATCGCCGCGTCCAGGGCCCGTTCCTCGTCGAACATCCGCGGTCGGGCCATGCCGCCAGCTTAGCTATTTTGAATCGATCGTTGCAATACATGCTTGCAAGCCTCCCGCTCACCACCACCTGAGGCCCACGGTGCGGAGCGAGCCGGCGGGACCGCCCGGCCCCTCATCGAAGCCCCTCCTCCTGGACGCGACGCCCCTGCAGCCATCCCCTCGCCAAGCGCAACGGCGTCCAAGCGGGCGGTTCGTGAGTCTTTGGGTGGTCCTGCTGTCGCCTGGTGGTGTGGCGGCAGGGCGGAATCCGCCGGTCCATGGGTGCTGATCTGGTGATGTGACCGGGTGAGTGAACGCAAGCCGTACCCGAGTGACTTGCCGGACGAGCAGTGGTCATCGATCGAACCGGCGATCACCACGTGGAAGGACCGGCACCGCTCGGTCAGCGGCCACCAGGGCGCCTACGGCATGCGGAAGATCGTGAACGCGATCCTCCACCAGGGGCGAACCGGCTGCCAGTGGGCTTATCCCCCGCACGACCCGCCGCCCAGGAACGCGACGTACCACCACTTCGCCGCCTGGCGAGACGACGGCACCGATCAGGTCATCCATGAACTCCCGCGCTGCCGGGTCCGTGAACGCGCCGGCCGAGGAGGAGGCGCCCGCCGCGGCCGTCGTGCCGCGGCGGAAGCCGGTGGGGCCGCGCCGGGCGGTGCCCCACCGGGACGACGCGGCCGGGGTCGGGGTGTTGCCGGTGGACTACCAGGCGTTGATGGCCGCCGCCCTGGAGCAGGTCACCCGATCCAGGACGCCGTTCGCACCGGACCGAGCACACGACCGGACAGGGAACGGCCGGTCAGACGGTGGGTGAGGGGGTGCCGGAAGGGCCGGTCCCGGACGTCCGGCCGCGGGGGCGCCGCGGGCTGCGGCTAGTCTCGGACCCGTCCGTTTCCGCACCACCTGCCGTGAGCGAAGAGAGCACCGCCGTGACCCACCCCTTCCTGGACCTCGCCCCCTTGAGCGCCGACCGCTTCGCCTCGATCGAGGACCGGGTGGCGCGGCTGCTCGGCACCGCTCAGGAAGTCGTGATCATGCAGGGCGAGGCACTGCTGCCGCTGGAGGGCGCGATCCGCGGGACGGCCGGTCCCGGCACCACCGCGCTGAACGTGATCACCGGGCCGTACGGCCGGACCTTCGGCGACTGGCTGCGGGACTGCGGGGCCACGGTGCACGACCTCGCCGTCCCGTTCCACACGGCGGTCACCGCCGACCAGGTCCGCCAGGCCCTCGCCGCGCATCCGGAGATCGACTTCGTCTCCCTGGTGCACGCGGAGGCGGCCACCGGCAACACCAACCCGGTCGCGGAGATCGGCGAGGTGGTGCGGGAGCACGGCGCGCTGTTCTACCTGGACGCGGTCGCCTCCGTCGGGGCCGAGCCGGTGCTGCCGGACGCGTGGGGCGTGGACCTGTGCGTGATCGGGGCGCAGAAGGCGATGGGCGGTCCCGCCGGGGTGTCGGCGGTGTCGGTGAGTCAGCGGGCGTGGGCCCGGATGGCGGCCAACCCTCGGGCACCGCGCCGCTCCTACCTCTCCCTGCTGGACTGGAAGGAGCGCTGGATCGACGGCGGGCGCAGGGCACTGCCGCACGCGCCGGCGCAGCTGGAGATGCTGGCGCTGGAGGCGTGCGTGGAGCGGATCGAGGCCGAGGGGCTGGAGTCGGTGATGGCGCGGCACGCGTCGGCCGCGGCGGCCACCCGGGCCGGGGCGCTCGCGCTGGGCGGCGGCCTGGAGCCGTACGTGTACGACGCCCGGGACGCGGCGCCGGTCGCCACCACGCTGCGGACCCCCTCGGGGGTGGTCGCCTCGGAGCTGGTGGCGCGGGCCCTGCGGTCCGACCCCGCGCTGCCGCTGGCGGCGGGCGGGGGCGCGCTGGCCGCGGAGATGATCCGCGTGAACCACTACGGGCCGGACGCCACGCCCGGGGCCGTGCAGGGCAGTCTGGCGGCGCTGGGCTCGGCGCTGGCCGAGCAGGGGCTGGACGTGGACCTGGAATCCGCCCGGCGGGCCGTGGAGGAGGCCTGGAAGTAGGCCCGGCCACACCGAATTCACGGCAATTTCGGAATTCACCCGGAGCACAATTCCACAATTCTTTTCGGGGTAGCTTCCCGTCTTCTCCTGCCCACTCCTCCCGAGGCTAAACGCGTGGATTAGGTGAACACCGATCGACGCGGTCCGGGCGGATCTTGTGAAGGCGGCGCGCGTGTGACGCGTTACACATAGCGTTCGTTTTGCCCGTTAATTTCCGGACAGAACACCCCATATATCCGGCTCGTCGCGCAGGCGTCACGCCCGCGCGATAACACGAAACGCGCCTGTACGTAACCCCGCCCGGCGATGCGATTTCATTTTCCGCTGGGTAAATTCATTTCGCATGACTGCCGCACAAGCAGACCTGCAGATCGACTCTCCGACGGTGGCGGACGGAGCCGCGCTGTGGCGGATGGCCAGGGATTCGAAGGTCCTCGACCTGAACTCGTCGTACAGCTATCTGCTGTGGTGCCGGGACTTCGCCGCCACGTCGGCCGTCGCCCGTGACGAGCGCGGGGAGGCGGTCGGCTTCGTCACCGGCTACGTGCGGCCGGACCGCCCCGACACGCTGCTGGTGTGGCAGGTGGCGGTGGACGAGGCCCGTCGCGGGCGCGGGATCGCCGCCGCGCTGCTCGACGGGCTGGCCGCGCGGACCGTCGCGGAGCGCGGGCTGTCCGCCGTGGAGACCACCATCACGCCGGGCAACACCGCCTCCGAGCGGCTGTTCACCTCGTTCGCCGAGCGTCACGGCGCCCGGCTGGAGCGCGAGGAGCTGTTCGGCACGGCCCTGTTCCCCGACGGCCCGCACGAGCCCGAGGTCCTGTACCGCATCGGCCCCCTGTCCGCCTCCTCCTTCTGATCCGTCGTACCCAGTCCCCCCTTCACCCCGGCATCGCACCGGTTCCCCTTCGTCCGTGCCGGGCTTCCTCCCACCGACCCTCACCCGACGAGGAGCGATCCGACGTGACCATCACCCAGCCCGACCTGAGCGTCTTCGAGACCGTGGAGTCCGAGGTGCGCAGCTACTGCCGCGGCTGGCCCACCGTCTTCGACCGCGCGCAGGGCAGCCGCATGTACGACGAGGACGGCCGCGCGTACCTGGACTTCTTCGCCGGCGCCGGCTCACTCAACTACGGCCACAACAACCCGGTCCTGAAACGGGCGCTGATCGACTACCTGGAGCGGGACGGCGTCACACACGGGCTCGACATGTCGACCACCGCCAAACGCGCCTTCCTGGAATCCTTCCAGGACTTCGTCCTGCGCCCCCGCGACCTGCCGTACAAGGTCATGTTCCCGGGGCCGACCGGCACCAACGCCGTGGAGGCCGCGCTGAAGCTGGCCCGGAAGGTGAAGGGGCGCGAGTCGATCGTGTCGTTCACCAACGCCTTCCACGGGATGTCGCTGGGCTCGCTCGCCGTGACCGGCAACGCCTTCAAGCGGGCCGGCGCCGGTGTCCCGCTGGTGCACGGCACGCCGATGCCCTTCGACCACTACCTCGACGGCCGGGTGCCGGACTTCCTGTGGTTCGAACGGCTCCTGGAGGACCAGGGCTCGGGCCTCAACCACCCGGCCGCCGTGATCGTCGAGACCGTGCAGGGCGAGGGCGGCATCAACGTCGCCCGGCCCGAGTGGCTGCGCTCCCTCGCCGAGCTGTGCGAGCGGCGGGACATGCTGCTGATCGTCGACGACATCCAGATGGGCTGCGGCCGCACCGGCGCGTTCTTCTCCTTCGAGGAGGCCGGCATCACGCCGGACATCGTCACCGTCTCCAAGTCGATCAGCGGCTACGGACTGCCCATGTCGCTGTGCCTGTTCAAGCCCGAGCTGGACGTGTGGGAGCCGGGCGAGCACAACGGCACCTTCCGCGGCAACAACCCCGCGTTCGTCACCGCCACCGCCGCGCTCGGCGCCTACTGGGCCGACGGCGCGGCGATGGAGAAGCAGACCCGCACGCGCGGCGAGCAGGTCGAGCAGGGCCTGATCGCCATCACCGAGGAGAACCTCGCCGACGTCAAGGAGTACCGGGGCCGCGGCCTGGTGTGGGGCCTGGAGTTCCACGACAAGGAGCGGGCGGGCCGCGTCGCCCGGCGCGCCTTCGAACTCGGCCTGCTGATCGAGACGTCCGGCCCCGAGAGCGAGGTCGTCAAGCTGCTCCCGGCCCTCACCATCACGCCCGAGGAGCTGGACGAGGGGATGGAGACCCTCGCCCGCGCGGTCCGCGAGACCGCCTGAACCCCGGTCCCCGACCGCGCACCCCCACGTATCCCCCACCTAGGAGGCATCGCAGCACCGTGATCGTCCGTTCGTTCAAGGAGATCGAAGGCACCGACCGGCACGTGAAGGCCGCGTCCGGCACCTGGGAGAGCAAGCGCATCGTCCTCGCCAAGGAGAAGGTCGGCTTCTCCCTGCACGAGACGATCCTGTACGCGGGTACGGAAACGGACATGTGGTACGCGAACCACATCGAGGCCGTCGTCTGCACCAAGGGCGACGCCGAGCTGACCGACCGCGAGACCGGGGAGACGTACCACATCACCCCGGGGACCATGTACCTCCTCGACGGCCACGAGCGGCACACGCTCAAGGTCAAGGAGGACTTCCACTGCATCTGCGTCTTCAACCCGCCCGTGACCGGACGGGAGGACCACGACGAGAACGGCGTCTACCCCCTGCTCACCGAGGAGGTGTGAGTCACCGTGACCACGACCGCGACCGTCACCGACCTCTACCCCAGCCGCGGCACCGCGGAGGTGTCCGTCCCCCGGCAGGACCCGGTGGTCTGGGGCGCCCCGGACACGCCCGGCCCGATCGCGCCGGCCGACCTGCTGTCCTATGAGCGCGACGGCTTCCTCGCCGTCGACCAGCTCATCGGCCCGGACGAGGTGGACGTCTACCGGCGGGAGCTGGACCGGCTGGTGAGCGACCCGGGGATCCGCGCCGACGAGCGCTCGATCGTCGAACCGAAGTCGAAGGAGATCCGGTCCGTCTTCGAGGTCCACAGGATCAGCGAGGTCTTCGCGGGCCTGGTGCGCGACGAGCGGGTCGTGGGCCGGGCGCGGCAGATCCTCGGCTCGGACGTGTACGTCCACCAGTCGCGGATCAACGTCAAGCCGGGCTTCGGCGCCAGCGGGTTCTACTGGCACTCGGACTTCGAGACCTGGCACGCCGAGGACGGGCTGCCCCGCATGCGCACGGTGTCGGTGTCGATCGCGCTGACCGAGAACCACGACACCAACGGCGGGCTCATGATCATGCCGGGGTCGCACAAGACGTTCCTCGGCTGTGCGGGCGCCACGCCGAAGGACAACTACAAGAAGTCGCTGCAGATGCAGGACGCGGGCACGCCGTCCGACGAGGCGCTGACCGAGATGGCCTCCGCGTACGGCATCAGGCTGTTCACCGGCAGGGCCGGGTCGGCGACCTGGTTCGACTGCAACGCCATGCACGGCTCGGGCGACAACATCACGCCGTTCCCGCGCAGCAACGTCTTCATCGTGTTCAACAGCGTGGAGAACACGGCGGTGGAGCCGTTCGCGGCGCCGGTGCGGCGGCCGGAGTTCATCGGGGCGCGGGACTTCACCCCGGTGCGGTGAGCGTGTGAGACGGCCACCGGGCCGGTGCCTTCCCCCTGCGGGACGCGGAGGCACCGGCCCGGCCGTGCGGACGGGGCGCCCTACAGGGCGTCCAGCAGCCGGTCGACGTCCTGCGCCGTGTTGTACACGTGGAACGCGGCCCGCAGGTTGCCCGCCCGGTCGGAGACCTGGATGCCGGCCCGGCCCAGCTCCTCCCGCCGGTGGCCGAGGCCGGGCACGGAGACGATCGCCGAACCGGGCGCGGCCACCGGCTCGTGGCCCAGTGAGGCCAGTCCGTCGCGGAACCGGTCGGCGAGCGCGAGGTCGTGGGCGTGCACGGCGTCCACGCCGAGCTCCTCCACCAGTGCCAGGGACTGCCGGGCGCCGGTGTACGACAGCAGCGCCGGGCTCTCGTCGTACCGGCGTGCCGAGCGGGCGAGTTCGGCCACCGGGCCGTAGGTGCTGTCCCAGGGGCGCTCGCCGGCGGCCCAGCCCGCGAACAGCGGCGTCAGACCGCCGAGGTCCTCGGGAACGACGAGGAAGGCGACGCCGCGGGGGCAGAACACCCACTTGTAGGCGACCACGGCGACGTAGTCGAAGTCGCCGGCGGCGAGCGGCAGCCAGCCGGCCGACTGCGAGGCGTCGACGAGCGTCCGCGCCCCGTGCGCCCGGGCGGCGTCGCGCAGCGCGGCCAGGTCGGCGATCCGCCCGTCGGCGGACTGTACGGAGCTGACGGCGACGAGGGCGGTGTCCGGGCCGACCGACTCGGCGATCAGCTCCAGCGGCACGGCCCGCACCTTCAGGTCGCCGCGCATGTGGAAGGGGTTGACCAGGGAGCTGAAGTCCCCCTCGGCGGTGAGGACTTCGGCGCCCGCGGGCAGCGAGGCCGCGATCAGGCCGCTGTAGACGGCGACCGACGCCCCGGCGGCGACGCGGGTGGCGGGGACACCGGCGATCCGGGCGAAGGCGGCCCGGGACGCCTCCACGTCGGCGAACAGGTCGGACGGCTCCCCCGCCGCCGCGGACGCCATGGCGTCCCGCATGGCGACGACGGTGCGGGCGGGCAGCAGACCCAGAGCGGCGGTGTTGAGGTAGGTGTTCCTCGGGGCGAACTCGGCGCGGACGAGGCTGTCGAAGGTCTCCATGCCCTTACTGTGCGGCTTCCCGGGACCCCGGTCCATGCCTCCGTCTCGCGCGTTCCCCCCCCAGCGGGGCTTGTACGGGGCGTTCCGTCCGCGGGTTCAGCCCCGCTCGGGCACCGCGCAGCCGTCGGGGCCGCAGGCGTCGCCGCCGCCGTCGACCATCGTCAGCGGGGACCGCGCCTGCCAGGCCCGGCCGAGGGCCTGCGCGAAGACCTCGACGGGCTGGGCGCCGGAGACGCCGTACGCCCGGTCCAGGACGAAGAACGGAACGCCCCGCGCGCCGAGTTCGGCGGCCTCCCGCTCGTCGGCGCGGACGTCGTCGGCGTAGGCGGCGGGGTCGGCGAGCACCGCGCGGGCGGCACCGGCGTCCAGCCCGGCGGCGGCGGCGAGTTCGACCAGCCGCTCGTCGTCGGCGAAGACGGACCGCTCCTCGGCGAAGTTGGCCCGGTACAGGGCGTCCAGGAGCGCCTCCTGCCTCCCCTCGGTCTTGGCGAAGTGCAGCAGGCGGTGCATGTCGAAGGTGCTGCCGTGGTCCCGGCCGCGGGTGCGGTACGGCAGGCCCTCGGCGGCGGCCTGTGCCCCGAGGTTGTCCTCGCCGGCCTGGGCCTGGGCCTCGCTCATGCCGTACTTGGCGGTGAGCATCGTCAGCACCGGCTGGACGTCGTCCTTGGCGCGGCCGGGGTCCAGTTCGAAGGAGCGGTGCACCACCTCGACGCCGTCGCGGTGCGGGAAGGCCGCCAGCGCCTTGTCGAAGCGGGCCTTGCCCACGTAGCACCAGGGGCAGGCGATGTCGCTCCAGATCTCGACGCGCATGTCTCGGCTCTTCTCCCGGGGATCGTACGGGCGCGGAGAACCTCTCCGCGCCCGTAGGTGAACGTTCAAGCGTCCGGTGGCATTCCCGGACGGCTCGGGAGACGGCGGGGGGTGGCCAGGCGGGTGTACTGCGCGCGGCAGGCGCTCGGAGCGAGTCCGGTGCGGCGGACCGGATGGGCGCGGAACGGGCCGGCGGGAGGCGGCCCGACGGGGGCCCGGCGGACCGGGCCCCCGCGGGGGTCAGCGCTCCAGCCGCCCGTCGAACCGCCGGGGCAGCCCCAGCGGGTTGTCGTCCCGCAGCTCCGGCGGCAGCAGCGCCTCCGGCGCGTTCTGGTAGACCACCGGCCGCAGCCACCGCTCGATGGCCGTGCCGCCCACCGACGTGGACGTGGAGGTCGTCGCCGGGTAGGGGCCGCCGTGGTGCTGGGCGGGCGCCACCGCGACCCCGGTGGGCCAGCCGTTGACGAGCACGCGCCCGGCCAGCGGGGTGAGCTCGGCGAGGATCTCGGCGCCCCGGCCCTGCCCCGCGGCCTCCCCCTCGGAGAGGTGGACGGTCGCGGTGAGGTTGCCGGGCAGGCGGGTGAGGACGGAGCGGACCTCGCCCTCGTCCTCGTAGCGGGCCACCACGGTGACCGGGCCGAAGCACTCCTCCAGCAGCAGGTCGTGCTCGCCCTCCTCGGCCAGCCGGCTCGCCGGCACGGCCAGGAAGCCGGCGCTGACGGTGTGCTCGTCGCCCGCGCCCGGGGTCACCGGCGCCTCGACGTCGGGCAGCTGGGCGCGCTCGGCGACGCCGGCGACGAAGTTGTCGCGCATGCGGTGGTCGAGGAGGACCCCGGCGCCGGTGCCGGCGACACCGTCGGCCAGGGACTTCACCAGGCGGTCGCCCGCGTCGCCGGAGGGGACGAGGACCAGGCCGGGCTTCACGCAGAACTGGCCGACGCCCAGCGTCATGGAGCCGGCCAGCCCCGAGCCGATCTCCTCGGCGCGCTCGGCCGCGGCGGCCTCGGTGACGACGACCGGGTTCAGGGAGCCCAGCTCGCCGTGGAAGGGGATCGGGACCGGGCGGGCGGCGGCCGCGTCGAAGAGGGCGCGGCCGCCGCGGACGGAGCCGGTGAAGCCGGCCGCGGCGATCAGCGGGTGCTTGATCAGCTCGATGCCCGCCTCGAAGCCGTGCACCAGACCCACGACGGCCTCGGGGACGCCGTGCCGGGCGGCGGCCCGGCGCAGCACCGCGGCGACCTGCTCGGACAGGGCCGGGTGGTCGGGGTGGGCCTTGACCACGACCGGGCAGCCCGCCGCGAGCGCGCTCGCGGTGTCGCCGCCGGGGACGGAGAAGGCGAAGGGGAAGTTGGAGGCGGAGTAGACGGCGACGACGCCGAGGGGCACCTTGTAGCGGCGCAGGTCCGGGACGGGCGGGGTCGCGGTGTCGTCGGGGTGGTCGATGACCACGTCGAGGAAGGCGCCCTCGTCGACGATGTCCGCGAAGGCCCGCAGCTGGTAGCAGGTGCGGGCGAGTTCGCCGGTCAGGCGGACCGTGCCGAGCGCGGTCTCGGCGTCGGCGGTCTCGACGAGGCCGTCCTTGGCCGCCTCCAGTTCCTCGGCCGCGGCGCGCAGGAACGCCGCGCGGACGCCGCGGTCGGCGAGGGCGCCGCGCGCGTCGTGCGCGGCGCGGACGGCGGCGTCCACCTCCTGGGCCGTGGCCTCCACCGCAACCTGTTCACGCTGCTTCCCGGTTCGGGGGTCGACACTCCAGACTGGTGCTGCTGCCACGCGGGCCCTCCCTCTGATGCCGCATGCGAGTCGCATGCATGCCGCAGGATGTACGTCATCCATCAGGGACGTTCGATATACTGAACGCTGTCTCTGATGATGAATGGCTGTTCGGAGACTATATCTCCAGCTTCCCGTCGAACGAAGGGGTCAACGGCGATGGCGGCAGGCGAGACAGGCGGCGGGGCGCAGGTCAAGTCCGCGGTGCGGACGGTGGAACTGCTCGAATACTTCGCCGGGCGCCCCGGGATGCACTCCCTGGCGGCGGTCCAGGAGGCCGTCGGCTACCCCAAGTCCAGCCTGTACATGCTGCTGCGCACCCTCGTGGAGCTGGGCTGGGTGGAGACGGACGCGACGGGCACGCGGTACGGCATCGGCGTACGGGCGCTGCTGGTGGGCACCTCCTACATCGACGGCGACGAGGTGGTCGCGGCGGCCCGTCCGACGCTGGACCGCCTCTCGGACGACACCACCGAGACCATCCACCTCGCCCGCCTGGACGGCACCAACGTCGTCTACCTCGCCACCCGCCAGTCCCAGCACTACCTGCGGCCCTTCACCCGGGTCGGCCGCCGGCTGCCCGCGCACTCCACCTCCCTCGGCAAGGCGATCCTGGCCACCTGCTCCGACGAGCAGGTCCGCAAGATGCTCCCCGAGACGCTCCCGGCGCTGACCGAGAACACCATCACCGACCGGGAGGAGCTCATCGAGGAGCTGCACCAGGTACGGGAGCAGGGCTTCGCCGTGGACCGCGAGGAGAACACGCTGGGGCTGCGCTGCTTCGGCGTGGCGATCCCCTACCGCACCCCCGCGCGGGACGCGATCAGCTGCTCGGTGCCGGTGGCGCGGCTGACGCCCGCGCACGAGCAGACGGTGAAGGACGCGCTGTTCGACGCGCGTGACCGGCTGACGCTGGCGACCCGGAGGCTCTGACCGGCGCGGGTGGCGCCGCGCGCCCTGCCGGCCGAGGTGCCCGAGCGCCCGCTGTACGCGCGCGGCGGGTGCCGGAGAAGTGCGGGTTCCGCCTCACCGCCCGGACGCGGGGGTTCGCCCGGGCCCGCGGTGCGGGGAACCGACGAGGTCGCGCCGGCGCCGGAGGGCCGAGCGGCACCTCCGGGGCGACCGGCCGGACACCCCGGACACCGGCGGCTTCCATGAACGGATGATGAGAAATCCGGCCGGAAGGGAACGTTCCACCCTCGTCCGTTCGTCCTGTCGGCGGGATGAACACGACGATCAGGCGCGCATCGGTCTTCACGCTGCTCCTGGTGCTCGCCCTGCTGGTCAGGGCGACCTGGGTGCAGTTCTACCAAGGCCAGGCACTCGCGGACGACAAGGACAACCGGCGCAATGCGATCAAGACGTACGCGGAGCCGCTGGGGGACATCATCGTGGCCGGGGAGGCGGTCACCGGTTCGGCCCGGACGGAGGGCGGCGACCTCGCGTACAAGCGGACGTACGGGAACGGCGAGCTGTACGCGGCGGTGACGGGCTACGCCTCGCAGGCCTACGCGCCCACCCAGCTGGAGGGCATCTACGCCGACCTGCTCAACGGCACGGACAACCGGCTGAAGACCGTGATGGACACGGTCACCGGAAAGCGGGCCGACCCGGGCCACGTGGTCACGACGATCGACCCGGACGTGCAGCGGGCCGGGTACGAGGCGCTCGGGGGCAAGAAGGGCGCGGCCGTCGCGATCGACCCGAAGACGGGCAGGATCCTCGCGGTCGTCTCGACGCCGTCGTACGACCCCTCGGCGCTGACCGACGCCAACACCGCCGGGACGGCGTGGAAACGGCTCAACGCCGACCCGGACAAGCCGCTCACCAACCGGGCGCTGCGCCAGCCGCTGCCACCGGGCTCGACGTTCAAGCTGGTGGTCGCGGCGGCGGCGCTGGAGGACGGGCTGTACTCGTCGGTGGACCAGCCCACCGACAGCCCCGACCCCTACCGGCTGCCGGGCACGGTCCGGGACCTGACCAACGAGAACCCCAGCGCCCCGTGCGAGAACGCCACGATCCGCACCGCGCTCCAGTACTCCTGCAACAACGTCTTCGCCAAGATGGCGGTCGCCCTGGGCCAGGACAAGGTGAGGGCGATGGCGGAGAAGTTCGGGTTCAACGACGAGACGCAGGACGTGCCGGTGCGCGCGTACCCCAGCGTCTACCCGTCCGGCATGAACGACTCCGAGACCGCCCTGACGGGCATCGGCCAGTTCGACGTGACGGCGACCCCGCTGCAGATGGCCATGGTCTCCGCGGCCCTCGCCAACGGCGGCGAGCTGGTCTCCCCGCACATGGTGGCGCAGATCACCGACGGCAACGGCGACGTGCTGGAGGACTACGACGACGGCGCGGAGACGAAGCGGATCGTCGGTTCCGCCACCGCCGAGCAGCTGGAGTCGGCGATGCGGACGGTGGTGGAGGAGGGCACGGGCTCCAACGCGCAGATCGCGGGCGCGACCGTCGGCGGCAAGACGGGCACGGCCCAGCACGGCGAGAACAACAGCAAGACGCCGTACGCCTGGTTCACCTCGTACGCCACCTCGGACTCCACCGGCGAGGAGGTCGCCGTGGCGGTCCTGGTCGAGCAGTCGGACGCGGCCCGCTCCGAGGTCAGCGGCAACGGGCTGGCGGCGCCGGTGGCCAAGGCGATGATGGAGGCGGCGCTGAAGGGCTAGAACCGCCGGCCTCCCGGGCGGGGCGGCGGTGGCCCGCGGCCGGGTTGCGGCCGCGTCACGCAGCGGCGTCCAGCCAGGCGAGGACCTCCTCCTGCATGCGGACGGTGAAGTCGTGGCCGGCTGCCGGCCACAGCTCCGTGCGCAGCCGCTCCCCCGCGTGGAGGGAGCCCCACACGGCGCGCAGCCTGGCGTGCGCGGCCCGCACGCCCTCGGGGGTGAACAGCGGGTCCCGCCCGCCGTTGAGGAACAGCATCGGCTTGGGGGCGGCGAGGGACGCCACGTCCGGGATGTCCAGGTACCGGGCGAGCCCGGGGTGGAGCATGTGGAACGCCGACTGGCCGCGCAGGGTGTTGTTGCCGGGCACCGTCAACCCCTTCAGCCCGGTCATCCAGCACACGCTCGCCGCGGCCGTGACGGCGTCGCTGAGGGCGGCGGCCTGCCAGGCGCGGTAGCCGCCCAGGGAGAAGCCGAGGGCCGCGACCCGCCGGGCGTCCACCCGGTCCAGCCCGGCGAGGAAGGCGGCGGCCCGCTCGTCCTCGCGGGCCAGCAGACCGGCGAGCGAACTGCCGAGGTGGTAGAGGTTGCTCGCCAGTGCCTGCTGCCGCTCGTAGACGAGGGGGCCGCGCTCTCCCCAGCCGAGGGCGTCCAGGCAGAGCACCACGTGGCCGCGCCGGGCGAGTTCGTCGCCGAGGAAGCGCCCGCCGTAGCACTGCCGCGTCCACTGGCGGGCGGAGGCGAGGCGGGTGTCGTCGTACCAGGGCCGGACCAGTTTCTCCTTGCCGATGTCGAACCGGGAGCCGTGGTCGTGCAGGAGGAGGACGGCCGGGAAGGGGCCGGTGCCGTGCGGGGTGAGCAGGACGCCGGGGACGCGTTCGTAGCGGGTGAGGGAGACGGTCACCCGCTCCCGCGTGTAGCCGTCGGCCTCCGCGCGGTCGGTGAACTCCGGGGCGTACGGGGTGCCGTCCTGCCGGTCGACGAGGAGCAGTTCCTCGACCTTGGCGCGGGCGGCGCGCCGCCAGGTGCCGAAGTCGCGGATCGGCGAGGTGCCCCAGGCGAGCGGGAAGCGCAGCTCGTCCCTCAGCGCCCAATGGAAGCCGGGGAGGTCACCGGCGAGCATAGGGCCGCCAGTCCCCCAGGTACGCCTCGCGGGTGTGCGCCGCCGCCTCGGCACGGTCGAGCTGGGGCCGGTTCTCCGGGACGGTGATCGAGGCGCCGGGGCCGGTGTTGCGGTACTCCGCGAAGCGCATGCTCTGCCAGGGGTGGGCGTCGCGCATGTTGGCGTAGGGCGCGACCGCGTCGATGCCGGGGCCGAGGTGGGTGTCGCGGACGGTGAGCATGGGGTGGGCGGTGGGATCGGAGCTGGGCACCCAGGGACGGGCCAGCTTGTAGAAGCCGTCGGGGGCCTCGCTGGTGATGCGGCTCCTCGTCACCAGGTAGCCGCGCGGGTTGGCGCCCGCGGTGGAGGGCGCGAAGACGAAGCCGTAGGGGGCGCCGGACAGGTCGGTGCGGTCCAGGGTGCGGAAGTGGCAGTGCTCGAAGACGGCGGTGGCCCGGCCGAAGACGAAGTCGACGTCGCCCTCGGCGTAGCAGTGGGCGAAGTACTGGCGGGCGAAGGCGCCCAGGTCGCGGGTGTCGGCGTACAGGGTGTCCTGGTGGCCGAGGAAGCGGCAGTGGTGGAAGGCGGAGCGGTCGCCCTGCACCTTGAGGGCGACGGCCTGGGTGCCGGTCGTGCCGGGGTGGTCGGCGCGCAGCCAGTCGTTGGCGAAGGTGATCCGGTGGGCGGTGAAGCCGTCGGCCTGCACGGTGACGGTGGCCGAGCCGCTGGTGCCGTACGTGCCGCCGCCGGGCCTGGGGGTGCCGGCCGCGTTGTCGTACACGATCACGACGTCGCGGGGGTCCTCACCGGCGCCGATCCAGGTGGCCCCGGTGCGGCCGGCGTCGACGGAGACCGTCTCCCGGTAGGTGCCGGGGGCGATCACCAGGGTCCGGCCGCTGCCGGTCGCCGCGGTCACGGCGGCCTGGACGGAGGTGAAGTCGCCGCGGCCGTGCGGATCGACGTACAGGGTGCCGGGGGTGAGCCGGGCGGCCGGGGAGCCGTACCGCCCGAAGGGGCGGGGACGGGCCGCGGCGGGGACGGCGGCGAGGCCGAGCGCGGCGCCGGCGCCGGCGCCGGCCAGGAGGAGGCTTCTGCGGGAGAGGGGAGGGCGGTGCATGGGTGTGCTCCTTCGGGGGTGCGCGGGTGCGGGACCGGCGGTGGAACCGGTGGCCGGGGCCGGTGGGCCGGGGCGGTGCGGGCGCCCCGGCCCGGTCGGGGTGACCCGGCGTCAGCGCAGGCGGCCGGCGCCCGCGCCGTGGCCGACGATCGCGGGGACCGCCTTGGCCGGGTGGACCGTGGTGCGCAGGGTGGGGGTCCAGCCCGCACCCGACTGGAGGGTCTCCTGCGGGATCTCCGCGTTGTGCACGGCGATCAGGTCGACGGTGCGGCCGTTGACGCGGTTGTGCGCGGCGGTGACCGGCGCCTCGCTCCACTTCTTCAGGACCTTCGCGGGACTGATCCCCTCGGGCAGCGTGAAGGCGTTGTGCTCGGCGACGAGCCGGGACTCCTTGCCGATGCCGAAGCTGTAGGAGTACGACGCGTCGGCCACGAAGTGGTTGTTGTACGAGTCGACCTGGCCGAAGCGGATGCGGGGCGCGCGCTCGACGAGGTTCTCGAACAGGTTGTGGTGGAAGGTGACCTTCAGGTGCCCGCGGTCGACGGCGGCGGCGGACTCGCCGTCGCTGTTGCCGATCAGGATGGTCTTGTCGTGGTCGGCGAAGACGTTCCAGGAGGCGGTGACGTGGTCGGCGCCGCGCACGACGTCCAGCTGGCCGTCGTGCTGCTGGTAGAGCATGCCGAAGTAGGTCGGTGCCGCGCGGTCGGGGTGCTCGCCGTCGGTGAAGGTGTTGTGGTCCAGCCAGACGTGGGTGGAGCCGTACACGACGGCGCTGTCGTACTCGGAGTTCCAGTTGCCCTTGCTGCCGTCGGTGGGGTCCCACTGCGGGAAGCAGTCCAGGGGGCTCTCGAAGGTGAGGTTGCGGACGATGACGTTGTCCACGCCCTTGATCTGGAGGCTGGCGCCCTTGAAGCCGGCGCCGCGGCCGACGCCGATGATCGTGGTGTTGGCGGGGACGTTCGCCTTGATGGCCCGGTCCTGGCGGGCGGCGGAGGCGCGGCGCAGGCCCTCGGGGCTGTCGGCGGGCTCGCCGCTCAGGTCGGTGTCCAGGCCCCACTTCTCGGGTGCGTACTTCTCCAGGTAGGCGTCGAAGTCGTAGCCGGGCACGGCGAAGGCGTCGCAGCCGTCGGCGGCCGCGTCGATGGTGCCCTTCACCTTGATGATCTTCGGTGCGCTGCCGCCGGCGGCGAGGGCGGCCTTGAACCCGTCCCAGGTGGTGACGGTGTACACGTGCTCGGCGTCGGCGGCGGCACCGCCGGTGGTGCCGGTGCCGTGGGAGGCCCAGCCGTCGTTCGCCGGGAGGGTCTGGCGGGCGGGGTCGCGGGCGCCGTCCCGGGCCTGGGCGGCGGTGCCGGTCAGGGCCAGCACGAGGGCGGTGCAGCCGGCCAGCACCACACCCTTCCTTATTACATGGGCATGACACACAGATCCGTTCACGGTGCGGCTCTCCTTCTCGCGGTCGGGGGGTCAGGCGGTGGCCGGTGCCGGCCAGTCGATCCAGGACGCGGGGATCTCCTCGTCCAGCCGGCGCACGTCCCGGGGCGCCAGCACCCGCGTGCGCAGCAACTCCCGGGCGACCAGCCGGGCCACCTCGATCGCGCCCGGCGGGTTGAAGTGCGTGTTGTCCTGCTCGGCGGGCGTCCAGTTGAAGTACGCCTTGGTGGCCTCCACGCCGAGCCGCTGCCACAGCTCCAGCGACAGTGCCTGGACGTCCAGCAGGGCCACGCCCTCCTCGGCGGCCAGCGCCCGCATCGCCGCCGGGTACTCGCCGTGGCTCGGCACGGCGATGCCCTCCGCGTCGAACCGGCGCCGCTCCACGGGCGTGGCGAGCACGGGCCGCGCCCCCCGGGCCCGGGCGCCGTCGACGTACCGGCGCAGGTACTCCTGGTACGTCGTCCAGGGCTCGGTGTACCGGGAGGGGTCGGTGGCCTTCTCGTCGTTGTGCGCGAACTGGGCGAGGAGGAAGTCGCCGGGCCGGATCACGTCGAGGATCGCGTCGAGCCGTCCCTCGTCGACGAAGCTCTTCGAACTGCGGCCGTTCACGGCGTGGTTGGCGACGGCCAGGTCCCGCCGCAGGAAGAACGGCAGGGCCATGCCCCACCCGGTCTCGGGGGCGGCGTCGGCGTACTTCGGGGCGGCGGTGGAGTCGCCCGCGATGTGGAGGGTGCGGGGGCGGGGGGCGGCGGCCCCGGCGGTGCCGGCGGCGCCGAGGACGAGCGGGACGGCGGCGACGGCCGCGGTGGCCATCCGTCTGCGGGTGAGGGTCATGCCGGTGCCTTTCGACAGGTGACGTCGGGTGCCGCCGGGGACGGCCCGCGCGCCGCGGGCCGTCCCACGGTGGGGGCCGGGATCAGCCGTTCTGCTGCTTCCACTCGGCCTGCGCCTCGTTGAGCTGCTCGGCCATCTGGTCCAGGAAGTCCTTGGCGCTCATCTTCCCGAGCAGCACCTTCTGGAAGTTCGGCTCGTTCTCGGCCTTGGAGATGGTGTTCCAGTCCGGCAGGTAGTACGGCAGCTGGACGATGGTCGTCGACCCGTCCGACAGCGCGTCGGCCGCCAGCTTCGTCGGCTCCGCCTCGGAGACCCAGGCGTCCTTCGCCGCCTCCGTGTTCGCCGGCACCTGCCCGGCCGACTCGTTGAACTTCGAGTTCTCCTCGTGGCTGAGGGCGAACTCGATGAACTTCCAGGCGGCCTCCTTGTTCTTGGAGCTCTTGAACAGGGCGAGTCCGTCGACCGGGTTGGAGACCTGGACCCGCTTGCCGCCGGGCCCGGTCGGCTGCGGGATGCCCCGGAACTTGTCGGTGCCCAGCGCCTTGACGTGGTCCTGGTACGACCCGAGGTTGTGATTGAGCATGCCAATCCGGCCGGAGTCCCACTGGGCGACCATCTTGGTGAAGTCATTGTTCAGGTCGGCGGCCGGGGTGACCTTCTTGTAGAGGCCGGCGTACTTCTCCAGCGCCTTCACGTTCCTCGGGTCGTTGACCGTGGTCTTCTCCTCGCCCGAGTCCCAGAACGAGGTGATGCCGGACTGCCCGTACATCGCGTCCAGGGCCTGGGCGATGGAGCCGGCGCCGCCGCGGATGGTGTAGCCGAACTGGTTCCTGCCCTTGTCGGTGAGCTTCCGCGCGGCCTCGAAGAAGTTGTCCCAGGTGGTCGGCGCGTCCAGCCCGGCCTCCTCGAACAGGTCGGTGCGGTAGTACAGCACGCCGTTGTTGGCGGAGGTCGGCACCGAGTACAGCTTGCCGTCGCCTCCGCCGGCCGCCTTCATCGACTCCAGCATGTCCTCGTTGAGCCTGCCGTTCAGGGACGACCCGGTGACCCGGTAGTCCAGCGGCTCCAGCACGCCCTGCGCGGCGAACCCGGCGAGCATCGCGGTGCCGACGCCGCCGACGTCCGGCAGCCCGCCGCCCTGGATGGCGGTGTCGACCTTGGACTGGTACTCGGTGGAGGCGATGCCGACGTACTCGACGTCGATGTCCGGGTTCGCCTTCTCGAAGTCGGCGATGATCTCCTTCCAGATGTCGGTGCGGACACCGCCGTTGTTGTCCCAGAAGACGATCTTGCCCGTGCCGCTGCCCTCGGCGCCCTTGTCGCCGCCCACCCCGCTGCCGTCGTCACCGCAGGCGGTGGCGGTCAGCGCGAGCACGGCCCCCAGGGCGACGGCGGCCGACGTCCGGCGCCTGCCTGTGCTGTTGCTGCGAATGCTGATCTTCATTGGTCGGCTCTCTTCTTCAGGATCCAGCGTCGGATGTGCGGTGCGTGTGTGCGGGGGGGATCAGTGGCGGGTGTGCGGCGCCCAGCCGTCCGTGCCCTTCAGGTACGCGGCGACGGTGTACCCGCGTGCCTCCTCGGCCCCGAGCTGCGGCCGGTCCGCGGTGACGGCCGCGCCCGGCCCGCTGTTGCGGTACTCGGCGAAGCGGGCCTCCCTCCACGAGAAGCCGCTCATGTCGGTCCACGGCGCGGCCTTGATCGCCGCGGGCAGCCAGGTGTCCCGGATCAGCACCTGCCCGACGGCGTCCGGGTCGCCGCCCGGGTGCCAGGGCCGCCCGAGGTGGAAGGTCCCGGCGGGCGCGTCGCTCACGATCCGCGACCCGGTGATGAGGAACCCGTACGGATTGCCCTTCCAGGTGGAGGGAGCGGTGATGTAGCCGTTGTTGGTGTCCGAGCCGCGGCTCAGCGCCCTGATGACGCTGTGCTCGACGACGGTGGTGGCCCGTCCGTAGAGGAAGTCGACGTCTCCCTCGATGAAGGAGTCGCGGATGTAGACCCGGCTGACGGTGGTCGGCTTCGGGCTGTCGGTCATCAGGGTGTCCTGGTTGCCCAGGAAGGCGGTGTCCTCGAAGACGATCCGGTCGCCGGTCGTCTTCACCGCCAGCGCCTGCTCGCCGTTCAGTTCGTGTGCGGCCTCGTCGAAGTCGTTGGCGAAGGTGAGGTTGCGCGCCGTGACGTCGTTCGCGGCGATGCGCACGGTGGCACTCCCGGTGGAGCCGCCGTACGCGGCGGGCGTGTCATGGACGATGACGGTGTCGGACCGCTCCTGTCCAGTCCCCTGCAGCGAGATGTTCGGCTTGGCCGCCGGGATGTACACCTTCTCGCGGTACGTCCCCGGCGCCACGGCGATCACCACCCGGCCGTCGTTGCCGGCGGGCACGGCGTCCACGGCCGCCTGCACGGTGGGGTGGTCGGCCGGGACGCGCAGCACCACGGCGTCCCCGATCTGCTTCTGCGGCCCGGAGAACCGCTTGACCAGCGCCGGGACGGCCGCCGCCGGGTCCGGCCGGTAGGCGTAGAAGGCGTGCGGGTCGAACGCCTCGCCCCACTCGTCGTGCCGCCCGGTGGTGTTCCTCAGGATCGACCCGCGCTCCACCAGCTCGGCGCTCGCGTCGGCCTGGTAGGGGTGCTGGACGTCCTGGTAGTAGCTGTTCTCGATGACCATCCTGGTCCTGCCGCGCGACCAGTTCCCGTACGTCCACACCGGGTCGCCGGGGTCCGCCTGGGCGGTCAGGTAGTTGTTGTACAGGTGCGCGTAGGCGGCGTTGTCCACCGACGGGTTGCGCTGCTTGGTGCGGGAGAACCAGTTGTGGTCGATGGTGATCTGCGTCTTGACGTTGCTCGTCCAGCCGATGCCGAAGGTCTTGTTGTTGTCCTCGAAGCGGTTGTAGGAGACGGTCACGTACTCGCTGTCCTTGCGGATGTCGAGCTGCCCGTCGCAGATGTTCGCGAAGCGGTTGTGGTCGACCCACACGTGGTGGACGGCGTCCATCTGGATGCCGTCGAAGTCGGTGTCCTTGCAGTCCCAGTCGCCCTCGACCGCCGAGTCGCGGATCGTCAGGTTGCGGATGATCACGTTGTGGGTGCCGGGGCCCAGGTGCAGCTCGCCGTGGACGAGCTCGGCGGTGTCCCCCACGCCGACGATCGTCTTGTCCGAGGCGACCTCGATCCGCGCGCCGAACGGCTCGGCGGCGATCGAGCCCCGCACCCGGATGACGTACGGTTCCCCGGCCGCCGCGTACTTCGCCAGCGCCGCCTGGTCGGTGACGGTGACGACCTTGCCCCCCGCGCCGCCGGTGGTGCCGCCGGCGAGGGAGGCGAACCCGTGCGCGACCTCGGACCAGCGGTCCGGGCCGGCTCCCTGGACGGAGCCGGCGGACGGGCCGGCCGGGGCCGGCCCGGCGGCCCGGGCCTCCCCGACCGTTCCGAGGGCCAGGGCGGCGGCCAGGCCGAGGACGGCGGCCAGGGTTCTGCCCGGCTGGGACAAGCGCTTGCTGGGGAGGTGCGGCATGGCGGCTCCAACAGGCTCGCGGATGGGGTGGGACGTCACAGGGCTCTGATGCGGAACTGGGTGAAGGCGGCCGCCCCGGCGTGCCCCTCGCCGGCGGGCGCGAGCGCGAACAGGCCGAGCAGCGCGCCGACCCAGCGCCAGGGGGTGGCGGCGAAGACCTGGCCCGCCTCGCGGAAGCCGTCACCGACGTCGCAGGAGAAGCGGCAGCGCGCGCCCGCACCGATCTCGATGCGCAGCCGGGCTTGTGCCTCGGGGGCGAGCCGCGCGTGGGCGGCGTCCCGTTCCTGGTCGGCCACCGCCTCCGCGAACCGCTGCACGAGGTGTACGTGCCCGTCCGCGCCCCGCTGGAGCCCGATCCAGCGGTACGCGTCCCCGAGTACCGCCAGCCCGGCCCGCGCGCCCGGCTCCTCGCTGTCCAGCCGCAGTCCCACCTCGACCACGCAGGGCAGGCCGGGCAGCCGCTGGGTGAGCACGTTCGGCAGTTTGCGCAGGTCGTGGGCGTCGGCCGAGCGGACGCAGGTCAGCTTCAGCCCGTCACCGGAGTGCTGGGTGGCCCAGCCCTCGCGCGGGTTGGCCGTCCACTGCCACTGGCGTCCGTACCGTCCGCCGGGAAAGTCGTCGTCGGTGGCGGGCGCGGCGGACGGCTGCGGCGGGAGACCGGGCCTGCGGTGCTCGGTGACGGGGGCGCCCTCGTCGCCGAGGACCGGCCAGCCGTCGTCGTCCCAGCGCATCGGCTGGAGGTGGACGACCCGGCCGTAGGCGCCGCGCTGCTGGAAGTGCAGGAACCAGTCCTCGCCGGAGGCCGTGCGCACCCAGCCGCCCTGATGCGGCCCGTTGACGTCGGTGTCCTTCTGCTCCAGGACGACCCTCTCCTCGTACGGCCCGAAGAAGCCGCGCGAGCGGAAGGCGCCCTGCCAGCCGGTCTCCACGCCCCCGGCCGGGGCGAAGATCCAGAACCAGCCGTCGTGCCGGTAGAGCTTGGGGCCCTCCAGGGTGAACCAACCGGGGATGCGGTCGGCGTCGACGATCACCTCGCCCTCGTCGAGGAGCCCGGTGGCGTCGGGGCGCATGCGGTGGCCGGTGAGGCGGTTCTTGACGCCGGAGCGGGACTTGGCCCAGGCGTGCACGAGGTACGCCTCGCCGGTCTCCTCGTCCCACAGCGGACACGGGTCGATCAGTCCCCTGCCCGGCTTCAGCAGGTGCGGGCGGGTCCACGGGCCGCGGATCCCCGGGGCGTTGATCTGGAAGATGCCCTGGTCGGGGTCGCCCCAGAAGATCCAGAAGCGGTCGTCGTGGTGGCGCAGGGACGGGGCCCACACGCCGCAGTCGTGGCGGGGCGCCGCGAACCGCTCCTCCGGTTCCAGCCGGTCCAGGGCGTGGCCGACGAGGGTCCAGTTGACCAGGTCGCGGGAGTGCAGCAGCGGCAGGCCGGGGGCGCGGCCGAAGCTGGAGGCGGTCAGGTAGAAGTCGTCGCCGACGCGGACCACGTCCGGGTCGGACCAGTCGGCGTTCAGGACCGGGTTGCGGTAGGTGCCGGGGTCCACGGAGGTCACGGGCTCACCGCCTTGCGGACGAGGGTGGCGGCGCCGCCGGCGTCGAGGCGGCCGTCGGCGACGACGGTGACGATCCGGCGGACCACGGTGTCGCCGGGGGCGATCGCGAGTCGTTCGTCGTGCGCCAGGGACGAGCCGACGCCGGGGTACTCCGCGGTGCGGACGAACCAGGGGTCCCGGCGGGTGCGGTCGGTGGCCCCGGCGAAGACCAGCGACCAGCCCCCGCCGGTCAGGGCCAGCCAGTCGGCGCACCGGCCGTGGACCGCTTCCTCGCCCTCGGCGTCGGCGGTGAAGACGTCCGGCGCGGCGGACTCCTTGCGGGCCCGCCAGAAGAATCCGCCGTAGGCCGCGCCGGGGCGTCCGTTGGTGGCGGGGCTGCCGATGGTGAGGGGGCCGGAGGTGGTGTTGGTGAGGGAGAAGGTGAAGTCCAGCGACCAGGCGGTGTCGGTGAGGGCGCCGGCGGCGACCGTGCGGCGCTCGCGCAGCAGCTCGCGCCCGTCGGCCACCCAGCGCAGCTCCTCGACGAAGCCGTCCGGGTCGCGCAGCTGGAAGGCGGTGTGCCGCTGGCTGCCGTGGTTGTCCAGCTCGGTCGGCCCCCGGTCGCGGACGAAGGTGCGCCCGCCCCAGAAGTTGTGCCCCTCGACGTCGGGAACGGCGACACCGACGCCGAGGTGGTGCAGGTGGTCGGCCGGACTGAGCTCGGTGACCGCGGTGCCGGCCAGGGTGGTGACCGGGTGCAGGTACGGGCGCGGGGAGAGCCGGTCGGGCAGGGTGGGCCGGGTGACGTACCGGCCCACCGGGCGGCCCGCCACGCGCAGGACGAGGTGGTCGTCGTCGGTCATCGGGTGCTCACCTCCTTCGGGGCGGCCGGGCGGGCCCAGGGGGCGCCCAGCTCGGAGTAGAGGGCGAGGGTGTCGGCGGCGGCGGCCACGAGGGCGTCGATGCCGGGGACGACGCGGCGGTCCTCACCGGGGACGCGGCGCCAGGCGGTGTCCGGCAGCGGCGCCGGGTCGGGGGCCCGCCGGATCTCCTCCACCACCCGCATGAAGGCGCCGGTCGCCGCCGGGGGGACCAGGAGGCCGGCGCCGGTGGTGAGGTGGCCGACGAGGTTCTCCAGCAGGTCGGTGCGGCCGTGGACCTGCTCCACGGGACCGTGGTCGGCGCGCTGGAGCAGCACGCGGTCCTGCTTGTACCAGAAGGTGATCCGGCCGCGGCTGCCGTGCACCAGGACGTACGGCTCGTCCGGCCGTTCGGCGCACAGGGTGGCGGCGACGGTGACCCGGTGGCCGGGGGCGGTGGTGATCCGCACGCAGGAGGTGTCGTCGGCCTCGATGGCGTTGGCGTGCAGCAGTTCGGTCTCGATGCCGGTGACGTCCTCGGCGCCGGTGGTGCCGCCGAGGGCGAGCGCGGTGGCGACGGCGTGCGCGAGGGGGTTGGTCAGCGCCCCGTCGACCACGTCGGCGCCGTCCAGCCGCCGCCGGCCCGCCCAGGGCGCCCGCCGGAAGTACGCCTCGTCCCGCGCCCAGGCGCCCGCCCCGCCGATGCCGGTCACCTCCCCGATCACGCCGTCGGCGATCAGCTCGCGGATCGCCGGGACGGCGTGCGAGCCCAGCGACTGGAACCCGATCTGGCAGGCGACGCCCGCCGCGGCGATCCCGTCGGCCATGCGGCGGAACTCGGCGTACGACGGCGCCGGCGGCTTCTCCAGCAGCAGGTGCACGCCCCGTTCGGCGGCGGTGAGCGCGAGATCGGCGTGGGTCGGGATCGGCGTGCAGATCACGGCGACCCGCGCACCGGTGGCATCGAGCAGGGCGCCGAAGTCGGCTGACTGCTCCGGGAGTTCGCCGCCGAACTCCTCCTCCGTGAGCGGAGTCAGCTCGCAGATGCCGGCCAGCCGGACGAGGCCCCGGTCCTCTAGGCGGCGGATGTTGGCGACGTGCCAGCGGCCGTGGCCGCGGGCGCCCGCCAGGACGACCGGGACCGGCGCGCCCGTCTGATCGGTGGTCGGACCGGTCATCGGACCCTCCCCGCGCCCGCCCCGCGCGCCACCGCCCGGTCGGCCGCCGCGGCGCCGTCCACCGGACCGTGCAGGGCGGGCGTCCAGCCGACGTCGGCGGTCAGGTCGCGCTCGCTGCCCGAGTTGTAGGCGTTGTTGATCGCGAGCAGGTCGACCGGGTAGCCGTTGAAGAGGGAGCCGGAGACGTGCAGGGCGGTGCCGTTCCAGCTCTTGACCAGGTCTGCGGCCTCCACGTGGGCGGGGGTGGTGAAGGCGTTGTTCTCGGCGTATATGCGCGACTCGGTGGAGACGCCGATGGAGTAGCGGTGGTCGTGGGCGTCGTCCGGGACGACGTACCGGTTGTTGTACAGGTGCACCTGGCCGAAGCGGACGCGCGGGGCGCGCTGGACGACGGAGTCGAACTCGTTGTGGTGCAGGGTGACCCGGAGCTTGCCGCGGTCGCCCGTGACCGTGTCGCCGCTGCCGATGAGCATGGCCTTGTCGTGGTCGGCGAACCGGCTCCAGGAGACGGTGACGAGGTCCGAGCCGTTGGTGATGTCCAGCAGGCCGTCGTGGCGCAGGTGGTTGCGGGCGAAGTACGCCGGCTCCCCCTCGTCCGGGTGCCCCTTGTCGGAGGCGGTGACGTGGTCGATCCAGACGTGGGTGGCGTTGTCGAGCCAGAGCGTGTCGTAGGAGGCCTTCCAGTCGCCGAGGCCGCCGGTGTTGGGCTGCCAGGCGGGGAAGCAGTCGTAGGCGTCGCGCAGTTCGAGGTTGCGGACGATGACGTTGTCCGCGTTCTCGACCCGGAGGGCGGCGCCCTTGAGGACGGCGTCGTCGCCCAGGCCCACGAGGGTGGTGTTGGAGCCGACGGGCAGGACGACCCGCTCGGCCTGGCGGGCGGCGGACGCCCTGCGGGCCTCCTCCTGCGGCCCGGAGGGCCTGGCGGCGCCCCAGGTGCGGGGGTCGTAGGCGGCCAGGTACTTCTTCAGGGCGTAACCGCCGGTGGCGTAGTCGGCGCAGTCCAGGCGGCGGCCGGAGTCGTCGGTGTTGACGTCGATGGTCCCGGCGATCTTGATGATCTTCGGGGTGCCGCTGCCGCCGTCCAGGGCGCGGACCAGCCCGGCCCGGTCGGTGACGGTGTACACGTGGGCGTCGTCGGCGGCGGCGCCGCCGATGGTGCCGCCCTCGGCCGCCGCCCAGCCGTCGTAGGGGGCCAGGGTGTCGCGGCCGATGTCGCGGGCGTCGTCGGCGTGGGCGGGGACGCACAGCAGGCCCAGCAGGCCGAGGGCCGCGGCGCAGTGCCGGAGTCTCATCCCTTCACCGCCCCCGCGCTGAAGCCGGTGATCAGCCACTTCTGGATGAACGCGAAGACGATCACCACGGGCACGGCCGCGATGATGCCGCCGGCCGCGAGGGCGCCGAGGTCGACGCTGTCCGCGCTCATCAGGGTGTTCAGACCCACCGGGATGGTCTGCTTGCTCTGGTTGTTGAGGAACATCAGGGCGAACAGGAAGTGGTTCCAGGAGTGGACGAAGGCGAAGGAGCCGACGGCGATCAGGCCCGGCCGCAGCAGCGGCAGCACGATGACCCGGAACGCCCGGAACCGGTTGCAGCCGTCGACCCAGGCCGCCTCCTCCAGCGAGTACGGCACGTTCTTGATGAAGTTGCTGATCAGGATCATCGACAGCGGGAGCTGGAAGACCGTCTCGGCGATGATGACGCTGCCGAGGGAGTTGATCATCCGGAGCTCGGCGAAGATCTCGAACAGCGGGACCAGCAGCAGCGCGCCCGGCACGAACTGGGAGCAGAGCAGGGCCAGCATGAACCCCTGCTTGATCTTGAAGTCGAACCGGGCGAGGGCGTAGCCGCCGGCCAGCGCGACGACCGTCGTCATCACCAGGGTGGCGAGGCCCACCAGCAGGCTGTTGCCGAAGTAGGTGCCGAAACTGCGCTCGGTCCACACCTTCTCGAAGTGCTCGAAGGTCATCGGCCAGGGCACGAGCGAGGTGGAACCGGCCGGGCGCAGGGAGAACAGCAGGATCCAGTAGAAGGGGATGAGGGTGAAGACGAGGTAGACGCCGAGCGGCAGGTAGACCTGCCAGCGCGGGACCTCGTCCCAGGCGCGGTGGCGCTTGGCCGGCCGCGGCGGCTCGGGGGCGGCGCGCAGGGGGGCGGGCGCCACCTCGGTGGCCTCCTTGGTGATCACTTGTTGTCGCCTCCGAACTTGCTCAGCCGCAGGTAGACCATCGAGCAGAAGAGCAGGATCACGAACGCCACGGTGGTCAGGGCCGACGCGTAGCCGAAGTCGTGTGCGTCGACGGACGTGTTGGCGATGTACAGCGGCAGCGTCGTGGTCTCGCCCGCGGGTCCGCCGCCGGTCAGGGTGTAGAGCAGGTCGACGTTGTTGAACTCCCACACGGCGCGCAGCAGCGTGGACAGGATGATGGCGTCCTTCAGGTGCGGCAGCGTGATGTGCCAGAACTGCTTGATGCGGCTCGCCCCGTCGACCTCGGCGGCCTCGTACAGGTCCTTGGAGACGGACTGGAGGTCGGCGAGGATGAGGATGGCGAAGAAGGGCACGCCGCGCCACAGGTCGGCGACGATCGCCGCCGGGAAGACGGTGGAGGTGTCCGACAGCCAGCTCGTGCCGTAGTCGCCGACGCCCAGGTCCGCGAGGTAGCGGGTGATGCCGGTCTGGGAGTTGTAGAGCAGCACCCAGATCGCGGAGGTGAGGACGCCGGAGACGGCCCAGGGGGAGAAGACCAGGGCGCGGCCCAGGGCCCGGCCCGCGAAGGTCTGGTTGACGATGAGCGCCAGCGCGAGCCCGAACAACAGCTGGAGGCCGACCTCGACGAAGACCCACTTGGCGCTGAAGACGAGGGTGTCCCAGAACTGCGGGTCGTCGGTGAAGATGCGGACGAAGTTGTCGAGGCCCGCGTAACCGTTCCGCCACGGCTTGGTGGGGTTGTACTCCTGCAGGCTGTAGTAGAAGACGCTGATCACCGGGTAGGCGATGAAGCCCAGCATGAGCAGGGCCGCCGGGGCGATCAGCAGGTAGGGCAGCCTGCGCGGCGTGGCGGAGGCACGGCGCCGCCTCGGTGGCGCGGGCGGTTTCGCCACGGCTGCGGCTTGGGCCATGACTGTTCTCCGTTCTCGTACGTCGTGCGGTGCGTGTGGGGTGCGTGGGGCTTCCCGCCGATCGGGGAGGAAGCGCTTTCTATTCGGAGTGCGGGAGTCCGGCCGCCGCGTGGCGGCCGGGACGAGGGGGTGGGGGATCAGCCCGCGTACGGGTCCTGCACGGTCCCCGGCCGGGCGAGGAACTCGAAGTCGCAGCCGGTGTCGGCCTGGGTGATCTGGTCGAGGTAGAGGGCGCCGTAGCCGCGCTCGTACGGCACCGGCGGCGGCGTCCAGGCGGCCCGGCGGCGCTCCAGTTCCGCGTCGTCCACGTGCAGGTGCAGGGAGCGCGCCTCCACGTCGAGGGTGATCAGGTCACCGGAGCGGACCAGCGCCAGCGGCCCGCCGACGTACGACTCAGGCGCCACGTGCAGCACGCAGGCGCCGTAGCTCGTGCCGCTCATCCGGGCGTCGGAGATCCGCACCATGTCCCGCACCCCCTGCTTCAGCAGGTGGTCCGGGATCGGCAGCATCCCGTACTCGGGCATGCCCGGGCCGCCCTTGGGACCGGCGTTGCGCAGCACCAGGACGCTGTCGGCGGTGATGCCCAGGGACGGGTCGTTGATGGTGCGCTGCATGGTCCTGTAGTCGTCGAAGACGACGGCCGGACCGGTGTGCTTGAGCAGGTGCGGCTCGGCGGCGATGTGCTTGATGACGGCGCCGTCCGGGCACAGGTTGCCGCGCAGCACGGCGACCCCGCCCTCCCGCGCGACCGGGTTGTCCCGGGTCCGGATGACGTCGTCGTCGTGGACGAGGGCCCCGGCCAGCTGCTCGCGCAGCGTGTCGTGGCAGACCGTGGGCCGGTCCAGGTGGAGCAGGTCCGGGATGCGGGAGAGGAACCCGGGCAGACCGCCGGCGAAGTGGAAGTCCTCCATCAGGTACGTCCGGCCGCCCGGCCGGACGTTGGCCAGCACCGGGACCCCGCGGGCGAGCCGGTCGAAGTCGTCCAGGGTCAGGGTGACGCCCGCCCGGCCGGCCATGGCGATCAGGTGGATGACGGCGTTGGTGGAGCCGCCCAGGCCGAGCACGGTGGTGACCGCGTCCTCGAAGGCGTCCCGGGTGAGGAACCGCGACAGCCTGCGGTCCCGGTGGACCAGGGCGACGGCGGTCATCCCGGCCCGCGCGGCCATCCGGTCGTGCCCGGAGTCGACGGCCGGGATGCTGGACGCGCCGGGCACGGTCACCCCGAGCGCCTCGGCGGCGGCGGTCAGCGTGGACGCCGTGCCCATCGTCATGCAGTGGCCGGGCGAGCGCGCCAGGCCGCTCTCCAGCTCCTGCATCTCGCAGTCGCCGATGAGGCCGGCCCGCTTGTCGTCCCAGTACTTCCACATGTCGGTGCCGGAGCCGAGGGTCTCGCCCCGCCAGTGTCCCGGCAGCATGGGCCCGGCCGGGACGAAGACGGCGGGCAGGTCGACGGAGGCGGCGCCCATGAGCAGGGCGGGCGTGGACTTGTCGCAGCCGCCCATCAGGACGGCCCCGTCGACCGGGTAGGACCGCAGCAGCTCCTCGGTCTCCATCGCGAGCATGTTGCGGTAGAGCATCGGGGTCGGCTTCTGGAAGGTCTCGCTGAGGGTGGAGACCGGGAACTCGAGGGGGAAGCCGCCCGCCTGCCACACCCCGCGCTTGACGGCCTGGGCGCGGTCGCGCAGGTGGACGTGGCAGGGGTTGATGTCCGACCAGGTGTTGAGGATCGCGATGACCGGCTTGCCCAGGTGTTCCTCGGGCAGGTAGCCGAGCTGGCGGGTGCGGGCCCGGTGGCTGAAGGAGCGCAGGCCCTCCGTGCCGTACCACTGGTGGCTCCTGAGCTCCTCGGGACGCTTCCGGCCGGCCATGTCGTTCGTGTCGGTCATATCGACCACCCGGCGACGATGGCGGCGACCTCCGCGCGCGCGCCCTCGGGCAGCGGCCTGCTCGGAGGGCGGACCTCCCGGCGGCACAGCCCGAGCGAGGCGAGGGCCTCCTTGACGACGGTGACGTTGTCGGCGGAGCCGTTGGCGGCGCGCAGCTCCTCGAAGCGGCGGATCTGCTCCCACACCTTCATGGCGGCCGGGTAGTCGCCCGAGCGCAGCGCCGAGAGCATCTCCAGCGAGACGGCCGGGGCGACGTTCACCAGGCCGGAGGTGAAGCCGGTGGCGCCCGCGGAGAAGTACGAGGGGGCGTACGGCTCGGCGAGCCCGGCCACCCACACGAACCGGTCCAGTCCGGCGTCGCGCGCGAAGGCGGCGAACCTGGCGGCGTCGGGGACGGCGTACTTCACGCCGATGACGTTGGGGCAGGCGTCGGCGAGCTCGGCCAGGCGGGCCCCGGTGAGCTGCGCGTTGCGGACGTAGGGCACGACGCCCAGCTCGGGCACGGCCTCGGCGATGGCGCGGTGGTAGTCGACCCAGCCGGCCTGGGAGACGTACGGGTGGGCGGGCTGGTGGACCATCACCATCTGCGCGCCCAGCTCGCGGGCGTGCCGGGCGGAGGCGACGGCGGTGGGCACGTCGTGGCCGACGCCGACCAGGATCGCCGCCCGGCCGCCGGCCTCCTCGACGGTCAGCTCGGTGACCAGGCGGCGCTCGGCGGGGGTGAGGGCGTAGAACTCGCCGGTGTTGCCGTTGGGGGTGAGGGTGGTGATGCCGGCGTCCAGGAGGCGGCGCAGCAGCGCCCGGTGGGTGGCGGTGTCGACGGAGCCGTCCTCGGCGAACGGTGTCACCGGGATCGCCACCACGCCGGCCAGGGCCTCCCGTTGGCCCTCGAACGTCGTTGTCATGCCTGACCGTCCTCTCCCTGGGTCGCGGTTCCCGCCTCGGGGAAGGCCCGCTCGACGAACGACGCGATGTGCGCGTGCAGGGCGCTCGCGGCGCCGTCCGCGTCACCGGCGAGGGCCAGCCGCAGGATCTCCCGGTGCTCGGCCGCCTCCTGCTCCCAGGAGGGGTCGGCGGCCCAGGCGACGGCGGAGACGAGGGCCGCCTGGTCGCGGACCTCGTCGAGCATCCGGCCGAGCAGCGGGTTGCCGCACGGCAGGTACAGGGCGCGGTGGAACTCGCGGTTGGCCAGCGACCGTTCGGCGGTGTCGTCGGCCTCGTCGGCCCGGGCCAGGGCGTCGCGCGCGGCGTCCAGGGAGGCCCCGCGGCGCACGGCGCGCCGGAGCGCCTCGGGCTCCAGGAGCAGCCGCACGTCGTAGACCTCGTGCGCCATGTCCGCGTCCACCATGCGCACCGTGACGCCCTTGTACTGGCTCATCACGACCAGTCCGGTGCCGGCCAGGGTCTTGAGCGCCTCGCGCACCGGGGTCTTGGAGACCCCGAACTGTGCGGCGAGCTCGGTCTCGACCAGGGCCTGACCCGGCGTCAACCGTCCGGTGAGGATGCGGCGTTTGATCTCCTCCAGCACGTACTGCGTGCGGGAGGGGATCGGCGTGGGGACAGAGGTCATGCGCGCCTCTCGGTCTCGCGTCCGGGATGGACCGCGGGTTCGGGACTCGTGCCGGATGCCGCGTATCTGATCTCGCGTATCGCGTCTCATATATGACGTACGAAGTACGACGCGTTGAAGGTAGGAGCGGCTCTGTGTTTCGTCAATGCTTCCGGCAAAGGAAGTTGAGGTTGCGACTTGGCGGGCCGGCGCCCGAACGCGGAGGGCGCGTTCCTCCCGCGCGGTGATGCCCGGCGCCCGGCGCTCCGGGGTGCGACAGGAATCCGTTCGCCTTCGCGACGCACGCAGACGGGAGGCGCGGGCGGGGTGAGCCCGCCGCACACCGGTCCGTACACCGCGGGGAGCAGGCATGAAGTGTGAACGCGCGCGGATGTGAGATCCGGAACGGATTCGACGCGCCGAGGTGATGTGCCGCCGCAAGTGTGCGAAGCCGCCGGGGTCGGCGGCTGTCCCGGGTCGCGCCCGCCCGCTCCGGCCGCCCGCTCCGACGGCGGGGCGTCGGCCGGGACCGGTACGGCCGGTCCGGGATGCCGCCGCGGTCCGGGGCGTCCGCGGCGGCGGGGAAGCGGTGCGGAATCCGCGGCGGCGGGGAAGCGGTGCGGCGTGCGGAGGGAACCGCGCGGAGGGCGCCACGGGGGGCACCACACGGAGAAAACCGCGCGGGGGCACCACGGGTGCCGCACGAGGAAGGCCGCCCCGGAGGGCGGCCGGGGCGGCACCGGTGGGACCCACCGGCCGCCGGGCCGGAGCCGGCGGGGGCGGTGCCGCCGTTGCCTCAGCTCCCGGCGAGCGCCGCCCGCACCGCCTCCAGGTCCCCGTCCGACGCCAGCCCGGCGTGGTACAGCCGCAGTTCCGTCGCGCCGAGCTCCCGCGCCTCGGCCGCGTCCGCCGCGAGGGTGCCGGGGCTGCCGCCCATGCCGGAGACGACGGTGAAGTTGGCGGCGAGGACGGCCCCCGCACGCCCCTGCTCGGCGAACGGCGCGAGCAGGCCCGCGCCGCCCGTGCAGGGCACGACGACCCCGTCCGCGACGGACAGGACGTGCGCGGGATCGACACCGGCGTTGGCGCCGCAGTGGTACGACACCGGGTCGGCGTGCAGCAGGACCTGGAAGCCGTCGGGCGCGGCGGCGCGGACCGCGGCGACGGCCGCCTCCTGGAGGGTGCGGGCGGTGGTGTCCCGCCACGCGCGCGTGGCGTTCGCCCGCGCCTCGCCGAGCAGCTTCTCCACCCCGGCCCAGCCCCCGTCGGACGGCGCTCCCCGCCACACCGGTTCCAGCGCGGCCCGCACGGCCGCCGCCAGTTCGTCGGCGTCCAGGCCCCGCTCCCCGTACCCCTCCCGGCAGGCCGGGCAGAAGCACAGCGACATCAGGTACTGCCCGGCGTCGCCGAGGCCGACGCCGCCGGTCTTGTCGTGGGCGTGCAGGTGGGCCAGCCCGTACCAGCCGAGGGACTCCAGTTCGGTGCCGCGCGCCCCGGGCCGTACCGCCGCCTCGGCGGCCAGGTCGGTCAGGTACGCGCGCGTGGCGGGCTGCGCGATGCACGGCGCCCACGGGTAGCGGTCGCCGTAGGCGTTGACGACCGAGGTGTCCGGGTGCTCGGCGCCCAGGCGGGAGTTGTGCGCGAGCACGACCCAGGTGTGGACCTCCAGGCCGGCCCCGGCGAGCGCGGCGGCGGCCTCGCCGTAGGCGTCCCCCGGCGCCCAGTCGCCCGCCTCGTACGGGCGCAGGGGCCGTCCCGCCCAGCGGTCGTCGGGCCGGTAGAGCACGGCGGCGTGCTCGGCGGTGACGATCCGGTGGCGGGGGTGGCGGGGGGTCAGCGCGCGCGTGGAGTGGTAGGCGGCGGCGAGGGTCGCCTGCCGCACGCCGAGGGAGGCGAGCCGCGCGGGCGCCCCGGGGTCCCCGTTGACGTCCCAGGGGTAGACGAACGCCGAGGCCTTCACCGGTCCTCCTCCAGCAGCGCGTACCCGCGCTCGATGATCCGGGCGAGTCGCTTGACGTGCTCGTCGGCGGGTTCGTGCAGCGGCGGCCGCACCTCCCCCACCTCCAGGCCGCCCAGCCGCACCCCGGCCTTCACCAGGGAGACGGCGTAACCGGCGCCCTGGGCGCGCAGGTCGCAGAACGGCCCGTAGAAGCCGTCCAGCAGGCGCCGCGCGGTGGTGTCGTCGCCGGTCTCCAGCGCCCGGTGGAAGGCGAGGGCGATCTCGGGGGCGAAGCAGAACACGGCGGAGGAGTAGAGCGTGACGCCCAGGGCGCGGTAGGCGAGCTGGGTCTGCTCGGCGGTCGGCAGCCCGTTGAAGTACAGGAAGTCGCCGGGGGCCTCCGCGCGGACGGCGCTGACGGTCCGCTGCATCAGGCCGAGGTCGCCGACGCCGTCCTTGAGGCCGACGATCCCGTCCGTGCGGGCCAGTTCGACGACCGTGCGCGGGGTGAACACCGCGTTGTCCCGCTGGTAGACGATCACCGGCAGCGAGGTCGCGGCGGCGATCTCGGCGTAGTGCCGCAGCAGCCCCTCCTGCCCGGCCACCACGAGGTACGGCGGCATGGCGAGGAGGCCGTCCGCCCCGGCCTCCTCGGCGAGCCGCGCGTAGCGCACCGCGAGCGCGGTGCCGTACCCGGCGCCCGCGACGACCGGCACCCGGCCCCCGGCCGCCTCCACGGCCGCCCGGACGCACACCTGGAACTCCTCCGGCGTCAGCGCGTGGAACTCGCCGGTGCCGCAGCAGGCGAAGACGGCCGCGGCGCCCGCCTCCACGCCGCGGCGCACGTGCGCGCGGTAGGCGTCGAGGTCGACCGCGCCGTCCGGGCCGTACGCGGTGACGGGGAAGAACAGCGGGCCCGTGGGGACGGCGAGCCGGGCGGCGAGAGGGGCTGACGTCACGGGCTCTCCCATTCCATGTCCATGATCCGCTTCCATGTTTATGATCAGTGTCCATATTTCTGAACGCCGCCACGCTAAGCGGCCCTCTGCGGGCCGGTCAAGCGCGCCTCCCCCGCGACGTCGGCGAATTCCCTGCTCCGGCCGGACACTTGACGAGTGACGCCCCCGCTCTTTAGCGTGCCCAAGCATATGAATGCCGTACGTCCATGTGTACGGCCGCCGATGCAAGGAGACCGAGGATGCCCGCTCCCCGCACCGTTCTGCTCACCGGCGCCGCCGGCGGCCTCGGCACCCTGATGCGGGACCTGCTCCCCTCCTACGGCTACACGCTGCGCCTGTTCGACGTGCGGCCGGTCGAGGGCGAACCGGACGCGATCACCGCCGACCTCGCCGACCGGGACGCCGTGCGCGAGGCGGTCCGGGGCGTCGACGCGATCATCCACCTGGCGGGCATCTCCCTGGAAGCCCCCTTCGAGAAGATCCTGAAGGCGAACATCGAGGGCACCTACCACCTCTACGAGGCCGCCCGCGAGGAGGGGGTGCGCCGCGTCGTCTTCGCCTCCTCCAACCACGCCGTCGGCTACACCCCCCGCCCGCAGGGCGACGACCCCCTCGTCCCCGTCGACACCCCCCGCCGCCCCGACACCTTCTACGGGCTGTCGAAGTCCTTCGGCGAGGACCTCGCCCAGCTCTACTGGGACAAGCACGGCCTGGAGACCGTCTCCGTGCGCATCGGCTCCTGCTTCCCCGAGCCGACCAGCGTGCGCATGCTCTCGATGTGGATGAGCCCCGCCGACGGCGCCCGCCTCTTCCACGCCGCCCTGACCGCCGAGAACGTCGGCCACACCGTCGTCTACGGCTCCTCCGCCAACACCCGGCTGTGGTGGGACCTGTCCTCCGCGCGGGCGCTCGGCTACGACCCGCAGGACGACTCCGAGCCGTACGCCGCCAAGCTCATCGCCGAGCAGGGCGAACTCGACCCGGACGACCCGGCGCACGCCTGCCTGGGCGGCCACTTCGTGACCGACCCGCCGATCTGGCCGTACTGAGCGGGGCCGCCCGCCCCGTCCGGCCGCCCGCCGAACGGCCGGACGGGTCCGTAAGGGAACGGTAAAACGAGCTCACTCGTTACTCGTGGCATGACAGCTATGACCCCCGGCTCGAACATCCCCCTCCCCGTCACCCGCGTGACGGTGGACGTCGCCGCCCCGGTGCGGCTCGACGTATCGGGCCTGCTGCTCACCGCCGACGGCAAGGTGCGCTCCGACGACGACTTCATCTTCTACAACCAGCCCGCCGGTCCGGGCGTGACCTACCGCTCCGGCGGCGGCACCGCCCCGGACGCCATCACGGTGGACACCGCCGCCCTCCCCCCGGGCATCGAGAAGATCGTCGTCACCGCCAGTCCCGACGCCCCCGGCCAGACCTTCCAGGGCATCGAGCCGACGGCCACCCTGCGCAACGCGGACGACGGCTCCGCGCTGGCCACGTTCACGCCCCCGCAACTGGGCACCGAGACGGCCCTGGTGATCGTGGAGATCTACCTGCGCAACGGCCAGTGGAAGGCCCGTGCCGTCGGCCAGGGCTACGCCAACGGCCTCGCGGGCATCGCCACCGACTTCGGCGTGACGGTGGAGGAGCCGGCCGCCCCGGCCCAGCCGGTGACGCCCCCGCAGCCGGTCACCCCGCCGCCGGCCGCCGCGCGGCCCCCGGCGACCCCCCAGGCCCCGCCGGCGCCGGCCGCGCCCGCCCCCGGCGCCGGGAAGATCAACCTGGACAAGGGCCGCGTCAGCCTCCAGAAGAACCAGACCGTCTCCCTCGTCAAGGGCGGCCGTCCCCTGCTCTCGCAGGTCAGGATGGGCCTCGGCTGGGAGCCGGCCTACCGCGGCAAGGACATCGACCTGGACGCCTCCGTCATCGCCTACGGCCCGCAGCGCAACCACGTCGACAGCTGCTACTTCGGCAAGCTCCAGATCGTGAACGGCGCGATCCGGCACTCCGGCGACAACCTCACGGGCGAGGGCGGCGGCGACGACGAGGTGATCACCGTCGACCTGGGACGCCTGCCGCAGGAGGTCACCGGCCTGGTCTTCACCGTCAACTCCTTCTCCGGCCAGAAGTTCACGGAGGTCGCCAAGGCGTACTGCCGCCTGCTGGACGGCGCGACCGGCGAGGAACTGGTCCGCTTCGACCTCACCAGCGCCGAGCCGCAGACCGGCGTGATGATGGCGAAGCTGATCCGCCAGTTCTCCGGCGAGTGGGAGATGACGGCGATGGGCGAGTTCGTGAAGTCCCGCACCGTGCGCGGCATGGTGAAGCCGGCGGCCAAGGCGCTGTAGCGGCGCGCACGGCTCCGAGGGCGCCCCTGGCCGGGGGCGCCCGGCCCCGCCGAGGAGCGCCGGCCCGCCCGAGGGCATCCGCCGGTCAGCTCCCCGTCCCCGCCCGCAGTCCCTCCGTCAGCAGCGACAGGTACCGGCGGATGGCCTTCCCCTCCCCGTCCGCCAGCTCCGACGCGGTCGCCACCCCGTGGGCCAGCCGCAGCACCTCGACGGGCTCGACGTCCCGCCGCAGCGTCCCCTCCGCCTGGGCCGCCCCGACCAGCCGTGCCGCCGCGCCCCTGACCGCGTCACCGCACGCGGAGACGGCCGCCGGGCCGCCGTCCGCGACGGCCGGCCCCAGCAGCGCCCTCAGCCCGCGGACCCGGATCATCCCGGCGGCGAGTTCGTTCAGCCACTCCACCAGCGCCTCGCCCGGCGCCCGCTGGGCCGCGAGGACGTCGGCGCGCGCCGCGATCGCCTCGATCCGGTCCAGGTACACGGCCTCCAGCAGCGCCCGGCGGGTCGGGAAGTGCCGGTACAGCGTGCCGGAGCCGACCCCCGCCCGCCTGGCGATGTCGTCCAGCGACGCGCCCTCCCCGTGCTCGGCGAAGGCCTCGGCGGCCACCTCCAGCAGTCGCTCGTGATTGCGCCGGGCGTCCGCGCGCATGGACCTGACCCGCGTCATCCAGCCACTCCTCGCCAACCGGGGCCGCTCCCCGCATCGTATCGGGCGGGAAGCGGCGGCCGCCCAGGTCACACGGGCGGCCCGGGGGCGCCGGCGCGGCGCACCGCGCGCGTCCTCAGCGCCGCTGCCGCTTCCAGGGCCCCGTGATGGCGAGCAGGATGCCGGGCGTCTGGATGTTGGCGAAGAGGGTCCTGCCGTCGGGCGAGAAGGTGACGCCGGCGAACTCGCTGTACTCGGGCTCCTCCTCCGTCCCGACGTTCAGCTCGTTGCGGGCGATCGGATAGGTGCGGCCGCTGTCGGTGGCCCCGAGCAGATGCTGGACGCCGTCGCCGTCCTCGGCGACGACCAGGCCGCCGTAGGGGGAGACGGTGATGTTGTCCGGGCCGTCGAAGGCGCCGTCCCGCGAGGGGTCGGCGTTGACGCCCAGGAGGACCTTCAGGGTGAGGGTGCGGCGCCTGGGGTCGTAGAACCAGACCTGGCCGTCGTGCGCGGCGCCCGGGCTCTCGGCACGGGCGTAGGAGGAGACGATGTACGCCCCGCCGTCACCCCACCACATGCCCTCCAGCTTGCGGGCGCGGGTGATCTGCCCCTCGGTGAACTGCTTGCGGACGGAGGCCGTCCGCGCGTCGCGGTCGGGTACGTCGATCCAGTCGACGCCGTAGACGGTGCCGGTCCTCGTGGCGCGGGAGAGGTCGTCGACGAACCGGCCGCCGGAGTCGAAGCACTTGAAGGCCTGGAGGCGTCCCGCGTCGTCGGCGAGGGCGCGCAGCCGGCCGCGGCCGTGCCGGAAGCCCTCCGGCGGGGTCCAGCGGTACAGCAGGCCGTTGGGGTTCGAGGCGTCCTCGGTGAGGTAGAGGTGGCCCCGCTTGGGGTCGACGACGACGGCCTCGTGGGCGTAGCGGCCCAGCGCCTTGACCGGCCGGGGATCGCGGTTGGCGCGGCGGTCGGCGGGGTCGACCTCGAAGACGTAGCCGTGGTCCTTGGTCATGCCGTTGGAGCCGGCCCTGTCCTCGGTCTCCTCGCAGGTCAGCCAGGTTCCCCAGGGGGTGCTGCCGCCCGCGCAGTTGGTGGAGGTGCCGGCGATGCCGACCCACTCGGCGACGTGACCGCCGGGACGGACCTCGACGACCGTGCAGCCGCCGGAGGCCGCCGGGTCGTAGACCAGGCCCTCGGTGAGCGGCACGGGGTGGTCCCAGCGGGAGCGGGGGCCGCCCAGTTCGTGGTTGTTGACGAGGAGGGTGGTGCCGCGGGGACCGTCGAAGGCGGCCGTGCCGTCGTGGTTCGAGGGTGTGTACTCGCCCGACTCCAGCTTCGTCCTGCCGCTGTGGGTGAGGATCCGGTACGTGAACCCGGCCGGCAGGGCGAGGATGCCGTCCGGGTCGGGGACGAGCGGGCCGTAGCCGACGCCGCCGTGCCCGCCCGCCGGCTCCTCCCCCACGCTCTCGGTGTCCGTGGACGCCAGCGCGTTCGGGGCGGAGGCGAGGGCGCCGACGCTGCCCGCCAGTGCGATGCCGGCACCGGTGACCGCGGATCGTCTGGCGAAGTCCCTGCGGGTAAGCGACATGGTGTCTCCTGTGACGGTGGGCGGACCGTGGAGGGCGGCGGACCTGGCTTCGCCGCCACCGTTCCGCCCGCGTCTGAACACCGGTTGAACACCGCGGAACGTCACCGGTCCCGCTTGCGTGAACCCACGCGCGTCCCTCCGCCGCCGGCGGGGCGCGGGGCGGCGGGTGCCCGGTGCCCTCCGGGCACCCGCCTGCGGACACGTACGGCGGCGGGGGCGGGGTCCGCCCGCCCCCGCCGCCGGTGCCGGCACCGGACGGGGACGAGCCCCTCCCGCGTCCGCCTGCGGCGAGGGCGCGGGGCCGGGGGCGGACCACCGGCCCCGCGGGCTCAGCCCGCCCGCTGGGACCGCGCCTTGAAGGCCGCCTTCCGGGCCTCCTTGGCGATCTTCTTGTCGGGGTGCAGCCGTCCCATCGCCTCCAGGACGTCCGCGGTGGCCGGATGGCCCACCCGCCAGGCCGTGTCGAAGAACCCGCCGTGCTGCCGGGCCAGCCCCTCCACCAGGGCGCGCAGCTCCTGCGAGTTGCCCTCGGCGTCGAGCTGGGCGGCCACCGTGTCGATGGTGAGCCAGAACACCATCGCCTCCGACGGGGCGGGCACGTCCCGGGCGCCGTGCTCGGTGAGCCACACCCGGGCCAGCCCGCCCAGCTCGGCGTCGTCGAGGACCTCCCGCAGGGCCGGTTCGGCGTCGGCACCGACCAGGGACAGCGCCTGCTGGCAGCGCAGCCGCCGCAGCGGGGCCCCGGCGTCCGAGCCGCGCGCCGCCGCCAGCAGCTCGCGTGCGGCGGCGAGGGGTTCCCGGCGGGCGAGCCACTGCTCGGTCTCGGCCTGCGCCGCCGCCGGCCCGAACGCGGCCGTCCCGTCGAGCAGCGCGTCGGCGCCCTTGTCCGCGAGGTCGCCGACCGCGGGCGCGGCGAAACCGGCCTCCAGCAGCCGGGCCCGCAGCCCGTACAGCCCGAGCGGGGTGAGCCGGACCATGCCGTAGCGGGTGACGTCCATGTCGTCGCCGGACGCCGCCGGCTCCTCGGCCGTGTCCCCGCCCTCGCCCTCCGCCAGGAGGGCCTCGTCGACCGGCGTGTACTCCACCAGACCGGCCGGCTCCAGCAGCCGGAACTGCCCGTCCAGCCGCATCATCGCGTCGGACACCTGCTGGAGCACGTCGTCGGTGGGCTCGGCCATGCCGTCGGGCACCAGCACCGACGCGGCCAGCGCGGGCAGCGGCACCGGGCCGCCGCCGGGGCCGTCCTCGCCGACGGTGAGGAGGTACAGGTTGCCGAGCACCCCGTCGAGGAACTCCGCCTCCCCCTTGGGGTCGAAGTCCAGGGACGACAGGTCGACCTCGCCGCCCTCGGCCATCGCGTCGACGATCCCGCCCAGGTCGGGCACGCTCGCGTCGGCGAGCACCGTCTCCAGCACGCCGAGCCACACCCGGAGCACCTCGCGGGGCGAGCCGCCGGTGAGCAGCGCGAGGTCCGCGCCCGCCGCGACGGTGCCCTCCTCCTCGTCGACGATCTCCACCAGCCCGGTGTCCACGGCGACCCGCCAGGCCTCGCTCGCGTACGCCGCGGCGTCGCCCCCGCTCAGCCCGAGCGCCTCGGCCGCCGCCGGAAGCTGCTCGTCGAGGAGCCCGCCCCCGGCGTCGACCCGGGTGTCCGGCCCGGCCCAGCGGGCCAGCCGCGCGGCCCGGGAGAGCAACGGCGTGGACAGCGCGTCGCGGGCCAGCTCCGCTTCGGCGTGCAACCGCGCCGGCGGCAGGGGGGAGCGGTCTGACATCGGCTGTTTCTCCTAGCGCGCCTCGAAGGCCGTACGCCCGCCTCATGGGCCGTACGCCCGTCCGGAAGGTTCGTACGACCACCTGGGGGGTTCGTACGACCACCTGGTACGCCGCGCGCCCACCGGGCCGCGCGGCTCAACCGCTCAGCCTAGACGGGTTTCGCCCCATGCCGCCCGGTTCATCTGCCCGTCGGCCGCCGTACATGGCCGAAACCTTGACAACGGGCTTGGCCAGGCAGGAGATTGACGCGCGTAGAGCCGTAGGACACGTGTTCCTCACGTCGTCCGCACTTCCTGCGCGCCTCACCGTGCGCACGTGATCGCCCGCGTCCCACGGCTCACTCCTGCCCCACCTTCCGTTCCACCGTCCGTTCCGCCCTCGTCCCGGCGTTCCGTCACGTCCCCGGAGGGGATCCCTTGCCGAGCAAGTCGTCCACGCGGCTGGCCGCGCTCACCGTCGCCGCCGTCTGTTCCGCCGCGTCCACCGTCGTCCTCAGCGCGCCCGCGCACGCCGATTCCGTGCGCATCCACGACATCCAGGGCACCACCCGCATATCCCCGTACGCCGGCGAGCAGGTCACCGGCGTGACCGGGATCGTCACCGGCGTGCGCGCCTACGGCTCCTCCCGGGGCTTCTGGATGCAGGACCCGTCCCCGGACGCCGACCCGGCCACCAGCGAGGGCGTGTTCGTCTTCACGTCCTCCACCCCGAAGGTCGCCGTCGGCGACGCGGTCGCCGTCTCCGGCACGGTGACGGAGTACGTGCCCGGCGGCACCTCCTCCGGGAACCAGTCGCTGACCGAGATCACCCGTCCCACGGTCACCGTGGTCTCGGGCGGCAACGCGGTCCCGGCCCCGGTGACCGTCGACGCCGCCGCCGTGCCCGACCGGTACACGCCCGACGGCGACCCCGCCGCGAAGGGCTCGGTCAACGGCCTCCCCCTGCGCCCGGACCGGTACGCCCTGGACCGCTACGAGTCCTGGGAGGGCATGAACGTCTCCGTCGCCGACGTGCGCGTGGTGGGCGCCACCGACCCGTACGCCGAGCTGTGGGTGACGGTGAAGCCGGACGAGCACCGCAACCGGCGCGGCGGCACCGTCTACGGCTCCTACACCGCCCAGAACACGGGCCGGCTCCAGATCCAGTCCCTCGGCCGGGCCGCCGACTTCCCGAAGGCGGACGTGGGCGACACCCTCGCCGGCACCACCACCGGCCCGCTGGACTACAGCCAGTACGGCGGCTACACCCTCGTCGCCCGCGAGCTCGGCGCCCTGCGGAGCGGCGGCCTGGAACGTGAGACGACGCGCCCGCAGCGCAGCGGCGAACTGGCGGTGGCGACGTACAACGTCGAGAACCTCGACCCCTCCGACGACACCTTCGCCGCGCACGCCGACGCGATCGTGCACCACCTCTCCTCGCCGGACATCGTGTCCCTGGAGGAGATCCAGGACAACAACGGCGCCACGGACGACGGCACGGTGGCCGCCGACGAGACGATGGCCCGGCTGATCGACGCGATCGTCGCGGCGGGCGGCCCGCGCTACGACTGGCGCTCCGTCGACCCCGCCGACAAGGCCGACGGGGGCGAGCCGGGCGGCAACATCCGCCAGGTGTTCCTGTTCGACCCGGAGCGGGTCTCCTTCACCGACCGCCCCGGCGGCGACGCGACCACCGCGACCGGGGTGACGCGGGTGCGCGGCAAGGCGGCCCTGACCGTCTCCCCCGGCCGGATCGACCCGGCGGACCCGGCCTGGGCCAACAGCCGCAAGCCGCTGGCCGGCGAGTTCGTCTTCCGCGGCCGGACGGTCGTCGTCGTCGCCAACCACTTCGCCTCCAAGGGCGGCGACCAGGGCCTGACCTCCCAGTACCAGCCGCCGGCGCGGAGCTCGGAGACCCAGCGCCACCTCCAGGCGAAGGCCGTCAACACCTTCGTCAAGGAGATCCTCGCCGTCCAGAAGAACGCGGACGTCGTCGTGCTCGGCGACATCAACGACTTCGAGTTCTCCACGACCACGCGGATCCTGGAGGGCGACGGCGAGCTGTGGTCGGCGGTCAAGTCGCTGCCGAGGAGCGAGCGTTACTCGTACGTCTACCAGGGCAACAGCCAGGCCCTGGACCAGATCCTGGTGAGCCCGTCGATCCGGCGCGGCGACGGGCTGGAGTACGACAGCGTGCACCTGAACGCCGAGTTCCACGACCAGATCAGCGACCACGACCCGCAGGTGCTGCGGTTCCGCCCCTGACGGTCCGGGCCTGGCGTTCGGGGGTCCCCGCGCGCCAGGCGCCGAAGAGGGGCGCCACGGGGTCGGCGCGGGTGGGACCGGGATGCGCTGCGGTGACTGCGGTACGGCGGGTCGTGCCGGGCTCCAGGGGTCGGTGTTCGAAGGCGGTCGTCGGGCGCACGCCCACTCGTCGGCCTCGACCGGACGCGACGTCAAGGGCCCGGACGCGGGAGGCCGGGCGACCGGAGGCCGCGGCCGGAACCGTCAGGGGCGAGGGCGTGGGGGAGGGAGCCCTGGAACCCGCCGCGCCAGGGCCCCTTCCCCGCCGGCCGGATCAGCGGTGCCCGTTGTGCCGCCGCCGCAGCACGCCCGCCGCGACCACGGCGCCCGCCGCCGCGCCCGCGAGCAGGACCGGACCCGGGTGCCTGCGCCCGGCCCGCACCACGTCGCGGACCGGCCCCGGCGCCTTGTGCTCCACGGTGTGGCCCGCCCGGCTCGCCCGTTCCTGCACCGCGTGCCCGGCCTGGGCGGCGCTGCTGCGCAGTTGCACGGTCATCGCCCCGGCCCTGTCCCTCAGGTCGGCGGCCCGTGCCTTGGCCCGGCCCTTCACGTCCACCTTGCCCGCCAGTTCCTCGACGGTGTCGCCGAGTTCGTGGCGGGTCTGTTCGATCTGCCGCCGCAGTTCGTCGGGGCCCTTGGCCCCACCGACCGCCTGCCCTGCCCGCCCTGTCCGGTCCGTCCGTCCTGTCGGATCCATCGGTTCCGTCATCGATGCGCCCTTTCCCTGATCTCCTCCACGTCGGCCCTGACACTGCCGAGGGTCGCCTCGGGCGTGGGGGGCGCGGCACGCCGAAGCTGGGCGCGTCCGGCCACGGCGAGCAGGCCCGCGATCGCGAACAGCACCGCCGTCACGATGAGCGCCGCGGCCCAGACGGGCAGCGCCAGCGAGAGAGCGGCGACGGCCGTGCCGGCCAGGGCGAACAGACCGACGTAGGCGACGGCGCCCGCGGCACCGAGCATCCCGCCGCCGCGTCCGGCACGCTTCCCCTTCTCGGCCAGTTCCTCCTTGGCGAGGGCCACTTCCTGGCGTACGAGCCGGGAGAGCTGCTCGCTGGCCTGACCCACCAGTTCGCCCACGGAGTGGTGCCCGTCGTGGACGGGCCTGGGTGCTGTGGTCCCGGTCACGGTGTTCCGCCTCCTCTCGGTTCGGGACACCCGGGTACCCGGGCCGGGCGGCGCTACCCCTCCCCCGCGCCGTCGGCACCACCTCCACACTGAAGCATTGCTTACTCATATGCCGTAGCAGATTTAAGTGGAGCTACGGGGTCTTTCCGCCGAGACTGCTCCCATGACGACGGACCGCCCCTCACCCCCGCCCTTCGGCCGCACGCTCTGCGCCATGATCACGCCTTTCACCGAGACGGGCGCCCTCGATCCCGACGGCGCCGCGCGCCTCGCCGCCCACCTGGTGGAGCGGGGCTGCGACGGCCTGGTGCTGTCCGGCACCACGGGTGAGTCGCCCACCACGACCGACGCCGAGAAGGCCGCGCTCATCCGGGCGGTACGGGAGGCGGTCGCCGACGTCGCCCCGGCCGGGATGCGCGCCGTCCTGGACGCCTTCGACGCGGGCGACACGGCCCGGGCCGCCCGGCTCCAGCGGCGGGCCGTGCCGCTGATCGAGCGGATGATCGCGGCCGGCCTGCCCGGCACGGTCACCGCCAAGAGCCTCCTCGCCGCCCTGGGCCTGCCCGCGGGCCCGGTCCGCCCGCCCCTGCGGCCCGCCGGCCGGGAGGCGGCCGACGGGCTGCGGGCGGCGTACGAGGAGTTCCTCAACGCGTCCGAAGAAGGTCAGTTCCAGGCGTAACCGTCACCGAAGAGCAGCGTGTGCTCCAGCACGTCCTCCATCGGGTCGTCGACCTGGCCGACGTTGACCAGTGCCACCCGGGGACCGTTGTGCGAGGCCGTGTTCGTCTCGTCGGCGTGCGCGGCCCCCGCCGGGAGCCAGCACACCACCGCCGCGGCGCCCGCCCCGGTCAGCCAACGCGCCACGGTCCTCGCCCGCTCGTTCGTCATGTCAGGCATCTACGGCCCTCGTTTCGTCGGTTCGGCGTCTGATCGGACTCTGCGTCCACCTGTTCATCTGCCAGAACCACCGGAAGGTCACGCCCCGGATCAGGACGGCCCGGGCGCGGCACGGCCGTGACGCGAACGGGGAGTTTCACCGGCCTTAACGGAGAACAGCGGAATCAGAAATGCAACGCGACCCTTTCCGGAAGTCCCCGAAGTACCGCGAAATCACTGCTGGAAATCGCGTCACGGAGGTTACGCTTGGCCGGCTTCGCCGAGTGGCGCAGCACCTGCCGAAGCGCCCGGGGAGGGGCGCCGACCGCAGTCGCCGGGGGGCGTGGATGAATTCGGAAACGGCACAGCCGCGCAGACAGATCCTCACCCCTCGAAATCCGTTTGACGAAATGTGAGGAAGACCTGTGCGACGCATGACCTCCGTCCTGGTGTCCCTGAGCGCCCTGCTGGCGGCCTCCGCGCTGACCGTGCCCGTGGCCCAAGCCGCCCCGCAGGCCGACCGGCCGGCCGCCGTGCCCGCCGGGTGGGAGGCGGTGGACGGCACCGAACTGGCGCGGATGAGCGAGGAGAAGGCCGCCCGGGACGCGGCGCCCGCCCCCGGTGACGGTGCCTCCGCCCTGGCCGCGGAACCCGAGCTGATAGCCATGCAGTCGGCCCGCAACAACCAGTTCGTGGCCACCGAGAAGAATTACGCCGCCCCGAACACCGGCGTGCTGCGGGCCCGTTCCCTCGAATACAGCGGTTCCTGGGAAGGCTTCGCCTTCGAATGGGACGAGACCACCCAGACGTACGCCCTGAGGTCCCTCGCGAACAACCTCTACGTGGCGGTCGAGAAGAACTACACCGGCAGCGCGCAGAACGTGCTGCGCGCCCGCTCCACCAGCGTGGGCGGCTGGGAGCGGTTCATCGTGTACTACAACGAGGAGCTGGACCGCTTCGCCCTCCAGTCCACGCTGAACGGCCTCTTCGTCGCCATGGAGAACAGCTACACCGGCTCGCTCCAGTACGCCCTGCGCGCCCGCTCCACCGACGTCTCCGGCTCCTGGGAGGAGTTCGTCCTCTACAACCTCGTCTGACACCCGGGCGTCCCCGGTGCCCGCGCGGAGTACGCGGGCACCGGGGACGCCCGCCTCCCGCCGGTGGGGGCGGTCACGACCGCGTGACACCCGGGCGACGGGGCTTGCGGGACGGCCGGTGACGCGGCATAGGCTGCGGCGATCACCGTGGAGGGGAGATCTCCGTGTCCGGTCGGGTCGTACTCGAGGTGGCGCAGTGGCAGGGATCGGGGGCCGCGACCGCCGAGCGGTTGCGCAGGGGGGCCGCCTGGCTTGCCGGGTTGATTCCCGCGGGCCGGCGGCGCACGGTCGCGCTCGACGAGGGCGCCGGGAACACGCGGGGCGGCGTACGCAACGCCGACGTGCTGGAGCGGCACCTGCGAGCGGTGCGCGAGGCGCTGGCCGAGGTTCCACCGGGTGAACCGACCGTGACCGTCGGCGGCGACTGCGCGGTCGATCTCGCCCCGGTCGAAACCGCGCTCTCCGCGTTCGGGGACCGGCTGGCGCTGGTGTGGTTCGACGCGCACGCCGACCTCAACACCCCGCGGTCCTCGCCGTCCGGAGCCTTCCACGGCATGGTGCTGCGCGCGCTCATCGGCGACGGGCCCGAGGGCCTGCGCCCCGTGCGGAGCCTGCCGGCCGACCGTGTGGTGCTGGCGGGCGCCCGGTCACTGGACCCGGGCGAGCGGGACCTCGTCGAGCGTCGCGGCATCCGGCACCTCGGCGTCGGGCAGCTGACGCGACCGGATCCGCTCCTGGCCTCGGTGCGCGCCACCGGCGCCGAGGCGGTGTACGTCCACATCGACCTCGACGTCCTCGACCCACTGGTGTTCCCGGCCGTCGGCACGCCCGAGCCCGGCGGACTCGGCGTCGAGGACCTGCTCGCGGCGGTGCGGGCGCTGACGGAGGAGTTCACACTCGCCGGCATCGCGCTGACCGAGTACGAGCGGACGGAGGACACCGGCCGGGAGGAGGCCGTGCTGCGGCACATCGTCGACGGACTCTTCGGATCCGACCTGCGCTGAACAGCGTCCCCGCGCCCGCGCTCCCCATCGGGCCGAAACCCGTCCCCCGCCTCCGCCCCGGACGGCCGCGCCCGGCCCGTTCCCGGTCTCCCGCCGCTCGGCCCCGAGCCACGACCGCGCTTCGGGGCGGGACGCCGAGCCTGCGCGGCCGGCCCGGCCGGACCCTCGCGGACCGGCCGTACGGGACGCCGCGGATCGGCACCACCGGCTGCCGAACGGGTACCCGGCCGGCCGGGCCGGTCAAAGCGGGGGGCGCCCGTGGCGGCGGCACCGCCACACGAGCGCCCTCCCCGGCCGTCCCCGAACCACGGAAGGACGCTCCGCGACCGGCGCCGACAGCCCGGCAGCGGACCGGGACGCTGATCGGCAGGGCGGCCGCGGATCACGGCCGCCCGTGCTCAGTTGTGGCTGTGCAGGACCTCGTTCAGCCCGCCCCACACCGCGTTGTTCGGCCGGGCCTCCACGGCGCCGGTGACCGAGTTGCGGCGGAAGAGGACGTGGGAGGCGCCGGACAGTTCGCGGGCCTTGACGACCTGGCCGTCGGGCATCGTCACGCGGGTGCCGGCGGTGACGTACAGGCCGGCCTCGACCACGCACTCGTCGCCCAGCGCGATGCCGACGCCCGCCTCGGCGCCGACCAGGCAGCGCTCGCCGATGGAGATGACGACGTTGCCGCCGCCGGAGAGGGTGCCCATCGTGGAGGCGCCGCCTCCGATGTCGGAGCCGTCGCCGACGACGACGCCCGCGGAGATGCGGCCCTCGACCATCGACGTGCCGAGCGTGCCGGCGTTGAAGTTGACGAAGCCCTCGTGCATGACGGTGGTGCCCTCGCCGAGGTACGCGCCGAGGCGGACCCGGTCGGCGTCGGCGATGCGCACGCCCTTGGGGGCGACGTAGTCGGTCATGCGGGGGAACTTGTCGACGGAGGTCACCTGCAGGTGCAGGCCCTCGGCGCGGGCGTTGAGGCGGACCTTCTCCAGGTCGTCGACGGCGACCGGGCCCAGCGAGGTCCAGGCGACGTTGGCGAGGTGGGCGAAGATGCCGTCCAGGTTCTGGCCGTGCGGCTTGACCAGGCGGTGGGAGAGCAGGTGCAGACGCAGGTAGACGTCGTGGGCGTCGACCGGCTTCTCGTCGAGCGAGGTGATGACCGTGCGGACCGCGACGACCTCGACGCCGCGGCGGGCGTCCGGGCCGATCGCCGCGGTCGCGCCGCCGCCGAGCAGCTGGGCGGCCCGCTCGGCGGAGAGCCGCTCGGTACCGGACGGACCGGGCTCGGCGACCAGCTCGGGGGCGGGGAACCAGGTGTCGAGGACGGTGCCGTCGGAGGCGATCGTGGCGAGGCCGGCGGCCACGGCGCCGGTGGTGCGGGGAGCAGTCGTGTCGGTCATGAGGGCAACCTAACCGCCCGGGGGCCGGGGAGGCCAACTCGGGCCGCGGCCGTCTCGCGTACCGGGCGGGGCGCCCTCCGCCTACGTCCCCGACCTGCGGAAACGCCCCGTGCCGACACCTCGCGCGCGTACTTCTCGTCGCAGGACGTGCCGGTCGGGGGCACCTGGAGGCAGATGCCGTCCGCCAGGGCGACCAGGGCCCGTGCCGTGGCCGGGTCCGCGCGGCGGACGAGCGGTTCGGCGACGCCTCCGGCCCCCGCCACCCGGACCGCCGCGTCGCCGGTCCGCTGCCGCCGTCCGGGGCCGTGGCGGCGGGGCGTCAGTGCGCTCCGCCCAGGTTCAGCACCACCACGCCGACGATGATCAGCCCGATGCCGGCGGCCTTGGCGAGGGTCATGCCCTCCCCCAGGAACACGATGCCGATGGTGGCGATGGCGGCCGTGCCGACGCCGGACCAGATGGCGTAGGCGGTGCCGACGGAGAGGGTCTTCAGCGTCTGCGCGAGGAGCCCGAAGGAGATCAGGTACCCGAGGAGGGTCAGCAGCGACGGCCACAGCCTGCTGAAGCCCTCGCTGTACTTCATGGCGGTGGTCCCGGCGACCTCGGCGGCGATGGCTCCGGCCAGCAGCAGGTATCCCATCCGCACGAGCGTACACAACGGGGTGGCGGCCGCCGGGGAACGAGGAACGGCGGCACCCGAAGGCACCGCCGCCACCCCGTACTCGCCGTACCGCTGCGCCTCAGACGTTGAACCCGAGCGCCCGCAGCTGCTCGCGCCCGTCGTCCGTGATCTTGTCGGGGCCCCACGGCGGCATCCAGACCCAGTTGATGCGCAACTCGTTGACGAGGCCGTCCGTGGCGGACCTGGCCTGGTCCTCGATGACATCGGTCAGCGGGCAGGCCGCCGAGGTCAGGGTCATGTCGACCGTGGCGATGTTCGACTCCTGGTCGATGTGGATGCCGTAGATCAGGCCCAGGTTGACGACGTCGATGCCCAGCTCGGGGTCGACGACGTCCATCAGGGCCTCGCGGAGCTCCTCCTCCGAGGCCGGCTTCATCTCCACGGTGTCGCTGCTCATGCCGTCTTCCTTTCGGCGTCGGCGCCGCCCAGCGCCTGGGCCGTCGCGTCCTTCCAGGCCATCCAGCTCAACAGGGCGCACTTGACCCGGGCCGGGTACTTGGACACCCCGGCGAACGCGACCGCGTCCTCCAGGACGTCCTCCATGGCGTCGTCGGGCTCCATCCGGCCCTTGGACTGCATCAGCTCCAGGAAGGTCTCCTGGATCCTCCGCGCGTCGGCGAGGTCCTTGCCGACGAGGAGTTCGTTCAGTACGGAGGCCGAGGCCTGGCTGATGGAGCAGCCCTGGCCCTCGTACGACACGTCGGTGATGGTCGTGCCGTCGTACTTCACGCGCAGCGTGATCTCGTCGCCGCACGTGGGGTTCACGTGGTGCACCTCGGCGTCGCCGTCCCGCAGACCACGCCCGTGGGGGTTCTTGTAGTGGTCCAGGATGACGTCCTGGTACATGGAGTCCAGCTTCACCTTGTCAGCACGCCCTTCAGCCGAAGAAGTTCCGTACGTGCTCCAGGCCGTCGACGAGCGCGTCGATCTCGGCCGGCGTGGAGTACAGATAGAACGACGCTCGCGTGGTCGCAGGAATTCCGTAGCGCAGGCAGACCGGGCGCGCGCAGTGGTGTCCGACGCGGACGGCGATGCCCTGCTCGTCGAGGACCTGGCCCACGTCGTGCGGGTGGATGTCACCGAGGGTGAAGGAGATCGCCGCACCCCGGTCCTCGGCCGTGGTCGGGCCGATGATGCGCAGGCCGGGAACCTCCGCCAGCCGCTTGACCGCGTACTCGGTGAGCGCGTGCTCGTGGGCGAGGATCTTGTCCATGCCGATCGAGTTGAGGTAGTCGATCGCCGCGCCGAGGCCGACCGCCTGCGCGATCGGCGGGGTGCCCGCCTCGAACTTGTGCGGGGCGGGGGCGTAGGTCGACGAGTGCATCGACACGGTCTCGATCATCTCGCCGCCGCCGAGGAACGGGGGCAGGTCCTCCAGGAGCTCCTGGCGGCCCCACAGCACGCCGATGCCGGTCGGGCCGCACATCTTGTGGCCGGTGAAGGCCACGAAGTCGGCCTGGAGGGCCTGCACGTCCAGCGGCATGTGCGGCGCGGCCTGGGAAGCGTCGACGCAGACCAGCGCGCCGACCTCCTGGGCGCGGCGGATGATCGCCTCGACCGGGTTGAGCGTGCCCAGGATGTTGGAGACCAGCACGAAGGAGACGACCTTGGTCTTCTCGGTGATGACCTCGTCGATGTTGGACAGGTCCAGGCGGCCGTCGTCGGTGAGGCCGAACCACTTCAGCTTCGCGCCCGTGCGCTGCGCGAGCAGCTGCCAGGGCACGATGTTGGAGTGGTGCTCCATCTCCGTGATGACGATCTCGGTCTCGTGGTCCACCCGGTAGGGCTCGTCGGCCCAGCCGAGCATGTTGGCCACGAGGTTGAGGGACTCCGAGGCGTTCTTGGTGAAGATCACCTCGTCGCGCGAGGGCGCGTTGATGAACTCCGCGACCTTGTCCCGCGCACCCTCGTACAGCGCCGTGGCCTCCTCGGCGAGGACGTGCACGCCACGGTGGACGTTGGCGTTGTGCTGCTCGTAGTACTCGTCGAGGACGTCGATGACCTGGCGCGGGGTCTGCGAGGTCGCGGCGTTGTCGAGGTAGACGAGCTTCTTCCCGTCGTGGAGCACTCGGTCCAGGATCGGGAAGTCCTTGCGGATCGCCTCGGTGTCGAGGAGGCCCGGCAGCTGTGTCACGCGGATACGCCACCCTTCGTGTACGCCTCGTAGCCCTCGGCCTCCAGCTTGTCGGCCAGCTCGGGGCCGCCCGACTCGACGACCCTGCCGTTCGCGAAGACGTGGACGTGGTCGGGCTTGATGTACCGCAGGATGCGCGTGTAGTGGGTGATCAGCAGGGTGCCGACCTCGCCGGTCTCGCGCACGCGGTTGACGCCCTCGGACACGACGCGCAGCGCGTCGACGTCCAGGCCGGAGTCGGTCTCGTCGAGGATCGCGACCTTCGGCTTGAGCAGTTCGAGCTGGAGGATCTCATGGCGCTTCTTCTCACCGCCGGAGAAGCCCTCGTTGACGTTGCGCTCGGCGAAGGCGGGGTCCATGTTGAGGCGCTCCATGGCCTCCTTGACCTCCTTCACCCAGGTGCGCAGCTTGGGGGCCTCGCCGCGGATGGCGGTGGCGGAGGTGCGCAGGAAGTTGGAGACGGAGACGCCGGGGACCTCGACCGGGTACTGCATGGCGAGGAACAGGCCGGCGCGGGCGCGCTCGTCGACGGACATCTCCAGGACGTCCTCGCCGTCGAGGGTGACGGTGCCGCCGGTGATCGTGTACTTGGGGTGCCCCGCGAGGGAGTAGGCGAGGGTCGACTTGCCCGAGCCGTTGGGGCCCATGATGGCGTGCGTCTCGCCCTGCTTCACGGTGAGGTCGACACCCTTGAGGATTTCCTTCGTGCCGTTCTCGACCTCGACGGTGACGTGCAGGTCTCGGATTTCAAGCGTTGCCATGGGTGCCTCAGGACTCCTGGGTGAGGGAGACGAGCACGTCGTCCCCTTCGATCTTTACGGGGTATACGGGGACCGGACGCGTCGCCGGAAGACTGTCGGGCTTGCCGGAGCGCAGGTCGAAGCGCGAGCCGTGCAGCCAGCACTCGATGTGGCAGTCGTCGACCTCGCCCTCCGAGAGCGAGACGTTCGCGTGCGAGCAGATGTCGTGGATCGCGAACACCTCCCCCTCGGTCCGCACGATGGACACGGGCGTGCCGTCGAGTTCCACCCGCTTCGGGGTGTCCTCCTCCAGCTCGCCCAGTCCGCAGGCGCGTACGAAGGTCATGCGACCGACGCCTCCAGCTCCTGCTCGATCTTGGTGAGGAGGCGCTCCTCGATGTCCGCGACGCCGATCTGCTGGACCAGCTCGGCGAAGAAGCCGCGGACCACCAGGCGGCGGGCCTCGTGCTCCGGGATGCCGCGGGCCATCAGGTAGAAGAGCTGCTCGTCGTCGAAGCGGCCGGTGGCGGAGGCGTGGCCGGCGCCGACGATCTCGCCGGTCTCGATCTCCAGGTTGGGCACCGAGTCGACGCGGGCGCCGTCCGTGAGGACGAGGTTGCGGTTCATCTCGTAGGTGTCCGTGCCCTCGGCCGCGGCCTCGATGAGGACGTCGCCGATCCACACCGCGTGCGCGTCGTCGCCCTGGAGGGCGCCCTTGTAGACCACGTTCGACTTGCAGTGCGGGACGTTGTGGTCGACGAAGAGGCGGTGCTCCTGGTGCTGGCCCTTGTCGGTGAAGTACAGGCCGAACATCTCGACCTCGCCGCCGGGCCCGGCGTAGTTCACGCGCGGGTGGAGGCGGACCAGGTCGCCGCCGAAGGTGACGACCACCGACTTGAAGGAGGCGTCCCGGCCGACGAGGGCGTTGTGCTGGGCGGCGTGGACGGCCTTGTCGTCCCAGTCCTGGACGGAGACGACGGTCAGCTTGGCGCCGTCGCCGAGGACGTAGTCGACGTTGGCGGCGAGCACCGCGTCACCGGTGTGGTCGATGACCACGACGGCCTCGGCGAAGGCGCCGAGCTCGACGACCTGGTGGCCGTAGGCGACCCCGCCCTCGCCGTGCACGGTGATGCGGATGGGCTCGGTGAGGACGGTCTCCTTCGGCACGGTCACGACCGAGGCCTGCTCGAAGGCGGAGTACGCCTGGGCGGCGACGCGGTCCACGGGGGTGCCCGCCTTGCCGAGCCGGGCGTCGTCGCGGCCGACGGTCTCGACGGTGACGCCCTCGGGGGCCTCGACGGCGATCTTGACGCCCGCGCCAGTGGCGACGGCGGTGCCGTCGTGCAGGCCGCGCAGCCGCTCCAGCGGCGTGAACCGCCACTCCTCCTCGCGGCCGTGCGGGACCGGGAAGTCGGCCACGTCGAAGGACGGGGGCGCGCTCATGCGCGTGGCGACGGTGGAGTCCGCCTCGGCGGCCACCGCGATCGCACCGGCGGTCGTGGAGCCGACCGGTGGGGGTCCCCCCGCCGTAGCGAAGCCGGAGGTGGGGGAGTTCTGAGCCTCAGCCATGGCTGTCGTAGTGCTCGCTTTCCGTTACGTGTAAAGGGCTTGACGGGGACGGCGGGGCGGCGCGGGGCCGCCCCCGGCCGGCGTTAGCCGACCGCGCCCTCCATCTGCAGCTCGATCAGCCGGTTGAGCTCCAGCGCGTACTCCATCGGCAGCTCCTTGGCGATCGGCTCGACGAAACCGCGCACGATCATCGCCATCGCCTCGTCCTCGCTCAGGCCGCGGCTCATCAGGTAGAAGAGCTGGTCCTCGGAGACCTTGGAGACGGTCGCCTCGTGGCCCATGGACACGTCGTCCTCACGGACGTCCACGTAGGGGTACGTGTCGGAGCGGGAGATCGTGTCGACGAGCAGCGCGTCGCACAGGACGTTGGACTTCGAGCCCGGGGCGCCCTCGCCGATCTCGATCAGACCGCGGTAGGAGGTGCGGCCACCGCCGCGCGCGACGGACTTCGACACGATGTTGGACGAGGTGTTGGGGGCCATGTGGACCATCTTGGCGCCCGCGTCCTGGTGCTGGCCCTCGCCGGCGAAGGCGATGGACAGGGTCTCGCCCTTGGCGTGCTCGCCCATCAGGTAGACGGCCGGGTACTTCATCGTCACCTTGGAGCCGATGTTGCCGTCGACCCACTCCATGGTCGCGCCCTCGTACGCCACGGCGCGCTTGGTGACCAGGTTGTAGACGTTGTTCGACCAGTTCTGGATGGTCGTGTAGCGGCAGCGGGCGTTCTTCTTGACGATGATCTCGACGACCGCGCTGTGCAGCGAGTCGGACTTGTAGATCGGGGCGGTGCAGCCCTCGACGTAGTGCACGTAGGCACCCTCGTCGACGATGATCAGGGTCCGCTCGAACTGGCCCATGTTCTCGGTGTTGATCCGGAAGTAGGCCTGGAGCGGGATCTCCACGTGCACGCCCTTGGGCACGTAGATGAAGGAGCCGCCCGACCACACGGCGGTGTTCAGCGCGGCGAACTTGTTGTCACCGGCCGGGATGACGGTGCCGAAGTACTCCTTGAAGAGCTCCGGGTGCTCCTTCAGCGCCGTGTCGGTGTCCAGGAAGATGACGCCCTGCTCCTCCAGGTCCTCGCGGATCTGGTGGTAGACGACCTCGGACTCGTACTGGGCCGCGACACCGGCGACGAGGCGCTTCTTCTCCGCCTCCGGGATGCCCAGCTTGTCGTACGTGTTCTTGATGTCCTCGGGCAGGTCCTCCCAGGACTGGGCCTGCTTCTCCGTGGAGCGCACGAAGTACTTGATGTTGTCGAAGTCGATGCCCGACAGGTCCGAGCCCCAGTTCGGCATGGGCTTCTTCTCGAAGAGCTTCAGGCCCTTGAGGCGGAGCTTGGTCATCCACTCGGGCTCGTTCTTCTTCGCGGAGATGTCCCGGACGACCTCCTCGTCCAGGCCGCGACGTGCCGACGCACCGGCCTCGTCCCGGTCGGCCCAGCCGTATTCGTACTTGCCCAGGCCCTCGAGCTCAGGGTGGGCAGTCTCCGTGGGGAGAGTCATGCGGGGTTCCTCCCGGCCGTGCTTGCAGATGCGTGGTGAGTGGTCTTGGAAAGACGCGAGGTCCTCGGAATGAACGTGGTGCAGACCCCGTCGCCGTGGGCGATGGTCGCCAGTCGCTGCACATGTGTACCGAGCAGCTCGGCGAAAAATTCCGTCTCGGCCTCGCACAGCTGCGGGAACTGTTCGGCGACGTGGGCGACCGGGCAGTGGTGCTGGCACAACTGCTCACCCTGCTGCGGGTGGGGCGCGCTCCGCGCGGTAGCAGCGTACCCGTCCGCGCTCAAGGCCTTGGCCAGCGCTTCGGCCCGCTCCTCCGGGGCCGCCGCCTCGACCGCCTTACGGTACGCGCTCCCCTGGGCGGCGATCCGGTCCCGGGCGAAGGCGGCGACCGCCTGCTCCCCGCCCTCCCGCTGGGCGATCCAGCGCAGGGCGTCCACGGCGAGCTTGTCGTACGACTGGTCGAAGGCGTCCCGGCCGCAGTCCGTCAGGGCGAACACCTTCGCGGGCCGCCCGCGCGTGCGCGTGCCGTAGACCCGGCGGTCGCGGGCCTCGACGACGCCGTCGGTGACGAGCGCGTCGAGGTGCCGGCGCACGGCCGCCTGGGTGAGGCCCAGCCGCTCGGCGAGTTCGGCGACGGTCGACGGCCCGTGATCCAGGATGGACCGCGCGACCCGGTTGCGGGTGGACCGCTCACCGGTCGCGAGCTCCTCGTGGGGGGCCTCGCCGACGTTTTTCACAACGCCATTGTTGCGTAATTCGCCGGAGCCGGGCAAGCCGCTCCCCAGGCGCCCGATGGTGCCGTGCGTCACTTAGGCATACCTAATCTGACCTGCGGAAACGATCTCCGGTCGGGCAAACCGGTGGCATGCCGGGAGCGCTTCCGGGACACTCCCGAACCATGCCCGCGCCCTCTCCCACCGGCCCCCTCGTCACCCGGGGCACCCTCGCCGCGCACCTGCGCGAGCTGGGCGTCCGCCCCGGCGAGACCCTCCTCGTGCACTCCTCCCTCAGCTCCCTCGGCTGGGTGTGCGGCGGTGCCGTCGCGGTGGTGCAGGCCCTGCTGGACGTCCTCACCCCCGGCGGCACGCTGGTGGTCCCCACCCAGACCGGCGAGCTGTCCGACCCGGCGCTGTGGCGCGACCCGCCGGTGCCCGAGGAGTGGTGGGCGACCGTCCGGGCCGCGATGCCCGCGTACGACCCGCTGATCACCCCCTCGCGCGGAGTCGGTGTGATCCCCGAGACCGTGCGGACCTGGCCGGGCGCGCTGCGCAGCGCGCATCCGCAGACCTCGTTCGCGGCCCTCGGTCCGCGCGCGGCGGCGGTGGTCGGGGACCACGCCCCCGACTGCCGGCTGGGCGAGCGCAGCCCGCTGGCGAAGCTGGAGGCGATGGGCGCGCGGGTGCTGCTGCTCGGCGCCGGATACGGCACCTGCACCAGCTTCCACCTCGCCGAGTACCGGATCCCCTCCCCCCTCGTCGAGGTCGGCCGCCCGGGGCCGTACGGCTGGGAGGTGGTGACCGAGGTGTCGATCACCTCCGAGCGGTTCGACGAGCTCGGGCACGACTTCGAACGGGACCGTCCCGTCGTGCGGGGCAGGGTCGGGGCGGCCGAGGCACGGCTGTTCCCGGTGGCCGACGCGGTGGCCTACGCCGAGCGGTGGCTGGCGGTGCACCGGCCGCGCGAGGCGGACTTCCTGCACCCGCCCCGCTGAGCGCCCGCGCGCCTCCCTAGACTCTGGACCATGCGAAGCGAGCCCGTGGTCCAGGTCCAGGCCCTGGTGAAGCGGTACGGCACGAAGACCGCGGTGGACGGCCTCGACCTGGTGGCCCGGGCAGGCGTCACCGCCGTGCTCGGCCCCAACGGGGCGGGCAAGACGACCACCGTCGAGACCTGCGAGGGGTATCGGAGGCCGGATTCCGGCACGGTGCGCGTCCTGGGCCTCGACCCCGTCCGGCAGGCCGCCGAGCTGCGGCCCCGCATCGGGGTGATGCTCCAGTCCGGCGGCGTCTACTCCGGCGCGCGGGCCGGCGAGATGCTGCGCCACGTCGCGAGACTGCACGCGCACCCGCTGGACGTGGACGCCCTCGTCGATCGCCTCGGCCTCGGCTCCTGCGGCCGGACCCCCTACCGCCGCCTGTCCGGCGGCCAGCAGCAGCGCCTCGCGCTGGCGATGGCCGTCGTCGGACGCCCGGAACTGGTCTTCCTGGACGAGCCGACCGCCGGTCTGGACCCGCAGGCCCGCCGCGCCGCCTGGGACCTGGTGCGCGACCTGCGCGCCGACGGCGTCTCCGTGATCCTCACCACCCACTACATGGACGAGGCCGAGCAGCTCGCCGACGACGTCGCCATCGTCGACGCCGGCCGGGTCATCGCCCAAGGCTCCCCGGAGGAGCTGTGCCGCGGCGGCGCCGAGAACACCCTCCGCTTCACCGGCCGCCCCGGCCTGGACGTCGGCTCGCTGCTCAAGGCCCTGCCCGCGGACTGCGCGGCCACCGAGCTGACCCCGGGCTCGTACCGGGTCGTCGGCAAGGTCGACCCGCAGCTGCTCGCCACCGTGACGTCCTGGTGCGCCCAGCACGGGGTGATGCCGGACAGGATCTCGGTGGAGCGGCGCACCCTCGAAGACGTCTTCCTCGAGCTCACCGGCAAGGAGCTGCGTTCGTGACCGCCACCGGGACGTACACGCCGAAACCCGGCGCGGCCCCCCTCCCCCGCATGATCGCCGCCCAGGCCGCGCTGGAGACCAGGATGCTGCTGCGCAACGGCGAGCAACTGCTGCTGACGGTGGTCATCCCCACCCTGCTGCTCGTCCTGTTCAGCTCGGTCGACGTCGTGGACACCGGCGAGGGCGAGGCCGTCGACTTCCTCGCGCCCGGCGTCCTCGCGCTCGCCGTGATGTCGACGGCGTTCACCGGGCAGGCCATCGCGACCGGCTTCGAACGCCGGTACGGGGTGCTGAAGCGGCTGGCCGCCTCCCCCCTGCCCCGCTGGGCCCTGATGACCGCGAAGACGGTGTCGGTGCTGGTCACCGAGGTGCTCCAGGTGGTGCTGCTCACGGTGATCGCCTTCGCGCTGGGCTGGTCGCCGCACGGCAGCCCCTTCGCCGTCCTGCTGCTCCTGGTCCTCGGTACGGCGGCCTTCTCCGGCCTCGGCCTGCTCATGGCGGGCACGCTGAGGGCCGAGGCGACCCTGGCCGCCGCCAACCTGGTCTTCCTGCTGCTGCTCGTCGGCGGCGGCGTGATCGTGCCACTGGAGAAGTTCCCGGACGCCGCGCGGGACGTCCTCGGCCTGCTGCCCATCTCCGCGCTCTCCGACGGGCTGCGGGACGTGCTCCGGCACGGGGCCGGGATGCCGTGGGGCGACCTGGGGATCCTGGCGGTGTGGGCGGTCGTGGGGCTGGCCGCGGCCGGGAAGCTCTTCCGCTGGGAGTAGGGGACCGCCCCGGCGCGGACCCTCGTGAACGCGTGCACAAGCCCCCGCCTACCATGGAGCCCGTGCCAAACGTGACCCGCGCAGACGCGGCAGCCGCCGTGCGCAACCCGCTCGCCTTCATCGCCGCACGCTGGACCCCCGCTGCCCGGACGGTCCGGCGGGCGGCCCTGTCCGCGCTCGTCATGTCGGTGGTCATCGTCGTCACCGGCGGTGCCGTGCGCCTGACCGGGTCGGGCCTGGGCTGCCCCACCTGGCCCAAGTGCACCGACGACTCCCTCACCGCCACCAGCGAGATGGGCCTCCACGGAGCCATCGAGTTCGGCAACCGCATGCTGACGTACGTGCTGTGCGCCGCCGTCGGCTGGGCGATCATCGCCGCGCGCTCGCAGAAGCCGTACCGCCGCGGCCTGACCCGGCTGGGCTGGGCGCAGTTCTGGGTGGTGATGGGCAACGCGGTCCTCGGCGGCGTCGTCGTCCTCGTGGGCCTCAACCCGTACACGGTGGCCGCCCACTTCCTGCTCTCCTCCGCCCTGATCGCGGTCGCGACCGTGATGTGGCAGCGCGCGCGGGAGGGCGACGCGGCACCCCGTCCGCTGGTCGGCGCGTCCGTGCGGCAGCTGGTGTGGGTCCTGGTCGCGGCCTCCGTGCTGCTGATCGCGGTCGGCACGGTCGTCACCGGCTCCGGGCCGCACGCGGGCGACTCCAGCGAGGTCCCGCGGATGCCTCTGGACTGGGAGACGGTGACCAAGCTGCACGCCGTGCTGGCGTGGATCGTGGTGACGCTGACGTTCGCGCTGTGGTTCGTGCTGAAGGCGGTGGACGCGCCGCGCGGGCCGCTGGGCCGGACCCGGGACCTGTTCCTGATCCTGCTCGCCCAGGGAGCGGTGGGCTACGTCCAGTACTTCACCGACCTGCCCGAGATCCTCGTCGGCCTGCACATGCTCGGCTCCGCGGTCATGTGGATCTGGGTGCTGCGGGTCCTGCTGTCGCTGCGGGAGCGCCCGATCGCCGAGCCGTCGCCGGAGGCCCCCGCTCCCGCGGGCCGTTTCGAGCCCGCCTCCCGCTGACCCCGGACGACCGGCTCCAGAAGACCGGCTTGAGCGGCCGGCTCGGGCGGCCGGCTCGGGCGAGTGGCCCGAGCGTGCGCCATGGCGGGCAGGGAGCGGCCCCGCCCCGCCGCGGGGCGAACCCGGTCACGCCCGGCGGAGGCCGTTCCGGCGGCGCACACCGCCCGCCCCGCCCCGGCGCCGTCCGGGCGTCACCCCTCCAGCCCGTACACCCGCCTCGCGTTCCCCGCCGCGATCATCCCCGCCACCCGCTGCGCGTCCCCCGGCGACCACGCCCCCTCGGCCACCCAGGGGCCGAGGACCCGTCCGAGGGCCTCGCGGAACAGGCGGGCGCCCACCACGTGCAGCTCCGGCAGGGCCCGGGCGCCGCTGGAGAAGAGGATCTTGCCGAAGGGGGCCAGTTCCAGGATCTCCGCCAGGACGGTCGCCGCGCGGGCGCCGGTGCGGGCCAGGGCGGCCCCCGAGTCGACGTAGACGTGCGGGAAGACGCCCGCGAGGTGGGCGGCGTGACGGTGGTACGGGTAGCCGTGCAGCAGGATCAGATCGGTGCCGAGACCGGCCGTGGCCCGGATGAAGTCCGTCAGCAGGAGCGGGTCGGCGCGGTCGATGCGCGGGCCCGGCGCGCCGAGCCCGGCGTGCAGCTGGAGGGGCAGGCCGGAGGCGACCGCGATCCACAGCAGGTGCCGCAGCAGTACCGGGTCGCTCAGTTCCCCGCCGACCCGGCGTCCGGCCAGCCAGCGCCCGGCGGCCTCGCGCACCTCCCCCGGCCCCGGTGGCTCGGGCGCGAGCGCCAGGCCGTGCCGCAGGCCCGCCACGGAGGCGAAGGCCACGGCCTGCGCGGCGGCGGCGTGCACGGACTCGGCGAGGTTGGCGAGGAAGGAGTCGACCGTGCCGGAGGTGTCGGCGACCTGCTCGGCCAGCGGCTCCAGGCGGACGATCTCATGGGCCTCGGCGTCCCCGGCGGAGGCCATCTCGCCGGGGCCGGTGAGGTCGCCGGGCAGGCCGGTGTCGACCAGGTACGTCGTGACGCCGCTGCCGCGCAGCAGCCTGCGGGCCGCCTCCAGGACGCCGAGCTCGCGGCGCCGGGCCAGGTAGCGGGCGGGCGGGCAGTGCGGCTCCAGGCCGAGCAGGGGCGGGCACCAGCGGCGTACCGCGAACCCCGTCTGGGTGTCGAACAGGGTGGTGCCGGGCGCCGGCGGACCCTCGGTGTGCGCCAGCCGGGCCTCGAAGGTGCCGAGGCCGAGCTCCGTCCTCAGGACGCCGTGACAGTACTGGTCCACGAGGGACGGCGTGTCGATCATGCGGACTCCCCCGCGGCGGAACCGTGTCCTCGGACCGTATCGTCACGGCCCCCTACGGTCCTAACGGGTGAACCGGGTGTCAGGTGTTGCTCTCCCGCGCCCGGTGCGGAAAGGCGGCGGTCAGCCGTCGCTCCTGCCGCCGACCTGGATGCCGGCCATGCGGCTCCACTCGTACGGCCCGGTGCGCACCTTGGCCGCGAGCTCGCCGTCGAAGGACTCGTGGACGGTGATCCCGGCCTTCTCCACCGCCTTCTCGGCGATCGCGTGACTGGGCGCGACCAGGTCGCCCCAGCCGCCGTCCTCGCCGACGAGGACGATCCGTGCCCCGCGCTGCCCGAGGTGGGCGACCTGGCCCTCGGCGCCGCCGTGGGCCCGGGAGAAGGCGGTGATGTGCTTGGCGAGCCGGGCCGCGGTGCGCTCGGCCTTGGGATCAGCCTGCTGCGTGTCTGCCATGGCCAGGATGCTACCGGCGGGTAGAGCGAACGGCGATGCCCTGGGCGCGTGGCCTTGGCCACGCGCCCAGGGCATCGCCCGGTCGGGGAGCGGTCCCGGCGACGGTCCCCGCCGGGAGGGCGTCAGCGCAGGAAGGGGTCGACGGCGATCGCCAGGAACAGCACCGACACGTAGGTGATGGACCAGTGGAACAGGCGCATCTCCTTGAGCTTGGCGCCCGTCACCTCGGCCTTGGCGCGGTTCTGCAGCGCGTGCGCCTCCCACAGCCACAGGCCGCCGGCCAGCAGGGCGACCACCGTGTAGAACCAGCCGGTGTAGCCGAGCGGCGTCAGCAGCAGCGACACGACGACCATCACCCAGCTGTAGGCCACGATCTGCCGGGCGACGACCTTGTTGGAGGCGACGACCGGGAGCATCGGCACGCCCACGCGCGCGTAGTCGTCCTTCACCTTCATGGACAGCGGCCAGTAGTGCGGCGGCGTCCAGAAGAACATCACCAGGAAGAGGATGACGGGCGCCCACGACATGGAGTTCGTCACCGACGACCATCCGATGAGCACCGGCATGCAGCCCGCGATGCCGCCCCAGACGATGTTCTGCGCGGTGCGCCGCTTGAGGATCATCGTGTAGACGACGACGTAGAACAGGAGGGCGCCGAGCGAGAGCCAGGCCGACAGCCAGTTGACGGTGAGGCCGAACAGCAGCGTCGAGACGACCGCCAGGGCGATGCCGAAGGCCAGGCACTCGCGCGGGCCGACCATTCCGGTGACCAGGGGGCGCTGCGAGGTGCGCTCCATCAGCGCGTCGATGTCCCGGTCGATGTACATGTTCAGCGCGTTCGCGCCGCCCGCGGAGAGGTAGCCGCCGAGGCAGGTGAGCAGCACCAGCTTCAGGTCCGGCACGCCCTGCTCGGCGAGGAACATCACCGGAACGGTGGTGATCAGCAGCAGCTCGATGATCCGCGGCTTGGTCAGAGCCACGAACGCCTTGACACGGGCCCCGAACGGCCGGTGGCTCGGCTTCTGGCTCGCCCCGAGCTCCCCCATTGCCCCAATGGCGTGGGAGGGACCCCCACCCACTGGACGGGATTCGACGGCCGTCACGCACACCCCTGACAGAGACATCCCAGCGAGCCCCCCGAGTGAAGCGGCGGTAAAGGCTCGCGCGTACCACGCCACTGTAGACGTTGCCCATACCCCGGCCTTCGCGGGGGTGGGGTCGTGTTGGGCGGTGCGCTCCGGGGCGGGCGGCCGGGAGAGCCCCGGTACGCGCCGGACCGTCCGCCGACGGGGTGACCGCCGAGCGCGGACGGTCCCGGACGAGCGGCCGCCGGACGGGCCGTCCGGCGCACCCGGGCGGACGCGCGGCGGGAGGGGGCGGGAGGGGTGGTGGACGGGCGCGGAAAAGCTCGGGTGGGCACCCGCCCCGCGGGTACGGAAAGGCACGGACGAGTGGTGATCCGACGGGCGCGGAAAAGCTCGATTGAGCGGTCATATGAGCGATCCCGTATTCACTTGCCCAATGCCGTTTCACCCGGTCGGGAGGCGGACTTCCCCGAGTCCCGGCAGTCTGGAAACACCCGGGAAAACGCACGTGTTTACGGGGGTAGGCTCGACAGCGGCCGGCCGACGTCCGGAACGCCGGCAGCCGGTGGGCGCGTACGTCCGCCGGCATCCGACATGTGGAGAGGAGCCCTGACCCAGGGTGAGCACCAAGCCGACCACCACAGACCTCGAGTGGACCGAGTTGGACCAGCGGGCCGTCGACACCGCCCGCGTCCTGGCCGCCGATGCCGTACAGAAGGTCGGCAACGGCCATCCCGGTACGGCGATGAGCCTGGCGCCCGCCGCGTACACCCTCTTCCAGAAGGTGATGCGGCACGACCCGGCGGACCCGGACTGGGTCGGGCGGGACCGTTTCGTCCTGTCCGCCGGCCACTCGTCCCTGACCCTGTACACCCAGCTCTACCTGGCCGGCTTCGGCCTGGAGCTGGACGACCTGAAGGCGTTCCGCACCCACGGTTCGAAGACGCCGGGTCACCCCGAGTACGGGCACACCGCGGGCGTGGAGACCACCACCGGCCCGCTGGGCCAGGGCGTCGCCAACGCCGTCGGCATGGCGATGGCCGCCCGCTACGAGCGCGGCCTGTTCGACCCGGACGCGCCCGCGGGCGAGTCGCCGTTCGACCACTTCGTCTACTGCATCGCCGGTGACGGCTGCCTCCAGGAGGGCATCTCCGCCGAGGCGTCCTCCCTGGCGGGCCACCAGAAGCTCGGCAACCTGATCCTGCTGTGGGACGACAACCACATCTCGATCGAGGGCGACACCGAGACGGCCGTCTCCGAGGACACCGTCAAGCGCTACGAGGCCTACGGCTGGCACGTGCAGCGCGTCGCGCCGAAGCCGGACGGCGACCTGGACCCCAAGGCGATCTACGACGCCATCCAGGAGGCGAAGAAGGTCACGGACAAGCCGTCCTTCATCGCCATGCGCTCCATCATCGCCTGGCCCGCCCCGAACGCGCAGAACACCGAGGCCGCGCACGGCTCGGCGCTGGGCGAGGACGAGGTCGCGGCCACCAAGCGCGTCCTCGGCTTCGACCCGGAGAAGACCTTCGAGGTCGCCGACGAGGTCATCGCGCACACCCGCAAGGCCCTGGACCGGGGCGAGGCCGCCCGTGCCGTGTGGGAGAAGTCCTTCCAGCAGTGGCGGGACAACAACCCCGAGCGCGCCGCCGAGTACGACCGCATCGCCAAGGGCGAGCTGCCCGCCGGCTGGGAGGAGAAGATCCCGGTCTTCGAGACGGGCAAGGGTGTCGCCACCCGCGCCGCGTCCGGCAAGGTGCTCCAGGCGCTGGGCGCGGTCGTCCCCGAGCTGTGGGGCGGCTCCGCCGACCTGGCCGGCTCGAACAACACCACCATCGACAAGACGTCCTCCTTCCTCCCGGAGGGCAACCCGCTGCCGGAGGCCGACCCCTACGGCCGCACGATCCACTTCGGCATCCGCGAGCACGCGATGGCCGCGGAGATGAACGGCATCGCCCTGCACGGCAACACCCGCATCTACGGCGGCACCTTCCTGGTCTTCTCCGACTACATGCGCAACGCCGTGCGCCTGTCGGCCCTGATGCACCTGCCGGTGACGTACGTGTGGACGCACGACTCCATCGGCCTGGGCGAGGACGGCCCGACCCACCAGCCGGTCGAGCACCTGGCCTCGCTGCGCGCCATCCCGGGCCTGAACGTCGTCCGCCCGGCCGACGCCAACGAGACCGCCATCGCCTGGCGCGAGATCCTCAAGCGCTGGACGAAGGAGTTCGGCAAGGGACAGCCGCACGGTCTGGCCCTCACCCGCCAGGGCGTGCCGACGTACGAGCCCAACGAGGACGCGGCCCGCGGCGGCTACGTGCTGTTCGAGGCAGAAGGGCCCTCCGGGCAGAGCGCCGAGCCGGAGGTCGTCCTCATCGCCACCGGTTCGGAGGTGCACGTCGCCGTGGAGGCGCGCGAGCGGCTCCAGGCCGACGGCGTGCCCACGCGCGTGGTGTCGATGCCGTGCGTGGAGTGGTTCGAGCAGCAGGACCAGGGGTACCGGGACAGCGTCCTGCCGCCGTCCGTGAGGGCCCGTGTCGCGGTGGAGGCGGGCATCGGACTGACCTGGCACCGGTACGTCGGGGACGCCGGCCGCATCGTTTCGCTGGAGCACTTCGGCGCCTCCGCCGACGGCAAGGTCCTCTTCCAGGAGTACGGCTTCACGGCCGAGAACGTCGCCGCCAAGGCGAGGGAATCGATCGCCGCAGCCCAGCGCTGACGCTCGTATACGACACGTAGGAGATGCATTTTCCATGACAGACGCACTCAAGCGCCTCTCCGATGAAGGCGTCGCGATCTGGCTGGACGACCTGTCCCGCAAGCGGATCACGTCCGGCAACCTGGCCGAGCTGATCGACCAGCAGCACGTCGTGGGCGTCACCACCAACCCGACGATCTTCCAGAAGGCGATCAGCGAGGGCGACGGCTACGACCAGCAGCTCTCCGACCTGGCCGCCCGCAAGGTGACGGTCGAAGAGGCCGTCCGCATGATCACCACGGCGGACGTCCGCGACGCCGCCGACATCCTGCGCCCCGTCTTCGACGCCACCGGCGGCAAGGACGGCCGGGTCTCCATCGAGGTCGACCCGCGCCTGGCGCACGACACCAGGGCCACGGTCGCCGAGGCCAAGCAGCTGGCCTGGCTGGTGGACCGGCCCAACACGCTCATCAAGATCCCCGCCACCGAGGCGGGCATCCCGGCGATCGCCGAGGTCATCGGCCTGGGCATCAGCGTCAACGTCACGCTGATCTTCTCGCTGGAGCGCTACCGCAAGGTCATGGACGCCTTCCTGACCGGCCTGGAGAAGGCCAAGGAGCGCGGTCTGGACCTGCCGCGGATCCACTCCGTGGCGTCCTTCTTCGTGTCCCGCGTGGACACCGAGATCGACAAGCGGATCGACGCGCTCGGCACCGACGAGGCCAAGGCGCTGCGCGGCAAGGCCGCCCTCGCCAACGCGCGCCTGGCCTACCAGGCGTACGAGGAGGTCTTCTCCTCCGACCGCTGGAAGGCCCTGGAGAAGGCGGGCGCCAACAAGCAGCGTCCGCTGTGGGCCTCCACCGGCGTGAAGGACAAGGCGTACAGCGACACGATGTACGTCACCGAGCTGGTCGCGCCCAACACGGTGAACACCATGCCGGAGGCCACGCTGCTGGCCACCGAGGACCACGGCGAGATCACCGGCGACACCGTCTCCGGCACCTACGAGCAGGCCCGCACCGACCTCGACGCGGTCGAGAGGCTCGGGATCTCCTACGACGAGGTGGTCCAGCTGCTGGAGGACGAGGCCGTCGACAAGTTCGAGACCTCCTGGAACGACCTGCTGAAGTCGACCGAGGCGGAGCTGAAGCGCCTCGCCCCCTCGGAGGGCTGACACATTGTCAAGCAGCAACCCGCTGCGTGACCCCGCAGACCGGCGGCTCCCGCGTATCGCGGGGCCGTCGGGTCTGGTCATTTTCGGCGTCACGGGCGACCTGTCCCGCAAGAAGCTCATGCCCGCCGTGTACGACCTCGCCAACCGGGGTCTGCTGCCGCCGGGCTTCTCGCTCGTCGGCTTCGCCCGCCGCGACTGGGAGCACGAGGACTTCGCCCAGGTCGTGCACGACGCGGTCAAGGAGCACGCGCGCACGCCGTTCCGCGAGGAGGTCTGGCAGCAGCTCATCCAGGGCATGCGGTTCGTCCAGGGCACCTTCGACGACGACGAGGCGTTCGAGCGGCTGCGCTCCACCATCCAGGAGCTGGACGCGGCGCAGGGCACGGGCGGCAACTTCGCCTTCTACCTCTCCGTGCCGCCGAGTGCCTTCCCGGTGGTCATCCAGCAGCTGAAGAAGCACGGCCTGGCCGACCAGACCGGCGGTTCCTGGCGGCGCGCGGTGATCGAGAAGCCGTTCGGCCACGACCTGAAGTCGGCCGAGGAGCTCAACGCGATCGTCCACGAGGTCTTCGCCCCGGACCAGGTCTTCCGCATCGACCACTACCTGGGCAAGGAGACCGTCCAGAACATCCTGGCGCTGCGCTTCGCCAACCAGATGTTCGAGCCGGTCTGGAACCGCTCGTACGTCGACCACGTGCAGATCACGATGGCCGAGGACATCGGCATCGGCGGCCGGGCCGGCTACTACGACGGCATCGGCGCCGCCCGCGACGTCATCCAGAACCACCTGCTCCAGCTCCTGGCGCTGACCGCGATGGAGGAGCCCGCCTCCTTCGACGCCGACGCGCTGGCCGCGGAGAAGACCAAGGTGCTGGGCGCGGTGAAGCTGCCCAAGGACCTGGGCCGGGACACCGTGCGCGCCCAGTACACGGCGGGCTGGCAGGGCGGCGCGAAGGTCATCGGCTACCTCGACGAGGAGGGCATCGACCCGAAGTCGAAGACCGACACCTACGCCGCGATCAAGCTGGGCATCGACAACCGCCGCTGGGCGGGGGTCCCCTTCTACCTGCGCACCGGCAAGCGGCTGGGCCGGCGGGTGACGGAGATCGCGGTGGTCTTCCAGCGCGCCCCGCACTCCCCCTTCGACACGACGGCGACCGAGGAGCTGGGCTCCAACGCCGTCGTCATCCGGGTCCAGCCCGACGAGGGCGTCACCGTCCGGTTCGGCTCGAAGGTGCCGGGCACCTCCATGGAGATCCGGGACGTGTCGATGGACTTCGCCTACGGCGAGTCGTTCACCGAGTCCAGCCCGGAGGCGTACGAGCGGCTCATCCTGGACGTCCTCCTCGGCGACGCCAACCTCTTCCCGCGCACCGAGGAGGTCGAGCTGTCCTGGAAGATCCTCGACCCGATCGAGGAGTACTGGGACGCCCACGGTTCGCCCGCCCGCTACCCGGCCGGCACCTGGGGGCCCGCCGAGGCGGATCAGATGCTGGAGCGAGACGGACGGAGCTGGCGCCGGCCATGAAGACGGACCTCACGGACACCACGGCCAGCAAGATCAACAAGGCGCTGGTGCAGGGTCGCCGCGCCATCGGCACACCCGCCGTCGGCATGGTCCTCACGCTGGTCATCGTCACGGACGAGGAGAACGCCTACGACGCGCTGAAGGCCGCCAACGACGCCTCGCGCGAGCACCCCTCGCGCACGCTCGTGGTCGTCAAGCGCGTCTCGCGCTCGCCCCGCGACCGTACGACGTCCCGGCTGGACGCCGAGGTGCGGGTGGGCGCGGACGCGGGCACCGGCGAGACGGTGGTGCTGCGGCTGTACGGCGAGGTCGTCGACCACGCCCAGTCGGTGGTGCTGCCGCTGCTGCTGCCGGACGCCCCGGTGGTGGTGTGGTGGCCGGTGAACGCGCCGCTGAACCCGGCCGACGACCCGCTGGGGTCGCTGGCCCAGCGCCGCGTCACCGACAGCTACGCCGCCGAGGACCCGATCCGGGAGCTCACCGCCCGGGCCGGTGCCTACACCCCGGGCGACACCGACCTGGCCTGGACCCGGATCACGCCGTGGCGCTCGATGCTGGCCGCCGCCTTGGACCAGGTCTCCTGCGAGGTGCGGGCCGTCGAGGTGGAGGGCGAGGAGTTCAACCCGAGCTGCGAGCTGCTGGCGATGTGGCTCGCGGACCGGCTGGACGTCCCCGTCAAGCGGTCCCGGTCCGACGGGCCGGGTCTGACCGCGGTCCGCATGGAGACCACCTGCGGTCCGATCGTCCTGGACCGCGCCGACGGAACGCTGGCCAATCTGTCCATCCAGGGTCAGCCCGACCGCGCGGTGGCGCTCAAGCGCCGGGAGACGGCCGAGCTGATCGCCGAGGAACTGCGGCGGCTGGACCCGGACGACACCTACGCGGCGGCGCTGCGCTACGGCGTGGACCGGCTGATCACGGCCCCGGGCCCGGATCCGGTGGCGAGCGAGGAACCGGTGGCGGTGCCGGAACCCGAGGAGGAGGCGGCGAAGGCGCCCGCGAAGCGGGCGGCCAAGAAGGCACCGGTGAGGAAGGCGGCGGCGAAGTGAACACCCCCCAGCTGGTGGTGCACCGGGACAAGGAGCTGATGGCGCAGGCCGCGGCGGCCCGGCTGATCACCAGGATCGTGGACGCGCAGGCCTCCCGGGGCTCGGCGTCCGTGGTGCTGACCGGCGGGCGCAACGGCAACGGCCTGCTGGCCGCGCTGGCGGCGGCCCCGGCCCGGGACGCGATCGACTGGAGCCGTCTGGACCTGTGGTGGGGTGACGAGCGCTTCCTGCCGGAGGGCGATCCGGAGCGCAACGTCACACAGGCCCGCCGGGCCCTGCTGGACGCGGTGCCGCTGGACCCCGAGCGGGTGCACGCCATGCCCGCCTCGGACGGCCCCCACGGCTCGGACGTGGACGCCGCGGCCGAGGCGTACGCGCGGGAGCTGGCGCGGGCCGCCGCACCGGAGAACCACGGGCCGGTCCCGGCCTTCGACGTCCTGATGCTGGGCGTCGGCCCGGACACGCACGTCGCCTCGCTCTTCCCGGAGCTGCCGGCCGTGCGGGAGACGGAGCGCACGGTGGTCGGCGTGCACGGCGCCCCCAAGCCTCCGCCGACCCGCGTCACCCTCACGCTCCCCGCGATCCGCGCGGCGCGCGAGGTGTGGCTGCTGGCCGCCGGCGAGGACAAGGCGCAGGCCGCGGCGATCGCCCTGTCCGGCGCGGGCGAGATCCAGGCCCCGGCGGCGGGGGCGTACGGCCGTGCGCGCACCCTGTGGCTGCTGGACGCGGCGGCGGCCTCGCAGCTGCCGCGCTCGATGTATCCGCCGGCGTCGGCGTGAGGGCCGCGGCCGGCTGAACCGGCGCGCACGCCGAAGCGGCCGGGCTCCCCCTATGGACGGGGAGTCCGGCCGCTTCGCCGTCGTCGCGGTCGGGCGGCCGTGTCCGGTCCGCCCGGGCCCGGGTGGCGAGAGCGCCGGGCCTGCCCGAAGGCGCTCACACGGCGTGCGCTGCCGGCCGTCCGGACGGCCGACGGGGGCCGCCCGGACGGGCGTGGGGTGAAGCCGGAGCCGGGCAGGCCGGGAGCAGTTCCGGCGCCTTCCGGAGGGCACGGTGCCACCGGTCGTGGTGCTCCGCGCGGCGGGGGCTGCCGGTGCCCGTTCCCTCCCGCGTCCTCGGCAGGTGCCGGTGGCCGGGTCCGAGGCACAGGACGGCGTCGGGCGGAGCGCGGACGCGCTCGGCCCGTCGGCCCCCGTCACTGCCGGCCGCGCAGCTCCCGGTAGGCCGCGACGAGGGCGGCGGTGGACGGGTCGAGGCCGGGTACGTCGGTGCCTTCGGTGAGGGCGGGTTCGACCCGCTTGGCGAGGACCTTGCCGAGTTCGACGCCCCACTGGTCGAAGGAGTCGATGTTCCAGATCGCGCCCTGGACGAACACCTTGTGCTCGTAGAGGGCGACGAGCTGGCCCAGGACCGAGGGGGTCAGTTCCGCGGCCAGGATCGTCGTGGTCGGGTGGTCGCCCTTGAACGTGCGGTGCGCCACCTGCTCCTCGGGCACGCCCTCCGCGCGCACCTCCTGGGCGCTCTTGCCGAAGGCGAGCGCCTGGGTCTGGGCGAAGAAGTTGGCCATCAGCAGGTCGTGCTGGGCGGCGAGCTCCCGGCTCAGCCCGGCCACCGGCCGGGCGAAGCCGATGAAGTCGGCCGGGATCAGCTTGGTGCCCTGGTGGATGAGCTGGTAGTAGGCGTGCTGCCCGTTGGTGCCGGGCGTGCCCCACACCACCGGACCGGTCTGCCACTGCACGGGGCGGCCGTCGCGGTCGACCGACTTGCCGTTGGACTCCATGTCCAGCTGCTGCAGGTAGGCGGTGAACTTGGACAGGTAGTGCGAGTACGGCAGCACCGCGTGCGACTGGGCGCCGAAGAAGTTGCCGTACCAGATCCCCAGCAGGCCCAGGATCAGCGGGGCGTTGGCCTCGGCCGGGGCGGTGCGGAAGTGCTCGTCGACGATGCGGAAGCCGTCGAGCATCTCGCGGAAGCGGTCCGGGCCGATGGCGATCATCAGCGACAGGCCGATCGCCGAGTCGTAGGAGTACCGGCCGCCGACCCAGTCCCAGAACTCGAACATGTTGGCCGTGTCGATGCCGAACCCGGCGACCTTCTGCGCGTTCGTCGACAGCGCCACGAAGTGCTTGGCCACCGCCTTGTCGTCACCGTCCAGCCCGGCCAGCAGCCAGGCGCGCGCCGAGGTGGCGTTGGTGATCGTCTCGATGGTGGTGAAGGTCTTGGAGGCGATGACGAACAGCGTCTCCGCCGGGTCCAGGTCCCGCAGCGCCTCGTGCAGGTCGGCCCCGTCCACGTTGGACACGAAGCGGACCGTCAAGGAGCGGTCGGTGTAGGCGCGCAGCGCCTCGTAGGCCATCGCCGGGCCCAGGTCGGAGCCGCCGATGCCGATGTTGACGACGTTGCGGATGCGCTTGCCGGTGTGACCGGTCCACTCGCCCGAGCGGACCCGCTCGGCGAAGTCGGCCATCTTGTCCAGCACGGCGTGGACGGCGGGGACGACGTTCTCGCCGTCGACCTCGATCACCGCCTCCCGCGGCGCGCGCAGCGCGGTGTGCAGCACCGCCCGCCGCTCGGTCGTGTTGATCTTCTCGCCGCGGAACATCGCGTCCCGCAGCCCGAACACGCCCGTGGCGGCGGCCAGCTCCTGGAGCAGGGCGAGGGTCTCGTCGGTGACCAGGTGCTTGGAGTAGTCGATCCGCAGGTCACCGACGCGCACCACATACCGCTCCGCACGGGAGGGATCCGCGGCGAACAACTCGCGCAGATGCGTCTCGCCGAGCTCCTCGCGGTGCTCGGCCAGCGCGGTCCATTCGGGGGTCTGGTTGAGCCTGGTACGGCCGTCTGCGTTCATTCGGACTTCCGCCTTCTTCCTTGCCTGTCCGGGCTGCCGGGTACCTGCCCGCTGCCGGTTCCAACCTAATTGATCAGCGGTGTGTCCGACCTGTCGTCGTGCCGTCGTCGGGCGCGACGACGCCCGCGGCCGGCTCGGCCGCGGGTATCAGCGCGATGACGGACAGGACGAAGAAGGCGGCGGCGAGCAACGCCGGGGTGTTCGGCCCCCAGGCACCGGCGACGGCTCCGCCGAGCAGCGCGCCCACCGGCGTCCCGGCGACCGCGAGCGTCCGGAACGCCGAGGAGACCCGGCCGAGCGTCCCGGCGGGACTGTGCTCCTGCATCAGCGTGGTGGTGGCGACGTTCCACACCATGCCCATGAACCCGAAGACGGCGAGGGCCGCCATCAGCGCGGCCAGGCTGTGCACCGTCCCCATGACGGCCAGCGCGCCGGTCTGCACCGCCCCCGCGACCAGCACCCCACGCCCGCGTCCGGTCCGCGCGGTGAACCGGTTGCCGACGAGACCCGCGCCCAGGCCGCCGACGGTGTACGCGGTCGTCGCCGCCGCGTATCCGGCGGTGCCGGCGTCCAGCCAGTGGGTCACCAGGAGCACCAGGGTGGCGACGAGGGCCCCCATGCCGACATTGCACAGGGCGGTGGCGGCACACAGCCCGCGCAGGACACGGTCGTTCGCCAGGGTGCGCAGCCCCTCCGCGATCTCACGGCGCAGGGTGCTGCCCGCGGGCCGCGCCGCCCGTTCGGGCGGGGCGGTCCGCAGCGAGGCCACCAGCGCGGCGGCCGCCAGGAAGGTGACGGCGTCGGCCGCGAAGGGAAGGGCGGCGCCCGCGGTCAGCAGCAGTGCCACCGCGGGCCCGCCGAGCAGTCCGCCGGCGACACGCTGACCGGTCATCAGGCGTGCGTTGGCGCTGCCGAGCGCCTCACGGCCCACCAGGGAGGGCAGCAGGGCCGTCGCCGCGTTGTCGAAGAGCGTCTGCAGGGTGGTGAGGACGAAGGACAGGGCGATGATCAGGGCGATCGAGGCGTGTCCCAGGGCGACGGCCATCGCGAAACCGGCGACCAGCAGGCCGCGCACCACGTCCACGGTCCACATCGCGCGCCGTCCGTCCACACGGTCGGCCACGACCCCGCCGAGCAGACCGAACAGAAGCCACGGGAGGTACCCGCAGGCGGTGACGGCCGTGACGAGCAGCGGATCGTCCGTCAGCGAGACGGCGAGCAGGGGCAGCGCGGCCGTCCGCAGCGCGTCACCGAAGGCGGACAGCACCGCGGCGCTCCACAGCCGCCCGAACCCCCCGCGCCACGCGGGGACACCGGTACCCGCCGCCTCGACCACCGTCACCGCTCCCCCTCACGATCCGCCGATGCACGAACCGTACGGGGCACCACCGACAACCGGTCCGCGGCCGGACGGTGCCGGGGCGAAAGGAGCCGGCGGAGGGAGCCGGCGAAAAGAGCTCCGGCCGGGCAACTGTCGCAGTTGCCCGGCCGGACCCGACTCCTAGATCTCGCCCCGCAGTTTGGCGAGCGCCTCGGCGAGGATCGCCTCGCCGTCCGCGTCGCTGCGCCGCTCGCGCACGTACGCCAGGTGCGTCTTGTAGGGCTCGGTGCGGGGCGGGTCCGGCGGGTTGTCCCGGTCCTGCCCGGCCGGGAAGCCGCAGCGGGGGCAGTCCCAGGTTTCGGGGACCTGTGCGTCGCTGGCGAAACTCGGCTGCGTCTCGTGCCCGTTGGAACACCAGAAGGAGATGCGCAGACGCGGCGCGGACTCGCCGCGCTCGGCCTCGCCCATCGGCCCCGCCCCGACCCGGCTTCCTCGAATCGCGTTGCCACTTGCCACGGTCGTAACTCCCTGCGTGATGGTGCCGCGAAGCGAGTCGGCGTTCCGCTTCGCCGCGAGCGCCTCAGTCTACGTAAGGCTCAACGCGCGTCCAGTGATGGGAGTTACAGGCCCCCCGCCCACAGACGCAAGCCCCATGATAGGCCGCGCCGGGAGGCGCGTACCCGTACATGGGGCCTTACGTGGGGAATGTGCGTGCCGCGGGCGCGGTGCCGTTCAGCTGTTCCCCTTCATCACCAGGCCGAGCACCATGATGCAGCCGAACCACAGCAGACCGACCACCACGGTGATCCGGTCGAGGTTGCGCTCGGCGACCGAGGAGCCGCCGACGGACGACTGCATGCCGCCACCGAACATGTCGGAGAGGCCGCCGCCCTTCCCCTTGTGCATCAGCACCAGCAGAATCAGCAGCAGGCTGAAGACGATCAGGGCGATCGAGAACCCCAAAACCACGGCTGGACCAACTTCCTCGGATTCCGATGGACGACGGGGACATGGTGGCAGGCCACCATGTCCCCGCAAGGGTACGACGGATCCCCGTCAGCGCCCACTCACTGGTCGCGGAAGCGCACGATCTTGACGAACTCGTCCGCGTCCAGCGAGGCGCCGCCGACCAGGGCGCCGTCGATGTCGGCCTGCGCCATGATCTCCGCGACGTTGCCGGACTTGACCGAGCCGCCGTACTGGATGCGGACCTTTTCGGCCACCTCCTGGGAGTACAGCTCGGCGATCTTGCCGCGGATGGCGGCGCAGACCTCCTGGGCGTCCTCGGCGCCGCAGACCTTGCCGGTGCCGATGGCCCACACGGGCTCGTAAGCGATCACGATCGTCTCGGCCTGCTCGGCCGGGAGGTCCTTCAGACCGCCCTCCACCTGGGCGAGGGTGTGGGCGACGTGGTTGCCCGCCTCGCGGACCTCCAGCTCCTCGCCGACGCACAGGATCGGGATCAGGCCGTGCTTGTAGGCCGCCTTGACCTTGGCGTTGACCAGTTCGTCGGTCTCACCGTGGTACTGCCGCCGCTCGGAGTGGCCGACGGCGACGTAGGTGCACTTCAGCTTGGCCAGCATCGGGCCGGAGATCTCGCCGGTGTAGGCGCCGCCGTCGTGGGCGGAGATGTCCTGGGCGCCGTACTTGATCCTCAGCTTGTCCCCGTCGACCAGGGTCTGCACGGAGCGCAGGTCGGTGAAGGGCGGCAGGACGGCGACCTCGACGGCCTCGTGGTCCTTGTCGGCCAGGGCGAAGGCGAGCTTCTGGACGTGGGCGATGGCCTCCAGGTGGTTGAGGTTCATCTTCCAGTTGCCCGCCATGAGCGGCGTGCGTCCTTGGGCGGAAACAGTCATCGAGGGTCAGTCCTCCAGTGCGGCGAGGCCGGGGAGCGTCTTGCCCTCGAGGTATTCGAGGGAGGCGCCGCCTCCGGTCGAGATGTGGCCGAATGCCTTCTCGTCGAAGCCCAGGGTGCGCACGGCCGCGGCGGAGTCGCCGCCGCCGACCACGGTGAAGCCCTGGGACTCGGTGAGGGCCTGGGCGACCGCCTTGGTGCCCTCGGCGTAATCGGGGTGCTCGAAGACGCCCATGGGGCCGTTCCAGAAGACGGTGGCCGCGTCGGCGAGCTTCGAGGCGTACAGCTTGCGGGTCTCGGGACCGATGTCCAGACCCTCCTGGTCGGCCGGGATGGCGTCCACGGCGACGGTGGTGGGGTTCGCCGGGGCCTTGGTCTTCAGGTCCGGGAACTCGGCGGAGACGAGCACGTCGACAGGCAGGACCAGCTCGACGCCGTTCTTCTCGGCCCGCTCCATGTACTCGGTGACGACCGGGATCTGGTCCTCCTGCAGGAGGGAGATCCCGACCTCGTGGCCCTTGGCCTTGAGGAAGGTGTAGGCCATGCCTCCGCCGATGAGCAGCCGGTCGGCCTTGCCGAGCAGCTGGTCGATGACGGCGAGCTTGTCGGAGACCTTGGCGCCGCCGAGGGCGACGACGTAGGGCCGCTGGACGTCCTCGGTGAGCTTCTTCAGGACGCCGACCTCGGTGGCGATGAGGTACCCGGCGTAGTGCGGCAGGCGCTTGGGCAGGTCGAGGACCGAGGCGTGCCCCCGGTGCACGGCGCCGAAGCCGTCGCCGACGTAGACGTCGGCGAGGCCGGCCAGCTTGTCGGCGAAGGCGGCGCGCTCGGCATCGTCCTTGCTGGTCTCACCGGCGTTGAAGCGCAGGTTCTCCAGGACGGCGACCTGGCCGTCGGCGAGGGCGGCCACCGTGGACTCGGCGGAGGCGCCGACCGTGTCCTCGGCGAAGCGGACCTCGGCGCCCAGGAGTTCACCCAGGCGCTTGGCGGCCGGGGCCAGGGAGAAGGCCGGGTCGGGGGCGCCCTTGGGGCGGCCGAGGTGGGAGGCGACGACGACGCGTGCGCCCGCCCCGGCCAGGGCCTTGACGGTGGGCAGCACGGCGCGGATGCGGCCGTCGTCGGTGATGGCGGTGCCGTCCAGCGGCACGTTGAGGTCGGCGCGGACGAAGACCCGCTTGCCCGCGACGCCTTCGGAGAGGAGTTCGTCGATCGTCTTCATGCAGGGGCTCCTGGGGAGGGCTGGTGATCGCTCGGTGCGCTCGGCGACCGCTCCATGATCTCTCAGTGGTCGCCCGGCACCCGGAGGAGGGGGCTGATCTGTACGCGAGTCAGGGCCCGGACGGCGCGCGACGCGCCGCCCGGGCCCTGGTGCTCACCTCAAGCTGCCTGCTCTGCCGGTCAGAGCTGGTTGCCGACGAAGACCGTCAGGTCGACGAGGCGGTTGGAGTAGCCCCACTCGTTGTCGTACCAGCCGATGACCTTCACGTTCTTGCCCTCCTGGACCATGGTCAGGGAGGAGTCGAAGGTGCAGGACGCCGGGGCGTTGACGATGTCGGAGGAGACGATCGCGTCCTCGGTGTACTCGAGGATGCCCTTCAGTTCGCCCTCGGCGGCCTTCTGGAAGGCGGCGTTGACCTCTTCCTTGGTGACCTCGCGGGAGAGCTCGACGACCAGGTCGGTGACCGAACCGGTCGGGACCGGGACGCGCATGGCCATGCCGTCCAGCTTGCCCTTGAGCTGCGGCAGGACCAGGGCGGTGGCCTTGGCGGCGCCCGTGGTGGTCGGGATGATGTTCTCGGCGGCGGCGCGGGCGCGGCGCAGGTCCTTGTGCGGGAAGTCCAGGATGCGCTGGTCGTTGGTGTACGCGTGGACCGTCGTCATCAGGCCCTTGACGATGCCGAAGTTCTCGTCGAGCACCTTCGCCATCGGCGCCACGCAGTTGGTGGTGCAGGAGGCGTTGGAGATGACGTGGTGGTTCGCCGGGTCGTACTGGTCCTGGTTGACGCCCATCACGATGGTGACGTCCTCGTTCTTCGCCGGGGCGGAGATGATGACCTTCTTGGCACCGCCGGCGATGTGCTTCTCGGCGTCTTCCTTCTTGGTGAAGATGCCGGTCGACTCGATCACGACGTCGACGCCCAGCTCGCCCCACGGGATGTCGGCGGGGTTGCGCTCGGAGAGGACCTTGATGGTCTTGTCGCCGACGGTGATGGTGTCCTCGGTGTGCGAGACCTCCTGCTTGAGGCGGCCGAGGATGGTGTCGTACTTCAGCAGGTGAGCGGTGGTCGCGGTGTCACCCAGGTCGTTGACAGCCACGATCTCGATGTCTGCACCCTGCTCCAGCAGCGCGCGGAAGTAGTTACGACCGATGCGGCCAAAGCCGTTGATGCCTACGCGGATCGTCACGAACCGATCTCCTCGTTGGTAGCCGGCTCTCGATGTGCCGGCGAGCTGTATTGGGATGTCCCCGACCACCCCCGACCCTACCTCTCCCGCGCCTCGGGGGTGACATCGAGATGCCCCATACACGGCATGGCGGTCCGTACCCACCGGTAGGGTACGGACCGCCCGGACAGGAACAACGGATCACCTGTGGTGACTACACGAAGTCACCGCACGGCGACCCGGCGGGTCATCCCTCCAGCGCCGTGAACGCCTTGCGCAGCAGGGCCGCCCGGTCGGCCGCCGAGGGCAGGTGCTCCAGGCCGAAGCCCAGCAGCACGGTGTCCCGCGTGGTGACCGCTCCGTAGGTCCGGAAGAGCGTCCCGGTGCGGGCCCAGTCCTTCAGGGCAGTCGGGCTGCCCGGGGGCGGCCCGGCGGTCCGCCAGGCGCCCAGTGACGTCTCGAAGCCCTCCGTCTCGGTCGCGGTGCCACCCACGACCAGGGAGGCCTCGTCGGCCAGGACGCCGCGTCCGCCGGTGCCGGAGTCGGTGACGTAGCTCAGGGAGAGTTCCACCTTCTGCCCGGCGTATGCGCTCAGATCGAACTCGACCTGCCGCCAGCCGCCGGAGGAGCCGGTGAGGCTGTGCCACGCCCCGCTGGTGCCCCGCGCCGTGCAGCCGCCGTCGGCCACGGTCAGGTACCGCTCCAGCCAGGGGTGCGCCCCGACGTAGTACCCGGCCGCGCACTCCGCCGGCACGGCGGTGCCGGTCGCGCCGCCCGCCTCGGGGAGCGTGGTCCAGTCGTCGGCCCCGGCGGTGCGGGCCTCGGCCAGGACGTGGTCGTAGCCGCTCTCGGTGTCCCACAGCAGCCGGGTGCGCAGCGCCGGCCCGTCGGCCGCGCCCACGCCGGTGAGGTCGATGGTGCGGGTGAGCCGCTTGTAGGCGTTGTCGGTGTGGACGGCGGCGGCCATGTACGCGCCCGCGTACGGCCCGTAGGGGGCGGCCGTCCCGGCGAACCGTCCCGCGCCCGCGCTCGCGAACTGGGGGAAGGAGGCGACGGGCAACTCCTCGGAGGTGACGCTGTAGGTGCCCGCCCGGTCCAGCGGGTTGCCGGGCGCGTCGGCGAGCGGGGCGGTGAGGCCGTCGAGCCCGCCGGAGCCGGTGAACCCGGTCGCCGCGGGGGTGGAGGTGCGGGTGTAGGCGCCGAGGTAGTACTGGCTGAAGTCGTCGGACAGGGTGCCGTCGCCGAGGTCGACGCTGCCGCCGGCCTGCTCGCCCGCCTCGATCAGCTTGCCGCCCTCGTTGAGGTAGGCCCGGAGCCGGAGCTGGGTGGCGATGCCGGGCACGCCCGCGCCGGTGTGGTGGACGACGGTCTCGAAGTGGCTCAGGACGCCGAGCGCGTCGGGCGCGCCCTGGGTGGCGACGTCCCAGACGGCGGCCCGGTGGCCGGCGGCCCTCAACGCGTCGACGTAGGTCCGGGTCTGCGTGGCGGCCATGCCCTCCTCGGCGACGACGAGGACGTCGGCGCGCGGCCGCTGGGCGACCGTATAGGTGAAGTGCTCGCTGGAGACCTTCCTTCCGCTTCGGGTCTCGCCGGTGAACCACACCTCGACCTTGTCGCCCGGCTCGCCGTCCTTCACCTTCGCCCGGTACTCGTCGAAGTGGAGGTTGTCCTCGCCGCCGTAGCGCTCGCCGCCCTTCCAGGGCCTGAGTGCCATGTCGTGCGTACGGCCCCCGTCGACGCGGTACTTGAGCTCCTTGTCCCGCAGCGACTTGCGGGCGACGACGGAGACCTCCTGGTCGCCGCCGCCCGCGTACGAGGTGGGGAACGCCGCCGGGGTGAAGTCGGCGGTCTCCAGACCGACGGCGGAGGCGGGCCGGTCGGGGTGGGCGGCGGACTCGGCGACGGAGAGCGCGAAGGGGACGTTCTTCTCGAATTCCTGCTGGATCAGCCGCTCGTCGTCCGGGAAGGTGAAGATGGAGCGGCAGTCGGCCGCGTTCCACTCGTCGTTCGGATCGGCGTCGGAGACGCTCTGGCAGGTCGACATCTCGGGGGTGAACATCGCCATGCCGTTGACGTTGGCCGCGTGGCCGTCCGCCTCGCCGTTGGTGGTGTACAGCTCGGAGGAGAGCTGCGGGCGGTAGCCGGGGATCGCCGAGTTCCCCGGGGTGCCGGCGAGGGCCTCGTAGAGCACGTCGTCGGGGGTGCGGGTGGCGACCTGCCAGCCGACGCCGTAGAGGAGGAGTTCGGCGGCGGAGTGGTAGTTGATGCCGTACTGGAAGCCGATCCGCTTCTGGAGGGCGTCCAGCGCCTGGGTCTCGGGCTCGGAGTTGGGTCCGGCGCCGCGGTAGGTCTGGCTGGTGGGGTCGGGCGACGAACCCTCGTCGTCGTAGCCCCACTTGTAGGCGAAGTTGCGGTTGAGGTCGACGCCGTCGCCGGCGGTGATGGCGCCGTCGCCGTTGACGTCCCGCAGGTTCTTGCGCCACAGGCGGGTGTCGTCGCCCTGGAAGGTGTAGTCGTAGCCGTCGGGGTTGGCCGACAGGACGAACCACAGCTCGGTGGTGTCGACGATCCTCTTGATGCGCCGGTCCGTCTCGTAGCGGTCGAGGTAGTGGTGGAGGAGCCGCCTTGTCATCTCCGGCGTGATCCACTCGCGCGCGTGCTGGTTGGACAGGTACAGCACGGCGGGCTTGGAGCCGTCCTCGGACCTCTTCGCGCCCTTGGTGAGTTTCAGGGCGAGGATGTCCTGGCCCCGGACGGTCCTGCCGATGGACACGACCTTGGTGAGGCCGGGGTTGTCCCGGGCGGTGCGGAGGATCTCCTCTTTCAAGCCGCCCTTGCCGCCGTACGGCCGGAACACGCCCTCGGCGGCGTCCTCGACGCGCGCCTCGGCGCGGCTGTTCAGGGTGTGCTCGGTGAGGTCGACGCCCTGTCTCTCCAGCTTCCCCGCCTGCCGGTCGGTGAGGTGGAGCTCGACGGTGCCGGTACCCCGGTCGGGTACCTGCCCGCCGAGTTCGTGACCGTCCTGGCCGGCCGCCAGCAGCAGGGGTACCTGCTTCCTGGTGACGTCGGCGCGGAAGACCTTCACCTCTTCCGCGTCCGGGCCCGCGGAGCCGGCGGGCCGGGCCTGGGCGGCGGGCGCGAGGCCCGCTCCGCCGAGCAGCAGCGCGCCGACGGCGAGGATCGATCTCGCTCTGTGTCTCATGAACCCCCCTCACGGTGGTTCGCCACGGCAGCGAACAGGTTGCCAGGCTCATGACACTCCATGATCGAGTCAAGGGCGCGTCGACGACACGGGAAAGCCGGTGCCGACCACCCGTGTGGCGGTCGGCACCGGCGGTGGGGCGCGGTGGTCAGCCGGCGAGGTTGTCGGCCAGTTCCTCGGTGAGGTTGGCCTCCGTACCGGGGATGCCGAGGTCTGCGGCGCGCTTGTCCGCCATGGCCAGCAGGCGGCGGATGCGGCCGGCGACGGCGTCCTTGGTCAGCGGCGGGTCGGCGAGCGCGCCCAGCTCCTCCAGGGATGCCTGCTTGTGCTCCATGCGCAGGCGCCCTGCGGCGGCGAGGTGCTCGGGGACGTCGTCGCCGAGGATCTCCAGCGCGCGCTGGACCCGGGCGCCGGCGGCGACCGCCGCGCGGGCGGAGCGGCGCAGGTTGGCGTCGTCGAAGTTGGCCAGCCGGTTGGCCGTGGCGCGGACCTCGCGGCGCATCCGGCGCTCCTCCCAGGCCAGCACGGACTCGTGGGCGCCGAGCCGGGTGAGCAGGGCGCCGATCGCGTCGCCGTCACGGACGACGACCCGGTCCACGCCGCGCACCTCGCGGGCCTTGGCGGCGATCGACAGGCGGCGGGCGGCGCCGACCAGGGCGAGCGCGGCCTCGGGGCCGGGGCAGGTCACCTCCAGGGAGGAGGAGCGGCCCGGCTCGGTGAGCGAGCCGTGCGCCAGGAACGCCCCGCGCCAGGCCGCCTCGGCGTCGCAGGTGGCCCCCGAGACCACCTGCGGGGGCAGCCCGCGGATGGGGCGGCCCCGGCCGTCCACCAGGCCGGTCTGGCGGGCCAGCTGGTCGCCGCCCGCGACGACCCGCACCACGTAGCGCGAGCCGCGGCGCAGTCCGCCCGGTGCCATCACGATCAGCTCGGAGGCGTGGCCGAAGATCTCCAGGATGTCCCGCTTGAGGCGGCGGGCCGCCATCGCGGTGTCCAGCTCCGCCTCGATCACGATGCGCCCGCTGACCAGATGGAGGCCGCCGGCGAACCGCAGAACGGCGGATACCTCCGCCTTTCTGCAGCAGGTCCGGGTGACGGGGAGCCGGGAGATCTCGTCCTTCACCGCTGCCGTCATCGCCATGGGCCGATCCTTCCATGCATCCGAAAAATACGGTCGTACGCGGCGGCCAGCAGCTCGGGGTCGTGCCGTGGGGTCCCGTCGGTCCGGGCCACCGGCGCCAGCTCCACCGCGGCGCCGAAACGCTTGGCGGCGTCGGTCAGCAGGTCGCGGTCGGGCACGGCGGCCTCGTCGGCCAGCACCACGTCCAGGGCGAGTTTAGGGGCGTGTCGTCCCAAAACCTCCAAATGACGCTGCGGGGAAAAACCCTCGGTCTCCCCGGGCTGCGGGACGAGGTTCAAGGAGAGCACCCGGCGCGCCTTGGTCTGCACGAGCGCGTCCAGCAGCTCGGGCACCAGCAGGTGCGGGATGACGGAGGAGAACCAGGAGCCGGGGCCGAGGACGACCCAGTCCGCGTCGAGGACGGCGTCGACGGCCTCCGGGACGGCGGGCGGGTCGTGCGGCACTAGGTGCACGGACTGCACCTCGCCCGGGGTCAGGGCGACGGTCGCCTGCCCCCGCACGGTGTCCACCTCCTCCGGCCGGTCCGGGTCGTGGCCCTTGACGAGGGCCTGGAGCTCCAGCGGCACGGCGGACATGGGCAGCACGCGGCCCTGCGCGCCGAGCAGCTTGCCGACCAGGTCCAGGGCCTGGACGTGGTCGCCGAGCTGCTCCCACAGGGCGACGATCAGCAGGTTGCCCACCGCGTGGCCGTGCATCTCCCCCTTGGACTGGAAGCGGTGCTGGATGACGCGGGCCCAGGTCTGGCCCCAGTCGTCGTCACCGCACAGCGCGGCCAGCGCCTTGCGCAGGTCGCCGGGGGGCAGCACGCCCAGCTCGTCGCGCAGGCGCCCGCTGGAACCGCCGTCGTCGGCCACGGTGACGACGGCGGTGAGGTCGCCGGTGATCCGGCGCAGCGCGGCGAGCGAGGCGGACAGGCCCATGCCGCCGCCGAGGGCGACGACCTTGGGCTGGGTGCCCCGGCGGCGCGGCTTGCCGCCACGGGACTCCGCGAAGCGGCCCCCGCGTCCTCCCCGTCCCTCGGGCACCACCCGGCGCAGCCTGCTCAGCCGCGGAGTACGTCCTGTCATTCCCGTCCCATGTCCCGGTGTACGACCACCGTCTCCACACCCTCGGCGGCGAGCCGCGCGGCGAGCTTCTCGGACATGGCGACGGAGCGGTGCTTGCCGCCGGTGCAACCGACGGCGATGGTCACGTAGCGCTTGCCCTCACGACGGTAGCCCGTGGCAACGAGCTGGAGCAGCTCGGTGTACCGGTCGAGGAACTCCTTGGCACCGGGCTGGTCGAAGACGTACCCCGACACCTCCTCGTTGAGGCCGGTGTACGGGCGCAGCTCCGGGACCCAGTGGGGGTTGGGCAGGAAGCGGCAGTCGACCACCAGGTCGGCGTCGACGGGCAGGCCGTACTTGTAGCCGAAGGACATCACGGTGGCCCGCAGCTCGGGCTCCTCCTCGCCGGCGAACTGGGCGTCCATCTTGGCGCGCAGCTCGTGCACGTTGAGGCTGGAGGTGTCGATCACCAGGTCGGCGTCGCCGCGCAGCTCGCGCAGCAGCTCCCGCTCGGCGGCGATGCCGTCGACGATGCGGCCGTCGCCCTGGAGGGGGTGCGGGCGGCGCACCGACTCGAAGCGGCGGACCAGGGCCTCGTCGGAGGACTCCAGGAAGACGATCCGCCGGGTGACACCGCGGGCGTCGAGGTCGGCGAGGGACTCGCGCAGGTTGTCGAAGAAGCGGCGGCCGCGGACGTCGACGACGACCGCGATCCGGGCGACGTTGCCCTGGGAGCGGGCGCCGAGCTCCACCATGGTGGGGATCAGCGCGGGCGGGAGGTTGTCGACGACGAACCAGCCCAGGTCCTCCAGACACTTGGCGGCCGTGGAGCGGCCGGCCCCGGACATGCCGGAGATGATCACCAGCTCGGGGATGGCCGCCTCGGGGCCCCCGGCTGTTTCCTTGCCCGTACTCACCTGTGCTCCGTTGTCGTGGTGCTGCTCGTGGCGCCGGTCGGGGGAGTCCGCCCGGCCGGCGGGGTCCTCGCCCGTCTGCTGGTGGGCCCGGTTCCGCCGAGCCGCGGACCGGGTGTCGTGCTCGGTCATCTCTCCTGCCCCCGTCGTTCGTCCGGGACACCCGCGGTCACGGGTTCCCCCGGGGCACCGGCCGTCGCCTCGGGTGCCCCGTCCTCGTCTTCCATGATCTCTCCGGTCGCCGTGTTCACGGCGGGCGCGGCCGGGGCCGCCCGGACGAGGGCCGCGGCGACGGTCTCGGCCGTCTTCCTGCCTATGCCGGGTACCTCGCAGATCTGGTCGATCGTCGCGGACCGCAGCTTCTTCAACGAACCGAAGTGCTTGATCAGCGCCTGCTTGCGGGTCTCGCCCAGGCCTGGCACCTCGTCCAGGGGACCGGCGCGGAAGCGCTTGGCGCGCTTGCTGCGCTGGTAGGTGATCGCGAAGCGGTGGGCCTCGTCGCGGACGCGCTGGAGCAGGTACAGGCCCTCGCTGGTGCGGGGCAGGACCACCGGGTCCTCCTCGGCGGGCAGCCAGACCTCCTCCAGGCGCTTGGCCAGTCCGCACACGGCGATGTCGTCGATGCCCAGCTCGTCCAGGGCCCGCCGGGCGGCGGCCACCTGGGGCCGGCCGCCGTCGACGACGACGAGCTGCGGCGGGTACGCGAAACGCCGGGGGCGGCCCTCCTCGTCCTTGAGCTCGTCCACGGGGCCGTCGGCGGCCTCCCCCCCGTCCGCCCACTCCCCCGTCCTCTCCTTCTCGGCGAGGTAGCGGCGGAAGCGCCGGGTGACCACCTCGTGCATGGACCGGACGTCGTCCTGCCCCCGGAAGCCCTTGATCTGGAAGCGGCGGTACTCGCTCTTGCGGGCCAGCCCGTCCTCGAAGACCACCATGGACGCCACCACGTCGTCCCCCTGGAGGTGCGAGATGTCGTAGCACTCGATCCTCAGGGGCGCGCCGTCCAGGCCGAGGGCGTCGGCGATCTCCTCCAGGGCGCGCGAGCGCGTGGTCAGGTCGGAGGCGCGCTTGGTCTTGTGCAGGGCGAGCGCCTGCTGGGCGTTGCGCTGCACGGTTTCCATGAGGGCCCTCTTGTCGCCGCGCTGCGGAACGCGCAGGGAGACCTGGGACCCGCGGCGCCCGGCGAGCCACTCCTGCGCCGGTTCCACCGGGTCGGGCAGGGCGGGGACCAGGACCTCCTTGGGCACGGCGTCGCCGGTCTCCTCGCCGTACAGCTGCTGGAGGGCGTGCTCGACCAGGGCGCCGGTGGTGATCTCCTCCACCTTGTCGGTCACCCAGCCGCGCTGGCCGCGCACGCGTCCGCCGCGCACGTGGAAGATCTGGACGGCGGCCTCCAGCTCGTCCTCCGCGACGGCGATCAGGTCGGCGTCGGTGGCGTCGGCGAGCACGACCGCGTTCTTCTCCATGGCCTTCTTCAGGGCCCCGATGTCGTCGCGCAGCCGGGCCGCCCGCTCGTACTCCATCTCCTCGGCGGCCTCGGTCATCCGCTGCTCCAGGCGCCGGATGTACGTCCCGGTGCGGCCGGTCATGAAGTCGCAGAACTCCTCGGCGAGCTCGCGGTGCTCCTCGGCGCTCACCCGCTCCACACAGGGCGCGGAGCACTTGCCGATGTAGCCGAGCAGGCAGGGGCGGCCGGTGCGGGCGGCGTTCCTGAAGACGCCGGCCGAGCAGGTGCGCACCGGGAAGACGCGCAGCAGCAGGTCGACCGTGTCGCGGATCGCCCACGCGTGGGCGTACGGCCCGAAGTAGCGCACGCCCTTCTTCTTGTGGCCGCGCATCACCTGCACGCGCGGGAACTCCTCGTTCATCGTCACCGCGAGGTAGGGGTAGCTCTTGTCGTCGCGGTACTTGACGTTGAACCGGGGGTCGTACTCCTTGATCCAGGAGTACTCCAGCTGCAGCGCCTCGACCTCCGTGGACACCACGGTCCACTCCACGGACGCGGCCGTGGTGACCATGGTGCGGGTGCGCGGGTGGAGGTTGGCCAGGTCCTGGAAGTAGTTCGCCAGGCGCTGGCGCAGGCTCTTCGCCTTCCCGACGTAGATCACCCGGCGGTGCTCGTCACGGAACCTGTACACCCCGGGGGAGTCCGGGATCTCGCCGGGCCTGGGGCGGTAGCTGGAGGGGTCGGCCATGACTCACACCCTACTGGCGGGGACCGACACCGCGGCGGTGCCGTGGGCGGCGCCGGCGAGGCCGTGGAGCACGGCTGCCGGCCCCGGCTCCCGGCGGCCGCCCGGAGGACCCCCGGGTGGCGGCGCGTCCGCTCAGGCGTCCGGGCCTGCGACGATCCTGCCGTTCTCGGACCGCACCGGCAGTTCCTTCAGCGGCGCCGTGGCCGGGGCCTGGAGCACTTCGCCGGTCCGGGCGTCGAACTCGCTGCCGTGACAGGGGCAGACCAGGGTGGTGCCCTTCAGCTTGTTGATCGGGCACCGCGCGTGCGTGCAGATCGTGCTGTAGGCCTTCAGGGAGCCGTCCCCGTCCCGGCTGACGACCACGTTGTGGTCCCGGTACAGCGTGGCGCTCCCCGGGGCGACCTCCTTCTCGTCCCCGAGTTCGACGGGGGCGGTCGGCCGCGCGGGCCCCGCGTCACCGGGTGAGCAGGCGGCGGCGCCGAGCCCGGCGACGGGGGTGAGGGCGACTCCGCGCAGGAGGGTGCGGCGGCTCGCGGAGGGTCGGCCGGGCATCAGGGTCTCCACTGGTCGGACGGTGGTGCATGCCGACCATACCCGCAGGGGCCGAGGCCGGCGGGGGCGGGTCGCACGGGTGTGAAGACGCGGAGGCCGGGGCCCGCCGCGCCGGACCGCGCGGCCCCGGTGTGTCATAGTCCACCGTCCACGTGCGGCTGCCCCGGTCGTCCCGGCGAAGCCCGCGCACCACTTCCGGAAAGGACCTTTCGTGATCGTCGTCGCCGGTGAGGCACTGATCGACCTGGTACCGCGGGGCACGGGCGCGCTCGCCGCGCTGACACCGGCGCTCGGCGGCGGCCCGTACAACACGGCCGTGGCGCTGGGACGCCTCGGCTCCCCCACCGCCTTCTGCTCCCGGGTCTCCGCGACGCCTTCGGCGAGGCACTGCTGGACCGGCTGCGCGCGACCGGCGTGGACGTGTCGCCGGTGCAGCGCGGGGACGAGCCGACGACGCTCGCCGTCGCCTCGGTCGGCGCGGACGGCTCGGCCGCGTACTCCTTCTACGTCGAGGGGACGGCGGACCGGTTGTTCCGGGTGCCCGCCGCGCTGCCGCCCGGCACCCGGGCGGTCTCCTTCGGCACCTGCTCGCTGGTGCTGGAGCCGGGGGCGAGCGCGTACGAGGAACTCCTGCGCGACGCGGCGGCACAGGGGCTGTTCACGGCGCTGGACCCGAACATCCGGGCGGAGCTGATCCCGGACCCGGACGCCTACCGGGCGCGGTTCGAGAGCTGGCTGCCGTCGGTGTCGCTGCTGAAGCTGTCCGTGGAGGACGCCGAGTGGCTCGGCGGCACCCCGCGGGAGTGGCTGGCGGCCGGCCCGGCGGCGGTCGTGGTCACCCGGGGCGGGGACGGGCTGACCGCCCACACCCGTGACGGCGGCGTGTACGAGGTGCCGGGCGAGCGGGTCGAGGTGGCCGACACCATCGGTGCGGGCGACACGGTGAACGCGGCGCTGCTGCACGGGCTGGCGCAGCGGGACGCGCTCAGCGCGCGGGCGCTGGCCGCGCTGGGTCCGCGGGACTGGGCGGGGCTGCTGGGGTTCGCGGCGCGTGCGGCGGCCGTCACCTGCTCGCGCGCGGGTGCGGAACCGCCGTACGCCCACGAACTGCAGGCGTGACGGCCGCAGCTCGTGCGGGCCGGCGGGGCGCCGCCGGCCCGGCCGGACTTCGCTCCCGGTCCGCTCGGTGAGGTCGGGAGGCTCCGGCCGGACGCGCGGTTCGTGGAGCCGGAGGGCACCCGGGGAGCGTCGGCGCGCCGTGTCCCGAGGGACACGGCGCGCCTGCGTGTGCGGCCCGGCCGCCCGGTGCGGTCAGTCCTTGCCCGCCCGCGTGGACTTCCCGGCCGCTGCCTTCCCGGTGGCCGTCTTCTTGGCGGCGGTCTTCTTGGCGGCCGTCTTCTCGGCGGCGGTGCCGTCGACCCTCTTGGTGGCGGTCTTCCTGCCGGTGGTCCCGGCCGCCACCGTCTTCGCCGCCTTGCGGGGGGCCTTGGCGGGGGGCGCGTCGCTGATCCGGTCGGCTCCGAGGATGTCCCGCAGGAACTTGCCGGTGTGGCTGGCCGGAACACCGGCGACCTGCTCGGGCGTGCCCTCGGCGACCACCAGGCCACCGCCGGCGCCGCCCTCGGGGCCCATGTCGACGATCCAGTCGGCGGTCTTGATCACGTCGAGGTTGTGCTCGATGACGATGACCGTGTTGCCCTTGTCGACCAGGCCGGACAGGACCGTCAGCAGCTTGCTGATGTCCTCGAAGTGCAGGCCGGTGGTCGGCTCGTCCAGGACGTAGACCGTGCGCCCGGTGGAACGGCGCTGCAGCTCGCTGGCGAGCTTCACGCGCTGTGCCTCACCGCCGGACAGCGTGGTCGCGGACTGGCCGAGCCGGACGTAGCCGAGACCGACGTCGTTCAGCGTCCTGAGGTGGCGGGAGATCGCCGGGACGGCCTCGAAGAAGTCCATGGCCTCCTCGATCGGCATGTTCAGGACGTCGGCGATGGACTTGCCCTTGTAGTGGACCTCCAGGGTCTCCCGGTTGTACCGGGCGCCGTGGCAGACCTCGCACGGGACGTACACGTCCGGGAGGAAGTTCATCTCGATCTTGATCGTGCCGTCGCCCGCGCAGTTCTCGCAGCGGCCGCCCTTGACGTTGAAGGAGAACCGGCCGGGCATGTAACCCCGTACCTTGGCCTCGGTCGTCTCGGCGAACAGCTTGCGGATGTGGTCGAAGACGCCGGTGTACGTCGCCGGGTTCGACCGCGGGGTGCGGCCGATGGGCGACTGGTCGACGTGGACGACCTTGTCGACGAGATCGTCGCCGTCCACGCGCGTGTGCCGGCCGGGCACGTTCCTCGCGCCGTTCAGCTCACGGGCCAGGTGCGTGTACAGGATGTCGTTGACCAGGGTCGACTTGCCGGATCCGGACACGCCCGTGACGGCGGTGAAGACGCCCAGCGGGAAGGACACGTCGATGTCCTTCAGGTTGTTCTCACGGGCGCCGTGCACGGTGAGCCGGCGGGACGGGTCGACCGGGCGCCGGGTGTCGGGCAGCGGGATGGACTTCCTGCCGGACAGGTACAGACCGGTCTGCGACTCGGTGTTGGCGAGCAGCTCCTTCAAGGAGCCGCTGTGCACGACCTTGCCGCCGTGCTCGCCGGCGCCGGGGCCGATGTCGACGATCCAGTCGGCGGTCTTGATGGTGTCCTCGTCGTGCTCGACGACGATGAGCGTGTTGCCCATGTCGCGGAGCCGCACCAGGGTCTCGATCAGCCGGTGGTTGTCGCGCTGGTGCAGGCCGATGGACGGCTCGTCGAGGACGTACAGGACGCCGACGAGGCCGGAGCCGATCTGGGTGGCCAGGCGGATGCGCTGGGCCTCGCCGCCGGAGAGCGTGCCGGCCGCGCGGTTCAGCGAGAGGTAGTCCAGGCCGACGTCGACCAGGAACCGCAGCCGCTCGTTGACCTCCTTCAGTACGCGCTCGGCGATCTTCTTGTCGCGGTCGCTCAGCTTCAGCTCGCCCAGGAAGTCCGCGCAGTCACTGATCGACATCGCGGAGATGTCGGCGATCGACTTGCCCTCGACGGTGACGGCGAGGACGACGGGCTTGAGGCGCGTGCCCTCGCAGGTGGGGCAGGGCACCTCGCGCATGTAGCCCTCGAAGCGCTCCCGGCTGGCGTCGGACTCGGCCTCGCTGTGCCGGCGCTTGACGAACGGCACGGCGCCCTCGAAGGCCGTGGTGTAGCGGCGCTCGCGGCCGTACCGGTTGCGGTAGCGGACCTCGACCTGCGTCTTGTGGCCGTGGAGCAGGGCCTTCTTGGCGCGCTGCGGCAGACCCGCGAAGGGGATGTCCGTACGGAAGCCGAGTGCGTCGGCGAGGGCGCCGATCAGGCGGCCGAAGTAGTCCTTGGTGTGCCCGTGCGACCAGGGGTGGATGGCACCCTCGTCGAGGGACTTGTCCGGATCCGGGACGATCAGCTCCGGGTCGACCTCCATGCGCGTGCCGATGCCGGTGCAGTCGGGGCAGGCGCCGAAGGGCGAGTTGAAGGAGAAGGAGCGGGGCTCCAGCTCCTCGAAGGAGAGGTCGTCGTACGGGCAGTACAGGTGCTCCGAGTACATGCGCTCGCGCTCGGGGTCGTCCTCGGGGAGGTCGACGAAGTCGAGCACGACCATGCCGCCCGACAGGCCGAGGGCGGTCTCCACGGAGTCGGTGAGGCGGCGCTTGGCGGAGTCCTTCACCGTGAGGCGGTCGACGACCACCTCGATGGTGTGCTTCTCCTGCTTCTTCAGCGTGGGCGGCTGGGAGAGCTGGACGGTCTCGCCGTCGACCCGCGCGCGGGAGTAGCCCTTGGTCTGGAGATCGGCGAAGAGGTCGACGAACTCGCCCTTGCGCTCGCGCACCAGCGGGGAGAGCACCTGGAAACGGCTGCCCTCGGGCAGCTCCAGGACCTTGTCGACGATGGCCTGCGGCGACTGGCGCGAGATGGGCCGGCCGCACTCGGGGCAGTGCGGCTTGCCGATGCGCGCGAAGAGCAGCCGGAGGTAGTCGTAGACCTCGGTGATCGTGCCGACCGTCGAGCGCGGGTTGCGCGAGGTCGACTTCTGGTCGATGGAGACCGCCGGGGAGAGGCCCTCGATGAAGTCGACGTCCGGCTTGTCCATCTGGCCGAGGAACTGCCGGGCGTAGGAGGAGAGCGATTCCACGTAACGCCGCTGGCCCTCGGCGAAGATCGTGTCGAAGGCCAGGGAGGACTTGCCCGACCCGGACAGACCCGTGAAGACGATGAGCGAGTCACGCGGCAGGTCGAGCGAGACATTCCTCAGATTGTGCTCGCGCGCGCCACGGACGATGAGACGGTCGGCCACGCCGGTCCGCACCTTTCTTGGGAGAAGTGACAGGGGCGGGGCCCCCGTGCTTTCTCAGACTAGGGGGAGCCACTGACAACGCCGGTCGGATTCACGGGTTGCCAACAAACCCCGGACATCCAGCATGCCCGACGCCGCATTCGACGATATAGGATGCACATTCGATTTACGGGGAGGCTCCGCCTGCTTCACCCGAAGGAGTGGCGCGGTCTAGGGTCAGGACCATGATGGATCACGCGCATGACCTGGCGTCTGTACGTGACGCTACCGAGCGGCTGCTCACCGCGCTCGGCGGACTGGACGACGCGTCTGTGACGCAGCCGTCACGGCTGCCCGGCTGGAGCCGGGGGCACGTCCTCGCCCACCTCGCCCGCAACGCGGACGCGCTGGTGAACGTCCTCGAGGGGCGTCCCATGTACGCCTCCGCCGAGATCCGGGACGCCGACATCGAGCGGGACGCCCCGCGCCCCCTCGGGGTCCACCTCGCCGACCTGCGCGAGAGCGCGGCCCGCTTCCAGGACGCCGGCGCCGTCCCGGCGGACTGGTCCCGCACGGTGGCGCTGCGCAACGGGGTCACCGACTCCGCGTCCAGCGTGCCGTTCCGGCGCTGGGTGGAGGTGGAGCTCCACCACGTGGACCTCGGGATCGGCTACGAGCTGGAGGACCTCCCGGCGGAGTTCACCGAGCGGGAGACCGACTTCCTCGCCGAGCGGTTCACCGGCCATCCGGACGTGCCGCCCACCCGCCTCACCGACGGCACGCGCGCGTGGAGCACGGGCCGGGAGGCGGACGCGCCCGCGGTCACCGTCACCGGGAGCGGGGCGGACCTGCTCGGCTGGCTCTCCGGGCGCCGCGAGGGGGCGGGGCTGACGGTGACGGGCGGCCCGCTCCCGGCGCTGCCCCCGCTGTAGGCGGGCGCCCCCCGGCGGGTCGCCCGCCGGGGGGCGTCCGCGACCGGGGCCGCCGTTCGGGCGGGGTCGCGGGGAAGTGGCGTCGCCGGTCGGCGCCGGCGAGCGGGGTCCGGTGCGTGCGGCTGCGAGGCGGAGGAGGAAGTCGACACCGCCGACACCGCCGACACCGCCGACACCGCCGACACCGGCAATACCAGCAATACGGGTGAAGTGGGGCGTCGGCGGGTGGCGGCGACGCGGCGGACGCACGTGCCGGGCCCCGCCTGTGCGGCACGCTCCGAACGACAGCCTCTAGGCTGGCCGCCATGACGTACAGCGGAGAGGTGAGGGTCGGCGGGCCCGCCGACGTGCACGAACTCAAGGACCTGATGATCACCAAGATCGCGGTCGGCCCGATGGACAACAACGCCTATCTGTTGCGTTGCCGGGCCACGGACGAGCAGTTGCTGATCGACGCCGCCGACGACGCCGGGACCCTGCTGGGCATGATCGGCGGCGACGGTGTCGCGTCCGTCGTCACCACCCACCGCCACGACGACCACTGGCAGGCGCTCGCCGAGGTCGTCGCCGCCACCGGCGCCCGCACGTACGCGGGCCGCCACGACGCCGAGGGCATCCCCGTGCCGACCGACGTCCTGGTCGACGACGGCGACACCATCCGGGTGGGGCGGGTGGAGCTGACCGCGCGCCATCTGGTCGGGCACACGCCGGGCTCCATCGCCCTCGTCTACGACGATCCGCACGGACACCCCCACGTCTTCACGGGGGACTGCCTCTTCCCGGGCGGCGTGGGCAACACCCACAAGGACCCCGAGGCCTTCGCCAGCCTGCTCCACGACGTGGAGACGAAGATCTTCGACGTCCTCCCGGACGAGTCGTGGATCTACCCCGGGCACGGCAACGACACCACCCTGGGCGCGGAACGCCCGCATCTGCCGGAGTGGCGCGAACGCGGCTGGTGAGCGGGCGCGGGACGCGCGCGTGGGCGGCGTCCCCGGCGGCCGGGCCGGGAAGCGGGCCCTCCCCCGGCTCACGCCTCGGCCCGTGCCGCCCCCGCCAGTGCCGCGACCCGCTCCACGCCGAAGACGTAGCCCTGCGCTCCGCACCCGGCGATGACCCCGTCGGCGCGCAGCGAGACGTACGAGTGGTGCCGGAACGACTCCCGCTGGTGGATGTTGGAGATGTGGACCTCCACCACCGGCAGTCCGTCGCAGGTGTTGAGCGCGTCCAGGATCGCCACGGACGTGTGCGAGTAGGCGGCCGGGTTGATCACGATCCCGCAGTGGTTCAGCCGTGCCTCGTGGATCCAGTCGACGAGCTCGCCCTCGCTGTTGGACTGGCGGAAGTCCACCGTGCCGCCGTGCGCGGCCGCCGCCTTGGCGCACATCTCCTCGATGTCGGCGAGGGTGTCGGAACCGTAGATCTCCGGCTGGCGCCGGCCGAGCAGGTTCAGATTGGGTCCGTTGAGGATCATGATCGGGGCGTTGGCCAGGGTGCGGGGCACGGTTCCTCCGGTCCGTTCGGGGGTCGGGCGGTGCGTACGGCGACCGCTGCTCGACCCGGTTTATCACGGTGCCCCGGCAGGCGGGCCGGCCGTACCCTCCCGTCATGACGACGCCCTCGTACCCGCCCAAGCCCTCGCCGGGCGACCGTGTCGCGGTGATCTCGCCCTCCGCCGGCCTGCCGGGGCTCTTCCCGTTCCCGTACGAACTGGGACTGGAGCGGTTGCGCGGGGAATTCGGCCTGGAACCCGTCGAGTACCCGGCCACGCGGAAGATGGGCTCGACGCCGCGGGAACGGGCGGAGGACGTCCACGCCGCCTTCGCCGACCCGGACGTCCGGGCCGTGATCGCGTCGATCGGCGGCGAGGACCAGATCACCGTGCTGCCGTTCCTGGACCGCGAGTTGATACGGGCCGACCCGAAGCCGTTCTTCGGGATGAGCGACAACACGAACCTGCTCGCCTTCCTGCGCAACACGGGTGTCGTCGGTTACCACGGCGCGTCCGTGATGTGCGAGCTGGGCCGCCCTGGCGCCCTGCACCCGCAGACCGCCGACTCCCTGCGGGCGGCGCTGTTCACCTCGGGACCGTACGAGCTGCGGCCCGCCGGCCGCTGGAGGGACGTCGACCGCGACTGGGCCGACCCGGCCACCTTCGACGAGGAACCGGAGACCCGGCCCGGTACCGGGTGGACGTGGGTCGGCGCCGACCGGGTGGTGGAGGGCCGCGGCTGGGGCGGCTGCCTGGAGGTCCTCGGCGGGCTGCTCATGGCCGACCGGGAGATCCCGCGGGAGCCGGCGGAGCTCGACGGCGGCGTGCTGTTCCTGGAGACGTCGGAGTGGATGCCGAGCGCCGCCGAGGTCTTCCGCACCCTGCGGAACATGGGCGAGCGCGGTCTGCTGCGGCGCTTCCCGGCGCTGCTGATGGGCCGCCCCAAGACGTGGTCCCTCGAGCGTCCCACCAGCCCCGAGGAGGCCGCCCGTTACGCCGCCGAGCAGCGTGAGGCCGTACTGCGGGCCCTGCGGGCCTACGCTCCGGACACCACGATCGTCTTCGACGTGGACTTCGGGCACACCGATCCGCAGCTCGTCCTCCCCTACGGGGGCGTCATCCGTGTGGACGGACCCGCCCGGCGCATCACCGTCACGTACTGACCGGCGCGTCACCGTCGCGTACGAACCGGCGCGTCATCGTCATGTGCCGTCCCGCGCGACCCTTGCGCCACTCCTGTGCGCCCCGCGACCCGCCATCACGGTGGGTGGTCGTCGCGGCGTGAGCGATGTACGTGCTGTGAGGGCACCCTCCGTGCTCCGGCTCGCCGCCGCGTCGCTCGCCGGGACGGCGATCGGGTCCCACGACTTCTTCGTCGACGGGGCCGCGGCGGCGCTGGTCCCGGGGCCGCTGTTCTTTCCGGCCTTCTCGCCGGTGGCGGCGGGGCAGCCCGCCCCGGGCTGACGAGGGTTGCCGAGGTCACCGCCGGCCCCGGGTTCCGGTGGCCCGCTCGCGGCCGGCTGTTCCGTCCGGGGAGGCTCGCCCTGTCCGGAAGACGGCTCACACAAGGGCCGTTGCCGCGATTGGACTGGTATTACTGGTGCATGCACGAAGAGGCCGCGCAGTCCGCGATCGACACGTTCATCTCCGCGTTCAACGCCTCGCACGACAGTTATGTGACCGGGTTGCTCTCCCAGGCTCTGACCTCGGATGTCATCTTCTGGGGACCGTTGGGACGCAGCGAGGGGATCGAGGCGGTCGAACGTTTCGTACTGGACATCCGGCACCATCCGGCGGGGACCGGCACGATGGTGCGCTGCTCGGCGGTGGACATGCCGGACGAATGGGCCCGCTACCAGTGGGTCTTCACCACGCCGGACGGAGGTCCCCGCCTGGCGGGCACAGATGTCGTCCATCTGCGGCGGAGCCTCATCGACCAGGTCATCATCTTCGCGGGAGAGATCAAGCCGTCCGTCGCCTGAGCCGGCCGCGAGGGGACCGGTCCGTCCGGACGACCGGTGGCCCTCGTGTCCGTCCCGCGTGCCGCCGCCCGCCGGGGCGTTCCCGGCGGGGAGCGAGGACCGTGGATGCGCGAGCACCGGCAGGGGCGGTCGGCTCTGTGCCGCTCGCCCCTGCCGGTGCCGCGGGTCCCGGCTTGCGGAGGGGCGGGTCAGGCCTCGACGCTGTCCTTCGCGGCGTCCTCGCCTGGCGCACCCGCCGCCTCGGCCTCCGCCTGCTTCCGCGACGCCCTCAGGCTGGTGATCGTGGTGACGATCAGGACCGCGCAGATCACGCCCAGCGAGACCGGAATGCTGATCTCCGGGACGTGGACCCCGGACTCGTGCAGAGCGTGCAGCACCAGCTTCACGCCGATGAAGCCGAGGATGATCGACAGGCCGTAGGAGAGGTGGACCAGCTTCTTCAGCAGGCCGCCGATGAGGAAGTACAGCTGCCGCAGGCCCATCAGGGCGAACGCGTTGGCCGTGAAGACGATGTACGGGTCCTGGGTCAGGCCGAAGATCGCCGGGATCGAGTCGAGCGCGAAGAGCACGTCCGTGGTGCCGATCGCCAGCATCACGACCAGCATCGGGGTCATGACCCGCTTGCCGTTCTGCCGGATCCACAGCTTGGTGCCGTAATAGCGGTCGGCGACACCGAAACGGCGTTCGGCCGCCTTGAGCAGCTTGTTCTCCTCGTACTCCTCGTCCTGCTCCTCGGCCCGTGCCTCCTGGATGAGCTTCCAGGCGGTCCAGATCAGGAAGGCGCCGAAGAGGTAGAAGACCCAGGAGAAGCTGGCGATGATCGCGGCACCGGCCGCGATGAAGATCGCCCGCAGGACCAGGGCTATGAGGACGCCCACGAGCAGCACCCGCTGCTGGTACTGCGAGGGCACGGCGAACTTCGCCATGATCAGGACGAAGACGAAGAGGTTGTCGACGCTCAGCGACTTCTCGGTGATGAAGCCGGCGAAGAACTCGCCGGCGGGGCGGCCACCGCCGAAGACGAGCAGGCCGATCCCGAAGAGACAGGCCAGCGCGATCCAGACGGCCGTCCAGGTGCCCGCTTCCTTGATCGACACATCGTGCGGCTTGCGCCCGATGAAGAAGTCGACCGCGATCAGTGCGGCGAGGCCCACGATGGTGAGGACCCACAGGGTCAGGGAAACTTCCACTACGCCTCCGGCAGTACGTAACACGGCGGATGTCAGCGTCGTCGCTGCCGGAGGTCTCTTCCACCCGCTGACCCTGGACGCGCCCGACGCGTCCGGGTCCGCGGGCCGACGCCCCGGGATCTGGCCTGATCCGTATTGACGGGTACGCCGCAGCAGACAGGGAGTACTCCCCTCCGTACGAAGAACAGTACCCCAATCCCCAAGGGACGGTAAAGAGAATCGCAAAAGAAAGGTCAAAAGCCCTGCTCATGATGGCTTTGCATGGTCTTGACGCAAAGGCGGCGGCAGTCACCACCGCCCGGTGCGGCGGGCCGCGGCGACCCGCGTGAGCACCTGCTGGAGCACCTGGCCGCCGGGCGGCGGGAGCGGCGGTTCGTACGTCCAGGCGTGCCCGACCCAGGGGTCCGCGAGGTGGTCGTCGGCCACCGGGGGCAGGCGCAGCAGGGAGCGCCACAGCGGGTCGAGCAGCGGTCCGTACCCGGCGGACTCCTCGCGGTCGGCGACCACCATCAGATGGACGCCGACGGGCGGGCCCTCGTCCGCGAGGTAGCGCAGCCGGTTGACGGCCCGGTCGTCGAAACCGTGCGGGAAGTCGTGGACGACCAGGAGGTGCCGGGAGGTGTCGAAGCCGCGCGGAAGGGAGTCGGCGGCGCCGCCGCGCACCGCCATCTGCAGCAGGTCGACGCGCTGGGTGAGCCGGGCCAGCGCGTCCGCCACTCCCGCGGCACCGAGCGCGGGCGGCTCCGCCAGCGCCCCGGTGCGCACCAGCGGGGCCAGCGCCTGCGCGCCGGAGCCGGCCGGGTCGACGACCCGCACGGTGAACTCGCCCGCCGGATGGGCGGCGAGCAACCGGGCCGTGTGCGCCACCGCGGTCTCCAGCGCGCGGCGCCGCAGCTCGTGCGCGTCGACGAACGAACCGTCGAGCGATTGCGAGCGCCCGCTGTCGATCCACAGACCGCGTTCCAGCGGCAGCCGGACGAGCATCGGGATCCGTATCCGGTCGGCCTCGGGCAGGTGGAGGTCGCCCAGGCGCAGGGCCATGGGCATTCCCGTGGGCACCTGGTAGGCGTGCCAGACGGGGCTGTCCCAGCGCGCGTACGCCGGTGGCAGCGCGGGCTCGACGACCTCGGCCTCGGCGGTGAGCTGGGCGAGGTCCCGGTCGAGGACCTCCCGGGCCTGGGAGACGAGCCGGTCGTGCCGGGCGCGGGCCGCCTCCCTGGCGGCGTCGCCCTGTCCGCTGATCCGGCTGCGCGGGTCGCGGAGGACCTGGTCGAGTTCCTTCTCCCGGCGCGAGTCGGCGAAGTCGACGGCGCTGCGGTAGGCGGCGACGGTGCGGGCCAGGTCCTCGAACATGCCCCACACCTGGTTGTAGAGCCGCTCGTCCATGGTCCAGCCGGTCGCGTCGCCCGCGACGGGACGGGCGGGCTGTCCGGGCGCGGCGGGCGGCGAGGCGGGCGGGGGCGGAGGCGGCGCGCCGTGGCGGCGGGGGTGGCTGTAGTCGATCGGGCCGCCGGCGGCGGGCGGGGGCGGCTGGGTGACGGCGGAGGGGTCCGCCGCCCCGGCTCCGTCCGGGTACGGCGGTGGTGACGCGGGCTGCTCCGGGGGGCCGGGTGGCTGGGCACCCTGCGCGGGGCGCGGGTCGCGGGGAGGCGCCGCCGGTGCGGGTCCGGGGACGCCCTGGGGTGCGGCGCCGCCGTGGTGCGGCTCGGGCACCGGCGCTGTCGCCTGCCGGGCGCGGTCGCCGTCCACCGTGTGCGGCGGGGCTTCCGGCACCGAGCGGACCGGCCCCCGGGCCACCGCCTCCGCGATGCCGGCGGCGAGGTCGTGGGCCCGGGGCAGGCCCTGGTCGGTGAGGAGTTCGGCGAGGCCGCCCGCGTAGCCCTGGCCGACGGCGCGCACCTTCCAGGTGCCCCGTCTGCGGTAGAGCTCCAGGGCGACCACGGCCGATTCGGCGTGCAGGCCGGTGACGGTGTAGTCGGCGATCCCGGCGCCGTCGAGGCCGGTGACCGCGAGGAAGGGGGCGGCGACGGCACCGAAGCGGGAGGGGCCGCCGGCGGGCAGGGCGAGCAGCACGGCGACGCGGTGCGCGGCGTCCGGCACGGCGTCCAGGTCCACCGCGAGGCGATGGCCGGCGGCGGCCTGCCGGGGGACCTCCAGGCCCGGCAGGACGGGCGCGCCCGGATGGGCCACCCATTCGGGGCCGTGGACCCTGCCGTCGGCGTCGCCGAGTGTGGCACCGGCCACGACCGGCGTGCCGGCCGAGACCCGGATCTCCAGACGGGTCCGGTCAAGCGGGTGGTTCTGCCCCCGCACCAGCTCGGCCGCCATCGCCTTCTCCCCCTGTGTCCGCTCCTGGTGTGCCGTGTGCCGCCCGCTCGTCCGCGCCCGCCTCAGGCGGACGCGGCCCGGATCACAGGACGGGCAGGATGGCCGGCATCAGGTCCTGGAAGGTGCGTCCGTTGGCCGGGGAGCCGAGGGCGGTCATCGTCCAGCCCGCGCCCGTGCGGTGGACCTTCGCCATGATCTGGGCGGTGTAGGAGCCGCCGCCGGCCAGCGTGTAGCGGGCGAGCTCCTGGCCGTTGGTCTCGTCGACCAGGCGGCAGAACGCGTTCTGCACCTCCTGGAAGGTCTGGCCCGTGAAGGAGTTCACGGTGAAGACGATCTGGTCGATGTGGACCGGGACGCGCTGGAGGTCGACGAGGATCGCCTCGTCGTCGCCCTGCCCGACACCGCCGACGAGGTTGTCCCCGGTGTGGCGCACCGAGCCGTCGTCGCTCACCAGGTGCCGGAAGAACACGACGTCGACCGGCTGCCTGTCCGCGAACAGGACGGCGGAGGCGTCGAGGTCGACCTCGCGGGTGCGGGAGCCGAACAGGCCGCGCCGGGGAGCCGCCTGCCAGCCGAGGCCCATGCGCACCGCGGTCAGGCTGCCCCCGTCGTTCTTCTGCAGACTGATGGCCTGACCCTTGGTCATGTTGACGGTCACGCGCTGTTTCCCCTCTCGAACAGTCCCCTGTCGCCGCGCTGCCCGCGGTTGACGAGAACACTACGCAGGGCCACCGACGGCGTCGCGCTGCGGACCGCGCTTTGTGTCGGTCTTGCAACACAGCGCCCCGGGCGGGGCGCCGGTCCGGTGCGGACCGGCGCCCCGCCGCCGTCAGGACAGGCCCGCCTCCCGCATCTGGCGGAGTTCCTTCTTCATCTCCGACACCTCGTCGCGCAGCCGGGCGGCGATCTCGAACTGCAGGTCCGCGGCGGCGGCCCGCATCCGTGCGGTCAGTTCCTCGATCTGCTCGGCGAGCTCGGCCGCGGGACGGTCGGTGGGCGCCGTCGCCTCGGCCTTGCGCCTGGCGGACTTCCCGGACCCGGCGCCCGGGCCCGTGGCGGCCTTGCCACCCAGGGAGGGCACGGGGGCCTTGGCGCCCTTGCCGTCCTTGGACTTGCGGTATCCCGAGCCGAGCAGTTGCTCGGTGTCGATGTCCTCGCGGGCGATCTGCGCGACGATGTCGTTGATCTTCTTCCGGAGGGGCTGGGGGTCGATGCCGTTGGCCTTGTTGTACGCGACCTGCTTCTCCCGGCGGCGGTTGGTCTCGTCGATGGCCCTCTCCATCGCCGGGGTGATCTTGTCCGCGTACATGTGGACCTGACCGGAGACGTTGCGCGCCGCGCGGCCGATGGTCTGGATCAGGGAGGTGCCGGAGCGCAGGAAGCCCTCCTTGTCGGCGTCGAGGATCGCCACCAGGGACACCTCGGGCAGGTCGAGGCCCTCGCGCAGCAGGTTGATGCCGACCAGGACGTCGTACTCGCCGCTGCGCAGCTCGCGCAGCAGCTCCACCCGGCGCAGGGTGTCGACGTCGCTGTGCAGGTAGCGCACCTGGATGCCGAGCTCCAGGAAGTAGTCCGTGAGGTCCTCGGCCATCTTCTTGGTGAGGGTGGTGACCAGGACGCGCTCGTCCTTCTCGACCCGCTTGCGGATCTCGTGCACCAGGTCGTCGATCTGGCCCTCGGTGGGCTTGACGACGACCTCCGGGTCGACCAGGCCGGTGGGGCGGATGATCTGCTCGACCACGCCGTTCGAGCGGGAGAGCTCGTAGGTGCCGGGGGTCGCCGACAGGTAGACCGCCTGCCCGACGCGCTCCTGGAACTCCTCCCACTTGAGCGGACGGTTGTCGAGGGCGGAGGGCAGCCGGAAGCCGTGGTCGACGAGGGTGCGCTTGCGGGAGGCGTCGCCCTCGTACATGGCGCCGATCTGCGGGACGGTGACGTGGGACTCGTCGATGACGAGCAGGAAGTCGTCCGGGAAGTAGTCCAGCAGGGTGTTCGGCGGGGAGCCGGGCAGGCGGTCGTCGAAGTGCATCGAGTAGTTCTCGATGCCGGAGCAGGTGCCGATCTGGCGGAGCATCTCGATGTCGTACGTCGTGCGCATCCGCAGGCGCTGGGCCTCCAGGAGCTTGCCCTGCTTCTCCAGCTCGGCCAGGCGCTCGGCCAGCTCCTTCTCGATCCCGTTGATCGCCCGTTCCATGCGCTCGGGTCCGGCGACGTAGTGGGAGGCCGGGAAGACGTACAGCTGCCGGTCGTCGCTGAGGATCTCGCCGGTGAGCGGGTGCAGGGTGGACAGGGCCTCGATCTCGTCACCGAACATCTCGATGCGGACGGCGAGCTCCTCGTACACCGGGAAGATCTCGATGGTGTCGCCGCGGACGCGGAAGGTACCGCGGGTGAAGGCGGTGTCGTTGCGTGTGTACTGGATGTCCACGAAGCGGCGCAGCAGCTCGTCCCGGTCGATCTCGTCGCCGACCCGGAGGGGGACCATGCGGTCCACGTACTCCTGCGGGGTTCCCAGGCCGTAGATGCAGGAGACGGAGGCGACCACGACCACGTCACGGCGGGTGAGCAGCGAGTTCGTCGCGGAATGGCGCAGGCGCTCGACCTCCTCGTTGATCGAGGAGTCCTTCTCGATGTAGGTGTCCGACTGCGGGACGTACGCCTCGGGCTGGTAGTAGTCGTAGTACGAGACGAAGTACTCGACGGCGTTGTTCGGCAGCAGCTCGCGGAACTCGTTGGCCAGCTGGGCGGCCAGCGTCTTGTTCGGCGCCATCACGAGCGTGGGGCGCTGGAGCTTCTCGATCATCCACGCGGTGGTGGCGGACTTGCCGGTGCCGGTGGCTCCGAGCAGGACGACGTCCTTCTCGCCTGCTTCGATGCGCCGGGCGAGCTCGGCGATGGCCGCGGGCTGGTCGCCGCTGGGCCGGTAGGGACTGACGACCTCGAAGGGCGCCACCGTGCGTTCGATGTGGGAAACGGGCCGCATGTCATCCACCGTACGGCCCCGCACTGACAACGGGTCCGGATCACCGGTTCTGCGGGATGCGGGGACGCCTGCGCGCCAGGTGGCGGCGGGGGCGCGGCCATGGGTGGCGGGCCGCCGGGCCGGCCGTGTCGTGGACCGCGGGGCGGGCGGGGACGCCCGGCCTGCGGTCGGTCTGCGCTCCGGCGGGTTCGCCCATGACCGCCAGCGGGTCGAAGATCACGACGATGCCCGCGAGGACGAGGAAGGCCAGCGGCCCGATCATCATGGGCGCGATCAGGGCCGCGGCCGACTCGCCGGAGGCGGGCTCGGCCGTGCCGTGGAGGTGGACCCTGAGGGCGGCCATACCCGTGTAGTGCATGCCGCTGACGGCGAGCCCCATCACCAGGCTCGCGCCCACGCTCCACAGGAAACCCCGCACCTGTCCGACCGCCCACAGGGCGGCGGTGGCCGCGGCCATGGCGATGACGACGGACACGCCCACGGTGAACGTGTTGTACCGCAGCTCCCCGTCGAGGCGCATACCGGCCATTCCCAGGTAGTGCATCGAGGCGATGCCCAGGCCCGTGATGGTGCCGCCGGTGAACAGGGCCGCTCCGCGCGCGCCCCGGTAGCCGACGATGAAGATCCCGACGCCGACCATGACGATGGCGACGGCCAGGCTGGCGAACGTCATCGCCATGTCGTACCGGATCGGCGTGCCCTCGATCGTGAACCCCATCATGGCGATGAAGTGCATGGTCCATATGCCCGAGCCGATCGCCGCCGAGCCGAGGGCGAGCCATCCGGGGCGCCAGGACCGGGCGACCCGCATGGTTCTGGTGGTGCAGCGCAGGCCGAGAGCTCCACCGAGGCAGGCCATGAGGTAGGCCACCAGCGGTGTGACGAGTCCGTAGCTGAATCCGTCGACCGTGCCCTGCATGCGCGGCTACCTTTCCGCCCTCTTCCATCCGGAATGATCCGATGTACGCCCCTTCCCAGCACCGCGCGAGCGGTCAGGGTTGAGGCAGAGAGTATGACTCCCACCGGAATGGTCGAACGATTTTCTGGCAAAGAAACACGGCTTTGCCCCACTTGTGCGGCCTCAGTGAGCGGAGTTGAGCAACTCCATTCAGTCTGTGGCCATTCTGCACCCGTCTGCCGTTGCCCCTCCGCTGTCACAGTGGAGCTGTCCGTGAACCTCGGCGTGAGGAGTACGCATGCACGCGCGCGCAGTTGCCGTCACGACCACCGCACTCCTGGGAGCCCTCCTGCCGGCCGCCGCCTCCCCCGCCCACGCCGTCGGCAGCGGCACACGGCCGCCCACGGTCGTCGCCCACCGGGGCGCCTCGGCGTACGCGCCGGAGAACACCCTGGCCGCCGTGGACAAGGCCGCCGAGCTGGGCATCCGCTGGGTCGAGAACGACGTCCAGCGCACCAAGGACGGTGAGCTCGTCGTCCTCCACGACGACAGCCTGCGGCGCACGACCGACGTGGAGGAAGTCTTCCCCGACCGGGCGCCCTGGAAGGTGAAGGACTTCACCGCCGCCGAGATCGCCCGGCTGGACGCGGGGAGCTGGTTCGGCCCCGCGTACGCGGGCGCGCGCGTGCCGACGCTGGAGCAGTACGTGAGGCGCGTCGAGCACCACCACCAGAAGCTGCTGCTGGAAATCAAGAACCCCGGTCTGTACCCGGGCATCGAGCGGCAGACCCTCAAGGTCCTCGCCAACGAGGGCTGGCTGGACCGGCGGCACGTGGCGAACCGGCTGGTCGTGCAGAGCTTCGGCGCGGACAGCATCCGGACCGTCCACGAACTGAAGCCGGCCGTCAGGACCGGTTTCCTCGGCACACCGCCCGTGGCGGAACTGCCCTCGTACGCGTCCTTCACCGACCAGATCAACCCCTCCCACGGCTCCCTCTCCGCGGACTACGTGGCCGCCGTGCAGGCGTTCACCGGTCCGCACGGCAAACCGCTGGAGGTCTTCGCCTGGACGGTCGACGACGCCGACCGCGCCCGGCAGGTCGCCGGCTACGGCGTCGACGGCATCATCACCAACAAGCCCGACGTGGTGCGGGAGGCGGTGCGCGGAGCCGGGGGGTGAGCCCCGCGCCCGAAGGGAACGGACTGCCGTACCGGTCTCCGCTCCCCCGGGCCCTGTCGGTGGCGGGCCGTACGGTGGGCGCATGGACGGCCAAGGGCAGGACGAGCGGCACGTCGTGTGGACCGTCGTGGGCACCGGCATCGGACCGTTGCTGCTGGCGGCGACCGGCGAGGGGCTCGTCAACGTCGTGTTCCACGCCACGGACCAGGTGTGCGACCGGGCGCTCTCCCGGTTGGCGTCCCGGCTGGGCGCCGGGCCCGTCCGGGCGCCCGGCTCCCCGCTGCTGGGCGAGGCGACACGGCAGGTCGAGGCGTACTTCACGGGGGTGCGGCGCGACTTCGACCTGCCGCTGGACTGGTCGCTGATCTCGGGCTTCAGCCGGGAGGTGCTGCGGGAACTGGCCCGCGGGGTCCCGTACGGCTCGGTCGTCGGCTACGGCGACCTCGCCCGGCGCGTCGGCCGGCCCGACGCCTCGCAGGCCGTGGGAGTGGCGATGGGCTCCAATCCGCTGCCGGTCGTGGTGCCGTGCCACCGGGTCGTCGGGAGTGACGGCGGGATCGGCGGATTCGGCGGCGGCCTGGAGACCAAGCGCAGGCTCCTCGCCCTGGAGGGCGTGCTGCCCGAGCCGCTGTTCTGACGGTCCGGGCACGCCCGCCCCGGTGGGTGCCGGCCCGCAGGACCGCTGAGGATCCTGCCGTGGCCGCCCCACTCGTCCCGGACCGCCGGTAGGTGCCGACCGGCCCGAAGCGGTGCGGGGCGGGCGCGGTGCCGAGGCCTTCGGCACCCTTCCGGCGCCGCGGGGCGGCGTTCGCCCGTCGCGCAGCGGCGTCCGGCGCGTCTCCCGGCGTGCCGGGCCGGAAGCACTCGCACCGGACGTACCCGGGCTTCCGGCCGGTGCGGCGGAAGCGCGTGCCGGGCGCCACCAGGGAGGCGAACGCCGCTTGCGGGGGCGCTAATCGTAGTGACGGGCCTCGACGATGTTGCCGTCCGGGTCGCCGAAGTAGAAGTTGCGCCTGGCCTTCCCGCGCGCGCCGTAGGAGTCGTGGGAGAAGTCCGTGACGGGAACCGCCTGTTCCCGCAGGCGGGCGTGCAGGGCCTCGAAGTCGTGCCGCGGCAGCGACAGGCAGACGTGGTTGACCGGGTGGCCGGCGCCGCTCGCGGCGCCCGGGAGCATCGTCATGCGCTCTGCGAGACCGAGCGGCGCGAGGTCGAAGATGGTCTCCTCGTTGAGGCGCACGGAGGGGAAGGACACGGTTCCCCGGGTGTACTCGTCGACCCTCAGCGGTTCCATGCCGACCGCCTTCTCGTAGAAACCGGCCGAGGCTACCGGGTCGCGCACCCACAGGACGACATGGTCCAGGCGCATGGTGTTGTCCGTCATGGTGCACAGGCTCATGCCCCCGTCCGCGGGGCGCAAGGGGTTTGCCCCGGGGCGGTGCCCGCCAGGGATGAGGGAGGACCGACGGACGGGAGGCGGGGCCCATGGTGCTGGTGGTGTCGGAAGAGGTGCGGGAGGCGGTCGGTACGGGCCGTCCGGTGGTGGCCCTGGAGTCCACGATCATCGCGCACGGACTGCCCCGCCCGCGCAACCTCCAGGTGGCGCTGGAACTGGAGGAGGCGGTACGGGAGGAGGGCGCGGTACCCGCGACGATCGCGGTGCTGGACGGCCGGCCCCATGTCGGCCTGGACGGGGAGCAGGTGGAGCGGATCGCGCACGAGGACGGCGTCCGCAAACTGGGCCACCGCGACCTGCCGCTCGCGGTGGCGCGCGGGGCGAGCGGCGCGACCACGGTGTCGGCGACCGCCCTGCTGGCCGCCCGGGCGGGCGTACGGGTGTTCGCCACCGGAGGGCTCGGGGGCGTGCACCGGCAGTGGGCGGTGACGCAGGACGAGTCGGCCGACCTCGGCCTGCTGGCCCGCACACGGATCACGGTGGTGTGCGCGGGCGTGAAGTCGATCCTGGACGTGGCGGCGACCTTGCAGCGCCTGGAGACGCTCGGCGTGGCGGTGGCCGGCTACCGCACGGACCGGTTCCCCGGCTTCTACCTGTCCGACTCGGGACATCCGGTGGACTGGAGGCTGGACACACCCGGGCAGGTGGCGGAGGTGATGCGGGCCCAGGACGCGCTCGGCGCGCCGGAGTCGGCGCTGGTCGTCGCCAACCCCGTTCCGGAGGACGAGCAACTGGATCCCGGGCTGCACGCGCGCGTGCTCGCCGACGCGCTGCACGCGTGCGAGGAGGAGGGCGTCACCGGCCAGGCGGTCACGCCCTTCCTGCTGGACCACCTGGTGCGCCGCACGGACGGAGCCTCGCTGAGCGCCAATCTCGCCGCGGTGCGCGGCAACGTCCGGCTGGCGGCACGCGTCGCGGCGGCCTGGGCCGGGGCATGACCGGCGGGCTGCTGGTCGTCGGGGACGTCGTCACGGACGTCGTCGCCCGGCACCACGGGCCCCCGGCGGCGGGGACGGACACGCCCGCCTCGGTCCGTACGCTGCCGGGCGGGGCGGGTGCCAACGTGGCCTGCTGGGCCGCCCACCGGGGATGCGGGGACGTGCGGCTCCTCGGGCGGGTCGGCGCGGACGCGGCGGCCTGGCACGAACGGGAGCTGGCCGCCTGCGGCGTACGTCCCTTCCTGGCCGTCGACGCGGAGATGCCGACGGGGACGGTGATCTGCCTGGTCGACGCGGACGCCGGCGGGGAGCGGACGTTCCTCACGGACGGCGGGGCGTCGCTGCGGCTCGCGCCCTGCGACTGGTCGGACGCGCTGCTGGACGGCGCCGTCCGCCTTCACCTGTCGGGCTACCTGCTCTTCTCGGAGTCCGGCCGCGCACTGGCCGCGGTCGCCGTCGGATCGGCACGCGCGCGTGGAGTGCTGGTCAGTCTGGATCCCGCGTCGGCGGGCTTCCTCGCACGGCTCGGCACCGGTCGTTTCCCGGCGCTCGTCGAGGGGGTGGGCGTCCTGCTGCCCAGCCGGGACGAGGCACGTCTGCTCACGGGGCTGCCCGACCCGGCGGACGCGGCGGCCGAACTGAGCCGGCACGTCCCCCTGGTGGTCGTCAAGCTGGGCGGTGCCGGTGCCGTGGTGGCCCGCTCGGGCAGCGTGTACGCGCGGGTGCCCGCCGTTCCGGCGACCCCCCGGGACACCACGGGCGCGGGTGACGCCTTCACGGGCGCCTTCCTGGCCTCGCTGCTCGCGGGCGCCGGTCCGCGGGAGGCGGCGCGGGAGGGGTGCCGGGCGGGCGCGCGGGCGGTGGAACGGGTGGGCGGCAGGCCGCCCGGGACGGGGTGACGGCCGCCGACGGGCCGGTCCGGTCTCCGCGACGTCGTCGGCGAGCGGTGCCGCCCTGCCGTCCCGGCCCGGGGCCGCGCCCCGCACCGCCCTCGGGCCGGGGCCCGCCGCCGGGTTCCGGGCACCCCCGTCTACGCCTTGCGCCCCCACGCCGAGATCATCGGGGCCGTCGCCAGGTCCATGGCGCCGGACGTCACGTTCGCGAGATGGCGGTCGATGTCCTCGTCCGTGACCAGCCCCGCGGTGACGAGCTGGTCGCGCACCTGGCTGATCGTGGCGGACTCCAGGGCGGCGCAGGCCGGCGAGGTGATCGGGAAGTAGGCGTCGGCCTCCACGCGGCGCAGGCCGGCCTGCCTGAGCAGGCGCGGGAGCGTGCGGCCGTAGGCGAGGTCGGCACCGTGGTGGGCGAGCAGCCGGCGCAGGCCGTGGCGGACCCGGTTGGCCAGTTGCTGCTCCGGACCGTGCTCGTCCGGGCAGGACAGCGGCTGCAACGTGGGGTCGGCGTCCTCGACCAGGAGGCGCCCGCCCGGCCGCAGGGACTCCACCATCGACCGCAACGCCCTCTTCCGGTCCTGGACGTGGACGAGGACGAGCCGGGCGTGCACCAGGTCGAAGCCCTCGCCCGGCGGTTCCTCGGCCCCCACGTCGTGGAGGCGTACCTGGACCGGTGGGCGGGCCGCCGGAGCGAGCCGCGAGGTGTCGATGTCGGTCGCGACGACGCGTCCTGTCGGGCCGACCTTCTTGGCCAGCCAGGACACCACGGAGGTGCCGCCGGCGCCGACCTCCCAGCAGCGCCAGCCGGGCCCGACGCCGAGGGTCTCCAGGTGCCGGAACGTCGTGGGGTCGAAGAGCGCGGCGGCGGCGTCGAAGTGGTCCGCCGCCTCCGGTCGCCGGTGGGTGAGGAGATGTCCATCGGTGTGCGTCATGCCGCGATCATCCCAGTTGCCCGGGTTGTCCGGAGCGGTCGACGCTCCGGTGGGGCGGGGGGGGCAGGGGCCCCGGGCGCCGGAGCGCGCGGTCCGGCTCGCAGGAGGCCCTCACGAGTCGTCGGCGAAGGGCCCCGTCCACGGCGCGGGCGCCGCGCCGCCCCGCCGAACTCCGTTTGTCCACAGCCGGGAACAAAGCGGAACGGCGTCTGCCCACAGGCCGGCCCGCCGACCGCGCCGGCCTGGCAGACTGGCACGCCGGGGCGCGGGGAGCACGGCGCCGGGGGATCCACGCGAGGAGATCCAGATGTCCATGGCAGGGAACCTGCGGAAGGTCACGGGCCTCGGCCGGGCCGGCGGTCTCCGCAGGGTGGCGCGGCTGGCCCGGCGGCGTCCGCGCGTCGACCTGAGCCACCCCGCCCGGTCCCCGCTGGGCTCCTCGGTGGTGAACTGCGTGACCTACCGCGACGGCGTCCGCACCGATGGCGGCGGCGATCCCGTCGACGCCGTGCAGCGGGTCCGCGAACACGGTGACGGCTTCGTCTGGCTGGGCCTGTACGAGCCGACGGACCAGGAGTTCGCCGGCATCGCCGACCTCTTCGACCTGCATCCGCTGGCGGTCGAGGACGCGGTCGAGGCCCATCAGCGGCCGAAGCTGGAGTGGTACGGCGAGACGCTCTTCGCCGTGTTCAAGACGGTCTGCTACGTCGAGCACGAGAAGCTCACGGCCACGAGCGAGGTCGTGGACACCGGCGAGATCATGGTGTTCGCCGGCCGGGACTTCGTGGTGACGGTGCGGCACGGACGGCACGGGTCGCTCGGCCCGCTGCGCGAGGATCTGGAATCGGATCCCCGGCAGCTCGCCAAGGGGCCGTCGGTGGTTCTGCACGCGATCGCGGATCACGTGGTGGACGACTTCCTGAGCGTCATCGACGCCGTGCGGGAAGACATCGACACGGTGGAGACGGAGGTGTTCGCGGAACACGGAGCGCGGGTCGACCCGGGACGGATCTACCAGCTCAAGCGTGAACTCCTGGAACTGAGGCGTGCGGTGGTGCCGCTGGGGCGGCCGCTGGAGGAACTCGCCACCCGGCCGAACCGGGTGGTCGCCCCGGAGATACAGGCCTACTTCCGCGACGTCTCCGACCATCTGCTGCGGGCCGCCGAACAGATCGCCGCCTTCGACGAACTGCTCAACTCGATCCTCCAGGCCCACCTCGCCCGGGTCACGGTCGCCCAGAACGAGGACATGCGGAAGATCACGGCCTGGGCCGCGATCATCGCCGTGCCGACCATGGTCTGCGGCGTGTACGGCATGAACTTCGACCACATGCCGGAACTGCGCTGGCGGTACGGCTACGGCCTGGCCGTCGGCGTCATCACCCTGGCCTGCCTGGCCCTGTACCGCGGTTTCCGGCGCAACGGCTGGCTCTGAGGGCGGCGCGGACGGGACGGCGCGGGTCCGGCGGAGCCCGTCAGCCGTTCCACGCCGGGTGGCGTGGGTCGTCGGCACGCACCAGGACGTCGGCGGTGGCAGCGGGGTCGGTCTCCCGCTCGTACCGCTCGAAGGCGGGCAGGGTCCACCGCTCGGCGTCGGGGGTCCGGCGGCGCAGGGCGCCGGGGGTCAGGAGGATGTGGACGCTCAGGTCGAAGGGGAACCAGTGGCGCAGGAGGAAGGGACCGTGAAGCAACAGGGGGGCACCGGGCGGGAGGTGGACGTAGGGACTGCGTGTGGCACGGTCGGTGACGGGGTCCCACAGGTCGGGCAGGACGCGTCCGTCGCCGCCCGGTTCGAGGGGGCCGAAGACCTCCCGCCAGAGCGCACCGGTGTCGTACCAACCGCTGTAGTAGGACTCGATGTCCTGGCGTCCGTGCTCCAGGCGGACGGACGCCGGGCGCAGGAAGCCCTCGGCGGCGACGACGAGCGAGGGGCGTCCGCGCAGGCGCAAGGCCTCGAAGACGCGCTCGGCGAGGTCGCCCGGGCGGGCGGCCGGGGCGCCGTCGAAGGCGACGCGCGGCCACGAACCGCCGTCGGCCGGCCGCAGATCGAGCAGTCGCTCGGCGAGCAGGTCGCCGAGCCGGTCCCAGGTGATCGCTTCCAGTCGCACAGGGCCCATGATGCGCCAGTCGTCCTTCGGCGGCGGACGGGGACCGGCCACAGGTGCCTCGTCGCGGTCGCGCGCGGGTCGCCCGGCCGACGGGGGAATGACCTCCGCATGGCGTCTTTTCCAACCCCCTCCCCCTCTCCGGTTCCCCCGCCGCGTCCCGGGCTCGTCGTGTTCCGGCCGGTCAAGCGGCGGCGCTGCGCCACGTGCCGCCGCGGGCCGCTGTCCCTGCTCCTGCTCGAGGAGGGCGCGCCGCACTGCCTGGACTGCGCCGACCTCGGCCACTTGGTCTACCTGCCGCGCGGCGACACGGCTCTGACCCGCCGATCGCGCGAGGAGAGCGCCCTGTGGGCGGTGGTGGTGCGGTTCAACCGGCGCCGGGGCCGTTACGAGCGGCAGGGCCTCCTGGTCGAGGAGGAGCGCCGCCCGGTGCCGCACGGCCTGCCACCCCGCACGCAAGGAAGCCGGCCATGGCCGATCCCAAGGGGTTCCTGACCACGCCCCGCCGGGACCGGCCCCGCAGACCGGCGGCGGAGCGGGTCCGGGACGAGGTGTGCCGCCCCGGGGCGGTGCTGCCCCTCGTCGGCGAGCAGGCCGGCCGCTGCGTGGACCGCGGCGTCCCCTTCTGCCACGAGGCCTGTCCGCTGGGCAATCTGATCCCCGAGTGGAACGGCCTGGTCACCCCGGGGAACTGGCGGGCGGCGAGCGACCGGCTGCACGCCGCGAACGACTTCCCCCAGTTCACCGGGAGGTTGTGCCCGGCGCCGTGCGAGGCGGGTTGCGTGCTCGCGATCAACCAGCCGGCGGTCACCATCAAGGACGTCGGGTGCGCCATCGCCGACCGGGCCTGGGAGGAGGGCTTCACCCGGCCGGTCCCGCCCGGGCGGCTGTCCGGCAGGACGGTGGCGCCCGGCGCGAGGCCCGGTGCCGGCACCGGGCCGGCCGCGGTCAGGGCTTGCGCCCCACCGCGCCGTACCCCGGGATGATCCCGTCCTCCTGTCCGGGAACCGGCTCGCCCAGTTCGGGGTGCCACCGGTGGGGCACCTCGACGCCCGGTTCGATCAGTTCCAGGCCGTCGAAGAAGCGGGTGAACTCCTCGCGGGAACGCAGGGCCAGGGTGACGCCCGCGGCCTTGAGCTTCTCGGTGGCCGCCCGCGACTCCTCGGGCGTGAAGTCGGCCGTGGCGTGACTGATCACGAGGTGACTGCCGGAGGGCAGTTCGGACAGGAGCCTGCGGACCAGGTCCCGAGCGCCGTCCTCGTCGGGGACGAAGTGCAGCAGCGCGATGAGCGACAGGGCGACCGGCCGGCCGAAGTCGAGGACCTTGCGTGCGCCGTCCAGGATGGCCTCCGGCTCTCGCACGTCGGCCTGCAGGTATTCGGTCACTCCCTCGGGGGTGCCGCGCAGCAGGGCCGCGGCGTGGGCCAGCACTATGGGGTCGTTGTCGCAGTAGACGACGCGCGCGTCCGGCGCGACCTCCTGGGCCACCTGGTGGAGGTTGGGTTCGGTCGGTATGCCGGTTCCGATGTCCAGGAACTGCCGGACACCGGCCCGGGCCAGCCAGCGTGTGGCACGGTGCATGAAGGCGCGGTTGACCCGGGCCATCACCGGGACCCTCGGGTCGAGGGCGAGCATCTGCCGGCCCATTTCCTCGTCGACCGGGTAGTTGTCCTTGCCGCCGAGGTACCAGTCGTACATCCGTGCGGGGTGGGGTCTGGTCGTGTCGATCCCGGTGGGGTGCTGCCCGGTCATGGCGTACTCCGTCACGTCGAGTTGAACGTCGCTTTGAACGTCGGGGTGTCGCGGGGGTGGGTGGCCGACGAAGCGTCAGGTCCCTTTGGTTTCTCATCCATGTGGTGTCCGATCCGTGTGGTGTCGGGTCGGGCGGAAAGGCGGGGAAGCACTGAGCAATCACGCATAGTCATGCATAGTCATGCAGAGGAACCAAGCCGCTGGAAGCGGAGTCAGGACAGCAGGAAGTCAGCCTCCCCCGCCTTGGCGCCCCTGATGAAGGCCGTTATCTCGTCGGACGTGTAGATCAGCGCCGGCCCGTCGGGATCGGTGGACTGGCGCAGGGCGATCCGGCCGTCGGCCAGCTTCATCGCCTCCAGGCAGTTGCCGCCGTTGCCGCCGCTCCACGGCTTGTGCCAGCCCTCGCTGCCCAGTTCACGGGCGGGCATACCGTTGTAGATGCGCTCACCGAGGATCCGCGGCGCGGACTGGGGCATGGTGCGTTCCATTCACAACTCCTTGCGGAGATCCCGGAGGATCTCTTTCGTACGGTGTGCCGTGGCGGCCTGCGCCGCCATGCGGTCCATGACCTCCAGGTGGGTCGCCACCTCGGTGCGCGCGTCGAGGTAGACGGCGCCGGTCAAGTACTCGCTGTAGACCATGTCCGGGAGTTCCGGCACGGCGAACCGGAACAGCACGAAGGGCCCGTACGTGCCGGGGTGCGGCCCGTTCGCGAACGGGGCGACCTGCAACGTCACGTGAGGCAGCGCGGTGGCCTCCAGCAGCTTGTCGATCTGGGCGCGCATCACCCCGGGCCCCCCGACCGGACGGCGCAGCACGGTCTCGTCCATCACGACCCACAGCCGGGGCGCGTCCTCGCGGGTGAGCAGCTGCTGCCGCCGCATGCGCAGGGCGACGTGGCGCTCGATGTCGTCGGGCCGGGTCTGGCCGATGGCACCCGACATCAGCACCCCGCGCGCGTAGTCCTCGGTCTGCAGCAAGCCGGGAACGAAGTGGGGTTCGTAGCTGCGGATGAGACTGGCCGCGCCCTCCAGGCTGACGTACATGGAGAACCAGCCGGGGAGGATGTCGTGGAACCGCTGCCACCACCCTGGCTTGTTGGCTTCCTCGGCCAGCTCGACGAACGCCTCGGCCTCCTCGTCGGGGACGCCGTACGCCTTCAGCAGCAACTGGAGATACGGGATCTTGAGCGCGACCTCGGCCGTCTCCATGCGGCGGACCGTGGCGGGGGCGACACGGAGGATGCGCGCGGCCTCCTCGCGCTTCAGCCCGGCGCGTTCCCGCAGGTCCAGCAGGCGCCGGCCGAGGACGACCTGGCCGACCGTCGGCGCGGACCGCGGCTCACTCACGCTCCACCTCCACCTCCACGAAGGGTCCTGTACGGGTGACGGGCGCGCCGGTCGGCCGCGCCGGTGGCCGACGGTCCGCCGGCAGCCCCATTCTCAGACGCCTGCGAAGCCCTGGGCAGACCTTCGACGGTCCGAAGTGGCGCCGCTCGACGCGCCGTTGCGAGCAGTGTGCCACGCCTGTCCACCGCGTCACGCAGCACTCTGCATTTTTCAGAGTGACTCTTGCCAAGTGTTCTCGGCGGGGTGATAGTGGCAAGCGTGATTCCGCCTGCGCCTTTAGGAACAGACGCCGCCGAAAGCCTCGCCGGCCTCGGTGCCGCTTCGGAAGCCCGGCCCTCCCGGGCACTCCCCGAGCGCCGGTTCCGCTTCGAACTGGCCGCGCATCCGGGCTCTCCCGCACAGGCCAGACGCCTGACGCGGGCCCGGCTGACCGGCTGGTCCGTGTGCGAGGACACCTGCGACACCGCGGCCCTGGTGGTCTCCGAGCTGGTCACCAACGCGATCGTGCACACCGCCGGCCGCCATGTCGTGTGCGAGCTCCGCGAGGAGGACGACCTGGTGCGCATAGCCGTACGCGATGAAGGGTGCGCCGCCGGGCGGCCCCGGGCCGCCCGGCGGCAGCCGGAGGAGGAACACGGTCGAGGACTGCTGCTGGTCGACGCCCTGTGCCACGCCTGGGGTGCCTACGAGCACGGCCCGGGGCTGGTGGTCTGGGCCGAACTTCCCCGCACGGTCGGCGCGCCGCCCGACCCGTCCGGCCCCCGGGGCGATCTGGGCTGGGGCGCCCGCCCCAAGCCGGGCCCTTCCGGTGGGCAGGACGAGGCCGACGAGACCGATGACACCGAGACATCCGAGAACTCCGGAAGCTCCGGCTCCGGCTCCGGCTCCGGCTCCGGCTCCGGCTCCAGCTCCAGCTCCAGCTCCAGCTCCAGCTCCAGGGAGCAACGAGCGCACCGGGAAGCGGGGGCCGAGTGGCTGTGAGGCCCATGTCCGGTACCCGCGCGCTCGGGCTGGACACGCTCGTCCGCCTCCAGCGCGGGCTGCGCCGGCCGGGGCCGATCCAGCGGCTGCCCGTACCGGACGGCATGACGGCCCCACTGGGCTGTGACGCGGTGGCGGTGCCCGCCCGCTTCGGACCCTTGGTGATGCCCCGGCTGCCCCGTGTCGGATGCGTCTACGCCGACGAGGCGCACTGGTGGTGGATCGTCCCCTCCGACTCCGACTACGCCCTGGAGTGGCCCGCGCCCGCCCGGTACGCCACCGGCGCGGTCCTTCCGGACGTCCCGGACCTGCCCGGTCTCATCCACCGCCCGGACGGCACACTCCCCTATACGCCGCCGATCCCGCTCTACCTGGCGCTGTGCCGGCTGACCGGGACCACCCCGGTGTGGTCGAGGCCGGTGAACGCGTAGGCGTTCCGCGAGGCACCGGCAGCCCCTCCGGACGCGGACCGGCGGAGGCGGGGGCGGACCGGCGGGACCGCGGTCGCGTCCGGCACCGCGGGCCGTCCGCCGGCGGCAAGCGAGCGTCCGCCCGGCGGCCCCCGGCGGTGTGCCGTACGGCCCGGCTCGCGTGACGTGGGACGACGACGCGGCCGGGCGGTGCCGCGTCAGGCGGCGACGTCGTCGGCGGGGCCGTCGCTCCTCACGATCACCAGGAACATGTCCGTCGCGAGGTCCATGACGACCTCCGCGGGAAGGCCCTCCAGACGTCGCGCATGAGCGAACTCCTCCGCCGGCCAGGACCCCCGCGGACCGCCGGCGGGAAAGCGTTCGAGCACTGTCCGCCCGTTCACCCGCACCTCCAGGTAGCGCTGTAGTCGTAGAGTTAAACGCCAACCATGGGGCATACGCCTCGGGCAGTGACGGTACTGAGACGTAGTTGACACCTGTTCACCGCGACGAGTGAGGGGATTCTCGCCCTTACGGCCGTTTCCCTCACCCTGCGCACCAGTCCTCGTACTCGTCGTGACGGTGGATCCGCCCACTTCGCGCGGGCGCCCCGAAAGCCGTCGCGCACCCCTCGGGTTCCTCTCCCCTCCTCCCGCCGGCCGGACGCGGTCGAGTCCGGCCGGCTGGTGGCGGAGCCGAACCCGCCGCTGCGGGGGCGGATTTCCCCCGGGCTCCCCTCCGGACGCTCACCCCGGCCCCCTCCCGGGCTTTCGTCCCGGTGTCCCGCCCTTCAGGTGTCGTACCGCTGGACGCGCCGGCCGTGTCCGCGGTCGACGAGCGCGGGCAGCCGCTCCCCCAGCTCCCGGACGACGGCCGGCAGGTCGAGGGTGAGCAGTTCCCGGTCGCGCATGAGGATCCGCCCGTCGACGATCGTCGTGCGGACGTCGGAGGACCGGGCACTGTGGACGAGGGTGGCGGCGAGGTCGTGGACGGGCTGGGTGTGCGGACCGGCGAGGTCGACGAGCACGAGGTCGGCCCGCCGCCCCGGCGCGATGCTGCCGACCGCGTCGGCGAGGCCCACCGCGCGGGCGCTCTGCAGCGTGGCGTGGTGCAGGGCCTGGCGTGCTGTCAGCCACCGGGGGTCGCCCTCGGCGGACTTCTGGACCAGGGAGGTGAGCGCCATCGACTCCCACACGTCGAGGGAGTTGTTGGAGGCGGCGCCGTCCGTGGCGAGTCCCACGGGGATGCCGAGGTCGCGCAGGGCACGGACGGGCGTGGTGGTGGGCCAGGCGAACTTGAGGTAGCCGCGGGGCGCGCTGGCGACGGCCGTACGGCCGCCCGCGCGCGCGAGGACCGGCAGGTCGCGTTCGACGATGCCGGTGCCGTGGGCGATGAGGACGTCGGTGCCGAGGATGCCGGTGCGTTCCAGGACCTCGATGGGGGTGGCGCCGTGCCGGGCGAGGCTGGTGTCGGTCTGGGCTCGGTTCTCGGCGGCGTGCAGGTGCACGGGCAGGCCGTGGGCGCGGGCGAGGTCGGCGGTGGCGGCGAGGTCGGCGTCGTCCACGGTGTAGGGGGCGTGCGGGGCGAGGGCGGTGGTGATGCGGCCGCCGGCGGCTCCCCGGTGGCGCAGGGCGAACTCCAGGGACGCCTCCCTGCCCCGGGCGCCCTGCGAGGAGAAGTACACCTGGCCGAGGTGGGCCCGCAGTCCGCACTCGGCGGCGACGGCGGCGACCGCGTCCATCGCGAAGTAGTGGTCGGCGAAGCAGGTCACCCCGCCGCGGATCATCTCCGCGCAGGCGAGCCGGGCGCCGAGGGCGACGTCCCGCTCGGTCAGGTTGGACTCGACGGGCCAGACGACGTCGTTGAACCACTCCTCGGTGGGCAGGTCCTCGGCGAGCCCGCGCAGCGCGACCATCGGCGCGTGCGTGTGACAGTTGATCAGTCCGGGCAGGGCGACCTGGCCGCGCGCGTCGATCCGCTCACGGGCCGGAAGCCCGTCGGCCCCGGCGGCGGAGGTCACGGATTCGATGACTCCGTCACGTACGACGACGGCGGCGTCCTCCTGGAACGTGACCTGTTCCCGGTCGTCGTGGAGGAGGACGGTGCAGCCCGTGACGACGAGGTCGGCGGGCCCGGCGGCCCGCGGTGCGGCGGAAGGCGTCATCTCGCCAACGTACGGCGCCGGGACCCGGCGGACCGGGACGACGCGGGACCCGGCGACGGGGACGGCGCGAGGACGACGGACCGAGGACGGCACGAGGACGACGGACCGAGGACGGCACGAGCCTCGTGAACCGGGGGCCCCACGGAGCCGGTGGGCCCCGGCCGGCGGACCCGGCTCCTACGCGGCCGGCGGCCGGACCTTCTCCACGGCCCGGCCGAACAGCGCCCCGGCGTCGGCGACCGCCCGGCACAGCGCCTGCGGATCCGGCCGCAGGCCGCCCAGGAGTGCGTCGGTCGCGCCCAGCCCGGCCCGCTCCACCAGCCCCTTCTCGTTGGTGACCCACTCACCGCGTGCCGCCAGCACCGCGTGTGCCGTCTGGGTGGCGGCGAGCGCGATCGCGCCGGCGACCTGGGTGAGGGCGCCCTTGGGGGCGTGTCCGGCCCCGGCGTAGGCGAGGGTGGCGGCGGCCATGCCGTACCAGCGTTCGGGGGCGGTCCGGCGCAGCGGCTCCGGGTAGGCGGGGCGGGGCAGGGTGCCCCGCAGCACCCGGTTGACCGCGAGTTCCGCGACGACCAGGTAGGTCGGGATGCCGGCCAGGTGGAACATCAGTGGCTCGATGCCGAAGCGCCCGGCCTCCGCCTCCGTCCGCGCGTGCTCGACGACGTCGAGGTCCCGGTAGTGGACGTCGACCCGCCGCCCGTCGATCGTCAGCCAGGCGCCCCCGTTGAAGACGCCGCCGCCCCAGCCGCCGATCTCGGAGGCCTCGCCCTCCCAGCCGACGGCGCGGAGGGTGGCGGGATCGAAGGCGCCCCGGTAGTAGATCGCCAGGTCCCAGTCGCTGTCGGGGCGGTGGCTGCCCTGGGCACGGGAGCCTCCGAGCGTCACGGCCCGGACGGCGGGGAGGGCGGCGAGACGGTCGGCTGTGGTGTCGAGGAAGGTCCGGTCCGCCGGGTCCATGGGATGGCCGGCGGAGTTCGCGGAAGTGGTGGGGTCCGTGGGGGAAGTCACTGCTGCGGCTCTTTCGGCAGGAGGGGTGGCGTCGGCGGGCGGCGTATGCGGATCCCCGCTCGCGCCGCAAAGGATCGCGTGGGCGGACCCGCCTTGCCGTGAACACCCTTCTTACCCCTTGGCGTACTTGTCCGTCGCCGCCACCAGCAGATCAGCCACTGCGGGCGCGCCCGCGCCGTGCCCGGCCTCGTCCACGACCAGCAACTCGCTCGCCGGCCAGGCGTGGTGCAGCCGCCAGACGGTGCCGAGCAGGTTGCCCGGGTCGAGGCCGCCCTGGACCAGGGTGCCGGGGATGTGCCCGATCAGATGGGCGTCGCGCAGGACGACGCCCTCGTCGTTGCCCTCGCCCAGGAAGTGGCCGTTGCCCCAGTAGTGGGTCACGGTCCGCGCGAAGCCCATGCGGAAGACCGGGTCCTCGTAGCGCTCCACCGAGCGCGGCGGGGCCGAGGCGATCGCCGTCTCCCAGTCGGTCCAGACACGCGCCGCCCGCTCCCGCACCCGCGGATCGGGGGATTCCAGCAGCCGGTTGTACGCGGCGGCGAGGTTGCCGTCCCGCTCGTCCTCCGGCAGCCCGGACAGGAAGCGTTCGAAGGCGTCCGGGAAGAACCTGCCGAGTCCTCTGGTCAGCAGGGTGACCTCGGCGTCGGAGCCGGTCGCGACCGCCGTGAGCACCAGCTCGGTCACGGCGCCGGGGTGCGTCTGCGCGTACCGCAGCGCGAGCACCGACCCCCACGACGCGCCCCAGACCAGCCACCGTTCGACGCCCAGGTGCCGGCGCAGCAGCTCCAGGTCGGCGATGAGGTGGGCCGTGGTGTTGACGCCCATGTCGGTGTCGTACGCGCTCGCGTGCGGCGTCGAACGCCCGCAGCCCCGCTGGTCGAACAGCACGACCCGGTACGCGTCCGGGTCGAAGAACCGCCGCAGCGGCGGCGTGCAGCCGGACCCCGGGCCGCCGTGCAGAACCACCGCGGGCTTGCCGCGCGGGTTGCCGCAGACCTCCCAGTGAACGCGGTTGCCGTCACCGACGTCGAGCATGCCGTGGTCGTACGGTTCGATCTCCGGATAGAGGCCCATCGGAGCACCCTAGGGCCGGTACGGCGGCGCGGACACCTCATTTCGGGCCACACCGGCCGGATTCAGGGGCCGGCTGTGGCGGCAGCCCCGCCGCATCGGCCGCCGCGCGCAGCACCTCCCGCAGCATCGCGGGCGTGAGCCTGCCGGTGAACGTGTTGCGCTGGCTGACGTGGAAGCACCCGAAGAGGTCGATCCCGTCGAGGGGGACCCGGGTGCCGTGCGCGAAGGCCGGCCTCGGCCTGGGCACGCTCCAGCCGGCCTCGGCGAACGCGGGCAGCGCGGCCCGCCAGCCGAAGCCGCCGAGCACGACCGCGGCTCGCAGGGTCGGCCGCAGCAGCCCCAGCTCCCGCACGAGCCACGGCCGGCAGGTGTCCCGTTCCCCGGGGGTGGGCTTGTTGGCGGGCGGGGCGCAGTGCACCGGCGAGGTGACGCGCACGCCGTACAGTTCCAGGCCGTCGCCGGCGGCGACGGAGGTGGGCTGCGAGGCGAGACCCACGTCGTACAGCGCCTCGTACAGCACGTCGCCGGAGCGGTCGCCGGTGAACATCCGGCCGGTGCGGTTCCCGCCGTGCGCGGCCGGGGCGAGCCCGACGACCAGCAGGCGGGCGTCCGGCGGGCCGAAACCCGGCACCGGCCGGCCCCAGTACGTCCAGTCGGCGAAGGCGGCCCGCTTCGTGCGCGCCACCTCCTCCCGCCAGGCGACCAGCCGTGGGCAGGCCCGGCACTGCACGATCCGTTCATCGAGTACGGCGAGGCCGCTGGTGTCCATGCGCCCACCGTAGGACGCCCGCTCACCCGGCGGGTCACGCCGTCCGGTGATCGGCGGACCCGGGGGCCGGGCCGGGGAGCTAAGGTCGGGGGCATGGTTTCCGAGCGTGACGAGGACACATGCGGCGGGACGGCCGGCCCGGGGGAATCCTCCGGGGCGCGGACCGACGGCAGGACCGGGGCCGGGGACCGGACCGGAAACGGGAACGGGCAGGGCGGGGCGACCGGCGCGTCCACCGGTGGCGGCACCGGTGCCGCGGCGCCCGCCGTCGACCCGAGGACCGCCGCCGCGATCGCCGCCGCCGAGGCGGCCGGGCCGCAGAACGGCGGGACCGTCCGCATCGACAGCTGGATCTGGGCCGTACGCCTGGTCAAGACCCGGTCGATCGGCGCGACCGCCTGCCGGGGCGGCCACGTCCGCGTCAACGGCGAGCGGGTGAAGCCCGCGTACTCCGTGCGCGTCGGCGACGAGGTGCGCCTGCGGCACGAGGGCCGGGAGCGGATCGTCGTCGTCAAGCGGCTGATCCGCAAGCGGGTCGGCGCCCCGGTGGCCGCCCAGTGCTACATCGACAACTCCCCGCCGCCACCGCCGCGCGAGGCCATCGCTCCGGCAGGCGTCCGCGACCGCGGCGCGGGCCGCCCGACCAAGCGGGAGCGCCGGGAGTTGGAACGCCTGCGCGGACTGGGCGGCCGCCCCGAGGGACGCTGACGTCCGCGGGCCCGCGTACCCCACGTGCGCCGGGTTCGCCCCCTCGCCGGCCGGCTCCACCGACGGGATCCGCACGTGCGGGCGCCGGGGACCGTCCGCTCCCTCGCCGTCCCCGCGAGCGCCCGGCGACCTCCGAACCCCCCTGGAGAACGCCCCGCGCGAGGAGTACGTTTCCAGCAGGAGCGGTGGTTCCGACACGTACGGACGGCGAAGGTGCGTACGGGCGATGAGGACGCGTACGGGCAGTGAACCGGTGACCGCGCGCAGTGCGCTGCGGGCGCGCTTGTGGCTGTGCGTGTGGGGCACGGCCTGGACGGCCGTCGGAACGGTCGCGTTCGCCCTCACCGGGCACCCCGGCTGGGCGGCGGCCTGCGCGGCGCTGTGGCTGGTCGCCGCGGTCGACCTGGCCCTCGTCCTCGGACACGTCCGCCGGGGCCCGCACTACCAGCCGGGCCGCGACGTCCCGCCGTACCGCCCGCCCGACGATCCCCCGTAGGGGGCGCCCCGTGGGGCGGGCGGTCCCGGCGAGCGGGATTCGGCCGCCCGGGCGGCTCAGGCGGCTCAGGCGTCGAAGTTCGCCCGTTGCAGGTACTCGGGGTTGGGGTCCAGGGCGGCCGCCAGGCGGAAATGGCGCCTGGCCTGGTCGGGGCGCCCCTGGCGCTCATAGGTCCGGGCGAGTGCGAAGTGCGCGAACGCGTTGTCCGGCTCGCGCTCCAGGACCACGGTGAACTCCAGCTCCGCGGGCCGCAGTTGCGCCGCCAGGAAGAAGGCCCGCGCGCGCAGCAGCCGCGCCGCGGTGTTCTCGGGGTGGGCGGCGACGACCTTGTCGAGCAGCTTTACCGCGCCCCGCGGGTCCCGCGCCGCGAGGAGCTGCTCGGCGGCGCGGAAGTCGATGACGTGTGTCTCCGGGGTGCGTCCGGTGGAACCACTGATCTCGGGCACGGCACAGTCCTTCCCTCGCTGGGGAGGTCCAACGCCCGTGCGCGTACCGCTATTCCCGGGACGGCCGGGGACGGCGGGGCGTGCGGCCGGGCGCGTGCGCTCTGCGGATCAGCTCGGCCCACACCTCCCTCACCCGGCGCCGCAGCTCCTCCAGCGGTACGTCGTTGTCGATGACGATGTCCGCGATCTCCCGGCGCTGCTCGCGCGTCGCCTGGGCGGCCATACGCGCGCGTGCGTCCTCCTCGCTCATCCCGCGCAGGCGCACCAGCCGGTCGAGCCGGGTGGCGGGGTCGGCCTCGACGACGACCACGACGTCGTACAGCGGCGCCAGGCCGTTCTCCGTGAGGAGCGGGACGTCGTGGACGACGACGGCGTCCTCGGCGGCGGCCTCCTCCAGCTCGCGGGAGCGGGCGCCGACCAGGGGGTGCACGATCGCGTTGAGGGCGGCCAGCTTCCGCGGGTCGGCGAAGACGAGGGAGCCCAGCTTGGGCCGGTCCAGCGCGCCGTCCTCGGTGAGCACCTCCTCACCGAAGGCCGCCACCACCGCGGCGAGCCCGGGCGTCCCGGGCTCGACGACCTCGCGCGCGATGCGGTCCGCGTCGATCAGCACGGCCCCGCACTCGACGAGCAGCCGCGACACCTCGCTCTTGCCGGCGCCGATCCCACCGGTCAGGCCCACGGACAGCATGGCCGCCCCTCCACCCTCACCCCCCGCCGACGCGGGGAAGACTTGCCGACTCCGATGCCGCCGGTCAGACCCACCGGGCCGGCCCGCAGGGGCGGGACCGGGTGGGACGCGGCCGTCCGGCAGCGTATCCGATCAGCCGTCCCCCTCCCGCTCCGCCAGGAACTTCTCGAACTCCCGCCCGATCTCCTCGGCCGAGGGGATCTCGACGGGCTCGGCGAGCATGTTGCCGCGGGTCTCGGCGCCCGCGGCGGCGTCGTACTGGTGCTCCAGACCCTGGACGAGCGCGGTGAGCTCCTCGTCGCCCTCGCGGATCTGCCGTTCGATCTCCGTCTGCGTGCGGTGGGCGTCCGTGCGCAGGGAGTGCGCGATGCCGGGCAGCACCAGGCCGGTCGCCGCCGTGATGGCCTCCAGGACGGTCAGCGCCGCGTCCGGGTACGGCGATCGGGCGATGTAGTGCGGCACGTGCGCGGCGACGCCCAGGACGTCGTGCCCGGCCTGCAGGAGCCGGTGCTCGATCAGCGACTCGGCGCTGCCGGGCACCTGGGCCTCCTCGAAGGGGCTGCGGTGGCCGGGGACGAGATCGGTGCGGTTGCCGTGCGGGGTGAGGCCCACGGGACGGGTGTGCGGGACGCCCATGGGGATGCCGTGGAAGTTCACGGACAGGCGGACGCCGAGCCGCTCCACGATCTGCCGGACGGCCGCGGCGAAGCGCTCCCACTCCACGTCCGGCTCGGGGCCCGACAGCAGCAGGAAGGGCGCTCCGGTGGCGTCCTGGACGATCCGCACCTCGATGGCGGGGTCCTCGTAATCGGTCCAACGGTCGCGTTTGAAGGTCAGCAGCGGGCGGCGGGCCCGGTAGTCCACGAGCCGGTCGTGGTCGAAACGGGCCACGACCTGGTGGGGCAGCGAGTCGAGCAACCGGTCGACGATCTGGTCGCCGGTCTCACCCGCGTCGATGTATCCGTCGAAGTGGTAGAGCATGACAAGGCCGGCCGACTCCTGGGCGAGCGCCATGTCGACCACGGCCAGGCCCTTCGGCTCCCATGCGTACAAACCCTGCGGATCAAGCACAGTGACCGCTCCTCCTCGTGTTCGTACGGCACAACGTGTCACGGGGCGCGGGCATTCCCCGCCACGTCCCTGGCCAGGCCCTTCCTCGCCCCTTCCGCACGCGCGCGGCCGGGCGCCGCGGTGAGGGCACGCGCGCGCGGAAGGCGTCACGACGGCGGCACGCGCCGCACCCCGGAGCCCAGGTGGTGCGGGCTCCCGGCGGGATGCCGGGCGGCGGGGCGGCGACGCGGTGGTCGGCGCCGATCGCCCTCGTACGGCCGTCCCGGGTGCAGGTGACGGTGACGCCCCGTCCGGTGGGCGCGAAGTCGCTCGCCCCGGGGGCGCGGAAGGGCTGTTCCCGCTGGGCGGCCCGGGCGGTGGGGGCGAGGCCGCGGGCCCCCGTGGTGGCGGACACGGCGCCGGCGCCGCCGGCCGGTCCGGCGTCGCGCGGGAGGGACCGGCGTCCCGTCCCGTCGGTCCGCCGCGTCCCGGAGGTCCGCCGGGTCCGGGCCATGTGCCGGCTCCCCTTCCGATCAGGAAATGACCGGGGAAGCCTCCCAGGGTGCCGTTACGGGCCGGCGCCCTCCCGCGTATCGCACGCGTTTCCGATCGTGCGTGCGGCAGGGGCGCACCTGTCGAGGGAGAGCCCGCGGGCCGGGTCCACCGGGCGCGCCCATGCCGAAGGCCCGCACCCGGAAGGGGTGCGGGCCTTCGGACCAGGAGCTACCGCCCGGTCACGAGCGGCTCAGCGTGCGCTCAGCTCTGGCCGCCGGCCAGCTTCTCGCGCAGCGCGGCCAGCGCCTCGTCCGACGCCAGCGCACCGGAGGTGTCGCCGCCCTCGGAGGAGTACGAACCGCCGGACGCGGCCGGAGCGGCGGCCTCGCCACCCTCGGCAGCGGCCTGGGCGTCCGCCTCGCGGGACTTGATGACCTGCGCCTGGTGCTGCTCGAAGCGGGCCTGCGCCTCGGCGTACTGGCGCTCCCACTCCTCGCGCTGCTTCTCGTAGCCCGGCAGCCAGTCGTTGGTCTCCGGGTCGAAGCCCTCGGGGTAGATGTAGTTGCCCTGGTCGTCGTAGGACGCGGCCATGCCGTACAGGGTCGGGTCGAACTCGACCACCGACGGGTCGGCGCCGAAGGCCTCGTTGGCCTGCTTCAGCGAGAGGCTGATGCGGCGACGCTCGAGGTCGATGTCGATGACCTTGACGAAGATCTCGTCGTTGACCTGGACGACCTGCTCCGGGATCTCCACGTGGCGCTCGGCCAGCTCGGAGATGTGGACCAGACCCTCGATGCCCTCGTCCACGCGGACGAACGCGCCGAACGGAACCAGCTTCGTGACCTTGCCGGGCACGACCTGGCCGATCTGGTGGGTGCGGGCGAACTGCTGCCACGGGTCTTCCTGCGTCGCCTTCAGCGACAGGGAGACACGCTCGCGGTCCATGTCCACGTCGAGGACCTCGACGGTGACCTCCTGGCCGACCTCGACGACCTCGGACGGGTGGTCGATGTGCTTCCAGGACAGCTCGGAGACGTGGACCAGGCCGTCGACGCCACCCAGGTCCACGAAGGCACCGAAGTTGACGATCGAGGAGACGACGCCGGAGCGGACCTGACCCTTCTGCAGGGTCGTGAGGAAGGTCTGGCGGACCTCGGACTGGGTCTGCTCGAGCCAGGCGCGGCGGGACAGGACCACGTTGTTGCGGTTCTTGTCCAGCTCGATGATCTTCGCCTCGAGCTCCTTGCCCACGTAGGGCTGGAGGTCGCGGACACGGCGCATCTCGACCAGGGAGGCCGGGAGGAAGCCGCGGAGGCCGATGTCGAGGATGAGACCACCCTTGACGACCTCGATGACGGTACCGGTGACGATGCCGTCCTCTTCCTTGATCTTCTCGATGGTGCCCCAGGCACGCTCGTACTGGGCGCGCTTCTTCGAGAGGATCAGACGGCCTTCCTTGTCCTCCTTCTGGAGGACCAGGGCCTCGATCTCGTCGCCGACGGCGACGACCTCGTTCGGGTCGACGTCGTGCTTGATCGAGAGCTCGCGACTGGGGATGACACCCTCAGTCTTGTAGCCGATGTCGAGCAGGACCTCGTCCCGGTCGACCTTCACGATGACGCCGTCGACGATGTCGCCGTCGTTGAAGTACTTGATCGTCTCGTCGATCGCGGCGAGGAACGCTTCCTCGTTACCGATGTCGTTGACCGCAACCTGGGGGGTGGTGGCGGTGGTCTCGGTGCTGCTCGTCATGTGGTAAAGGGCTCCGGTACGGACATTGAAGTCGTAGGTACTGCTCACGCTGGAGCCCGTTTCGCTCTGCAGAAGCCGGACAGCCAAGGAAGCGCCAATCCGGACACCAGGTGACCGGCGGCGCCTCGACAACCGAGGGGACATACAACAGATGCGAGCGCAGCCTGCTCCGTCTGAGGTGCGCAGGCCCGCAGCGCAACTTGTAGCATACGGGGGCGGCCGGGCAGGGTCAATGCGCGAAGCCGCGCACTCGGGGCGGATCGCCGCATTCCCGGCAGAAAACGTGTCGCGCGGGGCCGCCCGGGACGCGTGATGTCCGTTTCGTGACGCCCCGGGGGCCGCTGGACGGGAGCGAGGCCGCAGATTAGTACGAAGGAGCCGATCATCCAAGAACCCGATGCGCCCGAGCCGGAGGCCACCCGCCGTGACGCCGGTGTCGCGGAGAGCGCCCGCGCCAACCGGGGCTGGTGGGACCGCAACGCGGACGAGTACCAGGTCGAGCACGGCACCTTCCTCGGCGACGACCGCTTCGTGTGGGGTCCCGAGGGCCTGGACGAGGTGGAGGCCGGGCTGCTCGGCCCGCCCGGGGAACTGGAGGGCAGGGACGTCCTGGAGATCGGCGCCGGCGCCGCCCAGTGCTCGCGCTGGCTGGCCGGCCAGGGCGCCCGGCCCGTCGCCCTGGACATCTCGCACCGGCAGCTCCAGCACGCGCTGCGCATCGGCGGGACGTTCCCCCTGGTGTGTGCCGACGCGGCCGCGCTGCCCTTCGCGGACGGCTCCTTCGACCTGGCCTGCTCGGCGTACGGCGCGCTGCCCTTCGTCGCCGACCCGCGGCTGGTCCTGCGGGAGGTGCGCCGGGTGCTGCGCCCCGGCGGGCGTCTCGTCTTCTCCGTGACCCACCCCATCCGCTGGGCCTTCCCGGACGAGCCGGGGCCCGAGGGCCTGTCCGTCTCCTCCTCCTACTTCGACCGCACGCCCTACGTCGAGCAGGACGAGGACGGCCGCGCGGTGTACGTCGAGCACCACAGGACCCTCGGCGACCGCGTCCGGGACGTCGTGGCGTCCGGCTTCCGCCTGGTGGACCTGGTCGAGCCCGAGTGGCCGGCCTGGAACACCTCCGAGTGGGGCGGCTGGTCGCCGTTGCGGGGCGGCCTGATCCCGGGAACGGCGATCTTCGTCTGCGAGCGGGACTGAGCACCCGCCGAGCCGGCGGGAGCGGTCCTCCCCGGCCCGTACGCGCGTGAAGGCGGTTCCGCGGGGCGTACGACACTGGGAGCGTGATCCGTTACGACGCCCTGGACGCCCTGCCCGTACGCGAGGCCCTGCCCGCCCTGCACGACGCCCTGGACGGGCACGGCACCGCGGTCCTCGTCGCGCCGCCCGGCACCGGCAAGACGACGTTGGCGCCGCTCGCGCTGGCGGGGCTGCCGGGCGCAGGGCCCGCGCGGCGCGTAGTCGTGGCCGAGCCGCGGCGGATCGCGGCGCGGGCGGCGGCCCGGCGGATGGCGTGGCTGCTGGGCGAGAAGGCCGGCGGGACGGTGGGGTACACCGTGCGCGGGGAGCGGGTGGTGGGGCGGCACACGCGCGTGGAGGTCGTCACGACCGGTGTGCTGCTGCAGCGGCTCCAGCGCGACCAGGAGCTGGCGGGAGTGGACGTGGTGGTGCTCGACGAGTGCCACGAGCGGCACCTGGACGCGGACATGGCGGCGGCCTTCCTGTGGGACGTACGGCAGACGTTGCGGCCGGAGCTGCGGCTGGTGGCGGCGTCGGCGACGACCGACGCGCAGGGCTGGGCGCGGCTGCTGGGCGGGGCGCCGGTGGTGGAGGCGCGGGGGACCTCGTATCCGGTGGACGTGGTGTGGGCGCCGCCTGCGCGGCCGGTGCGTCCGCCGCACGGGATGCGGGTGGACCCCGCGCTGCTGGCCCACGTGGCGTCGGTGGTGCGGCGGGCGCTGGCCGAGCGCGAGGGGGACGTGCTGTGCTTCCTGCCCGGCGTCGGGGAGATCGCGCGGGTCGCCGGGCAGCTCGGCGATCTCGCGGACTTCGGGGACGTCGAGGTGCTCCAGGTGCACGGGCGGGCCCCGGCGGCCGTGCAGGACGCGGTGCTGGCGCCGGGGGGACGGCGCCGGGTGGTGCTGGCGACCTCGGTGGCCGAGTCGTCGCTGACGGTTCCCGGGGTACGGGTGGTCGTCGACTCGGGGCTGGCGCGGGAGCCGCGGGTGGATCACGCGCGCGGGCTGAGCGCCCTGACGACGGTACGGGCGTCGCGGGCCTCGGGGCGTCAGCGGGCGGGACGGGCCGGGCGCGAGGCGCCGGGGGTGGTGTACCGCTGCTGGTCCGAGGCCGAGGACGCCCGTCTGCCGCGTTTCCCCTCCCCCGAGATCCAGGTGGCCGACCTGACGGCGTTCGCGCTGCAGGCGGCGTGCTGGGGCGATCCGGACGCCTCCGGGCTGGCGCTGCTGGACGCGCCGCCGGCCGGGGCGATGGCGGCGGCGCGGTCGGTGCTGGCGGCCGTCGGGGCGGTCGACTCCGCGGGGCGCGCCACCGAGCGCGGGACGCGGCTGGCGCGGCTGGGGGTGCATCCCCGGCTGGGGCGGGCACTGCTGGACGCGGGCGCCACCCGCGAGGCGGCCGAGGTGGTGGCGCTGCTCGGCGAGGAGGCGCCGCGGGAGTACGGGGACGATCTCGCCGCCGCGCTCCGGGCGGCGCGGCGCGCGGGTGACGCCTACGGGGCGCGATGGCGTGCGGAGGTGCGGAGGTTGCGGGCCGTCGCGGCGGAGGGGCCCGGTGGGGAGGCGCCCGATGGGTTCCGGGACGCCGCCGCGGCGCGAGCGCCCGGCGGTGCCCGGGCGGCCGCCGCGGCGGAGGGGGGCGGTTTCCCGGCCGCACCGGACGAAGGGCGTCTCGCCGGGATCGTGGCCGCGCTGGCCTTTCCCGAGCGGGTGGCGAAGAAGGACGGCGGCTCGTACCTCATGGCCTCGGGCACCCGGGTGGAGCTCGGGGAGGGGTCGGCGCTGCGGGGGGCGCCCTGGCTCGCGGTCGCCGTGGCCGACCGGCCGCCGGGCGAGGGGCACGCGCGCGTGCGGCTGGCCGCCGAGGTGGACGAGGAGACCGCCCGGCTGGCCGCCGCGCCCCTGTACAGCGAGGAGGACGAGGTCCGCTGGGCCGACGGCGACGTCGTGGCCCGGCGGGTGGAGCGGCTCGGGGCCGTCGAGCTGGCGGTGCGGCCGCCGGCCGGTGCCGGGTCCGGTCGCGTACGGGACGCCCTGCTGGAGGGGCTGCGGCGGGAGGGGTTCGGGCTGTTGCGCTGGTCCGAGGAGGCGCGGGTGCTGCGGCAGCGGCTCGCCTTCCTGCGGCTGCACCTGGGGGAGCCCTGGCCGGACGTCTGCGACGACGCGCTGCACGCGCGCGTGGACGAGTGGCTGGAGCCGGAGCTGGGGCGGGCCCGGCGGCGGGCCGATCTGGCGCGGATCGACGCCGGCCGGGCGCTGGCCCGGCTGCTGCCCTGGGCGACCGGGGAGGCCGCGCGGCTGGACGAGCTGGCACCGGAGCGGATCACCGTACCGAGCGGGTCCAGGGTCCGGATCGACTACGCCGACCCCGGGCGGCCGGTGCTCGCGGTGAAGCTGCAGGAGATGTTCGGGCTCCAGCGGTCACCGGAGATCGCCGGGGTGCCGCTGCTCGTGCACCTCCTCTCCCCCGCCGGCCGTCCGGCCGCGGTCACCGCCGACCTGGCCTCCTTCTGGCGGGACGGCTACCGGGGCGTCCGGGCGGAGCTGCGCGGCCGGTACCCGAAGCATCCGTGGCCCGAGGATCCGGCCACCGCCGAGCCGACCCGGTACACCAACGCCCGGCTCCGGCGGTGACCCCCCGCGTCGTACGGGTCCCCGTGTACGGGGACCCGTACACGGGGAGCTACGCGGTGGGGCTCGCCGACGGACCGGAGCCCGATGACGAGCCGGGGCTCGCCGACGGACCGGGGCTCGCCGGCGCGTCGGGCGAGGACGTCTCCCGCGCCCGGACCGTCAGCGTGACGTCGAGCGTCGCGCCGCCCGCGGTGGTGAGGCGCAGCGTGAACGTGCCGGCGGTGTCGTCCGCGTACAGCCGGGGCAGCGTCAGCAGGCCCCTGGCGTCGGTCCGCAGGTCCGAGAGGGTGCGGACGGCCTCGCCGTCGGCGTCCTCGAAGTAGGGGCCCCGGTCGTTCGCGACCGGGTTCCGCGCCGACTCGATCAGCGTCGCGGTGACGGCGACCCCGTCGGCGGCGGCGCCCTTGTACGTGGCCCTCACCTGGACCCGGTCGGCGAACGCGCCGCCCGGGTCGCAGACGAGGGCGGTGTCGTCGGTGCGGGTGAGGGAGTCGGCGACGCGCTCGGTGACACCGGCCGTGTAGTCGAGGCCGGGGACGGCGCGGCCGACGACGGTGGCGCGGACGGTGAAGGAACCGGTCCTCTCGCCCGCCCGCAGGGCGGGGGCGACGGCCACGCCGGAGCTGCCGGTGACGACCGTGGCGACGCTCTCGCCGTCGGTGAAGGTGGCGTCGGTGTCGCCGATGATCCTGTACCGGACGCGCACCTTGCCGACGGCCTCGCCGGCCGCGGTCTCGGCCCGGGTGCGGATCCGCTCGGCGAACACGTCGCCGACCGTGGCGGTGAGGCGCTCGGTGCCGGCGTCCTCCAGGTGGTGCACCGTGTCGGTGGGGGTGGGGGCCGGCGAGCCCGTGGGGGGCTGGGCGGGGGCCGGGGACCCGGGGGCGGGGTCGGCCGGCTTGCCGGGGGCGGGCGTGGACGTGCCCGGCGCGGTCGGCTTCCGGGAATCCTCGGGCGCCGCGGGTTCGCGGGTGTCCTGGGGCGACGGTTCGGGCCGGGTGGTCCGGCCGCTGCCGCCGTCGCTGCGGCCGACGGGCAGGGTGCCGGTGCCGTCGGGGATCTCGTGGGTGCCCTTGCGGTAGTACTCCATCCACCTGAGGACCGTGTTCAGGTAGTCCCGCGAGTTGTTGTAGCTGAGGATGGCGCGGTCGAGGTCGGCCTGCGTGGACAGGTCCCAGCCGTTGCGGCACAGGTAGTGGCCGGCGGCGAGCGCCGCGTCGTAGATGTTGTTGGGGTCCTTCACCCCGTCACCGTTGCCGTCGCGCCCGGCCCATGCCCAGGTGGACGGGATGAACTGCATGGGGCCGACGGCCTGGTCGTAGCTGCTGTTGCCGTCGTACGCGCCGTTGTCGGTGTCCTTGATGAGCGCGAAGCCGTTGCCGTCGAGCTGTGGTCCGAGGATCCGGCCGAGGGTGGTGCCCTCGGCGTCGACGCGTCCGCCGCGGGCCTGGCCCGACTCCACCTTGCCGATGGCGGCCAGGAGTTCCCAGGGCAGGTTGCAGCCCGGCTTGGACGCGCGCAGCGACGCCGCGGCCTTCTTGTAGGCGTCGAGGACGGTGGCGGGGATGCCCGCCTCGGCCGGTCCCTGGGTGACGGGGGTGCCGGCCACCGGCGACGTGCTCGGGCGCGGGGTGTTGAGCGGCGGCAGGTCCGTGTAGTACGGCGAGTTGCCGGTGGCGCTGTCGTCGGCGGTCCCCGTCTCCGGCGAGGGCGTCGTGTCGGCGGCGGTCCGTCTGCCGTGGTCGTCGACCGTCACACCCGGAGCCTGGGACGCGGACAGGGCCGCGACCGCGGCCGCGGCCACGGCGGTGGTCGCCGCCCCCTTGCGCAGCCTGCTGCCGAAATGCGCCGCCATAGAGTGAACCCCTCCCATGGACGCCCGGGCGTCCCTCTGTGTCCGCCTGTACTCGCTGCATTCGCCCTGTCGGACCATCGGCGCGCGCCCCGGGTTGCCCCGGAGCGGTCCCGAGGGCCGGGTGCGTCCTGTCCGCGCGTTCGACCGGTACGGTGACGCAGGCGACCCTACGACAACTTGCTGTGCACAGGCACCCGTTCGTGCCCGATTTTCACCGGTTGGCCACGTGGGGCGCGCCGCCCGACCGACGACCGACGCCAGGAGCCCCGTTGCCGTTCACCCTCAGTCACGCGGCAGCGGTGCTGCCCGCCGTGCGCATCGACGGGACCGGACGGGGAGCGCTGGTACCCGCCGTGCTCGTGGCGGGGTCCTTCTCTCCCGACATGACCTATTACGCGGCGAGTGCGGTGTCCGGGGCGATGGAGTTCGGTGGCGTCACGCACTCCGTCCCGGGCGTGTTCACGGTCGATGTGCTCATCGCCTGGGCCCTGGTGGGGTTGTGGCTGCTGGTGCGGGAACCGCTGGTGGCGCTGTTGCCGCGGGCGCGGCAGGGGCCGGTGGCCGCGCTGCTGCGGTGCGGGCGGGCACGCGCGCGCGTACGGCCCTCCCTGCTCGCGTGGTGGTACGTGTCGGCGGTGCTCGGCGCGCTGACGCACATCGTGTGGGACGCGTTCACTCATCACGACCGGTGGGGGACGCGGGTGTTCCCCGTCCTGGCCCGGGAGGTCGCGGGCTCGCCCTTGTACTGGTACGTGCAGTACGGCGGTTCCGCGGTGGCCGCGGTCGTGGTCGCCGTGTTCCTGGCCCGGGCGCTGCGGCGGGTGCCCCGGACCGAGCCGCCGGGGATGGCGGTGCTGTCGGCGCGGGACCGGTGGGGGGCCGCCGTGGTGATCGGCGGCTGCGCGGTGGCCGCGGCGGTGCGGCGGGCGACGCGGTGGTGGGACTACTGGGGGCCGGTCGCCGAGCCGTGGGAGCTCATCCCGACGGTGTGCTTCGGGGCGGGCGCGGGGCTCGTCCCCGGGGTGCTGCTGTACGCCGTGGTGGTCAGGGTGCGGCGCCCGGTCCGGGGCCCGGGCGCGTGGGGCGGTGCCGGTACGGAGCCGGGCCGTTCGCCCGTGCGCTGAACGGGCCGGCCGTGGCGGCGGACACGGTGAGGGCGGGGGCGGGGCGGGGCCGCCGCAGCAGGGTCAGGGCGAGCGCCGGATAGCCGCGGGCCAGCTCGGCCCACAGGCGCCAGGCGGGTGCCTCGCCGGTGCCCGGGGCGGCCGGGGCCCGGTGGGCGAGTCCGCGGCGCGGGCCGGCCGCGGCCCGGCGCAGGACCGTCGTGAGGGTCTCGGGGATGCGGGCGGTGCTTGCGCCCGGCGCGAGGACCGGGACCGGCGGAAGTGGCACGCGGACGGGTTCCTCGGCGCCGGCCCGCGGTGCTGCGGTCCGGTGGCGGAGCATGCGTATACCCATGCCCGCATCCTCGCGGGCGTCGGGAGCGGGGGCTTTCCCGCGGGGGCCGGCCGGGTGACGGCTCCCGCGGGCGGGACGGACGGGAGGCGGCGGCTTCCTGCGAGGGGGCGGCTTCCCCCTGCTTTCCCCGGGGAGCGGTTCCTCCGGGGGACGGCTCTCCCGGGGGCCTTTCCCCTGGGAGCGGCTTTCCGGGGCTTTTCCGGGGGCCCGCTCCCGGGAGGCCCGGGGAGGACCGTCCCCGGGCCTCCCGGGGGCGGTCGCCCGGGGGCGGTCGCCGGGCGCCTCTCCGGCGCCGTCCGCCGAGGTGCCGCGACGCGGCGGGATCGCGCCGGTGGGGTGTCCTCCCGCGCGAGGCCGTCGCCGCGGGCTAGTGCGCCGCCGACTCCCAGTCCGGGCCCACGCCCACCGACACGCCCAGCGGCACGCGGAGGTCGACCGCGGCCGCCATCTCGCGGCGGACGATTTCCTCCACCGTCTCCCGCTCCCCGGGGGCGATCTCCAGGACGATTTCGTCGTGGACCTGCAGAAGCATGCGGGACTTCAGGCCGGCCTCGCACAGCGCCCGGTCCACGCGCAGCATGGCGATCTTGACGATGTCCGCCGCCGTGCCCTGGATCGGGGCGTTCAGCGCCATCCGCTCGGCCGTCTCGCGGCGCTGGCGGTTGTCGCTGTTCAGGTCGGGCAGGTAGCGGCGGCGGCCGAAGAGGGTCTCGGTGTAGCCCGTCGCCCTGGCCTCGTCCACGACCCGGCGCAGATAGTCCCGTACGCCGCCGAAGCGCTCGAAGTAGGCGTCCATCAGGCCGCGTGCCTCGGCCGCCTCGATGTTCAGCTGCTGGGAGAGGCCGAACGCGGACAGGCCGTAGGCCAGGCCGTACGACATCGCCTTGATCTTGCGGCGCATCTCCGCGTCCACCGCCGAGGGGTCGACGGAGAACACCTGCGCGGCGGCGGTGGTGTGCAGGTCCTCGCCGGAGGTGAACGCCTCGATCAGGCCCGCGTCCTCGGACAGGTGGGCCATCACGCGCAGTTCGATCTGGCTGTAGTCCGCCGTCATCAGGGACTCGAAGCCCTCGCCGACCACGAAGCCGCGGCGGATGGCGCGGCCCTCGTCGGTGCGGACGGGGATGTTCTGCAGGTTCGGGTCCGTGGACGACAGCCGGCCGGTCGCGGCGACCGTCTGGTTGAACGTGGTGTGGATGCGGCCGTCCGCGGCGATCGTCTTGATCAGGCCCTCGACGGTGACGCGCAGCTTCGCCTGCTCACGGTGGCGGAGCATGATCACCGGCAGTTCGTTCTCGGTCTGCTTCGCCAGCCAGGCCAGGGCGTCGGCGTCGGTGGTGTAGCCGGTCTTCGTCTTCTTCGTCTTGGGCAGGTTCAGCTCACCGAAGAGGACTTCCTGAAGCTGCTTGGGCGAACCCAGGTTGAACTCGTGCCCGGCCGCGGCGTGCGCCTCCTTCACCGCCTGCTGCACGGCGCCCGCGAACATCTGCTCCATGGCCTGGAGGTGGGCCCGGTCGGCCGCGATGCCGTGCCGCTCCATCCGGGCCAGCAGCGCGGACGTCGGCAGCTCCATGTCCCGCAGCAGGTCCGCGGCGCCGACCTCCTCCAGACGGGTCTCGAACGCCTCGCCCAGGTCGAGGACGGCGCGGGCCTGGATCATCAGCGCCTCGGCCTGGGCGCCGTCGTCGGCGCCGAACGCCAGCTGGCCGTCGGCCGCGGCGGCCGGGGCCAGCTCCCGGTGCAGGTACTCCAGCGAGAGCGCGTCCAGGTCGAAGGAGCGGCGGCCCGGCTTGACCAGGTAGGCCGCCAGCGCGGTGTCCATCCGCACGCCGTCGAGGCTCCAGCCGTGCTCGGCGAAGACCCGCATCGCCCGCTTGGCGTCGTGGAGGACCTTGGGCCGGCCGGCGTCGGCCAGCCAGCCGGCGAACGCCGTGTCGTCGTCCTCGTCCAGCTGGGAGGGGTCGAACCAGGCGGCGGCCCCGTCGGGCGCGGCGAGCGCGACCTCGGCGACCGAGCCGGTGCCCAGCGCCCAGGTGTCGACGACGGCGACGCCGAGCGCCTGCGTGGCGTGCTCGGCGAGCCAGCCGGCCAGCTCACCGGTGCCGAGGACCGTGCCGTCCAGCTCCACGCCGTCCGTCACGACCGGCGTGGACTCCGCTTCCCCGGCGCCCGGGTCGACGGCGAAGAGCCGCTCCCGCAGCGACGGGTTGCGGATCTCCAGGGTGTCCAGGATCATCGCCACGGCCTTGCGGTCGTAGGGGGCCCGCGCCAGCTCGGTGACCGACCTGCCCAGCTCCACCTGCCGCTCCAGCTCGGTGAGGCGGCGGTTGAGCTTGACCGACTCCAGGTGGTCGCGCAGGTTCTGCCCGGCCTTGCCCTTGACCTCGTCGGCGCGCTCGACCAGTTCCGCGAACGACCCGAACTGGTTGATCCACTTCGCGGCCGTCTTCTCCCCGACGCCCGGGATGCCCGGCAGGTTGTCGGACGGGTCGCCGCGCAGCGCCGCGAAGTCCGGGTACTGGGCGGGCGTCAGCCCGTACTTCTCCACGACCTTCTCCGGGGTGAACCGGGTCAGCTCCGAGACGCCCTTGGTCGGGTACAGCACCGTGGTGTGCTCGCTGACCAGCTGGAAGGAGTCCCGGTCACCGGTGACGATCAGCACCTCGAAGCCCTCGGCCTCGGCCTGTGTGGCGAGCGTGGCGATGACGTCGTCGGCCTCGTACCCCTCCACCGCGAAGCGGGGGACGCTCATCGCGTCGAGCAGCTCGCCGATCAGCTCGACCTGCCCCTTGAACTCGTCCGGGGTTTTGGAGCGGTTCGCCTTGTACTCGGTGAACTCCTCCGACCGCCAGGTCTTGCGGGACACGTCGAACGCGACCGCGAAGTGCGTGGGCGCCTCGTCGCGCAGCGTGTTGGCCAGCATCGACGCGAAGCCGTAGATCGCGTTGGTCGGCTGGCCGGCCGCGGTCGTGAAGTTCTCCGCGGGCAGCGCGAAGAACGCGCGGTAGGCCAGCGAGTGCCCGTCCATGAGCATCAGCCGCGGACGGTCGCCGGAGGTGGGGTCGGTCTTCTTCGATGCTGTCTCTGCCACACCCCCGATCCTGCCACGCCGCAGTGACAGCCGGTGCCGACCGCCGCGACGCACCGGACCGCGGCCCGTCCCCCGCCGGGCGGGCGGGCCGCCTCCCGGCGGGCCCTCCCCTCGACCGGCCCGCACGCGACCGGTCCGGCGCGCGACCGGCCCCGCGCGCGTCTTTCCCCCTGCGCCCGGCCCTCCGCACCGTCCCCGGTACGTGCGAGGATCGCGGACGTACCCCACCCATGGACGCGAAGGAGTGCGCGCGATGGCCACGAAGCCGCCCAAGAGTGATCCGGTCCAGGACGCGCCGCAGGTCACCGAGCCGAAGCACGCCGCGGCGGGGTTGCCGGCCATCGGCCACACCCTCCGCGTCGCCCAGCGGCAGATGGGCGTCAGGCGCACCGCGCTGACGCTGCTGAACGTCAACCAGAAGGACGGCTTCGACTGCCCCGGCTGCGCCTGGCCGGAACCGGAGCACCGGCACACGGCGGAGTTCTGCGAGAACGGCGCCAAAGCGGTGGCCGAGGAGGCCACCCTGCGCCGCGTCACCCCGGAGTTCTTCGCCGCGCACTCCGTCACCGACCTCGCCGGCCGCAGCGGCTACTGGCTCGGCCAGCAGGGCCGCCTCACCCACCCCGTGTACCTGCCCGAGGGCGCCGACCACTACGAGCCGGTCACCTGGGAACGCGCCTTCGACATCGTCGCCGAGGAGATCGCCGCCCTCTCCGGCCCCGACGAGGCCGTCTTCTACACCTCCGGGCGCACCAGCAACGAGGCCGCCTTCCTCTACCAGCTCTTCGCTCGCGAGCTCGGCACCAACAACCTGCCGGACTGCTCGAACATGTGCCACGAGTCGTCCGGCTCGGCACTGGCGGAGACGATCGGCATCGGCAAGGGCAGCGTCCTGCTGGAGGACCTGTACCGGGCCGACCTGATCATCGTCGCCGGGCAGAACCCGGGCACCAACCACCCGCGCATGCTCTCCGCCCTGGAGAAGGCCAAGGCGAACGGCGCGCGGATCATCAGCGTCAACCCGCTGCCGGAGGCGGGCCTGGAGCGCTTCAAGAACCCGCAGACCCCCAAGGGGCTGGCCGCCGGCGCCGCGCTCACCGACCTGTTCCTGCAGATCCGCATCGGGGGCGACCAGGCCCTCTTCCGCCTCCTCAACAAGCTGATCATCGAGGCCGACGGCGCGGTCGACGAGACCTTCGTCCGCGAGCACACCCACGGCTACGAGGAGTTCGCCGAGGCGGCCCGCGCCGCCGACTGGGACGAGACGCTCGCGGCGACCGGCCTCACCCGCGCGCAGATCGAGGAAGCCTTCCGCATGGTGCTCGCCTCGAAGCGCACCATCGTGTGCTGGGCGATGGGCCTCACCCAGCACAAGCACTCCGTCCCCACCATCCGCGAGGTCGTCAACTTCCTCCTGCTGCGCGGCAACATCGGCCGTCCGGGCGCGGGTGTGTGCCCGGTGCGCGGCCATTCCAACGTGCAGGGCGACCGCACGATGGGCATCTTCGAGCGGCCCTCCCCCGCCTTCCTGGACGCCCTGGAGAGGGAGTTCGGCTTCGCCCCGCCGCGCGAGCACGGTTACGACGTCGTACGGGCCATCCGCGCGCTGCGCGACGGCGAGGCGAAGGTGTTCTTCGCCATGGGCGGCAACTTCGTCGCGGCCTCCCCCGACACCGAGGTCACCGAGGCGGCCATGCGGCGCGCGCGGCTGACCGTGCACGTGTCGACGAAGCTGAACCGCTCGCACGTCGTCACGGGCGCGCGGGCCCTGATCCTGCCGACCCTGGGCCGCACCGAGCGCGATCTGCAGGCCGGCGGCGAGCAGTTCGTGACCGTGGAGGACTCCATGGGCATGGTGCACGCCTCGCGCGGGCGGCTCGACCCGGCGAGCCCGCACCTGCTGTCGGAGCCGGCCATCGTGTGCCGGATGGCCCGCCGGGTGCTGGGCGGGAGCAGCAAGGTGCCGTGGGAGGAGTTCGAGAAGGACTACGCGGCGATCCGGGACCGCATCGCGCGCGTGATCCCCGGGTTCGAGGACTTCAACGCCCGTGTGGCCCGCCCCGGCGGCTTCGCCCTGCCGCACGCCCCGCGCGACGAGCGCCGCTTCCCGACGGCCACCGGCAAGGCCAACTTCACCGCCGCGCCGGTGGAGTACCCCGACCTGCCCGAGGGCCGGCTGCTGCTGCAGACGCTGCGCTCGCACGACCAGTACAACACCACGATCTACGGCCTGGACGACCGCTACCGCGGTATCAGGAACGGCCGCCGGGTCGTCCTCGTCAACCCCGAGGACGCCCGGAAGCTGGGCGTCCGGGACGGCTCCTACGTCGACCTGGTCAGCGAGTGGAGGGACGGCACGGAGCGGCGGGCGCCCGGCTTCCGCGTCGTCCACTACCCGACCGCCCGGGACTGCGCCGCCGCGTACTACCCGGAGACCAACGTCCTGGTCCCGCTGGACGCCACCGCGGACACCAGCAACACCCCGGCCAGCAAGTCCGTCGTCGTCCGTCTGGAACAATCGGCGACCGACTGAGCGTTTGCTCAGCCGGTGCAGCGCCGTGCCGTGCCGATCAGGACGAACGACGAACGGAGCCGACCCATGGGCGAGCAGCAGCACGTGAAGTTCCCTCAGGAGGTCATCGACGAGTACGCCGCGCTCGGTGTCGACCTGCCCGCCCTGTTCTCCGCCGGGCACCTGGGCACGCGCATGGGCGTCCAGATCCTCGAGGCGTCCGCCGAGCGGGTCGTGGGGACCATGCCGGTGGAGGGCAACACCCAGCCCTACGGGCTGCTGCACGGCGGGGCCTCCGCGGTGCTGGCGGAGACGCTCGGCTCGGTCGGCTCGATGCTGCACGGCGGCAGCTCCAAGATCGCCGTCGGGGTCGACCTCAACTGCACCCACCACCGCGGGGTCCGCTCCGGCCTGGTCACCGGCGTGGCCACACCCGTCCACCGGGGCCGCACGACGGCGACGTACGAGATCGTGATCAGCGACGAGGAAGGGCGCCGCGTGTGCAGCGCCCGGCTGACCTGCCTGCTGCGGGACGCCGGCCCCGGCGGCGACGCCCGCGCGGGCGCCACGGGCTGAACGGCTCCCGGCACGCTCCACGGCGCCGGGCGGCCGGGCCACCGCCCCGGCCGCCCGGCGTCCTGGCGTCGGGGCACGCCCCGGCCGGGGACGAGGGCACGGGGAACCGGCGCGGCCCGCTCCCGGAACCCTCCCGGGTCCGGCCTTTCCGGCCGCCGGGGCCCGGCCGCCGGGCCCCGGCGGCACCGGCTCGGGCATCCCCGGGCACGGGCACGGACACGGGCACCGGACGGCCCGGCACTCCGGCGGCGACGCCCCGGACCGCACCCGGCGAGGAGCCGTGCGCCCGTGTCGTCACCCACCGGGTGCGGGGGGCAACAGTCATGCCGGGCCCGGAGGCCAGCGGCCCTCTTACAGGACCGCGAAAAAGATAACGGGGGAGGCCGACGGCGGCCCCACGGCCACGGCGGCCACCATCCGGCGGGTCGTACACGATCCCGCGGAGGACCGCGGACACCGCACGGGGCACCGAAGAGCGCCAAGCCCCCCGCACCGTAGGCGTCCTGGCCGGTCGCGAGGCACGACAGCCGCGCCGGCCGCATCGTGGCGGCGGTCCGGGCGGGTGCCCGTGGCGGTGGGCGGCACCGGCCCGTCGGGCCGGGTGAGGACACGCACCCGTGGGACGATCCGGGGCGGTCCCCCGGCGCACTCCGCCCGCCCCGCCTTTCCGCACGGAGGCGGATTCCCTCCGTAAGATCATTTTCACCCCGCGCGTGACGGAGCACGTGGAAGCACCACGGAATGCGGTACTCCTTTTCCTGGACGCAACTCCGCGTAATGCGCACGCAATACAAGCGCACGGATTCACCCTCGGTCCGCACTGCGCACAACGCCTCTCCGACGCTTAGCAGGTCGCCTTCGGCAACGAATCCGCGTAATCACCAAAACTCCCCAGACGCCTGAACAACCCCCGTGAGTCCTGCGGGTTCCCACCATTCAGACAGGGCGAATCGGCCCGAATTCCACCCTTCTCCCCCGGCCGCACCGCTCTGCATTACGCCGTGTCATAACAAGAGCGTCACAGCATCTTCCAGACTCTCCTCCACGTTCCCCACACCCGCTTAGAGTCGCGGCCAGTCACCGCGCCGTCGGATTGTCACTTCCGCCCAGCGCTCGACTCGGCCGTTTCCACGGGGAAACGGCTGTGCCAGGGGAAAGGACTGATCGTGCGTCAACGTTCGCTCATCGCCACCACCGCCGCGCTGGCAGCGGGAGCACTCACCCTCACCGCCTGCGGCTCGCGTGACGACAACGGCGGCGGCTCGGACTCCGGCAACGGCGGCGCCAAGGTCGTCATCGGCGTCGACGCCCCACTGACCGGCGACCTGTCCGCGCTGGGCCTCGGCATCAAGAACTCGGCGGACCTCGCCGCCAAGACCGCCAACAAGAAGGAGTACGTCGACGGCGTCACCTTCGAGATACAGGCCCTCGACGACCAGGGCCAGCCCTCGGCCGGCCAGCAGAACGCCACCAAGTTCGTCGCCGACGAGGACGTCCTCGGCGTCGTCGGCCCCCTGAACTCCTCCGTCGGCGAATCCATGCAGAAGGTCTTCGACGACGCCGGCCTCGTCCAGGTCTCCCCCGCCAACACCGGCCCCGGCCTCACCCAGGGCCCCGACTGGCGCACCAAGAAGGTCCGCCAGTACAAGTCCTACTTCCGCACCGCCACCACCGACGCCGTCCAGGGCCCCTTCGCCGCCCAGTACGTCTACAACGACTACAAGAAGAAGAAGGTCTTCGTCATCGACGACAAGAAGACCTACGGCGCCGGACTCGCCGCCACCTTCACCGAGGAGTTCAAGAAGCTCGGCGGTCAGGTCGTCGGCACCGAACACATCAATCCCGACAGCAAGGACTTCTCCGCCGTCGCCACCAAGGTCAAGAACTCCGGCGCCGACATCGTCTACTACGGCGGCGAATACCCGCAGGCCGGACCCCTCAGCAAACAGATCAAGGAAGCGGGCGCCAAGATTCCGCTCGTCGGCGGCGACGGAATCAAGGACCCCACCTTCGTCAAACTCGCCGGCCCCGCCAGCAAGGGCGACCTGTGCACCTCCGTCGGCGCACCCGTGGAAAAACTCGGTTCCGCCAAGCAGTTCGTCGCCGATTACAAGACGGAAGGCTACAAAGAGGGATACGCGGCCTACGGCGGCTACTCCTACGACTCCGCCTGGGCCGTCATCGAAGCCGTGAAGAAGGTCGTCGAGGACAACGGCGGAGAACTCCCCTCCGACGCCCGCGCCAAGGTCACCGAGGCCATGCAGAACGTCTCCTTCGACGGAGTGACCGGCAAGGTCGCCTTCGACGAATTCGGTGACGCCACCAACAAGCAGCTCACCGTCTACGCCGTCAAGAACGGCGACTTCAGCCCCGTCAAGACCGGAACGTACACCGGCTGACCACGCCGCACCCACAAGCCCACGAGCCGCGCGGGGCGCTGTTCCACAGGCGCCCCGCGCGCACGCGCATCCGGCCACATCCGTCGAACATCCGAAAGTCTCGGAGGACATGCGGTGAACGAACTGCCGCAGCAGCTGGTCAACGGCCTGCTACTGGGATCCATGTACGGGCTGGTCGCCATCGGCTACACCATGGTCTACGGCATCGTCCAGCTCATCAACTTCGCCCACGGCGAGATCTTCATGACCGGAGCCTTCGGCGCCCTCACGGTCTACGTGTACGTCCTGCCCGACGGCACCACCATGTGGATCGCCCTCCCGCTCATGCTCCTCGGCGCCGTCGCCGTCGCCGTCACCGTCGCCGTCGGAGCGGAACGATTCGCCTACCGTCCCCTGCGCGGCGCCCCCCGCCTCGCCCCCCTCATCACCGCCATCGGCCTCTCCCTGGCCCTCCAGCAAGCCGTATGGGCCTGGTACCCCGACGCCAAGTCCGCCCGCAGCTTCCCCCAGATCGACGGCGGCCCCTTCCACATCGGCAGCGTCACCCTCCAGACCGGCGACATCTTCCTCCTCGTCGCCGCCCCCGCCGGGATGGCCGTCCTCGCCTACTTCGTCATGAGGACCCGCACCGGACGCGGCATGCAGGCCACTGCCCAGGACCCCGACACCGCCAAGCTCATGGGCGTCGACACCGACCGCATCATCGTCGTCGCCTTCGCCCTCGGTGCCGTCTTCGCCGCCGTCGGGGCCCTCGCCAACGGCCTCAAGTACGGCCAGATCGACTTCCGCATGGGCTTCATCCTCGGCCTCAAAGCCTTCACCGCGGCCGTCCTCGGCGGCATCGGAAACATCTACGGCGCCATGATCGGCGGGGTCGTCCTCGGCATCGCCGAAACCCTCGCCACCGCCTACGTCGCCGACATCCCCGGCATGGACCAGTTCGGCAGCCAGTCCTGGGCCGACGTCTGGGCCTTCATCCTCCTCATCCTCGTACTGCTGCTCAGGCCCCAGGGCCTGCTCGGCGAACGCGTCGCGGACAGGGCGTGACACCGATGACCACACAGACCACCCCGCACGAGACCCCCGGCACCCCCACCGCCGCCCCGGCCCCCGGCCTCATCGGCCTCTCCCCCCGCATCGCACGCGCCCTCGTCACCGGCGGCGGCCTCCTCACCGTCCTGACCACCTTCCTCGCCTGGACCTGGACCCCCGCCTTCCCCGGCGACCTCACCGTCTACGGCTACCCCGGCGGCCTTCAGGTCCTCGTCCTCGCCGGCGGCACCCTCACCGCCCTCCTCGGCCTCGCCTCCCACGGTGTCAAGGGCCTGCGATGGCTCACCCCCGCCGACGCCGGCCCCGCCCTCGGACTCGCCGCCCTCGCCACCTTCGCCACCACCTGGTACACCCTCCTCGCCATCAGCTACCAGCTCGGCGGCCTCGTCAACCTCGAACCCGGCGGCTGGGCCGCCGCAGCCACCTCCCTCCTCACCCTCCTCGGTGCCCTCGCCCTCCCCTCGCCCAGACCCGAACCCGGCCCCATCGACCCCGCCGACAGCCCCTGGGAGCGCACCGGACACCGCCTCGCCCACCGCTGGCGGACCACCAGGGCGGCCTTCACCTCCCCCGCCCCCCGCCCCGTCCCCGCCCTCCCCTCCTACGCCGAAATCCTGATCATCGTCGGGATCATGGCACTCGCCCTGACCGTCTTCACCTACGGCATCGGCACCGAATACGACGAGCTCTTCGTCGGCTTCCTCATCACCGCCGGCCTCGGCTTCGCCGCCCTCCACCAGGCCGGCCTCATCGCCCACGCCTCGCAGATCACCGCACGCCACCGGAACACCACCATCTGCGGCGCCTTCGCCGCCGCCGCCCTCTTCCCCTTCACCCAGACCGACGACCAGTACGCCACCATCGGCGTCTACATCCTCATCTTCGCCACCGTCGCCCTGGGCCTGAACACCGTCGTCGGTCTCGCCGGCCTCCTCGACCTCGGGTACGTCGCCTTCCTCGGCGTCGGCGCCTATGCCGCCGCCCTCGTCTCCGGCTCCCCCAGCTCCCCCCTCGACCTCCACCTCCCCTTCTGGGCCACCGTCCTCGTCGGCGCCGCCGCCTCCCTCGTCTTCGGCGTCCTCATCGGCGCCCCCACCCTCCGCCTGCGCGGGGACTACCTCGCCATCGTCACCCTCGGTTTCGGCGAGATCTTCCGCATCACCGTCAACAACCTCGACGGCACCTCCGGACCCGACGTCACCAACGGATCCAACGGCGTCTCCTCCATCCCCAACCTCAAGATCTTCGGATGGGACCTCGGCGCCGAGCACACCTTCGCCGGCTTCACCATCGGCCGCTTCGCCAACTACTTCTTCCTCATGCTCCTGATCACCGCCGTCGTCGTCCTCGTCTTCCGACGCAGCGGAGACTCCCGCATCGGCCGCGCCTGGGTCGCCATCCGCGAGGACGAGACCGCCGCCCTCGCCATGGGCATCAACGGCTTCCGCGTCAAACTCATCGCCTTCGCCGTCGGCGCCTCCCTCGCCGGCCTGGCCGGCACCGTCCAGGCGCACGTCACCTACACCGTCACCCCGGAGCAGTACCTCTTCGCCGGCACCATCCCCCCCAATTCCGCCTTCCTCCTCGCCGCCGTCGTCCTCGGCGGCATGGGCACCATCGGCGGCCCCCTCATCGGCGCGGCCCTCCTCTTCCTCATCCCCAACAAGCTCCAGTTCCTCGGCGACTACCAGCTCCTCGCCTTCGGCCTCGCCCTCATCCTCCTCATGCGCTTCCGGCCCGAAGGGCTCATCCCCGACCGTCGCCGCCGGCTCGAATTCCACGAAGAAGCCGACGCGCCCACAGTCCTCGGCAAGACAGGGGCCTGACCACCATGACCACCGACACCACCACCAAGGACCTCCCGGGCGGCACCCCCTCCCGCGACACCGTCCTCGACGCCCGCGGCGTCACCATGCGCTTCGGCGGACTCACCGCCGTACGGAACGTCGACCTCACCGTCGGCAGCGGCGAAATCGTCGGACTCATCGGTCCCAACGGCGCCGGTAAAACCACCTTCTTCAACTGTCTCACCGGCCTCTACACCCCCACCGAAGGCGAAGTCCGCTACAAAGGCCGGATCCTTCCTCCCACATCCTTCAAAGTCACCGCCGCGGGAATCGCCCGCACCTTCCAGAACATCCGCCTCTTCGCCAACATGACCGTCCTGGAAAACGTCCTCGTCGGCCGCCACACCCGCACCAGGGAAGGATTCTGGTCCGCCGTCCTGCGCGGCCCCGGCTTCCACAAGGCCGAAGCCGCCTCCCGCCGGCGCGCCACCGAACTCCTCGAATTCGTCGGCCTCGCCCACAAAGCCGACCACCTCGCCCGCAACCTCCCCTACGGCGAACAACGCAAGCTCGAGATCGCCCGCGCCCTCGCCAGCGAACCCGGCCTCCTCCTCCTCGACGAACCCACCGCCGGCATGAACCCGCAGGAGACCCGGGCAACGGAAGAACTCGTCCTCGCCATCCGCGACCAGGGGATCGCCGTCCTCGTCATCGAGCACGACATGCGGTTCATCTTCAACCTCTGCGACCGCGTCGCCGTCCTCGTCCAGGGAGAAAAACTCACCGAAGGCGACAGCGCCACCGTCCAGGCCGACGAACGCGTCGTCGCCGCCTACCTCGGCGAGCCCTTCGAAAACGCCCCCGGCACCGGGGAGGCAGCCGAGGCCGAAGCCGCCGAAGCCCATGCCGGCACCACCCCGAAGGGCCCCGCGGCCACCAAGGAGAACGACCGATGACCGCCCTCCTCGAAGTCGAGGACCTCCGCGTCGCCTACGGCAAGATCGAAGCCGTCAAAGGCATCTCCTTCACCGTCGACGCCGGACAGGTCGTCACCCTCATCGGCACCAACGGAGCCGGGAAGACCACCACCCTCCGCACCCTCTCCGGCCTTCTCAAGCCCGTCGCCGGCGACATCAGGTTGGACGGCAGGTCCCTCAAGAAAGTACCCGCCCACCACATCGTCTCCCTGGGCCTCGCGCACTCCCCCGAAGGGCGCCGCATCTTCCCCCGCATGACCATCGAGGACAACCTCCGCCTCGGCGCCTTCCTCCGCAACGACAAATCCGCCATCGAAGAAGACATCCAGCGCGCCTACGACCTCTTCCCCATCCTGGGGGAACGGAGAGGACAAGCCGCAGGAACCCTGTCCGGCGGTGAACAGCAAATGCTCGCCATGGGCCGCGCCCTCATGTCCCGGCCCAGACTGCTCATGCTCGACGAACCCTCCATGGGCCTCTCCCCGATCATGATGCAGAAAATCATGGCCACCATCGCCGAGCTCAAGGCCCGGGGCACCACCATCCTCCTCGTCGAACAGAACGCCCGAGCCGCCCTCTCCCTCGCCGATCGGGGACACGTCATGGAAATCGGAAGAATCGTCCTCTCCGGAACCGGGCGAGAACTCCTCCACGACGAATCCGTCCGCAAGGCCTACCTCGGCGAGGACTGAGCCCGGGCACGCGAAGAGGCCCGCGCCCCCTGCCGGGACGCGGGCCTCTTCGCGGACGACGTCAGCCCTTCGACGCCTTCTTCTCCTCGGCGTCGTCGATGACCGCCTGCGCCACCTGCTGCATCGACATCCGGCGGTCCATCGACGTCTTCTGGATCCACCGGAACGCCGCCGGCTCCGTCAGCCCGTACTCCGTCTGCAGGATCGACTTGGCCCGGTCCACCAGCTTCCGCGTCTCCAGCCGCTGGCTGAGGTCCGCGACCTCCTTCTCCAGCTCCTTCAGCTCCGTGAACCGCGACACGGCCATCTCGATCGCCGGTACGACGTCGCTCTTGCTGAACGGCTTCACCAGGTACGCCATCGCCCCGGCGTCCCGCGCCCGCTCCACCAGGTCACGCTGCGAGAACGCCGTCAGCATCAGCACCGGCGCGATGCCCTCCTCCGCGATCTTCTCCGCCGCGGAGATACCGTCCAGCTTCGGCATCTTCACGTCGAGGATTACCAGATCCGGCCGGTGCTCGCGGGCCAGCTCCACGGCCTGCTCGCCGTCACCGGCCTCGCCGACGACGGTGTAGCCCTCCTCCTCCAGCATCTCTTTGAGGTCGAGCCGGATCAGGGCCTCGTCCTCGGCGATGACGACGCGGGTCGTCAGCGGAGGAACGTGCGACTTGTCGTCGTCGGGCACGTCTACGGGCTGGGGCGACTCGGGGGCGGTCACTGGGGCTCCTCGTTCAGGGCAGGGGTACTGCTGACAAGAGCCTACCTAGCTGCGGTAAGGTAGGTGCACAGCGGGTGACCGTTGACCTTTGTTTTACAGGAAGCCCCGGTAGTCCAGCGGTAGAGACACGGTGCTCAAACCACCGACAGCGTGGGTTCGAATCCCACCCGGGGTACTTTCCTTCGTTTCGAAGGTAGCACTGTTGAGCGGAGAATCGCGTTCGCGTGATCCTCCGCTTTTTGCTGTTCGCGGTGGCGACCAGCGATGCAAAGCAGCCACGTGTGCGACATGGATAGGCGTAAGCGAGCACTGGCATTGGTGGCGCGGGGCCGAAGCCTGAATTCCGTCAGCGAAGCGACCAGCATATCCCGTGCAGCCATCCGTTCAGGGCGGACGCGGATCGAGCCGTCCGTCGGCTGTGCCTCCGCGGTCGGATGCAGCACACACCGGCCCTGCTCCTTCCCCCGGCACGGCCCCGGCAGGAGACACGGGCGCCCGATCGTCCTCGCCCCCGGCGGCAGGGGATCGTCGGGGCCCAGCCCCGGGAGTTCGCCCGCGGGCCCGTCCCCTCCGACGGGTGCCGGATCATCGATGGGACCCGAACACCGAGGGCCCCGCCCGGAGGCCCCGCGGTCCGTCACGGCCCGTCGTTCAGGGTTTCTCCCCGATGCGGTGGACGCGGACCAGGTTCGTCGTTCCCGAGACGCCGGGCGGTGAGCCGGCCGTGATCACGACCAGGTCGCCCTCCCGGCAGTGGCCGTTCTCGGTGAGGAGGTCGTCGACCTGGTCGACCATCGCGTCGGTGGAGTCGACGCGCGGGCCGAGGAACGTCTCCACGCCCCAGGTCAGGCTGAGCTGGGAGCGGGTCGCCGGGTCGGGGGTGAAGGCGAGGAGGGGAATCGGGGAGCGGTAGCGGGAGAGGCGGCGGGCGGTGTCACCCGACTGGGAGAAGGCGACGAGGTACTTCGCGCCGAGGAAGTCGCCCATCTCGGCCGCCGCCCTGGCGACCGCGCCACCCTGGGTGCGCGGCTTGTTGTGTTCCGTCAGGGGCGGGAGGCCCTTGGCGAGCAGGTCCTCCTCGGCCGCTTCGACGATTCTGGCCATCGTCCTGGTCGTTTCGATCGGGTAGGTGCCCACGCTGGTCTCGCCGGAGAGCATGACCGCGTCGGTGCCGTCGATCACCGCGTTGGCGACGTCGCTGGCCTCGGCGCGCGTGGGGCGCGAATTCTCGATCATGGAGTCGAGCATCTGGGTGGCGACGATCACCGGTTTGGCGTTGCGCCTGGCGAGCTTGATGGCGCGCTTTTGGACGAGGGGGACTTGTTCGAGGGGCATTTCGACGCCGAGGTCGCCGCGGGCGACCATGACGCCGTCGAAGGCGGCGACGATGTCGTCGAGGTGGCCGACGGCCTGGGGCTTTTCGATCTTGGCGATGACGGGGAGGCGGCGGCCCTCTTCGTCCATGATGCGGTGGACGTCCTCGATGTCGCGCCCGGTGCGGACGAAGGAGAGGGCGATGAGGTCGAAGCCGGTGCGCAGGGCCCAGCGGAGGTCGGCTTCGTCCTTGTCGGAGAGGGCGGGGACGGAGAGGGCGGCTCCGGGGAGGTTGAGGCCCTTGTGGTCGGAGACGATGCCGCCTTCGAGGACGGTGGTGTGGACGCGGGGGCCGTCGACGCGGGTCACGCGCAGGGAGACCCTGCCGTCGTCGACGAGGATGCGTTCGCCGGGGGTGACGTCGGCGGCGAGGCCGGGATAGGTGGTGGCGCAGGTGCGGCGGTCGCCCTCGGTGCCCTGCTCGGTGGTGATGGTGAAGGTGTCGCCGCGTTCGAGGAGTACGGGCCCCTCGGCGAACCGGCCGAGCCGGATCTTGGGACCTTGGAGGTCGGCGAGGAGGCCGACGCTGCGACCGGTTTCGTCGGCGGCTTTGCGTACGCGGTGGTAGCGCTCCTCGTGTTCGGCGTGGGTGCCGTGGCTGAGGTTGAATCGGGCGATGTCCATTCCGGCATCGACGAGTGCTTTGATTTGATCGTATGTGGTGGTGGCGGGGCCAAGGGTGCAGATGATCTTTGCTCGGCGCATGGGGTGAGCCTATGACTTACCGGCGGGTAGAGAATTGGCCGGGCGTGACCGCTCAACGTCCTTTGGGTGAAGCGGTTTCGACAAGCGGCGAATTGTGCGCCGCGGTGCTCCGATGAGCATTCTCCGGGCGGTTTTCGGGCGTATATTCGGCTGTTCGATTCCCGCCGCGATCTGGCGGTATCGGAGCCGATGGGACAGTACGCCCCGATGTGCGGGGGGCGGCGGGGACGGAGGGCCCATCGGTCACCGGATCGCAACCTGGGGGGCCTGTCGCCGCCTGTCGGGACGGGCCAGAATCTACGCGCGTCATCGACGCGTGTCGTGATGCTCGTTCACCGAGGAGAGACAGTCATGCCGTTCAACCGCCGGAAGTTTCTGAAGAGATCCGCCGTGACGGGCGCGGGAGTCGCGATGGCCGGTGCGGCGGCGGCTCCGGCGGCCGGGGCCGCCGAGGGGCGCGGGGGCCGGGGGCCGAAGCGGTACGCGCTGACGGTGATGGGCACGACCGATCTGCACGGGCACGTCTTCAACTGGGACTACTTCAAGGACGCGGAGTACTCCGACGCCCAGGGCAACGCCCAGGGCCTGGCCCGGATCTCGACGCTGGTGGATCAGGTCCGCGCGGAGAAGGGACGGCAGAACACGCTGCTGCTGGACGCGGGGGACACGATCCAGGGGACGCCGCTGACGTATTACTACGCGAAGGTCGATCCGATCACGGCCGAGGGCGGGCCGGTGCATCCGATGGCACAGGCGATGAACGCGATCGGGTATGACGCGGTGGCGCTGGGGAACCACGAGTTCAATTACGGGATCGAGACACTGCGGAAGTTCGAGGAGCAGTGCCGTTTCCCGCTGCTGGGGGCGAACGCGGTCGACGCGAAGACGCTGCGGCCGGCCTTTCCGCCGTATTTCATGAAGACGTTCCGGGTCAAGGGCGCTCCGCCGGTGAAGGTGGCGGTGCTGGGGCTGACGAATCCGGGTATCGCGATCTGGGACAAGGCGTACGTGCAGGGGAGGCTGGCGTTTCCGGGGCTGGAGGAGCAGGCGGCGAAGTGGGTCCCGAAGCTGAGGTCGATGGGTGCGGACGTGGTGGTGGTGTCCGCGCATTCGGGGACGTCGGGGACGTCGTCGTACGGTGATCAGTTGCCGCATGTGGAGAACGCGGCGGCGAATGTGGCGCGGCGGGTGCCGGGTATCGACGCGATTCTGGTGGGGCACGCGCACGCCGAGATCGAGGAGCTGCGGGTCGTCAACGAGGAGACGGGCAGGGAGGTGGTGCTCTCGGAGCCGTTGTGCTACGCCGAGCGGCTGACGTTGTTCGACTTCGACCTGGTCTTCGAGCGGGGCCGGTGGCGGGTGGAGTCGGTGAGGGCGTCGCTGCGGGATTCGCGCACGGTGGCCGACGACCCGCGGATCACGAGGCTGCTGTCGGACGAGCACGCGAAGGTGGTGGCGTACGTCAACCAGGTGGTGGGGACGGCGACGGCCACGTTGACGACGGTGGAGGCGCGGTACAAGGACGCCCCGATCATCGATTTGATCAACAAGGTGCAGGAGGACGTGGTCCGCCGGGCGCTGGCAGGCACGGAGTACGCGTCGCTGCCGGTGCTGTCGCAGGCGTCGCCGTTCTCCCGCACGTCCCAGATCCCGGCGGGCGAGGTGACGATCCGGGATCTGTCGAGTCTGTACGTGTACGACAACACGCTGGTCGCGAAGGTGATGACGGGGGCGCAGATCCGGGCGTACCTGGAGTACTCGGCGGAGTACTTCGTGCAGACGCCGGCCGGTGTTCCGGTGGACGTGGCCAAGCTGACGAACGCGAACGGGCGGCCGGACTACAACTACGACTACGTGTCGGGGCTGCGGTACGACATCGACATCGCGCGGCCGGCCGGTTCACGGATCGGGAACCTGACCTTCGGCGGTGCTCCGCTGGAGGACGGGCAGCGGTTCGTGCTGGCGGTGAACAACTACCGGGCCAACGGCGGGGGCGCGTTCCCGCATGTGGCGTCGGCGAAGGAGGTGTGGTCGGAGTCGACGGAGATCCGTACGCGGATCGCGGAGTGGGTGACCGCGAAGGGCGTGCTGGATCCGGAGGACTTCGCATCGGTGGACTGGCGGTTGACGCGGGAGGGCGTGCCGGTGTTCTGAGCCGCCGGGACGCCGTCCGCCGGCGGGCGGGCGGGGCGGTGGTCGCGTGGTGGCCGCGTCCGGCTGCCGCGCGGCCACCGCCCGCCGTTTTCCGCCGCCGGTGGGGGTGTCACCGGTGGCCGACGAGGGGGGTGGGGGCGGGGGCCGGCCGGCGGGTGGGCGGGGTGTGGGGTTGGGGCTGGAGGCCGAAGGTGGTGAAGGCGGTGCGGGTGGGCAGGGGGTAGGGCTCCTTGCCGGTGAGGGCGTTGAGGATGGTGGCGCTGCGCCAGGCGGCGAGGCCGAGGTCGGGGGCGCCGACGCCGTGGGTGTGGGTTTCGGCGTTCTGGACGTAGACGTGGCAGCCGGAGGCGGTGATGGAGGGGTCGAGGGCGAGGCGGAAGTGCTCGTCGACGCCGGGGCGATCGCTGTCGTCGCGGTGGATGTAGGGGGCGAGGCCGGCCAGGAGGTGGTCGAGGGAGCGCTGTCGGTAGCCGGTGGCCAGGACGACGGCGTCGGTGGTGAGACGGGTGCGGGTGTTCTGCTGGGTGTGTTCCAGATGGAGTTCGATCTTGGTGGTGGCGACGCGTCCGGCGGTGCGGACGTGGACACCGGGGGTGAGGACGGCGTCGGGCCAGCCGCCGTGGAGGGCGCGGCGGTAGAGCTCGTCGTGGATGGCGGCGAGGGTGCCGGGGTCGACGCCCTTGTGGAGCTGCCATTGGGAGGGGACGAGGCGGTCGCGGACGGGTTCGGCCAGGGCGTGGAAGTAGCGGGTGTAGTCGGGGGTGAAGTGTTCGAGGCCGAGTTTGGAGTACTCCATGGGGGTGAAGGCCTCGGTGCGGCCGAGCCAGTGGATCCTCTCGCGGCCGACGGGGCGGTGGCGGAGCAGGTCGAGGAAGATCTCGGCGCCTGACTGACCGGTGCCGACGACGGTGATGTGGTCGGCGGCGAGCAGAATGTCGCGGTGGTGGAGGTAGTCGGCGGCGTGGATGACGGGGACGCCGGGGGCGTCGACGAGGGGGGCGAGGGGTCCGGGGACGCGGGGTTCGGTGCCGATGCCGATGACGACGTTCCTGGTGTGGGTGCGGCCTGAGGCTTCGATTTCCCCGTCGGCGCCGAGCCGGGTGTGGTCGATCTCGAAGACCTCGTGTTCGGGGTTCCAGCCGACGGCGTCGACGTGGTGGCCGAAGTGGAGGGTGGGGAGGTTCTCGGCGACCCAGCGGCAGTAGGCGTCGTACTCGGTGCGGTGGATGTGGAAGCGCTCGGCGAAGTAGAAGGGGAAGAGGCGTTCGCGGGTTTTGAGGTAGTTGAGGAAGGTCCAGGGGCTGGCGGGGTCGACGAGGGTGACGAGGTCGGCGAGGAAGGGGACTTGGATGGTGGCGTCGTCGATGAGCAGGCCGGGGTGCCAGTGGAAGGCGGGTCTGCGGTCGTAGAAGGCGATGTCGAGTTCGGTGAGGGGGTGGGCGAGGGCGGCGAGGGAGAGGTTGAAGGGGCCGATGCCGATGCCGACGAGGTCGCGGGGGGCGGTGGTCTCGTGGGGTGCGGGGTGGGGGGTCATCGGGAGGTGTGTCCTTCCACGAGGGCGAGGAGGGTCGTGAGGTCGCCGGGGCGGGTGGCGGGGTTGAGCAAGGTGGCTTTGAGCCAGGTGCGACCGTCGAGGCGGGCGCGGCCGAGGACGGCGTGGCCGTGGGTGAGGAGGGTGCGGCGGAGGGTGGTGACGGCGGTGTCGGGGGCGCCGGCGGGGCGGAACAGGACGGTGCTGAGGGTGGGCGTGTCGTAGAGCTCGAAGGCGGGGTGGTCCTCGATGAGGGCGGCGAGTTGCCGGGCGAGGTCGAGGACGTGGTCGACGAGGGCGCCGAGGCCGTGCCGGCCGAGGGTGGCGAGGGTGGCGGCGATCTTCAGCGCGTCGGGGCGGCGGGTGGTGTGCAGGGAGCGGCCGAGCAGGTCGGGCAGTCCCGCCTCGGTGTCGTCCTGCGCGTTGAGGTAGTCGGCGCGCTGCCGCAGGGCGGTGAGGTCGGCGGCGTCGCGGACGGCGAGGACGCCGGCGGGGATCGGTTGCCAGCCGAGTTTGTGCAGGTCGAGGGTGATGGTGTGGGCGGCGTCGAGGCCGGCGAGGCGGTCGCGGTGACGGTCGCTGAAGAGGAGTCCGCCTCCGTAGGCGGCGTCGATGTGCAGGCGGGCGCCGCGGGCGGCGCAGCGGGCGGCGATGTCGGTGAGGGGGTCGACGAGGCCGGCGTCGGTGGTGCCGGCGGTGACGGCGACGAGGTGGGGGCCGGGCAGCTCGGCGAGTGCTTCGTCGAGCGCGGCGGGGTCGAGGGTGCCGCCGGGCGCGGGGACGATCACGGGGTCGGGCAGGCCGAGGAGCCAGGCGGCGCGGGGCAGGGAGTGGTGGGCGTTGGCGCCGGTGAGCAGGCGCAGGTCCGCGCCGTGCTGCTCGCGGGCGAGGAGCACGGCGAGGTGGTTGGACTCGGTGCCGCCGCTGGTGATGAGCGCGTCGGCGGTTCCCGCCTGCCGGGCGAGGGCCTGTGTGACCAGCGCTTCCAGGGCGGAGGCGGCGGGGGCCTGGTCCCAGGAGTCGAGGGAGGGGTTGAGGGCGGACGCGGCGAGGTCGGCGGCGGTGGCGACGGCGAGGGACGGGCAGTGCAGGTGGGCGGCGCACAGCGGGTGCGCGGGGTCGGCGGCGCCTGCGGCGAAGGCGGTGATCAGGGCGGGCAGGGCGGCCGGGTCGCCGTCGTCGGGCAGGACGTCGCCGACGGCCTCACGCAGGCGGGCGGCCACCTCCTCGGGGCCGCCGGCGGGCAGCGGGCCGCGGCGGGCCAGGGTGCCGTGGCGGAGGGCGTCGAGGACGGTGTCGAGCAGGGGGCGCAGCGCGTCGGGACCGTGGGGGCCCGAGGCGAGGGGCGGCGTGCTCATGTCGTTCCTCCGGGCGGCCGCGGGACGGGGGTTCCAGCTTGTACGCGGAGAACGCGGGCACGCCCGGAATATCCAACGATCGTAACCCTGAAGGGGGTACGTCCCGTTTGGGGACGGCATGTTGGAGGTACGGGCGGGGCCCGCGGCCGTGGAGGCCTTCCGGAGTCGGGCGGGATCAGCCCCGGAAGGCGTCGGCGTGGTCGGCGGCCCACTCGGCGAAGGCGCGGGCGGGGGAACCGGTGATCTCCTCGACGGCGGGGGTGATCTCGGGGGGCGTGCCGACGGTGTCGGCGAGGCCCTGCAGCAGCCGCTCGAGCATGTGCGGCGGCACGTGCGGGAAGAGTTCGGCGCCCGCCTCCCGGGGCGGCGCCTCGACGAAGCGCAGGTCGCGGCCGAGGATCCGGCCGAGGGTGGTGACCTGGGCGGCATTGCTGATCGCCGCGGGGCCGGTGAGGCGGTGGACGGCGCCTTCGTGGCCGGTGTCGAGGAGGGCGCGTTCGGCGACGGCGGCGATGTCGTCCTCGTGGACGGGGGCGGTGAGTCCGCCGGCGTGGACACCGCGGATGCCGGTGTGCCCGGCGCGGATCTGCGGCGCGTACTGGAGGGCGTTGGTGGCGAAGGCGCCCGGCCGCAGGAAGGTGAAGTCGAGGCCGCTGTCCCGCAGTCGTCGTTCGACGCGGGCGTGCATGACGTGGATGGGGTGGGTGGGGTCGTCCGCGCCTTCCCGGATGATGCTGGAGGACAGCAGCACGACATGGCGCACGCCGGCCGCCCGGGCGGCGGGGAGCAGATCGGCGCTCTGGACGTGGAGGAACAGCTTGGTCACGCCGTCGAACAGGGTGCCGGGGTCGTCCGGCCGGACGCGGACGACCCCGGCGCCTTCGGGCAGGGCGGCACGCCGCGGGTCGCGGGTGAGCGCCCGCACGGGGGCGCCGGCGCGGAGCAGGCGGTGGACGAGGGCACGGCCGACGTTGCCGGTGGCGCCGGTCACTGCGATCACGGTGTTCTCCTGACGGTTCGGGGCCGATCCTCCTGGCTCCGTGAGCCTGGGGAGCGTGATCGGCCCCGCGCGTCGTCGCCGGGTACCAGCCGTGCCCTACGCCTCGGGACCTACTCCCCCGCCCCGCCTCGCACCCGCAACGCCCGGGCCAGGTCGTCGAGTTGATCGGCGAGCCTGCGGCGCAGGGCGGGGACGGGGTCGGCGTCGCGCAGGCACTCCTCGCCGAGCCGGAGGGTGTCGGGGTCGACGGCGTGGGCGGGGAAGGCCCAGTGGCCGGCGGCCTCGGCGATGGCGGGACCGCGGCGGGCGGCGACGGCGACCGCGTCGGTGTAGTAGCGGGGGACGTAGGCGCGGACGAGGTCGGCCTGTTCGGGCTGCCAGAAGCCCTGGGCGGTGGCGGTGAAGAGGTAGTTGGACAGGTCGTCACCGGTGAACATCTCCGCCCAGGCGCGGCACTTGGCCTCGGGGTCGGGCAGGGCGGCGCGGCAGCGGGCGGCGCCTTCCTGTCCGGCGGCGCTGGGGTCCTGGACGAGTTCGGCCTCGATGACGTCGTCGTCGACGGCGCCGAGGACGGCGAGCCGGTTCAGGACGCGCCAGCGCAGTTCGGGGTCGAGTTCGGGGCCGCCGGGGACGGTGCCCTCGGAGAACCAGGCGCTGATGGTGTCGGGCTGGGCGGCGACGTCGATGTAGTGGCGCACGGCGGTCAGGCGCAGCCCGGGGTGGTCGCCGTCCTCGGTGCGGCGCAGGAGGGCGCGGCACAGGTCGGTGAGGGTGGCCAGGGCGGCGGGCCGTTGTCCGGGGGTGAGGTAGCGGTCGGCGATGTGGGTGGTGGCGAAGGCGAGGACGCCTTGGACGAGGGCGACGTCGGTCTCGTGCGGGAGGTGGGTGCGGGCGGCGTCCAGGTAGGCGGTGGGCGCCAGTTCGCCGTCGCGGACGGCGTCGCGCAGGGCGTTCCAGACGACGGCGCGGGTGAGGGGGTCGGGCAGGCCGCGGAGGTGGGCGCCGACGGTGGCGGAGGATTCGGGGTCGAAGCGGATCTTGGCGTAGGTGAGGTCGCCGTCGTTGAGCAGGAGCAGGGCGGGGCGTTTGCCGATGGGGCGGGGCTCGGTCTGGGGGATGTCGAGGTCGAGGCGTTCGCGCAGGGTGAGGCGGCCGTTGTCGGTGAGGTCGCGGTCGTAGAGGCCGACGGCGATGCGGTGGGGGCGGCTGCCGGTGTGGCCGACGGTGAGGGCGCAGGTGCCGTCGGTGCCGGGGGTGACGGTGGGGGTGAGGGTGTCGACGCCGGTGGTGCGCAGCCAGGCCTCGGCCCAGGCGTGGACGTCGCGGTCGGTGGCGGCGGCGAGGGAGTCGATGAAGTCGGCGAGGGTGGCGTTGGCGAACCTGTGGCGGGCGAAGTGGGTGTTGATGCCGGCGAGGAAGTCCTTCTCGCCGAGCCAGGCCACCAGTTGCCGGAGTGCGGAGGCGCCCTTGGCGTAGGAGATGCCGTCGAAGTTGAGGAGGGCGGAGGCGGTGTCCTCGACGTTCTCGGGGGCGACGGGATGGGTGGTGGGGCGCTGGTCGGCGTCGTAGCCCCAGGCCTTGCGGGCGACGCCGAACTCCGTCCAGGGGCCGCCGAAGCGGGTGGCCTCGGCGGTGGTCTGGTAGCCCATGTACTCGGCGAAGGACTCGTTGAGCCAGATGTCGTCCCACCACGTGAGGGTGACGAGGTCGCCGAACCACATGTGGGCCATCTCGTGGGCGATGACCATGGCGCGGGTCTGGCGTTCGGCGTCGGTGACGGCGGAGCGGTAGACGAACTCGTCGCGGAAGGTGACGAGGCCGGGGTTCTCCATGGCGCCGGCGTTGAATTCGGGGACGAACGCCTGGTCGTAGGAGTCGAAGGGGTAGGGCTCGTCGAACTTCTCGTGGTAGCGGTCGAAGCAGGCGCGGGTGACGTCGAGGATCTCGTCGGCGTCGAGGTGGGGGGCGAGGGAGCGGCGGCAGTGGACACCGAAGGGCAGGCCGCGGTGCTCGGTGCGCACCGAGTGCCAGGGGCCGGCCGCGACGGCGACGAGGTAGGTGGAGATGAGGGGGGTGGTGGCGGCCTTCCAGACGCCGCCGCCGGTGTGTTCGGTGATGCCGTTGGCGAGGACGCTCCAGCCGGCGGGGACCTTGACGGTCAGGTCGAAGACGGCCTTGAGGTCGGGCTGGTCGAAGGCGGCGAAGACCCGCTGGACGTCGTCCATGAACATCTGGGTGTAGACGTAGGTCTCGCCGTCGGCGGGGTCGGTGAAGCGGTGCATGCCCTCGCCGGTGCGGGAGTAGCGCATGGTGGCGTGGACGCGCAGTTCGTGCGCGCCGGGGGCGAGGTTCCTCAGCGGCAGCCGGTTGCCGTCCAGGGTCTGCGGGTCCAGGGGCTGTCCGTCGAGGGTGACGGAGCGCAACTCGGCGGGTTTGACCTCGACGAAGGTGTCCGTGGTGTCCTGTCCGTCGCGGACGGTGAACCGGACGGCGGTGCGGGAGTCGAAGGTCTCGTCGCCACCGGTCAGGTCGAGTTCGACCGTGTAGCGGTGGACGTCGAGGAGCTGGGCACGGGTCTGCGCTTCGTCGCGCGTCAGTACGGACATGCTGCTCATGCTGCCTGATCCGGTCGGCACGGCACAGGGGCGGACGGGGGACGCGGGCCGGGCCCGGTCCCGCCGGCGGGTGCCGCGTTCCCCGGGCGTGCGCCCCCGGGGGTGGCGTCGCGGCCGGGGTCAGCCGGTCGCGGGGGCCCGGCCGTTGCCGGTGTCCTCGGCGATGCGCTCGTGGTGGCGGATCACCTCGGCGATGATGAAGTTCAGGAACTTCTCGGCGAACGCCGGGTCCAGCTTGGCGCTCTCGGCGAGTGCGCGCAGGCGCTCGATCTGCCGGGCCTCGCGGGCGGGGTCCGCGGGCGGCAGTTGGTGGCGGGCCTTGAGGTGGCCGACCTGCTGGGTGCATTTGAAGCGCTCGGCGAGCATGTGGACGACGGCCGCGTCGATGTTGTCGATGCTGTCGCGCAGCCGTGCCAGCTCCTCGCGGACGGCGGGGTCGACGTCACCGGTACCGGTGTTGCTGGTGGTCATGGGGGGTCAGCCTACGGGCGCCCGGCCGGCCGCGCCGGTGCGTCTCATTCCTTGACGATCCCGGCGGCCCCGGCGTTCCCGCCGGCACCGGCGGCCCGTGCGGCCGCGCCGGATGCTCCCCTCCTCCGCCGCGCGCATCGGCCGGCTCCCCCGGCCCGCGTGCCGCCGGTCCTCGCGCCCGCGGCAGGCCGGCGGCGCACGGCGGGCCCCGGGTCCGGGCGGTGAGTTCGCCGGCCGGGGCGCCCGCGGCGTCGGTGAGGCGGTCCCGGTTCCCCGGCGCCGGTGGCCGCGGCGCCGAGGACGGCGAGCCCGCCGTCGAGGCGCTGTTCCGCGGCGTCGTCCCCGCCGCCCGCCCGCGGTGCCGGCGGCGGAGCACCGCCCGCCGGTCACGCCCCGGATCGCGCCGGGGGCGGCGGGGCGGTGCCGGCCGGATTCCGGCCGGCGGGCGGGCCCCGGCCGCGTCCTGCCCGTACAGTGGAGTCGGGTTCAGGCGTCTTGGGGGTTCGGGCGTGGCGAACGGCGGACCGGTCGAGCACGGCTACCCGCACCTGGAGACGGTGCGGGCCGCCCTCACCGCGCTGTACAAGCGGTTGTCGTACGACACCATCCGGACGTTCTCCACCAGTGTGGCCCCCGCCGACGTGGCCTTCTGCGACACCGACGACCTGTACTTGGGCGCGCAGCGGGTGGCCCGCGAGCTGGTGCGGCACTACCGGTTGCCGGACGCCCGGCTGATCGTCGGCTTCCGTGAGATGACGCACGCGGCCAACGTCGAACTGGCCGCCGGGCCGGAGTACTTCGTCGAGCTGAACGACCGCTTCCGTACGCACCGCCGGGACATCGGCGCGGCCCTCGCGCACGAGGTGATGCACGTCTACCTGCACCGCCTCGGCCTGTCCTTCCCCGGCACGCGGGACAACGAGATCCTCACCGACACGGCGGCGGCGTACCTGGGCGCGGGGTGGCTGCTGCTGGACGCGTACCGGCAGGACGCGGTGTCGTCGCAGAAGCTCGGCTATCTGACGCCGGAGGAGTTCGGTTACGTCCTGGCCAAGCGGGCGCTGGTCTTCCACGAGGATCCGTCGGTGTGGTTCACCAGCCCGCAGGCGTACACGGCGTACGTCAAGGGCAGGCAGCGGGCCCTGCGGGACGAACAGCAGCCGCCGCTGACGGCGGCGGGCTGGGCGGGCCGCCGCCGCTACGCCCGGGACCGCCGCCGTGCCCAGGACCGCCACGCCGCCGGTCCGGGGACGGACGCGGCGTACGCGTTCACCCCCGGGGGGCCCGACGGGCACGGCCCGCTGCGGGTGTCCTTTCCCTGCCCGACGTGCCGGCAGTGGATCAGGGTGCCGGTGCGGGGGCGGGTGCGGGCGCGGTGCGCGCTGTGCCGGACGGTGTGGGAGTGCGACACCTGAGGTCCGGTCGTCGAGCTCCCGTCGTCGTCCGGGGGGGGGCGGCCCCGCGGCGTTGGGCACGTGCTCCCGGCGTCGCGGCCGGAAACCTCGCACCGGATGCGCTGAAGGCCTTCGGCGGTGCGGCGAGCGCGCGCCGGACGCCGGGGCGGGGCGGACGTCGTCCCGGCGGCCCGGTGGCGTGGGCGGGCCCGGGGAGCCCGGCCGCCCCGGCGCGCCGTTCAGTCGGCCGGGGCCAGCAGGCGGGTCAGCGACCGGCGGGAGTCCTGGAGACGGGAGATCCGCTCCTCGATGCCGTGCAGCTGGTCGAGGAGCAACGGGGTCAGGCAGGGCTCGACCTCGGCGTCGCTGCCGCACACGCAGTCCAGGACCTCGCGGATCACTCGGGTGGGCAGGCCCGCGTCGAGCAGGGCGCGGATGCGGCGGACGGTCCGGGGCGCGTCGGCGCCGTAGACCCGCTGGCCGCCGGGGGTGCGCGCGGCGTCGAGCAGGCCCTGTTCCTCGTAGTAGCGCAGCAGCCGGACGCTGACTCCGGTCGCGCGGGACAGCTCTCCGATCCTCATGTGATCCCCCTCACTCCCCCTCGCCGGGACTTGAAGCTCACATCCATGTGAGCTCCTACGGTCGCGGACATGACGAACTCGACGATATTCCGAATCGGTGGCGACCTCGAAGTACGGCGGATCGGTTACGGCACGATGCGCCTGGCGGGCGCCCCGCACGAACGGGGCGGCATGACCGCTCCCATCTGGACGGCGCCCACCGACAGGGCGGAGGCGATCGCCCTGCTGCGCCGGGCCGTCGACCTCGGGGTGAACCTCTTCGACACCGCCGACGCCTACGCCCTGGGGGCCGGCGAGGAACTGCTGGCCGAGGCCCTGCACCCCTACCGCGACGGTGTGGTGGTCGCGACCAAGGCGGGGGTGCTGCGGCCGAGTCCCACGGAGTGGATCACGCACGGCCACCCCGCCTACCTGCGCCAGCAGGCCGAGCTGAGCCTGCGGCGGCTGCGCACCGACCGCATCGACCTGTTCCAGCTGCACCGCATCGACCCCGCCTACCCCCTCGCCGACCAGGTCGGCGCGCTGCGGCAGTTGCAGGAGGAGGGCAAGATCCGGCACATCGGGCTGTCGGAGGTGACGGTGGAGGAGCTGACGGCGGCCTCGCGGATCGCGCCGGTCGTGAGCGTGCAGAACGTCTACAACCTGGCCGAGCGCGGCCACGACCCCGTGATCGACCACACCGCGGAGCGCGGGATCGCCTTCCTGCCGTACTTCCCGATCGCGCGGGGCGAGCACACGGCGGACGGCGGCCCGCTGGCGGCGGTCGCCGAGGAGGCGGGTGCCACCCGGTCCCAGACGGCGCTGGCCTGGCTGCTGCACCGCGCCCCGAACGTGATCCCCATTCCGGGCACCTCCTCCCCCGCCCACCTGGCGGAGAACGTGGCCGCCCTGCGGGTGTCCCTGACCGAGGAACAGGTCAAGCGCCTGGCGGCCTGAACCCCTGGCCGCCCCGGCCCCGGGCCGCTTCGGGGCCGGCGGCCCCGAAGCGGCATGCGAGCGTCCCCCACCTGGCCCCGACCGCCCCGCCCTCCACCGGCGTCCGTGGTTCGTCCGCCGCCGCGCCCGCGGGCTCCCCGCAGGCGCGCTGCGGCGGTTCGGGCGGGCCGGGGAGCCGCTGCCCGGCCGGGCCCTCCCCCCGGGAGGGCCGCCTCGGGGGGCTGCCGAGAGGTGGCGCGGCGGCGCTCGCGTACGCTCCCCGGGACGGGCGGCGGGCGCCGGCGCGCGCGGGGCCGCCGGTGGCGCCGGCGGCAATGGCGGCGGCCCGGGTGCCGGAGCTGACAGATGGAGGTCTTCCCCAGTGAAACGCGGTGGTGTGCTGTTCCTCGCGGCCGTTCCGCTGGCCGTGGCGGCCACGGCCTACTTCCTCGCGCCCGGCGGCTCGCGGGAGTCGCCGGCGAAGCCGCCCGCGTCCACCGTCGAGGCGGGCCGCGAGCACGCCAAGAGCCGGGCCGAGCAGGAGCTGGCGGCGGACGACGCGGTGATCGCCGACCTGCCGGCGGGACTGGCCGACCCGGCGAAGAAGGAACTGGCGCAGCGGCTGGTGGCGAGCGCGGAGCACTCCACGCTCGACTGGCGCAGCACGTACGGCAGCATCGACGACCCCGGCGACGGCCAGGGCTACACGGCGGGCATCATCGGCTTCTGCACCGGCACCCACGACCTGCTCATGCTGGTCGAGCGCTACACGCGGGACCACCCCGGCAACGGCCTGGCACCGTACCTGCCCGCCCTGCGGAAGGTGGATGGCACCGATTCCCACGAGGGCCTGGACCCCGGTTTCACGGCCGCCTGGCAGGCGGAGGCGAAGCTCCCGCAGTTCCGCGCGGCGCAGGAGGAGGAACGCGACCGGGTCTACTTCGACCCGGCGGTCCGCCTGGCCAAGCTCGACGGGCTGGGCACGCTGGGGCAGTTCGTCTACTACGACGCGATGGTCCACCACGGCCCCGACACCGACCCGGACGGCTTCTACGGCCTGCGCGAGCGTGCCATGCGCCAGGCGGACACGCCCGCCGAGGGCGGCGACGAGAAGGCCTTCCTGGAGGTCTTCCTCGACGTGCGCCGCGCGGCGATGAAGGCCAGGCGCCCGGCCATCGACACCTCCCGCGTCGACACCGCCCAGCGCCGCTTCCTGGCCGCCGGGAACCTGGATCTGGCGACGCCGCTGGTGTGGGAGATGTACGGCGAGACGTTCCGGGTGCCGTAGGGACCGCCGGCCCGCGCCGCGTGTCGCGCGTCCCCGCGAAAGGAGGCGGACGCAGACGGCCCGGCCGCCGGCGGAGCGGGTCCGGCGGCTCGCCCCCGCGGGCGTCCCGGCCGTCGCCGCGGCCGTCGTCGTCGGCCGGGCGCCGCCCGGCGGACGACCGGACGTGCGGCGGCGCCTGCCCAATCGTCCGGTCGGGGACAGGGGCAGGCGCCGTCTGTGTTCCGTACGCCTTTGTACGGGACGTTTCCTCGGGCCGTCAGACCGCGAGCGCGCGGTCGGTCGGCCGGATCGGGGCCGGCAGGTCGCTGGACCCGGTCAGGTAGCGGTCGACGCCGCGGGCGGCCGAGCGGCCCTCGGCGATCGCCCACACGATCAGGGACTGCCCGCGGCCGGCGTCGCCGGCGACGAACACGCCCGGAACGTTGGTCTGGAAATCGGCGTCGCGGGCGATGTTACCGCGTGCGTCGAGCTCCAGCCCGAACTGGTCCACCAGGCCGTTGTCCCGGTCGGTGCCGGTGAAGCCCATGGCGAGGGTGACCAGCTGGGCGGGGATCTTGCGCTCGGTGCCCGGCTTGGGGGTGAGCCTGCCGTCGACGAACTCGACCTCGGTCATGTGCAGCCACTGCACGTTGCCGTCCTCGTCGCCCTCGAAGTGGGTGGTGGAGACGGAGTAGACCCGCTCGCCGCCCTCCTCGTGGGCCGAGGTGACCTTGTAGAGCATGGGGAAGGTCGGCCACGGCTGGGAGACCGGGTCCCGCTCCTCGTTCGGGCGGGGCATGATCTCCAGCTGGGTGACGGAGGCCGCGCCCTGGCGGTGGGCGGTGCCCACGCAGTCGGCGCCGGTGTCGCCGCCGCCGATGACGACGACGTGCTTGCCCTCGGCGGAGATCGGCGGGGTGACGTAGTCGCCCTCCTGGACCTTGTTGGCCAGGGGCAGGTACTCCATCGCCTGGTGGACGCCCTTGAGCTCGCGGCCGGGGACCGGCAGGTCGCGGGCGGTGGTGGCGCCGACGGCCAGGACGACCGCGTCGTACCGCTTCCTCAGGTCGGTCGCCGACAGGTCGCGGCCGATCTCGACGCCGGTGCGGAAGCGGGTGCCCTCCGCGCGCATCTGCTCGATGCGGCGGTTGATGTGCCGCTTCTCCATCTTGAACTCGGGGATGCCGTAGCGCAGCAGGCCCCCGATGCGGTCCGCGCGCTCGTACACCGCGACCGTGTGGCCCGCCCGGGTCAGCTGCTGGGCGGCGGCCAGGCCCGCCGGGCCCGAGCCGACGACGGCGACGGTCTTGCCGGACAGGCGCTCGGGGATCTGCGGGGCGACGTCCCCGGTCTCCCACGCCTTGTCGATGATGGAGACCTCGACGTTCTTGATGGTGACCGGCGGCTGGTTGATGCCGAGCACGCACGCCGACTCGCACGGAGCCGGGCACAGGCGGCCGGTGAACTCCGGGAAGTTGTTGGTGGCGTGCAGGCGCTCGGAGGCGGCCCGCCAGTCCTCGCGGTAGGCGTAGTCGTTCCACTCGGGGATCAGGTTCCCCAGCGGGCAGCCGTTGTGGCAGAACGGGATGCCGCAGTCCATGCACCGGCTGGCCTGCTTGCTGATGATCGGCAGCAGGGAGCCGGGGACGTAGACCTCGTTCCAGTCCTTGACGCGCTCCTGGACGGGGCGGGTCCTGGCGACCTCGCGGCCGTGGTTGAGAAAGCCCTTGGGATCAGCCATTGGTCGCCGCCTCCATCATCTTCTCGGTGATCTCGGTCTCGGAGAGACCGGCTCGCTCGGCGGCGTCCTTGGCGGCGAGCACTGCCTTGTACGTACTGGGGATGATCTTGCTGAAGCGCTCCGCGGACGCGGACCAGTCGGCGAGCAGCTTCCCGGCGACCGTGGAGCCGGTCTCCTCGGCGTGGCGGCGCACCACGTCGTGCAGCCACTGCTTGTCGGTGTCGTCCAGCGCCTCGATCGCGCCGAGGTTGCCGGCGTTGACGTTGTCGCGGTCCAGGTCGATGACGTACGCGATGCCGCCGGACATGCCGGCCGCGAAGTTGCGCCCGGTCTCGCCGAGGACGACCGCGTATCCGCCGGTCATGTACTCGCAGCCGTGGTCGCCCACGCCCTCGGAGACGACCAGCGCGCCGGAGTTGCGGACGCAGAAGCGCTCGCCGACCTTGCCGCGCAGGAACATCTCGCCGCCGGTGGCGCCGTAGGCGAGGGTGTTGCCGGCGATGACGCTGTACTCGGCGAGGTGGTCGGCGCGCCGGTCCGGGCGGACGATGATCCGGCCGCCGGACAGGCCCTTGCCGACGTAGTCGTTGGCGTCGCCCTCCAGGCGCAGGGTGACGCCGCGCGGGACGAAGGCGCCGAAGGACTGGCCGGCGGAGCCGGTGAAGGTGATGTCGATGGTGTCGTCGGGCAGGCCCGCACCGCCGAACTTCTTCGTCACCTCGTGGCCGAGCATGGTGCCGACCGTGCGGTTGATGTTGCGGATGGCGACCTGGGCGCGCACCGGCTGGGCCTCGGTGGCGTCGTTCGCGGCCAGGGCGTCGGCGGCGAGCCTGATCAGCTCGTTGTCGAGCGCCTTCTCCAGGCCGTGGTCCTGGGCGACGATCCGGTGGCGGACGGCGCCCTCGGGCAGCTCGGGCACGTGGAGCAGCGGCTCCAGGTCGAGGCCCTGCGCCTTCCAGTGGTCGACCGCGCGGGTGACGTCGAGGACCTCGGCGTGGCCGACGGCCTCCTCGATGGAGCGGAAGCCCAGCTCGGCGAGGAGCTCGCGGACCTCCTCGGCGATGAACCGGAAGAAGTTCACCACGTACTCGGCCTTGCCGGAGAACCGGTCCCTGAGGGTCGGGTTCTGGGTGGCGATGCCGACCGGGCAGGTGTCCAGGTGGCACACGCGCATCATGACGCAGCCGGAGACGACCAGCGGAGCGGTGGCGAAGCCGAACTCCTCGGCGCCGAGCAGCGCGGCGATGACCACGTCCCGGCCGGTCTTGAGCTGGCCGTCGGTCTGGACGACGATCCGGTCGCGCAGGCCGTTGAGCAGCAGGGTCTGCTGGGTCTCGGCCAGGCCGAGCTCCCAGGGGCCGCCCGCGTGCTTGAGGGAGGTCAGCGGGGAGGCGCCGGTGCCGCCGTCGTGGCCGGAGATGAGAACGACGTCCGCGTGCGCCTTGGAGACACCGGCGGCGACCGTGCCGACGCCGACCTCGGAGACCAGCTTGACGTGAATGCGCGCCTGGGGGTTGGCGTTCTTCAGGTCGTGGATCAGCTGGGCGAGGTCCTCGATGGAGTAGATGTCGTGGTGCGGCGGCGGCGAGATCAGGCCGACGCCGGGGGTGGAGTGACGCGTCTTGGCGACCCACGGGTAGACCTTGTGGCCGGGCAGCTGGCCGCCCTCGCCGGGCTTGGCGCCCTGGGCCATCTTGATCTGGATGTCGTCGGCGTTGACCAGGTATTCGCTGGTGACGCCGAAGCGGCCGGAGGCGACCTGCTTGATGCTGGAGCGGCGGGCCGGGTCGTACAGGCGCTCGGGGTCCTCGCCGCCCTCGCCGGTGTTGGACTTGCCGCCGAGCTGGTTCATGGCGATGGCGAGGGTCTCGTGCGCCTCCTGGGAGATGGAGCCGTACGACATGGCGCCGGTGGAGAACCGCTTGACGATCTCGCTGGCCGGCTCGACCTCCTCGATCGGGATCGGCCCCCGGCCGGACTTGAAGCCGAACAGGCCGCGCAGCGTCATGAGCCGCTCGGACTGCTCGTTCACGCGCTCGGTGTACTTCTTGAAGATGTCGTAGCGGCCGGTGCGCGTGGAGTGCTGGAGGCGGAAGACCGTCTCCGGGTCGAACAGGTGCGGCTCGCCCTCGCGGCGCCACTGGTACTCGCCGCCGATCTCCAGCGTCCGGTGGGCGGGCGCGATGCCGCTGGCCGGGTACGCCTTGGCGTGGCGGGCGGCGACCTCCTTGGCGATGACGTCGATGCCGACGCCGCCGATCTTGGTGGCGGTGCCGTTGAAGTACTTCTCCACGAAGGCCTCGTCCAGGCCGACGGCCTCGAAGACCTGGGCGCCGCGGTAGGAGGCGACGGTGGAGATGCCCATCTTGGACATGACCTTCAGCACGCCCTTGCCGAGGGCGTGGATGAGGTTGCGGATGGCCTGCTCGGGCTCGATGCCCGGCAGGAAGGTGCCGGCGCGGACCAGGTCCTCGACGGACTCCATCGCCAGGTAGGGGTTGACGGCGGCGGCGCCGTAGCCGATGAGCAGGGCGACGTGGTGGACCTCGCGGACGTCGCCGGCCTCGACCAGCAGGCCCACCTGGGTGCGCTGCTTGGTGCGGATGAGGTGGTGGTGGACGGCCGCGGTGAGCAGCAGCGACGGGATCGGCGCGTGCTCGGCGTCGGAGTGCCGGTCGGACAGGACGATCAGGCGGGCGCCGTTGGCGATGGCGGCGTCGGCCTCGGCGCAGATCTCCTCGATGCGGGCGGCGAGGGCCTCGCCGCCGCCGTGCACCCGGTACAGGCCGGACAGGGTCGCGGCCTTGAAGCCGGGCATGTCGCCGTCGGCGTTGATGTGGATGAGCTTGGCCAGCTCGTCGTTGTCGATGACCGGGAAGGGCAGCGCGACGCTGCGACAGGACGCGGCGGTCGGCTCCAGCAGGTTGCCCTGCGGGCCCAGCGACGAGCGCAGGCTCGTCACGAGCTCTTCGCGGATGGCGTCCAGCGGCGGGTTGGTGACCTGCGCGAACAGCTGGGTGAAGTAGTCGAACAGCAGCCGCGGGCGCTCGGAGAGGGCCGCGATGGGCGAGTCGGTGCCCATGGAGCCGATCGGCTCCGCACCGGTCTTGGCCATCGGCGCGAGGATGACGCGCAGCTCTTCCTCGGTGTAGCCGAAGGTCTGCTGGCGGCGGGTGACCGAGGCGTGGGTGTGGACGATGTGCTCGCGCTCGGGCAGGTCGCCCAGCTCGATCTCGCCGGCCTCCAGCCACTCGGCGTACGGCTTCTCCGCCGCGAGCCGGGCCTTGATCTCGTCGTCCTCGATGATGCGGTGCTCGGCGGTGTCGACGAGGAACATCTTGCCGGGCTGCAGGCGGCCCTTGCGGACGACCCTGGCCGGGTCGATGTCGAGGACGCCGACCTCGGAGCCGAGGACGACGAGGCCGTCGTCGGTGACCCAGTAGCGGCCGGGGCGCAGGCCGTTGCGGTCCAGGACGGCGCCGACCTGGGTGCCGTCGGTGAAGCAGACGCAGGCCGGGCCGTCCCAGGGCTCCATCATCGTGGAGTGGTACTGGTAGAAGGCGCGGCGGGCCGGGTCCATGGAGTCGTGGTTCTCCCACGCCTCCGGGATCATCATGAGCACCGAGTGGGGCAGCGAGCGGCCGCCCAGGTGCAGCAGTTCCAGCACCTCGTCGAAGGAGGCCGAGTCGGAGGCGTCGGGGGTGCAGACCGGGAAGATGCGCTCCAGGCTCCTGCCGTCGGAACCGAACAGGTCGGAGACGAGCTGGGACTCGCGGGCGACCATCCAGTTGCGGTTGCCCTTGACCGTGTTGATCTCGCCGTTGTGCGCGACGAAGCGGTAGGGGTGTGCCAGCGGCCACGACGGGAAGGTGTTGGTGGAGAACCGGGAGTGCACGAGCGCGATCGCGGAGGCGAAGCGGCGGTCGGACAGGTCCGGGAAGAAGGGCTCCAGCTGGCCGGTGGTCAGCATGCCCTTGTAGACGAGGGTCCGCGCGGACAGCGAGGGGAAGTAGACGCCGGCCTCGCGCTCGGCGCGCTTGCGCAGCAGGAACGCCTTGCGGTCCAGGGCGATGTCCCGGTGGACGCCGTCCGTCACGAAGAGCTGGCGGAAGACCGGCATGGTCGAGCGGGCGGTGGCGCCCAGCAGGTCGGGGGTGACCGGGACCTCGCGCCAGCCGAGGACGGTCAGGCCCTCGTCGGCGGCGATCGTCTCGACCCGTGAGACGGCGTCCTCGGTGCCCTCCACCGGCAGGAAGGCGATGCCGACGGCGTAGGCGCCGGCCTCGGGCAGCTCGAATCCGGCCACCTCGCGCAGGAACGCGTCCGGCACCTGGGACAGCAGGCCGGCGCCGTCACCGGAGTCGGGCTCGGAGCCGGTGGCTCCGCGGTGCTCCAGGTTGCGCAGCACGGTGAGTGCCTGGTCGACCAGGGTGTGGGACGCCTCGCCGGTGAGGGTGGCGACGAAGCCGACGCCGCAGGCGTCGTGCTCGTTGCGGGGGTCGTACATACCCTGCGCAGCAGGGCGAGCATCCATGGACGACCAGTTCAGGCCGTTCGTGGAGTGCTGGGACGGCTGGCGCGGCGTACGCATCGGCTCTCCCGTCGTCGTCATGTGGCATGTGGCAGGTGCCGAGGGACGACGTTGGCCCTCTGCGGAGATCTACGGTGAGATCGAAATTTCGTGCAGGTTACATGATGGGGCGATTCCCGGGAACCGGATACTCCGTTCCATCATGCGGACACCGCAGGGTCGCGGGCGGGGTGCCGTGCCCGGCGGGAGAAGCTGGGGGAACCGGCACGGACACGGTCCGGTCGGACCGGGGCCCGGCGGCCCGGAGGGGGTGGGAGAGGGCTTCGTCGCCCGCCCCACAGGCGCGCGGCGGGCCTCGTTGCCCGCAGCGCTTACGGCTCATGCCCGGCGGTCACGCGGCCGAAACCAGCAGGTAACGACTACTTATGCGAACCGGCGCATAAGTCCGAGCCGCGCTATCCTACGGCCGTTCCGAACAAACTGCCCAGGGCGTACGTCACACCCGCCGCCGCCCCGCCGAGGGCGAGCTGCCTGAGGCCGCTGTACCACCAGGTCCGCGCGGTCACCCGGGCCACCACCGCGCCGCACAGGAAGAGCCCGAGCAGCGCCAGCGCCACGGCGGGCCACAGCGCGCCGGCCCCGAGCAGGTAGGGCAGGACGGGCAGCAGGGCACCCAGCGCGAAGGACCCGAAGGACGACACGGCCGCGACCAGCGGCGACGGCAGGTCGCCCGGGTCGACGCCCAGCTCCTCGCGGGCGTGGATCTCCAGCGCCTGCTCGGGGTCGCGCGACAGCTGCCGGGCCACCTCGCGGGCGAGTTCCGGCTCGACGCCCCGGGCCGCGTAGAGGGCGGCGAGCTCGGCCTCCTCGTCCTTGGGGTGCTTCCTCAGCTCCCGCCGCTCCACCTCCAGCTCGGCCTCGACGAGCTCGCGCTGCGAGGCGACGGAGGTGTACTCGCCGGCCGCCATGGAGAAGGCCCCCGCGGCCAGGCCCGCCAGCCCGCTGAGCACGATGGCCTGCCGGCCGGCGGCCCCGCCCGCGACACCGGCCATCAGGGCGAGGTTGGAGACCAGGCCGTCCATCGCGCCGAAGACGGCGGGGCGCAGCCAGCCGCCGCTCACGTCCCGGTGCGTGTGGTTGTCGCGGTGCGCCTCGTGCAGGGCCGCTTCGGTCTCGATGATGGCCATGAGCCTTCCCCAGGTGAGGTCCGGGGAGCCGCCGCGGGCTCCCGAGCGCCCTACTTGGACGTAATCCAACTTTCGACAACACCCAATCTACGCCGATCCTTCCCCGCCTGCCAGCCAGGAAAGGCTGCGCTTACCTGCGGCTTCGCCTTCGTGCGCTCATCCGTGGGAGGCAGTGCGCAGATGTCGACCGGGTGACGCTGAGGTCACCGAGGCTGGGTGGGACACCGCACCGGGGACAGTTCCGCAAAGGGCCCGGCGCCTTCCGGGGCGCCCCCTGAGAGGAGGCCGCATGGCATCGACCGCCCGCTTTCCCTCGGTCCCGGCGCCCCAGGACGCCGGCGGCCTCCGCGAACGGGCGCGCGGCGCGCTGCTCGGCCTGGCCGTCGGAGACGCCCTCGGCGCCCCGGCCGAGAACCTGAAGCCCTCCGAGATCCGCGCCCGCTGGGGCCGCATCACGGGATACGTGGCGAAGGAGCCGTACGGCACCGACGACACCGAGTACGCGATCCTCTCCGGCCTCCTGCTGGCCCGGCACGGCTGCGCGCTCACGCCCGCCCACGTGGAGGCGGCCTGGCACGAGTGGATCGCGGACCGCGACGAGGGACCCTTCCGGGGCGCGGGCTTCAGCGAGCGCGGCACCCTGGAGAACCTGCGCCGGGGCCTGGCGGCCCCCATCTCCGCCCAGCACCGCCACGCCTGGAGCGACGGCCTGGCCATGCGGGCCGCGCCGTACGGGGTGTTCGCCGCGGGCCGCCCCGCCGAGGCGGCCCGGCTGGTGGCGATCGACGGTTCGGTCAGCCACGACGGCGAGGGCATCCACGGCGGCCGGGCGGTGGCGGCGGGCGTCGCGGCCGCCATGGCGGGGGCGCCGGTCCCCGCGGTCGTCGCCGCCGCCCTGGCCGTCGTGCCGGACGACTCCTGGACGGCCCGCTGCCTGCGCCGGGCCGTGACGGCGGCCCACCGCGGCGAACGCGCCGTCCGCTCCGCGGTGGTCGTCGGCGGCTACCCCTGGACCGACCTGGCCCCCGAGGCCGTCGCCCTCGCCTTCGGGGCGTACGCGGCGGCCGACGGCGACTTCCGGGACGCCGTCCTGACGGCGGTCAACATGGGGCGCGACGCCGACACGACCGCCGCGGTGGCCGGCGCCCTGGCCGGGGCGACGCGGGGCGAGTCCGCCATCCCGCCGGAGTGGGCCGCCGCGATCGGCCCGGCCCGCGGCAGCTGCCTGCCGGCGATGGCCGGCCACCACGTGCTGGAGGTGGCGGACCTGCTGACGCGCGGGAACCCCGCCGGACCGCCCCCGCGTCCCGGCGGACGGCCCTCCTCCGGGCCGGACGGGTTCGCGCCGGCCCCGGGCTCACGGGCCGGCGAGGGACCGCCACCACCTCCGCCGGCGCCCGCACCCGCGCCCGTGGGCGCTTCCGGCCCGGGCGCACCCGGCCCAGGGGCGTGCGCCCCGGGCCCGGCGCCCGCACCGGCCGCCTCCACGCCCGCGCCCGCGCCCCTCCGCTCCCCGGCCGGCCCGGCGGAGGCCCGGCCGTGACCCGGACCCGCCCGGCGGGCGACGAACCGGCCACGACGTCCTACGTCGCCCCGCCCGGCACGCCGCGACAGCCACCGCCCGCCGGGAACGGCCACCACCCCGGCCCCACCGCACCGGCGCCGGCCGGCTCCCCCGCCCCGCCCCGCGGCACCCGCCGCCCCCGCCGCGTCGAGGGCCTCCTGCTCGGTCTCGCCGCCGGTGACGCCGCCGGCTGGCCGGCCGGCCGGCACCGGGCCGCGCGGATGCCCGAGTGGACCCGGCGCCTGACCCGCGAACTGGACACCTTCGCCGAGCGGAACGCGACCACCACCCTCCCCGTGCCCATCGCCCTCAACCAGCCGCCGGAGCCGCTGCGCCTGGGCCCCTCGGACGACGCGGAGTGGGCGGCGTTCGCGGCGGAGGCGGTGCTGCGGGCCGGGGACGACACCGCGCTCGGGGACCTGAGCCGCGAATGCCGGATGCGGGCCGCCATCGACCTGACCTGGAACGCCGTCGCCGGCGAGGTCGCGGCCGCCGCCGAACGCGCCCCCGAGGCGGAGTCCGCCGTCCTGCCGCTGCGCGCCCGGATCTCGGTGCGGGCCGGCCTCGGCAACCTCGCCACCGGCCTGCGCCCGCCCGCCACCGGCCACGACAACCCACACTACTTCGACGACGCGGCCTGCGTCCGCGCCTGCGTCCTGGCCGTCGCCCACCCCGGCGACCCCGAGGGCGCCGCCGGCCTCGCCGAGTTCGACGCCCGCTACACCCAGGACGGCGATGGCGTGCACGGCGCGCGGGCGATGGCGGCGGCGCTCGCGTGCGCCCTCGCCGGCGACGGCGTACAGGCCTGCGTGGCGGCCGCCCTCGCCGAGCTGCCCGAGGGGACGGAGATCGGCCGCAACGCCCGGCAGGCGCTGGCGCTGGCGGCGGACGCCGGGAGCGCCTTCGCCCTGGTCCCCCTGTTGGAGCACCGGATCGTCGACCACGTCTACAGCTACGGCATCGCCGCCGCCGAGACGGTGCCGGTCGCCCTCGCCCTGGCCACCGCCGCCCGGGGCCGGATCGCGCGGGCGGTGCCGGCGGCGGCCTGCCTGTCCCGGGTCGCGGACTCCGCCCCGGCGCTGGCGGGCGCCCTGACCGGTGCCCTCGGCGGCGGCGCGGCGATTCCGGCGTCCTGGCGGGACGCCTGCCGCACGCTCCCCGGATGCGTCCTGCCCCGGCTCACCGGCACGGACCTGGTGGAACTCGCCGAACTCCTCGAAGCCACGCAACCGGCCCGCCCCGGAGGATGATGCGACCCATGACGCCCGAATCAGAAAAAAGCGCGCGAAGTGCTCGAACCGGGACGGCGAGCCTGGCGGAGCGGATCACCGGCGCCCTGGTCGGCGCGGCCGTCGGCGACGCGCTCGGCGGCCCCGTCGAGGGCTACTCACCCGAGCAGATCCTCGAACGGCACGGCGGCCGCGTCCAGGGCGTGGTCGGCCCCTGGCACGGTGACGCCTGGCGCACCGCCCGCCCCCTCGCGCCGTACCACAAGGGCGACGGCCACGTCACCGACGACACGTTGATGACGCACGCCCTGGTTCGGGTCTACGCCGCCGTCCGCGACCACCTGGACGCCTACGCGGTCGCCGAGCACCTGGTCCCGGACCTGATGACGCACCCGCGCTGGATCCCCGAGCTGGAGGCCGAGGCGCTCCCCCTCCAGCGGATCTTCCTCGCGGAGAAGTGGCTGGTGGCCCGGTTGCACTACGGGCACGCCGACCCGCGCGAGGCCGGTGTCGGCAACATCGTCAACTGCGGTGCCGCGATGTACATGGCACCGGTCGGCCTGGTCAACGCCGCGAACCCGGCGGGCGCGTACGCCGAGGCGCTCGACGTGGCGGGTGCGCACCAGTCGTCGTACGGCCGGGAGGCGGCCGGTGTCCTCGCGGCGGCGGTGGCGGCGGCGTGCGCGCCCGGCGCGACCCCGGAGTCGGTGGTGGCGGCCTGCCTGTCCCTGGCGAAGGACGGCACGCGGGCGGCGATCGAGCGGGTCTGCGAGACGGCCTCCCGCCACTCGGACTTCGAGTCCGCGCTGGCCCCGCTGCGGGCGGCGGTGGCCCCGTACGACACGGTGGGCCCCGACTACCGCGCCCCGTCCCTGAACGCGCGCCGCCCGTCCCGGCTGCACGCCCTCGAGGAACTGCCCGTCGCGCTCGGCATGCTGGTCGTCTCCGGCGGCGACTACCGCCACGCGGTGCTCGGCGCGGTGAACTACGGCCGTGACTGCGACTCCATCGCCACGATGGCGGGGGCGCTGTGCGGGGCCCTGGGCGCCGCGGTCCCGAGGGACTGGGCGCGGACGGTCGCGAAGGCGAGCCGCCTGGACCTGTGGGGACCGGCGGCCACCCTCACCGAGGTGGCCCGGGAGGTCTTCGCCCGGGACGTCCGCCGGCGCCACGCCCACGAACAGGCGTTCGCAGCACTCGACACGCGGGCCGGCGCGGAGCCCGGCCCGCCGGCCTCCCCCGGCCCCCGCGCACGGGACGTACGGGCCGCACGCGCGGACACGCGCGAGCGGGCGGGCGGGGGCGGTCCCGGACCCGCGACCGCCCCCGCGGCCGGGCCACCGGCGGGGACCGGGAGCCCGGCGTGCTCCGGCTGACCTGGGTCCAGCCCGAGGACCTGATCGGCCACGAACTGCGCCAGGCGGCCCTGGACGGCCGCGAACCGTCGGCGATCGCGGCGCGCTGGCGGGCGGCGGGCGGCTGCGACGCCCCGGCCCGGGCGGGCGCGTCGCCCGGACCCGCCTCCCGCTCTCTGCGCCTGCTGGCCCTCGACCTCCTGGACGAACTGGCCGGCCTGCCCAGCGCTCTGGCGGACGCCGAACCGACGGACCTGGCACGGATCAGGGCCCTGTGCCCGCGGTGGCCGGCCCCCTCCGGGCCCGCCCCCTCCGCTCCCCTGCGCACCCGCCTGGAAGCCGCCTGGCTCGGCCGGGCCGTCGGCTGCCTCCTCGGCAAACCCGTCGAGAAGCTCCCCCTCGACGGCATCCGCCGCCTCGCCCGGGCCACCGGGAACTGGCCCCTGTCCACGTACTTCACCGCCCGCGGCGTCCCCGAGCACCTCGCCGCGCGCCACCCCTGGAACCGCCGCTCGGCGGCGACCTCCCTCGCCGAGAACATCGACGGCATGCCCGAGGACGACGACCTCGACTACCCCCTGGTCAACCTGCTGCTCCTGAAGCGCCACGGCCGCGCCTTCACCACCGCCGACGTGGCCCGCGTCTGGCTGGACGAGCTGCCCGCCGGCCGCACCTTCACCGCCGAACGCGTCGCCTACCGCAACCTGCTGTGCGGCCTGGAACCCCCGCACACCGCCCGCCACCGCAACCCCTTCCGCGAGTGGATCGGCGCCCTGATCCGCGCCGACGTGCACGGCTGGACCAACCCCGGCGACCCGGGCGCCGCGGCCGGACAGGCCCACCGCGACGCGGTCCTCACCCACACCGCCAACGGCGTCTACGCGGCGATGTTCGCGGCGGCCGTCATCGCCTGCGCCGCCACCGGCTCCCACGACGTCCACACCTGCCTGCGCACCGGCCTCGCCGTCGTCCCGCCCGGCTCGCGCCTGGCCCGCGCCGTCCGCCACGCCATCCGGCTCGCCGGGACCCACGACGACTTCGACGACGTCGTCGACGCCCTCCACGCCACCCACTCCCCCGCCCACCACTGGGTGCACGCCGTCCCCAACACCGCCCTGATCGCCGCCGCCCTCACCCACGCGGACGGCGACTTCACCGGCTCGATCTGCCGCGCCGTCTCCGGCGGCTGGGACACCGACTCCAACGGGGCGACGGCCGGCAGCGTCGCCGCCCTGCTGGCCGGCTCCCCCGCCGCCCTCCCCGGCCGCTGGACGGCCCCCCTCAAGAACCGCCTGTCCGCCTCCGTCGCCGACTTCGACGGCACCGGCTTCGACGCCCTCGCCCACCTCACCCACCGGGAGGCCACCCGCCCATGACCGACATCGTCGTGCCCGGCGGCACGAACGTGGATCTCGTCGCCGGCGCCCGGACCGCCCGCGCCCACGGCGTCCGCACGCTCCCCACCCCCGCCCCCGCCCGGCCGCTGCCGCCCGAACTCCTCGACACCACCGGCCCGTTGCCCCCCACCCGGCACGAGGCCGCCGCGCTCACCGGCCCGACCGACCCGCGCCGGGCGGCCACCGCGCTGCTGGAACGGGTGCCCGAGGCGGTCCTCGCCCCGGGCGCGGCGGGCAGTCCGTACGCGGCCCGAAGCGCCGGGCCGCCGACGGTGCCCGCGCCCCGGGTCGCCGCCGTGGACTCCACCGGCGCCGGCGACACCTTCGCCGGCGCGCTCGCGGTGGCGCTCGGCGAGGGCCGGCCCGTGCGCGAGGCGCCGGCGTGGGCGGCCGCGGCGGCGTCCCTGTCCGTGCGGCGGCCCGGGGCGCCGGTGCCGATGCCGTGCCGCACCGGGATCGAGTCGAGGTACACGTCATGACCCACGCCACCCCCCTGCCCCCCGCCGGCCCTCACCGCCCCGGCCGCCCCGCGCCCCTGTCCGGCCTGCGCGTCCTGGACCTGGCCACCCTGTTCGCCGGCCCGCTCGCCGCCACCCTGCTCGGTGACTTCGGTGCCGAGGTCGTCAAGGTCGAGCACCCCGCGAAACCCGATCCGTCGCGCGGTCACGGCCCCTCGAAGGACGGCGTGGGCCTGTGGTGGAAGATGCTCGGCCGCAACAAGCGCGCCATCACCCTGGACCTGTCCAGACCCGGCGGCCGCAGGACCCTGCTCCGCCTCGCCGCGACCGCCGACGTGATCGTGGAGAACTTCCGCCCCGGCACCCTGGAGCGGTGGGACCTCGGCTGGGACGAGCTGTCCGCCGTCAATCCCCGCCTGGTCCTGGCCCGCGTCACCGGCTTCGGCCAGTTCGGCCCGTACGCGCACCGGCCCGGCTTCGGCACCCTGGCCGAGGCGATGAGCGGCTTCGCCGCGATGACCGGCGAACCGGACGCGCCGCCGACCCTGCCGCCGTTCGGCCTCGCCGACTCCATCGCGGGCCTGGCCACCGCGTACGCCGTGCTGACCGCGCTCGCCGCCCGGGACCGCACGGGTGAGGGGCAGGTCGTCGACATGGCCCTGATCGAGCCGATCCTGACCATGCTGGGCCCGCAGCCGATCTGGTACGACCAGCTCGGTCACGTCCAGCCGCGCACCGGCAACCGCTCCCAGAACAACGCCCCGCGCAACACCTACCGCACCGCCGACGGCACCTGGGTCGCCGTCTCCACCTCCGCGCAGTCGGTCGCCGAACGCGTGATGCGCCTGGTGGGCCGCCCCGATCTGACCGGCGAACCGTGGTTCGCCACCGGCGCCGGCCGCGCCCGCCACGCCGACGTCCTGGACGAGGCGGTCGGCGGCTGGATCGCCCGCCGCACCCGCGCCGACGTCCTGGTCGCCTTCGAGGAGGCCGAGGCGGCGGTGGCCCCCGTGCAGGACGTCCGCGACGTGATGGCCGACCCGCAGTACCGGGCCCTGGGCACCATCACCACCGTCGACGACCCCGAACTGGGCCCCCTACGCATGCAGAACGTCCTCTTCCGCCTCTCCGCCACCCCGGGCGCGATCCGCTGGGCGGGCCGCCCGCACGGCGCGGACACCGAGGAGGTCCTCACCGAGCTGGGCCTGAGCCGCACCGACGTCAAGGCGCTGCGCGAGGAGGGCGCCGTATGACCCGTACGACGGCCGCCGCCGGGCCCGGCACGCCGACCTCCGCTCCCGCTCCGGCGCCCATCGGCCCGCCCCACCCGCCGGCCGTCCCCCTGACCTGGCTGTACGCCCCCGGCGACCGCCCCCAGGTGGTGGCCAAGGCCCTGGCGGCGGGGGCCGACGTGGTGGTGGTCGACCTGGAGGACGCGGTCGCCCCGGAGCGCAAGGGGTACGCCCGCGCGGCCACCGCCGATCTGCTCGGCGAGGCCCGGTCGGTGCCGGTCCACGTCCGGGTGAACGCCCTGGACGGCCCGCTGGCGCGGGCGGATCTGGCGGCGGTGGCCGGCCTGCCCGGCCTGTGCGGGCTGCGGCTGCCGAAGGTGACCTGCCCGCAGCAGATCGCCGCCGCCGCCGAGGCCACCGCCCGGACCGGCGCGGACGGCCCGCCGCTGTACGCGCTCCTGGAGTCCGCTCTGGGCGTCGAACGGGCCTACGCCCTCGCCCGTGCCCACCCCGCCCTGCGCGGCATCGCGCTCGGCGAGGCGGATCTGCGGGCCGACCTGGGCGTGCGCGGGGACGCCGGTCTGGACTGGTCCCGCTCCCGGGTGGTGGTGGCGGCGCGGGCGGCGGGCCTGGCCCCGCCCGCGCAGTCGGTCCATCCCGACACCCGCGACCTGGAGGGGCTGGCGGTCTCCTGCGCCCGCGGCCGGGCCCTGGGCTTCCTGGGCCGCGCGGCCCTCCACCCCCGCCAGCTGCCGGTCATCGAGCGCGCCTACCTGCCCACCGCGCGGGAGCTGGAGGAGGCGGAGACGATCGTGGCGGCGGCGACGGGCCGGCCGGGCGCCCAGGCGCTGGCGGACGGCCGCTTCGTCGACGCGGCCGTGGTGGCGGCGGCCCGGCGGACCCTGTCGCTGGCCCGCCGCCCCTGACGCGCGCCGAGGGCGCCCGGGAATCCCCGGGCGCCCTCGGCGCTGTACGGCACGGGGCCGGACGTCAGCCCTTCTCGGCCGAGTCGGCCTTGTCCTGCGCCTTGCCCGTGCCGGCGTCCTTCGCCCGTTCCGCGTCCGTGCCGGCGTCCTCGTCGGCGTCCGTGCCGGCGCCGGAGGAACCGGACGGCGCGTCACCGGACCTGCCGTCCCTCTCGTCCCCGTCGCCGAAGTCCTCCGCACCCGGCTCGACGACGGCCTCCCGGCCCGGCCGCTTCCTCGCCGACACGACGATGTACGTCACCGCCAGCAGGAACACCACGAGCGCGGTCCAGTTGTTGAGCCTGAGGCCCAGGATGTGGTGGGCCTCGTCGACGCGCATGTACTCGATCCAGAAGCGGCCGGCGCAGTACGCGGCGACGTACAGCGCGAACGCCCGCCCGTGGCCGAGCCCGAAGCGGCGGTCGGCCCAGATCACCAGCAGGGCGACGCCGATGCACCACAGCGACTCGTACAGGAAGGTCGGGTGGTAGGTGCCCGGGACCCGCCCGTCCGCCGACGAGGTGATCTCCACGGCCCACGGCAGATCGGTCCTGCGCCCGTACAGCTCCTGGTTGAACCAGTTGCCCCAGCGGCCGATGGCCTGCGCGAGGGCGATGCCGGGTGCGACGGCGTCGGCGTACGCGGGCATCGGGATGCCGCGGCGGCGGCAGCCGATCCACGCGCCCAGCGCTCCGAGCGCGATCGCGCCCCAGATGCCGAGGCCGCCCTCCCAGACCTTGAAGGCGTCCACCCAGTTCCGGCCCTCGCCGAAGTACAGCTCGTAGTCCGTGATCACGTGGTAGAGCCGGCCGCCGACCAGGCCGAAGGGAACGGCCCAGACCGCGATGTCGGCCACCGTCCCGGACCGTCCGCCACGGGCGATCCAGCGCCTGTTGCCGAGCCAGACGGCAACGAAGACGCCGATGATGATGCAGAACGCGTAGCCGCGCAGCGGGACGGGGCCGAGGTACAGCACCCCGCGCGACGGGCTGGGAATGTAGGCAAGTTCCATGGCAGGGTCGACGCTACCGTGCCGGGCGGGACCGGTGGCGGGCGGCCCGGCTACGGGTCCGTAACGGGCGGGCGCCGCCCGCGCCCCGTCCCTCGCTCATCCCTTGGCTCATCCCCCGTTCGCGTCCTGCACCAATTGCTTGAGCCTGGCCGGTGTCATCGAGCGGTCCTGGTAGATGTTCCTGCCGTCCAGCAGCACGGTCGGGGTACCGCGGAAATCGCTCTCGCGGAAGGCCTCGGCGGACTTGTCGACCCAGCCGTCGTGCGTGCCGTTCTCCACGCACCGGCGGAAGGCGGGCGTGTCGAGGCCGTCGACCTTCCCGGCGAGCTCGATCAGCTTGTCGTTCCGTCCGAACGCGTCGTCGGTCTCGGCGGGCTGGTTGTCGTACAGCACGTCGTGGTACGGCGTGAACTTCCCGGCGTCCTGGGCGCAGGCCGCCGCGTTGGCCGCCTTGCGGGAGCCGCTGCCGCCCATGCCGCCGTCGATGATCGTCGCCAGCCGGTACTCGACCCTGAGTTGCCCGGCGTCGGCCAGTTCGTGGATCGTGGAGCGGTAGGCCTGCTCGAAGCTCTTGCAGGCCGGGCAGCGGAAGTCCTCCCAGACGGTGAGCGTCGACCGGGCGCTCGCCCTGCCGACCGGGATCACCAGGCTGTCCTCGCCCTGGGCGCCCGAGGGGGCGACGACCGGGCCCGCGGTGTCGCCTTCGTCCTTGCCCGCGTTGGCGGCGATCACGCCGATCACCGCCGCGAGGCCGAGGACGCAGACCACGCTCGCCCCCACGATCAGTGCGCGCCGTCGCTTCTCCGCGCTCCTCTGCTTCTCGCGCTCGGCCGCCAGCCGCTCCCGGGCGGTGCGCTTTCCGTCACGGTTCTTCTCGCTCACACCCCGCAGAACGAACCGGGGAGGCGCACCGCGCCTCCCCGGTCCCAGGTCCACTCGTACGGGGGACCCGTGTGAACCGCCGCCTGTCACGCCTGTCCGCGCACGCCCTTGGCGAGGTCCCCCGCCAGCGCGCGGACCGCCTCGACGCCGGCCGCGTGGTCGGGGGCGTCCAGCATCCGCTTGACGAAGGCCGAGCCGACGATCACGCCGTCGGCGAAGCCGGCGACCTCCCGGGCCTGGGCGGCGTCGGAGACGCCGAGCCCGACGCAGACGGGCAGGTCGGTGGTGGCGCGGGTGCGCCGCACCAGGTCCTCTGCCTGCGAGCTGACCGAGGCGCGGGTGCCGGTGACACCCATGAGGGAGGCGGCGTAGACGAAGCCGCTGCCGGCCGCGGTGATCTCGGCGAGCCGCTCGTCCCTGCTGCTGGGCGCCACCACGAAGACGGTGGCGAGGCCGTGCTTCTCGGCGTGCTCCCGCCACAGCGCCGACTCCTGCACCGGCAGGTCGGGCAGGATGCACCCGGCGCCGCCCGCCTCGGCGAGTTCGGCGGTGAACCGCTCGACGCCGTAGCGGTCGATGGGGTTCCAGTACGTCATGACGAGGATCGGCTTGCCGGTGGCCTCGTACGCCTCGCGGACGGTGCGCATCACGTCGGCGATCCTCACGCCGCCGCGCAGGGCGATGTCGTCGGCGGTCTGGATGACCGGGCCGTCGAGGACCGGGTCGCTGTGCGGCAGGCCGACCTCGACGACGTCGGCGCCGCCCTCCAGGGCGGCCTTGACCGCGTCGATGCCGCCGTCCACGGTGGGGAACCCGGCCGGGAGGTAGGCGATGAGGGCGGAGCGGCCCTCGGACTTCGCCGCGGCGAGGGTGTCGTTCAGCAGCCGTACGTTCCCGCTCACTTGGCGTCTCCCTCGATCTCGGCGGTGGCGCCGGCCTCGTCGGCGGCGACCTCGGCGTCGGTGTCGTACAGCCCGAAGTAGCGGGCGGCGGTGTCCATGTCCTTGTCGCCGCGACCGGAGAGGTTGACGACGATCAGCCCGTCCCTGCCGAGCTCCTTGCCGACCTCCAGGGCGCCGGCCAGCGCGTGGGCGCTCTCGATGGCCGGGATGATGCCCTCGGTGCGCGACAGCAGGCGCAGGGCCTGCATGGCCGCGTCGTCGGTGACCGCGCGGTACTCGCCGCGGCCGGAGTCCTTCAGGTAGGAGTGCTCCGGGCCGATGCCCGGGTAGTCCAGGCCGGCCGAGATGGAGTACGGCTCGGTGATCTGGCCCTCGTCGTCCTGGAGGACGTAGGAGCGGGAGCCGTGCAGGATGCCGGGCTCGCCGGCGGTGAGGGTCGCGGCGTGCTCGCCGGTCTCGATGCCGTGCCCGGCGGGCTCGCAGCCGATGAGGCGGACGGAGGCGTCCGGGATGAAGGCGTGGAAGAGGCCGATGGCGTTGGAGCCGCCGCCCACGCAGGCGATCGCGGCGTCGGGCAGGCGCCCGGCGCGCTCCAGGATCTGGCGGCGGGCCTCGACGCCGATGACGCGGTGGAAGTCGCGGACCATGGCCGGGAAGGGGTGGGGGCCGGCGACGGTGCCGAAGAGGTAGTGGGTGTGGTCGACGTTGGCGACCCAGTCGCGGAACGCCTCGTTGATGGCGTCCTTCAGGGTGCGGCTGCCGGACTTCACGGCGATGACCTCGGCGCCGAGCATGCGCATGCGGGCCACGTTGAGGGCCTGGCGCTCGGTGTCGATCTCGCCCATGTAGATGGTGCAGTCGAGGCCGAAGAGGGCGCAGGCCGTCGCCGTCGCCACGCCGTGCTGGCCGGCGCCGGTCTCCGCGATCACGCGGGTCTTGCCCATGCGCTTGGTGAGCAGGGCCTGCCCCAGCACGTTGTTGATCTTGTGGGAGCCGGTGTGGTTGAGGTCCTCGCGCTTGAGGAAGACGCGGGCGCCGCCTGCGTGCTCGGCGAACCGGGGCACCTCGGTCAGGGCGCTGGGGCGGCCGGTGTAGTGGACGAGGAGGTCGTCGAGTTCGCGGGCGAACTCGGGGTCGGCCTTGGCCTTGTCGTACTCGACGGCGACCTCGTCGACGGCGGCGACGAGCGCCTCCGGGATGAACTTGCCGCCGAACGCGCCGAAGTAGCCCTCGGCGCTGGGGACGTGACCCTCCGGGTCGGGAACGAAGAACTCGCTGGGCATGCGGAAGAGCCTCACGGTGAGTGTGGGTGAGCACGGATCGCCGTGGGGGCGGGGGTGGTCAGCGGCCGGCTGCGGGCCGTGTGGGGTCGCTCGCGCCCACGCGGCGACGTCGCGTGTCCGGGCCTGGCCCCGCGCCCCTTTCGGGGCGCTGCCATCGCCGCCCGTTCACCTGCCCGGGCTCGTCCCCGATCACGTACCGCACCCGGCGTCCGTGGACCCGGCGCGCGGGCGCGCGGCAGCCGCGCGGGCGGCAGCCGCGGGCCAGGCGCGCGTACGGGTCCCTGGCCGGCAGGGTGATCGGGGGCTTCATCGGGGCCAAGCCTACCGGGGTCAGTCCCGCCCGTGCCGCAGTGCGGGATGTTCGCCCGCCGCCACCAGGTCGGCGACCGCGGTCTTCGGGTCCTTGCCGGTGACGAGGGACTCGCCGACCAGGACGGCGTCGGCGCCGGCGTTGGCGTAGGCGATCAGGTCGTGCGGGCCGCGGACGCCGGACTCGGCGACCTTGACGATGCCCTCGGGAATCTCCGGGGCGACCCGCTCGAAGGTGCCGCGGTCGACCTCCAGCGTCTTCAGGTTGCGGGCGTTGACGCCGATCACCTTGGCGCCCGCGTCGAGGGCGCGGTCGACCTCGTCCTCGTCGTGCACCTCGACCAGCGGGGTGAGGCCGATGGACTCGGCGCGCTCGATGAGCGACTCCAGGGCCGACTGGTCGAGGGCGGCGACGATCAGCAGCGCCAGGTCGGCGCCGTACGCGCGCGCCTCCCACAGCTGGTACGACGTGACGATGAAGTCCTTGCGCAGCACGGGGATGTCCACGCGCGCGCGGACCGCCTCCAGGTCCGCCAGCGAGCCGCCGAAGCGGCGCTGCTCGGTGAGGACGGAGATGACGGCCGCGCCGCCCGCCTCGTAGTCGGCGGCGAGCCCGGCCGGGTCGGCGATGGCGGCCAGCGCGCCCTTGGACGGGCTGGAGCGCTTGACCTCGCAGATCACCTTGACGCCGTCGCCGCGCAGCGCGGCCAGGCCGTCCTTGGGTGCGGGTGCCTTGGCCGCGCGCTCCTTGAGCTCGTCGAGGCTGACGCGCGCCTGCCGCTCCGCGAGGTCGGCACGGACTCCGTCGATGATCTCGTCGAGCACACTCACGCGAGCGGCCCCCTTCCAACGGTTGGCTTCATGCGGACGCTTCCGTTCCGGCACCTCGCCGCGTCGGGCGGATCACCAGGCGGAACCGATGGTCCCTGTGATGGTATCCGCTGGCCGGCACGGGCCCCGCATCCGGTGGACGCCGGTCCCGCCACCCGGACGTCCGCGCCGTGGTCAAGGGTGGAGCCAGCCACCGAACGGCAGGTTCCGGACGATGGTGAAGACCAGCAGCAACGCACCCGCCGCCCACACGTACCGCGGGGCGGGGTCGATCCGCAGGGGACGGCCGCGTGCCGCGCGGACCACCCAGACGGTCCACAGCACGGCGAAGCCCACATAGCCGAGGACGGCGGGCGCGTTGGCCTGCAGCGCCGCCGTGAGGTCCCCGTGGGCGAAGGCGTGGGCGCTGCGCAGGCCGCCGCAGCCGGGGCAGTACAGGCCGGTGAGGCGCAGCAGCGGGCAGGCCGGGTAGTGGCCGGGCTCGTTGGGGTCCACGGCCCCCACGTAGGCGAAGGCGCCGGCGACGGCCGCGAGCACGCCGGCCGGTACGGCGAGCCGGGCGGCGGCGCGTAGGCCGGCCGGCGGGGTCGGCGGGGTCGCCGCCGTGCGGTGCGTGATGTTCCGGCTGTCGGCGTCCACGTCCCGCATTGTGCCCCGCGCGGGGCGGCGGCGCGCGGGGCACAGGGCGCACACGCGCGTGGAGGGGCGGCCGGCACCCGGATGTGCCGGCCGCCCCTCCACGGAACCGCGCCCGGCCCTGCGCACGCGGTCCGTCCGCGGCGGGCCCGGCCGGAAGGCCGCAGCGGACCCCGTACGGGACGCCGTGGGAGGATCAGCCCTCGACGCTCGCCGGCCGGCGCTTGTCCGCCTTCTCCTTGTCCGTGGCCAGGTGCACCGGGTGGGTGTCCTTCGGCTGGCCGAGGCCCATCGCACGCATGATGGCGCCGACGACACCGCCGAGGAGCACGACCGCCACGCCGGCCCAGAAGCCCACGGGCTGGGCCATCACCGTGAAGACGCCCGCGATGCAGAAACCGATGAAGGCGATGATGACACCGGTCCAGGCGGCCGGGGTGTGACCGTGGCTGCTGCCCGCCATTGCTTGCTCCTCGTTGCTGTGTACGTGTCCGAGCGGGACGCTCGTGCGCCCATTGTCCCGCACCCGCGCGCGCGCAGTGATCGGGGGTGCTCCCCGGTACGCGGGAGGGCAAGACCCGTCGGGCACCGGGCCCGGGTGCCGCGCGTGGACGGGTGCCCACGCGCGTGCGGGCGAACCTTCGCGCGGACGGGCCGCGGTCAGGCGCCGGTCGGGTCCTCGCCCCGGTCGAGGGCCTTCCACAGATCCTCGGGGCGGTCGGGGTCGACGGCGGTGGCCGCACGGCGCGGGCGGGGGGCGCCGGTGCGCTCGTAGCGGCCCGACATCGCGGGCCACAGCCGGCCGTAGCGCAGGGCGAGCAGCCCGGCCAGCAGGATCAGGGCGCCACCCGCGGCGGCGGCGTAGGGCCAGGCGGTGTGGGTGAGGGCGTCCACGGTGGCGGCGGTGTCGCCGGAGGCCTTGGCCGCCTGGTCGTCGAGGGCGGACCCGTCGGAGGCACCGGTGAGGGCCGCGGCGACGGTGCCGGCGCCGCACAGGGCGAGCAGCCCGGCGACGACGACGCGCCCGGCGCGGCGGACGGCGAAGACGGCGACGAGCGCGGCGAGGCCCACTATGGCGAGCGCCGCGGGGACGCCGGTGACGTCGCTTCCCCTGGCGGTCAGCGGGAAGGTGCCGCCGGCCACCGACGCGGTGCCCGCCGCCCACTGCTGCCGGGTGGCCAGCAGCGCCACGGCCGCGCCCAGCGCGCCGCACAGCAGGGTGAGGGCGAGGCTGCGGCGGCCGGTCCGGGCGGGACGGGCGGCTTCGGTACGGGGGTGCGGTACGGCAGTCACGTACTCCACTATCGCCCGAACCCCGGGCGAACCGTCACCCGGGGTTCGCCTCAGGCCCTTCCCAGCCGGTTCGCCGTGTGGACGGCCCGCAGGACCGCCGCCGCCTTGTTGCGGCACTCGGTGTCCTCGGCGACCGGGTCGGAGTCGGCGACGACACCGGCGCCCGCCTGCACGTAGGCGGTGCCGTCGCGCAGCAGGGCGGTGCGGATGGCGATGGCCGTGTCGGAGTCGCCCGCGAAGTCGAGGTAGCCGACGCAGCCGCCGTACAGGCCGCGGCGGGAGGGCTCCAGTTCGTCGATGATCTGCAGGGCGCGCGGCTTGGGCGCCCCGGAGAGGGTGCCGGCCGGGAAGCAGGCGGTCAGCACGTCGAAGGCGGTCCGGCCCGGCGCGACGCGGCCGGTGACGGTGGAGACGATGTGCATGACGTGCGAGTAGCGCTCGATCGACATGAAGTCGACGACCTCGACGGACCCGGGCTCGCAGACCCGCCCCAGGTCGTTGCGGCCCAGGTCGACGAGCATGAGGTGCTCGGCGCGCTCCTTGGGGTCGGCGAGGAGTTCCTCGGCGAGGGCCTGGTCCTCCTGCGGGGTGGCGCCGCGGGGCCGGGTGCCGGCGATGGGGTGGAGCATGGCCCGCCCGTCCTCGACCTTGACCAGTGCTTCGGGGGACGAGCCGACGACGTCGAACCCGTCGAAGCGGAACAGGTACATGTACGGGGAGGGGTTGGTGGCCCGCAGCACCCGGTAGACGTCCAGGGCGCTCGCGGCGCACGGCGTCTCGAAGCGCTGGGAGGGGACGACCTGGAAGGCCTCCCCGGCCCGGATGCGCTCCTTGATGTCCTCCACGGCCGCCTGGAAGTCGGGGCCGCCCCACCGCGCGGTGTACTCGGGCAGCTCGGAGGGCGGCAGCACGGCCGGGGGCTGGGCGACCGGCCGGGACAGGTCGGCCTCCATGGCGTCCAGGCGGGCGACGGCGTCGGCGTAGGCCTCGTCGACGCCGGTGTCGAGGTCGTTGTGGTTGATCGCGTTGGCGATCAGCAGGACGGAGCCCTCCCAGTGGTCCATGACGGCGAGGTCGCTGGTGAGGAGCATGGTGAGTTCGGGCAGGCGCAGGTCGTCCCGGTCGCCGGGGCCGACCTTCTCCAGACGGCGCACGATGTCGTAGCCGAGGTAGCCGACCATGCCGCCGGTGAAGGGCGGCAGGGCGAGGTCCTGGGCGAGGTCGCGGGGGGTGTGCAGGGTCTCGACGGTGGCGCGCAGCGCGGCGAGCGGGTCGCCGCCGGTGGGGACGCCGACGGGCGGGGTGCCGAGCCAGTGGGCCTGCCCGTCCCGCTCGGTCAGCGTGCCGGCGCTGCGCACGCCCACGAAGGAGTAGCGGGACCACGAGCGTCCTCCTCCAGGGCTGAACGCCTGGGAGGTACCCCCGTCGGCGGACTCCAGCAGGAAGGTGCCGGGGCGCTCGGCGGCCAGCTTGCGGTAGAGCGCGACCGGCGTGTCGCCGTCGGCGAGGAGCTTGCGGGTGACCGGGATGACCCGGCGGTCGACGGCCAGCTTGCGGAACGTTTCGAGGTCCATGGCGGCCGACCCTACTGATCCGCGGGCGCCGCGCCGGAACCGGCGCCGCCGCCGTCGCGGAGCAGCACGTCGGCGTCGAAGCAGGTGCGGGCGCCGGTGTGGCAGGCGGCGCCGACCTGGTCGACCTTGACCAGGACGGTGTCGGCGTCGCAGTCCAGGGCGACGGACTTCACCCACTGGAAGTGGCCGGAGGTGTCGCCCTTGACCCAGTACTCCCGGCGGCTGCGCGACCAGTAGGTGCAGCGGCCGGTGGTGAGCGTGCGGTGCAGCGCCTCGTCGTCCATCCAGCCGAGCATCAGCACCTCACCGGTGTCGTACTGCTGGGCGATGGCGGGCAGGAGGCCGTCGGGGCTGCGCTTGAGGCGCGCGGCGATCTCCGGGTCGAGGCGGCTGGGCCGGGAGGGCGTGCTGGTCATGCCGACCATTGTGCCGCGCGCCCGCGGTACGTCCTTGCCGCGTTCGCTGTGCGGACGCGCCACCCGGCCGTACGCTGACTCCATGTCGACATTCGCCAAGCGTGAACGGCTTCTGCTGGCCGACCTGCTGGAGACGGCCGGACCCGACGCCCCCACCCTGTGCGAGGGCTGGCAGACCCGTGACCTCGCCGCGCACGTGGTGGTGCGCGAGCGCCGGCCCGACGCGGCCGGCGGCACCCTGATCAAGCAGTTGGCGACGCGGCTGGACCGGGTGATGGAGGAGTACGCCGCGAAGCCGTACGAGGAGCTGATCCGGCTCATCCGCACCGGTCCGCCCCGCTTCTCGCCCTTCTCCCTCAAGCAGGTCGACGAGGCGGCGAACACCGTCGAGTTCTACGTCCACACCGAGGACGTCCGCCGCGCCCAGCCGGACTGGACGCCCCGTGAGCTGGACCCGGTCTTCCAGAACGCCCTGTGGTCCCGGCTGGAGCGCACCGCCCGCCTGGTGGGCCGCGGTGTCCCGACCGGCCTGGTGCTGCGCCGCCCCGACGGCCAGACGGCGGTCGCCCACCGCGGCACACCGGTGGTGACGGTGACCGGCGAGCCGTCCGAGCTGCTGCTGTTCGCCTTCGGCCGGCAGGACGCGGCGCGGGTGGAGCTGGACGGGGAGAAGGACGCGATCGCCCGGCTCCGGGAGACCAGGCGGCTCGGGATCTGACCTCGGCGGGGCGGCCGCGCCCGGCGCGGGGTCACCGCACCGGGTGCCCCGCCTCCCGCAGCGTCTGCTTCACCTGGCCGATCCGCAGGTCGCCGAAGTGGAAGACGGAGGCCGCCAGGACCGCGTCCGCGCCCGCCGCGACGGCCGGCGGGAAGTCGGCGAGCCGGCCGGCGCCGCCGGAGGCGATCACCGGGACGGTGACGTGCTTGCGGACGGCGGCGATCATCTCCAGGTCGTAGCCGTCCTTCGTGCCGTCGGCGTCCATGGAGTTCAGCAGGATCTCGCCCGCGCCCAGCTCGGCCGCCCGGTGCGCCCATTCGACGGCGTCGATGCCGGTGCCGCGCCGGCCGCCGTGGGTGGTGACCTCGAAGGAACCGGTCCCGGTACGGCGGGCGTCGACGGACAGGACCAGCACCTGGCGGCCGAAGCGTTCGGCGATCTCGCGGATCAGGTCGGGGCGGGCGATGGCGGCGGTGTTGACGCCGACCTTGTCGGCGCCCGCGCGCAGCAGCTTGTCGACGTCCTCGGCGGTGCGGACGCCGCCGCCGACCGTGAGCGGGATGAAGACCTGCTCGGCGGTGCGGCGCACCACGTCGTACGTCGTCTCGCGGTCGCCCGACGAGGCGGTGATGTCCAGGAACGTCAGCTCGTCGGCGCCCTCGGCGTCGTACACCTTGGCCATCTCGACGGGGTCGCCCGCGTCGCGCAGGTTCTGGAAGTTGACGCCCTTGACGACCCGGCCGCCGTCCACGTCCAGGCAGGGGATGACTCGGACCGCCAGGGTCATGACTGCTCGGCTCCTCTGAATGCCTCTATCTCGACTTCGACCAGGATGCGCGGGTCCACGAAGCCCTCCACCACGAGGAGGGTGGACACCGGGCGCACCCGGTCGAAGATTTCCTTGTGGGCGCGGCCCACCTCGTCCACGTCCCGGGCGTGCGTCAGGTACATCCGGGTGCGGATCACGGACTCGACGCCGAGCCCGAACCCGCCGATCGCCTCGAGCGCGCTGGTGAAAGCCGTCCTGGCCTGTTCGTACGGGTCGCCCTCGCCGTACAGCACGCTGCCCCTGAAGGAGGTCGTGCCCCCCACCAGGACGCGGTCGCCCGCCGCGACGGCGCGTGCGAAACCGAAGGACTCTTCCCAGGGGCTCCCGCTCTGCGCGCGCCGCACGGCTTCGGATGTCATGACGACACGGTCTCCAGGGCCTCTTCCAGGGTGAACGCCTTCGCGTACAGCGCCTTGCCGACGATGGCGCCCTCGACGCCGAGCGGGACCAGCCCGGCGATGGCGCGCAGGTCGTCCAGGGAGGATACGCCGCCGGAGGCGACGACCGGGCGGTCGGTGGCCGCGCAGACGTTCCTCAGGAGGTCGAGGTTGGGGCCCTGGAGGGTGCCGTCCTTGGCGATGTCGGTGACGACGTACCGGGCGCAGCCCTCCTTGTTCAGGCGCTCCAGCGTCTCGTAGAGGTCGCCGCCGTCGCGGGTCCAGCCGCGGCCGCGCAGGGTGGTGCCGCGCACGTCGAGGCCGACGGCGATCTTGTCGCCGTGCTCGGCGATGACCTTGGCGACCCACTCGGGGGTCTCCAGGGCGGCCGTGCCGAGGTTGACGCGGGTGCAGCCGGTGGCGAGGGCGGCGGCGAGGGTGTCGTCGTCGCGGATGCCGCCGGACAGCTCCACCTTGATGTCCATGGCCTTCGTGACCTCGGCGATCAGCTCCCGGTTGTCGCCGGTGCCGAACGCGGCGTCCAGGTCGACCAGGTGCAGCCACTCGGCACCCGCCTGCTGCCAGGCCAGGGCGGCCTGGAGCGGGGATCCGTAGGAGGTCTCGGTGCCGGACTCGCCGTGCACGAGGCGGACGGCCTGGCCGTCGCGGACGTCGACGGCGGGGAGGAGTTCGAGCTTGGCCATGTCTCTACAGGGTTCCGATCCAGTTGGTGAGGAGCTGGGCGCCGGCGTCGCCGGACTTCTCGGGGTGGAACTGCGTGGCCCACAGGGCGCCGTTCTCCACGGCCGCCACGAACGGCTTGCCGTGCGTGGACCAGGTGACCTTGGGCGCGGTCAGGGCCGGGTTGTGGGTCTCCAGCGACCAGTCGTGGACGGCGTAGGAGTGCACGAAGTAGAAGCGCGCGTCCGCGTCCAGGCCGGCGAACAGCTCGGAGCCGGCCGGCGCCTCCACGGTGTTCCAGCCCATGTGGGGCACGACGTCGGCCTGGAGCGGCTCGACCGTGCCGGGCCACTCGTCCAGGCCCTCGGCCTCCACCCCGTGCTCGATGCCGCGGGCGAAGAGGATCTGCATGCCGACGCAGATGCCCATGACGGGGCGCCCGCCGGACAGGCGGCGGTCGATGATCCAGTCGCCGCGCGCCTCCCTCAGGCCCTGCATGCAGGCGGCGAAGGCGCCGACGCCGGGCACCAGCAGGCCGTCGGCGTTCATCGCCTTGTCGAAGTCGCGGGTGATCTCGACGTCGGCTCCCGCGCGCGCGAGGGCGCGCTCGGCGGAGCGGACATTGCCGAAGCCGTAGTCGAAGACGACGACCTTCTTCGAGGGTGTGCTCACCGTGCTCAATTCCACACCTCCAGACGCAGGACCCCGGCGACCAGGCACATCGCGGCGCCGACGGAGAGCAGCACGATCAGGCTCGCGGGCATCTTCTGCTTGACGAAGGAGATGATCCCGCCGACCAGGAAGAGGCCGACGACGATCAGGACGGTCGAGGTGCCGTTCACAGCGCGCCCTTCGTCGAGGGCAGGATGCCGGCGGCCCGCGGGTCGCGCTCGCTGGCGTAGCGCAGGGCCCGCGCCAGCGCCTTGAACTGGCACTCCACGATGTGGTGCGCGTTGCGCCCGTAGGGCACGTGCACGTGCAGGGCGATCTGGGCCTGGGCGACGAAGGACTCCAGGATGTGCCGGGTCATCGTGGTGTCGTACTCGCCGATCATCGGCGCCATCTTCTCGGGCTCGGTGTGCACGAGGTAGGGGCGGCCGGAGAGGTCGACGGTGACCTGGGCGAGGGATTCGTCCAGCGGGACCGTGCAGTTGCCGAAGCGGTAGATGCCCACCTTGTCGCCGAGGGCCTGCCGGAAGGCGGCGCCCAGCGCGAGGGCGGTGTCCTCGATGGTGTGGTGGGAGTCGATGTGCAGGTCGCCCTCGGTCTTGACGGTCAGGTCGAACAGACCGTGCCGGCCGAGCTGGTCGAGCATGTGGTCGTAGAAGCCGACCCCGGTGGAGATCTCCGTGCGGCCGGTGCCGTCGAGGTCGATCTCGACGAGGACCGACGTCTCCTTGGTGGTGCGTTCCACGCGTCCTACGCGGCTCATGCGTTCAGCTCCTTCTTCAACTCACGGACCGCGTCGAGGAACGCGTCGTTCTCCTGTGGCGTCCCGGCGGTGACGCGCAGCCATCCCGGTACGCCGTTGTCCCGGACCAGGACGCCCCGGTCGAGGATCCTCCGCCACGCCGCGTGGGCGTCGGCGAAGCGTCCGAACTGCACGAAGTTCGCGTCCGATTCCGTCACCTCGTAGCCGGCCGCGCGCAGTTCGGCGACGAGCCGGTCCCGCTCGGCCTTCAGCTGCTCGACGTAGGCGAGCAGCGTGTCGGTGTGCTCCAGGGCGGCCAGCGCGGTGGCCTGGGTGACGGCCGACAGGTGGTACGGCAGCCGGACGAGCTGGAGGGCGTCGACGACGGCCGGGTGCGCGGCGAGGTAGCCCAGGCGCAGGCCCGCCGCGCCGAACGCCTTCGACATCGTGCGCGAGACGACGAGGTGCGGGCGCCCGTCGAGCAGCGGCAGCAGCGAGCCGCCGTGGCTGAACTCGATGTACGCCTCGTCCACGACCACCATCGACGGCTTGGCCGCCTGCGCGGCCTCGTACAGGGCGAGGACCGTCTCGGGCGGGACCGCGGTGCCGGTGGGGTTGTTGGGGGAAGTGATGAAGACGACGTCCGGGCGGTGCTCGGCGATCGCCTTCTCGGCGGCGACCGGGTCGATCGTGAAGTCCTCGGCGCGGGGACCGGAGATCCAGCCGGTTCCGGTGCCGCGCGCGATGAGGCCGTGCATCGAGTACGACGGCTCGAAGCCGATCGCGGTGCGGCCCGGGCCGCCGAAGGTCTGCAGCAGCTGCTGGATGACCTCGTTGGAGCCGTTGGCGGCCCACACGTTCTCGACGCCGACGGGGTGCCCGGAGGTCTTCGTCAGGTAGGCGGCGAGCTGGGTGCGCAGCTCGACCGCGTCCCGGTCGGGGTAGCGGTTCAGGCTGCGGGCGGCCTCGCGCACCCGCTCGGCGATCCGCTCGACCAGCGGCTCGGGCAGCGGGTACGGGTTCTCGTTGGTGTTCAGCCGTACGGGCACGTCGAGCTGGGGCGCGCCGTAGGGGGTCTTGCCGCGCAGCTCGTCACGGACGGGGAGCTCGTCCCAGGGGGACGCGGGGGTGTTGCCGGTCACTTGCCCTCGGGAACCTTCCAGTCGAACCGGGCCTTGATCGCCGCGCCGTGCGCGGGCAGGTCCTCCGCCTCGGCCAGCGTCACCACGTGGTGCGCGACCTCGGCCAGCGCGTCCCTGGTGTAGTCCACGACGTGGATGCCGCGCAGGAAGGACTGGACGGACAGGCCGGAGGAGTGGCAGGCGCAGCCGCCGGTGGGCAGGACGTGGTTGGAGCCGGCCGCGTAGTCGCCCAGCGAGACCGGGGCCCAGGGGCCGATGAAGATCGCGCCGGCGTTCCTGACGCGGTCGGCGACCGCGGCGGCGTCGGCGGTCTGGATCTCCAGGTGCTCGGCGCCGTAGGCGTCGACCACGCGCAGTCCCTCGTCGATGCCGTCGACGAGCACGATCGCGGACTGCCTGCCGGACAGGGCCGGGCGGATCCGGTCCTCGACGTGCTTGGCCGCGGCGGTCTGCGGGGCCAGTTCCTTCTCCACCGCGTCCGCCAGTTCCGCGGAGTCGGTGACGAGGACGGCGGCGGCCAGCGGGTCGTGCTCGGCCTGGCTGATCAGGTCGGCGGCGACGTGCACCGGGTCGGCGGTGTCGTCGGCGAGGATCGCGATCTCGGTCGGGCCGGCCTCGGCGTCGATGCCGATCTTGCCGGTGAAGTAGCGCTTGGCCGCGGCGACCCAGATGTTGCCGGGGCCGGTGACCATGTTGGCGGGCGGGCAGGACTCGGTGCCGTGGGCGAACATCGCGACGGCGGTGGCGCCGCCGGCGGCGTACACCTCGTCGACGCCGAGCAGGGCGCAGGCGGCGAGGATCGTCGGGTGCGGCAGGCCGCCGAACTCGGCCTGGGCGGGAGAGGCCAGGGCGATCGACTCGACGCCGGCCTCCTGCGCGGGCACGGCGTTCATGATCACGGAGGACGGGTAGACGGACCGGCCGCCGGGGGCGTACAGGCCGACGCGCTCCACCGGCACCCACTTCTCGGTGACCGTGCCGCCGGGCACGACCTGGGTGGTGTGGGTGGAGCGGCGCTGGGCGCGGTGGACGAGGCGGGCGCGGCGGATCGACTCCTCCAGGGCCGCGCGCACGGCCGGGTCGAGCCGCTCCAGGGCGTCGGCGAGCGCCTGCCGCGGCACCCGGACGGATTCCAGCCGTACGCCGTCGAACTGTTCGGCGAAGTCGATCAGCGCCGCGTCGCCGCGATGATGCACGGCCTCGCAGATGGGACGCACCTTCTCCAGGGCGGCCGCTACGTCGAAGTCGGCTCGGGGCAGCAGGTCACGCAGGGCGGGGCCCTCGGGAAGGGCGTCGCCGCGCAGATCGATTCGGGAGATCACGCAACCAATTCTCTCAGACCCGCGTCCGGCACCGTCCGCGCGTATCAATGACTGATACGGAACGTGGCGGAAACCACCCTCGGCGCCGCCCGCGCCCCGCCGCCCGGAAGATCCCTTTCACGTTGTGTGTTCGAGGTGTCACAGACCGGGCATGAACGGTTGTACCGGAAGCCGACTCGCGAGTAGCGGGGGACGGAGGCAAGTGCCGTGACCGAGGGGACCGGGCCCGGCCCCGGGGACCTGCCGGAGGACCTGACCGCCGCGGAGGCCGGCATGTGGCAGGCCTTCCGCAACGGCAGCGTGTACGACCTGAGCAGCGGGGACGCGCTGGCCGACGATCCGCACGGCGGGCGGCCGTGGGGCCCCGAGCGGACCGTGCGGGCGCGGATCGTGTGCTGGCTGCTGCTGGACGGGCCGCCCGCCCTGGCGGGCCGTGTGTCGTCGCTGAAGCTCGTCGGCGTGCGGATCAGCGGCGCGCTGGACCTGGCGGGCGGCACGGTCGCGCCCTACGTCGAGATGCGCGGCTGCCGCTTCGACCGGGACGTCCTGCTGCCGGAGGCGCGCTTCACCACCGTCCGGCTGGTGGACTGCTCGGTGCCGCGGCTGGAGGCGGCCCGGGCGCAGACCGAGGGGGACCTGCACCTGCCGCGCTGCCGCTTCCACCGCGGCATCCGGCTCACCGACGCCCAGATAGGCACGGATCTGCTGCTCAACCAGGCGATCGTGCACCGGGACCGCAGCGGCCGGTCGATCGCCGGGGACGGTCTGAGCGTAGGGCAGGACCTGCAGGCCGAGATGCTGGAGTCGCACGGCGAGCTGAGCCTGCGCGGCGCCACCGTCGGGGTCTCGCTGAGCCTGCGCGGCGCCCGGCTCAGCAACCCCCTGGGCCGGCTCGCGCTGAACGCACCCCAGCTGTCGGTCGAACGCACCCTGTACCTGACCCCGGCGGGTATCGGCAGCCCGCTGCTCAGCGGTACCACCCCGGCGGAGGGCATCCGGGTGCAGCGGTTCGAGTGCGAGGGCGGGATGCGGCTGGACGACGGGCGGTTCGGCGACGCGGTCGACTTCGAGCAGGCCCGGTTCACCCTCACCGACGGTCAGGAGCTGTCGCTGCGCCGGGTGCAGACGCCCGAGCTGCGGTTCCTCGGGGAGCGCCCGGCGCGCGGCCGGGTGGTGCTGTCGGGGGCGCGGGTGGTCAACCTGATGGACCGGGTGGACAGCTGGCCGGGTCCGGGCCGGCTGCACATGGGCGGCTTCTGCTACGAGAACCTGGTGCCGCGGGGCCCGTTCCCGCTGGCCGAGCGGCTGGAGTGGGTGTCCGCCGCGACCGCCGAGTACAACCCCGAGCCCTACGAGCGGCTCGCGGCCGTGCTGCGGGCCGGGGGCGAGGACGAGGACGCCCGCGAGGTGCTGCTCGCCAAGCAGCGCCGGCGCCGCGAGAGCCTGCCGCTCGGCCCCAAGCTGTGGGGATACGCGCAGGACTGGACGGTCGCCTACGGCTACCGGCCGGGCCGGGCCGCGGTGTGGATGGCGGTGCTGTGGGCGGCGGGCTCGGTCGCCTTCGCGCGCGCCGGGCACCCGCCCGTGAAGGGGGACGAGCATCCGGCGTGGGATCCCGCCCTGTTCTCCCTCGACCTGCTGCTGCCGGTCATCGACCTGGGCCAGGTCGGCTCCCGGCAGCTGTGCGGCGGCTGGCAGTGGCTGGCCGCGGCGATGGTCCTGCTGGGCTGGGTCCTGGCGACGACGGTGGCGGCGGGGGCGACCCGGCTGCTGCGCCGCAACTGAGGCTCCCGCCGGCCGCGGCGCCCGGGAACCGGTGACGTGAACGCGGCGGGGCCTCGCGGTCACGCGGTCGGCGGCGTACCCGGCCGCGGCCCGCCTCCGTACGTGCCGCTGCGCCTGGAGCGCCGGGCGGACGCCCCGGAGCAACCGCGCCCGACCGGCCCGTACGCCGCCTCCTTCCCCCGGGGCCGGGACGCGGACGATCCGCTCGGCCGGTTCCCGGAGGTGCGCCGCGGGGTCCGCGCGGCGGTCGCCTCCGCGCCGGTGGCGGCGGGTTCCGGCCGTCCCCGATACGGGCACGGCGCCCGTGTCCGGTGCGTCGGCCATTAGGCTTCTGCGTCGTGACCACCGTCCGGCTCCCCCTGTTCCCGCTGAACTCGGTGCTGTTCCCGGGGCTCGTGCTCCCGCTGAACGTCTTCGAGGAGCGCTATCGCGCCATGATGCGCGAGTTGTTGAAGACGCCCGAGGACGAACCGCGCCGGTTCGCCGTCGTGGCGATCCGCGACGGCCACGAGGTGGCACCGAGCGCGCCCGGCATGCCCGATCCGACGACGCTGCCCGCGCGGGGGCCGGCCGCCGGGTTCGGCACCGACCCGGCCAAGGCGTTCCACAAGGTGGGCTGCGTGGCGGACGCGGCGACCATCCGGGAGCAGCCCGACGGCACCTTCGAGGTGCTGGCGACCGGGACGACCCGGGTGCGGCTGCTGTCGGTGGACGCCTCGGGCCCGTTCCTGACGGCCGAGCTGGAGCCGCTCGCCGAGGAGCCCGGGGACGAGGCCGGCGCGCTGGCCGAGGGGGTGCTGCGCGCCTTCCGCCAGTACCGCAAGCGGCTGGCGGGGGCGCGGGAGCGGTCGCTGGCGACCGGTGCCGACCTGCCGGACGAACCGGGTGTGGTCTCCTACCTGGTGGCCGCCGCGATGATGCTGGACACCCCCACCAAGCAGCGGCTGCTCCAGGCGCCGGACACCGCGTCCCGGCTGCGCGACGAACTGAAACTCCTTCGCGCGGAGACGGCCATCCTCCGTACGCTGCCGTCGTTGCCCGCGTCGGACCTGACGCGCGGCTCCACGAGTCTCAACTGACGCACCCGGGCGACGAGCCCGGACGAGTACGGGAACGGGCCGGATGGCGAAGAAGGCGAAGAAGCAGCAGGCCGGTGGGACGCCCGCGACGGTGGCGCTCACCGCGGCCGGGGTGGACCACACGGTCCACTCCTACGAGCACGACCCCTCCCACCCCTCCTACGGCGAGGAGGCCGCCGAGGCGATGGGCGTCTCCCCCGACCGGGTCTTCAAGACGCTGGTGGCGGACGTGGACGGGGCCCTGACGGTGGCGGTGGTCCCGGTGGCGGGCCGGCTGGACCTGAAGGCGCTGGCGGCCGCGGCGGGCGGCAAGCGCGCGGCGATGGCCGACCCGGCGCTGGCGGAACGCGCCACCGGCTACGTCCGCGGCGGGATCTCCCCGCTCGGCCAGCGCAGGAAGCTGCCGACGGTCCTGGACGCGTCGGCGGCGGCGCACGGCACGATCTGCGTCTCCGCCGGCCGCCGCGGCCTGGAGGTGGAGCTCGCCCCCGGCGACCTGGTCCGGCTGACGGACGCGGTCCTCGCGCCCATCGGACGCGTGTGACCTCCCGCCGGGCGCGCCCCGGCGCCGGGGGCCGCCGCTCGGATCACGCCGCGGACGCGGGGGGCTTCCCGTGCGGGTCGCGCGGCCCCGCGCAGGGGTCCTGGGGATACGGTCCCCCCTGCTGGTACGGGTCGGGGTCGCGCGGCCCGAACAGCGCCGTGAGGCCCAGGTGGACCAGGAGCGCCGCCAGGGACCACGCCAGCAGCGCGCCCTTCGCCCCGAGCTGCAGCGGTGCCGGGAACGTCACGCCCCGGCCCACCTCCTTGGCGTGGGCTATCACGTCCTGGCCGGGACCGAGCCACACCCCGACCCGCCACGCCAGCAGGGAGCCGAGGACGCCCCCGACCCCGAGCGCGACCACCAGCGGCACGCCCCCGCGCCGCCGCAGCAGGAAGACGAGGACCGCGCTGACCACGCCGAAGGCCAGCGCCAGCAGAGTGAACGTCCCGTCGACGCCGACGGCCTGCTCGCCCTCGGTGTCCTTGAGGTAGACGACCCAGTTCCCGCCGGTCGGCTCCCCGACCAGGGGCACGCTCGGCGCCAGCCGCCACCACACCACCCCGAGCAGCACCCCGGCGAGCGTCACCCCGAGGGCCGTCACGAGGGCCTCGCGCACCTCGGTCCTCATCCCGGGGCCGTCCTGTCCGTACGCGCCGCCCATCGGGTGCGCGCCGGCCGGCGGCACCAGCGGGTGGTGCCGGTGCGAGGAGTGGTCGTGCGGGGGTGGAGGCGGAGTCAGAGGTGCGGTCACCCTGACATCGTGCCAGGCCCGCCCGTGCGGTGCGTCACCGGACGGCCGCCCGGCGGTAGGCCCAGGTGGCGACGGCCAGCGAGACCACGCCGACCGCCCCGCACACGGCGAGGTCACCGAGGACGAAGGCCCAGTCGGGCCCGTCCTCGAAGGTCCGGGCGAAGGCCTCCACGCCGTACGTCGACGGCAGCAGGTCCCGCGCCAGGCGCACCGCCTGCGGCATCCGCTCGGCCGGCAGCACGCCCAGCAGCAGCGCCGCCGACATGCCCAGCTGCCCCAGCAGCGTGGCCAGCTCCGGACGCGGCGCGAGCAGGCCGAGGGCCGCCCCGAGGCCGGCGAGCGCGGCCCCGGCGAGCGGGATCACGGCCGCGAGCACCCACAGGTGCGCGAGCGGCAGCCCGAACAGCACGCATCCGAAGACGGCGGTCACCACGGTCCCCGGCACGGTGAAGGAGGCGTACGCGCCCGCCGCGCCCAGCACCACCGCGGCCGGGGGCACCGGCAGCGTCGCGTAGTGGTCGAGCCCGCCGCTGGCGCGCAGCTGGCCGAAGTACTGGGCGAGCAGGTTCAGCGCGACGAACGCCACGACGAGCACCGACGACCCGGCGACCACGGTCCGCGCCTCGCCGCCGCCGTCGACGACGCCGCGCATGAGGATCATGATCCCGATCGACTGGAAGGTCGCCACGAACAGCAGCGGGATCCGCGCCACGCGCGCGCGGGAGAGCTGGGCCCGGTAGACCGCCGCCAGCGAGGGCCACAACCGCGCCTTCGGCCCGAGCTCGGCCGCCGGCGCACCGGGCTCCCCGGCGGCCACGGCGCCACCCGTCAGGACATCGGCGGGTACGACACTCACGTCGTGCTGCTCCTCTTCACTGAGGTCACTGAAGTCGCTGGAGACACTGGAGTCGCTGAGGCGGCCGGGGCTGGTGGGCCACTGGTGGTGCCGCCCTGTCCGGCGCGTGCGGAAGCGACCGGCCCGTGCGCTCACGGCCCGGTCGCTCACGCCTTCACCAGCCCCTGCCGGGCGGCACCGCCCAGCGCCAGGTACACGTCCTCCAGGCTCGGGGTGGCGAGCGTGAAGTCGTCCAGGGCGGCGAAGGCGGCCCCGCCGGTGACGGTGGCGACGACCGCGCGGGCCTCCTCGGGGCCGAGCCGGAGCGTCCAGCGGCGCCCGGACTCGGCGGCGCGGTCGCGCAGCGCGGCCACCTCGGGCACGTGCAGCGGCGCCGTCTCGCGCCACACCAGGTCGACGCGGACCTCGCCGGCGACCTGCTCCTTCAGCCCGGTGGGCGTGTCGCAGGCGATCACCCGGCCCCGGTCGAGGACGGCGACCCGGTCCAGGACGGTCTCGGCCTCGATGACGTTGTGGGTGACCAGCAGCACGGTCGTGCCGCGCTCGGCCCGTCGCCGGTCGACGGCGGCCCACACCGCCCGCCGCGCCACCGGGTCCATGCCGGTGGTCGGCTCGTCCAGGACGAGCAGCGGGCGCTCCCCCACCAGCGCGGCGGCGAAGCAGGCCAGGCGCCGCTGCCCGCCGGACAGCTTCTTCAGCGGGCGCCCGGCGATCGGGGCGAGGCCCAGCTCGTCGAGTACGGCGTCCCGCTCGGACCGTGCCCGCCGGGCGTCCAGGCCGCGCAACCGGCCGGTGGTCTCGGCGGCCAGCGACACGGTCAGCTCGTCCAGGGCGGTGGATTCCTGCCCGAGGTAGGCGAGGATCCGCGAGGCCCGCTCCGGGTGCCGCACGATGTCGTGGCCGAGGATCTCCACGGTGCCGGCGTCGGGCCGCATCAGCCCGGTCAGCTGCCGTACCAGGGTGGACTTGCCGGCGCCGTTGGGACCGAGCAGCCCGAAGATCTCCCCGCCCCGGATGTCCAGCCGGACGTCGTCGGTGGCCCGCACCTCGGGCGTCGCGGGGGCGCCGCGCCGGCCGCGCACGGCAGGGTAGGTCTTGGTCAGCCCGCGCACCACGCACACGGCATCATCACGGTGCCGAGATGTCTGTGCCGCGCGCGTACTCACAAGGGACGAGCCTACGGGGTCGGCGTGCCCGCGCCGCTCCCGGGTGGCCCCATGAGTGCCGGTTCGGCCCAGCCCCCACTCCCCGCGGGGGCGCGGCTCACTCCCCCGCGGGGGCGCGTTCGACCGCCGTCCGCTGGTCGATCTCCCGCCAGAACCCGGCCCGGATCGCGTACCGGTCGTGCTCGTCGATCTGGTCGTCCTTGTGGGCGAGCAGCCCGAAGCGGGCGGCGTAGCGCAGCAGTTCGCCGTCGATGCGGTGCGGGATGCGGGGGTACATGCCCGAGAGCTTCTGGAGGTGCGCCTGGTCACCGAGGCGCTCCACCCAGCGGCGGGCGAAGACCTGCCCCACCTCGTAGGGGTCGCCGCCGACCGTGGTGATGTCCTCCTCGCGGTCGGCCCACCGCTGCTCCGCGGTGGTGAGCTGGGCGAGCGTCGGCATCGAGGCGGCCTCGGGGGGCTCGGAGACCGGGCGGTCGACCCAGCCCTTGTCGGAGGACCAGCGCAGGGTGGCGGAGGCGGGCTGCGGGGCGGTGTGCTGGGGGCCGGGGGCGCGCAGGGCGGCGAGGTCCTTGGGGGTGGGCACGCCCTTGGCGGTGGCCGGTACGCGCTCGGCGCCGCCGTTGCGCGCGGCGGTGGACGCCGTCGGGTGCGGGGGCTCCTCGGCCGGCCGCTGCGCGGGGGCGGGCAGCGCGGACTCGGGCAGCGGCGCGGAGAGGATCGCGGCGATCTCGGGGCGGGGCTCGGGCGGCGGCGCGCACACCCCGGTGAGCTCCTTGGCGCGTACGGCCCTGGTGATCCACGTGCGGTCCAGCACGCGCCGCTCGTCGGCCTCGGCGACCAGGTCCTCGGACTGGTTGTAGTCGCCGTCGGCGGCCTGCACGGCCCACAAGTGGACGGCGACGCCGTGCTCCTTGGCCGCCATCATGCCCGGCAGCAGATCGCCGTCGCCGGTCACCAGCACGATGTCGGAGCAGGCGCGGTTGCGGGCCAGCTCGGTCAGCTCGGCGTGCATGGCGGCGTCCACGCCCTTCTGCGCCCAGCGGCCGTCGCTGCGGGTGAGCGCGCCGAGCCGGACGGTGACCCGGGGCATCACGCGCAGCCGGCGGTGCTCGGGCTGCGGGACGCGGTCGGGGGCGCCGTCGAACCAGTAGATGCGCAGCAGGGGCTGCCGGGTGTCGGCCTCGGCGCGTTCGCGGAGGCCTTGGATGAGGGCGGCGTGGTCGACGGTGATGCGGGACCGCGAGGGCTCCCCGGCGAGGAGACTGGCGGCGGCCCCCAGCAGATACCCGGCGTCCACCAGGACGATGCAGCGGTCCACGCGATCCACCCTCTTTCCGGGAGGTTTGCTTCGGGCTTGCTTCGAGTCTGCCCGACCGCACCGGGGTTAACGGTCCGAACTCGATCTTCGGCGTGGCGTTTCCGCGCTTCGCGCGCCGACGACCCCTGTCACAGACGGTAATTACCCGACATGCGTTCTTTATCGCCGTATGTGAATCTGGTCCCGGCCCTGGCCCCTAGATCCCCCACAGGAGGCAGATCACCATGGCCAAGAACAAGAACCGTGACCGCAGGCAGCAGCGGGCCGAGCGCGCCCCCCAGTCGTCCCGGCCGTCCGCGCTGGAGCCGCCGGACGAGCAGCGGACCTCGCAGGCGGCGCCCGGCGACATGGCCGCCCGCAAGGGCCGGCAGAAGCGCTTCGGTCACAACTGAGTCCGCGTGTCGGGCCGTCGGGGTCCGGGCACATGACACGAGGGGCGCACCCGTTGCCGGGTGCGCCCCTCGTGCGCGCCGCGTGCCGACCGACGGCCCCGGCCGGTTCCCTAGCCGGCCAGGCAGGACGGGCCGAGCAGCACCTTCAAGTCGCCGAACAGGGCCGGGTCGGGCTTGACCCGGTGCCGGTCCAGGCGCAGCACCGTCGTCCTGGTCGGGCCCTGGAGCTTGATCCGCACCTCGCTGTCGCCCTTGTGGTGGGTGAGGATCTCGCCGAGGCGGCTGACCATGGGCGGGGTGACGCGGGTGGCCGGGATGGTCAGGACCACGGGCGCGTTGGCGCCGGCGTTGGACAGGTCCGGGACCATCAGCTCCATGGCGACCAGCCGCGGCACGTCCTCCCGCTTGTCGAGGCGGCCCTTGACGAAGACGACGGCGTCCTCGACGAGTTGGGTGGACACCAGCTGGTAGGTGGCCGGGAAGAACATGCACTCGATGGAACCGGCGAGGTCCTCTACGGTGGCGATGGCCCAGGCGTTGCCCTGCTTGGTCATCTTGCGCTGCAGGCCCGAGATGATGCCGCCGATGGTGACGACCGCGCCGTCGCCGAAGTCGCCGCCGGTGAGCTGGGAGATGCCCGCGTCGGCCTTGTCGGACAGGACGTGCTCCAGGCCGAACAGCGGGTGGTCGGAGACGTACAGGCCGAGCATCTCCCGCTCCTGGGCGAGCAGATAGGTCTTGTCCCACTCGTCGGTGGAGAATTCCACGTCCAGCCCGAAACCGGGCTCGTCGCTCTCCTCCTCGCCCATGCCGCCGAAGAGGTCGAACTGGCCCTCGGCCTCCTTGCGCTTGACCGCGACCACGTTGTCGATCATCGGCTCGTACTGTGCCATGAGGCCCTTGCGGGTGTGGCCCAGCGAGTCGAAGGCGCCGGCCTTGATCAGCGATTCGGTGGTGCGCTTGTTGCAGACGACCGCCTCGACCTTGTCGAGGTAGTCGGGGAAGGAGGTGTACTTCCCCTTGGACTTGCGGCACCGGATGATCGACTCGACCACGTTGGTGCCGACGTTGCGCACCGCGGACAGGCCGAAGAGGATCACGTCGTCGCCCTGGGCGGCGAAGTTCGCCTCGGACTCGTTGACGTTGGGCGGGAGCACCTTGATGCCCATGCGGCGGCACTCGTTGAGGTAGACGGCCGACTTGTCCTTGTCGTCCTTGACGGAGGTGAGCAGGGCGGCCATGTACTCGGCGGGGTGGTTCGCCTTCAGGTACGCCGTCCAGTACGACACCAGGCCGTACGCGGCGGAGTGCGCCTTGTTGAAGGCGTAGCCGGCGAAGGGGACCAGCACGTCCCACAGCGCCTGGATGGCCTCGTCGCTGTAGCCCTTCTTGCGGGCGCCCTCCTGGAAGAGGACGAAGTTCTTCGCCAGTTCCTCGGGCTTCTTCTTGCCCATGACGCGGCGGAGGATGTCGGCCTCGCCGAGCGAGTAGCCGGCGATGATCTGGGCGGCCTTCTGCACCTGCTCCTGGTAGACGATCAGGCCGTAGGTGACGTCCAGGACCTCCCTGAGCGGCTCCTCCAGCTCCGGGTGGATCGGGGTGATCTCCTGCTGGCCGTTCTTGCGCAGGGCGTAGTTGATGTGCGAGTTCATGCCCATCGGGCCCGGCCGGTACAGGGCCGAGACGGCGGAGATGTCCTCGAAGTTGTCGGGCTTCATCATGCGCAGCAGGGAGCGCATGGGGCCGCCGTCGAACTGGAAGACGCCGAGGGTGTCGCCGCGCTGGAGCAGCTCGAAGGTGGTCGGGTCGTCGAGCGGGAGGCTGAGGAGATCGATGTCGATCCCCTTGTTCGCCTTCACCATCTTGACGGCGTCGTCCATGATCGTGAGGTTGCGCAGGCCCAGGAAGTCCATCTTCAGCAGGCCGAGCGACTCGCAGCTCGGGTAGTCCCACTGCGTGATGGTGACGCCGTCGGTGTGCCGGACCCAGACCGGGACGTGGTCGACGATCGGCTCGCTGGACATGATCACGCCGGCGGCGTGCACGCCCATCTGCCGCACCAGGCCCTCGACGCCGCGCGCGGTGTCGATGACCTTCTTCACGTCCGGCTCGTTCTCGTACATCGAGCGGACCTCGCCCGCCTCCGAGTACCGGGGGTGGTTCGGGTCGGTGATGCCGGACAGCGGGATGCCCTTGCCGAGGACGTCGGCGGGCATGGCCTTGGTGATGCGGTCGCCCATCGCGTACGGGTAGCCCAGCACGCGCGCGGAGTCCTTGATCGCGTTCTTGGCCTTGATGGTGCCGTAGGTGCCGATCTGGGCGACCTTGTCGGCGCCGTACTTCTCGGTCACGTACCGGATCACCTCGGCGCGCCTGCGCTCGTCGAAGTCGATGTCGACGTCGGGCATCGAGATGCGCTCGGGGTTGAGGAACCGCTCGAAGATCAGACCGTGCGGGATCGGGTCGAGGTCGGTGATGCCCAGCGCGTAGGCGACGATCGAGCCGGCCGCGGAGCCGCGGCCGGGGCCGACGGCGATGCCCTGCTTCTTGGCCCACATGATGAAGTCGGCGACCACGAGGAAGTAGCCGGGGAAGCCCATCGAGATGATGACGTCCATCTCGTACTCGGCCTGCTTCATGCGGTCCTCGGGGATGCCGCCCGGATAGCGGCGCTCCATGCCGCGGCGGACCTCCTCCTGGAACCAGGTGACCTCGGTGTAGCCCTCCGGGATGTCGAACTTCGGCATCAGGTCGCGCTTTTCGAACATGCCGGTGGTGTCGACCATCTCGGCGATCAGCCGCGTGTTGGCGCAGCCCTCCTGCCAGGCGTCGGAGGAGTCGATGGCGTACATCTCCTCCGTCGACTTCAGGTAGTAGCCGGTGCCGTCGAACTTGAAGCGGTCCGGGTCGGAGAGGTTCTTGCCGGTCTGGATGCACAGCAGCGCGTCGTGCGCCTGCGCCTCGTGCGCGTAGGTGTAGTGCGAGTCGTTGGTGACCAGCGGCGGGATGCCCAGTTTCCGGCCGATCTCCAGCAGGCCGTCGCGGACCCGGCGCTCGATCTCGATGCCGTGGTCCATCAGCTCCAGGAAGTAGCGGTCCTTGCCGAAGATGTCCTGGTAGTCGGCCGCCGCTTTGAGGGCCTCGTCGAAGTGGCCCAGGCGCAGCCGGGTCTGCACCTCGCCGGAGGGGCAGCCGGTGGAGGCGACCAGCCCCTCGGACCACTGGGCGATGGTCTCCTTGTCCATCCGGGGCCACTTCTGCAGCCAGCCCTCGGCGTAGGCGTCGGAGGACAGGCGGAAGAGGTTGTGCAGGCCCGTCTTGTCGGTGGCCCAGATCGTCTTGTGCGTGTAGCCGCCGGAACCGGAGACGTCGTCCCGCTTCTGGTGCGGCTGGCCCCAGAGGATCTTGCGCTTGTTGCGGCGCGACTCCGGCGCGACATACGCCTCGATCCCGATGATCGGGGTGATGCCCGCCTTCTGCGCGGAGTGGAAGAAATCGTACGCGCCGTGGAGGTTGCCGTGGTCGGACATGGCGATGTGCGTCATGCCCATCTCGTTGCACGCGTTGAACATGTCCTTCAGCCGCGCGGCACCGTCCAGCAGCGAGTACTGGGTGTGGACGTGCAGGTGCGTGAACGGCGGCTTCGACACGTGCGGCCTCCTGGGGGAACGCGGGGCGACAGGCTGCGGACAGTCTGGGGGTCAGCCTCGAAGTCTATGCCCCGGCACCGACACCCGGCGGGCTCACCCGCGTACCGCCGCACGAGGGCGCCGGGCACTCGGAGGGGCCGCCGTACGTTGGTCCGGGCGGGCCTTCCTCGCCGTGCGCGGTGGAAGCCGCCCCGCACCTGCGAGAACGCCCGCCCCACCCGTCACGCACCACCCCGCACCAGGAGGCACCCAGCGATGTCGGTCCCGCAGCTCGACGAGGAGCACCGCGGCGAGGAGATCCTCGCCGTCTTCGACACCGCCTTCGGCGAGCTGCTCGCCGCCGACCCGGCCGCGTTCCGCGTGAAGTTCCGGAAGATGGCGGCGTCCGCCTTCGCGTTCTACCGGGGCACGGCGTGCCTCTTCTACCACGACCTGGCCGCGGAGCACGCCGGGCGTGGCGGCGGGGGGACCTCCGGCGACCCCTACCTGGACGAGCGCACCTCCCGCGTGTGGATCCACGGCGACCTGCACGCGGAGAACTTCGGCACGTACATGGATTCGACCGGCCGACTGATCTTCAACGTCAACGACTTCGACGAGGCCTACGTCGGCCCCTTCACCTGGGACCTCAAGCGCTTCGCGGCCTCCGTCGCCCTGATCGGGTACGCCAAGGCGCTCAGCGACGGGCAGATCACCGAGCTGGTGCGGATCTACGCGGACTCCTACCGCGAGCGGATCCACGCCCTGGCCACCGGCGCCAAGAGCGAGGAGGTGCCGCCGTTCACGCTGGACACGGCGACCGGGCCGCTGCTGGACGCGCTGCGCGACGCCCGTTCGCTGACCCGCTTCGGGCTGCTGGACTCGATGACGGAGATCCGCGACTTCGAGCGCCGCTTCGCGCCGGGCGGCGGCGCCGTCGAGCTGGACGCCGCCACCCGCTACAAGGTGCTGGCGGCCTTCGACGGCTACCTGGAGACGCTCCCGGAGTCCTCCCTGACCCGCCCGGACTCCTACCGAGTGAAGGACGTCGTCGGCCGCCGCGGCATCGGCATCGGCTCGGCCGGGCTCCCGTCGTACAACATCCTCCTGGAGGGCAACAGCGACGCCCTGGAGAACGACGTCGTGATCTACATCAAGCAGGCCCAGACCCCGGCCGTCTCCCGGCACGTCACCGACCGGGCGATCCGTGACTACTTCCAGCACGAGGGCCACCGCACGGTGATCTCCCAGCGCGCCCTCCAGGCCCACGCCGACCCGTGGCTGGGCTGGACCGAGCTGGACGGCGCCGGCCAGCTGGTCGCCGAGGTCTCGCCGTACGCCGTCGACCTGGACTGGGGCGACATCGACGACCCGGAGGAGATCGCCGAGGTCGTCGCCGACCTGGGCCGGGCCACGGCCGCCATGCACGCGGCGGCGGACGACCAGTCCGGCGAGTCCCTGGTGCCGTTCTCCACCGAGCGGGCCATCGACGCGGCGATCGCAGCCGACGAGGACGGCTTCGCGCCGCTGCTGGTGGACTTCGCGCACGGTTACGGGGCACGCGCGCGTGCCGATCACCGGATCTTCGTGGACCTGTTCCGCAACGGCCGCATCCCGGGGCTGTGAGCGTAGGCTCTCCCGGAAGGCTCCCCGGGTTCACAGGAACCCTTTAGGAGCCCCCTACCGACCCCCGTGACACACTCTTCTCTCGCTATGGACATATCCGGGACCCCGCTCAGAGCCGTACGCGCGGCGCTGTTCACGGCACTCGTCGTGACGCTCAGCACCGCGTCGCACGTGCTGCTGTCGCAGGTCCCGCTGCCGTTGAACACGGTGGCCGCGATCGCCGCCGCCGTGTTCGTCCCGGCGTACGCCCTGGCGGGCCGCGAACGCTCCTTCGGGCGGATCGCGGCCCTGCTGATCCCGCTGGAGCTGGCCGCCGACACGGTCTTCACCGCCGGCCAGCACCTGTGCTACGGCGCGGCGGGCGGCCCGGTCACCGGCCCGCTGCGCTCCGTCGGCCTCCACGTGCTGTGCGGGGTCGGCACCGGCGTCGGCCCCGGTCTGACCGCACCGCTGACCCGGGTGGCCGGCGCCGACACCGACCGGCTCGCCGCCGCCCTCGCGCACGCCGGCCCCGCCACCCCCTGGCTGCTGCTCGGCGCGCACATCGGCGTCGGGCTGCTCGCGGCGGCCTGGCTGCACCGCGGCGAGCGGGCGCTGACCCAGCTGCTGCGGGCCGTGGCCGCGACCACGTTCCGGCCGCTGCTGCTGGCGGTGGCGGCCGTGACCGTGCGGCGGGCGCCCGCCGTGCGCCGGCCGGCGCGCCCGGCCCGCCCCGCCGCCGCGGCCCGCGACCGGATCCTCATCCACTCCCTGGGACGGCGCGGACCGCCGCGCTCGGCCGCCTTCGCCTGAGCACCCCCACCGAGCACCAGCAGCCCCCCTTACGTTTTCCGCACACCCCCGTGTGCGCGTCCCCATGGAGACCACCACCATGAGCAAGCGGAACAGCCAGGCGGCGAAGACGGCGGCCCGTGAGCGCCTGCGCCTGGAGCGCGAGCGCCAGGCCAAGCGCGAGAAGGCCAAGCGGCAGATCGTCGTGGCCTGCTCCGTCGTCGGCGTCCTGGCGATAGCCGGCGGCATCGGCTACGCCGTCGTGCAGGCCAACAAGCCCTCCCACTGGGAGACCGTCGCGGACGACAAGGTCGTCGCCCCGGCCCACACCACGGGCGAGAACGGCACGACCGTGACGATCGGCAAGAGCGACGCGAAGAAGACCCTCAAGCTCTACGAGGACCCGCGCTGCCCGGTCTGCGCCGCCTTCGAGCAGTCCGTCGGCTCCACCCTCGAGAAGGACGTCGAAGCCGGCAAGTACAAGATCCAGTTCGTCGGCGGCACCTTCCTCGACGGCGACACCGAGAAGGAGGGGAAGTTCGAGGTCGGCTCGCACGGCGAGGGGTCGAAGAACGCGATGAGCGCCCTGGGCGCCGCCCTGAACGTGAGCCCCGAGGCGTTCCTCGACTACAAGGCCGCCCTCTACTCCGCGAAGTGGCACCCCTCGGAGAGCGACGACAAGTTCAAGGACGACGACCACCTCATCGAGATCGCCGACAGCGTCCCCGCGCTGAAGGGCAACGCCACGTTCCGCAACGCCGTGAAGAAGGGGACGTACGACGCCTGGGCGCTGGCCATGTCCCAGGCGTTCAACGACAACAAGGACGGCGTCACCGGCACGCCGACCCTGGTGATGGACGGCAAGCAGCTCACCGGCCCGGACGGGAACGTGCCCATGACGGCGAAGGACTTCACCGACGCGGTCGACGCCGCGCTGAAGGCCTGACCGCGCGGACACCGACCCGGCGTTGAAGAGCGGGCGAACTTTCGGGAGTTCGCCCGCTCCTATCCGTACCGATCAGTAATCTGATCGGCCGTGACCAGTCGACACAGATCATCCGCATCCGACGGCCCGCGGTCCGCCGCGCCCGCCGGCCCCCTCGCGCCGAGCCGCCGCACGGTCGTCAAGGCCGCGACCGCCGGCGCGGTCCTCGCCGCCCCGCTCACCGCGGCCGTCCCCGCCGGCGCCGCCGACGCCGCGCCCGCCTTCCTGCACGGGGTGGCCTCCGGCGACCCGCTGCCCGACGGCGTCCTGCTGTGGACCCGGGTGACGCCGGTGCCCGAGGCCGTGCCGGGCTCCGGCACCGGCCCCGACACCGAGGTGGAGTGGGTCGTCGCCCGGGACCGGTCGTTCACGGACATCGTCGCCAAGGGTTCCGTCACCGCGACCGCCGCGTCCGACCACACCGTCAAGGCGGACGTCCGCGGCCTGGAACCCGCCACCGATTACTGGTTCCGCTTCTCCGCCGGGGGCACCGACTCCCCCGCCGCCCGCACCCGTACCGCGCCGGCGGCCGACGCGGCCGTGGCGGGCCTGCGCTTCGGCGTGGTGTCCTGCGCCAACTGGGAGGCCGGCCGCTTCGCCGCCTACCGCCACCTCGCGGCCCGCGGCGACCTGGACGCCTGGCTGCACCTGGGCGACTACATCTACGAGTACGGCACCGGCGAGTACGGCACCCGCGGCACCGTCGTCCGCCCGCACGCCCCGGCCCACGAGATCCGCACGCTCGCCGACTACCGCGTACGGCACGGCCGCTACAAGACGGACCCCGACCTCCAGGCCCTGCACGCCGCCGCTCCCGTGGTCGCCATCTGGGACGACCACGAGTTCGCCGACAACACCTGGTCGGGCGGTGCCGGGAACCACACCGAGGGCGCCGAGGGCGCCTGGTCCGCGCGGCAGGCCGCCGCCAGGCAGGCCTACTTCGAGTGGATGCCGGTACGCCCGGCGATCGCGGGCACCACCTACCGGCGCCTGCGGTTCGGCAGGCTCGCCGACCTGTCCCTGCTGGACCTGCGGTCGTTCCGCTCCCGGCAGGCCGCGATCGGCGACGGCGACGTCGACGACCCGGACCGCACCCTCACCGGCCGCGCCCAGCTGGACTGGCTCAAGGCCGGGCTGCGGGCCTCCGACACCACCTGGCGGCTGGTCGGCAACTCCGTGATGATCGCGCCGTTCGCCGTCGGCTCGCTCACCGCCGACCTGCTCCGCCCGCTCGCCGAGCTGCTGGGCCTGCCCCGGGAGGGCCTCGCCCTCAACACCGACCAGTGGGACGGCTACACCGACGACCGCCGCGAGCTCCTCGCCCACCTGCGGACCCACGCCATCCGCAACACGGTCTTCCTGACCGGCGACATCCACATGGCGTGGGCCAACGACGTGCCCCACGACGCCGGGACCTACCCGCTGTCCGCCTCCGCCGCCACGGAGTTCGTCGTCACCTCGGTGACCTCCGACAACCTCGACGACCTCGTGGGGGCCCGCGAGGGCACGGTGTCCGCCGTCGCCGCGCCGCTGATCCGCGCCGCCAACCGGCATGTCCACTGGGTCGACACCGACCGCCACGGGTACGGCGTGCTGGACCTCACGGCCGAGCGCGCGCAGATGGACTACTACGTCCTGTCCGACCGCACGGCGGCGGACGCGACCGCGTCCTGGGCCCGCTCCTACCGCACGCGCAGCGGCACGCAGCGGGTCGAGCGCGCCTACTCCCCGGTCTGACCGGGCCGGGAGCGCTCGTCCTCCAGGGAGCCGAGGAAGCCGAGCGCCACCCGCCAGGTGGCCTCGGCGGCCTCCTCGTCGTAGTCCGGCAGGTCGGGGTCGGTGTAGAGGTGGCCCGCCCCGGCGTACCGGTACACCTCGACGTCGGCGCCGGCCCGGCCCATCTGGAGGTACCAGGCGCTCAGCCACTCGTCCGGCTCGAACGGGTCCGGCTCCGCCACGTGCAGCTGGACCGGCAGGCCGTCCACCGAGGCGTTCGGCGCGAGGTCGGAGGTGCCGTGCAGGAGGAGCAGCCCGCGCGCCTTGTCGTCACCGAGGGCGAGGGTCTGGGCGATCGAGGCGCCGAGCGAGAACCCGGCGTAGACCAGCCCGCGCTCCGAGTAGGGCGCGGCGGCCAGCACGGCCCGCTTCAGCAGCTCGTCCTTGCCGATGCCGTCCTGGAACGCCATGCCCTCCTCGACCGTGTCGAACGTGCGCCCCTCGAAGAGGTCCGGCGTCCACACCTGGTGTCCGGCGGCGCGCAGCCGGTCCGCGGCCTGCCGCACCGCGGGCCCGAGGCCATGGGTCGAGTGAAAGAGCATGATGTTCATGAGGCCATGGTGCCAGCCGGGTCCGACGGTGCCGGGCGGCATCCCTACCCACGAGCGCCGCGAAGTCACATGTTCGGTCCCCCGCGGTCCCGGTTACGTTCGTGGGCATGGAGAACATACTCCGCCCGCTGACCGTGGTCGGCGGCTCGGTCGTGCTGACCCTCGTCATCGGCTGGGCCACCGATCTGCTGCTGCGCAAGGCCGGCCAACGCGACCACGACACGCCGCTGTGGGGACTGCTGCGCCGCGGCCGTATCCCCTACCAGCTCGTCCTGTGCGCCGCCCTGCTGAAGGGGACGTACGTCGAGGCCGGGCTGTTCCCGTCCCACCGGACCGGCATCGACCGGACCCTGACGCTGGTGCTGATCGGTTCGGTCGCCTGGCTGGTCGTCAGGATCGCCGCGGCGATCGTCGAGACGTCCTACACCAGCTACGCCAACGCCCGGGCGCAGCGCGACCCGGCCCGGGTGCGGCGCGTGCGCACCCAGGTGACGCTGATCATGCGGGTGGTCTCCGCGGTCGTCGGCGTGGTGGCGGGGGCCTCGATGCTGTTGACGTTCCCGGACATGCGCACGGCGGGCGCCTCGCTGCTCGCCTCGGCCGGCGTCCTCGGCATCGTGGCCGGCATCGCCGCGCAGTCCACGCTGAGCAACCTGTTCGCGGGGCTGCAGATCGCCTTCGGCGACATGGTGCGCATCGGCGACACGGTGGTGGTGGAAGGCGAGTGGGGCACCGTCGAGGAGATCACGCTGACGTTCCTGACCGTGCGCACCTGGGACGAGCGCCGGATCACCATGCCGGTGTCGTACTTCACCTCGAAGCCGTTCGAGAACTGGTCGCGCGGCACGCCGCAGATGACCGGCATCGTGTACTGGCATCTCGACCACACGGCGCCGCTGGACGCGATGCGCGACAAGCTCCGCGACATCCTGCGCGCGTGCCCCGCCTGGGACGGGCGCGCCTACGACCTGACGGTCACGGACACCACCCCGACCACCATGCAGGTGCGGGCCCTGGTGACGGCCAAGGACGCCGACGACATCTGGACGGTGCGGGTGACGGTCCGCGAGCAGATGATCCGCTGGCTGGCCGAGGCGTACCCCCACGCGCTGCCCCGCGTCGCCGTGGGGGACGCGGTCCCGCCGGCCCGCGACGGCCTGCGCCGCCCCTCGCCCGACGGGGCCGCGCGCCGCCTGCCCGAGCAGGCGCGGCGCCGCTGACGGGCGGCGCGAGACACCGCCGGGGACTTCGGGGCCCGCTCCCGCCGCGGTCGCCCCGGGCCCGGTGCGTCACCGCAGGCTGCGGACGTCCAGATGCCGCAGCACCCGGTCCACGATCTCCGGGTCGGCGCCGGGCTCGCTGCGCGCCGCGAGCACCTCGTGGCGCGCGGCGCTCAGCAGCTCGCCCTGGATCCGCCGGATCCGCTTCACCCGCCGCGCCCGCTGCTCGTGCGCCTCGCGCCGCTCCTCGCCCCCGATGTCCGGGCTGATCCGCAACCCGATGTCGTGGGCCCGCCGCAGCATCTGCTCGGACAGCTCCTCCGGCAGCTCCTCGACCGCCTCGATCTCCTTCAGCCGCCGCTTCGCCGCCCTGGCCGCCCGCACGGCCAGCTCCTTCTCGAACGCCTTCTCCCGCTCGGTGTCGGCCCGCACCCCGAGCCGGTTCACCAGCCACGGCAGGGTGAGCCCCTGGAGCAGCAGCGTCACCATGATCACCCCGAAGGCGATGAAGACGATCTCGTCGCGGTTGGGGAAGGGACTGCCGTCGTCCGTCTCGAGCGGGATCGCCAGGGCCAGCGCCACCGAGGCGACGCCCCGCATCCCCGACCACCACATGACGACGGTCTCCCGCCAGCTCGTCGGGATGTCCTCGTCGTGGTCCCGGTTGGCGTGCAGCCGCTTCGTCAGCCAGGTCGCCGGCAGCAGCCACAGCAGCCGGACGAGGACGACGACGGCGGCGACCGCCGCGGCCCAGCCGAGCAGCTCGCCCCAGCGCCCGGAGGCGGTGCGGACGGCGTTGTGCAGTTCCAGGCCGATGAGCCCGAAGGCGACCCCGGTGACGAGCGTGTCGACGACGTCCCAGACGGTGTGCCCGGCGAGCCGGGTCATCACGTCGTCGGCGTCGGCCGCGTGCTCGGCGAGGAACATCGCGGTGGTGAGCACGGCGAGCACTCCGGAGCCGTGCAGCTCCTCGGCCAGGACGTAGCTGACGTACGGCACCAGCAGCGTCAGCCCGATCTGCAGGGTGGGGTCGTCCAGCAGGCCCAGCAGCTTGCTCGCGCCCCAGCCCAGGACGAGCCCCACGGCGACGGCGACGACGGCGGACAGCACCAGGTCCAGGCCCGCCCGCCACGGCGAGAAGGTGCCGCTGACGGCGGCGGTGATGGCCACGTGGTACAGGACGATGGCCGTCACGTCGTTGAACAGCCCCTCGCCCTCCAGGATGGAGACGAGCCGGCGCGGCAGCCCCAGCTGTCCGGCGACGGCGGTCGCCGCCACCGGGTCGGGCGGCGCCACCAGCGCGCCGAGGGCGAAGGCGGCGGCGATCGGCAGCCCCGGCACGATCGCGTGGGCGGTGGCGGCCACGCAGGCCATGGTGACGAACACCAGCGCCACCGCGAGCAGGAAGATCGGCCGTTTGTTGGCCGCGAACTGCCGCCAGGACGTCCGCCGCACGGCCGCGTACAGCAGGGGCGGCAGCAGCAGGGGCAGGATGAGGTCGGGCGGGACGTCGACGTCGGGCACGAAGTCGAGCAGCGCCAGGACGATGCCGACGACCGTCATCAGCACCGGCGCCGGCAGCCCGAGGCGGTTCCCCACCGGAACGCTCAGCACGGCCCCGAGCAAGAGCAGGAACAACAGGGCCAACTGATCCACGGTCAGCACTCCGGCGATCTGGGTGTTCACACGGCGGACTTCAAGCCTGCCACGACACCGCGCTCACCAGCCTCTTCCGTCCCCTGCGCCGCATGGCGCGGCGGACCGGCGGGCCGCGGGGCGCACCGGATCCGGTGCGTCACGGAGCATCCGGAACCCGGCGGGTCACAGAACGCGCCGCATCGCCCGGTGCGGGATCCCCGCGTCCGGGAACTGCGGGCCGTACGCCTCGTAGCCGAGCCGCTCGTAGAACCCCAGCGCGTGGGTCTGCGCGTGCAGGTCCAGCGCCGTGAGCCCCCGCGCGCGGGCCGCCTCCTCGATCGCCCGCACCAGCGCCGCCCCGACGCCCAGCCCGCGGGCGGTCCGGGTCACGGCGAGCCGGCCGAGGGAGCCGACGGAGGGCCCGTCACCGGTCTTGGCCGCGGCGGCCTCGCCGTGCAGCAGCCGCCCGGTGCCGAGCGGCACGCCGTCCTCGCGGATCGCCAGGACGTGCACCGCACCGGCGTCGTACGCGTCGTACTCGATCTCCTCGGGGACCCCCTGCTCGACGACGAAGACCTCCTTGCGCACCGCGAAGCAGGCCTCCCGGTCGGCGAGGTCCCCGGCGACGCGCACCGCGTACGGACCCGCGCTCATGCCCAGGTCTCCTCGCGGACCCGGTCGAGAGCCTGCTGCAGGTCCTCGGGGTAGTCGCTGGTGAACTCCACCCACTCGCCGCTGCCGGGGTGCTCGAAGCCGAGCCGCACGGCGTGCAGCCACTGCCGGGTCAGGCCGAGGCGCTTGGCGAGGGTCGGGTCGGCGCCGTACGTCAGGTCGCCGACGCAGGGGTGCCGGTGGGCGGCCATGTGGACGCGGATCTGGTGGGTGCGGCCCGTCTCCAGCTTCACGTCGAGCAGGGAGGCCGCGCGGAACGCCTCGATCAGGTCGTAGTGCGTGACGGACGGCTTGCCCTCGGCGGTGACCGCCCACTTGTAGTCGTGGTGGGGGTGGCGGCCGATGGGCGCGTCGATGGTGCCGCTGGTCGGGTCGGGGTGGCCCTGGACGAGCGTGTGGTAGCGCTTGTCGACCGTGCGCTCCTTGAACTGGCGCTTGAGCGAGGTGTACGCGCGCTCCGACTTGGCGACCGCCATCAGGCCGGAGGTGCCGACGTCCAGGCGGTGCACGATGCCCTGGCGCTCGGCGGCGCCGGAGGTCGAGATGCGGTACCCGGCGGCGGCGAGCCCGCCGATGACGGTCGGGCCGGTCCAGCCGGGCGACGGGTGGGCGGCCACCCCGACCGGCTTGACGATCACGACCACGTCCTCGTCGTCGTGCACGATCTCCATGCCCTCGACCGGCTCGGCGACCACCTGCACCGGCGCGGGCGCCTGTGGCATCTCGACCTCCAGCCAGGCCCCGCCGCGCACCCGCTCCGACTTGCCGACCACCGACCCGTCGACCGTGACCTTCCCCGCCGCCGCCAGCTCGGCGGCCTTGGTACGGGAGAAGCCGAACATGCGGGAGATGGCGGCGTCGACGCGCTCGCCCTCCAGGCCGTCGGGCACGGGCAGGGTACGGATCTCGGGAATCGTGCTCACCCGTCGAGTATGCCGGACGGGTCCGGCACTCCCGTACGCGTGCCCGGGCCCCGCCCGCTCCCGCCCGGCCCTCGCTCAGCCCTTGTGGACGGTCCCGTCCGGATCGAGCCCCCGGAAGGACAGCAGCACGATCAGGATGCCGCCGCAGACGATCGCCGAGTCGGCGAGGTTGAAGACGGCGAAGTGCTTGGGCGCGATGAAGTCGACGACCGCGCCCTCGAAGACGCCGGGCGAGCGGAAGATCCGGTCGGTGAGGTTGCCGAGCGCCCCGCCGAGCAGCAGGCCGAGCGCGATCGCCCACGGCAGGCTGTAGAGCTTGCGGGCCAGGCGGGCGATCACGACGATGACCACCGCCGCGATCACCGTGAAGATCACGGTGAAGGCCTCGCCGAAGCCGAAGGCCGCACCCGCGTTGCGGATCGCCTCGAACCTCAGCCAGTCGCCGACGATCTCGACGGGCTCGTGGTGTTCCAGCTTGGCGACCACGATCATCTTGCTGATCAGGTCGAGGGCGTACGCGATCGCGGCGACGGAGAACAGCACGGCGATCCGGCGCCCGCCGCGGGGCCGCCCGGCCGCACCGCCCTCGGGCGCGGCCCGGTCCGCCGCGGGCACGGCCGCCTCACCGGTGCCGCCGGCGCCCTCGGTGCCGCCGGCGCCGGGCCCGCCGGCCGGGGGCCCTGCCGTCCCGGCAGCGGACCGCTCGCCCGGCGCGGCGGCCCCCTCCGGCCGCTCCTGCCCGGGCCGCGCCGCGTCCGGGGTGTCCGGCGTACCGATGATGCGCTCCGCCTCTGCCACGTGAGTCCCTCAACCTAGGTGCCTGACTGAGGACGAGGGTACGGTACGCCCTGCGCGGCCCACGTGCTCAGGACGCGAACGGCGGCCGGTCAGTACCGGCGCTCCTGCTTCTGCTTGCACTCCACGCACAGCGTCGCCCGCGGGAAGGCCTGCATGCGGGCCTTGCCGATCGGGTTCCCGCAGTTCTCGCACAGGCCGTACGTCCCCGTGTCGAGGCGTTCCAGGGCGCGCTCGGTCTGGGTGAGCATCTCGCGCGCGTTGGCGGCGAGCGCCAGCTCGTGCTCACGCGTGATGTTCTTGGTGCCGGTGTCCGCCTGGTCGTCGCCCGCGCCGTCCCCGGAGTCGCGCATGAGGCCCGCCAGCGCCTGCTCGGAGGAGGCGATCTCGGCGCGCAGCCGTGTCTGCTCGGACAGCAGTTCGTCGCGCGCCTCCTCCATTTCCTCCGGGGTCCAGGGGTCCTCCCCGGGACGCACCGCGAGATCGCCGGGCTCCGCCGCGGCGCCCCGTGCCTTCGGCACAGCGCTCTTCGCCGCCGTGGCCGTGCCAGGGGTCTTCTTCGCAACCACCGTCGTGGCTCCCGTCTGCTCCGCGGCCTGAGCCGCGCCCGCCTTCTTGGCCGTGCTCTTCCTTCCGGCGCCGCTCCCGGCGGCGTCCGTCGCGGCACCGCTCCCGCCGGCACCGGCGGCTCCCTTCGCACGGGCCGCCTTCCTCCCGGGCGCCTTCTTCACCGGGGCCCTGCCGGCCTCCTCCCCGGTGACCTTCTCCCCGGCCTTCCCGGCCGCCTCCTCCTTCCCGGCCCGGCCCGCGGCCCCGGTCGTCCGTGCGCCCTTCTTCCCGCCCGCCCCCTCGCCCGGCCCCCCTCCGGAGGCGCGCGCCCCTCCGCCGGCAGGGGCCGCACCACCGGAGGAACCCGTGGACGCACCGGACCCCGACTGCTGTACGGCGGTCCTCTTCACCACCATGGCCGCGGCCCCCTCACATATTGTGATCTTGCTCGTGAATCGTGCTGGGACGATAAATCGACTCGAGTCCCGCGGCAACGGGGCGCACCGCCCGATTCGCCCGCCTCGCGGATGCCGCTCGGCCGACCTGCATGCGTTGTGCCCAGCTCCCGGCCGGGTATGCCGCCGGGCCGGACGTCCCGGGGCCCGGACGCCGCCCCCCTCCGTTCGGGGCATGCCGGGCCGTGGCGCGCGCCGCTCCCGCCCCGCGCGAAAGCCGGTCGTCCGCCGTCCGCGCGGCGCCGTACACTGGGCGGAGCGAGAAGCGTGGATGGGGACGAGTAGCGGCGTAGGCAGCCCAGAGCGACCCGGGGACGGTGTGAGCCCGGGGGCGAGCGCGACGTGAAGATCACCCCGGAGCCGCCGGAAGAAAGCCGCGCAGCACCAGGCGCGGCGAGTAGAACCGGCATCGCGACCTCAATGAGGGGGCTCACCGGAGCGCGTGCGGCGCACGCCGTGCCGGGGGGCCAAGGAGGGTGGTACCGCGGGAGCCCGCCGCACACGAAGCGGCGTACGCAGCATGACGGCTCTCGTCCCTCCGACGGAAGGCAGCACGTCCGCCGGAGGAAGCCCGTTGAATACGCCGCCGCAATACCGCCAGGTACCCGCCCAGGTCGACCTGCCCGCGCTCGAGCGCGCCGTGCTCGACTTCTGGCATGAACAGAAGATCTTCGCCAAGAGCCTGGAACAGTCCGCGGGCCGTCCCGAATGGGTGTTCTACGAGGGTCCGCCCACCGCCAACGGCATGCCGGGTGCCCACCACATCGAGGCCCGCGTCTTCAAGGACGTCTTCCCCCGCTTCCGCACCATGCGCGGCTACCACGTGGCCCGCAAGGCCGGCTGGGACTGCCACGGCCTCCCGGTGGAGCTGGCGGTGGAGAAGGAGCTGGGCTTCTCCGGCAAGCAGGACATCGAGGCGTACGGCATCGCCGAGTTCAACGCCAAGTGCCGCGAGTCGGTGACCCGCCACACCGACGCCTTCGCCGAGCTGACCACCCGCATGGGCTACTGGGTCGACCTCGACGACGCCTACCGGACCATGGACCCGGAGTACGTCGAGTCCGTCTGGTGGTCGCTGAAGGAGATCTTCACCAAGGGCCTGCTGGTCCAGGACCACCGCGTCGCCCCCTGGTGCCCCCGCTGCGGCACCGGCCTGTCCGACCACGAGCTCGCCCAGGGCTACGAGACGGTCGTCGACCCCTCCGTCTACGTCCGCTTCCCCCTCACCTCCGGCCCGCTGGCCGGCGAGGCCGCGCTCCTGGTGTGGACGACCACGCCCTGGACCCTGGTCTCCAACACCGCCGTCGCCGCCCACCCCGAGGTCACCTACGTCGTCGCCACCGACGGCGAGGAGAAGCTCGTCGTCGCCGAGCCGCTGCTCGCCAAGGCCCTCGGCGAGGGCTGGGAGAGCACGGGGCAGACCTTCACGGGCGCCGAGATGGAGCGCTGGGGCTACCGGCGCCCGTTCGAACTGGTGGAGTTCCCGGCCGAGGCCCACTTCGTGGTCAACGCCGACTACGTCACCACCGAGGACGGCACGGGCCTGGTCCACCAGTCCCCCGCCTTCGGTGAGGACGACCTGCGGGTCTGCCGCTCCTACGGCCTGCCGTTGGTGAACCCCGTCCGCCAGGACGGCACCTTCGACGCGGACCTCCCCCTGGTCGGCGGCGTCTTCTTCAAGAAGGCCGACGAGAAGCTCACCGAGGACCTCGACCGCCGCGGGCTGCTCTTCAAGCACCTCCCCTACGAGCACAGCTACCCGCACTGCTGGCGCTGCCACACCGCGCTCCTGTACTACGCGCAGCCGTCCTGGTACATCCGCACCACGGCGATCAAGGACCGCCTGCTGCAGGAGAACGAGAGGACCAACTGGTTCCCGGACACGGTCAAGCACGGCCGGTTCGGCGACTGGCTGAACAACAACATCGACTGGGCGCTGTCCCGCAACCGCTACTGGGGCACCCCGCTGCCGATCTGGCGCTGCGAGGAGGGCCACCTCACCTGCGTCGGCTCCCGCGCCGAGCTCACCGAGCTGACCGGCACCGACCAGTCCGGCCTCGACCCGCACCGCCCCTACATCGACGAGGTGACCTTCACCTGCACCCACGAGGGCTGCTCCCTGGAGGCGGTCCGCGTGCCGGAGGTCATCGACGCCTGGTACGACTCGGGCTCGATGCCGTTCGCGCAGTGGGGCTACCCGTACAAGAACAAGGAACTGTTCGAGTCCCGCTACCCGGCGCAGTTCATCTCCGAGGCCATCGACCAGACCCGCGGCTGGTTCTACACCCTCATGGCGATCGGCACCCTCGTCTTCGACAAGTCGAGCTACGAGAACGTCGTCTGCCTCGGCCACATCCTCGCCGAGGACGGCCGCAAGATGTCCAAGCACCTGGGCAACATCCTCCAGCCGATCCCGCTCATGGACCAGCACGGCGCCGACGCCGTCCGCTGGTTCATGGCGGCCGGCGGCTCCCCGTGGGCGGCGCGCCGCGTCGGCCACGGCACCATCCAGGAGGTCGTCCGCAAGACGCTCCTCACCTACTGGAACACGGTCGCCTTCCAGGCGCTGTACGCCCGCACCTCCGGCTGGGCCCCCTCCGAGGCCGACCCGGCCCCGGCCGACCGGCCGCTGCTGGACCGCTGGCTGCTGTCCGAGCTGCACGCCCTGACCGACCAGGTCACCCAGGCCCTGGAGGGCTACGACACCCAGCGCGCCGGCAAGCTGCTGTCCGCGTTCGTCGACGACCTGTCCAACTGGTACGTGCGCCGCTCCCGCCGCCGCTTCTGGCAGGGCGACAAGGCCGCGCTGCGCACCCTGCACGAGGTCGTCGAGACGGTCACGAAGCTGATGGCGCCGCTGACCCCGTTCATCACCGAACGGGTCTGGCAGGACCTGATCGTGCCGGTCACCCCGGACGCCCCGGAGTCGGTTCACCTGTCCTCCTGGCCCGAGGCGGACCCGGCCGCCGTCGACCCGGAGCTGTCGCAGCAGATGCTGCTGGTCCGCCGGCTCGTGGAGCTGGGCCGCGCCACGCGCGCCGAGTCGGGCGTCAAGACCCGCCAGCCGCTGAAGCGGGCGCTGATCGCGGCGACGGGCTTCGAGTCCCTCGCCCCCGAGCTGCGCACGCAGATCACGGAAGAGCTGAACGTCGAGTCCCTGGCCTCCCTCTCCGAGGTCGGCGGCAGCCTGGTCGACACCACCGCCAAGGCCAACTTCCGCGCGCTCGGCAAGCGCTTCGGCAAGCGCGTCCAGGACGTGGCCAAGGCCATCGCGAACGCGGACGCCGCGGCGCTCTCCCTGGCCCTGCGCGAGGGCACGGCGTCGGTCGAGGTCGACGGCGAGACGATCGCCCTCGCCCCCGACGAGGTGATCATCACGGAGACGCCGCGCGAGGGCTGGTCGGTCGCCTCCGATTCCGGTGCCACGGTCGCGCTGGACTTGGAGATCACGGAGGAACTGCGCCGCGCGGGTCTCGCCCGGGACGCGATCCGCCTGATCCAGGAGGCCCGCAAGAACAGCGGCCTCGACGTCGCCGACCGCATCGCCCTGCGCTGGACGGCCACGGACCCGGCGACCATCGCCGCCCTGACGGACCACTCCGCCCTGATCGCCGACGAGGTCCTCGCCACGGACTTCGCCCAGGGCGAGGCGGACGGCGCGTACGGCGAGCCCTTCACCGACGAGGGCCTGACCCTGACGTTCCGTCTGCGCAAGGCGTAAGCACCCGGCACACGCCACGAGGGCCCGGCCCCGCCTCGAAGGGCGGGGCCGGGCCCTCACTGCTCGCCCGCCGCCGGGGCCCGGCGGCGGGCGAGCCCCGGTCAACCCGCGTAAAAAGGGCGAGGCCCCGGATTCTGGGATCCGGGGCCTCGCCCAGTGAATGCTGCCGACGCCTACTGCGTACCCACGGCCGCCGGGGCCGCCGTCAGTTGTCGTCCTCGTCGATGAGGAACCCGCGCATCGGCGAGGGCGCCTGTCCCATCGGGGACGGGCCCTGCGGACGCACCGGCGCCATCGGCTGGGTCATCGCCGGGGACATCTGCTGCTGACCGCCGTAGGAGGGGCCGGACGACGAGCCCGGACCACTGCCCATCGACTGGTTGCCGCCGTAGGACGGGGCACTCGCGCCGGCCGGGGCCATGGAAGGCGCCGGGGACGGCGGGAGGGAAGCCGTCGCGGGCGTGCGCGGCGGGGCGAGCGAGTCGTCGGCCTGGGTCTCCAGCTGGCGCAGCTGCGACTCCAGGTAGGACTTCAGCCGCGTACGGTACTCGCGCTCGAAGCCGCGCAGGTCCTCGACCTTGCGCTCCAGCGTGGCGCGCGCGGATTCCAGGGAGCCCATCGCGACACGGTGCTTCTCCTGCGCGTCCCGCTCCAGGGCGTCGGCCTTGGCCCGGGCGTCGCGTTCGAGGCCCTCGGCACGGCTGCGCGCCTCACCGACGATCTTGTTGGCCTCGGAACGGGCCTCCGCGATCGCCTGGTCGGCGGTCTGCTGCGCCAGCGACAGGACGCGAGCCGCGCTGTCGCCGCCGGGACCCTGGCCCATCGGGCCGGGACCGCCCATGGGGCCGCCCATCGGACCGGGACCCATCTGCCCCTGCATGGGGCCGCCCTGACCCATCGGACCAGGACCCTGGCCCATCGGGCCGGGACCCTGCGGGCCTCCCTGACCGCCGGGACCGGCGGGCAGCTGCGGGGCACCGCTCGGCAGCTGGGGCGGGCCGCCCATGGGGCCGGGACCGCCCATCTGCTGCTGCGGCGGGCCCGATATCCCGGCGGGTACCGGAGCGCCGGGACCTCGCATGCCCTGCTGCTGGTCCTGTTGCTCCGGGGGCTTGCGCATGTTCTGCTGGTTCTGCGCGGCGGCGCGCGTGGCGGCGGCCAGCTTGGCGCGCAGATCCTCGTTCTCGCGGAGCAGGCGGGTCAGTTCGGCTTCGACCTCGTCGAGGAAGGCATCGACCTCGTCCTCGTCATAGCCTTCTCGGAGGCGGACGGTCGTGAACTGCTTGTTCCGCACGTCCTCGGGGGTCAACGGCATCTCTTCACCTCAACGTAGTCGTCGGCATTCGGCAAGACCGTAGTTCACATCGCTCACAGCCGGCTCACGATCGAGATCAGGATGTAGACGATGATCATCAGTACGAAGAAGGACAGGTCGAGCGCCACGCCCCCGAGACGCAGCGGCGGGATGAACCGCCGCAGAAGCTTCAGCGGTGGATCGGTGACAGTGTAGGTGGCCTCCAGAACGACCACCATCGCCTTGCCGGGTTGCCACGAGCGGGCGAACTGGAAGACGTAGTCCATGACCAACCGGAAGATGAGCACGATGAGGAAGCACATCAGCGCGATGTAGACGACATCCAGGACCACGCTCATGACCTGTGCTTCCCTCTCCCCTGATCCGATCTCGGATCCTTGCTCTCACCGGTAATGCGTCTCAGCTCTGGTTGAAGAACCCGCCCTCTGCGATGCGGGCCTTGTCCTCCGCCGTGACATCGACGTTAGCAGGCGACAACAGGAAAACCTTCTGTGTCACCCGCTCGATACTGCCGTGAAGACCGAACACCAGACCGGCCGCGAAGTCGACCAGCCGCTTGGCGTCCGTGTCGTCCATCTCGGTCAGATTCATGATCACCGGGGTGCCCTCACGGAAGTGTTCCCCGATGGTACGGGCTTCGTTGTAGGTCCGCGGGTGAAGCGTGGTGATCCGGTAAGGCTCTCGTTCCGACACGACCTTGGGCATGATCACCGGTGCGCTCTTCTCCAGGCTCGCGCGTTCTTGTGTGATGGATGCCACGGGCGCGATGCGCGCCGGGCGCCCGGATTCAGCGGGGAGCGAAGCGGCGCGGGAGACCGGCTCGCGCGGCGCGGGCGGCTGGACGATTCGCACCTCTTCGTCCCTTTGGGGCTGATGTGAGCCGTGCGGCTGATGCGACGGTTCGTGCCGCCGGTGGTCCCGCTCCGGCTCCGGGTCCAGTTCGGGCTCGAAGTCGTCGTCGGGGTCGAACCCCCGGCCGTCGTACCCATCGTCCTCCACGAGGCCGAGGTAGACCGCCATCTTGCGCATCGCGCCGGCCATGCTCTGAGTCCTCCGCTCTGTGGTGGATCGGCTGACGACTGCCAAGTGCCCGCGATCCACGAGGTCGTTACGTCCGCCTTTCGGCGGCATTGACCATATTTTCTGCTGTGGTCCGACTTCTTGGCGACGTTACCCGAGCCCGGGGCGGACTCCGAGTACCGCGGTGCCGACGCGCACATGTGTCGCCCCGGCGGCCACGGCCTGTTCGAGGTCCGCGCTCATTCCCGCCGAGACCATGTTCGCAGCCGGATGGACCCGGCGCAGGTCGGTCGACAAATCCATGAGCGACTCGAACGCCGCTTGTTGACGCCCGGCGTACTCGCCGGTGAGCGGGGCGACGGTCATCAGCCCGTCGAGCCGCAGCCCCGGGGACCGGGTGATGAGGTCGGCCAACTCTTCGATTCCCCCGGGGGCCACGCCCCCGCGCTCCCCGCGCCCGCTCTCGCCGGCGTCGAGGGCGACCTGAATGAGGCACCCCACCTCGCGCCCGGCCCGCACGGCCTCCTTCGACAGAACCGTGACGAGCCTGGAACGATCGACGGACTGCACGTGATGCGCGTAACCGACCACGGAACGCACCTTGTTGGTCTGCAACTGGCCGACAAAATGCCAGGTAAGGGGCAGATCCGCACATGCGGCAGCTTTCGGGGCCGCGTCCTGGTCGCGGTTCTCGGCGACGTGGCGGACACCGAGCTCGGCGAGGATCCGCACGTCGCTCGCCGGGTAGGTCTTGGTGACCACGATCAGGGTCACGTCCTCGCGGGGGCGTCCCGCCGCCGCACACGCGGCGGCGATGCGCTCCTCCACCTTCGCCAGATTCGCGGCGATTTCGTCCTTACGGTCCGTCATGCCCCATCAGTCCAGCCAGACATAGCCCGCGAGCCGCCCGGTGGTGCGGTCGCGGCGGTACGAGAAGTGGTCGTGCGATTCCAGCGTGCACACAGGTGAGTGCGCCCGGTCGTGCACCCCGAGGCGCTGAAGCTGCGCGTGCACGCCGGCGCTCACGTCGACCGCCGGCGTGCCCCAGCTCGTCTCGGCGTGCGCCGCCGGCTCGACGGCGGCCACCTCGGCGCGCAGCGCCTCCGGCACCTCGTAGCACCGCCCGCACACGGCGGGCCCGGTACGGGCGACGATCCGGGCGGGGTCGGCGCCGAGACCGGTCATGGCCCGCACGGCGGCGGGGACGACCCCGGCGACCATGCCGGGCCGGCCCGCGTGGGCCGCGGCGACGACCTTGGCGACGGGGTCGGCGAGCAGGACGGGCACGCAGTCGGCGGTGAGGACGGCGAGGGCGAGGCCCCGCTCGGCGGTGACGATCGCGTCCACCCGGGGAACCGGACGGTCCCCCCAGGGCCCGTCGACCACGGCGACGTCGGCACCGTGCACCTGGTTCATCCAGACCACGCGGGCCGCGTCCAGACCGAGGGACTTGGCGGCCAGTTCGCGGTTGGCGGTGACGGCGGCGGGGTCGTCACCGACCGCGCCGCCGAGATTGAGCTCCTCGTACGGAACGGCGCTCACCCCGCCCCACCGGTCGGTGAAGGCGAAGTGCGCGCCGTTCGCGGTGTCGCGCTGTCCTATCACTTGAGGAAGTCCGGCACGTCCAGTTCCTCGGCCGCACTGTCCACGTAGGTCCGCGTCGGCGGGACCGGGGGCGGCGAGGCGACCGGCGGCAGGTCGGTCACCGGCTCGGGGGCGGGAGGCTCGGGCTCCTCCTTGGGCTTGACGCTGCCGAGCGAGCCGAAGGTCGGGCGGCTCTCGGTCTGCCGGGCCGGCGCGGGCTCCTCGCGCCGGGGAGCGGCGGGAGCGGGCGGGGCCGAGGCCGAGCCGAGGACGTTGTCCCGGCGGGCCGGCGGCTGGCCGCCGTCGAACCCGGCCGCGATGACGGTGACCCGCACCTCGTCGCCGAGGGCGTCGTCGATCACCGCACCGAAGATGATGTTGGCCTCGGGGTGGGCGGCCTCGCTGACCAGCTGGGCCGCCTCGTTGATCTCGAACAGGCCGAGGTCGGAACCGCCGGAGATGGAGAGCAGCACACCCCGGGCGCCGTCGATGGACGCCTCCAGCAGCGGCGAGGAGATCGCCATCTCGGCCGCGGCCACCGCGCGGTCGTCGCCGCGGGCCGAGCCGATGCCCATGAGGGCCGAACCGGCCTCGGACATGACCGACTTCACGTCGGCGAAGTCCAGGTTGATCAGGCCGGGGGTGGTGATGAGGTCGGTGATGCCCTGCACACCGGACAGCAGCACCTGGTCGGCGGACTTGAACGCGTCGAGCACGCTGACCTGGCGGTCCGAGATGGACAGCAGCCGGTCGTTGGGGATGACGATGAGGGTGTCGACCTCTTCGCGGAGTTCGGCGATGCCGTCCTCGGCCTGGTTCGCGCGGCGCCGCCCCTCGAAGGTGAACGGGCGCGTGACCACGCCGATGGTGAGGGCGCCCAGCGAGCGTGCGATGTTGGCCACGACGGGCGCGCCGCCGGTGCCGGTGCCGCCGCCTTCACCGGCCGTCACGAAGACCATGTCGGCCCCCTTGAGGACCTCCTCGATCTCCTCGCGGTGGTCCTCGGCGGCCTTGCGGCCGACGGCCGGGTTGGCTCCGGCGCCGAGTCCGCGGGTGAGTTCACGGCCGACGTCCAGCTTGACGTCGGCGTCGCTCATCAACAGAGCTTGCGCGTCGGTGTTGATGGCGATGAACTCGACGCCCTTGAGACCGACCTCGATCATCCGGTTGATGGCATTGACACCACCGCCGCCGACACCGATGACTTTGATGACTGCGAGGTAGTTCTGCGGTGCTGCCACGTCGAAGGCCTCTCGCCTCGAGTTACGTGTCGTCGAACTCTCGTGACGCGCTGCGCCCGAGACCCGACGACTGATGCCGAATGGGACGGTCCGTATTGCCGACCCGAACCCTAACCCTGAAGTTTAGGGTTACCAGTGTGCCTGTTCCCTGGAGTCTTCCGAACAGGACACTAAGTCGACAAGCGGCGCGCGTTCAACGAACACGCCGAACCTCCCGTTTTTCTTTTCACCCTATGTGATCAGCCGTGGCGGCGCCCAACCAGGGTGCTGGCCTGCACGGATGCGCGTCAACTCCCGGCTGACGCGGGGGCCGTGGGGACGCTCACGTCGAAGTGCCGCGCGCCGGGCTGGGCTTTCATCAGCGCGGTCAGCGCGCGGGCCTTCTCGTCGCTCTCCTCGCCGCTTCCCCAGACGACGGTCCGGCCGTCGCGCAACCGGAGCGAGATGTCGTCGTACGAACGGACCTTGACGACCTGTGTGCTGCGGGCGACCGCGGCCGGGAGCCGGCCGGCGACCCGTACCGCCTCGCGCGTCAGCCGGTCCTCCCCGAAGCGGCGCAGACTGGCCGCGGCCGGACCTTGGCGGGAAAGCGCCAATTCCAGCAGGGGCACACCTTTCGGGGCGCGGGAAACCGTGGCGAATCGGACACCTTCATCGTCCACTTCGACGAAGCTCCCGCCTTTTCGGACCAGGAGGACCGGGGTACGTTCGGTCACTTTCAACCTGATTTCGTCCGGCCAGGAGCGAACCACGTCAACGGCGTCGATTCGGAGCGACTTTTTCAGCAGCCGGGCTTCGATCGCCTCGGTGTCGACGGAAATCAACGGGTCCCCGACGGGCACACCGGCGGCCTCGCGCACCTGAGCGGGTGTCAGGACGCGTGTGCCGGAGACCGAGACGCGTTCCACGCGCAGCCAGTCGGAACCGTACAGGGCCCAGCCGGTCCCGGCGCCGGCGATCACCAGGGCGACGGCCAGGACGGCGATCGTACGAGGGCGGGGGGCCCTCGGCCGTCGCGGGCGGGGCGGGCCGGACGACTCCCGCCGGCGTTCACCGCGTTCGGCGGTGGTCGTTCCGGCCACGCTCCCTGCCCTCCGTCATCCGTCGTCCGTGCCTAGCGGTGCGCGCGACTGGCGGCGATCGCCTCGTACACCATGCCGACGAGCAGGTCGTCGGCGTCCCGCCGGCCGAACTCGGCGGCGGCGCGGGACATCTCGTACAGCCGGTGCGGGTCGGCGAGCACGGGCAGGACGTTCTGCTGCACCCACTCCGGGGTGAGGTCCGCGTCGTCGACCAGCAGGCCGCCGCCGGCCTTGACCACCGGCTGGGCGTTCAGCCGCTGCTCGCCGTTGCCGATGGGCAGCGGGACGTAGGCGGCCGGGAGCCCGACGGCGGAGAGTTCGGCGACGGTCATCGCGCCCGCGCGGCAGAGCATCATGTCGGCCGCGGCGTACGCGAGGTCCATCCGGTCCAGATAACTTACCGGGATGTACGGAGGCATCCCCGGCATCTGGTGCACCTGCGGCAGTTCGTTCTTCGGACCGACCGCGTGCAGGATCTGGATGCCGGCCTGCTGGAGCCAGGGCGCGACCTGCTGGACGACCTCGTTGAGGCGGCGGGCGCCCTGCGAGCCGCCGGAGACCAGCAGCGTCGGCAGGTTGGGGTCGAGCCCGAAGGCGGCGCGGGCCTCGGGGCGCACGGCGGCCCGGTCCAGGGTCGCGATGGTGCGGCGCAGCGGGATCCCGATGTACCGGGCGCCGCGCAGCTTGCTGTCGGGGGTGGAGACGGCGACCTGGGCGGCGTACCGGGAGCCGATCTTGTTGGCGAGGCCGGGGCGGGCGTTGGCCTCGTGGACGACGATCGGCACGCCGAGCCGCTTGGCCGCGAGGTAGCCGGGCAGGGCGACGTAACCGCCGAAGCCGACCACGACGTCCGCCTTGGTGCGCTCCAGGATCTGCTCGGCCGCCTTGATGGTGCCGCGCAGCCGGCCCGGGACGGTGATCAGCTCGGGGGTGGGCTTGCGGGGCAGCGGCACGGCCGGGATGAGCGCCAGCTCGTAGCCCCGCTCGGGCACGAGCCGGGTCTCCAGGCCGCGCTCCGTGCCCAGGGCCGTGATCCCCACCGTCGGATCCTGCCTGCGCAGGGCGTCCGCGAGTGCGAGCGCGGGCTCGATGTGGCCGGCGGTGCCTCCACCGGCGAGGACGACATGCACCGAAATTCACCGCTCTCCGGACGTGCGCACCGCCGAGGTGCGCCGTCGCATCGTGTTCCATCTCCGAGGTCCCTGCGGGCCCCTGGCCCCCCGCTTTTTACCAAAACGAGGTTGCCGCATCGCAAGCGCCGCCCGCGCAGCGGGCTCGTCGCGCGCGAACGCGATCAGCAGCCCGATGGCGAACATGGTCGGCAGCAGGGCGGATCCCCCGTAGGAGAACAGCGGGAGGGGGACACCGGCGATCGGCAGCAGACCGAGCACCGCACCGATGTTGATCACGGTCTGGGCCATGATCCAGGTGGTCACACCTCCCGCGGCATACCTCACGAAGGGGTCCTCCGTGCGTCCGGCCACGCGGATACCCGCATAGCCTAGAGCCGCGAAGAGGGCGAGCACCGACAGCGTCCCCGCCAGACCCAGTTCCTCACCGGTGACGGCGAAGATGAAGTCGGTGTGCGCTTCGGGGAGTTGGCCCCATTTTTCCACACTGGCGCCGAGGCCGGATCCGAACAGTCCGCCCGAGGCGAGGGCGTAGATGCCGTGCGCGGCCTGCCAGCAGGCGTCACCCGGGCCGGGATCGGTCTCGCCGAGACAGCCGAGCCGCGCCATGCGGTTGGGGCTGGTCTTGATGAGGATCACACCGAGCAGCGCGGCGACCGACAGCACACCGGCGAACAGCCGCGTGGGCGCGCCCGCGAGCCACAACAGGCCGAACAGGATCGCCGTGAGGATGATCGCCGTGCCCATGTCGCCGCCGAGCATGATCAGCCCGAGCAGCAGCAGGGCGAGCGGGACCAGCGGCACCAGCATGTGCTTCCACTGCGTCAGCAACCGCTTGCCCTGCTTGCGGGCGAGCAGGTCGGCGCCCCACAGCACCAGCGCCAGCTTGCCGAACTCGCTGGGCTGGAGCTGGAAGGGCCCCCCGATGGAGATCCAGTTCTGGTTGCCTTTGATCGACATGCCGATCCCGGGCACCTGCACCAGGACCATCAGGAAGATCACGCCGGCCAGGATCGGGTAGGCCAGCGCCCGGTGCAGCTTCACCGGCATCCGGGAGGCGGCGAACATCAGGGCGCCGCCGATCAGGGCCGCCAGGAACTGCTTGCGGAAGAAGTACGAGCCGGGCAGGGACAGTTGCAGCGCGGTGATCTGCGAGGCCGAGTAGACCATCACCAGGCCGAGCACGGTGATCAGCAGGCTGCCGCCGAGGATCAGGTAGTACGCGGTCAGCGGCCGGTCCCAGGCGCGGCGCGCGCGGGTGTGCAGGCGCAGAAGGGCGTTCTCGCGCGACGGTCCCGGCGCGGCGGGCCGTTTGACGGCCCGCTGCACGGGCGGACGCCCGGTGCGGCTACCGGGCATCGCAGCCCCCGTCGTACGTCGGCCTCGACGGTCCCACGCGTCCCTCCCAAGGTCGCCCGGCGCAGGCGGCCGGGTCAGGCGCCGAGTTCGCGAACGGCCTGCGCGAACGCGTCACCGCGCTTGTTGTAGTTGGCGAACATGTCCATGGAGGCGCACGCCGGGGCCAGCAGCACCGTGTCGCCGGGCCGGGCGAGCCGCCGAGCCTCCCGGACGGCCTGGAGCATCGCCCCAGTGTCGGTCCGGTCGAGGTCGACGACGGGTACCTCCGGGGCGTGTCGCGCCAGGGCTTCGCGGATCAGGGCGCGGTCGGCGCCGATGAGGACGGCCCCGCGCAGCCGCTTCGCCGCGCCCGCGACCAGTTCGTCGAAGGTCGCGCCCTTGGCGAGCCCGCCGGCGATCCACACGACCGACTCGTACGCCGCCAACGAGGCTTCGGCGGCGTGGGTGTTGGTGGCCTTGGAATCGTCGACGTACGCCACCCCGTCCACGTCCGCCACGTGCGCGATGCGGTGGGCGTCCGGCCGGAAGGCCCGCAGGCCGTCCCGTACGGCCGCCGCGGGCACGCCGAAGGCGCGTGCCAGGGCCGCCGCGGCGAGGGCGTTGGCGATGTTGTGCGGCGCGGGCGGGTTGACGTCGGAGACCTCGGCGAGTTCCTGGGCGTTCCTGTGCCGGTCCTCGACGAAGGCGCGGTCGACCAGGATGCCCTCCACGACGCCGAGCTGGGAGGGGCCGGGCGTGCCCAGGGTGAAGCCGACGGCCCGGCAGCCCTCCTCCACGTCGGCCTCGCGCACCAGGTCCTCGGTGGCCTTGTCGGCGGCGTTGTAGACGCAGGCGACGCGGTTGCCCTCGTAGACGCGGCCCTTGTCGCGCGCGTACGCCTCCATGGAGCCGTGCCAGTCGAGGTGGTCGGGGGCGAGGTTGAGCACGGCGGCCGAGTGGGCGCGCACGGAGGGCGCCCAGTGGAGCTGGTAGCTGGACAGCTCCACGGCCAGGACGTCGTAGCGCTCCTCGCCGGTCACCGCGTCCAGCAGCGAGACGCCGATGTTGCCGACGGCGGCCGTGCGCAGGCCCGCCGCCCTCAGGATGGAGGCGAGCATCTGGACGGTCGTCGTCTTGCCGTTGGTGCCGGTGACGGCGAGCCAGGGAGCGGCATCGGGGCCGCGCAGGCGCCAGGCCAGTTCGACGTCGCCCCAGACCGGGACCCCGGCCCGCTCGGCCGCCGCGAACAGCGGCTTGTCCGGCTTCCAGCCGGGCGCGGTGACGATCAGCTCGGTGGCCTCGGGCAGGGTGTCCCCGTCGCCGAGGCGCACGGTGATCCCGAGCTCCTCCAACCCGGCCGCCTGGGCCCGGGCCCGCTCGTCGTCGCCGTCGTTGACGACGGTGACGCGTGCGCCCAGGCCGTGGAGGACCTTGGCCGCGGGGACCCCGGAGACGCCGAGTCCGGCGACGGTGACGTGCTTTCCCTGCCAGTCGGTCACTTGTCGGCCGCCCATCCCGCGTAGAAGAGGCCCAGTCCGACGATCACGCAGATGCCCTGGATGATCCAGAAGCGGACCACCACCAGGACTTCGGACCAGCCCTTGAGTTCGAAGTGGTGCTGGAGCGGCGCCATCCGGAAGACGCGCTTGCCGGTGAGGCGGAAGGAGCCGACCTGGATCACCACGGACATGGTGATCAGGACGAACAGGCCGCCGAGGATGGCGAGCAGCAGCTCGGTGCGCGAGCAGATCGCCAGGCCCGCGAGCACGCCGCCGAGCGCGAGCGAACCGGTGTCGCCCATGAAGATCTTGGCCGGCGAGGTGTTCCACCACAGGAAGCCCAGGCAGGCGCCCATCAGCGCGGAGGAGACGACCGCGAGGTCGAGCGGGTCGCGCACCTCGTAGCAGGCGCCCGGGTTGGTCAGCTCCAGCGCGTTGGCGCACGACTCCTGGAACTGCCACACGCCGATGAAGGTGTAGGCGCCGAAGACGAGGACGGAGGCGCCGGTGGCCAGGCCGTCCAGGCCGTCGGTGAGGTTCACGCCGTTCGACATCGCGAGGATCATGAACAGCGCCCAGACCACGAACAGCACCGGGCCGATGGTCCAGCCGAAGTCGGTGATGAACGACAGCTTGGTGGAGGCCGGGGTGTTGCCGCGGGAGTCGGAGAACTGCAGCGCGAGCACCGCGAAGGCGATGCCGACGATGAGCTGGCCGGCCATCTTCGCCTTGGCCCGCAGACCCAGCGAACGCCGCTTGACGATCTTGATGTAGTCGTCGAGGAAGCCGACCAGGCCCATGCCGACCATCAGGCCCAGCACCAGCAGGCCCGAGTAGGTCGGCGGCTTGCCGGTGATCACCTTGCTCAGGAAGTAGGCGGCGACCGTGGCCAGGATGAAGGCGATGCCGCCCATGGTCGGCGTACCGCGCTTGCTGGCGTGCTCGCGCGGGCCGTCGTCACGGATGTACTGGCCGTACCCCTTGCGCGCGAGCAGCTTGATCAGCAGCGGTGTGCCGACCAGGGTCAGGAACAGGCCGATGACACCCGCGAACAGGATCTGATTCATCATCGGGCTGCGACCTCACCCTCGGCACCGGTCTCGAGCAGCGCCTCGGCCACCTTCTCGAGCCCGACCGAACGGGACGCCTTCACGAGTACGACGTCCCCCGGGCGCAACTCGCTGCGCAACAGGTCGACCGCCGCCTGTGCGTCGGACACGTGCACCGACTCCTCACCCCACGAACCCTCGTTATATGCGCCCAGTTGCAGCCAGGCGGCTTCCCTGCCGCCGACCGCGACGAGCTTGCTGACGTTGAGCCGGACGGCGAGCCGTCCGACCGCGTCGTGCTCGGCGAGCGCCTCGTCCCCGAGCTCGGCCATCTTGCCGAGCACCGCCCACGTACGGCGTCCCTTGGCCATGGCTGCCAGGGCGCGCAGGGCGGCCCGCATGGACTCGGGGTTCGCGTTGTAGGCGTCGTTGACGATCGTCACGCCGTCCGGGCGCTCGGTGACCTCCATCCGCCAGCGGGAGAGGGAGCCCGCCTCGGAGAGCGCGACGGCGATCTCGTCTGCGGACATGCCCAGCTCGTGGGCGACGGCGGCGGCGGCGAGCGCGTTCGACACGTGATGCTCACCGTACAGGCGCATGGTCACGTCACTTGCACCGGAGGGTGTGTGAAGCCTGAAGGAGGGCTGTCCGTTGTCCGTGAGTCGCACGTTCTCGGCGCGAACGTCCGCTTCGTCGGACTCTCCGAAAAAGATCACCTTCGCCTTCGTTCGGGAGGCCATGGCGCGTACGTAGGGGTCGTCCGCGTTGAGGACGGCCGTGCCGTCCTCCGGAAGCGCCTCGACGAGTTCGCCCTTGGCCTGGGCGATCTGCTCACGGCCGCCGAACTCGCCGATGTGGGCGGAGCCGACGTTGAGGACGAGACCGATCTTCGGGGGGGTGAGTTCGGTCAGGTACCGGATGTGGCCGATGCCGCGGGCACCCATCTCCAGGACGAGGAACCTCGTCTCGTCGGTGGCGCTCAGCGCGGTCAGCGGCAGCCCGATCTCGTTGTTGAGCGAGCCCGGCGTGAACACCGTCGGTGCCTTGCGCCGCAGCACCTGGGCGATCAGGTCCTTGGTGCTGGTCTTGCCCGCGGAGCCGGTGAGGCCCACGAGGGTGGCGCCGAGGCGGCGTACGACGTGCCGGGCGAGGGCGCCGAGGGCGGCCTGGACGTCGTCCACGACGATCGCGGGCACGCCGACGGGGCGGGTGCCGAGCACGGCCACCGCTCCCGCCTCGACGACGGCCCGCGCGAAGTCGTGGCCGTCCACGCGCTCGCCCGCGAAGGCGACGAAGAGGCTGCCGGGCCCCGCCTCGCGGGAGTCCCGGACGACCGGTCCGGTGACCTGGACGGACGGATCCGGTATGTCGTGCGTCTGCCCGCCGACGACTTCTGCGATCTCGGCGAGGGAGAGGGCGATCACAAGTTCATCCCTGGGTTTTCTGGATTGCTTCGCGAAGCACCTGGCGGTCGTCGAAGGGACGGACCACCCCGGCGATGTCCTGGCCCTGCTCGTGGCCCTTGCCCGCCACCAGCACGGTGTCGCCCGGCTGCGCGCGGGCGACGGCGGCGGCGATGGCGGCGGCCCGGTCCTCGAAGACCTGGACCTCGCCGCGCTCGTGCGCGGGCACGGAGGCCGCGCCCTGGAGCATGGTGGCGAGGATGGCGAGGGGGTCCTCGGAGCGGGGGTTGTCGGAGGTCAGTACGGCGGTGTCGGCGAGCCGGGCCGCGGCGGCGCCCATCGGGGCGCGCTTGGTGGTGTCCCGGTCGCCGCCGCAGCCGAGGACGACGTGCAGCCGGCCCCCGGTGACCTTGCGCAGGGCGCGCAGGACGGACTCGACGGCGTCGGTCTTGTGGGCGTAGTCGACGACCGCGAGGTACGGCTGCCCGGCGTCCACGCGCTCCAGCCGGCCCGGCACGCCCGGCACGGCGGCGACGCCGTCGGCGGCGGCCTGCGGATCGAGGCCGGCGGCGGCGAGGGCGACGATCGCGGCGAGGGTGTTCGCCACGTTGAAGGGGCCGGCCAGCGGCGACCGGGCGGCGATCCGTTCGCCGTGCGGGCCGGCCGCCGTGAACGTCGAGTCCATCGGCCCGACCCGCACGTCCTCGGCCCGCCAGTCGGCGTCCGGGTGGCCCTCGGCGGAGTAGGTGACGACCGGGACGGTCGCCTCCGCGGCGAGCCGGCGGCCGTACTCGTCGTCCACGTTGACCACGCCCAGCCTGCTGCGCCGCGGCGTGAACAGCTGTGCCTTGGCCCGGAAGTAGTCCTCCATGTCGGAGTGGAACTCCATGTGCTCCGGGCTGAGGTTGGTGAAGACGGCGACGTCGAAGACGCAGCCGTCGACCCGGCCGAGGACGAGGGCGTGGCTGGAGACCTCCATGGCGACCGCCTCGGTGCCGCGCTCGCGCATGACCGCGAAGAGGGCCTGGAGGTCGGTCGCCTCGGGGGTGGTGCGCTCGGACTTGATGCGCTCGTCGCCGATGCGCATCTCGACCGTGCCGACGAGACCGGTGGTCCTCGCCGTCCGCAGGCCGCCCTCGACGAGGTAGGCGGTGGTGGTCTTGCCGGAGGTGCCGGTGATGCCGATCTGGAGCAGGTCGCGGCCCGGGTGGCCGTAGATCGTGGCCGCCAGCTCGCCCATGTGCCCGCGCGGGTCGTCGACGACGAGGACCGGCAGGCCGGTGGCGGCGGCGCGCTCGGCGCCGGAGGGGTCGGTCAGCACGGCGGCGGCGCCGAGGCCGGCGGCCTGGGCGACGAAGTCGGCGCCGTGGGCGCGGGCCCCGGGCAGGGCGGCGTACAGGTCGCCGGGGCGGACGGCGCGCGAGTCATGGGTGATGCCCGTGACGTCGGCGTTCTTCTCCGGCGCGGTGACACCCAGCTGATCGGCGAGTTCCGCGAGGGGTGTGGCGGAGACCTGCACCGGCCGGGGCGGACCCGGATATGTCACGGGGTGGCCCTTCTGGGTGGTTCGGGACTGATCAGCGTGTGGCACGGCGGTGAGCGTACCGGGCGCGCCCGCTTCCGGGCGAAGTGAGGGGCGGGGGGCTTCCTGGTTCCCGGAATCGGGGGTGATCGTTGTCACGGGGTGGTTCCTGGTGGCTCGGTCCTGCATCGGTGCTGATCAGGGTTTGAAGGTGACCGGGAGGTTCGCGGGGGCGGCGCCGGTCGGCGGGACCTGGAGGGTCTTCAGGGCGAACTCCATCACCTGCTTGTAGACGGGGCCGCAGATCTGGCCGCCGAAGTAGCTGCCCTCGGTGGCGTTCTGGATGGCGCAGTAGACGGTGACGCGGGGCTTGTCGGCGGGCGCGAACCCGGCGAACGACGAGGTGTAGCCGTGGTACTTGCCGGTGGCCGGATCCACCCGGTTGGCGGTACCCGTCTTGCCCGCCACCCGGTAGCCGGGGATGCGCGCCTTGGTGCCGGTGCCCTCCTCGTCGTCCACGACGGACTCCAGCATGCGGGCCAGGGTCTTCGCCGTCTTCTCGCTGACCACCCGTGTCCTCTCGGGCTCGGGGGCGGGGGTGAAGCGCCCGTCGGGGCCCTTGGTGCCGCGCACGAGCGTGGGCTCGACGCGGACGCCGCCGTTGGCGATGGTCGAGTAGACGGACGCCGCCTGCAGGGCGTTGATGGACACGCCCTGGCCGAAGGGGATCGTGTACTGCTGCGAGGTCGACCACTGGTCGGGCGGCGCGAGGATGCCCTTGGTCTCGCCGGGGAAGCCGAGCCCGCTGTAGCTGCCGAGACCGAACTTGCGCAGGTAGGAGTAGAGGACCCGGTTGGCCTCCCGCTGGGTCTTGCCGAGCTGTCCGGTGGCCAGGATGGTGCCGATGTTGCTGGACTTGGCGAGCACGCCGTTGAGCGTGAGGTACCAGGTCGGGTGGTCGACGTCGTCCTTGAAGAGCCGGTCGCCGCGGTGCAGCCGGTTGGGCACGACGACGTGGGTGGTCGGCGTGGCCGCGTTCTCCTCCAGCACGGCCGCCATCGACATCACCTTGGCCGTGGAGCCGGGCTCATAGGCGTCCTGGAGCGCCGCGTTGCCGAGCGCGGCCGGGTCGGCCTCCGAGAGGTTGTTCGGGTCGAAGCCGGGCGAGTTCGCCATGGCGAGGATCTCGCCGGTGCGGGTGTCCTGGACGATGACGTAACCGCCGTCCGCCGCGGACTCCCTCACCTGCTCGGTGATGGCGTGCTGGGCGGCCCATTGGATGTCGCGGTCGATGGTGAGCTCGACGTCGCTGCCGGGCACGGCGGGCGTCTCGTTGGCGCCGATCGTGGGCACCTGACGGCCGCCGGACTGGGCGTAGCGGATCTCGCCGTCCTCGCCGGCCAGCGTCTTGTCCAGCTTCCGCTCCAGACCGCCGCTGCCCTCGCCCTCGGAGTTGACCCAGCCCAGGATCCCGGCGGCGAGGTCGCCGTTGGGGTAGATCCGCTTGCTGCTGGGATCGGCGAAGACGCCCGCCAGGACGTTGACGGCGGAGTCGTCCTTCTCGGCCTTCTTGGCGAGCGCGGTCTTCAGGTCCTTGATCTGGTTCCAGACCTCCGGGGTCTTGCCGCGGGCGAGCCGGACGTAGCGCAGCTCCTTGTTCTCCGGGCGGAGCCTGGCGGCCAGTTCCTCCTGGTCCTCGCCGAGGATCGGGGCGAGGAGGGCGGCGGCCTGCTCCGGCCCGTCACCGATCTTCAGCTGCTCGCGCGTGAACATCGTCGGGTCGGCGGTGATGTCGTAGGCGTCCACGGTGGAGGCGAGGGCGACGCCGTTGCGGTCGGTGATGCCGCCGCGCTCGGCGGGCAGGGTGTGGACGACGTACCGGTTCTGTTCGGCCTTGGCGACGTACGTGCTCGCGTCGACGGCCTGCACCTGCAGCAGCCGTACGACGAAGGCGGTCATGACGAGGGTCAGCGCCAGGCCGATCATCCGCAGCCGGGGGCGGGGGCTGGCCAGCTTCAGGGGGCGCGAGGCGGCCTGGCGGGGCGGGGCCGGGCGGCGGGCCGGGCGGGCGCCGGGGCCCGGGCGCCGCTGGGTTCCGGGACGGCGCTGGGCGCCGGGGCGGGCCGGCCGGGCGGGCCCGGGCACGCGGCGGCGCGGCGGTTGCCTGCCGAAGTCGTCGACCACTTCCGTCACCTGCCAGGGGTCGTGGAGGGCATGGGCGTGGCGGCCGGGGCGGGCGCGGTGAGGGCCTCGGGGGCGAGGACGAGCGGGGTGGCCGCGGCGGAGGCGGGGCCGGGGACGCCCTTGACGGTGCCGTCCGGCTCCAGGAACGCCGGGTCGCCACCGGGCACCATGCCGAGCTCGCGGGCCCGGCGCAGCAGGGCCTGCGGGGCGGAGTAGGCGTCGATGTCCCGCTGGAGGGACTGCTCCTCGTCGGTGAGGCTCTTGGTCTCCTCCTTCAGGTCGTCGAGCTGGAAGGAGCCCTCGCTCAGGGCGGAGTTCAGCATCAGCAGCCCGATGAGGCCGCCGCCGAGGAGGACGACGACGAGGAGGACGAAGGGGGTACGGGCAGCCTGCCCGCCACCCGGCGGGAGGAGCCGGGCGAGCCTGGCCGCCCTCCCCTTCAGTTCGGGTTTCTTCCCGCTCACGCGCTCCCCTCCCGGCCGGGGCGCCGCGCCTGCGCCCGGTTTCACTCGGCGTCCTCCCTGATGCGCTGGGCCCCGCGCAACCGGGCCGGCGCCGCTCGCCGGTTCTCGGCGATCTCCTCCTCGGTGGGAAGTTCGGCACCGCGGGTGAGCAGCTTGAGCCGGGGCGCGTAGCGCTCGGGGACGACCGGCAGGCCGGGCGGGGCGGTGTTCGCGGCGCCGGCCGCGAAGACCTGCTTGACCAGCCGGTCCTCCAGGGAGTGGTACGACAGCACCGCGATCCGCCCGCCTACGGCGAGCGCCTTGACGGCTGCCGGGATCGCCCGCTCCAGGACGGACAGCTCGCCGTTGACCTCGATGCGCAGCGCCTGGAAGGTGCGCTTGGCCGGGTTGCCGCCGGTGCGCTTGGCGGCCTGCGGCAGCGCGTCGCGGATCAGCTCCACCAGGCGGGCGCTGGTGGTGAACGGTTCCTTCTCGCGCTCGCGCACGATCGCGGCGACGATCCGCTTGGCCTGCTTCTCCTCGCCGTAGGCGCGCAGGATCCGCACCAGCTCGCCGGGCGGGTAGGTGTTGAGGACCTCGGCGGCGCTGATGCCGGTGGTCTGGTCCATGCGCATGTCGAGCGGGGCGTCCTGCGCGTAGGCGAAGCCGCGGTCGGCCTCGTCGAGCTGCATGGAGGAGACGCCCAGGTCGAACAGGACGCCCTGCACGCGCGGGACGCCGAGCCGGCCGAGGACGTCCGGCAGTTCGTCGTACACGGCGTGCACCAAGGTGGCGCGCTCCCCGTGGGGCGCGAGGCGCTCGCCGGACAGGCGCAGGGCCTCCTTGTCGCGGTCCAGGGCGATGAGCCGTGCCCCGGGGAACCGCCGCAGCAGTGCCTCGCTGTGCCCGCCGAGGCCGAGCGTGCAGTCGACGACCACCGACCCCGGCTCCTCGAGGGCGGGCGCCAGCAGGTCCAGGCAGCGCTGGAGCATCACCGGGACGTGTCGACTCTGGCTCAAGGGGGCCTCTCAGATCCGGTGAGCGGTACGCACCGCCGGGTCCCCGCCCGCTCGTGCGGTGGAGACGGCCCGCCGGCGCCGGAAGCGTCAGCCGACCGGGAGCGGGAGGAGGCCGAGCCGTACGTACGCGCCGCGCACGTGGGAAGTCTCCGGCAGCGGCGCCGGGGTCTCCGTGGAATTTCAGTCAGCGGGAAGAGCCTCGCCTCCCGCTTCGCGTCACTTTAGTCCACCGTGTCGCCCGGTCAATCAACCGGCCTGCGCGTCGCGGAAGCCGCGGGCGGAGAGCGGCACGGCCCGGGACTTCACCCGTACGGGTGAGGGCGCACCACTCCTGGGGATGAGTGGGCCGTGACGCCCCGCTGACCGCCTCCGCCGCTTTGCGCCCGCCGTCGCGTCCCCGCCCGCCCCCGTTCTCCGTTCACCCCCCCCTCTTGCGCACCGGGAGGGCGCCTGACCAGTACGGTTTTAACCATGACGAACTCTGCATCGGTTCCCGCCGACTCCGCCACCGACCGCTTCCTGGAGGCGAACGCGCGGTACGCCGCCGCCTTCGCCGACGCCGGCCTCGACTCCCGCCCCGCCCTGCGCACCGCCGTCGTGGCCTGCATGGACGCTCGTCTGGACGTGACCGCCGCGCTCGGCCTGAACAACGGCGACTGCCATGTCATCCGCAACGCGGGCGGCGTCGTCACCGACGACGTGCTCCGCTCCCTGACCATCAGCCAGCGCAAGCTGGGCACCCGCAGCGTGGTCCTGGTCCACCACACGGGCTGCGGCATGGAGACCCTCACCGAGGACTTCCGCACCGAACTGGAGAACGAGGTCGGCCAGCGCCCCGCGTGGGCGGTGGAATGCTTCCAGGACGTCGACCAGGACGTGCGGCAGTCGATCGAGCGGGTGCGCACCTCGCCGTTCCTGCCGCACACCGACGACGTGCGCGGCTTCGTCTACGACGTGAAGACGGGCCTGCTGCGCGAGGTCACCCCCGCCTGACCGCCCCTCCCGCCCCGGAACACCCCGCCGCACAAGCGCCGCAAAAGGCCCGAAGGGCCGACATGTCGCGGGCAGTTGTCCACAGGCGAGTGACACGAATCGGTAACGGCGGCAAGAATGCGGGGAGTGGCGTCGCGCGGAACCATTCACGCGTGGTGTCCGTGTTTCGGGGCGGGCCGGTCCGCAGCGTCGCGCACCGGTCCGGAAAGCTGGGGTACCCCTTGCTCCTTGGCGAGCGCGGGGAAGGGCCGAGGAGGGCCGGGTGACGACCTATGACGATCGAGCGAGCCTCACAGACCTGACCGCCGTGGCCGAGCGCGTGCGCGGTTCGGTGGAGGGCGTGATCGAGGGCAAGCCCGAGGTCGTACGGCTTTCGCTGACCGTGCTGCTCGCCGAGGGACACCTGCTGATCGAGGACGTCCCCGGGGTCGGCAAGACCATGCTCGCCAAGGCGCTGGCACGGTCCGTCGACTGCTCGGTGCGGCGCATCCAGTTCACGCCCGACCTGCTGCCGTCGGACATCACCGGCGTGTCGATCTGGGACCAGCAGCGCCGGGACTTCGAGTTCAAACCGGGCGCGGTCTTCGCGCAGGTCGTGATCGGCGACGAGATCAACCGCGCCTCGCCCAAGACGCAGTCCGCGCTGCTGGAGTCGATGGAGGAGCGGCAGGTCACCATCGACGGCCAGACCTACGAACTGCCCAGCCCCTTCATGGTGGTGGCGACGCAGAACCCGGTCGAGATGGAGGGCACCTACCCGCTGCCGGAGGCCCAGCGCGACCGTTTCATGGCGCGGGTCTCGGTGGGTTACCCCAGCGCGGAGGCCGAGCTGCGGATGCTGGACGTGCACGGCGGCGTCTCGCCGCTGGAGGACCTGCAGCCGGTGGCGCACGCGCACGAGATCGTGAAGCTGATCGAGGCGGTCCGGGGCGTCCACGTCGCCGAGCCGGTGAAGCGGTACGCCGTGGACCTGGTCGCCGCCACGCGCGCCCACCCCGACCTCAGACTCGGCGCCTCCCCGCGGGCCACGCTGCACCTGCTGCGCGCGGCGAAGGCGTCCGCCGCCCTGAGCGGCCGGGAGTACGCGCTGCCGGACGACGTGCAGGCCCTCGCCGTCGCCGTCCTGGCCCACCGGCTGCTGCCCACCGCCCAGGCCCAGCTCAACCGCCGTACCGCCGAGCAGGTCGTGCAGGAGATCCTCCAGCGCACCCCGGTGCCCGCGGCGCCCCCGCAGCCGAGCGGCTACGGCCTGGCCCCCGACGGCCCGGTGTACGGCCGGCAACCGCCGCGGAGGCTGTGATGTCCGCCGGGGGGACGGGGCGGGCGGAGACCGGCCGGGGAGGCCGAAGCGGTCTGCGCACCGCCCTGGCCGGCCTGACCACGCGCGGGCGCTCCTTCCTCGCCGCCGGTGTCGCCGCCGCCGTGTGCGCCTACACCCTCGGCCAGAGCGACCTGCTCCGTGTCGGGCTGCTGCTGGCGGTGCTGCCGCTGGTGTGCGCCACCGTGCTGTACCGCACCCGCCACCGGGTCGCGGGCAGCCGCCGCCTCTCCCCCGCGCGGGTCCCCGCCACCGGCGAGGCGCGGGTCCACCTGAGCGTGGAGAACGTCTCGCGGCTGCCCACCGGCCCGCTGATGCTCCAGGACCGGGTGCCCTACGTGCTCGGGCCGCGCCCCCGCTTCGTGCTCGACCGGGTCGAGGCGGGCGGCCGGCGCGAGGTGTCCTACCGGGTCCGTTCCGACCTGCGCGGCCGCTATCCGCTGGGGCCGCTCCAGCTGCGCCTGTCCGACCCGTTCGGGATGTGCGAGCTGACCCGGTCCTTCTCGGCGCACGACACCCTGACCGTGATCCCGCGCGTGGTGCCGCTGCCGCCGGTCCGCCTCGGCGGCGAGGCCAAGGGGTACGGCGACGGGCGGCAGCGTTCGCCGGCCCTGGCGGGCGAGGACGACGTGATCCCGCGCGGGTACCGCTACGGCGACGACCTGCGGCGCGTGCACTGGCGCTCCACCGCCCGGCACGGCGAGCTGATGGTGCGCCGCGAGGAGCAGCCCCAGCGCGCCCGCTGCACGGTGCTGCTCGACACCCGGGGCGTCGCCTTCGACGGCGCGGGCCCGGACTCCGCCTTCGAGTGGGCGGTCGCGGGCGCGGCCTCGGTGCTGGTGCACATGCTGGAGCGGGGCTTCGCGGTGCGGCTGCTCACGGACACCGGCAGCACGGTGCCCGGCGAGGGCGCCGGCGGGTTCGCGGAGGCGGGCCAGGGGACGGCGGACGCGGCCGGGCTGATGATGGACACCCTCGCGGTGATCGACCACTCCGACGGCACCGGGCTGTCCCGGGCCCACGACGTGCTGCGCGGCGGCGAGGGGTTGCTGGTGGCGTTCTTCGGCGACCTCGACGAGGAACAGGCCGCGGTGGCCGCGAGGATGCGGCGGCGCAGTGGGGGCGCGGTCGCCTTCGTCCTGGACAGCGGGACCTGGCTGCGGGAACCGGCCGACGTGCCCGGCCCGTCGGACCGGAGCGGGAAGTGCCTGCGGAGGCTGCGCGAGGCCGGCTGGACGGCCCTCGGGGTGGAGCGGGGCGCCTCCTTGGAGGAACTGTGGCGCCTGGCGGACCGGGACCGCGCGGGTGCCGCCGCGGCGGGTGGCGGGGAGGGCGCGTGATGAGCGGACGGGGACGGTTGGCGCTGTGCGCGTGGGCGGCCACGCTGACGGCGGCCTGTGCGCTGCTGCCGCTGGTCGACCCGGCCACGTGGATCCTCCAGGCCGCGATCCTGCTGGCGATCCAGTCCGGGGTGGGCGCGGCGTGCCGGCGCGTGCCGCTGGCCCGGCCGCTGACCGTGGTGGCGCAGAGCGTGACCCTGCTGGCGCTGCTGACGCTGGTCTTCGCCCGCGAGCAGGCTCTCGCCGGGCTGGTCCCCGGGCCCCGGGCCCTCGGCCGCTTCGGCGACCTGCTGCAACAGGGCGCCGACGACATCGCGCGGTACGCGATCCCGGCCCCGCTGGAGTCCGACGGCATCCGGCTGATGCTGGTCGGCGGGGTGCTGCTCGTCGGGCTGCTGGTGGACGTGCTCGCGGTGACCTTCCGCGGCGCGGCACCGGCCGGGCTGCCGCTGCTGGCGCTGTACTCGGTGGCCGCGGGACTGTCCGACGACGACATCGACTGGCTGTGGTTCCTGCTCGCGGCGGCCGGCTACCTGACGCTGCTGCTGGCCGAGGGGCGGGAGCGGATCGCCCGGTGGGGACGGGTCTTCGGCGGCGCGCCGGGCGGCGCCCTCGCCCCGGTCCGCACCGGGCGGCGCATCGGCGCGGTCGTCCTCGGCATCGCCGTGGTGGTGCCCCTGGCCCTGCCGACGATGCGCGGCGGGCTGCTGGACGACGCCGGCCCGGGCGTGGGCTCCGGCACCGGGAGCGGCGGCACGATCTCCGCGGTGAACCCGCTGGTCTCCCTGCGCGACAGTCTCAACGTGGACGAGAACCGCCAGGTCCTGTCGGTGCGGACCAGCGCCAGGAGCCCCTCCGACCTGTATCTGCGCATCGTGTCCCTGGACGACTTCGACGGCACCACCTGGAAGCCGTCCAGACGGCAGATCACCGCCGTCCCGGACGACGCCTTCCCCGCCCCGCCCGGCCTCGGCCCCGACGTCAGGCGCGCCCGGATCGAGACGACGATCGGCGCCGCGGACTGGTACGCCCAGGACTGGCTGCCGATGCCGTATCCGCCGAGCGGTGTGCGGGTCGGCGGCGACTGGCGCTACGAACCGGTCGGCATGACCCTGGTCGGCGACCACGGGCAGAACACCCGGGGCCTGACGTACGAGGTCAGGAGCCTGGACGTGCAGCCGACGGCGGAGCAGCTCGCCGGGGCTCCGGGGCCGCCGGCGGCCCTGGCGCGCGAGTACACCGAGCTGCCCGGCTCGCTGCCGGCGGTGGTCTCCCGCACCGCCCGCGCCGTCACCAGGGGCTCGGCGAACGACTACGACCGTGCGGTCAAGCTCCAGGAGTACTTCACGGTCACCGGCGGTTTCCGGTACGACACCCGGGTGCAGGTCGGCAGCGGCTCCCAGGCGATCGCCCGGTTCCTGCGGGACAAGGAGGGCTTTTGCGTCCACTTCTCCTTCGCGATGGCGGCGATGGCCCGCTCCCTGGGCATACCGGCGCGCGTGGCGGTCGGTTTCGCGCCGGGGACGCCGCAGGCGGACGGCTCGATGTCGGTGACGCTGCGCGACGCGCACGCCTGGCCCGAGCTGTACTTCGAGGGCGTGGGCTGGACCCGCTTCGAGCCCACTCCCACCCGGGGCACGGTGCCGTCGTACACCGTGCCGGACGTGCCCGGTACCGCGCTCCCGGACGTCGCGCAGCCGTCCCGGGAGGCGTCGGCGGCGCCCTCGGCCGCGCCGTCGGCGAGCGAGAGCTGCGCGGTGGAGCAGGAGAGGGCGCGGGCGTGCGTGAGCGAGTCGCAGCAGGCCGCGCCGGCCCAGGACGACGACGGCCCGAAGTGGCACGTGGTGCCGCTCCGGGTCCTCGGCGCTCTCGCCGTACTGCTGATACCCCTGTCACCGCTGCTGTGGCGGCAGCGGATGCGGGCGGTGCGCCTGGGGGCGCACGGCCGGACCGGGGCCGGCGAGGCACCGCGCACCCTGGCGGTCTGGCAGGAGCTGGCCGACACGGCGTGGGACTTCGGGATCGCGCCGGACGAGTCGCAGACCCCGCGCAGGGCCGCGGCCCGGATCGTCCGGCTCGGGCGTCTCGACCCACGGGCCGCGGCGGCGGTGCACCGGGTGGCGGACGCCGTGGAGCAGGTCCTCTACGCCCCCCGGCCCCGCCCGGCGGCGGGACTCGCCGACGACGTCCGCCAAGTGACGGCCGGGCTGCGCGCCGCGGCCGGCCGCGGCGCGCGGCTGCGGGCACGGTTCGCCCCGCGTTCCGCCGTACGGGTGATCTGGGCGGCTTCGGCCTGGTGGGCCGGTGCGCAGGCCCGGGCCGCCGCCGTACGCCCGGCCCTGCGCCGGCCGTCCCGGCAGCGGGGCTGAGCGACGGGCCGTCCGCGGCGGGGAAGGACATGGCGGACATGGGTGAGGGGGCGGCCACCGGTCGGTGGCCGCCCCCTCACCCATGTCCTCGTCTGTGCCCGGTGGGCGTCGTCGGTGGGCCGTCGCTCGTCGGCTAATGGCCCCGTTCGTCGCGGCGCCGCTGCCACCGCTCCTCGATGCGGTCCATCATGGAGCGCCGCTGCCGTGCCTGATGGCGGGCGTGCGGGGCACCGGCCGCCGGCTGTTGCTCACCCGGTTTGGGGGCCTTGCGCCAGCCGGTCACGGCGAGGACCGCGCAACCCAGCATGACGAGGAAGCCCACCACACTGAGCCAGACCTGCTTGGCGACCATTCCTGCCATGAGGAGCGCAATACCTGCGAGGAAGCCCGCGACCGCCTGGTAGACCCGCCGCCGGGTGTACGTACGCAGCCCGCTTCCCTCAAGCGCCGACGCGAACTTGGGATCTTCGGCGTACAGCGCTCGCTCCATCTGCTCGAGCATGCGCTGCTCGTGCTCCGAGAGCGGCACGGAGTCCTCCTCATCGTGCAGTCGCCGGGGCGACCCTGGGGGGTCTCTTCAGGATAGGCAGGGAATCGCCCCCGTGAAACCCGCCCCTCTGCGCCAATTGGCCAACCGGACTCCGTCACGGACGCCCCGGCTCGCTGAGACTTCCATTCCCCAGCGGCCGGCCCGTCATGCCGGGCGGTCTCCCTCGATCATACGGCGCCAAGCCCCCGTTCGGAGGGCCTGTGGCGTACTCCATCCGCGGCTGCGCCGCTGATCAGCGGCGCGGCTCACAGGTACCTCAGGTCCCGGCGGTCACCGGTGTCTCACCAAGCACGTGAAGCTGCGTGGCCACGGAGTGGAAGGCCTGGAGCTCGGCCGCGGCGGCCTCCAGCTTCAGCAGCGCGTCCAGGGCCCCGGGCTCGGTGTCCACCAGGACGCCGGGGACCAGGTCGGCGAAGACCCGCACCCCGTGCACGGCGCCGACCCGCAGGCCCGCGCCCTCGACCAGGCCGGTGAGCTGTTCGGCGGTGAAGCGGCGCGGCATGGGATCGCCCGTGCCCCAGCGGCCGTCCGGGTCCTCCAGGGCCCGCTTGGCCTCGGTGAAGTGGCCGGCGAGGGCCCGTGCCAGCACGGCGCCGCCCAGTCCGGCGGCGAGCAGGCTCAGGACGCCCTCGGCGCGCAGGGCGGCCACCGCGTTGCGGACGCCCTCGGCCGGGTCGTCGACGTACTCCAGGACGCCGTGGCACAGCACCGCGTCGTAGCCGCCGCGCTCGACGACGTCGAAGAGGCCGTGGGCGTCGCCCTGGACGCCCTGCACGCGGTCGGCCACTCCGGCCTCGGCGGCGCGGCGCTCCAGGGCGAACAGCGCGTTGGGGCTGGGGTCGACGACGGTGACGCGGTGGCCGAGGCGGGCCACCGGCACGGCGAAGTTGCCGCTGCCCCCTCCGGTGTCGAGGACGTCGAGCACCTGGCGACCCGTGGCCTTGACCCGGCGGTCGAGGGCGTCCTGGAGGACTTCCCAGACCACGGCGGTACGGAGGGAAGCGCGGGGGCGCATCGGGTCCGACACGGCAGTTTGACTCCTCGGCACGGCACCGCCTCTCGTGTACGGCGGAGCGAACGGGGTGCCTCCCGGCCCGACTGCGGGAAGGAAGGCTGCTTTCAGGCGCTCCCCACCCTATTGCCTCAGGCGTCCCGCGCGGTCACTGCGGTGCGGTCGCCCGGTGCCGGTGACCGGCACCGACGCCCGGCCGGGCGGAACCGGCGGCCACCGGCCGGGGCGGCCCGGTGGGCGAGGCGCGCGGCCGGGGGCGGGGTGGGATCCGGGCCGGCCCGTCCGGGGGTCAGCCCGCGTCCGGCAGGCCGCCGCCCCGGTCGCCGTCCTTCGGCCGGTCCGTGTCCGGACGGGGCTGGGGCAGGACCGGCTGGAGGTGCAGCATCCGCTCCACCAGGCGCAGGAACATCGACACGTCCCGTATCAGGTCGTCGGCGTCGCGGCTGCCGGCCGCGCCCTCGATGCCGGCCTCGGCCCGGGCACGGCGGGCGGCGCCCGAGGCGAACAGCGCGCTCCACTCGGTGAGCTCGGGCGCGATCTCGGGCAGGACGTCCCAGGCGCTGCGGATGCGGGCCCGGGCCCGGGGCGTGCTCTCCGGCCGTCCCCGCGCGGCGAGGACGGCCGCGGCGGTGCGCAGAGCGGCGAGGTGGGCCGTCGCGTACCGCTCGTTGGGGATCTCCAGGGCGGCGGCCTCCTCCAGTCCGGCACGGGCCTGGGCGAGCAGATCGAGGGCGGCGGGCGGGGCCGTGGCCCGGCGGAGCACGGGATGGACGTCGCTCGGCGGGCCGGCCGGTGAGGGGGCAGGGCCGGTGGCCCGGCGCCGGCGGGCGGCTGCGGACGGGTGGGCCATGACGAACCTCCTGTCGTCTGCGTGACGGCACTGTGGCCGTATGTACCCATCGTGAGGTATGCCACTGACAATCCGTTCTGACCTGGACTTTTGCCCCGATCGAAGGTTCGGGTTAGTTTTTGCACTGACCAGTCAGTGCAAATAGCGTCGGATGCAGGGGGAAGCGTTGGGAGGAGCCGCCGTCACCGCGAGGGGGCTGGGCCTGAGAGGACCCCGCGGGTGGGCGTTCCGCGGGATCGACATCGAGGCGGGGCCCGGCTCGCTGGTCGCGCTCGAGGGGCCGTCGGGGTCGGGCCGCACCTCGTTGCTGCTCACGCTGACGGGGCGGATGAAGCCCACGGAAGGCACCGCCGCGGTGGGCGGGGCGGTGCTGCCGCGGCAGATGGCGGCCGTGCGGCGGCTCGGCGCCCTGGCGCACGTGCCGGGCGTCACCGACCTCGATCCGGCCCTGACCGTCGAGGAGCACCTGCGCGAGCGCGCGCTGCTGGAGCGCCGGTTCGGCGGTTCGCCGCGCGCGCTGCTGCGGCCCCGCGGCGCGCGGGCGGCGGAGAGCCGGCTGCGGATCGACACCGCGCTGGCCGCCGCCGGCCTGGCCCCGGACTCCCTGCCCAAGGGCTCCCGGACCGCCGTACGGGACCTGGAGCGGCCGGAGGCGCTGCGTCTGTCGGTCGCGCTGGCCCTGATCGGCCGCCCGCGGCTGCTCGGCGTCGACGACGCCGACCTGAAGCTCTCGGACGCCGAGAGGGAGGGGGTCTGGGACCTGCTCGGGGCCCTGGCCTCGTCCGGTACCACGGTCGTCGCCGTGTGCAGCGAGGCGCCCAAGGGCGCCGTCACCGTCTCCACCGGCGGCAGCCGGCACGACCGGCGGAAGGAGAGGGCCGATGCGCTCGCCGAGACTGGCCGCGCTTGAGCTGAGGCGCTTCGGGCGCGGCCGGCTGCCGCGGGCCGCCCTGGTCGCGCTGCTGGTGCTGCCCCTGCTGTACGGCGCGCTGTACCTGTGGTCCTTCTGGGACCCGTACGGCCGCCTGGACCGCATCCCCGTCGCGCTCGTGAACGACGACAGGGGCGCGACCGCCGGCGGGGAGCGGCTCACGGCGGGCGACGACATCGCGGGGCGGCTGCGCGACAGCGGCACCTTCGACTGGCACGAGGTGAGCGCCGCCGAGGCCCGGGAGGGCCTGGAGGACGGCAGGTACTACCTGTCGCTCACCCTTCCCGCCGACTTCAGCGAGCGCATCGCCTCCGGCCCGGGCGACTCCCCGAAGGCGGGCGCCCTCCAGGTCCGCACGAACGACGCGAACAACTACATCGTCGGGCAGATCTCGCGCACGGTGTTCGCCGAGGTGCGCCGGGCGGCGTCCACGAAGGCGTCGCGGTCGTTCCTGGACCGGATCTTCATCTCGTTCTCCGACATCCACGACAGGACCGTGGAGGCGGCGGAGGGGGCCGACACGCTCAAGGGCGGGATCGGGAAGGCGGAGCAGGGCTCCGAGGACCTCGCCGGCGGTCTGGGGGACGCCAAGGACGGCAGCGGCGAGCTGGCCGAGGGGGTGAAGGAGCTCCACCGGGGCGCGGCCGGCCTCCGGGACGGGGCCCGGCGGGTCGCGCAGGGCACGCGGGCCCTCGCCGACAAGGTCGACGGCGTCGCCGGCAGGGTGGGGCCCCTCCTGAAGGAAGACGAGGAGGCCATCGCGGACACCGCCCGGTTCGTCGCCGACGCCTCGGGGGCGGTCCGCGGCGACCTCGGATCCCTGGCGAAGAGGGCGCGGACCGCCGCCGGCGACGCCCGCGCGGACGCCGCGGCCCTGGCCGGGGTCCACGCGGCGCGCTGCGAGGGGGCCGCGCCGCCCGACGCCGCCTGCTCCGACCTGGAGAGGGCCGAGGAGGCCGCCGCGGGCGTGGCGGCCGTCGCCGACGACGTGGACGCGCTGGTCACGCGGCACCAGGGCGATCTGGAGGAGCTCGACAAGCACCTCGCCACCCTCCAGAGGCAGGCGCAACTCCTGGCCGACCGCGCCCCGCACCTGTCCGAGGAGCTCGACGACGCCGTGGCCCGGATCGACCGGCTGAACGAGGGCGCGGAGAAGGTCGCCGCGGGCGCCGGGGAGCTGTACCGGGGGCTCGGCACGGCCGAGGCCGGAGCCGTAGCCCTGGACGAGGGCGTCGGCGAGTTGAAGACGGGCGCCGACGACCTCAGCGGCGGACTGTACCGGCTGGCCGACGGCTCGGAGAAGCTCGCCGGCGGGCTGCACGACGGCGCCGGGCGGATCCCCGACTACGGCGACGAGGAGCGCGACGCGCGCACCGGCGTGATGGCCGACCCGGTCCGGCTGGTCTCCCGGGCCCTGCACGAGGCGCCCAACTACGGCACCGGTTTCGCCCCGTACTTCATCCCGCTGTCCCTGTGGGTGGGCGCCATGGTGGCGTACATGGTGATCGCGCCGATGAACCGGCGCGCGCTCGCCGCGGGTGCCCCGGCGTGGCGGATCGCGCTGGCGGGCTGGCTGCCGGTGGTGGCGATCGGGGGGCTGCAGACGGTTGCGCTGATGTCGGTGCTGCACTGGGCGGTCGGGCTGGAGACGGCCCGGGCGGCCGGGACGGTGGGCTTCCTGTTCCTGGTGACGGCGTGCTTCGCGGCGATCGTGCAGTGGCTGAACGCGCGCTTCGGGGCGGCGGGCCGCATCCTCGTCCTAGCGCTGCTGATGCTGCAGCTGACCTCGGCGGGCGGCACGTACCCGGTGCAGACCAGTCCCGGCTTCTTCAACGCCCTCCACCCGTTCCTGCCGATGAGTCATGTCGTCGAGGCGCTCAGGCGGCTCATCACGGGCGGTGGTCTGCAACCGGTGTGGCACGCGTGCGTGGTGCTCGTCCTCTTCACCGCCGCCGCCCTCGCGCTGACCGCGCTGTCGGCCCGACGCCGGCAGGTGTGGACCCTGGACCGGCTGCATCCGGAGCTGAGCCTGTGAGCCCTGGGGTGAAGGCCCCCGGGGGGTGCCTGTGACAATCGGGGCCATGGAAAGCAGCACCACCGCCTCGTCCGGCGGCAGCAGGCGCGAGGCCACCCGGCAGAAGCTCTACGAGGCGGCCGTCACCCTCATCGCCGAGAAGGGGTTCTCCGCGACCACGGTGGACGAGATCGCCGAACGGGCCGGGGTCGCGAAGGGCACGGTCTACTACAACTTCGCCAGCAAGTCCGTCCTCTTCGAGGAGCTGCTGCGGCACGGCGTGGGGCTGCTCACCGCCTCCCTGCGCGAGGCGGCCGAGCACACGGCCCGGGAGGGCGGCGGCAAGGTCGACGCCCTGGACGCGATGATCCGCGCGGGGCTGGTCTTCATCGACCGCTACCCGGCCTTCACCCAGCTGTACGTCGCCGAGCTGTGGCGCACCAACCGGGCCTGGCAGTCCACGCTGATGGTGGTCCGGCAGCAGGCCGTCGCGGTCGTCGAGGAGGTGTTGCGCGACGGTGTGGAGGGCGGCGAGCTCAGCGAGGGGATCGACGTCCCGCTGACCGCCGCCGCGCTGGTCGGCATGGTCCTGGTGGCCGCGCTGGACTGGAAGTCGTTCCAGCCGGAGCGCTCCCTCGACGAGGTGCACGCGGCCCTGTCCCGGCTGCTCCAGGGGCGGGTGAGCGGCCGGCGTCCCTGAGGCCCCGGCGCACGCGGGAGCGCCGGCCCGGTGTGGCCGCGTCCCCCGCGGGCCACCGCCGGACCGGCGCTCCCTCGTGCTCCCCCGTGTGTTCCCCCGTTTCCGGTGGTCCCCCGGGTCTTCCCCCGTGCCTCGCTCCCGCCGACCGTGCCGGCGGAAGGAGCGGACCCGGGGCCGCCCCGTTCCGGCGCCCCGTGCCGCCGGTGCCGGAGCCGCGCCCCCGTCCGTGCCCCCACTCTCTCGTTTCCGCAGGTCGGGGCCCATCCGCGCGCGTACTTATCTCCCGCACTAGGTACGGGTACTCAGTCCTGCGCACCCGTCCTCACGTCGTCGCGCCGCCGGCTGGGTCGGACGACGTCCGCGCGCGTACCGCCCCGCCCGCCCGGCGCGGGCGGGAGCGCCGAAGGCGGCGTGCACCCTCGGGCGGAACTGCCGGCGGCGGCCGATAAAGTCCCGGACATGGCACGGATTGCGGTGATCGGCGCCGGGATGGGCGCGATGGCGGCCGCCGCCCGGCTGGCCGTGGCGGGCCACCGGGTGGCGGTCTACGAGCGGACGGAGACGTACGGCGGCGCGGTGCGCCGCTTCGAGCGGGACGGTTTCTCCTTCGACACCGGCCCCGGGCTGCTGCCCCTGCCCGCGGTCTGGCGCGATCTGTTCGTCAAGACCGGCAAGGAGCCGCTGGAGGAGTGCGTCGACCTGGTCCAGGTCGACCCGTCGGCGCGGCACGTGTTCGCCGACGGCACCGAGGTCTCGGTGCCGAACGCCTCCCGCGCGGGTGTCGTCGCCGCCCTGGACGAGGCGCTCGGCCGGGGCGCCGGGCAGCGCTGGGGCGACTTCCTGGTGCGGGCCCGCGAGGCCTGGGACCGGACGCGCCGGCCGCTCCTCGAGGAGCCGCTGTGGCCCGACTGGCGCGTGCTGGGCGAGCGCGAGCCCTACCCGGCGGTCCCGCACAAGCGGCTGCTGCGCACCCGCCGGGCCGGCACGCTCGCCGAGGTCGGCGCCTGGGAGCTGCGGGACGCCCGGCTGACCGCCCTGCTGGAGAGCCACGCGCTCGCGTACGGCCTGGATCCCCGCGCCACCCCGGCGAGCGCCGCCGTGCTGCCGTACATGGAGCACGCCTTCGGCACCTGGTACGTGCGCGGGGGGCTGCGGGAGCTGGCTCGCGCGGTGTACGAGCGGTGCCTGGCGCGCAGGGTCGACTTCCGCTTCGGGGCCGAGGTCACCGGCATCGCCGGGAAGGACGGCCGGGTGGCGGGCGTGGAGCTGGCCGACGGGACGGTGGCGGAGGCCGAGTACGTGGTCGCCGGGGTCGCCCCCGGGGTGCTGGCCCGCCTCGCGGGCGAAGCGGAGGTCCGGGGCGACGGCGAGGTGCCCCCGCAGCGCGGGACGGCGAGCCGGCTCACCGTGCTGCTGGCGCTGCGGGGCGCGCGCCCCGAGGGCGCGGCGCACCGCACGGTGGTGCACGCGCCGGACCGGGACGCCGAGCTGGAGGCGGTGTTCGGGGCGGCGCCGGGCGTGGCCGCGCGGCCGACGGTCACGGTTTTGCGGCCCGACGATCCGCGGCTGGTCCCGGACCGGGAGCACGAGGCGGTCACCCTCACCGCGGTGGTGCCCGCGCGGCCCGGCGCGCAGGACCGGGCGCACGCCGATGACCTGATCACCGCCGCCGAGAGGGCCCTGCCCGGTCTGCGCGACCGCCTGCTGTGGCACGAGGTGCGCACGCCGGCCGAGATCGCGGAGGCGACCGGCGCCGAGGGCGGTGCGGTTCCGGCGCCGGCTCTGGCCGCGGGCGGCGGCCGGCTGCTGCACCCGTCGAACGGCACGCGTCTGGGCGGCCTGTTCACGGTGGGCGGCTGGTCGCACCCGGGGGGCGGTCTGCCGCACGCCGGGATGTCGGGCGCGCTGGTCGCGGGGCTGATCGTGGAGGGGCCCGGGTTCCGGGGCTCCCGGTGAGCGGCCGGGGGCGGCCCGGCCGCCTCAGTAGCGGTACTGCTGCTCGTCGTAGCCCGGCGCCTGCGGCTGCCCGCCGCCGTGGTACGGGTACGGCTGCTGCTCCTGCGGGAGCTGCGCGCCGTAGGGCTCGTCGGTGCTGCGCTGCTGCGGCACCCACACGCCGCCCGGCGGCGTCTGCCCGTGTCCTTCGGCGGCGTACGGGTCCTGCCCGTAGCCCTGCTGGTCGCCGTAGCCCGTGTCGTAGGGGGTGCCGCCGTAGGTGCGGGTGCCGATGTACGGGTCGGAGTAGGCGGCGTACTGCCGGTCGCCCACGGTGTCGTAACCGTATCCGTGCCCGCCCTGGCCCGCGGGGTCGTAGGCGTGGGGCCGGTCCTCGGTCCGGGCGGCCGGCGCGTGCGGGGACGGGGCGTGGCCGGGGTCGCCGTACAGGCCGTACGCGCCGGTGCCGTCGGGCAGGGGCTGCGACTCGTACACGGCGGTGGTCTCCGCGTCCGTGGGCGCGACGGGGCGCGCGGGGGTGAAGACGTCGTCGCTGTCGTAGTCGGCGTGGCCCTCGTAGTCGGCGTGACCGTCGTAATCGGCGTGGCCCTCGTAGCCGCCGTGGCCCTCGTAGCCGCCGCGGCCGTCGTAGTCGGCATGGCCGTCGTAGTCGGCGTGACCGTACGACACGCGGTCGTCGGCCGGCGCGCGGCCGTCGTCGCCGTCGCCGCCCTCGGCCGCCTCCAGGCCGGAGACCTGCAGGGTCGGCTCCCGGCGGCCCCGTCCCGCGCGGCGGCGCCGGTCGCCGGTCAGCTTCGGCGCGGAGACCGCCCAGCCGGCCGCGAAGCCTCGGCGGAACGACAGCGTGACGTAGGTCTGGCCGACCGCGAAGGCGGCCGCGCCCAGTCCGATGACGACGACGGACGGGATGAGCACACCGACCACGACACCGAGGAAGCCCGCGAAGGCGAGCAGCCGCCAGCGCAGGCGTGCCTTGTACTGCAGCAGCACCTCACCGAGCAGCCACAGCGCGACGATGCCGAACGCGATGTAGAGGACCGTCCAGCCCATGTACGCCCCTCTCCCAGTGGACGCTTCGCAGTGTGTCGTACACGCGTGCGACCGGTCTATTCCTGCGGTGGATGGTGCAGGCCCAGGTTCTCGTAGATCTCGAGCGTCGCCGTGGAGTTGTTGAGCGTGATGAAGTGCAGACCCGGCACTCCCTCGGCCAGCAGCCGCGCGCAGAACTCCGTGGCGAAGTCGATGCCAATGGAGCGTACCGCCGCCGGATCGTCCTGTGCCGCGAGGATCCGCTCTTTCAACTCGTCCGGGAAGGAGGCGTTGCTGAGCCTGGGCAGCCGCTCCAGCATCTTCACGCTGGTCACCGGCATGACCTCGGGGATGATCGGGGTCTCGCAGCCGGCCGCGGCGACCTTGTCGCGCAGCCGGAGGTAGGACTCCGGCTGGAAGAACATCTGCGTGATCGCGTAGTCGGCGCCGGCCCGGCACTTGTCGACGAAGTGGGCGACGTCCGCGTCCCAGTCGGCGGAGCGCGGGTGCATCTCCGGGAAGGCCGCCACGCCCACGCAGAAGTCGCCGGACTCCTTGATGAGGCGGACGAGTTCGGCCGCGTAGGTCAGGCCCCGCGGGTGCGGGACCCACTCGCCCATCGGGTCGCCGGGTGGGTCGCCGCGCACGGCCAGCATGTTGCGGATGCCGGCGTCGGCGTACTGGCCGATGATGTTGCGCAGCTCCGCGATGGAGTGGTCGACGGCGGTGAGGTGGGCGACCGGCGTCAAGGTGGTGTCGGCGACGATCTGCTGGGTCTCCTTGACCGTGCCCGCCCGGGTGGAACCGCCGGCTCCGTAGGTCACGGAGACGAAGTCGGGAGCGACCGCCTCGACCCTCCGCAGCGCGCTCCACAGGTTCTTCTGCCCCTTGGGGGTCTTCGGCGCCGAGAACTCGAACGAGTACGTCGTCTTGCCGGCGGCGAGGATGTCGCGCACGGTCCGTGCGCGATCAGTCCTGGTGGATGCGGTTCCGAGGGCCATACGGGCAGGTTAGCCAGGGGGCGTCGGTCCCCCAACCGAGGACCGGCGATTTGCCCGATATGCCGACTTGTTGTCCATCCCTTGGACAGTCCCGCCGCGAACGGGCCCCGGCCGGCCGCCGCACCCGCCGCGGCCGCTACGCCTGCCGCAGCCGTTTCGCGAACTCGGCCGCCGCCGCGCCCGGGTCGTCGGCCTCGGTGATCGCGCGGACGACGACGACGCGCCGGGCGCCCGCCTGGAGGACCTCGTCGAGGTTGCCGAGGTCGATGCCGCCGATGGCGAACCAGGGGCGCTCGGTGCCGAGCGCGGCGGTGCGGCGGACGAGGTCCAGGCCGGGCGCGTGGCGGCCGGGCTTGGTGGGGGTCGGCCAGCACGGGCCGGTGCAGAAGTAGTTCACGCCTTCCTGGACGGAGGCCGCGGCGGCCTCGGACTCGGCGTGGGTGGAGCGGCCGATGAGCACGTCGTCGCCGAGGATGGCGCGGGCGGCGGGCACGGGCAGGTCGCCCTGGCCGAGGTGGAGGACGTCGGCGCGGGCGGCGTGGGCGACGTCGGCGCGGTCGTTGACCGCGAGCAGCCTGCCGTGCCGGGCGCAGGCGTCGGCGAAGACCTCCAGGTGCTCCAGTTCCTCGGCCGCCTCCATGTCCTTGTCGCGCAGCTGCACGATGTCGACGCCGCCGGCCAGCACCGCGTCCAGGAACTCGGGCAGGTCCCCCTGACGGGTGCGGGCGTCCGTGCACAGGTAGAGCCGGGCGTCGGCGAGCCGGGCGCGTGCGGTGGCGGCGGTGTCGGGCATGCGGGTGTCCCCCGGGGGTCGGTGGTGTACGGGAATTCCGGTCGCGGGTGGTGCGGGGATCCCCGTCGGTGGGTGGGGCGGGGATCACCCGCCGCGACGGGCGTGCGGGGCTCCCCGGTCGTCGGTGGTGGCGGGGCGCCCCGTCACGGGTGGCGTGCGGGCCTTCGCGGGCCGGACGGTGAGGTGCTCCCGTGACCGGCCACGGCCGAGGGCCCCGCCGTCCGACCCGCGGGCCGGACGGCGGGCCGGATCAGACGGCGAGCGCCTGAGCCCGGCGCTTCACCTCCGTGCCGCGGTTCTCGCGCAGCGCCTGCGCGGGGGTGCCGGGCAGGGTCGGGTCGGGCGTGAAGAGCCACTCCAGCATCTCCTCGACCGTGAAGCCGTCGTCCCGCAGGAGCGTCAGGGTCCCGGACAGGCCCTTGACGACCTTGTCCCCGTCGATGAAGTCCGCAGGGACGTGCAGCGCGCGGTTCTCACCGCGGCGTACGGCGATGAGCTGGCCGTCCTTCACCAGCTGCCGCACGCGGGTCACCTCGACACCGAGCATCTCGGCGATGTCGGGCAGGGTGAGCCAGGCGGGCACGAGAGCATCGATCTTTGCGTCAATCTCGGTCACGCCTCCAGCCTGCCATCCGGCACCGACAGTGGGAAACCGGACCCCGCCCCGCCCGGGGGGAGGCGCCCGGCCGCCTCCCGGCGTCAGGCGGTGGCCGACTTCGGCGGCCGGGCCGGGTCCGCCAGCAGCACCGGGTCCACGGGCACCCCTGCCTCGATCAGCCGCCTGCCCTGGGCCAGGTCCCGGGGGCGCCCCACCGCCAGCAGGGCGACCAGCCGGTCCTCCCGCAGCCAGCACACGCTCCAGGCGGCCCCGGACGGGTCGCCGCGCCACAGGGTGGTGTCGGCCGCGGCGTGGTGGCCGGCGTACTGGACGAAGCGGCCGAACTGCTCGGACCAGAAGTACGGCACCGGGTCGTAGGCCGCCGCGGCCCCGCTCACGATGTCCGCGGCCACCGTGCGCGGCCCCTGCAGGGCGTTGTCCCAGTGGTGGACCAGCAGGCGTGCGCCGTAGCGGGCCGACGGGAAGGAGGCGCAGTCGCCGACGGCGTAGACGTCCGGTACGGAGGTGCGCAGGCGGTCGTCGGCCACGACCTCGCCGTGCGCGCCGAGCGCGACGCCGGAGCCGGCGAGCCAGGCGGTGGCGGGCCGGGCGCCGATGCCGACGACGACGGCGTCCGCGGGCAGCCGCGTCCCGTCGCCGAGGACCACCGCGCCGGGCTCGACGCGCTCCACGCGCGCGTGGGTGCGCAGTTCGGCGCCGGCCTCGGCGTACCAGGCCGCCATCGGCGCGGCCACCTCGGCGGGCAGCACCCCGGCGAGCGGGCGGTCGGCGGCCTCCACGACGGTCACCGCGCAGCCCGCCTCGCGCGCGGCCGTGGCGAACTCGGCGCCGATCCAGCCCGCGCCGACGACCACGACGTCGTGCCGGCGGGCGAGGACCGGGCGCAGCCGTTCGGCGTCGTCCAGGGTGCGCAGCAGGTGCACGCCGGGGACGCCCTCGGCGCCGGGCAGCCGGACCGGTTCGGCGCCGGTGGCCAGGACGAGGACGTCGTACGGCACGGGCCCGGCGGAGGTGTCCAGGACGTGCGCCCCGGGGCGCAGGCCCAGTGCCTCGCAGCCCAGCCTCAGGTCGATGCCGAGTGCCTCGAAGTCGAGGTCGAAGGCGGAGCCCTCGGCCGTGCCGAGCAGGATCGCCTTGGACAGGGGAGGCCGGTCGTAGGGCTGGTGGGGTTCGGCGCCGATCAGCGTCACGGTGCCGGTGAAGCCCTGTTCCCGCAGGGCGGCGGCGGTCTGCACGCCCGCCATGCCGGCGCCCACCACGACCACGCGGCGCGGCGCGGACGCTCCCGTCCCTCCCGTTCGCCCCGGCTCCCCCGGTTCCTGCGTCTGCTCGCTCACCCGATCACCATAGACCGCGGCGGCCCGGACCCTTGAGGAGGCGTCAGCCGGTTCCGGTGCCCGCCCGCCCGGCGACCTGCTCCACCACGCTGGTCCCGCCGCCCGTCCGCGACTCCCACTCCCAGGTCTCCTCCAGCCGCACCCGCCCGTCGGGCAGTTCCACGACCGTCGCGACGCAGTGCCCCGACGACGTGGTGCCGTCGGGCCGGAGCTGCACGTACCGGAAGTCGAGCCGGTCGCCCTCGCGCGTGCCGACCAGGAAGCCGCGCACGACGTCACCGCCGGCGTACTCGGCCCAGACCTCGCCCTCCCGTTCGTGGTAGGCGAACCGGGTGCGGGTCCCCACCTGGCCCGGCGCCTGATCGGCGACGGGAGCGAGGACGAGGCCTTCGAGCGAACGGGTCATGGGCGGAGGCTCCCTTACAGGCGCGCGGGACCAAGGGCTAGGGTGGCCAACGTAAAGCACTCGCGGGAGCCCGGACGCACCGGGCTGAGAGGGAGGCTGGCGGCCTCCGACCGTACGAACCTGATCCGGGTCATGCCGGCGAAGGGAGGGGCTGGACGCCCATGTCACCCACGTCCGACACATCCGACGTCCTGGTCGTCGGGGGCGGGATCATCGGCCTGGTCACGGCCTGGCGGGCCGCGCAGCGCGGGCTCGCCACGGCAGTCGTGGACCCCGAGCCGGGCGGCGGGGCCGCCCGGGTGGCGGCCGGGATGCTGGCCGCCGTCACGGAACTGCACTACGGCGAGCAGACCCTGCTCGCCCTGAACGTCGCCTCGGCGCGCCGGTACCCGGAGTTCGCGGCCGAGCTCACCGAGGCCACCGGCCACGACCTCGGCTATCGCCGCTGCGGCACCCTCGCCGTCGCCCTGGACTCCGACGACCGCGCCCACCTGCGGGAGCTGCACGCCTTCCAGCTCCGGTCCGGCCTGGAGTCGGAGTGGCTGTCGGGGCGCGAGTGCCGGCGCCTGGAGCCGATGCTCGCGCCGAGCGTGCGCGGGGGGCTCGGAGTCGACGGCGACCACCAGATCGACCCCCGGCGCCTGGCCGCCGCGCTGGTGGCCGCCTGCGAGCGGGCGGGCGTGGTCTTCCACCGCGCGTGGGCCGAGCGGCTCACCGTCGTCCGGGACCGGGCGACCGGCGTGGTCACGGCCGACGGCACGGCGCTGGCGGCCGGGCGGACGGTCCTGGCCGCGGGCAGCCTCAGCGGACGGCTCGCGGGTGTCCCGGACGCCGTCCTGCCCCCCGTACGGCCCGTGAAGGGGCAGGTCGTGCGGCTGACGATGCCGGGCGGGCGGCCACCGCTGCTGAACCGGACGGTACGGGCCGTGGTGCGCGGCAACCCCCTCTACCTGGTGCCCCGGGAGAGCGGCGAACTCGTCGTCGGGGCGACCAGCGAGGAGATGGGCTGGGACACGACGGTGACCGCGGGCGGTGTGTACGAACTGCTGCGCGACGCCCACGAGCTGGTCCCCGGCATCACCGAGCTGCCGCTGACGGAGACCCTGGCGGGCCTGCGCCCCGGCTCCCCGGACAACGCGCCGCTGCTCGGCCCGACCGCGCTGGAGGGCCTGCTGCTGGCCACCGGCCACCACCGCAACGGCGTGCTGCTCACCCCGGTCACCGGCGACGTCATGGCGCACGTCCTGACCACCGGCGACCTCCCCGCCGAGGCCCGCCCCTTCACCCCCGCACGCTTCACCACCCCCGCACTCACGGAGCAGCCCGCATGAACGTCCTGGTCAACGGGGAGCCGCGCGAGGTGGCCCCCGGCACGGCCCTCGACGCCCTGGTGAGGACCCTCACCCAGGCACCGTCCGGAGTGGCCGCCGCCCTGAACGAGACCGTCGTCCCGCGCGCGCAGTGGCCCGCCACGGCCCTGTCCGACGGCGACCGCGTCGAAGTCCTCACCGCCGTCCAAGGAGGCTGACCCATGGCCGACGATCCCTTCGTCCTCGGCGGGACGACCTTCACCTCCCGCCTGATCATGGGCACGGGCGGGGCGCCCAGCCTCGACGTGCTGGAGCGGGCGCTCGTCGCGTCCGGCACGGAGCTGACGACGGTCGCGATGCGGCGCGTGAACCCCTCGGTGCACGGCTCGGTCCTCTCGGTGCTGGAGAGGCTCGGCATCCGGGTGCTGCCGAACACGGCCGGCTGCTTCACGGCCGGCGAGGCGGTGCTGACCGCCCGCCTCGCGCGCGAGGCCCTCGGCACCGACCTGGTCAAGCTGGAGGTCATCGCCGACGAACGCACCCTGCTGCCCGACCCGGTCGAGCTGCTGGAGGCGGCCGAGACACTGGTCGACGACGGGTTCACGGTGCTGCCCTACACCAACGACGACCCCGTGCTGGCGCGGAAGCTGGAGGACGTCGGCTGCGCGGCGATCATGCCGCTGGGGTCGCCGATCGGCTCCGGGCTCGGCATCCGCAACCCGCACAACTTCCAGCTGATCGTGGAGCACGCGCGCGTGCCGGTAATCCTGGACGCGGGCGCGGGCACGGCGTCGGACGCGGCCCTGGCGATGGAGCTGGGGTGCGCGGGTGTGATGCTCGCCTCGGCCGTGACGCGGGCGCAGGAGCCGGTGCTGATGGCGGAGGCGATGAGGCACGCGGTGGAGGCGGGCCGGCTGGCCCGGCGGGCGGGGCGCATCCCCCGCCGCCACTTCGCCGAGGCGTCCTCGCCGGTGGAGGGCCTGGCCCGGCTGGATCCGGAGCGGCCCGCGTTCTAGGGCGGCGCCGGCCGCGGGGCCACCGCGGCCAGCCCGGCCGCCGCTTCCGCGGTGAGCGGTGCCGGCGGCGGCTCGTAGACTCGCCTGCGTGGACACGACCCTTCAGGACCCTCTGGTCGGGCAGGTGCTCGACGGCCGGTACCGCGTCGACGCGCGGATCGCGGTCGGCGGGATGGCCACGGTCTACCGGGCCGTGGACACCCGCCTGGACCGCGTGCTCGCGCTGAAGGTGATGCACCCGGCGCTCGCGGCCGACGCCTCGTTCGTCGAGCGGTTCATCCGCGAGGCCAAATCGGTGGCCCGGCTCGCCCACCCCAACGTCGTCCAGGTCTTCGACCAGGGCACCGACCGGGCGTACGTCTACCTGGCCATGGAGTACGTCTCCGGCTGCACCCTGCGCGACGTGCTGCGTGAGCGCGGGGCGCTCCAGCCGCGGGCCGCGCTGGACATCCTGGAGCCGGTCCTGGCCGCCCTGGGCGCCGCCCACCGCGCGGGGTTCGTCCACCGGGACATGAAGCCGGAGAACGTCCTCATCGGGGACGACGGCCGGGTCAAGGTGGCCGACTTCGGGCTCGTCCGGGCCGTGGACACGGTCACCCACACCACCGGGGCCGTCCTCGGCACCGTCTCCTACCTGGCGCCCGAGCAGATCGAGCAGGGCACCGCCGATCCGCGGGTCGACGTGTACGCGTGCGGTGTCGTCCTGTACGAGATGCTGACCGGCGCCAAGCCGTACGACGGCGGTTCCCCCGCCCAGGTGCTCTACCGGCACCTCCACGAGGACGTGCCGCCGCCGTCGGCCGCCGTGCCGGGCATGCCGTACGAGCTGGACGGGCTGGTCGCCTCCGCGACCGCCCGCGCCCCGCAGGACCGGCCGCACGACGCCGTCGCGCTGCTGGCGCTGACCCGCCGGGCCCGCGGGGCGCTCACCGCCGAGCAGCTGGACGCGGTGCCGCCGCGGGCGCTGGCCGCGGAGCACGACAACGCCGAGGACCGCACCAGCGTGATCCCCCGCGCCCTGACCGTGCCCCGGCCGCTGCCCGTCGACGGGGACGGCGGGGACGGCAGGGAGCACGAGGGGAGCGGGGAGGACGGGGCCGCGGCGGACGGGGTCCACCGCACGCGCCGGCTGGAGCCCCCGTCCCCGGCCGCCGCGCCGCGCCGCCGCCCCGCCGTCCGGCGCGGCCCCCTCGCGATCGTCGCCGCGGTGCTGCTCGTGCTCGGTGCCGGCACGGGCGTGTGGTACATCAACTCCGGCCAGTTCACCAAGGTGCCGCCGCTGCTGGAGAAGACCGAGGCACAGGCCCGGGACCGGCTGGAGGAGGCCGGCCTGGAGGTCGGCACGGTCCGCCGCGCCCACAGCGACACGGTCGAGCGCGGCGCGGTCATCGACACCGACCCCGGGCCGGGCGCCCGCATCCGGGGCAACGACGCGGTGTCGCTCACCGTCTCCGACGGCCCCGCGTTCGTGGAACTGCCCGATCTGGCGGGCTACCGGCTGGACAAGGCCCGGTCCGTGCTCCGGCAGGAGGGCCTGGAGCCCGGCATGGTCACGCGCGCGTTCAGCGAGGACGTCCCCGAGGGCTTCGTGGTCTCCACCGACCCGGCGACGGGCACGCGGATGCGCGCGGGCGCGGCGGTCGCGCTCACCGTCAGCAAGGGCCGCCCGGTGGAGGTGCCGGACGTCACCGGCGAGGACCTGGAGGACGCGAAGACCGCCCTGGAGGAGGCCGGCCTGAAGGTCCGGATCGCCACCGACCAGGTCACCTCCGAGCACGACAAGGGCCAGGTCGCCCGGCAGTCGCCCGGCGAAGGGCGCCGGGTGGCCGAGGGCGACACCGTGACGCTGACCCTGTCCAAGGGCCCGGAGATGGTCGAGGTCCCGGACGTGGTGGGCGACAGCGTCGACGACGCCCGGCGGAAGCTGGAGGGCGCCGGTTTCGAGGTCGAGGAGGACCGCGGCCTGCTCGGACTGTTCGGCGACACCGTCAGGAGCCAGTCGGTGGAGGGCGGCGAGCCGGCGCCCAAGGGATCGAGGATCACTCTCAAAATCCGCTGACCGGAGCGGATCGGACCGCGGGCTGGATCCGCGGGCCGGACCGCTCCGGGAGCTCGGACGGGATCGTTCCGCACTCGTGCCACCCTGAATGGGTGAAGAGTCAACGCCCCGTCCCCTCCCCCTCGGCCTCCCCGGCCCGCACCCGCAATCCCGTCGGCGCCCACGTCCCCGTCGCCGGGGGCCTGCACTCCGTGGGCCTGTCGTACGCCCGCGACCTGCGGGCGGAGGCCGTGCAGGTCTTCGTCGCCAATCCGCGCGGCTGGGCCACGCCGACCGGGAACCCGGGGCAGGACGAGGCGTTCCGTGCGGCGTGCGCGGCCGAGTCGATCCCCGTGTACGTCCACGCCCCCTATCTGATCAACTTCGGCTCGCACACCGAGGCGACCGTGGAGCGGTCGGCCGGGTCGCTGCGGCACTCGCTGCGGCGCGGCCGGGAGATCGGCGCGCTCGGCGTCGTGGTGCACACCGGGAGCGCGACCGGCGGGCGGGACCGGTCCGTGGCGCTGCGGCAGGTACGGGAGCACCTGCTGCCGCTGCTCGACGAACTGGACCACGACGACGACCCGTACCTGCTCCTGGAGCCGACGGCCGGCCAGGGCGCCTCCCTGTGCTCGCGGACCTGGGACCTCGGGCCGTACTTCGAGGCGCTGGACGCCCATCCGAAGCTGGGCGTGTGCCTGGACACCTGCCACGTCTTCGCCGCCGGCCACGACCTGACCGGCCCCACCGGCATGCACCGGACCCTGGACCTGCTGGTGGACGCGGTCGGCGAGGGACGGCTGAAGCTGATCCACGCCAACGACTCCAAGGACGTGGCGGGCGCCCACAAGGACCGGCACGCGAACATCGGCGCCGGCCACATCGGCGAGGACCCGTTCCGCGCGCTGATGACGCACCCCGCCACCGCCGGCGTACCGCTGGTCATCGAGACGCCCGGCGGCAAGGAGGGGCACGCGGCGGACGTGGAGCGGCTGAAGAAGCTGCGCGAGGGATGAGCCCCGCAGGAGTCCCCGCTCCCTGAGGGAGTCCCGGGAACCCCCCGGGGGCGTGCGGTTCCCGCTCGGCGCGGGAGCCCTCGTCCGGCTCCGGGCCCTCGTGCGGCGGGAGCACCGGGAGGTCAGAGCTCGGGGCCGTCCCCGGGCTCCTCCTGGTAGGAGTAGCGCTGCTCCTTCCACGGATCGCCGATGTTGTGGTAGCCGCGCTCCTCCCAGAAGCCGCGGCGGTCGGCGGTCATGTACTCCACGCCGCGGACCCACTTGGGGCCCTTCCAGGCGTACAGGTGCGGGACGATCAGCCGCAGCGGGAAGCCGTGCTCGGCGGTCAGCAGCTCGCCGTCCTTGTGGGTGGCGAAGAGCGTGCGCGACGAGGCGAAGTCGGACAGGCGCAGGTTGGAGCTGAAGCCGTACTCCGCCCACACCATCACGTGGGTGACGGTGGGCGCGGGCGGGGCGATCTCCAGGATCGTACGGGCCGGGATCCCGCCCCACTCGGCCCCGAGCATGCTGTACTTCGTGACGCAGTGCAGGTCGGCCACGACGGTGGTGTACGGCAGGGCCGTGAACTCCTCGTGGGTCCAGCAGTGCTTCTCCCCGCCGGCGGTGGCGCCGAAGACCCGGAACTCCCAGCGCTCGGGCCGGAACCTGGGGACCGGTCCGTAATGCGTGACCGGCCAGCCGCGCTGCACCCGCTGCCCCGGCGGAAGCTCGGACCGCGCCGCTTCTCCAGATTCACGCTCCACCGGCTGACCCATGCCTCCATCCTGACAGACCGGGACCGATGCACCCGACCCGGCCACCCCCGAAACGGACAACTCCCAACAAGCATGCCCTTACTTACTAAGTAAGTACTTACTGGACGATCTTCTGTAACGGTGACATCATGCGGCGGCAGGCTCCCCGTTCCCTCGACGTGGAAGGAAACCCCGCCATGCAGGGCGATTCCGAGGTCATCGAGCTGCTCAACGAGCAGCTGACCGCCGAGCTCACCGCGATCAACCAGTACTTCCTGCACTCCAAGCTGCAGGACCACAAGGGGTGGACGAAGCTCGCGAAGTACACGCGCGACGAGTCCTTCGACGAGATGCGGCACGCCGAGATCCTCACCGACCGGATCCTGCTCCTGGACGGCCTGCCCAACTACCAGCGGCTGTTCCACGTCCGGGTCGGCCAGTCGGTGACGGAGATGTTCCAGGCGGACCGGCAGATCGAGGCGGAGGCGATCGACCGGCTGCGGCACGGCGTGGAGGTGATGCGCGCCAAGGGCGACATCACGTCCGCCAACGTCTTCGAGGCGATCCTCGCCGACGAGGAGCAGCACATCGACTACCTCGACACCCAACTGGACCTGATCGAGAAGCTGGGCGAGTCGCTCTACCTGTCGACGGTCGTCGAACAGAGCCGGCCGGACTCGTCCGGCCCCGGCACGGAGGGATTCCCGACCCACTAGGCGCGCCGTCCGGAGGGACCCTCAGGCGGCGTCGGGCAGCTCCGCCGCCGCGAGCCGGGCGAGGGCCGACTCGCCCCGGTCGGCCGGTTCCCGGCGCGGGCAGGCGCCGCGGCCCAGCAGCGCCTGGATGCGCCGCACACAGCCGCCGCAGTCGGTTCCCGCCTTGCAGGCGGAGGCGATCTGCCGGGGGGTGCACGCCCCGGCCTCCGCGTGCTTCCTCACCTGTTCCTCGGTGACACCGAAGCAGCTGCAGACGAACACGCGGTCCACCTCCCGACGGGGTTCCTGGGTCGTGCCACCACCCGCTTCCTCGGTGAGGCAAACCTAACCTTACCTGTCGTGCAGAGACCGCAAAAGCCGCGTGGGGCGCGGATCGTGTGATCCGCGCCCCACGCGGGACGCCCTGTGCCCGCAGGGGCGGGGCCGTCACTGGTCCCGGTACATCTCCGCGACCAGGAACGCCAGGTCCAGCGACTGGCTGCGGTTCAGCCGCGGGTCGCAGGCGGTCTCGTAGCGCTGGTGCAGGTCGTCGACGAAGATCTCGTCGCCGCCGCCCACGCACTCGGTGACGTCGTCGCCGGTCAGCTCCACGTGGATGCCGCCCGGGTGGGTGCCGAGCGCCTTGTGGACCTCGAAGAAGCCCTTGACCTCGTCGAGGACGTCGTCGAAGCGGCGGGTCTTGTGGCCGGAGGCCGCCTCGAAGGTGTTGCCGTGCATCGGGTCGGTCACCCAGGCCACGGTGGCGCCGGAGGCGGTGACCTTCTCGACCAGCTCGGGGAGCTTGTCGCGGACCTTGTCCGCGCCCATGCGGACGATGAACGTCAGCCGGCCCGGCTCGCGCTCGGGGTCCAGGCGCTCGATGTACTGCAGCGCCTCCTCGGCCGTGGTCGTCGGGCCGAGCTTGATGCCGATGGGGTTGCGGATCTTCGACGCGAACTCGATGTGCGCGTGGTCCAGCTGGCGGGTGCGCTCACCGATCCACACCATGTGCGCCGAGACGTCGTACAGCTGCCCGGTGCGGGAGTCGACCCGGGTCAGCGCCGTCTCGTAGTCGAGCAGCAGCGCCTCGTGCGAGGAGAAGAACTCGACGGTCCTGAACTCCTCCGGGTCGGCCCCGCAGGCGTGCATGAAGTTCAGCGCGTTGTCGATCTCGCGGGCGAGCTGCTCGTAGCGCTGGCCGGACGGCGACGACTTCACGAAGTCCTGGTTCCAGGCGTGCACCTGGCGCAGGTCGGCGTAGCCGCCGGTGGTGAAGGCGCGCACCAGGTTCAGCGTGGAGACCGAGGCGTGGTACATGCGCTTGAGCCGCTCGGGGTCCGGGATGCGGGACGCCTCGGTGAACTCGAAGCCGTTGACGGAGTCGCCCCGGTAGACGGGCAGGGTGACGCCGTCGCGGGTCTCGGTCGGCTTGGAGCGCGGCTTGGAGTACTGACCGGCGATCCGGCCCACCTTCACCACCGGCACGGAGGCCGCGTAGGTGAGGACGGCGCCCATCTGGAGCAGCGTCTTGAGCTTCGCCCGGATCTGCTCGGCGGACACCCCGTCGAACGACTCGGCGCAGTCACCGCCCTGCAGCAAGAACGCCTCTCCCCGGGCGACCGCCGCCATGCGCGCGCGCAGCTGGTCGCACTCGCCGGCGAATACCAGGGGGGGATACGTCTCGAGCTCGGCGATCACATCGCGCAGAGCCTCGGCATCCGGGTACTCGGGCTGCTGCGCCGCGGGCAGGTCTCGCCAAGTCGCCTGAGTGGCGACGCTTCGGGAATCAGCGTTCACGGTCACGCGCCCAACCCTACGCGCTCGGCCCCGCCGCCCATCGCCTCGCTCAGCCTGTGAGACGGGCCCGCCCCGCGGCGGCGCACACCGGCGCCCCGCGCCGGGGGACACCACGCGCGGCGACGCGGAGACCGGGCCGCACCACGGCGATCTCGTGTAACCTGCGTCCCATGTTCGCGCACCCGACCCAGAACTGGTGGTGGACCGCTTCTCCGGCGGCCCACTGATCGCGCGTACGCACCGACAACGCCGAAGGCCGCCCGAGGGGCGGCCTTCCGCGTTGTGGACGCCGGGGCCGTTCCTCACACCGACACACCGACGGAAGAGGAACCCATGGACCTGGACCCGCACCTGGCACGGCTCGCGCACGACGACCGTCCCTTCGCCCTGCTCCGCCGCCGCACCCCGGGCCGTGACCACGACACCGTGGAACTGCTGCTCGGCCCGGTCGCGGCCTACGACCGGCTCGCCCGCCTCCCCGAGGAGAGCCTCGCGCTCGTCCCCTTCCGGCAGATCCGCGAGCGCGGCTTCGACGTCCGCGACGACGGCACCCCGCTGCTGGCGCTCACCCCCGAGGAACGGTACGAGATCCCGCTCGCCGCGGCCCTGGCACAGCTGCCCGCGCACGACGTCCGCGTCGAGGACGGCGGGTTCGACACCGGTGACGAGGAGTACGCGCGGATCGTCGGGCGGGTGCTGGAGGAGGAGATCGGGCGGGGCGAGGGCGCCAACTTCGTGATCCGGCGGACGTACGAGGGGCGGATCCCCGGATTCGGGCGGGCCGACGCGCTGGCGCTGTTCCGGCGGCTGCTGGAGGGCGAGCGGGGCGCGTACTGGACGTTCGTCGTGCACACCGGGGAGCGGACGCTGGTGGGGGCGAGCCCCGAGGTGCACGTGCGGATGTCCGGCGGCACCGTCGTGATGAACCCGATCAGCGGGACGTACCGCTATCCCGCCGAGGGGCCCACTCCCGAGCACCTGCTCGGCTTCCTCGCCGACGGCAAGGAGATCGAGGAGCTGTCGATGGTCGTCGACGAGGAGCTCAAGATGATGTGCACGGTCGGCGACATGGGCGGGGTGGTCGTCGGGCCGCGGCTGAAGGAGATGGCGCACCTGGCGCACACCGAGTACGAGCTGCGCGGCCGGTCCTCGCTGGACGCGCGCGAGGTGCTCAAGGAGACCATGTTCGCGGCGACCGTGACCGGCTCGCCGGTGCAGAACGCCTGCCGGGTCATCGAACGGCACGAGACCGGGGGCCGCGGCTACTACGCGGGGGCGCTGGCGCTGCTCGGCCGGGACTCCGGGGGCGCCCAGAGCCTCGACTCCCCCATCCTCATCCGCACCGCCGACATCGGCGCGGACGGGCGGCTGCGGGTGCCGGTCGGCGCCACGCTCGTGCGCGGTTCGGACCCGGCGGGCGAGGTCGCCGAGACGCACGCGAAGGCGGCGGGGGTGCTGGCCGCGCTGGGGGTCGTGGAGCGGCGGCCCCGCGCGGGGGCCGCCCGGGGGCGGCTCGCCGACGACCCGCGCGTGCGGGCCGCGCTGGACGGGCGCCGGGCCTCGCTCGCCCCGTTCTGGCTGCGGATGCAGGAGCGGTCCGACGCGCTCAGCGGTCACGCCCTGGTCGTCGACGGGGAGGACACCTTCACGGCGATGCTCGCGCACGTGCTGCGCTCCGGCGGGCTGGACGTGACCGTCCGGCGGTACGACGAGCCGGGGCTGCGCCGGATGGTGCTCGCGCACCCGGGACCGGTGGTGCTGGGGCCCGGTCCGGGGGACCCCTCCGACGCGGCCGACCCCAAGATGCGGTTCCTGCGCGCCCTGGCCGCCGACGTCCTGCGGGACCACCCGCACGGCGTCCTCGGCGTCTGCCTCGGGCACGAGCTGATCGCGGCGGAGCTGGGGCTGGACATCGTCCGCAAGGAGGTCCCGTACCAGGGGGCGCAGACGCGGATCGACCTGTTCGGGCGGCCGGAGACGGTCGGCTTCTACAACAGCTTCACGGCGCGCTGCGACGACGAGGCGGCGGCGGAGCTGGCCGCGCACGGTGTCGAGGTGAGCCGGAGCGCCTCGGGCGAGGTGCACGCGCTGCGCGGTCCGGGCTTCGCCGGGGTCCAGTTCCACCCGGAGTCGGTGCTGACGCTGAACGGCGCCGCGATCGTGCGGGAGCTGGCCGGTCAGCTCCGCGGCACCAGCACGTTCTCCGAGCGGCGGCCGGCCCGGTAGTCCAGGACGTTCCTCACCGTGGCCTCGACGATCTGGCCGACGGCGTCCTCGGTGTAGTACGCCTGGTGCGAGGTGACGAGGACGTTGGGGAAGGTGACGAGGCGGGCCAGGGTGTCGTCATCGACGGCCTCCAGGGACTTGTCGAGGAAGAACAGGCCCGCCTCGGCCTCGTACACGTCCAGGCCCACACCGGTGAAGCGGCCCTCGCGCAGTTCCCGGACCAGGGCGGCGGTGTCGACGAGGCCGCCGCGGCTGGAGTTCACCAGGATCGCGTCGTCCTTCATCGTCTTCAGGGCGTCCGCGTCGATCAGGTGCCGGGTCTCCGGCATCAGCGGCACGTGCAGGCTGACCAGGTCGGACTCGGTGAGCAGCTGCTCCTTGGGGAGGTAGCGCATGCCGAGTTCCATGCAGGCGGGGTTCTCGGCGACGTCCCAGCCCAGCAGCCGCATGCCGAAGCCGTGCGCGATCCGGGCGAACGCCTCGCCGATCTTGCCGGTGCCCAGGACGCCCGCGGTGCGGCCGTGCATGTCGCGGCCCATCAGCCCGTCGAGGCGGAAGTCGAAGTCGCGGGTGCGGGTGGCGGCCCGCACGATGCGGCGGTCGACGGCCATGGCGAGCGTCCAGGCGAACTCGGCGACCGAGTACGGCGAGTAGTACGACACCCGGGCGATCGTCATGCCGAGGCGTTCGGCCGTCCTCAGGTCGATGTTGTTGAAGCCGGTGGAGCGCTGGGCGACCATGCGGGTGCCGCCCCCGGCCAGGGTCTGCAGGACGCCCGGGCCGAGGTCGGCGTTGACGGAGGTCGAGACGATCTCGTGGCCGGCCGCGATGGGGGCGGTGTCCCCGGTGAGGAAGACGTCCAGGCAGCGGATGTCGTGGCGGCCCTGGAAGGCCTGCTCGATCAGCGGCTTCTCGTCGGCCTGGACGCCGAAGGCGAGGATCTCCACGACCGCTCCCGTTCTGCCGGCTTCGGCGCGTACGACCGCCAAGCGGTGCCGTGCGGCGGCCTACGGTGCCGAATATACGGTCCGCGGCCCGGCGGCGCCGTTCGAAGGCGGCGGCCGGTCCGGCGCCCCCGGGGAGGCTCAGCCGAAGAGGACGCCGGCCTCCTCGTACAGTGCCGGATCGACCGTCTTCGGCCGGGCCGTCGCCTCGGCGAGGGGCACCCGGACGATGTCCGTGCCGCGCAGGGCGACCATCGTGCCGAAGTCGCCGTCGTGGACGCAGTCGATGGCGTGCAGGCCGAAGCGGGTGGCGAGCCAGCGGTCGAAGGCGCTGGGCGTGCCACCGCGCTGGACGTGGCCGAGGACGGTCGTACGGGCCTCCTTGCCGGTGCGTGTCTCGATCTCCTTCGCCAGCCACTCCCCCACGCCGGACAGCCGCGCGTGGCCGGGGGAGTCCCGCGACCGGTCCTCGAGCACCATGTCGCCGTCCCCGGGCCTCGCCCCCTCGGCGACGACCACGATCGGGGCGTAGGAGGCGCGGAACCGGGAGGTCACCCAGGCGCACACCTGCTCGACGTCGAAGCGCTGTTCGGGGATGAGGATGGCGTTGGCGCCGCCGGCCAGACCCGAGTGGAGGGCGATCCAGCCGGTGTGCCGTCCCATCACCTCGACGACCAGGGCGCGCATGTGGGACTCGGCGGTGGTGTGCAGCCGGTCGATGGCCCCGGTGGCGATGCCGACGGCGGTGTCGAAGCCGAAGGCGCAGTCCGTGGCGGCCAGGTCGTTGTCCATGGTCTTCGGCACGCCGACGCAGGGCACTCCGTACTCGTCCGCCAGGCGCGCGGCGACGCCGAGGGTGTGCTCGCCGCCGATCGCGACGAGCGCGCCGATCCCCAGCCCGGCGAGGGTGTCCTTGATCCGCCGGATGCCGTGCTCGTGCCGGAACGGGTTGGTCCGGGAGGAGCCGAGGATGGTGCCGCCGCGGGGCAGGATGCCGCGCACGGCGGGGATGTCGAGGCGGACGGTGTCGCCTTCCAGGGGACCGCGCCAGCCGTCCCGGAAGCCGGTGAAGGCGTAGCTGTACTCCTGTACGCCCTTGCGGACGATGGCCCGGATGACGGCGTTGAGCCCGGGGCAGTCGCCGCCCCCGGTCAGTACTCCGACCCGCATGGGATGTCCCTTCACCGCGGTTGCCGTGCGTGTGCCGCATGCGAACGGTACGGGTGGCGCGGGTCGCTTCGGCAGGGCGCGCGGGGGCGGTCCGGCCGGGTCACCCGTCGTCGAGGCCGCGTTCGATCGCGTACCGCACCAGTTCCACGCGGTTGTGCAGCTGGAGCTTGCCGAGGGTGTTCTGGACGTGGTTCTGCACCGTGCGGTGGGAGATGACGAGGCGCTCGGCGATCTGCTTGTAGCTCAGGCCCTTGGCGACCAGGCGCAGCACCTCCGTCTCCCGCTCGGTCAGCCGCGGCGCCTTGGGGGTGCCGGTGTCCGGTGCGGGCGCCGGTTCGGAGGCGAGCCGGCGGTACTCGCCGAGGACCAGCCCGGCCAGGCCCGGGGTGAAGACCGGGTCGCCCGCGGCGGTGCGGCGCACCGCGTCCTGCAGCTCCTGGGTGGAGGCCGACTTCAGCAGGTAGCCGGTGGCGCCCGACTTCACCGCCTCCAGCACGTCCGCGTGCTCGCCGCTGGCCGACAGCACCAGGACGCGCACCTTCGGGTCGGCGGCCACGACCTCCTTGCAGACCTGCACGCCGGGCTTGCCGGGCAGGTTCAGGTCGAGCACGAGGACGTCCGGCGCGGTGGCCCTGGCGCGGCGCACGGCCTGGTCGCCGTCGCCCGCGGTGGCGACCACCTCGAAGCCGGACTCGGACAGGTCGCGGGCGACGGCGTCGCGCCACATGGGGTGGTCGTCGACCACCATCACCGTGATCGTGTCCTGCCGGTCCTGCCCGTCCTGCGTGGTCTGCGTCGTCACCGCTCCGCCTTCCCCCGTGCGTCCCTCGCGCCGTTCGCGTCCTTGGGGACCTTCAGTTCCACTTCCGTGCCCTGTCCCGGCACCGAGATCAGCTCCGCGCTGCCGCCCAGGTCGCGCAGCCGCCCGCGGATCGACAGGGCCACCCCCAGCCGCCCCTCGCCCTCGGCCTGCGCCAGCCGGCCCTCCGGGATGCCGGGTCCGTCGTCCCGAACGGTGACGATCACCTCGTCCGGTTCGTCCTCGACCAGGATCCACGCGCGCGCCTGCTCCCCGGCGTGCCTGCGGACGTTGTCCAGGGCGGCTCCCACGGCGGCGGCGACCTCGCGGGCCGCGGCCGGGGCCAGCGGGACGGGCGCCCCGGGCTCGGCGAGGCTGACGCGCGAGCCGGCGTACGGGGCGAGCAGGGCGCGCAGGTCGACGGGGCCGTCCTCGCCACCGTCCTCGGCGGCCCGTACGGCGGTCCCCCCGGCGGCGTCCTCCGGCACCCGGGAGACGGGCACCACGCCGCCGGAGACCAGCGTGCGCAGTGCCACCTCCTGCTCGCCGGCGAGGCGCCCCAGCTCGGCCGCCTCGCCGCCGATGACGGCGCCGCGCCGCTGCACCATGGCCAGCACCTGGAGCACGCTGTCGTGGATGTCCCGGGCGAGGCGCTCCCGTTCCCTGGTCGCCGCCTCGATCTCCAGGGCGCGGGCGAGGGTGCGCTCGGAGGCGCGGGCGACCTCGACGACGTACCCGATGGCGATGGAGGCGACCCAGACGAGGATCACGTTGTGCACCGTGTCGCGGGCCGGAGCGCCGCGCTCGATCAGGTTGGCGGCGGCGACGAGGGTGGAGGCGAGGGCAGCCCAGCGCCAGCCGCCCTTGATGGCGAAGGCCAGGACGGACCCCGCGGTCCATATCGACGGCAGGGTCGGGCCGCCGGCCGTGATCCGCTCGTGGGTGTCGGCGAGGGGGGTGAGCAGGATCCCGGTGAGGGCGAGGGCCAGGTCCGCGGCGAGGAACCGCTTGGTGCAGCTCGCCGCGCTCGCGACCCTCGGGAGGGTGGCCAGCGTCCACACGGACAGCACGGCGTAGTAGGCCACCGCCAGCCAGGGGCGGGTGAACTCGTCGTACGCGGTGGCGAACAGGCCGATGGCGTACAGCATCGTGAGCACCCGGTAGCCGGTGAGCGCGTGCCACAGCGGCTGCTCGACCGACATTCTCCTGACCGACTCGCGCCTGGCCATGTCCCCCACCCCCGGCCCCGGTCCCGCGCGGGACCGGGGCCGCTCCTTCTCCGCGCTTTCCTGTTCCGCGCTTTCCTACTCCGCGCCGTTCCTCTTCGCGCTTTCCTTCTCCGCCTGGTCCTCCTCGGCCCGGGCGAACGCGGCCCTCGCCGCCTTGCCCGCCTCCTTCTCGGCCTTCGCCGCCTCCGCGAGCTGCCGCTTCATGGCGGTCGCGTACACGTCGACGTACTCCTGGCCGGAGAGCTTCATGATCTCGTACATGACCTCGTCGGTCACCGCGCGGAGCACGAAGCGGTCGTGCTCCATGCCCTGGTAGCGGGTGAAGTCCAGGGGCTTGCCGATGCGGATGCCCGGGCGCATCAGCTTCGGGACGACCTTCCCCGGCGGCTGGATCTTCTCGGTGTCGATCATGGCGACCGGGATGACGGGGGCGCCCGTGGCGAGCGCCACGCGCGCGAGGCCGCCGGGCTTGCCGCGGTACAGGCGCCCGTCGGGCGAGCGGGTGCCCTCGGGGTAGATCCCGAACAGCTCGCCGCGCTCCAGGACCTGGATACCGCTCCTGATCGCGGCCTCACCGGCGCCGCGCGCGCCGGAGCGGTCCACCGGGAGCTGGCCGACGCCCTTGAAGAACGCGGCGGTCAGCCGGCCCTTGACGCCGGGCGTGGTGAAGTACTCGGCCTTGGCGATGAAGGTGACCTTGCGGTCCAGGACCGCGGGCAGGAAGAAGGAGTCGGAGAACGACAGGTGGTTGCTGGCCAGGATCGCGGGGCCGTCGGCGGGGACGTTCTCCAGGCCCTCCACCCAGGGTCGGAAGGCAAGCTTGAGCGGCCCCCCGATGGTGACCTTCATCGCGCCGTACAACAACCGAGTGCCTCCTGTGTGTGTCGAACAGACCTTAACCCGCTCCGCCGCCCGGAGGGGCCGACGGCCCTGGTCGGTGCCGGTGCCGTCGCGTACGGTGAAGTACCTGCAACCGGCGGCGTGCCCGCCCCGTCCCGAACAGACGACGTGCCAGCCCCTTGACGCCCGCGAACCCTCGCGGCCACACGAAGAGGAGACCGAAAGGTGCCGGTCCTCCCCGGAGCCGAGCCGTACCGCCACGAGGGCGGGGAGGCCGGTGTCCTGCTCTGTCACGGCTTCACCGGTTCCCCGCAGTCGCTGCGCCCCTGGGCGGAGTACCTCGCCGCGCGCGGTCTGACCGTCGCCCTGCCGCTGCTGCCGGGGCACGGCACGCGCTGGGAGGACATGCGGCTCACCGGCTGGCAGGACTGGTACGCGGAGGTGGACCGCGAGCTGCGCGCCCTGCGCGAGCGCTGCGCGCGGGTCTTCGTGGCCGGCCTGTCCATGGGCGGCGCCCTGGCGCTGCGGCTGGCCGCGAAGCACGGGGACGCGGTCGCCGGCGTGATGGTCGTCAACCCCGCGAACAAGGTGCACGGCCTGTCCGCGTACGCCCTGCCCGTCGCCCGCCACCTCGTCCGGTCGACCAAGGGCATCGCCGACGACATCGCCCGGCCGGGCGGCACCGAGCTCGGCTACGACCGGGTGCCGCTGCACGCGGCCCACTCGCTGCGCGCGTTCTTCCGTCTCGTCGACGGCGAGCTGCCGCAGGTCACCCAGCCGCTGCTGCTCCTGCGCAGCCCGCAGGACCACGTGGTGCCGCCGGCCGACTCCGCGCGCGTCCTGAGCCGCGTCTCGTCGACGGACGTGACGGAGGTCCTGCTGGAACAGAGCTACCACGTGGCGACGTTGGACCATGACGCCGAGCGGATCTTCGAGGAGAGCGCCGCGTTCATCGGCCGGCTCGCGCCCGGCGCCGTCGGGGTGGCGGGGCCCGGTCTCGGTGAGGAAGGGACGAGGGCAGGTGGCTGAGCACGACTTCGAGCGCGAGGACCGCGAGGACCGCGAGGGCGGGGGGAAGCCCGAGCCCGAGGAGCGGAACGCGCCCTTCGACGAGGACGCGGCCTGGGCGGCCATCGTGGCCGGATACGGCGAGGAGCCGCCGGACCCGCCGGGCGCCAAGCCGTTCAAGTCGGTGGAGGACCTGGCGCTGCTGGAGGCCGCGGTCAACGACGACGAGCCGGTGAAGCCGGCGCAGGACGGGCCCTCGCCGGCCGCGCCGCTCGGCGGCTCGGTCTCCTTCGCGCCCGGCGTCGGCCCGCGCGACTACTCGCTGTCCGAGCCGCCCGGCGGCTTCGACGGGGCCGACGGAGACGGTGAGGAGGGCGAGGACGACGAGGGTCACTTCGTGCCGCCGGAGCCGCCGCCGCTGCCGCAGGCCGACGCCACCGCCAAGTTCGCCTGGCTGGCGGTGATCGGCGGACCGCTGCTGCTGCTGGCGGCGGTGCTGCTGCGCTGGGACATGACCTGGTGGCTGGCGACGCTCGGCATCGGCGGCTTCCTGGGCGGCTTCGCCGCGCTGGTGGCCCGGATGCGCACCGACGACGAGGACGGCGACGACCCGGGGCGGGGAGCGGTGGTCTGACCCGGGCACCGGTGACGTCCGGCCGCTCCCGGTCCTCCCTGCGGCGCAGGGCCCGGTGACGGCGCGCCCGCCGGTCCCCCGGTTTCCCGCACGGCGGGAAACCGGGGACGGCGGCGCCCCGTGGTCCGCCGGCCTCCCGCGCCCCCTACGCGGCGGGGACCCTGAGCGCGGCCAGCACCGGCAGGTGGTCCGTGGCCGCGCGCAGGTCGGCCCGCGTCACCCCCGGCAGGTCCAGGGGCACGCCGCAGCCCAGGACCTCGATGCCCGAGGAGGCGAAGAGGGCGTCGATGCGCTGGTGGGGGTCGGTGGAGGGGGAGGTGTACTCGCCGCCCCAGGGCGCCGCCTCCCGGCAGTCCCGCAGCTCCCCGGCGAGGCGGCGGAACGTGCGCCCGTCGGGCCGCTCGTTCAGGTCGCCGCCCGCGATCACGTGTTCCACGCCCATCGCGGCGAGCCGGTCGAGCAGCAGTCCGCCCTGGGCGTACCGCTCGTCGTCCCGCAGCGACAGGTGGCAGCTGAGCACGCCGAGCCGGGCGCCCGCGAAGCGGACGACGGCCGTCGCGAAGCCCCGCCGGTGCAGGCCCGGGGTGAGCGGCAGCAGCACGTCCTCGGTGCGTTCGACGGTCGCCCGCAGGGAGCACAGGATCGCCGGGCCGGCGGCCGTGGCCCCACCGGTGAGGACGACCAGCCCCGACGCGGCGGCGAGCCGGGCGAGCTTCTTGCGCCAGCGGAAGAAGCGGGGGGCCTCCTGCACCAGGACGAGGTCCGGGGCGCACGCGGCGACCACCCGGGCGAGGGCGCCGGTGTCGTCGCGCATCGAGCGGATGTTGTAGCTGAGGACGCGGACGACGGCGGACCCGTCGTCGTCCGTGCGGGAGCCGGGGAGCAACTCGGTCGCGTTCGCCATGACGATCAAGATACGCCCGCGCCCGCCGCCCCGGGACGGGGACGGCGGGCGCGGGCGTGCGGACGGGAACGCGCGTGCGCGCCGCGCGTCACATGATCGGGTCGGGCTCCCGCGCCAGGTCCGCCGCGCCGACCAGACCGGCCTTGTTGCCGAGCTGCGCGGCCAGCACGTCGGCCACCGGACGCCAGTTGCCGCCGACCAGCCAGCGCTTGTACGACTTGCGGATCGGGCCGAGGACCAGCTCGCCCTCGTCGGACAGGCCGCCGCCGACGATGAAGGCGGACGGGTCGAACAGGGAGGCCAGGTCGGCCAGGCCCGCGCCGACCCAGCGGGCCAGCTCGCGGTAGGAGTCCACGGCGACCGGGCAGCCCTGCCGGGCGGCCATGGAGATGTGCTTGCCCTCGATGCCGTCGGGGGTGCCGTCGCCCAGGCCCAGCAGCACGTCGGCCTGCTCGGGGGTGGCGTTGGCGCGCTGCTTGGCGTACCGCACGAGGGCGCGGCCGGAGGCGTACTGCTCCCAGCAGCCCTGCGAGCCGCAGCCGCACAGCAGGCCGTCGGGCACCATGCGGATGTGGCCGAACTCGGCGGCCACGCCGAAGTGACCGCGGCGCAGCTTGTTGCCGATGACGATGCCGCCGCCGAGGCCGGTGCCGAGTGTGATGCAGATGACGTTCCGGTGGCCCTTGCCGGCACCGAACTTGTACTCGCCCCAGGCCGCCGCGTTGGCGTCGTTCTCCACGACGACGGGGAGGCCCACGCGGGCCTCGACCTTCTCCTTCAGCGGCTCGTTGCGCCAGTCGATGTTGGGCGCGAAGTAGACCTCGGAGCGCTGGCGGTTGACGTAGCCGGCGGCGCCGATGCCCACGCCGACGATCTCGTGCCCCGCGCGCGCGCCCTCCACCGCGGAGGCGATGGCGTCCACGATGCCCTCGGGCGTGCCCGGGGTCGGCACCTTGAAGGTCGAGAGGATGTTGCCTTCCTCGTCGACCACGCCGGCCGCGATCTTCGTGCCGCCGATGTCGACGCCGATGGTGAGTCCCATGAATCCCTCAGTTTCGGTCGAGCCCCGCTACGGCCAACCGTACCCGAGGCCCCGCCGTGAGTGTCCGGTCGGCCGTCCGCACGAGGGCGGGCCCGGCGGCCCGGGGACCCTTCCGCGGGGTCGTCAGTCCAGGTCGATGCGTTGTCCCGGGCCGGTTCCCTCGCCGCCGTCGCGGCGTTCGCCCCGCTCGTCCGCGGCCTCGTCGCGGCCGGCGGTCCAGCGCCGCTCCTGGGCCTGGACGGCCGAGCGGTAGGCGGCGAGCAGTTCGCCGCCGGCCGCCGCCAGGTGGTCGAAGACGTCCGGATTGCGTTCGATGACCGGCTCCACGGCGGCCCTGGCCTGCTGGACGACCTGCCGGACCACCTGCTGGGCGGCGGGCCCGGCGACCGCGCCGAGCAGGGGTGTCTGGAGCCCGGACAGCTTGTCGGCGACGGTGTCGACGAGCTTGCGCAGCTCCTCGGCCGCCGAACCGGGCGGCGCCCCGTGCCGGGCGCGGCGGCGGGCCTTCTCGGCCTCGAGGTCCTCGGCGCAGGCCGTGGCCCACGCGTCGGCGTCGGGCGTCTTCCCCCGGGGCCGCGACGCCGCTCCGGCGGGAGGGACCGCCGTCCCGTCGGCCGGCTCGTCCCGGGCGGCGTCGGGCGGGGGGAACTCTTCGCTCATGACGACACTCCTGACTGCGGCCGGTTGCGGCTCGTCCGGCGGCGCGGGTGCGGCCCGGCCACGGTTCGTCCCTACGACGTTACCCGAACGGGGGCGGGCGCTTCACCGGCTCCGCGGCCACAGCGCGGGGTCGGGGGCGAAACGGACCTTCAGCTCGCCGTCGCGCAGGGCGGCCCCGTCGACGGTGCAGCGGCGCAGCGCCGACGGCAGCGGGACGATCCGGCGCAGCGGTCCGGCGGCGACGACCAGTTCGTCGCCGCGCCGCACCAGGTCGAGTTCCTCGCGCCGGGCGCCGGGCAGCGGGATGCGCCAGACGAGCACCCCGTCCTCGTCGAGCCGGTCGGCGACGGGCCACTCCACCGGGGGCGTGCGCGGGGTGACACCGGGCACGGCGAGCGCGGTGAGGTCGTCCGCCCCGCGCGGGTCGCGCCCGAGGTGGGGGACGCGGTGCACGTCGTACGTCTCCCGCCACTCCTCCAGGGCCTTGCGCTGCTGGGCGACGGGCGCGGCGAGCCAGCTGTCGGCGGGGGCGTCCTCGGGCAGGACCCGGTTGGCCACGAGCGCCTCGACGGGCAGGCCGCGCAGGGCGAGGCCGAGGGCGGTGGCGCGGACGGCGTCGGCGCCGGCGGGGCCGGGTTCGGCGACCAGCCGGACGGCGGTGGAGCGGTCGGCGAGGACCGCCTCGGCGGCGGCGAGTTCGGTGTCCCAGCGGGCGGCGGTCTCGTACAGCGCCTCGGCGGGCATGGGGACGCCGGCGAGGCGGCCGAGGACGGGGCGCAGGGCGCGGGCCGCCTGCCGTTCGGGCGGCAGCAGCCGGCGCAGGTAGCGGCGCAGTTCCTCGGGCAGAGCGAGCAGGGCGAGGGCGCGCGGGGCGGCCGGGAGGTCGACGACGAGCAGGTCGTGCCGTTCGGCGAGGGCGCCGTCGCGCAGGGCGCGCAGCAGGGCGAGCTCCTCGGCGCCGGGCAGCGGGGTGAGTTCCTCGGGGTCGAGGCGGGCGGAGCCGAGCAGGCCGAGGGCGGAGGCGGCGCGGTCCTGGAGGGCGGCGAGGTCGTCGCGGAAGCCCTGGGCGGGGTCGGGCCGCCAGGCGGTGAGGTGCGGCGCGGCGGACACCGGGTCGGGGCCGGTCGGGGTCCCGAGGGCGGCGCCGAGGGTGTCGTCGCGGTCGGCGCCGAGGAGGAGGGTGCGGGTGCCCTCACGGGCGGCGGCCAGTGCGGTGGCGGCCGCGACGGTCGTACGACCGCTGCCGCCCGGGCCCGTGATCAGGATGGTGCGCATGGGGGTGAACGGTACCCGCGGGCGCCGTCCGCGGACCGGGGCGGCTACCGCGCGCCCGACTCCACACGCTTCTTCAGCCCCGCCAGGGCCCGGTCGATGATGACCTTCTCGGCCTTCCGCTTGATCATGCCGAGCATCGGGATCTTGACGTCGACGGTCAGCCGGTAGGTGACCTCGGTGGCGCCCTGGCCGACCGGCCTCAGCAGGTAGGAGCCGTCGAGCGAGCGCAGCATCTGGGACTTCACCAGCGTCCAGGACACCTCGTGGTCGCCGGTCCAGGTGTAGGCCAGCGTCTGGTCGTCCTTGATGGCGCCGGCGTCCATGACGAGACGGACCTGCTCGGCGCGGCCCCGCTCGTCGGTCCCGAGGACCTCGGCCTCCTTCACCTCACCGGTCCAGTCGGGGTAGCGGGCGAAGTCGGCGATCACCCCCATGACGTCGGCCGGTGCCGCCTCGATGGTGATGCTCGAGCTGGTGTGTTCCGCCATCGCCGTGGCTCCTCCAGATGCGGCCGCTGGTGCAGTGTGTGTGCAGCGTGAAGGCTACCGCGCGCGGACGGGGCCCAGGTCACCCCGGGCCGCGCGCCCCGGCCCGCGCGCCCGGGCCGCCGGGGTTCACCACCGGAGCACCCACGGCTCGCCCGTCGACGCGAAGTGCCCGACGTTGACGCACTCGGTCGCCCCGATCCGCATGCGCCGCGCCAGCGGCTGGTGCACGTGCCCGAACAGGGCGTACTTCGGCCGGGTGCGGCGGATGGCGTCCAGCAGCGCCCGGCTGCCCCGCTCGAAGCGCCGCGCCACCGTGTCGTACACCAGTTCCGGCACCTCCGGCGGGATGTGCGTGCACAGCACGTCGACCTCGCCCACCGCCTCGATCTTCGCCGCGTACTCCTCGTCGGATATCTCGTACGGCGTCCTCATCGGGGTGCGCAGGCCGCCGCCGACGAAGCCGAAGACCCGGCCGCCGATCTCCACCCGCTCCCCGTCCAGGACGGTCGTGCCGGGGCGGGCGTACTCCCGCCACAGGTGCGGCATGTCGACATTGCCGTAGGTGGCGTACGTGGGGGTGGGGAACGCGGCGAACAGCTCGGCGTACTGCCTGCGCACCGCCTTCTCCACGACGGCGGCCCGGTCGCCGTCGACGCCCGCCCACAGCCGGGCCCCGAACTCCCGCGCCTCGGCGAAGCGGCGGGCGGTGCGCAGCTCCACGATGCGGTCGGCGTTCTCCACGCCGAACAGGTCGGGGAAGATGCCGCGCGAGTGGTCGGCGTAGTCGAGGAAGAGGACGAGGTCCCCGAGACAGACCAGGGCGTCGGCGCCCTCGCCGGCGCGGGCCAGGTCGCGGGCGTTGCCGTGCACGTCGCTGACCACGTGGACGCGCGCGGTCGGATTGCCGGAGGATGTCGGTGCCATGGCGATCCAGCGTAGGTGCGCGCGACAACCGTGAACAGTGGCGGCCCACCTGCGGTTACTGGCTGGTCGGTCCCCGCGTGGACTACTGTGCGCGTCGGGAAACCCCACCCGTGTGACGCAGCGAACATCTCCCCGGGACCCCCTGTCGGAGACGCCATACCGGCGGGTAACGTCCGGGCAGTCCAGTCGTGCTCAGGGGCTCGCACTGCGCACGGCAGGCGATCCCCCGAGCACCAGCCCGAGCCTTGGACCGCATCGTCGCATCACACAACGTCGTGGCGCCGGCGCCCTATGAGGAGCAGCAGTCTTGCGCGAGTTCAGCCTTCCGGCCCTGTACGAGGTCCCCGCGGACGGGAATCTGACCGACATCGTCCGCAGAAACGCCGCGCAGCACCCCGACGTCGCCGTGATCGCCCGCAAGTCGGGCGGTGCCTGGCAGGACGTGACCGCCCGCGCGTTCCTCGCCGAGGTGCGCACCGCCGCCAAGGGCCTGATCGCCGCCGGGGTGCAGCCGGGCGACCGGGTGGGACTGATGTCCCGCACCCGTTACGAGTGGACGCTGCTGGACTTCGCGATCTGGAGCGCGGGCGCGGTCACCGTGCCGGTGTACGAGACCAGCTCGCCGGAGCAGGTGCAGTGGATCCTCGGCGACTCCGGCGCGACCGCCTGCGTCGTGGAGTCGGCGGAGCACGCCGCGACCGTGGAGTCGGTGCGCGAGCAGCTGCCCGAGCTCAAGCACGTGTGGCAGATCGAGGCCGGGGCGGTGGAGGAGCTCGGGCGGCTCGGCCGGGACGTCACGGACGAGACGGTGGAGGAACGCGGCTCGGCCGCCAAGGCCGACGACCCGGCGACCATCGTCTACACCTCCGGCACCACCGGCCGTCCCAAGGGCTGCGTGCTCACCCACCGCAACTTCTTCGCCGAGTGCGGCAACGTCGTGGAGCGGTTGCGCCCGCTGTTTCGCACCGGCGAGTGCAGCGTGCTGCTCTTCCTGCCGCTCGCGCACGTCCTGGGCCGGCTGGTGCAGGTCGCACCGATGATCGCGCCGATCAAGCTGGGCTGCGTCCCGGACATCAGGAACCTCACCGAGGAGCTGGCCTCGTTCCGGCCGACGCTGATCCTCGGCGTGCCGCGGGTCTTCGAGAAGGTCTACAACGGGGCGCGCGCCAAGGCGCAGGCCGAGGGCAAGGGCAAGATCTTCGACAAGGCGGCGGACGCGGCGGTCGCCTACAGCAAGGCGCTGGACACCCCGTCCGGCCCGTCGTTCGGCCTGAGGCTGCGGCACTGGGTCTTCGACAAGCTCGTCTACGGCAGGCTGCGCGCGGTCCTCGGCGGGCGCGGCGAGTACGCCATCTCCGGCGGCGCCCCGCTGGGCGAGCGCCTCGGGCACTTCTTCCGCGGCATCGGCTTCACCGTCCTGGAGGGCTACGGCCTGACCGAGTCGTGCGCGGCCACCGCCTTCAACCCCTGGGACCGGCCGAAGATCGGCACGGTCGGGCAGCCGCTGCCGGGCTCGGTGGTCCGCATCGCGGACGACGGCGAGGTGCTGCTGCACGGCGAGCACCTGTTCAAGGAGTACTGGAACAACCCGGACGCGACCGCGGAGGCCCTGGCCGACGGCTGGTTCCACACCGGTGACCTCGGCACCCTCGACGAGGACGGCTATCTGAGCATCACCGGCCGCAAGAAGGAGATCATCGTCACCGCGGGCGGCAAGAACGTCGCCCCGGCCGTGATCGAGGACCGCATCCGCGCGCACGCGCTGGTCGCGGAGTGCATGGTGGTCGGCGACGGGCGGCCGTTCGTGGGCGCGCTGATCACCCTCGACGAGGAGTTCCTCGCCCGCTGGGCCGCCGACCACGGCAAGCCGGCCGGTTCCACGGCGGCGGCGCTGCGCGAGGACCCGGACCTGCTCGCGGCGGTGCAGGCGGCGGTCGATGACGGCAACGCGGCGGTGTCGAAGGCGGAGTCGGTGCGCAGGTTCCGTATCCTGCCGCACCAGTTCACGGAGGAGTCGGGGCACCTGACGCCGTCGCTGAAGCTGAAGCGGAACGTGGTGGCGAAGGACTACGCGCACGAGATCGAGGCGATCTACGCGAAGTAGCGCGCCCGCGGGCGGTGCGGGACCGACGAACCCCGCACCCGGCTCACAGCAGCGCCCGGAGCCGCTCCGCCAGCAGGTCCCACCGCCACTTCTCCTCGACCCAGGCCCGCCCCCGCTCCCCCATCCGGCGGCGCAGTTCCGCGTCGCCGAGCAGGGCGACGATCCGCTCGGCGGCCTCCTCGGGCACGCCGCCGCGCACCACCCAGCCGGTCTCGCCGTCCAGCACCGCGTCCGGCGCCCCGCCGGAGTCGCCGGCGACGACGGGCAGCCCGGTGGCCGAGGCCTCCAGGTAGACGATCCCGAGCCCTTCGACGTCCAGCCCGCCGCGCCGGGTGCGGCACGGCATGGCGAACACGTCGCCGGCGCCGTAGTGGGCGGGCAGTTCCTCCCAGGGCACGGAGCCGGTGAAGCGGACGGAGCCGGCGACGCCGCTCTCCCGCGCGAGCCGGCGCAGCTCCTTCTCGTAGGGCCCGCCGCCGACGATCAGCAGCACGGCGTCGGGCTCGGCGGCCAGGATCCGGGGCATGGCCCGGATCAGCGTGTCCTGTCCCTTGCGCGGCACCAGCCGCGAGACGCACACCACCACGGGCCGGTCGGTCAGCCCCAGCCGCGCCCGCACCTCGTCACCGCCCGAGTCGGGGTGGAAGGTCTTCTCGTCCACTCCGGGCGGCAGCTGCACCATCCGCCCGGCCGCCCCGGCGCCGAGCGCGCCGGCGATCCGCGACCGCGTGTACTCGCCGAGGTAGGTGATCGTGTCCGTGGACTCCCCGATCCGCCGCAGCAGCCGCCGTGCGGCGGGCAGCTGGGCCCAGCCCGCCTCGTGCCCGTGGGTGGTGGCCACGATCCGCTCGGCGCCCGCCCGGCGCAGCGCGGGCGCCATGAGCCCGAGCGGCGCCGCCGCCCCGAACCACACGGACGTGCATCCGTGTTCGCGCAGCAGCCCGACGGCCCGCCGGGTCGCCCCGGGTGTCGGCAGCAGCATCGTCGTGGTGTCCCGTACGACGGTGAAGGGCTGCTCGGCGTCGAAGGCGGCGGTCGCCTCCGCCCCCTCCCGGCTCCGCTTCCAGGTGGAGGCGTAGACCACCAGCCGCTGCGGATCCAGGCGCAGCGCCATGTTGTGCAGGAACGCCTGGATGCCGCCCGGCCGCGGCGGGAAGTCGTTGGTCACGATCAGGGTCTTGTGCATCACCGCCGACCCTACCGAACCCTCCGGCGCGCGCCGGGCCCCGGCCGGGCCTGTGGCCGCTCACAGCCGGCCGGGTCATCATGGGCCCATCGGCGGCGCGCAAAGGGGCGAGGAGCAGGTGGAGACGACGAACCCGAGGCGGTCCCCGGGCCTCCTCCTGGCGGCCTGGGCCGCGACGAGGCTGGTCCTGCTGCTGTTCGTGTTCAAGGTGTACGTCTTCCCGGGCCCGGACGTCACCGGCGACGTCTCCGTCATCTACCGGGGCTGGTACGGCGTCCTGCGCACCGGAACGTTCCCGCTGGACGACGTCACCTGGCAGTACCCCCCGGCCGCCGCCCTCGCGGTCCTCTCCCCGGCCCTCCTGCCGTTCCTCGACTACGCGACCGCCTTCTTCGTCCTCGCCTGCCTGGCCGACCTGGCCGTCCTCGCCCTGCTGGCGCGCGCGGGCCGGCGCTCCGGCGGGACGCCGCGCGGCGCCTGGGCGTGGGTGGCGGGCGTCCCGCTGCTGGGGCCGACGGTGTACGCGCGCTACGACGTGATGGTCACCGCGGTGGCGGTGGCCGCGCTGCTCGCCGCCGCCCGGCACCCCCGGCTGGCCGGGGCCCTGGTGGCCCTGGGGGCGCTGCTGAAGGTGTGGCCGGCGCTGCTGCTGCTCGGCGACCGCAGGCGCGGTTCCTGGGCCTTCGCCGCGGCGACCGGCGCGGCGCTCGCGGCCCTGTTCGCGCTCGCGATGCCCGGGGCGTTCGCGTTCCTGGGCTTCCAGCGGGACCGGGGCACGGAGGTGGAGTCGCTGGGCGGGCTGGTCCTCCACGTGGCCCGGCACGCCGGCTGGGAGGGCGAGGTGCGGCTCAACTACGGCTCGGTGGAGTTCCTCGGCCCGTACGTCGACGTGGTGAGCGCGGCCGCCCTGGCGCTGACGGCGGTGGCCTTCGGCTGGCTGCTGCTGTGGCGGCTGCGGGCGCGGCGGTTCACGGCGCACACGCTCGCCGACGCGGCGTTCACGGCGGTGCTGATGTTCACGGTCACCAGCAGGGTCCTGAGCCCGCAGTACTTGGTGTGGCTGATCGGGCTGGCGGCGGTGTGCCTCTCCTTCGGCGCGAGCCGGATGCGGCTGCCGGCCGGCCTGGTGCTGGCGGCGAGCGCCGTGACGGTGCTGGAGTTCCCCGTCTGGTTCGCGCACGTCGTCGCCGGCGACCTGCTCGGCACCGCTTTGCTGTTCGCCCGCAACGGCCTGCTGGTGGCCGCCGCGCTCACCGCGGCCCGCGTGCTGTGGTGCCAGACCGTGCCGCGCCGGACGCCCACGCGCCTGCCCGCTCAGACCGCCCGCGCCCGGCAGGCCCCGGTCTCCTCCTGACCCCGGCTCCGCCGCGCCGGCGGCTCGCGCGGCGGCAGTCCGTCCGCCGCGGCCACCGGCCGGCCGAGGGCCCCCTGCGAGGTGGCGGGCCGAAGGAGCGCGTCGAGGCGCTCAGCGGCCACGTCCGCCCAGGTGCGAGCGCACGTACTCCCGCCACCGCGCCGTGAATTCCTCCGGCGAGGTCCCCAGCACCCGCGCCATCGCCTCCTCCACCGCGCCCTCGCGCCGCTCGTGCGCGCCCACGGCGCGGTAGAACGCGCCCAGTTCCGCCTCGCCCCAGCGTTCGGCGATCATCCGGCACGCCGTCCACCCGGCCTCGTAGGCGCGCGCCAGCTCGGCGGAGTCCCCCGTGAAGCCGAAGTCCCCGTCCCGCGGCAGCGCCTCCGGCACCCGCCCCGCGGCGAGGGCCCGGGACAGCTCCGGCGCGATCTGCGCGGGGGTGCGCCCGCTGCCGCGGTAGGCGGCCCAGTCGGCGTACCCCTCGGACAGCCACAGCGGGGTCGCGGCGGTGGTGTGGGAGCGGGTGGCGACGTGGGTGGTCTCGTGGGTGAGGACCACCTGTCTGCCGAGGGGGCCGAGCAGGCCGTACGCGTCGGGGTTGACGACGATCCGGTCCGCGGGCGCGCTCGTGCCGCCGCCCGTCCCGCCGGTGGTGACGGCCGCGATCCCGCGGTAGGAGGAGGCGGGCGAACCGAGCAGGCCCGCCATGTCCCGGAGCGAGCGCGGTACGACCACGACGACCCGCCGGGGCCACGGCTCGCCCCAGGCGTCGTCCACGGCCGGCACCGCCCGGTCCGCCAGCCCGGCGAAGCCGCGCAGCGCCTCGTCGGACTGCCCGACCCCCAGGACGATGCCGTGCGCGCCGCGGACCACCCGCACCGGCCCCTGGTCCCACGGCAGCCGGGCGGACCGGGCGGCGGGCCGGTCGGAGCCGACGTACCACCGTCCGTCCTCCCCGCGGCTCAGCCGCAGGGTGCGGCCGGCGGTGGCGGGGGCAGGGTCGTGGCCCGCGAGGCGGTAGCGCAGCCGGACGTCGGCGGTGGCGGTGTCGCCGGCCCGCTCCAGGCGGGTCACCTCGTACGACCAGGCGGCCAGTGGTACCTCGCGCAGACGGGCGAAGTCGGCCGGGGTGCCCGTACGCGCGAAGGCGGCCTCGTCACCGGCGAGGACGGCCGCCGCCCGGCGGTCCAGCAGCTGCCGCACCTCGGCCGTGGCGGTGCCGGCGGCGGGCCGGCCGCCGCACCCCGCCGGAAAGACCAGCAGCAGGCACAGCGCCAGCGCTCCGGATGCCGACGCCCGCCTTCGACCAGCCACCTCCCGATCGTACGGGCGCGGCGCGAAGCGGCGCCGGACGGGCGTCAGACCCTGGTGACCGAGGAGATCGGCATCATGCCGACCGGGTCGTAGCGCACCGGCGCGCCGGGGTGGGGCGCGTGGATGACCTGGCCGTTGCCGACGTACATGCCGATGTGGCCGGCGTCGTTCCGGTAGGCGACCAGATCGCCGGGCCGCATCTGGGAGAGGGGCACCCGCCGTCCCGCGCCGGCCTGGGCCTGCGAGGTGCGCGGCAGGGCGACACCGGCCTGCGCGTACGACCACTGCATCAGCCCCGAGCAGTCGAAGCCGGAGGGCCCGCTGGCACCCCAGACGTAGGGCCGGCCGAGCGCCGAGCGGGCCGCGGCGACGGCGGCCGCCGCGCGGCCCGAGGCCGGGACGGCGCCGGCGGCGGCCCCGGGCAGGTCCGTGCGGGAGGCGCGGGCGGCGCGGTCGTAGGCGGCGCGGTCGTCGTCGGGGAGGGAGTTGAGCAGACGCCGGGCCTCGGCCAGCTTCCGCTCGACGGTCCGCTTGTGGGTGGCGGCGGCCCTGCGGCTCTCGTCCAGCGCGGTGAGCTTGCGGGCGGCCTCCGCCCGGTCCCGGGCGAGCCGGCGCAGGGCCGCCCGGAGCTCCTTGAGCTCCCCGGCCTGGCGGGTGCCGATCCGGTCGAGCACGGACGCCTTGTCCAGGTAGTCCTCCGGCTCCGCGGAGAGCAGCAGGGCGAGGGACGGGTCGAGGCCGCCGGAGCGGTACTGGAGACCGGCCAGCGAACCGAGCGCCTCCCGCAGGGTGTTGACCCGATCCTGGTGCCGGGCGATCCGGTCCTGCCGGAGGCGGACCTGCTCGCGCAGGGCGTCGGCGCGTTCGTCGGCCTCGTTGTAGGCCTCGGTCGCCTTCTCGGCCTCCTCGTAGAGGCGGTCCACCTCGGCGCGGGTCTCGTCGTGCGGCGCGGCTCCGGCCGGTGCGGCGCCCAGCGCGACGGCGACGGCGGACAGCAGCCCGGCTGCGACACGGGCGCCCCGGTCGGACCCGGACGGGACAAGGCGGCGATGGGACCCCACGGGAAGCCGCGCTCCTTCCGCTTGCGGACAGGGAAACGCGGCAGACAGTAGCCCCGTGCCGGGGTGCCGATCCAACGCCCCGGCAGGGCGCGCAACGCGGACGCCCCGCCTCTGACGCAGGTCAGCGGCGGGGCGGGGAGCCGGACACGGTTTCCGTGATTCGCCCGTTCGGGCGGCATACCGTGCGGGTTTCGGGGGTACCCGAGGGATCGGTCAGACCCGCACGCCCCACATGAACGGACCACCGATGGTGCTCATCGACTCGTACCGCACGACCGTACCGGTGCGGGGGGCGTGCAGGACCTGGCCGTTGCCGGCGTACAGACCCACGTGGTGCAGGTCGTTGAAGAAGAAGACCAGGTCGCCGACCTTCAGGTCGTTGACGGAGTAGATGCGGGTGCCGATGCCGGACTGGGCCTCGGAGGTGCGCGGGATGGAGACGCCGGCCTGGGCGTAGGCCCAGGAGGTCAGGCCCGAGCAGTCGTAGGAGGAGGGGCCGGTGGCGCCGTAGACGTACGGCGAGCCGATCTTGCTCTGGGCGGCGGCGAAGGCGGCGGCGGCGCGGCCGGAGGCGGTGGCCGTGGGGCCGCCGGTCAGGACCTGGCGCTCGCTGCTGCGGGTGGCGCGCTGCTCCTCGGCCGCCAGGGCCGCCTTCTCCTGCGCGGTGAGGCTGTTGAGCAGCTTCTGCGCGGCGGCGAGCTTGCCCTGCACCTCCTTCTTCTTCCTGCCCAGCTCGGTGCGGGTGGCGTCGAGGTCCTTGAGCTTCTCGGACGCCTCGGCGCGCTGCTGGGCGAGGTCGCGCTGCTTGACCTGGATCTTCCTGAGCGCCTCGACCTGCTGGCCGCTGAGCTGGTCCAGCGTGGAGGCCTTGTCCAGGTAATCGTCCGGGTCGGCGGAGAGGAACAGCTGCAGCGACGGGTCGATGCTGCCGGTGCGGTACTGGGAGGCGGCCGCCATCCCCAGGCCCTCGCGGAGCTCGTTGAGCTCCTCCTGGCCGCGGGCGACGTTGTCCTGGATGGTGGAGATCTCCTCCTGGAGCTTCTCCTGCTTCTCCTTGGCCCCGTTGTACTTCTCGGTGGCCTTCTCCGCCTCTTCGTAGAGCTTGTCGACCTTGGTCTTGACCTCGTCCTTGCTCGGCTTCTCGCTGGGCGCCGCGTTGGCGGCCTGGGAGCTGAGGGCGACGGCAGCGGCGGCTGCGGTGGTCAGCACGGTCACGCGGGCGCGACTGGGCTGCTTGGGTCGACGGTGGGACGCCACGGAGGTGAAACCCTTCTTTTGAGTGATCACCCGCTCGGAGGTTCGTCGCCTGACCCTAGTGACCTTCTTGTGATCAGTTCAAATCCTCAGCTGAAAAATCTCGTCACACCCAGCATTCTATGCACTCAAGTAGCAGTCCGTGACGCCTAGTGCTGTGACCGCATAGGTTCGCCGGGTTCGCGGTTGGATGGGCGGTGACGTCCGTTCCGACCGCTGGAGGTGTGATGGCCGAGCCTGTGCGGGTGCGCAGACTGACCGACCAGGAGGGGCAGAAGCTGCAGCAGATCGTGCGTCGGGGCAGTGCCAGCTCGGTGCGCTACAGACGGGCGATGATGCTGCTCGCCTCGGCCGGCGGGAACCGCGTCCCAGTGATCGCCCAGCTGGTCCAGGCCGACGAGGACACGGTGCGGGAGGTGATCCACCGGTTCAACGAGATCGGCCTGGCCTGCCTGGACCCTCGATGGGCGGGAGGCCGTCCCCGCCTGCTCACCCCTGACGACGAGGACTTCGTCGTCCAGACGGCCACCACCCGCCCCACCAAGCTCGGCCAACCCTTCACACGCTGGTCGATCCGCAAACTCGCCGCCTACCTGTGTCGCGTGCACGGACGTCGGATCCGGATCGGCCGTGAAGCCTTACGGTGCCTGCTCCGGCGCCGCGGGATCACCTTCCAGCGCACCAAGACCTGGAAAGAGTCCCCCGACCCCGAACGCGAGGCCAAGCTGGACCGCATTGAGGAGGTGCTCGAACGCTTCCCGGACCGGGTTTTCGCCTTCGACGAGTTCGGCCCCCTCGGGATCCGGCCTACCGCGGGCTCGTGCTGGGCGAAGCAGGGCAGGCCCGACCGCCTGCCGGCGACTTACCGCCGCACTCACGGCGTCACCTACTTCCACGGCTGCTACTCGGTCGGCGACGACCGCCTGTGGGGCGTCAACCGTCGCCGCAAGGGCACCGCCAACACCCTGGCCGCGCTGAAGTCGATTCGCGCTGCCGAACCCGACGGCGCCCCGATCTACATCATCCTGGACAACCTCTCCGCCCACACCGGAGCGGACATCCGCCGTTGGGCGAAGAAGAACAAGATCGAGCTGTGCTTCACCCCGACCTACGCCTCCTGGGCCAATCCCATCGAAGCGCACTTCGGACCGCTGAGGCAGTTCACCCTGGCCAACTCCGACCACCGCAGCCACCCTGCACAGACCCGGGTCCTGCACCGCTACCTGCGCTGGCGCAACGCCAACGCCCGCCACCCCGACCTACTCGCCGCCCAGCGCAAGGAACGCGCCCGCATCCGCAGCGAGAAAGGCATTCGCTGGGGTGGACGCCCCCTGACGGCCGCAGCCTGATCCAGACCGGCGAAGACTGGACACGCCTGCGAAGGCTCGAATCGTTGCTGCAGGAACCGGTTTGCCGCCGGCCCTGCTACGCAGCGCAGCCGAAAATCTCTTGCGGAGTCGTCCGAGCACCCGATATCCAGCATCGAGACGACAAGGAGCACAGGATGACGACCCGTCTGGGTTCACTGAACGAGTTCTGCTGGATGGATCTCAAAACCCGTGACTTAGCCGGCACCGCCACCTTCTTCTCGAAGACGCTGGGCTGGCACTTCGCAGTGGACGAGAAGGACTGGCGAAAGGCCACCAAGATAGCTATCGACGGCCACCTGATCGGCAGCGTGAGCGATCTGGCGAACCCAGTCTACCCACCGGGAACACCCGCCCACATCGCCTACTACTTGGCAGTCGACAACGTCGATCGCCGCGCCGAAGTGGCGACGGTGAACGGCGCTCGCCTTGTCGTACCTCCCTTCGACGCCGGCGATCAGGGACGCATGGCGACATTGGTCGATCCGGTAGGTGCCGCCTTCTCTCTGTGGCAGCCACGCGACTTCACCGGATGGCAGTTCCCGTCCCACTTGGCGGGTGCCCCGCACCGTATGGTCCTGAAGTGCGACCAGCCTGAGAAAGCCCGGCATTTCTACGACAAGACGACGGGAACCTCTCTGAACTGCGCCGATTTCATCGCTACATGTGGACCTAGTGCATCCGTTCCGCAGTGGGAACTTGCGGTCGACGTCGAGGATCTGGACAGCGTCGTCGTACGCGCACAGGAACACGGCCAAGACTCGGCCACCTGGTCCGAGAAAACCGGTCGTCGTGTTGTGCGGTTGAGCAGCCCGGAGGGGCTGACACTCCTGGTTCGCCGCCTTGAGCAGTGACTCGGCCGTCGATCAGACGGCGCTCGCATTCTGGCCCAACCCGGCAGACCTATGCGGTCACAGCACTAGTTGACGCTACGCCCTCCACCATTGGCGTCAATCCGGACAAGCAGACCGTACGTTGACCTTCAGGACAGCCGCTTCAGGAGCACCGCGGACGCGACCGGCCGGGCCCCCGCGCGCGCCACGCCGTCGGCCACCTCCCGGTCGGTGGAGGCGACGACGACCGGCCGGCCCGGCGGCTCGGCGCGCACCAGCTGGCGGATCAACTCGTCGGCGGTGACGCCCGGCTTGGAGAACAGCACCCGCACCCCGCGCGGCGGCGCCAGCAGCACCGGCGCCGCGAGTTCGGCCCCGTCGAAGACGCACGTCACCTCGGCACCGGTCTGGGCGGCGAGCTGCGAGAGCTGCCCGAGCAGCCGCAGGCGCTGCTTCTCCAGCGGCATCTGCGGATAGCCGGTCTTGGTGACGTTGTAGCCGTCGACGACCAGATGCACCTGAGGCAGCGCCAGGAGCTGGTCGAGGATGGCGGGGTCGTGTTCCGACAGGGCGCGGGCCGCGATGTCCTTCGGCGTCATCCGGCCGGGTTCGACCGCGTCGACCGTGTCGGCGGGCCGCACCGACACCGGCGGCAGCGCCAGCTCGCGCCGCAGCCCCTGGGCGGCGTCCAGCAGGGTGTCCAGCAGCAGCCGCACGCGCATGTCCTCGACGCTGCGCCCCTCGCGCGCCGCCCGGCGCGCGGCCTCCAGGGCGGCCTCCGTCTCCCCGAGCCGCGCCTTGAGCCGCCGGGTCTCGCTCTCGGCGGCGGAGACCTGCGTCTGGCTCTCGGCACGCACGGCGTCGATCTCCGCCCGCGCCTTGCGCAGCGCCGCCTCGCCGCGCTTGACGTCGCTGAGGGCCGAGCGCAGTTTGCGGTGGAGGGACTCGGCCTCCTTCTTCGCGGCGTCCAGTTCGGCGCGCAGCCGCTCGGTCTCGCTCCTGGTGTGCTCGCGGGCCCGGGCCAGCTCGGCGCGCAGCCGCTCCAGCTCGGCCCGGTTCTCCTCGTCGGCCCGCTCGGCGTGCGCCCGCTGGGCCTCCTCGCCGGCGGCGGTCACCAGCTTCACCCAGCCCGCGGGGCGCAGTACGTAGGCCGCGGCCGCCACGTCGAGCGGATCCGCGGCCGGGGGCGGGGAACCGGAGTCGAGGGCACCGGCCAGCTCCGGCTGGGCCTCCCGGAACATCTCGCCGATCCGCTGCCGGAACAGCGGGTCGGTCTCCAGTGCCGCGGCCATGGCGTTGCCCGCGAACTTGGCGCGCCGGTTCGGCGCGAACCGGGCGTACTGCCGCAGTTGTGCGGGCAGTTCGGCGAGCGTCAGCCCGCCGAAGCCGTCGGACACGATCTGCACGACCCTGCGCCGCACGCCGTCGGGCAGCGGACGGTCGAGCACCTCAGCGGCGCCGTCGCCCGGCCCCCCGCCGTGTGTCTCCGCCATCCGTCACCCCAATGCCTCCGCGCGGCCCGGTACGGTGCGGGCCGCCCTGCCCGGGCCGCTCCCCTCAGGAGCCGGCGCCCGGCCTGTCCACGAGTTCCACCTGGTCCACGGCGTTGCACCAGCGGCACCGCACCGACTCGATGGTCTCACTGACCACCTCGCGCTCCTCGACCGTGGGCTCTCCGGCCAGATCGAGGTGGACGTACTCGACGACCTTCGACGAGCGGGTCACGTCGAAACGGGTGAGGTTGCCGCAGAGCGCGCAGCGCCACCGCGTCGAGCCGGTCGGCAGGGGAACCGTCATCGTGACTGTTCGCTTTCTTCCAGTGTCCGCGACGCGCCGGCCTTCCCGGTGCGTGTGGCTCGTAACCCTACGGCCTGCCGGGTCCGCGGCGCCCGCCCGCCCACGACGGCGAGGCGGTCCGTACGGTTGCGTCCGGTTACGTCATGCTCTGTGTTCATGATCCGCAAGTGGAGCGCGGCCGCCGGCCGCGGGAGCGGGGCGGGCCGGGCGGCCGGGGCCGCCGGAAGGGGCCGCCCCGCCCGGCGCGCGCAGGCGCCGGTGACGTACGTGCTGATGGCCGTGTGCTGTCTGGTCTTCCTGGTCGGCCCGGCCTCGGGCCTCGATCCGGCGTACGGCTCCGGCGAGGCGCTGCTCGCCGCGCAGCGCGCCTGGTTCCGGCGCTGGGGGGTGGTGCCGGCGGAGCTGTTCGCGGGCTCCCCGCGAGCCGTCCTCACGCCCGCCACGGCCCTGTTCGTCCACGGCGGCTGGGTCCACCTGCTCGGCAACATGCTGTTCCTCCACGTCTTCGGTCCGATGACCGAGGAGCGGATGGGCCGGATCCGGTTCCTCCTCTTCTACGCCGCCTGCGGCTACCTGGCACTGCTGGGCTACGCGGTGGCCAACGCCCACTCGCAGCAGCCCCTGGTCGGCGCCTCCGGAGCGATCTCGGCGGTCCTCGGCGCGTTCCTGTTCCTGTTCCCGCGGGCCCGGGTGACCAGCCTGCTGCCGTTCCTGTTCTTCCTGCCGCTGCGCTTCCCGGCGTGGCTGGTGCTGCCGTTCTGGGCGTCCCTGCAGTGGCTGGCCGCCGGGCGGGCGGGCAGCGGGCCGGGGGTGGCGTACCTGGCCCACCTGGTGGGGTTCGGGCTGGGATTCGGCTGGGCGTGGGTGCTGTTCGGACCGGGGACTAGAGTGAGGAACGCCCCAGCGACGGCCCCCGAGGGAGAGAACCAGCCGTGATCACCGCGATCGTCCTCATCAAGACCAGCGTGGACCGCATTCCCGAGATCGCGGAGCGGATCGCCGCGCTGGAGAACGTCAGCGAGGTCTTCTCCGTCACCGGCACCTACGACCTGATCGCCATGGTGCGGGTCAGGGAGCACGAGGAGCTGGCCGAGGTCATCCCGGGCCGGATCAGCAAGATCCCCGGCGTGGAGGGGACCGACACCCACGTGGCGTTCCGGACGTACTCGCAGCACGACCTGGAGGCGGCGTTCGCCATCGGGCTCGACAGCTGACGGCGGATGCCGGCCGGGGCGGTCGCCGGCCGGAAGATGAAGGGTTCTTCATCCGGGACTCATCCGGGACGCCGGGCACCGGGGGCAGGATCGGGGCATGGTCTTCTCCCGCCGGATGGCGGCGCTGGCCGCCGTCGTGCTGATCCCCCTGGGCATCGCGGCGACGAGCTTCGCCCTCGCCGACAACCCCGAGTCCCCGAAGGTCCCGTCCAGGGTGGAGCTGGACAGCGGCTCCCCCACGGCCACGGCCACGGGTACGCCCGCCGCCACCGCCACGGGTCCCGGGCCGACGCCGGGCGACGAGGTCGTCTCGCGGCCTCCGGTGACCGACAGCCCCGCGGGGGACGACGATGACGACGACCGCAGCGGGCCCGCAGCCACCCCGGGTGCCGAAGACGACGACGCCGACGCCGACGCCGACGACGGTTCCGGCGCCGACGGCTGACGGGCCGCGCCGGCGCCTGTCGGCGCGGGTCCGCATCCTGCTGTGGCTGCTGCTGGTCATGGCCGTCGCGCTCACCTCGGTCGCCACGACCACCCGGTCGATCCTGCTGCGGGACGCCGACGCCCGGGCCGCCGCCGAACTGTCGCAGGAGGCGCACGAGTTCATCAACTTCCAGGAGCGCAGCGCCGATCCGGCGACCGGCCGCCCGTTCAGCGATCCGCGACGGCTGCTGCGGACGTACCTGGCGGGGCAGTACGCCGATCCCGAGGAGGAGCTGATCGGCCTCGCCGGACGCCGGGGCTCGACGCCCGCGAAGCTGGTCCAGGACCGCGAGGTCCCCGTGCGGCTGCCCCTGTACCGGGACACCGCCGGCCTGCGGAAGATCTTCGACTCCCCCGGCTCCACCGGCACCCTGCGCCGCGCCTCGGGCGAGGTCCGCTGGGCCAAGGTCGCCGTCGCCCGCCCCGGCGGCGAGCCGGACGCGGCGTTCGTCGTCGCCGTCCACCCGGTGCACGAACACGCCCGCGTGGAGCAGGTCTTCCGCATCCTGCTCGTCATCTCCGGCCTCGCCCTGCTGATGACCACCGGCATCGGCTGGATGGTCGCCGGCCGCATCCTCGAACCCGTACGGCTGGTGCGGGCCACCGCCGCGGAGCTGACCGAGCGGGACCTCACCCGCCGTATCCCGGTGCACGGCCACGACGACATCGCCGCCCTCGCCGAGACGTTCAACGCGATGCTGGACCGGCTGGAGCAGGCCTTCGCCGCCCAGCGCCAGTTCGTCGACGACGCCGGGCACGAACTGCGCACCCCCATCACCATCGTGCGCGGCCACCTGGAGCTGATGGGCGACGACCCGGCCGAGCGGGAGGAGACCGTCCGCCTGGTCACCGACGAACTGGACCGGATGAGCCGGATCGTGGAGGACCTGCTGCTGCTCGCCAAGGCCGAACGCCCCGACTTCGTCGCCCCCGAGCCGGTCCAGCTCGCCGAACTGACCGCCGACGTCTACGTCAAGGCCCGCACCCTGGGCGACCGCGACTGGAGGCTGGCCGAGGTCGCCGACCGGGAGGTGCGACTGGACCCGCAGCGGATCACGCAGGCGATGGTGCAGCTCGCGCAGAACGCCGTGCAGCACACCGCGCCGGGCCAGACCATCCGCATCGGCTCCCGCGCCGGGGAGCCGGGGATCGAGCTGTACGTCGCCGACTCCGGCCCCGGCGTCCGGCCGGAGGACGCCGAGGTGGTCTTCGAGCGGTTCCGGCGCGGCGCCTCCCGGCGCGGGGCGCGCGGCTCGGGCGCCGGACTGGGGCTCGCCATCGTCAAGGCGATCGCGGAGGGCCACGGCGGCCGGGTCCGCCTGCACGACACCGAGGGCGGCGGCGCCACCTTCGTCCTCACCCTGGAGGAGACACGCCCATGACCCGCATCCTCATCGTCGAGGACGAGGAGCGCATCGCCTCCTTCGTCGAGAAGGGCCTGCGCGCGGGCGGTTTCACCACCACCGTCGTCGGAGACGGCGACGCCGCCTACGAATACGCCCTGACCGGCGGCTTCGACCTGATCGTCCTGGACATCGGCCTGCCCGGCCGGGACGGCTTCACGGTCCTGCGCGAACTGCGCGAGGCACGCGTGACGACCCCGGTGATCGTGCTGACCGCGCGGGACTCCGTCCGGGACACGGTGGCCGGTCTGGAGGGCGGCGCCGACGACTGGATGACCAAGCCGTTCCGCTTCGAGGAACTCCTGGCCCGGGTGCGCCTGCGGCTGCGCACGGCGGCCCGGGCGCCGGAGGTGACGGTGCTCAGGTCCGGCGAGCTCTCCTTGGACCTGCGCACCCGCCGGGCGCGGGCCGGGGAGCGGACCGTGGACCTGACGGCCCGTGAGTTCGTGCTGCTGGAGCTGTTCCTGAGACACCCGGGGCAGGTGCTGTCCCGCGAACAGATCCTGTCCCATGTGTGGGGGTACGACTTCGACCCCGGCTCCAACATCGTGGACGTGTACGTGCGGGCGCTGCGCAAGAAGCTCGGGGCGCGGCAGGTGGAGACGGTCCGGGGGATGGGGTACCGGCTGCCCGTCACGTGAAGCTCCCTTCATGTGCGGCTCATCGGCGGCTCACCGCCCGCGTGGACCCTCGGTGCTGTGACGCCGAATCTCCGCTCGACCGCGGCCGCGTGCGTGGCGCTGTCGCTGTGCGCGCTGCTGGCGGTCCCCGCCGGCTCCCCCGCCCTCGGCGGGGACGCCCGCATCACCCTGGCCGTGTTCGCGCTGGCGACCTGCGCCTGGATCGGCACGTCGATCGACGACACCTACATCGCGCTGGGTGCCGGACTCGCGCTGACCGTGACCGGCGTGATCAGCAGCGACACCCTCTTCGGCACCCTCGGCGACTCCACCGTGTGGCTGCTGATCTGCGCGTTCGTGCTGGCCGCCGCGGTGACCCGGACCGGGCTCGCCGGGCGGGCGGCGGTGTTCCTGGTGAGCGGGGCGCGCACGGTGCGGCAGCTGGCGCACCTGACGACGGCCGCGCTGGTCGTCACGGCGTTCGCGGTGCCCGCCACCTCCGGCCGGGCGGCGCTGGCGCTGCCGGTGTTCCTCGCGCTGGCCGAGGTCCTCGCCGGCCGCAAGCGGCTGGTCGTGATGCTGGCGCTGCTGTTCCCGACGGTGATCCTGCTGTCGGCGGTGGCGACCCTGATCGGCGCGGGCGCGCACCTGATCACCGTGTCGGTGCTGTGGGAGGCGGTCGGGGAGCGGATCGGCTTCACCGAGTGGCTGCTGCTGGGCCTGCCGCTGGCCGTCGTCTCCTCCCACCTGGCGGCGGAGGCGGTGCTGCTGACGGTGACCCGCCGCGCCGACCGCGCGGCCCCCGTCCGCGTCACCGCGCGGGAGATCCAGCGGCACAGCGACAGCCCCGTCACCGGTCCCTGGGCGCAGGAGGAGAAGCGCTGCGCACTGCTGCTGGCCACGGTCGTGGTGCTGTGGTGCAGCGAGCCGCTGCACCGGGTGCCGCCCGCCGTCGTCGCGCTGATCGGCGCGGTCGTCGCCGCCTCCCCGGCCCTGGGCACCGTGAGGCTGAAGGACGCTCTGAAGACGGTCCCCTGGTCCCTGCTGCTGTTCATGGCGGCGACGATGGCCATGGGCGTGGCGCTCGCCGACTCGGGCGCGGCGAAGTGGCTGGTGGCGGGGGTGCCCTCGGACGTGGCCCCGCCCGTCTTCCTCATGGCCGTCGTCGCGGTCGGCACGGCGGCCCATCTGGTCCTCCAGTCCCGTTCGGCCCGTTCCTCGGTACTGGTGCCGCTGGTGATCGCCGCGGCCGCGGGCGCCGGGGTCAACCCGGTGGCCGCCGCGCTGGCGTCCACGGCCGCCGCCGGGTTCTGCCACACCCTCCCGGCTTCCGCCAAGCCCGTCACGCTCTTCTCCGACCTCCCCGGCACCCCTACCTACACCCCGCGCGACCTGCTGCGCCTGTCCGCCGTGCTGGCGCCGCTGACCGCCGTGCTCGTCTGGCTGTTCGCCGTCGCCGTCTGGCCGCTGCTCGGCGTGCCCGTGACCCGCTGAGGCCCGCCCGGGCCCGCACCGAAGGAGCCGTCCATGCCGTCCTCGCTGAACCGTGTCGTCATCGCCCCCAGCGGCTTCAAGGAGTCCCTGTCCGCCCAGGCCGCCGCCGACTCCATCGCCGCGGGCGTGCGCCGTGTGCTGCCGGACGCCGAGATCGACCTGATCCCGCTGGTGGACGGCGGTGAGGGCACCGCCGTCGCGCTGTCCGCCGCGACCGGCGGGCGACTGGTCGCGCTGCCCGCCACCGGCCCGCTCGGCGAGCGGATCGGCACCCACTTCGCCCTCCTCGGCGGCGGGGACACGGCCGTGGTGGAGATGGCGGCGGTCGCCGGCCTGTCCCTGGTGCCGCGCTCCCTGCGCGACCCGGGCGCCACGACCACGTACGGCGTCGGCGAGCTGATCCGCGCCGCGCTCGGCACCGGGGTGCGGCGCGTGCTGGTCGGCTGCGGCGACTCGGGCACCTGTGACGGCGGCGCGGGCGCCCTCCAGGCGCTGGGTGCCCGCCTACTGGACGCGGACGGATTCGAACTACCGCGAGGGGGAAGGGAGTTGACGCGTCTTGCCCGTATCGACCCGTCCGGGCTCGACCCCCGCCTGGGCGACGTGGAACTGCTCGTCGCCTGCAACCCGTACAACGTGCTGTGCGGCGAGCGGGGCGTGGCCCGCGTCTTCGGCCCCCAGAAGGGCGCCACCCCCGCCCAGGCGGAGCAGCTGTCGGACGCGCTGGAGAACTGGGCCTACGTCCTCACCCGCGACTTGGGGGCCACCGGCACCGGCCTGCGCCTGGGGCCCGGCACCGGCGCCTCCGGCGGCCTGGGCGCGGGCCTGGCCGCCCTCGGCGCCCGCCTGCTGCCCCGTTTCGACGTACTGCTGGACCACCTGGACCTGGACGCCCGCCTGGCCCGCGCCGACCTGGTCGTCACCGCCGAGGGCGCCCTCGACCGCCAGACGCCGCGCGGCAAGGTCCCCGCCGAGGTGGCCCGCCGCGCCAAACGCCACGGCCGCCCGGTGCTGGCGCTGGCGGGCACGCTCGGCGAGGGCGCGCACGAGGTGCCGGGCGTGGACGCCTGCCACGGCATCCTGCCCGCCCCGATGGCCCTGGCGGAGGCGCTGCTGCGGGCCGCCGAGCTCCTCACCGACGCCACCGAGCGCGCCCTGCGGATGATCCTGCTGGGCGCCCGGCTGCCGGCTCACGCGGCCGCGGCGGAGGTGTCCGGCACGCACCGCCCGTCCTCGGTGCGGTAGTTCCACCGGGCGCCGTCGCGCACGAGTTCCCGCACGGCGGTCAGGAAGCGCTCCACGTGCTCGTCGGGCGTGCCCGCGCCGAAGCTGACCCGGACGGCGTCGAGGGACTTCTCGCCGGGCGCCGCCTCGGGGGCGCCGCACTCGCCCTGCGCCCGCGGGTCGCCGCCGAGCAGGGTGCGCACCAGCGGGTGGGCGCAGAACAGGCCGTCGCGCACGCCGATGCCGTACTCGGCCGACAGGGCGGCGGCGAAGTGGGAGCTGTTCCAGCCGTCGACGACGAAGGAGAGCACGCCGACGCGCGGGGCGTCGTCCCCGAACAGGGAGAGCACCTTGACCTCGGGCACCCGGGCCAGCCCGTCCCGCACCTTGCCGATCAGGTGCTGCTCGCGGGCCACCAGGTCCTCGAACCCGGCCTCGGTGAGGGCCTTGCAGGCGGAGGCGATGGCGTGGGCGCCGATGACGTTGGGCGATCCGGCCTCGTGGCGGGCGGCGCCGTCGTGCCACTCGACGTCCACTCCCCCGTCGGCGCGGCGGGCGACCCGGCGGCTGGCGCCGCCGCCCGCGAGGTAGGGCTCGGCCTCGCCCAGCCAGTCGGCGCGGCCGGCCAGCACACCGGAGCCGAAGGGGGCGTACAGCTTGTGCCCGGAGAAGGCGACCCAGTCGACGTCGAGGTCGCGGACGCTCACCGGGTGGTGCGGGGCGAGCTGGGCGGCGTCCAGCACGATCCGGGCGCCGTGCGCGTGCGCGACGGCGGCCAGCTCCCGCACCGGCCACAGCTCGCCGGTGACGTTGGAGGCGCCGGTGACGCAGACCAGGGCCGGGCCGTGAGGGTCGCGGCCGGCCAGGGCGCGCTCCAGGATCTCGACGGCCTGGCGGGGGGTGCGCGGGGCGTCGAGGCAGGTGACGTCCGCGTTCCGCCAGGGCAGCAGGGAGGCGTGGTGCTCGGTCTCGAAGACGAGGACCCGGCAGCCGGCCGGGAGCGCGGCGGCGAGCAGGTTGAGGGAGTCGGTGGTGGACCGGGTGAACACCACCTGGTCGGTGTCCCGGCAGTCCAGGAACTCGGCGACGGCCTCGCGGGCGTTCTCGAACAGGTCGGTCGACAGCCGCGAGAGGTACCCGGCGCCGCGGTGCACGCTGCCGTAGTAGGGGGCGTACGCCGCCACGTCGTCCCAGACCCGCTGGAGCACCGGGGCGCTGGCGGCGTAGTCGAGCGCGGCGTAGGTGACCTCGCCACCGGTGACGAGCGGGACGGTGACGTCCCGGCCCAGGACGGGCAGCGGGTCGCAGAGGGACGGGGCGGCGGCAGCGGTGGAGACGGACATGGGGGAACTCCCGTACAGGCAGGCGGAACTCACCGCGCGAGCGCACACGGCTCGAGCGCGGGAGGACGCGGAAGGAAGCGAAGGGGGGTGTGCGGAGGCGGGGCTCTGCGGCCCTAACGCATTCGCTTGCTCACGGAAGGCTCCCTCGAACGACCAGGACCCCTGGCCCCACGCCCACTCGGAAGCGTGTGAGGGGTCCGCGCTTGCCGCAGACCCTGCTGTCTGCGGCCTGGTCTTCACCCGGGGCACCCCGCCACGGACGGAGGGTTGCCGGACAGCCGGCCGGGGCCGCATGACTGTCGCTCATGACCTGGAGAGGAACGTACGGGAAGGGACCGACGTCCCGCAACCCCGGTCCGGATCGCGGGACGTACGGCGCACCCGCCGCGGTCACGCGTTGCTGGCGGCCACCCAGCGCTCCAGGACCCGCCGGGCCGCGCCGGAGTCGATCGACTCGGCCGCCTTCTCCATCCCGGCCCGCAGCTGCTCCGTCAGGGATGCCTCGCCGGGCGCCAGCGCCACCAGGGCGGCGGCCGCGTTGAGCAGCACCGCGTCCCGCACCGGCCCGCTCTCCCCGTTGAGCAGGCGCCGGGCCACGTCGGCGTTGTAGGAGGCGTCGGCGCCGCGCAGCGCCTCCACCGGGACCGGCTCGATGCCGACGTCCCGGGGGTCGAAGACCTCCTCGGTGACCTTGCCGTCCCGGACGATCCACACGCGGGAGGTGGCGGTCGTGGTCAGCTCGTCGAGGCCGTCGTCGCCGCGGAAGACCAGCGAGGAGTGGCCGCGTTCGGCGAAGACGCCGGCGATGATCGGCGCCATCCGGGCGTCGGCCACACCGATCGCCTGCGCCCTGACCTTGGCCGGGTTGGTCAGCGGACCGAGGAAGTTGAACACCGTCCGGATGCCCAGCTGGCCCCGCGCCGCCGCCACGTGGCGCAGCGCGGGGTGGAACTTCACGGCGAAGCAGAAGGTGATCCCGGCCTCCTCCGCGACCTCCGCCACCCGACGCGGCGTCAGCTCCAGATTGACGCCGAGCTTCTCCAGGACGTCCGAGGCGCCCGACGCCGACGACGCGGCCCGGTTGCCGTGCTTGACGACCTTCGCGCCCGTCCCGGCGACCACGATCGCCGACATGGTGGAGATGTTGACGGTCTTGGCGCCGTCGCCGCCGGTGCCGACGATGTCGACCGTCCGTCCCGGCACCTCGATCACCTTGGCGTGGTCGTACATCGTGCGGACCAGACCGGAGATCTCCTCCACGGTCTCGCCCTTGGACCGCAGCGCCACCGCGAACCCGGCGATCTGCGCGTCGGTCGCCTCGCCGCGCATGATGACGTCCATCGCCCAGGCGGTGTCGTCGGCGGACAGGTCCCGGCCGTCCAGCAGGCCGTTCAGCAGGGCGGGCCAGGAACGGCCCGCCGCGGTGTCGCCTCCAGCGGGGGTCACAGCGCTCATCAGCCGCTCCTGGGTCGTGTCGCAGGGTGTAGAGGACTCCGTCCCCACCCTATCCAGCCGCGGGGACGGCGAAGGGCCCCGTCCGGGGAACGGACGGGGCCCTTCGTGTGGCGTGGCGACGCTCGGGGATCAGTGGTGGCCGTGGCCGCTCGTGATCTCCTTGTACTCCTCGACGGTCGGCTTCGGGATCTGGGACTCCTCGCCGTAGTAGGCCTTGCTGAGCTTGGCGCGCAGCTTCTCGGATCCCTTCACCTTGCGCTCGACACCGTTCTCGTCGACCGTCGGGCCGATCTCGACCGGCTTGTACTGCTCGTGCGCGGTGAGCGTGTACAGGTGCTCCTGGCTGAGCGGCTCGTGCACCTCGATGAACTCACCGTGCGGCAGGCGCTTGATGATGCCCGACTCGCGGCCGTGCAGCACCTTCTCCTTGTCGCGGCGCTGGAGACCGAGGCAGATCCGCTTGGTGATGATGAACGCGATGACCGGGCCGACGAAGAAGCCGATGCGGACGAACCAGGTGACCGCGTTGATCGAGAGGCGGAAGTGGGTGGCGATGATGTCGTTGCCACCGCCGATCAGCATGATCATGTACGCGGTGATCCAGGCCACGCCCAGGGCGGTGCGCGTCGGAGCGTTGCGCGGCCGGTCCAGGATGTGATGCTCGCGCTTGTCGCCGGTGATCCACGACTCGATGAAGGGGTAGACGGCGATCGCCGCGAGGAACAGCCCGAACAGCACCAGCGGGACGAAGACGCCCAGGGCCAGCGTGTGACCCCAGAAGTCGATCTCCCAGCCGGGCATGGCGCGGACCAGACCCTCGGCGAAGCCCATGTACCAGTCGGGCTGGGCGCCGGTGGAGACCTGGTCCGGGCGGTACGGGCCGAGCACCCAGATCGGGTTGATGGACGCGATGCCGCCGAGGATCGCGACGACACCGAAGACCAGGAAGAAGAAGCCCCCGGCCTTGGCCATGTAGACCGGCAGCAGCGGCATGCCGACGACGTTCGTGTTGGTCCGTCCGGGACCCGCGAACTGCGTGTGCTTGTGGTAGAAGACCAGGATCAGGTGGGCGACCACCAGACCGAGCATGATGCCCGGCAGCAGCAGGATGTGGATCGAGTAGAACCGGGCGACGAAGTCGTCGCCGGGGAACTCCCCGCCGAACAGGAACATCGAGATGTACGTGCCGACGATCGGCACGGACAGGATCGCGCCCTGCGTGAAGCGGACACCGGTGCCGGAGAGCAGGTCGTCCGGGAGCGAGTAGCCGGTGAAACCGGTGAACATGCCGAGGACGAACAGCAGGAAGCCGAACAGCCAGTTGATCTCACGCGGCTTGCGGAACGCGCCGGTGAAGAACACGCGCATCATGTGCACGAACATGCCGGCGAGGAAGATGACGGCCGCCCAGTGGTGGATCTGCCGGATGAGCAGACCACCGCGCACGTCGAAGCTGATGTCCAGCGTCGACTTGTACGCCTCGCTCATCAGCTGGCCCTGCAGCGGGACGTAGCTGCCGTGGTACTCCACCTCGTTCATCGACGGGTGGAAGAACAGCGTCAGGTACACACCCGTGAGGATGATGATGAGGAAGCTGTAGAGGCAGACCTCGCCCAGCATGAAGGACCAGTGGTCCGGGAAGATCTTCCGCATGTTGGCCTTGGCCAGGGAGTAGATCCCGAGCCGGCCGTCGGCCCAGTCGGCGACGCGCTCGCCGGCCGGTGCCTTCCCGCGAGAGCGGGGCTGTGTGCTGGTGTTGGTGCTCATCCGCGCTCCCAGAAGGCAGGACCGACGGGCTCCGCGAAGTCGCCGAGCGCTTCGAGGTAGCCCTCGTCGTTCACACCGATGCGCAGCTGCGGCAGCGGGTGACCGGCGGGGCCGAAGATCACCCGGGCGCCGTCGGAGAGGTCGAAGGTGGACTGGTGGCAGGGGCACAGCACGTGGTGCGTCTGCTGCTCGTACAGGGAGATCGGGCAACCGACGTGGGTGCAGATCTTCGAGTACGCGACGATGCCCTCGTGCGACCACTCGAGTTCGCGCTTGTCCTTGATGTCCTCCGGCTGGAGCCGGACGATCATCAGAGCGGCCTTGGCGATCTCGTTCTGGAAGCCGTGGTCGTGCTCCTCCAGGCCCTCGGGCTTGGCGAAGGTGAGCGAGCCGACGGCGACGTCGGACGGGCGCAGCGGCTCGTTCGTGTTCATGTTGACCAGCAGCTTGCCCTTGGACCACAGGGTGTGGCGCAGCTTCTCCTCGGGCAGCGGACCGAGGTCGCGCAGCAGGACGACACCGGACAGCGGCACCAGGGTGAGCGCGCCGAACATGGTGTTGCGGATCAGCTTGCGACGGCCGAGCGCGGACTCCTTGGCGCCCTGCCTGAAGTCGGCGTGGACCTTCGCGCGGACCTCGGGCGAGGCCTCGACCGGGTGCCGGTTGTCGGCGAACTCCACGTCGGACATCAGGGTGCGGGCCCAGTGGACCGCGCCCACGCCGATGCAGAGCAGCGCCAGGCCCAGGGTCAGACCCAGGGCGAAGTTCATCGCGTTGATGTGGCCGATCGGGAAGACGTAGATCGACTTGTCGTGCGGGATCGCCACGAACGAGGCGATGAAGCCGATGGTGGCCAGCATCGACACCGTGAACAGCAGGGCGACGGTGCGCTCGGACCGCTTGGCGGCCCGCTCGTCGACGTCCTGGATGCGGTGCTCGTGCGGGGGCAGGCCCGGGTCGGCGAACGGGTGCTTCTCGTCCGCGACCTCGCCGTGCGTGCGGTCCTGCGCTGCGGGCAGGTTCTTTTCGGGAATGTCTTGGCTACTCATGACTTCTTGGCCTTTGCGGTCCGGGCGGCGACCCACACGGCGATGGCGATGAGGGTGCCGAGGCCGAAGATCCAGCCGAAGAGTCCCTCGGCGACCGGCCCGATGCCACCCAGCTCCAGACCGCCATGGCTCACGGTCTCGTCTCCGTTGACCGCGTTCAGGTACGCGATGATGTCCTTCTTGTTCTGCTCCGACAGGGTGCTGTCGGGGAAGGAGGGCATGTTCTGCGGGCCGGTCAGCATGGCCTCGTAGATGTGCTTCGGGTCGGCGTCCTCGAGCGACGGCGCGTACTTGCCGTGCGTCAGCGCGCCGCCCTTGCCGGTGAAGTTGTGGCACTGCGCGCAGTTGGTGCGGAACAGCTCGCCGCCCTCGGCGCTGTCGGCGCCCTCGGGGCCGTACTGCTCCTTGGTCGGGATGGACGGGCCGGGGCCCAGCGAGGAGATGTACGCGGCCAGCTGGTCGATCTGGGCCTGCGAGTAGATCCTCCGCTTTTCCGGGGCCTGCGCGCCCGGCTGCTGGGCCGGCATGCGGCCGGTGCCCACCTGGAAGTCGACGGCCGCGGCGCCCACGCCCACCAGGCTCGGACCGTCGGTGGTGCCCTGACCATCGGTGCCGTGGCAGCTGGCGCAGCCGACCGAGTAGAGCTTCTTGCCCTCGTCGATAGCGAGGGACTGGGCGGTTTCGTCGGCCTGCGCCTTGTCCGCGGGTGCGAACGCGGCGTACAGCCCCCCGGTGCATGCCAGCGCGAGGAGTAGGACGACGAGCGCCGCCAGCGGGTGGCGTCGTCGTGCGGAGAGCTTTTTCACGGATTACCCCGGTGTCAGGATCTTCTGCGTCGATGCTTCTGGGATTGCGCGGGAGCGGGCCGCGACTACTTGATCATGTAGATCGTGGCGAAGAGGCCGATCCAGACGACATCGACGAAGTGCCAGTAGTAGGACACGACGATGGCGGCGGTCGCCTGCTCATGGGTGAACCTCCGGGCCGCGTAGGTACGGCCGAGGACCAGCAGGAAGGCGATGAGACCGCCCGTCACGTGCAGGCCGTGGAAGCCGGTGGTCAGGTAGAAGATCGAGCCGTACGGGTCGGAGGAGAGCGAGAGCCCGTCCTTCTTGACCAGTTCGGTGTACTCGAAGACCTGACCGCCGATGAAGATCGCACCCATGATGAAGGTGACGATGAACCACATCCTGAGCTTCTTCACGTCACCGCGCTCGGCGGCGAACACGCCGAGCTGGCAGGTGAGGGAGGAGAGCACCAGGATCGTGGTGTTCGTCAGGGAGAACGGGAAGTTCAGCGCGTGGGCCTTCTCGGACCAGAAGTCCGGGCCGGTCACCGAACGCAGGGTGAAGTACATCGCGAAGAGGGCCGCGAAGAACATCAGCTCGGAACTCAGCCAGATGATGGTTCCGACGCTGGTGAGGTTCGGCCGATTGACCGACGGGTGCGCGTGCCCGGTTTCTACTGTCGTTGCTGTCGCCACGACCGACATTATGTCGGTCGCTTATCCCGCCCTCACTCCGGGGGGTGCCGTTCGGAGTGTCCGTCCTCCGTGTACTGCCCGTATGGCTCATCCAAGCGGTGTCCGGACCGGTACTGAGGGGGGTCGGGAGGGAGTAGCATCCGCGCAACGGGCCTGTCCGTACGACATACGCCGCTCTGCGTAAGTATCGGAGGAACCATGCAGCCTACCGCCACGGTCCTGGTCTACAGCGACGACTCCACCACCCGGGAACAGGTACGGCTCGCCACCGGCCGCCGGCCGGCCCCGGACGCGCCCGTCGTGGAGTTCGTGGAGTGCGCGACCCCGGCCGCCGTCGTCAGGGAGCTGGACAAGGGCGGCATCGACGTCTGCGTGCTGGACGGCGAGGCCGTGCCGATGGGCGGCATGGGCGTGTGCCGGCAGATCAAGGACGAGGTCTTCCGGTGCCCGCCGGTGCTGCTGCTGATCGGCCGCCCGCAGGACGCCTGGCTGGCCACCTGGAGCCGCGCGGACGCCGCCGTGACGCTCCCGGTGGACCCGGTGGAGTTCGCCTCCGCGCTGGCGTCCCTGCTGCGGCAGAAGCGGTTGCAGGGCGTCTGAGCCCGGCGGGGCGGTTCACACCGCCGCCGGGCGCAGCCGCGCCACGTCCTGGGGGCGGGGGCCGGCGGGTTCGCCGCCCGTCAGGGCGCTGCCCGCGCGCCACTTGTCCCAGTCGAGGTTCCAGTCGCCGAAGCCGTTGCCGAACGGCGTCATGGTGTCGCCCTGGGAGTTGACCACCTCGACCAGGTCGCCCTCGCGGACGGTGCGGAAGAACCACTCGGCGTTGCCGGTGCTCATCCCGACGCAGCCGTGGCTGACGTTGGCGCTGCCCTGGGAGCCGACCGACCAGGGCGCGGCGTGCACGTACTCGCCGCTCCAGGTGACCCGGGTGGCGAAGTGGACGGGCAGGTCGTACGAGTCCGGCGAGCCCTCGGCGATGCCGACGGTACTGCTGCGCATGCGTACGAAGCGTTCCTTTCCGAGCACGACCTTGACGCCGTTGCGGGTCTCGAAGCCGGGCTTGCCGGTGGTGACGGGTATCCGCCTGATCTCCTCGCCGTTGCGGTAGACCGTCATGGTGTGCGCGGCGGCGTCGGTGACGGCGATGACCCGGTCGCCCGTGGTGAACCTCAGCGGCTCGGCCCTGCCGCCCCACATCCGGTCGCCGATCTTGATGCCCTCCAGGGTGCTGTGCGCCTCGACGGTGGCGCCGGCGGGCCAGTACTCCCTGGGCCGGTAGTGCAGTTCCCTGTCGTCCACCCAGTGCCAGGCGCCCTCCGTCGCGGGCGTGGAGCGCACCTTCAGGGCGTTCTCGACGACGGCGCGCTGCGCCGGTTCCCTCACCGGCTCGCTCAGTTCGGCCGTCAGGGGCCGGCCGACGCCGTACGTGCCCGCCTCGGGTCCGAAGACGACGTCCAGGCGCTTCTTGGCGGTGGGCCTGCCGGTCTCGAAGGCGAGGACCGCGCGGCCGGGCGCCCCGTCGCCGTTCTCGGTGCTGACACGCACCGTGTAGCGGGCGCCGGCGGCCAGCGGCGAGGTGCTGTGCCAGCGGGTGCCGTCGGCGGAGAGCTCGCCCGCCACGTACCGCCCCGCGGCGTCGTGGGCCGTGACGTCCGTGATGCGCCCGTCGGAGTCCTCGGCGACGACCTCCAGGGGCTTGTCCGGGTCGACCTTCCCCCCGGCGCCGGTGGGGCCGTCGAAGGAGATCCGGTCGGCCGCGTCGTACGGCGCGGCGGCCAGCGGGTCGCCGTCGTCGTCGCAGCCGGCGGCGCCCGCGCCGAGGGCGATCACCAGCACCGTGCAGGCGGCAGTGACGCGCCGGCGTGCCGAGGGGGGAACTATGTGGCTCATGGCCCCACGCTAGGAAGTCCCGCCGGGGACGGCGCGCCGGGCAAGCCGGACGGATGAACGCCGTTGGGGCAAAAGAAGGAGCCCGGACGCTCCTCGCGGAGTGTCCGGGCCCTTCGGGCACACGGGATGTGCTACTGGGTGCGGTTCTCACCGCGGTAGTACTCGAACACCCAGCCCCACAGGCCGATCAGCATCAGCGGCGCCGAGAAGAACATCAGCCACCAGCCGACCGCGACGCTCAGGAAGGCGAACGCGCCACCGATGCCCAGGGACAGCGGCTGCCAGCTGTGCGGGCTGAAGAACCCCAGCTCGCCGGCGTCGTCCGCGACGTCCGCGTTCTTGTCGTCCTGCGCCCCGACGTCCACCCGCTTGGCCGTGAAGCCGAGGTAGAAGCCGATCATGATGGCCAGGCCGAACGCCAGGAAGAGGGCGGTGGTACCGGCCGGCTCCTTCGACCACAGGCCATAGACGACCGCCATGACCAGGATGAAGGCGCTCAGCCACATGAACATCTTGCCCTGGATCTTCACTTGCCGGCCTCCTTGCCGCCAGCGAGGGCCTTGTCGTCGTGGCCGACGTTCTCGAGCTGGTCGAGAGCGGCGATCTCGGGGTGGTGCAGGTCGAACGCCGGGGATTCGGAGCGGATCCGGGGCAGGGTGAGGAAGTTGTGCCGCGGCGGCGGGCAGGAGGTCGCCCACTCCAGCGAGCGGCCGTAGCCCCACGGGTCGTCGACGCCGACCGGCTTGCCGTACTTGGCCGTCTTCCAGACGTTGTAGAAGAACGGCAGGATCGACAGGCCCAGCAGGAACGAGCTGATCGTCGAGATCATGTTCAGGGCGGTGAAGCCGTCGGCCGCGAGGTAGTCCGCGTACCGGCGCGGCATGCCCTCGGCGCCCAGCCAGTGCTGGACCAGGAAGGTGCCGTGGAAGCCGATGAACAGCGTCCAGAAGGTGATCTTGCCGAGGCGCTCGTCGAGCAGCTTGCCGGTGAACTTCGGCCACCAGAAGTGGAAGCCGGAGAACATCGCGAAGACGACGGTGCCGAAGACGACGTAGTGGAAGTGGGCCACCACGAAGTACGAGTCGGAGATGTGGAAGTCCATCGGCGGCGAGGCCAGGATGACGCCGGTCAGACCACCGAAGGTGAAGGTGATCAGGAAGCCGGTCGCCCACAGCATCGGCGTCTCGAAGGACAGCGAGCCCTTCCACATCGTGCCGATCCAGTTGAAGAACTTCACACCGGTCGGCACCGCGATCAGGAAGGTCATGAAGGAGAAGAACGGCAGCAGCACACCGCCGGTGACGTACATGTGGTGCGCCCACACCGTCACGGACAGACCCGCGATCGCGATGGTCGCGCCGATCAGGCCCATGTAGCCGAACATCGGCTTGCGGGAGAAGACCGGGATGACCTCCGAGATGATGCCGAAGAACGGCAGCGCGATGATGTACACCTCGGGGTGGCCGAAGAACCAGAACAGGTGCTGCCACAGCAGCGAACCGCCGTAGGCCGGGTCGAAGATGTGCGCACCGAACTTGCGGTCCGCCTCCAGCGCGAACAGGGCCGCGGCCAGGACCGGGAAGGCCAGCAGGACCAGCACACCGGTCAGCAGCACGTTCCAGGTGAAGATCGGCATGCGGAACATGGTCATGCCCGGCGCGCGCATGCAGATGATCGTGGTGATGAAGTTGACCGAGCCGAGGATCGTGCCGAAGCCGGAGAAGGCCAGGCCCATGATCCACATGTCGCCGCCGACACCCGGCGAGTGCACCGCGTCGGACAGCGGGGCGTAGGCGAACCAGCCGAAGTCGGCCGCGCCCTGCGGGGTGAGGAAGCCGGCCACCGCGATCAGCGAGCCGAAGAGGTACAGCCAGTAGGCGAACATGTTCAGCCGCGGGAACGCCACGTCGGGCGCGCCGATCTGCAGCGGCATGATCCAGTTCGCGAAACCGGCGAACAGGGGCGTCGCGAACATCAGCAGCATGATCGTGCCGTGCATCGTGAACGCCTGGTTGAACTGCTCGTTCGACATGATCTGCAGGCCCGGACGGGCCAGCTCGGCGCGCATGAACAGCGCCATGACGCCGCCGATGCAGAAGAACGCGAACGAGGTGATCAGGTAGAGCGTGCCGATCGTCTTGTGGTCGGTGGTCGTCAGCCACTTGACCACGACATTGCCGCGACTCTGGCGCCGGACCGGCTGCTCGTCCTCATGGTAGGACCCTGCCGCCGCGGCACCCTGGGGTTCGTTGAGGATGCTCACAGGATGTTCGACTCCCGGTTCTTCTCGTGGCCTGCCTGCTCGATGCCGGCGGGCATGTAACCGGTCTGCCCCTTCTTCACGAGTTCCTGGAGGTGCTGCTCGTAGCGCTCAGGAGAGACGACCTTCACGTTGAACAGCATCCGGGAGTGGTCGGCGCCACAGAGCTCGGCGCACTTGCCCATGAAGGTGCCCTCCTTGTTGGGGGTCACCTCGAAGGCGTTGGTGTGGCCCGGGATGACGTCCTGCTTCATCAGGAACGGCACCACCCAGAAGGAGTGGATGACGTCGCGGGAGGTCAGGACGAAGCGGACCGTCTTGCCCTTGGGAAGCCACAGGGTCGGGCCGGGGTTGCCGTTCTGCGGGTTCCGCGTGCCCGGGATGCCGCAGTCGTGGACGCCGCCGGCGTCGGCCGGGAAGTCGTCCTTGTATCGGTTCGGGATCGCGTCCAGTTCCTTGGCGGTCCTGGCGTCGCCCGAGGAACCGTCGACGGACTCGACGTAGTTGAAGCACCAGCTCCACTGGAAGCCGACCACGTTGACCGTGACGTCGGGCTTCTTCTTGAGGCTGAGCAGCTCGGACTCGTCACGGGCCGTGAAGTAGAAGAGGACCGAGACGATGATGAGCGGGACGACCGTGTACAGGGCCTCGATGGGCATGTTGTACCGGGTCTGCGGAGGGATCTCGACCTTGGTGCGGCTGCGCCGGTGGAAGAAAGCACTCCACAGGATCAAGCCCCACACCAGCACGCCGACGGCGAGCGCGGCGGCCCAGGAGCCCTGCCACAGGGAGAGGATCAGAGGAGCCTCTTCCGTGGTCGGGGTGGGCATGCCGAGGCGGGGGAAGTCCTCGTATGTGCAACCGGTGGCGGTCGCCAGGACCAGGCCCGCGGTCAGTGCCTGCAGCAGCTTCCGCCGCATCGGGCGCCGCGGCGAGCGGTCGGAGCCGTTGGGACTCACGTAGCGCCTTCCCGAGAGTCTCGCCCGCGCTGGTTGGCTGCGGCCTTCTCGCTGGTCGGTCGCCGCCCTGCGTCGGGCAGGGGTTTGGATGTTTATGCGGACCAAACCCTAGCCGACGCCATTTGGGGTCGCGCGGGGAGGGTGCCCAACGCGCCGCCGGTCACCCCGAAGGGATGGAACGTCCCCTTCCGGGCAGCTTCTGACGCCTTCTCGGGCGCCCGGGTTAGCGTGGTCGCGTGTCCTACTTCGACGCCGCTTCCGCCGCTCCCCTCCATCCCGTCGCCCGCCAGGCGCTGCTGGCCTCCCTCGACGAGGGGTGGGCCGACCCCGCCCGCCCGCACCGGGAGGGGCGGCGGGCCCGGATGCTGCTGGACGCGGCGCGCGAGGCCGCGGCGGAGGCGGTGGGGTGCCGTCCGGACGAACTGGTCTTCACCTCCTCGGGCACCCGGGCGGTGCACGCGGGCGTCACGGGCGCGCTGGCCGGGCGCCGCCGCGCCGGGCGCCACCTGATCGTGTCAGCGGTCGAACACTCGTCTGTTCTGCACGCGGCCGAGGCGCACGAGGCCGGCGGCGGCACGGTCACCGAGGTCGCGGTGGGCCGGACGGGAGCCGTGGACCCCGCCGCGTACGCCGCGGCCCTGCGGGCGGACACGGCGCTGGCCTGCCTGCAGTCGGCCAACCACGAGGTGGGCACCGAGCAGCCGGTGGCCGAGGTGGCCGAGGCGTGCCGGGCCGCGGGAGTGCCGCTGCTGGTGGACGCGGCGCAGTCGCTGGGCTGGGGGCCGGTGGCGGGCGACTGGTCGCTGCTGGCCGCCAGCGCCCACAAGTGGGGCGGGCCGTCGGGGGTCGGGCTGCTCGTCGTCCGCAAGGGGGTGCGGTTCGCGCCGCAAGGACCGGTGGACGAGCGGGAGTCGGGGCGGGCGTCCGGGTTCGAGAACATCCCGGCGATCGTGGCCGCGGCGGCGTCGCTGCGGGCGGTACGGGCCGAGGCGGCGCGGGAGGCGCGGCGGCTGCGGGAACTGACGGACCGGATCCGGACGCGGGTGCCCCGTCTGGTGCCGGACGTGGAGGTGGTGGGCGACCCGGTGCGCCGGCTGCCCGGGATCGTCACCTTCTCCTGCCTCTACGTCGACGGGGAGGCCCTGCTGCACGAGCTGGACCGGTCGGGCTTCTCCGTCTCCTCGGGATCGTCCTGCACCAGCAGCACCCTGGTGCCCAGCCACGTCCTGAAGGCGATGGGGGTGCTCAGCGAGGGCAACGTCCGGGTGTCGCTGCCACCGGGGACGCCGGCCGAGGAGGTCGAGCGGTTCCTGGAGGTGCTGCCCGGGGCGGTGGCGGGGGTGCGGGAGAAGCTGGGGACGCCCGTGCCCGCGGCCGGCGCGCGGCAGGGGGGCGGCGAGGTCGTGGTCGACGCGGTCGGCAGGCGCTGCCCGATCCCGGTGATCGAACTGGCCAAGGTGATCGGTGACGTGCCGATCGGCGGCACGGTCCGGGTCCTGGCGGACGACGAGGCGGCCCGGCTGGACATCCCGGCGTGGTGCGAGATGCGGGAGCAGGAGTACGTGGGGGAGGAACCGGCGGACCGGGGCACGGCCTACGTGGTCCGCCGGGTGTCCTGACCCCCGGCCCTCCGGGCCCGCCGCTCAGCCCAGGTGCGCCCGGACCTCGGCGGCGGCCTGGTCGCCGTACGCCTTGGTGAAGCGCTCCATGAAGTGGGCGCGGCGCAGCCGGTACTCCTGGGTGCCGACCGTCTCGATGACGAGGGTGGCCAGCATGCAGCCGATCTGGGCGGCGCGTTCCAGGCTGACGCCCCAGGCCAGGCCGGAGAGGAAGCCGGCGCGGAAGGCGTCGCCGACGCCGGTGGGGTCGGCCTTGCGCTCCTCCTGCGGGCAGCCGACCTCGACGGTCTCCCCGCCGGCCCGCTCGATGCGCACGCCGCGCGAGCCGAGGGTGGTGACGCGGTGGCCGACGCGGGAGAGGATCTCCTCGTCGCTCCAGCCGGTCTTGGACTCGATGAGGCCCTTCTCGTACTCGTTGGAGAACAGGTACGTCGCCCCGTCCAGCAGGATGCGGATCTCGTCGCCGTCCATGCGGGCGATCTGCTGGGAGAAGTCGGCGGCGAAGGGGATGGACCGCGCGCGGCACTCCTCGGTGTGGCGGAGCATCGCCTCCGGGTCGTCGGCGCCGATGGAGACCAGGTCCAGGCCGCCGACGCGGTCGGCGACGGTCTTCAGCTCGATCAGGCGGGCCTCGCTCATCGCGCCCGTGTAGAAGGAGCCGATCTGGTTGTGGTCGGCGTCGGTGGTGCACACGAAGCGGGCGGTGTGCAGGGTCTCGGAGATGCGGACGGAGTCGGTGTCCACGCCGTGGCGCTCCAGCCAGGCCCGGTACTCGCCGAAGTCCGCGCCCGCGGCGCCGACCAGGATGGGCCTGGTGCCGAGTTGGCCCATGCCGAAGGCGATGTTCGCGGCCACGCCGCCCCGGCGGACGTCGAGCTGGTCGACCAGGAAGGAGAGCGAGACCGTGTGCAGCCGGTCCGCGACGAGCTGGTCGGCGAAGCGGCCGGGGAAGGTCATGAGGTGGTCGGTGGCGATGGAGCCGGTGACTGCGATGCGCACGACGTGGACTCTCCGAAAGGGACGCGGGGGTTGACAGTTCACGCTACCCGGTCGGCCCGGGGCTCCGAAGCGGACCAAACTACCCGATAGTAGACCTTTCTTCGCGGGCCGGGGCGTGCCTACGGTTCCGCTATGACGAATCCGAAGGACCCCGCCCCCGCCCCGGCCGCCGACGAGGGCGGCCTGGAGTCGCTGCGCGGCGACTGCGCCCGGATGGTGCCGCACTGGGCCGCCCCCGAGCGGGCGCCCTCCCGCCCGGGCTCCCCGCCGCTCCCGCACGGCGTGTCCGTGCCGCCGGCGTCGGCCCGGCTGCTGGACGCCCTGCCGGACTACGGCGGCTGAGGCCGGACGGCCCGACGGGCCCCGCACCCCGGGGAACCGGACGCTCCCCCGCCGCGTCCCATCGCCGTCCCCCGAGAAGGGGACGCGGGACACGACCCGCCGGCGGCCCGCGGGCGACCGCGCCGGATCACCGGGCCGGCCGGGCAGCCGAAGGAGCGATGCGGTGAACACCGAGCGACCCGACCACGACGACGCCGGGGCCGGCGCGGAGGCGGTCCCCGGCACGTCCGGGCCGACCGGCGCCGTACCGGCCGGCTCCCGGGCCCCGGCCGGTACGGGCGCGGGGCGCGGGCGGCCGGCGCGGCGGCGCTCCGCGGTCGTGGCGTCCGTCGCCGCGGCCGTGCTGCTCGTCGGCGGCGGCGGTGCGTACCTCGCCGCGGGCCCGCCCGGTCCGGACCGGCCCGCGGCGGCCGGCGGGAGCGGCGGCGCTCCCCCGCCGCTCGCCCTCGACGGCCCCCCGGCCCCCGCGGACGGCGGCCCGCCCGGCATCGCGCCCGGTGAACCCGACCCCCGCGGCGTCGTCCACCTGGCGCGGGGCGCGCTCCCGCGGGGGCCCGGTTCGGCACCCGTGTACCGGGCGGAGGGCGAGGTCACCCGGGACGAGGTGGCCCGGCTGGCGAAGGCGCTCGGCGTCGAGGGGACGCCGGTGACGCGCGGGCGGGCCTGGACCGTCGGGACGGCCGGGGACGGTATGGGGCCGTTCCTGCGGGTGGAGCGCCGGGCCCCGGGCGACTGGGCGTTCCACCGGTACGCGCCCGGCACCGACGACTGCGCGGGCACGGCCGCGTGCGCCGAGGATCCGGGCGCCCCGGCGGGCGGCCTCGTGAGCGAGGCGGAGGCGACGCGGGCCGCCGCGCCGGTGCTGGCGGCGGCGGGCTGGCGGGACGTCTCCTGGGACGCGGGCCAGGTCCTGGGCGGCCGGCGGGTCGTGACCGCCGAACCGCGGGTGGGCGGGTTGCCCACGTACGGCTGGACGACGGGCCTGACCGTCGGCGCGGGCGGCGAGGTGACCGGCGGCAGCGGCCGGCTGAAGGCGCCGGTGAAGGGGGACGTCTATCCCGTCCTGACGGCGAGGAAGGCGCTGGCACTGCTGAACGCGGCACCGGCGGCCGGGGCGCGCGGGGGCATCGGCGGCTGCGCCGGCCCCGTACCGCTGGAGGGCGATCCGCGGACGGCGGCCTGCGGGCCGTCGGCACGGAAGGGGACCGCCACCGTGGAGCGCGCGGTGTTCGGGCTGGCCGCGCACTCCGTGCGGGGGCGGCCGGCGCTGGTGCCGTCCTGGCTGTTCGAGGTGCGGGCGCCGGGCGCGCGGGACGCCTCCACGGTGGTGTATCCGGCGGTCGACCCGGCGTACCTCGCCCCGGCCGGGCCGACGCGGGGACCCTCCGGCGAGCCGGCTCCGGCGCCGTCCGTGCGGGACGTGGAGGTGGAGAGCTACACGGCCGAGGGCACGGAGCTGACCGTGGGCTTCACGGGCGGGGTGTGCGCCGCGTACGAGGCGGAGGCGGCCGAGAGCGGGGACGAGGTGAGGGTCACGGTGACCGAGACCTCGCAGCCGGAGGAGGTGTGCGTCCTGATCGCCGAGGAGCACCACCTGACCGTGCGGCTCGAGGAGCCCCTGGGCGGCCGGAGGGTGGTGGGGTCGGACGGCGGGGAGATCCCGCTGGAGAGGAAGGGCGCGCGGCTGCCGGTGCCGTCCGGGGCCCGGTGACGGCGCCGGGAGCGGAACGAGGGCGGCGGCCCGGGGAACACCCCGGGCCGCCGCCCTCGTCCGGTGCCCTGGGGCAGCGGCTCAGCTGAAGGAGTCGCCGCAGGCGCAGGAACCGGTCGCGTTCGGGTTGTCGATCGTGAAGCCCTGCTTCTCGATGGTGTCCACGAAGTCGATGGTCGCGCCGCCCAGGTAGGGGGCGCTCATGCGGTCGGTGACGACCTTGACCCCGCCGAAGTCCTTCTCCACGTCGCCGTCGAGGGAACGCTCGTCGAAGAAGAGCTGGTAGCGCAGGCCGGAGCAGCCACCGGGCTGGACGGCCACGCGCAGCGCGAGGTCGTCACGGCCTTCCTGGTCGAGCAGGGCCTTGACCTTGGCCGCGGCGGCGTCGGTCAGGATGATGCCGTCGGTGACGGTGGTGGTCTCGTCCGATACGGACATCTACATCTCTCCCGGGTTGTACGGAGACTGCTTGCCGACGGGTGCAACCGGCGGCGCCGCGGATTCATTCCGGGCGAGCCCCGGGTTCCTCCTCGGCTTCCCTTCATGCTCGCACACGGACCGGTGGGCGGACAGGGCCGTGGGCGGCCCGCGGACGGCCCGGGCGGCGCGGCGCCGGGATTCACGTCACACCGACACGATGGGCATCGTCAAACTGACGTGAACCGGTTATGATAGATAACGTCAATTCGACGAAAAGTCGAAACGGTGTCCCGCTTGTCCCGCCGGGTCCGGTCCCACCGGCCCGGCGAGCCGCAGAACAGAAAGGGTGCGTGTCGTGACCACCGCCCAGACCCAGGAGCTCGACGTAACGCCGACGCCCCTCGCCCTGCTGCTCCTCGGCCGCGAGGCCGATCCGAGGAGCGAGCGCGGCGTGGAGTGTCCCGGCGACCTGCCCTCGCCCTCCGACCCGGATCTGGTCGAGCGCGCCCGCGCGGCCAAGGAGAAGCTCGGGGAGAAGGTCTTCGTGCTCGGTCACCACTACCAGCGCGACGAGGTCATCCAGTTCGCCGACGTCACGGGTGACTCCTTCAAGCTGGCCCGGGACGCGGCCGCGCGCCCCCAGGCCGAGTACATCGTCTTCTGCGGCGTGCACTTCATGGCCGAGTCGGCGGACATCCTGACCTCCGACGACCAGAAGGTCGTCCTGCCGGACCTGGCCGCCGGCTGCTCGATGGCCGACATGGCGACGGCCGAGCAGGTCGCCGAGTGCTGGGACGTGCTGACCGAGGCCGGCGTGGCCGAGCAGGTCGTGCCGGTGTCGTACATGAACTCGTCCGCGGACATCAAGGCGTTCACGGGCAGGCACGGCGGCACCATCTGCACCTCCTCCAACGCCGAGCGCGCGCTGCGGTGGGCGTTCCGGCGGGGCGGGAAGGTGCTCTTCCTGCCCGACCAGCACCTGGGCCGCAACACCGCGGTGCGGGACATGGGCATGTCCCTGGAGGACTGCGTCGTCTACAACCCGCACAAGCCGAACGGCGGCCTGAGCGCGGACGAGCTGCGCGCGGCGAAGATGATCCTGTGGCGCGGGCACTGCTCGGTGCACGGCCGCTTCAGCCTGGAGTCGGTCCGGGAGGTGCGCGCCCGCATCCCCGGCGTCAACGTCCTGGTCCACCCCGAGTGCCGGCACGAGGTCGTGGCCGCCGCCGACCACGTCGGGTCGACGGAGTACATCATCAAGACCCTGGAGGCGGCCCCGGCCGGCTCCAAGTGGGCGGTCGGCACCGAGCTGAACCTCGTACGACGGCTGGCGAACCGTTTCGCCCCCGAGGGCAAGGAGATCGTCTTCCTCGACAGGACCGTCTGCTTCTGCTCGACGATGAACCGCATCGACCTGCCGCACCTGGTGTGGGCCCTGGAGTCCCTGGCGGAGGGCACCCTCGTCAACCGCATCGAGGTCGACAAGGAGACCGAGGCGTTCGCCAAACTGGCGCTGGAGCGGATGCTGGCCCTGCCGTAGCGGCCCCCGCCCGTACGCGGTGAAGGGCGCCCCCCGGCGTGGGGGCGCCCTTTCGCGTCACCGGCCGGACCTCCCGGTGCGCTCCTCGCGGGACGTGTGGGCCGGTGTCGTCCCGGCCGCCCCCGGACCGCGTTCGTCACGGCCTCCAGGGACCGGACCCACCGACCGGTCCCGGGTCTCCCCCGGGGCGGGCCCCTGAGGACCGGTCGGTGGGTCCGAAGGTCAGACCCCGGCCGGTTCCGGCTCGTCCGAGGGCGACGCCGGCCGGGACGCGCCGGCCGCCTTCCTCGCCGCCCGCTTCCCCGCGCGCCGCTCCTTGCGCAGCTCCAGCATCGCGTAGAGCGTCGGCACCAGCAGCAGGGTCAGCAGCGTGGAGGTGACCAGGCCGCCGATCACGACCACGGCCAGCGGCTGGGCGATGAAGCCGCCCTCACCGGTGACGCCGAGGGCCATCGGCAGCAGGGCGAAGATCGTCGCCAGGGCCGTCATGAGGATGGGACGCAGGCGGTGGCGGCCGCCCTCGATCACCGCCTCGACGACGCCGTACCCCTGCCGGCGGTACTGGTTGATCAGGTCGATCAGCACGATCGCGTTGGTGACCACGATGCCGATCAGCATCAGCATGCCGATCATCGCGGGCACGCCCATCGGGGTGCCGGTGGCCACCAGCAGGCCGATCGCGCCGGTCGCCGCGAACGGGATCGACACCAGCAGGATCAGCGGCTGGGCCAGCGAGCGGAAGGTGCCGACCAGCAGCATGAACACGATCGCGACGGCCGCCAGCATCGCCAGGAAGAGGTTGGTGAACGCCTCCTCCTGGTCCGCGGAGACACCGCCGATCTCGGCGGTGGCGCCCGCCGGCAGGTCCAGCGCGTCGATCTCGGTCTGGAGCCGCGCGCCGACCGCGCCGGTGTTGTCACCGGTCGGCTTGGCGGTGATGGTGGCCGCCCGCCGGCCGTCGATGCGGGTCATCGACACCGGGCCGTCGACCAGCTTCACGGTGGCGATGTCGCCGAGCTTCACCGGGCCCAGGGGCAGTGCCCTCAGCTCGGCGAGCGTGTCGACGGGCTTCGCCGACCTGATCACGACGTCGCGCTCGGTGTCGTCCAGGACCGCCTTGGCGGCCGGGGTGCCGCGCACCGCCTGGGCGACGGCCGCGCCGAGGGCCTGCTCGGTGAACCCGGCCCGGGCGGTGCGCTCGTCGGCCCTGACCGAGATCCGCGGCACGCTCTGCGCCAGGTCGCTGGTGACGTCGGTGACGTCGTCGAGCCCGGCGACCGTCTCGCGGACCTCCTCGGCGGCCTCGCGCAGCACCCCCGGATCGGACGCCTTGACGACCACGCGCAGGTCCTGGCTGCCGAAGCCGTCCCCGGCGGAGACGGTGGTGGTGCCGATGCCCTCGAGCTTCGCCAGGCCCTCCTCGATGTGGTCCCGGACGTCCTCGTAGGAGGCGTCGTCCTCCAGCATCACCTGGTAACTGGCCTGGTTGGTGTCGGTGCCGCCGCCGAAGGCGGCCATGAAGCCGGACGATCCGACCGTGACCTGGTAGTCCTTGACGCCGTCGGTCCCGGCGATCAGCTTCTCGACCTTCCTCGCCCGGGCGTCGGTCCCCGCGAGGCTGGTGCCCGGTGCCAGCTCCTGCTTGACGTTGAGGACCTTCTGCTCGCCCTGGTCGAAGAAGTTGGTCTTCAGCAGCGGCGCCATGCCGAAGGTGCCGATCAGGACGACGGCCGCGATGGCCACGCTGGTGAGGCGGCGCCGGGTCGCGAACCGCAGGACCGGGACGTAGGCGCGCTGGAGGCGGCTTCGGGCCTCCTTCTCCTCCGCCTGGCGGCGGGCCTGTGCGGCGTCCTCGGGGGTGCCCTTGGGGGCGCGCAGGAACCAGTACGACAGGACCGGCACCACGGTCAGGGACACCAGCAGCGAGGCGAGCAGCGCGGCGGTGACGGTCAGGCTGAACGAGCCGAACAGCTCGCCGACCATGCCGCCGACCAGGCCGATGGGCAGGAAGACGGCCACCGTGGTCAGGGTCGAGGAGGTCACCGCGCCCGCGACCTCGCGGACCGCCTTGAGGATGGCCTCCTGGCGTTCCTCGCCGTAGCCGAGGTGCCGCTTGATGTTCTCCAGGACCACGATCGAGTCGTCGACGACCCGGCCGATGGCGATGGTCAGGGCGCCCAGCGTGAGCATGTTCAGCGACAGGTCGCGCGTCCACAGCACGATCAGCGCCAGCACCACCGACAGCGGGATGGACACGGCGGTGACGAGGGTGGAGCGGATCGACGCCAGGAAGACCAGGATGACGAGGACGGCGAAGACCAGTCCGAGGGCGCCCTCGGTGGTCAGGCCCTCGATGGACTTCGACACCGCCGGGCCCTGGTCGGCGACGACGGTGAGGGTCGCGCCGGAGCCGAGGTCCTCGCGCAGCCCGGGCAGCTTGTCCTCGACGGCGTTCGAGATGGCGACCGCGCTGCCGTCGTGGTCCATGGTGACGGTGACGGCGAGGCTGGGCCTGCCGTTGGTGCGGGTCAGGGAGGTGGCCTCGGCCTCCTCCTGGGTGACGGTGGCGACGTCGCCGAGACGCACGGGCCTCTTCGCGCCCTCGCCGGTGACCATCAGGTCCCGGATCTGCTCCAGCGAGGTGAAGCCGCCGCCGACCTGCACGGTGCGGTTGGCGCCGCCCTCGTCGAAGGAGCCGGCCGGGACGGTCGCGCCGCCCGCCTGGAGGGCCTGGGACAGCGCCTGCGGGGTCAGGCCGGCCCTGGCCAGCTTCGCGTCGTCGGGGGTGACGGCGACCCGGAGGTCGCGGACGCCGTCGACGGTGACCCGGGCGACGCCCTCGATCTCCCTCAGCGCCGGGACGACCGTCTTGTCGAGCTGGTCGGCCAGGGCCTGCTGGTCCTTGCCGGAGGCGGCCGCCAGGACCACGGTCGGCATGTCGTCCGTCGAACCGGCGACGACCTGCGGGTCCACGTCGTCCGGGAGCTGGGCGCGGACCCGGTTGACGGCCTGCTGGACGTCGGCGACGAGCTGCTGGGTGTCGTTGCCGTAGTCGAAGGACGCCATGATCACGGCGGTGCCCTCGCTCGCCGTGGAGGTGACGCCGGAGATGCCGTCGACGGCTTCGAGGCTGTCCTCGATGGGCTCGACGACCTGCTTCTCGACCACGTCCGGCGGGGCACCCTGGTAGGGCGCCAGCACCGACACCATGGGCAGCTCGATGGTGGGCAGCAGCTGCTGCTTGAGCTGGGGTATCGCTATCGCCCCGAAGACGAGCGCGACGATCGACATCAGCCCGGTCAGGGCCCGTTGTGCGAGGCTGAATCTCGACAGCCAGGACATGGGTCAGGGTCTCTCTTCTGTGGCCTGGGCGGAGGAGGGGCACACGGGAGCGCCGGGAGCGAACACGTGTCTGCCCACCCCGCCACCCTGGCCCATGGACGGCCCCGTTCCCTAGGCCCCAGGTCCCGTTCCGCGTCCGGCGCGTACTCCGGCCGCAGTACGCCCGGTCAGGGCTCACTCCACCCTCGGACGGACCAGCCCCGACTCGTAGGCGATGACCACCAGTTGTGCCCGGTCGCGGGCGCCCAGCTTGGCCATGGCCCGGTTGACGTGCGTCTTCACGGTCAGCGGGCTCACCTGGAGCCGTTCGGCTATCTCGTCGTTGGAGTGGCCGCCGGCGACCTGCACCAGCACCTCGCGCTCCCGTCCGGTCAGCGCGTCGAGCCGCTCGAAGCGGGCGGGGTCGCGGTCCGCTGCCTCCGCGGTGTCCTGCTGGGCCAGGAAGCGGGCGATCAGCCCTTTGGTGGCGGCCGGGGACAGCAGGGCCTCGCCGCCGGCCGCCACCCGGATCGCGTTCAGCAGTTCGGCGGGCTCGGAGCCCTTCCCCAGGAAGCCGGAGGCGCCGGCGCGCAGCGACCGCACCACGTAGTCGTCGACCTCGAAGGTGGTCAGGACGACCACGCGGACGTGGGCCAGGTCCGGGTCGGCGCCGATCATACGGGTGGCGGCCAGACCGTCCGTGCCCGGCATGCGGATGTCCATCAGGACGACGTCGGCGCGCCGCTCCTTGGCGAGCCGGACCGCCTCGGCCCCGTCGGAGGCCTCACCGACCACCTCCATGTCGGGTTCGGAGTCGACGAGCACCCGGAAGGCGCTGCGCAGCAGCGCCTGGTCGTCGGCGAGCAGGACACGGATCGTCATACGTCATCCCCCGGATGCCTAGGGTGCCTCGGCCGACCGGGCCGCCTCGGCGCGGTGGGCGACCGGCAGGATCGCATGGACGCGCCAGCCGCCGCCGTAGCGGGGCCCGGTGGTGAGGGTGCCGCGCACGGCGGTGACGCGCTCGCGCATGCCGAGCAGGCCGTGCCCGCCGCCGTCGGTGCCGGGGGCCCGGGCGCCGTCGCCCCCGTCGTCGAGGACGGTGATCTCGATGTTCGGTCCCACCCGGACCACGCTCACCTCCGCCCTGGCCCGCGGCCCGGCGTGCTTCTGCACGTTGGTCAGGGCCTCCTGCACGACGCGGTAGGCGGCGAGGCCGACCGCGGTGGGCAGTTCGGTGCCCTGGTCGGCGCGGGCGACCTCGACGTGCAGGCCGGCGTTGCGGAAGGTGCCGGCGAGTTCGTCGAGGCGGTCCAGGCCGGGGGCCGGCTCGGTGGGGGCCTCGGGGTCGCCGGACTGGCGCAGCAGGCCGACGGTGGCGCGCAGCTCGTCCAGCGCGGAGCGGCTGGCCTGCCGTACGTGGGCGAGGGCCTCCTTGGCCTGGTCGGGCCGCTTGTCCATGACGTGGGCGGCAACACCCGCCTGGACGTTGACCAGGGCGATGTGGTGGGCGACGACGTCGTGCAGGTCGCGGGCGATGCGCAGCCGTTCCTCGGCGACCCGGCGGCGGGCCTCCTCCTCGCGGGTGCGTTCGGCCCGCTCGGCCCGCTCCCGGATGGCGTGCACGAAGGCGCGGCGGCTGCGGACGGCGTCGCCCGCGGCGGCGGCCATGCCGGTCCAGGCGAAGATGCCGAGGTTCTCCTGGGCGTACCAGGGCAGCGGCCCGGCGGACATCGCGGTGCCGGTGAGCGCGGCCATGGTGAGCAGGCCGACGCGCCAGGTGGTGGGGCGGTCGGTGGTGGCGGCGACGGTGTACAGGGCGACGACCGCGGACATGACGACGGGGGCGCGGGGGTCGCCGGTGACGCACTCGGCGACGGAGACGGCGCCGGTCACGGCGAGGACCCCCATCGGGGCGCGGCGGCGCAGGACGAGGGCCGCCGCGCCGAGCGCCATGAGGACCAGGCTGAGCGGGTCGGGGGTGCGCACGGCCCAGGTGATGCCGTCGGGGCCGTGCGAGTCCACGAAGGAACCGGCGACCATGCAGGCGAGGACGGCCGCCGCCAGGGCCGCGTCCACCGCGAGGGGGTGCGCGCCGATGCGGCACCGGGCGCGGTCGAGGGTGCTCACGGCCGTCCACGGTAGCCGGACCGGGCGCCGGCGTGTGCGGGCCCCGGGGCGGGAGCGGCCGTCACCGGCCCGGACGCGCCCGCGCCGCCGGAAGCCGCCGCGAGCCGCCGGGCCCCGCCCGGCACCGCTCAGGCGCCCGGGAACAGCCCGTCGTCGCTCAGCAGTTCCCGGACCTCCTCCAAGGTGGCGTCCTGGGACGGCAGGATGAGGTCCGACGGCTCCAGCGCGTCGTCCGGCAGGGGCTCGCCCAGTTCGCGGACCTTGGCCAGCAGCGCCCCCAGCGTCGCGCGAAAGCCCGGCCCGTCGCCGTTCTCCATCTCGGCCAGGAGCTCGTCGTCCAGCGTGTCCAGCTCGGCGAGGCGGTTGTCGGCCAGCCTCACCTGCCCCTCCCCCATGATCCGTACGATCATGTCGCCCTCCTCGGCGTGGGCCCCGGCCGTCGAAGGACGGCTACTGCTTGTCGAAGCGCGGGGTGTCCTGCGGCTGCTGCTGGGCCTGCTGCGCCCCGGTGCCGCCCTCGATGGCCTGCTGCCCACCGGTCGTGCCACCGGCCAGTTCGGCCTTCATGCGCTGCAGCTCCAGCTCTACATCCGTACCACCGGAGAGCCGGTCCAGCTCGGCCTGGATGTCGTCCTTGTGCATGCCGGAGGGGTCGTCCAGCGCGCCGGAGGCGAGCAGTTCGTCGATGGCGCCGGCGCGGGCCTGGAGCTGGGCCGTCTTGTCCTCGGCGCGCTGGATGGCGAGCCCGACGTCGCCCATCTCCTCGGAGATGCCGGAGAACGCCTCACCGATCCGGGTCTGCGCCTGGGCCGCCGTGTACGTGGCCTTGATCGTCTCCTTCTTGGTGCGGAAGGCGTCGACCTTGGCCTGGAGCCGCTGGGCCGCCAGGGTGAGCTTCTCCTCCTCGCCCTGGAGGGTGGCGTGCTGGGTCTCCAGGTCGGTCACCTGCTGCTGGAGGGCTGCGCGGCGGGAGAGCGCCTCGCGGGCCAGGTCCTCCCGGCCCAGCGCCAGCGCCTTGCGGCCCTGGTCCTCCAGCTTGGAGGACTGCGACTGGAGCTGGTTGAGCTGGAGCTCCAGGCGCTTGCGGGAGGTGGCGACGTCGGCGACGCCGCGGCGGACCTTCTGCAGCAGCTCCAACTGCTTCTGGTACGAGTAATCGAGGGTCTCGCGCGGGTCCTCGGCCCGGTCCAGGGCCTTGTTCGCCTTCGCGCGGAAGATCATCCCCATACGCTTCATGACACCGCTCATGGGCTTCGCGCGCCCCCTTCTGGCCGACTCCAGCTCCAGCGACTGCAACAGAACCCACAGTACGGGCCCTGCTTCCATTACCGCACTGTTCGGGGGCGGATGCGCTCATCCCCAAGGACGACCGCGCCCCCTCCCGATCCGGCGCAGGGAGGAGGTGGTTCCCCGTGGTGCGCGGGGTGCGCCGTCCGGGAAGTCCCGGGCCGTACGCAACGTCCCCTCTGTCCCCATACAGACGACCGGTGTTGCCGGATCGTTCCCCGTGGGGCTGGGGTCCATGCCCCGCACCCCGTACCCTTGGGCTTTGTGTTCCGTAGCCGTGTCAAGGAAGAGAAGGCCCCGGCCGCCGACAAGGCGCCGCTGACCGACTCCAAGCAGCCCCGCGACCCGCAGGCCCCCAAGGGCCGCCCGACGCCCAAGCGCAGTGAGGCCCAGACCCGGCGCCGCAGCGTCGCCAGCACGTCGATGACGCGCAAGGAGGCCGCCCGGCGCCAGCGCGAGGAGCGGCGGGCGGCGCTGGAACGGCAGCGTCAGGCGCTCGCCAGTGGTGACGAGCGGTACCTGCCGGCGCGCGACAAGGGCCCGGTCCGCCGCTTCGCGCGGGACTTCGTCGACTCGCGGTTCAACATCGCGGAGTGGTTCCTGCCGATGGCGGTGGTCATCCTCGTCCTGAGCATGGTCCAGGTGCCCGCGATGCAGAACGTCGCGCTGCTGCTGTGGCTGGTCGTGATCGTGCTGATCGTGATCGACTCGTTCGTCACCGGCTTCCGCCTCAGGAAGCGCCTGAACGAGCGGTTCGCCGGCGAGAACAAGCGCGGCGCGGTCGCCTACGCCCTGATGCGTTCCCTCCAGATGCGCCGGCTCCGGCTGCCCAAGCCCCAGGTCAAGCGCGGGGAGCGGCCCTGAGCACGTCACCGTTCACCCCGGGCGCGGCCCAGGCCCGGCCGGGCGGGCTGCGGGACGTGGTCCGCCAGGAGCTGGTGGCCCGGCAGCTGGACGAGCAGATAGCCGACCGGTTCCCGGTCGGGCGGCGGCTGCGGGTGCTCGACGTGGGCATGGGCCGGGGCACGCAGGCGCTGCGCCTGGTGCGCGCCGGGCACCACGTGACCGGCATGGAGAAGGACCCCGCGATGATCGCCGCGGTCCGCGGGGCGCTCGCCGGGCAGCCCGAGGGCATCCGGGAGCGGATGCGGATCATCGAGGGCGACGGCCGGGACACCGGTGTGCACTTCCTGCCGGGCAGCTTCGACGTGGTGCTGTGCCACGGCGTGCTCATGTACGTCGAGGAGCCGGATCCGCTGGTGGCCGGGCTCGCTCGGATGCTCGCCCACGGCGGCCTGCTGTCGCTGCTGGTGCGCAACGGGGACGCCCTGGCGATGCGGCCCGGCCTGAACGGCGACTGGGCGGGCGCGCTGGCCGCCTTCGACACCACCGCCCGCCTCCCCCACCCCCGGACGGACCCGGACGGGGAGACCCCCGTCCGCCCGGGACCCGGCGGCCGGGCGGACCGGCTCGCCGCCCTGACGGCGACGCTGGCCGGGATCGGCGCCCCGCTGCACGCCTGGTACGGGGTGCGGGTCTTCACCGACACGGTCGGGGGCGCCTCCCGGGCCCCGGAGGCACCCGGCGAGGACGACATCCCCGTACCGGACGACATCGAGACCCTGCTGGCGGTCGAGGAGCGGGCCGGACGGACGGACCCGTACCGCGGGGTGGCGGCGCTGCTGCACCTGTGCGGAGTGCGGGGCTAGGGGCCTTCCGGGGGACCTCCGCGGAGGAAGCGGCCTCCGGTGCGTGCCCCCGCCGCGCGGGGCGAGGGGCCATGGGTCGGAGCCACCTGGCCCCTCGCCCCGCGCGGCGGGAAGGGGTGCCGGGCGTCGCGGCGCCGCGGAGATCGCCGAAAGCCCCCTGAGCCCGTTCGGGCGTTCACCGAAGGCCGGTCGGGAGGCGCGCGGTGAGACTGCGGGCATGGACGCTTCCCGCTCCCGCGCCGCGCGGCTCGTCGCCTCCCCGGCCGCGTTGGCCTGCTGCGCCGTGGTCCTCGCCGGGTGCTCCGTTCCCGGCGCCCCCGCCGCGCTCCCCCCGTCCGCCGCCCCGCGCGAGCACGGGCAGGCGGCCACGCGGGCGGCCGTGCCGGGGGCGGTGCGTGACCTGGAGGCCGACTACCGGAGGGTGATCAGGGACGTGCTGCCGTCGGTGGTGCAGATCCAGGCCCGGGACGACCTCGGGTCGGGGATCGTGTACGACGACCGGGGGCACATCGTCACCAACGCGCACGTCGTCGGCCGGGAGCGGGCCTTCCGGGTGACGACCGCCCACAGCGAGGACCCGCTGTCCGCGCGGCTCGTCCACTCCTACCCCGAGCAGGACCTCGCCGTCATCCGGCTGGACCGGGTTCCGGACGGGATGCGGCCGGCGGTGTTCGGGGACTCCGCGAAGGTCGAGGTGGGGCAGATCGTACTGGCGATGGGCTCGCCGCTCGGTCTGTCGTCGAGCGTGACGCAGGGCATCGTGTCGGCGACCGGGCGGACCGTCACCGGGAGCGGCGACGGGGGCGGTACGGGCGCGACCCTCGCCAACATGGTGCAGACGTCGGCGGCCATCAACCCCGGCAACAGCGGCGGCGCCCTGGTGAATCTGGACGGGCAGGTCGTCGGCATCCCGACGCTCGCCGCGACCGACCCCGGCCTCGAGGGCAGCACGGCGCCCGGCATCGGGTTCGCGATCCCGGCGTCGACGGTGCGGAAGATCGCCGACCAGATCGTCCGGGACGGCCGGGTCACCGACTCGGGCCGGGCGGCGCTCGGCATCACCGGCCGTACCGTCGTCGACGACTCCTACCGGGCCGTCGGCGTGGCCGTCGTCGAGGTGCGCGACGGCGGCGCGGCCGACCGGGCGGGCCTGCGCGCCGGGGACGTCGTCACCGGGCTGGGGGACGCGGACGTCACCACCCTCACCTCCCTCGCCGAGGCGCTGGCGCCGCTGCGGCCGGGCCGGCGGACGACGGTGACGTACACGCGCGACGGCAGCGAGCGGACGGTCGGGGTGACGCTGGGCGAGCAGTGAGCGTCCCGGGGCGGCCGGGCCGCCCCCGGGACGGCCCGGCTACGCGTCCTCGGCGTGCAGGCTCATCGGCCCGTAGACCTCGGTGGCGTCCTCGAACAGCCGTACCTGGTCGGCGCCGCCCTCCTTCAGCTCCTTCCAGTGCTCCCCGACCCACGACTCGGCGTCGCCCTGGGTGGTGAACTCCTCCGGCTGCACCGCGGGCCGGACCTCCGCCCCGTCGGCCGTCTCGAACCGCCACGTCCATGCCGCCATGTACGCCTCCAAGATGTGAGCACCTGCGGAGCGGAAGCCGGATCCTGGCCCGCCCGCCCCGCAGCCTATGCGGTGCGGCGGACGCGTGAGCGGGGTACGGCCGGCGAAGCACCCGGCGGCGCGGGCGGGCCGCCGGCCGTCGCCCTCACGTGCCCCTCGGGGGGCTCGGGCGCGCAGGACCCGCGGCGCCACGGGAAAATCGGTGCGTGGACGTGACTCTGCTCGGCACCGGTGCCCCCGCGGGCCTGCCCCGCCCCGACTGTCCCTGCGCGGCCTGCGCCGCCGCGCTGGGCGAGGACGCGCGCGCGGCGACCGCGCTGCTGGTGGACGGGGCGCTGCTGTTCGACCTGACGCCCGGCGCCGCGCTCGCGGCGGCGCGGGCCGGACGCTCCCTGAGCGGAGTGGCGCAGGTACTGCTGTCGCATCCGCACGACGGGCCGGCGGTGGAGGTGCCGGCCGGACTGCCGCAGCCGGGCCGGGTGCCGGACGGACGGGAGCTGGCGCTGCTGACGGGTCATCGGGTGCGGGCGGTGGCGCTGGACGCGCCGGGCACGGGGTACGCGGTGACCGGGCCGGAGGGGCAGCGGCTGCTGTTCCTGCCGCCGGGCGGCGCGCCCGCCGGGCTCCGGGATCCCGCCGAGCCCTACGACATGGTCGTCGCGGACGTGGTGGGGCGGCCGGACGCGCTGGCGAGGCTGCGGGCGGTGGGGGCGGTGGGTCCGACGACGGACGTCGTCGCCGTCCACCTGGACCACGACGTGCCGCCGGGGCCGGAACTGCGGCGCCGCCTCGCGGCGGCCGGGGCGCGGGCCGTGCCGGACGGGGCGACGCTGGTGGTGGGCGCCTACGAGGACGTGCCCGACGTGCCGCGGCGGACGCTGGTGCTGGGCGGCGCCCGGTCGGGGAAGTCGGTGGAGGCCGAGCGGCGGCTGGAGGCCTTCCCCGACGTGCTGTACGTGGCGACCGGCGGCACCCGCGGCGGGGACACCGAGTGGGCGGCGCGGGTCGCCGCGCACCGGGAGCGCCGCCCGGGGTCGTGGCGGACGGCGGAGACGTGCGACCTGGTGCCGCTGCTGAGGCAGGACGGGCCGCCGCTGCTGATCGACTGCCTGTCGCTGTGGCTGACGGACGCGATGGACTCCGTCGGGGCGTGGGACGACGCGGAGTGGGCCGGCGGTGGCGAGCGGGCGCTGAGGGAACGGACGCGGGAGCTGACGGACGCGGTGCGCGCGACCCGGCGCACCGTGGTCGCCGTCTCCAACGAGGTGGGGTCGGGGATCGTCCCGGCGACGGCGTCGGGCCGCCGCTACCGGGACGAACTGGGCCGGCTGAACGCGGCGTTCGCCGGCGAGTGCGAGCACGTGCTGCTGGTGGTGGCGGGACAGGCGCTGCCGCTACGGGGCTGAGGTGTCCTTGCGGGCGAGGACGCGGTAGGCGTTGGCGAACGGCGTGCGCCGGACCAGCGGCGCGAGCGCGTGGTCGGCGGCGCCCGCCGCGGCGACCAGCGGGACGGCCGCCCGCAGCAGGGCGTGGCGCGGCCCGTGCCGGGGCGGGGTGGCCCGCCGGGGGGTGCCGGGGGCGGGCAGGGCGTGGGAGAGCATCGTGCCGAGGGCGCCCGCCAGGTCGTGCGGGAGGTGCCCGGCGCGGTGGTCGACGGCGAGGACGGTGCAGCCCTGGGCCTCCAGTTCGGCGCGGAGGTTGGCGGGGGGCAGCAGGTGCGGCCGGCGCGGCTGGTCGTACGACGGCCACCAGCGGCCGAGCAGCGCCGCGAACAGGCTGCGCGGGTCGGTGGTCTCCAGCAGCAGGTGTCCGCCGGGGCGCAGCACGTGCAGCGCGGCGCGCAGTTCGGCACGCGGGTCGGGGGCGAGTTCCAGTTGGTGGAACAGGCTGACGACGTCGTAGCGGGCGCGCAGCAGGGTGCGGACGTGCGGGTCCGTCAGCCGGCCGACGAACGCCTCCTCGACGCGTTCGGCGGCGCGGGCCCGCTCCACGCGGCGGGTGGGGTCCAGGCCGTCGAAGGAGGTGTACGGGAACACCTCCCGTGCCGCGGCGGGGAAGGCGGCGTGGCCGGTGCCGACGTCGAGCCAGCTCTCCGGTTCGGGGCAGTGGCGCCGCACCGCGCGGGCGGCCGAGCGGTGGCGCCGGGGGGCGTCGGGCAGCCCCGGTCCCGGGACGCCGTGGTGGAGGGCCGGGTCCCGGTCCGTCGGCCGCGGGTTCTGGAAGGTGTGCCCGCAGTCCCGGCACTCGTCGACGGTGAACCGGCCCGGGGTGCGGCGGCGCAGGTCCCCGGTGCGCAGCCGGGTGCGCAGCCGGTGCGCGCCGCACCAGGGGCAGTCCTCGCGGCGCGGTTCGTGGGCGGGGCCCGCGCCCGCGGCGGGGGACCGGGCGGGCACGGGCGGCGGCGTGGGCGCGGAGGGCCCCGGCGGTGCGGTCATGGGTGGCTCCCGTGGCGAGGGGGTGCGGGAAGAGGGAGGGAAGGGGGCAGGGGGCGGAGAGGACGAAGGGGACGAAGGGGACGATGGGGGGGGTGAGGACCAGGGAGGGAGGGCATGCGGCAATCCGCTGCAAAACGGAACGTATGGGATCGCCATCCCGGGTGCAACGACGCCGCTCGGGCGAGGGCGCCCCGTGGCACGGCCGGGCAGGGCCGGGCCGGTACTGTTCGGCGAATGAGCTCGCTGAATCTCGACGACTTCTCCGACCTGATCGAGCGTCCCGACGGCGGGGTGCGGCGCGACGCCGAGGCGCGCCGGGAGCGTCAGGTCGTGCCGCCCGGGTCGCTGGGCCGGCTGGACGACCTGGGTGAGTGGCTGGCCGCGGCGCAGTCCGCGGTGCCGGTGCGACCGGTGGAACGGCCGCGGGTGGTGCTCTTCGCCGGCGATCACAAGATCGCCGAGCTGGGGGTCTCGGCGCGGCCCGCGGGCAGCGCCGGGGAGCTGGTCCGGGAGGTGCTGGAGGGCGGCCGTCCGGTGTCGGTCCTCGCCCGGCGCCTCGGCGTCCCGGTGCGGGTGGTGGACATGGCGCTGGACTGCGACCCCGAGTCGCTGCCGGCCGGGGTCGTGCGGCACCGGGTGCGGCGCGGCGGCGGGCGGATCGACGTCGAGGACGCCCTGACCGTCGAGGAGGCCGAGGCCGCGTTCCGGGCCGGGATGGCGGTGGCCGACGAGGAGGCCGACTCGGGGACGGATCTGGTGGTGCTCGGCGACGTCAGCGTGGGCGGCACCACCGCGGCGGGCGTGCTGGTCGCGGCGCTGTGCGGAACGGACGCGTCCGTGGTGACCGGGCGGGGCGGGCTGGCCATCGACGACCTGGCCTGGATGCGCAAGTGCGCGGCGATCCGCGACGCGCTGCGCCGCGCCCGGCCGGTGCTCGGGGACCAGCTGCGGCTGCTGGCGGCGGTGGGCGGCGCCGATCTGACGGCGATGACGGGCTTCCTGCTCCAGAGCGCCGTACGGAAGGTGCCGGTGCTCCTGGACGGAGTGGTGGGCGCCGCCTGCGCGCTGGTGGGGCAGCGGATCGCGTTCCGGGCGCCGGACTGGTGGCTGGCCGCCCACGACAGCGGGGAGCCGGGGCAGGCCAAGGCGCTGGACCGGATGGCGCTGGAGCCGCTGCTCGCCCACGGCGTGAGCGTGGGCGAGGGCACGGGCGGTCTGCTGGCGCTGCCGCTGGTGCAGGCCGCGGCGGCCCTGGCCGCCGAGCTGCCGGAGAGGCCCGGGGACTCCGGGGCGGCGCGGTCCGCCGAGGAGACGGAGCCCGCCGGGGGGCCGAGGTCCGCGCGGGAGGCGGAGGTCCCCGGGGAGGCGTGAGCCCCGGCATGCCGGCCGCCGCGGAGAGCCCGGTGACCGCCGGGTACGCTGCGCCGGTGTTCCGCAACCCCTCCTCCGACGGCCTCCGCTTCGCCTTCGGCACGCTCACCGTGCTGCCCGTCGAGGTGACCCGCTGGGACCGGCGGGCGGCGCGCGGCGGGATGCTGTGCGCCCCGCTGGCCGGGCTGGTCGTCGGGGCCGCCGCCGCGGCCGTCGGGCTCGTGCTGCTGTTCCTCGGCGCGGGGCCCCTGCTCGCCGCCGTCGCCACCACCGCCGTGCCCGCCGTGCTCACCCGGGGCCTGCATCTGGACGGACTGGCCGACACCGCGGACGGACTGGGCAGCGGGAAGCCGGCCGAGGACGCGCTGCGGATCATGAAGCAGTCGGACATCGGGCCGTTCGGCGTGATCACGCTGGTGCTGGTGCTGCCGGCGCAGGTGGCCGCGCTCGCGCAGGCGTACGGCGCTTCCTGGGCCAGGGGCGCGCTCGCCGCCGTCGTCTCGGCGGCCGCCGCCCGGCTCGCGCTCACCCTCGCCGCCCGGTCCGGGGTGCCGGCCGCCCGCCCGGAGGGGCTGGGCGCGGCGGTCGCCGGGGTGGTCCCGGTGGGCGGGGCGCTGGCCGCGGCCGCCGCCGTGACGGTGGCCGCCGGGGCGGCGGGCGCGGCCCTCGGGCCGTACGGCGCGGTGCGCGCGGCGCTCGCGGTGACCGTCGCCGCCGCCGTCGCCGACCTGCTGCTGCGGCACTGCCTGCGCCGGTTCGGCGGGGTCACCGGGGACGTCTTCGGCGCCCTCGCGGAGACGGCGGCCACGGCCGCGCTGGTGGTGCTGGCGCTGGGCTGAGCGGCCGCCGCGGACGGTGGCCGGCCGGCCCGGCGCCACGCCCCCGGTTCGCACCCCTTCGGCGTCGGACCGGGCCCGGGACGGCGGCACCGGAGGCCCCGTTCGGACCGTGCCGCGGACGCGGGGGCCGAACGACGGCCCCGGAACGGCAGTTCCCGCCGACGGAGCTCCGCGGCGCCTCCGGCGCGCCCCCGGCCCGGCGCCGTCCCGCACAGGGCGCGCCGAACACGGCGGCACCGGCCGCGAGTTGCCGCGGACCTCACGCGAGGCGGCGGGCGGAGCGCCCACCGGAACCCGGCCGGTGTGACCCGGATCACCGCATGCGAGGATCGGGAGATGACCACGGGGCCACCCACGGGTGAACACCCGCAGGAGTGAGCGGGTACCACCGCGCGCGTAGGCTCGTGCCCGGTTCCCGCCTGCCCAGGTGGGGACCGCAGCGCAGGAGCGATCTAGGGTCGGTTGTCGGGCCCGGTCGACCCACCCGCATTCGGCCACACGGACTTCACACGGAAGCGAGAATTCACCACCGTGACTGCTCTCACTCTCAGCACCGCCGCAGCGCCCGGCCTGCGGGCCGACGCGATCGTGATCGGGGTCGCCAAGGGCGCCGCGCCCAAGTCCGGGAGCCTGGTCGTGGCACCGGGCGCCGAGGCCGTGGACGCCGCCTACGACGGCGGCCTGGCCGGTGTCCTGGAGACCCTCGGCGCCTCCGGGGCCGAGGGCGAGGTGACCAAGCTGCCCGCGCCGTCCGGCTTCAAGGCGCCGCTCGTGGTGGCGGTGGGCCTGGGCGACGCGCCCGAGAAGGGCGCCGGCTACGACGGCGAGGCGCTGCGCCGGGCCGCCGGCGCGGCCGCCCGTGCCCTGACCGGGACGAAGAAGGCCGCGTTCGCCCTGCCCCTCGCCGACGCCGCCGACGCGGGCGCCGTCGGCGAGGGCGTGCTGCTGGGCGCGTACTCCTTCACCGCGTACAAGGACGTCGCGAAGAGCGGCAAGGACGCCAAGGCCAAGAACGGCAAGGCCCCGCTGGCGGAGGCCGTGCTGCTGGGCGGCAAGCCCCGCGACAAGGCGTACAAGGCGGCGATCGAGCGCGCCGTCGCCGTGTCCGAGGAGCTCAACCGCGCCCGCGACCTGGTCAACACCCCGCCGAACGACCTCGACCCCGAGGCGTTCGCCGCGATCGCGCAGGCCGCGGCCAAGGAGCACGGCATCAAGGTGCAGGTGCTCGACGAGAAGGCGCTGACCAAGGGCGGCTACGGCGGCATCCTCGGCGTCGGCTCCGGCTCGGCGTCGGCGCCCCGCCTGGTGAAGCTCTCGTACACCTCCTCCAAGGCGAAGAAGCACCTCGCCTTCGTCGGCAAGGGCATCACCTACGACTCGGGCGGCATCTCGCTGAAGCCGGCCGGGCACAACGAGACGATGAAGTGCGACATGAGCGGTGCCGCCGCCGTGTTCGCCGCGGTGGTCGCCGCCGCCCGCCTCGGCCTGGAGGTCAACGTCACCGGCTGGCTGGCGCTGGCCGAGAACATGCCCTCGGGTTCCGCGGTCCGCCCCGGTGACGTGCTGCGCATGTACAGCGGCAAGACGGTGGAGGTGCTCAACACCGACGCCGAGGGCCGGCTGGTCCTGGCGGACGCGCTGTGGGCCGCCTCGCAGGAGAAGCCCGACGCGATCGTGGACGTCGCCACCCTGACCGGCGCGATGATGCTGGCGCTCGGCAGCCGCACCTTCGGGATCATGGCGAACGACGACGCCTTCCGCGCGGCGGTGCACGAGGCCGCCGAGGAGGCCGGCGAGGCCGCCTGGCCGATGCCGCTGCCGGAGCACCTGCGCAAGGGCATGGAGTCCGCGACCGCCGACATCGCCAACATGGGCGAGCGGATGGGCGGCGGCCTCGTCGCCGGCCTGTTCCTGCGCGAGTTCGTGGGCGAGGGCATCACCTGGGCGCACCTGGACATCGCCGGCCCCGCGTTCAACGAGGGCGGGCCGTTCGGATACACGCCCAAGGGCGGCACGGGGTCGGCGGTGCGGACGCTGGTGCGGCTGGCCGAGCGGACCGCCGCCGGCGATCTCGGCTGACGCCCGTCCGGGAGCACGGCCCGTTGCGGTGATGCGCCCGCGGGAGCGCGGGGACCGGTCGCGCGGTTCCCCGCGCCCCCGAGGGGCGCGGTCCCCCCGCCCGCCACGAGGGAGCGCGGGGACGTGGGATGTCTCACACCCCGGCCCCGCGTCTCGTTCGACGGCGACAAGTGCGAAGATGGGGCCCGGCAGGACAGGGCCCCACCTAAGGGCCGAAGAACGAGCGGCCGGACACCAGCCGCCTGCCGGTCACCGACGACCGGCGCACGGCGCACATGCATGGAGGACGTGACGTGGCGAACGACGCCAGCACCGTTTTCGACCTAGTGATCCTCGGCGGTGGCAGCGGTGGGTACGCCGCGGCCCTGCGCGGGGCGCAGCTGGGCCTGGACGTCGCCCTGATCGAGAAGGGCAAGGTCGGCGGTACCTGCCTGCACAACGGTTGCATCCCCACCAAGGCCCTGCTGCACGCCGGTGAGATCGCCGACCAGGCCCGCGAGAGCGAGCAGTTCGGCGTGAAGGCCACCTTCGAGGGCATCGACATCGCGGCCGTCCACAAGTACAAGGACGACGTGATCGCGGGCCTGTACAAGGGCCTGCAGGGTCTGATCGCCTCCCGCAAGGTGACCTACATCGAGGGCGAGGGCCGCCTGTCCTCCCCGACCTCCGTCGACGTCAACGGCCAGCGGATCCAGGGCCGCCACGTCCTGCTGGCGACCGGCTCCGTGCCGAAGTCGCTGCCGGGCCTGGAGATCGACGGCGACCGGATCATCTCCTCCGACCACGCCCTCGTCCTGGACCGCGTGCCGAAGTCCGCGATCGTCCTGGGCGGCGGCGTCATCGGCGTCGAGTTCGCGTCCGCGTGGAAGTCGTTCGGTGTCGACGTCACGATCATCGAGGGCATGAAGCACCTCGTCCCGGTCGAGGACGAGAACTCCTCCAAGCTGCTGGAGCGCGCCTTCCGCAAGCGCGGCATCAAGTTCAACCTGGGCACCTTCTTCGAGAAGGCCGAGTACACCCAGGACGGTGTCAAGGTCATCCTGGCGGACGGCAAGGAGTTCGAGGCCGAGGTCCTGCTCGTCGCCGTCGGCCGCGGCCCGGTCTCCCAGGGCCTGGGCTACGAGGAGGCCGGGGTCGCCATGGACCGCGGCTACGTCCTCGTCGACGAGTACATGCGCACCAACGTCCCGACGATCTCGGCCGTCGGCGACCTGGTCCCGACCCTCCAGCTCGCGCACGTCGGCTTCGCCGAGGGCATCCTGGTGGCGGAGCGGCTGGCCGGTCTGAAGGTCGTCCCGATCGACTACGACGGCGTGCCGCGGGTGACGTACTGCCACCCGGAGGTCGCCTCCGTCGGCCTCACCGAGGCCAAGGCCAAGGAGATCTACGGCGCGGACAAGGTCGTCGCGCTCAAGTACAACCTGGCGGGCAACGGCAGGAGCAAGATCCTGAAGACCGCGGGCGAGATCAAGCTCGTCCAGGTCAAGGACGGTGCCGTGGTCGGCGTCCACATGGTCGGCGACCGCATGGGCGAGCAGGTCGGCGAGGCCCAGCTGATCTACAACTGGGAGGCGCTGCCGGCCGAGGTGGCCCAGCTCATCCACGCCCACCCGACGCAGAACGAGGCGCTCGGCGAGGCCCACCTGGCCCTGGCCGGCAAGCCGCTGCACTCCCACGACTGACGCTTTCAGTCATCGGCGCGACGACACAGACTTCCGCAATTCGTTAGGAGCAACCGAAACCATGGCGGTTTCCGTAACCCTTCCGGCGCTCGGCGAGAGCGTCACCGAGGGCACCGTCACCCGTTGGCTGAAGGCCGAGGGTGAGCGCGTCGAGGCCGACGAGCCGCTGCTCGAGGTCTCCACCGACAAGGTCGACACCGAGATCCCGGCGCCCGCCTCCGGCGTGCTGTCCTCCATCAAGGTCGCCGAGGACGAGACCGTCGAGGTCGGCGCCGAGCTGGCGCTGATCGACGACGGCTCCGAAGCCCCGGCCGCCGAGCAGGCGCCCGCCGCCGAGCAGGCCGCTCCCGCCCCCGAGCAGGCCCCCGCCCCCGCTCCGGAGCCGGCCCCGCAGGCCCAGCCCTCCACCGAGCAGGCCGCCCCCGCCCCGGCCCCGACCGCCGAGGCCACCTCCGGCGGCGGTTCCGCCGAGGGCACCGACGTGGTGCTTCCGGCGCTCGGCGAGTCCGTCACCGAGGGCACCGTCACCCGCTGGCTGAAGTCGGTCGGCGACAGCGTCGAGGCCGACGAGCCGCTGCTCGAGGTCTCCACCGACAAGGTCGACACCGAGATCCCGGCGCCCGCCTCCGGCGTGCTGCTGGAGATCGTGGTCGGCGAGGACGAGACCGCCGAGGTCGGCGCCAAGCTCGCCGTCATCGGCGCCGAGGGTGCCGCTCCGGCCGCCCCCGAGGCCCCGGCCGCCCCCGAGGCCCCGGCCGCTCAGCCGGAACCGGCCGCTCCGGCGCAGGCCGCTCCCGCGCAGGCCCAGCCCGCTCCGGCGCAGCTCGCCCCGGCTCAGGCCCCGGCCGCCCCCGCGCAGGCCGCCCCGGCCCCGCAGGCGACCGCCGCCCCGGCCCCGCAGCAGCAGGCCGCTCCGGCCCAGGCCCCGGCCGCCCCGGCTCCGGCCCAGGCCCCGGCCGCGACCGCCGCAGCCCCCGCCGCCGCGCAGGCGACGGACGAGGGCGCGTACGTGACCCCGCTGGTGCGCAAGCTCGCCGCCGAGAACGGCGTCGACCTGTCCACCGTGCAGGGCACCGGCGTCGGCGGCCGCATCCGCAAGCAGGACGTCCTGGCCGCCGCGGAGGCCGCCAAGGCCCCCGCCGCTCCGGCCCCCGCCGCCGCTGCGGCCCCCGCCCCGGCCGCCGCCAGGAAGGCGCCGAAGCTGGAGGCGTCCCCGCTGCGCGGCCAGACCGTGAAGATGCCGCGGATCCGCAAGGTCATCGGCGACAACATGGTCAAGGCCCTGCACGAGCAGGCCCAGCTCTCCTCGGTCGTCGAGGTGGACGTCACCCGCCTGATGAAGCTGCGCGCCCGCGCCAAGGACGCGTTCGCGGCCCGCGAGGGCGTCAAGCTCTCCCCGATGCCGTTCTTCGTCAAGGCCGCGGCCCAGGCGCTGAAGGCCCACCCGGTCATCAACGCCAAGATCAACGAGGCCGAGGGGACCATCACCTACTTCGACACCGAGCACGTCGGTATCGCGGTGGACTCCGAGAAGGGCCTGATGACCCCGGTCATCAAGAACGCCGGCGACCTCAACATCGCCGGTATCGCCAAGGCCACGGCGGAGCTGGCGGGCAAGGTCCGGGCCGGCAAGATCACCCCGGACGAGCTGTCCGGCGCGACCTTCACCATCTCCAACACCGGTTCGCGCGGCGCGCTGTTCGACACGATCATCGTGCCGCCGGGCCAGGTCGCGATCCTCGGCATCGGCGCCACGGTCAAGCGCCCGGCCGTGATCGAGACGGAGGAGGGCACGGTCATCGGCGTCCGCGACATGACCTACCTGACCCTCTCCTACGACCACCGCCTGGTGGACGGCGCCGACGCCGCCCGCTACCTGACGGCGGTCAAGGCGATCCTGGAGGCCGGCGAGTTCGAGGTCGAGCTCGGACTGTGATCCCGTAGCGCCCAGGTACGGCTGTACGGCGCCCCCGCCCGGAACTCCGGGCGGGGGCGCCGTCGTTCGTGTAAGCCTCGTCTCACCTGCGTGAAAGCCCCCGTATGCGCCCTTCCGCCGATGGCGCGCCGCCGTATTGTCTAAGCGTCAACGCCCTCAGGGGGCCGGTGGGCCCCTCCCTAAGGAGCCCTCATGACCGCCCCCGTCATCCACTCGCTGCGCGAACAGATCCGCGAGCACATCCTGGAAGGGATCATCAGCGGGCGCTGGCAGCCGGGCGAGCGGATCGTGGAGCGGCGCATCGCCACCGAACTGGAGGTCAGCCAGACGCCGGTCAGGGAGGCGCTGCGCGAGCTGGAGTCGCTGCGATTGATCGAGTCGGCACCGAACAAGGGCGTACGGGTGCGGAACCTGACCGCGGCCGACCTGGAGGAGAGCTACCCGGTCCGGGCCGGTCTGGAGGCGATCGCGGCGGAGCTGGCGGCGCAGCGGCTGGCCGAGGACTGCTCGGCGCTGGAGCCGCACGTCGCCGCGCTGTACGAGGCCGACCGCGAGGGCGACGGGACGGCGCAGGTCCGGCACACCGTCGGCTTCCACCGGGAGCTGGTGCGGGCCGCCGACAACTCGGTGCTGCTGCACACCTGGGAGGGCCTGGGCATCGAGGTGTTCACGGCGCTGTCCATCCGCTGGCTGGGCACGGTGCAGCAGTCGTACGCCGAGGAGCACGAGGAATTGGTGGCGGCGTTCAAGCGGCGGGACCCGCGCATCGCCGAGCTGGTGAAGGCGCACGTGCTGGGCTGCGCGCCGCGCCACGGGGAAAGCTGAGCGGCGCCTCGCTCAAACGCCTCCTCACCTGCGAAAACCGGCCCGAAATGCGGCACCCGGTGTCTTGTTCGAAGGCACCGGGTGCCTACTTTCTCGTTTTCAAGGGGTTTTCGCCTTCAACCCTTTGATCGATCATCGATCAGGGGGTTACAGTCGCCGACGGGCTTCGACCAAAGCCTCACGCCCTGTCCTGCCAAAGACCAAGGGCACCCCGAACCCTTACCGATGAGGGAACCCCCTTCGACTGAGGAAGGCGGCGACATGACCGACCCCAACGCCATCCAGCCGAGCGAGCTCGACCAGCTCCCGGACCGCGACCCCGAGGAGACCGCCGAGTGGCAGGCCTCCCTGGACGCCGTTGCCAAGGCGGCCGGGCCGCACCGTGCCGCGTACCTGATGCGCCGCACGCTGGAGCGCGCCGAGGGCGCCGGCATCGCCCTGCCGAAGCTCCTCGAGACCGACTACGTCAACACCATCCCGACCGCCGCCGAGCCCCCCGTGGACGGCGACGAGGAGATGGAGGCCCGGATCACCGCGTGGAACCGCTGGAACGCGGCGGCCATGGTGACCCGCGGCAGCAAGTACGGCGTCGGCGGCCACATCGCCACCTTCGCCTCCGCGGCCTGGCTGTACGAGACCGGCTTCAACCACTTCTTCAAGGGCAAGGAGACCGACGGCTCCGGCGACCAGCTCTACATCCAGGGCCACGCCTCCCCCGGCATCTACGCCCGCGCCTTCCTCGACGGCCGGCTGAACGAGGACCACCTCGACAACTTCCGCCGCGAGACCGGCGGCAACGGCCTGCCCTCGTACCCGCACCCGCGGCGCCTGCCCTGGCTGTGGGAGTTCCCGACCGTCTCCATGGGCCTGGGCCCGCTCTCCGCGATCTACCAGGCGCGGTTCAACCGCTACCTGACCGCGCGCGGCATCAAGGACACCTCCGCCTCGCACGTGTGGGCCTTCCTCGGCGACGGCGAGATGGACGAGCCCGAGTCGACGGCGGCGCTCGCGCTCGCCTCCCGCGAGGGCCTGGACAACCTGACCTTCGTCATCAACTGCAACCTCCAGCGCCTGGACGGCCCGGTCCGCGCCAACTTCAAGATCGTGCAGGAGCTGGAGGCCCAGTTCCGCGGCGCCGGCTGGAACGTGATCAAGACGCTGTGGGGCTCGGCCTGGGACGAGCTGTTCCAGCTCGACACCACCGGCGCGCTCGTACGCCGCCTGCGCGAGGTGCCGGACGCGCAGATCCAGACGTACCAGACCCGCGACGCCGCCTACATCCGCGAGGACTTCTTCGGCAAGGACCCGGCACTCGCCGAGATGGCGAAACTGCTGAGCGACGACAAGATCCTCGAGTGCTTCCACGTCTCCCGCGGCGGTCACGAGCCGCGCAAGGTCTACGCCGCGTACAAGGCGGCGCTCGCCCACAAGGGCGCCCCGACGGTGATCCTGGCCCAGACGGTCAAGGGCCACACCCTCGGTGAGGGCTTCGCCTCCAAGAACGCCAACCACCAGATGAAGAAGCTGACGGTGGACGAGTTCAAGGCGATGCGCGACCGCCTGGACCTGCCGATCAAGGACAGCGACTTCGTCGACGGCGTGGTGCCCTACGGCCACCCGGGCGCCGACTCCCCCGAGGTCCGCTACCTCCAGGAGCGCCGCGCCGCCCTCGGCGGCCCGGCCCCGGCCCGCCGCGTCCACCCGGTCCCGGCGCTGCCCGCCCCGGCGGAGAAGGCGTTCACCGCCTTCGACAAGGGCTCCGGCTCCCAGAACGTGGCGACGACGATGGCGTTCGTCCGTCTGATCAAGGACCTGGTGCGCGACAAGGAGACCGGCAAGCGCTGGGTGCCGATCGTCCCCGACGAGGCCCGCACCTTCGGCATGGAGTCGCTCTTCCCGTCGCTGGGCATCTACTCGCCCAAGGGCCAGACCTACGAGCCGGTCGACCGCGACCAGCTGATGTACTACAAGGAGGCCAAGAACGGCCAGATCCTCAACGAGGGGATCACCGAGGCCGGTTCCATGGCCGACTTCATCGCCGCCTCCACGTCGTACGCGACGCACGGCGAGCCGATGATCCCGTTCTACATCTTCTACTCGATGTTCGGCTGGCAGCGCACGGCCGACCAGATGTGGCAGCTCGGCGACCAGCTCGGCCGCGGCTTCCTGATCGGCGCCACCGCCGGCCGCACCACGCTGACCGGTGAGGGCCTGCAGCACGCCGACGGCCACACCCCGGTGATCGCCGCGACCAACCCGGCGTCGCTGACGTACGACCCGGCGTTCGCCTACGAGGTCGCCGTCATCGTCCGCGAGGGCCTGCGCCGGATGTACGGCGAGGCCAAGGAGGGCGAGGACCAGGACGTCTTCTACTACCTGACGGTCTACAACGAGCCGCTGCCGCAGCCGGCCAAGCCGGCCGGCCTCGGCATCGACGAGGGCATCGTCAAGGGCCTGTACCGCTTCAACACGGCGGAGTCCGCGGGCCTGACCCCGGCGGCGGGCGCCCCGCGCATCCAGCTGCTGGGCTCCGGCACGGCGATCCACTGGGCGCTGAAGGCGCAGAGGATGCTCACCGAGGAGTGGGGTGTGGCCGCCGACGTGTGGTCCGCCACCTCCTGGACCGAGCTGCGCCGCGACGCGATGGAGGCCGACGCGGCCCTCCTGCGCGGCGAGGAGCGGGTGCCCTACGTCCGCCAGGCGCTCCAGGGCGCCGAGGGCCCGGTGCTGGCCGTCTCCGACTACATGCGCCAGGTCCCGGACCAGATCGCGCAGTGGGTGGAGCAGGACTGGTCCTCGCTGGGCGCCGACGGCTTCGGCCTGTCGGACACCCGTGAGGCGGCCCGCCGCCACTTCGGCGTCGACGCCGAGTCGATCGTGGTCGCGGCCCTGGCCCAGCTCGCCAGGCGCGGCGAGGTCGAGGCGACGGCCGTGAAGGAGGCGCGCGAGCGCTACGGCCTGTAGTCCACGGTCACCAGGAGGCCCCCGCCGCGGCGGGGGCCTCCTGCATGATGGGGCCATGCGCGCTGCCCGGCTGATCAAGATGGTGCTGCTGCTCCAGTCCCGGTCCTCCATGACCGCCGCCGAGCTGGCCCGGGAGCTGGAGGTGTCGGAGCGGACCGTGACGCGGGACGCGCAGGCGCTGTCGGAGGCGGGCGTGCCGGTGTACGCGGAGCGGGGGCGGGCCGGCGGGTACCGGCTGGTCGGCGGTTACCGCACCCGGCTGACCGGCCTGCACCGCAGCGAGGCGGAGGCCCTCTTCCTCTCCGGCGTGCCGGGGGCGCTGCGCGAGATGGGGCTTCAGGACGCGGCGTCGGCGGCCCGGCTGAAGGTGTCGGCGGCGCTGCTGCCGTCCCTGCGGGACGCCCCCCGCACGGCGGCGCAGCGCTTCCACCTGGACGCCCCGGACTGGTTCAAGGAGCCCGGGACGCCCGGGCTGCTCCCGGCGGTCGCGGACGCGGTCTGGGACGACCGGCGCGTCACCGTCCGCTACCGGCGCGGACGCGACGGGGAGGAGGTCGCCCGGGAGCTGGAGCCGTACGGGCTCGTGCTCAAGGCGGGGGTCTGGTACCTGTGCGCGCGGGTCCGCGCGGACGGGGACTCCTTCCGGGTGTACCGGATCGACCGGTTCACGGCGGTGGACGCCGGTGCGGAGCGGTTCACCCGGGACGAGGACTTCGACCTGCCCGCCTTCTGGGCACGGCGGGCCGCGCAGTTCGCGCGGTCGATCCTGCGGGCCGAGGTCGTCCTGCGGCTGTCGCCGCAGGGCGTGCGCGGACTGCCGTACGCGGTGGATCCGCGCTCGGCGCGGGAGGCGCTGGACGCCGCCGGGGCTGCCGGCGCGGACGGGTGGGTGACGGTGACGCTGCCGGTGGAGTCCGAGGAGGTCGCCCACGCCCAGCTGCGGATGCTCGGGCCGGAGGCCGAGGTGCTGGCGCCGAAGGGGCTGCGGGAGCGTTTCGCGCTCGATGCGCGGCGGCTGGCCGGGCTGTACGGGGATCCGGCGCCGTGAGGCGCGGGACGGACCGCGCACAGGCGGCCGTCCCGCTCCGCGTGCGCCCCGTGCGCCCAGGGCCGATGCTGGAGCCGTGATGGACGAGACGGAGTTCTGGGAGCTGATCGACGCCACCCGCGAGGCCGCCGAGGGGGACTCCGAGGAGCAGGCCGACCTGCTCGTGGAGCGGCTGTGCCGGCTGGACCCGGAACGGGTCCTGGACTTCGCCCGCCATTTCGAGGCCCGCTACCGCCGCGCCTTCACCTGGGACCTGTGGGCCGCCGCGTGGGTGCTGCTCACCGGGGCGAGCGACGACGTGTTCGACTCCTTCCGGTGCTGGCTGATCGGCCAGGGCCGCGAGGTGTACGAGGGGGCCGTGCACGATCCCGACGCGCTCGCGGAGCTGCTGGACGACTTCGACGAGGAGATCGACGGCGACGGCGAGGAGCTCGGCTACGCGGCCGACGAGGCGTACGAGCAGCTCACCGGTTCCGTCACGCCGGACCTGGGGCTCACGCCCGCCCCGGCGGAACCGCGGGGGACGCCGCTCGACCTGGAGGACGACCGGGCGCTCGCCGAGCGGTTGCCGCGGCTGTGGGAGCGGTTCGCGGCCTGACCCGGGCCCGGGGCGCTCAGGGGGCCGGGGCCTGCCGGGGGGCCGCCGTCCGGCCCTGGAGCCGGGCCGCCCGTTCCCTGATCCCGGGGATGCGGGCGCTGAGGGCGGCCCCCGGGCAGCTGGTCCGGTAGCCGTCGTCGTGGCCCGCGACGGCGGGCATCGCGACGGCGGTGCCGGCGGCGTACCGGCTGCGGTCGTTGCTGGAGACCAGCCGGACCTGCGTGCGCGGATCGGTGCCGGACAGGCCCAGTTTCCAGGCGGCCAGCGCGGCGATCGCGTCGGTCAGCGCGCGGGGCACGGGGACGCCGGCGGTGAAGGTGCCGAGGGCGGCGATGCCGGTGGTGCGGTGGTTGAAGCCCTGGGTGTGGGCGCCGGTGACGGGGCGGTCGATGCCGCCGGCTCGGCCCTCGTAGACGGTGCCGCAGCGGTCGACGACGAAGTTGTAGCCGATGTCGTCCCAGTCCCGGGCGCCGGTCTGGCCCGCGTACAGGTCGCGCAGGATGCGGGGGGTGTCGGCGCAGTCGTAGCCGTTGGGGGTGTCGGTGTGGTGGAGGAAGACGGCGACGACCCGGTCGTCGTAGCGCGGGGGCGGCTGGCGGCGGGCGGCGTCGCCCAGCCAGTCGGAGCGGGGCACGACGGGGGGCCGGGGCGCGGTGTGCCGGGCGGCGGCGGGCCGGGCGGGCTCGGCGGCCGGGCGCTCGCCGCCGATCGTGCACAGCGCCAGCGCGACCGCGGCGGCGGCGCCGGGCAGGCAGCACAGCAGCAGCAGCCGGACGGCGTCCGGTATGTGCACCGCACGCCGCGTCCGGCCGGCGCGGCGGCCCCGGGAATGCCGGGGCCTGCGAACGACACGCATGGTCCCACTGTCCGTCCGATCCGCTCCGCCCGCGACGTGTGCGCTGCCGGCCGGTGGACCCGCCGGACCGCCGTCGCGGTTTGGCGGCGCCCTTGGCGAGGGCCGGATCAGAGCAGCGACCGTCCCATCAGCACGTCGTCGACGTACCGCCCGTCCAGGTGGAACTCCTGCGGCTGCACGCCCTCGACGACGAAGCCCTCGGACTCGTAGAGCCTGCGGGCCGCCGTGTTGGGGCCGAGGACGCGCAGGGTGATGCGGCGGGCGCCCAGGCGGCGGGCCTCCTCGACGGCGGCGCGCACCAGCGCGCGGCCGACGCCCCGGCCGCGGGCGGCGCCGTCGACGGCGAGGCCGCGGATCTGCCGTACGTGCGCGTTGGAGGCGAGCGGGGTGGGGAAGCCGAGGCGGACGTAGCCCACGAGGCGGCCGTCGGCCTCGGCGACCAGGTGGTCGCCGGGTCCGCAGGTCTCCCGGAAGAACGGCTCGTCCGGCCCCGGGCGCGGGCCGACGGCGTGCTGGTGCGACCAGGTCTCCCGGTCGAGTCGGCGCAGCGCCTCCTCGTCGTCGGGTTGGGCGGGGCGTATGCGTGTGGTGGGCATGCCGGTCACCGTACGGCCGGGCGCGAGGGTTCGTGGGGCGATCTCGGACGGTCACCGGCAGGATGGGCGCATGGAACGTTCCCGTGTCGCGGTGGCCGGCGCGTCCGGTCTCATCGGCAGCGCCCTGGTGCGGTCCCTGACCGCGGACGGGCACGAGGTGGTGCGCCTGGTGCGCCGTGCGCCCCGGGCGCCGGGCGAGGTGCGGTGGGACCCCGAGCGCGGGCAGGTGGACGCGGCCGGGCTCGCCGGGTGCGACGCCGTGGTGAACCTCGCGGGGGCCGGGATCGGCGACCGCCGCTGGAGCACGGCGTACAAGGACCGGATCCGCCGCAGCCGGGTCCTCGGCACGACGGCGCTGGCCGGGGCGCTGGCCCGGCTGGAGCCACGGCCGCGGGTCTTCGTCTGCGGCAGCGCGACCGGTTTCTACGGGGAGACCGGGGAGCGCGCCGTCGACGAGGGCGCGCCCCCGGGTGAGGGCTTCCTGCCCGCGCTGTGCGTGGAGTGGGAGGCCGCCGCGGCTCCCGTCCGGGAGGCGGGCGTGCGGACGGTGTTCACCCGGACCGGGCTGGTCGTCGCCCGCGGGGGCGGCGCCTGGGGGCGGCTGTTCCCGCTGTTCCGGGCGGGGCTGGGCGGGCGGCTGGGCGACGGGCGGCAGTACTGGTCGTTCATCGCGCTGCACGACGAGGTGGCGGCGATCCGCCACCTGATCGACCGGGACGACCTGTCCGGCCCGTTCAACCTGACCGCCCCGCACCCGCTGACGAACCGCGAGATCACCGCGGCCATGGGGCGCGTCCTGCGCCGGCCGGCGCTCCTCGCGGTGCCCGCGCCGGTGCTGCGGGCCGTGCTCGGCGAGCTGGCCGGCGAGGTGCTGGGCAGCGCGCGGGTGGTGCCGGCGCGCCTGCTGGAGTCGGGGTTCCGGTTCGCGTTCCCGGACATCGAGGGGGCGATCCGGGCGGCGGTGTGACCGCGTGACCGTGTCGCACCGCACCGCATCCAGCCGTGTCCTGGTCGCATACAAGCCTTATGCGACCGTCGTGCGACCGTGCTCTGCCTCTGTGCGACTGTTCCTGATCGATTGCAGTCCTACTCTCGTCCAGGTCTCGGGTATCCCGGGGGCCCGTTGGGGGCATGACGTCTTCAGCGGCCGCGCAACCTCGAGGAGGGGCACGTGCTTGAGCCCACGTACCAGGCGGACGTCGTCGTCGTGGGGGCCGGAGTCGCCGGACTCGCCGCGGCGCACCGGCTGACCGGCGCGGGAGTGCCGACCGTCGTCCTGGAGGCCGCCCATGGGGTGGGCGGCCGGATGGCGACCGAGAAGATCGACGGCTTCCGGCTCGACAGGATCGGACAACTGCTGTCCACGGCCTACCCCGAGCTGCGGCTCACTCCCGGGCTGGACGGCCTCGTGCTGCGGCCCTTCGCACCGGGGGTGCTGCTGCACAGCGACGGGCGCCGCCACCGCACGGGCGCCGTGGCGGGCACGGGAGGCCCCCGGGGCGCGCTCGCCGGAGGCACCAGGGGCGCGCTTCACGTCGTACGCGCCTTGGCGAGCGCGCCCAGGTCGGCGCCGGCGTCCAGGAGGCTCGCGTCCGCGCCGCGCCCGCACGGCGGGACGGCGCCGGCGCCCCGCGGCCGGGCGGGCGCTCCGCTGGGTTCCGTCGTCGACCAGGCCCGTCTCGGCGCCGCCCTCACCCGGCTCGCGGGCACGCCCGTCGACCGGCTGCTGGCCCGCCCGGAGCTGCCCGCCGCGCAGGCGCTCGCCTCCCGCGGCCTGCCCGCCCGCACGATCGACGGCTTCCTGCGCCCGCTGCTCGCCGCGCTGCTGTGCGATCCGGAGCTGACCGCCTCCAGCCGGTGCGCCGACCTCGCGCTGCGCGCCTTCGCGAGCGGACGGCTGTGCCTGCCGGAGGGCGGCGCGGAGGCCCTGCCCGAGCTGCTGGCGCGCACCCTGCCCCCGGGCACCGTGCACACCGGCGTCCGGGTCACCTCGGTGGCCGCCAACGCGGTGACGACCGCCGAGCACGGCGAGATCCGCTGCCGGGCCGTCCTGCTGGCGACCGACGCGCGGGCCGCCGCCGACCTGCTGCCCGGTCTGCGCGTGCCGGACTTCCACCCGGTGACGGTGGTGCACCACACCATGGACGAGCCGCCGGCGACCGGCGCCGCGCTCCTGCTCGACGCCGACCGCGGCGGCCCGGTCGCGCACACGGCGGTGGTCAGCCACGTCGACCCGGCGCGGGCCCCGGCCGGGCGGGCGCTGGTGTCCTCCACCGTCCTGGGCCCGCCGCCGCCCGGCGTCGACACCGCCGTACGGACGCACCTGTCGCGCCTGTACGGCCTGTCCACCTCCCGCTGGGAGACGCTCGCCGTGCACCACACCGCCGAGGCGGTGCCCGCGATGCGCCCGCCGCACGACCCGCGCCGGCCCGTGCGGCTGCTGGCGGGGCTGTACGTGTGCGGCGACCACCGCGACACCGGCACGGTGCAGGGCGCGCTGCACTCGGGGCACCGGGCGGCGGCGGCGGTCCTGGCGGACCTGGGGGCGGGCGGCTCGGCGCACACGGCCGATCCGCTGCCGACGGCCCGGGCGGCGTGACCGGGTCCCGGGCGGCGTCACCGGTCCGCACGGCACCGGCTCAGCCCAGCACCGCCACCTTGTCCCGGTACCCCCGCACCGGCGCCGCGTCCCGGTACGGCTCCAGCCGGCGCTCGAAGTCCCGGACGTACTCCGCCGCCCGTACCGACCGCATCTCCGCCGCCTGCCCGGCCGCCTCGGCGCCCAGCCGGCAGGCCTCGTCGAGTTCGCCCAGGCCGAGACGGGCGGTGGCGAGGACGACGCGGCAGAACAGGCGGCTGCGGGCGTAGGCGGGGGCGCGCAGTTGCAGGGAGCGCTCCGCGTACTGGGCGGCGGCGCGGAACTGCCGGAGGTCGCGGTGGCAGTGCGCGAACTCGTCGGCGAGCTGCGCCTCGTCGAAGAAGCGCGCCCAGTGCGGCACCTCGTCCCCGGGCCGGGCCGCCTCCAGGGCGCGCTCGGACCGCACCAGCGCGGCGGTGCAGGCCCGCACCTCGCCGAGCACCGCGTGCCCGCGCGCCTCGCAGGCGTGCAGCAGGCACTGCACCACGGACGGGACGCCGGTGCCGGCCCCCTGCTGGGCGACGCGGGCGAGCTGCACGGCCTCCCGTCCGTGCCCGAGGTAGACGGCCTGCCGGCTCATGGTGGCCAGGACGTAGGAGCCGTACGCCCGGTCGCCGGCGGCCTGCGCGAGCCGCAGCGCCTGCACGAAGTAGCGCTGCGCGAGGCCGTGGGCGGTGATGTCGTACGACGTCCAGCCCGCGAGCCGGGTCAGGTCGGCGGCGGCGGCGAACAGGCGGCGGCCGGTCTGCTCGCCGTAGGTGCCGCGCAGCATCGGCTCCAGTTCGTGCTCCAGGTAGCGCACGAGGGCCTGGCGGGCGTGGCCGCCGCCGTACATGTCGTCCAGGGCGCGGAACAGCTCGCCGACGGAGCGCAGCGCGGCGAGGTCGCCGGCGGTGACCCGCTGGCCGGGGGCGCGCTCGGCCGGGGTGCGCCGGCGGGGGGCGGGGTCCCCGTGCCCGGCCGGGGCCGGGGCCTTGGCGGTCGCGGGTGCGCGGCCCTGCGCCGGGATGCGGACGGGTGCCTCGCTACGGCCGACCTTCTCGTCGGCGCGGCCGATCAGCCAGTCCCGGCTGGGCACGACCAGGCCCGCCGGGGTGAACGCGATCTTGCGCAGTTCGGCGTGGCTGCCGGAATCCTTGCGCCACAGGCCGCTGACGATGTCGACGGCCTCCTCCGGGGAGGCGGCGAACTCCAGGCCCGCGTAGACGGGGGCGCAGGCGTCCAGCCCCAGGTCCTGGGCGGTGAGGCGGCGTCCGAGGCGCCGGGTGAAGACCTCGGCGATCAGGGCGGGGGTGGTGCCGCGGGGCTGCTGGCCGCGCAGCCACCGGGTGACGGACGTCTTGTCGTATCTCAGGTCCAGCCCGTGTTCGAGACCGAGCTGGTCGACGCGACGGGCGAGACCTGCGTTGGAGAACCCCGCTTCTGCGATGAGCGCGGCGAGCTGGCGGTTGGGAGTGCGCTGCGCGGGTCGTTCCGTCATCTGCGGTGCGGTCTCCTGCCTTCCAGGGCGAACATGCGCCCGGATTGCCTGCGAGCAGCCCTTACGGCCTGGTAACGGCGCGAATGTAGCGGAGAGTGAGCACGCCATCACAGAATTCGCCGATCATTCATCCGATCGTGTGAGGATGGGACCGGCGCCTGACGCCCCCGCCCGCGGCGGGCGCCACGAGGGCGGACGTACAGTGGCGTGGGCACGCTCCGTGCCTTACGTCTTTCCAGGGAGGCGCTTGCCGTGAGCGAGTTGCGGTTCGTCCGTATGGGGTTCGGGTCCGAGGCCGTCGAGTACCAGGAGGCGTGGGACGAGCAGCGCCGGGTGCACGCGGCGCGGTTCGCCGACGAGATCCCCGACACCGTGCTGCTCCTCGAACACCCGCCGGTCTACACGGCGGGCCGGCGCACGGCGGACGACGAACGCCCCCTCGACGGCACGCCCGTCATCGACGTGGACCGCGGCGGCAAGATCACCTGGCACGGCCCGGGCCAGCTCGTGGGTTACCCCATCCAGAAGCTCCCGCGCCCGGTGGACGTCGTGGCGCACGTACGGCGGCTGGAGGAGGCCCTGATCCGCACCTGCGCGGAGTTCGGCCTGGAGACGACCCGGGTGGAGGGCCGCAGCGGCGTGTGGGTGCTCGGCGACCCCGTCGAGCGGCGGCCCGCGCTCGGCGGCCTGTCCCTGGACTTCGACCCGCGCCTGCGCGACGAGGAGTTCGACCCCCGGCTCAACGGCCCGGAGTACGCCCCCTCCAACGCGGGCCAGCGGCGCGAGGACCGCAAGATCGCGGCCATCGGAATCCGGGTGGCCAAGGGCGTCACGATGCACGGCTTCGCGCTGAACGTGAACCCGGACAACGCCTGGTTCGACCGGATCATCCCGTGCGGGATCCGCGACGCGGGTGTCACCTCGCTGGCGAACGAGCTGGGCCGGGACGTCACGATCGACGAGGTGCTGCCGGTGGCGGAGCGGCACCTGCGGGACGTGCTGGAGAACGCCGAGCTCAAGCCGCGCGTGATCGAGAAGGCCTCCGCCTGACCGGCTCGCCCGGGCGGGGGAACGCACCCCGCGAACCCGGGGTCGGCCTCACGACGGGGCCGGTCGAACACGGGCGTACCCTGGTGTACGCCGAAGAATCGAAGTTAGGGAGCCGACGTGTCCGCAGTCGCACCCGACGGACGCAAGATGCTGCGCCTGGAGGTCCGCAACAGCCAGACCCCCATCGAGCGCAAGCCCGAGTGGATCAAGACCCGGGCGAAAATGGGTCCCGAGTACACGAAGATGCAGAACCTCGTGAAGAGCGAGGGCCTGCACACGGTCTGCCAGGAAGCCGGCTGCCCCAACATCTACGAGTGCTGGGAGGACCGCGAGGCCACCTTCCTCATCGGCGGTGACCAGTGCACCCGGCGCTGCGACTTCTGCCAGATCGACACCGGCAAGCCCGAGGCGCTCGACCGTGACGAGCCCCGCCGCGTCGGCGAGTCCGTGGTCGCCATGGACCTGAACTACGCCACCATCACCGGCGTCGCCCGCGACGACCTCCAGGACGGCGGTGCCTGGCTGTACGCCGAGACCGTGCGCCAGATCCACGCGCAGACCGCGGACCGCGAGGGCGGGCGCACCAAGGTCGAGCTGCTGGCCCCCGACTTCAACGCGGTCCCCGAGCAGCTCCAGGAGGTCTTCTCCTCCCGTCCGGAGGTCTTCGCGCACAACGTCGAGACGGTGCCGCGGATCTTCAAGCGGATCCGCCCGGGCTTCCGCTACGAGCGCTCCCTGAAGGTCATCACCGCGGCCCGCGACTACGGCCTGGTCACCAAGTCGAACCTGATCCTCGGCATGGGCGAGACCCGCGAGGAGGTCGTCGAGGCGCTCGGGCAGCTGCACGACGCCGGGTGCGAGCTGATCACCATCACGCAGTACCTGCGCCCGTCGGTGCGCCACCACCCGGTGGAGCGCTGGGTCAAGCCGCAGGAGTTCGTGGAGCTGAAGGAGGAGGCCGAGCGGATCGGTTTCTCCGGCGTGATGTCCGGCCCGCTGGTGCGCTCCTCGTACCGCGCCGGGCGCCTGTACCAGATGGCGATCGAGAAGCGCGGCACGTTCGCCGCCGCACAGGCCGTCTGAACCGGGCGCCCCGCGCAACCGTGTGAATCCAAGCACAAGAAACTACCGGCCGGTACCGGCCGGTGCGGCGCGGCCCTGACCGTCCTCGCAGATGAGGGCGTCCGTCAGGGCCGCGCCGTCGTTCGGCCCCCGCCCACCGGGGCTTCATGGGCGTTTGACCGGTCGGTCACGCCCTGGTAACACCAATCAGTGACCCTGATATCACGCCGTGTGCACCCGCACCCAGTGCCGTACCGAGGGGGGACCTCCACGATGCAGGCCGCACCCGTCCGCGCCACCGCGATCCCGTCGTTCACCACTGCCCTGCGGGCCGTCGAGTCGCTGCTCATGAGCGGCGGCCAGCGCACCGCCCGCCGCAACGCCTGGACGTCCGTCCTGGAGGACCGCCGCCGCGCCAAGGACCGGTTCGAGGCGGATCGGATCCTCCAGCAGGCGGTCGCCGCCCGCCGCTCCTGACCCCCCTCCCCGTCCCGCCGGGCACTGCCGTCGTCGGCGCCCTGGGGGCCACGTAGACTTCGTGGCATGGCGAGGAAGGACAACGCGGCGGAGGCCGCGAACCCCGGGCGACTGAAGCAGATCGCCCTGACCTACAAGATGACCCGCAAGGCCGACAAGAAGATCGGTCTTGTACTCGCGGCTGTCGGCATCATCACCTTCGGTGTCCTCCTCGCGATCGGTTTCTTGATCGGTCACCCCATCTATCTCGGCATCCTGGGCCTGCTGCTCGCCTTCCTCGCGACGGCGATCGTGTTCGGGCGCCGGGCCGAGCGAGCGGCCTTCGGGCAGATGGAGGGACAGCCGGGCGCCGCCGCGGCCGTGCTCGACAACATCGGCCGGGGCTGGACGACGACCCCCGCGGTGGCGATGAACCGCAACCAGGACGTGGTGCACCGCGCGGTCGGCAAGGCCGGCATCGTGCTGGTCGCCGAGGGCAACCCGAACCGGGTGAAGTCCCTGCTCGCCGCCGAGAAGAAGCGGATGAACCGGATCGTCGCCGACGTCCCCGTCCACGACCTGGTCGTGGGGACCGGCGAGGGTCAGGTGGAGCTGAAGAAGCTGCGCACCACCCTGCTCAAGCTGCCGCGCGTCCTGACCGGCCCGCAGGTCACCGCGACCAACGACCGGTTGCGCGCGCTGGGCGACCTGATGAGCAACATGCCGCTGCCGAAGGGCCCCATGCCCAAGGGCATGCGGCTGCCGAAGGGCGGACCGAGGGGCCGCTGACACCCCGCGTACGACGAAGGGGGCGCCCGGATCTCTCCGGGCGCCCCCTTCGTCGTACGCGGGTCGTCGTACGCGGGGGTGCGGGGGTCAGATCCGCACCTCGACCGTGCGCGCCAGCCGGTCGTGCAGGCCGCGGCCGTCGCGGTCCCAGATCAGGGCGGGGACCGCCAGGCACAGCAGCACCGAGCGCAGCAGGGCGCGCAGCGGGTTGACCCGGCCGGTGCCGAGTTCGACCACCCGCAGACCGAGCAGGCGCTTGCCCGGGGTGAAGCCGAGGGTGCCGACGGTCAGGACGCTCAGGACGAAGAAGATGACCAGCGCCCAGTTGGACGTCTCCTGGCCGTAGCCGTCCGTGATGAGTCCGTATGCGATCAAGAGGCACAGGAACCAGTCGACGGCCAGCGCGCCGATCCGCCGCCCGGGGCGGGCGATCGAGCCGGGTCCCTCCTCCGGCAGACCGAGCTCCCGGCCCCGGTACCCGAAGTCGGCACCGGCGTCCTCCATGGCCGCGCGCGGCCCGGACAGCCACGATCCGATTGCTTGCCTCTTGTCCACCCGTACACGGTACTGCGCCCGGGTATGACCGGGACGGCGAGGGGTACGCCGGAGCTACGGTGGAAGTGTCCGGACGGGTCCGCGGCGGGAGTCCGGTTAACTTCTGCGAAACAAACGGGTCACGCACGAGAAATCACCCGTCCTTAGGGTCGAGCGCAGCGTGTGCCACCCGCACTGGCCGCACGAACGATCTACCACCCCGGCGGCACGGTCGGGAGTAGGAGGAGCTGGATGTTCCAGAACGCCGACGAGGCCAAGAAGTTCATCGCGGACGAGGACGTCAAGTTCATCGATGTCCGTTTCTGCGACCTCCCGGGCGTGATGCAGCACTTCACGGTGCCCGCCGAGGCGTTCGACCCGGACGAGGAGCTCGCCTTCGACGGGTCCTCGATCCGCGGTTTCCAGGCCATTCACGAGTCCGACATGGCGCTGCGCGCGGACCTGTCGACCGCCCGGGTCGACCCGTTCCGCCGGGACAAGACGCTCAACGTCAACTTCTTCATCCACGACCCGATCACGGGCGAGCAGTACTCCCGCGACCCGCGGAACGTGGCGAAGAAGGCCGAGGCGTACCTGGCGTCGACCGGCATCGCGGACACCGCCTACTTCGGTCCCGAGGCCGAGTTCTACGTCTTCGACTCCGTGCGCTTCGCCACCGGCGCGAACGAGTCCTTCTACCACATCGACTCCGAGGCGGGCGCCTGGAACACCGGCGCCGTGGAGGACAACCGCGGGTACAAGGTCCGCTACAAGGGCGGCTACTTCCCGGTCCCGCCGGTCGACCACTTCGCCGACCTGCGCGCCGAGATCTCCCTGGAGCTGGAGCGGGCCGGCCTGAAGGTCGAGCGCCAGCACCACGAGGTGGGCACCGCCGGCCAGGCCGAGATCAACTACAAGTTCAACACGCTGCTCGCCGCCGCCGACGACCTCCAGCTCTTCAAGTACATCGTGAAGAACGTGGCGTGGAGGAACGGCAAGACGGCGACCTTCATGCCGAAGCCGATCTTCGGCGACAACGGTTCGGGCATGCACGTCCACCAGTCGCTGTGGAGCAACGGCGAGCCGCTCTTCTACGACGAGCAGGGCTACGCCGGCCTGTCCGACACCGCCCGCTACTACATCGGCGGCATCCTCAAGCACGCCCCGTCGCTGCTGGCCTTCACCAACCCGACGGTGAACTCCTACCACCGCCTGGTGCCGGGCTTCGAGGCGCCGGTGAACCTGGTGTACTCGCAGCGCAACCGCTCCGCCGCGATGCGCATCCCGATCACCGGCTCCAACCCGAAGGCCAAGCGCGTCGAGTTCCGCGCCCCGGACGCCTCCGGCAACCCGTACCTGGCCTTCTCGGCGCTGCTGCTGGCCGGCCTGGACGGCATCAAGAACAAGATCGAGCCGGCCGAGCCGATCGACAAGGACCTCTACGAGCTGGCTCCCGAGGAGCACGCCAACGTCGCGCAGGTCCCGACCTCCCTCGGCGCCGTCCTGGACCGCCTTGAGGCCGACCACGAGTTCCTCCTCCAGGGCGACGTGTTCACGCCGGACCTGATCGAGACCTGGATCGACTTCAAGCGCGCGAACGAGATCGCCCCGCTGCAGCTGCGTCCGCACCCGCACGAGTTCGAGCTGTACTTCGACGTCTAAAGGGCTGGGCTCGTTCCACATGAAGGCCGCCACCCCTCTCCGGGGTGGCGGCCTTCGCCGTGTGAACTCCGCACGGCGGACGGGGGGAGTCACTCGGCGGGCGGTTCGGGAATGCGCCAGATGATCCGGAAGCGCTCGGTGCCGATGAGCCTGAGCGGGCCCACGGGGCTGATCTGCTTGATCAGATAGCCGAAGACCATGTGCTGCGCCTCCTCCGATATCTCGTCCCAGGTTTCCGGAGTCACGGTCATCACCTCGCGCATCAGGCTCAGGTCCGACTCGTTCTCCAGCATCCTCGCCCGGTCGTCCCGATCCATCGTCTCGTCGGCGCGCATGGCCCGGATCGACGCCGCGAGGAGGTTCGGCTCCCGGCTCAGCCGCCGAAGGATCTCCTGGCAGCCATACCGGAAGGCCGCGGCCGCTTCCATGACCTCCCGGTCGGGATTGCGGTATCCGTACGGTGCGCCCTCGTCCGCCCCTACGTAGTCGCCCTTCAACACATGCAGCAAGACCCGCAGCGTGTGTTCGGCTCCCTGTTCCTCGATCTGCTTCACCATCATCCGGACCCAGTCGTCCTCCGACACCAGCGGTTCGTGAGGCACGGCAAGCGACGGGTGGATCTCGATGGCGTTGAAGGGGTTGACCAGGGCGCCCATCACCAGCTCCGGCGACCACTTGCCGTCCTCACCTCCCCAGCCACCGTTGACGAGTTCCTGGAACGATTTCAGCGCGCCCGCCTCCCCTTCACGGATCGCGCGCCACAGTGGCAGGAACCTGGCCGTCTCGGACTCCTTGTCCCGGGGCGGGCTGCACAGGCCGGCCAGGACCATGACGATGTCGTGGACGGTCTCCCAGCGCGGGACCCGTATCCCGTTGACAGCGGACCGCACGCTCTCATGGCTGGCCTCCGACAGCCGGTCGTCGCGGCTACGGATGAGCGCGCTCACCTTGCGAAAGCTCAACCGGCCTGCTGCGCGGTGCAGTTCCTGGAGTGCTGCGACCAGTTCCCGATGGGGGCCTTTGGGTTGCGGTGAGACATTGGCGGCGGCCACGCGGGGTCCTCCTCCCTGCTCGTGGTGTCAAGTTTCGCCAACACCGTAGAACCTCGGGCCCGAGTCGGGACAGCTTTCGTCAAGTTCGCCGCCGACCCGCCAAACCCGTGACTCGCGGCCGAATGGCCAGGTCAGCATGGAGAAGGCACCGATGGAATGCCGGTCTCCCAAGGAGTTGTCACGCATGCACATCCCTGCTTATGCCCATGACACGATTCGCGCTGCAATGCCCATCCGACCCACGTCTCGTCAGGTGGGCGGCTTGGACTGCTGCCTGTGTAACAAGCCGTTCGGCGAGAGCCTCGCGGCCATACCGCTCGGGCCGTCACCGACGTCCGGGCTGTTCGGGTGCCGTCCGTGTCTGACCCGGCTGGTCACCCGGGCCAGACGGGCCCGCGATGCCGCCGTGACCCAGGACGCCGAACGGGCCCGAGCGGAGGTCGCGGCCTGGCAGCCTGTGCGGAAGCGGTGCCTGGCCCGGCTTGACCGTGTGAGGGAGGCCGCAGAGGCCGTGGCCGGGCTGGCCCGGGACGGTGAGACGGAAGCACTACGGGTCGCCTGGCTGCTGATCTCACTGGAATCGGCGTATGCCTGGGTCCCCGACACCCCGGAGCCGCCCGCCTCGGTGGGGCGTGAAGACTCGGAGCTGAGGGACGGGACCTTCCGGCTCGACCTGGCCATGATCGCTGCTCGCGAGGCGGTGGCCGAGCGGCTCGCCTACCACCTGGTCAACGAGGCACAACTCGAAGAGCCGGAGATGTGTGAGGAACTGGAGTGCCCGGAAGGCTGCTCGGGACGCCATGACACCTCACACATCGATTGCGGGCCGGACGCCGTCTTCGAGGATCTGACGGAGCACGGGATCACCGTTGAGCAACCCGAACCCGAACCTCTGTCGGCCGGGCTCGCGGCGACCCTTGCGGGGAGGGCGAAGGGGGCCGAGGAGAAGCGCTTGCCTCTTCCCGGCATCGAGGAGCATGCCCCCGCCACCTTGGCGCAGGCCGGCGTCAATGCGGACGACACGGATGCGCTGGTGAGCGCGGCGGCGGTGGGTCTGGTCGCCGACGCCTGGCGTGAGGGGCCGCTGGAGATAATCCACACCGCCGACGACGGGCCGAGCAACGGGGAGATCTTCGCACAGAGCGTCGATCTGTACCGCAGAGCCCGTGCCGCGCTGATGGCCGCGCGGGACGACGGGCCAGAGGAACTCCTCAGGTTCATGGCCGTCGCCTCGGATCTGGACCTTCCATGGGCCGGCGGCTCGGGCTTCGCACTGCGGAAGGTGTCCGGCCCCTTGGCCGAGTTCGTCCAGCACGTCGGTGACCGGGTCTGGTTCACCGCGGAGGTGATGCGTGAGCAAGGCTGGCGCGCGGGGCTGCTGCACAGAGCTGCTTCGGCCGCGTTCAAGGCTCCTGCCCATTTCGGCATGCCGAGCTGGCACAACGCCGTCGCCAAGGTGATGGAACATCTCGCGGTGCTGGACCGATCAGACGCGCCCGAGGCACTGGCCAACCTCGCGGCGGTGGAGGCCGCGTTGCTCGAGGCACCCGACCGGCTGGGGGCGGCAGCCCTCGACTGGATCTCTCGCCAGACCGTACTCGCCTAGCTCGCCCGCCAACCCACCCGTCCACTGGCGGGCCTGAACCGACTGGCCCCCTCTCGGGGGTGGCGTTGAGTCACCCGGCTCGCGGAGAGTCGGTGGCGGCATTTTCCTACGGACCCCGGAACCACAGGACGCCGCGTAGGGGCGTGGTTCACCCGTCTCCGCATTTCGACACCAGTGGTTCACCAGGTGTGTGACCTGAAATGCCAGCCGGGGTGGCGTGAGGTTATCGACATGCTCACAAGCATCACCGGAACGCAGGACCGTACCCATACGGGACTCTTGAGCAAGCCCTGGCAAACCGCTAGCGGCACCGCCCTTCGTAACGGCACCCGTGGGTTGGACACCCACGCGGAGGAGCGACGAGGGCTTCGGCCCCTGCTGGTGCTCAGGGTTTTCAACCGTCCAAGGGCTTGGCAGCCTCACTGCGCGCACCGCGCCCTTGCCCGGCAAGGAGCGGAGGCCGCGCTGTGAAGTGGGACGACGTAACCCTCATCATCCTCGCCGCGTTCGGTTGCATCACGCTCCTGCTGACGCAGATCAGCGAAGTGCTGGCAAAGCTGCCGCAGATCATCCGCGCATGGCGACAAGTGCGGCACGAACTGAGCGGTGGCTCCGCCCCGGGTTCCCGAGGGTATCCGGCAGAGACCGCCCACTCGACCACAACCACGATCGAACCCAGCGACAGGGGCCGTGTCTCCGAAGAGGCCGAGACAGGACGAGGTGAAGACTGAGCCAATCGGCAAGCTCCGCCGGTGCGAGCCGTCCGGCGGCCCCCGCTCCCGCATCCCGGGACGGGGGCCGCTGTCGTGCGCACGGAAACCCCGCTTTCCTGCTTTACTGGCACGGCTGTTCGATCCAGGGGACGGGGAAAGGGATCGTCATGTCCGAACAGGACGACTGGGAGCGGGAGTTCGACCTCACGTGGGCGGACGGGGCCGAGCACAAGGAGCCCTCCGCACGGGCCCGGATGCTCGCCGCGCGGTGGAAGCACGACCCGCCCGGCCCGGTGCCGTTCCGCGCCGGTCCGGAGCCGGTGCGGGGGCGCCGGTCGTCGTGGGTGTCCACGGCGGTGGTCCTCGGGTGCGTGGCCGCGGTCATCCTGCTGCTGGGGTACGTCGACTTCCGGGCGCCCCACTGAGGGCCGTCGGCCGGGTCGGGGCGCGCGGGAACGAGTTGCCGGTCGGCGCCGGCGGGTGAGGTCCGGTACGTGCGGCCGCGGGGCGGAGCGAATCGGCGCGGACGGCGCGGAACGCCGGCGAGTGACGGCGACGCGGCGGACGCGCGCGCCGGACGACAGCCCCGGATCGCGCAAGCGCGGTGCCGGGCACCCCGCGCGGCGCGGGGTGCCCGGCACGGTCGTACGGCCGGCGGGCCTCAGCGGCCGTAGCGCATCAGGGCCCGGACCATGCGGCAGGTGGTGTCGGACGGCGGGTGGACGCCGATGAGCCGCGCGGCCTCCCGTATGGTCTCGTCGCGGGCCTGGCTCGGCAGGTGGACGCCGGAGTCGAGCAGGGCGATGGCGAGCCGCATCGCCTTGAGCCGGCGGTTGTGCGCGATGTACCACTCGCGGGGGCGGCCCGCCGGCAGCGGGCGCTTCATCACGGGCGCGTACGGCAGGTCGAGCTGGACGGGGCGGCGGGCGGTCGACTGGGTGGGCAACGGCTTGGACTTCACGGCGGCAGCGGGCACGGGCATCCTCCTGTCGCGGCCGGGGCACCGTCCGGACGACCCCGGCGACACCCTCGAACACTGCTTCAATTTTACGGTCCGGCACTGACAATCGCCCTGGCCACGGGGGCTTTCGGGGCTGCGGTGACGGGAGGGGGGAACGGGTTTTCCGCGCCCGGCGGGGGACCCGGCGAACGTACTGTGGGCGCATGGAGATCTGGATCAACCCGGCCTGTTCGAAGTGCCGCGGCGCCCTCGCCCTGCTCGACGCCGAGGGCGCCGACTACACCGTCCGCCGCTACCTGGAGGACGTGCCGAGCGAGGACGAGATCCGCGGCGTCCTCACCCGCCTCGGTCTCGAACCGTGGGACATCACCCGCACGCAGGAGGCCGCCGCCAAGGAGCTCGGCCTGAAGGACTGGCCCCGCGACGAGGCGTCCCGCGACCGCTGGGTCAGGGCCCTCGCCGAACACCCGAGGCTGATCCAGCGCCCCATCATCACGGCGGACGACGGCACGGCGGTCGTCGCCCGGACGGACGAGGCGGTGCGCGAGGCGCTGTCCCGCTGACGGACGGCGGGGACTCCTCGGCGGGCCCCCGGCAGAGGGGACGACGGGATTCGGCCGCCGGTGCCGAGGCGGCCGGCGAAGGGGCGGCGCCCTCGGCCCGCCGCCCCGCCTCGGCCGCTCCCCTCCCCCTCGGCCGGTGTCGTGCGCCCGCCGTCCCCGCGTCGTGAGGTGGGCCACACCACCCCCGGGTAACACGGGGTTCACATCCGGGCAATGGCCGGGAAACCCCCTGTTGACAGGCTGCCGGGCAGTTGAGGCGGCTCCCCGGTGCCGCAGCGCCGCAGCATCCGCGAGTGCGCGAGAACCACCCGAAGGAAGAGGCACCCGTGACCTTCAAGGCCGAGTACATCTGGATCGACGGCACCGCGCCGACGGCCAAGCTTCGTTCCAAGACGAAGATCATCGCGGGTGCCCCCGCCGGCCTGGACGCGCTGCCGCTGTGGGGCTTCGACGGGTCCTCCACCAACCAGGCCGAGGGCAACTCCTCGGACTGCGTGCTGAAGCCGGTCTTCTCCTGCCCCGACCCGATCCGCGGCGGCGACGACGTCCTGGTGCTGTGCGAGGTCCTCGACACCGACCTGACCCCGCACCCGAGCAACACCCGCGCCGAGCTGGCCGGGGTCGCCGCGCGGTTCGCCGCGCAGGAGCCGGTCTTCGGCATCGAGCAGGAGTACACCTTCTTCAAGGACGGCCACCCGCTCGGCTTCCCCAAGGGCGGTTTCCCGGCCCCGCAGGGCGGCTACTACTGCGGTGTCGGCTCCGACGAGATCTTCGGCCGCGACGTCGTCGAGGCCCACCTCGACAACTGCCTGAAGGCGGGTCTGGACATCTCCGGCATCAACGCCGAGGTCATGCCGGGCCAGTGGGAGTTCCAGGTCGGCCCGCTCGCCCCGCTGGAGGTCGCCGACCAGCTGTGGGTGGCCCGCTGGCTGCTCTACCGCACCGCCGAGGACTACGGCGTCGCCGCCACCCTCGACCCCAAGCCGGTCAAGGGCGACTGGAACGGCGCCGGCGCGCACACCAACTTCTCCACCAGGGCCATGCGCGAGGGATACGACGCGATCATCACCGCGTGCGAGTCGCTCGGCGAGGGTTCCAAGCCGCTGGACCACGTCAAGAACTACGGCGCCGGCATCGACGACCGCCTGACGGGGCTGCACGAGACCGCCCCGTGGGACCAGTACAGCTACGGCGTCTCCGACCGCGGCGCCTCGGTCCGCATCCCGTGGCAGGTCGAGAAGGACGGCAAGGGCTACATCGAGGACCGCCGCCCCAACGCCAACGTCGACCCCTACGTGGTGACCCGCCTGCTCGTCGACACCTGCTGCACGGCGCTGGAGAAGGCCGGCCAGGTCTGATCCGCCCGGTCCGTCCGCACGCGGGGGCGCCCACCTTTGAGGTGGGCGCCCCCGCGTGCGGACGGCGCCGGTTTCCGGACAGGCTCGCGTCCACGCAGTGAGAGCGGGGTCCTGCCGGGCCCCGCTCTCTGCTTCAATGGGGCCATGGCCAGCCTCCAGAACCTCATCACGCCGGGTCGCCATGACCTCGAGCCGTTCTGGCCTTCCCGTCAGCACCACGACTTCGACCGGGTGTGTCGCCGCGCGACGAACGCGCGGGCCCTCTGACAGCCGTACACCCGGCACCAGCCGTACGTACCGGCACCGGCCGATCACCCGGCCTCCGGCCCGCGCGCACCGCGTACGTCCTTCCCGGCGAGCCCGCCACGACCCGGCGGCCGCCGGTCTCCTCGACGAACCCCTCGCGCGAAAGAGCTGACCCCTCATGGCGACCACTGGCTCCCTGACCACTGCCACGCTCACCTCCACCCCCGCCCCGGCCCCGGTGACGGACGGCCCGCGGCACCGGCTGCGCTCCGTCGGCCGGGACGAGGCCGTCACCGTCGCCGACCTGCTGCCGCCCGGCGCCACCTGGCTGCCCGCGCCCCAGCACACCCTGCCCGCGCTGCCGGGGCAGCCGCCGATGGTCGGCTACCTGGTGCTGGTCCCCGCCGACCAGCAGCCGCCGTTCCCTGCGGCGGTGCCGGACCGGGCGCGGCCCGCCGGTGCCGGGTCCGGCGCGGACCCGCTGATCCGCGTCGACACCGTGCGCCGCACCGCGGTGGTCGACGGACGCGAACTCGATCTGACCTACCTGGAGTTCGAGCTGCTCGCGCATCTCGTCGCGCAGCCGCACCGGGTGCACACCCGGGACCAGCTGGTCACCACCGTATGGGGGTACGGCCACGTCGGTGACGGCCGCACCGTCGACGTCCACGTCGCCCGGCTGCGCCGCAAGCTGGGCCCCGAGCACCGGCGCGCGATCCAGACCGTGCGGCGGGTGGGGTACAAGTACGTTCCCCCGGCCGCCCGTTGACCTCTGCCGACGGCAAAGACCCGTGCCGTCCGGGTGCCGCGTCGGTCGGGACCGGCGGCATGGGACTGCCGGTCCCGGGCGGCGCCGAAGGGGACACGGAGCCGCCCGGCCGCCCGGAGGCGGCGGCGCGCTTCGCGGTCGGCGGGATGCTCGCCGACGCCCGAAGCACCCGGGCGCCGTCGCCGCCACGGCGGCCGGGCGCTCCGCTCGTGCCCGCCCCGCGTGTTCCTCCGCTCCCGCGCCCCGTCCCCTCCGGCGCACCGGGGAACGGCCCGCGTCCGAAAAGCCGGTGCCTTCACCCCTCCGCCCGTGCGAAGGTGTCCCGGTGGACGACGAGCACACCGACCGGACCTGGGACGACCGCGTGGCCGCCGCCTGGGCCGCCTTCGACGCCTACGGCGAGGACCGCGCCGCGGAGTTCCGCGCGGTGATCGACGCGCTGGCCGACGAGCTCCCCGAGGACAGCCCGCTCGGCCTGTTCGAGCGGGCCTGCGCCTGGGACTCGACGGGCCACTCGGAACGGGCCGTTCCCCTGTACCGGCGGGCGCTGGCCCGCGGACTGGGCGACGTCAGCGGCTACAAGGGCCGCCGGGCGAAGATCCAGCTGTCCAGCTCGCTGCGGAACATCGGCCGGCCGGAGGAGGGTGTCGAGCTGCTCACCCCCGAACTGGACGCCCCCTCGGATGAGTTGGACGACGCCGTACGGGCCGTGCTCGCGCTGTGCCTGGCGAGTCTCGGGCGCGACCGCGAGGGGCTGTCCCTCGTCCTGGGCGCCCTCTCCCGCCACCTGCCGCGCTACCGGCGGTCGATGGCGAACTACTCCCGGCTGCTCGTGGAACCGCGGGCGTGACGCCCCCGCCGCCGGGTGACCATCGGCCGGTCCGCTCGTTCTGCTGGGCGTGCAGCCACAGGATGTCGCCCCGAGTCCCGCACCGTCCGCCACCGCCCCGGCCGTCGACGTCGAACGGGCCGAGGCCGCGCTCGTCGAGCACTACCCGCGGCTGGTCCGGCTCGCCTACCTGGTCCTGCCACCGGGCCTGGGCCGCAGCCGCCGCGTCCTGACCGCGCACGCCCTCACCCAGCGCGCGCTGCCCCGGGGCGGCACCGAGACGCCCGTGGTCCCGTCCCAGACGGCCGGGCGCGAGACCGACCCGGGCTACGCCTGCCTCCGCCTGCGGGTGCTGCGTACGGCGCTGGAGGCGGGCCTGCCGCTGAGGCGCCGGGCGTGGCCCAAGCGGTCCCAGCTGCCGCCGCTGCTGCCCCGGGTGTGGGGCCTGAAGCTCTTCCCCCGCTCCGGCGGCGCCGACGAACTCGCCCTGGACCAGCGGCTGGCCGCCCTGTCCGGGCCCGGCCGGGCCGCGTACGCGCTGCGCGGCCTGGAGAGGCTGCCCGACGGTGACGTCCGCGGGACGCTCGCCGCGGCGGGCGTCACCGACGTGGACGCCGCACTGGGCGAGGCGGAGACGGTCCCCGGCTCGTACGCCCTGCTGGACTCCCCCGAGTTCGACCCCTGCTCGCTGGTGGCGCGGCCGACCGACCTGATGCGGCGCCGGCGGCGCGGGAAGGCCGCGCTGGTGGCGGTGGCGGCCCTGGCCGCGTGCGGGACGCTGCTCGGCCTGCCCGGCGACGGCTGGGGCCCCGACGGCGCCGCCGCCCCGCCGTACGCGCGCAACCCCGCGGCCCAGGCCGCCCTCGACCCCGGCCGGCTGACCAGGGCCGCCCCCGGCGCCTGGCGGACCTCCGCCCGCACCGACTTCTCCGTGTGGCCGGCCCGCGGGGACCTCACCGGCGACCGGGCCCTGCTGCGCCGCGCCCTCGCGGTGTGGGCCCGCCCCGGTGGGACCGTGCGGGTCTCGGCGACGCCGGGCACCGCGACCGGCGGCCCGGCCGGCCCGCCGCAGCTCCTGTACGCCGGGAACGTCGACGGCGCGCGCGTGGTGATCCTCTACGACGGCCTGCGCCTGGCCCGGTACGCCGAACCGCGGCAGGGCACGGCGGGCGCGGCCCTGGACTTCGCGCGGGTCGACGGCGCGCGCCGGGCCGAGGCGGGCGCGGTGGTCCTCGGCCGCAGCGACGGCAACGTCCGCTACCTGACGGCGCCCTGGGTGACGGGGGCCGCCGAGCGGGACCTGACCGACCCGGGGTCCGGCACGATGGACCTGACCCTGACCGACGGGGTGACCTCGCCGCTGGCCAGTCCCGTCCGGCGGGACGGCGCGTGCACGTCGTGGAACGCACTGCAGCTGGTCGACGGCTCCACCACGCGTGTGATGGCCGACCTCGGGGAGCTGGTGCCCGCCCGCCTGACCACCGGGCGGCCGGGCTCGGTCCGGGAGGCCTCCGGTGCCGAGGCGCTGCGCACCTGGGCGCCGTACGCCTGCTCGCTGGGCGCGGTGCTCGGGCAGGGCGTGCGGACGGTGAACGCCTGGGAGTTCGCCGAGCAGCCGCTGCCGGAGGCGAGCGCGGGCGGGGGTGGCGCGGCGCAGTGGGTGTGCACGCGGGCCGAGACCTGGCGGGGCCGCGGGGCGCGGGCGCTGGCCCAGTTCCGCGCGCCGGGCGACCGGTACGGGGCGGTGGCGGCCAAGGCCGCGGACGTACCGGCGTGCGGCGCGCGCGATCCGCACGTGCTGGCCGGGGTGCTGTGGAAGTCGCAGGCGGGCAACTGGTACCTGCTGGCCGCCGGCAGCCGCGACACGGGGTCGGTCAGGGCGACGGGCGGCATCGACGCCTCCTCGGACGGCAACCTGCTGACGGCGCGGGCGGAGCGGGGGGCGCGGGCGGAGCTGGAGGGCACCCTGGAGGACGGGCGGCGGGTCGGCGGACTGCGGTGAGGCGATCCCTCCGCCACCCGCGCCGGGGAGCCGCCGGCCGGCACCGGTGCCGCCGAGGAGGTCCCGTCCCTCGTCCTCACGGCGGGCGGCACCGTGATCACGCCCGCCCCGCCGATGCCGCGGGCGTTGCCGACGGGGACGGAACGGCGCTCGGAACCACCCCGTGCCGGGAACGTTCCACGCCGCGCGCGGGTCGCCGGTGCGGCGGGGGTCCGGGGCGGGCCGCGGCGCAGCGGGCGTGCGGTGGCGGTCGCGGCGGATGCCGGAAGGGAGGGACGACCGTCGGGGCGAGCCGCTGACCGGCGCGCACCGGTCGGATCGGGCCGGTTCCGAGGCCGAATCCGATCGGTAAGGTGTTCGCATGACTACCGGGGTACGCCGCCGCATGGGCGTCGAGGAGCGGCGGCAGCAGTTGATCGGCATCGCGCTGGAACTGTTCAGCCGCCGCTCGCCCGACGAGGTCTCCATCGACGAGATAGCGTCGGCCGCGGGCATCTCGCGCCCGCTCGTCTACCACTACTTCCCCGGCAAACTCAGCCTCTACGAGGCCGCACTCAAGCGCGCCGCGGAGGATCTGGCGGGCCGGTTCACGCAGCCGTACGACGGGCCGCTGGGGGCGTGGTCGCTGCGGGTGATGGGCCGCTTCTTCGACTTCGTCGACGAACACGGCCCCGGCTTCTCGGCGCTCATGCGCGGCGGCCCGGCGGTCCCGGCGGGCGCCGCCTGCTCCCTCGGCTCCGCCTCGGCGGCGTGCGCGCTCATCGACTCCGTACGGCAGGCCGCGTACACCGCGTTGCTGTCGCACCTGGGGGTGACGGATCCGCCGGCGCGGCTGGAACTGGTCGTCCGCTCGTGGCTCTCGCTGGTCGAGTCGACGGCGCTGATCTGGCTGGACGGCCGGCGCGTCCCGCGCGCCGAACTGGAGGTCCAGCTCGTGCACGATCTGGCCGCGCTGCTGGCGGTGAGCGCCGCCCACGACCGGGAGACGGACGCGCTGCTGCGCCGCGTCCTCGCGGACGAGCCGGCCGACAGCCCCTTCCGGGACCTGACCGCCCGGCTCGCCGCGCTGGTCCCCTAGGGCCTCTCGTTCGGATCATGCCGGGCTCGCGGGGCCTGGTGCCGTGCCTCGCCGCGTTGTCGTCGGTTGCCATGGCGCCCTTCTCCGCCTTGCGGTGCACGGCACCAGGTCCCGCTCCCTGATCCGACCTGATCCAAACGAAAGACCCTGGACGGCCCGGTTTCTAGGCCTCCGTCTCGAACTTCCGGTACGACGGGTCGAGGTCGCGTACCTCGGCGGAGGCGTGCAGGGCGATGCCGCCGGCCGGCTCGACGTGCTGCCGCAGCAGTTCCAGCACGGCCTCGGTGAGCCGGGCCTTGGTCTCCTCGGTGCGGCCCGCGAGCAGCCCCAGGGTGACGTGCACGACGGCGTGCCCCTCGGTGTCCGGGCCGACCGTGGTGTCCTCGGTGCGGCGGAACTGCGTCTTGCACGCGGGCGGCTTGGCCGCCGCGATGTCGACCACGGCGGTGTGCAGGGCCCGCGCGAACGCGGGCCGGTCGAAGTCGTCCGCCAGTTCGGCGGAGTAGTCGACGGTGATCTGCGGCATGAGCCCTCCTGTTCGTGAACGGCAGGGCTCACCCTAGCCGTGCGTCCCGGTGCTCAGCCGACCCGGGAGAAGACCGCGACCGTGCGCGCCGGGACGGTGAACGTGCCCGTCCGCGCCGCGTACGACGCCTCCTTCACCACCGGGTCCGCGCCCGACGCCTGCACCGGGTGCAGGCGGTGGCCGGTCCCGGCGAGCGCTGCCAGGCGCTGCTCCTGCCGCTGCGGGGTGGCGTTGAAGACGACGACCAGGTCGCCGAGGCGCATGGTGATCACGCCGGGTGTCTCGTCCGGGCCGGACAGCGGGAAGGAGAGGCGGGACTGGACCTGTCCGGCGGTGGCGAGGGAGAAGTCCCGCTCGCTCGTGCGGATCCTCAGCAGGTCCCGGTAGGCCGCCGAGGCCGCTTCGATCTGGGGGCAGCCGACCCGCACGGTGGTGAGCAGGGGCTTGGCGTACGGCCACTTGTCCTTGTTGTCGGCGGCCGGCGGCAGGCCCCGGCCGAAGCCGTTGCCGTCGGCGCAGTTCCAGTGGACGGCGTTGAACCAGTCGCCGCTGTCGTAGGAGTTGCGGTCCAGCGACTTCGAGCGCAGCAGGTCGGTGCCGGCCTGGGAGAGCGCCGGGCCCTGCGAGAGGGCGGCCGTCGCCATGGCGAGGACCTGCATACGGGCCCGGTCGTCCGCGTTCACCGAGGCGGGCAGCTTGAAGGCGAGCGCGTCGAACAGGGTCTCGTTGTCGTGCGCGTCGGCGTAGGCGAGGGCGTCGCCGGGGGCCTCGGCGTATCCGGCGGGGGCGCCGTTGTAGTCGACCTGGGAGCCCTTGACCCGCCTGCCGCCGGTGTCGGTGAAGGTGTAGCCGGCGAGGTTGCCGGTCAGCCCGACCTTGATCAGGTCCTGGTAGTGCAGCAGCCGGGCCCTCTGCTCGGCCGGGGTGCCGTTGTCCGCGTTCGGGTTGGGCTCGGTGTAGAGGCCGGAGGCGAAGCCCTGGACGCCGGGGTCGGCGTCGAAGGGGCCGCCGCCGCGCACGGCGTCGCGGGCCCGGTCGGAGAAGGTGGCGATGCCGGTGCCGGCCATGTTCTCCTGCGTGGCCTGTTCGAAGCGGGCGTCGTCGGCGACCTCGCCGAAGTTCCAGCCCTCGCCGTACAGGATGATCTCCTTGCCGTCGACGCCGTCCTTCTCCGGGGTCAGCGCGTCGAGGGCCTCGCGGACCGCGAGGATGTTGGCCTTCGGGTGGTGGCCCATGAGGTCGAAGCGGAAGCCGTCGACCTTGTACTGCTTGGCCCAGGTGACGACCGAGTCGACGACCAGCTTGCCCATCATGGCGTTCTCGGTGGCGGTGTTGGCGCAGCAGGTGCTGTTCGCGACTGAGCCGTCGGCGAGGAGCCGCTGGTAGTAGCCGGGGACGATCCGGTCCAGGACGGAGGTGTCCGCCTGGCCGCTCGCGGCGGTGTGGTTGTAGACGACGTCCATGACGACCCTGAGGCCGGCCTCGTTGAGTGCCTTGACCATCTCGCGGAACTCGACCGTGCGGGCGGTGCCGTCCGGGTCGGTGGCGTAGGAGCCCTCGGGGACCGTGTAGTGGTACGGGTCGTAACCCCAGTTGTAGGCGTCCTCGGCGGCGGCCCTGCCCACGCACTCCTGCTGCTCGGCGGAGTCGGCGGGGAGCGCGGCGAGGTCGCAGTCGACGCCGGCCTGGTCGGACTTCCGCTCGGGGACGGTGGCGATGTCGAAGGCGGGCAGCAGGTGGACGTGGGAGGTGCCCGCCTCGGCGAGCCTCCTCAGGTGCCGGCTGCCGTCGCTGTCCTTGTCGGTGAAGGCCAGGTAGGTGCCGGGGTGTTTCGCCGTCCGGTCCTCGACGGAGAAGTCCCGGATGTGCAGCTCCTGGATCTGGGCGTCCCGCAGGGGCACGGCCTTCGGCTTGTCGTACGTCGTCCAGCCGCTCGGCGCGAGCGCCTTGTCGGTGAGGTCGACGACGAGGCTCCGCTTCGAGTCGGCGGTGAGGGCGACGGAGTACGGGTCGGTGACCCTGTTGGTGACGATCTCCCGGGTGCTGGGCGCCCAGACCTTCACCACGTACCGGTAGGGCTTGCCCTTCCAGGATTTCGGGCCGGTGACGGACCAGACGCCGGTGGTGTCGTCCCGGCGCATCGGCTCGAGGGCGCCGTCCAGTTCCAGGGAGACGCTCTGGGCGGTGGGGGCCCAGAGGGCGAGGGTGGGGCGGCCGTCGCGGAACGTCGGGCCGAGGTCGGCGCCGGTGGCGTCGTACAGGTCGTCCAGCACGCCGGCGATCTGCACGCCGGTCGCCGCGAGCACGGCCCCGTCGGCCGCCTGCCGGACGGCGACGACCTGGCCGCGCAGGGCCTCGCGGACCCGGTCGCGGTCGCGCGGGTCGACGGAGTAGGCGGCGTACTCCCCCAGGTGCGGGTACTTCGCCTTCTGGGCGTCGGTCAGGGAGGTCCTCACCAGCCGCAACCGGCGCTCGTCGGTGCTGGTCAGGACGCCGTTCTGGGCCTTGATGGAGCCGGTGCGGGAATAGCGGAGCTGGGTGGAGGCGGCGCCCTCGGAGCCGTCCCAGGCGACGGTGTCCCGGTCGATCCAGACGGCCTTGGCCGTGCTCGGGTCGACGGCGGCGGCGGAGCCCGCCGGCTGCGGCAGCAGGTGCTTCTCCTCGCCGCTCACCAGCCACACCTCGTGGCCGTCGGTCCCGAGGTCCAGCAACCGGTCGGTGGGCAGGTCCTTCTCGTCGCCCTTGTGGACGATGTAGCCGAGACTGGTGGCCCCCTGGGCGAGCGGTACCTCGAAGACCGCGCCGTAGGAGTCGGTCCTCACCGGGGCGAGGGGCTTGGACCAGTCGGTGGGCTCGGCGGCGCCGCCCCACACGTGCAGGCCCCAGCCGTCGTAGTTCCCGTCGGCGCGGTGGTAGTGCAGGACGGCCTTTCCGGTGTCCTGCGCCGGGTACTCGGGCCGCTCGGTCGCCACGGTCTCCTTCCCCTGCTCGATCCACACCTCGCCGGTCCTGGTGACGTCGATGGCGCGGTCGGTGGCGACGTCCTTGTTCCCGTCCTTGTCGACCACCAGGAAGCCGACGTTCGAGGCGCCCGGCTTCAGCTTGACCCAGGCGAAGGCGCCGTAGGCGTCCCGGCCGGCGAACGGGTGGCTCCTCGGCCACTCGGTGGCCTCGCCGTCGGCGAGGTCGCCCCAGGCGTACAGGCCCCAGTCGTCGTAGTTCCCGTCGGCGCGCTTGTAGTGCACGATCGCGTGGTCGCGGGAGACCGCAGTGGGGGATTCCCCGGCGGGCGGGGTGCCCGTGGTGGAGGCGGCGGTGGCGCTCGCGGTGCGGCCGGCCGCGTCGACGACGACGGCCTTGTAGCGCAGGGCGGTGCCGGCGGGCACGTCCTCGCCGATGGTGTGGGTGACCTTGTAGGGGGCGTGGTCGGCGGTGCCGAGGGTCCGCCACTTACCGTCGCCGGTCCGGGCGGCGAAGACGACCCGGTTGAGGCCGCCGCCGTCGACGTCGGCGGTCAGCTCGGCGGTGCCGGTGGCGCCGGGGGCGGGGGCCTTCAGGGTGAGGGAGGGCCCGGTGGCGGGGGCAGGGAGCCTGCCGGTGGCCTTCAGGACGATCGCCGAGCCCGCCGGGACGGTCACGGTGATCTTCTTGTCGGCGTCGGTGCGGGCCGTGGCGCCGGTGCCGTACAGGCCGCGGAAGGTCGTGTGCGCCGACTCGGTCGGGAAGGTCGCCTTCTTCGCCTCGTCCGCGTTGTTGAGGGCGACGACGTACTCGGTGCCGGTCCTCGCGTCGGTGCGGGAGAAGGCGTAGACACCGGGGCCGTCGGCCGCGTACCGCTCGGTCTGGATCCCGTCGGCGAGCGCCGGGTGGGCCTTGCGGAGCTCGGCGAGGGCGCTGATCTGCTCGTAGAGCGGTGCCCGCGTGTCGTAGGCGTCCTCGGCGTGGGTGCGGTCGGTGCCGAGCTGGTCGTCGTCCAGGTAGTCGGCGGTGCGGGAGGCGAACATCGGCTGGCGGGCGTCCTTGTCGCCGCCCGCGCCGGTGAAGCCCTGCTCGTCGCCGTAGTAGACCACCGGGTTGCCGCGGCTGAGGAACATCAGCTCGTTGGCCAGCTTCGCCTTGCGCAGCAGCCCGGCCTCGTCCGCGCCCGGGTCGTCCTGCCTGAGGAAGGTCCCGATGCGGCCCATGTCGTGGTTGCCGAGGAAGGTGACCTGCCCGTAGGCGTTGGCCTTGCCGGTCGTGTACTTCCAGTCGTCACCGAAGACCGACGCGAGCTTCCTGGCGCTGCCGCCCTGGGAGACGTAGGCGCGGGCCGCGTCCTGGAAGGGGAAGTCGAGGGTGGCGTCGAGGCGGCCCCGGGTGACGTAGGGGGCGGTGACGGCGGTGTCGGCGGAGTAGACCTCGCCGAACATGAAGAAGTCCTCCCGGCCCCGCTTCGCCGCGTAGGCGTCCAGCGCGGTGGCCCACTGGGTCCAGAACTCCATGTTGACGTGCTTGACGGTGTCGATGCGGAAGCCGTCGATGCCGAAGTCCCGCACCCAGCGCTGGTAGATGCGCTCCATGCCCTTCACGACCTCGGGACGCTCGGTCCACAGGTCGTCCAGGCCGTTGAAGTCGCCGTACGTGGCCGATTCGCCGGCCCAGGTGGAGTCGCCCCGGTTGTGGTACATCGTCGGGTCGTTGAGCCAGGAGGGCACCTTGAGGTTCCTCTTGGCGGCGGGCACGACCGGGGTGCGCGGGAAGGAGTCGGCGTCGACCCGGGGGAACTTCCGGGAGCCGTCCGCGTAGTCGGCGTCGTCGAAGGGCTCGCCGTCCTTCGTCAGGTACGGGAAGGCGCCCTTGGAGAGGTAGTCGTAGGACTTCTCCTCGTAGTCGACGACGTCGGCGGTGTGGTTGGTGATGACGTCGAAGAAGACCTTCATGCCCTTGGCGTGCGCCTTGGAGACGAGGTCCTTCAGGTCCTCGTTGGTGCCGAAGTGCGGGTCGACCCGGGTGAAGTCGGTGATCCAGTACCCGTGGTAGCCCGCCGAGGCGTTCGCCCCGGTGCCCTGCACGGGCTGGTTCTCGAAGATCGGAGCCATCCAGAGGGCGGTGGTGCCCAGGCCCTTGATGTAGTCGAGCTTCTCCGTCAGGCCCTTGAGGTCGCCGCCCTGGTAGAAGCCCTTGTCGGTGGGGTCGTACCCGGTGGTGAGCCGGGAGCCGGTCAGGCCGCCCTCGTCGTTGCCGGCGTCACCGTTGGCGAAACGATCCGGCAGGACGAAGTAGAACTGCTCGCGGGTGGCGTCGTGCCGGGTGGGCTCGGCGGCGAGCCGCGCGTCCGACGGAGGAGGCGGCGGGGTGGCCGCGCGGGCCGTGAGCGGCTGGACGAGAACGGCGGCCAGGGCGGCGGCGGTGACGGCCGCGACCCGTCTCGCGTGCGGGGTGCGGCGCGTCGGCGGCGCCGGCCTTCTGGGTGTCACGGGCGTGAACTCCTTGCGCTTGCGGCTCATTCGGGTCCGACCCCGGCGCGACGGTAACCGCCGCGCAAGGCTTACAGCAAGGGTCGTGAAAATAACGGAAAGGAATTTCACGACCCTTGCCGCGGCGGAGGTCAGCAGCTCGACTTGCCCGCGTACACGGCGAGGGCCGTGTTGCCGCCGAGGGTCGCCGTGAGCTGCCCGGAGCCGTTCACGGTCACCGTCCGGTCGCCCTGCACGTCGCAGTAGGTCCCGGCGGGCAGGGACGTCTGGTAGGTGCGGGTCAGGGTGGCGGACTCGTGGTTGAGGGCCACGAAGCCCTTGCTCCCCCGCCCGAACGCGATGGCGTCGCCGCCGTTGTCCCACCAGTTCGTGACCGCCTCGCCCCGGGTGGCGTTGCGGAAGGCCACCATGGACCTGATCTCCGGCCAGGCGTGCTGGCACTTCCAGCCGTCCTGCCAGCAGGCGTTCACCCGGCCTCCGCCCGGCGGCCCCGCGTCGTGGTCGGAGAACTCGTAGCCGGAGTGGACGTCGGGCGCCCCGTACGGCCAGGCCAGCATGAAGACGTTGGCCAGGGTGTAGTTCGCGCCGTCCTTGTAGCTGAGGGTGGAGCCGTTGCGCTCGGTGTCGTGGTTGTCGACGAAGACGCCGGCGGAGCCGCTGCCCAGGTAACCCCAGCCCTCGCCGTAGTTCCTCAGGTAGGCGAGGTTCTCGCTGGTGAACACGCGCTTGAGGTCGTAGGCGTACCGGAACTCCTGCACGTCGCCGTTGCCGGTGTACTCGCCCGGCTGGACGGCCTCTCCGCTGCCGAAGATGACCTCCTGCTTCCAGTACGCGGACGGGTTGGTCAGACGTGACTTGATGTTCGCGAGGTCGGCGGCCGGGATGTGCTTGGCCGCGTCGATCCGGAAGCCGTCAACGCCGAGGGAGAGCAGGTCGTTCAGGTACCCGGCGACGGTCTTGCGGACGTACTCCTCGCCGGTGTCGAGGTCGGCCAGGCCCACCAGTTCGCAGTTCTGGACGTTGGCGCGGTTGCGGTAGTCGGTGATCTGCGCGGTGCAGTCGTCGAAGTCGTACGAGGAGTACAGCCCGGGGTAGGCGTACTTCGTGTACGACGAGCCGCCGGTGCCGGTGCCGCTGCCCGCCGACATGTGGTTGACGACCGCGTCGACGACGACCTTCACGCCGGCCGCGTGGCAGGTGTCCACCATGGTGCGGAAGGCGGTGCGGTCACCGAGCCGGCCGGCGATCCTGTAGCTGACGGGCTGGTAGGAGGTCCACCACTGCCCGCCCTGGATGTGCTCGGCGGGCGGGGAGACCTGGACGTACCCGTATCCGGCGGGGCCGAGGGTGTTCGTGCACTCGCGGGCGACGGAGGCGAAGTCCCATTCGAACAGGACGGCAGTGACGTCCTTGGGACCGGGTGGGGCGGCCTGCGCCGATGTCGGGATCATGACAAGGGAAGCCGCGAGGGCGAGGGCCCCGGAAAGAAACCTGGGGAGTTTTCTGCGTGCCATGTGGGGTTCCTTCTTCTTCGAAGGTTCTTGCTGCAAGGTTGCTGAAACCTTGCGGTGCCGCAGATGTTAAAGGTTCATTCACCGGAGGGGCAGTGGTCGGGCGGAAGTCGTGGGAGCCGGGGTCCTCCGGGGCGCCGCGGCCGAGCGCCGCGCGGAGGACGGCCGAGGCTAGGCGGTCTTGACCGCTCCGCCGTCGATGACGTGGTCGGCGCCGGTCGTCGCGGCGGCGAGCGGTGAGGCGAGGTAGGCGACGAGGGCCGCGACCTCGTCCGGTTCGACCAACCGGTCGATGAGCATGCCCATCGCCCTCGGCAGCCCGGCCAGGAGTTCGGCGTGCGGGACGCCCGCGGCCGCGGCGAGGCCGGCGCCGTAGCCGGTCGGGCTCTCCCACATGTCGGTGCGGACCGGCCCCGGCGAGACGGTGTTCACCCGGATCCCCCGCGGACCGAACTCCTCGGCCAGGGCCTTGCCGAACGCGGTGACCGCGGCCTTGGCCACCGCGTAGGCGATGGGCCCGCCATGCGGGACGCGGGCGCTGATGGAGGACACGTTGACGATCGCACCGCGGGCGGCCAGCAGCGCGGGCAGGGCGGCGCGGGTGACGCGGACGCCGGTGAAAAGGTTCAGGTCCACCACCTGGGCCCATTGGGCGTCGGTCAGGTCGAGGAAGCCCCCGGTCAGGTCGCCGTCACCGCCTCCGACGTTGTTGACGAGGATGTCCAGGCCCCCCAGTTCGGCCACGGCCTCGGTCAGCAGGCGCTCGGCCCCGGCGGGTTCGGACAGGTCGACCGCCACGGGCGTCGCACCGGTCGCCTCCAGTTCCGGGGTGGGGCGGCGGGCGGCGGCGACGACCCGGACGCCTTCGGCGGTCAGGGTGCGCACGACGGCCAGCCCGATCCCCCGGCTGGCGCCCGTCACCAGGGCGGTCTTGCCGTTCAAGTGCAGGTCCATGGCGTTCCTCCGGAACAACTCGCATCAACCGCGTTGCGATGAGCGTATGACATGCATCATGAGTGTTGCAAGTATCTGTTGACCTGCCTCATTGCCGTACACTCATGGAGTCACCGCCCACCCGGAAGGTCCTGCCCCATGGCGCCGCCCGCCTCCGCCAGACCGATGCGAGCCGACACCGAACGCACGGTGCGCGCGATCCTCACAGCCGCCGAGCGGGTCCTCTCCGCCAACCCGGCGGCCACGATGGAGCAGATCGCGGAGGCCGCCGGGGTCGCGCGGACCACCGTCCACCGGCGGTTCGCCTCGCGAGAGGCGCTCGTCAGGGCACTGGCCGCATGGGCGGCCCAGCAGTTCCACGACGCCGTCACAGCCGCCCGGCCGGACACCGCCCCGCCCGCCGTCGCGCTCTACCAGGCCACCGCGAACGTGCTCCGCGTAAAGGCCGGGTGGGGTTTCGCCATGGGCGCCCTGCCCACCGACGCCCCCGAGGTCGCGCGCGTGCACGCCGACGTACTGGCCCAGTGCGAGCGGCTGTTCATCCGCGCCCGTGACGCCGGACTGCTCCCCTCCGACGCCGATCTCGACTGGGCGCGGCGGGTCTACTACGCCCTCATCCACGAGGCCGCGGCCCAGGCCCCGGACACCGACGCCGCCGTGGACGCCCTCGCCACGCGCGTCGTCGACACCCTGCTGCACGGCGTCGGCAAGCCGGCCACCGCCTGATCACCGCCCGGTCGCACGAGGGCCCGCCGCTCCCCGGTCGGGAGCGGCGGGCCCTTCCGTCGACCGGTCGCGGCCGTCAGGCCTGCGTCCACCACACGGTCGTGTCGGCGGGCACCTTCGCCTCGCCGCCCGCCTCGGTCACCTCGCCGCTGGCCAGCAGCATCCGCCCGTACGCGGGCATCGCCACCGACTCGCCGGTGGTGTTCGCGACGCACACGAACGCGCCGCGCCGGAAGGCCAGCACGCCCTCGGGCGCCCGCAGCCACTCCACCGCGTCACCGGCCCCCAGGTCGGGCTGCTCGCGGCGCACGGCCAGCGCGGCCCGGTACAGCTCCAGCGTCGAGCCGGGCACGCCGGTCTGCGCCTCGACGCTCAATTCGCCCCAGCCCTCCGGCTGCGGCAGCCAGCTGCCGCCGCCGCCGAAGCCGTACGACGGCCCCGTGCGCGTCCAGGGGATCGGCACCCGGCAGCCGTCGCGGAAGCCGTCCTGTCCGGCGCCGCGGAAGTACGCCGGGTCCTGGCGCACCTCGTCGGGCAGGTCGACGACGTCGGGCAGGCCGAGCTCCTCGCCCTGGTAGATGTAGGCGGAGCCGGGCAGCGCCAGCATCAGCAGCGTCGCCGCGCGCGCCCGGCGCAGCCCCAGTTTCCGGTCGCCGGCCAGGCGGATCTGGGTGCCGAGGCCGGGCGGGTTGGCGAAGCGGGTGGCGTGCCGGGTGACGTCGTGGTTGGACAGCACCCAGGTGGCCGGCGCCCCGACCGGGCGCATCGCCTCCAGGGTGCGGTCGATGACCCGGCGCAGCTCCTCGGCGTCCCAGGGGGTGTCCAGGTACTGGAAGTTGAACGCCTGGTGCAGCTCGTCGGGGCGGACGTAGTTGGCGGTCCGCTCGATGGTCGGGGTCCACGCCTCGGCGACGAAGATGCGGCCTCCCGTCTCCCGCCCCCGCCCGTCCGCGGAGGGCCCCTCGGGCCTCATGGCGTCCGCGTACTCGTCGAGGATGCGGCGCCACTGCCGGTAGATCTCGTGCACGCCGTCCTGGTCGAAGAACGGCATCACGTCGTTGCCCAGCAGCTTCACCTGGTCGCGGGTGCCCAGGTCCGGCAGGCCCGCGGCCTTGACCAGGCCGTGGGCGACGTCGATGCGGAAGCCGTCGACGCCCATGTCGAGCCAGAAGCGCAGGATGGAGCGGAACTCGTCGCCGACGGCCGGGTGGTCCCAGTTGAAGTCGGGTTGCTCGGGGGCGAACAGGTGCAGGTACCACTCGCCGGGGGTGCCGTCGGGTTCGGTGACCCGCGTCCAGGCGGGCCCGCCGAAGATGGACTCCCAGTCGTTGGGGGGCAGCTCGCCGTTCTTCCCCTTGCCGGGGCGGAAGTGGTACCGCTCCCGCAACGGCGAGCCGGGGCCGTCGGCGAGCGCCCGCTTGAACCACTCGTGCTGGTCGGAGGAGTGGTTGGGGACCAGGTCGACGATGATGCGCAGGCCCAGCCGGTGGGCGTCGCGGATGAGGGCGTCGGCGTCGAGCAGGGTGCCGAACATGGGGTCGACGGCCCGGTAGTCGGCGACGTCGTAGCCGGCGTCGGCCTGCGGCGAGGCGTAGAAGGGGCTGAGCCACACGGCGTCCACGCCGAGGTCGCGCAGGTACGGCAGGCGGGTGCGTACGCCTTCCAGGTCGCCCATGCCGTCGCCGTCGCTGTCGGCGAAGCTGCGCGGGTAGACCTGGTAGATCACCGCGTCCCGCCACCAGTCGCGGCGCTTGGCGACGGCGGCCAGGGCTGGGGATCCCCCCTGCTCGAAGAGCTGGGGGGAGGGTGCCGGGGCGGAGTGCTGGCTCATGGCGTCCTTGGTGCGTAACGGATGTGTCATCGGTCTTCGGTGCGGGGCCTTCGGACGGGCGGAGGACGACGAGGCGGCCGCGGTGACAGCGGGGTCGGATGGCGCACCGCGGCCGCCGCCCGCACGGACAGCCGTGCGGGAGTCCCCGGCCGGGGCGTCACCCCTTGGTGCCGCCCGCGGTCAGGCCGGTCACCAAGTTTTTCTGTACAAGGTAGAAGAAAGCGGACACGGGGACGGCGATCAGCACGGCGGTGGCGGCCATCAGGTTGCGCTGGGCGTCGTGTTCGCTGACGAAGCTCTGCAGGCCGACGGCGAAGGTGTACTTCGTGTCGGACAGCATGAACGTGGACGCGAAGGCGACCTCGCCGAAGGCGGTGATGAAGCTGTAGAAGGCGGCGACCGCCAGGCCCGGCCGGGCCAGGGGCAGGATCAGCCGGAAGAAGGTGCCGAACGGGGTGAGCCCGTCCACGCGTCCCGCCTCGTCGATCTCGAACGGGATGGTGTCGAAGTAGCCCTTGAGCAGCCAGGCGCAGTACGGCACCGCGGTCGAGCAGTAGACGAGGATCAGGCCGAGGTAGCTGTCGACGAGCTGGAGCCGGGAGAGGATCTGGTACATCGGCACGATGAGCACGGCGATCGGGAACATCTGCGTCAGCAGCAGCACCCACATCATCTTGCGGTAGCCGGGGAAGCGCATGCGCGAGACGGCGTAGCCGGTGGTGGCGGCCACCAGGACGCCGATGGCGGTGGTGCCGAGCGAGACGATCAGCGAACTCTGCAGCCAGTCGAAGAAGTTCGTTCTCCCCAGGACGAACGTGTAGTTGTCGAGCGTCATCTTGCCCCAGATGCGCTCGGGGTGGAGGTAGTCGTCCTTGTCGGGGCCCAGGGACAGGTAGACCAGCCAGGCGATGGGGAACAGCGCGATCAGGCTGGCGAGGGAGAGCACGCCGTGGGAGGCGAGGGTCGCGGCCGGGCCGCGCCGGCCGCGCGGCCGGACCTTGCGGGGTGCGGCGGCCGGCGCGGGGCCCTGTTCCGCCGGGCCGGTCGCCTGGGTGACGGTGGTGGTGGTCATGGATGCCTCAGATCGCGAGCTGCTGCTCGTTGCGGTTCAGCCAGCGGCGGTAGACGGAGGTGAAGACGATCAGGACGGCCAGCAGCAGCATGCCGTAGGCCGCGGACTGGGCGAATTCGCGCGGCTGCTGCCCGAAGCCGAGCTGGTAGGCCCAGGTGACCAGGATCTGCGCGTCCGGCGCGGTGTTGCCGAACAGCAGGAAGATGATCGCGAACTGGTTGAAGGTCCAGATGATGCCGAGCAGGACGACGGTGGAGCCGACCGAGCGCAGACCGGGCAGGGTGACGTGGCGGAACCGCTGCCAGGCGTTGGCCCCGTCCATCTCGGCGGCCTCGTAGAGGGAGGCGTCGATGGACTGCAGGCCGCCCAGGAGGGAGACCATCATGAACGGCACCCCGCACCAGGTGTTGACCATGATCGCGGCGAACCGCTGCCAGAAGGTGTCCTCCAGCCACTGCGGCGTCGGCAGGTGCAGCGCGTCGAGCGCGGAGTTGACGATGCCGGCGTCGGCCAGCATGAAGCGCCAGCCGAAGACGGTGACGAAGGTGGGCACGGCCCAGGGCAGGACCAGGATCAGCCGGTAGAAGGTCCGGCCGCGCAGCTTCTGGTTGAGCAGCAGGGCCAGGCCCAGGCCGATGGTGTAGTGCAGGGTGACGCAGGCGGCCGTCCAGACGACGGTCCAGATGAAGTGCGACCAGAACCGGTCGTAGGCGGTCTCGCCCCACAGGATGTCGGCGTAGTTGTCGAACCCGACGAACTCGTAGGTGGCCTCGATCTCGTTGACGCCGATGGTGCGGGCGGAGTTGAGGCTGTCGGCGTCGGTGAGCGTGAGGTAGAAGCCGTAGGCCAGGGGGTACAGCACGAGGACGCCGAGGACGATCACCACCGGCGCGATCATGGCGTAGGCGTACCAGTGCCTCCGGTAGGCGTTCTTCAGGCGCCGGCCCAGCCCGGGCGGCGGCGTGCGGTCACCGCGGCGCTTGCCGGTCGCGCGGTCGATGGCGACTGTCATGGTTCGACAACCTTCTCGGAATCCTGCGGATCAAGGGGTACGGCGCACGGGCCGGCGGCCGCCGGGTCCCCTCCCCCGGAGTCGGGGGACCCGGCGGCCGCGCGGGCTCACTTGCCGAAGTCCGGCACCAGCTTGGCGATGGCCGTCTCGGCGTTCCTCAGCCCCTCGTCCAGGGACACCTTGCCGCCGGCGATCTTGGGCAGTTCGTCGTCCAGCGGGGTCCACAAGGAGCTGTACTCGGGCAGTGCCGGGCGGGGCCGCGCGGCGGCCAGGACGCTCTGGTAGCCGGCGATGCCCGGGTCGGCCTTGACCTTCGCGGTGTAGGCGTCCTCACGCGTCGGCAGGGTGGAGTTCTTCAGCGCGACGGTCTCCTGCGCCTTCGCCGAGGTCATGAACTTCACGAACGTCAGCGCGGCCTTCTGGTGCGCCTCGTCGGAGCCGGCGTACACGGAGAGGTTGTGGCCGCCGGTCGGGGCGCCCGCCTCGCCGGTGGAGCCGGCCGGGACGGTGGCGATGCCGAGGTTGTCCCTGTCCTTGAACGCGGAGCCCTTGTAGAAGTTCGTGATCTCCCACGGGCCCTGGATGATCGAGGCGACCTTGCCGCTGACGAACGCGTCCTGGATGTGGGCGTAGGCGTCGGCGGTGGTGTCGGCCTTGTGCAGGCCCTTGCCGTCGAACAGGCCCTGCCAGGTGGCGTAGGCCTTCCTGGCCGCGGGCGAGGCGACGGTGATCTTCTTGGCGTCGACGTCGACGGTGTCGGTGCCCTCGCCGTGCAGGAAGGGCTGGGCGTAGTAGCCCTGGGTGGAGCCCCAGTAGCCGTCGACGCCGGTCTTGTCCTTGATGGTGGCGGCGGCCTTCTTCAGGTCGCCCCAGGTCTTGGGGACCTCGACGCCGGCCTTGGCGAACAGTTCCTTGTTGTAGACGAGGGCCAGGGTGTCGGTGACCAGCGGGACGCCGTAGGTCTTGCCCTCGTACTTCGCCTGCTCGATCAGGCTGGGCTGGAACTTGTCCTGGTCGGCGAGGGCCTCGGTGCCGTCCAGCGGCAGGAAGAAGCCCTTCTTGGCGAAGGCGGGCGTCCAGCCGACCTCGGAGCGCAGCACGTCCGGGGCGCCCTTGGAGCCGGCGGCGGTGTCGAACTTGTTCTGCGCCTGGTCGAAGGGGACGTTGACGTAGTCGACCTTGATGTCCTTGTGGGCGGCTTCGAACTCCTTGACCAGGGCGCGGTACGTCGGCGCCTCGTTGGTGGCGTTGGAGGTGTCCCACCAGGTGATCGTGACCGGTCCGCCCGACTCGCTGTCGCCGCCGTCGCCGCCGCAGGCCGTCGCCGCGAGGGCCAGGGACGCCACCAGCGCGGTGGCCGCTATGCCACGCCGCATGAGTTCTCCTTGAGGGTGAAAGCCCGAGTGGTGCAGGGGACGGTCCCGTCGCCGTTCCTGCCGACTTGCCGACCGCGCCGTTGCCGCCGTCGGGCGACGTGAACGTAACAGCGTGGAAAGCTTCACGAAAGACCTTGCAGAAAAAAAGTGCAAGGACCGGAGAGTTATCTCTCCGTAACCCGCTCTCCCCTCCTCCCGAACGGCTGTTTCCGCCGTACTACGGGCCTCGGACACATGTGCAAGACTCTGCAAGCACTTGCCATACGTTTCAGCGCCGGGCGATCATCCGTTGCGGACCGGACGCCCGACCACGACATGGGGGATCGCCATGACGCAGCAGCACGCTTCGGGTCGTTCCGCGGCCCGCACCGGGCGTCCGGCCGGTGCGCGGGGGCGGACACGGCCGCTACAGTCCACTGCTGTGACCACACGGCTTTCCGACATCGCCGCCCAGGCGGGGGTGAGCGAAGCGACCGTCAGCCGCGTCCTCAACGGGAAGCCGGGCGTCGCCGCCACCACCCGCCAGTCCGTGCTGGCCGCCCTCGACGTCCTGGGCTACGAGCGCCCCGTGCGGCTGCGGCAGCGCAGCGAGGGCCTGGTGGGCCTGATCACCCCGGAGCTGGAGAACCCCATATTCCCGGCCCTGGCCCAGGTCATCGGGCAGGCGCTGACCCGGCAGGGGTACACCCCCGTCCTGGCCACCCAGACCCCGGGCGGCTCGACGGAGGACGAGCTGACGGAGATGCTCGTCGACCGCGGCGTCGCCGGCATCATCTACGTCTCCGGGCTGCACGCCGACACCACCGCCGACATGCAGCGCTACGAACGGCTGCGCGCGCGGGGCGTGCCGTTCGTCCTGGTCGACGGCTTCTCGCCGAAGGTGCAGGCGCCGTTCATCTCCCCCGACGACCGGGCGGCGATGACCCTGGCCGTCACCCACCTCGTCTCCCTGGGCCACACCCGCATCGGTCTCGCCCTGGGCCCCAAGCGGTTCGTGCCCGTGCAGCGCAAGATCGAGGGCTTCGTGCGCGCCGTGCAGGACCAGCTCCGCCTGGACCCCGCGACGATCGAGTCCGAGCTGATCCAGCACTCCCTCTACACCCTGGAAGGCGGCCAGGCCGCCGCCACGGCGCTCATCGAGCGGAACTGCACGGCGGTGGTGTGCGCCAGCGACATGATGGCGCTCGGCGCGATACGGACGGCCCGGCAGCACGGCCTGGAGGTGCCCCGGGACATCTCCGTCGTCGGCTTCGACGACTCCCCCCTGATCGCCTTCACCGATCCGCCGCTGACCACCGTCCGCAAACCGGTCCCGGCGATGGGCCAGGCGGCGGTGCGCACGCTGCTGGAGGAGATCGGCGGAACTCCTGCACCGCACAGCGAGTTCGTGTTCATGCCGGAGCTGGTGGTGCGCGGTTCCACGGCGTCCGCTCCCGGCAACCGCCCCTGACGGCCCGCCGGATCGTCCTCGGGGCGGAGGACCCGGCGCCCTCCCCCTGCGTGAGGAGGAAACCACGGGCCTCCGGCCGGTGTAGAACATGCGACCGGAACCCGACCGGGGGATGATCGGTGGACGAAGGCTTTTCTGGCAGACTCTGTGCCTATGGGTGAGACGACCGTGACGACTGCGGAAGGCCTGGAAGAGGCCGTTCCACACTCCGTCGCGGACGAAAAGGGGCGAAGTGTACTGCATCGGCTCCGCACCCCGCGCCGGCCCCGCCTCTGGTTCGAGATCCTGCTGATCGCGGTGAGTTACTGGACGTACTCGCTCATCCGCAACGCCGTACCGGAGCAGCGGGCGCAGGCGCTGCGCAACGCCGACTGGATCTGGAAGGCCGAGCACCAGCTCGGCATCGCCGTCGAGCAGGCCGTCAACCACGCCGCGAACTCGGTGACTTGGCTCATCGTCGGCATGAACTACTACTACGCGACCCTGCACTTCGTGGTGACGCTCGGCGTCCTGGTGTGGCTGTACCGCGGCCATCCCGGCCGCTACGCGGCGACCCGCCTGGTCCTCTTCGCCACCACCGGCGTCGCCCTGGTCGGCTACTACCTCTTTCCGCTGGCCCCGCCCCGGCTGATGAACGGCGGCCGCTTCATCGACACCGTCATGGTCCACCAGACCTGGGGATCGATGGCGTCCGGCGACCTGAAGCACATGTCCAACCAGTACGCCGCGATGCCGTCCATGCACATCGGCTGGTCCCTGTGGTGCGGCCTGACGATCTTCGCCCTGGCGACGGTCCCCTGGGTGCGCGTCCTCGGCCTGCTCTACCCCGCGCTCACCCTCGTGGTGATCGTCGCGACGGCCAACCACTTCTGGCTGGACGCGGTCGGCGGCATGCTCTGCCTCGCCTTCGGCTACGCGGTGGCCCGCCTGTGGTACGGCGCCCTCCCCCACGCCCTGCCCCGCCTGGCCCCCGCGACGGCGCCGGCCGGCCCGCCGCTGCCCACGCGCGCCTGACCGCGGAGGCGGGGAGCCGCCGTGGGCGAGTGTCCCGCGGACACGCGGGCGGGCCCGCACGGGCGGACGCGCCGCGGCCTTGAGGCGGCGGGCGCGGGTCGTGGGGTTGCGGCCGGGCGGCCCCGGCAGCGGGCGGGGGGACGGGCCCCGCGGCGGGCTCGTCGCACCCCGCGGCCCGGTCCCCGCCGGTGCCCCGCGGCACGGGTCACCCCCCGTAGAACAGCTCCTCCATGACCCCCCGGGCCCGCCGCGCGGTCCGCCGGTACGCGTCCAGCATGTCCCCCACGTGCCCGGGCCCGTACCCCAGGTACCGCCCCACGGCCGCCAGCTCCCGGCTCTCGGTGGGGAACGTGTCCCCCGCCCGTCCCCGCACCAGCATCACCGCGTTGCGCACCCGCGTCGCCAGCACCCACGCCTCGTCCAGCACCTCCGCGTGCTCCGGCGAGACGAGCCCCGCCCGCCTCGCCGCGGCCAGCGCCTCACGCGTGCGCGTGGTCCGCAGCCCCGCCTCGGCATGGCCGTGCCGCAGCTGCAGCAGCTGCACGGTCCACTCCACGTCGGACAGCCCGCCCGGCCCCAGCTTGGCGTGCAGCTTCGGGTCGGCCCCGCGCGGCAGCCGCTCGGACTCCATCCGCGCCTTCAGCCGCCGTATCTCCCGTACGGCCTCCTCGCCCAGCCCGCCCGCCGGATACCGCAGCGGATCGACGAGCTCGATGAACCGCCGCCCGAGCTCCTCGTCGCCCGCCACCCACTCCGCCCGCAGCAGGGCGTGCGACTCCCACACCAGCGCCCACCGCCGGTAGTACGCCTCGTACGACTTCAGGGTCCGCACCAGCGGCCCGGACTTGCCCTCGGGCCGCAGGCCGGCGTCGACGAGCAGCGGCGGATCGGCGCTCGGCAGCTGGAGCAGCCGCCGCATCTCGGCGACGACCTTGCCGGCGGCCTCCGCGGCCTCCCGTTCGTCGACGCCGTCCCGCGGCTCGTGCACGAACAGCACGTCCGCGTCCGAGCCGTAGCCCAGCTCGTGCCCGCCGAACCGTCCCATGCCGATGATCGCGAACCGGGTCGGCAGGGCGTCCCCCCACCCGTCCCGGACCACCGCCCGCAACGTGCCCGCCAGCGTCGCCGCCGTCAGGTCCGACACCGCCGCCCCGACCCGGTCCACCAGCGCGCCCGGGTCGGCCTCGGCGGGCCGGGCCTCGGTGCCGTAGGAGCCGAGGATGTCGGCGGCGGCCGTGCGGAACAGCTCCCGGCGCCGCACCCCGCGCGCGGCGGTGACCGCCTGCTCCGCCCCGCCGGCGCGTCCGACGGCGGCGAGGATCTCCTGCTCCAGCTGGGCCCGCCCGCGCGGCGCCGGCCCCCCGCCGTCGCCGAGCAGCGCCACGGCCTCGGGCGCCCGCATCAGCAGGTCGGGGGCGAGCCGCCCGGCGGACAGGACGCGGGCGAGGTTCTCGGCGGCGGCGCCCTCGTCGCGCAGCAGCCGCAGGTACCAGGGCGTCTTGCCGAGCGCGTCCGACACCTTGCGGAAGTTGAGCAGTCCGGCGTCCGGGTCGGCGGAATCGGCGAACCAGCCCAGCAGCACCGGCAGCAGGGTGCGCTGGATGGCCGCCTTCCGGGACACGCCGGAGGCCAGCGCCTCCAGGTGCCGCAGCGCGGCGGCCGGGTCGGCGTAGCCGAGGGCGACCAGCCGCTCCCGGGCCGCCTCGGGACTCAGCCGGGCCTCACCGGGCGCGAGCTGGGCGACCGCGTCCAGCAGCGGCCGGTAGAACAGCTTCTCGTGCAGGCGGCGTACGACGGAGGCGTGCCGCCTCCACTCGCGCAGCAGCGTGCCGACCGGGTCGGTGCGCAGGCCCAGGGAGCGGCCGAGCCGGCGCAGGTCGGCCTCGTCCTCGGGGACGAGGTGGGTGCGGCGCAGCCGGTGCAGCTGGATGCGGTGCTCCATGGACCGCAGGAAGCGGTACGCCTCGTCGAGCAGGGCGGCGTCCGCGCGGGCCACGTACCCGCCCGCGGCCAGCGCCTCCAGCGCCTCCAGGGTCGTACGGCTGCGCAGCGAGGCGTCGGCCCGCCCGTGCACCAGCTGCAGCAGCTGCACGGCGAACTCGACGTCCCGCAGGCCCCCCGGCCCCAGCTTGAGCTGGCGGTCGACCTCGGCGGCGGGGATGTTCTCCACCACCCGGCGGCGCATCTTCTGCACGTCGGCGACGAAGTTCTCCCGCTCGGCGGCCTGCCACACCAGCGGCTCGACACCGGCGAGGTAGGCGGCGCCGAGCTCCGGGTCGCCGGCCACCGGACGGGCCTTGAGCAGCGCCTGGAACTCCCAGGTCTTGGCCCAGCGCTGGTAGTAGGCGAGGTGGCTGCTGAGGGTGCGCACCAGCGGGCCGTTCCTGCCCTCGGGGCGGAGATTGGCGTCGACCGGCCAGATGGAGCCCTCGACGGTCGTCTCGGAGCAGATCCGCATCAGGTGGGAGGCGAGCCGGGTGGCGGCGCGCAGCGCCTTGTCCTCGTCGGCGCCGTCGGCGGCCTCGCCGACGAAGACGACGTCGACGTCGGAGACGTAGTTCAGTTCGCGGCCGCCGCACTTGCCCATCGCGATCACCGCGAGCCGGCACAGCGCGGCGTCGTCGGGCGCGGCGGCCTCGGCGATGCGCAGGGCGGCGCGCAGGGTGGCGGTGGCGAGGTCGGCGAGTTCGGCGGCGGTCTCGGCGACGTCGACGGTGCCGCACACGTCGCGGGCGGCGATGGACAGCAGGCAGCGCCGGTAGGCGACGCGCAGCGCGACGGGGTCGTCGGCCCCGGCGAGACAGCGCTCGAACTCCGCCACGCCGGGGTGGAGATCGCGCGGCTCGTAGGTGACCAGGGCGCGCCAGTCCCCGGGATGCCGGGCCAGGTGGTCGGCGAGGGCCTCGCAGGCGCCGAGGACGCCCAGCAGCCGGTCCCGCAGCGGCTTGGCGGAGGTCAGGGTGTCGAGCAGGGTGCGGCGGTCGGTGGGGCCGGGCTGGGCCTCCAGCAGCCGGACCAGGCCGTGCAGCGCGAGGTCGGGGTCGGCGGTGGCGCCGAGCGCTTCGAGCAGCACCGGGTCGTTGCGCAGCGGCGTCAGCTCCGCGCTGTCCAGGAGCCGCTCGGCGGCGGACGGATCGGTGAAGCCGTGCCGCAGCAGTCGCGTGAAGGTGCTGCTCCTGCGCCCCGGCACCGTCATCCCGGCCTCCCGTCGGATCAAGGTCGTACGCGCCTTCGAGCCTAGCGGCAGTAACGGGGGCGGGCTCCCGCGCGGGGGCCGTGAGTTGCGGGGCGGGACCGCTGCGGCCGACGCCGGGCTGCGGCACCGGAAGGAGGGCTGCGGCGTCGTGGCGGAGGGGCGGTTCCCGCGGTCCCGGACCGCGTCCTCGGCCGTTCGGTGGCGCCGCGCCCCGTTTTCGGCTTCGGTGGGGGGAGCCGCTCGGCCGGACGGGCCGGCGGTCCGCGTGACGCCCGACGTCGACGGAGGAACCGCATCATGGACATGACCCTCGAAGTGATCCCGTTGCCGGTCGGCGACATCGACCGGGCCAGGGACTTCTACCGGGACAGGGTCGGCTTCCACGTCGACGTCGACCGGGAGATCATGCCGGGCATGCGGATCGTGCAGATGACGCCCCCGGGCTCGGGCTGCTCGATCGCGCTGGGCGACACGGTCTGGGAGATGGTCAAGGGACCGCGGCCCGCGCCCGGTTCCTACCAGGGCCTCCAGTTGTGCGTCGCCGACATCGAGGCGGCCCGCGCCGAGCTCGTCGCACGGGGCCTGGAGGTCTCCGAACCGGTGCGGTACAGCCCGGACGACGGCGGCACCTTCATGTACTTCACCGACCCGGACGGCAACGGCTGGTCGATCCAGGAGTACCGGCGCCGGGCGACGGAGCCGCTGCACCGGCTGCTGGCGCAGCTGAGGCGGCCCCGGGAGGACTGAGTCCCTCCGGCCGGACCGCCTCGCGGACCGGGGCGGTCAGGGACGCGCCGGGCGCGCCCCGTCCAGGAGCGCGGGGAAGGCCGCCGCTCCCCGGCGGAAGGCGCGGTCGTACGCCTCCGGGGTCAGGGCGGCGCGGACGGCCGCGGTGACGCGGTCGACGTCGGCGCGCTCGGCGGCGGGTAGGGGAGCGCGGACCGAGTCGCGGGCCGCGGCGGCGGCGCCGAGCAGCCGGGCGGCCTCGGCGGGGGCACCGGCCAGGGCCTCGGCTCCGGCGAGGCCCTCGTAGGCGAGGGCGAGGGCGCGCGGGTCGCCGGTGCGGCGGGCGTGGCCGAGGCCCTCCCGGTGGAGTGCGCGGGCGGTGGCGGCGTCCCCCCGCTGTTCGGCGATGAAGCCGAGCTCGGCCAGGATGAACGCCACTCCGTGGTCGCCCTCCCAGCGGCGGCACCAGTCGAGCCAGGCCAGCAGGTGGGTCTCGGCCTCGTCCAGCCTGCCCTGGCGCCGGGCCACGAGCCCCAGGCCGACCTCGGCGAACTCCTCGCCGCGCTGGTGGCCGTGGGACGCGGCCAGCCGCCTGGCACGTTCGTGGAGGTCGGCCGCGCGGTCGAGGTCGCCGGTGAGGGCGGCGGTGCGGCCCAGCCGGGCCAGCATGCGGGAGGCGTCGTTCCACAGTTCGAGCTCCTGGGCGAGCCGGTGGCCCTCCCGGCGCAGGCGCTCGGCCTCCGCGTAGTCGCCGGCCGTCTCGGCCAGGTCGCCGAGGGTGTGGGCGGCGTGCAGCCGGCCCCAGCCGTCGCCGAGCTGCTCGAAGAGCGCGTGCGCCCGGCGGGCGTCCGCGCGGGCGTGGTCGAGTCTGCCCTGGTAGAAGGAGACCTCGGCGCGGACGGAGAGCGCCGCGGCGGTGCCCCAGCGGTCCCCCAGGGCCTCGAAACCGGCGTACGCCCGGTCGGCGAGGGCGAAGGTGAGGGCCGGGTCGCCGAATCCCGTCCTGCTCAGCGCGGTGAACCACCGGGCATGGGCCAGCGCGTACGGGTCGTCGATCGTGTCGTGGAGCCGCAGCACGGCCCGGACGTCGCTCTCGCGCGTGTCGAACAGGAGCAGGGACATGCCCGCGCGCCAGACCCGGACGGCGGCCGTCCGCCCGGGGCTGCCGCCGACCGACAGCGCGAGGTCCAGCGAGCGGCGTGCCTCGGCGAACCGGCCGCGCAGGAACCAGAACCACGCGAGGGCGTCGACCAGTCGCAGTGCCGCGTCGGGCAGGCCGCGGCGGACGGCGTGGGCGAGGGCGGCGCGGAAGTTGGCGGTCTCGGCCTCCAGGTGTTCCAGCCACCGGCGTTGTCCACGGCCCCGCAGGTGCGCGCGGGCGCGTTCCGCGAAGGCGGTGTAGTGGGCGAGGTGGCGGTCGCGGGTGCGCAGGTCGTCCTCGTCGCCGGCTTCGGCGAGCCGCTGCGCGCCGTAGGCGGCGACCGACTCCAGCAGCCGGTAGCGGTCCTGGCGCCGGCTGACCAGGGACCGGTCGACCAGCCGTGCGAGCAGGCCGAGGACGTCCTCGCGGGGCACGCGCTCGTCGGCGCAGACCGCTTCGGCGGCCTGGAGGGTGCAGCCGTCGGCGCACGCGGCCAGGCGGCGCAGCACGATCCGCTCCGGTTCGGTCAGCAGGCTCCAGCTCCAGTCGATGGTCGCGCGCAGGGTGCGCTGGCGCGCGGGGGCCGCGCGCAGGGGTGCGGTGAGCACGCGGAAGCGGTCGTCGAGCCGGGCCGCGAGGTCGGCCACGGGCAGGGCGCGCACGCGTGCGGCGGCCATCTCCAGGGCGAGCGGGAGGCCGTCGAGGCGGCGGCAGATGGTGGCGACGGCCGCGGCGTTGCCCGGTTCGAGGCGGAAGCCGGGGGCGGCGGCGGTGGCGCGGGCGACGAAGAGCCGTACGGCGCCGGATCGTTCCGGCCGGTCCGTGCCGTCCGGGCCGGGCAGGTCGAGGGGGGCGACGGGGTGGAGGCGTTCACCGGCGACGGCGAGGGGCTCCTGGCTGGTGGCCAGCACCCGCAGGGCGGGCGCGGCCCGCAGGAGCCGTGCGGTCAGTTCGGCGACCGGTTCGACGACGTGCTCGCAGTTGTCCAGCACGAGCAGCGTCTCCCGGTCCACGAGGGCGTCGGCGAGCTGGTCGGGCAGGGGGCGTACGGGGGCGCGCAGGTCGTCGCGCAGGCCGAGCACCGCCGCGACGGCCTCGTGCACCTCGGCCGCGGTGCGGGCCGTGGCCAGCTCCACCAGCCACGCGCCGTCCGGGAGTCGTCCGGCGCGGCGGGCCGCGACCTCCAGGGCGAGCCGGGTCTTGCCGACGCCGCCGGCTCCGGTGAGCGTCACCAGCCGCTCGCAGGCGAGCAGCGCGTCGAGCCGCCGTACGTCCTCCGCGCGGCCGATCAGATCCGTCAGCGGCGCCGGCAGGTTGCCGCGTGGCCGGGGCGCGGGGGCGGGTGCGAGGGAGGCGTCCTGGCGCAGGATCGCCGCGTGCAGATCGGTCAGTTCGCGGCCGGGGTCGACGCCGAGGTCGTCGCGCAGCCGTGTGCGCACCTCGTCGAGGCTCGCCAGCGCCTCGTCCTGGCGGCCCGCGAGGTAGAGGGCGCGGACGTGCGCGGCGCGCAGCCGTTCGCGCAGCGGGTGCGCGGCGACGAGGCCGCCCAGCTCGGCCGCGAGGGCCGTGTGGTCGCCGAGGGCCAGACGTGCCTCGGCGAGCTCCTCCAGCGCGGCCAGCCGCCGCTGCCCGAGGCGCCCGGCCTCGGCGCGCGCGAACTCCTCGTCGGCGTGGCCGGCGAACGCCTCCGCGCCCCGCCACAGTCCGGTGGCCTCGGCCAGCAGCCGGGCCTTGGCGCGCGGGTCCCCGGCCGCGGCCCGGGCGCGCTCCAGCAGCGCCTCGAAGCGTCCGGCGTCCACCGCGTCGTCGTCCACCCGCAGCAGGTAGCCCGGCGGCCGGGACTCGATCAGGTCGCGGCCGCCCGGTTCGGCCTCCTCCAGCATGCGCCGCAGCAGCGACACCTTGGAGCGCAGCGTGCGGACGCCGTTCACCGGGGGCCTTTCACCCCACAGGGCCTCGACGAGCCGGTCGACCGGGACGGTGCGGCCCCGGTGCACCAGCAGCGCGGCCAGGAGGGCGCGGACCCTGGCCTCGCGCACCCGGACGGGCCGTCCGTCCGACGTCCACACCTCCAGGGGGCCCAGTACTCCGAAGCGCACCCGGTCACGATACCCACCGCCTCGCCGCAGCCTTTCCGGAGACCGACCGGAACCCCTCCCGCGCACAGTGGGGTCATGACGAACACACCCGACACCGCAACCGTCACCGGCACCGGGCACGAACCCGTCACCGTCATCGGGCTGGGCCTGATGGGCCGGGCCCTGGCCGCCGCCTTCCTCGAGGCGGGCCACCCGACCACCGTGTGGAACCGCACGCCCGCCAAGGCGGAGGAGCTGGTCGCCCGGGGGGCCGTGCTCGCGCCGTCCGTGGCCGACGCCCTGAGGGCCTCTCCCCTGGTCGTCGTCTGCCTCGGCGACACGGCCGCCGTGCGCGAGACGATCCGGCCGCACCGGGCCGAGCTGGCCGGACGGACCTTCGTCAACCTGACCTCCGGGACCGCGCAGGAGGCCCGCGAGATGGCGACGTGGACCACCGCGCACCTGGACGGCGCGATCATGTCGATCCCCGAGACCATCGGCCGTCCGGAGGCGTTCCTGCTGTTCAGCGGGGTTCCGGAGGTGTTCGAACGGCACCGTGACACCCTGAGCCGGCTCGGCGGCGTGACGTTCTTCGGCGCCGATCCCGGCCTCGCGTCCCTGTACGACGTGGCCCTGCTCGGCGTCATGTGGGGCACGCTCAACGCCTTCCTGCACGGAGCCGCGCTGCTGGGCACGGCCAAGGTCGACGCGTCCGCGTTCGCGCCGTTCGCGAACCGGTGGGTGAGCAGCGTGACCGGGTTCATCAGCGCCTACGCCGAGCAGATCGACCGCGGTGCCTACCCGGCCGAGGACGCCGCCCTGGAGACCCACCTGGCCACCATGAAGTACCTGGTGCGGGAGAGCGCCGCCGCCGGGATCGACACCGACTGGCCCGCCCGTATCCAGAGCCTGGCCGAGCGCGCCATCGACGCGGGGCACGCCGGGACGAGCTACGCCAGTCTCGTCGAGGTCTTCCGCGGCCGGGCCTAGACGTGCCGCCCGCCCCGGCCCGCCTCCCGAGGAGCCGAACCGTACGAGCGGTACGGGGAGGGGGGCCGGGCCGGGGCCCTCAGACGCTCTCCCGCCACCCGTTGGTGACCGGCAGCCGCCGGTCCTTGCCGAACCCCTTGGGCGAGATCTTCGTCCCCGGTGGGTACTGCCGGCGCTTGTACTCGGCGGTGTCGACCATCCGGAGCGTCCTGGTGACCAGCTCCCGGTCGAACCCGGCGGCGACGATCTCGTCCGCGCCCCTGTCCCGGTCGACGTACAGCTCCAGGATGGCGTCGAGGACGGGGTAGTCGGGCAGCGAGTCCGTGTCGACCTGCCCCGGGCGCAGCTCCGCGCTCGGCGGCTTGGTGATCGAGTTCTCGGGGATCGGCGGCGTCTGCCCCCGCTCCCGCGCCGCCCGGTTGCGCCACTCGGCCAGCCGGAACACCGAGGTCTTGTAGACGTCCTTGATGGGTCCGTACGCGCCCACCGAGTCGCCGTACAGCGTCGAGTAGCCGACCGCCAGCTCCGACTTGTTGCCGGGGGCGAGCACGAGGTGGCCCTCCTGGTTGGAGAGCGCCATGAGCAGCGTCCCGCGCAGCCGCGACTGGAGGTTCTCCTCCGCCAGTCCGGTCAGGCCCAGGGCGCCCATGTACGCGTCGAACATGGGCTCGATCGACACGGTGCGGTAGTTCAGCCCGGTCCGCCGCGCCAGTTCCGCCGCGTCGTCCCTGGAGTGCGCGGACGAGTACCTCGACGGCATCGACACGCCGTGCACGTTCCGCGCGCCCACCGCGTCGCAGGCGATCGCCGCGACGAGCGCGGAGTCGATCCCGCCGGACAGCCCGACCAGCACCGACCGGAAGCCGTTCTTCTCGACGTACGCCCGCAGGCCCGCGACCAGCGCCGAGTAGACCTCCTCGTCGTCCTCCAGCCGCGGCGCGTGCTCCCCGGCCGGCTCCGGCTCGTAGGCGGGCAGCGGCTGCGGCGACAGCACGACCCGGTCGACGCGCAGCCCGTCGTCCACCACGCCGTCCGGCGCGTCGGGCGCCGCGGCCGGCAGCTCCAGGTCCAGGACCACGCACTCCTCGGCGAACTGCGGGGCGCGCGCCACGACCTGCCCGTCCCGGTCGACGACGATGGAGTCGCCGTCGAAGACCAGGTCGTCCTGTCCGCCGGTCATCGCCAGGTAGGCGGTGGTGCACCCGGCCTCCCGGGCCCGCTTGCGCACCAGTTCCAGCCGGGTGTCGTCCTTGTCGCGCTCGTACGGCGAGGCGTTGATCGACACCAGCAGCCCGGCCCGCGCGGACCGCGCCGCCGGCACCCGCCCCCCGTCCTGCCACAGGTCCTCGCAGACGGCGAACGCCACGTCGATCCCGTGCACCCGCAGCACGGGCATCGTGTCGCCGGGCACGAAGTAGCGGAACTCGTCGAAGACGCCGTAGTTCGGCAGGTGGTGCTTGGCGAAGGCGAGCACCACCTCGCCCCGGTGCAGCACCGCGCCCGCGTTCTGCGGCGCTCCCGCGGGCTGGCCGTACCTCGGCTGGGCGCTCTCGCAGCGGTCGAGGTAGCCGACGACGACCGGCAGCTCCCCCAGGCCCTCCCCGGCCAGCCGCGCGGCCAGCTCCCTCAGGGTGCGGCGGGAGGCCTCCACGAAGGACGACCTGAGGGCCAGGTCCTCGACGGGGTACCCGGTCAGCGCCATCTCCGGGAACACCGCCAGGTGCGCCCCCCGCCCGGCCGAGTGCCGGGTCCAGCGGACGATCGACTCGGCGTTGCGGGCCAGGTCGCCGACGCGGGAGTCGATCTGGTTCAGGGCGAGGCGTAGTTGAGGCACCCGCCCAGTGTAATCGTCAAAGCGACGCGATGTCCTGCGGATGCGGATCCGCACGGCGGGCGCCGCGCGCTCACGGCGCCGGGCGGGCGCCCCGCTCCCGAAGCATCCGCGCCATCAGCTTGATCTCCGACCCCTGCCCGTCCACCATGCCCTGCGCGAGTCGCTTCTCCGCGCCCACCGCGCACCGGGCGGCGCAGGCCTCGGCCATGTGGACGCCGCCCCGGTGGTGCGCGGTCATCAGCTGGAGGTAGTACACCTCCGCCGCCTTCCCGTCGAGCGCGGCCAGCCGCTCCATCTCGGCGTCCGTGGCCATCCCCGGCATCAGCGCTCCGTCCTCCCCGGCGCCGGCCCCGCCCATCCCCATCCACGCCATGGGCGGGCCGGAGGACACCTTCGGCAGCCCCCACAGGTCGAGCCAGCCCAGCAGCATGCCCCGCTGGTTGGCCTGCGTCTGGGCGATGTCGTAGGCGAGGCGCCGCACCTCCTCGTCCCCGGTGCGGTCCCGCACGATGTACGACATCTCCACGGCCTGCTGGTGGTGCACCGCCATGTCCCGCGCGAACCCGGCGTCCGCCGAGTCGGCGGCGGGCACGCGCGCGGCGCCGTCGTCCCCGGCGACCGCGTAGGTGAGCGCGCCGGCCGCGACGAGCACCGCCGCCGCGGCGCCCGCGATCCACCCGGCGTGCCTCACCGCGACAGCCCGCCGGTGCAGGGGGCGCCCGGCTCGGGCGTCTGCTCGCCCTGGACGAACTTCTCGAAGAACGCGTCGACGGCCGGGTCGCTCGCGCCCGTCACCGTGCGCTGGTGCCCCCACGCGGTGAGCATGATCGGGTCCTTCTGCTCGTCGTCGGGGCTCATCAGCGAGTACGGCGTCTTCCTCACCTTGGCCGCCAGCGCCTCGACGTCCGCCTCGGGCGCCCGGTCGGTGTACGTCACCCAGACCGCGCCGTGCTCCAGCGAGTGCACGGCGTTCTCGCGGGGGAGGGCCTCGGTGTAGACGTCGCCGTCGCAGTTCATCCAGACCTGGTTGTGGTCGCCGCCGACCGGGGGCTCGGCCGGGTAGGCCACCTTCTTGGCGACGTGGTTGCGGGAGAGCGTGCCCTCCCACTTGCGCACGCCGTCCTCGCCGGTGACGAAGCGGCCCGCGGCCTTGCCGTCGGCCGCCGCGCCGCCGGGGCCGGGGTCGTCGGACTGCGACCGGACCAGGAAGACCCCGCCGGCGACGAGCCCGGCGGCGACCACGGCGGCGGTCACGACGGCGAGCGTCCGGTTCCGGCGCTCGCGCGCCCGCTCGGCACGCTGCATCTCCTCTATTCGCGCCTTGCGCGTCGCGGTGCTGCTGTTCTTGGCGGAACCCATGGGGTGTGCCCTTCCGGGAACGGGGAGACCGGTGAGTCCGCTGATCGTAAGGGGCCCGGAGGGGTCTGGCGTAGGGTCCGCGTGGGATCCGACGCGGGCGGAACCCGGGAATGGCCCGATCGCACGCCTGCCTCTACGCTGCCGGGGGGCGCCCCGGCCATTACGGTTGCCGGCCCGAGCAGGCAAGATGGCGGCAGAGCGGGACATCCGCCACGAGCACGGCCGCCGGCTCGGTGTTCAGACCGGAGTCGGCCGACCGATCGAGGTCCGCAACGCGCGCGAAACGGCCGTGTGGTGGGATGCCCAGGTGCCCGACCGCCTCCCGCGGTACCGGACAGGCGGCCTGACCAGCAAGGATGGGAAGCGGAAGATGGACAAGCAACAGGAGTTCGTGCTCCGGACACTGGAGGAGCGCGACATCCGGTTCGTACGCCTGTGGTTCACGGACGTGCTGGGCTTCCTCAAGTCCGTCGCCGTGGCCCCGGCCGAACTGGAGCAGGCCTTCGACGAGGGCATCGGCTTCGACGGCTCCGCGATCGAGGGCTTCGCCCGCGTCTACGAGTCCGACATGATCGCCAAGCCGGACCCGTCCACCTTCCAGGTCCTGCCGTGGCGGGCCGAGGCGCCGGGCACGGCCCGCATGTTCTGCGACATCCTCATGCCGGACGGCTCCCCGTCCTTCGCCGACCCGCGCTACGTCCTCAAGCGGGCCCTGGCCCGCGCCTCGGACCAGGGCTTCACCTTCTACACCCACCCCGAGATCGAGTTCTTCCTGCTGAAGGACAAGCCGGTCGACGGCTCGGTGCCGACCCCCGCCGACAACTCGGGCTACTTCGACCACACCCCGCAGAACATCGGCATGGACTTCCGCCGCCAGGCGATCACCATGCTGGAGTCCATGGGCATCTCGGTGGAGTTCTCCCACCACGAGGGCGCCCCCGGCCAGCAGGAGATCGACCTGCGCTACGCGGACGCGCTCTCCACCGCCGACAACATCATGACGTTCCGCCTGGTCATGAAGCAGGTGGCGCTGGAGCAGGGCGTCCAGGCCACCTTCATGCCGAAGCCGTTCTCCGAGCACCCCGGCAGCGGCATGCACACCCACCTGTCCCTCTTCGAGGGCGACCGCAACGCCTTCTACGAGTCGGGCGCCGAGTACCAGCTCTCCAAGGTGGGCCGCTCCTTCATCGCGGGCCTGCTGCGGCACGCCGCCGAGATCTCCGCCGTCACCAACCAGTGGGTGAACTCCTACAAGCGCATCTGGGGCGGCTCCGAGCGCACCGCCGGCGCGGGCGGCGAGGCCCCCTCGTACATCTGCTGGGGCCACAACAACCGCTCGGCCCTGGTCCGCGTGCCCATGTACAAGCCGGGCAAGACCGGCTCGGCCCGCGTCGAGGTCCGCTCCCTGGACTCCGGCGCCAACCCGTACCTGTCCTACGCCGTCCTGCTGGCCGCCGGCCTCAAGGGCATCGAGGAGGGCTACGAGCTCCCGCCGGGCGCCGAGGACGACGTGTGGGCCCTGTCCGACGCCGAGCGCCGCGCCCTGGGCATCGAGCCGCTCCCCCAGAACCTCGGCGAGGCCCTGACCCTGATGGAGCGCAGCGACCTGGTCGCCGAGACCCTCGGCGAGCACGTCTTCGACTTCTTCCTGCGCAACAAGCGCGCCGAGTGGCACGAGTACCGCTCCGAGGTCACCGCCTTCGAACGGCGCAAGAACCTGCCGGTGCTGTAGGCGGGCGGGGTCGGCGGCGCGGTCCGCCGGCCCCGTTCTCGTTCACGGCCGCGGTCGCGGTCGCTGCTCCGACGGTCCGTGCCGGCCGCTGCGGGAGCCACTCGGGGCTCGGCGGCCCGAAGCCGAGTGTGTCCGCCGCCTCAGGCCGTCGCCCCGCTCCGGTCCGGCCCCAGGATCCGGTCGATGTGGTGGTCGAGCGTGCGTCCGGCGGCTTGCGGGGAGCGGTGTCCGAGGGCGATGTCCACTCCGAGGCTGGTAGCGAGCGACCAGCAGATGTCGGCGTCGGTGTGCTCCTCACCGTGAAGCTCGCCGCCGCGCTCCTGCCGGGCCGCGGTGATGAGTCCGGCGGTGAAGGAGAGCAGTTCGTCATCGCCCGGGGCCAGGACCCCGGCCATCGTCGGGTCGGAGACGGCCCGTCCCGCCGCCGCCAGGGAGAACCGCATGAGCCGCATGCTCTCCTCGTCAGGGCTGATCAGGGCATGGAGGCAGGTGCGGAGCACGGTTTCCGGGCTCGTGGTGTCGGCCGCCTTGACGGCGTTCTCGATGTTCGTGTTCACGGCTCGGACGGCCCGGTCGAGCGCGTCGCGGACCAAGGCCTGCATCGAGGGGTAGTAGTGCTGCACATGCCCCATCGAGACGCCCGCCTCGTCGGCCACCTTGCGCAGGGTCACCTGCTCCAGGCCGCCCCGGACCGTGAGCGACCAGACGGCCTCGACCAGGTGTCTCCTGCGTTCCTCGTGGTCCACGATCTTCGGCACGGCGCCTCCTCCACCTTTCACCATGCACCTGCATTGCGAACGGCGCTTCCCCCGCTTTACAGTGCAAGTGCACTGTAACCGTGTCGGCGTCGGCCGCAGCGCAGGGGTGCGGGCGTTCTCCGCCGTGCCGTTTCCGCACGGTGGCGACGTCGCGGGACCGAAGGGCATCGCATGAAGTACGGCCTTCTCGAGGGTCTCGGTGTGGTCCTTCTCGCCCTCGGCGGGCAAGGGGCGATCCGCCTGCTCGTCGACCGTGACGACGCCGGCCTGTTCGGCCGGCTGCCGGGCGGGTTCGCGGTCGGCGTCACGGTCTACGTCCTGGCCGTGGCGATCGGCACGGCCGTCGCGGCCTGGGCCCACCGTGCGGCGAGGACGGCCGGACGCGGCGGCTGACGGGCCGGATCGGCGCCCGGGGCGGCGCGGAACGCCTCGACCGTGTAGGCGGCGAAGCGGCGGGAGGCCGTGAGCCGGTGGGCGGGCGAGGTGTTCGGGCGGGTCGTGCTCGTGCCGTGACCGGGGCGGTCAGTGCTGCGCGGTCATCGCGACGAAGTCTGCCCATGCGGCGGGGGTGAGGGTGAGGCGGGGACCGTCGGGGCGCTTGGAGTCGCGGACGTGGACGGCGGCGCCGGGGGTCGTGGCGACCTCGACGCAGTCGCTGGGATTACTGCTGTCGCTGTAGCTGCTCTTGAACCAGGTCAGATCGGCGGCGTCGGCGGCCGTGCGGTTCATGTCTCCCCCAGCATTTGTTCGATGAAGGCCAGTGACTCACGGGCGGTCAGGGCCTCGGCCCGGATGATGCCATAACGAAGTTCCAGGATCCTCAGCTGACGGGGATCGGAGACCGGGCGGTTGCCGAACTCGTCATCGGCCCGGCCGACCGCCGTGCCGTCCCCGAACTTCAGCACCTGGATCCGCCCTCCCGTTCCCGGGTGGTCCCCGCGGGACGTCGGCATCACCTGGACTTCGACGTGCCGCAGACGTGCGACGTGCAGAAGGTGTTCGAGTTGCCTGCGCAGCACCATCCTGCCCCCGACGGGGCGTCTGAGGGTCACCTCTTCCTGGACAAAACTGAGTTCCGGAGCGGGAACGCGGTCGAAGACCGCCTTGCGGGCCATCCGGGCGGCGACCGCCCGCTCCAGTTCGTCCGCCGACAGGGTCGGCCGCCGCGTGCTCAGGAGCGCTCGCGCGTACTCCTCCGTCTGCAAGAGCCCGTGCAAGTTGTGGCTGCCGTACGAGAGGAGCTCCACCGCCCGGGACTCCAGCTCGGCCAGGTCCCGCACCTTCTTCGGGTACCGGACCTTCGCCACGTCCTCCTTCATCGCCGCGAGCAGCCCGCCCGCGCCCAGTACCTCGTCGGCCCTCTCCAGGTACTCGGGGCGGGGGATGCGCCTGCCGCCCTCGATCTTGTAGACGAGGTCCTCCCCGTACCCGACCGCCGCCCCGAACTCGCCGGCGCGCATCCCCGCCGCCTCCCGGCGCAGTTTCAGTTGCCGTCCCACCGTGGCGACGACGGCCAGGGCCCACTCGTCGTCCGGGTCCACCTCCCAGCCCGGCTCGTCCGCCTCGGCCCCGGGCCGTTCCGTCTCCGCCTCGGCCGTCATCCCGGCCCCCTCTCCGCCGTACCCGCCGTGTCAGGACCCGCCTCACGGTAGAAGGACGGGCCACCCCGCGTGGCGGGATGGCCCGGTCCGGTACCCCGAAGGGTGAGGCGTCAGCGGCGCGCGGTCTGCGGGGACTCCGGGACGTGCCCGGCGACCACGCGTTCCCGCCCGGCCCGCGGGGCCCGCCGGTCGACGGCGTACGCGAGGGCGGCCACCGCGAGGCCGAGGACCGCGAGGGCGGCGCCGGCCAGGGCGGGGGAGGTGACGCCGAAGCCGGCCGCCAGGGCGAGGCCGCCGATCCAGGCGCCGCCGGCGTTGGCCAGGTTGAACGCGGCCTGGTTGGCGGAGGAGGCCAGGGAGGGGGCCGCGGCGGCCTTCTCCATGACCATCAGCTGGAGCGGGGAGCCGGTGACGAAGGCGGCCATGCCGAGCAGGGCGACCGCCAGCGCCGCCGTGACCGGTGTGCGCATCAGCACGGGGAAGAGGGCCAGGACCGCGGCCAGGGACAGCAGGCCGCCGAAGAGCGTGACCCGCAGGGAGTGGTCGGCGAGGCGGCCGCCCAGCAGGTTGCCCGCGGTGGCGCCCACGCCGAACAGGGCCAGCAGCAGGGTGACGCTGGTGTCGGCGTACCCGGCGGTGTCCGTGAGCATCGGCGTGATGTAGCTGTAGGCCGAGAAGAGCGCGCCGAAGCCCGCGACGGTGGTGCCGAGGGCCAGCCAGACGGGCAGGGAGCGCAGGGCGGCCAGTTCGCCGCGCAGGCCCGTGGCGGGGGCGTGGGCGCGGTCGTGGGGGACGAGGAGGGCGAGGGAGGCGATCGCCACCAGGCCGATCGCGCTGACGCCGAGGAAGGTCGCCCGCCAGCCGAGGTGCTGGCCCATGGCGGTGGCCGCGGGCACGCCGACGATGTTGGCGACCGTCAGGCCGAGGAACATCAGGGAGACGGAGCGGGCCTTGCGTTCGGGGGCCACCATGCCGGTGGCGACCACGGCGCCGACGCCGAAGAAGGCGCCGTGCGGCAGGCCGCTGACGAAGCGGGCGGCCAGCAGGGCGCCGTTGCCGGGCGCGACGGCCGACAGGGCGTTGCCCGCCACGAAGAGGGCCATCAGGCCGATGAGGACGGTACGGCGGGACATCCGGGCGGTGACCGCCGCGAGCAGCGGGGCGCCGATGACGACGCCCAGCGCGTACGCCGAGACCAGGTGGCCGGCGGCGGGGATCGAGATGTCCAGGTCGTCCGCGACGTCGGGCAGCAGGCCCATCATCACGAACTCGGTCGTGCCGATGCCGAAGGCGCCCACGGCAAGGGCGAGCAGGGCCAGGGGCATGAAGGGTCGTGCCTTTCGAGAGCGGGGTCCGTACGTTCGTATGTTCCCGTACGGAACAAAGCGTCTCAGGCCGAGTATTCCGCGAGGTTACGGGGCGGTTGCCGTGGGCTACCGGATACGGGGTGACCTGGGGTTTCAGGACGCGGATGTGTCGACCTTCACACGGGCGGCGACCGGGAGGTGGTCGCTGCCGGTGGCCGGCAGGGTCCAGCTGGTCTGCGGCTCGACGCCCGTGACGAGGATCTGGTCGATGCGGGCCATCGGGAACGCCGCCGGCCAGCTGAAGCCGAAGCCGTCGCCGGCCGCGCCCTGCGTGGAACGCAGCTGGGAGGTGATGGCGTTCAGCGCGCGGTCGTTCATGGTGCCGTTGAGGTCGCCCAGGAGGATCTTCCTGTCGAGCGGCTCGTCGGCGATGGCCTCGCCCAGCGCGTTGGCGCTCTTGTCCCGCTGCCGGGCGGTGAAGCCGGCCTCCAGCTTCACCCGGACGGAGGGGAGGTGGGCGACGTAGACGGCGACCGGCCCGGCGGGGGTGGCCACCGTGGCCCGCATCGCGCGCTTCCAGCCCAGGCGGATGTCGACGGCGCCGACGTCGCTCATCGGGTACTTGCTCCACAGCCCGACCGTGCCGACGACCGCGTGGTAGCGGTACGTCGACGCCAGCGCGCCCTCGTAGGTGGGAACCGCGGACGCCTTCAGCTCCTCCAGGGCGAGCACGTCCGCGCCGGAGGCGGCCACGGCCCGGGCGGTGCCGGCGGGGTCCGCGTTGCCGGCGTTGACGTTGTGCGTGGCCACCGTCAGGTCGCCGCCGGCGGCGGTCTTGTCGGCGAACAGGCCGCCGAAAAGGTTCAGCCACACGACCGCCGGGAGCAGGACCGCGATCAGCGCCGTCGCCGAGCGGCGCAGCAGGGCGACCGCCAGGAGGACGGGGACCATCAGGCCCAGCCACGGCAGGAAGGTCTCCGTGAGGCTGCCGAGGTTGCCGACGGCGTTCGGGATGTGGGCGTGCGCCGCCATGACGACCGCGAGGAGGACGGCCACGGCGGCGGTGAACAGGCCGCGGCGCCAGATCCGGCGGTCGCCCCTCCAGCCCCTGGCCAACCGGTCGAACAGGCGCCGAATCCGGGGGCCCCGGTGCTCGGGCCCCGAGCCGCCGTTGTCCGTCTCCGTCATGTACGCCTGCTGCGCCATACCGTCGCCTCACTGCCTGCCGTGCACACCGTCGCCCCCCGTGCCACAAGACCCTAGGGGATGATCGGCTCCGTTCCCGCCGTCCGTGACGGCCGTACGGTCAGGAGGACGTGGATGCCGGTGCGCGGAGTTGCAGCGGACGGTACGACGTGCGGTGCTTGTGACGAAACGCGCACATTCGAGGAGCGGGCCGCCGGTTCGCGCCGGGGGTGCCCTGGTCCTCGCCGGCACGAGGTGCCACCATGGAAGGGATCCGGGGACGCCGTCAGGGCGCCTCGAGATGACGTGAAGGAGCCGTTGCAATGACGCAGCTTTCGGCTGCCCGGAACAAGTCCGCCGACGGCAGCAAGGCGCTGTACGGGGGCAAGGGCACCCGCCGCATCACCGTCCGCGACATCGCCGCCGCCAAGGAGCGCGGCGAGAAGTGGCCGATGCTCACCGCCTACGACGCGATGACCGCGTCCGTGTTCGACGAGGCCGGCATCCCGGTCGTCCTCGTCGGCGACTCGGCGGGCAACTGCCACCTCGGGTACGACACCACCGTGCCCGTCACCCTCGACGAGATGACCATGCTGTCGGCGGCCGTCGTGCGGGGCACCGGGCGTGCCCTGATCGTCGCCGACCTGCCGTTCGGCTCGTACCAGGAGGGGCCGGTGCAGGCGCTGCGCTCGGCGACCCGGCTGGTGAAGGAGGCGGGCGTCGGCGCCGTGAAGCTGGAGGGCGGCGAGCGCTCGCACCCGCAGATCGAACTGCTGGTGGAGTCCGGCATCCCGGTGATGGCCCACATCGGGCTCACCCCGCAGTCCGTCAACGCCATGGGCTACCGCGTCCAGGGGCGCGGCGAGGAGGCGGCCCAGCAACTGCTGCGGGACGCCAAGGCCGTGCAGGACGCCGGTGCCTTCGCCGTGGTGCTGGAGCTGGTGCCGGCCGAGCTCGCGGCCGAGGTGACGCGGACCCTGCACATCCCGACCGTCGGCATCGGGGCGGGGCCGGGGACGGACGCGCAGGTGCTGGTGTGGACCGACATGCTCGGGCTGACCGGCGGCCGGGTGCCGAAGTTCGTGAAGCAGTACGCCGACCTGCGCCGGGTGATGGGCGACGCGGCGAAGGCGTTCGCCGAGGACGTCGTCGGCGGAACGTTCCCGCAGGAGGAGCACTCCGTCCACTGAGCCATCGCGGTACGACGCCGGGGCCCCGCCGATCCTCCCCCGTCGGCGGGGCCCCGGTGTGCCGGCGGGCCGTCGGTGGCCGCGGGCGGCTGTCGGCGGTCTGTCGGCGGTCTGTCGGCGGTGGCTGACACCGTCGTGGGCATGAAGCGAATCGACGGCAAACCCCCGGCCGCGGGCAGCGCGGTCACCGTGCGGGGGCTGGTCAAGCACTACGGCGAGACCAGGGCACTGGACGGCGTCGACCTGGACGTCCGCGAGGGCACCGTGATGGGCGTGCTCGGTCCCAACGGCGCCGGCAAGACCACCCTCGTGCGCATCCTGTCCACCCTCATCGCCCCCGACGCCGGGCGGGCCACGGTCGCCGGCTACGACGTCGTGCGGCAGCCCCGGCAGCTCCGGCGGGTCATCGGTCTCACCGGGCAGTACGCCTCCGTGGACGAGAAGCTCCCCGGCTGGGAGAACCTCTACATGATCGGGCGGCTGCTGGACCTGCCCCGCAAGGCGGCGCGGGCGCGCGCCGACGAGCTGCTGGAGCGGTTCTCGCTCACCGAGGCGGCCAAGCGGCCCGCCTCCACGTACTCCGGCGGCATGCGCCGGCGCCTGGACCTGGCCGCCTCCATGATCGGCCGCCCGGCCGTGCTCTACCTGGACGAGCCCACCACCGGCCTGGACCCGCGCACCCGCAACGAGGTGTGGGAGGAGGTCGAGCGCATGGTCGGCGACGGCGTCACCGTGCTGCTCACCACCCAGTACATGGAGGAGGCCGAGCAGCTCGCCTCCGAGCTGACCGTGGTGGACCGCGGCAAGGTCATCGCGGGCGGCGGCATCGAGGAGCTGAAGGCCAAGGTGGGCGGCCGCACCCTGCGGGTCCGCCCCGCCGACCCGCTGCAGCTGCGCCCGCTGGCCGGTTTCCTGGACGAGCTGGGCGTCACCGGGCTCGCCTCCCCCACCGTGGACGCCGAGCGCGGTTCGGTGCTGGTGCCGATCCTCAGCGACGAGCAGCTCACCGCCGTGGTCGGCGCGGTCACCGCGCGCGGCATCACGCTCGCCTCCATCACCACCGAACTGCCCAGCCTGGACGAGGTGTTCCTGTCCCTCACCGGCCACCGCGCCAGTGCCCCGCAGGACCCCGCGCCCGCCGCCGGCCGCGAGGAGGTCCCCGCGTGAGCACCATCACCGTGAACGCCGCCCAGGCGGCCGACGCCCGGATCCCCCTGCGCGGGCACCTGCGCCACACCGGCGCGCTGATCCGCCGCAACCTGCTGTGGATCCGGCAGGACCCGGAGTCGATGTTCGACGCGCTGCTGATGCCGGTCGTCTTCACGCTCTTGTTCGTGTACGTCTTCGGCGGCTCGATCGGGCAGGCGCTGGGCGGCGGGCAGGACGGCTACGTGCAGTACGTGATCCCCGGCATGATCGCGATGATGAGCATGACGCTGTCCCAGGGCGTCGGCACCGGTTTCAGCCAGGACTTCAACTCCGGTGTCATGGACCGGTTCCGGTCGCTGCCCATCGGGCGGGGCTCGGTGCTGTTCGCGAAGGTCTCGGTGGAACTGGGGCGGATGCTGTTCGCCACCACCGTGCTGATGATCGTCTCCGTGCTGGTGGGCTTCGACATCGAGAGCTGGGCCGGGCTGTTCGCCGCCGTGGGGCTGTCCGCGGTGTTCGCCTCGTCCATCATGTGGGTCTTCCTCACGCTGGGCGTGATCCTGAAGAACGCCCAGTCCGTGCAGGCGATGGGCTTCCTGGTGCTGTTCCCGCTGCAGTTCGGCTCGTCGATCTTCGCCCCGACGGCGTCGATGCCGGGCTGGCTGCAGGCCTTCACCGACTACAACCCGCTGTCCACGCTGGCGGACGCCGCCCGCGGGCTGATGGTGGGCGGCCCGGTCGCGCACGACCTGTGGGTGACCCTGGGCTGGTCGGTGGCGATCACGGCGGTGATGGCGCCGGTCGCGATCCACAAGTTCCGCACCAAGAGCTGACGGGTCACACCAGGGCGGCGGCCTGTTCCGGGGACAGGGTGCCGCCCTCGGCGTACGCGGCCTCGTACGCCTCAGGGCCCAGCACGGCACGGGCCCGGTCCGCGGCCAGTTCCCTCGAGTGCCGCTCCCGGCACGACTCGACGTGGCCGGGCGGCAGCATCGCGCGGGCTGCGCCCAGGCAGCGGGCGGCGTCCCGGGCCCGGTGTCCGCCGTCGGCGCCGGCCAGCGACAGCGCGGCGACGACCAGGTAGGAGGCGCGCATGTGCGGCGCGACGGCCGCGGCCAGCGGGTCCTCGGCCCGTGCCAGCGCCTGCCTGGCCTTCTCCAGCGCCTCCTCGTACCGCCCCTCCAGGGCGCCCACCCAGGACTCCATCGCGAGGATGAGCGCGTCGAAGACGACGAAGTGGGTGATGGTGAACTGCTCACGCAGCAGCCTCAGTTGCTCGCCCGCCTCGGCGGTGCGGCCGGTCGTGCCGAGCCACCCGGCGAGGAACAGCCGCGCGGCGGGCATCGCCCCGCTGTACGGGCTGCCGTCGGAGCGGTCGATCACCTCGCGCAGCACGCGCTCCCCGCGCTCGCCCTCCCCCGCCTCCAGCAGCGCGCTGCCGAGCCGGGCGCCGAGGACGTCCACCTGGGCGCGGGCGCCGAGCCGCTCGGCGTGTTCGACGGCGGCCTCGTAGTCGGCGGCGGCACGGGTGTACTCGCCCTTGTGTTCGTGGGCCTCGGCGCGGGCGGCGAGGGCCTCCGCGGTGCCCCAGGCGTCGCCGAGCCGCCGGAAGATCTCCAGCGACTCGTCGGCGTCGCGGGCGGCGTCGCCCGCCCAGTCGGCGCGGTTGGCCAGGAAGTTGGCGCGCATCTGGAGCACCCCGGCCAGCTCCCACTCGAAGCCGGGCGTCTCGCGGCAGGTGCGGACGGAGGCGTCCATGACGGTGCGCAGCCGGGTCATGTCGCCGGTGAGCATCACGGCGTAGTACCAGAGCACGCCGGGGCTGCGGCAGGTCTGCGGCAGGCCGGGTTCGTAGGTGCGGGTGATGCGCCGGAGCTTCTCCTGGGCCCGCGGGTTCTGCCAGGCGTCCAGTTCGGTGTCCATGCAGGCCAGGTGGGCCAGGTGCACCCCGCGGCGGGCCTCGGCGAGGACCTCCCCGGTCATCGGGGGCGGCGCGGCCGTGCACCGCTCCCACACCGGGGCGGCGGGGCGGACCGGCTCGGCGAACGGGTCCGGGCCGAGCGCCATGACCTCGCTGCACCAGGTGCGGGCCTCGATCCGCAGGTCGCGCATCTGCCAGTACCAGGCGAGGGACAGCACCAGGCACAGCGCCTCCTGCTCGTCGCGCGCGGCGACGGCGCGGCGCAGGGCGGTGCGCAGGTTCTCGTACTCCCGCTCCAGCCGCCCGATGGCGGCGAGCTGCCGCGGACCGCGCAGCAGCGGATCGGTGGTGCGGGCGAGTTCGCGGTAGTACGTCAGGTGGGCGCGTTCGGCGTGCGCGCGCCCACCGGTCTCGTCGAGGCGTTCGGCCGCGTACTCGGCGACCGTCTCCAGGAGGCGGTAGCGCATCCCGCCGTCGTCCGAGGGGGCGGCCACCACCAGCGACTTGTCGACGAGGGAGCCGAGGGCCTCCAGCGCGGCGGGCCCGCACACGGCCTCGGCGGCGTCGAGGCCGCAGCCGCCCGCGAAGACCGACAGGCGGCTCAGCACCTCGCGTTCGTCCTCGTCGAGCAGGTCCCAGGACCAGTCGACGACCGCGCGCAGGGTCTGCTGGCGGGGCAGCACGGTGCGGCTGCCGTTGGTCAGCAGCCGGAAGCGGTCGTCGAGCCGGTCGGCTATCTGACGGGGTGTCAGCAGGCGCAGGCGGGCGGCGGCCAGTTCGATGGCCAGGGGCAGGCCGTCCAGGCGGCGGCAGATCTCGGCGCAGGCGCCGGGGTCGTCCTCGACGCGGAAGCCGGGGCGGGCGGCGGCGCCCCGGTCGGCCAGGAGCCTCAGCGCCGCCGGTTCGGGCAGCGGCTCCACCGGACGCAGCAACTCCCCCGGCACGCCCAGGGGTTCGCGGCTGGTGGCCAGGACGGTGAGGTGCGGGCAGCGGGCGAGCAGCTCCTCGGCGAGGCGGGCGGCGGCCTCGACGACGTGCTCGCAGTTGTCCAGGACGATCAGCATGCGGCGCCGGCCGCAGTGCTCGACGAGGCGGTCGACGGGGTCGCCGCCCCGGTCGGTGGCGACCCGTATCTCCTCGGCGCCGGCGCCGTACAGCACGGTCTCGCGGGCGCCGACGGCGGTCAGGACGGCCTCGGGGACGGCGTCCGGGTCGTCGACCGGCGCCAGCTCGGCCAGCCACGCGCCGTCCCGGGCCACCTCCCCCGCCGCCTCGGCGGCCTCCTGCGACAGGCGGGTCTTGCCGGAGCCGCCGGGCCCGAGCAGGGTGACGAGGCGGGTGGTGGCGAGGTCGGCCCGGATCGTCTCGATGTCGGCGTCCCGGCCGACGAAGGAGGTCAGGCGGGCGGGGAGGTTGCCGGGCGGGCGGGCGGCCCGGCCGCGCGGGGCGGCGGGCGCGGGCGCGGGGTCCGGCTGGAGCAGTTCGCCGTGCAGGGCCCGCAGCTCGGAGCCCGGGTCGGTGCCGAGCCGGTCCGCGAGCAGCCGCCGTACGTCCTCGTAGGCGGCCAGCGCCTCGGCGGCGCGGCCGGTGGCGCGCAGGGCGCGCAGCCGCAGGGCCTGGAGGGGTTCGTCCAGGGGGTGGGCGTCGCACAGGGCGGTCAGCTCGGGCAGGGCCCGCTCGGCGTGGCCGAGGGCGAGCGCGGCGGTGTGGCGGGCGCGCAGCGCGTCCAGGTGCCGGACCTCCCAGCGGGCCGCCTCGGCGGTGCGGCCGGGCAGGTCGGCCAGGGCGGGGTCCCGCCACAGGGCGAGGGCGTCGTCGAGCCGTTCGGCCGCCTTGGCGGCATCGCCGTCGGCCAGGGCGCGCAGGCCCTCGCCGGTCAGCCGCTCGAAGCGGTGCAGGTCGACGTCGTCGGGGGCGGCGGTGAGCCGGTAGCCGCCGCCGGCGGAGGCGACCGCGTCCGCGCCGAGCGTCCGGCGCAGCCGCCCGACCAGCGCCTGGAGGGCCCCGGTCGCGTCGGCGGGCGGGTCGTCGCCCCACACCTCCTCCACCAGCAGGCCCGCCGGCACGGCCCGGCCGGGCCGCAGGGCGAGCACGGTCAGCAGGGCGCGCAGCCGCGCCCCGCCGACCGGGACGGCGGTGCCGTCGGGGCGGAGTGCCTGGGTGGTGCCGAGGACGCGGTAGCGCACGGGGTCCATTGTGTCCGGGGACGCCCCGGCACCGCGCGCGGGTTTCCCACGCGCGCGGACCGGGAGGGGCCGAGGGCGAGGGGGCGGTCGCCGGCCGGGACGGCGTCCCCCGCCGAACGCGCCGGGCCGGTGCCCGGCCCGGCGGTCCCTGCCCGGTCCGGCCGGCGATCCGCCGGGCCGCGGCGGTGCGGGCGCGGGCGGCCGGTGCCGGGGCGGGCCCGCTCCCCGTGAGCCGGGGGCGTACGCTCCTGAGGGCCTCCACCGCTTCCCGCACGGGCCCGGCCCGGCTGCCGGCGGTCGTCACGGCCGCCCCCGGGCGTCTCGGCCGCGGTGCGAGGAGCGGCAGGAACCTCCGGCCGTCCGCGGCACGTTCTCCTCCCGCCACCGGTACGGCCGGTGCCGCGCCGTCCCCCACGTCAGGAGTCCCGCCCGATGACCACCGCCACCACCCGCCACGGCGAGCGACGCGTCAGCCCCGTCTTCGTCGGGATCCTGGCCGTCGCCGCGGTCACCGGCTGGGCCACCTGGACCGGGTTCGCCGAGCAGCCGGGCCTGGCCGTGTTCCTGTTCGTGACGGCCGCGTGGGTCGTCTCCCTGTGCCTGCACGAGTACGCGCACGCGCGCACCGCCCTGCACGGCGGCGACATCTCGGTCGGCGCGAAGGGCTATCTGACGCTGAACCCGCTGAAGTACACGCACGCGCTGCTGAGCGTCGTGCTGCCGGTGATCTTCGTGATCATGGGCGGGATCGGTCTGCCGGGCGGGGCGGTGTTCATCGAGCGCGAGCGCGTCCGGGGCCGTTGGCGGCACAGCCTGATCTCCGCGGCGGGCCCGCTGACGAACGTGGTGTTCGCCCTGGTGTGCACGGCCCCGTTCTGGCTGGGCGCGCTGGACGGCGTGCCGCGCGACGTCCGGCTCGCGCTGGCCTTCCTGGCGCTGCTCCAGGTCACGGCCGCGATCCTGAACTTCCTGCCGGTGCCGGGCCTGGACGGCTACGGGGTGATCGAGCCCTGGCTGTCGTACCGGGTGCGGCGGCAGCTGGAGCCGTTCGCGCCGTTCGGTCTGCTGCTGGTGTTCGCGCTGCTGTGGGTGCCGTCGCTGAACGGCGCGTTCTTCGGCGCGGTCGACACGGTCCTGCGCGCGCTCGGGATCGGCGACTTCGACACGTACTGCGGATTCGAGCTGTACCGCTTCTGGCAGACGGACGAGATCTGCTCGGTCGTGCCGTGACCGGCGGCCGGGCGGCGGGCGCGGTCAGCCCGTGGCCGAGGAGGAGCGGCGGGCGTCCCGGCCGCGCTTGAGGTAGTACCAGCACATGTTGGACGACACGCCGGCCAGCAGCACCCACACGACGCCCATCGGCACGCTGCCCCGCACGAACGAGACGACGGCGGCGGCGACGGCGAGCACGCAGACGGTCAGGGCGTAGAGGGCGAGGCGGGGCATGGGGTCGGCTCCTGTCGGGGGACACGGGTGACACGGTTCGCGTCCCCAGTGTCCCCCATCGCCTCATACGTCCGTGACCCGGAGCCCCGCGTGCGCCTTGTAGCGGCGGTTGACGGAGATCAGGTTGGCGACCAGCGACTCGACCTGGTGGGCGTTGCGCAGCCGTCCGGCGAAGATGCCCCGCATGCCGGGGATGCGTCCGGCGAGGGCCTGCACGATCTCCACGTCGGCGCGCGCCTCGCCCAGCACCATGACGTCGGTGTCGATCTCCTCGATCGCCGGGTCCTGGAGCAGCACGGCGGACAGGTGGTGGAAGGCGGCGGTGACCCGGCTGTCCGGCAGCAGCGCGGCGGCCTGCTCGGCGGCGCTGCCCTCCTCCGGCTTGAGGGCGTAGGCGCCCTTCTTGTCGAAGCCGAGCGGGTTGACGCAGTCGACGACGAGCTTGCCGGCGAGCTCCTCGCGCAGCGACCGGAGGGTCTCGCCGTGCCCCTCCCAGGGCACGGCGACGATCACGACGTCGCTGCGGCGGGCGGTCTCGGCGTTGTCGGCGCCCTCGACGCCGTGCCCGAGCTCCTCGGCGGCGGCCCGCGCGCGCTCGGCGGCCCGCGAGCCGATGATCACCTTCTGGCCGGCCTTGGCGAACCGGTAGGCCAGGCCCTTGCCCTGCGGCCCGGTCCCGCCCAGCACGCCGACGACCAGCCCGGAGACGTCGGGCAGGTCCCAGGGATCCTTGGCGGGGGCCTTCTGCGCACCCTGTGCGGCACTGTCGGTAGAGGTCATGGGCCGACTCTACGTCCGCCCCGCCGCGCCCACCGGATCGGGTGAGCCGTGTGCCGGGTCCCGGCACCGGACGGGGGAATCCGGGGCGAACCGCCGGTTCCGGGCCGCCGGTTGCGGCAGCATGCGCCCATGGACGCCGTACGGGTCGCGCTGCTGCGCGAGGTGCTCGCCGGGACCGAGTGGCTGGGGGCCACCCGCGCCTTCGCGGGGGCGCTGCGGGGATCGGTGGTGTCGCACGGGGGCGGGCTGCTGCTGGTGGGCACGGAGCGGTACGAGCCGTGGCACCTGGCCGCCCACCTGGTGGACGAGGCGGCGTGGTCGGGGACGCCGGAGCTGGCCCCGACCCTGGTGCGGCACGATCCGCGCCCGGCGGACCCGCCGCACCTGGCGGTGGGGCTGGGGCGGCTGGCGGCGGCCCGGCGCGGTGAGACGCTGCTGGTGGTGGCGCCGGAGGAGCCGGGCGCCCCGCTCCTCGAACGTGTGCATGACGCCCGGCGGGCGGGGGCGACGGTGCTGGCCCTGGACTCCGGGCAGGGCGACCTGGCGGCCATGGCGCACGAGGAGCTGGCGGTGCCGGAGGGCGCCGAGCTGGACCTGGACACCGTGCAGCACCTGGTCAGCGCCGCGGCGGGCGAGAACGTGCTGCCCGCGCCCCGGGGCCGGCGGCGCCTGCGGGACCGCCTGTCCCGGCTGGCGGACCGGCTGACGGCACCGCCGCCCGGGTGCTGGTAGCGGTGGGAGGAACGGCCGCCCGGGCGGGGGCGCCGGCGGGCCGGTCAGTCCTCGTCCGCGCGGGCCGCGGGGGCGTCGTGCCAGCGCGGGTCGTTCTCCCACTGGAGGTTGCGCTCGCGGGCGGTCTCCATCGCGTGCTGGGCCTCCGTGCGGGAGGCGTACGGTCCGAAGCGGTCCTTGCCCGGGCAGTCGGGCCCCTCCTCGACCTTCTTGTGCTCCAGGCAGTAGTACCACTCGCCCGGTTTTCCGGCCGTGCGCTTCTTGAACAGGGCCATGGGCGGCTCCTTTCGCCGGGGACATGGTCTCGTATGCCCGCTGGTTAGACTCGCTGTCATGTCTGGCCAGTCGCTGCTCGTACCAGGGGAGCTGTCTCCCACCCGTTCCGTGCCCGGAAACATCCGCCGCCCCGAGTACGTCGGCAAGCCGGCGCCCACGCCGTACACCGGCCCGGAGGTGCAGACGCCCGAGACGATCGAGGCGATGCGCGTCGCCGGGCGGATCGCGGCGCGGGCGATGGCCGAGGCCGCCAAGCTCATCGCGCCGGGCGTGACCACGGACGAACTGGACCGCGTCGCGCACGAGTACATGTGCGACCACGGCGCCTACCCCTCCACGCTCGGCTACCGCGGCTTCCCCAAGTCGCTGTGCACCTCGGTCAACGAGGTGATCTGCCACGGCATCCCGGACTCCACGGTGCTGCGCGACGGCGACATCGTCAACCTGGACGTGACGGCGTACATCGGCGGCGTGCACGGCGACAACAACGCCACCTACCTGGTCGGGGACGTCGACGAGGAGAGCCGCCTGCTGGTCGAGCGCACCCGCGAGGCGCTCGACCGGGCGATCAAGGCGGTCAAGCCGGGCCGCCAGATCAACGTCATCGGCCGGGTCATCGAGTCGTACGCCAAGCGCTTCGGATACGGCGTCGTGCGCGACTTCACCGGCCACGGCATCAACACCTCCTTCCACTCCGGGCTGATCGTGCCGCACTACGACAGCCCGCACGCGACGACCGTCATGAAGCCCGGGATGACGTTCACGATCGAGCCGATGCTGACGCTCGGCACGCACGAGTACGACGTGTGGGACGACGGCTGGACGGTCGTGACGAAGGACCGCAAGCGCACCGCCCAGTTCGAGCACACGCTGGTGGTGACGGAGACCGGGGCGGACATCCTCACGCTGCCGTGACCCGCCGGCCCCGGTGAGCGCCCGACGCGCCCCGACGACCCGCTCTCCCTCCGGGAGGGCGGGTTTTTCGCGTCCGATCGGGGTACGGTTTTACCGACAGCCTGTCGGAAACGTTCCGACCAACCGTCGGCAACAGCATTGACTTAGGCAAGGCTAACCAAAGAAGATCGGGCTCATGGACTCCTTCTCGACGCTCATCCGCACCGCCTCCCACGAGCAGCACACGGAGGCCGAGACCTCGACGTTCATGGGCGACCTGCTGGGCGGACGGCTGGGCGTCGACGCCTACGCCCGGTACACCGAGCAGCTGTGGTTCGTGTACGAGGCGCTGGAGGCCGGGGCCGGCCGGCTGGCGTCCGATCCGGTGGCCGGGCCCTTCATCCGGCCCGAGCTGATGCGCCTGGCCTCGCTCGAGCGCGACCTGGAGCACCTGCGGGGCGCCGGCTGGCGTGCGTCCCTGTCCGCGCTGCCGGCCACGCGGGCCTACGCGGACCGGGTGCGCGAGTGCGCCGAGCGCTGGCCCGGCGGTTACGTCGCCCACCACTACACCCGCTACCTCGGCGACCTGTCCGGCGGCCAGATCATCCGCGGCAGGGCGGAGCGGGCGTGGGGCTTCGCGAGGAAGGGCGACGGCGTCCGCTTCTACGTCTTCGAGGAGATCGCCAACCCGGCCGCGTTCAAGCGGGAGTACCGGCGGACGCTGGACGCGATCCGCGTGGACGACCTGGAGAAGCAGCGGGTGGTGGCGGAGTGCAAGAAGGCGTTCGCCCTGAACACCGCCGTCTTCCGGGCGCTGGGCGAGGAGTTCCCGCTGTCGGCGTGACGCCGGGCGCGGGCGCCACCGCCGCGGGGGCGCCCGGCGGTCCCCACCCGGCCGCCCGGCGGTCCCCACCCGGGCCCCCGCCCGGCCGCCCGGCCGCGGTGCCGCCGGGATCTGCGAGCCCTCGCCCGGGGCCGTCCGCGAACGCCGTCTCGCCGGAGCGCGGGTCCGGCGGCCGGCTCCTGCCGTTCCCCGCGCTCCGGCAGCGCCGGTCCGTCGCGGACGCGGCGCCCGGCCGCCGCGTCCGCCGCTGGTCGCGCGCGGGACGCGCGGGGACGTCGTGGCGGGTCAAGGGGCGTTCGGACACCGCGTGGACGGGTGACGGGTCCGTCAGGTCACGGTGTGGCCGCTGTACCCGGACCGGGCGCCCGCGCCCGGCCCCGCCCCGGTAGGGTTCGCCTCCGGGAAGGGGAAGGTGAAGAGACCTGATGAGCAGGGATCGCGGCTCTCTACGGCTTTGCAGGCTCGACCGGAGCGTGCTGGTGGCGGCCTCCGTGACCGCTTTGTCGTTGACGGCGAGCGGCTGCGTGGTGGTGCACGGCGAGCGCGAGGTGCTCCCGGCGGCCACCCGCGCCGAAGCCGCCGAGGCGCTCCGGCAGTTCACCGCCGCGTACAACGCGGCGGACAAGGCGTACGACAGTTCGCTGGACGCCGACCACACCACCGGCGCCCTCGCCGCCATCGACGCGGCCCGGCTGAAGGCGGGCAGGGCCAACAACCCGGGCGGCAACCCCACGCACACACCGCTGGAACTGACGGACGCGAAGTTCACGATCCCGAAGAAGGCGGGCTGGCCGCGCTGGTTCCTGGCCGACGCCCGCGGCAACAAGGGCGGCGACGCCCGCTGGCTGCTGGTGTTCACCCGCGACGGCCTGGACGAGCCCTGGGAGGTGGCGTACCTGACGCTGGCCGCCGCCGGGGACGTGCCGGAGTTCAAGACGGACAAGGACGGGTGGGCCGAGGCCGTCCCCGCCAACTCCACCGACCTCGCCGTCCCGCCCGCCGACCTGAGCCGGGGCTACACCACCTACCTGAAGGACGGCGGGGACACCTTCGCGGACGGCGCCCACACCAGCGGCTGGCGGGAGCTGCGGAAGAAGTGGGCGGTCCGGCCGGGCCTGGCGCGGCAGTACATCGACGAACCGCTGACGAACGGCGACTACGCGCCGCTGGCGCTGCGCACCGCCGACGGCGGCGCGCTGGTCTTCTTCAGCACCCGCCACTTCGAGAAGCAGACCGCGGCGCAGGGCGCCTCCGTGCCCACGCCCAACAAGGACGTGCTGGCGCTGACGACCGGTGAGATCAAGCAGTCCCTGACGATGGAGTTCGTCTCCAACGAGGTCGCCCTCGATCCGGCGAAGGGCTCGGGCGAGGAGCGGGTGACGGTGGTGGGCAGGATCCAGGGGCTGACGTCGGCGCGGGGCGGTTAGGGCGCGTAGCGAATCGTGATCACCGGGTGATCCGGGTGAAGTCTTCGACCCGGATCACCGCGGCGCGCGGGTGGAAGCCGACGCGGGGGCTGCCCCCAGCCGGGTACGCGGGGTGCGCCGGTCGGGGACCACGCGCGGGCGGCCCGGTACGCGGTGCCGGCGTCCCGCCCCCGCGCCCGGGGCACTTCGCCGTCCGCCCCCGAGGCCTCGTCGCCCGCGGCGGGACGGAACCGTCCGCAACGGCATCCCCGGCTTGTCCTTCCGGAAGGAACGAGAGCGACTCGTACAACCCTCCTCCCCCACCGCGAGTCCGTTCGAGCGGTGCGCACGGGTGTGCGTACCGCTCGGCTCATCAGGAAGGACTTCCTTGACTCCCCCGCGCACCACCCGACGCCGTCTCGGCGCCTCCGTCGCCGCCGTTCTCGCCGTGACGGCCGGCGTCGGCGCCCTGGTCCCGTCCGGGGCCGTGGCCTCACCCGCCGCAGTGACCGCGGCCACCAGCACCACCGGCGAAACACATCTGCCCCTCGGCGCCGAGATCGTCAGCACCGGCGACACCGGTTACCTCACGTCCCGCAGGGACGACACCGGCGCCACGGTCCTGGAGTGGCACGGGTACGCCGACGGCTCGGTGCTGCCGATCGACAAGGGCACCGTGGGCCACGACAGCAACTCCGACATCGTCGTGACCGGCGACGGCGGCAGCACGGTCTTCCTGCGGGACATGCGGGCGGGCGCCACCTGGTCCGCCTCCTTCGACCTCGCGTCCGAGTTCAAGCCCGGGGCGAAGCTCGTCGGCGTGGCCGGCGAGAACCTCTTCGTGAGCGTTCCGACCACCCAGGACTACCACGAGCTGTGGCAGCTGGCCCGGGTCGACGGCGCCGCCAGGAAAACGAAGCTCTCCTCCAACTCCTACGGCCTGGACTACAAGGTCGTCGCCTCCGCGGGCCGCGATCTGCTCGTCCTGGGCAGCAACCGGGTGTTCCCGAGTTCGGCGACCTTCCGGACCGAGTACTGGAAGGCGTACGCGAGCATCGACGGTGGCGAGGTCACCGGCTGGCGCGGCAAGGAGAACATCGCCCCGTGGACCCAGGCGTCGACGGGCGCCTTCACCGCCGACTACGAGGCCCGGGTCGAGTACCGGGCCGGGGCCGGCGAACTCGTCGTGGACGGGAAGTACATCGGCCGCCGGAGATTCGCCGTGGACAGCTCCATGAGCGGCGTCGTCATCGCCGGCATCGCCGGGGAGACTCTGCTCTACGGAGTCCCGGGCAGGGCCACCGACGAGACGCCCAGCCCGCTGTACGCCCGGAACGTCAAGGACGCCACCGCCGCGCCGTACACGCTCCTGGAGCACTTCTCCAGCGTGGCCCACGCCCCGGACGGCAGCCTGCTCGTGCGCGGTGCCACGGCCGACGCCGACGGGCTGTTCCGGATCACCGGCGGGACCGGTGGCACCCCGAGCGTCACGCTCGTGGCGGACACGGGCCGGGTCCTGCCCGTCGAGGTGACCGAGTCGAAGGTTCCCGCCGCGGTGGACCTGGAGGAGGCGGGCACCACGGTCCCGATGGAGTGGACCCTGTCCCGCTCGAACGCCACCGTGGACCTCACGCTCACGCACACGGCCACCGGGAAGAAGCTCACCCGACACCTGTCCTCGCCGGTCTCCGACCGCCGCTTCGCCTTCGTCTGGGACGGCGTCCTGGACGGCATCAGCGCCCCGAACGGGGCCTACACCTGGCAGATCACCGCCGCCCCGGCCGACGGCGCCGGTGATCCGGCGACCGCCTCGGGAAGCCTCCTGGTCTCGCGCCGGGCCAACCCGCACGACTTCAACGACAACGGCTCGACGGACGTCCTCGCGCGGGACGCCTCGGGCGTGCTGTGGCGGGACGACCTCTTCGACTGGCCGTCGGGCGGCCAGGTCACCACCGCCAAGCGGACGAAGGTCGGCGGCGGCTGGCAGGTCTACAACCAGATCGAGGCCACGGGGAACCTCGGCGGCGCCCCGGCCGGCGACCTCGTCGCCCGCGACACCTCGGGCGTGCTGTGGATATACCTGGGCAAGGGCGACGGCACCTTCGCGTCCCGCACCCGGGTCGGCGGCGGCTGGCAGGTCTACAACAAGATCACCGGTGGCAGCGACCTCACCGGTGACGGGCGCCCCGACCTCCTCGCCGCCGACACCTCCGGCGTCCTGTGGCTCTACCGGGGCACCGGCAGCTGGTCCGCCCCCTTCGCCACCCGCACCCGGGTCGGCGGCGGCTGGCAGGTCTACCACCAGATCACCGCCGTCGGCGACATCGCGGGCGGCGCGGCCGGCGACCTCGTCGCCCGGGACGCCTCCGGCGTCCTCTGGCTCTACCAGGGCAACGGCACGGGCAACTTCACCACCCGCGTCAGGATCGGCGGCGGCTGGAACGCCTTCTCCCACCTCGTCGGCGCCGGCGACGTCACCGGCGACGGCCGGCCCGACCTGGTCGCCTACGGGCCGGACGGCACGTACGTCTACCGCTCGACCGGCTCGACGACGGCCCCGTTCAGCCGGCAGACGACCACCCTGTACGCGGGCGAGGGAACCAAGTTCGACAACGTCGTCTAGGCGGTGTGGTGGGCAGGGGTTCACCCGCCGGGGAGCGGCGTCCGGTGCGCGCTTCCCGGTGTGCCGCCCGGAAGCCCTCGCACCGGACGTGCGGGGGCTTTCGGCCGGTGCGGCGGGAGCGCGTGCCGGGTGTCGCGACGGGGTGGACGCCGCCTGTGCCGGGGCCGTGCCGGCCGGTGTGGCTCCGCTGCCGGAGCGGTGGGTCGCGGGCCGCTCAGTGGCGCAGGGGCCAGGCCGTGTCCGCGTGGCCGGAGTCCTCGGCCGCGTACCGGGCGCAGGCGTCGGTCAGCGCCTCCAGCAGGGTCAGCGGGTCCGGCAGCGGGTGCTCCGGGCCGCGGGTCCAGTGCACCCTCTGGTGCTCGCCGGGCAGCCGGGCGGGCGGTACGAGGACGTAGGAGCCGCGGCAGTGCCAGCGCAGGCCCGGATGCTCGTCCATGGTCTCCGGGTGGCAGTCCAGCTCGCACGGCCACCACTCGTCCTCGTCCTCGGGGGTGCCGCGGGTGAGGGTGAAGAACAGCATGCGGCCGTCGTCGCTCTCGGCGACCGGGCCGACGTCGACGCCGGCGTCGAGCAGCCGGGCGAGCGCCTCCCGGCCGGCCTCCAGGGGGACGTCGAGGACGTCGTGCACCATGCCGGTCGCGGTGATGAAGTTGGCCTGCGGCTGCTGCCGGGCCCAGTGCTCGACCTGCGCGCGGTCGGTCGTGGACTGCGTCTGCCAGGCGAACGAGATCGGGTGCCGGGCCGGGGTGGGACAGCCGACCCGGTCGCAGGAGCACATGTAGCCGACCGGGTGCGCGGCGGGCGCCAGCGGCAGTCCCGCGCCGGCGGCGGCGAGCAGCAGGGCCTCCCGGCCGCCGTCACCGGCGGCCTCCTTCGGGCGGCGTCCGCGCAGCCACTGGGAGATTTTGCCCTGCAGGCCGCCTCGGCCGCCGAACTCCGCGCTCATCTATCCCCTCGCCTCGCCGTCGTGCGGAACAGCATGCCCTATGGTCCCACCATCCCGAGCGCCGGGGGGCCGGTGCTCACATTCGGGGCAGGTCGGACACGGGGTACCCCACCGGGCGGGATCCATCCCGCCCGGGGCGCGGGCGCCACCGCGGCCGGACACCCCCGCCGGGCCCCCGCCCCGCCCGGGCGTCCCGCCGGGTCAGCGCGGCGCGAGACCGTGGAGGGCGTAGTCGACGAGCGTGTCGGTGTACGCGTGGGAGATGGGGGCCGTGTGCTGGAGCCAGCGCTGGGCGAGCGGCGAGACGAAGAGCTCCAGGGCGATGCGCGGGTCGACGTCCGGGCGGACCTGGCCGGCCTCCTGGGCGGAGCGCAGCCGGTCCACGTAGAGCTGGAGGGAGGGCTCCAGCAGCTTGGCGACGAAGACCCGGCCGAGCTCCTCGTTGACGACGCCCTCGGCGGCCAGGGCGCGGGAGGGGGCCTCGAACTTCGGGTCGCGCAGTTCGTCGACGGTGGCCCGCAGCACGGCCTTGAGGTCGGCGGCGAGGTCGCCGGTGTCCGGGATCGCGTACGACTGCGGCTCACCGGCCCATCCGGCGGGCCGCTCCGCGGACGGGCCGGCGGACTGCTCCGCGGCCCGGGCCGCCTGGTCGCTCAGGTCGAGGAAGGCCTCCAGCAGGACGTCCGCCTTCGACGACCACCAGCGGTAGATCGTCTGCTTCCCGACGCCGGCGCGGGCGGCGATGCCCTCGATGGTGGTCTTCGGATAGCCGACCTCCACGACGAGCGCGAGGGCGGCCTCGTAGATGGCACGGCGGGACCTCTCGCTGCGGCGGGAGGTGTCGGGGCGGCGGGGCGCGTCGGGGCGGGGCGGGGTCTTCTGGTCGGCCATGGGCCGAATGTATCAGGTTGACAAGACGGAGCGTCTCGCCACACAGTGGAGCGGACGAATAAGCGAGACGATACGTATCGTCCGCTTGAGATGCCGGGCACCGGCCGGAAGGAGTTCCGTCATGACCCGAGGTGGAGCCGGAAACATGCTGGGCGTCGGCGGCACCCGCCGGCACCTCGGCCGCAAGGCCCTGCGCGGCGGCGGGGGCGGGGGCGGCCGGGCCGGCGGCGGTCTCGACGACCCCCAGGCCCAGAAGCGGGAGCTGCTGCGCAAGCTGCGGGAGAAGCGAGAGGAGAACGGGAGGGGCGGCGGGAGCGGCAAGAACGGCGGGCCGTCCTGAGCGGGGATTCCGGGGCGGCGCGGACGTCGCTGGGCCGGGCGGTCGCCCTACCGGTGGTCCGCCGGCGGCCAGGGGTCGCCCCAGTCCGCGTCACGGGCCGCCTTGTAGAGATCACCGTGGCGTTTGGTGACCGTGGCCCGGCGGAGCGCCGGTTCGGTCTCGCAGAGGTCGAGCAGGACCTGGCCCTTGCGGATCTGCGGCCTGCGGACCACGCGGGACGGGGCCGGCGCGACCGGGAAGCGGGCCGCCGCGACGTAGCTGAACTTCTCGTCCTCGTAGGCGAGGGAACCGCCCTTGACCTGGCGGTGCAGGGAGGAGCGGCTGACCCGGGCCGAGAAGTGGCACCAGTCCGCGCCGGGCGCGATGGGGCAGGAGTCGCTGTGCGGGCAGGGGGCGGCGACCCGGAAGCCCGCGGCGACCAGGCGGTCGCGGGCCTCGATGACCCGGGCGTAGCCGTCGGGGGTGCCCGGCTCGACGATCACGACGGCCTGCGCGGCGGACGCGGCGGCGTCGACGAGGGCGGCGCGGTCGGGTGCGCTCAGCTCGTTGAGGACGTAGGAGACGGTGACCAGGTCGGTGCTCTCCAGGGTGAGCGCCGCCCCGATGCGGGAGCGCCGCCACGTGACGTCCTCGAGAGCGGGGTCGGCGGCGGCGATCTCCCGGCCGAGGGCGAGCGCCGGCTCGGCCCAGTCGAGCACGGTGACCGGGCGGACACCGCCCCACGTGGCGCTGACGGCCCAGGTCGCCGCGCCGGTCCCGCCGCCGACGTCGACATGGCTGCCGGGCGCCCAGGCAGGCGCGGCCCGTGCGAACGCCGCGAGCGCCGACCGCACCGCCTCGAAGGTCGCGGGCATCCGGTAGGCGGCGTAGGCGACCACGTCCGCGCGGTCCCGGAGGATCGGCGCGTCGGTCGGGGTGGCGCCCCGGTAGTTGGCGATCAGCCGCTCCACGGCCTGCGCGGCCTGCCGCGGCGGCAGCCCGTCGAGCAGCCCGGCGAGGGCGGCACGCAGGGTCTCGGCTGGGGATGCGGGGGCGGTCACCCGGTGATTCTACGGGGGTGACGCCCGCACGAGCGCCGCCCCCTTTCGAGGGCCCCGCCCCCGGGGCACTGCCCTCACCTCCCCCTCACCTCCCCCTCACCGCCCGCGCCACCCGGCTGCCCGCCGCCGCGCGCGGCGCGTTGTCCGGCCGGCGCCGGCGGGGGTGCACCGTGTTCGCCAGCAGCACGAGGAACGTGTCCGTCGCCCGGTCCAGGACCAGCATCGTGCCCGTGAAGCCGGTGTGCCCGGCCGCTCCCCGCCCCGCCAGCTCCCCCATGAACCAGGGCTGGTCGAGGGCGAAGCCCAGCCCCGGCGGGGCCAGGAGCAGCTCCACGGAGTCGGGGCCGAGGAGGCGCGCGGTCCCGTACGCGCCGCCCGCCAGCAGGGCGCGGCAGAACACGGCCAGGTCCCGCCCGGTGGAGAACAGCCCCGCGTGACCGGCCACGCCGCCCAGCGCCCACGCGTTCTCGTCGTGGACGACCCCGCGCAGCATCCCCCGGTCCGCCTTGGCCCACGGCCGCCGCTGGTCCTCGGTGGCCGCCGCGCCCGGACACGGGCCGAAGCGCGTCGCGGTCATGCCCAGCGGGCGGGTGATCCCGTCCCGGACGAGGACGTCGAGGGTGCGGCCGGTGACGCGTTCCAGGACGTGCTGGAGGATCAGCATGTTCAGGTCGGAGTAGCGGTACGCGCCGGGCACGCCCACCGGTGGCTCCGCCCGCAGCCGGGCCAGCCGTTCCCCGTCGTCGGCGCAGTCGTACAGGGGGAGTTCGGGCCGCAGGCCGGAGGTGTGCGTGAGCAGCTGCCGTACGGTGACGCCGTGCCGGGCGGCGGCGTGGAACTCCGGGAGGTGGACGCCGACCCCGGTGTCGAGGCCGAGCGTGCCCCGCTCGATCTGCTGCACGGCGGCGACGGACGTGAACAGCTTGGTGAGGGAGGCCAGGTCGAAGGGCGTGCCGACGGTCATCGGCACGCGGGAGGCGGCCGGCAGCTCCACGCCCGCGTCGGTCCGCGGGTCGTACGCGGCGTACCGCACGGCCCAGCCCGCCGCCTCCTCCAGGGGTGTGACCCAGATAGGGGTCAAAGGGGCAACGAACTGATCTTGAAGACCTGGCGGGCATCCGGTCTCACGCGGTGCTGTCGGCTTCCTCGGCGAGGATGCGGTAGACGGTGGCGACCGAGGGGTGTTCGCCCTTGTTCTTACCCGAGGTGATGACGAGCTTCTGGGCGATCTGCGGGACGGGGACGCCGTTGGTCCGCAAGGACCGGGCGTAGGCTGCCATGTCGTCGTCGACGACCTTGGGCCTGCCTCCGTGTCGGCCGCGTTCGCGGGCGGATGCCTGGCCTTCGAGGGACTTCTCCCGGATGTACTCGCGCTCGGACTCGGCCATGCCGGCGAAGAACGCGAACAGGGCGGCGCCGTGTCCGGACGGGTCGTAGACGCCCTGGAGGGGGCCGGTGAGGAGTTCCAGTTCGATGCCGTGGTGGCGCAGGTCCTCGGCGATGGCCAGTAGTTCGGCGGCGCCGCGTCCGAGGCGCTTCATCTCGTGCACGGTGAGGATGACACGCTGGTGGGGGACGGCCTTCTTGATGGTACGGGCGAAGTCCATCGCCTTGACGAACTCCGGCCTCACCTTGATGCGGGTGCTGATCTTCTCGGAGAACACCGGGTCGCACCCGGCCTCGGCAAGCGCGTCGAGCTGGCTCTGGAGCTCCTGCTGGGCGGTGCTGCACCTCGCGTAACCCACCCTGGTGGGCTTCGTCGCGGCCTCCGGCACGGCGGCGTTGACGGCGGGGCCCCTCTCCCACGCGCGGCCGGGGCCGCGGTCGGCGGGGGTCTTCACCTCCAGCTCGGCGCGGAGGTGGGGGACGAGCATGAAGCGCGGGGTGTGGTACTTCGGGGCGACTTTGCCGCCGCGGGTGCGGCAGGTGCTTCCGGCGGGCACGTCACAGGTGGGGCAGTCGAACTGTTCGACGGCGGCGGCCGGTTCGGCGGGGTCTGGCATGTCGCAGAACCTGTCGCGAGGGGCTTTGTGCGAAGGCTGTTTTGCGAGAGGTTGTGAGGACGAGGATCAGGGGCAAACCGGACATGGTCCGGCGGGGGTCTCCGGTCTCTCAGAACTACTCATTTCTGGGAACGCCGTTCTGGGGTATGCGCCGCCAATTCTCCGTTGCGCCCTTCACAGGGGCGCTATTACGTCATACGATGCATCGCATGACGAATCAAAGACGTGATCGGGAGGGACTGGCGCGGTTCGGTGAACCGGGTGCCCTGGTGCTGCTCTCACTCAGCGACGGGCCAAAACACGGTTACGCCATCACCGCTGACGTGAAGGAGCAGACCGGGGTGCAACTGGGTCCGGGCACGCTGTACGGCTCGTTGAGCAAGCTCGTCGACCGCGGGCTGATCGTCGCACTGCCCAGCGAAGAGCGCCGGCGCCCGTACGAGATCACCCCGGCCGGGCGGGAGGCCCTGGCGGCGCACCTGGAGAGCTGGTCGCGCGTAGTGAGCACCGGAAGGCGGCGACTGGGATGGACATGAGGGATCTGCTCGTGGCGCTGCACCCGAAGCCGTGGCGCGTGCGCTACAGCGAAGAGTTCCGCGCCCTCCTCGACGACACCGACCTCACTCCGCGCACTCTGCTCGATGTGGTAGCCCACGCCGTCACCCAGCAGGTGCGGGCACGCTTCACACTGGTGCTGGTCATCGTGGCGATCGTGACGTCCACCATCGTCTCCCGCCTCGCGCTGCAGGCCGGACTGACGGACAACATCCTGTGGGCCCCCACTACACCGCGTCGAGCGCTGGCACTGTCGGCCACCCTCGCTCCCTGGGCCGGGCTGCTGGTCCGCACCTATCGTCGCCGTAAGCTGGCCGGGAAGGACTGAGCCCGTGCTCATCGCCGTCATCTGCGTCTTTCTCGCGCTTGTGGTCTGCTCAGTGGTGTGCGTGGTCTCGCCGAGGTCCCGGCGCTGGGTCCTCAGAGTGGCCGCGATGCTTGTCGGTGGACTTCTGGCGGTTTACCTGGTTGCCCGGGGAATCGCCGAGTTCTTCATCCTCGACTACTCCGATCCAGAGAGCTATGCACAGGACTGGGGCGGCCCACACCTGCTGGGCGTCCTCGCCGTGCACTCCGGCCCCGGTCTGCTCGTCCTGGGCGCAGCAGCTGCCTATCTCCTTCGGCGCCGCGCCCACCAGCGTGCCGCCGTGCAACAGCCACAAGACCACCAGTCCACCGAGGTATAGGAACCGACGAGTGACTGGCCCGAGCCGCCCACGCGCCGACTGCGACGGCCCCGCCGGGCACTCAAGTCTTCAAGATCGACTCATTGCCCCTTTGACGCGTATCTGGGTCACACCCCCTCCACGGCCAGTACCGGGCCGCGCCCGGCGACCACGACGGCACCCGCGGCCCAGGGGCGTTCACCGGTGGTGAGGACGCGGACGTCCTCGACGAGACGGCGCAGCTGCCGGGGATCGAGTCCGGCCCGCTCCGGTGTGTCGCTGCGCAGTCCCGGCACGCTCAGCCGCCCTCCCCGATCCTCTCGGCCTTCCCGGCGTTCCCGGCGTTCCCGGCGTTCTCGGCGTTCTCGGCGTTCTCGGCGTTCTCGGCGCTTCCCGCGCGGACGGGCTCCCCGCCCGCCGCGGTGGTCCGCCCCTCGCGGGGACGGCACATTCCCGCGAAACAGGCCAGTGCCACCAGCGCCGCGACCAACTGGACGACGGCCATCGGCACGGCGGTGTCCTCCCCGGCGATGCCCACGAGCGGGGAGGCGATCGCGCCGATGAGGAAGGAGGAGGTGCCCAGCAGCGCGGAGGCGGAGCCGGCGGCATGCCGTACCCGCATCAGGGCGAGGGTCTGGGTGTTGGGCAGGGTGATGCCCATGGCCGACATCAGCACGAACAGCGCGGCGGCGACCGGTACGAGCCCCACCTCGCCGAAGACGCCCAGGGACATCAGCAGCAGCGCGGTGGCGGCGGCGATGACGACCGCGAGGCCGATGCCGAGCACCCGGTCCAGGCCGACCCTGCCGACCAGCACCTTGCCGTTGACCTGTCCGACGGCGACCAGGCCGATGGAGTTGAGGCCGAACAGCAGGCTGAACGTCTGCGGGGAGGCGCCGTAGATCTCCTGGATCACGTACGGCGAGGCGGAGACGTAGGCGAACAGCGAGGCGAAGGCGAAGCCGCCGGCGAGCATGTATCCGGTGAAGGCGCGGTCGGCGAGCAGGGTCCGCATCGAGCCGAGGGCGTCGCGGACGCCGCCGCCGTGACGTTCGGCCGGCGGCAGGGTCTCGGGGAGCTTCGCCCAGACGATCCCGCCCAGCAGCGCCCCGACCACCGTGAGGATGACGAACACGCCCCGCCAGTCCGTCACCCGCAGGACCTGTCCGCCCACGAGCGGCGCGACGATGGGGGCCACGCCCGAGATCAGCATGAGGGTGGAGAAGAAGCGGGCCATGGCCACGCCGTCGTACAGGTCGCGGGCGACGGCCCGGGCGATGACGATGCCGGCCGCGCCCGCGAGGCCCTGCACCAGGCGGAGGGCGACGAGGAGTTCGACGGTGGGCGCGAGCGCGCACAGCACGGTGGCGACGACGTAGACGGCGAGGCCTGCGAGCAGCGGGCGCCGCCGTCCCCACCGGTCGCTCATCGGGCCGACCACGATCTGCCCGAGGGCCATGCCGGCCAGGCAGGCGGTGAGGGTGAGCTGGACGGTGGCGGCGGGTGCGCGCAGGGCCTCGCTGACCTCCGGCAGCGCGGGCAGGTACATGTCCATCGCCAGCGGGGGCGTGGCGGTGAGGCCGCCGAGGATCAATGTGACGAGCAGACTGGTGCGGCGGGCGCCGCGCAGCGCGTCGACGGCCGGTTCCGCCGCCGGCCCGGTCTTCTTCCGTGATGTCCCGTGTGGGGTCTTTTGCACTGTCTCCTGTGGCGTGTTCGGTATCGATGCCCCGCGTTCGGGCATGTGCCCCTCCCTTTTCGACGGATCCGGCACCTATGCTCTCAGCTCGTGCCGGGGACCCACAGGACGACCTGTGGGGATGTGTATGAACGTGTACGAACGTGAGCGAGGGCGGGGACGGGATGTCGGAACGGACAGTGCGCTGGGGAATCCTGGCGACCGGTGGGATCGCGGCGGCGTTCGCGGCGGACCTCGTCGACCTGCCGGACGCGGAGGTCGTGGCGGTGGCCTCGCGGACGGAGGAGTCGGCGCGGGCGTTCGCCGAACGGTTCGGGGTGCCGCGGGCGTACGGCGACTGGGCGGGACTGGCGGCGGACGAGGACGTCGACGTCGTGTACGTGGCGACCCCGCACGCGGCGCACCGGGCGGCGGCCGGCCTGTGCCTGGAGGCGGGCCGGAACGTGCTGTGCGAGAAGCCGTTCACGCTGAACGCGCGCGAGGCCGCGGAGCTGGTGACGCTGGCTCGGGCGCGTGGCCGCTTCCTGATGGAGGCGATGTGGATGTACTGCAATCCGCTGGTGCGCCGGCTGAAGGAGCTGGTGGAGGACGGGGCGATAGGCGAAGTGCGCACGGTGCAGGCCGACTTCGGGCTGTCCGGGCCCTTCCCGCCCTCGCACCGGCTGCGGGACCCGCAGCAGGGCGGGGGCGCGCTGCTCGACCTCGGCGTGTATCCGGTGTCGTTCGCGCAGTTGCTGCTCGGGGAGCCGTCGGACGTGGCGGCGCGAGCGGTGCTCTCGCCGGAGGGCGTCGACCTCCAGACGGGTGCGCTGCTCTCCTGGGAGAGCGGCGCCCTCGCCTCGGTGCACTGCTCCATCGTCGGGGGTACGGCGACGTCGGCGTCGGTCACCGGCTCGCTGGGCCGCATCGACCTCCCGTCCGGCTTCTTCGACCCGGACCGGTTCGTGCTGCACCGCGACGGCCGCGATCCGCAGGAGTTCGCGGCCGGTCCGGCCGACGGTCCCCGGGCCGGCTTCCGGCACGAGGCCCGGGAGGTGATGCGGGCGCTGCGCGCCGGGGAGACCGAGTCCCCGCTCGTCCCGCTCGACGGCACCCTCGCCGTGATGCGGACGCTCGACGCGATCCGTGACCGCGTCGGCGTCCGCTATCCGGCCGAGGCCGCCGAAGCCGGGGCCGGCGGCGCCGGCGCGGCGGAGGGCGCCGTCGTCACGCCGGCTTGAGGCCCTGGTCGCCCACCTCCGTCACGAAGGAGGCGGCGGTGGTGAGCGGCGCGCCCTGCGTGGTCACGTGGGACACCGTCTTGTAGTCGGCCCGCGCCAGTTCCCGGCCGAGGGACACCGTCACGTAGCCGCGCAGTCCGCTGAAGAACCTCAGGTGCGGGTTGGCGGTCATGAGGGTGTTCCAGTTGGACGGCTTCTCCGAACCGTCGCGGCCGCTGGTGACGGACGTGGTGACGAGCTCCGTGCCGATGGTCCTGGAGCCGGGGTCGGAGAAGTCGCGCTTGATGTCGAAGGCGTAGTGCACGTGCACGTCGCCGGTGAGGACCATCAGGTTCTCGACGCCGGCGGCCTGCGCGCCGGCCAGCACCCGTTCGCGGGAGGCCGGGTAGCCGTCCCAGGAGTCCATGGAGACCTTGGACGGCAGGGTGGTGGAGTTGTACCGCCGGGAGAAGGTGACCTGCTGGGGCACCACGTTCCACACCGCGTCCGACCGGTGCCAGCCGTTGATCAGCCAGCGCTCCTGGGCGTCGCCGGTCAGGGTGCGGGCCGGGTCCTCCGACTCGGGGCCGGGGTACTGCCAGCCGTCGCCGTAGGCCTGGTCGGAGCGGTACTGGCGGGTGTCGAGCACGTCGAACTGCGCCAGCCGGCCCCAGTGCAGGCGGCGGTAGAGCTTCAGGTCGGGGCCCTCGGGCAGCTGGGGGCGGCGCAGCGGCATGTTCTCCCAGTAGGCCCGGTAGGCGGCGGCCCGGCGCAGCAGGAACTCCTCCGGCGGGACGCTGTTCTCGGGGGTCTCGTCGGCGTAGTTGTTCTCGGTCTCGTGGTCGTCCCAGGTGACGACGAAGGGGTGCGCGGCGTGCGCGGCCCGCAGGTCGGGGTCCGACTTGTACAGGGCGTACCGCAGGCGGTAGTCCTCCAGCGTCACCGTCTCGCGGTTGAACACCGCGGGCAGGGTGCCGGTGGGGTAGGCGCGGGAGCCGCCCGCGGAGTTGACGGCGTACTCGTAGAGGTAGTCGCCGAGGTGGAAGACGACGTCCACGTCCTCCTCGGCCAGGTGCTTGTAGGCCGTGTAGTAGCCCTCGTCGTACTTCTGGCAGGAGACCAGGGCGAAGTCGAGGCCGGCGGCCCGGTTGCCGCGGGCGGGGGCGGTGCGGGTGCGGCCGGCCGGGCTGATCCAGCCGCCCACGCGGAAGCGGTAGTAGTACACGTGGCCGGGCGCGAGGTGGCCGACCTCGACGTGCACGGTGTGGTCGTACTCCGGGTGGGCGGTGGCCCGGCCTCGTCTGACGACCCGGCGGAACCGCTCGTCCAGGGCCAGTTCCCAGGTGACGGTGACGCGTTGGGCGGGCAGTCCGCCGTCGGGCTGGTACGGGGCGGGGGCCAGGCGGGTCCACAGCAGGACGGAGTCGGGCAGCGGGTCGCCGGAGGCGACGCCGAGGGTGAACGGGTCGTCGGTGATCCGGGCGGCGTCGAGTTCGGCGGCGCCCGCGACGCCCGCGGCCGGCAGGTTCACCGCGAAGGCGAGCGCGGCGGCGGCGCCGGTGGTGGTCAGGAAGCGGCGGCGGCCGAAGTGCCGTGCGGCGGCGCGCAGTTCCGGGGTGTGCTGTGACGGACGGTCTGCGGGTGTCATCCGGTCCTCCCCTGGCGAACCTCATGAATAGGTGCAAGGGGCATTGGATTCGCCGGAGACGACCGCCGATTGGCACGTACACAACATCCGCATGGCGGTCGGATGAGTTCCGGATGGCGGACCCTCCCGTACGCTGCGGGCGCATGAATGCCATGCAAACGAACCGGCCGGACACCGGCTCCCGGATCGCCGTGGTGACCGGCGCGGGGTCCGGCATCGGCCGCGCGGTCGCCGTCGAACTGCTGCGCGCGGGCTGGTCGCTGGCCCTGGCGGGCCGCCGCCCCGGGACGCTGGAGGAGACGGCCGCCCTCGTGCCGGACGGCACCGCCCTCACCGTCCGCGCCGACGTGTCACGGCCCGAGGACGTGACGGCCCTGTTCGACGCCGTGCGCGACCGCTTCGGACGGCTGGACCTGCTGTTCAACAACGCGGGGACGTTCGGGCCGGGCGGCGTGCCGGTCGAGGAGCTGTCCTACGACGCCTGGCGGCACGTGGTGGACACCAACCTCAACGGGGCGTTCCTGTGCGCGCAGGCGGCGTACCGGCAGATGAAGGAGCAGGACCCGCGCGGCGGCCGGATCATCAACAACGGTTCGGTCTCGGCGCACGCACCCCGTCCGCACTCGGTGGCGTACACCGCGACCAAGCACGCGCTGACGGGACTGACCAAGTCGCTGTCGCTGGACGGCCGGCGCCACGGCATCGCGGTGGGCCAGATCGACATCGGCAACGCGGCGACCGACATGACGGCGCGGATGCGGACGGGCGCCCTCCAGGCCAACGGCGAGATGGCACCGGAGCCGGTGATGGACGTCGCCGACGTGGCCCGCACGGTGCGGCACATGGCGGAGCTGCCACTGGAGGCCAACGTGCAGTTCGCGACGGTACTGGCGACGGCGATGCCGTACATCGGACGGGGCTGAGGCGGCGCCGCCCCGCCCCGCGGACGCGCGCCCTCTTCGATCCACACAAGCGGATTTCTAACTTCCGCCCCGTTTCGGCCGGTGACAGGCTTATGCTCGACCCCCTCGCACCAAAGCTTCACACTCGGAACACCGTTTTCCCGCAAGCCATACCGAGGGGGGAGACGGCAGCCGTCCCACCGCCCCGGCCGGGGAGGGGACCCGCGGGACCGCGGGCACGCGCCGGTGCGCGGGACGGCTGCCGCACACGCCGCCCCGTCGCGTCCCGCCCCGCCCCGTCCCGCCGTATCGCGTCGCACGAGGGCGCGTGGGGGCGCGCGGGCGGTTGCCGGTAGGCGGGACGGGGAGGCGGCCCTTCGGAGTCGTGCGAGGGCGCGCCGGACGGCCCGTACGGGCTCCTCACCGTCCGCCCCCCAGCCCGGCGGCTGCCCGTCGGCGTCCCGTCACTCCCCGCCGATCGCCCGGCACCCGAAACCGGGGGCGCTCACCTCGGTACCGCCGCGTCCCAGCATGCGCGCGGTTTCCATGCCCGGAACGCCAGGAGCCGGAGCGCGCCAGGGCAAGGCCCTCGGGAACCCTTTTCCGCGGTGCCGGGCCCTCGGGTCTCCGGATCCGGAACCGGACCCCCGGCTCTCGGCTCCGGCCGTCAGGCCTGACCGGTCTCGAAGCGGGAGATCCGGCCGTCCTCGTCGACGGTGAAGCTCCACCGGGTGCGCATCTCGCCCCAGGTGTCGTTGCGGTAGTGGGCGAGCAGGGCCCGGCCGCCGTCGGACTCCCGGTCGACCTCCAGATGGCCGTTGGAGGAGAAGATCTCCCGGTCGATCCAGTCGTCGAGGTCGCGGTCCAGGCCGTCGTCGGCCATGGTGGCGCCGGGCGCGAGCAGCGCCAGGAAGGCCTCGCGGTCATGGGCGTTGACGGCGGCGACGAAGGCGCGGACGGCGGGGTCGCTGAGACGGGTGGTCTGAATCGTCATGCCGGTCAGCGTCACACCGGCCACCGGGCCCCGCCACCCGAACGGCACCCAGGGCGAGCCCGCCGGGCGCCTGCGGTGCGACGGTGGAGGGGCGAGGGAACCGCCGTCCGCCGAGGGAGCCGACGTGAACCGTTACGACCGACGTGATCTGGGACTGCTGCTGCTCCGTCTGGGCACCGGCGGCGTGCTGGCCGCGCACGGGGCGCAGAAGCTGTTCGGCTGGTTCGGGGGCGGCGGCATCGAGGGCACCGGCCAGGCCATGGAGTCGATGGGCTACGCGCCGGGCCGGGCGAGCGCCATGGCCGCGGGTCTGGCGGAGACGGGCGGGGGCGTGCTGCTCGCTCTCGGCCTGGCCACCCCGGCCGCGGGCGCGGCGGCGGCCGGCGCGATGGCGGGCGCCGCCGCGGTGCACGCCCCGAACGGCTTCTTCGCCCAGGCCGGGGGGTACGAGTACGCGGCGTCCCTCGGCCTGACCGCCGCCGGCCTCGCCGTCACCGGGCCCGGCCGCCTCTCCGTGGACCACGCGTTCGGCCACGCGGTCAACCGCGGCTGGATGGTGCCGGCGGCGTTCGCGGCGGTGGCCGCGGGCACGGCGCTGGTGATCGGGGCGCGGAGCCGGCGGCTGCGGCGGGCGGCGGAGGGCGCGCAGGAACCCCTGTTCGAGGAATGACCCGCCGGTTCCCCCGCGCACCCGGCCGCCCGCGTGGCAGGCTGCCCCGCATGAGCGACCGCACCAGCCCCCTCCCCGCCCCTGCCCCCGCCCCGGCCGGCCCCGGCCTCTGGGACACCGTCGACGCCCTGTGGCGGTGGCTGGAGGCGAGCCGGCCGGCCGACGGCCAAGAGGAGGTGCTGCTGCGCGTGCTGAAACTGTCGGAGGAGGTCGGCGAGGTCTCCCAGGCGGTGATCGGCGCGACCGGCCAGAACCCGCGCAAGGGCGTCACCCACACGTGGGAGGACGTCCAGTCCGAGCTCTGCGACGTGGCGATCACGGCACTGGTGGCCCTGCGCACACTCACCCCCGAGGCACGGGAGGTCTTCACCCGCCACCTCGACCGGGTCAGGGAACGCTCGCTGGGCGGCTGAGCGGGGGGCGGGGGCGGGCCGCGGGGGGCTTGCTTGCCGTTCCCCGTACCGCCGTACGGCAGGGTGCCGGTGACGCCGGGAGGGGTCCGAGGGCCGTACGGCCGGGCCCGGCCCGGAGGTCGGCGGGGGAAGCGGGAGGCAGACGAGTCGGGCTGTACGCCGGGTTCTGTTCCGGTGGGTCCTCGCGGGCCCGCCGGCGACGGCCATCCATCTAGGACCGGCGTTGCCGCCGGCCTCGTGCGGTCTACCCGCGGACTCGGGCGGGCAGCCCTCGAACGTCCGCGCAGAAACACCGGGGGTGTTTCCTTTTGACCTTGCTCCGGGTGGGGTTTACCTAGCTGCCCAGGTCACCCTGGGCACTGGTGGTCTCTTACACCACCGTTTCACCCTTACCGAGGACCGAGGTCCCCGGCGGTCTGCTTTCTGTGGCACTGTCCCGCGGGTCACCCCGGGTGGCCGTTAGCCACCACCCTGCCCTGTGGAGCCCGGACGTTCCTCGGGAAGCCCCCTGAGGGGACTCCACGCGGCCGTCCGCCCGGCTCGTCTGCCGTGCCGACCATGGTACCCGGCGGACCTCCCGCCCCGGACCGGCGGTGGCCGCCGCGAGGACCGGGGCGGTCGGGGGCAGCGGCGGGCGGTTCGCCCCTTGACCTTGCCGCGACGTCAACGTCTGTACTGGGGTCATGCGGATCGGAGAACTCGCCGGCGCCGTCGGCGTCACCACGCGGACCGTGCGGCACTACCACCATCTCGGCCTGCTGCCCGAACCGGAGCGGCGGCCCAACGGCTACCGGCACTACACGCTGCGGCACGCCGTCGTCCTCGCCCGCATCCGCCGGCTGACCGAGCTGGGCCTGGGTCTGGCCGAGGTGCGGGACGTGCTCGCGGACGACGCCGGGAAGGACCTGGAGGAGGTGCTCACCGAGCTGGACGAGGACCTCGCCCGGCAGGAGGCGGACCTGCGCGCGCGGCGGGCCGGGCTGCGCGCGCTGCTGGAGGCGGAGGGCGGGCTGCCCGCCGAGGGGCCCGTCTCGCCGGAGCTGGCCGCGCTCCTCGCCGGGACGGCCCACCTGTCGGACTCCCCCATGGCGGCCAAGGATCGCGAGATCATCGCGTTCCTGGAGACCGCGGCGCCGGAGCGGGCCCGGCAGCGGATGGCGTCGGCGCTGGGTGAGGCCCTGGGGAGCCCGGAGGCGGTGGCGCGGGCGGGCGCGGCGTACGCGCTGCTCGACGCGCTCGCGGACGCGGCGCCGGACGACCCGCGTGTCGAGGAGGCGGCCCGGGCGCTGGCCGGCTGCGTTCCGCCCGGCCTGGTCCCGGACCCGGTGGTCCTCGACCACGACGGCGGTTTCCTGCGCGCCTTCTACGCCGATTTCGCCCCGGCCCAGGCGGAGGCCGTCCGCCGTGCGCTGGAGACGGTGGCCCGGAGGACGGGTGGCGCCGGGGAGGACGAGGGGCCCGGGAAACCCGGGAAACCCGGGAAACCCGGGAAACCCGGGAAAGGGGAGGGGGCATGAGGGTGGCCCGCGCGCTCGTCCGGCACGAACTGCGGATGCTGGCGAGTCTCGCGCTGTGGGCGGCGCGGCGCACGCACGGCACCGGGGGCGGGCGGGCGTTCGGGTACGCGCGGGGGCAGGGCGCGACGACGTGGGGGCTCGCGTTCGTGTGCGCGGTCGAGACGGTGGGGATGTCCGTGCTGCTGCGGGACCTGCCGGTCGCGCACGCGGTGGTGCTGGTCCTGGACCTGTACACCCTGCTCTTCGTCGTCGGCCTGCACGCGGCGTCCGTGGTCCGTCCGCACGTGCTCGGCTCCGGCTTCCTGCGGATCCGTCAGGGTCTCCACACGGACCTGCGCGTCCCGCTGGAGCGGATCGCCTCCGTCCGCCGGGAGCTGCGGACCACGCACCGGCGGGCCGAGGGCGAGCTCGACCTGGTCGTGGACTCCCGGACCTCCGTCACGCTGGAACTCGCCGAGCCCGTCACCCACGTGTCCCTCCTCGGCCGCCGCCGCCCGGTGCGGACGGTCCGTTTCCACGCCGACGACGCCGACGACCTGGTCCGCGCCCTGGCCGTGGGGACCGGCACCCACCGGTGAGCGCCCCGTACGCTGGCACGGAGCTCGATCGAAGGAGTACCTGTGCTTGTCCTGCTGCCGCCGTCCGAGGGGAAGGCGCCGTCCGGTTCCGGGGCCCCGCTGAAGCCGGAGTCGCTGTCGCTGCCGGGGCTGGCCGCGGCCCGCGCGGCGGTCCTCGACGAGCTGGTCGAGCTGTGCGCCGGCGACGAGGACAAGGCGCGCGAGGTGCTGGGGCTGAGCGAGGGGCTGCGCGGCGAGGTCGCGAAGAACGCGGAGCTGCGCACGGCGGGGGCGCGTCCCGCCGGGGAGGTCTACACGGGGGTGCTGTACGACGCGCTGGACCTGGCCTCTCTCGACGCGGACGCCCGGCGGCGGGCCGCCGGCTGTCTGCTGGTGTTCTCGGGGCTGTGGGGCGCGGTCCGGGTGACCGACGAGATCCCCTCCTACCGCTGCTCGATGGGCGTGAGGCTGCCCGGTCTCGGTCCGCTGGCCGCGTACTGGCGGGTGCCGATGGCGCGGGTGCTGCCGGAGGCGGCCGGGGACGGGCTGGTGCTGGACCTGAGGTCGTCGGCGTACGCGGCGGCGTGGAGGCCGGCGGGCGAGGTGGCCGGGCGGACGGCGACCGTACGGGTGCTGCACGCGCCGACCCGGAAGGTGGTCAGCCACTTCAACAAGGCGACCAAGGGGCGGATCGTGCGGAGCCTGCTCACGTCCGGGGCGGCGCCCGGGGGTCCGGCGGAGCTGGTGGAGGTGTTGCGGGACCTCGGGTACGAGGTGGAGGCCGAGGCGCCCGCGAAGGCGGGGAAGCCGTGGTCGCTGGATGTGCTGGTGACCGAGGTCCACTGACCGGCACCACCACGCGTTGCACATTGTGCAACGACCTTTGCGCAGGGTGCATGCCTGTGGGCACGATGAGGCCATGACCTCACCAGTGCCCCGGCTCTCCCCCGCCGCGTCCCCCGCCGCGGCCCCCGGCCCGGCCGTCTCCGTCCTGGACCTCGCGCCCGTCGTGCCCGTCGTCGTCCTGGACGACGCGGCCGACGCCGTACCGCTCGCGCGGGCGCTGGTCGCCGGGGGACTGCCCGCGATCGAGGTGACCCTGCGCACGCCGGCCGCGCTCGACGCGATCCGGGCGATCTCCGAGGGCGTCCCGCGGGCCGTGGTCGGCGCGGGCACGGTGATCACGCCGGGCCAGGCGGCGGACGCGGTGGCGGCCGGGGCGCGCTTCCTGGTCAGTCCGGGCTGGACGGACGCGCTGCTGGAGGCCATGCGTGCCTCGGGCGTGCCGTTCCTGCCGGGGGTGTCGACCACCTCGGAGGTGGTGGCGCTGCTGGAGCGCGGGGTGCGGGAGATGAAGTTCTTCCCCGCCGAGGCCGCGGGCGGCACGACGTACCTGAAGTCGCTGGCCGGTCCGCTGCCGCAGGCCCGTTTCTGCCCGACCGGCGGGATCGGCGCCCACTCGGCGCCCGCGTACCTGGCGCTGCCCAACGTCGGCTGTGTCGGCGGGAGCTGGATGCTGCCGGGGGACGCGGTCGCCGCCCGGGACTGGGAGCGCGTGCAGGAGCTGGCGCGGGAGGCGGCGGCGCTGCGCTCAGCGCAGGTGTGAGGTGTCGTTGAACAGCCGGACGCTGGCGCCGCCGTCCCGGTAGTACGCCACCGCCGACAGCGAGGCCGCCGACAGCTCCATGCGGAACAGGGCCTCGGGCGGGGCGCCCAGGGCGAGCCGGACGAACGTCTTGATCGGCGTCACGTGGGAGACCAGCAGGACGGTGCGGCCCGCGTACCGCGCGACCAGCCTGTCGCGGGTGGCGGCGATGCGGGCGCCGGTCGCCGCGAAGCTCTCGCCGCCGCCGGTCGGCTCGGCGTCCGGGGAGGCCAGCCAGGCGTTCAGGTCGTCCGGCCAGCGCTCGCGCACCTCGGCGAAGGTGAGCCCCTCCCAGGCGCCGAAGTCGGTCTCGCGCAGGCCGTCCTCGACGGTGACCTCCAGCCCGAGGCGGGCGGCGACGATCGCGGCGGTCTGACGGGTGCGGGCCAGCGGCGAGGTCACGATCGCCTCGATCGTGCCGCGCCGGGCGAGGGCCGCGGCGGCCCGCTCGGCCTGCTCCCGGCCGGCGTCGGACAGGGAGGGGTCACTGCCGCCGCTGCCGGAGAACCGCTTCTGCGGGGTGAGCGGGGTCTCCCCGTGCCGCAGCAGGACGAAGGTGGCGGGGGCTCCCATGTCGGGGGGACCCCAGCCGGGGGCGGCGACCGTCCGGGCGGCCCGTACGTCCGTCCGGACGGCCTCGGACCGATCGGCGGTATCGGAGGGGCCGGCGGTGTCGGAGGGGCCGGCGTCCTCGGCCGGCTCCGACGGGCGCCACCGCTCGCCGCGGCCGCCCGCGTCCATCGCCTCGTTGGCCAGCCGGTCCGCGTGCTTGTTGCTCTCGCGCGGGATCCACTCGTACGTCACCCGCCCGGGCGGGAAGACGCGCGCCGCCTCGGCCGCGAGCGGCTTCATGGCGGGGTGCTTGACCTTCCAGCGGCCCGACATCTGCTCGACGACCAGCTTGGAGTCCATCCGGACGCGGACGGCGGCCGACGGGTCCAGTTCGCGGGCGGCGCGCAGGCCGGCCAGCAGGCCGCGGTACTCGGCGACGTTGTTGGTGGCGACGCCGAGGTACTCGGCCGTTTCGGCGAGGATCTCCCCCGTCACCGCGTCCCGCACCACCGCGCCGTACCCCGCGGGTCCCGGGTTGCCCCGCGACCCGCCGTCGGCCTCGACGACGAACTCCCGCACCGCCACCGGCCCCTACAGTCCGGAGTCGGCGGTGCGCACCAGGATGCGGCGGCAGTTCTCGCACCGCAGCACGGTGTCGGGCGCCGCCCGGCGCACCTCGTTCAGCTCGGTGATGGCCAGTTCCTGGCGGCAGCCCTGGCAGGTGCGCTGGTACAGCTTGGCCGCACCGATACCGCCCTGCTGCGCGCGCAGCTTGTCGTACAGCTTGAGCAGGTCGGCGGGGACCGAGCCCGCGACGACCTCGCGCTCCTTGGTCACCGAGGCCACCTCGCCGTCGATCTCCCCGGCGGCGGTGTCCCGGCGCCCGGTCGCGTCGTCGATCTTGGCCTGGACGGCGGCGACCCGCTCGGTCAGCTCGGCGACCCGCCCCTGCGCGGACTCGCGGCGCTCCATGACCTCCAGGACGACGTCCTCCAGGTCGCTCTGCCGCTTGGCGAGGGAGGCGATCTCGCGCTGGAGGTTCTCCAGGTCCCTCGGGGAGGAGACGGCGCCGGAGTCCAGGCGCTGCTGGTCGCGGGCGGCGCGCTTGCGCACCTGGTCCACGTCCTGCTCGGCCTTGGTCTGCTCGCGGGCGCAGTCGCTCTCCTCGGTCTGCGCGGCCACCAGCAGGTCGCGCAGTTGCGTGAGGTCCCGGGTCAGCGCGTCGATCTCGGCGTGCTCGGGCAGCGACTTGCGCTTGTGGGCGAGCTGCTGGAGGCGGACGTCGAGGGCCTGGAGGTCGAGGAGTCGGATCTGGTCGGCGGGCGCGGCGTTCAGTTGGGGGCTCCCATGGGGCTAGTGGTCGGGGTGGACGCCGCGTGGGCGGTCCAGGGGTCGGTGACCGTCTTGGAGACGTGGACCCTCAGGTCCCATCCGTTGCGGTCGGAGATCTCGTCGAGCTGGCTCGCGGCCAGTTCGCACCAGGGCCATTCGGTGGCCCAGTGCGCCGCGTCGAGCAGCGCGAGGGGACGGGGGGCGAGGTCCGCCACGGCCTCGGAGGCCGGGTGGTGGCGCAGGTCCGCGGTGAGGAAGGCGTCGACGCCGGCGGCCCGGACGTGGGCGAAGAGGCTGTCGCCGGAGCCGCCGCTGACGGCGACGGTGCGCACGAGCGCCCCGGGGTCGCCGGCGACCCGGATGCCCTGCGCGGTGGCGGGCAGGCGCTCGGCGGCGCGGGCGGCGAGCTCGCGTACGGTCAGCGGGTGGTCCAGCTCGCAGACGCGGCCCAGGCCCCGGCGGCCCTCGGGGTCGCTCGCGTCCGGCACGAGGGGCCCTACGACGCGCAGGTCCAGGGCGCCGGCCAGCGCGTCGGAGACGCCCGGGTCGGCGGTGTCGGCGTTGGTGTGGGCGACGTGCAGCGCGATGTCGTTCTTGATCAGCGTGTGCACCACACGGCCCTTGGCGGTGGAGGCCGCGACCGTCGTCGTGCCCCGCAGGTAGAGCGGGTGGTGGGTGACGAGCAGGTCGGCGCCCAGCCTCACCGCCTCGTCGGCGGTCTCCCGGACCGGGTCCACGGCGAACAGGACGCGGGTGACCTCCTGGTCCGGGTCGCCCACGACGGTGCCGACCGCGTCCCAGGACTCGGCCCGCTCGGCGGGCCACAGGTTCTCCAGCGCGGCGATGACTTCTGACAGACGGGGCACGGGAGCAAGGCTACCTGCCTGTTCTGCGCCGTCGTACCGGTACCGCCGGGCCGCTGCGGCACAGCACAGCCGTTCCGGTTCCCTCGCACGAATCACCGCCGTGCCATCCATATGTGTGAAGCGCGCGACCGCCGCCGCCCCGTCCGCACGCGCGAAAACTAGCTTCCTCACAGGAGGTGACCGTGCGATGACAGCGTGTGCCATCGAGACGTCGACGGGGTTCGGGGAAGGCGGGACGCCACGGGCGGGCTGTGCCATCACCGCCGACGGCGCCTACGCCGCCCGGCTGGCCCTCAGCGGCGGCTGCCGGTACCCGGAGCGCTGGACGCTGGACGGCCCGGAGCCGTACGCCGTTCCCCTGCCCTCCCGCCAGCCGGAGGAGCCCGGCACCGAGGTGCAGCCGATGAGTGACGGCCGGGTGCTCGTCCACCGGACGGCGGCCGGGCGGCACCTCTTCGCGCTGCTGTACCCGACCGGCCCCGGCACCGGCGAGCTGCCGCTCGGTGCCGTGGCGTGCGCGGAGGAGGGCGCCCGGCTGCGGCTGCTGCCGCCGGCCCCGGGCGGCACGCGGGCGTACGCCCTCGCCACCGGCCGGTACACGACGTCGGTGTGGCTGGTGGCGGGCGGCGCGGACGGACCCGAGCGGCTCGCCGAGATCCACGGGCGCTGCTCGGGCGGCGTGTGGCTGGACCGTGCCGGGCGGATGCTGGCGGTGGACCGGGAGGCGGGCGGGTGCACCAAGGCGGTCGTCGTGGACCTGGCGCGCGGCGGCGAGGTCTCCCCGCTGCTGCAGATCGCCCCCGGCAGCGACGACCGGGTGCTGCTGGCCGATCCGGACAGCGGACTGCTGCTGGTCCGCTCGGACGCCCCCTCGCCCGGGCGGCCCCGGCTGGGCTGGGGGGTGCTGGGGAGCGCCCTGCCGGTGCGCTTCCCGGAGTGCCTGCTGCTGCCGGACTGCGCGGTGACGCCGTTCGCGATCCAGCCCGGCCAGGCGCTGACGCCGGAGGGGTGCGCGGTGGCGCTGCGCATCGACGGCGCGTTCGGCAGCTGGGTCGGGGTGTGGCGGCCCGCGGAGCGGCGGGTGCACCACCTCCCGGCGCCCCAGGGGTGGCTGGCGGGCGCCGGGCTGTGGACCGCGGACGGGGCGCTGTGCCTGCCGTACGCCACGGCCGCGGTGCCGTGCGGCCTGGCCCGGCCGGCGGTGCCCGCGCCCCGCGAGGACCGGGGCGGGGAGGCGGGCCGCGCCCGGAGCGCGGGTCCGGGGACTGCGGTCCGGGGCGGTACGCAGCCGTCGTCGGCGCCGGCGGCCCCGTTCCCCGCGCCGGGCGGGGGTGCGGAACCGGTCTCGCCGGGCAGGCCCTCGGGGCCGGCGCCGGGCGGGCGCGCGGAAGCGGCGGGGGGCGGATACGCGGAGGCGGCCCCGGGCGGGCCCGCGGAACCGGTCCCGAACGGGTACGCGGAACCGGTCCCGGACACGGAGGCCGATCCTGCGGTGCCCGCCGCGGCAACGCGTCCGATGCCGTTGCAGCAAGCGCTGTTGGGGCGGCTTGTAACGAAGTAGTGCCGGTTGGCGCGGCCGTCTGGATTCGGCCCGAGGTGTGCCGGTTACACTCGCCCGGCCATAGGGAAGATCATGTTGACGGGGTGAGTTCCTTCCGATGAGCGACGCCAGCGCGAACCAGCCGATGACGGCCGACGGTGCCGACGTTCAGAAGATCGCCGCCGGCCGGGGCCGGCACCGCGGCCCGGTCTGCGGCCACGACCGCGAGACGGCTCCGCGAGGCCGCCACCGCAAGCCGGCCGAAGAGGCCGGCCCGGCGGCCTGAGGCACACCGGGGCGCACGGCGACGGCCCGGCCGTCATCGCGACGGCCGGGCCGTCGCCGTGTGCCCGCAGGGCGTGAAAGCCCGCGGCCGGGACGTCAGCGGTACCCGACGGCGGTGCCGGCGAGGACGGGCGCGTCCTCCCGCCCGACGACGGTCACCGCCATGCGGATCCGCCCCTCCCGTCCCTGTGGCCGCTGCCGCCACATGCGTATCCGTAGTGTCTCCCCCGGGTACACGACCCCGGCGAAACGCGTGGTGTACGACCGGACGCGGCCCACGTCCCCGTCGAGCAGCGTGTCGACGGCCGCCTTCAGCGCCATGCCGTAGGTGCACAGCCCGTGCAGGACGGGGCGGCCGAACCCGGCGCGCGCGGCGAACCCCGGGTCGGCGTGCAGGGGATTCCGGTCGCCGGTGAGGCGGTACAGGAGGGCCTGGTCCTCGCGCACGGCCCGTTCCACGACCGCGTCGGGCGGACCGGCGGGCGGTGCGGGGCGGCCGGACGGCCCGCGGTCACCTCCCCAGCCGCCTTCGCCCCGCATGTGGGCGAGCGCCTCCTCGGTCCACAGCGGCCCGTCGGCGTCGGCGGCCTCGGTGCGCAGGACCAGCAGGGCCGCCGTGCCCTTGTCGTGCACGGCGGTGACGCGGGAGACGGCGGTCGCGGTACCCCGGACCGGGACCGGGCGGTGCAGCGTCAGCGACTGCCCGGCGTGCAGGACGCGGGCCGGGTCGACGTCGGCACCCGGCACGGACAGCGCCCGGATCACACCGGGCGGGCCGCCGCCCGCGACGGTGGCGAAGCTGGGCAGGACGTGCAGCCGGGTCTCCAGGGTGTAGCGCAGTTCCCGGGGGTCGGTCGCGGGCACCCCGGCGCCGATGCCGAGGTGGTAGAGCTGGACGTCGCCGGGGCCCCAGGCGATCTCCCGGGAGACGGGGGCGGCGGCGAGTGCCGTGGCTGCGTCGAGGGGCATGAGGCTCCTGGGGCGGGTGGGTTCGGGGAGGCCGGGACGCCCCCGGAAGGACCGGAGTCGTCCGGGAGGTGCCGCAGGGGCCGGGGGTGGCGGGGCATCGGAAGCCGGGGGTACCGGAAGCCGGGGGTGCCGGCGGCCGGAGGCGCCGGGGGCCGGAGCTGCCGGGGAGCCGTCCTCACTCCGGTCGGCCGCCGCTCCCGCCGGCCGCGGTCCGCCTCGGCAGCCAGAGCCACATCAGCAGCGCCCCGGCGACGAGCACCCACGCCCCGGCCCGGAACGCCAGCGCGTACCCCTGCGTGAGCGCCTGGGGCGTGTCGCTCCCCGCCGACCGTGACGCCGCCACCGTCGACAGGACGGCGAGCCCCAGGGAGCCGCCCATCGTGCGGGAGGTGTTGACCAGGCCCGACACCAGCCCGGCCTCCCCCGGTGCCGCCCCGGACGTGGCCAGCGCGGCCAGCGGGGTCGCGGTGAGTCCCGCGCCGAGCATCATGAGGATGCCCGGGAACATGACCGAGGTCGGATACGCCCCGTCCGCGCGCATCGCCGACTGCCAGGCGAAGCCGGCCGCCGCGACCAGCGTGCCCAGCACGGCCAGGTTCCGCTCCCCGGTCACCGCCATGAGGCGGGGCGCGAGCTTGGATCCCAGGACGACCGCGAGCGAGCTCGGCACCAGCGCGGCCCCGGCCTCCAGCGGCGTGTAGCCGAGCACGTTCTGCGCGTACAGCGTCATGAAGAACCACATGGAGAACATCGCCGACCCGCACAGGAACATCGCCGCGTTCGCCGAGGCCACCGTCCGCAGCCGCAGCAGTCCGAGCGGCATCAGCGGCGCCGCCGTCCGCGCCTCGACGACGAGGAACAGCCCGACGAGGGCGAGGCCGGCCACCAGCGGCACCAGCGTGGCGGCGGCCGTCCACCCCCGTGTCTCGGTCTGCGAGATGCCGTACGCCAGGGTCGCCAGGCCGGCCGTCACCAGCAGCGCGCCCGGCAGGTCCAGGCGCCGCCCGTCGCCCGCGCGGCTCTCCGGGAGCCAGCGCAGGGAGCCGAGCAGCACCACCGCGCCCACGGGCACGTTGATCAGCAGCACCCAGCGCCAGGACAGTCCGTCCACCAGTACCCCGCCGACCAGTCCGCCGGCGGCGCCGCCGCCCGCCCCGACGGCCGTCCAGGTGGCGATGGCCCGGGCCCGGGCCGCCCCTTCCGGCACGGCCGCGGTCAGGATCGTCAGCGTCGAGGGTGCCAGCACCGCGGCGCCCAGCCCTTGCACCGCCCGGGCCGCCAGCAGCTCCCACTCCTCCCGGGCCAGCCCGCCGCCGAGCGAGGCCAGGGTGAACAGCGCGAGTCCGGCCAGGAACATGCGCTTGCGGCCGTACAGGTCCCCGGCCCGGCCTCCGAACAGCATGAACCCGGCGAAGGCGATGGCGTAGGCGTTCACCACCCACTGCAGGCCGGGTCCGCCCAGGCCGAGGTCGGCCCGCATCGCCGGCAGGGCGACGTTGACGACGGAGACGTCGAGCACGACGAGGAACTGACCGGCGCAGGCGAGCGCCACGACCAGCCAGGTGGGGGGCGCGGTGCGGCGGGGCACGCGGGTGGCGGCGCGGGCGGTTTCGAGCATGGGAGTCATGGTCTCAACCCGCTCGTGGTCCCGCACCGGTATTTCACCGCACCGGGGTCCCGTTCCGCGGGCGCGGGCCGGGGCACGGGCCGGGCGGGACGGCCCGTCCGGAGTCCGCGCGGGAGCCCATCCGGGGTCCGTCCGCCCGGGGTCCATCCGGGGTCAGTCCGGGGTCCGTCCGGGGTCCGTCCGCCCGGAGCGGGAGGCCGGCGGGTATGACAATACGTCAGATTCTCATGGAAGGGTCAAAAATTCGTTAGGATGTCAAAGCAACGGAATAGTTGCCCTGGTGCACCGAGTTCAGGCAGCACGTACCCCCTTCCGATCATCACGATCATCCGACTTCTGCCGACCTCTCACGGCCCGGAGGCCATGTTCATGACATTCACGACGACCGACCGGCCCGCCCGGCGAGCCAGCGGGGCCGTCGTCCCCGTGCTCGCCTTCGCGGGCATCGCTGTCGCGGTGATGCAGACCCTGCTCGTCCCGGTCGTCAAGGACCTGCCCCAGCTCCTGGACACCTCCCCCAGCAACGCCACCTGGGTACTGACCTCGACCCTGCTCTCGGGTGCCGTGGCCACGCCGATCATGGGGCGCCTCGGCGACCTCTACGGCAAGCGGCGCATGCTGGTCCTGAGCCTGTCCGTGATGGTCGTCGGCGCGCTGATCAGCGCCTTCACCAGCCAACTGCTGACGATGATCGCCGGCCGTACGCTCCAGGGCTTCGCCATGGGCGCCATCCCGCTCGGCATCGGCCTGATGCGGGACATGCTGCCGCGCGAGCGGCTCGGCTCGGCGATGGCGCTGATGAGCTCCTCGATCGGCGTCGGCGGCGGCCTCGCGCTGCCCGCCGCGGCGCTGGTGGCGCAGAACACCGACTGGCACACCCTCTTCTACGGCGCCGCCGGCCTCGGCGCCGTCGCCATCGCCCTCACCCTGGCCGTCGTACCGGAGTCCCCGCTGCGCGCCAAGGGCTCCTTCGACCTGCCGGGGGCGCTCGGCCTGTCCGCGGGCCTGGTGCTGGTGCTGCTGCCGGTCACCAAGGGCAGTGACTGGGGCTGGACGTCGGGCACCACGCTCGGCCTGTTCGCCGCGGCCGTCGTGGTCCTGCTGCTGTGGGGCCTGATGGAGCTGCGCCTGGCCGCGCCCCTGGTCGACCTGCGCACCACCGCCCGCCGCGAGGTCCTGCTGACCAACCTCGCCTCGATCATGGTCGGCGTCAGCTTCTACGTCGTCTCCCTCGTCCTGCCCCAGCTCCTCCAGCTCCCCACCGCCACCGGCTACGGCCTCGGCCAGTCGATGGTCGTCGCGGGCCTGTGCGTGGCCCCGCTGGGCCTGACGATGATGTTCACGGCCCCCGTGTACGCCCGGCTGTCCGCCCGCTACGGCCCGCGCACCACCCTGATCATCGGCCTGCTGGTGATCGCCGTCGGCTACGGCGGCGGCCTCGGCCTCATGAGCGCCGCCTGGCAGACCGTGATCACCTCGGTGGTGCTCGGCGCCGGCATCGGCTTGGCCTACTCCTCCCTGCCCGCGCTGATCGTCGGCGCGGTCCCGGCCTCCGAGACCGGCGCGGCCAACGGCCTCAACACCCTCATGCGGTCCATCGGCACCTCGGTGTCGAGCGCCGTCGTCGGCATGGTCCTGGCCGACACGGCACACGAGGCGGGCGGCGTCGCCGTCCCCACCATGCAGGGCTTCCGCGTCTCCTTCCTGATCGCGACCGCCGCGGTCGCCGTCGGCCTGGTCCTCGCCCTCCTCCTGCCCCGGCAGCGCCCGGCCGCCCGGCCCCAGCTGCGCGCCAGCAGCGAGGAGGACGCCAACCTGGCCCGCGCCGAGGAGGCGCTGCGCGGCTTCCGCGGCCGGGTGCTGGACACCACCGGCGCCCCGGTCGCCCGCGCCAAGGTCACCCTGATCGACCGCCGCGGCCGCCAGGCGGGCGCCACCCTCTCCGCCGACGACGGCAGCTACGCCCTCGCCGTCCCCGCCCGGGGCCCCTACGTCCTGGCCGCCCGCGCCGCGGGCCACGGCCCGCTCGCCCACGCGGCGACGCACACCGGCGGCGACCGCCCGGTCGACCTGGACCTGTCGCTGCCGGGCGAGACCGTCTCCACCTGACGGCCGCCGGCGCCGTACCGCCCGCCGTACCCCCCCGCCGGCCGCCGGCGGGGGGGGTACGGCAGCATGGGGCGCCCAGACACCCGCACGCCCCCCGCGTACGTCCCCTCCGGAAAGGCAGGCCCCATGTCCGCGGCACCGAGTCCCGAGATCCTGGCCGCGTTCGAGGCCGCGAAGGGGTTCCTGCCCACCCACGAGGGGCTCGCGCTGTACGCGGCGGCCGTGGAGGCGGGCCGGCTGGGGCTGCCGCTGCTGGAGGTCGGCACGTACTGCGGCCGGTCCACGATCCTGCTCGCCGACGCGGCCCGCCGGTCCCGGGTCACCGCGCTCACCGTCGACCACCACCGCGGCAGCGAGGAGCAGCAGCCGGGCTGGGACTACCACGACCCGGAGACGGTCGACCCCGAGACCGGCCTGATGGACACGCTGCCCACCTTCCGCCGCACCCTGCACCGGGCGGGCCTGGAGGACCACGTCGTGGCCCTCGTCGGCCGCTCGCCCCAGGTGGCCGCGGTCTGGAACACCCCCCTCGGCTTCGTCTTCGTCGACGGCGGCCACACCGACGAGCACGCGAACGCCGACTACGAGGGCTGGGTCCCGCACCTGGCCGAGGGCGGACTCCTCGCCATCCACGACGTCTTCCCGGACCCGAAGGACGAGTTCACCGGCCAGGCCCCCTACCGGATCTACCTCAGGGCCCTGGCCTCCGGCGCGTTCGCCGAGGTCTCGGCGACGGACTCGCTGCGGGTGCTGCGGCGGACCGGGGCGGGTGGCTGAGAGCGGCTCGCCCCCGCCCGGACGAGAGGGGGGCGCTCCGGCGGGCGGGGCCGTGCTCCGCCCTCCCCGTCCGGGCCGCCCGCCGGGCCGTCTCGGCCCCTGTGGGCGCCGGGAACGGCCGCTAGGGTGGCGGACGTGTCGTACACAGGACCGGATTTCGACCCGCCGCGGCCCCGCCGCTCCCCGCTGCGCCGCCCGCTGACCGTGGCGCTCGCCGCGCTGGTGGCGGGGGCACTGCTCGGGTGGGGTGTGTACGCGGCCGTCGGCGGACCGCGGGACGAGGGCGGGGCGGACCGGGCGGCCGGCGCGCGGACGCCGCCGGTGCCGGCCTCCGGCGCGCCCGCCGCCTCCGGTGACGACGCGAGGGAACCCGCCGGCGGATCCGGCTCCGCGACGGCCACGGCCACGCCGGCGGCCACGGCCTCGCCGGACCGCCGCGCCCCGTCGCCGTCCGCGCCCGCCGTCTCCGGGCCCCTCGCGGGAAAGGTCGTCGTCATCGACCCGGGGCACAACCCGGGCAACTTCCGTTACCCGGGCCGGATCAACCGCGAGGTGGACATCGGGACCGGCCGCAAGGAGTGCGACACGACGGGCACCTCCACCGACGCCGGTTACGCCGAGGCCGCGTTCACGCTCGACGTGGCGCACCGGCTGCGCGACCTGCTGACCCGGCAGGGCGCCACGGTGAGGCTGACGCAGGACGGCGACCGGGCGTACGGGCCGTGCGTGGACGAGCGGGCGCGGATCGGCAACGAGGCGGAGGCGGACGCCGCCGTCTCGATCCACGCCGACGGCTCGGGGGCCGGCAACCGCGGTTTCCACGTCATCCTGCCGGGCGCGGTGCGCGCGGGCGCCGCCGACACCCGCCCGATCGTCGGCCCCTCCCGCGACCTCGGCACGCGCATCGCGGGCCACTTCGTCCGCGCCACCGGCAGCGCGCCCTCCAACTACGTGGGCGGCGGCACCGGCCTCGTCACGCGCACCGACCTCGGCGGCCTCAACCTGTCGAGGGTTCCCAAGGTGTTCGTCGAGTGCGGCAACATGCGCGACAGCCGGGACGCGGCGCTGCTGACCAGCGGCGCCTGGCGGCAGAAGGCGGCGCAGGGCATCTCCGGGGGAATCGTGAGCTTCCTGCGCGGATAGGGGGCGGGCCGAGCCGGCGCACCGGTCCCGGCGGACAGGCGGATCGTACGGACGATAGTGTCATCCGTACGATGAGGGGCCACCCCCCGCGCTTCACACCCGGGCCTGACCGCGACACGGTGGCAGCAACGCCTCTACCGACGACGAGACGACGACCTACGAAGGACCTGAAGTGAATATCCGCTCCCTCACTCGAGGCGACGGCGTGGTGATCGGAGCAGCGGTGTTGCTGTTCATCGCCTCGTTCCTCGATCTGTACGCGATCGACGGTGCTCCGGACGACGTCGAATTCCCCAGCCTGTGGGGCAGCGGCCCGGTCGTCCTCGGAGTGGTCCTGGCGGGCCTGGTCGGTGCCGTGCTCGTCGTGGTGGCGCGCGGTCTGTCGCAGCCCCGGAGGGTGGCGGGTCTCGACCTCGGCCAGTTCGGCGTCGCCTTCACCGTCCTCGCCGCCTGGTCCGCGCTCGGCAACGTCCTCGACCCGGCCGGGGGCGCCGACAACTTCGGCGATGCCCCGGGCACCGGCCCCGACGCCGGCACCGGCCTGATCCTCGCGCTCGTCGCCACGCTGCTCATGGCGGTCGCCGCGATCGCCACCCCGCTGGTCCCCGCCCTCAAGGGCTCCCTCGTCCCGGCGCCGCGTCCGGTCGCGCCGCAGCCCTACGGCGCCCAGCCGCAGGGCGGTTACGGCTACCCGGGCGCGCAGCAGCAGCCCTACGGCGCCCAGCCGGGCCAGCCCGGCCAGCCGTACGGTGCCCAGCCGCAGCCGGCCCAGCAGCCGCAGCCGGCCGCCGACTTCTCGCCGTTCTGGTTCGCCGTGCCGGTGCCGCGCCCGCTGTACGCGGAGGACGGCTCCCCGACGCCGATCGCGGAACTGGCGCCGGGCACCTGGTACCTGGCCGTCGAGCAGCGGGGCGCGGCGCTGGTCGCCCAGACGCAGGACGGCCGTCGCGGCGTCCTCCAGGACACCTCGGGCATCCAGCGCGGCTGACCGTCCCGCCGCGGTGCGCCGCGCGGCCCCTCGCCCTGCCGGGCGGGGGGCCGTTCTCCGTTGTCCCGCGTCCCTCTCCCGCCCCGGCGCCCCCGCGCTCAGAGGAAGATGGCGACCGGATTGAGCGTCAGCTCACGCGTCCGCGGGTTCCAGGTCTGCACCCTGCCCAGGCAGCGCGCCTGGAACTCCCCCGTGAAGTACTCGGCGTTCTGGAACCCCTCGCGCACGCCCGACGCCTCGCAGGTGATCCGCACCCGGGCCCGCGGCTCGCCGTCGCCGTAGGGGGCGCTCAGCACGACGTCGCCGCTGTCGGAGCGACGGGCGCTGAACAGGCCGGTGACCGACAGGAACGCCAGCACCGCGGCGACCTCGGTCAGCGGCACCTGGTCCTCGCCGGCGTCCCGCAGCCGCCCGGCGAGCACCCGGTTGGGCACGACCAGACCGGTGGTGAGGTCGGCGTGCACGACCACGTCCTCCCGGCGCATGGTGTCCATCAGCAGCCGGATCACCGTGATCGGGGTGCTCTGCCGGATGTACGCGGTGACGCGTTCCTTGGTGACGTCCCGGTTCGCCTTGGCACCGCCGAGGCCCAGCCTCCCCCACAGCCCGAGGCCGCTGGTGACGTTGATCCGGTCGGCGACCTCCTGTTCCAGCGCCGCGGAGAAGCCGCCCTGCTGGTACAGGTCCATGACCCGCTGCTCGTGCAGGAAGAAGCACATGCCGTGCGCGATGCGCCCGCCGTGCCGGCGCCGGCGCGGTCCGCCCAGGCGCAGCAGCGCGTGCCGGGCGAGGACGGCGAGGGCGGTCGCCGTCAGGGCCCAGACGGCCAGCCACGGCCACCACAGGCTCCACCACTGGCTGTCAGTGACACCCACGGATCTCCTTGAACGCGTCGGTGAGGGAGGAGGGGCCGGCGTCGACCACGCGGCCGCCGGTCGCGGCGGCGACGCGTTCCAGGGCAGTCGCGTCGGCCTCTCCGAACAGGACGGGGAAGGTGGGTACCGCGCGCGCGTCGGCGCCGAGCGCGCGGTGGCGGCGCAGGAACTCCTCGTAGGTCAGTCCGGTGTTGTTCTCGCCGTCGGTCATCAGCACGATCGACACTGGCCGTCCGGGATTCTCGCGGACGGCCCCGGCGGCGACGCGGTAGCCGTGGTCGAGCGCCGTCCAGACGGCGGTGGCGTCGGCGAAACCGCCGCCGGCGACGGTCCGCCGCAGCCGGCGCAGGTCGGCGTCGCCGCGCACGGTGACGGTCCGCTCCTCCAGGACCCGCCCGCCGAAGCGGACGACCGTCAGCCGCTCGCCCCGGTAGAAGCGGGCGAACTTGCCGGTGGAGGTGGGATCGGCACCGCTCAGGCCGGCGAACGCGGCCCGCAGGCCGGCGATCCGGGCGCCCCGCATCGAGGTGGAGTAGTCCAGGACGAACACCACGTGGTCGGCGCTGTGCCGCACCGGGTCGCCGTAGGCGTCGACCAGGTGTTCCACGAGGGAGAGCCGGTCGGGGAAGGACAGGGCGTTGCCCACGGGGGTGCGCAGCGGCGCGGACGGTTCGACGTCCTGGTCGACCGGGCGGCGGTGGGTGCGCTCCATCAGCCGCCGCTGCGCGTCGGCGCCGAGCAGCCACCGGGTGACCTTCTGGTACGCGGGGCGCTCGGCGGGGTCGAGGAGCAGCAGCGGGAAGTCGGACAGCACCATGCCGTCGTCGGGGTGGACGATCTCCAGGGGCCGGGGCAGCCTCCCGGTGGCGTTCAGGGAGAGCAGCTCGGCCTCGTGGGCGATGAGCGCGTCGGCCGTGCGGGGGCGGCGCGCGTAGTCCTCGATCAGGTCCCGGGAGCTGGCGGCGGTGAGGGTCTGGCCGGAGCGGAAGCCGCGCAGCCGGTCGCAGGAGAGGTCCTCCTCGCGCAGGGCCCCGCCGGTTCCGGCGGCGGCGGTGGCGACGCCGACGAGCGCGGCCCGGCCGGTCTCGCTGCGCCGCGGGTCGGCCATCCCGAACCGGACGGTGCCGTCGGCCGCCGCGTCGGCGATGTCGGCCCAGGAGATGCGGCCTTGGGGGGCGGCCGCGCGCAGGGTCCGGGCGACCTCGGGGGTGAGGCCGACGACGACCGGTGAGCGCATGACGGGGGTGGACTCGGGCCGCGGTGCGCCGGTGTCCTGCATGCTCAGCAGCAGCGACCGGTCGGAGGTGAGCCAGGCCAGGTCGTAGGCGCCCCGCCCGGACCCCTCTCCGGTGAGGCCGTCGAGGTCCGCGGTCGCCTCGTACACCATCTCCAGTTCGACCCCGGTGTCCTCCTCCAGGTCGTCCAGGAGCCAGTGGACGTCGGCGAGTTCGGGGGAGGCGAGGACGCGCAGGGTGACGTCCGGTCCGTCGTCGGTGCAGGAGGTGAGGGCGGCGGCCGGCAGGAGCAGGGCGAGCACGGCGGCGAGGGCGCGGGGGAGGCGGTTCACGGCGCGTCCCGGACGGGCGGCGGGCAGGAGCCGACGTACTCGATGATCTCCTGCAGGACCTCCAGGTCGGGTTCGTAGACCTTGGTCTCGTCGCGGTTCGGGGTGGGCACCTGCACGCCGTGCTCCTCCAGGTGGGCGTTGAGCTGCTCGCTGGTGCCGTCCTCGCCGGAGAAGCGGGCGCGGAAGCCCAGTTCGACGGCGCGCTCGCGCAGGGCCTCGTCCTCCTGGAGCAGGTGCACCAGGCGGTCCCCCTCGCCGGTGAGGGAGATCAGCTGGGGTTCGGTGAGGGCGTAGGGGCTGGGGTAGAGCAGGACCCGGTTGGTGTCCTGCTCGCCGTGCTTGCCGTGGTGGGCGATCTGGTGGGCCAGGTACTGGTGTTCGTAGAGGGCGGAGATCGGCGCGATGCTCTCGCCGAGGTCGGAGAAGTAGCCGTCGGCCTGTTCGTCGGCCCACATGCCCTGGAGGTTGATGAGGGGTTTGATCTCGGCGGCGAGGCGGCGCACCGCGGCGGCGGCGCGGGCGGGGTCGTCGCTGTGCTCGGTGCCCGGGGTGCGGTTGCCGGCCACGACGAAGGCCAGGATGCTCAGGTAGGTGCCGGCGGAGTTGGACTCGCACACGCTGGAGGTGCGGACCAGGACCCGCCCGCTGTTGCTGCGGCGGCCGTCGTCGTCGAAGCCGATGCCGTTCCAGGTGTCGGCCTGGCGGCCGGTGCCGTCCAGGGGGTTGCGCGGGTCGTCCGCCCCGTCGAGCAGGCCGGTGAACTTCCGCATGTCCAGGTCGTAGTAGAGCGTCGGTCTGCCGTCGGTGGTGCGCTGGCGGGTGGCCACGCCGGCCTTGACCAGGGTCTCGGCGTAGTCGCGGAAGGTGCCGAGGACGAGCGGGGTGACGAAGGGGCGGACCGAGCGGACCGAGCGGTCCTGCCGGTCGAGGATCAGTTTGGCGGCGGGCTGACCGGAGGGGAAGACAACGTCCATGCCCTTCAGGGACTGGGTGGCGATGCCGCGGGAGCCCAGGCGGTGGATGTCGACGCGTATGCCGTGGCGCAGGAGGAGGCGCTGCACCTCGGGGTCCCTGAAGTAGTCCGACTTGGAGGCCATGCGGGCCTCGATCGTGGTGATGCGCTCGAAGGGGAGCAGGAGGTTGCCCGTCACGAGCAGGGAGAGCAGCCCGGCCAGGGCGACGGGCAGGGCGACGGCGACGTGGCGGGGGACGCGGCGTGCTGCGGGACGGCGGGTGGTGAGCCGCGGTTGCTCGTGGGTGGCGGATCTGACGTCGGACACCGGCACTCCTGCCTCTCCAAGGGGCAGGATCATCGAGGACCCCGCCGAACGCGGGCCGCCGGAAGGGTCAACTCCCTGCGAACGCGCGGCGAACGGGGGCCGCAGGCCGCCTCCCGCACCAAAGCGCCCCGTCCGGGCACGTCCCGGCGGGACGGGCCCGGTGGCGCCGACGGGCCCGGGTCAGCCGCAGCAGTCCGCTTCCAGCCCCCTCGGCAGGCGGTCGCCGCCGAAGACGGCGCAGGTGGCCTCGTGCCCGCCGAGCGCGGCGACCGCGAGGAGGAGGGACCCGGCCGTCCAGGTGGTCAGCTCCCGCGGCCAGATCGCGTCGTCCTCGAAGACGTAACCGGTCCAGTACAGGCCGCTGGCCTCGTCCCGCAGGTGCCGGATCGACTGGAGGATCCCCAGGGCGCGGTCGGACTCGCCCATCGCCCACAGCGCGAGGGCGAGTTCGGCCGACTCGCCGCCGGTGACCCACGGGTTGGGCACCACGCATCGCACGCCGAGGCCGGGGACGACGAAGCGGTCCCAGTCCTTCTCGATGCGCGCCTTGGCCTCCGCGGCGGTCAGCGCGCCGCCCAGGACGGGGTAGTACCAGTCCATCGAGTAGCGGCCCTTGTCCAGGAACCGCTCCGGGTGGCGGCGGATCGCGTGGCGCAGCGCGCCGGCCGCCAGCTCCCAGTCCGGCTGGGGCTCCTCGCGCTGCTCGGCGATGGCGAGCGCGCAGCGCAGCGCGTGGTGGACGGAGGAGCAGCCCGTCAGCAGGGCGTCCGCCGCGGCCGTGCCGTCGTCGTCGCGCCGCCAGCCGATCTGCCCGCCCGGCTGCTGGAGCCGCAGCACCCACTCGACCGCGGCGTACACCACCGGCCACATGCGGTCCAGGAAGGTGTCGTCGCCGGTGGAGAGGTAGTGGTGCCAGACCCCTACGGCGACGTAGGCGACGAAGTTGGTCTCCCGGCCCCGGTCGGTGACCCGGTCGTGGGCGCCGTCGGCGTAGGCGGCGTACCAGGAGCCGTCCTCGTTCTGGTGGCGGGCCAGCCACGCGTACGCCCGCTCGGCGGCCTCGTGCTCGCCCGCCGCGTCCAGCGCCATCGCCGCCTCGGTGTGGTCCCAGGGGTCGAGGTGGTGGCCCCGGAACCACGGGATGGCGCCGTCCTCGCGCTGGACGGCGAGGACGGCGCGCACGGTGGCGGCGGCCTGCTCCTCGGTGAGCACCCCGGGCAGGACGAGGTGTTCCGTGCGCGGCGTCGTCACGCGGCGTCCACCGGGGGCAGGTGCGGCTTGGTCGCGTACGCCACGAAGCTCTTGCCGATCAGCGGGTTCAGCGCCCGCTCGGCGACCCGCGTGGCCAGCGGCTTCTTCATGATGTCCCAGACCAGCAGCTTGTGGTACGCCCGCACCGGCAGCGCCTTGTCGTTGTCGACGCCGAACGCGCACTTCAGCCACCAGTACGGCGAGTGCAGCCCGTGGGCGTGGTGGGTGCCGTAGGGCCGCAGGCCGGCCTCGCGCATCCTGGCGAGCAGTTCGTCCGCCTTGTAGATGCGGATGTGGCCGCCCTCGACCTCGTGGTAGGCGTCGGACAGCGCCCAGCAGACCTTCTCGGGGCCGTAGCGGGGCACGGTGACGGCGATGCGCCCGCCGGGCTTGAGGACGCGGACCATCTCGGCGAGCACGCCCTTGTCGTCGGGGATGTGCTCCATCACCTCGGAGACGATGACGACGTCGAAGGACTCGTCGGGGAAGGGCAGCGCGAGCGCGTCGCCCTCCATGGCCGTCGCGGTGGCGCCCTCGGGGGCCTCGCCGGCCTCCCTCATCGCCGCGAACCACTTGGCGACCTCGCGGATCTCCTCGCCGTTGCGGTCCAGGGCGACGACCCGGGCGCCTCTGCGGTAGCACTCGAAGGCGTGCCGGCCGGCCCCGCAGCCGAGGTCCAGGACGCGGTCGCCCGGGGCGAGCGGGAACCGGGAGAAGTCGACGGTCAGCACGTGGCCCTGCCTTCGGGGTAGACGCCGGTGACACTGGTGGGGGCGGGGGGCCCGGACGGGGCCGGGGAGGCGCCCGGTGCGGCCGCGCGGGCGATCGCCTCCCGGTAGTGGGCCACCGTCCCCTCGGCGGCCCGGGCCCAGGTGAAGTGCCGCAGCACGCGCTCGCGTCCGGCGGCGCCCAGGCGGGCCCGCAGCTCCGGGTCGCCGAGCAGCCGGCCCAGCGCGGCGGCCAGCGCGCCCGCGTCGCCGGGCGGCACCGCCAGGCAGGTCTCGCCGTCGCGGCCGGCGACCTCGGGGATCGCCCCGCCGGTGGTGGCCACCAGCGGCGTGCCGGTCGCCATGGCCTCGGCGGCCGGCAGCGAGAAGCCCTCGTACAGCGACGGCACGCAGGCGACCTGGGCCGAGCGCACCAGGTCGACCAGTTCCGCGTCGGAGATGCCCTTGACGAACTCGACGGCGCCTTCGAGGCCGTACCGCTCGACCGCCTGGGCGACGGGGCCTTGTTCGGGCCGCTTGCCGACGACGACGAGGTGGGCGTCCGGGTGCTCGGTGCGCACCTTGGCCAGCGCCTCGACGAGGAAGACCAGGCCCTTGAGCGGCACGTCCGCGCTGGAGGTGGTCACGATCCGGCCCGGCACCTGCGGCACCGAGGGGTCGGGCGAGAACAGGCCGGTGTCGGCGCCGATGTGGACGACGTGGACGCGGTCCCGGCGCACGCCCAGGTCGTCGACGATCTCCTGGCGGGAGCTGCCGGAGACGGTGAGCACGGACGGCAGGCGGCGCGCGACCCGCTTCTGCATGCGGGTGAAGGCGTACCAGCGGCGCACCGAGTAGCGGCGCTGCCAGGTCCGGGCCGCCTCCAGTTCCAGCCGCCGGTCCACGGTGACGGGGTGGTGGATGGTGGTGACCAGCGGGGCGCCGAGGTCGCCCAGCAGGCCGTAGCCGAGCGTCTGGTTGTCGTGGACGACGTCGAACTCCCCGCGGCGGGCGCGCAGGTGGCGGCGGGCACGCAGGGAGAAGGTCAGCGGCTCGGGGAAGCCGCCGGTCCACATGGTGGCGACCTCCAGCGCGTCGATCCAGTCGCGGTACTCGTCGCGCTTCGGGGTGCGGAAGGGGTCGGGCTGGCGGTAGAGGTCCAGGCTGGGCAGTTCGGTCAGGCGCAGCCCGCCGGCGTACTCCTCGTCCTCGTCGAGGACGGGGTAGGGCTGGGCGCCGATCACCTCGACGTGGTGGCCGAGGCGGGCCAGTTCGCGGGAGAGGTGCCGGACGTAGACGCCCTGGCCGCCGCAGAACGGATTCCCCTTGTAGGTGAGGAGTGCGATGCGAAGCGGTCGCGAGCCGTCGCTCGCGAGGTCCGGGCGGGGACCCGCCTGACTGGCCTCAGCGGTCACTCCGGGCCCCCTTCTCCCTGCACTGCCCCGCGAGATTACGCCGGGACGCTAATGTGGAACAAGTTTCAGACTTGATCGTTCAGAGGTTCCGAATCTACCGGCAGGTAAGGGCGCCGTGACCCGTGGATCAGGTGATTCGCGCCACGGTGGCCGAGGCGGACAGGGGGGCCGGCGTGACCGGGGTGACCAGGGCGGACGGCGCGGCGGCCCCCGGCGCGCGAGCCGCCGCCCCCGCCCTCACCGAGCGGCAGGAGGCGCGCCGGCGCCGCATCCTGCGGGCCAGCGCCGAGCTGGCCGGGCGGGGCGGTTTCGACGCGGTGCGGATGCGGGAGGTCGCGCGGTCCTCCCAGGTGGCGCTCGGCACGCTGTACCGCTACTTCCCCTCCAAGGCGCATCTGCTGGTCGCGACGGCGCAGGACCGGCTGGAGCAGCTGCACTCCACCGTGCGCAGGCGTCCGCCGGCGGGCGGCACGGCGGCCCAACGGGCGGCGCGGACGCTGCTGCGGGCCTTCCGCGCCCTGCGGCGCGAGCCGTGTCTGGCCGAGGCGATGGTCAGGGCGCTGACGTTCGCGGACCGCAGCGTGAGCGAGGAGGTCGAGGAGGTCTCCCGCCGGACGGCGGCGGTCGTCCTGGACGCGACGGGCCTCGCCGACCCCACCCCCGAGCAGCTCGCCGCGGTCCGGGTCGTCGGGCACGCCTGGCACTCGGCGCTGATCGCCTGGCTGTCCGGGCGGGCCTCGGTCGCGCAGGTGAGGACCGACATCGAGACGGCGTGCCGGCTGATCGACCTGGCGTGCGCGGACCGGGAGCCGGCCGAGGAGTAGCGGCGCGCGGAGGTGCGCGCGGGCGCGAGGGCACGCGAAAGACCTACGAGACGGGTTCCCTTCGCCGGTATTGCCCGGATCAGGTGACTGGGGGTCGCCGTCCGGTCTCCCGACCTTCCGGCCTCTCAGCCCGACCGTCGACGTCGGCAACAGCGGAAACCGAGGCTTCTCGCCGAAGTCGGCTACTCCGGTTGGACTCCCTCACTCGCCCCGTAGGCCTGATATCAGGATAATCCTTTTCCTTCCCCACGGAACCCCCTAAAAGGGGGAAACGCGAAGAAAAAGAGTGGCCGCTCGGCCGGGGTGCCCCGACCCCGGGCCGCCCCGGCCGCCCTCCCCCGGGCGGGTAAAGTGACCAGGTCGCCATCACACCCGTACGGGGGGAAGCCGGCGCAATTCCGGCGCCGGCCCCTCCCCGCTTCCCGGCTTCGCCCGAAGCGGGAGACCCCTGCCGCGAACCGCCCGTTCCCAGGCGGTGAGCCGGATCCCCCCGGGCGGGACCGTGACCGGCTCACGTGCCCGGCGCCCGCCGGCGCACGGGCACCGTCGAGGCATACGGAGCCGAGCCGCCGGGGGTGCCCCGTGCTGCCCGGCCCGCCGCAGGGAAAGGCACCCGCCGATCATGAACGTCCGCCGTCGCAGCGCCGCGGCCCTGGCCGCCATAGCCGTGATCGGCGCCGCCGCGCCCGCGGTCGCCGCCGACCCGTCCCCCTCCCCGCCGGTCCTGGCCGAGCCGGACCGCACCGCCGGGCTGTACGGCACCTCCGATCCGACGTACGACGGTGTCTGGCGCCAGTCCCTCGCCCTGCTCGCGCAGGACGCGGTGGGCGCCGAGCCGCCCGCGCGGGCCGTCCGCTGGCTCACCGGGCAGCAGTGCGCCGACGGGGCCTTCGCGCCCTTCCGCGCCGACACCGCCGAGCCCTGCGACGCCAGGACCGCGGTCGACACCAACAGCACGGCCGCCGCCGTCCAGGCCCTCGCCGCGCTCGGCGGGCACGACGCCGCCACCGGCAAGGCCCTCACCTGGCTGAAGTCCGTGCAGAACGAGGACGGCGGCTGGGGCTACACGCCGGGCGGCCCCAGCGACGCCAACTCCACCTCCGTCGTCATCGGCGCCCTGACCGCCGCCGGCGAGAAGCCGGAGCGGGTCACCGAGGGCGGCAAGTCCCCCTACGACGCCCTGCTCGCCCTCGCCCTGCCCTGCGGGGGCGACGGCGAGGGCGCCTTCGCCTTCCAGCCGGACGGGAAGGGCGAGCTGTCCGCCAACGCGGACGCCACCGCCGCCGGTGTGCTCGGCGCGCTCGGCAAGGGCCTGGTGACCGGGCCCGGCAAGGCGGCCGAGGCCGAGTGCGCCGGCTCCGGCGAGCCCACCCGGCGGGAGGCCGCCGCGGGCGGCGCCGCCTACCTCGCCCGGGCCGTCGCCACCACCGGCCACCTCACCTCCGCCCTCGCCGGCGCCGCCGACCGGCCCGACTACGGCAACACCGCCGACGCCGTCGTCGCGCTCGCCGCGCAGGGCGGCGCCGAGCGGGCCGCGAAGCCGCTGCGCTGGCTGGAGGAGAACGCCGCGACCTGGGCGGAGCGGAGCGGCCCGGCCGCCTGGGCCCAGCTGATCCTCGCCGCCCACGCCACGGGCACCGATCCCCGCGACTTCGGCGGCACCGACCTGGTGGCCCGGCTGCGGGCGACCGGCCCCGGCGCTCCGGCGGTGAGCGCGACGATCACCGCGACGGCCGCGAGCGCGGACGACGAGAAGAAGAAGGACGACGACGGCGACGGCGGCTTCGGCGTCTGGTGGTCCGTCGGCGTCTGCCTCGTCGCCGGCATCGGCATCGGCTTCCTGCTCAGCGGCCGCACCCGGAAGCAGCCGTGATCCGTCGCGCCGCCCTCCTCGCCCTGGCCGCGCTCGCGCTGCTCGCGGGCGCCGGCCAGGCGCAGGCCGCCGGCTACCGCTACTGGTCGTTCTGGGAGCACGACGGCGACCGGTGGACCTACGCCACCCGGGGCCCGTCCACCGCCCGCCCCGACGACGGGGACGTCCAGGGCTTCCGGTTCGCGGTGAGCGGGGGTTCCGGGGACGCGGCCCGGCCGCGCGGCACCGCCGGCTTCGCGTCGATCTGCGGCGGGACGCCCGCCCGCGAGGGCAGCAAGCGGGTCGCGCTCGTCCTCGACTTCGGTACGGCGGCCGACGCCCCGTCCGGCGAGACCCCGCCCGGCCGCCGTACCGCCTGCGCCCGCGTCTCCCCCGGCGCGACGACGGCGGACGCCCTGGCGGCCGTCGCCGGGCCGCTGCGCTACGACTCCCACGCCCTGCTGTGCGCCATCGCCGGTTACCCGCGGCAGGGGTGCGGCGAGCGGGTGGCGGATGGCGGGGAGGGGCGGACGGGGCAGCCGGCCGCCGCGGACCCGGCCGGGGGCACGGGGACGGACGGGGGCGGACCGTCGGCCGGTCTCCTCGCCGGCGCCGGGCTCGTGGTGGTGCTGGGCGGGGCGGCCGTGTGGCAGGCGCGGCGGCGCGGGAATGCGTAGGCGCGGGCATGCGTGACGGCGCCGCCGTGCACCCCGGTGCCTGGTGGCTGTGGGCGCTCGGCCTCGGAGCCGCCGCCACCCGCACCACCAACCCCCTCCTCCTCGCCCTGCTCGTCGCGGTCTGCGCGTACGTCGTGACGGCGCGCCGCCCGCACGCCCCCTGGTCCCGCTCCTACGGCGCCTTCGTGCAACTGGCCCTCGCCGTGATCGCCGTCCGCCTCGTCCTCACGGCCGTCTTCGGCTCCGGCGTCCCCGGCACGCACGTGCTCCTGACGCTGCCCGAGGTCCCGCTGCCCGACTGGGCGCAGGGCATCCGCCTGGGCGGCGAGGTCACCGCCGAGGGCCTGGCCCACGCGCTGTACCAGGCCATGAGGCTGGCCGCCCTGCTGATCTGCGTCGGCGCCGCGAACGCCCTGGCCAACCCCTCCCGCCTCCTCAAGGCCCTGCCCGGCGCCCTGTACGAGACGGGCGTCGCCGTCGTCGTCGCCCTCACCTTCGCCCCGCACCTCGTCGCCGACGTGCGGCGCCTGCGCGCCGCCCGCCGGCTGCGGGGACGGCCCGACCGCGGCGTGCGGGGCCTGCTCCAGGTCGGGCTGCCGGTCCTGGAGGGCGCGCTGGAGCGTTCCGTCGCCCTGGCCGCCGCGATGGACGCCCGCGGGTACGGCCGTACCGCGCGGGTCCCCGCCGCCGTCCGCCGCACGACCGCCTCACTCACCCTGGCCGGGCTGCTCGGCGTCTGCGCGGGAACGTACGGGATGCTCACCGCCGTGGGCGGCGCGTACGGGGTGCCCGTGCTGCTCGCCGGGGTCGCCGCCGCCCTCGCGGGCCTGTGGCTCGGGGGCCGCCGCTCCCCGCGCACCCGTTACCGGCCCGACCGCTGGAACCTCCGGTCCGCTCTGGTCGCCGCGTCCGGTGCCGCGGTCGCGGCCCTGCTGGCCCTCGCCGGCGTCCGCGATCCGGCCGCGCTGAACCCGGGCGTGGTCCCGCCGGCCGCGCCCGCCCTGCCCCTGTGGCCGGCGGCGGCCGTCCTCCTCGGGCTGCTGCCCGCCTTCGTCACCCCCTCCCCCGACCGTCCCGCATCCGCCCGTCCCGCATCCGTCCGTCCCGCATCCGCCCGTCCCGTATCCGCCGAGGAGGCGCCGTGATCCGCTTCGAGGACGTCAGCGTGACGTACGACGGGGCGGGCGAGCCCGCCGTTCGCGCGGTGGACTTCGTCGTCCCGGAGGGCGAACTCGTGTTGCTCGCCGGCCCGTCGGGGGTCGGCAAGTCGACCGTGCTCGGCGCGGTGAGCGGCCTGGTGCCGCACTTCACCGGCGGTACCCTGCGCGGCCGGGTCACCGTCGCCGGCCGCGACACCCGCACCCACAAGCCGCGCGACCTGGCCGACGTCGTCGGCACCGTGGGCCAGGATCCGCTGGCCCACTTCGTGACGGACACCGTGGAGGAGGAACTCGCCTACGGCATGGAGTCGCTGGGCCTGCCGCCCCAGGTGATGCGCCGCCGGGTGGAGGAGACCCTCGACCTGCTCGGCCTGGCCGACCTGCGCGACCGCCCGATCGCCACGCTCTCCGGCGGGCAGCGGCAGCGGGTGGCGATCGGCTCGGTCCTCACGCCGCACCCCGGGGTGCTGGTGCTGGACGAGCCGACCTCGGCCCTGGACCCGGCCGCCGCGGAGGAGGTCCTCGCGGTCCTCCAGCGCCTCGTCCACGACCTCGGCACCACGGTCCTCATGGCCGAGCACCGCCTGGAACGCGTCATCCAGTACGCCGACCGGGTCGTCCTCCTGCCGGAGCCGGGAGCGGCGCCGGTCGCCGGCGCCCCGGCCGAGGTGATGGCCGTCTCCCCGGTGTGCCCGCCGGTGGTGGAGCTGGGCCGCCTGGCGGGCTGGTCCCCGCTGCCCCTGACGGTCCGGGACGCCCGGCGCCGGGCGGCGCCGCTGCGGGAGCGGCTCGCCGGGCGGGCGGTCCCGCGGGGCGGGCCGGGAAGCGCCCCGGAGGGCACTCGGGGGGCCGCTTCGAGCGCCGCCCCGGGGGACGCTCCGGCGGGTGTTCCGCAGCCCGTCCCGAAGGGCGCCCCGACGAATGTCCCGGAAGGCGTCGACGCGTCCGCCGGCCGGCCCCGCCCGGCGCTTCGCCGGTGGCCGCGGCGCAGGCCGTCCCGCCGGGGGCCGGGGGCCGTCCCCCGCTCCGGGCCCGCCGCCGAGATCCGCGGCCTCGCCGTGCGCCGCGGCCGGACCGAGACCCTGCACGGCGTCGACCTCACCGTCTCCCCCGGTGAGACCGTCGTCCTCATGGGCCGCAACGGCGCCGGGAAGTCCACCCTGCTGTCGGCGCTCGTCGGCCTGGTGGAGCCGTCCGCCGGTTCCGTCCGCGCCGCCGGCGCCGTGCCGCGCCGAACGCCGCCCCGCGACCTCGTGCGCTGCGTCGGCCTGGTCCCGCAGGAGCCGCGGGACCTGCTGTACGCCGACACGGTCGCCGCCGAGTGCCTGGCCGCCGACCGGGACGCGGGCGCGGAGCCCGGCACCTGCCGCGCCCTGCTGTCCGAACTGCTGCCCGGCGTCGCCGACGACACGCACCCGCGCGACCTGTCGGAGGGGCAGCGCCTGACGCTCGCCCTGGCCGTGGTGCTGACGGCCCGCCCGCCGCTGCTCCTGCTGGACGAGCCGACGCGCGGCCTGGACTACGCGGCCAAGGCCCGCCTGGTCGCCGTCCTGCGCGCGCTGGCCGCCGAGGGCCACGCCATCGTGCTGGCCACCCACGACGTGGAGCTGGCCGTGGAACTCGCCCACCGGGTGGTGCTGCTCGCCCAGGGCGAGGTGATCGCCGACGGTCCGACCGCGGACGTGGCGGTGGCCTCCCCGTCCTTCGCCCCGCAGGTCGCCAAGGTCCTCGCCCCGCAGAAGTGGCTGACGGTGGCCCAGGTGCGAGAGGCCCTGTCGTGACCCCCGCGTCGCCGCCGGCCCCCGCTCGCCGGCGTCGGGCCCGGGCCGTCCGCCTCGGCCCCCGCTCCGTCGCCGCCCTCGTGCTGGCCGGCGCGGTCGGGGTGGCCGCGTTCGGCTGGCCGTTCCTCGCCCCGCCCGACTCGGGGATCGGCGCGCACGCCCGGGACGCGCCGTGGCTGTTCGCGGGGTTGCTGGTGCTGCTGGTGGCCGTGGTGGCGGCGACCATCGCGGAGTCCGGACTCGGTCCGAAGGCGGTGGCGATGCTCGGCGTCCTGGCGGCGGCGGGCGCGGCGCTGCGCCCGCTCGGCGCGGGGACCGCCGGCCTGGAGCCGATGTTCTTCCTGATGCTGCTCAGCGGGCGGGTCCTCGGCCCGGGGTTCGGGTTCGTCCTCGGCTCGGTCACCATGTTCGCGTCCGCGCTGCTGACGGGCGGGGTGGGGCCGTGGATGCCGTTCCAGATGCTGACGCTGGGCTGGTTCACGATGGGCGCCGGCCTGCTGCCGTTCCCCGACCGGCTGCGCGGACGCGCGGAGCTGTGGCTGCTGGCCGGCTACGGCTTCCTCGCCGCGTTCGCCTACGGAGCCGTGATGAACCTGGCGGGCTGGCCCTTCATGGGCCTCGGCTCGGACATCGGCTTTCGCGCGGGGGCCTCCGTCCCCGCCAACCTGGCCCGCTTCGTGGCCTACCACCTGGCCACCTCCCTCGGCTGGGACCTGGGCCGGGCGCTCGTCACGGCCGTCCTGACCTTCGCCCTCGGCCCCGCGCTCCTCAAGGCGCTGCGCCGGGCCACCCGCCGGGCCGCGTTCGAGGCGCCGGTCGCCTTCGAGGACCCCGCCCCGGTGGAGCGGCCCGCATGACCCGGATCACCCGCGAAGCGGGGCCGTGGGCGCCGCACACCGCCGCGGCCTGCGGCGGCCGGGCCGGTCACGCCGGAGGCCGGGACCTCCCGTGCGGACGGGACCGGGAGGAGGGGTGATCGCGGGCGCCCCCGCCGGCTGTTTCCCCGGACGGCCCGGCCGGCCCCGCGCGCAGCCGAGGGCGGCGGCCCCCGGTCCCCCGGGCCGCCGCCTTCGCCGTACCCGCCCGCGTGGGTCACCCGCCCGTGCGGGCCCCCCGCCCGCAAGCGCCACGCCCCGCCGCTGAACGTTTCCGTTCGCACGCGCGTCTTCCCCGTGTCCCACCCGCCGTGCCCGCCCGAAGACGCGAACGGAAGTCCCTCGCCGTGGTCCCTGCCGAGCTCACCACCCCCCGGCCCGAGCACCGCCCGGCCGCCCGACGCGGCCACCGCCCCCCGCCCGCCCTGTGGCGGCGCCACCGGCTCCCCCTCCTCGCCACCCTCCCCACCCTGCCGCTGTACGTGCTGTGGTGGACGGTCCTCGCCACCGGGGGCGGCGACCTGGCCGCCCAGCTGGCCTGGGCGGACTTCGCCTCCCGGCACGGCGGCTCGGCGTACGGGCTGTTCTGGTACGGCGGGACGCACACCGCCAACTACAGCCTGATCTCCCCGTACCTGATGGCCGCGTTCGGCGTGCGCACGGTCACCGCCGCCTCCGGGCTCGCCGCCTCGTGGCTCGCGGCCCTGCTGATCGCGCGGGCCGGGGTGCGAAGGCCCCTGGGGCCGGCGCTGCTCGCCTCGCTGGCCCTGTGGTGCAACGTGGCCTCGGGGCGCACCACCTTCGCCCTCGGTGTCGCGCTCGGGCTGGCCGCCTGCCTGCCGCTGACGCGGCGGCGGCGCCTGGCCCCGGCCGCCGCCCACGCGGCCCTCGCCACCATGGCGTCCCCGGTGGCCGGGCTGTTCCTGGCCGTCGTCGGGGCCGGCTTCCTCCTCGTACGGGACCGGGGGCGGGCCCTGGTCCTGCTGGTGCCGCCCGCGGCCGTGGTCGGCGCGACCACCCTCCTCTTCCCCTTCAGCGGCGAGCAGCTCATGCCCCCGGCCCGGATATGGCCGCCCGCGCTGCTCGGGCTCGCCGTCACCGCGCTCGCCCCGCGCCCCTGGCGGGTCGCCCGGTGGAGCGGGGCCGTGTACGCGGCCGGGACCGTGCTGGCGTACCTGGTCCCCTCCCCCGTCGGCACGAACGTGGAGCGGTTCGCGCAGCTGTTCGCCCCGGCGGTGCTGCTGGCCGCGCTGCTCGCCCGGCCGGGGCTGCGGCGACTGCGGCGGAACCTGCTGGTCGGGGCGCTGGTCCTGTCCGTCGCCTGGGTCGGCAAGAAGACCGCCGACGATGTGGTCGAGTACACCGCCGTGCCGGCCTGGGCCACCGCGACGAGCGGGGTCGTACGGGCCCTGGACGGGCTCGGCGCCGACCGCACCCGGGTGGAGGTGGTCCCCGCCCGCGACCACCGGGAGGCCGCTCTGCTCGCCCCGCACGTCCGCCTGGCCCGCGGCTGGAACCGGCAGCTCGACATGGAGCGGGCCCGCCTCTTCTACGACGGCGGCTTCGACGCGCGGACCTACCGGGCCTGGCTGGACCGGTGGGCGGTCGGCTTCGTGGTGCTGCCGCTGGGCAAGCCGGACGGGTTCGCGCGGGAGGAGGCGCGGCTGGTGCGGGAGCGGCGGCCCGCCTGGCTGGAACCCGTGTGGCGGGACGCCCACTGGCGGGTGTACCGCGTGCGGGACGCCGTGCCGCTGGTGTCCGCGCCCGGCAGCGTGGTGCGGACGACCGGCGCGGAGCTGGTGCTGCGCGCCGGGCGGCCGGGGACGGTGACCGTGCGGATCGCCTGGTCGCCGTGGCTGCGGTCCGACGGCGGGTGCCTGGCCCGTGAGGGCGAGTTCACCCGGCTGACCGTCCCCGCGCCCGGCGAGTACCGGATCAGTTCGGAGTACGGTCCTTCGCGGGGGCGGGAGCGCTGCTGACCTCCGCGCCGGCTCCGGCCGCGGCGGTGGTGCCGGGTGCGGCGGTGGCGAGGGCCGCGGTCGTCCGGGCGCGCGGGCCCTGGAGGAGGTACGTCAGGCCGAAGCCGGCGCCGACGACCAGCGCGCCGCCCACCGCGTCCAGCACCCAGTGGTTGCCGGTCGCCACGATCGCCGAGACCGTGAAGAGGGGGTGCAGCAGGCCGGCGGCCTTCATCCACGCCTTCGGCGCGATGACCGCGACGACCAGGCCGCACCACAGCGACCAGCCGAAGTGCAGCGACGGCATCGCCGCGTACTGGTTGGTCAGGGCCGTGAAGGTGCCGTAGTCCGGCTTGGAGAAGTCCTGCACGCCGTGCACGGTGTCGATGATCCCGAGCGTCGGCATCAGGCGCGGCGGGGCCAGCGGGTAGAGCCAGAAGCCGACCAGGGCGAGCAGCGTGGTGAAACCGAGCGCGGAGCGGGCCCAGCGGTAGTCGACCGGGCGGCGCCAGTACAGGACGCCGAGGACGGTCAGCGGGACCACGAAGTGGAACGACGTGTAGTAGAAGTCGAAGAAGTCCCGCAGCCAGCCGACCCTGACCACGGCGTGGTTCACCGCGTGCTCGATGTCGATGTGCAGGAGGCGTTCGAGGCCGAGGATCTGATGGCCGTGCTCCTCGGCGCGGTCCCGGCCGCCGGTCGCCGCCAGGCGGACCTTGGAGTAGGCGGCGTAGGTGACCCGGATGAGGAGCAGTTCCAGCAGGAGGTTCGGGCGGGTGAGGACGCGGCGCAGGAACGGCAGGAGCGGAACGCGCCGCAACCGCGTCGGGACGGGCGCGGCGTGCCGGGTGGGGACCGGGGTCTCGTAGTACGGCGAGGTGCGGGAGAGGAACGGTACGGCGGTGGCGGCGGCGAGCGCCGCGAGCAGGACCAGGTTGTCGCGCAGGGGGTGCAGCGCCGACATGTTCGGCAGCATCATCTTCGCCGGCAGCGTCATCACCAGGACGACCGCCACCGGCCACACGTACCGGTCCGAGGCGCGCTTGCCGACCCGGCCGACGACCGCGAGCAGCACCCACAGCAACTGGTGCTGCCAGGTGGCGGGCGACACCGCCACGGCCGCGCAGCCGGTGATCGCCACCGCGAGCAGCAGCTGGCCGTCGCGGGCGTAGCGCACGGCCCGGCGCAGGCCGAGGACCGCGACCGCCGTGCCGAGGACGAGGAAGAGGGCGGTCTCCGGCGGGCCGGTCAGGCCCAGGCGCAGCAGCGCGCCGTGCAGGGACTGGTTGGCCAGGTCGTCGGCCTCGCCGCCCAGGCCCACGCCCGCCATGTGGTGCACCCAGTACGTGTACGAGTCCTGCGCCATCACCACCCAGGCGAGCGCGGTGCACGCGGCGAAGGTCACCCCGGCGGACACGGCGGCTCGGCGGCGGCCCGTGAACCACAGCAGGGGGGCGAAGAGCAGCACCGTCGGCTGGAGCGCCGCGGCGACGCCGATGAGCAGGCCGCCGGTGCGCCCGCCGCGCACGGCCAGGCAGCCCAGGAGCACGAGCAGGACCGGGATGATGCTGGTCTGGCCGAGCCAGAAGGTGTTGCGGACCGGCAGGGAGAGCATGAGCAGGCTGACCGTGACCGGCGCCGCCAGCAGCGCCGTGCGCCGGCCCACCGGCTGCGGCAGGGCCCGCGCGGCGACCACGCCGAGGGCCGCGACCAGCAGCAGCGTCCCGAAGGTCCAACCCCAGCCGAGGGCCTGTTCGGCCGCCCGGGTGAGCGGTTTGAGGACCAGGCCCGCGAAGGGGGTCGCGGTGAAGCGGGTCGAGTCGTACAGGGAGCCCTCGACGTGCAGGACCCCGGCAGGGCCGACCCAGGTCTCCAGGTCCGTCAGGCGTTCCCCCCGCGGGGAGCCGAGAACGGCCGCCAGCTGCCGTACGGCGAGGACGGCCGCGACCAGCCACAGGCCCAGCCGGGCCGCGCGCAGCTGCGCTCCGGCCTCACCGACGGCCGTCGCTCCGAAGGCTTTCACCGGTCGCCCACCGTGCTCCGCATTCGCCACGCCGCGCAGGCCTCCCGCCCCGTCCGTCCCGCGCGATCTGCGCGGATTGTCGTTCCGCGGACCCTGTGAGGCCCGCACCACCCCCAAGGAGACGCAGGCAACCCCGGCTTCACCTGACCGCCGCTCTCCTTTTGTCCGGACGACGATAGTGGGGGAACGGGCGGGGCGCCTCCACGGGGCTCGCGGGAGACCGGTGCGACCGGCGGGGTCGATGGGGTCGATGGGGCCGGTGAAGAGCGACAAGGATCACAAGACGGGCGGGGGTGCGGCGCTCCGAGCCGGGCAGACGCCCCAGGACGCGTCCGGTTTTGCTGCTCTCCGCGGCGGGAGAGGCACGGTCCGTAAGGGGCAGATCACCGCCTATGGTCGTTTTTCGGCCCGGCGACAGCGCCGCCGTGCGGGTCGTGTCCCTGTCCCCGTCGAAAGGTAGGCGAGCGAAGCCTTGTCGGCCGTCACAGTCGCCGTTGCCCCGTCCACGTCCGCCGCGCCGGTACGCGGCGCCACCGTCACCGACCCCGCCCTCGTCCGGCGCGCCGTGAAGGCGGCCGCGCTCGGCAACGCCATGGAGTGGTTCGACTTCGGCGTCTACAGCTACATCGCGGTGACGCTGGGCAAGGTCTTCTTCCCGTCGGGCAATCCGACGGCCCAGCTGCTGTCGACCTTCGGCGCCTTCGCCGCGGCGTTCCTGGTCCGGCCGCTCGGCGGCATGATCTTCGGGCCGCTCGGCGACCGGGTCGGGCGGCAGAAGGTGCTCGCCCTGACGATGATCATGATGGCGGCGGGCACGTTCGCGATCGGGCTGATCCCCTCGTACGCGACGATCGGCGTCTGGGCGCCGGTGCTGCTGCTGGCCGCGCGGCTGGTGCAGGGGTTCTCGACCGGCGGTGAGTACGCGGGCGCGTCCACCTTCATCGCCGAGTACGCGCCCGACAGGCGGCGCGGGTTCCTCGGGAGCTGGCTGGAGTTCGGCACGCTGGCCGGGTACATCGGCGGCGCGGGGCTGGTCACGCTGATGACCGCGCTGCTGCCGGCGGACGACCTGACGTCCTGGGGCTGGCGGATCCCGTTCCTGATCGCCGGGCCGATGGGCCTGATCGGGCTGTACCTGCGGATGCGGCTGGAGGAGACGCCGGCGTTCGCGGCCCAGGTCGCGAAGGCGGAGTCCGAGCGGCCGAGGGTGCCGCTGCGGGAGATGATCACCGGGCAGTGGAAGGCGCTGCTGCTGTGCGTCGGGCTGGTGCTGGTCTTCAACGTCACCGACTACATGCTGCTGTCGTACATGCCGAGCTACCTGACCAGCGAGCTGAAGTACGACGAGACGCACGGGCTGCTGGTCGTGCTGGGCGTGATGGCGCTGATGATGGTCGTGCAGCCGTTCGCGGGCGCGCTGACCGACCGGGTCGGGCGGCGGCCGGTGATCGCGGCGGGCTGCGCGGGCTTCCTGCTGCTGTCGGTCCCGGCGCTGCTGCTGATCCGTGAGGGCAGCCTGCTCGCGGTGGGGCTGGGCATGGCGGCGCTGGGTCTGCTGCTGGTCTGCTTCACCTCCGCCATGCCGGCCGCGCTGCCGGCGCTGTTCCCGACGCGGGTGCGCTACGGGTCGCTGTCGATCGGGTTCAACGTGTCCGTGTCGCTGTTCGGCGGGACGACGCCGCTGGTGGTGACGGCGCTGATCGGGGCGACCGGGAACCTGATGATGCCCGCGTACTACATGATGGCCGCGGCCGTGGTCGGCGGCGTGGCGGTGTGGTTCATGTCGGAGTCGGCGGGCCGCCCGCTGCCGGGCTCGGCACCTGCGGTGGAGCGCTGAGCACTCCCCTCTTCCGGCCGGGCGGGCACCGTGCGGCCCGGTTCCGGGCACCATGGGGGTATGACCGAGCGGAAGCCACCCGGCGTCGACTTCGAGTCCTGGGCGGACAAGCAGATCCGTGACGCGCAGGCGCGCGGCGAGTTCGACCGGTTGCCCGGAGCCGGCAAGCCGCTGCCCGCGGACGTGGACGCGGTGTACGACGAACTGTGGTGGGTCAAGCGGAAGCTGGCCCGCGAGGGCGTCGCGGTACTGCCGCCGACGCTGGCCCTGCGCAAAGAGGCCGAGGACGTGCTGGAGGCGGCCCTGGAGGCGCCGTCCGAGACCGCGGTGCGCAAGATGGTCGAGGATCTCAACGTCAAGATCCGCGACGTCATGTTCAAGCCGCCGCCCGGCCCTCCCCTGGGTCTGAAGCCGTACGACGTCGAAGGGGTCGTGCGGCGGTGGCGGGAGCGCCGGGCGGGCCGGTAGGGCCTGTCGCGCCTCAGAGGCGCAGGAGGCGGTCCGCCAGTTCGCGGTAGTCCCGCAGGGCCAGGCGGAGCTGTTCGGTGTCGGTGGGCGCCGCGTGCCCGTCCGTGCCCTGCCACGACGCGCGCAGGGCGTGGCGGCGCCGGCCCGCCGCGTCGGTGAGGCGGGCGACGATCTCCTCCAGGGCGCGGTCGGCCTCCTCCACGGCGGCCCGCGGGTCGTCGACGAATCCGGAGACGGCGTGGTGCAGCCGCTGCCCCAGCCTGTCGCACTCCTCGTGCGGCAGGAGGCGGGTGCTCGCCGTGCCGGAGGGGGCGGCGGGCCGGGGCGCGGCGGCGGCCGGGGCGGTGCCCACCGCCGTCTCGCCGCGGGCGTCGGGGATCGGCTGCCCGGTGGAGGTGGTGCCGGGCGGGCGGGTCACGTCGGACATGTGCCTCAGCTCTCCTTCGGCTGACGCCGGTGGGACGACCAGGGGGTGCGGGGGCGGGCCGGTGCCGCGTGCCCGCCGTCCGCGGTGGTGCGGTGCCGGCCGCCCTCGTGGCGGGCCGGACGCAGCAGGTCCTCGAAGAGGGCGCGGGCCTCGACCATGGCCTCGCGCAGCTCCTCGGTGCCCGTGCCGCCGTCGGCGCCCGGGCGGGCCGCGCGGTGCACGCGCCGGTAGCCGTCGACATGGCGGGCGTGGTGCACGGACAGGGCGGCGAGCTGCTCCTCGTACTGCCCGCCGTCCGGGAAGCCCCGGGTGCCGGCCAGCTCCGCGAGCAGCCGGTCCGCCTCGGCGACCGCCTCCCCCGGGGAGTCGACGAAGCGCTCCTGGGCCGCCGTCCAGCGCGCCTCGAACCGCTCGCGCTCCGCGGGGTCCAGCGCCTTCTCGCGCAGGCCGCCGTGGCGTTCCACGCGCTGGGCGAGCTCGCGCTCGGCGGCCCGGGTGTCACCGTCGTGCCGGGCCACGGCCCGGTCGTACTCGGGCCCGAAGCGCCGCTTCAGGCTCTTGCCGTGCCGCGGTCCGCGTGCGCGCAGGGTCAGGACGGCCGCGACGAGGAGCACGGCCGCCACGATCACGATCAGAGCGATGATCACGCCTGTGGACATGGATGCCTTCCGGGTTCTCGGCCCAACCGGCCTTCGGTACGGGCCGGTTGGGGGTTGCGGGTAGCCCGGCCCGAACGGCCCAAACGGCAGCCGGCGGACACGGTACGCGGGGCCGACACCCGTGTCGGCCGATCGGCGCAGGAGGCGTACGCCGTCGGCGGGAGGACGCGCGGACGGGCACCGGGAGGGCTCCCGCCGTCCGGCCGCGTCCGTTATTCGATTGCGTGCCGGTCCGGCCCGTCCGGACAATCCCCTCCATGTCCTGGACCATCGCCCCGGAACCGTACGACTCCCCCGTCGCCGCCGCCCTGTGGCGGGCGTACTACACCGAGGTCAGCGACCGCTGGTACCTGCGGTACGAGGGACGGCGGACCGACCCCGCCGGGCTGGAGCGGGAGATCGCCGCCGAGACCGGTGCCGATCTCGCCCCGCCGCGCGGGGTGCTGCTGGTCGCGCGGTACGGGGGCGAACCGGCCGGCACCGCGGGCGTCCGGCTGCGGGCCCCCGCCACCGCCGAGCTGAAGCGGGTGTTCGTCGCCGAGGGCGTGCGCGGGCGGGGCGGGGCCGCGCTGCTGGTCGGGGCCGCCGAGGACGCGGCGCGGACGCTCGGTGCGGCGGAGATGGTGCTCGACACGCGCAGCGACCTCGTCGAGGCCCGCGCCCTGTACGCGCGGCTCGGCTACACGGAGACCGAGGCGTACGACAGCAGTCCGTACGCCGAGCACTGGTTCCGCAAGCCCCTCACCCCGCGTGCGCCAGGGACCGCGCCTCGCGCGGGCGTTCCCGCTCCGAGCCGCACAGCTCGCCGGTGAGCTCCTTCACCAGCTGCCCCAGGTCGGCCGGGCGGTCCGGTCCCCACCAGTCGCCGAGCAGCTCGGCCAGGGACTCCTCGCGGGCGTGGGCCAGCCGCTGGACGACCTCGTGCCCCTGGTCGGTCAGGACCAGGTCGAGTCCCTCGCGGACGGCCAGGCGCCGCTCCTCGACCTGCCGGGCGGCCTCCATGACCGCCCGGAGCGGGACGGGGCCGCGCTCGGCGAGCACGGCCGGCTCCAGGTGGCCGTACCTCCTGATCCGCAGCAGCAGCCAGCTCGCGGCGGGCAGCAGGTCGTAGCCCGCCCGCTCGGTGATCTCCCGGTAGACCTCGCGGCGGCCCTCGCGGGTGCCGAGGACGGACAGCGCGCGGCACACCTCGTCGTGCGAGGACCGCTCCACCGGGTTGCTGGCGAAGGTCTGGGTGCCGTCGGGGGCCGTGACCGAGCCGCGCAGCCGGTCCTCCCTCAGCAGCCAGGCCAGGGCGAAGCCGAGGAGGGCGACGGGGGCGGCGTACAGGAAGACGTCGGTGATGGAGGAGGCGTACGCGTGCAGCGCTCCGGGGCGCAGCGCGGGCGGCAGGGCGGCGATGCCGCGCGGGTCGGCCTGGAGGCTGTCCGCGGAGACGCCGGGTGGGAGCCGTGCGCCGCGGAAGGCGTCGGCGAGCTCGTCGCCGAGCCTGCCCGCGAAGATCGTGCCGAAGACGGCGACGCCGAAGGAGGCGCCGATGGAGCGGAAGAAGGTCACGCCGGAGGTGGCCACGCCCAGGTCCTCGTAGGGCACCGCGTTCTGCACGATCAGGACCAGGACCTGCATCACCAGGCCGAGACCGGCGCCGAAGACGAGGAAGGAGGCGCTCATCTCGGCGGTGGAGCTGGTCTCGTCGAGCCGGTGCAGCAGGAACAGGCCCAGGGCGGTGACGGCGGTGCCCGCGAGGGGGAAGACCTTCCAGCGGCCGGTGCGGCTGACGATCTGCCCGGAGACGGTCGACGACAGCAGGATGCCGGCCACCATCGGCAGCATGTGCACCCCGGACATGGTCGGGCTCACGCCGTGGACGACCTGGAGGAACGTCGGCAGGTAGGTCATCGCGCCGAACAGCGCGAAGCCGACGATGAAGCTGATCGCGGCGGAGAGGGTGAAGGTGCGCACGCGGAAGAGCTTGAGCGGCAGGACGGGTTCGGCCGCCTTGCGTTCGACGGCCACGAAGACGCAGGCCAGCACCGCGCCCAGCACCGCCAGGCCGATGATCTGCGGCGAACCCCACGCCCAGGTGGTGCCGCCGAGGGAGGCGACCAGGACCAGGCAGGTGGCGACGGAGGCGATCAGGAGGGTGCCGAGGTAGTCGATGACGTGCCGGGTGGCCCTGCGCGGGACGCGCAGCACGGCGGCGATCACGGCGAGCGCCACGACGCCGACGGGCAGGTTGACGTAGAAGACCCAGCGCCAGCTCAGATGCTCGGTGAACAGCCCGCCCAGCAGCGGTCCCAGGACGCTGGTCGCGCCGAACACCGCGCCGAACAGGCCCTGGTACCGGCCGCGTTCGCGGGGCGGGACCAGGTCGCCGACGATCGCCATGGACAGCACCATCAGCCCGCCGCCGCCCAGGCCCTGCAGGGCGCGGAAGGCGATCAGCCCGGGCATGTCCTGCGCCACGCCGCACAGCGCGGACCCGCCCAGGAAGATCACGATGGCGGCCTGGAACAGCCTCTTGCGCCCGTACTGGTCGCCCAGCTTGCCCCACAGCGGGGTGGCCGCCGTCGCCGCCAGCAGGTACGCGGTGACCACCCACGACAGGTGCTCCATGCCGCCGAGTTCGCTGACGATGGTGGGCAGGGCCGTCGACACGATGGTCTGGTCCAGTGCGGCGAGCAGCATGCCGAGGAGCAGCGCGCCGATCGAGACGAGGACACCGCCGGGCACGTGCTCGGGGGCGTCGGTCCGCGTCGCGTCCGCGAGGTCCGCCGGACCCGTCACCCCCGTGGGGCCCGTCGCGCCCGCCGCTTCGCGCGCATCCCCGGCCATGGAAACCTCCCGAGGTCTCGTCCCGCCATCCCTCGTGGTCGGTGTGACCAGTTATCGCCCGTTCAGTCCTGTCGGAGGCCGGCGTTCCGAGGGCGCTCACGCACGCGCACGAGGGGGCGTGCGCACCGGAGCGCAAAGATGCTCTGCATAATCTCTGAGTTCACGAGGGGTTCGTGAGGAGAGGGGCGCATCGCGTGGAGCAGCCGAGGAGTCCCGGGGATCACCCGTGTCCGCAGTGCGGGGCGCGGCGCCGGGCCGACGGTACGCCCTCCTGCGCCTGCGCCCGGCAGGTCTCCGACGCGCTGCGCGAGGCGCGGTCGGCGCAGGCCGCCGCGGCCGGGGACTTCGACCCCCTGCGGATCCGGCCGTACGTCGAGCTGGACGGCTCGGGCGAGCCCGCTGCGCCCGCGCGGTCATCGGCGCCGGCGGAGCCGGACGCCGCCGTGCCGCCGCGCGCCGCCGGCTCCGCGACGCCGTCCGGCACGGCGGAGCAGACCTCCGCGCTCCCCGCCCCGCCGGCTCCGCCGGCCGACGCGCCCACTCCCACCGCCCCGCGTCCCTCCGATGCCCCCGAGCCGGAACCGGAGCCGCTCTCCGGCCCCGTGCCGCACGGCGCGGACGGGCAGCCGCGCCGCCGGCGCCGGGGGGTGGTGGCGAGCGTGGCCGCGGCCGCCGTCGCGGTGGCGGTGGCCGGGTACGCCGGCGGGCTGTTCTCCTACGAGACGCCGTCACGGGACGGGGCGCTGCCGCAGGAGGTGCGGGCGGGGGTGCCGGAGCCGTCGGCCGGCGCGGTCTCGCCGGCGCCGGCGCCGGGCGGCACCGGCCCGTCCGCGCGGCCGGCGTCCGCGTCGCCGTCCCCCTCCGCCGACGCGAGCTCATCGGCGTCGGCACCGGCATCGGCGTCGGCGTCGCCGTCCGGCGCCTCGCCGTCGGTGACGCCGTCCCGGTCGGCCTCGCCGACGACGACGGGGACGACCGCCCGCCCCACCGGGACGGCGGAGCAGCCGCAGGAGGAGGACGACGGCCACGACGAGGGCGGCTCCGTGCTGCGGCGCGGCGACCGGGGCCCGCAGGTCGCCGAGCTCCAGGGCCGCCTGCGCGAGGTCCACCTCTACGCGGGCGACATCGACGGCGTCTTCGACCACCGGGTCGAGGACGCGGTGCGCACCTTCCAGTGGACCCGCGGCATCCGCTCCGACGAGCCGGGCGTGTACGGGCCGCAGACCCGGCAGCGCCTGGAGGCCGAGACGTCGGAGCCGCGGTAGGGGCCGCGCCCCGAAGCGCCGGCGCGAGCCGGAGGGCCGCTCGGCTCAGTCGGTCCGGACGTGCAGCAGGATCGTTGCGTCCGGACCGGCCTCGACCCGCAGCCGCGTCAGGTCCGGCACGAGTACGTCGGGGCGGTGGGCGCCGGCCCGGGGGCCGATCCCGACCACCCGCATCCCGGCGGCGCGCGCGGCCGTGATGCCGGCGCCGGAGTCCTCGAAGACGACGCAGTCGGCGGGGTCGACGCCGAGTTCGGCGGCGCCCTTGAGGAAGCCCTCGGGGTGGGGCTTGCTGGCACCGACGGACTCCGCGGTGACGCGCACCTCGGGCATGCCGAGCCCGGCGGCGGCCATGCGCGCCGTGGACAGGGCGACGTTCGCCGAGGTCACGAGGGCGTGCGGCAGTCCGCGCAGCGAGGCGAGGAACTCCGGCGCGCCGGGGACGGCCACGACGCCCTCGGTGTCGGCGGTCTCCTCGGCCAGCAGGCGCGCGTTGTCGGCGTGGTTGTGCTCCATGGGCCTCTCCGGCAGCAGCAGCGCCATGGAGGCGTAGCCCTGCCGCCCGTGGACGACCTTCATGACCTCGTCGCCGTCCAGCCCGTGCCGGCCCGCCCAGCGCCGCCAGACACGTTCGACCGAGGCGTCGGAGTTGACGAGGGTGCCGTCCATGTCCAGCAGCAGGGCGCGGGCGGTGAGAACGGAAGTGGCCGTCATGGGCGGGGCTCCAAGGCGCGGATGAGGGGCTCACGGGCGTGTCCCCGGTACAAGGTGGCCCCGCCCGCCGGTCAGGGAGAACGGGCGGGAGCCACTTTGTTTCTCCACGGTACAAAACGCGGCCGTCCTCGCGCCACCGCCTTCCCCGGCCGTTCATCCGCTCTTCGGGCCGGCGTGACACTCCCCGCCGTCCTCGCCGGGCCGTGGGCCGCCGCGCGCGGCCCGGCCGCCGCCCGGGCTCACCCGGTCACGGCCTCCCACAGGCTCCACAGCCCGAGCCCCAGCATCAGCAGGGCCGCGATCTGGGTGATCAGCCGCAGCGGCACCCGCTTCATCAGGGCCTTCCCGCCGACGATGCCGAGTCCGGCGACCGCCCACAGCGCGAGCACCGCGCCCAGGCCGACGGAGAGCGGGTCGTCGTAGCGGGCCGCGAGGTTGGCCGTCATGATCTGGGTGAGGTCGCCGAACTCGGCGACCAGGATGAGCATGAAGCCCGCTCCCGCGACCTTCCAGAAGGACTGGTCCTCCGGCTTGCGGATCTCCTCCTCGTCCTCGTCCTTCTTCATCAGCAGCATCGCGGCGCCGCCCAGGAACAGCACGCCGGTGAGCGCGTGCACGAGCTGCTGCGGGAGCAGGGTGAGCACGCTGCCGGCCGCGACGGCGAGCGCGACGTGCAGCGCGAAGGCGGCGGCGACACCGGCGAAGACGTACGACGCGCGGTAGCGGGTGCCGAGGACGAGGCCGGCGAGGGCGGTCTTGTCGGGCAGCTCGGCGAGGAAGACGACGCCGAAGACGAGTGCCGTCACGGTGAAGCTGATCAACGATTCCTCAATCGGTCGGGGCTGCCCCGCCGAGAGTGCTGGACCTTGACACGGGACACCTCGGCACGGCAGCACACGGAGCGCCCCTGCCGTGCGGGCACGGGCGTGCACTGCTTGCCGAAGGTCTCGCTGGCCGGCCTCGTGATCGAGGCCCGCCTCCGGGCGCCGGCCCAGACGAGCTGAGCAGTATGTCGACGGTCCGGCGAAGAGCTACTCCCCTTCTGCGCCGTCCATGCTACGCGACGCCCGGCGCGGCCCCCAAGGGCCGGAGCACATCCCTCCGGTTCGCGCCGGAGCACCGGGACGCACGGCCGGCGCGATCCCGGCGGCGCCGCCCCCTTGCCGCCCCCGGCGCGAAATCGTCCTCCCGCCGCCCCACCGCGTCCCCCGACGCGGGGCGTCCCGCCCATAGACGTGACATGAACACGTCATTAGCTTCTTACCGACCGCACATCTGTACGCCACACGGCGTCACGAGCATTCCCCTCGCCCGCCCCCCGACACCCCCGCAACGCAAGGGAGTTCACCATGCGCAGGTTCTACGCGCGTCAACGGCTCGGCCTCCTCGCCGCGCTCACCGGTCTCGCGGCCTTCGCCGCGCTCCTCAACGGCCCGGCCGCCTCCGCCGCCCTGCCCACCCCGGTCAGCGGCGCCACCGCCCGCGCCTACCTCGCCGCCCTCACCGTGGCGTCCGAGGACCGCACCGGCTACGACCGCGAGCTGTTCCCCCACTGGTCCACGGTCAGCGGCGCCTGCAACACCCGTGAGACGGTCCTCAAACGGGACGGCGAGAACGTCGTCACCGACTCCTCCTGCGCCGCCACCGCGGGCAGCTGGTACTCCCCCTACGACGGCGCCACCTGGACCGCCGCCTCCGACGTCGACATCGACCACCTCGTCCCGCTCGCCGAGGCCTGGGACTCCGGCGCCGGCGCCTGGACCACCTCCCGGCGCCAGGCCTTCGCCAACGACCTGACCCGCCCCCAGCTCCTCGCGGTCACCGACAACGTCAACCAGGCCAAGGGCGACCAGGACCCGGCGACCTGGATGCCCTCCCGCACCGCCTACCGCTGCACCTACGTCCGCGCGTGGGTGCAGGTGAAGTACTACTACGACCTGTCGGTGGACCCCGCCGAGAAGTCGGCGCTGCAGAACCACCTCGCCGGCTGCTGAGGCCGCCCGCCCCGCCGGCCGGGCCCCGCGCCCCGGCCCCCGGGACACGGGAGACCCGGGCCGCCGGAACCCGCCCCCCGGCCTCCGTCGTTCCGTACGGTACGGAGCGACGGCGACCGGGGGGACCGAGGGGAAGAGACACATGGCCACACTGCGGCTGGGACCACTGCTGAGGTACGTCGACGGTTCGTCCGCGACCGTGTGGGTCGAGGCGGACCGTCCGCGCACCGCCGAGGTGCGCTGTGCCGACGGGGCCCGCGGCACGGCGCGCACCTTCCAGGTCGCGGGCCACCACTACGCCCTGGTCCCGGTGACCGGCCTGACGCCGGGCACCTCCACGGCGTACGAGGTGCTCCTCGACGGCACGCCCGTGTGGCCGCCGCCCGAGGCGCGCCCGCCCGGCCTCCCGCCCTCCGTGATCCGCACGCCGGGCGAGGGCGACACCGTCCGGATCGTCTTCGGCTCCTGCCGCTGGGCCGCCCCGCCGGCCGACGAGAAGGATCCGGCCGGCCCCGACGCGCTGGACACCCTGGCCGCCCGCCTCGCGGCCGATCCGGCGGGCGAGCGGCCCGACGCCCTGGTGCTGCTCGGCGACCAGGTCTACGCCGACGAGACCTCCGACGCCACCCGCAACTGGCTCGCCACCCGCCGCGACCTGCGCAAACCTCCCGGCAACCAGGTAGCCGACTACGAGGAGTACACCCACCTGTACCACGAGTCGTGGCTCGATCCCCAGGTGCGCTGGCTGCTCTCCACGGTGCCCAGCTGCATGATCTTCGACGACCACGACGTCGTCGACGACTGGAACACCTCCGCCGCCTGGCTCACCGACATGCGAGCCACCGGCTGGTGGCGCGAACGGCTGCTGAGCGGCTTGATGTCCTACTGGGTCTACCAGCACCTGGGCAACCTGTCACCGGACGAGCTGGCCGCCGACCCGCTGTACGCCGCCGTGCGCCGCACCCCCGACGGCACGGACGTGCTGCGCGCCTTCGCCGCCCAGGCGGACGCCGATCCGGCCAGTGTCCGCTGGAGCTACCGGCGCGACTTCGGCCGCGTACGGCTGCTGATGGTCGACAGCCGGGCGGCCCGGGTCCTCGACGAGGGGCGCCGGGCGATGCTCAACGCCGGCGAGGCCGCCTGGCTGCGCGAGCAGATGCCGTCCGGGCCGGAACCCTGCGACCACCTCCTCATCGGCACCTCCCTGCCCTGGCTGCTGCCCCCGCTGGTGCACGACGCCGAGACGTGGGACGCCCTCCTGTGCCGGGGCGGGAAGGGCGCGCGCTGGGCGCGGCTCGGGGAGAAGCTGCGGCGGGCCGCGGACCTGGAGCACTGGGCGGCGTTCCCGGAGTCCTTCGCCGAGCTGACCGAACTGATCGCCGAGGCCGGTACGGGGCCGGGGGCGCCCGCGACGGTGGCCGTGCTGTCGGGAGACGTCCACCACGCCTACATCGCCGAGCCGTCCTGGCCGGGCCGCGGGCCGGACGCCCGGGTGGTGCAGCTGACCTGCTCCCCCGTCCACAACTCCGTTCCCCTGTCGATGCGCTTCGGCTTCCGGTTCGGCTGGAGCGCCCCGGCCCGCGCCCTCGGCCGGTGCCTCGCCCGCCACGCGCGCGCCCCCCGGCCGCCGGTCCGCTGGCGCAAGACCGGCGGACCCTGGTTCGGCAACCAGTTCATGACGCTGACGCTGCGCGGCCGCTCGGCACGGCTGCGGCTGGAGCAGGCGCGGGCGGAACGCGGCGAGGGCCGGGGCGCGGCGCTGCGGACGGTCGTCGAGACCGACCTCGCCTGAACCCCTTTAACCCCTTTCACCCCCTTCGCCCCTCCCGTTTCCGCCTTCGGCTCCTCCTCACCCTCCCCTCCGGGAGCGGGCCGCGCCGCCTGCGGCCGAATGTTGAAGTTGCAAGAACTTATTAGGTGCACCTAACGTGGGTCGCCCAGTCGGTTCCTCCCCGACCGGTCCTCCCGCGGACCGGCCCGATCGAAGGAGCACCCCACATGACCGCACGTCTCGACCGCGCGCAGCCGTACGCCCTCGGCCTCTTCCGCGTCGTCGTCGGCCTGCTCTTCGCCTGCCACGGCGCCGCCTCCCTCTTCGGCGTGCTCGGCGGCGCGGCGGGCACCGACGGAGGCACCGTCGAGACGGGCGACTGGCCGAACTGGTACGCCGCCGTCATCCAGCTGGTCGGCGGCACCCTCGTCCTGCTCGGCCTCGGCACGCGGGCCGCCGCGTTCATCGCCTCGGGCTCCATGGCGTACGCGTACTTCAAGGTCCACCAGCCCGCCGCCCTGTGGCCGATGGAGAACGGCGGCGAGATACCCGCCCTGTTCTGCTGGGCCTTCCTGCTGCTGGTGTTCACCGGCTCCGGCGCCTTCGGCCTGGACCGGCTGCTGACCCGGCGCGCGGCGGCGCAGGGCGGACCGGTCGCGGAGCGGCAGACCCCGGTCGCCGCCTGAACCGGACGGACGCTTCCGCCAATCCGTGGTGCCTTCCCCGGGCGGGGGAGGCACCACGGGTGTTTCCGGCCGCGGCCGGCCGGTTCGGGCGGCCCCGCCGAACGGCACCGTGAAGCGGGCGGCGCGGGTTCCCGTGTCGCCCGCTTCGCCGTGGAGGACGACGGAGGACGCCTCACCGCGCCGGAACCCCCGCTCGTGGCGGACGCCCGCCCGGCCCGCGCCCGCGCGTCGGCGGTGAAGTCGGGCCGGACCCCGTTCCGCGGGTTGGCGCCGGCCGGACCGGCGGACGGCCGGTGCCGGCACCGCGGGGATGGCGGTGCGCGTGCACGCCGTACGTGCGGCCGGGTTCCGTCCCCGTCACGCACAGCTCGACGGCGGTCGCCCCGCTCCCGGCGACGCGCCGCCCCACCTCGATGCGCGAACCGGCCGGGACCGGCTCCTCGCCCCAGGTCACCGCCGCGGGCGCCGTCCCGCCGACGGGGTGAACCGGGGCGCGAGCCCCGCGAACACCACATCCCCCATATTCGAACAGGCGTATCATCAGGACGTGGCAACGACCTATGACTTTCCGAGTGACCTTCTCGCCGGTCAGCAGGAACTGCATCAGGTCCGGGCCGAGCTGTCGGCCCTGTTGAAGCGGCTCCCCTGGTCGGTCGAGCCCCTGGACGGCTTCAGCGACGACAACGGCTGGCGCAAGATCGAGCGGCCCGCCTCGCCCGGCTGGTCGGCCGACGAACAGGCCGAGGTCGAGAAGTTGCGGCAGCGGGAGCGCGAACTCGCCGTCTTCGTCAGCACCCACCGCTACTGGTCCGAGCTCGACGGCGCCGACCGCGTGGCGGCCCGTTCCCGGCTGAAGCACGCCCACGAGACCCCGCCCGAGGACGCCGGGGGCACCGGGCCGGGTTCTTGAAGGGGGCGGGGGCCGCCGCAGACACGAGGAGAGGCCCCCGGTGCCTCCGGGAGCCTCTCCGCCGGTGATCGTCCACCGGTTCCGGTGGGCGCGGACGGTTTCGAACCGCCGACATCCTGCTTGTAAGGCAGGCGCTCTACCCCTGAGCTACGCACCCGGAACGAGTCGACAGCCTACCTTGCCCGGAGCACTGCCCCGCAAACCCGTACCGCGCACCCGCCCCGGGGCCGCCACCGGTCCGGGAGCCGCCCGGGTCCCGGGGCGGGTGCCGGATCCGCACGGTCGAGGAGCCCCACCGCCCGGGGCCCGCCCGGCCCGGGCGGGGCGCCCCGCCGTCATGCCCGGTGAGTCCGGGACACCCGGGGAGGCCGTCACGTCCCGCTCCGCACCCGGTGCCGTACCCGGCCCGGTGGACGCCCGCAGCGACGACGGCCCCGGTGAGCGCCGGGCCGCCCCGGACCTCCCACGAGGGGCGGCGCGCACCGGTGACGGCCCGGCCGGCGTGTCCGCACCCCGGGACGGCTCCAGCCCCCCACGCGGTCGACGCCCGTGGCGCCGGCGGGAAAGTCACGGTCCGTACGGCGAACTGACCGGCCCGTGTGTTCGTCCCTTACGGGTGGGAGAATGAACCCGGGCAGGGCGGACGACACGGGAGAGGGATGTGACGGCGACACCATCGCAGCCGTATACGCCGCCGATGGAGCCGCGCGCGCCTCGCCCGCCGCATCCCCACCGGGCCGGGCACCGGGCGCGGAGCCCCCGCCGGGCCGGCGCGCTCCGCGACGCGTTCACGCTGCTGGGCCTGCCGCTCGTCGCCGTGCTGGCGCTGCCCGCCGCGTTCGCCGGCGGCGGCACCCGGCGCTGGTTCGGCGGACGGGCCGAGAACCAGCGGGCCGAGGCGCAGGCCGCGAAGGACGCCGCCGCGGCGGCCTTCTACGAACTGGACACCGCCCAGCGGGACCTGCGCATCTCCATCGAGACCATCACGGCCGTCGACGACTCCCCCGCCGCCCGGCGCGCGGTCGCCGGCTTCGAGGCGCTGGGGCGGCGCATCGACGAGGCCAGCCGCCAGTACATCGACGCCGTCGACGCCCACGACCTGGACCGCGACGACCTGGAGGCGTCGGCCGCCGCCCGCGCCCGCGCCGACCTGACCGCCGCCCGGGACGAGCTCGGCCGGGCCAAGCGGGAACTGGACCGCTTCGCCGAGGGCCTCGGCCCGCTGATCGGCAAGGCCGAGACCCAGCTGGCCCGGCTCGCCCCCGCCGTCGAACGGGCCCGGCAGTCCCTGCGCGCCGCCTCCGACGCCCTGGACACCGCCCGGAGCTCCGGCCTGAAGGCGGACGCCCTCGCCGCGCGCCTGGCCGCTCTCGGCCCGGAGCTGACCAAGCTCAACCAGGGCGCCGGGCAGCACGGCGTGCCACAGACCCTCGAACGGGCCGAACGGGTCACCCGCGAGGCCGAGGCGGTCCGCGCCGAGGCGGAACGGCTGCCCGAGCGCGCCGCCGAGACCGACCGCCGGATCGTCTCCCTGCGCACCCGCGCCCAGGCCCTCACCACCCGCACGGAACAGGTCGAACCGGTCCTCAGCGAGCTGCGGCGGCGCTTCGCCCTCGCCTGCTGGCAGGACCTCCAGCACGTGCCGGAGCAGGCGGCCGACGCCGTCCGCCGGGCCGAGCGGAAACTGGCCGAGGCGCAGGCCGCGCGGGACGAGCAGCGCTGGCCCGACGCGACCGCGCTGCTGTCGACCGTACGGGCCCTGCTGAACGAGACCGACGAGGCGGTCTCCGCCGCCCGTGACCGGCTGCAGCGGCTGAACGCCGTGCAGAAGGACCCCCGGCAGGAGATCGAGCGGACGCGTTTCGCCCTGCGCGACGCCCAGCGGCTGGCCATGGCGGGCCGCAGCACCCCCGATCCCCGGCACGCCCGCCCCCTGGACGACGCCGTGGCCCGCCTGGAGCGCGCGATCACCACGCTCGACGGCCGGCACCCCGACTACTGGCACTTCCTGACCGAGACGGAAGCCGTCCGCCGGACGGTGGCCCGCGTGGTCACCCAGATCCGCGAGGACCGCGCCCCGGGCCACTGACCCCCCGTCACCCGGCCCCGGCGCCCGTACCGCGCCCTGCGACAAGGGCGGCGGCGCCGGTTAACCTGTGCCCATGCCTCGCTACGAGTACCGCTGCCGGACCTGCGGCGACACCTTCGAACTGAGCCGTCCCATGGCCGAGTCCTCCGCTCCCGCCCCCTGCCCCGCCGGGCACGACGACACGGTGAAGCTCCTGTCGACGGTCGCGGTCGGCGGTTCGGCCGCCGCACCGGCCGCCGCGCCCCCGGCGGGCGGCGGAGGCGGCTGCTGCGGCGGGGGCTGCTGCGGCTGACGCCCGCCTCGCCGGGCCCGGCGCGTGCTTCAGCTCCCCAGGTACCGCAGCACCGCGAGCACTCTGCGCGAATAACCCTCGCGCCCGGACAGTTCGAGCTTGTCGAAGATCGCGTTGATGTGCTTCTCGACTCCGCTCTGGGAGATGTGCAGCCGCCGTGCGATCGCCGCGTTGGTGTGGCCCTGCGCCATCTCGGCGAGCACGGCCCGCTCCCGCACGGTCAGCCGGGCGAGCGGGTCGGTGTGCGTCGTGCGGCCCAGTAACTGGCGTACGACCTCCGGATCGAAGGCGGCCCGGCCGTCGGCCACCCGCTCCAGCGCTTCGAGGAATTCGTCGACCTGGGCCACCCGGTCCTTGAGCAGGTAGCCCACTCCTTCCGTCTCGCCGGTCAGCAGCTCCGTCGCGTACCGCTTCTCGACGTACTGCGAGAGCACCAGCACTCCGACCCGTGGCCATCGCCCGCGGATCTCCAGGGCCGCGCGCAGACCTTCGTCGGTGTGGCTCGGCGGCATCCGGACGTCGGCGACGACCACGTCCGGCGGGTCCTGGGCGACCGCCTTCAGCAGCGACCCGGCGTCACCGACGGCCGCGAGGACCTCGTGCCCCTCCTCCGCCAGCAGGCGGACCAGTCCTTCCCGCAGCAGGGTCGAGTCCTCGGCCAGGATCAGTCGCATGGCAGCTCCGCGGCCACGAGAGTGGGTCCGCCCGGTGGGCTGACCACGGTCAGGTCGCCGTCCAGCGCGGCGACGCGCCGGGCCAGCCCGAACAGTCCGCTGCCGGCGGCGTCGGCCCCGCCGCAGCCGTCGTCCTCCACCGCCACACGCACCATCCCTTCCCCGGTGCCGCCGACGGCGACGGTTATCCGGCTCGGCGCCGCGTGCTTGACCGCGTTGGTGACCGCCTCGCACACCACGAAGTAGGCGACGGTCGCGACGGCCCGCTCGGGTTCCTCGGTGAGGTGGTACTCCACCCGCACCGGTACGGAGGTCCGCTCGGCGACCGTCTCCAGCGCCGCGCGCAGCCCCGCCTCGTCCAGCGTGGTGGGATAGATGCGCCAGGCCACCTCGCGCAACTCGTCCAGGACGCGGCGGCTCTCCTCGTGGGCCTGGCCCAGCAGAAGGTCCCTGCGGTCGGCGTCCTGGCTGCGCCGGGCGCGGCCGAGCAGCATCCCGAGGGCGACGAGGCGCTGCTGCACCCCGTCGTGCAGGTCGCGCTCGATGCGGCGGCGCTCGTCGTGCACCGCGTCGACGACCGCGGCGCGGCTCGCCGCCAGTTCGGCGATGCGCCGCTCCAGCTCCTCCTGATGGCGGGGGCCGAAGCAGTGCCGCGCCCACTGCCCTTCCAGTCCGGCGACGCCGAATGCCCCCTGCACGGCGAGGAAGAGCAGGAAGAATCCGCCGAGACTGCTCAGGGCGATCGAGACGGGGTCCCGTATGCCGTCCACCAGGAGCCAGCCGTACGTCCAGAACAGCCCGTACCCGAGGCCGATCGCCGCCGACAGCATCACGACCCCGCCCAGCAGCCCCAGGGCCCACCGCCACACCACGTACCGCAGGGCCGGCAGATCCTCGTGTGCGGGCGGGACGCGGACGCCCAGCCAGATCCGCAGCCGGGTCCGCTCCAGCTCCGCCAGTACGCGCGCACACACGAGGAGCGGGCGGAGCACGGCACGACGTCCGGCGGGCCAGGCGGCCACCGGCAGCAGGGCCACACCGACCAGGACGGCGAAGGGCAGCTCGACGACGGCCGCGGCGGCTCCCGTGATCAGACCCGCCCCGCACCGCGCTCCGCGTCGTGCCATGTCTCGCATGATCGCGAGGCTAGTCGCGGGCGGGCCCGGTGCACACTGCGGGAAACCGCAATGTCCGGCTGCGGTTGGCCGCAGCGGATCGTGCGGTCTTCCTCAGGGTCCCTTCAGCCACGATTTTCTAGCGTGGTCGGCATGACAGCCATCGCAGCGCAGACGGCCGCGGGCAGCGGAGCCGCACCGCAGTGGATCAACGACCTCATGGACGCGCTGGGCGCGCCGGGCGCCGGTATCGCCATCGCCCTGGAGAACCTGTTCCCGCCCCTGCCGAGTGAGGTGATCCTGCCGCTCGCCGGGTTCGCGGCGAGTTCCGGCCGCATGGACCTGCCGGCCGTCCTGCTGTGGACGACGGCGGGTTCGGTGATCGGCGCGCTCGCCCTGTACGGGATCGGGGCGCTGCTGGGCCGCGACCGGACGGTGGCGATGGCGGGGCGGCTGCCTCTGGTGAAGGTGGCGGACATAGAGAGGACGGAGGCGTGGTTCCTCCGGCACGGCACCAAGGCGGTGTTCTTCGGCCGGATGATCCCGATCTTCCGGAGCCTGATCTCCGTGCCGGCCGGTGTCGAGCGGATGCGGCTGCCCGTCTTCCTGGCCCTGACCACGCTCGGCAGCGCGCTGTGGAACACCGCGTTCGTGCTCGCCGGGTACGCGCTGGGGGACAACTGGTCCCAGGTCACGCGGGTGGTCTCCGCGTACTCGAAGGTGGTCCTCGTGGGCGCCGTCCTCGCGGTGCTGGCGTTCGTCTGCCTGCGCCTGCTGCGGCCGGGGGCCGGCCGGCGCAGGCGGGGCGGGCGCGGGGGACCCGAGGACGGGCCGCCCGCCGAGGACGCCGTCGATCCGGCGGAGGTCACCCGGCCGGGCGGGCCGCCCGCAGGAACTCGCGCAGGATCCGCTCCCCGGCCAGGACCCCCCGCTCGGGCACGGCGCTGACCGCCGGTGCCGTCCAGCCGGTGTCGGCCAGTTCGCCGTGGCCGGGGCGCCAGCCCCGGTCCGCCGCGAGCAGCAGGTCGGCGTCGAGGAGGGAGTCGCCGGCCGCGAGGGTGAGATCGGCGCCGGTGCGGCGGGCGACCTCCCGCACGGCGGCGCTCTTGGTGAGCGGCTTGGGGACGGCGTAGACCTTGCGGCCCTGGAGGGAGACGGTCCAGCCGCGGTTCTCGGCCCACACGGCGAGCTCCTTCACCCAGTCCGGCGGCAGCAGGTCGCGTTCGACCACGAGGTAGGCGAAGAGGTCCTCGGCGATCCGGTGCTTGCGCACCCACAGCGGGTCGGCGGCGGAGACGAGGTGCTCGCGCACCTCGGCCAGCGGAACGCACTCGTCGGCCAGGCGCGCCCTCACCCGCGCGTGCCAGTCGGCGTCGGCGACACCGTCCACCAGGAGGTGGCCGCCGTTGGCGCAGATCGCGTACTTCGGCGGAGGGCCGGGCAGGGCGATGCGCCGGTACTGCTCGCGCGTGCGGGTGGTGGCGGGGACGAAGACGGCCGTGTCGGCGAGTTCGGTCAGGAGCCGGGCGGCGGTCTCGGTCAGGTACGACAGCGGTTTGCCGTCGTACACCTCCACGCACAGCAGCCGGGGCGCCCGCGCGTCGGGCACGGTCAGGGCCAGGGCGGCGGAGGAGTAGATCAGCGTGCGGTCGAGGTCGCTGGCGACGAGTACCGGCATCAGACGGCCACCGCCTTCCCGTCGGCGCCCGTCGCGCCGCGCGTGTACCGCGGGTGGATGAGTCCGATGCAGGTGTAGGGCAGGTCGGCGACCTCCTCCACGGGCACGCCCCGCTGCTCGGCGAGGAGCCGGACGTGGTCCAGGTCGCGGCCGGCGCCCGCGCGCGCGAGCACCTTCCACGGCACCCGGCGCAGCAGCACCCGGGTGGTCTCGCCGACGCCGGGCTTGATCAGGTTCACGTCGTGGATGCCGTACTCCTCGCTGATGCGCTCCACCGCGGCCCAGCCCGCCCAGGTGGGTTCCCGGTCGGCGGACAGCAGTTCCTTGGCGCGGGCGTCGACCGTGTCGACGACCTCGCCGAAGCACGCGGAGACGGCGTCGAGGAAGGCCGCCGACACGTCGGATCCGGAGAGTTCGCGGTAGTACTTCGCCCCGTGGAAGTCGTGCGGACCGACGAGGTCGGCGCGGAGCACGGTGCGGGATATCAGGCCGGAGACGGTGGAGTTGAGGCACGCGGAGGGGATGAGGAAGTCCTCGCGGGTGCCGTAGGTGCGCACGCAGGAACCGGGGTCGGCCAGGACGGCGATCTCGGGATCGAATCCGGTGATGCCGTCGGATTCCTCGAATTCCCGTACCGCGTCGGCGAGTTCGCGGGTGATGGCGCCCTTGCCGGTCCAGCCGTCGACGAAGACGACGTCGCGGGGGTCGTGGTGGGCGGCCAGCCAGCGCAGCGCGTTGGCGTCGATGCCGCGGCCCCGCACGATCGACACGGCGTAGTGCGGCAGGTCCAGGCCGTACCGGAAGCGGGCCCAGCGGCGCATGAGGATGCCGACGGGCGTGCCGGCGCGGGCCAGGGAGACCAGGACGGGACGGGTGGACCGCTCGGTGAGCACGATCTCGGTGACGGTGCCGACGGCCTGCGCGAGCCGGGCGGCGGACGCCCGCAGCGCCGCGTGGAACAGCTCCTGGTACCGCTCGCTGGGCTGGTACTCCACCGGCAGGGACTCCGCGTAGTGCGCGCCGCCGCGCTGGATCGCCTCCTCGCGTTCCTCGGTGGGCGCCTCCAGGGTCACGTCCGAGAGGTCCCGGAGCAGCCAGCCGACCTCGTCGGGCGCGTACGAGGAGAAGGCGGGGCCGCGGAGGGGGTCGGGCAGCATGGTGGGCCTTTCGGGCGCGTGCGGGGACTCGTCGCGGGAGTGGCCGTACGGGTCGCGCGGGGGAACGCCCGCGGGGACGTACGAGGGGACGACCGCGAGACGGACGTGCGGGACGTGGACGGCGAGCTGGGCCAGCAGGCCGCCCGGCGCGTGCAGCGCGGGCGTGTCGGCGGCCGAGTCGACGACGGCGACGACGGCGTCGAAGCCGGCGCCCGCCACGTTGTAGGCGTAGCGCTCGCCGGGGCCGTCGGCGGGGTCGTCGTGCGCGGGGAAGACCAGGCGGGTGCGTATCGCGTAGCCGGGGTCGTCGACGGCGAGGACGGGCGAGCGGGTGGTGGTGGAGTAGCGCACCTCGGCGCCGACGATCTGCTCCAGCTCGCGGGCGAGCCGCAGCGGCGCGTACATCAGCTCCTCGCAGCCGAGGACGAGGACCCGGCGGGCGCCGTCGGGCAGCGCCTCGGCGACGCGGGCGGCCATGGCGGGCAGGGCGCTCTCCAGCCGCGCCCGGTGGGCGGGCGTGAACCCGTGCCGTCCGCCGTCGGGCAGCCCGCGGGGCCAGCACAGGTCGACGCGGGGGACGGGCCCGGCCGGCGCGGGCGTGCCGGCGGCCGGTTCCCTCTCGTGCCGGGCCACCAGCTCCTGTCCCCTCGCCAGCACGTCGGCGGGCAGGCGGACCGTGCCGCGGGCGCGGGTCACCAGGTCGATCCGGGCGCCGATCCCGCGGGCGAAGTCGTCCAGGCGGTCGGCGTCGGCGGGCGAGCGCATGTCCACCAGGGCCACCACGACGTACCGCTCGCGGGGGTGGCGCTCGTGCAGGGCGCGGATGGTGTTGAGCACCGTGTTGCCCGTGGAGAACTCGTCGTCGACCAGGACCAGCGGTCCGTCGCCGGCCAGCAGCGCCGGGTCCTCGGGCAGCAGCAGGTGGGAGGTGGCGTGGGAGTGGGACTCCTCGAAGCCGCCCGCGCGGGCGACCCCGGCGACCGGGCGGCGGGTGGAGTGCAGGCAGGGGGCGCCGCCCAGGCCGTCGGCGACCGAGTGGCCGAGGCCGGTGGCGGTTTCCGCGTAGCCGAGGACGACGGCCGCGCCGGCCTCCTCCTCGCCCAGCAGGTCGCGCACCCGCCGGCCGAGGGCGAAGCCGCAGCCGTACACCACGGACGGGGACTGCGGGACGTGCTTGCCGAGCACGTTCGACACGAGCAGGTGGGCGCGCTTGGGGTTGCGGCGCAGCGCGAGCCCGAGCAGGTCGGTGAGCCCCTCGTCGCCGGCCAGCTCCACGCCGAGCCGCTCGGCGACCCAGCTGCCGGACCACACCCCGGCGCGCTCCCCCTCGTCCATGCCCTCGTCTCCCCTGTCGTCCACTGCGTCGTTCATGGATTCCCCGTGTCAGTCGGACAGGCCCGCGGCGAGCAGCTCGACGAAGCCGATGTCCTCGTTGGCCACGCCGAACACCTCGGCGCGCAGCAGCGTCCGCTCCGCCCAGGCGCGGTGCGGCTTCACCTCGTTCATCTTGTTGGTGTACGCCGACCTCAGTACGCCTCCGCCGCAGCGCTCGGGGCGGAGGATGTCCTGGGCGTCGCTGAACTCCTCGTGGCTGACCACGGACAGCGCGTGCACCGGCAGCACGTGGGAGGGGTGGATGCAGGTCTTGCCCAGCAGGCCGTTGGCCTGGTCCAGGGAGATCTCCCGCAGCAGGCCGTCCATGGCGTGCTCGATCAGCCGGGTGCGCAGGTCGGCGGCCTGCACCTGGAGGAAGGGACTCTGCCGCAGCTGCGGTTTGAACATGCGCTCCTGGACCCGGAAGTACTCCCACACCGGTCCGGTGACGGTGAAGCCGGTGCCGTCGGCCCGGCCGAGCATGTTCACCACGTCGGCGATCACGGAGGCGACGACCTGCACATCGTAGGCCGTCATGTCGGGGCCCCTGCGCAGTCCGTAGGAGGAGCAGAAATCGGTCACGCCCAGGCGCAGCGCGAGGACGCGGTCGCGGTACTTGTCCACCGCGCGGAAGATGCCCTCCAGGGTCTGCACGCGCGACTCCCGGTACAGCAGCTCCGGCGACTCCAGCACCGGCATGGCGAACAGCCGCCTCCCGCACTCCGCCTCCGCGGCGGAGAGGGCCTCCAGGAAGGGCAGGCCGCGTTCCGCGGTGAACTTCGGCAGGACGAAACCGGACAGCGCCCGCACGGCCGGGCCGAGGCGGCGCACGAGGTCGGGTATCTGCTCGGGGGTGCGGACCCGGACGAACAGCAGCGGCAGGTCGGTCCCGGGGCGGCCGGCGAGATCGGTGAGCTGCCGTACGAGGTTCTCCTCGCCGGCCGGCACGTCCGCGTCGTCGATCGAGTCCTCCAGGCACAGCACCATCGAGACCACGCCGCGCGCCGCCTGTTTGAGGATGTCGTCGGCGAGGCGCGGCCGGGTGGCCGGGCTGTACAGGGTGGCGCCCAGGGCGGCGGAGAGCAGCCGGGCCGGGGAGTCCGCGCCGAACTCGCACGGCTCCTGGTGGAAGAGGCGCTTCCGCACCTCAGGGGCGATCTGCCCGAAATGACGCATACAAGCTCCTCCGCGGGATCCGAGCGACCCGTGGACTGTCCGAAGGTGGCCGGTAATAGTACGTAGAGATTCATGGCCGGGGTTCCCGCCCGGTGTGAATATCAGGTGTCCCGGTCGTGTCGGCGACACCGGTGGCACGGCCCGGGTACCCGCCCCGCATTGTCGTGACCAGGACCGAGGGGGCAGGATGACGGCATGACGCACGCCATGCTGAAGGGGTCGAACGTCCCGCTGGAAGCCACGACGGTACGCGCCGTCCTGCGCTGGACGTCCGGGCAGGGGGTCCCGGACGTCGACGCCTCCGCGCTGCTCCTCGGCCCCGACGACCGCGTGCGCGACGACGAGGACTTCGTCTTCTACAACCAGCCCCGGCACCCCTCCGGGAAGGTCTGGCGGCTCGGCAAGAAGCGCGTCGCCGAGGACCTCACCGACACGATCCAGACGGACCTGGCCGGTGTCGAGCCCGGCGTGCGGCGGATCCTGCTGGTCGCGTCGGCGGACGGCGTCGCCTTCGACCGGGTCCGGGACCTGCGCGTCCTGCTGTACGACGCGGCGGCCGCCGACGCCGAGCCCCTCGCGTACTTCGACGTCACGCCGGAGACGGGCGCCGAGACCGCGCTGATCTGCGGGGAGCTGTACCGGCGCGGGGACGGCTGGAAGTTCCGGGCCCTGGGCGAGGGCTACTCCAACGGGCTGGAGGGGCTGGCGACCGATTTCGGCATCTCGGTGGACGAGTCGCAGGCGGCCCAGGAGCCCCCGGCGGCGGACCCGGCGGCGGACCCGCCGGCACCGGCCGGCACCGCGGACCCCCAGGCCTTCGCGTCCCATCCCGCGGAGACCCAGGCGGCCGCGCCCCAGGCGGCGCCGCCCACGGTCCCCCTGTCGGGCACCGCTCCCGCCCGGCCCGTCCCGGAGGCGCCCCGCCCGCTGCCCCCGGAACAGCCGCCCGCCGTGCCCGCTCAGCCGGCGTACGGCTACCCGCAGCAGCCCGCGACGGCCTCACCGCCCTACGGCTCTCCGCACCCGGCCGCCCCGCCCGCGTACGGCTATCCGCAGGCGCCCGCCGCCCCGGCCGCCACCGGCGCGCCGTCGGGCTACGGCTATCCGCCCCCGTCCGCCCCGGTGCCGGACCCGGACTTCCGGCTGCCGCCGCAGGGGCCGCAGTTCATCGGGCGCTAGGGGGGCGGCAGGCCCGGCCTGCCGCCCCGGCTCAGCGTTCCGCCTTCGTCTTGTAGCCCCGCCCCCACTGGAGCCCCCACCCGTACAGCCGGTCCAGCTCCCCCTGGAAGCCGTACACGAACTTCACCTCGCGGCGGACGACGATCTCGCCCTTGACGTTCTCGATCATCACGACCGCGCAGGAGCGGGCCTGCGGCTGCCGTTCGTCGATCCCTATCTCGATGCGGGGGCCGTTGCTCGGGTAGAGCGTGACGATGGCGTGCGTACGGTCGAAGGCGGGCGTCTGGTCGTAGATGTAGGCGAAGACGAGGAGCCGTTTGATGGCGTCCCGGTGGTCGAGGTTGACGTAGATGGTCTCGCCGGACGCCGAGCCGAACCGGTCGTCGCCGCTGAGTTTGACGTACGGCGGGGCGTTGACGTCGCCGAGGTAGCCGCCGAGCGGCTGGACGACGCCCTTGGTGCCGTCCTGGAGCTCGTACAGGCAGCCGAGGTCGAGGTCGACGTTGACCATGCTCTGGCTGTGCCCGAGGACCTCCGGGGGCTTGAGCGCCTTGAGGGGATGGCGCAGCAGGCTCTCCCGCCGGGAGCCGGCGATGTCGGAGGTCCGCATCCGCCAGGCCAGGTTGATGCGCAGATGGCCGGTGGCCGCGCCCTGTTTGGTCAGGGAGACCTGGCCGTTTCGCTTGGTCAGTTCGATGGCGCTGCCGGCCGCGCCGCCCGAGTCGAACTCGGCCCCGCGACCGCGCCACAGCCCGTCCAAGAAACCCATTCCCGCCCCACCTTCGTTCGTCGGACGGCGGGCCGTCCGGCCCGCGCGCACTGCAGGGGCCCGCGGGGGCGGCACGGCACCCCCGCGGCCCCGGACGCCGACGGGGCGGCCCCGAGGAGTCGTCCTCGTCGGCCGCCCCGCTCAGAGCGTTCCTCACCCGGGCGCGGTTCACACCGGCGGCCGTGGCGCACCGGAGGCGAACCGCCCCGGGGACGCGGTCTCACACCCCGGAGGAGACCTCCGCCTTGTCGCCGGAGCCACCGCCCGCCTCGGCCGCCGCGATCGCGCGGTTGCGGCGTACGGAGGACCAGAAGGAGGCGGCGATCAGGAGCACGCCGATCATGCCGGTGATGATCTCGTGGATCTCGTACCGGATGGTGACCAGAAGCAGCACGGCCAGGGCGCCGATGGCGTAGTGGGCGCCGTGCTCCAGGTAGACGTACTCGTCCAGGGTGCCCTGGCGGACCAGGTAGACGGTGAGCGAGCGGACGTACATGGCGCCGATGCCCAGGCCCAGGGCCATCAGGACGATGTCGTTGGTGATGGCGAAGGCGCCGATCACCCCGTCGAAGGAGAAGGAGGCGTCCAGGACCTCCAGGTAGAGGAACATGAAGAACGCGGCCTTGCCGGCCAGGGCGACGGCCGACTTGGGCTTGCCGGTGCGGGCGGCCTCCTCCTCCGCCTCGTGCTCGCGTTCCTCCTCCTCCTCGAGCTTGTCCTCGAAGAAGCCGGACAGACCGCCGACGATCATGTAGGTGATCAGGCCGGCGATGCCGGACAGCAGCACCGTCTCGGCCTTGTCGACGTGGGCGCCGCCGTGCTGGTGGGCGTGGGTGGCGAAGGTCATCGCGGAGATCAGCAGCACGATCAGGGCGATGCACACCGACAGCATGTCGACCCGGCCCAGCTTGGCCAGCGGGCGCTCGATCCAGGTGAGCCACTTGATGTCCCGGTCCTCGAAGATGAAGTCCAGGAAGATCATCAGCAGGAACATGCCGCCGAAGGCGGCGATCGCCGGGTGGGCGTCGGTGACCAGTTCCTGGTAGCGGTCCTTGTCCGTGAGCGCGAGGTCGACGGCCTCGATCGGCCCGAGCTGGGCGCTGACCGCGACGATGACGACGGGGAAGACCAGCCGCATGCCGAAGACGGCGATCAGGATGCCGATGGTGAGGAAGATCTTCTGCCAGAAGGCACTCATCTTCTTCAGGATCCCGGCGTTGACGACCGCGTTGTCGAAGGAGAGCGAGATCTCCAGGACGGAGAGGATCGCCACGACGCCGAAGGCGGTCCACCCCCCGTACAAGACCGCCGCGACAAGGCCGAGCGCGGTGACCGCGAACGACCAGCCGAAGGTTTTCAGAACCACTGGCTACCCAATCCCTTGTGTACGGGCCTACAGGCCTAGGGGCCTCCCCCGCGCCGTACCCGGCTTTACGAAACGTTGACTCCGAAGTCTAGAGCGATACCTCGCAGGCCGGACGCGTACCCCTGTCCCACGGCTCGGAACTTCCACTCGCCCCGGTGGCGGTAGAGCTCGCCGAAAATCATCGCGGTCTCGGTGGAGGCGTCCTCGCTCAGGTCGTAGCGGGCGAGTTCCAGGCCGTCGGCCCGGTTGACGACCCGGATGAAGGCGTTGGCGACCTGTCCGAAGGTCTGCCCGCGCTCGTCGGCCAGGTGGATGGAGACCGGGAAGACGATCCTGTCGCACCGGTCGGGCACCCGGGACAGGTCGACCAGGATCGACTCGTCGTCGCCCTCGCCCTCGCCGGTGAGGTTGTCGCCGGTGTGCTCGACGGAGCCGTCCGGGCTGGTGAGCTGGTTGTAGAAGACGAACCATTCGTCGCCGAGCACCCGGCCGCCGCCGCACACCAGCGCGCTGGCGTCGAGGTCGAAGGGGGCTCCGGTAGTGGAGCGCGCGTCCCAGCCGAGTCCGACCATCACCTGCGTGAGGTCCGGCGCGGCCTTGGACAGGGAGACGTTGCCTCCCTTGGCAAGCGTGACGCCCATGTCTGTGGTCCCTCCCCGTGCGGTGGTTCCTGGTTTCCTGCGCGTCCGGCGCCGCACGCAAACGTGCGGCGCCGGAGGGTACGGGCGGGCAGGCGGACGTCAGACGTTGACGCCGAAGTCCTGGGCGATGCCCCGCAGGCCGGAGGCGTAGCCCTGGCCGATGGCGCGGAACTTCCACTCGGTGCCGTGGCGGTACAGCTCGCCGAAGACCATGGCGGTCTCGGTGGAGGCGTCCTCGCTCAGGTCGTAGCGGGCGATCTCGGCGCCGCCCGCCTGGTTCACCACGCGGATGAAGGCGTTGCGGACCTGGCCGAAGGACTGCTGGCGGTTGTCGGCGTCGTAGATCGAGACCGGGAAGACGATCTTCTCGACGTCCGCCGGGACCGCCGCGAGGTTCACCTTGATCTGCTCGTCGTCGCCCTCGCCCTCGCCGGTGAGGTTGTCACCGGTGTGCTCGACGGAGCCGTCCGGGCTCTTGAGGTTGTTGAAGAAGACGAAGTGCTGGTCGCTGGCGACCTTGCCGGCGCTGTTCAGCAGCAGCGCGCTGGCGTCGAGGTCGAAGTCGGTGCCGGTCGTGGTGCGGACGTCCCACCCCAGACCGACGATGACCGCGGTCAGGCCCGGAGCCTCCTTGGTCAGCGATACGTTGCCGCCCTTGCTGAGGCTGACTCCCACGAGTCCTCCCTAGGTTTCCGGGGCGGGAAGCCCCTGAGTTGCGTCGAATGCCGGATCAACGACTCGATCCTAGTGACGGGTTCCCGCCCCCGCAGACCCTGCGGCCGGGGGTCACAGGGTGTCGAGCGCCTTCACGTACTCGTTCAGGTCACGGGCGTCCGGCAGAGCGTTGACCACGGTCCAGCGCACGACGCCCTCCTTGTCGATGACGAAGGTGCCGCGGACGGCGCAGCCCTTGTCCTCGTCGAAGACGCCGTAGGCGCGCGAGACGTCGCCGTGCGGCCAGAAGTCGCTGAGCAGCGGGTACTCCAGCCCCTCCTGCTCGGCGAAGACGCGCAGGGTGTGGATGGAGTCGTTGGAGACGGCGAGCACCTGGGTGTCGCGGTCGGAGAACTGCGGCAGGTTGTCCCGCACCTCGCACAGCTCGCCCGTGCACACACCGGTGAAGGCGAAGGGGTAGAAGAGCAGCACCACGTTCTTGCGGCCGCGGAAGTCGGACAGCCTCACGGTGGCGCCGTGGTTGTCCTTGAGCTCGAAGTCGGGGGCCTTTTCGCCAACCTGGATGGCCATGGTCCTGTTGATCCCTTCGTCGGGGCCGTTCGCTGGGAACACCCTACGCAGGGACCGTCACCGGCCTGCGGACGGGCCGACCGTCGTCGGCCCGTCCGGTACCGGACGGACGGCGGCGGGACTACCGCTTGGACTTGGCGGCCTTCGGGGTCGCCAGCCGGCTGCCGCTCCAGTCCTTGCCGACGCTGACGCTCTTGGACGCCGTCAGCCCCGCCGTGGTCGCGGCTTCCGAGATGTCGCTCGGCTCCACGTAGCCCGCACGGCCGGTCTTCGGCGTGAAGAGCAGGATCGCCCCGCCCTCCTCGATGTACGTGGTGGCATCCACCAGCGCATCCGCCAGGTCGCCGTCGTCATCACGGAACCACAGCACAACGGCGTCGGCCACGTCGTCGTAGTCCTCGTCCATCAGGTCGCCCTCGATGGCTTCCTCGATGGCTTCACGGAGCTCCTGGTCCACGTCGTCGTCGTAGCCGATCTCCTGGACCACCTGCCCGGGCTGGAACCCCAGCCTGGCGGCAGGGTTCGTCCGCTCCTCCGCGTGGTCCGCGGTCGCGCTCACGGGTTGCCTCCTGATCATGTCTTGGTATGGGGGGTACCCCCTGCTCGTCCGGAGCTCGGGGGAATCTCAGCCACGCGCGTGCGCGAAGCATTGGCCGTAGTCCACACGGGCGGGACGGATCGCGCAAGTACCCGGCCGTCCAGACCGCCGAAACGGTGACGATCCTGGCCGTGTCGCCGCAACCTCAGGCACACCGTCACGGACAGAGGTGACACACACCACACACTTCTGCCCTTTTTGCACTGTTGGGAACCATCCGTGGGTACGGGTTCCGAATGAGTGTGCCATGCCGGGCGGACCTCGTCGGTTACCCCTCGGTAGAGATGACGCGCGCCTTCCCGAGGTACACGATGGGGACCGGCGCAGGCACACCGGACAGTGGCCCTCCGACAGGTAAGGAACAGTGTGGCTTCCGCATCCGATCGCAGCCCGATCATCATTGGCGGCCTTCCGAGCCAGGTCCCCGACTTCGACCCCGAGGAAACCCAGGAGTGGCTCGACTCCCTCGACGCGGCCGTGGACGAGCGGGGGCGGGAGAGGGCCCGGTACCTGATGCTGCGGCTGATCGAGCAGGCCCGCGCCAGGCGCGTGGCCGTGCCCGAGATGCGCAGCACGGACTACGTCAACACCATCGCCACCAAGGACGAGCCGTTCTTCCCCGGCGACGAGGAGATCGAGCGCAGGATCCTCAACGCCACCCGCTGGAACGCGGCGGTGATGGTCTCGCGCGCGCAGCGGCCCGGCATCGGGGTCGGCGGCCACATCGCCACCTTCGCCTCCTCCGCCTCCCTCTACGACGTCGGCTTCAACCACTTCTTCCGCGGCAAGGACGGGGGCGACGGCGGCGACCAGATCTTCTTCCAGGGCCACGCCTCACCGGGCATCTACGCCCGCGCGTACCTGCTGGACCGGCTCACCGAACGGCACCTGGACGGCTTCCGCCAGGAGAAGTCGAAGGCCCCCCACGCGCTCTCCTCGTACCCGCACCCGCGCTCCATGCCGGACTTCTGGGAGTTCCCCACCGTCTCGATGGGCCTCGGCCCGATCGGCGCGATCTACCAGGCGCGCATGAACCGCTACCTGCAGGCGCGCGGGATCGCGGACACCTCGAAGTCGCGCGTGTGGGCGTTCCTGGGCGACGGCGAGATGGACGAGCCGGAGTCGCTCGGCCAGCTCACGCTCGCCGCCCGCGAGGGCCTGGACAACCTGACCTTCGTCGTCAACTGCAACCTGCAGCGGCTCGACGGCCCGGTACGCGGCAACGGCAAGATCATCCAGGAGCTGGAGTCGGTCTTCCGGGGCGCCGGCTGGAACGTGATCAAGCTGATCTGGGACCGCTCCTGGGACCCGCTGCTCGCCCGGGACCGCGACGGCACCCTGGTCAACAAGATGAACACGACGCCGGACGGCCAGTTCCAGACGTACGCCACCGAGTCCGGCGCCTACATCCGCGACCACTTCTTCGGCGACGACCACCGGCTGCGCGCGATGGTCGAGAACATGACCGACGACCAGATCCTCCACCTGGGCCGCGGCGGTCACGACCACCGGAAGATCTACGCGGCGTACAAGGCCGCGGTCGAGCACAAGGGCCAGCCGACGGTCATCCTCGCCAAGACGGTCAAGGGCTGGACGCTCGGCCCGAACTTCGAGGGCCGCAACGCCACCCACCAGATGAAGAAGCTGACGGTCGACGACCTCAAGCGCTTCCGCGACCGCCTGCACCTGCCGATCCCCGACAAGGAACTGGAATCCGGCCTGCCGCCGTACTACCACCCGGGCCGGGACTCGGAGGAGATCCAGTACATGCACGACCGCCGCCGCTCGCTCGGCGGTTACGTCCCCACCCGCGTCGTCCGCTCCAAGCCCCTGCCCCTGCCGGACGACCGGACGTACGCGACCGTGAAGAAAGGCTCGGGCCAGCAGTCCATCGCCACCACGATGGCCTTCGTCCGCCTCCTCAAGGACCTCATGCGGGACAAGGAGATCGGCAGGCGCTTCGTCCTCATCGCCCCCGACGAGTACCGCACCTTCGGCATGGACTCGTTCTTCCCGAGCGCGAAGATCTACAACCCGCTGGGCCAGCAGTACGAGGCGGTGGACCGTGACCTCCTCCTCTCCTACAAGGAGGCGCCGAACGGCCAGATGCTGCACGACGGCATCTCGGAGGCGGGCTGCACGGCCTCCCTCATCGCCGCGGGCTCGGCCTACGCGACCCACGGCGAGCCGCTGATCCCGGTGTACGTCTTCTACTCGATGTTCGGCTTCCAGCGCACCGGCGACCAGTTCTGGCAGATGGCCGACCAGCTGGCCCGCGGCTTCGTCCTGGGCGCGACCGCGGGCCGCACCACCCTCACCGGTGAGGGCCTCCAGCACGCCGACGGCCACTCCCAGCTCCTGGCCTCCACGAACCCCGCGTGCGTGGCGTACGACCCGGCCTTCGGCTTCGAGATCGCGCACATCGTCGAGGACGGCCTGCGCCGCATGTACGGCAGCTCCCCGGAGCACCCGCACGGCGAGGACGTCTTCTACTACCTCACCGTCTACAACGAGCCCGTCCGGCACCCGGCCGAGCCGGAGAACGTGGACGTGGAGGGCATCCTCAAGGGCGTCCACCGCTTCAGCGAGGGCGCCTCCGGCGCGATCCCGGCGCAGATCATGGCATCCGGCGTCGCGCTCCCCTGGGCCCTGGAGGCCCAGGGGATCCTCGCCGAGGAGTGGAACGTGCGGGCCGACGTCTGGTCGGTGACCTCCTGGAACGAGCTGCGGCGCGAGGCGGTGACCTGCGAGGAGCACAACCTGCTGCACCCGGAGGAGGAGCAGCGGGTGCCGTACGTGACCCGGAAGCTCAGCGGTGCCCAGGGCCCGTTCGTGGCCGTCTCCGACTGGATGCGGTCGGTGCCGGACCAGATCGCGCGCTGGGTCCCGGGCCGGTACCAGTCCCTCGGCGCGGACGGCTTCGGCTTCGCCGACACCCGGGGCGCGGCCCGCCGCTTCTTCCACATCGACGCCCAGTCGATCGTGGTGGCGGTCCTCACCGAACTGGCCCACGAGGGCCGGGTCGACCGCTCCGCCCTGAAGCAGGCCATCGACCGCTACCGGATCCTGGACGTGACGGCGGCCGATCCCGGCGCGGCCGGCGGCGACGCGTAGGGGCGGGGCGGTGGGCGGCCCCCACCGCCCTCCCCGTTCCCCGGCGCCCGGACTCCTCACGACGCGGGGCGTGGAACCGGGCCCCGGGGAACGGACGGCGCGGGAACGCCGGCGGACGGGGGCGATCCGGGCACTGGCGGAAGAGGTGCGGGGGCCGCGGGTCCCGCGTCCGAGCCGGAAGGCTGCCTGCGCGCTGCCCCCCTCCGGCAGCGCGCCGCAGCCCTGACGCCCCCCATGTCCTGCGGAGGGCTTGACCCACTGTGACCTGCGACGCCCCTCGGAGGGGAGGGTTCGCTCGTGTTGTCACCCTGATGGGCGAACCGGGTCCGGCCCCGGAACCCGTCGACCGGCGAGCCGTCAGATGTGTCCCACGCCCGCGCCGGCCTGCGCGTTCTCCCCCCGCTTGGTGAGCAGCGCGACCAGCACCGCCGCCACGGCGACCCCGGCGGCGACGAGCGACGCCAGGCTCATGCCGGAGACGAACGTGTCGTGCGCGACCTGCGTGATCTTGGCCGCGACCGGCTCCGGCGTGCCCTCCGGCACCGGCGCGACGCCCTGCTGCACCGCCTGCGCCGTCAGGTCGAGTTGGGCGGGGCTCAGTTCCGGCAGTCCCGCCCGCGCCCAGTTGCCCGGCAGGTCGTTGTCGACCTTGGAGGCCATCACCGCGCCCAGCACCGCCGTACCGAGGCTGCCGCCGATCTGCATCGCCGCCTGCTGGAGACCGCCGGCCACGCCGGACAGCTCCATCGGAGCGTTGCCGACGATGACCTCCGTGGCACCGACCATGACCGGCGCCAGGCCGAGGCCCAGCACGGCGAACCACAGCGACATGACGCCGCTGCCCGTCTCCTTCTCCAGGGTGGACATGCCGTACATGGCGATCGCGGTCAGCGCCATGCCGGCGACCAGCGGGACGCGGGGACCGACCTTGGTGATCAGCGCTCCCGCCAGCGGGGAGCCGACGATCATCATGCCGGTGAGCGGCAGCAGGTGCAGACCGGCGTCGACCGGGCTCATGCCGTGCACGTTCTGCAGGTAGAAGGTGACGAAGAACAGGCCGCCCATGAAGGCGATGGCCATCAGCACCATCAGCGCGACGCCCGCCGACAGCGGTACGGACCGGAACAGCGCCAGCGGGATCAGCGGCTCCCGCACCCTCGCCTCCCAGGCGGCGAAGAGCGCGAAGCCCACGACGGAGGCCGCGATGAACGTCCACGTGGAACCGTCGCCCCAGCCCCACTCCGGGGCCTTGATCAGGGCCCAGACCAGGCAGAACATCGCCGCCGACAGCAGTGCGATGCCGAGGATGTCGAAGGAGCGCGGCGCGTTCTCGGCGCGGTGGTCGAGCAGGATCGCCACACCGAGGGCGACGGCGAGGACGCCGACCGGCACGTTGATGAAGAACACCGACTGCCAGTTGACGTGCTCGACCAGCACGCCGCCGAGGATCGGGCCGCCCGCGGTGGACGCGCCGATGACCATGCCCCAGATGCCGATGGCCATGTTGAGCTTCTCGGCGGGGAAGGTGGCCCGCAGCAGGCCGAGCGCGGCCGGCATGAGCAGCGCGCCGAACAGCCCCTGGAAGACGCGGAAGACGACGACCATCGCGATGCTGTCGGACAGCCCGATGGCCCCCGAGGCGGCGGCGAAGCCGACGACGCCGATGAGGAAGGTCTGCCGGTGGCCGAAGCGGTCACCGAGCTTGCCCGCGGTGATCAGGGAGACCGCCAGGGCGAGGAAGTAGGCGTTGGTGATCCACTGCAGCTCGGACCAGTTGGCGCCGAGGTCCTTGCCGATGGCGGGGTTGGCGATGGCCACGATGGTGCCGTCCAGGGCCACCATCATGACCCCGACGGCCACGGTGATGAGGGTGAACCACGGATGGCCGCGCAGGCCCTTGCCCGGCGCCCGGTCCGACGGGGCGGCCGGTGCCTTGTCCCCCGGCCCCGTCGCGTCGACGGTGGTCTGACTAGTCATACTTTCGAGGCTAGTGACAGTCACTGACAGTTGACAAACCAATTCACAAGTCGGTAACTGACAGGACACTCCGCTATAGCCTGAACTGGGAGAACGGTTCGTCGAGAGGCCAGGGAACCCTTGAAGGCAGCAGAAGCGGCGGAGCCGACGGGCACCTCGGAGCCCCCAGGCATCACGAGGCCCGCAGGCACCGCACACGCCGCGCCGCGCCTCGGACTGCGCGAGCGCAAGAAGCAGCGCACCCGGGACGCGCTGCTGCGGGCCGCCCTGGAACTGTTCACCGCGCGGGGGTACGAGCGGACGACCGTCGACGAGATAGCCGAGGCCGTCGACGTCTCCCAGCGCACCTTCTTCCGCTACTTCGCCAGCAAGGAGGAGGCCGCCTTCTTCGTGTCGCGGCTCGCGGAGGCGCGCTTCGTCGACGCGCTGCGCGCGCGGCCCGCGGACGAAACGCCGCTGGAGGCGCTGCGCCGGGCCCTCGCGGAGAGCTGGGAGTCCATCGGCGAGGCCATCGAGCAGCTGGTGCCGCTGGAGCTGCACATGCGCTTCTACCGGGTGATCGAGTCGACTCCCGCGCTGCTCGCCGCCCATCTGCGGCGCGCGGCGGAGCTGGAGGAGGAGATCGCGCGCGTCATCGCCGACCGCGAGGGCCTGGACGTGGACGCCGACCCGCGCCCGCGCGTGGCGGTGGCCGTCTTCGGCGCGGTGATACGTGTCACGGAGCGGATCTGGTCCGCGGGGGACGAGGCCACCCTGGGCGCCCTGCGCGACCTGACCTTCTCCTACCTGGACCAGGTGGAACCCGCGCTGACCGGGAGCTGGAGGACCGGGAGGCCCTGACCCCCTCCACGCGGTCGAAACGTGATCCGCGACACCCGGCGCACGCGAGACCGCCTCGTTCTCCTAGTGTGTCCTCCCAGTGACTTCCTTCGACGCCTCCCCGCACCTGCTCGCCACCTCCCCGCAGCCGAACCTCTGGCGGGCGCTGCTCGCCCTGGCCGTGGTGTTCGTGATGCTGGCGACCACCGGCTGGACCGCCCTGCGCACCGAGCGGGGGACCACGCCGCTCGCCGCCTCGGTCGGCGCCTGGGAGCACGGCCGGATCGACGGCCGCCGGCTGCCGGACGCGCAGGACGCCCCCGCCCGGCTGGCCCGTTTCTTCGCCTCCCTCACCGAGGGGCAGCGGGCGCACCTCGCCGGCCGCTACCCGCTCGCGGTCGGCAACATGAACGGCGCGCCCGCCGAGCTGCGCTACCGCGCCAACCGGATCGCGCTCGGCCGGGCCCGCGAGGCCGAGCTCACGCGCATGCGCGACAGCCGCCTCAGCCCGGCCGGGCAGCGGGAGGCGCGCGACCGCCTGCACCGCCTGGAGTCGCTGCTGGAGCCCGGGCGGCACATCCTGGCCTTCGATCCGGAGGGATCCGGCCGCGTCGCGGAGGTCTTCGGGGACCTGGGCCGCGCCGAGCGCGTGTCCGTGGTCGTCCCGGGCGTCGACACCGACCTGCTCACCTACCAGCGCGCCCGGCGCAAGTACACGGCGCCGGCCGGCATGGCCGAGGCGCTGTACGCGGCCGAGCGCAGGGCGAGCCCCTCGACCCGGACGGCCGTGATCGCCTGGGCCGACTACACCGCGCCCGGCGGGCTCGGCGTGGAGTCGGCCACGGTGATGCGCGCCGACGCCGGCGCCGTCCGGCTGGACGCGCTGGTGCGGGCGCTGCCCGGGGACGCGCCCGTCTCGCTGTTCTGCCACAGCTACGGTTCGGTGGTGTGCGGCCGGGCCGCCCCCACGCTGCCCGGCCGGGTGTCCGACATCGCGGTGGCCGGCAGCCCCGGCATGCGCGCCGCGAGCGCCGCCCGGCTGCGCACCCCGGCGCGGGTGTGGGCGATGCGGGACGCCGGCGACTGGATCCGGGACGTGCCGTACCTGGAGGTCGGCGGGTTCGGCCACGGCGCCGACCCGGTGTCGGCGGCGTTCGGGGCGCGGGTGCTGTCGGCGCGGGGCGCCGAGGGGCACAGCGGCTACTTCGTCCCGGGCACCCAGAGCCTGGCGAACTTCGCCGGGATCGGTGTCGGCGCGTACCACTCGGTCGTCTGCGCCGCGCAAGACGACGCCTGCCGGACGGATTTGTCCGCCGCGACGGCGGCCCGACGCGCGTAGAGACCGCAGGAACCGCGGCCTGCGCGAGGAGGGGACGGAAGAGCTGGTGCCGCATACGATGAGCCGCATGGGTGACGTACTGGCCGGATTTCATGCCGCCTGGGAGTTCGAGTCCGACTCCGTGCTCATCCGTTACGAACGGGGGATACGGACACCGAAGCTGCTGCAGGTGCTGGGGGAGCGCCGGATCCCCCTGGAGGCGCTCGCGGACGTCACGCTGACGCCCGGCAGACGCGGCACCGTGGTCCTGCGCGCCGAGCCGCGCCCCGGCGCCGATCCGCTGGTGGAGGCGGCGGCGGGACAGCTGAAGGAGGCGTGCGACCCGTACCGGCTGGTACTGCCCGCCGAGCGGGAGACGCTCGCCGAGTACTACGCCGACGAGCTGCGGGCGCTGCTGACGCGGAGCGGTCCGGCCGAGCGTCACCTGGTGGCCGCGCCCGATCCGCCGCTGCAGTTCAAGGCGTACGACGGGAAGGCGTCCTTCGACGGCGCGGCGGTGTCCTTCCGGTGGTTCTGGACGGGCGCCTCGTCGGCGAAGTGGAGGGCCGGCGACCAGAGGTTCGACGTCACCGAACTGGCCGGGGTGGAGTGGCGCTCGCCGGAGGTGTTCGAGGGGTATCTGCGGCTGCTGCGGCGCGAGGGGGCCGCGCCGCCCGCGCAGGCCGACCAGGACCCGGCCGCCGTGGTGTTCGGGCTCGGTTACGGGGCCGTGCACGAGTCGCTGCCGTTCGCCGCCGCCGTGCTGGCGGCGGTCCGGGACCGCGGCCCGGTGGCCGCGGTCCCGGTGGCGGCGGCCCGCCGCGACCCCGCCGACATCGCCGAGCGCATCCGTCACCTGGGCGAGCTGCACCAGGCGGGGCTGGTGACGGACGAGGAGTTCTCCGCCAAGAAGGCCCAGCTGCTGGCCGAGTTGTGAGCGGACGGCCGCGGGAGCGCGGCCGGCGGCCGTCCGCTCACTCCCGCCCCGCCGACGTGAACGCCATGTCCGCGTACCGGTCCCCCGCCACCTTGCCCGCGATCGGCTCCAGCAGCGCCAGCTCCTCCTCCGTCAGGACGATCCGCGTGGCCGCCGTGTTCTCCGCAACCCGCTCCGGCTTGCGGGTGCCCGGGATCGGCACCACCGGCAGACCGTGCACCGCCGCCCGCTGCTGCGCCCAGGCCAGCGCGATCTGCCCGGGGGTGGCGCCGTGGGCCTCGGCCACGGCCCGCACCGGCTGGAGCAGCGCCGCGTTGGCGGCGGCGTTGTCGCCGGTGAACCGGGGCTGCTGCCGGCGGAAGTCGTCGGCGGTCAGGTCCTTCTCGGCCTGGACGAACGACCCGGTGAGGAAGCCCCGGCCCAGCGGCGAGTACGGCACGAGGGCCACCCCCAGCTCACGGGCGGCCGGCACCACCCTCGCCTCGATGTCCCGGCTGAACAGCGACCACTCCGACTGCACGGCGGCGATCGGGTGCACGGCGTGCGCGGCCCGCAGCTCGTCGGCGGTGACCTCGCTCAGCCCGAGGTGCTTGACCTTGCCCTCGCGCACCAGCTCCGCCATGGTGCCGACGCTCTCCTCGATCGGCACGTTCACGTCGCGCCGGTGCATGTAGTAGAGGTCGATCACGTCGACGCCGAGGCGCTGCAGGCTGGCCTCGACGGCCCGGCGGATGTAGGGCGGGTCGTTGCGGACGATCCGCTTGGTCGGGTCGTCCGGCGGGATCGACAGGGCGAACTTGGTCGCGATGACGACCTCGTCGCGGTGCGCCCCGAAGAACGGCGCGAGGAACCGCTCGTTCTCCCCCGCCCCGTAGGCGTCCGCCGTGTCGTAGAGCGTGACGCCGAGTTCCAGCGCCCGTTCCAGGGTCGCCCGGGAGGCGCCGGCGTCCACGGGCCCGTAGGCGAAGCTCATGCCCATGCAGCCCAGGCCCTGGACGCCCACCTCGGGGCCGTTCGTGCCCAGCTTCACCGTCGTGATGGTGCTGTCCGTCATCGGGACCCCTCCGACGCCGGGGCCCGCCCGGCGTCCGCGTAGAAATCGATCTTCCGGTCGAGCACGGCGAGCGTGCCCTGGAGCTCGCTGATCCGGGCCAGCACGTCCTCCCGGGTCGCCCTCAGCAGGGCGAAGCGTTCGGCGTAGGTGTGGTCGCCCTCGCGCACGAGTTCGGCGTACCGCACCATGTCCGCGACCGGCATGCCGGTCAGCCGGAGCTTGCCGACCAGCTCGAGCCAGTCGAGGTCGCGGTTGCGGTAGCGGCGCTGGCCGGTGTGCGAGCGGTCGATGTGCGGCATCAGCCCGATCCGCTCGTACCAGCGCAGGGTGTGCGCCGACAGGCCGGTGAGGGCGGCGACCTCACTGATGGTGTACCTGTCCTGCCCGTCGGGACGCCGCTCGCCCCGGGGCGGTCCGGCGCAGCCGTCGGCCCGGGTGGTCGTGGTCTCCGTCACCGTCATGGCCCCAAAGCTAGAACCCTGGAGTGCGCTCCAAGCAAGCACCGGTGACGGGAAACGCGCGGGATCGCGCCCCCTCGACACGGCCGCGCCGGCGGGGCGCTTAGGCTCACGGGCATGTCCTTGAAGAGCCTTGCGTTGATCGAGAACTGGCCGGTTCCCGCCGCCGCGGCGGGCGTCGTACGCGCGGACGGCACGGTGGCGGGGGTGCACGGCCCGGCGGGGCGGCGGTTCCCGCTGGCCTCGGTCACCAAGCCGCTCGCGGCGTACGCGGCCCTCGTCGCCTACGAGGAGGGCGCGATCGAGCTGGACGAGCCCGCCGGGCCGCCCGGCGCGACCGTCCGCCACCTGCTCGCCCACACCTCCGGCCTCGCCTTCGACGAGCACCGGGCGACGGCGGCGCCCGGTGAGCGGCGACTGTACTCCAACGCCGGTTTCGAGCAGCTCGGCGACCACATCGCCAAGGCGACGGACATCCCGTTCGCCGAGTACCTGCGCCAGGCGGTGCTGGAGCCGCTGGGCATGACGTCCACCACGCTGGACGGCTCCCCCGCCAAGGACGGGGTGTCCACGGTGGAGGACCTGCTGCGGTTCGCCGCCGAGGTGCAGGCGCCGCGCCTGCTGGACGCGCGCACGGTCGCCGCCGCGATGACCGTGCAGTACCCGGGGACCAAGGGCGTCCTGCCGGGCTACGGCCACCAGAACCCCAACGACTGGGGCCTGGGCTTCGAGATCCGCGACGGCAAGTCCCCGCACTGGACGGGCACGTCGTCCTCGCCGCGCACGTTCGGGCACTTCGGGCAGTCGGGCACGTTCCTGTGGATCGACCCCGACGCGGGCCTCGCCTGCGTCGCCCTGACGGACCGGGCGTTCGGCCCCTGGGCGATCGAGGCGTGGCCGCCGTTCACGGACGCGGTCCTCGCCGAGGCGCGCCGGGACCTGCCCGGCGGATCGCGGCGGGAGCCGTGAACGGGGCGTGATCCGGTGCCGGCGCCGTGGGAGGGGCAGGGGCGTCCGCCGTGCCGCGCGGCCACGGCGCGCGAGCCCACGGGCCGGCGGGCGTGAGCGCCCGCGCTCCCCGCGGCGGACCGCGCGGGCGCTCACGCGGCGGGGCGCCGCGCGTACACCTCCATCTCGATCCTCATCCGGGGGTCGGCGAGACCGCACACGAGCATGGTGGCCGCCGGCCTCACCTCGCCGAAGGCACGGCGCAGCACCGGCCAGCAGGGCTCGAAGTCCTCGCGGTCGGGCAGCAGGTAGCGCACCCGCACCACGTCGGCGAAGGTGCACCCCGCCTCGGCCAGCGCGGCCCCGATGTTGCGCAGGCACTGCTCCGCCTGCTCCACCACGTCGTCGGAGATCGTCATGGTGGTGTAGTCGAACCCGGTCGTCCCCGACACGTGCACCCAGTCGCCGTCGACCACGGCACGGGCGTAGCCGATTCGCTCCTCGAAGGTCGAGCCGCTGAGGATCGCACGTCGCTCCGTCATGCGCCGAACTCTAGGCGACCGGCCCGATAGGGACTGCTGCAGGGTTGAGTGACACCTGACCTGGCTTGCTGAGAGGCGGCCGTGAAGATGTTGCAGTGCTCAAGCCGCATCCGAAGGAGTTCGCGAGGACGTCGTGCGGGTCGCGCGCAACCGTGAGGGTGATCGACGCCGCAAGCTCCGCCCCTCTCAGCGGGCCCTGGTCGCGCTGGTGTACCTGCGTGAGCACACCACCCTCGCCAAGATCGCCGCCGAATTCAGCATCAGCGAGGCCACCGTACATGCCTACGTACACAGCGTCACCGAGCACCTGGCCGCCAAGGCACCCTCGCTGCTGCGTGCTCTGCGCCGGGTCAAATTCGACCACGTCTTGGTCGACAGCACCATCGCCGAGTGCAATAGGGCCGGGGACTGGAGGGCCGACTACTCCGGCAAGGCCCGCCGCCACGGAGTGAACATCCAGGCCATCACCGATCCCTCGGGCCGACTGGTCTGATACTCACCCGTGCTGCCCGGCAGGAACGTGGACGTCACCGCCGCCCGCATCCACTACATCGTCACCGTATGCGAACGCCTACGGATCCCGGCCCTGGCGGACAAGGCCTACGAAGGAGCCGGCAGCACCCTCCGCACACCGTTCAAACGGCACTGCGGACGCGAGCCCACCATCCACCAGGCATCCTTCAACCGCGTACACGCTCGCCTGCGCAGCCCGGTCGAGCGCGCCTTCGCCCAGCTCAAGCAACGGCGGATCCTCCGTCGGGCGCGCTGCAGCCCCAACCGGCCCACGTCAGCGGTTCAAGCCGTCCTCACGCTGGAACAGCACCGCTGAAGAAGCTCACTGAGCCTCTTTCGTCCTGAATAGCCGCAGGTCAACAGCGTATGGATGGCTTGGACGGCGCGGCTGATGCGACGGGTGGAGCAACGTGCTCTGCGCATGATGTGCCAGGACTTGAGTCGGGCGAAGGCCAGTTCGCCGGGGGCGTGGAGTCGGGCGTGGTCGCGGTTGAACTGCTGATAGTGCTCAGGCTGCTCGCTGTGGTGGTAGTGCGGGGTGTGGAAGGTGGCGCCGGCGCCCTGGTGGGCGCGGTCCGTGAGGACGAGGATCTGCCGAGTCAGGCAGGCCTGAACGATGCCGTGGGCACGGGCCGCAGGCAAGTCGTGGGTGCGGTCGGGTGTCGCGCGGGAGAACCACGGATCCGCAAGGCCCGCTGCAGCCCGAACCGGATCAGCCGGACCGTCACCGCCGTTCACGCCCTTGAGACCGCCTGGCGATCAGGATGGGAAGGGTTCATTGATGCTCCACCGCCGCTTGGCCCGCGACTGCGAGATCCTGCCCGCCCGCTCCGAAGTCATGATTCACCTCGCCATGACCGACCTCATGGCCCGTTGCCTCACAGCGAGGACACCTTATCCTGGCGCGACCCCGAAAATTTACACCACTCAGAGGTTCCGAGATGAAAAAACAGGAAAAAAACGACCTCTTACCAAGAGGGCGACCTTCCCGAACTCCTCAACTCCGTCGACTTCGAGAGGTGGAAAGTGTGGACCGAGGAGGAGAATTCAGCATTTGTCGCTTGGGAGTCGCCGCCGACGTCCCCAGCAGCGCCGGGCGGCACCTGACTGTTCATCTAGGGGCGCCATCAGGGCACCGCCCTGTGAGGACGAAGGCGAGCGGATGACAACGTCCGTCGGCAACAAGGTGGAACTTCGTGGTCAGTCCGCCTCAGGTGGCGTCCGAAGGCATGGTCGGTCGGCTCGCCTGCCGAGTTTCCTTTGACAAGCCCCGACGGTGTGCTGGTACGCACGAACGATCGTGGAGTCGACGGCAACGACCTAACCACGAATGAGACCATGATCACATGGTCATATATATATTTACTCAGCGTGGCCACTAGGGTTTGATCTGGTCGTCAACCTCAACCCGGTGTACAGGAAGGCTATTTGATGACCGGTTCAACGATCGCCCGCGCAGGCAAGCGCGCCATGATCATCGGTATGGCGGCGGCAGCAGCAGCTGTCGGCGTTCTCGCGGTGCCCGCCCAGGCGTCATCCTGGTCCAGCTACCTCACCAATGCCGGAAATGACTTCGAGTCACGTCGCTGGACCGACAACGGCGGCTCCACAACGATCAAGTTCACCAGCTGCAAAAGAGACGGCACGCAAGCCGTCGGTGTGATGCTGCGTAAGGACACCATCGGGCCCGACCCGAAGTACGCCAACGCGAGCTTCACCAACTGCTTCAATCCCGGCGCCACGTCAACCGGCAACTGGGATGACCACGGCAGTGGCGACTACTACTTCGTCGTCGATTACGGGACCAATATGTACGCCCCCGTGTCGGTCTCTTCGCTGACCGTCTACTACTGATCGGTAATTCGCCGGGCCCCGCCACACACCGTGTTACGGGGCCCGGCGCGCAGAAAGGCCCTCCATGACTCTCACCTTCCGCGAGTGCACCTTCCGCTACCGGGGAGGTGATGACGTCATCCAGAGCCTCGATCTGGCTTTCACCTCCGGAGCCACCGTCCTCCTCGGACCCAATGGAGCAGGCAAGAGCACACTGCTGTCGCTCGGGGCGAGCGCACTGCGCCCACAGTCCGGAGACGTGACATTCGACGGCCTGAGCGCGTGGAACCGCAAGCAGTCCGCGGCCTACCGCGCAGCAGTGGCATGGCTCCCGCAGAAGCCGTCGTTCCTCCCAGGGATGACCTGCCGCCAGCACGTCACCTACGCGGGATGGCTCAAGGGCATGAAACAGCGCGACGCGTCGAACGCGTCCGGCGAGGCACTGGAGCGGGTAGGCCTTGCTAAGCAAGCGGACCGGAAGGTCAGCGATTTGTCCGGCGGGCAGCAGCAGCGTGTCGCAATCGCTCAGGCCCTCGTCCACCGCGCCAAGGTCCTGCTCCTTGACGAACCCACTGTAGGACTCGACCCGAAACAGCGCAGATCGTTCCTCCAACTCATCGCATCACTGCGGAACGAAACACATGTGATCGTCTCCACCCATGACATCGCCGACATAAGCGACGTCTTTAGTGACGTCGTAGTACTCCATGGGGGAAAGGTCCTGTTCAGTGGATCCGTTCCTTCGTTCCTCGCCCATTCGGGCACCCAGATCCACTCGGAACGCGCCGCGGAAGACGCCTACACCGCTGTCCTCGAAGGAGGAACCCGGTGATCATCTGGCAACAGCTGCGGCGTTCGTCGGCCCCATGGGTCGCCCTACCGGCAGCCCTGTTCGTATACCTGTACATGCAGAGTGCGGTATCCACCGTCCCATCACACTATGGGATTGAGTCGGGCGAGAGCACGATCTACGCTCTGGCCACGATCGCCCCGGCCGTCGCCGCATGCGCCGCATGGGACTCGGGGCGCATGCGGTCCGTGCGCCACATGCTGACCACATCCGCACGGTCACGATGGTCGCTGATATTGTTCATCAGTGCTCCCGCCGCCGCACTGGAAGCTGTACTTCTCGTGCTCGCCGTCGTCCTGGCACGGATCAACACCGGAGTATTCCCCTCCAGTGCCGGATGGACCGCACTGGCCCACGTGATCGTCATCCCCGCCGAGTGGGCCGTGATCGGTTGGTACGTCGGCGGGCGTCTCCCCAGAAGTATTGCCGCACCAGTAGCAGCAGCCCTGTGCTGGGCCTGGCTGACGATGCCACATGCCATGTCCAACGCATGGCTGAGACACCTCGGTGGATTCATCGACGGAACATCCACCATTACCGATGTCCACCGGCCCGAAATCTACTTCGTGCCATGGATCTTCACTGGCTGCCTTATAGCCGTCGCATGGCTCCTCACCCGTACCGGATCACGCCGTATCTTCCTCCCCGCCGGCGCAGTTGCCGCCGCCGCCGCACTCCTCGCCGGACACGCCGCAGTCAGCGGATGGGGCTACGGCAACCCGGCAACCGTCCGTGCCGTTGATTCCGTATGCTCCGGAACCGCCCCGCAGATCTGCGTTCCACCGGAGTACCGTTCCTACATTCCACAGATCCGCCACAGCACCCAAGGTCCGCTCAGCGCGCTGGTCGCCGCCGGCGTCACACAGCCGAAGCGTATGGAAATCCTTTCACCGTCAGTGAAGCTCGCACCGGGCGTATGGCGACTGCACTGGGCACTCCCTGCCGCCCGCCCGCAAGCCGCATACCACACGGCCGCCGATATCATGGCAATATCGGCTGTCGAGGGAACCGCGGCCCAGCATGGAAAACAGCCATGCGGAGGCCCGTCCGCTCCAGAACTCGTATGGGCCACTGCCGTTGCCGGTAATAAGGATGAGGCACGCAAGAGAACCGATCCGCAGTTGTGGGGACTGGTAGGTCCTGTCCTCGACAAGCCGGTGAAGCAGCAGTCCGCTTGGTTCACGCAGCAGGTCCTCAACCATGCCTGTACAGTACAGGGGGCGCGGTGAGGCTCTATGTGACAGCAGTGCGGAAGTGGTGGTCTGCAGCTGGAGCAATCATCCTGATGGCAGTGGTATGCCAGCTCTCGGGAACGAGCAGTATCGAGTTGCCCGCTCTCAACGGAAGTGGCGTCGCGCCCTTGGCCTACTTCACTCCTTTGCTGGTGTCTTCCACGGTCCTGTACTGCCTCAACCGACGAGCCGATCACATCGAGCGGACCGCTGCAGTGCCTGTCGCCGTGATCGATGCGGCATTCATAGCCTCCGTATTCATCCTGTGTCTGGCAGCTGGTTTCATCACAGGCTTCGACACCGCCCGCAACGTAATGCTGCTGACCTGCGCCGGTCTCCTGATCGCCCAGGTGGGCAACAGCGCATCAGGTATCGCCACGGGCATGATGCTGATGATCGCTAGCATCGTCGCGGGACGTGGCCCGGCAGGAAGCCACGCTTGGTGGGCTGTGGTCCTGTACCCGTCGAACAGTGTCCCTGCGTGGTCTCTGACTGCGGTACTGCTGGTAGCCGCAGGCATCCGTTCCGTCAAAGCCTCCGGGAAGCCGTAGCCTTCCCTCCGGGGCCAACCGGAGCCGTGATGGGCCCTGCAGGCCCGCTCCAGCCGAGCCTTTGTCGCCCAGCCGCCGACTCTGGGCAGACCGTGAGCCGGCCGGAGTCGGCGTCATGCGCCACGGCGACGGGCCCGGCGGGCTCACAGGCGACGGTCGCCCACCACTCGCGCAGCGTCGCGCCAGCGGCCGGGAGTTCCACGCACGCTCGGTGATCAGCGCTCAGATCGCTCCGCCCTGAGCCTTACCGACCCTCTGAGGGTCGTGCATACAACTCCACCATTCGCGGCGGTGTTTGGAGTGCCGAGCGAGGGTGGGCCGCTAACTGATCATTTCAGAATGAGTTCGGCTCAGGGCTTGGCGATTGGGCTGGTGGGCGGCAGAGCTCCGAGGATGTCGGATGATCTTGTGCCTGATGATCTGTGGGACCGTGTCGCCCCGCTGCTTCCGCCTCGCCCGTCGCGGCGTCGGCGGTGTCCGGGCCGGCTGCCGGCGGATGACCGGGCAGCCCTGCGCGGGATCGTCTACGTCCTGCGCACGGGTGTGAACTGGGCGGACGTGCCGACCGAGACGATCGGCCGCAGCGGGGTGACGTGCCGGCCCCGCCTGCACGCCATCCTCCTCACGGAACTCCGCAGGACGGGCCTGCTGGACATGGGTGACCCCGCGGTCGACGCCTCACACGTCCGGGCCCTCAAAGGGGGCTCACACCGGACCTTCGCCGATCGACTGCGGCCGCCTCGGCACCAAGCACCACCTGATCACTGACCGGCGCGGAACGCCCCCTTGCGGTGTCACTGACCGGCGGAATCCGACTTGCCTACAGCATCCTCCGCTTGCGACGACTGCGAACCTCATTCTGAAACGATCGGTTAGGCGGTCATCTCCCACACCAGCACCTCGGCGTCCGTCACACCGGCCGCCTCCACGCCCCGCGCCCCGGTGATGCGCGCCGCGTCCCCGGGGCCCAGTTCGGTGCCTGCCAGCCGTACCGTCCCGCGGACGACGTGGACGTACACGTACGCCGCGTCCGGCACCGCCCACCGCCACCCCGCCCCCGGCCGGCGCACGTGCAGGACCGCGCCGGCCTCCGGGACGGCGTAGGGGGCGGCGTCGGCGAGGCCGCGGACGACCTCGTAGCGCGGGTCGCCGTCCGCCTCCCGCGGGGCCAGCCACATCTGGACGAAGGTCAGGGGCGCGTCCCCGTCGTTGCGCTCCACGTGCCGCACCCCGCCCGCCGCGCTGAGCCGCTGCACGTCGCCGGGGCGCACGACCGTCTCGTGCCCGGTGCTGTCCCGGTGGGTCAGCTCGCCCTCCACCACCCACGTGACGATCTCGGTGTGGCGGTGCGGGTGCTCGTCGAAGCCCGCGCCGGGGGCGAGCCGCTCCTCGTTGCAGGCGATCAGGGCGCCGAAGCGCAGGTTCCCGGGGTCGTAGTGGGGGCCGAAGGAGAAGGCGTGCCGGGTCTCGATGCCGGCTTCCGCCTCGCCCCCCGGATAGCGCTCGTCGGCGCGGCGTACGTCGATCACGGCGTCCACCGTAGACCCGGCGGCACGGACCGCCGCCCGGATGAGGCAGTCTTGTCCCGTGCCCGAACCCGAGACCAGCAGGCCCGTACCCGCCCCGCACCCCGCCCATCCGCACACCGCGACCCTGAGGCGGCTGGAGCAGTCCTCCGGCTCCCTCGCCGCGCAGGCGATCACGCGGATGGACGAGACGCTGCCCTGGTACCGGGCCATGCCCCCGGAGCACCGTTCCTGGATCGGGCTGGTCGCCCAGGCGGGCATCGCCGCCTTCACCGAGTGGTTCCGGCACCCGGAGGCCCCGCAGGCCATCTCCACCGACGTCTTCGGCACCGCGCCGCGCGAACTGACCCGGGCCATCACCCTGCGGCAGACCGTGGAGATGGTGCGGACCACGATCGAGGTCATGGAGTCCGCGATCGACGAGGTCGCCGCCCCCGGGGACGAGGCGGTGCTGCGCGAGGCGCTGCTGGTGTACGCCCGCGAGATCGCCTTCGCCACCGCGCAGGTGTACGCCCAGGCCGCCGAGGCACGCGGTGCCTGGGACGCGCGGCTGGAGTCCCTCGTGGTGAACGCGGTGCTGAGCGGGGAGGCCGACGAGGGGGCGGTGTCCCGGGCCGCCGCGCTGGGCTGGAACTCCCCGGAGCACGTGTGCGTGGTGCTGGGCACGGCACCCGACGGCGACTCGGAGCTGACCGTGGAGGCGATCCGGCGGGCCGCCCGGCACGCCAAGCTCCAGGTGCTGACCGGGGTGCTCGGGGACCGGCTCGTCGTCGTCGCGGGCGGCAGCGACAACCCCCTCGCCGTCGCGAAGTCGCTGATCGGGCCGTTCGCACAGGGCCCGGTCGTCGCCGGGCCCGTCGTGCCGGACCTGCAGGCCGCGACCCGGTCCGCGCAGGCCGCCGCGGCCGGGCTGAAGGCGTGCTCGGCGTGGCAGGACGCCCCGCGGCCGGTGCTCGCGGACGATCTGCTGCCGGAGCGCGCGATCGCCGGAGACCCCTCGGCCCGCGAGCAGTTGGTGGAGGAGATCTACAGACCGCTGGAGGAGGCCGGGGCCGCGCTGCTGGAGACGCTGAGCGTCTACCTGGAGCAGGCGAGCAGTCTGGAGGGGGCCGCCAGGATGCTGTTCGTCCACCCCAACACCGTGCGCTACCGGCTCCGACGTGTGACTGACGTCACCGGCTGGTCGCCCTCCGATGTACGCTCGGCGTTCACGCTGCGGATCGCGCTGATCCTGGGGCGCCTGGCCGATGGGGATGCGCAAACCTAGTCTTTTGTCGGGGATCCACAAAACCCCTTCGTGTTCTTCGTCCCTGTCCCCACGGGCGGCCGCGGCCGTCCCCAAGAGAGAGTGTGAGAGTGCTCGTACTCGTCGCTCCCGGCCAGGGCGCCCAGACGCCCGGCTTCCTGACTGAATGGCTCGAACTGCCCGGTGCCGCCGACCGCGTCGCCGCGTGGTCGGACGCCATCGGACTCGATCTCGTCCACTACGGCACGAAGGCCGACGCGGAGGAGATCCGCGACACCGCCGTCGCCCAGCCGCTGCTCGTCGCCGCCGGGATCCTCTCGGCCGCGGCACTCGGTGACATCCGGCCGGGCGCGGTCGCGGGCCACAGCGTCGGCGAGATCACCGCCGCCGCCTTCGCGGGCGTCCTCGACGACACCACCGCGCTGTCCCTCGTGCGCAAGCGGGGCCTGGCCATGGCCGAGGCCGCCGCGGTCACCGAGACCGGCATGTCGGCGCTGCTCGGCGGCGACCCCGAGGTGAGCGTCGCGCACCTGAAGAAGCTGGGCCTGACCCCGGCGAACATGAACGGCGCGGGCCAGATCGTCGCGGCCGGCACCCTGGAGCAGCTCGCCGCGCTCAACGAGGACAAGCCCGAGGGCGTCCGCAAGGTCGTCCCGCTGAAGGTCGCCGGCGCCTTCCACACCCACCACATGGCGCCCGCCGTGGAGAAGCTGTCCGAGGCCGCCAAGGCACTCGCGCCCGCCGACCCGGAGGTCACCTACGTCTCCAACCGGGACGGGCAGGCCGTCGCCTCCGGGGCCGAGGTACTCGACCGCCTGGTCGGCCAGGTCGCCAACCCGGTCCGCTGGGACCTGTGCATGGAGACCTTCAAGGAGCTCGGCGTCACCGCCCTGATCGAGGTGTGCCCCGGCGGCACCCTCACCGGGCTGGCCAAGCGGGCGCTGCCCGGCGTGCGGACGCTGGCCCTGAAGACCCCCGCCGACCTCGACGCCGCTCGCGAGCTCGTCGCCGAGGCGTCAACACCTGCCGCTGACGCGGCGGGCGCCTGACAAGGAGCCCGAGAATCATGTCGAAGATCAAGCCCAGCAAGGGCGCCCCGTACGCGCGCATCCTCGGGGTCGGCGGCTACCGCCCGACCCGGGTGGTGCCCAACGAGGTGATCCTGGAGCGGATCGACTCGTCCGACGAGTGGATCCGCTCCCGCTCAGGCATCGAGACCCGGCACTGGGCGGGCCCCGAGGAGACCGTCGCCGCCATGTCCATCGAGGCGGCCGGCAAGGCGATCGCGGACGCGGGGATCGACGCCCACCAGATCGGTGCCGTCGTCGTCTCGACCGTGTCGCACTTCAGCCAGACCCCGGCCGTCGCCACCGAGATCGCCGACAAGCTGGGCACGGACAAGGCCGCCGCGTTCGACATCTCGGCGGGCTGCGCGGGCTTCGGCTACGGGCTGACGCTGGCCAAGGGCATGATCGTCGAGGGCTCGGCCGAGTACGTGCTCGTGATCGGCGTCGAGCGGCTCAGCGACCTGACCGACCTGGAGGACCGGGCCACCGCCTTCCTCTTCGGCGACGGCGCGGGCGCGGTCGTGGTCGGCCCCTCGCAGGAGCCGGCGATCGGCCCGACGGTCTGGGGCTCGGAGGGCGACAAGTCCGAGACGATCAAGCAGACCGTGCCCTGGGACCGCTTCAGGATCGGCGACGTCGCCGAACTGCCCCTGGACCGCGAGGGCAACGTGAAGTTTCCTGCGATCACGCAGGAGGGCCAGGCGGTGTTCCGCTGGGCCGTGTTCGAGATGGCGAAGGTCGCCCAGCAGGCGCTGGACGCGGCCGGAATCACCCCGGACGACCTGGACGTCTTCATCCCGCACCAGGCCAACGTGCGGATCATCGACTCGATGGTGAAGACGCTGAAACTGCCGGAGCACGTCACGGTCGCCCGTGACATCCGCACCACCGGCAACACCTCGGCCGCCTCGATCCCGCTCGCGATGGAGCGGCTCCTGGCGACCGGCGAGGCGAAGAGCGGCGACACCGCGCTCGTCATCGGCTTCGGGGCGGGTCTCGTCTACGCCGCTACGGTCGTTACCCTCCCTTAGGCACTTTCGTACCGGATCATTCGGTCCGGTGCGGGAAACCCGCGCCCCCTGCCGCTGACGCGGCGGGTGCCGCATTCTCTGGATCCTCTGGAACACAACGAAGGAGCGCCACCATGGCCGCCACTCAGGAAGAGATCGTCGCCGGTCTCGCGGAGATCGTGAACGAGATCGCCGGCATCCCGGTCGAGGACGTCCAGCTGGACAAGTCCTTCACCGACGACCTGGACGTCGACTCGCTGTCCATGGTCGAGGTCGTCGTCGCCGCCGAGGAGCGCTTCGACGTCAAGATCCCCGACGAGGACGTCAAGAACCTCAAGACCGTCGGCGACGCGGCCGACTACATCCTCAAGCACCAGGCCTGAGCCCGCCCGGGCCGGTGTCCCGGCCCCGCCACCCGGCGGTGGCGCCGCTGATCCTCGTCGACGTTGGAGAGAGAATTCCCGTGAGCCCGACCAATCGCACCGTGGTCGTCACCGGTATCGGCGCAACCACACCGCTGGGTGGCGACGCGGCCTCGACCTGGGGGGGTCTGGTCGCCGGTCGTTCCGGCGCCAAGCCCCTGGAGCAGGAGTGGGCCGCCGAGCAGGCGGTCCGCATCGCGGCCCCGGTCGCCGTGGAGCCGACCGAGGTCATCCCGCGTCCCCAGGCCCGCCGTCTGGACCGCTCGGCGCAGTTCGCGCTGATCGCGGCCAAGGAGGCCTGGGCCGACGCCGGCTTCGAGGCGAAGGCCGGCGAGGGCGCCGGCGTCGACCCCGACCGGCTCGGCACGGTCATCGCCTCCGGCATCGGCGGCGTGACGACCCTGCTGGACCAGTACGACGTGCTGAAGGAGAAGGGCGTCCGGCGCGTCTCCCCGCACACCGTTCCCATGCTGATGCCCAACAGCCCGTCGGCCAACGTGGGGTTGGCCGTGGGCGCCCGGGCGGGCGTGCACACGCCGGTCTCCGCCTGCGCGTCGGGCGCCGAGGCCATCGGCTACGCCGTCGAGATGATCCGCACCGGCCGTGCCGACATCGTCGTCGCCGGCGGCACGGAGGCGGCGATCCACCCGCTGCCCATCGCCGCGTTCGGCAACATGATGGCGATGTCCAAGAACAACGACGACCCGCAGGGCGCCTCCCGCCCCTTCGACGTCGCCCGTGACGGCTTCGTCCTCGGCGAGGGCGCCGGCGTGCTCGTCCTGGAGTCCGCCGAGCACGCGGCCAGGCGCGGCGCCCGCGTCTACGCGGAGGTGGTCGGCCAGGGCATCTCCGCCGACAGCCACGACATCGTGCAGCCGGAGCCGGAGGGCCGCGGCATCGCGCACGCCCTGCAGAACCTGCTGGACCGCACCGGCCTGGACCCGAAGGAGATCGTGCACGTCAACGCGCACGCCACCTCGACGCCGGCCGGTGACGTCGCCGAGCTGAAGGCGCTGCGCAAGGTGTTCGGCGACGACACCGACCACTTCGCGGTCTCCGCGACCAAGTCGATGACCGGTCACCTGCTCGGTGGCGCGGGCGGCGTGGAGTCCGTCGCGGCCGTGCTCGCCCTGTACCACCGGGTGGCCCCGCCGACCATCAACATCGAGAACCTGGACCCCGAGGCCGAGGCCAACGCCGACATCGTCCGCGGCGAGGCGCGCAAGCTGCCCGCCGAGGGCCGCATCGCCGCGCTGAACGACTCGTTCGGCTTCGGCGGGCACAACGTGGTGCTGGCGTTCCGCACCGTCTGAGCGACGGTCCGGCAGCTCCCGCAGGCAGCCGGGAAGGGCCCCACCGTCCGGTGGGGCCCTTCTCGCGTGCCCGGCGGGGCCGGGGTCACACCACCTGGTGGAGCCAGCGCACCGGTGCGCCCTCGCCCGCGTACCGGAAGGGCTCCAGTTCGTCGTCCCACGGCTTGCCGAGCAGCTTGGCGAGCTCGGCCTCCAGGTCGGTCTCGCCGCGCTGGGAGCGGACCAGGGCGGCGCGCAGCCGGTCCTCCGGGATCAGGATGTCGCCGTGGATGCCGGTGACGGCGTGGAAGATACCGAGATCGGGCGTGCAGCTGTAACGTTCGCCCTCGGCGGCGGCGCTGGGCTCGGCGGTCACCTCGAAGCGCAGCAGGTGCCAGCCGCGCAGCGCGGACGCCAGCTTGGAGGCGGTGCCGGCCTGGCCCTGCCAGGAGAACTCCGAGCGCCAGGTGCCGGGGGCGGCGGGCTGCCGGATCCAGTCCAGGCTGACGCGGGTGCCGAGCACACCGGCGACGGCCCACTCGACGTGCGGGCAGAGCGCGCGCGGCGCGGAGTGCACGTACAGAACTCCACGTGTCGTCACCGGAACCTCCGGGCAGAGCGGGACATCTCGGAACGGGCGGAACGGCCGTGACCGGGCGGGTCACGTTGAGGGCGAGGCTACCGTGCGGCGAGGCGCGGAGTGTGACGTACCGTCGGTCCCGGTACCGGGAATCACCGGCCATTCACCCGGCAGGACGCTTGTACGGGTGCGAGTCGCCGTATCGCCGTCCCGGGAACCCTGACGTGCTGTCATGGGTTGTAACCGGCGGGGGGAAGGACGGCCGAGGGGCCGAGGACACGGACCCGGAAGGGGTCAGGGAATGCGGAGCCGACGCCGTCGTACGCGGGCCGTCCTCGCCGTGCTCGCCGCCGCCGTCGTGGGCGTCGCGGGCTGTGACGCGGCCGGCGGGGACTCCTCCGCCCCCGAGGCGCGGCGGACGCGGCCGGCCCCGGTCTGGGACCCGAGCCCCGGTTCGGTCGCCGCCGTGGGCGACTCCATCACCCGCGGCTTCAACGCCTGCTCGGTCCTGTCGGACTGCCCGGAGGTGTCGTGGGCGACGGGGAGCAGCCCGGAGGTGGACAGTCTCGCCGTGCGGCTGCTGGGGAGGAAGGCGGCGGAGCGGAGCTGGAACCACGCGCTCACCGGGGCGCGGATGGCGGACCTGCCCGGGCAGATGGCCCGGGCGGCGGCGCACCGGCCGGAGCTGGTGGCGGTGATGGCGGGGGCGAACGACGCCTGCCGGGCCTCGGTGGCGGCGATGACCCCGGTGGCGGACTTCCGGGCCGGCTTCGAGGAGGCGATGCGCACCCTGCGCAGGACTCTGCCCAGGACCCAGGTGTACGTGGCGAGCATCCCCGACCTGAAGCGGCTGTGGTCGCAGGGGCGCGCCGACCCGCTGGGCAGGCAGGTGTGGAAGCTGGGCATCTGCCCGTCGATGCTGGCGGACGCGGACGCCCTGGACGCGGCGGCCGTACGGCGCCGGGACGCGGTGGAGCGGCGGGTGGCGCAGTACAACGCGGTCCTGCGCGAGGTCTGCGCGCGAGACCGCCGGTGCCGCAGCGACGGCGGCGCGGTGCACGCGTTCCGCTTCGGCGCGGAGCAGCTGAGCCGGTGGGACTGGTTCCACCCGAGCGTGGACGGGCAGGCGCGGCTGGCGGAGATCGCTTACCGGACGGTCACGGCCGGGGACGGGTGACTTAGAGTTCCGCGCATGAACGAACGTTTCGGCGCACTTCCCGACGGCACGCCCGTCCACCGCTGGACCCTGGAACGGGCGGGCGTGCGGGTCCGCGTCCTGTCCTACGGCGGCATCGTGCAGTCCGCCGAGGTTCCCGGCCGGGACGGACGCCGTGCCGACGTGGTGCTGGGCTTCGCGGACCTGGACGGCTACCTGACGCACCCGGAACCGTACCTGGGCGCCCTCGTCGGGCGGTACGCCAACCGGATCGCGGGCGGCCGGTTCACGCTGGAGGGGCGGACGCACACGCTCGCGCGGAACAACGGGCCGAACTGCCTGCACGGCGGCGCGCACGGCTTCGACAAGCGGGTGTGGGACGTCTCCCCCGTCGACCACGGGGTCCGCCTGTCCCGGGTCAGCCCGGACGGCGAGGAGGGCTTCCCCGGGCGCCTGGAGGTCTCGGCGACGTACACGCTCGACGCGTCCGGAGCGCTGCGGATCGCCTACGAGGCGGTCACCGACGCGCCGACCGTGGTGAACCTGACCAACCACAGCTACTTCGACCTCGGCGGCACGGGCGGCACGGGCGGCACGGACGGCCACGAACTGCGGCTGGCGGCCTCCCGGTACACGCCGGTCGACGCGGACCTGATCCCGGCGGGGGCGCCGCGGGACGTCACCGGGACCCGGTTCGACTTCCGGCGGGCGCGCCCGGCCGGGAGGGGTTACGACCACAACTTCGTACTGGACAAGGGCGTGACGGCCACGCCCGTGGAGGTCGCCGAGCTGTACCACCCGGCGTCCGGGCGGGTGCTGACGGTGGCGACCACCGAACCCGGCCTCCAGCTCTACACGGCGGACCACCTGGGCGAGCCCTTCGCGCCCGGCGCCGGCATCGCGCTGGAGACGCAGCACTTCCCCGACTCTCCGAACCGCCCGGAGTTCCCGAGCACGGTGCTGCGGCCGGGCGAGGTGTACCGGTCCGAGACGGTGTACGGCTTCGGCACGCGCTGAGCCTCTCCCCGGCGCCCGCCGCACCGCGGCGCCGGGCACCGGGACGAACGCCGTGAGCCCCGGCCCGGCCGTCAGGTCCCGGGCCGGGGCTGCCGGTGGGGGTGGAGGGATCACCTGATCAGACGTTAGCCGTCGCGGCGGGTCCGCGGTCCGGGATCGCGCGACCCGCCCGGGGTCCGTACGAACCCTTCACACACCGTCACGAACCGGTCGCTCCGCCTCCCGCCCGGGAACACGAGGAACGCGCACCGGTTTCCCCGTGCGCCGCGCACCATGGCGCGCACCCCTTCCGCCACGGGATACTGCCGCGGTCCGGCTGCACCCCACGGCGACGGAAGGAACCTGAGCCCCCGTGAGATCCACACCCGCGCGCATCGGCATCGCCGGCCTGGTCCTGGCGGCGGGGCTCTCCGCCCCGGCGACGACGGCCGCGGCGGCCCCGGCCTCCCCGCCGGCCGCGGTCGCCCCCTCCCCCACCGTCGAGGAGCGGCGGCTCGACCGGGCCGTGCCGCAGGAGATCCTGCGGCGCTCCGGGTTCGCCTCCCTGACCGCGGACTTCGCCCGCGCGCTGGGCCGGGCGCGCTCCTGCGCCGAGGCCCGCCGGACCGTCGTCCGCGAGGGCTCGGCGCTGTGGCGGCGGGCCGTGGACCGGGCGCAGGACCGGGGCCCGGCGGGCGGGGACCTCAGCCGGGACGACGACCGGCCGCTGTACTGGGCGCGGCTCGCCATGGCCCGGGAGATACGGACCTGGGAGCCGGACTTCGGGCTCGACGGCGAGCAACGGACCCGGCTCCTGGACGAACTGGAACGCACCTCGCGCGGCCAGGCCGACCTGCGCCACTTCCGCGGCGGGGGTCTCAAGCGGGTCCTGGTCACCGGCTTCGACCCGTTCACCCTGGACCGGGACATCCGCACCTCCAACCCCTCCGGTGCCGCCGCGCTCGCCCTCGACGGCACGGTGATCGAGACGGCGGACGGTCCGGCACGGGTGGAGACGGCCGTGTTCCCGGTGCGCTGGCGGGACTTCGGGGAGGGGACGGTGGAGCGGGCGCTGCGGCCGTACCTGCCGCGGGCCGACCTGTTCGCGACCGTGAGCCAGGGCCGTGCCGGGCGGTTCGACATCGAGCGGACGAACGGGGCCTGGCGGGGCGGTTTCCCGGACAACGAGAACGTCTCCCGCACGGAGACCGTCCCGGTCGCCGACCCGGCCTCGCAGCCGCAGTGGACGACGACCACCCTGCCGTTCCGGGAGATCACGGCCGCGGCGACCGGGCGCTTCCCCGTGTACGACAACACGAGCGTGACCGAGATCCCGGCGGGGGGCACCGAGCCCGTCGTCCGGCCGGACGGGCCGACCCCCGGCTCGACGGCCCGGGCCGGGGGCGGCGGGGACTACCTCTCCAACGAGATCGCCTACCGGGCGACGCTGCTGCGGGACCGGCTGGGGCTGCGCGGGAGGCTGCCGGGCGGGCACGTGCACACGCCGGTGCTGCGGTTCGGCGCCGGGAACACCACCGAGGTCACCGACCCGCAGTTCGTGCGCGACCGGCTGGACATCGTCGCGCAGGTGCGCGCGATCGTGGCCGTGGCGCTCGGTGCGGCGGAGCGGACGCGGGGCTGACGCCGGGGGCCGCCGGGCGGTGACGGCGGGCATCACCGCCGCGTTCGCGCACGGCCGCCCGCCCGCCCGGTCACCCGGTCATCGCCGGAGGCTGCGCCCCTCCGCTCCCTCCGCTCCGTCCGCGTGGGCGGGGTCCTCGTCCCGGTCGTGGTTCTCCTCGCCGCGCAGCTCGCGGGCGAGGAGGGTGGCGCCCGCGACCGCGCCCGGCATCAGGAACACCGCGACGAACGGGACGAGGAAGGCCAGGCCCAGAGGGGTGCCGAAGCCCCAGACGAGCGTCTTGCGGGAGCGGAGCAGGGCGAGCCGGTCGCGCAGGACGACGCCGCGGCGCTGGAGGGCGACGGAGGTGAGCTCCTCGGTGAGGAAGAAGCCGGTGACGAAGAAACCGACCACCGGTACGACGGTCTGGCCCGCCACCGGGACGAAGCCGAGGGCGAAGAGCAGCACGCCCCACACCGCGGCCCGGACCACGATCCGCAGGCTGTCCCGGGCCGAGATCCACAGCTCGCGCCAGAGCGGCAGCCCCGACTCGGGGGCGGTGCCGTCCGGGGAGACGTCCCGGTCGACCTGCTCGGAGAGGCTCTCGTAGAAGGGCTGGCCGACCAGCAGGGTGACCGCCGTGAAGGTGAGCACGGCCAGCAGCAGCGCGAGCGCGAACAGCACGGCGGTGAGGAAGCCGCGGAACAGTCCGGACCAGGGGCTCGCCCAGTCGTCGGCGAAGGGCGTCGCCCAGGCCACGGCGTCCTCGCCCCACAGCGCCAGCGCGACCAGCGCCGCCGCGTACAGCACCAGGGTGATCAGGCCCGGGAGCAGTCCGAAGCCGTAGCTCTTGCCGTGCCGGGCCACCCAGCGCTGGCCCTCCAGGAGGTACCGGAACCCCGCCCCAAGATCGCGCATGGGCGCACTCTACCGGGCGGGACGACGGCCGCGGCCCCCCGTCCTCCGCACCGGCCCGATCGGGCAGCCGAACGGATGCCGCTCGTCGTACGATCTGCCGCAGTCCCCCGGGGAACGGCTGAGGAGAGCGGATGACGCAGGAGATCCACGGCACCGTCGCCGACGGCTTCGAGGAGGTCCGGGAGGAGTTCGCCGCGTTCGTGGCGGGCGAACGCCCGGACTACGAGGGCCAGTTGTGCGCCTATGTGCACGGCCGCAAGGTCGTCGACCTGTGGGCGGGCCCGGAGGTCACCGCCGGGTCCCTGTACGGCGTCTTCTCCTCCACCAAGGGCGCCGCCTACCTGGTCGTGGCGCTGCTCGTGCAGGACGGCGTGCTGGACCCGGACCGCAGGGTGGCGGAGTACTGGCCGGAGTTCGGGGCCGAGGGCAAGGGCGAGCTGACCCTGCGGGACCTGCTCGCGCACCGGTCGGGTCTGATCGGGCTGGACGCCGGGTTCACCGAGGAGGAGCTGGCCGACGACCGGGTGATCGCCGAACGGCTGGTGGGCCAGCGGCCGTTCTGGCGGCCGGGCGCCGCCTTCGGCTACCACGCCCTGACCGCCGGCGCGCTCAGCGGGGAGGTCGTGCGGCGGGCCACCGGCCGCACGCTGCAGGAGCTGTACGAGGAGCGGGTGCGCGCCCCCTACGGGCTGGACTTCCACCTGGGGCTGCCGGAGTCCGAGGAGCCCCGCTTCCGGCCGGTGCAGCCGATGGCGCCGACGCCCGAGCAGCAGGCGGTGCTGGACGGGACGCCGGCGGGACCGCACACGCTCGCCTCGATCGCGTTCAACACCCATGTGCCGTGGGCGGGCGAGCTGGTGGACCACGCCAACTCGCGCCTGGTGCGCGCCAAGGGCCCGGCGTCCGCGGGCGGTGTCGCCTCGGCGCGCGGGCTCGCCGGGATGTACGCGGCGGCGATCAGCGAGGTGGACGGCCGGCCGCCGCTGCTGAAGCCCGACACCCTCGCCCTGGCCGGGCAGCTCCACTCCGTCGGCCACGACCTGGTGGCCCGCGTCCACCGGGCGTTCGGGTTCGGGTTCCAGGCGACGGGACAGGTCTGGTACCCGTTCCTGGGCGCCGGCGCCTTCGGGCACAGCGGAGCCGGGGGCTCGCAGGCGTTCGCCGATCCGCGCAGCGGCCTCGCGTACGGCTACACGCGGCGCCGGTGCGCGTTCCCGGGCGGGGCGGCGCCGGAGAACGAGGCGTTCGTGCGGGCGGTGCACCGGGCCGCCCTGTGAGGTCCGCGGGACGGGTGAGGGCCGCACCCCGCGTCCGGGGGGTGCGGCCCTCACCGCGGCCGGCGGCCGCGCTCAGGCGAGCGTCACGGTGATGTCGCCGCGGGTGGCCCTGGAGTACGGGCACACCTGATGGGCCTTCTCGACGAGCTCCTCGGCGGCCCGGGCGTCCACGCCCGGGATGTGCGCGGAGATCTCGACGAGGAGGCCGAACCCGTCGTCGTTCCTGCCGATCCCGACCTTGGCGGTGACGGTGGAGCCGGAGACGTCGACGCCCTCCCGGCGGGCGACCACGCCGAGCGCGCCCCGGAAGCAGGCGCTGTACCCGGCGGCGAACAGCTGCTCCGGGTTGGTGCCGGCGCCGCTGCCGCCCATCTCCTCGGGCGGGCTGACGACGACGTCGAGCTTGCCGTCGTCGGTGGCCACCCGGCCGTCACGGCCGCCCCGGGCGGTGGCGACGGCGGTGTACAGGACGTCGGACTGCTGAATCGGCATGCGGTTGTCTTCCTCCTCGGTCCGCCGCGACTCGCGCCCACGATCGCGACAGATTCTGGAAAGAAGTTACCGCGTGCCGGAAATTGGGTGAAGGGCGCCGGGGCGGGTGACCGTCCGCGCGCGGCCGTCAGAGCTTGACGACCATCTTCCCGATGTTGTCGCCGCGCAGGACGCCGAGGAACGCCTCCAGATTGTTCTCGATGCCCTCGACGACGGTCTCGCGGTACTTCAGGCGGCCGTCGCGGACCCACGCACCGACCTCCTGCACGAACTGCGGCTGGAGGTCGTAGTGGTCGCCGACGAGGAAGCCCTCGATCCGGCCCCGGGTCTGGATGAGCCGGGCGAGGTTCCTCGGGCCCGGCGCGGGCTCGGTGTTGTTGTAGACGGAGATCATGCCGCAGATCGCGATGCGCCCGCCCTCGTTCAGCGACCCGATGGCGGCCTCCAGGTGGTCGCCGCCCACGTTGTCGAAGTAGACGTCGACGCCGTCCGGGGCCGCGGCCCGCAGCTGCTCGCCCACCGGCCCGTCCTTGTAGTTGAAGGCGGCGTCGAACCCGTACTCCTCGACGAGCAGCTCGACCTTCTCCGCCGATCCGGCGGACCCGATGACCCGCGAGGCGCCCTTCAGCTTGGCGATCTGCCCGGCCTGGCTGCCCACGGCCCCGGCGGCGCCGGAGACGAACACGACGTCGCCCTCCTTGAAGGCGGCGGTCCGCAGCAGGCCCGCGTAGGCGGTCAGCCCGGTCATGCCGAGCACGCCGAGGTAGGTCGACAGCGGCGCGGCTTCGGGGTCCACCTTCACGGCGTGCTCGGCGTCCACGGCGGCGTACTCGCGCCAGCCGAGGAAGTGCAGGACGTGGTCGCCGACGTCGATCCCCTCGGCGTTCGAGGCGACGACCTCGCCGACCGCGCCGCCCTGCATGACCTTGCCCAGCTCGAAGGGGGCGACGTAGGACTTGGCCGCGCTCATGCGGCCGCGCATGTACGGGTCGACGGACAGGTACACGTTGCGCACCAGCACCTGCCCCTCGCCCGGCTCCGGCATCTCCGCCTCGACCAGGGCGAAGTCCTCGGGCTTGGGCCAGCCCACCGGCCGGCTCAGCAGGTGCCACTCACGGTTGACGGCGGGGAGGGAGGGGGAGTCGGTCATGGGGGAAGCGCCTTTCCTCTCGGGGCTGCGGCATTTACTTCAGTACCTGAAACAACCATGCTCCTGAACATTTCAGGTTGTCAAACAACTGGGTACCCTGGATCCATGGTCACCTCACACCCGGCCCCCCGCCCCGACGCCCTGACCCTGGAGGTCGTGGAGCTCATAGGCGAGGCCGTGGCCCGTTTCCACGCCGACTACGAGGAGGCCGCCGCGCAGCACTCGCTCACGGGCGCCCAGGCCCGGCTGCTGAGCCTGCTGTCCCTGGAGCCGCTGCCGATGCGCAGGCTCGCCCGGCGGCTGCGCTGCGAGCCGTCGAACGTGACCGGGATCGTGGACCGGCTGGAGGCGCGGGGGCTGGTGGAACGGCGGCCGGACCCCGCCGACCGGCGGGTGAAGGTGGCGGCGGCGACGGCCGAGGGGCGCCGGGTGGCGCGCGGCCTGCGCGATTCCCTGCGGTTCGCGCGGGAGCCGCTGGCGGGGCTGTCGGAGCCGGAGCGGCTGGCGCTGCGGGACGCGCTGCGGCGCATGCTGGCGGAGTAGGCGGGGGCAGGCGACGGCGGACGGAGACGCGGGGTCCGGCGGATTACGCGCACCACCACAGGAAGCGGTCGCAGGTCTCGGTCGGTTCCGGGGCCGGGGGCGGGGAGGGGGCCGCACTCGTCGGCTGCGCGGCGGGCGCCGACGACCACGTCGCGTCCGGCACCGGGAGAAGACCGTCCTGACGCGCCGGGGACGGGGCCGTGGAGGCGGGCCGGGAGGCCGTGCCGGCCGTATCGCCCGCCACCGCCGGCGACGCCTCGCCCGCCGGCGAAGCGGAGGCCGACTCCGACGCGGAGGCCGGCTGCGACGGCGCGGCGGACGGGGAGACTCCCGGCGCCGCGGACTCCGTCCCGCCGGGCAGCGGCGCGCCGACACGGGGAATCACCGACTGCCCGACCTCCGCCGGCGCCACCTTCTCCAGCTCCAGGACGTCGTCCCCGACGATCGCGGGCCGCGACGGCCCGACCCGCTCCTCCGCGCCCAGCGCGGCGATGCTCAGCCCGCCGACCGCCAGCGCGAAGCCCGCCGCGACGAACAGGGCCAGGTGCCTGCGGCGGCGGTGCGCCGCACCCCCGCGGCCCCGGCGGCCGGCTCCGGCGAGGCCCGGCGGAGCGGCGTGATCCCCCCGCTCGCCCACGTCACCGTACGACTCGGCCCACTCGGTCCACTCGGCCCACTCGACTCCCGCCACCGCCGTGCCCGCACGCTCCGCACTTCCGTGCGGATGCGCGGCCGGTTCCCCGGCGTACGTGGGGAGCCGGTCGGCGAAGGTGCCGCACCCCGGGCAGATGAGGGCGCCGTTGAGGTGCCGACGGCACGGCTGGCAGTAGTCCATGACGGGGGAAGACTAAATTCCGCACCGGTCGTGTTCCTAGACCGGGCTGTGAAGGTCGTGTGGGAAACCGTTATGCGCACGACCCATTGACACTTCCGCCGGAGCCTCCTTACTGTCACGCCAGCATTTCGAACGAGTGCCGAAATATCGAACACAGCGAGGGGCAACTGCCGTGCGCATCACCGGAATCAGCACGCACGTGGTCGGAACGCCGTGGCGCAACCTGACCTACGTCCAGGTGCACACCGACGAGGGGATCACGGGGGTCGGCGAGACCCGGATGCTGGGGCACACCGACGCCCTGCTCGGCTACCTCAAGGAGGCCGAGGTCAACCACATCCTCGGCTCCGACCCGTTCGCTGTCGAGGACCTCACCCGCCGGATGAAGTACGGCGACTACGGCCGCGCCGGCGAGATCGTGATGTCCGGCATCGCCGTCGTCGAGATGGCCTGCTGGGACATCAAGGGCAAGGCCCTCGGCGTCCCCGTCTGGCAGCTGCTGGGCGGCAAGGTCACCGACAAGGTCAAGGCGTACGCCAACGGGTGGTACACGACCGAGCGGACCCCGGAGGCGTACCACAAGGCCGCCCGGGGGGTCATGGAGCGCGGTTACAAGGCGCTCAAGATCGACCCCTTCGGCACCGGCCACTTCGAGCTCGACCACGAGCAGACCCTGTACGCCGTCTCCCTCATCGAGGCGGTCCGGGACGCCATCGGCCCGGACGCGGAGCTGATGCTGGAGATGCACGGCCGCTTCTCCCCCGCCACGGCGGTGCGCCTGGCCAAGGAGATGGCGCCGTTCAAGCCGGCCTGGCTGGAGGAGCCGGTCCCGCCGGAGAACCTCAAGGCGCTGAGGAAGGTCGCCGAGAAGGTGGACATGCCGGTCGCCACCGGCGAGCGCATCCACGACCGCATCGAGTTCCGCGAGCTGTTCGACGACCAGTCCGTGGACATCATCCAGCCGGACGTCGGCCACATCGGCGGCATCTGGGAGACGCGGAAGCTGGCCGCCACCGCCGAGACCCACTACATGATGATCGCCCCGCACAACGTGGGCGGCTCCGTCCTGACCGCCGCGAGCCTCCAGGTCGGTTTCACCTCCCCGAACTTCAAGATCCTGGAGCACTTCAACGACTTCGCGGACGCGGAGATCAAGAAGGTCGTCAAGGGCGCCCCCCAGGTGATCGACGGGTACTTCCACCTCTCCGACGCGCCCGGCCTCGGTGTCGAGCTGGACGTGGACGCCGCCGCCGAGTTCCCGCAGCAGCGGGCCCACTTCGACCTGTGGGCCGAGGGCTGGGAGAAGCGGAACCCGAAGGAAGCCCGGTGAGCCTCGCCGTCGTCGTCGACGCCCCGGGCGCCTTCCACCTGGCCGAGCACACGCCCCGCGATCCCGGCCCCGGCGAGGCCCTGGTCCGCGTGCACGCCGTCGGCATCTGCGGCAGCGACCGCGAGGTCTACCAGGGCAACCGGCCCGAGGGGTACGTCCGTTACCCGCTCACGCCCGGCCACGAGTGGTCCGGGACCGTGGAGCGGGTCGGCACGGGCGTCCCCGGGTCCCTGGCCGGCCGCAAGGTCGTCGGCGAGGGGTTCCGCAACTGCCAGGTCTGCGACCGCTGCCACGCGGGCGAGACGACCCTGTGCACGGCCGGGTACGAGGAGACCGGCTTCACCCGGCCGGGCGCCATGGCCCCCACCCTCACCCTCCCGGCACGCCTGCTGCACCCCCTGCCGGACGGCGCCGACCTCACCGCCGCCGCCCTGCTGGAGCCGGCCGCCTGCATCGCCGCCGCCGCGCTCAAGGCGAACGCGCGGCCGGGCGAGAGGGTCGCCGTCGTCGGCACCGGCACGCTCGGCATGTTCGCCGTGCAGTTCCTCAAGGCCGCCTCCCCGGCGGAGCTGCTGGTGGTCGGGAGCCGTCCCGACCGGGAGGCGCTGTCCCGGCGGTTCGGCGCGACCGACTTCCGCACCAAGGACCGGGAGCTGCCCGCCGACTTCGACGTCGTCATCGAGACGGCCGGATCGGCCGACGCGGCCCGCACCTCCGCGGGGCTGCTGCGGCGCGGCGGGCGCCTGGTCCTGACGGGCATCCCGGCGCCGGGCGCCGACGGCCTGGACCCGACCGACCTGGTGGTGCGGCAGCTGGAGGTGCACACCGTCTTCGGGGCGCCGCCGGACGCCTGGGCGCACACGGTGCGGGTCTTCGGCGCCGGGCTGCTCGACCCGCTGCCGCTGGTGACGCACGAGCTGCAACTCGCCGAGTTCTCCCGCGCCCTGGAGCTGGTGGGGTCCGGCGATCCGAAGGTGGGCAAGGTCCTGCTCCACCCGTGATCGCTGCGTGATCGCTCCGCCCGCAGTCGTACGCCGGTACGGGGTGACCTGACGGCCGCCGTACCGGCGTACCCCATCTCCCCCCACACGCCTTGAGCCGCGAACTTCGTCCGACACACCGAACATTAAGGACAGCTTGTGACCGACGCTTCCGCCACGGCAGCCCGCAAGCCGGGCGAGCCCGCGCTCGCCGCCCTGGGCCTGGCCGCGCCCGCCCCCGACCCCGCCGACGCCTCGCCGCACTCCTTCCCCGGCGGGGGCCGCTGGCGTACCGAGGTCCCCTCCTGCGAAGGGCCCGAGGCGCTGGCGGTGGTCCTGAAGGAGTCCTCGCGGCTGGACGTGCCGATCCACCGCATCAGCCAGGGCAGCGGCGTGTGGATGCTCACCGACGCCGAGATCACGGAAATGGTCGAGGCCACCGCCGAACGGGACATCGAGCTGTGCCTGTTCACCGGCCCGCGCGGCACCTGGGACATCGGCGGCTCCACCCGGACCGACTCCGGCGGGGCGGGCCTGCGGGCACGCGGCCACGACGCCGTCGCCGGGTGCGTCGAGGACGCCGTCCGGGCGACCGAGCTGGGGGTCAAGTGCCTGCTCGTGGCCGACGAGGGCGTGCTGTGGACGCTGCACCGGGCGCGGGCCGCCGGCATCATCCCCGCCGACACCACCCTGAAGGTCTCGGCGCTGGTCGGACCGGTCAACCCGGCGTCGTTCGCGGTGTACGAGCGGCTCGGCGCGGACTCCGTCAACGTGCCCAGCGACCTGACGCTGGACCACCTCACCGAGATCCGCCGGGTGTCGGCCGCCCCGATGGACATGTACATCGAGGCTCCGGACGACCTCGGCGGCTACGTGCGCATGTACGAGGTGGCCGAGCTGATCCGGCGCGGCGCCCCGCTCTACCTGAAGTTCGGCCTCGCCAAGGCGCCCGGCATCTACCCGTACGGGCACCACATGCGCGAGCTGACGCTGGCCACCGCGAAGGAGCGGGTGCGGCGCGGCCGGCTCGCGCTCGACCTGCTGGCGCGGCACGGGGCGGACGGCGACATGGCCCCGCTGGGCTCACGACTGCCCGGCACGCTCAACCGGTTCGAGATCGCTTCATAACGCGGACCGCTTCATAACGTTACGGAATTTCTCTTCACAGAAGAAGACACAGCCGCGCACAATCCCACACACCTGCTCTCGGTCGTTCCCCGCACCCTTCCCGCACCACCCCTGCCGGAGCGTCCTGCGAGCCGCCAGGCCCGAGCCCTGCACACACATCAAGGATGATGACCATGCGCAACCGCAGAGCCGCACTCGCCGCGATAGCCGCCTGCGCCTCCCTCGCCCTGACCCTGACCGCCTGCGGCCAGAACAGCGAGGGCGGCAGCAAGGAGGGTGCGGGGGACACCGAGGGCGCCACCATCGGCATCGCGATGCCGACCAAATCCTCCGAGCGCTGGATCGCCGACGGCAACAACGTCAAGAAGAACCTGGAGTCCAAGGGGTACAAGACCAGGCTGGTCTACGGCGAGGACGACCCCGACCAGCAGGTCTCCCAGATCGAGAACCTGATCACGCAGGGCGTCAAGGGGCTGATCGTCGCCGCGATCGACAACAAGTCCCTCGCCAACGTGCTCCGGCAGGCCAAGGAGGCGGACATCCCGGTCGTCTCCTACGACCGCCTGATCCTCGGCTCGCCCGACGTCGACTACTACGCCTCCTTCGACAACGAGAAGGTCGGCGAGCTCCAGGGCACCTACATCCTCGACAAGCTCGGCCTGAAGGACGGCGGCGAGAAGGGCCCCTTCAACATCGAGCTGTTCGCCGGCTCCAACGACGACAACAACACCAAGTACTTCTTCCAGGGCGCGATGAACGTCCTGAAGCCGTACATCGACAAGAAGCAGCTCGTGGTCAAGTCGGGCCAGACCCAGCTCAACCAGGTCACCACCCTGCGCTGGGACGGCGGCACCGCGCAGAAGCGCATGGACGACCTGCTGACGTCGGCCTACCGCAGCGACCGGGTCGACGCGGTGCTCTCGCCCTACGACGGCATCTCCATCGGCATCCTGTCGGCGCTGAAGTCGGACGGCTACGGCACCAAGGCCAAGCCGCTACCGGTGGTCACCGGCCAGGACGCCGAGGTCGCCTCGGTGAAGTCGATCGTCGCGGGCGAGCAGACGCAGACCGTCTACAAGGACACCCGCAAGCTCGCCGAGGTCGCCGCGAACATGGTCGACGCGGTGCTGAAGGGCAAGAAGCCCGAGGTCAACGACACCAAGACGTACGACAACGGCTCCAAGGTCGTCCCGTCCTACCTGCTCGACCCGGTCAGCGTCGACAAGACCAACTACCGGAAGGTGCTGGTCGACAGCGGCTATTACACCGAGTCGGACCTCAAGTAATCGACGGCACCCAAGGATTGGAAGGCACCACCATGGCGGGACCCGTCCTGGAGATGCGCTCGATCGTCAAGACCTTTCCCGGTGTCAAAGCGCTGTCGGACGTCACCCTGACCGTCCGCCGGGGCGAGGTCCACGCCATCTGCGGGGAGAACGGCGCCGGAAAGTCGACCCTGATGAAGGTGCTCTCCGGCGTCCATCCGCACGGAACCTACGAGGGGGAGATCCTCTTCGAGGGCCGGCCCTGCCGGTTCAAGGACATCCGGGCGAGCGAACAGCGCGGCATCGTGATCATCCACCAGGAGCTGGCGCTGGTGCCGTACCTGTCGATCGCGGAGAACATCTTCCTCGGCAACGAGCACGCCGCGCGCGGCTTCATCGACTGGAACGACACGCTCAGGCACGCCTCCGAGCTGCTGCGCCGGGTCGGCCTGGACGAGCACCCCGAGACCCGCGTCGCCGACATCGGCGTGGGCAAGCAGCAGTTGGTGGAGATCGCCAAGGCGTTGTCGAAGGAGGTGAAGCTGCTCATCCTCGACGAGCCGACGGCGGCGCTCAACGACGAGGACAGCGGCAAACTCCTCGACCTGATCCTCCAGTTGAAGGACCAGGGCATCACCTCCATCATCATCAGCCACAAGCTGAACGAGATCCGCAAGGTCGCCGACTCGGTGACGATCATCCGTGACGGGCGCACCATCGAGACCCTCGACGTGAAGGCCCCGGAGACGACGGAGGACCGGATCATCTCCGGGATGGTCGGCCGCGACCTGGAGCACCGCTTCCCGGAGCGCACCCCGCACCAGCCGGAGGAGGGCGCGGCGCCGGCGCTGGAGATCCGCGGCTGGACCGTGCACCACCCCATCGACCAGCAGCGCAAGGTGGTCGACGACGTGTCGCTGACCGTGCGGCGCGGGGAGATCGTCGGCATCGCCGGCCTGATGGGCGCCGGCCGCACGGAACTGGCGATGAGCGTCTTCGGGCGCTCCTACGGCCGGTACTCGGGCGGCACGGTCCTCAAGAACGGCCGGGAGATCCGTACGCGGACCGTGCCCGAGGCGGTCCGCAACGGCATCGCGTACGTCACCGAGGACCGCAAGCACTACGGCCTGAACCTCATCGACACCATCAACCGGAACATCTCGCTGACCGCGCTGCGGAAGGTCGCCCGGCGGGGTGTGGTCGACGAACACGAGGAGCGGCAGGTCGCCGAGGGCTTCCGGAAGTCCATGAACATCAAGGCGCCGACCGTGTTCGAGCCGGTGGGCAAGTTGTCCGGCGGCAACCAGCAGAAGGTCGTGCTCAGCAAGTGGATCTTCGCCGGTCCCGACGTGCTGATCCTGGACGAGCCCACGCGCGGCATCGACGTGGGCGCCAAGTACGAGATCTACACGGTCATCGACCAGCTGGCCGCCCAGGGCAAGGCGGTCGTCTTCATCTCCTCCGAGCTGCCGGAGCTGCTCGGCATGTGCGACCGCATCTACACGATGGCCGCGGGGCGGCTGACGGGCGAGTTCTCTCGGGCCGAGGCCTCGCAGGAAGCGCTGATGCGTCAGATGACGAAGGACAAAGAGGTAACCCGATGAGCACGGATGTCACCGCCAAGAGCCCGGCGCCCGCGCCGCCCGGCAGGAGCGGACCGGCCGGTGGCCGGGGCCTGCTGGAGCTGATGCTCGACGGCCTGCGGCGCAACATGCGGCAGTACGGCATGCTGATCGCCCTCGGCCTGATCGTGGCGCTGTTCACGGTGTGGACCGACGGCGACCTGCTGCTGCCGCGCAACGTCTCCAACCTGGTCCTGCAGAACAGCTACATCCTGATCCTCGCGATCGGCATGATGCTGGTGATCATCGCGGGCCACATCGACCTGTCGGTGGGGTCGCTGACGGCGTTCGTGGGCGCGGTGGCCGCGGTGCTGATGGTGGAGCAGGACATCGCCTGGCCGGTGGCGCTGGTGCTGTGCCTGGCGATCGGCGCGGCGGCGGGTGCCGTGCAGGGCTTCTTCATCGCGTATCTGGGCATCCCGTCGTTCATCGTGACCCTGGCGGGCATGCTGCTCTTCCGCGGTCTGACGGAGATCTTCCTGGAGGGCCAGACCATCGGCCCGTTCCCGTCGGGGCTGCAGAAGGTCGCCAACGGCTTCCTGCCCGAGGTCGGCCCGGAGACGAACTACCACAACCTGACGCTGCTGCTGGGCCTGGCGGTGATCGCGTTCGTGGTCTTCCAGGAGCTGCGCGACCGCAAGCGGCAGCAGGAGTTCGCGCTGGAGGTGCTGCCCGCCAGGCTGTTCCTGCTGAAGCTGGTCGCGCTGGTCGCCGCCGTCCTGGTGGTGACGCTGCTGCTGGCCAGCTACAAGGGCGCCCCGATCGTGCTGCTCGTCCTCGGCGCGCTGGTCGTCGGCTTCGGTTACGTGATGCGCAACGCGGTCGTCGGCCGCCACATCTACGCCATCGGCGGCAACCTGCCCGCGGCGAAGCTGTCGGGCGTGAAGGACAAGAAGGTCACCTTCCTGGTCTTCCTGAACATGGGCATGCTCGCGGCCCTGGCGGGTCTGGTCTTCGCCGCCCGGTTCAACGCGGCCTCGCCCAAGGCCGGCCTCAACTTCGAACTGGAGGCCATCGCCGCCTCGTTCATCGGCGGCGCGTCGATGAGCGGCGGTGTCGGCACGGTCCTCGGCGCGATCATCGGCGGCCTGGTGCTGGGCGTTCTGAACAACGGCATGAACCTCGTCGGCATCGGCACCGACTGGCAGCAGGTCATCAAGGGCCTGGTGCTGCTGGCGGCGGTCGGGTTCGACGTGTGGAACAAGCGCAGGGTCGGTTCGTAAGCCATCCGGGCCCCGCCGGACGGCGGGGCCCTTCCTTTCGCAGGAGCCGCACATGGAACTGAGCAGACGCACGGTCATCGCGGGCGCCGCCGCGGCGGGCCTCGCCGCCGCCACCACGGCCGGGCCCGCACACGCCACGGGAGGCAGGAAGCCGGTGAAGGAGCTTTTCGGGAAGCTCGCCGACGGGACGAAGGTCCACCGCTGGTCGCTGGAGAACGGCGGCACGCGGATGAAGGTCCTCTCCTACGGCGGCGTCGTGCAGTCCCTGGAGATCCCCGACCGGCGCGGCCGGTACGCGAACGTCTCCGCGGGCTTCGCCGACCTCGACGACTACGTGGCCCGCAGCCCGCACTTCGGCGCCCTGATCGGCCGGTACGGCAACCGCATCGCCAAGGGCCGCTTCACCCTGGACGGCACGACATACCAGCTCTCCGTGAACGACGGCGAGAACTCCCTGCACGGTGGCGCCCTCGGCTTCGACTACCGGGTGTGGGACGTCGAGCCCTTCACCGAGGGTTCCGACGTCGGCCTCCGCCTGCGCTACACCAGCGCCGACGGTGAGATGGGCTACCCGGGCACGCTGAAGGCGAAGGTCACCTACACCCTCACCCGCTCCGGCGACTGGCGCATCGACTACGAGGCCACCACCGACAAGGCCACCGTCGTCAACCTCACCAGCCACGTCTACTGGAACCTGGCCGGCGAGGGCAGCGGCACCGTCGAGGACCACGAGCTGTCCATCGCCGCGTCCCGCTACACGCCCACCGACGCGGGCCTGATCCCCACCGGCGAGCTGGCGAAGGTCGCGGGCACCCCGTTCGACTTCCGCCGCGCCAAGCCGGTCGGCCGGGACATCCGCGCAGGGCACCCGCAGCTGGTCCTGGCCAAGGGATTCGACCACAACTGGGTGCTGGACAAGGGCGTCACCGACCGTCCCGAGCACATCGCCACCCTGCGCGACCCGTCCTCGGGCCGCACCCTGAGGATCGCCACCGACCAGCCGGGCCTGCAGTTCTACTCCGGCAACTTCCTCGACGGCACCCTGACCGGCCCCGGTGGCTCCGTCTACCGGCAGGGCGACGCTCTGTGCCTGGAGACCCAGCACTTCCCGGACTCACCGAACCAGCCGTCGTTCCCGTCGACCGTGCTGCGGCCGGGGCAGACCTACCGGACGACGACGATCCACTCGTTCGGCGCCTGAGGCCCGCGCACGGCGCGGGGAAGCGGCACGGCCCGCGCGGGGAGCGCGGGCCGTGCCGCCCGGCGCGCCGGTGGACGCTCGCTTCCCCTCCCGGGCACCAGGCGATCCCGACGTCGCGAGCCGCGGCGACTACGCGGCCCGGCCCGCACCGGGCGGGGGTGACGGCGACCGCGCCCTGCCGCCCTGAACGATCGATATGCACATTTAATCTTCCGTTATCCGGCCGTGCGGTCCACGTCACGGCCCTTACCGGTCCCAAATGGTTTGATGCGCAACCGACTTGTTCTCGCATTGTGAAGAGGGAGCAACGGCCGTGTTCTCGTTATCCGCACATCAGACCCCAGCGGACATGGGCGCGCGTTCCGTCGAAGTCTTCGCCCAGCAGATCTTCGGGTACCTGCCGCGCGCTGATCAACGCCGATGGGCCGGCACCTATCTGAAGGGACTGCTGCTCACCGACGGCAAGAAGTCGGTGCGCCGACTGGCCGGGGCCGTGTCCGACTCGCCGACCGTCTGGTACTCGCTGCAGCAGTTCATCAACAGCAGCCCCTGGGACTGGGAGCCGGGCCGCGACGCGCTCGTGCGATGGATCGGACAGCGCTCGTCGATCCGGGCGTGGACCGTCACCCCGGTGATCCTGCCCAAGCGCGGGGACCAGTCGGTGGGCGTGCACCAGCGCTTCGACCCCTTGTCCGGACGCACCGTCAACTGCCAGATGACGACGGTCCTCTTCCTGTCGTGCCCGGGAGCCAACTTCCCCGTCGACTGGCGGTTGTTCCTGCCCCGGCAGTGGACCGACGACCCCGGACTGCGCCGCCGGGCACGCATCCCCGAGACCGAGGGCTTCCGTCCGCAGTGGCGCCACACCCTGGACCTCGTCGCCGACCGGGCCGGCCGCACCGGCTCACCGCGGGTGCCGGTGGTGGCCGACATGACCGAGGCGCCCGACGTGACGGAGCTGACCGAACTGCTCGACGCCACCGGCTGGGACTTCGTGGTCGCCGTTCACCCGCGTGCTCTGTCCGCGGGCGCGGGACGGGTCGGCGAGGGGCGCCCGGCCGGGCATCCGCGCGGGGCGCTGCGGGGGCGTCCCCGGCGCGGGCCGGGGGGCGCGGCGGGCGGCGTGGCGGACGCGGGCATGCCGCGGATGTGGAACCGTCACGCCGCTGCCGTCACCGGCTCCGACGGCCGCTTCCGGCAGACCCAGGTGCTGTCCGCACTGGTCTGGCGGCCCGTGCGGGAGGGACCGGGAGCCGTCGGTGAGCGGCGGGCCTACCGGCTGTTCAGCGAGCTCGGCCCGGACGGGGAGCCGGACTCCCGGCTCTGGCTCACCAACCTCGTGCACCATCGCCTGGACGAACTCCTGGAGCTGGCCCGCTGCTACGTCAGCTCCCTCGACACGACCGAGTGCATGGACGGCCGGTACGAGCTGCTGGACTTCACCGGGCGCTCCTTCCCCGCCTGGCACCACCACATGACCATGGTGTCCGCCGCCTACGCCCATCTGCGGCTGATCGGCTCCACCCGTCCGGCCGCGCTGGTGCCCACCGGGCGCCGTCCCGCCTGAGCCGGGGCCGCCCTCGCCGGACCGTCTCGTCCTTGCCCGACCGCCCGCACCGGGCTGCCCGCACCAGGTCACCCGGCCGGGCGGGCGGTCCCGGCCGGGCGGGCGGTCCCGGCCGCAGGCGCGCGCCGTCAGCGCCGCGCGCCTGCGGCCGGGGAGACGTCCTCGTCCGTCGAGCCCTCGGAGGCGGCCACGCTGCCCAGCAGGCGGAGCGCCGCCTCGGAGGGCGAGCCGGGCTCGGCGGTGTAAGCGATCAGCCGCTGTCCGGACGTACCGGGGATGACGAGGTTCTCGAAGCTGAGGTCCATCGCGCCGACGAGCGGATGGTGCAGCCGCTTCACGCCCGAGGTGCAGGTGCGCACCGGGTGCCGTGCCCAGCGGGAGGCGAACTCGTCGCACTGGACGGTGAGCTGGCCGACGAGCTCGGCCAGCCGGCGGTCGTCGGGGTGGCGGCCGGCCACCAGGCGCAGGGAGGCGACGGCGAGCTGCGCCTCCTCGTTCCAGTCGGTGTACAGCTCGCGGTACCGCTCGTCCAGGAAGAGCATCCGCGTCAGGTTGGGGCGGTCGCCCGGGGTGTCGGGGCTGTCGGACGGCAGGTGCCCGGCGAGCAGGGCGTGGCCCAGCACGTTCCAGGCGAGGACGTCGTTGCGGCGGTCCAGGACGAGCGCCGGCACGTCCGTCATCGCGGCCAGCAGCTGGCGTGCGGAGGAACTGGCGTGTTCCACCCGCGGCGGTGCCGGGCGGGACGCGGTGGAGGGCCGGGCCAGGTCCTTCAGGTGCGCGGTCTCGTCCTCGGTGAGCCGCAGGGTGCGGGCGATCGCCTCCAGCACGGTGTCCGAAGCGCTCGTGGCCCGGCCCTGTTCGAGCCGGGTGTAGTGGGTGATGCTGACGCCGGCGAGCATGGCCAGCTCCTCCCTGCGCAGCCCGGTGACGCGGCGGCGGGTCGGATGCGGCGTGATGCCGACGTCCTCGGGCCGGAGTGCGGCACGGCGGGACTTGAGGAAGTCTCCCAGCTCGGACGGAGCGTCCATCGATGCCTCCCGTGTCGTACGTGCCCGGCCGCACGGCCGCCGGGCGACGGTGCTTGCGGTGGTGAGCGGCTCTTCGTCCATGATGCCCGCAGGTCACGGCAGTCGGGAGCGGCAAGGGTGGTCATGGGATGACCACCCTTGCGCTGACTGTGCGGGACAGGGTTCTGGCTGGTCTCCCCGACGCGGACGAGTCTCTTTCCCGAGCGGCGCGCAAGGCGCCCGCGCTCGAGAGAAAGGGATACCGACCTCATGTCCATCACCGACGCGGAAACCGCCGGTACTGCCGGTGCGGCCGCCGGTACGGCCGGTACTGCCGGTGCCCCCGGTGCGGCCGCCGGCACGGCCCCGGCCGTCCTCACCCCCCGGCTGCGGCTGGTGCTGGTGCTGCTGCTCGCGGCCCAGTTCATGCTGGCCGTGGACTTCTCCATCCTGAACGTCGCCCTGCCGGTGATCGGCGAGGGCCTCGGCTTCTCCCTGGCGCACCTGCAGTGGATCGGGACCGCGTTCGCCCTGTGCGCGGCCGGCTTCACCCTGCTGTTCGGACGTGTCGCCGACCTGTTCGGACGTCGGCGGCTGTTCCTCGGCGGCCTCGCGGTACTGGGCGTGGCCTCGCTGGTGGGCGGCCTGGCGCAGAGCCCCGAGGTGCTGATCGCGGCGCGGGTCTTCCAGGGCCTGGCCACCGCGGCGGTGACCCCGGCCGGCCTGTCCCTGCTGACCACGTCGTTCCCCGAGGGACCGCTGCGCGAGAAGGCCCTCGGTCTGAACGGCGCGCTGATGTCCGCCGGGTTCACCGCCGGCGCCATCCTCGGCGGTCTGCTGACCGACCTGCTGTCGTGGCGATGGGCGTTCTTCATCAACGTGCCCGTCGCCCTCGCCGTTCTCCTCGCCGCGCCGACCGTCATCAAGGAGTCCCGTCCCGACGAGCGCCCGAAGCTGGACGTGCCCGGCGCCGTCAGCGTCACGCTCGGTCTGCTCTCCGTCGTCCTCGGCCTCACGCAGGCCGGCGAACACGGCTGGGGCTCGTCCTCGGCGCTGCTGCCCCTGGCCGCCGGTGCCGTGCTGCTCCTGGTCTTCTACGCCGTCGAGCGCAAGGTGGCGGTGCCCCTGGTGCCGCTCGGCGTGCTCGGCAAGCGGTCGGTGGCCTGGGGCAACCTCGCCGGTCTGATCGCCTTCCTCACCGAGACCTCCCTGGTCTTCCTGCTCACCCTCTACCTCCAGGAGGTCCTGGGCTTCTCGCCGCTGGCCGCGGGCCTGTCCTTCGGCGTGCTGGGCATCGGCACGGTCGTCGGCGGCTCCATCGCCCCGAAGGTCATCGGGAAGATCGGCAGCAAGAGCACGCTGATCGCCGGCGGACTGCTGCAGACGGTGTTCACGGCGGCCCTGCTCGGCCTCGGCGACGACCGCGGGTGGATGTGGCTGCTGCTGGTCGCCACCTTCGCCGGCGGCGTCGGCAACATGCTCGTCATCGTCGGCTTCATGGTCACCGCCACCGCCGGGCTGGCCGACCACGAACAGGGCCTGGCCACCGGGCTCGCCACCATGACGCAGCAGATCGGCATCACCATGGGCACGCCGATCATGAGCGCCATCGCCACCGCCGCGATGGCCGGCACCGGTGCCTCGGCCATCCTCGGCGGCCTGAAGGTGGCGATCGCGGTGAACGCCGCCATCGTGCTCCTGGGCGTGCTCACCAGCGCCGTCTTCCTGCGCGGCGCGGCCTCCCGTGCGCGGTAACGCCCGGCGGTACGCGCCGCACGACGACCGTCCGGGCCGCCGCGAGGCCGTCGCGGCCCGCCCGGACGGCCGTCGGCCCGGCGGGCCCGGCTGGGAGGCGCTGTGGCTCGACGCCGGCACGCACCGCGTCCCGGTCCGGGTCTACCGCCCCGGCGCGGACGCCTTCGGCTGGCTCGTCTGGGCGCACGGCGGCAGCTGGCAGGCGGGCTCCCTGGAGCACTGGCACCAGCCGGTCGCGGACCTGGCGCGGGTGTCGGGGTGCACCGTGGTCAGCACCGGCTACCGCCTCGCCCCCCGCTACCGGCACCCGGCCCAGCTCGACGACCTGCTCACCGCACTCGCCTGGGCCGAGGAGCAGGCGGACGGCGAACCGCTGGCGGTCGGCGGGGACAGCGCGGGCGGGACGCTGGCCGCCTGCGCGGCCCTGGCCCGGCGCGACCGGAACGAGCCGCTGGCCGCGCAAGTGCTGGCCTACCCGCCGCTGGACCCCGGCTGCACCGCCCCCGCCTACACGCGCGACCCGGGCGCTTTCCCGGCCGCGGACGACCTGCGGCGGGCGTGGCGGATGTACCGCGGCGGCGCGGGTACGGCCGTACGTGGCGGCGTACCGCTGTACAGCACCCCCCTGGAGGCCGACCGGCTCGCCGGGCTGGCACCGGCCGTGCTCGCCGTCGGGGACCTCGACCCGGTCCGCGACGACGTGACGGAGTACGCCCGGCGGCTGCGCGAGGCGGGCACCTCCGTGCGGCTGCGGGTCTTCCCGCACACCCCGCACGCGGTCTTCCTCGCCGGTGACGGCCCCGGCCGGGGGGACCCACGTCTGCGGCGCTGGCTCGGCACGGCCCTGCGCCGGCACCTCACGTCACCGAAGGAGACGACATGACCACCGCACACACCGAGACCGAGCTGCCCCATCTCGCCGCACTGGCCCGGCACTTCGCGGACCTGCGGGACGGCACCCACGGCGAGGGCGGCGACACGGTCACGCGCCGGGGCAAGGAACGGCACTTCGAGCACGCCGTGGAACTGCTCCACCCCTACGCCGTCCAGGTCCTCCAGGAGTTCGACGCCGCCCTGCTGCTGAACACCGGCGAGGTGACGGCGAGCGGCGTGCGGCGCACCGCGGACGGAGGGCTCGGGGCCGAGTGGACACTGTCCTGGCCCGAGCAGCGGGAGGCCGGGATCGCCCCCATCACGCTGCTCGCCTTCTACGGCCGGGGCTTCCACCACCCGCACCTGCGGGGCGCGACCGTCCACGACTGGCCGCTGAACGTGTTCACCCCCGAGCAGGCCGCGGCCGAGGTGCCCACGCTGCGGGCCATCGCCACCGGCGATCTGCACAACCTCGTCTTCCAGCGCGACTACCGGATCGTGCCCGCCGTCGTGCGGGCGGGACAGTGAGAGGAGGGGCGCCGATGGTCCCGCGGTTGTCGGTGCTGGACCAGTCGCCCGTCGGCGCGGGCTTCACCCCGGCCGACGCCTTGCGTGCCTCGGTCGACCTGGCGCAGGCCGCCGAGGAGTGGGGGTACGTCCGCTACTGGGTGGCCGAGCACCACGGATCGCCGGGGTTCGCCGGCAGCGCCCCGGAGATCCTGGCGGCGGTCCTGCTGGCCCGCACGGGCCGGATGCGGGTGGGCACCGGCGGGGTGCTGCTGCCCCGCTACTCGCCGGTGAAGGTCGCCGAGGTCTTCGGCGTGCTGGCCTCCCTCTACCCGGACCGGGTCGACCTGGGCCTCGGCCGCGCGGGCGGTCCGGCCCACGACTTCCCGGAGCGGGTGCGGGCGCTGCGGGTGCTCCTCGGCATGGACGGTGCCGGGCCGGAGGCGGGGGAAGGGGCGCGGGTTCCGCCCGTGCCGCCGCGGATGTGGCTGCTGGGCGCGGGCGGCGGGTCGGCCGCGCTCGCGGGGGAGCTGGGGACGGACTACGCGTTCGCCCACTTCCTCGACCCCCGTCCCGCGCGGGAGTCGCTCGCCGCCTACCGCACGGCCTTCGCCGAGCGGGCGGGCCGGCCCGCGCCGGGCGGCGTCCTGGCGGTGCGCGTGGTCACCGCCGAGAGCGAGGACCGGGCCGAGGCGCTCGCGCACAGCGTCCTGCTGTGGCGCAGCCGCAAGGACCTGGGCGAGGACCTTCCGCTGCCCACCCCCGAGGAGGCGGTCGGCCACCGCTGGACCTCCCTGGAGGTGCAGCGCGCCGCCGTCCGCAGGGCCTCCCTGGTGTGGGGGACACCGGAGCAGGTGGCACGGCGGCTCGCCGCGCTGGCCGAGGAGCACGGCGTCGACGAGATCATGGTCAACACGCTGACCTGCGACCCGCGGGACCGGTTGTCCTCGTACCGGCTGCTCGCCGAGTTCCGCACGGCCGGCGTGCTGCCGGCGCCGGCCGACGTGTGAGGGGCCGGGGCGCGGAACACGGGCGGGGGACCGGATCGATCCCGGTCCCCCGCCCGTGCCCCCGAAGATCAGTGGGCGCCCAGCGACGTGGGCCGCGGCTCGGCGGGCTCGGCGGGCTCGGCGGGCTCGGCCGCGACGACCGGCTCGGCCGGTGCGGCCGGTGCCGGGCGGGCCGCCTTGCGGCTGCGGCTGAAGCGGCGCATGGCCGGCACCTCCACGAACCGGTACAGCAGCCAGCCGCCCAGCAGGGAGGTGCAGAAGAACCCGACGACGACCAGCAGCGCCACGGGCACGCCGTAGGTGGCGCCGTCCAGCAGGGACCGCAGGTAGAAGATGGACACGCCCTGCACGAGGTAGAACCCGAAGGAGACCTCGCCGAGCCAGACCATCGGCCGGCTGCGCAGCCAGGTGGCGCGCCCGGCGGCGTCGGCCGCCGCGACCGAGGCGATCAGCGCGCCGATCGGGACGATCGTCGCGACGACGAAGGTGTACTGGAACGGCACGACGAACCCGGCCGCGTACCCCAGCGCGCACAGCGCGAGCGACACGCCGGTGCCCATCCACCGCGGCCAGCGGCCGGCCAGCACGATGCGCGCCAGCAGGATGCCGAGCACGAACTCGAAGAGGCGGCCCGGCGGGAACAGGTAGCCGAACCAGAACTGCTTGTCGGAGATCGGGGTGATCGCCGACTTGGGGGTGTCCGGCACCAGGTACGTCGAGACGAGCTGGACCACCACGGTGCCGGCGGCCATGACCGCCGCCCAGCCCCACAGCGCACTCTCCCGGAGCCTGCGCACCGGCACGATCAGCAGCGGGAACAGCAGGTAGAACAGCAACTCGCTGCCGAGGGACCAGCTCGGCGGATTCATGCTGAGGTTGATCTCCGGCTGCGGGAAGAAGGTGTGCACCAGCAGCAGGTTGGGCAGCCACTGCCCGACGGACGTGATCGTGGCCCCGGCGAAGAGCACGAGCGAGGCCGTGAACACCACGACGTGGTTCGGGAAGATCTTGGTCATCCGGCGGCGCCAGAAGGCGCGTGCGGACTGCCCCGGGCGGGCCGACCAGGTCAGCACGAAGCCGGAGAGCACGAAGAAGAACGACACCCCGATGTACCCGGTGTTGAGGAACGCCTTCTCGTAGGCGTGCGCGATGCCGGCGTCGGCGAACGGGTTGATCGGGTCGTTGGGCGGGATGGGCGAGTTGGACAGGGAGGTGTGGAAGAGGAAGACGAGCAGCGCCGCGAAGAACCTCAGGCCGGTCAGCGACGGCAGCCGGGCCGGACCCGTGGGCCCGGTGTCCGCGGCGGAACGCACGGTGGACATGCTCATGAGATGAAGCTCCTGTGGGGCTTTCCCGGTCTCGGAGAACTCCTGTCGCCAGGGGGAAACGGTCCGGGGCGGCCTGTCGCGACCGCCCCGGACCTCCGGCGCGCGCCTCACCCGGCGGTGCCGCCGGCCGTGTCGGTCTCGTTGCGGTGGACGACGATCTTCGCGTCCTCGGCCACGTAGTAGTTCTGCACCGAGTACGCGATGGTGGCGAAATCGAGCCGGCCGTCACCGTTGAAGTCGGCCGTGGCGATGCGCGCGACGGACTCGTCCGACACCCGCCACTTGGTCCAGATGCCCCTGGCCGCGTCGACGGCCTTGTAGTACATGACGCCCTGCCAGGGCCACGGGCCGCGCAGCGCCACCAGGAACTCGTCGTCGCCGTCGCCGTCGAAGTCGGCGCACACGACCTGGTGGCCGGGCCCCTCGCCGTTCTCGTTCGAGTCGCCGTAGACGTCCAGCAGCTTCCGCTGCCAGCCGGTCCCGTCCTCCCGCTTGGTGTACACGGCCACCGTGTTGCCGTGGAACGGCTCCACCGCGGCGACGTACGCCATGGGGTCGTCCCCCAGCCGCCCGGCGTCCAGGTCACCGCTGCCCCGGAAGCCGGTCCGCTCGAACTGGGTCAGCTCGCCGGCGCCGATGCGTTCGCGGACCCACTCGCCGCGCTCGGCGTCGTAGTACAGCCAGGTGACCCCCTCGTCGGAGGCCAGCAGCAGCGAGTCCCGGTCCGAGCCGGGGATGAGCCCCCGCTTCTTCTCCGCCCCGTGGATCATGCGGAAGTTCGTGTCGTCGATGACCGTCATCGGCCATTCCTCGGCGGTCAGCACGTCGTCGGGCCGGGTGAACAGCACCACCGGCAGCACCGCGTGCACGTCGGCCTCGGCCACGATGGGCAGACCGATGATCTCCAGCCGTTCCGACTGGGTGAAGTGGCCCGCCCGCAGCCGGTGCATGCCGGTGGCGCGGCCGACGTAGTGCTTCCTCCAGCGCGTGGGGTCCTTGTCGGGCGCGCCCGGGTTCTCCAGCCAGGCGATCTTGCCGCCCCGCGGGTCGGGGTCGACGATGGTGCCGATCGGCCCGTACAGCTCGTAGCAGACGATGATGTCGGGCGAGCCGTTGCCGCTGACGTCGGCGAAGTCCGCGCCGACCGGCATGCGGAATCCGTCGGCCGCCAGGCGCCGGGTCCACCCGCCGTCGTTCTGGTACCAGTAGATCTCGCCCAGGCGCAGCCCGTAGCCGAACAGGTCGGGCCGGCCGTCCCCGTCGATGTCCGGGGCCTCCAGCCAGTAGCCGTCCCGCAGTTGGCCGGCCACCAGCTCCGGGGTGAACTTCGGGATCCTGATGTCGCTCATGTCCTCACTCCGCTGAACGGTCACCGCGCCAAGCGGTGGTACTCGATCGCCAGCCACACGCAGTCGGTGTCGGCGTGGTACTGGTGCCAGGGGTAGACGAAGGCGCCGTCCGGCCCGAGCGAGCAGAACGGGTCCGGCGTGGTGTATCCGGGGCCCATCGGCAGGTCCTGGTAGAGCGTGCCGTGGTCCTGCCGCCGGAACTTCTGCATCCGCCCCCGGCCGGCCACCTGCGTGTGGACCTCGATGAACTCGTGCCGGTTGTGGATGAAGCAGTCGGTCCCCGCCGGGGCGAACCACAGGTTCACCCGCACCTCGAAGAGCTCCGCCGCTCCGGGGACCGGGGTCTCGCGCAGGAGGTGCGCCGGGTCGAACGCGACCCGTCCGGCGGTCTCCTGCGGGCCCCGCCACAGCGGGATCCGTGCGTCGAACGGCACACCGCCGGTGGTGCCGGGTCCGTCCGCGATCCGGTCGCCCAGCAGCTCGCCGAGCCGGGCCCAGCCCGGCGCCCGTGTGATGCCGCCGATGTCCGCCGCGTCCTCGTCGTCCGTGCGCAGCACGAGCAGGAGCCCGGCCTCGCCGATCACCGTGTCGGCCACGATCGTCGAGGTCAGCGGGGGGATCGGCCGGCGTGGGGACTCGGCGACGTACGCGTCGCGCGTCCCGCAGTTGACGACGATCGCCCGCCCGTCGACCCGGTACTCGCGCGCGTCCGCCACCGCGGTCGCCGTGACGTGGCTGCCGCCGAGGTCCAGGGCGCGCGCCGCGCCCACGGCACCGGCATCCGTGGTCCGAGTGGTCACCCGTTCCGTCATGATCGTGCGAACTCCGCTGTCCGGGCCGGCTCCACGCTCAGCTCGTCGGTCTCGGTCTCGGTCTCCGGCACGAACGGTTCGGCCGGCGGGCCGTCGCCGAAGAAGTGCGCGATCGCGTCGACGGTGCGCCGGGTGGCGCGCCCGTCACCGTACGGGTTGGCGGTGGAGGCCATCCGCGCGTAGGCCTCCTCGTCCCGCAGCAGCTCGACCGTGTGGGTGTACACGCCCTCGTAGGAGGTGCCGACCAGCCGGGCGGTGCCCGCGACCACGGCCTCCGACCTCTCGGTGACGTTGCTGATCACCAGCGTCGGCTTGCCCAGCGCCGGGCCCTCCTCCTGGGCGCCGCTGCTGTCCGACAGGATGATGTCGGCGCGCCGCATGAGCCGGCAGAAGTTCAGGTACGGCAGTGGGTCGACGACGGTGATGTCCGGGTGGCCCTCGATCTCGGGCAGCACCGCCCTGCGCACCGCCGGGTTGCGGTGCAGCGGTACGACGACACGGGTGCCGGGCTCGTCGGCGACGGCGGCGAAGGCGCGGGCTATCTGCGGCAGGTGGGGCCAGGCGTCCCGCCGGTGCGCGGAGGCGAGGACGACCTTGCGGGTGTCGGTGTCCAGGTCTTCCAGCGCCGGGTGGCCGAAGCTGTCCGCCTTGTTCCCGGCCCAGTGCAGGGCGTCGATGACCGTGTTGCCGGTCACCGCGATCGTCTCCTCGGCGATGCCCTCGCTCAGCAGGTTCGCCTTGTTGCCCGGGGTGGGGGCCAGGTGCAGCGCCGCGATCTGGGCGATCATGCGGCGGTTGCCCTCCTCCGGGAAGGGCGACCCGAGGAACCCGCTGCGCAGGCCCGCTTCCACATGGATCAGCGGGATCCTGTGGTGGAAGGCGGCGAGCGCGCCGGCCATGGTGGTGGCGGTGTCGCCGTGCACCAGCACGGCCTCCAGCTTGAGGGAGTCGAGCTGTCCCTCCAGTTCGCGCAGCGCGCGGTAGGTGGTCTGCGAGAGCGTCTGTCCCGGGACCATGACCGCCAGGTCGATGTCGGGGCTCAGATCGAACTCCCGCATCGTCTCGTCCAGCATCTCCCGGTGCTGGCCGGTCGAGATCACGATCGGCTCGAAACGGGGGTCCTCCCTCAGGGCGTGTATCACCGGGGCGAGTTTGATGGCCTCCGGGCGGGTGCCCAGGACCACGGCGACGGTTCGCATCAGGTGTCTCCCGATTCGGATGTCGGTCCGAGGCGGCGGGGGTCACTTCCCGGCCGGTTCGACGGACAGGGCGTGACGGAAGAAGTCGCCCGGGTCCCAGCGCTTCTTGACCTGCTGCAACCGGGGGTAGTTGTCCTTGTAGTAGAGGGTGTGCCAGGGGATGCCCGAGCGGTTGTGGCGCGGGTCCGCCATGTCGGTGTCGCAGTAGTTGATGTAGCAGCCGTCCGTACGGCCGTCGGTCACCGGAACCCCTTTGGTCTCAGCGAAGAATTCGGCGTACAGGCCGCGGATCCAGTCCAGGTGGAAATCGTCGTCCCGCGCGTCGGGCCAGAAGGTCTGGAAGGTCATCTTGAACACGGAGTCGCGTTGTGCGTTCGCCGTGGCGTCCGGTGCGACCGCGTTGACCCGGCCGCCGAAGGAGAACAGCACGAGCATGGTGTCCGGGTTCTTGAAGTCGGGCCGCGTCATGTACTCGTACAGGGCGGCGATCTGCTGGTCGCTGAAGTTGCGGCGCATGTAGCCGGACTTGTGCGCGGCCCGGGACATGGGGTCGGTGATGGTCGGGTTGTTCGTGCCGACCAGCCGGGCGGCGTTCAGCCACGGCATCACGCGGGGCTCCGCCAGGTCCGGCAGGTGCGGGATCTCCCCGTTGCCCTTGGCCATCGGCCGTGCGGTCAGGCCGGTGCCGGCGGTGATCGCGGCGAAGTAGTCGTCCAGCAGCTTGCGGGCGCCGGGCACGGTCGCGTCCACCTGGGTGAACATGCCCAGGCTGCCATGGGCCCGCGAGCTGACGTTGAAGAGGCTGGACAGGTGCCGGTAGGGGGAGTCCGGTGCGCTGTTGGCCTCGTGCCAGGCGCCGAAGTTCTTCAGCAGGCGGGTGAACCGGGCCTCGTCGAGGTCCTCCCAGGGCAGGTCGACCGCGTGGACCAGGACCTCGGAGGGCGGGGACATCAGCTGGTCCTCGGGGGCGGTGCCCCTGGCGTCGGGCGAGCGGAACCAGTAGCGGGTGACCAGGCCGAAGTTGCCGCCGCCCCCGCCGGTGTGCGCCCACCACAGGTCCCTGGCGGGGTCGTCGGCCTCGCGGGTGGCGACCGTGGTGCGGACCCGGCCCCGCTCGTCGACGGTGACGACCTCCACCGCGTACAGGTGGTCGACGACCAGTCCGTGGGCGCGTGAGAGGAGCCCGTAGCCGCCGCCCGCTATGTGGCCGCCGGCGCCGACGCTGTAGCAGATGCCGCCGGGGATGGTGACGCCCCAGCCCTTGTACAGCGCCTCGTAGACGTTGAGCAGCCGGGCGCCGGGTTCGACGTAGAAGGCGCGTCTGGCCGGGTCGTAGCCGACGTCCGTCATCTCCGAGAAGTCCAGGATGACCTCGACCTCCGGGTTGCACACCAGCGGGGCGAAGCAGTGGCCCCCGCTGCGCACGGAGACCCGCTTGCCGGCCCGGTGGGCGGCGCTCAGCGCGCGTTCGGCGTCCTGGGTCGAGCGGATCATCTTCACGTAGTCGGGCCGGGCGACGTAGCGCTGGTTGTTCCCCGTGGTCAGCAGCGGGTAGCGCGGGTCGTCGGGGCCGATGAGCGCGCCCGTCCCGTACGGCTCGGCGGCGTGCGCGGAGGAGGCGGCGGTGGTCAGCCCGGCGGCCGCCGCCGTGACACCGCCGGCGAGGGCGGCGCCGCGGGTGAGGAGGGAGCGGCGGTTCATGGGCGCGGCGGTCTTGCGCGTGGACAGCGCGGAACGGGATGTCATGTACACCTCATAAAGGATCGATGGGGTGGGCAGGGAAGGGCGATTGCTCGCCGGGGTGGGGCGGTGCCTGCGGGAGGGCGTCAGATCTGGCGCAGCGCGCCGCCGTCGACGGCCCATTCGGCACCGGTGACCTGGCGGGCCAGGGGGGAGAGCAGATAGGCGACGACCGCGGCCACGTCCCGCGGGTGTCCGATGCGCCCGCTCGGCAGCCGGCGCTCCTCGCGGATGAAGCGGTCCACGGCCTCGTCGGGAGAGGTGCCGTAGCGCTGCGCGAGCTGCTCGGCGAAGCCGCCCGGCGCGTCGAACAGCTCGGTGCGGGTCGGACCCGGGGAGACGACGTTGGAACGCACGCCCACGGGCGCGAACTCCGCCGAGAGGGACTTCGAGACCGACAGCAGCGCCGTCTTGGCCGCCGCGTAGTCCAGCAGGGACGGGGCCGGGAAGCGGGCGGCCTCGCTCGCGATGTGCACGATGCTTCCCGAGCGCTGCCCGACGAGCGTCGGCAGCACCGCCCGGGACATCCGCACCGCGGCATGCAGGTTCAGCTCGAAGGAGGCTTTCCAGTCGGCGTCGGTGGTGTCGAGGAAACCCGTACGGGACGTCAGGCCACCGGCGTTGTTCACCAGGCCGTCGATACGCCCGTACCGGCTCAGCGCGGCTTCGGCGATGCGCCCGGCGGCCTCGGGGTCGGTGACGTCCGCGGCGAATGCCCATACGTTTCCGTCAGCCGGATCGCACTTCTCGGCACGGCGGGATACACCGACCACACGGGCGCCCTCGGCGGCCAGCAATTGCGCGACGGCCGCGCCGATCCCGGCCGACGCACCGGTGACTACGTACACCTTTCCGGCGAGTTCCAGGTCCACGGGGACTCCTTTCCGTATTCCTTCTCCTCAAGCGGCTTCCAGGCCTTCCTCGACTGCCGAAGGGCGCGTGCGGGAGGCCACGAATTCGCCGAGCCACCGCCGGAAATCCGGACCCAGGTCCTCGCGTTCCCAGGCCAGCCGGACCACGGCGCGCAGGTATTCGCCGGGATCACCGGTGTCGTAGCGGCGCCCGGAGAAGACCACCGCGTGGACCGGGCCCGCGACCCCGGTCCCGCACATCGTGTCGAGGGCGTCGGTGAGCTGGATCTCGCCCCCGCGCCCCGGCTCGGTACGGCGCAGGACGCCGAAGACGCCGGGGTCGAGGACGTAGCGGCCCAGCACCGCGTAGCGGCTCGGCGCCCGGTCCGGAGACGGCTTCTCCACCAGCGCCGTCACCCGCAGGACGTCGTCCTCGCCGGTCCCGGTGACCGCGGCGCACCCGTACCGGGAGGTCTCGTGCGGGGCGACCTCCATCAGGGCCAGCACGCTGCCGCCGTACCGGTCGCGGACCTCGGTCATGCGGGCCAGCAACGGATCCCCGGGGTCGATCAGATCGTCGCCGAGGAGGACCGCGAAGGGGTCGTCGCCGACGTGGGACGCCGCCCGCAGCACCGCGTGGCCGAGTCCCCGCGGGTCCCCCTGGCGCACATAGTGGATGTTCGCGAAGGAGGCGGGAGAGGTGAGCCGGGACAGCTTGGTGTCCTCGCCTCTTTCCCGCAGCGTGGTCTCGAGTTCGAAACCGCGGTCGAAGTGGTCCTCCACGGGGCGCTTGTTCCGCCCCGTCACCATCAGGATGTCGGAGAGGCCGGACGAGACAGCCTCTTCCACCACGTACTGAATGGCCGGCTTGTCCACCAGCGGCAGCATTTCCTTGGGCACGGCTTTGGTCGCCGGAAGGAATCGCGTGCCCAGTCCGGCGGCCGGGATGACGGCTTTCGCCAAGCGGCGGGAACTGGTCATGCGGCGAATTTATCGACCGGTCCGCTGATCGGGTGAGGCCTTCCGGGCGACGTGGAACCGATTCAGTAGCTCCGCCCTCCGCCCGCGCCCGAAATCGCCGCCGACCGTGCGGTGAACTGCCGGGTTCGCGCGGTGACCGGGCCCGCGGAGCGTGGACTTGCCGAAAGCGTCGCTCCGGTTTGCGCGGACTCCGGACCGAGGCCCCGCGGGCCGGTGAACGCGGCCGGCGGCGCGGGGTCGCACCACCGTGCCCACCGGCATCGCCCTGCCCCGGCCGCCCCGGTGTCCCGGTCCCGGCCCGAGGACAGGCGGACGGGTCCGACGCGTCGGCGTGGGCAGGCGCGTTCCCGGTCAGCGGGCGGGTGACGTGGGGCCACACCTCGGCGCCGGTCCGCGATCCGTCCCGGGGGGGGGCGGCCCGTGCCGTCGGGCACGGGCCGCCCCCCGGCGGAGGTTTCGCGGGCACTACGCGGGGGTGAGCCTCCACTGCCGGCACGCGTTGTTCAGCCAGGTCCACCGCCGTACGTCGGCACCGTCCGCGGTGGAGCAGTCCGCGACGTCGGCCACCTTGCCGGTGGCCAGGTTGACGATCCGGACCCGGCGCTCTCCAGGACGTGGCTGCGCTGCGTCGGGTGGCAGTCGGACACGTTCTGCCCGGCGACGTGGTACAGGTACCAGCGCCCGTTGAGGAAGTGCAGCTCGGGCGCCCAGATGGTGCGGCACCGGGAGGCGGCGTCCCCCTTCCGGACCTGCACGCCGGGCGCGGTGGCGAGCCCGGCCGGGGTGGAGGGCTTGCGGATGGTGATGACGTCGGTCCAGCTCGTCGTCACCGGGTGGCAGTTGCCGTCGTGGTACGAGATCCGGGGATCGGCGCCCTTGACCGGCTTGACCGGATCGGTGAACGAGGCCGCGTTCGCGGACGGCTGCCCGAGCGACAGCGCGAGCAGCAGCGCTGCCGGCGCATCAGTGGGCGACGGGCCATCCACTGCTCCAGTCCAGGAGGTTGATGCCGAGCTTGGGCGTGCCGTTGTCGTTGCCGTCGTAGTAGTGGTAGACGATCAGGTCCCCGTCGGCGTCCTTCATGATCGACTGTCCGCCGGGGCCGATGACGCTGCCGTGCGACTCCAGGACGGGCGTGCCGCCGTTGTTCGTCATCGACACGCCGTTCCTGTCCAGGTACGGCCCGGTGACCTTGGTCGCCCGCCCCACCTTCACCTTGTACGTCGAGCTGGTCCCGGCGCAGCAGGTGTCGTAGGAGGCGAAGAGGTAGTAGTACCCGTTCCGCTTGACGACGAAGGGCGCCTCGACGGCCTTGGTGCCGGTCGGCCGGGAGGCGAGCGAGTAGCGGGTGGTGTCGGAGGCGAGCTGCTTCCCGGTGGCCGGATCGATCCGGATCATCTTGATGCCGCTCCACCAGCTGCCGAAGGACAGCCACCACTTGCCGTCGTCGTCGACGAAGAGGTTCGGGTCGATGGCGTTGTAGTCGCTGGAGGAGTTCGACGTGTAGACGACGCCGTAGTCGGTCCAGCTCCCCGGCAGGCCCGTCGCCGAACCGGCCAGCCCGATGGCCGAGGTGTTCGAGCCGAACGACGAGACGGAGTAGTACATCAGGTACTTGCCGCCGTGGTACGAGATGTCCGGCGCCCACGCCTCCGGGACGGACGAGTAGCGTGACCACCAGCTCGGCCGGGAGGCGAAGGCGTCGGCGCCGGCGGTGAAGGCGGTGCGGTCGGACGAGGCCTTGTGGGCGATGCCGCCGCCGGTGGCGTAGAGCAGGTACCGCCCCGACGAGGTGCGGATCATCGTCGGGTCGTGCGTGACCACGGACCCGGTGACCCGGCCGGGGTTCGGGTACGCGGACGCCGTGCTCGGCAGCAGGGCGAGCACGGCGGCGGCGGGAAGGGCGAGGAGGGCGGTTCTCTTGCGGCTCACGAGACACTCCCGTTCGATATATCGAACATCGATCGTTACTTCGGACCGGGAACGTAGAATCGAACCTCGTGCGCGTCAACGGTCCGCGCGACAACGGAAGCCGATGGCCGAAAACCGCCCCCGCGCCCGCCTCCCGGCTAGTGGTCGGTCTCCAGGTGCAGCTTGAGCAGGTCCACGCCGTAGTCGTTGCCGTTGGGGGTGCGGATGATGGTGTGGATGTGCTGCTGGGTGGGGGTCCCGCCCATGCCGCCCATGCCTCCGCCCGGTCCGCCGCTGGGGGCGCCGCTGGGAGCGGCGCTGGGGGCGCCACCGCCGCCGCCCTGGCCCGCCTCGGTGCCGTAGGCCAGCGGGGACTGGGCGTCGTACTCGATGAGCACGACCGGGCTGTGCACGCGGTAGTAGAACGCGGAGGAGTCCTCGGACTCCCCGATCCAGTAGAAGTAGGTCTCGTCGAGGTGGGCCTCCACCTCCTTCATCTTCACCTCGGCGTGCCCGTCGTCCATGTAGCCGACGTAGACGCGGACCAGGTCGAGCAGCTTCTCGCGCTGGACGGAGGTGAACTCGGCGGCGGCCAGTCCCTGGTAGGCCAGCTTCAGGTTGTCCTGGCCGGCCCCGGCCACCATGTTGGTGCCGCCCTTCTCGTCACCGGAGACGACCTTCTCGCGCTGCGCGTCGGTCAGCGACCGCAGGAGCGCCAGCCCGGCCGTGGTCTCCTTCTTGAAGAGGGTGATCTTTTCGCCCTCGTACGTCGCCGAGGTCGGCTCCGAACCCATGAAGGTGGGCGTCATGACGACCTGGTCGCCGAGGACGAAGTAGTTGATCGCCAGGTGGTGGCCCTCGTACTGGAAGCCCCACGGCTTCGTGGTCGAGGGGGTGCCCATGAAGGTGAAGTAGTAGTGCCCCTCGGTGAGGGTCTCCTTGCCGCCGCCGTTGTAGTCACCGAGGAAGGCGTTGAGCTTCATGATGTTGCGGGTCTGGGTCAGGCCGTCGGCGGACAGGGCCTTGCCCAGCAGTGCGTAGCCGAGGGTGCGCTGCTTCTCGGTCAGGTCGCCCATGCGGGCGCCCTCGCGTTCGTAGCCGTCGACGTTGCTCCAGGCCAGCCACTCGTCGTCGTCGACCTCGAAGACGGCGGCCCGCCGCTCCTTCGCCGTGAGCCCGTCCAGGAAGTCCTGCGCCGCCTTGACCACCGCGTCCGTGGAGACGCCGGTGGAGTGGACCGAGTACAGGTCCTCGACGACCTTGCCGTCCGTGGTGACGCCCACGAAGTCGGCGTACTTCACCTCGGTCACGCCGGGGCCCATGCCGCCGGGGCCGCCCGAGGGCATGCCGCTCGGCGCGCCGGAGGAGGCCGCGGCCGGGTCCGCCGTGCCGGAAGCGCCGGAACTGCACCCGGTCATGGTCGCCACCGCCGCTGCTCCGCCGAGCAGCAGCGACCTGTTCATGAACCAGCGTCGGGTACGTTCGGCCTGGGGGGTGCGTGGTCTGTGTCCGTGCATGCGCGTCAGGCTTCCCGACACACCTGGGAATTCCCTGCGTCCCGCCTGTCAGCCGCCCATGAGGCCACCCGCCGCCGACGGCCGCCCCGGCCCGTCCGGTCGCGCCGGGCCGGTCCCGCCCGGCGCCTCCCGGCGGCCGGCGAACACCACCGGACGAGGCCGTGGTCGCGCCGGCGGGCGGGCCGTCCACCGCCTCGTGCGCGAGTCGACGGCGCGGCAGCGCGGCCCCACCGCCCGGGCCGCCCCTCCCCCGTGCCCACCCCACCCCCCAGGGCCTCTCGTTCGGATCATGCCGGGCTCGCGGGACCTGGTGCCTGATCCGACCTGATCCAAACGAAAGACCCTAGCCGTGACGCACATCACACCTCCTCCGTGTCACGGACGGGCGGGCAGCTCGCATCCGGTGGTCATCGACAGTGAATCGAGGAGGCGGAACGATGACCACACGGCACGAGGCCGGTCCGAGGGCCCCGCACCGCGTTCTGATCCTGGGAGCGGGCTACGCGGGCATGTCCGCGGCGATCCAGCTCGCGGCCCGGACCGAGCGGCGCGAGAGCGTACGGGTGACCCTGGTGAATCCGCAGGAGCGGTTCACCGAGCGCATGCGGCTGCACATGGCGGCGACCGGGCGGCGGCTCGCCGAGCTGAGCATCCCGGAGCTGCTGGAGGGTACGGGCGCGCGGTTCGTGCGCGGTTGGGTGACGGCGGTGGACGCGGACGCGAAGAGGGTGCGGATCGACGACGACCGGGTCCTGGAGTACGACACGCTGGTGTACGGGGTGGGCGGCGTGGCCGACACGCCGGCGGTGCCGGGCGCCGACGACCACGCGTACACTCTGGACAGCGCGGCGGACGCCGAGTTGCTGGCCGGCCGGCTGGCGCGGCTCGGCGGCGGCACGGTGGTGGTCGCCGGCAGCGGGCCGACCGGCGTCGAGTCGGCCGCGGAGATCGCCGAGCGGCACCCGGAGCTGGACGTCGTGCTGCTGGGCCGGGCCGAGCCCGGTGCGGCCATGAACCCGGGGGCCAGGGCGTACCTGCGGTCCGCGCTCGACCGGCTGGGCGTCCGGGTGCGCGCCGGCGTCGAGGTGGTGAAGGTACTGCCCGGCGCGGTCGAGCTGGCGGGCGGGGAGAGCATCGCGGCCGACGTGGTCCTGTGGGCCGGCGGTACGCGGGTGTCGCCGCTGGCGGCCTCCGCCGGGCTGGCCGTCGACGAACGCGGGCGCGTCGTCACGGACGCCGCGCTGCGGTCGGTCTCCCACCCCGAGGTGTACGCGGTCGGCGACGCGGCCGCCGTCCGCCAGGGGTACGGCGTCCTGCACGGCACCTGCCAGAGCGGCATGCCGACCGGGGTGCACGCCGCGCTGTCGATCGACCGGACGCTCAGGGGCAAGCGGCCCAAGCCGTTCCGCTTCGGCTACTACCACACGCCGGTGAGCCTGGGACGCGGGGACGCCGTGGTGCAGTTCACACGACCCGACGGCAGCCCGCGCCGCGTCTGCCTGACGGGCCGCGTCGCCGTCCGCTACAAGGAGACGGTGACCGCCTCGCCCTGGCCGACGTACGGCCGCATGAAGAAGATCCCCGCCTCGGGCGCGTTCTGGCCTCGCGGCGGCCGCTTCACCCGGCTCCGGGGGACCGGGTGACCGGCCCGTCCGCCCACCCCGGCCGGCAGGTCTTCCACGAACACCGGCGGCTGCTGTTCTCCGTGGCCTACCGCCTCCTCGGCAGCGCGGCCGACGCCGAGGACGCGGTCCAGGACGCCTGGATCAAGTGGTCCGCCGCGGACCGCTCACAGGTGGCCGACCCCAAGGCGTACCTGACACGGATCGTCTCGAACCTGGCGCTGGAACGGCTGCGCTCGACGCGCCGCAGGCGGGAGACCTACGTGGGGCCGTGGCTGCCGGAGCCCATTCTCACCGGCCCCGACGCCTCCGAGAGCGTCACGGACGCCGAGTCGGTGTCGATGGCCATGCTGGTGGTGCTGGAGACGCTCAGCCCGCTGGAGCGCGCGGTGTTCGTGCTGAAGGAGGTCTTCGACTTCAGCCACGCCGAGATCGCCGAGGCGGTGGAGCGTTCCGAGGCGGCGGTGCGCCAAGCCGCGCACCGGGCCCGCGAGCACGTGCGGGCCCGGCGGCCGCGCTTCACCGCGGACCGCTCACGGCAGCGCGAGGTCACCGAGCGGTTCCTCGCCGCCGTGGCCGGCGGTGACGTCAACGCCCTGATGGAACTGCTGTCCCCGGACGTCACCTTGTGGACCGACGGCGGCGGCAAGGTCCGCCAGGCCCTGCGCCCGGTGGTGGGCGCGGCCACCGTGGCCGCCTGGTTCGCGGCCATCGGCACCGTCACCTACCAGGGCGTCGACCCCGCCGACATGAGGGCCGGTCCCGCCGAGATCAACGGCGGACCGGGCCTGGTGTTCGGCGCACCGGGCCGCGTGATCGCCACCCTCACCTTCGACTTCGACGCCGAAGGCCGCATCACCGCCGTCCACAACGTGGCCAACCCGGACAAACTCCGGGCCGTCGCGGACGGCACCGCTCACGACGTCAGGACGCGGTGAACCGGGCGGGCGGCGCGGCGGCGGACCGGGACGGGCCGGCGCCGCCCGCGTCCGGCGGCGTGGCCCGCTCCTGCCCGGCCGCCCGCAGCAGGGCCGCCGTCTCGGTGTGGCCGCCCTTCGCGGCCCACTCCAGCGGGGTGTGCCCGGTGCCGTGGTCCTCCCGCAGGTCCGGATCGGCACCGCCCTCCAGGAGGGCGCGGACGGCGTCGGTGTGGCCCCAGCAGGCGGCCCCGCACAGCGGCGTGCCCTCCGAGCCGTGGCCGCTCTCGGTGTCGGGGGCGGCACCGGCCTCCAGCAGCAGGCGGACGATGTCGGCGGCGCCGTGGACCGAGGCCGCGTACAGGGGCGTCGTACCGTCGGCGTCGGGCCGGTCCGGGTCGGCTCCGGCGCGCAGCAGGGCGCGTACGCCGGCGGTCCCGCCGACCATCGCCGCCCCGACGAGCCGGGCCGCCAGTTTCTTCCGCCGCCGCCTGTTCACACCCGTCCGCCCCCGTGGTCCCGCTCCCGCACGACGTCGGTCACCTCCACGTCCTCCGCCTCCGGGGCCCCGAACGCCTCGACAGTCACGCCGCCGCGGGTGCCAGTGATCTCCAGCGCCAGTCGACCGCCCATGAAGCGCAGGTCGAGCCGGACCCGGGGAGCGCCCGCCCGGTCCGGCATCCGGTGGATCCACGACGCCAGGTAGTCCAGGCCCGTCAGCTTCTCACGGATCTGCCGATGACCGGTCGGCCCCGTGCCGCCGAACGCCTCGCCGATGCGCCGCGCGTGTGCCTCGCCCTCGCACTTCTCGGCGTCCGTCAGCGGCACTTCCCCGGCCGGCCCGGACCGGGTGGGGACCGGGGACGGCTCCGGTGGCGCGGGGGCGTCCGGGGGGACCGGTGTGTCGCCCTCCGCGTCCGGGACGCCCGGCGGGGTCCCGCCCGGCCCGTACCGCGGTGCGGCCCCGTCCTCCCAGCCCGGCAGGTCCTCGGGCTCGGGCACGGCACCGCTGCCGCCGTCACCGTCGGGGGCGTCCGGGCCGCAGTCCTCCATGACGCGGGACAACATCGTGAAGGCCCGCAGCTCCGGGTCGTCGGCGCCGGTTGCCGCACCGAGTGGATCCGTCGCCGGGGCGGCGCTCCGCGCGGGGGGCCGGCCGGCGGCCCGCTCGCTGCCGCAGCCGGACAGGGACAGGGACAGGACCAGGCAGCCGAACGCGGCCACCACGACGGGCTTCGGGAGGAATGTCGGTCGCATGCGCACAGCCTGACGAGCGCCGCCCGCCGCGCACATGAGTGCGCGTACTCACTCCCGGAGGCCAACGTGCCTGGTCCGCACGGTCTTTCGAGCGCACCTCGTGTGACTCGGGCCCCGCCCGCTGTGGACAATGGCCCCCGCACATGATCGACGCGGACGCACACCGCGGCAGGACGGGCAAGAGGAGGCGCTCCCTTGGCGCTCAGCAGACGTACCTTCGGCGGCCTCGCGGGCACCGCCGTCCTCGGCCTGGCGCTCGGCGGCAGTGTCGGCGGCAGCAGCGGGGCCCTGGCCGGGTCCGGCGCGTCCGGCGTGCCCACCGGCGCCCCGCCCGCCCCGCCGGCCGCGGACGGGCGGCGGCACGACGTCCGGTTCGACCGGCACTCGCTGCTGGTGGACGGCCGGCGCCTGGTGCTGTGGCCCGGCGAGATGCACTACTTCCGGCTGCCGAGCCCGTCGCTGTGGCGGGACGTGCTGGAGAAGATGCGCGCGTACGGCTTCAACGCGGTGAGCGTCCCCGTCCCGTGGAACGTCCACTCCCCCGCGCCCGGCCGGCACGACTTCACCGGCGTGCGCGACCTGGACCTGTTCCTGCGCACGGCCGCCGAGTGCCACCTGTACGTGATCCTGCGGCCCGGCCCGTACCTGGGCGCCGGCCTCGACGCGGGCGGACTGCCGGGCTGGTTGACGGCGGCCCGGGGCCGGGCGCGGACCACCGACCCGGCGTACCTGCGGCACGCCGACGCGTGGCTGGCGGGCGTCGACGCCGTCGCCGTCCGGCACCTGTACACCCGGGGCCGGGGCACGGTCCTGCTCTACCAGCTGGAGGACGTCCCGGACACCGCCGACGCCGCCGCGTACGCGGCGCACCTGCGGGCGAAGGTCCGCGCCGACGGCGTCGACGTCCCCCTGGTGAGCGGGTACGCCGAGGAGACGACGGCGCACGGTGCCGCCGGGGTGCGGCGGCTGGGGCTGGCCCGCCTCGCCGAAGGGGCCGCGCTGCCCGGCGCCCTGCTGGCGTTCGGCGGCACCTCGTGGGGCTGGCTGGCCGCGCCGGGCGCCCCCGCCGCGTACGACCGCGGGGCGGCCCTGGACGCGGGGCGCCAGCCGACGGACGAGCTCGCGGCCACGCACCAGATCGGCCACCTGCTGCGCCACGTACCGGACTTCGCCCGTCTGGAGCGGGCGGAGGAGGTGCGCGCGGCCGACGAGCGGCTGGCGGTCTCCCACTTGGCCAACCCCGACACCGGCACCCACGTGTACGTCGTGCGCAACGACTCCGGCGCCGACGTCTCCTGCCCGCTGCCGGGCACCGGGATCGACTCGCCCGTCACCGTCCCGGCCCGCGACGCGAAGCTGCTGGTCGCCGGGTTGCCGCTGGGCGGGGGGCGGAGGCTGGCGTACTCCACCGCGCAGCCGATGGTGTTCCTGTCCGCCGGGGAGCGGGACATCGCCGTGTTCACGGGCCGGCGCGGCGAGATGGCCCACGTCGTGCTGGACTGCCCGGCCACGCCCCGGCCCCGGCGGCTGGACGAGGAGGCGGCGTGGGCGTACGACGACCGCGGCCGGCTCCAGGTGACGGCGCCGCTCGGCGACGGCGGGCTGACCCGGGTGCGGATCGACGGCGGCGGCTCCACGCGGCCCCTGCTGCTGCTGTTCGCCGACGACGAGACCTCGCTGCGGCTGTGGCCGTGCCGGACCCCGTCGGGCCCGCTCCTCGTCCAGGGCCCGGCGCTGCTGCGGTCCGCCTCCGTGGACGGCGGCACGGTGCGGCTCACCGGCGACACGACCGAGGAGAACGGGCTGGAGGTGTGGGGGCCGCGCGGCGTCACGGACGTGACCTGGAACGGCGCCGCGCTGCCCGCCCGCGCCAGCCGCTCCGGCGGTCTGACCGCCCTGCGTCCGCTGCCCGGGGTGCCGCACGTGGTGCTGCCCGCGCTCGGCGGCTGGCGCCGCAGGACGGAGAACCCGGAGGCCCGCCCCGGCTTCGACGACGGGGACTGGACGGCGGCGGTGGAGAGGACCTCGCACAGCACGACGCCCGTGCCGAAGGCGCAGCCCGTCCTCTTCGCCGACGACTACGGCTTCCACTACGGCGACGTGTGGTACCGGGGCCGCCTGACCGGGGCGGCCGGCCTGACCTCCGTCTCCCTCGCCTACCGCACCGGCTCCGGCGGCCTGCTGATGGCCTGGCTGGACGGGGAACCGCTGGGGACCCACCGCATGCCGCCGCCGGAGGAGAACCCGGCGGGGAAGGACACCTGGGCGGCGACCGCCCGCTTCCGCCTGCCGGCCGGGCTGCGCGGACGGCTGCGGGACCGGCCGCACGCCACCCCCGTCCTGTCCGTCCTGGTCCGGCGGACCGCGCACGGCCAGGACGGCGGCGCCCGCGGCTCCCACAAGGCGGCCCGCGGCCTGACCGGCGCCTTCTTCCAGGGCGCGTCGCCTGAGGTGCGGTGGCGGCTGCGGGGCGCCGCCGCCCCCGACCCCGTGCGCGGGCCGCTCAACAACGGCGGCCTGTACGGCGAACGGCACGGCTGGCACCTGCCGGGCCACGACGACGGCGGGTGGGAGGAGACCGCCTTCCCGCGCGGCGACCGGCGGCAGGGGGTGACCTGGTACCGGACGACGTTCCGGCTGTCCGTGCCCCGGGACGTCGACGCCTCCGTCGGCCTGGTCCTCGACGACGACCCCGGTCGCGCCTACCGCGTCCAGATCTTCCTCAACGGCTGGAACATGGGCGAGTACGTCAACGACGCCGGGCCGCGGCACCCCGTCGCCCTGCCGGGCGGCATTCTGCGCACCCGGGGCGCCAACACCCTCGCGCTGGCCGTCCTCGCCGACGGGACCACGCCGTGCGGGCCGGGCGAGGTGCGGCTGACGCTGCTGGGCGCGGCGGCGGGCGGGGTGCCGGTGACGCCGGTGGAGTCCCCCGGCCGGTGAGGCCCGGCGCGCCGCGGTCCCGGTGATCTCGGGCCGGGCCGCACAGGGTCTCGCCGAGCGCCGCGCCCCTGGCGACGGCACCGGGCGGGACGACCGCACGACCGGGGCCGGGCCGGGGTGCGGCCCGCGCGGGCGGGCACGGCGGCCCGGCGTTCCCGCGAACAGCGGACCGGGGCCGCGGTGAGCGTGAGCGGGCGGCTGGGACGGGAAACGGGAAGCGGCCCCCGAGATGGATCGGGGGCCGCTCGTGCTGCAACGCGACGAATCACGTCTGCTCCGTGCCGGGAGAGCGGTCGGGGGCGACGGCTTTCCCGGCCGGTGATCAGCGGTAGTCGTCCTTCTTGAGGAAGAAGTTGGCCTTGGCCGTCTTGTCGGAGTCGTCCACGATGTGGATCTCCTTCTTCTCCTCCTCCTTCGTGTTCTTCGAGCAGTCGATGTTGTTGTTGTCCGCCGAGAGGATCAGGACGTTGACGACCTCGACGGCGTCGCAGCTCAGAACCTGCGTGTTGTTGTCGATCCCCGACGAGCCGTCGTCGGCGGCAGCGGCCGTTCCGGCGGCAGCACCGGCCAGGGCCAGCGCGCTGAAGGTGCAGGCGAGCGCCTTCTTGAGAGCCATGTGTGAGGTCTCCTCATTGACTGGGGTGTGTTTCGAATGCCGAGGGCAGGATCTCGTTTCCGAGCATCATGCATTCGACAGTTACGCCGCGGCCAATCGGACACAACCAGACGTCGGCTGCGCTTACGGCGCGACTATCAATGCAACGAATCCATACCCCGCGGGTGTTGCTCCGACGGAGTGAAACTCCCGTCAAGGGTCTCGCGCCCGGCCGACGCCGACCCCGCTCGGTGGTGCTTACGGGGGATTTTCTCCGCCCTCGCGACGGCCCCATGCGAATGGCTCCGGGCGCCCGCCGGACGGCAGCCGGGCTGTTTATCGCGACGATCGGTCGAAAAAACGACAGGCGGCGACGAACGCCTCGCGGCCGGAGCGCGGGATCCGGCCGCCGACCAATCCGTCCATTATTGTGCGACCGAGGCGACCCGCACCTCGGCGGAATACTTATCGTACCTGCCGACATGTAAGCAGGTAATGTTCCGCCGGGCGCTTCGCACGCTTTCCGCGAAAGCTCCGCTCCGGCGACCGGTGCGGCAAACCTCGCAGTCGTGCCCACAACCCCGACCCAGACAGGAACGCATGTGATTTCCAGCGCCCGCCTTGCCGTCCTCGCACTGTGCGCGGTGCCCCTGATGGCCCTGCACACCGGATCGGCCCACGCGTACGCAGGAGCAGAGCAGCACGCGAACAACACCCAGCTCTTGTCCTGCTCGATCCTCAAAGTGCGCGATCGGCCGAACCTGTCGGCCGTGCAGAAGACTCTCGACTGTTCGCAGAGTCACAATAAGAAGGAAGCCACGACCGCCACCAGCGGATAGCGACTTCATTCCTTTGGAGCAACACCGGACGTTCTCGGGATTCGTTGGATGGGTAGTCGCGCCGACAATCGCGGCAGAGAACGACTCGGTAGCTGCAAGCGTGACATCCGCGAGTGCGGGCGTTGAATGCGCCTGCAGTCACCTTCGAACACACCCCAGTCACAAGAGGAGACATCCACATGGCTCTCAAGAAGGCGATGGCCTCCACCCTCACCGCTCTGGCCCTGGCCGGCAGCGCCGCCGGCACGGCTGTCGCCGCTGACGACGACAACGCCAAGTTCCAGAACAACACGCAGGTTCTGAGCTGCGACATCATCGAGGTCGTCAACATCCCGATCATTTCGGCGGACAACAACAACCTGGACTGCTCGAAGAACGTGAAGGAGCAGAAGGAGACCAAGGTTCACGTCGTGGACGACTCCGACGAGCACGCCGAGGCCAACGTTTTCGCGAAGAACGTCCAGCACGAGTACCGCTGATCTTCCTACCGGTAAGGCCCTCTTCGCCGACAGGTGCCGAGGGCCGTCCGGCACTCGCTGATCGCGGCGAGTGGGAATCGTGTTCCGAGCGGCCCCGGCATCCCGCCGGGGCCGCTTCCCTTGTGCCGGCGGCCGGACGCCGCCTGCGGGGCGGCCCGGGCCGTGGCCCGGCGGACGGAGCGGGACCGGGCGGGCAGGGCCCGCCCGGTCCCGCTCCTCTCGTCCCCGCCACCGGCGGCGTGCCCCGGTGGCGGGGGCGCCGTTACGCCAGCCGGATGACGTTCCAGGACAACGGCTCCAGGACGGTGGTGAGCCGGCCGCCTCGGACCTCGGTGCCCTCCACCGGGTGCGGCACGACCCGCTCGGGCTCCGCCAGCGTGTTGCGGGCGTCGGGGTCGGCGTCCGCGAGGGCGCTGTGCTCCACCACCCGGGTCAGGTCCAGTCCGTTGAGGGCCACCTCCAGCGGCAGCGCCTCGGTGCGGCTGCGGTTGACGGCGAAGACGGTGACCGTGCCGTCCTCGGCGCGGACGGCGGTGGCGTGCAGCAGGTCCGCCTCGCCGTACTTCTTCGTCTCGTACGTCGGCGAGTCCACCCGGACGTCGAGGACCTCCCCGCGGCCGTACTTCGACGCCTGGGCGAAGGGGAAGAACGTCGTCTGCCGCCAGGCCGGGCCGCCGGGCTCGGTCATGATCGGGGCGATGACGTTCACGAGCTGCGCCAGGCAGGCCACCGTCACCCGGTCCGCGTGGCGGAGCAGGGCGATGAGGAGGGAGCCGAAGACGACGGCGTCGGTGACGCTGTAGTTGTCCTCCAGCAGGCGCGGCGCCTCCGGCCAGTCCAGGGCGCTGACCTCGGCGTCGGTCCTCGACAGGTACCAGACGTTCCACTCGTCGAAGGAGAGGTTGATCTTCTTCTTGGACTTCAGGCGGGCACCGATGTGGTCGCAGGTGGCGACGACGTTCTCGATGAAGGACTCCATGTCCACGGCCGAGGCGAGGAAGGAGTCGACGTCGCCGTCGAGCGGCTCGTAGTAGGCGTGCAGGGAGATGTAGTCGACGAGGTCGTACGTCTCCTTCAGGACCGTCGCCTCCCACTCGGCGAAGGTCTCCATGGACTGGCCGGAGGAGCCGCAGGCGACGAGTTCCAGGCCCGGGTCGATCTGGCGCATGGCGCGGGCGGTCTCGGCGGCGAGGCGGCCGTACTCCTCGGCGGTCTTGTGGCCGGTCTGCCAGGGGCCGTCCATCTCGTTGCCCAGGCACCACAGGCGGATGCCGAAGGGGTCCTTGTCGCCGTGCTCGATCCGCAGGTCCGACAGGGCGGTGCCGGAGGGGTGGTTGGCGTACTCCTGGAGTTCCAGGGCCTCGGCGACGCCGCGGGTGCCCAGGTTGACCGCCATCATCGGCTCCGCCTGGGGGCCGATCTTCTTCAGGAAGGCGATGTACTCGGACAGGCCGAAGCGGTTGGTCTCGGTGGAGCGCCAGGCCAGGTCCAGGCGGCGGGGGCGCTCCTCGACCGGGCCGACGGAGTCCTCCCACTTGTAGCCGGAGACGAAGTTGCCGCCGGGGTAGCGGATGGCGGTGACGCCGAGCTCGCGGACGAGTTCCAGGACGTCGGTGCGGATGCCGTCGGCGTCGGCGGCCGGGTGGCCGGGCTCGTAGATGCCGGTGTAGACGCAGCGGCCGAGGTGTTCGACGAAGGAGCCGAAGAGGCGGGGGTTGACCTCGGCGACGGTGAAGGCGGGGTCGAGGGTGAAGCGGGCGGTGCGCATGGGGACCTTTCGGGTGGGGATCAGCGGACGGAGGGCCAGCCGTCACGGCCCCAGCTCAGGCGGTTGAGACCGAGCTTGGGCGTGCCGTCGTCCTCGGCGTCGTAGTAGTGGTAGGCGAGCCAGTCCTGGCCCTGGGTGCGGAAGACCGACTGGCCGCCGGTGCCGATGTAGCGGCCGTGGCCCGCCAGGAGCAGGTCGCCGCCGCCCTCCAGGAGGGGCTTGCCGGTGCTGTCGGTGTACGGGCCGGTCACCGACGTCGAGCGGCCGACCCTGATCTTGTACGTGGAGTTCACGCCGGAGCAGCAGGCGTCGTAGGACGCGAACAGGTAGTAGTACCGGCCGTGTTTGACGACGGCCGGGCCCTCGACGGCGTAGGGGGCGTCCGGGCGGGTGGCCAGGTGGTGGACGGGGGCGCCGGGGCGCGCCTTGCCCGTGGCCGGGTCCAGTTCGACCATGCGGATGCCCGACCAGTACGAGCCGAAGGCCATCCACAGCCGGCCGTCCGCCCGGATCAGGGCGGGGTCGATGGCGTTCCAGCGGTCGGTGGTCTCGGAGGTGAGGACCTTGCCGTGGTCGGTCCAGGTGCCGGGCAGGCCCGAGGGGGAGGTGGCGACACCGATCGCGGAGTGGTTGGTGCCCCAGGAGGAGACGGCGTAGTAGAGCCAGTAGCGGCCGTCGCGGTAGGACAGGTCGGGGGCCCAGGGATCGCCGGTGTCGTTGTACTCGTACCACCAGCTCGGCGGCTCGGCGAAGGCGTTGCCCGCGTCCTTCCAGTGGACGCGGTCGTCCGAGGTGCGGGCGCCGATGACCCCGCCGGTGGAGTAGGCGACGTAGCCGCCGGACTTCAGGCGCATGACCGTGGGGTCGTGGATGATCTGCTGGCCGGTGATCGGCTGGGGGTCGGGGTGGACGGTGTCGGCCCGGGCGGTGGCCGGGGACAGGAAGAGGAGGGCCGCGGCGAGGACGGCGGCCGCTCTGGTGCGCTTCACGGTGCGTGCCTTTCCGGTGGGGTCACTGGCCGGCGAGGCCGGTGTGCGCGACACCCGCCACGATCTGGCGCTGGAAGAAGACGAAGACGACGATCAGCGGCAGGCCCGCCATGAGACCGCCGGCCATGAGCTGGGCCCACTGGATGCCGTAGGAGTTCATGACGGTCGCGATGCCGTTCGGCATGGTCATCAGGTCGGGGTTGTTGGTCACCATGTACGGCCACAGGAAGTTGTTCCAGGAGCTGATGAAGGTGAAGATGCCGACCGCGGCCAGGGAGGGGCGGGACAGCGGCAGGATGATGGTGAAGAAGACCCGCCAGCGTCCGGCGCCGTCGATGGACGCGGCCTCCTCCAGCTCGCGCGGGATGCCCTGGAAGAACTTGTAGAGGATGTACACCATCGCGGCGGGCGCGCACTGCGGCAGGATCATGCCCCAGTAGGTGTCGACCATCCCCATCTGCTGGACGGTGGTGAACAGGGGGACGCCGAGCACGGCCGGGGAGACCATGAGTCCCGCCATCACCAGGCCCATCAGGGCGCCCTTGCCGCGGAACTCGGTGCGGGCGAAGCCGTATCCGGCCAGCGCGCTGACCAGCATCACGACACTGGTGACGCAGACGGAGACGACGAGGGAGTTCACGAACCAGTTGACGATGTTGCCGTTCTCGAACATGGCCGACCACGCCTGGCCGGTCCACTCCCTCGGCAGCCAGTGCGGCGGCACCTCGACCGCCTCGGTCTCCGACTTCAGGGAGGTGAACAGCGCCCAGGCCAGCGGCGACAGGAACACCGCGGAGACGGCCACGCCGAGGAGGGTGAGCACGATCTGGCCGGGTGTCCAGGGCCGGCGGGGCTTGGTCCGCATCGGTGCCGCGGCGGTGGTCATCGGCCGCCCTCCTCACGGTTGCGCAGCAGCCACGTCCGCCCGAGGGCGACGGCCGCGATGAGCACGAAGAAGATGATGGAGATCGCGGAGGCGTAGCCCACGCGGTAGCTGGTGAAGCCCTCTTCGAGGGTGTACTGCACGAAGGTGCGGGTCGATCCCTCCGGCCCCGGCCCGAAGTCCATCATCACCACGGCCTGGTCGAAGACCTGGAGGGAGGCGAGGATCTGCAGGGCGATGACGAGGCCGGTGATGTTGCGCAGCATCGGCAGGGTGATGTGGACCATGCGGTGCCAGGCGTTCGCGCCGTCCAGCTTGGCGGCCTCGTACAGGTGGGCGGGGATGCCCTGGAGAGCGGCGAGGTAGAGCAGGAAGCTGAAGCCGACCGTCCACCACAGGGTGGTGATGACGACCGCGAGCATCGCGTACGACTTGTCGGTCAGCCACGGGGTGTCGAGGCCGAAGACGTGGTTGACCATGCCCGTGCCGGGGTTGAACAGCCACTGCCACAGGTTGCCCGCGACGGTGGACGGCAGCAGGAACGGCATGAAGAAGCACAGCCGCCACAGCCACTTGCCGCGTTCGATGTGGTGGGCGAGCATCGCCAGCAGGAAGGCCATGACGGTGATGCACGGCACGACCAGGAGCGTGAAGTACGCGCTGTGGCCGAGCGCGTCCCACATCAGCGGGTCCCGCAGCGCCTCGCGGTAGTTGTCGAGGCCGACGAAGCTCGCGCCCTCGCCGGAGATGTTGGCGTCGGTGAGGCTGAGGTAGACGCCGCGCAGCAGCGGCCAGATCACGAAGAGCGCGAACAGCGCGAGGAACGGGGCGACGAACCAGCCGCCGTGCTGGAACCCCTGCCTGCGGCGGACGGTGGCGCCGCGTACGGCGGTCGTCGCGCGCGCCGGGGTGATGACGGTCTGGGCGCTGGTGGTCATGCGGCCGCACCTCCCTGTGCGGCGGTCCGGCCGTCCATGGGATTCTTCGAGGCGAGCAGTTCGGTGAGCGCGCCCTTCATCCGGCGGGCGGCGGCCTCGGGCCGGGCCGAGCCCGTCGTCGAGGAGACGACGATCGGGCCGACGCGCTGGGCGAGGATGCCGGTGGAGCCGGCGAACCACACCTTGGGCTCGGTGGCCTGGTGGTCCATCGCCGTCACATACTCGTTCTGCGGGCTGAGCCTCCGGTACGCGTCCGTGGACAGGGTCGGCGTGTGGGCGGGGATGTGCCCGCCGGCCGACCACTGCCGGGCGTGCGTGACGACGTAGGCGGCGAGCCGGTGGGCGGCGTCGTTGGCGGCTCCGCCGCGCTCCGCCTGGTGCGGCAGGACGAAGGCGTGCGACTCGGCGTGGGTGGCCCGCCTGCCGAAGACGGGCGGCAGCGGGGTGGCGCCGTAGTCCACCCCGGCGGACTCGAAGACCGGCACCGACCAGTTGCCCTCCCAGACGAAGGGGGAGCCGTTGACGAACTGTTCGGCGCCCGCGCCGCCGCCGAAGCCGGGGTCGGCGTAGCCGTCGGTGATGTGCCGGCGCAGGAACTCCAGGACCCGGGTGGCCTTGTCGGTGTCGAAGGTGACCTCGGTGTGGGCGTCGTCGAACCAGGCGCCGCCGAGCTGGGTGTAGAAGGTGACGAAGAACCACCACTGGAAGTTCTGGTCGTTGTGCCAGAAGCCGAGGGTCTGCAGGCCCTTCCTCGTGGCCTTCCTGGCCTCCTTCAGCATCTCGAACCACTCGTCGGGCGACGTCACGGGCACCATCCGCCCGTCGGCGCCGAGCAGGCCCGCCTTCCTCAGCACGTCCCTGCGGTAGAAGCAGAGCTGGACGTGGATGTCGAGCGGCAGGGCGTAGAGCTTGCCGTCGACGACGGCGCGCTTCCACAGCTCGGGGTTGAAGTCCGACTCGTGCACGCCGTATCGGGCGAGCAGGCCGGTGTCCCAGGGGTCCAGGAGGCGGCCCGGCGAGAAGCCGGTGACGCGGCCCAGGTGCATGACGCCGAGGTCCGGCGCGCGGTTGCCCGCCGCCGCCATGGCGAGCTTGGTGTAGAAGGGGCTGCCCCACTGGAGGGTGGAGTCCTTCACGGCGATGTCCGGGTTGGCCCGGCGGAAGGCGTCCAGCATCGCGATCATGTTGGCGCCGTCGCCGCCGCTGAAGAGGTTCCAGTAGCGCACCCGGGTGCGCGCGTCGGTGGCCAGCGCGTCGGCGCCCGTGCCCAGGGCCGCGAAGCCGAAACTGCCCGCGACCGCCAGGCCGCCCGCCGCGGCCAGAAGTTGCCTGCGATTGAGGCCAGGTCGTCCCATGCCCTGCCCATCTGTCGGAAAACGGTTGCTCGATGCGCTGGGGCCCTGCGGGCGCCGCGCGCGGCCGCAGAATCCACGGCGTTCGATATGTCGAATGACGCTCGTAACTTCGAACGGGACCGTAAGGTCGAAGGACCAGCACGTCAATGGGTTGCGCAGGACTTCCGCACACTTGTGGTCGTTCTTCGTTGAACAACAATCACCGGATCGCCTGACGCGGGCGGGGCCGGGCGCGTACGCTCGGACCGGCCGTCGACCGGCGGTGAGGAGGGGAACCCGATGGACAGGGCGGGCGCGCGCGGCGGGGCGTCCCGGGCCGTCGCGGCGCTCCGGCGCGCGCGCACCGGCTCGGCCATGCGCGCGCTGGTCGGCGACCTCGCCGCCGCGGTCCACGCCAGGCCCCGGCCCCCGGGCGACGTACGGGCGTTGTGCCGGGTGGTGTGCGAGGAGATGGCCGCACGGCGCGGCGGACGGCCGGTGGAACTGCGCTTCGAGCGGTTCCCCGACGAGATCGACGTGACCGGGCTGTGGGTGGAGTTCCACGACTTCGACCTGGTCATCGTCGAGGAGCGTGCCGAGGCCGTGCAGCAACTGGTGATCCTCGGACACGAGTTGTGGCACCTGCACGCCGGTCACGGACACCACCACGTCGCCGGCCCGGACACGGCCCGCGCCCCGGACCGCGCACCCGGCTGGAAGGGCGGCGCGCTGCCCGCCGGGCTGGCGGCCGCGCTCGGGCGGGGCGGCACCCCCGTCGCGGCCCGCAACGGCTCCCGCGAGGCCGACGAGGCCGAGGCCGACGCCTTCGGCCACCGGCTCGCCGCCGCGTTCCGGTCGCTGGTGACCGGCGGCCCGGACGGTCCCCGCGGCGGTCCCCCCGCCGGTCCGGTCCAGCGGACACTGGGCTACCGCGGAGGCCAGCAGCGGTGACCCCGGCACGTCTCGCCCTGGACCCCGCCCGGGTCCTCGGCGGCTTCTCCGTCTCCTTCTGGCTGCCCATCGCGGCCCTGGCCCTGGCCCTGGCCGTGAAGCTGCCCAGCCTGGTCCGGATGTGGCGGGACCCGCTGCTGCGCGCCGTCGGCGGTCTGCTGCTGTTCGCCTGCGCCGTGTTCGTCTTCGCGTTCCCGCCGGTCATCGGCTGGGTCAACCGCGTCACCGGCGTCCCCAACATCGCCGCGCCCTGGGTGTATTCGCTGCTCACCGCGTTGTGCGCGTCCTGGCTGCTGCTGATCGTCGCCTGGCGCAACGGCCTGGACGACCGCTCGGCCTCCACGCGCCGCGCCGCCCGGTGGATCGTCCTCGTCTACACGGGCGTGGTGGCCGCCCTGTGGGTGCTGTTCGCGCTCGCGGACGTGCCCGTGGAACGGCGCCGGGACCTGGACACGTACTACGCCACCACGCCGTTCATGCGCGAGGAGATCCTGCTCTACCTGCTCGCGCACACCGTGGCCTGCTCCGTCACGGCCCGGCTGATCTGGAACTGGGTGCGCACCGACGGCCTGGACGCCTGGCTGCGCTGGGGCCTGAGGCTGCTGGGCGTCGGCTACGCGACCAACCTGCTCTTCGACGCGGCCAAGCTCACCGCGGTAGGCGCCCGGATGACCGGTCACGACCTGGACTGGCTGAGCACCGACCTGGCGCCCTCGGCCGCCTGCCTGTCGGCCACCCTGGTCGCGGTCGGCTTCATCCTCCCGCACTCCGGGCAGTACCTGCACGAGCGGTGGCGGATCCGGCGCGGCCACCGGCGCCTGCGGCCCCTGTACCTGCTGATGCGGACCGTGAACGGCGGCGGGCTGCCCCTCGCCCCGCGCGCCGGCGCGGAGGTGCGCCTGATCCGCCGGGAGACGTTCGTCCGCGACGGGCTGCTCCAGCTCTCCCGGCACCTCGACGAGGAGCTGCGGCGGCGGTCGTACGAGGCGGCCCGCGCACTGGGGCACGAGCCCGGCCGGGCCCGCGCCCTGGCCGCCGCCGTGATGATCCTGGACGCCGTCGCCACCAGGGAGCGCGCCCCGGACGACGACGGCGCCGCGACCGGCCCCGACACCACGTACCTGCTGCAGGAGATCCAGGCCGTCTCCCGGGCCCTGCGGCGCCGTGACGACATCGAGGCGGTCCGCGCCCGCGCCACCGCCCCCGCAGGAGAAGACGCCCACCCATGAGTGAACGCCCCGCGCCCTCCGGAACCGCCGTCGTGCTGGGGGGCTCCCACACCGGCATGCTCGCGGCGCGCGCCCTCGCGGCGCACGCCCGTCGCGTCGTCGTCGTGGAGCGCGACGCGCTGCCCGCCCGCCCCGCGCCCCGCAAGGGGCTGCCGCAGGCGCGCCACGCCCACATGCTCTGGTCGGGCGGGGTGCGGGCCGTGGAGGACCTGCTGCCCGGGATCGGCGCGGCGCTGGAGCGGGCCGGGGCGCGGCGGGCGCCGGTCACCACGGACATGGTCGTCCTGGGGCCGCGGGGCTGGTTCCGGCGCTGGCCCGAGTCGCACCACGTGGTCCTGGCCGGGCGGGACCTGCTGGACGCCACGATCCGCGCGCAGGTCCTCGCCGGCGGCCGGGTCGAGGTCGCCGAGCGGACCGAGGCGGTGGGCCTGGCCGGTACGGCCGCCGCGGTCACCGGCGTACGGATACGGCCGCACGACGGGCCCGAGCGGACCCTTGCCGCCGATCTGGTCGTCGACGCCACCGGGCGCGGCTCCGGGGCGGCGCGGTGGCTGGCGGCCCTCGGGCTGCCGGCTGCCCGGCGGCGCGAGGTCGACTCGGGACTGGCGTACGCCAGCCGGCTCTACCTCGCCCCCGAGGCGGTCCGGGGCGGCTTCCCGGTCGTCAACGTCCAGCCCGATCCGCGGGGCGGCGGGCCGGGCCGGGCGGGTTTCCTGCTGCCCATCGAGGACGGGCGCTGGATCGTCACCCTGTCCGGCACCCGCGGCGGGCAGCCCTCCCCCGCCGACGGCGACTTCGTCCGCTTCGCCCGCGAGGAGCTGCGCCACCCGGTGATCGGCCGGCTCCTGGAGAACGCCGAGCCGCTGTCGGGCGTGACGTTCACCCGCGCCACCGGCAACCGCCGCCACTTCTACGAGCGGATGCCCGCCTGGCCGGAGAACTTCGCCGTCCTCGGCGACGCCCTCGCCGCGTTCAACCCGCTCTACGGGCACGGTCTGTCGGCCGCCGCGCAGAGCGCCGTCGTCCTGCGGGACGTGATCGGCCGCCACGGGTGGGCGGCGCCGGGGCTGGCGCGGCGGATCCAGCGGGCGGTGGCGCGCACGGTCGGCGCCGCCTGGGACCTGGCCGTCGGGCAGGACGTGTTCTACCCCGGCGCGGCGGAGCGCGGCCCCACGCTGCGGGACCGGCTCCTGTCGGCGTACGTCGGCCGGCTCATGTACACGGCCACCGGCAACGGCCGGATCGCCCGGCGGGTGACCGACGTGACGTCGCTGGAGCGGAGCGCGGCGGCGCTGCTGGCCCCGTCGGTCCTGCTGGCGGCGGCGGCCGGCCCGCTCAGGCCGGTGCCGAGCGGGCCGCCGCTGACGGTGCGCGAACGCAAGGCGGCGGGACTGCCGTAGGGCGGCGGCGCTGGCCGGTGGCCCGGCGCCTCAGCCGGGGAACGCCGGCTGCGGCAGCCCCCTGCCCGCGCCCGGCACCACGAACACCGCGCCGGCCAGCGGATGCGGCGCCGTCAGGCCCGTACGGGCCGTGGTGACGTACAGGTCGGTCAGGTCCGCGCCGCCGAAGGCGCACGCCGTCACGCGGGGCACCGGCAGCCCGATCACCCGGTCCAGCCTGCCGTCCGGGGTGTAGCGGCGCACCGCCGCGCCTTCCCACAGGGCCACCCACACGCAGCCGTCGGCGTCGACGGTGAGACCGTCGGGGAAGCCGGCGCCGTCCTCGATCCGGGCGAACGGGCGCCGCCCGGCGGCCCGCCCCGTCCCGGGGTCGACGTCGAAGACGTCGATCCGCCCGGTCGGCGTGTCGATGTAGTACATCAGCCGCCCGTCGGGGCTCCAGCCGGTGCCGTTGCTCACCGTCACGTCGTCCAGGACGGTCTCGGCACTCCCGTCGGCGGCGAGGCGGGTGAGGGTGCCGCCGCCCGCCGCCTCGTCGTAGCGCATGGTGCCGGCCCACAGGGAGCCGTCGGGGGCGACGGCGGCATCGTTGCCGCGGCGGCCGGGGACCGGGTCGTGGCGCAGCCAGCGGAAGGCGCCGTCCGGGTCCACCAGGCCCACCCCGTCCCGCAGGTTGAGGACCAGCCCGCCGCCCGCGCGCGGCTTGGCGGCGCCCACGTGCTGCCCGGTGGCGCGGACCGTGCGGCGGCCGGTCGCCGGGTCGTAGGTGTGCACGCGGGAGTTGAGGATGTCGACCCAGATCAGCCGGTTCTCCGCCCCGTCCCAGGTCGGGCCCTCGCCCAGGGCCGCCTCGGCCCGTACCGCCACCTCGTACATCGCGCTCCTCGTGCCGTGGTGCGTCATGCCGCGCTCCGGTGTCCGAGCCGCTCCGACAGGTCCGCGGCGCCCTTGAGCGCGAGTTCCTCCAGCTCGGCGCGGCGCTCCTCGCTCCAGCGGATCATCGGCACGGAGATGGACAGGGCGGCGACGACCCGGCCGGTGCGGTCGCGCACCGGGGCGGCCACGCAGGAGACGTCCGGGTTGGACTCGCGGATCTCCCGCGCCAGGCCGCGCTCGCGGATCTCCGCCAGGGCCCGGCGCAGGGCGACCGGGTCGGTGATGCTGTTGGGGGTCATCGCGGCCAGCTCGGCGCCGTCCGGGATGCGGGCGGCGAGCTCCTGCTCGGGGAGGGAGGCCAGCAGCATCTTGCCGACGGAGGTGCAGTGCGCGGGCAGCCGCCGCCCGGCCGCCGACACCATCCGCACGGCGTGCGTGGAGTCCACCTTGGCGATGTAGATGACGTCGGTGTCCTCCAGGATCGCCACGTGCACGGTCTCGTCGCAGGTCTCGGCGACGGTCCGGGCGACCTGCTGGCCCTCGGCGGCGAGGTCGAGGTGCTCGGCGTAGCGGGCGCCGAGCTGGTAGGGCCGCACGCCGAGCCGGTAGCGGCCGGGCTGTCCGGGCACCGGGGTGATGTACTTCCGGGCGGCGAGCGTGGTGACCAGCTCGTGCACGGTGGTGCGCGGCAGCTGCAGCCTGCGCACGATGTCGGGGGCGGAGAGCGTGCCGTCCCCGTCGAGGAAGAGCTCCAGGATGTCGAGAGCCCGGGTCACGGCTGGTACGAGGCGTCCCACGGCCGGCCCCCTCCCTATGTGTCTCAGGCGCCTGGGTGGAGACATCCCGCTGTTCGAGATATCAACAGGCGATCGGCATGACGAACACAGGCTAGACATACAGGGGTGACGCGAGCAATGGCCGGGAGGGGCGACCATGGGTTCCCGCCTCCCGGAGAACGCCTCGCCGCCCCGTTCGCCCCGCCCGGCTTCCGGCCGGCGCCGTCGCGGCGCGCGGCCGGCTTCGACGCGGATCCGGCCGCGGGGCGCGGCGGGAGCCGGGCGTCCCGGGGACGCGCGGGCGTCGGTCAGCGGGCGGCCGCGGCCAGGATCGCCTCGGTCACGGCCGGCACCGAGCCGGGGTGGAGGAAGAGGAAGAGGTTCGGCTCGACCAGTTCCAGCTCCATCACGCGCGGCCGGCCGTCGTCGCCGTCCACGAGGTCGACGCGGGCGTACAGCAGGCCGGTGTTCTCGGGGACGGCCGCCAGGGCCCGCCGGGCGACGGCCAGTTCGGCGTCCGTGGGCTGCCAGGGCTCCAGACCCGGGTGGGCCGCCTTCCGCTCGTCGTACGGTGTCCCGGGCGCGAGGACGGCACCCTTGCGGCTGGCGTGCAGCAGCCGGCCGCCGAAGAACTGCAGCGCCCGCTCCCCGGCGGTGTCGATGCCCCGCATGTACGGCTGGACCATCGCCGTGAAGCCCTCGGCGTGCATGCGCTCCACCTGCCGTACGGCGGTGGCGTGCCGATCGGGCGTGTAGCGGGCCGCGAAGCGGGCCCCGGCGCCGGAGGTGGGCTTGACGACGTATTCGTGGTCGCCGGGGAGGGCGACGGCCTCGCCGGGGGCGAGGTAGCGGGTGGGGACGACGGGGACGCCGGCCGCCGCCAGGTCGCCCAGGTAGCGCTTGTCGGTGTTCCAGCGCACCACGTCCGCCGGGTTCGCCAGCCGCGTCGCCTTGCCGCACGCCTCGGCCCAGGCGGTGAACTCGGCCGAGCGCCAGCTGTAGTCCCAGGTGGAGCGGATCACGGCGAGGTCGAAGGAGGCCCAGTCGGCACCGGCGTCGTCCCACTCCACCGCCGACGCGTCCGCCCCGGCCTGCCGGAGCGACCGCACCAGCACCGGCAGGTCGCGGTCGACGCCGACCTCGGGCTGGGGACGGCAGGTGACGAGTGCGATGCGGGGCACGGCGGCTCCATCCTCGTACGGTTGCTCGGCGGTTCGGCTGTTCGGCTGTTCGGCTGTTCGGCTGTTCGGCTGTTCGGCTGTTCGGCTGTTCGGCTGTTCGGCTGTTCGGCTGTTCGGCTGTTCGGCTGTTCGGCAGGCTAACAACCGGCCGGGGGGCGGGAACAGGCCGCGCGGGAGGGGCCGGGCAAGCGAGTCCGATGTGCCGGCCGGTCGTCGTGGGCGATCGGCGACCGGCACATCGGCCCGACCCGGCCGGGTCCTGCCGTCGGACTCCCGTCGCCGCCCGGAGGGCGGAGGGGAGTCCGACGACCGGGTCCAGGGTCTTTCGTTCGGATCAGGTCGGATCAGGGAGCGGGGCATGATCCGAACGAGAGGCCCTAGCGGCCCAGGGCGTCGACCGCCACGGTGGCGGCCTTGGCGAGCAGGGCGTCGCGGCGGTCGGCGCCCCGCTCGCCGCGGGTGGACATGACCGCCATGACGATGGGGTTGCCGCCGTCGTCCGGCCACATCACGGCGATGTTGTTGCGCCCCCCGTATCCGGCGGTGCCGCTCTTGTCCGCCACGTCCCAGTCGCCGGGAACGCCCGCTCTGATGAGCGTCCGGCCGGTCGCATTCGTCGTCATCCACTTCCTGAGGAGCTCGCGTTCGTCCCGCTTCAGGGCGTCGCCGAGCAGGAACGCCCGCAGGCTCCCGGCCATGGCACGCGGTGTGCTCGTGTCGCGGACGTCGCCCGGTGTGCCCTCGCTCATCTCCGGCTCGTACCGGTCCATCTCGGTGACGTCGTCGCCGAACTCCTCCAGCACCCTCTCCAGACCGTCGGGGCCGCCGAGTTCGTCGAGGAGCAGATTGACCGCCGTGTTGTCGCTGTACCAGAGGGTGGCGGCGCACAGCCCCCGCAGACTCATGCCGGTCCCGACGAAGTTCTCGGACACGGGCGAGTTCGCGATCACGTCGTCCCGCGAGTACGTGACCACCTTGTCGATGCCGTCCGTCCCGTACTTCCGCAGGACGGCGCCCGCCGCCAGCGCCTTGAACGTGGAGGCGTACGCGAACCGGTCGTCCGCCCGGTAGCCGACCGACCGGCCCGTGCCGGTGTCCAGGGCGTAGACACCGAGCCGCGCGTCGAACTCCCGCTCCAGTGCCCGGAATTCGGGAGCGGTGGGCTTCGTGACCGCAGCCGGCGACGCCGACCGCTTCGGGGCGGCCGGCGAGCCGGGCCCGGACTCGGTCTGCGGGCCGCACGCCGGAAGCGCGGCGAGCGCGAGCAGGCCGGCCGCCGCCCAGGCGGCGCCACGGCGGACGCGGAGCGGGTACGTCATGGAAGGGACCTCCAGGCCGTCGAAGGACAAATGGACCGTGCGGGCCCGGGGAGAGCCCCGGACGGCGACCACTCTCCGGCCGGCGGGTCGCCGAGGTCCAAGACCCGGACGTTCGGCCCCATGCCGTTTTGGCATAGTGGGGCGCGTGGATCTCGTTGCGGCCTGCCGGGCGTTCGTCAGCGTGAGCGAGCACGGCAGCTTCACGGTGGGCGCGGCAGCGGTCCGCACGGCCCAGTCCGTCGTGAGCCGCCGCGTCGCCGCGCTGGAGCGACGTCTCGGCGAGCGGCTGCTGGACCGGTCGTCGCGGGCGGTGACGCTGACGCCGTTCGGCCGGGACATGCTGCCGACGGCGAGGCAACTCGTGCGGCTGGCCGACCGGTTCGAGCACGAGGCCCAGGCCGCGCGGCGCCGGCCGCTGCGGCTCGCCGTTCCCGCCATCTGTCCCACCGCGGCCCTCGCCCGCCTCATCGCGCAGGCGCAGGGCCTTGGAGTCCTCCTCGACCCGTGTCCCGCCGGGCCCGCGCAGCGGTCCGACCTCGTCGCGTCCCGGCAGGTGCGTGCGGCGCTGCTCGCCGTGGCTCCCGCCGAGGCGGCCTGGACGGTGCCGCTGGGACTGGCGGTCGCGGACGACCCGCAGGGGCCGATCTACCTGGACACCCTGCGTCCCGGCCGGGCCGACCGCGACCGGCGGCCGCGGCGCGTGCTGCTCCAGCCGGAGGACGACGTGCCGCACGTCCGGGACCGTCTCGCCCGCCTGCGCGACGCCGTCGGGCTGCGCCCGGCCCAACTGGCCGTCGCGCCCGCCGTGGCCGTCGCCGCGGCGGACGTGCTGAGCCGGGGCGACGCGCTGCTGTGCTCGGCGGCGCAGGCCCGCGAACTCCGCCTCCACTGGCGGCCCGTCGGCGAACTCGGCTCCGGCTTCGCACGGGGTTTCTCGCTGGCCGTGGCGGACGAGTCGGACGCCGACGCGGTCCGCCTGCGCCAGGCCTGCGCGCACGGCATCGCCCGGTGCCTCGGCGCCACGGAGCACCCGGGGGCGGCCGCATGACGACGCGTACCGAGGAGTTGCTCGGGGAGCTCCGCCGGACGCTGCGCGACGGCGGGCTGTACGGCTCCTTCCTCGTCCGGGACCTGGAGACGGGCGACGAGATCGGCATCGACCCCGACATCGAGTTGCCCGTCGCGTCCCTCGTGAAGATCCCGCTCGCCCTGGTGACGCTGGAACGCATCCGGCGCGGCGAACTCGACGGCGCCGCGGTGGTCGAGGTGCCGCCCGGGCGGATCACCACCCCCGGTCCGACCGGCCTCAGCCGGTTCCGGCACGCCGCCCGCATCGCCGTGGAGGACCTGCTCTACCTCAGCACCTGCATCAGTGACAACAGCGCCGCCGACGCCCTCTTCGCCCTCACCCCGCCCCACCGGGTCGGGGCGGCCCTGCACGAGTTCGGGCTGCGCGGCATCGCCGTCCGGCACACCATGCGGGAGCTGATGGAAACCCCGGTGGAGCGTTTCGACCCGGCGGACGTGCACCTCGCGCACGCCCTCGCGATCGACGCCGGCACCCCGGGGCGCGGCCACCGGGTGCCGCAACTGGACATCTCACGTGCCAACACCGGCACGGCACGGGCCTTCGTCGACCTCCTGCAGGCGCTCTGGCGGCCGCGGCCCGGCGCCGGGGGCGCCCGGCCCCCGGCGATCCACCCCGACGTCGCGGCACGGGTGCGCGACTTCATGGCCAACAACCTCGTGCGCAACCGCCTCGCCCCGGACTTCGACTCCGACGCCTCCACCTGGTCGTCCAAGACCGGCATGCTGCTCAACCTGCGCCACGAGGTCGGCGTCGTCGAACACGCCGACGGCCAGGCCTATGCCGTAGCGGTCCTGACCGAGTCACGGGTGGCCGCCGGCAGACAGCCGGGCGCCGACGCCCTCATGGGCCAGGTGGCCCGGCGCCTGCGCGACGAGCTCCGTTCGAGGTGGGTCCTCTAGGGTTTTTCGTTTGGATCAGGTCGGATCAGGGAGCGTGGCACGATCCGAACGAGAGGCCCTAGCGGTCCTCCTCCGGGTCCCAGTCCAGCAGGCGGACCTTGGCGACCGTGCGGACGTGGCGGCGCATGGCGGTGGCCGCTCGGCGGGGGTCGCGGGCGGTGACGGCGTCCAGGATGGCCCGGTGCTGGGCGAGGGAGCGGGCGGGGCGGCCGGGCTGGCGGAGGGACTCGGTGCGGCTCTCGGCGATCTGGTGGGAGATGGAGCGCATGAACTCCGCGAGCAGGCCGCTGTGCGCCGCCGCCGTCACCGCCGCGTGGAAGAGGCGGTCTCCCTCGACGCCGTGACCGCCCCGCTCGATCTCCTCGGCCATCAGGGCCAGCGCGGAGCCCATCGCGGCCAGGTCGTCGTCGGTGCGGCGCTCGGCGGCCAGTTCGGCGAGTTTCGTCTCCAGTGCCTCGCGGGCCTCCAGGACGTCCGGGAGGCGCCGGCGGCGTTCCACCATCTTCTCGACGGGTTCGGCGTCGAGGCCGTCACGGACGAGGTACGTGCCGCCGCCGTGCCGTGTCTCCACCAGGCCCTGGACCTCCAGGACCACGATGGCCTGCTTCACCGAGGCCCGGCTCACGCCGAGGCGCTGGGCCAGGTCCCGTTCGGCCGGGAGCCGGTCGCCGGCGCGCAGGCCGCCCTCGGCGACGTACTGGCGCAGCCTCTCCAGCACCTGTTCGTACAGGCGCTGCCTGGCCATGGGACGCAGGGCGTCGGACACGGCTTCCCCTCTCCGTCCTGTCGCCGGGGAGCGTAACACCGGGCGCGCGGTGGCCGAGAGGCTGAGCCATTTTCCGCGCGACCCCTTGACGGCGCCGGGCGGTGAGCCCACGCTGGCCCAGCCAACCGCCCGTCCGATTGGCTCAGCCACTTGGCCACTTCGGTCCGTCGTCGGGAGCCCGCATGTCCCCCGAACTCGTCTCGATCCTCGCCCTCGCCGTGGTGTTCGTCATCGCCACCACCCGGTCCGTCAACATGGGCGCCCTCGCCTTCGCCGCCGCCTTCGGGGTCGGCACGCTCGTCGCGGGCCTCGACGCGGACGGCATCTTCGCCGGCTTCCCCGGCGATCTGTTCGTCGTCCTGGTCGGCGTCACCCACCTGTTCGCGATCGCGCGGGCCAACGGGACCACCGACTGGCTGGTGCACGCCGCGGTCCGGCTGGTGCGGGGGCGGGTGGCGCTGATCCCGTGGGTGATGTTCGCCCTCGCCGGGGCGCTCACCGCGATCGGCGCGGTCAGCCCGGCCGCGGTGGCGATCGTCGCGCCGGTCGCGCTGAGCTTCGCCGGCCGGTACGGGATCAGCCCCCTGCTGATGGGCACGATGGTGGTGCACGGCGCGCAGGCCGGCGGCTTTTCGCCGATCAGCATCTACGGCTCGATCGTCAACGGCATCGTCGAGCGGGAGAAGCTGCCGGGCAGTGAGATCGGGCTGTTCCTCGCCTCGCTGGCCGCCAACCTCGTCATCGCGGGGGTGGTGTTCGTCCTGTTCGGGAGGCGGAAGCCGTGGGCGCGCAGGGCGGTGGAGAGGGACGGGGACGCCGGGGCCAAGGGCGCGCCGGGAAGCGCCGGGGGCGGCACCGGCCCGTACGGCGACGGCACCGGCGACGCCCCCCGCCCCGCTCCCGCCCCCACCGCCGTGGCCGTGCGCCCCGGCCCCGGCGACGCCGGCGGCACCGCGCCCGCCCGGCTCACCCCGGCGCGGATCGCCACCCTCGCCGCCCTGGCCGTCCTCGTCGTCGCCGTCCTCGGCTTCGATCTGGACGCGGGCCTGACCGCCGTCACCCTCGCCGTCGTGCTGAGCACCGCCTGGCCGGACGACAGCCGCCGGGCGGTCGGCGAGATCGCCTGGTCCACGGTCCTGCTGATCTGCGGTGTCCTCACCTACGTCGGTGTCCTCCAGGAGATGGGCACCATCACCTGGGCCGGCGAGGGCGTGGGCGGCATCGGCGTCCCGCTGCTGGCGGCGGTGCTGCTGTGCTACATCGGCGCGCTCGTGTCGGCGTTCGCCTCCTCCGTGGGGATCATGGGCGCGCTGATCCCGCTGGCCGTGCCGTTCCTCGCGCGGGGCGAGATCGGGGCCGCAGGCATGGTGGCGGCGCTCGCGGTGTCGGCGACGGTGGTGGACGTCAGCCCGTTCTCGACCAACGGGGCGCTGGTGCTGGCGGCGGCACCGGACGTCGACCGCGAGCGTTTCCTGCGCCAGTTGATGGTGTACGGGGGGATCGTGGTGGCGGTCGTACCGGCGCTGGCCTGGCTGGTGCTGGTCGTGCCCGGCCTCGGTTAGGCCCCCGTCCCGCCGTCCCCTCCCACAGACGACGACCAAGGAGTACGACACGTGTCCTCTCTCTTTCCGGCCCTGACCGGCACTGCGGCCGGCCGGAGCGCCCTGCGGTTCGGCGAGCGCTCCCTGACGTACGCGGAACTGGCCGCCGCGGCGGGTGCCGCGGCCGGGGCGATCCGCGGCGGCGGCCGGGTGGCCGTCTGGGCGACGCCGACGATGGAGACGGCCGTCGCGGTCGTGGCGGCGCTGCTGGCCGGGGTGCCCGCGGTGCCGCTCAACCCCAAGTCCGGGGAGAAGGAGCTGGCGCACATCCTGTCCGACAGCGCGCCGGCGCTGGTGCTGGCCGCGCCGGGCGCCGAACTCCCCTCCCCCGTCTCGGAACTGGCCCGCCTCGACGTCGACGTGCGCGCCGCCGGAGACGTCCCCGAGGACCGGGCCGGGGACGGCGACCCCGCGCTGGTCGTCTACACCTCCGGCACCACCGGCCCGCCCAAGGGCGCGGTCATCCCCCGCCGGGCCGTCGCCGCGACGCTGGACGCGCTCGCCGACGCCTGGCGGTGGACCGGGGACGACGTCCTGGTGCACGGGCTGCCGCTGTTCCACGTGCACGGCCTGGTGCTGGGCGTCCTCGGGCCGCTGCGGCGCGGCGGCTCGGTGCGGCACCTCGGGCGGTTCACCACCGGGGGCGTGGCGCGGGAGCTGAACACCGGCGCCACCATGCTCTTCGGCGTGCCGACGATGTACCACCGCATCGCCGAGGCCCTGCCGGGCGAACCGGACCTGGTGAAGGCCCTCGCCGGGGCCCGGCTGCTGGTCTCCGGTTCCGCCGCGCTGCCCGTGCACGACCACGAGCGGATCGCCGCCGCGACCGGGCGGCGGGTGATCGAGCGGTACGGCATGACGGAGACGCTGATGAACACCAGCGTGCGCGCCGACGGCGAGGCACGGGCGGGGACGGTCGGGGTGCCGCTGCCGGGCGTCGAGCTGCGGCTGGTGGAGGAGGACGGGTCGGAGATCACCGCGTACGACGGGGAGACCGTCGGCGAGATCCAGGTGCGCGGCGCCAACCTCTTCACCGGGTACCTCAACCGCCCGGACGCCACCGCCGCCGCCTTCACCGCCGACGGCTTCTTCCGCACCGGCGACATGGCGGTGCGCGACCCCGACGGCTACGTCCGCATCGTCGGCCGCAAGGCCACCGACCTGATCAAGAGCGGCGGGTACAAGATCGGGGCCGGGGAGATCGAGAACGCGCTGCTCGAACATCCCGGGGTGCGGGAGGCCGCCGTCACCGGGGAGCCGGACGCCGACCTCGGGGAGCGGATCGTGGCGTGGGTGGTGCCCGCCGATCCGCAGGACCCGCCGGGGCCGGAGGAACTGGCGGACCACGTCGCCCGGCGGCTCGCGCCGCACAAGCGGCCCCGGGTCGTCCGCCGTCTCGACGCCCTGCCGCGCAACGACATGGGGAAGATCATGAAGCGGGCGCTGGGACAGGAGCGGGGCCGGGAAGGGGGCCGGGGCCGTGGCTGAGCGGCTGTCCGCGCGGGAGGCCGTCGCCCTGGTCGCCGACGACTTCGCCGAACTGCCCTGCGAGGAACGGGAGGACGGGCCCGACGGGCCGCTGGACTGGCCGGGGTACGGCGCCGCGCGGGTCCGTGCCGCCGCCCGCACCGGCGAGCGGGAGTCGGTGGTCTGCGGCACCGGGACCGTCGGCGGCCCCGGTGGCACCCGGGCGGTGCTGATGGCGTTCGAGTTCGGGTTCCTCGGCGGCTCGCTGGGGCAGCGCACCGGCGACCGGCTCCAGGCGGCGTACGGCCACGCCCGCGCGCACCGGCTGCCGGTCGTGCCGCTGGTCGCCACCGGCGGGAGCCGGATGCAGGAGGGCATGCTCGCCCTGACCCAGCTGCAGCGGGTGGCGCGGCAGTCGGCGCTCACCCGGGAGGCCGGGCTGCCGCAGATCGCGGTGGTGCGGGACCCGGCGACCGGCGGGGGCTGGGCCACCCTGGGCGCGGGCGCCGACGTGGTGCTGGCGCTGCCCGGCGCCCAGGTCGGTTTCGCCGGGTCCCGGGTCCGGCCGGCGGACGCCGACCCGGCGGCGTACACGGCCGAGGCGCAGGTGGCGGCGGGGTCGGCGGACGCCGTCGTACGGCCGGAGGAGCTGCGGGGCACGCTGGCGCGGTGGCTGCGACTGCTGACGACGCCGTCGAGTGCCCCGGCGCCCGTGCCCGCACCGCTCGGCGCCACCGCCCCGCCCGCCGGCGGCTGGGAGGCCGTGCGGCGGGCCCGCGCTCCCGAACGCCCGCGGGCCCGCGCCTACCTGGACGCCTACTTCACCGAACGGGTCGCGGTCCGCGGCGACCGGTGCGGGGGTGCCGACCCGGAGGGGATGCTGTGCGGTTTCGGCACGCACGGCGGGCGGACGGTCGCCTACGCCGCCCAGACCGGGACGGCGACCCGGCCCGCCGGATACCGCACCGCCGCCCGGCTGATCCGGCTCGCGGACCGGCTCGGCATCCCGGTGCTGACCCTGGTGGACACCCCGGGCGCGGCCAACGACGCGGCGGCGGAGCGGGCGGGGGTGGGCCCGGCGATCGCGGACCTGTTCGCCGCGGTGGCGTCCGCCCGGACGCCGGTCACCACACTGGTGATCGGCGAGGGCGGGTCGGGCGGCGCGCTGGCGCTCGCGGCGCCCGGCAACACCTGGGCCACGCCCGACAGCTACTTCTCCGTCATCGCGCCCGAGCTCGCGGCGGCGATCCTCAAGCGCCCGCCGCAGGAGGCGGCGGCGACCGCGGACCGGCTGCGGCTGACGCCGCGGGACCTGGCGGACCTGGGGGTGATCCGGACCTGCGATCGCCCGTCCCCTTGAACGGGTGACCGTCGCCCGTGGGACGCGCGGGGGGGCGGGAGACCCGCGGTGCGCGGGCGGCGGGCCCCGGACCGCGGCCGGCGCGCGGGTCCCGCCTTCGGGTGCGGCACCGCGGGAAGCGGCGCGTTCGCGCATCCCCCGTCGCCGTCCGCTCCGGGCTCCTCGCCTCCGTCGGCCGGCCGGTCCGGCGTCCCGCTTGCGCGCACACGGCGGCGCCGCCTCCCCGTCCCGGGGGCGGCGCCGTCCGCGTGCGCGGCGTGCGGCCCGGCGCGGTGGTCAGCGCACGCCCGCGGCCCCGATGAGCTCCTGTGCCACCGAGCCGCCCCGGTCGTCGCGCGCCGAGGCCCGCAGCGAGATGGAGTCCGCGTCGCGCGGCACGGCCAGCGTGCCGCGCCAGGAGGCCCCCTCGCCGCCGGTCAGCGCCACCCGCCGCCAGGTGGTGCCGCCGTCGTACGACACCTCCAGCCTCCCGCCGCCCAGCCTCCCGGTGTCCGGGGCGCCGCGCACGTACTGCGCGCCGAGCCCGACCGGCACCCTCCGCCCGCCCGGCACCCGGCCCGCGAGGTCGGTGTCGACGTCGAAGGCGAGGTTGATCAGGGGCAGGAGGGTCCAGCGGTCCTCCGGCGTGGCCGCCGACCGGAACGTCCACTCGGCGTGCCCCCCGGCCGCCCGCCCCCAGCGCCCGGCGTCGAGGGCGGTGTCGGTGACGACCGTGTAGGTGTGCTCGCCGGCGGGCGCGTCCTCCACGTACGCCGCCAGACCCGTACGCCGGTCGACCGGTGCGCCGTCCAGGTGGACGGCCGTGGTCTGGGACAGGCCGCTGTCGGCGCTGTAGACGTCGCCGAAGCCGGTGTGGTCGGGGCCGGAGTCGCCCCAGCCCGGCGTGTTGAACCGCAGCCGGCCGCCCATCCGCTGCTGTCCCCAGCCCAGTGCGGTGCCCAGCCACGGGTGCCACACGGGGCGGAACCAGTTCAGCTCCCGCTCGGTCCCGCCCCGGTGGCGGACCAGCCCGCCGCGCTGCTCCAGCGCCCCGTCGGCGGCCGCGACCGACTCGTGCCACAGCTGGCCGGGCCCGGCGGAGACGTACTCGGTGCGCTCGGCCGGCAGACCGACGCGCTCCCGGAAGCCGATGCCGACGGGGAAGGCGTCGGTGACCGAGTAGCGGAACTCGTCGCCGCCCACCGGTTCCGCCGCGTGGTACCCGGTGTGCAGCACGGCCAGGTCGCGCTCGCCCGGACGGTACGTCAGGTCCCGGTCGGGCACCGCGCCCGGGTGCCCTTCGGACAGGTCGTACACGTACGGCGTGTCGGGGGTGCCGGTCATGTCGGCGCGGCCGGCCCGCCGCAGCCGGGCCGCGTCGGCGGCGTCGACGGTGGCGATCTGCAGCGGGCGGTCGGCGTTGTCGTCCGTGCCCCACCAGGCGGTCAGCCGGCCGGGCCGGTCGTCGGTGACGAACAGCGCCGCCGCGCCCGCCTCCTGCGCGGCCCGGGCCAGGTCGGCGGGGGCGGTCCCCCCGGTGAGCCGGGCCAGCACCGCCTTGCCGCGCACCCCGGCCATCGGGCCGTCGCCGACGTCGGCCAGCGGCAGCCGGGTGCGGCCCTCGATCAGGGTCCCGCCCGGCTGGACGACGGCCTCCCGGACGCCCCTGACCTCCAGCAGCGGCTTGGCGAGCCGCCACACGGTGCGGTACTCGAAGTGGCCCCGGGTGACCTCCGGCGTCGGCGCGGCGAAGACGCTGTCGTACGCCGGGGGCACCTGCACGGCTTCGGTCAGGTCGGCGCCGTCCGCCCTCCGCGCGTACTCCATCAGCAGCTGCCGGGGCTCGGCGCGGCGGTCCACCTCGGCCCCGACCTCGCGCAGCCGGCGCCCGTCGAGGGTCACCTCCCGGTCCCGGTCCAGGACGACCTCGGGTGCGGCGAGGAAACCGAGGCCGAGCGAGTCGGGGCCGTGGCCGCCGCGCACGTCGAGGAAGGAGGTCACGCCGTACGTGCCCGGCGCCAGCCGCAGCCTCAGCGTGCCGGAGTCGCCGGCGTACGCCCGGGCGGGGTCGGCGCCCCCGGCGAGCCTCTGCACGGTCAGGGCGGCGGGGGCGGGGGCGCCGCCGCGGTCCTTGACGTGGACGGTGAGCGTGTGGCGCTCCTCCTCCTTCACCAGCCCGACGGCGGTGCGCGCGACGGGCGTGCCGTCCGCGGAGGCGACGATGTGCCCGCTGCTCTCCCCCACCGGGGCCCTGGCGCCGTCGCCGGTCACCGTCGTCGAGGCGGTGCCGTGCGCGGGCACGGTGAGCGTGGTGTCGGCGAGCGTGGCGACCCCGTCGGAAAGGCCCCGCACCGCCAGGCTCAGCTCCACGTCCCGGTCGGAGTGGTTGGTGTAGGCGACGGTGCGGGCGACCGGCTCGTGCGCCTCGTACGGCCAGGTGAGGAAGCCGAGGTCGGCGCTGCCGGTGGCGGTGACGTCCGCGCCGATCGCGCCGGGCACGTCGACCCGGCCGGCGCCCAGGGTGTAGACGGAGGCGTCCAGCGGCTTCGCCGTCGACATCAGCGCGTCCTTCAACCGCGCGCCGCTCCAGTCGGGGTGCTTCTCGGCGAGCAGGGCGGCCACCCCGGCGACGTGCGGTGCCGCCATCGACGTACCGCTCATGGCGACGTAGTCGCCGCTGCCGGGGGCGAGGCGGGAGCGTGCGGCGAGGATGCCGACGCCGGGTGCGGACAGGTCGGGCTTGAGGGCGTTGTCACCGAGGCGGGGCCCGGCGCTGGTGAAGGGGGCGGCCCGGTCGGCGAAGTCGACCGCGCCGACGGTCAGGGCGGCGTCGGCGGCGCCGGGCGAGCCGATGGAGGAGGGGGCGCCGGTGTTCCCGGCGGCGGCGACGAACAGCGCGCCCGTCTCGCGGGAGAGCGCGTTCACGGCCCGCGCCATCGGATCGGTGCCGTCGCCGGCCCCGGTCGAGCCGAGGCTCATGGAGACGATGTCGGCGCCGGCCTCCCGCGCGGCCCACTCCATGCCGGCGATGACCTGCGACTCGCTGCCCGAGCCCTGGTCGTCGAGGACCTTGCCGACGGCGAGCGCGGCGCCGGGCGCGACCCCCCGCTCCGTGCCGCCGGACGCGGCTCCGCTGCCGCCGACCGTGGAGGCGACGTGGGTGCCGTGGCCGTTGCGGTCGGCCACCTCCTCGCCCTCGACGAAACTCCTGCTCGTCGCCACGCGCCCGGCCAGGTCGGGGTGGTCCGCGTCGACGCCGGTGTCCAGCACGGCGACGGTGACGCCCTTGCCGGTCAGCCCGGCCTCCCACGCCCGCTCCGTCCCGATCCGGGCGTGGCTCTCGGCCATCCTGGCGGTGACCCGCCCGTCCAGCCACACCCCGTCGACGCCGTCCTGCCGGGTGAACGCCCGCCAGAGCTCCCGCCCCTTGTCCGCCCGCACGGCGGCCCCGCGCACGCTGGGCAGCGCCCTCGTCCGCTCGGCCCCGCGCAAGGTGAGCGCCCGCGCCCCCTTGCCGTAGGTCACGATCAGCGGCAGCTCGCCGGTACGGGAGTCGGCGAGCCCCTGCTCCAGCAGCGCGCCGACGTCGAAGAGCCGCTCGTCCAGGGTCCCGGCCCGCAGGTGGGGCAGCGCCTCGTCCGGTACGACGCTGATGTCGCCGCCGGCCGTCCGGGTGCGGACGGCTCCGGTGGCCCCCTCGGGCCGCTCGACCGTGACCGTCTTCTTCCCGCCGCCGAGGTCGGTGACGGTGACCCGGTCACCGGTGACCAGGGTGACGGTGCGCGCGGCGGCCGGGGCGCCGCCCGTGCCGGTGGTGCCGGTGGTGCCGGTGGTGCCGGTGGTGCCGCTCGTGCCGGTGGGTGCCTCCCGCGCCGTCGCCGGGGTCACCGGCAGCAGGGCGGCCAGCAGCCCGGCCGACAGGAGGGCCGCTCCGCGCCCGACTGGTCCTCTGCTCATCCGCACCTCTCTTCGCCGTGTGTGCGAAGAGTCTCAGGGGGCTTGTATTGCGCGGGAGTTGACGGAACCTGGCGGGTTGGTGCCCTGGCGGGTTCCCGCCAGGGCGCCGGCGGACGGCCGGTGGCGTACCGGGCACGCCGTCCGCCCGGTCACCGGGCGGACGCGAGGGGACGCGAGGGGACGCCCCCACGCCCGTGCGGCGCGCACCGCCCGCCACGGCTCGCCCCGCCCCGCGGGGTATGCCGCCGACGAGCGGCGGCCCGCCCCGCCACGCGCCGGCACGCCCGCCCGGCCGGCCCCGCCGAACGTCCCGGACGGCTCCTCGCGCACCCCGCCCCGGACCCGGACACCCCCCGTTCGGCCGCGCCCCGCCCGGCCCCTTCCAGAAGGCGCCCTCCCCCTCGTCCCCGCACGATGCCAGGGAGACCGCCCACCGGGCGGCCCCACGGTCTGCGCTCTCGGGAGGATCCGCCATGACCGCCAGTCTGGAGCAGCTGCGCCGCTGCCACTTCGCCGTCGACCTGGGAGCGGCGAGGACACGGGTGTACGTGAAGGGCGCCGGCCTCGTCGTCGACCAGCCGTCGGCCGCCGCGGTCAACACCCGCACCGGGGCGCTGATCGCGGTCGGCGAGCTCGCGGAGAAGATGACGGGCCGCACCCCCGACTACATCCGGATCGTCCGGCCCGTCTCCGGCGGCACGGTCGTCGACATCGAACTGGCCCAGCGCATGCTGCGCCACCTGCTCGGTGACAAGGTGCGCCGCTCCCTGCGCCGCAAGCCCCGGTTGCGCGCCGCCGTCTGCACCCCCCACGACGCCGACCCGCTGGCCCGGCGCGCCGCGATCGAGACCCTCGTCGGGCTCGGCGCCCGCCGGGTGGAACTGGTGGACACCCTCATCGCCGCGGCCGTGGGCTGCGGACTGCCCGTGGAGCAGCCCGAGGCCACCATGATCATGGTGTGCGGGGCGCACGCCACCCAGGTGGCCGTGCTCTCCCTCGGCTCCATCGTGGCCGCCGAGCGCATCCCCGTCGGTGGCGAGGCCGTGGACCACGCGACCGTGCAGCACCTGCGCCACGTGCACGAGCTGATGCTGCCGAGCCAGTCGGTACGGCCGCTGCAACTGGCCCTGTTCGGCAACGGGACCGCCCCCAACGGACCGTCCTCCACCGAGATCCACGGCCGGGACGTGGCGACCGGCCTCGCACGCAGCGTGCAGATCGACACCGCCTCCGTCCGCAACGCCATCCAGACGCCGCTGACGGCCGTGCTCGACGGCATCAGCAAGGTGCTGCGGGACTGCCCGCCCGACCTGGTCGCCGACCTCGCCGACCGGGGGATCACGATGGTCGGCGGCAGCGCCCTGCTCCCCGGCTTCGACCAGATGCTGCGTCAGGCGACCGGCATGTCGGTGCACATCGCGGAGCGCCCCGACATCTGCGCCGTCCAGGGCCTGGGCACCATGCTGGAGGGCAGGATCGAGCAACCGGAGCCGGAATCACCGGCGGACTGAGCGCGCGGTGACCGGACGGCACGGCCGCCCGGCATGAGCGGTGTCCTCCGCTCCCGCCTCGCGCGCCCGCCCGAAACCGTCCTCGGCGCCGGTACCGGCCCCGATCCGCGCGCGCCCCTGCGGCGTCCCGTGGACGGCGCCGTCGAACCGGCCGGCCGCCCGCCCCCTCACCGCGCGAACCAGCACCGCACGGTCGTGCCGTCCGGGCCGGTGTACATGCGGACGAGGTCCGAGACGAGGTTGACCAGCAGCAGGCCGCGTCCGCCGCGCTGGTCGCGGGGTGCCGGGCGGCGCCCGGCCAGCGGGTCGGCGAGGCGGCCCCCGTCGCGCACCTCGCACACCACGTACCCGTTCTCGGGCCACACCCGCAGCAGGCCCCCGCCGCCGCCGTGCACCACGCTGTTGGTCACCAGTTCGGCCGTGACGAGGGCCAGATCATCCAGCCGGACGCCGACGAGGCCCAGCCTGGCGCCCTCTCCGGTGGCCACGTGACGGGCCCGGGAGAGGGAGTCGGCGACGAAGGCGAAGGACAGCGCGCCGTCCGGGGGCGGCGGCAGCGGCCGGTTGTAGCGGGCGACGACCTCGTCGGGGGCGTACGCGTCGCTGTCCTGCTGCGGGCCGGGCCCCGGGGGGATGACGACGGGGTGGGTGGCGCGGGCGTCGGCGAGGACGCGCTCGTCGAGGCGGCTCGCGTCGTACGGGCAGAGGATGGTCACCGTACGGCCCCGGAAGGCGGCGTTGATCAGCGCCTCGTGCTGGGCGCAGGCCGGGTACTCGGTGTCCGTGCGGCCGGGCCAGATCGGCTCGCCGACGATCCGCACCCGCCGGCCGGCTGGCTGGGCGTCGGCGAAGGCGCGCAGCACGCCGGGGATGATCCGGCCGGGGTTGCGCCCGGCCTCGCGCATGTCCAGCATGCGCACGCCGTCGGCGGAGTCACCCAGCGCGTCGCGGATCAGGGCGATCCGCTCGCCGGGTACGGCGACCGCGACGGGCTCCCCGGCGGCCAGCCCGTCGCGCAGGAAAGGGACGGTGCCCCGGAGGTACTCCTCGTCGTCCCGGTAGAAGAGGACGGGGTGGACGAAGGGCTCGGCGGGTCCCGGGGCGCCGTGGAGCGGGGCGGGCCCGGAGGGTGTGGCCGCGGCACTCATGACATCGACACCTCGATCGCCGGCTGGTCGGGCCAGAACATCTCCAGCACCCGTTGGACGGCGGGCGGCGGCCGGTGCAGGACGAGGCGGCCGCCGGCCGGGAGCCGCCGGGCGGCCGCCACCAGCGCACCGACGCCGGCGACGTCGACGAACGTCACTCCGGACAGCTCCAGGTAGTACACGTCCTCACCCTCACGCACCGCCTGCTCCAGCGCGCGTTCCCATGTGTCGCGCGTCGACAGGCCCACTTCGCCTGCCGCCCGCACGCCCGCGCGTCCGGCCAGCGGGAACACCGTCAGTCCCGGCGCCGCTCCGACGGCCCCGGGCGGCGCCTCGTGCCGAGTGCCCACCCCGGTTCCTCCCATGCTCCCCGACCAGTCCCCTTTACCCGTTCGGCGGCCGGTCACACCGGGTTCTTCCCGGCGGGCGCGTCCGTCCGGGCCGGAGCCCTTACCCATCCGCGGCCCGGTCATTCCCCGCCGGGTGTACCCCGCCGTCCGCAGGGCAGATGCACCTCCGACGGGGGCCGAGGGACGCCGGAGAGGTCCGACGGGGACCGGTGGGAACGGCGAGGACCGGCGAAGACCGACGAAGACCGACGAGGACCGACAAGGCGGTGACATGACAACGGCGACACCACCGTGTCTGGCGGGGAGGCTGACCACCCTGGTGATCGGGGCCCGCGTGGACGAGGGCCGGGCTCTGCTCACCCCACGGGGCGAGCTCGTCCACGGCTGCGCGGACACCCTGGCCGAGACCCTGGCCGGGCTGCCGGCCGGCACCGGACGGGTCGATCTGGACATGACCGGCGTGACCTTCATGGACACGGCCGGGCTGCAGTTCCTGGAGGTGCTCCACGGCCACGGCCGCCGGCACGGGGTGACGGTGACGACGGCGAACTGGAACGGCCAGCCGCGCCGCATCCTCGAACTGGCCGGCCTGGACACCGCCGACCCCCTGCGCTCCACCGCCCCCCGCCCGCCGGCCCCGCGGCCCGGTCCCGTCCCCTCCCCCCTCCGGGCTCCGGTCCCGGCCCGCTCCGCGGTGGCGCTGGAACGCTCGGAACGGCTGCACGACCTCCAGGAGGAGGTGGCGCAGCTCCGCCACGCCATCGCCTCCCGCCCGGTCATCGACCAGGCGCGCGGCATCCTCATGGCCACCCACGGATGCACCTCCGACGAGGCCTGGCACCTCCTGCGCGAGACGTCCCAGCTGTCCAACACCAAGCTGCGCGCCGTCGCCGCGGCGATCACCTCCAGCGCCGGGACCGGCGGCCCGCCCCTGCCGGGCGCGGTGCGCACGGCCCTGCGCGCCGCGCTTGCCCGGCTGGGCCGTTGAGCCCGCGGAAATCACCCGTCCGGGGCTTTGGGCGACGCGCCGTTTGCACGCGAACGCGGTGGGTACTCGGCGGCGGTCCGGTCGGGCGGCCCGACCGGACCTACCGGCACACCGCCGCCGAGGAGATTCCCTATGGGCTTCAACCCCCTCGAACACCAAGGCATCCCCCTGGACCGCCAGCTGCGCAACTGGCGCGAGCTGGACGTCGAACCGGTCGACCCCGACCGCGGTGACCCGTACACCAAGTGCCGCATCATCACGATGAACGGCATCGAGGTCGAGGCCATCCTCTTCAGCCACCAGTTCGCCCGCCACTGCCCCGACCCGGAGGTCAAGCGGCGGCTCGCGCAGGTCCGCTACATCGAGCAGCAGCAGCAGAAGGTCGTCAACTGGCTGCTGCCCGGCCTCAACTCCGTGCTGGAGACCACCATCGCCTACGAGCAGGTGGCGGTGGACCTCACCGGCTGGGTCGCGCGCCACGAGCCGGACCCGTACCTGAGGCAGGCCTACGAGTTCGGCGTCCTGGAGGACTTCGACCACCTGTACCGGTACGCCAACCTCTACGAGATGATCGAGCACCGCAAGGCGGAGTCGATCGTCGACGGCCTGACCGAGGTGATGCCGGGCAGGCCCACCAAGTACCACCACCGCGACCCGGTGGACAACGTGCGCGAGCCCTACGACCGCACGAGGACGAATCCGCTCTCCAAGCTGCACGCGCTGACCATCATGTCGGCCGAGCAGCAGACCATGAACTTCTACATGAACGTCGGCCCCCAGTACATGGAGCCGATCGCCCGCCAGCTCTACCAGGAGATCGGGCTCATCGAGGAGGAGCACGTCACGCACTACGAGTCGCTGGTCGACCCGGGCGAGACGTGGTGGGAGCAGCTCGTCAACCACGAGTACAACGAGTGCTACCTGTACCACTCCTTCATGGAGCAGGAGTCCGACCCGAAGGTGAAGGCGGTCTGGGAACTCCACCTCAACATGGAGCTGGAGCACCTGCGGATCGCCTGCGACCTGATGCGCCGCCACGACGGCCGCGAGCCGGCGGAGATCCTCGCCCCCGAGCTGCCCAACGTCCTCACCTTCGAGGAGAACAAGCAGTTCGTCCGCGATCTGCTGGACACCCAGATCGACCTGACGACCCTGGGCACCGGCTACGTCCGGGAGGCGCACGAGCGGTTCGAGAGGATGCAGCAGCAGATCCACGGCGGCGAGGAGCCGCCGAGCGAGCGGGTGATGGCCCAGCACCAGGAGATGTTCGGCCGCGAGTACCGCCTCTCGACCGACGGCCCGCACCCCGACCCCGCCCTCCGGGAGAAGAGCTGACATGGCCGGTATCACCGCCAGCGAAGCCGACGTCGTCGCCCTGCTCATGCGCCAGCACGGCGACATCCGCAACCTCTTCGACGAGGTGGAGAGGACCACCGGCGACGAACGCCGGGCCGCCTTCCGCCGCCTGGTCCAGCTCCTCGCCGTGCACGAGACGGCGGAGGAGGAGGTCATCCACCCCTTCACCCGCGCGTCCGTGCCGGACGGCGGGAAGATCGTCGAGGAACGGCTGGCGGAGGAGCGGGAGGCGAAGGAGGTGCTGTCCCGGCTGGACGGCATGGACCCCGACGACCCGAAGTTCCTGCCCGCCCTCCTGGCACTGCGGCTGGACGTGATGTCCCACGCCCGCGCCGAGGAGCGCTACGAGTTCAACCACATCCGCCGCAGCGCCGACAAGGCCCGCCTGGCGTCCATGGCCACGGCCCTGCGCGCGGCGGAGGCGATGGCCCCGACCCACCCGCACCCCGGCACCGAGTCCGCGGCCAAGAACGTGGCCCTGGGTCCGTTCGCCGCGGTCATGGACCGCACCCGGGACGCGGTGCGCAAGGCCATGGGCAAGGACGGGTGAGGACGGGGCACGGGTGACGTACCACCGTCCGGTCGCCGGTGGAGCACTGCTGGGCATCGGCCTCGCCGCCTTCGTCGACGAGGCCGTCTTCCACCAGGTGCTCCACTGGCACCACTTCTACGACCGCTCCACCCCCGGCGTGGGCCTGGTCTCCGACGGCCTGCTGCACGCCGGGAGCTGGCTGGCGACGGTGACGGGCCTGTTCGTCTACGCCGACCTGCGGCGCCGGGGCGGTCCGCGGCGCCCGGCCTGGTGGGCCGGGGTCTGCCTGGGCGCCGGCGGCTTCCAGCTCTTCGACGGCATCGTCGACCACAAGCTGCTGCGCGTCCACCAGATCCGCTACGGCGTGGACCTCACCCCCTACGACTGGGCCTGGAACGCGGTCGCGGTCCTGCTCCTGGCCGCGGGCCTGCTCCTGTGGCGCCGCGCCCGCCGCCCCGCCCTCCCCCGCGGCACCGGCCGGCGCCCGCTCCCACGGGCATGACACCGGCCGCGACGGGCCGGTGGCGGGGCGACGGACGCGGGGTCTCCGGCACGGGCCCCCTCCCGCCGGCGGGCGCCGAAGGGCCGGCGTCCGCCGCTGACCGCCACCACCGCACCCGGGTGCCACCGCCGCCCGCGAGCCGGCACCGCCCCCTCCCGGCCCGTGCGAGGGGGCCCGTATGACGACGCCCGGCCCCCTGCTCCTTGCGGCCCTCGTCACCTGCGCCGCCTACTCGGCCGCGGCCGCCCGGCTCCGCCGCCGCGGGGACGCCTGGCCGTGGTGGCGGGAAGCGTGCTGCTGGCTGTCCGGCGCGGTGTTCGCGGCCGGGGCGGCCGTGCCGTGGGAGGCGTGGCCGGCGCCGTTCACCGGGCACATGGCGGCGCATCTGGCGGTCGGCATGATCGCGCCCGTGCCGGCGGTGCTGGCCCGACCGGTCACGCTGGCCCTGCGCGCGCTCCCCGTCCCCGGCCGCCGCGCGCTGCTGGCGGTGCTGCGCTCCCCGCCCGCCGCGTTCCTCGCCCTCCCGCCCGTCGCCGCGACGCTCGACGTCGGCGGCCTGTGGCTGCTCTACCGTGCCCCCCTGCCGCCGCAGCTGCACCACAGCCCCTGGCTGTACGTCCACCTGTTCGCGGCCGGGTGGCTCTTCACGTTCGCGGTCCTCGCCGTCGACCCGGTACGGCACCGGCCGGGCCTCGCCCTGCGCGCCGGCACCCTGCTGGCCGCCGCCGCGGCCCACGCCGTCCTCGCCAAGACCCTGTGGGCGCAGGGCCCGCCGGGCACGGCGTACGCGCCAGCCGACCTGCGCCGGGCGTCCCAGGTCATGTACTACGGCGGTGACGCGGTGGAGGTCGCCCTCGCCCTCGTCCTGGCCGCCCACTGGTACCGCGCGCAGGGCCGCGCCCAGGTCCGCCGCACCCCGGCCGGCCGGCGCCGCGTCCGCGGCCCCGGTCATACCCGCGGCCCCGGCGGGGTACTCGCTCCCGCGCCGCCGGAGCGGACCGCCCGTCCGCTCCGGCCGTCCGACGAACGACCTCGTCCCCAGGAGGCACCACGATGACCGAGCACACCCCGTCCCAGGCCGAGGGCGACCGCGACGACGAGGAGGGGACGGCCGAGCACCAGTCCCCGCCGCACCCCACCCCCTCCCAGGCGGAGGGCGACCGCGGCGACGACCGCCGGACGCGGGAGGAGGGCCGGGAACGCGGCACCGGTTCCTGAGCCCCTACGGACACACCGCGCGCCTGTGCGGGACCGCGGGTGGGCCGTCACGATCACGTGGGGGCCCACCCGCGGCTTTTCCCAGTGGCGGGACCGGCGGGCGGCCCGCCCCCCTACTCCATGCCGCGGATGCGGGGCCGGGGCGGATCCGGGCCGGCCGGCCTGTTCTTGCTCAAGCGGGCGACGAGGGCCGGACGGGCGGTGTCCGGACGGCCGACGGGACGGACGTCGTCACCGGTGCCCAGGCGCGGATCCGCTGCGACGGCGCGGTCCCGGACACCTGCCCGGGTCGCGTGTCCGACCGGTGTCCTTGGCAACCGGGCGGCGCCTGTGCGAGCCTTCTGCCACTCCTGCGGAAAGGCTCGCCCGATGCTCGGCATGGTTGTCTGGGACGCCCGCTCCCGCGCTTCGGCGCGAGAGCGGTAAGGGCCGCCCGCCCCGGCGCCCACGCCTGTCCGGCGGACGGGCGTCGGTCCGGTCCGCTCCTCGCCGAAGTGCTCTTCGTGCCCCTGCACGTTCGACCACGAGGAGTACGTGGTGTCCACCATCCACTGGACCGAGGACCACAGCCGCCGATCCGCCCGCTGGCATTCCGAGAGCGCCGTCCCCCTTCCCCGGCGAACCGTCGTCGCCGACGACCGGATGAGGGCCGACGACGCCTACCGGCATGCGTGTGAGGGAACGGCCCTGCTCTGGCGGGGCGACTTCCACAACGCCCGGCAGCTCCTGCGGGCGATGGGCCGCCGCATCGACCGCAAGCCGCCCGCGTCCGGCACGTCCCCGAGCGAGACCTTCCACCTGTACCGGCGCGGCAGCGGTCACCGCGCCCGCGTCCTCGGAAAGCTCCTGGTGCTGCTGGGCGACGACCACACCTTGGCGTTGCGCCGGGCCCCCGATGTCCGCCGGGCGTGCCTGGAGGCCTACGGCCCCCCGAAGGGGCCCATGGCGGTCTCCCTTCGGGAACTGCTGGGAGTGATCGGTGCTCACCAGTGGCGTCTGAAAGGGATCGACGTGCCGGCGCTCGGTGCCCGCATCCACCCCCACTACGGCGTGTTCGCACCTGTCAGGGGCGAGTACGTCGACCTGGTCGCCCACGCGCCACTGCCACCGGCGATCCGGCGCACTCCCGCTACCTGTACGGCATTCGACCTCGGCACGGGAACCGGTGTCCTCGCCGCGGTCCTGGCCCACCGCGGTGTACGGCGCGTCGTGGCCACCGACATCAGCCCGCGCGCCCTGAGCTGCGCCCGGGAGAACGTCCACCGGCTCGCGCTGGCCGACCGCATCGAGGTGTCGGGCCCCGGTCTGTTCCCCGGAGGCCGCGCCGACCTCGTCGTGTGCAACCCGCCCTGGCTCCCCGCCCGGCCGACCGGCCCCGTCGAACAAGGCGTCTACGATCCGGACGGCACCATGCTCCACGGTTTCCTCACCGGACTGCCCGCCCGCCTCCGGCCGGGCGGGGAGGGCTGGCTCGTCCTGTCCGACCTGGCGGAACACCTCGGGCTCCGGACACGCCGGCAGTTGCTCGACGCCATCCGCGCGGCACGGCTCCGCGTCGTGGACAAGATCGACACCAAGCCCCGGCACCCACGCTCCGGGGACACCGCCGACCCCCTCCACGCAGCACGGGGCGCCGAGATCACGTCCCTCTGGCGTCTGGCAGCGGCACCATGACCGCCACCCGGGCCACGCGACGGCCTCCCGGCTCCCGGCCGGACCGCACTCGGTGCCCCGCGCCCGACGGCGTCCACCGAGGCGTTCGCGTGGTCCGGGAACCGCTCGCCGCCGAGGGCGGGCACCGCGGTACTGGCTCCGTCGACCTGCTGGTCACCGCTGCCGCGGAGGGGGCGGGTCCGCGCACCTTCACCCGGTTCCGCCGCTTGCCGCGCCACACCCCCGCGCGGCGGCGAGGAGGCAGGCGCGGAACACCGACCGGCCCACCGACAGTCCGGACTTCCTCAACTGCCGTCATCTGCCCCGTCCTTGACCATGTGTTCCCGTCCTCGCGGGTAGGGCGGGCAAGCGCTGCCGCGTCCCGCTCCAGCCGGACGGGCAGTCCGAAGCCGATGACACGCACGGTCGCCGCACCGGTGAGCCGGGACCGGCCTCCGAGCCCCGGGGACCGGCGCCGCGCGAGGGGTCCGGGGCGGGCCTCCCGAAGGCCGTTCAGCTCCGGAACGCGGGCCCTGACACTTCGAGCGAGCGGCGGGCGAGCAGACGATCGTGCGCGTGCCGTCGCACTGCTCGCCCCCTCCCCGGACACGGCTCCGCCGCAGGCCGGAACGTGTCTGCGGCGGGGCGTCGAGGTGGGGCGGGTGGGACTCGAACCCACGGCCGACGGATTATGAGTCCGCTGCTCTAACCGGCTGAGCTACCGCCCCATAGCGGCGTGTCGCGTACATGTGTGCGCGCCGTCTGCCGCAGCATAGCCGCTCATACGATCTCCTGCTTCGGCTGGTCGGCTTCCCGCGGCACCTTCATGCCCTTGAGGACTCCGCGGCGTACCGCGTGGTTCCCGGGACGTAGGGCCGGACATGAAAAAGGACCCCGGAGGGTCCTCGTTCAGCGTGCTCCCCCGACTGGACTCGAACCAGTAACCTGCCGGTTAACAGCCGGCTGCTCTGCCAATTGAGCTACGGAGGACCGAGCTCCCCCGACTGGACTCGAACCAGTAACCTGCCGGTTAACAGCCGGCTGCTCTGCCAATTGAGCTACGGAGGAATGCCTCGTTGCATCGAACGCACCTGCCTGGGTATTCGCCAGGGGGCGGGCGCTCGCTGCGACACATACATTAGCGCAAGCAGGGGGGTGCTCCGCCAATCGGTACCCGCCGGCGCCGATCGCCGCACCGGAGACCGCTGCACAGACCAGGGCAAGGGACCAGGGCAAGGAAGGGTGACCGCCATGCGTTACCGGCTCACGTTCGTCGTCGGACTCGCTGTGGGTTACGTGCTGGGCACGAGGGCCGGACGCGAGCGCTACGAGCAGTTGAAGAAGTCCGCGCGGCGGATCTCCCAGAACCCCGCCGTGCGCAACACCGCCGAGTCGGCCGCCCAGCAGGGCCGCCAGTTCGCGGACAAGGCGTACCACGCGGTGAGCGACAAGGTCGGCGACCGCGTGCCCGACTCCGTGACCCAGCGGGTGCGGTCCCTGCGGGAACGCGGCAACGGCTCCGGCGGGGACGACTGGGGCACCAGCGGCACCTGAACGGCGCCCAGGGCCACCCGGATCCCGCCTGCCGCACGGCGCCCGCGCGCCGTGCGGCAGAATTTTGGGCATGGGGATAGTCGCCGGGTTGGACAGTTCGCCCGATTTCACTCGTATCGTCATCTGTGACACGGAGACGGGGGCCGTACTCCGGCAGGGATACGCGCCGCATCCGGTGGAGGGGCCCGAGGGCGGGGGCCGTCCCTGCGACGTCGATCCGCAGGCGTGGCTGCTGTCCCTGGGCGAGGCGGCGGCCGGTGGGCTGCTGGAGGGCGTGCAGGCCATCGGCGTGTCGGCGCAGGCGAACGCGGTCGTGCCGCTGGACGCGCAGGGCAACACCGTGCGGCCGGCGATGACCGGCGGGGACAAGCGGGCGCAGGTGGCGGCGGCCGACCTGGTCGACGCGCTCGGCGGGCGCGAGGCGTGGGCGCAGGCCGTGGGCTGCGTGCCGCAGGCCGCGCACGCCGTGACCAAGCTGCGCTGGCTGGCGCGCAACGAGCCGGAGGCCGCCGCGCGCACCGCCGTCCTGCTCCAGGCCCACGACTGGCTGGTGTGGCAGCTGCTGGGGCGGCCGGTGCGCAGGACCACGGACCGCGGCGGGGCCTCCGGGACCGGGTACTGGTCGGCGGCGGCCGGCACCTACCGGCCCGATCTGGTGGAGCTGGCGCTCGGGCACCAGCCGGTGCTGCCGGAGGTGATCGGCCCCTCCGACGCGGCCGGTACGACGCCGGAGGGGCTGCTGATCTCCGCCGGGACCGGGGAGACGATGGCCGCCGCCTTCGGGCTCGGGATCGGGCTCGGGGACGCGGTGGTGTCCCTCGGGGCGTCCGGGTCCGTGATGGCCGTGCATTCCGAGCCGCTCGTCGACCAGTCCGGGATGATCACCGCGCTCGCGGACGCGACCGGCATGCACCTGCCGGTCGTCACCACGCTGAACGCCGTACGGGCCCTGCGCGGGACCGCCGAGCTGCTCGGGGTGCCGGATCTGGAGAGCCTGTCGGAGCTGGCGACGAGGTCGACGCCGGGGGCGCACGGGCTGGTGCTGCTGCCCTACCTGGAAGGGGAGCGGACGCCCGCCCTCCCCCACACCGCGGGGACGCTGGCGGGGCTGCGGCGCGAGTCGATGAAGCCGGAGCACCTGGCACGGGCCGCGTTCGAGGGGATGCTGTGCGGGCTGGCCGACGCCCTGGACGTGCTGCGCGGCCGGGGCGTGGAGGTGCGGCGGATCTTCCTGCTGGGGCCGGCGGCGGAACTGCCCGCCGTACAGGCGGTGGCGCCGTCGCTGTTCGGGACGCAGGTCGTCGTGCCGCAGCCCGCGGACTACGCCGCGATCGGCGCCGCGCGGCAGGCGGCCTGGGCCCTCGGCGTGCAGCAGGGCACCCTCGATCCGCGGACCCCGCCGGCGTGGCAGGGGGCGGTCGCGCAGGTGCTGGAGCCGGGCGAGGAGCTGGCGGTGGGTCAGGCGGTGCGGCAGCAGTTCGTGACGGTGCGGGAGCAGACCCATCCGGGGGCGTTCCGCCCCTGAGGGGTCGCCCGCGGGGTCGGGGCGGGGTCCTGTTGGGTTAATTCGGTTGAGGTAACGCGGGTGGAGTGCCCGACGATGGGGGCCAGGGGCAGCCACCCGCCCCTCCCGCCGACTCCGAGAGACCGAGCGTGCTCATACGACTGTTGCGGACCTGTCTCAGGCCCTACAAGAGACCCGTCGCCCTGCTGGTGGCGCTGCAGTTCCTGCAGACCTGCGCCACCCTCTACCTGCCGACCCTGAACGCGGACATCATCGACAACGGTGTCGTGCACGGCGACACCGGCTACATCCTGGGCTACGGCGCCCTGATGATCGGCATCTCGCTGGCGCAGGTGGTGTGCAACATCGGCGCCGTCCACTACGGCGCGCGGACGGCGTCGGCGCTGGGACGGGACCTGCGGGCCGCCGTCTTCGACCGGGTGCAGTCCTTCTCCGCCCGTGAGGTCGGTCACTTCGGCGCCCCCTCGCTCATCACCCGGACCACCAACGACGTCCAGCAGGTCCAGATGCTGGCCCTGATGACGTTCACGCTGATGGTGTCGGCGCCGATCATGTGCGTCGGCGGCATCGTGATGGCGCTCGGCCTGGACGTGCCGCTGTCGGGGGTGCTGGTCGCGGTCGTGCCGGTGCTCGGCGTCTGCGTGACGCTGATCGTGCGGCGGCTGCGCCCGCTGTTCCGGGCCATGCAGGAGCGCCTGGACACGGTGAACCGGGTGCTGCGCGAGCAGATCACCGGCAACCGGGTCATCCGCGCCTTCGTCCGCGACGACTACGAGGAGCGGCGGTTCCGGAAGGCCAACGCCGACCTGACCGAGGTGGCGCTGGGCTCCGGCAATCTGCTGGCGCTGATGTTCCCCGTGGTGATGACGGTGGTGAACCTGTCGTCGATCGCGGTGGTGTGGTTCGGCGCCCACCGGATCGCCGACGGCGACATGCAGATCGGCGACCTGACGGCGTTCCTCGCCTATCTGATGCAGATCGTGATGTCCGTGATGATGGCCACCTTCATGTTCATGATGGTACCGCGGGCGGAGGTGTGCGCCGAGCGCATCCAGGAGGTGCTCCGGACGTCGTCGAGCGTGGTGCCGCCGGCGGCGCCGGTCACCCGGCTGCGTCGGCACGGTCACCTGGAGATCCGGGGTGCGGGCTTCCGTTACCCGGGGGCGGAGGAGCCGGTGCTCAGGAGCGTCGACCTGGTGGCGCGGCCCGGTGAGACCACCGCCGTCATCGGCTCGACCGGCAGCGGCAAGTCCACGCTGCTCGGGCTGGTCCCGCGGCTGTTCGACGCCACCGAGGGGGACGTGCTCGTCGACGGGGTGGACGTGCGGACCCTCGATCCGCGGCTGCTGGCGCGGACCGTCGGGCTGGTGCCGCAGAAGCCGTACCTGTTCGCGGGGACGGTGGCGACCAATCTGCGCTACGGCAATCCGGACGCCACGGACGAGGAACTGTGGCACGCGCTGGAGGTGGCGCAGGCGAAGGAGTTCGTGGAGCGGCTGGAGGGCGGGCTGGACGCGCCGATCGCGCAGGGCGGGACGAACGTGTCCGGCGGTCAGCGGCAGCGGCTGGCCATCGCCCGCACCCTGGTGCAGCGGCCGGAGATCTACCTCTTCGACGACTCCTTCTCCGCGCTCGACTACGCCACCGACGCGGCCCTGCGCGCGGCGCTGGCCCACGAGACCGCCGAGGCGACCGTGGTGATCGTCGCCCAGCGGGTGGCGACCATCCGGGACGCCGACCGGATCGTCGTCCTGGACGAGGGCCGGGTGGTCGGCGCGGGCCGGCACGAGGACCTGATGGCCGGCAACGACACCTACCGGGAGATCGTGCTCTCCCAGCTCACGGAAGCGGAGGCTGCCTGATGGCCGGGCCTGCGGGGCGGATGATGGCCGGGGGCGGACCCGACCAGCGCTCGATGGACTTCAAGGGGTCGGGCAAACGGCTCCTCGCCCGGTTCGAGCCGGAGCGGACGACGATCTGGGCCCTGCTGCTGTGCGTGGTCCTCAGCGTCGGCCTGAACGTGATCGGACCGAAGATCCTCGGCCGGGCCACCGATCTGGTCTTCGCGGGGATCATCGGGCGGGACATGCCGTCCGGGGCCACCAAGGAGCAGGTCCTGGACGCCATGCGGGAGCGCGGCGACGGGAACGTGGCCGACATGCTGCGCGGCACCGACTTCACCCCGGGCGAGGGCATCGACTTCACCGCCGTGGGGAACGTGCTGCTGCTCGCGCTGGGCACCTTCCTCGTCGCCGGCCTGCTGATGGCGGTGGCCACGCGGCTGGTGAACCGGGCGGTCAACCGGACGGTGTACCGGATGCGCGAGGACGTGCAGACGAAGCTGTCCCGGCTGCCGCTGTCGTACTTCGACAAGCGGCAGCGCGGCGAGGTGCTCTCCCGCGCCACCAACGACATCGACAACATCGGGCAGACGCTCCAGCAGTCGATGGGGCAGCTCATCAACTCGGTGCTGACCATCGTCGGCGTACTGGTGATGATGTTCTACGTCTCCTGGATCCTGGCGCTGGTGGCGCTGGTGACCGTGCCGCTGTCGTTCGTGGTCGCCACCTGGATCGGCAAGCGGTCGCAGCCGCAGTTCGTGCAGCAGTGGCGCTCCACGGGCACGCTGAACGCGCACATCGAGGAGATGTACACCGGGCACACCCTGGTGAAGGTGTTCGGGCGGCAGGAGGAGTCGGCGCGGCAGTTCGCCGAGCAGAACGAGGCGCTGTACGAGGCCGGGTTCAAGGCGCAGTTCAACAGCGGGATCATGCAGCCGCTGATGATGTTCGTGTCCAACCTGAACTACGTGCTGGTCGCCGTCGTCGGCGGGCTGCGGGTCGCCTCGGGTGCCCTGTCCATCGGTGACGTGCAGGCCTTCATCCAGTACTCGCGGCAGTTCTCGATGCCGCTGACGCAGGTCGCGTCGATGGCGAACCTGGTGCAGTCGGGCGTCGCCTCCGCCGAGCGGATCTTCGAGCTGCTGGACGCCGAGGAGCAGGAGCCGGACGCGGTGCCGGCGCAGCGGCCGGAACGGCTGCGCGGGCGGGTGGAGCTGGAGCACGTGTCGTTCCGCTACGACCCCGACAAGCCGCTGATCGAGGACCTGTCGCTGAAGGTGGAACCGGGGCACACGGTCGCCATCGTCGGGCCGACGGGGGCCGGCAAGACGACCCTGGTGAACCTGCTGATGCGGTTCTACGAGGTCTCCGGCGGGCGGATCCTGCTCGACGGCGTCGACATCGCGAGGATGTCGCGGGACGAGCTGCGCGCCGGGATCGGCATGGTGCTCCAGGACACCTGGCTGTTCGGCGGCACCATCGCGGAGAACATCGCGTACGGCGCCGCCCGCGAGGTCACGCGCGGGGAGATCGAGGAGGCGGCGCGGGCCGCGCACGCCGACCGGTTCATCCGGACGCTGCCCGAGGGCTACGACACCGTGGTCGACGGTGAGGGCAGCGGGGTCAGCGCCGGCGAGAAGCAGCTCATCACCATCGCGCGGGCGTTCCTGTCCGACCCGGTGATCCTGGTGCTGGACGAGGCGACCAGCTCGGTCGACACCCGGACCGAGGTGCTGATCCAGAAGGCGATGGCCAAACTGGCGCACGGGCGGACGTCGTTCGTCATCGCGCACCGGCTGTCGACCATCCGGGACGCGGACACGATCCTCGTCATGGAGAACGGATCGATCGTCGAGCAGGGGACGCACCGGGACCTGCTGGCGTCGGGCGGAGCGTACGCGCGGCTGTACCAGGCGCAGTTCGCGCAGGCGGTGGCCGAGGTGGACTGAGGGCTCGCCGCGCGGACCGGGTCGCGGGAAGGCGACGCCACCGGCCGGCGCCGTGGAATCGACCGCCCGCCGCCTTGTTCGTGCCTCGTTCACGCTCACGACGGCGGGCACTCATACCGTTGAAGCCTTCACTACCGAGCATCTGTTGCCTCCGAATCGGCACTCGAGCAGGGGGGCTTGGGATGTTCGAGTCGATCGCTGACTTCCTCGACGGCGTGAGTGACGGGGAGATGTGGGCGGGCGGCGTGATCTGCGCCCTGTCCGCGGCTCTCATGGCGTACTGGTTGGACAGGTACCAGGGCTGGCGGCGGATCAGCTGGAGCGAGGTCTACAACGGGCCCATCAACAAGCACATCACCAGCCGGACGTCCGCGGACATGTGGGAGATCCACTGGCAGGGACGCCCCATCCTCGAGGGCAGCCTGGTCATCGTGGAGGTGCGCAACTCCGGTGTGCAGACGCTGGAGCCGGAGCACTTCGCCGCCCCGCTGAACTTCACCTTCCCCGGCAAGAAGGTCGTGCACTTCAAGGTGCGCGACGCCAACGCGCCGCTGGAGGCGACCCTGCGCCCCCAGGTGGCCGCAGCGGCCGCCGACCGCCGGTCCGACACCATCGTCCTACCGCTGTTCACCCTCAACCGGCGGGAACGGTTCCGGCTTCTGGTGCTGCTGGAGGACAACGGGTCCGGGGCCGGGGAGAGACTTCCCAAGATCACCTCGGGCGGGAGGGTGAAGGGCGGCCGGATCAAGCGGACCGCCGGGAGGGCCAGGCGCCGGTGGGCCGCCGTCATCGTCCTGGCGCTGGTGGCAGTGTCGAGCCTGGGCACCGGCGTCTACGCCCACAACAGGAGCCTGGAGCTGTCGGCGACCTGTTCCCGGGGCGAGCTGCAGGTGACGGGATCCACCGCCTTCTCCCCCCACGTCCACCAGGTCAAGGAGGAGTACGAGCGGCGGTGCTCCGGCGCGGAGGTGGTGCTGGACGCGAGCAACAGCGCCGAGGGGCTGGAGAAGCTGGAGGCCCACCCGACGGCGGAGATGATCGCCATGGCGGACATCGCGCCCGGAGGCAAGCCGCGGCAGGACTTCGACGCCCACCGGGTCGGGGTGCTCGTCTACGCGGTGGTGGCCCACCGGAGGCTGGCCGAGCGGCTGGGTCCGGACCTCTGGCGGGACGGCCTGTCCCAGGTGGAACTCGCCCAGGCCTACCGGGGGGAGGCCATCGACGGCGTCGAGGTCATGGCGGTGAACCGGGACGGCGGGTCGGGGACCCGGCAGTCCTTCGAGGACGAGGTGAGTGGCGCGCAGGACACCCCTGACCGCGATTGCAAGCCCCGCAGGACCGGCGTGTGCTCCGTAGCGACCACGATGGAACTGCTCGACTACGTCAACCAGAACCCGAACGCCATCGGCTACGCGGAGGCCGGCGCCCTGCCCTTCTTCCCCAACGTGCGCACCGTTCCGGTCAACGGAACCCCCCCGACCAAGGAGAACGTCCTCAGTGGCGACTACCGCTTCTGGGCCGCCGAGTTCCTCTACACCCGTAGGAATGCCACCGGGCTGACCCGGAACTTCCTGGACTTCTTCGGCAGCCGGGGGGTGTCGAAGCTCCTCGACGGCCAGGGCTTCCTTCCGTGCCGTGAGCTGGAGGACGCCAGGAACGAGGAGGCGAGGTGCGGTGAGGGCTGATCAGTCCAGGTAGCCCCGCAACTGGTCCGCGTAGGCGTGGTCGCGGAGCCTGTTGAGGGTCTTGGACTCGATCTGCCGGATGCGCTCGCGGGTCACGCCGAAGAGGCGCCCTATCTCCTCCAGTGTGCGCGGCCGGCCGTCGACGAGGCCGTAACGGAGCTGGACGACCTCGCGTTCGCGCTCGCCGAGGGTGGACAGGACCGCCTCCAGGTGCTCGCGCAGCAGCAGGAACGCGGCCGACTCGACGGGGCTGGCGGCGTCGCCGTCCTCGATCAGGTCGCCGAGGGCGAGGTCGTCCTCCTCGCCGACGGGGGCGTGCAGGGAGACGGGTTCCTGGGCCAGGCGGAGGACCTCGCCGACGCGCTCGGGCGGCAGTCCCAGGTGGGCGGCGACCTCCGCCGGGGTCGGTTCACAGCCGCGTTCCTGGAGCAGGCGGCGCTGGACGCGGACGACGCGGTTGATCAGCTCCACGACGTGGACGGGGACGCGGATGGTGCGGGCCTGGTCGGCCAGCGCGCGGGACATGGCCTGGCGGATCCACCAGGTGGCGTAGGTGGAGAACTTGTAGCCGCGGGCGTAGTCGAACTTCTCGACGGCCCGGATGAGGCCCAGGTTGCCCTCCTGGACGAGGTCGAGCATGGTCAGGCCGCGGCCGACGTACCGCTTGGCGACGGACACCACGAGCCGCAGGTTGGCCTCGATGAGCTGCCGCTTGGCCATCCGGCCCAGGACGACCAGCCGGTCCAGGTCCCCGGCGAGCCGGCTGTCCAGGTCTGGGGTGGTGCTCAGCTTCTCCTCGGCGAACAGGCCGGCTTCCACACGGCGGGCCAGTTCGACCTCCTCGGCCGCGGTGAGCAGGGGGATGCGGCCGATCTCCCGCAGGTACTGGCGGAACAGGTCCGCCGACGGCCCACCGGCCTCGGGACGGACGGGGGGCGCCTCGGCGGGCTCGACCGGCCCGACGGGGTCCACGGGTTCCACGGGCTCGACCAGCCCGACGGGTTCCACGGCCTCGGCGGGATCGATGGGCTCGACGGGCTCGGCGGGTTCCGCGGCCTCGGCGGGTCCGGGGATCCCGGCCGCCTCGGCGGGCGGTCCGGCCGGGGCGGGCACCGGCACCGCCTCCGGCCGCGTCCGCGGACGGCGCACGGTACGGCTCCGCGAAGGGACCGCGAGGAGGACGCCGGAGCCGGCGTCCTCCTCCGTGCCGTCGGTACCGATTTCGTGGGTGTGGGTGGGGGTCCGGGTCTGCACGGGGGCGACCTCCAGGATGATCGCTGCTGAGGTGTACGGCAGCGGTACTTCGGGGGCGGAGGCGGCGGCCTCGCCGCTGTCCGTCCCGTCGGCGACGAGGGGGACCGCGGGGGGACCCGCGGGTGACGGGCCGGCCGCGCTCCGAGGACTCAGGCACCGGAACCCAGTGTGGAGTACGACACATCGCCGCCACGAGGGGCGTGCGGTGACTTTTTGCGTCCGGTTCGTGACCGGGGGGTGGTCCGGGCCGTCCGGTCACCGGGGCCGTGCCGGGCCGCCGCCCGGTCAGAGGGCGGCGGCGCCGTGCTCCCGCAGGGCCTGGTCGTACTGCTGGAGCACCCACAGCTCGTTCTGCACGGCGGCCAGCTGGGCCGGGTCGCCGTGGCTGCCCAGGCGGGTGAGCTGGCTCTGGATGTCGCGGATGCGGCGCTCGACGGCGCGGCGGCGGACGGTGACGAGCTGGGCGCCGGCGTAGGTCTCGTCGACCTCCTTGCGCAGCATGATCGCCTCGACCGCCAGTTCGGTGACCATCGCGCGGACGGTGTCGTCGGGGGCGGCTTCGCGGACGCGGACCAGGTAGCCCTGCGGGTCCCGGACGCCCGGTTCGGCGCCGCCGGCGTCCAGGATGGCCTGGCGCACGGCCGCGTAGGGCGGGGCGGTGAACTCGTCGACGCCGTACGCGTCGAAGGCCGGGGAGACCAACTCGGGCCGCTGGAGGGCGAGTTTCAGCAGCTCGCGCTCGGTGGCGTAGACGGGGTTGCGGAGGTTGAGGGCCGGGCCGCGCGGGGCGGGCCGGTCGGGGGCGGCGGCGTACTGCTGCCGGGGGGCGGGCGTGGGCGCGGGGCCCTTGCCGCCGCGGTCGCGGGCCCAGCGGGCCAGCTGGGCCACCCGCTTGACGACGAACTGCGTGTCGAGGATGCCGAGCATGCCCGCGAGCTGGACGGCGACCTCGTGCTGGGCGCCGCTGTTCTTGATGCGGGCGACGACGGGGGCGGCCTCGTCCAGGGCGGCGGCGCGGCCCGCCGGGGTGTCGAGGTCGTAACGGCCCACGATCTGGCGCAGCGCGAACTCGAACAGCGGCGTGCGCGGCTCGACCAGGTCGGCGACGGCCTCGTCGCCCTTGGCCAGGCGCAGGTCGCAGGGGTCCATGCCGTCGGGGGCGATGGCGATGTAGGTCTCGGCGGCGAACTTCTGGTCGTCCTCGAAAGCGCGCAGGGCCGCCTTCTGGCCGGCCGCGTCGCCGTCGAAGGTGAAGATCACGCGGGCCGAGCCGTTGTCCATCAGCAGACGGCGCAGGATCTTGATGTGGTCACCGCCGAAGGCGGTGCCACAGGTGGCGATGGCGGTGCGCACCCCGGCGAGGTGGCAGGCCATGACGTCGGTGTAGCCCTCGACGACGACCGCGCGGGAGGTCTTGGCGATCTCCTTCTTCGCCAGGTCGATGCCGTACAGGACCTGGGACTTCTTGTAGATCGCCGTCTCGGGGGTGTTGAGGTACTTCGGGCCGTTGTCCGCCTCGTACAGCTTGCGGGCGCCGAAGCCGACGACCTCGCCGCCGATGTCGCGGATCGGCCACATCAGGCGGCCCCGGAACCGGTCGATGGGGCCGCGGCGGCCCTCCTGGGACAGGCCGGAGAGGATCAGCTCCTTGTCGCTGAAGCCCTTGCCGCGCAGGTAGCGGGTGAGGTGGTCCCAGCCCTGCGGGCTGTAGCCGACGCCGAAGTGCACGGCGGCGGCCTGGTCGAAGCCGCGTTCGGCGAGGAAGACCCGGCCGGCCTCGGCCTCGGGGCTGGTGGCGAGCTGTTCGGCGTACCACTCGGCGGCGATCTTGTGGGCCTCGACCAGGCGGATGCGCTCGCCGCGCTGGTGGGCGGGGTTGTACCCGCCCTCCTCGTAACGCAGGGTGATGCCGGCCTGGGCGGCGAGGCGCTCGACCGCCTCCGAGAAGGAGAGGTGGTCGATCTTCATCACGAACGTGATGGTGTCGCCGCCCTCCTGGCAGCCGAAGCAGTGGAAGAGTCCCTTGCTCGGGCTGACCTGGAAGGACGGCGACTTCTCGTCGTGGAACGGGCACAGCCCCTTCAGGTTGCCGCCGCCCGCGTTGCGCAGCTGGAGGTACTCGGACACCACGGCGTCGATCGGGACCGCGTCCCGTACCGCCTTCACGTCCTCGTCGTTGATCCGTCCTGCCACGCGTGAATTCTACGGGGGCGGTACGACACTCCTGACGGCTCCGGACGGCTCCCGGGGCGCGCGGGCGGCTGCGGACCGGCACGTCCCGGCCTCCGGCGGTTCACGGGACCAGGCTGTCGAGGGGGACGTGCGGGTCCGCCAGGGCCTCCGTGTCCACCCGCGCCCGCGAGCGGATCAGCCGCTGGACGGTGTCCGTGACGTCCCACACGTTCACGTTCATCCCGGCCAGCACCCGGCCCTCGTTCACCCAGAAGGCGAGGAACTCGCGCTTGCCCGCGTCCCCCCGGATCACCACCTGGTCGTACGTCCCCGGGGGCGCCCAGCCCGAGTACTCCATGCCCAGGTCGTACTGGTCGGAGAAGAAGTAGGGGACGCGGTCGTGGACGACGTCCCGGCCGAGCATGGCGCGGGCCGCCGCCGGGCCGCCGTGGAGGGCGTTGGCCCAGTGCTCCACGCGCATCCGGGTGCCGAGGAGGGGGTGCGGGAAGGAGGCGACGTCGCCGGCGGCGTGGATGTCGGGGTCGGAGGTGCGCAGCCGTTCGTCGACGGCGATGCCGCCGCCGTGCTCGGGGCCGGCGATCTCCAGGCCGGCCGCCTCGGCGAGGGCGGTGCGCGGGAGGGCGCCGACCGCGACGAGCACGCTGTGCGCGGGGTGCTCCTCGCCGTCGTCGGTGCGGGCGGCCAGGACCGCGCCGTCCTGGCCGACGATCTCGGTGAGCCGGGCGCCGAAGTGGAAGCGGACGCCGTGCTCGCGGTGCAGCCCGGTGAACAGCTCGCCCAGCTCGGGGCCGAGGACGCCGTGCAGCGGGGTCGGCTCGGGCTCGATGACGGTGACCTCGGCGCCGTACTCGCGGGCCGCGGCGGCGACCTCCAGGCCGATCCAGCCGGCGCCCGCGATCACCAGGTGGCCGTTGTCCCGGCCCAGGACGGCCAGGGCGCCCCTGAGGCACTCGGCGTGCGGGAGGCGGCGCAGGTGGTGCACGCCCGCCAGGCCGGTGCCGGGGACGTCGAGGCGGCGGGGTTCGGCGCCGGTCGCCAGCAGCAGCTTGTCGTAGCGGACGACGGCGCCGTCCTCGCCGAAGCGGACCGTGCGCGCGGCGCGGTCGACGGCGTCGACGCTCTGGTCCAGGTGGAGCTCGATGTCGTGGCGCGCGTACCAGGTGGGTTCGTGGACGAAGACGCCGGCGCGTTCCTCCTTGCCGAGCAGGTAGCCCTTGGACAGCGAGGGCCGCTCGTAGGGGTGGTCGCGTTCGTCGCAGATCAGTATCACCCGTCCGGGGAAGCCCTCCGTACGGAGCGTCTCGGCCGCCTTCACGCCGGCCAGGCCGCCTCCGACGATGACGAATGTCTGATCCGCGTCCACCACTTGTCTGCCTCCTCGTCAGGTGCCGCCCTTGTGAGCGTCCCGCACGGAGCGTGACGCGGGAAGGGGAATGACCCGATCAGGCCACGCTCGGTCACGTTCGGGAGCCCTCGCGCCACCCGGTCCCCGCCAGTGTCATGGGTGCCCCGTCAAACGGGCGTGAAGCGAGCGGGCGGAGGTGTCGGTGAGGGAGGCGATCTGGTCGACGATCACCCGTTTGCGGGCGCGGTCGTCGCCGGCCCGGTGGAACAGGGTGCGGAACTGGGGGTCCAGTCCGTCGGGGGCGCGGGCGGTGAGCGCCTCGGCCAGTTCGGCGACGACCGCCTGCTGGTCGACGCGGAGCCGGGTCTGCTCGTCGCGCTGCATCACGTACCGGTCGGCGACCGCCTTGAGGACCGCGCACTCCATGCGGGTCTCGCGCGGGACGACCAGCTCGGCGCCGTACCGGGTGAGGCCGCCGCCTCCTCCCCCGGTGCCCGAACGGCCCGGGTGGTATCCCCACGCCCGGCGGGTGGCGCCTTCGGCGGCCAGGCAGAAGCGGCCGATGAGCTGGCTGGTGGCGTCCTTCAGGCGGGCCTGGGCGACGGCCGAGCCGTCGTAGCCGTGCGGCCACCACTCCTGCTCCAGGAGCCGGTCGAGGGCGGCGGCGAGTTCCTCCGGGTCGGTGCCGGCCGGGACGTACCGGCCGATCGCGACCTCGAAGACCGCCTGCCGCTCCGGGTCGGCGAGCAGGCAGTTGGGGTCGATGTGGCCGGCGTGCAGGCCGTCCTCGACGTCGTGCACCGAGTAGGCCACGTCGTCGGACCAGTCCATGACCTGCGCCTCGAAGCAGGCGCGGCCGGCGGGGGCGCCCTCGCGGACCCAGTCGAAGACGGGCCGGTCGTCGTCGTAGACGCCGAACTTCGGCGAGGCCGGGTTCGTGGGGTGGGCACCGCGGGGCCAGGGGTACTTGGTGGCGGCGTCCAGGGTGGCGCGGGTGAGGTTCAGGCCGACGCTGACGGGGTCGCCTCCGGGGCCGGTGACGAACCGTTTGGGTTCGATGCGGGTGAGCAGGCGCAGCGACTGGGCGTTGCCCTCGAAGCCGCCGCAGTCGTGCGCGAACTCGTTCAGCGCCTCCTCGCCGTTGTGGCCGAAGGGGGGATGGCCCAGGTCGTGGGAGAGGCAGGCGGCCTCCACCAGGTCCGGGTCGCAGCCCAGGGCGGCACCGAGCTCCCGGCCGACCTGGGCGCACTCGAGGGAGTGGGTCAGACGGGTGCGGGGGCTGGCGTCCCAGGCGGGGCCCCCGGTGCCCGGGGTGACCACCTGCGTCTTGCCGGCCAGGCGGCGCAGGGCCGCGGAGTGCAGCACGCGGGCGCGGTCGCGCTGGAAGGCGGTGCGGCCGGGGCGCTTGTCGGGCTCGGGGGCCCAGCGCTCCACTGACGCGGGGTCGTAGCCGGCGGGGGGTGCGGGTGCCATGGTCCGACAGTAAGCGGCGGGTGTGACAAGCGGGCACCTCCCCGCCCGCCGGGTTCCGCTGCGGGCGGGCGCGGGCCGTTCGCGGCGGCCCGCGCGGCTCCCCGCGCCCCTCAGGCGGCGTCGCGCGCGCCGCCCGCTTCGCACGCCTGGTCGTACCGGTGCAGGATCAGGCGCGCCATCGCCGGGTGCGCTCCCAGGGGTTTCGCCACCAGCCGGGGCGCCGCTCGCGCGCACTCCGCCGCGAAGCGGCCCGGAGCCGTGAAGCAGGACGCCACCGCTATGCGGTGGCGTCCCCGGGCGGCCAGGGCCCGGACGGCGGCGCGGACCGTGGGCGCCGCCGCGGAGGCGTACGCCGGGGTCACCGGGACGCCGAGGCGTTCGGCGAGGAGGCGGGCGGTGCGGCGGGTGTCGGCGGCCGAGTCGGGGTCCCGGGAGCCGGCCGCGGCCAGCACGACGGCGCTCGCCCGGCGCTCGGCCTCGTCCGCGGGCGTGCGCCAGCCCGCCTCGACGAGCCGGGCGTACAGGGTCTCCACGAGCAGCGGGTGCGGGCCGAGCGGGGCGGCCACGCGCGCGCGTACCGGTGCGGCCGCCGCCATCTCGGGGATGTCCCGCTTGACGTGGTGGCCGCGGCCGACCAGCAGCGGCACCAGGACCGCGTCCGTGCCGCCGAGGGCGGCGAGGGCGGCGGGGAGCAGGGGCTCGTTCAGTTCGACGTGGCCCAGGTGCACCGGCAGGGCGGGGCGCAGGTCGCGGACCCGGTCCAGGAGCGCGCGGACGGTGCCCAGGGCGCGCGGGTCGCGGCTGCCGTGCGCGACGAGGACCAGCGCGGGCCGGGCGGGAGGAGTGCCGGTCCGGCCGGTCGGGTGGCTGGTGCGGTTCGTGGGGCCGGTCCGGTTCGTGGGGTGCGCCGTCATGCGCCGATCGTGGCGGTGGGACGTTGCCCCGCCGTTGCGCGGGCGTGTCGGAGGTTTTCCGGCCGTTCACGGGGCGGGCGGGGGGTGTGTGAGGCGGGTGTGCGGGGCACCACCGGGCGCGGTGTTCGAGCCGGACCCCACCCACCTCGGGCCGCGGGAGCCCGGCGTGGCGCGGGCGCTGGAGGACGAACGGTGACGGGCGCCTCACGGCGGGGTCCCGGCCGCGGGGAGGTCACCGTCCCGGTGGTGTAACAGGGAGCCGCCCGGGGGCGTAACACGCCCGTCGGACGCTGGCGGCATGCAGAACTCCGCGCCGACGCCCACGCACTGCCCGTACTGCGCCCTGCAGTGCGGGATGAACCTGACGCCCGCCGCCGACGGGACGGTGGAGGTGAGCGAGCGCGCGGACTTCCCGGTGAACCGGGGGGCGCTGTGCGGCAAGGGGCGTACGGCGCCGCAGGTGCTCTCGTCGCGGGTGCGGCTGACCTCCGCGCTGGTGCGCTCCGGGGACGGCACGCTGGTGCCCGCCTCCTGGGAGGAGGCGCTGGACCGGGTCGCCGCGGGCCTCACGCGCGCGCGTGAGGCCCGCGGCCCGGACGCGGTCGGCGTGTTCGGCGGGGGCGGGCTGACCAACGAGAAGGCGTACGCGCTGGGGAAGTTCGCGCGGGTGGTGCTCGGCACCTCCCAGATCGACTACAACGGCCGGTTCTGCATGTCGTCGGCGGCGGCGGCCGGCACGAAGGCGTTCGGGCTCGACCGGGGGCTGCCGTTCCCGCTGGAGGACATCCCGAGGACGGGCTGCGTGATCCTCGTCGGGTCCAACCCGGCGGAGACCATGCCGCCCGCCCTGCGGTACTTCAGCGAGCTGCGCGAGAACGGCGGCACGCTGATCGTCGTCGACCCGCGCCGCACGAGGACCGCCGACCTGGCCGACCTGCACCTGGCGCCCCGGCCGGGGACCGACCTGGCGCTGGCGCTGGGCCTGCTGCACCTGGTGGTGGCCGAGGGACGGGTGGACGAGGCGTACGTGCGCGAGCGCACGGTGGGCTGGGAGGAGGCCCGGGCGGCGGCGATGGCGCACTGGCCGGAGTACGTGGAGCGGATCACGGGGGTCTCCGTTCCGCAACTGAGGGAGGCGGTGCGGCTGTTCTGCGCGCCGGAGGCGGCCATGGTGCTCACCGCGCGCGGGCCCGAGCAGCAGTCCAAGGGCACGGACACGGTGGGCGCGTGGATCAACCTGTGCCTGGCGACCGGGCGGGCCGGACGGCCCCTGTCGGGGTACGGCTGCCTGACCGGGCAGGGCAACGGGCAGGGCGGGCGCGAACACGGACAGAAGGCGGACCAGTTGCCCGGTTACCGCAAGCTGACCGACCCGGCGGCGCGACGGCACGTGGCCGGGGTGTGGGGGGTGGACCCGGACAGCCTGCCGGGGCCGGGCCGCAGCGCCTACGAACTGCTCGACGCCCTGGGCACCGACATCCGCGCGCTGCTGCTGATGGGCTCCAACCCGGTGGTGTCGGCGCCGCGCGCCGCGCACGTGGAGGAGCGGATCCGCGCGCTGGACTTCCTCGCCGTGTGCGACGTCGTCCTGTCGGAGACGGCGGCGCTCGCGGACGTCGTGCTGCCGGTGACCCAGTGGGCGGAGGAGACGGGGACCACGACCAGCCTGGAGGGCCGGGTGCTGCTGCGCCGGCGGGCGGTCACGCCGCCCGAGGGCGTCCGCAGCGACCTGGAGGTGCTGCACGGGCTGGCCGCCCGGCTGGGCGCCGACCGGGGTCTGGAGAAGGGCTTCCCGACCGACCCGGAGGAGGTCTTCGAGGAACTGCGCCGGGCGAGCGCGGGCGGCCCCGCCGACTACTCCGGGATCACCTACCGCAGGCTGGCGGAGGAAAGCGGGGTGTTCTGGCCGTGCCCGGCGGCGCCCTCGGCGGGCGGGGGCGGGGGCGCCGGACCCGACGCGGCGCCGCGGGGCCCCCGTGGCGAGGACGCCGCCGGGGCCGCGCACCCGGGCACGCCCCGGCTCTTCCTCGACCGGTTCGCCACCGGGGACGGCCGGGCCCGGTTCGTGCCCGTCGCGCACCGGCCGGCCGCGGAGGAACCGGACGACGAGTACCCGCTGCTGCTGACCACCGGGCGGGTGGTGGCGCAGTACCAGTCCGGCGCCCAGACCCGGCGGGTGGCCGAGCTGAACACCGCCGCGCCCGGCCCGTTCGTGGAGCTGCACCCCCGGCTGGCGGCCCGGCTGGGCGCGGCCGAGGGCGACCCGGTGGCCGTGGTGTCCCGGCGCGGCCGGGCCGTCGTGCCCGCGCGGATCACCGGGACCATCCGTCCCGACACCGTCTTCATGCCCTTCCACTGGCCGGGCGAGGGCCGCGCCAACACCCTCACCAACCCGGCGCTGGACCCGACTTCGCGGATGCCGGAGTTCAAGACGTGCGCGGTGCGGGTGGAGGCGGTCGAGCCGTAGGCCGTGCGGAAGGGGGCGGCGGCTCGTCCGGGCCGCCGGTGTCGCCGGACGCCGCCGGGCACGGACGGGGACGGCGCTCCGCCGCGGGCGCCGGCGACCCGGCCGTCCCGCTCCCGCCGGTCACGCCCCGTCGTACGGCCGCCGCTCCTTCGCCTCCCGCAACGCCGTTCCCCACCAAACCAGTTGGTCGAGCATCACCTTCACCGCCGCGTCCGGGCCCGAGGGGTCCTTGGGGCGGCCGTCGTCGAAGGACGCGCCCGCGCCGTGGAAGGAGACGGTGTCGCGGATGGTGACGGCGTGGAGTTCGGCGAAGACCTGGCGCAGCTGCTCCACGGCGCGCAGACCGCCGGCCAGTCCGCCGTAGGAGACGAACGCGACGGGCTTGGCGCGCCACTCGGCGTAGTGCCAGTCGACGAGGTTCTTCAGGCCCGCCGGGAACGAGTGGTTGTACTCGGGCGTGAGGACGACGAACGCGTCGGCTCCGGCCAGTTTCGGAGTGACCTCCGCGAGCGCGGCCCTCGCCTCCGGCGTGGGGGCGAGGGACGTGGGCAGGTCCACCTCCGCGACGTCGACGACCTCGGGGACCAGGTCCTCGCGGTCGCGGAGCCGGCCCAGCAGCCAGTCGGCGACGACGGGGCCGAAGCGGCCGTGGCGGTTGCTGCCGATGATCACGGTCACGTGGAGCGGCGCGGTCACGGTGTCCGCCGGGGTCATGGTGTGGGTGGTGTCCATGCGTCACACCCTCCGACCTCGATCCCGGTTGAGGTCAAGTGGTGGCCCGGGGCGGGCCGTCACGGATCGCGGTCACCCGTTCACACGCGCGCCCTGGGCCCTTCGGGTTCTCTTCCGCGATCCGCCCGCGGGCCACCCGCCCCGCCCGGTGACCTGCCGAAACGACGCCGGGGCGGGGCATGGGCCGGGCCACCGCGCCACCCGTTCACCTCATTTGCGGCGCTTCCTCGGGGAGCGGACCGGGGCCGGTGCCACTTACCTCGAAGGGACAGGGCCACCGAGACGCTCAAGGAGCATCGATGCGACGTACCGCCCGCCTGCTGACCGGTACCGCGCTCGCCGTCGCCGCCGCGGGCCTGGTCGCCGCGCCCGCGTACGGGAACGAGGGCGGGGGCGGAGACCTGAGGGTGTATCCGTCGTCGGTGGTGCCGGGCGACCGGGCGACGGTGAACACGGCGGCGTGCGGTGACGGCGACACGGCGGTGGGGGACGCCAGCGCGGTGGGTGCCGGCGCCTTCACCCTGGCGCCGACCGCGCACGACGGCGAGGCGATCGGCGAGTTCCGGGTACCGCCGAGCGCGCAGCCGGGGACGTACGAGATCACCGCCACGTGCGCCGAGGGCGGGCGCCGGGTGGCGGGCGACCTGGTGGTCACGCTGACGCCCCCGGGTGAACCGGTGCACCCCCGGGGAAGCGTGAAGACGGGGGTCGGCGGCGCGTTGGGCCCCGACCCCGTACGGACCGCGGCCGGCGTGGCGGCACTCGCCGTCGCCGCCGCGGGCGGTACCTGGCTCCTGCATCGCCGGGCGAGAGGCGACGGGATCTGACGGACACCCTCCGCTGTCCGTCCGCCGGTACCGCACTCCCCTCCCCCTCCGGGTCCGACCGCCCCTCGCGGCCCGGAGGGGGTCCGGGGTCCGGGGCCCGCAGGGGCCCGAGGAACACGAGGAGGCCCAGGAGGCCCGGGAGCCCGAGGAGAGGGGGCGTCATGCGCAGGGCCGGCACCGCCGCCATGACGGCCGTCACCGCGACCGCCCTCTGTGCCGGCGCGTGGCTGCTGGCCAGCGGTGCCGAGACCCACCCGCCGCCGCAGCCGTCGGCCGCGCAGGCCGGCGCCGGGACGACCGGCCCGCCGGGCACCGGGCGGGCCGGTGAACCGCCGGCCGCGGCGGCGCTGCCGCCCTCCCCGCCCGACCGCATCCGCATCCCGGCGATCCGCGTCGACGCCCCGCTGACGGGCCTGGGCCTGACCCGCACCGGCAGCCTGGAGGCGCCGCCCGCCGGGAGGAAGAACCTCGCCGGGTGGTACGAGGCCGGCACCACGCCGGGCGAGACGGGCACCGCGATCGTCGCCGGGCACGTCGACGACGCCGACGGCCCCGCCGTGTTCTACCGCCTGGGCGCCCTGCGCAAGGGGAACCGGATCGAGGTGGCCCGGCGCGACGGCGGCGTGGCGGTGTTCACCGTGGACGCGGTCGAGGTGTACGCCGCACGGGCCTTCCCCGACGAGAAGGTCTACGGGGCGGCGCGGCGGCCCGAACTACGGGTGATCACGTGCGGCGGCGCCTGGTCGCGCGCCACCGGCTACCAGGCGAACGTCGTCGTCTTCGCCCACCTGACGGACAGCCGCTGAGGCCGCCGGCCGCTCCCCCGCGTCGCGGTGGGCGGCCCCGAGGACGTGCTCCCTGCCCCAGGCACCCAGCGCCTCCAGCGCCTCGTTGAGGGCGGCACCGCGCGGCGTCAGCGAGTACTCGACCCGGGGCGGGACCTCGTCGTACTCCTCGCGGTGCACGATCCCGTCAGCCTCCAGTTCCCGCAGCTGCGCGGCGAGTACCTTCTCCGTCACGCCGGGCAGCTCCCGGCGCAGCGCGCCGAAGCGGCACGGCCGTTCCCCCAGCGCCCACAGGATCAGCACCTTCCACTTGCCGCCGATCACGTCCATCGCCGCGTCGACCCCGCAGGCGTACGCCCCCGGCCGCCGCAATGCCCTCATGACCGCCACCGCCACCCTCCTCCCTTCCCGCCGCCTTCATGCTTTCCCGAAGGTAACCACTCACTGCAAAGTACGTACTTGAGCCGATTGTTCCCGGGGCGGAGGCTGATCGCCATGAACAGCGACTCGATGCACGAGAAATCCGCTCCCCCCGCCCCGCTCACCCTTCTCGGCGCCGGTGCCATGGGCACCGCGCTCGCCCGCGCCTGGCTCTCCGCCGGGCACCCCGTGACGGTCTGGAACCGCACCCCCGCCCGCGCCGAGGCCCTCGCCGCCGACGGCGCCACGGTGGCCCGCAGCGCCGCGGAGGCCGTGGCCGCGAACCGGCTCGTGATCGCCTGCCTGCTGGACGACGCCTCCGTCGGCGACGCCCTCGGTGACTCCGAGCTGGCCGGGCGGGACCTGGTGAACCTCACCACCGGGACGCCCGCCCAGGGCCGTGCCCGCGCCGCGTGGGCGCAGGAGCGCGGCGCCCGTTTCCTGGGCGGCGGCATCATGGCCGTGCCTCCGATGATCGGAGTCCCGGAGTCCGGCGGGTACGTCTTCTACAGCGGCTCGGCGGACCTGTTCGAGGAGCACCGGGACACGCTCGCCGTGCCGGCCGGCACGCGGTACGTCGGCGCGGACGCCGGTTTCGCGGCGCTGCACGACGTGGCGCTGCTGAGCGCGATGGAAGGCATGTTCGCGGGCGTGTCGCACGCCTTCGCGCTGATCGGCGGGGAGAAGGACATCGACCCGCGGGACTTCGCGCCGCTGCTCGTGGACTGGCTGACCGCCATGGCCCCGGCCGCGCACCAGGTCGCCGAGCGGCTGCGCAGCGGCGACTACACCCGGGGCGTGGTCTCCAACCTCGCGATGCAGGTGGCGGGCGGCGCCACGCTGGTGCGGACGGCGGAGGAACAGGGCGTGAGCACCGAGTTGATCACCCCGTTCCACGATCTGATGCGGCGACGGCTCGCCGACGGGCACGGGGAGGAGGACACCACGGGCGTGATCGACCTGCTGCGGTCGCGGTGAGGTGACCGGCGGTCCCGCGGCGGGTGGCCTCGCGGGCGCTTCGGCGCGCGGCCCCGGCTCAGGACGCCCACTGCTCGTACGCCAGGTTCGCCACCAGCGCGAACACGACCGTCAGCAGCACGATCCGGACGAAGCGGCTGCCCTTCCTCAGCGCCGTGCGGGCACCCAGCATGCCGCCCGCGAGGTTGAAGACGGCCATCAGCGCGGCCAGTTGCCACAGCACCGCGCCCTGCCAGGCGAACATCGCGAGCGCGCCCGCGTTGGTGCAGCAGTTGACGATCTTGGCGGTGGCGGAGGCGGTGACCAGGTCGAGGTGGAGCAGGGCGGTGAGCGCCAGGACGAGGAACGTGCCGGTGCCGGGGCCGATGAAACCGTCGTAGAAGCCGATGCCGAGACCGGCCAGGCCGATCGCGGCGAGGACCCGGCGGCGGGAGGCCGGGCCGCCCGCGGGGGCCGTGCCGAAGGCGGGGCGCAGGATCACGAAGGCCGCGACCCCGAGCAGCACCACCATGATCACCGGCTTGAGGACGTCCGTGCTCATCCCGGCCGCGAAGAACGCCCCGGCCGACGAACCGGCCAGCGCGGCCAGGCCGATCCGCACGGCGGTGCGGACGTCCACCGGGGCCTTGCGCGCGTAGGTCACCGCCGCGCCCGTGGTGCCGACGATGGCGACCGCCTTGTTGGTGCCGAGCGCGTGCGCGGCCGGGGTGCCCGCGGGCAGGCCGAGGAGGAGGACCGGCAGCAGCAGGAGTCCGCCGCCGCCGACCACGGCGTCGATCCAGCCGGCCGCCAGGGCCGCGAGACACAGGAGGACCACCACGGCCAGCGATATGTCGGGCATGATCGCGACCCTATGGAGCGGACGCGGGGAGCGTCCATCGGGCTGAGGGTCTTCTGAGGTTCGGGGCGCGGGACACGGCCGGGGACCCGGCGGCGCCCCCTCACACCCGCCCCCCTCCCCCGCTGAGGGCAGCGTTCCCCCCGGGAAACAGGCGTGATGCCACCGGGTAACACCGGCGCCGCACGCTCGGTGCCATGACCTCGACTACGCGTGTGGTGGTGATCGGCGCCGGCCTCGCGGGCGTGACGCTCGCCCGGCGGCTCGGTGAGCTCGGCACGCCCGCGCTGCTGCTCGGCGACGAGGAGCACCCCCCTTACAACCGGGTGCTGCTCGCCGAGGTGCTGGCCGGACGCTACGGCCCCGAGGTGATCGCGCTTCCGGCACCCGCGGAGCCGGTCCGCTCCCGGGTGACCGGGATCGACCGGGCCGCGCGGACCGTCACCTGCGCCGACGGCTCCCGGATCGCCTACGGCACGCTGGTGCTCGCCACCGGCGCCAACCCCGTGCTCCCGCCCCTGCGGGGCCTGTTCACCCCGGACCGCGAACTGCCCGAGGGCGTGCACGCGTTCCGCACCCTGGACGACTGCCTGAGCCTGTCGAAGGCGGTACGGCCGGGGGTGCGGGCGGTCGTCGTCGGCGGCGGGCTCCTCGGGGTGTCCGCCGCCCGCGCGCTGGCCGTGCGCGGCGCGCAGGTCGTCCTCGCCCAGCAGGCCGAGCGCCTGATGGAACGCCAGCTCGACCCGGTCGCCTCGCGGCTGGTGCGGCGCCACCTGACCGGCCTCGGCGTCGAGGTGCACACCGAGTGCCGGGTGCGGGACGTGCGCTGCGCGGGCGGGGCGGTGCGCTCGGTGGAGCTGGCCGACGGGTACGCCCTCGACGCCGACCTGGTGGTCCTGGCCTGCGGAGTCCGCCCGCGCGTGGGGCTCGCCCGGGACGCGGGGCTCGCCGTCGGCCGGGGCGTCCTCGTCGACGACGAGCTGCGCACCTCCGACCCGCACGTCCACGCGATCGGCGACTGCGCCCAGCACGCGGGCACGCTGTACGGGCTCGCCGCCCCCGCGCTCGAACAGGCCGGCGTCCTGGCCGAGCTGCTGGCCGGGAACACCGCCGCCCGCTACACCGGCACCCGCTCCCTGACCCGGCTCACCCTGACCGGGCACGCCGGCCCCGTGCCCACCGGCACCGGGTACACCGGCGCCGAGACCGGCGGCCCCGGACCGACCGGCACCGAACCCGCCGGTACCGGACCCGCCGGTTTCCTCGACCTCGCCGCGTTCGGCGAGACCGACGCCCGCCCCGGCGACGACGTCGTGCAGCTCACCGACGCCACGCGCGGCACCCACCGCAAGGTCGTCGTCCGCGACGACCGCCTGGTCGGCGGGGTCCTCGTCGGCGAACTCGGCACCGTGGGCGCGCTCGCCCGCGCCTGGGAGGGAGCGGAACCGCTCCCCGGCGACGGCCCCCTGCTCCACCTGCTCACCAACGACGGAGGCTCCTGATGACCGCCACCCCGGGGGGCACCCCCACGATCGTGCTCGTCGGCCACGGCATGGTCGGCCAGCGCTTCCTCGAAGCGCTCGCCGAGCGCGGACTGACCGCCACGCACCGCGTGGTCGTGCTGTGCGAGGAGCCGCGCCCCGCCTACGACCGCGTGCAGCTCACCTCGTACTTCTCGGGCCGCACGCCCGAGGACCTCTCCCTGACCGACCCGGCCTTCCTCGCCGACCACGGCATCGAGCTGCACGTCGGCGACCCGGCGGTGGCCGTCGACCGCGGGGCGCGGAAGGTGACGGCCCGCTCGGGCCTGACCGTCGGCTACGACGTCCTCGTCCTGGCCACCGGCTCCTACCCCTTCGTACCGCCGGTCCCGGGCAGGGACGCCGCCGGCTGCTTCGTCTACCGCACGATCGAGGACCTGCTCGCCATCGAGGAGTACGCCCGGACGCGGGCGGCGACGGGCGCGGTGGTCGGCGGCGGGCTCCTCGGCCTGGAGGCCGCCGGTGCCCTCAAGGGCCTCGGACTGGACACGCACATCGTGGAGTTCGCGCCGCGCCTGATGCCGGTGCAGGTCGACGAGGGCGGCGGCGCGGCCCTGCTGCGCACCATCGAGGACATGGGGCTGGCCGTCCACACCGGCACCGGCACGCAGGAGGTCGTGACCGGCCCGGACGGCTCGGTCACCGGCATGAAGCTGTCCGACGGCAGCGAACTGGCCGTCGACATGGTGGTGTTCTCCGCCGGCGTCCGCCCCCGCGACCAGCTCGCCCGCGACTGCGGCCTGGCGGTCGGCGAGCGCGGCGGCGTCACCGTCGACGAGCGGTGCCGCAGCGTCACCGACCCGCACGTGTTCGCGATCGGCGAGTGCGCGCTGGCGGCGGACGGCCGGGTCTACGGCCTGGTCGCCCCCGGCTACGAGCAGGCCGAGACGGCCGCCGCGACGATCGCCGCCGAGGACGCCGCCTTCACCGGCGCCGACCTGTCCACCAAGCTCAAACTCCTCGGCGTGGACGTGGCGTCCTTCGGCGACGCCCACGGCACCACCGACGACTGCCTCGACGTCGTCTACTCCGACTCCCGCGCGGGCCTGTACAAGAAGCTGGTCGTCGGCCGCGACGGCACGCTGCTGGGCGGCATCCTGATCGGCGACGCGGAGGCGTACGGCACCCTGCGCGCGCTGACCGGCTCCGTCCCGCCCGTCGCCCCCGAGTCCCTGGTCCTGCCCGCCTCCGCCGGCGCCCCGGCCCAGCTCGGCCCCTCCGCCCTCCCCGACGAGGCGGTCGTCTGCTCCTGCCACAACGTCACCAAGGGCACCATCCGCGGCGCGGTCACCGACCACGCGTGCACCACCGTCCCCGAGGTGAAGAAGTGCACCAGGGCGGGCACGGGCTGCGGCTCCTGCGTCAAGGTGCTGGGCCAGCTCGTCACCGCCGAGCTGGAGGCGGGCGGCGTCGAGGTCGACAAGGGCCTGTGCGGCTGCTTCGCGCAGACCCGCGAGGAGCTGTACGAGATCGTCCTCGCCCTGCGCCTGACCTCCTACCGGGAGCTGCTGGACCGCTACGGCCGCGAGGACGCCCGCGGCGGCGAGGGCTGCGAGACCTGCAAGCCGACCGTCGCCTCGATCATCGCCTCCCTCGCCCCCGCGATCGGCGCGAGCGGCTACGTCCTGGACGGCGAGCAGGCGGCCCTGCAGGACACCAACGACCACTTCCTCGCCAACCTCCAGAAGAACGGCTCGTACTCGGTCGTCCCCCGCATCCCCGGCGGCGAGATCGCCCCGGAGAAGCTCATCGTGATCGGCGAGATCGCCCGCGACTTCGGCCTCTACACGAAGATCACCGGCGGCCAGCGCATCGACATGTTCGGCGCCCGCGTCGAGCAGCTCCCCCTGATCTGGGCCCGCCTGGTCGACGCCGGCTTCGAGTCCGGCCACGCCTACGGCAAGGCGCTGCGCACGGTGAAGTCCTGCGTCGGGCAGACCTGGTGCCGCTACGGCGTCCAGGACTCCGTGCGCATGGCGATCGACCTGGAGCTGCGCTACCGGGGCCTGAGGGCGCCGCACAAGCTCAAGTCCGCCGTCTCCGGCTGCGCCCGCGAGTGCGCCGAGGCCCAGTCCAAGGACTTCGGCGTGATCGCCACCGCGAACGGCTGGAACCTGTACGTCGGCGGCAACGGCGGCGCCGTCCCGCGCCACGCCGACCTGCTCGCGCAGGACCTCTCCGACGCCGAACTGGTCCGCCTGATCGACCGGTTCCTGATGTTCTACATCCGCACCGCCGACCGCCTGGAGCGCACCTCCGCCTGGCTGGAGCGCATCCCCGGCGGCCTGGACCACGTACGGGACGTCGTCGTGCACGACTCGCTCGGCATCTGCGACGAGCTGGAGTCCCTGATGGCGGCCCACGTGGCCCACTACCGCGACGAGTGGGCGGAGACGGTCGACGACCCGGAGAAGCTCGCCCGGTTCGTGTCCTTCGTCAACGCGCCGGACACGCCCGACCCGGTGGTCTCCTTCGTCCCCGAACGCGACCAGATCAAGCCCGACCTGCCGCTGCTGTCCATCGGCGCACGGCCCGCCGAAGACGTCCTGGAAGGAAGCGCCCCGCGATGACCCTGGCACCCGAGACGACCGGCCTGAAGGTCCGGCTCCGCCTGGCGGACGGCTGGTTCACGGCCTGCGGCCCCGACGCCCTGCTCCCCGGCCGGGGGGTGGCGGTCCTGCTGCCCGACGGCCGCCAGGCCGCCCTGTTCCGCGACCGGACCGGCACCCTGTACGCCATCGACAACCGCGACCCGTTCACCGGCGCGGCGGTCCTCTCCCGCGGCCTGATGGGCACCCACCGGGGCCGCCCGTTCGTCGCCTCCCCGCTGCTCAAGCAGCGCTTCGACCTGGCCACCGGGCAGTGCCTGGACGACGAGGCGGTGCGGGTGACGGCGTACGAGGTGCGGGTCTCGTAGCGACGCCGCCGAAAAATAATTGACCGATCGTTTCAGATCGTCCTAGGCTGCTCCGCGTGGCCAGGACCAAGGAATTCGACCCGGACGCCGCGCTGCAGTCGGCCCTGGAGCTGTTCTGGCGGCGCGGCTACGAGGCGACGTCGATGTCCGACCTCGTCGAGCACCTCGGCATCGGGCGCGCCAGCATCTACGCGACCTTCGGCAACAAGCACGAGCTGTACCTGAAGGCGCTGGAGCGGTACCAGCAGGCGCACGGCCCGCAGCTGCTGCGGGAGCTGTCGCAGCCCGGGCCCGTCCTGCCCGCCGTACGGGGGGCCGTACGGCGCTTCGCCGCCGAGGCGGCGGCCGAACCGAGCCGCACCGCCGGCTGCTTCGTCACCAACACGGCCGCCGAACTGGCACCGCACGACCCGGCCGCGGCCCACCGCGTCCAGCGCAGCTGGGACAGCGCCGAGACGGCGCTGCACTCGGCCCTGGTCCGCGCCCAGGCGCAGGGCGAGCTGCCCGAGGACCGCGATCCGCTCGCCCTGGCCCGGATGCTGCTGGTCCTGATGCAGGGCCTGCGGGTCGTCGGCAAGGCGTCGGCGGACCCGGCACGGGTGCGGGACGCGGCGGAGCAGGCCCTGGCGCTGCTCGACTGATCCCGCGGAGCCCCGCACCGCACGCACGGGGCGTTCTCCATGCCCTCATATTGAATCGATCGGTCAAGAACAAGGGGAGATCATGACCCAGCGCTTCACCGGCAGGACCGCCCTCGTCACCGGCGCCGGCTCCGGCATCGGCCGGGCCGTCGCCCGCGCCCTCGCCGCCGAGGGGGCGAACGTCGTCGTCGCCGGGCGGCGGCGCGAACCGCTCGACGAGACGGTGGCCCTCATCGAGGCGGCGGGCGGCAAGGCGCTGGCCGTCCCCGCCGACGTCTCCCGCGCCGCCGACGTCGAGGCCGCCGTCGCCGCCGCCGTGGAGCACTTCGGCTCGCTCGACGTGGCGGTGAACAACGCGGGCGTCCTCGACGGCCGCGGGCCCGTCGCGGACGTCGACGAGGACGCCTGGCGCCGGCTGATCGACATCAACGTGACCGGCGTCTTCCTCGCCCTGCGGGCCGAGGTGCGCCGGATGCGCACCCAGCCCGGCGGCGGCGCCATCGTCAACATCGCCTCCCGCATCGGCGTGCACAGCCGCCTGCCGGGCACCACCGGGTACGCCGTCAGCAAGGCCGCCGTGTCCGTCCTCACCCGGGGGGCGGCCCTGGACCACATCGCCGACGGCGTCCGCATCAACGCGGTCAGTCCGGGCCCGACCGAGACCGCCATGTCGCTCAAGCCCGGCGAGACGGAGGCCCAGCGCGCGGAGCGCATGCGGACCGAACTCCCGCTGGGCCGGACCTCCACGCTCGACGAGGTGGCCGCGGCCGTCCTCTACCTGGCGTCGGACGACGCGGCGTCGGTCGTGGGCGCGGACCTGGTGGTGGACGGCGGCGCGACGGCCTGACCGCCGGAAACCCCGCGGGGGGCCGTTACGACCGGAACGGCCCCTTCACCTCGTAGGTGATCCCGCCCGACGACCTCCCGCTCGTCCCCCGCTGGCTGGAGAAGTACAGCCGGGTGCCGTCCGGGGAGAACGCCGGGCCGGTGATCTCCGACCCCGACTGGCCGTCGATGCGCAGGAAGGGGGCGACCACGTCGTCCGGGGTGATCACGCAGATCTCCATGTTCCCGCCGTCCTCGGCCACGAACAGGTCGCCGGAGGCGGAACCGGTGACGTTGTCGACCCCCGACAGCGGGGCCGCGCCGGACGGCACCAGGGAGTCGTCGTAGGCCAGTTCGATGGTCTGGGCGGCGGCGTTGTACTGCCACACGCGGTTGTCGCCCTTGGTGGTGAACCAGCAGGTGTCGTTCGCGTAGTGGCAGCCCTCGCCGCCGTTGAACCGCTTGGCGCCGGAGACCTGGTTGCGGGTGGCGGTGGCCCCGGTGGGGTCGGGCACCCGGGCCCAGGTGACCGGGCCGCCGGTGGTCCCGCTGCCCGCCACCAGCACCTCCAGCGTGCCGGAGGACAGGTCGCCCCAGGTGGTGGGCCGGAAGCGGTAGAAGCAGCCGTCGGTGACGTCCTCCGTCATGTAGACGACCTTGCGGACCGGGTCGGCCGCCGCGGCCTCGTGCTTGAACCGCCCCATGGCGTCCCGCCGCACCGCCGCCTTCGCGCCCCACGGGTCGGTCTCGTACACGTACCCCCGGTCCACCTCCTCGCAGGACAGCCAGGTGTTCCACGGGGTCTTGCCGCCCGCGCAGTTGGTGCGGGTGCCGGAGAGGATCCGGTACGCGCCGGTGATCGCGCCCGTCGACGAGAACCGCACGGCGCCCGCCCCGCCGCCCGGGTTGATCTCCGAGTTGGACACGTAGATCCAGCCCGTGCCGTCGGCGTAGCAGGCCCCGCCGTCCGGGGCGTCGTGCCAGGTGTACGAGGTGCCGGGGACCGTCTGCCGGGACCGGGCGACGACCCGGCTGGTGAACCCGCCCGGCAGTCTGACGCCGTTGGCGTCCGGCGCCCCCAGCGGCCCGTAGGGGCCGGTGCCGGGTTGGGCCGGCGCCGCGTACGCGGCGCCGCGCCACAGGGTGCCGCCCAGGGCGGCGGAGGAGCCGCCGAGGGCGGCGGCACGCAGGAGGGTACGACGTTCCACTCTCGCTCCAGAGGGTCCGTGACCGCCCCGCCGGCGGGCGCCGGCGGGGTCGCGCGGTCACGGACCCTAGGGGCACAGGATTGACAGTCCATGGACAATCAGTGACGCCCGGCCGTACGCACCCGCTCCGGGGACTCCGGGGACTACAGGGGCACGGCGACCGCGTTGAACGCCGTCTGCGGCGTCTGCGGGCTGGTGAAGCGCGCGTTGACGAGGTAGAGGCGGCCGCCGAAGCGGGCCGCGGTGGCGGGGACGTCGAAGCGCGGATCGGTGATCGTGCGGCGCAGGACGGCGGTGGCGGCCCGGGGGTCGAGGTCCCACACGCTCACCAGGTTCGAGCGGTTCTGCACGACGTACAGCGTGCGGCCGACGCGCACCAGCCCGTCCCCGTGGACGACGTCCTCCGCCCCGACCAGCGTGATCCTGCGGGCCGCCCCGGTGGCGAGGCTGACGTGGTACAGCTCGCCCGGGACCATTCTGACGACGATCAGACCGCGCCCGTCCGGCGCGGTGACCACGCCGTTGGCGTTGATGGCATCCGGGGTCTGCGTCCAGTCGCCGCTCAGCGGCAGGGCCCGGACCGATCCGCCCCGGCCGCGCGGGACGCCGTACAGCACCGCGTCGAACGAGTCGGTGAACCAGGCCCGGTCACCGAGCAACGCCACGTCGTTGACGAAGTGCCCGGACGTACCGGTGAGTTGGTGCGCGGCGACGACTTCCCCGGTACGGGAGTCGATGACCCGCGCGCTTCCGTCCCCGCCCCCGGCGACGTAGAGCAGTCCGTCGCGGTCGACCCGAAGTCCCAGGGCGGCCAGCCCGGCACCGCCCGCGTGGACGACCCGGCCCTCGCCGGTGCGCAGGTCGGCGCGGTAGACGGCGCCGTCGGCGCGGGATCCCAGGTAGGCGTACGGCCGCTCCCCGATGGCGATGCCCTCGGGGAGCCAGCCGTCGGGCAGCGGGAACGCGTCGGGCCACGCGGCCGGGCCGGCCGCCCGCGCCCCGCCGGCCCCGGTGGCGAGCGTGACGGCGGCGAGGGCGGCACCGCCGAGCAGGGCACGCCGGGACGGCCTGGGCAGCCGGGAAGGGGTCGGTTTCGTCATTGTTCGAGCCTCCGTGGAGAGTTCTCGGGACCGGGTGCGAGGGATCGGGTGCGAGGGGCCGCGCGGGACGTGCGTCCCGATGAAACACGAAGGGGGCGGGACAGGCGACGGTTCGAGCGAAACCGGCAGCACGAACACGCCAGTGAGGTCCGGGACGTCCGGGACGTCCGTCGGCGCGGACGACCGTGACCAGGCGTTCGGCACCGGAGGACTCGAGTCTCGTCGACCACGGCGACGGCCAGGTCCTCGGCGCTGATCCCCGATCGGCCGTCGGCGGCGGTGAGCAGGGTGTCGGTACCGCACCGGTAGCGGCCGGTCCGAGCGCCGGATTCCAGCAGGGCCGACGGGCTCAGGTAGACCCAGTCGCCGCCGTCGTGGGCCTGGCAGGCCCGCAGCTGGGCGATCCCGGCCTCGGCGACGGCCTTCCACTACTGCCGGGAGAGTCCGGCCGGATCGATGGCCACGGGGAACGGGGCGTCCAGGTGGGTGGTCGCGCCCGCGAGAGCGATCACCCGCTCCACGTACCGGCCGCCTTCCAGTTCGTGGACGGCGAGCATCGGAGCCGGGTCGAGCTCCAGGCGCCAGAAGTGCGGGACGGCGGCTTCCGCGTACAGCATGGGTTTGATCTTGCGGTCCATGGTGCGGTTGCCGGGGGAGACGAGTTCGACGACGAGCAGTACCGCGTCGATGTCGACGGTGACGGGGTCGTCGGCGGTCGCACCGGCGTCGGCCACGACCAGGTCGGGCACGACCAGCCCGGATGGCAGGACGACGTTGACGCCTTCCAGGACCTCCACCGGTGCGCCGGCGGCCCGGGCGGCCGAGTCCAGGGCGACGTGGAGGCGGAACGAGGCCCGCTGGTGGCGGACACCGGGGGCGGGGGACATCACGAGCGACTCCCCCAGCAGCTCGTAGCGGGTCGTGCGGTCTTCGGGCAGGGCCAGGACGTCGGCGACGGTCCAGGGACCGGTGTGATCGGCGGCGACACTCATTCCCTTTCACCTCCTCGCCCGCCCGGCAGTCTCGGTGTGCCCTCGACAGGCGGTACACGGCCAGCATACGGGCGCTCCCACCTGCTGACACGAGGGTTCGCCACCGGAGGCGGGGCCTCGAACGGGCTTGCCGCTCCGAGCACCTGGCCGCCGATGCGCAGCTGGGCCTCCCCCATCTCGTCGGCGAGCCTGGACAGGAGGCTGTCCGGGTCACTGGTGTGGAGGTGGACGCGCCTGCCGTCCTCGGACCACGGGAGAAGACGGGGGCGGGTCCTCACGCGACCACCTCCGAGAGGGCGATGCCTTTCGGCGCCATCACCAAGGCGGTGCGGCGTCGGCGTCGCCTCTCGCATGCGGCTCGCCGTTCGGGGGCGACGAAGTACGGCCGGACGAGCCCGAGGGCCCCGCCATCCAATACGGGTCCGCACCATCGGCGGGTCACTCGCCCCCTCGGACGAGAGCACGGAGCTGCGGTTCGCCGATCCGGCGGAGCCGGACTCGCCGCCCCTGCATCACACGCAGCGGCTCCGGCTCCGTCATGTCCTGGAGGACCGCACCGGACCGTACCTCGGGTAGTCCCGCCGGGGTTCGGCACGCGGCCGGCCTCCAGGCGGGCCACCGGGATGCGGAACGGGGAACAGGAGACGTAGCCGAGGCCCACCTCGTGGAAGAAGTGGGCGGACTCGGGGTCACCACCGTGAACTGTGCAAGCGCCTGGCCGTCCGCTGGAAGAGAAGCCTTGACCTGCGCGACGCACTCGTCTCCTTGGCCTGCGGCCTCATCTGCCGGGGACGCCTCAAGAAGACCCGCCCATGATTGTGTCACGAGCTCTTGCTCTGAAAAAGATCAATGGACGCCACTGCTCTTGATGCGCCATTCAGCCACCGGTCCGCCCCTCCTCAGCCGCAGGATGTGAAATGGTCCGCCGATTCCGTCGGCGGACCATTTCAAGAGTGTTCGATCAGTACCGAATCTCACCCTGGAAGCTGTCTTCGGTGTCGGTTTCGAAGGTTCCCTCATACTGACGAGTGTTCCAGTAGAAGCAGCCACTGGAAAACCCCATGGACATGAAGCTCGAGTCACCGCCGGCCACGTACTTCTCACCCTTGGGGGAGCCACCACCCTGAGCCGCGGAAGCTATGTGACGCGTGGCGTCACCGTCAGGCCACTTGTCGAGGAAGAACTTCACGGGGTCCGTGGCACATCTCCTCTTGGCGTAGTGGGACCACTCGTCGTCGTAAACAGTACCTGCGAAGCGCTCAATGGCGTAAGCCGCGGAAGACGGCGTGGAAGTCAGGACGACGGCACTGAGGGCGCACACCGTTCCACTGACCACTCGACCGATAGCTCTTTTTAGCATCCATCACTCCCTGGTTGGCCGCGAATCGCTCACTGGCTGCGAATTGCGCGAATGATGTCCAACCGTGCGGCACGCATGGCTGGCATAAGCGCCGATATGACGCCGATCAAGATAGCGGCTATACCGCCGATGAAGGCAGCCCCAACAGGAAATTGAATTCCCCCCGAGAACTCCGGAACCATCAGAAGGGCCGCATTGAACATCCCCGCCGAAATAAAGGCACCAAGCAGGGACGAGACCGCCGTAAGAATCACAGACTCCCACAAGATTATGGCAAAAATGTGAGATTGGGACGCGCCGAAAGCTCGCCGCACACCAAACTCAGACACCCTTGCTTGGACCTGTGAGAGCGTCAGGTTCATGAGACCGATCCCACCCGTCACGAGCGAGATTCCAGCGATTACTCCCAGAACCGCCTGCAGAATTTTGAGAATCTGCTCATACGACGCGAAGTCATCTACCCGCCGAATGCGCTCAGCTCCCGTAAGGCCGATTGCGTCGAGACGATGCGAAATAATAGATGTTATTTGATCGACCTTCGAAGGGGTGACCGTCATGAGAAGGTCGGCAACTTCAGGGGCTGTTGACTCCGAGTACCACTTACGTAGAGAACGAATATCAGTGTAGACCACCGGTTCATTCCCAGAGTCACCTATAACGCCGAGCACGATTCCTTGCGTCGGAGTCTCCGTCGCCAGAGAAAGCCGCGATCCCAGGGCCTTTCGGTTGCCCCCGAAGTGGTCAGCTGCTTCCGCATTGAGGTACAGGGGTGGTGCCCATGGCTCCGGATTCCCCGCCGGCAACCACTCTCCGGCCAAGAGGTCCATCCGCTTCACTGAGCTATATCCGGCATCAACGCCCATGACCGTCACGCTGAGCGGCGGTTCAGAGGACGCCGAAGCGACACTGATTTCAATTCGGCGGGTCTCTACGCGAGACAGCGCACGCACCCCTATGCCCCTTACCCAAGCGGCATTTCGGTCCAGGGAAGACCGAGATGCAGTTTGCTCCCCATCCGCTGTCAGATTGACGGAGAGGGTTGCCGGGCGACCAACCGTGCGTTCGACCTGCTCCTGCACGGCGGCTCTTCCCAGGTCTCCCATGGCAACCACCGCGACCAGAGCCGCCACGCCTATGACCACGCTGAGGCCTGCCAGCAGAGAACGCGATCGGTGGACGCTCAGCTCCCGCCATGCAGAGAAGAACAACGGAGCAGAGTTGATCACCACTCGGCTCCCTCCCCGACCAATGCCAGCGGGGCCAATTCCCCTTGGTCGAGCCTGAACTGGCGGCCGGTGGCCATCGCGTGCTGTACGTCGTGGGTCACTAGGACCAAGCCGGCACTCTGCGAGCGAGTCACATCCAGCAAGAGCTCCATGACATCGCGAGATGTCTCGCCGTCCAGCGCCCCGGTGGGCTCGTCGGCAAGAACGTATCTCGGACGGTGAACCAAGGCTCGAGCAATAGCCACACGCTGCTGCTCACCTCCGGACAGCGTCTCGGGGACGGCATCCTCCTTGCCGGCGAGACCAACGCGGGCGAGTGCCTCGCCTGCGAGTTTGCGGCGCTGTCGCCACAAAGTCCGGTCCCGTATGTGCACGAGGGGCGTCCATACATTTTCCAAGGCAGTCCGCCTGGGTAATAGATGGAACTGCTGAAAGATGAACGAAATATGACGCCCACGGATCATGGACAATTCCCGATCGGACACCCCGATCAGGGACTTACCGTCGAGTTCCACTCTTCCGGACGTCGGTTGATCAAGCAGGCCCAAGATATTGAGCAAGCTGCTCTTACCGCTGCCGGAGCGCCCTACAACTGAAACTGAATCACCCGGCTCGAGGTCAAATTCGATACCCTTGAGGAGATCGACGCGCCGCCCAGCACCAACGGGGATCGTTTTGGTCACGCTTCGCAGCGACAGTGTCACCCGATCTCCTTGAGGTCGCCGCCCCGAAAAGCGTCCGCGACCGGATCCTGGACCTTTTCCCCCGCCTTCAGGCCATGCGTGACCTGTGCCAGCACTCCGTTGACAACGCCTACGACGACCTCTCGCTGCGTCCGCCGACCATCACCGTCGACCACGGTGACGTGAGCCGAACCCGCAGTTCCCGAGAGCGCGCTGATCGGTACGACGACGGCGTTTTCCGCATGCCCCGTGCGCACCGCCACCTTGACCGGCAGACCGGCGAACACCTTTACGGAGGCGGGGACGGTACAGGACACGTAGACGTCTCCGGACGGGTCTGCGGGGTCCGTCCCAATGGTGACGTCGGCACAGGTGAACGGCTCCGGGCCATCCACGATCTTGACTTGGGCGGTGCGCGGTGAATCGATGAACCGGTACAGATGAGCCGGGGCGACAGTGGCCCGGACGAGGTAGCGTCCAGAGTTCTTCACAACCCGCCCGTCCATCGTGAGCGTGCTGGTAACCGTGGCCGTACGGGCAGCGATCAAAACCGGCTTCACATGGTTCTCACGCTGCCCCTCGACCGACACACTGGATGCCTTCTGTTGGGCACTGTCCAACAGAGCCCAACAGGCGAATCCGCCGATCAATCCGAACAGCGCGGCTATGGCTGAAGCCCCACAGCCGATGCGCTGAGGCTTCACTGGTAGACACTGCCTTCCTGCATGCCGTCGCAGTTATCACGAACGAATCCCTGAATTCCGCTCGGATCACCAAGTTCGGCAGAATCCTCGATCGTTTGAACCAATTTACGGTACGACTCGTCATTTGCTTTGTAAGCAGGCATGTCATGCAGAACGGCGAAATGCTTCAACGCCGCTTCGGCCGCCTTGCCGTCCGAAGCCTCTGTCCGGTCGAGCCAGTACGCGTACCACTCACACTGAACCTCGTCAAGGACGATAGCGTCTGCTGAGCCTGCTTGGTAACGGTCGTCAGACGCACCGGCCACCTCGACATTCCACCTACCGCCGGGAGGGAGTTCTGCCCCTTGACGCAGCGTCTCGACTTCCGCTGTTACGTCTTCCTTGTCGAGCCAGCCGTTGGACTCTTCCGACTTGCCACTACAGGCAGTGACGGAGAAAACCAGGAGGCAGGACGCTACTACGTATGGGCGTAATTTCATTCTTTCTCCGCACATTGTTGTCTTGCGTTGGAAAAACGTCAGTAGTCGAGCTCGCCGAACCAGTTGTCTTCCCAGTCCACCTCGATGATGCCCTCTTGCTGCCGTGAGTTCATGTGGAAACAGCCTGAACTGAGCCCCAAGGAGACGTTGTCGCTGGTGAATTCATCAACCCGCTTGGTGCCATACGAGCCACCACCACCTGAACTCGACGACGCATAGTGGTACATATTGTCGTCGTCGGGTGCGGTGTTCACCGTGAGTCTGACAGTCGAGGTAGCACAGCGCTTTCTCGTGTAGTGGGACCAATTGTTGTCGTAGACAGTGCCGGAGACAGTTTCATCGGTCACCGCCGCGGAAGCAGGCGAGACGCTGGCCGTCAGGGTCCCCAGAAAAGCTGCGACAACGGAAGCCGCCGCTATACCGGTGCAGTTTCTCATGATTCTCCTTACAAGAGGAACTGATCTGTCGAGTTCGAATCGACCAAAGGCTCACAGGGAGTTGTCGAGTCGGGACAGCCTGGTTTCCTACATGATCACGGCCTCGGAACCGTCTTGGACAACCCCGTTCACCGAGTTGAGCCCGCGACAGTTCGACAAGCCGATCACCGCACTGCGGCGTGAAGAAGTGGATCCGGTCCGCAAGGGTCTGCCGCTGGAAGACCTGGTCCTACTGATCGCGGCGTACTGACGGACGAACCTGACCCTGCGCCGGCTCGCGTCTCTATTCGGAACGCCGGAGTCTGCGGCCGATCACAGACGGCGGTTACCCGCGCACCGGCCTGGTCGTCCCGCACCGCCGAGAGCGCGGCCGGGCCGAACTCTCGGCTCGGGAAGGGGAGCACATTGCCTTCCACCGCAAGGCCCGAGCCCGCGTCGCACGCGCCTTCGCCCGCATGGAGAGCTGGAAGGCCCTCCGCGCCTGCCGCCCGAAGGGCGGCGGCACACAACGCAGGTCCGCTGAAGACGGGCATGGTCCCCCCGGAGGTGACGAGTCGTGCTGCCAAGGCAGCGACCTGGCTTCATTCACCTCGATCGCACAAGGAGCCTACGAACAATCCCCAGAGCGATCTACGCGGGCCCCCGCAGGATCCTGAAGCTTCAGCATCCTGCGCCCTGTCAATAACGGGAAATATTTACGGACCGGACCATATCCTGAGCAATCTCGTGAGGCCGGGCGCCCGCCCCCGGCCGTGCGGGCCGGGGCGGAAGCCGGGAGAAGGAGGAGGGCGGCACCCCCCGCACGGGATGCCGCCCTCCTTTGGTGATCCGGAGCCGCCGCCGATCGGTGAGGGTGGTCGGGTGACAGACGGCGGCTCCGGAGCTGGACCGCCCCGGATGGGGCTAACGGTGGTCGCTGCCCTCCGCCGTGACCGCCGCGCGGCCGGCCTCCAGGCGGGCCACCGGGATGCGGAACGGGGAGCAGGAGACGTAGTCGAGGCCCACCTCGTGGAAGAAGTGGACGGACTCGGGGTCACCGCCGTGCTCGCCGCAGACGCCGAGCTTCAGGTCGGGGCGGGTGGCGCGGCCGGCCTTCGCGGCGGCGGCGACGAGGGAGCCGACGCCGTCCTTGTCGATCGTCTCGAAGGGGGAGACGCCGAAGATGCCCTTCTCCAGGTAGGCGGTGAAGAACGACGCCTCCACGTCGTCGCGGCTGAAGCCCCACACCGTCTGGGTCAGGTCGTTGGTGCCGAAGGAGAAGAACTCCGCGGCCTCGGCGATCTGGCCGGCGGTGAGCGCGGCGCGCGGCAGCTCGATCATCGTGCCGATGGACAGCTTGAGCCGCGTGCCCGAGGCCGCCTCGACCTCGGCGATGACCTTGTCGGCCTCCTCGCGGACGATCTCCAGCTCCTGGACCGTGCCCACGAGCGGGATCATGATCTCGGCGCGGGGGTCGCCCTTGGCCGCCTTGCGGGCCGCCGCCGCCTCGGCGATGGCGCGGACCTGCATGGTGAACAGGCCGGGGATGACCAGGCCGAGGCGGACGCCGCGCAGGCCCAGCATCGGGTTCTGCTCGTGCAGGCGGTGGACCGCCTGCAGGAGGCGCAGCTCGTTCTCGTGCGGCTCCTGGCGGGACTCGGCGAGGGCGACGCGGACCGACAGTTCGGTGATGTCGGGGAGGAACTCGTGCAGCGGCGGGTCGAGCAGGCGGATGGTGACCGGCAGGCCGTCCATCGCCTCGAACAGCTCGACGAAGTCCCGCTTCTGGAGGGGGAGGAGTCCCTTCAGGGATTCCTCGCGCTCGGCCTCCGTGTCGGCCAGGATCAGCCGCTCGACCAGCTCGCGGCGGTCGCCGAGGAACATGTGCTCGGTGCGGCACAAGCCGATGCCCTGGGCGCCGAACCTCCTCGCCCGCAGCGCGTCCTCGGCGTTGTCGGCGTTGGCGCGGACGCGGAGGCGGCGCTTGCGGTCGGCGAACGCCATGATGCGGTGGACGGCCTCGACCAGTTCGTCGGCGTCCTCGGCGCCCGCGTGCATGCGGCCCTCGAAGTACTCCACGACCGGGGAGGGCACGACCGGGACCTCGCCCAGGTAGACCTTGCCGGTGGAGCCGTCGATGGAGATGACGTCGCCCTCCTCGACGACGCGCCCGCCGGGGACGGTCATGCGGCGGCGCTTGGTGTCGACCTCCAGCTCCTCCGCGCCGCAGACGCAGGTCTTGCCCATGCCGCGGGCGACGACGGCCGCGTGCGAGGTCTTGCCGCCGCGCGAGGTGAGGATGCCCTCGGCGGCGATCATGCCGTCCAGGTCGTCGGGGTTGGTCTCGCGGCGGATGAGGATGACCTTCTCGCCGGAGCGGGACCACTTGACGGCCGTGTACGAGTCGAAGACGGCCTTGCCGACCGCCGCGCCCGGCGAGGCGGCGATGCCCCGGCCGATCTGCTCGACCTTCGCGTCCTCGTCGAAGCGGGGGAACATCAACTGGGCGAGCTGGGCGCCGGTGACGCGCTGGAGGGCCTCCGCCTCGTCGATCAGGCCCTGGTCCACCAGCTGGGTGGCGATGCGGAAGGCCGCGCCCGCCGTGCGCTTGCCCACCCGGGTCTGGAGCATCCACAGCCGGCCGCGCTCGATGGTGAACTCGATGTCGCAGAGGTCCTTGTAGTGGTTCTCCAGGGTCTCCATGATCTGCAGGAGCTGGTCGTACGACTTCTTGTCGATCCGCTCCAGCTCGGCGAGCGGCACCGTGTTGCGGATGCCGGCCACGACGTCCTCGCCCTGGGCGTTCTGGAGGTAGTCGCCGTAGACGCCCTGGTGGCCGGAGGCGGGGTCGCGGGTGAAGGCGACGCCCGTGCCGGAGTCGGGGCCGAGGTTGCCGAAGACCATCGTGCAGACGTTGACCGCGGTGCCGAGGTCGTGCGGGATGCGCTCCTGGCGGCGGTAGAGCTTGGCGCGCTCGCCGTTCCAGGAGTCGAAGACCGCCTTGACGGCGAGGTCCATCTGCTCGCGCGGGTCCTGCGGGAAGTCCCGGCCGGTCTCCTTCTTGACGATCTTCTTGAAGGTGGCGACCAGCTTCTTCAGGTCCGCGGCCTCCAGCTCGGTGTCGACCGTGACCTTCTTGGCCGCCTTGGCCTTCTCCAGCGCCTCCTCGAAGAGGTCGCCGTCGATGCCCAGGACGGTCTTGCCGAACATCTGGATGAGGCGGCGGTAGGAGTCCCAGGCGAACCGCTCGTCGCCGGCCTGCGCGGCCAGGCCCCGCACCGACGCGTCGGAGAGGCCAATGTTGAGGACCGTGTCCATCATGCCGGGCATGGAGAACTTGGCGCCGGAGCGGACCGAGACGAGGAGCGGGTCGTCGGCCTGGCCGAGCTTCTTGCCCATCTTCTCCTCGAGGGCGGCGAGGTGCGCACTCACCTCGTCACGCAGTGCCGTCGGTTCCTCGCCGCTCTCCAGGTAGACCTTGCAGGCCTCGGTGGTGATGGTGAAGCCGGGAGGGACCGGAAGGCCCAGCTTGGTCATCTCGGCGAGGTTGGCGCCCTTGCCGCCGAGGAGGTCCTTGAGGTCCTTGTTGCCCTCGGTGAAGTCGTAGACGAACTTCACGCCCTCAACACCGGTGTCCTGCCCGGCTACCTGGGGATCTTTGTTTTCCGACACGGGTCTCGACTCCTCGAGGACGCGGTGGCTGCCCTGACGTCGGGGAATGTACCCAGATCGAAGGCTCGTGGGTATGTCCACGTGCCCGTCATGTGCCTGTAACCACCCGTCCGCCAGCGGATCTAAAGTCGAGGCGCGGCGCGGGACCGGGCAGCCATGTATTCACTTCTTGAACGAATCAACCTCCGCATGAGCATGAGAAGCGCTCACATGAGCAGCATTCCCCACGTCTGTTTTTGCTCGATGAACGATCAAAGGGTGGCACTCGGTGCCACCCTTTGAGAAGTACAGTCGCCCATGATCCGCTCATATGAGCGCAACACCTATCAGGAGTGGCGAGAATCACGCTGTCACAGCCAGCGGGATTTCACCATGCGGACCGGCCGACGGGACGACCGCCGCGGGGGAAACGCCCCCGTCACCCTCCGAGCACCCCCGTCACCCTCCGAGCGCCCGCGTCCGCGCCGACCGGAGCGGGAAGGGCTCCCCCGGCGCGATCCGCTCCGCCGACGGCACCCGGCCGTGCGGCCGGGTGGGGGCGGCGGGCGCCCGGGGCTGCGCGTACGGCACCCTGCGCCGCACCGCGCGCGGCTCACCCGGCGCGCGGTGCGGGCGGACCCGGTCCACCCGGATCCGCCGGAGCGGGCCGCCGGCGACCCGCGCGACCGCTTCCGGCGGGACTTCCGGATGCCGGGGCGCCCCTTCCCGGCCCCCGCGGCGGCACCGCGCGGCACACGCCGCCGCCGGGACCGCCGGGCCGCGGCCGCCGCGGACCACCCGTCCGCCGGTCAGCCCCCCGAGGTGTCCAGTTCCGCGTCCTCGCCGATGCCCGCGCAGTCGTAGGGGTCCTTCAGCCAGCCGTCCGGCAGCACCACGCGGTTGTTGCCCGACGTACGGCCGCGGGGGCCGTCGGCGCCGGACGGCCACGGCTGGTCGAGGTCCAGCTCGTCCAGCCCGGCCCGCAACTCCTCCAGGGACGAGGTGACCGCCAGGCGCTTGCGCATCTCGGAGCCGACCGCGAAGCCCTTGAGGTACCAGGCGACGTGCTTGCGGAAGTCGATCACGCCGCGCTGCTCGTCGCCGAGCCACTCGCCGAGGAGGCGGGCGTGCCGGACCATGACGTCGGCGACCTCGCGCAGGGTGGGGCGCACGAAGTCCCCGGTACGGCCCTCGAAGGCGGCGACCAGGTCGGCGAAGAGCCAGGGCCGCCCCAGGCAGCCGCGGCCGACCACGACGCCGTCGCAGCCGGTCTCGCGCACCATCCTGAGGGCGTCCTCGGCGGACCAGATGTCGCCGTTGCCGAGCACCGGGATCTCCGGCACGTGCTCCTTCAGGCGGGCGATGGCGTCCCAGTCGGCGGTGCCGCCGTAGTGCTGGGCGGTGGTGCGGCCGTGCAGGGCGATGGCGGTGACACCCTCCTCGACGGCGATGCGCCCGGCGTCGAGGTAGGTGAGGTGGTCGTCGTCGATGCCCTTGCGCATCTTCATCGTCACCGGCAGGTCGCCGGCGCCGGCGACGGCCTCCCGCAGGATGGCGCGCAGCAGGTTCCGCTTGTAGGGGAGGGCGGAGCCGCCGCCCTTGCGGGTCACCTTGGGGACCGGGCAGCCGAAGTTCAGGTCGATGTGGTCGGCGAGGTCCTCGTCCACGATCATGCGGACGGCCTTGCCGACGGTGGCCGGGTCGACGCCGTACAGCTGGATCGAGCGAGGGCGCTCGCTCGCGTCGAACTTGATCAGCTGCATGGTCTTGTCGTTGCGTTCGACCAGTGCCCGGGTCGTGATCATCTCGCTGACGAACAGGCCCTTGCCGCCGCTGAACTCCCGGCACAGGGTGCGGAAGGGCGCGTTGGTGATGCCCGCCATGGGGGCGAGCACGACGGGCGGCCTCACCGCGTGCGGGCCGATCTGCAGCGTCGGGGCCGTCGTGGGCAGGGTGGGCGTGGACATTCCTCCATTGTCGCGTACGCCGGGACGTGCCCGGCACGGCTCCCCACCGTCTACGTGCATACTTCATTAGTTAACCGCACTATAGAAATCGGCGTACGATGGAGCCCATGCCCGAGCTCAGCCGCCGCCGACGCCTGCTCGTGCTCGCCATCTGCTGCATGAGCCTGCTGATCGTGAGCCTCGACAACACCGTGCTGAACGTCGCCCTGCCGTCCATGCAGCACGACTTGGGCACGACCACCTCCGGACTCCAGTGGGCGATCGACGCCTACACCCTGGTGCTGGCCGCGCTGCTGATGCTCGCCGGCTCCACGGCCGACCGGATCGGCCGCAAGCGCGTCTTCATGACGGGCCTGGTCGTCTTCACGCTCGGCTCGGTGCTGTGCTCCCTCGCTCCCGACCTGCCGTCGCTGGTCGCGTTCCGGATGGTGCAGGCGGTGGGCGGCTCGATGCTGAACCCGGTCGCCATGTCGATCATCACCAACACCTTCACCGACCCGCGCGAGCGGGCCCGCGCCATCGGCGCGTGGGGCGCGGTGGTCGGCATCTCCCTGGCCGCCGGTCCGCTGGTGGGCGGTCTGCTCGTGGAGTCGGTCGGCTGGCGCGCGATCTTCTGGATCAACCTGCCGGTGGGACTCGCGGCCCTGCTGCTCACCCTGCGGTACGTCCCCGACTCCCGCGCCCCGCACGCCCGCCGCCCCGACCCGATCGGCCAGCTGCTGGTGATCGTGCTGTTCGGCGCGCTGACGTACGCGATCATCGAGGTGCCGAACGCGGGCCCGGCGGCGGTGCTGCCCTTCGCCGTGGCGGCGCTGGCCGCCCTCGCCGGGCTGCTGCTGTACGAGCCCCGCCGCGCCGAGCCCCTCATCGACCTGCGCTTCTTCCGCTCGGCACCGTTCAGCGGGGCCACCGTGATCGCCGTGTGCGGGTTCGCCGCGATGGGCGGCTTCCTGTTCCTGTCGACGCTGTACCTGCAGAACGTGCGCGGACTGAGCGCCCTGCACGCGGGCCTGTGGATGCTGCCCATGGCCGTGCCGACCCTCCTGTGCGCCCCGCTGTCCGGCCGTCTGGTCGGCAGCCGGGGGCCGCGGGCCCCGCTGCTGGTCGCGGGCTGCGCGATGACGGCGAGCGGGCTGCTGTTCGCCCTGTTCGAGGCCGAGACCTCGGACGCCACCCTGTTCCTCGGCTACGTCCTGTTCGGCGTCGGCTTCGGCTTCGTCAACGCGCCGATCACCAACACCGCCGTCTCCGGCATGCCCCGCGCCCAGGCCGGCGTCGCCGCCGCCGTCGCCTCCACCAGCCGCCAGCTGGGCTCGACCCTCGGCGTCGCGGTGATCGGCGCGGTGCTCGCGGCGGGCGTGGGCTCCGCGCCGTACCGGGACGCGTTCGTCTCCGCCGCCCGCCCCGGCTGGTGGATCCTCACCGCCTGCGGCGCCGCGGTCCTGGCCCTCGGCGCCCTGACCACGGGCGCCTGGGCCCGCCGCACCGCCGCGCGCACGGCGGACCGGCTCCGGCCGGCCCCGGCACAGCGGACGGCGGGGGTCTGACCGGCCCCCGCCCCGGGAACCGGCTCCGCCTCACCCCGCCGGCGCCGGCAGCCGTTCCGCCACCTGCGGCCAGCGCCTCATCACCGTCTCCTCCAGACGCGGCACCACCCGCTGCCCCGCCAGCGCCAGGGCGATCGCCGCGGCCACGCCCGCCCAGGCCAGCGGGCCCAGCGGGGTGCAGCCGAAGAGGTGGCTGGCGGCCGGGGTCTGGACGAGGGCGACCAGGGCGGCGGCGGAACCCAGGGAGGTGGCCTGCACCAGGTGGCTGCCGCGCCGGTCGGAGAGGGTCTGGGCGAGCTGGGTGCCGACCACCGCGCACAGGGCCATCGTCGTCGAGCGGCGGGCCGTGCCGGGCGTGAGGCGGCCGAAGAGCCAGGCGGCGGTCGCGCCGAGGGCCGTCGTCAGCGCCCGGTGCCGGATCTTCCGGATCAGGGGCTCGCCCAGGACCGCCGTCCCCAGGGGCGCGTCCCTCTCGCCGTCCTCCTCCTCGTCGCCCTCCGGCGAGGTCACCGCCACCGCCATCGCCGGGAACAGGTCGGTGAACAGGTTCACCAGCAGCATCTGGCGGGTCGACAGCGGCGCCGAGCCGCCGAGGACGGTGCCGAGGATGCCGAAGCCGACCTCGCCCGCGTTGCCGCCGATGAGGATGGCGATGGCATCGGCGACGCTGCCCCACAGCGCCCGGCCCTCCCGGACCGCCTCGACCAGGACGAGCAGGTCGTCGCCGGTGACGACGAGGTCGGCGGCGTTGCGCGCGGCGGCCGAGCCGCGGGCGTTGATGCCGACACCGATGTCGGCGGCGCGGATGGCGGCGGCGTCGTTGGCGCCGTCGCCGACCATGCCGACCACCCGCCCGGCGTCCCGCAGCGACTCCACGACCTGGAGCTTCTGCTCGGGCGCGACGCGGGCCACCACGTCGGCGTCGCGCAGCATCCGGGAGCGCTGCCGCCGGTCCGCGGCGGCCAGTTCGTCGCCGGTGACGACGACGGCGTCCTCGGGCCAGCCCAGGTCGGTGGCGATGGCGCGGGCGGTCTGCGGATGGTCGCCGGTCAGCACCACCGGCCGTACGCCCGCCTCGCGCAGCCCGCGCACCAGCGCCGGGGAGGTCTCGCGGGCCACGTCGGCGAGCGCGAGCAGGCCGGTGAAGCGCAGGTCCATCTCCTCCAGGGGGCGTTCGAGGAGGTCGCCCGCCTTCTCGCCGTCCGTCAGCGGGCGCTGCGCCACCGCCAGCACGCGCAGGCCGTCGGCGGCCAGGTCGTGCGCCGTGTCGGAGGCGTGGGAGGGAAGGTCGGGGCAGGCGGGCAGCACGGTCTCCGGGGCGCCCTTGACGACCAGGACGGGCGAGCCGTCCCCGGCGCGGCCGACGGCGGCGGCGTAGCCGCGGGAGGTCTCGAAGGGCAGGCCCTCGATCTGCTCCCACTCGGGGTCGTCCCCGGCGGCGTCGAGCACCGCCTCGTCGGTGGCGTGGGTGGGCCGGGCGCCGTCGCCGTCCAGGCGGGGGCAGGCCCGGGCGGCGGCCCGTACGGTTCCGGCGGCGTCCGGCTCGCCCAGCTTGTGCACCGTGCCGCCGGCGTCGGACGCCTTCACCAACCGCAGCCGGTTCTCGGTGAGCGTGCCGGTCTTGTCGAAGCAGATGGTGTCCATGCGGCCCAGCGCCTCCAGGGTGCGCGGGGTGCGCACGAGGACGCCGCGGCGGCCGAGCCTGCGGGCGGCGGCGAGCTGCGCGACCGTCGCCACCAGCGGCAGCCCCTCGGGGACGGCCGCCACCGCCACCGACACGCCGCCGCTGACCGCCTGCCGGATCGGGGCTCCCCGCAGCAGGGAGATCCCGGTCACGGCGGCACCGCCCGCCAGGGTGAGCGGCAGCGCCTTGCGGGTGAGTTCCTGGAGCCGGGCCTGGACGCCGGCGGCGGACGGCGTGCGGGCGGCCAGCGCGACGGCGCGGGCGGCCTCGGTGCGCTCGCCGGTGTCGACGACGACGGCCTGGGCGCGCCCGGCGACCACGGTGGTGCCCTCGAAGACCATGCAGTGCCGTTCGGCGACGGGGGCGTGCGGCGTGGGGTCCACGCTCTTGTCGACCGGCAGGGACTCGCCCGTCAGCGCGGACTCGTCCACCTCCAGCCCGTCCTCCCACAGCAGGCGGGCGTCGGCGGGCACCACGTCGTCCGCCTTGAGGTCGATGACGTCGCCCGGGGCGAGCTTGGAGGCGTCCACCACCCGGGCCTCGCCCGCGCCGTCGCGGGACTCCTGCCCGGCGACGCGCGCCTTCTGCTTCTGCTGCGCGAGCAGCCCGGCCAGCGCCCGTTCGGCGCGCAGCCGCTGGAACCCGCCGACCAGCGCGTTCAGGTCGAGCGCGCCGACGACGAGCAGGGCGTCCATGACGGAGCCGAGGATCGCCTCGGCGGCCGAGCCGACGGCCAGCACCGGGGTGAGCGGATCGTCGAGTTCGTTGCGCACCGCGCCGGCCAGCTGCGCCGTCCAGCGCACCGGGGTGAGCGCGGGGGTGCGGCTCGCCCGGTCGACGGCGGCCCTCACCCGGGCGGCCGCCTGCTCGACGACGGACGGCTCCGGTTCCTTCTCCCGCTCCAGCCGCTCGCGCACGCCGTCCGGGTCCAGATCGTGCCAGGCCACCCGCGCCCGGGGGTGCGGGGCGCGGGCCGTGGCCACGCCGAGGGCCGCGCGGACCCCGGACAGCAGGGCCGCCGCCGCGCCCGCGTCGACCGGCGCGTGCCGCAGCCCCGGCAGCGGGGCACCGCCACCGCCCTTGCGGGCCTCGCCGACGGCGACCAGCAGTCCGGACAGCGCGGCGCCGGAGCGGGCCAGCACCTGCGACCGGCGCCCGACGCCCCGCGCCGCGGGCACCGCCCGCAGCAGCCGCCACACGTCGGCCAGGCCGTTGGTGCACAGCACGTCCGCGCCCCACGCCACCGGGCACTCGCCGTCGGCGAGGGCGACGGCCACGTCCCCGCGCAGCAGTCCGGCGGCCACTGCCGCGTCGTCGCCGGGCCGGGGCCGTACGACGGTGACGACGCCGCCCTCCTCGCGCAGTTCGTCCACGATCTCGCTCAACGGGCGTTCGGAACCGACGACTTGGTCGGCCAGGCCGGTGAAGTCGGACAGCGCCGGGTCCTCCACCATCACCACGCGCAGCCCGGCGCGGCGCGCCGCGTCCAGCACGGACTCCGTCCACGGGTCGGCTCCGGCACCGGGGGCGCGCAGCGCGCTGGGGTGCAGGACGACGATCTCGGCCATCTCCAGCTGCCGCAGCCGCTCCGGTTCCCGCACCAGGACGCCGGTGCGCGACAGCGCGCCGCTCAGGACGGCGTGGAAGGCGGCGGGCCCGTACCGGGCGGCCTTGGGCGAACCGGCGAGCACCGCCTCCGCGGCCTCGGCCAGGTCGTGCTTGACGAGGAGGACCGCGGCCGCGCCCGCCACACTGCCCGTCGAGGCGTGGGAGGCGTAGTGCTGCGCCGGGGAGGTGCGCAGCGGCGGACGCCGGGAGGCGTCGGCGGGCAGGCTGCCCCGGTCCGGCGCGCACAGCCGGTCGTGCACGGTCTCGAACGCGGCCGTGCGGACCACCGCCTCCGCGAGCTGGCAGGCGCGCAGCGCCCCGTCGAGCACCAGGGAGGTCGGGCTCTGCCCGGCGCCGTGCACGGCCGCGTTGGCGACGGCGAGCGCCACCTCCATGCGGTCGTCGCCGAGGCGGGCGCGCAGCCGGCCGCGGAAGGTCGGGTTCTCGCGCAGCAGCGTGGAGACGGCGGTGACCAGGCGGGGGGTGGGGGGCAGGCGCAGCGCGGAGGCGGTCAGTCCGGCGGCGATGCCCACCACGTCGGCGCCCAGGGCCGCCGCCGCGACGCGCACGGAGGCCGGGTCGCCGGGGTGGGCGGGCTCCTCCACGAGGTCGTCGGCGCGGGTCAGGCCGTGCCGCTCGGCGAGCACGGTCGCCCGGTCGACCACCGTGCCGGTGAGCGCCTCCTCGGTCGCGGCCACCACCAGCCGGGACAGGCCGGAGTCCCAGTAGGCGAGGGCCACGTCCGGGTGCTCGGCCAGTGCCGCCGCCACCCGCCGGGCCGCCTGTGCCGTCCCGCCCGCCGGCCGGTCCCCGTCGTGCGCGGCCGGCGCCAGCGCGAGGTGGGCACGGGCACCGGCCCGCCAGTCCTGTCCGCCGCCCGGCAGCGCGGCGCGGGCGACCCGGGCCGCGCGCGCGGCGAAGTCCGCGCTCCGCACGCCGGCCCGTGCCGTGCCCGCCACGGCACCGGCCGCGAGCCCCACGGCGGGCGCGGTGCCGCGCGCGAGCAGCCGGGGCCCGGCGAGGACGGTCGCGGCGACCGCGCCCTGGGAACGCGTCAGAAGTCCACCGAGCATCGTTTCCTCTCAGCCTGTCTTCCGGGTGCGGGGGGTCGACTTGCCGCCGCCGTCCTGTCCGGCGGACGCCGTGGTCCTGCGGGTCGTACCGGAGGTGCGGCGCGTGGTGGCGGAGGCGGCGCCGCGGCCGGTGCTCCCGCCACCGGAACGGCTCTTGGCGGTGCTCGTGCTCCGGGTGGCGGTCTTGGGGCCGGCCGCCTTCTTCACCGTGCTCTTGGCCGTGTTCCCGGCCGCGGTGGTGGTCTTGGCCGCAGCCTTGGCCGCGGTGGTGGCCTTGGCCGTGCGCCGGGCCGTGCCGGTGGTCCTGGAGGCGGTCTTGGCGGCGGTCCCGCCCCCGGTGGAGGTCTCGGCCGCCCCGCTCCCGCCGCCGTCGGAGGTATCGGCGGTACCGGCCTCCGCCCCGTCCCCGGCGGTGGCCGGGGACGGGGCCGGGGCACCGTCGCCCGTCGCGGTCCGCACCGCCTTCGCTTCCGCCGCCTCGTCCGGGCGGGGCTGGGTCAGCCAGGCCACCGCCGCCCCGGCGAGCGCCACGGGCCACTCCACGAGCCCGGCGACGCCGAGCACCCCGGCCCCGGTGTACACGGCCACCCGCCGCCCGCGCGGCGACACGGCCCCGATCCTGTCCAGCGCCCCCTCCGCCGCCTTGCCGACCATTCCGGCGCCCGGCACCTTCCGCAGCACCGAGGCCGCCGCGTGCAGCGGCTGCGGAAGTGTCTGCGCCGACTTCTGTGCCGGCGTGCGCGCCGGCGTCTGCTCAGCCATGGCTGTCCTCGCCTCGTGAGAACACTGTGGGAATGTCGGAATGCTCTGAAAACATCACCTTCCGCTATGACTCGTGTTCCCGCACTCGGGACGGTCATCCCGCCGATGTGGCCCCGCGTTCCAGCGCGATCGCGTCCAGCCGCTCCAGCCGCTGGCGCGTGTCGTGGTCGGCGGGCGCGGCGCTCCAGGGCGCGGGCCCGGCCCCGACGGCGCCGGCCGCCCGGCGCTCCCGGCCGGACCTCGGCGTCGTCGGGCTCCTGCCGGGCGGGGCACTCGCCGGCGCCGGCCAGGCGCTCCAGCTCCCGGTGATCCACCGGGTCGCCCCGCCGGAGGTCCGCCGCGTGGACGTCGGCGGCGTCATGTGCACCGCCCAGCAGTCGCCACCGGCCCCGGGCGTGGCCGCCCCCCGGCACCCTGCTCCTCTCCCCGACCCCGCCCCTGGGCATGCGGGACGCCCTGCTGACGGCCCTGCTGCTGCAGCTTGCGGGCATGACCCTGACGGGCCCGCCGAGCCTGCGGCTGCCGCGGACGATCGACTGGCCGAAGCGGCCCGGGCCCCGCGGACGGCGCCGGCGCCCCGCGCGCGAGGGGCCGCCTGCCCGGTGCCGGTCCGGCTCCGGGACCGGACGGCCGCTCGCGGGTGCCGCCCGGGCGACGGCACCGCGCCCGCCCCGGCCTCAGCCCGCGCGCAGTCCCCGTACCAGCAGTTCCACCACGGCCTCGAACTCCTCCTCGATCCCCGGCCGCTCCCACTCCCGCGCGTGGCAGGGGTCGTGGAAGCGGCCCGTGGCGTGGAAGACGGCGCGCGCCGCGGCCTCGGGGTCGGCGGTGGTGAAGGTGCCCGCCTCCTCACCCGCCCGGACGATCCGGGTCAGCTGGGCGGTCAGGTCGGCGAGGTGCTCGCCGACCGCCGTGCCGTTCTCGCCGGTCAGCACCGTGTAGGTGGCGAACAGTTCGGGGTCGCCGACCGCCTTGCGGCGCTTGGCCTCGAACAGGGCCCGCAGCCAGTCGCGCAGCCGGCCCTCCGGATCACGGTCCTCGGCGGCGATCCCGGACAGTTCCCCGGAGGTGCGGTCCAGCCACCGCTTGGTGACCGCCTCGCGCAGCGCCGCCTTCGTCCGGAAGTGCCGGTAGACGCTGCCGTGGCTGACGCCGAGCGCGCGGGCCACGTCGACCACGGTGGCCTTGGCCGGACCGTGGCGGCGCAGCACCTCCTCGGTCGCTTCGAGGATGCGCTCGGCGGTCAGGGTCTCGGGGGTCGGTGCCATGGCCTAGACCGTACCCGGCACCGTTCAGCGCTCGACGTGGGCCATCTGCTCGGCCGGATAGCGCTCACCGGCGGCGGCTCCGGCCGGTACCGCACGCTCGATCGCGGCCAGGTCCGCCTCGTCCAGGGTCACGTCCAGCGCGTCCAGCGCCTCGGTGAGCCGGTCGCGCCGGCGGGCGCCGACCAGCGGCACGATGTCGTCGCCGCGGGAGAGCACCCAGGCGATGGCGATCTGGGCGACGCTGACGCCCTTGTGCCCGGCGATCTCCCGCAGCGCCTCCACGAGGCCGAGGTTGTGCCGGAGGTTCTCGCCCTGGAAGCGCGGCGAGTGCGCGCGGAAGTCGTCCGCCGCGAGCTGCCGGTCAGGGGTGAAGTGGCCGGAGATCAGTCCGCGCGAGAGGACTCCGTACGCGGTGACGCCGATGCCCAGTTCGCGGACGGCCGGCAGGATCTCGTTCTCGATGCCGCGCGAGATCAGGGAGTACTCGATCTGCAGGTCGCAGATGGGCGCGGTGGCGGCGGCCCGCCGGACGGTACCGGCCCCGACCTCGCTGAGGCCGATGTGCCGCACGTACCCCTTCTCGACCAGTTCCGCGATGGCGCCGACCGTCTCCTCCACCGGCACGTCGGGGTCGAGGCGGGCGATGCGGTAGACGTCGATGTGGTCGACGCCGAGGCGCTGGAGCGAGTACGCGGCGAAGTTCTTCACGGCGGCGGGGCGGCCGTCGTACCCGGACCAGCCGCCGTCGGGGTCGCGCAGGGCGCCGAACTTCACGCTGAGCAGGGCCTGTTCGCGGCGGGACGCGGGGGCGGTGCGCAGGGCCTCGCCGATGAGCATCTCGTTGTGGCCCATGCCGTAGAAGTCGCCGGTGTCCAGCAGGGTGACGCCCGCCTCCAGGGCCGCGTGGATCGTGGCGATCGACTCCGCCCGGTCCGCGTCGCCGTACAGCGCGGACATGCCCATGCAGCCGAGGCCGAGGGCGGAGACCTGGGGGCCGTTGGTTCCGAGGGAACGGGTGCGCATCGTCATGCGCCCACCATGGCACCGCGAGTGACAGATTTCAATAACTGTCATTCGTCAGTCGTCGCCGTGTCGCGGCACCGCGGCAGGAACCGCGCCCACCGCGCCGCGACAGCACGACGGCCCCCGTGCGGGACCCGGCCGGGTCCCGCACGGGGGCCGAAGAGCTCTGGAGCCGCGGGCTCCTAGCAGCCGATCAGGCGCGCGGCCAGGTAGCCCTCGATCTGGTCGAGGGAGACGCGCTCCTGCTTCATCGAGTCGCGCTCGCGGACCGTCACCGCGTTGTCCTCCAGCGTGTCGAAGTCGACCGTCACGCAGAACGGCGTGCCGATCTCGTCCTGGCGGCGGTAGCGGCGGCCGATGGCGCCGGCGTCGTCGAACTCGATGTTCCAGTGCTGGCGCAGCGCCTGGGCGAGCCCCTTGGCCTTCGGGGACAGCTCCGGGTTGCGGGACAGCGGGAGCACCGCGACCTTGACCGGGGCCAGGCGGTGGTCCAGGCGCAGCACGGTGCGCTTCTCCATCTTGCCCTTGGCGTTGGGGGCCTCGTCCTCGACGTACGCGTCGAGGAGGAACGCCAGCATCGCGCGGCCGACACCGGCCGCGGGCTCGATGACGTACGGCGTCCAGCGCTCGCCGGCCTCCTGGTCGAAGTAGGAGAGGTCCTGGCCGGAGGCCTTGGCGTGGGCGGAGAGGTCGTAGTCGGTGCGGTTGGCGACGCCCTCCAGCTCACCCCACTCGCTGCCGCCGAAGTTGAAGCGGTACTCGATGTCGGCGGTGCGCTTGGAGTAGTGGGAGAGCTTCTCCTTCGGGTGCTCGTACCACCGCATGTTCTCCTCGCGCAGGCCCAGGCCGGTGTACCAGTTCCAGCGCTGCTCCATCCAGTACTCCTGCCACTTCTCGTCCTCGCCCGGCTTGACGAAGAACTCCATCTCCATCTGCTCGAACTCGCGGGTGCGGAAGATGAAGTTGCCGGGCGTGATCTCGTTGCGGAAGGACTTGCCCATCTGCGCGATGCCGAACGGCGGCTTGCGGCGCGAGGTGGTCTGCACCTGGGCGAAGTTGGTGAAGATGCCCTGCGCGGTCTCGGGACGCAGGTAGGCGACGGAGCCGGAGTCCTGGGTCGGGCCGAGGTGGGTGGACAGCAGGCCCGAGAACTGCTTGGGCTCGGTGAACTGGCCCTTGTTGCCGCAGTTGGGGCAGTTGACGTCCGCCAGGCCGTTCTCCGGCAGGCGGCCGTGCTTGGCCTCGTACGCCTCCTCCAGGTGGTCGGCGCGGAACCGCTTGTGGCAGGAGGTGCACTCGGTGAGCGGGTCGGTGAAGGTGGCGACGTGGCCGGAGGCGACCCAGACCTCGGGGGCGAGGATCACGGACGAGTCGATACCGACGACGTCCTCGCGCGACGTCACCATGTAGCGCCACCACTGGCGCTTGAGGTTCTCCTTCAGCTCGACACCCAGCGGACCGTAGTCCCAGGCGGCGCGCTGACCGCCGTAAATCTCACTGCAGGGGAATACGAAGCCACGGCGCTTGCTCAGGCTGACGATGGTGTCGATCTTGTCGGCGGCCACGGTGCTCTCTTCATTACGACGACGGGCGTTGAAGCGAGACGCTTCAGAGCGAATGCCTCAGGGTACCGGCGGATGCTCCCCCTCAATCAAATCGGTGCCGGGCAGGCGGTGCAGCCCAGGGGCCCCTCCCGTGCCACCGGGGGTCCCGCGGGGGCCTCCCGGGGCGTTTGTTGACAACCGTTTCCATATTTGTTGAAAATGAGTGTCATGAACGTACGACGACACCGCATATCCGGGATATCCGGGATCGCGCTCGCGGCCACCGCCGCGCTCGGCCTGGGCACCCTCACCGCCTGCTCCTCCGACAACGCGGCGGCAGGCGACACGGACGGGTTCGACGTCGTCGCGTCGTTCTACCCGATGGCCTTCCTCGCCGAGCAGATCGGCGGCGACCACGTGAAGGTCACCAGCCTCACCCAGCCCGGCCAGGAGCCGCACGACCTGGAGATCAGCGCCAAGCAGACCGCGCAGCTGGAGGAGGCCGACGCGGCGCTCTACCTCAAGGGCCTGCAGCCCTCCGTCGACGAGGCGATCACCCAGTCCGGGATCAAGACGAAGATCGACGCCGCGACGCTCACCTCGCTGGAGGAGCACGGCACCGAGGTCGGCGGCCACGCCGACGAGCACACCGGCGAGCACGCCGGCGAGCACGCCGACGAACACGCCGACGAGCACGCCGACGAGCACGAGCACGCTCACGAGGGCGGCCAGGACCCCCACATCTGGCTGGACCCGGTGAAGTACGCCGAGGTCGCCGAGGGCGTCGGCAAGGCCTTCGAGAAGGCCGACCCCGACCACGCCGCCGACTACGCGAAGAACACCGAGGCCCTGGTGAAGCGGCTCGGCGAGCTGAACACGAAGTTCGAGACGGGCCTGAAGGACACCGAGACCAAGGTCTTCATCACCACCCACGCCGCCTTCGGCTACCTCGCCGAGCGCTACGGCCTGACCGAGGAGGCCATCAGCGGCCTCGACCCCGAGTCGGAGCCCAGCGCCGCCCGCGTGAAGGACCTGTCGAAGACGGCGAAGGCCGAGGGCGTCTCCACCGTCTTCTACGAGACCCTCGTCAGCGACAAGACCGCGAAGACCCTCGCCGCCGACGCGAACCTGAAGACGGACGTCCTCGACCCGATCGAGGGCATCACCGACCGGTCCCGCGGCGACGACTACTTCCAGGTCATGGAAGCCAACCTCGAGGCCCTGCGAAAGGCCCTGGGAGCGAAGTGACACACCCCTCGGAGGGCGGCATGAGCGAGCCCGTCACAGCACCTGTCGCCGAGCCCGTCATATCCATGCGCGGCGTCCGCGCCGAGCTGGGCTCGCGCCCCGTCCTGCGCGGCGTCGACCTCACCGTGCGCCGCGGCGAGGTCGTCGCGCTGCTCGGCGCGAACGGCTCGGGCAAGTCGACGGCCGTGCGCAGCGTCATCGGCCAGGTGCCCGTCGGCGCCGGGGAGATCGAGCTGTTCGGCACCCCGCGGCGCCGGTTCCGCGACTGGGCGCGCGTGGGGTACGTCCCGCAGCGCACCACGGCCGCGGGCGGAGTGCCCGCGACGGTGACGGAGGTGGTCTCCTCCGGCCGGCTGTCCCGCGCCCGCTTCGGCGTCTTCCGCAAGGCCGACCGCGAGGCGGTCCACCGGGCCCTGGAGCTGGTCGGCATGGCGGACCGGGCCAAGGACTCCGTGAACGCCCTGTCCGGCGGCCAGCACCAGCGCGTGCTCATCGCCCGCGCGCTCGTCGCCGACCCCGAGCTGCTGATCATGGACGAGCCGATGGCCGGCGTCGACCTGGCCAGCCAGGAGGTGCTGGCGGCGACGCTCAGGGAGCAGGTCGCGGCGGGCGCCACCGTCCTGCTGGTCCTGCACGAGCTGGGGCCCCTGGAGCCGCTGATCGACCGGGCGGTCGTCCTGCGCGACGGCTGCGTCCTGCACGACGGCCCGCCCCCGAAGGCCGTCGGCCAGCACGCGCTGCCCGGCCACGACCACGTCCACCCGCACGCGCCGGCGGGCGCCGAACCGGTCCGCACCGGACTGCTGAGCTGAGAAGCCCCACCATGGAAATCCTGAACTACGCCTTCATGCAGCGGGCGCTGCTCGCGGCCGTCCTGGTCGGCGTCACCGCCCCCGCCGTCGGCATCTACCTCGTGCAGCGCCGCCAGGCCCTGATGGGCGACGGCATCGGCCACGTGGCGATGACCGGCGTCGGCCTCGGCTTCCTGCTGTCCTGGTCGCCGGTGTGGATGGCGACCCTGGTCTCCGTGCTCGGCGCGGTCCTGATGGAACTGATCCGCTGGTACGGCAAGACGCGCGGCGACATCGCCCTCGCCATGCTCTTCTACGGCGGCATGGCCGGCGGCGTGATGTTCATCAACCTCGCGCCCACGGGCTCCAACGCCAACCTCACCTCGTACCTGTTCGGCTCCCTGTCCACGGTCTCCGAGTCCGACGTGACGGCCATCTGCGTCCTGGCCGCCTTCGTGGTCCTGGTCACCCTGGGACTGCGCCGCCAGCTCTTCGCGGTCAGCCAGGACGAGGAGTTCGCCCGGGTCACCGGGCTGCCGGTGCGCGCGCTGAACCTGCTGACGGCGATCACGGCGGCGGTCACCGTCACCGTCGCCATGCGCGTGGTGGGCCTGCTGCTGGTGTCGGCGCTGATGGTCGTCCCCGTGGCGGCGGCCCAGCAGCTCAGCCGCAGCTTCGCCGCGACGTTCGCCGTCGCCGTCGCGATCGGCGTGGCCGTGACCCTCGGCGGCACCGTCACCTCGTACTACCAGGACGTGCCGCCCGGTGCGACGATCGTGCTGCTGACCATCGGCGCGTTCATCGTGCTGACGGCGCTGGCGGCTCCGCTGGCCCGGCGGCGCGCGCGGGCGGCGGCCTCCGCGCAGCCCTCCGGCGACCCGGTGGAGTGCACGATTCCGGTCAGTCGGGGGGCCGGCGACGCGGCCGGCGTCTGACCGCCGTCGGTCCGGGCTGGCACAATGACCCGGCAAGGAGCAGACGTGAGGAGGCAACCGGTGACGACCGCTGGACCGTCCGTCAAAGGACGCGCCACCCGGCAGCGCGCCGCCGTGGCGGCGGCCCTCGCCGAGGTCGACGAGTTCCGCAGCGCGCAGGAACTCCACGACATGCTCAAGCACAAGGGCGACTCGGTCGGGCTCACCACGGTCTACCGCACCCTCCAGTCCCTCGCCGACGCCGGCGAGGTCGACGTGCTGCGCACCGCCGACGGCGAGTCCGTCTACCGCCGCTGCGCCAGCGACGACCACCATCACCACCTGGTGTGCCGCTCCTGCGGCAGGGCGGTCGAGGTCGAGGGCCCGGCCGTGGAGAAGTGGGCGGAGGCCATCGCCGCCGAACACGGCTACGTCAACGTGGCGCACACGGTGGAGATCTTCGGCACCTGCGCGGAGTGCGCGGCGGCGGGCGGCTGAGACCGGACCCGGTCCGGACAGGAGGTCCCGGCTGGAGGCGGGTCGGGTCGCGGTCGAGGATCTGCCGCGTCCGCCGCGCTCCCCACGTCCCTCCCGGGCGGCACGCCGGGACAGGCCGCGTCCTCGTCGGGGCCGAACGCGGGACGAACAGGTCCCGGGCCTCCCTCCGGCCCGCTCGCGCGCCCGCAGCGCCGACGCGCAGTCAGTCCCCCGCGGCCGGCCGGTGCGCCGGCTCCACCGCGTCCCGCGCGGCGTCCCGCCCCATGGCCAGGACCATGAGGCGGGATCGTGCGGTACGGCTCACGCCTCCTGCTTGCCCTCCATGGCCAGCAGTTCCTCGTTGGGGATGGCGCCGCCGAAGCGGCGGTCGCGGGAGGCGAACTCCAGGCACGCGCGCCACAGGTCACGGCGGTCGAAGTCCGGCCACAGCACGTCCTGGAAGACCATCTCGGCGTACGCGCTCTGCCACAGCAGGTAGTTGGAGGTGCGCTGCTCGCCGCTGGGCCGCAGGAACAGGTCCACGTCCGGCATGTCCGGGTAGTACAGGTACTTCGCGAAGGTCTTCTCGGTCACCTTCGACGGGTCCAGCTTCCCGGCCCTCACGTCCTGCGCGATCGCCTGCGCCGCGTCCGCGATCTCGGCCCGGCCGCCGTAGTTCATGCAGAAGTACAGCGTGAGCCGGTCGTTGTCCTTGGTCTGCTCCTGGGCGATCTGGAGCTCCTTGGCCACCGACTGCCACAGCTTCGGCATCCGTCCCACCCAGCGCACCCGCACGCCCAGCTCGTCGAGCTGGTCGCGGGACTTGCGGATGAAGTCGCGGTTGAAGTTCATCAGGAAGCGGACCTCCTCCGGGGAGCGCTTCCAGTTCTCGGTGGAGAAGGCGTACAGGGAGATCGCGCCCACGCCCATCTCGATCCCGCCCTGGAGCACGTCCAGCACCCGCTCGGCGCCCACCTTGTGCCCCTCGGTGCGCGGCAGCCCGCGCTCCTTCGCCCAGCGCCCGTTGCCGTCCATGACGATCGCCACATGGTTCGGGACCAGCTCACCGGGGAGCTTCGGGGGCCGCGCGCCGGACGGGTGCGGTTCCGGCGCCTTGTACTCCCGGCGCTGGCGCCCCAGGAATCCGCGTACGGCCATGTGTCTCTCGTCTCCCTCTTGCTGTTGCTCTTACTTTTCGACGTACCGAAGGGAGCGCAGGCCGCGCTCCAGGTGCCAGTGCAGGTACGCGGACACCAGCCCGCTGCCCTCCCGGACGTACCGCGGCTCGCACGCGTCCGCGGTCTCCCAGTCTCCCGTGAGCAGCGCGGCGAGGAGTTCCAGGGTCTGCGGCGAGGGCACGACGCTGCCGGGCACCCGGCAGTCGGCGCAGACCGAGCCGCCGGAGGCCACGGAGAAGAACCGGTTGGGGCCGGGCATGCCGCACTTCGCGCAGTCGCCGAAGCTCGGGGCGTACCCGTTGACGGCGAGGGAGCGCAGCAGGAACGCGTCGAGGACGAGGTGCGGGGCGTGCTCGCCGCGGGCGAGGGTGCGCAGCGCGCCGACGAGCAGCAGGTACTGCTGGACCGCCGGCTCGCCCTCGTGGTCGGTGAACCGCTCGGCGGTCTCCAGCATGGCGGTCCCGGCGGTGTAGCGGGCGTAGTCCCGCACGATGCCGCCGCCGTACGGCGCGATGGTCTCGCTCTGCGTGCACAGCGGCAGCCCGCGCCCCACCAACTCGCTCCCCCGCGCGAAGAACTGCACGTCGACGTGGGAGAAGGGCTCCAGGCGGGCCCCGAACTTGGACTTGGTGCGCCGCACGCCCCTGGCCACGGCCCGTACCCGGCCGTGACCGCGGGTGAGCAGGGTGATGATCCGGTCCGCCTCACCCAGCTTCTGGGTGCGCAGCACGATGCCGTCGTCGCGGAACAGACTCATGCAGCCATTCTGCCTCCCCGCGCCGGGCCGCCCCGCGACGGTGTCCCCCCGCTCGTCCCGCCGCGCGGCCACCGCGGCGGCGGCCACCGCCCCGGTGGCCGCCTTCCGCGTGCCCGGTCCCGGCGGCGGCCCGCCGCCGCCTCCCCCTCACCGGCCGCGTCCCGGCCCGGGCAGGCCCCTGGGGGGCCGGGGTCGGGCCCGGGCCGGGACGCCCCTCACCGGCACCTGCCCGCGGGTCCCCGGGGGGCCGGGGCCCGACGCGGGACGGGCCGGCCGTCCGGGCCCCGGCGGCGTCCCTTCAAGGGACCTCGCCCCGGCTGCGCGCGTTGGCGTACGCCGTCACCGCGCTGATCCGCTCCGCCTGGGTGGCGTGGCGCACGGCGCACGGCTCGGCGTCCCACTCCCGGCCGCCGCCGTACGGACGCAACTGCACGTACGGCCCTTCGTGTCCCATGACGATCCCGAGTCGCCCCGTACGGGTGTCGATCACGTACGCCCCGACGGGCGGCTTCACCGCAGTACCGCCGCGAGCCGGCGGGCGGTCTCCACGGAACACCGCCCCAATTCGACGAGCAGGCAGGGCGTCCGCCGCGCAAGACTTACCGGGTCGAGCCCGAGTGACGGGAGGGTAATTCCGGCCTTCGCGAGCGCCGCCCGCAATTCTTCCACTACCTCCTCGGCTTCTTCGATGCAGAGCGGAGGATGTTGCTCTTTCAACGTGCTCCTTCCGTTTTCATTTCACGCTTTGTATCTCCAGCATGATGCCCCACATTTACACTCGGCAGCCGTCGACGCTCTACAAGCTCGGCGCAGTTCAAGGGGGTTGGCCGTGGCCAACGGTTCGCACGGACCGCGGCGGGCGGCAGGGGAGTTCTTCGGTGCGGAACTCGAGCAGCACCACGAGGACGCGGGGGTCACCCGGGTGGAACCGGGGGCGCGGGTCTTCACCTCGGGTCCCTATACCGGGCAGTTCGAGCAGGATATTCGAAAACCGCGGTTCGATATCGACCAGCGGATCGACGGAGTACTGCAAACCGACGGTATTTTCGAGCGGCTGTGCCGCAAACCCATCAGGAGCCAGCCGAATCGGGAGCACTTCGCTCACGTGGTGAACCGGAACGGCCGGCGGCGGAGATCCGCGGGTGCGCGCCGGCGGCGGTGGAGCGAGCCCGCTCGCCCCGCGGTCCGCCCGGGGCCGGGGGCGGAGGGGCGCGGGCGATGCGCGAGCGCGACCGGGCCAACGACCGCCGGCGCAGGAGCGGCCACAGCGGTGGCACCGGCGGGGAGGGCTGCGTCGAGGTGGCCGGCGGAGTCCCGGCGCGGTCCCCGTCCGGGGACGGCGAGGTGACCGGTGGACCCGTGGTCGGCGTCGGGGCGGCGGCCTCCTCACCGACCGCGCCGGCCGGCGCCGTCCCGCCCGACCGGAAAGCGCGCCGGGGGGGACCGCGTGCGGCGACCGCGCGCGGTGCCGCTTCCCGGCCACCGGGGGGCGGGACGGCCGGGACGTGCGCCGCGGCCGGGACGGCCGGGCGCCTCCGGGCGGAGGCGGCGGCCCCTACGACGGCGTACGCGCCTCCGCCAGCAACCGGGTCACGTCCTCGGCGCGGATGGTCAGGGCCGCGCCCACCGTCGCCAGGACGTCCCGCTCGGCGGCCGTGTAGGGCCCGTCGGCCAGGGCGATGCGCGCGCCGGTGAGCAGGACCGACGCCCGGCCGGCGGGGGCGAGGTGCGGGGCGAGCGGGTCCAGCGCCTCGTGCAGCTCTATGGCCAGGCCGGGCACGCAGGGCTCCTCGCAGTACCGCCCGGTGTCCGCCTCCACCGCCTCGACCAGCGCGGCCAGCCGCTCCTCGGTGCAGTCCCCGAAACCGGCCGCGCGCACGGCGACGGCGGCCGTGTGCAGCGCCGTGCGGGAGCCGGCGCCGCCCGCGGCGAGGACCGCGAGGGCGACGGTGTGGACGGCGTCGCGGAGCATCGCGGAGAAGCGGGTGGTCGTCGGGTGGTCCAGGACGTCGGTGCCGAAGCGCCCGCGGCAGGCCGCGCACTCGACGACCGGTCCCGTCTCGCCGCGCGGCACCACCGGCACGCCGAGCAGCGTGAGGCGGCGTCGGCCGGTGAGGCGCTGGTAGTTGCGGTCGCCCCCGCAGCCGGGGCAGAAGAACTCGCCGTCCCCGGCGGGCGTCCATGCGGTACGGGTGCCCAGGATGCGTGCGCATCGGGCAGCTCGGCCGTTTCGTCCCCGTCCAGGCAGCACGTCGCACCTCCGTAACCTCGCGGCATCATCGCCGCGATGGCGTGATGTTAGCCACATCGCCGGTGTGGAGTCAGCACCCCGGACGAGACCTTTCCGTGACCTGCGCGCGCGGATGGCCGGTATACGACGGGGCCCCGCCCGCCGGTCCGCGGCGGGCGGGGCCCCCGATCACCGATCCGGCTGGTCAGCGCGCCGCCCGGTTGACGGCGGAGACGACCGCCTTCAGCGAGGCGCGGGTGGTGTTCGCGTCGATTCCGATGCCCCACAGGACCTTGTCGCCGATGGCGCACTCGATGTAGGAGGCGGCCTGCGCCGAGGCGCCCTCGCTCATCGTGTGCTCCTGGTAGTCCAGCAGGCGCACGTCGATGCCGACGGTCTGGAGGGCGTCGAAGAAGGCGGAGATCGGGCCGTTGCCGGAGCCGGTCAGGACGGTGTCCTCGCCGTCGACGGTCGCCTCCACGGTGAGGGTGTCCACGCCGTCGCGGTCGGTCGTCGTCTGGCCGTTCCTGACCTGGATGCGGCCCCAGGGGTTGGCCGGGTTGGGCAGGTACTCGTCCTGGAAGACCGCCCAGATGTCCTTCGGGGTGATCTCGCCGCCCTCGGCGTCGGTCTTCGCCTGGATGATCTTGGAGAACTCGATCTGCATCCGGCGCGGCAGGTCCAGCTTGTGGTCGTTCTTCAGGACGTAGGCGATGCCGCCCTTGCCGGACTGGGAGTTGACGCGGATGACGGCCTCGTAGGAGCGGCCGACGTCCTTGGGGTCGATGGGCAGGTACGGCACGGCCCACTCGATGTCGTCGACGGTCCTGCCCCGCGCCTTCGCGTCGGCCTCCATCGCGTCGAAGCCCTTCTTGATGGCGTCCTGGTGGGAGCCGGAGAAGGACGTGTAGACGAGGTCGCCCACGTACGGGTGGCGCGGGTGGACCTCCATCTGGTTGCAGTACTCCCACGTACGGCGGATCTCGTCGATGTCGGAGAAGTCGATCTGGGGGTCGACGCCCTGGGAGAACAGGTTCATGCCCAGGGTGACCAGGTCGACGTTGCCGGTGCGCTCGCCCTGCCCGAACAGGCAGCCCTCGACGCGGTCGGCGCCGGCCATCAGCGCCAGTTCGGCCGCCGCGACGGCCGTGCCGCGGTCGTTGTGCGGGTGGGCGGAGAGGCAGACGTACTCGCGGCGGGAGAGGTTGCGGTGCATCCACTCGAAGCGGTCGGCGTGCGTGGACGGCGTCGAACGCTCCACCGTGGCGGGCAGGTTGAGGATGATCTCGCGGTCCGGGCCGGGCTGCCAGACGTCCATGACCGCCTCGCAGACCTCCAAGGCGAAGTCCAGCTCGGTGTCGGTGAAGATCTCCGGCGAGTACTGGTAGCCGAACTCGGTCTCGGGGCCCAGCAGCTTCTCGGCGTACTCCATCACCAGCCGCGTGCCGTCGACGGCGATCTGCTTGATGTCGTCCTTCGAGCCGCGGAAGACGACCCGGCGGAAGACCGGGGCGGTGGCGTTGTACAGGTGGACGGTGGCCCGCCTGGCGCCCCTCAGGGACTCCACGGTGCGCTCGATCAGGTCCTCACGGGCCTGCGTCAGCACGGAGATGGTGACGTCGTCCGGGATGGCGCCGGGGTCCTCGATGATGGACCGGACGAAGTCGTAGTCGGTCTGGCCGGAGGCCGGGAAGCCGACCTCGATCTCCTTGTAGCCCATCTTGACCAGCAGGTCGAACATCGCGCGCTTGCGGGCGGGCGACATGGGGTCGATCAGGGCCTGGTTGCCGTCGCGCAGGTCGGTGGAGAGCCAGCGGGGGGCCTGGGTGATCCGCTGGTCCGGCCAGGTGCGGTCGGGGATGTCGACCTGCTCGTAGCCGCGGTACTTGTGGGTCGGCATGGAACTGGGCTGCTGGCGATTGACCATGATCGCGTGGGCTCCTCAGAGATGTCCGCGGTGTCCGCGTGTCCGGATGGACGGCCGACGACGCAACGCCGAGCTCCGCGGGGAGGGGGTCGGCCTCGACTACAGGCCCTCGCCGCGGCAGCTAAGGAGAAGCAGCCCGAAATGCATGATGCTCCGCAGCCTAGCCGAGGCCCGCCGGATGCGCGGGTGCGTATCAGTATGCGGGACCGGATGGAGAAGCGGGACAAAAGGTGCTGCATGCCACTCGACGCTGATCAGCGGGGCTCCCCGGCCCCGCACGCCCCCCATCTTCGTTGCGGGTAGTGACAGGAGGGTCACGCAGTGCGATGGTGTGAGCATGACCATCACCGCCGCCGGGGGCCGTCCCCCCGTCTTCTGCACCATCGTCCCGCCGCACGTCCTGGACCGGCTCGCGCGGGCCGGGGACCCGCGCCTGTCCGGTCCCGCCCGCCGCACCCTCCAGCGCGACGCCTCCGCGCGCACCCGGCGCCACCTGGCCGCGGTCGCCGGCGTCCCGGCCGCGGCCCCGCGCGCCGGCGCCGAGCCCGGCAGGCCGCACCGCACGGTCTACGACGCCGGGAACGGCACCGACCTGCCCGGCGCGAAGGCGCGCGGCGAGGGCGACGAACCCGGCGCCGACGCCACCGTCAACCGCGCCTACACCGGTCTCGGCGCCACCTTCGAGCTGCTCCTGGCGGCGTACGGGCGCGACTCCATCGACGGCGGCGGCCTGGCGCTGGACGCGACGGTCCACTACGACCGCGAGTACAACAACGCCTTCTGGGACGGCGAGCAGATGGTCTTCGGCGACGGGGACGGCGAGATCTTCCTCGACTTCACCCGGTCCGTCGACGTCATCGGCCACGAACTCGCCCACGGCGTCACCCAGTACACCGCCAACCTGGCGTACTACGGCCAGTCCGGCGCCCTCAACGAGTCGCTGTCGGACGTCTTCGGCTCCCTGGTCAAGCAGCACGCCCTCGGCCAGAGCGCCGCCGAGGCCGACTGGCTGATCGGCGCCGAGCTCCTCGCCCCGCGCGTCACCGGCCGGGCGCTGCGCTCGATGAAGGCACCCGGCACCGCGTACGACGACGACGTCCTCGGCAAGGACCCGCAGCCCGCGACGATGGACGACTACGTCCGCACCGACCGCGACAACGGCGGCGTCCACATCAACTCCGGCATCCCCAACCACGCGTTCTACCTCGCGGCCACCGCCCTCGGCGGCCACGCCTGGGAGCGGGCCGGGCAGATCTGGTACGACGTGCTGACCGGCGGCGAGCTGGAGCAGGACGCGCGGTTCACGGACTTCGCCGCGCTGACGGTGAAGGCGGCCCTGGCCCGCTACGGCGACGGGGCGGAACGGGACGCCGTGCACAAGGCGTGGGGGCAGGTCGGGGTGCGCACGCCGTAGTTCCGTACTAGACACGGTCCCATGCGCATTCAGGTGAGGCGGACCGGAGGCTTCGCGGGCATCGAGCGGCGGGCGGAGGTGGACACCGCGGGCCGCGCCGACGCGGCCGAGTGGCACGCCCTGGCCCGCGCGGCGCTCGCCGCGGGCCGGGACACGCCCCCCGTCGGGGTACCGGACGGGTTCGGCTACCGGATCACGGTGGACGGCACGACGGTGTACGCGGCCGATCCCCGGCTGACGGAGGAGCAGCGCACCCTGGTCTCCAGGGTGCTGAAGGAAGGAGCCTGACTCCCCGGCCCCGCGCGCCGCGGCAGCCGGGGGCCGGGGCGCGGCTCAGAAACCGAGCCTGCGCAGCTGCTTGGGGTCGCGCTGCCAGTCCTTGGCGACCTTCACGTGCAGGTCGAGGAAGACGGGGGTGCCCAGCAGCGCCTCGATCTGCTTGCGGGACTTGATGCCGACCTCCTTCAGGCGCTTGCCCTTGGGGCCGATGATGATGCCCTTCTGGCTGGGCCGCTCGATGAAGACGTTGGCGTGGATGTCGAGCAGCGGCTTGTCGGCCGGGCGGTCCTCGCGCGGGAGCATCTCCTCGACGACCACCGCGATCGAGTGCGGCAGTTCGTCCCGTACGCCCTCCAGCGCGGCCTCGCGGATCAGCTCGGCGACCATGACCTGCTCGGGCTCGTCGGTCAGGTCGCCCTCCGGGTAGAGCGCGGGCCCCTCCGGCAGGAGCGGGATCAGGAGGTCGGCGAGCAGGTCGACCTGCTTGTTCGCGGTCGCCGAGACGGGGACGATCTCCGCCCAGGTGATGCCCAGCTCCCGGCCGAGCTGGTCGATCGCGATGAGCTGCTCGGCCAGGGCCTTGGAGTCCACCAGGTCGGTCTTGGTGACGATCGCGACCTTCGGGGTCTTCCGGATCCCCGCCAGCTCCTTGGCGATGAACCGGTCGCCGGGGCCGATCCTCTCGTTCGCCGGCAGGCAGAAGCCGATCACGTCGACCTCGGCCCACGTGGTGCGCACGACGTCGTTCAGCCGCTCGCCCAGCAGGGTGCGCGGCTTGTGCAGGCCGGGGGTGTCCACCAGGATCAGCTGCGCGTCCGGGCGGTGCACGATGCCGCGCACGGTGTGCCGGGTCGTCTGCGGCCGGTTGGAGGTGATCGCCACCTTCTGGCCGACCAGAGCGTTCGTGAGGGTGGACTTCCCCGCGTTGGGACGGCCCACGAAGCAGGCGAAGCCCGCCCTGTGGACGGCCTCGGACGTTTCCGACGGCTCGGATGACTGACTGCGAACGCTCATGGCGCCCATTGTCCCTGATCCACGGGGCACCGCCGTACCGGTACGCCCCCGCGCCGGACCGGGCCCGGCCCGAAAGCCGCCGCGGCCCCGGCCGGCCCGGTCCACCGGGGTCGTCAGCCCGCGTCCACCACGGCCCGCACCGTGCCGTCCGGCGCGGCGACCAGCACCGGCGTCCCCGGACCGCCCAGGTCCCGTACGGCCGCCAGGTCCTCCGCCGCCGCCGACTCCGCCTCGGTCACCACGGCCGCCGCCTCCAGTGACTTCGCACCGGACGCCACGGCCATCGCCACCGCTGTCCGCAAGGCGCTGAGCCGCAGCGATTCCAGGGCGACGGTGCCGGCGACGTAGGTCCGTCCCGTCTCGTCGCGTACGGCGGCGCCCTCGGGGACGCCGTTGCGGGCCCGGGCGGAGCGGGCCAGGGTGACGATCTTGCGGTCCTCGGGGTCGAGCGCGCTGGTGTCGGTCATGAGGTGAGCATACGGAGCGGTCCCGCGCTCACCCCGCCACGGGGTGCATCGTCCCGCGCCGCCCCTCCGGGGAGGCCGGTCCTCCAAAGCGGTGGGGCGGCCCGGTGCGCACCGGGCCGCCCCACCGTGGCCGGGCTCCTCAGGGGCGGTCCAGCCGCAGCCGCTCCGCGCGCGGCAGCCCCGCCACCACCAGGTCGTACGAATCCTCGACGAGTTCCCGCACCAGGCGGTCCGGCAGGCCGCCGTCGGCCGTCACCGTGTTCCAGTGGCGCTTGTTCATGTGCCAGCCGGGGACGACCAGGCCGGGGTGCTCGGCGCGCAACCGGACCGCCTCCTCGGGGTCGCACTTGAGGTTGACCCTCAGGGGCCGCGCGTCGAGGTCGGTCAGGGCGAACAGCTTCCCCCGGACCTTGAAGACGGACATCTGCGGACCGAACGGGAAGTCCTCCACCGCCGCGCCGAAGGACAGGCACAGCGCGCGCAGCTCCCCCGGGGTCATTCCGGCTTCTCCTCCTCGTCGTCGCCGTCCGGGGAGTCCGCCGGGTCCGCGGGCTCCACCAGCACCGTCACGATCTTGTTGCGGCGGCCGGCGGCGGCTTCCGCCGTCAGGCGCAGCCCGCGCCCGTCGGGGAGTTCGACGACGGCCGAGGCACCGGCGATCGGGACCCGGCCGAGCGCCTTGGCGAGCAGCCCGCCGACCGTCTCCACGTCCTCGTCGTCGTACGACTCCAGCCCGTACAGCTCGCCGAGGTCGCCGATGCCGAGGCGGGCGGTGACCCGGTGGCGGTCCTCGCCGAGTTCCTCCACGGGCGGCAGTTCGCGGTCGTACTCGTCGGTGATCTCGCCGACGATCTCCTCCAGGATGTCCTCGATGGTGACGATGCCGGCCGTGCCGCCGTACTCGTCGACGACGACGGCGACGTGGTTGCGGTCCTTCTGCATCTCCCGCAGCAGATCGCCCGCGTTCTTGGTGTCGGGCACGAAGAACGCCGGGCGCATCGCCGTCGACACCAGCTCCGACTCCGCGTCACGGCTGATGTGCGTCCTGCGGACGAGGTCCTTCAGGTAGACGATCCCGACGATGTCGTCCTCGCTGTCGCCGGTGACCGGGATGCGGGAGAAACCGGAGCGCAGGGCGAGGGTGAGGGCCTGGCGGATGGTCTTGTACCGCTCGATGACGACGAGGTCGGTGCGCGGGACCATCACCTCGCGCACCAGGGTGTCGCCCAGCTCGAACACCGAGTGCACCATGCGGCGCTCCTCGGCCTCGATCAGCGACTCCTTCTCGGCGAGGTCGACCAGCGCGCGCAGCTCCGCCTCGGAGGCGAACGGGCCGCGCCGGAAGCCCTTGCCGGGGGTGAGCGCGTTGCCGATGAGGATGAGCAGCGACGGGACCGGGCCCATGATCCGCGCCAGCGGCACCAGGACGTACGCCGCCGCGGTCGCCGTGTTCAGCGGGTGCTGGCGGCCGATGGTGCGCGGGGAGACCCCGACGGCGACGTACGACACCAGCACCATGACCGCGATGGCGACGGCCAGCGCCTCGCCGGTGGCGGGGAACTCCCTCAGGCAGGCGTGGGTGACCAGCGCCGCGGCGGCCATCTCGCAGACGACGCGGACCAGCAGCGCCACGTTGAGGTAGCGGGTCGGGTCCGCGGCGACCCGGGCCAGCCTGGCGCTGCCGCGCCGCCCGGACCGTACGGCCTCCTCGGCCCGGAAGCTGGAGACGCGCGCCAGGCCCGCCTCCGCGCAGGCGGCGAGCCAGGCGACGACGATCAGGGCGACGGCGCCCAGGACGAGCGCGGGGCTCATGAGACGGTCGGAGCCGGGGACGGGCCGGTCAGGCCCCTCTCCGCACGCCAGCCGTCCACGATGGCCGCCTGCAGGCCGAACATCTCGGCCTTCTCGTCCGGTTCCTCGTGGTCGTAGCCGAGCAGGTGCAGCACACCGTGGACGGTGAGCAGCTGGAGCTCCTCGTCCATGGTGTGCCGCGTCGGCGCCTCGGCGCCCTGCCGGGCGGCGACCTCGGGGCACAGCACGATGTCGCCGAGCAGGCCCTGCGGCGGCTCGTCGTCGTCCTTGGCCGGCGGGCGCAGCTCGTCCATCGGGAAGGACATGACGTCCGTCGGGCCGGGCAGGTCCATCCACTGGATGTGGAGCTGCTCCATGGCGTCGGCGTCCACGACGATCACCGAGAGCTCGGAGAGCGGGTGGATGCGCATCCGCGCGAGCGCGTAGCGGGCGATGTCGAGGATCGCCTGCTCGTCGACCTCGGTTCCGGATTCGTTGTTGACGTCGATCGACATGGTCGTGCTGGTCTACTTCCCCTTGGAGCCCTTGGCGCCCGTCGTGCCGCGCTTCCTGTGCGCGCCGTTCTCGGTGCCGTGCTTGCTGTCGTACTTCTCGTACGCGTCGACGATACGGCCCACCAGCTTGTGCCGTACGACGTCGTGGGACGACAGCCGGGAGAAGTGGACGTCCTCGACGCCCTCCAGGATCTCCTGCACCTGGCGCAGGCCGGACTTCTGCCCGTCGGGCAGGTCGACCTGCGTCACGTCACCCGTGATCACGATCTTCGAGTCGAAGCCGAGACGGGTGAGGAACATCTTCATCTGCTCGGGGCTCGTGTTCTGGGCCTCGTCCAGGATGATGAAGGCGTCGTTGAGGGTACGGCCGCGCATGTACGCCAGCGGCGCGACCTCGATCGTGCCCGCCGCCATCAGCCGCGGGATCGAGTCCGGGTCGAGCATGTCGTGCAGCGCGTCGTACAGCGGACGCAGGTAGGGGTCGATCTTCTCGTAGAGCGTGCCGGGCAGGAAGCCCAGGCGCTCGCCCGCCTCGACCGCCGGGCGGGTCAGGATGATGCGGTTGACCTGCTTGGACTGCAGGGCCTGCACCGCCTTGGCCATCGCCAGGTACGTCTTGCCGGTACCGGCGGGGCCGATGCCGAAGACGATGGTGTGCTTGTCGATGGCGTCGACGTACCGCTTCTGGTTGAGCGTCTTGGGGCGGATCGTGCGGCCGCGTGAGGACAGGATGTTCTGGGTGAGCACCTGGGCCGGGGTCTCCTGGCCGTCGCTCTCCCCCCTCTCGCTCGCCTTGAGCATGGCGATCGAGCGTTCCACGGCGTCCTCCGTCATCGGCTGCCCGGTGCGGAGCACGAGCATCATCTCGTCGAACACGCGCGAAACGAGGGCGACCTCCGCAGGGTCGCCGACCGCGCTGATCTCGTTGCCCCGGACATGGATGTCGGCCCCCGGGAAGGCCTTCTCGATCACGCGCAGGAGGGAGTCGCCGGAACCCAGCACGGTCACCATGGGGTGCTGGGCGGGGACGGTGAACTGCACTTTCGCCTGCCCCTGCGCGGGGGTGTGAGCTGTGGGTGTCTGAGTCATGGGCCGGCGCTTAAGGCCTGCGGTTCCTCCTCGTCAGGGCCGCACGGCTGACGGCGGCCTCGCGACTTCCAGGGTACGACGGGCGGGTGACAACACCGAAGAGCTTTTCGGCGGGGTCTTGCGGCAGCGCCGGGCCGGGCGGTGATCAGGCCGGGCGGCGGAAGCCGATCGTGGGGACCGCCCGGCGCAGCGGCCAGGGCCGGACCAGCTCCTCGGGGACCAGACCGGCCAGGAAGGCGTACCGGCGCAGGGCCGCCGGGTCCTGGCCCTCGACGGACTGGACCTTGCGCCACCAGGCGGCGATCTCGGACCAGCCGGGCGCCGACAGGGAGCCGCCGAACTCCTGCACGGACAGGGCGGCGGTCAGGCCGGCGAAGGCGAGCCGGTCGGCGAGCGGCCAGCCGGCCAGGGTGCCGGTGACGAAACCGGCGACGAAGACGTCGCCCGCGCCGGTGGGGTCGAGGGCCTCGACGGCGATGGCGGGGACCTCGGCGCTCTCCCCGGTGCGCCGGTCCACGGCGTAGGCGCCCTCCGCGCCGCGGGTGACCACCGCCACCGGCACGTGCTCGGTCAGGGCGTGCGCGGCGGCCCGCGGGCAGTCGGTGCCGGTGTAGCGCATGGCCTCCTCGGCGTTGGGCAGGAACGCCTCGCAGTGGGCGAGGTCGGTCAGGCCCGCCAGGTCCCAGGCGCCGGTGTCGTCCCAGCCGACGTCGGCGAAGATGCGGGTGCCCCGGGCGGCGGCCTGCGCGATCCAGGGGGCCGGCTTGCCGGGGGTGAGCGAGGCGACGGCGGCGCGGGCGCGCGGGGGGCAGTCGGGGGCGGGTTCCTCCGGCGGCGGCTCGTGGCCGTGGGAGACCATCGTGCGCTCGCCCTCGTACGCCATGGAGACGGTGACCGGCGAGTGCCAGCCGGGCACGGTGCGCGACGGGGTCAGATCGATGCCCTCGCCCTGTTCGAGGGTGTCCCAGCAGTAGTCGCCGTAGTGGTCGTCGCCGAAGGCGGCGGCGAGGGAGGTGCGCAGGCCGAGGCGGGCCAGCGCGGTCGCCATGTTCGCCACGCCGCCCGGGCTGGATCCCATCCCCCGGGCCCAGGACTCCGTCCCGCGCACCGGGGCGGAGTCGAGCCCGGTGAAGACGATGTCGAGGAAGACGGTGCCGGTCAGGTACACGTCCCAGGGCGGATCGGCCGGTGTGCGCAGGGCCGCCAGGGGGTCGACCTGGGGGTGGCGGCGCGTGTCCGCCGCGGCGGGCGGGGCCGGTGCGGCGGGCGCATCGGCCGCGGCCGGCGCGGCGGACACGGTGGACACGGCGGACACGGCGGACGTGGTCGACGCGGTCGGTGCGTCGGACGCGGCGGACGCTGTCACGGTGCGCTCCCTGGCATGGTGCGGACCAGGCCAGTGTGCACCACGCCGCCGACGGCGCGGCGGTCGCTCCGTTTGCCGGTCAGGCCGTCGCGGTCCCCGGCCGCCCGGTGCGGGCCACGCCCGGCGTCGTGTCCGGCGCCGTGCCCGGCGTCCCGGCGGCCGGGGCCTGCGCCCGCCGGGTGCGGACCCGGTCGTTGCGTCCGCCGCCCCGTACCAGCAGGACGCTCAGCGCGGCCAGGAAGCCGACGACCGTGAGGCCGACCAGGCCGCCCTTGGTCGAGCCGGTGGCGTCCTCGATGATCCCGAAGGCGGTGGGGGCGACGAAGCCGCCGAGGTTGCCGATGGAGTTGATCAGGGCGATGCCGGGGGCGGCGGCACGGGCGTCGAGGTAGCTCTGCGGGATGGTCCAGAAGACCGGGGAGGCCGGTTTGAAGCCCATGGCGGCCAGGCACAGGGCGCCCAGCCCCGCCCACGGCGAGACGAACACGGCGAGCAGGGTGCCGCAGCCGCCGAGGACGAGCAGGGTGACCAGGACGGGCCGCCGCTTGCCGATGCGGTCGGAGACCCGTCCGCTGACGTAGACGGCGGCGATCGCGCACAGCCACGGCACGGACGTCAGCAGCCCCACCTGGAAGTCGCTCACCCCGCCGATGTCGTCCACGATCGACGGGAGCCAGAACGTCACCGCGTACAGGGCGACGTTGATGGCGAAGTAGATCCACAGGAACAGCAGCATCTGCGGGTCGGCGAGCAGCTTCCAGCGCGAGACGCGGGCGGTGCCGCGTGTCGTCTCCCGGGCGGCCTGCTCGGCGTCGATGACGGCGGTCAGGCCGGCCTTCTCCTCGTCGGTGAGCCAGGTCGCGGACTCGACGCTGGAGTCCAGGAAGCGGTAGACGACGAAGCCGAGGACGACCGAGAAGACTCCCTCGATGAAGAACATCCACTGCCAGCCGGCGTGGCCCCAGACGCCGTGCATCTCCATCAGGGCGCCGGAGACGGGGCCGACGATGACGGTGGCGGTGCCGGAACCCATCAGGAAGACCGACGTGGCCCGGCCCCGGTGGCTGTCGGGCAGCCAGCGGCTGAAGTAGTAGATCACCGCGGGGAAGAAGCCGGCCTCGGCGGCGCCGAGCAGGAAGCGCAGGGCGTAGAACATCTCCACGCTGTCGACGAAGGCCATCGCGGTGGCGACGACGCCCCAGCTGATCATGATGCGGGTCAGCCACACCTTGGCGCCGAACCGCTCCATCAGCATGTTGGAGGGGACTTCGAAGATCGCGTACGCGATGAAGAAGATGCCCGCGCCGAGGCCGAACGCGGCGGCCGAGAGTCCCACGTCGGCGCGGAGCTCGTCCTGGGCGAAACCGAGGTTGACGCGGTCCATGTAGTTCGCGACGAACATCACGAAGAACAGGGGGACCACGCGGCGGAAGATCTTGCGGATCGCCGACCGGACGGCCGGCGGGTGCTGCGCTTCGGGGACGGGGGGCACTGCAGGCACGAGCGGCTCCGATCGTGGCAGGGGGGAGGGGTTGCGGGTCGGTCACCAGCGCGGCACGGACGGCGTGACCCAGGCGGGGTCGGCCACGCGCATCGCCGCCGCGTCGTCGCGGTCGCGCAGGGTGCCGTCGTCCTCCAGCCAGCGCCGGTGCAGGGCGGCCAGCCGGTCGGGGTCGACGGTGACACCGAGGCCGGGGGCGTCGGAGACGGCGACCTTGCCGCCCGTGAAGGCGAGGCGCTCGGTGAGGACGTCCTCCGACTGCCAGGGGTAGTGGGAGTCGCAGGCGTGGTGGAGGTTGGGGACGGTGGCCGCGACGTGGGTCATCGCGGCGAGGCTGATCCCGAGGTGGGTGTTGGAGTGCATGGACACCCCGACGCCGAAGGTGCGGCAGACCGCGGCGAGCTGCTGGGTGTTGCGCAGGCCGCCCCAGTAGTGGTGGTCGGAGAGCACGACCTGGACGGCGCCGCGCGTGAACGCCTCCGGGATCTCGGCGAACGTCGTCACGCACATGTTGGTGGCGAGCGGCACCTTCGTGCGGGCGGCGACCTCGGCCATGGCGGGGGTGCCGAGCGCGGGGTCCTCCAGGTATTCCAGGACGTCGCCGAGCTCCTGCGCGACCTTCAGGGAGGTCTCCACCGACCAGGCGCCGTTGGGGTCGAGCCGGAGCGGGTGGCCGGGGAACGCCTCGGCCAGCGCCCGGATCGCGGCGATCTCCTCCTCGGGCGGGAAGACGCCGCCCTTGAGCTTGAAGGAGGTGAAGCCGTACCGCTCGGTGAAGGTCCGGGCCTGCTCGACCACGCCGGCCGGGTCGAGGGCGGCGCCCCAGTCGTCCCGCTCGGCGGCGACGCCCTCCGGGTGGCCGGCCCACTTGTAGAACAGGTACGCGCTGTACTCGACGGCGTCGCGCACCTTGCCGCCGAGCAGGGCGTGCACGGGCAGTCCGAGCGACTTGCCGAGGGCGTCCAGGCAGGCCACCTCGAAGCCGGAGACGACCGACAGGCGCAGCTTGTCGGCGGTCTGCACCCCGCGCAGTCCTCCGACGTCGACCTGCCCGGAGACGCGGGAGGCGTCGACGGCGACCTCGTCGGCGAGCAGGAAGAGGCCGTTGAGGTCGCTGACCTGGCACCCCTTCAGCTTCTCGGCGAAGGGGCGGGCCAGCTCCAGGTACTTGGTGTCGCCGTACGTCTCGCCGACGCCGGTGACCCCGTCGGCGGTCTCCACCTCCACGATCAGCCGGGGCGTGTACGGCTGGTGGACGCCCTGGGTGTTCAGCAGCGGCGGGTCGGCGACGAGGATAGGCGTCAGGCGGACGTCGGTGATCGTGAGGTTCACAGGGAGGCTCCTACGAGGTCGAGGCCGGTGGTGAGCAGGGACTTCAGGGCCGCCAGGTCGGCGGGGGCGGGGTCGGTGAGCGGGGCGCGGACGGGGCCGACCGGGCGGCCGCGCAGCCGGGCCGCCGCCTTCACCAGCGACACGGCGTATCCGGGCACCCGGTCGCGCAGTTCGACGAGCGGGACGTAGAAGTCGCGCAGCAGCTTGTCCACGGTGCCGTCGTCGCCGCCGCGCAGCGCGGTGAAGAAGGCGTTCGCGATCTCGGGGGCGAAGGCGTGCACGGCGGAGGAGTAGGCGGGGACGCCGATCGCGGCGTAGGCGCGGGCCTGGATCTCGGCGGTGGCGGCGCCGTTGAAGAACAGGAAGTCCTCGGGGGCGGCGAGGGTGAGGCGCTGGAGGCGGTCGAGGTCGCTGTGGCCGTCCTTGAGGCCGATGACGGTGTCGAGGGCCGCGATCCGCCGGAACGCGGCGGCGGTGAGGGCGACCTGTCCGCGCTGGTAGGCGATGAGCGGCAGCCGGGTGCGGGCGGCGAGGTGCTCCACCTGGGCGACCAGGCCGTCCTGCGGGGCGGCGGTGAGGTAGTGCGGCAGCACCAGCAGCGCGTCGGCGCCGGCGTCCTCGGCGATGCGGGCGAAGCGGGCGGCCTGCGCCCAGCCGTAGCCGGTGCCGGCGACGACGGGGAGGCGCCCGGCGGCCTCCTCGACGGCGATGGTGACGACCCGCCGGTACTCGTCCTCGTCCAGGGAGAAGAACTCGCCGGTGCCGCAGGCGGGGAAGAGGGCGCCGGGGCCGGTGGCGATCTGGGCGGCGACATGGGCGCGGAAGCCGTCCGCGTCGAGGGTGCCGTCCGCGCGGAAGCTCGTCAGCGGGAACGACAGCACCCCGTCGGCCATGCCTGCGCGCAGTCGTCGCGCCACGGCGTCCACGTCCGTATCGAGACCCACGATTATCTCCTCATGTAGACGTCATCTACGTATGGAGATGGAGGTTAGATACGCGAACAGGGCCCGTCAATGGTTCGGACACCCCGATTACGATCGGCGCATGTCGGAGACAGGTGGCGTCCGCGAGGTGAAGTCGGCGGCGCGCACGGTGGAGCTGCTGGAGCTGCTGGCCGCGCGCGGGGACCGCCCGGCGCGGCTGCAGGAGCTGGCGGACGAGCTGGACGTGCCGCGCAGCTCGATGTACGCGCTGCTCCAGACGCTGATCTCGCGGGGCTGGGTGCGCACCGACGTCACCGGCTCGCTCTACGGCATCGGCATCCGCGCCCTGCTCACCGGCACCGGCTACCTCGACTCCGACCCCCGGGTGCGCCTGGTGCGGCCGTATCTAGACGAGGCGTCCGAGGCGCTGGGCGAGACGATCCACCTGGCGCGGCTCGACGGCCGGGACGTGGCCTACCTGGCGACCCGGGAGTCGCACGAGTACCTGCGGACGATCAGCCGCGTGGGCCGCCGGCTGCCGGCGCACGCGGGCGCGCTCGGCAAGGCGCTGCTGGCCGAGCGGCCGGACGCGGAGCTGCCCGAGGGCCCCTACGAGGCGCTCACGCCGAACACCCGCGCCGACCGGGAGTCGCTGGCGGCCGACCTCGCGCGGGTGCGGGAGCGCGGCTACTCCGTCGACCGCGAGGAGGGCGTCCTCGGCATCGTCGGCTTCGGCTTCGCGCTGCGGTACGACAAGCCCGCCCAGGACGCGATCAGCTGCTCGGTGCCGGTGGCGCGCGTGAGCCCCGCGCACGAGCGGCGGATCGTCGCCGTGATGCGGGAGATCCGGGCCCGGATCGAGGCGTCGGCTCCGGCCGGCGGCGGGTCGGTCCACTGGCGTTAGCGCCCGCTGTTACCCGGCTTCCCCAAGATCAAACATAAGAGTGATCCAGATCACATCCTCCGGCTTCGTCGGGGGCTCCTCGCGCTTGATACAAATTGCCCGCGCGTTCCCGTCCGTCGACGGCCGTCGCCCCTCCCCCCTTCCGCTCGCCTCCTTCCGCACGCCTTGGGAACGCCCGTGTTCGCCCGCACCACCCCCTGGCCCCTCGTCGCCCTGTTCACGGCCGGGTACCTCGCCCCGTATCTGCTGCCGACCACCGTCGGCCGGCTCGACTCCGGGCTTCCGCTCTCCGCCACGCAGGCGGGCGCCGTCGGCAGCGCGCTGCTGCTGAGCTCGGCGACGGCGGGCTTCCTGCTCGCCTCCCGCGTCGAACGCGTCGGCGCCCGCGCCCTGGCCCGCACGGGCCTGGTCCTGGCCGCCCTCGGCTACGGCGGCGCCGCGCTCACCACCGCCGTCCCGGCCGTCGTCGCGGGCGCGGTCGTCGGCGGCTTCGGGTCGGGCACGGCCACGACGGTCGCCACCACCCGGATCGCTGCCCGGCGCGACCCGCACCGGGCCTCCACACTGGGGCTGCTGAGCGTCTCCGGTCTCGCGGGCGCGGTGTACCTGACCGTCCCGCACCTCGGTCCCGGGCACGGTCTGCCGCTGGCCGCGCTCGCCCTGACCGCGCTCGCCGTCTGGCCGCTGACCGGCTCCCTCCCCGCCGGCACCGGCGCCGCGCGGACCCGTGCCGCCGACGCCCCGCTCCCCCACCGCCGCTCCGGACTGCTCCTCGTCGCCGTCATGCCGCTGTGGTCGCTCGCCCAGAACTCCCTGTGGGGCGTCAGCGGCCGGATCGGTCTGTCGCAGGCGCACCTGGGCGAGGCCACCATCGGCGCGGTGTTCGCCGTGGCGCTCGGCGCGGGCCTGCTCGGCGTGCTGGCGGCGGGAGCGCTCGGGGCGCGGCTGGGGCGGGCGCTGCCCATCGGGGCGGGCACGGTCCTCATCGCCTGCTGCATCGCGCTGAGCGCCTCCGCGACCTCCCTGGGCACCTTCGCCGCCGGGGAGATCGCCTGGAACACGCTGTACCCGATCGTGCTGTCGTACCTGCTCGGCCTCGCCGCCTCGCTCGACGCGCGCGGCCGGTGGGCGGTGCTCGTCGGGTCGGCTTCCTCGCTGGGGACGGCGGCGGGGCCGCTGACCGGCAGCGTGCTGTCCGCGCAGGCCGGGTTCCCGGTGATGGGCGCGGTCCTCGGCGCCGTCCTGCTGCTGGTCGCCGCGCCGATGACCGCGGTCGCCCTGCACGCCGGCGGGCGCCCGCTGCTGCCCGGCGCGGTCCGCCGCCGCGGGGGGACCCCGGCGGCGGTGGTCGCCGCCTCCCCCGGCACGCCCGCCGGGGCGGTCCCCGAGGTCGGCGCCCCGGAGCAGCCGGTCGTGGAGATCACCGTCGACACCCCGGCCGTCCCCGCCCGGCGCGCCTACGACACGGCGGGACCCCGGCAGGCGGCGGCCGCGCCGGGGTCCGGGACCGGCTGACGGGTCAGGCGCCGAACTCGTACGCCTCCACCTCGGCGAGGCAGCGCGCCCGCCGCTCCTCGTCGTCCTCCAGGAAGGAGGCGAGGAAGGAGTTGCGGGCCAGCTCCCGCAGCCGCTCGTCGTCCAGCCCCAGCGTCTCGCGCACGGCGTCGAAGTTGTCGCCCGCGTACCCGCCGAAGTAGGCCGGGTCGTCGGAGTTGACCGTGCACAGCAGCCCGGCGTCCAGCATGGCGGGCAGCGGGTGGTCGGCGAGGGTGTCGACGGTGCGCAGCCGCACGTTCGACAGGGGGCACAGGGTGAGCGGGACGCGCTCGCGCACCAGCCGCTCGACCAGGGCCGGGTCCTCCATGCAGCGCAGGCCGTGGTCGACCCGTTCGACGCCGAGGACGTCCAGGGCCTCGGCGATGTACTCCGGCGGGCCCTCCTCGCCGGCGTGCGCGACCCGGCGCAGGCCGAGGGCGGCGGCCTCCTCGTACACCTCGCGGAACTTCACCGGCGGGTGGCCGACCTCGGCGGAGTCCAGGCCGACGCCGGTGATCCGGTCCAGGTACGGCTTGGCGGCCCGGAGCGTCTCGAGCGCCGACTCGGCGGACTCGTCGCGCAGGAAGCACAGGATCAGCCGGGTGGAGACGCCGTGCCTCTCCTCGCTGCTCCCCAGCGCCCGCCACAGCCCCTCGACGACCGTCTCCATGGAGATTCCGCGGGACAGGTGGGCCTGCGGGTCGAAGAAGATCTCCGCGTGCCGCACGCCCTGCGCGGCGGCGCGGGCGAGGTAGGCGTCGGCCAGTTCCTCGAAGTCGCGCTCGGTGCGCAGGACGGCCATGAGCTCGTAGTACAGGTTCAGGAAGGACTGGAGGTCCTCGAACCGGTAGGCCTCGCGGAGCTCGCCGGTGTCGGCGTACGGCAGCGGCACGCCGTTGCGCGCGGCCAGCTCGAAAGCCAGCTCGGGCTCCAGTGTGCCTTCGATGTGCAGGTGCAGTTCAGCTTTGGGCAGGGGCATCGGAGCATCGTACGGCGGTCTCACCGACGGCTGGGAACCGGAACCCGCAGCAGGTCGTGCGCCACCGTCAGCTCCCCCTCGTACCCGGCCGCCCGTGCCTGGCGCTCGTACTCCCCGGGATCGGTGTAGCGCTGGCTGAAGTGGGTCAGGACGAGGTGGCGCACGCCGGCGTCCCGGGCGACCCGCGCCGCCTGGCCCGCGGTGAGGTGGCCGTGCTCGACGGCGAGCGCCTCGTCCTCGTCGAGGAAGGTCGACTCGATGACGAGCAGGTCGCACCCCTCGGCCAGCGCGTACACGCCGTCGCACAGCCGGGTGTCCATGACGAACGCGAACCGCTGGCCGCGCCGCACCTCGCTGACGTCCTCCAGCCGCACCCCGCCCAGCGACCCCTCGCGCTGGAGGCGGCCCACGTCCGGCCCCCCGATGCCGTGCGCGGCCAGCCGCTCGGGCAGCATGCGGCGCCCGTCGGGCTCCACGAGCCGGTAGCCGTAGGACTCGACGGGGTGGGAGAGCCTGCGCGCCTCCAGGGTGTAGGCCGGCGTGGCCGCCAGGACCCCGTCGGCGGCGACCGGGGCCTCGGTGATGCCGACCGTCTCGCGGTAGGCGGTGGCGTACCGCAGGCGGTCGAAGAAGCGCCGGCCCGAGAGCGGGTAGTGGGCGGTGACCTCGTGGGGCACCCGGTCGAGGTTGACGCGCTGGATCACGCCGGCCAGGCCCAGGCAGTGGTCGCCGTGGAAGTGGGTGACGCAGATCCGGTTCAGGTCGTGGGCGGCGACCCCGGCGCGCAGCATCTGGCGCTGCGTGCCCTCGCCGGGGTCGAACAGGATGCCCTCGCCGTCCCAGCGCAGCAGGTAGCCGTTGTGGTTGCGGTGCCGGGTCGGGACCTGACTGGCCGTGCCGAGGACGATCAGTTCACGTACGGACAAGGCGCATTACCCCGGGGGCCACTGCAGCCCGCGCCCGCCGAGGACGTGGGCGTGGGTGTGGAAGACGGTCTGCCCGGCACCGCTGCCCGTGTTGAACACGATGCGGTAGCTGTCCAGCTTCTCGTCCTCGGCGACCGCCCGCGTCTCGCGCAGCACGTCCGCGGCGAGCGCCGGGTCGGCGGCGGCGAGCGCGGCGGCGTCCGCGTGGTGCGCCTTGGGGATCACCAGGACGTGGGTGGGCGCCTGGGGGTTGATGTCGCGGAACGCCAACGTCGTCTCCGTCTCGCGCACGACCGTCGCCGGGATCCGCCCTGCGACGATCCTGCAGAACAGGCAGTCGTCCTGTGGCTCCCCTGCCATGCGTGTGCCTCCTCACGCCCGGGTGATCACGTACCGGGGCATCGTAGCGAGTGGGGGTGTCACCCCGGGTCGCCGGAGCCCCGCTCCGGGGCGGGCAGGGTGGGCGGCGTCTTCGCCGGGGTCCGCTCCAGCGCCGCCAGGGCCAGCCCGATCGCCTCGTCGAGCTGCGGGTCGCGGCCCGCCGCGTGGTCCTGCGGGCGCTGCACGACCTCCACGTCCGGGTCGACGCCGTGGTTCTCCACGCCCCACCCGTACCCCTCCAGCCAGAAGGCGTACTTGGGCTGGGTGATCAGCGTGCCGTCGACGAGCCGGTAGCGGCTGTCGATGCCGATGACACCGCCCCAGGTGCGGGTGCCGACCACCGGGCCGATGCCGAGCGCCTTGATCGCGGCGTTGACGATGTCGCCGTCGGAGCCGGAGAACTCGTTGGCGACGGCGACGACCGGGCCGCGGGGCGCGTCGGACGGATAGCTGTAGGGGCGCATGCCGCGCGGCACGTCCCAGCCGACGACGCGCCGGGCCAGTTTCTCGATCACCAGCTGGGAGGTGTGCCCGCCGCGGTTCTCGCGGACGTCGACGATCAGGCCCTCCCGGGCGACCTCCACGCGCAGGTCCCGGTGGAGCTGCGCCCAGCCGGAGCCGACCATGTCCGGGACGTGCAGGTAGCCGAGCCGGCCACCGGACCGCTCGTGGACGTGGGCCCGCCGGTCGGCGACCCAGGCGTGGTAGCGCAGCGGTTCCTCGTCCGCGACGGGCACGACCACCGTGTGCCGCACCCCGCCGCCGCCGGAGGGCGAGACCGTCAGCTCCACCGGCTTGCCCGCCGTGCCGACCAGCAGCGGGCCGGGCCCGGTGACCGGGTCGACGGGCTGCCCGGCGACCGCGACGATCGCGTCCCCGGGCCGCACCGCGACGCCGGGCGCGGCGAGCGGGGAGCGGGCCTCGGGGTCGGAGGTCTCCGAGGGCAGGATGCGGTCGACGCGCCAGGTGCCGTCCTCGTGGCGGGAGAGGTCGGCGCCGAGCAGACCCTGCGGGGCGCCGGAGCCGAAGCCGCCGCGCGGGACGACGTAGGCGTGCGAGGTGCCGAGTTCGCCGTGCACCTCCCACAGGAGGTCCACCAGGTCGTCGTGGGTGGCGACCCGGTCCAGCACCGGCCGGTAGCGGTCCAGGACGGCGTCCCAGTCGACGCCGTTCATGTCCGGCCGCCAGAACTGGTCCCGCATGACGCGGCCGGTCTCCTCGAACATCTGCCGCCACTCGGCCGCCGGGTCGACGGTCTGCCGTACGCGGCTCAGGTCGACGGTGATGTTGGTGTCGCTGTCGTCGTCGTTGGAGGCGCGCCGGTCGCTGGGGACCACCTTCAGCCGTCCGTCGGTCCGCAGCAGCACCCGCTTGCCGTCACCGCTGACCTCGAAGTGGTCGACGTCGCCGGCGAGGTGCTCCAGGCGCTGCTGGACGAGGTCGTAGCGCTCCAGCTCGGTGTGCGGGTCCGGGGCGTCCGGGGTGGCGCGGGAGGCGCCGAGCACACCGGTCACCGGGTGGCGCAGCCACAGCACGCCGTCCTTGGCGGCGCGCAGGTTGGAGTAGCGGGCGGCCTCGACGGGGAAGGGCACGATCCGGTCGGCGAGGCCCTCCAGGTCGACGCGGGTGGTGGGGGCGCCCTCGCTGTCGGGGGTCTCCTCGCGGTGGTCGGAGGTGTCGAACGGGCGGCCGTGCCGCTGCGGCCCGAACGGCGAGGGCGTCGTCGCGGCCAGCGTGATCAGGTGCGGGCGGGCGCCCTCCACGAAGGCCAGGTCGAAGACGTGCTGGTCGTAGACCGGGTCGAAGGAGCGGGTGGACAGGAAGGCGAGGTGCTTGCCGTCGAGGGTGAACGCCGGGGCGTAGTCCCGGAACCTGAGCGGGGTCGCCTCGGTGACCGACAGGTCGGTGGTGTGGGCCAGCTTGAGCTGGCGCAGGGGGGAGGGGCCGGGGTGGGACCAGGCGAGCCAGGCCGAGTCCGGCGAGAAGGCCAGTCCGGAGACGTCGCCGTCCTCGCTGCGGTCGACCTGGCGGACCTCGCCCGACTCGCGTTCGACGAGCAGGACGCGGCCGTCGTGGGAGGCGACGGCGGCGCGGCTGCCGTCGGGCGCCATGGCCAGTCCCAGGACGCGGCCGAGCCGCCCGGCGGCGATACGGCGCGGGGTGGCGCCGGGCGCGAGGCCGGTGGCGGGCGCGAACTCCAGGGCGTCGTCGCCCTCGGCGTCCGTCACCCACACCACCCACTCCTCGCCGTCGGCGCGGAAGACGCGCGGCAGCCGGGACCGGACGCCGGGCCGCACGGACAGCGCGCGGGCGGGGCCGGAGCGGTGGGTGACCCAGTGCACGCCGCCGCGCACGGCGACGGCGCTGCCGCGCGCGGTGTGGTCCGGGAAGGCGGACCCGAGCGAGCGGGCGGCGTCGATCTGGTACGGCTGGAGGTCGACGCGCGGCCCGCCGAGCCGGATGCCGAGCCGGCGCGGCTCGGCGCCCTCCAGGTCGTCCAGCACCCACAGTTCGCCGGCGCCGCAGTACACGACCCGGGTGCCGTCGGTGGCGGCGTGCCGGGCGTAGAAGCCCCCGAGCGGGGTGTGCCGCCGCAGATCGGATCCGTCGGGCAGGGAGGAGTACAGCGCCCCGGTGCCCTCGTGGTCGGAGAGGAACGCCACCCTGCCCGCGGCCCACAGCGGGTACTCGATGTTCCCGTCCAGTTCCTCGTGGAGCCGGACGAACCCGCCGTCGCCCTCGCGGTCGATCCACAGCTTGCCCGCCGTGCCGCCCCGGTACCGCTTCCACCAGGCCGCCTCGCGGTTCATCCCCGACGACAGCAGCACCGTGCCGTCCGGCCCGTGCGCGACGTCGCCGACGGGCCCGTACGGCAGGGTCTCGGCGGGCCCGCCGTCGAGCGGGACGGCACGGGCCCAGGTGCGGCGCAGGCTGGCCTGGCCGTGGGCGCTGAGGGCCAGCACCCGGCCGTCCGGGGTCCAGCCGCGCACCTGGGTGCGCCAGTTCCCCCAGTGGGTGAGGCGCTTGGCGGGGCCGCCGTCGACCGGGGCCAGGTGCACCTCGGGGGCGCCGTCGCGGGTGGAGGTCCAGGCGACGAAGGTGCCGTCGGGCGAGATGCGCGGGTGGGTGACGGGCACGTTGTCGGCGCTGACGCGCCAGGCCCGGCCCCCGTCGAGCGGGGCGAGCCACACGTCGTCCTCGGCGGTGAAGGCCACCAGGTCGCCGTGCGGATGCGGGTAACGGAGATAGGCAGGCGATGCGGACTGGGTCACCCGGTCACCCTATGCAGCACGGGCCCCGCTGGACAGGGGGCCGGGACACTTGCCACCCGCCCTCGTGAACGTCCCCGCGAACGTCATTTCCCCTCCACCGGCCAGCACTTGGGGTGCTCCTGGCACCAGACGGTCCTGGTGACGGTCACGGTCACGGTGGGCCCCGGCCGCTCCCCGGTGGGGCCGCCCGCGGGCGGCGTGGGCGTGGCGTCGCAGTCGCCCAGCCCGTCGACGCGGAACCGCACCTTGCCGTCCACCTTCGCGGTGAGGTTCCCGCGCACGCAGGCCCCGTCGACGACGCGGGTCACCTCGCCGTCGACGGTGATCTCCTTGCCGTCGTCCGTCTCGCCCTCGCAGTCGACGGAGGCGACGGTCTCCCCGGAGGCCGGACGCGCCGACGCCGTACCGCCGTCACCGCGGGAGGCGGTGCAGGTCAGCCACCGCACGCCCGCCTTCTGCCGGTTCAGTTCCCGCGTCACCGCCTCGTCGGTGGTGTACGCCACCGACGCGGAACTCAGCCCGCCGGGATCGCAGGCGACGGCCCCGCCCACGGCGAGGGCCGCGAACGCCCCCGCGACCACCGTCCGCCGCCCGCGCGGCCACCACCGGGCCGGCCTCCTCGATACCCCCATGGCCGGCAGACTGCCACCACTGCCCGCCGGCGCGGTAGAGCGCATACGGCCATGCGGCGCGCCCCCCCGGAGCGACCGGCGCGTCAGCTCCAGCGGCCGGTACGGGCCAGCAGCACCGCCGCCGCGGCCGTACCGGCGGTGGAAGTGCGCAGCACGCTGGGCCCCAGCCGGTACGGCCGCCCGCCCGCCCGCGCGAACACCTCCAGCTCCTCCGGCGAGACGCCGCCTTCGGGGCCGACGACCAGCACGATCTCGCCGGAGGCGGGCAGATCGGCGGTGGCCAGCGGGATCTCGCCGGACTCGTGCAGGACGGCGGCGAAGTCGGCACCGGCCAGGAGGTCGGCGACCTGCCGGGTGGTCGCCGCGTCCGCGACCTCGGGGAAGCGGACCCGGCGGGACTGCTTGCCGGCCTCCCGCGCCGTCGCCCGCCATTTGGCCAGCGCCTTCAGCCCGCGCTCGCCCCTCCACTGGGTGACGCAGCGGGAGGCCGCCCACGGCACGATCGCGTCGACGCCGACCTCGGTCATCGTCTCCACGGCCAGCTCACCCCGGTCGCCCTTGGGCAGGGCCTGGACGACGGTGATGCGGGGCCGCCCCGGGGGCTCCTCGTGGACGCGCTCCAGGCCGCCGACGACGAGCCGGTCCTTGCCCTCGGCGGCCTTCACCACGCCCTGCGCCCAGCGTCCCCGCCCGTCGGTGAGGACGACGTCCTCGCCGGGCCGCAGCCGCTTCACGGAGACGGCGTGCCGTCCCTCGGGGCCGTCCAGCACGTACTCCCCGTCCGGCGGGTCCGCCGGACGGAGGGAGTCGACCACGAACACCGGTGCCGTCATCGGCCCGCACCTCCCGCCGGGAACCCCGGCAACCGTGTGACGGCGGACGCGAGCTCGTCCGCCAGTACCTCCACCAGCCGCCCCGCGGGCAGCTTCCGGGCCATCCGGTGGCCCTGTCCCGCCCACAGCGCCATGCCCTGCGCGTCGCCCGCTCCGGCCGCCGCCGCGCGCAGCGGCGCGGTGAGGTGGTGGACGTCGGGGTAGGCGGCGGGGGCGTAGCGGCCGTGCTCGCGCAGGAAGCGGTTGACCAGGCCGCGTGCCGGGCGCCCGGAGAACGCCCGGGTCAGCTCCGTACGGACGAACAGGGGGTCGGTCAGGGCCCGCTTGTGCAGGGCGTGCGCACCGGACTCCTCGGTGGCGAGGAAGGCGGTGCCCAGCTGGGCGGCGCTCGCGCCGGCCGCGAGCACCGCGGCGATCTGCGCGCCGCGCATCAGGCCGCCGGCGGCGACGATCGGCAGGCTCACCGCCTCGCGCACCTGGGCCAGAAGCGACAGCAGCCCGATCCCGGCGCTGTCCGTCTCCGGACAGTCCCGGTGGGTGCCCCGGTGGCCGCCGGCCTCCACGCCCTGCGCGATCACCGCGTCCGCGCCGGCCCGCTCCACGGCCCGCGCCTCCTCCGCGGTGGTGGCGGTGACCAGGGTGAGGGTGCCGGCGCGGCGCAGGGCGTCCAGGGCCTCCCGGCTCGGGCAGCCGAAGTGGAAGGAGACCACCGGCACCGGGTTGTCCAGCAGTACCGCCAGTTTGGCCTCGTAGCCGTCGTCCCGGCCGTGGCCGGGGTCGCCGAGCCCGGTCCCGTACCAGGCGGCCTCGCCCGCCAGCTGGTGGGCGTAGACGCCGACGGCGGCGGGGTCGGCCGTCTCCGGCTGCGGCAGGAACACGTTGACGCCGAAGGGCCGGTCCGTCAGTCCGCGCAGCTGCTTGATCTCCTGGTACATCCCGTCGGCCGTCTTGTACCCGGCGGCCAGGAACCCCAGCCCGCCCGCCTCGCTCACCGCGGCGGCGAGCCGCGGCACGGAGACACCGCCCGCCATGGGGGCCTGCACGATCGGCAGGGGGAACAGATCGGTCAGCGCGCAGGACATGACCGCATGGTGTCACGTCCCGCGCACCGCTCCGCATCCCCCCTCGAGCGGACCCGGCGCCCGTCGAACGCGTCCTCCGACTCCGAGGACACCCCCGGCCGGCCGGGCCGGCCGCACCCGCGCGGGGGACGGGCCCGGGCCCCCGGCCATATCCGGCCGCGCGCGTCTCAGCGCCCGTTGAACGCGTCCTTCAACCGCGAGAACAGCCCCTGCTGGCCCGGCTGGAACTGGCCCTGCGGCCGTTCCTCGCCGCGCAGCTTGGCCAGCTCCCGCAGCAGGCGCTCCTGCTCGGGGTCGAGCTTGGTCGGGGTCTGCACCTCGACGTGGACGATGAGGTCGCCGCGCCCGCCGCCGCGCAGGTGCGTGACGCCCCGGCCGTGCAGCGGGATCGACTGGCCGGACTGGGTGCCGGGGCGGATGTCGACCTCCTCCCGGCCGTCGAGCGTCTCCAGCGGCACCTTGGTGCCGAGGGCCGCCGCCGTCATCGGGATCGTCACCGTGCAGTGCAGGTCGTCGCCGCGCCGCTGGAAGGTCGGGTGCGGCAGCTCGTGGATCTCGACGTACAGGTCGCCGGCGGGGCCGCCGCCGGGGCCGACCTCGCCCTCCCCGGCGAGCTGGATGCGGGTGCCGTTGTCGACACCCGCGGGGATCTTGACGGTGAGGGTCCGGCGGGAGCGGACCCGGCCGTCACCGGCGCACTCCGGGCACGGCGTCGGGACGACCGTGCCGAAGCCCTGGCACTGGGGGCAGGGGCGCGAGGTCATGACCTGGCCCAGGAAGGAGCGCGTGACCTGGGAGACCTCACCGCGACCGCGGCACATGTCGCACGTCTGGGCGGACGTGCCCGGCGCGGCACCCTCACCGCTGCACGTGGTGCACACCACCGCCGTGTCGACCTGGATGTCCTTGGTCGTGCCGAAGGCCGCCTCGTCCAGCTCGACCTCGATGCGGATCATCGCGTCCTGGCCGCGGCGGGTGCGCGAGCGCGGCCCGCGCTGCGACGCCGTGCCGAAGAACGCGTCCATGATGTCGGAGAAGTTCCCGAAGCCGCCCGCGCCGAAGCCGCCCGCGCCGGCGCCGCCGGACTGCGAGAGCGGATCGCCGCCGAGGTCGTAGACCTGCTTCTTCTGCGGGTCCGACAGCACCTCGTAGGCGGCGTTGATCTCCTTGAACCGCTCCTGGGTCTTCGGATCGGGGTTGACGTCCGGATGCAGCTCGCGGGCGAGCCGCCGGAAGGCCTTCTTGATCTCTTCCTGCGACGCGTCGCGGCGCACGCCGAGTACGGCGTAGTAGTCCGTGGCCACCTACGACTCCGCCAGGATCTGTCCGACGTACCGTGCCACTGCGCGTACCGCTCCCATCGTTCCCGGGTAGTCCATGCGGGTCGGTCCGACCACGCCGAGCTTGGCAACCGCCTCGCCGCCCGAACCGTAACCGACCGACACGACGGACGTGGAGTTGAGTCCTTCGTGGGCGTTCTCGTGACCGATGCGGACGGTCACGCCCGGATCCTTCGCCTCGCCGAGCAGCTTCAGGAGGACGACCTGCTCCTCCAGCGCCTCCAGCACCGGCCGGATCGTGAGAGGGAAGTCGTGCGAGAAGCGGGTGAGATTGGCGGTGCCGCCGATCATCAGCCGTTCCTCGTTCTCCTCGACGAGGGTCTCCAGCAACGTGGAGAGCACCGTGGAGACCGTACCGCGGTCCTCGACCTCGAAGGCGTCGGGCAGGTCCTCCACCAGGCTCGGCACGTCCGTGAAGCGACGGCCCGCGACCCGGCTGTTCAGCCGCGCGCGCAGATCCGCCAGGGACGTCTCGCCGAAGGGCGCCGGGCAGTCGACCACCCGCTGCTCGACCCGCCCGGTGTCCGTGATCAGCACGAGCATCACGCGCGCGGGCGCGAGGGAGAGCAGCTCCACGTGCCGCACGGTCGAGCGGGTCAGCGACGGGTACTGGACGACGGCGACCTGCCGGGTGAGCTGCGCGAGCAGCCGCACCGTGCGGGCCACCACGTCGTCGAGGTCGACGGCGCCCTCGAGGAAGTTCTGGATCGCGCGCCGCTCGGGCGCGGTCATCGGCTTGACCCCGGCCAGCTTGTCGACGAAGAGCCGGTAGCCCTTGTCGGTGGGGATCCGCCCCGCACTGGTGTGCGGCTGGGCGATGTACCCCTCCTCCTCCAGGGCCGCCATGTCGTTGCGCACGGTGGCCGGGGAGACGCCGAGGTTGTGCCGCTCGGTGAGCGCCTTGGAGCCGACGGGCTCCTCGGTGCCGACGTAGTCCTGGACGATGGCGCGCAACACCTGAAGCCTGCGTTCACTGAGCATCGCGCACACCTCCAGAAGTCGTCCGCCGGGTGTCTTCCCTGTCGTCGCCTGGCACTCGACGCGTGCGAGTGCCAGTCTTCCCCGGCCCAGTGTACGGCGGTGGGGTACTTCCCCGGCAAGGCTGGTCCCGCGCCGCCGCGGTCACGGGTCCCGTGCCCGCTAGCGTCCCCGGTATGACGACGAGTTGGGAAGAGCTGGGGTGGGAGCGGGTGGCGGCCGGGGTCGGCCGGTGCCGGCTGCCGGTGTGGGACTGCACGGCGGGGCTCGTGGCCGGCCGGGGCGCGGCGCTGCTGATCGACGCCGGGTCGAGTCTCGGGGAGGGGGCGCGGCTGCGGGCGCGGGCGCGGGAGCTGGCCGGGGGGCGTGTGACGCATCTCGCGCTGACCCACGCCCACTTCGATCACGTCTTCGGGGCGGCGGCCTTCGCGGACGCGGAGGTGTTCGGGGCGGCGGGCCTGGGCGGGGCGCTCGCCGGCGGCCGGCAGGAGCTGAGCGCGGACGCGGTGGCCAACGGCCTGGACGCCCGGCGGGCGCGGGAGGCCGCGGACGCGCTCGTCCCCGTCCGCCACGAGGTGCGCGGCGAGCTGACGCTCGACCTGGGCGGCGGCCGGTGGGTGGTGCTGGCCGACGTGGGTCCCGGGCACACCGCCCACGACCTGGCGGTCCTGGTGCCGGGCGAGGTGGACGTGGTCTTCTGCGGCGACCTCGTGGAGGAGTCCGGCGAGCCGCAGGCGGGTCCCGACGCCGTACCGGCCCACTGGCCGGCCGCCCTGGACCGGCTGCTGGAGCTGGGCGGGGAGGACGCGCGGTACGTGCCCGGCCACGGGGCGGTGGTGGACGCGGAGTTCGTGCGGCGGCAGCGGGACGCGCTGGCGGCGCGCTTCGGCGTGTCGCGCTGAACCGGGCGCGCGGGATCCTCCTATCGTCGGGGGAATGCGTCCACCCGTCTCCCGCCACCGCCCCTCCGGCGAGGGTCCTGCGGGCCCGCGCCCCCGTGTGTACTCCGCCGACCTGACCCCTGCCTGGAAGAAGCCCCGGCCGGTCCCCGAGGTCCCGGCGGAACCGGGTCTGGTGGTCGAGGAGCCGGGGTCGGGTTTCTGCGGCGCGGTGATCCGCTGCGAGGCGGGCACGGTGACCCTGGAGGACCGCTTCGGCAGGCACCGGGTGTTCCCGATGGAGCCGCGGGGCTTCCTGCTGGAGGGCAGGGTGGTCACGCTGGTGAAGCCGCCGTCGGGGCCGGCGCGGCCCACGCGTACGGCGTCCGGGTCGGTGGCCGTGCCCGGCGCACGCGCGCGCGTGGCCCGCGCCGGGCGGATCTACGTCGAGGGGCGGCACGACGCCGAGCTGGTGGAGAAGGTGTGGGGCGACGACCTGCGCGTCGAGGGCGTGGTCGTGGAGTACCTGGAGGGCGTCGACGACCTGCCGTCGATCGTGCGGTCCTTCGCTCCGGGCCCGGACGCCCGTCTCGGCGTGCTGGTGGACCACCTGGTGCCGGGCTCGAAGGAGTGGCGGATCGCGCAGGCGGTGACGAGCGAGCACGCCCTGGTGGTGGGCCACCCGTTCGTCGACGTCTGGGAGGCGGTCAAGCCGTCGTCGCTCGGTATCGAGGCGTGGCCGCGGGTGGAGCGCGGGCAGGACTGGAAGACGGGGGTGTGCCGGGCGCTGGGTTGGCCGGAGAACACGGGGGCGGCCTGGCGGCGGATCCTGTCGCGGGTGCGGTCCTACAAGGATCTGGAGCCGGCGCTGCTCGGGCGGGTGGAGGAGCTGATCGACTTCGTCACGGCCGACGGTGGGGCCTGACGACCCGGCGGACGCCGGATCACCGGTGCCCGGCTCGCGGCCCGGCAGGTCCGGCGGCCCCCTCCGGACCCCGTGATCCGCCCTCCGCACCCGGTGGCCGGCCCCCCTCGCCGGCGGGCTCGGCGCGGAGCACACGGTGCGCCGTCACCGGGTCGGTGACCCGGTGGGCGCCTCACCGGACGCGCAGGCCGAGCGCTCGACCAGCGCCTCGCACCGATTCACCCGCACGAGTGATCAGTCCACCAGGTCCCTGACCACCGCGTCCGCCAGCAGCCGCCCCCGCAGCGTCAGCACCGCGCGCCCCTCCTCGTACGGCTCCTCCTGGAGCAGCCCGTCCGCCAGCGCCCGGCGGGAGGCCGCGAGGCCCTCCTCCCGCAGCAGCGCGAGCGGCACGCCCTCCCGCAGCCGCAGCTCCAGCAGGACGCGCTCCACCCGGCGGTCCTCGTCGCCCAGCACCTCGCGGCCGGCCCCGGGGGACCGCCCGGCCGCCAGCGCCGCCGCGTAGGCGCCGGGATGCTTCACGTTCCACCAGCGCACCCCGCCGACGTGGCTGTGCGCGCCGGGACCGGCGCCCCACCAGTCGGCACCCCGCCAGTACAACTCGTTGTGCAGGCAGCGCCCGGCGCGGGAGGTCGCCCAGTTCGACACCTCGTACCACTCGAAGCCGGCGGCGGACAGGGTCTCCTCGGCGATCAGGTAGCGGTCGGCGTGCACGTCGTCGTCGGTCATCGGGATCTCGCCGCGACGGATGCGGCGGGCGAGTTGCGTGCCCTCCTCGACGATGAGCGCGTACGCGGAGACGTGGTCGGGCCCGGCGCCGAGGGCGGCGTCCAGGGAGGCCCGCCAGTCGTCGTCGGACTCGCCGGGGGTGCCGTAGATCAGGTCGAGGTTGACGTGGTCGAAGCCGGCCGCGCGGGCCTCGGCGACGCACGCCTCGGGGCGGCCGGGCGTGTGGGTGCGGTCCAGGATCTCCAGGACGTGCCGCCGCGCGCTCTGCATGCCGAAGGAGATCCGGTTGAAGCCGCCCTCGCGGAGGGTGGCCAGGTAGGCGGGGTCGACCGATTCCGGATTGGCCTCCGTCGTCACCTCCGCGTCCGCCGCGAGGCCGAACTCGTCGCGGATCGCGCGCAGCATCCGTACGAGGTCGTCGGCGGCCAGCAGGGTGGGCGTGCCGCCGCCGACGAACACCGTGCGGACCTCGCGGGGGTCGTCGCCGAGCACCTTGCGGGCCAGGCGGACCTCGTCGGCCAGCGTCTCGGCGTAGTTGTCGCGGGAGGCGAGGACGCCGCCGGTGCCGCGCAGCTCGGTGGCGGTGTAGGTGTTGAAGTCGCAGTAGCCGCAGCGGGTCGCGCAGTACGGGACGTGCAGGTAGAAGCCGAGGGGCCGGTCGGCGGCCCCGGCCAGCGCGGACGCGGGCAGGGCGCCGTCGGCGGGGACGGGCTCGCCGTCGGGGAGTGCGGAGGGCATGGGTTCCATTGTCCAGCACCGGGCGGCGGCACCGCGCCGGGCCGGTGCCGGGATCTGCCGGCACCGGCCCGTCCCGAAGGCCCCTACGCCTCGCGCGTCCCCTCGTACATCTCGTCGATCAGGTGCTTGTACTCCCGCTCGACGACCGGCCGCTTCACCTTCAGGCTCGGGGTGACCTCGCCGTGCTCGACGTCGAGGTCGCGCGGCAGCAGCCGGAACTTCTTGATCGTCTGCCAGCGCTGGAGGCCCTCGTTGAGCTGTTCGACGTAGCCGCCGACCATCTCGACGGTGGCGGGCGCGGCGACGATCTCGGCGTACGAGCGGCCCTCCAGCCCGTTCTCCCCGGCCCACCCGGTGATCGCGGCCTCGTCGAGGGTGATCAGCGCGGTGCAGTAGTTGCGGTCGGCGCCGTGCACGAGGATGTGGGAGACGTACGGGCAGATCGCCTTGAACCGGCCCTCGACCTCGGCGGGTGCCACGTACTTGCCGCCGGAGGTCTTGATGAGGTCCTTCTTGCGGTCGGTGATGCGCAGGTAGCCGTCGGGCGACAGCTCGCCGATGTCGCCGGTGTGGAACCAGCCGTCCGGCTCCAGCACCTCGGCGGTCTTGTCGGGCAGGTTGTGGTAGCCCTGCATGATGCCGGGGCCGCGCAGCAGGATCTCGCCGTCGTCGGCGATGCGCACCTCGGTGCCGGGCAGCGGCTTGCCGACCGTGCCGGTGCGGTAGGCCTCGCCGGGGTTGACGAAGGAGGCGGCGGAGGACTCGGTGAGGCCGTAGCCCTCCAGGATGTGGATGCCGGCGCCGGAGAAGAAGTAGCCGATGTCGGGCGCGAGGGCGGCGCTGCCCGACACGCAGGCGCGCAGGTTGCCGCCGAACGCCTCGCGGATCTTGGCGTAGACGAGGGCGTCGGCGACCCGGTGCTTGGCCGACAGGCCGAGGGGGGCGCTCGCCGTGCCGGTGCGGCGGAAGTTGTCCTGGGTGACCCTGGCGTACTCGCGGGCGACCTCGGCGGCCCACTGGAAGACCTTGTACTTGGCGGCGCCGCCCGCCCTCGCCTTGGCCGCGACACCGTTGTAGACCTTCTCGAAGATGCGGGGCACGGCCGCCATGTACGTCGGCCGCACCACCGGCAGATTCTCTATGATCTTGTCGACGCGGCCGTCGACGGCGGTGACGTGGCCGACCTCGATCTGGCCGGAGGTCAGCACCTTGCCGAAGACGTGCGCGAGCGGCAGCCACAGGTACTGCACGTCCTCGCCGGTGACCAGCCCGGTCGCGGCGATCGCCTTCGCCATGTACGACCAGCTGTCGTGCGGGAGGCGGACGCCCTTGGGCCGGCCGGTGGTGCCGGAGGTGTAGATGAGGGTGGCGAGCTGGTCCTTGGTGATCGCGCCGACCCGCTTCACGACCAGGTCGGGATCCCTCTCCAGGCGGGCCGCGCCCCGGCGCTCCAGCTCGGCGAGGGTGAGCACCCGGTCGCCGGGCTCGACGCCCTCGCCGTCGATGACGACGACGTGCGTCAGCTCGGGCAGCTCCGCCCGCTTCTCACGCGCCTTGGCCAGCTGCTCGGCGTTCTCCGCGATGAGCACCCGGCTGCCGGAGTCCGACAGGATGTACGCCGACTCCTCGGCGTCGGTCTGCGGATAGACGGTGGTCGTGGCGGCGCCCGCGCACATGATGCCGAGGTCGGCCAGGATCCACTCGATCCGGGTGGCGCAGGCCAGGGCCACCCGCTGCTCCGGTTCCACCCCGAGCTCGATCAGGCCGGCCGCGATGGCGGTCACCCGCTCGGCGGCCCGCGCCCAGCTCAGCGACCTCCACTCGTCCGGGCCCCGGCCGGAGGCGGACGGGAGGGGGTAACGGTATGCCTCGGCGTCCGGCGTGGCCGCCACGCGCTCCAGGAAGAGGCCCGCCACGGACGGCGGACGGTTCTCGATCAGTGTCTGTGCGTCGCTCACGACATCCTCCGGGCCCGCGACAGTGCGGCTGGCTCAGGTGCGGCTGGTCTTCCTCGGCGGTCTTCCTCGCGAGCCGCTGTTTAACTCACGAGTAACTACGGGGCAGGGTTCAGAGTAGAGGCCGGTCGGCCGCGGCGTAAGACTCCGCGCCCTGCCACTTACCCCTTCCCCTCCTCGGAGGATGCCCGCAACCACGCGCGGGGGCCCGCCGTACGGAAGTACGACGGGCCCCTCGCTGTTCGTTTCATCCGGGCGCTTCCCGATCCGTTTCGCCCGGTTACTTCTTGGCCTTGCCCGACCCCGCGCTGTCGTCGCTGGAGAGGACGGCGATGAAGGCCTCCTGCGGGACCTCCACGGAACCCACCATCTTCATCCGCTTCTTGCCTTCCTTCTGCTTCTCCAGCAGCTTCCGCTTGCGGGAGATGTCACCGCCGTAGCACTTGGCGAGGACGTCCTTGCGGATGGCGCGGATGGTCTCGCGGGCGATCACCCGGGAGCCGATGGCGGCCTGTACCGGCACCTCGAAGTTCTGCCGCGGGATCAGCTCCTTCAGCTTGGCGACGAGCCGGACGCCGTAGGCGTACGCCTGGTCCTTGTGGGTGATCGCCGAGAAGGCGTCCACCTTGTCGCCGTGCAGCAGGATGTCGACCTTGACGAGCGAGCTGCTCTGCTCGCCCGTGGGCTCGTAGTCGAGGGACGCGTACCCGCGCGTCTTCGACTTGAGCTGGTCGAAAAAGTCGAAGACGATCTCCGCGAGCGGGAGGGTGTAGCGGATCTCGACGCGGTCCTCGGACAGGTAGTCCATGCCGAGCAGGGTGCCGCGCCGGGTCTGGCACAGCTCCATGATCGCGCCGATGAACTCGGTGGGCGCGAGGATGGTGGCGCGCACGACCGGCTCGTACACCTCCGCGATCTTCCCCTCGGGGAACTCGCTCGGGTTGGTGACGACGACCTCGGTGCCGTCCTCCATGATCACGCGGTAGACCACGTTCGGCGCGGTCGCGATCAGGTCGAGGCCGAACTCGCGTTCCAGGCGCTCCCGGATCACGTCCAGGTGGAGCAGGCCCAGGAAGCCGACGCGGAAGCCGAAGCCGAGGGCGGCGGAGGTCTCCGGCTCGTAGACCAGCGCGGCGTCGTTGAGCTGGAGCTTGTCGAGGGCCTCGCGCAGCTCCGGGTAGTCGGATCCGTCCAGCGGATACAGACCCGAGAACACCATCGGCTTGGGGTCCTTGTAGCCGCCGAGCGCCTCCTGGGCGCCCTTGTGCTGACTGGTGACGGTGTCGCCGACCTTCGACTGGCGGACGTCCTTCACACCGGTGATGAGGTAGCCCACCTCACCGACGCCGAGACCGTCGGCCGGCAGCATCTCCGGCGAGTTGGTGCCGATCTCCAGCAGCTCGTGCGTCGCGTTCGTGGACATCATCCGGATCCGCTCGCGCTTGTTGAGCTGGCCGTCGATGACACGGACGTACGTCACGACGCCGCGGTAGGAGTCGTAGACCGAGTCGAAGATCATCGCGCGGGCGGGGGCGTCCTCGACGCCGACCGGGGCGGGGATCTCGGCGACGACCTTGTCCAGCAGCGCCTCGACGCCGAGCCCGGTCTTCGCGGAGACCTTGAGCACGTCGTCGGGCTCGCATCCGACCAGGTTGGCGAGTTCCTCGGCGAACTTCTCGGGCTGCGCGGCCGGCAGGTCGATCTTGTTGAGCACCGGGATGATCGTGAGGTCGTTCTCCATCGCCAGGTAGAGGTTGGCGAGGGTCTGCGCCTCGATGCCCTGGGCGGCGTCGACGAGGAGGATGGTCCCCTCGCAGGCGGCGAGCGACCGCGACACCTCGTACGTGAAGTCGACGTGCCCCGGGGTGTCGATCATGTTGAGGATGTGCGTGTTGGCCTTGTCGTGGGTGGGGGCCCACGGCAATCGCACCGCCTGGGACTTGATCGTGATGCCGCGCTCGCGCTCGATGTCCATGCGGTCGAGGTACTGGGCGCGCATCTGCCGCTGCTCGACCACGCCGGTCAGCTGGAGCATCCGGTCGGCGAGCGTGGACTTGCCGTGGTCGATGTGCGCGATGATGCAGAAATTGCGGATCAGAGCCGGGTCGGTACGGCTCGGCTCGGGCACATGGCTAGGGATCGCGGGCACGCAGGGTCCTGATTCTTGAGGCGTCCGCAGTGTCTGCGGTCTCGGGTCGGATCGATACGTAGCCTCCATGGTCCCACGGGCGGGGACCGGCGACCGGTTTGGGCCGCGCAATCGCCCGCTGGTAGTCTGAGTGGCTGTGTCTCATGCCCTCTCGGCGGGAGGCACGTCTCCTAGAAATCACCGGCGCGCGAGACGGACCGCCAGCGGCCCCGTGCTCGCGTGCCTGAACCTGTAGAGGCTCATCCGTGGCGAACATCAAGTCCCAGATCAAGCGGAACAAGACCAACGAGAAGGCGCGGCTGCGCAACAAGGCCGTCAAGTCCTCTCTGAAGACCGCGATCCGCAAGGCCCGCGAGGCCGCCGCCGCGGGTGACGTCGAGAAGGCCACCGAGTACCAGCGCGCCGCGGCGCGTCAGCTCGACAAGGCCGTCTCCAAGGGCGTCATCCACAAGAACCAGGCCGCCAACAAGAAGTCGGCGCTGGCGCAGAAGGTCGCGTCCCTCAAGGGCTGAACCCTTTCTTGATCTGACCGGATCCGACCGGACCCCCGGTGGATCCAGCCGCCGGAAGGACCCAGAGCGGGCCCTCTCTCATCCGCTCCCGACCGGCACCCCGGATCCGCGCGCGGCCTGCGTTCGCCACGCGGGCGCGGATCCAGCAGCTTCACCCGGAGGCCCCGCCGTCCCGCCCTTCCCCAGGGCGGGACGGCGGGGCCTTCGGCCTGCCGGGGACGCGCGGTGCCCCGCCACCGGCCGGTGGCGGGCGGTGTCCCCACGTCCGGCGGGGGCCCGGGCGGACCGAGCCCTGTCGGCAGGCAGGGACCCGGTGGTGACGGGCCGGGGCCGCCGCCGGGCCGGGTGTCAGGCGCGGCCCCTCGACCGCGCCGCCCGGGCGATCGTGACGACCGCCTTCTCCAGGGCGTACTCGGGGTCGTCCCCGCCGCCCTTCACCCCGGCGTCCGCCTCGGCGACCGCCCGCAGCGCCACGGCCACCCCGTCCGGCGTCCAGCCCCGCATCTGCTGCCGCACCCGGTCGATCTTCCACGGCGGCATGCCGAGCTCACGGGCGAGATCCGCCGGCCGTCCCCCGCGCGCGGAGGACAGCTTGCCGATCGCCCGTACGCCCTGCGCCAGCGCACTGGTGATCATCACCGGCGCCACCCCGGTCGCCAGCGACCAGCGCAGCGCCTCCAGCGCCTCCGCCGCCCGCCCCTCGACCGCCCGGTCGGCGACCGTGAAACTGGACGCCTCGGCGCGCCCGGTGTAGTACCGCCCCACGACCGCTTCGTCGATCGTGCCCTCGACATCCGCGGCCAGCTGTGCGACCGCCGAGGCCAGCTCCCGCAGATCGCTGCCGATCGCGTCGACGAGCGCCTGGCACGCCTCCGCCGTGGCCGACCGCCCGGCCGTGCGGAACTCGCCCCGCACGAACGCCAGCCGGTCCGCCGGCTTCGTCATCTTCGGGCACGCCACCTCCCGCGCCCCCGCCTTGCGCGCGGCGTCCAGCAGCCCCTTGCCCTTGGCGCCGCCCGCGTGCAGCAGCACGAGGGTGATCTCCTCGGCGGGCGCCGAGAGGTACCCCTTCACGTCCTTGACCGTGTCGGCGGACAGGTCCTGCGCGTTGCGTACGACGACGACCTTCCGCTCGGCGAAGAGCGAGGGGCTGGTCAGCTCGGCGAGCGTGCCGGGCTGCAGCTGGTCCGGGGTCAGGTCACGTACGTCCGTGTCGGCGTCGGCGGCCCGCGCGGCGGCCACCACCTCCTGCACGGCACGGTCGAGCAGGAGCTCCTCCTGGCCCACGGCGAGGGTCACCGGGGCGAGGGGGTCGTCGTTCGCAGTCTTCCTGGCCATCGCCCCAAGCATCCCACGCGCCGCTGACAACGGACCGCGAACCAAAGGGCACGGCGTTCCCGGGCCGCTCCCCGGCCCCACCGGCCGACGGGGCTACGGCTCCTCCCGCCAGCCGTCCCACTCCTGCACGAACGCGTCCAGCTCGGCGGCGTCCAGCCGCTCCTCCTCGTCCCGCAGGACGACGAGCCACTGGGCGTCCTCGGCGTCGTCCTCGCCGGCCAGCGCCTCCCGGACGAGCCGGGGTTCCTCCTCGACGCCGAACCGCTCCCCCAACTCCCGGGCCACTTCCTCCGCGGCGTCGCGGTCGGGCAGCACCAGCACATGTCTCACGTCACTCACGCACGCCATTGTCCGACATCACGCCGGCACCGCACCGACGGCGGCTGCCCCCTGGCGGGGACGAGCCGTCCCTCCGCCCCCGTCCCGTCCCTCCCGGTTCGCCGGCTCCCGGGCACGGTCCGCATGTCGGGCGACCGGACAGAAGGGAGACGGGAAAGGAGGGGGAGACGGAAGAAGGAGGAGACGAGAAGGGGCCATCGGTCACCCGTGGAGCCCCGAGGCGGCACGTGCCCCGCGGACGGAATCCGGCGGACGCGGCGGAACTCGCGCACGGCGCCCCGTACGCGGCCCCGGCCTCAGTCACCCGCCACCCGCAGCCGCCCGTCCGTACCGACGACCGCCAGCGTGCCGTCCCGGTCCGTCCGCAGCACCGCCGCGCCCCCGGCGCGCAGGGCGGCGACCGTGCCGGGGGCCGGATGCCCGTACGGGTTGTCCTCCCCGCAGGAGATCAGCGCCAGCCGCGGAGAGATCCGGCGCATGAGGTCCGGATCCTGGTACGCCGAGCCGTGGTGGGCCACCTTGAGCACGTCCGCGCCTTCCAGCGCCGCTGCCGCCGGTGACCTCGCCAGCGCCCGCTGGGCCGGGGGCTCCAGGTCGCCCAGGAGCAACAGCCGCAGCCCGGCCGTCCGGACCAGCAGGGTGACGCTGGCGTCGTTCGGCCCCTCCGGCTGCGGCACCGGGCGGGCCGGGGCGGCGTGCGCGCCCGCTCCGGACCCGGGGGGCGGGAGGGGCCACACCACCTCCCAGGACAGCGCGCCGGTCCGGCGCCGTTCCCCGGCGGCGGCGTGCCGCACGGGAACGCGCCGGGCCGCCGCCTGGCGCCGGACGAACTCCGCCTGCCCCGCGGGTTCCTCGAAACCGGTCGTCTCGATCGCGCCCACCGCGCGCCCCCGCAGCACGCCGGGCAGGCCCGCCACGTGGTCGGCGTGGAAGTGGGTGAGCACCACGAGCGGGACCCGGGTGATGCCGAGCAGGCGCAGGCAGCGGTCGACGAGCGTGGGATCGGGTCCGGCGTCCACGACGACGCCCGTGCCCTCGCCCGCCGCGAGCACCAGCGCATCCCCCTGTCCCACGTCGCACATCACCATCCGCCAGCCCGGCGGCGGCCACCCCGTGATCACCCGGGTCAGCGGTGGCGGCTGCACCACCACGAGCAGCAGCAGCACCCCGCAGACCCCGCACCACCAGGGGTGCCGCGCCAGACGGCGCCCGGCGAGCAGCACGGCCACCGTGACCAGCGCGAGCAGCGCCGCCCCGATCCAGCCGCCCGGCCAGTCCACTCCCGAGCCCGGCAGTGCCGCCCCGGCGCGGGCGACCCGCGCGATCCACCCCGCTGGCCAACTCGCGCACCAGGCAAGGGACTCGGCCACCGGCATCGCCAGCGGCGCCGTCGCCAGCGCCATGAAGCCCAGCACCGTGGCCGGCGCGACCGCGAACTCCACGAGCAGGTTGCACGGCACCGCCACCAGGCTCACCCGTGCCGAGAGCACGGCGACAATCGGCGCGCACACCGCCTGCGCGGCCGCTGCGGCGGCCAGCGCCTCCGCCACCCGCGGTGGGACCCGGCGCCGCCGCAGTGCCGCGCTCCACCGCGGCGCGACCGTGAGCAGGGCCCCCGTGGCCAGCACGGAGAGCAGGAAGCCGTAACTGCGCGACAGCCACGGGTCGTACAGCACCAGCAGCAGGACGGCCGTCGCCAGCGCCGGGATCAGGGAGCGGCGGCGTCCGGTGGCCAGGGCGAGCAGCGCGACGGACCCGCAGGCCGCCGCCCGCAGCACACTGGGGTCGGGCCGGCACACGACCACGAACCCGAGGGCGAGCGCGCCGCCCAGCACGGCCGTCGTCCGCAGGGAGACGCCGAGGCGGGGCGCCAGTCCCCGGCGCTCGCTGCGCTGGGCCAGGCCGGGCGGCCCGAGCAACAGGGCCAGCAGAATGGTGAAGTTGGCTCCGGAGACGGCGAGCGTGTGAGCGAGGTCGGTCTCCTTGAACGCCTGGTCCAGTTCGGGGGTGATGCGCGAGGTGTCCCCGACGACCAGGCCTGGCAGCAGCGCCCGCGCGTCCGCCGGCAGGCCGTCGGTGGCCTCCCGCAGACCGGCCCGCAGCCGGCCCGCGACGCGCTGCGGCCCCGACGGCTCCCCCACCACGTCCGGTGCCGTCCGGCCCCGTACCCGCAGCACGGCCGCCACCCGGGCCCCGTCCGCCGACGCGGGTGCCAGCCGCCCGGTGACGCGCAGCCGCGTGGACGGCAGCAGGCCGAGCCACGGGCCACCGGCCCCGGCGGCGGATTCCCCGTCCGTCGTACCCGGGCCGGGGCGGACGACCAGCAGCACCGGTGTCCGGGTCGCGACCGCCGGCCCGTCCGCGGCCACCCGCCGTACGTCGGCGTCGATCAGTACCGCGTCCGGGATCATGTGATCGCCCCGGACGCGGGGCCGGCTGAGCCGGGGGTCGGAGACCGTCTCCACTTCGGCGGTCACGGTCGCGTACCGCTTCGCGAGGGCCGGTACGGGTCCCCGGCGCAGGTCGGCTCCGTGGAGTCCGGCCGAGGCCGCGGCGGCGGCGACGCAGAGCAGTACGGCGGCGGCCGGCACGCGTGACCACGCCCCTGCCCCACGCCGCAGCGGCGGCGGCAGCGCCTGGGCCGGTGCCGTCAGCAGGAGACCCGCGACGGCCAGGCAACCGCTCACGGCACCGGCGGCCCATCCCGGTGAGGCGTCCAGCAGCAGCGCCGCCGTCGCCCAGGCCGCGAGCGCGGGCGGCACCAGCCGCAGGTCCGCCGGTCCCTCCTGCCGGGGCCGGGCCGCCCCCAGCCGCGTCCCGGAGGCCGCGTGCACGGCCGCTCGGGCGGGTGGCGTCCGGGCGAGGGCCGGGACGGGGGGCGGGTCGGCGGGGGCCGGGGCGGTCGCGTGCTGCGGCGGTTCGGGGGCCGGGCTCATGGCCGGACCAGGTTCCGCAGGTCCGCGAAGCGCCGCTCGCCGATTCCGTTCACCTCGCGCAGTTCGTCCACCGAGCGGAATCCGCCGTGCTGGGTGCGGTAGTCGACGATGTGCCGGGCCAGCACGGGGCCGACGCCCGGCAGTGTTTCGAGCTGGTCGGCGGTGGCCGTGTTGAGGGAGAGCGGAGCGGCGGGACCCGCCGTGACGGCCCCGGCCGGGCCGCCCGCGCCGGGAACCGGGACGGGGGCGGGGGCGGGTCCGCCGACGACGACCTGTTCGCCGTCCACCAGGAGGCGGGCGCGGTTGAGGCCGTCGGTGTCGGTGCCGGGACGTACGCCACCGGCCGCGCGCAGGGCGTCCTCGACCCTCGAACCGGCCGGCAGCCGGTGGATGCCGGGTTCGCGGACCTTGCCGCCGACGTCCACGACGATCTCGGCGCCGGCCGGGGGCGAGGCCCCGGCCGGGGGCTCGGGCACGCCGCTCTGCGGGTCCGCCCGCCCCGGTCCCCCGCCCTGCCCGCGCTCCTGCCCCGGTTCGCCGTACGGCGCCGCCGCCCGCACCACCTCCGGGACCCGCACGGGCTGGGTACGGCCCGCCCAGAAGTGCTGCGCGGCGAAGGCCGCGGCGGCGACGAGCACCACCGCGAGGGCGGCCACGCCCCGCCGCTCCAGTCCGCACCTGGCTTGCAGCCACACGGGCAGCCGCTCCCGCAGTGCCGGACCGGCCCGCTCCCGCCAGCCGCCTTCGGCCGTCGCGCGCTGCGCCCCCGCCCCGTCAGCGCCTCCCCCGCCCTCGCGTGCGTCCGGCGCCTCCCACCCGTCGCGGGCGGGATGCCCCGCGGCAGGGCGTCCGGTGGCAGGCCCGTCGGGCGGCGGCCCCTCCGCCGGCTCCGGCCGCTCGCCGGCACGGGCGGCGAAGAGCAGGTCCGCCCGTCGGCGGAGCTCCTCGGCCGGGGCCCTCCGGCGCCGTGGGCGGCCGTGGGCGCGGGGCGGGCGGCGGTGGCGGGTACGGCCGTCGGAGGCGGGCCCGCGGCCCGGGCCGCTGGTCGCCGTCGCTGTGCGTGAGGGTGATCGAAGAGCATGCGACGAGGATCGGGCACCTCGCCGCACTCGCGATGATCATGCCGGGGTTCCGGGGACTACTGCCCGGTTGTGGACATCCCGGTCACCCGCACGGGTGACGGGGCGGAAGGCCAGAGGTGCCGCGCCGCCTCAGCGGGAGGACACCACGACCCCCAGCAATCCGGGTCCCGTGTGCGCCCCGATCACCGCCCCGACCTCGCTCACATGCAGGTCGGCCAGGCCGGGGACCCGCGCCCGCAGCCGGTCCGCGAGGGCCGATGCCCGGTCGGGGGCGGCGAGGTGGTGGACGGCGATGTCGACCCGGGCGCCGCCCGCGCGGTCGGCGGCGATCTCCTCCAGGCGGGCGATCGCCTTGGCCGCCGTCCGCACCTTCTCCAGGGGTTCGATCCTCCCCCCGCCCAGCTGCAGAAGCGGTTTCACCGCGAACGCCGAGCCGAGCAGGGCCCGCGCGGCTCCGATCCGGCCGCCGCGCCGCAGATAGTCGAGGGTGTCGACGTAGAAGTAGGCGGAGGTGCCCGCGGCGCGTTTCTCCGCGGCCGTGACGGCCTCGTCCTCCGTGGCGCCCTCCTCCGCCGCCTCGGCCGCGGCGAGCGCGCAGAACCCGAGCGCCATCGCGACCATCCCGGTGTCCACGACCCGCACGGGTACCGGCGCCTCCCTGGCCGCGGCCACCGCCGCGTCGTACGTCCCCGACAGTTCGGCGGACAGGTGGAGCGAGACGATGCCGTCGGCGCCGGACTCGGCGGCCTTGCGGTAGGTCTCGGCGAAGAGCTCGGGGCTGGGGCGGGAGGTGGTGACCGGGCGTCGCTTCTGCAGGGCCTGGGCCAGGGAGCGGGTGGAGATCTCGGTGCCCTCCTCCAGGGCCCGGTCGCCGAGGACCACGGTCAGGGGGACCGCGGTGATGCCGTGGCGCTCCATCGTCCGGGCCGGAAGATAGGCCGTTGAATCGGTGACGATCGCGACATGGCGGGACATGTGCTGGAGGTTACCTGGCGTAGTGCGCGTGCGGCAGTGCGGCCCCGGACGGACGGGGCGGACGGGACCGGATCAAGTCGTGTTCTCGGGGCGGGTCTTCCGCTGCCAGGGGTGGACGGGCCGCGGATCGGGCGGGGTGATGGCGGGACGCGCCGGTTCCTGCGCCGGGTGCGGTCGCGGCTCACCGTCCGGGTGCGGCCGCGGGTCCCGGGACCGGGTCCGTCGCGCCGCCGCGTCGTCGGCAGCCGGGGCTTCGGGCCACGGCGGGGGCGGCGTGGCCGGCTCGTCCACCTGTGACCAGTGCCGCAGGGCACCGGCCTCGACGTCGATCTGCGCGCTCAGCATGTCGAGGTCGTCGTCGGCGAAGCGGTGCGCCCGGTCGCGGGCCGCCCAGCGCAGCGAGTCCGCGGAGCGGGTGATGCGCTCGGTGCGCTCCCGCAGGTCCGGCAGCCGCGCGGCGAGCGCGGCACGGTCCGGTTCGGACTCCAGGCGCCTGAGCTCGGCGTCGAGTTCGTGCCCGTGCGCGCTCAGCCGCTCGAACAGGGCCAGGGACTCCTTGAGGGACGCGTCCTCGGCCGCGCCCGCGTGCAGGGCGTCCTGCGTGGCCCGCATCGAGGTGCGCAGGGCCAGCCGCAGCTGGGCGAGCTCGCCCGCCGGGCCGGGCTGCGCGAAGGACTTGGCGCGCAGCGTGTGGTCCTCGACCGTGCGGCGGGCCTGGGTGAGGGTGCGGTCCACGCCGCGTTTGGCGGCGCCGACCGCCTTCACCGTGGCGTAGACACCGAGGGCGACGAAGATCACGAAGAGCAGGGCGAAGACTGCGATCACTTCTTCCACGGTGCTCCTCCTCCGGCCCTGCGGACCTCCGGCCTGCCACGGCGGCCGCCGCGCCGCTCTTCAACGGTAAACGCAACGGGCAGGTCCGGAGTTCCGGAAGAACCCCGAACCTGCCCGTAGGGGACCACCCCGAGCCCGTCCGCGTGACCGGCCGCGAGCCGCCGCCGGACACCGGCGGAGCGGCGCCGGCCGGCCCGCGCCCGGACGTTCGCGCCTACGCCGGGACGATGTTCACCAGCTTCGGCGCGCGCACGATCACCTTGCGGATCCCGGCCCCGTCCAGCGCGGCGACGACCTTCTCGTCGGCCAGGGCCGCCTTCTCCAGCTCCTCCTCGGAGATGGACGGCGACACCTCCAGCCGCGCCTTGACCTTGCCCTTGACCTGCACCACGCACGTCACGGTCTCGTCCACGACGTACGCCGGGTCGGCGACGGGGAAGTCCTGGTGGACCACCGAGGCGGTGTGGCCCAGCCTGCGCCACAGCTCCTCGGCGATGTGCGGGGCCAGCGGCGCCACCAGCAGCACCAGCGCCTCGGCGACCGGCCGGGACACCGGGCCGCCCGCCTTGGTCAGGTGGTTGTTCAGCTCGGTGATCTTGGCGATGGCGGTGTTGAACCGCAGGCCCTCCAGGTCCTGGCGCACGCCGTCGATCGCCTTGTGCAGGGCGCGCAGCGTCTCCTCGTCCGGCTCGGCGTCGGTGACCGTCACCTCACCGGTCGTCTCGTCGACGATGTTGCGCCACAACCGCTGCAGCAGCCGGAACTGACCCACCACCGCGCGCGTGTCCCACGGCCGGGACACGTCCAGCGGGCCCATGGCCATCTCGTACAGGCGCAGCGTGTCGGCGCCGTACTCGGCGCAGATCTCGTCCGGCGTGACCGCGTTCTTCAGGGACTTGCCCATCTTGCCCAGCAGTCGGGTGACCTTCTCGCCCCGGTACCAGTACGCGCCGTCGCGCTCCTCCACCTCGGCGGCCGGCACCGCGATGCCACGGGCGTCGCGGTAGACGTAGGCCTGGATCATGCCCTGGTTGAACAGCTTGTGGAACGGCTCGGCCGAGGAGATGTGCCCCAGGTCGTACAGGACCTTGGACCAGAAGCGCGCGTACAGCAGGTGCAGCACGGCGTGCTCGGCGCCGCCGACGTACAGGTCGACGCCGCCGTGCGGCTGCCCCTGGCGCGGGCCCATCCAGTACTGCTCGATGCCGGGGTCGACCAGCCTGTCGCCGTTGTGCGGGTCCAGGTAGCGCAGTTCGTACCAGCACGAACCGGCCCAGTTGGGCATGGTGTTGGTCTCACGGCGGTACTTCTTCGGCCCGTCGCCCAGGTCCAGGGTGACGTTGACCCAGTCCTCGTTGCGCGACAGCGGCGTCTCGGGCTGGGTGTCGGCGTCGTCCGGGTCGAAGGTGCGCGGGGAGTAGTCCTCGACCTCGGGCAGCTCCAGCGGCAGCATCGACTCGGGCAGCGCGTGCGCGACGCCGTCCTCGTCGTAGACGATCGGGAAGGGCTCGCCCCAGTAGCGCTGGCGGCTGAACAGCCAGTCGCGCAGGCGGTAGTTGACGGTGCCCTCGCCGATGCCCGTGGACTCCAGCCATGCGGTGATGCGCGCCTTGGCCTCGGTGACGCCCAGACCGTCCAGGTCGATCCGGTCGTTGGCGGAGTTGACGATCTTCGCGTCGTACGACGCGAAGGCGTCCTCCCAGGTCGAGGTGTCGGTGCCGCGGCCGTCGGTCGGCTCCACCACGCAGCGCATCGGCAGCTCGAAGGCGCGCGCGAAGGCGAAGTCCCGCGTGTCGTGCGCGGGGACGGCCATGATGGCGCCGGTGCCGTAGCCCATCAGGACGTAGTCGGCGATGAAGACCGGGATCTTCTCGCCGGTGACCGGATTGGTCGCGTACACGCCGGTGAAGACACCGGTCTTGTCCTTGGCCTCGGCCTGCCGCTCGACGTCGGACTTGGACGCGGCCTGCGCGCGGTAGGCGGCGACGGCCTCGGCCGGGGTGGCGTGACCGCCGGTCCACGCCTCGCGCGTGCCCTCGGGCCAGGCGGCCGGGGTGAACTTCTCCACCAGCGGGTGCTCGGGCGCCAGCACCATGTAGGTGGCGCCGAACAGGGTGTCCTGGCGGGTGGTGAAGACGGTGATGTGCTCGCCGTCGACGGGGAAGTCGATGCGGGCGCCCTCGGAGCGGCCGATCCAGTTGCGCTGCTGCAGCTTGATGGCCTCGGGCCAGTCCAGCTCGTCCAGGTCGTCCAGCAGCCGGTCGGCGTAGGCGGTGATGCGCATGTTCCACTGGCGCAGCTTGGCCTTGAAGACGGGGAAGTTGCCGCGCTCGGAGCGGCCCTCGGCGGTGACCTCCTCGTTGGCCAGCACGGTGCCCAGGCCGGGGCACCAGTTGACGGGCGCGTCGGAGGCGTAGGCCAGGCGGTAGCCGCTCAGGACGTCGGCGCGCTCGGCGGCGGTCAGCTCGCTCCAGGAACGGCCGCCGGGGACGGCGCGCTCACCGGACTCGAACTGCTCGACCAGTTCGGAGATCGGGCGGGCCTTCTTCGCCTCCTCGTCGTACCAGGCGTTGAAGATCTGCAGGAAGATCCACTGGGTCCACTTGTAGTACTCCGGGTCGATCGTGGCGAACGACCGGCGCTTGTCGTGGCCCAGGCCCAGCCGGCGCAGCTGGGCCTTCATGTTCTCGATGTTGGCCTCGGTGGACACGCGCGGGTGCGTGCCGGTCTGCACGGCGTACTGCTCGGCGGGCAGGCCGAAGGCGTCGAAGCCCAGGGTGTGCAGGACGTTGTGGCCGGTCATGCGCTGGAAGCGCGCGAAGACGTCGGTGGCGATGTAGCCCAGCGGGTGGCCGACGTGCAGGCCCGCACCGGAGGGGTACGGGAACATGTCCATGATGAACTTCTTGGGCTTGGCGGCCAGCTCCGGGTCGCCCGCCAGGTCTCCGCTCGGGTTGGGCGCCGCGTAGGTGCCCTCGGCGTCCCAGAAGTCCTGCCAGCGTGCCTCGATCTCCGCGGCCACGGCGGCCGTGTAGCGGTGCGGCGCGGCCACCTCGGCGGTGGCAGCGGGGTTCGTCTCGCTCATGATCCTCAAAGCTCCATCGATCGTCTCTGCCTACGGCTGTCGAGAAACGAAAAATCCCCTCGCACAGGAGGGGATGCCGCGCCGATTCCGGCCACTCGACTCGTCCGGTGGCCGGGACTGATCAGCGCGGCCCGCTAAGCAGAAGGCGTACGGCACGCATGGCGTCAGGGTACCGCAGCCTCCGTGCGGGCGGCGACGCGCTTCCCGCGGACCTCCGCGGCGGCGGGAGCGGTGCGGGCACCCGCCCGCCGGGCACGGCCGGGGCGCCGCTCGAGGTCCACCGCGCGCGGCGGTCGCCGAGGGGCGGCGCGACGACGGCCGGCGAGGCGCTCGCCTCGCCCGCGGCAGGCGGGCGGTTCGCTCGGGGCGGGCGCCCTCCCGCGATCCGTCGGCGCTCCTCGGGGCCACGGACGCCGTGCGCCCGGCCGCCGGCCCGGAAGGATCCGGAAACGAGAAGATCCCGCCGGGTCCGACGACCCTGCGGGATCCTTCTGTGGAGCTAAGGAGAATTGAACTCCTGACCTCCTGCATGCCATGCAGGCGCTCTACCAACTGAGCTATAGCCCCTTGCCGTTTTCCTTCCGGTTTCCCCGGCGGCGACGCCAACATTACACGGTCCCCCCGGCCCAACACCAAATCGCTTTCGTTCTGTCCCTTTTCGCCCCTGATGTCCCCCAAGCTGGTCCCTGCGTCGGCCCCGGCGGGGAAGTCCGGGGGTCAGGCCGTGACGAACGAGTAGAACCGCTTGAGCGTGCAGTGCTCCTCGAGGAGCCGGCCGTAGATCGGCTCACCCTCCAGTTCGCGGTACGTCTCGATCGGGTCGCCTTTTATGATCAGCGCCCGCGCGCACTCCTCGCACCAGTACTGGTACTCCGGGTTGACCGGCTCCATGTCGCGGACGATCGGCGTACCGCTGCCGCACCAGTCGCACTTCCGCCTGTGTGCACCCATCGATCAGCTCCAGCTGTGGCCGCAGGCCGTGCACACGTACGAGATTCCGCCGTTGTCCCCGAGGACTTGGGCCACGTGCGCGGAACCGCAGGAAGGGCAGACGAGACGGGTGCCCGTGTCGTGCGTCACAGCGGTGTCGAGGAAGTGACCGACCTCCTCGCGGATGCTCGCAGGCATCGCTACTCCCTCCCGTCGGGCCGCGCTCCCTTCCGGCCGTTTGATTCTGCCACGACCGGACCGACACGGTCAGCGACGCCTTGGATACCGGTCCGGACACGACGTCCGGAGCCGCCACCCCCGCGACGCGCCCCCGCGGCCGGCGGCGCCCGCCCGGACGAGGAAACGAAGAATCCCGCCCCCCGGAGGGGACGGGATTCGTCCGTGTGCTGTGGAGCTAAGGAGAATTGAACTCCTGACCTCCTGCATGCCATGCAGGCGCTCTACCAACTGAGCTATAGCCCCTTGTGTTCTTCCCGCTCGGCGGGGCGAACAAGAAGAACTTTAGCCTGTGACCTGCCGGAAAGTGAAATCCGGGGTCCCGGACCTGCCGCGGGCCGCTCAGTCGTCGTCGCCGAGCACCGGCTCCGGCAGGGTGCCGGCGTTGTGCTCCAGCAGCCGCCAGCCGCGGGCGCCCTGGCCGAGGACCGACCAGCAGCAGTTGGTCAGGCCGCCGAGGCTCTCCCAGTTGTGCGGCGCCAGCCCGAGGAGGCGGCCGATGGTGGTGCGGATCGTGCCGCCGTGGCTGACCACGACGAGCGTGCCGTCCTCGGGGAGCTTGTCGACGTGCCGGAGCACGACGGGGGCGGCGCGGTCGGCGACCTCGGTCTCCAGTTCGCCGCCGCCGCGGCGCACGGGCTCGCCGCGCTTCCACGCCGCGTACTCCTCGCCGTACCGGGCGATGATCTCGTCGTGGGTCAGGCCCTGCCAGGCGCCCGCGTAGGTCTCGCGCAGCCCCTCGTCGAAGGTCACCTCGAGACCGGTGAGCGCGGCGAGCTCGGCGGCGGTGTCCGCGGCCCGCCTCAGGTCCGAGGCGACGATCGCGTCGGGCCCGAGGCCGGCGAGCAGCCGGGCGGCACGGCGGGCCTGGGCGACACCGGTCCCGGTGAGCTCGATGTCCGTGGTGCCCTGGAAGCGGCGCTCCACGTTCCAGGCGGTCTGGCCGTGCCGCCAGAGGATGACGCGGCGGCCCCTGCCCTGCTTCCTGCCGGGCTCGGCACCGGCGCCGCTCACCGCCACTCCCCGCCCGGCTCCGCGGCCTCCTCGGCGGCCTGCGCTCGCGCGTGCTCCTCGGCCTTGCCGCGGGTGGCCCGGGCGTCGTCGGGCAGTTCGATCTCGGGGCAGTCCTTCCACAGCCGCTCCAGGGCGTAGAAGACGCGCTCCTCGCTGTGCTGGACGTGGACGACGATGTCGACGTAGTCGAGCAGGACCCAGCGGGCCTCTCGGTCGCCCTCGCGGCGCACGGGCTTGGCGCCGAGCTCCTTGAGGAGCCGTTCCTCGATCTCGTCGACGATCGCCTTGACCTGGCGGTCGTTGGGCGCGGAGGCGAGGAGGAAGGCGTCCGTGATCGACAGCACGTCGCTGACGTCGTAGGCGATGACGTCGTGGGCGAGCTTGTCGGCGGCCGCCTGGGCGGCGGTGTTGATGAGCTCCAGGGAGCGGTCGGTAGCGGTCACTGCACGGCTTTCGGTCGGCGGTCGGTTTGCCTTCCAGGGTCTCACGGACGGCCGCGGGCCCCCGGGGTGTGAAGGGGCGGTCCCGCGTGGGCCGCGTCACGCGCGCGGCGCGGCCCACGCGGTCCGTGGTGTGCTCGGCGTCCCTAGGACGACGGCTCGTAGTCCTGGCCGAGGAGCACCGCGACGTCCGCGGTCGAGGAGACCTTCCCCCGGGTGACGGCATCGGCCGGGAGGCCCAGGGTCTTGGCGACCTCGGTGGCGTCCTCCTTGTCGGCGGCGTCCGCGTAGAGGACCTGGGACGTCGTCCGGGCGGACGTCGTACCGCCCTCCAGGAAGGTGAAGCCGCCGTTGAGGAGCGCGACGCGGGCCCTGTCGGTGTCGTCCCGCGTCCCGCCGGCGTTCCGCACCAGGACGCGCACGGCGGAGTCCTGGCCGGGACTCTTGGCGGTGCCGCCGAGGATGTCCTTGACGACGCTGTCGCTCGCCTCGGCGTCGAGCGTGCCGTCCGGCTGGACCGGCAGCAGCGCCGTCTTGCAGTCGCCGCCCTTGGCCAGGTCGGCCAGCCCGGCGAGGAAGGTGCCGAGCTCCTTGTCGGTGAGCGGCGGGTCCAGGATCTGCGCCAGCGTCTGGATGGTGGTGGTCGCGGCCTGCGGATCGGAGGGCAGCTTGCGCAGCACGCCCTGCATGACCTGGCCGAACCGCTCCAGCTGGGCGTTCGGCGACTCCTCGGGGGCGCGGTAGGTGGCGTAGGCGACCGCCATCTTCCCGCTCAGGGTCTGGTTCTCGCCCTGGTGGACCAGCGGCGCCGTGCCCTTCTTCCCGGAGTCCGGGTCGGGCACGTCGGTGTCGGTGTCGACGTCGATGCTGCCGACCAGGTCGACGAGGTTTTGCAGGTAGGGGGTGTCCAGCCGCCAGGTGCCCTGGATGGAGGTGCCCAGGACCGAGTCCAGCGCCTCCTGGGTGCCGTCGGCACCGGCGTCCTCGACGGACTTGGCGAGCGTGGTGGTGGTGCCGTCGTCCCCGGTCAGCGTGAGGGAGTTGGGCAGCAGGACGGCGGTGCCCTGCCGGGTGGTGGCGTTGTCGACGAGCAGCGCCGTGGTGGTGCCGCCGTTCCTGGTGTCGTGCAGGTGGACGACGATCACGTCGCGCTTCTGGGCGCCCGCCGCCGTCGCACCGCCCGTCTCCGCGCCGGAGGACGACAGTCCGGGGAGCTTCCCGGCGTACCAGAGCCAGCCGGTTCCGCCGACCACGCACAGCGCCAGGACGACGGCCAGCGCGATCAGGCGCGCGCGTGCACGGCGGCGGGCCTCCTCGCGGCGCTCGGTGCGGTTCTCGGTGAACTTCAGCCAGTCGATGACGTCCTCGGAGTCGCCGTCCGGCTCCTCGACGAAGGCGAACTGCTCGGTGCGGTAATCCCGTTCGGCCCCTGCGGCTTCGGTCCCCGCTGCGGGTTCCGGCTCGTCGGGCGGGCCGACCTGCTGGGGGACGTAGGCGGTCTGCTCGGCGACGCGCGCCTGCGGCCCGCCGGCGGCGGTCTGCCCGTACGGGTCGTACGGGTCGTGGGGCTGCCCGCCTCCGCCGCCCTGGTGGGCGGCGGAGGCGTAGGAGCCGTAGGGGTCGTGAGGGTCGTGGGAGGCGGAGCCGTAGGAGGGCGCGGACGGCTGCCGGTCCGTGTCGTGGCCGGCGTCCGCGGCCTGGACGCCGTAGGAGGGGGCGGCCTGCTGCGCACCCGCGGTGTACGGGTCGTAGGCGTATCCCTGCTGGCCTTGCTGGCCTTGCTGGCCTTGCTGCCCGTACGGGTCGTACGGGTCGTACGGCTGCTGGTGCGCGTGCTGCTGCACCGGGGCCTGGCGGTACACGGGCTGGCCGTACTCGTCGTAGCCGACGAGCTCGTACGAAGCGCCCCCGTACCCCGCGTCGTATCGGTCGTTCACCGGTACCCCTCTCGGCTCAGTCGCCGTGGTACAGCTGGCGCTTGTCGATGTAGCGCACGACTCCGTCGGGCACCAGATACCAGACGGGGTCGCCCTTGGCGACTCTCGCACGGCAGTCCGTGGAGGAGATGGCCAGGGCGGGGACCTCGACGAGGGAGACACCGCCCTCGGGCAGGCCCGGGTCGGTCAGGTGGTGACCGGGGCGGGTGACGCCGACGAAGTGCGCCAGGGAGAACAGCTCCTCGCTGTTGTGCCAGGTCAGGATCTGCGCCAGCGCGTCGGCGCCGGTGATGAAGAACAGGTCCGTGTCGGGGTTGAGGGCGCGCAGGTCACGCAGGGTGTCCACGGTGTAGGTGGGACCGCCGCGGTCGATGTCGATGCGGCTCACCGAGAACTGCGGGTTCTCGGCGGTCGCGATGACCGTCATCAGGTAGCGGTCCTCGGCCGCGGAGACCTTGCGGTGGCTCTTCTGCCACGGCTGGCCGGTGGGGACGAACACCACCTCGTCGAGGTGGAACCGCACGGCGACCTCGCTCGCCGCCACCAGGTGCCCGTGGTGGATCGGGTCGAAGGTGCCGCCCATGACGCCGAGACGGCGCTTGCCCGTGCGCACCGGGCCGTCACCGGAGCCGGCGGCACGGCCGGGAGCGGGGCGTCCCCGCGCGCCGCTCGCCGTGTCGTTCGCCGGACCGGTAGGCATGTCCTGCTCTCCCATGCGAGCAGACCCTACCGGCCCGGTCCGGGGGCTTCGGCCGCCCCCGGCCCCACAGCACCCGGTGGCCGGGCGCGACGCCGCCGGAGGGCCGCCTAGCGGTCGCGGTTGAAGCGCGTGGTGACCCACAGCAGGAGCATCAGGATGACGAAGGCGGCGCCACCGGTGAGGTAGGGGCTGAGGCTCTCGTGGTTGCCGCCGTGCTCCTGGCCCTCGGCGGCGAGGGTGACCAGCTGGGCAGCGGTGCTGTGGAAGCTCATCTTCGGCAGGACCTATCAGGTGTGGGCGGGATAAAGACGTCGGCTCATCGTATGCGGGAGCCGTGCGGGCGATCACGCCGACTCCGCCGTCGAAGGCGTCCGCCCGCGCCGGGACGCCGGTGCCCTCGCCGTCCGTCCCGTCCGGGGAACCTTCCGGCCGCCTCAGTCGTCCTTCCGCCTGTACCCCCGCAGCAGGAACCACGCGGTCAGCACAGAGCCCAGCACCATCACGATCAGAACGACCCGGAGCAGGTTTCCCGGCCCCTGCTGCTCGGCGGCGAGCGCGGCCTCGGCGAGCCGGGCGGTACGGGGGGTGTGCTCCATGGGGCGGCCTCTCCTTCGCTGTGCTGCCCGTCCACGGTATCTCCGCCTAGGCTGGGCTCTGCCTCGGGGGCACAAAAGGCCGCACAAGGGTCCGTAAGGGACCCCGCACACACGCATGGGGGAAGACATGTCCGACGGCCAGCAGCACACCGGGCACGAGAGCGTGCCGAGCCGGCAGCGCCGACGCTTCCCGGAGATCTCCTCACGCGCCTACGAGCATCCGGCCGATCGCAGCGCCCTGGTGGCGCTGCGCAAGCTGAGCGGCTTCGACACGGTCTTCAAGGCCCTCAGCGGCCTGCTGCCCGAGCGGAGCCTGAGGCTGCTGTTCCTGTCCGACTCCGTGCGCGTCTCGGACCGGCAGTTCCCCCACCTGAACGACATGCTGCGCGACGCCTGTCACATCCTGGACCTGGAGAAGGTCCCGCCGATGTACGTCACCCAGGACCCGAAGCCGAACGCGATGTGCATCGGCCTGGACGAGCCGATCATCGTCGTCACCACCGGCCTGGTGGAGCTGCTCGACGAGGAGGAGATGCGGGCGGTCGTCGGTCACGAGGTCGGGCACGCGCTGTCCGGGCACGCCGTCTACCGGACCGTGCTGCTCTTCCTCACCAGCCTCGCGGTCCGGGTCGCCTGGATCCCGCTCGGCAACGTCGCGGTCATGGCGATCGTGACCGCGCTGCGCGAGTGGTTCCGCAAGTCGGAACTGTCCGCCGACCGCGCGGGTCTCCTGGTCGGACAGGACCTGCAGGCCTCCCTGCGCGCCCTGATGAAGATCGCGGGCGGCGATCACCTGCACGAGATGAACGTCGACGCGTTCCTGGAGCAGGCCGACGAGTACGAGGCCGGGGGCGACCTGCGCGACTCCGTCCTGAAGATCCTGAACGTGCTGCCGCGCTCCCACCCGTTCACCACCGTGCGGGCCGCCGAGCTGAAGAAGTGGGCCGCCACCCGCGACTACCAGCGGCTCATGGACGGCCACTACCCGCGGCGCGGCGAGGACAGGGACACCTCCGTCCGGGACTCCTTGCGGGAATCGGCCTCCAGCTACGCCACGCACGTGCGCGGCTCCAAGGACCCGCTGATGAAGCTGGTGAACGACCTCGCGGGCGGCGCCGGGGACCTCGGCGAGCGGGTACGGCGCGGATTCGGCGGCTTCGCGGGCACCCAGCCGCGGTCGCCGAAGTCCTCCGGCGGACCGGAGGGGACCCCGGGAGCGGGGCCGGAGGATTCCGCGGGTCCTCGGGGCTCCGGCGACGGCGGGACGCCGGGCGGCCGGCCGGGCGACGGGCGCTGACCACCGGCCGGCCCGGCCTTCCACCGGACCTGCCGCCCGTCCTGCCGCCCGGGATCACGCGCGCCTCGGCACGTCCCCCGCGTCACACCCTCGGTTGCGCGCTCGCCGCCAGCGATCCGCACAGGGCCGTGGCGCCGTCCGTGGTGTAGGGGTCGGTGCCGGCCGGGGCGCCCGCCTCGGCGGTCCGGCCGGCGAGCAGCGGACGCAGGTGGTCCGCCGACTCCTCGGCGCAGGACAGCGGACCGGCCCGGACGGAGGAGACGACGAGTCGGGCCTGGCGCAGGCGCAGGTCCTCCCGGTCGAAGCGGAAGAGCAGTTCGCGCCGGACGGTGAACAGGGACGCCTCGGCCCGGTCCTCCCCGGCGGGCCGCAGCGCGTAGACGAAGACGTGGTCGGCGGTGACCTCCAGGGTGGAGGAGCCGGTCTCGGCGACCCCCAGGGTGCCGTGCGCCCGGACCCCGGGGTCGGCGAGCTCGGCGCGGGAGGGGTCGAAGCGCACCAGCCATCCGGTGGGCGCGTGCCGGCCGTCGGCGGCGGGGTCGCGGAGGCTCTCGTCGAACTGGTCGAGCTGGCCGGGGGCGAGCAGGACCCGCACGGAGCGCACCTGCCGGCCGCCGAGCACCTCCGGATCGAGCGCGGAGCGGACGATGTACTCCTTCGCGGTGGTCAGGGCGGTGCGGACCTGGTCGCCGGAGAAGTGCGCGGTCCGCTTGACCGCCGGGAGCGGGACGCCCTCGGCGCCGACGCGGAACCCCGCGGCGGGACTGTGAGCGAACAGGTGGGCGGGATCGGCGGCGCCGGGCACCCGGCCCTGCGGCACGAGCGGGACGACGGCCATGCGCAGCGGCTCGGCGGGCTCCCGGGCGGCGGGCCCCTGGTACGGGTGGCGCAGGCCCATGTAGATCGCGGTGCCGAAGGCGAGGGCGATCAGCACGACGAGGACGAGTGCCTGCCGGGGCAGCCCGGCCCGGCGCAGCGGCGGGCGGCGGCGCACGGCGGGCGCGTGGCCGGCCACGCGCTCCTGGGCGGAGTACTCCTGGAGGCGGGCAGCGCGGACGAACGACTCGTCGAAGACGACGGAGCGGTACTCGTCCTCGCCTCCCGAGGGGACGCCCCCGGGTGTCCCCTCGGGCGGGTCTCCAGGCCCTCCCATACCTTCAGAGTAGGTCGGCGCGAGCCCCGGTAAACGCCCCGCGCGCGCCCGGTCCGGCCGGTGCGCGACAGGTCGCCGCGGTGGCCCTCAAGGGCTGCGCGGGATCACCGGGACGGCCGGCTGGGAGTAGTCGGCGGAGGCCGAGGGGGTCGCCGCGGCGCCCTGCTCCGGGCGGGTCGAGACGGGCGGGGGGACCTGCTCCCGGCCGCTGCCCGAGGACGCGCCCCGGTAGACGGCCGTGAAGGCCAGCGCGACCATGCCGACGCCCATCACGAGGGCGAGCACCCAGGCGACGGGGCGGTGCCAGCGGACCTGCTTGCCGTACGCCCCCGGACGGCCGTAGGGGCCGCCCGGGGCGTCGGTGTCGTCGTCCGGGGGGTCGAGGCCGGGATCGGGGCCGAAGCCGCCGTACCCGTCGTCGTACCGCTCGCTCCTGGGCCGGCTCCGGCCGGCCTCCGTCTCGGAGGCCTCGGCTCTGGCCTGGGCGGCGGCCAGGAGACGTTCGACGGCGGTCGGCTCGTGCACCACGGCCGCCCGTACGAACGCCTCGTCGAAGACCACGGAGGCGAACTCTTCGTCCGGCGCTCCGCGGTCGTGGTCGCTGTCGGGCTCCCAACCGTCCCAGCCGTCAGGGAACGGCGTGCCCCCCACGTCCTCCGGCACGGATCCAGAGTAGACCTGAGGGGTCATTTTGGGCAGACGGTATGGAAATTCGTCCGGAGGGCGGGACGGCGCCTCTCCGGCGTGCCCGCGGCGGACGGGCACCCGCCCGCAGGCACGTGCGCCGCCGTCGGTCCGTGCGGCGCTCAGCGCCGTACGTGCCCGTCGCCGGTGACGATGTACTTGGTGCTGGTCAGCTCCGGCAGGCCCATCGGGCCCCGGGCGTGCAGCTTCTGCGTGGAGATGCCGATCTCGGCGCCGAAGCCGAACTGGCCGCCGTCGGTGAAGCGGGTGGAGGCGTTGACCGCGACCGTCGTGGAGTCGACCAGCTGGGTGAAGCGGCGGGCGGCCTGCTGGGAGGTGGTGACGATGGCCTCGGTGTGCCCGGAGCTCCACAGCCGGATGTGCTCGACGGCCTTGTCGAGGGAGTCGACGACCGCCGCGGCGATGTCGTACGACAGGTACTCCGTCTCCCAGTCCTCCGCCGTGGCCTCGACCACCGTCGCCCGGGAGCCCTTGGCGTAGGCCATCACGCGCTCGTCGGCGTGGACGGTGACGCCGGCGTCGGCGAGGGCGTCCAGGGCGCGGGGCAGGAACTCGGCGGCGATGTCCCGGTGGACCAGAAGGGTCTCGGCGGCGTTGCAGACGCTGACGCGCTGCGCCTTGGAGTTGATCAGGATGTCGACGGCGGTGTCGAGGTCGGCCGCCGCGTCGACGTAGACGTGGCAGTTGCCGGTGCCGGTCTCGATGACGGGGACGACGGACTCCTGGACGACCGTGTTGATCAGCGAGGCGCCGCCGCGCGGGATGAGCACGTCGACCAGGCCGCGGGCGCGCATCAGCTCGCGGACGCTCTCGCGGCTCTCGCCGGGGACGAGCTGCACGGCGTCGGCGGGCAGGCCGGCCCCGCCGACGGCGTCGCGGACGACCCGGACGAGCGCGGCGTTGGACCGGTACGCCGAGGAGGAGCCGCGCAGCAGGACCGCGTTGCCGGACTTCAGGCACAGGGCGGCGGCGTCGACCGTGACGTTGGGCCGGCCCTCGTAGACGATCCCGACCACGCCGAGCGGGACGCGGACCTGGCGCAGGTCGATGCCGTTGGGGAGGGTGGAGCCGCGGACCACCTCGCCGACCGGGTCGGGCAGCGCGACGACGTCCCGCACGTCGGCGGCGATGGCCCGCACCCGCTCCGGGGTCAGGGTGAGCCGGTCGATGACGGCCTCGCTGGTGCCGGCCCCGCGGGCCTTCGCCACGTCCTGGGCGTTGGCCTCGACGATCTCGCTCGTGCGGACCTCCAGGGCGTCCGCGATGGCGAGCAGCGCGTCGTCCTTGACGGCCCGCGGCAGCGGGGCGACATCGGCGGCGGCGGCCTTGGCGCGGTAGGCGGCCTGGGTGACCGGGGTCATCGAGTCGTACGGCGAGAGCGTGGTCATGGAGGAAGCGTAGTGCGCGCGCCGGGCCCGGCCGGCGGCCGTCCCACAGCGCGAGACGGGTTCAGAAGGGGTGCACGCCGGCAGGGGTCGCCGGTGCCGGACCGTATCCCGCGGCGACGCGCTGGTGGTAGGTCGCGCGGTCGATGACCTCCAGGCCGACGATCTCCCAGGGTGGCAGGCCCGCGCTCTGGCGGTGCTCGCCCCACAGGCGCAGCGCGACGGCGGCGGCGTCGTGCAGGTCGCGCGCCTCCTCCCAGTAGCGGATCTCGGCGTGGTCGTCGGCGTAGCGGCTGGTCAGCAGGAAGGGGTGGTCGTGCGCGAGCTGTTCCAGGGCACGCCGCACCTCCGGCAGCGGGGCGCGCGCGCCGGAGACGCTCAGGGTGACGTGCCACAGGCGCGGGAGGTCCGCCGGTTCCCCGCCCTCGAACCGGTCCCCCGCCGCCACGCTCGCCAGGGCGCGCTCCTCGCCGGCCGCGCGGGAGCCGGCACCACCGCGGGAGGTCGCCGTCCCCGGGCGCACTCGTCTCACGACGGCCTCCTTCGTGCACAGGTCGAACCGCGGATCGCGCGGACTGGTCGGGCTGGACGGCGTCGCGTGGAGCCGCCCCCCTGGACAAAGTTGAGCAGGCCGCACGGGCCCGTGGGGCGGTTTTGCGGAACGTAGACCACCGGTGCGGGGATGTTTCGACCCATTAAGGGTGCAGGATGACCAGATCGTCCCTGTGTACGACCTCGCGTTCGTACGCCGGTCCGAGCTCCCGGGCCAGCTCCCGCGTCGAGCGGCCGAGCAGCCGGGGGATCTCCTTGGCGTCGAAGTTGACCAGCCCGCGCGCCACCGCGCGCCCCTCGCCGTCCCGCAGTTCGACGGGGTCCCCGGCGCTGAACTCGCCCTCGACGGCGGCGACCCCGGCCGGCAGCAGCGAGGTGCGGCGCTCGACGACCGCGCGCACCGCCCCGTCGTCGAGGGTGAGCGCCCCCTGCGGGGTGGAGGCGTGCTGGAGCCACAGCAGCCGGTCGGCGGACCGCTTGCCGGTGGGGTGGAAGTAGGTGCCGGTGTCCCGGCCGGCCAGGGCGTCGGCGGCGTGGACGGCGCTGGTCAGCACCACGGGGATGCCGGCGGCGGCGGCGATGCGGGCCGCCTCGACCTTGGTGACCATGCCGCCGGTGCCCACCCCGGCCCTGCCGGCGCTGCCGATCTCGACGTGCGCGAGGTCCCCGGGCCCCCGCACCTCGGCGATCCGCGAGGTGCCCGGCCTGGCGGGGTCGCCGTCGTACACGCCGTCGACGTCGGAGAGCAGCACCAGCAGATCGGCGTGGACCAGGTGGGCGACGAGGGCGGCGAGGCGGTCGTTGTCGCCGAAGCGGATCTCGTCGGTGGCGACGGTGTCGTTCTCGTTGACGACCGGGAAGGCGCCCATGGCGAGGAGTTTGTCCAGGGTGCGCGAGGCGTTGCGGTGGTGGGCGCGGCGGCTCATGTCGTCGCTGGTGAGCAGCACTTGGCCGACGCGGACGCCGTAGCGGGCGAAGGAGGCGGTGTAGCGGGCCACGAGCAGGCCCTGGCCGACGCTGGCGGCGGCCTGCTGGCGGGCGAGGTCCCGCGGGCGGCGGCGCAGGCCCAGCGGTGCGAGGCCGGCGGCGATGGCGCCGGAGGAGACCAGCACGATCTCCCGTCCCTCGCCGCGCACCTTGGCGAGCACGTCGACGAGCGCGTCGACCCGGTCGGCGTCCAGGCCTCCCTCGGCGGTGGTCAGCGACGAGGAGCCGACCTTGACGACGATCCTGCGGGCCTCGTTCACGGCCTGCCTTGCCCCTGCCACCTGTGGTCCTTCCCCTCGCTCGCGGTCCGGCTGCCCGCCTCGCAATCTACGCGAGGCGGGCGCCCGGCCGCGCCTCCGTTCCGGTGGCCGGACGGCCGGCGGCGGGCCGTCCGCTCAGCCGCGCAGGTGCCGCCAGCCCCGCCAGGCCGACTGGATCATGTCGTCCAGGCCGTACCGCGCGGACCAGTCCAGCTCGCGCCGGATGCGGTCGGCGGACGCCACCACGCGGGCCGGGTCGCCGGGCCTGCGCTCCGCGACCACCGGCGCGATGTGCTCGTTGCCGGTGATCTTGAGGATGCGGTCGACCATCTCGCGCACGGAACTGCCCTCGCCGCGCCCGATGTTGAGGACGAGGGAGGTGCCGGCCTCGGCCTCGGTCAGGCGCCGGGCCGCCGCGAGGTGGGCGGAGGCGATGTCCTCGACGTGGATGTAGTCGCGCACGCAGGTGCCGTCCGGCGTGGCGTAGTCGTCGCCGAAGATGCGGGGGGCCTCGCCGGCCTCCAGGCGCTCGAAGACCATGGGGATGAGGTTGAAGACGCCGGCGTCGGCCAGCGCGGGCTCGGCGGCGCCCGCCACGTTGAAGTAGCGCAGCGCGGCGGCGCGGATGCCGTGCGCCCGGGCGGCGGCGGCGATCAGCCACTCGCCGGCCAGCTTGGTCTCGCCGTAGGGGCTCATCGGCGCGCAGGGGGTGTCCTCCGTGACGAGGTCCACGTCCGGCATGCCGTAGACGGCGGCGGAGGAGGAGAACACGAGCCTGCCGACGCCCGCGTCCGTCATGACCTCCAGGAGCGTCTGCAGGCCGGTGACGTTCTCCCGGTAGTAGTGGAGCGGACGCTCGACGGACTCGCCGACCTGCTTCTTGGCCGCGATGTGCACCACGCCTGTCACAGCATGGTCACGAATCGCCCGGGCGAGCAGGGGCGCGTCCAGCACGCTGCCGACGACCACCGGCACCCCCTCGGGCACCCGCTCGGCGCTGCCGGTGGACAGGTCGTCGTAGACGACGACGCGTTCACCGCCCGCCGCCATGGCGCGCACCACATGCGCGCCGATGTATCCGGCTCCGCCCGTGACCAACCAGCTCATCCTCGTGCCTCCCGGGTCGCTGTCACTGGGTGCAGACTCGTCCGTGGGCCCGGGAAAATCGAGTCGGGCATACAAGACATAAGGCAATAAAGGCCTTTATGGGCGCTTCACCATGGGCAAGTTCTCCCGTCACCGCGGAGCGGCCCATCCGCCCCCGCTTTTCCGGATTTTCCGGCACCCGCGGGCCTTCGAGGCCCCCGCTACCTCGCCCACGGAAACTTCATGTGAATCCTTTACGCTGATGCGGCGGCGCGCTCCAGGTCCCGCGCCCGGAGCGCGTTCCGGTCCCAGCCCGCGCCCCGCGGTCAGTCCTCGGAACAGGTTGTAAGGATGCCCAAACTCTCCCTCGTCGTCCCCGTGTACAAGGTGCAGGGCTATCTGCCCGAGTGCCTTGACTCCGTGCTCGGCCAGGACTACACGGACTTCGAGATCATCGCGGTCGACGACTGCTCGCCGGACGGGTCCGGGGCCATCCTCGACGAGTACGCGCGGCGGGACGCGCGGATCCATGTGATTCACCTCACGGAAAACGTCGGTCTGGGGCGCGCGCGAAACGCGGGACTGGAAAAGGCGCGAGGCGAATACGTGCTGTTCCTGGACAGCGACGACACGCTGTCCGACGGGGCCCTGACGGCGATATCCGAGCGGCTGGAAGCCACCTCGAACCCCGACATACTCATCTTCGACTACGCCCGCACCTACTGGGACGGCAGGGTCCGCCCCAACCAGCGCGCGGACCTGCTCGAACAGAGCGGACCGGACGTCTTCACCCTCGCCGAGCGCCCGCAGTTGCTCGGCCTGCTCCAGATCGTCTGGAACAAGGCCTACCGCCGCGACTTCATCGACCGCACCGGCCTCACCTTCCCGCCCGGGTACTACGAGGACGCCCCCTGGACCTTCTGCTCGCTGATCAGCGCCGAGCGGATCGCCCTGCTGAACCGGGTGTGCGTGCTGTACCGGCAGCGCCGCGAGGGCGGCAACATCCTCAAGACGGTCAGCCGCAAGCACTTCGACGTCTTCGACCAGTACCGCCGCGTCTTCGACTTCCTCGACGAGCACGAGGAACTCGACCGGTGGCGCGGACCGCTGTTCCGCAAGATGGTCGACCACTACCTGACCGTGCTGGAGCGCCCGGGCCGCCTGCCGCAGCAGGCCCGCGCGGAGTTCTTCCACCGCGCCTCCGCCGACTACCGCGCCCGCCTGCCCGAGGGCTTCCAGCGCCCGCCGGGCGGCCGCGGCCACAAGTACGCCCTGCTGGAGCGCGACGCGTACGCGGCCATGGTGAGCGCCTCCACCGCGGTGAAGCTGCGCCAGTCGGTCAGGAAGCGCACCCGTGCGGCGCTCATCCGGTCCAAGCGCGGCGCGATGGGCGTCCACTACCAGTCGCAGCTGCGGCTGCCGCTGGACGAGAACCTGGTGCTGTTCTCCGCCTACTGGAGCCGCAGCGTCTCCTGCAACCCCGCGGCCATCGACGCCGAACTGGCCCGTCTCGCCCCGCACATGCGCCGCGTGTGGGCCATCCGGCCGGACGCGGTGGACCAGGTGCCCGAGGGGGTGGAGTACGTCCGCGTCGGCTCGCGCGCGTACTGGACGGCCCTGGCGCGCGCCAAGTACCTCGTCAACAACGTGAACTTCGCCGACGCCGTGGTGAAGCGGGAGGGCCAGGTCCACCTCCAGACCCACCACGGCACGCCGCTGAAGACGATGGGCCTGGACCAGCAGAAGTACCCGGCCTCCACCCACATGGACTTCGCCAAACTCCTGGAGCGGTGCGACCGCTGGGACTACAGCATCAGCTCCAACCGCTTCTCCACCGCCGTCTGGGAGCGGGTCTACCCCTGCTCCTACGTCTCGCTGGAGACCGGCTACCCGCGCAACGACGTCCTGGTCACCGCCGGCGCCGAGGAGGTGCGCCAGGCCCGGAAGGCCCTCGGGCTCGCCGACGGCGCCAAGGCGTTCCTGTACATGCCGACCCACCGCGAGTACCAGCCCGGCTTCACCCCGGGCCTGGACCTGGCCCGGCTGGCCGACGAACTCGGCCCCGACGTCACCCTGATGCTGCGCGGCCACTACTTCTACGGCAGCTCCCCGCACATCGCCGAACTGCGCCGCAGCGGCCGGATCGTCGACGTGTCCGGGCACCCGCGCGTGGAGGAGCTGTACCTCGCCGCCGACGCGCTGATCACCGACTACTCCTCGGCGATGTTCGACTACGCCGTCCTGGACCGTCCGATCATCGTCTACGCGCCCGACTGGGACATCTACTCGGCCGTGCGCGGCACCTACTTCGACCTCCTTGAGGAGCCGCCCGGCGCGGTGGCCACCTCGCAGGCCGAGCTGATCAGGCTGCTCGGGTCGGGTGACTACGACAGCCGGGACGCGGCCGGGCGCCGGGACGCCTTCCGCCGGCGCTTCTGCGAATTCGACGACGGGCACGCAGCCGAACGCGTGGTCCGGCGCGTCTTCCTCGGCGACAGGACCCCGCTGCCCTTCGTCCCGTTCGACGAACGCCCCCACGCCCCGACCCCCGCCCAGGCGCTCGAACCGGTCGAGCGGGCCTGACCCCCGAAAGGAGATCCACCAAGCCATGGCCCCTCGGCTCAGTGTCATCGTCCCCATCTACGACGTCGAGCGCTATCTGCCGGCCTGCCTGGACTCGCTGGCCGCCCAGACCTTCCGCGACCTCGAGGTCCTGATGGTCGACGACGGCTCCCCCGACGACTCCGCCGCCATAGCCGCCGCGTACGCCGAACGCGACCCGCGCTTCAAGCTGATACGCAAGGAGAACGGCGGTCTGGGCGCCGCCCGCAACACGGGCATCGCGCACGTGTCCCCGCAGGCGGAGTACGTCACCTTCGTCGACAGCGACGACCTGATCCCGCCGGACGCCTACCGGCTGATGGTGAACAGCCTCGACGAGTCCGGCTCGGACTTCGCCACCGGCAACGTCTTCCACCTCAAGGGCGAGAAGACCTGGCAGGTGCCCCTGCTGAGGATGCTCGCCGGCGAGGCCCGCCGCGCCACCCACATCTCCCGCTACGGCAAGCTGGTCGCCGACCGGATCGCCTGCAACAAGGTGTTCCGCCGCACCTTCTGGGAGAAGCACGGTTTCGCCTTCCCCGAGGGCCGCCTGTACGAGGACACGCCCGTCACCATGCGGGCCCACTACCTCGCCGACGCCGTCGACGTCATCTCCGAACCCTGCTACTACTGGCGGCTGCGCGAGGGCGAGTCCGCCCCCTCCATCACCCAGCGCCGCACCGACCCGGCCGGTGTCCGCGACCGCGTCACCTCCGTGCTGGAGATCAGCGCCTTCCTGGCCGAGCAGCCCGGCGAGACGTTCGCCCGGCTCAAGGAGGAGTACGACACCCGCGTCCTCAAGGACGACCTGCGGCTGTTCCTCAACGTGGTGCCCGACGGCGACGAGGAGTACCGCGCCGAGTTCCTGCGCTCGGCCAACCGCTTCCTGGACCGCATCGACCCCAAGATCGTCATGGCGCTGCCCGCCCAGCTGCGCGTGCAGTGGCTGCTGGTGCGCAAGCACAAGCTGGACGAGCTGATCACCCTGCTCGCCGGCCAGCGGCGCAAGGAGGCCGTCGAGGTCAGCGGTCTGGTCCGCAAGTACGCCTCCTTCCCCTCGCTGGCCGACGCCGACCTGGACTTCCCGCGCAAGGCGCTGCGCATCGACCAGGACCTGCGGATGCGCGCCCCGCTGCAGGAGGTGACCTGGTCCGAGGGCAAGCTCGTGCTGTCCGGCAACGCCTGGATCGACAAGATCGACCTGGCGTCGAAGCACTCCTCGGTGAAGGTGCTGCAACTGCGCAAGGACAAGTCCCGCCGCCGCATCCTGCTGCCCGCCCGCAACGTCCACCGCCCCGAGTGCACCACCGACTCCGGCCAGGACCGCTACAACTACGACTGGGCCGGCTGGGAGGTCACCATCGACCCGGCGCGGCTGCGCAAGGGCGGCGAGTGGCAGGAGGGCCTGTGGCACGTGGGCCTCGGCCTGTACGCCTCCGGCCTGGTGCGCCGCGCCGCCGTGCAGTCCAGCGGCGGCGCCGCCTGCAACTTCCCCCCGTACCACTGGCTGAGCCCCGACTTCCGGCTGCTGCCCTCCGTCGAGCGCGGCGCGCTCAAGATCCGCATCGAGCGGGTCCGGGCGCTGATCACCGGGCGCACCGTGGAGGGCGACCGGATCGTGGTCACCGGTGAGATCCGGGTGCCCCTCGCCGCCGACGAGAACGTGGTGCTGCGGGTGCGCAACCAGAAGGGCGCCGACGTCCACGAGTACCCGGTGACCGTGACCGACGAGGACGGCACCCAGCGGTTCTCGGTGGAGGTCCCGGTGGCCGACGTGGCGCTGGTGTTCCACGACGGCGTCGACGCCAAGGCGCAGCCGGAGAACCGCACCTGGTCCACCGCGCTGATCGCCCGGGACCCGCAGGGCGCCGAGCGCCAGTTCGGCACCGTGCTCCAGGAGGGCCTGCCCGACGCCCGCTTCAACCTGCCCGCCTCGCTGGGCGAGCGGGCCGAGCTGTGCGAGCTGGCCATCGTCGCGGGGCACACCGGCTACCTGAAGTTCGCCGGCCGCACCCGCCGCGCCACGATCGACCGGGTGGGCGTCGAGGACGGCCGCATCACCATCGCCGCGCACACCGACCCCCGGCTCACCGGCGCCCGGTTCCTGCTCAAGCCCCGCAACCGCTTCGAGGAGCGCTTCGTCGAGGCCCGCTGGTCCGAGGACGGCCGCTTCGAGGTCGCCTTCGACCCGTCGACCCTCGGCGGCGGGGGCAACGTGCCGCTGCGCGCGGGCCGCTGGAACCTGTGGCTGCGCCCGGAGGACGGCGCGCCCGACGTGCCCTTCGTCACCGACCGGCTGGCGGCGGACCAGTTCCCGCTGCGCGCCGAACTGAACGGGCGCCGCTACTGGCTGGAGAACCGCTGGGCCGACTTCCCGCAGCTCAACTGCCGCTCGGAGCTGAGCGACCTGGAGCGCGGCCCGTTCCGGCAGAAGCAGCTCCGCTGCGAGCTGTACCAGCCCCTGCGCCGGCAGCCCCTGCGCGACCAGGTCTTCTACCTCAGCTACAACGGCAAGCAGTTCTCCGACAGCCCGAAAGCGATGTACCAGGAGCTGGTCCGCCGCGGCTCGGACCTCAAGCACCTGTGGGCGGTCCGCGACGGGCAGGTCGTCCTGCCCGAGGGCGTCGAGCGGGTGCGGATGTGGGGCACCGAGTGGTACGAGGCGCTCGCCACCAGCCGTTACATCGTCACCAACGGCCACCTGCCGGACTGGATCGAGCGGCGCCCGGGCCAGGTCATCGTGCAGACCTGGCACGGCACGATGCTGAAGAAGATCGGCCACGACATCGACACGCTGCACTTCGACCGCCGCTACCAGGAGAAGCTGGCGCTGGAGGCGAAGCAGTGGAGCCTGGTGGTCTCCTCCAACCGCTTCAGCACGCCCATCCTCAAGCGCGCCTTCTCCTACGACGGCGAGATCCTGGAGGCGGGCTACCCGCGCAACGACTACCTGTACTCCCCCGACAAGGACCGCATCGCCGAGCGCGTGAAGAAGCAGCTCGGCCTGCCCGAGGGGAAGAAGGTCGTCCTGTACGCGCCGACCTGGCGGGACGACCTGGCGCACAGCGCCGGCCAGTACCTGTTCGACCTGCGGATCGACCTGGAGGACGCGCAGCGGCGGCTCGGCGACGACCACGTGCTGCTCATCCGCCGCCACTCCAACGTCGTCGACGCGGTGCCCGGCGCCGGCAACGGGTTCGTGTGGGACGTGTCGGAGTACCCGGACATCGCGGACCTCTACCTCGCCGCCGACGTCATGATCACGGACTACTCGTCGGTCATGTTCGACTACGCCCACCTGCGGCGGCCGATGCTGTTCTTCACCTACGACCTGGAGCACTACCGGGACACGCTGCGCGGGTTCTACTTCGACTTCGAGCAGGACTCGCCCGGTCCGCTGATCTCCACGTCCAAGGAACTGGTCGACGCGCTGCGCGACATCGACCGGGTGTCGGCCGAGTACCGGGAGCGCTTCGAGCGCTTCCACCACCTGTTCTGCGACCTGGACGACGGCAACGCCTCGGCGCGGGTCGTGGACCGGATGCTGGAGCAGAGCCGGGAGCTGTGACCGCCCCGCGGCGCCGAACGAACGGGCCGGGCCCCGCAGGACGTTTCCTGCGGGGCCCGGCCCGTCGTCGCGGTGCCGCGGCGCCGGGCGCGCCGCGGCGGTGGGTCACAGCCGTACGGTCTTCACCGCGAACTGGCTCAGCGCCGTGTAGTACGGCCGCAGCTCCGTCCTGACCGGCCGCGGGGCGGCCGGCGCCGTGCCCAGGCTGCGCCGGGCACGGCGGACGGCGCGGCCCACCACCGACGGCCGTGCCGCGGGGCCGCTGGTGAGCACCGGGCGGGGGAAGGTGAACACGTCGATCGGCTTGAGCACGTCGGTGGCCAGCTTCGCCAGCGCGGCGCGCGGCGCTCCCTCCTCCGGACGGATCCAGAAGTCCCAGATGGCCTCCTTGCCGTCCTCCTCGCCGTGCTCCCGCGCGAGGGTCGCGCAGTCGACGACCGCCTCGAAGGCGCCGTCCCCGGCGTCGCGCGCCTCGAACCTGAGCACCCGCTCCTTGTTCCGCCGGTGCACGGCCTCCACCACCGCGCCCCGGCCGAGCGCCGCGCCCCACAGCTCCGCCCGCAGCCGGACGGCCCGGTCGTCCACGCGGACCGGCCCGACCTCGGCGTGCACCTCGCGCAGGGCGCTGCGCACCCGCAGCCGGCCGTTGTCGTGCCGGTGCGGCAGCAGCAGCGCGAGCGGGTGGCCGTGCGGCCGGGGCAGCTCCACGGCGAGCAGGTCCCGGGTGTCGCAGCCGTAGCCGTCGGTGGTCAGCGGCACCTCCGCGCCCGAGGGGGAGGCCAGCGCCGCCTCCCAGGTGCCGTGCGGCAGTCCGGCGTCCCAGGCGACGAGCGCCTCACCGGCGTCGGAGAACGGGAAGCGGCGCTCCTCGCCGTCCTTGCCGCTGCGGCGCAGCACCAGCTCGGCGCCGTGGGCCCGGTCGGGCAGCGGGCCGACCGCGATGTGCACGCTGCCCCGGTCGTCGACCCGGGCGGTGGCGTGCCGGGGCAGCGCCTTGCGGGCGAACGCCCGCTCCAGGATGGCCTCGAAGCGCTCCCGGCTGGCGGTCTCGTGGAAGCGTTCGGCGCCGCGCACGGCGTTGGCGCCCATCTTGTGCCGCAGCTCGTCGTCCTGCACCAGCCGCAGGATCGCCTCGGCCATCTCCTCCACGTCACCGCGCGGGACGAGCAGCCCGTCCTCGCCGGGGGTGAGGATGTTGCGCGGGCCGTGGTCGGCGTCGGTGCTGACCACGGGCAGCCCGGCCGCCATGGCCTCCACGATGACGTTGCCGAACGCCTCCCGCTTGGACGGCAGGACGAAGATCGAGCCCTTGCCGAACTCCGGCGTGACCGGGGCGGTCTGCCCCATCAGCAGGATGCTGTTGGACAGGCCCAGTTCCTCGATGCGGGCCCGCAGCCGGGCCTTCTCGGCGCCGCTGCCGTAGATCCGCAGCGTCCAGTCGGGTGCCTGGGCGTGGACCTTGGCGAAGGCGTCGATGAGCAGGGCGTGGTTCTTGTTGTCGGTGAGGTGGCCGGCGGCGACGACGACCTTGTTGGTGCCCTTGGAGCGGATCGGGGAGGCCGGCACGCAGTTGGGCATGACCGCCAGCCGGTCCCGCACCGCCGGCACCTGCCGGCCGATGCTCTCGACCTCCTCCGGGGTGAGCGCCGTCAGGGCGTCCAGGGACAGGTAGGCGGGGAAGAGCCGTTCCTTGATGTCCTTGGCGTAGATGGACGGCATCGAGTGCTCCTGGGCGACCTTGAGGTACGTGCCCGGGGCCTGCGCCAGCATGATGGTGTTGCGCGGGCTGGAGCTGACCACGACGTCGGCGTCCGTGGTGGCGAGGTAGTCGAGCAGCCGCAGCTCGGCGAGCCGGCTGACCACCGGCTTCTTGGAGCCGGTGTTCGGCGGGTAGACCAGCGGCCACTTCTCCACCAGCGGATCGTCCAGGTCGGACACCGGTGAGTGCGGGCGCAGATCGCTGAGCACCCGCACCGAAACCCTGGGGTCGAGGGGGAAGTACGACTCGTCGCGCACCTTGCGCAGCGCCACGATCTCCACCTCGTGCCGGTCGGCGAGCGCGCCGGCCAGTGCCTGGGTCGCGCTCACCACTCCCCCCATGTGACAGAGGTCGCGGACCAGGAATGCAATCTTCACTGTGAATCCCCATCCAGGGCGCCGCGTACGGGCGCCGTACTTGGCCGTGGTCCGATGGCCGGTCGTCGGTGCCGACCGGTCGCCCCGGATTGCCCGCCGCGCGGGCGGGACGAGCCCCGGCCGGGCAGAGAGCGGCCCCGCACATTAGACGGGGGAGGACCGTCCGGCGTTGTTCACCGAACGGTCACGATTGAGACACGTCACCGAGGACCGGCGCACGTACCGGTGCCGGCGCGCGCCGCCGCGCGGCACCGGCCGGTCCCGCGGACGGCCGCCGGCGCGCCCCCCGCGCCGCGGGGCCGGGGACGGGCGCCGGCGGCCGTCCCGCGCCGCTCGGGGGAACGAACCCCTAGAACGGCTCGAAGTCGTCGAACTCCCGCTGCGCCTCGTCCCGCTCTGCCTGCCGGTCCCGGCGCCGCTGCGCGGCCGGCCGGGGGGCCTCCAGGCGGTGGTCCTCGCCGCGCCGGCCGAGCATCTCGGCACCGGCCATCACCGACGGCTCCCAGTCGAAGACGACCGCGTTCTCCTCGGGACCGATGGCGACACCGTCCCCGGCGCGGGCACCCGCCTTCATCAGCTCCTCCTCGACACCGAGGCGGTTGAGCCGGTCGGCGAGGTAGCCGACGGCCTCGTCGTTGTTGAAGTCGGTCTGCCGCACCCAGCGCTCCGGCTTCTCGCCGCGCACCCGGAACAGGCCGTCGTCCTCGCGCGTGACGGTGAAGCCGGCGTCGTCGACCGCCTTGGGCCGGATCACGATGCGCGTCGCCTCTTCCCTGGGCTTGGCGGCACGCGCGGCGGCCACCAGCTCGGCCAGCGCGAACGACAGCTCCCTCAGCCCGGTGTGCGCGACCGCCGACACCTCGAACACGCGGTATCCGCGCGCCTGGAGTTCCGGCCGCACCATCTCGGCGAGGTCCTTGCCGTCCGGTACGTCGATCTTGTTCAGGACGACGATCCGCGGCCGGTCGTCGAGGCCGCCGTACTGCCGCAGCTCCTCCTCGATGACGTCGAGGTCGGAGACGGGGTCGCGGTCGGACTCCAGCGCGGCCGTGTCCAGCACGTGCACCAGCACGCTGCACCGCTCCACGTGCCGCAGGAACTCCAGTCCCAGCCCCCTGCCCTGGCTGGCGCCGGGGATGAGGCCGGGGACGTCGGCGATCGTGTACACGGTCGAGCCGGCCGTCACCACGCCCAGGTTGGGCACCAGGGTGGTGAAGGGGTAGTCGGCGATCTTCGGCTTGGCCGCGCTGAGCACGGAGATCAGCGACGACTTGCCCGCGCTGGGGTAACCGACCAGCGCCACGTCGGCGACGGTCTTCAGCTCCAGCACGATCTCGCGCACGTCACCGGGCTCGCCGAGCAGTGCGAAGCCGGGCGCCTTGCGCCGCGCGGAGGCCAGCGCCGCGTTGCCGAGGCCGCCCCGGCCGCCCTGCGCGGCGACGTAGGAGGTGCCGTGGCCGACCAGGTCGGCCAGGACGTTGCCCGCCTTGTCGAGGACCACGGTGCCGTCCGGCACCGGCAGGACCAGGTCCTGGCCGTCCTTGCCGGAGCGGCTGCCGCCCTCGCCGGGCTTGCCGTTGGTGGCCTTGCGGTGCGGGGAGTGGTGGTAGTCCAGCAGTGTGGTCACCGACTGGTCGACGGTGAGGATCACGTCGCCGCCGCGGCCGCCGTTGCCGCCGTCCGGGCCGCCCAGCGGCTTGAACTTCTCACGGTGGACGGAGGCACAGCCGTGGCCTCCGTTACCCGCGGCGACGTGGAGTTCGACGCGGTCCACGAAGGTGGTCATGGTGGGGTGCCTCCTGGGGGTGCCCCGGCCGGGCCGGGGAGGTACGGGGGTTGCTCTCTGCTCCAACGCGCGAAAGGCGGACCCGCTTCCCGTGAGGGAAGTGAGGTCCGCCTCGCGAAAGTGTCCGATCAGGCGACCGGAACGATGTTCACGACCTTGCGGCCGCGGTGGGTGCCGAACTGCACCGAACCGGCCTGCAGGGCGAACAGCGTGTCGTCGCCGCCACGGCCGACACCGGCGCCCGGGTGGAAGTGGGTGCCGCGCTGGCGGACCAGGATCTCACCCGCGTTGACGACCTGACCGCCGAAGCGCTTCACGCCGAGCCGCTGGGCGTTGGAGTCGCGACCGTTCCGGGTGGACGATGCGCCCTTCTTGTGTGCCATCTGTTCTCAGTCCCTTACTTCGCAGCCGTGGGGATCTCAGTGACCTTGATCGCCGTGTACTGCTGGCGGTGGCCCTGACGACGACGGTAGCCGGTCTTGTTCTTGTAGCGCAGAATGTCGATCTTCTGGCCCTTGTGGTGGTCCACGACCTCGGCCTGGACCTTGATACCGGCCAGCACCCACGGGTCGCTGGTCACGGAGTCGCCGTCGACGAGCAGCAGGGTCGAGAGCTCGACCGTGTCGCCGACCTTGGCGGTGGAAATCTTGTCAACCTCGACGATGTCGCCGACAGCAACCTTGTGCTGCCGACCACCGCTGCGCACGATCGCGTACACGCGGAACTCACTCTCTACGCTCGGGGAACGGCACCCCCGCAGGCCAGCCGTCCGGATTGACGGACGGCCTCTCCCGGCCAGCCCTGTGTCCGGGAGGAAGAGGTTTACGGGGATGTGGCATGTCAGTGGACACGCCGACGGTCAAGGTTACGGGCCCCTGCCCACAGGGGTCAAACCGGGCCCCCTCGGTCCGGTCTGCGGCCGGCGAGGGGGCGAGCCGGGTCAGTACCGGGAGGCGATCTCCCGGCCCTTGGCGAGGTCGTCGTGGTTGTCGATCTCGACCCACGGCACGTCGCCGATCGGCGCCACGTCGACGCGGAAACCGCGGTCCACCAGCTCCTGGTAACCGTCCTCGTAGTACAGCTGCGGGTCCCGCTCGAAGGTCGCCCGCAGCGCGTCGGCCAGCTCCGCCGCCGCCTCGCCCTCGATCAGCGTCACACCGATGTACTCACCGGTCGCCTCCGCCGGGTCCATCAGCTTGGTGATCCGCCGCACCCCCTTGTCCGGGTCCACGACGACCTTCATCTCCTCGTCGGCCAGCCGCTTGACCGTGTCCAGCGCGAGGATGATCTTCTTGCCCTGCCCGCGGGCCGCCAGCAGCGTCTTCTCCACCGAGACCGGGTGCACGGTGTCGCCGTTGGCCAGGATCACCCCGTCCCTCAGCGCCTCCCGCCCGCACCACAGGGAGTAGGCGTTGTTCCACTCCTCGGCCCTGTCGTTGTCGATCAGGGTGAGCTTCAGGCCGTACTTCGCCTCCAGCTGCTCCTTGCGCGCGTACACCGCCTCCTTGCGGTAACCGACGACGACCGCGACCTCGGACAGCCCGACCTCCGCGAAGTTGCCCAGCGTCAGGTCCAGCACGGTCAGGCCGTCCGGCGCGCCCTCGGGCCCCACCGGAACCAGCGCCTTGGGCAGGGTGTCGGTGTAGGGCCGCAGGCGCCGTCCGGCACCGGCGGCGAGTATGAGGCCGATCATCGTGTTTCTCTCCTTGCTTGCGTGCCGTCCGGCAGCGCCCCGGGCGAGGCGCCGGGGCCGGTGGGACGGCGTGGGGCCCTGCCCGCAGGCGGGCAGGGCCCCACGCCGGTGAACCCCGGTCGGGTCAGGCCTCGTCGGTGGAGGCCGAGACGGACGAGGCCGTCTGCTCGGCCGCCGCGGTCTTCTTCGAGGCCGTCTTCTTGGCCGCCGTCTTCTTCGTGGCGGCGGTCTTCTTGGCGGCGGTCTTCTTGGCGGCGGTCTTCTTCGCCGTGGCCTTCTTGGCCGCCGTCTTCTTGACCGCCGTCTTCTTCGCGGCCGCCTCCTCGGCCGCCGCCTCCTCGGTGGCCGCGGTCTGCTCGGCCGCCGCCTCCTCGGTGGCGGCGGTCTTCTTGGCCGCCGTCTTCCTCGTGGCGGCGGTCTTCTTCGTGGCCGCCTTCTTCGCCGTGGCCTTCTTGGCCGTCTTGCGCGCCGCCTTCTTGGCCGGAGCGGCCTCTTCGGCGGCTGCGGCGGTCCCGGCCTCTTCCGGAGCCCCGGCGACCTGCTCGGCAGGGGCCTCCTGCGCCGGGGCTTCCTGCGCGGCGGCAGGCCCGGCGGTCGACGGCAGGACCATGACGGCCGCCTCCACGGGCGCGGTGGGCGCGGTGGGCTTCCGCACGGCGCGGCGCCGCGGACGGGCCGGGGCGGTGGGCTCGGGCTGCTCCGGCGGAGCAGCAGGAGCAACCTCCTCGGCCCGCGCGACCGGCGCCGCCTCGGGGACCGTCACCACGGCCGCCTCGGCTCCCGCCGGCGATCCGGCCGGCGCGGACACCCTGCGGGTCGCCCGGCGACGCGTACGGCCCTTGGGCGCGGCCTCCTCGGCCGCCGGGGCCTCGGCGGCCGGGGCCTCGGCGGCCGGGGCCTCGGCGGCCGGAGCCGCGACGACCGCGTCCTCGACGGCCGCGGGCTCGGCCAGCGCCTCGGCGGCCGTCTCCCGGCGCACCGGACGCTCGGCCTCCTGCTCGGCCGTCACGTCCTGAGCCGTGGGCACCTGGACCTGAGCGGCCTTCCCGGCCTTGCCGGCCTCACCGCGGGACGCGCCCGCCGGAGCCGACGCCCGCCGGCTCGTCCGGCGCCGCGTACGCCCGCGTCCCGCCGCGGCCTCCGCCTCGGCGATGCTGCTGTACAGCTCCTCGTCCGGCGCGAAGTCGGGTGCCGGCAGGGCGACCGGCCCGGCGGCCTCGGCGGTCACCTCGGCCTCGGACTCGGCCTCCGCCTCCTGCTCCGCCGTCTCGGCACCCTCGACGGCCGCCACGGCCTCGTGCTCGTGCTCGTGCGGCTGCTCGGCACCACCCGCACGCGCCCGCTTGCGGCGCTTGCCACCGCTCGGGGCGGCGGACGGCTGGTCCAGGTGGACGATGACTCCGCGCCCGTTGCAGTGGACGCAGGTCTCCGAGAACGACTCCAGCAGGCCCTGCCCGACCCGCTTGCGGGTCATCTGCACGAGCCCCAGCGAGGTCACCTCGGCGACCTGGTGCTTCGTACGGTCGCGGCCCAGGCACTCCAGCAGGCGGCGCAGCACCAGGTCGCGGTTGGACTCCAGCACCATGTCGATGAAGTCGATGACGATGATGCCGCCGAGGTCGCGCAGCCTGAGCTGGCGCACGATCTCCTCGGCCGCCTCCAGGTTGTTCCTGGTGACGGTCTCCTCCAGGTTGCCGCCCTGGCCGGTGAACTTGCCGGTGTTGACGTCGATGACGACCATCGCCTCGGTCCGGTCGATCACCAGCGAACCGCCGCTGGGCAGCCAGACCTTGCGGTCCAGGGCCTTGGCGAGCTGCTCGTCGATCCGGTACGTGGCGAAGACGTCGACCTCGGACGTCCACCGCTGCAGGCGGTCGGCGAGGTCCGGCGCGACGTGGGAGACGTACCCGTGGATGGTCTCCCAGGCGTCGTCACCGCTGACGACGACCTTGGAGAAGTCCTCGTTGAAGATGTCGCGCACGACCCGCACGGTCATGTCCGGCTCGCCGTACAGCAGCGTCGGCGCGTTGCCGTTCTTGGCCTTCTTCTGGATCTCCTCCCACTGCGCCTGGAGCCGCTCGACGTCGCGGCGCAGTTCGTCCTCGCTGGCGCCCTCGGCGGCGGTGCGCACGATGACGCCCGCGTCCTCGGGGACGATCTTCTTGAGGATGGTCTTCAGCCGGGCCCGCTCGGTGTCGGGCAGCTTGCGGCTGATGCCGGTCATCGAGCCCTCGGGCACGTACACGAGGTAACGGCCGGGGAGGGAGACCTGGCTGGTGAGACGGGCGCCCTTGTGCCCGATGGGGTCCTTCGTCACCTGGACGAGCACGGGCTGCCCGGACTTGAGGGCGGTCTCGATGCGGCGCGGCCCGTTGGCCATGCCCAGCGCCTCGAAGTTGACCTCGCCCGCGTACAGCACGGCGTTGCGGCCCTTGCCGATGTCGATGAAGGCGGCCTCCATCGACGGCAGGACGTTCTGCACCTTGCCGAGGTAGACGTTGCCGACGTACGACGTCGACTGCTCCTTGTTGACGTAGTGCTCGACGAGCACGCCGTCCTCCAGGACGCCGATCTGCGTGCGGTCGCCGTGCTGGCGGACGACCATCACGCGCTCGACGGCCTCGCGCCGGGCCAGGAACTCGGCCTCGGTGATGATCGGCACCCGGCGGCGGCCCTGCTCGCGGCCCTCGCGGCGGCGCTGCTTCTTGGCCTCCAGACGGGTCGAGCCCTTGATGGACTGCACCTCGTCGGACGGCTCGGCGGCCTTGCGCGGCTCGCGGACCTTGACGACGGTGCGCTCGGGGTCGTCGGCGGAGGGCTCGGGGTCGGCGGAGGTGTCACCGGCGCGGCGACGGCGGCGACGACGGCGACGGCTGCTGGTGGAGCCGTTCCCGGCGTGGGCGTGCTCGTCGGCGGCAGCCGCGGACTCCTCCGCCTCCTCAGTGTCCTCCTCCACCTGCTCGGCGGTGTCCTCGGCGTCCTGGGCGGCCTGTTCGGCGGCGAACTCCTCGGAGTCGGCGTCCACGCCCTCACCGGCCTCGCCCCGGCGGCGGCGACGGCCGCCCCGGCGCCGGCGGCGGCGCGAACCGCCCTCCTCGGCATCCTCGGCGTCGACCTCGTCGGACTCCTCGGGCTCCTCGGCCTCCTCGGGCTCCGGTTCCTCCTCGGCCCGGGGCTCCACGGCACGCTCGTCGGCCGCCGCGCTCCGGCGGCGCCGGCGGCGGCGCGAACCGACGGCCTGCTCCTCCGGGAACTCCTCTGCCCCCTGGACCTCCGCGGCCTCTGCGGCCTCCGCGGCCTCCTCGTGCTCCTCAGTCCCGGCGGCCACGGCAGCCGCCTCCGCGGCGGCCCGCTCCGGCGTCTGGAACTTCGGCTCGGCGAAGACCGGAGGCTGGAAGACGGCGACGGCGGGACGTGCCGGGCGTCGCGGAGCGTCGGCCTCGGCGGCGGACGCGCCGGCGGGCTGGGCGGGCGCGGCGAAGCCGGTGGCCGCCTTGCGGACGGCCCGGCGCCGCGTACGGCGCGGAGCGGCTTCCTCGGCCTGCGCGGCCTCACCCGTCTCGTCGGCGGGGGCCTCGGGTGCCTGGCTCACGACGGCGTCCTTCCGGCCGTCACCCGCGGCGCTCCCGGGGGATGCGGCGGCCTCGGCCGTCCCGGCGGCCTCGGCGGGCGCGGACACCCGGCGCGCGGCCCGGCGCCGCGTACGGCGCGGAGCGGCGGCCTCGTCGTCGGCACCGGCGCCCTCGGCGGCCGGAGCCTCGGCGCCGGAGACCGGCACCGCTTCCGGAGCAACGGCCTGCGCGGACACCTCGGCCTGCTCGGACACCGCCGACGGCTCCGGCGCGGACACCGTACGCGTCGCACGATGCCGCGTACGGCGCGGAGCGGCGCTCCCGGCCGCCTCGGTGACCTCGGGGGCTTCGGTGGCGGTCCCGGCGGCCGGAGCCTCGGCGCCGGACACCGGCACCGCTTCCGGAGCAACGGCCTGCGCGGACACCTCGGCCTGCGCGGACACCGCCGACGGCTCCGGCGCGGACACCGTACGCGTCGCACGACGCCGCGTACGGCGCGGAGCGGCGCTCTCGGCCGCCTCGGTGACCTCGGGGGTTTCGGTGATGGTCTCGGCGGGCTCACCCGTCCCGGCGGCGGGGGTCGCGGGGACGACGGTCTCGGCCGCCTCCGCCGCCGCGGGGGCGCCGGCGGGTGCGGAGGCACGGCGCACGACGCGCCGGCGGCGACGGCCGGCGGGCGCGGGCTCCTCGGCGGCGGGTGCCGCGGTCTCCTCCGCCGCCTTCTCCTCGTCACCGGCCGTGGCGGCGGGCGCGAGGGCCTCGGCCTCCTCGCTCCCGGTCCGCGTCGCGGCCGGTATGGCCGGCGCGACCGTCTCCGCCGGGGTGTCGGAGGAAGTGGCCGGCGGACCCGCCGGCCGTGAAGCGGCCCGGCGCCGACGACGCGGCGGCAGGGTGTCGCTGGGGGTGTTCTGTTCGGAACCCTGGGTGGGCTCGGTCGGTTCGAGCATGCGGGCGTTTCTCCCGTCAGGCTCCCGGGCGCCGCGCCTGGTCCGGCGCTCGATCAGGTCGATCACCGTTGACGTCCGCGGCTCGCGCGGTGCGCGGTGCCGCCGTCCGGGGCGCGGGCGCCGCTCGGAAGCTCTCCGTGTCCTGTCTCGCCGGTTCCGTACCCCTTTTTGTGCACGGCCTGGCGAAAGTCTTCTGGTCGGTGCGCTGCCCGACCCAGGTGGCTCCCGAGTTCGAGGGCGGCGCTTCGACGTCCGTCCCTGGTGGGGACCTTCCTTACGCCGGCGCCTTCGCGGCGGCAGTCGCGCCGGCCGCCTGCGGCGCGGTCGCTGCTGCCTCGCGGTCGGGCGCGAGCGGGTCGGTCACCGTGCCGGTCTCTTCATCGAACAGCCCCTGCGCCAGCCTGGTCACCGCTGCGGGGACCGGCGGCGCCAGGTCGGCCACGGCGCTGAGACCGGACAGGACGTCGTCGGGTCGTACGGCAGGCGTCACGTGCCGAACCACCAGCCGCAGTATCGCACAGGGCCGGTCACTCGGCCTATCAGCCGGGGAACTCTGCGTTTCCACGCTCTCCAGGTTCGCGACGGCGGACCGGGCGTCGAAGGTGCGGACGCCGTTCTTGGTCAGGCGCTGGACCTCCACGGTCCCGGCGGCGTTGAACGCCTCGACGGCGCGCGCGGCCTGCGCGGGCTCCACCCCGTCCAGCCGCAGCTCCCACACGGAGGCCGTCAGCCGGTCGGCGAGCCCGGGGGTCCGGGCCTCCACCGCCTCGATCACGTCGAGCCCGGCGGGCAGCGACTCGTCGAGGAGGACCCTGAGCTGTTCGGGGTCCCGCGGCTCGGTGAGCGCGATCTCCAGGTACTCCGCCTCACTGCCCGTGCCGGTGGGTGCGGCATTGGCGTACGACACCTTCGGATGCGGCGTGAACCCCGCCGAGTACGCCATCGGCACCTCGGCTCGGCGCAACGCGCGCTCGAAGGCGCGCTGGAAGTCACGGTGGCTGGTGAACCGGAGGCGGCCGCGCTTGGTGTAGCGCAGTCTGATGCGCTGCACCGCGGGTACCGGCGGCGGGCCTTCGGGCTGTCGCTTGCCCAGTGTCGTTCAGTCCTTCGTGAGAGCGGTCGTACTGCTACCAAGAGTACGACCCTCGGCAACCGAAGGTTCCCGCCGGTCCGCCGCCCGGACCGGCGCCGGCTCCCCGAACAGCATCCGCCGCACGTCGGCACGGGCCTGCCGCGCGGAGGCCCGGGCGGAGCCGAGCGCCCGCCGCGCCGCCCGCCCGACCCCGCGCGCGGCCTCGGCGGCGGGCCTGAGCACGGCGTCCCGCACGACGTGCCCGACGGGCGTCAGCACGCTGCGGTACACCCACCGCACCGGCTCCACGACGATCCACCGCAGGAGCGTCCCGAGCGCCCGCCCGACGGCGAGCGAGACGTACCCCGCCACCCGCCAGGCGTGCCCGAGCGCCGCCCGGACCTCCCTTCCGACGACGGCGAGCACCCGCCCGACGGGCGCGAGCACCCACCGCCACACACCGACGGCCGGCAGGACGAACAGCACCCTCGCCACCCGGTACAACGCGATCCCGATCCCGGTCACGGCCATGCGCGCGCACCACGCCAGACCCCTGCCGCACCAGGCGAGGGCTCGTCCGGCCGGCGCGAGCACCCAGGTGCGCAGCCACACCGCCGGCACGACGACGAGGCAGCGCGCCAGCACGCCCAGCACCGCGTACACGGCGCGCCCGACGGCCGCGAACCCGGCGCCCACGGCCCGGAGCACCCGCACCACCGCATGCCCGGCCGGGACCAGCACCCGCGTGTACACCCACGCGAACCCGTGCCCGAGCGGGGTCAGCACCCACCGGTACAGCCACACCGCCGGGACGCCGACGCACACCTTCGCCAGCCGGGCCAGCCCCTTCGCCACGGGCACGACGACGTACCGCCACACCCCCACGAAGGGCCACACGAACACCGCGCGCCCCAGCCACAGCAGGGCCCGCCCGACGGGCCGCAGCACCGTGTCGTTCAGGAACCGCGCCCCGGCGGCCAGCGCGTCCCACATCATCCGCACCGGCAGGACCAGCACCAGCATCACGATCCGCACCGGAATCCGGATCGCGGCGACGAGGCATCCCCCGCCCGGCGCCGGCCGCCGCTCACCGTGAACGGGCCGTGCGGCCGCCTCGGCCGACGCGGGGCTCTCCGGGGGCTGTTTCCGCAGTTCCATACCGGGGTAGACGCGGCAGCACCCCCTTCGGATGCGTCCGGCGGCCATCTCGCCCCGGCCGCCGGACAAGCGCGTGCGCCCCGCCCGGGGACCCGGGCGGGGCGCACGCGGAGTCCGGCTCAGCCCCGGCCGCCGCCGGGCGCGGCGTTCTTGACCGTCAGGGGCAGGAGCTTCTTGCCCGTCGGGCCGATCTGGATGTGGGTGTCCATCTGCGGGCAGACGCCGCAGTCGAAGCAGGGCGTCCAGCGGCAGTCCTCGACCTCGGTCTCGTCGAGGGCGTCCTGCCAGTCCTCCCAGAGCCAGTCCTTGTCCAGGCCGGAGTCGAGGTGGTCCCAGGGAAGGACCTCCTCGTAGCCGCGCTCGCGGGTGGTGTACCAGTCGACGTCGACGCCGAAGGGCGCCAGCGCCTTCTCCGCGCAGCTCATCCAGCGGTCGTACGAGAAGTGCTCGCGCCAGCCGTCGAACCGGCCGCCGTCCTCGTACACGGCGCGGATGACCGCGCCGACACGGCGGTCGCCGCGCGACAGCAGGCCCTCGACGATGCCGGGCTTGCCGTCGTGGTACCGGAAGCCGATGGACCGGCCGTACCTCTTGTCACCGCGGATCTTGTCGCGCAGCTTCTGCAGGCGGGCGTCCGTCTCCTCCGCCGACAGCTGCGGCGCCCACTGGAAGGGGGTGTGGGGCTTGGGGACGAAGCCGCCGATCGAGACGGTGCAGCGGATGTCGTTCGACCCGGACACCTCGCGCCCCTTCTGGATCACGCGGGTGGCCATGTCGGCGATCTGCAGGACGTCCTCGTCGGTCTCCGTCGGCAGGCCGCACATGAAGTACAGCTTCACCTGCCGCCAGCCGTTGCCGTACGCCGTGGCGACCGTCCGGATCAGGTCGTCCTCGGAGACCATCTTGTTGATGACCTTGCGGATGCGCTCCGAGCCGCCCTCGGGTGCGAAGGTCAGACCGGACCGGCGGCCGTTTCTGGTCAGCTCGTTCGCCAGGTCGATGTTGAAGGCGTCGACGCGGGTCGACGGCAGCGACAGGCCGATCTTGTCGTCCGTGTAGCGGTCCGCCAGCCCCTTGGCGATGTCACCGATCTCGGAGTGGTCGGCGCTGGACAGCGACAGCAGGCCGACCTCCTCGAAGCCGGTCGCGTTCAGGCCCTTCTCCACCATCTCGCCGATGCCGGTGATCGACCGCTCGCGCACCGGACGGGTGATCATGCCGGCCTGGCAGAAGCGGCAGCCGCGGGTGCAGCCGCGGAAGATCTCGACCGACATGCGCTCGTGGACCGTCTCCGCCAGCGGCACCAGCGGCTGCTTCGGGTAGGGCCACTCGTCCAGGTCCATCACGGTGTGCTTGGACACCCGCCACGGCACGCCGGACCGGTTGGGTACGACGCGGGCGATACGGCCGTCCGGCAGGTACTCGACGTCGTAGAAGCCGGGAACGTACACCCCGCCCGTCTTCGCCAGGCGCAGCAGCAGTTCCTCGCGGCCGCCCGGCCGCCCCTCCGCCTTCCAGGCGCGGATGATCCCGGTGATCTCCAGCACGGCCTGCTCGCCGTCGCCGATGACCGCGCAGTCGATGAAGTCGGCGATCGGCTCGGGGTTGAACGCGGCGTGCCCGCCGGCCATCACGATCGGGTCGTCCGGCCCGCGGTCCCTCGCCTCCAGCGGAATGCCGGCCAGGTCCAGCGCGGCCAGCATGTTCGTGTACCCCAGTTCCGTGGAGAACGACAGGCCCAGCACGTCGAACGCGCGCACCGGCCGGTGGCTGTCCACCGTGAACTGCGGGACGCCGTGCTCCCGCATCAGCGCCTCCAGGTCCGGCCACACGCTGTAGGTGCGCTCGGCGAGGACGCCCTCCTGCTCGTTCAGTACCTCGTACAGGATCATGACGCCCTGGTTGGGCAGGCCGACCTCGTAGGCGTCGGGGTACATGAGCGCCCAGCGGACGTCGCAGGAGTCCCAGTCCTTGACCGTGGAGTTGAGCTCTCCGCCGACGTACTGGATCGGCTTCTGCACATGCGGGAGCAGAGCTTCGAGCTGCGGGAACACAGACTCGGCGGCTTCGGCAGGCATCTCGCGGAACCTTCGTGTGCTGGCTGGGGGTACCCCCGGCCGGAGGCTGGGGGCGGGTGACCATCAAGCGTAACCCGTTCGCGGGGTACCTCCGGACCCGGCGCTCACCGGCTGCCCGTGCCGGGGTGCCTGCCCCGCCCTCCTCGAGCGGGGCAGGCACCCCCACAGAGCCCGGTCAGGCGCCGCGAGCGCCCCCGGTCCCCTCCGCGCCCGCCCGGGCCGACGCGGTGCTCACGCCGACATGGGCCGCTGCACGGTGATCGACTGCAACAACCCCACCGCTATCCACACGGCGAACATCGACGACCCGCCGTACGACACGAAGGGCAGCGGCAGCCCCGTCACCGGCATGATGCCGAGCGTCATGCCGATGTTCTCGAAGGCCTGGAACGCGAACCAGGCCACGATCCCGGCCGCGACGATCGTGCCGTACAGGTCGGTGGTCTCCCGCGCGATGCGGCACGCGCGCCACAGCACCACGCCCAGCAGCAGGATGATGAACCCGGCCCCGACGAACCCCAGCTCCTCACCCGCCACGGTGAAGACGAAGTCCGTCTGCTGCTCGGGCACGAACTGCCCCGTCGTCTGCGAACCGTGGAAGAGCCCGGAGCCCGTCAGCCCTCCGGAGCCGATCGCGATGCGCGCCTGGTTGGTGTTGTAGCCGACGCCCGCCGGGTCCAGTTCCGGATTGGCGAAGGCCGCGAAGCGGTTGATCTGGTACTCGTCCAGGACGCCCAGCTGCCACACCGCGACCGCTCCGACGGCCCCGCTCCCGAGCAGCCCGAACACCCACCGGTTGGACGCGCCGGAGGCGAGCAGCACCCCCAGCACGATGACGACCATCACCATGACCGACCCGAGGTCGGGCATGAGCATCACGATCAGCATGGGCACGGCGGCCAGCCCCAGGGCCTGGAGCACCGTCCGGTGGTCGGGGTACGGCTTGTCCCCCGCGTCCACCCGCGCCGCCAGCAGCATCGCCATGCCCAGGATGATCGTTATCTTCACGAACTCCGACGGCTGCAGCGAGAACCCGCCGCCGAGCTGGATCCACGAGTGGGCGCCGTTGATCGTCGAGCCGAGCGGCGTGAGGACCAGCAGGATCAGGAAGACGGACGCCCCGTACAGGAGCGGCACGACCGTCCGCAGCGTGCGGTGGCCCAGCCAGACCGTGGCGATCATCAGGGCGATCCCGATGCCGGTGTTCAGCAGGTGGCGGACGAAGAAGTAGTACGGGTCGCCCTGGTTGAGCTCGGTGCGGTTGCGGGTCGCCGAGAACACGAGCACCGAGCCGATCAGTGACAGCGCCGTCGCGGACAGCAGTACCGGCCAGTCCAGCCGGCGCACGACCGAGTCGCGGGCGAGCAGCCGCGTCCACCCGGCGCGTTCGGGCCCGTACCCGGAGACCTGGAAGCCGTTCGCCCCCGTCATGCCAGCACCCTCCGCGCCGTCCGGTGTCCGCGCCGGCACCCGCCGGTGCCTCCGCGCCTGTGCCCGCGCCGCCGCGCCTGCCGGTTCTGTGCCGCCGGTGTCGCCACGGTCGCCGCGTCGTCCCCCGGCTGTCCGGTGCCGTCCGGCGCCGGACTCCGGCCCGGCTCGGCGGCCTTCTCCCGCTGCGCGGGGTCCTCGGCGATCCTCGGCGCGGCGATGGTCCCGTCCGGCTTGACCTTCGGCAGGCTCTTCGCCGGCTCGGGCAGCAGCGCCTTCTTCGGGTCGATGGAACCGTCCTCCTGGACGCCGTACAGCGCGTCGTAGATCTTGCGGACGGCCGGGCCGGACGCGCCGGAACCCGTACCGCCCTGGGAGATCGTCATGACGATCGCGTAGTCGTCGGTGTAGGTGGCGAACCACGACGTCGTCTGCTTGCCGTAGACCTCCGCGGTACCGGTCTTGGCGTGCATCGGGATCTCGTCCTGCGGCCAGCCCCCGAACCGCCAGGCGGCCGTACCGCGGGTGGCGACGCCGGCGAGGGCGGCGTCCATCTTGTCCCGCGTCTCCTTGCTTATGGGCAGCCTGCCGTGCGACTCGGGCTCGATCTCGCTGACCTTCTTGCCGTCGGCGCTGACGATGGCCTTGCCGACGCTCGGGGTGTAGAGGGTGCCCCCGTTGGAGATGGCCGCGTAGATGGTGGCCATCTGAATCGGCGTCACCAGCGTGTCGCCCTGGCCGATGGAGTAGTTGATCTCGTCACCGGCGCGCATCTTGTTGCCCTCGATGCAGTTCTCGTACGCGATCTTCTCCACGTACGAGCCGTCCTTCTTGCCCGACTTGCACCAGGCGTCCTTGTTGGCCTCCCAGTACCGCTGCTTCCACTGGCGGTCGGGGACGCGGCCGGTGACCTCGTTGGGCAGGTCGATGCCGGTCTCCTTGCCGAGGCCGAACTGGTGGGCGGCCTTGAAGAAGTAGTCGTTCGGCTCGCCCTTGGGGTCGATGCCGCCGTCCTTCTTCCACTCCTGGTGCGCGAGCCGGTAGTAGACGGTGTCGCAGGAGACCTCCAGCGCCCGGCCCAGATCGATGGCGCCGTAGTTCGCCGACTCGAAGTTCTTGAAGACCTGGCCGCCGACGTTGTACGCGCTGGAGCACTGGTAGCTGCCGTCGAAGTCGTACCCGGCCTCGACGGCGGCGGCCGTGGAGACCACCTTGAAGATCGAGCCGGGGGCCGCCTGACCCTGTATGGCGCGGTTGAGCAGCGGGTAGTTGGAGTTCTTCCCGGTGAGCTTCTTGTAGTCGGCGGAGGAGATGCCGCCGACCCAGGCGTTGGGGTCGTACGTCGGGTTGGACGCCATGGCGACGATGCGGCCGGTCCTGGCCTCCATGACCACGACGGCGCCGGAGTCGGCCTTGTAGGTGGTGCCGGTGTTGCGGTCGTACTCCTTGCGGGCGGCCTTCATGGCCTCGTTCAGCTCGTACTCGGCGACCCGCTGCACCCGGGCGTCGATGCTGGTGACGAGGTTGGAGCCGGGCTGGGCGGCGTCGGACTCCGCCTTGCCGATGACGCGGCCGAGGTTGTCGACCTCGTAGCGGGTGACGCCGGCCTTGCCGCGCAGCTGCTTGTCGTACTGGCGTTCCAGCCCGGAGCGGCCGACCTGGTCCGAGCGCAGGTAGGGCGATTCGCTGTCCTGGGCCTGCTTGATCTCCTCGTCCGTCACGGGCGAGAGGTAGCCCAGCACCTGGGCGGTATTGGCCTTGCCGGGGCTCGGGTAGCGGCGCACGGCCTGCGGTTCGGCGGTGATGCCGGGGAAGTCCTCGGAGCGCTCGCGGATCTGCAGGGCCTGTTTGGGGGTGGCCTCGTCGGTGATGGGGATGGGCTGGTACGGCGAACCGTTCCAGCAGGGCTGCGGCGTCTCGGCGTCGCACAGCCGGACCTTCTCCATGACCTCCTCGGGCCGCATGCCGAGGACGCCGGCGAGTTTGGTGAGGACCGCCTTGCCGTCGTCCTCCATCTTCATCAGGTCGGTGCGGGAGGCGGAGACGACGAGCCGGGTCTCGTTGTCGGCGAGCGGCACGCCGCGCGCGTCCAGGATCGAGCCGCGCACGGCGGGCTGGACGACCTGCTGGACGTGGTTGCCGGAAGCCTCCTTGGCGTACTCCTCGCCCTCGCGGATCTGGAGGTACCACAGCCGGCCCGCGAGGGTGCCCAGGAGGGAGAGGACGAGGACCTGGATGACGACGAGCCGGATCTGGACCCGTGGACTGCGCCCGGTCTCGGGAATGTTGGTCACTGCGGCTGCGTCCCCCTCTCGGTGTGTGTACGTTTCCCGGCGGCCACCTCGAAGCGCGCACGGGCCCTGCCGGGCCGGTCCGCGTGCGCGCCCCGCACGCCCGGAGTGTTCGAAGCGTCCGGGGCGCCCGGCGTGTCCGTCACCGTCGTCACAGCCGCTTGACCCCCTTGATGCGCCCGGCGCGGGCCGTCCGGGCCCGGGCCGCCTTCACCCGCAGTCCGCCCCGCTGGCCGCCGATGCGCAGGCCGGTGCCTCCGGCGACCCAGCCGGAGGAGATGTCGGTGTTCCGGGCGGCGGAGTTGGTCTCGGCGAGCGGGTCGTCCTCGGCGCGCCGGGCCAGCGCCATGATGCCGGGGACGACGAAGGGGGCGAGCAGCAGGTCGTACAGGGCGGCCGTGAACAGCAGGCCGGGCAGGCCGACGTGGCGGGCGGCGGTGTCGCCGACGAGGGCGCCCACACCGGCGTACAGCAGGGTGGAGCCGATGGCGGCGACGCCCACGACGGCCAGGGGGCCGACGGCGGACTTCAGCCGGCCGTTCTCGGGTTTGACGAGTCCGGCGAGATAACCGACGACGCACAGCACGAGGGCGTAGCGGCCGGCGGCGTGGTCGGCGGGCGGGGCGAGGTCGGCGAGGAGTCCGGCGCCGAAGCCGACGAGGGCGCCGCCGACGTGGCCGTACACCAGGGCGAGGCCGAGGACGGTGAGCAGCAGCAGGTCGGGGACGGCGCCGGGCAGGTGGAGCCGGGCCAGGACGCTGACCTGGATCACCAGGGCGACGACGACCAGGGGGACGGACAGCAGGATCCGGTTGACGCGCATGGGCATGAGCTCCTACTGCTCGGGTTGGAACCGGCCGTCGGCGGGCGCCTGGGCGGACGGGGTCACGGTCACCGTCACCGTCGGCTCGGGGGCCGGCCGGGGCTTGTCCGGGAGGACCGTGTCGCGGGGGTCCTTCTCCGGGGCCTGGACGACGACGCCGACGACGTCGAGCTTGGTGAAGCCGACGTACGGCGTGACGTAGAGGGTGCGGGTCAGGCCGCCGCCGGAGGGGTCGACGCGGGAGACGACGCCGACGGGGACGCCGGGCACGAACGGCCTGTCGGCCTGGGAGCCGAAGGTGACGAGGCGGTCGCCCTTCTTCACCTCCGCCTTGCCGTTGAGGAGTTCGACGCGCAGCGGCCGGTCGCCCTGGCCGGAGGTGAAGCCGAGCTCGTCGCTGCCCTCCAGACGGGTGCCGACGGTGAAGTCGGGGTCGTTGGCGAGCAGCACCGTCGCGGTGTCCGGGCCGACGGTCGTCACGCGGCCCACCAGGCCGTCACCGTTGAGGACGGTCATGTCCCGCTTGATGCCGTCGTGGGCGCCGACGTCGATGGTGATGGTCCAGGAGAAGCCCTGGGCCGCCCCTATCGCGATGACCTGCGCGCCCTTGATGCCGTACTGGCCCTTGCCGGCGAGCTTCAGCATCGTTTCGAGCTGCTTGAGGCGGCTGCGGCCGCGGTCGTCGCTGCCGAGCTTCGCCTTCAGCGCGGCGTTCTCCCTCTCCAGCTCGGCCAGCCGGTCGTGCCGGTCGCCGGAGTCCCGGATCGCGGCGACCGCGTTGCCGACCGGGTCTACCGCGGCCGACACCCCGTTCTCGATCGGACCGAAGACGGTGGCCGCGGCATGCCGGGCACCGTCGACCGGTGAGTCCTCCCCGCCGCGGATATCCACCGTGATCAGCGCGAACGCGATGGCGATCAGCAGCACCAGGAGCAGCCGGCTCTCTTTCGTGTCCCTCACGTGCGGCGGCCGTGCCTTCCTCGTCGGAATTCGGGAATGGATGGGCGAATTCGCTGGTATCGGTGTTATGGAATGGAGTGACGCGGAAACCGCCGCGCCCCCCGGTGCGAACCCGGGCGGCCAGGCGGTCCCTGCTTGTTGTCTCTATATCAACGATCCGCCGTACGAGAGGAGAGCGTCTCGTACGGCGGAACCGGACGTCGCGTCATCTGCGCGGCTGGGCGTCCAGAACCTGCTGGAGCGCCTCGAACTCCTCGACGCACTTTCCGGAGCCGAGCGCCACGCTGTCCAGCGGGTCCTCGGCGATGTGGATCGGCATGCCGGTCTCCCGGCGCAGCCGCTCGTCGAGGCCGCGCAGCAGCGCGCCGCCGCCGGTCAGCACGATGCCCCGGTCCATGATGTCGCCGGACAGCTCCGGCGGGCACTTGTCGAGGGTCGTCTTGACGGCGTCGACGATGGCGTTGACCGGTTCCTCGATCGCCTTGCGCACTTCGGCGGCGGAGATGACGACGGTCTTCGGCAGCCCGGAGACGAGGTCCCGGCCGCGGATTTCGGTGTGCTCGTCGGTGTCGAGGTCGTACGCCGAACCGATCGTGATCTTGATCTGCTCGGCCGTGCGCTCACCCAGGAGAAGGCTGTACTCCTTCTTCACGTGGTGGATGATCGCGTTGTCCAGCTCGTCGCCCGCCACGCGGATGGACTGAGCGGTGACGATGCCGCCGAGGGAGATGACCGCGACCTCCGTGGTGCCGCCGCCGATGTCGACCACCATGTTGCCCGTGGCCTCGTGGACCGGCAGGCCGGAGCCGATGGCCGCGGCCATGGGCTCCTCGATGATGTGCACCTGTCGGGCGCCGGCCTGGGACGACGCCTCGATGACGGCGCGGCGCTCGACGCCGGTGATGCCGGAGGGCACACAGACGACGACCCGCGGACGAGCCAGATACCGCCGCTTGTGGATCTTCAGAATGAAGTAGCGCAGCATCCGCTCGGTGATCTCGAAGTCGGCGATGACGCCGTCCTTCAGCGGACGCACGGCAACGATGTTGCCGGGCGTGCGCCCGATCATCTTCTTCGCTTCGGCACCGACCGCGAGGATGCCACCGGTATTGGTGTTGATCGCGACGACGGACGGTTCGTTGAGTACGATCCCGCGACCCCTGACGTACACCAGCGTGTTGGCGGTCCCGAGGTCGACAGCCATGTCACGGCCGATGAACGACATTGAGTTCCCCATCAGGATTCGACTGGCCTTCCCAAGAGCCTGTGACAGCTCTTCAGGTCGGCGAGGTGGGTGCTGTGACGTGAATGCTTCCATCGTAGACGCGCCTTCACGGACACAGCGCGAGGGTCTTCGCCATTGTCAGCAGATGGCGCACCGCCTCGCTTGTGGAGACGGTCCAACGGAGGCATTCGTTCCCCCGATCGGCACCCATATGTCACAGGGCGGCCGCCTGTGTGCGGCCGCCCAGGTCGGATGGGCCATTCGGCTGACGGAGCGTCAAAAAAAGGGATCTTCGGGAATCAGCCGCGGTCCGGGAAGAAGATCTTCACCTCGCGTTCGGCGGACTCCTCGGAGTCGGAGGCGTGGATCAGGTTCTCCCGGACGATCACGCCGTAGTCCCCGCGGATGGAACCGGGGGCCGCCGCGATCGGGTCGGTCGGGCCGGCCAGCTGCCGGACGCCCTCGATGACCCGCTCACCCTCGACGATCATGGCGACGACGGGGCCGGAGGACATGAACGCCACCAGCGGCTCGTAGAACGGCTTGCCCTTGTGCTCGCCGTAGTGCTGCTCCAGGGTCCCGGAGTCCAGCGTGCGCAGCTCCAGCGCGGTGATCCGCCAGCCGGCCTTGCGCTCGATGCGGCTGATGATCTCGCCGGTCAGGCCACGACGGACGGCGTCGGGCTTGAGGAGGACGAGGGTGCGCTGGGTCACGGCGGGACTCCTTCGGATCAAAGGGTGTGCGGGGTGATGAGAGTACCCGGCGCCTCCGGGCACCCGTTACACAGCGTCAGGCACGCGGCCGGGCCTCAGGCCGCGTCCGGCGCCGAGGCCTCGGCCTGCGCCGCGAATCTCGCCTTGGCCTCGTCGATCTTCCGCCCGTAGTGCACCGACGCCCACCACAGCGCGGCGAAGACCGCCCCCATGAAGAACATCGTCGGCACGACGAAGCCGGAGGCGACGAGCGCGATCTGCAGGACCCAGCCGAGCGCGACCCCGCCGGGCCGGGTGACCGCCCCGCACAGCACCAGGCACAGGAACATCGCGATCCCGCTGACCGTCCACACCGTCGCCATGGACAGGTCCGGGTCCTTCATGGCGACCAGTCCGGCGAAGCCGATGACGAAGAACTCGCCGATCAGGGTCGAGGAACACAGCGTACGCACGGGATGTCAGCCCTTCCCCAGGAGCAGTCGGGCCTCGCCGACGGTGATGACGGAACCGGTGACGAGCACGCCGCCGCCGGCGAACTCGCCCTCCTCCTCGGCCAGCGTGATCGCGGCCTCCAGCGCGTCCGGCAGCCGCGGCTCGACCTGTACGCGCTCCTCGCCGAACACCTCCACGGCGACGGCCGCCAGCGCGTCGGCGTCCATCGCGCGGTGGCTGGAGTTCTGGGTGACGACGACCTCGGCGAAGACCGGCTCGAACGCCTCCAGCAGCCCCCGCACGTCCTTGTCGCCGCTCGCGCCGACGACGCCGACGAGGCGGCTGAACTGGAACGCCTCCCCGATCGCCTCCGCCGTCACCCGCGCGCCCGCCGGATTGTGGGCGGCGTCCAGCACGACGGTCGGCGAGCGCCGGACCACCTCCAGCCGCCCCGGCGAGGAGACGGCGGCGAAGGCCTTGCGCACGGTGTCGATGTCCAGCGGCTCGGCCCGCTGCGCGCCCACGCCGAAGAACGCCTCGACGGCGGCGAGCGCCACGGCCGCGTTGTGCGCCTGGTGGGCGCCGTGCAGCGGCAGGTACACCTCGGTGTACTCACCGCCCAGTCCGCGCAGCGTCATCAGCTGTCCGCCGACGGCGACCTGCCGGTCCAGGACCCCGAACTCCAGGCCCTCGCGGGCCACGGTGGCGTCCACGTCCACGGCCTTCTTCAGCAGCGCCTGCGCCGCGTCCACCGGCTGCTGGGCCAGGATCACGGTGGCGCCCTGCTTGATGATGCCGGCCTTCTCGGCGGCGATCTCGGCGGTCGTCGAACCGAGCCGGTCGGTGTGGTCCAGGGAGATGGGGGTCACGACGGCGACGTCACCGTCGATGACGTTGGTGGCGTCCCAGCTGCCGCCCATGCCGACCTCGACGACGGCCACGTCCACGGGCGCGTCGGCGAAGGCGGCGTACGCCATCGCGGTGAGCACCTCGAAGAAGGACAGCCGGTACTCCTGCCGCCCGTCGACCATCTCGACGTAGGGCTTGACGTCCTGGTACGTCTCGATGAACCGCTCGGCGGAGATCGGCGCGCCGTCCAGGCTGATCCGCTCGGTGATCGACTGCACGTGCGGCGAGGTGTACCGCCCCGTGCGCAGCTCGAAGGCGCCGAGCAGGGCCTCGACCATGCGGGCCGTGGAGGTCTTGCCGTTCGTCCCCGTGATGTGGATCGAGGGGTACGTCCGCTGCGGCTCGCCCAGCACGTCCATCAGCGCGGAGATCCGGGTGACGGACGGCTCCAGCTTCGTCTCGCCCCAGCGGGTCGCCAGCTCCGCCTCGACCTCCCGCAGGGCCTTGTCGACCTCGGGGTCCTCGGGGCGCGCGGGCACGTCGGCCTGCGGCGGACCGCCCTGGGTGCGCAGGGTCCGGCTGCCTGCCTCGATGACCGCGAGGTCGGGGTCGCGGTCGGTCTCGGCCTCGATGATCTCGTCGAAGGAGGCGGCCGGGTCGGGCTGCTCACTGCTGTCGTGCGGGGGGAGCTCACTCACGCTCCCCAGTCTACGGAGCGCCACCGGCACGGGAGGGCGAAGGTCCCCGGAGCCGGTGGCTCCGGGGACCTTCGGGGCCCCTCGCGCGAACGGGCGCCTACGCCTGCGGCAACCGCTCCAGCTGCGCCTGGATGCGCGCGATGTCCTCCTCGGCCTTGGCGAGCCGCGTGCGGATCTTCCCCACCACCTGCTCCGGCGCCTTGGCGAGGAACGCCTCGTTGCCCAGCTTGGCCGTGGCCTGCGCCTTCTCCTTCTCGGCGGCGGCGAGGTCCTTGGCCAGGCGCTTGCGCTCCGCGGCCACGTCGATCGCGCCGGACAGGTCGAGCGCGACCTCCACGCCCGCGACCGGCAGGGTGGCCGTCGCGGTGAAGGCGTCGCCCTCCGGCTGGAGCCGCAGCAGCTGCCGGATGGCCGGCTCGTGCGGCGCGAGCGCGGTGCCCTCCAGGGCCAGCCGGGCCGGGACCCGCTGACCGGGCTGCAGGCCCTGGTCGGCGCGGAAGCGGCGGACCTCGGTGATCAGCGACTGGACCGTGGCGATCTCCCGCTCGGCGGCCTCGTCCCGGAAGCCGGAGTCCTCGGGCCAGTCGGCGATCACGACCGACTCGCCACCGGTGAGCGTGGTCCACAGCGTCTCGGTGACGAAGGGCACGACCGGGTGCAGCAGCCGCAGGGTGACGTCGAGGACCTCGCCGAGGACGCGCTTGCTGACCTCGGCGGCCTCGCCGCCCGCCTGGAAGGTGGTCTTGGACAGCTCGACGTACCAGTCGAAGACCTCGTCCCACGCGAAGTGGAACAGCGCGTCGGACAACTTGGCGAACTGGTAGTCCTCGTAGTACGCGTCCACCTCGGCGACCACCGAGTTCAGCCGGGAGAGGATCCAGCGGTCGGTCGACGACATCCTCGACGCGTCCGGCAGCGGGCCCTGGACCGTCGCGCCGTTCATCAGCGCGAAGCGGGTCGCGTTCCAGATCTTGTTGGCGAAGTTGCGGGACCCCTGGACCCAGTCCTCGCCGATCGGGACGTCCACGCCCGGGTTGGCGCCGCGCGCGAGGGTGAAGCGGAGCGCGTCGGAGCCGTACTTGTCCATCCAGTCCAGCGGGTTGACGACGTTCCCGAAGGACTTCGACATCTTCTTGCCGTGCTGGTCGCGGACCATGCCGTGCAGGGCGATGGTGTGGAACGGCGGGGTGCCGTCCATGGCGTACAGGCCGAACATCATCATCCGGGCGACCCAGAAGAAGAGGATGTCGTAGCCGGTGACCAGGACGGAGTTCGGGTAGAACTTCGCGAGGCTCTCGGTCCGCTCGGGCCAGCCCAGCGTGGAGAACGGCCACAGGCCGGAGGAGAACCAGGTGTCCAGGACGTCGGGGTCCTGGTGCCAGCCCTCGCCGCTGGGCGGCTCCTCGTCGGGGCCGACGCAGACCACCTCGCCGTTCGGGCCGTACCAGACCGGGATGCGGTGCCCCCACCACAGCTGGCGCGAGATGCACCAGTCGTGGAGGTTGTCCACCCAGTCGAAGTAGCGCTTCTCCATCTCCTGCGGGTGGATCTTGACCTTGCCGTCGCGGACCGCGTCGCCGGCGGCCTTGGCGAGCGGTCCGACCTTGACCCACCACTGCATGGACAGGCGCGGCTCGATGGTGGTCTTGCAGCGCGAGCAGTGGCCGACCGAGTGGACGTAGGGGCGCTTCTCGGCGACGATCCGGCCCTCGGCGCGCAGCGCGGCGACGATGGCGGAGCGGGCCTCCAGCCGGTCCAGGCCCTGGAAGGGGCCGTGCGCGGTGATGACCGCGTGCTCGTCCATGACGGCGATCGCGGGCAGGTCGTGGCGCTGGCCGATCTCGAAGTCGTTCGGGTCGTGGGCCGGGGTGACCTTGACCGCGCCGGTGCCGAACTCGGGGTCGACGTGCTCGTCGGCGACGACGGGGATGCGGCGGCCGGTGAGCGGCAGCTCGATCTCGGTGCCGACGAGGTGGCGGTAGCGCTCGTCGTCGGGGTGGACGGCGACGGCGGTGTCGCCGAGCATGGTCTCCGCGCGGGTGGTGGCGACGACGATGGAGGTGTCGCCCTCGCCGTAGCGGATGGAGACGAGCTCGCCGTCGTCGTCCTGGTACTCCACCTCGATGTCGGAGATGGCCGTCAGGCAGCGCGGACACCAGTTGATGATGCGCTCGGCGCGGTAGATCAGCTCGTCGTCGTAGAGCCGCTTGAAGATCGTCTGGACGGCCTGGGACAGGCCCTCGTCCATGGTGAAGCGCTCGCGCGACCACGCCACGCCGTCACCGAGGCGCCGCATCTGGCCGGAGATCTGCCCGCCGGACTCGGCCTTCCACTGCCAGACCCGCTCGACGAACGCCTCGCGGCCCAGGTCGTGCCGGGACTTGCCCTCCTTGGCCAGCTCCCGCTCGACGACGTTCTGCGTGGCGATGCCGGCGTGGTCCATGCCGGGCTGCCACAGCGTCTCGTGGCCCTGCATGCGCTTGCGGCGGGTGAGGGCGTCGATCAGCGTGTGCTCGAAGGCGTGGCCCAGGTGCAGGCTGCCGGTGACGTTCGGCGGGGGGATGACGACGGTGTACGGCGGCTTGTCGCTCTTGGCGTCCGCCTCGAAGTAACCCCGTTCTACCCAGCGCTCGTACAGCTTCCCCTCTACCTCGGCCGGCGTGTACTGGGTCGGCAGTTCGGTCGTGGGCGCTTGCTGCGGCTGCTGAGTGTTCTCGGTCACGGGGGCCAGTTTAGAGGTGTCACGACCCAGTCCCGAAACGCGATTCCTTTGTAACGGTGCGACCCCCGGTGACCTGCGCACGCCATGTCTGCGTCAGGATGACAGCAGATATCGAGCATCCGGAGGGGAACCCCGTAATGAGCTACAACCAGCCGGGCCCGTACGGCGGGCAGCAGCCTCAGCAGCCCGGACCGTACGGCCAACCGGGTCCCTACGGCCAGCCGCCGCAGGCTCCCCAGCCCGGCTACGGCTACCCCCAGCAGACGCCGCCCGCCCCGCCGCAGCCCGGCTACGGCTACCCCCAGCAGTCCGCGCAGGGCGTCCCGCCCCAGGCCCCGCCCTACGGCCAGCAGCCCGGACCGTACGGCCAGCAGCCCGGACCGTACGGCCAGCAGCCGTTCCAGCAGCCCGGACCGTACGGCCAGGACCCCTACGGCATGCCCCAGCCCCCGGCCCCGGGCGGCGGCGGGAAGAGGACCGGGCTGATCATCGGCGCGGTGGCGGTCGTCGTGGCGATCGGCGTGGGCGCGTACGTCGTGCTCGGCGGGGGCGGGACCGGGGGCGGTTCGGACGTCGCCGACGACGGGCCGCACAAGCTGACGACGCCCGCGACCGTGCTCGCCGGCGAGTACGAGAAGGGCCAGAGCCTCGGCGGCTTCAGCGGCAGCGACATCGAGGAAGCGGAGAAGTACGGCGTCAAGGACGCCCGGAACGTCAACGCGAGTTACCAGGCCGGCGACGAGGACAATCCGCTGGCCGCGAAGATGGTCCAGTTCATGGGGGTCTACGGCGAGATCGACGACCCCGAGAAGGTCGTCGACGCCATGTTCACCGGCATGAAGGAGAACGCCGCCAAGGACGCGGACACCCTGGGAGAGGTCGTCGGCAGCCCGCAGGGCTTCAGCCCCGCCGACCTGGACGGCGCGGTCCTGAAGTGCCAGGAGACCAGGATCGACAACCTCGGCGCCGGCACCGGGGCCTCCGGTTCGTCGAAGATGAGCATGCCGGTGTGCATCTGGGCCGACCACAGCACCCTCGGCGTGACCATCAGTGTCGACGTGGCCGACGCCATGTCCGGCAAGACCGCCGACCTCGCGCAGGCGGCCGATCTCACGGCCAAGCTCCGCAAGGACGTGCGCGTCAAGATCTGACGTCCCGGCGTCACGCACCGCGCGAAGGGGCCCCGGCCGAGTGACCGGGGCCCCTTCGCGTGGGTGGGGTGGGCGGTTACGCCGTCTTCTGCTCCCCCGGTCCGCGCCCGCGGTTGTCCCGCGGGATCAGGGTGGGGTTGACGTTGGACGAGACCACGTCCGCCGTGATGACGACCCGCGCCACGTCCTTGCGCGACGGCACCTCGTACATCACGCCCTGGAGGACCTCCTCCATGATGGCGCGCAGGCCGCGGGCGCCGGTCTGGCGCAGGATGGCCTGGTCGGCGATGGCCTCCAGCGCCTCGCGTTCGAAGTCGAGCTCGACACCGTCGAGCTCGAACAGGCGCTGGTACTGCTTCACCAGCGCGTTGCGCGGCTCGATGAGGATCTTGAGCAGGGCCTCGCGGTCGAGGTTGTGCACGGAGGTGATCACGGGGAGGCGGCCGATGAACTCGGGGATCATGCCGAACTTGACCAGGTCCTCCGGCATGACGTCCTCGAACTGGTCCTTGGCCTCCAGTTCCCGCTTGGAGCGGATGGTGGCGCCGAAACCGATGCCCTTGGCGCCCGCCCGGGACTCGATGATCTTCTCCAGGCCGGAGAAGGCGCCGCCCACGATGAACAGGACGTTCGTCGTGTCGATCTGGATGAACTCCTGGTGGGGGTGTTTGCGCCCGCCCTGCGGCGGCACCGAGGCCGTGGTGCCCTCCAGGATCTTCAGCAGGGCCTGCTGCACGCCCTCGCCGCTCACGTCGCGCGTGATCGACGGGTTCTCGCTCTTGCGCGCGACCTTGTCGATCTCGTCGATGTAGATGATCCCGGTCTCGGCCTTCTTGACGTCGTAGTCCGCGGCCTGGATCAGCTTGAGCAGGATGTTCTCGACGTCCTCGCCGACGTATCCCGCTTCCGTCAGCGCCGTCGCGTCGGCGATGGCGAACGGCACGTTCAGCATGCGGGCGAGGGTCTGGGCGAGCAGGGTCTTGCCGGAGCCCGTGGGGCCCAGCAGCAGGATGTTGGACTTGGCCAGCTCGATGGCGTCCTCGCGGCCCTGCGCGCCGCCGTTCTCACCGGCCTGGACCCGCTTGTAGTGGTTGTACACCGCGACGGACAGGGCCTTCTTGGCCGCCTCCTGGCCGACCACGTACCCCTCGAGGAACTCGTAGATCTCGCGGGGCTTGGGCAGCTCCTCCCAGCGGACCTCGCTGGTCTCGGCGAGCTCTTCCTCGATGATCTCGTTGCAGAGATCGATGCACTCGTCGCAGATGTACACACCGGGCCCTGCGATGAGCTTCTTGACCTGCTTCTGGCTCTTGCCGCAGAACGAGCACTTGAGCAGATCGCCGCCGTCACCGATGCGTGCCACGGTGTGCTTCCCCTTCGCCTGGGAGACGCCTGGACGTCAACGTCCGACGACTCCTGGTGCTGCCTTATGTCCGACGGTACCTTGCCGAGCCCCCCGTTCGGGCCCCCCTTGGCGCGGTTCGCTTTGACGTGAACCGCGCCGGACCGCGCCAAGGGGCGGCAGACGATACAGCCTCTCGAAGACTCCCGCGTCAGCGCAGGCTGGCGTTGTCCATCTTCCGGGTGGTGATGATCTGGTCGATCAGGCCGTACTGCAGCGCGTCCTCGGCCGTGAGGATCTTGTCACGCTCGATGTCCTCGCGGATCTTGTCGATCGGCCGGGTGGAGTGCTTGGCCAGCATCTCCTCCAGCTGCGTCCGCATCCGCAGGATCTCGTTCGCGGCGATCTCCAGGTCGGAAACCTGACCGCGGCCGGTCTCGCTGTACGGCTGGTGGATCAGCACGCGCGCGTTGGGCAGCGCCATGCGCTTGCCGGGCGTGCCGGCGGCCAGCAGGACGGCGGCGGCGGAGGCCGCCTGGCCCATGCAGACCGTCTGGATGTCCGGCTTCACGTACTGCATCGTGTCGTAGATCGCGGTGAGCGCCGTGAAGGAGCCGCCGGGGCTGTTGATGTAGACCGAGATGTCCCGGTCGGGGTCCATCGACTCCAGGCACAGCAGCTGCGCCATGACGTCGTTGGCGGAGGCGTCGTCGATCTGGACGCCGAGGAAGATCACTCGCTCCTCGAAGAGCTTGGCGTACGGGTCGTACTCGCGGATGCCCTGGGAGGTGCGCTCGACGAAGCGCGGGATGACGTAGCGGGACTCGGCCGTGGGGCCGGTGTACTCGGCGCGCGTGCGGTCGTAGATGCCGCTGCCGGGGAAATCGTTCACGGTGTCTCCTGGAAGGGGGCTGAGGCGGTCGGCTGGGGGCTGGCTGGGGCGCTTGAACCCGGGAAGCGGGCGGTGGGCCCGGCGGGGCGTCACCGATCCCGTCGAAGGCTTGGCCGGCCCGGCGGCCTGGCTCGGCCGGGGCCTCGCCTGCCCGCGCGGGCGCTGCTCGTCTCCCGTGGGCCTCTCGCCGTGCGGCGCGGCCCGCGGGAGGCGGTCAGGCCCCGGTGCCGCCGCCGCCCGGCATGCCGGCAGCCGTGGCGATGACGTCGTCGATGAGGCCGTACTCCTTGGCCTCGAAGGCGTCGAACCAGCGGTCGCGGTCCGAGTCGCGGGTGATCTGCTCCACCGTCTGGCCGGTGTGCTGGGCCGTGAGTTCGGCCATGCGCCTCTTGGTGTGCAGCAGCCGCTCGGCGTGGATCTTGATGTCCGAGGCCGAGCCGGCCAGGCCCGCGGACGGCTGGTGGATCAGGATCTCGGCGTTCGGCAGGGCGAAGCGCTTGCCGGGGGTGCCCGCGCTGAGCAGGAACTGGCCCATGGAGGCCGCCAGGCCCATGGCGATGGTCACCACGTCGTTCTTGATGTACTGCATGGTGTCGTAGATCGCCATGCCGGCCGTGATCGAACCGCCGGGGCTGTTGATGTACAGGTAGATGTCCTTGTCCGGGTCGGAGGCAAGGAGCAGCAGCTGTGCGGTGATCTTGTTCGCGATGTCGTCGTCGACCGGCTGGCCGAGGAAGATGATCCGCTCGTTGAGCAGCCGGTTGTAGACCTGGTCGCCGAGGCCACCACCGATGGAAGGCTCGCCGGCGGCGGAGGGCATCAGATTCGTCACGTATCCACCTGCTCGTCTTACGACGGCGCCGGGCCGTCTCACGTGTTCTGCCGGGGCGTGGGACTCCGGCGCGCGCCGCCGTCCTGGGCGGCTTCGGAGACTCCCCTGCCCTCGTATTCATGGACCCTAACGCGCGGGTCCCCCCGGGGAATCCCGCGAACGGGAGTGTTCGCCGGGGGCGTAGCGCCGCACCGCGGCACGGTCGCGCACCCGGACCCCCGGGGGTGAGAGGACGGGCCCCGGGTCACAAAGACCCGGGGCCCGTCCTGCGTCCCTCGAAGGTGCCGTACGGCTCAGCCCTCGTTCTTGTCCTCGGCGCCCTTGTCCTCGGCCTCGGCCTCGGCGGAGTCGGCGGCGGCCTCGGCGGCCTCCTCCGTCTCCTCCTCGTCGTCCAGGTCGACGATCTCGCCGTTGGTGTCCTTGACCGTGGCCTTCTCGACCACGACGGCCAGGGCCTTGCCGCGGGCGACCTCGCCGACGAGGAGCGGGACCTGGCCCTGCTCGACGACGGCCTGGGCGAACTGGTCGGGGGACATGCCGGAGGAGGCCGCACGCCGCATGAGGTGCTCGGTGAGCTCCTCCTGGTTGACGTTGAGCTTCTCCTGCTTGACGAGCTCGTCGAGCACGAACTGGGTCTTGATGCCCTTGACCGCGGCCTCGCGGGTCTCGGTGTCGAACTCCTCGGCGGTCTTGCCCTGGATCTCCAGGTACTTGTCGAGGGTGAGACCCATCTGGCCGAGCTGGTGGTGCTCGAGGTTGTGCTTACGGGTGTTGATCTCGTCCTCGAGCAGCTTCTCGGGGACCGGGACCTCGACCAGCTCCAGCAGCTTGTCCAGGACGCGCTCCTGGGCCTGCGTGGCCTGGTCGTACCGCTTCATGTTCTCCAGGCGCTTGCGGCTGTCCGCCTTCAGCTCCTCGAGGGTGTCGAACTCGGAGGCGAGCTGGGCGAAGTCGTCGTCCAGCTCGGGCAGCTCGCGCTGGGCGACCTGGGCGACCTTGACGGTGACCTCGGCCTCCTTGCCGGCCGCCGAGCCGCCCTTCAGCTCGGAGGTGAAGGTGGCCTCCTCGCCGGCGGACAGGCCCTTGACGGCGTCGTCGATGCCGTCCAGCAGCTCACCGGAGCCGATGGTGTAGGAGACGTCCTTGGCGACACCGTCCTCCAGCACCTCGCCGTCGACCTTGGCCTCCAGGTCGATCGTCACGACGTCGCCGTCCTGGGCGGCGCGCTCGACCGGGGAGGTGGAGGCGAAGCGCTCGCGCAGCTGCTCGACCGACTTCTCCACGTCCTCGTCGGTGACCTCGACGGCGTCGACCTCGACCTCGATGCCGGAGTAGTCCGGGATCTCGATGGCGGGGCGGACGTCGACCTCCGCGGTGAAGTTCAGCGTCTCGCCGTCCTTCAGCTCCGTGATGTCGACCTCGGGCTGGCCCAGGGGGCTCAGCTCGGCCTCGTTGACGGCGTCGGTGTAGAACTTCGGGAGCGCGTCGTTGACGGCCTCCTCCAGCACGGCACCGCGGCCGAAGCGCTGGTCGATGACCCGGGCCGGGACCTTGCCCTTGCGGAAGCCCTTCACCGTGACCTGCTGGTTGATCTTCTTGTACGCCGCGTCGAGGCTGTCCTTGAGCTCCTCGAAGGGCACCTCGACAGTGAGCCGAACCCGAGTCGGGTTCAGGGTCTCCACGGCGCTCTTCACGGTTCGGTCTCCTTGTGGCTGACTGCTTGGTTTCTGCCGGAGCCGGAGGGGTCCGGCGGATTTCGCCGCCCGGCGGACTGCAGACACTGAGACACACGGGCGTGCAGCTTGCATAGTAACGGCAGCGGCTACACGGCCCAAAAGGCGATCACCTGGCCGATCGGGGGACGGTCCGGGTGGCGGGCCGGGGAGGAGCGGGCGGAGCCCGCAGAAGCCGCCGGGCGAAGGCCGGCGGCGCGCGCGGCCGGTGGTCGGGGTGGCGGGATTTGAACCCACGGCCTTCCGCTCCCAAAGCGGACGCGCTACCAAGCTGCGCCACACCCCGTCTGGTGCGAGACGTAGGGTACATGCCCCCGGGCGGCGGGGACCGCCACATTTCCGGGTGGCCCGCGGAGGACCGGTGCGCGGGGGTGACGGAAAGGCGGTGTGCGACGAGGGGGGAGCACCCGCTACGATGCACTGCAGTGCCGCGGTCACGGACCTTCGGCACGTCCTGTGCGGGCGTAGCTCAATGGTAGAGCCCTAGTCTTCCAAACTAGCTACGCGGGTTCGATTCCCGTCGCCCGCTCTGCACGGCCCGGGGCCGGGCCGGAGGGAGATCCCTCCGGCCCGGCCCCGGTCGTTTTCCAGGCCGGCCCGCCGGGTCCGCGCGCGGACACGTCGGCGTCCGGGCCGGGACGCGCCCCTCCGGTCCTCCGGCGCACCTCTTCCGGCGCCCCGGCGCCTCCGGCGCGTCCGAGCGGGCGGCTCGCCGAGAGGCCCGCTCAGAAGCTGATCGAGTTGATCGTGTCGGCTATCGAGTCGAGGAAGCGGTTGATCGACGGGGCCATGCCCGTCGAGGCGAGGAAGAACCCGAAGAGCGCCGCGACGATCGCGGGGCCGGCCTTGAGGGAGCCCCCCCGGATCAGCACCACCAGGATGATCGCCAACAGCAGCACCACTGACAGTGAAATGGCCACAACTGATCACACCCTCGGTCGGTCCGCTCTCCCGCCGGGGACGCGATCCGCGCGCCCCGCCGGAACCATCGTGCCACCAACCTCCCCTCCTCATGCGGTGACTGACACATGGTCTGGCCGGTTCCTTCCACCCCGACCGCGCCCCCGCCCGCGAAGAACACCGGCACAGCCGCGTCGCACAGGAATTCGGCGAAACGCCCGCACGGGGAATTCGATCACTTCTTTTCCGCGCCCACACGGCACGTTCGCAGATATTTCGAATGGTGGCGGCGGTGCGCCGGGAAACGCGCCAACAGCCGCCGAAAGCACGCTCAATCGGGCATATCACCGGTGCCGCCCGCTGTGCTTATGGGCGGGTCGGTCACGAACAATGGCGACAAGCGGTGCCGGGCCGATCCGCCGTCAAGCCTCCGGCGGCGTGGGAGTCGTCACACCACCGCCGGTGTCAACCTCCGTGAAACGGCGGGTACTCGGGCTCGATATCCGCAATGGCGTCGAGACGACGTCGAGGGTTTTACGGAATAGCACGGACAACGCTAGGGTGCCTCGAATGTTCTACGCTGCCACGTCCCCCGCAAGAGCAGCGAGGTTGTGGTCCTGCTCGCCGGCTTCCGGCGGGAGGTCCGATGACTGACTCGCTCCGCCCGAACGGCAACCGCAGGACACCACTCCCGCCGGCGCAGCCGTCGGTTCCGGGAGTGCCGGGTCCGCGGTCCGCTCCGCAGAACCGGCACCCGGACCGCGCGGCCCCCTCCCCGGCCGCGGACGCCCGCCCGGCCGGGCCCGCCAAGCAGCGCGACGCGTTCTTCGACAACGCCAAATTCCTGGCGATCGTGCTGGTCGGCCTGGGCCACGCCTGGGGGCAGATCCTGGACGGCAACCGGAGCGTGGAGACCCTCTACCGGGTGGTCTACACCTTCCACATGCCGGCCTTCATCATCATCTCCGGTTACTTCTCGCGCGGCTTCGACATGAGCCCGCGACGCGTCAAGCGGCTGATCACCGGAGTCGCCGTTCCCTACGTCGTCTTCGAGGTCGCCTACTCGCTCCACAAGCGCTTCGTCGACCACGACCCCCAGCACGACATCAGCCTGCTGGACCCCACCTACCTGCTGTGGTTCCTGTGCGCCCTGTTCGTCTGGCGGCTGACCACGCCCATCTGGAAGACGGTTCGCCGGCCCCTCCCGATCGCGCTCGGCATCGCCCTGCTGGCCTCCATGGCGCCCACGATCGGCAACGACCTGAACATGCAGCGGGTGCTGCAGTTCCTGCCGTGCTTCGTGCTGGGGCTGATGATGCGGCCCGAGCACTTCCGAATGGTGCGCCGCCGCTCGGTGCGGATCCTGTCGGTGCCGGTGGCCGCGGTGGCCGTGGCCATGGCCTGGTGGTCCGTGCCGCGCGTGGACACCTCGTGGTTCTACCGCAACAACACCGCGCAGGGCATCGGCGCCCCGTGGTGGACCGGTCCGGTCATGACGCTCGTGCTCTTCGGCTGCTCCCTGGTGCTGACCGCCTGCTTCTTCGCCTGGGTCCCGGGCCGGCGCACGTGGTTCACGGCGCTCGGCGCCGGCACCATCTACGGCTACCTGCTCCACGGCTTCCTGGTGAAGACCGGCACCTACGAGGGCTGGTTCGACGCGCCCGCGCTGGACCGGCCGCTCGGTGAGATCGGCCTGACCGTCCTCGCGGCCGTCCTCATCACGTTGCTGTGCACCCGGCCCGTCCAGCGCGTCCTGCGGTGCGTGGTGGAACCGGGGATGGAGTGGGCCTTCCGGCGGGACGCGGCCGAGCCGGCCGGGAAACGCGTGCAGCGCGGACAGGCCGGCCCGGTCGCGGAGCGCGAGCAGCGCGAGGAGCGGGAGAAGGTCACGGCCTAGGTCCGGCGCCGCCGCGTCTCCCACGTCTCCCCGACCGGGGAGTGCGCGCAGGTGCGCGTACTCCCCGGTCGGTCGTGTCCGCCTCCTCCACCAGCGGCCCGCCCGGTGCGGCGAGGACGCGTGCGGCGTACGCCTCGGGCGGCTCCCCGGCACGCTTGGTGAGCGCGAGGACGTATGTCCCGGGTGCGCTGCGCGGGCGGGGCCCGGGGTCAGTGGCCCGCGGCCTGGGCCGTGGGGCCCTCCCGGCAGATCAGCAGCAGCGCCCGGTCGTCGTTGACGTCCTTCGCGACCGCCTCGATGAGGTGCCAGGCGGCGCCGTGGAAGCCGCCGGCGACGTAGCGGTCCGCCTCGCCGGTGAGGCGGTCGATGCCCTCGACGATGTCCCGGTCGGAGGTCTCCACCAGACCGTCCGTGAACAGCATCAGGACGTCACCGGGGCGCAGGGAGCCCTTCACGGGGTCGAACTGGGCGCCGTCGTACACGCCCAGCAGCGGGCCCTCGGCGGACTTCTCCTCCCAGCGGCCGGTGCCCGCGCTGAGCTGCAGGCCCGGCGGGTGCCCGGCGGAGTAGAGCTCGTAGTCGCCGGAGTCCAGGTCCAGGACCAGGTGGATGGAGGTGGCGAAGCCCTCGTCCCAGTCCTGGCGGAGCAGATAGCCGTTGGCGGCGGGGAGGAAGGCGTGCGGGGGCAGGCTGCCCAGCAGGCCGCCGAAGGCGCCCGACAGCAGCAGGGCCCGCGAGCCGGCGTCCATGCCCTTGCCGGAGACGTCGGTGAGGACCACCTCCAGCGTGCGTCCGCCGTTGGTGCGGGCCGCGACCACGAAGTCGCCGGAGAAGGACTGGCCGCCGGCCGGGCGCAGCGCCATCTCGCGGTGCCAGCCCGGCGGCAGTTTCGGCAGCTTGCTCTGTACGCGGATGCGTTCGCGCAGGTCGAACAGCATGGTGCCGCCGCGCCGCCAGGGCACGCCGACCCGGCTGCGGAACTGGGCGAGCAGCAGTCCGAAGAAGCCGCAGGCGGCGACGACGAGGACGACGCCGGGGGTGACCCGGGAGGGTCCTTCCGTGTACGGGCCCAGGCGCACGGACTCCACGATCAGCGCCGTGGCCGCCGCCGCGTACAGGCCGAGCAGGCTCGCCGGGCGCAGCAGCAGGCCGCCGACGACGATCGGCAGGACCAGCGCGGCCGGCGAGCACCACACCGGGTCGATCATCGTGGCCAGGGCGATCAGGGGGACGGTCAGCAGCAGTCCGGCCAGGGCGACCCAGTCGGAGCCGTCGCCGCGGAAGTAGTCGACGGCGGCTTTGCGCACGCCGACGCGGGCCCGGTGCCACCGCTTCTTCACCCGGGCCGTGAACGTCTCGGCCTCCGCGCGCCGTTGTCGTCCTGCTGCCATCAGTTCGGGACCCTATCCATCGAGGCAGCCGCTTGGCACGGGAGGTCCCACTTGTCCCCCGTCCGAGACCCGGACCGTCGCGGACTTCGCCGTGGGCCGCCTGGTGAAATCCCAGTGAACGGCACCGCGGGCCGCGGCGGGCCCGCCCCGGGGAAATTGCCTGGCCCCTCCCCCGACGGCCCTGATAGGCATGGCGCATGGCGACTGACGGGGTGAGGGACAGCCACGCGGACCGGGTGGGGAGCGCGACCGAACTGCGGGTGCTGCGCCCGCAGGACTGGGACCGGTGGTACGGCAATCTGCTGCGGGCCTTCGGCGGTGTCGCGGAGGCGGACGAGGAGCGGGAGCTGTGGCGCGAGCTCACCGAGTGCGACCGCTCCCTCGGCGCCTGGGACGGTGACACGGTGGTGGGGACGGCGGGGGCGTTCTCCTTCCGGATGACCGTGCCCGGCGGGGCGCCGGTGCCGGCGGCGGGCGTCACCATGGTCGGCGTGGCCGCCACGCACCGGCGGCGCGGGGTGCTGACGTCGATGATGCGGCGGCAGCTGGACGACGTGCGGGCCTGGGGCGAGCCGCTGGCGGTGCTCACCGCCTCCGAGCCGGCGATCTACGGCCGGTTCGGGTACGGCGCCGCGAGTTTCCAGCTCGCGGCGGAGATCGACACCGCCCGGGTGGGACTGGCCGTGCCGGACGGCACCGACGGCGTACGGCTGCGCTACGCGGAGCCCGCCGATGTGCTGGAGGCGTGCGAGGCGGTGTACGCGCGGCTGGTGCCGGAGCGGCCCGGCATGCTGGCCCGGCACCGGCCGGGCTGGGAGCGGGTCGGGCTGCTCGATCCGGAGGACGGGCGGGACGGGGGGTCGCCGCTGCAGTGCGTGGTGGCCGAGCGCGGCGGCCGGGTCGTCGGGTTCGCGCGGTTCCGGGTGAAGCCGGGCTGGGGGGAGGGCGGGCACGAGGGCACGGTGGTCCTGCGGGAACTGTACGGGCTCGATCCGGCGGCGCGGGCGGCGCTGTGGCGGTTCCTGTTCGACATCGACCTGACGTCGACGCTGGTGGTGCGGGGGCGGCCGGTCGACGAGGACTGGCAGCACCAGGTGTCCGACATCCGGCGCTGCCGGCTGCGCGTGCGGGACCAGTACTACGTGCGGCTGGTGGACGTGGGGGCGGCGCTGGCGGCGCGGACGTACCAGGCACCGGTGGACGTGGTGCTGGAGGTGTCGGACGCGTTCTGCCCGTGGAACGAGGGGCGCTGGCGGCTGACGGGGGACGCGAAGGGGGCGTCCTGCGAGCGGACCTCGGACGCGGCGGAGCTCGCCCTGTCCGTGCGGGAGCTGGGGGCGGCGTACCTGGGGGGCGTGCCGCTCGTGTCGCTGGCGGCGGCCGGGCGGGGGCGGGAGCTGCGGCCGGGGGCGCTGGCGGAGGCGTCGGTGGCGTTCGGCAGCACGGTGGCGCCGTGGCTGCCGCACGGGTTCTGACGGCGGGGCCGGCCGGCGCCGGGGACGGTACGGTGCCGGTGCCGACCGACTGAGCGCCGGGGCCGGCCCGGTGCCGGTGCCGGTGCGGGCCGGTCAGCTCCGCTGGCAGGCCGGGCACCAGAAGAGGTTGCGGGCGGCGAGTTCGGCGGTGCGGATCTCGCCGCCACAGATGTGGCAGGGCCGGCCGGCCCTGCGGTAGACGTACACCTCGCCGCCGTGGTCGTCGACGCGCGGCGGGCGGCCCATCGCCTCGGGGGTGTGCTCCGGGCGGACGGTGTCGATGCGGTTGGTGCGGACGCCCTCGCGCATGAGCTCGACGAGGTCGTGCCAGATCGCGTCCCACTCGGCGGGGGTGACCTCCCGGCCCGGGCGGTACGGGTCGATGCCGTGGCGGAAGAGGACCTCGGCGCGGTAGACGTTGCCGACGCCGGCGATGACCCCCTGGTCCATCAGCAGCGCGGCGATCGTCGTGCGGCTGCGGCGGATCCGGGCGTAGGCGGCGGCCGGGTCGGCGTCCGGGCGCAGCGGGTCGGGACCGAGACGGTCGTGTATCGCCCGCTTCCCGGCGTGCGTGATCAGGGCGCAGGTGGTGGGGCCGCGGAGGTCGACGTACGCCGTGTCGTTCGCCAGGCGGAGGCGGACGGCGCCGGTCGGCGGGGGCGCGGGGGCGTCGCCGAAGGCGACCCTGCCGAAGAGGCCGAGGTGGATGTGGACCCAGTGGGCGAGCGACGGGTCGGGGGCGCCGAAGGCGAGGAAGAGGTGCTTGCCGTGGGCGTCGGCGGTGTGCAGGGCGGTGCCGTCCAGGAGGGCGGCGGCGTCGGAGAACTTGCCCTGGGGGCTGGTGACCCGCACGGTCGTGCCGGCGAAGGCGGCGGCGTAGTCCTCGGCCAGGCGGTGGATGGTGTGGCCCTCCGGCACGGTGGCTCCGTTCCTCGGTTCCTTCTTGCCCGCCCCGCCCGGCCCGGCCGGGCGGGGGCGACGTCGTCCGGGCTCCGTCCCTCTGCGCCCCTGGCGGCTCCCGCCGCCGCACTGCCGCCGCGTCGTCGTGCCGCCGCCGCGCCGGGCGGCACGGGACGGCGCACCGGCCGGTCCGTGCCGTGACGGGACGGACCGGCTGTTCGGGGGCGGGGATCCGGGGCGGGGGTCGGCTCCGGGGGCGGAGCCCCGTCCGCTACCGCTGCGGGTGGTGGGCCGGGATCGGGGGCAGGTCGCCGGACGTCTCGTAGGCCGTCAGCATGTCGATGCGGCGGACGTGGCGCTCCTCGCCCGAGAAGGGGGTGTTGAGGAAGGTCTCGACGAACTTCGTCGCCTCGTCCGCGGTGTGCATGCGCGCGCCGACCGCCACGACGTTGGCGTTGTTGTGCTGGCGGCCCAGCGCCGCCGTCTCCTCGCTCCAGGCGAGGACCGCGCGGACGCCCTCGACCTTGTTGGCCGCGATCTGCTCGCCGTTGCCGGAGCCGCCGATCACGATGCCCAGGGCGTCGGGGTCCGCGGCCGTCCTCTCGGCGGCGCGCAGGCAGAAGGGCGGGTAGTCGTCCTGGGCGTCGTAGATGTGCGGGCCGCAGTCGACGGGCTCGTGGCCCGCCGCCTCGAGCCACTCCACGAGGTGGTTCTTGAGTTCGAAGCCGGCATGGTCGGAACCGAGGTACACGCGCATGGTCCGAGTGTGACACGGGTGTTTCGGGGCAGGCGCGTCGGGTGTCGCTCGGGCAAATGTGAGCCTCGTTACGGAAGTCCGGGGAAACGCCAAGTAACAATCCGGAATCAAAGGTTCACGAATTCCTTGCCCTCGGATTCACTGGACCGACCCGTACACCGGTCGCGGACCGCCTGTACGAGAGCTCGTGCGGCGTCGCACCCCCGACGCGCTCCCTCGCACGGCAATCAGCTCCCCCGGCGCAAAGGAAATCCGTTCCATGACCTCGCAGCCGACCCTGAACACGGCCGGAAGCGGCCACGGAAGCGAGCCCGGAAGGGCCGGCGACCCCGGCACCGCGGGCTCCGGAGCACACGGCTCCGGCCTTCAGGCCGGGCTCAAGAACCGCCATCTGTCGATGATCGCCATCGGTGGCGTCATCGGGGCGGGGCTCTTCGTCGGCTCCAGCTCCGGCATCGCCACCGCCGGGCCCGGCATCCTCCTGTCCTACGCCCTGGTCGGCACCCTCGTGGTGCTGGTGATGCGCATGCTCGGCGAGATGTCGGCCGCGAATCCGACCTCCGGCTCGTTCTCCGCCCACGCCGACCGGGCGCTCGGCCCCTGGGCCGGGTTCTCCATCGGCTGGCTGTACTGGTTCTTCTGGGTGGTGGTGCTGGCGGTGGAGGCGACCGCCGGGGCCGTGATCCTGGAGGGCTGGATCCCCGCCGTGCCGCAGTGGGGCTGGGCGCTGATCGTGATGGTCGTGCTCACCGCCACCAACCTGGTCTCCGTCGGCTCCTACGGCGAGTTCGAGTTCTGGTTCGCCGGGATCAAGGTCGTCGCGATCGGCGCCTTCATCGTGATCGGCGGGCTGGCCGTCTTCGGGGTGCTGCCGGGCGTCGACAGCGACCAGGCGGGCCTGTCCAACCTCACCGAGCACGGCGGCTTCCTGCCCAACGGGCCCGGCGCCATCCTCACCGGTGTGCTGCTGGTCGTCTTCTCCTTCATGGGGAGCGAGATCGCCACCCTGGCCGCCGGCGAGTCCGAGGACCCGCAGCGGGCCGTCACCAAGTCGACCAACAGCATCATCTGGCGGATCGGCGTCTTCTACCTCGGCTCGATCTTCGTCGTCGTGACCCTGCTGCCGTGGGACTCGGAGTCGATCACCGAGAAGGGCTCCTACGTCGCCGCCCTGGACTCCCTCGGCATCGGCAACGCCGGGCAGATCATGAACTTCATCGTGCTGACGTCCGTGCTGTCCTGCCTCAACTCCGGGCTCTACACCGCCTCCCGCATGGCGTTCTCGCTGGGGCAGCGGGGCGACGCGCCCAAGGCGTTCGCCCGGACCACCGAGCGGGGCGTGCCGCGGACGGCGATCCTGGTGTCGGTCGCGTTCGGCTTCCTGGCCGTCTTCTTCAACTACAAGTTCCCCGACTCCGTCTTCCTCTTCCTGGTCAACTCCTCGGGTGCCGTCGCCCTCTTCGTCTGGCTGGTGATCTGCTTCTCGCAGCTGCGCATGCGCAGGATCATCCAGGCCGAGGCGCCGGAGAAGCTGGTCGTGCGGATGTGGCTGTACCCGTACCTGACCTGGGCGACGGCCGCGATGATCGTCTTCGTGCTGGGGTACATGCTCACCGACACCGAGCACGACGGGCGCACGACCATGCTGCTGTCGCTGCTCGTCGCGGCGGTCGTGCTCGCCATCGCCTTCGTCAGGCAGAGGATCGCGCGCGGGCGGAGGGCCGAGGCGGCGCCGGTGGACTGACGTCCGCCCGGACGCCCGCGTGAACCGCGTGAACCGCGTGAACGGGGAAGGGGTCCTGCGGCGTGTGCCGCAGGACCCCTTCCCCGTTCTCGTCGCGGGTCAGCGCTTGCCGGCCAGCTTCCAGGCGGCCGGCAGCAGGCCCATCGCCAGGACCGCCTTCAGGGCGTCGCCGATCAGGAAGGGCGTGAGGCCGGCCGCGATCGCGGCGGTGGCGGACATGCCGGTCGCCAGGGCCAGGTACGGGACGCCGACGGCGTAGATGATCGCCTCGCCCAGCACCATCGTGCCGGCCGTGCGCCAGGCGGAGCGGTCGGCGCCGCGGCGGGCCAGCGCGCCCACGGCCGCGGCGGCGAGCAGCATGCCGAAGACGTAGCCGAGGGAGGGGGCCGCCGTCCCGGAGACGCCCTGCGCGAACCACGGCACGCCCGCCATGCCGGCCAGCGCGTACAGCGCGATCGACAGGAAGCCGCGGCGGGCGCCGAGGGACGTGCCGACCAGCAGCGCGGCGAAGGTCTGGCCGGTCACCGGGACCGGGGAGCCCGGCACGGGGACGGAGATCTGGGCGGCGAGGCCGGTGAGCGCGGCACCGCCGAGCACGAGCGCGACGTCGCGGACGCGGGAGGCCGGCAGGAGGTCGGCGAGGACCTGGCCGGTGCGGGTGGGGGTTGCGGCAGCGGTGCTCATGGGGACTCCGCGGTGGTGTGGACATGTCGGGACGATGTGACGCTATCCCAGCACGCGGACGGCGATCACCGTCAGCGCCCGACAAAGGGTCGAGCGGCGACTTGGTGACCTTCGCACAAAGGCCGCTGATTACACCGGGTACGGCGTGACACCGGTCACGAGCGGAGAGGCGTTTCCCCCACTCCGGCCCCACCGGCCGCGACTGTAGACTTCCACCAAACCGGAAACGCCCACCCGGTCGCGCACCTCGCGCCTCTTCCCAGGTGACCGGTCCCTTACGCTCCGCGTCTTCGGCGTCCGCATGGTGGGATCCCCCTGCCCAGGAGCGAGGGTGACCACCCAGACTGTGGGCGTTTTACGCCCGCCACCGCCTCACCCCCTGGACGAGCCGCGCCCATGCCCAGCACTACTACGGAGACGCCGTCGACCACGGACGGCGCCTCCCTCTCCCACGGTCTCAAGCAGCGCCACCTGTCGATGATCGCCCTCGGTGGTGTGATCGGCGCCGGCCTCTTCGTCGGGTCCGGAGCCGGCATCGCCGCCGCCGGACCCTCGATCGTCATCGCCTACGCCCTCTCCGGCATCCTCGTGATGCTGGTGATGCGGATGCTGGGCGAGATGTCGGCCGCCCATCCGTCGTCGGGCTCCTTCTCCGCGCACGCCGAGCGGGCCCTCGGCCCCTGGGCGGGCTTCACCGCGGGCTGGTCGTTCTGGGTGCTGCTGTGCACGGCGGTCGGCCTGGAGGGCATCGGCGCCGCGCAGATCGTGTCCGGCTGGCTGCCGGGGACGCCCGAGTGGGCCTGGGTCGCGCTGTTCATGGTCGTCTTCTGCGGCACGAACCTGGCCGCCGTGAAGAACTTCGGCGAGTTCGAGTTCTGGTTCGCGGCGCTGAAGGTCGGCGCGATCGTCCTGTTCCTGGCCCTCGGCGTGCTGGCGATCGCGGGCGTGCTGCCGGGCACCGACTCCCCCGGCGCCTCCCACCTGAGCGACTTCCTGCCCAACGGCAGCGAGGGCCTGATCGTGGGTCTGCTCGCCTCCGTCTTCGCCTACGGCGGTCTGGAGACGGTCACGATCGCCGCGGCCGAGTCGCAGGACCCGGTCAAGGGCGTGGCCGGCGCCGTACGGACGGCGATGTGGCGGATCGCGCTGTTCTACGTCGGCTCGATGGCGGTCATCGTCACCCTCGTCCCGTGGGATTCCGAGGAGGTCGTCGAGAAGGGCCCGTACGTGGCCACCCTCGACACCCTCGGCATCCCCGGAGCCGGCCAGCTGATGAACGTGGTCGTGCTGGTCGCGCTGCTGAGCGCGATGAACGCCAACATCTACGGCGCCTCCCGGATCGCCTACTCGCTGGTCGAGCGGGGCGAGGGTCCCAAGGCGCTGGGCCGGGTGTCGGGCGGGGTGCCGCGGGTGGCCGTGCTGGCCTCCTCCCTCTTCGGGTTCGGCTGCGTGCTGCTGAGCTACTGGCGGCCCGACGACGTCTTCTCCTGGCTGCTGAACATGATCGGCGCGGTGATCCTGGTCGTCTGGATCTTCATCGCCGTCTCGCAGCTGCGGTTGCGCCGCCGCCTGGAGCGGGAGGCGCCGGAGAAGCTGGTGGTGCGGATGTGGGCGTTCCCGTGGCTGACGTGGCTGGCGCTGGCCGGCATGGTGGCGATCTTCGTCCTGATGGCCCGCGAGCCGGACACGCGCGTGCAGCTGTACTCGACGGGCGGCATGACGCTGGTCATGGCGGCCGTCGGCTACGCCTGGCAGAGGGTCCGCGCCCGCCGCTGACGGCGGCCGGCGCCCCAAGGGCCCCCGCCCGGACTCCTGGAACAAGGGAGGCCGGGCGGGGGCCCTTTCGTGCGCCCGGGCACACGCGCGCACCCTCCTGCTGCTAGCGTGCACTTGCAAGCCTTTTGCAATAAGAGGTCGGAGGGGATCCGCCATGCCCGTCTACACGCTGCCTGAACTGCCGTACGACTACTCCGCGCTGGCCCCCGTGATCAGCCCGGAGATCATCGAACTGCACCACGACAAGCACCACGCGGCCTACGTCAAGGGCGCCAACGACACGCTGGAGCAGCTCGCCGAGGCACGGGACAAGGAGGCGTGGGGCTCGATCAACGGCCTGGAGAAGAACCTGGCCTTCCACCTGTCCGGGCACATCCTGCACTCGGTCTACTGGCGGAACATGACCGGCCCGAAGGACGGCGGCGGTGAGCCGCTGGCCCAGGACGGCGTGGGCGAGCTGGCGGAGGCGATCAAGGAGTCGTTCGGCTCCTTCGCCAGGTTCAGGAGCCAGCTGTCCAAGGCCGCCGCGACCACGCAGGGCTCCGGCTGGGGCGTACTGGCGTACGAACCGCTCAGCGGGCGGCTGATCGTCGAGCAGGTCTACGACCACCAGGGCAACGTGGGCCAGGGCTCGACCCCGATCCTGGTCTTCGACGCCTGGGAGCACGCCTTCTACCTCCAGTACAGGAACCAGAAGGCCGACTTCGTCGAGGCGATGTGGCAGGTCGTCGACTGGCAGGACGTGGCGCGGCGCTACGAGGCCGCCAAGTCCCGCGCGGACGTGCTGCTGTCGGCGCCCTGACGCGCCCGTGAGACGTCCTGCCACGTGATCGTCTTCTCACCCTTCGCGCGGCGGGCGGAAAAGGGGGAGGCCCCCGTGAGGACGTGACTCACGGGGGCTTCCCGCATGCGGGGACCGCCCCGGGTCAGGGCTTGCGGGCCAGGCCGCCGTGCTGGCCGACGGGCCGCGGCTCCGCGCCGTCCGGGGCCGGGTCCGGACGCCACAGGGGGACCGGCACCACACCCGGCGCCACCTGTTCCAGCCCCTCGAAGTAGCCCTCGATCTGCTCCACGGGACGCAGGAAGTAGGGGACGGCTCCGGTCTCGTTGTAGCCGTCCTGGGCCGCCTCGTAGGCGGGGTCGGTGCCGCGCGAGCCGTCGTTGACGCAGAGGTGGCTGCCGGAGGGCAGGCCGGCCATCAGGCGGCGGACCAGGTCGCGGGCCAGGTCGTAGTCGGGGACGTGGCCCAGGATGCCGCTGAGGATCAGGGCGGTGGGCCGGGACAGGTCGAGGGTCTTCCCGGCCGCCCGGAGGATCTCCTCCGGCTCGTACAGGCTCATGTCCTCGTAGGAGGTGGCGCCCTCGGGGCTGGAGGTGAGCAGGGCGCGGGCGTGGGCGAGGACCAGGGGGTCGTTGTCGACGTAGACGATCCGCGACTCGGGGGCGTACCGCTGGGCGACCTCGTGGGTGTTGTCGACGGTCGGCAGCCCGGTGCCGACGTCGAGGAACTGCCGTACGCCGGCCTCCCGCACCAGGTACCGGATACTGCGGCCGAGGAACGCGCGGCTGCCGCGGGCGATGGCGACGATGCCGGGGAAGACGGCGGTGTAGGCGTCGCCGGCCTCCTCGTCCACGGGGTAGTGGTCCTTGCCGCCCAGCCAGTAGTTCCAGATCCTGGCCGAGTGCGGCACCGAGGTGTCGATCTCCGTCATGGGTGGGGCTCGCCTCCAGGGTCGGGGTGCGGGCAGACGGTGCCGGCTGCCGGTGGGGATCCTGCCACGCGGCGGCGGGGCGGGCGGGCGGTATCACGCGCCGGGTGGGCTCGCGGTGCGGCGGGCCGGGCGCCCCGGCCCGGGGACGTGTCCGAGGCGCGTCGGGGCGCGGCCGGCGCCCGGGGCGCGCCGGCACGCCAGGCGGATACGGCTGTGCGCCGCTTCCGGCGCGGGGGCCTCGCGCGGGACAGTGGCCCGCATGGGTCTTCCGAACAGGCGGTGCCCCAACTGCGGGGACACCGCCCAGGACTTCCGGCCGCTCACCGAAGAGGAGAGGGCCTACGCCCTCACCCGGGTGCCCGGGGCGGACGTCGGCACCTACCGGCGCTGCGCCCGCGACGGATGCCTGCGGGTGCAGTCGTACTTCAACTGGAGGTCCGGGTTCAGCCTGCCGGAGTCGTTCCGGGCGGCGGGCGGCTGAGCCGTCGCGGGCCGGCCGCCCGCCTCGGGGCTCAGTCGAAGATCGGACCCTGGGTGCGGGTGCGCTTGATCTCGTAGAAGCCGGGGACGGAGGCGACCGCAAGGGTGCCGTCCCACAGCCGGGCGGCCTGCTCGCCCTTGGGGGCAGGGGTGACGACCGGGCCGAAGAAGGCGATCTGCTCCCCGTCGGGGCCGGGGACGGCGATGACCGGGGTGCCGACCTCCTGGCCGACCTTGTCGATGCCCTCCTTGTGGGAGGCGCGCAACTGCGGTTCGTACGGCGTGCCGTCCCAGTGGTCCATCAGGGACTCGGGCAGACCGACGTCCTTCAGCGCGGCGGCTACCGTCTCCTTCTCCGGGCCGCCGCCCTGGTTGTGGATGCGGGTGCCGAGCGCGGTGTAGAGGTCGCCGAGGACCTCGGCGCCGTGCTCCTCCTGGGCGGCGATGACGACCCGGACCGGTCCCCACGCCTTGGTCGCGAGCATCTCGCGGTACTCCTCGGGGAGCTCGTCGAGCTTGTCCTCGTTGAGGACGGCCAGGCTCATCACGTGCCAGCGGACCCGGATGTCGCGGAGCTTCTCCACCTCCAGCACCCAGCGGGAGGTCATCCAGGCCCAGGGGCACAGCGGGTCGAACCAGAAGTCGACGGGGGTCTTCTCGGACATGTCTCTCCTCATGGGCAAGCGTTCGGCAGCCGATCCCCTGGAAAACGTCCAGGTCCGCCCCGCCCATTCCCGGGTGCCCGCCACCAGGGGCGCATGGCAGGATCGGTGCCGTCCACATCCTGAACACGACCCGAGGGAGTGCCGCCCGTGCCCGGTGAGAATCTGTCCCGCGACGAGGCCCGGCAGCGGGCCGCCCTGCTGTCCGTCGACGGGTACGAGGTGTTCCTCGACGTGCGGTCCGCGGTCGGCGACGAGCACCGGGAGGGGCCGCGCACCTTCCGCTCCGTCACCACGATCCGGTTCCGCTGCGCCGAGCCGGGCGCGTCGACGTTCGCGGACCTGATCGCGCCGAGCGTCACGGCGGTCAGCCTCAACGGGCGCGACCTGGACCCGGGCGAGGTCTTCGACGGCTCCCGGATCGCGCTGGAGGACCTCGCCGCCGAGAACGAGCTGACCGTCGACGCCCAGTGCGCCTACTCCCGCACCGGCGAGGGCCTGCACCGCTTCGTCGACCCCGAGGACGGCGAGGTGTATCTGTACACCCAGTACGAACCGGCCGACGCCCGCCGGGTCTTCGCCACCTTCGAGCAGCCGGACCTCAAGGCGCCGTTCCGCTTCGAGGTGCGGGCACCGGAGGAATGGACGGTGTGGAGCAACGGGGCGTGCGAACGCGTGGAGGAGGGGCGCGACGGGGACGCCCCCGGGCCCGGCCCAAAGGAGCCCGCGCGCAAGGGCGGCGAACGGCCGGCGGGCCGGGTGTGGCGGTTCGCGCGGACCAAGCCGATCTCGACGTACATCACGTGTGTCGTGGCGGGCCCGTACCACTACGTGACGGACACCTACACGCGGACCCTCGGCGACGGCGGGACGCTGGAGATCCCGCTCGGCGCGATGTGCCGCAAGGGCCTGGCCCCGCACTTCGACGCCGACGACGTGTTCCTGGTGACCAAGCAGGGCCTGGACTTCTTCCACGACCACTTCGACTACCCGTACCCGTTCGGCAAGTACGACCAGGCGTTCGTGCCGGAGTACAACCTGGGCGCGATGGAGAACCCGGGACTGGTGACGTTCCGGGAGGAGTTCATCTTCCGCGGCAAGGTGACGCGGGCGTCGTACGAGGGCCGCGCCAACGTGATCCTGCACGAGATGGCGCACATGTGGTTCGGCGACCTGGTCACCATGGAGTGGTGGGACGACCTGTGGCTGAAGGAGTCCTTCGCCGACTTCATGGGCGCCTTCTCGCTGGTGGGCGCGACCCGCTTCACCGACGGCTGGATCACCTTCGCCAACCGCCGCAAGGCGTGGGCCTACCGCGCCGACCAGCTGCCCTCCACGCACCCGATCACCGCAGACATCCGCGACCTGCAGGACGCCAAGCTCAACTTCGACGGCATCACGTACGCCAAGGGCGCCAGCGTGCTCAAGCAGCTCGTGGCGTACGTCGGCCAGGACGCCTTCCTGGAGGGCGCGCGGCGCTACTTCAAGCGGCACGCGTACGGCAACACGCGCCTGGGCGACCTGCTGTCGGTGCTGGAGGAGACCAGCGGGCGGGACATGGGCGCCTGGGCGCGGTCGTGGCTGCAGACGGCCGGCGTCAACTCGCTGACCCCGCAGGTGCTGCTGGGCGCCGGGGGGCGGATCGACGAGCTGGCGGTGGTGCAGGAGGCCGCCGAATCGCATCCGGAGCTGCGTCCGCACCGGGTGGCGGTGGGCCTGTACCGGCGGACCGGGAGCGGTGCCCTGGAGCGGTACGCGCGCGCCGAGGTGGACGTGGACGGGCCGCGCACGGTCGTGGCGGAGCTGGCCGGGGCGGACGCGCCGGAGCTGGTGCTGGTCAACGACGACGACCTGACGTACTGCAAGACCCGCTTCGACGAGACGTCGCTGGCCACGCTGCGCGCCGGCCTCGGCGACATGACGGACCCGCTGGCCCGCGCCCTGTGCTGGTCGGCGCTGTGGAACATGACGCGGGACGCGCTGCTGCCGGCGCGGGAGTTCGTGGACCTGGTGCTGCGGTTCGCGGGCCGCGAGTCGGACATCGGCGTGCTGCAGATGCTGCACGCGTGGGCGGACTCCGCGCTGGCGCACTACGCGGCGCCCGCGTGGCGCGAGGCCGGCGGGCGGCTGCTGGCCGAGGGCGCGCTGCGCGAGCTGCGGGACGCCGAGCCGGGCAGCGAGCAGCAGCTCGCCTGGGCCCGCTTCTTCGCGCGGACGGCCTCCTCGGAGGCCGACCTGCGGCTGCTGCGGGACCTGCTGGAGGGCACCGAGAAGATCGACGGGCTGGAGGTGGACCAGGAGCTGCGCTGGGCGTTCCTGGAGCCGCTGGCGGCGCACGGCGTGGCCGACGAGGCGGTGATCGCCGCCGAGCTGGCCCGGGACGACACCGCCTCCGGCAAGCGCCACCAGGTGCGCTGTCTGGCCGCCCGCCCCTCGGCGGCGGTCAAGGCGCAGGCGTGGGCGCAGGTCGTGGAGTCGGACACGCTGTCGAACGCCCTGGTGGAGGCGACGATCGCGGGCTTCGGCCGGCCCTCGCAGCGGGAACTGCTCGCGCCGTACGCGCAGAAGTACTTCGCGGCGATCGAGCGGGTGTGGAGCGAGCGGTCCATCCAGATCGGGATGGACGTCGTGCGGGGCCTGTTCCCGGCGCTCCAGGACTCGCAGGAGACGCTGGACGCGACGGACGCGTGGCTGGCGGCGCACACCGGTGCCGCGCCCGCCCTGCGCCGCCTGGTGCTGGAGGCGCGGGACGACCTGGCGCGGGCCCTGCGCGGTCAGGCGTGTGACGCGGCGGCCGGCTGACCGCACCCCCGGGATGTACGCCGAGTAACCGTTACGGAATTCAGGCAATCACCCCGTAACCCCTGGTCCGACCCGAATGGACCAGGGGTTTTCGGCGTCGAACACCCGTCCTTCAGGGCGTTCTCGTCCGCGTTTGCCGACGAATGCGTAACACGGGTTCAAAAGGGGGGGCAATGAGGGAAGTTCCGGGGCATGAACCACAACACCCCGCTTCCCTCGCGTCCTCTCCAGCAGCTCGTCGCCGGCCCGCGCCGTGTCCTGACCACGGCCCAGCTCCGCGCGCACGGCGTCCCGGCCGCCGAGACGAACGCGCGGTGCCGCCCCGGCGGCCCCTGGCGGCAGCTCCTGCCCGGTGTCGTCCTGCTCCACCCCGGACCGCCGACCAGCGAGGAGCGGCTGCACGCGGTACTGCTGTACGCGGCGCGGGAGCGGGCCGCCGGCGTCCCGGCCCAGCCCGACGCCCGGGCGGCCGCCGGGACCGGCCCCGCGGAAGCGGTGATCACCGGGCCGGCCGCGCTGACCCTGCACGGTTTCACCTCCACCCCCGCGCTGCCGGACCTGGAGGCCATCGACGTCCTCGTCCCCCGGCTGCGCCGGCTCCGCTCGGCGGGCTGTGCGCGGATCCTGCGCACCGCCGACCTGCCCGTGCCCGAGCAGGTCACCGGAGTCCCGGTCGCGCCGGTGGCGCGGGCCCTGGCCGACGCGGTGGCGGAGCTGACGGACGCGGACGCCGTGCGGCGGCTGCTGACGGAGGCGGTGCGCGGCGGGCACTGCGAACCGGCGACGGTGGTGCGGGAGCTGAAGCGGGCGCGGCTGCTGAGCCACCCGCACGTGGTGGACGCGGTGGAGTCCCTGCTGGCCGAGGGCCGGGCGATCGCGGAGGACCGCCTGTACCGGATGGTGCGCGAGTACGGCCTGCCGGACCCGGCGTGGAACGTGGACCTGCGCCTGCCCGGCGGCCTGCTCCTCGGCGGTGTGGACGCCTACTGGCCCCACCACGCGGTGGCGGTGGAGCTGGACACCCGCGCCCACCGGCGGGAGCAGCCGCACGACGGGGACGCGCTGTGGTCGGAGTACGTCCGCAGACGCGAGCACCTGGAACGGCTGGGGATCACCGTCGTGCACCTCACCCCCAAGAAGCTCCGCGACGCGCCGGAGCAGCAGGCGACCGTCGTACGGACCGCGTTGATGGCGGCGCAGGACAGGGAACCCGCCCCGTACGTAGTGGTGTTGCCCCGCTAGTGACGGACCGCGGGCGGCACCAGGAGGGGAGAGGAGGGGCCGCGGGGCGAACCGCCCGCGGTCCCTCCTCGTCGCCGGACCGGTCGGCGTCGGGAGCGAGAACGAGGGCGAGGGGGAGCGCGTGGCGGCCGTCACCCGCCCCTTCCCGCGCACGCCGTGACGCCGGCCCGCGCGGAGCCCGGTGCGGCCGGCCCGCACACGGGAATGTCATGGTTCGTCCCATACATTCCCGATGACGCATGGCGGAATTACGCCACGTCCCCATCCCACCTCCGTCAACCCTCCCCAAACATCCATCCCTTGCGTCAGGCTGAGCGGTCATCCGGGATCGCATTCCGGACTTCTGCGGCCAGGGTCGATCGGCCCCGGTCGCACCTGATCGTTCCTTTACCTACAAGGGATGCCGATGACCCACACCCCCCAGCGCGAACCGATACCGGGTGCCAGACGCCTGGCCCGCACCGCCGTGGCCGCGGGCATCGTCGCCGCGCTCTGCGCCGCCGGGCCGATACCCCTCGCCTTCGCCGCCGACGACCCGGCCGCCTCCGTCCCGGCCGACGCCACCGCCAAGCCGGCGCACGACAAACTCGGTTCGGACGACGCGGACCTGCTCGCCGAGGCGAAGGCCGAGGACGAGAAGAACGTCACGATGATGATCGCCACCGCGCCCGGGCAGACCGAGCAGGTCGCCAGGCAGCTGGACGCGGTCCGGGGCGGCACCGTGGGCCGCACCTACGACGAGCTCGGCTACGTCCGGGCCACCGTCCCCACCGGCAAGGCGGACGCGGCCATCGCCGCCGCCGTGAAGCTCTCCTCCGTGCACGGCATCGACCTGCGCGAGGAGATCCCGCTGGACGACCCGACGCCGGCCGCGGACACCGCCCGGGCCGCCGGTGCCAGGGACACGGCGGCGTACCCGGCCCCGAACCGCGAGACCCCCGCCGAGAACCCGTACAACCCGTCCTTCGAGACGGGCGCCGTCGACTTCGTCGAGGACCACCCGAAGGCGGACGGCCGCGGCGTCACCATCGGCATCCTCGACTCCGGCGTGGACCTCGCCCACCCGGCGCTGCAGAAGACCACCACCGGCGAGCGGAAGATCGTCGACTGGGTGACCGCCACCGACCCGGTCGTCGACGGCGACCGGACCTGGCGCCCGATGCTGACCTCCGTCTCCGGGCCCGCCTTCACCTACGGCGGCAAGAACTGGCGGGCCCCGGCCGGCTCCTACCGGATCAGCACCTTCCTGGAGTCGTACACCACCGGCGGTGACGCCGCCGGCGACGCCAACCGGGACGGCGACACCACCGACTCCTGGGGCGTGCTGTACGACGCGGCGTCCGGCACGGTCCGCGTCGACCTGAACGGCAACCTGGACTTCGGCGACGACGAGCCGATGAAGCCGTACAAGGACGGCTTCCAGATCGGGTGGTTCGGCACCGACGACCCGGCGACCGACGTCGCCGAGCGCCAGCCGTTCGTGGTGGAGATCCGCAAGGACGTCGTCTACGACTCCGCCGGCGCCAAGGCCGACTTCGTCAACATCGGCGTCATCGAGTCCGAGCACGGCACGCACGTCGCCGGCATCACCGCCGCGAACGGCCTGTTCGGCGGCGAGATGAACGGCGCCGCCCCCGGCGCCAAGATCGTCTCCTCCCGCGCCTGCACCTGGTCCGGCGGTTGCACCAACGTCGCGCTCACCGAGGGCATGATCGACCTCGTCGTCAACCGGGGCGTCGACATCGTCAATATGTCGATCGGCGGCCTCCCGGCCCTCAACGACGGCAACAACGCGCGCGCCGAGCTGTACACCCGGCTCATCGACACCTACGGCGTCCAGCTGGTGATCTCCGCGGGCAACTCCGGCCCCGGCACCAACACCATCGGCGACCCGGCCCTGGCCGACAAGGTGATCTCGGTCGGCGCCTCCATCTCCAAGGAGACCTGGGCCGCCAACTACGGCTCGGTGGTGGAGAAGGAGTACGCGATGATGCCGTTCTCCTCGCGCGGTCCGCGTGAGGACGGCGGCTTCGCGCCCACCCTGGTCGCCCCGGGTGCCGCGGTCAACACCATCCAGACCTGGCTGCCGGGCGCCCCGGTCGCCGAGGCGGGCTACTCCCTGCCGGCCGGCTACGGCATGCTCCAGGGCACCTCGATGGCGTCCCCGCAGGCCGCCGGCGCCTCCGCGCTGCTGCTGTCCGCCGCGAAGCAGAAGGGCATCGACCTGACGCCCGCCACCCTGCGCACGGCGCTGACCTCCACCGCCGACCACATCAAGGGGGTGCAGGCGCACGAGGAGGGCGCGGGCCTGATCAACATCGGGGACGCCTGGGACGCGATCCGCGACGGCGCCACCGCCCACACCTACACGGTCCAGGCCCCGGTGGACACCGCGATCGACGAGCTCCTGGAGAAGCCCGGGTACGGCACCGGCCTGTACGACCGCGAGGGCGGCCTCGAGGCCGGCCAGAGGAAGACGTACGAGATCACGCTCACCCGCACCTCCGGCGCGGACAAGGCGATCCGCCACGAGCTGCACTTCGAGAACAACGCGGGCGGCACCTTCCGCGTCGTCGGCTCCGACGAGGTGCGGCTGCCGCTGAACCGGCCGGTCACCGTCAAGGTGCAGGCCACTCCGAAGTCCGCCGGGATCAAGAGCGCGATCCTGGAGGTCGACGACCCGCGCACCGAGGGCATCGACGAGCAGGTCCTCTCCACGGTCGTGGTCTCCGCGCCGCTGGACGCGTCGCGGGAGTACACCCACTCCGTCTCCGGCTCGGTGCAGCGCAACGGCACCCGGTCGTACTTCGTGACCGTCCCCGAGGGCGCGAAGGCGCTGGAGGTGGCCATCGGCGGGCTGAAGGACAAGAGCCAGACCCGGTTCGTCGCCCTGCACCCCTACGGCGTCCCGGTCGACAACACCTCCACGCCGTACTGCTACAACAACTACCTCGACGGCAACGGCTGCAAGCCCGACGCGCGCTCCTACGCCGACCCGCAGCCGGGCGTGTGGGAGATCGAGGTCGAGTCGCGCCGCACCTCCCCGCTGCTCGACAACCCCTACACCCTCGACGTCGCCGTCCTCGGCGCGGCCTTCGACCCGGAGGTCGTGACCGTGCCCGAGGCGAAGGCCGGCACCCCGGCCGCCGCCTCCTGGAAGGTGACCAACCGCCTCGCCGCCCTCGACGGCAGGCTGGTGGGCGGCCCGCTGGGTTCGGCGGCGACCGCCCGGCCGACGATCGGGCAGGGCCAGACGCGGACCGGCACGGTCGAGGTGCCCGCGGGCGCGACCTCGCTGGACGTGGTCATCGGGGGCGTCTCCGACGCCGCCGCCGACCTCGACCTGACGGTCTACGACGAGGACGGCGACGTCGTCGGCCAGTCCGCCGACGGCGACTCGGAGGAGTCGGTCTCCGTGCCGAAGCCGGCCGCCGGCACGTACACCGTCGAGGTCGTGGGCTACTCGGTGCCGTCCGGCTCCACCGCCTACGACTACCGGGACGTGTACTTCGCCGCCTCGCTCGGCACGGTCACCGTCGACGGCGCGGCGCCGGTGGAGCTCGGCAGCGGCGAGTCCGCGTCGGTCTCCGCCGATGTCACCGCGCTGGCCGCCGCGCCGGAGGGCCGGGAGTTCTTCGGCCGGGTGCAGCTGGTGAACGCGCGCGGCACGGTCGCGGGCACCGGCAGCGTGAAGATCGGGAAGGTCGTGCCGTAGGCCCGCGGGGTCCGCGGTCCCGCGGACCCGGTCACGGCATCGGGGCGGGCGCTCTTCGGGGCGCCCGCCCTTTTTCCGCAGACGTCCGGCCGGGTGCGGACCGTCACCGCGAGGCATACGTCACACCGTCGTGTGCGCCACCGGCCCCTGGGCAGGCTCGCGACAGCACAGCTTGCGGTCCAGTGCCCCGCAGGGCTGAATATCTGCAGCTCAGCGGGGGCGGCGGCCGAAGTTCCGCAACCGCCCGGCGGGGCGTCGCGTCCCACTCCCCGGGCAGCCCGGGCAAAGAAGTGGACAGGTGGGCCGGGCCGGGCCGCATGATGGAAAGACCTCGGCCAGGCAACGGCCACGCAAAGAGACGTCAGAGGAGTCACCGTGAGGGTCGGAATCGTCGGAGCCACCGGTCAGGTCGGCACGGTCATGCGCAGGATTCTCACGGAGCGGAACTTCCCGGTCACCGAGTTGCGCCTGTTCGCCTCCGCCCGCTCCGCGGGCAGGGACCTGGACGGGGTGACGGTGGAGGACGCGGCCACCGCCGACTACACCGGGCTGGACATCGTGCTGTTCTCCGCGGGCGGCGCCACCTCCAAGGAGCTGGCCGAAAAGGTCGCCTCGCAGGGCGCCGTCGTGATCGACAACTCCTCCGCCTGGCGCCGGGACCCCGAGGTGCCGCTGGTGGTGTCCGAGGTGAACCCGCACGCGATCGCGGACCGCCCCAAGGGCATCATCGCCAACCCGAACTGCACCACGATGGCCGCGATGCCGGTGCTGAAGCCGCTGCACGCCGAGGCGGGCCTGGAAGCCCTCGTCGTCGCCACCTACCAGGCCGTGTCCGGCTCCGGCCTCGCCGGCGTCGACGAGCTGTTCGAGCAGGTGACGAAGGTCGGCGAGGACGCGCCGAAGCTGACCCACGACGGTTCGGCGGCGAACTACCCCCAGCCGCGGAAGTACGTCGCGCCGATCGCGTACAACGTGCTGCCGCTGGCCGGCTCCATCGTCGACGACGGGCTGAACGAGACCGACGAGGAGCAGAAGCTCCGCAACGAGTCCCGCAAGATCCTGGAGATCCCCGGCCTGAAGGTCTCCGGCACCTGCGTGCGCGTGCCGGTCTTCACCGGCCACTCCCTCCAGGTCAACGCCCGCTTCGCCCGCCCGATCAGCGTGGAGCGCGCCAAGGAGCTGCTGGCCGGCGCCCCCGGCGTGGCGCTCACCGACGTGCCGACCCCGCTCCAGGCCGCCGGCCAGGACCCGTCCTACGTCGGCCGCATCCGCCGGGACGAGACCGTCGACAACGGCCTGGCCCTGTTCATCTCCAACGACAACCTGCGCAAGGGCGCGGCCCTGAACGCCGTGCAGATCGCGGAGCTGGTGGCGGCGGAGCTGTCCGCCGCGTAGGTCCCGAGCGGTGCGGGGGCGGTCACCGGATGCCGGGGTCCGCCCCCGGCGCGCGGTGGGCGGACACCACGACCGGCAGGGCGAGCAGCGCCAGCCCGGCACCCAGCGCGAGCACCCACGGCAGACCGAGGGCGTCCGCGGCCCGCCCGCCGGTGAACGCCCCGAGGGCGATCGCCGCGTTGAACACCCCGGCGAACAGGCCCGACGCCGCCTCCCGGCCGTCGGGGACGGCGGCCGACAGCCAGTTCTGGGCGGACACCGAGACACCGCCGTACAGCAGGCCCCACAGGACGAGCAGCGCCACCGAGCCGGTGAGCGAGCCGCCGGCCGGGGTCAGCAGCGCGACGGCCGTGCCGATCCCGGCCGACACCACCAGCAGGGCCCGGCGCGGGGCGCGGGCCGCGAGGCCGCCCAGGGTGAAGGTGCCGGCGATGCCCGCGAGGCCGTAGCCGAGCAGCAGGGCGCTGATGAGGCCGGGGCCCGTGCCGGGGACGCGTTCCAGGAGGGGGCGGACGTAGGTGTAGGCCGTGAAGTGGCCGATGACCAGCAGCGCCACCGCCGTCAGGCCGCGGGAGAAGCGGGGCACGCGCAGCAGGCGTCCGAAGGTGTGAAGCCGCACCGGCCTCTCGCCCGCCAGCGGCGGCAGCGCGGCCCGCAGCGCGGCGGCCACCGCCAGGGCCAGCAGGGTCAGCGCGGCGAACGCCCAGCGCCACCCCGCGACCGCGCCGAGGAAGGTGCCCGCGGGCACGCCGAGCACGGACGCCACCGCGATTCCGCTGAAGATCAGTGAGGTGGCCCGTCCCGCCGAGCCCTCCGGCACCAACCGCACCGCCAGTCCGGCGGCCACCGCCCACACCCCGCCGATGCACACGCCGACCAGGGCGCGGGCGGCGAGCAGGACGCCGAAGCCGGGGGCGAGCGCGCACAGCAGGTTGGCGCCGGCGAGCAGGAGCAGCAGCGCGCACAGCACCGTGCGCCGGTCGGTGCGGCCCACGGCGACCGGCAGCAGCAGCGCGCCGCCCGCGGCGACCAGCCCCGGCAGGGTGACGGCCAGTCCGGCGGTGCCGGCCGAGACGCCGAGGCCCGCGCCGAGGGAGGTGAGCAGGCCGACGGGGAGCATCTCGGTGGTGACGACGGCGAAGGTGGCGGCGGTGACGGCGCCCACCGCCGCCCACGGGTGGCGGGGCGGTGCGGCCGGGGGGTTCGCGGAGGTGGCGTTCCGTGTGGTGGAGGACATGCCTCCACCCTTCGGCGCGGGCGGGCCGGGAACAACGGCGAAGTCCTCACCCTTCCATGAGCGGGGCTCATCGATCCGATCGCCCCGAGAGGGAGGGTGACCGCCGTGGCCGGACTGGAGACGCGGGAGCTGGAGTGCTTCCTGGCCCTCGCCGAGGAGCTGCACTTCGGGCGGGCGGCCGAGCGGCTGTACGTGTCGCAGAGCCGGGTGAGCCAGTTGCTGCGCTCCCTGGAGCAGCGCATCGGCGCCCGGCTGGTGCACCGCACCAGCCGCCGGGTGGCGCTCACCCCGCTCGGCGAGCGGTTCCTCGCCGACCTGCGCCCGGCCTACGGCGCGCTGGCCGCGGCGGTGGAGGGCGCGCGGGCGGCGGCGCGGGGCGTCGGGAGCAGGTTGCGGGTCGGCTTCCAGGGAACGGCGGACGCCCGGCTGGTGCGGGCGGTGACCGCGTTCCACGCCGCGCATCCGGGGTGTGAGACGGAGCTGGTGGAGATCCCGTTCGCGGACCCGTTCGGCGCGGTGCGGGACGGGGCGGTGGACGCGTCCGTCGTGCTGCTGCCGGTCGAGGAGCGGGACCTGGTGCTGGGCCCGGTCTTCTCGTTGCGGCAGCAGACGGTCGCGGTCCGCGCGGGCCACCCGTTCGCGGGCCGCCCCTCGGTCACCGTCGCCGAGCTGGCCGCCGTGCCGCTGGTGCGGCCCGCCGCCCCGGCGCCCGCGTACTGGCGGGCGGTGCAGGCCCCCGGTGACCTGCCGGGACCGGAGGCGACGACCCTTCAGGAGGGGCTGAGCCTGGTCGCGGCCGGGCGCGGCGGGCTGCTGCTGTGCCGGCCCACGGCCGACCATCACCGCCGGGAGGACGCCGTCTTCGTCCCCGTCGAGGGTCTGCCCGAGTCGGCCCTCGGCCTGGTGTGGCACCGGGACCGCGAGACGGAGACGGTACGGGCCTTCGCGCGGGCGGTGGCGACGGAGCCGGACGGTTGCGCGACGGCTCAGGAACCGCCGGACGGGCCCTCGGGCCGGCGCACCTCGTACAGGAAGCAGCCGTACTCCACGGCCCGGACGTGGACGAGGGCCACGGACGGGTCGGCGAAGGCCTCGGCGAGGGCGGGCTCGAAGGGGCCGGCCTCCACCAGCCGGCCGCCGAGGATGCGGCCCTCGGCGGAGTAGCGGCGCAGCACCCGGTGGCTGTTGGTGAAGGGCAGCGCGGTCCCGGCCGGGCCCGCGCACTCCCCGGCGTGGACGAAGACCGGGCCCTGCTCGTCGTAGGCGCCGGGGTCGGTGCCCGTCTCGGCGGCCCGGCGGCGCAGCGGCGCGTAGGAGACGAGGGCGATGCGCTCGCCGGGCGCGCTGTGGCGCAGGCAGCAGCGCAGCGGGGCGCCGCCCTCCCCGTCGGTCACCGGGACCGGCTCGCGTCCCGCGTCGTCGGTGACGCGCAGCTCCTTCAGCACGGGGCGGGCGATGGGGTGTGCGGTGTACGTCGTCATGCCCTCCAGGCTGCGGCGCGCGCGGCCCGGGCACCGGCGGGAAACGGACATCGCGCCGTGCCGGTCGGCGTGGAAGGATGGCGCAGACCCACTCATAACGAGGAGATGACCGCGTGCCTGGCACAAACCTGACTCGCGAAGAGGCGCAGCAGCGGGCGAAGCTGCTCACCGTGGACTCGTACGAGATCGAGCTCGATCTCTCCGGCGCGCAGGAGGGCGACACCTTCCGGTCCGTGACCACCGTGCGCTTCGACGTCGCCGAGGGGGGCGCGGAGTCGTTCATCGACCTGGTGGCACCGGCCGTGCGGGAGGTGACCCTCAACGGGGACCCCCTCGACCCCGCCGAGGTCTTCCGGGACTCCCGGATCGCCCTGCCCGGTCTGCTCCAGGGCCGCAACGTCCTGCGCGTGGTCGCCGACTGCGCGTACACCAACACCGGTGAGGGCCTGCACAAGTTCGTCGACCCGGTCGACAACCAGGCGTACCTGTACACGCAGTTCGAGGTGCCGGACGCCCGCCGGGTCTTCGCCTCCTTCGAGCAGCCGGACCTGAAGGCGACCTTCCAGTTCACCGTGAGGGCGCCCGAGGGCTGGACCGTCGTCTCCAACTCGCCCACCCCCGAACCCCGGGACAACGTCTGGGTGTTCGCGCCGACGCCGCGCATCTCGACGTACATCACGGCGCTGATCGTCGGTCCCTACCACTCGGTGCACAGCGTGTACGAGAAGGACGGCCGGTCGGTGCCGCTCGGCATCTACTGCCGTCCCTCGCTCGCCGAGCACCTCGACGCGGACGCGATCTTCGAGGTGACCCGGCAGGGCTTCGACTGGTTCCAGGAGAAGTTCGACTACGCCTACCCGTTCGAGAAGTACGACCAGCTGTTCGTGCCGGAGTTCAACGCGGGCGCGATGGAGAACGCGGGCGCGGTGACCATCCGCGACCAGTACGTCTTCCGGTCGAAGGTGACGGACGCGGCGTACGAGGTGCGGGCCGAGACCATCCTGCACGAGCTGGCCCACATGTGGTTCGGCGACCTGGTCACCATGGAGTGGTGGAACGACCTGTGGCTGAACGAGTCGTTCGCCACCTACACCTCCATCGCCTGCCAGGCCGCGGCGCCCGGCTCGCGCTGGCCGCACTCGTGGACGACGTTCGCCAACTCCATGAAGACCTGGGCGTACCGGCAGGACCAGCTGCCCTCCACGCACCCGATCATGGCGGACATCCGCGACCTGGACGACGTCCTCGTCAACTTCGACGGCATCACGTACGCCAAGGGTGCCTCCGTGCTGAAGCAGCTCGTCGCATATGTCGGCGAGGACGCGTTCTTCCGGGGCGTGCAGGCGTACTTCAAGCGGCACGCGTTCGGCAACACGCGCCTGTCGGACCTGCTGGGCGCCCTGGAGGAGACCTCCGGCCGGGACCTGAAGGCCTGGTCGAAGGCGTGGCTGGAGACGGCCGGCATCAACGTGCTGCGGCCGGAGATCGAGACGGACGCGAACGGCACGATCACCTCGTTCGCCATCCGCCAGGAGGCCCCGGCGCTCCCCGCGGGCGCCAAGGGCGAGCCGACGCTGCGCCCGCACCGGATCGCGGTCGGCTGCTACGACCTCGACGCGGCGGGCAAGCTGGTGCGTACCGAGCGCGTCGAGCTGGACGTCGACGGCGAGGTGACGGCCGTACCGCAGCTCGTCGGCAAGCGCCGCCCGGCGGTGGTGCTGCTCAACGACGACGACCTGTCCTACGCCAAGGTGCGCCTGGACGAGCGGTCGCTGTCCGTGGTCACCGAGCACCTCGGCGACTTCGCCGAGTCCCTGCCGCGGGCCCTGTGCTGGGCGTCGGCCTGGGACATGACCCGGGACGGGGAACTCGCCACCCGCGACTACCTCTCCCTGGTGCTGTCCGGCATCGGCAAGGAGTCCGACATCGGCGTGGTGCAGTCGCTGCACCGCCAGGTGAAGCTGGCGCTCGACCTGTACGCCGACCCGGCCGCCCGGGAGGCGCTGCTGACCCGCTGGACCGAGGCCGCGCTCGACCACCTGCGGGCCGCCGCCCCGGGCAGCGACCACCAGCTGGCGTGGGCGCGGGCCTTCGCGGCGACGGCCCGCACGCCGGACCAGCTCGACCTGCTGGAGGGCCTGCTGACCGGGTCGCAGTCGGTGGAGGGCCTGGCCGTCGACACCGAGCTGCGCTGGGCGTTCGTGCAGCGGCTCGCCGCGGTGGGCCGGTTCGACGAGGCGGAGATCGCCGCCGAGTACGAGCGGGACAGGACGGCCGCCGGTGAGCGGCACGCGGCCACCGCCCGGGCGGCCCGCCCGACGCCCCAGGCCAAGGCGGAGGCGTGGGCGTCGGTCGTGGAGTCCGACAAGCTGCCGAACGCCGTCCAGGAGGCGGTCATCTCCGGCTTCGTCCAGACCGACCAGCGCGAGCTGCTGGCGCCGTACACGGAGCGGTACTTCGAGGTGCTCAAGGGTGTCTGGGAGTCCCGCTCCCACGAGATCGCCCAGCAGATCGCGGTCGGCCTGTATCCGTCGGTGCAGGTCACGCGGGACACGCTGGACCGGACGGACGCCTGGCTGGCCTCCGCCGAGCCCAGCGCGGCCCTGCGGCGGCTCGTCTCCGAGTCCCGCGCGGGCGTGGAGCGCGCGCTGAAGGCGCAGGCGGCGGACGCGGCGGCCGCGACCGCGTAGGCGCCTGGAGCGGGGGGCGTCCGGTGCGGCACCGGACGCCCCCCGCTCGCGTTCGCAGGGCCGCCGCGACGGGTTCCGAACGCACGCCTCCGCCGTCCGCGGCACCGGCGCCGTGCCCGTGCCCGCCCCGACCGGCCCCGGGACGCGTGCCGGAGGGGCGGCACGCCGTCGGCCGGGGCGCGGGAGGTGACCAAGGCCGCCGGACCGGACGAGCGCGGCGGGTGCGATGCCGAGGAGGGGCCGGCGTCCGCGCGGCGGGGCAAGCGGGACGGTCGTCCGGCCGGTGGCGACGGCCACGGGCCTCTTCTCACCGGACGACGGGGAAAGCGGTCCCCCTACCGGCGCGGCACCGGATCCGTCACGTCCGCCGGATCCTTTCGGCCGTTCCCCCCGGGCGAGCCGGAGGACGGGCCTTCCCGTACCGGCGCCGCGGGCGCCGCCGTGCGCGACCCGAGCTGTCCGGCCACCGTCGCCCCGAAGGCCAGCGCCATGCCGGCCAGTTGCACCGGTGTGAGGGCCTGGCCGAGGGCCGCCCAGCCGACGGCCGCGGCGGTCAGCGGTGACAGCGGGCCGAGGAAGGTGACCTGCGTGGCGGTGAGCCGGCCGATGCCGCGGAACCACAGCCAGTACGCGACCGCCGTGTTCGCCAGCGCCAAGTAGAGGTAGCCGCCGGCCGCCCGGGCGTCCAGCTCGGGCGGCGCGCCCTCGGCCAGGAGGGCGAGCGGGGCGATGAGCAGGCCGCCGGCGGTCAGTTGCCAGCCGGTGAGCGCCAGTGGCCCGACGCCGTCGGGGCGGCCCCACCGCTGGGTGAGCACGGTGCCCGTGGACATGGACGCGGTGGAGGCGAGGGCCGCCAGCAGACCGAGCGCGTCCGGCGCCCCGGCCGCCTGGAGCACCACGAGGCTGACGCCGAACGCGGCGGCGACGCCGGTGAGGACGGAGCGGAGGGCCGGCCGCTGCCCCAGCAGGACGGCCGACAGGCCCACCACGAACAGCGGCCCGGCCGAGCCGACGACGGCGGCCATGCCGCCCGGCAGCCGGTAGGCGGACAGGAACAGCAGCGGGAAGAAGGCGCCGATGTTGAGCGCGCCCAGGACCGCCGCCTTCCACCACCAGGCGCCGCGCGGCATCACCCGGGTCAGGGCGAGGAGCGGCAGACCCGCGGGCAGGGCGCGCATGAGGCCGGTGAACAAGGGGCGGTCGGGCGGGAGGAACTCGGTGGTGACGGCGTAGGTGGTGCCCCAGGAGACCGGGGCGAGGGCGGTCAGGGCGACGAGAGCGGTGCGGTCGGCGCGGTCGGTGGCCATGGGAGGCACCCTTCGGGATCCGAAGCGGCAGGCGTCCGTACCCGGCGCCCGGACGGACGGCCGCCGGAGGAGTCGGCGGAAGGCCGGCGAGGAGTCGGCGGAAGTCGGCGAGAAGGCCAACAGAAAGTAGCTTAGCTCTAAGTAAGTTTGCGTCAAGCTACTTTCTTGCGGGCGACCGGAACGCGCCCGATACTCGTGCCATGAGCGAACGCCCCGAACGGCACAGGGACCCGGTCGACGCGATCATCGACCAGTGGGCGGCCGTGCGCCCGGACCTGGACACCGCCGCCATGGAGGTCTTCGGCCGCATCCACCGGCTCTCCCGCGCGATGGGGGACCGGATGGAGAAGGCCTACGCCCGCCACGGGATCTCGCGCGGGGAGTTCGACGTACTGGCGACGCTGCGCCGCTCGGGTGAGCCGTACACGCTCTCGCCCCGGCAGCTCTCGGCGACGCTCATGCTCACCACCGGCGGCATGACGGGGCGCCTGGACAAGCTGGAGCGGGCGGGACTGCTGCGGCGCTCCCCCGACCCGCACGACCGGCGCGGACTCCAGGTCACGCTCACCGGGCGGGGACTGGAACTGGTCGACGAGGCGGTCGGCACGGGGCTCGCCGTGCAGACGGAGGCCCTGTCCGCGCTGGAGGAGGAGAAGGCAGGCCTGCTGGCCGCGCTGCTGCGCGAGCTGCTGGCCGCGACGGAACACTAGCCCGGCCGCCCAAGGCCCGGTGCCCGCGCGACCGCCCGATCCGTGTGCCCCCTCACCCCACGTGAGCGGCGACCGCCGCCTCGACCGACCGCGCGTCGGGAGCCTCCGCCGCCCAGGCCGCGTACCCGTCGGGCCGCACCAGGAGGGCCGTACGGCGGTCGCTCGCCCAGCGCGCCACGGCCAGCCGCCCCTCGCGTCCGCCCCGCTCCCCGTGCGGCCCGTCCGACCCGTACGGCTCGTGCGGCTCGTGCGGCTCGTGCGGCTCCGGGGTGATCAGCACGAACCGCCCGCCCCGCAGGGCCTCGTGGAGCCGGCCGCCCCCGGCGAGGGCGACGTCCGGGACGCGCCGGCCGGTCAGCGGGTGGGAGCCCCGGGGAGCGGCGTACCTGTAACCGATGCCGGTGACCTGGGCGGCCACCGCGCGGCGGGCCGGACCGACGCGGTCCAAGGTGGTGGTGAGCGCCGCGCGCAGAGCCAGCGCCCAGGGGCGCTTGGCCATGGCGAGGCGGATGATGCCGCCGCTGCTGCGGAGCACCGTCCTGCCGACGGGGTGGCGCTCGGCCTGGTAGGTGTCGAGAAGCCCGTCGGACGCGTGCCCGTGGAGGACGGCCGCCAGCTTCCAGCTCAGGTTGGCCGCGTCCTGCAGGCCGGTGTTCATTCCCTGCCCGCCGGCCGGGGTGTGGACGTGCGCCGCGTCCCCGGCGAGGAAGACCCGGCCCACGCGGTAGGCGGGCACCTGGCGCTCGTCGCTGTGGAAGCGGGACATCCAGCGGGCGTCGTGCATGCCGAAGTCACGTCCGAGGGCGAGCCGGGTGATCTCCTTGACCTCCGCCAGGTCGAGCGGCTCGCCGTCGGGGACGTCGCGGCCCCGGTGCCAGCCGATCACCCGGTGGTAGCCGTCGCCGAAGGGCGCGAGGAAGGCGAAGGCGTCGCCCACGGCGTCGGCGGTCAGCAGCGACCCGGGCTCCTCGGCGAGCCGCACGTCGGCCAGGACGACGGAGCGGATGACCGGCCGGCCGGGGAAGGGCAGGCCGACGGCCGTGCGCACGGTGCTGCGCATCCCGTCGGCGCCGACGACGTACGCCGCCCGCAGCTCCTCGGTCCGCTGTCCGCCGGGCCCGCGGACCACCACGGTCACGCCGTCGGCGTCCTGGGCCAGCCCGGTCACCTCGCACTCGTACCGGAACTGCGCACCCGCGTCCGCCGCGCGCCGCGCCAGAACCCGCTCGACCTCGTACTGCGGGATGACGAGGAGGTGGTTGAAGCGGGAGGGGAGGGCGGCGAGGTCGACGGTGAGCCGGCCGAAGAGGCGGAGCCGGTCGAGGGGGCGGCCCACGGCTTCCAGGTGGTCGGCCAGGCCGCGGGCGTCGAGCTGTTCGAGAGTGCGGGCGTGCAGGACGAAGGCGCGGGAGAGGTTGCTGGTCCTGCGGGAGCGCTTTTCGAGGACGGTGACGGGTACGCCCGCGGCGGCGAGGTCGCCGGCCAGGAGCAGGCCGGTGGGGCCGGAGCCGACGACGAGGACGGAGTGGGTGGTGCCGTTCATGGTGGCCTCCCTGGGTCCCAACGCGCCAACAAATGTTTGCCAACGCTTGTGGACTAGAGTAATGGGCGCCCAGGTGGGGGTCAACGGTTGTTGGCATACTGATGTTGGCCTACTGGCGTTGACCTACCGGTGTTGGCCTAGTTCTGCTGGTCCACGCCCGTCGGCCTGCCGCCTACGGCGTCCACTCACGCTGCCGACTCATACCCACCGGCCCGCACCCGTTGCCCCACGCTCGTTGACCCACGTCCGCCGACCGACACCCGTTGACCTACACGCGCGGGTCTGCGTACATGAGCCCACGTGCGTTGGCCAACGCGCGTTGACCCACACGCGTAGGCCCGCATACGTGGACCCGCACACATAGCCCCGCACCCGTAGGCCCGCACCTGTTGGCCCACGCCCGTTGGCACACTCGCCTAGGCTTGTCGCCATGCCCGACGCCAAGCCTTCAGCTCCCGCCCGACCGGTGTCCGCCCGGCGCTCCGCCGCCACCCGCGCCGCCATCCTCGACGCCGCCCGCGAGCGCTTCGCCACCGACGGCTACGAGCGGGCCACCATCCGCGCCATCGCCAAGGACGCGCAGATCGACCCGTCGATGGTGATGCGCTACTACGGCAGCAAGGAGGGCCTCTTCGCGGCGGCCGTCGCCGTCGACCTGAGGCTGCCCGAACTGTCCCCCCTCCCCCGCCACGAGGTCGGCCACGCCCTCGTCACGCACTTCCTGGACCTGTGGGAGCGGAACAACGAGGTCCTCACCGCCCTGCTCCGGGTCGGTGTCACCAACCGTGCGGGAGCCGAGCGCATGCAGGGCGTCTTCCGGGACCAGTTGCTGCCGGTCGCCCGCCAGGCGTGCCCGGACCCCGAGCAGGCGCCGGCGCGTGCGGCACTGGTCGCCTCGCAGTTGCTCGGGCTGGCGCTCACCCGCTACGTGCTGCGGCTCCCGCCGGCCGTCGCGCTGGCCCGCGAGGAGGTGGTGGCGTGGCTGGCGCCCACCCTGCAGCGCTACCTGACCGCTCCGAGCCCCTGACACGGCCCGCCCCGGGCTCCTGGCAGGACCCGCGTTCCGAGCCTCTGGCACGGCCCGTGCCCCGGGCCCCTGGCACGGCCGGAAGCGAACACGCCGAGGGCGCCGGCCTCGTCGCCGTACGGCGGATGCGCGTACGTGCGGCGAGGCCGGCGCCCTCGGCGGAATCCGCGGGTGGCGGGCGGCTCGGTGCGGGACGTCCCGGTGGCGGTGCGGGCCGGCGGGGACCCGCGGGGGCCGGTCAGGCCTTGGCGTCGGCCTTGGTCTTGAGGTTCCGGCTGGTCACCCGGTGCTTCTCGTGCGACCGGTCCAGGACCATGACCAGGCCCGCGATGACCAGGAAGAGCACGAGCGGGGCGACGACGAACAGGCCCAGCGTCTCGATGACGCTCAGGCCCGTGCCGGGGTCGTCGCCGTCGTCGCGGGTCAGCGCGAGCGCGGGGGACGACATGAGCAGCATCATCAGCGTCGTACCGGCGGCCAGGGTGCCGGCGCGCAGGGCGTTCTTCTTGTCCACGGTGCCCAAGTTAGCGAACGGCCGGACGGGCCGCGCGCCCGGGGTGCCGTACGGGGACCGTGCCGCGGCGCCGCCGTCCGGCCCGGAGCGCACCGGTGCTCCGGGCCGGACGGCGGCGCCCTCAGCCACCGGGCGGGCCGTCGGATCCGCCGACGTCCTCCCGGACGGCGTCGATCAGCGCCCGCAGCCTCGAAGACGCCGCCAGTTCCTCCAGCGTCACGGGGCGCCCCTCGGCGTCGGCGATCGGCAGGCGCCAGTTCGGGTACTGGTCCCAGGTGCCGGGCAGGTTCTGCGGGCGGCGGTCGCCGGCCCCGTCCGGGAGCCAGACGCCGACCATCCGGGCGGGGGTGCGGGCCAGGAAGCGGTGGACGGCCTGGATCTCGGCCTCCTCCGAGGCGGTGCCGGCGCGCCCGTCGGTGCCGTGCAGCAGGCCGAGCCGGGCGAGCAGCGCCAGCCACTCCTCCGTGTCGGCGGCGGCCTCCGCCGCCTCCCGTTCCCGGGGGCGGGTCAGCAGGCCGAGGCGGTCGCGGAGTTCGACGTGCTCGCCGGTGAGGCGGGCGGCGGTGGGCGGCAGGTCGTGGGTGGTGGCCGTGGCCAGGCAGTCGGCGCGCCAGCGCTCCGGGGGCAGGGGGCGGCCGTCGCCCGCCCAGTCCCGCTCGAACCACAGCACCGACGTGCCGAGCACCCCGCGCTCGCGCAGCGCCTCGCGCACGCCGGGCTCCACCGTGCCCAGGTCCTCGCCGATCACCACGGCCCCGGCGCGGGAGGCCTCCAGCACCAGGACGGCGAGCATGGCCTCGGCGTCGTAGTGGACGTAGGCGCCCTCCGTCGGCGGCCGGCCGCGCGGCACCCACCACAGCCGGAACAGGCCCATCACGTGGTCGATGCGCAGGGCGCCGGCGTAGCGGAACAGGGCGCGCAGGAGCTGCCGGAAGGGCGCGTAGCCGGAGGCGGCCAGCCGGTCCGGGCGCCAGGGCGGCAGCCCCCAGTCCTGGCCGTGGGCGTTGAAGGCGTCCGGCGGGGCGCCCACCGACATCCCGGCCGCGAAGTGGTCCTGCTGGGCCCAGGCGTCGGCTCCCTGGGGGTGCACGCCCACGGCGAGGTCGTGCACGACGCCGACCGGCATCCCCGCCTCCCGGGCCGCGCGCTGGGCGGCGCGCAGCTGGGCGTCGGTGAGCCAGGCCAGCCGGCGGTGGAAGTCGACGCGGTCCCGCAGTTCGGCGCGGGCGCGGGCCGTCCCGTCCGAACGGGGGTCGCGCAGAGCGGCCGGCCAGTGGTGCCAGTCGGGGCCGTGCACCTCGGCGAGGGCGCACCAGGTGGCATGGTCCTCCAGGGCCCGGCCCTGCTCGGCGAGGAAGTCGCGGTAGGCCGCGCGCCGGCCCGGCCCGAGGGGCACCCCGTCCAGCAGTTCCAGCGCCTGCCGCTTCAGCTCCCACACCGCGTCCCGGTCGATCAGGGCGCCCTTGCCCAGCACCGCCTCCCGCAGCCGTGCGGCCCGCTCCCGCAGCGACCGCACCGCCTCGTCGCCGGTGAGGTGGGCGAACTCGGGGACGTCCTCGATCCGCAGGTGGACCGGGTCGGGGAAGCGGCGGGAGGAGGGCCGGTAGGGGGAGGGGTCGGTGGGGGCGCCGGGCACGGCCGCGTGCAGCGGGTTGACCTGGATGAACCCGGCGCCGAGGGTGCGTCCGGCCCAGGAGGCCAGCTCGGCGAGGTCGCCCAGGTCGCCCATGCCCCAGGAGCGGCGGGACAGGAGGGAGTAGAGCTGGACGAGCAGCCCGTGCGAACGGTGTTCGGGTGTGGGCAGCCGGGCCGGGGCGACGATCAGGTGGACGTCGGCCGTCCGCCCGTCGGGGGCGGTGGCGGTCAGCCGGTGGACGCCGGGCGGGAGGTCCTCGGGGCCGGCGCGGGTCTCGCCCTGCTCGGTGGTGACGCGCAGCCGGGTGCCCTCGGGCAGCGCGGCCAGGGCGGCCGGCGTGCCGTTGCCGCTCCACCACACCACCGTCGGCGGCAGCAGCCGTTCGCGCAGGTGCCGTCGGCGGGCGGCGAGTGCGGCGCGTACGGCCTCGGGCGTGCCCGCGTCGACGTCGAGGGCGGCCAAGGCGAGGGTGACGGCGGTGGCCGAGGCGGTGACCGTACGGCCCGGCGAGGGGCGGTAGGAGGGGGCGACTCCGTGCAGTTCGGCGAGGAGCGACAGGTCCTCGGTGGGGGGATCGGCCGACCGGGGAGCGGTCATCTAGCGCCCCGTGGGTTCCGGGACGGCGAAGGACGGGCCGCCCTGCTCGGGCACGACGGCCGTGAGCTCGGGCGAGGACTCGCTGGTCAGCGGCACGGCGTCGGCGGACGGCGGCTCGCTGGTGAGGGGTTCGGCGTCGGGCAGCGGCGGTTCGCTGGTCAGCGGGGGCTCGGCGCAGCCGCCCTCCGCGCCGAGGGCGCACGGGCGGGGGGTGGCGGATTCGGCGGAGGGCTCCGCCACGGGTTTGGACGGGGACGGGAGCCTGAAGTGTGCCGGTGCAGCCACGGGGGCCTCCTTGTCGAGCACGGTGGGCGTGTCTTGCGGCTGGACGCGTCTCGTGTCCTGTGACCGGACGTGTCCTGTGTCTTGGGGCTGGGCGTGTGTCGGCGTGGTTTTGCGGGTTACGGCAGCCCTACCCAGTGGGCGCGCGGCCAGACGCCCCCGAACGGACAACGTGCTCCTGGTCACATCCGGACGCCGCCGCCCGGCCCGGCCCCGTGGGCGCCCGCCGGGTGTCCGGCGACGTTTCCCGGCAATTCAGTCACCGCGGCCACCGTCGTTGACACGTTCACCGCGGGGATGGTGGGCTCGATTCCTCGATGCGACGGACGTACGACACCCGTGTGCTCCACCAGCGGAGCGGAGGACCAGCGACCAGGAGGGGGCCCGTGCAGCCACGGCGCAGGAAGGGGGCGGCCGCCCTCGCGTTCGCCGTCCTCGCCGGAACCCTGGGGGCCGCGCCCGCCGTGGCGGCCCCGCCGCCCCCCGGTACGGCGACCACGTCGCCCGAGACACCCGGTACGCCGGGCACGCCCGACGCGTCCGGGTCCGACGGCGTCGCGGTCTGGCCGCGTCCACAGTCCCTGCGGGCGAACGGCGCGCCCGTCCCCGTCACCGACGAGGTCGCCCTGATCGCCGGCCCGGCGGCGGACCCCCACGCCGTCACCGCCCTGGGCGCGCTGCTGCGCCGGGCCGGGGCGCGCACGGTCACCTCCCTCCCCGCCGGCGGGACGCCCCCCGCCGGGGCCCTGGTGGTGCGCGCGCGGACGGAGCCGCCCGGCGACGGCAGCCGGCAGGGCCTGCCCTCCGGCGGCTACCGCCTGACCGTCGGCCGCGGCGCCGTCACGCTCACCGGCACCGGCGAGGACGGCCTGTTCCACGCCGTGCAGACGCTGCGCCAGCTGGTGCGCCCCGACGGCACGATCGCGGCCGTCGACGTCCGCGACTGGCCCGGCACCGCCGTGCGCGGCATCGCCGAGGGCTTCTACGGCACCCCGTGGACGCACGCGCAGCGGCTGGCCCAGCTGGACTTCATGGGCCGCACCAAGCAGAACCGCTACCTCTACGCCCCCGGCGACGACCTCTACCGGCAGGCCCGCTGGCGCGAGCCCTACCCGGCCGCGCAGCGCGCGGAGTTCCGGGAGCTGGCCGAGCGGGCCCGGCGCAACCACGTCACGCTCGCCTGGGCGGTGGCGCCGGGGCAGGCGATGTGCTTCGCGTCGGATGAGGACGTGCGGGCGCTGACGCGCAAGCTGGACGCGATGTGGACGCTGGGCTTCCGTGCCTTCCAGCTCCAGTTCCAGGACGTCAGCTACAGCGAGTGGCGCTGTGCGGCGGACGCGGAGCGGTTCGGCTCCGGGCCCCGGGCGGCGGCGCGCGCGCAGGCGCACGTGGTGAACGCGGTGGCCCGGCACCTGACGGAGCGTCACCCCGGCGCCGTCGCGCCGGCGGTGATGCCGACCGAGTACTACCAGGACGGCTCCAGCGCCTACCGCCGGGCGCTGGCCTCGGCCCTGGCCGCGGACGTGCAGGTGGCGTGGACCGGCGTCGGCGTGGTGCCCCGGACCATCACCGGACGCGAACTGGCGCGGACCCGGGACGTGTTCGGGCACCCGCTGGTCACGATGGACAACTACCCCGTCAACGACTACGCGCCCGGCCGGGTCTTCCTCGGTCCCTACCAGGGCCGCGAACCGGCCGTCGCCACCGGCTCGGCCGCCCTGCTGGCCAACGCGATGGAGCAGGCGGAGGCGTCCCGGATCCCGCTGTTCACCACCGCCGACTACGCCTGGAACCCGCGCGCCTACCGCCCCGCGGAGTCCTGGCGGGCGGCGATCGGCGCACTCGCGGACGGGAACGCGGCCCGTGAGGAGGCCCTGTCCGCCCTCGCCGGCAACGACGCGTCCTCCGTCCTGGGCACCGAGGAGTCGGCGTACCTGCGCCCGCTGATCGACGGCTTCTGGCGGGCCCGCGCCACCCGGACGGAGGAGGAGGCCGCCGGGCGCCTGCGCGAGGAGTTCGCGCTGCTGCGCGAGCTGCCGCGCCGGCTCGGGCGGGGCGGCCTGGGCACCGAGGTGGCCCCCTGGTCGCAGCAGCTGGCCCGCTACGGCGAGGCGGGCACGGCGGCGCTGGACATGCTGCGCGCGCAGCGCGCGGGCGACGCGGCGGCGGCCTGGACGGCGTACCGGGACCTGGCCGGCCTGCGCGAGCGGTTGTCGGCGGCCCGGGTGACGGTCGGCAAGGGCGTGCTGGACGTGTTCCTGCGGCGGGCGCGGCAGGCGTACGAGGCGTGGGCGGGCCTGGACCGCGCACCCGCCGCCCGCGCGGGCGACCGGGCGGCCGTCCGCCTCCCCCGCGCCCGCCCCCTGGCCGCCGTGACGGTGCTCGCCGACCCCGGTACCGGCGGGGACGTGGAGGTCCACGTCCCCGGCCGGGGCTGGCGGCGCCTCGGCGCCCTGCGCCCGGGCGGTGCCACGGAGCTCGCCCCGCCCGGTCCCGGCCGGTCGCCGGGGACCGCGCCGGCCCGCCCCGCCGGCGCCCCGCTCACCTCCGCCACCCGGGTCGACGCCGTCCGCGTCACCGGCCCGGACCGGTCCCGGGTGCGTCATGTCGTCCCCTGGTTCGCCGACGTGGCCGACGCCTCCCTGGACCTGGACCGCGCGGAGACGGACGCCGAGATCGGCGGGACCGAGCGCCTGACGGTCCGGCTGGGCGCGCTCCGGCCCTCCGACGTCCGGGGCACGCTCACCGCCGACGCGCCCGAGGGCGTCCGGGTCCGCGTCCCGCGGGCCCCGCTGGTCCTCCCGCGCGGCCAGGAGGCGCAGGTCCCGGTCGAGGTGAGCGTCGCGCCGGGGACGCCCTCCCGGTCGTACGCCGTCCGGCTCGCCTTCGGCGGGGCGAGCCGCACCCTCACCGTCCGGGCCTTCCCGCGCACCGCCGGGCCCGACCTGGCCCGTACCGGCACCGCGAGCTCCTCCGGCGACGAGACACCCGACTTCCCGGCACCGGCCGCCAACGACGGCGACCCCCGGACGCGCTGGTCGTCCCCCGCGGACGACGGCGCCTGGTGGCAGGTGGAGCTGGACCGCCCGGTGCGCCTGGGACGGGTCGTGCTGCGCTGGCAGGACGCGTACGCGTCGGCGTACCGCGTCCAGGTCTCGGCGGACGGCCGCCGCTGGCGCACGGCGGCGACGGTGCGGGACGGCCGCGGCGGGCGGGAGGCCGTCCGCATGGACGAGCGGGACGTGCGGTACGTGCGCGTGCGGGGCGAGGAGCGGGCCACGCGGTACGGGTACTCGCTGTGGTCGGTGGAGGCGTACGCGGTCCTCCCGTGAGCCGCCCCGCGGGCCGGTCCGTGAACCGGCCGCCCGCGGGCCGCCGATAGACGGGGTGTGAGACTGTTCCGCCCCGTGAGGGGCCAGCGGGAGAACGACCCCGGCGACGCCCACGCCTCCGACGCCGCGCTGCTGCGCGCCGTCGCGGGTGGCGACTGCGCGGCGATGACCGCGCTCTACGACCGGCACGCCGGATGGCTGCACGCCCGGCTGACCCGGCGCTGCGCCGACCCGGAGACGGTGCGCGAGGTCCTCCAGGACACCTTCGTCACGGTGTGGCGGTCCGCCGGCGCGCACCGCGGCGAGGAGGCCGGCGGCTGGCTGTGGACCATCGCCGCGCGCCGCCTCGTCGACGCCCGGCGGGCGCAGGAGCGGGCCGCGCGACTGCGCACGGACCCGTTGGAGGACGTACGGGAGGACGGCCGGCCGACGGCGGCCACGCCGTCGGCGCCGTCCGCGGAGGACCGGGTGCTGGCCGGGCTGGAGTACGGCGACGTCGGCACCGCCCTCGGCCGGATCTCGCCCGAGTTGCGCGAGGTGCTGCGCGCCACGGTCGTCGACGGGCTGACCACCCGTGAGACCGCTCGGCTGCTGGGCATCCCCGAGGGCACGGTCAAGTCCCGCGCCCTGCGCGCCCGCGCCGAACTCCGCGCAGCGCTCGCCCCCATGAGCCCGTCACCGGTGGGAGGTCTCGCATGACCGGCTGGCACGCGTCCGACGCCCTCGTCACCGGGTACGCCGACGGCTCCCTGCCGGAACCGGACGCCTGGTCCCTGGAGAAGCACCTGGAGTCCTGCTCCTCCTGCGCCGCCCGGGTCTCCCGGGCCGCGCGCGAGACGGCGGCGGGGGCGGTGCTGGCGCGGGTGCGGGAGACGGTGCTGGACGCCGCGCCCGCACCCGCGACGGCACCCGCGTCGCCCGGTCCCGCGCCGGCGCCCGCCCGCCGCGCCCCCCGGGTCCGCTCGCGGGTGTCCCGGTGGGGCGGTGCCGGGGCGCCGTCCACGCGAATGCTGTGGGCGGCCGGTCCGGCCGTGCGGGGCGCCTGGTCGGCGGCCGTGCTGCTGGTGGCCGCCGGGGCCCTCGCCCTGGCCCATGGGGGCGGCTTCCCGGACGCGCGGCCCTGGCTGCTGGCGCTCGCCCCGCTCGTACCGGTCACCGGGGTCGCCCTGTCCTACGGGCCGCACGCCGATCCGCTGCACGAGATCGTGGCGGCCACCCCGTCGGCCGGGCCGCGGCTGGTACTGACGCGGACGGCCGCCGTGCTGGCGGTGAGTCTGCCGCTGCTCACCCTCGCCGGGGCGGTGCTGCCGTCGTCGGGCGCCCCGGGCGCCGCCGCCTGGCTGCTGCCGGGCCTGGCGCTGACGCTGGCCTCCCTGGCCCTGGCCGGCTGGACCGGCGTACGCGCCGCCACGGCCATTACCGGCGGCGGCTGGCTGTGCGCCGTCCTCGGCCCGGTGCCGGCCGCGCCGGGCGGGCGGCTCACCGCCCACCTGACCGAGCGGCTGTCCGCCTGTCTCGACGGCGCCGCGGCCCAGGGCGGCTGGGCGGCGGCGGCCGCCGGGTGCGCCGCCGTGTTCGTCGCCCGCCGCCACGCCCGTCCCCTCCTGGAGGAACGTTGACCACCGTCCCCCGCCCCGCCCACCCCGCGATCCGGGTCACCGGTCTGCGCGTCCGGCACCGAAGGACGCTCGCCCTGGACTCGGTGGACCTCGACTTCGGCCCGGGCGTGCACGGCCTGCTCGGCCCCAACGGCGCCGGCAAGACCTCCCTGATCCGTGTCCTGGCCACGGTCGCCGAGCCGTCCGGCGGCCGGGTGGAGATCCTCGGCCACGACACCGGCGACCACCGGCGGCGCGCCGAGGTGCGCCGCCGCCTGGGTTACCTGCCGCAGGAGTTCGGCTACTACCCGGGCTTCACCGTGCGGGAGTTCGTGGCGTACATGGCGTGGCTGAAGGAGATGCCCGCCGACGCCGCCCCGGCCGCCGTCGAACGGGCCGTGGCCCGGGTCGGGCTCGCCGACCGCATCGACGCGAAGGTGCGCACGCTGTCCGGCGGCATGGTCCGCCGCGTCGGCATCGCGCAGGCCGTCGTCAACGACCCGCGGGTGCTGCTGCTGGACGAGCCGACCACCGGGCTGGACCCGGAGCAGCGCGTGGAGTTCCGCGGGCTGCTGCGCGAGCTGGGCGCCTCCTGCACCGTCCTCGTCTCCACCCACCTCGTGGAGGACGTCGCGACGGCCTGCACGGACGTCACCCTCGTCGACGCGGGCCGGGTCGCCTACCGCGGGACGCCCGCCGCCCTGGCCACGCTCGGCGAGTCGGCGGACGGCCCCGGGGACCATCCGATCGAGCGCGGTTACACGGCGGCACTGCGCGCCCACCGCTCCCGCGCCGCGCGGGCGAAGGAGCCGTCGGCTCCGGAAGGGGCGGCCCGATGAGTCCGCTCGCGTTCACTGAACCCCGTGCGGACGGCGCGGCACCCCGCCCGCGCCGCGCCCGCCACCCCCTGCGGGCGGAGGCCGTGCGCGGCCTCGCCCCCTGGGCCGGAGCCGCCGTGCTGCTGACGCTGGCGGCGGCGCTGGCGGCCACCTCGGAGCAGTGGCAAGGCGGCTGGGCGGAGACCCGCGACCGGGTGCACACGGCGGCCGTGCTGCTCGGTGTCCCGCTCGCCCTGGCGGCGGGCTGCCGGCAGGGCGGCCGGGAGCACAGACGCCGTACCGGGGAGTTGCTGGCGACGGCCGCGCGCGGCCGGACGGCCGGGTTCCTCGCCTCGGCCCTGCCGCTCGCGCTGTGGGTGGCCGCCGGGTACGCGGCGGCGGCCGTCCTCGCCCTGTGCGCCACCTGGTACTGCGCCACGGGCGACCGGCCCCACCTGGCCACACCGCTCGCCGACGCCGCCGTCCTGGTGTCCGCGTCCCTGGCGGGCCAGGTCGTGGGCCGTGCGGTGCCCTGGCGGCCGGCGGCCCCGTTGCTGGCGGCGGCCGCCTACGCCGGCCTGGGTGTCCTGGAGTACGGCGGCTGGGGGGCCGTACGGTTCCTGTCCCCGCTCGGCGACGGCTCGCCCACCGACGTCCCGGTGGCGTGGCAGCCGGTGGCGACGGTGGTGTGGGCGGGCGGCCTGGCGGCGGGAGCGGTCCTGGCGTACACCGCCCGCCGCCGTACGGCGGCCCTGGTGCCGCTGGCCGCCGCGGCCGTCGCCGGCACGCTGCTGGTGCAGGCCGGCGACGGGCTGCGGCACACCGACCCGCTCGCCCGCCGTCAGGTGTGCGACACCTCCACCACCCCGCAGATCTGCGTCAACGCCCGTTACGAAAAGCTGCTCCCGCAGGTCAGGAACGCCCTGTCCGGGCTGACGGACCGCCTGGACGGCGTGCGGAACCTACCGATCCGCTTCGAGGACCTGCCGGGCCGGCCGGGTCCGGACGAGGCCGAGCTGCCGATGATCACACCCATCGGCCGGTCGGTCGTCCGGGGCCGGCTGACCGATCCCGGGGAGTACGCGTGGGCGGCCGGGATGGAGCTCCAGGGCCGCGGGGACTGCGAGAACCCGGCCCCCGAGGTGACCAGGATGGACGACGCCGTGGAGCACTACCTGGCACCCAGCCCCCTGGCCCGGGTCTTCGACCGGCAGCTCGCCGCGCGCGGCGAGCTGGAGCCCTTCGCGCGGGCCCGCGCCCGGCTGGCGTCGATGGGCGAGCAGGAGCGCCGGGCGTGGCTGTCGGCGTACTTCACCACGCGCGGCGACTGCGACCCGAAGGGGGTGCCCGCGCTGTGACCGGCGGCCCCGCCCGTACGCCCGCCGCCGCTCACCGCGACCGCCGGCCCGCCCCGTAACGCCCGCCGCCGGGGCCGGGAGGCCGCCCCGGCGCGCCGCCCGGTGCCGGGGCCGCCCGCCCGGTCCGGTCGGCATCGCCCCGCCGCCCCGGTATTGGACCGCCGGAACCGGGTCCGCCGCGGCACCGGGCCCGGTTCCCGCCCGGACGCACGGGGGCCCGGACCGTCAGGCCGAGATGCCGTCGATCCGGGCCAGGGCGTCGTCCGCGCCGTAGGGCTGCAGGTACGGCAGCCAGCGCGGATCCCTGTGGCCGGTCCCGATGATGCGCCAGGCCAGGCCGGTGGGCGGGGCCGGTTTGTGGCGCAGCCGCCAGCCGATCTCCCCGAGGTGGCGGTCGGCCTTCACGTGGTTGCAGCGGCGGCAGGAGGCCACCACGTTGTCCCAGACGTGCTTGCCCCCGCGGCTGCGCGGGACCACGTGGTCGACGCTGGTCGCGACACCCCCGCAGTACATGCACCGGCCCCCGTCGCGCGCGAAGAGCGCCCGCCGGGTCAGGGGGACGGGACCCCGGTAGGGGACCCGCACGAATCGCTTGAGCCGGACCACGCTGGGTGCGGGGACGGTGACGGTCGCGCTGTGCATATAGGCGCCGGTCTCCTCGAGGCAGACGGCCTTGTTCTCGAGGACGAGGACGAGCGCGCGGCGGAGCGGTACGACGCCGAGCGGCTCGTACGACGCGTTGAGGACCAGGACATGCGGCACGGGTGCCTCCTTGTACGCCGGCGGCGCGTGGCTCGCGCCGGGACGATCCGTAGTCAGTTTCCCCTCATGCCTGGTGAACGTGCCACCACGTCCCGGTAACGGACTGAGAGTGTTTTCGACCACACCCGCATTCATCCCCCGCGCCCCGCCCCGTTCAAGCACGCGTGAGCAGCGTCTCTCCTTCTCCCGTTCCGCCGACTCGCGCCCGATGCCCCGTTAGTGTGGTGTTTCTGCCCTTCCGGTGACCTTTTCGTGATCTCGGCTTCCGAGCCGGAGGCAGACCGCCGCACCTGGAGGTATCCGCCGTGTCCCTGTCCGCCGTCCTCCCGGCCGCCGGCCCGTCGCCGTCGCCGTCGCCCTCCGGGACGACGGGTCCGTCGGTCCCCTCGCTCCAGGACGCCCAGGAGAGCGCGACGAACGCCGCGAGCTGGGTGGAGGAGAACTGGTCGACGTGGCTCGCGATCGGCCTTCGCGTCCTGCTGATCGTCGTGATCGCCGCCGTGCTCCGCGCGATGGTGCGGCGGGGGATCACCAAGCTGATAGACCGCATGAACCGCACGGTCCAGGCGGTGGACGGCACCGCGCTGGGCGGCCTGCTGGTCAACGCCGAACGCCGCCGCCAGCGCTCGCAGGCCATCGGCTCGGTCCTGCGTTCGGTGGCGAGCTTCGTGATCCTGGGCACCGCCGCCCTGATGGTCCTGGCCACGTTCCAGATCAACCTGGCCCCCCTGCTGGCCTCCGCCGGTGTCGCGGGCGTCGCGATCGGTTTCGGCGCCCGCAACCTGGTCACCGACTTCCTCTCCGGCGTCTTCATGATCCTGGAGGACCAGTACGGCGTCGGCGACACCATCGACGCGGGCGTGGCCTCGGGCGAGGTCATCGAGGTCGGTCTGCGCGTGACCAAGCTGCGCGGCGAGAACGGCGAGATCTGGTACGTCCGCAACGGCGAGGTCAAGCGCATCGGCAACCTCTCCCAGGGCTGGTCGACGGCCGGCGTGGACGTCACCGTCCGCTCCGACGAGGACCTGGACAAGGTCAAGGAGACCATCGGCGCCGTCGGCGAGCGCATGGGCAAGGAGGAGCCCTGGAACGAGATGCTGTGGAGCCCGATCGAGGTCCTGGGCCTGGACAGCGTCCTGCTCGACTCCATGGTGGTCCGCGTCTCCGCCCGGACGATGCCGGGCAAGTCCCTGACCGTCGAACGCGAACTGCGCTGGCGCATCAAGCGCGCCTTCGACGCGGCCGACATCCCCATCGTCGGCGGGGCCACCGCCCCCGCCGAGGAGGCCCCGGCCGCCGACCCGGCGGCGGCGGTCGCACCCCCGTCGGCCTACGCCAGCACGTCGTCCCCGCAGTCGCTGACGGCCTCCCCCCTGACGCCGCCGAACACGGTCAAGTAACCGTCCCCGTCCCGTGCGGCCCCAGCGCACCCCGCCGGAGCCGCACGGGCACCGCGGGCGCCCCGCGCGCGACCGCCGGAGGCAGGCCGCCGCCGGGAACCGAACCGCCTCGTCCGGCGTGTTCGCGGACAGGGGCGGTCGCGGAATTCCGCGACCGGTCCACGATCCTGCACGTTCCGGCAAGATCCCGCGAAGGCCGCTGCGGATCCCGGTTCCGCCAGCGATACTTGCGGCGACGGGTGACCACGGGGGAGGTCGGCAGTGACGCACACGCTGGACAACGGCCCGGCACACCCGGGCGGCACCCCCGCCGTCCCGTCCGCTCCCGTCCCGCCGCCGGGCCCCCGCCGCACCGCCTTCGCCGAGGGCGCCGGCCGGCTGCGCGCCGCCGCCACCACCGAGCCCGGCCGGCTGCGCGTCATCGGCGCCGTCCTCGCCCTCCTCGTCGCCGCCTTCGGCGCCGTCACCGCCTGGCAGGCCACCGGCCGCGCCGGCGCCGCCGACGACGTGCTCACCGGCAGCCAGCCCCTCAGTTCCGGCGCCGCCGACATCTACCGCTCCCTGGCCGACGCCAACACCGCCGCCGCCGGCGGGTTCCTCGCCGGCGGCCAGGAGACCGAGGCGTCCCGCGAGCGCTACGAGGAGGGCATCCGCACGGCCGCCGCCAAGCTCGTGCGGGCCGCCGCCGACTCGGACCCCGGCTCCCCCGCCGCCGCGACCGTCACCCGCCTCAACCGCCTGCTGCCGGAGTACAAGGGCCTGATCGAACGCGCCCGCACCTACAACCGCCAGGGCTTCCCGGTCGGCGGCGCCTACCTGCGCTACGCCAACGAGAAGATGCAGGAGGAGATGCTCCCGGCGGCGGAGGCCCTCTACCGGAGCGAGAACCGGCGCCTGCGCGGCGACTACGCCGACGCCACGCCCCGCCCCTGGGCGGCGATCGCCCTCGGCGCCCTCGCCCTGGCCGCCCTGGCCTGGGCGCAGCGCCGCACCTACCTGCGCACCCACCGGGTCCTCAACCCCGGCCTGGTCGCCGCCACCGCCGCCACCGCCGCCGCCCTGCTGTGGCTGGTCGTCGGCCACGGCGTCGCCCGCGCCCACCTCGATGCCTCCCGCGAGCACGGCGTCCGCTCCCTGGAGGTGCTGCACGAGGCCCGCATCGCCTCCCTCAAGGCGCGCGGCAACGAGAACCTGACCCTGGTGGCCCGCGGCGCGGAGACCGAGCGGGCCGGCGGTGTCACGTACGACGCCTACGACCGCGACTACCGGCGGGAGATGGGAGTGCTCGCCGACCGGCTGGCCGACGCCGGGCGCCTGGCCGACGACCGGGCGGGCGCGCGGCCGGTCGCGGCGGCGGCCGGTGACGTGAGGGAGTGGCGGAAGCGCCACCGGGCGGCCCGGATCCAGGACGAGAACGGCAACTACCGGCAGGCGCTGGCGAAGGTGATCGGCGGCGAGGGCGCCACGGGCGAGTGCTTCGACGGCGTCGTCTCCCGTCTCGCCGCCGCCCTGGCCCACGAGGAGAGCGAGTTCGAGCGGGCGGCCCGGGCCGGCCGGGACGCGATGGCGGGCCTGCCGGCGGGGGCCGCGGTCCTCGGCGTCCTGGGCGCGGCCGGCGCGGTGCTGGGCATCGGCCGCAGGTTGTCGGAGTACCGGTGAACGTGTCGGGAAACAGGGGGAAGTGCCGGAGTACCGGGGGAAGGGAGGACCGGTGGAAGGGGGTGTGAGGATGCGTGCGCGACGGCTGCGGGCCAGCCTGAGGGGCTGGGGCGGAGTGGGTGCGATGGCGGTCGTCTGCGCCCTCGCGGTGGCTTTCGCCCTGCTGCTGCCGGCGGCCCGGTCGCACGGCGGCGTCGGCGGCGCGGACGGCGGCCGGGGCGCCGCCCAGGGCAGCCGGGCGCGGGCGGCGCAGGAGTGCACGGACCCGGAGAAGCAGACGCTCCCCCCGTCCTCGCAGGACGGGCCGACGATCACGACGATCAAGGAACGCCCGGGCGGCAAGCGCAAACTGGTCGTCGGCGTCGACCAGAACAGCTACCGCTGGGGCTACCGCGACCCCAACGGCGGCGACGACGCCGAACTGGAGGGCTTCGACATCGACCTGGTCCGCCGGATCGCCGAGGACATCCTCGGCGACCCCGACGCGGTCCAGTTCAAGGCGATCCCCACCGACCAGCGCATCCCGGCGATCCGGGACGGCCGGGTGGACATGGTCGTCCGCACCATGACGATCAACTGCGACCGCATCCAGGACGTCGCCTTCTCCGCTCCCTACTTCCGCAGCGGCCAGCAGATCCTGGCGCCCAAGTCCTCGCCGATCACGGGTTACAACGGCACGCTGGCGCACAAGAGGATCTGCGCGGCGGCGGGTTCGACGGCGTACAGCACGCTGGAGGCGCACCGCAGGAGCGGCAGGCTCGTGGCCTCCGCCGACTTCTCCACCACCGTGCCCAGCCAGCTGGACTGCCTGGTCCGGCTGCAACTCGGCGAGGTGGACGCGGTGGTCACCGACAGCGCGCTCGCCGCGAGCCAGGCCGCGCAGGACCCGACGGTGGAGCTCAAGGGGAAGGCGTTCACCACCGAGTACTACGGCGTGGCGATGAAGAAGGACGCCGACGATCTGGTACGCCGGGTCAACCGGATCCTGGTGGACTTCCGCGAGGACGGGGCGAACGGCTGGCAGGCGTCGTACGACAAGTGGCTGTCGGCGACACTGGGCGACGACGAGACGGCGTCGAAGCCCCCGGCGCCGGAGTACCTGCGCAGGAGCTGACGGCGCCGCGAGCACCACCACGACCACCCACGGCAGCGAGAGGCGGGAGGCGACCGATGGGCGTCACGGAATCCACCGGGCCGGTGATGGACCGGGACGAGGTGGACCGTGCGCTGGCGCGGCTCGGCGCGGAGCACGAGGCGGTCGAGACCTCGCTCCTGGCCCTCCAGGACCACGCGGGCCGCCGGCTCCTCGAAGGCGCCGCCCTGACCGGCGTCACCGCGGAGCGCTGGCGGGCCACGGAGGCGTCGATCACGCTGCTGTGGACGTACTTCGACGCGTACACGGACGCGCTGCGCACCGCCCGGGAGGTCCGCGCCCGCCGCCGCTGGTCCAGCCGTGAGGACCTGGCGGAGCTGACGGAGCTGCTGCGCGGCGAGTGCGTCACGGTCGCGGGCGGCGCGGTGGCGGCCGCCGGCGCCCCCGCGGAACACGGCGCTCCGGGCCGCCTGAGCGAGCGCTTCACGCTGGCCGCCCTCGTGGACCGGATGAACGAGCTGTACGCGGTGTCGCTGGACGTGGTGGTGGCCGCCGACGCGGTCTGGTCGGCGCTGCCCGCCCGCATCGACCTGCTCGCCGCCGAACTCCAGCGCACCCGCAAGCTGGCGCACTCCGTCGGCGTGCGCCCCGGCGAGCACCCGGCCGGCGACGATCTGGAGCGCATCACGCGCACGCTGACGAAACTGCGCGGGCAGGTGGTGTCGGACCCGCTGGCGTTCTGGCGTCCGGCCGAGGGCAGTTCGGCCCCGGGCGGCGGCAGACCGGACACCACGGTGTACGACCGGGAGGCGCGCGCGCTGGAGGACGTACGCCGCGAGATCGACGCCGTCCTGGCGGTCCGTCAGGACGCGGAGCAGCGGATCGTGCGGCTGCGGGACGTCCTCAGCCGCGCGGACCGCACGCTCGCCGAGGCGCGCGCCGCGCGCGGCGAAGTCCTCGCGAAGATCGCCGCGACGGAGGTGCCGGTGGTCAGCGGCCCGCCGACCGCGCTGCAGGAGCAGCTGGCGACGGCCGCCGAGCACCGCAGGCACGCCCGGTGGCACCGCCTCTCCCCGCTGCTGGAGTCCCTGGAGCAGAAGGCGGAGGACGAACTGCTGCGCGCCCGCGAGTCGCTGGCCGCGGTCACCGCGCCCCTGGCGGTCCGCGCCGAGTTGCGCGGCCGTCTGGACGCGTACAGGGCGAAGGTGGCCCGGCACGGCCTGGCGGAGGACCCCGAGCTGGTCGAGCGGTACGAGAGGGCGCGCCGCATGCTGTGGAGCGCGCCCTGCGACCTGCGCGCCGCCGAACAGGCCGTGCTGCGCTATCAGCAGGCGGCGGCCGAGATGCTCGGCACGGCCCCGCGCGTCCCGGGGCAGGGGGGTCCGCGCGACGCCGGGGGGGCGGACGCGTGAGCGAGGAGGGGGAGGCAGCGTGACGGGTGAGGCACCGCGGTCCTGCCGGCGTCCCGGCTGCGACGGCACGTACGAGGACGTGGGCGGGGGCGAACTGTACTGCGGCACCTGCGGTCTGGCGCCGGTCGCGGCGGCGTCGGAGTCTCCCCCGCCCGAACGGGGCCGAGGGCTCGGGGAAGGCGCGGCGGGCTTTGTGCCGGCGGGCGAGACCGGCGCCCGCGGCTCGGCGGACAGCGGCGGTTCCCGCACGTCGTCGCACTCGTCGCGGCCGTCGCGGTCCTCCAGGTCCCGCCGCTCGGTGTCGGGCCGGCTCTCCCGTTCCCTGTCGGGCCGGCCGACGAGCCGCTCGGTGTCGGTGCGCAGCTCCGGGTCGGCCGCCGGCTCCTCCGCGCGCGGGCGGCTGGGAGCCGGACTCGTGGAGGTGCCGCCGGTCCCGCGGCCCGACCCGCGGTCGGTGGTGCTGCGGGACCCGGAGGTGCCGGAGCGCAGGCGGTTCTGCTCGCGGTCCGGCTGCGGGGCTCCGGTGGGCCGTGCCCGCGCGGACCGTCCGGGGCGCACGGAGGGCTTCTGCACCAAGTGCGGCCACCCGTACTCGTTCGTCCCGAAGCTGCGGGCCGGGGATGTCGTGCACGGCCAGTACGAGGTGGCCGGCTGCCTGGCGCACGGCGGCCTCGGCTGGATCTACCTCGCCGTGGACCGGGCGGTCTCCGACCGCTGGGTGGTGCTCAAGGGCCTGCTGGACACCGGCGACCAGGACGCGATGGCCGCGGCGATCTCCGAGCGGCGCTTCCTCGCCGAGATCGAGCACGCCAACATCGTGCGGATCTACAACTTCGTCGAGCACCTCGACCAGCGCACCGGCTCCCTCGACGGCTACATCGTCATGGAGTACGTCGGCGGCAAGTCGCTGAAGGAGATAGCCGACGCGCGCCGCGCCCCGGACGGCGGGCGGGACCCGCTGCCGGTGGAGCAGGCGTGCGCGTACGGCATCGAGGCGCTGGAGGCGCTCGCGCACCTGCACGGACGCAACCTGCTGTACTGCGACTTCAAGGTCGACAACGCGATCCAGACCGGGGACCAGCTGAAGCTGATCGACATGGGCGCGGTGCGCCGGATGGACGACGAGGAGTCGGCCGTCTACGGCACGGTGGGCTACCAGGCGCCGGAGGTCGCGGAGGTGGGCCCGTCGGTCGCCTCCGACCTGTACACCGTCGCCCGCACCCTCGCCGTCCTCACCTTCGACTTCCGGGGCTACACCAGCGTCTACGCCGATTCGCTGCCGGACCCCGACTCCGTCGAGGTCTTCCGCCGGTACGAGTCCTTCTACCGCCTCCTGGCGCGTGCCACCGATCCCGACCCGGCCCGCCGGTTCGCCTCCGCGCAGGAGATGGCCGAGCAGCTGACGGGCGTGCTGCGCGAGGTCGTCTCGCTCCGGACGGGCCGCGCGCGGCCCGCCCTGTCGACGCTGTTCGGCCCCGAGGTGCGGGTCACGGACACGGAGCTGTTCCCGGAACTGGACGGGGAGGTGTCGCGGCTGGGGGCACGGGCGGTACCGGGGCGGTGGCGGCGCCGCGGGAACGCCGCCACCGCCCCGCCGGCCACGGCACCGCCCTCCGCACCCGCACCCGCACCCACACCCCACCCGTCGGCCCCTTCGGCCACGCCCCCCGGCCCGCCCGCTCCCGGACCCGGCGCTCCCCCACCACCCGGCGAGCGGCCCGGCGACCCCCCGTACGGCACCGCGGGGCTGGTCGAGCCCGTCGACGCCCCGGCCGCCGCGCTCGCCCTGCCGGTGCCGCACGTCGACCCGGACGACCCCGACGCCGGTTTCCTGGCGGGCCTCCTGGCGTCCGCGCCGGCCGAGTTGCTCGGGGCGCTGGCCGCGGCGCCGGCGCCCTCGGCCGAGACCCGGCTGCGGCAGGTCCGGGCCTGGCTGGAGACCGGTGAGGCGCGCACCGCGCTGGAGGCCCTGGCCGCGCTGGAGGACGAACGGCCCGACGACTGGCGGGTGGTGTGGTACCGGGGCGTGGCCGCGCTGGTGACCGGCGACCACGAGGGCGCGGCCCTGGCGTTCGACGCGGTCTACGACGCCTTCCCGGGCGAGGTCGCGCCCAAGCTGGCGCTCGGCCTGTGCGCGGAGGTGCTGGGCCAGGCGGACAACGCCGCCGAGTACTACCGCCTGGTGTGGTCGACCGACCCGAGCCATGTGAGCGCCGCCTTCGGTCTGGCCCGCGTCCGGCTGGCGACCGGTGACCGCGACGGCGCGGTGCGGACGCTGGAGTCGGTTCCGGAGTCCTCCATCCACTACACCGCCGCACGCGTGGCGGCCGTACGGGCCAGGCTGCGGCGGCCCGCGGCGGCCCCGGCCGACGTACCGTCCCTGGACGACCTGACCGCCGCCGCGCGGCAGGTGGAGGCGCTGGACGCGTACGGCCTGGATCCGGCGCGCCGGGAGCGGTTGTCGGCCGAAGTCCTCGGCCGCGCGCTGGACTGGGTACTCTCCGGGGGCCAGGGTTCCGTCCCTGCCCCGGGCTCGCCGCCTTCGAGCAGCGGGGACCCCCATGCCGCCGGGGGACGGACGCTGCTCGGCAGCGGCCTGGACGAACGGGGCCTGCGTTTCGGCCTGGAGCGGGCGTACCGCACGCTCGCCCGGCTGGCGCGGGGCGGCGAGGAGAGGATCGACCTGGTGGAACGTGCCAACCGTTACCGCCCCCGAACGTGGGTGTAGTTGATGTCGCAGATGCCTCAGCGGGCCGCTTTGCCGACGTGTCCGAGCTGTGCGGAACCCCTGGAGCCGGGGGACCGTTTCTGCGGTGCGTGCGGATACGACCTGTCCGCCGTGCCGGCGCACCCCGGGGACGGCCCGACGATCGCCCTGAACGGCTCGGCCCCGGACCGTCCGGCCGGGGTGGCGTGGCCCGTGGCCCCGGAGACGGACGGCTCCGGGCGCCCCGTCCCGGTGCACCGGCCGGCGGACCTGCCGGGCACGGACCCGGGCGGCGGCTTCCCGGCCGCCGAACCCGTGTGGCCCTCCCAGTCGCCGCCGTCCGCGCAGGCGCCGGTTCCGCCGCCTGCGCGGACGCCGCCGTTGCCGGCCCAGGCCCCGCCGCCCCGGCCGCCGTACCCCCCGGCGGGCGCTCCGCAGGCCCCCGTCCCGCCGCCCCCGGCCCACCCGCCGGCCCCCGCCTCCGGCGTGCGCCTCGACCGCCCGCAGGAACCCGAGGAGTACCCGTTGCAGACGCCGGACCCGCGCACCTCCCCCGACCTTCCGACGCCCGCACCGGAACCGGCCGCCGGCGCCGCGGTGTGCGTGGCCTGCCGCGCCGGCCGGGTCGGCGCCGACGGCTACTGCGAGAACTGCGGGCACGCCCAGCCCCGCGAACGCGACCACATGGAGCAGGAGTCGGGTCCGGTCGCCGCCGTCAGCGACCGCGGCCTGCGCCACCACCGCAACGAGGACGCGTTCGCCGTCGGCCACACCGCCCTGCCCGACGGCTCCCCGGCCGCCGTGGCGATCGTCTGCGACGGCGTGTCCTCGGCGACCCGCCCGGACGACGCCTCCCTGGCCGCGTCCCGCGCGGCCGGCGAGTCGCTGCTGGCGGCCCTCCCCCGGGGCACGCACCCCCAGCAGGCCATGCACGACGCGATCGTCGCCGCCTCCCGGGCCGTCGACTCGCTGGCGAACGAGCCCGCCACGGCCCGCGAGCACGCCCCGCACCACAACGCCCCGGCCTGCACCCTGGTCGGCGCGGTGGTGACGGGCGGCCTGCTGGTCGTCGGCTGGGTCGGCGACAGCCGCGTCTACTGGGTCCCGGCGGACCGGAGCGCCCCCGCGGCCCGGCTCACCGAGGACGACTCGTGGGCGGCGCAGATGGTCGCCGCGGGCCTGATGGGCGAGGCCGAGGCGTACGCCGACGAGCGCGCCCACGCGATCACCGGCTGGCTCGGCGCGGACTCCTACGAACTGGAGCCGCACACCGCCTCCTTCAAGCCGGACCGCCCCGGCGTGGTCGTGGTGTGCACGGACGGCCTGTGGAACTACGCGGAGTCGGCCGAGGAGATGGCCCGGGTGGTGCCCCCGGACGCCGCCGTGAACCCGCTGCACAGCGCCCGGGTCCTGGTCGGCCACGCCCTGGACGGCGGGGGCCACGACAACGTAACAGTGGCCGTCGTGCCGTTCCCGGTCCCGCCGCAGGGGGCAGGATCGCTCTGAGGCCGCGTACGCGTACGGGACGGGACGCCGCGCACGCGTACGGGGCCCCGCGGGCCGCAGGGGGCGGTCCGTCCCCGGCCCGGCCCCGGCCCGGCCACGCGGCCGTGGGGCCGCCGGGGGGACGCGAAGGGGGATGTACGCAGGCATGGCCAATTTCTCGAAGCCGAACGTGCCGCGGTTCTCGGTGGACGTCTACCAGAACGAGTACCTGCCGGAGGGCGGCCGTGAGGTCGACGCCATCGTCACGGTGACCGCGACCGGGGGCGGCACGGTCGGGAGCGCGGTCACCGCGCCGCACCTGTACGCGCCCGGGCGGGGCCCGTCCGCGGCCGTGGCGCTGATGGTCGACTGCTCGGGGTCGATGGACCACCCGCCCGCCAAGATGCGCAACGCCCGCGACGCGACGGCCGCCGCGGTCGACACCCTGCGCGACGGCGTGCACTTCGCGGTGATCGGCGGCACCCACGTGGCCGAGGAGGTCTACCCGGGCGGCGGCCGGCTGGCGGTCGCCGACGCCACCACCCGCGAGCAGGCCAAGCGGGCGCTGCGCCGGCTGGGCGCGGGCGGCGGCACCGCCATCGGGACCTGGCTGCGGCTCGCCGACCGCCTGCTGTCGTCGGCGGACGTCGCGATCCGGCACGGCATCCTGCTCACCGACGGGCGCAACGAGCACGAGCCGCCCGAGGACCTGAAGGCGGCGCTGGACGCCTGTGCCGGACGGTTCACCTGCGACGCCCGCGGCGTGGGCACCGACTGGGAGGTGAAGGAGGTCACGGGGATCGCCTCCGCCCTGCTCGGCACCGCCGACATCGTCGCCGACCCGGCCCACCTCGCCGCCGACTTCACGCGGATGATGGAGGAGGTCATGGGCAAGGAGGTCGCCGACGTCCACCTGCGCCTGTGGACCCCGGTCGGCACCACTGTGACATTCGTCAAGCAGGTCGCCCCAACCCTCGAGGACCTGACCGGCCGCCGCACCGAGACGGGCCCGCGCCTCGGGGACTACCCCACCGGTTCCTGGGGCGACGAGTCCCGCGACTACCACATCCGTGTGGAGGTGCCGCCCGCGCGCATCGGCCAGGAGATGCTGGCCGCCCGGGTCTCGCTGGTGGTTCCCCGGCCCGGCGGGAGCGCCCCGGACCCGGACGCCCAGGGCCTCGTGCGAGCCGTCTGGACCGACGACCTGGCCGCCTCGACGTCGATCAACCCGCAGGTCGCCCACTACACCGGGCAGGCCGAACTGGCACAGGTCATCCAGCAGGGGCTCGATCTGCGCAAAGCGGGAGACATCGACGGGGCGACGGCCAGACTGGGCCGGGCCGTCCAGTTGGCCGGCGCGTCCGGGAACGCGGATACTGCGAAACTGCTTTCGAAGGTGGTGGACGTGGTCGATGCCGCGACCGGTACTGTGCGACTGAAGGCGAAGGTCACGGAGGCCGACGAGATGACACTCGAGACCCGGTCCACGAAGACCGTTCGCGTGAAGAAGTGACCTGAGAAGCAGTGCTCCGAGAAGCAGTGGTCTGAGAAAGGGAAGCGCCGACATGCCGACCTGCCCGAACGGACACCAGTCGGGTTCCGACGACTGGTGCGAGGTCTGCGGTCACCGCATGGCCGGTGCCGTGCCTCCGCCGCCCCCGCCGCCCCCGGCCGGCGGCGGTTACGGTTTCCCTCCGCCCGGTGGGCAGCCGGGGGCGCGTGGCCCCATGGGCGCCGCGCCGGGTCCCGAGCCGGAGTTGTGCCCGCAGTGCCGTACGCCGCGCGAGGGCGGCGCGCCCTTCTGCGAGGAGTGCCGGTGGAACTTCCTGACGAACACCGCGACCTCGTACACCCCGGCCGCGCCGCGCCCGCCGGAGCCCGGCCCGGGTCCGCGCTTCCCGCAGCCGCCCGGCCCGTCGTTCGGCGGTGACGCGTACGAGTACCAGGGCTCCCGCCCGTCGCGGGTGAACCGGCCCGCCGAGCCGATCCCGCCGGGTCCGCCCTTCGGCAACGGACCGTCGGGCCCCGGCGGCCCGGGCGGCCCCTCCGGTTTCGGCGCCGACCCCGCGCGGCCGGTTCCGCCGCCGCCCGGCCCCACCCCGCCCCCGCCGCCCGGCCGGGGCGCGACCGGGGGCGCCCCGCAGGCGTTCCGGGAGCCGGGCCGGCCCGGTCAGGACACGGCCGAAGGCGCCCCGCAGGCCTTCCAGCAGCCGGACGGGCCCGGCCAGCCCGGCCCGTCCGAACAGCCCGGTCAGCACGGTCAGCCCGGCCAGTCCGGTCCGTCCGCGCAGTCCGGGACGGCGGGTCCCCCCGCCCCGCCCGCGTTCCCGCGGAGGACCGGCCGGCCCCGGCCGGGCGGCCCGTCCTCCGACGGCGGTGACGACGACTGGGTGATCCCCCCGCCATCGGGCCCCGGCCCCGGCCAGGACGGCCCCGGTGGTCCCGGCGGACCGTCCGGCGGCCCCGGCTCCGGCCAGGGCGGCGGCTACGGCTACCCCCAGCCCGGCTCCGGCCAGGGCGGCTACGGCTACCCCCAGCCGGGCTCCGGCCAGGGCGGCTACGGCTACCCCCAGCCCGGCTCCGGCCAGACCCCGCCCCCGCCGCCCGGCCCCGGCTTCCCCCACCAGCCGCAACAGCCGCAACAGCCGCAGCGGCCCCAGCCGCCGCAGCAGCCTCAGCAGCCGGCGACCTGGACGGCGACCATCGGCCCGGACCGCGAGTACTTCATGGCGATGATGCAGCGCTCCGGCCCCGAGGCCGCCGGCCTGAACCTGCCCGCGTACTCGCCCGAGCAGCAGCGCGCGCTCACCGGCAGCCAGGTCACCATCGGCCGCCGCCGCCACTCCACCGGCGACACCCCCGACATCGACCTGTCGGTGCCGCCGGAGGACCCGGGCGTCTCGCACCAGCACGCGGTGCTGGTGCAGCAGCCGGACGGCAGCTGGGCGATCGTCGACCAGAACTCGACCAACGGCACCACGGTCAACGGTGCGGAGGAGCCCATCCAGCCCTTCGTGCCGGTGCCGCTGCAGGACGGCGACCGGGTGCACGTGGGCGCCTGGACGACGATCACCATCCGGCGCGGGTGAACCGGGTCAGGGCAGGGGCCAGGTGTACGGCCCCCGCGGGTCGTCCAGCCACGCCCAGGCGCGCTCGCCGCGGACGGTGACGCCGTACCGCTCGCGGCGGGGCGCGCCCGCGCGCTCCCACAGCACGTACGCCGCCCGCGGGGCGAGCCCGCCGCCGGTCAGCGCCAGCAGGAACCGGAACAGGTCGTCCTGCCGGGCCCTGCGGGGTACGTCGCCCGGATCGCCCGGCGCGTACGGGTCCGGCACGGGCGGGCCGCCGCGCAGGGGCACGAAGTAGGCGGGCGTGTCCAGGAAGCGTCCCTCGGCGTGGGCGCCGTCGTGCACGGTGAGCGCGACCAGGCCGGTGGCGAGCGGGACGAGGATCCGGCCGCCCGGGCGGCACTGGGCGAGCCAGGCGCGCGGGACCGACGAAAGCGCGCAGGTCGCGATGATCCGGTCGAAGGGGGCGCGCTCCGGTACGCCGCGCGCGCCGTCGCCGGTGACGACGACCGGGTGGTACCCGGCGGCGTCCAGGTGCCGGCGGGCGGACTCGGTGATCTCCGGGTCCAGGTCGACGGTGGTGACCAGGCCGTCGCCGAGCCGGTGGGCGAGCAGGGCCGCGTTGTAGCCGGTGCCGGTGCCGATCTCCAGGACCCTGTCGCCGTCCCGTACCTCCAGCTCCGCCAGCATCAGGGCCATCAGTGACGGCTGGCTGCTGGAGGAGAGCAGTTCGCCGTCGCGCAGCCGGGTGGCGAGCGGGGTGTCCTCGTAGGCGCCGCGCAGCCAGCGCTCACGCGCGGCAGGGTCGGGGTGCTCGCCCCAGCGGCGTTCGCAGCCCCCTGCGGCGGCGACGTAGTAGTACGGCACGAAGAGGTGGCGCGGGACGGCCTCGAACGCCTCCCGCCACACCGGGTCGCCGGCCCAGGCGCCGCTCCGCTCGATCCCGCGCACCAGCTCCGCCCGCGCGAAGGCGGCGAGGCCGTCCGGGTCCGTGCCCCGGCCCTCGTCCCGGACCCCGTCCCCGTCGCCCATGCCCCCACAGTAGAACGCTCCCCGGCGAAGCGTCCCGGGCCGGGCCCCGGCCGGGTCCTGGGTCTTGAGTCCTAGGCCGTCGTGTCTGAGACCATGGAGGGCGTGAATGAGATTCGGCGCGGCACGCTTCAGGAGCAGACCTTCTACGAACAGGTCGGCGGGGAGGAGACCTTCCGCCGGCTCGTCCACCGCTTCTACCAGGGAGTCGCCGAGGACCCGGTCCTGCGGCCGATGTACCCCGAGGAGGACCTGGGCCCGGCCGAGGAGCGTCTGACGCTGTTCCTGATCCAGTACTGGGGCGGCCCGACGACCTACAGCGAGAACCGCGGCCACCCCCGGCTGCGCATGCGCCACGCCCCCTTCACCGTCGACCGGGCGGCGCACGACGCCTGGCTGAAGCACATGCGGGTCGCCGTCGACGAGCTCGGCCTGTCCGAGGAACACGAGCGGACGCTGTGGAGCTACCTGACGTACGCCGCGGCGTCGATGGTGAACACGCCCGGCTGACGGCCCGGACCGAGGTGGCCCCGGGGCCCGGCGGACGCAGCGGTCCGCCGGGCCCCGGGGCCGATCGCCCCGTACGGGCCGTCGCTCAGCGCACGCTGAGGCCCAGTCCGCCCAGGCCCGACCGCCGCACGGCGACGGACCCGTAAGGCGTGCGCAGCCGCAGCCACGCCCCGGAGGAGAACAGCCCGAGGCCGTCCCCCTCCTGCCGCCCCGCGGGCCGCAGGAAGCCCAGGGACTGCGCCGCGTGCACGGCCCGCACCGGCAGCCCGGTCTCCCCGACCGTGCGGGACCAGATCTCCCGCCCGATCCGGTCGAATTCGGCCCGCGTGCGCCGCTCGGGCGCCAGCTCCCGCGTACGGACGCGGAATTCGGTGACGCCGGCGGCGACGAGCCCGCGCAGCGCGTCCGGGGCGGGCAGCCCCGGCTCGGGCCGCCAGCCGCCGCGCGGCGGCAGCACGCCCGCCCACGGCGGGCCGGTCACCGCGCCGGGGACGGCCGCCGTGGCGCCGGCCTCGTCCACCGACTCCAGCAGTTCACCGGCGGAGACGGTCGCGTCGAGGGCGGCGTCGAGCCCGTTCTCGTACGGCTTGGCCAGCCGCGCCGCGCGCACCGCCAGCACCTCGAAGGACGGTGGCCGCCCGAAGACGGCCAGCGCCGTGCCGGCCGCCTGGAGCCGGACGGCGGCGGACCGGTCGTAGTGGAGCAGCCGGGAGAGGAAGGCCGCGAGGTCCGCCGCCTCCCCCTCGTCGGCCAGGTGGAGCACCGTCATGCGGCGACGGCCTCCTCCTCGTCGTCCATGTACTCGCGGAGGAACTCCCGTTCCTCCGCGGTGATCCGGCGGGGCCGCTGCGCCTCGAAGTCGAACGGCACGATCACCGTGGAGGCCCGGACGTAGACCTGGTCGCCGTCCTTCACCTCGTAGGCGAGGGTGAAGGACGCGGCCCGGATCTGCGTGACCCACAGCTCGATGTCGACCGGGGCGTGCCGGTGCACGAGCTGCCGCTTGTAGTCGATCTCGTGGCGCGCCACCACCGACCCTTGCTGGAAATCCTTGTCCGGGCGGAACAGGAAGTCGATACGGGCTTCTTCCAGGTAGCGCAGGAAGACCACGTTGTTGACGTGACCGTACGCGTCCATGTCCGCCCAGCGCAGCGGGCAGCGGTAGAGGTGCCGCAAGATCAGCCCCGGGTCAGCTTCTTGTAGGTGGCGCGGTGCGGACGCGCGGCGTCCGGGCCGAGCCGCTCGACCTTGTTCTTCTCGTACGACTCGAAGTTGCCCTCGAACCAGAACCACTTGGAGTCGCCCTCGTAGGCGAGGATGTGCGTGGCGACGCGGTCCAGGAACCACCGGTCGTGGGAGACGACCACGGCGCAGCCGGGGAACTCCAGCAGCGCGTTCTCCAGGGAGCTGAGCGTCTCGACGTCGAGGTCGTTGGTCGGCTCGTCGAGGAGCAGCAGGTTGCCGCCCTGCTTGAGGGTGAGGGCCAGGTTGAGGCGGTTGCGCTCACCGCCGGAGAGCACCCCGGCCGGCTTCTGCTGGTCCGGGCCCTTGAAGCCGAACGCCGACACGTACGCCCGGGACGGCATCTCGACCTGGCCGACGTTGATGTAGTCGAGCCCGTCGGAGACGACCTCCCACAGGGTCTTCTTCGGGTCGATGTTCTCGCGGCTCTGGTCGACGTAGGAGATCTTGACGGTGTCGCCGACCTTGATCGAACCGGAGTCGGGCTGCTCCAGGCCCTGGATCATTTTGAACAGGGTGGTCTTGCCGGCGCCGTTCGGGCCGATGACGCCGACGATGCCGTTGCGCGGCAGCGTGAAGGAGAGGTCGTCGATGAGGACCTTCTCGCCGAAGGCCTTGTTGAGGTTTTCCACCTCGACGACGACGTTGCCCAGCCGCGGGCCCGGCGGGATCTGGATCTCCTCGAAGTCCAGCTTCCGCATCTTGTCGGCCTCGGCGGCCATCTCCTCGTAGCGGGCCAGACGCGCCTTGGACTTGGCCTGCCGCCCCTTGGCGTTGGAGCGGACCCACTCCAGCTCTTCCTTGAGGCGCTTCTGGCGCTTGGCGTCCTTCTGGCCCTCGACCTTGAGGCGGGCGGCCTTGGTCTCCAGGTACTTGGAGTAGTTGCCCTCGTAGCCGTGCAGGCGGCCGCGGTCGACCTCGCAGATCCAGCCGGCGACGTTGTCCAGGAAGTACCGGTCGTGGGTGACGGCGACGACGGTGCCCGGGTACTTGGCCAGGTGCTGCTCCAGCCAGTTCACCGACTCGGCGTCGAGGTGGTTGGTGGGCTCGTCGAGCAGCAGCAGGTCGGGCTGCTCCAGCAGCAGCTTGCACAGCGCGACGCGGCGGCGCTCACCACCGGAGAGGTTGGTGACGGGCCAGTCGCCGGGCGGGCAGCCCAGGGCGTCCATGGCCTGCTCCAGCTGGGCGTCCAGGTCCCACGCCTCGGCGTGGTCGAGCTCCTCCTGGAGCTTGCCCATCTCCTCCAGCAGCGCGTCGGAGTAGTCGGTGGCCATCAGCTCGGCGATCTCGTTGAACCGGTCGAGCTTGCCCTTGATTTCGGCGACGCCCTCCTGGACGTTCTCCAGGACGGTCTTGTCCTCGCTCAGCGGCGGCTCCTGCAGCAGGATGCCGACGGTGTAACCGGGCGTGAGGAAGGCGTCACCGTTGGACGGCTGCTCCAGCCCCGCCATGATCTTGAGGACGGTCGACTTACCGGCCCCGTTCGGGCCGACGACACCGATCTTCGCCCCCGGCAGGAAGTTCAGGGTGACGTCGTCGAGGATCACCTTGTCGCCGTGCGCTTTGCGCGCCTTGCGCATGGTGTAAATGAACTCAGCCAAGAGAAACCGTCCGGCAACTTGAGATCTGGCAGTGGGCAGATACACCCCATCTTGCCTGACCGCCACCCCTGCGGGGAAACTCGTCCCGTCCGGTGGCTCTGACCTGGCCTTTCCGGCCGGCGCCTGAGCCCCGCCGGTCACTGCCGGCCGGCGTCGGTGGGCCCCGGGCGCCCTCGCGGGTTCAGGGGTGATCACCCGACAACCCGCGTCGGTGGGAGCTTCGCCGCTCCTGCTCGTCGTCGCGGGGATGACCACCGCCGCCACTGTGGTGCGTCCGCCGGATGCCCGTGGTGAGCGCCGCCTTCCGGATGCCCGGAAGTCAGGACTCCCCGGCGGTCGCCTGCCGGGATCGCGGCTGCCCACGGCATGGCCGACGGCGACGCCGATCGCCGCCGTGCGGTTCACGACTCCCGCCCCGGTGTGCGGTCCTCCCCCGGAGAGGACGACGGGAGGGCCGGCGGTGAGGTCGTGGTGCTGCTCAGCCGGGATCGCAATCCTGCGCTGCCAGGAAGCCCTGCCGTTGTACCGCGGCCGCCGGAGGACCACCCGGACACGAGCCGTGTCCGGGTGATCAGGCCTGCCGAACGGCAAGCGGAAAGCCGTCGAGGGGCCGGCCCTTCGTGCGAAGCGGTGTACGGCGACTCGTTCGTCGTTGGTGGCGCCGGATCGGACGTGCACCACCGATGTGCCGATCAGCCACTGGTGTGCTGCGCTTCGGCCGGCCCTCGGCGCTGCCGTGCGGCGCGGATTTCCATCAGCGCGACGACGATGGCGGCGGCGTTGAAGGGGAAGGCCGCCGCGTTCGCCACTTCCGGCAGGCCGAAGGCGCGCAGAAGGCTTGCAAGGGTGGAGACGAGGAGCAGGGCCAGCGGAAGACAACGGCGCCACCAGGGAATGTCTTGCATCCGGAACACGGTGACGGAGCCCCACAGGGTGAGGGCGAAGAGGGCGATACCGAGGGCAGCGACGGCGAGGAGCATGGGGTTTCCTGTCGGGCGGTGCAAGGTCGGCTTGCACACTGTGGACCGGTCAGTGCTCAGGCATCATCGTCTGGCGGAGACGATGCGACAGCCGGAGGCGCGGGTGTGGCGTGTCCGGCCCGTCGGCCCGTGCCGGGGGTGCGGTCGAAGTGCGCACCCGGCGGGCCGGTACGCGTGACCGGGCCGCATGGCCGGCTGCGTGGCCGCCGACCATGCGGTCGCCGGCCGGGGGCCTCGTGGCCCGGCCGCCCCCGGCCGCGCGCCGTCTCACTCCCGCGTCCCGGCGTCCTTCCTCCGTATCACCAGCAGCGTCGCGCCGCCGGCGACCATCAGGCCGAGGGCGATGCCGCCGATCAGCGGGGTGACGCCGGAGCCGCCGGTCTCGGCGAGGTTGACGTCCGCGCCGGCGCCGCCGGCCGTGACGGGGGCCGGTTCGCCGAGGATCTGGGTGCTCTGTCCGTCCTTCGACTCGCCGGCCCGGGTCTGGCAGTCGAGGACGCCGGCGAACCGTTTCTCGAAGCCGCCCGGGCCGCTGATCGTGAAGTCGTAGGACTGGTCCTCCTGGAGCGGGACCGCCACCGTCCGGGTCTCGCCGGCGGCGATGCTGTACCCGGTGTCCAGCAGCTCGAAGACGAACGCCTCGTCGCCCTCGTTGACGGCGGTGATGTCGAGGCTGCCCTCGGCGCAGTCCTCCGCCGCGGACAGGGCCGGTACCGGGCCCCGCGCCCCCCAGGCGGCGCTCGCCGACGCCGAGACCGCCGACTCGCTGGAACCGGCCAGGACCTGGGTCTGGCTGCGGCTCTCGGAGGCGAAGGCGCGTCCGACGGGCACGGTGGTCGACGCCTGCGCGGTCAGTTCGGCCGTGCCGGCCGGGGCGTCGTCCGGTATGTCGAAGAAGACCTGGCTGCCGTCGGCGACGGAGGTCACGGCCTCGCCGTTCGCGTCGACGATCCGCACGCCGCTCGTGGCGGCGTCCGCCGGCGGGATCACCGTCGCGCCGCCGGCGTCGGTGTGCACGGTCACCGGTCCGAGCCGTTCGCCGGGACGGCCGGCGACGGCGGGCGGGTCGAGGGTGAGGGAGGCCGCCGGTTCCGCCAGGGCGCGGGCCTTCTCCTCCAGGTAGTCGGCGAGCCGTTCAGCCTGCGGGTCGGCGGCCCGGACCTCCGCGTCGTCGGAGTAGCGCCAGATGGCCACCTGGGTGCCGGCCGCCGCGTCCTGCTCGGTGAGCCCGCCGCGCACCCCCGCCTTCTTCGCGAGCGCCGCGAGGTCGTTGACCTGCGGGTAGGAGTTCTGCAGGATCCAGCGGACGCGGCCCGCGTGCGGGTTGGTGCCCAGCGAGGTGCCGCTCCAGGGGACCTCGTGGTACCTGGCGTCCTCCTGTGTGGGGGTCTGGATGTCGACGCCGTACGTCTGCAGCGTGCCGCCGCCTTCGACGGACATCTCGAACAGGCCGGCCGGCACCTCCTGCTCCCCCGCGGCGCCGTCCAGTACCGCGGTGCCGTAGACCTTCAGGCCGTTCACGGTGGCGGTCGCCCCGTCCCGGCCCTGCGCCGTCCCGTCGGCGGCGGCGGGGCCGGCACCGGCCAGGACGCCGGCGGCGGCGAGTCCGGACACCATGGTCACGGCGGCGAGGCGGACCGCCCCTCGCCCGGTCGCGGGCAGCACGGAGTACGCAGAAAACACCAAATCCCCTTCGAGCAGGACCCGTTGACGTGGGGGGACGGTCCCACCAGCAGAATCAGCAGCCCCGAAGGGCATGTTCGGCATCCTAAGGATGCGGCACCCCGTGCCCCCCGGTGATGCCGTCCGATCACCGATCCGACTCGGAATCGTTATCGCCCCAACGGCTCTGAGCAGGGCTTATCGACAAATCAACCCGGGGGCGTCCCGTGCGTATTTGCCGATAAGCCGCGGTTCGGACAGGGCACCGGGGCGGTCCGGGTATCGCCGGCGTCACGTCACGGAGGCCGGCCGCGCGTCCTGCGGGGCGGGCGCGTCGGCCGTATTCACCGCCTGGTTCTCCCAGTTGGGCTCGGCTTGCAGTGAAGTGACGGACTGATCGGGCTTGTTGGCGCGTCGGAAGGCCGACGTCCCTCGCGCGAGGTCGTGGCCGATCGCCACCGCGTCGATGTCCGCCGAGGTCCGGCTCTGCCCCTCGCGCACGTCCGTCCGCACCTTCAGCCGGCCCTGCACCAGCACGGGGTCGCCCACCGCCAGCGACGCCGCCGTGTTCGTGGCGAGCTGCCGGTTGGTCCACACCGTGAAGAAGTTGGTGTGCCCGTCCGCCCAGGCGTTCCTCTCCCGGTCCCAGTAGCGCGAGGTGACCGCCAGCCGGAAGCGCGCCGACGGGCCGCTCGCCAGTTCCCGGTACACCGGCTGCGTCGCCACGTTGCCCACCGCGCAGACCATCGTCTCGTTCATCCTGCACCCCTCCCGCCGCCCGGACACCGCCGCCGGGCGGATACGCGTACGGGTCCCTCCCGTACGGCCGCCTCGGCACCGACGGCCGCTCCAGCGCCGTACGCGGCCGTCGTGACGACGGCCGCGCGCGGGCACCGCGTGCCGCCGCCTGCCGCGGCGGCCGCGTCCGTCCCGGGGCGGGTCCCCGGGACGGACGCGGTCGCCGTACGGCCAGACTGCCTCCGCCGGGCCGGGGCCGCCGGGCGCTGTGGACGGCCACGCGCCTGTGGAGAACCCGGCCACCCGGACGGGTGAAGTCCGCCCCGCCCCCGAAGGTCCCGGCCGCTCCCGGCCCCGGACCCCGACGGTCCTCGTCACCCCGGCCCCGGACCCGGGGCTACCGCACCCCCGCCCCCGTGACCCGCCCGTACTGCTCCCGCACCTCCCGGTACCGCAGCAGCTCCGCCGCCACCGCGTCCAGCACGCGCGCCCGGCCGCAGCCGGCCGCCGCCTCCCTCAGCCGCCGTTCCGCGTCCTGGCCGTAGCGCCGCGCCGGTCCCCTGGCCGCCATGCGGCAACTCCACTCGATGACGGGACCGCCGACGATGCCGGACAGCATCAGCAGCACCGGCACACCCAGGTTCGGCGACATGACCCCGACGATCTGGCCCAGCAGCCACAGCCCGCCCACGACCTGCACGAGCGTCATGCACGCCTGGGCGAACACGGCCGCCGGCCACCACCCGGGCCGCGGCGGCCGGCCCGGGGGCAGCCCCGCCTTCGCCGCCAGTTCGTCCAGCGCCTCGGGCAGTCCCTGCGCGCCGCGGACGGCCGCCTCGCGCACCGCCTGCGCCCACGGCGCCGGCAGCCCGGCCGACGCCCGGTCGGCGACCGTGCGGACCGCCTGCTCGACACGCTGGCGGGCCGTGGCCTCCTCGTCCGCCTGGGCGCGCAGCGAGAGCTGCCCGGTCGGCGGTTCGCGCCGGTCCAGGTACCAGCGCCACAGCCGCAGCCACGGCGTGCCGCACGCGCGGCCGGCGTTGCGCAGCCAGGCGCGTTCGGCCGCCTCGCCCGCCGCGGTGGCGCCGACCGCGTCCGCGAGCCGGTCCGCGAACTCCTCACGCGCCTCCTCGCTGAGCCCGGCCCGCTGCCTGGTGACGTACACCGGGCGCAACCGCCAGGCGGCGGTGTCCACGTCGGCCGAGACGCGGCGGGCCGGGGCGCCGCGCTCCGAGACGAACTGGCCGAGCGCCTCCCGCAGTTCGCCGACGCCTTCCCCGGTGAGCGCGGACAGCGCGAGCACGTTCGCTCCCGGTTCGCCGTACTCGCCGAGGGCGACGCCGTCCTCGTCCAGCAGCCGCCGCAGGTCGTCCAGGACCTGATCGGCGGCCTCACCGGGCAGCCGGTCGATCTGGTTGAGGACGACGAACATGACCTCCGCGTAGCCCGCCATGGGCCGCAGATAGCGCTCGTGGAGGAGGGCGTCGGCGTACTTCTCGGGATCGACGACCCAGATGACGGCGTCGACCAGCGCCAGGATGCGGTCCACCTGCTCGCGGTGCTGCACGGCCGCCGAGTCGTGGTCGGGCAGGTCGACCAGGACCAGCCCGCGCAGCTGCGAGTCCACGTCCGGGTACTGCAGGGGGCGGCGGCGCAGCCGGCCCGGAATGCCGAGCCGGTCCAGCAGGCCGGCCGCGCCGTCGCTCCAGCTGCACGCGATGGGCGCCGCGGTGGTGGGCCGGCGCACGCCGGTCTCCGAGATGGCCACCCCGGCGAGCGCGTTGAACAGCTGCGACTTGCCGCTGCCCGTCGCGCCGGCGATGGCGACGACGGTGTGCTGCCCCGACAGCCTGCGCCGCGCGGCCGCCTCGTCGAGGACCCGGCCCGCCGCGGCGAGGGTCCGGCCGTCGAGCCGGGCGCGGGAGAGCCCCACCAGCTCGCGCAGCGCGTCCAGGCGCGACCTGAGCGGCCCGTCGTACGCCAGCGGCGCCACGGCCGCCCCGCCGGGCGCCGGCCGGGACACGACGGGCGGCCGCTCCCCGCCGTCGGCCTCGTTCACCCGCCGCGCGATCAGCCCGTCGTCCCAGGCGTCCGCGCCCTCGGACGGGGCGCCGCTCGGCCGGTCCCGCCCCGCGCGGTCGGCACGGTCCACGTCGTCGCCGCGGTCGGCACGGTCCGTGTGGCTCCCGCGGTCGGCACGGCGCGGGGGGCCGCCGTCCCGCACGCGCGCGTGGCCGTCCTCCTCCCGCTCCCGGCGGCGCTCGCCCCGGGCCGCGGCGGCGCCCGCCGCGGAGGCCGCCTCCCCCGGGCGCCCGTCCTCCCCGCCCTGCTCCCCGGAGGACCGGTCCGCACGACGGTCGTCCCCGCGGGCCCTGCCTTTCGTGTGGTCGGTGTGCTCGGTGGGGTCCTGGTCAGTGACGGCGGTCACCGGTCACCTCTCCTTCTGCAGTACGGACAGCGCGGCGATGAGTTCGGCCTGGGGCTCGGGGTGGATGCCGAGGGCGTCGAGCGGGGCGAGCCGGCGCTCGCGCTCGCGGTGCACGACCCGGTCCACGTACTCGGTCAGCAGCCGCCCGCCCCGGTCGCGCAGCCGCAGCGCACCGTGCGCCCCGATCCGCTCGGCGAGCCCCTCCCCCGCGGACCGCGCCCGGCGCCCGCCCAGCAGCGCCGTGGCGACCAGGGCGGCGACGGCCTCGGGATCGGGGGCGACGCTCCGGTCGAGCTCACGCACCTCCTCCTCGGCGTACTCCTCCAGCTCCCGCCGCCACCGCCGTACGGCCAGGCCGATGCGGTGTTCGACACCCTCCGGCGAGGTGCCGCGGTCGGCGAGCTCCGGCGCGCCCGCCGCCGGTTCGCGCCGCCAGACCTCGTCGACGCGCTCGTCGGCGGCGGTGACGGCGCACAGCAGCAGCGCGGCCAGGCTCTCGGCCAGGGCGTCCAGGAGCTCGCCCGCGGAGCAGTCGAGCGGGAACGCCCGCCACCGCTTGAGCGCGTCCCCGGCGAGCACGGCCCCGGCCTGCAGCCGGCGCCGCACGCGCGCGTGCTCGCTGTCGTACGCCCCGTCGACGGCGGCGGTGAGCCGCAGGGCGGCGGCGTACTGCGCGGCGGCGGCACCGGCCAGCTCCGGCATCCGGGACGCGAGGGAGTCGAGGAGGCCGTACGCCGTACGGGCCATGGCGTCCTGCCGGGCCGCGGGATCCTGCGCCCGGTGGACGAGCCACGTCCGCAGCGGCGCCACCGCGGTGGCCGGCAGCAGCCCGCCGCCCCAGGCCGACTCGGGCAGCTCGGGCACGGTGAACCGGGGCACGTCGCCGAGCCCGGCCTTGGTGAGCAGCGCGGCGTACTGCCGCGAGACCTCGGACACCACCTGGTGCGGCACCCGGTCGAGCACCGTGACCAGGGTGGCGTCGTACTCCTTGGCGGTGCGCAGCAGATGCCAGGGGACGGCGTCGGCGTACCGGGCGGCCGTGGTGACCATCACCCAGATGTCGGCGGCGCACAGAAGTTCGGCGGCCAGGAAGCGGTTCTCGGTGACCAGCGAGTCGATGTCGGGCGTGTCGAGGAGGGCGAGGCCGGGCGGCAGGGTGTCGGCGGTCTCGATGCGCAGCACGCGCGCGGGCTTCTCCCCGGACGTCAGCAGGTCGTCGCCGGGGTCCTGGTGGGGCACCCACACGCGCGTGAGGTCGGGCAGGACCCGCATGCCGCTGAACCAGTGGTGATCCTCCGGATGGCAGACCAGGACCGGTGTCCGCGTCGTCGGGCGCAGGACGCCCGCTTCGCTGACCCGGCGCCCCACGAGCGAGTTCACCAGCGTGGACTTGCCCGCCCCGGTGGACCCGCCGATGACGGCCAGCAGGGGCGCGTCGGGCTCTCTGAGGCGGGGCATCAGGTAGTCGTCGAGCTGCGCGAGCAGGTCGTCGCGGTTGGCACGCGCGCGTGGGGCCCCGGGCAGGGGCAGCGGGAAGCGTGCGGCCGCGACACGGTCGCGCAGGGCGGAGAGTGCGTCGAGCAGCTGAGGCCGTACGTCCAAGGTCACCACATGCGAAGAATGCCCAATTTTAGGGGAATTCTGAAGCATATGAGCATGTCTGCGCGCCGACGGAATATAAGGGGCGGAAGGGAGGAGTGGGGCACCAAGGCGGCCCAGGCATAACGAGTGCACAACACCCGATGCGCAGGGCGCCAAAAGCGGTGCACGATTCGCACTTGCCTGCGATTATCAGGACCGCTTCACCGAACCTCCACATCGAGTCGCGGAGGGGAAGCAACCGGGACGAGGAGCCGGGAGCCCTATCCTTGTCCCCGGCGACGCCGCGGATCAGCCCGCCCGGGCACCGTGGCGAAGGCCACCACACCAGGCCCCCGTAGCTCAGTGGATAGAGCAGGCGCCTTCTAAGCGCTTGGCCGCAGGTTCGAGTCCTGCCGGGGGCGCCACGTCCGACCAGCGAAAACGCCCCAGAGGGAATCTCCCCTCCAGGGCGTTTCGTGGCTCTGACGGCAACGCTGACGGCAACGTCCCCGTCACTCGACGGCCAGCAGGCTCCCCAGCCGGTCCAGAGCGGCCCGCTTCTCCGTCATGTCGGTGTGCGCGTAGATGTTCATGGTCACATCAAGGGCGCTGTGCCCGACGATGTCGCGGACGATGTGCGGCGGGACACCGAGACCGAGCAGCAGGGTCACGCAGGTGTGCCGGAGGTCGTGGAACCGGACCTCCAGGCCCAGCCGCTCGCGGATCGGGTAGAAGTGCCGGTTCAGATTCCGCGGCTCGATCGGGGTGCCCCGCCTGGTGGTGAAGACCAGGCCCGTCTCCTGCCACCGCTCCCCCGCCGCCCGCCGCTCCTCGGCCTGGTGCTCGCGGTGCCGGCGGAGGGCGTCCACGCACACGGCCGGGAGCGGGACGGGACGCTCCGAGCGGCGCGTCTTGGGCGCGGTCAGCGTCAGCTCCCCGTCGACGCGCTGGAGGGCCGTTCGGATCTCCAGCGATCCCCCATCCAGATCAACGTCCGACCAGTGGAGGCCCAGCAGCTCACCGCGCCGCAGCCCGAGGTAGAGCGCGAGCACGTACGCCGCGCTCAGCCGGTCGTCACGCACCTCCGCCAGCAGCTTCTTCGCCTCGGCGACGGAGAGGCCGCGGCCGACGCGGTAACGCGGCGTCTGAACCTGCACCAGCTTCGCGACGTTGCGCTGCACCAGCTCCTCACGGACGGCGTGCTGCAGAGCGTTCCGCAGCACGGCGTGCAGGTACTGGACCATGCGCGGCGACAGGTGCTTGCCGCAGCACCGCTTGGGGCTCAGCGCGCAGCAGCGGCGCTTGGCCGGCGGTCGGGCCGCGTCCTGGCCCTGCGCACAGCACTGGCACGCCTGCCGCGCCCAGTCGAGGAAGAGCCGCACGTCCTTGGCGGACAGCCGGGCGAGCTTCTTCTTCCCGAGCCGGGGGACGATGTACGCGTTGACGCACTTGCTGTAGCTGTAGACCGTTGAGGCCCTCACCTTGTGCCGGACGACGTGGTCGAGCCAGTACGCCAGGTACGACCCGAGGCTTTCGGTCGTGTCGGCCGCCGGGATGCCCTGGTCGCTCTTGGCGAGCATCTCGGTCAGCTTCTTCCGGGCCTCCTCCCAGGTCCTGCCGTAGACCCGCCGGCGCTTCTGCGTGCCGTCGGGCATCAGCACGTAGCCCGCCCCCTCGTACCGGCCGTCCTTGCGGCGGTAGATGGTGCCCTCGCCGTTCGGGTTGCGCTTCGCCACCATCAGGCCGCCGCCTCCAGTTCGTTGTTGATGAAGTCGCGGACGGCCCACGCGGGGATGCGGCGGCACCGGCCGACGGTGATCGAGGGCAGACGGCGGGAACGGATCAGGTCGTAGACCGTGGAGCGGCCGAGGCGGAGCCGTTCCATCACTTCCGGCACGGTCAGCAGTTCGGGGGTGGTCATGCTGCGGCTCCTTCCTGGGCGAGTTGGTCGCGTAGGGCTTCGCGAGCGGTTTCGCGGTTGAGCTGGAGGTTCCGGGCGATGGTGGCGGCGAGGACGGACTCACCGGGGGTGTGGCCGTGTCCGGCGTACTGCCAATCGGCCAGGACCAGGACGGTGTCCGGCTCGGCGTCGCCCAGGCCGAGGGCGGCGTGTTCCTGGGCGGCGCGGTAGTCGGCGCGGGCCTGGCGCAGGGCGCCGAGGGTGGTGGAGTAGCGGCGGGACTTGGAGGAGAAGTGGCCGCGGAAGCCGAGCATGTGCGCCCAGGCCCACAGGCGGCGTTCCGGATACACCGGATCGAGCACCTTGCAGGCTTCGATCAGGCGGCGGGTGTGGTCCGGGACACCGTGGCGGTCGAGTTCGGAGAGCTCCCCGATGCGGCGGTCGAGGGTGCCGGTGTTCTCGGCGGCCTTGGTCGCGTACTTGGCGACGTAGGAGGCGACGGCCTGTTCCGTGATCTCCGAACCGTCGCCGAACGCCTCGACCGGCCGGACGTCGAGCTGGGTGCCCCAGCGGAAGGTCCGGGCCGGTTGGTCGGCGACAGCCGGGACGGAGACCGAGGTGTAGGAGTGCGCGACGGCGGCGCGGATCGCGTCGGCGAGGAGGCCGACCGTCGCCCAGGACGGCGGCGGGGAATCCGGCCCGTCGGGTCCGTCGAGCCGGATCACGGCATGGAAGTGCACGGCGCCGCGCTTCTGGAACTCGGCGACCTTGCCGTACGAGACGCGGCAGTGGTCGGCGAGTTCCCGGCGGGAAAGGCCGGCGCGGGCGGCGATCTCGCGGCGGAGGCGGTTGGTGAAGCGCTGCCAGAGCTGCCCGGCGTGGTTGTTGAACAGCACCGCGCCCGCGTAGTCGTACGTCTCCGGGTCGAGGGCGGTGCCCAGTTCCGGGGCGTCCGGGGCGTGTGCGGTGCCGCAGCGGCAGGTGCCGTGGTCGGGACGGTTGTGGACCGGGCCGAAGGAGGGGGCGGTGAGGGTGGCGAAGACGCGGGGATGGTCGCGGACGGTGGCGGGGATGTCGCGGCGGTCGTCCCCGGCGAGTCCGGCGCGGATGAGATGGTAGGTGTCGCCCGCGTACGTCCAGGCGCAGGCCGGGCAGCGGGAGGCACGGCGGTTGCCGCACGCGACGCGGAGCCGTCCGCCCGGTTCGCTCTCGGTCGAGTAGCGGTGCAGCACTTCGCCGGTGGTCTTGTCCTTGTGGATCGTCCAGCCGGTCAGATGGATGGGGTCGGCGCAGCCGCCGGTGCGGCGGATCTGCTCTTCCCAGCGGTGGTAGTCGGAAGCCGAAGCCACCCTCAGCAGGTCACCGAGGGTGGTCGGGTCGAGCAGCAGGTCAGGCACGGGCGCCCTCCCGGACGCAGCGGGCGGGAACGGTGCCGGTGCCGTGGCAGGCCGGGCAGTCGACGGTGAGGGTGCGCAGGTGACCGCGCGGGTCGCGTCCGCCGAGGGTGACGGCGACCGTGGCGAAGCCGTCACAGGCCGGGCAGATCCTCGGCGCGGGCGGGGTGTGCTGGGCCATGATGGTGGTTCCTTTCGATTGCGGTTGGAAGGAACGGCCCCGGGTGGCGGCGTGCTTGGCGGCTTGTGCGCCACCCGGCGGCCGGTCAGCGAGAGGAGCGCGAGCCCCGGCGGCTGCGGCCCTTGACCGCATACATGGCCGCATCGGCGGCGGCGAGGGCATCGGTCAGGAGCGGTACCGGCAGCTCGGCGAGGCGGCAGACGCCGACCGAGGCAGCCAGCGGCAGCGGCCTCCCGGCGTAGGACAGTGGCCGGTGCAGGTCGGTGATCAGTGCTTCGAGGTCGGCGGCGGCCAGGTCCCGGACGACGGCGACGAACTCGTCCCCGCCCAGGCGCCCGGCGGTGCCGTTGCGGCCGCACCAGGTACGGAGCCGGTCGGCGATAGCGATGAGGGCGGCGTCCCCGGCGGCGTGGCCGTGGGTGTCGTTGAGGGCCTTGAAGTGGTCGAGGTCGACCAGGAGCACGGCCGCGGCCGGGTGCCGGCGGATGCAGTGTTCGGCGCGGGCGGTCCATCCGGCGCGGGTGTGCAGGCCGGTGAGCGGGTCACGACGGGCAGAGGCGAGCCGGTGGGCGAGGACGCTCCCGTGCACGGCCCAGCCCAGTAACGGCACCAGGGCGGCGGCTATCTGCGGATCCATGGGGGTTCTCCCTTGACGACGGCGGTTGGCGGAGCGTGGTCCCAGGGGTGGCGGCGTGCTTGGCGGCTTGTGCGTCGCCCCCAGGACTGGTCAGCGGCGGTGCTGGGAGGCCAGCAGCGAGCGCAGGACGACGGCGCAGACGGCGACCGAGGCGGCGGTGACGGCGACGGCCAGGAGCATGGAGACCAGGACGGCGCCGACGACCAGGACCACGGCGGTGCCGCCGCCCACCACGGCGAGCGCGGTACCGGGCATGAGCTGGACCACGGGCCGGGACGCGACCGGAGACGGGGTGACGGGCGCCGGCGGGGCCGGGATGCCGGGGGTGATGGTGGTCGGCTCCACCACGGTGGGCAGGGTGGCCGTGCCGGTGGGCTGGGGCATGGTCGGGAGCTTGGGCCGGAACATCAGCGGATCTCCTTACTTGACGGCGGTGTCGATGACCGGGGCGAGGAGGCTGTCCGCGAGGAGGTAGCCGCCGAGCAGCAGCACCAGGACCAGCCAGAGCGGCGGGCGGATGAGCTTGACGCCGAGGACTCCGACGCAGAGCAGGGCGAACCAGAGCGGGACATCCATGACGGTGGCCTCCTAGCGGACCTTGCAGCGGTGGGTGCGGGCGGCGAGCTGGGCGGCGGACTGGCTGGAGTAGTCGGCGGACCAGCCGCAGCCGTCCAAGCTGCACACGGCGGCGTGCTTGGTCTGGCCGTTGCGGTCGCGGTGGGTGCCGATCTGCACCGGGCCGATCCGCATCACGGAGTGGAAGAAGTCGCGGGCGGGCATGGTCGATCGGGCTCCTTTCGGGTCAGGCGAGCTGGGCGGCGATGGCGTCGGCCAGGTGCGGCGGGACGCCGAGGCGGGCGCGGAGGGTGTCGGTGTCGATCCGGGCGCCGGTACGGGCGTGGTGGTCGGCGGCGACCTTGCGTGCGTGGTCGACCAGCGCGGCCGGGACCGGCACCGCCGGGGAAGGCTCGGTGGTGGGTAGGGCGGGGGGCTCTTCGGCGACCGGGACTGCCGCAGGTTCGGGGACCGGGTCCGGTTCGATGGCGACCGGTTCGGGCTCCGTCTCGTGCACGGGGTCCGGGTCGGGGGTGGCGGGTGCCGGCGCGTCCGGCTCCGGGCGGGTGGGTGTGTGGGTGAGGAGGGTGCCGCCCATGAAGGCCAGGGCGGGCCAGGCGGCGACGAGGATGCGCAGCCAGGCCGGGACATCGCCGAGGTCGAGGAGTCCGGCGGTGGCGACGTTGGCGCCGAGCGAGGCGACCAGGGCGATCAGGAACCAGCACCAGGCCAGCCGGGACGGCCCCTCGGTGCGCAGCCGACGCCAGGCGGCGACCAGCAGCAGGTCCACCGAAACCGGGTAGGCCCAGGCCTTCCAGCCGTCCTGTCCGGCAGCGGCGGCCAGGTCGTGCAGGTGGGCGAAGGACAGCGCCCCGGCGATGACGGCCTGGACCAGGACGGCGTCCACACGAAGGGCTGAGCGGGGCATGGTTGCTTCTCCTTCCTGGCTCAGGCGGCGGCCGGGGCGGACTCGACGGCCGGGGCCGGGACCGGTGCGAGGGTGCCGAGCACGGGCCGGAACGGGGCCAGGGCGGGCAGGTCCGGGACCAGGTCGGCGTGCCGGTTGCAGATGTTCACGGCTTGCCGCAGCGAGGTGTGCGGGGCGCGGATGCGAGCCCATCCGCCGGTCGAGTCACCGGTGATGGCGACGCCGGGGGTGTCGGTGGGAATCTGGATCGCGGCCAGGACGGCGTCCGGGGCGATGTCGCCGAGGGCCATGTTCGCCGAGGACTCGTCGTTGACGCGGTGGGCGGTACGGCAGGTGAGCTGGGCGCGGAGCATGGTGATGCCCTTGCCGAGTTCGGAGCCGAAGCGCTGCCCGCAGATCTCCAGGTAGATGCCGGCGGCGCGGCCGAGCTGGGCGAGCCGGGCCAGGGCGGTGATGATCCGGTCCCGCCGCTTCTCCTCCTCCTTGGTGGAGAAGAGGGCGAGTTCGGCGACCTCGTCGACCAGGACCACGATCGGCACCGGACGGAGGTCCTCGGGCAGGTCCCAGATGTCGGCGGCGATCTCCGCATCCGGTACGTCGGCGGTGATCCGCTGTTCGGCCCGGATGAGCTGGTACACGTCCTCCATGTGGGCCACCAGCGCATCGAGAAGTTCGGCGGCGGTGTCGGGGTTGTCGGCGAGCGCGGAGAACCGGCGGGCCAGCGGGAACAGCTCGACGCCCTGCTTGCAGTCGATGCCGACCAGGGCGACCCGTTGCGGCGCGAGCGCGGCGACGAGGTTGCGCTGGTAGACGGACTTGCCGGACTCCGTCGCACCGAGGGTGAGGGCGTGCGGCACGGCCCGGTAGTCGCGGTAGTGCACGGCCCCGTCCTCGCGCAGGGCGACCGGGACCCGCATCGGCCGGGTGTCGACCTTGTTCGGCATCTGCACCCGCTTGAGCACGTCGTAGCCGGTCATCCGCAGCTCGACCACGCCCGAGCGCAGCTCACGGGAGGTGACGCCGTACATGGCGAACGAGTGCCGCAGCCGGTCGCACGAGGCGGCCACGTCGAAGGCGTCCTGGCCGGGGCGGAGCTTGAGCCGCAGCACCAGGCCGGTCCGGGTCGGCCGGATCCGCAGGATGCGCGGGGCGCGAGGATCGGGAACGGGCCGGTTGGTCATCCGGGCCAGCGCCAGACGCCAGCGAGGGGCCGGCACCGTCAGGCCGCAGGCGTCCATGACCGAGCCGTACCGGACCAGGACCCGCAGCGCGGCGAGGGTGACCCCGAAGGTCAGCCAGTACCAGGCGGGGCGCCGCCACCGCAGGAGACCCGCAGTGGCGACGACCAGCACCAGGGCGACGATCAGCCACATCACGGCTCAGGCCGCCTTCGAGGCCGAACCCGCGGCGGCCAGCGAGGTCACGGCGACCGCGCGGAAGGCGATCCCGTGCCGCTTCTGGCCGTTGAACTCGTTCTCCCACGCCGAGGCGACCAGGCCCGTCAGGGCGACCGGGGTGCCCATCGTCAGGTCCTCGGAGACGCCGGACTGCGGAACGGTGAGCTTGAGGATCTCGACTTCGTCGGGCGTGGAGAACATGACCTCCACGACCATCAGGGTGGCGCCGTCCTTGTCGGTGGCGATCTCACCGGTACGGCGGTCCTTCACCTTGGGCTGCGGGGCCTTGGCGACCATCACGGTGGCGTTGGAAGTGTCCACGGGGATCTGACGCATCGTCTTGTCTCCTGTTGAGGCGAGGTGTTGGCCGACATCCCGTCGGTGAGATCAGGAGACCGTGAGAGGGGGTGGACGCATCACCGCCCGTATGGACGTTTAGGGACGTCTGAGCTACCGTCAAAACGTCCCTGCGGTCCCAACGAAGGACATGACATGGCGAACGAGCGTCTGCGCGCGGCGATTTCAGCGAAGGGCGAGACGATCCAATCCGTTGCCGAGCACGTCGGCGTGGACCCCAAGAGCGTCGAGCGGTGGATCACCACCAGCCGCACCCCGCACCGCGGGCACCGCTGGAAGGCGGCGAACTTCCTCGGAGTCGACGAGGTCTACCTCTGGCCGTCGGTGGAGAAGCAGGCCGAGAAGGCCAGCACGTCCGAGCTGATCACGTACTACCCGCACCGTGGCGCGGTGCCCGCCCCGCTCTGGTCATCCCTGATCGAGAAGGCGACGGACCAGGTCGACATCCTCGTGTACGCCGGACTCTTCCTCTTCGACAGCCACCCGGACCTGCCCGACCAACTGGCCGAGAAGGCGAAGGCCGGCGCCCAGGTCCGCATCCTGCTCGGCGACCCCGACTCCGAGGCGGTCCGCCAGCGCGGCGAAGAGGAGGGCATCGGTGACGACCTGGCCGCACGCGCCCGGATCACCCGCCGCTACCTCGAGCCCGCCATGTCGACGCCCGGCGTCGAGGTCCGGCTGCACGACACGATCCTCTACAACTCGATCTACCGGTTCGACGAGGACGTTCTGGTGAACCCGCACGTCCTGGGAGCCCCCGCCGGTCAGAACCCGGTGTTGCACTTCCGGTACCTCCCCGGCGCGCGGACCTTCCGGCACTACATGCGGAGCTTCGACTACGCGTGGGAACGAGGCCGGGCGGCATAGCGGGCCCCGGACGTGCAACGCTGAACACATGGCCCGTGTCGACTACTTCAACGATCCCAACGCCCCCAAGGCGAACAGCCTCGTCCCCTCCGTGACCGCCGTGGCCCGCAACGAGGCCGGAGAGGTCCTGCTGATCCACAAGACCGACAACGACCTCTGGGCCCTGCCCGGAGGCGGCGTCGACCTGGGCGAGTCAGCCCCGGACGCAGCCGTACGCGAGACGAAGGAAGAGACCGGCTTCGACGTGGAGGTGACCGGCCTCGTCGGCATCTACACCAACCCCGGGCACGTCATGGCGTACGACGACGGCGAGGTCCGCCAGCAGTTCTCCATCTGCTTTCACACCCGCATCACCGGCGGCGAGCTGCGGACGAGCAGCGAGAGCAAGGAAGTCGCCTTCGTCGACCCGAGCAGGCTGGACGAGCTGAACATCCACCCGTCGATGCGCATGCGGATCGAGCACGGCCTGGCCGACCGGGCAGAGCCCTACATCGGCTGATGAGCCATGCGGTCCAGGGTCCGCTCGACGGCGCCCCGGAGGTACGACCGCGCCTTGCTGATCGCGTTGTGCACCTCGCTGCCCGGCTCGTAGCGGACCAGGATCTCGTCGATCCGGGCGTCGAAGTCGAAGGACTGCCCGGCGGGACCGGTCGTCATGTCGGCGAAGATCAGCGCGTCCAGGACCGGGGAGTCCTCCCGCTCGTAGACGGCCAGCTCTGCCGACAGCCCACGCTGCTCCGCCTCGTACACGGCCCCGGAGTGATGAGCGACCAGCCGCACCAGGCGCGCCGGCGCACCCAGCGATTCCAGGTACCGAGCACCATCGAGAGGATGGAAGCCGGTGACGCACAGCTCGGGCGCGTAGCCGATGTCGTGCAGCCATGCGGCAGCGACGAGAAGATCCCGGTCCGCCTCGGACACAGCCGCGGAAGCCTCACGAGCCCGAGCGGCCACGGCCTGGGTGTGCAGCCAGCGGTTCCCGAGCGGAGGAAGCAGGGACTCAGCGAGTCCGGCCGCTCCCTGGGGCGTGTCCAGTGCAGAAGACATGGACGGAACGGTAGCCGAGTCGAGCGGTGAGCCGACAGGCCACGATCGAGAGCATCAATCAAGGCGGGGTAAGACTTTCCCTACTTCATCAAGCACCCGTCGTCGCTTCGCTCCTCCGGGCGGGCGCGGGCGGCCGGCGGCGCCCGCGCTCATGTCTCCGCCCCGCTCGGCACCGCCGGCCGCCCGTGCCCGCCCAAGAGGCAGGCACACAGTGCATGAAGTCAGAACACGTCGTGGCTGGGGCGGTCGGCTCCACGGCTTTAGGCAGCCACTTTGGGGCGAGCCTCTAAGATCATGGCCCCAACGTCGTGCTTTAACGGGCAGGTCCACAGACTGCCCGACTCGCCATCAGCTTACGGGGCCATGATCACTCGCCCCAAAGCAGCTCCAGCCCAAAGCCGCTCCGCCGACCTATGACCAATGACTGAAAGCGTGACTACGCTCACGCTAAGCTTCCTCCGAGGGCTTCGGCCTTAGGGGTGCAGACTTCATTCCAGAATGGGGGAGACAGTGACCATCATCTCCGCAGAGCCCATCGGCGCAGAGGACACACCGGGAAACCGGTTAAAGGATATCTCAGATGAATACATTGCCCAACTTCATTCCATCATTGAGATTAATCGCTCAGTAATTCCAGAAATGACAGCACGGAAGGAAGACGAACTCGCCAGCATTCGAGATGAAGTCCTTGGCGCCCTCACCCCGGAAGAAGGAGACGCATCGCGCGAATATCTCGAAAAATTCATGGCCAATCTGCACACGCTCCTTGAATCGGGAAGCAAGCCGAGCCTTTCACTTGAAGTGCCCGACAGGGGCGTGGGAGTCGCAGTAAGCCACCTCATTATGCAGCTGGCCAACCGCAGCAAAGCGGGATCTCAAGACGCCCTACTCAGAAAATCACTGCTGGTGTCTGCCATATCTGCTTTCGAGGTTCTTTTTGGCCAGCTAGCTCGAACCATCTATGGCGTCAATACCTCATCTTTGAATGACAGTGACCACTCGTTCACCCTTCAGGAGTTGGCCGAGTTCGGCACCTTAGATGACGCTCGTGAATACTTGGTTGAAAAGAGGATCTCTTCGCTCCTACGGGACAGTATCGACGGCTGGGAAAAGTGGCTTAAGCGCGCATGCGGCGGCGTGTCGATGGAGTCTCTCCCTGTCTTTTGGCCGCTCGTGCGAGAGTCTTTTGCTCGACGAAATCTCATTGTTCACACAGGTGGAGTGGTAAATCACCTCTACATTTCTGTCGTACAGAAACTGGGCATCCAGGAATTGTCCGACGTTAAACCGGGGGCGCGTGTTGAAGTCAGCGAGAAGTACCTCGACTGGGTCCTGCAAGAGCTGCTGGCCCTGGGTCATTTACTCGTTTGCGCCGTCGGGACCAAGCTATATAAAAAGGATACCGAACTTTTCACCCGCGCAGCAATTATTGCGGCTCGCGACTTCTCCATTTGGCGTGCAAGTCACTCCTCCAAAGCGGTCTGCAATTACGTACTGACTCGCAAACTCAGTCGAGCGGATGAAATGAAGATGCGAGTACGCCGCTGGCTTTCCATCAAACAGACAGAAGGACTGGAAAGAGTTCAAACGGAAGTAGAGGAGTGGGATACTAGTGGCCTTGACGCCTCCATTTCCCATTGCAAGCTCGTCTTGTTGGATAATATAGATGCAGCTTGCCGCGAAGTAGAGACACTTATTTCACAAGGTCGCTTGAGTAGGTTTGAGGTGGCCATTGATCCTCTATATAAGAGCCTGATGCAGAATCTATCTGTGAACCAACAAGGACCAGTTGAAGAGATCGGCGGCGACGATCCGGACAGCGCATAGAGGGTGACTCGCTCGGCAAGGGCAGGGTGGTCTAGTGGCAGCCGCTGGGCCGTCCCTGGGCCGTCCGAGGTCACCCGACGCCAACCAACAACGACAGAAGCCCACGGCATCCGAACTGGTCAGAGCCGTGGGCTTCGTCAGGTCCGCTGGTCAGCGGAGAGTGCGATCAGTAGACCGGCTATTGAAGGCTGTGTGGCAGCGGCGACCTCATTCCATATCATCTTGCACTAGCCGCGCCCAACGCTTGTAGGACGAGCCACTTAGGGAAACGAAGCGCGTCACCGTCCATTCAGGAGGGGGCGAAGGCGCAGCGTTAGTCGTGGTTGCTACTGTTTGAAACCCCCTGACTGAGGAGCTGAGGAGATCAGTAGCGTGGGAATATTCATCATAGGTGCCGTTGAAAAGAGCATCCAGCAGTAGCAGCGTGGGCTGCGTGCGAGCATAGGTCTCGGCGATGGCAACCAGCACTTCGAGCGTCACGGTGTTGTCCAATATCCGGCGAGGCCCGCTGTCGGTGACAAGACTGTCACCTCTGATGTACTCCGCTCGGATTTCCTCGTTCTCGATCCAGATTCGTTTTACAGCCCCTTGAACGATCTCAGGCAAACCCTCGATCAGCTTCCGGATTACCCAACTATCCAGGCCTACCGCTTCTGCTAGTTCTCGCAGATTGCGCGGCAGGCTGCCCCAATGGTCGAGTGGACGCACTACTCGGTAGGGCTGTGGAATAAACGGTACAGTGACCCCGTCAGACGCAAAGTGAAGTTGCTGTCCTTCGGCACGAAATTCTGCCCGCCGCGGCTGAGGGTCATACCAATTGATCACGGCATGGACCGTTGAGTCTGGTCGACTTGCGCGCTCCATCACCCTGGAGGGTGACGCCAAGCCGGATAACAGAGAGATGAAATGAGTTTTCCCAATGCCATTCGTTCCCACGAACAAGTTGCACCGCGAGAACCGTACAGTCGTTGGCTCAGCTAGCCACACGTCGTCAAGAATATCGATGGAATGGATCCAACCGAATGGACGGGCCACTCCTCCGTGCTCCATCCGAATACGGGCCTCATGGAGATCACGCCAGGCACGAAGCAGAGATGGTGGATAGGCTCGACCAACATTAGTGTCGACTAACCGGGCGCAACTTGCGCACAGCCAGATGCCGTTGATGGGTGCGCTGCGCTGAGCCGCGTTGAGACCTCCAGTACCTCGGGGGCCACCCGCTGCAGCTGCGTAGATATGCGCTGCCGTACCAGTAATTTCGACGTCAGCGACCCCCGTTCCAGGTCCGATCGTAAGGGCCCCACAGCCCGGATTTGAGCAACGGAAAGCAGCCCGTAATGCCAGGGCGCGCTTTGTCGCCTCAGTGAAGTTTGCCCGCTGTGCCCCCATGAACCGTATCATTGCAGACTTCTGGCTGAGCAGGGAACAGCAGGTCAACCCGTCCGCATCAGTCCCTTCGAGCTTTCAACGCCACCGGTATGACCGTCAGCGACCGAGCCAGATAGTGGCTACGTATCCGAAGGGTTCTACATCAACGGCTGACATCAACAGCGTCGGACGGCGGCGTACACTATCGTCCTTGTCCGGCGTTTATCCCAGTCGCCGGCCGGAGCGGAAGCGAGCCCGGATCGGGCTCCTAAAGCGGTGATCACAGGGCAGCACCGCTGACGGCAGCGCTGACGGCAACGACGACGGACGGCGGTGGCCGTCAGCGGTCGGCCACGGCGGTGAGGCCGGCTGGGTGGGAAGCACCGCGGGGCGGTGCCCGCACCTTCTAAGCGCTTGGCCGCAGGTTCGAGTCCTGCCGGGGGCGCACATGCCCGACGACCAGCGGGAACGCCGGTCTTCTCAGGTACCGCGCAGGATGCGCAGGGGCGGGCGCGCGCCTGCGTCGTGCCGTGTTCGGCGACTTCCTGAACGCGGCGGCCGGGGGTCGCCGACCGGAAGCCTGCCGCGGACGCCGTGGAGGCCGCCCGCCTCGGTGCCCGCCCCAGCGACGGGGGCGCCCCGCCCGCAGCGCCCGGCTTCGGTACCGGGTCCCTGCCCACCGGTCACCCGGCGCGCACGGCCCCGAGCCGGCTCGGGGCGCTCCGCCTCGGTCATGTGGCGCGCGTCGCCTGCACGGCGTACCGCGGCCGGGCGGTGGAGGCCGCCCGGATCCTCCTCGCGGGCCCACCGGTGCGGCGCCTGCCCGCAGGCCCGGCCCCGGGCGGGTGTGACGGCCCCGCGGGCCGGGTGGCCGGATCACCGGCGGCCGGATGCCGGCCCTTCCCTCACCCGTACCGGTAGATCCGGCTGTGGTCCTCCAGCGCCTCCGGCGTCACGTCCCACGGCGGCAGCTTCTCCTGCCGGGCCACGATCCGGCCGTGCTGCGCGCTGCCCGGGCCGGGTGGCCGGGCCGGCAGGTAGCGGGCGCCGGGGTGGCGGCGCTGCCAGCGGGACCACTGCAGGTCGACGAAGGCGTGCAGCAGCCAGAACACCGGGTCGTTCACGGAGGCGCCGCCGAGCATGACCCCGCCGACCCAGCGGTGCACCCGGTTGTGGTTGCGCCAGGAGGCGCTGCCGCGCCCGGGTCCCCACCCCTCCAGCTTGTTGCGGAACCCCTTGGGGGACGTCGAGTCCCACGGCGCGGTGTCGTAGGCGGGGTCCTTCAACGCCCACTCCAGGTCGTTCTTGTCCGGCAACCGGATCGGGGCGCGGCGGCGGCCGAGGTCCCGGGTGAGGAACTCGGTGTCGGTCACGTTCTGCTTCAGGGTCCAGTTGCCCTCCTTGTAGGCGAAGGGTCCGGTCGTCACCTGGTGGTCCGAGGGCCGCCCGTTGCCGCCGAGCAGGTCGTCGGTCCAGGGTACGGAGGTGGTGCCGCGGTCCTTCGTCCAGTCCCAGTACGGCACGCAGACCGACGGGTCCACCCGCTGCAGCGCCCGTTCCAGCTCCAGCAGGAACTGCCGGTGCCAGGGCAGGAAGGACGGCGTCATGTGGGCCACGCGCAGCCCGTTCTCGCCGTCGGGGACGAAGTACTCGATGTGGGTCCGCACGAACTCGTCGTACTCGCCGCGGCGTTTGAGCTCCAGCAGTGCCCGGACGAACCGCTTCCGCTCGGTGCGGGTGAGGGTGCTGACGTCCTTACGCGTGTACACCATGCCGGCCTCCCGGGTGTCCGTGCCCGCCGTCCGCCTCGCGCAGCCGCTGGCCGGGCGCCAGTTCCTCGACGGCCGCGCGGGTCGCCTTCAGTGGGGTGGGATACGAGCGGAAGTGGTCGACCACGCTGAGCCAGGTGCCGTCGGCGCGGCGCATCAGGTGCAGCGGGCGGCCGTCCACGGTGACGTGCCAGGCGCCGGTGCCGCCCGCGGACCTGGCCCCGCGGATGCGGTGGCCGAGGTGGGTCTCGTCGAAGGCGGTGCGGTCCGGGCCGTCCGCGGCCCGCGCGGGACCGGCCGGGGCCGGCCGGGAGGGACCGGAACGGCCGGGGGGCCGGGAGGCGGCGACCGCGGGAGCGAGTGCCGCGGCGAGAACGGGGACGAGCAGCCGGCGCGGCAACCCGCGGCGTCCGGTGTGCGCGGGACCGCCCCTTGCCGTGCCCGCCGGTTCCCGTTCCGCGCGCGGCGGTGCCGCGCCCTCGCTGACGGCCATGTGCGTGCTCCTCGTCCGGTTCGTCCTGTCGGTGGCGGTGAACGGGGTCAGCCCTTGAGCGGCAGGCCGCCGAGCAGGGCGTCCGGCTCGTTCAACTGGTTGGCCATGCTCTTCGTGGTGCGCGGCGCGGATCGCTTCTTCCCGGCGTTGAGCGCTTCCGTCCGGGGCTGCACCGGCACGGAGACGGCCGAGTGCTCGGTGAGCGTGCTCGCGGCGCCGTCGAGGGAGTGCATGAATTCGGTGAGGTCGGTCTGGGCGAACGCGGGCGTGGTGGCACCGGCGAGGACCACGGATCCGGCGATGACAGCGGCGGCCTTCAGGGGGTTCACGGGCTTCCTTTCCTCGGATCCTTCGGCGGCTTCCGCCGCCTCGGAGAATTCCGTCGCCGTGCCCAACGAGGCCGGACCGGACCGGAAACCCCGTGCGCACCCGGGGTTGCCGCACCCCACCCGAAGGAGGGGTATGCCTCATCGGCCTTTCCCATCCTCATATGGAATCTTCGGAAGACCGTGGGAGGAATCGCGAGCCGAATCCGGGCGGGGGTTGAGCGGGAATGCGAGCGTGAACCGGAAAAGGCCGTCGCGACCGCCCGGGGGAGCGAACGCGACGGCCTCCGGGCCGGCTCCGTCAGGAGGAGTTGGCCGGTGTGTCCGGCAGGGTGCTCGCCGGGGCCGGGCCGTTCGGCGCGGCGGGCAGCGGCTGCAGTCCGGCCAGGTCGGGAGCGGGCAGTCCGCCGCCGGTCAGCGTGGCCGTGGCGACGTTGACCACGTCGGTCACCACATCGGCGACGGCCGGGCCCACCTGGTCGGGCCGGCCCGTCGTGCTGACACCGAGCAGGGCGTCGATCGCCTGGCGCAGCGCGTCGAACGCCGCACCGACGAGGCCGCCACCGGCCTGGGCCGGGGCGAGCGGGGCCGGCAGCGTGGTGGCCGGCGCGTCGCCGTTCGGCTGGGCGACGGCCGGCGGCCGGGCCGGTGTGTTCGCCCCGGGGGCCGCCGTGCCCGGCGTGGTCGCGCTCGGCGCGGTCGTGCCCGGCGCGGTCGGCGCAGCCACCGCCCCGGCCTTGGCGAGGGCGTCGTCGATGGCCGCGTCGACGGCGTCGCCGAGCCGGTCCGCCTGCTGGGCGGTGAGACGGCCGTCGTCGTCCTCGAGGACGGCGCCGAGCAGTTCGGTGACCGGTGTGATCACGCCGCCCAGGCCGCTGAGCGTCTGAACCTGGGCGTTGAGTTCGTCGGCGCCGGGCAGCGGTGCCCGGGGCGCCGTGCGGGTGCGTTCCCGGACCGGGTCGCCGTCGGCCGCCACCGCCGCGGGCCCGGCGGCGCAGAGCAGGAGGGTGGCGCAGAGCGCGGAGGTGGCGATCGGCCGTGCGGGCAGACGCATGGGGATTCCTTTCGGTGGGGTGCGAGGTCCTGTTGCCACCGTGGGAGCCGCTCTCGCGCTCTGCAACCGAACCGTCGCGCCGGGTGCCGGTCCCGGTGCCGCGGGCACGCCCCCGCACCTGCCGATACGGCCCGCCCGGATCCGCGTCCCGGATGGCTCCTGCCGACCTCCGTACGGGGCAGCGGGCGGACGGCGAACGGCGGGCCCGCACGCGCGGGGTCGCCGCGGATGTCCACCGGGACGTGGACCGGAACCCGCCCGGGCACTCCCGGCCGGCGTGCCCGGGCGCTCCCGGGCGGCGTGCCCGGGAAGTCCTTGGCGAGTGCGGTGGCGCCGGAGGGCGGGAGCGGGCCCTTCGCGGTACGCGGCACGGAGAGGCGCTTCCCCGGGATTGGCGCGGCCATCCGGGCGAACACCCGGCGCGGCGCCGGCACGCGGCGTCCTCACGGGCCGTGCCGCCGGTGGGGTGATTGCGCGAGGGGCACCCGTGGGTCCGCCCCGCCGGTCCCCGGCCGCACCCCCCGCCCCACTCGACACACTCACTTGGTTTCGCCTGATTCGCCCGAATTGCTACTAGGGTTCACACCGTCCGACGCACCCCGTGCCGGCACACCCCTCTTCCGTGCCGGCGCACCGGACTCGGGCGGCCGCCCGCGGCGCGTTCCCGCCCGTCCCGAGCGCCACCCGTGAGCGAGGAAACCGCGCATGCCCCTGCCAGCGACCGACTCCGCGCCGCGCGTCCTCCACCTCACCCAGCCCGTGGACGGCGGGGTCGCCCGTGTCGTGACGGACCTGGCGCGGGCTCAGCTCGCCGCCGGGCTGCACGTCGCGGTCGCCTGCCCGGACGGTTCCCTCGCCGCCGCGCTGCGCTCGCTGGGCGCGGACGTACGGCCGTGGCGGGCGACGCGCTCGCCGGGACCCTCGCTCGGCGGGGAGGTGCGTCGGCTCGCGCGGGTGATCGAGGACGTACGGCCGGACCTGGTGCACGCGCACAGCGCGAAGGCCGGTCTCGCCGGGCGCCTCGCCGTGCGGGGACGGATCCCGACCGTGTTCCAGCCGCACGCCTGGTCGTTCGAGGCGGTCGGCGGGGTCACCGCCGCCCTCGCGCTCGGCTGGGAGCGGTGGGCGGCGCGGTGGGCGGCGCGGGTGGTGTGCGTCAGTGAGGCCGAGCGGCGCCGGGGGGAGTCGGCCGGGATCCGCGGGCGGTGGGCGGTGGTGCCGAACGGCGTCGACCCGGACCGCTTCCGTCCCGGCCGCCCCGGCGCCGCCGTACGGTCCTCGCTCCTCGCGGACGCCGGCCCGCAGGACCCGCTCGTGGTCTGCGTGGGGCGGCTGTGCCGGCAGAAGGGGCAGGACGTCCTGATCGCGGCGTGGGACCGGCTCGCCGAACAGGTTCCCGGGGCCCGGCTGGTGCTGGTCGGCGACGGGCCGGACCGGGCGCGGCTGCGGGCGCTCGCCCCGGCGTCCGTGCGGTTCGCCGGGGCCGTCGCCGACGCCTCCGACTGGTACCGGGCCGCCGACGTGGTCGTGCTGCCGTCGCGCTGGGAGGGCATGGCCCTGGCTCCGCTGGAGGCCATGGCCTGCGGGACGCCCGTGGTGGTGACCGACGTGGACGGCGCGCGCGAGGTCCTGCCGCCCGCGCTCGCGCCGCACTGCCTCGTGCCCCCCGAGGACCCGGTGGCGCTGGCCGGGGCCGTCGCCGCACTGCTGCTCGACCCGGCACTGCGCGCGTCGGCGGCCCTCCGGGGGCGGGCGCACGTGGTGTCCGCACACGACGTACGGCACACGGCGGGGGCCGTCGCGGCCGTGTACGGCGAACTGCTCGGCGGCGGGCCGGACGCAGGACCGTCCGCCGTACCCACCCAGTACAGGGAGTCCATCCACTCGTGACCGCGGAAAGCACCGTCCCCCCTCCCGCCGGGCAGCAGCGGGACCCGGGGCTCTCCCCCGTCTCGGTCCTGCCGCCGCGCACCGCCGACGGCGGGGTCCCGCTCCCCTGCGAGCGCCCCGCGGCGCGGCCGCCGTCCCGGTTGCCGCTGCTCGCCGCGGACGGCACGGCGGCCCTGCTGGGCGCGCTGGCGCTCACCGGCGTCCCGCATCGCCCGCTGTACGCGGCCCTGCTGGTGGCGGTGACGCTGCTGCTGCGCCCGCGCGGTCTGCCGCACGCGCCGGACGGCGTCCTGGACGAACTGCCCGTCCTGTGCGGCCGGATCGCCGTCGGCTGGCTGGCGCTGGCCGCGCTGGTGGCGGCGTACGCCCCGCACCAGGCGCTGTCCGTCCGCGACCTGCTCCTCGGCTGCGCCGTGCAGACGGCGGCGAGCTGCGCGGGCCGCGGTGCCGTGCACGGGCGGCGCCGGGCGGCGCTGCTGAACCACCCGCGCGCCGCGCTCGTCGTCGGGCCCGCCCGGACGGCGCAGCGCGTGGCCGCGGCGGTGCTGCGCCACCCGCGCTGCGGGGTGCGCCCGGTGGGCCTCGTGGCCGGTGAACCGCGGGAGCCGTCCGCGCCCGGAGGGACCGCGGACGGCGCCGAGACGCTGCCGGTGCTGGTCACGGACGAGGAGGTGCGGCGGGCGGTCGTCCAGAACGGCGTACGGGACGTGCTGGTCGTGGACGCGTCGGCGCGGACGTGGCGGGCACCTCTGCTGCGCGTGTTCGCCGAGTCGGGCTGTGCGGTGTGGGAGGTCGACGCCGACCCGTCGTACGCGCCGTCTCCGTCGCACGTGCCGTACGCGTCGCACGCGGGCCGTGACCGGATCGCCGGGTTCCGCTGCCGGCGGCTGGGGCCGGGGACGGGGCGGCCGGACGGTGGCGCCGGCAAGCGGGTGCTGGACGTGGTGGTGTCCGGGGCGCTGCTGCTGGCGGTCAGTCCGCTGCTGCTGGTGTGCGCGGTGGTGCTGCGGGTCAGCGAGGGGCCCGGGGTGGTGTTCCGGCAGGTGCGCGTCGGGCGCGGCGGGAAGCCGTTCACCCTGCTGAAGTTCCGCACCCACCGGCCGGTGGACGAGCACGAGTCGGCGACCCGGTGGAGCGTGGCGGACGAGCGGCGCATGCCGTGGTTCTGCCGCTTCCTGCGCCGGACCTCGCTGGACGAGCTGCTCCAGCTGTGGAACGTGTTCCGCGGTGACATGAGCCTGGTCGGCCCGCGTCCCGAACGCCCTTACTTCGTCAAGAAGTTCAGCGAGGCCTACCCCGGTTACGCGGCCCGCCACCGGATGCCGGCCGGCATCACCGGGCTCGCCCAGATCCACGGGCTGCGCGGGGACACCTCCATCGAGGACCGGGCCCGCTTCGACAACGCCTACATCGAGGACTGGTCGCTGTGGCGGGACGTCTGCATCCTGCTGCGCACGGCCGCCACGCTCGTGCGCCCCACCGGGAGCTGACGCGGTGAGCCACGTCCTGCCCCTGCCCCGGCGCCCCGGCCCTCCCGGTGCGCGGGCGCTGCCGCCCGCGCTGGCCGTGGCCGCCGTGATCGCCCTGCTCGCGCTGCCGCTCGCGCCGGGCGGGACGGACGGGGTGCACCCCGCCGACGCGGCCTCCGCGCTGGCGGTGCTGTACGGCGCGGTCCGGGTGGTGCGGGGCCGGCGGCGTCCCCTGACCCGTACGGCGGCCGTGGTGCTCGCCCTGCCCGTGGCCGGGTTCGCCCTCGCCGCCCTGCACGCGCCCTCCCCCGGCGCCGGGCTCACCGGGTTCGGCCGCTACCTCCAGGTCTTCGTGCTCCTCCCGGCGGCCGTCGTGCTGCTGGTGCGCGAGCGGCGCGACGTACGGCTGCTCGCCTGGTCGCTGGTGGGGCTGGCGCTGTGGCAGGGAGCGGTCGGCGTGCACCAGTACGCCACCGGGACCGGCGCCTCCTACCGGGGGGAGCAGATCCGGGCGGTGGGCACCTTCGGGCCGCAGGACGTGATGGGGATGGCGACGGTCGTCTCCCTTGGGCTGGTGGCGGCGCTCGGGCTGGCGCTGGGCCGCACGCCGGTGCGGCAGCGGGTGGCGGCCGCCGGGTGCGCGGTGGCGCTGGTGCTGCCGCTCGCCGTCTCCTTCAGCCGGGGGGCGTGGATCGCCACGGCGGTGGCGTGCGCGGCGCAGCTGCTGCTGTCCGGGGCGCGCCGGGCGCTGGCGGTGGGGGCGGGCGCGGCCGCGGCGGGCGTGGTCCTGGTGGGCGGGTTCGGGCTCGGCACGGCGATGCTCCAGGAGCGCCTCGACAGCATCACCCGGGTCGCCGACGCCCCCGACCAGTCGGTGACCGACCGGTACGCCCTGTGGGCGGCGGCCGGGGACATGTGGCGCGATCGGCCGCTGGGCGGCGTGGGGCTGAAGGGTTTCCCCGAGCACCGGGACGCGCACGCCTCGCTGGCACTGTCCTCGGGCAGCGACACGGACGGCGCGGGCGCGGGCTTCCGCCGGCAGCCGCTGCTGTCACCGCACAACATGTACCTGCTCGTCCTCGCCGAACAGGGCCTGCTCGGGCTGCTCGCGCTCGCCGGGAGCTGGCTCGCCCTGCTGGTGTGCGGGGTGCGCGGGGTGTGGCGGGCCCGCGGGCTCCGGCGGCGCGGGCCCGCCGCGCTCGACTGCGGGCTGGTCGCGTGCGGGCTGCTGGTGTGGCAGCTGACCAACTTCGCGTACGCCGACATCGGCGGGCCCTCGACCGTGCTGACCGCCGTGAGCCTCGGGCTGGCGGCCCGGTGGGCCTTCGGGGATGACGGCGAGGGGGCCGCGGCGGGGGGCGGTGCGGCCGCGGCCGGAGCCGACGAGGTCCGGGCGGCCGTCGGCCCGACGGAGGCGCCGGCGCGATGACCGTGACGCCTCCCCGGGCCGGCGGTGCGGCGGCCGTGCCGGACGTACCGGCCGTCCGGGCCGCCGCGCCGCCGGACGCGGCCGGGGCCGAACCGGCCGGGAACTCGCGGGGTTTCCTCGCCCGTGCGACCCTGCTCACCGCCGCGCTGTCCGTCGCCGCGTCCGTGCTGGGCCTGGCCCGGGACCAGGCGCTGGCCCGGCTGTTCGGGGCGGGGAGCGAGACGGACGCGTTCCTGGTGGCGTGGACGGTGCCCGAGTTCGCGGCCACGCTGCTGATCGAGGACGGGCTGGCGTTCGCGCTGATCCCGATGTTCAGCCTGGCCCTGGCCCGCCGCGCGCAGGGCGCCCCGGGCGACCCGGTCCGCGCCCTGGTCGCCACCACCCTGCCCCGGCTGGCGCTCGCCTTCGCCGCGGTCGCCGCGCTGGCCGCCCTCCTCGCGCCCCAGCTGGTGCGGGCCCTCGCCCCGGGCCTGCCCGACCACGCCCTCGCGGTGGAGTGCACCCGGCTCACCGCGACCTGCGTGCTCAGCTTCGGGCTGGCCGGGTACTGCTCCGCCGCCCTGCGCGCGCACCGGCGGTTCCTGGCGCCGGCGGCCATCTACGTCGCCTACAACACCGGCATCATCACCGCGATGTTCGTCCTCGGCGGGCGTCTGGGCGTGCGGTCGGCGGCGGTCGGGGTCGCGGCGGGCGGCTGCCTGATGGTGGCGGCCCAGCTGCCGTCGCTGCTGCGGCAGCTGCGGCGGCGGGACGCCGACGCGGAGCGGGCGGAGGCGGCGGGCGGCGGGACGCCGGCGCCGGCCGCCGCCCTGTTCGCCACCGTGCTGCTGTTCGCGCTGTGCCGGCAGTCCCAGGTGCTCATCGAGCGGTTCCTCGCCTCCGCGCTGCCCGCCGGCGCCATCTCGCACCTCAACTACGCGCAGAAGGTCGCCCAGATCCCGATGACGCTGTCGCTGATGCTGTGCACGGTCACCTTCCCGGTGGTGGCGCGGGCCCTGGCCGACGGCGACACCGCACGGGCCCGCGCCCGGGTGGAGCGGGACGTGGCCGTGGCCGCGTGCGTGGTGCTGCTGGGCGCGGCCACGGTCGTCGCCTGCGCGCCGCAGATCGTCCACCTGCTCTTCCAGCGGGGCGCGTTCACCGCGTACGACACGGCGGCGACCGCGGGCGTGATGCGCGTGTACGCCCTCGGGCTGCTCGGCCAGACCGTGGTGGGCGCGCTGGCCCGCTCCTACTTCTCGGCCGGCCGCGCCAGCTGGTACCCGCTCGGCGCGATGGCCGTCGGCATCGCGGCCACCGCCGGGATCGGCGTGTGCGCCGCGGGCTCCTGGGGCGTGACGGGCATCGCGGCGGCCAACGCGGCCGGCATCACCGTCACCGCGGCGCTGCTGCTCGCCGGGATGGGCGAGCGGAGCGTACCCGTCCGTGTCCGGCGCGTGCTGGGCCGGCTCGCCGGGCCGGTGGCGGCCTCGGCGGGTGCCACCGCGGCGGGCGCGCTGGCCGCGGGCCGGTGCGGCTCCCCCGCCCTCGGCCTGGCCGCCGGCGCCCTGACCGTCACGGTCGTCTTCGTGCTGCTCGGCCGGGCCCTGGGCGTCCAGGGCGTCACCTCCGCGCTCTCCTCCCTCCGTTCCCTCCCTTCCGTCCTCTCCCGAAGGCTCCCGCATGGCTGCTTCCACAGGTTCCGCTGATTCCGCCGGTTTCCCCGCTCCCCCGGGGTCGCCGGGTGCCGCCGGTTCCACCGGTCCGGCGGACCCCGCCGGCCGCGTCGACGCGCTCCCCCGCCCCCGGTCCGGCGTCCGGGGAGGCCGCCGCCCCGCCCCCGTGCCGTGGGTGGCGATGTACCACTCCGTCGGCGACCGCACCGACGACCCGTACCGCATCACGGTCACGCCCGCCCGGCTGGACGCGCAGCTCGGCTGGCTGCGGCGGCGCGGGCTGCGCGGGGTGTCCGTGGGCGAGCTGCTCGCCGCCCGCGCCCGGGGCGAGGGCCGGGACCTGGTCGGGCTGACCTTCGACGACGGGTACGCCGACTTCACCGAGCACGCGCTGCCGGTCCTGCGGCGCTGGGGGTGCGGGGCCACCCTGTTCGTGCTTCCGGGCCGGCTCGGCGGCGACAACGCCTGGGACCCGCTGGGCCCGCGCAAGCCGCTGCTGACCGCCGGCGGCATCCGGCACGCCGCCGCCGAGGGCGTGGAGATCGGCTCCCACGGGCTGACCCACGTGGACCTGACGGAGGCGGACGACGCCACGCTGCACGCCGAGGTCGCCGGCAGCCGGGCGCGGCTCGCGGAACTGACCGGCGCCCCGGTCGCCGGGTTCTGCTACCCGTACGGCACGGTCGACCGGCGCGCCGCCGACGCCGTACGGGACGCGGGCTACGCGTATGCCTGCGCCATCGACCCCGGCCCGCTGACCGGCCCGTACGCCCTGCCGAGGGTGCACGTCGGGCAGCGGGACACGGCCGTGCGGCTGCTGCTGAAGACCCGGTTGCACCGGCTGCGCCGGCGCCCGGCGGCGGGGATCTGAGGGGGTGTCCGCGTGAAGGCCCTGCACGTCATCACCGGCCTCGGCGTCGGCGGCGCCGAGCAGCAGCTGCGGCTGCTGCTGCGACATCTGCCCGTCGACTGCGACGTCGTGACGCTCACCAACCCGGGCCCGGTCGCCGACGGGCTGTCCGCCGACGGGGTGCGCGTGGTCCACCTCGGGATGGGCGGCAACCGCGACCTGACCGCGCTGCCCCGCCTGGCCCGCCTCATCCGCGCCGGCGGCTACGGCCTCGTCCACACCCACCTCTACCGCGCCTGCCTCTACGGCCGCCTCGCCGCGCGCCTGGCGGGCGTGCGCGCGGTCGTCGCCACCGAGCACTCCCTGGGCGAGACCCAGATGGAGGGCCGTCCGCTGACACCGGGGGTGCGCGCCCTGTACCTGGCCGGGGAGCGCCTGGGCAGCGCCACGGTCGCCGTCTCCCCCGCCGTCGCCGGCCGGCTGCGGCGCTGGGGCGTGCCCGCGTCCCGCATCGAGGTGGTCCCCAACGGCATCGACCTGGCCCGCTTCCGCTTCGACCCGCGGCGGCGGCACCACACCCGGCGCCGCCTCGGGCTGCCGGACGACGCGTTCGTCGTCGGCGGCATCGGCCGGCTCGCCCCCGGCAAACGGTTCGACGTCCTCGTGCGGGCCCTGTCCCGCCTGCCCGGCGACTGCTGGCTGATGCTGGTCGGCGGTGGCCCGCAGGAGCACGTCCTGCGGCGCACCGCCCGCGAGGCCGGTGTCGCCGACCGTGTGCTGTTCACCGGGGAACGGCCCTACCTCCCCGGCGACTGCCCGGGCCCCGACCTGCCGTCGCTGGCCTGCGCGATGGACGTGCTCGCCTCGCCGTCGCGCGAGGAGGCGTTCGGGCTGGCGGCCGTGGAGGGCCTGGCGTCCGGGCTGCCGGTGCTCTACGCCTCCTGCCCGGCGCTGGAGGACCTGCCCCCGCACACCGCCCCGGCCGCCCGGCGCGTCCGCGGCGGCGACGGGGAGTTCGCCCGCGCCCTGGCCGAGGTCCACGCGGCCGGCCCCGGCCCGCGCACCGCGCCCGAGGCCGCCCGCCGCTACTGCATCACCCGCAGCGCCTCCCGGCTGATGGACGTGTACGCCACCGCCCTCGCGCAGCCCTCGTTGTCCCCGGCACCCCAGGGAGTCAGCTCCGCATGACCGAGAACGTGACCGAGAGCAGGACCGAGAACAGGACCGAGAACAGGAACGGGAAGAGGACCGAGAGCAGGACCAGGGACAAGACCGGGAACAGGACCGGAGACAAGACCAAGGACAAGACCGGGGACAGGACCGGGAACAGGACCAAGGCCAGGACCGGGGACGGTACCCGGGCCGGCGAGGGCGCCGAGCCCGGCACCGGGCATCCGGCCCCCGCCCCCGCGTCCGCCGGCCCCCCGCGCGCCACCGCTCCCGCCCGGTCCCTCACCCGTGCCCGCGCCCGCGCCCTGCCGCCCTGGTCGCTGCTGGCGGCCGGCGCCCTCCTCGGCGGCCTGCTCGGCGGCGGCTACGGCCTGGCCAGGACACCTGCGTACACGGCGACCAGTTACGTCGTCGCCGTACCGGCGGAGGACTCCGACCCGGCGTCCGCGCTTGGCTTCGCACAGGCTTACGGCCGGGTCGCCACCCAGCTCGCGGTGCTCGGCGACGCGCAGGTGTGGGCGGGCGTACCGGTGACGACGCTGCGAAAGAGCGTGCGCACGGCGACGTCGCCGGACGCGCCGATGGTCGCGATCACCGCCACCTCCGCCCGGCCCGACCTCGCCGCCGACATGGCCAACGCCGTCTCCCGGACGCTGATCCGGCACGCGGGCGACGTCTCCGGCTCCACCCGGGTGAGGCTCCGGCAGTTCGCCCGCGCCACCGAGCCCGCCGAGCCGTCCTCGGCCCCCGCCCCGGTGACCGGCCTGGTCGGCGCGAGCGCGGGCGGTCTGCTCGCCGGACTCGCGCTGCTGGCCCGGCCGCGCCGGCCGGCCGGGGCGCACGGGCGCCCGGCCGCCGTGCCCGCGCCCGCTTCCGCCGCCGACGTCCGCGGGCAGCTGTGACGTACCCGGCGTACACCACCGAAGTGGTCACCGACGAGCGTGTCTTCGCCGCGCTGTCCGCCGACTGGGCCCGGCTGCACCGGCGGTGCGCGACGGCGACGCCGTTCCAGAGCCACGCCTGGCTGCACTCGTGGTGGCTGTCGTACGGCCGCCGCGGCCGGCTGCGGTTGCTGCTGGTCCGCGAGGGCCGCGAGCTGGCCGCCGCGGCGCCGCTGATGCGTGTGACGCGTCCGCTGCCCGCGCTGGTGCCGCTGGGCGGGCCCCTCTCCGACTACGGGGACGTGCTGGTGGACGACGAGCGCGGGGAGGCGGCGGTGGCCGCGCTGACCGAGGGCCTGTCCGCCGCCGCCCGCACCGCCCTGGTCGACCTGCGCGAGGTCCGGCCCGGCGGCGCGGCCGAACGCGTCTACGACCGCTGGCGCGGGCCCCGGATCCGGGTGGACGACTCGCTGTGCCTGGAGCTGCCCGCCGTACCGATGGCCGAGCTCGTCGCCCGGCTGCCGTCGGCGAAGGCGCAGCAACGGGTACGGGCCAAGCTGCGCAAGCTGGACGCCCTGGGCGTCAAGAGCCGCGCCGTCCTCCCCCAGGAGGTGGACGCGGCGCTGGGGCGCCTGCTGGAGCTGCACCGGCTGCAGTGGCAGGGGCGGAAGGTGACGGGCGAGCACCTCAGGCCGCGGTTCCGCGAGCATCTGGTGCGGGCCGTCGGGCCGATGGTGCGCTCGGGGGACGCGGTGGTCACCGAGTTCCGGATGGCGGACGAGGTGGTGGCCGTGGACGTGACGCTGCTGTCGCCGGCGCTCGCGGGCGGCTATCTGTACGGCGCCCACCCCTGCCTGCGGGAGCGCAAGGCGGACGTGGCGGTGATGCTGCTGGACGCCTGCGCCGGGCACCTCGGGCACGGGGACCGGAGCGGCGGCACGCTGAGCCTGCTGCGCGGCGACGAGCCGTACAAGCACCACTGGCGTCCGGAGCCGGTGGTGAACCGGCGGCTGCTGCTGGCCCGGTGGCGCACGGCCCCGCTGCTGTCGGTGGCGCTCGGCGGTGACGCCGCGCGGCGGCGGGGCAAGGAGCTGCTGCGGCGGTGGCGGGAGCGCGGGGGCGGCGGGCCGTGACGGAACCCGCCGCCGTCCGGGTCTCACCGGATGCGCGTCCACCAGTCGAGGCGGAGGCAGAGCTTCCCGCCGAGCCAGTACTCCACCCAGTCGCCCATGGCCAGCGGCGAGCAGTCGGCCGGCGGCCGGGCCGGCTGCGGCGCGGACCGGGACGCCGCCGGGAGCGGAACCGGGGCCGGGACCGGAGTCGGGGCCGGGGCGGGCACCTGGGCCGGCGGCGTGGCGGGCCGGCCGGTGCGGCCGGAGAGGACGGCCCGGTAGACCGCGGACGACCGGGGGTTGCCGTCGCACTGCCACACACCGTGGGGGCAGTAGTCCGTCAGCGTGTTGTACAGGGGCTTGTGCTCGTCCATCCACGCGAGCATGCCCTTCATGTACGCGGCGTTGTCGCCATTGCGGAAGAGGCCCCATTCGGGATAGGAGATGGGCTTTCCGTGGGCTTTCGCGAATTCGACGTGCGCCCGGAGTCCGTAGGGCTCCCTCACCTGCTCGTCGAACGGCATGCCGCGCGGCTGGTCGTACGTGTCCATGCCGATGATGTCGACCACGGCGTCCCCTGGATAGCACTCCGTCCACGGAATGGCGTCCCGGCCGCGGTTGGGTGTGAAGTCGAACCGGAATTTCTGGCCCGGCACCGCGCGCATGGTGGTGACGATCCTGTTCCAGTACGTCTTCCAGGCCCGGGGGTCCGGTCCGCAGCGATGGGTGTACGTGGTGCCGTTCATCTCCCAGCCGAGCACGATCACCGTGTCCGGCACGCCCAGCCGGACCAGCCTCTCGGCGAGGGCGCGGAAGTGGTGGTCGAACCGCCCGGCCGCGCCCTCGCGCAGCAGTCGGCGCACCTCGCGGTCCAGGACCCCCTCCTCGTTCCGTTCCAGCATGGGGACGTTGAGGACGAACATCCGGTCGGCGTCGCGGTTCCGCCAGTCGGCCCACACGTCGAGGAAGCCGGGGGCGCCCGCGATGTTGCTCCAGCGGTCGCCCGGGAGGTAGGTGTGGCCGACACGCAGCTCGGCGCCGCCCAGCCACCGGCTGAGCTGGTCCATCCGGTTCACGCCGGCCGTGCCGTAGTGGAGGTAGGCGCCGAAGGCGGGGAGATCGTTCTTCGGGTCCTTGGGGTCCTTGGGGTCCTTCGGATCTTTCGGGTCCTTCGGGTCCTTCGGATCCTTGGGGTCCTTGGGGCCTGCGGGCTCCTTCGGGTCTTTCGGTCCGCCTGTGGCCGGTGGGGCTTGGGGAGTCCCCGGGACGGGCGATGCCGCCGGGGCGAGTGGTACCGCCGGGGCGGGCCGTGTCGCCGGGACGGTGGGCGCCGCGGGGACCGGGACCACCGCGGGGGCACCGGTGACCGGGCCGGGCGGGGGCGCGGGCGGGGCGGGGGCGAGGGCCGTGGCGGTTCGGACCGGACCCGGGCCCGCCGCGAACCCCGGGCCCGCGGCCAGGGCGGCCGACGCGGCGACCGCCGCCGCGACGAACGCCAGTCGACCGGACCGGACCCATGGCTGCTGTGGGGACATGCCGGCTCTCTTCCCGTTTCGTACTGCCGAATTCGCGGGGGATTTCCGGTACATTCCGGCCGCCTCTTCCACCGCCCACCGGAAACCCTTCGAATTTTTCCTGATTGACAGTCAGTCATATGAAAGAACATCACGCCACCGCCGCTACGGCTTTCGGGTGTCACGGTCGCCCGCACCGGTGATCCGCACCCGTCCGATCCGAAGGAAGAAATCCCGTGTCGCTGTTCGACACCCGCGTCCCCGCCGTACTGCTGCGGGTCGACCGGAACCCCTTTCACCATGGAACGCTGGGTGCCGTGCGCTCGCTCGGCCGGGCGGGGCTGGCGGTGCACGTGGTCGCCGACTGCGCGCAGAGCCCCGTCGGCGCCTCCCGCTTCGTACGGCAGGTGTACGCCCCGCCGCCGCCCGGGGCGTCCCCGGCCGAGATCGCGGACGCGCTGCGCCGCGTCGCCGCCCGGATCGCGTCTCCGGCCGTCCTGGTCCCGATGGACGACGCGAGCGCCGTCGCCGTGGCGCGGATGCGCGCGGAGCTGGCGCCCGACTACCTGCTGCCCGCCCTGCCGGGCGCGCTGCCCGAACGTGTCGCCGACAAGGCGGAACTGGCCGGGGTGTGCGCCTCCCTGGACGTTCCGCACCCGGTGACGGTGGTGCCGGACAGCCCGGCGGAGGCCGCTGCGGCCGCCTGCCGGCTCGGGCTGCCGGTGGTGGCGAAGTGGAGCCGGCCCTGGCTGCTGCCCGCGGGCAGCGGGCTGCGCAGCACGGTGCTGGTGCGCTCGGCGCAGGAGGCGCGGGAGCTGTACGGGCGGTCCGGGGAGGCGGGCTGCCGGCTGCTGCTCCAGGCGTTCCTGCCACCCGGCGCGGACCGCGACTGGTTCGCCCACGGGTACGTCGACCGCGCCGGCGCCCTGCGCGCGGGCGGGACCGGCCGCAAGACGCGGGCCCGGCCGCGCGGTGCCGGCCTGACGGCGGCCGGCTGCTGGACACCCGACCCGCAGGTGCGGGCGCTCACCGAGCGGATCACCGGCGCGCTGGGCTACCGGGGCATCTTCGACCTGGACTTCCGCCGCTGCGGCACGACGGGGCGCCACCACCTGCTCGACTTCAATCCCCGCCCGGGCGCCCAGTTCCGGCTCTTCACCGACCGCGCCGGCCTGGACGTCGTACGGGCCCTGCACCTGGACCTGACCCACCGGCCGCTGCCCGGCGGGGAACCGGTGCCGGGGCGGGTGTTCGTGGTGGAGAACTACGCGCCGCTGACCGCCCTGCGCCCGGCGCCCGCGGGGCGGGAACTGGCCTGGCACGCCCGCGACGACCGGGCGCCCGGCCGGGCGCTGTGGGCGTTGTGGGGCCGCCATGTCGCGGGCCGGCTGCTGCGGCGGCCCCGGCGCGGGCGCGAGCACGGCCGGGAGCGGGGACGGGAGCGCGGACAGGAGACGGGGGCGCCGCCCGGCCGGGCGAGGCGGACGTGGTGCGCCCGGTGATGCCGGCTCCCGCGGTGCCCGGACAGGCCGCCCCGGTGGGCTCGGTCGGCCCGGTGGCCCCGATCGACCTGACGGGACACCGCTGACCGGTGTCCGCCGCCGGTCCGGCACCACCGGTGCCGGACAACGCGGCGCCCCCGGCACACCTGGTGCCGGGGGCGGCGGGGCCACGCTCGTGGGGAGCCGGGGCCCTATCCGTGGGACGTGACGCGCCGTCCCCTGCGGTACAGCGCGATTCCGCCGGTGATCAGCGCGGCGCTCGCGGCGGCGGTGCCGGCGACCGGCCCGCTGCCGGTCCGCGGCAGAGAGGGGGAGTCGTCGCCCGCGGGCGGCATCTCCTCGTCCGCCGGCGGCACCTGTCCGTCGTCCTCGGACGGCTTGGGCTCCTCCTCGTCACCCGGCCGCGGCGTGTGCGTCGGGGGCACCTCGTCGTCGCCGTAACCGCCGTCGTCGCCGTAACCGCCGTCGTCGCCGTAACCGCCGTCGTTGCCGTAGCCGCCGTGGTCGCCGTAGCCGCCCTCGTCGTCGGCGCAGACGCCGGCGACCGCGGCCGTCGTCCCGGCGACCGCGCCGACCGCGCCGTCGCAGGGGTGCGGCGTCGACCAGGTCGGCACCGGTCCGTCGCCGTCCTCGGCCCAGGTCGCGGAGGCCTTCGGTCCGTCGCCGTCCTCGACCCAGGCCCGCGCGGAGGCCTCCGGCCCGTCGCCGTCCTCGGCCCAGGTCGCGGAGGCTTTCGGCCCGTCGCCGTCCTCGATCCAGGCCCGCGCGGAGGCCTCCGGCCCGTCGCCGTCCTCGGCCCAGGTCGCGGAGGCCTTCGGCCCGTCACCGTCCTTCGGTTCGTGGCCGTAACCGGTACCGGGCGTTTCCCCCCGGTCGTTCGCGCAGGCGTGGCCGAACACCCGGCTCATCGCGGCGGTCGCGTCGGCCGTGGCGCCACAGGCGTTCTCCGACGTCTCGTCCGGTGTCCGCGCGTTGCTGCCGGCCAGGGATTCCGGCACGTTCAGGGCCGCCCCGTCCGTCTGCGCGTCGGCGAAGGCGGGGCTGCCGCACAGGGACAGAATGCTCGTCGCGGCGACGGCGAACACTCCCCTGCTCAGGGTCTGTCGCACTCTCGTTGTCTTCCTGCTGGTGGGTATGGGAAAGCCGGCTCCGGGCACACACGGGAGCCAGGGCCGGCCGTGACACGGGCGGGCGGCTCGCGCGAAACGGTGTCAGCCGTTCCCGCGCTTGCCGCCGTACGCCGGATCCGGGGCGCCGGCGCCGCTCACGGTGCTGCCGCGCACGTCGATCGAAACGTGCGCCGGCGCCTAGGCGGCATCGCCGGCCAGGACGCCCCGGGAACCGGTGACGGCACCCTCGGCCTCCGCGCCGGCGACGGCCGGGGCGGCTTCGCCCGAGACCGTGGCCGCGCCCGTGACGACAGCAGCGCTCCTCTTCATCAACTTCCCCTTCTCCGCGGTCATGCCCTGTGGGGACGGCCGGAGCCGAGCGAGCACGGCTTCGACGGCTCGCACCATGACCTACAGCCTGCCAACGAGGTGTCGACGGTGAAGGAAACTTGACCGAAGGTGCGACATGGCCTAATTCACCCGAATGCCCCACGCGATGCCCTACCGGACGTCCCGCTCCACCGGGGAGTCCGGGGCCGGGACCGGTACGCGGAGGCGGGCCACCGGGACCGGCGGGCGGCCTTCCGCCGGGCTACGACACCACGTCCTTGCGGGCGAAGCCCCGGAAGGCCAGGGCGAACAGCACCAGCGCGTACGTGACGGAGACCGCCGCGCCCTGGATCATGCCGGACCACTCCGGGCGCGGCTGCAGGGCGTCCACCCAGGCGAACTGCCAGTGCGCGGGCAGGAAGTCGCGCCAGTGGCCGAGGGCGGTGACGGCGTCCAGCACGTTGCCGACGATGGTCAGGCCGACCGCGCCGCCCACCGCGCCGAGCGGTGCGTCGGTCCTCGTCGACAGCCAGAACGCGAGCCCGGCGGTGACCAGCTGGGACACGAACAGGTACACCACGGCCACCACCAGCCGCTGCACCGCCGTGCCCGGGTCGAGCGAGCCGCCGGTGGGCAGGGCCAGCGGGCCCCAGCCGTAGGCAGCCGTGCCGACGGCGAGGGCGACCAGCGGCAGCAGCGCCATCGCGGCCAGACCGAGGCCGAGTCCGACGGCGAGCTTGGACGCCAGCAGCCGGGCGCGCGGCACCGGCGCGGCCAGCAGATAGCGCAGGGAGGACCAGCTCGCCTCCGAGGCGACGGTGTCGCCGCAGAACAGGGCGACGGGGACGACGAGGAGGAAGCCCGCGGAGACGAAGAGGCCGACGGCGGCGAAGTTGGCGCCGGACGCGGTCGCCGTGTCCATCAGCGTCACCCGGTCGTCGGGCCCCTCCGGCTCGCCGCCGATCGCGAAGGCGACGAGCAGCACGAACGGGAGGGCGGCGAGGATCGCGCCCATGACCAGGGTGCGGCGGCGCCCCAGCTGGCGGGTCAGCTCCACGCGCAGGGGCAGGGTGCGGGCCGCCCGGTAGCCGGGAGCGGATCCGGCGGGGGCCGTGCCACCGGTCTCGCCGGCGTGTCCGGCTCGTTGGGCCAGCGGGCTCATGCGGAGCCTCCGATCAGGGTGAGGAAGGCGTCCTCCAGGCGGCGGTGCGGGCCCACCGACTCCACCGGCACCTCCAGCCGGACCAGTTCGGCGACCAGGCGGGAGGCGGTGGAGTCGGTGCCGAGCCGGATCAGCAGCCCGTCGTCGGTGCGGACGACGGAGGCCACGCCCGGCAGGGCGGCGATCTTCTCGGCGACGGGCTCCGCGACGGGTGCGCCGGTGCCGACCAGGAGCGTGTCGCCGGAGCCGACGATCTCGCCGACCGGGCCCGCCTGCACGAGCCGGCCCCGGTCCATGACGACCAGGTGGGTGCAGGACTGCTCCACCTCGGCGAGCAGGTGGCTGGAGACGATCACGGTGCGGCCGGCGGCGGCGTACCGGATCATCACCTCGCGCATCTCGCGGATCTGGGGCGGGTCGAGGCCGTTGGTCGGCTCGTCGAGGATCAGCAGCTCCGGCAGGCCGAGCATGGCCTGGGCGAGGGCGAGGCGCTGGCGCATCCCCTGCGAGTAGGTGCGCACCGCGCGGGCGAGCGCGTCGCCCAGGCCCGCGATCCGAAGGGCCTCGTCCAGGTGCGCGTCCCCGGGCGGGCGTCCGGTCGCCCGCCAGTACAGTTCCAGGTTCTCCCGGCCGGACAGGTGCGGCAGGAAGCCCGCGCCCTCCACGAAGGCGCCGACCCGCGACAGCACGGGCGCTCCGGGCCGGACGGCGTGGCCGAAGACGCGGATCTCGCCGGCGTCCGGCCGGATCAGGCCCATGAGCATGCGCAGGGTGGTCGTCTTGCCCGCGCCGTTGGGGCCCAGCAGGCCGAGCACCTGGCCCCTCTCCACGCGGAAGGACACGTCCCGCACGGCGTACCGGTCCGTCGAGCCCGCGTACCGCTTGCTCAGCGCGGTGATCTGGAGGGGGACGTCGGCGAGCGCCGGGTCCGGGGCGGGGGCGGTGGTGCGGCGGCGTGCCGTCAGCAGCAGGGCCGCCGCGATCAGCACGCCGGCGAGCGGCAGCCACCACACCCACGCGGGCAGCGGGGCGGCGGCGGTGGTCACGCCGGGGGCCGTCGGGACGCTCAGGCCGCTCTCGAGGGAGACGGTGTGGGTGGCCGGGGCCGCCGGGGAGGCGTAGCCGAGGTCGGTGGAGGCGAGGACCAGGCGGAGCCGGTGGCCCTCCTCCACCTCGTGGTCGATCGCCGGCAGGGTGATCGTGACGTCCCTGCCGGTCCGCGCGCCCTCGACGCGTACGGGCGTGACCAGTTGGGAGGGCAGGACCGGGCGGGCGTCGCCGGGGCCGACGTCGTAGACCTTCGCGAAGAGCACGGCGTCCTCGGCGGTGGAGCGCACGTGGACGGTGACGGTGGGTGACCCGGTGACGCGCAGGTCGCCGGTGACGGGGGCGGAGTCGAACCGGGCGTGCCGGCCGGGGAAGTCGAGCGAGATCCCGGCGCCGAGCGAGGACAGCCCGCCCAGGCCGGCGGCGGCGCCGAGGCCGGGCAGGGCGGAGACGGCGGGCGGGCTGCCGCCCGGGGGGTTGGTGAAGCGCTGCTCGCCTCCGGTGAGGGGGATGTCCGTCAGGCCGCTCCGCAGACCCGGGTACCGGTCCGCGCTCGCGCCCCGCGACCGGGCCTGCCCGTCGGTGGAGTCGACGCCCCCGGTGCGGGTGACGCGGAAGGCCGGGCCCGTGCCGGCACCCTGGTCGCCTTTCAGGTGGCGGTCGAACCAGGCCCGTACGCGCGCCTGGACGCGGCCGGTCTCCATGTCGCCGCCGTCGTGCCCGCCCGCGATCCAGTCGACGGCGACGGGGGCGCCGCCCGCCCGGATCGCCCGTGCCGCCGCGTCGGCCTGGCCGAGCGGGAAGAGGGAGTCGGACTGGCCCTGCACCAGCAGCGTGGGCACGTCGATGCGGTCGGCGACGGCGGACGGGGAGCGCTCCTGGAGCAGTTCGCGCGCCTTCGCGTCCGGGGTGCCGGACACGGCGACCCGCTCGTACATCCGGCACAGCACGGGCTCGAACCTGTCGCAGCCGCCGCCCGAGTCGACGAAGAGTCCGGCCCACAGCTTCTTGAACACGCCGTTCGGGAAGAGGGCGTCGGCGAGGTTCCAGTACGTGATCGCCGGGGCGATGGCGTCCACCCGGTCGTCGTGCCCGGCGGCCAGCAGCGCGACCGCGCCGCCGTAGGAGGCGCCGGCCACGCCCACGCGCGGGTCGCCCTCGCCGTCGAGCCGCACCTGGGGCTGCCGGGCCAGCCAGTCGATCAGCCGGGAGACGTCGGCGACCTCGCCGTCCGGGTCGTTCAGCCCGATCTTCCCCGTCGAACCGCCGAAGCCGCGCGCCGACCAGGTCAGCACCGCGTACCCGTCCTCGGCCAGGCGCTCGGCCTGCTCGCGCACGTCGGCCTTGCTGCCGCCGAAGCCGTGCGCCAGCAGGACGGCCGGGCGGCGGCCGGCGGGGCCGGCAGTGAAGTACGAGGTGTCGACGCGCACCCCGTCGCCCACGGTCATGACCCGGTCGGCGCGGCGCACCGGGGGCGCGTCGCCGGAGGCGACGGCCGTCCACGTACCGGCGCCGGCGAGCACGGCCGCGGCGGCCCCGGCGGCGAGCAGCCGCCGGGGCCCGCGCAGCGCCCGCAGTCCGGGCAGTCGGAGATCCATGCGTCCACGGTACGGGCCGCCGCCGACACCGGGTGCCGCCCGGGGGCCGAACCCGCGCCCCTCCTGCGGGAGTACGGCCCTTTGTCCGTGTACCGCGGTCGCGGTACACGGGCAAAGGGCCGGGTGCGGGGCCGCGCCCGGGACCCGGCACGGTCGGGCCCGGGCGGCCGGCGGGGCCGCGGCGCGGGCGCGGGAGCAGGGCCCCGGCGCAGGGTGGCGGTGGACGTGACGCCGTCGGCCCGCGGCGGGGGCCTCCCGCCGGGTGGGGTGCGGGCGGGGGCCGCGACCGGCGGGACCGGCGCCCCGCCCCCGCCGGGGACCGCCGCGGGGGCGGGGCGCCGTACGGACGTCAGTGGTTGCGCGGGAAGCCCAGGTCCACGCCGGCCGGGGCGTCGGCCGGGTCGGGCCAGCGGGTGGTGACGACCTTGCCGCGGGTGTAGAAGTGCGTGCCGTCGTTGCCGTAGACGTGCAGGTCGCCGAAGAGGGAGTCCTTCCAGCCGCCGAAGGAGTGGTAGCCGACGGGGACCGGGATCGGGACGTTCACGCCGACCATGCCGGCCTCGACCTCCAGCTGGAAGCGGCGGGCCGCGCCGCCGTCCCGGGTGAAGATCGCGGTGCCGTTGCCGAAGGGCGAGGCGTTGATGAGCGCCACGCCCTCCTCGTACGTCTCCGCGCGCAGCACGCACAGCACCGGGCCGAAGATCTCGTCGCGGTACGCCTTCGCCGTGGTCGGCACCCGGTCCAGCAGCGAGACGCCGATCCAGTGGCCGTTCTCGTAGCCGTCGACGGTGTAGCCGGTGCCGTCGAGGACGACCTCGCAGCCCTCGGCCGCCGCGTTCTCCACGTAGGAGGCGACCTTGTCGCGGTGCGCCTTGGTGATCAGCGGGCCCATCTCGGAGGCCGGGTCGTTCCCGGGGCCGATCTTGACCTTCTCGGCGCGCTCGCGGATCTTCTCCACCAGCTCGTCGCCGGTGGAGCCGACCGCGACGACCGCGGAGACCGCCATGCAGCGCTCGCCCGCGGAGCCGTAGGCCGCCGAGACGGCCGCGTCCGCCGCCGCGTCCAGGTCGGCGTCCGGCAGGACCAGCATGTGGTTCTTGGCGCCGCCCAGGGCCTGCACGCGCTTGCCGTGGGCGGAGGCGGTGGTGTGGATGTACCGGGCGATCGGGGTGGAGCCGACGAAGGAGACGGCCCTGACGTCCGGGTGCTCCAGCAGGCGGTCGACGGCGACCTTGTCGCCGTGGACGACGTTGAAGACGCCGTCCGGCAGCCCGGCCTCGGCCAGCAGCTCGGCGAGCTTCAGGGAGGCCGAGGGGTCCTTCTCGCTCGGCTTCAGCACGAAGGTGTTGCCGCAGGCGATGGCGAGGGGGAACATCCACATCGGCACCATCGCCGGGAAGTTGAACGGCGTGATGCCGGCGACGACGCCCAGCGGCTGCCGGATCGCGGCCACGTCCACCCCGTTGGCGACCTGCGTGGACAGCTCGCCCTTGAGCTGCACGTTGATGCCGCAGGCCAGGTCGACGATCTCCAGGCCGCGCGCCACCTCGCCCAGCGCGTCGGAGTGCACCTTGCCGTGCTCGGCGGTGATCAGCGCGGCGATCTCGTCGCGGTGCGCGTCCAGCAGCGCGCGGAACCGGAACAGGACCGACGTCCGCCGGGCCAGGGAGGACCGGCCCCAGTCGGCGAAGGCCTCCCTGGCGGCGGCGACCGCCGCGTCCACCTCCTCGGCGGAGGCGAAGGCGACCTTCGCGGTGACCTCGCCGGTCGCCGGATCGGTCACCGGCCCGTACGTGCCCGAGGTCCCTTCGACGGTCTTCCCGCCGATCCAGTGGTTGACGATGTCCGTCATGACCGAGAACTCCTTCACAGAGGGCGGCGCCGGGCCGGGACGTGCCGTTCGTACGGCTCGCGGGCCCCGGCCGGCGACGGCCGGGCCGCGGCCTGGGGCCCATCCCATCAGTCCGCGGGGCGGGGACGCGCCCGACACAGTGTCGGGCGTTTCGGTCCCCGCGTAGACAGGAGGCACGCGGGGAGCGCCGGAGGCCGTCGGGGAGGGAGCGGGGCCGCGGGCGCCGCGCCGCTCGCAGGGCGGCACCCGGGACGGCGGGTTCACCGCACGGCTCCGGCGGCCAGGGCCGCCGCCACCTCGTCCGGCGTGGGCATCGCGGAGGAGCACTCCAGGCGGGAGGCGACGATGGCGCCGGCCGCGTTGGCGTGCCGCACGGTCCGCTCCAGCTCCCAGCCCGCGAGCAGGCCGTGGCAGAGCGAACCGCCGAAGGCGTCACCGGCGCCGAGGCCGTTGAGGACGGTCACCGGCAGCGGGGGGACCTCTGCCGAGGTGCCGTCGCGGGCGACGGCCAGGGCGCCCCTCGGGCCCTGTTTGACGACCGCGAGCTCCACCCCGGCGTCCAGGAGCGCGCGGGCGGCGGCGTGCGGCTCGCGGACGCCGGTGGCGACCTCCACCTCGTCGAGGTTGCCGACGGCGACGGTGGCGTGGCGCAGCGCCCGGGCGTAGAGGGGGCGGGCGGCCTCCGGGTCGGGCCAGAACACGGGCCGCCAGTCGAGGTCGAGGACGGTCGGCCCGGCCCCGCCGCGGTGGGCGAGGGCGGTGAGGGTCGCCGTACGGCTGGGTTCCTCGCACAGTCCGGTGCCGGTCACCCAGAACACCCGCGCGCCGCGGACGGCGTCGAGGTCGAGCTCGTGGGCGCCGATCTCCAGGTCGGGGGCCTTGGGGTGCCGGTAGAAGTGGAGCGGGAAGTCGTCGGGCGGGAAGACCTCGCAGAAGGTGAGGGGCGTCGGCAGTCCGGGCACGGGGGCGGCCCAGCGGTCGTCGACGCCGAAGCCGCGCAGGGCCTGGCGCAGGTACGCGCCGAAGGGGTCGTCGCCGGTGCGGGTGATCACCGCCGTACGGCGTCCGAGGCGGGCGGCGGCGACCGCGACGTTGGCCGGGGAACCGCCGAGGAACTTGCCGAAGGACGTGACCTGTGCCAGCGGGACGCCGGTCTGCAGCGGATAGAGGTCCACGCCGATCCGCCCCATGGTGATCAGGTCGTACACCATCGTGACCCCTTCGTCGCGTTTTCCCCCGGCTTTGTAGTCCTGCCCGCCGCGACTGTCAACGTTTTGTCCGGACATGAGGGAAACGGGGGTGGGAACGGAGTCTTCGCCCGGCCGGAGTCAACACGCCACGCCCAGGAGCCGGCACGCGCTTGTGCGGCACTCGTGTCACAAACACCCCCTTCGTGTCACACATGTCGCAGGCCCGCAGGGGTTACGTCACACCCGCGCACAGCGCCCGACCGACCGGCGCCCGCCCTCGTTCACCGGGCGCAGGCTGACGAACGCCAGCGCCGCGCCCGGCTCCCCCCGACGGCCATCCCGGCCGTCGCCGCGGCGCGCGCGGGGAGGTGGACGACCATGACCGGCCGAAAGCTCTGGTCCTACCAGGACATCGCGGCCCACATCCAGGTGCGGCCGGACACCGTGCGGTCGTACCGCAAGCACGGCCTGCTGCCCCCGCCCGACCACGTGGAGGGCGGCAAGCCCTACTGGTACGCCGACACCATCCGGGCGTGGGTGGCCGCCCGGCCGCGCAACCGGTCCCGCCGCGGCGACTGACCCCGCCGCGGCCCCCGCCGGCCCGGCCCCGCGGCCACCGGTGGACTCTCCGGCGGGACGTTCCCGCACGGGCGGCCGCCCGTGCGGGAACGTCCCGGTGTCAGCTCCAGGGCTCGACGACCCTCACCCCCGCCCCCGGGGCCGTGCCCAGCGCGGCCAGGGCGCCGGGGGCCGCGTCCAGCGGGAGGGTGGAGGTGACCAGCAGGTCCGGGCGGAGCGCGCCGGTGCGGACCAGCTCCAGCATCGGCGGGTAGGTGTGGGCGGCCATGCCGTGGCTGCCGAGCAGTTCGAGCTCCAGGGCGATCGCGCGGGCCATGGGCACCGGCGTGGTGCCGGACGGGGAGGGCAGCAGGCCGACCTGGACGTGGCGGCCCCGGCGGCGCAGGCCGTCGACGGACGCCGCGCAGGTGGCCGGGGAGCCGAGCGCGTCCAGGGAGAGGTGCGCGCCGCCGCCGGTGAGCTCGCGGACCGCCGCCGCCGTGTCCTCGGTCCGGGCGGCGTCCACGCACTCCGCCGCCCCGAACGTCCGCGCGAGCTCCAGCGCCGCCGGTGACACGTCGACCGCGACGACCCGCGCGCCCGAGGCCGCCGCGATCATCACCGCCGACAGGCCCACCCCGCCGCAGCCGTGCACCGCGACCCACTCCCCCGCCGCCACCCGGCCCTGCTGCACCACGGCCCGGAACGCCGTGGCGAACCGGCAGCCGAGCGAGGCCGCCGTCGCGAACGACATGTCCTCGGGGACGGCGACGAGGTTCACGTCGGCGTGGTCCAGGGCGACGTACTGGGCGAAGGAGCCCCAGTGGGTGAACCCGGGCTGGGTCTGCCGCTCGCAGACCTGCTGGTCGCCCGCCGCGCACGCCCCGCAGGTCCCGCAGGCGCAGACGAAGGGCACGGTGACCCGGTCGCCGGGGCGCCAGGCGGCCACCCGCCCGCCCACCGCCTCGACGACGCCGGCGAGTTCGTGTCCGGGCACGTGCGGCAGGGTGATGCCGGGGTCGTGCCCCTGCCAGCCGTGCCAGTCGCTGCGGCACAGTCCGGTGGCCTCGACGCGGACCACGACCCCGTGCTCCGCGGGCCGGGGGTCGGCCACCTCCCGCACCTCGGCCGGCTCCCCGAATCGTTCGAACACCACCGCTCGCATGCGGTCCCGTCCTTCCTGGCTTCTCCGCCCGGTTCATCCGGTCCGCCCCGGGCGCCGGGCGACACGCTATCCGCGCGCCCGCCGTCCCACCCGCCGCCCCCTTCCCCGGCCGCTCCCTCCCCGTGCGGCCGGCGGCACGCGCGCGGCACCCCTTCGCGCAGGGCCCCGGAGGACGCGTCTTCCGGCCCGCGGCCCGGGCGAGCGACACGCATACCCCCTAGGGGTACAGTGGGAGGCATGGGATCCCACCGTGGGCCACACCGGCCCCTCGGGACGCGCGCCCCGGGCGCCCGGCCTCCGCGGTACGCGGCCGTCCGGCGCGTCCTTCCCGTGGCGCGCGACCCCGTGGCACGCGGTCCCGTGGGCACCCGTTCAGGACAGCGACCCCGCACCGACCCCGATGAGGAGATGCGACATGACCGCCCAGACCGACACCCCGGGTTCCGTCACCACCGTCTACAAGGTGAGCGGAATGAGCTGCGGACACTGTGAGGGCGCCGTCTCCGGCGAGATCTCCCAGATCCCCGGCGTCAGCTCGGTGCAGGCCGTGGCCTCGACCGGTGAGGTCACCGTCGTCTCCGCGGCCCCGCTCGACGAGGAGGCCGTGCGCGCGGCCGTCGACGAGGCGGGCTACGAGCTCACCGGCACCGCCTGAGGCCGGCGGACCGGCCCGCCGTCGAACACCCCGTCGAGCACCCCTCGTGACCGGGCCGCCGGCCGCCCCGCCCGGCGCCGCGCGGCCCGGTCCGCCGCCGCCTGGAGTCCGGACATGACCAGCACCACCCCCACATCCCCCGCGGACACCGCGCCGGAGCCGTCGCAACTCTCCGAGGTCGAACTGCTCATCGGCGGGATGACCTGCGCGTCCTGCGCGGCCCGCGTCGAGAAGAAGCTCAACCGCATGGACGGCGTCACCGCCACGGTGAACTACGCGACGGAGAAGGCCAAGGTCACCTTCCCCGCCGGCACCGAGGTCGCCGACCTGATCGCGACCGTGGTGAGGACCGGGTACACGGCGCGGGAACCCGACCCCCCGCGGCGGGAGACGCCCGCCGCGACCGACGCCCCGGCCGGCGGCGCGGCGGACGACCCGGAGTCGGCGGCCCTGCGCGGGCGCCTCGTCGTCTCCGCCCTCCTCGCCGCCCCCGTCGTCCTGCTCGCGATGGTCCCGGCGCTCCAGTTCGACAACTGGCAGTGGCTCTCGCTCACCCTCGCCGCGCCCGTCGTCGTCTGGGGCGGGCTGCCCTTCCACCGCGCCGCCTGGACCAACCTGCGGCACGGCGCGGCCACCATGGACACCCTGGTCTCCCTCGGCACCCTGGCCGCGTTCGGCTGGTCGCTGTGGGCGCTGTTCCTCGGCGACGCGGGCATGCCGGGCATGCGGCACGGCTTCGACCTCACCGTCTCCCGCACGGACGGCGCCTCGGCGATCTACCTGGAGGTCGCCGCCGGAGTCACCGCCTTCCTCCTCCTCGGCCGCTGGCTGGAGGCCCGTTCCAAACGGCGCGCCGGGGCCGCGCTGAGGGCGCTGATGGAGCTGGGCGCCCGGGACGTGGCCGTGCTGCGGGACGGGCGCGAGGTGCGGATACCGGTGGACCGGCTGGCCGTCGGGGACCGGTTCGTCGTCCGCCCGGGCGAGAAGATCGCCACCGACGGCACCGTCGTGGAGGGCTCCTCCGCGGTGGACGCCTCGATGCTGACCGGCGAGTCGGCGCCGGTGGACGTGGCGCCCGGCGACACGGTCACCGGCGCCACCGTCAACGCCGGGGGCCGGCTGGTCGTCGAGGCCGTCCGGGTGGGCGCGGACACCCGGCTGGCCCGGATGGCGCGGCTGGTGGAGGAGGCCCAGAGCGGCAAGGCGCAGGTGCAGCGGCTCGCCGACCGCGTCTCCGGGATCTTCGTCCCGGTGGTGCTGCTGATCGCCGCCGCCACCTTCGGGGGCCGGCTGGGCGCCACCGGCGACACGGCCGCCGCGTTCACCGCGGCCGTCGCGGTGCTGATCATCGCCTGCCCGTGCGCCCTGGGCCTGGCCACCCCGACCGCGCTGATGGTCGGCACCGGGCGCGGCGCCCGGCTCGGCATCCTCATCAAGGGCCCCGAGGTCCTGGAGTCCACCCGCCGCGTCGACACCGTCGTCCTGGACAAGACCGGCACCGTCACCACCGGCCGCATGACCCTCCAGGAGGTGTACGCCGCCGAGGGCACCGACGAGAAGGAGGTGCTGCGGCTGGCCGGTGCCGTCGAGCACGCCTCCGAGCACCCGGTGGCCCGGGCGATCGCCGCCGGTGCCGCGGAGCGGGTCGGTCCGCTGCCCGCCGCCGAGGACTTCGCGAGCGTGCCCGGGCGGGGCGTGCGCGCACGCGTGGAGGGCCGCGCGGTGGCCGTGGGGCGCCTCGCCGAGCACACCGCGGGCCCGCTCCCCGAGGATGTGGCGCGCGCCAAGGAGAGGGCCGAGCGGGACGGCCGCACGGCGGTCGTGGTCGGCTGGGACGGGGCGGCGCGCGGGGTCGTCGCCGTCGCCGACGCGGTGCGGGACACCAGCGCCGAGGCGGTGCGCGAGCTGCGCGCGCTGGGGCTGACGCCGGTGCTGCTGACCGGGGACAACCGGGCGGTGGCGGAGGCGGTGGCCCGCGCCGTGGGGATCGACCAGGTGATCGCGGAGGTACTGCCCGAGGACAAGGTCGACGTCGTCAGGCGGCTCCAGGGCGAGGGGCGGACGGTCGCCGTGGTCGGCGACGGGATCAACGACGCCCCCGCGCTGGCCGCGGCCGACCTGGGCCTGGCGATGGGCACGGGCACGGACGCGGCGATCGAGGCGGGCGATCTGACGCTGGTGCGCGGGGACCTGCGGGCGGCCGCGGACGCGATCCGGCTGGCGCGCAGGACGCTGGGCACCATCAAGGGCAATCTCGTCTGGGCCTTCGGCTACAACGTGGCCGCGCTGCCGCTGGCCGCCGCCGGACTGCTGAACCCGATGATCGCCGGCGCGGCGATGGCCTTCTCCTCCGTGTTCGTCGTCACGAACAGCCTGCGGCTCCGGGCCTTTCACTGAACCGCCGCCTCACATAAGCTCTTCACAAGGCTCGCGCATCATCCTTACGATTGGGCTCCGATCGGCATATCGGAGCTCTTGCGTACCTAAAGGACATATGCAAGAGACGCAGATCACAGTGATGTGAACGTAACCCTCGAAGGGATTCGAAGGTCTAAGTTGGCGGTGTCAGGCAGCGTCTTGGGGGGCGCCACCTGGCACCTGAGGATGTCTTGGGGGACTTCCTCAGTTGGGGGTACCTCCCGGCTCGAGCGCGACTCGTACGACGCCGAGAGCCTGGAGGAGCGTTGCCGGGGCACGTACACCGGGAAGCTTTGAGCGGCCCTCCCGGGCGTGCGCTGTCCCGGCAGACCGCACACTGCGACTGCACGAGCGCGACGGGTTCCGCCCATCGCGTTCACACAGCGATTCAGGCGCTGTCCACACAAGCGCCCGGCCGGATCCCGTGGGGGGAATCCGCACCGGGACATGGGAAAGCGCCCTGGTCGTCGGCCCGTGGGGGGACCGGCGCGCCGGGGCGCTTTCCGCCGTTCAGGCGGCCTTCCGCCGTCCGGGACCCCCGGGGATCCCGGCGTCATGGAACCGGCCCCGCACCCGGTGGACCGGATACGGGGCCGAAGGCGTCCCGGCCCCGGCCCCGAGCCCCGGGGTGCGGGGTTCGAGGCCGGGGTCCGGAGCTCGGGAGGAGGGGGCTCAGCGCTCCTCGACCGGGACGAAGTCGCGCTCGACCACGCCGGTGTAGATCTGGCGCGGACGGCCGATGCGGGATCCCGGCTCCTTGATCATCTCGTGCCACTGGGCGATCCAGCCCGGCAGGCGGCCGAGGGCGAACAGGACCGTGAACATCTCGGTCGGGAAGCCCATGGCCCGGTAGATCAGACCGGTGTAGAAGTCGACGTTCGGGTAGAGCTTGCGCTCGGTGAAGTAGTCGTCGGAGAGCGCGTGCTCCTCCAGCTTCAGCGCGATGTCCAGCAGCTCGTCGGTCTTGCCGAGGGCGGACAGCACGTCGTGCGCGGCAGCCTTGATGATCTTGGCGCGCGGGTCGAAGTTCTTGTAGACCCGGTGGCCGAAGCCCATCAGGCGGACGCCGTCCTCCTTGTTCTTCACCTTGCGGATGAAGGAGTCGACGTCGCCGCCGGAGTCGCGGATGCCCTCCAGCATCTCCAGCACGGACTGGTTGGCGCCGCCGTGCAGCGGACCCCACAGGGCGTTGATGCCGGCGGAGATGGAGGCGAACATGTTCGCCTGCGAGGAACCGACCAGGCGGACCGTGGAGGTCGAGCAGTTCTGCTCGTGGTCGGCGTGCAGGATCAGCAGCTTGTCCAGCGCCGAGACCACGATCGGGTCCAGCTCGTACTCCTGCGCCGGGACCGAGAAGGTCATGCGCAGGAAGTTCTCGACGTAGCCCAGGTCGTTGCGCGGGTAGACGAACGGGTGGCCGATCGACTTCTTGTACGCGTACGCCGCGATCGTCGGGAGCTTGGCGAGCAGGCGGATGGTGGAGAGGTTGCGCTGCGTCTCGTCGAACGGGTTGTGGCTGTCCTGGTAGAAGGTGGACAGCGCCGAGACGACCGACGACAGCATGGCCATCGGGTGGGCGTCGCGCGGGAAGCCCTTGTAGAAGTTCTTGACGTCCTCGTGCAGCAGGGTGTGCCGCGTGATGTCGTTCTGGAACGCGGTGAGCTGGTCGACGGTCGGCAGCTCGCCGTTGATCAGCAGGTAGGCCACCTCCAGGAAGGTGGAGCGCTCGGCCAGCTGCTCGATCGGGTAGCCGCGGTACCGGAGGATGCCCGCCTCGCCGTCGAGGTAGGTGATGGCGGATTTATAGGCGGCGGTGTTGCCGTACCCGCTGTCCAGCGTCACCAGACCCGTCTGGGCGCGCAGCTTGCCGATGTCGAAGCCCTTGTCGCCGACGGTGCTGTCGATCACCGGGTAGGTGTACTCGCTGCCGTCGTACCGCAGTACTACAGAGTTGTCGCTCACGTCTTCCCTCACCGACGTAGTGCCTCATCTTCGAGGTGCCCTGACTGTCTCTACCATCCCCCACTTGGCTCAGGAGAGTGCACTCGGGGTCGACCATCGGGCCTATCGACGGCACTCAGTGCCGTCAACTTGCTCATCCTGCCCCCTGTGTCCCTCTTTCGGAAGTGCCTTGTGACCTTTGCGACTCATTTGATCGATCATTTTTCACCGGGCGGTCGGAACGACCGCTCCGGCGGGGTCCGGCGCCGCCTCAGGGGCCCGCGAGCCGGAAGTCGAGCGCCGTGCAGCGCCGGCCCGCCGAGACCGTGCGCACCGCCTGCCCGATCGCCCTGCGGGAGCCGACCAGGACCACGAGCCGCTTCGCGCGGGTGACCGCCGTGTAGAGCAGGTTGCGCTGGAGCATCATCCAGGCGCCCGTGGTCACCGGGATCACGACGGCCGGGTACTCGCTGCCCTGGGAACGGTGGATGGTCACCGCGTACGCGTGGGCCAGTTCGTCCAGTTCGTCGAACTCGTACGGGACCTCCTCGTCCTCGTCCGTCAGCACCGTCAGGCGCTGCTCGACCGGGTCGAGGGAAGTGACCACGCCCACGGTGCCGTTGAAGACGCCGTTCTCCCCTTTTTCGTAATTGTTGCGGATCTGGGTCACCTTGTCGCCGACGCGGAAGACCCGGCCGCCGAACCGCTTCTCGGGCAGGTCGGGGCGGCCGGGCGTGATGGCCTGCTGGAGCAGGCCGTTGAGGGTGCCCGCTCCGGCCGGGCCCCGGTGCATGGGGGCCAGCACCTGGACGTCCCGGCGCGGGTCCAGCCCGAATCTGGCCGGAATGCGGCGGGCCGCGACGTCGACCGTGAGCCGGCCGGCCTCCTCGGTGTCGTCCTCGACGAAGAGGAAGAAGTCCTTCATGCCGTCGGTGACCGGGTGCTGCCCGGAGTTGATCCGGTGGGCGTTGGTGACGACGCCCGACTGCTGGGCCTGGCGGAACACGCGCGTCAGCCGCACCGACGGGATCGGGCTGCCGTCGGCCAGCAGGTCGCGCAGCACCTCGCCGGCGCCGACGCTGGGAAGCTGGTCGACGTCTCCGACGAAGAGCAGGTGGGCGCCGGGCGGGACCGCCTTGACGAGCTTGTTGGCGAGCAGCAGGTCCAGCATGGAGGCCTCGTCGACCACCACCAGGTCGGCGTCGAGCGGGCGGTCCCGGTCGTAGGCGGCGTCGCCGCCGGGCTTGAGCTCCAGCAGGCGGTGGACGGTGGAGGCCTCGGCGCCGGTCAGCTCGGACAGGCGCTTGGCGGCCCGCCCGGTCGGCGCGGCGAGCACGACCTTGGCCTGCTTGGCGCGGGCCAGCTCCACGACGGAGCGGACGGTGAAGGACTTGCCGCAGCCGGGGCCGCCGGTAAGGACGGCGACCTTCTCGGTCAGCGCCAGCTTGACGGCGGCCTCCTGCTCGGGGGCGAGGTCGGTGCCCGTACGGCCCTTGAGCCAGCCGAGCGCCTTGTCCCAGTCGACGGTGCGGAAGGACGGCATCCGGTCCTCGTCGGTGCGCAGCAGGCGCAGCAGCTGGGCGGAGAGGGACAGTTCGGCGCGGTGGAAGGGGACGAGGTAGACGGCCGTGACGGGGTCGCCGCCGTCCGGGCCGGGCACCTTCTCGCGGACCACGCCGGGGTCGCCGCCGTCCTCGGGCGGCTCGGCCAGCTCGGCGAGGCACTCGATGACCAGGCCCGTGTCGACCTGGAGGAGCTTGACCGCGTCGGCGATGAGCCGCTCCTCGGGCAGGTAGCAGTTGCCCTGGTCGGCCGATTGCGACAGGGCGTACTGGAGCCCGGCCTTCACCCGGTCCGGGCTGTCGTGCGGGATGCCGACGGACTGCGCGATCTTGTCGGCGGTGAGGAAGCCGATGCCCCAGACGTCGGCCGCGAGCCGGTAGGGCTGGTTCCTCACGACGGAGATGGAGGCGTCGCCGTACTTCTTGTAGATCCGCACCGCGATCGACGTCGACACCTCGACGGTCTGGAGGAAGAGCATGACCTCCTTGATCGCCTTCTGCTCCTCCCAGGCGTCGGCGATCCTCCGGGTCCGCTTGGGGCCCAGGCCGGGAACCTCGATCAGCCGCTCCGGCTCCTCCTCGATGATCCTCAGGGTGTCCAGGCCGAAGTGCTGGGTGATGCGGTCGGCGAAGACCGGCCCGATGCCCTTGACCAGGCCGGATCCGAGGTAGCGGCGGATGCCCTGGACGGTGGCCGGCAGCACCGTCGTGTAGTTCTCCACGTGGAACTGCCTGCCGTACTGCGGGTGCGAGCCCCAGCGGCCCTCCATGCGCAGGGACTCCCCGACCTGCGCGCCGAGCAGCGCGCCCACGACCGTGAGCAGGTCGCCGGCGCCTCTGCCGGTGTCGACGCGGGCGACGGTGTAGCCGTTCTCCTCGTTGGCGTACGTGATGCGTTCCAGGACGCCTTCGACGACGGCGAGCCTTCGTTCGCCGGGGGCGGCGGCCGCGGGGTGGCTGGGCATGATCCGACGGTACCGGGGGGCTGTGACAGCGTGCCGCCCGGAAGGGGGCGCATCGGCACGCCGGGGACACGGGCCGCAGGGGGACGCGCGCGATCGCCGCGGGGCCCGGCGCCCGCGGCGAACGGCTCGAGGGGGCCCGGAGCGTCGGGGCCGGGCCGTCCGGTCCGGGTGCGCGCGTGCCGGGTCGCACCGCGCCCGCGGGAGCGGGTGCCCACGACGGCGGACGCGGTCCGCACGCGGGTTCCGCGTCCGGCTCCGGCGGGGGCCTACGAGGCCAGCCGCTCCTGCGCGTGGTGGCCGGTGCCGGCCGGCGCCAGGCCGGGCCCGGGCCGGCTGATCTCGGCCCACACCGCGTCGAGGGAGAGGCCGAGGACGTCGGCGATGGCCGCGATGGTCGGGAAGGCGGGGGTGGCCACGCGGCCCGTCTCGATCTTCCGCAGCGTTTCCGGTGAGACCCGGGCGGCGAGCGCGACATCGAGCATCGAGCGCTCCCCCCTGGCCCGTCGCAGGAGGGCGCCGAGGCGCTGCCCGCGTTCCACTTCGGCGGGGGTGAGCGGCAGTCTGACCATGGCCCCGATTCTAATACCGGTACAGTAAGACCGGTATTGTTATTGGAAGCGCGAGAAGGACACCACATGATCGAGATCCTGAACTCCACCCTGCTGGCCCGGGCGAGGGACACCGGCGCCCTGGTCGCCGACATCCTGAGGACGCTGAAGGGCCGCACCACGGTCGGCACCAACCTGCTGGACATCGACCGGTGGACCAAGGACATGATCGTCGAGGCCGGAGCCACGTCCTGCTACGTCGACTACGCGCCGTCCTTCGGACGCGGCCCGTTCGGCCACTACATCTGCACGTCCGTCAACGACGCCGTGCTCCACGGACGGCCGTACGACTACACGCTCGCCGACGGCGACCTGCTCACCCTCGACCTCGCCGTCACGCGGGGCGGAGTCACCGCGGACGCGGCCGTCAGCTTCCTCGTGGGCGGCGCCAGGCCCCCGCGGAGCGTCGCGCTGATCGAGGCGACCGAGCGCGCGCTGGCCGCGGGGATCGCCGCCGCCGGGCCCGGGGCCCGCATCGGCGACATCTCCCACGCCATCGGCACCGTCCTCGGCGAGGCGGGATACCCGATCAACACCGAGTTCGGCGGTCACGGCATCGGATCGACGATGCACCAGGACCCGCACGTGCCCAACACCGGGCGGCCGGGCCGCGGTTACCAGCTGCGCCCCGGGCTGCTGCTGGCCCTGGAGCCGTGGGTCATGGCGGACACCGCGCGCCTGGTCACCGACGCCGACGGGTGGACGCTCCGCAGCGCCACGGGCTGCCGGTCGGCCCACAGCGAGCACACCATCGCCATCACCGAGGACGGGGCCGAGATCCTCACCCTGCCGAAGCGGGCGGGGTGACCGCACGCCGTGGGGCGCGGTGATCCGGCCGGCGCGGTGGCGGACCGGGGCCCGAGCGGAGGCGGCCGCGGGGCGGGACCACGGCGCGCCGCGCCGCCGGGCACGCGATCTCGCCAGGGTCACGATTGGGTTTCGGCCACCCCGGGGTCTTGTCACGCGGGCGTGTAATCGTTTCCAATCCTCCGTGTAATCGATTCCACGAGGAGGTGGAAACGGCGATGGCGAGCATCAAGGACGTCGCCGCCGCGGCGGGGGTCTCCGTCGCGACGGTGTCGCGTGCCCTGAACGGTCATCCGTCGGTCAGCGCCGCCGCCCGGGCACGGGTGCTGGCCGCCGTCGAGGAACTGGGGTACCGGCCGAACGCCGTCGCCCGGTCGCTGCGCACCGACACCACCCGCACCCTCGGGCTGGTCATCAGCGACGTGCTGAATCCGTACTTCACCGAACTGGCCCGGTCCGTGGAGGAGGAGGCCCGCGCGCTCGGGTACAGCGTCGTCATCGGCAACGCCGACGAGCGGCCCGACCTCCAGGACCACCACGTCACGACGCTGCTGGACCGGCGGATCGACGGACTGCTGGTCTCCCCCACCGACGGCGGCTCGCCGCGGATGCTGGAGGCCGCGCGGGCCGGGACGCCGATGGTGTTCGTGGACCGGTGGATCCCGGGCGTGGACGTGCCGGTGGTGCGGTCGGACGGGCGGGCGGCCGTGCGGGACCTCGTGGCGCACCTGCACGGGCTCGGGCACCGGCGGCTGGCGATCATCGCCGGGCCGGCGGCGACCACGACCGGGCGGGAACGCGTGGGCGCCTTCCGGGACGCGCTCGGCGAGTTCGGGCTGGAACTGCCCGACGCCTACATCGGGCAGGGCGACTTCCAGGCGGCCAGCGGACGCCGGGTGACCGAGGGCTTCCTCGACCTGCCCGAGCCGCCCGAGGTCGTCTTCGCCGCCGACAACCTGATGGCGCTCGGCGCGCTGGACGCCGTACGCGCGCGCGGGATGCGCGTGCCGCGGGACGTGGCCCTGGCCGCCTTCGACGACATCCCCTGGTTCGTGCACACCGATCCGCCGGTCACCGCGATCGCCCAGCCGACCGGCGAACTGGGGCGTGCCGCCGTGCGCGCGCTGGTCGACCGGATCGAGGGGCGGACGCCGCGGTCCGTCACCCTTCCCGCCCGGCTCGTCGTCCGCCGCTCGTGCGGCGAGCCGGAAACCCCGCAGTCCCCCTCCCCCGTACGAAGGAGTACGACGTGAGCAACGCGGACGAGTTGCTGCGCATCGAGGGCCTCCGCAAGGCCTTCCCCGGCGTGGTCGCGCTCGACGGCGTCGACTTCGACCTGCGCCGGGGCGAGGTCCACGTGCTGCTCGGTGAGAACGGCGCCGGCAAGAGCACGCTGATCAAGATGCTCTCCGGCGCCTACACGCCCGACGCCGGGCGGATCCTCGTCGACGGCGAGGAGGTGCGCATCGACGGTGCGCAGGACTCCGAGCGGCTCGGGATCGCCACCATCTACCAGGAGTTCAACCTCGTCCCGGACCTGACGGTCGCCGAGAACATCTTCCTCGGGCGGCAGCCGCGCCGCCTGGGGATGATCGACCGGAAGCGGATGGAGGCCGACGCCGAAGTGCTGCTGCGGCGGGTCGGGGTCGACGTGTCACCGCGGGCGCGGGTGCGCGACCTGGGCATCGCGCGGCTGCAGATGGTGGAGATCGCCAAGGCGCTCAGCCTGGACGCGCGCGTACTGATCATGGACGAGCCGACCGCCGTGCTCACCTCCGAGGAGGTGGAGAAGCTGTTCGCCATCGTGCGGAAGCTGCGCGAGGACGGCGTCGGGATCGTCTTCATCACCCACCACCTGGAGGAGATCGCCGCGCTCGGCGACCGCGTCACCGTCATCCGCGACGGGCGCAGCGTCGGCCGGGTGCCCGCCTCCACGCCCGAGGACGAGCTGGTACGGCTGATGGTGGGCCGCTCCATCGAGCAGCAGTACCCGCGCGAGCGGCCCGCGACCGGCGCCGTGCTGCTGAAGGTCGAGGGACTGACCCGCGACGGCGTCTTCCACGACGTGAGCTTCGAGGTGCGCGCCGGGGAGGTGGTCGGCATCGCCGGCCTCGTCGGTGCCGGGCGCACCGAGGTCGTCCGGGCCGTGTTCGGCGCCGACCCCTACGACGCGGGCAGCGTGCGCGTCGGGGACGTACCCCTGCGGCGGCACGACGTGAACGCCGCCATGGCGGCCGGGATCGGGCTGGTGCCCGAGGACCGCAAGGGCCAAGGGCTGGTCCTGGACGCGTCCGTCGAGGAGAACCTCGGGCTGGTCACCCTCCGGTCGGCCTCCCGCGCGGGGCTCGTCGACCTCAAGGGGCAGCGCGAGGCGGCGGCCCGGGTCGCCGGGCAGCTCGGCGTGCGGATGTCCGGCCTCGGCCAGCACGTGCGCACGCTCTCCGGCGGCAACCAGCAGAAGGTCGTCATCGGCAAGTGGCTGCTGGCCGACACCAGGGTGCTGATCCTCGACGAGCCGACACGCGGCATCGACGTCGGCGCCAAGGTCGAGATCTACCAGCTCGTCAACGAACTGACCGCGCAGGGCGCCGCCGTCCTGATGATCTCCAGCGACCTGCCCGAGGTGCTCGGCATGAGCGACCGGGTGCTGGTCATGGCACAGGGCCGGGTCGCCGGCGAACTCACCGCCGGGGAGGCCACCCAGGACGCCGTGATGGCACTCGCCGTCGGCACCCCCGCCGGCGGCACGGACACCAGCAACGGAACGGAGGCCCCCGGTGGCCACTGACACCCTCAAGAGCAGGCCGGGCACCTCCGGCGGGCTGCGCCGCCTGCTGCTCGACAACGGCGCGCTGACCGCGCTGATCGTCCTCGTGGTCGCCATGTCGGCGCTGTCCGGGGACTTCCTGACCGCCGACAACCTCCTCAACGTCGGCGTCCAGGCCGCCGTGACCGCGATCCTCGCCTTCGGCGTGACCTTCGTGATCGTCTCGGCCGGCATCGACCTGTCGGTCGGCTCGGTGGCCGCGCTGTCGGCGACCGTGCTGGCCTGGTCCGCCACACAGGCCGGGGTCCCGGTGCCGCTCGCGGTGCTGCTGGCGGTCGCCACCGGCATCGCCTGCGGGCTGGTGAACGGTTTCCTCGTCTCGTACGGCAAGCTGCCGCCGTTCATCGCGACGCTGGCCATGCTGTCGGTGGGGCGGGGGCTGTCGCTGGTGATATCGCAGGGGTCGCCGATCGCGTTCCCCGACTCCGTCTCGCACCTCGGTGACACGCTCGGCGGGTGGCTGCCGGCGCCGGTGCTCGTGATGGTCGTGATGGGGCTGCTGACGGCGTTCGTGCTGGGGCGGACGTACATCGGCCGGTCCATGTACGCGATCGGCGGCAACGAGGAGGCGGCGCGGCTGTCCGGACTGCGGGTGAAGCGGCAGAAACTCGCCGTCTACGCCTTCTCCGGCCTGTTCGCCGCCGCCGCGGGCATCGTGCTCGCCGCCCGGCTCTCCTCCGCGCAGCCGCAGGCCGCGCAGGGCTACGAGCTGGACGCCATCGCCGCGGTCGTCATCGGCGGCGCCTCGCTCGCGGGCGGCACCGGCAAGGCGTCGGGCACGCTGATCGGCGCGCTGATCCTCGCGGTGCTGCGCAACGGCCTCAACCTGCTGTCGGTGTCCGCGTTCTGGCAGCAGGTCGTCATCGGTGTCGTCATCGCGCTGGCGGTGCTGCTGGACACCGTGCGCCGCAAGGCGGGGGCGGGCGCCCCGGCGGCCGGTGCGGGCACGCCGGGCGGCAAGGGCAGGCAGGCGCTGACGTACGTGATCGCCGCGGTCGTCGCGGTGGCCGTCGTCGGGGCGACCTCGCTGCTGCACAGCGGCTCCTCGTACGGAAAGGACCGCGGGATCGGGTTGTCGCTATCGACGCTCAACAACCCCTTCTTCGTGCAGATCCGGGCCGGCGCCCAGGAGCGGGCGGAGGAGCTGGGCGTGGACCTGACGGTCACGGACGCCCAGAACGACGCCTCGCAGCAGGCCAACCAGCTGCAGAACTTCACCAGCGAGGGCCTGTCCTCCGTCGTCGTCAACCCGGTGGACTCCGACGCGGCCGGCCCCTCGGTCCGCTCGGCGAACAGGGCCGGCATCCCCGTCATCGCCGTGGACCGCGGCGTCAACGGGGCGGACACGTCCGCGCTGGTCGCCTCCGACAACGTCGAGGGCGGCGAGCTGGGCGCGAAGGCGCTGGCCGAGAAGCTCGGCGGCAGGGGCACCATCGTGATCCTCCAGGGCCAGGCGGGCACCTCCGCCAGCCGGGAGCGCGGGGCGGGCTTCGCGGCCGGGCTGAAGAAGTACCCGGGCATCGAGGTCGTCGCCAGGCAGCCCGCGGACTTCGACCGCACCAAGGGCCTGGACGTGATGACGAACCTGCTCCAGGCCCATCCCGACATCGACGGCGTCTTCGCCGAGAACGACGAGATGGCCCTGGGCGCGATCAAGGCGCTGGGGTCCAAGGCCGGGAAGTCGGTGCAGGTCGTCGGCTTCGACGGCACCCCGGACGGGCTGAAGGCGGTCGAGGCGGGCACACTGTACGCCTCCGTGGCGCAGCAGCCGAGGGAACTGGGCAGGATCGCCGTGGACAACGCGCTGCGCGCCGCCGAGGGCAAGCGGGTCGAGGAGAGGGTGAAGGTGCCGGTGAAGGTGGTCACGAGGGAGAACGTGGCCGGGTTCGGCGGCTGACGGCCGGTGGTGGCCGGCCGGTGGCCGGCCACCGGTTCAGGGCCGGCGGCCGGCAACGGCGGACGGCCGGTGCGTGTGCGGGCTCGTGCTCGGGTTCGGGCTGTCGGGTGATTCGGGAAGAGGGTTCATGTACGACTACGACCTGCTGGTCGTGGGATCGGCCAACGCCGACCTGGTGATCGGCGTCGAGCGGCGGCCGGGCGCGGGCGAGACGGTGCTCGGCTCCGACCTGGCCGTCCACCCGGGCGGCAAGGGCGCCAACCAGGCGGTCGCCGCCGCCCGTCTCGGGGCCCGTACGGCCCTGCTGGCCCGGGTCGGCGCCGACGACCACGGCCGGCTGCTGCTGTCCTCGCAGCGGGCGGCCGGTGTCGACACGGTGGGCGTCCTGGTGGGCGGTGCCCCGACCGGCGTCGCGCTGATCACGGTGGACCCGTCCGGCGACAACAGCATCGTGGTCTCGCCGGGCGCCAACGCGCGGCTGACCCCGCAGGACGTCCGCGCGGCCGGCAGCCTCCTGCACGCCTCCCGGGTGGTGTCGGCCCAGCTGGAGATCCCGCTGGAGACGGTCGTGGAGGTGGTCCGGAACCTGCCGCCGGGCAGCCGCTTCGTCCTCAACCCGTCACCGCCGCGCCCGCTGCCGCGGGAGGTGCTGGCGGCCTGCGACCCGCTGATCGTCAACGAGCACGAGGCGCGGGTCGTCCTCGGCGACTCCTGTGTGAGCGGTGAGCCGGCGGACTGGGCGCGGCTGCTGCTGGCGAAGGGCCCGCGCTCGGTCGTGGTCACCCTCGGGGCCGAGGGTGCCCTGGTGGCCTCGGCGGAGGGCGTCGCGCGGGTCCCGTCCGTGGCGGTGGACGCCGTCGACACCACCGGCGCCGGGGACGCGTTCACCGCGGCGCTGGCCTGGCGGCTCGGCGCGGGCTGGGACCTGGCGCGGGCGGCGGCGTACGCGGCGCGGGTCGGGGCGGCGGCCGTGACGAGGCCGGGGGCGCAGGTGTCGTACCCGACGGCGGCCGAGGTGGACGCGCTGGGCGATGGAGGGACGAAGGACACGCAGGAGGGGGCGCGGTGAAGAAGGCCGGGATCCTCAACCGCCACCTCTGCGGCGCGCTGGCCGAGCTGGGCCACGGGGACGGTGTGCTGGTGTGCGACGCGGGCATGCCGATCCCGGACGGCCCGCGGGTGGTGGACCTGGCGTTCCGGGCCGGGGTGCCCTCGTTCGCCCAGGTGCTGGACGGGCTGCTGGCCGAGCTGGTGGTGGAGGGCGCGACGGCGGCCGCGGAGGTGCGGGAGGCGAACGCGCAGGCCGCGGCGCTGCTCGACGGGTACTTCCCCGGGCTCGCCCTCGTCCCCCACGAACGGCTGAAGGAACTGTCCCGCGGGGCGCGGCTGGTGGTACGGACCGGGGAGGCACGGCCGTACGCGAACGTGCTGTTGCGGTGCGGGGTCTTCTTCTGACCGGACCCGCGGACGAGGGCGCCCCGTTCGCCGGGCGGTGACGGCTTCGGGCGCCGGGACCTGTGGCGCGAGGTCGCCGCACGGCCTCTCCGCCCACCCCGGAACAGGGGTGGGCGGAGGGGCCGTCAGGACCGGTCGGAGCCGGGCCGGTCAGCTCCGGATTACAGGGCGTGCTCCACGAAGCGCGCCGCCGTCTCCGCCAGCACCTCCCGCCCGTCGCGCGCCCACAGCCCCTCGTTGAAGAGCTCCACCTCGATGGGGCCGGTGTACCCGGCGGCCTCCACGTACCCCTTCCACTCCCGCATGTCGACCGCGCCGTCCCCGATCTGGCCGCGGCCGTTCAGGACGCCCTCCGGCAGCGGGGTCGTCCAGTCGGCGAGCTGGAAGGTGTGGATGCGGCCGCCCGCGCCGGCCCGGGCGATCTGCGCGGGCGCCGTGTCGTCCCACCAGATGTGGTACGTGTCGACCGTGACGCCGACCTGGTGGGCGGGGAAGCGTTCGGCGAGGTCCAGGGCCTGGGCGAGGGTGGAGACCACGCAGCGGTCGGAGGCGAACATCGGGTGGAGCGGCTCGATGGCCAGGCGGACCCCGTGCTCCTCGGCGTACGGGCCGAGCTCGGCGAGGGCGTCCGCGATGCGCTCCCGGGCGCCGCGCAGGTCCCTGGAACCGGCGGGCAGGCCGCCCGAGACCAGGACGAGGGTGTCGGTGCCCAGGGTCGCGGCCTCGTCGACGGCCCGCCGGTTGTCGGCCAGGGCGCGTGCCCGCTCCTGGGGGTCGATCGCGGTGAGGAAGCCGCCGCGGCACAGCGTGGTCACCGCCAGGCCCGCGTCGCGGACCAGCTTCGCGGTGGCCTCCAGGCCGTGCTCCCGGACGGGCTCGCGCCACAGGCCCACCTTGCCGACGCCCGCCTGGCCGCACGCCTCGACCAGCTCGGGCACCGACAGCTGCTTGACCGTCATCTGGTTGATGCTGAAACGCTCGAGTCCGGTCACTGGGCCACCCCGTACAGGGAGAGCAGGGTCCGCATCCGCTCCTGTGCGAGCTTCGGGTCCGGGAACAGGCCGAGGCCGTCGGCGAGTTCGTAGGCGCGGGCGAAGTGCGGCAGGGAGCGGGCCGACTGCAGGCCGCCGACCATCGCGAAGTGGTCCTGGTGGCCGGCGAGCCAGGCCAGGAAGACCACGCCCGTCTTGTAGAAGCGGGTCGGGGCCTGGAAGAGGTGGCGGGAGAGCTCGACGGTGGGGTCGAGCAGGGCGCGGAAGCCCTCCACGTTCCCGGTGTCCAGGACGCGGACCGCCTCGGCCGCCAGCGGGCCCAGCGGGTCGAAGATGCCGAGCAGGGCGTGGCTGAAGCCCTGTTCGTCGCCCGCGATCAGCTCGGGGTAGTGGAAGTCGTCGCCGGTGTAGCAGCGCACGCCGTGCGGGAGGCGGCGGCGCAGGTCGACCTCGCGCCGGGCGTCCAGGAGGGAGACCTTGATGCCGTCGACCTTGTCGGGGTGGGCGGCGATGACCTCCAGGAAGGTGTCGGTGGCGGTGTCCAGGTCGGACGAGCCCCAGTAGCCCTCCAGCGCCGGGTCGAACATGGGGCCGAGCCAGTGCAGGACGACCGGTTCGGCGGCCTGGCGGAGCAGGTGGCCGTAGACCTCCAGGTAGTCCTCGGGGCCCTTCGCCGTGGCCGCGAGGGCGCGGGAGGCCATGAGGATGGCCTGGGCGCCCGCCTCCTCCACGACGGCGAGCTGTTCCTCGTAGGCGCGGCGGACCTCCTCCAGGGTGCGGGGGCCGGCGGTGGTGAGCTGGTCGGTGCCGACGCCGCAGGCGATCCGGCCGCCGACCGCCTTCGCCTCGGCGGCGCTGCGGCGGATCAGCTCGGCGGCGCCCGCCCAGTCCAGGCCCATGCCGCGCTGGGCGGTGTCCATCGCCTCGGCGACGCCCAGGCCGTGCGCCCACAGGTGGCGGCGGAAGGCGAGGGTGGCGTCCCAGTCGACGGCGGCGGGCGAGTCGGGGGTCGTGTCGGCGTACGGGTCGGCGACGACGTGGGCCGCCGAGAAGACCGTACGGGAGGTGAAAGCGCTTCCCGGGGTGAGGGCGAGGGGCTCGGCGCGGGGCTCGTAGGAGCGCAGCGCGCCGTTCGCGTCCGGCAGGCGGAGGGTCACAGCCCGACCTCCGGGACCTCGATGCGGCGGCCCTCGGCCGAGGACTTCAGGCCCAGCTCGGCGAGTTGCACGCCGCGGGCGCCGGCCAGCAGGTCCCAGTGGTAGGGGGCGTCGGCGTAGACGTGCTTGAGGAACAGCTCCCACTGGGCCTTGAAGCCGTTGTCGAACTCCTGGTTGTCGGGGACCTCCTGCCACTGGTCGCGGAAGGAGTACGTCGCCGGGATGTCCGGGTTCCACACCGGCTTGGGCGTGGCGCTGCGGTGCTGGACCCGGCAGTTGCGCAGGCCCGCGACGGCGGAGCCCTCGGTGCCGTCGACCTGGAACTCCACCAGTTCGTCGCGGTTGACGCGGACCGTCCAGGAGGAGTTGATCTGGGCGATCGCCCCGCCGTCGAGTTCGAAGACGCCGTAGGCGGCGTCGTCGGCGGTGGCGTCGTAGGGCTTGCCGTTCTCGTCCCAGCGCTGCGGGATGTGGGTGGCGGTGAGGGCCTGGACGGACTTCACGCGGCCGAACAGCTCGTGCAGCACGTACTCCCAGTGGGGGAACATGTCGACGACGATGCCGCCGCCGTCCTCGGCGCGGTAGTTCCAGGAGGGGCGCTGGGCCTCCTGCCAGTCGCCCTCGAAGACCCAGTAGCCGAACTCGCCGCGCACGGACAGGATGCGGCCGAAGAAGCCGCCGTCGATGAGCCGCTTGAGCTTGAGCAGGCCGGGCAGGAACAGCTTGTCCTGGACGACGCCGTGCTTCACGCCCTTGGCGGCGGCCAGGCGGGCCAGTTCCAGCGCGCCCTCGAAACCGGTGGCCGTCGGCTTCTCGGTGTAGATGTGCTTGCCCGCCGCGATCGCCTTCTTGATCGCTTCCTCGCGGGCGGAGGTGACCTGCGCGTCGAAGTAGATGTCGACGCTCTCGTCGGCGAGGACCGCGTCCACGTCCGTCGAGACGTGCTCCAGGCCGTGCCGCTCCGCCAGTGCCCTGAGCGCGTGCTCACGGCGTCCGACCAGGATCGGCTCCGGCCACAGCACGGCGCCGTCGCCCAGATCCAGGCCGCCCTGCTCGCGGATGGCCAGGATCGAGCGGACGAGGTGCTGGCGGTAGCCCATGCGCCCGGTCACGCCGTTCATGGCGATACGCACCGTCTTGCGTGTCACGTCATTCCCTTCGTACACGTCGTACGCGTCGTACGCGGTCCGCGCGCCGCACGTGCCCCACCACCGGTCGCCCGATGACCTTCGAGCCTCACAGCAAGCGCTTTCTATACGGGACGAAGCTAGCCTGTGCACGGTGGTCTGGACAAGACCGCCGCACGGCGGAGTTGTCCGGGGGAGAACGGGGCCGGCCGGGGCCGTAGGGTCTGACCGGCAGGAGCCGTCCCCGCCGTGGCGGAGCCGGCTGTCCGCACCCCGGTGACCGGCGGCGTGCGGCGGAGCGCGGCGGGCCACGGCGAGTACGGCGCAAGGCGCGACCGGAGCGACCGGAGGACGAGGACATGACGGTGACCCTGGCGGACGTGGCGGCCCGCGCGCAGGTCTCCCCCGCGACGGTGTCGCGCGTGCTGAACGGGAACTACCCCGTGGCCGCATCCACCCGCGAGCGGGTGCTGAGGGCGGTCGACGAGCTGGACTACGTGCTCAACGGGCCGGCGAGCGCACTGGCCGCCGCCACCTCCGACCTGGTGGGCATCCTGGTCAACGACATCGCCGACCCCTTCTTCGGCATCATGGCGAGCGCCATCCAGTCCGAGATCGGCGGGCCCGGCGGCCGGGCGGGCGGGGAGCACCTCGCCGTCGTCTGCAACACGGGCGGCTCCCCCGAGCGCGAGCTGACCTACCTCACGCTGCTCCAGCGGCAGCGGGCGGCGGCCGTCGTCCTGACCGGCGGCGCGGTGGAGAACGAGCCGCACAAGGCGGCCGTGGCGGCGAAGCTGCGCAAGCTCGGCGACGCCGGGACCCGGGTGGTGCTGTGCGGGCGCCCGCCCGCGCCGGACACCGAGGCGATCGCCCTGACGTTCGACAACCGCGGCGGCGGCCGGGAGCTGACCGAGCACCTGATCGGGCTGGGGCACCGGCGGCTGGGCTACATCGCGGGCCCGCAGGAGCGGACGACCACGCGCCACCGCCTGGAGGGCCACCGGGCCGCGCTCGCCGCGCACGGCATCGAGGACGACCCGCGCCGCACGGTCCACGGCCGCTACGACCGGCGGTCCGGCTACGAGGCCACGCTCGAGCTCCTGCGCAGGGACCCGTCCCTGACCGCGGTCGTCGCCGCGAACGACTCCGTCGCGCTGGGCGCGTGCGCGGCGCTGCGCGAGTCCGGGCTGCGGATCCCCCAGGACGTGTCGGTGGCCGGCTTCGACGACCTGCCGTTCAGCATCGACGCGGTGCCCGCGCTGACGACGGTGCGGCTGCCGCTGGCCGAGGCCGGAGCGCGGGCCGGGCGCATCGCGATGGGCCGGGAGGAACCGCCGCCCGGGGGCATCGCCACGGCGCGGGGGGAGCTGATGGTACGGGGGTCGACCGGGGTGCCGCGCGGCGAGGGGTAGGCGACCGCCTCCGGTGCCGGTCGTGGTCCCGTACCGCTGCCGGCCGTGGCCCCGGTGCCGGTACCCTCCCCGGCCCCGTCGCGCTCCGGGTCCCAGGGCGCGACGGGCCGCGAGGCGCCCCGGTTCAGGGGGCGATGGGCAGGCGCCGCTTGTGGTCGGTGAGGCGGTAGCGGTCGACGATCTTCTCGAAGGCCCGTTCGTCCACCGGCTTGCCCTCCAGGAAGTCGTCGATGTCGTCGTAGCCGACACCGAGCGCGTCCTCGTCGGCCTTGCCCGGGTCGAGGGACTCCAGGTCGGCCGTCGGGGTCTTCCACACCAGCTCGGCGGGTGCCCCCAGCGCCTCCGCGACGGCGCGCACCCGGCGCTTGGTCAGGCCGGTCAGCGGGACCAGGTCGGCGGCGCCGTCGCCGAACTTGGTGAAGAAGCCGGAGACCGCCTCGGCGGCGTGGTCGGTGCCGACGACCAGGCCGTCGTGCGCGCCGGCCACCGCGTACTGGGCGATCATGCGCTGCCGTGCCTTGATGTTGCCGTGCACGAAGTCCTGGTGGTGGGCGTCGCGGAAGGTCACGCCGGAGGCCCGCACCGCCTCCAGCGCGGCGTCGCTCGCGGGCTTGACGTCCACGGTCAGCACGTGGTCGGGCCGGATGAAGGAGAGCGCGAGCCGGGCGTCGTGCTCGTCGGCCTGCACGCCGTAGGGCAGCCGCATCGCGTAGAACCTCGCCTCGTGCCCGGCGGCCCGGGCCCGCTCGACGGCGAGCTGGCACAGCCGGCCGGCGGTGGTGGAGTCGACGCCACCGCTGATGCCGAGCACGAGGGAGCGCAGGCCGGTGGAGGTGAGCCGCTCGGTGAGGAAGGCCACCCGGCGTTCGATCTCCCGCTCGGCGTCGAAGGTCTCGGCGACCTGAAGCTCCCGGGCGATCTCCTGCTGCAGGGCGATGGACGCCGGTTCGCTCACGTCTGCTCCTCGTTCCGGTCCGTGGTGTGCCTGTGCTCTCGCGCCTACCCTACCCAGGGCGTTTCCAGCGGATCGGGGCCGCACCCGGGCACGGTGCCACGGTCGCGCCGGGTGCCGCGCCCGCCCCGCGGCCCGGGGGCCGGCCCACCGGCGTGTTCCCCGTGGGGCGGCGAAGGCGTCGCGCGGCCCGGTGCCCGCGCGGACCCGGACCGGTCCGGTGACGCGCCGGCACGGGGCTCGTTCCCGCTCCGGGACGCGGCCCGCGCGCGGGGCGGTCCGCGGTCCGTCCCGCGGGTCCACGGCGCGGACACGGGCCGCCCGTGTGCCCGGCACCGTTCGGGGCACACTGCTGAGCACGGGTCCTGGCAGCAGGACTCATTCCCGCTCAGTCTTGAGGAACGGTCCAACGGCATGAAGCTGGCGTTCTCCACCCTCGGTGTCCCCGGCCTGCCCCTGTCCGACGTGCTGCGGCTCGCGACCGCGCACGGCTACCACGGCGTCGAACTGCGCACCCACCCCGAGGAACCGGTCCACCCGGACCTCACCGTCGCCGAACGGGCCGACGTGGCCGCCGCGTTCAAGGCGGCCGGCGTCGAGATCCTGGGCCTGGCGGGGTACACGCGGGTCGCCGCGCCCGGCGAGGACGGCCCCGTGCTCGCCGAGCTCCGCGCCCTGCTCGACCTCGCCCGCGACCTGGGCGCCCCGTACGTACGGGTCTTCCCCGGCGGCGGTGACGGCCAGAGCCCGCAGGAGGCCGACGCGACGGCCGCCCGGCGGCTCGGCACGGCCGCCGAGCACGCCGCCGACCGCGGTGTGCGCATCCTGCTGGAGACCCACGACTCGCACCGCACCGGCGCGGCGGCGATGCGGGTCCTCGGCCTGGTCGGGCACCGTCGGGTCGGGGCGCTGTGGGACGTCATGCACACCTGGCTCGGCGGCGAGCAGCCCTCGGAGACCTTCGCGGCGCTGTCCCCGCACCTCGGTTACGTGCAGGTCAAGGACATCGCGTCCGCCGATGACGCCACCCCGCTGCCGCTCGGCACCGGCGTACTGCCGCTCGCCGAGTGCGTGGAGGTCCTCTCCCGGCACAACTGGGACGGCTGGCTGTGCTGGGAGTACGAGAAGCGGTGGCACGAGGGGGCCGCGCCCCTTCCCGGTCTGCTGGACGCGGGGCGGGAGCACTTGGCCCGCCTCCTCAACGACTCGGCGTGACACCGGCCGGGCCCGGCCGCGCGGTGAGCCGCGCCGCCCGGCCCGATGCCCGCACCCGGTGCGGCGGGCGGACCCGCGGCCCGTGCCGGGCTCGGGACGCGCGGCCCGGGACACGGGCGACCCGCTCCTCCAGCCGCCGGCGGCAGCCGGGCCGCTCGTCCGCCCCGACCGAGTAGACCGCAAAGTCGCGCGACCGGCCCTCCTCCCCCGGCACCCGGGAGCGTGAGCGGTTGCGCGGGACGCCCCGAAGCGGGCACCCACCGACCCGATCGGCGCGCGGGAGCGGTGGCTGCGGGCGTCCGTCCCCAGGCCCAACCGCCCCAGTGACCTCTTGCGGCCCCTTCGGGCCGCTCCCGTACCGACTTCGGGGAATCGGGCCCTTCCCGGGAACCCGCGCCCGGTTCCGTTCGTCCAAACCGCGAACTGCCGGACGAGTCACCGTGGTGCGGTGTCGGCCCTCGCCGCTGGCTGCGATCGCTGACCACCCTCTCCGCCGCACCCGGCCGGCAGTGCCGCCACCGGCGCGCCCCCTCCCTAGCGCCGGTGGCGGCCCCGCCGTACCGTGCGCGGTCCTCGCCGTGTCTCCTGTGCGCTCCCTTGACCGGCAGAAACTTCCCGGATATTGGTGGCCTTCCGGCAGTTTCCTTCAGCGCCGTGACACGCGGCCCTACGCAGCGATTCTTCAGTGATCCCCAGCGGTCCCGGCGGCCGTCGCGGGTCACTCACTCCGGACCTCCGGAAGGAGCGCACGTGCCCGACAGCAGCACGGGAAGCACCGCCCAGCCCTCCAGACGCACCGTCCTCACCGCCACCGCGGGCGTCACCGCGGCCCTGGCGGCGGGCGGCACCGCCTCCGCCCGGGCCGCCCGGCCCGGCCCCGGCGACGACAAGCTCCGCGCCCTCGTCTCCCGCATGACCCTCGAGGAGAAGGTCGGCCAGCTCTTCGTCATGCGGGTCTACGGCCACTCCGCCACCGCCCCCGACCAGGCCGACGTCGACGCCAACCTCGAGGAGATCGGCGTCCGCACCGCCGCCGAACTGATCGCCAGGTACCGCGTCGGCGGCATCATCTACTTCGCCTGGGCGCACAACACCCGCGACCCGCACCAGATCGCCGCCCTGTCCAACGGCATCCAGAAGGCCTCACTGGAGCTGCCGCGCGGCCTGCCGGTGCTCGTCTCCACCGACCAGGAGCACGGGGCGGTGGCCAGGGTGGGCGAGCCGGCCACCCTGTTCCCGGGCGCGATGGCCCTCGGCGCGGGCGGCTCGCGCTCCGACGCGCGCACCCTCGGCCGGATCGCCGGCGCCGAGCTGCGCGCCCTGGGCATCCGTCAGGACTACGCCCCCGTAGCCGACGTGAACGTCAACCCGGCCAACCCGGTGATCGGCGTGCGCTCCTTCGGATCCGACCCGGAGGCGGTGGCCGCGCTGGTGGCCGCCGAGGTCGCCGGGTACCAGGGCTCGGGGGTCGCGGCGTGCGCCAAGCACTTCCCCGGGCACGGCGACACCGCCGTCGACAGCCACACCGGCTTCCCGGTCATCACCCACAGCCGCGCCCAGTGGGAGGAGCTGGACGCGCCGCCGTTCCGGGCGGCGATCGGGGCGGGCATCGACTCGATCATGACCGCGCACCTGATGTTCCCGGCGCTCGATCCCTCCGGCGACCCGGCCACCCTCTCCCGCCCCATCCTCACCGGCATCCTGCGCGAGGAGCTCGGCTACGACGGGGTCGTCGTCACCGACTCCCTCGGCATGCAGGGCGTGCGGACGAAGTACGGCGACGAGCGGGTGCCGGTGCTGGCGCTGAAGGCCGGCGTGGACCAGTTGCTGAACCCGCCCGACCTGGACCTGGCCTGGAACGCCGTCCTGACGGCCGTACGCGAGGGCGAACTCACCGAGGCGCGGCTTGATGAATCGATCCTGCGCATCCTGCGGCTGAAGGCGCGGCTCGGACTGTTCCGCGAGCCGTACGCCTCCCCGGACCGCGTGGACCGCGTGGTCGGCACCCGGGCCCACCTGGCGGCGGCCGACCGGATCGCCGGGCGGACCACCACCCTGCTGGTCAACGAGGGCGGTCTGCTGCCGCTGTCCCGGCGCCGGACGCCGAAGCTGCTCGTCGTCGGCGCGGACCCGGCCTCGCCGTCGGGCACGACCGGCCCGCCGACCGGCGTACTGGCCGGGGCGCTCACCGAACTCGGTTTCGCGGCCACCGCCCTGTCCACGGGCACCTCCCCGTCCGCGGCGACCGTCGCCCGCGCGGTGGCGGCCGCGCGCGAGGCGGACGCGGTGGTGGTCGCCACCTACAACGTCACGGCCACCAGCGCCCAGAAGACGCTGGTGCGGGAGCTGCTGGCGACGGGCGGGCCGGTCGTGGCCGTCGCCGTCCGCAACCCGTACGACGTGGCCCAGCTGCCCGGCGTGCCCGCCTTCCTCGCCGCCTACTCCTGGACCGACGTCGAAGTGCGCGCCGCGGCCCGGGTGATCGCGGGACGGGTGGCACCGCGCGGCAGGCTGCCGGTCCCGGTGATGCGGGCGGACGACCCGGCGACGGTGCTGTACCCGGTGGGGCACGGGCTGACGTACCGGTCCTGACCCGTCGGGCCCGCTGTGCCGGGCTCGACGTGTCGGATCGGGCGCGGCGGGTCCCGGCTCCGGCGCGCCGGGGCCGGCCGGGCCGTCGCGCGTGCGTGCCGCGGCCCGGCCGGACCGCTGCGCCTACGGGGCGTGTCCGGCCGGGCCGGGGCCCGACGTACCGGACGTACGTGCCGTAACCGCCGTAGCGCGCGTACGACACGCGCCCGTGCCGCCACCCTCACCCTGCGCAAAGCGCCCCCGCGCGTCTGGCGTGCGCCCGCCGCGGCGGGTCACGCTGGGCGGGGACGCGGGGGGATGGCGATGCGTGGGAGATGGTACGCCGGGGCGCCGGCCGCACTGCCGGTGCTGCTCCTGGCCGTGCTGACGGCCTGCCAGAGCCCGGCGGGGACGACGGAGGGGAGCCGGCCCGGCGGGGAGGGACCGGCGTCGTCGGCCGCGGCGCGGCCGTCCGGGTACGGGGCGGTCTTCCTCGCCGTCGGCGAGTGCAGTTCCTTCGGGACGGTCAGCTTCACCGAGGTGCCGTGCACGAGCGAGCGGGCCGCGGCGCGGGTCACGGCCCGGCACGACGGCCGGGCGGACGACGGGCCGCCGTGCCCGGCGACCACCGACTTCGTCCTCCACATCAGCGAGCGGCGGCCGTCGTCCGACGAGGACGGCGACGGGGCCGTGCCGCGCGGCTACGCCTGTATGCGCAACCTCCAGCCGCCGCACCCCGGCGACCCCGGCGGCGGGGGCGGACCGCGCACCATCGTCGGCGACTGCGTCCACGAGGCCGGCGGCGGCAAGGTCCGCGAGACGGCCTGTGACGGCACGGGGAAGCGGAAACCGCAGTACGAGGTGGTGGAGGCGGTGGCGCGGCGGTCCCAGTGCCCGCCGTCGACCGTCCTGTACGTGCGGCTCGGCGGCGGGCAGCCGGTGGGCTGCGCCCGGCCGGTGTGAGACGGAGCCCCCAACGGCCGGGAACGGGACGCGCGTTACGGACGGAGCGCCGGTTCGCGCTCGATGTCCCGCCGGTCGAGCCGGGCGTCGAACGCCGCGAGCGGCTTGGCCGCCGACGGGTTCTCCCGGACCGCCGGGGAGGCGACGCCCGCCCAGGCGAGGATGCGGGCCGTGGCGAACGCCTTCTGGTCGGGGACCAGGCCGGCGACGTTGGCGCCGTGGTTCATGCCGGGGGCGGTGAAGACGTAGGAGTCACGCGCCCCGTGGCCCAGGCGGAACGGTTCGGCGCCCCACGGGTCGTTCTCGCCGTAGACGAACAGCATGTGGCGGGCGTTGTGCTTCACCCAGGTGTCGACGTCGCGCATCGCCCACGGCTGGAACGTCATCGGGATCGAGCGGGGCACGAAGTTGCGCGGCGGCTGGTAGCCGTAGCGGATGTACTCCTTCTCGATGTGCGGGAAGTGGATCGTCGGGGCGCCGAGCTGCGTGCCCGCCTGGTAGTAGTACGGCGTGTAGGTGCTCAGGCCCTGGTCGGTGTAGGCGGAGAAACCGGAGACGGTGTCGACGGAGGTCCAGATCTCCTCGTCGGTGGCGTTGCGCGCGTCCGCCGGGATGTCGTCGCACGCCTTCAGGGTGCTGTACTGCCAGAAGCCCCAGACGTAGTCCAGGACGACCGCCTCGTAGGCCCGGTCCAGGCTGCCGATGGTGTCGAAGGTGTAGCCGTTGTCGGCCGCGTACGCGGCGTACTTCCTCTCCAGCGGCTCGCGGCGCACCAGCGCCTCGCGCTGCACCGCGTTCAGCCGGTCGCGGCACTCCTTCGTGCCGACGGTGGCGAAGAAGCGGTCGTAGGCCGAGTCCTCCTTGTTCACCACGTCGTTGGGGGCGACGTAGGCGACGACGCCGTCCATGTCGCGCGGGTAGAACCGCTCGTAGTACGTGGCGGTCATGCCGCCCTTGGAACCGCCCGTGGAGATCCAGTTCTCGGGGTAGACCGGCTTGAGCGCCCGGAAGACGCGGTGCTGGTCGCTGGCGGCCTGCCAGATGTCCAGCTTGGACCAGTCGGCCGGAGCGGGCCGGGACGGGGTGAAGAAGCGGTACTCCATGGAGACCTGGTTGCCGTCGACGATCTGGGTCGGCTCGCGGCGGCTGGGCGTGGTGGAGACGTTGTAACCGCTGGTGTAGAAGACCGTCGGTCGGCTGACGTCCTTGTGCAGCACGGTGATGCGCTGCTGGAACGTGCCCTGGGACGGGTAGCGGTGGTCGACCGGCTGGGTGTATTCGAGGACGAAGAAGCGGTAGCCGGGGTACGGCTTCTCCTCGATCAGGCTCATGCCCGGGACGGCGAGCAGCCTGTCCTTGATGTCGGTGCCGGCGCCGGTGCCGGTACCGGTCGTGCCGGTGGCCTCCGGCTGGGCGGCGGTGGCCGCCTGGGCCGTACCGACGGTGCCTATGAGCACCGTCAGCGCCAGCAGCCATCTGAGCGCCTTGCGCATGCACCCTCCCCTGTGAGTCAGATGTGCGCCCGGAAGCTATCGGAGCAACGCGTGTGCGCACCAGGGGAGGCGGGGAATCACCGGGAAACGCCCGGCGGGGCCGGGTGGTTCAGCACAGGATCCAGCCCGAGGTGACCGAGCCGCCGCCCACCCTGCCCTCGACCCACACGCACCGCTGCCCGGCGTGCACGGTGACCGGACCGGCCCGGTAGGCATACCGCCCCTCGTCGGTGACCGGCCGGCCGCCGCGCGCCCGCACGCCGACCGACATCCGCCGCTTCGCGCCGGGCCTTTCGGGAACGGTGACGGCGCAGACGTAGCCGCCGCGCTTGTGGACGAGGACGGAACCGGTGGCGAACTCCAGCGTGCGGACCTTGCGGCCGGGGCAGTTCGCGACGGCCCGCGCGTCCTGCGGCGCCGTGAGGGTGAGCAGCCCGGAGGTGGTGAGCACGGCCATGCCGAGCGCCAGCCGGCGTACCGCGCCTGTGGTCATGGACGCCCCTCCCGTCACACCCCTTTCCGTACAGGTGCACGGACGCGGGGGGTGCGGCGGATGGTTGCACGGCCACCGCGGGGCCCGCCGGCAGGGCCCGTCACGGCACCGCCGTCACCGGTGCGCGACGGGGTGTTCCGGCCGCCCGCCTCGCGACGCGGCCGGCGTCCCTCACGACACGCCGACCGTCTCCTCCGGCTCGTCCGCCCCGGCGAAGGTGCGCCACAGCTTCGCGTACCGTCCGCCGCGCGCCAGCAGTTCCTCGTGGGTGCCGTCCTCCGCGACCCGTCCGTGGTCCATGACGACCACCCGGTCCGCGCGGGCGGCGGTGGTCAGCCGGTGGGCGACGACAAGGGTGGTACGGCGGCCCGCGAGGCGGTCGGTGGCCTGGTTGACCTTGGCTTCCGTCGCCAGGTCCAGCGCGGCGGTCGCCTCGTCCAGGAGGAGGATGTCGGGGTCGACGAGTTCCGCGCGGGCCAGCGCGATCAGCTGGCGCTGCCCGGCGGACAGGTTCCGGCCGCGCTCGGCGACCTCGTGGAGGTAGCCGCCCTCCAGGGTGGCGATCATCTCGTGGGCGCCGACCGCTCGGGCGGCGGCCTCCACCTCGGCGTCGGTGGCGTCCGGGCGGCCGTAGGCGATGGCGTCGCGGACCGTGCCCGGGAAGAGGTACGCCTCCTGCGGGACGACGCCCAGCCGGTGCCGGTAGGAGGTCAGGTCGAGGTCGCGCAGGTCGGTGCCGTCGACGGTGACCCGGCCCTCGGTCGGGTCGTAGAAGCGGGCGACCAGCTTCACCAGGGTGGACTTGCCGGCGCCGGTCTCGCCGACGAACGCGACCGTCTGCCCGGCCCGGATGCGCAGGTCGATGCCGCTGAGCGCCTCCTCCTCGCCGCCGTAGCGAAAGCGCACGCCCTCGAAGGCGATCTCGCCGCGCAGGCGGTCCACCGGCCGGGGCTCCTCGGCGGGCTTGGTGGAGGTCGGCTCGCGCAGCAGCTCCTGGATGCGACCGAGGGAGACGGTCGCCTGCTGGTAGCCGTCGAAGACCTGGGAGAGCTGCTGGACCGGTGCGAAGAACAGGTCGATGTAGAGCAGGTACGCCACCAGCGCGCCCGTCGTCAGTGTCCCGTCCTCGACCCGGGCGCCGCCCACGATCAGCACGGCCGCGGCGGCGGCCGACGACAGGAACTGCACGAAGGGGAAGTAGACGGAGATCAGCCACTGGCCCCGGATGCGGGCCCGGCGGTAGCTGTCGCTGCGCTCGGCGAAGCGCCGCCCGCCGTCCCGCTCGCGCCGGAAGGCCTGCACGATCCTCAGCCCCGACACCGACTCCTGGAGGTCGGCGTTGACGGCGGACACCCGCTCCCGCGCCAGCTCGTACGCCTTCACGCTCGCCCGGCGGAAGAAGAACGTGCCGACGATCAGCGGTGGCAGCGTCGCGAAGACGACGAGGGCGAGCTGCACGTCGATGACGAGCAGGGCGACCATGATGCCGAAGAAGGTGACGACCGAGACGAAGGCGGTGACCAGGCCGGTCTGGAGGAACGTCGACAGGGCGTCGACGTCGGTGGTCATCCGGGTCATGATCCGCCCGGTCAGCTCCCGCTCGTAGTAGTCGAGCCCGAGGCGCTGGAGCTGCGCGAAGATCTTCAGCCGCAGCGCGTACAGGATCCGCTCGCCGGTCCGCCCGGTCATGCGGATCTCGCCGCTCTGCGCCGCCCACTGCACGACCACGGTCAGCAGCGCCAGCAGCGACGCCGACCAGACCGCGCCGAGCGCGAGCCGCGTGACGCCCTCGTCGATGCCGTGCCGGATCATGACCGGCAGCAGCAGGCCCGCTCCGGCGTCGACGGCGACCAGCCCCAGGCTGGCCAGCAGCGGCAGTCCGAAGCCGCGCAGCAGGCGGCGCAGGCCGTAGGACTCCTCCGGCCTCACGGCGTCCGCCTCGTCGACGTCCGGGGTGCCGGTCGCCGGGGGCAGCGCCTCGACCCGGGCGAGCAGCTCCGGGGTGGCGGGGCTGGAGGCCTTCGCCGCGTCCCGCGGCTCCCGCTCCCCCGCCCACAGCCGGGGCGTGATGCCGCGCTCGGCGTCGAACTCGGCATCCGGTTCCTCCCTCCCCCACTCCCGGATGGGCTCGAGCGGGGGGACCCCCGTGGAGGTGTCCTCCTCGGGCGCGGCGGGTTGGGCGTGGCCGGGCGAGACGCCGCCGAGCTCGTCGGGGTCGGTGAGCAGGCGCCGGTACAGGGCGCACCGCTCCTGGAGTTCCTCGTGGGTGCCGATGTCGGCGAGGCGGCCGGCGTCGAGGACGGCGATGCGGTCGGCGAGGTTCAGGGTGGAACGGCGGTGGGCGATCAGCAGTGTCGTCCGGCCCCGCATGACCTCCCTCAGCACCTCGTGGATCTCGTGCTCGACGCGCGCGTCGACGGCGGAGGTGGCGTCGTCGAGGACCAGCAGCCGCGGGTCGGTGAGGAGGGCGCGGGCGAGCGCGATGCGCTGGCGCTGACCGCCGGAGAGGGTCAGGCCGTGCTCGCCGACGGTGGTGTCGTAGCCGTCGGGCAGTTCGGCGATGAACCGGTCGGCCTGCGCTGCCCGCGCGGCGGCCCGGATCTGCTCGTCGGTGGCGTCGGGGCGGCCGTAGGCGATGTTGTTGCGGATGGTGTCGGAGAAGAGGAAGGAGTCCTCGGGCACGAGGCCGATCGCGGCGCGCAGCGACTCCAGCGTCAGCTCGCGCACGTCGTGGCCGCCGACGAGGACGGCACCGCGCGTGACGTCGTAGAAGCGCGGCAGGAGCAGGGAGACGGTGGACTTGCCGGAGCCGGAGGCGCCGACGACGGCGAGGGTCTCGCCGGGCCGGATCTCGAAGGAGAGGCCGTCGAGGACGGGGCTGCTCGCCGTGGCCGTCCCCGAGCCGTCCGCGGGGCCGCTCTCGTAGCCGAAGGACACGTCGTCGAACTCGACGCCGGCCGGGGCGTCGGCGGGCAGTTCCCTGGTGCCGTCCCGCATGACCGGCTCGGTGTCGATCAGCTCCAGGACGCGTTCGGTGCCCGCGCGGGCCTGCTGGCCGACGGTGAGGACCATGGCGAGCATGCGGACCGGGCCGACGAGCTGGGCGAGGTAGGTGGAGAAGGCGACGAACGTGCCGAGCGTGATGTGCCCGCGCACCGCCAGCCAGCCGCCGAGCGCCAGCATCGCCACCTGTCCCAGGGCCGGTACGGCCTGGAGGGCGGGGGTGTACCGGGCGTTGAGCCGGATGGTCCGCAGCCGCCCGGCGAACAGCCGCCGTCCGGCCTCCCGCAGCTTCCCGGTCTCCTGCTCCTCCTGCCCGAAGCCCTTCACCACCCGTACGCCGCCGACGGCGCCGTCGACCACGCCGGCGACGGCGGCGGCCTGGGCCTGGGCGTACCAGGTGGCGGGGTGCAGCCGGGTGCGGCTGCGCTTGGCGATCCACCACAGCGCGGGCGCGACGGCGAGGGCGACCAGGGTGAGCGGCGGCGACAGCCACGCCATGATCACCAGGGAGATCAGGAACAGCAGGATGTTCCCGATGGTCATGGGGAGCATGAACAGCAGGCTCTGGATGAGCTGGAGGTCGCTGGTGGCCCGCCCCACGACCTGCCCGGTGGACAGTTCGTCCTGCCGCCGCCCGTCGAGCCGCGTGATCGTCGCGTACATCGACGTCCGCAGGTCGTGCTGGACGTCGAGGGCGAGCCGGCCGCCGTAGTAGCGGCGGATGTAGGTGAGGACGTAGACGACCACCGCCGCGCCGATCAGGAGGCCCGCCCAGACCGCCATGGACCGGCTGTGCTCGCCGATCACGTCGTCGATGATCACCTTGGTGATCAGCGGCACCAGCGCCATGACGGCCATGCCGGCGAGGGAGGAGCCGAGGGCGAGGACGACGTCCTTCGGATACCGCCAGGCGTATCCGGCCAGTCGTCGCGCCCAGCCCTGCTGCGTTCTCACGCGGTGCCCTCCGTTCGTCCTGATCTACCGGAAGGCACCAACGCGACCGGAAGCGGATTTCATCCCTCCGCAACAATCCGGGGTCAGACCCGCACCCGCAGGTCGTAGAGGCGGGTGGTCTGGGCGTCGTTCTGGTTGTCGTCGCTGACCAGCACCACGTCCAGGCGGCCCTTGCTCCGGCCGGTGACCGCCATGCCCTCGATGTTGTCGAGCAGCGGGTTGGGCTGGGGCTGTTTGGCGGTGGCACCGAGGGAGGGGCAGGCGGCGAGGTCCGCCAGCAGGGTCTTGCGGACCGGCCGCACGCCGTCCTGCCCGGTGAGCCGCTCGATGCCGCGGGTGTCGGTGGCGTGGCGCGGGTCGGCGAGGTACAGGCGGACGGTGTTGCCGACACCGGAGGTGAAGCCGCGCTCCAGGACGAGGAGGCGGCCGTCGGGGATCGCGGTGATCTCGGGGACCCCGAGGCCCGGGTCGACGGGGTAGGCGTACTGGGCGCCGAGCCGGAAGGGGCCGCCGCCCGCCCGCGTCCAGGTCTGGAACCGTACGAGGGTGCCGCTGTCGCCGGTGAGGGGGTACTCCATGGACGCCGTCAGGGTCCGTCCTCCGGGCTGCATGGTCAGCCCCTCGAACGTTCCGTTGGGCCGGGCGCGGCCGGCCGGGGCGACGCGGAGGGCGTCGGGCACGGGAAGGCGGGCGAGGATCCCGCCGTCGCGGGAGTGACGGCGCACGGCCGGCTCGGTCTCGGAGGAGACCAGGTAGGTGCCGTCGCGGTCGACGACCAGGCCCTCGGAGTCGAGGGCGGCCCCGTTCTCGTCGGTGAGCGGGACGGCACCCACCGGTTTCCGGGTCCTCGCGTCCAGGTGGAACAGGGCGGAGCGGTCGGAGAGGGCGGCCAGGGTGGAGCGGCGGTCGGGGGCGAGGGCGGAGAGGTTGCCGACGTAGGTGCCGGCGTGGGTGGTCTTGTCGAGGGCGTCGGAGAAGCCGGTGACGGCCACGGACGGGGAGCAGCCGTTCCAGCGGTGCGTGTCACCGCGGGCGGGATCGGCGGCTGCGGGGCAGGGGGCCGCGACCAGGGCTGTGGTGAGGGCGGCGAGGACGGTGCGCAGGAATCTCGGACGCATGGGGGCACTGTAGGGCGGGCGGGTGACAAGGGGATGAGGGGCGGGTGAAGGCGGAGCCGGCCTCCGTACCCGGCTCCCGTGGGCAGTGCCCCGGGCGGGCCGAGGACTCGGGAAGGGACGGGACGCCGCGGGTTCCGGCGGAACCGGGGGCGACGCGCGAGGAGGGGGAGGGCACCGCCACCGCGGGTCTCCCCCTCCTGTCCCACGCCGCCCCATGCGGGTCGGGGGAACGGCTCCCGGTCCATGGGGGCGTCGCGGCACCACGGCTCCGAAGCCCGCGCACGGTCCTCGCGGACTCGTCAAGGGGCTCGGCCCTTCCCTCGCGCCCCCGGACGGGCTGCTCAGCCCGTTGCGGAGCCGCCGGCCGCCCGCCCCGCCGACGTGCCCGCCCGCGGCTCCCCGTGCCCGCGGCCCCGTCCCGCTCCCGCCCGCGGCACCCTGTTCCGCGCCCGTCACGGCCGTCGGGAAGAGCGGACCGCCCGCCGGACGACCCCGCCCGGGTTCTCCCGGCGGGTGCCGCCGGTGAGCCGGGCGCCGGCGGAGGGACCCTGCCGAAAAGCGTGAGCACTCCCGCCGCCACTGTCCTCTCGTCGCTCGTTCGAGTGCCCCGATGACATCCGCCCGCCGACCGCTCACCGTCTCCCGCACGCTGGGCCCATGACCCCCGGCGCCGCGTACGACCACAACCCCTACAGCACCCGGCACGTGATCGGCACCGTACGCGCGCTCATGCGGACCGACGGGCTGGACGTGTCCCTGACCGCCATCGCCCGCGGCTGCGGAACGTCGCGCAACTTCCTCTACGCCAACTGGCGATCGGTCCGCGCGCTGCACCTGCTCGCGCTCAAGGCCGAACTCGTGGGCGCGTTCGACACGGCGGGCCGCACCCGCCCCCGCGACGGCACCGCCGCGGGGATCGCCGAGCACCTGGCGCAGGTCGTACGGACCGTCCGGCGCCACCCGACCACGGCGGCCGTGGCCCGGTCCTCCCCCACGGCGTTCGCACGGGCGCACACCGCGACCGACGGCCCCCTGGTACGGACCGCGACGGAGCTCGTCGGCGACCTGCTCCACCCCCTGGCCCCCCTCGGCGGGATCTGGAGCGACCCCGCGCTCACCTCCCTGGCCTGGAAGATCCTGTGGATCGCCCGCCCCGCCGCCCTGTGCCCCGAGGCCGTGGGCGACCGGGACCGGGAGGACACCCTGGACCGGGCCTTCACCGAGCTGCTGCGCGACCTGCTCGCCCCCTGGGCCACCCCCCGGTGACCGCCGGCGCGGGATGCACAGGCTCCTCCCAGGCGGTGAACAGCCCATCCCCATCGCCCGCCGCCACGGTGTCCTGGTGACATCTGCCACCGATCCCCTGCACCCGGGCGCCGGCCGCCTCGCGGGCCCCGGCACGGCGAGCGCCGGGCCACCCCGCGCGCCGTCCCCCGGCCCCGCCGCGCCCCGCTGGTCGCTTCCCTCCCTCCTGGCGATCCTCGTCCTGGCGGGAGCGCTGTACTCCTGGAACCTCTCCGCCTCCGGCCTGAACAGCTTCTACAGCGCCGCCGTGCTCAGCGGCACCGAGAGCTGGAAGGCGTGGTTCTTCGGCTCGCTGGACGCGGGCAACTTCCTGACCGTCGACAAGCCGCCGCTGGCGCTGATGGTCATGGGCCTGTCGTGCCGCCTCCTCGGGTACGGCACCTGGCAGATGATGCTGCCGATGACCGCGGCCGCGCTGGCGACGATCTGGATCCTGCACGCCTGCGTGAAGCGGGTGTGGGGCCACGGCGCGGCGGCGGTCGCGGCGCTGGTGCTCACCCTGACCCCGATCACGGTCGCCATCAACCGGGACAACAACCCCGACACGCTGCTGGTGTTCCTGATGGTGAGCGGGGCGGCGCTGGGCCTGCGGGCCGTCCGCACCGACCGGCTGCTGCCGCTGCTCGGCTCGGCCGTCTGCTTCGGGCTGGCCTTCAACACCAAGATGCTCCAGGGGTACATCGCCCTGCCCGCCGTCTTCGTCGTCTACCTGTACGCCGCGCGCGCGGGCTGGGCGAAGCGGATCGTGCGCCTGCTGCTCGCCGCCGTCGCGCTCGCCGTGTCCAGCCTCTGGTGGGCGGCGGCCGTGTCCCTGGTGCCCGCCTCCGAACGCCCCTACATCGGCGGTTCCACGGACGGCACGGCCTGGGACCTGATCATGGGTTACAACGGCCTCGGCCGGATCCTCGGCGGCGAGGGCAACGGCGGGGGCGGCGGGGGCGGCGGCTTCTCCGGGGCCGCGGGCATCGGCCGGATGTTCAACGACGTCCTCGGCGGCCAGATCTCCTGGCTGCTCCCCTTCGCGGGCATCGCGCTCGTCGGCGGCCTGGTGCTGTGCGGCCGGGCGCCCCGCACCGATCCCACCCGCGCCGCGCTGGTGCTGTGGGGCGGCTGGACGGTCCTGCACCATCTGACGTTCAGCATGGCCGAGGGCACCATGCACCCGTACTACACGACCGCGCTCGCGCCCGGCATCGCGGTGCTGTGCGGAGGTGGCGGCGTGATGCTGCTGCGTGCCTTCCGGGCCGACCGGCGGTGGGTGTGGGTGCTGCCCCTCGCCCTGGCGGGCACCGGTGCCTGGGCGGTCGTGCTGCTGCGCCGGGCCTCCGGCTGGAACACCTGGCTGTGGCCGGCGATCGCGGTGGCGATGGCGCTGGCGATCGCGGGGCTGCTGCTCTTCCGCTCCGGCCGGCGGACGCGGCTGCTGGCGGTCTCCGTCGCCGCGGCGGTCGTCGCGTCGGTGGCGGGTCCGGCCGCGTACGCCTGGTCGGTGCCCTCCGGTTCGGGCGGCGGCATGGGCGGAACCAACCCGACCGCCGGGCCGGCGACGGGCGGCGGCACGGGCGGTCCCGGCGGCGGTGGCCGGGGTGGTCTCCCGGGCGGCGGGAACGGCGAGGGGCCCGGCGGGCAGCCACAGGGCACCCGGGACGGCGGTTTCCCCGGCGGCGGGGAGCTGCCGAACGGCCAGGACGGCGGTCAAAGCGGTGCCGTGCCCGGCGGCGACGCGAGCGGCCGGGTTCCGGGTGAAGCCGGGGGGACGGGCGGCACGCCCCCGGACGGCGGTGCGAGCACCGGGGACACCGGCACCGGCGGACGCCCCGGTGGTGGAGGGGGCTTCGGCGGAGGCGGCACGGGCGGCGCGAGCAGCGAGCTGATCGCCTACCTCGAGAAGCACCGGGACGGCGCCACGTGGCTGCTGGCGGTCTCCGGCTCGCAGAGCGCCGCGCAGCTCATCCTCGGCAGCGGCGAGCCGGTCATCTCCATGTGGGGCTGGTCCGGCAGCGACAAGGCGATGACCCTCGGCAGGCTCAAGGAGCTGGTGAGGAACGGCGAGCTGCACTACGTGCAGACCGGCGGCGGCAGGGGCGGCGGCTCCGGCCTCTCCTCCGAGGTCACCCGGTGGGTGCGGGAGCACGGCACCGCGGTGCGGGCGAGCGACTACGGCGCCGGCGCGGTGGCGGACACGGGCTCCGGCGCGGAGTCGGCCGCCGGGCAGGGGGACAGCACGTCGACCGTGTACCGGCTGGACCCGTCGGACGTGGACTGACGTCCATAGGAGCATCCTCCGGTGCGCCGCGCATGACGGCGGCCCCCGGCCACCACGGCCGGGGGCCGCCGTCATGCGATCGACACTCCCCGTACACCCCGTCCTCTACATGTCCATGCCACGCTCTGGGGTACCGCTCCACTCGACCCGCGCAGAACGGACACCTCGTATGCTCGCGATACGCATACGGCACCGGGGAGCGGCGGCCCTCGCCACGGCCGTCGCCCTCGCCGCCCTGGCCGCACCCTCCCCGGCCGCGACCGCGGCCGCGCCCGCTGCCGCGGTGGCGGCGACGACGGCGGCGGCGGCCGACTACGACTCGACGTACTACAGGGACGCGATCGGCAAGACGGGCACCGGACTCAAGGCCGCCCTGCACACGATCATCAGCGACCAGACGAAGATCTCGTACTCGGCGGTCTGGAACGCGCTGAAGGTCACCGACCAGGACCCCGCCGACAGCGACAACGTGCTCCTGCTGTACTCGGGCGCCTCCCGCAGCAAGGCGCTGAGCGGCGGCGACACCGGCGACTGGAACCGCGAGCACGTCTGGGCCAAGTCCCACGGCGACTTCGGCACCGCCACCGGCCCCGGCACCGACCTGCACCACCTGCGCCCCGAGGACGTCCGGGTCAACAGCATCCGCGGCAACAAGGACTTCGACGACGGCGGCAGCGCCGTCTCCGGCGGCGGGGGCAGCCTCACCGACTCCGACTCCTTCGAGCCCCGCGACGCCGTCAAGGGCGACGTGGCCCGCATGATCTTCTACATGGCGGTCCGCTACGAGGGCGACGACGGCTGGGCCGACCTGGAGGTCAACGGCAGCGTCGACAACGGCAGCGACCCCTACATGGGCAGGCTCGCCGTCCTCAAGGCCTGGAACGACGAGGACCCGCCGGACGCCTTCGAACAGCGCCGCAACGAGATCATCCACGGCTCCTACCAGCACAACCGGAACCCGTTCATCGACCACCCGGAGTGGGTCGAGGCGATCTGGTAGCCCCGGGGCCGGACCCGCCCCCGGGGCTCCGCAGCCCCTTCGGGGGGCCGGTACGCGCATCCTGTCCGGAGGGCGCCGCCGGGCCGACGGGCCGCACGGGGGCGGGCCGCACGCGGGCGGTGCGGGAGTGGCCGGAAACCGCCGGCCGCCGGAGCGCGAGGGGTGCGGGGACCGCTTCCCGGCAATGCATGAGCCATGCCAGAGGAGCAGGAGAACGGCCACCGGCGGGCCGGACGGCTGTACGCGACACTGCGCGTTCTGAGGTACCTCGCGCAACCCGGCACCGTCAAACCGTCCGAGCGGGACGACCTGAAGGGCAAGGACAGTCCGGGGGAACGCATCGCCGCCCTGAGGCAGGACGTCCTCGCGGACCTGTTCGCCGCGACGCGGAAGGGCGACCACGCGAAGGCGGCGGGCGAGCTGTTCCGGGCGATACCCGACCTGATTCCCCCGCAGGGGGCGCTCAGGCACTGCATCGGCGAAGCGGAGCAGAAGCGCTTCGCCGAGGGGTACCGCGCCCAACTGGCCGAGCTGAGGGGGAAGCACGGCGGCCTGCTGGACTGACGACCCCGCGCCCCGGTGCGGACGCCTCAGCCGAGGTGCGTCGGGGCGAACATCCGCAGCACCGCCGGGAGGACGACCACCGACGGCCCCGGCGTCGCCAGCGCCCGCGCCAGGTCGGCCTCCAGGGCCCCGGGGGAGGTGCGGACGCCCGTGACCCCGAAGGACTCCGCGAGGGCCACGTAGTCCGGCCGGGTCAGTTCCGTCGCCGTGGCCTGCCCGAAGGCGTCGGTCATGTACTCGCGCAGGATGCCGTAGCCGCCGTCGTCGACGATGAGCCAGGTGACGTTCAGGTCGTACTGGCGGGCCGTCGCCAGTTCGGCGATGGAGTACAGGGCCCCGCCGTCGCCGGAGACCGCCAGGACCGGGCGGGTCGGGTCGGCCACCGCCGCGCCGAGGGCGGCCGGGAAGCCGTAGCCGAGGCCGCCGGCGCCCTGGGCCGAGTGCATGGTGTTGGGGGATCCGGCGTCGAAGGCGGACCAGGCCCAGTAGGCGAGGATCGTCATGTCCCAGAAGGACGGCGCGTCGGCCGGGAGGGCGCCTCGGACCGAGGCGAGCACCTGCTGTTCCAGGGTGAGGTCCTGGGAGGCGAGACGGGCGCGGACCCGGGCCAGCAGGTCCCGTACGCGCTGCGGGGCCGTCGGGTCCCGCCGCTCCTCCACCGTCTCCAGCAGGGCCTGGAGGGCGAGGCGGGCGTCGGCGTGGATGCCGAGGGCGGGATGGTTGGACTCCAGTTTGCCGAGGTCGGCCTCGATCTGGACGACACGGCCGCGCGGCTTGAACGTGTGGTAGTTGGAGGACAGCTCGCCGAGGCCGGAACCGACCACGAGCAGGACGTCCGCGTCCTCCAGGAAGTCGGTGGTGTGGCGGTCCTCCAGCCAGGACTGCAGCGACAGCGGGTGCTCCCAGGGGAACGCGCCCTTGCCGCCGAAGGTCGTCACCACGGGGGCTTGCAGGCGTTCCGCGAGCTGCCGCAGCTTGCCCGAGGCGTCCGCGCGGACCACTCCCCCGCCCGCGATGATCGCCGGGCGGGCCGCCTTCGACAGCAGATCGGCGGCGACCGCCGTCAGTTCGGGACGCGGGACCAGTTCGTCGGGGGTCGCGTCCATGGCCGTCACCACCGGCAGCGCGGCGGGCGCGAGGAGGACGTCCTGGGGGATCTCCACCCACACCGGGCCGTGCGGGGCGGTCAGGGCCGACTTCCAGGCAGCGGCGATGGCGGAGGGGATCTGGGACTGGGTGCGGACGGTGTGGACGGACTTCACCACGCCGCGGAAGGAGGCCGCCTGGTCGGGGAGTTCGTGCAGGTAGCCGTGGCGGCCCCCGCCGAGCCCGGCGGTCGGGACCTGGCTGCCGATGGCCAGGACGGGGGCCGAGGCCGCCGCCGCTTCCTGGAGCGCGGCCAGGGAGGTCAGCGCGCCGGGGCCGGTCGACAGCAGCAGCGGGGCCGCCTCGCCGGTGATCCGGCCGTAGGCGTCGGCGGCGAAGCCCGCGTTGTTCTCCGCGCGCAGGCCGATGTAGCGCAGGTCCGAGCGGCGCAGGGCGTCGAACACGCCGAGGGCGTGCTGGCCGGGCAGGCCGAAGACGGTCGTCGCGCCGAGCCCGGCCAGGGTCTCCACGACCAGGTCTCCGCCGTTGCGGCCGGGGGGAGGGTTCAGCGCGGCCTCCGTCTGGGCGGGCGAGGGACGGAGCACCAGGTCGTGGTCGTGGGTCACTTGCCCTCGTCCCCCTTGTCCTCCTCGCGGGCCGCCGCGATCTGGCGGGACATGATCGTGGTCAGCTCGTACGCCGTGTGGGACGCGGCGACCGAGGTGATCTCGGCGTGGTCGTAGGCGGGGGCCACCTCGACGACGTCCGCCGACACCAGGTTGCAGGAGGCCAGGCCGCGCAGGATCTCCAGCAGCTCGCGGGAGGTCATGCCGCCCGCCTCGGGGGTGCCGGTGCCGGGCGCGTGGGCCGGGTCCAGGCAGTCGATGTCGATGGAGATGTACAGCGGGCGGTCGCCGATGCGCCGGCGGAGCTGGTCGGCGACCTCGTCGGCGCCGCGGCGGTAGACGTCCGCGGAGGTGACGATGCCGAAGCCCATCTTCTCGTCGTCGGTGAGGTCCTGCTTGCCGTACAGCGGGCCGCGGGTGCCGACGTGGGAGAGGGCGGAGGTGTCGAGGATGCCCTCCTCCACGGCCCGGCGGAACGGGGTGCCGTGGGTGTACTCGGCGCCGAAGTACGTGTCCCAGGTGTCCAGGTGGGCGTCGAAGTGGAGCAGGGCGACCGGGCCGTGCTTCCTGGCGACCGCGCGCAGCAGGGGCAGGGCGATGGTGTGGTCGCCGCCCAGGGTCATCAGGCGGGCGCCGGTGCCGAGCAGGTCGTCGGCGGCGGCCTCGATCGTCTCGACGGCCTCGTTGATGTCGAACGGGTTGACGGCGATGTCGCCGCCGTCCGCGACCTGCGCGAGGGCGAAGGGGGAGGCGTCCTGCGCCGGGTTGTAGGGGCGCAGCAGGCGGGACGCCTCACGGATGGCGTTGCCGCCGAAGCGGGCGCCCGGCCGGTAGGAGACGCCCGCGTCGAACGGCACGCCCACCACGGCGACGTCGGCGCGGCCGACCTCGTCCAGGCGGGGCAGCCGGGCGAAGGTCGCGGGACCGGCGTACCGCGGGACGCGGGAGGAGTCGACGGGACCGCGGGGCGTCTCGTTGCTGCTCATGAACTGCCTTCCTTCGTACGCTTCATCGCGTATGTACCGCTTGGGTACTACTTGTTATGGTCCGACTCTACTGGTGAGCCGGTACCGGTTCGGTCACGGCCTCGGGGGCCCGTCCGGCGATCCGCTCCCGCCAGGCGGCGAGGACGGTCTCGTCGGTGGGCTTCGTCGCCAGGGAGACGGCGACGTAGGCGGCCAGGGAGGCCGGCAGGCCGTAGTAGACGGGCTCGTTGGCGAGGATGCCGTAGCCGGCCATCAGGCCGGTCACGGCCAGGCCGCCGACCGCGACGGCGGCGAGCGCGCCCTGCGCGGTGCCGCGCTTCCACAGCAGGCCGCCGAGGATGGGGACGAGCAGGCCGCCGACGAGCAGGTTGTAGGCGACGGTGAGGGCTTCGACGACGTCGTCGAGCACGATGGCGGCGCAGATCACCGCCGCGCCCATGACGAGGATGAAGACGCGGTTGCCCTTGACCTCGTCGTGTGCCCGCGCCTTCCCCGGCGGCGTCCCGACGGCGCCGCGCAGGCGCGACCAGATGTCGTTGTTGGCGACGGTGGCGCAGGCGATGAGGGCGCCGGAGGAGGTCGACATGACGGCGGCCAGTGCGGCGGCCAGCACCAGGCCGCGCACGCCCATGGGGAGTTGGTCCTTGACGATGGTGGCGAAGGCGTCGTCGGGGCTGCCCAGCCTGGGGTAGAGCACCTTGGCGGCGGTGCCGACGACCGCGCCGGCGACGGCGTAGACGAGGCAGTAGGTACCGGCGACGGTGCCGCCCCACTTGGCGGTGCGGTCGCTGCGGGCGGTGAAGACGCGCTGCCAGATGTCCTGGCCGATGAGCATGCCGAAGGTGTAGATCAGCACGTAGGTGAAGATCGTCTCGCCGCCGATGCCCAGCGGGTCGAAGTAGGAGGTCGGCAGCTCGGCCCTCATCTCGCCGAACCCGCCCGCCTTGACGACCGCGACGGGCAGCAGCAGGAGCAGCACGCCGATGGTCTTCACCACGAACTGCACCATGTCGGTGAGGGTGATGGACCACATGCCGCCGAGCGTGGAGTAGGCGACGACGATCGAGCCGCCGAGGACGATCGCGAGCGTGCGGTCCACGTCGAACAGGACGTCGAAGATCGTGGCGTAGGCGATGGTCGAGGTGACCGCCAGCATCAGCGTGTACGCCCACATCACGACGCCCGAGATGACACCGGCCCTGCCGCCGTAGCGCAGGTCGAGCATCTCGGAGACGGTGTAGACCCTCAGCCGGGCGATGCGGGCGGAGAAGAGGACGGACAGGGCGAGGATGCCCAGGCCGATGGTGACGACCATCCAGGCGCCGGACAGGCCGTACTGGTAACCGAGGCCGACGCCGCCGACGGTGGACGCGCCGCCGAGGACGATCGCCGCCATGGTGCCGGAGTACATCGCGGGCCCCAGGCGCCGCCCGGCGACCAGGAACTCGCTCTTGGACCCGGCGCGGCGCATGCCCCACCAGCCCATGGCCAGCATGCCGGCCAGATAGACGACGATCACGATGTAGTCGACGGCCATGCGGGGCCCTCCTTCGCGCACTCTCGGTGGCGTGTCGTGCTGATGGGAGTCGGTTGTCCGGTGGCGCGTCGCGGGGACATCCGCCCGTACCCGCGGCTGCCGGTCCGGACTGACCCTAGGTGGCCGGAAAGAGACTGCGAAGTGTACGTTTCCTCCATTCGCGGCGCCGGTGATGGAGGAAACATCCATGACGTCCATGACGCCCGTGGTGCAGGAGCCGGCGGTTCCGCCCACGCCCCCCGTTCCCCTCGCGGCCCTGCTGTCCCGCGAGGACCTCGCCCTGCGCCAGATCGCCGGGCCCGCCGGGCCGGACGTGACGGTCCACTGGGCGCAGACCTCGGAGATGTCCGACCCCTACCCGTACCTCCTGGGCGGGGAGCTGCTGCTGACCGCGGGCGTCCACGTTCCCGAGGAGGCGGTCTCCGGCACGCGCACCGGTTACTTCGACACGTACGTCTCCCGGATCGTGGCGGCGGGCGGCGCGGCGCTCGGCTTCGGCGTGGCGCCCGTGCACGACACCGTGCCGCCCGCGCTGGTCGCGGCCTGCGAGGCACAGGCGCTGCCACTGGTGGAGGTGGCGCCGCGGACGACGTTCTCGGCGGTGGCCCGCGCGGTGTGGCAGCTGATGGCGCAGGCCCGGCTGGCCGAGCTGCGCCGCGTCTCGCAGGCCCAGCGGAGTCTGGCCGCCGCGGCCTCCCGGCCCGACCCGGTGCCGTCGGTGCTGCGCCGGCTCGCCGCCCGCCTCGGTGGCTGGGCCGCGCTGTACGGCCCCGACGGCGCCGAGATCGCGGCGGCGGGCCGTGAGCCGGAGGCCGGGGCGCGCCGGGCCCTGACCGAACTGTCCCGGGTCGTCACCCGCGGCTCCTCCACCACCGCCAGCGACACCGTTCCCGGCGCCCGTCTGTCCGCGTACGCCCTCGGTGCCGGGCGGGGCTTCGTGCTCGGCACCGCCGCACCCCACCGGGAGCCGGGCGACCACACCATCGCCTCGGTCGCCGCGGTGCTGCTGTCCCTCCTCACCGGCGAGCACCACAGCGGCACGGGGGCGGCCCGGTCCTCGGCGCTGGTCCGGCTGCTGCTGGGCGCCACCCCCGAGGAGGTCGCGCCGCTGCTCGGGCAGGGGGCCGGGGGCGGGAGCGCGGACGACCGGTGGTTCGTCGTGCACGCGTGCCCCGACCGGGGCACCCCCGACCCGGTGGCCGCCTCCGCGCTGGGCGCCGCGCTGGGCTCACCGCTGGTCGACCCGGACCGGAACGTCGTACGCGTCCTCGTCCCGGCCGGCCGGGAAGCACCCGCCGGCCGGGGCGCCCCGGCCGGCGGGGAAGGCGCCTTCGGCCGGGAACCGGCGTTCCCGGCCCCGCAGCCCGGCTGGACCCTGGGGGTCAGCGCCCCGGCCGCCCCGCCCGACTGGCCGGCCGCCGACGCCCAGGCGGCCCGCGCGCTGGCCCGGGCCCGTGCCACCCGCGTGCCGCTGGTCCGCCACGGCGCCCGGCCCGCCTTCGCCGACCTGGTCCCCGCGCGGGAGGCCGAGGCGCACGCCCGCGCGCTGCTCGCCCCCGTCGCGGCGAACCCCGCCCTCACCGAGACCCTGCGCACCTGGCTGTCCCTGCACGGCAGCTGGGACCGCACGGCCGTCGCCCTGTCCGTGCACCGCAACACCGTCCGGCAGCGCATCGCCCGCTGCGCGGCCCTGCTCGACGCCGACCTGGACGACGCGGACGTGCGGATGGAGCTGTGGTTCGCGCTGCGGCGGGAGTGGTCCCGGCGGGCGTGAGGCGTCCCAACGTGTGACACGCCCGCAGACCGGTGCCGGCGGCTGCCCCACAATGGGAGCCATGCCGATACCCGGGACACCCAGCCGTGCCGAACTCGTCGACCACCTCGTGAGGACCCGTATCGCGGGCGAGGTCGCCACCCCCCGTGAGAACAACCTCTCCCACTACCGCAAACTGGCCAACGGCGACCGGGGCTTCTGGCTCGGCCTGGAGTTCGGCGACCGCTGGACGGACGAGCAGGACGTCCTCGCGGTGATGGCCGAGCGGGTCGGCGTCGTCGACGACCCCGGCCACCGGTCCGGGCAGGACACCATCGACCCCGAGCTGACCGTCGCCGCGCTGGAGCGCATGGCCGGCCGGCTGCGCAAGGCCGCCGACGACGGGCAGCGCGTGCTGTTCGCGACCGGCCACCCCGGCGGGCTGCTCGACGTGCACCGCGCCACGGCCGCCGCGCTGCGGGCCGCCGGCTGCGAGATCGTCGTCATCCCCGAGGGGCTGGTGACGGACGAGGGGTACGTCGTGCAGTTCGCGGACGTGGCCGTGCTGGAGCACGGGGCCACGCTGTGGCACACCCACTCCGGCGAGCCGATGAAGGCGATCCTGACCGGCCTGGAGCGCGAGGGCCGCCCGCTGCCCGACCTGGTCGTCGCCGACCACGGCTGGGCCGGGTACGCCGGCCAGCACGGCGTGGACTGCGTCGGGTACGCCGACTGCAACGACCCGGCCCTCTTCCTCGCCGAGGCCGAGGGCACCCTCCAGGTGACGGTGCCGCTCGACGACCACGTGGTCAGCCCGCGGTACTACGACCCGATGACGGCGTACCTGCTGGCGGAGGCGGGGCTGGCGTAACCGGGGCGGGGGCGTCGGCCCCGTGGGGCAGCGCCCCGGCCGGGGCGCTGCCCGGGTCGGTCAGGGCGGCGGCGATCACCGGGAGGTGCTCCCGCCGCCGGCGCCCTCCCGGACCGCTTTCGCCGTTCCCGCTCGTGCCGTGCCCCTCAGTGTTCCCGCGGGACGCGCACCAAGCCCTCCTGGACCACCGAGACGGCGAGCCGTCCGTCCTGTGTGTAGATGCGCGCCTGGCCCAGGCCCCGTCCGCCGGACGTCGTCGGGGACTGCTGGTCGTACAGCAGCCACTCGTCGGCGCGGAAGGGGCGGTGGAACCACATGGCGTGGTCCAGCGAGGCCCCGACGACGTCGCCGACGGCCCAGCCGCCCCGGCCGTGCGCGAGCAGCACCGAGTCCAGCAGGGTCATGTCGGAGACGTAGGTGGCCAGGACGACGTGCAGCAGGGGCCGGTCGATGGCGCCCTGCAGCTTGCCGTTGGTGCGGAACCACACCTGCGAGTGCGGCTCGCGCGGCTCGCCGAACCGGCCGAACGGGGGATCGTCGACGTAGCGCAGGTCCACCGCGGCCCGCGCCTGGAGGAACCGCTCCACGACCTCGGCGGGCAGGTGCGGGTAGCCGCGCAGCCGCTCCTCGCCGGTGGGCAGGGTCGCCGGGTCCGGGGCGGGCGGCATCGGGGCCTGGTGGTCCAGTCCCTCCTCGTACGTCTGGAAGGACGCCGACAGGCCGAAGATCGGCTTGCCGTGCTGGACGGCGACGACGCGGCGGGTGGTGAAGGAGCGGCCGTCGTGGAGCCGCTCGACGTTGTAGACGATCGGGGCGCCCGGGTCGCCGGGGCGCAGGAAGTACGCGTGCAGGGAGTGGGCGTGCCGGTCGGCGGGGACCGTGCGCCCGGCGGCGACCAGGGCCTGGGCGGCGACCTGGCCGCCGAAGACGCGCGGGACGACGGCGGGGTGGGACCGGCCGCGGAAGATGTCCTGCTCGATCCGCTCCAGGTCGAGCAGGTCGAGCAGGGACTGGAGTGCCTCGCTCATGTCCGGTGACTACAGGCCCATGTCCTTCGCGATGATCATCTTCATGACCTCGCTGGTGCCGCCGTAGATGCGGTTCACACGGTTGTCGGCGTACAGACGGGCGATCGGGTACTCGTTCATGTAGCCGTAGCCACCGTGCAGTTGCAGACAGCGGTCGATGACGCGGTGGGCGACCTCGGTGCAGAACAGCTTGGCGCCGGCGGCCTCGGCGGGGGTCAGCTCACCGGCGTCGAGCGCTTCGAGCGCGCGGTCGGCGACCGCCTCGGCGGCGTCCACCTCGGCCTGGCAGGCGGCCAGCTCGAACTTGGTGTTCTGGAAGGCGGCGACGGGCTTGCCGAACACCGTGCGCTCCTGCACGTACTGCTTGGCGAACCGGACGGCGGCCTTGGCCTGCGCGTAGGCGCCGTAGGCGATGCCCCAGCGCTCGGAGGGCAGGTTGGCGCCGAGGTAGGAGAAGCCCTTGTTCTCCTCGCCGAGCAGGTCCTCGACGGGGACCTTGACGTCGGTGAAGGCCAGCTCGGCGGTGTCGGAGGTGCGCAGGCCGAGCTTGTCCAGCTTGCGGCCGACGGAGTAGCCCTCGGACTTGGTGTCCACGGCGAACAGGGAGATGCCGTGGCGGCGGTCCTCGGCGGTGGGCGGGGCGGTGCGGGCGCAGACGATGACCTTGTCGGCGTGGACGCCGCCGGTGATGAAGGTCTTGGCGCCGTTGAGGACGTAGTGCGTGCCGTCCTCGCTCAGCCTGGCGGTGGACTTCATGCCCGCGAGGTCGGAACCGGTGCCCGGCTCGGTCATCGCGATCGCCCACATCTCCTCGCCGGAGACGAACTTCGGGAGGTAGCGCTTCTTCTGCTCGTCGGTGGCGAGCATCTTGATGTACGGCAGGGCGAGCAGGACGTGCACGCCGGAGCCGCCGAAGGAGACGCCCGCGCGGGCGGTCTCCTCGTACTGGATCGCCTCGAACTTGTGGGTCTCCAGGCCGGCGCCGCCGTACTCCTCGGGGACGTTGATGCCGAACAGGCCCAGTTCGGCGAGCTTGTAGTAGAACTCGCGCGGCACCTGGCCGGCCTGGAACCACTCGTCGTAGACCGGGACGACCTCGGCCTCGATGAAGGCGCGCAGGGTCTCCCGGAACGCCTCGTGATCCTCGTTGAACACCGTACGGCGCACGCCGCCACCTCCACCGGTACGTCTGTCTAAGCGCTTGCTCAGACCTCACCGTACCGGCGGGTACGGACAGGCGTCCAGGGAGGCGGCGCCGTAACGCTCGTCACGCCGGACGGGTGGCCGCCCGCCTCACTCCGTCCCGGCCGCCGCCCCGGACCCCGCCGCCGCGAACGCCCCCCGCGCCATCCGGTGCAGCAGTTGCGCCGTCGCGCCCCGGCCGGGGAGGGAGCCGCGGCGGCCGAGGTGCGGGGTGGAGTTCAGCAGGCCGAAGACCGAGTGGACCGCCGAGCGGGCGGCCGGTTCGGTGAGGTCCGGGTACACCTCGCGCACCACCGCCACCCACAGCTCCACGTACTGCCGCTGGAGCTGGCGCACCAGCTTGCGGTCGCTGTCCCGGAGGCGGTCCAGTTCGCGGTCGTGCAGGGTGATGAGCGGGCGGTCGTCGAGCGCGAAGTCGATGTGCCCCTCGATGAGCGAGTCGAGGACCTCCCCGGGGGCCGCCCCGCCGGCCTCCGCCAGGCGCCGCTTCGCACCCGTCAGGAGCTGATCGCTGATGCCGACCAGCAGCTCGGCGAGCATCGCGTCCTTGCCGGCGAAGTGCCGGTACAGGCCGGGGCCGCTGATGCCCACCGCCGCGCCTATCTCGTCCACCCCGACACCGTGGAAGCCGCGCTCGGCGAAGAGGCGGGCGGCTTCCTTGAGGATCTGCTCGCGGCGGGTGGGGGCGTCGGTTCTGGTGGCCATGGGGACGATTCTAGACAGCGAGGTTAGCGGTCGTTAACCTGAGGGGAGATGCGTTAACGGTCATTAACTGGTGGACCACTGGGTGAGGGGACCGCACGATGCACGAGGCACCGGAGCTGACGAGCGCGGCCGATCCCGCGTCGGAGGCGTTTCGTGCCAACGAGGAGGCGCACCGCGCCCTCGTGGAGGAGCTGCGCGCCAAGCTCGCCGCGGCCCGGCTGGGCGGCGGCGAGAAGGCGCGGGCCCGGCACACCGCCCGCGGCAAGCTGCTGCCGCGCGAGCGCGTGGACACGCTCCTGGACCCGGGCTCGCCCTTCCTGGAGCTGGCGCCGCTCGCGGCCGACGGGATGTACGACGGGCAGGCCCCGGCCGCCGGGGTCGTCGCCGGGATCGGGCGGGTGAGCGGCCGGGAGTGCGTGATCGTCGCCAACGACGCCACCGTCAAGGGCGGGACGTACTACCCGATGACGGTGAAGAAGCACCTGCGCGCGCAGGAGGTGGCCCTGGAGAACCGCCTGCCCTGCGTCTACCTGGTCGACTCCGGCGGCGCCTTCCTGCCGATGCAGGACGAGGTCTTCCCCGACCGGGACCACTTCGGGCGGATCTTCTACAACCAGGCCCGGATGTCGGCCGCGGGCATCCCGCAGATCGCCGCGGTGATGGGCTCGTGCACGGCCGGCGGGGCGTACGTGCCCGCGATGAGCGACGAGGCCGTGATCGTCCGGAACCAGGGGACGATCTTCCTGGGCGGGCCGCCGCTGGTGAAGGCGGCCACCGGTGAGGTCGTCACCGCCGAGGAGCTCGGCGGCGGCGAGGTCCACGCGCGCGTGTCGGGCGTGACCGACCACCTGGCGGAGGACGACGCGCACGCCCTGCGGATCGTGCGGACCATCGCCGCCACGCTCCCCGCGCGCGGGGAGCTGCCCTGGGAGGTGGCGGAAGCGGTCGAGCCGAAGGTGGACCCCCACGGGCTGTACGGCGCCGTGCCGGTCGACCCCCGCACCCCTTACGACGTGCGCGAGATCATCGCGCGCGTGACCGACGGCTCGCGCTTCGCGGAGTTCAAGTCCGAGTTCGGGCAGACGCTGGTCACCGGCTTCGCCCGGATCCACGGCCATCCGGTCGGGATCGTCGCCAACAACGGCATCCTGTTCGCCGAGTCCGCCCAGAAGGGCGCCCACTTCGTCGAGCTGTGCGACCAGCGCGGGATCCCGCTGGTGTTCCTGCAGAACGTCTCCGGGTTCATGGTGGGCAGGGACTACGAGGCCGGGGGCATCGCCAAGCACGGCGCCAAGATGGTCACGGCCGTGGCGTGCACGCGCGTGCCGAAGCTGACGGTGGTGGTCGGCGGGTCGTACGGCGCGGGCAACTACTCCATGTGCGGGCGGGCGTACTCCCCCCGCTTCCTGTGGATGTGGCCGAACGCCAGGATCTCCGTCATGGGCGGAGAGCAGGCCGCCTCCGTCCTCGCGACGGTCAGGCGGGACCAGATGGAGGCGCGCGGGGAGTCCTGGCCCGCGGAGGAGGAGGAAGCCTTCAAGGCGCCGATCCGCGCGCAGTACGAGCGCCAGGGGAACGCCTACTACGCCACCGCGCGCCTGTGGGACGACGGTGTGATCGACCCGCTGGAGACCCGGCAGGTGCTGGGACTGGCTCTGACCGCGTGCGCCAACGCCCCACTGGGTGAACCCCGGTTCGGCGTCTTCCGGATGTGACAGGGGGATGGGACTGATGTTCGACACCGTGCTCGTGGCCAACCGGGGCGAGATCGCCGTACGCGTCGTCCGCACGCTGCGGTCGATGGGCGTGCGCTCGGTCGCCGTCTTCTCCGACGCGGACGCCGGCGCCCGGCACGTCCGCGAGGCCGACACGGCGGTGCGGATCGGGCCGGCGCCCGCCGCCGAGAGCTATCTGTCGGTGGAGCGCCTGCTGGAGGCGGCGGCCCGCACCGGCGCCCAGGCCGTCCACCCCGGCTACGGCTTCCTCGCCGAGAACGCCGGTTTCGCGCGCGCCTGCGAGGCGGCGGGGCTGGTCTTCATCGGGCCCCCGGCGGACGCGATCGCCCTCATGGGCGACAAGATCCGCGCCAAGGAGACGGTGGAGGCGGCCGGGGTGCCCGTGGTGCCCGGCGGGCGCGACCCCGAACTGGCCGACGCCGCCCGCGCGCTGGGGGCGCCCGTCCTGCTCAAGCCGAGCGCGGGCGGCGGTGGCAAGGGCATGCGCCTGGTGCGGGACCTGGAGCGGCTGGAGGAGGAGATCGCGGCGGCCCGCCGCGAGGCCCGCGCCTCCTTCGGCGACGACACGCTGCTGGTGGAGCGGTGGATCGACCGGCCCCGGCACATCGAGATCCAGGTCCTGGCGGACGGCCACGGGAACGTGCTCCACCTGGGCGAGCGGGAGTGCTCCCTCCAGCGCCGCCACCAGAAGATCATCGAGGAGGCGCCGTCCGTCCTGCTGGACGAGGCGACGCGGGCCGCGATGGGCGAGGCGGCCGTCCAGGCGGCCCGCTCCTGCGGCTACCGGGGCGCGGGCACGGTGGAGTTCATCGTGCCGGGTGGCGACCCCTCCCAGTACTACTTCATGGAGATGAACACCCGCCTGCAGGTGGAGCACCCGGTCACCGAGCTGGTCACGGGGGTGGACCTGGTGGAGTGGCAGGTGCGGGTGGCCGCGGGCGAGCCGCTGGGCTTCGGGCAGGACGACGTCACGCTCACCGGCCACGCGGTCGAGGCCCGCCTGTGCGCCGAGGACCCCGCCCGCGGCTTCCTGCCGTCCGGCGGCACGGTGCTGCGGCTGCGCGAACCGCAGGGGGACGGGGTGCGCACCGACTCGGGGCTCGACGAGGGCACGGAGGTCGGCAGCCTGTACGACCCGATGCTGTCCAAGGTGATCGCGTACGGCCCGGACCGCCCAACGGCCCTGCGCAGACTGCGGGCGGCACTGGCGGAGACGGTCACCCTAGGGGTGCAGACCAACGCCGGGTTCCTGCGGCGGCTGCTCGCCCACCCGGCGGTCGTCGCCGGCGACCTGGACACCGGGCTGGTGGAGCGGGAGGTGGACGGGCTCGTCCCCACCGGCGTGCCGGAGGAGGTGTACGAGGCGGCGGCGGCCGTCCGGCTGGACGCGCTGCGCCCGCGCGGGGTCGGCTGGACGGACCCCTTCTCGGTGCCCAACGGCTGGCGGCTGGGCGGTGAGCCCAGGCCCGTCACCGTCCACCTGCGCGCGGCCGGCGCCGAGCCCGCGGCCCACACCCCGCGCGGCACCCACACCGTCACCGGCGAGGAGGTGTCGGTGGTCCTGGACGGCGTCCGGCACACCTTCCACCGCGCCGGCGACTGGCTGGGCCGCGACGGCGACGCCTGGCAGGTCCGTGACCACGACCCGGTCGCCGCCTCCCTCACCCGCGCCGCGCGCGAGGGCGCCGACTCGCTGACCGCTCCCATGCCGGGGACGGTCACGGTGGTGAAGGTGGCCGTCGGCGACGAGGTGGCCGCGGGGCAGAGCCTGCTGGTGGTGGAGGCGATGAAGATGGAGCACGTCGTCTCCGCCCCGCACGCCGGCACGGTCACCGAACTCGACGTCACCCCCGGCACCGCGGTCGCCATGGACCAGGTGCTGGCGGTCATCGCACCCAAGGAGGCGGGGCATGACGACTGAGGGTCTCCCCATGGCCGTACCGGCGGCGGGCCTGCCCGCCCGCGTCCGCATCCACGAGGTCGGCGCCCGTGACGGCCTGCAGAACGAGAAGGCGACCGTGCCGACGGAGGTGAAGGCGGAGTTCGTCCACCGCCTCGCCGGCGCCGGGCTGACCACGATCGAGGCGACCAGCTTCGTCCACCCCAGGTGGGTGCCCCAGCTGGCCGACGCCGAGCGGCTCTACCCCCTCGTCGCCGGTCTCCCGGTCGACCTGCCGGTCCTCGTCCCCAACGAGCGCGGGCTGGAGCGGGCCCTCGCCCTCGGCGCCCGCCGGATCGCCGTCTTCGCCAGCGCCACGGAGTCCTTCGCCAAGGCCAACCTGAACCGCACGGTGGACGAGTCGCTCGCCATGTTCGAGCCGGTGGTGGCGCGGGCGAAGGCGGAGGGCGTCCACGTCCGCGGCTACCTCTCGATGTGCTTCGGCGACCCCTGGGAGGGCCCCGTCCCGCTCCCCCGGGTCGTCCGGGTCTGCCGGGCCCTGCTCGACCTGGGCTGTGACGAGCTGAGCCTCGGCGACACCATCGGGGTGGCTACCCCGGGCCACGTCACCGCGCTCCTGACGGCCCTGGAGGAGGCCGGTGTCCCCGTGCCCGCACTGGGCGTGCACTTCCACGACACCTACGGCCAGGCGCTGGCCAACACCCTGGCCGCGCTCCGGCACGGCGTCACGACCGTCGACGCCTCGGCGGGCGGCCTGGGCGGCTGCCCCTACGCCGAGTCCGCCACCGGCAACCTCGCCACCGAGGACCTGGTGTGGATGCTGCGGGGCCTCGGCATCGACACCGGCGTCGACCTCGACCGCCTCGTCGCCACCAGTGTGTGGATGGCCCGGCGGCTGGGCCGCCCCAGTCCCTCCCGCACCGTACGGGCCCTCGCCCCCCGCACGGACACCACCGGCACCACCGGCGCCGGCCCCGGCGACACGGCCGCCCCCGTCTCCCACAAGGAGCAGTGACACGATGGACCACAGGCTCTCCCCCGAACTGGAGGAACTCCGCCGCACGGTGGAGGAGTTCGCGCACGAGGTCGTGGCGCCGAAGATCGGCGACTTCTACGAGCGGCACGCGTTCCCGTACGAGATCGTGCGGGAGATGGGCCGCATGGGCCTGTTCGGGCTGCCGTTCCCGGAGGAGTACGGCGGCATGGGCGGCGACTACCTCGCCCTCGGCATCGCGCTGGAGGAGCTGGCCCGGGTCGACTCGTCGGTGGCCATCACCCTGGAGGCGGGCGTCTCGCTGGGCGCCATGCCGATCCACCTGTTCGGCACCGAGGAGCAGAAGCGGACCTGGCTGCCCCGGCTGTGCTCCGGGGAGATGCTCGGCGCGTTCGGCCTGACCGAGCCGGACGGCGGTTCGGACGCGGGCGCGACCCGGACCACGGCCCGGCTGGACGAGGCGACGGGCGAGTGGGTGATCAACGGCACCAAGTGCTTCATCACCAACTCCGGCACGGACATCACGGGCCTGGTGACGGTCACGGCGGTCACCGGCCGCAAGCCCGACGGCGGACCGCGCATCTCGGCGATCATCGTCCCGTCGGGGACACCGGGGTTCACGGTGGCGCCGCCGTACTCGAAGGTCGGCTGGAACGCCTCCGACACCCGCGAACTGTCCTTCGACGACGTCCGGGTCCCCGCCTCGAACCTGCTCGGCGAGGAGGGCCGTGGCTACGCCCAGTTCCTGCGCATCCTCGACGAGGGCCGGGTCGCCATCGCCGCGCTGGCCACGGGCCTGGCGCAGGGCTGCGTGGACGAGTCGGTCGCCTACGCGAGGGAACGCCACGCCTTCGGCCGGCCGATCGGAGCCAACCAGGCGATCCAGTTCAAGATCGCCGACATGGAGGTGAAGGCGCACACGGCCCGGCTGGCCTGGCGCGACGCCGCCTCCCGGCTGGTGGCGGGCGAGCCGTTCAAGAAGGAGGCGGCGCTCGCCAAGCTCTACTCCTCCACGGTCGCCGTGGACAACGCCCGCGACGCCACCCAGATCCACGGGGGCTACGGATTCATGAACGAGTACCCGGTCGCCCGCATGTGGCGCGACGCGAAGATCCTGGAGATCGGCGAGGGCACGAGCGAGGTGCAGCGCATGCTGATCGCGCGGGAACTGGGCCTCGCCGGCTGATCCTCCCCGGCGGCCGGACGCGCCGGTGCCCGTCCCCGCGGCGATCACCGGCGCACCGGTGACGGCTCGTGAGCCGCCTCGGGCCGGGCGGCGCGAGCGCGCGGAGAGCGCTCGGGGCGGCCGGGGCGGGACCGCGTACGAGGCGCTCCCCTTGCCCTGCGTCCCGCCGGGCAGGAGCGGGCGCGTCCCGCGGGCCACCCGGCCGGCGGGCTCCGCGGAGCAGCCGGACCCCGGCGTGGGGCGGGGTCCACCACGCCGGGCCGGTGCCATGGGCCGGTCCCGGAGGGGTACGCACGCTCCGGGACCGGCCCCTCGCCGTCCCCCGGGCACCCTTGGCCCCGAGGCGAGGTTAGGCTAGCCTAAGCGCGGTTCCGGCCCCTGCCGCCGGCACGCGCCTTTGCAGCCTCGTACGGACGAAAGCAGACCCCACCCATGTCGAACGGCACCTCCGCCAACCTCACTCGTCGCGGCCTGCTCGCCACCGGCGGCGCGCTCGGCCTTGGCGTCGCGCTGACCGCATGCGGCGGCGGTTCGGAGGACGGCGGCCCGGACGCGTCGGCGTCCGCCAAGGCGTCCGGTCCCTGGACCTTCCGGGACGACCGCGGCACCACCGTGAAGCTGGACGAGGTCCCCACGAGGATCGTCGCCTTCACCGGTGTCGCCGCCGCCCTGTACGACTACGGCATCGAGGTCGAAGGCGTCTTCGGCCCGACCAGGACCAAGGACGGCAAGGCGGACGTCCAGGCCGGCGACATGGACGTCAGCAAGCTGACCGTCTTCGGCAACAAGTACGACCAGTTCAACGTCGAGCAGTACGCGGCCTTCCAGCCCCAGGTGCTGATCAGCACGACCTTCGACGACGCGGGCACGCTCTGGTACGTCCCGGAGACCTCCAAGGACAAGATCGCCAAGCTCGCCCCGAGCGTCGCCGTCTCCGTCTACGACCGTCAGCTGACCCAGCCGCTGCAGCGCATGCTGGAGCTGGCGAAGTCGCTGGGCGCCGACGTGACCTCCAAGAAGATCACCGACGCCAAGAAGCGGTTCGAGGACGCCTCCGCCCGCCTGCGCGCCGCCGCCAAGGCCAGGCCGGACATCAAGGTCATGGCGGGGTCCGCCAGCCAGGACCTGTTCTACGTCTCGGGCACCAACCTCTCCGTCGACCTGGAGTACTTCAAGGCCCTCGGCGTGAACTTCGTCGAGCCGCCGGAGAGCGCCAAGAAGGCGACCGGCGGCTGGTTCGAGTCCCTGAGCTGGGAGAACGTCGACAAGTACGGCGCCGACATCATCATGATGGACGACCGTTCCTCCACCATCCAGCCCGCCGACATCACCGAGGGCACCTGGAAGGAACTGCCCGCCGTCAAGGCCGGCCAGGTCATCTCCCGCTCGCCCGAGCCGATCCTGTCGTACGACAAGTGCGTGCCGATGGTCGAGAACCTCGCGAAGGCCATCGAGAACGCGAAGAAGGTCAGCTGATCCCCCGCGCCTGATCCCCCGTCCGTCCTGACGCCTCAGGAGGCACCGTGACCACCGCCGTAGCCGCCGCGTTCCGCTTCTTCTCCCTCCAGGTCGTACGGACGAGGCGGCTCGGCCCGTCCCTGGTCCGCGTCACCTTCACCGGGCCCGACCTGCACGCCTTCCACTCCGACGGGCGCGACCAGTCGCTGTCGCTGTTCCTGCCGCACCCCGGCCAGAGCGAGCCGGCCGTGCCGGTCGAGCTGGGCGACGGCTGGTGGCAGGGCTGGCGCGAACTCCCGGACGACGTGCGGGCGGTGATGCGGTCGTACACGCTGCGGGCGCTGCGGCGGGACGCCGACGGGCACACGGCCGAGATCGACATCGACTTCGTGCTGCACGGCGTCGAGCCGGGCGCCGCCGTCGAGGCGGGCCCCGCCTCCCGCTGGGCCGCCCGCGCCGCCGCCGGCGACAAGGTGCTGCTGATCGGCCCCGCGATCGCCGACAACCGCGCCATCCGCTTCCGCCCGCCCGCCGACACCGACCTGGTGGTGATCTGGGGCGACGAGACCGCCGTACCGGCCGCCTGCGCGATCCTGGAGGCGCTGCCGGCCACGGCCCGCGCCCGGGTCTGGCTGGAGGTGCCGCACGCGGCGGACGTGCAGGACCTGGTGACCGCGGCGGACGCCGAGGTGACCTGGCTGGTGCGCGACGAGCACGACGCTCCCGCCGATGGTTCCCCGCTGGCCCTGGACGCCGTGCGGGCGGCCGAACTCCCGCCCGCCGAGCGGCCGTACGTCTGGATCGCGGGCGAGTCCGGCTGCGTGAAGCGGCTGCGCCGGCACTTCGTGGGCGAGCGCGGCGTCGACCGGCGCCGGGTGACCTTCGTCGGCTACTGGCGCCGGGGCCTGACCGAGGAGCAGCTGCGCGAGCAGGAGTGACCCCCCGCCCGGTTCGGGCACGACCGCCGTGCGCCCGGAAACGGCGTGCGGCGGCGACTGCCGCGCCCGGACGCCCCGGAGCCGTGCCCACGTGACAGCGGTCACCTCCGGGACGCGCTCCACCCGAGCTGATTAGGTTAGGCTAACCTAAGCAAAGATCACGGGCTCCGCCCTCTCCCATCCCTCTCGGACCGTCCCCACCGGAGGACCCCCGCATGCGTTCGCACCTGCTCAACGACACCACCGCGGAGCAGTACCGCCGCTCCGTCGCCCAAGGAGTCGAGCGGGTGGCCGCGAAACTCGCCACCACCGACCGTCCGTTCACCGGCGTCACCGTCGACGCCCTCGCCCCCCGCATCGACGCGATCGACCTGGACCGGCCGCTGCGCGACACCACCGCGGTCCTCGACGAACTGGAGGAGGTCTACCTCCGGGACGCGGTCTACTTCCACCACCCCCGCTACCTGGCCCACCTCAACTGCCCGGTCGTCATCCCGGCCGTGGTCGGCGAGGCGGTCCTGTCCGCCGTCAACTCCTCCCTGGACACCTGGGACCAGTCGGCCGGCGGCACCCTCATCGAGCGCAAGCTGATCGACTGGACCGCCGGCCGCGTCGGCCTGGGACCGGCCGCCGACGGCGTGTTCACCTCCGGCGGCTCCCAGTCCAACCTCCAGGCACTGCTGCTGGCCCGCGAGGAGGCCAAGAGCGAGGACCTCGGGAAGCTGCGCGTCTTCGCCTCCGAGGCCGGCCACTTCAGCGTGAAGAAGTCCGCGAAGCTGCTCGGCCTGGGCCAGGACGCGGTGATCACCGTCCCCGTCGACCACGACAAGCGGATGCAGACCGTCGCCCTCGCCCGCGAGCTGGAGCGCTGCGTGCGGGACGGCCTCGTCCCCATGGCCGTCGTCGCCACCGCCGGCACCACCGACTTCGGCTCCATCGACCCGCTGCCGGAGATCGCCGGGCTGTGCGCCCAGTACGGCGTGTGGATGCACGTCGACGCCGCCTACGGGTGCGGGCTGCTGACCTCGCTGAAGTACCGGGACCGCCTGAACGGCATCGAGCGCGCCGACTCGGTCACCGTCGACTACCACAAGTCGTTCTTCCAGCCGGTGAGTTCCTCCGCCGTGCTGGTCCGCGACGCCGCCACCCTGCGCCACGCCACCTACCACGCCGACTACCTCAACCCGCGCCGCATGGTGCAGGAACGCATCCCCAACCAGGTGGACAAGTCCCTGCAGACCACCCGCCGCTTCGACGCGCTCAAGCTGTGGATGACGCTGCGCGTGATGGGCGCCGACGGCATCGGGGAGCTCTTCGACGAGGTCTGCGACCTGGCCGCGGAGGGCTGGCGGCTGCTCGCCGCCGACCCGCGCTTCGACGTCGTCGTGGAACCGTCGCTGTCCACCCTGGTCTTCCGCTACGTCCCGGCGGCCGTCACCGACCCGGCCGAGATCGACCGCGCCAACCTCCACGCCCGCAAGGCCCTGTTCGCCTCCGGTGACGCCGTGGTCGCGGGCACCAAGGTGGCCGGCCGCCACTACCTGAAGTTCACCCTGCTCAATCCCGAGACGAAGGCGTCCGACATCGCCGCCGTCCTCGACCTGATCGCCGGCCACGCCGAGCAGTACCTGGGAGAGTCCCTTGACCGCGCGTCCTGAAGCCCCGGAAACCACCTACGACTTCGTGGGGGTCGGACTGGGCCCCTTCAACCTCGGTCTGGCCTGCCTGACCGAGCCCATCGCCGAACTGAACGGCGTCTTCCTGGAGTCCAAGCCGGACTTCGAGTGGCACGCCGGGATGTTCCTGGACGGTGCCCACCTCCAGACCCCGTTCATGTCGGACCTGGTCACCCTCGCCGACCCGACCTCCCCCTACTCCTTCCTCAACTACCTGAAGGAGAAGGGCCGGCTGTACTCGTTCTACATCCGCGAGAACTTCTACCCCCTGCGGGTCGAGTACGACGACTACTGCCGCTGGGCCGCGTCCAAGCTGAGCAGCGTCCGCTTCTCCACGACGGTCACCGAGGTGACGTACGAGGACGAGCTGTACGTCGTGCGGACCACGGCCGGCGACACCTACCGCGCCCGCCGGCTCGTCCTGGGCACCGGCACCCCGCCGTACGTCCCCGAGGCCTGCCGCGGCCTGGCCGGCGACTTCATCCACAACTCCCGCTACGTGCAGAACCGGGCGGAGCTGACGAAGAAGAAGTCGATCACTCTGGTCGGCAGCGGCCAGTCCGCCGCCGAGATCTACTACGACCTGCTCGCCGAGATCGACGTCCACGGCTACCAGCTGAACTGGGTGACGCGCTCCCCGCGCTTCTTCCCGCTGGAGTACACCAAGCTCACGCTGGAGATGACCTCCCCGGAGTACATCGACTACTACCGGGCGCTTCCGGAAGCCACCCGCTACCGGCTCACCACCGAGCAGAAGGGCCTGTTCAAGGGCATCGACGGCGACCTGATCAACGAGATCTTCGACCTGCTCTACCAGAAGAACCTCAGCGGCCCGGTCCCCACCCGCCTGCTCACCAACTCCGCCCTCACCGACGCCCGCTACCAGGACGGCACCTACACGCTGTCCTTCCGCCAGGAGGAGCAGGGCGAGGACTTCGAGCTGCGCTCGGACGGCCTGATCCTGGCCACCGGCTACAAGTACGTCGAGCCCGAGTTCCTCAAGCCGGTCCGCGACCGGCTGCGCTACGACTCGCAGGGCAACTTCGACGTCGCCCGCAACTACGCCATCGACGTCACCGGCCAGGGCGTCTTCCTGCAGAACGCCGGCGTCCACACGCACAGCATCACCTCGCCCGACCTGGGTATGGGCGCCTACCGCAACAGCTACATCATCCGTGAGCTGCTCGGCAGGGAGTACTACCCGGTCGAGAAGTCCATCGCGTTCCAGGAGTTCGGCGTATGAGCACCACCCCCGGCACCACCCCCGCCGCCACCGCCCCGGGCATCGGGTCCCTCACCCTGCGCCCCCTCGACCCGGCCGAGGACGCCGAGCTGCTCCACCGCTGGGTCACCCACCCCAAGGCCGCGTTCTGGATGATGCAGGACGCGACGCGGCAGGACGTCGAGCGCGCGTACCGGGAGATCGCCGCCGACGAGCACCACCACGCCTACCTCGGCCTGCACGACGGCGAGCCCGCGTTCCTGATGGAGAAGTACGACCCGGCCCAGCGCGAGCTGGTCGGCCTGTACGAGCCGCGGCCCGGCGACGTCGGCATGCACTTCCTGGTCGCGCCGACGGACCGGCCCATCCACGGCTTCACCAAGGCCGTGATCACCGCCGTGATGGCCCACCTCTTCGAGGACCCGGCCACCGCCCGCGTGGTCGTCGAGCCGGACGTGGCCAACACGGCGGTGCACGCCCTGAACGCGGCCGTCGGCTTCGTGCCCGAGCGCGAGATACGGAAGCCGGAGAAGATGGCCCTGCTGAGCTTCTGCACCCGCGAGCAGTTCGAGAAGGCGGTGTCCGCATGAGCCTCGCCGACGCCGTCGCCCACCTGACCCCCGAGCACTGGGAGCGGGCCAACCGCCTGCTGATCCGCAAGGCGCTCGCCGAGTTCGCCCACGAGCGGCTGATCACCCCCGAGCGGGACGGGGAGGCGTACGCCGTCCGCAGCGACGACGGCCTCACCCGCTACCGCTTCACCGCCGCGCGCCGCGCCCTGGACCACTGGCAGGTCGACGCCGACTCGATCACCCGCCACCGCGACGGGACCGAACTCCCGCTCGCCGCGCTGGACTTCTTCATCGAGCTGAAGGACTCCCTCGGCCTGAGCGACGAGATCCTGCCGGTGTACCTGGAGGAGATCTCCTCCACCCTCTCCGGCACCTGCTACAAGCTCGCCAAGCCGCAGGTGACCTCCGCCGAGCTGGCACGGGCCGGCTTCCAGGCCATCGAGACCGGCATGACCGAGGGCCACCCCTGCTTCGTCGCCAACAACGGGCGGCTGGGCTTCGGCATCCACGAGTACCTGTCGTACGCCCCCGAGACCGCGAGCCCGGTCCGGCTGGTGTGGCTGGCCGCGCACCGCTCCCGGGCGGCGTTCACGGCCGGGGCGGGCATCGAGTACGAGTCCTTCGTCCGCCAGGAGCTGGGCGAGGGGACCGTCGACCGCTTCCACGGCGTGCTGCGCGACCAGGGCCTGGACCCGGCCGACTACCTCCTCGTCCCGGTCCACCCCTGGCAGTGGTGGAACAAGCTCTCCGTCACCTTCGCCGCCGAGGTCGCCCGCAAGCTCCTCGTCTGCCTCGGCGAGGGCGACGACGAGTACCTCGCCCAGCAGTCCATCCGGACCTTCTTCAACACCACCCACCCCGAGAAGCACTACGTGAAGACGGCGCTGTCCGTCATCAACATGGGCTTCATGCGCGGGCTGTCGGCCGCCTACATGGAGGCGACCCCGGCCATCAACGACTGGCTCGCCCAGCTCGTCGAGAGCGACCCGGTGCTGAGGTCGACGGGCCTGTCGATCATCCGGGAGCGGGCGGCCGTCGGCTACCGGCACCTGGAGTACGAGCGGGCCACCGACCGGTACTCGCCGTACCGCAAGATGCTCGCCGCGCTGTGGCGGGAGAGCCCGGTGCCCTCCCTGCGCGAGGGCGAGTCGCTCGCCACCATGGCCTCCCTCCTCCACGTCGACCACGAGGGGGCGTCCTTCGCGGGCGCGCTGATCGAGCGGTCCGGGCTGGCGCCGAAGGAGTGGCTGCGCCGCTACCTGCGGGCGTACTACACCCCGCTGCTGCACAGCTTCTACGCCTACGACCTGGTGTACATGCCGCACGGCGAGAACGTCATCCTGGTCCTGGAGGACGGCGCCGTGCGGCGGGCGATCTACAAGGACATCGCCGAGGAGATCGTGGTCATGGACCCCGACGCGGTGCTGCCGCCGGAGGTCTCCCGCATCCGCGCCGAGGTCCCGGACGACATGAAGCTGCTGTCGATCTTCACGGACGTCTTCGACTGCTTCTTCCGCTTCCTCGCCGCGAACCTCGCCACCGAGGGGGTCATGACGGAGGACGACTTCTGGGACACGGTCGCGGAGGTGACCCGCGCGTACCAGGAGTCGGTGCCGGAGCTGGCCGACAAGTTCGCCCGGTACGACATGTTCGCCCCCGAGTTCGCGCTGTCCTGCCTCAACCGGCTCCAGCTGCGCGACAACAAGCAGATGGTGGACCTCGCCGACCCCTCCGGCGCCCTCCAGCTGGTGGGGAACCTGAGGAACCCCCTCGCCGGCCGGTAGTCCGGCGAGGGGGGACGGGCACCCCGCGGTACGGTCCCGCGGGGTGCCCGTCGGGCGTCCAGGGTCTTTCGTTTGGATCAGGTCGGATCAGGGAGCGGGGCATGATCCGAACGAGAGGCCCTAGCCCCGAGTCGGCCAGGGCACCTGGGGCGAGCGGTAGTAGCCGATGCCCAGCGCCTCCCACCGCGGCCCCTGCGCCGCGAGCCGCTCCCTGTAGGCGTCCCAGTCGTGCGTGGACGCCGGCGACCAGCCCAGCTCGGCGATGCCCGGCAGCCGGGGGAAGGCCATGTAGTCGATGTGGGCGGGAGTTTCGACGGTCTCCGACCACAGCGGCGCCTCGACGCCCCGGACGGCGGAGGCGGGTACGCCCGGCAGGTAGGCGCCCGGGTCCCAGTCGTAGGACCGCCGCACCTCGACGTACCCCGCCCAGGACAGGCCGAGGGGGGTGTCCTTGGTGTACTTGATGTCCAGGTAGGCCCGGTCGGCCGGGGACAGGATCAGTCCCGTGCCGTTCCGCGCGGCCTTCGCCACCTGCGCCTTCTCCGCCTCGCCGGTGCGGTCCAGGCCCCAGTACTGCACGAGCGCCCCCTCGGCCGGGACGGCGCTCGTGAGCTGGTGCCAGCCGATGACGGTCTTGCCGTACTCGGCGACGACCGGCTGGACCCTTTCCATGAAGGCCACGTAGTCGGCGTGGCTGGTGGAGTGCGCCTCGTCGCCGCCGATGTGGAGGTAACGGCCCGGGGTGAGGGCGGCGACCTCGCGGACGACGTCGTCGACGAAGTCGTACGTGATGTCCTTGCCGACGCACAGCGAACTGAAGCCGACCTCGGTGCCGGTGTAGAGCGGGGGTGCCACGCCGTCGCAGTTCAGCTCGGCGTAGGAGGCGAGGGCCGCGTTGGTGTGGCCCGGCATGTCGATCTCGGGGACGACCTCCAGGTGCCGGGAGGCCGCGTACCGCACGATCTCCTTGTACTGGTCCTTGGTGTAGTACCCGCCCGGTCCGCCGCCGACCTCGGTGGAGCCGCCGTGGGCGGCCAGGCGCGGCCAGGAGTCGACGGCGATGCGCCAGCCCTGGTCGTCGCTGAGGTGCAGATGCAGCTTGTTGAGCTTGTAGAGGGCGATCTGGTCGATGTACCGCTTGACCTCGTCGACGGTGAAGAAGTGCCGGGCGACGTCCAGCATGGCACCGCGCCAGGCGTAGCGCGGGGTGTCCTCGACGGTGCCGCCGGCCACCGTCCAGGGGCCGGGCTGGACGGAGTCCTTCTCGACGGCGGCCGGAAGGAGCTGGCGCAGCGTCTGGACGCCGTGGAACAGGCCCGCCGGTTCGCGGGCGGTGATGGTGAGGCCCGAGGGGCGGCTGTCGAGGCGGTAGCCCTCGGCACCGTAGGGGCCGTCGGCCAGGCGCAGCCGGATGCCCCCCTCGCCGCGGGAGGTGACGGGCAGCCGGTAGCCGGTCGAGGGCCGCAGCAGGCGGGCGAGGTACTCGCCGACCCGGCGGGCCTCGCGCGGGCCGTCGACGCGGATGTGGGTGCCGCGCGTGATGCGGTACGGGGATCCGCCCGGTTCGACCGAGGCGGGGGCCGGGATCACCCGGTCCAGGGGGACGGGGGCCGCGGCGTCCGGCGCGGGGGCGGCGGCGGTGGTGAGGGCTCCGGCCGCCACCAGCAGCAGTGTGCCGAGCAGCCGGGTCATGCGGGGAGTCGTTCCGTGGTGCCGTGGGTGCCGTCTCACATGCGCTCCCTTCAGCTCAACTCCGGGGCTCCGCGAGGGAAGTCCCGATGGGTGTGGACCACTCTCCCGCAGATCCGTTGGAACGATCCCCCCGTGGCGGAAATCGTCCGGAAGGACGCCGTGCGGGTCCTCGGCGGCGACGCCGTGCGGTTGGCGCCCGGACGGGACGGAAGCGCCGGTCCGCCGCGCCGGTCCCGGGGCGACACCCCGGCGACCCCGGGGACACCGGGAACACTAGGCCGACAAAATCCCGCAAACCGCCCGCAAATTCCCCTTCTCGCAAGATCGACGGCCGCTCCCTGCCCGAATTCGGGCAGGATTCTTGCGAAACGGCCACCGCTCCCCCAGGATCTACCGGGTGCACGACGAACTCGTTGATCATCTGACGCGGTCCACGCCCCTGAGCCGGGGCGAGGCGCTGCGCGTGATCCAGGACGTGCTCGCCTACTTCGACGAGACGACCGAGGAGTACGTCCGTCGCCGCCACCGCGAGCTCCAGGCCCAGGGCCTGGTGAACGCGACGATCTTCGAGCGGATCGAGGCGGACCTGAAATACCGGGCGGTGGCACCGCCGGAGCTCTCGCTCCGCCAGCTGCGCCGCATCGTCTACGGCTGAGGAACTGCTTATCCATGTGCGGAATCGTCGGATACATCGGGAAGCGTGACGTCGCTCCCCTGCTGCTGGAGGGCCTCCAGCGACTGGAGTACCGGGGCTACGACTCGGCCGGCATCGCCGTCACCTCCCCCAAGGCGACCGGCCTGAAGATGGTCAAGGCCAAGGGCCGGGTCCGCGACCTGGAGGCCAAGGTCCCGGCGCGCTTCAAGGGCACCACCGGCATCGCCCACACCCGCTGGGCCACCCACGGCGCCCCCTCCGACGTCAACGCCCACCCGCACCTGGACGCCGAGGGCAAGGTCGCCGTCGTCCACAACGGCATCATCGACAACGCCGAGGACCTGCGCCGCAAGCTGGAGGCGGACGGCGTGGAGTTCCTCTCCGAGACCGACACCGAGGTCCTCGTCCACCTCATCGCCCGCTCGCAGGCGAAGAAGCTGGAGGACAAGGTCCGCGAGACCGTGCGCCTGATCGAGGGCACCTACGGCATCGCCGTGCTGCACGCCGACTTCCCGGACCGCATCGTCGTCGCCCGCAACGGCTCCCCGGTCGTCCTCGGCATCGGCGAGAAGGAGATGTTCGTCGCCTCCGACATCGCCGCCCTGGTCGCCCACACGCGCCAGATAGTCACCCTCGACGACGGCGAGATGGCCACCCTCAAGGCCGACGACTTCCGCACCTACACCACCGAGGGCACCCGCACCACCGCCGAGCCCACCACCGTGGAGTGGGAGGCCGCCTCCTACGACATGGGCGGCCACGACACCTACATGCACAAGGAGATCCACGAGCAGGCCGACGCCGTGGACCGCGTGCTGCGCGGCCGGATCGACGACCGCTTCTCCACCGTGCACCTGGGCGGCCTCAACCTGGACGCCCGCGAGGCGCGCCGCATCCGCCGCGTGAAGATCCTGGGCTGCGGCACCTCGTACCACGCGGGCATGATCGGCGCCCAGATGATCGAGGAGCTGGCCCGCATCCCCGCCGACGCCGAGCCGGCCTCGGAGTTCCGCTACCGCAACGCGGTCGTCGACCCCGACACCCTGTACCTCGCCGTCTCCCAGTCCGGTGAGACCTACGACGTGCTGGCGGCCGTACAGGAGCTCAAGCGCAAGGGCGCCCGGGTGCTGGGCGTGGTCAACGTGGTCGGCTCCGCGATCGCGCGGGAGGCCGACGGCGGCATCTACGTGCACGCCGGCCCCGAGGTGTGCGTGGTGTCGACCAAGTGCTTCACCAACACCTGCGTCGCCTTCGCCCTGCTCGCCCTGCACCTGGGCCGGGTGCGCGACCTGTCCGTGCGCGACGGCAAGCGGATCATCGAGGGCCTGCGCCGGCTGCCGCAGCAGATCTCCGAGATCATGCGCGGCGAGGACGAGATCAAGAAGCTGGCCGAGCAGTTCGCCGAGGCCCGCTCCATGCTCTTCGTCGGCCGCGTCCGCGGCTACCCGGTCGCCCGTGAGGCCTCCCTGAAGCTCAAGGAGGTCTCCTACATCCACGCCGAGGCGTACCCGGCCTCCGAGCTCAAGCACGGCCCGCTCGCGCTGATCGAGCCCGCGCTGCCGACGGTGGCGATCGTGCCGGACGACGACCTGCTGGAGAAGAACCGCGCGGCCATGGAGGAGATCAAGGCCCGCAGCGGCAGGATCCTCGCCGTCGCCCACCAGGACCAGCCGAAGGCCGACCACACCATCGTCGTGCCGAAGAACGAGGACGAGCTGGACCCGATCCTCATGGGCATCCCGCTCCAGCTCCTCGCCTACCACACGGCGCTGGCACTCGGCCGGGACATCGACAAGCCGCGCAACCTGGCCAAGTCGGTGACGGTGGAGTAACCCCCGCCTGCGGCCGGACGTGAACGACCCCCCGCGCGCCACCCGCGCGGGGGGTCTTCCGTTGAGGGCCGGGGCCTCCGCCGCGGGGACGCGCCGCGGACGCGCGCGGGGCTACGGGATGACGACGACGGGCCGCTGCGCCCGCTTGGCGAGCCGGCCGGCGACGGAGCCGAAGATGCGGCCCACGATGCCGTGCGTGGAGCCGACGACGATCGCGTCGGCCTCGTACTCCCGTCCCACCTCCTCGAGTTCGTGGCAGATGTCGCCGCCGCGCTCGACCAGGATCCACGGCACCTCGGCGAGGTAGTCCGCGCACGCCAGTTCCAGGCCCAGCACCTCGGTGCGGTGGTCCGGCACGTCGACGAAGACGGGGGGCTCGCAGCCCGCCCACACGGTGGTGGGCAGCCGGTTGGCCACGTGGACGATGATCAGGCCCGAACCCAGCCGCCGTGCCATGCCGATCGCGTAGGCGAGGGCGCGCTCGCTGGAGAGGGAGCCGTCGAAGCCGACGACCACGCCGTGCCTGAAGGCGGGATCGCACGCGTGGTGAAGCTCTTCCGCCGCCAGGGGGTCGGCCGCCGTCGGGTCGGCGACCGGCCGCTTGCGGTCCGCGGGTTCGAAGAATTCGTGACCGGCCATGGCTGTCTCGGCGTCGTGATCCTTTATGGGTGGGACATCAGTGTGCGGCGGAGCTGTGTCCGGGAATGGTCTTCCCAACCCCATACCCCCAAGGGTACGGCGGCACGCCTCCTTAGCCCAGAGCCCGCGCACTCTCCGTGGCGGTTCACCGGAGCATGCACGAGGGGGCGCCCGCAACGCAATGGTTGCTTCGCTGTACAGGCGGTTTGCGGGGAATTCCGTTACCCGTGGGGATGACGTCGCGGGGCCCGCGCCGGGACGGACAGTGACCGGCGGGCCGGACGGCCGTTGATCCACGCGAGCCACCGCCCCAGGGAGCCCCCCATGCCCGGACCGCACGACCCCACCGCGCCCCCCAGGACGCCTCACGGGCCGCGCCACGCGGACCCGCGGGGACGGGACGGCGTCACCGACCTGGTCCGCTGGGCCGCCTTCAGCTGCGTCCTCGTCCCCGTCGTGCTCCTGTGGTTCGGCGCCTCCCTCGCCGGCGCCGCCGGCACGGCCCTGGGCCTGGCCGCCGTCACCGGCGCCTGCCGCATGCTCCTGCGCCGCTCGGAGCGGTGCGCGGCCGGCCCGCCCGCCGGGACCGGCCGGACCGGACCGGGGGCGCGCAAGGGTGGTCGGCACAGCAGGAGGAGCACACCGGGCGGCTGACCGGTTTCCGCGCACGCCCCCGTTTCTTTTCAGCCAACTTCTGCAGGAGGTGCCCCTCTTGCCGGAACCGCCCTCCGCGCCCTGTTCCACCTGCACGGAAAGGGTCTCCGGGCCCCTGCGCACCCTACGGGGATTGGCCACCGCCACAAGGCGCACTTCCCTGCGGCGCCCACGAGTGCAACGCTTCGTGATCGAATGCTTCACGCCAAGTTGTCATGTCGACAATGTGCCGAGTACCGAACCGGCCACCCCGGCATGACGGGACGCAGTAGATTCGATCATGACTGTCTACGGCGGGGGACTCGTGCAGGACCGAGGGGAAACGTGCAGGAGCGACACAACCGAGGAGCCGCGACCACCGAGGGGGGCTTAGCAGGATGAGCCACGACTCCGCTGCCGCGCCGGACACCGCGGCCCGGAAGCTGTCCGGGCGACGCCGCAAGGAGATCGTCGCGGTGCTGCTGTTCAGCGGCGGCCCCATCTTCGAGAGTTCCATACCGCTGTCGGTGTTCGGGGTTGACCGCCAGGACGCCGGCGTGCCGCGCTACCGCCTGCTGGTGTGCGCCGGCGAGGAGGGCCCGCTGCGGACCACAGGGGGCCTGGAACTGACCGCACCGCACGGCCTGGAGGCGATCTCCCGGGCCGGCACCGTGGTGGTGCCCGCGTGGCGTTCGATCACCGCGCCGCCGCCCCAGGAGGCGCTCGACGCCCTGCGCCGGGCGCACGAGGAGGGCGCCCGCATCGTCGGGCTGTGCACCGGCGCCTTCGTACTGGCGGCGGCGGGCCTGCTGGACGGCCGCCCCGCGACCACGCACTGGATGTACGCGCCGACGCTGGCCAAGCGCTACCCGTCGGTGCACGTGGACCCGCGCGAGCTGTTCGTCGACGACGGGGACGTGCTGACCTCGGCGGGCACGGCGGCCGGCATCGACCTGTGCCTGCACATCGTGCGCACCGACCACGGCAGCGAGGCGGCCGGGGCGCTGGCCCGGCGCCTGGTCGTGCCGCCGCGCCGCAGCGGCGGCCAGGAGCGCTACCTCGACCGGTCTTTACCGGAGGAGATCGGCGCCGACCCGCTCGCCGAGGTCGTCGCCTGGGCGCTGGAGCACCTCCACGAGCAGTTCGACGTGGAGACGCTGGCGGCACGCGCGTACATGAGCCGCCGCACCTTCGACCGCCGGTTCCGCTCGCTGACCGGCAGCGCGCCGCTGCAGTGGCTGATCACGCAGCGCGTGCTGCAGGCGCAGCGGCTGCTGGAGACGTCGGACTACTCGGTGGACGAGGTCGCGGGCCGCTGCGGCTTCCGCTCGCCCGTGGCCCTGCGCGGCCACTTCCGCCGTCAGCTGGGCTCGTCCCCGGCCGCCTACCGGGCCGCCTACCGGGCCCGCCGGCCCCAGGGCGACAAGCAGGGCGGCGGCGAGGGCGGCACGGCCGGCGCCCCGGCGGCGTCCGGTCCGCCCCCCGCCGCGGTCCAGCAGCCCGGACCGCTCGCCGGGGACGGCCCGGTGCCGTATCAGTCCCGCCGCTCGGCGGTCGGCGCCGTCGGCTCCCCGTCGTCGCAGCCGCTGCAGGCGGCCTCGTCGGAGAACGGCCGTGAGGCGTACGTGGCCGGCCGGGCGAGCGTGCCGGGGCAGCGCAGCGCCACCTGACGCCCGGCGGACGCCGCGGAACGCCGGACGGGAGGGGGAACCCGCCCGTCCGGCGCCGCGGGCACCCGGGCGGCCCGAAAGCGGCGGCCCCCGCGGCAGCCGCTCGCCGGCGCCCCCTGCCGGGGACCACGCCGCGGCACGTCCGCCGTAGGGTGTTCGCATGAACGATCGCATGGTGTGGATCGACTGCGAGATGACCGGCCTCTCGCTGTCCGACGACGCGCTCATCGAGGTGGCCGCCCTCGTCACCGACTCCGAGCTGAACGTGCTCGGCGACGGCGTGGACATCGTCATCCGCCCGCCGGAGCGGGCACTGGAGACGATGCCGGAGGTGGTGCGTCAGATGCACACCGCGTCCGGGCTCCTCGCCGAGCTGGAGAACGGCACGACGCTGGCGGACGCCGAGGAGCAGGTCCTGGCGTACGTGAGGGAGTACGTCAAGGAGCCCGGCAAGGCGCCCCTGTGCGGCAACTCGGTCGGCACCGACCGCGGCTTCCTCCTGAGGGACATGCCGACCCTGGAGGACTACCTCCACTACCGGATCGTCGACGTGTCGTCGATCAAGGAGCTGGCCCGCCGCTGGTACCCGAAGGCGTACTTCAACAGTCCGCAGAAGAACGGCAACCACCGCGCGCTCGCCGACATCCGCGAGTCCATCGCCGAGCTGCGCTACTACCGCGAGGCCGTCTTCGTCCCGCAGCCCGGACCCGACTCCGACACCGCCAGGGCGATCGCGGCCCGGCACGTCCTGCCCGGCCGGTAGGCGGCGCGGAGGACCCGGGAAGGGGCGCCGCGAAAGCCGTGCGCGAGCACCCCTTCGGACCCTGTACACTTTTTCTCGGCCGGTCGGGGAAAACTTCCCGGGATCCGGTCATGGTGGGTGTAGCTCAGCTGGTAGAGCACCTGGTTGTGGTCCAGGATGCCGCGGGTTCGAGTCCCGTCACTCACCCTGGGAAGTCAGCCGGTGACCTTGTGAAGAGGTCACCGGCTGACTCCGTTTCAGGGCCCGTCGCGCCGGGGGCGGGCGCCCCCGGCGGTGTCACGAGGACCGGCGCACCACCAGTTCGGTCGGCAGGACCACCCGCTGCCGCCCCGGCTCCCGCGTCACCGCCGGGCGGCGGTCGGCGATCTCGGTGAGGAGGAGGCCGATCATCCGGCGGCCCATCTCGTCGATGGGCTGGCGCACGCTGGTCAGGGGCGGATCCATGTGGCGGGCGATCGCGGAGTCGTCGTAACCGACCAGGGCCACGTCGTCCGGGATGCGGCGGCCCGCCTCCCGCAGCACCTGGCGGGCGCCGGCCGCGGTCACGTCCGAGCCGGCGAAGACCGCGTCCAGGTCCGGGCAGCGCTCCAGCAGCGCCGCCATCGCGCGGCGGCCCCCCTCCTCCGTGAAGTCCCCCGGCTCGATCAGCCGCTCGTCCGCGGCGTGCCCCGCGTCCCCCAGGGCGGCCCGGTAGCCCTCGACGCGCCGCTGGGCGCCGTAGACGTCGAGGCGGCCGGTGATGTGGGCTATCCGGCGCCGCCCCCGGGCGAGCAGGTGCTCCACGGCCGAACGTGCGCCGCCGTAGTTGTCGGAGTCCACCGAGGGAAGGGACTCCGCGGCCGACCGCGGACCGCTGATCACCGCGGGGATCTCCAGCTGCGCCAGCAGGTCCGGCAGCGGATCGTCGGCGTGCACCGAGACCAGCAGGACGCCGTCCACCCGGTGCGCCGCCAGGTACTGGGCGAGCCGCTGCCGCTCCCGGTCGCTGCCCGCGAAGATCAGCAGCAGCTGCATCTCGGTGTCGGACAGCTCGGCCCCGACGCCGCGCAGCATGTCCGAGAAGTACGGCTCGGCGAAGAACCGGGTCTCCGGCTCCGGCACGACCAGCGCGATGGCGTCCGTGCGGTTGGCGGCCAGGGCCCGCGCGGCCGTGTTCGGGACGTAGCCGAGCTCCGCCACCGCCGCCTGGACGGCGGCCCGCGTCGCGTCGCTGACCCGGGGCGAGCCGTTGATCACGCGGGAGACGGTGCCGCGGCCGACGCCGGCGCGGGCAGCGACCTCCTCCAGGGTCGGCCGTCGGCCGCCCCGGCTCCGCCCACCGTTGACCGTCATGATCGCCGCCTCCCGTCCGCAGCCGTCAGGCCAGGAATGTAACAGCCTGGACCGTGCCGCACCCGGGGCCCGTCGCCCCTCGTCCGCCGGGACGCCCCCCGGCCGGGCCCGGAAAACCGGACAGGGGCGCGGCCGGTGTCACGGCGGCGCCCCTGGGCCGGGGTCGGGGGGTGGCGTCAGCCCTGTGCTCCGGCGGGCAGCGCGTTCCGCCGGATCACCTCGGCGTACCAGTGGGCGCTCGCCTTGGGGATGCGGCGCTGGGTGGAGTAGTCGACGTAGACGGCGCCGAAGCGCTTGGAGTAGCCGTAGGACCATTCGAAGTTGTCCAGCAGCGACCACAGGAAGTAGCCGCGCACGTCGGCTCCGTCGGCGATCGCCCGCCGGACGGCGTCCAGGTGGGCGTGGAGGTAGGCGATCCGCTGGGGGTCGTTGACCTGTCCCTCGGGGGAGACGTAGTCGTCGAAGGCGGCGCCGTTCTCGGTGACCATCAGCGGCAGCCCGGGGTGGGAGGCCGCCAGGCCGGTCAGCAGGGTGTGCAGGCCGTTCGCGTCGATGGCCCAGTTCATCGCCGTGAGGTTGTCGTTGGCGAGGTGGAAGGCGACGTGCTCGGAGCCGGTCCACGGCGAGTGGTCGCTCGCGCCGTGGCCGTCGTTCTTCGCCGCGCCGTGGCCGTCGGCGGGCAGGGAGACCACGGTCGGCGAGTAGTAGTTGACGCCGAGCACGTCGATGGGGCGGGAGATCTCGGCCAGGTCCCCGTCCCGCACCAGCCCTGCCCAGTCGACCAGGTGCGCGGTGTCGGCGAGCAGGTCCTCGGGGTAGGCGCCGTCCAGGATCGGCCCGGTGAAGATCCGGTTGCCGACCGCGTCGATGCGGCGGGCCGCCTCGGCGTCCTCGGGGCTGCCGGTGAGCGGGCGCACCTGGTGCAGGTTGAGGGTGATGGAGGTCTGCGCGGACGTCGGCAGCACCGCGCGCAGCGCCCCGATCGCCTGGCCGTGGGCCAGGTTGAGGTGGTGGGCGGCGCGCAGGGTGGCGGCCGGGTCCGTGCGGCCCGGGGCGTGCACGCCGGAGCCGTAGCCGAGGAACGCCGAGCACCAGGGCTCGTTGAGGGTGGTCCACACGCCGACGCGGTCCCCGAGGGCGCGGGCCACGATGCCGGCGTACTCGGCGAAGCGGTGCGCGGTGTCGCGGTGCGGCCAGCCGCCCGCGTCCTCCAGTTCCTGCGGCAGGTCCCAGTGGTAGAGGGTGGCGACGGGGGTGATGCCCGCCTGGAGGAGCTCGTCGGTGAGGCGGCGGTAGAAGTCCAGGCCGCGCTCGACGGCGGGGCCGCGGCCGGTGGGCTGGACCCGGGACCAGGAGACGGAGAACCGGTACGCCTTCAGGCCCAGGTCCTTCATCAGCGCCACGTCGTCGCGGTAGCGGTGGTAGTGGTCGGCGGCGATGTCGCCGGTGTCGCCGTTGCGGACCTTTCCGGGGGTGTGGCTGAAGGTGTCCCAGATGGAGGGGGTGCGGCCGTCCTCGGCGGCGGCGCCCTCCACCTGGTAGGCGGCGGTGGCGGCGCCCCAGACGAAGTCCGTCGGGAAGGAGAGGGCCGATGCCGGCCGGGCGGTGGCCTCGGGTCGCACGGTGGTCATGATGAGAACGCTCCCAAAGTGGCGTGAGGAAAGGCCGGACGGTGGGCCGGCCGTGGGGGGAAGGGAAGGCTGGCGGGTCCCGCGGACGCGCGCGGCCCGAGTCCGGTACGGCCCGTGTGCGGGGCGTGGCAGGGCGGGCCGTACCGGACGGCGGGCGGGGCGCGCAGAGCTGTCGGACCGGTGTCGGCGGCGGCCCGGCGTCAGCCCTTGACGGCGCCCGTCATGATGCCTCCGACGATCTGCTTGCCGAAGACCACGAAGACCAGCAGCAGCGGCAGGGTGCTGATCAGCGCGCCGGCCATGACGATGCTCTGGTCGGGGGTGTAGGAGGCGCTGAGCTGGCCGAGGGCCACCTGGATGGTGGGGTTCTGCTGGTTCAGGGCGAGGAAGGGCCAGAAGAAGTCGTTCCACGCCTGCACGAAGGTGAGCATGCCGAGCACCATCATCGCGGGCCGGGCCGCGGGCAGGACCACGTTCCACACGATGCGGAGGTTGCTCGCCCCGTCCACCTTGGCCGCCTCGATCAGCTCGTAGGGCAGGGCCTCCAGCAGGTACTGGCGCATGAAGAAGACGCCGAAGGCACCGACGAGGGTCGGGAAGATCACCGACTCCAGCTGTCCGCCCCACCCGATGTCCGACATCATCATGAACAGCGGGACGACGCTGAGCTGCGGGGGGATCGTCAGGGTGGCGATGACCGCGGTCATCAGCACGCCCCGGCCGCGGAAGCGCATCTTGGCGAAGGCGTAGCCGGCCAGGGTGCAGAAGAACAGCGTGGCCGCGGTGATGGAGCCGGCCACGATGACGCTGTTGGTGATGGCCTTGCCGAGGTTGGCCTGTTCCCAGGCCGCCTCGAGGTTGCCCAGCAGCCTGCCGCCCGGCAGGAGCGGCGGCGGGTTGTCGAGGACCCGCTGCTGGTCGTGCGAGGCGGCCACCAGCGTCCAGTACAGCGGGAAGACCGAGCCCAGGCCGACGACGGCCAGGACGAGGTAGGTGAACGGGCCGCCCTTGAGCTGTCCGCCCGCGCCGATCTTGAAACGGCTGCGGCCGGTGCCCTCGGAGGCGGGGAGCGGGGCCGGGCCGAGGTCCGGCGCGGCGGTCTTGGTGGGACTGGTCGTAGTCATCGTTGTCGCTCCCGTCAGACCGCGCTCTTGCGCATGAACCGGCCGACGATCCAGTTGATCAGTGCGATGAGCAGCAGCAGGACGAGCATGGCCCAGGCGACGGCCGCGGCCGGGCCCAGGTGCCCGAGCTTCCAGCCGTAGTTGAAGAGGTAGATGCTGAGGGTTTCGTACTGGTGCTCGCTGCCGCCGACGGAGCCGAGCGTGCCGCCCTGCAGCAGCAGCGGCTCCCCGAACAGCTGGAGCGAACCTATGGTCGAGATGACGATGGTGAACAGGATCGTCGGCCGCAGCGAGGGGATCGTCACCTTGAGGAACTGCTGCCAGCGGTTGGCCCCGTCGATCGAGGCCGCCTCGTACAGGTCCGTCGGCACGGCCTGCATGGCCGCCAGGTAGATCAGCGCGTTGTAGCCGGTCCAGCGCCAGATCACGATGACCGCGATGGCGATCTTGGACGTCCAGTGGCCGTTGCCCCAGTCGACGGCGTCGACGCCGAAGAGGCCCAGCACCCAGTTGACCAGGCCGCCGTCGGCCCGGAAGACCAGGGCGAAGACGAGGGCCGCGGTCGCCACCGAGGTGGCGTACGGGGTGAGGATCACCGTCCGCCAGAACGTGCTGGCCCGCAGCTTGTAGTTGAGCAGGTGGGCCAGTCCCAGCGCCATGAGCAGCTGCGGCACGGTCGAGATGACGCCGATGACGAAGGTGTTGCTGACGGACAGCCAGAACTCGGAGTCCTGGAGGATCTTGGCGAAGTTGTCCCAGCCGACCCACTCGGGCTGGTCCAGGCCCGCCATCTCCACCCGGTGCAGGGCGATCCACCCCGTGTAGAGGAGCGGGTAGAGCCCGAAGGCGCCGAAGACGAGGAAGAAGGGGGCGATGTACGCGTAGGGCGACACCATGTCGTCGAGGCGCCACAGCCGCGCGCGCCAGGAGCCGCGCTCCTTCGGCGCGGCGCCGAAGCCGCCGTGCGGTGTCTTGCGGGCGCCCCGTGCGGGGGTTGTCGTTGCCACGGAGGGAATCCTTCCCTGGGAGGTCTCGGCCGGGTGGGGGGCGGGGACGGGAGGCGGGTCCACGGGCCGGGCGCCCGTCCCGCCGTCCCCCGCGCGGACCGGCCGGCGTCCGACGGCCGGCCGGTGGTGCGGCCGGCCCCGCGCGCCCGGGCGCGGTGCGGGCGGGTGCGCGGGCCGCCCGCACCGGCGGGTGTCAGCCGATCACCTTGTCGATCTCTTCGGTCGCGGACTTCCAGGCGTCGTCGGGGTCGGTGCCCCGCTGCTCCATGTTGTTGATCTCCCGGGAGATCGTGTCCTTGATCGTGGCGTCCTTCGCGCCGAGGACGGCCTCGGGGATGGACTTGGCCTCCTCGGCGTAGATCTGGCCGACCGGGGCGCCGTTGAAGTACGGCAGCGTCCCGTTCTTCACGTCGGGCAGGTCGTAGGCCTTCTGGTTCGACGGGAAGATGCCCGCCGCCTTGAACACGGCGGCCTGCTGCTCGGGGGCGGTCAGCCACTTGACCAGTTCGATGGCCTCCTTCACGTGCTTGCCGTTCTTGGGCACGGCCAGGAAGGAGCCGCCCCAGTTGGCCGCGGTCGAGCCGGGCGAACGGGCGATGTCCCACTTGCCCTTGTACTCGTCACCGGAGTAGGTCGCGATCTGGGTGGCCATCCAGGCGGGGCAGACCACGGTGGCCACGCTGCCCTTGCGCAGCGCCGCTTTCCAGGGGTCCTGGAACTGGGCCAGTCCCTGGGTCAGCTTCTTCTCCGCGGCCTCGGCGGCCAGGTCCCAGCCCCGCTTGACGGAGGCGCTCTCCTTGTAGATCGCCTCGCCCTCGGCGTTGTAGTACTGCTCCGGGGAGGAGCTGACGACCGCGTTGAACATGGCGCTCGCGGAGTCCATGAAGTAGGTGCCGGACGGCGCCTTCTTCTGGTACTGCTCACCGAGCTTGATGTAGTCCTCCCAGCCGCCCTCGACCGCCTTGGCGACCTCTTCGCGCTCGGTCGGCAGGCCCGCCTTCTCGAAGAGGTCCCTGCGGTAGCACAGCGACATCGGGCCGATGTCGGTGCCTGCGCCGATGACCGCGCCGTCCTTGGTGGTGGCCTGCTTCGACTTCCAGGACACCCAGTCGGAGACGTCGAGGGAGTCCTTCAGGTCGACGTACTTGTCCGCCTGGGTGGTGACGATCTCGGTGATGCGGCCCACCTCGATGGCCGTCACGTCCCCGAGGCCGCTGCCCGAGTTCAGCTGCTGAAGGAGCTTCGGGTAGTAGTCCTGCTCGTTGGACGAGACCTCCTCCTTCACCGTGATGTTCGGGTGGAGCTCGTGGTACTTCTCGAACAGACCGGCTTCCTTGTAACCGAACTGCCCGTAGTCGGCCACCGTGAGCGTGATGTTGCCGCCCGAGTCGCCGGCGTCGTCGGAACCGCCGTCGTCGCTGCAGCCGGTGAGCAACAGGGCCGAGGCCGTCAGGACCGTCGTGGTCACGGCCGCCGCCTTGCGGCCACGACCGCCGCCGGTGCGGGTGATGCGCATTCCAGTACTCCTTGTTCCAGTGGCGAACGGGACCTCAGGAAGCAGACCTCCGAAGTCCGGCGGTCCGGACCTGCCCTCTCGGTTGGAGCAGCGGCCAGGCCCACAGCACGCGGGGTGCGGTGCGAAGGGTGCTGGTCAACGAGGTGTCACAGGGGGAGGAGGGAAGGGCCGTTGATGGTGCTCCCCACACGGGAGCAAACCCCCCGGACCAACCGTGGGACCGCTCCCACGCGGCATGCCGGAAGACTCCTTCCTGCCGGGCCGAGTGTCAAGACTTGAAAACGGCGTTGTTGCGCAAGCGTGTTCCGCACGTCACGGGAATGTGTCGCCCCGCAGCCTTGCGCCGGCCCGGCCCCGGTCCGCTCCGTGCACGGTTTCCGCAGGTCACCGTCGACGCGCTCCCCGCGGCAAGGCGCCGGCGCCTCCCCGCGGAGGCCACCGTCCGGTTTTCTGGGCGAGAATGGCGCGACCCCCGCCGAACACCGGAAGGTGAACGATGAGCCCTGCCGAACAGCCGCCCGCGGCCGCGGACGTCCGGCGTCCGACCCTGAACGCCGTGGCCGCCCGCGCCGGCGTCGGCCGCGGCACGGTCTCCCGGGTGATCAACGGCTCCCCCAAGGTGAGCGACCGCTCACGGGCGGCGGTGGAGCAGGCCATCGCCGATCTCGGCTACGTCCCCAACCGCGCCGCCCGTTCCCTCGTCACCCGCCGCACCGACTCGGTGGCCCTGGTCGTCCCCGAGGCCGAGACCCGGCTCTTCTCCGAGCCGTACTTCTCGGGGATCATCCGGGGCGTGTCCGCCCGCCTCTCCCGCGCCGGGATGCAGCTGCTGCTGGTCCTGGTGGACGAGGAGAAGGAGTACGCGCGGCTCGCCACGTACCTGTCCGCCCAGCGGGTGGACGGGGTGCTGATGATGGCGGTCCACAGCGACGACACGCTGCCGGACCGGCTGGAGGAGCTCTCCGTGCCGACCGTGCTGGCCGGCCGGCGCGGCCGCCGGGAGCCGCTGGGCCATGTGCGCGCGGACAACGGCGGCGGCGCCAGGAGCGCGGTCCAGCACCTGCTGGCGCGGGGCCGCCGGTCCATCGGCACCATCACCGGGCCCCTGGACATGGACGCGGCCCGGGCCCGCCTCGACGGTTACCGCGAGGCGCTGGAGGGCGCGGGCCTGGCCGTCGACGAGGATCTGGTCGCCCACGGCGACTTCACGGAGGAGGGCGGACGCGCGGCCATGCGGGAGCTGCTGCGCCGGCGCCCCGGCCTCGACGCCGTCTTCGCCGCCTCCGACGTGATGGCCTCGGGCGCCGTGCTGGAACTGCGCGCGTCCGGCCGGAAGGTGCCCGACGACGTGGCCGTCGTCGGTTTCGACGACTCGATCGTGGCCCGGCACACCGACCCTCCGCTGACCAGCGTCCGCCAGCCGCTGGAGGAGATGGGACGCACCATGGCCGACCTGCTGCTGGACGAGATCGCCCAGCGCGGCTCCGGCCACCGGGAAGTGATCCTGCCGACGCAGCTGGTGGTGCGGGAGTCGGCCTGAGCGGGGCGCTCGGCCGGGGCGCGCAGGGTCGGTGAGACGCTCGGCCGGAGCGCGGGGTCGGGCGAGACGCCCGGCCGGAGGGCGGGAACCCCGGCCGGAAGGCGGAACCCCGGCCGGAAGGCGGAACCCCGGCCGGAAGGCGGAACCCCGGCCGGAAGGCGGAACCCCGGCCGGAAGGCGGAACCCCGGCCGGAAGGCGGAACCCCGGCCGGAGGGCGGGCCCCTCGGCCCAAGGGCCGGGGACGCGTCGCGTCGCGGGGCCCGGCCGCCTTCGGGGGCGGGCGGGAGGCCGGGGCGGGGATCGGATCCGTGCTGCTCGCCGCCTCAGCCCCTCTTCCGCTATGGGAGCGCTCCCATGCATAATGAGGCCCCCGACTCACGGGAGCGACTCCATGTCTGACCTGATGGCCGCGCCTTTCCCTCCCACCTTCCTCTGGGGGGCCGCGACCTCCGCCTACCAGATCGAAGGGGCGGTGCGGGAGGACGGCCGTACGCCGTCGATCTGGGACATCTTCAGCCACACGCCGGGCAGGACGGCCGGCGGCGACACCGGTGACGTGGCGGTCGACCACTACCACCGCTACCGCGAGGACGTGGCGCTGATGGCGGGGCTGGGCCTGAACGCCTACCGCTTCTCCGTCTCCTGGCCCCGGGTCCAGCCCACCGGCCGCGGCCCCGCCGACCGGCGCGGCCTGGACTTCTACCGCCGCCTGGTGGACGAACTGCTCGCGCACGGCATCAAGCCCGCCCTCACCCTGTACCACTGGGACCTGCCGCAGGAGCTGGAGGACGCGGGCGGCTGGCCGGAGCGGGACACGGCGTACCGGTTCGCCGAGTACGCGCACATCGTCGGTGAGGCACTCGGCGACCGGGTGGAGCAGTGGATCACGCTCAACGAGCCGTGGTGCAGCGCCTTCCTCGGCTACTCCTCCGGTGTGCACGCCCCCGGCCGCACGGAACCGGCGGCCGCCCTGCGCGCGGCCCACCACCTCAACCTGGCGCACGGGCTGGGCGCGACGGCCCTGCGTTCGGCGATGCCCGCCCACAACTCGGTGGCGCTCAGCCTCAACTCCTCGGTCGTCCGCCCGCTGTCGCAGCGGCCCGCGGACCTGGCCGCGGCCCGGAAGATCGACGACCTGGCGAACGGCGTCTTCCACGGCCCGGTCCTGCACGGCGCGTACCCGCGGTCGCTGTTCGAGGCGACGGCCTCCCTGACGGACTGGTCCTACGTCCGGGACGGCGACCTGGCGGCGATCCACCAGCCGCTGGACGCGCTGGGCCTCAACTACTACACCCCGGCCCTGGTGTCGGCGGCGGACTCCGCCCCGGCCGGCCCGCGCGCCGACGGCCACGGGGGCGGCGACCACTCGCCGTGGCCGGCCGCGGACGACGTGGCGTTCCACCAGACGCCGGGCGAGCGCACCGAGATGGGCTGGACGATCGACCCGTCCGGTCTGCACGAGCTGATCATGCGCTACACCCGCGAGGCGCCGGGCCTGCCCCTGTACATCACCGAGAACGGGGCGGCCTACGACGACAAGCCCGGTCCCGACGGCCGCGTCCACGACCCGGAGCGCGTCGCCTACCTGCACGGCCACCTGTCGGCGGTCCGCCGCGCCCTCGCCGACGGCGCCGACGTCCGCGGCTACTACCTGTGGTCCCTGATGGACAACTTCGAGTGGGCGTACGGCTACGCCAAGCGCTTCGGCGCGGTCTACGTCGACTACGCCACCTTGGAGCGGACCCCGAAGACCAGTGCCCTGTGGTACGGGCAGGCGGCCCGGACGGGGACGCTGCCCAAGGCCGGGGACCTGTAGGCGGCCACGAGGAGCGGGCGGGGGGCGGCGCCCGGGGGATGCCGCCCTCCGCCGCGGGGGCGGGACGGCCGGCCACCCGCGGGCGGGCGCCCGCGGGTGGCCGGCCGTCCCGGGGCGGATCCGCGGCCCCGGCGGCGGGGGCGGGCGCGTGGTGCCCGGCCCGGGTCCGGGTGGAGCCCGCCGCCGGCGCCGAGCGGGTGCCGGTGTTCCGCTCCCGGCACGACGGCCCGCCGCGGGCGGAGACCGGAAGCTGCCGGTCCACCGGAACCGCCGGACCGGCCGGACCGCCCGGCGGTTCGAACCGCCCGGTCCGCCGCGTCAGCGGAACACGGACGGGGGCGGTGCCGGTGACGCCACCGCCGCGGCGTCCGTCACGGGGGCGGCCCCGCCGGCGAAGTCGGTCAGCGCCCTGCCGTGCTCCACGCGCGCGGGGTGGGGGTCGGAGGCGGCGCGGCGGGTCAGTTCGGCGACCGGCAGGGGGCGGTCGGAGGCGACGAGGACGGCGTTGCCGAAGCGCTTGCCGCGCAGCACCGCCGGATCGGCGATCAGCGCCGATTCGGGGAAGCGGGCGGCGACGGTGGCGATCTGCCCGCGCAGGTGCGCCAGCGGCGGGCCGTCGGCGAGGTTGGCGGCGTACACCCCGTCCGGTGCCAGCGCCCGGCGGACCTCGTCCAGGAACTCGGCCGACGTCAGGTGGGCCGGGGTGCGGGCCCCGCCGAACACGTCCGCGATGACCAGGTCCGCCCATCCGTCGGGCACCTTGGCCAGTCCCTCACGGGCGTCGGCGGACCGCACCCGGATGCGGGCGCCCGGGTCCAGCGGCAGCTCCCGGCGGACCAGGCGGACGAGGGCCGCGTCCCGCTCGACGGCCTGCTGGGTGGAGCGGGGGCGGGTGGCGGCGACGTAACGGGCGAGCGTGAGGGCGCCACCGCCGAGGTGCACGGCGCGGACGGGCCTGCCCGGCGGGGCGACGAGGTCGATGACGTGTCCCAGGCGGCGCTGGTACTCGAACGAGAGGTACGCCGGGTCGTCGAGGTCGACGTGCGACTGCGGTGCCCCGTCGATCAGCAGCGTCCAGGCCCGCGGCCGGTCCCGGTCCGGTACGAGTTCGGCGACCCCGCCGTCGACGTGCTCGACGACGGTCTCCGCCGCGCTCCGCCCGCGCCGGGCGTTCCTGGACTTTCCCATCAGGCCATTATCGGACCGGGCGCCCGTGCCCGGCGGCCGGGCACCGGCGTACGGCGGCCCGCCCGGTCGCGGCGCTCAGCAGCAGCCGTCCGCCGCCGCGATCAGCCGGGCCGCCTCCCCGAGGGCGGCCCGCAGCACGGCCGGGTCGGTCGCCGGGTCGGCCTCGCCGGGCGGCAGCAGCCAGCCGGAGCCCTCCGGCGGTGGCACGGGGGGCAGACCGAGGCCGCGGCCGTCGGTCCCGGTACAGGTGCTCCCGGGGACGTCCCACGCGGCGGCCGTGCCCGGCGGCACCAGGAAGCCCAGGGTGCCGCGGCCGTCGTCGTGCAGGACGGGACCGACCGCGTCGCCGGCGCCGCGTCGCAGGATGTCGACCGCCTCCAGCCCCTGGCGCGTCGGCACGGTCACGACGTCGCAGGCCGCTTCCGCGCACGGGGGTGCGCCGCCGTGCGCAGCGGACGCGCGTCCCGCCGCCGACGGCGGTCTGCGAAGGTCGTCGATCCGGCTGGTCTCCATCCCGGCCTCCACCTCAAAACCCCTTCTCGGTCGAGCGGTCGGGAGTCGGGGGCCTCCCGGTCCACGGGGTTCAACGTCTCGGGGCGTCAACGGCTACGGGACAATTCCGCCACAAAGGATGGCACTTCATGGCAGATGACGGACGAGACGCGCGGTTCACCGTCAAACCCCGCGTAGCGACCCCGTCACAGCGGATACCTTCGTGCCCCGCCGGAATCGGGACATCCACGGGCGACCGGCCCGCCGTGGCCCCGGGCCGTCCCGGATCCGGCGCGGTTCGACGGTTCGCACGAGAGGACCCGGCCATGGCGTCGTCCACGGTGACCTCCGGCCGGCCCGGCCGGCCACCGCAGCCGAACCTCGCCTTCCGGCGGTTACGCGGGCAGCGCTCGCCGGCGGAGTTCGCGGCGGCGGTCCGCCGGGCCGCCCGGGAGATCGGCGAGCGGGTCGGCTGCGACGCGCGGTACATCGGCCGGGTCGAGTCGGGCGAGATCCGCTGCCCCAACTACGCGTACGAACGGGTGTTCCTATACATGTTCCCCGGCCGCACGCTCACCGATCTGGGGTTCGCCCCCCGCTCGTCCGTCCGCGGGCGCCGCGCGCGCACCGGCGACGCGCCCTCGCCGCCCACCGCCGCCGCGGCGCGGACCGGCGACGGGACGCAGGCCCCGTGCGACGCGTGCGCCCCGCCCCGGCCGTCCGGCCCCGGCCGTCCGCACGGCCCCCGTCATCCGTACGACACACACGACGACCACGAGGAGGGCGACGTGCTGCGTCGCGCGTTCATGACCGGCGGGGGCGCCACGGTGGCCGCCGCCTCCCTGGGCCCCCTGGGACTCGCCTTCGACGCCGCGGCGGCCCGGCGGCCCGGGCGCCGGGCCGGGGCGAGCGACGCGGGCGCGCTCGAGGAGACCGTTCGCCGGATCCGGCTGCTCGACGACCGCCACGGCGCCGGCGGCCTGCACCGGCGTGCGGCGGCCCCGCTGCGCGCCGCGTACGCGCTGCTGGACGCCGGGGCGACCCGGCAGGCGACGGCGGACCGGCTCGCCGCGAGCGCCGGCGAACTGGCCCTCTCCGTGGGCTGGCTGGCACACGACTCCGGCCGGTTCCCCGACGCCCGCTCCCACTACGCGGAAGCCCTGGCGACCGCCCGGACCACCGGGGACGCGGCCCTGGAGGCACACGCCTTCTGCAACACGGCGTTCCTCGCGCGGGACGCGGGCCGGCCGCGCGAGGCGGTCCGGGCGGCGCAGGCCGCGCAGCACGTCGCCCGCTCCCTCGGCTCCGCCCGTCTGCTGTCCCTGCTCGCGCTGCGCGAGGCGGGCGGCTGGGCGGGGCTCGGCGACCGCGCCGCCTGCGCGCAGGCGCTGGCCCGCGCGCGGACCCTCCACGAGCGGGGCCCCCGCGACGCCGATCCCGAGTGGATGAGCTTCTACGGGGATGCCGAGCTGGAAGGGCTGGAGGCGCAGTGCTGGTCGGCGCTGGGCGAGTGGGCACGGGCGGCGCGGCACGCGGAGCGGGCCGCCGGTCTGCAGGACCCGCACTTCACGCGGAACATCGCGCTGTACACCGCCGAACTGGCGGACGACCTGGCCAGGGACGGGCGGCCGGACGAGGCGGCGGCGGCCGGGACGCGGGTGCTGGGCCTGCTGGAGGAGGTCCAGTCCTCGCGCGTGCACACGATGCTGGCGGGCACGGCGCGGCGGCTGCTGCCGCACCGGCGCGCTCCCGGCGTGGCGGCGTTCCTGGACCGGTGCGCGGCACGGGCGGAGGCGGGGGCGAAGGCGGAGGGACGGGGACGGGTGTGAGGGGCGCCGGGTGAGGGCCGGGGTCCGGCGAGCCGGGTCCGGCGGGGACGGCGCCCGGCGGGGACCCGGACCCGGCAGGGGCCGTACTCCGGCGCGGACGCGCGGACCCGCCCGGGGCCGAGCGAGCCGTGCGAGCCGTGCGGGCCGGCCGCGGCGGGCAGGCGGCGGCCCCGGCGGCGTACGGCCCCTCCACGGGATCCCGCCTCGGAGCCGGGTCCCCCGGCAGGCCCCGCCCCAGGGCCCGGTCACTCCCCGGCCAGGTGCCCCAGGTCGTTCCAGCTCTCGATCGCCGGTTCCCCGTACGCCCAGCCCAGGACCGACAGGGACGTCGGGTTGAGCCGGATGCGCGCCGCGAAGTCGAGCGGCAGGCCCAGCCACCGCGCGCCGATCGACCGCAGGATGTGGCCGTGGGCGAAGACCAGGACGTCACGGTCCCGCTCGCGCGCCCACGCGACCACCTCGTCGGCGCGCGCGGCGACGTCCGCCGGCGTCTCGCCCTCGGGGACGCCGTCGCGCCAGATCAGCCAGCCGGGGCGGACGGCCTGGATCTCGGCCGGGGTCATGCCCTCGTAGGCGCCGTAGTCCCACTCCATCAGCGTGTCCCACAACCGGGCGCGGTCGCCGAAGCCGGCGAGCTCGCACGTCTCGCGCGCGCGGGAGAGCGGGCTGGTGCGGACCTCGACGTCCGGCAGGCCGTCGAGGGGCGCCCGGTGCAGTCGCTCGCCCAGCAGCTTGGCGCCGCGGCGGCCCTCCTCCAGGAGCGGCACATCGGTCCTGCCGGTGTGTCTGCCGGACAGCGACCACTCCGTCTGTCCGTGCCGGGCCAGCAGGATGCGCGGTGCCATGGGGGGCCTTTCCGGGTGGATCTCGGGCGGACCCTTCCATCATCGCGCACGTCGCGCACGGGCAACCCGGCGGGTGATCCCGACGTCTATCCGGGCCGGGGGCGCTCCGGGAAAGGGGCGCCCGTACGCCGTAGAGTGGCACGGCCGGTCCGCCGGGCACGTGGGAGAAGGGGAGGGCGATCGGATGCCGCACGCCGAGACACCGGACACCGGAGCCGTCCCGGCCGCCCGGCCCCGCTGGTGGACCGAACTGCCGCTGATCGTCCTCGTGTACGCCTGCTACTCGGCGGGCCGGCTCCTCGTGGGCGGCGACGTCGCCGACGCCGTCGGCCACGGCCTGGCGATCCTGCGCGTCGAACAGGCGCTGCGCCTCGACGCGGAACATCCGCTGAATCGTCTCTTCACGCGTGAGCCCTGGCTCGGCGTACCGGCCGACTTCTGGTACGCGTCGCTGCACTACCTGGTCACGCCCGCGATCCTGGTATGGGTCTTCCGTTCGCGCACCGCGCACTACCGCGCCGCCCGCACCTGGCTGATGACGTCCACCTTCATCGGCCTGATCGGCTTCACGCTGCTGCCGACCTGCCCGCCCCGCCTCCTCGGCGCCGGTCACGGCTTCGTCGACACGATGGCCCACTACAGCGCCTACGGCTGGTGGGGAGGCGAGGCGAGCGCGCCGCGCGGGCTGGGCGGGATGACCAACCAGTACGCGGCGATGCCGAGCCTGCACGTGGGCTGGGCGCTGTGGTGCGGGGTGGTGCTGTGGCGGTACGGGGGGACGCGCGCGGCGAAGGCGGCCGGTGTCGTCTATCCGCTGGTGACGACCGTGGTGGTCATGGGCACGGCCAACCACTATCTGCTCGACGCGGTGGCGGGCGCGGCCGTGATGGGACTGGGCCTGCTGCTGGCGCCGCGGGTGACGCGGTGCGCGGACCGGGCCAGGGCGTGGGCCACCGCCCGGGTCGCCCCGGGCGCGAGCACCGCCCCCGGCACGAAGGCCACCCCGGTCGCGGGCGCCTCGAGGGACGCGAAGTCCCCGAATGTCAGTGGTGGATGCCAGACTTCCGCGGGTGAGCGAATTCCACGGCAGCGCGAGCAGCGGTTCCCGGCACCGGCCGGACCCGGCACCTCTCCCGCGGACGCGGGGGGCGGTGCTCCGGCACCGGTTCGCTGAGCTGCGCGGTCCCGACGTACCGGCCAAGGCGCTGGACGCGCGCGCCCTGGCCGCCCTCGCCGCGAACCCCGGGTGCCGGCGGCGCGCGCTCCTGGACGGCGCCGGGGTGGACAAGGCGGCGCTGGCGAGCGCGCTGGGCTCGCCGTCGGCCTTCGGGCAGTCACAGTTCGCGTTCATGCGGGGCAACGCGTTCGAGGCGCGGGTCAAGGCGGACGGCGGCGCGGAGTTGCTGCGGCTCGCGCACGAGCGGCTGGACCCGGGCGCCGAGCCGCCCGCGCGGGCGCAGGTGCCCGACCTGTCCGCGGCCGGCCCGCAGGGCCGCGTGGCGCGTACGGCGCTGGCGCTGCGCGAGGCGGCCGGGTCGGGCGGGTGGACCCTGCTGGACCATCCCCTGCTGGTGCTGGAGGTCGCCGGTTCCCCCGCCTTCCTGGAACCGGACGCGGTGGTCGTGCACCCCGACGGAAGCTGGACGGTCGTCGAGATCAAGTCCTTCCCGATGCTGGACGGCGCCGCGGATCCGGCGAAGGTCGGCGCCGCGGCACGCCAGGCGGCGGTGTACGTGCTGGCGCTGGAGGAGGTGGCCGCCCGCCTCGCCCGGGAGGGCGCGTCCCCGCGGGTGCGCCACCGGGTGCTGCTGGTCTGCCCCAGGGACTTCTCCAACCTGCCCACCGCCTCCGCCGTCGACGTGCGCAGGCAGCGCGCGGTGACTGCCCGTCAACTGAGCCGTCTCACACGCGTGGAGGAGATCGCCGACACCCTGCCCGAGGGCACCTGCTTCTCCCCCGAACTGCCGGTGGAGGAGCTGACGGCCGCGGTCGAGGCGGTCCCGGCGGCGTACGCGCCCGAGTGCCTGTCCGCCTGCGACCTCGCCTTCCACTGCCGCGCCCGCGCCCGCGAGGGCGGCGCGGTGACCGCCCTCGGCCGCCCGGTCCGCGCCGAGCTGGGCGGGTTGTCCTCGGTCGAGGACGTCCTCGCGGCGGCCCGCGGGGAGGCCGGCGACCCGGACGATCCGGCGGTGGCGGCGCTGCGCCGCGCGGCGGCCCTGCGGGCGGAGGCGCTGGACGCCGCCCGCGCGCGGACGCTCCCGGCCCCTTCCGCCGGACCGGAGGCGGCCCTGTGTCGCTGATCACCACCCTCGCCCGGCTGGAGGCGGTGCGCGCCGGGCGGGCCCAGCCCGCCGCCACGGTCCGGCACCGGCACCTGTCCGACCGGCCGCTGGTGTTCGTGCCGCTGACCACCGCCGGGGAGGCCGGCGCCCCGCTCGGCGCGCTGGTCGGCACCGACCGGGACGCCCCGCGCCTGCTGGTGGTGCCGCAGCCGCGCGACCGCGACCTCAGGTTCGCGTTCCTGGCCGAACTGGCGGACGTCGTCCTGCCGTACGTGGAGTCGTACGCGGACTGCGTGGAGGCCGCCGCGCGGACCGAGACCGACCCGGAGACCGGCAAACGGGTCAAGGTCGAGGCCGAGTTGTGCGCGGACGCCGCGCAACTGCTCGTGCCGAGCCGCGCGGGCGTCGACTTCGTACGGCTGCTGGGCCGCTCGATGCGTTTCCGGCGGACGGCGGAGCAGGATCCGCAGGCGCCCTACCCGGCGCCGCCGCGGGTCCCGCTGCTCGGGCGGTGGCTGACCCACTACGGGGAGCGGGCCCGCGTACCGGGCTCGTCGCTGCTGCTGGCCATGACGGACCTGCTGGGCCGGCACTGGGCGACCGGGCAGTCCTCGCTGGAGGACCAGCACCTGGGGGCGCTGCTGGCCTGGATCGACCCGCCCGAGGGGAGGTCCGGCGCCGAGGCGGCGCTGCGGGCCGAGCTCGCGCGGGACGCCGCCGGCCAGTTGCTGTGCCCGCCCGCGGGCCCGGCCACCGACCCGGCGTTCGACAACAGGCTGCTGGCCCCCGCCATCGAGCGCTACGACCGGGCCCGTACGGCACTGGCCGCCGCCGAGGACGGTCTGGAGGCGGACGAGCGGCTCGGTGCCGTCACCGCCGCCGAGCGGGAGATCCGCGCCCTGGTCGAGAGCCGGACGCGGCCCACGTGGGACGCGGTGTGGCGGGGTGTGGACCTGCTGCGGGCCCTGCCGCCGGGGGCGCACGTCGAGGAGCGGTGGACGCGCGACCGCTGGTCGTTCACCGGGCACCGCGACCGCGTCGCCGCCGGGGAGCCCCCGCAGCCGCGCCGCGACGACGCGGTCACCGCCGCGAACAAGCTGGCCACGCGGGAGCGCGAGCAGGCCCGGCTGGATGCGCAGGAGGCGCTGGACGACCCGCTGGTGATGGCCGGCCGGCGGCTGGCCGGGGAGGCGTTCGCCGGTGAGGTCACGGACGTCGTCATGGCGTACGGCGAGGGCCGGCGGCCCAGCCCGCGCCCGCTGGTCACCGTGCGCACGGACGACCGGCCGCAGCTGAGCGAGCGGACGAAGGTGTACCGGTCGCTGGGCGGCAGGCCGCAGGCGGCCGAGTTCGTGGAGTTCGCGGAGTGCGACGGGCGGGGCGGGGGCGGCGTGGGCGTCGTCCTGCGGATCCTCGACAAGATGGGCCGGGGCAAGGAGCCCGAGGCCGGGAGCGTGCCCGAGAAGGGCGACCGGGTGTGCTTCACGCTCTTCGAGCACGAGCAGCGGGGCGGCGCGAGGCTGCCCGACCCGGAACAGACCCCGTGGACGCACGGCGGACCGCCCGGTGAGCGGACCGCGCCCGAAGCGGCCGACCCCGTGACGGAGGAGGACCTCCTGTGACCACCGAGACCGTCCTCGCCACCGCTCCCGGCGCCGGCGCCGGCTTCGATCCGGGCGCGGAGGCCGCCCGTGCCACGGAGGCGATCCTCCGCGACACCCTGCACGGCGCCGAGCGCGGCGTCGTCGTCGACTCCCCGCCCGGCGCCGGGAAGTCCACGCTGGTGGTGCGGGCGGCGCTGGAGCTGGCCGAGGCCGGACGCCCGCTGATGGTGGTGGCGCAGACCAACGCCCAGGTCGACGACCTGGTGCTGCGGCTCGCCGAGAAGAACCCCGACCTGCCGGTGGGCCGGCTGCACAGCAGCGACGCCGACCCCTACGACAAGGCGCTGGACGCCCTGCCGAACGTCCGCACGTCGGCGAAGGCCGCCGGCCTCGCCGGGCTGCCCGTCGTGTTGTCCACGGCCGCCAAGTGGGCGCACGTGAAGGTGGACGAGCCGTGGCGGCACGCCATCGTCGACGAGGCCTACCAGATGCGCTCGGACGCGCTGCTCGCCGTGGCCGGATTGTTCGAGCGGGCGCTGTTCGTGGGCGACCCGGGCCAGCTGGACCCGTTCTCGATCGTGGGCGGCGAGCAGTGGGCGGGCCTGTCGTACGACCCGTCGGCCTCCGCCGTCACCACCCTGCTCGCGCACAACCCGGGCCTGCCGCAGCACCGGCTGCCGGTGTCGTGGCGGCTCCCGGCGTCCGCCGCGCCGCTGGTGTCGGACGCCTTCTACCCGTACACGCCGTTCCGCAGCGGCACCGGCCACGGCGACCGGCGCCTGGCCTTCGCCGTCCCCGCCGACGGCTCCGGACCGGACCGGGTGATCGACGAGGCCGCCGCCTGCGGCTGGGGCCTGCTGGAGCTGCCGCCGCGGCACACCCCCCGCACCGACCCGGAGGCGGTGCGGGCGGTGGCGACGGTGGTCCGCCGCCTCCTGGACCGGGGCGGCGCGGCGACCTCCGAGCGCTCCCCCGAACCGGCGCCCCTGACCGCCGGACGCATCGCCGTCGGCACCGCGCACCGCGACCAGGCGGCGGCGGTGCGGGCCGCGCTGGCGGAGCTGGGCGTCACCGGCGTCACCGTCGACACGGCCAACCGGCTGCAGGGCCGCGAGTACGACGTGACGGTCGTCCTGCACCCGCTGTCCGGCCGCCCCGACGCCACCGCCTTCCACCTGGAGACCGGCCGCCTGTGCGTGCTGGCCTCCCGCCACCGGCACGCGTGCATCGTGGTGTGCCGGGCCGGGGTGGACGAACTGCTGGACGACTACCCGTCGACGGAGCCGGTGCGGCTGGGGACGGTCGTGAAGTTCCCGGACGGCTGGGAGGCCAACCACGCGGTCCTGGCCCACCTGGCGGAACACCGGGTGCCCTGGCGTCCGTGACCGTCGCGCCGCCGGGCGCGGCGGTCACGGGACCGGCCGGCGGGACGCCGTGCCGTCCGGCCGCCGCGCACCCCGCGCCACGGGGACGCGCCCGCGCCCCTGGGCCCCCTTGCGCGGGCGCGGGACAATGGACGGTGGCCCACCGCCCCGAAGGGCGCCCCCCGCTCGCGGGGAGGGGCCGTCCACGACGTACGAGGAGGAGAAGACATGGCGGAGCCCACGCCGCGTCGCAACGAACCGCGGCTACGCCCCGCGCCCCTGCTTTTCGAGCCCGCGGAGGCGGGCGCGGACCCGGAACACTTCTTCGACCTGGAGTCGATGGACGACCCCCGGGCGCTGCTGGCCCGCGCGACGGAGCTGACGCAGGCGTTCCGCGCGGCGGCGGACCGGGCGATGGAGTTCCAGGCGGTCGCGGCGGCGCAGCTCGCCGACCCCCGGCGGTTCGACCGGCTGACCACGGCGGACATCGCCGAGCGGGCCGACTGGACCGAGGACTACGCCAAGAAGATGGTCGAGTTCGGACGCAACCTGCTGCGCGGCGGGGAGGGCCCGCACCACACCGACCGGGCGTGACCGCGCCTCCCCGCGGGGCCCGGCGTTCCCGTCCTCCCTTCAGTCCCCCTGTTTCCCGTCCCCGTCCCCGCCAGGGGCCGGCGGTCCAGGGCGGCCCGGCATATGCCAAGCGGGCAGGTTACTCCGCCCGGGTCCACCCTGTCCCGAATTTCTGCGACTCTGCGGAACAGAGCGCTCACGGGCTGTAGACCTGACATCCATGAGCAGCACACCGCACATCTCGGACGTCACCACGGCCGGCGCCGCCTGGCTGGCCTCGGCGGGCACCTACCCCCGCAGCACGCTCGCGCTCTGGGAGGAGCAGCCGGACGCGCCCGTGGTACTGCCCTGCGGCTCCGCCTTCGACGTCGTCAGCGCCCCCGCCGTCTTCGGGCGCCGGATGCTGGACCGGCTGTGGGAGGAGGGCCCCGGCTCGGGGCCGGTGGCGGAGTTCCGGGGCCGCACCCTGCTCTTCTCGACGCCGGGCACGGCCCAGCGGCTGCCCTCGCTGCTGGAGTGGGAGGAGTGGGGCGCCCGCGGCCGGGGCGGCGGACGCGCGGACGCGGTGCCGCCGCTGCTGTGCCACGGCACCGGTGACGCGGTGACCGTCCCGTCACTGCACGGCGCCGGCTCCCCCGCCCGCTCCGGCTCCCGCTGGCTGGTCGCGCCGGACACCCGGCACCCCTGGCTGCCGGGCCCGGAGGTGCTGCTGTGGGCGGCCGTGCGGGCGGCCCGGACGGCCGTGCGGATCTCGATTTCTCCTCCCGCCGACCAGGGTGCTAAGGTCTACGACGTCAGCAGGCGCCGCTAGCTCAGTTGGTTAGAGCAGCTGACTCTTAATCAGCGGGTCCGGGGTTCGAGTCCCTGGCGGCGCACCGACACGGAGAAGCCCCTCGCGCGAGCGGGGGGCTTCTCGCGTAGCCACCCGGCCGTACCGGTCACCGGTCACCGGTCACCCGGCGGTGATCTTCACCGTCCACGCCCCCGCCGCCGTCCGTCCCTCCGCCTCCACCCGCACGCCCTCCCCCGGCACCGTGAAGCTCTCCCCGAGGGCGACGGGCGCGTCCGCGAGCGGCGGGTAGACGGAGCCCTCCCAGCACGCCTCCGTCCGCGGATGGGCGTCGATCACCTCGACCGGCCCGCCGCCGGACGCGGCGCCGCCGCGCACCCGGTACACCAGCACCCCGGCCTCGCAGGCCGCCGTGTCGTTGCCGACCGGCCCGCGCACCTCGAAGGCGAGGACGCTGTCGGCGCCGGTGCGGACGACCGCCAGCTTCACGCCGCGGCCGAGGCCGAAGGACGGCATCCCCGCGGCACCGGTCACCGGCACCCCGGGCCCCGCCCCCAGCGGCTCCAGCGTCAGCCGGGCCGGCCTCGGACCCGCCACGCACACCACCTGGCGCGGCTGGAGCCAGCCCAGCTTCCACTTGTGCCAGCCGAACAGGTCGGGCGCCAGCCCGAACTGGCTGCCCATCAGGTCCCAGTCGCCGACGTGGGTGTCCCAGTCGCCCTTGCCGTCGACGGGCCGGTGGTACAGGTCGGGCAGGTCGAAGACGTGACCGGTCTCGTGGGCCAGCACCAGCCGGTCCGGCGGGTGGTTCTCGAAGACGGTGACCACCCGCCGGATGGCGGTGCCGTCGGCCCGCAGCGGGGTGTCCAGGTTGACGACCTTCGTGGCGTCCGAGTCCACGCCGGGCGCGTCCGGGTCGGCGACGAAGTACACGATGTCGTAGCGGGAGAAGTCGACGTGCGCGTCGGCGGCGGTGAGCGCGTCGCGCAGGTAGGCGGCCCGGTTCTCGGCGTGCCAGTCCCGCTGTATGGCGTACTCCGTCGACGGCCGCGGCATGCCGATCCAGTGCCGCAGCGGGTGCGGGCGCAGCGTGAACTGCCCGTAGGAGGCCCGCTGGAAGAAGCGGGTGGTGGCCGGGAAGTGGTCGGCGGCCAGTTCGCGCGGGCTGGTCAGGGGCTGGGAGTCGGGGAAGGAGAGGAACACCATCACCGCGTCGAGTCCGCGGACCGGCCGCGGATAGGAGGGGTTCCAGGTGTCCAGGCCCTCCGAGTGGTGCGCCTCGGTGCGCTCCAGGGCGCAGGGCGCCGGGGAGAACGGCTCGGCGACCGAGGGGGCGGTCACCAGGGAGGTCGCGACGAGCGCCGCCATGGTGGTGCACACGGCCGCCGTACTGCGCAGCCGGGACCGGGAGCCTGCCCGGCGACGCCGCGCGCCGGGCCCCTCGAGGGCCTCGCGGGGAAGTCGCCTCAGGGGGTACGGGCGCGGCACAAGGACCTCCGGACGGGGTTCACGGGACACCACATCCAGCTTGTGCATATTTGTCGGATTACGCCCTGTTCGTCTGCACCGGACGGGTGAGCGTGCCGAAATTTCCGAGGGAGTCGAAACCCCGGGGCGCTCACTGAACGTCACAACTGGTCGGGGGCGTGAAGAACCCGTCCAGGTACGCGCAGAAACGATCTGCCGGAACGGGCGGCCGGCCCGGAATGCCGAATTGCGGCTGGAAGGGCCCTGGACCAGCCTCTATGATCGGCACACTTTCCTGCACGGACAGAGATCGAGTGCACTGCGGGAGCGAGCGGTGAGCGGAACGTCCGAAGGGCCGACGCCCGCGGCAGACCTCATCCGGTCAGCCGTCACAGAGAGTGACAACAGTACGGCTCCGGGTGCCGGGCCGGCGGCGTACGGGAGTCCCGGCGCCGGGCCGCTCGCCCACGGCACCCTCGGCAGGGACCTGCCGGCGTTCGACGCCGCCACCACCGCCACCACCGCCGCCGCCACCGCCGTCACCGCCGTCACCACCGGGTCACCGCCCCTCGGTCTCCCCGCCACCGAACCCCCGCCGCCCCTCGGCACCCCCGCCTCCCCCGGCGCCCCGGCCACCCCCGAGGTCCCCGCCCCGGCCACCCGCGCCGGTGAGCCGCTCCCCTACCGCTCCGCCTTCGCGGCCGCCCCGCTCGCCATGGCCCTCGTCGACCGCGAGGGTCTGGTCGTCAGCGCCAACGAGGCACTCGCCGCGCTGCTCGGCGCCGGACCCGAAGCACTCGCCGGCCGCGCCGCCGCCGACCTGGTGGACCTCGCCTCCGACACGCGCACCTGGCACGCCTACCGCGAGGTGCTGCGCGGCAGGAGGAACGGACTGCGCTGCGCCCGGCGCCTGAAACGCCCCGACGGCCGGACGCTGTGGGCGCGGATCACCGTGGCGCCGCTGGCGGAAGGGGCCCCCGGTCTGCTGCTGTCCGTCGCCGACATCAGCGCCCGGCGCGAACTCCAGGGCCGGCTGCGCCACTTGCGCATGCACGACCCGGTGACCCGGCTGCCCAACCGCACCCTGTTCTTCGAGCGCCTGACGGCCGTACTGGAGGCGGAGTCGTACGAGCGGGGCGACACCGGCCGGATCGGCCTGTGCTACCTGGACCTGGACGGCTTCAAGGCCGTCAACGACACCCTCGGGCACCGCGTCGGGGACCGGCTGCTGGCCGCCGTCGCCGAACGCCTCACGCGCTGCGCCGAGGAGGCCGGCGGTGCCCGGGCCGACGGCGCCCCGCTGGTGGCCCGGCTCGGCGGCGACGAATTCGCCCTGCTGGTCGAGAACTCCACCGGCACCGAGCAGCTCACCGACCTCGCCGAGTCGGTGCTGACCTCCCTTCAGGAGCCGTTCGACCTCGCGGACCGGCGGCTGTCGGTCTCGGCGTCGATCGGCGTCGTGGAACGCCATGCCGCCGGGACGACCGCCACCGCGCTGATGCAGGCCGCCGACACGACCCTGTACTGGGCGAAGGCCGACGGCAAGGCGCGCTGGACGCTGTTCGACCCCGAGCGCAACGCCCACCGCATGACCCGGCAGGCGCTCGCCTCCACGCTCCGCCCGGCCATCGAGCGGGGCGAGTTCACCCTGGAGTACCAGCCGCTGGTGGGCATGGAGGACGGCCGGGTGCACGGCGTCGAGGCGCTGATCCGCTGGGAACATCCTCAGTTCGGCATACTGGCGCCGAATCGGTTCATCACATTGGCCGAGGAGGACGGATCGATCGTCCCGCTGGGCCGCTGGGTGCTGCGCACGGCCTGCCGGCAGGCCCGCCGCTGGCAGCTGGACCACCCGGACGAGGCGCCGATCTTCGTCAGCGTGAACGTGGCGGTGCGCCAGGTCTGGGACTCCGACCTGGTGGCCGACGTGGCCGACGTGCTCGCCGAGACGGACCTCGCGCCGCACCTGCTCCAGCTGGAGCTGACGGAGTCGGCGGTGATGGGCTCGGCGGGCCGCCCGCTCCAGGCACTGAAGGCGCTGAGCGACATGGGCGTGCGCATCGCCATCGACGACTTCGGCACCGGCTACTCCAACCTCGCCTACCTCAGCCGTCTGCCGGTGTCCGTCCTGAAGCTGGACGGCTCCTTCGTCCGCGGCTTCCAGTACGACAAGCGCGAGGCCCGCGAGGAGGGGGACGCCGCCGCCGACGAGGTGATCGTCGAGGCGATGGTGCAGCTCGCCCACCGGCTCGGCCTGACCGTCACCGCCGAGTGCGTGGAGACGTCGGCGCAGGCCACGCGCCTGCGCCGGATCGGCTGCGACACCGGTCAGGGCTGGCTGTACTCCCGTCCGGTGCCGCCGGAGCGCATCCCCGAGCTGCTGGGACCGCCCGGGGCCGGGGTTCAGGCGGGCGTCGGGAACCCGTAGGCGTCGGCGATCAGCTCGTAGGAACGCAGGCGCACGTCGCCGCCGTGCGCGTTGGCGGTGATCATCAGCTCGTCGGCGCCGGTGCGCTTCTGCAGGTCGTCGAGGCCGGCGCGGACCGCGTCGGCGGTGCCGTGGATGACGTTGGCGTTCCAGGAGTCGACGAACTCCCGCTCCATGGGGCTGAAGTCGTACGCCTCCGCCTCCTGAGGCGTCGGCACGAGACCGGGGCGGCCGGTGCGCAGCCGCACCATGTTCAGCGCGGCGGCCATCACCTGCCGCCGGGCCTCCTTCTCCTCGTCGGCGGCGAGCGCGGAGACGCCGATGAGGGCGTACGGCCGGTCGAGGACCTCGCTGGGCCGGAAGGACTCCCGGTACAGGTCCAGGGCCGGGAGGGTGTTCTGCGCCGAGAAGTGGTGGGCGAAGGCGAAGGGCAGCCCGAGCGCGCCGGCGAGGCGGGCGCTGAACCCGGAGGAGCCCAGCAGCCAGATCGGCGGGCGGTGCGGCGACTGCACGCCGCCCGGGGAGGTCGCCTGCACCGGGCCGGGGACGGCGTGGATGCGGCGGTAGGGGTGCCCGTCGGGGAACTCGTCGTCCAGGAACCGGGTCAGCTCCACCAGCTGCTGCGGGAACTCGTCGGCGCCCTCGTGGAGCCGTTCGGTGCGGCGCAGGGCGGCGGCGGTGGCGCCGTCCGTGCCGGGGGCCCGGCCGAGGCCGAGGTCGATCCGCCCGGGAGCCATCGCCTCCAGCGTGCCGAACTGCTCCGCGATGACGAGCGGGGCGTGGTTGGGCAGCATCACGCCGCCCGAGCCGAGCCGGATGCGCTCGGTGTGCGCGGCGAGGTACGCCAGGATCACGGCCGGTGAGGAGGAGGCCACACCGGGCATGGAGTGGTGCTCGGCGACCCAGTACCGGTGGAAGCCGCGGGCCTCGGTGAGGCGGGCCATGTCCACGCTGGTGCGCAGCGCGTCGGTGGCGGTCCGGCCGGCACCGACGGTGACCAGGTCCAGGACGGACAGCGGGACGGGGGCGGTGCCCTGGGTCGTCCCCCGGATCTCGTCTACGGCGTCTGCGGCCACGGTGGGGTGCCTCCTGATTCGTACGACGTTCGCCGAGCCGACAACAGGAGACGGTCCCCGCTTATTCCCCGGGGCCGGGAACCCCGCCGGGACCGGTGGGGTGGATCTTCAGCGCGGCGACGAAGGCGGAGAAGGCGGGGGCGGAGAAGGCGAGGGGGCCGTGGACGGGGTGCTTGGAGTCACGGACGGCTATGCGGGGGCCGAGCTCCGCGATCTCCACGCACGCGTTGCCGTCACCACTGCCGGAGTGGGACGACTTTCGCCAGTCGACGGGAGCGGTCACGGCACACCTCACAGTTCCTTGGCCAGTCTGTTGATGAGATCACGCGACCGCCGGGGGTCGAGTGACGCCGCCTCCACTCTATGGAAAAGCGTTCGAAAGACACCAAGCTGCGCTTCGGAATCGATGATGAGCGAACCGTGCGGACCGTCACGTACTACGGTGTCCAATTTCGGTACGGCACCGCCGGCATACACCATGGCGGTGGTGATGTCGGCAAAGCCGTCCAAGTCAAAGGGGATGACCCGCACGGTGATGTGGTCTGCCTCCGAGGCTTCCAGGATGTGGGTGAGCTGGGCTCGCAGGGCGGCCCGGCCGCCGACCCTGATACGCAGTGCCGCCTCATGAATCACCACACGGTACGGGAGGGGGCAGGACCCCTGGATGACGATTCGCCGCTGTAGGCGGTGGCGTACGCGCAGCTCCAGTTCTTCCTGCGGAAGCTCCGGAACCCGACGGGAGAAGAGCGCTCGGGCGTAGTCCTCCGTCTGGAGAAGACCGGGGATGTGCAGGAAGTCCACATCCCACCGGCAGGAGGCGTGGTACTCCAGCTCGGACAGATCCAGGAACGACGTGGGCAAGAGACCGCGGTACTCCTCCCACCAGCCCCGGGTCCGGTCGGTCGCCATGCGCACCAATGCATTGATCAATTCCGCATCCGTACACGCATAGTTCGCGGCGAGACGACGCAGCCGCTCCTCGCTCACCCCCGCGAGGGCCGACTCGATGTGGCTGATCTGAACGGGGCTTACCCCCAGCAGCGCCGCCGCCTCCCGCGCGGCAAGACCCGCTGCCTCTCGGAGCCTGCGCAGCTCGGCCGCCAGGCGAAGCTGACGTGCCGTTGGTTCGCGTCTCAAGGCCATTGACCGCTCCCCCGTTCCAACGCGCCCGAGAGCGCGACCCGTTCGGGGACAGATTACGCGACCAGCTTGCGAGACATGAATAATTAGACCTACTTTCGGCAACGAGACAGACACTCTGTGCACCCAGGCGCCGGAAGCGCACCGCTCCGTCATGCCGTGACGGCTGCGGCATCGACACCGGCCCCTCCCCCAATGTCCTGATCCTCGAATGGAGTTCGCCGTGCCCGAAATCGACTCCTGGGAGTACTCCCTCTCCATCCCGCACGACCCGCGTGCCGTCACCGTCTGCCGCCGCACCCTCCGCCTGATCCTCACGGTGCACGGCCTGATCCGCCTGGTGGACACGGCGGAGTTGCTCGTGACGGAGCTGGTCTCCAACGCCGTGCTCCACACCGAGGGACCGGCCGCCCTGCGGGTGCGCTGGCCGGGGAACGGCACGCTGTGGATCGGCGCGTGGGACGCGGACCCGTCGCCACCGGAGCCGCCCCGGCCGTTCGACCGGGCCGTCGAGGCGGAGGGCGGGCGGGGGCTGGCGCTGGTCCGGGCCTGCGCCGACGTGTGGGGCTGGCAGCCGCGGGCCCGCGAGGGCAGCCGGGGCAAGTACGTGTGGTGCGAACTGGGCACCGCACAGGAAGACGTACGGCATATGGCGTAAGGCCGCCCCCAACTGGTCGACCTCGGCATGCCTCTCCTCACCGGCGACGCACCACCGCCTCAACCGGCTGCAGGGGAACCCGTATCCCAAGGCTGATCACCCTGCATCACTGAAGCACACGGATTGGAGTAGGCCCATCCGTCAAGGATCACCGGACCCGGAGAATTGTGCTGCCACGAGGGCCTGACCTGCCGCAGTGCGGAAGTAGAGGACTGAGCGGCCTGCGCGTCGGCGCTGGGCCAGGTGGGCCTCGCGCAGGATCCGCAAGTGCCGGCCCACCGAGCCCAGGGGCAGGCCAGTGAGAGCCACCAGCTGGGTGGTGGTCTTCGGGGTGTCGAGCAGAGTGAGGAGTTCGGCCCGGGCGGGGCCGAGAAGGGCAGCCATGGCCTTAGGTGCCGCGCGGAGGGCGTCGTCGACCAGGACCCCCGAGCACGGGTAAACGACCGCGTACCGCCGGGCGGAACGCGAACGCCGATGGTCAACGGGCGGGACGTCCCAACAAACCCAGCTCTGGTTCAGGGTGACCGGGACGAACATCAGCTGCCCCCGGGAAAGTTCCAGCGGCGGGCTGTCGCAGACGGTGGTCTGCAGACGGTCGTCCCCGAGCCAGCGCATTTCCGGGCGCATCTCGTTCAGAGCGGTGGCCCAGCCATGCAGCCCGAGCCGGGCGGTACGGGCGACGATGTCGGCCTCAATGATCCGAAGGCGGCGTGGCCAGGAGGGCTCGACGGCCTCCGTCCACACCCACTCCAACAAGTCCGCGGCCCGCTGGGCCAAGTCATCGCGGCGCAGGAGACTCGGCAGTGAGCGGTTGAGCGACTCCTCCAGGTCGGCGCGGACGGCCGCAGGCGGGGTGCCGCGGACCTGCTCCAACTCTTCGACGAACGTGCGGTCGCCATCGCCCATCGGTGTGGGCGTAAGGAAGGTTGCATTCCACCGGCGTCCCAGCGCGCCCCTGACCAGTGCGGCCGTGACTGGGTCACCGGCAAGGCGGTCCCGGTAGCTGGAGAGGTGAGCGGCGAGCCACTGGTGCTCGCCGACGTGGGCAGCGCGGCCGCGATGCAGAGTCTTCAGGCCAGCGAGCGCCTCGGCCAGCGGAGAGATGACGAAACGGCTCCCGGCGAGAGTGTCCGTATCGACTCGCCACCAGCTCATTGGTTTCGCCTCCCCGCGAAAATCTAACGACCGATATCTCATGTCGGAGAGGCTCTCCGCCATGCGTTCGTATCGGGAACTCTTCCGTACCAGCGAGTTCACCCCCCTCTTCCTCGCCTCGGCCGGGCAAACCACGGCCCAGACGATCAGCGGGCTGGCCCTGGGTGTTCTGGTGTACAAGCAGACGGACTCGGCGCTGCTGTCCTCCCTGGCCATGTTCGGGACCGCGTTCGCCCAGGTAGTAGGGGCGGCCACCGTACTGTCCGGTGCGGACCGGCTGCCACCGCGCGCCGCCATGACGGGCCTCAGCCTCCTCTTCGGTGCGGGCACAGCCGTGCAGGCCGTTCCCGGGCTGCCAGTCTGGGCCGTGTTCGTAGTACTGCTGGGGCTCGGCGTCATCGGGTCGGTCAGCGGCGGGGTGAGGTATGGGCTGCTCAACGAAATCCTGACCCGGGACAGCTACCTGCTGGGGCGGTCCGTCCTCAATATGTCGGTCGGGGTCATCCAAATTTGCAGCTTCGCGCTCGGCGGCGCGCTAGTAACGGTGATCTCGGCACGCGGCACACTGTTCCTGTCCGCCGCCCTGTACGTGCTGGCTGCTGTAGTGGCGGGCTGTGGGCTCAGCAGCCGGCCACCCCGGGGCGCCGGGAGGACGTCGATCGCCGAGACCTGGCGCACCAACGCACGACTCTGGTCCTCGGTGCCCCGGCGGTACGTCTACCTCGCGCTGTGGGTGCCGAACGGTTTGATCGTCGGGGTGGAGTCGCTTTACGTCCCGTACTCGCCCCACGACGCGGGCCTCCTCTTCGCCTTCGGGGCCGTGGGGATGCTGATCGGGGACGTTGTCGCGGGCCGCTTCCTGCCGGCCCAGTGGCGGGAGCGGCTGACCGTCCCGTTGTGTGTCCTGCTCGCCGTCCCGTACCTGCTCTTCTCGCTGGGCCCGGGGTTGCCGATCGCCCTGGTGCTGGTCACCGTTGCCACCTTCGGGTACGCGGCGGGGCTACTCCTACAGGAACGCCTGATCGCGCTGACGCCTGACGCACTGAGCGGGCAGGCGCTGGGCCTCCACAGCTCCGGGATGCTCACCATGCAGGGGGTTGGTGCGGCGGTGGCCGGGTCGGTGGCCGAGTTGACGTCACCGGCGACCGGGATAGTGGTGACGGCGATGGCTTCGCTGACCGCGACCTTGATGCTGGCACCCGGGCTACGCGGAGGCCCGGTGGCGGGCGAGGCAACGGATCCGGAGCAGGGAGCCATCACTGCCGGGCAGTAATGCTTCGGCGCGGCGAACGTGGCCTCGACATCGCTTACGCGCGGTTTCCATGCGGCTCTTTACAACCCATCTCATTTGGCGTAGTCGGTAGTCTGCGGGCGTGACGATCGTGGAACGTCTGGTGCCGGATGAGCTGTGGGAGCTGTTCCAGCGGGTGGTGCCGCCTGCTCCGACCCGGCCGCAGGGCGGCGGCCGCCGCCGTCACGGTGACCGGGAGGTGCTGGCCGCGATCATCTTCGTGGCCACCTCGGGATGTACCTGGCAGCAGCTGCCGTCGGCGTCGTTCGGACCGTCCGGGGCGACCGCGCACCGGCGGTTCGCCGAGTGGAGCCGGGCGCGGGTGTGGGCCAGGCTGCACCGCCTGGTACTGGACGAGCTCGGCGCCCGGGGTGAGCTGGACTGGACCCGCTGCGCGATCGACTCGGTGAACATGCGGGCGATGAAAAGGGGGAGCTGACCGGCCCGAATCCTGTCGATCGGGGCAAGTACGGCTCGAAGATCCACTTGATCACCGACCGGAATGGTCTGCCCCTCTCGGTCGGCGTCTCCGGAGCCAACACCCACGACAGCCAGGCCCTCATCCCGCTCGTGCGCGGTATCCCGCCCATCCGGTCACGCCGCGGGCGACGCCGCCGCAGGCCCGGCAAGCTCTACGGAGACAAGGGCTACGACTACGCCCACCTGCGGAGATGGCTCCGCCTTCGCGGCATCCGCCACCGCATCGCCCGCAAGGGCGTCGACTCCTCCGCCCGGCTGGGCCGCTATCGCTGGGTGGTGGAGCGAACGGTGTCCTGGCTGGCCGGCTGCCGTCGCCTCCACCGCCGCTACGAGCGCAAAGCCGATCACTTCTTGGCCTTCACCAGCATCGCCTGCACCCTCATCTGCTACCGCCGCCTCGCCAAATGAGATGACTTGTTAGTCCGGAAAAGGCCCTGATCGCCGGTTACCCGGCCATCCCTCCCGCTCTCGCCCGGGCCGCCATCGCCGTGAACCTGCTCTCGGGCGCCGCCTGTGTCGTGGTGGCGTCCGTCGGCCTGCCGGCGCTGACCGGATTCGGCGTCGCCTTCCTGCTGACCGGCGCACTCGTCGTGACGGTGTACGCCGCGCTCGAGTACGCCGGCCTGCGGCGCCTGAGGGCGGAGGTCCGGCCGGGCTGACGGCGCGTCACGCCCACAGCGCCCGGCCTCCCCGCGCGCGAGGGCCGGCCGATGTGCGCTCCGGCCGCATCTGCGATACGATCATCATGCGCTGGTCGACGGAGCAACTCCGAGAAACCGGCACTGCGTTGGTGGTCCAAGGAAAGACGCCCCGCTTCCTGCGGGGAGATGCAGGTGCAAGGCCTGCCCGGCGCTCGACGAGGAACCCCGGTCCCGCTTCGGCGGGGCCGGGGTTCTTTCGCGTTCTCCTCTTCCGCCTTCACGGCGGCCGGTGGGCCCGGAGCCGCCGGGTCCCGCGCCTCACACCTGCACGATCGGTTCCCGCGTGAACAGCGCCCCCAGCTCGGGCGCGTTCACCCGGCGGTCCGCCAGGCGCAGCGCCTCCCAGACGGTGACCTGGTTGGCGGTGAGGACCGGCTTGCCGAGCTCCTTCTCCAGGACGGGGATGTGGGCCACCGTGTGCAGGGCCGTACCGGGCAGGAGGACCGCCTGGGCGTCGGGGTGGTCGGCGGCGCGGGCCAGGGACAGGACCTCGGGCTCGCCCCAGGCGCCGGTCTCGGCGGCGGTGGCGACACCCGCGCCGTGGACGCCGGTGACCTCGACGCCGCCGGCGCGCAGGAACCCGGCGAAGAGGTCGGCGACGTCCTGCGGGTAGGTGGCGCCGACCGCGACCCGGCGCACGCCGATCTCCCGGATCGCGTGCACGAAGGCGAAGGAGGTGGAGGAGGCCGGCATGCCCGCCGTCCGGGCCAGGGCGCGGACCTGCTCCTGGGCCCCCTCCCAGCCGTGCGCGAAACCACCGCTGGTGCACGCCCACACCACGGCCTCCGCGCCCGCGTGCCGCAGTTCCTGCACGCCCGCCGCGAGCCGTTCCGGCGCGCCGATCTGACGCAGCACGTCCACCCGCTGCGCGTCCTCGCCGAGGTCGGTGTGCACCAGGTCCACCCGGATGTCGCTGCCCAGCAGCTGCTCGATGCGGGGGTAATCGTCCTCGGCGGCGTGGCCCGGGTAGAGGAATCCCAGCGCTGTCATGTCCACCCTTCCTGCTGCTGTTCCTGGTCCAAACGGGCCGGAGCGTCCGGCACGGCCTGCCCCTTCGGTGCGTCCCGGCACATCCGGTCCGTCCGTCCCGTTCGGTCCGTTCGGCGTCCGGTACGTCCGGCAGGGGGAGCCGCGGCGCACCGCGGGACGTGCCGGTGTCCGGCGCGGCCCCACGGCACGGGTACCCCGTCGGTGCCGCGCCGCCCACGTCGTCACCGGGTTGGCCGAGATCGCCGGGGTGCGGCACCGCCCGGACCGGCCCGCGGCGACCCGGTGCCGCGGGCGGCGCGCGCCGTACGGGGCCGGGACCGTCGGCGTACGGACCGCCACCGGGCGCACGCGGCCGGGGACACCCGGACGGCGTACGGGTCCGAAAAGAATCCGCATAACCTGTGTGGTTTCGGGTAGCCGCGCGCCCATGGCTGCACCACACGGAACGTCACCGGGCCGCATAGGCGGTCCCCGCTCCCGGCCCGGCCCGCCGGGGGCCGGGCCCACCCGCCGGTCGCTGCTCGCGGGGGTCGCGGCGCTCGGCGCGCTGGGGGCCGCGGGCTGCTCGCGCGTGGCCGCGTCGGGCACGGACGGCGGCGACCTGCTGGACCGGCTGCGCGCCCAGGGCGTCGTACGGCTCGGGATCGCCGGCGAGGTCCCCTTCGGGTACATCGACAAGGACGGCGAGCTGACCGGCGAGGCGCCGGAACTGGCGAAGGTGATCTTCAAGCGGCTCGGGGTGGACCGGGTGCAGCCGGTGCCGACGGAGTTCGGCTCCCTGATCCCGGGCCTGGCCTCGCAGCAGTTCGACGTCGTGGCCGCCGGGATGTACATCAACCCCGACCGCTGCGAGCAGGTCGTCTTCTCCGACCCGGACTACCAGATGCTCGACTCGTTCATCGTGCGCAAGGGCAACCCCCTGGGGCTGCGCGACTACCGGGACGTCGTCGAGAAGAAGGCGAGGTTCGCGACCGGGACCGGGTACGCCGAGATCCAGTACGCGGTCGAGGCCGGGTACGAGCGGGGCGACATCCTCATCGTCCCCGACCAGGTGGCGGGGCTGAACGCCGTGGAGGCCGGGCGCGTCGACGTCTTCGCCGGTACGGCGCTGACCACCCGCGAGGTGGTGAAGGGGTCGCGGAAGGCGGAGGTCACCGAGCCGTTCGCGCCGCTCGTCGACGGCGAGCCGCACGTCGACGGGGGCGGCTTCGCCTTCCGGCCGACCGAGACGAGGCTGCGGGACGCCTTCAACGCCGAGCTGCACGAGCTGAAGAGGAGCGGGGAGCTGTTCCGCATCCTCAGGCCGTTCGGGTTCACCGAGGCCGAGATGACCGATCTGACCGCGAAGGAGCTGTGCGGCGGATGACCCCGGGACTGTGGGAACTCGTCCTCCAGGGCGTCTGGGTCACGATCCAGCTGCTCGTCCTCAGCGGGCTGCTGGCGACGGCGGTCGCCTTCGCGGCGGGCATCGCGCGCACCCACCGGCTGTGGATCGTCCGCTTCCTGGCGGGCCTCTACACCGAGGTGTTCCGCGGAACCTCCGCCCTGGTCATGATCTTCTGGGTGTTCTTCGTGCTGCCCCCGGCCTTCGGCTGGCAGCTGGTGCCGCTGTGGGCGGGCACGCTGGCCCTGGGGCTGACCTACGGGGCGTACGGCGCGGAGATCGTGCGCGGGGCGCTCGGCGCGGTCGATCCGGCGCAGAGGGAGGGCGGCATCGCGCTCAGCTTCACGCCCTGGCAGCGGATGCGGCTGATCCTGCTGCCGCAGGCGGTGCCGGAGATGATCCCGCCCTTCTCCAACCTGCTGGTCGAACTGCTCAAGGGCACCGCCCTGGTGTCGGTCATGGGCATGGGCGACCTGGCGTTCAGCGGCAACCTGGTGCGCCTGGCGCTGCAGGAGAGCGCGGAGATCTACACGTACGTCCTGGTCATCTACTTCGTGATCGCGTTCCTGCTGACGCGGGTGATGCGCGGGCTGGAGAAGCGGCTGAAGGCGGGCGTCGGCAAGGCGCCCGCGCCCAAGGCGGAGGCGGTCGCGGCGGCGCCCGCCGGTGCCGGGGGTGGTGCGCTGTGAACTGGGACTGGAACGCGGTGGCCGAGTTCATGCCGCACTTCCGGGACGGCCTGCTGGTCACCCTGGAGATCCTGGCGCTCGGCTCGCTGATCTCGTTCGTGCTGGGCCTGGTGTGGGCGCTGCTGATGCGGCTGCCGACCCGCTGGGTGCGGTGGCCGGTCGGCGCCGTCACGGAGTTCGTGCGGAACACGCCGCTGCTGGTGCAGCTGTTCTTCCTCTTCTACGTGCTGCCCGAGTGGGGCCTGGCCTTCTCGGCGCTGACCACCGGCGTGGTCGGCATCGGCCTGCACTACTCGACGTACACGATGCAGGTCTACCGGGCCGGCATCGAGGCGGTGCCGGCCGGCCAGTGGGAGGCCGCGACGGCGCTGAACCTGCCGCGGCGGCGGACCTGGACGGCCGTGATCCTGCCGCAGGCCGTCCGCCGGGTCGTGCCGGCCCTCGGCAACTACGTGATCTCCATGCTGAAGGACACGCCGATCCTGATGACGATCACCGTGCTGGAGATGCTCGGCGAGGCCCGGCTGTTCTCCCAGCAGAACTTCCACTTCACCGAGCCGCTGACGGTGATCGGCGTGGCCTTCGTCGTCATCTCCTACCTCGCCTCCCTTCTCCTGCGCACCCTGGAGCGACGCCTTGTCCACTGACATGCACCCCCGCCCCGGAACCCGTCCCGAGCGGCCCACGAACGAACTGGTGCGGCTGGAGCGGGTCAGCAAGCGCTTCGGGGACAAGACGGTCCTCGACCGGCTGGACTTCTCCGTGGACGCCGGCAAGCACGTCACCCTCATCGGACCGTCCGGCTCGGGCAAGACCACGATCCTGCGGCTGCTGATGACGCTGACCAAGCCCGACGAGGGCACCATCACCGTCGACGGGGAGCAGCTGTTCCCGGCGCCCGAGAAGCGGGTCCGCGAGATCCGCAAGAAGATCGGGATGGTGTTCCAGCAGTTCAACCTGTTCCCGAACATGACGGTCCTCAGGAACATCACCGAGGCGCCGGTCACCGTCCTCGGCATGTCCAAGGACGCCGCCGAGGAGCGGGCACGGGAGCTGCTGGAGCTGGTCGGGCTGTCCGAGCACCTGGACAAGCACCCCGGCCAGCTGTCCGGCGGGCAGCAGCAGCGGGTGGCGATCGCCCGGGCGCTGGCGATGCGCCCGCAGGTGCTGCTGCTGGACGAGGTGACCTCGGCGCTGGACCCGGAGCTGGTGGCCGGCGTGCTGGACGTGCTGCGGGACATCGCCCGCTCCACCGACATCACCATGCTCTGCGTGACCCACGAGATGAACTTCGCCCGGGACATCTCCGACCAGGTACTGATGTTCGACTCGGGGCGGGTCATCGAGTCCGGCCCGCCGGAGAAGATCTTCAACGAGCCGGAGCACGACCGGACCCGGGAATTCCTCGGCGCGGTGCTCTGACCCGGGGACGCGCCCGCCGCCCGCGCCGGGGCGCGGACACCCGGAACCGGAACGCCGCCCCCCGACGATCCGGGGACCGCCGGGCGGGTCGCGCCCGGGTCCCGCCCGGTGGTCGAAAGCACCCCTGGAGGCCAGGTAGTATTTACCTCGTCGCCGGCCGCGGAAAGCGGAAGGCGGGAGTCATGCGCCGCTAGCTCAGTTGGTTAGAGCAGCTGACTCTTAATCAGCGGGTCCGGGGTTCGAGTCCCTGGCGGCGCACGGAAGAGGGGCCCTCGCTTCACGCGAGGGCCCCTCTCGTCGTCCGCGCCCGGCCCGCCGGATCAGAAGGTGACGTCCGAGCAGGCGTAGAACGCGTTGCCCGTGTCGGCGACCGTCCACACCGCGAGGATCACGTGGCGCCCGCTCAGCCCGGACGGCAGCGTGCCGCTGTGGGAGAGCGTGGACGGCGGACGCTGCCCGTTGTACGGCACCGTCAGGAACGGGGTCAGGTTGAGGTCGGAGCGGGCCAGGTTGTGGTTCTGGTTCCAGCCCGGCTTGGTCACGTAGTACTTGAAGTCGGTCGTGGCGTGCATGGCGGTGAACTGCCACCGGAAGGTGTAGCTCTGGCCGCCGGTGACCTTGGTGGCCGGCCAGGCGCCGCCCGAGGGGGTGCGCGGGCTGTCGAGCGGGGCGAAGCCGGTGTTGCCGGCGGAACAGATCCGCCCGTCCGCCGGTCCCGCGGCCGGGAAGCCCTTCGGGCCCTCGACGCTCTGCGGCTCCCACTGGATGGCGCCGCAGTTGGTGACCGTGCCGTTCTGGCAGAGCTTCTGCCGGCTGACGGGGAGGTCGGTGTAGCCGTGGCCGCTGGCACCGCCGGAGGAGAGCACGAGGGCTCCGGTGGTCGCCAGGCCCACCACGGCGGCGGACAACTTGGTCCTGGTACGCATGCTGCCGCTCCTGGGGAACGTGGGGGTTCGTGAGCCGTGCAGGTCTAGACCAAGTCTCAGATTATGGGCAGCAGTTGAACATGTCCATACCAATAACGGAGGGGATTTCACCGTCCGTCCGCCCGCCTCCGGGCCGCCGCCGACCCCCGGGCCGCCCTCAGGGAACGGTCTCCCCCCGCCCCGCGCAGAACGCCACCGTCAGGTCCCTGACCAGGGCCTTCCGCTCGTAGTCGTCGAGTTCGACCAGTCCCCGCGTGGTCAGCCGGGTCACCGTGTCCTCCACCGAGTCCACGACCGAGGTGAGCACGCCGGCCCGCCGCTGGGCGTCCAGCGCGGCGATCCGGTGGCGGTGCATCGCCGCGGCGACCTCCGGGGCGTACTCCACCCGCACCGCCCGTACCGAGAACACCTCCAGCCCCACCGGTTCCGCGTCCGCCACCACCAGCCGGGTCAGCGCCTCACCGGTCGCCTCCACCGGGCCCCGCCCGCCGCCCGGCGCCCGCACCGGCACCCGGGCCAGCGCCGCCTCGACGCACTCGCGCAGATACCTCTCGTGGTCCTCGACCCCGAGCGTCGCCCGCGCGGTGTCCCGCACCCGCCACACCACCAGCGTCACCACCCGGAGCGCGACCCCGTTGCCGTCGGCCGCGGGCATCGGCTCGCTGCGCCAGTGCCGCAGCCGCACGTCGACGCGGCGGCGCAGCACCAGCGGGTTGACCCACACCAGGCCGGTGCGCCGGACCGTCCCCCGGTAGCGGCCGAACAGGCCGAGCACCCAGGCCCGCCCGGTCCGTCCCCGGGCCAGCCCGCCGAACCCGAACAGCCCGAGCGCGCCCGCCACCGCGTACGCCGCCCACTGCGCCGGACCCAGCCCGGCACCCGGGTACGCCGGCAGCCGCAGCGCCACCGCCGCGAGGGACGGCAGGATCCCCGCCCACCAGGACGTGGCCAGGCAGCCGGCTACGCCGCAGGCCCCGGCGAGCACGCCCGCCGCGCCGGGCAGCACCCGGGCCGGGCGTTCCGCCAGGTCCGGATCGACCCGCACGGCGGGCTCCGGCCGCGCCGCCGGCGGGCGGCGCGACCGCGGCTGCTCCCCCGTGCCCTGCCGCCGGCCCACCACCGCGGGCCGCGGCGGTACCGGCTCCGGGGCGGGGTCGTCGCGGAACAGCAGGTGGACGGGGATCTCGGTGGTGGCCTCGTTCCGGATGAGCCGGCCGGGCCGGGCCGCCCCCTCCACGGAGCCGCCGGACTCGGGCGTGTGTGACGTGGTCGTACTCATGCGTGCTCCAGCCTCCGCGCCAGGTGCGCCGTGAACGGGTGGACGACGTGGGACCGCGCGGCGCCGGCGAGTGGCTGCGCGCGGGCGATCAGGTGGTCGGGGGGCCAGGTGGCCGGAGGGCCGGGGGCCGGGTGGTCCCGGGGCTTCAGGAGAAGAGCCGCCGCCAGGTCTCCGGCCCCGGGCAGCCGTCCGCCGCGCCGCCCCGCCAGCCCTGGGCGCGCTGGAACGCCTCGACGCCCCGCCGGTCCGCCTCGCCCCAGCGCGGTCCGGGCCCGGTCGTGTAGTGCGCGCCGAACCCCTTCCTCACCAGCTGCTCCCCCAGCCGGGTGACGTACGCGTTGCGCGCGCCCGGGCGGAACATCGCCCGGCCCGGATAGCCGGGCACCCCGTGCGAGGCGGGCCCCGCGGCGGCCGGCCCGGTGCGCGCCGCCGGTGCGCCGCTCCCGGCGGTGGCGGCCGTACTCGCCGCGATCAGCGCGCGGCGGGCGGCCGGGTGGCCCGGAGCACGACCCCCCGGGGAGTGGGGGGAGAGCGGCAGAACGCGCCGCCAGTGCCGACAACCCGGGCAGTCGCAGTCGCTCACGGGATCGAATTCCTCGAACACCGGAGAGTTCATGCGACCTACCTCACATTTCAGGTGGACATGTCCGCGTCTGCGCACGAGTGCCAGTTTTCCAACTGTCTTCCCGGCGCGCATGCTGACGGTCCGAACGATGTACGGAGGGGCGGACCGGACCCCGGGCGGCGCGGACGGTGGTCGGAAGCACCCCGCGACGTCGGGTAAAGTTGATGACGTCAGCAGGCGCCGCTAGCTCAGTTGGTTAGAGCAGCTGACTCTTAATCAGCGGGTCCGGGGTTCGAGTCCCTGGCGGCGCACCGACAGCCGAAGGCCCCTCGCTCACGCGGGGGGCCTTCGGCGTGTTCGATCGAATGTTCGAAGGGTGGGCCGGGCTCCCGCGCCCTGCGCGGCACGGTCGCTCGCAGCCGTCCCGTGCGCCCCCACGCGCTCCACAATGAACACGTATGACCGGTAAACACCGCGTTTCGCGTCTTGCGATCATGACGGACGACGTAGAACCCTGTGTTCTGGTTTTTCAAGTTGCTGCGGATTCGCGGCAGTTGGGGGGACAAGGAGCCGGTTGCCGGTCCACGGGGAGAGGGGTCCCGTTCGCGATCGGGTGCCGAGGGGGGCATCATGCAACCGGAAGGTCGCCGAACCATGTCTATAAGGTGTGAATGGCATGGTGACAGCGACCCGCCACTGGTTGCGCCTGTGAAGGTCTAGGGGGACCGCAGCAGGCGGAGGAAGCGACACGACACGCGACGCGACGCGGCGCGTGCGGGGGGATGACTCATGACGTCGACGCCGACGGGCGCCCGGCAGGACTTCGACCCGTCACAGACCACCCAGCTCAGAGTGCCGGCGCACCGGAACTGGAACACGGGCGCGTTCCACCGCATCAAGAAGACCCTGCCGAAGTACGACTACGAGCACTACAGCCGGCTGGCCGGCCCCCTCACCCAGCCCGATCCGAACAAGCCGTACAAGGTCCGCTACCGCTCGCTGATATCCCAGGAGCCGCACCGCATCCGGGTCGCCCTGATGCTGGCCGCCGCCCCCCTGCTCTCCCTGGTCCTGCTGGTCTGGCTGCTCCAGCCGCAGCACTGGACCGAGCGCGACTACCCGGCCTTCGACTGGCTGCCCGCTCTCGACGTCGTGATGCTCGTCTCGATCGGCCTGATCGAGCTCTTCCGCTGCCTGAACGTGCTGTCGAACGCGCACGCCACCCTGGTCGCCCGCGACCCGATCCCGGTGGTGCCCGAGTCCGGCACCAAGGTCGCCTTCCTCACCTCCTTCGTGCCCGGCAAGGAGCCGCTGGAGATGGTGACGAAGACCCTGGAGGCGGCGGTGAAGATCCGCCACCGCGGGGTCGTGCACGTCTGGCTGCTGGACGAGGGCGACGACCCGGAGGTCAAGGCGGTCTGCGAACGCCTCGGCGTGCACCACTTCTCCCGCAAGGGCGTCGCCAAGTGGAACCAGGCCACGGGCCCGCACCGCGCCAAGACCAAGCACGGCAACTACAACGCCTGGCTGGAGGCGCACGGCGACGACTACGACTTCTTCGCCTCCGTCGACACCGACCACGTGCCGCTGCCCAACTACCTGGAGCGGATGCTGGGCTTCTTCCGCGACCCGGACGTCGGCTTCGTCATCGGCCCGCAGGTCTACGGCAACTACGACACGTTCGTCACCAAGGCCGCCGAGTCGCAGCAGTTCCTCTTCCACGCCCTCATCCAGCGCGCGGGCAACGCCTACGGCGCGCCGATGTTCGTCGGCACCTCCAACGCGGTGCGCATCAAGGCGCTCAAGCAGATCGGCGGCCTGTACGACTCGATCACCGAGGACATGGCGACCGGGTTCGAGATGCACCGCGCCACGAATCCGGCGACGGGCAGGAAGTGGAAGTCGGTCTACACCCCGGACGTGCTCGCCGTCGGTGAGGGCCCGAGCGCCTGGACGGACTTCTTCACCCAGCAGATGCGCTGGTCCCGGGGCACGTACGAGACGATCCTCAAGCAGTACTGGAAGGGCTGGTACTCGCTGCCGCCGGGCAAGCTCTTCAACTACACGATGATGATCATCTTCTACCCGATGTCGGCCCTGAACTGGATCCTGGCGGCGCTGAGCTGCGCGCTCTTCCTGGGCCTGGGCGCCTCGGGCGTGAACATCGACCCGGCGGTCTGGCTGATGCTCTACGGCAACGCCTCCGCGCTCCAGATCGGCCTGTACGTCTGGAACCGCCGCCACAACGTCTCCCCGCACGAGCCGGAGGGCTCCGGCGGCGTCGCCGGCATGGTGATGTCCGCGCTGTCGGCGCCGCTGTACGCCAAGGCGCTGATCGACTCCGTGCTGCGCCGCAAGAGCAAGTTCGTGGTCACCCCCAAGGGTGACTCGGCCAGTCCGGACACCCTGTTCGGGACCTTCCGCTACCACTGGTACTTCATCCTGATCTTCGGCGCGTCGATCACCGCCGGGTTCGTCTTCGGCCACTCCCACCCCGCGATGATCATCTGGGCGACGTTCGCCATGCTGATCACCGCCACACCGCTGTTCGTCTGGTGGCACTCGCTGCGGGAGGCGAAGAGGAAGCCCGCCGCCGCGGAGACCGAGCCGCAGGACCGGCCCCAGGACGCGCCGCCCCCGGTGCCGTACCAGCCGCGGCCACTGCCGGGGCAGCAGACGCCGTCGGGAGCGCACGGGGTGCACATGCCCCAGCAGAAGCCCCGCTGGGCGGCCCCCGGCGAGAGCGACGGGAGCAGCGACCAGACCATGCAGATCGCCCTTGGCGGACTTGGGGGACGTAAGGAATGAAGGACCGTGCCGGCCGCCGTCGTGCCCGTCGCCTCGCGATAGGCACGGCGGTGGTAGTCGCGCTGGCCGGGATGAACGGGCCGTGGCTCTACCGCTTCGGGACCGAGAGATACCACCAGTACAAGATCAATCAGCCCGAGTACAAGGCCGCGAACGGCAAGTGGGAGATCGTCGAGTTCCCCGAGGAACTGCGCCTGAACACCATCCACGCCGCGCTGCTGCACACCGGCAAGGTGCTGCTGGTGGCGGGCTCGGGCAACAACCAGGACAACTTCGACGCCAAGAAGTACGACACCCGGGTCTGGGACCCGGTCAAGGGCACCATCAAGAAGGTGCCGACGCCGACCGACCTGTTCTGCACCGGCCACACGCAGCTGGCCAACGGCAACCTGCTGATCGCGGGCGGCACCAAGCGGTACGAGAAGCTTAAGGGTGACGTGAAGAAGGCCGGCGGCCTGATGATCGTCCACAACGAGAACCCGGACAAGCCGATCACCCTGCCCGCGGGCACCAAGTTCACCGGCAAGGAGAACGGCAAGACCTTCGTGTCGAAGGACCCCGTCCTGGTGCCGCGCGCGAAGAAGAACTTCGACCGGCAGACCGGCCGGTTCCTCGGCAACACCCCGGGCTACGGCCGGGTCTACGTCGAGGCGCAGAAGGAAGGCCGGCAGTACGAGACGGGGACGCAGGACAACTACCGCGTCCAGGGGCTGACGGGCGCCGACGCCCGCAACACCTACGGCATCGCGGAGAAGCTCGCCCTGGACAAGAAGGACTTCCAGGGCATCCGCGACACCTACGAGTTCGACCCGGTCGCCGAGAAGTACATCAAGGTCGACCCGATGCACGAGGCCCGCTGGTACCCGACGCTCACCACCCTGAGCGACGGCAGGATCCTCAGCGTCTCCGGCCTGGACGACATCGGGCAGCTGGTGCCGGGCAAGAACGAGGTCTACGACCCGAAGACCAAGAAGTGGACGTACACGGAGAAGGTCCGCCAGTTCCCGACCTACCCGGCGCTGTTCCTGATGCAGAACGGCAAGGTCTTCTACTCGGGGTCGAACGCGGGCTACGGGCCCGCCGACGTGGGCCGCGACCCGGGCGTCTGGGACGTGGAGACGAACAAGTTCACCAAGATCCCCGGCATGAGCGACCCGAAGCTGCTGGAGACGTCCGGCACGGTGCTGCTGCCGCCCGCGCAGGACGAGAAGTACATGGTGATCGGCGGCGGCGGGGTCGGCGAGTCCAAGGAGTCCAGCAACCGGACCCGGATCGTCGACCTGAAGGACGCCGACCCGCGCTTCGTCGACGGTCCCACGCTGGAGAAGGGCACCCGCTACCCGCAGGCCTCCGTCCTGCCCGACGACAGCGTGCTGGTCTCCGGCGGCTCGGAGGACTACCGGGGCCGCAGCGCCTCCAACATCCTCCAGGCGCGGCTGTACCACCCGGAGACGAACACGTTCGAGCGGGTCGCCGACCCGCTGGTGGGCCGCAACTACCACTCCGGGTCGATCCTGCTGCCCGACGGCCGGGTGATGTTCTTCGGCTCCGACTCGCTCTTCGCCGACAAGGCCAACACCAAGCCGGGCAAGTTCGAGCAGCGCATCGAGATCTACACCCCGCCGTACCTGTACCGCGACGGCGCGCGGCCGGACCTGGGCGGCGGGCCGCAGACCATCGAGCGCGGCGGGTCGGGGACCTTCACCTCCACGGCGGCCTCGTCCGTCAAGAAGGTCCGGCTGATCCGCCCGAGCGCCTCCACGCACGTCACGGACGTCGACCAGCGGTCCATCGCGCTGGACTTCGAGGTGTCCGGTGACAAGCTCACGGTGACCGTGCCCGAGAACCGGAACCTGGTCCAGTCGGGCTGGTACATGCTGTTCGTGACGGACGCCGAGGGCACGCCGAGCAAGGCGCAGTGGGTCCGGGTGCCGTAAGGCCCGTCGCCGTCGCACGCAAGCGGGGGCGCCCCTGTGGAGGGGGCGCCCCCGCTCGCGTGCGATGCCCCTAGCGGCCGGCCCGGGCCAGCTTCAGCGCGTACTCCTCCCACCACTGCCCGGCCTTGGGGCCGCCCTTGCACTCGCCGTCCGACTCGCCCGGCCGCTTGATCCACAGGTAGGCGTCGACCAGCGGGTCCGCCGTCCTCGTCGTCGGTGTCTCGCCCAGCGCGCGGCCCGGCGGGTTGCACCAGCGCTCGCCCGGATCCCCTCCGGTGTAGGGGCCGTTGCCGTTGCGGCTGGTGTCGACGACGAAGTGCTTGCCGCCCACCTTGGCGGAGAGCTCCTTGCCGTAGGCGATGGAGTCCTCGGTGGTGTAGAAGTTCGAGACGTTGACCGAGAAGCCGTCGGCCTGCTCGATGCCCGCCCGCTTCAGCGGCTCGAAGATCTGGCCGGGCTCGCCCCAGCCGGCGTTGCCGGCGTCGAGGTAGACCTTCGTGTTCCTCAGCGCCGTCAGCTTGGCGACGGCGCCCTTGAGGAGGTCGTAGCGCTCCTCGTGGAACTCCTGGGGCGTGCAGCCGTCCACCAGGTGCAGCACGGCGTCCGGCTCCAGGATCACCGTGGCGGAGCGGTCGCCGATGCCCCGGGCCACCCCCTCGATCCAGGAGCGGTAGGTGTCGCCGTCGGCGGCGCCGCCCTGCGAGTACTGGCCGCAGTCGCGGTGCGGGATGTTGTAGAGGACGAGCAGCGCGGTGCGGCCCGCCTTCGCGGCGGCCTCGGTCAGGCCGCGCACCTGCCGCTCCGGGTCGTCCGGGGTGACCCACTCGGCGACCGGGTGCTCGGCGATCCGGCGGATCAGCCGGGCCTCCTCCTTCTTGCCGGCCTCCTCCAGGGCCGCGACCTGCCGGGCCGCGGTGCCGTCGGGGTTGACCCAGAACGGGTCGTCCCCCTTGGGCTGCTGGGTGATCCGGGCTCCCCGGTCCTCACCGTCCTCCCCTCCCCCGGAGGAGGAACAGCCCGCGATCAGCAGTGCCGCCCCCAGCACCATCGCGGACAGCCGCGTCGCGGCCGACGGTCCGGCCCCCCTGCTGCCGTACATCCAACCCCCCTTGGGTGTACCGTTCCGAGTCTCAATCCTGACATACGCCGTGGGCACCCGCGTGCCTCCAGGTCTCCGGTGCGCACGGCGAGCGGACGGTTCCCGCGGTTCACGGGCCGGTCCCGGTCAGGTACGCGGAGACGACCACGTTCGCCGTGTAGCCGCCGGCCGCCCGGTCGAAGGCGCCGCCGCAGGTGATCAGCCGCAGTTCGGCCCGTCCCGGGGCGCGCGGCCCGTAGGCCTGGTGGGCGTCGAAGCGGTCGCGGGAGAGGACCCGGACGTCGTCGACGGTGAACTCGGCGACCTCGTCGTCGGCCCGGAGCACCCGGACGGTGTCGCCGGGCTTGAGCGTGCTCACCTTGTGGAAGACGGCGGGCCGGGTGTCGGTGTCGACGTGACCCACCATCAGCGCGGTGCCGGCCGCGCCGGGCGTCGCGCCGGCGGCGTACCAGCCGACGGAGTCCGCCCGGCCGAAGGGCGGCGGGTCGAGGGCGCCCCGGGCGTCGAGGCCGCGGGCCACCACCGGCGCCCGGACGCCGAGGCCGGGGATGTCCAGGCGTTGCGGGAGCGCCGCGCCGAGCGGCCGGTGCGGCGGCGGCAGGGTCGCGTCGGGTGGCCGGCCGGCCGCCGCCATGTCGCCGGTGGCCGGTCCGAGGACGCCGCCCCCCGGTCCCCCGGTGGTGGCCCGGCCCCACAGCCACAGCCCGAGCAGCAGCACCGCCCAGGCGACGCCGGTCACCAGCCGGCCGGTGCCGCGGGAGGGTTCCTGGCCGGACATGGTCACTCCGTTCCGGGGCGCCGGCGGGCGCCGCGCAGCGCGACGGCCACCGCGGCGGCCCCCGTGAGGAGCAGGCCGGTCACGGTGTGCGCCGCGCCGGGGCCGGCCGTGCGGCCGTCGTCGTCGGCGGCGGTGGTGAGGCGGGCGCTGCCGCCGCCGCCCGCGGCGACGGGGGCGACGGGTGAGGCGGGGACGGCGGACGGGGGTGTCCTCCCGGCCACCGTCAGGGTGTCGGTCCGCCGGGCGGCGCCGCAGCCGACCTTCACCTCGTGCACGCCGGCCGTGGCCGTGGAGCGGACGCGGCCGGCGCCGACGAGGATGCCGTCCGTGCCCACCAGGGCGAGCCGTACGTCCGAGACGAAGGCCGTGGAGACGGCGACGGCCGTCCCGCCGGTGCAGCCGGCGACGCGGAGCGTGACGTCGGTGCCGGGGGCGGGGGTGGCCGGGGAGACCGAGACCCGGCCTCCGTCCGCCGCGTACGACGCCGGGGCGAGCAGCGCGGCGAGCGCGGCTCCGGCGCAGAGGGTGGCGCTGAGTGAGCCCATCGTGTACCTCCCGTTGACCGGAGACTCCCTCGCGGGCCCCGCTCCCGCATCCGGTGCGGGGCGGGGTTGCTCCGAACAGGTGGCGATGGGGGATGGCAGGTTTCAGATCCGGCCAGAACTCATCAGGACCACTCAGAACCGGTCAGGTTCGGACAGCCGGAGTCAAATCCGTTCGACGAGGTCCGCGATGGAGTCCACGACCTGGGACGGCCGGTAGGGGAACTCCTCGATCTGCGCGGGACCGGTCAGGCCGGTGAGCACCAGGAACGTCTGCATCCCGGCCTCGATGCCCGCCAGGACGTCGGTGTCCATGCGGTCGCCGATCATCGCGCTGGTCTCGGAGTGGGCGCCGATGGCGTTGAGGCCGGTGCGCATCATCAGCGGGTTGGGCTTGCCCGCGAAGTACGGCTTCTTGCCGGTCGCCTTGGTGATGAGGGCGGCCACCGCACCGGTCGCGGGGAGCGGGCCCTCGGTGGAGGGGCCGGTCTCGTCGGGGTTGGTGCAGATGAAGCGGGCGCCGCCGTTGATGAGCCGGACCGCCTTGGTCATGGCCTCGAAGGAGTAGGTGCGGGTCTCGCCGAGGACGACGTAGTCGGGGTCGTGGTCGGTGAGGACGTATCCGATGTCGTGCAGGGCGGTGGTCAGGCCGGCCTCGCCGATGACGTACGCCGAGCCGCCGGGCCGCTGGTCGTCGAGGAACTTGGCGGTGGCCAGCGCCGAGGTCCAGATCGACTCGATCGGCACGTCCAGGCCCATGCGGCGCAGCCGGGCGTGCAGGTCGCGCGGGGTGTACATGGAGTTGTTGGTCAGGACCAGGAAGGGCTTGCCGGACTCCCGCAGCTTCTTGAGGAAGGCGTCGGCCCCGGGGATCGGCACTCCCTCGTGGATGAGGACGCCGTCCATGTCGGTGAGCCACGATTCGATGGGCTTGCGGTCTGCCATGTGCTGCGAACTCCTGGCGTGCGTACGGACGAGGGACGGGGGCGCCGGAACCACGGCGTACCGACGCCCCAGCCTAGCCAGGGGAGCGCGGCGGCCCTGATCCCGTCGATCACCCGTCACCGGTTGTCCGCCCCGGCGCACCGAAAACGGGAGCTCGCGTTCGAAGCGGGGCCGAGGACGGTGGCGGTGGCGGAGCACCCGGACCCCGCACCGGGGAGTGGGCCCTGGCGGCGCGCCGGGCCGCCCCTCGCTCCGCGGCGCCCGCGGGGGCCCGTCAGCGGCGCCTGCGGGCCAGCAGGACGGCCGTGGCGCCCGCGGCGACGAGCAGGGCGGCGGTCGTCAGCGCCGGGAGGGCGCGGCCGAGCCCGGTGCCGGCGAGCTGGTCGGCGAAGGGGAACCGGCCGTCGGGGACGGTGGGGGTGAGGCTGGGGAGGAGGGCGGGCGCGGACGGTTCGGCGGGCGATCCGGTCGACGGCGCGGCGGACGGTTCGCCGGATCGTCCGGCGGACTCGACGCGGAAGCGGTAGTCGTTCGACTGGCCGACCCAGTCGCCGTCCTCCTTCCGGCGCTGCACGATCGCGGCGTTGGCGGTGACCTCGTCGGGGGCGGCGCCCGGGGCGATCCTCAGGCGCACCGTCACCGTGAGGGTGCGGCCGGGCCCGACGGTGAAGCCGGGGAAGCCGTCGCCGGCGAACGCGCCGACCAGCTCGTCCGCGTCGGTCGCCGTGAGGCGGACGGGGTGGAAGCGGGTGCCGTCGTGGAACTCCAGACGGATCCGCGCCGGGTCCGGGGACCGCCGTCCGTCGACGAGGACGACGACGGGGTGGATGCCGGAGCAGGTGCGGGTGGTGGTGTTGGTGAGGTCCAGGTACCAGGTGCCGTGGCCGCCGCCGGCCGCGTAGACGGCGGGACCGCCGTGGATGCGGGAGGTGAGGGGGAAGGCGCGGTCGTCGGGGGCGGCGCAGGCGGGGGCCGGGGCGGGGGCCGGGGAGTCGGTGCGGGTGCCGGTGGGTACGGAGGCGGGGGCCGGGGTGTGCGCCGGGGCGGGAGCCGCCGCGGTCGTGATCGTGACCGTGGCGAGGAGGGCGGCTGCCGCCACCGGGCGGGGGGACACGGGCGTACGCAGTCGCATGAGCACATGAGCGTCCCGGAGGTTCCGGGCGGCGGGAACCGCCATTCGGGGTGATGGCCCCCGACGGCCCCGCGCCTCCACCCGGTCGGCGGAGCCGTCAGGCGTCCCCCCGCCCGAACAACGGCGCGAGCAGCAGCTGGGCCGCGCCCTCCGCGACCCCGCGCGCCCCGCCGGGCGCGGTCCGCACCGGTACGGCACCCGCGCGCCCGCCCTCGCGCCGGGCGCGCGCGTCGAGGACGGCGCCGACCCCGCGGACGAACACCTCGGGCGCGGCGGCCACGGTCCGGCCGCCGAGCAGGACCAGGTCGATGTCGAGCAGCCCGGCGAGGTTGGCGGCGCCCGCGCCGAGCACCCGGGCCGCCTCGTCGAGGTCACCGCGGGCGACGGCGTCCAGGCACAGGGCCTCGACGCAGCCCCGGCCACCGCACGTGCAGGGCGGTCCGTCCAACTGCACGACCTGGTGCCCGAACTCGCCGGCCCCCGTCCGGGCCCCCCGGTGCACGCTCCCGCCGATCACGAGCCCGGCCCCCAGCCCCGTACCGAGGTGCAGGTAGGCGAAGGAACCGCCCGAACCGCCCTCGCCGCCGACCGCGAGGCCGAGCGCGGCGGCGTTGGTGTCCTTGTCGACGACGACCGGCATCCCGAGCCGCCGCGCCAGCGCGTCCCGCAGCGGGAAGCCGTCCCACTCGGGGAATCCGGTGACCCGGTGCAGCACCCCGCGCGCGTGGTCGAGCGGGCCGGGGAGCGCGATGCCGAGCCCGAGGAGGGAAGGGGGCGCGGGAAGGGGGATGCCTCCGGAAGGGGAGGCGGCCCGGGGGAGGGAAGGGGAGCCGGGGAGGGAGGGGGAGCCACAGGCGCCCGGCCGCAGCACCTCCGCCGCCAGCCCTTCCGCCACCCGGGCCACCGCCGAGACCACGGCCTCCGCGCCGGCCCCGAGGTCCAGCGGCGCCCGCCGCTCCCCCACCACGGCGCCGTCGAGGTCGACCAGGACCGCGCGCAGCTCGTCCCGGTCCAGGTGGACGCCGAGGGCGTGCCCCGCCTCCGGGACCAGCCGCAGCACGGTGCGCGGCTTGCCGCCCGTGGACGCGCGGCGCCCGGCCTCGGTGGCGAGGCCGTCCTGCCGCAGCCGTGCGGTGATCTTGCTGACCGCCTGGGGGGTGAGCCCGGTCCGCTCGGCGAGTTCCAGGCGGCTGATGCCCCGCGGGCCGGCGGTGCGCAGCAGGTCGAGCACGAGGGCGGTGTTGTGGCTGCGCAGCGCGAGCAGGTTGGCGCCGGCCGCCCCGCGCCGCACGCCGGGCGCCGCGCCCGCCGCTCCGCCCGCATCACGCGTACCGCCCGTACCGCCCGCGCCACCGTTCGTACCGTTCACCTCCCCATTGTCGCTTCCGCTTGCACTTTGGCAACAGCGTTGCGAAAGTGGGGGGCATGACTGGTACTTCCCCCGGCACCCCCGCGCGCGGCCCGCTCCGCGTCGGCCTCGTCGGCTACGGCCTGGCGGGCTCCGTCTTCCACGCCCCGCTGATCGCCGCCACCGAGGGCCTGACCCTGGACACGGTCGTCACCTCGAACCCCGAGCGGCAGCGGCAGGCACGCGCCGAGTTCCCGGACGTACGGATCGCCGCCGCCTCCGACGAGCTGTTCGACCGGGCCGCCGAACTGGACCTGGTCGTCATCGCCTCGCCGAACAAGACGCACGTCCCGCTCGCGGCCACCGCGCTCAAGGCCGGCCTGCCGGTCGTGGTGGACAAGCCGATCGCGGGCACGGCGGCCGAGGCGCGCGAACTGGCGGCGCTCGCCGACGAGCGCGGCGTCCTGCTGTCGGTCTTCCAGAACCGCCGCTGGGACAACGACTTCCTGACCCTGCGCAAGCTGCTGGCCGAGGGCGCCCTGGGCGAGGTGTGGCGGTTCGAGTCGCGCTTCGAGCGGTGGCGGCCCAAGCCCAAGGGCGGCTGGCGGGAGTCGGGCGATCCGGTGGAGATCGGGGGGCTGCTGTACGACCTCGGCAGCCACGTCGTCGACCAGGCGCTGGTGCTGTTCGGCCCGGCCACGCAGGTGTACGCCGAGTCGGTGGTGCGCCGCGAGGGCGCGGAGGCCGACGACGACACGTTCATCGCCCTCACCCACGCGAACGGGGTGCGCTCGCACCTGTACGTCTCGTCGACCACCGCCCAGCTCGGCCCCCGCTTCCGGGTACTGGGCTCGCAGGCCGGCTACGTCAAGTACGGCCTGGACCCGCAGGAGGCGGCGCTGCGCGAGGGCGAGCGGCCCGGCCCCGGCTGGGGCGAGGAGGCCGAGCCGCTGTGGGGCCGGGTCGGTTCCGGCGAGTCGCCGCTGACCGGCGGCGGCCGGGTGGAGCCGTCGCTGCCGGGCGACTACCCCGCCTACTACGCGGCGGTGGTGAAGGCCCTGCTGGAAGGCGGACCCAACCCGGTGAGCGCCCACGAGGCCGCCGCCGCGCTGGACGTCCTGGAGGCGGCCCGCCGGTCGGCCCGGGACGGGGTGACGGTGGCCCTGTGACCTCTCCCCGACCAGTCCCCGACCCGAAGGCGGCCCCCACGATGACCACCCCCCACCCGACTTCCGACCCGGCCCCGAGCGTGGAGGAACTGGAGGCGCAGCAACGCCGCCTGGTCTTCCGCCGGTTCACCCACGACGACGCCTGGGCGCTGGGCTCGCTCCTGGTCGAACTGGCCCGGGAGCGGCAGGCCCCGGTCGCCATCGACATCCACCGCGCCGGCCAGCAGCTCTTCCACGCGGCGCTGCCCGGCTCCACCCCCGACAACGACGCCTGGATCGCCCGCAAGCGCCGGGTGGTGGAACGCTACGGCTGCCCGTCCTACCTGGTCGGCGCCCGCTTCCGCGCCAAGGGCACCACGTTCGAGGAGTCCTCGCGCCTGGACCCCGACACCTACGCCGCGCACGGCGGGTCCTTCCCGATCACCGTGGAGGGCGTGGGCGTGGTCGGCGCGGTCACGGTGTCCGGGCTGCCGCAGGTGCAGGACCACCGGCTGGTGGTGGAGGCGCTGGAGCGCTTCCTGGAGCGGTCCCCGGACCGCTAGGGCCTCTCGTTCGGACCGTGCCGGGCTCGCGGGGCCTGGTGCCGTGACCCGCCGCGTTGTCGTCGGTTGCCATGGCTCCGCCATGGCGCCCTCCTCCGCCTTGCGATGCACGGCACCGGGTCCCGCTCCCTGATCCGACCTGATCCAAACGAAAGACCCCAGGGCGATCGGCGCACCGGTCCGCTGCGGCGGGAATCATCGCCGCGCCCCTCCGGTTGGCACGCGGTGTACGAGCAACGACCACGATCGTCACGGCACACGCGCCCGGCCGGAGGGAACGAGAAACCGATGAGCGAGCACGCAGGAAACCTCAAGCAGCAGGTCGGCCGGTACGGCATCTGGAGCGTCGGACTGCGCGCGGAGGACCCCGAGCGGCGGGACGAACGCGCCGAGGCGGTCGCGGAGCTGGAGCGGCTCGGTTTCGGCGCCGTGTGGCTGGGCGGCAACAGCTCCGCCCGCAACGCCGTCCCGCTGCTCCGGGCGAGCGAGCGGATCGTCGTGGGCACCAGCATCCAGAGCATCTGGGAGCACGGCGCGGACGCCGCCGCGGCGGACTTCGCCGAGGTGGAGGCGGCCCACCCGGGCCGCTTCGTCCTCGGTCTCGGGGTGAGCCACGGCCCGCTGGTGACGGACTACCGGCGCCCGTACTCGACGATGGTCGAGTACGTCGACGCCCTGGCCGAGGCGGGCGTGCCCGCCGGCCGCCTGGTGCTGGCCGCGCTCGGCGCCAAGATGCTCCGGCTGTCCCGGGACCGGGCGGCGGGCGCGATCCCGTACCTGGTCACGCCCGAGCACACCGCGCAGGCCCGGGAGATCCTGGGCGAGAACGCCCTGCTGGCCCCGGAGTTCAAGGTCGTCCTCGACTCCGACCCGGTCCGCGCCCGCGCGACCGCCCGCGCCTACCTCGCCCCTTACCTCAAGCTCCCGAACTACGTCCAAAACTTCCTCCGCCTCGGGTTCACCGAGGCGGACGTGACGGGCGGCGGCAGCGACCACCTGGTCGACGCGGTGTTCGCCTGGGGCGACGAGGACGCCATCCGCCGCCGCATCGGCGCCTTCCACGAGGCGGGCGCCGACCACGTCGCCCTCCAGGTGGTGGAACAGGACCCGCAGGACGCCCTGCCCCGCGAGGGCTGGCGCAGGCTGGCCGCCCTGCTGGGGTGAGCGACCCCCTCGGCTTCCCGGCCGGGGCGAGCCGGCCGGCTTTCGGGTTCCCCACCGGGGCGAGCCGGCCGGCGCTTCAGGCCCCCGGGAGGTGGACCGCCCGGCGCTTCAGAGGGCGCGGGGAACCGCGCGACCGGCTCCACGCGGTCCGCGGCCGGAGACCCACCGCGGTTCCCCGCCCCCTCCCGCGGAGCGCCTACGCGTCCTTCAGTTCCTGCCGCTGCCGCCCCAGCCCCTCGATCTCCAGCTCGACGACGTCCCCCGCGCGCAGGTACGGCTTCGGCTCGGGCCGCCCCATCGCCACCCCCGCCGGTGTCCCGGTGTTGATGACGTCACCGGGGTACAGGGTCATGAACCGGCTGACGTACCGCACGACCTCCCCCACCGGGAAGATCTGGTCGGCGGTCGTCCCGTCCTGCTTCAGCTCGCCGTTGACCCACAGCCTGAGCGCGAGGTCCTGCGGGTCGGGCACCTCGTCGGCGGTCACCAGCCACGGCCCGAGCGGATTGAACGTCTCGCAGTTCTTGCCCTTGTCCCAGGTCCCGCCGCGCTCGATCTGGAACTCGCGCTCGGACACGTCGTGGGCGACCGCGTACCCGGCCACGCACGCGAGCCCCTCCCCGGCCGACTCCAGGTAGCGGGCCGTACGCCCGATCACGACCGCCAGCTCCACCTCCCAGTCGGTCTTGGCGGACCCGCGCGGCACGAGCACGGTGTCGTTCGGCCCGACCACCGTGTCCGGCGCCTTGAGGAAGACGACGGGCTCGGCGGGCGGTTCGGCGCCGACCTCGCGGGCGTGGTCGTGGTAGTTCAGCCCGATGCACACGATCTTGCCGACGCGTGCGAGCGGCGGCCCGATCCGCAGCCCCGCCGCGTCCAGCACGGGCAGGTCACCGGCGTCGGCGGCGGCGCGGATCCGGCCGAGCGCCACGTCGTCGGCGAGGAGCGCGCCGTCGACGTCCGGCACGAGGTCCGACAGGTCCCGCAGCGTTCCCTCGGCGTCGAGCAGCGCGGGGCGCTCCGCACCCGCCGTACCGACTCGCAGCAGCTTCATGGTCCAACTCCCTCGATCGCGGGCGGTCCCACCGGCGAGGAGCGGCGGGGTGCGGCCGGCGCAGCCGTCGGAGGACCCGGCCGATCCTCCAAGGTACGGGTGCGCTCCGCAATACCCCGTTCACGTACTGGACCGTAACCGGCGGGCCGAAACCGCTGCTCAGCGGTACAGCACCGCCCGCTCGGCGGCGGCCCACGCCGTGCTGGTCACCACGTACAGCGCGGCGGCCAGCGGTACCACGGCGACGGTGACGAGCGTGAAGAAGGACAGGAACGGCATGACCCGGCCGACCGCGGCCAGCCCCGGCACCCGCTCCCCGTCCCCGGCCGGCACCGCGGGCCGGGCGGCCGTCATCCGCCTGGTCAGCCGGTAGCTGAAGGTGGCGACGGCGGCGACGACCGCGAACAGCCCGGCGTAGACGAGCCCCGCGCCGCCGAACACCCCGCCCTCGCCCAGGGCGTCGGCCCACCGGCCGCCGAGCGGGGCGGCGAACAGCCGGTGCGTGAGCAGTTCGTTCGCCCGACCGCCGATCGTGGTGCTGGAGAAGAGGTGGTAGAGGAGGAAGAAGGCGGGCAGCTGGAGCAGGGTGGGCAGGCAGCCCGACAGCGGCGACACCTTCTCCTCCCGGTGCAGTTGCAGCACGGCCCGCTGGAGCTTCTCGGGGTTCCTCGCGTGCTTGCGGCGCAGCTCGGCGATCTTCGGCTGGAGCGCGGCCTGCGCCTTCTGCCCGCGCGCGGCGGCCCGGGACAGGGGCAGGACGAGGAGGCGTACGAGGGCGGTGAACAGGACGATCGCGGCGGCGGCGGCAGTGGTGCCGAACAGCGGCTGGAGCAGGTCGGCGAGGCGCTCGACCAGGCTGGCGAACACGGACATGGGTGGGTGAGCCCTCCGGGGGTCTCGTCGTGCCGGTGACGGGTGGGTGTGCGGCATGACGACCCGCGCGGGGCACGGCCGGGCGGTGGGACCCGCCGAAGAGGTGTGGTGCAGCCGCGCCCTACGCGGTGGTCGCCGGGAGGGCGCGTCCGGGTGCCCGGGGCCGCCGGCGGCCGGGGGCGTCGGGGTCGCGTTGCGGCAGGAAGGCCGTACGGCGGGCGCGGTCCCGGATCGCGGTGCGTACGCGCGTCGGCGGCACGGCGGGGACGCAGCGGGCGGCGATCACCGCGCAGGCGACGAGCGCGGCCCCGGCCGCGGCGGTCGCGGCGAGGGCGACGGCGGCGGGGAGCGGACCGGCGTCGAGCAGGGCGGCCTGGAGGAACAGGAGCACCGGCACCAGGACGGGACGCGGATCGGCCCAGTCGCGGAACATCGGCGGCCCCCTCCCCTCGATCAGTCGCCCGCACAGTCGTGCGTACGTCAGTTGTACAGCAACTCCCCGTCGGTCCGCAGGCCGTCAACCCCTCAGGCCGCCGACCGGTACGACCGCCGGACCGCCGGGACACCGGGCGGGCGGACCGCCGAAGCGCCGGTCCGCCCGTCCGTCGATCTCACAGTCCGTCAACCCGCCAGCCCGTCAGTCGTCCGCCAACCCGCCAGTCGTCCGCCAGCCCGTCAGTAGTCCGTCAGTCCGGATCGACGGCCAGCGGCTGCAGCAGCCGCTTCGGCCTGAGCAGCGCACGGCTGACCGGATCCGCCGGGTCCGGATCGAGTCCCGGCCCCGGCGCCATCTCGACGTCCGCGACGGGCACGGAGGTTCCGCACGCGGGGCACGCGCCGTACGGGCCGAGCTCGGTACCGCAGTACGCGTGCCGGAAGATCCGCAGGGGGGCGGTGCCGTAGTGCTCGCGACCCCACAGTCCGAGTGCCCACAGGGTCGGCCACAGCGCGACTCCCCGGTCCGTGACGACGTACTCGTCCCGGGGCGGCGACTCCTGGTACCGGCGCCGTTCCAGGATGCCCTCGGCGGTGAGCGCCTGGAGGCGGTTGGCCAGGACGGCGCGCGGGATGCCCAGGTGCACCAGGAAGTCGTTGTAGCGCCGGACTCCGTAGAGCGCGTCGCGGATCACCAGCAGCGTCCACCGCTCGCCGACGACCTCCAACGCGCGGGCGATCGAGCACTCCTGTGTCGCGTAGTCCTTGCCCAGTGCCATGCGGACCACTGTAACCACTCACCGGCATATCGGTTCAGTCAACGAACCATCGCTGCTAAGGTGACGCCCGCACGCCAGTTCATTCATTGAATCGACAAGCGGCCGGCCCCGTGCCGCGGCCTCCGAAAGGACGCACAGGCGATGCCCGACACCGGAACCGACCCCACCGCAGCAGCCGCCCCGCCCCCCGCCCCCGCCGCACGGGAGGGAACCTGCGAAACCGGTGGACCAGGCAGGCAGGACGGGCCGACCGGACCGGGCGGGTCCGCCGAACGGCCCCCGCACCCCGGCCGCACCCTCGCCCTGACCTGCGCCGCCACCGCCACGGCCCTGATGATCTACACGGCGCCCATGGTCACGCTCCCCGCCACCGCCGCCGCCCTGCGCACCCCGCCGTCCGCCCAGGCCTGGCTGCTGAACGGCACCCCGCTCGGCCTGGCCGCCGCCCTGCTGGTGGCGGGCAGCCTCGCCGACGACCACGGCCGCCGCCGGATCTTCACGGCGGGCACGCTGGCCCTCGGCGCCACCTCCCTCCTGAGCGCCTTCGCGACGACGACGTGGCTGTTCACGGCGGCCCGCGTCGCACAGGGCGCGGCGAGCGCGGCCCTCCTGGCCGGCAGCCTCGGCCTGCTGGCGCACGCCTTCCCGACGCCGGGCGGACGTCTGCGGGCGACCGGCGTGTGGGGCGCGTGCGTCAGCGGCGGCATCGCGGTGGGCCCGCTGTTCACCGGGGCGTTCCCGAGCTGGCGGGCGGCGTACGCCGTCCTGGGCGCCGCCGCCCTGCTCCTGGCCGGGCTCGGGGCGCGGGGACTGGCGGAATCCCGCTCCCCGCGCGGCGGCCGGCCGGACCTCGCCGGGGCGCTGGCCTTCGGAGCGGCGCTGCTCTCGCTGGTGGCGGCACTGACCCTGGGCCGGGACGGCTGGCTGCGCGCCCCCGTGGGCGCACTGCTGGCGGCGGCCGTCCTGCTGCTGGCCGCGTTCGCCCTGCTGGAACGCCGCGCGGACGCACCGATGATCGACCTCGCCCTGCTGCGCCGCCCCCGCTTCCTGGCCTCGTCCGCCGGCGGCCTGTTCACGGGCCTGGGCGTGATCGGCCTGTTCAGCTACCTGCCGGCGCTGCTCCAGCAGGCCCTGGGGCTGTCCCCCATGGACACGGCGTGGCTGTTCCTCATCTGGTCCGGCCTGTCCTTCGCCGTCGCCCTCCAGGCCCGCCGCCTCGCCGGCCGCGTCCCGCCCCGCCACCAGCTCGCCCTCGGCTTCGCCCTGCACACCGCCGGCGTCCTGGCCATGCTGGGCGCGGTCGGCGCCGGCTCCTGGCCGCGCCTCCTGCCCGGCCTGGTCGTCGCCGGGACCGGCAGCGGCCTGCTCAACGCCACCCTGCCCCTGCTCGCGGTGGAGTCGGTCCCGGCGGCGCGGGCCGCGATGGGCTCGGGCGCCCAGCAGACCTTCCGGTATGTCGGTTCCTGTGCCGGGGTCGCCCTGACGATCGCCGTGGCGACCTCGGCGGACGGCCCGGGCCCGGGCGCGGACCTCGCCCTGTGGGTGTCTGCGGCCCTGGGGGCGGCGGGGGCGGCGACGGTGCTGGGACTGCGGGAACGGAGGTGAGCGAGGGCGCCGCGGGTCCGTGAGGACGGGCCGGGTACCTGCGAGGACGGAGCCCACGGACGTGCGGGGACGCGGCCGGAAACCCACGGAGACAGGCAGGTACCCGCCATCCTCCGGGGGTACGGTCCCGCCCCCGCCGGTACCTCACCTTTGTCACCGCTCGGCAGTACGGTGTCCCCCATGCGCCCCGACACGCCTGCCGAGAACGTCGACCACACCGCCGAGGCGGCACGCCTGGAGCGGACCGCCGGCCTCTACCCGGAGGACTCCGAGGCCCTGCTCCTGCGGGCCGCCGCCCACCTGGAACTGGCCGGCGACCGCCCCGCCGCGACCAAGCTCTACGACCGCCTGCTGTCCACGCCCGCCGCCCTGGAGAACCCCGCCCTGGTGCGCGCCCTGAAGGCGTCGAACCTCTGGGAGTACGGCCACGAGGCGGAGGCCCGGGCCATCATCGAGGGCATCCGCACGGCGGCCCCCCGCGACCCGGCCCCCTGGGTGATCGCCGCGGAGGCCCTGGAGGCCCACGACGAGCTGGAGGCGGCCCACGAGACGTTCACGGAGGGCGCCCGCCTCCTCCTCACCGACGTACCGGAACCCCCGTACGCCACCCGCCCCCTCCTCGTCGGCCGCCACCGCGTCCGCCGCATGCTGGGCGTGCCCCACGACCAGTGGGACGCCCTGGCGGACACCCTCCACTCGATGCCGGTCTCCCTGGACGAGCTCCACGACCCCAAGCGGGTCTGGTCCCTCGGCTCGGACAACCCGGCGGAGCTGGAGGCGGAGATCTCCCGCCTGCGCGCGGAACTCGGCGCCTACCGCGAGGCCCTCTCCCGCCCCTTCCCGGTCGCGATGCTCCACTGGCCGGCCGACGAACTGGCCGAGCTGGTCGCCGCCTACCCGGAGCTGGCCGCGGAGTACCCCTCCCACGAGGAGCACCTGGCCACGCTGGAGGCGGCCCTGCGCGAACTGGCCGCCTCCGGCACCGCGAACCTGGGCACCGTCACGGGAACGGTGCCCTCCTACGAGGCGTTCGCCGCCTCGGAGGGCGCCTCCCCGGCCGACGCGACGCTGCTGCCGCAGTACGCGACGGTCCTGGCGGCCCGGGGCAGGGCCGCGGCCTGGCCGCCGGAGCGGGGGGCGGGGTGCTGGTGCGGGTCGGGGCGGGGGTACGGGGAGTGTCACGGCGCCATGCTCTCCTGACACCCCCACCGATGGCGCGGCCTGACCGGGTCCTTGGGTCCGACGGACCCCGGTCGGTCGGGGCACAGGTCTACGCCCCCATCGCTTGTCAGCGGTCCCTGTTAGAACAGACCCACGTTGACATGTGATGAGGGGGTTGTGGTGACGGAGGCGGGGAATCCGGCTCAGCCGGTGGCCGGGGTGTACGAAAAGCTGATCACCCAGAACGTGCGTGCCGAACTGGAGCAGTTGGAGGCCGCGGGCTGGAAGGCCGTCGACGCGGAGGTCAGCGCCGAGTCCTCGCCCCATGTCCTGGCCCGCCACGTCGGCGAGGTGGTCGCTCGCAGGCTCCAGCAGCTCCCGCCCGACCAGCAAGTTCCGTTCGCCAACCAGGTTCTGGAATCCCTGACCGCCGGGACATTCGACCACGGCAATGCCGACCCGATAAGTAAGGTCATCGAAGGCCCCCGACAGTTGCTGGCGCTCGCCGAGCAGGAAGCGGCCGGGGTTTACGCCATCCGCCCGCTCACCCCGCTCTCCGAAACGTCGCTGCTGACCAATTCGTCCGAGGACCTCAACCTGGGCGCAGAACTGCGTGCCGAACTCGCGACCGCGGACCGCATCGATCTGCTCTGCGCATTCGTGAAGTGGTACGGCCTGCGGGTCCTGGAGGACTCCCTCCGCGCCGCCAAGGAGCGAGGTGTACCGATCCGGGTCATCACGACCACCTACATGGGCGCCACCGACCGCCACGCGCTCGACCGCCTGGTCCGTGACTTCGGCGCCACCGTCAAGGTCAATTACGAGATCCGCTCCACTCGCCTGCACGCCAAGGCATGGCTGTTCCGGCGCAAGACGGGGTTCGACACCGCCTACGTCGGCAGCTCGAACCTGTCGAGGGCCGCGCTGCTCGACGGCCTGGAGTGGAACGTCCGCCTGTCATCCGTCGCCACGCCCGCGGTGCTGGACAAGTTCGAGGCCACCTTTGACGCTTATTGGAACAACACCGCTTTCGAGACGTACGACCCCGATCGGCACAGTGAGCGTCTCGACGAGGCACTGGCACGGGCGAGTGGCGGTACTCGAACCACTGACCTGAAGATCAACCTCTCCGGTCTTGAGGTGCGCCCCTTCCCGCATCAGCGGGACATGCTGGAGCGGCTCAGCGTCGAGCGGGAGGTCCGCGGACGGCACCGGAACCTGCTTGTCGCTGCCACCGGCACGGGCAAGACGGTGATGGCCGCGCTGGACTACCGAAGCCTGTGCAAGAGGTGGGGCAGCGAGCGGCCCCGGCTTCTGTTCGTGGCGCACCGCAAGGAAATCCTCAGACAGTCCCTGCGCACCTACCGCGAGGTGTTGGACGACGCGTCGTTCGGGGAGCTCTTGTACGGCGGGGAAGATCCTCACGACTGGAACCACGTCTTCGCCAGTGTTCAATCCCTGAACGTCCGGAGGTTGGAGCAGCTGGGCCGCGACCACTTCGACGTCATCGTCATCGACGAGTTCCACCACGCCACTGCCGCGACGTATCGGCGGGTCATCGACCATTTCGAACCGAAGGAATTGCTGGGCCTGACCGCGACCCCTGAGCGGATGGACGGGCTGAATGTTCAAGACGAGTTCTTCGATGGGCGCATCGCAGCGGAGATGCGCCTGTGGGAAGCCTTGGAAAACGATCTCCTGTGCCCCTTCCACTACTTCGGCGTCCCGGACGGCACAGATCTGAGGAACGTGACCTGGCAGAGGGGCGCTTATGCCGACCAGGATCTCGACAAGCTCTACACGGGCAATGACGCTCGCGCACGGATCGTGGTGAAGCAGATCCGCGACAAGGTGTCCCACCCAGGGGCGATGCGCGCGCTGGGCTTCTGCGTCAGCAAGGCGCACGCCCGCTTCATGGCGGACTTCTTCCGCAGGGCCAACTTCCAGGCGGTGGCGCTGGACAGTGACTCCCCTGCCGCCGTACGCGCTCAGGCGCTGAGCGACCTGCGTGATGGAAAGCTCCAAGTCATCTTCTCCGTCGACCTGTTCAACGAAGGACTCGACATCCCCGATGTCGACACCCTGCTCCTCCTCCGCCCTACCGGCAGTGCCACCGTCTTCCTTCAGCAGTTGGGCCGAGGGCTTAGGCGCACCGAGACGAAACCGGTGCTCACCGTCCTCGACTTCATCGGGCAGCACCGTGCGGAGTTCCGCTTCGAAGAGCAGTTCCGAGCCTTGACCAACCTGTCGCGCAACCGGCTCGTCAACCACATAGAGAACGACTTCCCCCAATTGCCCTCCGGCTGCCAAATCATCCTTGAGGGAAAGGCGAAGGACCTCGTACTCGGAAATATCCGAACTCAACTGAACGCCACGGTGAATACGCTGGTCAAGGAGGTGAAGGACTACAGCACGCCGCGGCTCGCCGACTACCTCCGGGAGAGCCGTCGAGAGATCAAGGAGCTGTACAAGAGCGACAACTCCTGGACAACCGTGTTGCGCCGAGCCGGGCTCATCGAGAGCTCCGCTCCGTCAGGAGAAGCACCTCTCCTCAGGCGCGTGCACGCTTTCCTGCACGTAGACGATCCGGAGCGCGCCCATGCCTACATGCGTCTGCTCAGCGACGACACTCCCCCATACGACGAGCTGAACCCCACCGAGCAGGCCTACGCCCGCATGCTCTTCTTCAACATCTGGGACAACGCGGGCGGCTTCACCAGTTACGGGGAAGGTCTTGAGTCGCTACGCCCACAGCGGGCGTTCCGCGACGAGCTCAGGCAGGTGCTCGCCCACGTCATCGACCAAGCGGATCACTTCCCCCTCCCCTTGTCCGGTCGCCTCAGCCAGGTTCCCTTGAAGGTCCACAGCTCGTACAACCGCTCCGAGATCCTGGCCGCCCTCGGCGTGGCCCGCTTCGGCGGCCAGATGCCCCGGTCCTTCGCGCAAGGCGTGCAGTGGGTCGAAGAGCTTCAGACGGATGCCCTGCTGATCACTTTGGAGAAAAACGAGAAGGACTTCTCCCCTACCGTCCGTTACAAGGACTACGCGCTGAGCCCCACCCTCTTCCACTGGGAGTCCCAGAACGCGACAGCCGCCGATTCACCCACCGGCCTGCGGTACCAGCAGCATGAAAAGAAGGGGAGCCAGGTACTGCTGTTCATGCGGCGCTACAAGAACACCGACATAGGAAAGCCCCAGCCGTGGATGCTCCTCGGTCCGGCGACCTACGAGAGCCACACCGGCAGCAAGCCGATGTCCGTCAAGTGGCGCTTGGAGTACGAGCTTCCGGCCGATGTGTGGACGTACTCCGCCGTCGCGAGCGGGACCTGAACCAGGGGACCGCACCTCAACTGATCTTCTGTGGTGCAGCCTTCAGGCCGGCTGCCGACCGGCATCGACCTGCCCCCGATACTCCGCCCCCATGATTCGCGCAGTGGTCCTCGACGTAGGCGAGTGCCTCGTGGACGAGACGCGTGAGTACGGCGCCTGGGCCGATTGGCTCGGCGTACCACGCCACACGTTCCACGCGGTGTTCGGTGCCGTGATCGACCAAGACCCGGATCACCGGGGAGTGTTCCAGGAGTCCCGGCCCGCTTCGGCCTCCACGAGGACAAGGGACGCCACCGGGGCGGCGGGTGTTGTCGCCGTGCGCGTCGGCCCCGGAACGGCCGCGGGCGGTCGGCCACCGCCGCCCCAAGGAACCCCAAGGGAAGAGGTGGCCGCCCGCCGGATCTCTACGGCCGGCCGGGCCGGCGGGGTGTCACGGCGCCGGGTTCAGTTCCGCCCGCCCGAACAGGAGGGCGTAACCGGGCGGGAGCTGGGCGAGGACGCGGTTGATCAGGTCGTCGCCAACCAGGGGCGGCAGCACGCTGAGGACCGAGCTGACGTCCCACCGCGCGGTGGCCGGGGTGGAGCCCTCGATGCGGACCGCGACCGAGTCGACGAACTCGGACGCGGTCAGCGGGCGGGTCGCCGGGATCTGGGAGGCGACGATCCTGGCCGCCTCCTCGGGCAGGGCCCGGGCCAGGTCGACGCGTTCGTCGCCGATCACGTGCCCGCCGAGGGCCGAGAGGACGATGCGGATGACCTGCTCCGCCTCCGCCCTGGTCGCGTACTGCCCGGCTGCCCGGACCTCCTCGACCATGTCGGTCCAGCGGGGCCGTGCCGGAAGCGTCGGCGCGGACACCGTGGACGGCGCGGGTACGGGCATGGCCGGCGACACCGTCACGCTCGGCTCCATCGTCGTGCTCATCTACGGGCTCCTCCTCCAGGTCGGTCCCAGGTCGGGTTCCCGGTCGAAGCCGGATCGGGCCTCGGATCAGGTTCCGGATTGGTCACGAATGCGCGATCCCGCCAATTCCGGTCGGCCGGGTCCCGTCCGGCCGGGTCCCGTCCGGCTTCGGTCGGTCCGTCGCTCCGCCGCGGTGGGCGGACAGGTGGGTGCGTCCCGCAGGCGGCGTGCGGTGCCCGCGGGACGCTTGTTGTGGGGTGCTGTCAGCCGTTGAGCTGCTTGCGGCCGTCGCCGCCGCTGATCTGGATGCGGCGCGGCTTGGCCTGCTCGGCGACCGGGATGCGCAGGGTCAGGACCCCGGCCTCGTACGAGGCGTCGATCCGGTCGGTGTCGAGGGTCTCCCCGAGGAACAGCTGGCGCGTGAACGTGCCCGTCGGCCGTTCGGCGACCAGCACCTCGGCGCCCTCGGGGGCGGGGGAACGGCGCTCGGCGCGGACGTTCAGGACGTTGCGCTCGACGTCCAGCTCGATGGTCTCGGGGTCGATGCCGGGCAGGTCGAAGTGGACGAGGAAGTCGTCTCCCGACCGGTAGGCGTCCATCGGCATGGCGGCCGGACGGGTGGACCCGAAGACCTGCTGCGTGAGCCGGTCGAACTCGCGGAACGGGTCCGTACGCATGAGCATCACAGGTCACTCCTTCCTTAAGGCGCTCCATGTGCGATGCCCTACTGCTTCTTCTTATATAACTCGGGGGAGGAAAGTTGACAACCCCCGACTCAGGTCCGGATCGGAGCGCGGTTCCGGGATTAGCCTCGGTGCCGGAAGCGAAGCCGGGTGGAGCCGGAAACGAGCACGGAGAGGGAGGTCGGTCGGCATGGTGAGGGTCCCCAGCGCGGTCGTGGCCGCGAGCGGACTGGTCGGCGGGTACGGCGTCGCCCGCTGGACGAAGAAGCGGCAGCTCGGCGGGGCGGTGCTGGCGGTCGCCGGGACCGCCGCCGCGCGGCAGTGGCGGCAGCGGGCCGGCGGACCGGCCGCGGGGGCGCTGACCGCGGCGTACGTCGCGGCCTTCGCCGGATCGCACCCGCTGGCCAAGAAGGTCGGCGCCTGGCCGGCGGTGTTCGGGGTGGCGGGGGCCGTGGCCCTGGCCTCCTGGGCGGTGGCCGACCGGCGGGCCTGACGCCCGGCAGCGCGGCCGGCCACCCGCGATGTCCAGCGGGACGTCCCGGCAGCGCGCGGCCGGCCACCCCCGGTGTCCGCCGGGACGTCCGGTGGCCCGGCGGGACGGGCCGTCCCGGCGCCGTACCGGCGGCGGGCGCGGCGGCCTCAGACGGATCCGGGCGGTCCGGAACGCTGCCGGGCCTCGTCCGCGAGGGTGCGGCCGGATCCGCGCGCCTGCTCGGTGACCTGGCCGGTCTGGTCGCGCGCCTCGTCCTGGGTGGTGCGCGCGGCCTGCGCCGCGGTGTCCTTCACCTCCGCGGCCGCGCTCTGGGCCGCCTCCTTGGCGCCTTCCTTGAGGTGCTGCGCGGAGTCGGCGACGGCCTGCTTCACCGGCTTCAGCGCCTCGCCGCCCTGCTCCATCATCGCGGACGCCTTCTGCTGCTCCGCCTGGGTGCCGGGCAGCAGCGAGGACACCAGCAGGCCGACGCCGAAGGCGACCAGACCGGCGGCCAGCGGGCTGCCCTGGGTCTGCCGGCGGGCCTGTTCGGGCGCCTGCTGCACGGCCTGGCCCGCCTGGCCGGCCACGTCCCGTGCCGTGTCGGCCGCCTGGCCGGCCATCTCGCGCGCCGTTCCGGCCGCCTGGCCGGTGCCCTCCTGCAGCGAACCGGCCGCCGAGTGCGCCGTACCCGTCACACCGTGCGCGGCGTGCGCCGTGGCGCCCATGACCCGGTCGCGGAAGCCCGACACCGCGCCGCGCATCCGTTCCGCCCGGCGCCGGGCCATGCGCCGGGGGCTGGTCCGGTCGGCGAGCCGGTCGACGTCCGTGGACAGCCGGCCGCGGGTGGTCTCGATCTCGGCCCTCATCTGGTCGGCCCTTATCGGGTCGGGTGACGTGCCCATTCCGCGTTCTCCTTCATGGTGTCGACGGTTCGCTCGGGTTTCGGGGAGACCGTCCGCATCCGCTCGCGGCCCTTCTGGTAGAGCACGGCCGCCACGATCGCCCACACCGCGGTGACGATCAGGGCTGCCCAGCCCCCGTCCATGACGTTGGCCAGGCCGAGCACGGCGGCCAGGGACAGGAAGAGCAGGACCATGTAGCCGGCGAAGCCGGCGCCGCCGTACATCCCGGCGGCCTTGCCCGCCTTGGTCGCCTCTTCCCTGATCTCGGTCTTGGCGAGCTCGACCTCCTGCCGGAAGAGGGTCTGCAGGTCCGCGGTCACGACGGACAGCAGCTGGCCGACGGTCTTGTCCTGTCCGGGCGGCTCGGCCGCCCCGGGCACGGGGGGAATCGAAGTCACCTCAGACCTCCGGGTACGGGTGGCGCGGGGTGCCGGTGGGCGGCGTGCCGGTGGGCGGCGTGCCCGTGACCGGCGGCGTGCCCGTGACCGGCGGCATGCCCGTCGGCGCGGCCGGGGCCGGTGGCGGGGTCGTGCGCGTGGGCTCCATCGGCGGCACTCCGGGGGAAGCCGTCGGGGCCGGCGCCCCCCAGGCGCTCTGGTCCGCCGTTCCGGTGGCCTGCTCCTGCTCGGCGCCGTCGGGGCGGGAAGCGCCCCCCGCCGCTTTCACCAGGCGCCCGACGGCCATCCCGGCCAGCAGCGCGCTGCCCAGGAAGGCGCCGGGACGCCGGCGGGCGAAGCCCCTGAGGTCGGAGACCAGCCCCTCGACCCCCTGCCGGTCCAGGTAGTCGGCGGCACGCTGCCCCTTGTCGGCCGCCTGAGCCACCAGGCCGCGGGCGGCCGAGTCGCCCTCGGCGCGCTCGGCCAGCCCGGAGAGGTCGTTCGCCCACTGCCGCAGCGCGCCGGCCGCACGCTTGGTCTGCTCCTCGGCCTCGCCCATCGCGCGGTTTCGCAGGTCGCCGACGACGCCGCCGGCCTGCTGGCGCACCTCGCCCGCCACGGCGCGGGCCTGCTCTCCGGCGGTGCCCGCCACCTGGGACGCGGCCTGTCGGGCCTGTCCGGCCGTCGCGGAGGTCTCTGCCTTGACCTTTTCTCCGGTTCCCCCGGCTCCAGTCTGTACGGGATCACTCATCGGCGGTCTCTCCTCATCGGATGTCCTGCGTACCGGTCACGTGTCCCGGTCGGTGCGCGGCCCCGGGGACCGGGCACCGGGTGACTCGTATAGCCGTTTTGTCCAGAGTGGCCCTATATCGGCATTCGACACTTGTTGAGTCTTGCGCGAACTTCCGGAACGCGGCGGGACGGCCGGAAGGCTCCGGACCCGGGCGGCCCGGCGGGTCCCGGGTCCGGGCCGCCCGGGGCCTGGAACGGCGCGGCCCGGCGGGCCGCCGACGCGTGCGGGCCGGAGGCGGCGGGCGCGCCCCGGCCCGGCCGTCGGCGGCCCGGAGGCCGGCGGTCCCGGCCCCGGGGACCGCGGGCACGGCAACGCCGAGGGGGCCGGGTCGACTCCCCGGCCCCCTCGGCGGGCCTTGCGGTACGGAGGCGGCGGTACTACGCCGGCGCCGCGGTCGATCCCGGCGTCCCCTTCCCGCCCGCCAACGGCGCCTTGTCCGTCGCGGCCGCCGCCGACAGCGGCCGGGCGATGTCCTCCAGCGAGCGGCGTTCGGCCTTGACCGCGAGGAACGCGGCGACGAGACCCGCCGCGCACATCAGGCCGGCGCCGATCTGGAAGGCGAGGACCGTGTCCGCGACGACGCCGGACTCGGTGAGGTCGGCGAAGATCAGCGGGCCGCTGATGCCGCCGGCGGCGGTGCCGAGGGCGTAGAAGAAGGCGATGGCCATGGCGCGGGTCTCCATGGGGAAGATCTCGGAGACCGTGAGGTAGGCGCTGGAGGCGCCCGCGGAGGCGAAGAACAGCACCACGCACCAGCAGGCCGTCAGGGTGGACGCCGACAGCGAGCCGCGGTCGAACAGCCACGCCGTGCCGAACAGCAGCAGGCCGGACAGCACGTACGTCGACGAGATCATGATGCGGCGGCCGACCGTGTCGAACAGCTTGCCGAGCAGGAGCGGGCCGACGAAGTTGCCCGCGGCGATGACGGCGAAGTAGTAGCCGGTGCGGCCCGGCGGCACGTCGTAGAACGTGGTGAGGATGGCGCCGAAGCCGAAGGTGATGGCGTTGTAGAGGAACGCCTGGCCGATGAAGAGGGACAGGCCGAGGACGGCGCGGCGCGGGTAGCTGCGGAAGACGGTCCTGGCGATCAGGCCGAAGCCGATGCTCTTGCGCTGGTGGATGGTGATCTCGCCGGCGGGCGCCGGCAGCGGCTCGCCCTTCTCCCGCTCCACCTCCCGCTCGACGTCCGCCACCAGCCGTTCGGCCTCCTCGCCGCGGCCGTGGATGAACTGCCAGCGCGGGGACTCCGGGACGTGCCGCCGCACCAGCAGGATGACCAGCCCGAGGACGACGCCGAGGGCGAAGCTGAGCCGCCAGCCGAGGTCCTTGGGGAAGATCGAGGTGTCCAGCATGACGATGGACAGCAGCGCGCCGCCGACCGCTCCCAGCCAGTAGCTGCCGTTGATGATCAGGTCGACCCGGCCGCGGTACAGGGAGGGGATCAGCTCGTCGATCGCGGAGTTGATGGCCGCGTACTCGCCGCCGATGCCGAAGCCCGTCAGGAACCGGAACAGGAAGAACCACCACGACTCGAACGACAGTGCGGTCAGCGCGGTCGCGGCCAGGTAGACGGCCAGGGTCGCCATGAACAGCTTCTTGCGGCCGTACAGGTCGGTCAGCCGGCCGAAGAAGAGCGCCCCGGAGCAGGCACCCGCCACGTACAGGGCGGCGGCCAGACCGGTGACCTGCGCGGAGGTGATGTCCAGGCCGCTGCCTTCCTCGGCGAGGCGGCCGGCGACGTTGCCGACGATGGTGACTTCCAGGCCGTCCAGGATCCAGACCGTGCCGAGTCCGATGACGATCATCCAGTGCCACCGCGACCAGGGCAGCCGGTCGAGGCGGGCGGGCACGGACGTGGTGACGGTCCCGGTGGAGGCGGGTACGGAGGCCGGTTCCGGTGACGATGCTGACGAGGCTGCTGTCATGGCTTCCTCTCCCTTGAGCGACGCCCTCCCGGATGCCCGGGTCCGGGACGATCACGCCCGCCGGGCCCGGGACTACGCTCCCAGCATGCGGGAGACGGTGTAGATCAGCAGCCCGGCGAGGGAGCCGACCACCGTGCCGTTGATCCGGATGAACTGCAGGTCGCGGCCGATGTGCGCCTCGATCTTCCGCGTGGTGTGCTCGGCGTCCCAGCCCGCCACCGTGTCGGTGATCAGGGAGGTGATCTCCCGCCGGTAGGTGGTGACCACGTACACCGCGGCCCCCTCCACCCAGGAGTCGACCTTGCCCTGGAGCTTGTGGTCGGAGGCCATCCGGGCGCCGAGGGAGAGCAGCGAGGCCCGCACCCGCAGCCGCAGTTCGCTGCGCTCGTCCTCCGCCGCCGAGACGACCATGGACCGTACGGCCGTCCAGGCGGACGCGATCAGGTCCTGGACCTCGCCGCGGCCCAGCACCTCGGACTTCAGCCGCTCCACCCGCGCGCGCGTGTCGGTGTCGGACTGCAGGTCGGAGGCGAAGTCGGTGAGGAACCGGTCCAGGGCGCCGCGCGCCGGGTGGGCGGGCATGTCGCGCATCTCGGTGACGAACCGCAGCAGCTCCTTGTAGACGCGCTCGCCGACCTTGCGGTCCACGAACCGGGGCGTCCAGCCGGGCGCCCCTCCCTGCACGGCGTCCATCACGGAGTCGCCGTGCAGCACCAGCCAGTCGTGGGCGCGGGAGACGATCAGATCGACGGCCCGCCGGTGGCCGCCGTCGGCGACTATCTTCTCCAGCATCTTGCCGAGGCCGGGGGCGATCTCCCGCAGGTTGGCACGGCGCGTGACCGCCTCCCCCACCACCGCCTGCACATCGGAGTCCCGCAGGACCGTCAGGGCGCCGCGCAGGGCCGCCGACAGCTCCGCCGTGACCCGGTCGGCGTGCTCGGGCACCGCCAGCCACGCACCGAGCCGGCTGCCGATGCCGACGGTCCGCAGCCGCTGCCGCACCACGTCCTCGGAGAGGAAGTTCTCCCCGACGAACTCGCCGAGCGAGACCCCGAGCTGGTCCTTCTTGGTGGGGATGATCGCGGTGTGCGGGATGGGCAGGCCCAGGGGGCGGCGGAAGAGTGCGGTGACGGCGAACCAGTCGGCGAGCGCGCCGACCATGCCGGCCTCCGCGGCGGCGGAGACGTACCCCGCCCAGGCGCCCGCGCCCGCGTGGGAGGCCCACTCGGCCAGCGCGTACACCAGGGCGACGAACAGCAGCAGCCCGGTGGCGGTGATCTTCATGCGGCGCACCCCGCGCCGCTTCTCCTCGTCCGCGGGGCTGAATGTGGCCATCGCGCGGTTCACCGCGTCGCCGGAGCGGGCAGGCTGCCCACCGGCGCCGCCCGCGGTGCCGTCTCCGGCCCTGTCGGGAAGTTCCGTACTCGTCCGTTCCATCCGCTCCACCCGTTCGGTGATCCCGCACACATTGTCCCCTCCCGTCCGACTCCCGGAACGGAACACGAGTTCCCGGCGTCTGTCCGGTCGGGGGAACGGCGGAGGGTCCCGCCGGCCGCCCCCGGCCCATGACGCATCATGGGCTCATCGGATCGGAGCCTGGGGCTCCCGCCTCCCGAGGAGAACAGCACAGCATGACCCGGGGTCGTGGCCACGCCCTGCTAGCCGCCGTCGTCGCGACGATCGCGGCCCTGTCCGCCGCCCTCTACGTCGGGGTGGCGGCCGACGACGGTACGACACACCGCGCCGGTCCTCCCGGCAGCCCCCACCCGCACAACTCCGCCGCGCCCGCCTCCACCGGCAACTGGATCGGCACCTGGGCCACCGCGCCGGCCGGGGCCGAGCCGGGCACCGAGGCGACCGGCCTGGCGGGCCGCTCGGTGCGCAACGTCGTGCACACGACCGTCGGCGGTACGAGTGCCCGCGTCACGCTGTCCAATCTCTACGGCCGCACGCCGCTGACCATCGCCCACGCCTCCCTCGCCCTGGCCGCCGGCGACGGCTCCGCCGCCGCGCTCCCCGGCACCATGCGGCGGCTCACCTTCGCCGGCGGCCCGCGGGTCGTCATCCCCCCCGGCGGGCAGGTGACGAGCGACGCCGCCCCCCTGGCCGTCCCGCACGACGCCGACGTCCTGGTCACCACCTACTCCCCCACCCCGTCCGGGCCGGTCACCTACCACCCGCACGCCCGGCAGACCAGCTACCTCGCCGACGGCGACCGCACCGAGGACGTCGCCCCCACCGCGTACACCGAGCCGACCCCGTACTGGCGCTACCTGACCGCGCTGGACGTGCTGAGCCACGAGGCGGACGGCACCGTCGTCGTCCTCGGCGACTCGATCACCGACGGCATCACCTCCACCATGGACGCCGACCGCCGCTGGACCGACGTCCTCGCCGCCCGGCTGCGCGCGGCGCGGGAGGCCGGGCGGGACGTGCCGCACTACGGCGTCGTCAACGAGGGCATCAGCGGCAACCGGGTGCTGACCGGCGGGCGGGGCAGCCCCGCCGACAACCCCAGCGCCCTCAGCCGGTTCTCCCGCGACGTGCTGGGCCGGCCCGGCGTCCGGGCCGTCGTCGTCGTCCTCGGCGTCAACGACATCCTGCGCCACCCGGGCGTCGCCGACCCGGACCGGATCCTGGACGGGCTGCGCACCCTGACCGGCCAGGCCCACTCCCGCGGCCTGAAGGTCGTCGGCGCGACCGTGATGCCCTTCGGGGGCCACCGCGGCTACACCGACGCCCGCGAGGCCGTACGGCAGGAGATCAACGCCGAGATCCGCGCGGGCCGGGTGTTCGACGCGGTCGTCGACTTCGACAAGGCGCTGCGCGACCCGTACGACCCGCGCCGGCTGCGCTCCGACTACGACTGCGGCGACCACCTGCACCCCAGCGACGAGGGGTACGCGCGGATGGGCGAGGTGTTCGACCTGGACGACCTGGAGGGAGCGGTTCCGGCGGCGCTGTGAACGGGCGCGGGAGCCGCAGGGGCCGGGGGCCCGGGTCCCGGCCCCCGGGAGGACGCCCGTCGGCCCTCAGTCCTCGCCGTGCTCGCCGCGCCTGCGGCGCTCCCGCTCCTCCCGGTGCCGCTCCCGCTCCTCCCCGCGCCGCTCGTGCAGGCCGCCCGCCATGCCGCGGTGGCTCTCCAGCATCCTGCGGTGGGCCTCCGCCGCGTCCTCCCGGACCGAGGCCCGCAGCTCCTTCCGCGCGGCCTTGCGCTCCAGCCTCTCCCGGCGGCGCTCCTCCTTCAGCCGCTGCCGCTGCGCCCGGGGCAGCTTGCGCTCCACCCCGACACCGCCCCAGAAGGCGAACCCGGTCAGGACCACGCGCGGGGCGCCCGGATCGCCGGGCACGCCCTCCTCGTCGTGGCCGAACCCGCCCATGACGCCGATCCCCCGCACCACCACCTCGACGCCGGGCGGCACGATCACCTCGACCCCGCCCATGATCGCGACGCAGTTGATCTCGACCTCGCGGTCCGCGAACCTCGCCTCCCGCAGGTCGATCTCGCCGCCGCCCCAGAAGGCGAAGCAGCTGAACCGCTTCGGCACGGTCCAGCGCCCCTTGCGCTGGAACCCGGACATGACGGCGACGGCACCCGTCGACGTCCCCTCGCCGCCGACGATCCGGTCCGCCCAGCCCTCGTCCCCGGCGGGCCCCTTCGTCATCGGCACCCGGGGCGCGGCGCCGGCCGGCAGATCCCGGGTGATCGGCGCCAGCTCCCCGTACGTCCGGGCCCGGTACGCGGCGTCCAGCCGCTCCTCGAACTCCGACATGTCCAGCCGCCCCTCGGCGAGGGCGTCCCGCAGGATCTCGGCGACTCGTTCACGGTCGGCGTCGGATGCGCGCAGCTCCGGGGCGTCGTCGGTCATGGACAGCAGCCTACGAGCCCGGGGCGCACCGCACTACGCACTCGCCTTGTCCGCGTACATCCTGGCGATCACCGCTTCGATGTCCGGCTCCCGCACCGACAGGTCGACCAGCGGGTACTCCGCCGCGATCCGCGCCACCAGCCCGGCCGCCGGCGCCGACGCCGGGAACGCCAGCCACTGCCGGGGCCCTTCCACCCGCACCACCCGCACCGGCGCCGGGACGTCGATCGGCGGCAGCTCCCGCTCCAGGTCCACCACCAGCGTCCGTTCGCTCTCCCCCGCCTCGTGCAGCCCGGCCACCGGGCCGTCGTACATCAGCCGGCCGTGGTCGATGACCATGACCCGGGAGCAGAGCTGCTCGATGTCCTGCAGATCGTGCGTGGTCAGCAGCACCGTCGTGCCGCGTTCGGCGTTCAGCTCCCGCAGGAAGCCCCGCACCTTCGCCTTGGACACCACGTCCAGGCCGATCGTCGGCTCGTCGAGGTAGAGCACGTCCGGGTCGTGCAGCAGGGCCGCAGCGATGTCGCCGCGCATCCGCTGGCCCAGCGACAGCTGCCGCACCGGCACGTCCAGCAGGCCGCCCAGCTCCAGGAGTTCCACGCACCGGTCGAGGTTCTCCCGGTAACGGGCGTCCGGAACGCGGTACATGCGGTGCACCAGCCGGTAGGAGTCGATCAGCGGCAGGTCCCACCACAGCGTCGTGCGCTGCCCGAACACCACCCCGATGCGGTGCGCGAGCCGGACCCGCTCGCGGGAGGGGTCGATCCCGGCCACCCGCAGCCGGCCCCCGCTCGGGGTGAGGATGCCGGTGAGCATCTTGACCGTGGTGGACTTCCCGGCGCCGTTCGGCCCGATGTAGCCGACCATCTCCCCCCGGGCCACGGTGAACGACAGCCCGTCCACGGCCCGCACCCGCCGCCGCTCCCGCTTCAGGAACCCGGTCCTGCGGCGCACGTCGAAGACCTTCTCGACCCCGTCGAGCACGATGAACCCCTCGTCCACGACCTCGCCCCCCGCTCCGTTCGCCGCTTCGTCCACGTCCACGTCCCGCCGGCCCCCTAACTCCCCGTACTCCGGTACGACCGCAGCCCCGCCCGCCACGCCAGCCCCGCCAGCGCGCAGCACACCCCGGCGGCCACCGGCGACGCGAACGCCGCCCACGACGGCAGCGGCAGCGGATACGGCCGCCCCAGCACGTACGACGCCGGCAGCCAGTTGACGAACGCCAGCGGCAGCACGAACGTCACGCCCCGCACCAGCTCCTGCGCGAACAGCGTCGGCGGGTACTGCAACAGCGTCGTCCCGCCGTAGGTGAACGCGTTCGCCACCTCGGCCGCGTCCTGCGCCGCGAACTGGAACGCCGCCCCCGCCACGAACACCGCGCCGAAGATCACCGCCCCGCTCACCAGCATCACCGGCATCAGCAGCAGCCTGTCCGGCGTCCAGTCCACCTCCACGGCCGTCAGCGCCCAGCCCAGCACCAGCGCGCCCTGCGTGACGCGGCCCACCCGGCGCAGCGCGAACCGGTCCGCCGCCAGCTGCGCCAGCACCGGCGCCGGACGCACCAGCAGCGTGTCCAGCGTGCCGTCCCGCACCCGGCGCCCCAGCCGCTCCGCCGAGCCGATCGCCAGGTCGGCCAGGCCGAAGGCGACGGCGGACAGGCCGTACAGGAAGGCGATCTCCGGCAGCGGCCAGCCGCCGAGCGCGTCCACGCGGGAGAACATCAGCAGGATCGCCACGAAGTCGAGCCCGGTCACCACGAAGCTCGCCGCCGTCGTCATCACGAAGGACGCCCGGTACGCCATCGTGGAGCGGATCCACATCCCCGCGACCAGCCGGTAGGCCCGCAGCCCCTCGCCCGCCCGGCCCCCGAACACCCCGCCGCCGGTCCCCCCGGGCCGCGCCCCGCCCCCGTCGCCCCCGCGGGGCCGCGCCCCGCCGCCCTCGCCCCCGCGGGGCCGCACGTCCGTCTCACCCACCCTGCACCACCACCCGCCGCGTCGCCGCCGACTGCACCAGCCGCCCCACCGCCAGCAGCGCCACCGCCCACCCGGCCTGGAAGGCGTACGTCCCCAGCGGGTCGGCCTCCCCCAGCAGCACGTCCGCCGGCCCCTGCAGCAGCGACGACCACGGCAGCACCCGCACGACCTCCCCGAGCACCCCCGGGAAGACGTTCAGCGGCAGCAGCATCCCCGAGCAGAAGAACGAGGCCATCCACGCCAGGTACTGCACCCCCGTCCCGTCCATCAGCCAGAACGCCGACAGCGCCACCAGGAACCGGATCGCGAAACTCACCACCATCGCCAGCACCACGGCGACCAGGAACGCCATCCAGGCCAGCGCCTCCCCGGGCAGCTCCACCGGAAAGAACAGCGCCCCCACCGCGAACGGCACCACCCCCCGCCCCAGCAGCTGGAACAGCGCCCGCCCCAGATCGGCGGCCAGCCACCACACCTGCAGATCGGCGGGCCGGTACAGGTCGATCGCGACATCACCCGTACGGACGCGTTCCATCAGCTCGTCCTCGACGCCGCCGCCCCCGAGCGCCAGCGTCGCCAAGAACGCCTGCCCCAGCCACACGTACGTGACGGCCTGCGCCTGGTCGTACCCTCCGAGCTGCGGCTTCTCCGCCCACAGGGCCAGATAGGCGTACACCAGGATCAGCCCGAAGACGGTGTTGGTGAAGACCCCGGCCGCAGTGGCGGCCCGATACGTCGCGTACCGTCGGAAGCACCCCGCTGCGACGGCCGCGTACAACCGTCCCGCACCCACCCCGCATCCCTCCTCGCCCACCGGGCACCGAAGCGCAGGAGCCTAGTGCGCCGGACACCGGTGAGCCACGGAATTTCCGGGGGGGGGATGCCGGTCACCGGGAACGGAACGCGCGGTGCGAGAGTCTTCACCGGGGGACGCATTTGGCGTACGAGGCCGTACGGAGACGTACGACGCGAAAACAGGAGTCCGTGCACGACATGAGCGACGAGCCGCAGCCGCAGCAGCCGATGAAGGGCTGGGCACCGGGAGCGCCCCAGGCGGCCGACGAACCCGGGGGCACCAAGCCGCCCAAACGCAGGCGCACCGGCTGGCGCCGGCTGTTCCCCACCTGGCGCATGGTGTTGACCACCTGCGTCGTCGGCCTTCTGCTGCTGGCCGGCGGCCTCTTCCTCGGCTACTCGATGGTGAAGATCCCGCCCGCCAACGCGCTCGCCACCAAGCAGAGCAACGTCTTCCTGTACGCCGACGGAAGCCAGCTCGCCCGCGACGGCGAGGTCAACCGCGAGAGCGTCGGCCTCTCCCAGATCTCCAAGGACGCCCAGCACGCCGTACTGGCCGCCGAGGACCGCGACTTCTACACCGAGTCCGCCGTCGACCCCAAGGCGATGGTCCGCGCCGCCTGGAACACCGCCACCGGCAAGGGGAAGCAGTCCGGCTCGACCATCACCCAGCAGTACGTGAAGAACTACTACCTGGGCCAGGAGCAGACCCTCACCCGCAAGCTGAAGGAGTTCTTCATCGCGATCAAGCTCGACCGCGAGAAGACCAAGGACGAGATCCTGGAGGGCTACCTCAACACCAGCTACTTCGGCCGCAACGCCTACGGCGTCCAGGCCGCCGCCCAGGCCTACTACGGCGTGGACGCCGCCGACCTCGACGCGGCCCGCGGCGCCTACCTCGCCGCGCTGGTGAACGCGCCCAGCCAGTACGACGTCGTCGCCCACCCCGAGAACACGGCCGCCGCCAAGAGCCGCTGGAACTACGTCCTGGACGGCATGGTCGAGAAGGGCTGGCTCAGCGCCTCCGAGCGCAAGGGCATGGAGTTCCCCATGCCGAAGGAGACCACCGTCTCCACCGGCCTGTCCGGACAGCGCGGCTACATCGTCCAGATCGTCACGGACTACCTGGTCGAGAACAAGATCGTCGACCAGGAGTCCCTCGACGCGGGCGGCTACCGCATCACCACCACCCTGCAGAAGGACAAGCAGGACGCCTTCGTCAAGGCCGTCGACGACAACCTGATGTCCAAGCTCGACAAGGACCGCGAGGTCGACACCTACGTCCGCGCGGGCGGCGCCTCCGTCGACCCGAGGACCGGCAAGGTCGTCGCGATGTACAACGGCATCGACTACGTCAAGCAGTACACCCCCAACGCCACCCGCCGCGACTTCCAGGTCGGCTCCACCTTCAAGCCGTTCGTGTTCACCGCGGCCGTCGAGAACGGCTCCCGCACCCAGGACGGCCGCCCGATCACCCCGAACACCGTCTACGACGGCACCAACAAGCGGCCCGTCCAGGGCTGGAGCGGCGGCTACTACGCCCCCGAGAACGAGGACCAGCACTCCTACGGCGGCATCACCGTCCGCGAGGCCACCGACAAGTCCGTGAACGCCGTCTACGCGCAGATGGCCGTCGACGTCGGTTCCGACAAGGTCAAGCAGACCGCGGTCGACCTCGGCCTGCCCGCCGACACCCCCAACATGTACCCGAGCCCGTCCATCGCGCTGGGCACGGCGACCGCCAGCGTCCTCGACATGGCCGAGGCGTACGCCACCCTCGCCAACCACGGCGAGCACGGCACCTACACCCTCGTCGAGAAGATCACCAAGGACGGCAGGCAGGAGATCCCCCTGCCCGACCGGAAGGAACGCCAGGCCGTCAGCCGCCAGGCCGCCGACACCACCACCTCCGTCCTGCGCAGCGTCGTCCAGAACGGCACCGCCACCGCCGCCCAGGCCGCCGGCCGCCCCGCCGCGGGCAAGACCGGCACCGCGGAGGAGGACCGGGCGGCCTGGTTCGCGGGCTACACCCCCGACCTGGCCACCGTCGTCGCCGTCATGGGCCAGGACCCCGTCACCGCCGAGCACAAGTCGCTGTACGGCGTGATGGGCCTGCCGCGCATCAACGGCGGCGGGGCCCCCACGGAGATCTGGGCCCAGTACACCCGGGACGCGCTCGAGGGCGAGCCGGTCCGCGACTTCGACCTCCGGCTCCAGGCCGGCGCCGGGGCCGTCCAGCCCCTGCCCGCCGATCCCTCCGCCGGCGAGGACCCGTCCGAGCCCTCCGGCACCGGCGCTCCGTCCGGCGAGCCCGGCGGCGCCAGCCCCTCCCCGGACCGCAGCGGCGCCGACAGCGGCACCGCGGGCGACGGCGCGACCGACGGCACGGCGGGCGACGGCGCGACCGACGGCACGGCGGGTGACGGCGCGACCGGGGCCCCGGACACCCCGACCGGGGACGGCGGCGCCACCGGCGCCCCCGGCAGCGGCACGGGGGACGACGGGACCGGGGAGGGCGGCACCGGCCCGGCGACGGGCGCGGTCCCGCCCCTCGCGACCCGCCGGCCGTGACCGGTCACCGGCCGGCCGGTCGGCGATCGACCGGCCGGTGACCGGAGGTCAGTGTCCGGAGGTCGCCTTCAGTCCCACGACGGCGACCAGCAGCAGGCAGATGAAGAAGATCCGGGCGGCGGTCGCCGGCTCCCCCAGCACCACCATGCCGAGCACCGCCGCACCGGCCGCGCCGATGCCGACCCACACGCCGTAGGCGGTACCGATGGGCAGGGTGCGGGCGGCGTACGACAGCAGCACCATGCTGGCGACGATGCCGGCACCGGTGAACAGGCTGGGGACGAGGCGGGTGAAGCCGTCGGTGTACTTCATCCCGATCGACCAGCCGACCTCGAGCAGACCCGCGACGATCAGCAGGACCCAGGCCACGACGACACCTCCGAAGAAACCGCACGGCGAACTGAACGGGGGTGCGTCGTCTTTGCCTTCACCCGGTACGGCGCGTCTCGTCGGGTGATCCCACGGTAGCAAGGAAAGGGCGAAGGGGCTGGTGGCCTTGGTCACCAGCCCCTTCGCCCCTTGGGAACCGTCGAATCACAAGGTGGCCGATCCGGTCGGTCTAGAGGTACAGGCCCGTCGAGTCCTCCGACCCCTCGAACCGGTCCGCGGCCACGGCGTGCAGATCGCGCTCGCGCATCAGCACGTACGCGATGCCCCGCACCTCGACCTCGGCCCGGTCCTCCGGATCGAACAGGACCCGGTCGCCCGGCTCCACGGTCCGTACGTTCTGCCCCACCGCGACCACCTCGGCCCAGGCCAGCCGACGGCCGACCGCCGCCGTGGCGGGAATCAGGATGCCGCCCCCGGAACGCCGCTCGCCCTCACTCGTGTCCTGCCGCACGAGTACGCGGTCGTGCAGCATCCGGATGGGCAGCTTGTCGTGATGGGTGCTGTGCTCGTTTCTGTTGGCGCTCACGCCCTGAACCTACCTGCCTTCGCCGACTGCCTGGACGGGTGGGTGCCCCGAAACCCGGCCCCTCAGCCCTTGCGGCGCCGGGAACCGAGGGCGAGCAGTCCCACGACCCCGACCACGACCAGGGCCACGGGCACGACCCGCTCCAGCCGGGGCGACCCCTCCTCGTCCACGAACCGCGCCTTCACATCGCTGACCACACGATTGACGCCGACGTACGCCCGCCCGAGCGTGCGGTCGATGTCGGCGACGACCTTGGCCTTCGCGTCCCCCATGATCGTCTGGGGGTGCACCCGCACCCCGATCTCGTCGAGCGTCTCGGCCAGCACCTCGCGACGGCGCTTGATGTCCGCCTCGATCTGCGCCGGGGTTCTGGTGTCCGACGTGTCCGCCACCGTACGGCCTCCGAAGTGAAGCTGATGCTGTTCTGGACAGTCTGTCAGCTTCCCGCCGCACCGCACGGTCAGCACCCCCGGTTACGCTGGATCGATGAGCGAGCGACTGCAGCCCGGGGACGTGGCCCCCGCCTTCACCCTCCAGGACGCCGACGGCAACGAGGTGTCCCTCTCCGACCACAAGGGCCGCAAGGTCATCGTCTACTTCTACCCCGCCGCCCTCACTCCGGGCTGCACGAAGCAGGCCTGCGACTTCACGGACAACCTCGACCTCCTGGCCGGCGCCGGCTACGACGTCATCGGCGTCTCCCCCGACAAGCCCGAGAAGCTGGCCAGGTTCCGCGACGCCGAGTCCCTGAAGGTCACCCTCCTCGCCGACCCGGACAAGTCCGTCCTGGAGGCGTACGGCGCCTACGGCGAGAAGAAGCTCTACGGCAAGACCGTCACCGGCGTCATCCGCTCCACGGTGATCGTGGACGAGGAGGGCAAGGTCGAGCGGGCGCTGTACAACGTCAAGGCGACCGGCCACGTAGCCAAGATCATCAAGGACCTGGGCATCTGAGCCCCCACGGGACGGAGCGGCAGCGGCGCACCCGCGGGGAGGAGGCCGCCGCGCGTCCCCGCAGCGCCCAGTAGAGTAGGCCCGGTTGAGGGCCCGTACCCCAGCTGGCCAGAGGGCGCCGGTTTAGGTCCGGTGTGTCGTGGGTTCGAGTCCCACCGGGCCCACCGGATTCAGGGGGCCACCCGGTCGGGTGGCCCCCTGAGCCGTCGCTCAGCCCAGCAGCTCCCGCACCACCGGCACCAGGGCCCGGAACGCCTTCCCCCGGTGGCTGATCGCGTTCTTCTCGTCCGCGGTCAGTTCCGCGCAGGTGCGGGTCTCGCCCTCCGGCTGGAGGATCGGGTCGTAGCCGAAGCCGCCGGAGCCGGCGGGCTCGTGGCGCAGGACGCCGCGCAGCCGGCCCTCGACGACCCGTTCCGTGCCGTCGGGCAGGGCGAGGGCGGCGGCGCAGGCGAAGTGCGCCCCCCGGTGCTCGTCGGCGATGTCGGAGAGCTGGGCGAGGAGGAGGTCGAGGTTGGCCTTGTCGTCGCCGTGGCGGCCGGCCCAGCGGGCGGAGAAGATGCCGGGGGCGCCGTTCATGACGTCGACGCAGAGGCCGGAGTCGTCGGCGACGGCGGGCAGGCCGGTGGCCCGGGCGAGGGCGTGGGCCTTGAGGAGGGCGTTCTCGGCGAAGGTGACGCCGGTCTCCTTGACGTCGGGGACGTCGGGGAAGGCGTCGGCGCCGACGAGTTCGTGGGGCAGACCGGCCTCGGCCAGGATGGCCTTCAGTTCGGTGATCTTTCCGGCGTTGCGGGTGGCGAGGATCAGGCGGTTCATGGGGCCCAGTATTCCGGGCCCCGTGACGCCCCGCTCACGGCGTGCAGACCTTGGTGAGTTCGCCGGCCGCGTCGGTGACGGGGCTGACGTCGGGGGTGGGGTCGCCGTTCTCGACGGCGGTGCGGACGCCGTCGACGGCCTTGCCGAGGTCGTCGACGGCCTTGTTGACGTCGGCGTTGTCGGTCCTGTCGCCGATCTTGTCGAGGTTCTTCTCGATGGAGTCGAGGGATTCCCGGAGCCGGGTGGGGTCGTTGGCGGTGTCCTCGGCGGCCTGCTGGAGTTCGGTGACGCTGTCGGCGATGGCGTCGGCGGTCTGGACGCAGTCGAGTGCCTTGTCGACGGCGTCGCAGCCGGTGGCGAGGGCGGTGGTGAGCGCGGTGACGGCCAGGGCCGCGGCGGCGGTGGCGGTGCGGCGGCTGCGGCGTCGGGTCGCGGCCATGGGTGCGGTCCTTCCGTTCGAGTGGTGCGGGATGTGTCCGTATGCGTAGGGACGCGGCCGGGGGCGGCCGAGTTGCGTGCCCGGCCGCCTTTCCCGGCGTGCGCTCGGGGTGCCCCTCAGTCGGCGAGGACGGTGTCCAGTGCCGTGCGCTGGAGGGTGGCGAGGTCGGTGCAGCCGGCGACGGCGAGGTCGAGGAGGGCGTCGAGTTCACCGCGGGCGAAGGGCTGGGCCTCGGCGGTGCCCTGGACCTCGACGAAGCGTCCGTCGCCGGTGCAGACGACGTTCATGTCGGTTTCGGCGCGTACGTCTTCTTCATAGCAGAGGTCGAGCATGGGGGTGCCGGCGACGATGCCGACGGAGACGGCGCTGACGGTGCCGGTGAGGGGGCGGCGGCCGGGGCGGACGATCTTCTTGGCCTGGGCCCAGGCGACGGCGTCGGCGAGGGCGACGTAGGCGCCGGTGATGGCGGCGGTGCGGGTGCCGCCGTCGGCCTGGAGGACGTCGCAGTCGAGGACGATGGTGTTCTCGCCGAGGGCCTTGTAGTCGATGACGGCGCGCAGGGAGCGGCCGATGAGGCGGCTGATCTCGTGGGTGCGTCCGCCGATCCTGCCCTTGACGGATTCGCGGTCGCCGCGGGTGTTGGTGGCGCGGGGCAGCATGGAGTACTCGGCGGTGACCCAGCCCTCGCCGCTGCCTTTGCGCCAGCGGGGGACGCCCTCGGTGACGGAGGCGGTGCAGAGGACCTTGGTGTCGCCGAAGGAGACGAGGACGGAGCCTTCGGCGTGTTTGCTCCAGCCGCGTTCGATGGTGACGGGGCGGAGCTGGTCGGGGGTGCGGCCGTCGATGCGTGACATGCGGGTGAGCCTAGCGGGGTGTGCGGAAGGGGCCCCTCCCGCGGTGCGGAGGGGCCCCTTCGGGGGTGAGCGGGCGGGCCGTCGGGCCCGGCGGGGCTCACATCATGTCTTCGATGTCCGCGGCGATCGGGTCGGCGTCGGTGCCGATGACGACCTGGATGGCGGTGCCCATCTTGACGACGCCGTGGGCACCGGCGGCCTTCAGGGCGGCTTCGTCGACCAGCGAGGGGTCGACGACCTCGGTGCGGAGGCGGGTGATGCAGCCCTCGACCTCTTCGATGTTGTCGATGCCGCCGAGCCCGGCGACGATCTTCTCAGCCTTGCTGGCCATGTTCTTTCTCCCTGATCCGAGCCGCTTTGTCGCAGTAACCCACAATCGGCCCATCTTCGCGAGCAGTCATGCGGTGCGTACCGAATGATGGCGTCACGACAGCGGAACCGTCGCCAACTGGTCTACACCACCAGTCGGACGGCCGCCAAACCGCCTCCCCTGTTCCAGCAGACCGGATCGGACCGGATGGAGACCGGATGAGTGCCGACAGCGTGGCCGGCCCCGCTCGCACCCGGTGGAACAGCTTGTTCCAGGGTTTGCAGAAGATGGGCCGCAGCCTCCAGCTGCCGATCGCCGTACTGCCGGCCGCGGGCATCCTGAACCGGCTGGGGCAGCCGGACGTCTTCGGGGAGGACGGGCTGGGGTGGACGAACGTCTCCAAGGTGCTGATGGGGGCGGGCGGGGCACTGCTGGACGGGTCGCTGGGGCTGCCGCTGCTGTTCTGCGTGGGCGTGGCGATCGGCATGGCGAAGAAGGCCGACGGGTCGACGGCGCTGGCGGCGGTGGCGGGGTTCCTCGTCTACTTCAACGTGCTGCGCCAGTTCCCGCGGGCCTGCCCCGAGGGGTCCGAGGCGGTGCCGGACGCGGGCTGCCGGCTGGCGGACGGCACGATGACGGCTTTCACGTACCAGAATCCGGGGGTGTTCGGCGGGATCGTCCTCGGGTTGATGACGGCGTTCCTCTGGCAGCGCTACCACCGGACGAGGCTGGTGGACTGGCTGGGGTTCTTCAACGGACGCCGGCTGGTGCCGATCGTCATGGCGTTCGCGGCGATCCTGTTCGCGGCGCTGTGCCTGTGGGTGTGGCCGCCGATCGGGGACGCGCTGGAGGGCTTCAGCGACTGGCTGCGGGGGCTGGGCGCGTGGGGTGCGGGCGTGTTCGGTCTGGCCAACCGGGCGCTGCTGGTGATCGGTCTGCATCAGTTCCTGAACGTGCCGGTCTGGTTCCAGTTCGGCAGTTACACCAAGCCGGGCGGTCCGACCGTGCACGGCGACATCAACATGTTCCTGGCGGGCGACCCGGACGCGGGGCAGTTCACCTCCGGCTTCTTCCCGATCATGATGTTCGCGCTGCCGGCGGCGGCACTGGCGATCACGCACTGCGCGAAGCCGCACCGCCGCAAGGAGGTGGGCGGCCTGATGCTGTCGGTGGCGCTGACGTCGTTCGTCACGGGGATCACGGAGCCGCTGGAGTACTCGTTCCTGTTCGTCGCGCCGGCGCTGTACGCGATGCACGCGGTGCTGACGGGGGTGTCGATGGCGGTGACGTGGGGGCTGGGGGTGAAGGACGGTTTCAGTTTCTCGGCGGGACTGATCGACTATGTGATCAACTGGAATCTGGCGACGCGTCCGTGGCTGATCATCCCGATCGGGTTGTGTTTCGCGGCCGTGTACTACGCGGTGTTCCGGTTCGCGATCACGAGGTTCGACCTGAAGACGCCGGGGCGGGAGCCGGAGGAGGAAGTGGAGGACGTGGCGAAGGGGTAGCTCCGGTCCGCCCTCTCCCGGTCGCGCAAGGCCCCCGGACACCGGCTCCGGAGGCCTTCGGCGCGCCGCCCGCCGGGTACGGCGGGTGACGCCTCCGTCGCTGGGATCACGGGTTCCTTACACACCCTCCATCGTGCTACAACAGGTCTACACCACTGGGTGGTGTAGACCACCACGATGGAGGAAGTATGAGCACCGCCACCGCGACGGCGGCCCCCGCGAAGAAGCGGGGATCGGGCCTTTTCCAGGGCCTGCAGAAGGTCGGCCGCAGCTTGCAGCTCCCGATCGCCGTACTGCCGGCGGCGGGCATCATGGTCCGGCTCGGCCAGGACGACATCTTCGGCAAGGACGGCCTGGGGTGGGACAAGGTCGCCGCCGTGTTCGACAACGCGGGCGGGGCGCTGACCGGCTCGCTGCCGCTGCTGTTCTGCATAGGCGTGGCCATCGGCTTCGCCAAGAAGGCGGACGGCTCCACGGCCCTGGCGGCCGTGGTCGGCTTCCTGGTCTACAGCAAGGTCCTGGAGGCCTTCCCCGTCACCGAGGCGGTGGTGAAGGAGGGCGAGGACGTCGCCGCGACGTACAACGATCCCGGGGTGCTCGGCGGCATCGTCATGGGTCTGCTCGCGGCCGTGCTGTGGCAGCGATTCCACCGGACGAAGCTGGTGGACTGGCTGGGCTTCTTCAACGGACGCCGGCTGGTGCCGATCATCATGGCGTTCGTCGGCATCGTCGTCGGTGTCTTCTTCGGTCTGGTCTGGGAGCCCATCGGTGAGGGCATCTCGAACTTCGGCGAGTGGATGACCGGCCTGGGCGCGGGCGGCGCGGCCCTCTTCGGCGCGGTGAACCGCGGCCTCATCCCGATCGGCATGCACCAGTTCGTCAACACCGTCGCCTGGTTCCAGCTCGGTGACTTCAAGGACGCCTCCGGCGAGGTCGTGCACGGTGACATCACCCGGTTCCTGGCCGGGGACCCCTCCGCCGGCCTGTTCCAGTCCGGCTTCTTCCCGATCATGATGTTCGGCCTGCCGGCCGCCGCGCTCGCCATCGCGCACTGCGCCCGTCCCGAGCGCCGCAAGGTGGTCCTCGGCATGATGGTGTCCCTGGCGCTGACGTCGTTCGTCACGGGTGTGACCGAGCCGATCGAGTTCTCGTTCATGTTCATCGCACCGGTGCTGTACGTGCTGCACGCGGCGCTCACCGCCGTGTCGATGGCGGTCACCTGGGGCCTGGGCGTGCACGCCGGCTTCAACTTCTCGGCGGGCTTCATCGACTACGTGCTCAACTGGCACCTGGCGACCAAGCCTTGGCTGATCATTCCGATCGGTCTGGTCTTCGCGGTGATCTACTACGCGGCCTTCCGGTTCGCGATCGTCAAGTTCAACCTGCCCACCCCGGGCCGCGAGCCCGAGGAGGAGGTCGAGGACCTCACGAAGGCGTGAGTCCCCGTCGTCCCCGGACACGATGAAGGCCGCCGGAGCGTTCACCGCTCCGGCGGCCTTCCCACGTGTCAGATCTCGTACGAGGCCCCCGGCACCGCCAGTTCCACCGGCCCCCGGAAGACCGCGCGGGCGTCGGCCAGGTTGACCTGGGGGTCGGTCCACGGGGGGATGTGGGTGAGGACCAGGCGGCGGGCGCGGGCGCGGGCCGCGGTCTCGCCGGCCTCGCGGCCGTTGAGGTGCAGGTCGGGGATGTTCTCCTTCCCGTGCGTGAAGGCGGCCTCGCACAGGAACAGGTCGGCGTCGCGGGCGAGTTCGTCCAGTGCGGGGCTCACTCCCGTGTCGCCGGAGTAGGTGAGCGACGCGCCGCCGTGTTCGACGCGGATGCCGTAGGCCTCCACGGGGTGGGCGACGCGGTCGGTGTGCGCGGTGAACGGGCCGATCTCGAAGATGCCCGGCTTGACCGTGTGGAAGTCGAAGACCTCGCTCATGGAGGAGGCGGTGGGGGTGTCGGCGTAGGCGGTGGTCAGCCGGTGTTCGGTGCCCTCAGGTCCGTAGACGGGCAGGGGGGCGCAGCGGCCGCCGTCGTGCCGGTAGTAGCGCGCCACGAAGTAGGCGCACATGTCGATGCAGTGGTCGGCGTGCAGGTGGCTGAGGAAGATCGCGTCGAGGTCGTAGAGACCGCAGTGGCGCTGCAACTCGCCCAGGGCGCCGTTGCCCATGTCGAGGAGCAGCCGGAAGCCGTCGGCCTCGACGAGGTAGCTCGAGCAGGCCGATTCCGCGGACGGGAACGACCCCGAGCAGCCGACGACGGTGAGCTTCATGAAGCAGAAACCTCCGCTGGCGGATGGGAAGAGACGGGGGTCGTGCGGTCCGTCGAGCGTAAGGCGCGAAACCTTCTGTCGCTCCTCTGCCAGGGGCCGTTGTGTGCGAACTCACCTGTGGTGTCACCGGTTCGGCTGGATGCGGGGCGCCCGGAGCCGGTGCGGGGGCGCGCGGCGGGGACGCGCGCCGGTACGGTCGTCGCATGGACACGTCCTGGTGGCCGGCGCTCGCGGCGGCGGCGGTGGTGCTCGCGCTCGTCGTCGCGCTCGTGGACGGCCGGCGGCGGCGCCCGGCGGGGCGCTCCGGGCCGCCGGGCCGTCCGGCGGAGCGGGGGGCGCGGGGTGCCCGGCCGCGGCCGGCGGAGATCTGGTGGGCGGCCGTGCCGTTCGAGGACCGGGCGGGGGCGAAGGACCGGCCGTGCCTGGTGATCGCGGTGCACGGGCGGCGGGCGCTGGTCGCGAAGATCACCAGCCGGTACCGGGGCGAGCGGCCCGGAGTGATCGCGCTGCCGCCGGGTGCGGTCGGGGACGCGCGGGGGCGGACCGGTTTCCTGGAGACCGACGAGCTGCGGGAGGTCCCGCTGCGGGACTTCCGGCGGCGGGTGGGGGCGGTGGACCCGGCCCTGTGGGACCGGGTCCGTCACCTGGCGGCGTGAGGCGGGACGGCCTTCAGGCCCAGAGCTGGCCCTGGAGGGTCTCGATGGCCTCCTCGGTGGTGGCGGCGGTGTAGACCCCGGTGGACAGGTACTTCCAGCCGCCGTCGGCGACGACGAACACGATGTCCGCGCTCTGTCCGGCCTTGAGGGCCTTCCTGCCGACGCCGATGGCGGCGTGCAGGGCGGCGCCGGTGGAGACGCCCGCGAAGATCCCTTCCTGCTGGAGGAGTTCGCGGGTGCGGGTGACGGCGTCGGCGGAGCCGACGGAGAAGCGGGTGGTGAGGACGGAGGCGTCGTACAGCTCGGGCACGAAGCCCTCGTCGAGGTTGCGCAGGCCGTACACGAGGTCGTCGTAGCGGGGTTCGGCGGCGACGATCTGGATGTCCGGCTTGTGCTCGCGCAGGTAGCGGCCGACGCCCATGAGGGTGCCGGTGGTGCCGAGGCCCGCGACGAAGTGCGTGACGGAGGGCAGGTCGGCGAGGATCTCGGGGCCGGTCGTGGCGTAGTGGGCGCCGGCGTTGTCCGGGTTGCCGTACTGGTAGAGCATGACCCAGTCGGGGTGCTGGGCGGCCAGTTCCTTGGCGACCCGCACGGCGGTGTTGGAGCCGCCCGCGGCCGGGGAGGAGATGATCTCCGCCCCCCACATGCCGAGCAGGTCCCGGCGTTCCTGGGAGGTGTTCTCGGGCATCACGCACACCATGCGGTAGCCCTTGAGCTTGGCGGCCATGGCCAGCGAGATGCCGGTGTTGCCGCTGGTGGGTTCCAGGATGGTGCAGCCGGGGGTGAGGCGGCCGTCCTTCTCCGCCTGCTCGATCATGTGCAGGGCCGGGCGGTCCTTGACCGAGCCGGTGGGGTTGCGGTCCTCCAGCTTGGCCCAGATGCGGACGTCGTCGGAGGGCGACAGCCGCGGCAAGCGCACCAGGGGGGTGTTGCCGACCGCGGCGAGCGGGGAGTCGTAACGCATGGGGCTCAGGCCATACCGCCGGCCACGGCCGGCAGGATCGTGACGTTGTCGCCGTCGGTCAGCTTGGTGTCGATGCCGTCGAGGAAGCGGACGTCCTCGTCGTTGAGGTAGACGTTGACGAAGCGGCGCAGCTGACCGCCGTCCACGATGCGGTCCTGGATGCCCGCGTGGCGGGTGTCGAGGTCGGCGAAGAGCTCGGCGAGGGTGTTCCCGTTGCCTTCCACCGCCTTCTGGCCGTCGGTGTACTGGCGGAGGATGGTCGGGATGCGGACCTCGATGGCCATGGCTCAGGGCTCCTGTCGGGAGGTGTCGGAGGTTCGAGAGGGGCGCGCGGCGGCGCACGGTGGCACGCCGCGGCGGCCGACAGCCGTACGGCGGCAGGGGTGTGTCAACAGATGGCGCTGTTCAGCCTGCACAGGTCGACGTGCAGCCGCGCCACGAGCAGCGTGCCCGGCGTCTTTTCGCTCACGTCGAGAAGAACCATGTGCACATCGTATCGATTCCCGGTCCACCCCCCGGAAGGCAATCTCACTCTTCGGACATCCTTCATCCGCAGTTCGAGACCGAGGGGGCGGTCAGTACGACTCCACCACCTTGACCTCCTCCTCCGTGACCTCTCCCTCGACGATCCGGAACGAGCGGAACTGGAATTCGCCGACGCCGTCGGTGTCCGCGGTGGAGACGAGGACGTAGTGGGCGCCGGGCTCGTTGGCGTAGGAGATGTCGGTGCGGGAGGGGTAGGCCTCGGTGGCGGTGTGGGAGTGGTAGATGACGACCGGCTCCTCGTCGCGGTCGTCCATCTCGCGGTAGAGCTTGAGCAGGTCCTGGGAGTCGAACTCGTAGAAGGTGGGCGAGCGGGCGGCGTTCAGCATCGGGATGAAGCGCTCGGGGCGGCCCGCCCCCACGGGGCCCGCGATCACGCCGCACGCCTCGTCGGGGTGGTCCTCGCGCGCGTGGGCGACGATCTGGTCGTACAGGGCCTGGGTGATGGTCAGCATGTCGGCCAGGATAAGCAGAAGGGCCGTCCCGTACCGAGGGATGGTACGGAACGGCCCATATGCCGGACGCCCTGAGCGGCAGCCTGCGGGAACGCCCGGGCGTTCCCGCGGGCCGGACGCGTCCGGGAGGGCGTCAGCGCTTGCGGAAGGCGGCGGCCTCGGGGTTGCGGCGCTTGAGCACCCAGTAGGCGACGCCGAGGATCAGACCCCACAGCGGCGCGCAGTACAGGGAGATGCGGGCGTCCTTGTCGATGCCCATCATCACGATCACCATGGCGATGAACGCGAGCGCGAACCAGCTCGTGTACGGGGCGCCCGGCGCGCGGAACTCCGAGCGCGGCAGCTCGCCGCGGTCGGCCTTGGCGCGGTAGCGGATCTGGCAGACGAGGATGACGATCCACGCCCACATGCCGGAGATGGTGGCGAAGGAGACGACGTAGTCGAACGCCTTGCCGGGCCACTGGTAGTTGATCCAGACGCCCACCATCATCAGCGCGGCGGAGAAGGTGGTGCCGACGAGCGGGGTGCCGCTGGAGGTCAGCCTGGTGAAGAGCTTCGGGCCCTGGCTGTTGAGCGCGAGGTCGCGCAGCATGCGGCCGGTGGAGTACATGCCGGAGTTGCAGGAGGACAGGGCGGCGGTGAGGACGACGAAGTTGACGATGCCCGCGCCCGCGGCCAGGCCCATCTTCTCGAAGGCGGCCACGAAGGGGCTGACGCCCGGCTGGAAGTGCGTCCACGGCACGACCGACAGGATCATGATGAGCGCGCCGACGTAGAAGACGGCGATGCGCCACGGCACGGTGTTGATGGCCTTGGGCAGGACGGTCCTGGGGTCCTTGGACTCGCCCGCGGTGACGCCGACCAGTTCGACGGCGAGGAAGGCGAACATGACCATCTGCAGGGTCATCAGCGTCTCGCCGATGCCGTTGGGGAAGAAGCCGCCCTGGTTCCACAGGTGGGACAGGGAGGCGGTGTCGCCGGCGTCGGAGAAGCCGAGGGTTAGGATGCCCGCGCAGATCAGGATCATGCCGATGATCGCGGTGACCTTGACCATGGAGAACCAGAACTCCAGCTCGCCGAAGAGCTTCACGGAGATCAGGTTCGCGCCGTAGAGGACGATCGTGAAGATCAGGGCGGACAGCCACTGCGGGATGTCCCACCAGTACGTCATGTAGGCGGCCGCGGCGGTGACCTCGGTGATGCCGGTGACGACCCAGAACAGCCAGTACGTCCAGCCGGTCACGAAGCCCGCGAAGGGGCCGATGAACTCGCGCGCGTAGTCCGAGAAGGAGCCGGACACCGGACGGTACAGCAGCAGTTCGCCGAGCGCCCGCATGATGAGGAAGATGACGAAGCCCGCGATGGCGTACGCCAGGATCAGGCTGGGTCCCGCTTTGGAGATGCCCTTGCCCGCGCCGAGGAACAGGCCGGTGCCGATGGCACCGCCGATGGCGATCATCTGGATCTGACGGGCGCCGAGCCCCCGCTGGTACCCCTCGCCGCCGTCCGCCGGCGCGGCCTCATTGCCGTCGTGGTGCTTGTCGTCGACCTGCGCTGAGGTCATGGATGTGCGCCTTTCTCCATGGCGATCCGAGCCGTCGCGGCGGCCCCGGATCGGGTCACGATCCCCCCGGATGTGGATGGAGCTGTGCCGAACCGGCGATCCGCCGGCGTGGTGGCGCCCCCCGCGCACAGGGGTGGCGCACGCGGGGTGGTCGTGAAGATTTATCACGGCCGTCGCACTGATCGACGGGAGCAGCGTGATACATATCACATATAGATACGGACAAAGGGCGCACGGATGTGCATACGGTTTTTCCGCGGTGACCGGATCGTTATTCGGATCTGAGCGTCCTGTGAGCGAACGGGAAACGGATCGAAAACATCCGCACGGCGGGTACGGAGGCCCTGAGGGACCGGTCCCTCAGGGCATCAGCGTGGAGACCAGCGTCTCCTGGAGGCCGCCCAGCCACAGGTACGCCATCACCATCGGCTTGCGCGGGTCCTCGTCGGGGAGCCGGTAGAACACGTCGGTGTCGTCCTCGTCGGTGATCTCCAGACGGGCGCCGATCGCCAGACGCAGGTCATTGAGGGCGCCCAGCCACCGCCGGGACTCCTGCGGGGACAGCTTCAGCACGGCCCCGCCCTCGCCCGCCGCGTCCGCGGCCAGCGCGTCCAGGGCCCGGATCACCGCCAGGGCGTTGTCGCGCTTGCCGGCGCGCAGGTCGTTCTCGGTGTAGCGGCGGAACTCGGCGGAGTACGCGCGCCGCTCCTCCGCCTCCCGCGCCGAGGCGGGCGCCCGCTCCGGATCGGTGTAGGCGTCGGGGAACAGGCGCCGCAGGACCGGATCGGAGGGCGGCTCGCTCGGACCGTCGGCGAAGAGCTCGGCGAGCGGGTCGTCCGGCGCGTCCTCGGCGGGGCCGGGGCCGATCAGCTCCAGGAGCTGCACGGCCAGCGACCGGATGATGGAGATCTCGACGTCGTCGAGGGCGACGGCCGCGCCGCCGCCGGGGAGCGGTTCGAAGTGTCCTGGCATGGAGGGGGTTCGCTACTTCCGGTCCTGCTGGAGGGTGGCCCACAGACCGTAGCCGTGCATGGCCTGCACATCGCGCTCCATCTCCTCGCGCGTTCCGCTGGAGACGACCGCCCGGCCCTTGTGGTGGACGTCGAGCATGAGCTTGGTGGCCTTCTCCCTGGAGTAGCCGAAGTACGTCTGGAAGACGTACGTCACATAGCTCATGAGGTTGACGGGGTCGTTGTGGACGATCGTCACCCACGGCACGTCGGGCTCGGGTACGGCGAAGGCCTCCTCCGCCGACTCGGTCTTCTCGATCTCCATGGGTGCGGCTGCCGTCACAGGGCCCATGCTGCCACCACAGGGGGGTACTCGCACAAACGGACCCGAAAATCGTCAGTCTGACGAAATGACGGACGGAAGAGAGTACGATTTCTCGCCATGAACACAGCGGACCTTGGGCTGCCGGTGGACGTCCCCTCGACGGCGCTCTTCACGGACCAGTACGAGCTGACCATGCTGCAGGCCGCCCTGAAGGCGGGCACGGCCGGGCGGCGGAGCGTGTTCGAGGTCTTCACGAGGCGGCTGCCCAACGGGCGCCGCTACGGCGTCGTCGCGGGCACCGGCCGGGTGCTGGACGCGGTGGAGAACTTCCGCTTCGACGCGGACGTCCTCGACTTCCTGCGGCGGTGCGAGATCGTCGACGAGGACACCCTGGCGTGGCTCGCCGACTACCGCTTCGGCGGCGACATCTGGGGCTACCCCGAGGGCGAGGTGTACTTCCCGGGCTCGCCGATCATGCGGGTGGAGGGCTCCTTCGCCGAGTGCGTGCTGCTGGAGACCGTGATCCTGTCGATCCTCAACCACGACTCCGCGATCGCCGCCGCCGCCTCCCGCATGGCCTCCGCCGCCGGGGACCGCCCGCTGATCGAGATGGGCGCCCGCCGCACCCACGAGCTGTCCGCGGTGGCCGCCGCCCGCGCCGCCTACGTCGGCGGCTTCGCCTCCACCTCCGACCTGGCGGCCGGCTTCCGCTACAACATCCCCACCGTCGGCACCTCCGCCCACGCCTTCACGCTGCTGCACGACAGCGAGCGGGACGCCTTCCGGGCGCAGGTGGAGACCCTGGGCCGGGGCACCACCCTGCTGGTGGACACCTACGACGTCGCCGAGGCGGTCCGCACCGCGGTGGAGGTCGCCGGCACGGAACTGGGCGCCGTGCGGATCGACTCCGGCGACCTGCTGCTGGTGGCGCACCGGGTGCGGCAGCAGCTCGACGAGCTGGGCGCGCGCGACACGAAGATCATCGTGACCTCGGACCTGGACGAGTACGCCATCGCCTCGCTGGCGGCGGCGCCCGTGGACGCCTACGGCGTCGGCACCCAGCTGGTGACCGGCTCCGGGCACCCCACGGCCTCCATGGTCTACAAGCTCGTCGCCCGTGCCGAGTCCGACGACCCCGCGGCGCCGCTGGTGCCGGTGGCCAAGAGGTCCAGCGGCGGCAAGGCCTCCGTCGGGGGCCGCAAGTGGGCGGCCCGGCGGCTGGACTCCTACGGGTACGCCGAGGCCGAGGTGGTCGGCACCGGGCCGGTGCCCGCGGAGCTGGCCGGCCGGCAGCTGCTGGTGGAACTGGTCAAGGGCGGGGAGGTGGTCGCACGGGAGCCGCTGGACGCGGCACGCGAGCGGCACACCGCCGCGCGCGCGAACCTGCCGCTCTCCGCTACCCAGCTCTCACGTGGGGAACCCGTCATTCCGACGGAGTACGTCCATGGCGGCTCGGGTAGCTAGAGCGGGTGCGCCCGCCCTACGCCCGCCCCTGCCGCCCGTCCGCCCCGTCGTACCCCTCCCGTACCGCACGGGAGGGTCATAGGCTCGGCGGTTCACCGGCCGGGCGGGCGCCCCTTCCGCTCCCGGCCCGCTCCCGGCTCCGCCACCGACCCATCCCCGACCCCACAGTCGAAGGACACCGACCATGCGCCGCGCCTTGATCGTCGTAGACGTGCAGAACGACTTCTGCGAGGGGGGCAGCCTCCCGGTGGCCGGTGGTGCCGACGTGGCCGCCGCCATCACCGAGCTGATCGGACAGGCACCCGCCGGCTACCGGCACGTCGTGGCCACCCGGGACCACCACATCGCCCCCGGCGGCCACTTCGCGGACAACCCCGACTTCGTCCGCTCCTGGCCCGCGCACTGCGTCGCCGGGACGGAGGGCGTCGGCTTCCATCCGAACTTCGCCCCCGCCGTCGCCTCCGGCGCGATCGACGCCGTCTTCGACAAGGGGGCCTACTCGGCGGCCTACAGCGGCTTCGAGGGCAGGGACGAGAACGGGGTGGCGCTCGCCGACTGGCTGCGGGACCGGGGGATCGACGAGGTCGACGTCGTCGGCATCGCCACCGACCACTGTGTACGGGCCACCGCCCTGGACGCCGTGCGCGAGGGCTTCCGCACGCAGGTCCTGCTGGACCTCACCGCCGGGGTGGGCGGGGAGACCACCGAGCGGGCGCTGGAGGAGATGCGCGAGGCGGGTGTGGAACTGTCCGGGAAGCCGGTCGTCCAGTAGGGCGGCGGACCCGGTCCGCACCCCGCGGCCCGGGTCCGGGCCCCGCGGCTCAGGTCCGGGCCGCCGGACGTCCGAACAGCCTGCGGATCGGGTGCCACAGCTCCTGGGCCTGGCCCGGGCCGACCGCCCCGTGACCGGGGGCCGTGCGCCATATGAGGCCGTCCGGGTGGTGCAGGACCGCCGTGACCTCGTCCGGGGTCGGCGGGGCGGTGTTGCCCCGCAGGTAGACCGCCCGCAGCCCGAGGTTGCGCAGCCTGGTCAGGGCGCGCGCCCGGTTCGCGGCGTGCACGAGGACGCGCACTCCCCCGGGGGGAGGGCCCCCCTCGGGACCGCCCGCGGCGGGGCTGGGCAGGTTGAGCGCCACCACCACCGAGCCGTTCGGCAGCTTGCAGAAACCTCCTGCGGCCATGCGGTCGTACCCCCGTGTCAGCCGGTGTCAATAGGAGAAGTACGGACGCACCTAAACACGGATCGGCGGCGACCCGCCAGGGGGTCACCGCCGATCACGCTCTGACCTGGGAAAACACCGATTACTTCACGGCGGGGCCGACCTCGACCGAGATCGTGGAGCCGTTCCGGGCCTCCTTGACGATCTTGATCTTGGTGTTGGTGTCAGTGATGTCGACACCGCCGGTGGGGTTCGACTCGTCGTAGTAGTCGTTGGTGTGGTCGTTGAAGACCGGCACGCCCTTCGAGGACGGGACACGGGTCGCCACGTCCGCCTTGTGGAGCGTGATGCCGTCCGTGCCGTACAGGCTGAACGGCGAGTCGTAGGCCTGGACGCGGTTGCGCATCAGCGTGCCGTCGGACCACCGCAGCGCGGTCGGGTGGGAGTCGACCGGCAGGACCAGGCCGGTGCCCGGGTGGACGCTGGTGTTGTTGTCCGCCTGGGAGGTGTCCCACTTCCAGATCAGCAGGCCGTTCTGGTACGGGTAGTGCTCCACCCAGTCCGGGCGGGACGCGAAGCCGAAGTTGTAGGGGCCGGTCCTCAGCGTCCTGTCGTACGACACGTACTGCCGGTTCTCGGCGATGTAGTACTGCGCGTAGTCCTTGGTGAAGGAGGCGCCGACGCGGGTGAAGCCGCTCGCCGTCCAGGCCGGGTCCGCGCTCTCGGCGTCGTCGGCGAAGAGCGTCGCGCCGTCCGCCGTCACCGTGATCCGGTCCGCCGCGAAGCCCTTGAGGGCCACGCCGCCGTCGGTCTGGTAGCGGAAGCGGAGGTCCATCTTCTTGCCGGCGTAGGCGTCCAGGGGGTACGCGAGGCGCGCGTAGGCGTCGACGCTGCCGGTCAGGGCCGGCTTGTCGCTGCCGTCACGCGGCAGGGGCCGGCCGTCCACCGTGCCGTCCAGGGCGGTCCAGTTGGCACCGCCGTCGGTGGAGACCTCGGCGTAGAGGTAGTCGTAGCCGGCCTCGATGTCGTACCAGCCGTCGAGGGTGAGGGCGGCGGACTTCCGGCCGGTGAGGTCGACGGAGCGGGTCAGCGTGTTCTTGAGGTCGTCGCCGCTGCCGCTCCACCACTGGGTCTGCCCCTGGGCGGGGGCGACGATCTCGGTGGTGACCGTCTTGTCGGGGAGTTCGACGACCAAGGCCTGCTTGTTCTTGGTGTTGTACTCGGCGACGCCCAGCTTGTGCTTCGACGCCGTGGCGGCCTTGGCCGTGTCGTAGTCCAGCCAGCCGAGCTGGAGCTTGTCCCAGGCCGTCATGTCGCCGGGCAGGTCGCCGATCTCGTTGCGGCCGGTGCCGAGCCAGGAACCGGAGGACATCAGCGTCCAGAAGCCGGTGGAGTTCTCGCCGCCGGCGGTGTCGTAGTGGTCGGGCAGGCCGAGGTCGTGGCCGTACTCGTGGGCGAAGACGCCGAGTCCGCCGTTCTCCGGCTGGATGGTGTAGTCGCCGACCCAGACGCCGGTGTCGCCGATCTGCGCGCCGCCCAGCTTGTTGCCGGCGGGGCCGGTGGCGCCGGCGTCGGTGCCGAAGGCGTACCAGCGGTGGGCCCAGATCGCGTCGGTGCCCTCGGCGCCGCCGCCCGCGGACTCGTCCTCGCCGGCGTGCACGATCTGGAAGTGGTCGATGTAGCCGTCGGGCTCGTTGAAGTCGCCGTCGCCGTCGAAGTCGTAGCGGTCCCACGCGTCGAACTTCGCCACGTCCGCCTTGATGTCGGCGTCGGTGCGGCCGGCCGCCCTCTGCTGGGCGACCCAGGCGTCCAGGCCGTCGCTGACGACGTTCCACACGCTGGGGCAGTTGGTGGAGCCGCAGGCGTTGTTGCCGTAACGGGCCTCGTTGTAGGGGACCTTGACCCAGTCGGAGACCTCGCCCTCGACCGAGTAGCGGCCCGAGGACTGCTTCTCGTAGTACTTCTTGACGGACTCGACGCCGTCGCCGGTGCCGAAGTACAGGTCCTCGTAGTGCTCGCGGTCGTAGTCCGCCTTCCAGGCCGTGGAGTTGTCCTCGGCGCGGTCCGGGGCGGCGATCTGGTTGTGCAGCGGGCCCGGCGTGCCGCCGTAGCGGCTGTCCGTCTTCTCGCCGAACTCGACCAGGATGGTGAAGATCCGGTCGGTCTTCTCCCGGCCGAGCTCGACGTACTTTCCGCCGCCCTTTTCGCCCTTGAGCCGGACGACCTTCGACCCCTCGCGGTCCTTGACCGTCGTCCGGCCGGATATGACCTGGTCGAGGGCTTCTCGGCGCTGGGCCTCCCGGGTCTTGCTGAGGGGGCCGTCGAGGTCGTGGGACTCCATGCCCTCGGCGGGGTGCGGGTCGTGGTCGCGGCTGTCCACGGCGGCCGGCGGGGCGGCCGGGGCGGCCTGCGCCACCGGGGCGGCGACGAGCGTGGCGGTGGCCGCGGCGAGGGCGACGGCGGTCGCCGTCGCCCTGAACGTCAGGGGCCTTCTGGTCACTTGGGATCCTCCTCCGCGTCCCGCGCGTGCGGCGGAGGAGGACGGGAACGTGACCGGTCCGCGCACGCGCGATCAACGCGCGTAGTCAAGTGACGACATTTGACTAGAGGTTTGCGGGAAAAGACAGACCTTGACTTGGACAGATCAATTGCACTATGCGGAGTCGCTGTTCGTTTTGCGGACACGTGATGCGGTGCGCCCCTCGCGCGCCGGCACTGCCGGCCAGGTCGCGCTCGCCGTCCGTTCCCCTCGGGCGCGCAGGCGATCGGAGTCGGGGGAGGAACGCCCGGAAGACACCGGAAAGCCAGGCCGACAGCCCGTCCTTCCCCCTCCACCCCTTCCGAGGACACGATGGCCGTGCCCCGTCCGACCGTCGCACAGCTCGCCTGCGGTTCGTGCGCCGCGATCTTCTCGGCCCTCGCCATGCCGCCGCTGCCACAGGCGACTTGGGACGAGGCCGGCGCCCCGGCCGCGACCGCCGCCGTCATCGCCGTCGTGGCTCCCGGCCCGGGCGCGCTGGCCGCGGCGGAGGGGCCCGTCCCCCAGGAGCCGGTGACGGCGCCCGCGGCCCTGCGGGGAGCGGGCGAACCGGTGCGGGAGCGGGCCTCCTCACGACCGTCAGCGGGCGTCGACCACCACCGTCTTGGCCGCCTTGTCGTGCAGGCCCTGCTTGTAGGGCTTGTCGAAGAAACTCCAGCCGCCGGAGATGATCGTCCAGACGCAGGCGCAGCAGAACGCGAACGGGATCCACAGCACCGCCGCGCGCACCAGCGAACTCTGCACGGAGGGCGTGGCGCCGTCGTCCAGGTTGGCCACCCGCAGGCCCAGCCACTTCTTGCCGAGGGTCTGCCCCTTCCGGGCGGTCAGGAAGGTGTCGTACGCCATGTAGAGCACGGCGGCGATCAGTGACTGCCAGGGCGAGTTGCCGACCCCGATCTCCTCTTCGTTCATCCGGTACTCGGCGACGCCGAACCCCCAGGTGAGCAGCCACACCACGGCTCCCACCAGGATCATGTCGACGATCCGCGCGAGCGTGCGCCTGCCGCTGTCGGCGAGCGGGGGCATGCCGGCGAGCGGGTCGCCGTGGGGGCCGCCCCCGTACGGGTCACCGCCACCGCCGTAGGGACCGCCGCCCTGCGGGCCGCCGGGGTACGGCGGGGGCTCGCCGCCGCCGTACGGGGTGTCGTACGGCGAGCCCGGGCCGCCCGCCCCGGGTGGTGGGGGCTGCTTCCTGAACGGGTCGTCGTCCGGCGGCTGCTGACCGGAGCCGGGGGGCGGTTCGCTGCTCATGGCCCGAGTCGACCGCGAACGCCTCCGGCGCGCATCCGGCGAGCGGCCGTCCGGAGTACGGGATCGGGCCGCCCCCTCCTCGCGGGCGGCCCCTCCTTCCGGACGGTCCGTCCTCCCGGGCGGACCTCCCCGCCGGTCCCGCGGGAGCTCAGCCCGCGACGAACGTGCGCGCCGCCTTGTCGTGCCAGCACTGGTGCCAGGGACGGTCGAACAGGCACCACAGGACGCCCACCACGCCGACGGCCAGCAGGCCTGGAACGCTGTAGACCAGCCAGCGGCGCAGGGCCGCCCCGAAGGACGGCGCCTCGTGCGCCTCGATGTCCCGCACCTCCAGGCCGAACAGCTTCTTGCCGAGGGTGCGGCCCCACTTGGCGGTGGGCAGCGCCTCGTAGACGACGCCGAAGAGCAGGAGCACGGCCAGCACGACGCCCAGGTAGACGGAGGTCGTGCCGTCGAGCAGCCAGACCGTGACCGTCTCGCCGGAGAGCTTGGCCGCGTCGATCTTCTCGTTGACGTGGTCGAAGGCCTTCACGCCGAGCGGTACGGCGGCGGCGGAGGTGACGGCCGCGAGGACCGCGGTGTCCACCAGCCGGGCGGCCAGCCGCTTGCCGAGCCCCGCGGGCCGGGCCGCCGCCTGCCGCCGCGCCGCGGCCTGGAACGGGTCCTCGACCGGCGGCTTCCACGGCGCGACGGGCTGCTCGTCACCGGCGACTCCCGCGCCCGCGAGCTGGTGCACCTGCTGCGCCCAGGAGGACTGCCCGCCGCCGGGGCCGGGAGTGAGCGGGGCGGCGGGGGCAGGGGCGGGGGCGGGGGCAGGTGCGGGGGCGGGGACGGGGGCGGGGGTCGTGGCCGCCGGGGCGGGAACCGGGGCGGGGGCCGCCGCGGAGGCGGTGGGCAGGGGCGCGGCGGCCTGCCGGGGCGCGACCGGCCCCGCCTGCTGCGGGCCGGACAGGGCCGCCGGCGCGGTGGCCGCCCCGGCGGCGGGCCCACCGGTACCCGGGACGCTCGCGGTGCCGGGGGTCCCCGCCGCGGCGGGCGCGGGGGTGCCGGCCGCCGACGGGGGCGTACCGCCGGGGGCGGGTGCGCCGTTCGCGGCGCCGCCGTGCGCGGCCGTGCCACTCGCGGGGGCACCGAAACCGGTCGCCGGTGCCGGGCCGGCCGGGGTGCCCGGGCCCGTGGTCGCCGGACGGCGGAAGACGAAGGTGTCGCCGGTGTCCGGCCGGGGCTCGGCGGACCGGGCCGGTGCCGGGCCGGTGCCGGCCGAGGGGTCCGGCCGGGCGGAGGGGTTGTCGCCGGACGGGGTGCCGGCGGAGGCGGTCCCGTCGGCGCGCGGGCCGTCCGGCCCGGCGGCGCCGGCGGAACCGGAGGCCTGCGGCTCCCCCGGGCCGGTGCCCTGTGCCGCCGGCCAGTCGACACGGGCGGGGCCGGACGGCCGGGAGCGGTCGGCGTCCCAGGCGGGCGAGGGCTCGCCGCCCTGCGGGGACGAGGCGCCGGCGGGGGCCGGTTCGGCGACCGGGTCCTCGTCGAAGAAGTGCGGGCCGGTCTCCTCCACGGCGGGCACGGCCGGGCGCACACCGGGCGGCGGGGCGAGCGACTCACCGTCCTCGGGCGCCGGCCGGCTGGTGCCCGGCACCCACGCGGCGCCGTTCCAGTACCGGACGTATCCAGGAATGGACGGGTCCGGGTAATACCCTTCGCGGGGCCTGTCGTCGCCAGCGGCCGGGGTTGGGGCGCTCATGTCCGTCGTCCCGTATCTGCTCGGGGGTGGATGGGAGGGCCTCCACATCTATCAGACGGGCGCAACCCGCACCGCCCCTCCCGCACGACCCGCCCCTTTCCGGGCAACCTCGTGCACGGACTTCACCCCCACGGAAGGACCGGAGGAAAAAAATCGGTGGATCCGCGTAACGCCTCGGCCCGTACCGCTCCCGCGTACGGGCCCGACCGGGCCGCCCGGTGGGCCCGCGGGACCGGTCAGAACAGCTTGCCCGGGTTGAGGATGCCGAGCGGGTCGAACGCCTGCTTGATCGCGCGCTGCATCTCCAGTCCGACCGGGCCGATCTCACGCGCCAGCCACTCCTTCTTCAGGACGCCCACGCCGTGTTCGCCGGTGATGGTGCCGCCCAGTTCCAGGCCGAGGGCCATGATCTCGTCGAAGGACTCGCGGGCGCGGCGGGACTCGTCGGGGTCGGCCGCGTCGAAGCAGACGGTCGGATGGGTGTTGCCGTCGCCGGCGTGGGCGCAGACGCCGATGGTCAGGTCGTACTCGGCCGCGATGCGTTCGATGCCCTCCAACATGTCGCCGAGCCTGGAGCGGGGCACGCACACGTCGTCGATCATCGTCGTGCCCTTGACGGCCTCCAGTGCGGTGAGGGACAACCGGCGTGCCTGGAGGAGGAGTTCGGACTCGGCGTCGTCGTCGGCGGGGACGACCTGGGTGGCTCCGGCGGCCTCGCACAGCGCGCCGACGGCGGCGAGGTCGGCGGCCGGGTCGGGGGTGTCGAAGGCGCAGAGCAGGAGGGCCTCGGTGGTCTCCGGCAGACCCATGCGGGCGAGGTCGTTGACCGCCTTGACGGTCGTGCGGTCCATCAGTTCGAGGAGGGAGGGGACGTGGCCGCCCGCCATGATGCGGCACACGGCGTCGCAGGCCGCGGTGGCGGAGGCGAACTCGGCGGCCAGCACCAGCTGCCGGGGCGGCTTGGGCCTGAGCGCCAGGACGGCGCGGACGACGACGCCGAGAGAGCCCTCGGAGCCGACGAACAGGCGGGTGAGGTCGTAGCCGGCGACGCCCTTGGCGGTGCGGCGGCCGGTGGACATCAGTCGGCCGTCGGCGAGGACGACGTCGAGGCCGAGGACGTACTCGGCGGTGACGCCGTACTTGACGCAGCACAGGCCGCCGGAGGCGGTGCCGATGTTGCCGCCGATGGTGCACATCTCCCAGCTGGAGGGGTCGGGGGGGTAGTACAGGCCGTGTTCGCCGACCGCGCGGGAGAGGACGGCGTTGACGACGCCGGGCTCGACGACGGCGACGCGGTCGACGGGGTTGATCTCCAGGATGCGGTCCATGCGGGTCAGGGACAGCACGATGCAGCCGTCGGAGGCGTTGGCGGCGCCGGACAGGCCGCTGCGGGCGCCCTGCGGGACGACCGGGACGCGCAGTTCGGTGGCGGTGCGCATCACGTGCTGGACCTGTTCGACGGTGCGCGGCAGGACGACCACGGCGGGGGTGCCCGCCGGGCAGAAGCCGGCCATGTCGTGGGCGTAGGAGGCCGTGACGTCGGGGTCGGTGAGGATCGTGTCGGCGGGCAGGCCGTCCAGCAGCCTCTCGACGAGGGTGCCCGTCACCACGCCGTCTTCGTCGGGACGCGCTTCGATACGGCTCATGATCACAGGGTCGCACCGGGGGCCGCCGGTGTGAACCCCGTCGACGGCACCCTTCGGCCACCCGTGTGCGGTCGTCGCGCCGGCGCGCGGTGGGCGCCGTGGGCGCCCTCCCGTACACGGGATCCGGCGGCGGCACGCCCGCCGGACGCCGCAGGCCCCGCCCCCGACGGCCGGCCCCGTCGCCGGCGGCCGCTCCGCGTCGGGGCCGGCCGCGCGGGCACCGGAGGCGCTGGGCGAGCCCCCGTGGGGGGCCCGCCGGGGCCGCGGCGTCCCGGGGCGCCGGCTAGAGGTTGCCGCGCTTGGCCTGCTCGCGTTCGATCGCTTCGAACAGGGCCTTGAAGTTGCCCTTGCCGAAGCCCATCGAGCCGTGCCGCTCGATCAGTTCGAAGAAGACGGTCGGACGGTCCTGGACCGGCTTGGTGAAGATCTGCAGCAGGTAGCCGTCCTCGTCCCGGTCGGCGAGGATCTTCAGCTCGCGCAGGGTCTCGACGGGGACGCGGGTGTCGCCGACCCACTCGCCGAGGGTGTCGTAGTACGAGTCGGGCGTGTCCAGGAACTGGACGCCGGCCGCCTTCATGGTGCGGACGGTCTGCACGATGTCGTTGGTGTTGAGCGCGATGTGCTGCACGCCCGCGCCGCCGTAGAACTCCAGGTACTCGTCGATCTGGGACTTCTTCTTCGCGACGGCGGGCTCGTTGATCGGGAACTTCACCTTCAGGGTGCCGTCGGCGACCACCTTCGACATCAGCGCGCTGTACTCGGTGGCGATGTCGTCGCCCACGAACTCCTTCATGTTGGTGAAGCCCATGACCTGGTTGTAGAACGCGACCCACTCGTTCATGCGGCCGAGTTCGACGTTGCCGACGCAGTGGTCGATGGCCTGGAAGGTGCGGTGGGAGGGCGGTTCGACGAGGGGGGCGGCGGCGACGTAGCCGGGCAGGTAGGGACCGTCGTAGCCGGTGCGCTCGACCAGGGTGTGGCGGGTCTCGCCGTAGGTGGCGATCGCGGCGAGGACGACGGTGCCGTGCTCGTCCTTGACCTCGTGGGGTTCGACGACCGAGCGGGCGCCCCGCTCGACGGCGTAGGCGTGGGCGGCGCGGGCGTCGGGGACCTCGACGGCGAGGTCGACGACACCGTCGCCGTGCTCGGCCACGTGCCGGGCGAGGAAGCGGCCCCAGTCGGTGGACGGCTTGACGACCGAGGTGAACACGAAGCGGGCGGAGCCGTTCTCCAGCACGTAGCTCGCGGTCTCCCGGCTGCCGTTCTCCGGTCCGGAGTAGGCGACCAGCCGCATGCCGAAGGCGGTGGAGTAGTAGTGCGCCGCCTGCTTGGCGTTGCCCACGGCGAAGACGACCGCGTCCATTCCCTTGACCGGGAAGGGGTCTGCCTGCCGTGCGGTGTCGGGAACGTGGTGTGTGGTCTGCGTCATAGCCGCAGGGTCCCGCTCGTCTGCAAGGTGCGCAATAGTTCGCGTATCCGCTGGGCAACCTGCCCGGTGTGACGCCGCCCCGGGCGGACGTTCTGTACAGGATGACCAGGGGGAGGATGCGATGGCGATCGATCACCTGGACGGGCGGATCATCGTGCTGCTGGCGCGGGAGCCGCGGATCGGGGTGCTGGAGATGTCCCGGCGGCTGGGGGTGGCGCGCGGGACGGTGCAGGCGCGGCTGGACCGGCTTCGGTCGAACGGAGTCATCCGCGGTTTCGGCCCCGAGGTGGACCCGGCGGCGCTCGGCTACCCGGTGACGGCCTTCGCCACGCTGCAGATCCGGCAGGGGCAAGGAGCCGACGTGAGAGCGCACCTGGCGACCGTGCCGGAGGTGCTGGAACTGCACACCACGACCGGCACCGGGGACATGCTGTGCCGGCTGGTGGCCCGCTCGAACGCCGATCTCCAGCGTGTGATCGACCGGGTCGTCGGTTTTGATGGCATCGTCCGGGCCTCGACGGCGATCGTCATGGAGAACCCCGTACCGCTGCGGACCATCCCGCTCGTCGAGCAGGCGGCACGGGAGCGGGACGGGCACCCGGACGGGCGTACGAGCAGACCTGAGTGAGCCGGCCGGCCCGGGGTGAGCGGACGCGGACTTCTGGGAGTACCCGGGCAGCCGCCGCGAGCAGCCGCTCGCGGACGCCTTCCAGCAGGCGAGCGCCGTCTTGCGGTGCATGGCCGTGGCGGCCGTGCCCGGTCTCCTCACCGGCGTCGCCACCTACCGCAGCGATCGGGCCGGAGAACCCGGCCAAGCGGTACCACGGGAACCCCCGGCGGGCGGTGCGCGAGCCGGCCGGGAGAACGGGGTGACCCGGCTGCCCCCGGCGTCGCCGAACAACACCTACGCGCCGGCGACGGACCGGGCGGACTTCGAGGAGTACGGCACGAGGACCCCGTCGGACGTGGCCCGGCCGGCGGAGTCGGACCCGGGCGCGGTGACGCTGTGCGTGGAGGGCGAGTCCGCCCACCGGGGGGGGGGACGGGCTGCCGTGGCCGGCCCGGGGCCCGGCCGGCTCAGCAGCCGGGGACCGGGCCCTTGCCCGACGCCAGGGCCCTGAGCGCGCCGACCGCGCCCTTCAAGGTGGTCACCGGCACCAGTCGCAGCCCTTCGGGCAGCTCCGCCTCGGCCTGCGCGCACTCGGCCTTCGGGACCAGGAAGACACTGGCCCCGTCCCGCCGCGCGGCCTGCGTCTTCAGCGGTACGCCGCCGACGGCGCCGATCTCGCCGTCGGCGCCGATCGTGCCCGTGCCGGCGATGACCCGCCCGCCGGTCAGGTCGCCGCCGCTGCCGTCGCCTTCGAGCTTGTCGATGATCCCGAGGGAGAGCAGCAGGCCGGCGCTGGGGCCGCCGACGTCGGTGAGCCGCAGGCGGACGTCGACGTCGGCCGGGTCGAGGCCCAGGTAGTCCAGGGCGGCCCGGGTCGCCGCGTCCTGGGACTCCTCCATCTGGTCCATGTTGTACCGCTCGATCTCCCGGACGTCCCCGCCGCTCGGGTAGACCGCGTCGCGCGGCATGACCGCCCGGTCGGCGGCGAACCAGTTGCCGAGCACGTCGCCGAGCCGGACGTCCGTGTCGGGGCCGGTCGCCACGATCGTCGTCATCCGCAGCTGCCCCTTCGTCTCGCGGACGGGCGCGCCGGAGATCCCGATCACCTCGGAGCCCTTGTACTCGCCGAGCACGTTCGCCGTCGAGCCGGGCCGAGCCACCGAGAAGGGCAGCGGCGCGAACACCGCGGTGGCGAGCAGGGCGACGACGGGCAGGGCGCAGAGGGCGACGGCCTGGTGGCGCTTGAGGCGAGAGAGCACGGAGTCAATCTAACGCGGGGGCGTGTCCCGGCCGGGCCCCGGTACCACCGGGACGGCAGGCCCCCGGCGCCCCGCCGCCCCCGGCCGGCGCCACCCGGGCCGGCCCCGTCCGCGCCCCGGCGTCACCGCAGGGCCTCGGCCACCTCCCGGGCCGCGTCGACCACCCGCTGCCCCACCCGCTCCGGCACCGCGTCCGCCAGCATCACCACGCCCACGCTGCCCTCGAGGCCCGTCACGCCGAGCAGCGGCGCCGCGGCCCCGCTGGCCCCGGCCTCCAGCTCCCCGTGGGTGAGGGTGTACCCGGGGTCCCCGGTCGGCTGCTGCCGCGCCGCGAGGATCGCCCTGCCGGCGGCGCCCCGGTCCAGGGGGTGGCGGAATCCGGCCCGGTAGGCCACGTGGTAGTCGGTCCAGGTCGGTTCGACCACGGCCACGGCCAGCGCCTCGGCCCCGTCCACCAGCGTCAGGTGGGCGGTGGCCCCGATGTCCTCGGCCAGCGCCCGCAGCGCCGGCAGCGCCGCCTCGCGCACCAGCGGGTGCACCCGGCGGCCCAGGCCCAGCACCCCCAGTCCGACGCGGGCGCGTCCGCCCAGGTCGCGGCGGACGAGGGCGTGCTGCTCCAGCGTGGCGAGCAGCCGGTACACCACCGTCCGGTTCACGCCCAGTTTGTGGGACAGCTCGGTGACGGTCAGCCCGTGGTCCGTGTCGGCCAGCAACTTGAGGACGCGCAGTCCCCTGTCGAGCGTCTGGGAGGTCTCCGCGGTCACGACGCCCACTCCTTAGTGGTGAGGTCGGCGGCCCCCTCACGGCGGGCGCGCCACCGAGTCCCGTCGGTGACGCGGGTCAGGGGCCGCCGATCGGCTGACGGCCCGGGGTCCTCCCGGGCCCAGTCGCTTCACGGCTGCGCTCCGCGGCGGCGCTGCCACGGGGCGTGTGCGTAGCGTGACAGTAACGAGCCGGTCCGCTCAGCGGAAGGCTCCGTCCAGAATCCGGGCGGGGGCCGGTGGAGACCGTCTGTGTTTGCCCCGGTACGTACGGCACACGAGACGGGGCCGCACTCCCGGGGCGCACGCGTCACTTCATGCGCGTGGCCCACTCCTGGACCTTGGCGATGCGCTGCCGCAGCTGCCCCGCCGTGGCCTCGGCGCTGGGCGGACCGCCGCACACCCGGCGCAGCTCGGTGTGGATGACGCCGTGCGGCTTGCCGCTCTGGTGGACGTAGGCGCCGACCATCGTGTTGAGCTTGCGGCGCAGCTCCATCAGCTCCTTGTGGCTGACCACCGGCCGCCGCTCCGCGGGCAGTTCCAGCAGGTCGGCATCGGTGGCCGGCTTCCTGCGGCTGTGCGCGATCTGCCGCGCCTGCCGCTTCTGCAGCAGCAACTGCACCTGGTCGGGCTCCAGCAGCCCCGGAATGCCGAGGTAGTCCTGCTCCTCCTCGCTGCCCGGGTGGGCCTGCATGCCGAACTCGGCGCCGTTGTACATGACCCGGTCGAAGACGGCGTCGGACTCCAGCGCCTCGAACGGCAGCATGTCCTGCTCGCCGGTCTCCTCGTCCTGCTGCTTCTCGGCTTCCTTGAGGAGTTTCTCCTCCTCGGCGTACGGGTCCTCCTCGCCGCCCTGCTTGGGCCGGTCGAGGACGTGGTCGCGCTCCTTCTCCATCTCGTTGGCGAAGGAGAGCAGGTCTGGCACGGTCGGCAGGAACACGGAGGCGGTCTCGCCGCGCCGCCTGGACCGGACGAAACGGCCGACGGCCTGGGCGAAGAACAGCGGTGTCGAGATGGTCGTGGCGTACACCCCGACCGCCAGGCGCGGCACGTCGACGCCCTCGGACACCATGCGGACGGCGACCATCCACCGGTCGTCGCTCGCGCTGAACTCGTCGATCCGCTTCGACGCGCCGACGTCGTCGGACAGGACGAGGGTCGCCTTGTGCCCGGTGATCTCCCGGATGAGCTTGGCGTACGCGCGCGCCGCGTCCTGGTCGGAGGCGATGACCAGGGCGCCCGCGTCGGGGATGGCCTTCCTGACCTCGGTCAGCCGCCGGTCGGCGGCGCGCAGCACGGCGGGCATCCACTCGCCGCGCGGGTCGAGGGCCGTACGCCAGGCCTGGCTGACCGCGTCCTTGGTCATCGGCTCGCCGAGGCGGGCCTCGATCTCGTCGCCGGCCTTGGTGCGCCAGCGCATGTTGCCGCTGTAGGAGAGGAAGATGACCGGCCGGACGACGCCGTCGGCGAGGGCGGACCCGTACCCGTAGGTGTAGTCGGCGGCCGACCGCCGGATGCCGTCCGCCCCCTCCTCGTACGTCACGAAGGGGATGGGGTTGGTGTCGGACCGGAACGGCGTACCGGTGAGCGCGAGCCGCCGCGTGGCCGGTTCGAACGCCTCCAGGCACGCCTCGCCCCAGGACTTGGAGTCGCCGGCGTGGTGGATCTCGTCCAGGATCACGAGGGTCTTGCGCTGCTCGACGCGGTTGCGGTGCAGCATGGGCCGCACGCCCACGCCCGCGTACGTGACGGCGACGCCGTCGTACTCCTTGCCGAGCGGACCGGCGCTGTACTCGGGGTCCAGTTTGATCCCCACCCGCGCGGCGGCGTCCGCCCACTGCTTCTTCAGGTGCTCGGTCGGCGCGACCACGGTCACCTGCTGCACGACGTGGTGGTGCAGCAGCCAGGAGGCCAGCGTCAGCGCGAAGGTCGTCTTGCCGGCGCCGGGCGTGGCGACCGCCAGGAAATCGCGCGGCTGCTCCTGGATGTACTTCTCCATCGCCCCCTGCTGCCAGGCGCGCAGCTTGCCGGCGGTGCCCCAGGGGGCGCGGCCGGGGAAAGCCGGGGACAGGTGGTGCGACGAGCTGGAGCTGGCGGTGGTAGTCACGGTCTCCGGAGGGGGTAGAACGGCTCGGCTACGTATGACAACCGGGCCACCCTACCGGCGCCGCCACCCGGCCGACGCCCGGACCGGGTCGGGTCGCCTCCCGGTGGGACCGAGGTCACACCGGCCGTTCGACCGGGTCCCGCGGCGCCTCGGGGACGGCCTCCACGTCCTCCGGATCGCCCGTCGCGCGCCCCGTTCACCGGGCGGGCCGGCGGCACCGGCGCCGGGCGCGGCCGGGCGTCGTCCGGGGGCGCGGACCGACCTCCGTACCGGGACGGGACCGGCCGGTGGGGCCGCGGTGGTACCGCTCACTCCGGCGGTGTCCGCAGCCGCGTCGTCACCCACGCCCCCACCAGCGCCACCCCCGCCATCGGCAGGAACACCGCCGCGAACGCGGCCGGGTGGGAGCCGGCGCCGGCGGCCTCCGCGGACGCGTGGCCGACCGTGCCGCCGCCCAGGGCGGCGAAGGCGGCGCCGCCCGCGGCGAGCAGCAGGACGTTGGACAGGCCGTCGGAGATCTGCAGGGCGGCGGAGTTGGTGCCCGCCTCCTCGGGGGCGGAGAGCTTCAGCAGCAGCACGCTGGTGGAGGAGATCACCAGGCCCATGCCGAAGCAGCCGAACGCCCAGGCGACGGCCACCGTCCAGGCGGGCACCGCGTCGGCCAGCACGCTCGGCGCGGTGGCGATGGCCACCGCGACCAGCACCATGCCGAGCGTCATCAGCCGCTCCCGGTGGGGCTCCACACCCGGCCGGGACTGCACCCACGAGCCCAGCGCCCACGTCGCGCCGCCCGCCGCGAGCGAGAACCCGGCCAGCGTCGGGCTCAGCCCCCGCTGGGTGACCAGCATCAGCGGCACGAAGGACTCGGTGGTGATGAAGGAGCCCGCCGCCAGACCGCGCAGCAGCACCACGGAGGGCAGGCCGCGGGCGGCCCGGCAGGTGCCGCGCGGCAGCAGGCCGAGCACGGCCGGGACGAGCAGCGCCGCGCCCGCCGCGCCGGGCAGCAGCGAGAGCCAGCGCAGGTCCTGGGCACCGTACTGGAGCAGCCCGGCCCCCAGCGAGATGCCGAGGGCGAGGCGGATGCGGCGGCGGTCGAGGGAGGCGGGCCGGTCCCGGCCGTCCGCCCCCGGCACGGGGCCCGCCGCCCGGCTGCGTATCTGCGGCAGCGCCAGTGCCAGGGGGAGCACCACCAGGACCGGGATCCCGACGAACACCCAGCGCCAGCCGAGGTGTTCGGTCACCGCACCCGAGGCGAGCGGGCCGACGATCGACGGGACGATCCAGCCCGCCGCGAACGCCGCCATGATCGCCGGCCGCAGCCGCTCCGGGTAGGCGCGGCCGACGACGACGTACAGCGCGACGATCACCAGCCCGCCGCCGAGCCCCTGCACGGCCCGGCCCAGGATGAACAGCCACATCGCCCCGGCCGTCCCCGACAGCAGCAGCCCCGCCGCGAAGGAGGCGATGCCGCAGGTCAACGGTGCCAGCGGCCCACGCCGGTCCGACCACTGGCCGGACAGCACCATCCCGAACAGGCTCGTCGTGAAGTACCCGGAGAACGCGAACGCGTACAGCGAGACCCCGTGCAGCTCCCGCGCCGCCACCGGCATCGCCGTGCCGACCGCCGTCGCCTCGAAGGCGATCAGGACGACGACGGAGACGATCCCGATGCTCAGCGCCCGGTAGGCACGGCTCAGCACGGTCCCGCCGGCCGGGGCGGGGGCGCCGGGGGAGCTCTTCGCGTCGGTGGCGGCGGGGGCGACGTCGGTGTCGCGCGGCTCGGGAACGGTCATGGTCGCCAGCGTAAGGGGCGCAGCCGGTGGTGGACCCTGTCCGGAGACGGTGCGCACCCGCGACCTTGGTCGTAGGACCGCCGCCCGTTCGTGGACGGCGTGTGCTGTGGGGTCGTGGCGCCGCCCCTTCCCGTGGGAACCGCTCCCGGCGGGACCTTCGGGCCGGGAACCGGGGGGGATCGGTACTCCACCTCCCCGGTCCGGCCGGGTGCCCGAACGGCCGAGGTGCTCACCCGCGCGGCAGCCGTCAGCGGGCCCCGCTCGCGGGGAGGTTACGCGGGTTCGATTCCCGCCACGGCCTCCAGCGGCACCCCGCGGCGCAGCAGCCAGAGGGTGAAGACCAGGGTGGAGAGGTCCGAGGCCAGCGGGTGCAGGGCGGCCTCGGCCTCGCGCCAGGCCAGGACCGTGCCCGTCGCCGCGTCCACGACCACGCCGCTGCCGTCGGCCAGGCAGCCCACACGCACCAGGTGCTCGGCCCGGTCAGGGAGCCGGTCGGCCGGGAACGCGCCGGGGCGCTCGTAGGCGTGGCGCTCGCAGTACTCGCAGTACTCGCGGTGCCCGTGGTACTCGTGGCACTCGTAGTACTCGGCGAGTGTCGGCAGCGGCACCTCCGGGTCGTGGCGGAAGGGGAAGCCGTCCTCGGGCAGGCCCGTCTCCCGCAGGAAGCGGCGGGTCGGCTCGTGGACGAGCGTCGCGGGGAAGTCGATCTCCTCGAACCGCACCACCTCGCCCCGGCCGAACTCCCGCTCCAGCAGCCGGGCCGGAAGGTCCAGCGCCAGCCCGGACGCCGTGCGCCGGCCCGCGGCGAGGACCAGCAGGCCGATCAGCGCGGCCGTCCTCCAGAACAGCGGCAGCCCGTCGCCCCGCAGTCGCTCCGCCGGCGCCGCCGACGGGCCCCGGGCCGCCCCGGCCGCCGTCGCGAACCTGATCAGAGTGAGCGGAGACGGCCCCCACAGGGCCGTCTCCCCTGCCGTCCTCGTCGGTCCCCCGTGCATCGTGCTCCCCCGTACCCGCGTGCCTGTGTCCGTGCCGGGTCGCGGGCGGCGCGGGCGCGTCGCACGCCCGGCGGGCCCGTCGTCCCCACCACCGGAAACATTACGCGCCGGCACTGACAACGCGGGCCGGCGTCACCGGCCGGTCACCACCGCGGCCTGCGGCCGGATCGGCAGCCGGTTCACGGGGCGGCCCGTGGCGGCGCGGACGGCGGAGGCGACGGCCGCCGGGGCGGTCACCACCGGGACCGCGCTGACCGCCTTCGCCCCGAAGGGGGCGACCACGTCCCGTTCCTCCACGAGCTTGACGATCCGGATGTCGGGCGCGTCCAAGGCCGTGGGGAGGGCGTAACCGGTCAGGTCGGGGTGGCGGACCAGGCCGCGCGGCGTGCGGAGGTTCTCGGTGAGCGCGATGCCCACGCCCTGGGTGACACCGGCCTCGATGCGGGCGGCCAGCTGCGCCGGGTTCAGCACCCGGCCCACGTCCTGGGCGACCGCGAGTTCCACCACCCGTACCGAGCCGATCTCGATGTCGACGTCCACCACCGCGCGGACGGCGCAGAAGGACAGGCCCACGAAGGCGTCGCCCTGCCCGGACGCGTCGAGCGGCTCGGTCGGGTGCGGGCGGCACTGGGCCGTCGCCCACAGCTCCTTGCCCTCCAGCGCCTCGGCGACGGTGGTCGACAGCACGCCGTCGTACGAGGTGATCTTGCCGTCGGTGATCTGCAGGAGTTCCGTGGACATGCCGAACTTGTGGGCCAGGGGCTGGAGCAGCTGGGTGCGGACCATCTTGGCCGCGCGCTCCACCGCGCCGCCCGACACCCAGGTGTGGCGGCCCCGGCAGCCCGCGCCGGCCGGCGGCTGGTCGGTGTCGACGGGCGCCACGTGCACCTCGTCGACGCCGAGCGTCTCCTGCACGATCTGCCGGGCCAGCGTGGTGAAGCCCTGGCCGGTCTCGACGGCGGCGCACAGCACGGTGGCCACACCGTCCTGCACCTTCACCGTCGCCGTGGAGACCTCGTCCGCGCCCTCCGCGCCGAGCATGTGCACCATGCCCAGGCCGTAGCCCACGCCCCGGCGCACCGCGCCCGGTTCGCCCGCGCCCTCGGGTCCGCCGGGCAGCAGCCACTCCTCCTCCGGCGTGTCCTTGGGCAGCGGGGGGAGCGGGACGTCGCGGACGGCCCGGAGGAGTTCGGCCACCGGGGCCGGGCAGGTCACCGTCTGGCCGGTCGGCAGCACGTCGCCGGTGGCCAGCACGTTGCGCAGGCGCAGCTCCGCCGGGTCGACGCCGAGCCGCTTGGCCAGCTTGTCCATCTGCGCCTCGTAGGCGGCGCACACCTGCATGGCGCCCTCGCCGCGCACATGGCCGGAGGGCGGGTTGTTGGTGCGCACGGCCCAGCCCTCGATGAACGCGTTCGGCACGACGTACGGGCCGCAGGCGAACGCCACGGCGGCGGCCAGCGCGTCGGAGGACGTGTCGGCGTACGCGCCCGCGTCGAGCAGGATCTGCGCCTCGACCTTCACCAGCCGGCCCTCGGCGTCCGCGTGGTGGCGGTAGCGGAGCAGGGTGGGGTGGCGGTGGGCGTGGCCGAGGAAGGACTCCTCGCGCGTGGCGGTCAGTTTCACCGGGCATCCGGTCTTCAGCGCCAGCAGGCCGAGCGGGAGCTGGAAGCCCTGGTCCTCGCGGTCGGCCGTGGCACCGGGCACACCGGTGACGACGATCTTCACCTGTTCGGGGGGCAGGCCGTAGCAGGCGGCGGCGGTGTCGCGGTCGGTGTGCGGGTCGGTGGAGGCCAGGTACAGCTCCACGCCGCCGTCGGGGCGCGGGACCGCCAGGCCCGCCTCGGCGCCGATGGGCGCCGGGTCCTGGCGGCCGATGCGGTACAGGCCCTCCACGATGACCTCGCCGACCGCCTCGGGGTCGCCGTGCCGCAGCGGGATGTGCCGGATCAGGTTGCCGTCGGGGTGCAGCGGCTGTGCCTCGAAGGCCTGCTCCGGGTCGGTCACCGGGTCGAGCACCTCGTACTCGACGATGACGGCCGCGGCGGCCATCCGCGCGGTGTCGGGGTGGTCGGCGGCGACGGCGGCGATGGGCTCGCCCTGGTGGCGTACGACCTCGGAGGCGAAGACCGGGCGGTCGGCCCTGCCGCGGCCGTGCAGCGGGCTGCCGGGGACGTCCTCGTGGGTGACGACGGCCCGTACGCCGGGCATCTCGCGCGCGTGGGAGGTGTCGATGGACACGATGCGCGCGTGCGCGTGCGGGGAGCGCAGGACGGCCGCCCACAGCAGGCCCTCGGCCCACAGGTCGGAGGCGTACGGGAAGGTGCCCTCCGTCTTGGCGCGGGCGTCGGCGGGCGGCAGGGAGGCGCCGAGGCCGTGCGGGATCGCCTCCGGAACGGGGGCGGCCTCCGTGGCCTGCGCGGTGGCTGCTTCGTCGGTCACGCGTGGCCTCCGTCCTGGCCGTAGGGCTGGTCGTGCGGTCCCGGCGCGTCCGGGGGACCGGGCGTCGCGGGGGCGGCCGGGGGATCGAACACCGAGGGGCCCGCCTGGTGGGGAGCGTGCGGCTGCCCGGCGTCCGCCCCGGGCGTGTCGGCGGCGGCGTGCGCCCGCCGCTCGGCGACGACCTCCTCGACGGCCCGCAGGACGCCCCGGTAGCCGGAGCAGCGGCACAGGTTGCCGCACAGCGCCTGCCGGGCCTCCAGCTCGGTCGGCGCCGGGTTGCCCTCCAGCAGGTCGTGCACGGTCATCGCCATGCCGGGTACGCAGAAACCGCACTGCACCGCCCCGCACCGCGCCAGCGCCCGCTGCACGTCCGACGGCTGCCCGTCGGCGGCCAGGCCCTCGACGGTGCGGACCTCGCTGCCGGCCGCGGTCGCGGCCGGGACCAGGCAGGAGGCGACCAGGCGTCCGTCGACCTGCACGTTGCAGGCGCCGCACTCGCCCTGCGAGCAGCCGTCCTTGGCGCCCGCGAGCCCGAGCCGCTCCCGCAGCACGTACAGCAGCGACTCGCCGATCCACGCGCCGGTGACGGGGCGGTCGGTGCCGTTGACGCGCAGGACGTACGAGGCGAGGGGGTGCTCGTCGTGGGCGACGGGGGCCGCCGCCGGTTCCTCCTCGGGCGCGGGGGGCGCACCGGCCGGGGGCTGCTCCCCGGACGCCGCCTCCGCCGGCGCCGCCGCGTCCGTCTCCTCCGCCGCGTCCGCCGGTTCCGTCCCATCTGCCGCGTCGGCCGCGTCGGCCGGTTCCGTCCCGTCGGCCTCGTCCGCCGCGTCCGCCGGTTCCGTCCCGTCGGCCTCGTCCTCCGCGGAGCGCGTGGGCGCCTGCGCGGCCCCGGGCTCCCCGGCCGCCTCGGGCTCGGACGTCACGTCCTCGGCCGGCGCGGGCGCGGGCACCGCGTCCTCGGCCGGCGCGGGGGCGGCGAGGGCCTCGACGGGGGCGTCGGGGAGCGGTAGGGCCTGCGGAGTGCCGGGGTCGTCGGGGATGTCAGGGGTGTCCGGAGTCGCGGCCGGGGCCTGCGCGGGGCTGTCCGGTTCCCCGGTGCCCTCGGGCTCCGCACCGGCCGGCGACGGCTCCTCGGCGGCGGCCGGCGGCGGCTCCTCGGCCGGTTCCGGCGAGGACTGCGACGGCGGTTCGGCTTCCGGTGCGACCGCGGCCTCCGGCTCCACGGCCTGCGGCGGCTCCGCGGCCTCCGCGGCCTCCGCGGGGTGCCGCGCGTACGGGGCCGTGTCGTGTTCCGGGACGGCGTGCGCGTCGGGATGCCGCTCGCCGTGGTCGGTGGAACGGTCCGCCACGGGGGTCGCCCAGGGCGCGGGCGCGCCACCGGGGAGCGTGGCCGGCGGGGTGCCGCCCCACTGCTCGACCAGGGACGACGTGGTGAACTCGCCCGACTCGTCGGGGAGGTCTCCCCCGGCCACGGGGATGGACCACTGCCCGGTCACGTCGTGGCCGGGGGCGGGCACGGCGACAGGCCCGGACGGGTACTCCGCGGCGGCGGCCTCCGCGGAGTCCCACCGGCCCGCGGTGTCCGGGTGGTACGTGAACCGGTCGTTCGCCGCGTAGGGGTGCACGGCGTCCGGGTCCCCGTGCTCACCGTGCCGCCCGGCCACGCCGTACGGGTCGTGCTGCCGGTACCCGGCGTCCGGGTCCTGCGGGTACACGCCGTCGGAGCCGTGCCCGTACCCGGCGTCCAGATCCTGCTGCCCGTACCCGGCGTCCGAACCCTGCTGCCCGTACCCGGCATCCGGAGCCTGCTGCCCGTAACCGCCCTCCGGGTCCTGCGGGTACACGCCGTCGGAGCCGTGCCCGTACCCGGCATCCGGAGCCTGCTGCCCGTAACCGCCCTCCGGGTCCTGCGGGTACACGCCGTCGGAGCCGTGCCCGTACCCGGCGTCCAGATCCTGCTGCCCGTACCCGGCGTCCGAACCCTGCTGCCCGTACCCGGCATCCGGACCCTGCTGCCCGTACCCGGCATCCGGACCCTGCTGCCCGTACCCGGCATCCGGCACGCCCGGCGCGTGCCACTGCGCCGCGCCGTCCGGTGCCGGCGGCGTCGCCCAGGGGCCCGCGGCCGCCGGGTCGGCGCCCGCGGTCGCGGCCTGCGTGACCGTTATCTGCGGCGGTACGTAGCCGTGGCCGGGCGCGGCGAGCGGGCTGTCGGTGGCGGCCAGGAACGCGTCGACGCCCCCCTCGGGGAGCTGCACGAAGGCGGTCGCGCCGTCGTCGTAGTCGCCCTGGGGCAGCGGGTCCCAGCGTCCGCCGCCCTGGGACATGCCCTCTCCGTGCTGGTCGTCGGTCACGACAGCGCCCTCCCCAGTGCTCGTCGGGCCAGCGCGGCGACGGTGCGCCGCAGGTGCAGTACGGCGGGCGGAAGCTGCGGGACGGAGCCGTCCTCGGCCGGGGCCGGATCGGGGACGCAGGCCGCGGCCACGTACTCGCCGAAGGCGTGCAGGGCGTCCGGTACGAGCGCGCGGTCGTTGTCCCAGTCGATGAGCTGGGCGACCCAGTGCTCGGCGTCCAGGGGGCGCAGCGGCATGGGCGCTATGGCGCCGACGGCGCACCGCACTCCGCGTCGCGCGGGGTCGAGGACCAGCGCCACCGAGGCCACGGCGCGGCCGGGGCCGGTGCGGCCGGTGGCCTTCAGGAAGACCTGCGGGGCGTGCAGGAGCGGCACGCGCACGTAGCCGATGAGTTCGCCCGCGCGGAGCATCTCCACACCGGCCAGCAGGTGCGACACCGGGATCTCCCGGCGGGCTCCGCCCGGGCCCGCGATGATCAGCGTCGCCTCCAGGGCGGCCAGGACGGGCAGCGCGTCACCCGTCGGGGAGGCCGAGGCGATGTTGCCGCCCAGGGTGCCCGCGTTGCGGATGTGGGGCGGGCCGGCGGCGCGCGCGGCGGCGGCGAGCGCCGGGATCAGGGCGGCGAAGTCGGGGCGGCCCATGCGCGCGTGGGTGAGTCCGGCGCCGAGCAGCGCGTGGCCGTCCTGGTACTGCCAGCCGCGGATCTCGCTGATGCGGCCGAGGCCGACCAGGGCGGTGGGCCTGAGCTGTCCGGAGTTGACGGCGGTCATGAGGTCGGTGCCACCCGCGACCGGCACGGCGGCGGGCACGGCGGTGAGGGCCGCCACCGCCTCGTCCAGTGTCGTGGGCAGCGTGACGGCCTGCGCCGCCTGCGGTGCGTGCGTGGTCAAACCGGCTGCCCCTTCCCGCGGTCCCACCTGGTCCCACCTGTGTTGCCGTACGGTACGTGCCGACAGGGCGGACGTGGCAACTCTGGCACATCTTCGCAGGACCCGAACGCGGGGGTCCGCCAGGAGGCGTTCATCCGCCCGGTCGGGGAGACGGTCCGCTTCCGCACGGCATCAACCTGGATCGGCCGTGCACACAACCGGGACTTTTTTGACGTTGTCTGAGGCTTTTCTTCCTTTGCCCTCCTCCGTCTCACTTCTCCGGTGGCGGTCCGTCGATCGGACGGCCCGGTACGCCGGGGCGGCGCTGCCACGGCCGCGGGCCCGTGGGTGGCCGGTAGGCGACCCCGAGGGCGTCGAGCCGCCGGTAGTGGGCGGCCATCCGCCGTTCGAAACCGGCGAAGTCGCGCCGCCGCGGGGCCGGCAGGTCGCTCCAGGCGACCTCGGCGAAGGCGGCGAGCCTGGGGAACACCTGGTAGTCCACCCGCCGCTGGTCCTCCATCGCCTCCGTCCACACGTTGGCCTGGGTGCCCAGGACGTGGCGGGCCTCGCGCTCGGTGAGCTGCGGCGGGACGGGCTCGAACCGGTAGACGTCCTCCAGGGTGCGCACGTACCCGATCGGCACGGGCTCGTCGGGGCCCGCGTCCTGCCGGTGGTCCAGGTAGACCTGCTGCTCGGGGCAGACGACGACGTCGTGCCCGGCCCGCGCGGCGACGATCGCGCCGCCGTAGCCGCGCCACGACGACACGGCCGCGCCGGGGGCCAGTCCGCCCTCCAGGATCTCGTCCCAGCCGATGAGCCGGCGCCCGCGCGCGGCCAGCCAGGCGTCGAAGTGCCCGATGAACCACGCCTGGAGCCCGTCCTCGTCCGCGAGTCCGAGTTCCCTGATCCGGGCCTGTGCGGCGGGCGAGCGCCGCCACTGGTCCTTGGGGCACTCGTCGCCGCCGACGTGGACGAACTCCGACGGGAACAGCTCGAGCACTTCCTCGAAGACCCCCTCGTAGAAGCGCAGGGTGCGGTCGGTGGGGGCGAGGACGTTCGGGCTGACGCCCCAGGTGTCCCAGACGGTGAGGGCGGCGGTGTCGACGACGTCGGTGTTGCCGAGTTCCGGGTACGCGGCGATGGCGGCCTGCGAGTGCCCGGGCACGTCGATTTCCGGGACGACGGTGATGTGCCGTTCGGCGGCGTAGGCGACGATCTCCCGGATGTCGTCCCGGGTGTAGTGGCCGCCGTGCGGTTTCTCCTCCCACAGCGGCGAGGCGCGGTGGCCGAATTTCGTGCGGGCCCGCCAGGAGCCGATCTCGACCAGCTTCGGGTACCGCTCGATCTCGATGCGCCATCCCTGGTCGTCCGTCAGGTGGAAGTGGAAGACGTTGAGTTTGTGCGCGGCCATCAGGTCGAGACAGCGCAGCACGCCGTCCTTGGGCAGGAAGTGGCGGGCGACGTCGAGCATGAGGCCGCGCCAACGGAAACGGGGGCGGTCCTCGATGACCTGGGGCTCGATCGCGTACCGCGCGCCGGGCCGTACGGGGGCCCTCCGGAAGGCGTCCGGCCCGAGGAGCTGGCGCAGGGTCTGGGCGCCCCAGAAGACGCCGGCCGCGCTGCCCCCCGCGATGTCGGCGCCGGACCCGCCGACGGTGAGCCGGTACTCCTCGGGGGCGAGGGCGGCGTCGATGCGCAGCCGCAGGGTGCCGTGGGCACCGCGCGGGTCGCGGCCGCCGTGCGTGTCGCGGGCGCCGTACGGCGCGGGGCGCAGCGGCAGGCCCAGGGCGGGGCCCAGGACGGCCCGCAGCCACCGCTCGGTGGTGCCGGTGCCGGGCGCGGCGTGCACGGTGGTGTCCTCGGTCAGCAGGAACCCCTGCTCACCGGGTCGTTTCTCGACGGCGCGGGGCGCCGGGACCAGTTCGGTGGGGGAAGTCATGTCACACCTCGATCCGTGGGTGCCGGGGCACAGGGTCTTTCGTTTGGATCAGGTCGGATCAGGGAGCGGGGCACGGAACCAGGCCCCGCGAGCCCGGCATGATCCGAACGAGGGGCACTAGTCCTTCACCGCTCCGCCGAGGCCGGAGACGAGTCGTCGTTGCACGAGCACGAAGAACACCAGTACCGGGACCGTCATCACGGTGGACGCCGCCATCACCCCGCCCCAGTCCGGGTCGTCCGGCTCGTAGAACACCAGCAGCGCCATCGGCAGGGTCGACCGGGAGGTGTCGCTGATGATGAAGGACTTGGCGAACAGGAAGTCGTTCCAGGCCGAGATGAAGGAGAACACGCTGGTGGCGACCAGTCCCGGGAGGACCAGCGGGAAGAGGATCCGCCACAGAAAGCACGCCCGGCTCGCCCCGTCGATGTACGCGGCCTCCTCCAGGGCCTCGGGAACGGCCTTCACGAAACCCCGCAGCATCCAGATCGCGAAAGGCAGCGAGAAGGCGATGTGGGGCAGGATCAGCGACCCCAGCGTGTTCAGCCGGCCGGCGTCCCGCATGAGGAAGAACAACGGGATCGCGAGGGCTTCGACCGGCACCGTCTGGGCGATCAGAAACATGATCAGCAAGGTGGTCCGGAAACGGAAGCGGAATCGTGCCACGGCCGTCGCGGCGAGGAACGCGATGAGCGCCGAAGCGATCACGACACTGCCCGCGACGAGGAGGCTGTTGAGGAAGTAACGGCCGAATTCCTGCTGCCCGAGAACCCGCCGGAAGGAGTCCAGGGTGGGCGACAGGGTCCACGGCCGCGGCCGGTCCGACTCGATCTCGCCGGCCGGTCTGAAGGCGCTCAGCACCATCCAGTACAGGGGGAAGGCGACGGCGGCCGCGATCAGCAGGGCCGAGGCCTCGGCGGCCGCCCGCCACGGACGGCGCACGCGCGGGAGGTTCACAGTTCCTCCCCCCGGCGGCGCAGCAGCCGCAGGTACACCAGCGTCACGGCGAGCAGGAGCAGCAGCATCACGACGCCGATCGCCGAGCCGAGGCCGTACTGCGAGGAGGCGAACGCCTTCTGGTAGGCGTAGACGTTCAGCACGAGGTTCTGGCCCGCGATGCCGCCGCCGCCCGTCATGACGTAGATCTGCGTGAAGACCTTGAAGTCCCAGATGACCGACTGGATGGTGACGACCGCCAGGACGGGCCGCAGCATCGGCGCGAGGACGGACCTCCAGGTCCGCCACTGCGAGGCGCCGTCCAGGGCGGCGGCCTCCAGCACCTCGGACGGTACGGCGCGGATGCCGGCGTAGACGGTGACCATGACGAACGGGAAGGAGCACCAGACCACTTCGAGCAGGACGAGGAGGAAGGCGCTCAGGCGCCCGTAGGTCCAGGAGTGGTCGCCGAGGCCGAGGACCCGGTTGACGGGGCCGAAGTCCGGGTCGAACAGGAACAGCCAGACCGTCGAGCCGGTGATCGCCGGGGTGGCCCAAGCGCCCAGCGCGGCCAGCATCAGCGCGAGCCGCGGCAGCGCCCGCACGTGCGTGAGCAGCACCGCGAGCGCGCAGCCGACCGCCAGCGTGGAGACCACGCAGGCCGCCGCGAACAGGACGGTCGCCAGCAGCACCTGCCGGAACTGGTCGTCGCGGGCGAGTTCGGCGTAGTTGCCCAGGCCCTGGAAGGTGACCGGCTCGCCCCCGCTGACCTGGGCCTGGGTGTACTCCAGGAGCGAGATCAGGCCGAGTTGGCAGATGGGGTAGACGAGGAGCGCGCCGAGGACGACGAGAGCGGGGGCGAGGTACAGCCAGGCGGTGGCCGAGCGTCCCCGGGGGTGCGGGGAACGGCGCGGCCGGCCGCCCGGCGCCCGCTCCCGCCGGCGCGCCGCGCGCTCCGCCCCCGCGGTCACCCCCCTCATCCCGCGGAGCCGAACGCGTCGTCCATCTTCCTCGCCGCGTCCCCGGAGGCCGCCGCCACGTCCTTCCTGCCGCTGACGATCTCCTGGAACATGGTCGGCAGCACCAGCGAGGAGTCGATCCGCGCCCAGGCGGGCGAGGCCGGCACGGACCTGGTGCCCGCGGCGAGGGTCTCGACGAACGGCCGCACGAACGGCTTTTTCGCGGCGGCCTGTTGCCGTACGTCGGTGAAGGTCGGCAGGAAGCCCATCGCGTCGAACAGCGCGCCCTGCGCCCTCTTCGACGCCAGCCGCTTCATCAGGTCGACGGCGAGGGTACGGTGCGAGGTGCTCCTCAGTACACCGATGTTGTTCCCGCCTGCGAACGCCGGGGCGATGGAACCCGGTTCGACGCCCGGCAGCGGTACGACGGCGTACTTGCCCTTCACCTTCCCGGCCTCCATGGCCTGGTGATTGAAGTCACCGCCGATCGCCATGCCCGCCTTCCCCGAAGCGAACGCGGTGACGGTGTCGTTGCCGCCCATGCCCGCGCACTTGGCGGCGGGGCAGTTGTCGTCGCCGAAGAGGGACGTGTACGCCTCGATGCCCTTGCGGGCGGCAGGGCTGTCGAGGGCGGAGGCGTACGACCCGTCCTCGCCGGTGGCGAGTTCGCCGCCGTGGGCCCACAGGAACGGCAGCGCCCCGTAGGTGTAGGCGCCGCCGACCACGAGGCCGTACAGGCCGGGCTCGGCCGCCCGGATCGCCCTCGCCGCGGACGCCAGCTCCCCCATCGTCTCCGGCACCTCCAGGCCCAATTCCCGGAAGATGTCCGTCCGGTAGTACAGGGCCCGGACGCCGACGAAGTAGGGGGCTCCGTAGACCCTGCCGTCGACCGTGACCGACCGCCGGGCGGTGGGGTCGGTGTCCCGGGCCTCGGCCCAGGCGCCGAACTCCTCGGTGACGTCCGCCAGACCGCCGTCCGCGACGTAGCCGGCGGTGTCGGTGTTGCCGTACTCGATGACGTCGGGGGCGCTCGCGGGGTCGTTGAAGGCGGCCTTGACGCGCTGGGCGCGGGTCTCGACGGGGATGTACTCGACGGTGACGTCGGTGCCCTCGTGGGCCTTCTCGAAGTCGGCCAGGACCGCGTCGACGACGCGTTCCTTGGGCCGGTTGTCGACCTCCCGGAAGAGCCAGAGGCGCAGGGTGCCGGTCCTCTCGTCCCCGCCGGGGGCGGAGTCGCCGGACGCCCGGGGGGCGCAGGCGGCGGCGGTCAGGACGGCGGCGGCGAGCAGCACGGCCGGACGGGTGAGGCGGCGCGCGGGGCGCCTGGCGGGACGTTTTGCGGGGAGTTTCATGAGCGGTCCTCCGAGCGTTGCAGCATGCGCAATGAATGTTTTGCTCTGCACAACACTCCGGAGGGTAGGGACATCATGAACATGACGACAAGAGGTCTCCACCACTCGGTGTCCCCGATGCCCTGCGCGCACGTCCCGGACGGCCCCGCGGGGCTCCGCCGGACAGCACGAAGGCCCCCGGGCGCGTCGGCGCGCTCGGGGGCCTCACCGGCCTCGGGCGGGAGGGGCCGCTACTTCTTGTCGCCGCCCTTGCCCTCGTCCCCGCCGGCGCCCATGGACTCGTAGATCTCCTTGCACATGGGGCACACGGGGTACTTCTTCGGGTCGCGGCCCGGTACCCAGACCTTGCCGCACAGCGCCACGACGGGGGTGCCGTCGAGGGCGCTCGCCATGATCTTGTCCTTCTGGACGTAGTGGGCGAAGCGCTCGTGGTCGCCGTCACCGTGCGAGGTCTGCGGCGTCGGCTCTACGAGGGTCCCCGTACCAGTCCCGCGCTCGGGCTCGAGAGTGCTCATGCATGCCAGGGTACTGAAGATCACACGGATCAGTTGAGCGACGGGTCGTCCGGGTACGTCGCCACCATCGCCAGCTCGTTGCGCTGGCGGCGCAGGACCTCGCGCCACAGCCGCTCGGGCGCCGGGGAGGAGACGTCGCCGGGCTCGGACTCCACGACGTACCAGGCGCCCTCCACCAACTCGTCCTCCAGCTGGCCGGGGCCCCAGCCCGCGTACCCGGCGAAGATCCGCAGCGAGCCCACGACGGAGGCCAGCAGCTCCGGCGGGGCCTCCAGGTCCACCAGGCCGATCGCGCCGTACACCCGGCGCCAGCCCAGCGGGGCGTCCCCGCCGCTGTCCCCGCCGGGGACGACGGCCACGCCGAGGGCCGAGTCGAGGGAGACCGGGCCGCCCTGGAAGACGACGCCGGGTTCACCGGCGAGGTCCGCCCAGCCCTCCAGGATGTCGCCCACGCCGACCGGTGTCGGGCGGTTGAGGACGACACCGAGGGAGCCCTCCTCGTCGTGGTCGAGAAGGAGCACCACAGCACGGTCGAAGTTCGGGTCCGCCAGGGCGGGGGTGGCCACGAGCAGCCGCCCTGTGAGCGAGGACACCTCGGTCATGCCAGACATGATCCCGCATCTTTCCCCTCCGTGGGGAGGCGATCGGGGGCAGCGGAGTGAGGGCAGCTCACGGCATGTCGGCGCACCCCCGCCCGCACGCCCGCCACTGTCACCCTTCGTGATTGCTCGGAAGCTTTCCGTGCATAGGGGTGGCCGCGCCGCTCCCCGCCGGTCCGCGGGCTTACGGAAGGGGCGCCGAAGGCGATTACCCTTTCCCTCCTGTGCCCCTGCCCCACTCCACGGAACGCGAGATTCATGACCGTCAACGGCTCTGATGACGTACTGCTTGTCCACGGCGGAACCCCGCTGGAGGGCGAGATCCGGGTCCGCGGTGCGAAGAACCTCGTGCCCAAGGCCATGGTCGCCGCCCTGCTGGGCAGTGCGCCGAGCAGACTGCGCAACGTCCCGGACATCCGTGACGTGCGGGTCGTCCGCGGACTGCTCCAGCTGCACGGGGTGACGGTCCGTCCGGGCGAGGAGCCGGGCGAGCTGGTGCTCGACCCGACCCGCGTGGAGAGCGCCAACGTCGCCGACATCGACGCCCACGCGGGGTCGAGCCGCATCCCGATCCTCTTCTGCGGCCCGCTGCTGCACCGCCTCGGGCACGCGTTCATCCCCGGCCTGGGCGGCTGCGACATCGGCGGCCGGCCCATCGACTTCCACTTCGACGTGCTGCGGCAGTTCGGCGCGAAGATCGAGAAGCGGGCGGACGGGCAGTACCTGGAGGCCCCGCAGCGGCTGCGCGGCACCAAGATCCGGCTGCCGTACCCGTCCGTCGGCGCCACCGAGCAGGTGCTGCTGACGGCCGTGCTCGCCGAGGGCGTCACGGAGCTGTCCAACGCGGCCGTCGAGCCGGAGATCGAGGACCTGATCTGCGTCCTGCAGAAAATGGGCGCGATCATCGCGATGGACACCGACCGCACCATCCGCATCACCGGTGTGGACACGCTCGGCGGCTACACCCACCGCGCCCTGCCGGACCGCCTGGAGGCCGCCTCCTGGGCGTCCGCGGCGCTGGCGACCGAGGGCGACATCTACGTCCGCGGCGCCCAGCAGCGCTCGATGATGACGTTCCTGAACACCTACCGGAAGGTGGGCGGCGCCTTCGAGATCGACGACGAGGGCATCCGCTTCTGGCACCCGGGCGGGCAGCTGAAGTCCATCGCGCTGGAGACGGACGTGCACCCCGGCTTCCAGACCGACTGGCAGCAGCCGCTGGTGGTGGCGCTCACGCAGGCCACGGGGCTGTCGATCATCCACGAGACGGTCTACGAGTCCCGCCTCGGCTTCACCTCCGCGCTGAACCAGATGGGCGCCCACATCCAGCTCTACCGCGAGTGCCTGGGCGGCTCCCACTGCCGCTTCGGCCAGCGCAACTTCCTGCACTCCGCCGTCGTGTCGGGCCCGACCAAGCTGGAGGGCGCCGACCTGGTCATCCCCGACCTGCGCGGCGGCTTCTCCTACCTCATCGCCGCCCTCGCCGCCCAGGGCACGTCCCGCGTGCACGGCATCGAACTCATCAACCGCGGCTACGAGAACTTCATGGAGAAGCTGGTGGAGCTGGGGGCGAAGGTCGAACTGCCCGGCAAGGCGCTCGGCTGACGCGTCCCGGCCCCGCGGGCCGGTCCTCGTGCGGGGACACCACCGACACGAGGACCGGCCAGGACCGCGCAGGTGCCGCCCAAAGGCCGTGGAGGGCCGTACGGCGACGGGGCGGCCACCCTTGGAGGGGTGGCCGCCCCGTCGGCGTCCATGGGGTCCGTACGCCGCTCACGGCGTACGGACGCCGGGGTCACTTGCCCTTGGCGGCTTCCTTGAGCTTGGAGCCCGCGGAGACCTTCACGCTGTAGCCGGCCGGGATCTGGATCGGCTCACCGGTCTGCGGGTTGCGAGCGGTGCGAGCGGCACGGTGGGTGCGCTCGAAGGTGAGGAAGCCGGGAATGGTGACCTTCTCGTCGCCCTTGGCGACGATGTCGCCGACGATGTCGGCGAACGCGGCCAGCACCGCGTCGGCGTCCTTGCGGGTCACCTCGGCGCGGTCGGCCAGCGCGGCCACCAGCTCACTGCGGTTCATGTTGTTACTCCCGTATGTTTCTTGCCGTTGAGGCGTGCCACGCGGCTTGGCCGCATGTCGGGCACGGCGAAGCCGATGCTGCCAGGGTCCCCGGTGAGTCCCCGGACCCGGGTCCGTCGTCAGACCCTCGCGCCCAGGGTGGCATCCTGCCTCTACCTGCGGCGGGAAAGCCAATCCGGCACCCGCAGGAGTCGTGAGAACACTCTTGGGAGTCACACGAAGAGCGGGCGGAGCCTGGCCGACACCCTAGAGGCGTCCCGGAGCCCGAGGTTCCGTGACGCGCCGGTAGGGCGGGCCGGCCGTGGCGATGCTCACAGCACCGGGCGGCCACGGTGCCGGCCCTCGCCCCTCGATCTTACGAGGCCGTCGCTCCCACGGCCTTCGCCGCCTCCCGCACCGCGCCGGCCACGGCACCCGCGACCTTGTCGTTGAACACGCTGGGGACGATGTAGTTCGGGTTCAGCTCGTCCTCGGACACCACGCCCGCCAGCGCCTTCGCGGCGGCCAGCATCATCTCGGTGTTGACCGTGCGGGACTGGGCGTCCAGCAGGCCGCGGAAGACGCCCGGGAACACCAGCACGTTGTTGATCTGGTTGGGGAAGTCGGAGCGGCCGGTGGCGACGACCGCCGCGGTCTGGCGGGCGATCGCCGGGTCGACCTCGGGGTCGGGGTTCGCGAGCGCGAAGACCACGGCGTCGTCGGCCATCGCGGCCACGTCGTCGCCGTCCAGGACGTTGGGGGCCGAGACGCCGATGAACACGTCGGCGCCGCGCACGGCCTCCTTCAGCGTGCCCGTCAGGCCCTCGGGGTTGGTGTTGTCGGCGATCCAGCGCAACGCCGACTCGGGGGCGGCGTCCACGAGGTCCTGGCGGTCGGCGTGCACCACGCCGTGGATGTCGGCGACGACGGCGTTCTTCACGCCCGCGGCGAGCAGCAGCTTCAGGATGGCCGTGCCGGCGGCGCCGGCGCCGGACATGACGACCCGGACGCTCTCGATCGACTTGTCGACGACGCGCAGGGCGTTGGTCAGGGCGGCGAGGACGACGATCGCGGTGCCGTGCTGGTCGTCGTGGAAGACGGGGATGTCGAGGGCCTCGCGCAGCCGGGCCTCGATCTCGAAGCAGCGGGGCGCGGAGATGTCCTCCAGGTTGATGCCGGCGAAGCCCGGGGCGATCGCCTTGACGATCTCGACGATCGCGTCGGTGTCCTGGGTGTCCAGGCAGATCGGCCAGGCGTCGATGCCGGCGAACCGCTTGAACAGGGCCGCCTTGCCCTCCATGACCGGCAGGGCGGCCTTCGGGCCGATGTTGCCCAGGCCCAGCACCGCGGAGCCGTCCGTGACGACCGCGACGGAATTGCGCTTGATGGTCAGGCGGCGGGCGTCCTCGGGGTTCTCCGCGATCGCCATGCAGACGCGGGCCACACCCGGCGTGTAGACCATGGACAGGTCGTCACGGTTGCGGATGGGGTGCTTCGACGCCATCTCGATCTTGCCGCCGAGGTGCATCAGGAACGTACGGTCGGAGACCTTGCCCAGCGTGACGCCCTCGATGCCGCGGAGCTTCTCCACGATCTCGTCGGCGTGCGCGGTGGAGGTGGCCGCGATCGTGACGTCGATGCGGAGCTTCTCGTGACCGGACGCGGTGACGTCGAGGCCGGTCACCGAGCCTCCGGAGGACTCCACGGCGGTGGTGAGCTGCGAGACGGCGGTTCCGCTCGCGGGCACCTCCAGCCGGATGGTCATCGAGTAGGAGACGCTGGGCGCCGTTGCCATGGCCGACTTCCTCTGCTTTCACCGTGTCGCGAAGTTGTGCCGTCCGATCGTCGCACCTACCGCGCAGTACGCGGTAGCCACCCCGGATTGCGAACGTATTGTTCGCGTGCCGTTCGGCCGAAGACACCGTTTCGGAAATTGACTTCCACCATACGAGATACAGCTGGGCAAAGAAAGAGACCCACGTCACACGGGGTGACGTGGGTCTCTTCGGTGCTTCCTGAGCGTGACAAGTGTGGTGACACCGACCCGCCATGCTCGCCTCGCGGCAAGTGGTCGCTCGTAGCGACTAAGGTTGGGCCCGGGGGCTTGGATCGGGCCGGTGTCACATCCAGGCTAACAAACCGATCCGGTGTCCCATTCCCGCCCGGACCGAATCGTGTCCCCCGCCCGCGCGGGACCGCCCTCCCGGTCGGCGGGCCCGCCCCGGATTCAGTCCCTGAGCAGGTCCGGCACCCCGGACGCGTCCGGTTCGTCCCGCTGCCCCGAGACGATCGTCAGCTGCTGCGTGGCGCGGGTCAGCGCGACGTACAGCACCCGCAGGCCGGCGGGCGACTCGTCGGCGATCTCGGCCGGGGAGACGACGAGCGTCGCGTCGTACTCCAGGCCCTTGGCCTCCAGACTGCCCAGCGCCACCACCCGGTCGCCGAGCCCGGCCAGCCAGCGCCGGGCCTCCTCGCGGCGCTGCATGGCGACGACGACGCCGACGGTGCCGTCGACGCGCTCCAGCAGCCGCGCGGCCTCCTCGCGGACGGTGGACGCCAGGGAGCCGCGGGAGTCGTCCACGACCGTGAAGCGGGGCTCCACGCCGGTGGAGCGCACCGCGGTCGGCGGTTCGGAGCCGGGCATGGCGAGGGCGAGCACCCGGGAGGCCAGATCGGCGATCTCCGCGGGGTTGCGGTAGTTCACGGTGAGGCGGAAGCGGCGGCGGGGGCGGCTGCCGAGCGCCTCGTCGCGGGCGGCGGCGGCCTCGTCGGGGTCGGACCAGGAGGACTGGGCCGGATCGCCGACGATCGTCCACGTGGCGTGCCGGCCGCGCCGGCCCACCATCCGCCACTGCATCGGCGTGAGGTCCTGGGCCTCGTCGACGATGACGTGGGCGTACTCGGTGCGCTCCTGCGCCAGGCGCTCGGCCCGCTCCCGCTGGGTCTCCTCGCGCACCGGCATCAGCTCCTGCAGACCGGTGAGCTGGTCGAGCGGGTCGATCTCGCGCTTGCGGCGGGGGCGGGCGGGGGCCCCGAGGATCGCCTGGAGCTCGTCCAGCAGCGCGATGTCGTGCACGGAGTACCCGTCCCGCTGGAGCGAGCGGGCGACCCTGCGGGCCTCGCCCGGGTTGAGCACCCGCCGGGACCAGCGGCCCAGCCGCTTGTCGTCCGCCATGGCCGCCAGCACGTCCCGCGGGGTCAGCTCCGGCCACCAGGCGCCGAGGAACGCGAGGAAGGAGTCCTCGCCGGTGACGTCCTCGTCGAAGGAGGAGCGCAGCTCGGCGGCGAGCTCGGGGTCGGTGTGGCGGCCGGCGGCGCCGGACTTGGCCCACAGGGCGTCCAGCAGCAGCTTGCGGGCGCGGGGGCGCAGCAGGTTCACCGGGGCGGTGCCGCCGAGGGCGGTGCGGCGGATCTCCGCCAGCTCCTCGGCCTCCAGTTCGATCCGCCGGCCGAAGGCGACGACGCGCAGCCGCTCGGGCGGATCGTTCAGCTCCAGGGCTCCGCGCGCGGCCTTGCGCAGCACCTTCAGCATGCGGGAGGAGCCCTTGGCGCGGGCGACGGCCGGGGAGTCGTACAGCGTGGCCTGCGCCCCGTCGACCAGGGAGCCCAGCGCGCGGACGGCGACCTGGCCCTCCTCGCCCAGGGAGGGCAGCACGCCCTCGGTGTACGCCACCAGCAGCGGGGTCGGGGAGACGATCAGGATGCCGCCGGCGTAGCGGCGGCGGTCCTGGTAGAGCAGGTAGGCCGCGCGGTGCAGCGCCACGGCCGTCTTCCCCGTGCCCGGACCGCCCTCGACGTACGTCACGGAGGCGGCGGGGGCGCGGATGACCAGGTCCTGCTCGGCCTGGATGGAGGCGACGATGTCCCGCATGGTGTGGCCGCGGGACCGGCCGAGGGCGGCCATCAGCGCGCCGTCGCCGATGACGGCCAGTTCCCGGCCGTCGAGGTACGCCTTCAGCTCGGGGCGCATCAGGTCGTCCTCGACGCCGAGGACGCGCCGCCCCTTGGAGCGGATGACGCGGCGGCGCACCACCCGGCCGGGGTCGACCGGGGTGGAGCGGTAGAAGGGGGCGGCGGCGGGGGCCCGCCAGTCGATGACCAGCGGGGCGTAGTCCTCGTCCAGGACGCCCATGCGGCCGATGTGGAGGGTCTCGGCGATGTCGGCCGTGCCGTCCTCGCGCAGGGCGCCCTCGGCCGGCTCCACGGCGGTGTACGCCCCGTCGGGGCCCTTCTTGCCGTCCTTGCCGAGCAGCAGGTCGATCCGGCCGAAGAGGAAGTCCTCGTACTCGCTGTGGAGGCGGTTGAGGTGGACGCCCGCGCGGAAGACCTGGGCGTCGCGCTCGGCGAGCGCGCCGGGCGTGCCGACCTGGCCGAGCCGGGCCGCGTCGTCCATCAGGAACTCGGCTTCGTGGATCTTCTCCTCGAGGCGGTGGTACACCCGGTCCAGGTGTTCCTGTTCGACGCGGATCTCCCGTTCGCGGACGGAGTCGTGGCCGTCCGGTACCGAGTCGACCGCGGATTCCTGTTGTGCCTGTGCGGCCACCGGGCCCCCTTCTGACGTGCTGGGCAGCCGTCAACCGTACGCGAAGGGAGCCGGTGGAGGCTACGCGTCCCCCTCGGCCGGCCGCTTCCCGGCGCGGGCCACGGCCTCGCGGGGCCGGTCCCGGCGGGTGCGGGGGCGGCGCCCCTCGCTCAGGCGTCGGCGTACTTGGCGTCGGCGGCCGGGTCCAGCGCGAGGCGGTAGCCGCGTTTGACGACGGTCTGGATCAGTTTCGGCGCGCCGAGGGCGGTGCGCAGCCGGGCCATCGCCGTCTCCACCGCGTGCTCGTCGCGCCCGGCGCCCGGCAGCGCGCGCAGCAGCTCCGCGCGGGGGACGACCCAGCCGGGCCGCCGGGACAGGGTCCGCAGCAGCGCCATCCCGGCGGGCGGCACGGGCCTGAGCTCGCCGTCGACCAGCACGGCGTGCCCGCGGATCTCCACCCGGTGCCCGGCGACCGGCAACGTCCTGGCGCGGGAGGGCAGTTCTCGGCACAGCAGCTGCACGAGGGGGCCGAGGCGGAAGCGCTCGGGCTGGACGGTGTCCACGCCGCGCGCCTGGAGCGGCACCGCGGTGACCGGGCCGACGCAGGCCGGCAGCACGTCGTGGCCGAGGGCGGTGAGCAGTTCGGGCAGCAGGCCGCGCTCCTCGGCCCGGTTCAGCAGGGAGGCGGCGGCGGGCGCGCTGGTGAAGGTGAGGGCGTCCAGGCCGCGGGAGACGGCGGCGTCCAGCAGCCGGTCGACGGGGCCGAGGTCCTCCGGCGGCAGCCACCGGTAGACGGGCACCCCGACGACCTCGGCGCCGCCCTCCCGCAGCGCCTCCACGAACCCGGGCAGCGGTTCGCCGTGCAGCTGGACGGCGATGCGGCGGCCGTCGACGCCCTCCTCCAGCAGCCGGTCCAGCACCTCGGCCATGGACTCCGACGACGGCGACCACTCCTCGGTCAGCCCGGCGGCGCGCACCGCGCCCTTGACCTTGGGCCCGCGGGCCAGCAGCTCCACCGTCCGCAGCCGCTCCAGCAGGGCCTCGCCCAGCCCCCATCCGTCGGCGGCCTCCACCCATCCCCGGAACCCGATCGCGGTGGTGGCCACGACCACGTCCGGCGCCCGGTCGATGAGCTGCCTGGTCGCCGCGAGCAGTTCGCCGTCGTCGGCGAGCGGCACGATCCGCAGGGCGGGGGCGTGCAGGACGACGGCTCCGCGCCGCCGGAGGAGGGCCCCCAGCTCGTCGGCCCGGCGGGCGGCGGTCACCCCCACCGTGAAGCCGGCCAGGGGGCCGTGGTCGGGTCGCTGCTGTTCGTCGTCCATGGCTCTCGTCCCGCTCCGGTCATCCACGCTCAGGTGCCGCACGAGCCTGTCAACGGCTCGTGACAGGCTCGGTTCGGCTGCGTGTCCCCCGTGTTACGTCACCCTTGTGTACGTCATACCTCGGCATGGCTCAACTGCGGTTCCTTCCACGTCGCCGCCCGGTCGGCCCCGTCCCGGGCGGCCGGGCGGCGGAGGTATACGGCCCAGGTGACGGCGAAGCAGGCGGCGTAGAAGGCGAGGAAGGCGAGGAAGGCGCCGGTGCCGGAGCCGTAGGAGAGGAACGACTGGCGGAAGGCGAGGTTGATGCCGACGCCGCCGAGCGCGCCGACCGCGCCGATCAGGCCCATGGAGGCCCCGGAGAGCCGGCGCCCGTAGCGGGCCGCCTCCTCGCCCGTGAGCCCCCGGGCGAGGGCCTTGCGCTGGAAGATGGCCGGGATCATCTTGAACGTGGAGCCGTTGCCCAGTCCGCTGAGCACGAACAGCACGACGAACGCGACGGTGAACAGCCCGAGCGACTCCCGCGCGGCGGCGGCGACGAGGACCGCGGTGGCGGCGCCCATGGCGACGAAGTTCCACAGCGTGATCCGCGCCCCGCCGTACCGGTCGGCGAGCGATCCGCCCAGCGGCCGGATGAGCGAGCCGAGCAGCGGGCCGACGAAGGTGACGTACGCGGCCTCCAGGGGCGTGCGGCCGAACTGGTTCTGCAGCACCTGCCCGAAGGCGAAGCTGTAGCCGATGAACGAGCCGAAGGTGCCCACGTAGACGAACGACATGATCCAGGTGTGGACGTCGCGGGCGGCGTCCTTGGCGGCCCCGGTGTCGTTCCGCACGGACGCGATGTTGTCCATCTTCAGCCAGGCGAGGGCGGCGGTGACGACGATCAGCGGGATGTAGATGCCGAGCAGCACGCGCGGCCCGCCGCCCGCCCCGATGATCGCGAGGGCGGCGAGCTGGATGACGGGCACGCCGATGTTGCCGCCGCCGGCGTTCAGGCCCAGGGCCCAGCCCTTCCTCCGCAGCGGGAAGAAGGCGTTGATGTTGGTCATGGAGGAGGCGAAGTTGCCGCCGCCGACGCCGGCGAGCAGGCCGACGAGGAGGAAGGTGGAGAAGGGGGTGCCCGGCTCCATCACCGTGAACGCCGCGACCGTGGGCACGAGGAGGAGGGCGGCGGAGATCGCCGTCCAGTTCCGGCCGCCGAAGACGGCGACGGCGAAGGTGTAGGGCACGCGCACGACCGCGCCGACGAGCGTGACCGCGGACGTCAGCAGGAACTTGTCGGCCGGGGTCAGCCCGTACTCCGGCCCCATGAAGAGCACCAGCACGGACCACAGGGTCCACACCGAGAACCCGATGTGCTCGGACAGTACGGAGAAGAGCAGGTTGCGCCGGGCGACCCGCTCCCCCGTCTCCTTCCAGAACGTCTCGTCCTCGGGGTCCCAGTGCTGGATCCAGCGGCCGCCCCCGCTCGGGGGTGCGGGGACTGTGCTCGGGGCTGTCATGACGCCTCCACGGTGCTCCGGAGCTCGACGACTGGCTTCCGAAGCTAGGGAGGGCGCGTTTCCGCCCTGTGGCGGTGGGTGACCGGAAGGGAACGTTGCCCTCACCCCGCCGGGGGGCGGGGTGAGAGGTCGCGTCCGGGTGCCGCCGTCAGCCCTGCGGGGTCCGGGGCTGCCAGGTTGCCGGAGCTCTGCCGCACGTCGGCGTACTCGTACCCGAACTGCTGGGCGACGAAGGCGAGCCGGGCGAGCTTCCTCACGGACGCCATCGGGCTGGCCAGCTGGACCGGCTCCCCGCTCGCCATCAGCCGCAGCATCCTCCGTGTCTGCCGCCTGCTCATCCCCACCCGCTCCCCATGGGCCGCCCTGTTCGCTCGCGGTTCGCTCGCGGTTCGCTCACGGTTGCTCGCGCAACCCGGGCAGTCTGTCACGGGGACCCGTGGACGCGGAACGGCCCCCGGCCCGCACGGAGTCGCGGACCGGGGGCCGCACGCCGGCCCGGTCAGGCCCGGCGCGTGCCGGCGCGGGACCGCTTCGCGGCGGGCTTCCCGCCGTCCGGCCACAGCCGCGGCCTGCGCTTGGCGGCGACGTCCTCCACCCAGCCGAACCAGACGACGCAGCCCCCGATGAGCACCCAGGTGAGGGCCAGGACCGGCCAGGGGCTCTCCAGCAGCCAGGGGAAGTGCTGCCACATCACGTCGACGCCCCACAGCTGGTCCCACATGGTCGCGGCGGCCAGGATGCACACGTTGTGCCAGAGGTAGATCGTCACGGCCCGGGAGTTGAGCAGGGTGATCAACCGGTCCCAGCGGCGCAGCCGGCGCGGCCACTCGCTCCAGGAGGGGCTGATGTGCAGCAGCAGCATCACCGTGCCGAGGGACCACAGCGCCTGGGCGAAGGGGATGCTGTCCAGGTCGTGTCCGGCCCTGAAGTCGTGGCTCAGCGCGTACCACAGGCCCGCGCCCGCGACGATCGGCGCCACGGACGGGACGACGTACCCGGGAAGGCGCTTGAGGACGCCCTCCTGGTGGGCCATGCCGAGGATCCAGCAGGCCCCGAAGGTGCTGAAGTCGGTGAGGGCGGAGGGGAACCGCTCGCCGGGCAGGTTCAGGTAGCCGAACTCGAAGGCCGCCGACAGGGCGACCGGCGCCAGGATCGTCACCCACGGCACGGCGCGCAGGAGGCGCAGCAGCAGCGGGGAGAGCAGGACGTACCAGAGGTAGGCGCGGATGTACCACAGCGGCCCGGCGAGGTCGGCGGCCCAGTCGTCGCCGAGGACGCCGTGGATGCCGTGGAGGCCCTCGGCGTAGGGCGGATCGCTCAGCGGCAGGATCCAGAACGTCAGGTGCAGCCACCACCAGCCCGGGTGCCCGTCGGCGTCCGGGCCCCAGCCCTGCAGCAGCATGCCGGTGACGCCCACCGCGCCGAGCAGCCACAGCGGCGGCAGCAGGCGGCGCATCCGGCTGCGCACCACCTGCACCGGCGGGCGCTTGAGGGAGCGGGCCATGAGGTTGCCCGCGAGGGCGAACATCACGCCCATGGACGGGAACACGACCGGCAGCCAGGCCCAGCCCGTCAGGTGGTACAGGACCACGCGGAAGAGGGCCAGCGCGCGCAGCAGGTCGAAGTAGCGGTCCCGGACGGGGGCCCGCCGGGCCGGTTCGGCGGGCGGGGCGGGTTCCGCCCCCACGGGCGGCACGGAGGGAGCGGGTGGAGCGGTCACGTCCGGGGCTTTCTGGGTCGTGGCGGTGTTCGGAACGGGATGCGGGGTGGCGGGCACGGGGCCGGGGGGCGGCGGTGCCGTCATCCGACCGGCCGCTCGTCCATGGCCGCCGTCCGCTGGGCGGGGATGGCCCCCGGGCCCGGCGGCGCGGACACACCGCCCTTGCGCCGCAGCTTCTGCCAGCGCAGCCGGCCGCCGGTGAGCGCGGTGATCCAGGACTGCAGGAGCACGACGTACATCAGCTGGCGGTAGAGGATCTGCTGCAGCGGCAGCGAGATCAGCGGGGTGAGCCGCTCGCGGTCGAGGACGAAGGCGTACGCGGCGCAGACCGCCTGGATGGCCAGGACGCCGAACCACGCCACGATCGTCTCCTCGGTCGGGCCGAAGACCAGGCCGTACAGGAGGAAGATGTCGATGAGCGGCGCCAGCAGCGGGGCCAGGACCATGAACAGGGAGACGAAGGGCAGGCCGACGCGGCCGAAGCGGCCCGAGGGCCCCTTCTCGACGAGGGCGCGGCGGTGCTTCCAGATCGCCTGCATGGTGCCGTAGGACCAGCGGTAGCGCTGCGACCACAGCTGCTGCACGGACTCCGGCGCCTCGGTCCAGGCGCGGGCGTTCTCCGCGTAGACCACGCGCCAGCCGTCGCGGTGCAGCGCCATCGTCACGTCGGTGTCCTCGGCGAGCGTGTCGTCGCTCATGCCGCCGACGCGTTCGAGGGCGGAGCGGCGGAAGGCGCCGACGGCGCCCGGGATCGTCGGCATGCAGCGCAGGACGTCGTACATGCGGCGGTCGAGGTTGAAGCCCATCACGTACTCGATGTGCTGCCAGGCGCCGATGAGGGTGTCCTTGTTGCCGACCTTGGCGTTGCCCGCCACGGCGCCCACCTTCGGGTCGCCGAAGGGCTGGACGAGCTCGCGGATGGTGGTCGGTTCGAAGACCGTGTCGCCGTCCATCATGACGACGATGTCGTACCGGGCGTTGGCCAGGCCGCGGTTGAGGGCGGCCGGCTTGCCCGCGTTGAGCTGGCGGATCACCCGGACGTTCGGCAGGCCCATCGCCTCCACGATGCGGGCCGTGCCGTCGGAGGAGCCGTCGTCGACGACGATGACCTCGATGGGGTGATCGCTGGCCATCAGCGAGCGGACGGTGTTCTCGATGCACTTGGCCTCGTTGTACGCCGGGACCAGCACCGACACCGGTTCGGTGACCGGCGGGCCCCAGCGGAAGCCCTTGCGGCGCACCCGGCGGGCGTGGGCGCCGGACAGGGCGAGCATCAGGGCGAAGCGGCCGATGACGAGGAAGCCGATGACCGCCAGGCCCACCACCAGGGCGCCGGTGACCTTCTCGGAGGCCTGGACCAGGAAGATCCACGCCTTGGCCTTCCACAGGTCCAGGCCGGTGACCGGGGTGTGCGCGCTGGGCGCGCCCAGCGCCTCGGTGAGGTTGGTGAACTCGTACCCCTGCTTCTGCAGGCCGGGCAGGAACCGGTCCAGGGCCTGCACGGTCTGGTGCCGGTCGCCGCCGGAGTCGTGCATGAGGACGATGGCGCCCTCGCCGCCCTTGGGCGTGGCGCGGCGGATGATCTCCTCGACGCCGGGCCTCTTCCAGTCCTCGCTGTCGGTGTTGTTGACGACGGTGAGGTACCCGAGGCTGCCGATGTACTCGGTCACCGGCCAGGACTCGTTGTCCATGGCCTCGGCGAAGGAGGAGTACGGCGGGCGGAACAGGGAGGTGCGGATGCCGGCCGCGCCGGATATCGCGAGCTGGTTCTGCGACAGCTCCCAGTCGATGCGCTTCTTCGACTGGAGGGACAGGTCGGGGTGGTTGAAGGTGTGCAGGCCGATCTCGTGGCCCTCCTCGACCATGCGCCGGACCAGGTCCGGGTGGCGGGAGGCCATGGTGCCGGTGACGAAGAACACCGCGTGCGCGTCGTGCTCCTTCAGCACGTCCAGCACCTTCGGCGTCCAGACCGGGTCCGGTCCGTCGTCGAAGGTGAGGACCAGGCGGTGGTCGGGCACGCTCAGGCTGTCGGTGCGGCCGCCGCGGGTGTCGATGACCGGGCCGCCCTCCAGGATCTCCTGCGGCACCCGGTCGGTGGGGGCGGGCGACTGGACGCGGTGGTCGGCGAGGATCTCGCTGTGCACGTAGCCGCGCAGCATGAGCATCGCCATCAGGGCGACGAGGACGAGCGCCGGCATCAGCAGGCGCAGGGGCAGGCGGCGACGCCGGAGGCCGTCACGGGCCGCGGTCGCGGTGCCGTGACGGCGGGTGGGGGATGCCATCAGAGGAGGTACTCCGGGGACGGTGCGGATGCGGCGGGGGCGCTCATGGTGCGGGAGGCGCGGTCGTTCGGTCCGCCGGCCGGCGTGTCGCCGCCGGGGAGGTTGCCCCTGCCCCTGCCCGGACCGGTCGGGAGCCCGCCGCCCTGGGTCGGGAACAGGTCCGGCATGCCGGTGGACGGCTGCCCGCTCGTTCCCGTCGGACCGGGCTCGGTCGTACTGCCGCCCGGCCCGGGAGCGGTCCGGGCCGGGGCGGGCTCGGGGGCGAGGGTGCCGTCCGGCTGCGGCAGCGCCGGGACGACGCCGGGCGCGGTGGTGCCGGGGCCGGGCGCCGGCGTCGCGGCGTCCGTGGCCGGCGGGGCGGGGTCCTCGGCGGCGGGGGCGCCGGAGGCGGACGGCGAAGCCGGCCGGGAGGGCAGGGGGGCGGGGTCGGCCTGACCGGCCGGCGGCTGCTCCTTCGGGTCCCGCACGGGCAGCCAGGGCGCCTCGGAGCTGCCGGACAGCAGCGTGGCGACCATGGCGACGGCGTACGCCGCGCAGGCGAGGCCGACGGCTATGCCGAGGCGGCGGAAGCGGCGGACGCGCCGGCCCGACTCGTCGACGAAGACGGGCCCGTCGGAACCCTCGGGCGTGCCGCCCGGCATCTCCGGGGCGACCCGTACCAGCCGTCCGTCGCCGAGCTGTACGGCGTCCAGCTGGACGGTCACCTCGTGCGGATCGTGCGTGTGCTCGGCCGCCCCGGCGCCCTGCCGGGGGTTCCGGACGACGGTGGGGGTGTCGGGCTCGGCGGGGGCGCCGGGTCCCGCGGCGGTGAGGGGAGGGGAGGGCTGGCGGGTCCCGGGCAGGGGCCGGGCCTCCGGGAGGACACCGGCCTGCGGCAGCACATGGGCCTCCGGGAAGGCGCGGGTCTCCGGCAGGACGTGGACCTCCGGCAGGGGCCGGACCTCCGGGAGGACACCGGCCTGCGGCAGGACGTGGACCTCCGGGAAGGCGCGGGTCTCCGGCAGGACGTGAGCCTCCGGCAGGGGCCGGACCTCCGGCAGGACACCGGCCTGCGGCAGAACGTGGACCTCCGGGAAGGCGCGGGTCTCCGGCAGGACGTGAGCCTCCGGCAGGGGCCGGGCCTCCGGCAGGACACCGGCCTGCGGCAGGACGTGGGCCTCCGGGAAGGCGCGGGTCTCCGGCAGGGCGCGTGTCTCGCCCACCGTCGGCAGCACGGCGGTCCCTTCGACGTCCGGGGCGCTGCGGGGACTCGGCACGGCGCCCTGCCCTGTCTCCGGGGTCTTCGGCAGCCGCAACGTCGTGGTCCTCTCCGCGTCGTCCGAGGGCCTCCGGGCGGACGGCGCCTCACGTACGGCGTCCTCCACGCGCAGGCCGCTCGCGGCGGCCTCCGGGTGGGGGGCGCTCCCGGCGAACTCCAGGCGGGCGTGGTGCACGTCCCCGGCAACGGTCCCCGGCGACGCCGACATGGCGCCGCCGCCCTCCGGCTCCGCCGACGACTCCGGGAGTCGCCGGGGCGAGGACGCGGCCCCCGGCCATTCGGGTTGGGCGTCTTTCTGCCACTTTTCCACGCGCGCACTTCCCCCCACGGGTAAGTTCCGGAAGCGCCTACGACCCTGAGCACCCGCCGACCGGACCAGGCCCCCACCAGGTCCGAGCGCCCCCTTTATCACACCGTGCTCAGGGCACGAATGTAGCGCACGCGCGAAAGGGGTGTTCACCGGGTGTCGGTTGTGACCGACATCGCTCGCTCATCAGTGGCCGAAATCCATCCTCCCGCGGGCTGCTTCAGCCAGCCCTCCTCGGCGGCGAGCCGGCCCGCGGCCCGGCGCAGGGCGTCGAGCGCGGGGTGCGACAGGCCCTTCCGCCAGACCAGCGACACGGGCGACAGCGGCACCGGGTCGACGAGGGGCCGCACCACCGACCGCGCCATGGCCGGGAAGTCCACCACGGCCAGGACCGGGTGGCGCGTCTTCGCCATGAGCCGCTGGAACTCCTCGTCCCCGACGGCCAGCGGAGCGGGGGGCGCCACCTCGATGCCGCGTCCCTCGAAGAGGCGGCGGGCGAGGTCGGTCCACTCCGGCGTGCGCGGGTTCCCGGCCCCGGCGTACACCGTCTCGCCCGCGAGTTCCGCCAGCGGCACCTCCTTCCGGGGGGCCAGCCGGTGGTCCTCCGGCAGCACGAGCGCCATGGGTTCGTAGCGCACGGGCTGGTGGCCGAGGCCGGCCCGCAGGGCCGGGTCCAGTCCGGCGACGCGTCCGAACGACGCGTCGAGGCGGCCCGCGAGGATCTCGACGGCGGCGCCGGTCAGGCCGCTCTCGTAACGGGCCATCAGCTCCTGCCCGGGGGCGAGTTCGCGGGCCAGCTCCAGGACGCGGCGCCCGGTGGCCAGGCCCGGGGAGTTGAGGTCCACCAGCAGGGGTCGGGCCTGCCCGAAGGCGGCGAGGAGGTCGTCCTGGGCCTGGAGCAGGCGGCGCGCGTGGGGCAGCAGCCGCTCGCCGTCGGGGGTGAGCGTCACCTGGCGGGTGGTCCGGACGAACAGCTCGGTGCCCAACTCCCGCTCCAGACGCCGTACGTCCCGGCTCAGCGCCTGCTGGGCGACGTAGAGGCGGGCGGCGGCCCGGGTGAAGTGCAGCTCCTCGGCGACGGTGAGGAAGGCGCGCAGGAGGCGGGGGTCGAGATGGCGCGGCGACGGCATCCGGCGAACGTACCGGATTCACAACGGCGGTGCGTGAATCGGTGCGGAGAAGGTGTTGGACCCCGTGTCCGGCTCCGCGCGACCGTTGCCCCATGCCGCAGCCGACGCCCACCCGCCCGTCCGCGCCCGCTCCCCTGCTCACCGTCACCGGCGACACCCTCGTCGCCGCCGACTTCGGGTCCCGCGCCCCGGGCCGGGAACGCCCCGGCGCCGGACGCCCGCCCGGCCCCTACCGCCGTCTGTTCGCCGCCCCCGGCGCCCGCGCCTTCACGGCCGGGAACCTCGTCGCCCGCCTGCCCATGGGCATGTTCAGCGTGAGCGCGGTCGTGATGATCGCCGGTACGCGCGGCTCCTACGCCCTCGCCGGCGCCGTCACCGCGACGGGGCTGGCGGCCACCGCGCTGGTCGCCCCGTGGACCGCCCGGCTGATCGACCGGCACGGGCAGGCCCGGGTGGCGCTGCCCGCCACGCTGGTCGCCGTGCTCGGCTCCCTCGCGCTGTTGCTGTGCGTGCGCCACGGCGCCCCCGACTGGACGCTGTTCGCCGCGTACGCCGCGACCGCCACCACCCCCAACACCGGCGGGATGTCCCGCGCCCGCTGGAACCACCTGTTCAGGGGTGACGCGGCGGCCCTGCACACCGCGAACTCCTTCGAGCAGGCCACCGACGAGCTGTGCTTCATGCTGGGTCCGGTGCTGGCGGTCTTCCTGTGCGGGACGTTCTTCCCGGAGGCGGGCACGCTCGTGGGCGCCTTCCTGCTGCTGGCGGGCATGCTGCTCTTCACGGCCCAGCGCGCCACCGAACCCCCCGCCGCGCGGGTGCGGGACACCGCCGGGGCGGGGCCGAAGTCCCCCTTGCGGTCCCCGGGCGTACCGCCGCTGCTGGCGGTGTGCCTGGCGACGGGCGGGGTGTTCGGGTCGATGGAGGTCGTCACGATCGCGTTCGCGGACGCGCGCGGGCACGGTGCGGCGGCGGGCGTGGTCCTCGCCCTCCAGGCGGCCGGTTCGTGCGCGGCGGGCCTGCTGTACGGGGCGGTGCGTCCGGCCGGCTCCGCACGGTCCCGCCTGCCGTGGTGCGTCGCCGCGATGACGGCCCTGCTGACGCTGCCGGCACTCGCGGCGGCCGGCCCCGGCTCGCTCCCGCTGCTGGGCGGCGCGCTGCTGCTCGCGGGGATGGCGACCGCCCCGACGATGGTCACCACCATGACGCTGGTCCAGCGGCGCACCCCCGAGGGCCGTCTGAACGAGGGCATGACCCTCGCGGTCACCGGCCTGCTCGGTGGCATCGCCTGCGGCAGCGCGGCCGGCGGCTGGGCGGTGGAGCACCTCTCGGCCGCCGCCGGATACGGCGTCGCGGTGGCCGCCGCCGCGCTGGCCCTGCTGATCAGCCTGCTGCCGCTGCCCGGTTCCCGCGCGAACCATTGACGCGCGCACCGTCCGTCCCTACCTTCCCCTCGCAGCGCTTCCACGACAGGCATCCCACCGGCCCCGTCCGCCTCCGGGAGGAATCGACCATGCCGACGGTACGAGGGCGGGTCCGCAGGCCGACGCCGGAGCCGGGGCCGGTCCGATGGTGAGGATCACGGACGTGGCGCGGCGCGCCGGGGTGTCGCCCAGCACCGTCTCCTACGCGCTCAGCGGCAAGCGCCCGATCTCGGCGGCGACCCGGCGCCGTGTCGAGGCGGCGGTGCGCGAGCTGGGTTACCGGCCGCCCGGACGGGCCCGGCCGGTGGCGGGCGGCCGGACGAACGTCCTGGCGCTGGTGCTGCCCCCGGCCGCCGACGTCACGGCGCCGGCGGTGATGGAGCGCGTGGCGTCCGTGGTCACCGCCGCCCGGGCACACGGCCAGGACGTCCTGCTGGCCACCCGTGCGGAGGGCCCGGACGGGCTGCGGCAGGCGGCGGACGCGGCGCTGGCGGACGCGCTGATCGTGACGGACGTCCGGGCGCACGACCCTCGGCTGCCGCTGCTGCGCACGCTGGGCCGGCCCTGCGTACTGATCGGCCTGCCCGCCGAGCCGGACGGGCTGACCTGCGTGGACGTCGACGCCGAGGCGGCCGGCGCGCTGTGCGTGGACCATCTGGCGGGGCTCGGGCACCGGGCCGTGGCGCTGGTCGGGCCACCGCCGCGGGGGCCGGCCCGGCGGGTGGCCCGGGGCTTCGCGGGCGCCGCCGCCCGCGCGGGGCTGGCCTGCGCCGCGCACTCCTGTGCGACGGCCCCGGACGCCGTCCGGCGGACCGCCGGACGGCTGCTGCGCGCGCGGCCCGCGCCGACCGGCGTCGCGGTCCACGGCGGGCCGCTGCTGGAACCGCTCGTCGGCGCCTTCGAGGAGTTCGGTCTGCGCGTGCCCGGCGACGTGTCCGTGGTCGCCCTGGGCCCGGACCCGCTCACCGGGCCGGCCGGCCGTCCCCCGGTCACCTCGGTCACCGTCCCGTCCGCCGCCCTGGGCGCGCGGGCGGTGGAACTGCTGATGCGGAGGCTGGCGGGTGAGCCGGTGCCGGGCGTCACGCTGCTGCCGCCGCGGCTGACACGGGGCGCGAGCACGGCACCGCCCCGCGCCTGACCGCCGGCGGGCGGACATGGCGAAGGCCCCGCCGCTCGACGCGGCGGGGCCTTCGCCCACATGGGTGGGAGGCCGGTGACCTCCCGATCGTGGAGATGGCGGGAATCGAACCCGCGTCCAACGGTGTGGAACCAGGGCTTCTCCGTGTGCAGTCCGCTTCGCTTTTCTCGGCCCCGGAGATCACGCGGACAAGTCTCCGACGGGCTCAGTCACTGTGTGGTTTCCCTCTGCACCCCGTGACCGGGTCCAGAGGTTTAGTTCCCTAGCTGATGCCAGGATCCGGGTCGGGAACAGCCCCGGGCTGACACTCCCTTAGTAGGAGGCTCGCTCCGCTACCTGAGGTCAGGCAGCGAGGGCGAAGGCCTGCTGGGAGGAATCGCGCTTGGTGTTGGCGATTATTTTTTTCGGCCTGTGGTTTACGAGATCATGGCCGCTTCCTCGACACGCTTCCCCTGCTTCGACAGCCGCTGTCGAAACCGATCATCCCCATGTTGATTTCTCAAGGTGCGCACCCGCTGTGAGGTGCAGGTGCCATCGTAAAGGACCAACGCCCGTCGATGCCACCGTATTCCCGGCGGTCGCCCCGCCGTCACCCGGCGGTCGCCCCGCCGCGGTACCGGGTTCAACGCGTCCCGGCCCGGGATCGTTCCCGGGTACCCGGGGCGTGGCGGGTCACGCCCGCTGCCGCCGCCGGATCGCCGACATCGCCCGCTCGGCCTCACGCCGGTCCTGCTTCTCGCGCAGGGTCTGGCGCTTGTCGTACTCCTTCTTGCCGCGCGCCAGCGCGATCTCGATCTTGGCGCGGCCGTCCTTGAAGTACAGCGCGAGCGGCACGATCGTGTGCCCCGTCTCCTGGGACTTCGACTCCAGCTTGTCGATCTCCACGCGGTGCAGCAGCAGCTTCCGCTTGCGGCGGGCGCTGTGGTTGGTCCAGGTGCCCTGGCTGTACTCCGGCACGTGCACGTTGTGCAGCCACGCCTCGTGCCCGTCGAGCTGCACGAAGCCGTCGGCCAGCGACGCCCGCCCCTGGCGCAGCGACTTCACCTCGGTCCCGGTGAGGACGAGACCGGCCTCGTAGGTGTCGAGGATGTGGTAGTCGTGCCGCGCCTTCTTGTTCTGCGCGATCAGCTTGCGCCCTTTTTCCTTAGCCATAGTGCCGACCATTTTCGCACTACGCGGGGGGCTCGCGGGAAGCCGATTTACGCGGGCGGCGGTTCCTGTCCCAGACCGCTGAGCACCGTCCGGGCCCGCTGGAGGGCCTCCGGGGCGCCGGGGTCCACCTCCAGGTCGGGCGTGATGCCCCTGCCGTCGACGCCGCGGCCGGAAGGGGTGCGGTAGTGGCCGACGGTCAGCTCGGCGACCGAGCCGCCGGGCAGCCGGCTCGGCATCTGCACCGAGCCCTTGCCGAAGGTGCGGGAGCCCACGACGACCGCGCGTCCGCGGTCCTTCAGGGCTCCGGCGAGGAGTTCGGCCGCGCTCATCGTGCCGCCGTCGACGAGTGCGACCAGGGGTCTGGAGGTGTCGCCGCCGGGCTCGGCGTGCAGGACGCGCTGCTCGCCGTCGACGTCGTAGGTGGCGACGAGGCCGCCGTCGAGGAAGGCGGAGGCGGCCGTGACCGCCTCGGCGACCAGGCCGCCGGAGTTGCCGCGCAGGTCGAGGACGACCCCGTCGCGGGGCGGGGCCTCGCGCACGGCGGTGCGGACCCGCTCGCCGGTGCCCCGGGTGAACGTGGCGACCTCGATGACGGTGACTCCGCCGGGCAGCTCGCGGACGGTGACGGAGTCCGTCGACAGGCGGGCCCGGTGCAGGGTGAGGCTCCACGTGCGCGTGCCGCGCTGGAGGCCCAGCCGGACGGTGGTGCCGGCGGGCGCGCCGGTGGCGTCGCCGCGCAGCAGGGAGACCACCTCGGTGACGGGACGCCCGTCGACCGGCTCGCCGTCGACGCTGCGCAGCCGGTCGCCCGCGCGGATCCCGGCGGTGCCGGCGGGCGAGCCGGCCCGCACCTTCGTCACCTCGATCCGGCCGTCCCGCTCGCGCCGCGCCCACAGGCCGACGCCGGTGTAGCGGCCGTCGAGGGCCTCCTCCAGCTCCTCGTACTCGCCCCGTGAGTAGACGGCGGCCCAGCGGTCACCGCTGCGGCTGACGGCGCGCTCGGCGGCCTCCACGGGGGACTTGCCGTCGGCCATCGCCTCGGCCGCCGCCCGGGCCACGTCCTGCCGGTGCCCGGTGGGCGCGGGCGAACGGGCTTCGCCCGCCGCGGACTTCCGCTCCGCCCGGTCCGCCTGAGGAAGCGATCCGGTGGCCGCCCCCGCGGCGAGCACACTCGCGAACACCAAGGTCAGGGCGGCCCCGTGGCGGAAGCGGCGGGGCTGACAGAACAGGTCACGACCTGACATGCCGGTGAGTCTAGGACAACGGAAAGGGCCGTACGGACGGCTGTCCGTACGGCCCCTCGCGGCATGTGTCACACCTTCAGATACTTGCGCAGCGCGAAGAACGCGGCCAGCGCGGGCATCAGGAAGCTCGCCGCGAGGATGAGCGGCAGCTTGGTGAGGACCGCGTCCCAGCCGACGAAGTTGATCAGCGGCAGCTTCTCGGACAGGGCCATGCCGTTGTCGATGACGAAGTACTGGCCGAGCACGAGGAAGGAGCAGGCGATGGTGCCGCCGACGAGGCCGGCGACCGCGGCCTCCATGATGAACGGCGCCTGGATGTAGAAACCGGAGGCGCCGACCAGGCGCATGATGCCGGTCTCACGGCGGCGGCTGAACGCCGAGACGCGCACCGTGTTGACGATCAGCAGCAGCGCCACGACCAGCATGACGAGCATCACGCCCCGCGCCGCCCAGTTGAGGTACCCGAGGAGTTTGAAGAGGTTGTCCAGGATGCCCTTCTGGTCCTGCACCGACTGCACGCCCGCCCGGCCGTTGAAGGCGGTCGCGATGACCTCGTACTTCTCCGGGTCCTTGAGCTTGATGCGGTACGACTCCTGCATCTGGTCCGGCGTGAGCGAACTGGCCAGCGGGGAGTCGCCGAACTGCTCCTTGTAGTGCTTGTACGCCTCGTCCTGCGACTCGTACAGCACCTCGTCGACGACCGCCATCTTGTCCAGGTCGTTCTTGATCTGCTGCTTCTGCTCGGTGGTGACGGCGCCCTTGGCACAGTTCGGGTCGGACTCCGCGTCGCTCTTGTTGCAGAGGAAGATCGAGACGTTGACCTTGTCGTACCAGTAGCCCTTCATCTGGTTGACCTGGTCGCTCATCAGCAGGGAGCCGCCGAACAGGGCCAGGGACAGGCCGACGGAGACGATGACGGCGAAGGTCATCGTCAGGTTGCGGCGGAGACCGACACCAATCTCCTGGAAAACGAACTGCGCGCGCATGGCGTCTTCTTCGGGCCTTTCCGTGGACGGGGGATCAGTGCTGGTAGCCGTAGACGCCGCGGGCCTGGTCGCGGACGAGGCGGCCCTTCTCCAGCTCGATGACGCGCTTGCGCATCTGGTCCACGATGTTCTGGTCGTGGGTCGCCATCACCACGGTCGTACCGGTGCGGTTGATCCGGTCGAGCAGTTTCATGATGCCGACGGAGGTCTGCGGGTCGAGGTTGCCCGTCGGCTCGTCGGCGATCAGCAGTTTGGGCCGGTTGACGAAGGCCCGGGCGATCGCGACGCGCTGCTGCTCACCGCCGGAGAGCTCGCCGGGCATCCGGTTCTCCTTGCCGCCGAGGCCGACGAGGTCGAGCACCTGGGGCACGGACTTGCGGATCTCGCCGCGGGACTTGCCGATGACCTCCTGCGCGAAGGCGACGTTCTCGGCGACGGTCTTGTTCGGCAGCAGCCGGAAGTCCTGGAACACGGTCCCCAACTGGCGGCGCATCTGCGGCACCTTCCAGTTGGAGAGGCGTGCGAGGTCCTTGCCCAGGACGTGCACCTGCCCGTGACTGGCCCGCTCCTCGCGGAGGATCAGCCGCAGGAAGGTGGACTTGCCGGAGCCGGAGGACCCCACGAGGAAGACGAACTCGCCCTTCTCGACCTCCAGGGAGACGTCCCTGAGGGCGGGTCGGTTCTGCTTGGGGTAGACCTTGGAGACGTTGTCGAATCGGATCACGGATGCACCACGGGTCGCCGGGGGTAGATGAGCGTGACCATACGCGAACCGGGGTGGGGGCCGCAGTCACCGGTCGGGGTTGTGCGGGGGTTGCGCGTTTTGTCCGGCGCCCGGCCCCGGTCCCCGGGTCCGCGGGGCCTCGGGGCCCGCCCCAGGGGGAACGCGCGCAGCGGTCCGCGGAACCTGGCACAGTGGAGAGGGAACGTTCGCGGCGGCGTGGGCGTTGTGTACGTGGAACCGGTGTAAGGAGGGCGAGCGCATGACGTACGACCGGTTGGTGTGCGCGAACTGCGCGGCGCCCGTGAGCGAGGGCCGGTGCCCGGTGTGCCGGGCGAACCGCGAGCGGCTGCAGCAGGAGAACTTCTTCGCGGGGCTGAACCCGATGGCGCTGGTCGCGCTGCTGGTGGTACTGGTCGCGGCGGTGGCGCTGCTGGCCCACCAGACCGCCTGAGGCGGCCCCGGACGCGGCGGGGGCCCGGAGCGCGCCGGCTGCGCTCCGGGCCCCTTGGCCCATGCCGTGCGTACAGTGGGTACGCGGGTGGCTACCGTCAGGCGGTGGCGCCGCCCCGGCCGCCCACCAGGCGCGGCAGCATACGGAAGCCGATACCGCCGGCGATCATCGTGGCGGCGCCGACCAGCAGGAACGTGGTCTCCGCGGCACCGGTCTCGGCGAGTTCCCCGCCCCCGTTCTGAGCCGAGGTGTCGGCGGCCGGGAGGACGTCCGCGCCGGTGTCGGTCAGGGCCGAGGTGCCCTGCTCCTGGGTGGAGGCGTTGGAGCCGCCGTCGGTGCTGATGTCGCCACCGCCGGTGTTCCCACCGCCGTTGCCGCCACCGTTGCCGCCGCCGCCGTTGCCGGTGTCGCCGCCGCCGTTGCCGCCGCCGTTGTTACCGCCGCCGTTGTTACCGCCGCCGCCGTTGCCGCCGCCGCCGTTGCCGGTGTCGCCGCCGCCGTTGCCGCCGCCGTTGTTACCGCCGCCGCCGTTGCCGCCGCCGTTGTTGCCGCCGCCGCCGTTGCCGCCGCCGTTGTTGCCGCCGCCGTCACCCGGGGTGCCCGGGTCGGTGGTGGGCGGGGTGCCCGGGTCGGTGGTCGGCGGGTTCGGGTCGGTGGTGGGCGGGGTGCCCGGGTCGGTGGTGGGCGGGGTGCCCGGGTCGGTGGTCGGCGGGTTCGGGTCGGTCGGGATGCTCGGGTCGGTGGTGCCCGGCTCCCCGTCGCCCCCGATGCCGATGTTGACGTCACCGGTGACGCCGGCGTCACCGGCATCGCCGACACCGACGCCGACGCCGACGCCGATCTCGAGCGCCGAAGCGGCGCCCGCGGCGGTCAGCGAGGCGCCGGCCGCGATCACGGCACCGGCCGCGATTCGAGCGACACGGATCCGCATCTTCTTCGTCATATGGTTGCTACCCCCAGTAGCTCATCGTCAGTGAGGCGGCGCTCGGGGCCGTGATCGACGGAGGTAGCTGAAGTAAAGCCCCCCGGTTCACATGCGCCCCAGAAATACGCATGCCGCGCCTCACCCTTCCCACTTTTCAAAGCAACGTCAAGGGCATTGCGTACGTGATGTCCGAGTAAGGGGGGAATGCCGGACGGGTTGGTGTGTGAGTGTGATGTAGAACCCAGACATAGGGCATGGAAAAGGCAACTGCCGCCCGATAGGCGGCAGTTGCCTTGTCGACAAAACGGCGTATTCGCCGGGTCTACTTCTCCTGCTGCTTGCGCCAGCGAATTCCGGCCTCCAGAAAGCCGTCGATCTCGCCGTTGAACACGGCCTCGGGGTTGCCGACTTCGTACTCGGTGCGCAGGTCCTTGACCATCTGGTAGGGGTGCAGCACGTACGAACGCATCTGGTTGCCCCAGGAGTTGCCGCCGTCGCCCTTGAGGGCGTCCATCTTGGCCTGCTCCTCCTGGCGGCGCCGCTCCAGCAGCTTGGCCTGGAGGACGTTCATCGCGGTCGCCCGGTTCTGGATCTGCGAGCGCTCGTTCTGGCAGGAGACGACGATGCCGGTCGGCAGGTGGGTGATGCGCACCGCGGAGTCGGTGGTGTTCACGCCCTGGCCGCCCGGGCCGGAGGACCGGTAGACGTCGATGCGCAGCTCGGACTCGTCGATGTCGACGTGGTCGGACTGCTCGACGACGGGGAGCACCTCAACACCCGCGAAGGAGGTCTGCCGGCGGCCCTGGTTGTCGAACGGCGAGATGCGCACCAGGCGGTGCGTGCCCTGCTCGACGGAGAGGGTGCCGTAGGCGTACGGCGCCTGCACGGCGAAGGTGGTCGACTTGATGCCGGCCTCCTCCGCGTACGACGTCTCGTAGATCTCGGTCTTGTAGCCGCGCTGCTCGGCCCAGCGCAGGTACATGCGCTGGAGCTTCTCGGCGAAGTCGGCGGCGTCGACGCCACCGGCCTCGGCGCGGATGTTGACGAGCGCCTCACGGGCGTCGTACTCGCCGCTGAGGAGCGTGCGGACCTCCATCTCGTCCAGCGCCTTGCGGACCGCGGCGAGCTCCGCCTCGGCCTCGGCGCGGGTGTCCGGGTCGTCCTCCTCCTCGGCCATCTCGAAGAGCACGGCGAGATCGTCGATCCGCCCGCGCAGGGCCTCCGCCTTGCGGACCTCGGCCTGGAGGTGGGAGAGCCTGCTGGTGATCTTCTGCGCCTCGTCCGGGTTGTCCCACAGGGACGGCGCGGCCGCCTGCTCCTCGAGCACGGCGATGTCTGCCCTCAGCTTGTCGAGGTCCAGAACGGCCTCGATCGACTCCATGGTCGAGGAGAGGGACTTGAGCTCTTCGGATACATCGACGACTGCCACGCATCCAGCGTAACGGCTCCGCCAGGCGGCGGACGCCGGGTGACGGTACTCACAGGGGCCGGGCGGGGCCGCCGATCCCGCATGCGGCCACCGGCCGCCCCCGGTCCACCGGGCCCCGGGGGCGGCCGGTGCCTCAGGGGGACACCGGGGCGGAGTTCCCCGTGTCCCCGGTGTCCCCGGGGCCGGTGCCGCCGTCCTCGCCGCCCGTGGCCGCCCAGGCGCCGAACCCGATCGCCGCCACCAGCACCACGGCACCCGTGCCCAGCGCCGCCCGGCGGCGCCGCGTGGCGGCCCGGTTGCGGGCGGAGCCCGGCCGGGGCGCGCCGGCGGGGCGGGGGGCGCGGGCGGTGCCGCGGGCGCCGCCGGCCAGCTCGTCGGGGCCGGGGACCCGCATGGAGGTGTGGGTGTCCCGGTTGGCGTCGGCGGGCCTGGAGCCCGGCACCAGCGGGACCGCGCCCCGCCGCGGCACCGGTTCCCCGGCGGGGGCGGGCCCGGCGGGCGGCTCCTCGGGGACCTCCTCCGCGGCCTGCGCGCCCGGCTCGTCCACGTCCAGCGGCGGCATGCCTGCCAGCGTCGGCAGCAGCTCGCGCAGCCGCGCGGCCAGCTCCGAGGCGCGCAGCCGGGAGGCCGGGGCCTTGGCCAGGCACTGCACGATCAGCTGCCACAGCTCGTCCGGGATGCCGGGCAGGGGGACGACCGTCTCGGTCACGTGGCGGCGCAGGACGGCACCCGGGTGGCCGCCGCCGAACGGGGTGAAGCCCGCGAGCAGCTCGTACAGGACCGTGGCCAGGGCGTAGATGTCGACGGAGGCGCGGGGCGGGAGGCCCTCGACGATCTCCGGGGCCAGGTAGTCGGGCGTACCGATGATCTTGGTGGCGCGGGTGCGGCGCGGGGTGTCGATGAGCTTGGCCACCCCGAAGTCCGTCAGCAGCGCGGGGTGCGAGCCGCCGGGGCCCAGCGGGCCCTCCATGTCCAGCAGGACGTTCTCCGGCTTGACGTCCCGGTGGACGACCCCGGCGGCGTGCGCGGCGGCCAGCCCGTCCGCGACGTCGGCGACGATCGCCACCGCGGCCTCGGGCGGCAGGCGCCGCTCCCGGTCCAGGCGGGTGCGCAGGTCCGTGCCGCGGACCAGGTCCATGACCAGGGCGAGGTCGTTGCCGTCGACGACCAGGTCGCGCACGGAGACGACGTGGGGGTGCTCCAGACCGAGCAAGGCCGTGCGCTCCTGCACGAAGCGCCCGACGAGCTCCTGGTCGGAGGCGAGGTCCTCGCGCAGCAGCTTGATGGCGACGGGGCCCTGAGGCCCCTCGCCCAGCCACACCGTGCCGGCACTGCCCCGTCCGAGGATCTGGTGGGCGGTGTACCGGCTGCCGATCTTCCGTGCCAAGTCTGCTCCTACCGACGCGTGTTGCCGACAAAACTACGCGCCCGGGGAGCCGGCCTTCACCGAGGAGGCGGAAATCACCCGTCGGTTGTCGACAAATCGCCACACTCGCCGGGCGGACCCGGCGCCCGGTCCGGGCGCCGGCGCCGGCCCGCGCCGCCGCCGGTGTCAGCCCGTACCCGTGCCCGTGCCCGTGCTGTCGCCCAGATCCTGGACCCAGCCGGTCACGTCACCGACCCAGTCGCTGAGCTGTTGCCAGTAGGACCTGCCGGTGCCGATCCACTCCTGCAGCGGGCTCAGCTCCCACACCAGCCAGCCGGCCACGAACAGGATGACCAGCGTGAACAGGCACCCCTTCAGGCAGCCGAGCCCGGGGATCCGCATCGGGTTGGCGCTGCGCCGCCGCGGCGGCCGGGGCTCCCGCGCGGGCCGCCGGGGCTCCGGCGCGGGCGGCGGGGCGTACCGCTGCGGCTGGGGCTGGGGAGGCTGCTGGGGCTGGGGAGGCTGCTGGGGCTGGGGAGTCGCGTACGGCTGCGGGTGGCCGTAGCCGCCCTGGCGGGGCCGGTGCTGCGCGGGACGCGACGGCGGCTGCTGCGGCCGGGCGACCTGGCGCTGGGGACGGCGGCGCAGCGGGTCCTCGTCGGGGTCGAGGTACTGGATCTGCGTCTGCTCGTTGCGGTCGCGGGCGGCCCGCAGCTGGTTCTGCCAGGGGTGCGGCTCGTCCGGCTGCTGCCCCGGGGGCACCGGCGGCATGACGGCCGTCGGATCGGCGGCGCCCCGGTGCGGCAGGACGGCGGTGGGGTCGGCGGCGCCGCCGGGGCCGCCGGTGTGCGGCAGGACGCTGGTGGCGGCGTCGGGGCCGTACGCGCCGTTCGGGTTCTGCGGCAGGACCTGCGTCGGGTCGGCGGCACCGGGGGTGCCGGGCACGGGCGCGGGCGCCGGGTCGGGGGCGAGGAGCGCGCCCACGTTCTCGGCGGCGGCGATCTGCGCGGGGCTCGCGTGCACGCCGATGCCCTCGGCGACGACGCGCAGGGCGCGGGCGAGGTTCTCGGCGCCGGGCCGCTCGTCGGGGTTCTTGCGCAGGCAGCGCTCGATGACCGTCCAGAGGGGGTCGGGGACCGTGGAGGGGCGGCGCGGTTCGGCGCTCAGGTGCTGGTGTAGGACCTCCAGGGCGGAATCGCCGGAGAACGGCGGGCGGCCGGTGACCAGCTCGTAGAGGAGGATGCCGGCGCCGTAGACGTCGACGGCGGAGGTCTGCGGGCGGCCCTCGGCGGACTCCGGCGCGACGTACGCGGGCGTGCCGACGAACTCGTGGGTGCGGGTCAGCCCCGGCGAGTCGGCCAGGCGCGCGATGCCGAAGTCGGTGAGCATCGGGTGCAGCCGGTCGCCGTCCCGCTTGAGCAGGACGTTCGCCGGCTTCAGGTCGCGGTGGACGACGCCGTCGGCGTGGCTGGCGGCGAGCGCGTCGGCGATCTGCGCGGTGAGCAGCGCGGCGGCGACGGGCGTGAAGGGGCCGTTCTCGCGCAGGTGGCGGTGGAGGTCGGGGCCGTCGACGAGGTCCATGACCAGCGCCAGCAGGTCGCCCTCGACGACCAGGTCGCGGACCCGGACGATGTTCGGGTGGGTCAGCCGCAGCAGCACGGACCGCTCCCGCAGGAAGCGCGTCACGACGTCGGCGTCGTTGGCGAGCTCCTCCTTGAGGACCTTGATCGCGACCGTCTCGCCGGGCTGTCCGGGCACGGCCGCCTCGGCGCCCGCCGTCTCTCGCTGGCGAGCTCGCCAGACGGTCCCCGTAGCGCCGCGGCCGAGCGGCTCCTCGAGGAAGTACTTGCTGCCTACCGGCCGCACGTCATGCGCTCCCTGTTGCTTGCTTGGCTGGCCCGTGCACTGTGATCCATGCGATCCATCGTGCCGTCCGTCGTGCCGGGGTGCCACGGGGTGGTTCCGACCCACTGTAGTGCCGCCCCGCGCGGCACGGGCCGTCGTCTTCCCGCGCGCCCCGCGCGGTCCGCCGCCGCCTCCCCCCGACTCCCCGCGTGCCCTGGGAGGACGTCCGACCCGGTCCATTGGTTGCCGGACCCGGACGTGACCGATCCAAAGACGCCTCCATCCGATCGACACTGCGGCACTCGCCGGGCATTTTTACGGTCAGAGCAGACCAATCAAGATCATTTGACGGTGGGCGGCGGACATGTTGTCGGCGGCAGGTGCGAGGATGCCCTCCAGTATTGGCCGACGTGCTCGTGGGGCGGCGGGGGAAGTCCGCGGTGGGGGACCGCGTCAGGTGGCTTCGTCCCCGGTCCGCGGGTGCCCGCGCAGAAGGGACCGCTGACGGCGATGCAGATCCGGCTGACCGTCGTAGACCCGCTGGGCCCCTCCCCATCGGCGCACAGCGGCGCCGCGAGCTGTGACGTGCTGGTGACGGCGCCCGCCGGCACCGCCCTGGCCGCGGTCGCGTCGGCGCTGGCCTCGGCAATCCCGGGCGCCGACGGCTCCGGCTCCGGCGCCCCCGCGCTGTACGCCGGTGCGCAGCGGCTGGACGCACAGCGCTGCACGCTGGGCGAGCCCCCGCTGATCGACGGCGCCGTGCTCTGCGTGGGCGCCCCGGGCGCCCCCGAGCCCCACCCCGAGGCGGCCGACGCCCCCACCCGGCTCCACGTGGTCGCCGGTCCCGACGCGGGCGGCGTCCACCTGCTGCACGGCGGCCGGGTGCACATCGGCCGCTCCGCCGACGCCGACGTCCCGCTCGACGATCCCGACGTCTCCCGGATGCACTGCGCGGTGACCGTCGCCGCCGACGGCCGCGTCACGGTCGCCGACCTCGGCTCCACCAACGGCACCACCCTGGACGGCGCCCCCGTGGGCGACCACCCGGTCCGTTTCGCGCCGGGGGCGCTGCTGCGGATCGGGGAGTCGGCGCTGCGGCTGGTCCCGGCGGCCCGGGGGGCCGGGACGCGGGTCGGGACGACACCGGACGGGGAGGGCCATGTGCGGCTGTCCCGCCGCGAGGACGGCGCGGGCGGCGCGGGCGGCGCGGGCGGCCCGGCGTCCGGTGGCGGGGAGGCGGCGCACGCGCGCGTGCCCGACGGGGCGGGCGGCCCCGCCGAAGGCGCGGCGGACCCCGCCGGACGGACCCACCACGCCTACGGTGCGGCCGGCCACGGCTGCGGTGAGGCGGGCGCACAGGGGTACGGCGGCCCGGTCGCGCCGCCGCCCGTCCCCGGCCGGGGCGGGACGGCGCGGACCGGGGGCCACGGCACGGGTCCGGCGGCGCACGCGGCGGCGCCGGGGGCCGGGCCGCGACCGGTGCCCGGCGCGGGCGGCGCGCACGCGGGACGTTCCTCCGACACGCCCCCCTCCGACGGCCCCGGCGCCTGCGGCGTCGCGGACCCGTACACGGACGCGGACGGCACGGCGCGCAAGGGCACGCCGCTGAGGGGGACCGAGGTGCCGCCGGGCGTACGGCGACGCGGCGGCCTCGCCGCGTGGGCACGGCGCCTGGCCGGCGGCCGCGGCGAAGCCGGTGCCGCCGGGCGGGAGGCGTACGGCGAGGGCGCGGCCGGGGCCGCGGAGGCCCCGGCGGCCACCTCCCCGGTGCCGGAGACCTGGCCGGACCCGGCCTCGCTGCTGCTGACGGCCCTGGGACCGGGGCCGCGGCTGTGGGAACGCGAGCCGGGGCACCCCGAGGCGCTCGCCGTCCGGCTCGGCACGGCCGACCGGGCGGCGCCCGACGGCTCGGGGCTGCTGCCCGCGGTACCGGTGACCACCGGGCTGCGCGAGGTCGGCTCCCTGGGACTCGCCGGCCCCCGGGCGCGGCTCGCCGGGCTGGCGCGCGCGGTGCTGGCCCAGCTCGCCGCGCTGCACTCCCCCGACGTCCTGGAGATCGTCCTGATCAGCGCGGACGACGCCCGCCCCCTCCCGGAGCGCACCGCGGAGTGGTCCTGGCTGGGCTGGCTGCCGCATGTGCGCCCGGGACACGGCCAGGACTGCCGTCTGCTGCTCGCCCACGACCGGGAGCAGGCCGCGGCCCGCGTCCAGGAGTTGCTGCGGCGCCTGGAGGACCACCTGCCGGATCCGGGACGGCCCACGAGCGGGACCGCACCCGCCTCCGCCCCCGCCATCCCCGCCCAGCCGACCGCCGCCGCGCACGGCGGGTGCGCCGGGCCCGGCGTGTCCGGCGGAACGCGGGGCACCGGCGGCCCCGGCACGCCGGCCGGCCCCGCGGGCGTGCCCGGCGGCCCCCGCGGGGCCGAAGGCCCCACCCCACCGCCCGGCCGGCGCCGGGGCCCCGCGTGGGCCCGCACGGACGGCGAGGACGGCGGGCCCGCCGGGACGAGCCGTCCCGGCGGCGCCGGCAGGGCCACCGCGACCGGCTGGACCACCGGAACCCTCGCGCCCCCGGGAACCGCTCCCGCCCCCGGCGGGGCCGGCGCCCTTCCCGTGCCGGGCCCCCCGTCCTCCTCCGCGTCCCCCGCCCCCTTCCCCGGCCCGTACACCGTGGTCGTCGTCGACGGCGACCCCGGTGCCGCCGACGTGCGCGAGGCGCTGGCGCGGCTGGCGGTGGAGGGACCGCGGGCCGGCGTCCACCTGGTGTGTCTCGCCGAGACCCCCGCCGCGTCCCCGGCGTCCCCGGTGGCGGAGACGTACGAGGCGGCCTGCGCGGCCTCGCCGGTGTTCCGGGAGTGCGGGGCCGTGGCGCTGCTCAGCGGTGATGTGGCGACGGCCCTGCGGCTGCTGCGCGTCGCCCGCGCGGGCGGTGCCCCGGCCGGTCCGGCCGGCCACGGCACCGTCGCCACCGTGGACGCCGTCTCCCCCGCCTGGGCCGAGCGGTTCGCGCGGGCGCTGGCACCGCTGCGGACGGACGGCGCCGGCGGTGCCGGGGACGCGCGGCACGCGCGCGTGTCCGCGCCGCTGCCCCAGGCGTCCCGGCTGCTGGACGAACTCGGGCTCGCGCGGGCCACCCCGGCGTCGCTGATGGCGCGCTGGGCCGACGCGGCCGACGACCCGGCGGCACTCGGCGGGCGGGCGCACGCCGTGCTGGGCGCCGGGCCGCGCGGCCCGGTCGGCGTGGACCTCGCGGCCGAGGGCCCCCACCTGCTGGTCGAGGGGCCGCAGGGCAGCGGCCGTACGGAACTGCTGCGAGCCGTCGTCGCCTCGCTGGCCTCCGCCGAGCGGCCCGACCGCCTCGGCATCGTCCTGGTCGACGGCCGGGACGGCGCGGGCGCGGCGGACGGCGGGGCCGGCGAGGGGTTGCGGGTCTGTACGGACGTACCGCACGTCATCACGCACCTCACCGCCAACGACCCGGTGCGGATGCGGGAGTTCGCCCAGGCGCTGAGCGCGGAGCTGAAACGGCGCGCCGAGCTGCTCGGGCGGTCGGACTTCACCGAGTGGCACACCCGGCGCGAGGTGTCGGGCCGGATGGTCGCCCAGCGCACGGCGCCGGGCTCCGCCCCGGCCACCGGGTCCGCCGGCGCGGGGGCCGGGGACCTCGACACCCCGCCCGGTACGACGCTGCGGCTGCGCCCGGCGGCGGCCCGGCGGCGTGCGGAGGACGCGGCGCCGCCGCTGCCCCGGCTGATCGTGGTCGTGGACGACCTGGACGCCCTGGCCGCCCCCGCACTCGGTTCGCCGGGGCGGCCCGCGGCCGGCTCGGTGATGCGGGCGCTGGAGGCCGTCGCGCGGGACGGCGAACGGCTCGGCGTGCACCTGGTGGCCGCCACCGGCCCCGACGACCGTACGGCGCAGTCGGAGCCGGCCCGCCGGGCGGCCCTGCGCGTCACGCTGGACGCCCCGGTGCCGGGGCCGGACGAGCCGGCTCCGGGACGCGGGCGGCTGGCCCGCGCGGACGGGCGGACCGTGCCGTTCCAGGGCGGCCGGGTGACCGGTCGCATCCCGAGGACGGCGACCCTGCGCCCCACCGTCGTACCGCTGGAGTGGCACCGCATGGGCGATCCGCCGGCCCGGCGCCCGGTCCGGGAGCTGGGCAACGGCCCGACCGATCTGGCGTTGCTGGCGAGTGCGCTGGAACGGGCGGCGCGGGAGGCTTCGGCACCGGTGGTGGCACCGCTGATGTGAGCGCGGGCGGCGCCGCCGGCGCTCGCGTGGGCGACACCCGGTGCGAGCGCGGGCGGCGCCGCCGGCGCGAGGCGGGCGCCGGCCCGGCCGTGGCGCGCCCGTACCTGGTCACGAGGGCATCACGATCTCTCGCCGGACCCCGGTCGCGCTCTTGCCGCCCCCGACTCCCCCGGCGTACACAGAGCGCACGGAAGAGCGCCGAACGTTCGACGAGGAACGAAGAACGGGGCAGTGATGCGCACCACGAGCAGCACCATCCGGACACGCAGGACCACGAGCGGGACCACCAGGGCCGTGACCGCCCTCGCCGCGGGAGCGCTCGCGTTCTCGCTCACCGCGTGCGGGGGCGACGGCGACGGCGACGGCGAGGAGAGCGCGCGGCCGGGCGGCGACAAGGAGACGGCCGCCTCCGTCACCCTCCCCCGGCTGGACGGCGCCTCCCTGGAGGTCGCCGCCGTCTGGACCGGCACCGAGCAGGCCAACTTCAAGAAGGTTCTCGCGGAGTTCGAGAAGCGCACGGGTGCGAAGGTGACCTTCGTCCCCGCCCAGGACCCGATCATCAACTTCCTCGGCTCGAAGATCGCGGGCGGCCAGCCGCCGGACATCGCGATGCTGCCGCAGCCCGGCGCCATCAAGCAGGCCGTCGACAAGGGCTGGGCCAAGCCGCTGGGCGCCGAGGCGCTCAAGGAGCTCGGCGAGAACTACTCGCCGGGCTGGCAGGACATCGGCAAGGTCGACGGCAAGCAGTACGGGGTGTACTACAAGGCCGCCAACAAGTCCCTGATCTGGTACAACGCGCAGGTCTTCGAGAACGCCGGCGCCCAGGAGCCCAAGACGTGGGACGAGTTGCTGACCACCGCCCGGACGGTCTACGACTCCGGCGTCACCCCGTTCTCCGTCGGCGGCGCCGAGGGCTGGACCCTCACCGACTGGTTCGAGAACGTGTACCTCTCGCAGGCGGGCCCGGAGAAGTACGACCAGTTGGCCAAGCACGAGATCAAGTGGACGGACCCCTCGGTGAAGGAGGCCCTGACCACCCTCGCCGAGATATGGGGCAAGGAGGAGTACGTCGCGGGCGGCCCGCGCGGCGCGTTGCAAACGGAGTTCCCGGCCTCGGTGACCCAGACCTTCACCGGCGGCGACCAGCCCAAGGCGGGCATGGTCTACGAGGGCGACTTCGTGCAGGTCAACATAGACGAGGCGGGGGCTGAGGTCGGCACGGACGCCAAGGTGTTCCCCTTCCCGGCGGTCGGTGACACCGCGCCGGTGGTCTCCGGCGGCGACGCGGCCGTGATCCTGGAGGACTCCGAGGCGGCGCAGGCCCTGGCCACGTTCCTGGCCTCCCCCGACGCGGCGACGATCCAGGCGAAGCTGGGCGGCTACCTCTCCCCGAACAAGAACGTGGACGCGTCGGCGTACCCCAATGCCGTGCAGCGCAAGATCGCCGAGGCGCTGATCGCGGCCGGCGACGACTTCCGCTTCGACATGTCGGACCAGGCCCCGCAGGCCTTCGGCGGCACCCCCGGCAAGGGCGAGTGGAAGGCCCTGCAGGACTTCCTGAAGAACCCCGAGGACGTCGCGGGCACGCAGCGGAAGCTGGAGGCCGACGCGGCCGCCGCCTACGGAGGCTGACGCGATGAAGCCGGCCAGCGCGGCAGGGGCCCCGCCGGCCCCTGCCGCTCCTCCGTCGCGCAAGAGCGTGACCGGCACCCGCAAGGCCGTGGCGGCACTGTTCCTGCTGCCCGCGCTGGTGCTGCTCGGCGCGCTCGTGGTCTACCCGATCGGGTACTCGCTCGTCCGCAGCTTCTACGACCAGTCCGGTGACGGCTTCGCCGGACTCGACAACTACCGGGCCCTGTTCACCGACGACGGCGTCCGCACCGCCCTGAAGAACAACATCGTCTGGGTGGTGTTCGCGCCGGCGGTCTCCACCGCGCTCGGCCTGATCTTCGCGGTGCTGACCGAACGGGTGCGCTGGGGCACGGCCTTCAAGCTGGTCATCTTCATGCCCATGGCCATCTCGATGCTGGCGGCCGGCATCATCTTCCGCCTGGTGTACGACCAGGACCCCGACAAGGGAGTGGCGAACGCGGTGTGGGTGGGCGTGCACGACACGTTCGCGCAGTCGTCGGCGTTCCCGAAGGCGCACCCGGGCCGCGAGTCGCCGCTGGAGGCCGCGGGCGGCGGCGCGTTCGTCACCAAGGAGCCCGTCCGCGCCGGCGAGCCCGTCATGCTGCCGCTGGTCGGCGTGGCCCCCGACGTGATGCCCGACGACGCCGAGAGGGCCGCGGCGCCCGAGGCCGAGCCGGGCAAGGTCACCGGCACCACCTGGCAGGACTTCACCCGCGGCAAGGGCGTGGGCACGCTGGGCGGCGTCGACGCCTCCGAGTTGGGCTACCCCGGCATGAGGATCGAGGCCGTCAAGGACGGCGAGGTCGTCGCGTCGGCGAAGGCCGCCGCCGACGGCACGTTCACGCTGCCCGCCGCGGCCGACGGGGCGCTGCTGCGGCTGCCCGCCGACAACTTCAGGGAGCCCTACAACGGCCTGGAGTGGCTCGGCCCGTCGCTGGTGACACCCGCGATCATCGGGGCGTACGTGTGGATGTGGGCGGGCTTCGCGATGGTGCTGATCGCGGCCGGTCTGGCGGGCGTCCCCCGGGAGCTGCTGGAGGCGGCCCGGGTCGACGGCGCCAGCGAGTGGCAGGTGTTCCGCAAGGTCACGGTGCCGCTGCTCGCGCCGGTCCTCGCGGTCGTCACCGTCACCTTGATGATCAACGTGCTGAAGGTGTTCGACCTGGTCTTCATCATCGCCCCCGGTTCCTCCCAGGACGACGCGAACGTGCTCGCCCTGGAGCTGTACCGCAAGGGCTTCGCGGTGGACCAGCCGGGCATCGCCAGCGCCATCGCGGTGTTCCTGCTGCTGCTCGTCATCCCGGTGATGTGGTTCAACATCCGTCGGCTCAGGCGGGAGGTGCGGCGATGACGGCACAGGAGCGGTCCGGGGCGGTCGCGAAGGCGGCCGGGGCCGGGCCGGCCGGGGCGAGGCGGTCCCTGGGCGCGCGTCTCGCGCAGGGCGCCGGCGGTGGTCTGGTGCGCGTGTTCCTCCTCGTCGTCGGCCTGTTCTGGCTGATGCCGACGGTCGGCCTGCTGCTGTCCTCGCTGCGCACCCCGCAGGACATGGCGGCCGACGGCTGGTGGAAGGTGCTCACCGAACCGTCCCGGCTGACGTTCGAGAGCTACGAACAGCTGCTGGAGAACGGCGACATCACCGATTCGCTCGTCAACACGGCGCTGATCACGGTCCCGGCGACCGTGCTCGTCGTCGTCATCGGCTCCCTGGCGGGCTACGCGTTCGCGTGGATGGAGTTCCCCGGCCGCGACTGGTGGTTCCTCGGCGTGGTCGGGCTGCTGGTGGTGCCGGTACAGGTGGCGCTCATCCCGATCGCCGAACTCTTCGGGAACATCGGCCTGTTCGGCTCGATCGCCGGCGTGGTCCTGTTCCACGTCGGGTTCGGCCTGCCGTTCGCGGTGTTCCTGCTGCGGAACTTCTTCGCGGAGATCCCCAAGGAGCTGCTGGAGGCGGCGCGGCTGGACGGCGCCGGCGAACTGCGGCTGTTCGCACGCGTGGTGATGCCGCTGGGCGGGCCGGCCATCGCGAGCCTGGGCATCTTCCAGTTCCTGTGGGTGTGGAACGACATGCTGGTCGCGCTGATCTTCGCGGACTCCGGGAACCAGCCGATCACGGTCGCGCTCCAGACGCAGGTCCGGCAGTTCGGCAACAACGTCGACGTGCTGGCGCCCGGCGCGTTCATCTCCATGGTGATCCCGCTGGCCGTGTTCTTCGCGTTCCAGCGGCAGTTCGTGTCCGGCGTGATGGCGGGCGCGGTCAAGTAGGCCCCGGAAAGGCGGTGCCGGGGGCGGGCCGGACACGGCCCGCCCCTCGCCGTACACGCGCCGCCGCACTCCGCCCGCGTGCCGCCCGCGCCCGCGCTCCCCGTGCCCAGGACGCCGTACACGCGCCGCCCGCGTCCCGCCGGTCCCGTGTCCCCCGTATGCCGTAGGGGCCGTAACCCCGTCACTCCATTGGCCGTTCCCGGGCCGAACGCCCGTGACGACCCATGGATGTCCCCGTGCCCCGGTTCAGTGTCATCGTCCCCGCGTACCAGGTCCAGGCGTATCTGCACGCGTGCCTGGAATCGGTGCTCTCCCAGTCGTGGCCGGACCTGGAACTGATCGCGGTGGACGACGGCTCGCCGGACGCCTGCGGCGAGATCGTCGACGAGTTCGCGGCCCGCGATCCGCGCGTACGGGCCGTGCACCTGCCGCGGAACCAGGGCCCGGGCCCCGCCCGCAACGCCGGGATGGAGCGGGCCAGGGGCGACTACCTGCTCTTCCTCGACGGCGACGACACCCTCACCCCGGGCGCGTTGCGGGCCGTCGCCGCCCGGTTGCGGGAGACCGGCGAGCCGGACGTCCTGGTGCACGGCTGGGCGCGGGTGGACTGGTCGGACGAGCCCGTCCGCGGTGACGCCGCCGTCCGGCCGGCCGCCTCCGGACCGGCCCCGTTCCGCCTGGCCGACCGTCCGGGGCTGCTGTCCGCGCCCGCACCGGTCTGGGACAAGGTCTGCCGCCGCGCGTTCGTCGCCCGGGAGGGCTTCGCCTTCCCGCCGGGCCACTACGAGGACACGCCGTGGACCTGCCCGGTGCTGCTGAGGGCGGAGTCGATCGCGGCCCTGGACCGGGTGTGCGTGCACCACCGGCGGCGCCGGTACGGCGACGCCCTGGCCACGCCCGGCGCGCACCACTTCGACGTCTTCGCGCAGTACGACCGCCTCTTCGCGTTCCTGGACTCCGACCCCCGCCTGGCCCCCTGGCGGCCGGTGCTGTACCGCCGCATGGCCGGCCACCTGGCGGCGCTGGCCGACCGGCCCGGCCTCCTCCCGCGCGGGACGCGGACCGAGTTCCTGCGCCGGGCCCGCGCCCACTGCCGCCGCCACCGCGTCCCCCGCGCCGCCGCCCCGCCGCGCGTCCGCCTGCGCCACGCCCTGCTCCGCCTGGGCCTGTACCGCACCCACCGGACCCTGCGCCGGGCCTCGGCCCCGGTCCGCGGCGCGTCGAAGGGCCTCGCCGTCCTCCTGCGCGCCACGCGCGCCGCCGTCCTGTGGCTGCACCACCGCCTCCAGCGCCTCCTCCCCCTGCGCGCCGACCGCGCCGTCTTCACCGCCCACGACGGCCGGGGGTGCGGCGGCGACCCGGGCGCGCTGGAGCAGGCGTTCCGCGAGTTCGCCCCGCACGTGCGCACCGCCTGGATCGCCCCTCCCGCACTCCACCACACCCTCCCGCCCGGCCCGCGCCGCCTCGCCCCGGGCACGGCCGCCGCCCTCACAGCGCTGGCCCGCTCCCGGTACGTCGTGCACGACACCCGCCTCGGCGGCCGCCTGGTCAAGCGCCGCGGCCAGGTCGTCGTCCACACCCCGCGCGGCGCCCCGTTACGGCCCACCGGGCCGGACCTCCTCCCGCACCCGGCGGCCCGCGCCGCGGACGTGGCCCGGCTGCTGCGCGACGTCGACACCTGGGACCACGTCGTGTCCGCCGACCGCCACTCCACCCTGACCTGGCAGCGCGTCCTCCCCGGCCGCTGCACCACGCTGGAGTACGGCCGCCCCCGCACCGACGTCCTCCACCGGGCGACGGCCGCGGACGTGGCCCGGCTGCGCTCGGTGCTCGGCGTCCCCGAGGGCGCGGTCGCGATCCTGTACGCGCCGGCCGACCGCGGCCACCACGACCGCGCCGGGGGTCCCGGCCTCGACCTGGAGCGCGTCCTGCGCCGCCTCGGCCCGCACTTCGTGGTGCTGGCCCGTCCCCGCTCCCCGTACGGCGGCCCGCTCGTCCCCGGTACGGACCGCGTCATCGACGTCGGCGGCCACCCGCGCGTGGAGTCGCTCTGCCTGGCCTCGGACGTCCTGCTGACCGACTGCTCGCCCCTGGTGTTCGACTACGCGGTCCTGGACCGGCCGATCGTCCTGTGCGCCGGCGACGGGGAGGCGCTGGAGGCCGCCCGCGGCGCCTGCGTCGACCTGCGCTCCTGTCCGCCGGGTGCGGTCGCCCGCGGCGAGGACGAGCTGGTCGACCTCTTCGCCACCGGCCACTGGCGCGGCTCGCACGCCACCCGGCTGCGCCGGGCCTTCCGCGAGCGCTTCTGCCCGTACGACGACGGGCGCGTCGCCGAACGCGTCGTACGGCGGGTCGTGCTCGGGGAGAGCGACCTGCCGCCCCTGGTGCCGCCGGCCGCGTGGCGCCCGGCTCCGGGTGCCGCGGCGTCCACCGCGGGTGTCCCGCCCGCCACCGTGCCGCAACCCGCCGGTCCCCACACCGTCACCGAGAGCCTCTGACCGCCGTTGTCCCCCTCGGGAGTCCGCATGCCCCGCAGCTCGTCGCGGCCCGCTCCGGCCGGACCGCCCGCCCGGCGGCCGGCGGGCCGGCCCGGCCGCCGCCGCGCCGGCTGAGGCGGCGGCCCGTGAAGCCCGTGAAGCCCGTGAAGAACGACGACAGGGAGAGCAGAATGCCCCGCTTCAGCATCATCGTCCCGTCCCATGGGGTCGCGGGCCGCCTGTCCCAGGCGCTGGACTCGGTCCTCGCCCAGTCATTGGGCGACTTCGAGCTGATCCCGGTCTGCGACGCACCGGACTGCGCGGCGGCGGACGTCGCCGCCGCCCTCGCCGAGCGGGACGCCCGGGTGGCGCCCGTGTACTCCCCTCCGTCGGCCGGTCTGGCCGGGGCGCGCAACGCCGGGATGCGGGCGGCGACCGGCGCGTACCTGCTCTTCCTCGACGGCGACGACGTCCTCGCGCCGGGGGCGCTGGCGGCGCTGGACGCGCGGCTGGCCGAGACCGGCGACGTCGACGTGCTGTACTTCGAGCACGAACGCGTGCCCTGGTGGGAGGGCGAGCCCGTCAACCCGGCCGCGCCGCTGCTGGCGAAGACACCGCGCGGGGCCTTCCCCCCCGACGCCGCGCCGCACCTGACCGGTGTGCGGCTGCCGGCCTGGAGCGCCGCCCACCGCCGCGCCTTCCTCACCGAGCACGGCCTGCGCTTCCCCGAGGGGCACTTCACCGACGTCGGTTTCGGCGGCCTGGCCGCGGCGTGCGCCACGCGCATGGCCGTACTGCGTTCCGTGGTCGTACGGCATCTGGTGCGCCGCCAGGGCAGCCGGCTGAACCTGCCGGGCCCGCACCACACCGACCTGCTCGACCAGGCCGACCTGCTGCTCACGCGGGCGGCCGAGCGGGGGCTGCCCGCCGCGCGCCTCACCCTCCTGTTCGAGCACCTCTTCGCGGCGATCCTGAGGACGGCCACGCATCCGCGGCGCCTGCCGAAGGGGCGCCGCGCCTTCTTCCGCCGGGCCTGCGCGCTCCACCGCCGCCACCGCCCCGCCGGTTTCCGCCCCCCGGCCGGGCGGCTGGGCGTGCAGCACCGGCTGCTGGCCTGCGGGTCGTACGCGGCGTTCCGCGCGCTGCGCGGCGCCAACCGGGCGGCGACGCACGCGCTCCGGGGCCTGCCCCGCCCGCGCGGGCTGCGCACCCGCCTGCTGTACCGGTGGCACCTGCGCCGCCCCCTCGACGCGAACCTCGTCGTGTACTGCGCGTACTGGGGGCGCGGCTACGCCTGCAACCCGGCCGCGATCCACGCCAAGGCCCGCGAACTCGCCCCCCACCTGCGCGCGGTGTTCCTCGTCGAGCCCGGCCGGGAACACGCCGTGCCGGACGGGGTCGACCACGCGGTGATCGGCAGCCGCCGCTACTGGCGGGTGCTGGCCCGCGCCGCGTACCTGGTCAACAACGCCAACTTCGCCGAGGGCGTGGTCAAGCGCCGCGGCAGCGTGCACCTGCAGACCCAGCACGGCACGCCGTTGAAGACGATGGGCGTCGACCAGTCCCCGTACCCGGTGGTCGCCGCGGCCAGCGGCAGCTTCACCAAGCTGCTGGGCCGGGTGGACCGCTGGGACTACAACCTGTCCTCCAACCGCCACTCCACCCAGACGTGGGAGCGCGCCTTCCCCGGCTCCTACGAGCAGCTGGAGTACGGCTACCCGCGCAACGACGTCTACTACACGGCGACCGCCGACGACGTGGCCCGCGTCCGCCGCGAACTGGGCGTCCCGGAGGGCAAGACGGCGGTCCTGTACGCGCCCACGCACCGCGACCACCGGACTGGTTTCGGCACCGGCGGCCTGGACCTGGAGGCGTTCTGCGAGGCGGCCGGCGAGGACGTCGTCGTCCTGCTGCGCGCCCACTACTTCTACGACCGGGGCGGCAGGCACGGCGGCAGCGGCCGGATCATCGACGTCACCGCGCACCCCTCCTCCGAGGACGTGTGCCTGGCCGCCGACGCACTGGTCACCGACTACTCGTCGATCATGTTCGACTACGCCAACCTGGACCGGCCGATCGTCGTGTACGCCGACGACTGGGAGGTCTACCGCGAGACGCGGGGCGTCTACTTCGACCTGCCGGCGGCGCCGCCCGGCCCGGTGGCCCGCACGCCCGAGGAGCTGGCGCGGATCTTCGCCGACGGCTCCTACGCGGGCGCCGAGTCGGCGGCGCTGCGGGCCGCGTTCCGGGAGCGGTTCTGCGAGTTCGACGACGGCCGGGCCGCCGAGCGGGTCGTGCGCCGGGTGCTGCTCGGCGAGCCGCCGGAGGCGATCCCGCCCGTCGTCCCGCTCGCCGAGCGCGTCCCGGCCCCCGCCGCCGCCACCCTGGTAAGGAGCTGACCCGCAGTGCCCCGCTTCAGCGTCATCCTCCCCTGCTTCAAGGTGCAGGGCTTCCTGCGCGAGTGCCTCGACTCGGTCCTCGGGCAGTCCCACCGGGACATCGAGGTGATCGCCGTGGACGACTGCTCGCCGGACGGCTGCGGCGCCATCCTCGACGAGTACGCGGCCCGCGACGACCGCCTGCGCGTGCTGCACCTGAGGGAGAACGTCGGCCTCGGCCCCGCCCGCAACGCCGGGATGCCGCACGCCACCGGCGACTACCTCCTCTTCCTCGACAGCGACGACACCCTCACCCCCGGCGCCCTGCGCGCGATGGCCGACCGGCTGGAGGAGACCGGCGACCCGGACGTGCTGGTCTTCGACTACGCCCGCACCTACTGGTGGGGCGGCACCCGCCGCAACGTGCTCGCGCACCTCCTCGCCGAGGCCGGCGGGGGCACGTTCACCGCCGTCGAGTACCCGCAGATCCTCGACCTGCTGATGGTGGTGTGGAACAAGGCCTACCGGCGCGACTTCGTCGAGCGGGAGGGCTTCGCCTTCCCGCCGGGCTACTACGAGGACACGCCGTGGACGTTCCCGGTGATGCTCACCGCCGGGCGGATCGCGACGCTGGACCGGATCTGCCTGAACTACCGGCAGCGCCGCCAGGGCAACATCCTGTCCACCACCAGCCGCAAGCACTTCGACGTCCACGAGCAGTACGCGCGCGTGTTCGCGTACGTCGACTCCCGTCCGGAGCTGGCGCGGTGGCGGCCGTACCTGCACGCCAAGATGGGCGAGCACTGCCTGGACATCCTGGCCAAGCCGGACCGGCTGCCGCCCCGTGACAAGGCCGAGTTCTTCCGCCGTACGGCCGAGATGTTCCGCGCGCACAAGCCCGAGGGCGCCCCGGTCCCCAAGGAACTGCGGGTGCTGGAGGGCGGCTGGGCCGGTTACGTGCTGTGGCGGCAGTCGGGGCGGGCCCGGCGCGAGCTGGGGCGGCGGGCGCAGCGGGCGCGCGCGGCGGCGGACGCCCGGCTGGGCCGCGCCCGGTCGGTGCTCGGCGCCCGCCGCCCCCTCGATCCGCACCTCGCCGTGTACTCGGCGTTCTCGCACCGGGGCGTGCTCGGCGACCCGGCGGCGATCTACCACAAGGCCAGGGAGATTGCCCCGCACCTGCGCGGGGTGTGGGTGGTCCGGGACGAGGAGCAGGCGGCCCTGCTCCCGCCCGGCGTCGAGCACGTCGTCCTCGGCACCGCGCGCTACCGGCGGGTGACCGAGCGGGCCACGTTCTTCGTCAACAACGTCAACTGGCCCGGCTCGCTGGCCAAGCGGCCCGGCAGCGTCCACATCCACACCCACCAGGGCACCCCGCTGAAGTACATGGGCGCCGACCTGCTGGACAAGCCCGGCGCCCGGCTCGGCGTCGACGTGCCGCAGATGCTGCGCCGCGCCGACCGCTGGGACTACAGCCTGGTCGCCAACCGGTACTCGGAGCGGGTGTGGGAGCGGGCCTACCCCTGCCACTTCACCTCCCTGCGCACCGGCAGCCCGCGCAACGACGTGCTGGTCGGCGCGGACCCGGACGCGGGCCGGGAGACCCGCGCCCGGCTCGGCGTCCCCGACGGCCACACCGTCGTGCTGTACGCGCCGACCCGGCGGGACTACCGCCGGGGCGGGCTGGTCGAGCGGCTGGACGTGGCCCGCCTCGCGCGCGACCTCGGCGAGGGCCGCACCCTGGTCGTGCGCCTGCACCCCTCCCTCGCGGCCGGCCCGGCGCGCGGCCTGGGCCTGTCGGAGCTGCACCGGCGCGGCATCGTGATCGACGCGACGGACGAGCCGCACGTCGAGGAGCTGATGCTCGCCTCGGACGTCCTGCTCACCGACTACTCCGCCCTGATGTTCGACTACGCCAACCTGGACCGGCCGATCGTCGTGTACGCCGACGACTGGGACGCGTACACGGCGAGCCGCGGCGCCTACTTCGACATCACCGCCGAGGCGCCGGGCCATGTCGCCCGCTCCTACCGGGAGCTGGCGTGGCTGTTGGACTCCGGGACGTGGCGGGACGAGGAGGCGGCACGCCTGCGGTCCGCCTTCCGGGACCGGTTCTGCGAGTACGACGACGGGCGGGCCGCCGAGCGGGTGGTGCGGACGCTGATGCTGGGCGAGCCGGTGACCGGGCCCACGGGGATCCCCCGGGCCCGCCGGGTGCCCGCCGCCGACCGCGACGCACTGGCCTCGCCGTGAGGCCGCGCGCCTGGGTGCTGGTCCTGGCCGCGCTGTTCGCCGTGGTCCAGCTGGCGAACGTCACCGGCCGGGACACCCCCGACACCAAGAACTACCTGGCGTACGCCCTGAGCCTGAGCGGCGAGGGCAAGCGGGAGACCGCCGGGTCCGTCATCGACTACGTCTGCGCGGGCAAGGCGTCGCAGGCGCGTCGCGCGCAGAGCGTGCACGTGGTGCACTTCCACCGGCCCGCCCCCACCACGCGCATCGCCTCGACGTGCCACGCGCGCGAGTGGAGGGCGGTGGAGACGCGGCTGCGGGCCGGGCAGACCGGCGGGCACACCGTGCCGTTCATGTCGGAACGCTTCATGCGGATCTTCGAGGCGCGGCCCGGCTACCCGGCGTTCCTGGTGCCCTTCGTCACCGCGTTCGGCGTGACGTGGGGGCTGTGGGCGGCGAGCGTGGTGATCGCGGCGGCGGGCGGTGTCCTCGTCTTCCTGGTGCTGCGCACCCTGTCGGTGCCGGTGCCGCTCGCCCTGACCGGGCAGGCGCTGTACTACGTGCTGCCGTGCGGGACGACCGCGATGCGCCCGATGACCGAGGGGCTGCTGCTGGCGCTGACGCTGGCGGCGCTGTGGGGCTGCGCGCTGGTCCTGGAGGGGCGTCGGGAGCGGGTGGGGTTCGCGCTGGTGGGCGGTGCGCTGGCCGCGCTGTTCACCGTCAAGCACTCCCAGGCGCTGTTCCTCGGGGTGTGCCTGGCGGCGGCGGGCGCGCTGATCGCCGTACGGCGCCGGCGGCGCGGCCGGCCGTCCGGCCGGGGGGTGCCGGCGCTCGGCGCGATCGGGCTGGGCGCCGCGCTCGGGACGGTGGTGCTGGCGCGGCTGCTGCACTACCCGTCGGAGTCCGACAGTCTCCAGGACCTGCTCACGGATCACTTCGCCCGGCCCGACCGGGCGGATCCGTGGCCGGAGTTCTGGCGGTTGCAGGGGAACTTCTGGCTGGAGTGGCTGCGGCGGCAGGCGTGGCAGCCGCTGTTCGCGGCGGCGCTGGGCGCGGGGGTGTGGGGTGCGCTGCGGCGGCCGGTGTTCGGCGGCTTCCTGGTCGCGGCGGCGGCCACCGGCTTCCTCACCCAGGCCGCGCACCCGGACATCAACATCTGGGGCGAGCGGCTGATCGTCCTGGCGTGGCTGCTTCCGGTGGTCGGGATCCCGCTGCTGCTGGAGCCGGTGGTGCGGGCCCGGGTTCCGGTGCCGGCGCAGGGGCACGCCGGCCGGACGGAGCCGGTGGGCTGAGCGGGGCGCGGGGTGCCCGCCAGACCCGACTCACTCGATGAGGTGACGTGAGGTCAAGCCGTTGACCCTACCGGGAACATACGGCAAATGCCCGACATGCCCCCTGCCTCCAAAGTCCGGTGAGCGCCGGCGTCCTCGTCCGGCGGACCGCGCGCGGCGCCACGGCGCCGCGCGGCGGCCGCATCCGGCGCCCCACCCCCTACCAGGCCTTCGGCTTCCTGTTCTGGCTGGTGATGACGGTGGCGTACTGGCGGGTGCCGCTGTGCTGCGACGCGGGCCAGCACGCGGCGGTCGTCGAACGCCTCAAGGCCGACCTGCTCCACCCGCGCCACCCGATGGCCGACCTGCCGGGCGCCGGCAGCGCGTACTACTCGCCGTACGCGGTCGCGCAGGGCGCGTTCGCCCGGCTGACGGGGCTCGACGGGTGGGCGGTGCTGCGGCTCGCCGGACCGCTGAACCTGCTCGTGCTGCTGACCGGCATCGGCCGCTTCGTGCGGGTGCTGACGCCGCGGCCGTGGGCGCCGGTGCTCGCGCTGGCGGCGATGACGCTGCTGTGGGGCACCGAACGGGCCTGGTGGAGCGGCTACCTCGGACTGATGTCGATGACGGGCAACCTCGGCTATCCGTCCGCGTTCGCCATCGGGCTCACCTTCTGGGCCTGGGCGCTGACCGGGTCGCGGGCGCGCAACGCGGGGCGCCTGCGGTACGTGGGCCCGAGCGGGCTGCCCGGTTTCGCCGGGTACGCGGGGCTCGGCGTGCTGTACGGCGTGATCCTGCTGGTGCACCCGATCACGTCGGTGGCGGCGGCGCTGGGCGCCCTGGCCCTCGTCGCCGGGTGGCAGCGCGGGTGGCGGGGCGCGGTCGCCGGACGCTGGGCGCCGGCGGCGGGGGCGGCGCTGGCGGTCGCGCTGTCCTGGCCGTACTTCGACGTGCTGGCACTGGCCGGGGACGACAGCGTGGACGCGATGCACCGCACGCTCTACCTGAACCTGCCCGGGCAGTTCTGGCTGGCGCTGCTCGGGCTGCCGGCGCTGTGGCTGCGCGGGCGGCGCTCCCCCCGGGACCCGCTCGTGCTGATGTTCGCCCTGGAGGGCGCGGTGGTGGCGTACGGGTGGTTCAGCGGCCACTACACCTACGGCCGGATCCTCGGGCTCACGCTGGTGCCCCTGCAGTTCGCCCTCGCCGTGGAGCTGGCGGCGCCCCGGCCGTGGGGCCGCCGCAGGCACCTGCTGGGCTGGGCGGCGACCGCGGGGGCCTGCGCCGGGTTCCTCACGGTGCACGCGGGCGCGGTGGTGCCGTCCGCCCTGGACCCGGTCGGCTTCGAGCAGCCGCCGCGCTGGCCGTCGTACGACTGGGCGGCACGGCACATCCGGCCCGGCGAGGTCGTGATCACCGACGGCTACTACGCCGTCCACGCCATCGCCGGGTACGGCCCCAACCTCGCCGCGCCCGCCTGGCCGGACCCGGCCCTGGACGAGCGGGAGCGCCTGCGGCGGGCCGCCGACGTCCGCGCCTATCTCGCCCGCGACTCCACCCCCGCCTTGCGCGCCGCCGTCGTCCGCCGCCACCGCGTGCGCTGGCTGCTGCTGACGCGCTGGCACCCGGTGCCGGAGGAGGCGGTGGTGGTGGCGCGGAGTGGACGGACGGGGGAGGTGCTGGCGCGGGTCGGGGACCGGGGCCGCCCGGGGAGGACCTACTCGACGACGAGGTCGACCGGGACGTTGCCGCGGGTGGCCTGGGAGTAGGGGCAGACCTGGTGGGCCTGCTCGACCAGCTTGCGGCCGGTGGCCTCGTCCACGGTGTCGGGCAGCTCGACGCGGAGGGTGACGGCGAGCCCGAAGCCCTCGCCCTGCCTGCCGAGGCCGACCTCGGCGGTCACCGCGGCGTCACCGACGTCGACCTTCGCCCGCCGGCCGACGAGCGCGAGGGCGCTGCCGAAGCAGGCGGCGTAACCGGCGGCGAACAGCTGCTCCGGGTTGGTGCCCCGCCCGTCGCCGCCCAGCTCCACCGGGGCGCTGAGCGCGAGGTCCAGCCTGCCGTCGGAGCTGACGGCGCGGCCGTCGCGGCCGTGGGTGGCGGTGGCGGCGGCGGTGTAGAGCGTGTCCATGGAAGTCCGTCCCTTTTCATCGAGTTCATCGAGATCGTCAAGTTCATCGAAATCGCCGAGATCGTCGCGGGGCGGCCGGGCCGCCCACCGAGCACAAGTAGAGCACGCAATTCAGTTGCGCACAACTGAATTGGGGGTAAGAGCTATTCTGGAGGCATGACCACGCCCGCAGCGGACTGGCTCCGCCTCGACCAGCAGATCTGCTTCTCCCTGAACGCGGCCTCGCGCGCCTTCGGCGGGGTCTACCGCGGGCTGCTGAAGGATCTCGGGCTCACCTATCCGCAGTACCTGGTGATGCTGGTGCTCTGGGAGCACGGCGAACTGCCGGTGAAGAAGCTCGGCGAGCACCTGCGGCTCGACTCCGGCACGCTCTCGCCCCTGCTCAAGAGGCTGGAGGCGGCCGGTCTCGTACGGCGGGAGCGCAGCGCGCGCGACGAGCGGTCGGTCCGGGTGGGACCGACCGGGGAGGGCGAGGCGCTGCGCGAGCGAGCGCTGGAGGTGCCGCGCCGGATCGTCGCCGCGACCGGTTTCGACCTCGACGAGATCCGCGACCTGCGGGCCCGCCTCGACCGGCTCACCGACGCGCTGGACGCGGCGGCGGCCCTGCCGCGGGAGCCCGGCGGCCGGTGACCGGGCGGCCGGCCCCGGTCACCGGGCGGCCCGCGAGCGGACGGCGGAGGCGGAACCGGAGGATCATCCCCGGGTGCGCACCGCCGCGTCACGGGCACGCGGCACCCCTCCACGGCCGTGGCACCCGCCCGGCCCGCCGCCCCCCGGTTCGCCGGTCCCCGCGCCCCGCCCGTCACGCGCCTGGTCGCGGGCGATCGAATGACGTTTCGCCGCGCTTCGCCGGCCGGCCGGGTCCACGGGGCATCCATACGGCGCACGATCCCCACCTCGCGCCGGCGTTCCGGCCGGCCCGCGCGCAGGGAGGCAGGCCGTCATGTCCCCGTCCCCCCGCCCCCGGGGCGCCGTCACCGTCGTCGTCATCGGGTACGACGACGCGGACCACGTGGCGGACGCCGTGCGGTCGGCGCTCGCGCAGGGCCCGGCCGTCCGCGAGGTCATCGCCGTCGACGACTGCTCGACGGACGGCAGCGCGGAACTGCTCGCCCGGCTCGCGGCGTCGGACGCCCGGCTCCGGGTCGTCCGGCTCCCGGCCAACAGCGGGGGCTGCGGCACCCCGCGCAACACGGGGGCGGACGCGGCGACGTCCCCGTACGTGATGTTCCTGGACAGCGACGACGTACTTGCGCCCGGTGCGGTGGACACGCTGCTGGCGGCGGCGCGCGCGGAGGGCGCACAGGTCGCGAGCGGACTGTGCGTGCGCCGTGAGCTGCCCTCGGGGCGCGAGGTGCCGTGGCAGGCGCCGCTCTACGCGGCGCGGGCCGTCGTCGAGCGCCCCGCGCTGCGCCCGCACCTGGTCCGCGACACGCTGTGCGTCAACAAGCTCTACGCCACGGACTTCCTGCGCGCGCACGGCATCCGGTTCCCCGAGGGCCGCTTCCCCTACGAGGACGTCGTCTTCACCGCGCGCGTACTGGCCGCCTCGCCGCGCGTCGCGCTCGTCCCGGACCGGGTGTACGTCTGGCACGTCCGCCGGTCCGCCGAACGGCTGTCGATCTCCCTGGACCGGGCCGGCATCGACAACTGGCGGGCGCGCACGCGGGCGTGCCGGGCGGCCCACGCGATCCTGCTGGCCGCCGGGGAGGAGGAGCTCGCGCGGGCGGCGCGCGGCAAGTTCCTCGACCACGAGCTGCGGATGTACGTGCGCGAACTGGGGTTGCGCGACGCGCACTACCAGCGCGCGTGGTGGGAGCACACGCGGGCGTACCTCGCCGAGTACGACGCGGCCGACTGGGAACGCGCTCCGGCCTCGCCGGGACGCCTCGTCGGCCGGGTCGTCCTGGCCTCCCCCGAACCGCGCGACCTGCCCCGCCTGCGGGAGCTGGCGTCCCGTCCGGCCCGGCTGCCGCCCCCCTACGCCCGCGCCCCCGACGGCACGCCCGTCTGGTCCGCCGACCTGCCCGAGGTCACCCTGGAGCCGCTGCTGGCCCGCCCGGTCGGGTCCCTGCCGCTCGCCGTCGACGCGGAACTGCGCCCCCACGCGCGCGCCACCCGCGTGGGGCCGCCGCCCCTGCCGCGCCCGTCGCCGCCACCACTGCGGCTGCGGCTGCGGCTGCGGCTGCACGATCTGTACGGCCGTCTGGCCGAGGCCGGCGGCCCGCAGGCGGTGGAGGTGGAGTGGCGGCGCCGGGAGGACGGGCGGCCGGGTCCGTGCCGGACGGTGGTTCCCGCACCGGCGCCCGCGGGAGCCGAGGGGGCCGGCGAGTCCGCCTGGACGGCCGAGGCGGACGTGGACCCCACGGCGCTGGCGGCGCCGGGAGCGGGCACCTGGGACCTGTTCCTGCGTCTGCGCTTCCGCGACGGCGCGAGCCGTGAGGTCACGGCGCACGCGCTCACAGGTGCCGGCCTGCTGCGCCGCCGCGCCCTGCCGAGCGTCCGGCACGGCGTGCTGCTCGTCCAGCCGTACGCCACGCACTCCGGCGCGCTGGCCCTGCGAGTGGCCCCCGGGGCGCGCGCAGCCGCGGCCGTGGCACGCCGCAGGCTCCGGCGTCTGCTCCGCCGGGGCCGACCGGCGTAGGCAGGCTTTTTCATCCCCCACGCCGCGGGGTACCCCTCTGCCCATGGAGATCAAGATCGGCTACAAACTGGCGGCGGAGGACTTCGGGCCCACCGAACTGATCAGGCAGGCCGTCGCGGCGGAGGAAGCGGGCTTCGACTTCGTCGAGATCAGCGACCACTTCCACCCCTGGCTCGACAAGCAGGGGCACTCCCCCTTCGCCTGGTCGGTGCTCGGCGCCATCGCGGCGAAGACCAGCCGGGTGCAGCTGGCCACCGGGGTGACCTGCCCGACCGTGCGCTACCACCCCGCGATCATCGCGCAGGCCGCCGCGACCCTGGCCCTGATGTCGGACGGCCGCTTCGTGCTCGGCCTCGGATCGGGCGAGAGGCTCAACGAGCACGTCGTCGGCAAGGGCTTCCCCGACGCCGTCCACACGCGCCACGAGATGCTCCGCGAGGCGCTGGAGATCATCCGCCTGCTGTGGCGCGGCGGCTACCGCTCGTACGAGGGCAAGCACCTGCGCCTGGAGGACGCCCGCGTCTTCGACCTGCCCGACGAGCCGCCGCTCATCGCCGTCGCCGCCGGCGGCCCGGTGGCCGCCCGGCTGGCCGCCGAACTCGGGGACGCCCTCTTCGCCACCGAGCCCAAGACGGAGCTCGTCAGCCACTACCGCGAGGCGGGCGGCGCCGGTCCCCGCTACGCCGAGGTCCCGATGGCCTGGGCGCCCGACGAGCACACCGCGGCCCGCGCCGCCCTGGAGACGAACCGGTGGGCCGTGACGGGGTGGAAGGTGATGAGCGAGCTGCCCAACCCCGTCAACTTCGACGCCGCCACCACGACCGTCCGCGAGGAGGACATCCTCGGCCAGTTCGCCTGCGGAACCGACCCGGACCGCTACGTCCAGGTGACGCAGCCGTTCGTCGACGCCGGTTTCGACCACCTGGTCATGCAGAACGCGGGTCCCGACCCGGACGGGTTCCTCGACTTCTACCGGCGGGAACTCGACACCAGGCTGCGCGCTCTGCGGCCCCGGGGCGCCTCCTCCTGACGGAGGCGCCTCCTCCCGGACGAGGCCCCGCCGGAGCGGGCGGGGCCTCGTCCGTCCCGCCCGGTCCGCCCGGTCCGGCCGGGTGCCGGGGTCCGGCGTCCGGCACCCGGCCGCCTCACAACGCCTTGAGCGCCCCCGCCGTGGCCTGCGCCAGCATCGCCAGGTAGCCCTTGGGCAGCTTCCGGGTGCGGATCACCACCGAGCGCCAGTAGAGCGGGCCCGAGATCAGGTCGAGGGCCAGCTCCTCGTCGAAGCCGGAGCGGATCTCACCGCGCTGCTCCGCCGCCACCAGGATCTGGCTGGCGACGCCCTCCTGCCCCTCGCGCAACGCCTTCTGCACGGCCTCGGCGATCTCCGGGTTGCGGGCGGCCTCCGCCTGGAGGTCGGGAATGATCTGCGAGGCCACGGGGTGGCGCAGGGCGCGGGAGGTCACCTCGTACAGCAGCCGCAGGTCCGTCTCCAGGGAGCCGGTGTCCGGGGCCGGCAGGCCCTGCACGGCGAGCGCCGAGACGACGTCGAGCACCAGGTGCAGCTTGGAACGCCAGCGCCGGTAGACCGCCGTCTTGCCGACACCCGCCCGGCGCGCGATCCCCTCGATGGACATGCGCGCGTAGCCGACGGCCGCGAGCTCCTCGAAGACGGCGGCCCGGATGGCTTCCGTCACGTCCTCACGGAGCACGGCCGCCCCCGCGGGGGCCCGGCGGCGCGGGCGCGGCTGGGACTCGTCGGCGTTGGTCGTCATGCCGACCAGCATAGAACGTCGCGACGATACGGCCCCGTCGCGACGCAGGGAGAGCAAGGGCGTCACGACGAAACGGCCGCGTTCCAGCGCAGGGAGGAGACGAGCCCGTCTCGACGAGGCGGTTGCGTTCCAACGTATCGAGGAGAGAAGCCCGCCTTGACGGGACGGTTGCGTTCCAGCGCATGGAAGAGACGAGCCCGTCACGACGGGACGGTTGCGTTCCGACGTCTTCACGACCTACGCTCACGTTGCGACGATACGGTGCCGTCCCGACGTAAGTGAACGCGAGGAGTCACCCGCGGAAACACCGTTCGCCGCCCCCGCCGACCCCTCCTCGAACGAAAGCAGCGGATGTGAGCCAGGTCCTCCACGCACCGCCTCCGGCCACGGCGCCGCCCGCCGAAGACCTCGCGGCGCTCGCCGCCCGCCACGGCCTCTCCGTCAGCGGCGCCCGCCCCTCCCTGCCGCAGTACGTCCGGCAGCTGTGGGCACGCCGCCACTTCATCACCGCCTTCGCCACCGCCAAGCTCACCGCGCAGTACAGCCAGGCGAGGCTGGGCCAGGTCTGGCAGGTGATGACGCCCCTGCTGAACGCGGCGGTGTACTACTTCGTCTTCGGCGTGCTGCTGCAGACCAAGCAGGGCGTTCCGGACTTCGTGCCGTTCCTCGTCACGGGCGTGTTCCTCTGGACGTTCACGCAGAGCTCGGTGATGGCCGGGACCCGCGCGATCTCCGGCAACCTCGGGCTGGTGCGCGCGCTGCACTTCCCGCGGGCCTCGCTGCCGCTCTCCTTCTGCCTCCAGCAGCTCCAGCAGCTGCTGTTCTCCATGGCCGCCCTGGTCGTGATCCTGCTCGCGTTCGGCGTGCCGCCCGCTCCTTCCTGGCTGCTGGCGGTCCCGGCCCTGTTCCTGCAGTTCGTGTTCAACGCGGGCCTGTCGATGGCCGTGGCCCGGCTGGGCGCCAGGACCCCCGACATCGCCCAGCTGATGCCGTTCGTGCTGCGCACCTGGATGTACGCGTCCGGCGTGATGTGGAGCATCGACCACATGACCGGCGACCGGAGCGGCCTGCCGTCCTGGGTCGGCCCCCTGCTCCAGCTCAACCCCGCCGCCGTCTACATCGACCTGATGCGCTTCGCCCTGATCGACACCTTCCACGCGAGCCGGCTGCCGCCGCACGTGTGGGCGATCGCGACGGGCTGGGCGCTGCTGGCCGGCGTCGGCGGCTTCGTCTACTTCTGGAAGGCCGAGGAGAGGTACGGGCGTGGCTGAGCGCACCCGGCAGATCACCCGAGGGGCCGCGCGGGAGACCGCCGGCCGGGTCCCCACCGTCGTCGTCGACGGCGTCGACATCGTCTACCGCGTCAACGGGGCCGCCGCCGGCCGCGGTTCGGCCACCGCCGCCCTCAACCGCATCCTGCGCCGCGGGCAGACCGAGAAGGCGGCGGGCACACGCCGGGTGCACGCGGTGCGCAACGTGTCCTTCGTCGCGTACCGGGGCGAGGCGATCGGCCTGATCGGCACCAACGGCTCCGGCAAGTCGACCCTGCTGAAGGCGGTCGCGGGCCTGCTCCCGGTGGAGAACGGCCGCATCTACACCGACGGCCAGCCCTCCCTGCTCGGCGTGAACGCCGCGCTGATGAACGACCTGACCGGCGAGCGCAACGTCCACCTCGGCGGACTGGCGATGGGCATGTCCCGCGAGCAGGTCAAGGAGCGCTACCAGGAGATCGTCGACTTCTCCGGCATCAACGACAAGGGCGACTTCATCACCCTGCCGATGCGGACGTACTCCTCCGGCATGGCGGCCCGCCTGCGCTTCTCCATCGCCGCCGCCAAGGACCACGACGTGCTGCTCGTCGACGAGGCGCTGGCCACCGGCGACCGCTCCTTCCAGAGGCGTTCCGAGGAACGCATCCGGGAGCTGCGCGAACGGGCGGGCACGGTGTTCCTGGTCAGCCACAGCAACAAGTCGATCCGCGACACCTGCGACCGGGTGCTGTGGCTGGAGCGCGGCGAGCTGCGCAGGGACGGGCCGACGGAGGAGGTGCTCGAGGAGTACGAGGCGTTCACGGGCGGCCCGGGCGGGACCGCCTCCAGGCCGAAGCCCTGAGCACGCCCGCGGGCGCGGCCCTCCGCGGCGGCGGGGCCCCTTCCCTCCCGAGGCGCACCAGCATCCCCCGTTTTCATCACACAAGTGCCACTATGACCGAATGAGGTGTGCGCCCGAAGCGCCGACGGCGACGCAGGCGAAGGAGTACCCCGATGCCCGAGACCCCCGTGACCGCCCCCGCTTCCGCTCCCACGCTGAGCCTCGTCGTCCACGGCCCGAACCTCCAGGACCGCCTGACCGGACTCCTCGACTCGCTGGCCGCCCTCCCCCCGCCGGACACGGAGGTGATCGTGGCGGCGGTGGGCGACTGGGCCCGGGAGACGGCCGAACGGCACGCCCCCGCCTTCCGGGTGCTGACGCTGCCGGAGGGGACGGGCGACGCCGCCGCCCGGGCGGCGGGGGCCGCGCGGGCGGCGGGCCGCTGGCTGCACTTCGTGCACGCCAAGGACGGGCTGCCCGCCGGGGCCCCGCGCCTGGTCGCCGAGCGCGCCGCCGAACTCCCCGACACCGTCGACGTCCTGCTGCTGGACCACGTCCGCACCACCTGGCGGACCTCCGCCCTGCCCTCCCGGGACGGTCCCCTGCTGGCCCGCGCGGGCCGCACCGGCACCACCCTCGACGACCACCCGCACCTGCTGCACCTGACCCCGCTCCTGGGCACCCGCGTCCTGCGCGCGGCCTTCTGGCACGGGCACGGGGAACGGCTCACCACCGACGACGAGCCGTTCGCGGCGTACGCGGCCCTCCTCCTGGCCGGCCGCGTGGCCTGCCTGCCCCACCCCGCCTACGAGGACCGCCTGCTGCGTCCCGAGAGCCTTCCGCCCCCCTCCCCCCGGCAGCGCCACGCGCTCGTCGACCGCTACGAGACCCTGCTCGGCCTCACCCGGGACCGCCCGGCCGTCCACGCCGTCCTCTACGACGTCATGGTCCGCGACTGCCTGCGCGCCTTCGTCCGCGCCGGGATGTCCCGGGAGACGGCACGGGAGTTCTTCCACCGCGCCTCCGCGGCGGCCCGGCGCCATCGCCCCGAGGGCCACCGGCGCCCCGCCGGCCCCGAAGGGGTCCGCCGGGCGCTGCTGGAGGAGGACGCGTACACCGGCTACCGGGCCCTGCAGGCCGCCAACCGCGTCCGCCGCGCGGTGCGGACCACCGCACGGGCGCGCAGGCGGCAGGCCGGCGCCCGGTTCCGCGACCTGGGGTACCGCAGGGCGCTCGGCCGCCCGGCCGACCCCCGCCTGGCGGTGTTCTCCGCCTACTGGAACCGGGGCGTGGCCTGCAACCCGGCCGCGATCGCCGGCAAACTGGCCGAGCTCGCCCCGTGGATCCACCCGGTGTGGGTGGTGGGCGCCGACAACGTGGCCCTGCTGCCGCCCGGCACGGACCATGTCGTCCCCGGCACCGCCCGCTACTGGGACGTGCTGGCCCGGGCGAAGTACCTCGTCAACAACGTCAACTTCCCGAACGCGGTGGTCAAACGCCCCGGCGCGGTCCACCTCCAGACCCACCACGGCACGCCCCTGAAGCGCATGGGCCTGGACCAGATGCCGTACCCGGCCGCCGCCCGCGGCCTGGACTTCCGCGCCCTGCTGGAGCGGGTCGACAAGTGGGACTACAGCGTCTCCGCCAACAGCCACACCACCCGCATGTGGCAGCGGGCGTACCCCTCCCGCTACGTCTCCCTCGACCACGGCTATCCGCGCAACGACGTCTTCTACACGGCGGGCGCCGCCGAGGTCCGCGCGGTCCGCGAGCGCCTCGGCATCCCGCCGGGCCGCCGGGCCGTCCTGTACGCGCCCACCCACCGCGACTACGAGGCCGGCTGGACGCCGCGCCTGGACCTCGCCGCACTCGCCGACCGCCTCGGCGAGGAAACGGTCCTCTTGGTGCGCGCCCACTACTTCTACGACACCGCGCCCTCCCCCCTGACCGGCCTGCGCCGCACGGGCCGGATCGTGGACGTCTCCTCCTACGACCCGGTCGAGGAGCTCTGCCTGGCCGCCGACGTCCTGGTCACGGACTACTCGTCGATCATGTTCGACTACGCCAACCTGGACCGCCCCCTCGTGATCCACGCCGACGACTGGGAGACGTACCGCACCACCCGCGGCGTCTACTTCGACCTCATGGCCGAGGCCCCGGGGCCCGTCGCCCGCACCCAGGGGGAACTGACGGAGATCCTCGCCACGGACGCCTGGCGCGACGAGGCCGCGGCCGGGGCGCGGGCCGCCTTCCGCCGCCGGTTCTGCGAGTACGACGACGGACGCGCCGCCGAACGCGTCGTGCGCCGCGTCTTCCTCGGCCAGGACGAGGAGACGCTGCCGCCGGTGCTCCCCCTGGAGGAGCGCACCCCGGCACCGCGCCCCGAGGAGGTCGCGTGAACCCCCGGCCCCCCGCGGCGGTCCCCGACGTCACCGTCACGGTCATCGTCTACAACGACGCCGGCCGGCTGCCCCGCGCCGTGGAGTCCGTCCGCCGCCAGACCCACGCCAACCTCGAGATCGTCGTCAGCGACGACCACTCCACGGACGCGACGCCGCGGGTGGCGCGGGAACTGGCCGCCCGCGACCCGCGGATCCGGTACCTGCGCCTGGCGGAGAACAGCGGCGGGTGCAGCGCCCCCCGCAACCGCGCCGTGGAGATCGCGCGGGCGCCGTACCTGATGTTCCTGGACAGCGACGACGAACTGCCCGAGCGCGCGGTCGAGGTGCTGCTCGCCGCCCACCGCGCCCGCGAGATCGACTTCGCGATGGGGGCGGTGCAGCGCGTCCGGACGGACACCGGGCGCCGCTCGACGTGGATGCCGCACCTGGTGGCCGAGCACCGCACCCTGGAGGGCATCGAGGCCGACCCGCGGCTGTTCTTCGAGCACCTGTCGACCGGCAAGATGTACGCCCGCGCCTTCCTCGACCGGCACCGCCTGCGCTTCCCCGAGGGCATCCACTACGAGGACCAGCTGTTCTCCGCGCAGGCATACTGCCTGGCGAAGGCGTTCACCATCGTCCCCGAGCCGGTCTACCGCTGGTACGTGGCTCCCTACGCCGCCTCCGGCTCGGCCTCCATCTCCAACCAGCGGCACAAGATGGCCAACGTCCGCGACCGGATCCACGTGCAGCGGCTCATCGACGCCTTCCTGGCCGAGAGCGGGCACGAGTCGCTGCGCGAGGACAAGGACTACAAGTTCCTCAAGCACGACTTCCGGATGTACGCCGGTGACCTGCCGCTGCGTGACGAGGCGTGGCTGGCGTCCTTCGCGGACACGGTCAACCCCTACCTCGACACGCTGGCCGAGGGGGCGTACGCCCGGCTGCCCCGCGCCGAGCGGGTCGTGGTGGAACTGGTCCGCGACCGGCGCCTGGCCGACGCGCGGACGGCCGCCCGCGGCCTGGGCCACGACGTCGCGCCCCCGCGGGTGACGACGGACGCGGACGGCCGGACGTACTGGGGCGACCACGTCCCCGGGACCGAACGGGCCCGCCGCGAACTGGACGTCACCGACCTGGAGCCGGCCACCCGCCCGTTCTTCGCCGCGTGGTTCCGGCACGAGATCACGGAACTCGCCCGGGGGCCCGGCGCCTCGCTCGACCTGACCGTCCGCACCCACGACCCCGGGCGGTGCCTCCCCGTCGGCCCGCAGCGCGCGACCCTGCTCCTGACGCCCGGCCGGCACCGGCTGGCGGTCGCCTTCCGGCTGTCCCCGGTCCGCCCCGGCGTCTTCGAGGGCCGGGTCCGTCTGGACCTGGCGGCGGCCCGGCTCCCCCTGCGCGGTTTCGGCGGCGTACGCCATCCCGTGCTGCGCCTGCGCCACCAGGGCCGGAGCCACACGGGCATCCTGCTGGCGCCGCCCTCCTTCCCGCCGTTCACCACCCGCGTGGCCGGGCGCTCCGGCGCCGCCCCGCACCGGGTCACCGTCGAACCGGAGGGGTGTGCCCCGGGCCGGCTCCAGGTGCGGTGGCAGCCGACGGGGACGGCGGCGCGGATACTGCGGCCGGTGGTACGGCACCTCGCGCGGCCACGGGTGAGGCGGGCGGTCCGACTGGTGCGCGGCGCGCTGCGCTGACCCCCCGGCTCCGCCCGGCGCCCCTCGGGCCGGAATTCCGGCGCCCGCCCCCGCCGCGTTCCACTCATCCCGCGCGACGCCCCTCACCCGGCGCCGACGACCTCGTACAGCACCTGCCCGCCCGGCCCCCGGGCCACCTCCCTCAGTCCGGGCGCCGCCCGCAGCGCCGTCCCGCGGTCCACCACCCACCGCACGCCGTACTCCCGCGCGATCTCCCGCCGCTCGCCGCCCGGCGTGCCCGCCGCGAAGTACCGCCGCACCGCCGCCGCCCGCCGCTCCTCGTCCGGCAGGAAGAAGTCGGGGTAGCCGGGGGCCACGGTGTACGCCCCGTAGGCGGGGATCTGCCGGGACGGGAAGGTGCGGGCCATGACGACGTCCCCGTAGCGGACCCACGGCGTGATCCAGTGGTACCCCGCCCACGGCTGCCGGCACTTGGCCGCGACCGCTCCCGGCAGCGCGTCCCGCGCGACGACGTACCCGAGCGTGCCCGCCTGCGCCCACGCGCCGACGGCCAGCGCCCCGGCGAGCAGGCACGCCCACCCGGCCCGCACCGCTCGCCGGCCGGCCTCCACCGCCTCCAGCGCGGCGGCGAGCTGCGCCGGGATCAGCGCGGCGGGCAGCGCGCGCCCCCAGGAGTGGTGGCCGCTCAGCCCGCCGGCCGCGAACACCAGCAGGCCCAGGGCGAAGAACGGCACGAGCGGGTCGCGCCGGTCCCGCCGCCACCGCGGGACGAGGGCGGCCACCCCGAGCAGCACCAGCCCGAACCGGCCGGGCAGGCCGGAGTAGAGCGGCCGGTGCACCGCCTCCAGCCCGTCCCCGGCCCCGGACAGCGCGAAGAAGTCGTAGTACGGCCACAGCCACAGGACCACCCCGCCCGCCAGCAGACCGGCGCCGATCCGCGCTCCCACCGCCCGCGGGGGCCGCGCGGCGAGCACGGCGGCGAGGGCGCCCAGCGAGGCGACGACCCCGGAGAACTGGTGGCACAGCAGGATCACGGCCCACAGCGCCCCGAGTCCGAGCCACGTCCCCCACCCGGCCCGGTCGCCGCCGCGCAGGGCCCGCGCGAGCCGGGCCCAGAGGTGGAAGGCGAGCCCGAGGGCGAGCACGCTCGGGTACGCCACGGTCAGCGCCAGCGAGTGCAGCCCCCAGAAGCCGCTCCAGGCGAACGGCACCGTGCCCCAGAGCAGCGGCAGGCACAGCAGGGCGAGCGCGGGGGCCGCCCGGTGCGCGCTGAGGGTGCGCGTGTACCGCCACACACCCGTCACCAGCACCCCGAGCCCGGCCAGCGCGCCGAGGCGCAGCACGACGAAGACCGACCAGCCGCTCGCCCGGGCCACGGCGCCGAGCAGCAGCGTCCACGGCGAGTAGTAGGGGCTCGGCGTGTCCGCGTCGACCAGCGGGTTGCCGGGGTCGCGGAGACTGTGCCGCAGCCGTTCCACGGTCGCCGCGTGCATGCCGAGGTCACCCGCCCACGGCAGCCGCGCGATCACCAGGAGCAGCAGGAGAAGCAGGAGGCAGAGCACGAGCGCGGCGGCCGCCCGGGGAAGGGCCGCCGCGCGCGGCGGCGTGGTGCGCGTCGTGCCGGAACGCCCCATCACGCGGTCACTTTATCCGTTACGTCCGAATGGCGACGGGTGCGACAGGACGGTTCCGGTTCGTGGCCGCGAAGGCGGGGCGCCCCGGACCGCGGTGGTCCGGGGCGCCCTCGGCTCCGTGCGAGCCGGTACGTACGGGACGTACGCGCGGGGCACGTACGGGTCGGTACGGCGTTACGAATGCGTCCGCAGCAGCGTCCGCATGGTCCGCATCGCCACCGACAGGTTGGCGAGGTCGAACGTGTCGGAGCTCTGGATCTCCTCCAGGGTGGCGCGGGCCCGGCTGAGGATCGCCGCGTTCTTCTGCTCCCACACCTTGAAGCGCTGCCCGGGCGTCGAGCCGTCGTCACCCGCCGCCAGGACGTCGGCCGTGAGCGCCGCGTGGGCCGCGTACAGGTCCTCGCGGATCGCGGCGCGGGCCATGGACTGCCAGCGGTCGGCGCGGGGCAGGGCGCTGATGCGGTCCATCATCTGGGTGATGGTCAGCCGGTCGGCGAGGTCGTAGTAGACCTCGGCGACGTCCAGCGGCTCCTTGCCCATGCGGTCGGCCACCGAGACGATGTCGAGCGTCGGGAAGGCGGAGGAGAACCCGGCCACGCGGGTGGCCAGCTCGTCCGGGACGCCGGCGTCGGTCAGCTCGTCGTAGATGTGCTGGTACCACTCCTGGTCCGCGCCGCGCAGCAGCTTCGGCAGCTCCTGCCAGACCTGCTCGACGCGGTCGGCGAAGAAGTCGACCGTCTCGGCGAGCTGGAGCGGCTGCGGCCGGTTGTTGAGCAGCCAGCGCGTGCCCCGCTCGACCAGGCGGCGCGAGTGCAGCCGGATCCGGGTCTGGACCTCCGCCGCGACCTTGTTGTCCAGGCTCTCCACCGCGTCCCACACCGGGTAGGCGCGGAAGATCGCACGGGCCGCGGTCTGCGCCCGGACGATCTCCTCCAGGGAGGCGCCGGTCTCCTCCCGCAGCCGGTGCAGGTACGTCGTGCCGCCCGTGTTGACCGTGTCGTTGACCAGCACGGTCGTGGTGATCTCACGGCGCAGCGGGTGGGTGTCGATCCGGTCGCCGAACCGCTCGCGCAGCGCGGTCGGGAAGTAGGCGTGCAGCAGGCCCTTGAGGTACGGGTCGTCGGGCAGCGAGGTGTGCAGCAGCTCCTCGGCGACCGTGATCTTCGTGTAGGCCAGCAGGACGGCCGTCTCCGGGCCGGTCAGGCCCTGCCCGGAGCTGAGCCGCTCGCGGATCTGGCGGTCCGTGGGCAGGAACTCCAGGGCCCGGTTCAGGTGGCCCTCGCGCACCAGGTGCCGCATGAAGCGCTGCTGGGCGTGGAGCATGTCCTTGGACTGGGCGAGCGCGTTGGCGATCGCCGTGTTCTGCGCGTAGTTGTTGCGCAGCACCAGCCGGCCGACCTCGTCGGTCATCTCGGCGAGCAGCTTGTTGCGCTGCTTGACGGTCATGTCGCCGTCGGCCACGAGCCCGTTGAGCAGGATCTTGATGTTCACCTCGTGGTCGGAGGTGTCCACGCCCGCGCTGTTGTCGATGGCGTCGGTGTTGACCCGGCCGCCGTGCATCGCGAACTCGATCCGGCCGAGCTGGGTCAGGCCCAGGTTGCCGCCCTCGCCGACGACCTTGACCCGCAGGTCCCTGCCGTCGACGCGGATGGCGTCGTTGGCCTTGTCGCCGACGTCGCCGTGGGACTCGGCGGACGCCTTGACGTACGTGCCGATGCCGCCGTTCCACAGCAGGTCCACCGGCGCCTTGAGGATCGCCTTCATCAGGTCGGCCGGGGTCATCTTGGAGACCTTCTCCTCGATGCCCAGGGCCTCGCGGATGTGCGCGTTGACCGGGATCGCCTTGGCCGTACGGGGGAAGACGCCGCCGCCGGGCGAGAGCAGCGCGGTGTCGTAGTCCTCCCAGGAGGAGCGGGGCAGCGCGAACAGGCGGCGGCGCTCGGCGTAGGAGGTGGCCGCGTCCGGGTTCGGGTCGATGAAGATGTGCCGGTGGTCGAAGGCGGCGACCAGGCGGATGTGCTCGCTGAGCAGCATGCCGTTGCCGAACACGTCACCGGACATGTCGCCGATGCCGACGACCGTGAAGTCCTGGCTCTGGGTGTCCACGCCCAGCTCGCGGAAGTGCCGCTTGACGGACTCCCAGGCGCCGCGGGCGGTGATGCCCATGCCCTTGTGGTCGTACCCGGCCGAGCCGCCGGAGGCGAAGGCGTCGCCCAGCCAGAAGTCGTACTCCCCGGCGACCTCGTTGGCGATGTCCGAGAACGTCGCGGTGCCCTTGTCGGCGGCGACGACGAGGTAAGTGTCGTCCTCGTCGTGGCGGACGACGTCCTTCGGGGGCACGACCTCGCCGGCGACCATGTTGTCGGTGATGTCGAGCAGCGCCGAGATGAACGTCCTGTAGCTGGCGATGCCCTCCGCCAGCCAGGCGTCGCGGTCCGCGGACGGGTCCGGGAGCTGCTTGGCGACGAAGCCGCCCTTGGCGCCGACCGGCACGATGACGGTGTTCTTCACCATCTGCGCCTTGACCAGGCCGAGGATCTCGGTGCGGAAGTCCTCGCGCCGGTCGGACCAGCGCAGGCCGCCGCGCGCGACCTTGCCGAAGCGCAGGTGCACGCCCTCCACCCGCGGCGAGTACACCCAGATCTCGAACGCCGGGCGCGGCGCCGGCAGGTCGGGGATGGCCTGCGGGTCGAACTTCATGGAGACGTAGTCGTGCGGCCGGCCGGGCGCCGCCTCCTGGAAGAAGTTGGTGCGCAGCGTCGCCTTGATGACCGTGAGGAAGGACCGCAGGATGCGGTCCTCGTCCAGGCTCGCCACCTGGTCGAGGGCGGCGTCCAGCTCCTCCAGCAGGGCGTCGACGATCTCCCGTCCGGCGTGCTGCCGCTCCGGCGACATCCGCGCCTCGAACAGGGCGACGAGCAGCCGGGTGGTGTGGACGTTGTTGCGGAGGGTGTCCTCCATGTAGTCCTGGCTGAAGGTGGAGCCGGCCTGGCGCAGGTACTTGGCGTAGGCGCGCAGCACCATCGCCTGGCGCCAGGTCAGCCCGGCGCTCAGGACGAGGGCGTTGAAGCCGTCGTTCTCCGCCTTGCCGGTCCAGGTGGCGGCGAAGGCGTCCTGGAACCGCTCACGGGCGTCGTCGCCCAGGTAGTCGCCGTTGCCGGCGACCGCCTTGGGCATGCGCAGGCCGAAGTCGTAGATCCACGCCATCCTGCGGTCCGCGCAGCGCAGCTCGTAGGGCCGCTCGTCGGTGACCTCCACGCCGAGCCGGCTGAGCACCGGCAGCACGGCGGACAGGGAGACCGAACCGCCCTTCTGGTAGATCTTGAAGCGGCGCTCCTCGGGCCCGGCGCCCACCGGCTCGTACAGGCTGAGCGCGAACGTCCGGTCCTCGTCGAGCTGCTCCAGGTGGACGAGGTCGGCGACCGCGGCGCGCGGACTGTGGTCGGCCTTGTAGCCCTCGGGGAAGGCGTCGCCGTACCGGCGCGACAGCTCGGCGGAGCGCTCCTCGCCGAACTCCGCGTTCAGCGCCTCGGCGAACCCGTCGGCCCAGGAGCGGGCGGCCTCGGCGAGGCGGGCCTCGATGCGCTCCTTGTCGGCGTCGGACAGCTCGGACAGCTCGGTGCCCTGCGGGACGCGGACGACGAAGTGCAGCCGGGACAGGATCGACTCGGTGTTCCAGGCGGTGAAGTCGACGCTGGTGCCGCCGAGCTCCTCCTTCAGGATGTCGATGATCCGCAGTCGCACGCCGGTGGTGTAGCGGTCGCGGGGCAGGTAGACGAGGGCGGAGTAGTAGCGGCCGTACTCGTCCTGGCGCAGGTAGAGCCGCAGCCGGCGGCGCTCCTGGAGGTAGAGGACGGAGGTGGCGATGGCCTGCAGCTCGTCGGCCGGGGTCTGGAAGAGCTCGTCGCGCGGGTAGGTCTCCAGGATCTGCAGCAGGTCCCGCCCGTCGTGGCTGTTGGGCGAGAACCCGGCGCGCTCCAGCACTTCCTCCACCTTGCGCCGGATGACCGGGACGCGGCGCACGGACTCGGTGTACGCGGCGGAGGAGAACAGGCCGAGGAAGCGCCGCTCGCCGACGACGTCGCCGTTCTCGTCGAACTTCTTGACGCCGACGTAGTCCAGGTACGACGGCCGGTGCACGGTCGCCCGGCTGTTGGCCTTGGTCAGCACCAGCAGCCGGTGCTCGCGGGCCTTGGCGCGGGCGTCGGCGGACAGCCGCTCGAAGGAGGGGCTGACCGGGTGGTCGTCCTCACCGGCGTGGTGGGGGTCGGCGCGCAGGATGCCGAGGCCGGTGCCGGGCACGGCGGCGAGGGAGTCGTCGTCGCGCAGCTGGTACTCCCGGTACCCCAGGAACGTGAAGTGATCGTCCGCCAGCCAGTTCAGCAGCTCGGCGGCCTCCTCGACCTCCGCCGCCGGAAGGTCGCCGGGGAGGGGCTCCTTGGACAGCGAGTCGGCGAGGCGCGTCGCGGCGTCCCGCATCTTGCCCCAGTCCTCCACGGCCTCGCGGACGTCGGACAGGACGCGCAGCAGGTCGGCGGTGATCTGCTTCAGGTCGGCGCGGTCGGTCTCGCGGTCGATCTCGACGTGGATCCAGGACTCGACGTGCGCGTCGTGCGGGAGGTCGTCGGAGGGCGGGGTGGCGAGCACCTCGATCAGCTTGCCGCTGACGTCGCGCCGCACCGTGAACTGCGGGTGGACGACGACGTGGATGCCGCGCCCCTGCCGGGTCAGCTCGTTGGTCACGGAGTCGACGAGGAACGGCATGTCGTCCATCACCGCCTCCACGACGGTGTGGCTGCAGGTCCAGCCGTTCTCCTCCACCGTCGGGGTGTGGACCCGCACGTTGGCGGTGCCCTGCGGGCGGTTCTCCGCCAGCCGGTAGTGCGAGACGGCGGCTCCGAAGACGTCGACCGGATCGCGGCCGGTGAGGTCCTCCGGGGCGGTGTGCAGGTAGTAGCGCTGGAGGAACGCGAGCACGGATTCGCGATCCGGGGTGTCCGGGGTGCCCTCGCTCGTCGTCCCGGTCGGTAGGTGGCCCCCGACCGGGCTGTTCTCAGCTACCCGGGCGGCCCTTTCGAGCAACTCGGCCTTGGCTTCGTCCAGCTTGGTCTGCATTGTCCTCTGGCTCCTGTCGCGCGCCGTTGCGTGACGTAGAAGGAAGTACGGTCTCCCGCCTTCCGGCGCAACGCCTCGACCCGGGGTTTCCGGTCTGCTCCGACGCTATGCCGCAAGACGAGATGAGCGGGGGCGTATCAGCCATTTTCGACACGCTCGCCGGAAAGGACACCGCACACGGCGCCGTCGTCGTCCGGGGAGTGCTCGGCGTCCGGGGAGTCCTCGACGCCCCGTCCCGCCCGCGAGGACCAGCGAGTGCCGCCCGGTCACGGATGCCCACCGTGCTCACCGGGCGCAGGGCGGAGGCACCGGTGCCCCCGCGGACTATCGCGCTGATCACGCCCCAAGGCTATCGCTCCCGGCGGGGGGCCCGTCATGAGCCGTATGTGTACAAAACAGGGGGTGGAAGTTTGACGTTCTGCACAGGGACGCGGCGGGCCGGTCCGGCGTATCCGCGAGGGGACGGGCGGTGACGCCCGTCCCCTCGCGGGCCTCACGCCGCCAGCCGCTCCGCCTCCGCGACCGCCTCCCCCAGCGTGTCCACCACCGGCACCCCCGCCGACTCCAGACTGGCCCGGCTGTGCGAGCCCCCGGTGTACAGCACGGCCCGCGCCCCCACGTGCCGGGCGGCCACCGCGTCGTCGGCGGCGTCCCCGATCACCACCGTCCGCGCGGGGTCCACGCCGTTCACCACGGCCAGGGCCGCCAGGTGCCGCACCATGTGCTCGGCCTTGCTGCCGCCGGAGGGCCCGGTCCGCCCGTCGATCCGCAGGAAGTGCGCCTCGATCCCGAACCCGCGCACCAGCGGGACCAGCTCCTCGTGCCCGTACATGCTGAGGATCGACTGGCTGCGCCCCGCCGACCGCCAGGCCGTGAGCAGCTCCGCCGCGCCCTCGGCCAGTCCGCAGCGCACCCGGTGCTCGGTGTAGTGCCGGTGGAAGGTCCGGTCCATGACCTCCCACTCGGCGTCACTGGGCAGCCGCCCCAGCAGCCGCTCGTAGAACTTCGGCACCGGCACGCAGTACATGGCCCGGTACTCCTCCAGCGTGATGGGCTCCAGGCCCAGCTCGGCGAAGGCCGCGTTCGTCGCCCCGATGATCGCGTCGTTGTCGTGGAACAGCGTCCCGTTCCAGTCCCACACGATGTGCGCGGCTGTCTGCATCCCCATGTCCGACAACGTACCCGCCGCCACCGGCGGTCAGGGGATCACCGGGACGCCGAGGCGGGTCAGCCGGCGGTTCCCACCAGGTTCGGGATCTCCTGCGTCGCGTACCACAGCAGTTCGTGGTCCTCGGCGCCGTCCACGACGAACTGCGCGTCGTCGTCCCCGGCGTCCGCCGCCTTCAGCGCCTCGGCGGCGGCGGCCACGTCGGCCTCCGCGTCGTCCGCGTCGACGTGCACCGAGGCGGCCTTCGCCAGGGGTACGGCGCCGGCGACCCGCACCTCGCCGAGCGCGGCCGGGTCGAGTCCCCGGTCGGGGTCGGCGCTCGCCGCTTTGTCGGGCACGTCGACGGCGACCACGACGCGGCGCCGCGGCGCGGCGGGGTCGGCGGCCAGCAGCCGCAGCGAGGCCAGCGCGGCGCGGCTCAGCGCCGCGTACTCCAGTTCCTCGATGTCGTCGGACAGGTACCACTCGCGCAGGGCGGGCGTGACGGCGTACGCCACGAGCGGCGCGGCCTCCAGCTCGCCCGTCCTGTACGCCTCGGCGAGGCCGGGGAGGGTCAGGGGGACGTAGACGCGCATGAGTGGCCGCTTTCGTGGTCGGGGCTCCGCTGCAAGGGCCTTCAGGATACGTGCGGATGTCCCCTTTCGGGGTCGTGGCCGTGACGCCCGGGGCGTCCACCTCCGGCCCGGATTTCACCCGGTACGGCCGTGCGGTACCGGGCTCCCCCGGCGGCCGGCCACCCGGATAGGTGAATCCCTCCCCCACCCCCGTCCGGCCGCCCGCCCCCTTGCCGCCGCGCCGCGCCACCCCGTACAAGATCCCCACCACGAAGTTACCGCCCGGTATCCACCGGGCCGCCGAACGGGGACTCCCATGCACAAGGTCATGACCAGGGCCCACCAGCGCTCCGGCGGCGCCCGCCCGTCCAACCGCCGCGACCCTCGCCGTCCGGGTACCGCTCCGTCCCGCGCGCCCGGCTCGGGCACCCCGCCCCGCACGCCGGACGGAGGCGCGCCGCGCACCGCCGCCGGCGGCGGCCGCCGGCCGGACTCCCCCGGCGAGCCGCCGCGCGTCCGTGCCAGGCCCCTGGACACCCGTCCGCCGACGGTCCGGGAAGCGGGCCCGGCCGCCCCCGCCCGGCTCCCCCGCGGCCCCCTTCCGCAGCCCCGGCCCACCGACGTGTTCGCCGAGCGGCTCCTCGGCGTCCTCAGCGGTCTGCGCCCCGTCCACTCGATGCTCCGGCACACCGCCGGACGCGCCTACGACGAACTGGTGTGGCTCGCCGAACACCACCCGCTGCGCACGCGCGGCACCCGCCCCGTGGTCCGGGACATCGGCTGGTTCGAGCCCCGCCCGGGTGCCGTGGAGGTCTTCGCGCGCATCGGCACCGGCGACCGGCTGCGCGCCCTGGCCTTCCGCCTGGAACGCGGCCGGGACCTGCGCTGGCGCTGCACGGCCGTCGAACTGGGCGGCCCCCGCATGCCCCGCGCCGACGACGCCTGAACCGGCGCGGCCCGCCCCGGACCGCACCGGACCGCACCGGGCGGGCCCGGACGAGCCGAAGGGCCGGGCGCCCCGAGGGGACCCGGCCCTTGCCCGCCCTACGGCGCCGACGGCGCCGACGGCGCCGTCACTTCTTGCGGCGCCGGCCGCCTCCCTTGGCCTGCTTGCGGCGCTCCGCGCGCGTGAGGCCGTCGGCCGGGGAGCGCACCGGCTCGTCCTCGGGGGTGACGTCGCGCTCGATGACGCCGCCCTCGCCGTCCACGGTCGGCGCGGTCAGGTGCAGGTTCCGCCGCTGCGGAGCGTCGAGCCCCTTGGCGCGGATCTCCGGGCGGCTGCCCGCCTGGGCCGGCACCGCGTCCCGCGGCGCCTTCTCCAGGGACGTCGACGGCTTCACGTCCTCGACCGGAACCTCCTCGACCTGCTGCTCGACCTGGACCTCCAGGTTGAACAGGTAGCCGACGGACTCCTCCTTGATGCCGTCCATCATGGCCTGGAACATGTCGAAGCCCTCGCGCTGGTACTCGACCAGCGGGTCCTTCTGCGCCATCGCGCGCAGGCCGATGCCCTCCTGGAGGTAGTCCATCTCGTAGAGGTGCTCGCGCCACTTGCGGTCCAGGACCGACAGCACGACCCGGCGCTCCAGCTCCCGCATGATCTCGGAGCCGAGCTGCTCCTCACGCGCCTCGTACTGCCGCTGGATGTCGTCCTTGATGGACTCGGCGATGAACTCGGCGGTCAGGCCGGCCCGGTCGCCGGCCGCCTCCTCCAGCTCCTCGATGGTCACGCTCACCGGGTACAGCTGCTTGAACGCGCCCCACAGCCGGTCCAGGTCCCAGTCCTCCGGGAAGCCCTCGGAGGTCTCGGCCTGGACGTAGGCGTCGATGGTGTCGTTCATGAAGTGCTGGATCTGCTCCTGCAGGTCCTCGCCCTCCAGGACGCGGCGCCGCTCGCCGTAGATGACCTCGCGCTGCCGGTTGAGGACCTCGTCGTACTTCAGGACGTTCTTGCGGGTCTCGAAGTTCTGCTGCTCGACCTGCGACTGGGCGGAGGCGATGGCGCGCGTGACCATCTTGTTCTCGATCGGCACGTCGTCGGGGACGTTCGCCATCGACATCACGCGCTCGACCATCTGGGCCTTGAACAGGCGCATCAGGTCGTCGCCGAGGGAGAGGTAGAAGCGGGACTCGCCGGGGTCGCCCTGACGGCCGGAGCGGCCGCGCAGCTGGTTGTCGATCCGGCGGGACTCGTGCCGCTCGGTACCCAGCACGTAGAGGCCGCCGAGGCGCTCGACCTCCTCCTTCTCGGCCTTCACGGCCTCCTCGGCGCGCTTGAGCGCCTCGGGCAGGGCGGCGGCCCATTCCTCGATGTGCTCCTCGGGGTCGAGGCCGCGCTGGCGCAGCTCCGCCTCGGCGAGGTCCTCGGGGTTGCCGCCGAGCTTGATGTCCGTACCGCGGCCGGCCATGTTGGTGGCCACCGTCACGGCGCCCTTGCGGCCGGCCTGGGCGACGATCTGCGCCTCGCGGTCGTGCTGCTTGGCGTTGAGCACCTCGTGCTGGATGCCGCGCTTGCTGAGCTGCTGGGAGAGGTACTCGGACTTCTCCACGGAGGTGGTGCCGACGAGGATCGGCTGGCCCTTCCTGTGCTTCTCCTCGATGTCGTCGACGACCGCCTCGAACTTGGCGACCTCGGTGCGGTAGATCAGGTCCGACTGGTCCTTGCGGATCATCGGCTTGTTGGTCGGGATCGGGACCACGCCGAGCTTGTAGATCTGGTGGAACTCGGCGGCCTCGGTCATCGCCGTACCGGTCATGCCGGAGAGCTTGTTGTAGAGGCGGAAGAAGTTCTGGAGGGTGATCGTGGCGAGCGTCTGGTTCTCGTCCTTGATCTCCACCCCTTCCTTCGCCTCGATCGCCTGGTGCATGCCCTCGTTGTAGCGGCGGCCGGCGAGGATACGGCCGGTGTGCTCGTCGACGATCATGACTTCGCCGTCGATGACGACGTAGTCCTTGTCCTTCTTGAAGAGCTCCTTGGCCTTGATGGCGTTGTTCAGGTAGCCGACCAGCGGGGTGTTCACCGACTCGTAGAGGTTGTCGATGCCCAGCCAGTCCTCGACCTTGGCGACACCGGCCTCGTGGATGGCGACCGTGCGCTTCTTCTCGTCGACGTCGTAGTCGCCGGTCTCCTCCAGGCCCTTGAGGGGGTTGCCGGGCTCGCCGCGCTTGAGGCGCTTGACCAGCTTGGCGAAGTCGCCGTACCACTTGGTGGCCTGGTCGGCCGGGCCGGAGATGATCAGCGGCGTACGGGCCTCGTCGATGAGGATGGAGTCGACCTCGTCGACGATGGCGAAGTTGTGGCCGCGCTGGACGAGCTCGTCCTTGGACCACGCCATGTTGTCGCGCAGGTAGTCGAAGCCGAACTCGTTGTTCGTGCCGTACGTGATGTCGCACGCGTACATCTCGCGGCGCTGGGCCGGCGTCATGCTGGCGAGGATGCAGCCGACGTTCAGGCCCAGGAACTTGTGGACGCGGCCCATCATCTCGGAGTCGCGCTCGGCCAGGTAGTCGTTGACCGTGACGATGTGCACGCCGTCGCCGGAGAGGGCGTTGAGGTAGGCGGGCAGCGTGCCGACGAGGGTCTTGCCCTCACCGGTCTTCATCTCGGCCACGTAGCCCATGTGCAGGGCGGCGCCGCCCATCAGCTGCACGTCGTAGTGGCGCTGGCCCAGGACGCGCTTGGCGGCCTCGCGGACGGTGGCGAACGCCTCGGGCAGCAGGTCGTCCAGGCTCTCACCGTCGGCGTAGCGCTGCCTGTACTCGTCGGTGAGGGCCCGCAGCTCGGCGTCGGAGAGGTCGACGAAGTCCTCTTCGATGGAGTTGACCTGGTCCGCGATGCGGTGCAGCTTGCGCAGGATCTTGCCTTCGCCTGCACGCATGATCTTCGAGAGGACGGACACGGGGGTTGGTCTCCTTGCCGGTCGGGCCTGGGACGGTCGGTTTCCGTTTTACGTGAGTGAGCAACGGCCATCGTATGCGAGGACCCCGTCGCCCCGGGAGGCCTGCCGCGAGGGACCGTCCGCTGCCACATGTCGCTTCCTGTCTGCTTTCGGAAAGGACAACGGGCGGGGCCCGCGGATGGTGCCGCGTCCCGCCGCCGAATTCCGCGAAACGTGACCCGCCGCTCACACCCGGCGAGGAGATGGCTTCCTCCCCGGTCGGCGCGGAGAATCGCCCGATGGACCCCGTCACGCTCACCACCGGCCGCCTCCTGCTGCGCACGGTCGGCCCGCAGGACGCGGAGGCCGTGTACGCCGCCTGCCAGAACCCCGCCATCCAGCGCTGGACCACGATCCCGTCGCCGTACCTGCGTGAACACGCGCGGCTCCTCACCGAGCGGCTGGCCCCCGACGGCTGGGCGAACGGCTCGGTGTTCACCTTCGGCGCGTTCCTGCCCCGCGGGGAACTGGCGGCCGTGCTCAGCGTGACCATGCACCCCCCGGGCGCGGGGGAGATCGGTTTCTGGGGGGTCCGGGAGCACCGCGGCCACGGTTACGTCACCGAGGGCGTCCGCGCCGTCTGCCACTGGGCGTTCACCCGTCTGGCGATCGACCGGGTGGAATGGCGCGCCGAGGCCGGCAACACCGCCTCCCGCGCGGTGGCGCGCCGGGCCGGTTTCACCCTGGAGGGCACCCTGCGCTCCGCGATCGACAACAAGGGCGTACGCCGGGACTGCTGGGTGGGCTCCCTGCTGCCCTGCGACCTCGGCCTGCCGTCGACGGTGCCCTACGTGCCCGTGCGTTCCCGGTGACCGCGGGCGGTGCCACCGCCCCCCTGCCGAACGCGCCCCCGCTGTCAGTCCCACCCTCTAATGTGCGAAGGCATGACGACCCCGCGCCCCACCGCAGAGCTCTCCGCAGACGAGGCCCGCCGCATCGCCCTGCGGGCCCAAGGCCTCCTCGGTGCCCCCGACCGACGCTCGGGCGTCCGCGGCGTCCTGCGCCGGCTGGGCGCGGTCCAGCTCGACACCATCTCGGTCCTCGCCCGCTCCCACGAGCTCGTCCCGTACGCCCGTCTGGGCGCGGTGGGCCGCGGGACCGTCGAGGACGCCTACTGGAAGGACACGCACGCCTTCGAGTACTGGTCGCACGCCGCGTGCGTCCTGCCCATCGAGGAGTGGCCGCACTTCGCCTTCCGCCGCCGCGCCTACCGGAACCGCCCGCACTGGAACCACGAGCTCCCGGAGGGCGCCTACGACCAGGTCGTCAAGCAGCTGCGCGCCGAAGGGCCGCTCACGGCGACCGAGTTGGGCGGCGCCAAGCGGACCAGCGAGTGGTGGGACTGGTCCGTCTCCAAGATCGCCGTCGAACGCGCCCTGATGTACGGCGAGGTGGTGTGCGTCGAACGCCGCGGCTGGAAGCGGGTGTACGACCTCGCCGAACGCGCGGTTCCGGAGCACTTGCTGCACGACGAGCTGGACGACGCCGAGTGCCTGCGCCGGCTGGTCCGGCTGGCCGGACAGGCCCTGGGCGTCGGCACCCGTGCCGACATCGCGGACTATCACCGGCTCAAGGGGGAGCAGGTCGACGCGGTGATCGCCGACTCGGGGCTGGTCCCGGTCACGGTGGAGGGCTGGGGCAGACCGGCCTGGGCCGACCCCGCGGCCCTGGCGTCTTCCCCGCGCGGCCGGCACCGCACGACGCTGCTGTCGCCGTTCGACTCCCTCGTGTGGGAGCGGGCGCGCACGGAACGCCTCTTCGGGTTCACCCACCGTCTGGAGGCCTACGTCCCCAAGCCCAAGCGGGTGTACGGCTACTTCGCGATGCCGGTCCTCGCCGGTGGCCGTCTCGTCGGCCGGGTGGACCCGGCCCGCGAGGGGCGCACCCTGGTGGCCAGGCAGGTGACGCTGGACGGCCCGAAGGCGGCCCGGGCGGTGGCGCAGGCCCTGGTCGAGGCGGCGGGCTGGGTGGGCTGCGCGAACGTCCGTGTGGAGCGGGTCGACGCTCCGGAGCTGCGTGATTCCCTGGTGCGGGAACTGGCCCGCCTCCTGGCCTGAGTCGCCCGGAGCACCCGGGCCACCCGGATCAGCGGATCTCGAGGATCTTCTCCCGCATCGCGTACACGACGGCCTCCATCCTGGAGTGCAGCTGCAGTTTCTCCAGGATGTTGCGCACGTGGTTCTTGACGGTGTTCTCGGAGATGAACAGCTCCTTGGCGATGTCCCGGTTGTTCTTCCCCGTGGCCACCAGCTTCAGGACCTCCAGCTCGCGGTCGGTCAGCCGCGGGGCGGGCACCAGCCGTCGCTCGTCGGTCCGCTGGATCATCGACTTGAACTCGGTGAGCAGCTTCGACGCCATCGAGGGGCTGATCTGCGACTGCCCGTCGGCCACCGCGCGAATGGCGGTGGCCACCTCGTCGGTGGAGATCTCCTTGAGGAGGTAGCCGGTCGCGCCCGCCTTGATCGCGTCGTAGAGGTCGGCCTCCTCGTCGCTGATCGTCAGCATGATGATCCTGGCGCTGGGGGCCACCTCCTTGATGGAGGTGCAGGCCTCGATCCCGCCCCGCTTCGGCATCCGCACGTCCATCAGCACGATGTCGGGCAGCAGGTCGGCGGCCTTCTCGACGGCCTCGGCTCCGTCGCCGGCCTCACCGACGACCTGGATGTCCTCCTCGGCCGCGAGCACGATCTCCAGGCCACGGCGGAACAGGGCGTGGTCGTCGACGACCAGGACCCTGATCGGCTCCTCGCGCGCAGAGCCCGCCTCCGGGCCCATGCCGACGACACCTTCGCCCGTGTCCTCGTCCCGCATCGGTCCGAAGCTGTCCGCCATGGTTCCTCCCCCTGAAGGCTGTGGCCTGTGGTCATGAGCCATCGCCAACGCAAGGCAACGACCCACCGGTTGAGCCGTTGCGGCCATGATTTCATGCCCGGACGGCACCGGGGTGACGCAGCAGTGTGCGACGGGGGCGCACGCGGGTGCCCCTGGGGGCGCACACGCTCTCCAGGGGCACCGGTCCTCGTGTCACCCGGCGCGGTCAGCCGCCGAGCACTCCGCCCGCCTCGGGAGAGGGCGCCTGGGTGACCATCGTGTCCGTCCTGAGGTGGATCACGCCGTAGTCGTACGCGTGCCGCCGGTAGACGACGCTGGGCTCCTTGGTCTCGGAGTCGACGAACAGATAGAAGTCGTGCCCGACCAGCTCCATCTCGTAGAGCGCCTGGTCGAGGGTCATCGGCGCGGCCACGTGGGTCTTCTCGCGGACGACGAGGGGGCCTTCGCCCTGGACCTCCAGCGAGCCGATCCTCTTGGTGGGCACGCCGCCCTGGTCCTCCTGCGGGACGACGGCGCCCGTTCCGTCGAGCGTCGCCGCGTCCGGGACGTGGTCGGCGACCTCGGCCGCCGGGATCCGGCGCGCGCCGCGCCGCGAGAAACGCTTGTCGTGCTGCTTGCGCAGCCGCGCGTCCAGCTTCTCCGCCGCCAGGTCGAGCGCCGCGTACGGATCGCTCGCCGCCGCCTCCGCCCGGATCACCGGACCGCGGGAGCGGAGGGTGATCTCCACCCGGTCGCAGCGGTCGGCCTGTCGGGGGTTGGGCTCCTTGGACACCTCGACGTCGAGGCTGATCACCTTGCCATCGAGCTTCTGGATCTTGTCCAGCTTCAGCTTGTCGGCCACGTGCTTCCGGAACCGCTCGGGCACCTCGGTCTTGCGGCCCTTGACGACGATGTCCACGCAGAACTCCGTTCCCGGATCACTCCGCTCCGACGGCGGAGCATCTCCCTTTTGCACCAGGTCCCGATGAGCCCCGGGACCTCGGACTCGATGACTTCCGCCTCCTCCCCCGTAGGCAAGATCTGCATTCCACCGGTGCGGGTGATAATGAGGAATTCCCACGGCCGGCATTCCGATATGAGGGGTGTGGCCTGCGGCTTTCCCTCTCACCGAACATATCTCGCCCGGACGGATGTCGTCACCCTCTTCTTCGCCGTACCTCCGTTCAGGTGAATTCAATCCGTCATTACCTGCAACGAAAACGCCGGTCGATCAGTTCCAGTTCATTTCGAAAGGGTTCGGTGACGACGCGACCACAGCCGCGCACGTGACACGGCGGACCGCCTCGCCGACCCCGTCCACGCCCGCCCTCTCCGGTGCGGCGGGCCACCGGTTCGTCCTTTCTTCCGGCGCCATGTCCCTCCGTTCCCCTCTGCCTTCCCCCATCGCTCGCGAATACACGGCCGCCGGCCCCGCCGGGTGCGGGTCCGGTCCCGCGGTCCGTTCCCACGGGGCCGCGTCCTGTCCCGCCGTCCCCTCCGGCCCGCCCGCCGACGCCCGCACGGCACGCGCCGCCTCCGCCAGGGAGGCCCCGGTCGTCATCAGGTCGTCCACGAGCACGACGGCACCGGCACCGCGCAGCAGCCGGCCGGCACCCGGCGCCACCACGAGGGCGCCCGCGAGGTTGTCCCGCCGCCGCCTGGAGTCGAGCCCCGACTGATCGGCCACGGCACGCCGCTGCCGCAGCGCCGTGAGCACCCGGGCGGGCGTCCCCGACCTCCGCAGCTCCCCCGCCGCGGCGAGGGCGATCCGCCGCGCCGGGTCGTGCCCTCGCGCCCGCACCGCCCGCCGGGCGGAGGGCACGGGAACGAGCAGCACGGCCCCCGCGCCGGCCCCCGCCTCCCGGCGTCCGGCGCTCCCGGCCCCGTACGCCCGTTCCCGCACCGTGTCCCCCGCCCCGTACGCCCGTTCCCGCGCCGTGTCCCGCAGCCCGGCGCGCACGGCCCCCGCCAGCGCCGCGCCGAGCGGCCCCGCGAGCGCCAGCACGCCCCGCTCCTTGTGGGCGAGCAACACCGCCCGCACCTCGTCCGCGTACCGGGCCGCCGCGTACACCGCCGGCAGCCCGGGCGGCTCCGGCACCGGCCGCACCCGGCGCGGCGCGGCCCCGCTCAGAGCGGCACGGCACCGCGGGCAGAGCACCGCGCGCGCCCTGCCGCAGCCTCCGCACTCGGCCGGCAGCACCAGATCGGCCAGGTCACGCCACCACCCCCGCATGCCCACCACTGTGCCGACACCGGCACCGCCCGGCCAGCCCTGTGGAAAACCGGCGGCCATCGCCCGTCACCACCTGTGGAAAACCGGACGCCTCGGCAGCCCCGGCGGTCCTGGACGCCCCGGACACCCCGGCAGCCGGGAAGCCCGGCCGGCGCCGGCCACGGCCCTCATCCCGGATAGACCGGCGCCGTCCCGTCCGTCACCTTCTGCCACTGCGTCCCGGACGGCAGCCGCACGATCCCGTCCTCCGAGTACGCCACCAGCGGCAACCGCTCGTCCTCGGACGCGGCGATCTCCTGCACGCCGGTGAGGGCCGCGGGCGCCTGCGCCTCCGGCGTGGACCCGTCGACCTGGACGTACCCGATCTGCTGCACGCCCCCGCGCTCGCGCCCCACCACCACGAGCCGGCTGTCCCCGGCCCAGGACATCGCCGTGACCTCCTCCAGCCCCGGCGTCGCGGAGCGCAGCTCGCGAACGGTGACCGCCGGCCGTCCCCCCGCCTTCCCGTCGCGTTCGATCCGCCCGATGAGCAGCGAGCGCTGCCCGTCCTCGTCGCGCACGACGAGCGCGATGCGCACCCCGTCGGCGGCCACCCGCACGTCCTGGACCCGGCCGTCCAGCCCCGGTGTCCGCACCGTCACCGGCTCGCCCCCGCCCCCCTCCAGCACCAGCAGCCGGGGGCGGGCCGGGTCGCGGTCGACGACCCACAGGTCCCCCTGCGCGTCCCAGCTGGGCGTCGACAGCCGCTCCTGCTCCGTCCGGCCCCGGCTGACCAGCACCGGCTCCCCGAGCGAACCGCCCGAGACCAGCGGGGCGACATACAGCGCGCTGCCGTCCGGACCGACCCCGGCCGCGCTGTGCTCGTCACGCGCCACGGCCGCCGACCTCAGCCCGGTCCCGCCGGCGCCCAGCGCCCCGGGCACGGGCTCGGCCCGGGTGGCGCTGCTGCCGGCGGGAAGCCGCACCAGACGTCCCTCGCCGTCGATGAAGTACAGGTAGTCGGGGTGCTGCGCCGAGCCGCGCGCCGCGACCATCGCGGCCCGGCCCTCGGTGAGCGAGCACATCCGCTCGCCGCCCGCCCGCAGATCGACCTCGTCCACCGCGGGGGTGAGGGTGCGCAGCGTGAACAGCAGTTGGGCCGCCATCTCCTCGCACGTGTCCGAACCGGCCCGGGCGGCCCTGTCGTTCAGCGGCACCGTCAGCCGGTTGCGGTCGTCGGGCGTCAGCGAGGAGACGCCCTTCGCCAGCGCCGTACCGCTGGGGAAGCTGGATCTGACCACGGGGCCCAGCAGCCGCGTCGGCCCGCTGAGCAGGGAGCGCACCGCCTGCGTCAAGGGGTCCACGCGCTTGCGCACGTAGACGGGGTCGGCGACGGCCATCGGCTGCCCGCCCGCCCCGCTCCCGGTGCCCGAGGTGTGGTTCGAGGCGAAGTAGTACTTGTTGACGGACATGTAGTTGCGCTGGAAGTCCGACTTGCCCATCACGACGCCCTGCGGCACCGTGTCGATCCGCCACTGGCCGCTCTTGCCGTCCCGCGTCAGATGCACCGGCGCCCGGTACTGTCCGTCGGCGGGCGTGTACGACTGCTGCGCGTCGACCGTGGCGACCTTGGTGCCGGTCAGGGTGAGCGAGTAGGCGTCGGCGTCCACCCGGTCGCCCGCGTGGCCCGGCTCGGTGCCCGGCCCGTCGGCGAGCACCGTCGTGGCCAGCTCGGGCCGCCACGTCTTGCGCGCCGCCTCCGTCAGGTATTCCCGCGCCGTCTCGTAGTGGGGGTCGTCGCTGGTGAGCGCCTCCAGGAAGCCCTGCACGATCTCCGAGGGCGGAGCGTCCTCGGCCGGCGGCATGGCGAACACCCGCACCTGTGTGTCCTGGCGGGGCGTGGACTCCACGCCCCGCAGATCCCCGCTGTCGGGCATGCTGGCGCACCCCGCCAGCAGGACGGCCCCGCCGACGGCGTACGCCACCGCGCGCGCCGGCGCCCGCCGGCGGCTCCCCTCGCGGTCAGCGGCCACGACATGCCTCCCCTTGGCTGTTCGGTTCCTCCTCCGGCCTGCCGGCCGGGTGTCCGTCGCGTCCGTCGCTGCCCGCGGTGACCGGTCCGTCGGCGGCCGGGCCGCCCTGGTGCGGGGTCACCGGCACCGGCCGCGGCACCACGCGCGCGCCGCTGCCGGGCAGCGCCGTCGGGTCCGCCGCGGGCGCCGCGGCCGGCCTCGGCGGGATCGTGTCCCGGGCCGGCCCGGCGGACGTCCGGCCGGCCGTCGGCTGCGCCGGAACGGTGACGGCCTGCGCCCCGCCGCACGTCACCGCGGTCTCGTCCGTCCCGCCGCGGCGCCGCGAGTCCGCGGGCTCCAGCGGTATCGGGGAGCCCCGCAGCGGCTCGTCCGCGGTCCTCGGCAGCGTCAGCCGGAACTGCGAGCCGCCGCCCGGCTCGCCCCACGCCTGCAGCCAGCCCCCGTGCAGCCGGGCGTCCTCCAGGGCGATCGACAGCCCCAGGCCCGTGCCGCCGGTGGTCCGCGCGCGTGCCGGGTCGGCCCGCCAGAAACGGCTGAAGACCCGGGTCGCCTCGCCGGGCTTGAGCCCGACGCCGTAGTCGCGCACCGCGACCGCGACCGCGCCGCCCGCCGCGGCCAGCCTGACCACGACGTCCTTGCCCTCGCCGTGCTCGACGGCGTTGACGACGAGGTTGCGCAGGATGCGCTCCACACGCCGGGCGTCGGCCTCGGCGACCACGGGCTGCCGGTCGCCGACGACGCGTATCCGCGTGCCCTTGCGCTCGGCGAGCGGCTCGGCGCCGCCGACGACGCGCCGGACGACCTCCCTGAGGTCGATCGGCTCCGCCTCCAGCGCCGCCGCGCCCGCGTCGAACCGGCTGATCTCCAGCAGGTCCGCCAGCAGCGACTCGAACCGGTCCAGCTGGTCGGCGAGCAGCTCCGCCGACCGGGCGGTGACCGGGTCGAAGTCCTCGCGCGCCTCGTGGATGACGTCGGCGGCCATCCGCACGGTCGTCAGCGGCGTCCGCAGCTCGTGGGAGACGTCGGAGACGAACCGCCGCTGCATCCGCGACAGGTCCTCCAGCTGACTGATCTTCAGCTGAAGGTTCTGCGCCATCTTGTTGAAGGCCTCGCCGAGCCGCGCGATGTCGTCCTCGCCGGTGACCTTCATCCGCTCCTGCAGCCGCCCGGCGGACAGCCGCTCGGCGACCCCCGCCGCCATCCGCACCGGCGTGACGACCTGCCGCACGACCAGCCACGCGATCGCCCCGAACAGGACGACGACGAAGAGCCCGGCCGTCGCCAGCGTCCCCTTGACCAGGCTGAGCGACTTCTCCTCCTGCGTCAGCGGGAAGAGGTAGTACAGCTGGTACGGATCGCCGTTGGGGTCGTTGACCCGCTTGCCGATGACCAGCGCCGGCTGGGACTCCTCGGAGGAGTTGTAGAAGATGCGGGTGTAGCTCTGGGCCGCGGTCGTACTGCTGTCGACCCGCTCCCGCAGGCTCTCGGGGATGCTGGCCGACGGGGCGACGTCACCGGAGGAGCGCGGGCCGCGTCCGCCGCCGCTGTCGCCGCCCACGGGGAGGGTGACCACGTCGAACGCGCCCTGGCCGCCGCTGGAGAGCGAGTAGACCAGGTCGCTCATCCACTGGATGACGTTCTGCGAGGGACGGTCGCCGACCGGCGTGCCGGGGTCGCCGGCCGCGGTCGCCGCCTCGTCGGCGCGCTGCTTGGCCGCCGCGAAACCACCCGTGGCCTGGCTCTGCGACGCCTTCACCTTGGCGTCCAGCAGGCCGTTGCGGACCTGCCCGATCACGACGAAGCCCAGCAGCAGCACCACGCCCAGCGACATCAGCAGCGTGGTGACGACGACCTTGAGCTGGAGGTTGCGCCGCCACAGCCGTATGACGGGCAGCAGCGGGCGGCGCACCCAGCGCGTGAACAGACGGAGCACCAGGCTGCCCCGCATCCCGCCGTGCAACAGGCTGCCCCCCAGGAGACGGCCCCGGCGGGAACCGGGCCCCTTCCGGCCGACAGGCCGCCCGGCGCGGGTCCCGGACCGGGCGGGCACCGGAGCGGCACTGTCCCCGGACACGTCAGCTCGGCCCGGCCTTGTAACCGACGCCACGGACGGTCACCACGATCTCCGGCTTCTCCGGGTCCTTCTCGACCTTGGAGCGCAGCCGCTGCACATGGACGTTGACCAGCCGCGTGTCGGCCGCGTGCCGGTAACCCCACACCTGCTCGAGCAGCACCTCGCGCGTGAACACCTGCCACGGCTTGCGCGCCAGCGCCACCAGCAGGTCGAACTCCAGCGGCGTCAGCGCGATCGACTGCCCGTCCCGCTTCACGGAGTGCCCGGCCACGTCGATGACCAGGTCGCCGATGGCGAGCTGCTCCGGCGCCGGCTCCTCCGACCTGCGCAGCCGCGCCCGGATGCGGGCCACCAGCTCCTTCGGCTTGAACGGCTTCACGATGTAGTCGTCGGCGCCCGACTCCAGGCCCACGACGACGTCGACGGTGTCGCTCTTGGCCGTCAGCATCACGATCGGCACCCCGGACTCCGCCCTGATCAGGCGGCACACCTCGATGCCGTCCCGGCCGGGCAGCATCAGGTCGAGCAGCACCAGATCCGGCTTGGCCTCACGAAAGGCGGCCAGCGCCTTGTCGCCGTCGGCTACGAAAGACGGCTCAAAACCCTCACCACGCAGCACAATGCCGAGCATCTCGGCCAGTGCGGTGTCGTCGTCGACGACAAGGACTCGTCCCTTCATAAACGACATCATCCCATTAGCTAAATCGTTACCTGGCGTGACCTGGCACACAGCGCGGCGAGCGCCTCGCCCGTCACGGGCGAGACGATCCCCTCCTCGGTGACGATCGCCGTCACCAGCTCCGGCGGTGTCACGTCGAACGCCGGGTTGTACGCCTGGGTCCCCAGGGGCGCCACCGGTATCCCGCCCCCCGCACCCGCCACCGGCACCTGCGGTGCCATGACCTCCGTCACCTCGTGCCCGGCGCGCTGCTCCACCTCGATGGAGGCCCCGTCGGGCGTGTCCGCGTCCACCGTCGTCACCGGCGCCACCACGATGAACGGCACGTGGTGGTACCGCGCGAGCACCGCCAGCGGGTAACTCCCCACCTTGTTCGCCACCGAACCGTCGGCCGCGATGCGGTCCGCCCCGATCAGCACCGCGTCCACCTCCCCGGCCGCGAACAGCGAACCCGCCGCGCTGTCGGTGAGCAGCGTGTACGCCATGCCGCTGCGGGCCGCCTCGTACGCCGTCAGACGAGCACCCTGCAGCAGCGGACGCGTTTCGTCCACCCACAGGCGCCTGAGCCGTCCCGCCCGGTGCGCCGCCAGCGCCACCGCGAACGCCGTCCCCTCGCCGCCGGACACCAGCGCACCGGTGTTGCAGTGGGTGAGGATCCGGTGCCCGCCGCCGGGCAGCAGCTCGTCCAGCAGGGCCAGCCCGTGCTCCGCCATACGGGCGCTGGCCTCGGCGTCCTCCCGGTGCAGCGTCCGCGCCGCGGCCAGCGCGGCCTCGGCGGCCCGCCGCCCGTCACCGCCCCCGGCGAGCGCGGCCCGGTACGCGGACCGGGCACGGCGCACACCGACGGCGAGGTTCACCGCGGTGGGCCGGGCCCCCGCCAGGGCCGTCGCGGCCTCGTCCACGTCGAAGCCCCGCGCGGCGGCGAGCGCGACGCCGTACGCTCCCGCGATGCCGAGCAGCGGCGCCCCGCGCACAGCGAGCGAGCGGATCGCCTCCACCAGTGCCGACGCGTCCGTACAGACCAGTTCCACCTCCTCGGCCGGCAGCCTGGTCTGGTCCAGCAGGACCAGCACCGGTCCTTCGGGGGGTTCCTCCCAGCGGATCGCCGGGGTCTCGGTCGGCCGCTTGTCCTCGCCGCTGTGCGCGTACTGATCAGCCATGCCGTCAGTCTGCCCGCTGTCCCGCGGACAATTGAAGGTGCACAGCCCCTGCCTCGGTCGATCCACACCGAACCACCCCATGGCACGATGGCTGCCAACCTGCCGCCGCGACCGCGGACGGGCATCGTGAAGGAGCGACGATGAACGACACTCCGGGCTGGGCCTCGCCCGGATCCACCCCGTCCGACGGACGGGACCCCGGCGCGTCCGCACCCGCCGACCGGCCCGGTTCCGGTCGGCCGGACGAGCAGCCGACGGGTCCGGGCGCCAAGTGGTCCGCGCAGCAGCCGCCACCGGGCCAGTGGTCCGCGCCCGCCGGCCCGGCCGCCCCGAACCAGTCCCCGCCGCCCGGCCCCGGCTGGGGCACCCCGCCCCCCGGCGGCCCCGCGGGCGGACACGGCGCTCCCGGAGGCGGCCACCCCGGCCCCGGCGGATACGGCCCGCCCGGCGGCGGATACGGCGCCCCCGGCCCGTACGGCGGCTGGGGCGGCCCCCCGCCCGCGGCCAAGCCCGGCGTGATCCCGCTCCGCCCGCTCGGCGTCGGCGAGATCCTCGACGGCGCCGTCTCCACCATGCGCACCTACTGGCGCACCGTCCTCGGCATCGCCCTGGCCGTCGCCGTCGTCACCGAGATCGCCGTCGTGCTCCTCCAGGGCCTGGTCCTGGAGGACACCCGCGCCCGGACCCTCGAGGACCCGAGCGCCACCTTCGACGAACTGGCGCGCGCCATGGCCGACATCATGCTCGGCACGGGCGTCGTGTACCTGATCAGCCTGATCGGCACGGTCGTGGCGACCGCCCTGCTCACGACCGTCACCAGCCGCGCCGTGCTCGGCAAGCCCGTGACCACCGGTGAGGCCTGGCGGGACGCCCGTCCCCGGATACCGAGACTGTTCGGCCTGATCCTGCTGCTGATGCTCATCACCGCCGGCATCGTCGCCGTCGGCGCCCTGCCCGGCATCCTCGTGAGCGTCACGGCGGGCAGCGCACCGGGCCTCGCCCTCTCCTTCCTGGGCATACTCGGCGCCGTCGTGCTCTGCGTGTGGCTGATGGTCCGCTTCTCCCTCGCCTCGCCTGCGCTGATGCTGGAGAAGCAGGGCGTCAAGAAGGCGCTGAGCCGCTCCGTCAAACTGGTGCGGGGATCCTGGTGGCGCGTCTTCGGCATCCAGCTGCTCGCGGTGGTCGTCACGAACATCGTCGCGTCGATCATCGTCGTGCCCTTCACCCTCCTCGCCGCCACCCTCGACGGCGAGGGGCTCTCCGGATTCGTCGACGGCACCGGCACCTACAGCTGGACGTTCCTCGTCATCACCGGCGTCGGCGCGGTGATCGGCTCCGTGATCACCATGCCGATCACGGCCGGCGTCACCGTGCTCCTCTACATCGACCAGCGCATCCGCCGCGAGGCACTCGACCTCGAACTGACCCGCGCCGCCGGTGTCCAGGGCCGCGGCTCCGGCACCCCCGGCGCCACCCCGGGAGGCTGATGCGGTGACCTGGACGGGGGGAGTTCTCACCGAGGCGCCGGCGCGCACCGCCGTACGGACGTCGCTGCGCGCCGGCGACACCGCCGTACGAGCGCTGCCGCGCTCCGGCGACGAGCCGCCGCTGACGATCCCGCGCGACCCCGCGCGGGAGGCGGCGCGACGCGAGCTGTCCAAGCGCATGTACCACGAGAACGACCCCGGCTGGTTCCAGCGGGCCCTCGACCTCTTCTGGGACTGGGTCGGCGACCTGTTCCGCGCCGCCTCCGGCGCGACCCCTGGGGGAGCACTCGGCCTGGTCGTCGTCGTCCTGGCCGTCGTGGCGGTGCTGGGCGCCCTGTGGTGGCGCCTGGGCACCCCCCGCCGCCGGCCCGCCACCTCCGCCGCCGTCTTCGGCGACCGTCCCCGCAGCGCCGCCGAACACCGCGCCGCCGCCGAGGCACACGCCGCCCAGGGCCACTGGAACCAGGCCGTCCAGGAACGCATGCGGGCCGTCGTCCGCGCCTTGGAGGAACGCGCCCTCCTCGACGTCCGCCCCGGTCGCACCGCCGACGAGGCGGCCACGGAAGCCGGCCGCGCCCTGCCCGCCCATACCGACGGGCTGCGCACCGCCGCCCGCGCCTTCGACGACGTGACGTACGGCGGCCGGACGGCGACGGAGCAGTCGTACCGGCACCTCGCCGCCCTCGACCGCGACCTGGAACGCACCAAACCCCAGCTCACCGGCGCCGGCCCCCGCGGCGCGGACCACCACACCCGCCAGGGAGCCGCCGGATGACCATCGAGGCCGCGCTCCCGTCCACCTCGGCCTCGCCCACCGCGCGCCAGGTGTGGACCAGCGTGCGAGGCGTCGTCCTCGCCCTCCTTCTGCTGCTCGCCGGGGCCGTCGCGATCGCTGTGGTCCGCTCCGACGCCCGGCACGGCGAGCTCGACCCGCGCTCCGCCGACCCCCGCGGCAGCCGCGCCGTCGCCGAACTCCTCGCCGACCGCGGTGTCACCACCCGTGTGGTCACCACGCTCGCCGAGGCCCGCACCGCGACCGGCCGCGACACCACCCTCCTGGTCGCCGTCCCCGATCTCCTGACCGAACGCCGGCAGAACGAGCTGCGCTCCGCGACCACCGGCTCCGGCGGCCGCACCGTCCTGGTCGCCCCCGGCAGCCCGTCCGTCGAACGGCTCGCCCCCGGTGTCACCGCCGACCCCGCGACCAGCCCCGACTCGACGCTCTCCCCGGACTGCGACCTGCCCGCCGCCCGCCGCGCCGGCCCCGCCGACACCGGCGGCATCCGCTACACCACCACCCACCTCGACGCCGACTCCTGCTACCCCAGCCAGCGCCTGGCCACCCTGCTGCGCCTCCCCGACGCCTCCGGAAGCGGCGACACCATCGTCCTCGGCGCGCCCGACATCCTCCTCAACGACCGCCTCGACGAGCAGGGCAACGCCTCGCTCGCCCTCCAGCTCCTCGGCTCCCGCCCCCATCTGGTCTGGTACCTCCCCTCCCCCTCCGACACGTCGGCCGTCACCCCCGACGACGAGCGCGGCTTCTTCGACCTGCTCCCCCCGGGCTGGCTCTGGGGCACCCTGCAACTCTTCGTCGCGGCAGCTCTGGCCGCCCTGTGGAGGGCACGCCGACTGGGTCCCCTGGTGCCCGAGAGGCTCCCCGTCGCGATCCGCGCCTCGGAAACCACCGAGGGCCGCGCCCGCCTCTACCGCGCCGCCGACGCCCGCGACCGCGCCGCCGACGCCCTCCGCTCCGCCACCCGCACACGCCTCGCCCCCCTTGTAGGCATCCCCGCGTCCCAGGCGCACACGCCCGAGGTCCTGCTCCCCGCCCTGTCCGCCCGGCTCCGCACCGCACCCGGCGACCACGGCGACGGACGGTCCCCGCGCACCCTCCTCTTCGGCCCGCCGCCCGGCGACGACGCGGCCCTGATCACCCTCGCCGACCGACTCGACGCCCTCGAAAGTGAGGTACGCCGTCCATGATGGACCCGACCACTGACAACGCCGGGCCGACCGGGGACGCGGGCACCGCCCGCGCCGCTCTGGAAGCCCTGCGCGCCGAGATCGCCAAGGCCGTGGTCGGTCAGGACCCCGCGGTGACGGGCCTCGTCGTCGCCCTGCTCTGCCGCGGCCACGTCCTCCTCGAAGGCGTCCCCGGCGTCGCCAAGACCCTCCTCGTCCGCGCTCTCGCCTCCGCCCTCGAACTCGACACCAAACGCGTCCAGTTCACCCCCGACCTCATGCCGAGCGACGTGACGGGCTCCCTCGTCTACGACGCCCGCACCGCCGAGTTCTCCTTCCAGCCCGGCCCGGTCTTCACCAACCTCCTCCTCGCCGACGAGATCAACCGCACGCCCCCCAAGACCCAGTCGTCCCTCCTCGAAGCCATGGAGGAGCGCCAGGTCACGGTCGACGGCACCCCGCGCCCCCTCCCCGACCCGTTCCTGGTCGCGGCCACCCAGAACCCGGTCGAGTACGAGGGCACCTACCCCCTCCCGGAAGCCCAGCTGGACCGCTTCCTCCTCAAGCTCACCGTCCCCCTCCCCTCCCGCCAGGACGAGATCGACGTCCTCACCCGCCACGCCGCCGGCTTCGACCCGCGCGACCTGCGCGCCGCCGGCGTACGCCCGGTGGCGAACGCCGCCGACCTGGAGGCGGCCCGCACCGCGATCGCCAGGACCACGGTCTCCCCGGAGATCACCGCCTACGTCGTCGACATCTGCCGCGCCACCCGCGAATCCCCCTCCCTCGCCCTCGGTGTCTCCCCCCGCGGCGCGACCGCCCTCCTGTCCACGTCCCGTGCCTGGGCCTGGCTCACCGGCCGTGACTACGTCACCCCCGACGACGTCAAAGCCCTCGCCCTGCCGACCCTGCGCCACCGCGTCCAGCTCCGCCCGGAAGCCGAGATGGAGGGCGTGACGGCCGACTCCGTCATCGACGCGATCCTGACCCACGTCCCGGTTCCCCGCTGATGGCGCTCACCGGACGCACCGCACTCCTCGCGGCCCTGGGCTCGCTCCCCGTCGGCATCTGGGAGCCCGGCTGGACGGGCCTCCTCGCGGTCAACGCCCCCCTGGCCTTGGCCTGCGCCTGCGACTACGCCTTGGCCGCCCCCGTACGGCGCCTGCGTCTGACTCGTTCCGGCGACACCTCCGTCCGCCTGGGCGACACCGCCGATGTCACCCTCACGGTCGCCAACCCGTCCCGCCGCCCGCTCCGTGCCCACCTCCGCGACGCCTGGCCCCCCAGCAGTTGGCAGCCCGGCACGGAAGCGGCGGCCTCCCGCCACCGCGTGACGATCGCTCCCGGCGAGCGCCGCCGCCTCACCACCCGGCTGCATCCCACCCGCCGCGGCGACCGCCGGGCCGACCGCGTCACCATCCGCTCCTACGGCCCCCTGGGCCTGGTCTTCCGTCAGGGCACCCACCGGGTCCCTTGGACACTGCGTGTCCTGCCCCCCTTCACCAGCCGCAAGCATCTCCCCTCCAAGCTGGCCCGCCTCCGTGAACTCGACGGCCGCACGAGCGTCCTGTCCCGCGGGGAGGGAACGGAGTTCGACAGCTTGCGCGAGTACGTCCCGGGTGACGACACCCGTTCCATCGACTGGCGCGCCACGGCCCGCCACTCCGCGGTCGCGGTACGCACCTGGCGCCCCGAACGCGACCGCCGCATCCTGCTGGTCCTCGACACCGGCCGGACTTCCGCCGGCCGCGTGGGCGACGCGCCCCGCCTGGACGCATCGATGGATGCGGCCCTGCTGCTGGCGGCTCTGGCCTCCCGCGCCGGCGACCGCGTCGATCTCCTCGCCTACGACCGCCGCGTCCGCGCCCTCGTCCAGGGCCGCGCGGCGGATGAGGTCCTCCCCTCCCTGGTCAACGCGATGGCGGCGCTGGAACCGGAGCTGGTCGAAACGGATGCCCGGGGTCTCACCGCCACGGCCCTGCGCACAGCGCCCCGCCGCTCGCTGATCGTCCTTCTCACCGCACTCGACGCGGCTCCGATCGAAGAGGGCCTCCTGCCCGTCCTCGCCCAGCTCACGCAGCGCCATACGGTTCTTCTGGCATCCGTGGCGGACCCGCACATCGCGACCATGTCCAAAGCCCGGGGAAGCACAGAGGCGGTGTACGAGGCCGCGGCTGCCGCCCACGCCCAAGCGGAGCGGCACCGCACCGCTGAGCAACTCCGTCGCCACGGTGTCACGGTCGTCGATGCCCTGCCGGACGACCTGGCTCCGGCACTGTCCGACGTCTACCTGGCTCTGAAGGCGGCAGGCCGCCTATGACCTGAAGGAACCGAGGCCTCAAGGCCTCATTCCCTCTGATTTCCCTGCAAAAAAAGAAAACCCCGCATCGTATGATGCGGGGTTTTCCTCAATGATTGTTCGGCGGCGTCCTACTCTCCCACAGGGTCCCCCCTGCAGTACCATCGGCGCTGTAGAGCTTAGCTTCCGGGTTCGGAATGTAACCGGGCGTTTCCCCTACGCTATAACCACCGAAACACTATGAAACAAACAACAACCAGCAAAATGGCCGTTCGTGGTTTCAGAACCAACACAGTGGACGCGAGCAACTGAGGACAAGCCCTCGGCCTATTAGTACCGGTCACCTCCACACCTCACGGTGCTTCCAGATCCGGCCTATCAACCCAGTCGTCTACTGGGAGCCTTACCCCATCAAGTGGGTGGGAGTCCTCATCTCGAAGCAGGCTTCCCGCTTAGATGCTTTCAGCGGTTATCCCTCCCGAACGTAGCCAACCAGCCATGCCCTTGGCAGAACAACTGGCACACCAGAGGTTCGTCCGTCCCGGTCCTCTCGTACTAGGGACAGCCCTTCTCAAGACTCCTACGCGCACAGCGGATAGGGACCGAACTGTCTCACGACGTTCTAAACCCAGCTCGCGTACCGCTTTAATGGGCGAACAGCCCAACCCTTGGGACCGACTCCAGCCCCAGGATGCGACGAGCCGACATCGAGGTGCCAAACCATCCCGTCGATATGGACTCTTGGGGAAGATCAGCCTGTTATCCCCGGGGTACCTTTTATCCGTTGAGCGACGGCGCTTCCACAAGCCACCGCCGGATCACTAGTCCCGACTTTCGTCCCTGCTCGACCCGTCGGTCTCACAGTCAAGCTCCCTTGTGCACTTACACTCAACACCTGATTACCAACCAGGCTGAGGGAACCTTTGGGCGCCTCCGTTACCCTTTAGGAGGCAACCGCCCCAGTTAAACTACCCATCAGACACTGTCCCTGATCCGGATCACGGACCCAGGTTAGACATCCAGCACGACCAGACTGGTATTTCAACGACGACTCCACCCCAACTGGCGTTGGAACTTCACAGTCTCCCAGCTATCCTACACAAGCCGAACCGAACACCAATATCAAACTGTAGTAAAGGTCCCGGGGTCTTTCCGTCCTGCTGCGCGAAACGAGCATCTTTACTCGTAGTGCAATTTCACCGGGCCTATGGTTGAGACAGTCGAGAAGTCGTTACGCCATTCGTGCAGGTCGGAACTTACCCGACAAGGAATTTCGCTACCTTAGGATGGTTATAGTTACCACCGCCGTTTACTGGCGCTTAAGTTCTCAGCTTCGCCTGGACGAATCCAAGCTAACCGGTCCCCTTAACGTTCCAGCACCGGGCAGGCGTCAGTCCGTATACATCGCCTTACGGCTTCGCACGGACCTGTGTTTTTAGTAAACAGTCGCTTCTCGCTGGTCTCTGCGGCCACACCCAGCTCCGGCAGCACGTGCCTTCACCAGACGTGGCCCCCCTTCTCCCGAAGTTACGGGGGCATTTTGCCGAGTTCCTTAACCATAGTTCACCCGAACGCCTCGGTATTCTCTACCTGACCACCTGAGTCGGTTTAGGGTACGGGCCGCCATGAAACTCGCTAGAGGCTTTTCTCGACAGCATAGGATCATCCACTTCACCACAATCGGCTCGGCATCAGGTCTCAGACTGTATGCCAGGCGGATTTACCTACCTGACGTCCTACACCCTTACCCCGGGACAACCACCGCCCGGGATGGACTACCTTCCTGCGTCACCCCATCACTCACCTACTACCAGCTCGGGCCACCGGCTCCACCACTCCGACCTCGTCCGAAGACTCGGCCGGCGGCTTCACGGGCTTAGCATCACTGGATTCGATGTTTGACGCTTCACAGCGGGTACCGGAATATCAACCGGTTATCCATCGACTACGCCTGTCGGCCTCGCCTTAGGTCCCGACTTACCCTGGGCAGATCAGCTTGACCCAGGAACCCTTAGTCAATCGGCGCACACGTTTCTCACGTGTGAATCGCTACTCATGCCTGCATTCTCACTCGTCAACCGTCCACAACTACCTTCCGGTGCTGCTTCACCCGGCAGACGACGCTCCCCTACCCATCACGATCCCCGTTGGGGGTACATATCGCAATGACACGACTTCGGCGGTGCGCTTGAGCCCCGCTACATTGTCGGCGCGGAATCACTAGACCAGTGAGCTATTACGCACTCTTTCAAGGGTGGCTGCTTCTAAGCCAACCTCCTGGTTGTCTCTGCGACTCCACATCCTTTCCCACTTAGCGTACGCTTAGGGGCCTTAGTCGATGCTCTGGGCTGTTTCCCTCTCGACCATGGAGCTTATCCCCCACAGTCTCACTGCCGCGCTCTCACTTACCGGCATTCGGAGTTTGGCTAAGGTCAGTAACCCGGTAGGGCCCATCGCCTATCCAGTGCTCTACCTCCGGCAAGAAACACACGACGCTGCACCTAAATGCATTTCGGGGAGAACCAGCTATCACGGAGTTTGATTGGCCTTTCACCCCTAACCACAGGTCATCCCCCAGGTTTTCAACCCTGGTGGGTTCGGTCCTCCACGAAGTCTTACCTCCGCTTCAACCTGCCCATGGCTAGATCACTCCGCTTCGGGTCTTGAGCGTGCTACTCCACCGCCCTATTCGGACTCGCTTTCGCTACGGCTACCCCACCCGGGTTAACCTCGCAACACACCGCAAACTCGCAGGCTCATTCTTCAAAAGGCACGCAGTCACGAGAGTGAAGCAAGCTCCACTCCGACGCTCCCACGGCTTGTAGGCACACGGTTTCAGGTACTATTTCACTCCCCTCCCGGGGTACTTTTCACCATTCCCTCACGGTACTATCCGCTATCGGTCACCAGGGAATATTTAGGCTTAGCGGGTGGTCCCGCCAGATTCACACGGGATTTCTCGGGCCCCGTGCTACTTGGGTGTCTCTCAAACGAGCCGCTGACGTTTCGACTACGGGGGTCTTACCCTCTACGCCGGACCTTTCGCATGTCCTTCGCCTACATCAACGGTTTCTCACTCGTCTCACGGCCGGCAGACCGTGAAAGAGAGATCCCACAACCCCGCATACGCAACCCCTGCCGGGTCTCACACGCATACGGTTTGGCCTCATCCGGTTTCGCTCGCCACTACTCCCGGAATCACGGTTGTTTTCTCTTCCTGCGGGTACTGAGATGTTTCACTTCCCCGCGTTCCCTCCACACTGCCTATGTGTTCAGCAGCGGGTGACAGCCCATGACGACTGCCGGGTTTCCCCATTCGGACACCCCCGGATCAAAGCCTGGTTGACGACTCCCCGGGGCCTATCGCGGCCTCCCACGTCCTTCATCGGTTCCTGGTGCCAAGGCATCCACCGTGCGCCCTTAAAAACTTGGCCACAGATGCTCGCGTCCACTGTGCAGTTCTCAAACAACGACCAGCCACCCGTCACAACCCGCCGAAGCAGACCTTTACCGGGGCCGGCGACTGAAGGCGACCTTGCGGCCGAACCCTCAGACACCCAACAGCGTGCCCGACACCCCTCGCTGACAAGAACCACGTTCCACGCCGAAGCAGTACTAGCGCTCTCATCATCCGAAGTGTGCCGAGTAGTCAACGTTCCACCCATGAGCAACCAGTGCGAGACGTTCGCTCGCATGCTGGCCTCTGACCCGGACAAGTCCGAGTAAGAAGTGCTCCTTAGAAAGGAGGTGATCCAGCCGCACCTTCCGGTACGGCTACCTTGTTACGACTTCGTCCCAATCGCCAGTCCCACCTTCGACAGCTCCCTCCCACAAGGGGTTGGGCCACCGGCTTCGGGTGTTACCGACTTTCGTGACGTGACGGGCGGTGTGTACAAGGCCCGGGAACGTATTCACCGCAGCAATGCTGATCTGCGATTACTAGCGACTCCGACTTCATGGGGTCGAGTTGCAGACCCCAATCCGAACTGAGACCGGCTTTTTGAGATTCGCTCCACCTCACGGTATCGCAGCTCATTGTACCGGCCATTGTAGCACGTGTGCAGCCCAAGACATAAGGGGCATGATGACTTGACGTCGTCCCCACCTTCCTCCGAGTTGACCCCGGCGGTCTCCCGTGAGTCCCCAGCACCACAAGGGCCTGCTGGCAACACGGGACAAGGGTTGCGCTCGTTGCGGGACTTAACCCAACATCTCACGACACGAGCTGACGACAGCCATGCACCACCTGTACACCGACCACAAGGGGGACCCTGTCTCCAGGGTTTTCCGGTGTATGTCAAGCCTTGGTAAGGTTCTTCGCGTTGCGTCGAATTAAGCCACATGCTCCGCCGCTTGTGCGGGCCCCCGTCAATTCCTTTGAGTTTTAGCCTTGCGGCCGTACTCCCCAGGCGGGGCACTTAATGCGTTAGCTGCGGCACGGACGACGTGGAATGTCGCCCACACCTAGTGCCCACCGTTTACGGCGTGGACTACCAGGGTATCTAATCCTGTTCGCTCCCCACGCTTTCGCTCCTCAGCGTCAGTATCGGCCCAGAGATCCGCCTTCGCCACCGGTGTTCCTCCTGATATCTGCGCATTTCACCGCTACACCAGGAATTCCGATCTCCCCTACCGAACTCTAGCCTGCCCGTATCGACTGCAGACCCGGGGTTAAGCCCCGGGCTTTCACAACCGACGCGACAAGCCGCCTACGAGCTCTTTACGCCCAATAATTCCGGACAACGCTCGCGCCCTACGTATTACCGCGGCTGCTGGCACGTAGTTAGCCGGCGCTTCTTCTGCAGGTACCGTCACTTGCGCTTCTTCCCTGCTGAAAGAGGTTTACAACCCGAAGGCCGTCATCCCTCACGCGGCGTCGCTGCATCAGGCTTGCGCCCATTGTGCAATATTCCCCACTGCTGCCTCCCGTAGGAGTCTGGGCCGTGTCTCAGTCCCAGTGTGGCCGGTCGCCCTCTCAGGCCGGCTACCCGTCGTCGCCTTGGTGAGCCATTACCTCACCAACAAGCTGATAGGCCGCGGGCTCATCCTGCACCGCCGGAGCTTTCCAGCCTCACGGATGCCCGTGAAACTCGTATCCGGTATTAGACCCCGTTTCCAGGGCTTGTCCCAGAGTGCAGGGCAGATTGCCCACGTGTTACTCACCCGTTCGCCACTAATCCACCCCCGAAGGGGCTTCATCGTTCGACTTGCATGTGTTAAGCACGCCGCCAGCGTTCGTCCTGAGCCAGGATCAAACTCTCCGTGAATGCTTCCCCGTACTCGGGGCGACACACACGAGAGCGGTGCGAGAGGAGGAATAATCCTCCCGCACACAGCATCCTCGCTGTGATTTTTCAAAGGAACCTCGACCATCGGCAGAAAACCGACGGACGGGGCATCAACATATCTGGCGTTGACTTTTGGCACGCTGTTGAGTTCTCAAGGAACGGACGCTTCCTTCGTACTCACCCTCTCGGGCTTTCCTCCGGGCGCTTCCCTTCGGTGTCTCCGACTCTATCAGATCGTTTCCCGATCCGATTTCCTCGGTGCTTTCCAGGTTCCCGCTTCCGCGTTTCCCTTTCCGGCGATCCCGACTTTATCAGATTTCCGGGGCGGCCTTATCGGCCTTCCGTTTCCGATTCATCGGGGGCTTCTGTGGAATCAATGTTCCGAGAAGCGAGTAGACACTCGCTGTCACCTGCGGAGCGGAGCCCCTGCCCAGGCAACTGTTTGAATCTACCTCCCCACGCGCTCCGTGTCAACGGCTCTTGTGGGGCGAAGAGGAGATTAGCAGCTCGGCAGGGGTGTCCGCACATCAGGCGGCTGTCGGGACCGTGGCGCTGCGCTCGGCCGCCTCGACGTCGCCTGTCCCTCCGGAACGGGCAGCGCGGCCGCCCACCACGTAGACGTACGCGAGGAAGGCCAGTTCCGCGGCGACCCCGATGCCGATGCGGGCCCAGGTGGGCAGGCCGGAAGGCGTGACGAACCCTTCGATGGCACCCGAGACGAAAAGAACCAGGGCGAGGCCGATCGCCATGCCGATGGCTGCACGGCCCTCCTCGGCGAGCGCCGCACGCCGGGTGCGCGGGCCCGGGTCGATGAGGGTCCAGCCGAGGCGCAGGCCGGTGCCGGCCGCCACGAAGACGGCGGTGAGTTCCAGCAGGCCGTGCGGGAGGACGAGACCGAGGAACGTGTCGAGGCGGCCGACCGAGGACATCAGGCCGACGCCGACGCCGAGGTTGAGCATGTTCTGGAAGAGGATCCACACGACCGGGAGCCCCAGGAAGACTCCCAGGATCAGGCAGAGCGCGGCGGCCCAGGCGTTGTTCGTCCAGACCTGGGCGGCGAAGGAGGCCGCGGGGTGGCTCGAGTAGTACGTCTCGTACTGGCCCCCGGGGCGGGTGAGCTCGCGCAGTTCGCCGGGGGCCGCGATGGACGACTGGACTTCGGGGTGGGTGCCGATCCACCAGCCCAGGAGGGCCGCTACCGCGGTCGACAGGAGAGCGGTGGGGACCCACCAGTGACGCGCCCGGTAGACGGCGGCGGGGAAACCGTGGGCGAGGAAGCGTGTGACGTCGCGCCAGGACGCGCGTCGGGTGCCCGTCACGGCTCCGCGCGCGCGTGCCACCAGTTGGCTGAGCCGGCCGGTCAGCTGCGGGTCCGGGGCGCTGGACTGGATCAGGGAGAGGTGGGTGGCGGTGCGCTGGTAGAGGGTGACGAGTTCGTCGGCCTCGGCACCGTCGAGGCGGCGCCGGCGGCGGAGCAGGGCGTCCAGGCGGTCCCACTCGGCTCGGTGGGCGGAGACGAAGACGTCGAGGTCCATCGGGGTGCCTGCTCCTGGGCTGTCGTCGGCGGCTCGGCGTGGATCGGCTTGTCGTACCACTGCGGCGCGATGCGCCCCAGCTTGGCAGACTGGCGGTGTCGGGGGCAGGTCAGGGGAAGGGCGGCAGGCGTGAGTGAGCTGGTGACGGGCGAGGCCGTGGCGTTGGAGCTGCGCCCCGCGAGGCTGCCCAGCAGGGCGCTGGCCGTGCTGCTCGATCTGGTGGTGGTCGTGACCGTGTACATCGCGGTGACCATCGCGCTGGTGGTTTCCACGGCCTCCTTGGACGAGGCGGCGCAGACGGCGCTGTCGATCGCCGCGTTCGTTCTGCTGCTGGTGGGCGGGCCCGTCATGGTCGAGACGCTCACTCACGGGCGGTCGCTCGGAAAGATGGCGTGCGGGCTGCGGGTGGTGCGGGACGACGGTGGGCCGATCCGGTTCCGGCACGCGCTGGTGCGGGGCTTGATCGGCGTGATCGAGATCCTCATGACGTTCGGGGTCGTCGCGTGCATCGCGTCGTTGGTCTCGGCGCGGGGGCGGCGGCTCGGTGACGTGTTCGCGGGGACCCTGGTCGTACGGGAACGGGTGCCCGTCGCTCCGGTGGCGTTCGTGCCTCCGCCTCCGCCGTGGCTGGCCGGGCGGTTCTCGGGGCTGGACCTGTCGGCGGTCCCGGATGATCTGTGGCTCGCCGTGCGCCGGTGCCTGACGCGGATGCGGGAGCTGGACCCGCAGGTCGGTTCGGCCATGGCGGAGCGGCTCGCCGCCGAGGTCGCGGCCCGTACGGGGGCTCCGGCGCCGGAGGGCGTCCCGCCGGCGGCGTATCTGGCGGCGGTGGTGCAGGAACGGCAGGTTCGTGAGGCCCGGCGGGCTTTCGGGGACGGTGCCGCGCCGGGGGGCGGCAGGGCGGCGGAAGCCGCACCGGGCCATGCGGCGCCGGGTTCCGCGCCGGTGCGCTCGGCGCCGGTTCCCGGGGCGCCGTCCGGAGAGGTGCCCGCGGGGCCGGCCGTCCCCGGCGCCGGCCGCGGCACGGTGGCGGAGGAGGCTGCGGCGGGCGGGGCCGGGCCCGCGGTGCCGCGGGACCGGCAGCCGGCCGACCGGCCCGCATCCGGTTTCGTACCGCCGGCGTAGGGCGGCGGCCGGGTGCCCGGGCCGGCGGTCGGCCCGGGCGGACCGGTCACGTGAACGCCGACGGCGGCGACTCGAGGTCCTCCAGCTCGACGCCCGGAGCCGCGAGCACCACGTCGCCGGCGATGTGCACGGCGTGCTGTTCGCCCGTGTCCAGGGCGGTGACCTGGTACTCGTCCACGGTGAGGGGGCCGTTGTCAGTGGCGTGTGTTTCGCTGTTCGCCAAGGTCCAGGACTGGTCCACGGTGCGGGGGGCGAGGACCGGGTCCGTGAAGGCGACGAGGCGTACGCGGGTGGCCGCCGCGGAGGGGGTGAGGCGCAGGAGACGGGCGGTGGCGACGAGGAAGGCCGGGGAGGTGCCGGTGAAGGCATGGGCGCGCACATTGCCTTCCGTGGCCTGGGTCCCGGTGGGGTCGGTGCGGACCCAGGTGACGCCGTCGAGGGCGGCGCCGCGCACCTGCCAGTGGGCGGCGTGGAGTTCGAGGCGGAGGGGGCGGCCGAGTTCGTCGAGGGTGAGGTCGACGGAGCCGCGGTGGTCGCCCGCGGGGGTGGTCAGCCGGGAGACGTAGCGCCAGCCGGTGGGACCGGTGGCGCACTGGAAGTGCTCTTCCGCGAGGGGGGTGTGATCGTGCGGGTCGTGGAGCGAATAACGGCCGCGGGGCATGGGCGTCCTGGGTCGTACCGGGTCGGGTCGTGACGGGCTGGGCCGGGTCGCTGGTCCGCCAACGGGGCAGGCCCCCGGCACGGGGGTGCGGGGGCCTGCCTCGGAGGACCTGCCGCGGCGGGCGCGTCCGTGCGCGGACGCGCCCGCCGCGGACCGCGGCGCGGTCTCAGCGGTGGTCAGTAGCGGTAGTGGTCCGGCTTGTACGGGCCCTCGACCTCGACGCCGATGTACTCGGCCTGCTCGGGGCGGAGCGTGGTCAGCTTCACGCCGAGCGCGTCGAGGTGGAGGCGGGCGACCTTCTCGTCGAGGTGCTTGGGCAGCACGTAGACACCGGTCGGGTACGCGTCGGGCTTGGTGAACAGCTCGATCTGGGCCAGGGTCTGGTCCGCGAAGGAGTTGGACATCACGAACGAGGGGTGACCGGTGGCGTTGCCCAGGTTCAGCAGGCGGCCCTCGGACAGCACGATGATCTTCTTGCCGTCGGGGAAGGTCCAGGTGTGGACCTGCGGCTTGATCTCGTCCTTGACGATGCCGGGGATCCTGGCGAGGCCGGCCATGTCGATCTCGTTGTCGAAGTGGCCGATGTTCCCGACGATCGCCTGGTGCTTCATCCTGGCCATGTCCGAGGCCATGATGATGTCCCGGTTTCCGGTCGTGGTGATGAAGATGTCGGCCGTCTCCACGACCTCGTCCAGGGTGGTGACCTGGTAGCCGTCCATCGCCGCCTGCAGCGCGCAGATCGGGTCGATCTCGGTGACGATCACGCGGGCGCCCTGCCCGCGCAGGGACTCCGCGCAGCCCTTGCCCACGTCCCCGTAGCCGCACACGACGGCGGTCTTGCCGCCGATCAGGGTGTCGGTGGCGCGGTTGATGCCGTCGATCAGGGAGTGGCGGCAGCCGTACTTGTTGTCGAACTTCGACTTGGTGACGGCGTCGTTGACGTTGATCGCCGGGAACAGGAGGGTGCCCTCGCGCTGCATCTCGTACAGGCGGTGGACACCGGTCGTGGTCTCCTCGGTGACGCCGCGGATCTCGGACGCCAGCTGGGTCCACTTCTGCGGGTTCTCGCTGAGCGTGCGGGTCAGCAGTTCGAGGATGACGCGGTGCTCGTCGGACTCGGCGGTGTCGGGCGAGGGGACCTTGCCGTCCTTCTCGTACTCGACGCCCTTGTGGACGAGGAGGGTGGCGTCACCGCCGTCGTCGAGGATCATGTTCGGACCGCCGGTGGGGCTGTCCGGCCAGGTCAGGGCCTGCTCGGTGCACCACCAGTACTCATCCAGCGTCTCGCCCTTCCAGGCGAAGACCGGGACGCCCTGCGGGTTGTCGGGCGTGCCGTTCGGGCCGACGGCGATGGCGGCCGCGGCGTGGTCCTGGGTGGAGAAGATGTTGCAGGAGGCCCAGCGGACCCGGGCGCCGAGGGCGACCAGGGTCTCGATGAGCACGGCGGTCTGCACGGTCATGTGCAGGGAGCCGGTGATGCGGGCGCCCTTGAGGGGCTGTGCCTCGGCGTACTCCTCGCGGATCGCCATCAGGCCCGGCATCTCGTGCTCGGCGAGGGTGATCTCCTTGCGGCCGAACTCGGCCAGGGAAAGGTCGGCGACCTTGAAGTCCTGCCGGTTGTCGACGGTCGTCATTGCGGGCTGCTCCTCGGATTGGGTCGAGGTGGGTACGGCTGATCTGCGCGGCGGCGGACACAGGGGTGCCCGGAGAAGGCACAGGCATGCCCGCGTGCGCGCAGCGCAGTCCGTCGGAGGCCCTCTCTCCCTCGGCCGGCCCGTCGTGGGTCCGCCCGACCGCCATCAGCAGCGACGTCTGGCTCCGTTCCAAGCTACACCGGTCGGGCCGAAGGTCCCCAGTCCGCCTCCGGACACTTCGCGTCCCCCGGGCCGTGCCCGGACGTCCGGGCGGGAGCGGCGGCCCTGTCCGGGACGGGCGCGGCCGCGGCGCGCGGTCCGCGGTGGCGGCCGGACGCCCGCACGGAGCCGTGGCCGACGCGCCCGTGGGGCCGCGGGGCCCGTCACCAGCCGACAGGGCCCGCCGGGACGTGCCGGGCGGGCCCTGTGGAGGAGTGCGGGGAGTGCGCGGGGATCAGTGGCCGGAGCCCTGCGGGGCCGGGCCGCCGGGGGCGGCCTCGCGGTCGGGGCCCTTGGCGGCCTCGGTCTCGCTGTAGACGTCCGGTTCCAGGTAGATGACGCGGGCGATCGGGACGGCCTCGCGGATGCGGGCCTCGGCCGCGTCGATGGCGCCGGCGATCTCGCGGGCCGTGCCGTCGTGCCGTACGGCGATCTTGGCGGCGACGAGCAGCTCCTCGGGACCGAGGTGGAGCGTGCGCATGTGGATGATGCCGGTGACCGTGGTGCCGTCGACGACGGCGGCCTCGATCCTCCGGACCTCCTCGGCGCCGGCGGACTCGCCCAGCAGCAGCGACTTGGTCTCCACGGCGAGGACCAGCGCGATCAGGATGAGCAGCACGCCGATGCACAGGGTGCCGATGCCGTCCCAGACGCCGTTGCCGGTGAGCAGGGCGAGCAGGACGCCGAAGAGGGCGAGGACCAGGCCGACGAGGGCGCCGAGGTCCTCCAGGAGGACGACGGGCAGCTCGGGCGCCTTGGAGTGACGGACGAACTCCTTCCAGGACTTGCGGCCGCGCAGGGCGTTGGACTCCTTGATGGCCGTGCGGAAGGAGAAGGACTCGGCGATGATCGCGAAGACCAGGACGCCGACCGGCCAGTACCAGTGCTCCAGTTCGTGCGGGTGCTTGATCTTCTCGTAGCCCTCGTAGAGGGCGAACATGCCGCCGACCGAGAACAGCACGATGGAGACGAGGAAGGCGTAGATGTAGCGCTCGCGGCCGTAGCCGAAGGGGTGCTGCGGGGTGGCGGCGCGCTGCGCGCGCTTGCCGCCGACCAGCAGCAGGGCCTGGTTGCCGGAGTCGGCGAGCGAGTGCACGGACTCGGCGAGCATCGACGACGAGCCGCTGAAGAGGAACGCCACGAACTTCGCTGCCGCGATCGCGAGGTTGGCGGCGAGTGCCGCCACGATCGCCTTGGTACCGCCTGACGCGCTCATCTGTCGCGTTGTCCCTTCGCCTTCGTCGTGCATGTGTACGCCGTTCGGGGCTCGGCCGCTCCCCGGCTTTGCCCGCCCGTTGCGGTGGGTCATTGTTGCAGCCCGCCGCGGCCGTGGCGCGCCGAACTGCCCGCCGTGTCCGTGTCAGACGCGCACGGTGGCCCGGAACACCGTCCCGTCCCCGGACACTTCGGCCTTTTCACCCGCCGGTACGAACACGGATCGACCCGGCGTCAGCCGGTGCTCGCCCGCGCGGACGGTGCCCGCCGTGCAGAGCAGGATCTGCGGGGCGGGCAGGGTGAGGTCGCGGGCGGCGGTGCCCTCGGGCAGGACGTACCGGGACAGGCGGAACTCGTCGATGGGGGTCTCGTAGACCTCCTCTCCGTCGCCGGACGCCTCCGGCCGCAGCACGCCGGGGTCACCGGCCTCGAAGCGGACCACGCGCAGGAGTTCGGGGACGTCGACGTGTTTGGGGGTCAGGCCGCAGCGCAGGACGTTGTCGGAGTTGGCCATGATCTCGACGCCGAGGCCGCCGAGGTAGGCGTGCGGGACGCCGGCGCCGAGGTAGAGGGCCTCGCCGGGCTGGAGCCGGACGTGGTTGAGGAGCAGGGCGGCGAGCACGCCGGGGTCGCCCGGGTAGTGGCGGGCGATGCCGGCGTAGGGGGCGTAGGCGCCGCCGAGGCGCTCGCAGGCGGCCGCGGCCTCCGCGACCGTGCGGGACATCTCCTCGGGGTCGGCGGTGAGGATCGCCGTGAGGACCTCGCGCAGGGCCGCGTCCTCGGGGTGGGCTCGCAGCAGGTCGGCGTACGGCTTGAGGGAGGCGACGCCGAGGCCGTCGAAGAGGCCGGCGGTCTCGGCCGGGGGGCGGAAACCGCACAGGCCGTCGAAGTCGGTGAGGGCGCAGATCAGTTCCGGCTTGTGGTTGGCGTCCCTGTAGTTGCGGTGCGGGGCGTCGAGGGGGACGCCGCGGCGCTCCTCGTCCTCGTAGCCCTCCCTGGCCTGCTCCAGGTCGGGGTGGACCTGGAGGGAGAGGGGGGCGCCGGCGGCGAGGAGCTTGAGGAGGAAGGGCAGGCGCGGGCCGAACCTCTCGACGGTCCGGGCGCCCAGCTCGCGTTCGGGAGCGGCCCCGATGACCTCCGGCAGGGTGCCGCGTGCGGTGCGCGAGGGCGCTCCGGGGTGGGCGCCCATCCACATCTCGGCCTGCGGTTCGCCGCTCGGCTCGACGCCGAGCAGTTCGGGGATGGCGGTGGGGGAACCCCAGGCGTAGGGGCGGATGGTGTTGTCGAGGCGGTCCATGCGGTGTCTTCGTCTCCGTACGTGCGCGGTGCGGCGGGCGCGGGTCACAGGGCGGCGGCCGGGCGGCTCCCGCGCCGGTCCGGCTCCCGCACCTCGTCGGGCGGCGGCGCCGGGTGGCCGGTCGGGCGGGCGCACGGCCGCACGGAGTCAGGATGAGGGCTTCGAGGCGAGCGCCAGGTAAACGGCGGCGAAATCCGTCATGGCGATCAGTTCCGCGAGGGTCTCCAGTTCGCCGCCCGCCTCCGGTTCGAGCTCGCTGATCGGTGTGTCGTGGTCGAGGGCCACGTCGCGGGCGGCCGGGGCCGCGGTGAGGCTGCCGATGGGGCGGTCGCGCAGCAGCACCACGCGCGCGTGCAGGGCGGGCGGTTCCTCGACGCGGTCGCGGAAGAAGTCGCCGGGGTCGGCTCCGGCGGCGAGCGGACCGGCGAGCAGGGCGCTGTGCGCGGCGAGTGCCTCGGGCAGCTCGGCGACGACCGCGGGCACGCCGGACAGCTCGGCCAGCGCGGCGGCGAAGCGCCGGCCGGCGGGACCGGCCGAGGTGCCCTCGGTCCACACGACGGGGAGGGCGTCGGCGAGTTCGGCGGCCAGTGTCTTGGCCGGGTTGCCGTAGGTGGCGATGGCGGGGCCGCAGCGTTCGGCGACCTGGTCGAGGCGGTCGGCGACCTTCTCCAGGGCCTCGGGCGGGGCGGTGAGCAGGCCGGTGCGGTCCAGCAGCGCCAGGAGCGGGGTGAGCAGGGCCCACAGGACACCGGGGGCGGACGCGGCCAGGGGCTCCTCGACGTCGTAGGGGGCGGTCGCCATCGGGACGAACAGGCCGTGGGAGGCGCTCACCGCGTCGGCGAGCGGGGAGGGGGCGGGTGCCACGCCGACGACCGCGCAGCCGCGCCGGTAAGCCTGTTCGGCGAGCAGGGACAGGCCCGGCTCGGTGCCGTCGGGGGTGGCGATGAGCAGCAGGTCGACGGAGCCGGCCCAGCCGGGCAGCTCCCAGCGCAGGGCGCCGGGCGCGGGGGCGACGCCGGTGGGCGTCAGCCGGGTGACCGGGCCGCCGGCGCCGGCGAGGGTGCCGAGGAGGTCGGCGGTGTGGGTGGCGGCGGCTCCCGGACCGGCGATGAGGACGGCGCGGGGGCGGCCGTCCGGCATGAGGCCGGGGACGCCGGCCTCGGCGGCGTGCCGGGCGGCGGTGCGCACCCGGGCACCGGCCTCGGCGGCACCGCGGAGCAGGCCGCGGCGATCGGCTCCGGCGAGCCCTTCCGGGTTGTCGAGCAGCGCTTCGTCGAGCATGGCGGCAGTTCTCCGATCGCCGGGTTCTGTGACGCGGGCGGCGGGTTCTCGCGCGACCGTGTCGCACCGGAGCACGCAAGCGCGGGACCGCGGGGCCGTGGGCGACCGGGCGGAACCGCCGGCACCCGCCGGCCCGTGTGACCCGTGTGGCGGGGTCCCTTGGTTCCTGCCCGTCCCGCGCGCGGATACGCCGCTACGCCGGGCGGCGCGCCTCGTCGACGAGCAGGACCGGGATGCCGTCCCGCACGGGGTAGGCCAGTCCGCAGTCCTGGCCGGTGCAGATCAGCTCGGCGTCCTGCTCCTTGAGGGGCGCGTGGCAGGCCGGGCAGGCGAGGATCTCCAGGAGGCCGGCTTCGAGCGGCATGGGGGTTCCCTTCGGGCGGGTGTGTGCGGATGTGCTGGTCAGCGTACCGCCGGTGGGGGCGGGGCGCCGGGTCGGAAACGTCGCGGTTCCCTTCCGTCGCCTTGCGGCTTCCCGGCGTCGGACGGCGACCGCGCGGCGGGGCGGCGTCAGGCCCGGATGATGGCCAGGGCCTCGTCCCGCACCGCGGCCATCGTCGCCTCGTCGCGCGCCTCGGCGTTCAGGCGCAGCAGCGGTTCGGTGTTGGAGGGGCGGACGTTGAACCACCAGTCGGCGGCGGTGACGGTCAGGCCGTCCAGCTCGTCGAGGCGGACGCCGGGGCGGCCCTCGTACGCGGCCCTGATCGCGGCGAGGCGGCCCGCCTGGTCGTCGACGGTGGAGTTGATCTCGCCGGAGCCGGCGTAGCGGTCGTACTCGGCGACCAGGGCCGACAGGGGCTCCCGCTGGCCGCCGAGGGCCGCCAGGACGTGCAGGGCGGCCAGCATGCCCGTGTCGGCGTTCCAGAACTCGCGGAAGTAGTAGTGCGCGGAGTGCTCGCCGCCGAAGATCGCGCCGGTGCGGGCCATCTCGGCCTTGATGAAGGAGTGGCCCACGCGCGTGCGCACCGGGGTGCCGCCGTGCTCCCGCACGACCTCCGGCACGGACCGGGAGGTGATGAGGTTGTGGATGACCGTGCCCTTGCCGCCGTTGCGGGCGAGCTCGCGGCGGGCGACCAGGGCCGTGATCGCCGACGGGGAGACCGGGTCGCCGTTCTCGTCGACGACGAAGCAGCGGTCGGCGTCGCCGTCGAAGGCGAGGCCGAGGTCGGCGTCCTCCTCGCGGACCCTCTTCCGCAGGTCGACGAGGTTGGCCGGGTCGAGGGGGTTGGCCTCGTGGTTCGGGAAGGTGCCGTCCAGTTCGAAGTACATCGGGACGAGGTCGACGGGCAGTCCGGCGAGGACCGTGGGGACCGTGTGCCCGCCCATGCCGTTGCCCGCGTCGACGACGACCTTCAGGGGGCGGATGGAGGTCAGGTCGACGAGGGAGCGCAGGTGGGCGGCGTAGTCGGCGAGGGTGTCCCGCTGCGTGACCGTGCCCGGCGCGGCCGCGGGCGCGGGGGCGCCGGACTCGCTCCACCGCTCGACGAGGGCGCGGATGTCGGCGAGCCCCGAGTCCTGCCCGACGGGGGCGGCCCCCGCGCGGCACATCTTGATGCCGTTGTACCGCGCCGGGTTGTGGGAGGCCGTGAACATGGCGCCCGGCAGGTCGAGTGCGCCCGAGGCGTAGTACAGCTGGTCGGTGGAGCACAGGCCGATCCCGGTGACGTCGGCGCCGCGTGCCGCCGCCCCGCGCGCGAAGGCGCGCGCCAGACCGGGCGAGGAGGGCCGCATGTCGTGCCCGGTGACGACGGCGCTCGCGCCGGTCACCTCGACGAAGGCGGCGCCGAACAGTTCGGCCAGCGCCTCGTCCCACTGGTCCGGGACCACCCCGCGTACGTCGTACGCCTTCACGATCTGCGACAGATCAGCAGCCACGGCCAACCCTTCTGAAAGTCCTATCGGCGTCCTCAAACTACCCGCACCCGCCGGCGGGGGACCGCCCGGACACCCGGCCGCCGCCCCGGGTCAGGGCAGCGTCCAGTCCAGCACCGGCGAGGACTGCCCGACCACGATCAGGCACATCACCAGCAGCAGGCCCAGGCTCCAGGGCAGCACCTTGCGCAGCAGGTCCCCCTCGCGGCCCGCGAGGCCGACGGCCGCGCAGGCGATGGTGAGGTTCTGCGGCGAGATCATCTTGCCGAGCACGCCGCCCGAGCTGTTGGCGGCGGCCAGCAGCCCGGGCGACAGCCCCGACTCCCGCGCGGCGGTCACCTGCAGGGCGCCGAAGAGCGCGTTGGCGGAGGTGTCCGAGCCGGTGACGGCGACGCCGAACCAGCCCAGCACCGGCGACAGGAAGGCCAGTCCGGCGCCGGCCGCGGCGACGAAGTGGCCGATGGTGGCGGCCTGCCCGGAGAGGTTCATGACGTAGGCGAGGGCCAGCACGGAGGTGACCGTCAGGATCGCGGACCGCAGTTCGCGCACGGTGGCGAGCCACTCCCTGACCGCCACGCGCGCGTGCACCCCGAGCACGGCCGCCGCGCACACCCCGGCGATCAGCACGAGCGTGCCGCCGGTGGACGCGATCGGCCAGCCGAAGGCGTTGGCGCCGACCGGCTGCCCGTCCGGGCCGGCCACGTCCAGGAAGGGCCAGTCGTACGTCTGCGTGGCCCGGGCCAGCCGGTCCTCGACCGCCGGGATCTGCGCGACGGAGAAGACCGCGACGATCAGCGCGTACGGCGCGTAGGCCCGCAGCACCTCCCCGCGCGGGTCGTCCGCGTCCGGTTCCCCGCTCCGCGCGCCGGTCGGCACGCGGGCGCGTACGGCGCCGGCGGCGGGCACGCGCGCGTGCGCCGCGGCGGCCAGGGCGCCCGCGCCGGCGAGGGCGGCGCCGATGTCGGCGAGTTGGGCGGAGACGTGGTTGGAGGCGGCGAACTGGGCGAGGGCGAAGGCGGCCCCGCACGCCACCGCGGGCACCCAGGTCTCGCGCAGTCCGCGCCGCCCGTCCACCAGTGCGACCAGCACCAGCGGCACCACGAGGGCCAGCAGGGGCGTCTGGCGCCCCACCACGGAGGCGACGTGGTCCAGCGGCAGCCCGGTCACCTGGGCCAGCGTCACCACCGGGGTGCCCATGGCGCCGAAGGCGACCGGCGCGGTGTTGGCGACCAGCGACACGACCGCCGCGCGTACCGGGTCGAAGCCCAGCGCGACGAGCATCACCGAACAGATCGCCACGGGCGCGCCGAACCCGGCGAGGGCCTCCAGCAGGGCGCCGAAGCAGAAGGCGATCACCAGGGCCTGGATGCGCGGGTCGTCGGAGAGGCGGCCGAAGGAGCGGCGCAGGACGTCGAAGTGCCGGGTGCGGACGGTCATCCGGTACACCCACAGGGCGTTGACGACGATCCACAGGATGGGGAAGAGCCCGAAGGCGGCTCCCTGGGCGGCGCTGGAGAGCGTCTGCTCCAGCGGCATGCCGTAGACCGGCCAGGCGACGAGAACGGCCGCCACGAGCCCGGCCAGGCCCGCCAGGTGCGCTTTCATCCGCACGCCGCCGAGCAGGACGAGGACGATCACGAGGGGCAGGGCCGCCACGAGGGCGGACAGGCCCGGCGAGCCGGCGACGGGTTCCAGTTCCTGGACGTACACGGGCGCCTCCCCGGTTTCCGCCATGCGGAAGTGATTTCCCACCGTCCCGGGAATGGTCGTGTCCGCGCCAAGCCGACGTCAATGGCCGTGCGTCACCCGGCGCGCGGGGGCTCAGTTGTCGGGCGACCGCAGAACCCGCAGATGCCCGCGGCGCGCGACCTCCATCGGATCGGCCGCGCGTGCCCCGCCACCGGCTCCGGCGGCGCGCTCCTGCGGGCGGGCCGCCTCGCGCACCGCGTTGGCAAGCGCTTCCAGGTCGTCCCCGCTGGGCCGCGCCGGAGCGGAACCGTCGAGCAGCCGGACGACCTCCCAGCCGCGGGGCGCGGTCAGGCGCTCGGAGTGCTCGGCGCACAGGTCGTAGCAGTGGGGTTCGGCGTAGGTGGCGAGCGGGCCGAGGACCGCCGTCGAGTCGGCGTAGACGTACGTCAGCGTCGCGACGGCAGGACGGCCGCAGGCGGTGCGCGAACAGCGACGTACAGGGCTCACGATGTTGGACGGTACCGCACTCTTGAGCGGGCCGCGACGACTCCGCGCCGGGTCACACCACCGTGTCGGGGTGTGAAACGCCACACACCCCTTTTTCGACACGCCCCGCTGACCTGCGCGAACACCGCTTTCCACGCTGCCGGGGCCACCACGGGCCGGGCACGACCCGGTACAAATACCGTGATTCGCCGCGAGGTGATCGCGCTCCGAAAGATATGAAATCGAACCCGGCCTTGGCCGGAACGGCCGTCCGGCGGCACCCGCCGGCATTCGCCGGCATCCGGTACGGCCGTGTCGCGGTGCCCCGCGGGACCGGGCGCGCGGCCCCGCCGAGGACTACTCTTCACCAGTGATGGACAACCCTGTGACCCCCCGTGCCGCCGGCCCGGGCCCCCGCCGCCGTGATCGCCACGGCCGGGGCATGCGCGGCCCGATCGCTCCGCCGCAGGTCCCTCTCGCCGCGAGCCGCGCCGAGGCGTTCGCGGACCTCGTGCAGGACTCCGTGGACCGCCTGGAACGGCGGTGGCCGCAACTCGCCGACATCGACTTCCTCGTCCTGGACGTGCCCCATCCGGGCGGGCTCGGGCAGGGGTGGACCGACGAGGTGGTACCGCTGGGCGGCACGATCCCCGCGCGGGACGGGCAGCGGGCGCGGGTGGTCGTCTACCGGCGGCCGGTCGAGATCCGCGCCAAGGGCCGCGAGGAGCGGGCCGCGCTGGTGCACGAGATCGTCGTCGAGCAGGTCGCCGAGTTGCTGGGGCTGACGCCGGAGACGGTGGACCCGCGATACGACGAGGACTGAGCCGGCGCCGCCGGGGCGCCTGCCCGAGCTCTTCGGGCGGCGCCCCCGCGCTCACTCCTGCAGGACCGTCAGGTCCTCGTCCGCCACCGGCACCGCCACCATCCCCCGGTCGTCCGGCAGCGTCTGGATCGTGAAGCCGGGAGTGCCGTCCTCCGTCACCGTCAGGGTCCGGGCCGCGTACACGGGGCCGCCCGACAGGGGCTCCACCGTGAGGGCGTACGTGCCCCGCAAACCACCGGGGACCGGCGCCTCGACGTCCTGGGTCGTGCCCCCCTTGAGCGTGAACGTCTTCGACACGGCCGTGCCGCCCTCGCTGCCCGCCGACGCCGTGACCTTGACCTTCGCACCGCCCTCGGGGGCCGTCAGGGACAGGGTCGTGCCACCGGCCCGGTTGTCCACCGCCGTCGCCCGCTCCCCCACCGGCCTGGCGGCGGGGATGAACGCCGTCTCCTGCTTGGCGTCCTTGCCCCGCACCACTCGTACCGCCGCCACCACCGGCACCGACTGTCCCGCCGGTGTCAGCACCAGCGACCCGGCCTCGCCCCGCGTGACGTCCCCGAGCTCGATCGTCGTCGTCGTGCCCGCCTTCACGTGCACGGTCTCGTGCCCGGCCGGAGTGATCGCCCCGGAGCGCGAGGCCAGCCGCAGCCTGAGGTCGGCGTCGATGTCGCCGGGGGTGAACAGCACCAGCCGCACGGCGGTGGCGTCCTTCGGGATGCCCGGCAGCACCAGCGTGCCCGCGGGGTCCGCGGACGCGGCGAGCCAGTCACCGCCGAGCGTGTCGTCCAGGGCCTGCACGGCGGCCCCGACCCGCCCGCTGCGGACGTTGACGCGCACGGTGAGGTCGTTCTGCGGCGTGTCGCCGAGCGTGGAGAGGAGGACCGGCTCACTGGTGTGCGGCTGCACCGTGATGCCCTCCCCCACCGTCGACTTCAGGGCCCCGTCCTTGCCGTACAGCTCGATGTCCACGACGGCGGCCGAGTCGTCGGGGTTGGTCAGGTGCACGTAGTCGGTCCGGTCGGACGCCGTGCTGGCACCCGGGAACCAGAAGTCGGTGTCCGCCTCCGCGCAGGTGATCCCCTGCAGCCCCCGCCCGGTGCCCGCGGCGACCGCGGTGGTCTGCTGCACGGTCCAGCCCGGCGCGAACCTCCCCTCCGCGGTTCCCACGAGCGCGGGCACGCCGGCCCCGGAGGTCTCCCCGGTCACCGGCGTGCCGGGCGCCTTCGGCTCCACCGCCGGCACGTCGGCGTCCTTGTCGGTCCTCGCTCCCGCGTCGCCCGGCTCCTCCGGCGCGGCCCGCAGCTCGGCCTTGCCGCCGCTGCCAGCCGCGCCCTCGGTGACGGGGGTGAACGACGTGTAGGTCGTCTCGGCGATGTCGGACGTGCTCGGCGCCGGGCACACCAGGCTCGTGCGTTCCACGGGCAGCCGGGCGGCCGCCCCGGTGGTGGTGCCGCCGGAGGCGTCCGGCGCGTCGAGCACGGCGAACCCGGTGACGGCGGCGAGCGCCGCCGTACCGGCGATGAGGGACAGGGTGGTGCGGTTCACTGCTGACTCCCGTCGGGACGCTCACTGCCCGTGCCGTGGGGACGCCGGGACTGCGCCGGGTCGTGGCCCTGCGGATACTCCTGGTCGTACGTCCCCGCCGGGGACGAGCCGTCGTACGCGTACGGGTCGTACTGGCCGCCCTGGTACGCCTCCGCCGGGTACGTGCCTGCCTGGTACGCCTCCGCCGGATACGCACCGGCCTGGTACGTCTCCGCCGGGTACGGATGCGCCTGGTACGGATCCGCCGGGTAGGCGTCCGCTCGCTGCTGGCCGGCCTGGTACGGCTGCCCGTACCCGTCCTGCCCGTAGGGCGTCCCTCCCTGGTACTGCGGCTGCCCGCCGTCCCCCTGATAGGGCTCCGCGCCGTACGCGCCGTACCCGGCCCCCGCGTCCCACTCGCCGTGGGCGGACTGCTGCGGCACCACCGCCGGCGGCGGCGCCTGCTCGGCGGCTCCCGCCGCGCCCCCGGCCCCGGCCGCCTCGGCCTGCGCCCGCAGCCGCCGCGCCCGGCGGCCCTCGCCGGTGGCCGACGGTGCCGGGACGACCGGCTCCTCGGGCAGGTCGTCGTCGATGTCGCGCCGCCGGCCGGGCAGCGCGAGCACGACGAGGACGACGGCGAGCAGGCCCTGCGCCCACAGCCAGGCGGTGTGGGCGAACGGGTCGTCGTAGGTGACGTCCAGCCTGCCGCCGGTGGAGGGGAGTTCGAAGCCCTGGGCCCAGCCGTCGACCGTGGTGCGGGCGAGCGGCTTGCCGTTCAGGGTCGCCGTCCAGCCCTCGTCGGCGGCGTCGGCCAGGCGCAGCACCCGGCCGCCGGCCCCGGAGGGGATCGCGGTGTGGATCTCGACGGGTCCCGCCGCGACGGGCTGCGGCGCGCCGGAACCCGTACCGGACACGATGGTGGCCCGCGCCACCTCCTGGTCCACCCGCCACAGCGCGCTGCCGTTCTGCTCGCTGAGCCGGCTCAGGCCGGGGGTGGCGTCGAGGACGCGCGCGACCTCGCGGGGCGCGCCCTTGTGGACGAGGACGTACCGCACGGCGAAGCCGCCGAGCTGGTCGGCCTGGTCGGCGCCGGAGCCGGCGACGAGGTTGGCCACGGCCTTGTCGAGCCTGCCGCCGCCCCCGACGGCGGCGGCGAACTCGGCGTCGCCGAGGCGGGCGCCGGCGCCGCGGACCAGCATGTAGCGCACGTGGGCCGCGGAGTCGCTGTCGATGACGAGCGTGCGGGCCTGGTCGCGGGTGCCGCTCTCCTCGGCGACGAACGCGGGCACCTGCACGGGGTCCCGTCGTTCCAGCGGCCCGTCGGCGCCGCGCATCATCCAGCCGGCGGCGATCAGGAGGGGCCCCGCGGCGGCGGCGAGGGCGATCAGCGCGGCGACGGGCTGGCGCCAGCCGAAGCTCTGCTCGGCCACGCGCGCGCGTGCCCCGTCGGCCCCCAGGGCGGCGGCGCCGAGGAGGGCGATGCCGTGGACGAGGGTGGCCGGACCGGCCCAGGCGGAGCCGTTGGACAGCACCGAGAAGACGAAGCCCACCAGGGCGACGGCCCAGGCCGTCAGGATGCCCGTGCGGCGCTCGGAGCGCAGCAGGGCGGCCAGCGCGGCCAGCACGATGCCGGCGAGCATCAGCCCGTGGACGGTGCCGGGCCCGCCCGGACTGGCGCCGAGCAGGTCGAGGGCGGAGGCGGCCGAGGGGCCGTACGCCAGGCCGGCCTCCTGGAAGAAGCCGAACGGCAGCAGCGACAGCGACCAGGGGGCCAGGACCAGCAGGGGCGTGCCGAGCTGGGCGAGGAAGCGCGGCCCGTACGCCGTGATGTCGCCCCGCCGCAGGACGAGCAGCCCGGCGCCCAGGACGAGGGCGATGGGCCAGACGACCGGCGTGAAGGCGGTGGTGAGGGTCAGCAGCAGCGCGTACGCCCAGGTGGCCCGCCAGCTTCCCCGCGCGCCGGAGGGGTGGGCGAGTCCGCCGGCGGCGATGCCCGCGCGCGCCAGGAGCGGCAGCAGCACGGCCAGGACGGCGGTGCCGATGCGGCCGCCGGCCAGCGCGCCGGTGACGGCGGGCAGGAAGGCGTAGGCGGTGGCCGCCCACGCCCGCAGCAGCCGGGAGGTGACGAGCGGGCGGGAGGCGAAGTACGCGGTGAGGCCGGCCAGCGGGACGGAGCCGACGAGCAGGACGGTGACGGCGAGCCCGGTGGAGCCCAGCAGCACGGACGCGAGCGTGGCGACGATCGCGAGGTAGGGCGGTGCGGAGGAGGTGCCGCCGAGGCTCACGGCGTGCCACGAGTCGGCGTACCGGGACCACAGCTCGCCGGCGCCGTCCGGGGCGGGCAGCAGGGCGCCGCCCGCGAGGGCGCCGCCGCCGAGGAGGCCCCGGCAGGCGACGAGGGAGACGAGCAGCAGCGCCAGGAAGAGCACCGGGCCGGGGTTGCGGGCGACGCGCTTGAGGCGGGCGAACTGCTCGACCTGGAGGAAGTCGGCCTCGTCGCCGCCGGGTCCGGTCTCCAGGGCGCCGCCGTGCCGTCCGGCGCCCGCGGCCGACTCGGGGTCGGAGCGGCCGGCGAGGTTGCCCGCGATCTGTTCGACGGTGGCGCGGACGGTGGCGCCGGGCGGCGGGAACAGCGCCCGCAGCTCCTCCTTGTCGATCTGCGGGCGGCCCCTGACGCGCCGCCCGGCCAGGACGCGCTCCGGCCGCAGCAGGACGCCCAGCAGGCCGCGGATCTCGTCGACGGCCTGCCCGGGGACCTTGCCCACGAGGTAGGCGAGGGTGCGCAGCAGCGTGCCGAGGACGATGCGCAGCAGCACCCAGGGGAGAAGGGCCGCGCGGGTGTTGACGAGCAGGGTGTAGACGGCGCCGGCCTTGTCGACCTTGTGCGGGGAGGCGGTGGTGCGGCCGGCGCAGTCGACGGCGCGGCGCTCGCGGGAGGCCGCCTCGGCGTGCCGTACGACGGCCTCGGGGGCGACGAGCACCCGGTGGCCGGCGGCGTGGACGCGCCAGCACAGGTCGACGTCGTCGCGCATGAGGGGCAGTTGCCGGTCGAACCCGCCGAGCCGTTCGAAGACGTCACGCCGGATCAGCATGCCGGCGGTGGACACCGACAGCACGGACCGGACGTGGTCGTGCTGGCCCTGGTCCTGTTCGCGGCGGTCCAGGCCGGTCCAGCGGCGGCCGGAGTGGGCGATGGAGACGCCGACCTCCAGCAGTTGCCGGCGGTCGTACCAGCCGCGGAGCTTGGGGCCGACGACGGCGACGTCGTCGCGGCCGAGCTCGTGCTCGTTCTCCACGACGCGCAGCAACTGGGCGAGCGCGTCGGGTTCGGGGGCGCAGTCGTCGTGCAGCAGCCACAGCCAGTGCACCGGCTCGCCGTGCGGCAGCTCCGGCAGGTCGTAGGAGTCGTCGCGCCAGGTGCGCGTGACGGGGTCCCAGCCGCTGGGCCGCTTCAGGTAGGGCAGGTCGTCCGGGGTGAGGACCGGGACGGTGCGGCTCGCCTCCTCGACGGCCTGGCCGAAGCCGGTGCGCCGGGCGAGGTGGAGGACGCGGTCGTCGCCGAGGGCGTCGGCGACCAGCTGCGCGGAGGTGTCCGCGCTGCCGGTGTCGGCCGCGACGGCGTACTGGACGGGGCGCTCCTGGCCGAGCAGCGCGGCGAGCGCGTCGGGCAGCCAGCGGGCGCCGTCGTGGGAGACGAGGACCGCGGTCACCACATGACGCGGGAACTCAGGTGTGGCAGCGGTGTCTTGACGGGCTGCCGTGTGGCTGTGCACGGACATCGAGGTACGGGCCCCGGTTCGATGGACTGCGGTGGACGCCTGTGCCCCCTGGGGGTGGCGGGGCGTCTCGGACTAGCGACCACACTATCGGCTGGGCATCACGACGGCCCGCCGCCTGTGGACAACCCCTGGGCGACGGGCCGTTCGCACCGTATGACCGTATGCGCGCATGCCGTATGGCCATGTGACCGTGTGTGCGCGTGCGCGGGCGCACGCGGCTGCTCGCCGTAGGGCAGGCCCTCAGACGGCGGCCTTCTTCAGCCGGCGGCGCTCCCGCTCGGACAGGCCGCCCCAGATGCCGAAGCGCTCGTCGTTGGCGAGGGCGTACTCGAGGCACTCGGAGCGGACCTCGCAGGCGAGGCAGACCTTCTTGGCCTCGCGGGTGGAACCGCCCTTCTCCGGGAAGAAGGACTCGGGGTCGGTCTGGGCGCACAGCGCGCGCTCCTGCCAGCCGAGTTCCTCTTCCGCGTCGTCGACCAGCAGTTGCTGCACCAGCTCGGTCATGTGCGCCCCTCGTCCGTCTTTCGCGTCCCCGTGATGTAGCCGTTACCGATTGCGGCTGAACGACACGAGTGAAATTACAGGTGTGCTGCTCCGGGCGAGTCAAGCCGAGATCTGCTATTGGGCCCCTTATTCACCCTGCGGAACCAAGCCCGTACGGAAAGTGTTCAAATCGGCACAAACCTTGACACATGGGCGAGGCCCCGCGGAGGGCTGCGACCCCGTACGCACCCGTACGGGGAAGGACGCCCTGCGGTTCGATCCCGTTCCGGCACGCGCACCGAAGCGAACCGGATCACATCTGGATCACGGGATCGCAACGGGGCTCGTGCGCCCGGCTTGGACGCCATGTGTCCCCGAAGTCGCCTGCACAAACCTTTCACCGGCGAGATGGACCGGATGAGGTGAACCACATCCCCCCTAGGGGGTCGGAAGTTGACAGTGGGAGTGTGAGCCGCTCTCCTTGAGGGCATGCTCGCGAACTTGGCGCTCACCACGACCCGCACCGCCGGGTCCCATGGTGCTGCCCGCGCTCGCTGTAGCTGTTGTCGTCCCAGCTGTTGAGCCGAGCCCGCTCCGGCTGCCGGCCGAGTCCACGCGTCCCGGCCCGCCCGTCGCCCCGCCCCCACCCGGGCACACCCGTCCCCCCGTGACCCGGGCGGACGATCCGCGACCCCGGCGCCGCCGGCCCTCCTCCCGCGCGGGGCCCCGCCGCCCCACCCGCCCGTCACCCGGGCCGCCCGTCTTCCCCTCCGCCCCCTCCCGCCGAGGAACCACCCCATCATGAACAGCGACAGCGACCTCCAGATCGCCGGCGACATCCTCGAAGTCCCGCACCTGCTCCAGCCCCCGCGCGAGCACCCGGCCACCGTCGCCGAGTTCGCCGGGCTGGCCCGGTCCATCACCGCCGACCGGGCCCGGTGGGAGCCCCTCGTCCGGTACGACGCCACCACCCGCTGGTACCACCGGCTGCGCACCGGCCCCGGCTACGAGGTGTGGCTGCTGTCCTGGGTGCCCGGCCAGGGCAGCGGACCGCACGACCACGGCCCCTCCTCCGGCGTGCTGACCGTGCTGGACGGCGCCCTGACCGAGCACACGCGGCGCGGCACGCGCGTGCTGCGGCCGGGAGCCCAGCACGTGTTCGCGCCGGGGTACGCGCACGAGGTGGTCAACGACAGCCTGGAGCCGGCGGTCAGCCTGCACGTCTACTTCCCGGGGCTGACGCAGATGACCCCGCACTCCGCCCGGTGCGCGGCCCGCGCGCCGCACGACGCCGTGCCGGCCGCCTGACGCCGCTCCGGCACCCGTCCCCGTACCGGCCGGCCGGACCGGACCGCCCGTCACCGGGCCGGCCCCGCGGCTGCCACACTGTCGTAATGCGCATTGTGGTTCTGGCAGGCGGCATCGGCGGTGCCCGGTTCCTGCGCGGTCTGAAGCGGGCCGTGCCGGACGCGGACATCACGGTCATCGGCAACACCGGGGACGACATCCACCTCTTCGGGCTGAAGGTCTGCCCGGACCTCGACACGGTGATGTACACGCTCGGTGGCGGCATCAACGAGGAGCAGGGCTGGGGACGGGCCGACGAGACCTTCCACCTCAAGGAGGAACTCGCGGCCTACGGCGCCGGACCGGAGTGGTTCGGCCTGGGCGACCGGGACTTCGCCACGCACATCGTGCGGACGCAGATGATCGGGGCCGGCTATCCGCTCAGCGCGGTCACCGAGGCCCTGTGCGACCGCTGGAAGCCCGGCGTGCGCCTCATCCCCATGACCGACGACCGCGTCGAGACCCATGTCGCCGTGGAGATCGACGGCGAACGCAAGGCGGTCCACTTCCAGGAGTACTGGGTCCGGCTGCGGGCCTCGGTCCCCGCCGAGGCCGTCGTCCCGGTCGGCGCCGAGCAGGCCAAGCCCGCGCCCGGCGTGCTGGAGGCGATCGCCGAGGCGGACGTGATCCTCTTCCCGCCGTCCAACCCGGTCGTCTCCGTCGGCACGATCCTCGCCGTACCGGGCATCCGGGAGGCGATCGCCGACGCCGGGGTGCCGGTGGTGGGCCTGTCCCCCATCGTCGGGGACGCGCCGGTGCGCGGCATGGCCGACAAGGTGCTCGCGGCGGTCGGCGTGGAGTCCACGGCGGCGGCGGTCGCCGAGCACTACGGCTCGGGCCTGCTCGACGGCTGGCTCGTCGACACCGTCGACGCGGCCTCGGTCGGGCGGGTGGAGGCGGCCGGCATCCGCTGCAGGGCCGTACCGCTGATGATGACCGACGTGGACGCCGCCGCGCGGATGGCGCGGGAGGCGCTGGCGCTGGCGGAGGAGGTGCGGGCCGCGTGAGCGGTGCACTCGCGGACGGCTACCGGGTCTGGGCCGTCCCCGGCATCCCGGAGGTGCGCCGGGGCGACGACCTGGCCAAGCTGATCGCGGCGGCCGAGCCCGGGCTGGCCGACGGGGACGTGCTGCTCGTCACCTCCAAGATCGTTTCCAAGGCGGAGGGGCGGCTGGTCCGGGCCGACGACCGCGAGGCGGCCATCGACCGGGAGACCGTGCGCGTGGTCGCCCGGCGCGGCACGCTCCGCATCGTCGAGAACCGCCAGGGCCTGGTGATGGCGGCCGCCGGCGTGGACGCCTCCAACACCCCCGCCGGCACCGTCCTGCTGCTTCCCGAGGACCCCGACGCGTCCGCCCGGACGATCCGTGACGGCCTGCGGGACGCCCTCGGCGTCACGGTCGGCGTCGTGATCACCGACACCTCCGGCCGCCCCTGGCGCGCGGGCCTGACGGACGTGGCGATCGGCGCGGCCGGCGTCCGCGTCCTGGACGACCTGCGCGGCGGCACGGACGCGCACGGCAACCCGCTCAGCGCCACCGTCGTCGCCACGGCGGACGAACTCGCCGCCGCCGGCGACCTGGTGAAGGGGAAGGCCGCCGGCCTGCCGGTGGCCGTCGTACGCGGCCTGCCGCACACCCTCGCCCGCGACGACGGTCCCGGAGCGCGGGCCATGGTGCGCGGCGCCCGTGACGACATGTTCCGCCTGGGCACGTCGGAGGCGGTACGGCTGGCGGTGACCCAGCGGCGCACCGTCCGCTCCTTCACCGACGAGCCGGTCGACCCTGGGGCGGTGCGCCGGGCGGTCGCCGCGGCCGTGACGGCGCCGGCCCCGCACCACACCACGCCGTGGCGCTTCGTCCTCCTCGAATCCGCCGGGGCCCGGACCCGCCTGCTCGACGCGATGCGGGACGCCTGGATCGCGGACCTGCGGCGGGACGGCAGGAGCGAGGAGTCCATCGCCAAGCGGATCCGCCGCGGCGACGTCCTGCGCAACGCGCCCTACCTGGTCGTGCCCTGCCTGGTCATGGACGGGTCCCACACCTACGGGGACGCGCGGCGCGACGGGGCCGAGCGGGAGATGTTCGTGGTCGCCGCCGGTGCCGGGGTGCAGAACTTCCTCGTCGCCCTGGCCGGGGAACGGCTGGGGTCGGCGTGGGTGTCGTCGACGATGTTCTGCCGGGACGTCGTACGGGAGGTCCTGGACCTGCCGGACGACTGGGACCCCATGGGCGCCGTCGCCGTCGGCCACCCGGCCGAGGAGCCCCGGCCGCGCCCGGAACGGGACGCGGCGGCCTTCGTCACCGTGCGCTGAGGGCGGGCGCGAGCGCCTACCCTCGTAGGACACCTCTCGCTTCCCAGGGACTTCACTCGTGGCAGGACGCTTCGCCCCCAGGCCCGTACGCGGCGCCCCCGCCGCCGTGCCGCGCCGGGCCGCGGCACCGGCGCGGGTCCGCACCTGGACGCCGGACGGCCCGCTCGACCTCGCCCTGGTCCTCAGCCCCCTGCGCCGGGGTCCGGGCGACCCCACCTTCCGGGCCCTGCCGGACGGATCGGTCTGGCGGGCCAGCCGGACACCCGCCGGGCCGGGAACGCTGCGGGTGAGCGCGTGCGGCGCGCGGGTGCGGGGCGAGGCGTGGGGCCCCGGCGCCGAGTGGCTCCTCCACCACCTGCCGCGGCTGCTGGGCGCCGACGACGACCCGTCCGCGTTCGCACCGCGGCACCGGCTGCTGGCACTGGCCCGGCACCGGCGGCCGGGGCTGCGGCTGGGGCGGACCGGACTGGTGCTGGAGTCGCTGATCCCCTCGGTGCTGGAGCAGAAGGTCACGACGGACGAGGCGTACCGGGCGTGGCGGCTGCTCGTCCGGAGGTACGGGGACCCGGCGCCGGGTCCCGTGCCGGACCGGATGTACGTGATGCCGGCGCCGCGGACGTGGGCGCTCGTCCCCTCCTGGGAGTGGCACCGGGCGGGCGTCGACGACAAGCGGGCGTCCACCGTCCTGCGCGCCGTACGGGTGGCCGCGCGGCTGGAGGAGGCCGCGGGGATGGAGCCGGCGGCGGCGCGGGCGCGGTTGCAGGCCGTGCCGGGGATCGGGCCGTGGACGTCGGCGGAGACCGTGCAGCGCAGTCACGGGGCGCCGGACGCGGTGACCGTCGGGGACCTGCACCTGCCGGGGATCGTGGGGTGGGCGCTGGCCGGGAACCGGTACGCGGACGACGCGGAGATGCTGCGGCTGCTGGAGCCGTACGCCGGGCAGCGGCATCGGGCGGCCCGGCTGATCCTGCTGAGCGGGAGGGTGCCGCCGCGGAGGGCTCCGCGGATGCCGGTGGGGGACATCGGGCGGTTGTGACGCGGTGCCGGGCGGGCGGCGTCCGCCCGGCACCCGGCGCCGGGGTGACCGCCGCCGGTCGCACGGCCCGGCGCTGCCGGGGTGCCGTCCGGCCCCTTCGGGCAGGAAACGCCCGTGCCCCCGCGCCGTCCGGCACCGGGGAGGCGCGGCCGCCCGGTGCCGGACGGCGCCCCGCTCACTGGTCGGAGGAGAACCGCACCGCCCCCGCCGGGATCCGCGCGTCGCACCACACGCGGACGCCTTCGCGGAGTTCGTTGTCGGGCCCGACGACCGCCCCGTCGCCGACGACCGTCCCGGTGAGGACGGACCGTTCGCCCACGCGGGCCCGGGAGCCGATGAGGGAGTCGGTGACGACGGCGCCGGGCTCGATGACGGCCCCCGGCAGGATCGTGCTGCCGAACACCCGGGCGCCCTCCGCCACGAACGCCCCCTCCCCCACCACGGTCCCGCCCGCCAGCTTGGCGTCGGGCGCGACCCTCGCCGTCGGCAGTATGAGGCGGTCCCCGCAGCGGCCGGGCACGGCCGGGGACGGCGCCCGCCCCAGCACCAGGTCCGCCGACCCCCGGACGAAGGCCGCCGGCGTCCCCAGGTCCAGCCAGTACGTGGAGTCCACCATGCCCTGCAGGTGCGCCCCGGCCGCCAGCAACCGGGGAAACGTTTCGCGTTCCACCGACACCGGCCGGTCCGCCGGGATCGTGTCGATCACCGAGCGGCGGAAGACGTACGCCCCCGCGTTGATCTGGTCGGTGACGATCTCCTCCGGCGTCTGCGGCTTCTCCAGGAACGCCAGCACCCGGCCCGTCCCGTCCGTGGGCACCAGGCCGTACGCGCGGGGGTCCGTCACCTTCGTCAGGTGCAGGGACACGTCCGCGCCCGTCGCCTCGTGGGTCCGCACCAGGGCCCGGATGTCCAGGCCGGTCAGGATGTCGCCGTTGAAGACCAGCACCGGGTCGTCGGGCCCCGAGCGCAGGCGGGACGCCACGTTGCGGATCGCGCCGCCCGTGCCGAGCGGCTCCTCCTCCGTCACGTACTCGATGTGGAGACCCAGCGACGAGCCGTCGCCGAAGTACGGCTCGAAGACCTCCGCCAGATAGGACGTCGCGAGCACGACGTGCTCGACCCCCGCCGCCCTCGCCCGCGCCAGCTGATGCGTGAGGAACGGCACTCCCGCCGCCCTGACCATGGGCTTCGGTGTGCGCACCGTGAGCGGGCGCAACCGGGTGCCCTTGCCGCCGACCAGGAGGATCGCTTCTGTCACCTGTCGTCTCTGCTTCCTGCCGGGACCGGCCGAACTGTCTTTCGGCCGGCCAGTGTATGCAGACCGTCCCCGGCGCCGTCGACGGCCGTGAGGTGTCCCGCCCCATGCCCCCGATGGCGGTTCAAGTCCCGTCGAGCCCCCCCGAGTCCCCCCTCGCCCCGTCCCCCGCTCCCCGGCCGGTCCTCCCCCTCAGCGGCCCTGGTACCGCGCCGCGGCCGACCGGGCCGTCCCGAGCTTGCCGTACAGCTTCCGCCCGGGGCAGTCCGTGACGAAACCGTCCCGGTGGCCGGAGATGACGTGCAGTCGTACGTTCCTTCCTTTTCGGTAGAGATTGCCACCGGCGGACTTCAGGTATGTCTTGCCGCGCGGATTCATCCCGTACAGCCCGAGCTTCCACGCGGTCAGCCGTGCGACGGCCTTGACGGCGGAGGAGGAGGGGCCGGTGGAGCCGTACGTGCCGAGAACGGCGACGCCCATGCTGTTGCGGTTGAACCCCAGGGTGTGCGCGCCCAGGACCGGCTTCGCCACGCCGCCGGCGCGACCCTCGTAGATCTTCCCGCACTTGTCGACGAGGAAGTTGTAGCCGATGTCCCGCCAGCCCATGCTCCGGACGTGGTAGCGGTAGATACTGCGGATGACGGACGGGGCCTGCGAGCAGCGGTAGTTGTTGCCGGACGCCGTGTGGTGCACGAACGCCGCCTTGACCTTCTTCGTGTAGGCGAACTTCTTCCCCCGCAGCTTCTCGTCGGCCCCCCAGCCGCGGCGCGTCACGATACGCGGACGCGGCCCGATGTACGGCTTGGCCCTCTGCTGCTGCCCGGCCGGGGAACCGGCCCCCAGGGCGAGCAGCTCGCTCTCGGTCCGGGCACGGCTGAGCGCCGGAATCTCGGTGGCGCCGAGCGGGGCGAGACCGGCGTTGGCCGCGGCGGCGGTGACGGATCCGGCCGACTGGGCGCCGGGGGCACCGGGGCGGGAGCCGTCCGCCGTGCCGTCCCGCGGCGGGGTGGCCGTCTCCCGGCCGGGGTCGACGAGTTCGAGGCGCAGTCCGGAGGGCAGGCTCCCGGCGGCCGGGGCGCCCGCCGCCCGGGTCCCGGTCCCGCTCGCGCCCTCCGCCCGCACCCGCGCCTCGACGCCGTCCGACTCGCCCACCCACAACGGCGCGGTGGCCCCGCGCACACGGCCGGACCCGCGCTCGGCCGTGCCGGGGTCGGCCCCGTGGTCGGCGTGGTGCGTCTCGAGGTCCTGCCAGGCGGACCAGGTGCCGGTGCCGGCGGCGCGGGTGCGGACCTGGACGCGGCCGTGCAGCTCGGTGCCGGGTTCGTCCCAGACGACGCCGACGAGCGAGAAGGGCCGCACGTCGCGGCGGGCCAGGCCCTGTTCGGCGGCGCCGGGAGCGCGGTCGCGGGGCAGGGGTTCGAGGGGGAGCGACTGGGTGCCGCCGGGGACGGACGAGGACCGGCCGGTTCCGGTCGGGGTCGCGGGGGCTTCCGCGGTCGGCACCGGTCTCGCGGCCGTCCCGGCCGCGGGCGGGGCGAGGGGGAGGGCGAGGGCTGCCGCACAGGTGACGCCGATGGAGGAAGCAAGGAATCCGCGCATGCCCCTGATCTTGGACATGAAGTGACAAGTCTGTCCATACGGGAATTGACGATCTGTCGGTCATATTCCCCCGAACCGGTAACACCGCGGCGACGGCACGGGGGTCCGTCCGCTCGGCGCCCGGCTTCCCGCCCGCGTACGCTTGCACAGGTGAACGCGAGCGACCGTACCCCTGCCGACCTGCTGAGTTCCGCGCTCGCCGCGGATCCCGGGCGCCCCCTGGTGACCTTCTACGACGACGCGACGGGCGAGCGCGTCGAACTGTCCGTGGCCACCTTCGCCAATTGGGTGGCCAAGACCGCCAACCTCCTCCAGGACGAACTGTCCGCCGAACCCGGCGACCGGGTCGCGCTGCTGCTGCCCGCGCACTGGCAGACGGCGGTGTGGCTGCTGGCGTGCGCGTCGGTGGGCGTCGTGGCCGACGTCGCCGGCGACCCGGCCGCGGCCGACGTGGTGGTGAGCGGACCGGAGACGCTCCAGGCGGCGCGGGCGTGTTCCGGTGCCCGGATCGCGCTGGCGTTGCGGCCGCTCGGGGGGCGCTTCCCGCAGCCGCCGGAGGGTTTCGCCGACTACGCCGTGGAGGTGCCGGGGCAGGGGGACCGGTTCGTCCCGTACGCGCCGGTCGACCCGGAGGCGCCCGCGCTGATCGTGGCCGGGCGGGAGTTCAGCGGGGCGGAAGTGGTCGAGCGGGCGCGGGCGGAGGCGCCGGGGCTCGGCCTGACGGGGCCGGGGTCGCGGATCCTGTCCGGGCTGCCGTACGACACCTGGGAGGGGCTCAACGCGGGCTTGTACGCGCCGCTGGCCACCGGCGGTTCGGTGGTGCTGTGCCGGCATCTGGGACGGCTGGGGGCGGAGGCGCTGGACAAGCGGATCGAGACGGAACGGGTGACGGCCACGGCGCGGTAGCGCCCTCCCTCCTCCGCCCTCCCCTCCCCCGTCCCCCTCCGCCCCCTCCGTCCGTTCCTTCCCTCCCCCATTCGGCCCTCCCCGCCCCTCCCCCGCCGCCCATCCGCGCCATCGTCGTAGGAGCGGCAGCGGCGAGACCCCGCGCATCCGGCGGTGGCGGGCCCGCGGCACGCAGGACACGCCCGTACGGCACGAGGGGTGGAGCCAGAGGTGAGTGACGCCGCAGACGCGCCCGACGGGACCGGGGCCGCAGGGACCCCGGGTCCGGGAGCGGGCGCGTCCGCGACCGGGGCGGGGCTGAAGCGCCGCCGGCGGCGGCGCCGGCGACGGGGAGCGGCGCTCGCGGCGTGCGGGGCCGTCGCCGTCGCCGTGGGGGCGGGATGGGCGCTGTACGCGAAGCTGGACGGCAACATCACACCGGACGAGGCCGCCGCGGCCGAGCTCGCCCGCTACGAGAGGGAGCGGCCCACCGCGCTGGTCCGCGGCGCGCGGAACATCCTGCTGATCGGGTCCGACACCCGCTCCGGCGACGACAACGCCCGCTACGGGCGGGACTCGGGCACCGCGCGGTCCGACACCACGATCCTGCTGCACCTGGCCGCGGGCCGGCACAGCGCCACCGCGGTCTCGGTGCCGCGCGACCTGATGGTGGAGGTGCCCGGCTGCCGCCGGGCGGACGGGTCCCGGACCGAACCGGTGTTCACGATGCTCAACCACGCTTTCGAGGCGGGTGGTTCGGCCTGCGCGGTCCGGACCGTGGAGAACCTGACGGGCGTCCGGATCGACCACCACGTCGTCGTCGACTTCCACGGCTTCAAGGAGATGGTCGACGCGGTCGGCGGCGTCGAGGTGTGCCTGAGCGAACCGATCGACGACAGGGCGGCCGGGCTGAAGCTGCCCGCGGGCCGGGTGACGCTGGACGGGGAGCGGGCACTCGGTTACGTCCGTGTCCGCAAGACGCTCGGGAACGGCAGCGACACCGGCCGCATGGAACGGCAGCAGCGCTTCCTGGGCGCGCTGGTCGAGAAGGTCCGGAGCAATGACGTCCTGCTGAATCCCGTGAAGCTGTATCCGGTCCTGGACGCGGCGACCTCGGCCCTGACCACCGACCCGGGCCTGGCGAGTCTGCGCGGTTTGTACGAACTCGCACGCGGCCTGCGCGACATCCCCACCGAACGCGTGCAGTTCCTGACCGTTCCGCGGGAGTCGTACGCGCGTGACGCCAACCGCGACCAGCTCGCGGAACCCGAGGCGGGAAGACTGTTCGAACGACTGCGCAGGGACGAACCGGTGGCGGTGGCACCGGCCGGCCACGGCGCGTACGGGCGCGACCACGGAAGGTTTCGAAAAGCGCGGACCGGGAAGCCCTCCGGCCCCGTCTCCCCGGCGCCGACGTTCCGCGGGAACACCGCCGCCGAGGACGATTGCGCGTAAAGCGCGTTCCAAGGGTTCTCACAGGAAACGGACTCCGCCCCCGAATATGGGCGGGATTGCCCGGGTGTAAAGGGCGTGGGATTTGTCACCGGCGTCGTACGGCGCTGAACTGGGCGATTAGTGTGAGCGATCCGGTGTGCCCGACCATGCGGTTCCGCCTGGGGTCGCGCACTGATCGACCGAGACCCGAGCGCCTTGGGGAAGGCGCCGCGTGGCCCCGACGGAGGATACGGACGACCGTGGACGCGCAAGGCCGTGGGCGGGCGGGAAACATCGACCCCGCAGACCAGTGGGTGCTCAATCCGAACACCGGCGAATACGAACTGCGACTGCCCCCTTCCGCACCGCAGTCGGAACCCCAGGCGGCACCCCAGCCGGCCCCCTGGCCGGAACCGCAGCCGACCGTGCCCGGCCCGCGCAGGGCGGCGCCCGGGGCGGCCGCTCCGGCGAGGGCGGCACGGGGCCGCGCGGCGCCCGCCCCCGAAGGCGAGGCACCCGGCCCGGAGAAGACCGAGAGGACCGACCCGGGCGGCGACGGCCTCGCCCCGGACCGAACGGCTCCGCCGCGGCGCCGGCGCCGCGGCGCGCCCGAGACGCCGGCCCCGGGGCGGCGGGGGCGGCGGCCGGCGAAGAAGAAGACGCGCAGCAGGCGGATCCTGCTGTGGACCGGCGGCTCGCTGGCGTTCGTCCTGGTCGCCACCGCGGGAGCCGCCTACTTCTACCTCCAGCACCTCAACGGCAACATCGACACCCTGCCCGACGACGGCGCGAGCACCGGCGGCTTCCGCAAGGACCAGCCGATCAACATCCTGCTCATCGGCACCGACAAGCGCACCGGCGCGGGCAACGAGGGCTACGGCGACACCGGCAGCAACGGGCACGCGGACACCACGATCCTGCTGCACGTCTCCAAGGACCGCTCCAACGCCACCGCGCTGAGCATCCCCCGCGACCTGATCGTCGACATCCCCGACTGCCCGACCACGCAGGAGGACGGGACCACGAAGGTCATCCCCGGCTCGCAGGGCGCCCGCTTCAACCAGAGCCTCGGCCAGGAAGGCCGTACGCCCAGCTGCACCATGCGGACCGTCACCGAGCTGACCGGGATCACGCCCGACAACTTCATGGTCGCCGACTTCAACGCGGTCAAGACGCTGACCACGGCGGTCGGCGGCGTCGAGGTCTGCCTGGCGAAGGACATCGACGACCCGGACTCGCACCTGAAGCTGTCGGCGGGCACGCACACCATCCAGGGCGAACAGGCCCTCGCCTTCGTGCGCACCCGGCACTCGGTCGGCTACGGCGGCGACCTGAGCCGCATCGAGATCCAGCAGCAGTTCCTCAGCTCGCTGATGCGCAAGCTGAAGTCCAACGACACGCTGACCAGCCCGACGAAGATGGTGAAGCTGGCCGAGGCGGGCACCAAGGCCCTCACCGTGGACTCGCAGCTCAAGAGCATCACCAAGCTGAAGGACCTGGGGATGGAGCTGGGCAAGCTCAACCCCAAGAACCTGACGTTCACCACCGTCCCGGTGGACGACAACCCCAACGAGACGGTCAAGGCGACGGTGGTCCTGAAGGAGGCGGAGGCCCTCCAGGTCTTCGAGGCGATCCGGAACGACGTCTCCTTCACCGAGGTCGAGCAGCAGAAGAAGCAGAAGAAGAAGGAGGAGGCGGACGCCGCCGCGGCCCGGCTGAAGGGCACCAAGTCCGACCCCTCCGAGGTCCGGGTCCGCATCCTCAACGGCGGCGCGAAGGACGGCGCCGCCGGGCAGACCCTCAGCTGGCTGCAGCTCGAACAGGGCGTGACCAAGTCGGAGAACGCCGGCGACGCGCCCGCGGAGGTGAGCAGGACCACGCTGGAGTACGCCCCGGACCAGGCCGACCAGGCCCGCCGCCTCGCCGACATCCTCGGCCTGTCGGGCGCGGCCATGAAGCCCGGCGAGAGCGTCACCAACGCCCAGGGCATGCCGACGATGACCCTGACCCTGGGCAAGGACTTCAAGGGCGCCGGAGTCAAGCTCAACGCGTCCCAGAAGGCACCCGACGTGAAGAAGTCCACGGCCGACAAGGTGCAGTGCGCCAAGTGACGCGGCACCGGCGCCCACGGGACCGCCGGTGCCGGAAATCGCCGTACAGCCCTCCGGCGGGTTCGTGCGTCCAACAAGGCGTGGACGTCAGCGGTGCCCCGCACCGGCGTACGGACCGGTGAGGACGGGACGGCGCAGGGCGCGGCGCGCTCCGTACGCGGCCGGGCACCCGCTTCACCGCGGGTGGCCACCCCGTCAAGGGAATGGGAGGAATTGCCCTGTTATAGGGACGTCGAATTTGTCACTGACGTCGTTCGGCGCTGAACTGGGCGGATAGTGTGAGCGATCCAGTGCTCCCCGCCGCGTGGCCGCCCTGGCGTCGTGCACTGTGCTGACCATCACCGAGCGCCTTTTCCGGAAGGTGCCGCGTGGCCCCGACGGAGGATACGGACGACCGTGGACGCGCAAGGCCGTGGGCGGGCGGACAACATCGACCCCGCAGACCAGTGGGTACTCAATCCGCGCACCGGCGAATACGAACTGCGACTGTCCCCTTCCGCACCGCAGTCGCCCGTGCCCGGACCGCGTGGCGCGGACGGCGGCGGGGCCCGCCGCCGTCCGGCTCCCGACCGCGAGGCGCCCGCCCCCGGGGCCCGGCGGGAGGTCCCGGCCCAGCGCAGGCGCCGCGACGCGCCCGACGAGCCGCCGCAGCGGCGCGGGCGCCGCCCGGCGCCGCAGGGCGGGAAGACGGCCCGGGGCCGCAAGGTCCTGCTGTGGACCGGCGGCACGATGGCGCTGGTGCTGCTCGCCGCCGGCACCGGGGGCTACCTCTACCTCAAGCACCTGGAGGGCAACGTCTCGACGACGGACATCGGCGACGCGGGCAAGAGCAGCTTCAGCAAGGACGAGGCCTTCAACATCCTCGTCATCGGCACCGACAAGCGCACCGGCGCGGGCAACGAGGGCTACGGCGACACCGGCAGCGTCGGGCACGCGGACACCACGATCCTGCTGCACGTCTCCAAGGACCGCTCCAACGCCACCGCGCTGAGCATCCCCCGCGACCTGATCGTCGACATCCCCGACTGCCCGACCACGCAGGAGGACGGGACCACGAAGGTCGTCCCCGGCCTGCAGGGCGTCCGCTTCAACCGGAGCCTCGGCGAGAGCGGCCGGGACCCGGGCTGCACCATGCGCACGGTGCGGGAGAACACCGGCATCCCGGTCGACCACTTCATGATGGCCGACTTCAACGCGGTCAAGACGCTGACCACGGCGGTCGGCGGCGTGGACGTCTGCCTGACGCGCGCCGTCAACGACAAGCAGTCCAAGCTGGACCTGCCCGCGGGCAAGTCCACGGTCCAGGGCGAGCGGGCCCTGGCCTTCGTCCGCACCCGGCACAGCTTCGGCAACCAGGGCGACCTGGACCGCATCAAGGTGCAGCAGCAGTTCCTGGGTTCGCTGATGCGGAAGATGTCCTCCAGCGACACCCTGACCAGCCCCACGAAGCTGATGAAGCTCGCCGAGGCCGCCACCGAGGCGCTCACCGTGGACTCCGCCATCGGCAAGGTCGGCACGCTCAAGGACATCGCCCTGGAGCTGAAGAAGGTGCCGCCGAAGAACATCTCCTTCACCACGGTGCCGGTGGACGACAATCCGGCCGAGGAGAAGCCGGTGACGGTGGTCCCGAGGGAGCCGGAGGCCACCCAGCTCTTCGACACGATCGCGAACGACGTCTCGCTCACCGCGGTGAAGGAGAAGAAGAAGGAGGAGGCCGCCGCCGTCGCCGCCCGGCTGGAGGGCACCAAGTCCGACCCCTCCGAGGTCCGGGTCCGCATCCTCAACGGCGGCGCCCCGGCCGGCAGCGCGCAGGAGACCCTGGCCTGGCTCCAGACCGAGCAGGGCGTGGACAAGTCCGAGAACCTGGGCAACGCGCCCGAGCAGCTGGGCAGGACCACGCTGGAGTACGCCCCGGACCAGGCCGACCAGGCCCGCCGCCTCGCCGACATCCTCGGCCTGTCGGGCGCGGCCATGAAGCCCGGCGAGAGCGTCGCCAACGCCCAGGGCATGCCGACGATGACCCTGACCCTGGGCAAGGACTTCAAGGGCGCCGGAGTCAAGCTCAACGCGCCGCGGAAGGCGCCCGCCGTGGAGAAGTCCACGGCCGACAAGGTGCAGTGCGCCGGCTGAGGCAGGAAGCGGACCTGAGGTGCCCGTCGCGCGTCCCGCGGGACGACGGGCGGGACCGTGCCCAGGGCACGAGGGTGGGGAGGACGGGAAATGACCCGGAACAGTGTGCAGGAGGAGGACGCGTCGCCTCCGCTCCGGCGGGTCCGGCAGCGGCCCCGGGGTGACGGCCGCCCACCCGCGAAGGTCCCGCAGGCACGCCCGGCCGGGGCTCCGTCTCGTGACGGCGGGGACGGCGGCGGGGGCGGCGGCGGGGATCACGCCCACGGCACCGAGCGCCGGCCGCCGCGGCGCAGGCACCGCGCACTGCGCTGGACCGCGCTCACCCTGGCGGTGCTGATACTCGGCACGGCCGGCGCCGGATACCTCTACTACCAGCACCTCAACGGAAACATCGAGAAGGTCCCCCTGAACCTGGGCGACAGCAAGGTCGCCGAGCCGACGCCGAACGCCGCCGGGCAGGTCCCGCTGAACATCCTGGTCATCGGCTCCGACGCCCGGGACACCAAGGAGAACCAGGAACTGGGCGGCGCCCGGGAGACGTTCGGCGGCACGCCGCTGGCGGACGTGCAGATGCTGGTGCACCTGTCCGCCGACCGCAGCAACATGTCGGTGGTCAGCATGCCGCGCGACACTCTGGTGAAGATCCCCAAGTGCACCGACCCGGACACCGGGAAGGTCTATCCGGCCGGCTCCGGCCGGACGATGACGAACCAGAGCCTCGGCCACGGCGGCCCCGGCTGCACGGTGGCGACCTGGCAGGAGCTCACCGGCATCCACATCGACCACTTCATCATGGTCGACTTCGCGGGCGTGGTGTCGATGGCGGACGCCGTCGGCGGCGTACCGGTCTGCGTGGACGCCAACATCCACTCCCGCGACAGCAAGGGTCACGGCTCGGGCCTGAAGCTGCGCAAGGGCACCCACCCGGTCAAGGGCGAGCAGGCGCTGCAGTGGCTGCGCACCCGGTACGGCTTCGAGGACGGCAGTGACCTCGCCCGCGCCAAGGCACAGCACGTGTACATGAGTTCGATGATCCGTCAGCTCCGCGAGAACGCCACCCTGAGCAACCCGAACAAGCTGCGCCGCCTCGCCGAGGAGGCCACCGAGGCGCTCACCGTCGACCCGGGCCTGGACACCGTCAAGAAGCTGTACGACCTGAGCACCGAGCTGCGCAAGGTGAAGCCGGAGCGCATCACCATGACCACGATGCCCAACCGGTACGTGGGCGCCCGCGTGGAGCCGACCGAGGACGCCGAGCGGCTGTTCCGGCTGGTGCGGGAGGACATCCCGCTGGACGGCAAGGGCGTGCCGAAGAAGGCCCCGGAGAAGGGGTCGGGCGACCCGGCCGCCGCCGACGGGGAGATCGCGGTGCAGGTCCGCAACGGCACCCGTACCGACGTCCTGGCCCCGGTGGGCGAGCGCGCGGGCACGGTCGCCGGGCTGCTGGTGGACAAGGGGTTCACGCAGGCGGTCGCCGACCCCGCCGCCACCGCGGGCGAGGAGCGGACCGTCGTGCGCTACCCGAGCGCCGAACTGGAGGGCGACGCCCAGCGGGTCGCCAAGGCCCTGGGGATTCCGCTCGGTTCGGTGGAGCGGTCGACGGACGTCTCGGGCGTCACGCTCGTCGTGGGCGCGGACTGGCGGGAGGGCACGGAGTACCGGGCGCCCGAGAGCGACGACAAGACGCCCGAGACGGCTCAGGCCCTCAACGGCGCGGACGACAAGGCCTGCATGCACGTGAACCCGGCGTTCACCTGGTCCTGACGGCCGGACGCCTCCGGGCCGTCACCTCTTCCCGACGGCCGGACGCCTCCGGGCCCTCACCGCGAGCCGGGCCCTCACCGCGAGGCGGGCATCACCGCGAGGCGGCGTCCGCGTCCGCGTTCGCGTGGACCGCCGGGCGCCGGCTCGCGATCACCTTGCGGGCCAGCGACCGCGGGCTGGTCAGGAAGCCCCAGCCCCACGACATGTGCATGGTCGCCAGCGCGAGGGGGATCTGCGCCCGCGCCTTCAGCGGCAGCCCCTTGCCGGCCGGTACCGACCCGGCGACGATTGCCGCCAGGTAGCCGCCGGGGATCACGAAGCCCCACGGGGTGAGCGCCGCGCCCACCACGATCCCGGCCGCGATCGCGCACACCGCGGTCGGCGGGGCGAGGTAGCGCAGGTTGATGGAGCCGGCGTGGTAGCGGGCGACGACGTGCCGCCAGCGGCCGTAGTCCTTGTACTGCTTGGCCAGCGCCCGCACGCTCGGCCGGGGCCGGTAGGACACCTTCAGCTCGGGCGAGAACCAGATCAGCCCGCCGGCCTCGCGGATGCGGAAGTTCAGCTCCCAGTCCTGGGCGCGGATGAACTCCTCGTTGTAACCGCCCTGCTGCTCCAGCGCCTCGCGCCGGAACACCCCGAGGTAGACCGTCTCGGCGGGGCCCGCCTGGCCGCCGGTGTGGAAGGCGGCGTTGCCGACGCCGATCCTCGACGTCATGGCGGCGGCGACGGCGTGCTCCCAGGCGTTCTCGCCCTCGGCGTGCATGATGCCGCCGACGTTCTGCGCGCCGGTCTCCTCCAGCAGCCGTACGGCCGTGGCGATGTAGTTCGGCGAGAGCATGCCGTGGCCGTCGACGCGCACCACGACCGGGTGCCGGGAGGCCTTGATCGCGGCGTTCAGCGCGGCGGGGGTGCGCCCGCTGGGGTTGGGCACGGTGTGCACGCGCGGGTCCTCGCGGACGAGTTCGGCGGCTATCTCGTCCGTGCGGTCCGTGGACGGACCGAGGGCGATGACGACCTCCATCTCGCCGGCGTACTCCTGCGCGAGGATCGCTTGGACGGCTCCGCGCAGGTGCCGCTCCTCGTTGAGGACCGGCATGATCACGGACACGGCGGGAGGCTGCACGTCGGAGTTGGCGTTCATCGCAGCCCACGTTACCGCGAACGGGGGACACGGGTGCGCGCCGCGGGGGCCGCTGCACCGGGCCGCAGATCGTATGGGCCTACGGTGCTCACGGATCCCCACATCCGGTTCCAGGGCCAGTCCCCGCGGAGGTTTCCCCTTGCCCACGCCGCCCCGCTCACCCTCCCCCAGGGTCCCGGCCTCACCCGCGCGGGGCGGGCCCCCGCCGCCCCGGCGCCGCCCGCGGGCCCCGGGGCCGGCGGCACCGGGGCCCGCCGCCGGGCGGAGGCGGCCGCGCTGGGCCCTGCGGGCGGTGACCACGCTGTCGGTGGTGGTGCTCGCCTCGGCCGGCATCGGGCACACGGTCCTCAGCGACCTGGACGCGGACATCGCCCGGGTCGACGCCTTCAAGGACATGAAGAACCGGCCGCGCGCCGGGCACGGCACGAACATCCTGCTCGTCGGCACCGACGGCCGCGACCGGGTCACCCCCGAGGAGCGGCACCGGTACCGGCTGGGCGGCGCGCCCTGCCACTGCACCGACACCATCATGATCGTGCACATCTCGGAGGACCGGGAGCGCGCGAGCGTGGTGAGCCTGCCGCGCGACTCCTACGCCATGACGCCCGAGCACACCGACGCCACCACCGGCGAGCGGCACGACGGCCACCCGCTCAAGCTGAACGCGGCCTACGCCGAGGGCGGCCCCCAGCTGACCGTCCGCACCGTCGAGGCGATGACCCGCGTGAAGATCGACCACTACCTGGAGGTCGACTTCACCAGCTTCATGAAGACCGTCGACGTCCTCGGCGGCGTGCGGGTGTGCACCGCCCGGCCTCTCAAGGACAGCCACACCGGCCTCGACCTGCCGGCCGGCACCCACACCCTGTCGGGCGGGCAGGCCCTGCAGTACGTCCGCTCCCGCCACCTCGACGGCGCCTCCGACCTGGGCCGGATGCAGCGCCAGCAGCAGTTCCTGGCCGCCCTCATCGAGCGGGCGACCTCCTCGGGCATCCTGTTGAACCCGATCAGGTTCCGGGACATGACGCGGGCTGTGCTGGGCTCCGTCCGCGCCGACAAGGGCTTCGGCACCGGCGAGCTGCTGGCGCTGGGCCGGGCGATGCGGAACTTCTCCCCCTCGTCGTCGGAGTTCGCCACGGTGCCCATCGAGGAGATGGGGTACGCCGTCAAGGGCGTCGGCTCGACCCTGAAGTGGGACCCCGCCCGGTCCGAGCGGCTCTTCCGGGCGCTGCGCGAGGACGAGCCGCTGGCAGCGCACCGGCCGCGCGCCACGCCGGCGCCGACCGTGCCGGTGGACCCGCGGCGGATCCGCGTCCAGGTCGAGAACGGCACGCACACGGCCGGGCTGGGCCGGCGGGTGGACGCGGCGCTGGCGGCGCTCGGCTTCGGCACCACCGGGGCGCCGGTGAACGCCGCGGACCGCACCGTCCGGCGGACCGTCGTCGCCTACGACCCCCGCTGGGACCGCTCGGCCGAGTCGCTCGCCGCGGCCCTGCCCGGCAGCGAGCTGCGCCCGGTCGCCGGGCTCGGGCCGACGCTGAGGGTGATCGCGGGCAGCGACTTCGAGAAGGTCCGCGAGATCCGCGCCGAGCAGCCGGTCCGGCAGCCGGGCGGCGTGGTGCGGGGCGACGAGGTGGTGTGCGGGAAGCCGTGACCGCGGCGGCCCGGCGCCCGCTTGGCGGATCCTCCTCCCGCGCTCCCGTGGCGGGCCCGGCCCGGGGGGCGTACGACGGAGGGGTGGGGCCGGTTCGCGGCCCCGCCCCCGCCCGTCCCCGAGGAGGACACCATGCAGCAACCCGCCGGCATGACCGCGATGAGCAAGGAGATGCAGGACTGCGTCGAGGCGTGCATGTCCTGCCACACCGTGTGCGAGGAGACCATGAGCTCGTGCCTGCAGATGGGCGGTCAGGCCCAGATGCAGATCATGCGCGCGCTGATGGACTGCTCCGAGATGACCCGCATGTGCGCCGACATGATGATGCGCCGCTCGCCGATGGCGGCCGAGATGTGCGCCCTGTGCGCGCGGGCCTGCGAGATGTGCGCCGAGGCGTGTATGGCGATGCCGGACGACGCGCAGATGAAGCGCTGCGCCGAGGCCTGCCGCCGCTGCGCCGCGACGTGCCGGGCCATGGCGGGCGCCACGATGTGACCGGCCCCGCCCGGTGACCGGCCGGGGGCGCCCCGTCGCGGGGCGCCCCCGGTGTGCCGCGGGGTCAGTCGCCGGAGACGGTGACCGTCTCGTCGTTCCTCAGCTGCTCCACGAGCTGCTTGACCTTGGTGGTGTCCCACTGGAGGTTGCCGTTGGGGGCGTTGCCCGCGATCGGCATGTTCAGGGACTTGCCGTCGCCGCCGCTGACGCCCTTCATCGCCCAGAACATGTCGGCCAGGTCGAACAGGCCCATGTCCTTGTCGACGATCAGGGAGTCCAGGCCGGCGCCCATGGTCGGGTAGAGCCTGAACGGGTTGAGGACCGTGGAGGGGGTGGCCACCTGGCTCGCCAGGGCCGACAGGAACTTCTGCTGGTTCTTCGTGCGGTCCAGGTCGGAGCCGGCCAGCGCGTAGCGGGTGCGGACGAAGGCGAGGGCCTCCTCGCCGTTCAGGGTCTGCCGGCCCTTCTTGAGGTCGGCGCCGGACTTGGTGTCCTTGATGTCCTGCGGGATGTCCATCTCGACGCCGCCGACCGCGTCCACGATGTTGGCGAAACCGGCGAAGCCGATCTCGACGTAGTGGTCGATGCGCAGCCCGGTGTTGTACTCGACGGTGCGCACCAGCAGCTCGGGGCCGTCCTCGGCGTAGGCGGCGTTCAGCTTCACGTGCCGGCCGGTGGCCTCGTACCGCTTGCCGGACTCCGAGCCCACGAAGCTCGGGATCTCCACGTCCGAGTCGCGCGGCAGGGAGATCAGCGTGGCGCCGTTGCCGCCGGTGTGCAGGATCATCATCGAGTCCGTGCGCTTGCCCTCGGCGGACCCGGTGTGCAGCTTCTTCTTCTCCTCGGCCGACATGCCCTCGCGGCTGTCGGAGCCGACGATCAGGTAGTTGGTGCCCTCGCCCGCCTCCGGCCGTTCGATGACCTTCGACAGGTCGACCTCGCGGTTGAGCTTGGAGTCGGCCCAGAAGTAGGTGCCGATCGCCGTCACCACGAGCACGGTCACGACGGTGATCGAGGTCACCTTGATGCGGCGCCGCCAGTCGGGCGCGGTACGCGGGCCGCGCGCGCCGGGGCCCCGGCGGCCGGGGGTGCCGTAGACCTGGCCGGTGTTGTAGCCGCTGTCGTAGCCGCCCGGGTCCGCGTACCCGTCGTGGCCGCGGCCGTCGACGTACGACGGCTGCTGCGGCACCCGGGCGCCCTGGGGCCCGGCCGCGGGCCCCCGGCCGGGCGGCCCGGCCTGGCCGCGGCGGACCTGCCGCATCACACGCGCGCCCTCGGGCCGCGCGCTCGCGCTGCCGCGTCCGTACCTGCCGCGGTCGTCGTCGGACCGCCCCTGGGGCCATTCGCTCATGGCTCCCAGTGTGCAGGTCCCCCCTGTGCGGCATACAAGGGTCGTCGGAAAACGGGGGCGGCGCTGTTGCGAAGCCGGCACAAAATACGCCGTCGCCGCCCCGCATAAGGTGGAGGCCATGACAGACCAGGCAGACCACGCCTCGGCCGCCGAGGCGCAGACCCCGGAGATCCCGGGCAAGCCGACCTCGGCGTCCCGCACCACCCTGAGCCACATCATGACCCACAACGACACCAACCTCCTCGGCACGGTGCACGGTGGTGTGATCATGAAGCTGGTCGACGACGCGGCGGGCGCCGTCGCCGGCCGGCACTCCGGCGGGCCGGCCGTCACCGCCTCCATGGACGAGATGGCGTTCCTCGAACCGGTCCGCGTCGGCGACCTCGTCCATGTGAAGGCCCAGGTCAACTGGACCGGCCGGACCTCGATGGAGGTCGGGGTGCGGGTCCTGGCCGAGCGCTGGAACGAGTCCGCCCCGCCGACCCAGGTCGGTTCCGCCTACCTCGTCTTCACCGCCGTGGACGCCGACGGCAAGCCGCGCCGCGTGCCGCCGGTGATCCCCGAGACCGAGCAGGACAAGCGCCGCTACCAGGAGGCCCAGATCCGCCGCACCCACCGCCTCGCCCGCCGCCGCGCGATCATGGAGCTGCGGGAGAAGCGGGCGGCGGAGGGGTTCCCGGACTGACGCCCGGGTCCGGCCCGGAGCCGGGCTCCACGACCGGTGCCCGGATCCGGCCCGGAGCCGGAGCCTCACGGACCGGCGCCCGGGTCCCGCCCGGGACCGGGGCTCCCCGTCTCGAACCAGAGCAGCTTCCCCGCCCCGCGCCCCGGGGGGCCGTCGCCGTCACCGAGCGACCAGGCGCCCCACGAGTCGGCGTACTCCTTCACGAGGTGCAGCCCGCGTCCGCCGCCCGCGCCGGGCGGGGCGGGAACGGCGCGGTCCCCGGGCGGGCCGGTGAAGGGCGCGGGAACGTGCGGGTGGCTGTCCCACACCCCGACCCGCAGCCGCCCGTCGCCCAGCGCGGTGAGCCGCAGCGAGCACGGCCCGCCGGTGTGCCGGTAGGCGTTGGTGACCAGTTCGGACGTCAACAGCTCGACGGTGTCCAGCAGTTCGCGCCTGCCGTGCCCGTCGAGGACGGCCCGTACGGTCATGCGTGCGACGCGTGCGGCTCTGGGGTCGTGGGGCAGGCGGAGGGCGTACACCCAGGTGTCGGGCAGGGATACGGTGCCCATGGAGACCTCCGGGAGAAAGGGGACGCGGCTTGCCCGACCGGCCGCGCCGAGCGGTGGCAGTGCCTGGGGTGGTGCGCTTCCGGCTTATGGGGGCGGCGAGTTGGGCGGTACATGAGAACCGTAGAGCAGACAGTTAGATGCATCTAACCGATTCGCCTAAAAGCATCCATGCTTCACCCTTGTGAGGGAGCACAGCGCCGCGTCGCGGCCAGGAAGGAGACGCCGTGCCGCCCACCAACAGCCCTACGCTCCGGCAGCGAAGGCTGGGCGCGGAGCTGCGCAAACTTCGCGAGCGGGCCGGACTCACCGCTACGAGCGCGGCCGAACTCCTCGGCGTCAACCAGGCACGCGTCAGCATGATCGAGACCGGCCGTACGCCCATCAGCTCCGACCGGCTCCGCTCCATGGCGCACGTCTACGACTGCCGTGACGAGGAGCTGATCGACGCCCTCGCCGCGATGACGGGCCGACGCACGCGCGGCTGGTGGGAGGAGTACCGCGACCACGTGCCGGTCGCCCTGGTCGACTTGGCCGAACTGGAGCATCATGCCTCCGGTTTCCGTGTGGCACTCCTGATCCACATTCCGGCGCTGCTCCAAACCACCGACCACGCCCGCTCCCTGTTCCGCGCAGTGGTCCCGCCGATGCGCCAATACGAGATCGAGCACCGCCTCACGCACCGCATGAAACGGCAGGGCGTCCTGCACCGAGCGGATCCGCCCCCGTACGCGGCGATCATTCACGAAGCGGCACTACGGATGAACTTCGGCGGCCCGGCCGTCGCCCGTGGCCAGCTCAAGCACCTGCTCGACATGAGCGAACTGCCCCACGTCACCATCCGGGTGATCCCCTTCGGCGCGGACCACTTCCCGACCACCGGCCAGTCCTTCGACTACATCGAGGGCTCCGTCCCGCAACTCGACACGGTCCAGCTGGACTCGCATCACGGTGCCTGCGAATTCCTTGACGCGGAGGCTCAGTTGAGCAAGTACCGCGCGGTACTGGACCGCATGGACTCCTGCGCGCTGGACCCCGCCAAGACGCGCGACTTCATCCACCACCGCATCCAGGACCTGTGAAGGAACCGGCCATGCAGACCTTTGACTGGCGAAAGTCCACCTACAGCGGCGACGGCTCGAACTGCGTCGAGATAGCCACCACCCCGGGCACCGTCCTGGTCCGCGACTCCAAGAACCCGGCCGGCCCCCACCTCGCCCTCCCGCCCGCCGCCTGGGCGGACTTCCTCTCCCACCTGACGGACGCCGATCGCTGAGCTCGGTGTTCACGTCGACGAGCCCAGTGCCCCTCGGCCGACTCGGCGCGTCCGGTGGTCCCTCCCTGCCGGACGGCAGGGGGTGACAGCGCGGTTCGGGGGGTGCCCGTCCTCCGGCCTCGGCGCTCCACGGCTGTGGGGCTCCCCGAGCATGACCGGGACACGAACCGTCCGGTGCCCGGCCTCGCCCGCCGGGGCGGGCAGCCGGAGGAGGCCGCGGACGCCGGCAGCCCCGGCCGCCGGGGGCCGGGGCTGTGATCCCGCGGGGCGTGCGGGGCCTACGGCAGGTTCCTCGCCATCACGATCCGCTGGACCTGGTTCGTGCCCTCGTATATCTGCGTGATCTTGGCGTCGCGCATCATCCGCTCCACCGGGTAGTCACGGGTGTAGCCGTACCCGCCGAGGAGCTGGACCGCGTCCGTGGTGACCTCCATCGCCACGTCGGAGGCGAAGCACTTGGCGGCGGCGCCCTGGTAGGTGAGGTCGGCGTCGCCGCGTTCGGAGGCGGCGGCGGCCTGGTAGGTCAGGGCGCGGGCGGCCGAGATCTTCATGGCCATGTCGGCGAGCATGAACTGGACGCCCTGGAAGTCGGCGATCGGCTTGCCGAACTGCTTGCGCTCCCTGACGTAGCCCTTGGCGTAGTCGAGGGCGCCCTGGGCGATGCCGAGGGCCTGGGCGGCGATGGTGATGCGGGTGTGGTCCAGGGTCTTCATCGCCGTGGCGAAGCCGGTGCCCTCCGCGCCGATCATGCGGTCGGCGGGGATGCGGACGTCGTCGAGGTAGACCTCGCGGGTCGGGGAGCCCTTGATGCCGAGCTTCTTCTCCGGGGCGCCGAAGGAGACGCCGGGGTCGGACTTCTCGACGACGAAGGCGGAGATGCCCTTGGAGCGCTTGGACGGGTCGGTGACGGCCATCACCGTGTAGTACTCGGAGACGCCCGCGTTGGTGATCCAGCGCTTGACGCCGTTGAGGACCCAGTGGTCGCCGTCGCGGACGGCCCTGGTCTTCATGCCGGCGGCGTCGGAGCCCGCGTCCGGCTCGGACAGGCAGTACGAGAACATCGCGTCGCCCTTGGCGAGCGGGGCCAGGTACTTCTTCTTCAGCTCCTCGGAGCCGGAGAGGATCACCGGGAGCGAGCCCAGCTTGTTCACCGCCGGTATGAGCGAGGACGAGGCGCAGGCGCGGGCGACCTCCTCGATGACGATGACCGTGGCGAGCGCGTCGGCGCCCGCGCCGCCGTACTCCTCGGGCACGTGCACGGCGTGCAGGTCGCCTGCGACGAGGGCGTCCAGCGCCTCCTGCGGGAAGCGGGCCTCCTCGTCGACCGCGGCGGCGTGCGGCGCGATCTTCGCCTCGGCCAGCGCGCGGACGGCGTCGCGGAGCATGTCGTGCTCCTCGGACGGGCGGTACAGGTCGAAGTCAGCCGATCCGGCCAAGGTCTCTCACGCTCCAAAACGCTGTGATGTGGCGCCCACTGAGCTAACTACCGTTAAGTAACCAAGATTTTAAGGCTCCGCCGGTGCTCCTGGGTAGGTGAGCTTGGCGACAGCGGGAAAGCCGCCCGGCGGGGCCCGCTCCCCGCCCCGGATATGCTCGGGCCGCACGACTGCCGCACATCCCTGGAGCACCCATGGCCCTGAAGATCACCGTGATCGGCACCGGCTACCTCGGCGCGACGCATGCGGCGGCCATGGCCGAGCTCGGCTTCGAGGTGCTGGGGCTGGACGTGGTGCCCGAGAAGATCGAGAAGCTCCGGCGGGGCGAGGTCCCCATGTACGAGCCCGGTCTGGAGGAGCTGCTGCGCCGGCACGTCGCCGGGATCGAGGGCTCCAGCGGGCGGCTGCGGTTCACGACGGACTTCGAGGAGGCGGCGGCCTTCGGCGACGTGCACTTCGTGTGCGTGAACACGCCGCAGAAGCACGGCGAGTACGCGTGCGACATGAGCTACGTCGACGCCGCGATCGCCTCGCTCGCGCCGCACCTGAGGGGCCCGGCCCTCGTCGTCGGCAAGTCGACCGTGCCGGTCGGTTCCGCCGACCGGCTCGCCGCCTACCTGGCCGAGCACGCGCCGGCCGGGGGCGACGCCGAGCTGGCGTGGAACCCGGAGTTCCTGCGCGAGGGCTTCGCCGTCCAGGACACCCTGCACCCGGACCGGATCGTGGTGGGCGTGCGCAGCGAGCGGGCGGAGAAGCTGCTGCGGGAGGTGTACGCCACGCCGATCGCCGAGGGCTCGCCGTTCGTGGTGACGGACTTCCCGACCGCGGAGCTGGTGAAGACGTCCGCGAACTCCTTCCTCGCCACCAAGATCTCGTTCATCAACGCGATGGCGGAGGTGTGCGAGGCCGCGGGCGGGGACGTGGCGAAGCTGGCGGAGGCCATCGGGTACGACGACCGGATCGGGAAGAAGTTCCTGCGGGCCGGGATCGGCTTCGGCGGCGGCTGCCTGCCCAAGGACATCCGGGCCTTCATGGCGCGCGCGGGCGAGCTGGGCGCCGACCAGGCGCTGACGTTCCTGCGCGAGATCGACTCGGTCAACATGCGCCAGCGCGGCCGGATGGTGGAGCTGGCGCGGCAGGCGCTGGGCGGCGGGCCGTTCCTGGGCAAGCGGGTCGCGGTGCTCGGCGCCACCTTCAAGCCGGACTCGGACGACGTGCGGGACTCGCCGGCGCTGAACGTGGCCGGGCAGATCCACCTCCAGGGCGGCCAGGTGACGGTGTACGACCCCAAGGGCATGGACAACGCCCGGCGGCTGTTCCCGACGCTCGGCTACGCCGGTTCGGCGCTGGAGGCGGTGCGGGGGGCCGACGTCGTGCTGCACCTGACGGAGTGGCGGGAGTTCCGCGAGCTGGACCCCGAGGAGCTCGGCGAGGCCGTGGCCGCCCGGATCGTCCTGGACGGGCGCAACGCCCTCGACCCGGAGGCGTGGCGGCGGGCCGGGTGGACGTACCGGGCGATGGGGCGTCCCACCGCGTAGCCGGCGCCCCGCCGCGCGGACGGCCGCGGGCGCACGGGGCCGGAAGGCCACAGGCGTACGGGACGAGACGGCCCCGGGCGCACGGGGCCGGACGGCCGTGAGGGCGCGGGGCGCCGGTCCCGCCCGGGCCGGTGTCCCGCCGTGCGCCGGGCCACGGGGCGCGGGTCTCCCCCTCACGCCCCCTTCGCGCGGTAGCGGCGCATCTTGGCGCGCGCCCCGCACACCCGCATCGAGCACCAGCGCCCGCGTCCGGCGGGGCTGCGGTCGTAGTACGCCCAGTGGCAGTCGGCGGCCTCGCACGCCTTGAGCCGCATCCAGGTGCCGTCGGCCAGGGCCCCGGCGACGGCGGCGGCGACCCGGGAGAGCAGGGGCGGGCGGGCGGCGGCGGGGGCGAGGGCGGCGGTGCCGTCGGCCGCGTCGACCGTGACCACCAGGGGCGCGGCGGCCAGCAGGTCGCCCAGCGGCGTCACCGGGCGGTGCGGCGGGTGGCCGGCGTGGGCGAGCAGGGCCGCGCGCAGCGACTCGCGCAGTTCGCGCGCCGCGGGCACGTCGTCCTCCGCGAGGCCGAACCGCTCCCGGCTCCGCGGTGTGCCGAGCGAGTCGGCGCCCGTCCCGAGGTCCAGCGTGTTCACCAGCTCCTCGACCAGGGCCAGGCTTCCCGGCGCCGGCGACCTCCCATTCATGGTTGCGACGTTACCCCCGGTGCGGGAGCATGAGGTAACGGTTACCGGTTGCCCGGGTCAGCGGGTAACCGCGGACTCCGAGGAGGAAGTCATGGCCGTCGCCGAACTGGGCATCGTCGTCCTGGACTGCCCCGACCCCCGCGCCCTGGCCGGTTTCTACGCCGCCGTGCTGGGCGGCACGGTCGAGGAGGACCCCGGGAACACCGACTGGGTCACCCTGAAGCCGCCCGGCGGGCAGACCCTGGCCTTCCAGGCCGCCCCCGGCTTCGTACCGCCCCGGTGGCCCTCCCCCGACCACTCGCAGCAGTTCCACCTGGACCTGGACGTGCCCGACCTGGACGCGGCGGAGAAGGCCGTGCTGGAGCTGGGGGCCGAGCCGCTGGACACCGAGGACCGCACCCGGAGCTTCCGGGTTTACGCGGACCCGGCCGGGCACCCGTTCTGTCTCTGCGTCTGCTGACGCCCCACATCCGGAGGTTGTGTCCATGGCACCCGTGGCACGTGTCCGTTCCATCGTCCTCGACTGCCCCGATCCGCACGAGCTGGCCCGCTTCTACGCGCGGGTCGCGGGCGGCGAGCCCGTGGAGGAGAGCCCCGACTGGGTGGTGCTCCAGGTCCCCGGCGGGCCGCGGCTGGCCTTCCAGCGGGTCTCCGGCCTGACCCCGCCGGAGTGGCCGCGCCCGGACCGCAACGCGCAGCAGCTCCACCTGGACTTCGACGCGGGGTCCACCTGGGAGGAGGTCGACGCGGCCCACGAGAAGGTGCTGGCGCTGGGTGCCCGGCCGCTGGACCTGGAGGACCGGGAGAAGAAGGACTTCCAGGTGTACGCCGATCCGGCGGGGCATCCGTTCTGCCTGTGCCGGATCGAACACCCCTAGAGATCGTCTTCAAAGGTCAGATCCAGAGCAGGATTGAGGCGATGGTGACGGCGGCCTGGTAGGACTCGCGGGTCTTGTCGTAGCGAGTTGCCGGGCCGCGCCACTGCTTGAGGCGGTTGAAGCAGCGTTCGACGACGTTGCGGCGGCGGTAGACGGACCGGTTGAAGCCGGGTGGCCGGCCGCCGCGTGTGCCGCGGTTCAGTCGGCCGAGGGCCTGGTCGACGCGTTCGGGGATCGTGTGCGGGATGCCGCGCCGTCGCAGGTAGGCGCGGATCTTCCGGGAGCTGTAGCCCTTGTCGGTGACCACGTGGTCGGGGCGGGTGCGTGGGCGTCCGGGCCCGATCCTGGGCACGCTGATCGAGCCCATGAAGACGATCTCTAGGCCCTGTCGTCAGGGAAACAGTGGAGGCGCCCGGCCGGAGTTCCCGGCCGGGCGCCTCCCTGTTCCGTGCCGCCGTACGCGTCGGAGCGAGCCGCTGCCTCGACGAAGTCCGAGAAGGCCTTCGGCGTCACCTTGAAGGCGGCCGCGCCACCACCCGCAGGCTGAAGCAACGCCTGCCGCCGGACGCTCTCAGGGCTGCCGCGGACGGGGGACACGGTGAGCTTCGGTGGGCGGCCCGGCTTTTCCTTTCGGCAGCAACGGCTCGGGCCGGGCCCACTGGCCATTCGCTGGATCCCCCGCCCTCGGAGCGACCACTGCGGATATTGATCCACTTCTACGGCAGGTCCTCAGTGGCCGCGGCACCGCCGGGTCCGGCACCGACGAGTACGGCGACCAGTCGTTCCGCCTGTTCGCGGGGGTCCGGCACGTCGGCCCAACTCGTCATCAGGAGGTGGTGGACGGTTCCGACGAGGGCGAGCGCGATCGAGGAGGTGTCGGTGGTGTCCGGAAGGCGCCCGAGCCGCTGTTCGCTGTCCAGATAGGCGGCGATCGCGCCCTGGATCGCGGCAAAGCCCGGCGAGCCGGCCTCCAACGCCCGGCGAATCCGGAGAGAAGCGGCGGGGCGGGTCAGGGCCAGGCCGATGACCGCGGGGTCCAGGGAATTCAGGAGTGTGAGCGCGACCGTGACGAGGTTGCCGGCCACGGTGGCCCGGCCTGCTTGTGCGGGGAGCCCGTCGGTCTGTCGCGCGGCGCGCGCGAACCGGTCCAGGACCAGCTCGGCGATGAACTCGTCCAAGCCGTCGAAATGCGCGTGCAGCAGCCCCTTGGCGCAGGCCGCCTCTCCGGTGATCGCTCTGCTGGTCAGGGCGGCCGGGCCCTCTCGGGCCAGGACCCGTTCCGCGGCGTCGAAGAGCCGTTCGCGAAGGTCGAGGATCGCTACTCCACGCGGTGACACAGGCCTCTCCCGGTACGGGTCGTACGGCATCGCGTCCTGCTCCGGCGATAAGGGATTGCCGGTATGGGCGCACGCCCATAGTGTTTGGGCGCACGCCCATACTAATTCCGGCAACCACCGCATCCCCCAGGAGGCCGCGCATGCAACGCATCGTCAACACCGACCAGGCGCAGGCATGGAACGGGTATGAAGGCAACCACTGGGCCCAAAACCAGGTCCGCTGGGACGCCGTGAACGCCGGCTTCAACAAACCCCTGCTCGCCGCCGCCGCGATCCAGGAGCGCGACCGCGTTCTGGACATCGGCTGCGGAACCGGGTGCACGACCCGACTGGCCGCACGCCGGGCCCGAAGCGGCCGAGTCCTGGGCCTGGACCTGTCGGCACCGATGCTGGCGCGCGCACGCGAGACCGCGCAGCGTGAAGGCATCCCCAACGTGGCCTTCGAACAGGGAGATGCCCAGGCCTACACCTTTGAGCCAAGCACGTTCGACGTCGCGATCAGCCGTTTCGGAGTGATGTTCTTCGCCGACCCCGTCGCCGCCTTCACCAATATCCGGCGCGCCCTACGCCCCGGTGGCCGCACGGCGTTCATCTGCACGGCCGGGTCCGAGGGCAACGAGTGGCTTCAGGCCGTCGCGGCACTGCGCGACATCCTGCCTGTCGGAGAGTTCGGCGCACTGGAGAGCCCCGGAATGTTCTCCTTGGCGGACCCGGACCGCACCGGCGAGATACTGTCCGCCGCTGGATTCGAGCACATCGACGTCGTGCGCGTGGACGCATACGGGACATGGGGCCGGAACGCCGCCGACGCTGCCGCCTTCCTGCTGGCCTCCGGACCCGGACGCCACCTGACCGGCCAGGTCGAACAACAGACTCGGGACCGCGCCCGCCAGGCACTCACGGACATCCTCGGCATCCGCGAGGAGAACGGCGCACTGCGACTGCGTACCCCCGCCTGGCTGGTCACCGCCAACCGCCCGAAGTAGCCGGGCCAGGCCGGCCGGCTCGCCCGGCCGCGACAGCCCGGTCACTTCACTTCGAGGTCAACGTGCTGGTCCCGGACATCGATGAGCCGCTGTGCCCAGCCCTCCCAGGGGGTTGGGGAACATCCGTGTCAGATCGTGCGCCAAGCCTCCGTCGGCCCTGGTGGGCGGCTGACGGGGTGTCGGCTCCCCGCCACGTCTGAAGTCCTTCCGGAGACAACGCCCTGGTCATCTGCGGCATCGCCGAGCGCGACCTGCGGCGACGTCCTCGGGCCGATGCGCAAAGCGGTCCCGTTATCCGCGGCAAGGGAGAAGCTGTGACCGCCGTCACCGGGCTCCCGACCGGGAAGGTGCTGACCGTCCAGGCGGCGGCCGACATCTTCCTGGACTCGCTCGGCAGCCTGCTCGCGCCCGGCGACAGCAGGCGCTGACCGTGCCGACCGCCTGTGTGCCGGTCGGCTCGCCCGGCGGGGTCAGTTGCGGGTGACGTTCGCGGTGAGCAGGCGGAGCAGGTGTTTGGCGGTGGCGTCCTGCTCGGGGGTCAGGCCCATGGCCTCACCGATGGCCAGGGGGACGGTGCGGGCCTTCTCGCGGAGGTCCGTACCGGCCTGGGTGAGGCGTATGGCGACGGAGCGCTCGTCGTCGGAGCGCCGCTCACGGTGGATTAGGCCGCTGGCTTCCAGACGCTTGAGCAGAGGGGAGAGGGTGCTGGACTCCAGCTGGAGCGCGGTTCCCAGCTCGCGGACGGAGACCGAGTCCTGGTCCCACAGCACCAGCATGACCAGGTACTGCGGGTAGGTCAGCCCCAACTCCTCCAGCAGCGGCCGGTAGCGCGTGGTGACCGACCGCGAAGCGGCGTACAGGGCGAAGCACAGCTGGTCCTGGAGCAGGAGCGAGCCCTGTTCTGCGGCGTGGTGCGCGGCCTGGGCCATGACCGGGTCCTAACGTCGAACGATCGGAACTCCATCCTACCATTCCAGTCGCGCACGACTACATATAGCTCAATTAAGTTGTGCACGATTCAATCGCGCAGTACTGTTCTTGTCGTACCCGCCGAACGACTGGCTGACACGACCCACGAGGAGCGCCCCATGTCCGAGACCACCACCCGCCCGGTGCTGGAGCCGGCCGCCGCCGCCTTCGCCGAGGCCACCGCGAACCCGCCGTACCTCTTCGACCTCGGTCCGGCCGAGGGCCGCAGGACCGTCGACGAGGTGCAGTCCGGTGAGATCGGCAAGCCGGAGATCGCCGAGGAATGGGTGACCGTCCAGGGCGGCCCCACCGGATCGGTCCGGGCCCGCATCGTCCGGCCGGCCGGCGCCGAGGGGACGCTGCCGGTGATCATCTACATCCACGGCGCCGGCTGGGTCTTCGGCAACGCGCACACACACGACCGGCTGGTGCGCGAACTGGCCGTCGGCGCCCGGGCGGCCGTCGTCTTCCCCGAGTACGACCTGTCTCCCGAGGCCCGCTACCCGGTGGCCATCGAGCAGAACTACGCCGTCGCCCAGTGGATCGTCCGCGAGGGTGCGGCCAAGGGCCTGGACGCCACGCGAATCGCGGTGGCCGGCGACTCCGTCGGCGGCAACATGTCAGCTGCGCTGACACTGATGGCCAAGGAGCGCGGCGACGTACCGCTGGTCCAGCAGGTGCTGTTCTACCCGGTCACCGACGCGAGCTTCGACACCGGCTCCTACCACCAGTTCGCGGAGGGGTACTTCCTGCGCCGCGACGCCATGCAGTGGTTCTGGGACCAGTACACGACCGACGAGCAGCAACGCGCCGAGATCACCGCCTCCCCGCTGCGCGCCACCACCGAGCAACTCACCGGCCTGCCCGCAGCCCTGGTCATCACCGCCGAGGCCGACGTGCTGCGCGACGAGGGCGAGGCCTACGCCAACAAGCTCCGCCAAGCAGGCGTCCCGGTCACCGCCGTGCGCTACCAGGGCATCATCCACGACTTCGTCATGCTCAACGCCCTGCGCGAAACCCACGCCGCCGAAGCCGCCGTCAACCAGGCCGTCGCCACCCTGCGCACGGCCCTCGGCACCGTGTGACCCAGCCATCCCCCAGTCTGCGGCCCGGGCAACACAGACGCCCGGGCCGCAGCATTCCTGCCACCGGAGCAAGGCCCGCTTCACAACGCCTTGCCATGGCGAAGGCATGGGTACACGACAACGGTCAGTTGTCCTCGGCGGCGTCCGGATGGCGCAAGGGCCGCATGCCACCGGGCAGTTCCGGCAGCTGGAAGGAGTAGCGGCCCGGCATGTCGATGTGGTGCCGTACGAACGGGGGGGGGGAGGCGGGCCGGCTCGTGCGGCTCGGGGCAGTCGAGGACGAGGGAACGGACACGTGCCACGGGTGCCACGGGCACAATCGCGGTGCCGTCAGCCGTCAACCGTCGAGCTCGGCGATCGTCGCCGTCGACGGCTCGCGGCGCCGCTGGAACGCGCGGACGGTGAAGTCCGCGACGCGCAGCACACGCTGCACGTTCCCCCAGGTCAGCAAGGCCACGTCGGACTCCTCCCAGCCGCGCCGGAGCAGCTCGGCGATCAGGCGGGGGTAGCAGGAGGCGTCGTCGAGCTCCATCGGGTGGGCGGTCCCGGTGTCGTACGCGCCGGACAGGGCGACGCATCCGGGGCCGGCGACGGCGCGGACGTGGTCGAGGTGGTCGGCGACGTCCCGGACGGCCGGGCCGGTCTGCTCGGCGGTCAGCGGCACCATGCACAGGCCCCCGGCGGCGCCGAGTTCGGCGAGCAGGTCGTCGGGGAGGTTGGCCGGGTGGGGGCGCAGGGCGTGGGCGGCGGAGCGGGTGCACAGCACGGGCGTCCTGGAGATGGCGAGGACGCGACGGACGGTCCGCGGGGAGGCACCGGAGAGGTCGGCGAGGACGCCGAGCCGGTTCATCTCGCGCACGACCTCCTCACCGAACCGGGTCAGCCCCTCCTCGCCGGCCCAGGTGGCGCCGGTCAGCGTCAGCACGCGCAGCCCGAGGGCGCGCAGGCAGCGCAGGGTGCCGAGGCTGTCGCCGAGGGCGGCGGCACCGGCGGGACCGAGCAGGACGGCGACGCGTCCGCAGTTGCGGGCGTCCACGGCCTGTCCGGCGTCCTCGGCCAGGCGCAGGTACTCGGGATGGGCCCGCACGACCGTCCTCACCAGGTCGAGCTGGTCCAGGGTGGCGCCGACGGCCCGGTCGCCGTCGAGGCCGTCGGGCAGGTGCAGTGACCAGAACAGGGCGGCCACGCGGCCCTCGCGCAGCCGCGGCACGTCGGTGTCGACGGCGCTCTCGCCGAGGTCCAGGTCGTACCAGGGCAGGCGCTTGAGGGCCCAGGCCAGTCCGCTGTAGCCGTCGGCCACGGGGTGGGAGGCGAGCACGGCGCGGGCCTGCTCCAGCGGGGCGTCGTCCGGGCCGGAGAGGGGCCCGCCGGCCCCCTGCTCGGGGGCGTCCACCGGGATCGGCACGGACAGATCGTCGAGCTCGTCGGCCTCCGGAGCGGCGCGCAGGTCGTCGAGCTCACCGGCCTCTGGAGTGGCGTGCAGGTCGTCCTGGAGGTCTGCCATGGCGGGCTCCGTACGGTCGTCGTGCAGTACTGTCACCGTCGCACGGAGCCCGGGCGGCTTCCTGGTGGGCGGGGCGTTCGGGGGTACGCCGGTTCAGCGGCCCCGGGCCGTGTCGATCACCTCGTCCAGGGTGTCCCGCGAGCGGACCAGATCGGCGATCGTCCGGTCGATCCGCTCCCGCTCGGCGATGAGGTCCGTCACCAGTTTCGGCGTGGCGATCGCGGAGGGACGGCCGTCGGCGTCCCGCATGCAGGGCAGCAGCTGGGCGATCTTGCTGCTGCACAGTCCGGCGGCGAACAGCTCCTGGATCCGGACGACCCGGTCGACGGCCGCCTCCGGGTACTCGCGGTGCCCGCCGGGCGTGCGCTCGGCCGCGAGCAGCCCCTGCTTCTCGTAGTAGCGCAGCGAGCGTTCGCTGACGCCGGTGCGCCGGGCCAGTTCACCGATCCGCACCTTCCCCCATCCCTTCTCCCGCCGGGACTTGATTCTGACACCAATGTCAAGTTTTAGTGTACCGGCATGACGAACGCGACGAAGCTCCTCGCACCCGCCTCCCTCGGTCCGCTCTCCCTCCCCAACCGCCTCCTGATGGCCCCGCTGACCCGCAACCGGGCCGAGGCCGACGGCACGCCGACCCCGCTGATGGCCGAGTACTACGCCCAGCGCGCCTCCGCCGGCCTGATCATCGCCGAGGCTTCGACGCCGAACGCGGTCGGGCAGACGTACCCGAACATCACCGCGATCCACACCGCTCGGCACGTCGAGGGCTGGCGGCGGGTCACCGACGCGGTGCGCGAGGCCGGGGGCGGGGGGATGTTCCTCCAGCTCCAGCACGGCGGCCGGGTCGGCCATCCCGCGACCAGCGGGCTGACGCCCCTCGCGCCGTCGCCCGTGCCGCTGCCCGAGACGATCTTCACGCCGGGCGGGCACCGGCCGGCCGTCGTACCCAGGGAGATGACGGCCGAGGACATCCGCACCACGATCGCCGACTTCGCGCGGGCCGCCCGCAACGCGAGGGACGCCGGGTTCGAGGGGGTGGAGGTGCACTCGGCCAACGGTTACCTCCTGCACCAGTTCCTGGCCCGCAACACCAATCGCCGCACGGACGGCTACGGCGGCTCGATCGCCGGGCGGATCCGGTTCACGGCCGAGGTGACCGAGGCCGTGGCCGCCGAGATCGGGGCCGACCGGGTGGGCTTGCGGATCTCCCCCGGCAACACCGTCAACGGCATCGCGGAGGGCGAGACCGAGGAGGTCTACCCGGCGCTCGCCGAACGGCTCGGCGGGCTGGGGCTGGCCTACCTGCACCTGGTCTTCGCCGACCCGGACAGCCCGGTCTTCGGCGAGATCCGCGCCGGATGGCCGGGAACGCTGGTCGCCAACCCGGTGCTGAGGGAGATGTCCGGCCCGGCGATCGAGGAGGCGTCCGTGCGGCTGCTGGAGGCCGGGGCCGACCTGATCGCCCTCGGCCGGCCCTTCCTCGCCAACCCCGACCTGGTGACCCGGCTGCGCCTCGGCGCCCCCCTGAACCAGGTACGGGACCGCTACCTGATGTACGTGGGCGGGGCGACCGGCTACACCGACTACCCCACCCTCGCCGAGGCCGGTGCGGCCGCTCAGCCGTCCAGCGACTCGATCGTCGCGTTGGACGGCGCCCGCGTGGCCTGAAGGTCCCGGGCCACGTCCTCCGCCGCGCCCAGCACCCGCACCGCGTTCTTCCAGGTCAGCTTGGACAGGTCGGCCTTGGACCAGCCGCGCTCCAGCAGCTCGGCGATGAGGTTGGGGTAGCCGGATACGTCGTCGAGGCCGTCGGGGGTGAAGGCCGTGCCGTCGTAGTCGCCGCCGATGCCGAGGTGGTCGACGCCGGCGACCTCGCGCATGTGGTCGAGGTGGTCGGCGACCGTGGCCGCCGTGGCGACCGGGCGCGGGACGCGCTCCTCGAAGGCGCGGTGGACCCTCATCGCCTCGGGGCTGGTGTCCAGGTGGTGGAAGCCGTGCGCGCGCATGTTCTCGTCGGCCGCGGCCGTCCAGTCCACGGCCGCCTGGAGCACGAACTTCGGCACGAACGTCACCATCGCGACGCCGCCGTTGGCGGGCAGCCGCTCCAGGACGTCGTCGGGGATGTTGCGCGGGTGGTCGCACACGGCCCGCGCGGACGAGTGCGAGAAGATCACCGGCGCGCTGGAGGTGTCCAGCGCGTCCCGCATCGTCGTCGGCGCGACGTGCGAGAGGTCGACCAGCATGCCGAGGCGGTTCATCTCGCGGACCACCTCGCGGCCGAAGGCCGACAGGCCGCCGACGCGCGGCTCGTCGGTCGCCGAGTCCGCCCACGCCACGTTGTCGTTGTGGGTGAGGGTCAGGTAGCGCACGCCGAGCGCGTACAGCGCGCGCAGGGTGGCGAGCGAGTTCGCGATCGAGTGGCCGCCCTCGGCGCCCATGAGGGAGGCGATGCGGCCCTCGGCGCGCGCCGCCTCCATGTCCGCGGCCGTGTACGCGGCGCGCAGATCGCGGGGGTGGCGGTCGATCAGCTGCCGCACGCAGTCGATCTGCTCCAGCGTCGCCGGGACCGCGTCGGGCAGGTCGGAGCGGACGTACACCGACCAGTACTGCGCTCCGACGCCGCCCGCGCGCAGGCGGGGGATGTCGGTGTGCAGGTGGGCGGCCTGGTCGACGGCGATGTCGCGGGCGGCCAGGTCGTAGCGGACCTGCTCGCGCAGCGCCCAGGGCAGGTCGTTGTGGCCGTCGGCGACCGGGAACTCGCGCAGGAGCTCCCGGGCCTCCTCCAGCGGGGTCGTCGCCGTCACCGCCGTCACTTCCCGAAGCCGAAGCCGGCGCCGGCCCCCTGGGTCTTGGACCGCAGGCGGCGGCCCTTCTCGGTGGCCTGGTCGTTCAGGTCCTGCTGGAACTCGCGCATCCGGGCGAGCAGCTCCTCGTCGTGCGCGGCGAGCATGCGGGCCGCGAGGAGACCGGCGTTGCGGGCGCCGCCCACGGAGACGGTCGCGACGGGCACGCCGGCCGGCATCTGCACGATCGAGAGCAGGGAGTCCATGCCGTCCAGGTACTTCAGCGGCACGGGCACGCCGATGACCGGCAGCGGGGTGACGGAGGCGAGCATGCCCGGCAGGTGGGCGGCGCCGCCCGCGCCGGCGATGATCACCTTCAGGCCGCGGTCGGCCGCCTGCTCGCCGTACGCGATCATCTCGCGCGGCATGCGGTGCGCGGAGACGACGTCCACCTCGTAGGCGATCCCGAACTCGTCGAGGGCCTTGGCGGCGGCCTCCATCACGGGCCAGTCGGAGTCCGATCCCATGACGACGCCGGCAACGGGGCTCATTCGGTGATCGTCCCTCTCAGGTAACCGGCAGCGTGACGGGCGCGCTCCAGCACGTCGTCCAGGTCGTCGCCGTAGGTGTTGACGTGGCCCACCTTGCGGCCGGGCTTCACGTCCTTGCCGTACATGTGGATCTTGAGCTGGGGGTCGCGGGCCATGCAGTGCAGGTACGCGGAGTACATGTCCGGGAAGTCGCCGCCCAGGACGTTGACCATGACCGTCCACTTGGCGCGCGGGCGCGGGTCGCCGAGCGGGAGGTCGAGCACGGCCCGGACGTGGTTGGCGAACTGGGAGGTGATCGCGCCGTCCATCGACCAGTGGCCGGAATTGTGCGGGCGCATCGCCAGCTCGTTGACGAGGATCCGCCCGTCGCGGGTCTGGAACAGCTCGACGGCGAGGTGGCCGACGACGCCGAGTTCCTTGGCGATGTTCAGCGCCATCTCCTCGGCCCGCAGGGCGAGGTCCCGGTCCAGGCCGGGCGCGGGGGCGATGACCGTGTCGCAGACGCCGCCGACCTGGCGGGACTCGACCACCGGGTACGCCACGGCCTGGCCGTGCGGGGAGCGCACGACGTTGGCGGCGAGCTCGCGGACGAAGTCGACCTTCTCCTCCGCGAGGACGGGGACGCCGGCGCGGAAGGGCTCGGCGGCCTCCTCGACGGAGTCGACGACCCAGACGCCCTTGCCGTCGTAGCCGCCGCGGACCGTCTTCAGGACGACGGGGAAGCCGTCGCCCTCGGCGCCCTCGGGCAGGCCCTCGCGGGCGAAGGCGGCCACGTCGGCCGGGTCGCTGACGATGCGGTGCCGCGGGCAGGGCACGCCGATCGCGTCGAGCCTGGCCCGCATCACGCCCTTGTCCTGGGCGTGCACGAGCGCGTCCGGACCCGGCCGGACGGGGATGCCGTCCGCTTCCAGGGCGCGCAGGTGCTCGGTCGGGACATGCTCGTGATCGAAGGTGATCACGTCACAGCCGCGGGCGAACGCGCGCAGTGTCTCCAGATCGCGATAGTCGCCGACGACGACATCGTTCACGACCTGGGCCGCGGAGTCCTGAGGAGTGTCACTGAGGAGCTTGAACCTGATGCCCAGCGGGATGCCCGCCTCGTGTGTCATACGAGCGAGCTGGCCCCCGCCGACCATGCCGACTACCGGGAACGTCACACCCCTAGCGTATCGGCCACACGGCGGTGCCGGTCCCCCGGCCGGTTCGCCCCGTTCCGGGTGGGCTTCGGCCCTCGTCCACAGGAAGATCACGGGTGGGGGTGGTTAGCATGGCTGGGTTGACGCCGACCGATGGACGGGGGCCTGCACGACCATGGGACGTGGTTCCTCGGGGCACCCCCCGACGCCCCCGGCAGCACCCCGCGGGCCGGTGCGGCAGCGCATCGACCGGCTCGTGCGCGAGGCCGCCAAGTTCGGCGCGGTGGGCGGGGCGGGGCTGCTCGTCAATCTGCTCGTGTTCAACCTGGTCCGGCACACGACCGACCTGCAGGTGGTCCGGGCGAGCGTCGTCGCGACCGTCGTCGCGATCGTCTTCAACTACATCGGCTTCCGCTACTTCACGTACCGGGACCGCGACAAGAGCGGCCGTACGCGGGAGATGACGCTGTTCCTGCTGTTCAGCGCGGCCGGGCTCGTGATCGAGAACGGCGTGTTGTACACGGCGACGTACGGCTTCGGCTGGGACAGCCCGCTGCAGAGCAACGTCTTCAAGTTCCTCGGCATCGGCATCGCCACGCTGTTCCGCTTCTGGTCGTACCGCACCTGGGTCTTCCGCGCCCTGCCCGCCCGGGAGGCGGTGGCCCGCGCGGAATCGTTCCTGGACCGCGAGCGCCCGACGGCGGCCCGTCCGGGTGACGGCCCCGCCGCCGGCCGCTCCACCAGGGTGAGCCGGGTGGGCGCGGGACGCAGGTCGTAGGGCGCGGGCCGCGGGGCCGGCGGACCGCCCGGGCACGGGGTCAGCGGACCGTGTGGGCCGGGTCCGACTTCTTCGGGGGCGGCGTGCGGGACAGGAACAGGCCGAAGACCGCCGGCTTGGTCTGGAGGAGCTCCAGACGGCCGCCGTCGGCCTCCGCCAGGTCGCGGGCGACCGCCAGGCCGATGCCCGTCGAGTTCCGGCCGCTGATCGTGCGTTCGAAGATGCGGGCACCGAGGTCGGCGGGGACGCCCGGACCCTCGTCCGTCACCTCCACGACCGCCTGGTTGCCCGTCACCCGGGTCCGCAGCGCCACCGTGCCGCCGCCGTGCATGAGGGAGTTCTCGATCAGCGCGGCCAGCACCTGCGCCACCGCGCCGGGCGTGCCCACGGCCTCCATGTGCCGCTTGCCGGAGGAGACGATGGCGCGGCCCGCGCTGCGGTAGGCGGGGCGCCACTCGGCGATCTGCTGCTGGATGACGTCGTCGAGATCGAAGGTGACCGCGGAGCCGTTGCGCGGGTCGCGGGAGTTGGTCAGCAGCCGCTCCACCACGTCCGTCAGCCGCTCCACCTGCGACAGCGCGATCGTCGCCTCCTCCTTCACCGTCTCCGGGTCGTCGGTGAGGGTGATCTCCTCCAGTCGCATCGACAGCGCCGTCAGCGGCGTGCGCAGCTGGTGGGAGGCGTCGGCGGCCAGGCGCCGCTCGGCGGTCAGCATGCGGGCGATGCGCTCGGCGGAGGCGTCCAGCACGTCCGCGACCCGGTCCAGCTCCGGGACGCCGTACCGCTTGTGCCGCGGGCGCGGGTCGCCGGAGCCGAGGCGTTCGGCGGTCTCGGCGAGATCGGTGAGGGGCGAGGCGAGGCGGTTGGCCTGGCGGACCGCCAGCAGCACCGCCGCGACCACCGCGAGCAGCGCCACCAGCCCGATGATGATCAAGGTCCGGCCGACCTCCCGGGTCACCGAGGAGCGCGGCTCCTCGACGACGACCGTCTCGCCCTCCTCGCCGGTGGCCCTTCCGCGGATGACCTCGCCGTCCGGTTTGCCGCCGATCTCGATGACCGGCTTGCCCGGGATGCGGATGGCGGCGTACCGGTCGTCCGCGACCTGCTGGCGGAGGACGTCCGCGTCCACCCGCCCGGTACCGAGGAGGCGGCTGTCCACGATGCTGGCCAGCCGGGCCGCCTCCAGATCGACCCGTTCCTGGGCGCTGCTGCTGATCGTCCGGGTCTCGACGATGACGAGGGAGACGCCGAAGACGGAAATCACGACGAGCACCACGGCGAGCGTGGACTGGATCAGTCGGCGGCGCATGTCCTCTTACCCGGTGGGAGCCCGTAGGGCTCGGTCCTCGGAGCCCTGTGGGGCTCAGCTCTTCTCGAAGCGGAAGCCCACGCCACGCACGGTCGCGATGTACCGGGGGTTGGCCGCGTCGTCACCCAGCTTCTTGCGCAGCCAGGAGATGTGCATGTCGAGGGTCTTGGTCGACGACCACCACGTGGTGTCCCAGACCTCCCGCATCAGCTGGTCGCGGGTGACCACCCGGCCGGCGTCGCGCACCAGCACCCGCAGCAGGTCGAATTCCTTCGCGGTGAGCTGGAGCTCCTCGTCGCCCATCCAGGCCCGGTGCGACTCGACGTCGATGCGGACGCCGTGCGCGGCGGCCGGCTGCTGCGGCTCGGCGGAACCGCGCCGCAGCAGGGCCCGGACGCGGGCGAGCAGCTCGGCGAGGCGGAAGGGCTTGGTGACGTAGTCGTCGGCGCCCGCGTCCAGGCCGACGACCGTGTCCACCTCGTCGGCGCGCGCGGTCAGGATGAGGATGGGCACGGCATGGCCCTCGGCGCGCAGCCGGCGGGCGACCTCCAGACCGTCCATACCGGGCAGGCCCAGGTCCAGCACGACCAGGTCCACGCCGCCCCGCATCCCGGTGTCCAGCGCGGCGGGTCCGTCCTCACGCACCTCGACCTCGTACCCTTCCCGGCGCAGTGCGCGGGCCAGCGGCTCCGAGATGGACGCGTCGTCCTCGGCGAGCAGTACACGGGTCATGAGCTGATGGTAGTCCGCTCGGACCAACGGCCGAGGCGGGATGCGGAGGGCCGTTGCCCCCTTCGGACAGGCCGGGCACCCGGCCCCGCCGGCCGTCCGCCGCTCCCGGCGCCCCCGGCGCGGACCTGCGGCTGTGGGATGCCATCCTGATAACGACCTTGGAAAGGACATCCGCGGTTCCGGGATCACCTGTGATCCATGTCTCAAGTCCTTCCATACCAGGCGGTGTCCTGCCGTATGGTGAATCAACGCCTGTAGCACCACGGGGACCTTTGGCGACCATTTGACGCTGAAGGTCTCTTTTGTGTGCGGGCTGGTCCGAGACCAGCCTGACAAGGAACGACCTGTGGCCGGGCCTCACCGCGCAGCGACGCGCACCGAGGCGTGGATCCCGGTGGTCACCGTCCGCCGCCCCGTGATCCGGGGCGGGCACCCCGTGGGCGTGGGGTGGACGGCCCGCCGCCGGTGCCGGCTCCCCCACCGGGCGCGCATCGCCTACTGAGCGCGTCCCGACCAGCAAGGAACGACCATGGCGTCCAGCCTGACGAAGGACTCGGTCCACCCGGGCACCCCCGGGTCCGAGAAGACCTTCTTCGGCCACCCCCGGGGACTGGCCACCCTCTTCATGACCGAGATGTGGGAGCGCTTCAGCTTCTACGGCATGAGGGCCTTGCTCGTCGTCTACCTGCTCTCCGGCGGTCCTGACGCCAAGGAAGGCAGCATGGGCGGCGGGCTCGGCATGGACCTCGCCACCACGACCGCGATCTACTCGGTCTACCTGTCGATGGTGTACCTGCTCGCCATGCCCGGCGGCTGGCTCGGCGACCGGGTCTGGGGTCCCCGCAAGACGGTGGCCGTCGCCGCCGTCACGATCATGGCGGGTCACGTCGTGCTCGCGCTGCCCGGCGGGCAGGCTCCCTTCTTCGCCGGCCTCGCGCTGGTCGCGCTCGGTTCCGGCCTGCTGAAGGCCAACATCTCCACCATGGTCGGCCACCTCTACAACGGTCCGGACGACCCGCGCCGCGACGGTGGCTTCACCATCTTCTACATGGGCATCAACATGGGTGCCTTCTTCGCGCCGCTGATCATCGGCACGGTCGGCCAGAAGGTGAACTGGCACTTCGGCTTCGGCCTGGCCGCCGTGGGCATGGCCATCGGCCTCGCGGCCTTCCTGATCGGCACCCGCAACCTCAGCCCGGAGAGCAGCGTCGTCCCCAAGCCGCTGGCGGCCGAGGAGCGCGCCGCCTGGCTGCGCAAGGGCCTGATCTGGCTGGCCGTCGCGGCCGTCTTCTACGGCATCGTCGGCTTCACCGGCCACTTCACCCTGAACTGGGCGATGATCCCGCTGACCGTGCTCGGTCTGGTCATCCCGGCGGGCGTCCTGCTGCGCATCAAGCGCGACAAGGAGCTGTCGGACGTCGAGCAGTCGAAGATGACCGGCTACATCTGGTTCTTCGTCGCCGCCGCCGTCTTCTGGATGATCTACGACCAGGGCGGTTCCACGGTCCAGGCGTTCGGTGAGACGGGGGCCGCCAACTCGCTGTTCGGCTTCACCTTCCCCTCCTCCTGGTTCCAGTCGCTGAACCCGGTGTTCATCATGGCGCTGGCCCCGGTCTTCGCCTGGTTCTGGCTGTGGCTGAACCGCAAGGGCAAGGAGCCGAGCACGGTCGCGAAGTTCGCCGCCGCCCTGTTCTTCATCGGCGTGTCGTTCTTCTTCTTCCTGCTGCCGATGGGCATGGCCGACGGTGACACGCTGGTCAGCCCGATGTGGCTGGTGGGCATCTACCTGATCCAGACCGTCGCCGAGCTGTGCATCTCCCCGGTCGGCCTGTCGGTGACCACGAAGATGGCGCCGGCGAAGTACGCCAGCCAGATGATGGGCGTGTGGTTCCTCGCGGTCACGGCGGGCGACTCGATCACGGGTCTGCTCTCCAACCCGGCCGTCGCCGGGGTCGACCTCAGCGGCAGTGGCGCGGTCGCCGCGGAGGCGGCCCTCGCCGTCGTCGCGGGCATCGCGGTCTACATGTACCGCAGGAAGGTCAAGGAGCTCATGGGCGACGTGCGCTGACGCCTGAGGGCGGCACACGGCCGCCGGCCACGACGCGGAAGGGCCGCGCACCCGAGGGTGCGCGGCCCTTCCGCGTCCTCCGGGCCCGTACGCGTGCCACCGCGGCACGGGGGACACGAGGCGGCGCGGGGATTCCGTCCGGACGGGGTCCGGACCGGGTCGCGGAGGAGTGACGGCGCCGGCCGGCGCCGTCGAGGGGGCCGCGGTACGCGCGGCCGCGAGGCGGGGGAGCCAGCCGGCGCGGAGCGTCGGCGGGGGCCGGCGACGTGGTGGACGCGTGTGCCGGACCCCACCTCCGCGGCAGGGTCCGAACGGCCGCCCCCGGGCCCGGTACGGGGCGGGGGCGGCTACGCCGGTACGCCCAGCTCCGCCCAGACCCGCTTGCCGTCGACGCCCGGGGTCCGCACGACCCCCCAGTCCAGGCACAGCCGCTGCACGATGAACATGCCGTGACCGCCGGGACGTCCCGCGCGGTGCGGGGTGCGGGGCGCGGGCTGGCCGGTGCCCCGGTCGGAGACCTCCAGCCGGATCACCTTCCGGTCGCAGCTGATCCGCAGCTCGTCCGGTCCCTCGGCGTGCAGGCAGGCGTTGGTGACCAGCTCGGACACGACGAGCAGGACGTCCTCCGCGGCGGCCCGCTGGTCGGCGGTGGCGGCGGGCAGCCAGCCCCACGCGTACAGCGCCTGGCGGGTGAAGTCGCGGGCGAGCGGTACGACACCGCTCTCGCCGTCGAAGCTCAGCCTGCGGACCTGGCGGCCCGCCGGTCCCGGCGGCCCGGCCGCGTCCTCGGCGGCCGCCGCGGTCTCCGTCGCGCCTCCCGCGGGCTCCTCGGTCACGGGTACGCCCCCCTCAGGCATCCCGGAAGCGCCGCTGGGCTCCGGACCGCGGTCGCCCGGCGAGTGGGGCCGGGTGGTGCTCATCAGCGCTTCACCTCACCGATTCACCAGTTCACGTTTCAACGTCGTACTTCGAAGTCGTGCACATTCAGTTGCGTGGTACAGCGGCGCCCGTCCCGGGCACCCCGCGCCCCGGCGGCCGACAGGTTCAGGTTGTCTCCTGCCCGGGCGAACCGGCGGAACACCCCCTGTCCTCACGGGAAACCGGGCAGCGGGCGAAATCGCCGGCCGCGGAGCCGCTCGGGGGTCGCCGTCGCCGCCATCGGGCGACTCAGCCGGACTCGCCGGCCAGAGCGGCCTCCAGCGTGTCATGGACCGTGAAGACGGCGTCCGCCCCCGTGATCTCGAACACGCGCGCCACGACCGGCCGCATCCCCACCAGGTGCACGCCGCCCCCTGCCGACTCCGCCTTCAACCGCGCGCCCAGCAGGACGTTGAGCCCCGTGGAGTCGCAGAACTCCAGGCGTGAGCAGTCGACGACCAGCCGGCCGAATCCTTTGGCGAGGCAGTCCTCCAGCGGCTCACGCAACAGGTCCGCGGTGTGGTGGTCCAGCTCACCCGCCGGAGTCACGACGGCGCTGAGGCCCTCTTCCCGCACCTCCACCAGAAGCCGGCCCGACTGTGCGCTGCCGACTGTCCCGTGGTCCATGCCGTCTCTCTCTCCCGACGTCGTGACTGCTTGCTGACGCCCCTGAACACTACGCCTTCCCCGCGCCCTTCGACACCCGAACAATCGCGCACAAACGGACATATGCCCACAGAACACACTTGCGGTGGGCTCGGTGAAGCGGGTAGGCCTAGGAGGACACGTACCCGACACGGCCGGCTTTGGAGGCGCCGCACACCGCAGTGCACGTAACTGGCTTCGGCAGCCGTATGCCGAGAACGATGGAGGACATCATGTCACCCCGGCTCGACGGATCGCGTACCCACGAAGCGACGTCGACACTCCCTCCGGAACACCCGAATCCCATCGAGCAGCGGGACGCGGACGCCTCTCACGGCGACGCGCTCGCCGGGCTCCCGGACATCCCCGCGTACGACGAGGTGGCTCCGGCCGACGCCCGGGCGCTGTCCAAGACCCTCTTCGAGCGGCTGGAGTCGCTGGAGGAAGGCACCTACGAGTACGCGTACGTCCGCAACACGCTCGTCGAACTCAACCTCGCGCTCGTCAAGTTCGCCGCCTCCCGCTTCCGCTCGCGCAGCGAGCCGATGGAGGACATCGTCCAGGTCGGCACCATCGGCCTGATCAAGGCGATCGACCGCTTCGAACTCCCCCGCGGCGTGGAGTTCCCCACCTTCGCGATGCCGACCATCATCGGCGAGATCAAGCGGTTCTTCCGCGACACCTCGTGGTCCGTGCGGGTACCGCGCCGCCTCCAGGAACTCCGGCTCGACCTGGCCAAGGCCGGTGACGAACTGGCCCAGCAGCTCGACCGCTCCCCGACCGTGGCCGAACTGGCCGAGCGTCTCGGCATCTCCAACGAAGAGGTCGTCGAGGGCATGGCGGCCGCGAACGCGTACACCGCCTCCTCGCTGGACGCCCAGCCGGAGGAGGACGACACCGAGGGCACGCTCGCGGACCGGATCGGCTACGAGGACCACGGGCTCGAAGGCATCGAGTACGTCGAGTCGCTGAAGCCGCTGATCGCCGAACTCCCCGCCCGGGACCGGAAGATCCTCTCCCTGCGTTTCGTCGCCGGCATGACCCAGTCGGAGATCGGCGAGGAGCTCGGCATCTCCCAGATGCACGTCTCCCGGCTGCTGTCGCGCACGCTGGTGCGGCTGCGCAAGGGGCTGACGGCCGAGGAGTGACGGCCGGCCGCCGCACGGCCCGCCGGACCGGGATGCGGCTCACCCCGGTGCCCCGCCGGCGCCGGATGTCCGCACGGGCACCGGGCGTCCACCGGGCGCCGGGGTGAGCCGCGTGCGGGCCGTGCGCACGGCCCGCACGCGGCCGGAGGGTCAGCCGCCCACGCGCCGCCCCCTCCGCCAGACCTCGCCGACCAGCGGGACACCCGGCCGGTAGGCCAGGTGGACATGGCTCGGGGCGTCGAGGAGGACCAGGTCGGCGTAGGCGCCGGGCGTGAGGCGGCCGATGTCCGTGCGGCGCAGGGCCGCCGCGCCGCCCGCCGTGGCCGACCACACCGCCTCGTCCGGCGTCATCCCCATCTCCCGCACCGCCAGCGCGACGCAGAAGGGGACGGAGGAGGTGTAGGACGAACCGGGGTTGCAGTCGGTGGACAGGGCGACCGTGGCGCCGGCGTCGATCAGGCGGCGGGCGTCGGGCCACGGGGCGCGGGTGGAGAACTCGGCGCCCGGGAGCAGGGTGGCGACGGTGCGGCTGTTCGACAGGGCGTCGACGTCCGCGTCGGTGAGGTGGGTGCAGTGGTCGGCGCTGGCCGCGTCGAGTTCGACGGCGAGCCGCACGCCGGGGCCGTGGGAGAGCTGGTTGGCGTGGATGCGGGGGTGCAGGCCCCTGGCCCTGCCCGCCGTGAGGATCGCGCGGGCCTGGTCGCCGTCGAAGGCGCCCTTCTCGCAGAACACGTCGATCCAGCGGGCGTGCGGGGCGCAGGCGTCGAGCATCTCGCCGGTGACGAGGTCGACGTAGGCGGCCGGGTCGTCGGCGAAGTCCGCGGGGACGATGTGGGCGCCGAGGTAGGTGACCTCGTCGGTGTGGCGGGCGGCCAGGCGCAGGGCGCGGGACTCGTCGGCGACGGTGAGGCCGTAGCCGGACTTGGTCTCGAAGGTGGTGGTGCCCTGGCGGAGGGCCTCGGCGAGGTGGCGGACGAGGTTGGCCTCCAGTTCCGCGTCGGTCGCGGCGCGGGTGGCGGCGACGGTGGTGCGGATGCCGCCCGCGCTGTAGGGGCGGCCGGACATGCGGGCGTTGAACTCCTCGGTGCGGTCGCCCGCGAAGACCAGGTGGGAGTGGGAGTCGACGAAGCCGGGCAGGACCGCCCGGCCGCCGGCGTCGACCCGGTTGTCGGTGGCGGGTGCTTTGCTTGTCCCACCGGTCCACGCGATGCGGTCGCCGTCGATGACGACGGCCGCGTCCCGGACCAGGCCGAGGGGGGAGCCGTCGCCGAGGGAGGGGTCGTTGGTGACCAGCGTGGCGATGTTGGTGATGACGGTGCTGCTGCTCATGGCGTCCTTGGGGGTTCCCGGTTCGGGGGGTGGGGTCAGGCGCGCAGTGCCTCGACGGCCCGCGCGAGGGCCCGCGGCACGTCGGGGACGAGGGTGTGCGCCCCGTCGCGCACGACGTGCCGGCCCGCGACGATCGTGTGCCGCACGTCCGCTGCCGTCGCCGCGAATACGGCCGTCTCGGCGCCGAGCCGCGGGGGCGGCCCCGCTGTTCTGACCGAGTCCAGCGCGAGGGTGGTCAGGTCGGCGCGGGCGCCCGGCTCGATGGTGCCCGTGCCGTCCCAGCCGAGGGCGGCGTGGCCGCCGGCGGTGGCGGCGCGCAGCAGCGCGTCGGCCGTCCAGTGGCCGCGGGTGCGGCTGCGCAGGCGCTCGTTCAGCTCCATCGCGCGCGCCTCCTCCAGCAGGTCGATCACGGCGTGGCTGTCGGAGCCCAGGCAGAGCGGCGACCCGGCCCGCTGGAGGGCGGCGGCGGGGCCGATGCCGTCGGCGAGGTCGCGTTCGGTGGTAGGGCACATGCAGGTGCCGGTACCGGTGGAGCCGATCAGCGCGATGTCCTCGTCGGTGAGGTGGGTGTTGTGGACGCCGGTGGTGCGGGGTCCGAGCACGCCGTGGTCGGCGAGGAGCCGGGCCGGGGTGCGGCCGTGGGCCCGGCGGCAGGCGTCGTTCTCGGCGGTCTGCTCGGACAGGTGCACGTGCAGCGGGGCCCGCCGCGCCTCGGCCCAGTGCGCCACGGTCGCCAGTTGGCCGGCGGGCACGGCCCGTACGGAGTGCACCGCCGCCCCGATCCGCGCGTGATCCCGTTCCTTGAGAAGTGAACAGCGCTCCGCCCAGGACTCCGCGGTCCCGTCGGAGAAGCGGAGCTGGTGGGCGTCGGGCGGCTGCCCGAAGCCGGCGGAGAGGTAGCAGGCGTCGAGGAGGGTGATGCGGATGCCGGCCTCGGCGGCGGCCTGGATGAGCGCCTCGCCCATCGCGTTGGGGTCGGCGTAGGGGGTGCCGCCGGGGGCGTGGTGGAGGTAGTGGAACTCGCCGACGGCGGTGATGCCGGCCAGGGCCATCTCGGCGTACACCGCCCGCGCGAGGGCGTGGTACGAGTCGGGGGTCAGCCGGTCGGCGACGGAGTACATGACCTCGCGCCAGGTCCAGAAGGTGCCGGAGCCGACCTGGACGGTGGAGCGCAGGGCGCGGTGGAAGGCGTGGCTGTGGGCGTTGGCCAGGCCGGGGAGGGTCAGGCCGCGCAGCGTCTCGGCACCGGGCGGCGGTGCGGTGACGCCGGTGCGGACGGTGGTGATCCGGCCGTCCGCGACGCCGAGGAGCACGCCCGGCTCGACGGGGGTCCCCGCAGCCCGGGCGGAGCCGGGCGCTTGGGGGAGGGTGCCGAGCCAGGCGTGCTCCAGCCAGTACGTCCGTGGGGGCGTGGGCGTCCGCGTCACGTGCAGGCCAGTCCTTCCAGTACGTCGGCGAGGGCGAGGACCCCGGCCACGCAGTCGTCCTCGGCGGCGAACTCGGCCGGGGAGTGCGAGACGCCGGTGGGGTTGCGCACGAACAGCATGGCGGTGGGGACGCGTCCGGAGAGGATCCCGGCGTCGTGTCCGGCGCCGGTGGCGAGGACGGGGACCCGGAGATCGGCGTCCCCGCCCAGGATGCGGGCGAGTCGGTCGCGCAGGGCGTGGTCGAACTCGACGACGGGCGTGAAGGACTCGCGGACGACATCGAGGCCGACGCCGTGGGCGGCGGCGTGTTCGCGGGCGGCCCGCTCGATGCCGGTGACGACCGTGTCCAGGGTCTCCTGGTCGGCGGCGCGGGAGTCCAGCCAGCCGCGCACCAGGCCGGGGACGGCGTTGACGCCGTTGGGTTCGACGGCGACCTTGCCGAAGGTGGCGACGGCGCCGGCGAGACGGGCCTCGCGGCGGGCGGTGAGGACGGTCTGGGCGTAACCGAGCATGGGGTCGCGCCGGTCGTCGAGACGGGTGGTGCCGGCGTGGTTGGCCTCGCCGCGGAAGTCGAACCGCCAGCGGCCGTGCGGCCAGATGGCGCTGGCGATGCCGACGCGGTCGCCGGTCAGGTCCAGGGCGCGGCCCTGTTCGACGTGGAGCTCGACGAAGGCGCCGATGCGGGCGAGGCGTTCGGGATCGGGTCCGATGGCGTCGGGGTCGTACCCGGCGGCCGCCATGGCCCGTGGGAGCGTGGTCCCCTCGCCGTCGGTCAGCCGGTGGGCCTGCTCGGCGGTGAGTTCTCCGGCGGTGAGGCGGGAGCCGACGCAGGCCAGGCCGAACCGGGCGCCTTCCTCGTCGCCGAAGTTGACGATGCCGACGGGTTTGGTGAACCGCGCTTGCCTGTCGCGCAGTTCGTCCAGGGCCGCGAAGGCGGACACGACGCCGAGGGGCCCGTCGAAGGCGCCGCCGTCGGGGACGGAGTCCAGGTGGGAACCGGTGACGACGGCGTCCCCGGCGGCCGGGTCCCCGAGCCAGGCCCACTGGTTGCCGTTGCGGTCCAGTTCGTAGGCGAGCCCGCGGTCGCGGGCCTGCTGTTCGAACCAGGCCCGGCACTCGGCGTCGGCGGCGGTCCAGGCGAAGCGGCGGTAGCCGCCGGTGGCGGAGCTGCGGCCGACCGGCAGCAGCTCCGCCCACATGCTGTGGAAGGTCACGCGTCGTCACCCTCGCGCATCGGGACGCGCACGCCGCGCTCCTGGGCGACCGTCTCCGCGATGCCGTATCCGGCGTCGACGTGCCGGATGACGCCCATCCCGGGGTCGTTGGTCAGCACCCGGCGGATCTTCTCCCCGGCGAGGGGGGTGCCGTCGGCGACGGTCACCTGCCCGGCGTGGATCGAGCGGCCCATGCCGACGCCGCCGCCGTGGTGGATGGAGACCCAGGAGGCGCCGGAGGCCACGTTGACCATGGCGTTGAGCAGCGGCCAGTCGGCGATGGCGTCGGAGCCGTCGAGCATCGCCTCGGTCTCGCGGTACGGGGAGGCGACGGAACCGCAGTCGAGGTGGTCGCGGCCGATGACGACCGGCGCGGCCAGCTCGCCGCTCGCGACCATGTCGTTGAACCGCTCGCCGGCCTTGTCGCGCTCGCCGTAGCCGAGCCAGCAGATGCGGGCGGGCAGGCCCTGGAAGCGGACCCTCTCGCCGGCCATCCTGATCCAGCGGGCGAGGGACTCGTTCTCGGGGAAGAGGTCGAGGACCGCCTTGTCCGTCCTGGCGATGTCGGCGGGGTCACCGGACAGGGCGGCCCAGCGGAAGGGGCCCTTGCCCTCGCAGAACAGGGGGCGGATGTAGGCGGGGACGAAGCCGGGGAAGGCGAAGGCCCGGTCGTACCCGGCGAGCCTGGCCTCGCCGCGCAGGGAGTTGCCGTAGTCGAAGACCTCGGCGCCCGCGTCCTGGAAGCCGACCATGGCCTCGACGTGCTTCGCCATCGACTCGCGGGCGCGGGTGGTGAAGCCGGCCGGGTCCTTGGCGGCGGCGTCGGCCATGTCCTCGAAGGCGACGCCGAGCGGCAGGTACGAGAGCGGGTCGTGGGCCGAGGTCTGGTCGGTGACGATGTCGACGGGGGCGCCCATGGCCAGCAGTCGCGGGACGATCTCGGCGGCGTTGCCGAGGACGCCGACGGACAGCGGGCGGCGGGCGTCGCGGGCCTCGACGGCGAGGCGGAGGGCGTGGTCGAGGGAGTCGGCCCTGACGTCGAGGTAGCGGTGCTCGATGCGGCGGTCGATGGCGCGGGGGTCGCAGTCGACGCAGATCGCGACGCCGTCGTTCATCGTCACGGCGAGGGGCTGGGCGCCGCCCATGCCGCCGAGGCCGGCGGTGAGGGTGAGGGTCCCGGCGAGCGTGCCGCCGAAGCGTTTGGCGGCGACGGCGGCGAAGGTCTCGTAGGTGCCCTGGAGGATGCCCTGGGTGCCGATGTAGATCCAGGAGCCGGCCGTCATCTGCCCGTACATGGTCAGGCCGAGGGCCTCCAGGCGGCGGAACTCCTCCCAGTTCGCCCAGTCGCCCACCAGGTTGGAGTTGGCGATGAGGACGCGCGGGGCCCACTCGTGGGTCCGCATGACGCCGACCGGGCGGCCGGACTGGACGAGCATCGTCTCGTCCTGTTCGAGGGTTTTCAGCGTGCGGACCATCGCGTCGAAGGACCGCCAGTCCCGGGCCGCCTTCCCCGTGCCCCCGTAGACGACGAGCTTGTCGGGGTGCTCGGCGACCTCCGGGTCGAGGTTGTTCCGCAGCATCCGCAGGGCGGCCTCCTGCTGCCAGCCCAGGGTGTTCAGGTCCGTGCCGCGCGGCGCTCGTACGGGGCGGGGTCCCGGCATCGTCTGCCTCCTGTCGTCACTGCGTCTATTCAGATCCTGTCCGCGTGAATAGAACTAGTCAATAGGGCGGTCGGGGCACACCGGCGCGCCGCGGGTGTTTGTCTGGAGGGACGGCACGCGGACACACGCGCGCACGACGGGGCCGACGACAGGAGGGGGAGGCCGTGGAGCGGGACGGCGACGGCGGGGCGCGGGCGGCCCGGCGGGACGCGGCGGTGCGGGCGGCGGTGGAGCAGGGGCTGCTCGGGCCCGCGGCTCCCCTGGCCGGGCTGCTCGACGTCGTCGGCATCCGGGAGTCGGCGGCGGCTCTGCGGGCGGCGTTCGACGCGGTGGTGGCGCCGGGCACGCCGGTGCTGCACGCCTTCGCGGTGAAGGCGGCCCCGCTGGTGCCGGTGCTGCGGCTGCTGGCCGGGGAGGGACTGGGCGCGGAGGTGGCCGGCCCGGGGGAGCTGGCCCTGGCGCGGGCGGCGGGGGTGCCACCGCGGCGCACGGTCCTCGACTCGCCCGCCAAGACGCCGCAGGAGCTGCGCGAGGCGCTGGCGCTGGGCGTCGCCGTGAACGCGGACAATCCGCAGGAGCTCGACCGGATCGACGCCCTGGTGGGGTCCGCCGGCAGCCGGTCGCCGCTGGGCATCCGGGTGAACCCGCAAATCGGTGCGGGTTCCATCGAGGCGCTGTCGACGGCGACGGCGACCTCGAAGTTCGGTGTGGCGCTGCGGGACGAGGGGGCCCGGGAGTGGGTCGTGCGGGCCTTCCTGGACCGGCCGTGGCTGACCCGGCTGCACACGCACACCGGGTCCCAGGGAGTCCCGCTGTCCCTGATGGCCGAGGGTGTGGCGGCGGCGTACGCCCTCGCCGAGGAGATCAACGAGCGGGCCGGGCGGCGGCAGGTCGACACGCTCGACATCGGCGGCGGCCTGCCGGTGAACTTCGCCTCCGAGGAGACGGCACCGACGTACGCCGCGTACGCGCGGCGGCTGCGGGCGGCGGTGCCCGGGCTGTTCGACGGGCGGTACGGGCTGGTCACCGAGTTCGGGCGGTCGCTGCTGGCCAAGCACGGGACGGTGGTGGCGCGGGTGGAGTACGCCAAGAGCGCCGGCGGGCGTCCGATCGCGGTCACGCACGCGGGGGTGCAGGTGGCGACGCGGACGGTGTACGCGCCGGGGGCGTGGCCGCTGCGGATCGCCGCGTACGACGCCGGGGGGCGGCCCAAGGGCGGGCCGGACGTCGTGCAGGACGTGGCCGGTCCCGCCTGCTTCGCGGGGGACCTCCTCGCGGCGGGGCGGGCGCTGCCGCTGCTGGAGCAGGGGGACTACGCGGCGGCGCTGGACACGGGGGCGTACTACTTCGCGCACCACTACGCGTACAACTCGCTGGCCCGGCCCGGGGTGTACGGTTTCGCGCCGGACGGCGAGGGGGGCGTCGCCTTCGCGGTCGTGCGGGAGCCGCAGCCGGTCGAGGCGATCGTGGCCGAGGCGGGAGGGGCCCACGCCGACGCGCTCACCTCGGGCCTCGCCCCGCGAGCGGCCCGACCGTCCCGGGACCGGCGGCCCGGGCGGTGACGTCCCGGGCCCGGTGCGGGGGGGGGCGGGGCCGGCCCGCACCGGGGCGGCCCGGCTGAGCGGGCCCCCGGGCCCGCTCCACCGGAACGCGTCCCGCGTGCGGTCAGACCAGGGCCGCCGCCTTGCGGGGCTTGCCCCCCGGGACCGCCGCCTTGCCGGGCTTGCCCCCCGGGACCGCCGCCTTGCCGGGCTTGCCCCCCGGGACCGCCGCCTTGCGGGGCTTGCCCCCCGGGGCCGCGTCGCCCGCCGCGATGCCGGTGCTGCGGTACGCCTTGACCGCCTTGCCGGCGGGGCGGCCCGCGCTCTTGGTGAGCCAGTCGACGCGGACCCACAGCAGGACGTCCGCGTCGCGTTCGAGGCGGCCGACCCAGGCGGCCTTCAGCCACAGGCCCACCCCGCAGCCGGCCAGCAGCATGCCGCCCGCGGCCGGCGCGGCGAACGCGCTGCCCACGGCGACGAGGAAGGCGAGCAGCAGCCACCAGCGGTGGCCGCGGCGCCAGTTGCGGGCGGTCACCGCCCGGTCCTGGAGCACGTCGTGCTTGCCCGCGCGGGCGGCCGAGCGGGCCAGTGCGGCGTACCGCCTGCGCCGCGCGTACGCCACGGCGGCCACCGCGACGAGGAACAGCGCCGCTCCGGCCAGCACCCCGATCCGGCGCCCGGTCAGTCCCGGTACGCACGCGCCGACACCCGCCGCGAGCACGCCCAGCCACCACAGCGGCGCCGCGCCCGCCCGCACGACGACGGCCACCCGAGCCAGCCCTTGTCCACCGCGTGCCACGTCCAGCCTCCCGTCCCAGGTCTGTGAAGGGTCTGAGGGTTTCTTGGGGGAGGCACGGTAGCGGGGCAACGTGAGACGAGTCTGAGAAGCCCGTCCCACGAACGGCCCCGCCGTCACTCCACGAACAGCCCCCGTGCCGCCGCCTTGGCGTCGAACTCCTCCAGCCGCGCCTGGGCGTCCGGCAGGTCGTCGCACATCGCCTCCAGCAGCACCCGGCCGAGCAGCATCGGCGCGCAGGCGGTGTCGAAGGCGAGGCCGGTGCCGACGGCGGCGGGCAGCAGCAGGTCGGACACCTTGGCGACGGGCGCGAAGGCCGAGTCCGCGACGGTCACGACGGTCAGCCCGGCCTCGCGGGCGTAGGCGAGGGCGTCGACGGTCTCGCGGGGGTGCCGGGGCAGCGCGAAGCAGAGCAGGGCGCGGGCCCCGGCGCGCACGGCGCCGTCGATGCGGTCCTGGAGCATCGTGCCGCCCTCGTCCAGCAGGCGCACGTCCGGGTGGACCTTGGTGGCGAAGTAGGCGAAGCCGTAGGCCTGGGAGGCCGCCGCCCGCAGTCCGAGGACGGGCAGGGGCCGGGAGGCGGCGAGCACCCGGCCCGCCTCCCGCACCGGCCCGGGGTCGGCCAGCAGTTCCGCCAGGTGGCGCAGGTTCTCGATCTCGGCCTCGACGGCCCGCTGGTACTCGTTGGGCGCCCCGGCCCCGCCCGCCGGCTCGGCGGGGGCGACCTCGCGCAGGTGGCGGCGGAGCGCCGGGTAGCCGTCGAAGCCGAGGGCGACGGCGAAGCGGGTCACGGACGGCTGGCTGACCCCGGCCAGTTCGGCCAGTTCGACGCTGGAGAGGAACGGCACGTCGGCGGCCCGCCGCACCATGCTGTGCGCGATGCGCCGCTGGGTCGGCGTCAGGCGGCGCCCCTCGAAGAGCGCCTGCAGCCGCGCGGCAGGGCGGTCGGTCACGCTCACGACGTGTTCCCCCTCCAGATGTCCGTGCGCCGTCGGCCGGGCCGGCCCGCCACCGTCACGCCCCGGGAGGGTACAGCGGCCGTTCGCGGCCCCGTCCGCGCGGTCCGGGACGGCGTCCCGTCCGCTCCCTCCCCGAACCGGACGTCCGGTCCCGCCCTCCGGCCCGCCGCCACCGCCGGCCCATTCACTCCGTCAAAACTCTGCATACCGTTATACATCCGCGTGCGGGGCCCCGCACGGCCCGGTCCGTCCGGACCGTGCTCGGCCGGCGCCGCCCCGGACGACGAGCGCCACGGCGGAGCCCCCCGTCCACGCTCCGGCCCGGCGCCGGCCCCCGGGGCACGGCCGTCGTCGCCGGCGCCCTCGCCGGCCCGGCGGACCCCAGGCCGAGAACGGGGGTTACCCCCAGTGCGGCCCGCCCCGCCGCTCCCTACCGTGGGGCGCATGACCGGAATGGACGCGCGGGACACCGACCTGAAGAAGGAACTCGACGCCAGCCTGCGGGCCCGCGGGGAACTGGGCGAGGAGTACGAGTCCGCGCTGGTCGACTCGTTCCTGGAGAAGGTGGACCGGCGGATCGACGACGCCGTCGAGCGCCGGGTGCGGCGGCAGGTCGCCGAGCAGCGGACGGCGGCGGCGCGGGGGTCCCGGTCGCCGGCGCCCACGGACTCCTGGGGCGAGCGCTTCGGCTTCGGGATCGTCTCGCTGGTCCTGGCCGTCCCGCTGTCCGCGATCGGCGGCGGCGTGGCCCACCTGCCCGGCCTTCTCGTCGCCTGGGCCGGCATCGTCGGCGTCAACGTCGTCCAGGCCGCCCGCACCGATCCCGGCCTCTTCCAGCGCCGCCGCACGGCCTCCCGGGACGACGGCTGGGAGGACTGAGGGAGGCGAAGCGCCGGGGGCCGGGCGGCGAGCGCCGCCCGCCGGACCGCGAGGGGAAGGAGTGTGCGCGGGGACCGCCGCACCCCCGTCGCCGGGGGGCGGGACGACGGCGGTCCCCGCGAGGGACGCGGAGCGGGCCGGTGACCGGCCGCCGCGTCCGTGGCGTCCATAGGAAGGTCCGGGAGCCGCTCCGGAAAGTCCCTGGCGCCGTTCGGTGCCGGGCCAGACGGGGATCCTCCCCCTCGCTCAACGCTGGGAGGTGCCTCCGCCTGCCGACACCCCTTACTCTGCCGGGCGCGTGTTAAGTGAGTGCTGCGTACACGTGACGTGCTCGTACCGGTTCACGGCGTCCCGACCACCCGCGGTCCACCGCGCGTTCGCCGTCGCCACCGCCGGTTCACCCCGCGTTCGCCGCTACTTCCCGCCCCCGGCGAGGAAGGCCAGCAGGTCCTGCCGGCTGACCACACCGGTCGGCTTGCCCTCGACGAGGACGATCGCCGCGTCCGCCGTGCCGAGCACGCTCATCAGGTCCCCGACCGGCTCCCCGGAGCCGACCTGCGGCAGCGGGGCGGACATGTGCCGCTCCAGCGGGTCCTCCAGCGCGGCCCGCCGGGTGAACAGGGCGTCCAGCAGCTCCCGTTCGACGACCGAGCCGACGACCTCGGCGGCCATCACGTCCGGGTGGCCGGCGCCGGGCTTGACGATCGGCATCTGGGAGACGCCGTACTCGCGCAGCACCTCGATGGCCTGGCCGACCGTCTCGTCGGGGTGCATGTGGACCAGGGAGGGGATGGAGCCGCCCTCCTTGTGCTCCAGGACGTCGGCGACGCGGGCGCTGGTGCCGGCGTCGGCCAGGAAGCCGTAGTCGGCCATCCACTCGTCGTTGAAGATCTTGCTGAGGTAGCCGCGCCCGCCGTCCGGGAGGAGGACGACGACCACGTCGTCCTCGGTCAGCCGCTCGGCCACCCGCAGCGCGGCGGCGACGGCCATGCCGCAGGAACCGCCGACCAGCAGGCCCTCCTCCCTGGCCAGGCGCCGGGTCATCTGGAAGGAGTCCTTGTCGGAGACGGCCACGATCTCGTCGGCGATCGTCCGGTCGTAGGCGGTGGGCCAGAAGTCCTCACCGACGCCCTCGACGAGGTACGGCCGCCCGGAGCCGCCGGAGTAGACCGATCCCTCGGGGTCGGCGCCGATCACCTTCACCCGGCCGTCGCTGGCCTCCTTCAGGTAGCGGCCGGTGCCGGAGATGGTGCCGCCGGTGCCGACGCCCGCCACGAAGTGGGTGATCCTGCCCTCGGTCTGTTCCCACAGCTCGGGGCCGGTCGAGTGGTAGTGGGAGAGGGGGTTGTTGGGGTTGGAGTACTGGTCGGGCTTCCAGGCGCCGGGGATCTCGCGGACCAGGCGGTCGGAGACGTTGTAGTAGGAGTCCGGGTGCTCCGGGGCGACCGCCGTCGGGCACACGACCACTTCGGCGCCGTACGCGCGCAGTACGTTGATCTTGTCGGTCGACACCTTGTCCGGGCAGACGAAGACGCACTTGTAGCCCTTCTGCTGGGCCACGATGGCCAGGCCGACGCCCGTGTTGCCGCTGGTCGGCTCGACGATGGTGCCGCCGGGCTTCAGCTCTCCGCTCTGCTCCGCCGCCTCGATCATGCGCAGGGCGATGCGGTCCTTCACCGAGCCGCCCGGGTTGAAGTACTCCACCTTGGCCAGGACGGTGGCCCTGATGCCCTTGGTCACGCTGTTGAGCCGCACCAGCGGGGTGTTGCCGACGAGGCTGATCATCGAGTCGTGGAATTGCACCGTTGTCTCCGGATGCTGCAAAAGGTGTGGTCGTGATGGTTCCGCCAGCCTAGGCCCTGCCACCGGCGCGCGACGGCCGTTCACTCCCCGTCGGGATTGGGCGACGGTCCGTACGGGGCAAGCAGTGGGTGTACGGCTCGAAGGAGGTGGCGGCGGCGCATGACGAGCGTGTCGAGGGCGAGGGTGGCCCGGCGGATCGCGGCCGGCGCGGCATACGGCGGCGGTGGGATCGGCCTGGCCGGCGCGGCGGCGGTCGGTCTGCTGCTGGCGGAGATGCGGCTGGCCCGGCGCCGGGTGGGGAACGGCGCGCCCGCGCGGGTGCCGAACGCGGAAGGACTGTACGGGGGCGCCCTGCCGACGGCCGGCGAGCCGCCGTTGCGGCTGGTGATGCTGGGCGACTCCACGGCCGCCGGGCAGGGGGTGCACCGGGCCGGGCAGACGCCGGGGGCGCTGCTGGCGTCGGGGCTGGCGGCGGTCGCCGAGCGGCCGGTGGCGCTGCGGTCGGTGGCGGTGCCCGGGGCCCGGTCGGACGACCTGGAGCGGCAGGTGTCGCTGGTGCTGGCCGATCCCGCCCGGGCGCCCGACGTCTGCGTCGTCATGGTCGGAGCCAACGACGTCACCCACCGCATGCCCCCGACCCGCTCGGTGCGCTGCCTGGCGGCGGCGGTGCGGCGGCTGCGCACGGCCGGCGCGGAGGTCGTGGTCGGCACCTGTCCGGACCTGGGCACGATCGAGCCGGTGCGGCAGCCGCTGCGCTGGCTGGCCCGGCGGGTCTCGCGGCAGCTGGCGGCGGCCCAGACGATCGGGGTCGTGGAGCAGGGCGGGCGCACGGTGTCGCTGGGCGACCTGCTGGGCCCGGAGTTCGCGGCCAATCCGCGCGAGCTGTTCGGCCCGGACAACTACCACCCCTCGGCGGAGGGGTACGCCACGGCGGCGATGGCGGTGCTGCCGACGGTCTGCGCGGCGCTCGGCCTGTGGCCGGCGGAGGAGGAGCGGCCCGACGCCTCCCGCCGCGAGGGCTTCCTGCCGGTGGCGCGGGCGGCGGCGGAGGCGGCGTCCGAGGCGGGCACCGAGGTCGCGGCGGCGCTGCCGGCCGGGCCGCGGGGTCCGTGGGCGCTGCTGAAGCGGCGCAGGAGGCGCCGGGTGGACGAGGCGGAGCCGGAGCCTTCGGCGCAGCCGTCGTAGCGGAACCCTCCCGAAGAAAGCAAGCGCTTAGTAAATTGCGGTCAGGGTCACACCGCACGACCCGTGACCCGGGCCGTACGTCCCGGTAACTTCCCAACCAGCCCGCCGATCCCGTATCCGTACCGCCTCTGGAGCCGTGATGCCCGAAGCCGTGATCGTCTCAGCCGCCCGCTCCCCCATCGGGCGCGCCTTCAAGGGCTCCCTGAAGGACCTCCGCCCGGACGACCTGACCGCCACCGTCATCCGGGCGGCCCTGGACAAGGTGCCCGAGCTGGACCCGAAGGACATCGACGACCTGATGCTCGGCTGCGGCCTGCCCGGCGGCGAGCAGGGCAACAACCTCGGCCGGATCGTCGCCGTGCAGATGGGCATGGACCACCTGCCCGGCTGCACGGTCACCCGCTACTGCTCGTCCTCGCTCCAGACCACCCGCATGGCCCTGCACGCCATCAAGGCCGGCGAGGGCGACGTCTTCATCTCGGCCGGCGTCGAGATGGTCTCCCGGTACACCAAGGGCAACTCCGACAGCCTCCCGGACACGCACAACCCGCTCTTCGCCGAGGCCGAGGCGCGCACCGCCGCCGTCGCCGGGCAGGAGGGCACCACCTGGCACGACCCGCGCGAGGACGGCCTGCTGCCCGACCCGTACATCGCGATGGGCCAGACCGCCGAGAACCTCGCCCGCCTCAGGGGCGTGACCCGCCAGGAGATGGACGAGTTCGGCGTCCGCTCGCAGAACCTCGCCGAGGAGGCCGTCAAGAACGGCTTCTGGGAGCGCGAGATCACCCCGGTGACGCTGCCCGACGGCACGGTGGTCGCCAAGGACGACAGCCCGCGCCCCGGCGTGACGATGGAGGGCGTGGCGGGCCTGAAGCCCGCCTTCCGCCCCGACGGGATGGTCACCGCCGGCAACTGCTGCCCGCTCAACGACGGCGCCGCCGCCCTGGTCGTCATGAGCGACACCAAGGCCCGCGAGCTGGGCCTGACCCCGCTGGCCCGGATCGTCTCCACCGGCGTCTCCGGCCTCTCCCCCGAGATCATGGGCCTCGGCCCGGTCGAGGCGTCGCGGCAGGCCCTGAGGCGGGCGGGGCTGACCATCGACGACATCGACCTGGTGGAGATCAACGAGGCGTTCGCCGCCCAGGTGATCCCCTCCTACCGCGACCTCGGCATCCCGCTGGAGAAGCTGAACGTCAACGGCGGCGCCATCGCCGTCGGCCACCCCTTCGGCATGACCGGCGCCCGCATCACCGCAACGCTCATCAACTCCCTGCGGTGGCACGACAAGCAGTTCGGCCTGGAGACGATGTGCGTCGGCGGCGGCCAGGGCATGGCCATGGTCGTCGAGCGGCTCAGCTGAGTCCGCGCCGGCCGCCCGCGGACCACGTTCGGTAGCGGCCGGCCGACACCGCGCGAGGCTTTGGCCCGGGACCCCGCACGCACCGGGTCCCGGGCCGTTTCGTGACCCCATCTTTCCCAGGATGTGACCTATCTCCCTCGCTCCTGGGGTTTCCGCAGGTCAGAGCGGCCCCATCACCCTCTTCAGCCCCACCGTCCCGTCCGTTTCGTGACGTTACGCACTGACAGGGGGTTAGTCCGCCCTTCAAGCTGATGTAGGAAGTCGGGGGTCGACTTTGAACCGGGAGTACGTCCGTGAGCGCCATGCCGATCGCCCTGCTGCTCACCACGGTCGCCACCGGCGCCGTGGGCGTCGCCGTCCTGCGCAGCATCCAGGTACTGCGCCGGCAGGTGGCGGCCCTGCACACCGAGCTGGCCGAGAGCCGCGCCGCCTCCTCATCGCGGGGTCTCGTCCCCGCCGCCCGCACCGCCGCCGACGCAGACGAGATACGGGCCGCCGTCGCCGAGGCGCTGGCCGAGGAGCGGGAGCGGGAGCTCGCCGAGGCGCGCGCGTTCTGGGCCGCGCAGGAGGCCCGCGACACCTCCGACGCCCCGCTGCTGCTGGGCCTGTCCGACAGCGAGCTGTACCTGCCCCGGCAGGCCGACTTCGCGGGGCTGGAGCCGGTGGCCGAGTCCGGCGCGGAGGGCGACGAGAGCGCCGGGGACTCCCCCGAGCTGGCCGCGGCCCGCCGCCGCCACCCCTCGCATCCGGACTTCGTGCCGGCCTCCCCGCCGGGCGCCGACGACCAGGAGCGCACGGCCGCCGCGCTGGAGGAGCTGGCCGCCTCCCGGGTCGAGCTGGCCGACGTCCGTCCGGGCCCGCTGGGCACCCTCGACGTCTACGTCTTCGCCGACGGCACCACCCTGTGCATGACGCCGGGCCACCGGGAGACCGCGGAGCGCCTGGCCGCCGCGCTGCGCGCGGGCGACACACCGGTCCTGCTCGGCGGCTCCGGCGTCTCCGGCGCCTACGCCCTCACCTTCGCCTGCGGCGAGGAGAGGGTGTACGTCCTGGCGGACCGCGTCATCGCCTCGCTCTGATCCGGGGCCGCGCGCCCCTCGCTCTCCGCCGCGCGCCGGGGTTCACACCCCGGCGCGTTTCTGTGCCCGGGCGACCAGTTCCACCGCCTCGGCGACCTCGGCGTCGTCGGTCAGGACGAGCGCCAGGTCGTGTCCGGCGACGGTGATCTGGTCGGCGGCGGCGAACATCCCCGCGTCGGGCATCTCGCGGGGCCGCGCGCCCGGTTCCTCGGCGAGCTGGGCCCGGCGCGCCAGCTCCCTGGCCAGCTCCAGCGCCTCGGCGGCGGCGCCCCGTTGCAGCCGGCTCTGCGGGGCCGCCCGCAGCCGGTCGGCGAAGTGATCCACGGCACGGGTCAGAGGCGTCGTATCAACCACGAGCGCGAGCGTACGCGGCCCGTCACGGCCACCGCCAACGGGCGCCGGGACTGTTGCCAACGGGTGAACGCTCGGGCACGGTGAGCTGAAGGACCGGCTCGAACCCACACGTCCGGAGGCGCCGATGTCCCAAGTCTTCTCCGAGGAGACCCACCGCAACCTGCTCGCCCGCATCCCCCACTGCACCGGTCGTGAGATCTCCGACTGGCTGCGCACCGTCGAGGAAGGCCCGGCTCTCCGCTTCGAGGAGAGGGTCAGCTGGCTTCGCCACGAACACGACCTCGCGTACGGCCACGCCAAGGCGATCGTCCACGAGTACGACCTGAGGCGGGCCGCGCGCAAGCTGCTCTAGGGTCTTTCGTCCGGATCAGGTCGGATCAGGTCCCGCGAGCCCGGCATGATCCGAACGAGAGGCCCTACGGCGCACGGCCCCGGACACGACGAAGGGCCCCGGGGGTGCCGGGGCCCTCTCGCACGCCTGCGCCGAGCGGGGAGCTCGCGCGGGGCGTCAGTCGTTGCTGTTGAGGATCGAGATGAGGCGCAGGAACTCCAGGTAGATCCACACCAGCGTCAGCGTCAGGCCGAACGCGGCCAGCCACGCCTCCTCGCGGGGGGCGCCGTAGGCGATGCCGTCCTCGACCTGCTTGAAGTCCAGGGCGAGGAAGCAGGCGCCGAGCAGCACGCCGATGACGCCGAAGACGACGCCGAGGGCACCGCTGCGGAAGCCGAGGCCGTCACCGCCGCCGAAGACGGCGAACAGCAGGTTCACCAGCATCAGCAGCACGAAGCCGAGCGCCGCCGCCATCACGAAGCCGACGAAGCGGCGGTTGACGCGGATCCAGCCCGCCTTGTAGGCGACCAGCACGGCGGCGAAGACCGCCATCGTGCCGAGCACCGCCTGCATGGCCGCGCCGCTGGCGATGTGGGTGTCGACGATGCTGGAGACGACGCCGAGGAAGACGCCCTCGAACGCCGCGTAGGCCAGGATCAGCGCCGGCGAGGCCGTGCGCTTGAAGGACTGGACGAACGCCAGGACCATGCCCACCAGCGCGGCGCCGATGCCGATGCCGTAGGAGCGGTTGATGTTGGCCTCGTCGACGGGCAGCAGCGCCCAGGAGAGCGCGGCCGTGACGATGAGCACGCCGAGCGTGCTCGCCGTCCGCACGACGACGTCGTCCATCGTCATCCGGCCGGTGGTCGCCGGCGCCTGGGGCGGCGCCCCGTACTGCAGGTCCTGCTGGGCGTACGGGTTCTGCGCGTAGGGGTTGCCGGCCGGCTGGGCATACGGGTTGCCCTGCGCGTACGGGTTGCCCTGCGTGGCGACGGCGGGACCCCCGGCCTGCGGCGCGGCGCCGAAGCCCGCGTAGCCGTCGTCGCGGCTGAACCCCCGTCGCGAGAAGACCGGGTTTCTGCTCCTCATTTCACTCCTCCATGGCCACACGACATGGCCTTGGCTCAAGAGTAATAGGTAGGCAAAGGATTGACCCTAGTGCTCGGGGAGGATCTTTCCCTCGTCGTACTGCGCAACACGCTACGCGGATTCGTGATTCCCCTCACGGCAGGGGACCACACCAGAGGTCCCACGGGGGGACGGGAGGAACGGGGCTCACCCGATCGGGAAGCCGGTGTAGGCCTCGGCGAGGTCGGTCTCGGCGGCCCGGGAGGAGGTGATCCGCTCCAGGCGGGCCACCTGGAGGCGGTCCTCGAAGGGGGTGGCGCCGGGGGCGCGGTGCAGCAGGGTGGTCATGTCGTAGGAGAACCGCTCGGCCTGCCAGACGCGGCGCAGGCAGGTGGCGGAGTAGGCGTCGAGGAGCTCGTCGGAGCCGGTCTCGCGCCGGTGGACGAGGGCCCGGGCGAAGGTGACGACGTCGCCGACGGCGAGGTTGAGGCCCTTGGCGCCGGTGGGCGGCACGATGTGGGCGGCGTCGCCGGCGAGGAAGAGGCGGCCGTGGCGCATGGGCTCGTGGACGAAGGAGCGCATGGGCGTGACGGACTTCTGGGTGATGGGGCCGCGCTCCAGGCGCCAGTCGTCGGCGGTCTCGAAGCGGCGTTCCAGCTCGTCCCAGATCTCCTCGTCGCCCCAGCTCTCGGCGTCGGTTCCCGCGGGCACCTGGAGGTAGAGGCGGGAGACGGACGGGGAGCGCATGGACAGCAGGGCGAAGCCGCGGTCGTGGCGGGCGTAGACCAGCTCGTCGTGCGAGGGGGCGACGTCGGCGAGGACGCCGAGCCAGCCGAAGGGGTACGTCCGCTCGAAGGTGCGGCTCAGCTCGGCGGGGACCGCCTTGCGGGCCACGCCCCAGAAGCCGTCGCAGCCGACGACGTAGTCGCATTCGAGGACGGACTCGGCGCCCTGGTGGCGGAAGCGGACGCGGGGGCTGTCGGTGCCGGCGCCCTCGACGGCCAGCGCCTCGGCCTCGAACAGCAGCGGGCCGCCCTCCTTGAGCTGGAGGGCGATGAGGTCCTTGCACACCTCGGTCTGGGCGTAGACCATCACGGACTTCCCGCCGGTCAGGGCGGGGAAGTCGACGCGGTGGCGGGTGCGGTCGAACCGCAGCTCGATGCCGTCGTGGCGCAGGCCCTCGCGGTCCATCCGCTCCCCGGCGCCGGCCGCGCGCAGGACGTCCACCGTTCCCTGCTCCAGGATGCCGGCCCGCTGGCGGCGCTCGACGTAGGCGCGGTCGCGGCTCTCCAGGACGACCGAGTCGATGCCGGCGTTGTGGAGGAGCCGGGCGAGGAGGAGGCCGGCGGGGCCGGCTCCGATGATGCCGACGGTGGTGCGCATCGGTCGTTCCCTTCGATTGGCGTCGTCGCCGGGGGCGGCGGGCGGGTGTCCGGACGGGCGGCGCGCCACCCGTTGTTCGCGTAGTGAAGTTTCCTTCACTACGCGCTGACGCGAGTTTCCGGCCGGGCGGGCCCGCTGTCAATGGGTGCGCGGTGAAGTCGTCGGCACCGAAGGAGGTGAAGCCCTCGCCTCCGAAGAGGGAGCAGGAGGGAGGGAAAGGAAGGGAAAAGGGGAGGCCGACGTCGGAAGTGCCCGGAGCCGGACTCGAACCGGCACGCCCGCGAAGGGGCAGCGAGGTTTAAGCTCGCCGTGTCTGCATTCCACCATCCGGGCAGGCCATGGGCTCCGCGTCGAGACCCCGAGCCTATCGGGATGCTTCCCCCGAACAGCGGGCGGGCGGACCGATGTTGTCTTATTTTATTGAGGTCTGAGGAAGCGTCAGTCGGCAGAACAGGCCGTCCGCACTTGCCAACAGCCTCGCGCGCGACGATCGGCCGCGCATGCGGAATGACGGAATTTCACCGTCTCAGCAAAGGTGAATCACCGGTTCCGCCGTCGGCCCCCGGTGTTCCCCGGCATCTCGGGGTCGCCCGTCATCCCCAGGTATGACGCGGCCCCGCCCGGTCCGACCGAAGTCGCCCCCCGGAACCGGAACAGCGGCTGACTCCCCCGCCCGCCGCGGCCGGAAGGATGGATCACATCCCCGGAAACACCCCGGCACGCCGCCGGGCACACCGTCGTCCCGACAGGAGCGCCTTCCCATGACCACCGCATCCTCCCCCGGACTCCGCCCGGGGGGATCCCCGGCCGGCCGGTCCGCCACCGTGGCCGCACGCGCCACGGAGCTGTCGAAGATCTACGGCGAGGGCGAGACCCGAGTGGTCGCCCTGGACCGGGTCTCCGTGGACTTCCGGCAGGCCGAGTTCACCGCGATCATGGGCCCCTCCGGTTCCGGCAAGTCCACGCTGATGCACTGCGTGGCCGGGCTGGACACCTTCTCCTCCGGATCGGTGCGCATCGGCGAGACCGAACTGGGCTCCCTGAAGGACCGGCAGCTCACCCGGTTGCGCCGGGACAAGATCGGCTTCATCTTCCAGGCGTTCAACCTGCTGCCGACGCTGACGGCCCTGGAGAACATCACCCTCCCGATGGACATCGCGGGCCGCAAGCCGGACAAGGAGTGGCTGGACACGGTGATCCGGATGGTCGGCCTGGCGGACCGGCTCGGCCACCGCCCCTCCCAGCTCTCCGGCGGCCAGCAGCAGCGCGTCGCCGTGGCCCGGGCGCTGGCCTCCAAGCCCGAGATCATCTTCGGTGACGAGCCGACCGGGAACCTCGACTCGCGCTCGGGCGCCGAGGTGCTGGGCTTCCTGCGCAACTCCGTACGGGAACTGGGGCAGACCGTCGTGATGGTCACCCACGACCCGGTGGCGGCGGCGTACGCGGACCGGGTGGTCTTCCTGGCGGACGGCCGCATCGTCGACGAGCTGTCCGGGCCGACGGCCGACGCGGTGCTGGACCGCATGAAGCGGTTCGACGCCAAGGGCCGCACCAGCTGACGCGCCTCCCCCACTCCTCACCACCCTCACCACCCGCCCCGCGCTGCCCTGCCCTGCGCCCGCACCCGTACCCCTGGACTGAGACGACCCCATGTTCCGAACCGCCTTGCGCAACGTACTCGCGCACAAGGCCAGGCTGTTGATGACCGTGCTCGCCGTGATGCTCGGCGTGGCGTTCGTGTCGGGCACCCTGGTCTTCACCGACACCATCTCCGACGCGCTGCAGAAGAGCTCCGCCAAGGGCTACGACCACGTCGACGTCTCCGTGCAGCCCGAGTACCAGGACGCCGAGGGCGACCGGGTCGGCAAGGCGCCCGAGCTGACCCAGGCCGTGCTCGACCGAAGCGCGCGCGTGCCCGGCGCCGCGAACGCCGTCGGCCTCGTCGGCGGCTTCACCGCCCTCGCCGGCAAGGACGGCAAGCCGGCGGGCGAGGGCTTCAGCACGTGGGGCGGCAACTACTGGGGCACCGAGGACCCCCGCTATCCGCTGGTGGAGGGCCGCGCCCCGAAGGGACCCGGCGAGGTACTGATCGACTCCGCGACCGCCCGGCGCACCGGCTACCGGGCCGGGGACACCGTGCGCCTGTCCGTCGACGGGCCCGTGCTGACCCCGACCGTCACCGGCGTGTTCACCACCGACGACGGCGCCGTCGCGGCCGGCGGCAGCCTCGTCCTGTTCGACACGGCGACCGCGCAGAAGCTGTTCGGCAAGACGGGCACCTACGACACGATCGCCGTCGAGGCGGAGCCGGGCGTCACGCAGAACGCGCTCAAGGCCGAGCTGGACCGGGCGCTGCCGAAGGACCTCGTCGAGACCACCACCGGCGAGCGGCTCGCCGAGATCCAGGCGGAGACGATCGCCTCGTCGATGAGCGGCATGAAGCAGGGCCTGCTGGTCTTCGCCGGCATCGCGCTGTTCGTCGGCACGTTCATCATCGCCAACACCTTCACCATGCTGGTCGCCCAGCGCACCAGGGAGCTGGCGCTGCTGCGCGCGGTCGGCGCCTCCCGCCGCCAGGTCTCCCGGTCGGTGCTGATCGAGGCGTTCGTGGTGGGTCTGGCCGCCGCCGTGGCCGGTCTGGCCGCCGGCATCGGCATCGGGGCCGGGCTGCGCTCCCTGATGGATTCGCTCGGCGCGACCGTGCCCGACGGACCGCTGGTCGTCTCCCCGGCCACGGTCGTCTCGGCGTTCGCGGTCGGCGTCCTGGTCACCATGCTGGCCGCCTGGCTGCCGGGCCGCCGGGCGGCGAAGGTCCCTCCGGTGGCGGCGATGAGCAGCGTGCACGCCGTGGCGTCGGCCAAGTCGCTGGTGCTGCGCAACACGCTGGGCTCCCTGTTCGCGGCCGCGGGCGTCGCGGTGGTGCTGGCGGCCACGACGATGGGCGGCTCCGACGGGCAGGCCCCGATGGGCCTGGGCGCCGTACTGCTGATCATCGGCGTGTTCGTCCTGACCCCGCTGCTGTCCCGCCCGCTGATCGCCGCCGCGTCCCCGGTGCTGCGCCTGTTCGGGGTCTCCGGCAAGCTGGCCCGGCAGAACTCGGTGCGCAACCCGCGCCGTACGGCCGCCACCGCCTCCGCGCTGATGATCGGCCTCACCCTGATCACCGGAATGACGGTGGTGGCGGGCAGCCTGCAGAAGTCGATCGACAAGATGGCGTCGGCGGCGATCGAGGCGGACTACGTGGTCTCCATGGCCAACGGCAACCCGCTGTCGCCGGACGTCGAGGAGAAGCTGAAGCGGACCGGTGGCGTCACCGCCACCAGCCCGCTGCGCAACGCGCCCGCCCGCATCGGCGGCGAGACCGAGTACCTCACCGGCGTCGACGGCTCCACCATCGGCGAGCTGACCGACCTCGCGGTGAAGGAGGGCGCCTTCGAGGTGGGCGGCGCCCGGGTGGCCGTCGACGACACCACCGCCGAGCGGCACGGCTGGCAGGCCGGCTCCGTCTTCACCGTCGCCTACGAGGACGGCGCGAAGCAGCGGCTGACCGTCGCCGGCGTCTACGAGGGCAACGAGATGATGCGCGGCATCATGCTCGACACCGCGACGCTCACCCCGCACCAGAGCGACCCGGGCGACATGCAGGTGATGGTCAAGACCTCCGGCGGCGCGTCGGACTCGGCCGAGGACCGCCTGGAGAAGGCGCTGGGCAGCAACCCGGCGATCAAGGTCCAGGACAAGGAGGACCTGTCCGAAGAGATCGCGCAGACGTTCACACTGATACTGAACATGCTCTACGGCCTGCTGGCCATGGCGGTGATCGTGGCCGTCCTCGGGGTCGTCAACACCCTGGCCATGTCGGTCTTCGAACGCTCCCAGGAGATCGGCATGCTGCGGGCGATCGGCCTGGACCGCCGGGGCGTCAAGCGGATGGTCCGCCTGGAGTCCCTGGTGATCTCCCTCTTCGGCGGTGTGCTCGGCATCGGTCTGGGTGTGTTCTTCGGCTGGGCGGCCGGCGAGCTGCTCGGCACCTCGTTGGCGACGTACGAGCTGGTCCTGCCGTGGGGCCGGATGGCCGTCTTCCTGCTGCTGGCGGCGGCCGTGGGCGTCCTGGCGGCGCTGTGGCCGGCGCGGCGGGCGGCCCGGCTGAACACGCTCCAGGCGATCAAGGCCGAGTAGACCGGGCGGCCCGGGGCCCGCGCCGAGCGGACCGGGCGGCCCGGGACCCGTACAGCGGCCGGGGCCCCCGTTCCCCCACGGGAACGGGGGCCCCTTCGCCGTTCCCCCGTCCCCGTTCCTCCCCTCTCCTCCGCTCAGCCGTTCCAGGTGCGCGAGCGCAGCGGCATCCCGGAGTCGCCCGACTCGGGGGTCCGCACGGCCAGGACCTGGTTGACGCCGATGCGGTTGTGCTCGAAGGCCAGCGCGGAGGCGGCCATGTACAGACGCCAGACGCGGGCCCGGCCGGGGCTGGAGAGCTCCACGGCGCGCGCCCAGTGGGTCTCCAGGTTGGCGACCCAGCGGCGCAGGGTGAGGGCGTAGTGCTCGCGGATCGACTCCACGTCGCGCACCTCGAACCCGGCGCGCTCCAGCTGGGTGACGGTGGTGCCGACGGGCGCGAGCTCGCCGTCGGGGAAGACGTAGGCGTCGATGAACTCGTCCACCCGGTAGGCGGACTCGTCCTTCTCCGGGCGCCGGGCGATCTGGTGGTTCAGCAGCCGCCCGCCCGGCTTCAGCAGGGCGTACAGGTTCCGGGCGTACTCCAGGTACCGTTCGGCACCGACGTGCTCGGCCATGCCGATGGAGGAGATCGCGTCGTACGGCCCGTCGGCGACGTCCCGGTAGTCCTGGACGCGGATCTCCACCCGGTCGGTGAGCCCCTCGTCGGCGACGCGCTTGCGGGCGTACACCGCCTGCTCCCGCGACAGGGTGACGCCGACGACGCTCACACCGTGCTCGCGGGCGGCGTGGACGGCCATGGAGCCCCAGCCGCAGCCGACGTCGAGCAGGCGCTGACCGGGCTTCAGGTCCAGCTTGCGGCAGACCAGTTCCAGCTTGTCGCGCTGGGCTTCCTCCAGGGTGCCGCCCTCGGGTTCCGGGGCCCGCCAGTAGGCGCAGGAGTACACCATGGAGGGCCCGAGGAACAGCTCGTAGAAGTCGTTGCCGACGTCGTAGTGGTGGCTGACGGCCCGCTTGTCGGTGCGGCGGGTGTGCAGGTGGCCGCGGACCCGGCGGACCTCCTCGCGGGGCGGCGCGGGCGGCAGCGCGGGCCCGCCCATCCGCACCAGCCCGCGCACGGCGGCCCGGACCCGGGGATCGCGCAGCGCCTGGCCGAGGCCGCGGGCGTCCTCCCCGCGTTCCCAGACCAGTCCGGCGATCAGGTCGAGCGCCGCGTACAGATCGCCCTCGACCTCCAGGTCGCCGGCCACCCAGGCGCGGGCCAGGCCCAGTTCGCCCGGCTTCCACAGCAGCCGCCGCAGGGCCCGGCGGTTGCGCACCACCAGCACCGGCGTGCCCGGCGGGCCCGCCTGCGACCCGTCCCAGGCGCGGATGCGCACCGGGAGCGGCACTCCCAGCGCCTGCTCGACGAGCTCCTTCAGCCGCGGCGCGGCGTCGGCCATGGCGTACACCTCCGTGACAGCGATCCCGGATGTCCCCCACCACGTAAACACCTGCGCGCGCCCGGCGCAGTCCCGCAACGGGGTCATGGCTCGGCAAAACAGGTGGTACGTACGCCTGTTCGCCGACCGTGTCACGGCGGCGGCCCGGAGCCGCTCCCCGTCCCCGCTCCGTGGCGCGGCGGGCCGGCCGTGTCGGCCGTCCGTGCACCGGGGCCGGCGCCGAGGGTGGTGCCCGGCTTGACGTACGGGGATGCGGCCGGTCCCGGCAGGCGGTCCGGCCGGTCGGCCGCCGGCGGGTCCGCGTGCCGTCGCGCGGGTCGTGGATCGGGGTGCGGGGTGCCCGTGGCGGGGCGGTCGCGGCTCCCGCGCGCGGAGCCGTTCCCGGGGTCCGCGCGGCGAGACGGTCCCCCCGGTGCGGGCCGGCGCTCCGCCGGCGCGGGCGCGCGGGGCGGGCCGGACCGGTCCGGCGCCACCGGTACGGCGGTGCCGGCGGGTTCGGCCGGACGGCGGTCACCGGGCCGGGTGCCGTGCCCGGGCCGGAGGCAGGGGCGGAAGGCGGAAAGCGGAGGGCGGAGGGCGGAGGGCGGAGGGCGGAGGGCGGAAAGCAGGGGAAACCGCCGAAGGGGCCGTCCGCACCACGGATGGCGGACGGCCCCTTCGGGCGGGTGACGGGGTGACGTGCCGGCGCGCCCCGCGGGGCGCGCCGGCACGTCCGGTGACCGTGGGGTCAGGAGGCCTTGGCCTTCTCCTCGGTCTTGGCGGCGGGCGCCGGGGCCGGCTTGGCGGCCTCGTAGAACTCCTCGCGCGGGGACTCGATCGCGCCGAGCGAGACGACCTCGCGCTTGAGGAACATGCCGAGCGTCCAGTCGGCGAAGACCCGGATCTTGCGGTTCCAGGTCGGCATCGCCATGCCGTGGTAGGCGCGGTGCATGTACCAGGCGAGACGGCCCTTGAGCTTGATCTTCATCTTGCCCATGACGATCATCGCGACGCCCTTGTGCAGGCCGAGGCCCGCCACCGCGCCCTTGTTGGCGTGGCTGTACTCCTTCTGCGGGAAGCCCCGCATGCCGGACAGGACGTTGTCGCCGAGGACCTTGGCCTGGCGCAGCGCGTGCTGGGCGTTGGGCGGGCACCAGGCGTTCGGGTTGCCGTTCTTGCGGCCCACGAGGTCCGGGACCTGGGCGTTGTCGCCCGCGGCCCAGACGTGGTCCATGCCCTTGACCTGGAGCGTCGGCTCGCAGTCGACGTGGCCCCGGGGACCGAGGGGCAGGCCGAAGCGGGACAGGGCCGGGTTCGGCTTGACGCCGGCGGTCCAGACGATCGTGTCGGAGTCGACCTCGAGGCCGTTCTTCAGCACCACGTGGCCGTCGACGCAGGACTCCATGGAGGTGGAGAGGTAGACCTCGACCCCGCGGCTTTCGAGGTGCTCCTTGCCGTACGTGCCGAGCTTGGGGCCGACCTCGGGGAGGATCTTGTCGGCGGCGTCGACCAGGATGAAGCGCATGTCCTCGCGGGACACGTTCCTGTAGTACTTGGCGGCGTCGCGGACCATGTCCTCGACCTCGCCGACGGTCTCGGCGCCGGCGAAGCCGCCGCCGATGAAGACGAAGGTGAGCGCCTTGCGGCGGATCTCCTCGTCCGTGGTGGAGTCGGCCTTGTCGAGCTGCTCCAGCACGTGGTTGCGCAGGCCGATGGCCTCCTCGATGCCCTTCATGCCGATGCCCTGCTCGGCGAGGCCGGGGATCGGGAAGGTGCGGGATACCGCGCCCATGGCGATGACCAGGTAGTCGAAGGGCAGCTCGTACGCCTCGCCCACGAGGGGGGCGATCGTGGCGACCTTGCGGTCCTGGTCGATGGTGGTGACCCGGCCGGTGAGGACCTCCGCCTTGGGGAGCACGCGCCGCAGGGGGACGACGACGTGCCGCGGGGAGATGTTGCCGGCGGCGGCTTCGGGGAGGAAGGGCTGGTAGGTCATGTACGACCGGGGGTCGACGACGGTGACGGTCGCCTCCCCGTAACGCATCTTCTTCAGAATGCGTCGAGCTGCGTACAGGCCTACGTACCCACCGCCTACTACGAGGATCCTGGGACGCTCCGTGGTGCTCATGCCATCGAGTATCCACCCGCTCCCGGGGGTGCCCTCGTGCGCCCCTTCACAAGCTCCGACCGGGGCTGTGTTACACTCCGCCGCTCACGTGACGGAGATCATGATGCCGAGAGGGAACCACCGCGCGGGGAAGGTCGTTGTCAACGGCTCGTGAGCTGCCCTTCAGGCTCGCCGGGCCGCTCCGCTCCCCCTTTCGCCCCGCCTGCCGGGACGTCTCCCGGAGCGCTCTCCTGAACGTGTTCAAAGGGCAGTTGCACCCCCAAAAAGGGCAATGTGACCACGGGAGCCGTCCAGCCGGATCCAATTCCTTGTGAAGAACTTCACGAAGTTTCCCGCCGGTCGCCGCCGCCCGCTCGCCCGCACCCGTCGCGCGGGCGCTCATACGCTCCCCGACCAGCTCACACGTCACCCTTCGGGCGAGCGGTCGAGCGGCGGTGCCGGCATCCCTCCCGGACACCGGACGGCCGTGGCCGGAGCCGCGGGGACACCCCGGGCCACGCGGCGACGGGACCGGCCCAGGGGGCCGGTCCCGTCGGGCACCGCCCCTCAGGACGCCTGGCTCGCCGCGTAGTGGGCTATCCCGTCGAGGATGTCGTGCTCGCTGACCACGACCTCCTCCGCGCCGACCCGCTCCATGACCGCCAGCAGGACGAGGGCGCCGGCGGCGATCACGTCGACGCGGCCCGGGTGCATGGACGGGATCGCGGCGCGCTCGGCGTGGGTGGAGCGGAGCAGGCGGCCGGTGATCTCGCGGACCCGGTCACGGGTGACGCGGGAGTGGTGGATGGCGGCGGAGTCGTACTCGGGCAGCTCCTGCGCGATCGCCGACACCGTCGTCACCGAGCCGGCCAGGCCGACCAGCGTGCGCGCCTCGCGCAGCGGGACGGTCCGTTCGACCAGGTCGAGGGCGGCCTCGATGTCGGCCCGCATCGCCGCGATCTGCTCCTCGGCGGGCGGGTCGGCGACCGCGCCGTCGCGCACCAGGTGCCGTTCGGTCATGCGGACGCAGCCGACGTCGACGGAGCGGGCCGCGCGGACGTGGTCGTCGCCGACGACGAACTCGGTCGAACCGCCGCCGATGTCCACGACCAGGAAGGGGCGGCGCAGGTCCGCACGGCCCGTCAGCTCCCTGGTGGCGCCGGTGAAGGAGAACTCGGCCTCCCGGTCCCCGGTGATCACCTCCGGCTCGACGCCGAGGATGTCCCGGACGCCGCGTACGAAGTCGTCGCGGTTGGAGGCGTCGCGGGAGGCGGACGTCGCCACGAAACGCAGGCGCTCGACGCCGTGCGCCTCGACGACCTCCGCGTACTCGCGGCAGGCGGCGAAGGTCCGCTCCAGCGCCTCGGGGGCGAGCCGGCCGGTGCGGTCGACGTCCTGGCCCAGGCGGACGATGGTCATGCGCCGGTCCAGTTCGACCAGTTCGCCGGTGGCCGGGTCGACGTCGGCGACCAGGAGCCGGATGGAGTTCGTACCGCAGTCGACGGCGGCGACACGGGTCACTTGGGGTCCTCCTCGATCGGCTTGACGGCGAAGTGGCCGCTGTCCGACCCGTCCACCTGCCACCCCTCGCCGGCGGGCGGCGCGGCGGTCGTCACGCACGGGCCCTTGCGCCACCACTCGGGCAGCATCGCGATCGCCTCGTCGCCCAGCGGGTTGACGCCCGGACCGGCGGCCAGCGAGTGGGCGACCAGGACGTGCAGGCACTTGACCCGGTCCGGCATGCCGCCCGCGCTCGGGAAGTTCCTCAGCTCCTCGATCTCGTCGCGGCGCCGGATGTAGTCCTCGTGCGCGGCGCGGTAGGCGGCGGCCAGCTCCGGATCGGCCGCCAGGCGCTCGGTCATCTCCTTCATCACGCCCTCGGCCTCCAGCGTGCCGATCGCCGAGTTGGCGCGCGGGCACGTCAGGTAGTACAGCGTCGGGAAGGGCGTGCCGTCGGGCAGCCGCGGTGCCGTCTCCACGACGTCCGGCTGCCCGCACGGGCAGCGGTGCGCGATGGCGCGCAGTCCGCGCGGCGGACGCCCGAGCTGCTGCTTGAAGGCCTCGACGTCCGCGTCGGTGGGCTCGGTGCGCGGGGTGGGCGGCGGAGGGGTTTCCATGGCGGTGTTCAGACTGTCTTTCTGTCCGTGGGTGCGGGGTGCGTGGGGCGGAGCGCGGGGCGCGGGACGGGGGCCGGGACCGTCCTCACCGGCCGGCGGCGTCGGACTCGTCCACCTCGTCCCAGAGGTTCAGGTACCAGGGGCGGTCGGCCGCCCCGAGGTCGGCGCGGGACTGCCCGGCCGCGTCCGGGTCGACGACGACGTAACCCGTCTCGCCCGGCATCACGTAGTGCAGCCGCCGCCGGATCTGCTGCTCCGCGTACGCGTCGTCCTGCCAGCGGGCCTTCAGGTCGCGCAGGCGTTCGACCCGCTCCTGGGTCTGCTGCTTCTGCCGCCGCAGGTCGGCGATCTCGCCGCGCTGGGCGACGTACTGCCTCGTGGGATAGGCGAGCGCCACGACGAGGGAGCAGACGACCATCGCGAGCAGCGCGGCCCGGCCGGTCAGCCGGGAGCGGCGGGCCTGCCGTTTGGTCTGCGAGCGGTAGACCCGGGCCGCCGTCTGCTCGCCGAGCAGCCGGATCCGGGTCGTGGTGGAGAAACGGTCCCGGTCCTTCACCGCCATGTCCCCGCCTCCCGTTGCGCCGTCCTACGTGCGTACGTCCCCGCACACGGTACGGGACCGGGTGCGGGGACGTACGGACGACGCTGCCTTCTGCCGGGGCCGGTCAGCCCTTGAAGCGCGGGAAGGCGCTGCGGCCGGCGTACACCGCGGCGTCGTCGAGGATCTCCTCGATGCGCAGCAGCTGGTTGTACTTGGCGACGCGCTCGGAGCGGGCCGGGGCGCCGGTCTTGATCTGGCCGCAGTTGGTGGCGACGGCCAGGTCGGCGATGGTGACGTCCTCGGTCTCGCCGGAGCGGTGGGACATCATGCACTTGTAGCCGTTGCGCTGGGCCAGCTCGACGGCGTCCAGGGTCTCGGTCAGCGAACCGATCTGGTTGACCTTGACCAGCAGGGCGTTGGCGGCGCCCTCCTCGATGCCGCGGGCCAGGCGCTCGGGGTTGGTGACGAACAGGTCGTCGCCGACGAGCTGGACCTTGTCGCCGAGCTGGGCGGTGATGGTCTTCCAGCCCTCCCAGTCGTCCTCGAACAGCGGGTCCTCGATGGAGACCAGCGGGTACGCCTCGACCAGCTCGGCGTAGTACTCGGTCATCTCGGCGGCCGTGCGCTCCTTGCCCTCGAAGACGTACACGCCGTCCTTGTAGAACTCGGACGCGGCGACGTCGAGGGCGAGGGCGATCTGCTCGCCGGGGGTGTAACCGGCCTCCCTGATCGCCTCCAGGATGAGGTCGAGGGCCTCGCGGTTGGAGCCGAGGTTCGGGGCGAAGCCGCCCTCGTCGCCGAGGCCGGTGGCCAGGCCCTTGCCCTTCAGGACCTTCTTCAGGGTGTGGTAGACCTCGGCGCCCCAGCGCAGGGCCTCGGAGAAGGACTCCGCGCCGATCGGGGCGATCATGAACTCCTGGATGTCCACGTTGGAGTCGGCGTGCGAGCCGCCGTTCAGGATGTTCATCATCGGCACCGGCAGCAGGTGCGCGTTGGGGCCGCCCAGGTAGCGGAAGAGCGGCAGGTCGCTGGCCTCGGAGGCGGCGTGGGCGACGGCGAGGGACACGCCGAGGATGGCGTTGGCGCCCAGGGAGCCCTTGTTGTCGGTGGCGTCCAGGTCGAACATGGCCTGGTCGATCAGGCGCTGCTCGGTGGCGTCGTAACCGACCAGCTCCGGGCCGATCTGCTCGATGACGGCCAGGACGGCCTTCTCGACGCCCTTGCCCAGGTAGCGGTTGGCATCGCCGTCACGGAGTTCGATGGCCTCGAAGGCGCCGGTCGAGGCGCCGGACGGAACGGCGGCACGACCCGTGCTGCCGTCGTCGAGGCCGACCTCGACCTCGACCGTGGGATTGCCTCGGGAGTCCAGGATTTCCCGGGCTACGACGACGTCGATGGACGGCACGAGCATCTCCTTCTTGGATGTGACGCGGGTGGGCAGGACCGCGGCGGTTCTGCCAGAGAAACCGTGTGGCTCTGCGGGACGAGCCTAACCGGCTCCGGGCGATCGGCCAGCCGGTCACCCACTCCTCGGGCAGAACCGAGAGTAAATTGTTTCCGAACGGAACAAATGCGTCCCCCGCGCGGACCGGACCGGGGACGCCGCGCCGCGGCGCGAAAAACCCCGCCCCGGTGCGCAGGGGGGACACGCACCGGGGCGGGGAGACCGCCGGGGAAGACCGGGCGAGCCGGTGCCGCGCCTTACTTCAGGTGCAGCTGCTGGCCCGGGTAGATGAGGTCGGCGTCCTCGACGATGTCCTCGTTCAGCTGGAACAGCTTCTCCCAGCCGCCCTGGACGCCGTGCTCCGCGGCGATCGTGCTGAGGGTGTCGCCCTCGACGACCTTGTACTCGCCGTCGCCCTTCTCGACCTTCTCACCGGTCGGGGTGGTGACGGTCTCCCGCGGGGCGGCCGGGCGCTCCTGCGAGCGGGAAGCCTTCTGCTCGGTCGAACGGGTGGTGGTCTCGGGCTGGGCCGCGGACGAGCCGGCCGAGCCGCCGGAGCCGGTGTTCGACGAACCGGCCGACGCGCCGCCGCCGGTGTACGCGGCACCGGACAGGCCCTTGCCGCAGACCGGCCAGGCACCCTTGCCCTGGCCCGCGAGCACCTTCTCGGCGACCGCGATCTGCTGCTCCTTGCTGGCCTGGTCGGCGGTGGCCGCGTACTGCGTGCCGCCGTAGGCGGCCCAGGTGGAGGCGGAGAACTGCAGACCGCCGTAGTAGCCGTTGCCGGTGTTGATCGACCAGTTGCCGCCGGACTCGCACTGGGCGACGGCGTCCCACTCGGAGGCGGTGGCGGCGGAGGCGTTGCCGGCCGCCATCAGCGGGGCGGCGACGGCGGCGCCGGCGACACCGGCGAGCGCGATGGCGCGGGTGGCCTTGGACGGACGACGGTGCTTGCCCTTGCCGGAAAACAGCATGGTTGATCCCCTCACCGACGCCTGCGAGGTGAGCTGTCGGGTTCGGGCCGGTTGAGTTGCCCGGCCGGGTCCCTCGCGGGACTCGGCTCCACCCCTAGCCGCTCCGGTTCGACTGCCCGGCGCGGCACTTACCTTGGGTCCCCCGCTCCTGCCTGCGGCGCATGACGCGACGACTGTTCCCGGACGGCCGCTGGCAGGATTCGGCGTTGCGGCAGCCGGGGCCCGCGATGGCGAGCGCTCATGACCGTAGACAGGCGACCGGCGGAATTTCAAAGACGATCAGGGCTTCTGAGACCTATCTCTCACCACGTTTATAACGGACATTAATGGTGAAGAACGACGCTAACTCCCGCTACTTTTCGCCCGTTTCGTCACTGACCGCAAGCTTCTGGCCGGGGAGGATGTAATCCGGGTCGGCGCCGACCGTCTCCTTGTTCCCGGCGTACAGCCCCTGCCATCCGCCGCCGAGGTCAAGGGAGTCGGCGATGGCCCAGAGGCTGTCGCCGTGGCGGACGGTGTAGGAGCCGTCGACGACGTCGCGCGCCGCCCCCTCGCCGCGCGAGACGTGCCGGCCGGAGGAGGCGCCGTCGCGGCGGTCGGCCGGGACCTCGTCGGCACCGGCGCCGCGATGACGGCCGCCGCCGGAGGTGCCGGTGCCCGCCGGACCCGAAACGGCGTCCTCCCGGCCGGAGTTGCCGGATCCGCCGTGCCCGGGCGCGGCCGGGTTCCGGGAGTCGGACACGGATCCGGAGTCCGATCCGGAATCATCCGATGTGCCGGACTTCACCGATTCGTCCCGGTCGCCTGACGGGGCGTCAGGCACACCGGACGCGGATGAGGACGATCCGGACGTTCCGGTACTTTCGACAGCCTCCGGCGACGCGGACGGGGCGGACGAACCAGATGAACCAGACACATCCGGCGACTTCGACGGATCCACCGGCCCGGACGACTCCGGCGACCGGGGCGATTCGGGCGCCTTCGTGGCGCCCGACCCGGACGACGCCCCGTCCGCCGGACCGGTGCCGGTGGCGGCCGGCCCCGAGCCCTTGTTCAAGCCGGCGAGAAGACCGCAGGTCGGCCAGGCGGTGATGCCCTGGGCCGCGAGGACCTTCTCCGCGATTCTTATCTGCTGGGAACGACTGGCCTGGTCGGCACTGGACGCGTAGGCGAGCCCGCCGTACTTCTCCCAGTCGTCCTGGGTGAGTTGCAGACCGCCGTAGTAGCCGTTGCCGCTGTTCTCGCTCCAGGCACCGCCGGTCTCGCACTCGGCGACCCGGTCCCAGGCCGCGCCGTCGGCCGCACTGGCACCGGAGGCTCCGAGGAGGGGGATCGCGATGGCGGAGCCAGTCACTCCGGCGGCGACCACGAGTGCCGGAGCCTGGCGGGGGCGGCGGTGACGACCGTTCCCGGAAAGCATGCGGAAACCTTTCGCGAGACAACAAGGACCGCGCGACGGGTGGCGCACGGCGCCGCGCTGATCCGTGAACGTATAGCCATGCGATCACTTGTCACAAGTTCATGCCGCGCAGATCACACGAAGATCACAGAGGTGAATGCCTGTCACCTCCCGGTGAGGACGGTTCTGTTCCCGGGCGGGGTCATGGAGCCGGTGTGAACGCCACGGGCAGCGTGCGCAGGCCCCGCATGATGAGCCCGCCGCGCCAGCGCAGGTCGGCCGGATCGGCGGCCAGACGCAGGTCCGGCAGACGGGTGAGGAGCGTGGCGAGCGCGGTCTGGCCCTCCAGCCGGGCGAGCGGGGCGCCCAGGCAGTAGTGGATGCCGTGGCCGTACCCGAGGTGCTGGTTGTCCCGGCGGGCGAGGTCGAGGGTGTCCGGGTCCGCGAACCGCTCCGGATCCCGGTCGGCGGCGGCCAGCACGACGAGCACCGGGTCGCCGGGGGCGATGTCCTGCCCGCCGATGGTGAGCGGCCGGGTGGCGAAGCGCCAGGTGGCCAGCTCCACCGGCCCGTCGTAGCGCAGGAGTTCCTCGACACCGGTCTCCAGCAGGCCGCGCTTGCCGGCGGCGAGGGACCGCTGGAGGCGGGTGCGCTGTCCGGGATGGGTGAGCAGGGCGTACATGCCGTTGCCGATGAGGTTGACGGTGGTCTCGAAACCGGCGAACAGGAGGATGAACGCCATCGCCGCGGCCTCGTTCTCGGTGAGGTGCTCGCCGTGGTCGGAGGCCCGGATGAGACCGGAGATGAGGTCCTCGCCGGGGCCGGGCTCGGGCGGCAGCGCCTCGCGCTTGCGGTGGATGAGGTCGGCGAGATAGCCGCGCATCTTCTTCACCGAACGGGCGACCCCGCCCCGGGGGCCTCCCTGGTGGCGGATCATCATGCCCGCCCAGTCCCGGAAGTCGTCCTGGTCCTCACGGGGGACACCGAGCATGTCGCAGATGGCGTAGATGGGCAGCGGGAAGGCGAACTCGTGGATGAGGTCGGCCTCCCCCGCGGCCGCGAACCGGTCGATGAGTCCGTCGGCGAGCTCCTGCACGCGGGGCGCGAACTCGGCGACACGGCGGGGCGTGAACGCCTTGCTCACCAGACGGCGCAACCGGGTGTGGTCCGGCGGGTCGATGTTGAGCAGGTGCGTCATCAGCTCGGCCTTCCGCTCACCGGGAATGCCGGTCCTGCCCTTGGCGTGGGCGGGCTCGTCGTGGTGGGCCGGGTTCTTGGAAAGGCGGTCGTCGGCGAGCGCCTGCCGGGCGTCGGCGTAACGGGTGACCAGCCAGGCCTCGACCCCGCTGGGCAGCGTGGTCCGGCGCACGGGGGCGTGTTCGCGCAGCCAGGCGTAGGCGGGGTAGGGGTCGGCGGCGAACTCCCAGGTGAAGAGGGCGGGCTCCGACGCGGGGGGCGGGGCGGGGTGGGGAGGGGGCGGGGCGGAGGTGGTGCTGTCGGGCTTGGGCTGGTCGGTCACCCCTCGACGGTATCCGGGAGGGGATCTCCCCCCTCCCCTCCCCTCCCCACACGGCTCAGCCCTCGACGCCCTCGACCTCCCGGATGGCGTCGCGGTACGCCCGTGCGGCTGCTCTGAGTGCCGCTTCCGGGTCGACGCCCTGCGCCTCGGCGCGTACCGCCAGCGCGAGCAGTTCGTAGCCGATGCCCTCGGCGGGCGGGAGCGGCACGTCGAGCCCGGCCGTGCGCACCCGCGACGCCAGTTTCGCCGCGAGGGCCAGGCCGGGCTGGCCCAGGGGGACGCCCTCCGTGACGGAGGTGCGCTGCTTCTCGACCGCCTTGGTGCGCAGCCAGTGCTCCTTGACCTCTTCGGGGGTGGCCGCCGTGGCGTCCCCGAAGACGTGCGGATGGCGGTGGATCAGCTTGGCGACGATGCCGCCGGCCACGTCGTCGATGGAGAAGGGGGCGTCCGGGTCCTCCTCGGCGATCCGGGCGTGGAAGACGACCTGGAGCAGGACGTCGCCGAGTTCCTCGCGCAGTTCCTCGCGGTCGCCGTCCTCGATGGCCTCGACCAGCTCGTACGCCTCCTCGATGCCGTACTTCGCCAGCCCCTTGTGGGTCTGCCGCGAGGACCAGGGGCACTCGGCGCGGATGCGGTCCATGACCTGCACGAGGTCGAGCAGGCGGGCGCCCGGCAGGTCGTAGGAGGCGGGCAGCAGCTCCAGCTCCGGCATGCGCACGCGGCCGGAGCCGGCGAGCCGGGCCAGGCCGTCGGTGAGGGCCGGTTCGCCCTCGCCGGTGGCCACGACCACGACCGTGCGCCCGCCGGCGCAGGCGTCGACCAGTTCCCGGGCGGTCGAGGACGCCTCGTCGACGGCCACCCCCGCCTCGCGCAGGTACGGCAGCTGCGGGTGCGCCCCGTCCGCGCACAGCACGCGGTCGGCGGCGTGCAGGGCCTGCCAGGCGGGCCAGGACAGCAGGCCGGGCGCGACGCGGTGGCTGGTGGTGAGCAGGATGATGCGGCCGGGGCCGGAGGCGGTTTCGGGGCTGGTTCCGTTCACACCTCGAACGTAACGCACACCGCGGACGGGCCCGCGAGTTGTCCACAGGGCCGGGCCTCCGCCTCCGCGGGGTCCGCCGGGTCGTCCACGGGGTGCGGGGACGTCCGCGGGGCGCGGGGGGTGAACCGTCGTGCCGCGCCGGTCCCCGTGCGAATGCCTAGGCCGTCCGCTGCGTGCCCTGTGCCGTCACGTCGCGCAGCCACGGCGTCTTCGCGTCGACGCGGCTGTTCTTGTCCACGTCCCAGGAGCCGTAGCGCGGATTGAGGTCGATGTCGAGCTTCCTGGACGCCTCGGACAGGGCCTTCCAGAATTCGGGCCGGCCGGTGTCGGTGCCGAGTTTCTCGGCGAGTTTCTGGGCCTGGAGCTGGAGGCGGAGGTTCTCGTCGAGGCGCGCGGGCGGGATGTCGTACTGCTCCAGCCAGGCCCTCTCCAGCGCCTTAGCGCCGCCGACCTGCCGTTCCAGGCCGGTGCGCATCCGCTGGACCTCCTTGGGGGCGACGGTCACGCCCGCGTCCCGGGCGGCGCGGTGCAGCACCCGGTCCAAGACCATGTTCTGGAGGGTGGTGCGGGTGAGGGTGCCGGTCCCGGCGACGACCTGCGCGTACTGGGCGTCGTCCCGTACGGCCGCGCGCTGTGCGGCGCGCACCTCGTCGACCCGGTCCTCCAGCTGGGCGACGGTGATCCGCCGGCCGTCGACGACGGCCGCCGCGCCGGGGCGCGCGTCGTTTCCGCAGGCGGTCAGCAGAGGGGCCGCGGCGATCGCGGCGGTGAGGAGGAGCGCGGTGCGACGGCGGCGGTGCAAGGGGACCTCCCGGGGGGATTGTGCGGCGGTGCACAAGGTCTTGCGGTGATCGATGGTAGGCAGTGGGCAAGCTCTGGCCAACCCATTCGACCAACGATTCGCCGGGGCGCGCGGCACCGCCGCGTGGCGCCCGGGTGGTCGGGTGCCCGGGTGTCAGCCGCGCACCTGTCCCAGCCATTGGAGGGTGCGCCGGATCTCGACCGCGAGCGGGTGCCCGGGGCCGTGCAGGCGTTCGACGTCGTGGAGGAGCCGGGCCAGGGTGTCGTGGGCGGCGGCGCGGTCGCCGAGGGCGAGCAGGAGGTGGCCGATGCGGCGGCGGACGTCGTGGGCGAGGTCCGGGTCGCCGGCGGCGACGTACTGGTTCTCGTAGTACGGCAGCAGCGCCCGGTACTCGGCGAGTGCCGCCGCCGGTTCGCCGAGCTGCTCCAGGCACTGGGCGGCGTCGTGGCGGAAGCGCAGGGCCTGCGGGTCGGCCTGGCCGGCCTCGGCGGCGCGTTCGTCGGCGAGGCGGCGCAGTTCGGGCAGTGCGCGCCGGTACTGGCCGTCGTCCATGAGGGTGGCCGCGTACTGCTTGCGCAGGGTGCGGACGACGGGGGAGCGTTCGCCGTGCTGTTCGGCGGCGGTGGGCAGGATCGCGCCGAGGATGTCGACGGCCTGGGTGATGCGGCCCTCGCCGAGCAGGCGCTTGACCTCGTCGACGGCCCGGGCGACGTCCGGTTGCCCGGTCCTCCCGGCGGCCGGCGGGGCCGGGGCGGGCTGGGGGGCGGGGGTGCGGGCGCGGTCGGGCCAGGGGGCGTGCGGGCGCAGGAAGGGGCGGGTGGGGTCGAGAGGTGCTCCGGTGGGGGTACCGCGCGCGGGCAGGAGTGGTTCCAGGTGCTCGTACACCTCCTGCGCGGAGGCGGGGCGGTGCTGCGGGTCCTTGGCGAGCAGGCGCAGGACCAGCGTTTCGAGGGGCTCGGGTATCTCCGGGCGGATGCGGCGCACGGGCAGCGGCGGCTCGTACAGGTGCCGGTGGAGCACGCCGAGCGCGGTGGAGCCCGCGAACGGCACGTTGCCGCTGAGCAGTTCGTGCAGCAGGACGCCGAGCGCGTACAGGTCGGTGTACGGGCCGACCGCGCCGCCCATCGCCTGTTCGGGGGCCATGTAGGCGGGCGAGCCGATGGGCGTGCCGGTGTGGGTGAGGCGGGTGGTATCCGCGTCCATCACCGAGGCGACGCCGAGGTCGAGGACGGTGACCGTACCGTTCTGCCTCACCATCACGTTGCGGGGTTTGAGGTCCCGGTGGACGATCGGCACGGCGTGCACGGCGCTGAGCACGGCGCACAGCTGGGCCGCGACCGCGACCGCCCACGGCCACGGGTACGGGTCGTGTTCGGCGAGGTGGTCGGAGAGGTCGGCGCCGTCGACGTACTGCATGACGAGGAACAGCTCCTCGCCCTCGCTGCCCGCGTCGTGCACCGTGACCAGGCCGGGGTGGTCGACCTGCGCGGTCACCCGGCACTCGCGCACGAAGCGGCGGCGCAGTTCGTCCGCGTCCTGGCCGGCCACCCGGTCGGGGCGCAGCAGCTTCACCGCCACGCGCCGGTCGAGCCGCCGGTCGTACGCCGTCCAGACCTGTCCCATGCCGCCCTGGCCGATGAGCGTCGCCAGCTCGTACCGGCCGGCGACGATCCGTCCCGCCGCCACCGTCACCGTCCGCCCTCGTGGCCGCCGTCCTGCCGGCGCAGGTAGTCGCTGAGTTCGTCGAGTTCGGCACGCACCTGGTCGATGCGGGCCGGTGCGGGGCGCCGGGGCGGAGGGGCGGGGGGAGCGGGGGGAGTGGGGGCGGGGGACGGCGCGGCCGTGGGCGCGGGAGGCGCGGGCACGGGGGGTACGGGGGTGGGGGGCGCGGGCGCGGGGGGTGCGGAGGTGGGGACCGGGCCGACGGGCATGGGGGCCGGGGGCGCGGCGGAGTACGGGGCCGGCGGCTGCGGGTAGCCGTACCCCGGCGCGGGCCGCGACAGGTGGCCGCCGTAGCGGAGCTGGTGGAAGTGGCGCGTCTCCGCCGCGAGGTAGTAGGCGATCGAGGCCACCAGCGTGCCGAGCAGCAGGCCGAGGCCGGTCCAGCCGCCGGCGGTGTGGATCTCGTCGCCGGGCTCGCTGCCGAGCAGGACGATGCTGAGGACGTCGGCCGCCAGCACGGCCACGAACAGGCCCCAGTCGAGGGACCTGCGGGTCACGATCGACAGCCGCAGCAGCATCGTCCAGGTGAGGAAACCGAGGCTGAGGATCGCGAGGGTCACGAACAGCACGCGCAGGAGGACCAGCCACACCGTCGGGGGCGGCTGCTTCACCGGCTGCGTGTAGCCGTGGCCGTGCATGGCTGCTCCTGGTGCCTGGGGCGGGCGTACGGGCGCGGCCGGTGCTCGGACGGCACCGGCCGGTCGTGCGATGGTCGCTTCGAGCGTATAGGCCGACACGGACAACCGGTCCCGGGTTGTACCGAACCGTTGTCGTGCTGGTCACGTCGCCCGTCCGCGCCGGAACCGGCGGGCACCGGCCCGGGCGTCGCCGGGCGCGTCACCGCGGGAAGGCGCCGGCGGCGCGGTCCACGGACCGTCAGCCGGGCGCCACCGTACCGTCGGTCAGGCCGTCGTACATGCCCCGTACGAGCTGCTCCCCGAGGCGGCCCGCGAGCCTCAGCGCCCGCTCGAACTCGTCCAGCGCGCGGAACCGGGCGCCGTAGCGGCGCTGTTCGGCGAGCGGGAGGCGGGGCAGTTGCAGGCGGCGGGCGTCCAGGCGGGTGGCGGTGGAGGCGTAGCTGCTGGCCTGGCGGTTGTTGGCGCTGCCGCGCAGGAAACCGGCGAGGAACCAGGCGTCGAGGGCGGCGGGGTCGGGGCGCAGCAGGACGAGGTTGCGTCCCAGGGCGGCGCCGCTCGTCGCCTCGTCGATCACGCGCGCCACCGCGCCGCCGCCCAGCACCGGCAGGACGACGTCGCCGGGTTCGGTCAGCACCGGCTCCTCGTCGCTCTCGGGCAGCGTTCCGGAAGGACCGGTTCCGGCGAGGACGTCGTGGTCGGTGAGGACGGGCACGCGCGCGCGGCCGCCGTTCCCGCCGGTGCGCAGCACCAGCGCGCCGCCGCGGGCGAGTTCGCCGACGGTGGTGAGCGGCCAGCGGGGCGCGGACGGGACGGCGTCGACGGGCGGCGGGGTCAGATCCGCGGTCAGGCGCAGGGTCTCGCCCAGGCGCTCGCGCACGCCGGCGAGCTGCTCGGCGCCGTCGGCCGCCGCCGGGGGCGGCAGATGGCGGGCGGGGGCCAGGTCGACGTCGTCGTCGAGGAGGTCGATCACGGGCAGGGAGCGGGCGAGGCCCGGCCGTTCGCCGAGGCGGCCGGCGCGGTCGTAGGCCCGCCAGGCGTCGAGGACGGCGTCCCGCACGCCCTGCCAGTCCGGTCCGCCGCGCCCCTCGCCGGCGAACCGTCCGGCGTCGGCGAGCAGCACCTCCGGCTGCGCGGGGGCCCTGTCGGGCCGGCGCAGCACCCACAGGTGGAGGGGGATGTTGTACGGCGGTGCCGCGCCGGCCGGCAGGGCGACGACGGCGCGCAGCGCCCCCCGGCGCAGCAGGTCGGCGCGGATGCGGCGGCCGGAGCGGCGGGAGGCGGCGGCGGGAGGCATGAGCACGACGGCCGTGCCGCCGTCCCTCAGGCGGGCGAGCGCGTGCTGCACCCAGGCCAGCTCGGACTCGGTGCGGGCCGGGAAGCCGTACTCCCAGCGGGGGTCGTAGGCGAGTTCGTCGTGCCCCCAGTTGCGCTCGTTGAACGGCGGGTGGCACAGGACCGCGTCGGCGCGCAGGTGCGGGTGGGCGTCGGCGCGCAGGGTGTCGCCGGCGGCGGCGTGGACGGCGGCGCGGGAGTGCAGGGCGAGCCGGAGCGCGGTGAGCGCGGCGAGGTCGGGCGCGCTGTCCTGGGCGTAGAGCTCCTGGCGGTCCTGTCCGGGGCCGTGCGCGGGGGCGGTGCCGGAGGCCGCGGCGGCGCACAGCAGGGCGCCGGGGCCGCAGGCGGGGTCGAGGACGGTGCGGGCGGGTCCGGCGAGACCGGCCATGAGGTCGGCGAGACCGGCGGGGGTGAGCGTGTACTGGCGGGGGTTGGCGTCCAGGTGCCGCCCGAGCAGGAACTCGAACGTCTGCCGGGCTCCCAGCTCGGCGGCCAGCTCGGCGGCGCCGCGGAGGAGGGGGACGGAGGGGAGGAGTTCCGGGCCGGTGGGGACGTGGAGGGCGGATGGACCGTGAACGGCGGAATCCGATGCTCCGGGCTGCGGTCGGTTCACACCGGTGGTCCCGGTGCCCGCGCTCGCCCCGAAGCGGGGTGTGAACACCTGCTCCAGTGAGCCCGGCAGCATCGCCGCGAGCCGCTCGTCGGAGCCGGCGCTCACCTCCAGCCACACCGTGGGGCGCTCGTGGACCAGCAGCAGGGCGCACCCGGCGTGCGTGAGCGCGGTGACCGGTCCCGCGGGATGGCCCGCCACGTGCTGCCAGACGCGCTCCCGCAGCGGCACCTCGGCGAGCTTGCCGTGTCGGCGCAGCCACGCCTCCACGTCGGCCAGGGCGAAGGACGGGCTGGTCTCCGTGCCGCCGGCGGGCTTGGGGAAATCGGCGTGGCGGCGGCGCCAGTTGCTCACCGCCGCACGGCCGACCCCGGCGAGCCGTGCGATCCCCGCCGCGGTCACTTCCGTCGCGTTGTCCTGCATCCGGCCCACTCCCTCGTCCGCCCCGCGCCCGTCCGTCCGCGCCCATGCCCGTGCCGGTGCCCCGCTCCGAGCGCGCCGTGGCGTCGAGCATACCGGCGCATGGGCGAATCAGCCGTTCACATCGTGTACAAGCCGAGTCGCATTAACGTTGTTGACTCGATTCACAGGCTCTGCTCTTATTGACCCCGCCAACCAGCAACCGCCGATGGGCGGCGGTTGCCGCATCGGGGGAGGGACACAGCCATGGGCATGAAGGGCAGGATCGCGCTGGGCGCCGTCGTGGGGATCGCCGTCATCGGTACCGTGTCGGCGAACGCCGGCGACGGGGGGACCGACGGTTCGGCCGGCGGCAAGGGGACCTCGGCGTCCGGGCACCGGCACTCCGATGACCGGTCCGGCGGACGGTCCGGCGCCGAGAAGGGCGCGGGCCGGGCCGCCGGGCGGGAGGCCGCGTTCGAGGGGGACGGGGACTTCCGGGTCGGCACCGACATCGAGCCGGGCACCTACCGCACCACCGGCAACACCGACGGCACGTGCTACTGGGAGCGCGCCGAGGACGCCTCCGGCGAACTGGACTCCCTGCTGGCCAACGACAACGTCACCGGCACCGGTTACGTCACCGTCAAGCCCACCGACAAGCTCTTCGAGTCGAGCGGCTGCAACGACTGGGAGGCCGTCGACCCGCGGGCGCAGGGCTCACCCGCCGTGGAGATGGCCGGGGAGGGCGGCATGTTCCGGGTCGGCACCGACATCGCGCCCGGCACGTACGAGTCCGCGGGCAACACCGACGACTCCTGCTACTGGGAGCGCGCCAAGGACGCCGAGCACTCGATCGACTCGGTCATCGCGAACGACAACGCGTCCGGCACGGCGGTCGTCACGATCGGCTCCGCGGACCGGTACTTCAAGACGACCGGCTGCCAGGACTGGAAGAAGACCGGCTGACCCGGCCGGCCCGACACCCCCTCACCCCTCACCCCTCACCCTGCCCCTGCCCCTGCCCCTGCCCCGGCAGCCGTCCACCCCTCCACCCGTTCACCCGCCCCACCCGTTCACACGAAGAAGGACCCGTCATGCGCCGTACCGCACGCGCCACCCTCTGCGTCACCATCGCCGCGTCCGCCCTGGCACTCACCGCCTGCGGAGGCGGCCAGGACGAGAAGGGCGGCGCGCCGGCCACCTCGGCCGCGTCCGGCGCACCGGACCGGCAGGCGTTCCCCGGACTGAGCGGCCCGGAGATCGCCGGCCGGGCCGTCGAGGCCACCACCGGCGCCTCCTCGCTGCGCGTCAAGGGCGAGATCCCGGACGACGGGACCGGCGGCACCATCCGGCTCGACATGGCCCTGGACAAGAAGGGCGAGTGCGCCGGCACCCTGGGCCTGGACGGCGGCGGCCGGGCCGAGCTGATCCGGACCGGGAACGTGGTCTACCTCAAGTACGACGAGGCGTTCCTGCGCGCCCAGTCGGAGGGCGAGCCCAAGGCGGAGACCGACGCGGCGGTGGCGATGCTCGCGGGCAAGTGGACCAGGATGCGGGCCACGGGGCAGGACGCCGAGGACCTCGCGGGCTTCTGCGACCTGGACACGATGCTCGGCGGCGCGCACGACGTCAGCGCGGACTCCACCCGCGGCGGGACCACCACGGTCGACGGCACGCCCGCGGTCGTCCTGCACGAGAAGGACGGCAAGGACCGCTTCGACCTGTACGTCGCCACCGAGGGCAAGCCCTACCTGCTCCGGATCGACAGCCTGACCCCCGGGGACGGCGGTTCCCTCACCCTCGGCGACTACGACGAGCCGGTCCCGGCCACCAGGCCCACCGGAGAGGTCATCGACCTGGACGCGCTGAGCGGCTGAGGCACCCGCACCACTCGCCGGGACGTCCGCGCCGCCCGTCAGCCACCGCACTGGCGCAGCATCGCCTGCTTGTCCGGTGCGGTGACCGGCAGCTCGTACTTGACGGCGACCTGGGCGAACCGGACCGCGTAGGCGCACCTGATCCGCCGGTCGGGCGGCAGCCAGGAGGCGGGTCCCGAATCGCCCTTGGCCGAGTTGGCCCGCCCCTCGACCGGGATCAGGTTCAGCACGTCGTTGGCGAATCGCTCCCGCTTGCTCTCCGGCCAGCGGGAGGAACCCATCTGCCAGCTGTAGGACAGCGGCACCACGTGGTCTATCTGCACCTCGGAGGCCCGCTGCTTGCGCCACTCGATGGCCGTCCCGGTGTACGGGTCGTGCAGCGTCATGGCGATGACCACGCAGTCGGAGCCGGACCGGAAGCGGAGGTCCCGGCCGTCGCGGCGCAGGAGGTCGTTCCGGGTGTCGCACCCGTTCCTCGCCAGCGGCACCCCGTCGGCCGTGTCCATCCACGCGTAGCCGAACTCGTCCCTGTCGTAACCCGTCTTCGGGCCCCGTCCCTTCGTGGGCAGTCCGCCGATGATCTCGCGGGCCGCGGCCCTGTCCGCGGCCGCCGTCACGGGCGCGAGCCCCGGCTTCGTACCGTCCGGGTTCTCCAGGGGGCTGACGGCCCGCCCGTCCGCCGTGGCCGGCCCGGTCCCCGCCGGGGAGCCGTCCCCGCCCGGGCCCTCGCACCCCGGAACGAGGAGCGCGGCGGCCACCAGTGCCGCCGCCGCGCGGGGAAAGCACACGCTCCCGGTACTCCTGCGCCTCATGTCCCTCTCCGCGAGCACAACGCATCACTCCCCCGCACGAGCTGCGCGAACACCCGGATCGGCCGGCGAAGCGCAGAGATGACACGAGTGTCGCACCGGGCCGTCGGCGCGTCGACCGCGAACCCGCTGTGCCTGATGTGCCTGATGCGCCCGCTGTGCCCACCGAGCCCCCGTCCGCCGGCCCGCGGAGCCCGCCGCGCCCCGGGCGTTTGCCGGGCCCGGTACGCCCGTCGCCGCGGTAGCGGCCGAGAGGTCCAGACCATTGCGGACAAAACCTCCGATTCCCTACCGTCCGGCGTATCGTCGGTGGTGGACCACCTCCGGAAGGAGTCGCGCATGGGCATCTTCGACAAGCTGAAGAACAGGGTGTCGCCGGCCAAGTCCAAGGGCATGTCCGACGCTGCGGAGAAGCAGGCCAACGACAGGACCGGCCACAAGTACGAGGACCAGGTCGACACCGCTCAGCAGAAGATCGAGGGACGGTACGACGTGGGTCGCGACCGGCCCGACCGGCCGTAGGGCTCCAGCCCCGCACGGGGCGCGAAGCGGCCCGCACGGAAAACCGTGCGGGCCGCTTCGCGCCCTGCGCCCCCGGAGGGTCCTCCCGGAGGACCTCCGAGGCGCGCCTCCCCCGGGAACCCCTTTCGGAAGCCCCCTCAGGAGTCCAGCACCGACGTCAGGAACTCCCCGGCCCACGCCAGCAGCTCCCGCCCGACCAGTGGCCTGCCGCCCACCTTGGCGGTCTTCGGGCGCGGCACGAGGACCTGGTGCGCCGTCGGCTTGAGGATGCTGCCCGGGTACAGCCGCTTGAGCCGCAGCTCCTGCGACTCGCGCAACTCCACCGGCGCGAAGCGGATGTTGTTCCCCTGGAGCATGATCTCGCCGACGCCGCAGGCCCGCGCGAGCATCCGCAGGCCCGCCACCAGCAGCAGGTTCTCCACCGGCTCCGGCAACTTGCCGTAGCGGTCGACGAGTTCCTCCCGTACGGCCTTGATGTCCTCCTCGGTGCTGGCGGAGGCGATGGAGCGGTACGCCTGGAGGCGCAGCCGCTCGCCGGGGGCGTAGTCGTGCGGGACGTGCGCGTCGACGGGCAGCTCGATCCGCACCTCGAGCGGCGCCTCCTCCTCGGCTTCGCCCGTCTCCAGCTGCCGCCGGTAGTCCGCGACCGCCTCGCCGACCATCCGCACGTACAGGTCGAAGCCGACCCCGGCGATGTGGCCGGACTGCTCGCCGCCGAGCAGGTTGCCCGCGCCGCGGATCTCCAGGTCCTTCATCGCCACGTACATGCCCGCGCCCATCTCGGTGTGCTGGGCGATGGTGGCGAGCCGCTCGTGGGCGGTCTCGGTCAGCGGCTTCTCCGGCGGGTAGAGGAAGTAGGCGTAGCCGCGCTCGCGGCCACGGCCGACCCGGCCGCGCAACTGGTGGAGCTGGGACAGGCCGAAGGTGTCGCCGCGCTCGACGATCAGGGTGTTGGCGTTGGAGATGTCGATGCCGGACTCGACGATGGTCGTGGAGACCAGCACGTCGAACTTCTTCTCCCAGAAGTCGACCACGACCTGCTCCAGGGCCTGTTCCGACATCTGGCCGTGGGCGGTGGCGATCCGGGCCTCGGGGACGATCTGGCGCAGCTTGGCCGCCGCGCGGTCGATGGACTCGACGCGGTTGTGGATGTAGAAGACCTGGCCCTCGCGCAGCAGCTCGCGGCGGATGGCCGCGCCGATCTGCTTCTCCTCGTACGGCCCGACGAAGGTCAGCACCGGGTGGCGCTCCTCCGGCGGGGTGGTGATCGTCGACATCTCGCGGATGCCGGTGACCGCCATCTCCAGGGTGCGGGGGATCGGGGTGGCGGACATGGTCAGCACGTCCACGTTGGCCCGCAACTTCTTCAGCTGCTCCTTGTGCTCGACACCGAAGCGCTGCTCCTCGTCGACGATGACCAGGCCCAGGTCCTTGAACTTGGTCTCGGAGGAGAACAGCCGGTGGGTGCCGATGACGACGTCCACCGAGCCGTCGCGCAGGCCCTCCAGGACCGCCTTGGCCTCGGTGTCGGTCTGGAAGCGGGACAGCGCCTTCACGTTCACCGGGAACTGGGCGTAGCGCTCGGAGAACGTCCCGTAGTGCTGCTGCACCAGCAGCGTGGTGGGCACCAGCACGGCCACCTGCTTGCCGTCCTGGACGGCCTTGAAGGCGGCCCGCACCGCGATCTCGGTCTTGCCGTAGCCGACGTCGCCGCAGATCAGGCGGTCCATCGGGACCGTCTTCTCCATGTCCTCCTTGACCTCGGCGATGGTGGTGAGCTGGTCGGGCGTCTCCGTGTAGGGGAAGGCGTCCTCCAGCTCGCGCTGCCAGGGCGTGTCGGGCGCGAAGGCGTGGCCGGGGGCGGCCATGCGGGCGCTGTACAGCTTGATCAGGTCGGCGGCGATCTCCTTGACGGCCTTCTTCGCCCGCGCCTTGGTCTTGGTCCAGTCGGCGCCGCCCAGGCGGTGCAGGGTGGGCGCCTCGCCACCGACGTACTTGGTGATCTGCTCCAGCTGGTCGGTGGGGATGTACAGGCGGTCGCCGGGCTGGCCGCGCTTGGCGGGGGCGTACTCCACGACCAGGTACTCGCGGGTGGCGCCCTGCACGGTGCGCTGCACCATCTCGATGTAGCGGCCCACGCCGTGCTGCTCGTGGACGATGTAGTCACCGGCCTCCAGCGTGAGCGGGTCGATGGTCTTGCGGCGCCGGGCGGGCATGCGGGCGCCGTCGCGGCCGGCGGCCTTCTGGCCGGTCAGGTCCGTCTCGGTCAGCACGGCCAGCTTCAGCGCCGGATCGACGAAGCCGTGGTCGATGCAGCCGCACGACACGTGCACGACGGAGGGGGCGATCTCGCCGAGGTCGGTGTCCAGGCGGGCCGCGATGCCCTCGCCGCCGAGCACCTCGACCGTGCGGGCGGCCGGTCCGTGGCCCTCGGTGACGAACACGGTGCGCCAGCCGTCGGCGAGCCAGCCCTTGGTGTCGGCGAGCGCCTTGGCGGTGTCGCCGCGGTAGGCCTCGGGGGCGTGCATGCCCAGGGTGAGGGTGTCGGTGCCCAGTTCCTCGTCGGCGGCGAACGGCGACACCGACCACCACATCATGCCCAGCTCGCGGGCCCGCTCCCGCACGTCCGCGATCGACCACAGGGAGGCCGCGCCGACGTCGATCGGCGCCTCCCCGCCGCCCGCGGTGGCCGCCCAGGACGCCTGGAGGAACTCCTGGCTGGTCGCCACCAGGTCGGCGGCCCGCGTGCGCACCCGCTCCGGGTCGCACACGACGGCCATGGCGCCCTCGGGCAGCACGTCGAGCAGCAGCTCCATGTCGTCGACCAGGACCGGGGCGAGGGACTCCATGCCCTCCACCGCGATCCCCTCGGCGATCTTGCCGAGCAGTTCGCCCAGCTCCGGGTGGTCCTCGGCCAGGGCCCGTGCCCGCGCCCGCACCTCGTCGGTGAGCAGCAGCTCCCGGCAGGGCGGGGCCCACAGCCCGTGCTCGGCGACCTCCAGGGAGCGCTGGTCGGCGACCTTGAAGTAGCGGATCTCCTCGACGTCGTCGCCCCAGAACTCGACGCGCAGGGGGTGTTCCTCGGTGGGCGGGAACACGTCGAGGATGCCGCCGCGCACGGCGAACTCGCCGCGCTTCTCCACCAGCTCCACGCGCGCGTACGCGGCTGCGGCCAGCGCCTCGACGACGGTGCCCAGGTCGGCGCTCTGCCCGGTGCGCAGCGCCACCGGTTCCAGGTCGCCGAGCCCCTTGACCTGCGGCTGGAGCACGGACCGCACGGGGGCGACGACGACGGAGACCGGGCCGGTCTCGGGGTCGTCGGGGCGGGGGTGGGCGAGGCGGCGCAGTACGGCCAGGCGGCGGCCGACGGTGTCGCTGCGGGGGCTGAGCCGCTCGTGCGGGAGGGTCTCCCAGGACGGGTACTCCACCACGCCCTCGGGCGGCAGCAGCGAGCGCAGGGCGGCGGCGAGGTCCTCCGCCTCCCTCCCCGTCGCCGTCACGGCGAGTACGGGCCGGCCCGTCTCGCGGGCGAGCGCCGCGACCGTGAAGGGGCGGGCGGCCGGGGGGCCGACGAGGTCGACGTGCGGGCGGTTGCCGTCGGCGGCCGCCTTGATCGCTTCCGCGAGGGCGGCGTCCTTGACGACGGCGTCGAGCAGACCGTGCAGGCTCATGGGGGGTGCTTTCCGTCCGGGGGTGGACAACACGACGGGCCCGACGCGCGCCGCGGGCCGGGGTGTCCAGCCTACGACTCCGCACCGGCGGGCGCCGGTGCCTGTGGACGGCGCCCGCCCCCGGCGCCCACCCCGGTACACGCCTTCCGGCACCGCCCCCCGGCACACGGCGGACCGGTGCCCGGAAGCCCCCCATGGCTCCCGGGCACCGGCTCCTCCTGCCCGCGGCGGCTGCCGCGGCACCGGGCGCGACCGCTGCGCCGCCGGGCGCCGCTACTCCGTGGCGATCGCGTTCAGCACGTTCATCCGGCCGGCCCGGAACGCCGGGACCAGCGCCGCGAACAGGCCCACGAACGCCGACCCGAGGAACACCCCGACGATCGTCGGCCAGGGGATGTCGAGGACGTTCAGGCCCTCCAGCGCGAGCAGCCGCTGCGCGGTGGTGCCCCAGCCCATGCCCAGTCCCAGGCCCAGCAGGGCGCCGAAGAGGGCGATGACCACGGACTCCAGGCGGATCATGCGGCGCAGCTGGCGGCGGGAGAGGCCGATCGCCCGCATCAGGCCGATCTCCCGGGTCCGCTCGACCACCGACAGGGCCAGGGTGTTCACCACGCCCAGGACCGCGACGACGATCGCCAGGGCGAGCAGGCCGTAGACCATGTTCAGCAACTGGCCGACCTGGTCCTTCAGCTCCTGCTTGTAGTCGGTCTGGTCCCGGACCTGGTACTGCGGGTACGGGGCGAGCGCCTTCTTCAGCGCCGCGTACGCCTGTTCCTCCTGGCCGTCCTTCGCCGCGGCGAACATGATCGTGTTCGGCGGGACCCTGTCGGCCGGGAGGTACTTCCGCATCGTCGTGATGCCGATGTAGCGGGCGCCCTGGTCGATGGCGGTGTCGTCGTCGGTGATGGCGGCGACCTTCAGCCTCGCCGTCCTGCCGCCCTCGAAGGCGACGGTGACGGTGTCGCCGACGCGCACGCCGTGCCGGTCGGCGTAGTCCGAGCCGACCGACATGGCGTCCGTGCGGTAGGCGGCCGACAAGGTGCCGGCCGTCGTCGGGCGGCGCAGGTCCTGGGCGTAGGTCGGGTCGGCGGCCGTGACACCGGTGTCGTCCTTCGCGCCGTCGGGGGAGATCAGCGTGGCGTCGAGCGTCTTGTAGCGGGTGACGTGCGCCAGGCCGGGCGTGTTCCTCACCGCCTGCTCGGCCTGCGGCACGATCCGCTGGTTGCCCTGGACGATGAAGTCCGCGCCGACCGACTTGTCCAGCTCGCCGGTGGCCGAGGCGACCATGGAGGAGCCGACCACCGACAGGCAGGCCACCAGCGCCAGGCCGATCATCAGGGCCGCGCCCGTGGCGCCGGTGCGGCGCGGGTTGCGCAGGGCGTTGCGTTCGGCCATGCGGCCCACCGGCCCGAAGGCCCGCAGCAGCACCGCGCCGATCGCCCGTACGACCCCGCCCGCCAGCAGCGGCCCGACGACGACGAAGCCGATCAGGGACAGCACCACGCCCGCGCCCAGCATCAGCGCGCCGTCACCGGCCTCGTCGGCCGTGCCCGCCGCGTACAGGGCCGCGCCGCCCGCCGCGGTGAGGACCAGGCCGATCGCGGCGCGCGGCCACCCGGCCCTGCCGTCGGCCGGGGTCCCGGCGTCGCGCAGCGCGGCCATCGGGGAGACCTTCCCGGCCCGGCGGGCCGGCAGCCAGGCGGCCAGGACGGTGACCACGACGCCCAGGGCCACGCCGGCCACCGGGGTGGTCGCCTTGACGGTCAGGTCGTCGGTGGACAGGTTCATGCCCACCGACGACATCACCTTCATCAGGCCGACGGCGATGCCGACCCCGGCCGCGACGCCGAGGACCGAGCCGACGACGCCGAGGAACAGCGCCTCGACCAGTACCGAGCGGTTGACCTGGCGGCGGGAGGAGCCGATCGCCCGCATCAGGCCGATCTCGCGGGTGCGCTGGGCGACCAGCATCGAGAAGGTGTTGACGATCAGGAAGACGCCGACCAGGAACGCGATGCCGGCGAAGCCGAGCATGGCGTACTTGATGACGTCCATGAACTCGCCGACGTCCTTGCGGTTCTCGTCGGCGGCCTCCTGGGCCGTCCGGATCTCGTACGTGCCGTCCAGGGCCCGCGCGACGTTCCGCTTGAGCTGCGCGTCGGAGACACCGGCCGCCGCGGTGATGTTGAGCTGTGTGAACCGGCCGGTGCCGCCGAGCAGTTCGCGCTGGGCGGTGGCCGTGTCGAGGAAGACGACGGCGGCACCGGGGTTGGTCACCGTGAAGGCGGCGACACCGACGATCCGCGCCCTGATGTCACCGGTCTGCGCGATGGTGCGCAGCTCGTCGCCGAGGTTCAGGCCGTGCTTGTCGGCGGTGTCGGCGTCGATCATCACCTCGGTCGGGCCGCGCGGGGCGTGCCCGGAGGTGATCTCCATCGACCTCAGGTCGTTCCTCGTCCAGTTGCCGGCGAGGGTGGGGGCGCCGCCGGTCGCGCCCACGTTGTCGTTGTCGCCGTCGACGACGGTCACGTTCGACGAGGCGACCGCGCCCTCGGCCGACTCGACGCCCTCGGCGGAGCGGACCCGCTCCAGCAGGGACGCGGGCAGGGACCGCGGCACGCCGTTCTGCGACGCCTCCTGGCTCTTGGCGTCCTTCGGGGCGACCGTCACATCGGGGGAGCTGACCGCGAAGAGCTTGTCGAACGTCGTGTTCATGGTGTCCGTGAACACCAGCGTGCCGCACACGAACGCCACCGACAGCAGCACCGCCACCGCCGACAGCGCCATCCGGCCCTTGTGCGCGAGGAAGTTGCGCAGCGAGGTCTTCAGCACGGTCATGACGTACGCCCCCGGGCGTCGAAGTCCTTCATGCGGTCCAGGACCTGCTCGGCGGTGGGCTGGTGCATCTCGTCGACGATGCGGCCGTCGGCGAGGTACAGCACCCGGTCCGCGTAGGAGGCGGCCACCGGGTCGTGCGTCACCATCACGACGGTCTGGCCCAGTTCGTCCACCGACCGCCGCAGGAAGTCCAGCACCTCCGCGCCGGCGCGGGAGTCGAGGTTGCCGGTCGGCTCGTCACCGAAGACGATCTCGGGCCGGGCGGCGAGCGCCCGTGCCACCGCGACGCGCTGCTGCTGGCCGCCGGAGAGCTGCGCCGGCCGGTGCTTGAGCCGACCGGCCAGCCCCACGGTGTCCACCACCCGCGCCAGCCACTCCTCGTCCGGCTTGCGGCCCGCCATGTCCATGGGCAGCGTGATGTTCTCGATCGCGTTCAGCGTCGGCAGCAGGTTGAACGCCTGGAAGACGAAGCCGATGCGGTCCCGGCGCAGCCGGGTGAGCTTCTTGTCCTTCAGGCCGGTGATCTCGGTGTCGCCCAGGTGGATCCGCCCGGACGTGACGGTGTCGAGGCCCGCCAGGCAGTGCATCAGCGTGGACTTGCCGGAACCCGAGGGACCCATGATCGCGGTGAACCGCCCGCGGGCGATGTCCACGTCCACGTGGTCGAGGGCGACGACCCGGGTCTCCCCGGCCCCGTAGGCCTTCACGACCTGCCGCGCCCGCGCGGCGACGGCCGTATGCCCTCCGGTGATCCCGTGTCCGGGAATGGTAACGGCCGATGTCATGGCAAGTCTCCTATGTCGGTCATCGGGTGGGCCGCCGGTACCGGCGGCGGCCGGGTCGGAGGTGGTTCGGGGACAAAGCGGCGGATGCCGTCGCACCCATCGCGCCGGCCGTGCCGATCGTGCTGGTGGTGCTGCCGTACCGGTCCGCCGCCGTACTGCCCGCGCCCATGAGTCTGGTCGGTCCGGACGCCGGGCGCGCTGGTGCCCGGCGCACTCTTCCGCTGGGGAAAACCCCACCCCCGCGGGTCCGGTGCGCCGCCCCCCAGCGGCGTGAAGCCAGGTTAAGGACGGCACCGCTCCCGTCTCGTCCTCCGACGGTACGAACCCTCCCCGAGCCGTAGTGCGGAGGTACCCCTAGGGGCGGTCCTCCCGCCGGTGGGGCGCGGTACCGCCCGCCACCATCCATCGGAGGACGAGCCGGAGGACGGGAAGGACCGGTACGGACGGGGGAACGGCCGTGAACGGCCGGGGTGTTAGCTTCTTCCCGTGGGGGAGCACCAGGACGAGACCAGGGCGGCCTACGACGGGGTCGTCGAGCTGTACGCGTCGATGTTCGCCGGCCGCCTGGAGACGCAGCCGTTCGCGCGGAACATGATCGGCACCTTCGCCGAACTGGTGCGCGAAACGGGGAACCCGCGGGTGGCCGACGTCGGGTGCGGACCGGGGCACCTGACGGCCATGCTCCACGACCTGGGGCTGGACGCGTTCGGGCTCGACCTCTCCCCGCGCATGGTCGACCACGCCCGGCGGGCCCACCCGGAACTGCGGTTCGCCCAGGCGCGGATGGAGGCCCTGCCGGTCGGGGACGGCGCGCTCGGCGGTGTGCTGGCCCACTACTCGATGATCCACACCCCGCCCGGGGAACTGCCCGCGCTCCTCGCCGAGCAGGTGCGCGTCCTGGCGCCGGGGGGCCTGCTCCTGGTCTCGTTCTTCGCGACCGACGGACCGGAACCGGTCCGCTTCGACCACAAGGTGACGCCCGCCTACAGCTGGCCGGCGGACCGGTTCGCCGAGTCGCTGGCCGGGGCCGGGCTCGTCACGTTCGCCCGGCTGCTCCACGACCCGGCCTCCGAGCGGGGCTTCCTCGACGCCCACCTGCTGGCCCGCCGCCCCTCGCGGACGGAGCGGAATCCGGCGAAGCACCCCTAGCCGGCGCCCCTCTCCGGGCGCATCCGGCGTCCGCCCTCCCCCGCGCCGGACCCGAGTGGGAAGCTGCTCCCGGCAGATGGATGCAAAGGGAAACGAGGCGGGGAGGGACCCGGGGTGGGCAGCACCAGACCGGCGGCACGCGACAGCGAACGGCGCACCGTCCCACACCGGCGCGGCGCGGTGGCCGCCGCCCTGATGCTGACGATGGCGCTGGCGGCCCTGGACTCCACCGTCGTCTCCACCGCCGTGCCCCAGATCGTCGGCGACCTCGGCGGGTTCTCCGTCTTCTCCTGGCTGTTCTCCGGCTACCTGCTGGCCGTCACCGTCACCCTGCCCGTCTACGGCAAGCTCTCCGACACCTTCGGCCGCAAACCGGTCCTGGTCGCGGGCGCCGCGCTCTTCCTCCTCGGCTCCCTGCTGTGCGCGCTGGCCTGGAACATGGCCGCCCTCATCGCCTTCCGCGTGGTCCAGGGCCTGGGCGGCGGCGCCCTGCAGGGCACGGTGCAGACCCTCGCCGCCGACCTCTACCCGCTGGAGGAACGCCCGCGGATCCAGGCCCGGCTGTCCACGGTGTGGGCGGTGTCCGCGGTGGCGGGCCCCGGACTGGGCGGCGTCCTCGCCGCGTACGCCGACTGGCGGTGGATCTTCCTGGTCAACCTGCCCGTCGGGGCCGTCGCGCTGTGGCTGATCGTCCGCCACCTCCACGAGCCGCAGCGGGAGACGCCCCCGGAGGCGCCCGGTGCCCGCCCCCGCGTCGACTGGGCGGGCGCGCTGGCGGTGTTCGCCTGCGGCGGCGTCCTGCTCACCGCGCTGGTGCAGGGCGGGGTGGCCTGGCCGTGGCTGTCGCCGCCCTCCCTCGCCCTCTTCGGCACCGGCCTGGTCCTGCTCGCCGCCGTGGTGGTGATCGAACGCCGGGCGGCGGAGCCGATCATCCCCGGCTGGGTGTGGCGGCGGCGCACGATCGCCGCGGTCAACCTCGCGCTCGGCGCGCTGGGGCTGCTGATGGTGGCGCCGACGGTGTTCCTGCCCACGTACGCCCAGTCCGTGCTGGGCCTGGCCCCCGTCGCCGCCGGTTTCGTCCTGTCCGTCTGGACGCTGAGCTGGCCGGTGACGGCGGCGCTGAGCCAGCACGTCTACCGCAGGATCGGCTTCCGCAACACCGCGATGCTCGGCATCGGCGCGGCCGCCCTGATCCTGGCCGCCTTCCCCCTCCTGCCCTACCCCGGCCGAGCCTGGCAGCCGACCCTGCTGATGCTGGTGCTCGGCGCCGCGCTCGGCCTGTTCCAGCTGCCGCTCATCGTCGGCGTGCAGTCGACGGTGGGGTGGTCGGAGCGGGGTACGGCGACCGCGTCCGTCCTGTTCTGCCGGCAGACCGGGCAGACCGTCGGCGCGGCCGTCTTCGGGGCGATCGCCAACGGCGTGCTGGCCGCCCGGCTCGGCGGCTCCGGCGACCTCGACTCGGTCACCCGCGCCCTCGACGCGGGCACCGCCCCCGAGGCGACCCGCCGCGCCATCGCCGACGCCGTCCACGCCGTCTACCTGGGGGCGGCGGGCGCGGCGGCGCTGGCGTTCGTCGTCCTGCTCCTGCTGGCACCGCGGAAATTCCCGGTCCTCAAGGACTGACCCGCGCCTATGCTCGCGCCATGGTGACTCCGGAACGGCTGCGCGCCGGCCACGCGGACGCGCTGTGGGCCTTCGAGCGGGACAACCGCGCCTACTTCGCCCGCTCCGTGCCCGACCGCGGGGACGCCTACTTCACCGCGGCCGGGTTCGCCGCACGCCACCGCGCCCTCCTGGCGGAGCAGCACGCGGGCGACTGCCACTTCCACGTCGTCCTGGACGGCGACGGCCGCCTGGTGGGCCGCGTGAACCTGGTCGACGTGGCGGACGGCTCCGCCGAACTCGGCTACCGCGTCGGCGAACGCGCCGCGGGCCGGGGCGTGGCGACGGCGGCCGTCGCCGAGGTCTGCCGGCTGGCCGCCGGCTACGGGCTCGCCTCCCTCACCGCGGTCACCACCCTCGACAACCCCGCCTCCCTGGCCGTCCTGGCCCGCAACGGTTTCACGCGCGTGGCGGACCTCCGGGTCGACGGCCGCCCCGGCGTCCGCTGTGTGCGCGGGGTCCCCGGTCCGCCGCCGGGCGAGGGGGCGGGCGGCGGCGCTACTCCCCCGCCCGCGCCGACAACGCGCTGAGCCGGCTGCGTGCCCGGTCCACCTGGGCCCGGACGACGTCCCAGCGTTCGCCGTGCTCACGCAGGACCCGTTCCGTCTCCCGCGTGATCCGTTCCTCGCGCACCCGCGCCTCGGCGAGCACCTCCGCCGCCCGGACCCGTGCTTCCTCCTGCCGGCGCCGAGCCGCCTCCCGGGCCCCGGCCAGCTCCCGTTCCGCCTCCACCAGCGCGTCCTCGGCCCGTGCCAACAGCTCCGCGTGGTGAGCCTCCAGCGCCGCCGCCCGCTCCGCCTCGGCCCGCTCCTCGCGCGCCCACCGCTCGGCGTCCACCCGGGACCGGACGGCGAGCGCGCCCTCCGCGCGCCGCCGCGCCTCCCGCAGGACGGCCAGCACCTCGCGGCGGCCCGCCTTCACCGCGCGCCGGGACGCGATCCGGATCTCGTCGGCCTCCGCGCGCGCCGCGAGCAGCCGCTGCCGGGCGCGTTCGTCGGCCTCGGCGCGCACGGCATCGGCGTACGCCTGCGCGGCCTCGCGTACGCCTGTCGCGTACGCCCGAGCTTCCTCCCTCACGTCCTCCGCCGCGCGCCGTGCGCCCTCCGAAACCGCGGCGGCCTCCTCCTGCGCGAGCCGGAGCACGCCCTGCGCACGCGCCCCGAGGGTCTCGTAGGTCTGCGGCGCGAGCCGCGACACCGCCTCCCGCAGCCGGGCCGCCTCCTCCTCCATCTCCCGGGCGAGCACGGTCAGCCGGGCCGCCCTCTCCCAGGCGGCGTCCCGCTCCGCGAAGAGAGCGTCGGCGCAGGCGTCGACGTGGTCGGGGCGGTAGCCGCGCCCCCGTACGGCCACGAAGCCGTGGGGCGATCCGGATGCGCTGCTCATGCGCACATACTGAAGTACCGGATGTAAGTGCCATAAACCGACACTCCGCACATCGTCCGAACACGACCGGGCCGGGGCCCGGGGCCCGAAACGCCCGGGGCCGGGGCCGGTCGGCGTCACGCACGACCGGCCCCGGCCCCGATGCCCACCGGCATCCGCCGGTTGCCGCCGGTTGCCGTCAGTGCCCGCGGATCACAGCAGCCCGTCCCACATCTGCTCCAGCAGCACCGACCACCAGCTCTCGGGCGAGCCGAGCGCCGCCGGGTCCAGGGCGGCCAGCTGGGCCTGGAAGTCGACGGTCCAGCGGCCCGCCTGCTCCTGGTTCAGCCCGAACCTCAGCCGCCACATCCGGCCCAGCAGCGCCAGGCAGCGGGCGAACTCCGGCAGCCCGGTGTTCACGAACTGCGGCGGCACCGGCGCACCGCCCGGCCCCGCCTCCACCGGCACCGCGACGATGTTCGCCGTGCCGTACTGCACACAGATCGCCTTGCCGAAGTCGCTGCCCACGACCAGGTACGAGCCCGCGTCCGGCGCCGGCTGCACACCCCGCTCGACCGCCAGCTCCGCCAGCGTCGGCACCGGACGGCCCGGCTGGGCCTGCGCCCAGAAGAACGGGCCCATGTCCACCGGCAGACCCGCCACCACCAGCGTGTGCGCCACGACCGGCGGCACCCCCTGCCGGGACACGGCCTGCTGCTCGAACCGGAAGATCCCCGGCCCGAACGCCCCCGCCAGCTCCTGCGCGACCGCCTCCGGCGGCACCGGCGGCAGCGCCTGCACCGGCGGCAACGGCGCCCGCACCGGAGCCGGACGCGCCGGGCCGTCGGCGACCTGGTGCAGCTCGCCCTGGTGCGCCAGCAGTTGCCGCATGCCCTGCTGCCGGCTCGCGTGATCCGTGCCGTACGGGGCGATCGACGTGATCCGCGCCTGCGGCCACTGCTCCCGGATCATCCGCGCGCAGTACGCCCCCGGCAGCTCGCACGACTCCAGCTCCGTGTGCAGCTCCAGCACCTGGTCCGGCGGCACGTTCATGGCGCGCAGCTCGTGGAAGATCTGCCACTCCGGGTGCGGCACGCCCGGCGCCGAACGCCGGATCAGCTGCTGCTCGGACCCGTCCTGCGCCCGGTAGCGCAGCACGGCCTGGTAGCCGGGACCGACGGTCGGCTGCCCGGCGGGCGGCTGCGGATAGCCGTACGCCGGCGGCCGACCGGGCACGGGCCCGCCGGGCGGGGGCACCGCACCGGGCTGGGGCTCACCGGGCGGAGGCACCGCACCCGGCGGAGGCATCGCACCAGGCTGAGGCTGACCGGGCGGAGGCATCGCACCAGGCGGAGACACCGCACCAGGCTGAGGCATCGCACCCGGTTGAGGCTGACCGGGCGGAGGCACCGCACCAGGCGGAGGCATCGCACCCGGTTGAGGCTGACCGGGCGGAGGCACCGCACCAGGCTGAGGCTGACCGGGCGGGGGCACCACACCGGGCGGAGGCATCGCACCAGGCGGAGACACCGCACCCGGCGGAGGCACCGCACCCGGTTGAGGCTGACCGGGCGGAGGCACCGCACCAGGCGGCATGGGCGGAGGCGCACCATGTCCGGCGGGAGCGCCGGGAACCGGCGGCGGCGTACCGGGAACCGGTGGTGGGGGCGTGCCCGGTCCGCCCACCGCAGGCGCGGCCGGCACGGTGTCCGCGTGGTGCGCGGCGCCCCGACCGCCCGGGACGCCGGGCACGCCGGGCGGTCCCGGGGGCTGCGGGGGCTGCGGGGGCTGCGGAGCACCGGGAACCCCGGGGGGCCCCGGAACGCCGGGGGGCACGGGGGGCACGGGGGGCCCGGACGGCTGCGGAGCACCCGGAGTACCAGGCACACCCGAAGCGCCGGGAGGGCCGGAAGGCTGCGGGGCGCCACCCGCCCGGCCGGGGTCGGCCGGCACCGCGGCGGCGTTGCGGCCCCCGCCCGGAGGCGTACCGCCGGGCGCACCGGGCCCGTTCGGGGCACCCGGGGGCGGTGGCGGTCCCGCCGCACCCGGACCGCTCCGGGCACCCGGAGCGCCCGGGGCGCCGGCACCCTGCGGAACTCCCGCCCCGCCGTGTCCCTGCGGCCCGTCGGGACCGGTCGCCGAAACCATCTGCGTCGGTACGCAACCACCCGCCGGAGCACCCGGAGCACCCGGCGGCGGCCCGGGCGTGCCCTGCGGCGGCACGGCCGGCGCCGCGGGCCCGGCCGGCGGTTCGTCGCCGGCACCGCCCGACGGCGGCGCGGACACGGTCTCGGGCAGCGGAACGGAACGGTCGTCCTCGGCGTACGCGCTGGTGTCCGTACCCGTCCAGGGCGTCGCCCCCGGCGGCGCGGCCGGCACACCCGGCGGCGCGGCCAGCGCACCCGGCGCGGACGTCGCCGACGTACCCGCACCGTCACCACCGCCGGCGCCACCCGCGCCAAAGCCCCCGGGACCGCCCTCCCGCGCACCGCCCCCCCGGCGGTCCGGGCCCCCCATCCGGTCCGCCGCCTCCTGCAACCACTCCGGCGGCGTCAGCAGGAACGACGTCTGGTTCAGGTCCACGCGCGCCGCCGGCGCCGGCGCCGGCTCCTCCCCCGTGTCCGGACGGCCGTACTCCTCCTCGTACCGGCGGATCACCTCACCCACCGGCAGCGCCGGCCACAGCGTCGCCTCGCCGCTGTCCCGCGCGATGACCAGCCGCTGCGCGCCCCCGTCCGAACGCGGCCCGTCCGCCCGGTCCTCCGGCCACACCACGAACCCGAGCTCGAACTCCCGCACCCGCACCTCACGGTGCAGGTACGGCGGCACGTCACCGTTGATCCACTCCTCGGCGCGCTCCTGCGCCTGCGCGAACGTCACCATCGCCCAGCTCACTCCCCGACCGGGGCCGCGGAAACCGCGGAAGCCCCGAAGGACCCGTCGGACACCGGCACCACGCGCGCGAAGCCACCGTCCACCATCAGATTCGCCACCGTCTCCAGTTCCGGAGGGGAACCCGCCAGCCGCGACAGGAAGGCGTCGAAGTCCTCCCCGCACGGCAGCAGCAGCCGCTCCATCCGCTCCGCCGGCGTCCACGACGGATCCACGTCCCGCGCGTCGTCGTACGCGCAGAACCACACCGACCCGGCCCGGTCGCCCCTCACCTTCACGGCCAGCAGCCCGCCCTGGACGAAGGCGACTCCCAGGTAGTCCTTCGTCAGGTGGTCCCGCAGGCACTTGTTGACGTACACCAGGTCGTTGACGGCCGCCTCGTCCCGCACCGTGAAGAACGGCTGGTCCACCAGCAGCCCCAGCTCCGCGTCCAGCGCCGTCCCCACCGGCGCGCACCCGCCCGCCGCCTTCAGGAACGACCGGTACGCGCCCGGCAGCCGGTACCCGAGGTCCTCCTCGACCCCCTGCACCTGCTGCTCCGTCACCGCCACACCCGACTTCGGCAGCCCGAAGTGCGCCGGGCGCGTCTCCTGCAGCGGACGCGTCCCCCGCTTGTCCTGGTCGACGTCGGCGGTCGCGATCCCCCCGTGGTGCCGCAGCAGCGCCTTCACCTCGACCGGAACCAGCTCCAGCCGCCGCGTGCCCGCCACGTGGTGCCACGTCCAGCCGTGCGGCGTCGCCACCGCCGGCACCGTGTCCCACAGCGCGTGCCCGCTCGCCGACAGCGCCGCGTTCGCCGTCACGTAGTCCGTCAGCCGCAACTCGTCGACGCCGAAGCCCTCCGGCGGGTCCGCGATCTCCACCGCCGCCCGCGCGTACGGCGAGAAGTCGGGATGACCGCGCTCGTCCACCCGCACCCCCCGCGGATGGCGGGCCGCCCTGACCGGGTCCGGGAAATGCACGACCTGCCCGGCGTAGGCCGCGTTCGGCGGCACGGCTCGTCCACCGGCCTGGGAGCCGGGGGGTGCCCCCGGCCCGAGCCGACCTGTCGTCATGGCGGTTGCCCCCTGCGGCATTCAGTACGGCCCGTGGGGCCACCTCCGGCGCACCACGGCCCGTATCGACTGTCACGTCTAGCGGTTGCTGACTGGAAGGCGGTCCGCCCCACTCGGCGTCCCGCCACCCCCGGACCCCGCGCATCACCGCACGGCCCGCGGTGCGGACAGCCTATGCGGTGCGCCGGCACCGGTCACCGGCACGGCCACCGGCCCCGCCACCGCGACCCGGCGCCCACCGCCGTGACCAACCGTCACCCGACCGTGACGGCCCGCTCGAACACCAGCGCATCACCCCGCCCCAGCTTCCGCACCGGCCGCGCCATTTGGCACCCTGTGACCTCCGGGGGGATGCTCAGGAGGGGAAGACGATCATGAGCGTGACGCACACGAGACCACACACGGGACCGCACCGGGAACCGCGCACGGGCCGCACCGGCGACCCCCGCGTCGGCTGGAGCGCCGCCGACGCCCCGCACGCCCCCACCCTCCGCCACCGCCGCGACGGCATACTCCCCACCATCGCCGCGGCCCTCTCCGTGCGCGGCACCACCCTCACCGGCACCGCCGCCCGCGGCGACACACCCCCCACCCTCCACCCCCTCGTCCAGGACTTCCTCGACACCCTCACCAGCGGCCAGCGCGACCGCTTCACCGGCCGCTGCGCCGAGACCATCCTCATCTCCCGGCACATCACCGCCGCCGACGCCGCCCGCAGCAAACGCGCCAGCCGCAGGCCCATGACCAATGGCGAAGCCCGCAAAGCCCTCAAGCACGCCAAACTCACCGCCCGCCGCATCCGCGAGGACGGCGACCCCCTGCACGGCACCTTCGCCGCCCCCTGCCGCGCCTGCACCGCCCTCAGCGCCCACTTCGGCGTCCGCATCGTCGACCCCGCGGCCGGCGGCTGACCACCGCGCCCCGCACCCCGCACCCCGGAACCACCCGCACCACCGCACGACGAACGAAGGGCAGATGCACACCGACCGCGCCTCGACCACGCGCTTCCCCGTCCCCGTCGACGCCGCCCTGCGCGCCGCCGGCTGGCACCCCGGGCGCTGGGACATCAAACAGGCCGAGATCTGGGCCGACACCCTGCGCGACCACACCTCGCCCGCCGGGCACCGCCACACCGTCTTCCCCGCCGCCGTGGAGGCCTGGGCCGAATTCGGCGGCCTCACCCTCACCCCCACCGGCCCCGGCCGCCAGGTCGCCCCCGCGACCTTCCACCTCGACCCCCTGCACGGCCTCCACCTCGCCCGCACCCTCGGCGACCTCGGCCGCGCCCTCGGCACCCAGGTCAGCCCCCTCGGCGTCGAGACCGACACCAAGGCCCTGCTCGCCATCGACGCCGAAGGCCGCGTCTACGCCCTCGACCACACCGGCGACTGGTACCTCGGCCCCGACCTCGACCAGGCCCTGGCCACCCTCGTCACCGGCATCCAGCCCGTACGCCTCACCGCGGGCTGACCCCCGCCAGGCCCCACGGCGGCCCTACGGCTCCGGAATCACCGCCGACACCCGGAAACCCCCCGCCTCCGTCGGCCCCGACACGAACACCCCGCCCAGCGCGACGACCCGCTCCCTCATCCCCACCAGGCCGTTGCCACCCGACGGCAACCGCGCCGACGACGCCGACGAACCCTCCGGCGGCGGCTCGTTCTCCACCTGCATCGCGATCTCCGACTCCCGGTACGCCAGCCGCACCTTCGTCTTCGCCCCCGCCGCGTGCTTGTGGACGTTCGTCAGCGCCTCCTGCACCACCCGGAACGCCGTCTGCTCCACCTCCGCCGCACACGACCGCGCCTCGCCCTCCACGGACAGCTCCACGGCCATCCCCGCCGCCGCCGACTGCCCCACCAGCTCCTCCAGCTCGGCCAGACACGGACCGCCCTCCTCCACGGCCGCCCGCGACGCCGCCGCGGCGGCCGCCACCCCCACCGCCGCCAGCGGCGGCGCCGACACCGCCCGCTCCCGGCGCTCCGCCCCGCCGCTGCGCAACACCCCGAGCATCTCCCGCAACTCGGTCAGCGCCTGCCGCCCCATGTCCCCCACCAGCGCGGCGTTCCTCACCGCCTTCTCCGGGTCCTTGCGCGCCACCGCCTGCAACGCCGCCGCGTGCACCACCATCAGACTCACCCGGTGCGCGACCACGTCGTGCATCTCCCGCGCGATCCGCGTCCGCTCCTCGTTCCTGGCCCACTCGGCCCGCTCCTCGGCCCGCTCCGCCAGCAGCTGGAGTTCCCGCTCCAGACTGTCCGCCCGCTCCCGCAGGCTCTCCATCAACCGCCGCCGCGCCCCCACGTACAACCCCAGCAGCACCGGAGGCGCGGTCAGCCCCAGCGAGGCGGTGACCGACGCGAACGGCACGAACCAGTCCCCGAGGTCCAGCTCCCCCCGCGCCATGTCCTGCCGCGCCCGCACGAACATCACGATCAGCGTGCCCAGCAGCGACATCCCCGCCAGCGCGCCGATGATCCGGCGCGGCAGCTCGGAGGCCGCCAGCGTGTACAGGCCGATGATGCCCATCAGGAAACCCATCCGGGCCGGCGTGACCGCGATCGCCACCAGCACGACGGCGATCGGCCACCGCCGCCGCACCAGCAGCACCGAACCGGCCAGCAGCCCGAAGACCACCCCCGCCGCCACCGGGACCCCCGCCTCCCGGGCGAACGAGACCCCCTCCGCCGCGCACTCCAGCGCGGACACCCCGGCCAGCCCGGCATCGAGCGCGGCCCCCCGCCGCCTGGCCCACCACCACGGCCCTCCCCGGGCCGTCACATGGTCTTCCCCCGTCGTGGTCATGTCTCCAGCCTACGGGCGGGGGGTGCGGCTTTTCCGGCGAGTTTCCCCACCGGACCACCACGGTCCGCGACGTCTCCGCGGGCGGAACGAACCGGTTTCCCCCGAACTGCTGAACCGCACACCGTTCGACCCCGGACCCCGCCATTCCGCCCGGACGGTGGGCCCATGGCACACCCATCCGACAAGTACGCCGACTTCGAGGGCCTGCGGCAACGGGCGGTCGCCCTGCGCCGGGCGGGGCTCAGCCGACGCCAGATCCGCGACCGGCTCCACGTCGACAACAACGACATCCTCAACCGCCTCTTGGAGGGCGAGCCCCCTCCGGAGTGGACCAGACGCCCCAACGCCAAGGACGCCCTGCGGGAGAGGGCGCGGGAGCTGCGCCTCCAGGGCTGGACGTACGACCGGATCGAGGCGGAACTGGGCTGCTCCCGCAGCTCGGTCTCGCTGTGGGTGCGGGACCTGCCGAAGCCGCAGCCGCGCTACACGCCGGAGGAGCAGCGGGCGCTCATGCAGGCCGGCCTGGCACGTCTGCGCGGCGCACAGGACGAGGAACGCAAACGGATCAGGGAAGGTTCGGCCCGGGAGATCGGCGAGCTCACCGAGAGGGAGCTCTTCCTGACAGGGGTCGCGCTGTACTGGGCCGAGGGCACCAAGAGCAAGCCTTACGACCGACGCGAGCGCGTCGCCTTCGTCAACAGCGACCCCGGTGTGATCCAGGTGTACCTCGCCTGGCTCGACCTGCTCGGCGTGAGCCGTGACCGGCTCGGCTTCCGGGTGCTGATCCACGAGTCCGCGGATGTGGAGGGGGCCACCCGCTACTGGGCGGACCTCTCGGGCACGGACTGCTCCGCCTTCTCGAAGCCGACGCTCAAGAAGCACAACCCGAAAACCGTGCGCAAGAACACCGGTGATCGGTACCACGGCTGCCTGGTCATCACCGTGGCGAGGAGCGCCGAGTTGTACAACCGCATCGAGGGCTGGTGGAACGGCATCGTGACCCACGCCCGGACGCGTCTCCGGTAAGGTCTGAGGCGCTGTCCCCCGTGGTGTAACTGGCAGCACACTGGTTTTTGGTACCAGCAGGACAAGGTTCGAATCCTTGCGGGGGAGCCAACAGCGCACACGGCCTGCGTTCGGGTCCCGGCCGGCGGACACCGCCGACCGGGACCCGCACTCATACCCCCCACAAAACCCCCCGGTATCCTGCGGATGTCCAACCCCACCCCATAAGCCGAAGGGCATCCCGTGAGCGCCAACCGCCCGGCAGCCGTCGTCGTTCTCGCAGCGGGTGAGGGCACCCGTATGAAGTCGGCCACGCCGAAGGTCCTGCACGACATCTGTGGCCGTTCCCTGGTGGGCCACGTGCTCGCCGCCGCCGGCGAGCTGGAGCCGGAGAACCTGGTCGTGGTCGTGGGTCACGCCCGCGAGAAGGTCACCGCGCACCTCGCCGAGGTCGCCCCCGACGTCCGCACCGCCGTGCAGGCGCAGCAGAACGGCACCGGGCACGCCGTGCGGATGGCGCTGGAGGAGCTCGGCGGGTCGGTCGACGGGACCGTGGTCGTCGTCTGCGGTGACACCCCGCTGCTGACGGGCGGGACGCTGCGGTCGCTGGCCGCCACGCACTCCGCCGACGGCAACGCGGTGACCGTGCTGACGGCCGAGGTGCCGGACGCGACCGGTTACGGCCGGATCGTGCGGGACGAGGTCTCGGGCGCGGTGACGGCGATCGTGGAGCACAAGGACGCGTCGGAGGCGCAGCGGGCGATCCGGGAGATCAACTCGGGTGTGTTCGCGTTCGACGGGCGGCTGTTGGCCGAGGCGCTGGGGAAGGTCCGTACGGACAACAGCCAGGGCGAGGAGTACCTGACGGACGTCCTGGGGATCCTGCGGGAGGCCGGTCACCGGGTGGGTGCCTGTGTGGCGGGTGACCACCGGGAGATCGCGGGGATCAACAACCGGGTGCAGTTGGCGCAGGCGCGCCGGATCCTGAACGACCGGTTGCTGACCCGCGCGATGCTGTCCGGGGTCACGGTGGTGGACCCGGCGACCACGTGGGTCGACGTGACCGTCACCTTCGAGCAGGACGTGCTGGTCCATCCCGGTACGCAGTTGCACGGTGCCACGCATCTGGCGGCGGGCTGCGAGGTCGGGCCGAACTCGCGGTTGACGGACACGCGGGTGGGCGCCGGTGCGCGGGTGGACAACACGGTGGCGGTGGGGGCCGAGGTCGGCGCGGAGGCGACGGTGGGTCCGTACGCGTATCTGCGGCCGGGGACGCGGCTCGGGGTCAAGGGCAAGATCGGTACGTACGTCGAGACGAAGAACGCGACGATCGGTGAGGGCACGAAGGTGCCGCACCTGTCGTACGTCGGTGACGCGACGATCGGCGAGTACACGAACATCGGGGCGGCGAGCGTGTTCGTGAACTATGACGGGCAGGACAAACATCACACGACGGTCGGTTCCCACTGTCGTACGGGTTCGGACAACATGTTTGTGGCTCCTGTCACGATCGGGGACGGCGCGTACACCGCCGCCGGCTCGGTGATCACGAAGGACGTGCCGCCCGGTTCGCTGGCCGTGGCCCGCGGTCAGCAGCGGAATATCGAGGGTTGGGTGGCTCGCAAGCGTCCTGGGAGCGCGGCCGCGAAGGCGGCCGAGGCGGCGTCCCGGGAGCCGGGCGGCGAAGGCTGACCGGAAACCGGTGCGTCGATCTGGGCGTACCGTGATAAGTGCACGCCGCGTGCACAACCGCACCCCACCAGCTGAGACGGCCTCCCGCGTGCTGCGGGGACGGCTTGGCTCGATCCAGCTGCGACACCTCTGAGGAGAAAGTCTGTGACCGGGATCAAGACGACCGGCGAGAAGAAGATGATGTTCTTCTCCGGCCGCGCCCACCCCGAGCTTGCCGAGGAGGTCGCCCACGAGCTGGGTGTCGGGGTCGTCCCGACGAAGGCCTTCGACTTCGCCAACGGCGAGATCTACGTGCGGTATCAGGAGTCGGCCCGCGGTGCGGACTGCTTCCTGATCCAGAGCCACACGGCTCCGATCAACAAGTGGGTCATGGAGCAGTTGATCATGATCGACGCGTTGAAGCGCGCGTCGGCCCGCTCCATCACCGTCATCGTGCCGTTCTACGGTTACGCGCGGCAGGACAAGAAGCACCGGGGGCGTGAACCGATCTCGGCGCGTCTGATCGCGGACCTGATGAAGACGGCCGGCGCGGACCGCATCCTGGCCGTGGACCTGCACACGGACCAGATCCAGGGCTTCTTCGACGGTCCGGTGGACCACCTGTTCGCGCTGCCGCTGCTGGCGGACTACGTGGGCGCGAAGGTGGACCGGGAGAAGCTGACGGTGGTCTCCCCGGACGCGGGCCGGGTGCGGGTCGCGGACCGCTGGTGCGACCGGCTGGGCGCGCCGCTGGCGATCGTGCACAAGCGCCGCGACAAGGACGTGGCGAACCAGGTCACGGTGCACGAGGTCGTCGGTGATGTGAAGGGCCGGATCTGCGTGCTGGTCGACGACATGATCGACACCGGTGGCACGATCTGCGCCGCGGCGGACGCGCTGTTCGCGCACGGCGCGGAGGACGTCATCGTGACGGCGACGCACGGTGTGCTGTCGGGTCCGGCGGCGGACCGGCTGAAGAACTCCAAGGTGAGCGAGTTCGTGTTCACGAACACGCTGCCGACGCCGAACGAGCTGGAGCTGGACAAGATCACGGTGCTGTCGATCGCGCCGACGATCGCGCGCGCGGTGCGCGAGGTGTTCGAGGACGGCTCGGTGACGAGCCTGTTCGACGAGCAGTAAGGGTTCCTCCCGGGGGTTGCCGGGTTCTTCCCGTTGACCCCCGGGGCCCGGTAGATCGTTTTGGGTACGGCCTCCCTCTCCGAGTAGACTGCTGCAGTTGCTCGGCGAGGGAGGCCGTACCGCTTCGGAAGGGGCTCGTACGGCGGTCCGTAATCGACGCGCTCTTCGTAGCAGGCCGTTCGTGGCCGGGTGACCACGTCCGTTTCTGAATTTCTGCGAGGAGTGATCATGTCTGAGGTGAAGATCGCCGCCGAGACGCGCACCGAGTTCGGCAAGGGTGCCGCGCGTCGTATCCGCCGCGACAACAAGGTTCCGGGTGTGCTGTACGGGCACGGTTCGGACCCGCTGCACCTGACGTTCCCGGGCCACGAGCTGCTGCTGGCGCTGCGTACGCCGAACGTGCTGATCGCGCTGGACATCGACGGCAAGACGAACGAGCTGGCGATCCCGAAGGCCGTGCAGCGCGACCCGCTGAAGGGCTTCCTGGAGCACGTCGACCTGCAGCTGGTGCAGCGTGGCGAGACGGTGACGGTCGAGGTCCCGGTGAACACCGAGGGCGAGCTGGCCCCGGGCGGCAACCTGCTGGAGCACCTGCTGGACACCGTGACGGTCGAGGCCGAGGCCACGCACATCCCGGAGTCGGTGACCGTCTCCATCGAGGGTCTGACCGCCGGTGACACGGTCCAGGCCAAGGACATCAAGCTGCCGAACGGCACGAAGCTCGCGGTGGACGGCGAGACCGCCGTTCTCCAGGTCGTGACCGGTCAGGTCGAGGCCCCGGCCGAGGGCGAGGGCGAAGAGGCCGCCGAGGCCTGAGCCGCCGCTCGCTGAGGGCCGTCGAGGCTCGCGGGCATCGTTTTGTTCGGCCGCTGCCCCCTTCGGGGGGCAGCGGCCGACGCGTATGTATGAAGGAGACATGGACGTGACGACCGACGCGGGCGCTCCCTGGCTGATCGCGGGTCTCGGCAATCCCGGTCCGGAGTACGCCGCCAACCGGCACAACGTCGGCTTCATGGTGGTGGACCTGCTGGCGGAGCGGATGGGGGGACGGTTCAAGCGGCACGGCAAGGCCCAGGCGCAGGTGGTCGAGGGCCGGATCGGCCCGCCGGGACCGGCCGGCCGGCGGGTGGTGCTGGCGAAGCCGATGTCGTACATGAACCTGTCGGGCGGTCCGGTGAACGCGCTGCGGGACTTCTACAAGGTGCCGGTGGCGCACGTGGTGGCGGTCCACGACGAGCTGGACATCGACTACGGGGTGCTGCGGCTGAAGCTGGGCGGCGGGGACAACGGGCACAACGGGCTGAAGTCGATCACCAAGGCGCTGGGGGCGGAGTACCACCGGGTGCGGTGCGGGATCGGGCGTCCGCCGGGGCGGATGGCGGTGGCGGATTTCGTGCTGAAGGACTTCTCGTCGGCGGAGCGCAAGGAGCTGGACTGGTTCGTGGACCGGGCGGCGGACGCGGTCGAGTGCCTGGTGACGGAGGGCCTGGAGCGGGCGCAGAGCGCGTACAACTCCTGAGGACGGCTCCCCGGGCCCGTTCCCCCCTCGGCCCGGGTTGCCGGTGCCGGGTCCGCGGCGACGGCGCTTCCGGCACGGTGGTGCCGTCATCGACCTGTCGGCGGGACCGATCGCCAGGGGGGCGGTCAGTCGTGAGTATCGAGTTCCTCATCACCGCGTTCATCATCGTGGTCTCGCCGGGGACCGGCGCGGTGTACACCGTCGGCACGGGACTGGCACGCGGCTTCCGCGTGTCGGTCGTGGCGGCCTTCGCGCCGTTGACCAGGGACATCGCACCGTGTGAGGCGTTGGGGCACCCGCCGCATGCGGGGATTCTGTGTGTTGCCTGTTCGTGATTGACGAGCTGCCGGGCCGAAGGAGAAGCTGAACCGCCCCCTCCACATCTTCCGTTCACTTCTCGAAGATGGATTTCCGTTTCATGCGAACCCCCACTCGCGCCGGCGTTCTCGCCTGCGCATCCTCGGCCGCGCTGCTGCTCGCGCCCGCCGCCCACGCCACCGCTCCGGGCGACAACGGGACGGTCAAGGTCCACGACGCGGCCACCGGCGAGGAACTGCGGCGCAACGAGCCGCACGTCTGCACGTTCTACCTGGACGCCTTCGGCTTCGACGGCGGCCAGCGGGTCGACTGGCACATCGAGTCCTGGGCCCCGACGGCCGCCGTCAAGGGCGAGACGGTCGAATCCGGCTCCCTGACCCTGGACGCCGAGGGCCACGGCCGGACGAACGACCTGTCGCTGCCCGACGGGCACTACAAGCTGTTCTGGAACTTCGACGGCGAGAAGGGCTCCGCCAAGCACAAGGTGTTCTGGACGGACTGCCCGGAGCCGGAGAAGGCCGGTGCGGCGCCCGGCGCCCCGGCCGCCCCGCCGTCGTCGCCCGCGGCCACCGCGGACGTCCCGCCGGCGTCCTCGGCCCCGTCCGCCGCCCCGGCCCCGTCGGGCTCCTCGGCCCCGTCCGCCGCCCCGGTGCCGTCGGGCTCCTCGGCCCCGTCCGCCGCCTCGGTGCCGTCGGGCTCCTCCACCCCGTCCGCCGCCTCGGTGCCGTCCGCGTCCGCGCAGGGCGACCTCGAGGGCGACTTGGCCGAGACCGGCAGCGGCATCCCCGCGGCCCTGCTGTCGGCCGCGGCGGCGGTGCTGGTCGCGGCGGGCGGTTACCTGGTGTTCCGGCGCCGCAGGGCCGCCCGCGGCTGACACCGCACGGTAAGAGCGCAGAAAAAGGGGGGTGCCCCCGGGTCCGTACGGAGCCCGGGGGCACCCCCTTTCGCGCGCGGGCGCGGTCAGCCGGTGTTGCGCAGGCCGGCGGCGACGCCGTTGACGGTGAGCAGCAGGGCCCGCGCGAGCAGCGGGTCGGGCTGCTCGCCCGCGGCGGCGGCGTCGCGCTGGCGCTTGAGCAGGGCGACCTGGAGGTAGGAGATCGGGTCGAGGTAGGCGTCGCGGATGGCGAAGGTCTGCTTGAGCACGGGCTGGGCGTCGAGCAGTTCCTCCTCACCGGTGACGCCGAGGACCTCGCGCACGGTCAGCTCGTGTTCGGCGCGGATGGTGTCGAAGACGTGCCGCAGCTCGTCCGGCACCAGGGTCTCCACGTAGTGGGCGGCGATCCGCAGGTCGGTCTTGGCCAGCGTCATCTCGACGTTGGAGATGAAGTTGCGGAAGAAGTGCCACTGCCCGTACATCTCCTCCAGCACGGTGTCCAGGCCCGCCTCGCGCAGCGCCTTGAGGCCGGAGCCGACGCCGAACCAGCCGGGCACGATCTGCCGGGACTGGGTCCAGCCGAACACCCACGGGATGGCGCGCAGGCCGTCGAGGCCGGCGCCGGAGTCGGGGCGGCGCGACGGGCGCGAGCCGAGGTGGAGGTCGGCGAGCTGGTCGACGGGGGTGGAGGCGAAGAAGTACGCGGGCAGGTCGGGGTCCTCGACCAGGCGGCGGTAGGCGGCGTGGGCGGCGTCGGAGACGACGTCCATGGCGGCGTCCCAGCGGGCGAGGGCCTCGGTGGACTGGCGGGGCGCGGTGTGCAGGGCGGAGGCCTGGAGGGTGGCGGCGACCGTCAGTTCCAGGTTCTCCCGGGCGAGGGAGGGGATCAGGTACTTGTCGGAGATGACCTCGCCCTGCTCGGTGACCTTGATCTCGCCCTCCAGGGTGCCCCAGGGCTGGGCGAGGATCGCGTCGTGGGTGGGGCCGCCGCCGCGGCCGACGGTGCCGCCGCGACCGTGGAAGAGGCGCAGGCGGACGCCGTAGCGGTGGGCGACGTCGCGCAGGCGGCGCTGGGCGCGGTGGATCTCCCACTGGCTGGTGGTGATGCCGCCGAACTTGGAGGAGTCGGAGTAGCCGAGCATGACCTCCTGGACGTCGCCGCGCAGGGCGACCAGACGCCGGTAGGAGGGGTCGGAGAGCATGTCCTCCAGGATGGTGTCGGCGGCCTTGAGCTCGTCGGTGGTCTCCAGCAGCGGCACGATGCCGATCTTGGCCCAGCCGGCGTGCAGGTCGATGAGGCCGGCCTCGCGGGCGAGGACGGCGGCGGCGAAGACGTCGTCGGCGCCCTGGCACATGGAGATGATGTACGACTCGATGACCTCGGGTCCGAAGACCTCCAGGGCCCGCCTGACGGTCTGGAAGACGCCGAGGGTCTTCTCGCCGGCCGCGTCCACCGGCGCCGGGCTCGGCGCCAGGGGCCTCCTGGAGCGCAGCTCCTTGGCGAGGAGCTTGGCGCGGTACTCGCGGGGCATGTCGGCGTAGCGCCAGGACTCCTCGCCGAGCCGGTCGAAGAGCTGGCCGAGGGCGTGGTGGTGGGCGTCGGCGTGTTCGCGGACGTCCATGGTGGCGAGCTGGAGGCCGAAGGCGGCCAGGGTGCGGATGGTGCGGGCGAGGCGGCCGTCGGCGAAGAGGCCGCCGCGGTGCTCGCGCAGGGAGGTCTGGATGATGCGCAGGTCGGCGAGGAGCTCGGCGGTGCCGAGGTAGTCGCGGCCCGGCTCGTGCGGGGTGCCCTTGGCCAGGCGCTGCTTGGTGTTCTCCAGCTTCTGCCGGATGCAGGTGGCCTTGAGCCGGTAGGGCTCCTCGGCGTTGAGGCGCTTGTAGCGGGGGCTGATCTCGGGCAGCCGCTCCAGGTCGGCCTGGAGGGAGTTCAGCAGCTCCTCCGTGGCACCGGCGTAGCGGATGGAGTTGGACAGCAGGCCTCGCAGCTCGTCGATGGTCTCCAGCGCGTCGTTGATGCCGTGCTCGTGCTGGAGGATCAGGACGTCCCAGGTGACCTGCGGGGTGACGTTGGGATTGCCGTCGCGGTCGCCGCCGATCCAGGTGCCGAAGCTGAGGGGGCGGGTGTCGTCGGGGAGCTTGACGCCGACGCGCTCCAGTTCGGCGGTGAGGTCCTCCAGGACGTCGCCGACGGCGCCGGCGTGGAGTTCGTCGAGGTAGTAGATGGCGTTGCGGGCCTCGTCGGCGGGTTCGGGGCGCACGACGCGCAGTTCGTCGGTCTGCCAGACGAGGTCGATGTTCTCGGCCAGCCGGGTGTCGAGGCGGCGCCGGTCGGACTCGATGACGGGGGTGTCCAGGAGGGCGGCGATGCGGCGCAGCTTGTTGAGGACGGAGCGGCGGGCGGCCTCGGTGGGGTGGGCGGTGAAGACGGGGCGGACGTTGAGGTTGGCGACCGTCTCGCGCAGGTGCTCGGGGTCGGCGTCCTTGAGCCGGTCGGCGGTGCGGGCGATCAGGCCGCCCTCGGCGGCGCGCCTGGCGCGCAGTTCGCGTCCGCGGTGGACCTGTTCGGTGATGTTGGCGAGGTGGAAGTAGGTGGAGAAGGCGCGGACCAGCTTGGCCGCGGTCTCCAGTTCGGTGCCGCGCAGCAGCTCGGCGGCGGCGTCCCCGTCCTCTCGGGTGAGGCGGCGGACCTTCTCCACGAGCTCCAGCAGCTCGGGGCCCTCCTGCCGCACGAGGGTCTCTCCGAGGAGGTCGCCCAGTCGGCGGATGTCGGCGCGCAGCTCGCTGCTGGTCGTCGTGGACCGCGTCGTCAGGTCGTCGGCACTGCTCACAGGTGCGGCTCCTTGCAGTGTTGAAGCTCGTCTGGGAGGGGTACCCGGACGGACGTCTCGCACGGCGGGGCCGCTTACGGGCCGGACGTCCGGGAAGAAAACTTCAGAGCGGACCGCGCTGTCCGACCGGCTCCAAGTCTAGGCGCCGAGTGGGGCGCGCAGGCTCGTGGCTCTTGCCGTCGAACGCCGCGCTGTCATACTTACGGCGCCGTAGGTTACGGGACCGTAGGAAACGGGCACGGTCTCTGCGCGCGGCACTTCCACAACCTTCACCCCCCAGGGGACGCGTATGACCACAAGCTCCGAAGTGATCGAAGAAGCGCCGAAAGCGCCCGACGACACCTCCACGCCCTCCGCCACGCTGGGCGGCGAACAGAAGCGGACGATCGAGCAGATTACGCTGCTGCTGTTCATCGTCGTCCCGTTCCTCGCGCTGCTGGCGGCGGTACCGCTGGCGTGGGGGTGGGGGGTGAGCTGGCTGGACCTCGGCCTGCTGGTGTTCTTCTACTTCCTGGGCTGCCACGGCATCACCATCGGCTTCCACCGGCACTTCACCCACGGTTCCTTCAAGGCGAAGCGGCCCCTGAAGATCGCGCTGGCGATCATGGGGTCGATGGCGGTCGAGGGGCCGCTGGTGCGCTGGGTCGCCGACCACCGCAAGCACCACAAGTTCTCCGACCACGAGGGCGACCCGCACTCGCCGTGGCGCTACGGCGAGACGGTCCCGGCCCTGATGAAGGGCCTGTGGTGGGCACACATCGGATGGATGTTCGACGAGGAGCAGACCCCGCAGGACAAGTACGCACCGGACCTGATCAAGGACAGGACGCTGCGGAGGATCTCCCGCCAGTTCGCCCTGTGGACGGCGGTGTCCCTGCTGCTGCCCCCGCTGATCGGCGGCCTGGTCACCATGTCGTGGTGGGGCGCGTTCACCGCGTTCTTCTGGGGGTCGCTCGTCAGGGTGGCGCTGCTGCACCACGTGACGTGGTCGATCAACTCGATCTGCCACGCGGTCGGCAAGCGGCCGTTCAAGTCGCGTGACCGCTCGGGCAACGTGTGGTGGCTGGCGATCCTGTCGTGCGGCGAGTCCTGGCACAACCTGCACCACGCCGACCCGACCTCCGCGCGGCACGGTGTGGAGCGCGGCCAGCTGGACTCCTCCGCCCGCCTGATCCGCTGGTTCGAGCAGCTGGGCTGGGCGTACGACGTGCGCTGGCCGTCGCGTTCGCGCATCGACGCGCGCCGTGCCGACAAGGAAGGCGGCTCCCGGCGCGGGAAGGAAACCGTCAAGGCGGCATGATGGGCGCTGTGGCGACCGACTCCAGCACCCCCAGCAATGACAAGCCGCGGCGTACGCGCCGCACCCGGATGACCGGTGCCGAGCGCCGCCAGCAGCTGCTGGAGATCGGTCGCACCCTCTTCGCGGCCAAGGGTTTCGAGGGCACCTCGGTGGAGGAGATCGCGGCGAAGGCCGGGGTCTCCAAACCGGTGGTCTACGAGCATTTCGGTGGCAAGGAGGGCCTGTACGCGGTGGTGGTGGACCGCGAGATGCGGTGTCTGCTGGACATGGTGACCGGCTCGCTCACCGCGGGCCACCCCCGCGAGCTGCTGGAGCAGGCGGCGTTCGCGCTGCTGGACTACATCGAGGAGTACACGGACGGGTTCCGCATCCTGGTCCGCGACTCCCCCATCCCCCAGTCGACGGGGTCCTTCGCCTCGCTCATCTCGGACATCGCCACCCAGGTGGAGGACATCCTCGGCAAGGAGTTCAAGAGCCGCGGCTTCGACCCGAAGCTGGCCCCGCTGTACGCGCAGGCGCTGGTGGGGATGGTGGCGCTGACCGGCCAGTGGTGGCTGGACGTGCGCAAGCCGAGGAAGGCGGAGGTGGCGGCCCATCTGGTGAACCTGGCGTGGCACGGGCTGGACGGACTGGAGCCCAGGCCGCGGCTGATAGGGCACCGGAAGGCTTAGATCCGTCGTCGGGCTCCCGTCGTCGCCCGGGGGCGGCCCCGCGGCGTCGGGTGTGTGCCCTGGGGCCCCCGGCCGCAGGCTGGGGGTGCCGGGCCCCGGCTCTCGTAGGGGACGCGCCCGGGCCAGGGCCCGGTGCGGCGAGTGGGGGTGCCCCCTTCCGGGGAGCGTGCACGGCGTCGCGGGGCGGACGGGAGTGTGCCGGTGGGGCCCAGCCGGGGTCCTCGCCGTCACCCCGCCGTACGGGCGACGGCGAAGACCCGGCGGAACGGGAACGGCGTGCCGTGCGGTCCGGCCGGATAGGCGGCCCGCAGCGCGGCCCGGTACTCGGCGAGGAAGGCGTCCCGTTCCCCCGGGTCGCCGGCCAGCGCCGTCAGCACGGGCCGCAGCCCGGTCCCCTTCACCCAGTCCAGCACGGGGTCCTCGCCCGTCAGCAGGTGGAGGTAGGTGGTCTCCCACACGTCGGCGGCGCAGCCGAGGGCGGTGAGGCGGTCCAGGTAGGCGGCCGGGGTGAGGACGGCGTCCTCGTGGCGCAGGACGCCGGCGAGGCGGGCGCGCCGGCGCGGGGCGCGGGCGAGGTCCCGCATCAGCCGGTGGCTGGGGGCGTCGAAGTTGCCGGGCACCTGGAAGGCGAGGGTGCCGCCGGGGGCGAGGGCGTCGATCCAGGCGGGGAACAGCCCGGCGTGGCCCGGCACCCACTGGAGGACGGCGTTCGCGACGATCAGGTCGTACGGCTCGGCGGGCGTCCAGGTGCCCACGTCGGCGTGGACGAAGTCCAGCCGGCCGCCGCCCGGGGTGGGCCCGGCGTAGGGGGCGGCCCGGGCGAGCATCTCGGGGGAGTTGTCGTAGCCGGTGACGCGGGCGGTGGGCCAGCGGGCGGCGAGCAGGGCGGTGACGTTGCCGGGGCCGCAGCCGAGGTCGGCGATGCGGGGCGCCCGCGCGGCCGGGTCCGGGACGCGGGCCAGCAGGTCGGCGAAGGGGCGGGCACGGTGATCGGCGTGGCGGAGGTACTGGGCGGGGTCCCACACGGAATCGGCCATGCCGCCAGCTTCCCCACCATCTATCTCGACGTCAAGAGACTTCATGTCGACACAACCACTACACTGATCGCATGGAGGACGAGGTCGATCGGCTGGTCGCAGCGTGGCGCCGGGAGCGCCCGGACCTCGACGTGGAACCGCTCGAGGTGCTCAGCCGGGTGAGCAGACTGGCCCGGCACCTGGACCGCGCGCGCCGGCTGGCCTTCTTCGAGCACCAGCTGGAGCCCTGGGAGTTCGACGTCCTCACGGCGCTGCGCCGTGCGGGCACCCCGTACCAGCTCTCACCCGGGCAGCTGCTGACCCAGACCCTGGTCACCTCCGGCACGATGACCAACCGCATCGACCGCCTGGCCAAGAAGGGCCTGGTGGAGCGCCTGCCCGACCCCAGCGACCGCCGGGGCGTCCTGGTGCGGCTGACGGACGAGGGCCGGGACCGCGCCGACCAGGCCCTGGCGGGCCTGCTGGACCAGGAGCGCGCGATCCTCGCGGAGCTCTCCCGCTCCCAGCGGATGGAACTGGCCGGGCTGCTACGCCGGCTGACCGCCCCGTTCGACAACATCCCCGGTTAGGTCGGCCGGGCCGACCCCGGCCCGCCGGGCCAGCGCGACCGCGGCCAGGGTGGAGTGCACGCCCAGCTTGCCCAGCACGTTCTGCATGTGGGTGCGGACCGTGTGCGGGGACAGGTACAGCCGCTCGGCGACGGCCTTGCGCCCGAGGCCGGCGACCATGCACCGCAGCACTTCCCGTTCCCGGGGCGTCAGGGACTCCACCAGCCGCTCGCTCTCGGTGCGGTGCCTGCGGGCGGCGGTCAGCTCCCGCAGGACGCCCGTCAGCAGGGCGGGCGGCAGGTGCGTCTCCTCGCGCAGCACACCCCGGACGACGGTGAGCAGCCGGGACAGGGAGCAGTCCTTGGCCACCCACCCGAAGGCTCCGGCCTGCAGGGCGAGGGCCGCCCGCCGCGGGTCGTCCTTCTCGGCGAGCACGACGACCCGCACCCCCGGCTGCGCGGAGCGCACCGCGGCGACGAGGGAGATCCCGTCGACGGTCCCGTCCTCGCCGCGGCCCCGCAACGGCACCGCCGGCCGCGGGCCCGGTCCGCCGACGCCCAGGTCGGCGTCGACGAGCAGCACGTCGAACCGCCGCCCCTCGCCCGCCGCCCGCTCCAGGCAGCGCAGCGCGGCCGGGCCGCTGCCGGCCGCGAAGACGTCGACGTCGGGCTCGGCGGCCAAGGCCGCGGCGAGCGACTCGGCGAAGATGCGGTGGTCGTCGACGACCAGCACTCGGATGCGCACCACGAAACCCCCTCCCCCGCGCTCCCGAGGAGCGGGGGATCCACCCGGTCGGCACAGGACGGCACCGGCGCGGGTGCGGCGCCCGGAACCCCCTGCCCGAACACCGTTCGCACCGGGACGGGCCGCCGCGGCCGCACGACCGCCGCCGTCCGTGACGCCGCTGCCCCCGCCCCGGGCGCCGTACCCGGCTGCCTCGCCCCCTGAGAGCGGCACCGGCCCCCACCGGTGCAGTTCCTCAGGGTACGGGCGGGAGCGGGCAGCGGAAGGCTCTTTGCAGAACTGCCGGCCCGGCGCGTTTATGGTGTGCCGCATGTTTCGTCTTGAGACAGAAGTCGACACGGCGCGGCGCGATCTGCTGCGGGCCCGCCTGAGGGAGACGAACACCACGGCCTCCCCCGTCCTGCGGTCCCTGCGCGGCACCCCCGCCGCCCGCGAGGCCCCCCTGCACGTCTGGGCGTCGGACGAGGCCGGCGGCCTGGCCGGCGGCCTCGTCGGCCACACCTGGGCCGGCTGGCTGCACGTGACCTACCTGTGGGTCGACGCCCGCCACCGGGGCGCGGGCCTCGGCTCCCGCCTGCTCGCCGAGGCCGAACGCGTCGCCCGCGACGACCGCGGCTGCCGCGCGGTCCGCCTGGAGACCTGGGACTTCCAGGCCCCCGGCTTCTACCGCAAGCGGGGGTACGAGGTGGTGGGCGTGATCCCCGACTACCCGCCGGGGATCACCGAGTACACGCTGACGAAGGCGCTGGCCTGACCCGGGCCGGGCGGCTCAGGCCAGCCGCCGCGCCCCCGCCGACGGCACCGCCTCGAACACGCGCGGCGCGGTGAGAGCGGCCTGCGCGAACGCCTCCTGGACCGCCTTGGTGAGGGTGTCCACGTCGGCGGTCCGCGCCAGGACGATCGCCGAGCCGCCGAAGCCGCCGCCGGTCATCCGGGCGCCCAGCGCGCCCGCCGCCAGGGCGGTGTCGACGACCAGGTCCAGTTCGCGGCAGGAGATGCGGAAGTCGTCCCGCAGCGAGACGTGCCCCTCGGTCAGGACCGGCCCGATGGCCGACGTGTCGCCCGCCTCCAGCAGGGACACCACCCGCTCCACCCGCTCGTCCTCGGTGACGACGTGCCGCACCAGGCGGCGCACCTCCTCGTCGTCGCCCAGCCGCTCCAGCGCCGCGTCCAGCCCGTCGTAGGGCACGTCGCGCAGGGCGTCGACGCCGAGCAGGGCGGCGCCCTTCTCGCAGCCGGCGCGGCGCTTGCCGTACTCGCCCTCGCTGTGGGCGTGCTTGACCCGGGTGTCGACGACCAGCAGGCGCATGCCCTCGGCGGCCAGGTCGAAGGGGATCTGCCGCTGGGACAGGTCGCGGGTGTCGAGGAACAGGGCGTGGCCGGCCTCGCAGCAGGCCGCGGCGGTCTGGTCCATGATGCCGACGGGAGCGCCGACGTAGACGTTCTCCGCGCGCTGGCACAGACGGGCCAGCTGCCAGCCGCGCAGGCCGAGGCCGTACAGGTCGTTCAGGGCCAGCGCCACCACGACCTCCAGCGCCGCCGACGAGGACAGGCCCGCGCCCGCCGGAACCGTGGAGGCCAGGTGGATGTCGGCGCCGGTCACCTCGTGCCCGGCCTCGCGCAGCGCCCACACCACGCCCGCCGGGTACGCCGTCCAGCCCCGGTCGGTCCCGGGCGCGAGGTCGGCCACGCGCAGCTCCGCCACACCGCCCGCGCCGTCGTCGATGTCCGCCGAGTGCAGGCGCAGCACGCCGTCGTCGCGGCGGGAGACGGCGGCGACCGCGGTGTGCGGCAGGGCGAACGGCATGACGAAGCCGTCGTTGTAGTCGGTGTGCTCGCCGATGAGGTTGACCCGGCCCGGCGCCGCCCACACCCCTTCCGGACCGGCCCCGTACAGCTGCGTGAACCGCTCGGCGACAGTTCCTGCGACAGCCTCGCTCATGCCCTGACCCCTGACCCTTCGTGATGTTCCACTAAGCGCGCTTCTGCGCGAACTCCCACGCGTCCGCGACGATCCCCTCGAGGTCCGCGCGGGACGGATTCCAGCCCAGCTTCTCGCGAGCGGTCGCGGCCGACGCCACCAGGACCGCCGGATCGCCGCCGCGGCGGGGCGCGACGACCTCGGGGATGGGGTGGCCGGTGACCCGGCGGGCGGTCTCGATCACCTCGCGGACCGAGAAGCCGTTGCCGTTGCCGAGGTTGCAGATCAGGTGCTCGCCGGGGGTGGCCGCGCCCAGGGCCAGCAGGTGGGCCTCGGCCAGGTCGGCGACGTGGATGTAGTCGCGCACGCAGGTGCCGTCCGGCGTCGGGTAGTCGTCGCCGTAGACCGAGATGGCGTCCCGCCGGCCCTGGGCGACCTGGAGGACGAGCGGGATCAGGTGCGACTCGGGGTCGTGGCGCTCGCCGTACTCCCCGTAGGCGCCGGCCACGTTGAAGTAGCGCAGCGACACCGCGCCCAGCCCGTGCGCCGCCGCCTCACCGGTGATCATGTGGTCGACGGCGAGCTTGGAGGCGCCGTAGGGGCTCGTGGGGCGGGTCGGCGCGGACTCGAGGATCGGGACCTGCTCGGGCTCGCCGTACGTCGCCGCGGTCGAGGAGAAGACGAGCTTGCGCACCCCCGCCGTCCGCATGGCCGCCAGCAGGGCCATGGTGCCGCCGACGTTGTTGTCCCAGTACTTCTCCGGCTTCACCACCGACTCGCCGACCTGCGAGGACGCGGCGAAGTGCAGTACGCCGTCGAAGGAGGCGTCCAGCCACCGGGCGGCGTCGCGGATGTCGCCCTCGACGAAGGAAGCACCGGCCGGCACCCCCTGGCGGAAACCCGTGGAGAGGTCGTCGAGCACGACGACCTCGTGCCCCGCCTCCAGCAGGTGCTGGGCGACGACGCCGCCGACGTAACCCGCGCCGCCCGTCACCAGGTACTTCCCACTCATCGACTCGCTACCTCCCGCAGTCGCTCGGCCGCGCGCTCCGGCGGCACGTCGTTGATGAACACGCCCATGCCGGACTCGGAGCCCGCGAGGAACTTCAGCTTGCCCGACGTACGGCGGATGGTGAAAAGCTCCAGGTGGAGCGCGAAGTCGTCGCGGCTCACCCCGTCGAACTCCTCCAGCTGCCCGAACGGGGCCTGGTGCCAGGCCGCGATGTACGGCGTCGGAGGCTCACCCTCACCGAAGATCCGGTCGAAGCGCTTCAACAGTTCCAGATACACCTGGGGGAACTCTGTGCGCGCCGCCTCGTCCAGCCCCAGCAGGTCGGGAACGCGGCGCTTGGGGTACAGGTGCACCTCGTACGGCCAGTGCGCGGCGTACGGCACGAAGGCGACCCAGTGCTCACCCTCCAGGACGACCCGCTCGCCCGCCCGCTCCCGCTCCACGACGGCGTCGAACAGGTTCTCCCCGCCCGTCGCCTCCTTGTGGGAGGCGAGTGAACGGAGCATCAGCGCGGTGCGCGGGGTGGTGAAGGGGTAAGCGTAGATCTGCCCGTGCGGGTGGCCCAGCGTCACGCCGATCTCGGCGCCCCGGTTCTCGAAGCAGAACACCTGTTCAACGGAGGGCAGATGGGACAGCTCCGCCGTGCGGTCCGTCCAGGCGTCCAGGACCAGGCGCGCCTGCTCCTCGCCCAGGTCGGCGAAGGAGGCGTGGTGGTCGGAGGTGAAGCACACGACCTCGCACCGCCCGGAGTCCCCGGCCAGCGAGGGGAAGCGGTTCTCGAAGACCACCACGTCATACGACGAGTCCGGGATCTCGCTCAGCCGCTCGCCCCGCGAGGGGCACAGGGGGCACTCGTCGGCGGGCGGGTGGTACGTGCGCCCCTGCCGGTGCGAGGCGACGGCCACGGAGTCGCCGAGCAGCGCGTCCCGCCGGATCTCGGAGGTGGTGACGGTCCGCTCCAGGGGGCGGCGGTCCACCGCGTCCCGCACGGTGTCGTCGCGCAGGTCGTAGTAGATGAGCTCGCGGCCGTCGGCCAGCCGGGTCGAAGTCTTCTTCACTGCCGGACTCCTCTGCGCCCACACCCAATCACCCAACAGAATCAAACATAACACATCACAACTCACCACCCTTTCGCCCCTCATCACAATCAAACAAAGAACACCATCGAAAGTGTTCACTTACTGAAGGCGGAGGCATAGGTTCCGTCCGGATCAAGTTCGCGCAACGAAGCGAGTACTTATGCAAACCCCCTCATACCTGGCCGCGGAGCTACGGCTCCCCACCAACTGGCTCGACTACTCGATCCTCGGGATCTACTTCGTCGTCGTCCTGGGCATCGGCTTCGCCGCCCGCCGCTCGGTCAAGACCAGCCTCGACTTCTTCCTGTCCGGCCGTTCCCTGCCGGCGTGGGTCACCGGTCTCGCCTTCGTCGCCGCCAACCTGGGCGCCACCGAGATCCTGGGCATGGCCGCCAACAGCGCGCAGTACGGCGTCTACACCACGCACTGGTACTGGATCGGCGCCATCCCGGCCATGGTCTTCCTGGGCCTGGTGATGATGCCGTTCTACTACGGCTCCAAGGTCCGCTCGGTCCCCGAGTTCCTCCTGCTCCGCTTCGACAAGGCGGCGCACCTGCTCAGCGCCATCCTGTTCGCCTTCGCCGCCATCCTCATCGCCGGCGTCAACCTGTACGCCCTCTCGATCGTCGTCGAGGCGCTGCTGGGCTGGCCGGACTGGGTGGCCATCGTCGTCGCCGGCGCGTTCGTCCTCGGCTACATCACCCTCGGCGGCCTGTCCTCGGCCATCTACAACGAGGTCCTGCAGTTCTTCGTGATCCTGGCGGCCCTCATCCCGATCACCGTGCTCGGCCTGAGGAAGGCCGGCGGCTGGGACGGCCTGACCGACACCCTCACCGCACGGCACGGCGGGGACTTCATGTCCTCCTGGGGCGGCACCGGCATCGGCAGCGACAACCCGCTCGGCGCCAACTGGCTGACCATCGTCCTGGGCCTCGGCTTCGTCCTCTCCTTCGGCTACTGGACGACGAACTTCGCCGAGGTGCAGCGCGCCCTGTCCGCGAAGAACCTCTCCGCCGCGCAGCGCACCCCGCTGATCGCCGCGTTCCCGAAGATCTTCATCGTCTTCGTGGTGATGATCCCGGGCCTGGTCGCCGCCGCGCTGGTCCCGGACATCGGCCGGCCCGGCTCCGACCTCCAGTACAACGACGCCATCCCGTACCTGATGGAGGCCCTGCTGCCCAACGGCGTGCTCGGCATCGCGGTGACCGGTCTGATGGCCGCGTTCATGGCGGGCATGGCGGCGAACGTGTCGTCCTTCAACACCGTCTTCACCGCCGACATCTGGGCGAAGTACGTGGTGACGAACCGCCCGGACGAGTACTACGTGAGGTTCGGCCGCCTGATCACGGCGATCGGCGTCCTCGCCTCCATCGGCACGGCGTTCCTGGCGAAGTCCTTCTCGAACATCATGGCGTACCTCCAGACGCTGTTCTCCTTCTTCAACGTGCCGATGTTCGTGGTCTTCATCATCGGCATGTTCTGGAAGCGCGCGTCGATGAAGTCCGGCTTCTGGGGCCTGATCGCGGGCACCACCGCGGCGATGGTGAACTACTTCGTCATCTACAAGCAGGGCATCATCGACATCCCCTCCGACCAAGGCGCCAACTTCGTCTCCGCGATCGCCGGCTTCGTCGCCGGCGCGGTGGTCATGGTGGCGGTCTCCCTGTTCACCCGGCCCAAGCCGGCCGCCGAGCTCCAGGGCCTGGTCTACGGCACCACGTCCCCCGGCATGTCCGAGCCGCCCGCCCAGGGCGACGACGCCTGGTACCGCAAGCCGGCCCTGCTGGGCTGGGGCGCGGTGGTCCTGGCCGCCGCCTGCTACATCCCGTTCTCGTTCTGATCGCGGGAGGATGGAGAGACCATGTCCGAGTTCTACTCCGAGAAGGACGTCCAGCGGGAGGTCTCCGAACTGGAGACCAAGTCCGCGACCGCCGCACGGCTGTTCGACATCCGGCGCATCATCGGGGGCCTGTTCGTCCTCTACGGCGTCATCGTCACGATCGCCGGCATCACGGCGTCCGACGCCGACATCGACAAGGCCGAGGGCGTGAACATCAACCTGTGGACCGGGTTGGGGATGCTGCTGCTGGGGGTGTTCTTCCTGGCCTGGCTGAAGCTCCGCCCCGTGGCTCCGCCGCCGCCGGACGTCACGCCCGACGGGAAGCCGGCCGAGTAGCGGCCGGCCGGGACGCTCGCGGGCCGGGACCCACCGGGTCCCGGCCCCGTGCCGTCCCCGCGCCGGGGCCGCTACCCGGCGGTCACCAGCGTCAGGGCCCGCCCACCGGGCAGCGCGAGCACCCCACCGCGCTCCGGATCCCCCGCGAACCAGGCGCCGTGCTCCATCCCGGCCGTCCAGCGCCGCCACCGGAACAAGGAGGCCAGCGCCAAGGGGCGAATGCCGACGAACGTCAGGAGCGGGAAGACGGCCCGTACCGTTTCCAGGCTCCGATCATTGACCAATACGACCGCCGGGACCAGCAACGCCCACACGGCTGTCACGTCACCAGCCGGACCGGCCCGCGCCACCATGTCGCCAACAGGACCGTCTGGGTCTGCGGATCGTCGACCGCACGGGAAGCCGGCGGACTCGGCGGCGGTGCCGGAAGCGCGGCCGTCCACCGGGCCACAAGCGGCCGGGCGTTCCCCGGGGCGCACGGCCTCGCGGGTGACGTGGCCACCAACTCTCCCATCGGCTTCGGGCTCGGTGTGGGTGGCAACATCTCCAAGGACATCGACGCGGCCGTCGACGGCGATCCCAACGCGGACAAGGACGAGGACAAGCCTGGTGCCGCCGCCGACGCCCGGAAGGACGCGGGTGAGGATGCCAAGGCCCTGCGGGATCGGGAACGGCCCGATTCAGATCGGTACGGAGCGTTCGGGTGAACAGTGAGTGGACCGTGAGTGAGCCCCACGACGGCGTCGGCGAGGTGACCGGTGTCCGGGGCTTCCCCCGCTGCGGGCGATTGGTCGCCGTGGCCGCCCCGCTCGCCCTGGTGGCGCTGACCGCCGCGTGGCTCTTCCTGGGGGCCGCACCGGTACGCGACGCCGTCACGTGGGGCTCCCTGGCGCTCCTCGCCCTGTGTGTCGTGCTGTTGGGGACGGCGGTGGTACTCGGGGGCGGCCGGTCCCGCCGCGAGACCTACCGGTGGGCCGTACGGGCCGCCTCGGTGACCCCGGGACACGGCGAGGGCACGGTGCCGTCGCGGCTGGGCGGCACCCGCTGGCCGTCGGCCCGCTACCTGGGCGTGCTGATCGCCCTTCCCACGCTGCTGGCCCTCTGGGGGACGCTGGCCGCCGCCGACGCGCGGGGAACGGGCACGAGTGCCGTGCTGGCCGAGGCGGGCGCGGTGATCGAGCGGCGTCCCATCGTCAAGATCGAGAACGAGGTCGCCGAGGGCAGCAGCCCGCGCGCCGCGGCCACCGCCGACTACACCGTCCTGCTCCCCTCACCGGCCGGCGGGGACGGTGTCCCGGCGACGTTCGAGGCGTCCACCAATCGACGCCGGTCGATCGGCGGTGAACTGTACGTGGCGTACGTCCCCGGACGGCCCGAGCTGGGTGCCATCGGCGACGATCAACGCGAGGACGTGGAGCGCCAGCTCGCCGGGCGGGCCGTGAAGGCCAGCAGCGCATGGGGGATCGTCGGCCTGTGGCCCCTCGTGACCCTCTTCCTGGTCATCGGCTTGTGGTGGTGCGGCAGCACACGCCGTCGCGCCCGCACCGTCGGCCCCGGCTGGCAGGCCCTGCGGGTCACCGTCACCGGGGCGGGCGAGCACGTCGACGCGCCGCCGCCCGGCGGTACGACGGCGGCCGACGAGCGCAAGCGGCGGGAGAACACCCGGCGGCTGAAGGGCCTGGTGCTCCAGGGCCGCGGCACGGAGATCCCCTTCCACTCCCGGATGTCCAGCGAGGCCGCCGGAGCCGTGCTCTCGGGGACGCACGGCTGGCTGCTATGGGATCCGCGGCACCGCCGGGGCCGGGACGTCCTCGCCGACCTGGTGGGCGACGACGGCTGGCAGCTGCCCGGCGCGGTCCCGGTCCCGGTGGCCGAGCGGGTCGCGAAGGAGCAGCTCGCGGTCCCCGCACATCCGGACCCCGAGCGGCGGGTCCGCACGCTGGACCTCGGCGCGGGCTGGCTCGTGACGGCGTCGGTGCCGATGCTCGTGGGGTGGACGGTCGCGCTCGGCTGCCTGGCCGCCCTGCTGCTGGTCCCGGACGCCGGCACCTGGCGGCTGTGGACGGCCGCGGCGGGACTGCTGGCGCCCGCCCTCGGCTTCCTCGTGCAAGGAACGGCACCCGAAGACGGCCGGGCGGGCTGAGACCCGCCGGCGAGCGGCCCCCGCCGGGGCGGCCGGAGACCTGCCCGTGCGGGGAGGCGGGGATCACCCGCCCTCACCGCACCGGAATCACCCGTCCCGTCACACCGGGGCCACCCGCCCCCGCCGGACGGCGGCAGGCCGTCGGGGGGACGCCGCTACGCCCCCGGCGGGACCGGCCGTCGTACCGGCCCGGCCCGGTCCAGCAGCCCCGTGCGCGCCGCCAGGGCCGCGGCCTCCAGGCGTGAGCCGACGCCCAGCTTCATCAGGACCCGCTGGACATGGGTCCGGGCCGTGGACGGCGCGATGCCCATACCGGCCGCGATGAGCCGCGTGTCCTCGCCGTCGGCGACCCGGACCAGCACCTCGGCCTCCCGCGGCGTCAGCATCTCCATCAGCCGCTGCCCCTCGTCGTCCGGCTGCGCCACCGGGTTCAGCAGCTCGCCGAACGCCCCTTGGAGCAGTTGCGGCGCCACCGCCGACTCCCCGGCCCGCGCCTTCACGATCGCCCGCTCCACCCCCTCGATGCGCTCGTCGTGCCGCACGTATCCCGAGGCTCCGGCCGCGAAGGCCGCCGCGATCCCCCGCGGGTTCGGCACCGGCCCCAGCACGACCACCGCCACCTGCGGACGCTCCCGCTTGACCTTCGCCACCGGGTCGAACACCCCGGGCTCGGCCGGTGCCGCCGTCCCCAGCAGGCACACCTCCGGTGCCCGGCTGATCACCAGTTCCGCCGCCCCCGCGACGGGCGCCGTCGCGGCGAGCACCCGGTGCCCCCGCAGCTTCAGCGCCGAAGCCAGCGCCTCGGCGTGCAATCGGTGGTCGTCGACCACCATGAGCCGCACTCCCATCGAGCAACCCCCCAGTCCCCCCACGGCTCCCGGCCAATGGCTCCGGCGGGGCACCGCACGGCGCCCCGCCGATGCCCAACTGCGGACGCCCCCTCGGGGATGCGCACACGCCCCCCACGGGCGGAAGCCCCCCCCGGCTTCCGGCGCGACCCCGCCCCGCCTCCTCGTCTTCCGGAAGCTACACGCTTGTTCGACGTTGCGCTCCCCCTACGGGTAAGGAATGCCCCGGATCGCCGAAATCCCTCGCAATACGGCCCACAGCGGCCGGCGGGTCAGGCGTCCTCCGCCAATTCCAGCCAGCGCAGCTCCAGTTCCTCCCGCTGTCCGGCCAAATCCCGCAGTTCAGCGTCGAGTTCGGCCACCTTCGCGAAGTCCGTGGCGTTCTCCGCGATCCGCGCGTGCAGCGCGGACTCCTTCTCGGAGATCTTGTCCAGCTGCCGTTCGATCTTCTGGAGCTCCTTCTTCGTGGCACGCAGGTCGGCGGCGCTCCGCTCGGGCACGGCCCTGTCGGAGGCCGGGGCCTGGGCCGGGATCCGGGCCGGGGCGGAGGCGGCCGCCGCCTCCTCCATCCGCCGGCGCCGCTCCAGGTACTCGTCGATGCCGCGCGGCAGCATCCGCAGCGTGCCGTCGCCGAGCAGCGCGAACACGCGGTCCGTCGTCCGCTCGACGAAGAACCGGTCGTGGGAGATGACGATCATCGAGCCGGGCCAGCCGTCGAGGAGGTCCTCCAGCTGGGTCAGGGTCTCGATGTCGAGGTCGTTGGTCGGCTCGTCGAGGAAGAGGACGTTGGGCTCGTCCATCAGCAGCCGCAGCAGCTGGAGCCGCCGCCGCTCACCGCCCGAGAGGTCGCCGACCGGCGTCCACTGCTTCTCCTTGCCGAAGCCGAACGTCTCGCACAGCTGCCCGGCGGTCATCTCCCGCCCCTTGCCGAGGTCGACGCGCTCACGCACCCGCTGCACGGCCTCCAGCACCCGCCAGGTGGGGTCGAGCTCGGCGACCTCCTGCGACAGGTACGCCAGCTTCACCGTCCTGCCGACGCGGATCCGCCCGCCCGCGGGCTGCCGCTCCCCCTCGCTGAACGCGGCCTCGGCGAGCGCCCGCAGCAGCGAGGTCTTGCCGGCGCCGTTGACGCCGACGAGGCCGATGCGGTCACCGGGCCCCAGCTGCCAGGTCAGGTGCTTGAGCAGCACCTTGGGCCCGGCCTGGACGGTCACGTCCTCCAGGTCGAACACCGTCTTGCCGAGCCTGGACGACGCGAACTTCATCAGCTCGCTGCTGTCCCGCGGCGGCGGCACGTCCTTGATCAGCTCGTTGGCGGCCTCGACGCGGAACCGCGGCTTGGAGGTGCGCGCGGGCGCCCCGCGCCGCAGCCACGCCAGCTCCTTGCGGACGAGGTTCTGCCGCTTGACCTCCTCGGTGGCGGCGATGCGCTCGCGCTCGGCGCGGGCGAAGACGTAGTCGGAGTAGCCGCCCTCGTACTCGTGGACGACGCCGCGCTGCACGTCCCACATGCGGGTGCAGACCTGGTCGAGGAACCAGCGGTCGTGGGTGACGCAGACCAGTGCCGAGCGGCGCTCGCGCAGGTGCCGGGCGAGCCAGGCGATGCCCTCGACGTCGAGGTGGTTGGTGGGCTCGTCCAGGACGATCAGGTCCTGCTCGGCGATGAGCAGCTTGGCCAGCGCGATGCGGCGCCGCTCGCCACCCGACAGCGGCCCGATGACGGTGTCCAGGCCCTGCGGGAAGCCGGGCAGGTCCAGCCCGCCGAACAACCCGGTCAGCACGTCGCGGATCTTGGCGTTGCCCGCCCACTCGTGGTCGGCCAGGTCGCCGATGACCTCGTGGCGGACGGTGGCCCCGGGGTCGAGGGAGTCGTGCTGGGTCAGGACGCCCATGCGCAGCCCGCCGGAGTGGGTGACGCGGCCGGTGTCGGCGTCCTCCAGCTTGGCCAGCATCCGGATCAGCGTGGTCTTGCCGTCGCCGTTGCGGCCGACGACGCCGATGCGGTCCCCTTCGGAGACGCCGAGGGAGATGCCGTCGAGGAGGGTACGGGTGCCGTACACCTTGCTGACGTTCTCGACATTGACCAGGTTGACGGCCATTTCACTCCTGCCCAGGGGATCGATCAGTTTTCAAGGGTAGGCCCTGCGGCCCGTCGGCCACGTCCACGAGCCCGGTCCGCTCACCGGGGCCCGGGGCCGCCCGGCCCGCGCCCGCCGGCATCGGCCCGGCCGCCGTCGGCGGGCTCCGCGCGGCGCCCCCTCAGGCCGCCGCGGCTCCTCGGACCACCGTCGCCCCCGCCACCGGCCCCTTCGCCGTCCGCACCTCCCGGCACGTCCCCGACGCCCGCAGCACCGACGCCACCTCGGCCGCCGCCACCTCGTCGGAGGTGAGGAACGCCGTGGTCGGTCCGGAGCCCGAGACCAGCGCGGCGAGGGCGCCCGCGGCGCGGCCCGCGGCCAGGGTGTCGGCCAGCTCGGGGAAGAGGGACAGCGCCGCGGGCTGGAGGTCGTTGGAGACGGCGACGGCGAGCGCGCCGGTGTCGCCCTCGGCGAGCGCGTCGAGGACGGCCCGGGAGGCCACCGGTTCCGGCACGTCCCGGCCCTCGGTGAGCCGGTCGAACTCGCGGAAGACGGCCGGTGTGGACAGCCCGCCCCGCGCCATGGCGAACACCCAGTGGAACGTGCCGCCCACCTCCAGCGGCGTCAGCTTCTCGCCGCGCCCGGTGCCCAGCGCCGCGCCGCCGACCAGGCTGAACGGCACGTCGCTGCCGAGTTCGGCGCAGAGGCCGAGGAGTTCGTCGCGGGTCGCGCCCGTGCCCCACAGCGCGTCGCAGGCGACCAGCGCGGCGGCGCCGTCCGCGCTGCCGCCCGCCATGCCGCCGGCGACGGGGATGTCCTTGGCGATGTGGAGGTGCACGGCGGGGTCGCGGCCGTACCGCTCGCCGAGCAGCACCGCCGCGCGCGCCGCGAGGTTGGTGCGGTCCAGGGGCACCTGGCCGGCGTCCGGCCCGGCGCAGGTGACGCGCAGCTCGGCGGCCGGCGTCGCGGTGACCTCGTCGTACAGGCCGACGGCGAGGAAGACGTTGGCCAGGTCGTGGAAGCCGTCCGCGCGGGCGGCGCCGACCGCGAGCTGGACGTTGACCTTGGCGGGGACCCGGACGGTGACGCTCACGCGCCCGCCTCCTCGTGCTCGGCGGCCTTGTGCTCCGCGGTCCCTCCCGCCGGGGCCTCGCCCCGCGCGGTCCTGTTCTCGGCGATCCGCGCGAACTCCTCGACGGTCAGCGACTCGCCGCGGGCCTGCGGGGACACCCCGGCGGCGACCAGGGCCGCCTCCGCCGCGGCGGCCGACCCGGCCCATCCGGCGAGCGCCGCCCGCAGCGTCTTGCGGCGCTGCGCGAACGCGGCGTCGACGACGGCGAAGACCTCGGCCTTGGAGGCGGTGGTCCTGATGGGCTCGGTGCGGCGGACCAGGGAGACCAGGCCGCTGTCGACGTTGGGCGCGGGCCAGAACACGTTGCGGCCGATGGCCCCGGCGCGCTTGACCTCGGCGTACCAGCCGGCCTTCACGCTGGGCACGCCGTACACCCTGGAGCCGGGGCCGGCGGCGAGGCGGTCGGCGACCTCGGACTGGACCATGACGAGGGTGCGCTCGATGCTCGGGAAGGTGTCGAGCATGTGGAGGAGGACGGGCACGGCCACGTTGTAGGGGAGGTTGGCGACGAGCGCGGTCGGGGCGGGCCCCGGCAACTCGGTCACCTGCATCGCGTCGGAGTGGACGAGCGCGAACCGGTCGGCCCGCCCGGGCATGCGGGCGGCGATGGTGGCGGGCAGGGCCGCGGCGAGGACGTCGTCGATCTCGACGGCGGTGACCCGGTCGGCGGCCTCCAGCAGCGCCAGGGTGAGCGAGCCGAGTCCCGGGCCCACCTCGACCACCACGTCGTCGGGGCGCACGCCGGCGGTGCGGACGATCCGGCGGACCGTGTTGGCGTCGATCACGAAGTTCTGGCCGCGCTGCTTGGTGGGGCGCACGCCGAGGGCCGTCGCGAGTTCGCGGACGTCGGCGGGGCCCAGGAGGGCGTCGGGCGGGATGGGGCTGCTCACGGGCTCAAGGGTAGCCGCGGGTCGCCCCCGCGACCGCGCCCCGCAGTGCGGCCGGGGGCTCGTCCCCTGGCGCGCGTACGGCTTCCGGGTCCGGTGGGTCCGCTCCGCCGCCGGGGCGTCCTGGGGGCGGCCGTGCCCGCCGGGCCGCCGCCGGGCGCGGGTGGCGAACCGGTACGGGCCGCCCGTGCGTGCCCGCCGGGTCCACGGCGTCGGCCGGCCGCCGGAGCGGCCGTCGCTCCCCCGAACGACGCTCCTGCGGACGGTCGCCGTTCCCCTGCTTTTCGTTACGCCCGGTAATCGAAGGCGCGGGCCGTGTTCGCCCCGAGGGCCGTGGCCATCGCGTCCTCGTCGATGCCGCGTACGGCGGCCATGGCCCGCACGGTGACCGGGATCAGGTACGGGGCGTTGGGCCGACCGCGGTAGGGCACCGGCGTCAGGAACGGCGCGTCGGTCTCGACCAGGACCAGCTCCTGCGGGGCCGCGGCGAGGGCGTCGCGCAGGTTCCGGGCGTTCTTGAAGGTGACGTTGCCGGCGAAGGACATGTAGTACCCGGCGCGGGCGCAGATCCCGGCCATCTCCGCGTCGCCGGAGTAGCAGTGGAAGACGGTGCGCTCGGGGGCGCCCTCCTCCTTGAGGATGCGCAGGACGTCGGCGTGGGCGTCGCGGTCGTGGATGACCAGGGCCTTGCCGTGCCGCTTGGCGATCTCGATGTGCGCGCGGAAGGACCGCTCCTGGGCCGCCTTGCCCTCCTCGCCGGTGCGGAAGTAGTCCAGGCCCGTCTCGCCGACGGCCTTGACGTGCGGGAGTGCGGCCAGGCGGTCGATCTCGGCGAGCGCCTCGTCCAGCGCGGCGTCCCCGCCGGGCTCGCGGGCGCCCTGCCGGGACCAGCCGTCGGGGTCGCCGTGCACGATGCGCGGGGCCTCGTTGGGGTGCAGGGCGACGGCCGCGTGGACGGTGTCGTACGCGGCCGCCGTCTCGGCCGCCCAGCGCGAGCCCCGTACGTCGCAGCCGACCTGCACGACCGTCGTGACGCCGACGGACGCGGCCTTGGCCAGGCCCTCCTCGACCGTGCCGGACTGCATGTCGAGGTGGGTGTGCGAGTCGGCGACCGGCACCCGGAGGGGCTCCGGGAGCGGCGGGGCTTCGGTCTTGTCGGCGTTCGCAGGCATGTTCCGATCCTACGGAAGGGGCCTGCCGGGGGGTCGTGCCGGAGCGGTCAGCTCGCCCCGCGGTGCAGGTGGAGGGCGTTCAGGAGGTCGGAGAGGTGCCAGTGGTGCTTCTCGCCGGCCTTCCCGGTCCTCCCGGCCTCCGCGGCGGCCCTCGGCCGGGGGACCGCCGCCCGCCCGGCGGCCGGCCCCGGGCGGGCCGCCTCGCGCGCGGAGGCGACCCGCCCGGGCCCCATGATGCGCACGAGGTGGTTGCCGCACCGCCCGCAGGTGGGCCGGCTCAGCGGGGAGGGCACGACGCGGCCGTCCGCCACGTACCGCACGAACTCCCTGCCCCCGGCGTCGGTGTGGTGCTCTATGGCGAAGGACTGCTCCCAGCCGTGCCCGCAGCGCATGCAGGCGAAGGAGTACGCCTCGTGCGCGACGCGGGCGGGCGCGCGGCCCGGACCGGTGGATCCTGCGGACTCGCTCATGCCAGCTCCTGTCCAGGAGGGGACGGTTGCCTCGCTTCCCCGCTTCCCCCAGTGGACGCCTCCACCGGCGTGAACGCACTGGTCCTGCCGAGAATTGGGGCTGTCTTGGGCGTTCCTTGCCGAAGCGCCCCGCCCCCTTTGCCCGCCCGTGGCCGCCCCCTTTGCCCGCCCGTGGCCGTCCCCTTTGCCCGCCCGTGGGGCACGCCGCCGGTGCCCGGCCGGACGGCTCACCCGGTGCCCGGCCGGGACGGCTCACCCCTGCGCGTGCTTGGCCGCCACCACCGCGTCGAACACCTCCCGCTTGGGCAGGCCGGCCTCGGCGGCCACCGCGGCGATGGCCTCCTTGCGCCGCTCGCCCGCCTCCTCGCGCACCCGCACCCGGCGCACCAGTTCCTCGGCGCCGATCTCCTCGGACCCCCGCTCCGGCGCCCCCTCGACGACGACGGTGATCTCCCCGCGCACGCCCTGTGCCGCCCACGCGGCGAGCTCGCCCAGCGGTCCCCGCCGGACCTCCTCGTACGTCTTGGTCAGCTCCCGGCACACGGCCGCGCGCCGGCCGTCGCCGAACACCTCGGCCATCGCGGCGAGGGTGTCGTCGAGCCGGTGCGGGGCCTCGAAGTAGACGAGGGTGCGCCGCTCGGCGGCGGCCTCCCGCAGCCGGGCCAGCCGCTCGCCCGCCTTGCGCGGCAGGAAGCCCTCGAAGCAGAACCGGTCGACGGGCAGCCCGGACAGGGCGAGCGCGGTGAGCACGGCGGACGGGCCGGGGACGGCGGTGACGCGGACGTCGCGTTCGACGGCCGCCGCGACCAGCCGGTAGCCGGGGTCGGACACGGACGGCATCCCGGCGTCGGTCACCAGCAGCACGCGCGCGCCGTTCACCAGTTCCTCGACCAGCTCGGGCGTGCGGGCGGACTCGTTGCCCTCGAAGTACGACACCACGCGCCCCTTGGGGGTGACGCCGAGCGCCTGGGTGAGGCGGCGCAGCCGCCGGGTGTCCTCGGCGGCGACGACGTCGGCGCCGGCCAGCTCCTCGGCGAGCCGGGGCGGGGCGTCGGCGATGTCCCCGATGGGGGTGCCGGCGAGGACCAGGGTTCCGGGTGCGACTGTCACGTTTCCATCCTCGCAGGGGCAAGGACGGGACTCGCACGGACGGGTTCCCTACGATGGCGCGGTGACCAGTACCGCGTCCTCCACGGACACCCGGAAGGACCACCAGGCGCCGCACGGCCGGCCACCGTCGTCGTGGCAGCGGCGGCTGCGCCGCTTCGGATACACGGTGGGACCGGACGCCGACGCCCGCGAGCGGCTGGTGCCGCCGTACGCGCGGCCCGGCGCGCGGCTGTGGGCGTTCCTCGGCGTCCCGGCGCCGGCGGCCGACCGGCTCGCGCGCTGGTCGGGCTGGGGCGGCCCGTTGCTGGTGACGCTGCTGGCCGGGGTGGTCCGGTTCTGGAACCTGGGCAGCCCGAAGGCGGTGATATTCGACGAGACGTACTACGCCAAGGACGCGTGGGCGCTGATCCACCGCGGGTTCGAGGTCAACTGGGACAAGAACGCCAACGACCTGATCCTCGGCTCCGGCGGGGACGTGCCGATTCCGACGGAGGCGGCGTACGTCGTGCACCCGCCGGTCGGCAAGTACGTCATCGGCCTCGGTGAGCTGGTCTTCGGGTTCGATCCGTTCGGCTGGCGGTTCATGCCCGCGCTGCTCGGCACGCTGTCGGTGCTGCTGGTGTGCCGGATCGGCCGCCGCCTGTTCCGCTCCACCTTCCTGGGCTGCCTGGCGGGCGCGCTGCTGGCGGTGGACGGGCTGCACTTCGTGATGAGCCGCACCGCGCTGCTGGACAGTGTGCTGATGTTCTTCGTGCTGGCCGCGTTCGGCTGCCTGGTGGTGGACCGGGACAGGGCGCGGGAGAGGCTGGCCGCCGCGCTGCCGGTGGACGCCGACGGCCGCGTCCGGCCGGACGCGCACGTGGCGGAGACCACCCGGATCGGGTGGCGGCCGTGGCGCTGGGCGGCGGGGCTGATGCTGGGCCTGGCCATCGGCACCAAGTGGAACGGCCTGTACATCACGGCGGCCTTCTGCGTGATGAGCGTGTGGTGGGACGTCGGCGCGCGCCGGGTGGCGGGCGCCCGCCGGCCGTACCTGACGGTCCTCCGGCGCGATGTGGGCCGGGCCTTCCTGTCCACGGTCCCGGTGGCGGTCGTCACCTACGTCTGGACCTGGGCCGGCTGGATCTTCTCCGCCGACGACGGCTCCGGCGGCTACTACCGCGACTGGGCGGCCACCCAGGGCAAGGGCAGTTCCTGGTCCTGGCTGTTCCCGGACTGGTGGCGGAGCCTGTGGCACTACGAGACGCAGGTGTACGACTTCCACACCAGCCTCACGTCGCCGCACCCCTACCAGTCCAACCCGTGGAGCTGGATCGTCCTGGGCCGCCCGGTCTCCTACTTCTACGAGTCGCCGGCGCCCGGCACGGACGGCTGCCCGGCCGACGCGGGCGGGAAGTGCGCCCGCGAGGTGCTGGCGCTGGGCACGCCGCTGCTGTGGTGGGCGGCCTGCTTCGCCCTCCTGTACGTGCTGTGGCGCTGGGCCTTCCGCCGGGACTGGCGGGCGGGCGCGATCGCCTGCGGGGTGGCGGCCGGGTACGTGCCGTGGTTCCTGTACCAGGAGCGCACGATCTTCCTCTTCTACGCCGTGGTCTTCGTACCGTTCCTGTGCCTGGCGGTGGCGATGCTGGTGGGCGCGATCGCCGGCCGGCCCGGTTCGAGCGACGTCCGGCGGACGGCGGGGGCCGTGGGGGCGGGCGTGCTGGTCCTGCTGATCGCCTGGAACTTCATCTACTTCTGGCCCATCTACACCGGCACCGCCCTCCCGATCGACGACTGGCGTTCACGCATGTGGCTGGACACCTGGGTCTGAGCCGGTACGTCCCGGTCCGACCCCGGGCCGGTTCAGCCCGCTGGTCTCCGTTCGGCCACCAAACGGAAACTTCCGTACCGCCCGTCACCTCTTTGTGCCTACAGTGCTCGGACTACCGGGCTTTCTGAACACGTTCAGAAAACGTGGGAGGCCCAGGGGAGGGGACAGCCTGATGGGCAAGGGGGTCAAGGTCGCCGCCGTCGGCGGCGTGCTGGCCGTGCTGGTGGGCGGGGCGGGGTACGGCGCCTTCAACCTGGTGTCGGCGGTGAACGGCAGCGGCTCGAACGGGCCGGAGGAGGTCAGGACCGGCCCGCCGGACGCGGACGAGGTGAGGGAGGCGGCGGCGAGGTTCTTCGCGGCCTGGGAGAAGGGCGAGGCGGCGACGGCGGCGACGTACACGAACGACGCCGCGGCGGCCGAGCGGCTGCTGACGGCGTACGGCGCGGACGCCCGCATCACCGGTGTGCGGATCACGCCGGGGGCGGCCGGTGGCGCGAGCGTGCCGTTCACCGTGAGGGCGACGGTGTCGTACCAGGGGAAGTCCGAGCCGCTGACGTACAGGAGCGCCCTCACCGTGGTGCGGGGGATCACCACCGGACGTGCCCTGGTCGACTGGAAGCCGTCGGTCGTCCATCCGGAGCTGCGGGACGGCGACACCCTGGTCACCGAGGAGTCGGCGAACCCACCGATCGAGGCCGTCGGCCGGGACGGCGGCGTGCTGACGGAGGAGGAGTACCCCTCGCTCGGGCCGGTGCTGGACACGCTGCGCGCCAAGTACGGCGACCGGGCGGGCGGCACGCCCGGCGTCGAGCTGGTGATCCGGCACACGGCCCCGGAGGCCGCCGACACCCCCCTGCTGACCCTGGCCGAGGGCGAGCCCGGCACGCTGCGCACGACGCTCAGCGCGCGCGTGCAGGCGGCAGCCGAGCGGGCGGTGAAGCGGTACGCCGAGTCGTCGGTGGTGGCGGTGAAGCCGAGCACCGGCGAGGTGCTCGCCGTGGCGAACAACCGCTCGGACGGCTTCAACGCGGCCTTCCAGGGCCAGGTCGCCCCCGGCTCCACCATGAAGATCGTCACGGCGGCCATGTTCATCGACAACGGCGTGACGTCGATGGACGGCCCGGCGCCCTGCCCGGACACCGCGACCTGGCAGAGCCAGACCTTCCACAACCTGCCGGGCATGCGGCCGGACGAGGACGCCACCCTCGCGAGCAGCTTCCTGCGCTCGTGCAACACCGCCTTCGTCAAGCTCGTCGACGAGGCCCCGCTCACGGACGCCTCCCTGACGGCCGAGGCCCAGGAGCGGTTCGGACTGGGCCGCGACGACTGGAAGACCGGGATCGCCTCCTTCGACGGCCGGGTGCCCGCCTCCGGCGGCCCGGACCGCGCGGCCAACGCCATCGGCCAGGGCCAGGTGCAGATGAACCCGCTGAACATGGCCTCGGTGACGGCCACCGCGATCACGGGCACCTTCCGCCAGCCCTACCTGGTCTCCCCCGACCTCGACGGACGGCGGCTCGCCACCGCCGAGGGCCTGCCGGCCGGCACCGCCGCCCAGCTCAAGCAGATGATGCGGCTGACCGCCACGCGGGGCACCGCGCAGCAGGCCATGGCGGGACTCGACGGGGACATCGGCGCGAAGACCGGTTCGGCGGAGGTGGACCGGCAGGCCACGTCCAACAGCTGGTTCACCGGTTTCCGCGACGACCTGGCGGCGGCGGCCATGACCGAGGAGGGGGGCCACGGCGGCGACGCGGCCGGACCGATCGTGGCGGACGTGCTGCGGGCAGGTGGCTGAACTGCCGGATGATCGACGGGACTCTAGGGTGGAGCCGTCGTGGGAACCGCGGGGCTCGCCGCAAGCGTGGGGCTCGACGGAGCCGTGAGGCCCGCCGGACCCGCCGGGACGCCGAGCGGGCCGGCGCACCGAGGGCTGTTCACCCCGTGGGGTTCCCCTGGGGTTAGACGGAGGAAACGGAAGAGCAGTGGGCAACAGGAAGCGCGTCGCCGAGCGACGGAAGACGAGACCCGCCGTGCTCGGCGGAGTGATCGCCGCGGTCGTCGTCGGCGCCGGAGGGGCGGCCGCCTACGCGCTGTACGACGGCGGGACGGCCGCCGGGGACGGCGCGCGGGCGGCGGCGGCCGAGAAGAAGGTCAAGACCGGTCCGCTGACGGCCGCCGAGGTCTCCACGGCCGCCCGTGCCTTCCTCACCGCCTGGGAGCAGGGCCGCGTCGACGACGCCGCCGCCGCGACCGACGACGCGAAGGCCGCCGCGGACCTGCTCACCGGCGTCGCCGAGGACGCCCGCCTCAAGGGGCTCACCCTCGTCCCGGGCACCCCGGCCGGGGACAAGGTCCCTTTCTCCGTCAAGGCGGTGGTGACGTACGAGGACACCGGCAAGCCGCTGGAGTACGACAGCGCCCTGACCGTGGTGCGCCGCGCCGGTGACGGCGAGCCGCGCGTCGACTGGCACGCCTCCGTCGTCCACCCCGCCCTCGCCGACGGCGACAGGCTGGTCACCGGGGAGGCCGGGACACCTCCGGTGAAGGCCCTGGACCGCGACGGCGGGGAGATCACGGCCGCGAAGTACCCCTCGCTGGGCACGGTCCTGGACGGACTGCGCGAGAAGTACGGCAAGACGGCCGGCGGCAAGGCGGGCGTCGAGCTGCGCGTGGTGCGCGGCAAGGAGTCCAAGGAGAAGAAGCTCTCCGACAAGACGCTGCTGGAGCTGCGGGAGGGCACGCCGGGCACGGTGCGGACCACGCTCGACCCGGCCCTGCAGGCGGCCGCCGAGGAGCAGGTGGCGAAGAGGGCGCGGGCCTCGGTGGTCGCGCTGCGCGCCTCGACCGGCGAGATCCTCGCGGTCGCCAACAGCGGCCACGGCTTCAACACCGCCTTCCAGGGCTCGCTGGCCCCCGGCTCGACGATGAAGGTCATCACCTCCTCGCTGCTGATCGAGAAGGGCCTGGCGTCGGCGGACAAGCAGCACCCGTGCCCGAAGTACTTCTCCTACGGCGGCTGGAAGTTCCACAACGACGACAAGTTCGAGATCAAGGGCGGCACGTTCAAGGCGAGCTTCGCGCGCTCCTGCAACACCGCCTTCATCAGCCAGGCCCCGAAGCTGGGGAACGACGACCTGACCAAGCAGGCCCAGCAGGTCTTCGGCCTGTCGATGGACAACTGGTCGGTCGGGGTGCCCACCTTCGACGGCTCGGTGCCGGTGCAGAGCGCCGCCCCGATGGCCGCCTCCCTCATCGGGCAGGGCGGGGTGCGGATGAACCCGCTGAACATGGCGTCGGTGGCGGCGACGGTGAAGTCCGGCGCCTTCCACCAGCCGTACCTGGTCCCCCCGTCGGTCGACGGGCGCGAGCTCGCCACCGCCTCGCGCACGATGTCCGCCTCCACGCTGGCGCAGCTGCGCGAGCTGATGTCGTACACGGCCACCTCCGGCACGGCGGCGCAGGCGATGTCCGGGCTGGGCGGGGACGCCGGTGCGAAGACCGGCTCGGCGGAGGTGGACGGGCAGGAGAAGCCGAACGGCTGGTTCACCGCCTACCGGGGCGACCTGGCCGCGGCGGGCGTCGTCCAGGCGGGCGGCCACGGCGGTGACACGGCCGGGCCGATCGTGGCGCAGCTGCTGCGGCAGGGCGGCTGAGGCGGGCCCACCGGGACCTCAGCGCGCCGCCGGCTCCGCCGCCGTCGCCGCCCGGTAGGTCCGGGTCAGGAAGCGCAGCAGCGTCTTCGTCTCGAACTGGACCACCGAGCAGCCCTGCGCGGTGTGGAACTCCACCACGGTCTGCACCCGGCCGCACGGCCACACCCGCACCTCGCCGGTCCCGGCCGGCATCCGCAGTCCCTGTTCGAGCAGGGCCCGCGAGAGGGTCCATCCACGGGAGCCGCGCCCGGGCAGTCCGATGCGCACCGACCGCGGATCGTCCTCGGGGTCGTACCGGAGCACGACCGGTACGGCCCCGCCGTCCTCCTCGTCCGGCAGGTCGGCGTCGGTGAGGACGTGGACTCGTGCGTACTGCTCGACCACGGACATCGGACGGCCCCTTACTCTGTGCCACCGGCGCGAAAGCTGTGTCTCCCCACCCCAATGTCGCATATTTTCGTAAATGTGCCTTTTCGGTGGGGCGGTATATCGCATGTGAGATACCGCGGCGGCTTGCTCTTGCAAGCCCTTCGCAACAGCGTCCTATCATCGAACGGTGCACGTACCTGACGGATTCATCGACGCCCCGACCTCCGCCGTGGCCGGGGTGATCGCCGCCGGCGCCCTCGCGGTCGGCCTGCGCGGCGCGCGCCGCGAGCTCGGGGGCACCGGAGGAGAGCGGACGGCCCCGCTGGCGGGGCTGGTGGCGGCGTTCATCTTCGCGGTGCAGATGCTGAACTTCCCCGTCGCGGCGGGGACCAGCGGCCACCTGCTCGGCGGCGCGCTGGCCGCGATACTCGTGGGCCCCTGCACCGGGATCGTGTGCGTCTCCGTCGTCCTGCTCCTGCAGGGCGTCCTCTTCGCCGACGGCGGCCTGACCGCGCTCGGCGTGAACATCACGGACATGGCGATCGTGACGACCGTCGTCGCCTACGCCGTCTTCCGGGGGCTGGTGAAGGTGCTGCCGCGCTCCCGCCGGTCGGTGACCGCCGCCTCCTTCGTCGCCGCCCTCCTCTCCGTCCCGGCCGCCGCCCTCGCCTTCACGCTGCTGTACTGGATCGGCGGCACCACCGACGTCGCGATCGGCAAGGTCGCCACCGCGATGATCGGCGTGCACCTCCTCATCGGCGTCGGCGAGGCCGCGATCACCGCGCTCACCGTCGGCGCCGTCATCGCCGTACGCCCCGACCTGGTGTACGGCGCCCGCGGCCTGACCCGGAAGCTGAAGCTGCGGATCGGCGGCGAGCTGGTCGACGCCCCGGCCGTGCAGCCGGTCACCGTCCCGGCCACCCCGCGTTCCCACCGCAAACTGTGGATCACCGGTCTGGTCACCTCCTTCGTCCTGGCCGGATTCGTCAGCTTCTACGCCTCCGCCAGCCCCGACGGCCTGGAGAGGGTCGCCGCCGACAAGGGCATCGACCAAAAGGCCGAGGAGCACGCCGCCGCCGACTCCCCGCTCGCCGACTACGGCGTCGAGGACGTCGACGACGCCCGCCTCTCCGGCGGTCTCGCGGGCGTGATCGGCGTCGGCGTGACCGCCGTCGCGGGCAGCGCGGTGTTCTGGGCGGTGCGCAGGCGGCGTACGCACGACGTGTCGCCCACGAGCGTCGACGCGGCCACCGGCCCGAACACGAGCGTCTGACATGGGCGCGGGTCACGCGCACCGGCTCTACCGGCGGGGGCACTCGCCCGTGCACGCGCTGCCGCCGCACACCAAGCTCACCGCCGCCCTCGCCTTCGTGGTCGTCGTGGTGTCGACGCCGCGGGAGGCGATGTGGGCGTTCGGCGGGTACGCCGTGCTGCTGGCGGCGGTGGCGTACGCGGCCCGCGTCCCGGCCCCCTTCCTGCTCCGGCGGCTGCTGGTCGAGGTGCCGTTCGTGGCCTTCGCGGTGCTGATGCCGTTCGTGGCCGAGGGCGAGCACGTGGAGGTCCTGGGGCTGTCCCTGAGCGTGAACGGACTGTGGGGTGCCTGGAACGTGCTGGCCAAGGGCACGCTCGGGGTCGCCGCCTCCGTCCTGCTGGCCGCCACCACCGAGCTGCGGGAACTCCTCCTCGGGCTCCAGCGCCTGAAGCTGCCGCCGCTGATGGTGCAGATCGCCTCGTTCATGATCCGCTACGGGGACGTGATCACGGACGAGATGCGGCGCATGCGGATCGCCCGGGAGTCGCGCGGTTTCGAGGCGAGGGGCGTGCGGCACTGGGGGGTGCTGGCGAAGTCCGCGGGCGCGCTGTTCATCCGCTCCTACGAGCGCGGTGAGCGCGTGCACCTGGCGATGGTCAGCCGCGGGTACGCCGGTGCCATGCCGGTCGTCGACGAGGTGACCGCCACCCGGGCGCAGTGGTCGTACGCCCTGGCCCTCCCGTCGGCCGCGCTCCTGATCTGTCTGCTGGGATGGACCCTGTGAACGCCGTGACCCCCACACCCTCCGCGCCCGCCTCCCTGGAGGTCTCGGGCCTCGCCTTCGCCTACCCCGACGGGCACCAGGCCCTCTTCGGCGTGGACTTCTCGATCGCCCGCGGCGAGCGGGTCGCCCTGCTCGGCCCCAACGGCGCCGGGAAGACGACCCTCGTGCTGCACCTCAACGGCATCCTGACCGGCGGCGCGGGCACGGTGACGGTCGCCGGGCTGCCGGTGGACGAGAAGCACATGGCCGAGATCCGGCGCCGGGTCGGGATCGTCTTCCAGGACCCCGACGACCAGCTGTTCATGCCGACGGTGCGGGAGGACGTGGCGTTCGGGCCGGCGGCGGCCGGGCTGAGGGGCGCGGAGCTGGAGGAGCGCGTGGACCGGGCGCTGGACCTGGTCGGCATGCGGGAGTTCCGGGACCGCCCGCCGCACCACCTCTCCTTCGGGCAGCGCCGCCGGGTGGCGGTGGCGACCGTGCTGGCGATGGAGCCGGAGATCCTCGTCCTGGACGAACCGTCCTCCAACCTCGACCCGGCCTCCCGCCGGGAGCTCGCCGACATCCTGCGCGCGCTGGACGTAACCGTGCTGATGGTCACGCACGACCTGCCCTACGCCCTGGAGCTGTGCCCGCGCTCCCTGATCCTCAGCGAGGGCGTGATCGCGGCCGACGGCCCGACCGCCGGACTGCTGTCCGACGAGGAGCTGATGCGGGCCCACCGGCTGGAGCTGCCCTTCGGCTTCGACCCGGGGTCGGCCGGGGGCGGCGCCCGCCCGGCCGCCCCGGGCCGTCCCTGACGGATCCCGCTTACTACCCCCCGGTAACCTGCCTGTTCCCACCGGCCAGTACCTTGTGCGCGATGCACCAGCGCGCGCTTTCCGGAAGAGGCCGGCCATGACCGACAGCACCACCGTCGACACCCGTCCGACGAAGATCATGTACGTGGCCGAGGCCACCGCCCACGGCGGCCGGGACGGCCATGTCACCAGCCAGGACGGCCGGCTGGAGGTGAAGGTCGCCATGCCCCCGCAACTGGGCGGCGACGGCGACGGCACCAATCCCGAGCAGCTGTTCGCGGCCGGGTACAGCGCCTGCTTCCACAACGCGCTGATCCTGGTCGGCGACCGCGCGGGCCACGACCTGAGCGGCTCCGCGGTCACCGCCAAGGTCGGCATCGGCCCCAACCGGCAGCAGGGCTACGGCCTCGCGGTCGCCCTCAGCGTCTCCCTGCCGGCCCTGGACGCCGGCCTCGCCGCGAAGCTGGTGGACGAGGCCCACGAGATGTGCCCGTACTCCAACGCCACACGCGGCAACATCGATGTAACGATCGTGCTCGGCTGACCCGGCGCAGGAATCGCAGGCCGAGAGCGGGGGTTGCACCCACTGTCGCAGGCGAGACGAGGGGAGTGCGGGCGTGGACGCGGACGCGGGCGTGGCGGTGGACGGCACGGTGGCCGAGGGGTTCGAGCCGGTCCGGGACGCGTTCGCGGGGAACTTCGCCGCGCTCGGGGACCGGGGCGCGGCGGTCGCCGTCTACCGGGACGGGCGCAAGGTCGTCGATCTGTGGGGCGGGACGAAGCACGTCGACGGCACCGACGGCGGTGAGCCGTGGGAGCGGGGCACGGCCCAGGTGGTGCGCTCGGCGACCAAGGGCGTCGCCGCCGCCGTGCTCCTGCTGCTGCACCAGCGCGGGGAGCTGGACCTGGACGCTCCGGTCGGGCACTACTGGCCGGAGTTCAAGGCGCACGGCAAGGAACGGGTCCTGGTCCGGCACGTGCTGAACCACCGGGCGGGGCTGCCCGTGCTCGACCGCCCGCTCACCCCCGGGGAGGCGCTGGACCCGGCGCGCGGACCGGAGGCGGTGGCCGCGCAGGCGCCCGTGTGGGAGCCGGGCGCGGACCACGGCTACCACGCGCTGACGTACGGCTGGATGGTCGACGGGCTGGTGCGGCGCGTGACCGGACGCGGCACCGGCGAGTGGATCGCCTCCGAGATCGCCGCCCCGCTGGGCCTGGAGCTGTGGCTCGGGCTGCCGCAGGCGGAGGCGGGCCGGGTGGGGCGGGCCGGCCCGGTCGAAGGGCCGGAGCCGTCCGGGGGCCTGCGGCTGCGGCCCAGGCGCGCGGTCACCGAGGCGTACGAGGACCCGGCCTCCCTCACCCGCCGCGCCTTCGCCGCGATCACCCCCTTCCCCGACCAGAACGACCCGGCGTACAGGGCGGCCGCCCTGCCCGCGGCCAACGGCATCGCCACCGCCGACGGCCTGGCCCGGTTCTACGCGGCGCTGATCGGCGAGGTGGAGGGGGCCGGACGGGCCGGCGGGGGCCGGCTGTTCGACCCGGCGACGGCCGCCCTGGCCCGCGCCGAGGAGTCGGCGGGACCGGACCGCGTCCTGGTCGTCGGCACCCGTTTCGGCCTCGGGTACATGCTGCACGGCAGCGCCTCCCCGTTCCTGTCCCCGGCCTCCTTCGGCCACCCCGGCCGCGGGGGCGCCCTCGGCTTCGCCGACCCGGAGTCCGGGGTCGCCTTCGGCTACGTCACCAACGGCCTGCGCAAGACGGTGACGGCGGACCCGCGGGCGCAGGCGCTGGTGCGGGCGGTGCGGGAGGCACTGGCCCGGGGCGCCTGATCCCCGGTGCCCGGCCGGTCACAGGCTGCGGCGCAGCTCGTGGTGGAAGGCGAGCCGGTCGGCGCAGCCGCCGGCGATCCAGGACTTCCACTCGCCCTCCAGCCGGCCGTCCCAGGTGCCGTGGACCGTGGAACGGTCGTAGTGCGCGTCGGTGGCCTGGTCCGGGCAGAAGACGCCGTCGTTGCCGTAGTGGACGGCGGAGCTCGACGACTGCCGGGAGCAGTCGTAGACGTTCCGCCAGTCGTCCTTGCGCAGCTTCCACCCGTCGGCCGTGGACCAGTTGTAGCCGTATCCGCCCCAGTTCGGCGTCACGCAGTTCTGCGCGTTCCAGTTCCAGTCGACGTCGTTCCTGACCGCGTGGGCCTCCCGGCCCGAGGCGTCGCGCCAGGACGTGCGCAGGTGGCCGCGGGAGCGGGTGTAGGCGCGCACCTCGTCGCGGGACTCGCGGGTGGCGGTGCCCCGGGAGGTGGGCCGGGCCCGCTTCGTCTCGACGGACGCCCCCGGTGCCGCCGGGGTGGCGGCGGAGGCCGCGGCGTCACGGGTGACGGCGACCTCGGTGACGCAGCGCGCCGGGTCGACGCGGACCTGGTCGCCGCGGACGGCCTTCTCGCCGGGGGCGAGGGAGAGCGCGAAGGCGAAGGCGCAGCTGCCGTCCCGGCCCTTGGTGCCCTGCACGGTCTCCAGGGTGCTGCCGGGCGGGGCCGTGCCGACCGTCACCCACGCCGGGCGCGGTTCCGGCTCGCCGGCCGCCCCGGTCGCCGGGGTCGCGAACGCGGTCAGTGCCATGACCGTGACGGCGGTCGCCGCCCCGGCCCGCTTGGTGGTGGCACGCATCGGTACCGCCCTTCTCGAAGATCGCCGGTATTGGGATCTTCCTAACGGGCGGGGCGGTGGTTTTCGCTCAACCTGCTCTCGTGTTCCCCTCTCGTTCACTCGTCCGGACCGACTTCGGGCCGGCTTCGGGCCGGCCCGGGCCGACCCGGGCCGACCCGCGGACGGACTGGCGGACGGAGCTAGACGTGGATCGGGTGGGACACCCGCCCCGCCGTCTCGTCGATCTCCCCGTGCGCCTTGTCGAGCAGCCGCATCGCGAGCTCGTTCAGCGCCCGCGCACCGGCGATCTCCTCGCCCACGCGGGGCTGGTTGGGGTCGGAGCGGTGGCGGCTGGCGCGCCCGTGCGCCCGTACCTCGCTGCCGTCGGGCAGCCGCACCATGGCGACCGCTTTGGTGTGCTGGTCGTCCTCCGCGAACTCCAGCTCGACGTGCCAGCCCACAGCGGTGTGCATCATGACGATCACCTCCGGAACACCTGATTCCAGGGTGCTCCCCGCGGCGGGCGGACGCACCCACGAGACCGCGGGGAGCAGTCCGCCGGTGCGTTCCGGCGGGCTGCTCCCCCGGCCCCGGGACTACTCGGCGGGCAGGGCCTCCCGCATCGCCCGGGCGGTCGCGGACGGGTCGTAGCCCTCGGGGACGCCGTCCACCAGGATGATGTCGCCCTCGATGTGCCGTGAGCGCAGCGGCGCGATCTCCCGGTAGGCGGGCGAGTCCCACCAGGCCCGCGCCTCGGCGGCCCCGGGGAAGCCGATCATCACGACGGAACCGGGCCAGCGGCCCTCCAGCACCTCGTGCTGCGTGACGTGCACGAGGTAGCGGCCCCCGTAGGGCTCGAAGGTGGTGGGGAGCCGCTCGATGTAGTCGGCGACCTCGGGGTGCGGAGCGGCGTCCTGCAGGTGGGCTATGACGTAGGCGGGCATGGGCGTCCTTCCGGGCGGTGGTCGACGTGCGTATGGCGGTGATCGTGGCAAGGTGCCGCGCCGGTGTCGATGACCCGGGAGGTAAGCGGCCCCGGCGGGACCGGCCGGTCACGGCGGGCGGGCGGTGGCGTCACGCGTCCGTCCCCTCGCCGGCGCGGTCGTCCCGGAAGATCCGGTCCAGGTGGTACCCCAGGACCTCGGCGGCCTCCTCCGGGCCGCGCTGGCCCACGAGGACGCTGGTGCCGAGTCCGGCGGACAGGGCGAGCAGGCTGACGGCCTCCGCCCGCGGGTCGGCCCCGGGCCGCAGGAGACCGCGCTCCGCCGCCTGCCGCAGGAGCCCGGCCACGGCGCCCTCGGCGGCGTCGGGGTCCTTGATGAACGGCTGGGAGGCGAGCGCCGGATCGGTGGCCGACAGGACGGCGTACGAGGTGTAGACGAGGTGGAAGGTGCGGCTCTCCTCGTCGGCCGGCAGCGCCGCCCCCAGCACCGCCTCGATCGTCGCGCGCGGCCCCGGGTCGTCGCCGGCGGCCCGGAGGCGGGCGGCGACCCGCTCCCCGAAGCGCTCGGCCAGCCGGTGCAGCCCGTGCAGGAGCAGTTTCTCCTTGGTCTCGAAGTAGTACTGCACCAGCCGCAGGGACACGCCCGCCTCCGCCGCCACGTCGCGCATCCCCACGGCGTGCAGCCCTCGCCGTGCCGCCACCCGCAGCAGCGCGTCGGCGATCTGCGCACGCCGCTCCGCGTGATCCACGCGCTTGGGCATCGACAACTCCTCCGCTCGCCGTGTCCACCGGCCGGTCCCGGTCCCGGCGACCCCGTTGATGGTACAACCGTACCACCAACGTGATACGTTCGTACCACGAAGGCTCGACACCCGGAGGTGGCCGTGTCCCCGACCGCAACCCGCACCCAGGCCGATGTCGGCCGCTTCGTCAGCGACGCCTGGCGCGACCGGTACTTCACCGCCTGCGACGCGGTCTACGCGCTGGGAGCGCCCGCCGCCGCGGAGACCGACGTGGAGACCTCCTTCGGCACCACGCACGTCTACCGGTACGACCCCGCGGACCCCGCCGCCCGGTCGCGCACCCCGGTCGTCCTGGTGCACGGGGCGGGCTCCTGCTCCGCCATGTGGTACCCGAACACCCCGGCCCTCAGCGCCGCCCGCCCGGTCTACGCGATCGACACCCCGGGCGACCCCGGCCGCAGCGTCCAGCGCGAACCCCTCCACCAGCCCGAACGCGCCGCCCAGTGGCTGGAGGAGACCCTCGCCGGGCTAGGCCTCGACCGCGTGCACTTGATCGGCTCCTCCTACGGCGGATGGCTCGCCCTGAACCAGGCGCACCGCAGGCCCGGCCGCCTCGCCTCGGTCACCCTGCTCGACCCCGGCGGCCTGGAGAGGGTGGGCCCGCGCTTCTTCGTCTGGATCTTCGCCAGCCTCTTCGCGACCTTCGCGCCCGAGGCGCTGCGCCCGCGGCTGGCGGCCTGGCTGGAGCAGCCGGTCCTCGTCGTGCCGGAACTGCGCACCATGATCAGGACGGGTGTCCGCGCCTACCGCGTCCGCCGCCCCGCCCCCCGGCCCCTGTCCGACGACGAGCTGTCCGCCCTGCGCACCCCGCTCTACCTCGTACTCGGCAGGCGCAGCCTCCTCGTGCACCCGCGCAGGCAGGCCGAGCGCGTGCCGCGCCTCGTACCCGGCGCCCGGGCCGAGATCGTCGACGGCACCGGCCACGGGCCCCAGATCGACCACGCGCAGGAGATCAACCGCCGGATGGTGGCCTTCATGGACTCCGTCGACTGACGCACGCCGGGCCGCCGGGGGCCGGGCCGCCGGGGGCCGGAGGCGGTCCACCCGGCGTGCGGCATCAGCCGGGTCGGCGTCCCGCCGCCCGCGACCGGCGTGCGGCGGGCCGGCTTGTCGGTGGCCCCTGCGGCGATGGCGCCCCGGCCGGCGCGCGTGACGGCGGCCGGCGTCCCGGCCGCCGTGACCGCCGGGGTCACGCGGTGCGCTCGCGCACCTCCACGAGGGTGGCACCGGCGTGGGCGACGAGGTCCCCCGGCGCCATGGGGAAGACGGTGTACGGCGTCCCCGCGGCGGCCCACACGACGTCGTGCGCGAGGAGGGAACGGTCGGCGAGGACACGGGTCTTCGTCCGGTGCCCGAAGGGCGGGACCCCGCCGATGGCGTACCCGGTGGTCTCCCGCACGAGCTTGGCGTCGGCCCGCGTGACCTTCGCGGCGCCGAGCTCCTCGCGCACCCGCTCGACGTCGACGCGGGAGGCCCCGTCCATCAGCACCAGGACCGGTTCCCCGTCCGCCGCGAAGATCAGCGACTTGCAGATCTGGCTCAGCTCGCACCCGATCGCGGCGGCGGCCTCCGCGGCGGTGCGGGTGGCCTCGGGGAAGCCGCGGATCCGTCCGGTCACGTCGTCGAGGCCGAGGCCGCGGAGGGCCTCGACGAAACGGGGGTGGGCTGCGGAGTCGGTGGTCGTCATGCGACGCACGCTAACGGCACCCGCGGGGACCGCGCGACCGAGTTGGCGCGGGGCGCGGGACGGCGTGCGGCCCGCGCGCCCCGGGGCGCGTGGAAGAAGCCGGTGGGGGCCCTCCGTCCCCACGGAGGGCCCCCACCGGCCGGTTCTCCCCCGGGCGGGCCGGCGCGTCAGACGCGCGCGGCCTCCCGGTCCGCGTCGGGGCCGGTCCGCGCGCGCAGTCCCTCGCCCTCGACGTCGACGTCGGGCAGGGCGCGGTCCAGCCACTTCGGGAGCCACCAGGCCCTGCGGCCGAGGAGGGCCAGGACCGCCGGGACGAGGGCCATGCGGACGACGAACGCGTCGAAGAAGACGGCGATCGCCAGGCCGAAGCCGATCATCTTGATCATCGACTCGGAGGAGCCGATGAAGCCGGCGAAGACGGCGATCATGATGACGGCGGCGGCCGTGACGACCCGGGCGCCGTGCCGGAAGCCGGTCACCACCGCCTGGTCCGGCGTCTCGCCGTGGACGTGGGCCTCCCGCATCCGGGTCACGAGGAAGACCTCGTAGTCCATGGCGAGGCCGAAGACCACGCCGACCATGAAGATCGGCATCATCGACATGACCGGGCCGGTCTGCTCCACGCCCAGCAGGCCGGCCAGCCAGCCCCACTGGAAGACGGCGACGACCGCGCCGAGGGCCGCGAGGACCGACAGCAGGAAACCGAGGGCGGCCTTCAGCGGGACCAGGACCGAGCGGAAGACGACGATCAGCAGCAGGAACGCCAGGCCGACGACGAGGACGAGGTACGGCACCAGCGCGTCGTTGAGCTTCTGGCTGACGTCGATGTTCATCGCCGTCGAGCCGGTGACCAGGACGGTCGCGTCCGTGTCGGCCCTGACCCCGGCGCCCGCGTCGCGGATGGAGTGGACCAGGTCCTCGGTGGTGGCGGAGGACGGCTTGGACTGCGGGATCACGGTGATCGTCGCGGTGTCGCCGGCCTTGTTGGGCGCAGGCGGGGTCACCACCGCCACGTTCTCCAGGCCCTTGATCTCGTCCGCGACGCCGGTGAACACCGTCTTCGGGGCGTCGCTCGCCCGGGCGTCGACGACGACCACCAGCGGGCCGTTGAAGCCGGGGCCGAAGCCCTCGGAGAGCAGGTCGTAGGCGCGGCGCTGGGTCGTGGAGGTGGGCTGGGAGCCGTCGTCGGGCAGGCCCAGTTCCAGGGAGGCGGCGGGGACGGCCGCCGCGCCCAGGCCGACGACGCCGAGCAGGAGGACGGCCGCGGGGCGGCGCACGACGAAGTTGGCCCAGCGGGTGCCCATGTTGGGCCGGGCGGACCCGTCCGCGGCCTTCCGCGCGGCCCGGCCGCCACCGAGCAGCCTGCTCTTCTCGCCGGCCGGCTTGACCTTGCGGCCCGCGTAGCCGAGCAGCGCGGGGATCAGCGTCAGGGCGATCAGGACCGCGATGACGACCGTCGCGGCGGCGGCGACGCCCATCTTGGTGAGCATCGGGATGTTGACGACGGCGAGGCCCACCAGGGCGATGACGACGGTCAGGCCGGCGAAGACGACGGCCGAGCCCGCGGTGCCGGCGGCCCGCCCGGCGGCCTCCTCGCGCTCGCGGCCCTCGGCCAGTTCGGCGCGGTAGCGGGAGACGATGAACAGGGCGTAGTCGATGCCGACCGCCAGGCCGATCATCATGGCCAGCGTGGAGGTGGTGGAGCCCAGGTCCAGCACGCCGGCCAGTGCGGTGATCGAGGAGACGCCGATGCCGACGCCGATCAGCGCGGTCAGCAGCGGCAGCCCGGCCGCCAGCAGCGAGCCGAAGGTGACGACGAGGACGACGGCGGCGACCATGATGCCGATGATCTCCGTCGTGCCGGTCTCGGGCATCGCGCTGAGCGCGTCGCCGCCGATCTCGACGGTCAGTCCGGCGTCCCGCGCCTGCCGCGCGGTGTCCTGGAGGGCGTCCTTCGTCGACTCCTCCAGCTCCATGCCGGAGACGTCGTACTTCACCTGCGTGTACGCGATCGTGCCGTCCTTGCTGACGGCGTTCGCGGTGTACGGGTCGGTGACGGAGGCGACCTCGGAGCCGTCGGACAGCTCCCGGACGGCCTTGCGGACGGCCGCCTTGTTGCCGGCGTCCGTCATCGTCTCCCCGTCGGGCGCCTTGAAGACGACACGGGCGGTCGCCCCGTCGGCGCCGGCACCGGGGAAGCGCTCCTCGAGCAGGTCGAAGGCTTTCTGCGCCTCGGTGCCGGGGATGGAGAAGGAGGTGGTGCCGGCGGGCGGGGCGCCGGCCGCGCCGATACCGGCGAGGGCCAACAGCGCCACCCATATCAGGGCGACGGCGTGCCGTCGCCTGAAGGCGAGCCGGCCGAGTTTGTAGAGGAACGTGGCCACGAGGGCGTACTCCCGGTCAGGTCGTGGGGTGTGACATGGGTCTTCGGGGCAGAGGGGATCGGCCCGACGACGTGAGCGGTGTGACGTCAGGTGGTGAGTGACTCGCGGGGACGTGTCAGGGGGTGGTGGGCACGCCGAGGGCGGGGAGGACCACGGCGTCGACGTACGAGACGAGGAACGCCCGTGTGGGCGGCCGGTCGTCGATCAGCGTGCGGGTGACGAACGCGCCGACCAGCATGTGCACGACGTACTCCAGGGCGGGGGCGTCCTCGCGGACCTCGCCGCGCTCGACCGCGCGCCGCAGCACCCGCCGGAACTCCGCCATCTCCGGCTCGATGAGCAGTTCCTTGAACGCCCGACGCAGATCCGGGTTGGTGTGCACCGCCATGGCCAGGCCCCGCATCAGCGCGGAGTTCCGCTCCATGGCGCAGTCGTCCTCACGGGACACCAGGGTGTGCAGGTCGCCCCGCAGGGACCCGGTGTCGATGTCGGCGACGCCGCCCGGTTTGCTGTGGCGCAGCGCTCTGACGACCAGTTCGGGCTTGCCGCCCCACTGGCGGTAGAGCGTCGCCTTGCTGGAGTGGGTGCGGGCGGCGACGGCGTCCATGGTCAGGGCGTCGTAGCCGACCTCCCGGAGCAGGTCGAGCACGGCGGCGTACAGCTCGGCCGCGCGCTCGGGGGTGATGCGGCTGCGCCGTGCCGTTGCGACCTCGCCCATGCCCCTCACCCTTCCGCTCGCTCGGAACCCGCCGGACGGCAGCGGTCTCGTACGTGAGGAATGTATCCCACCCCACAAGCGAAACGAAACGGTTTCGTACGTGTTCTGGGTCACGACCGGCGTGCCGCGGCGGCGCGCCTTTCCGGCACGGGCTCCGGGCGGCGGGGATCAGGCCCGGATCGCGGTGCCGCTGTCGGGGTGCATGGGGAAGATCTGGTCGAGGCCGACGATGCGCAGGGTGCGCAGGGTGTGGGAGGGAACGGCCGCGAGCGCCACCTCCGCGTGGGCGGCACGGGCCTGGTTGCGGGCGTGGATCAGGGCGGTGATGCCGCTGGAGTCGCAGAACGTCATACCGGCCAGGTCCAGGACGAGGCGCTGCCCCGGCCGCAGGGAGAGCGTGGCGAGCAGGCCGCGCAGTTCTCCGGCGGTGCTGTAGTCGAGTTCTCCGGCGATCTCCAGGAGGGGACCGGCCGGAGTGTCTCGGGGGGTGATCTTCAACGGGTTCACGGTTCGTTCTTGGTCGCCGGGGTGGGGGGAGCGGCGGGGACGCCGAGCAGGAGGAGGGCGGTGTCGTCGTCCAGGCGGTCGCCGAAGTCGTCGAGCAGGCCGATCAGGGCCTTGAGGACGACCTCGGGGGTCTCACCGGCACGGTCGGCGGCGAAGGCCAGCAGGGCCTCGTCCCCGTACAGGTTCTTGCGGTCCTCGCCGATGCGGGCCTCGGTGAGGCCGTCGGTGTAGAGCAGGAGGGTGTCGCCGGGGGCGAGGACCGCGGTGGCCGTGGTGAAGTGCGCGCCCGGCAGCACCCCGACCAGGAGGCCGCCGGGGGTGGGCAGGGGGGCGGCCGTGCCGTCGGCCCGCAGGACCAGGGCGGGGGGATGGCCTCCCGAGGCGAGGTGGACGGCGACCCGTCCGGTGGCCGGGTCGGGGTCGAGGGTGCCGAAGACGACGGTGCAGTAGCGGGGGTCGCCGCTGCCGGTGTAGCGCTCGTGGAGCACCTGGTTGAGGGTGGACAGCACGGAGACCGGGTCGGATTCGAGCAGGGCGGCGGTCCGCAGGGTGTAGCGCACCAGCGAGGTCACCGCCGCGGCCTGGGGGCCCTTGCCGCACACGTCGCCGAGGAAGAAGGCGAAGCGCTCGCCGCCGAGGGGGAAGACGTCGTAGAAGTCGCCGCCGAGGCGGTCGGGGGCGGCGGTGCGGTAGTGGGCGGCCACCTCCATCCCGGGGACCGACGGCAGGGTGGAGGGCAGCAGGGACTGCTGGAGCACGGCGAGGGCGTCCCGCAGCCGGGCGCGGTCGGCCTCCGCCTGCTTGCGCGCCTCCTCGGCCGCCCTCTGGCGGCGCAGGAGTTCCTGCTCGTAGGAGCGGCGGTCCCGGGCGTCGAAGACCGTGGTGCGGATCAGCAGCGGCTCACCGGTGCTGCCGTGTTTGACGACGGAGGAGACCAGCACCGGCAGACGGCCCCCGTCGGCCTGCTTCATCTCCAGGGCGATGCCGCTGATCTCGCCCTGCATCCGCAGCAGTGGGGCGAAGTGCGTCTCGTGGTACAGCCTGCCGCCCACGGTCAGCAGGTCGCAGAAGCGCGTGCGGCCGACCACCTCGTCCCGCTCCCGGCCGAGCCAGCGCAGCAACGTGGTGTTGATCTTGGCGATGGTGCCGTCCATCAACGTGGAGAGGTAACCGCACGGGGCGCTCTCGTACAGCTCTTCGGCGCTGTCCTCCAGCAGTGAGGCGAACGCGGTGTCCGGCGCTCCCCCACCGCCGTGGTCGTGCGGTTCGGGTCGCCGCCCGGCGCGGCACATCACCTCAAGTCCGCGAGGAAGGCGGTGATCGCCTCGTTGGTGGCGTGGGGCGCGGACATGTGCGGGCAGTGCCCGACGGCGTCGAGGGTCACCAGGGACGAGCCCGGGATCGACCGGTGGACGAAGGCGCCCACCTCCCGGGGGGCGATGGCGTCCTCGGCGGACTCCAGCACCAGCGTCGGCACCCGCACGCTCTTCAGGTGGTCCCGGGCGTCCGACAGGAACGTGGTCCGGGCGAAGACGCGCGCCATCTCGGGGTCGGTGGCGCAGAAGCTGTTCTTCAGTTCCTCGCCGAGTTCGGGCCGGTCCGGGTTGCCCATGATCATCGGGGCCATCGTCGCCGACCAGCCCAGGTAGTTCGACTCCAGGGACTCCAGCAGCTCGTCGATGTCCTCCGCGGTGAACCCGCCCCGGTACTCGTCGTCGTCGATGTAGCACGGCGAGGGGGCGACCATCACCAGCGCGCCGATGCGCTCCGGCGCCAGGTCGGCGGCCAGCACCCCGATCATCGAGCTGACGGAGTGCCCCACGAAGACCGCGTCGCGCAGGTCGAGGGCGTCGCAGATCTCCACCACGTCCCGGGCGTACCCGTCGAGGGAGCCGTAGCGTTCCTCCGAGAACGCGGAGGGGTCCGCGCGGCCCGAACCCACGTAGTCGAACAGCACCACCCGGTAGTCGTCGGCCAGGGCGGGCACGGTCAGCCGCCACATGTTCTGGTCGCAGCCGAACCCGTGGGCCAGCATCACCGTCCGTCCCTGTGGGTTGCCTGTGACGGTGACGTGATTTCTGCGCATTATGTCCACACCCACCAGTGTCTCAGGTGCCGCCGCCGTTCCACACGGCCGCAGCGGTGCCCCGCGTCCGGCCCGCTCCCCGTGGGGTCGCGCGCCGCCGTCGGCGCCGTGCGGTCACCGCACCGCCGTCCGCACCGCCGTCCGCGCCGCCGTCCCGGCCGGCGCCCGAGTTGCCCGCGTCCGGCCCCCGGCAAAGCATGGGGAGGTGAGCTATCTGCGCCTTCCGCACCTCAGTGGCGACCTGCTGTGCTTCGTGGCCGAGGACGACCTCTGGCTCGCCCCCCTGGACGCCCCGGGCCGCGCCTGGAGGCTCACCGTCGACCGCACCAAGGCCGGCCACCCCCGCTTCTCGCCCGACGGGCGCCACATCGCGTACACCAGCTGGCGCACCCTGGTGCCGGAGGTGCACCTGGTGCCGGTGGACGGCGGACCGGAGCGGCAGCTCAGCCACTGGGGCAGCGCGGACGCCCGGGTGTGCGGCTGGGCGCCGGCCGACCGGGGCGCGGACGCCGCCGTCCTCGCGGTCTCCTCCCACGGCGAGCCGTTCTCCCACCTCACCTGGGCCTACAAGATCACCCCCGGCGGCGACCCCGGCCGCAAGCTGCCCTGGGGCCCGGTCGGCGACCTCCAGGTCGCCGACCTCGACGGCGAGCGCAAGACGCTGCTGCTCACCGGCGTCCCACCGCACGAACCCGCCGCCTGGAAGCGCTACCGGGGCGGGGCGACGGGCCGGCTGTGGCTGCACGGGCAGCGGCTGCTGCCCGGACTGGGCGGCCACCTGCAGTCCCCGATGTTCGTGGGCGGCCGGATCGCCTTCCTCTCCGACCACGAGGGCGTCGGCAACCTCTACTCCTGCGCGTACGACGGTTCCGGCCTGCGCCGTCACACCGACCACGACGCCTTCTACGCCCGGCACGCCGCCAGCGACGGCACACGGGTGGTGTACCAGTGCGCCGGCGACCTGTGGATCGTCGACGACCTCTCCCCCGGCAGCGAGCCGCGCAGGCTTCAGGTGCGGCTGAGCGGGCCGCGCGCGGGACGGCGCCCCTACCAGGTGCCCGCCGCGCAGCACGTGGGCGGCCTCTCCGTGGACGAGACGGGACGGGCCAGCGCCGTCGTCGTACGGGGCGGCCTGTACTGGCTCACCCACCGCGACGGCCCGGCGCGCGCCCTCGCCGACACCCCCGGGGTACGGGTGCGGCTGCCGCGGATGCTCGGGGCGAGCGGGCGGATCGCCTACGTGACCGACGCCGACGGCGAGGACGCCGTCGAGATCGCCCACCTGCCGCGCGCGACCGGGGGCCGTACGCCGCGGCGGCTGGCCTCCGGGAGGCTGGGCCGGGTGCTGGAGGTGGCGTCGGACCCCGAGGGCGAGCGGCTCGCCCTCGCCTCGCACGACGGCCGGCTGCTGCTGCTCCCGGTGCCCGGCGAGACGTCCGCGGCGGACGCCTCCGGGGGACCGGGCGGCGGACCGGACGGCGGGGACGTCACCGAGCTGGCCCGCTCGGACAACGGGCCGGTGCGCGACCTCGCCTTCTCCCCGGACGGGGCCTGGCTGACCTGGTCGCACCCGGGCATCGGGCGGACGCTGCGGCAGATCAGGATGGCCCGGATCAAGGACGGGTTCGTCGTCGACGTCACCGACGGCCGCTTCGAGGACGAGAACCCCGTCTTCACCCGCGACGGCCGCTACCTGGCGTTCCTGTCCTGGCGCGGCTTCGACCCGGTGTACGACGTGCACACCGGGGACCTGTCCTTCCCGCTGGGCTGCCGCCCCTACCTCGTCCCCCTCTCCTCGGCGACGCCCTCCCCCTTCGCGCTGAACCCGGAGGGCCGCCCAGCCGCCGGCGGCCTGGACCCGGTGCAGGACGAGCGCGGCGAGGGCGGCGCGGTGACCGTCGAGGCGGAGGGCCTGGGGAACCGGGTCATCCCCTTCCCCGTCACCGCCTCCAAGTACTCGGCGCTGCGTCCGGTCGCGGGCGGCGGGCTGGTGTGGCTGCGCTGGCCGATCTCCGGCGCGCTGGGCGAGACGTTCGCCAACCCCAACGACCCCAGCGAGCGGCCCACCCTGGAGCACTTCGGCCTCACCAAGGCGAAGAAGACCGAACTCGTCGGTCACCTGGACGCGTTCGCGGTCAGCGGCGACGGCACCCGGCTCGTCGTCCTCGACGAGGGCGACCTGCGCGCGGTGCCCGCCACCGAGCCCGGCGACGGCGACTCCACCACCTGGATCGACCTGCGCCGCATCCTGCACCAGGCCGATCCGGGCGCGGAGTGGCGGCAGGCGTACGCGGAGGCGGGGCGGCTGACCCGCGCCTTCTTCTGGGAACCGGGCATGTGCGGCATCGACTGGGACGGGGTGCTGGAGCAGTACCGCCCGCTGGTCGAACGGGTCGCCACCCCGGACGAGTTCGCGGACCTGCTGCGGGAGGTGCTGGGCGAACTGGGCACCTCGCACGCCTACGTCTCCGCCGCCCGCCGCAACGAGGGCCCGGCGCACTACCAGCGCCGGCAGGGCCTGCTGGGCGCCGACTTCGTGTGCCGGGAGGGACGCTGGGTCGCCAAGCGGATCCTGCCCGGCGACTCCTCCGACTCCAGGGCCCGTTCCCCGCTGGCCGGCACCGGCATCCGCGAGGGCGCCGTCCTGACCCACGTCGACGGCCGTCCGGTGGACCCGGCGGCGGGACCGTATCCGCTGCTGGCGGGCTCGGGCGGGACGACCGTGGAGCTGACGTTCGAGCCGGCGGCCGGAGGGCCGCCCCGGCGGGTGGCCGTCATGCCGCTGGTCGACGAGCGGCCGCTGCGCTACCAGGACTGGGTGGTCAAGCGCCGGGAGGTGGTGCGGGAGCTGAGCGGGGGGCGGTGCGGCTATCTGCACATCCCCGACATGGGCGGCTCGGGCTGGGCGCAGTTCAACCGCGACCTGCGCATGGAGGTGTCCCGGCCGGCGCTCATCGTGGACGTGCGCGGCAACGCGGGCGGGCACATCAGCGAGCTCGTCGTCGAGAAGCTGACCCGCACCATCCTGGGCTGGGACCTGACCCGTGACGCCCAGCCGGTGTCGTACACCTCGAACGCGCCCCGGGGCCCGGTCGTGGCGGTGGCGGACGAGGCGACCTCCTCCGACGGCGACATGATCACCGCCGCGTTCAAGCTGCTGAAGCTGGGCCCGGTGGTCGGGCAGCGCACCTGGGGCGGTGTGGTCGGCATGACCGGGCGGCACCACCTGGGCGACGGCACGGTCATCACGGTGCCGATGAACGCGGCCTGGTTCGACGCCTACGGCTGGTCGGTGGAGAACCACGGCGTCGACCCCGACCTCGAGGCGCTGCGCACCCCGCTGGACTGGGCCGAGGGCCGCTACCCGGTACTGGGCGACGCGGTCCGGCTGGCACTGGAGCTGCTGGAGACCAACCCGCCCGCCACACCGCCGGACTACCGGGAGGTGCCGGACCGGTCCCGGCCGCCGCTGCCGCCGAGGCCGTGAGCCCCCGCGCCCGGGCCCCGGCCCCGCGCCGGGGCCCGGGTACGGGGGAGGAGCGCCCCCGCCGAGGGGCGCCCCCGCGCTCAGCGCCGCGTCAGGCGTCGTACTCCCGGTCGAGGCGGTCCTCCCGCGTCTGCCGCTCGGTGTCCAGGTCGTCGTCGTCGCGGCGGCGGCGGTTCTGCATCTGCTCCTTGGCCTGCTCGGCCCGCTGCCGGGCCTCCTCCTGCAGACGCTCGGACTTCTCCCGGAACTGGTCCTTCATGCCCATGTGGGTTCACTCCCGTGGTGGGTGGGGAAAACGGGCCCGTCCCCGTACCGGACGGGTTCGGGCTCGATCAGATTCACACGGGCCGTCACCCTTCGCATGTCGATCAATTACACTCCGTGCCCACCTGTCTCCGGTGCTGTTCGTCGGCCGCTCCGCCGGCGCCGACCAGGCCCGTGCGCATGCCGGTGAGCCGGTCCGCGAAGCGCCGCATCTCCCGCGTGCCGACCGCCCCGACGAGCGCCGGGAGGCAGCCGCGCGCCCCCTGCATGCCGCGCAGCCACCACTGCCCGTAGACGTGCGCGGCCCGCCGCTCGATGCCCTCCACGAGCCGGTCGACGGCCGGGCCCGGCGGGTACGTCCTGTTCGCCGGCCACGGCAGCCGCCGCCGCAGCTCCCGCATCACGTCGTCCCGGTCGGCGCCGCGCACCATGTCGGTGTCGGTCCACGACAGGTAGCCGACGCCGACCTTCACGCCCCGGTGACCGACCTCGGCGCGCAGGCTGTGCGCGTACGCCTCCACACCGGACTTGGAGGCGCAGTACGCCGTCATCATCGGGGCGGGCGTGAGGGCGGCCAGGGACGCGATCTGGAGCAGGTAGCCCCGGCTCTCGAGGAGCGACGGCAGAAAGGCGCGGGCGGTCACCGCCGACCCGATCAGATTGACCTCGATCACCCGCCGCCACGCCTCGGGGTCGGAGTCGGCGAACGGCCCGCCGGTGGCGACCCCCGCGTTGGCGACCACGACGTCGACCCTGCCGAAGCGTTCCCTCACCTCCCGCGCGACCCGCGCCATCGCCTCGTGGTCGGTGACGTCGGCGTACCAGTGGTCGCTGTCGCCGTGCAGCCGCGCCGAGACCTGCTTCAGGGCGTCCGGCTCCAGCCCGACGAGGGCCACCCGCACCCCGCGCGCGGAGAGCTTGCGGGCCAGCAGCTCCCCGACTCCGCGCGCCGCTCCGGTGACGACGGCGACCCGTCCTGCCAGGCCGTTCCTGTTCATGCGCTCTCCTCGGTGTGTGCGGCGGGCGGGTGGGCGGACAGGTGGGCGGCGGCGAGGGCGCGGATCTTCCCGGTGACCGGGTCCGGGGCCTCGATCGGCGTCATGTGGCCGATGCCGGGCAGTTCGGTGAGGCCGAGGCAGTCGGGCAGCGCGGCGGCCAGAGCGCGGGCGTGCACCGGCGGGGTCAGCCGGTCGGCCGTGCCGACCAGCACCTCCGTCGGGGCCGTCAGCCGCCCCACCCGGTGGTCGAGGTCGAGCAGGTCGAGCACCCGCGACCAGGTGTGGCGCACCGAGCGCGGGCAGGCGTGCACGATCCGGGCGCACGCCCGGATCATGTGCGGGTCCGCGCCCGGGCCCATGGTCCCGTACTTCAGGACGCGCAGGCTGAGCGGTGTGACCGGTCCGAGCGGGGCGCGGGAGCCGAGGATCCGCCGGGTCAGCCCGGTCCGCAACGGCCCCTCCCGCAGCGGGAGCACGGTCGAGGAGGCGACCAGGCGGGAGCTGCCGGTGCTGCACAGCAGCACCGCCGCCGCGCGCTCGCGCAGGGCGGGCCGGCCCGTCGCGGCCAGCACCGTCATGCCGCCCATGGAGTGCCCGGCGATCACGGCCCGCTCGCCCGGGGCCAGGGTGGCGTCGAGGACGGCCTCCAGGTCGTCGGCGAGGGCGTCGGCGGTGCACACCGGGTGGGCCGGAGTGCGGCCGTGGCCGCGCTGGTCGTAGGCGATGACGCGGTGGTCGGCGGCCAGGGCGCGGATCTGCGCCGCCCAGAAGGCGGTGGAGCAGGTCCAGCCGTGGCAGAGGACGACGGCCGGGGCGTCCGGGTCGCCGTCGGGGCCGTGCACCTCGACGTGCAGGGGGGCGCCGTCGGCGGAACGGACGGTCAGTTCGCGGGCGGGGACGGGCGGGGCGTAGGGGCCGGCGGCGGAGCCGGGCGGGGGAACGGGCACGAGGGGGCGGCGAGGACTCATGCGGCCACCCCGGCCTTCCCCGTGCCGGTGCCCGTGCCCGCGCCGGCATCCGCGCCCGCGTCCGCGTCCGCGTCCGCAGGAACGTTCCTTCTGCCCGGGGGCCGCAGGATCCGGTACTCCGTCAGGTCCACCCGTCGCGTCGCCCGCCGGAACTCGCTCGTCGTGCCCGGCCAGACGGTGGTGTTGCGCCCGTTCGCGTCCAGGTACCAGCTGGTGCAGCCGCCGGTGTTCCACACCGTGCGCTTCATGCGCTCCTGCACCCGCCGGTTCCAGGCCCGCACGGCTTCGGGCCGGGCGTCGAGGGCGACCCGGCCGCCGAGGCCGTCCAGTCGGCGCAGGTAGTCGGCCAGGTAGTTCAGCTGGGACTCGATCATGAGGATCATGGACGAGTTCCCGAGGCCGGTGTTGGGCCCGATGATCGTCATCCAGTTCGGGAAGCCGGCCGCCGAGGCGCCGCGCAGCGCCTCCATCCCGCCCCTCCAGACCTCGGCGAGGGTGCGCCCGTCCGCGCCCACCACCCGCTCGGCGATGGGCATGTCGGTGACGTGGAAGCCGGTGCCGAAGACGATCACGTCGGCCTCGGCCTCGCTGCCGTCGGCGGCGACCAGGGTCGAGCCGCGCACCTGGGCCAGCCCGCTGGCGACGACGTCCGCGTTCGGCCGGGCGAGCGCCGGATAGTAGTCGTTGGAGAGCAGGATCCGCTTGCAGCCGATGCGGTAGTCGGGGGTCAGTTTGGCGCGCAGGGCCGGGTCCTTGATGGCGCGGGCCATGTTCCGCTCGGCGAGCCGCTCCACGATCCCCAGTCCGCCCGGGTACCTGGTGAACGCCTGGGTCTGGAGTTCCCGGATGCCCCACAGCAGGCCGCGGCGCAGCCGTGCGGTGGGCGGCAGCGCCCGGTGCAGGGCGCGCTCGGCGGGGCCGATGGCCCGGTCGGCGCGGGGCATCACCCAGGCCGGGGTGCGCTGGAAGAGGGTAAGGCGGCCGACGCGGGGCTGGATCGCCGGCACGATCTGGATGGCGGACGCACCGGTGCCGATCACCGCGACCCGCTTGCCGGTGAGGTCGCAGTCGTGGTCCCAGCGCGCCGAGTGGAAGACCTTGCCGGGGAAGGAGTCCAGTCCCGGGATGTCCGGGATCCTCGGCTCGGACAGCGGCCCGGTGGCGGAGACGACCATGTCGGCCGTCAGCCTCCCGCCGCCGGTCTCGATCTCCCACCACAGCCGCTCGGCGTCCCAGGTCATCCGCTTCACCTCGGCGCCGAACCGGATGTGCGGGCGGAGCCCGAAGGTGTCCGTCACGTGCTCCAGGTAGGCGCGGATGTGCCGCTGGCCGGAGAAGGTGCGCGGCCAGTCGGGGTTGGGCGCGAAGGAGAAGGAGTACAGGTGGGACGGGACGTCGCACGCGCATCCCGGATAGCTGTTGTCCCGCCAGGTGCCGCCGACGCTGCCGGCCCGTTCCAGGACGACGAAGTCGGTGATCCCTTCGCGGCGCAGCCGCACGGCGGCCCCCAGCCCGCCGAACCCGGACCCGACCACCGCCACCCGTACATGTTCGTGCTCGGCCATTCCGACGCCTCCACACATCGCCTCGGATTCTGCCAGTGAACACTGGCGCAATGGGGAGGGTAGAGGAGCCGCCTACCGACCGGTAGGGGTTGGGACAAGGAAAGTTACCGCCGGTACGGCCTAGGCTTCCGGCGTGGCAGAAGACGCTGGACGCACCGAAGACCCCGGAGCCGGCGAAGGCGCCGGGCCCGCGGGCCCCCGCGAGTACCGCACGCAGGAGCTGGCCCGGCTGGCCGGCATCACGGTGCGCACCCTGCGCTTCTACCGCGAACGCAAACTGCTCCCCCCGCCCCGCCGCGAGGGCCGCATCGCCTGGTACGACGACCGCCACCTGGCCCGCCTGCGCACCATCTCCGCCCTCCTGGAGCGCGGCCACACCCTCAGCGGCATCGCGGAGCTGGCCGACGCCTTCGACCACGGCCGCGACGTGGGCGACCTGCTCGGCTACGGCGAGCCCACCGAGGAGACGCCGGTCCGCCTCACCCCCGAGGAACTCGCCGACCGCTTCGCGGGCCAGGCCACCCCCGAGAACCTCGCCGCCGCCCTGGACCTCGGCTACCTCGGCACCGACGGCGACGAGATCGTCCACATAAGCCGCCGCCTGCTGGACGTGTCCTCGACCCTGGTCCGCGAGGGCATCCCGCTCGCCGACGTGCTGGCGGCGGGCAGGCGCGTGCGCGAACACGCCGACGCCCTCGCCGGCATCTTCGCCGACCTGATCCTGCGCCACACGACCGAGGCCGACCTGCCCCGCCTTCGCCCCCTGGCCCGCAGCGTGGTGGAGGCGGAACTGTCCCTGGCGCTGGACCGGCGGTTGCGGGAGCGGAGGGACGGGTAACGTCCCCTGCGTCGCGCCGCGTACGTACCGTTGCCCGCCCTTAGGGCAGCGGTGCGGACACGGCCGCGGACGGCCGCGGACGGAAGAAGAGGGGGCGACCGTGTCCGAGGAAGTGCGTGTCCCACGTGAGGAAGCGGCGAAGAACGCCTGGCACTTGCAGGGCACGCTCGCGGAGCTGACCCGCACCGCCGACGCCAAGGCGGCCTTCGCCCTGGCCATCGAGTCCGCCGCGCTCGCCGCCATGGCCGCGATGACCGACGCCGGGCGCGGACTGGCCGGTGTCTCCGCCGGGCTGCCGCGGACCATACTGGGTGCAGGCCTCGTGCTGCTCGGGCTCTCCGCCGTCCTCGCGGTCCTCGCGGTCCTGCCCCGTCACGCCCGGGAGGGCGGGACCCGCTCCCCCCTCCCCGACGACTTCGTCTTCTACGGGCACATCCGGCACTTGACACCCGGTGAGCTCGCCGACGGACTCAGTCGCCACGACCCGCTGCCCGCGCTCGCCCGCCAACTGGTTGCCATGAGCCGCATCCTGTGGGTCAAGCAACGATTGGTGCGGCAGTCACTGTTCGCCGCGGTCGGCGCGGGCGCGCTGATCGTGGTCGCGGTGCTCACCGGCTGACCCGCGCGGAATCAGTACCGGCGGCACCGGGCGGCACGGCCCGGCGCAGAGAGGAGGGCGATGACCTCGGACTTCCTGAACGACGGCCCGTCACGACGCGGGAGCGGACCGGCACCGTTCTGGAACCTGCTGGACTCCCCCGCCCGCGTGGCGCTGCGCACGGCCGGCCGGATCATGGCGTACCCGGCCCGGAAGCACCTGCTGCGCCAGGACGACCTCACCGACCACCTCATCGTCGTGGGTGAGGGCTGCGCCAAGGTCACCAGCGTGTCCGCCACCGGTTACCAGGCGGTGCTTGCCCTGCGCGGCCCTGGCGACCTAGTCGGCGAGCAGGCCGGGCTGGACGGTGGACCCCGGTCGGCGACCGTCACCGCGCTGACCCCGGTGCGCGCCCTGCGGTTGTCCGCCGAGATGTTCCGGGCGGTGGCCCGCGATCACCCCGTCGTCACCATCGCCCTCCACCGGATGATCTCCGCCCGGCTGCGCGACGCCGACCGGCAGCGCACCTCGGCCGGTGCCGACCCGCTCGCCTCCCGGCTCGCCGGTCTGCTGCTGGACCTGGCCTCGACGCATGGCCGGCGGCACGCCTCCGGCGCCGTCGAGATCGGCCTGCCGCTGTCCCAGGACGACTTCGCGGGCTTGGTCCTCGGCTCCCGCAGGACTGTCAGCCGCATCCTGGAGCAGTGGCGGTCCGACGGCTGGGTCACCACCGGCCGCACCCAGCTGACCCTGGACAACCCCGACGCCCTGAAACGGGTCCACGAGGGCGGCTCGCCAGCCGGGCGGGACTGACCGCGCCGCGGTTCACAAGTCCGACCAGACCAGCGTGGTGAGGCCGTACTGCCGCGCGAGCGGGTTCCATAACGCGACGACGTCCTTCTTCGCCCGGGTCGCGTCGGTGCTCGCGTCGGCCGCGTCCTGCCAGGCGGCCGAACCGGTGACCCGGGCGGAGGTGCAGGTGCCCGACACCTCGTCCACCACCCGCGCGTACGCCCGATCGGCTTCCTCCGAGCTCTTCCAGGCCGTGCGCAGCCCGGCCGCGAGGCCGTCGGGCAGCTCGTCGAGATTCATCCGGTCCAGCTCCTCCACCAGCCGCCCCCGCGCGTCGGCCGCGTCGACGAACACCTGCCGGGCGGACTGTAGCCCGGTGCAGCGAATCATTGACTGCACAGAGTCGGCGACACCACTGCGCCGGTCAGCGTTCTCGGCCAGCAGCTCACCCAGCGCTTTCACCTGTTCCTCGCGCATGTCCACCTCCTGCCCGCCGCCACCTCCTCCGATTTCGTTCAGATACGCCATCACGGTGACGAGCAGCACCGTCAGCACCACCACGACCTCGGCGATCGCCCGGCCCGTCCGCGAGCGCCGGGGAGCGGGAGCGGTGGACGAGAGTGCCCGTCCGCCTGCGCCCGGGGTGGTGACAGGCCACGGTGCGCTGCCCCCGCCGCCCGGCGCACCCATGCCCCCCGGCGTGCTGGAGGTGCCCGGATGCGTACCGGCCGGGCGCGTGCCGCCGGGACGGGTGATGCCCGGGTTCGGGGGTCCGGCGAACCGCCGGTTCGCCGGCGGCGGGCCACCGGCCTGCCGTGCGGGCTCGGGCCACGTGTCCGGCGCAGTGTCGGCGGCGCGGCGCAGCGGATCCAGCCAGTCGGCGAGCGCGGGCCTGTCGGACGGCGCACCGCTCAGGCCACGCGCGGCCAAGTCGCCGGTCTCCCGGTCGACCCGGCGCAGCGCGGCGGGGTCCTGCCCGTGCTGCTCGTGCAGGAAGAGCCGGACGGCGAGCAGCGCGAACTTGTACACATCGCCCTGCGGTGTGCCGGGCGTCTCCCTGCCGGGCAGCTCCCAGTCCGGTGTCTGCGGGGGCTTGAGGGCCCAGCCACCCGCCAGCCCCATGGCGTCGCAGTCAATCAAGAAGCAGCCTGGGCGTGGGCCGGCCAGCGTGAACAGCAGGTTCTTCGGAGACAGGTCGCCGGCCACCACGCCCAGCCCGTGCAGCCGGTTCAGCGTGTCGGCCAGGGCGAGCAGCAGGCCCATGACTTGGCGGGGAGACACCTTGCCGACCATCCTGTCCACGTAGGACAAGGAGTTGAGCAGGAACTCGAAACCCGCCGTCTTCCGGTCGCCCGAGGGCAGGGTGAGGAAGAACTCGTCCGGGATCTGCCGCATCAGGAAGCCGCGGACGTCCCGACCCTCGGTCACCAGCGCCGCGGGCCAAGCCGTGTTCGTCGCCAGCCACTTGCCGACCGCGGCCGGCTGGGCGGGCAGGAAGGCGACCATGCGCTCCAGCGCTTCGGCCTCCAACTGCCTGAGCGTGTCCGGCTTGTACTCCTTGTAAGCCACCGGCCAGATCTTGTTGATCCGCCGCTTCTCGACCTCCCACACCGTGCCCTGACCGCCGTCGCCCAGTCGGCGGCCGAGGGACAGGGTCGAACGGGGGATCCGAGCGACGCCGGAAGCGGTCACCGTCCCCCTCCGGGCCGGCCGGATCCCCGGTTGCTCCCGGGCAGTCGGTGGCGGGGCCAGACGGCCAGCAGCGTGCGGTCGTCGTCGAAGGTCTCCCGGGAGAAGTCCAGCAGATGAGCCAACACCTGCGGCCGCTGCGGCGGCACCGTCAGTCCTCTGGCGAACAACTCGCCGACCAGCCCGGTGCCGTCACCGAGCGGGACCCCGAAGCCGTCGGTGCCCACCAACAGGACACCGTCCGGAGGCAGCGTGCACGTCAGCGGCCGCGACCGCGCGGACAGCCGCGGCAGGGCGATCACGGCCGTACTGGAGATGTCGTCGGCGCCCGAGTCCTCCTCACGCAGCAGCGGTGTGAACTCGCCGTCCCGAAGACACCAGGCGGAGGAGTCCCCGGCCCGCACCAGTGTGACCCGCATGCCGCCGTCCCCGGTCGGTGTGACCGTGCCCGTGACCAGAGTGGTGGCGAGTGTCCTGATCGCCTCCGTCCGGTCCTGCTCCCCCGGCTCCCGGCCGTGCGCGACCCGCATGAGGAGCTGGTAGGCGGCGGCCTGCAGCACCCGGGACCAGTCGGGTTCCGGCCGGTCCTCCCCGAGCTGCACCAGCAGGTCGTTCACGGCCGTGCGGCAGGCCAGCGCGGCGCCCACGTGGGACCGGGGCGCGGACGAGACGCCGTCGGCCACGGCGAAGGCGATCGCGCCGGTCGGCTCATGCCAGGCGACGGTGACGTCGTCCTGCCGGGGTTGACTGCCGGAGCGGTGCGCGTCTCCGCGCACCGAGGCCAACCGCACGGTCAGGTGCGGGGTCGACCACCCGTCGAAGAGGGTGTCGGGACGGTAGGGGTCGGCGGGCGGGGGCTTCGGCTCCAGCCACGCGGCGGGCGTGCCGACCACGATCCGCCGCCACGGGCCGGTCTCCCTGCTCCCTGTGGGAGCCCCGGTCGCGGACGGGCCGCCCTCCGGCCAGGGAGCGGCGTGCCCCGGCTGGTGGACACCGGGCACCGGCCGGACGTCTCCCTCCCGGTGGGGCTCCGGCGTGGGCGGGGCATACGGGGAGCGGTGGGGAGCGGGAGCCGACGGGGCGTATCCCGACTGCTGCGGGGCGTACCCCGGCGGAAGGTGAGGTGACCGCGCCCCGTGCGGAGCCGTGTTCCGGGGCTCGGAGGTGGAGGCGTAGGGGCCGTCGGCCGTCGCTCCCCCCTCGTGCGGCTGTGCGGCGTCCGGCCGTGGTGAGCCCTGCGATGGCCGGGGTGCCCAGGCCGGTGCCGGGCTGGGCCGCGGAGGGCCGCACCCGGCATCGTACGGCGGCGGGTCGTCCTGTCGGCGGGGGTCCGACCGGTGACCGGCCTGCCGCTCCGGTACGCCCGAAGGGCACGACGATCCCTGCCCGTGCTGCGGTTCCTGCCCGTGGCCCGTAGCCGGCCCGTAGCCGGTGTCCGGTCCCGGTCCGGCGCCCTGTCCTCCGGGCGGCGGTGCGAGGTCCGGGCCACTGTACTCGGGAACCGTGTACTGCGGGACCTGGTAATCGGGCACGGTGTAGTCCGTAACCGCGTGGCCGGGGAGCGCCGGATCGGCTGGCGCGGCCGTATACCGCTCCTCGTCCCGCCCGTCCTCGAGGTCCTCCCGCCTCGGCTCGTCCGGCCGTCCGGTCGCCTGACTCCTGCGCCACCACGCCCGTTTCTCCATGTCAGACCTCGTCGATCGCGAGCCGGAAGCCTTCCGGCTTCCCCACCACCAGCTCGGGCTGCCCCGCCGCCATCGCGTTGCCCGACTCGACCACGCTCTTGGTCAGCGCGGTGAAGAACTTGGCGATGGACTCACCGAGCTGTGCCCCCGGGATGGACACGAACGCGAAGTTCTCCTGCGTCGCCACGGACAGGATCGTCGCGGCCTGCGCCTGGCCAATACCGAACGCGATGACGTTCGGTGCCGCCGCGGTGACGGACCGGTCGGTGAGCCGACGGTGCGTCTCGCGCCACTCCTCGCCGCAGGTCGGCTGCCCGTCGCTGAGGAAGAACACGGCGGGCCGGTGCACCCGGTACCCCTGCGCCTTCAGCGTCCGCACGTCCTGCGGGACACGCTCCAGAAGCGCCCCGAACGCCGCGTCGTAGTTAGTGCCTCCACCGGCCGACAGCCGCGGCAGCTCGGCCTCGCTTCTCAGATCGGCCAGGATCAGCCGCTCCGTCACGCTGTTGGCGAAACCGAGCACCGAGAAGCGCACCTTGGCCGCCGCCATCGGCTCCCCCAGCAGCGCCACGTGCAGCGACTTCATCCCCTCGTTGAGATCGCCGACGTAGCCCGACATCGACCCTGACTCGTCCGCGAGGACGTACACGGGCAGCAACTGCCCTAGTGCCTCAGCCATTCCTCGTCTCCCCTCCGTTATTCCGCTTCACTGCTCGCCGACCACGGACCTGAGCCCCTTCGGGCAGTCCAGGCGCAACTCCATCCGCCCGGCGAGCGCGCTCCGGCCCAGGTGCAGCAGCGTCTGCTGCACCAGCACCGAGAACTGCACCGCGGACTGGGCCAGGTCTGCTCCCTCGACGGCGACGACGCCGAGCTCGGGCCGCGAGGCCAGCCGCCGCACCGTGCGGGCCCGGCCCTGCCCGATGCCGCAGGCCACGAGGTGTGGAAAATACTTGTGCGCCATCAGATCGGCGTGTGCGGTCGGCCATTCGGTGTCGTCCTCGACCTGCCCGACAGCGAGGAAGAACACCACGGGCCGCAGCACGCGCTCCACCTGCTCCTTCAGCCGTTCGGTTTCCAGCGGTACCAGGTCCTTCAGCCGCCGCAGCACCGGCCTGTAGCGGCAGCCGGGCCCGGCGTTCAGCCCGGGGACGCCAGTGCGCCACGACACCTCGGTGAGCGGCAGCACCACGTCGGCGCCGTCGGCGTAGGTGACCACCGACAGGCGGATCGCCGCGGCCACGTCGGGGCTGCTGGCCAGCAGCGTCTGTACGGAGCGGAGCATGTTGCCCAGGTCGGTGAGGCAGCCGGCCGCCGCCGCGGAAGTGTCCAGGACGAGATAGACCGGCACCAGCCCGCTCGGCGGCGCGGACGCCGGCGCCGGGGTGCTGCCGCCCCACTGAACGGGCCCGCCGGCCTCCACGGCGACGGGCGCGGAGATCGCGTGGGCCGGTCCCTGCGGCGGGATACCGGTGGTGAACGACGGGGTGGTGCCGGCGTCGGGCCGCTCCAGCACCCCGGCCACTCCGGTGCCGACCACGCTCGGGCCCAGCACGCCCTGGCGCAGTCCGGGCAGGTCGACCTCGCGCACCACGCCCCGTTCGATCAGGTACTTGACCATCTCGTCGTGACGCTGGTCCCGGATCTCGTGCTGGGTCGCCTCGGTCTCGCGGACCCTGGCCAGCAGCTCGAGGGCTTGGGCGGTGTCCTCCGGGTGACGGACCAGGTGCTCGTGGACGAGGCGCTCGAAGTCCAGCGGGCGGCCGGACAGCGCGGCGCGCTCCTGCTCCTCGCGGCGTCTGCGGGCCGCGGCCCGCAGGTCCTCGATCTCCTCGTCGGAGCGGGCTTCGCCGAGCCGGACCTCGTGGGTGTGCACGCCGAGCCGAGCACGCCGACGTGCCTCCTCCAATTCCCGGATGTACCGGGTCGCCGCTTCGTCGGGTTCCATCTGGATCTTGCAGTGGTAGAGGGTGATGCCCTCCGGCAGCCGGATCTCGCGGTCCAGCTCCTGGTTGATCGCCAGCTGGGCGGCCATAGCCTCGGTGATGGTGAACCGGGCCGCACACAGCCGGATCCGGTCGGTCAGATAGCCGTAGACGACCGCCAGCGCGTCGCGCACGTTCCGCCTGACCACCAGTGCCGGATCGTGCACCCGGAAGCCGACGTCGATCGTCGCCTGGAACCGATGCCCACCGTCCTTGCAGGTCAGCGGGGTTTTGGTGACGGCCGCCTGACGCCGGTGATCGCTGAGGTCGACGACGTAGCAGAGGCGGTTCTTGCCCAGCCAGCGCTGTCCGAACGTACGGACCCGCTCCACTTCGAAGGGCCCGCCCTCCACCGGATAGACGATCGCCACGGCGGGCGGCAGGTCGGGCAGCTCGCCCACCCGGCTGCGGGCGATCGCATGGTCGTTGAGGATCAGCGAGACGGACATCGTCACACCCCTTCCAGGTCCAACTGGGCCCGCACCATGGCGGCGGTCAGCGGCAGTCGCACCATGCGGTCCGGGTGCACCCAGTCGTCGGCGCAGGCGCGCAGGATCCGGCCCGAGCGCACGTCCTGGTGCGCGATGGCGCCGACCAGCAGGCGGAACATCTCGCGCAGCTGCGAGTCGCGCTCGGCGAGCCTGGCCCACGCTCCGATGACCTGTTCCGCCTCGTCGTGGAAGGAGGACTCGTTCAGCGCGCCGCGCCACAGCCGGACGAAGGGATCACGCAGTTCGTGCCGGCAGTGGGCCAGGTACAGCAGGGTCGGCCACTGGGGCACTGCGGCATCCGGGTCCACCTCTGCGGTCTCCACAACCACCTGCGCGGCGACGATCAGGAACGCGAGCGTCGCCGCACGGCCCGAGCGGTGGTCCTCCGCCCCGGCCCGCAGCAGGGACAGTACGGATCCGGCTACGTCCGCGTCGTCGGCCACCAGGTCGGCCAGCGCGAGACCGACGGCCACCGCCACCGTCACGCTGTCGACCGCGAGCAGTCTGCCCAGCTCCTCGACGGGGCGGTCCGAGACCGCGCCCAGGCCGTGCACCCGGGCCGCGGTCGCCCGGGCCGCGGGCCGCTGGTCCACGTACCAGTCGTCGACCAGCGCGGCCGCCTCCTCCCGTACCCAGGGGTCATGGCACGCCACCGACAGGGCGTAGGCGACGGCGGTGCGGCGCGACGGGTTGTCGCTGCGCGCCCAGGGCCGCAGGACGCGGCGCTCGATATGCCGGTAGGACTCCGCGGCGAGCACCCCCAAGCCGGAGGCCGCCGCGTAGACGCGTACCTGCTCCGAGGAGTGGACGACCAGTTCCGAGAGCCAGTCCAGGAGTTCGGTCTGGATCTCGTACTGGGTCCACGCGTGCACGATGAACCGGCGCGCGTAACCGGGGTCCTTGTACTCCAGCACCTTGCCCGGTTCGCCTCCGGGCCGGCCGGTCTCCCGAGCGCGCAGCCGCAGAAGCTGCCGTCGCCGCGGCGTCTCGAAAAGGTCCCGGGAACGCGTCACGCGCCCGTCGGGTCCCGGCGCCCTCAGGTACGGCGAGTCGTCCTCGAGCCGGTCGCGCAGCGAGCGGGCCGCCTCGGCGACGTCTTCCTGCGGCAACCCGTTGAGCACGGCGAGGGCGAGGGCGAAGCTGCGGGTGGCGGTGTCGGGCAGGCTCTCCGCCCAGATCTCGAAGTCCTCCGCCTCCAACCGGGCCCGGTGCTCGCGCAGCCGGTCCAGGTCGAGGCCGCCGTACAGGTCGTACTGCTCGCCCATCATCGCGGCCAGCTCACCGGCCTTCCGGCATGCTGGGAGGTCGCCCAGCAGCTCGGTGAGCACCTCGCGCACCTCGTCGCGGTCCAGCAGCCGGTCCGCGACGCGCTCCCCGAGGCGCCACCGCAGGTGCGCGCGGACGATCTCCTGCGGCTGCGGGGCGTCCGTCAGGTCCTGCACCGAGGCGAGGAGCTCGCCGTCGACGGGATCACCGGTCGTCACGGTGACGACCATCCACGCGTCGGCCTGCGACAGCGCCCCCTGGACCTTGTCGTAGGTCTCCCGGCTGAGGCCGGCGATATCCTCGGGCTGCTCCAGCAGGAAACCGGCGCCCTGTTCGATCACCCCGCCGTCGTTCTCCAGTCGGTCGGCCAGGGAGGCGAAGTCGACGCCACTGTCCAGGTGGTACAGGGTGCCCCGGCAGGCGCCGAGCAGCAGCCGTACGGCCATCGCGGACTTGCCGTATCCGGCGGCCCCGCGCAGGATCAGCAGCCGCTGCCGTCCCAGGGCGTCGCGGGCGCCGGGCAGTTCGGCCGGATCGCAATACGCGAACCGGACACGTTCGGCGATGAGCGGGGACAACATGCGCACCTTGTGCCGCGCGCCTCCCAGCAGCACGACGTACTTGTCGCCGCCGACCATGTCGCCCTCGACGTTGGCGACGGCGTTCTGCAGGTGCCCGCGCCGCTGCGAGCCCTGGCCGAGCCCACCGGTCGCCTCGTACGACTCCGCACCGGGGCCGGACTGCGGCGGTGACTGGGCCGCGCCGTCCTCCCCGCCCGGCGTGGACGGGGCCGGGGACGCGCCGCCGAAAGCGTCCTTCGCCGCCTGCTCCGGGCTCTGGGCCGGACCCGCGGCGGGCGGCGGGGACGCGCCGCCCGCCTCGCCCGCCGCGGATTCCCCCGGCCCGGCCGCCGGTCGGCTCCCCCCTGATGCTCCGGCGGCCGGGGCTCCCGCGGTCGCGCCGGCCGTCACAACCGCACGCTCCCGTTGGTGTGGACGGTCACGTTCTTGTCCCCGGCGATCTGGTCACCCTGAACGGTGCGGGCACGCTGGGTGACAGCGGGGTGCCCGGCCGGGGACGTGTCCCTCGCGGGAGGGGGAGCAGTGGCGGTCGCCGGTGTCGGCAGGCCCGGTGGGGCCGGATATCCGGGGACGGTGATCCAACTGTTGATCGTCTCGCCGTGCTTGGTGGTGAAGTCGCAGGGCAGGTAGGCCGCCGGATCGATGCCGCGGTGACCGTGTCTGATCACGGCGCGGTGCACCTCGTCCGAGACGGCGAACACCATCCGTGCCGAGGGCGCGGCGGCCAGGGTCTCCCGCAGCGGTTGGGCGTCCACCAGCCGGAACGTGGTGTTGACGGCGTCCCCCGACCAGCCGTGCTCGTCCCTCGCCACAAGCCCTTGGTGCAGTGCCAGGCGCAGGCGCACCGCGTGTTCCGGGTTCGACTCCTGCGCGTACTCACCCAGCTCCAGGTTCAGTTCGCGCACGAAGGGTCCGGCGATCAACAGGGGTGAGACGGTCGGCTCGACCAGCAGCAGCGCTCCGTCGCCGCGGTCCTCCGACACCCTGTCCGCCGCGGCGAGGCCGGCCCGTTCCATCGCGGCGCTGAGCACCCGGTACATCGCGGCCCGCACCCTGCGCTGCACGGGGTCCCGGCGCTTGCTGAAGTTCTCGACGTCCAGCGCCATGATCCAGCGATGTGTGGCTTCGTCCGCCATGCGCATGCCTCCCCGTGCTCCCCGTGACATGCCGTTGACCGGAACACCCCACCGGCCGATCGGCTCCACCAGTAGACGGCACACGCGGGGAACCGGTCCACGCCATATGGCGCATTCATGGGATTGACTGAAAGAAACCTGCAATACAGGTTCGAAGAGGGAACAGGAGTGCGATTACTACCTGAAGTAGACCACCCGGATGGGTGGTCGACGTGCGCGGTCGTCGTGTCCGTCCGGGCTGCCGAGCGCCGGGAGCGCACGAGCGGCCGGGCCCGCACGCAGGGCGGAACACATGCGGGCACGAGGGAGAGCCTCCGGGTGGTGCGCGTCATACCCCCGTACGAAGCGGCTGGGGCGCGGGGCGGCTCCCCTACAGGTCGTAGACGACGGTCACCGGCGCGTGGTCCGACCAGCGCTCGGCGTGCGTGGCGGCGCGCTCGACGGACGCCCTGACGGCCGCGGCGGCGAGCCCCGCGGTCGCGGCGTGCAGGTCGATCCTCCAGCCCGAATCGTTGTCGAAGGCCCGCCCCCGGTACGACCACCACGTGTACGGCCCCTCCACCCCCGGATGGAGCGCCCGCACCACGTCCACGTACCCGCCGTCCGCCGGGTCGAGCACGCGTCCCAGCCACTCCCGCTCCTCGGGCAGGAACCCGGAGTTCTTGGCGTTGGCGCGCCAGTTCTTCAGGTCGGCCTGCTGGTGGGCGATGTTCCAGTCGCCGCAGACGAGGACCTCGCGGCCGTCGGCGGCGGCGCGCTCGCGCAGCTCCTTGAGGTAGCCGAGGAACTCGCCCATGAAGCGGATCTTCTCGTCCTGGCGCTCGGTGCCGACCTCGCCGGAGGGGAGGTAGAGGGAGGCGACCGTCACACCGGGCAGGTCGGCCTCGACGTACCGGCCGCTCGCGTCGAACTCGGACGAGCCGAAGCCGATCCGCACGCGGTCGGGCTCGCGGCGGGTGTAGAGGGAGACGCCGGCGCGGCCCTTGGCGGCGGCCGGGGCGTGCGTCACGTGCCAACCCTCGGGCTCACGCACCTGTTCGGGGAGCTGGTGCGGTTCGGCGCGCACCTCCTGGAGGCAGAGCACATCGGCGGAGGTGGCGGCGAGCCACTCCACGAAGCCCTTCTTCGCGGCGGCGCGCAGGCCGTTCACGTTGACGGAGGTCACCGTTAGCAAAACACTCTCCTGATCAGGCGGGCGCGTCCGCTGTGGAACGCCGCCCGGTACGGGTGCCGACCCCCACGGGTCAGGCTCCCACACAGGATGCACCCGAACGCGCGGACCCCCGTCGGTCCGGTCGACGGCCACGCACCGGATGATCTGCCGGTGAATGCCGTTACGCCCTCGTCCGGCCCTTACGGGCTGGGCGGGGGCGTTTCGTCACGCCTGGGGTGGCGCGTCGACCACAAAGCTGCCTTTGCCGCGCACGGTGTGGACCAAGCCGCGCTCAACGAGCAGTTGCACGGCCGCCCGCGCGGTGGGCCGTGACACGCCGAACTCTTCCACGATCTGCGCCTCGGACGGGATGCGCCGACGCGGCAGGTATGTGCCGTCGGCGATCCGGGCGGCGAGAATCTGTGCAATTTGCTCGTACAGAGGCTCCGGCCCGTCGAGATCCAAGGTCATATATCGACCGTAGGAGCCATACGACAATGCTTCCCGTCTAGTGACGTCACCTGATAACACCTGACAAGTTCACGTACCGTCGGAACGAGAAGACCCCCGCAACCGCGCGACCGGTCCGGGGGCGTGGCCATCGCTACACAGGAGCGACGACAGATGAAGCGTAGAGCAAGCGAACCGGCCCCGGCCGTACCCGGGTGCGCCGAGTGCGCACGCCTCCGGAACGAGAAGCGGGCCGCGCAGGAGGAGCACGACCACTCGCGCGCCCTCGACTGCCGCATCCTGCTCGGCCGCCACCGCCGTGACGTTCACGGAGTCGCGCGGTGAGCGCCGCACCGACCGCCGGGAGCGGCGAGCCGGCGGGCGACGGAACCGTGCCCGTGCAGTGGTGCTCATGGCACGGCGGCATGGCCGAGGCCCGCCCCGTCGAGGTCATCGAGCGCGGGCCCGGGGCGGGCGGCACCCTGTACGCGTGCCGCCCGTGCCGGATCGCGAACAACCTCGAGCCCCTGCCCACGGCCGCCGCCCGGTACGCCGTCTTCGCCCACCTGGCGGGGACCGCGGACACGAAGCCGTACGCACCGTGCAACCGGCACGAGTATTGCCCGGAGGGGGCCGCCCTGTGGGCTGAATACCGCCGGCAGCGGAAGGCGGACCAGGAATGACCGCCGCCGACCGCGCCGAGCGGGACGAGCCCACCGGCGTCCGCGGGCACCTCATGACGATGCGTGTCACCCGCTTCCGTGACGGCCGCGTGATCGAGCGGCGCGACACGGTACGGATCACGGCCGGCGACCCGCTCGAACCGGTGAGCACCCTCGCCTGGCCGCCGTGCCAGTGCCCGCAGCACCGTAACCGCGAGTAGACCCGCACACGACCGCGCCGCCGGTCGCGGCCGCGTGCGACGAGGGCCCGCCCCAGCACCCCGGGGCGGGCCCTTTCAACGTTTTCGCAGGTCACGCGGCAAGCGTTTTACCCACGGTGTTCGAGCTCACGGTGAACACCAGGGCGCCTTACCGGCACACTGGACGAGGTCCTGTTCCGGACCGCCTCGACATCAGCCGGTCCCACACCGAACACACGGTAGGCAGCATGGACATCCGCCCGGTCCCCTTCGACCACCCCGACGCCGTCAAGCTCAACGACGAGGTGCAGGCCGAGTACGCCCTGCGCTACGGCGACGGCGGCGACGCGACCCACCTGGAGCCGTCGCACTTCGCCCCGCCGAACGGCCTGTACCTGCTCGCGTACGACGAGGCCGGCGTCCCGGTCGCCTCGGGCGGCTGGCGGGCCCAGGACGCGAACGAGGAGAACTACCGGGACGGCGACGCCGAGCTGAAGCGGATGTTCGTGATCGAGCAGATGCGCGGCCGGGGGCTGGCCCGGCGCATCCTGACCGCGCTGGAGGAGGACGCACGGGCGGCGGGCCGGACGCGCATGGTGCTGGAGACCGGCACCAAGCAGCCGGAGGCGGTGGCGCTGTACCTGTCCAGCGGCTACGAGCCGTGCGAGAAGTTCGGCTACTACCGCTTCCACGAGAGCAGCCTCTGCTACGCCAAGAAGCTCTAGCGTCCCGGCGGGCGACGTCCGCCGCGGCGCCCGGCACCGGCTCACGCCCGCAGGAAGGCCAGCACCGCCAGCACCCTCCGGTGGGTGTCGTCGGCCGGCGGCAGGTCCAGCTTGGCGAGGATGGAGCCGATGTGCTTGCCGACGGCGGCCTCGGAGACCACCAGCTCCCGGGCGATCGCCCCGTTGGACCGGCCCTCGGCGACCAGCGCCAGCACCTCCCGCTCGCGCGGGCTCAGCCGCGCGAGCGGATCCCGGCGCCGGCGCAGCAACTGCCGTACGACCTCCGGGTCGACGACCGTGCCGCCGGACGCCACCTCGTGCAGCGCGTCCGTGAACTGCTCGACCTGGCCCACCCGATCCTTGAGGAGGTAGCCGACGCCGGTACCGTCCCCGGAGTCGAGCAGTTCGCCGGCGTAGGCCCGCTGCACGTACTGGCTGAGCACCAGCACCGGCAGCCCGGGCCGCTCCTGCCGCAGCCGGACCGCCGCGCGCAGGCCCTCGTCCTGGAAGCCGGGCGGCATCCGCACGTCCGTCACGACGATGTCGGGCGTGTGCTCGGTGGTCTCGTCGATCAGGGCGTCCGCGTCGCCGACCGCGGCGACGACCTCGTGTCCGAAGCGGGTGAGCAGGCCGACGAGCCCTTCGCGCAGCAGGACGCTGTCCTCGGCCAGGACTACGCGCAGGGAGCGTTCTGGTCGGTCGGCCGGCAAGGGATCTCCACACGCAGCAGGGTCGGTCCGCCCGGCGGGCTGGACAGGGAGAGTCTGCCATCGAGGACCGACACCCGGTCGGCGAGTCCGGTCAGGCCGCTGCCGCCGCCCGCGTCCGCCCCGCCGCGGCCGTCGTCGCGGACCACCAGGACCAGCCGCCCGTCGGCATACCCGCCGCGCACCCCGGCCCGGTTCGCCCCGCTGTGCCTGGCGATGTTGGCGAGGGCCTCGCACACCACGAAGTACGCGGCCGTCTCCACGGGCCCGGGCAGCCGTCCGGGCAGGTCCAGGTCGAGGTCGACGGGGACCGGGCTGCGGTCGGCGGCGTCGGCGACGGCGGCTTCGAGGCCGTAGTCGGTGAGGACCTTGGGGTGGATGCCGTGGATGAGTTCCCTCAGTTCGGCCAGGGCCCGGCCCGCCTCCTCGTGGGCCTGGGCCAGCCGGTCGGCGAGCGGTCCGGGCGGGGTATCCAGGCGGACCAGGCCGAGGGTCATGCTGAGGGCGACCAACCGCTGCTGGGCTCCGTCGTGCAGGTCGCGTTCGATGCGCCGCCGTTCCGCCTCGAAGGCGTCGACCAACCGGGCGCGGGAGCGCACCAGTTCGGTGACCCGGTCGCTGTCGCCGTCCTTCGCGGCGAGCAGCGCCCGCGCCAGCTCGGCCCGCGCCCCGGCCACCACGCCCAGGGCGTAGGCTCCGGCCGCCAGCAGCACCAGGCCGAGCGCGGCGACCGCGCAGGCCCCCGTCCAGGTGTCCACCAGGAACAGCTTGACCACCTTCGCCTCGCCGCCGGCGGCGACCAGCACCGGCGCGGCCACCATGGACAGCGGCAGGCCCGCGGCGGCCAGGACGGCCAGCGCGTCCAGCGGCCACAGCACCAGGCCCAGCAGCACCGCGTACGCCAGCTCCCGCCAGGTCGCCGCCTCGCGCAGCCGCGTCGTGAGCCAGGACACCAGTCCGGGCCGGCCGGGCACCCGGTGCTGTCCGTCCGGCACCGGGCCCAGCCCGGCCAGCCGCAGCCGCCACCGCTCCACGGCGGCCACGGGTATCCCGGTCAGCGCGGTGAGCACCAGCAGCGGCAGCCCCAGCAGGACGACGGCGAGGGCCCCGCCGACCACGACCCCGCTGACGGTCACCACCAGGACGGCCGCTCCGAGCAGCGCCCCGCTCGCCAGGAACGCCGCCGCCCGCCAGGGCCAGGCCGACCCCAGGTATCCGCGCCCGCCGAGCGCCCGCCACACCGTCATGCGGATCACCGTAGGGGCGGGCCGCGCACCCGCGCCATGGGCGTGGCGGGAGGCCGGGAGGTATGCCTGGCCCTACCCCAGGTCTCGCCCCTGCCGCACTGACCCACCGTGCCGTCCCGCGGTTTCGTGGACCCCACGGCAGACACCGGCACGACGACGCCGGTACGGCGACTAACACGGCAATGAACACGGCAACGAGTGGGGACACGGGGACGGATGGGACCCAACGCGATCGAACTGCGCGCGGTGCGCAGGCAGTACGGCTCGAGGGAGGGCCGGGTGACCGCGCTCGACGGCGTCTCGCTCGCCTTCCCGCGCGGCTCCTTCACCGCCGTCATGGGGCCCTCCGGCTCGGGCAAGTCCACCCTGCTGCAGTGCGCGGCGGGGCTGGACCGGCCCACGGCGGGCTCGGTGCGGCTCGGGGAGACGGAGCTGACCGGACTGAGCGAGCGGCGGCTGACCCTGCTGCGCCGCGAGCGGATCGGGTTCGTGTTCCAGGCGTACAACCTGGTGCCGTCCCTGACCGCCGCGCAGAACGTCGCCCTGCCGCTGCGGCTGGCCGGCCGGCGCCCGCGCGGGGCCGAGGTGCGGGAGGTGCTGCGGCAGGTCGGGCTCGCCGAGCGGGCCGGGCACCGGCCCGACCGGCTGTCCGGCGGCCAGCAGCAGCGGGTGGCGCTGGCCCGCGCCCTGATCACCCGGCCGGAGGTGCTGTTCGGCGACGAGCCGACCGGCGCGCTGGACTCGGTGACCGGCCGGGAGGTGCTGGCGCTGCTGCGCGGCATGGCCGACACCGAGGGCCGCACGATCGTGATGGTGACCCACGACCCGGTCGCCGCCTCCTGGGCCGACCGCGTCGTCTTCCTCGTCGACGGGCGGGTGCACGGCGAGCTGGCCGGCGCCCCGGCCGGGGAGATCGCGGCACGCATGACCACCCTGGAGGCCCCGCGGACCGCCTCGGAGGTCCTGCCGTGCTGAGCATCGCCCTGCGCACCCTGCGCACCCGCTGGACCACCTTCACCGGCAGCTTCGTCGCCCTCGCACTCGGCGTGGCCCTGCTCACCGTGATGGGCCTGGCCCTGGCCTCGGCGGCCGACGCTCCGCAGCGCGCCCCGGAGCGGTTCGCCGCGGCACCGGTGGTGGTGCGGGGTCAGGACACTCTGAGCGTGTCCACCCCGATCGGGGTCCGCGGCAAGCCGCTGCCGCGCCCCCGCCCGGTGCCGGATCGGACCGTGGCCGCGCTGCGCGCCCTGGGCCCGGTCACCGAGGACCGCTCCTTCCCGGTCCGGGCCGAGGGGGCGCCCGGCCCGCTGGTGGGCCACCCGTGGTCGACGGCCGCCTTCGCCCCGTACGCCCTGACCGCGGGCCGCGCGCCGCGGGCGGCCGACGAGGTGGTGGTCACCGGTGCCTGGGCGACCGTCGGCGACCGGCTGCGCACCGGTCACGGCACCGTGCGCGTGGTGGGAACGACCACCGACCGCGGTTTCGAGCGGGCCGTCTTCCACACCGACGCGCGCGCCGCGCGGCTGGCGCCGGTGAGCACCCAGCTGGTCGTGGAGGCGGACCCCGGCCGGGTGCGGCGGGCGGTGGGCGACACCGCCCGGGTGCTCACCGGGAACGCCCGCCGCCTGGCGGACGCCGACCCGGACCGCGACCGGGAGGCGGTCACGGCGCTGAACGCGCTGTTCGGGACGGCGGGCGGTGTGGCCGCCTTCGTGTCGGTGTTCGTGGTGGCGTCGACGTTCGCCTTCTCCGTCGCCCAGCGGCGCCGAGAGTTCGGGCTGCTGCGCCTGGCGGGCGCCACCCCGGGCCAGATCCGCCGGCTGGTGGGCGCGGAGGCGCTGCTGATCGGCGTGCTCGCCTCGGCCGCGGGCTGCGTGCTGGGCGCGTACGCCGCCCCGCACCTGGCCGCGTGGGTGGTGCGGGAGGGTCTGGCACCCGGCTGGTTCGCCATCGGCGACCACACCTGGCCGTACCACCTCGCCTTCTGGACGGGCCTGCCGGTGGCGCTCGGCGGGGTGGTGGCCGCGTCCTGGCGGGCCGGGCGCACCGGCCCCGCCCAGGCGCTGCGCGAGGCGTCCGCCGACACCGGGGCCCTGACCCGGGGCCGCCTGCTGTGCGGTACGGCCCTGCTGCTGACGGCCGTGGCGACCCTGGCGGCGGCCCTGCTGACCGACCCGGCCGAGCTGCTGCACCGCAAGACCTACGTCAGCCGCCCGATGCTGCTGATCACGGCGGTGGCGCTGCTGTCCCCGCTCCTGGTGCGCCCGCTCGTCCGGCTGATCGCCTGGCTGCCGTCCCGGCTGCCCGGCGCGGGCGGGATGCTGGTACGGGAGAACGCCGCCGCGGCCGTCCGCCGCACCGCCTCCGTCGCGGCGCCCGTGCTGGTGACGGTGGCGCTGACGGGGTCGCTGCTCGGCGCGACGGCGACGCTGAACCGGGCGCAGGCCGCGGAGCAGCGGCAGCGCACCGCCGCCGACCTCGTGGTGACGGCACCGGGCGGCCTGGACCCGGCGGCGGTGCGCCGGCTGCGGGCGGTGCCCGGCGCCGAGGTGTCCGTGACCGCGCCGAGTGCCGTGTACGTCCTGGAGGAGGGCGTCGCCCTTGTCCGCTCCGAGGCCCGCGCGGCCGACCCGGCGGCGCTCGCGGCGACGGCCCGGCTGCCGCTGGCGGACGGCCGGGTCACCGGCCTCGACGACGGCTCGATCATCGTCAACGAGGAGTGGGAGCGGCACGCCGTCGGGCAGCGCGTGGACGTCTGGCTCGGCGACGGGACGCGCCGGACGCTGCGCATCGCCGCGGTGATGCCGGCCGGCACGGGCGACAACGGCGTGTACGTCACCGCGGCCAACGCGCCGGGCGCCGTGCCCGACCGGGCCGAGGTGCGGGTGGCGGACGGCGCGGACCGGGCCGCGGTGACGGCGGCGCTGCGAAAGGCGGCGCGCTCCTCGGGCGAGCGGGTGCTCACCGCCGACGCCTGGCTGCGGGAGACGTCCCCGCACACGGACGGCCGGACCCGGGCGGGCTTCCTGCTGGTCCTCGGGATCGCCCTGCTCTACGCGGGCATCGCGCTGGCGGGCACCCTGGTCGTGGCGACCTCCGACCGGCGGCGGGAGCTCGCGTCCCTGCGCCTGGCGGGCGCCACCCGCGCCCAGGTGCTGCGCCTGGTCGCCGCCGAGGCCCTGACCGTCACCGCCGTCGGCGGTGTGCTGGGAGTCCTGGTGGCGGCCCTGAACCTGCTCGGCATGGACGCCGCCCTGCGTCTGCTGTCGGCCCCGGCCGGGGCGGTACTGCCGTGGTCCGCCCTCGGTGCGGCGGCCGGGGCGTGCGCGGTGGTCGCGGTGGTGTCGGCGGTGGTACCGGCGGGCCTGGCCCTGCGCCGCTGACGGCCCGCCGGATCGCACATCCGCTCAGGGCCTGGCCGCGACGAGGACACGAAGTCCGCGTGGCCCGCCCCCACGGGGCACACCGGCCGCCCCCACGGCCTTGGCGGTGGTCCGGCGGGGCATGGCCCCCTGGCGGGCCAGGGTCCCGCCCGGCCGGGCGGGACCCGTGAGGTAGGCGCCGGCCGCGCCGAAGGTGAGCAGGAGCGCGGCGGTCGCCGCCACGGGAAGGGCCACTGCTCCAGAAGCCTGTTCCAGCAGCAGGGTGAGCGGGGTGGCCGTGGTCCCGGCCCGCGCGCCGAGCGCCCCGACGGTGACGAGGGCGAGCCCCGGACAGAGAACGGTGACGGTCCCCCGGGCCGGCAGAGTGGCCCGGGGCGGGTCGCGTCCGGGCCGGCGAACTCCGCCGAGAGGTGACTGATCGCCTCCCGGCCCGCGAAGGCGAGGAACAGGACGCCCGCCGCGATCCCGACGGAGGTCCGGCCGTACGGCAGGAAGGGGGTGAAGTGCGCGGACCGCGCATGGGTGCCCGACACGGCGATCGTTACCGCCGGCAGCGCCGCCAAGACCCCCGCCAGGAGCGGCCGCAGACGCCCCGGCAGACGCGGGCCGGCCGGGTTGGCCCCCGTAGGCGGTGGCGATCCCGGCCGGGGAGGCGGCACGGTCCCGGCGCGACGCCGAAGCGGGTGGGGAAGCGTTTTCCGCCGCTCTCAGGAGCGGCGGTGGTAAGCCTTGTTGGCGATGCGCCAGCCGTCGTCGACGCGGACCAGAAGGAAGATGTCGGTGAACGTGTCCGCGCCGTGCGAGAGCGTCATGGTGGCGGTCGCGACGGTGCCGTGGACGTCGACGGCGTCGATGCGACGGGACCGGGCCGGCTCGTCCGGGGCCGGCCGGCCCGGGAAGAGGGCGCAGTACTCGTCCAGGGGCCACGAGACGAACACTCCGTCCCGGATGCCCTCGATGTGGGCGGTGGGCAGGAACGCGTCGCGGAAGTGGGCGGGGTCGCCGGTGGCGTGTCCGCGGATGTAGGCGCGGAGCGGTTCGAGCACGGAGTCCTCCACGGCGGGGACCGTGGCGGCGACGGCGATGTCGGCCTCGGCGGCGGCAGGGGCGTCGGCCAGGCCGGCCGCGCTGCGCAAGGGGGTGTTCGACGCGGCGGCCAGCAGTGCCATGTCTTTGGCCAGCGCTCCGATCGTGAACTCGGCCGCGGTGGCGTCCGCCCGGCCGTCGAGGAAGGGGCGCTTGTGTGCCACGAGACCGCCGAGCCGGCCGAGTTCGAGGACGTCCAGCACCTGGGCACGGGGCAGGCCGAGGGCGTCGGCCTGCCGCAGGGAGTCGCGCAGCGCGAGGACGGCACCGGCGAGGCTGCTGTTGGCGATCAGCTTGAGCGCGGCGGCGGTGGAGGCGTCGTCGACGTGCTGCACGGTGCCCAGCGCTTCCAGGACCGGCCGGGCCCGGTCGAGCGCGTCCCGGCCGCCGGCGGCGAGAATCCGCAAAGCACCGGCGGCGACGGCCGGCACGGAACCGAGCACGGGCGCGTGGACGTAGGAGGGGCCGAGCCACCGGGCCAGCCGTGCCGCTTCGGCGGGGGCGATGGTGCTGGTATTCAGCACGATCGCGTCCGCTCGCAGCGAGTCACGCACCTCGTCGAGGACCTGCCGGCAGGCCGGGCCGTCGAACAGCGACAGGAGGACGAGATCGGCCTTCGCCACGGCGTCGTTCGGATCAACCGTCGTCTCGACGGCGCCCGGTGCGCGCCCGGAGCGTGTCCAGCCGACGACGTGCCGGTTCTGGGCGGTGAGCCGGGTCGCGATCGCGACGCCCATGCGCCCCAGGCCGAGGACGGCGATGGTGTGCGGTGTGGTCATGCGCGCCAGCGTGGTGCACCACGACGGCTGCGACAAGCGCAGATCCGGAAGGCCCGCCCTGCGGCTCGCGCATACCGCCTGGGCATACTGACGCCATGGATCTGACGGTGTGGCGAGCCTTCGTGACCGTGTGCCGGCTCGGGTCGCTGTCGGCGGCGGCCGCCGAGCTCCATCACACGCAGTCGGCCGTCTCCCGGCAGATCGCCGGCCTGGAGCGGCAGCTCGGCGTGCCCCTGCTGGAGCGCCACGCGCGCGGTGTGCGCCCCACGCCCGCCGGCGAGGCGTTCCGGCGCCACGCCCTGGCCACGCTCAACGAGGCCGACCGCGCCGTCCGTTCCGCGCGGGACGTTCGCGACGGGACGCTCTGCCGGCCGCTGGCCGTCGGTGCCACCCCCTCTTTGGCCGCGGGAATCGTCCCCGAGGCCATCCGGGGCCTGCTGGAGCGGTCCGGCCCCCTCCGGTGGAGCCTGGTCCCCGGCCTGAGCACACCACTGCACCACCGGGTGCTCGCCGGCGATCTCGACATCGCCGTCGTCACCGACGCACCGCCGGGGCTGCCCGCCCATCCACAGGTCGAACAGCGGTTCCTCGGCCTGGACGACATGGTCGTCGTCCTGCCCGTCGGCCATCCGCAGGCCGGTCGGGGCCCCGTGCACATCCGGACGCTGGCCGACCAGACCTGGGTCGAGGACAACGACGGCTCGGCGGCGCTCCTGCGCCGGCACGCCGCCCGCGCCGGAGTCGGCGCCCGCATCGACCTCACCGCCGCCGACCTGCTCGGCAAGCTCGCCCTGGTCGCGACCGGCCACGCCATCGCGCTGATACCCGGGGTGCTGACGTGCGCGCTGCGGGCCGACGTCACCACCGTGGCCCTCGTCGACGCCCCGACCCGCGGCATCTACACGATCACACCGCGCCGCGACCCCCACCCCTGCGCGGCGCTCCTGTTCGACCAGCTCGCCACGGCCTTCGCCGCGGCCCGCCCGGCCCAAGCCGCTCACCGGCCGACCGCGGCGAACCCCCACGCCGCCGCGCCGGAACTCCACGACGGCGTCACCGACTCGTGAGCCGGGCTCACCGGGATCTCACCGACCGGCCTTACGGCTGCCTTGTTTCCTCGGACTCGGGCAGAACGTCGAACGCACCCCGGAACGACGAAATCCCGCCCGATCCGAAGATCGTGCGGGATTTCGTCAACCGTCCCGAGCTGACTCGGGATCGGCGCTGCGGTGGACCTGAGGGGATTTGAACCCCTGGCCCCCTCGATGCGAACGAGGTGCGCTACCGGACTGCGCCACAGGCCCTTGCAACGAGTGAAACTTTAGCATCCCGATCGGCCTGCTCAAAAACCCGTGCTCCTCACGGCGGCCGGGAGCGACGCAGGTCACATCGGGGGCCGTCGGCCTACTCGTTGGCGGCGCGGGGCCGGTCGCCGTCCTCGTACTGGTCGAAGAGGGGCGTACGGCCGCGTTCGCGGGCGCGGCGGGCGAAGGCGGCCCGGCGGGGCCCGGTACGGGCCGGGTTCTCCGCCCGGTCGTCGGGGCGGCTCGGCTCGGGAGCCGGCACGAGGCCCTCGGCCGGCGCGGCGCCGGCCGGCCCGTCCGCCCCCGGGGCCATGGAGCCGGACCGCGCCGAGCTCCAGGCGTCCGGGGCGCCGAGGTCCACGTCGGCCGTGGCGCGCGGGGCGACGGGGGCGGTGACGTACGTCGGGAGCGGTACCGGGACGGGCTCCCAGCTCTCGCCCTGGCCGGGCCGCCGCTGCCGCTCCCGCTGCTGGTCGACCCATTCGGCGTGGTCGGTCTGCTCCACCAGCGCCCGCCGGTCGGCGGCGAGCGCCTCCAGGCCGGGGTCGGTCTCCGTACCGGGGTCCTCGTCGAGTTCCTCGGTGTCGGGGTCGGCCGCCGGGCCGGCGGCGGGGCGGCGGCGCGGCTGGCGGCGCTCCCGCAGGCGCTGCGCCGCGACCTCGGCGCGGCGGCGGTCCATCTGGAAGGCGAAGCGGCGGCGCTCCTGGCGGCGCAGGTAGGCGATGTACGCGCTGAGCAGCACGGCGGGCACGCCGGGCGCCCACAGGAACGCCAATCCGCCGACGGCGGCGACGATCGACCCGAGGGTGAAGGCGAGGAACAGCACCACGGTGGTGCGCCGGCGGCGCGCGAGCACCTTCGAGCGCCGGGCGCGTGCCGCCGCCGCCTGCGCGGCGGGCGTGGGCCGGGCGGTCTGCCCCTGCCCCCGGGCCGGCGCGGAGGCCGGTTCGCGCTCGTCGCCGTGGACCGGCACGCCCGTCTCCCCGTACGCCTGCCCGGACCGTTCCGGGGCGGGCGGCCGCACGGTCACCTGGGTCTGCCGGCGGGTCCGGGACACGGCGAAGGCCCGGACGTCCACCGAGTCGGTGACGGCGTCCGGGTCGACGTCGCACTCCGCCTCCTCGGCGGAGCGCGCCCGCAGGTCCTTGGCGTACCGGCGCTCCATGCCCGCCCGCCCGGACAGGAGCCGGATGGCGGTGCTGAAGCGTTCCGTCGGACGGGCTTCGTTCAGCTCGTCCTGCCTACGGAGCCACATCGGCACCAAGTAGGCGGCCCAGGCCCCGACGATGACTGCGTAGATGAGGCCGCTGCTGCTCACGCCTCACACGGTAGAGGGGTTTGCTTGGGGCCATCTGCCAATTGAGCCGGTGTGTCGCACGATCTGGCTGATATTTCGAACTTTTTTTGCGACCGATGTGATCGCCCGGACACCAGGCCCACGAATTTCAATACCGCGCGGCGACCGCCATCCGATCAATTTCGAACATTTATTCAATTCCAGTTTCCGGGGCGGGTGGGATTCCCCGGAGTGTTCTGCCCGTTCTGCGCGTTATGGGCATCCTGCTCACGCCGGGCGCGGGTGCGGTGCCAGCGGCTCAGGAGCCCCTCCGGCACCTCTTCCGCGGTCAGGGCGAAGACGAGGTGGTCGCGCCAGGCGCCGTCGATGTGGAGATAGCGCGGGCGCAGGCCCTCCTCGCGGAATCCGAGTTTCTCCACGACCCGGCGGCTCGGGCCGTTCTCGGGGCGAATGCAGACCTCGAGCCGGTGCAGGCCGACGGTGCGGAAACAGTGGTCCACGGCCAGCGCGACGGCCGTCGGCATCACCCCGCGGCCGGCCACCGCCTCGTCCACCCAGTAGCCGACGTGCCCCGAGCACATCGAGCCCCAGGTGATCCCGGCCACCGTCAGCTGGCCCACCAGACGGCCCTGGTACTCGATGACGAACGGCAGCATCCGGCCCGCGTTCGCCTCGGACCTCAGGTGGCGGACCATCTGGCGGTAGGTCGGCCGGTGCGCGATCGGCCCGCTCGGCGTGGGCGGCGGAATGGTCGCCTCCCAGGGGCGCAGCCAGTCCCTGTTGCGCCGGTTGACCTCACGCCAGGCCCGCTGGTCGCGCAGCTTTATCGGCCGGAGGAGGACATCGCCGTCCGCCAGCACCGCGGGCCAGAACGCGCCGTTCAGCTCGCACCCCCGCCGGGTCCGGGATGGTCGCCGCCGCGGATCTGGTCGACGGCGTGGATCAGCAGGGGCTCCAGCACGGCCAGTCCGTCCCTCACGCCGCCCGTGGAGCCCGGCAGGTTGACGATCAGTGTCGTCCGCGCCACGCCGGCCAGGCCCCGGGAGAGGGCCGCCGTCGGCACCTTGTCCCGGCCGTGGGCCCGGATCGCCTCCGCGATGCCCGGCACCTCGCGGTCGAGGACCGCGCGGGTCGCCTCCGGGGTGCGGTCGGTGGGCGAGACGCCCGTGCCGCCGGTGGTGACGACGACGTCGTACCCGGCGGCGACGCCCTCCCGCAGGGCGGCCTCGACCGGGTCGCCGTCGGGGACGACCCGCGGGCCGTCGACGGCGAACCCCAGGCGCCGCAGACCGTCGGCGACCAGCGGGCCGCCCCTGTCCTCGTAGACCCCGGCGGCGGCCCGGTTGGAGGCGGTGACCACCAGCGCGCGATACGTCATGACCGGCTCCAGTCGCCCGACTTGCCGCCCGTCTTCTCCTCCACCCTCACGTCCGTGATGACCGCTCCCTTGTCGACCGCCTTCACCATGTCGATCACGGTGAGCGCGGCGACCGAGACCGCGGTGAGGGCCTCCATCTCGACGCCCGTGCGGTCCGTCGTCCTGACGGTGGCCCGGATCTCCACGGCGTCGTCCGCGACCGACAGGTCCAGTTTCACACCCGACAGCGCCAGAGGGTGGCACAGCGGGATCAGATCGGGGGTCCGCTTGGCGCCCATGATGCCCGCGATCCGCGCGGTGGCCAGGGCGTCGCCCTTGGGGACGCCCTCGCCGCGCAGCAGCTCGACGACGCGGGGCGCCACCAGGACGCGTCCGCTCGCGCGGGCGGTGCGCGCGGTCACGTCCTTGTCCGACACGTCGACCATGCGGGCGGCGCCCGTCTCGTCGATGTGCGTCAGCCGTTCCTGCGTACCTGGGTCCTGCGTACGTCGGTCCTGCGTGCTCATGCTCGTGTGGCGCTCCCGGTCCGGGCCCGGCGCGGTGCGGCGCGCGGGCCTGCTGTGCGCGACACGGTACCGCCACCCCCCGCGGGTCAGCCGAGCAGGACCACCTCGACCTCGGCGCCGGGCTCGACCGACTCGGTGTCCTCGGGGACGACGATCAGCGCGTCGGCGAGGGCGAGGGCCGCGACGAGGTGGGACCCGGCGCCGCCGACCGGGGTGACGGTGCCGTCGGCGTACCTGCCGCGCAGGAACTGCCGGCGGCCCTTCGGCGAGGTCAGCGCCTTGTCGGCGGTCAAGGTCGCGCGGGTGGTGGGCCGGTGGACGTCGTCCAGGCCCATGAGGGCGCGGATGGCGGGGCGGACGAACAGCTCGAAGGAGACGTACGCGGAGACCGGGTTGCCGGGCAGGGCCAGCAGGGGGGTGTGGTCGGGGCCGATCGAGCCGAAGCCCTGGGGCTTGCCGGGCTGCATGGCCAGCTTGCGGAACTCCACGCCGCCGCCCGGCTCGTCCGCGTCGCCGACGTGGGCGAGGGCCTCCTTGACGACGTCGTACGCGCCGACGCTCACGCCGCCGGTGGTGACCATCAGGTCGGCGCGGACCAGCTGGTCCTCGATCGTGTCGCGGAGGGTCTCGGCGTCGTCGGCGACGGCGCCCACGCGGTAGGCGATCGCGCCGGCGTCGCGGGCGGCGGCGGTGAGGGCGAAGCTGTTGGAGTCGTAGATCTGACCGCCGCCCAGCTCCTCGTCGGGCTGGACGAGCTCGCTGCCGGTGGACAGGACGACCACGCGCGGGCGCGGGCGGACCCGGACCGTGCCGCGGCCGATCGCGGCGAGCAGGGCGATCTGCGGCGGGCCGAGGACCGTGCCGGCCGCCAGGGCGCGGTCGCCGGCCTTGACGTCGCTGCCCCGGGCGCGCACATGCGCGCCGACCCCGGCCGGGCGGTACACGTGCACGTGGCCCTCGGCGCCCTCGGGCGCGAGGGCGCGGGCGCGCATGCCGCTCACCGGGCCGCCGCCCAGGCCGCCGTCGGTCCACTCCACGGGGACGACCGTCTGGGCACCGGGCGGCAGCGGCGCGCCGGTCATGATGCGGGCGGCCTGGCCGGGTCCCACGGGCGGCGGGTCGGCCCGGCCGGCCGCCACGTCGCCGACGACCTCCAGGACGGCCGGGTACTCCTCGCTCGCGCCCGCGACGTCCGCGACCCGCACCGCGTACCCGTCCATGGAGCTGTTGTCGAACGGCGGCAGGGAGAGGGGCACCGTGACGTCCTCGACCAGGACGCAGCCCTGGGCGTCGAGCAGGTTCAGCTCGATGGGTTCCAGGGGGCGGACGGTGGTGAGGATGTCCTCCAGGTGGTCGTCGACCGACCAGAGGCGGTCCGGTCCGGCGGGGTCGTGGCCGGTGGTGCGGGGCGCGGCGCTGCTCAACGTTCCTGCATCTCCTCGGCTACGTAATTGCGGAGCCAGGTCCGGAAGTCCGGGCCCAGGTCCTCACGTTCGCACGCGAGCCTGACGATGGCACGCAGGTAGTCGCCGCGGTCGCCGGTGTCGTAGCGGCGGCCCTTGAAGACCACGCCGTGCACCGGGCCGCCGACCTTCTCGTCCGCGGCGAGCTGCTGGAGGGCGTCGGTGAGCTGGATCTCGCCGCCGCGGCCGGGCTCGGTGGTGCGCAGGACGTCGAAGACGTGCGGGTCGAGGACGTAGCGGCCGATGATGGCGTAGTGGGAGGGGGCGTCGGCCGGGTCGGGCTTTTCGACCAGTCCGCTGACCTTGACCACGTCGGCGTCCTGGGTGGTCTCCACGGCGGCGCAGCCGTAGAGGTGGATCTGCTCCGGGGCGACCTCCATGAGGGCGACGACGCTGCCGCCGTACTGCTCCTGGACCTCGATCATGCGCTGGAGCAGCGGGTCGCGCGGGTCGATCAGGTCGTCGCCGAGCAGGACCGCGAAGGGCTCGTCCCCCACGTGCGGGGCGGCGCACAGCACGGCGTGGCCGAGGCCCCTGGGGTCGCCCTGGCGGACGTAGTGCATGGTGGCGAGGTCGCTGGACTCCTGGACCTTGGCCAGGCGCTCGGTGTCGCCCTTCTTCTCGAGGGCGGACTCCAGCTCGTAGTTGCGGTCGAAGTGGTCCTCCAGGGGACGCTTGTTGCGGCCCGTCACCATGAGGACGTCGTCGAGGCCCGCGGACACGGCCTCCTCCACCACGTACTGGATCGCCGGCTTGTCGACGACCGGCAGCATCTCCTTGGGAGTGGCTTTCGTGGCCGGCAGGAACCGGGTGCCGAGGCCGGCCGCGGGGATGACAGCCTTGCTGATCCTGGGGTGCGACTGAGTCATGGCGCCACCTTAATCGGTGCCCTGCACGTAATCGGCGGCTCCGGGGCAATTGCCGCTCATATGAGCACACTGTGAAAGGAGGGGAAGCCGCATGAGCCACGAGGGGTGCGCGGCCGGGCCCGACAAGCGGTCCCTGCGGCGGGAGGTGCTCGCGGCGAGGAACGGGCTGACCGGGGACGACGTGCGGGCGGCGGCCGTCGCGCTGGCCGGGCGGGCACTGGAGCTGCCGGAGGTGGCGCACGCGCGCACGGTGGCGGCGTACGTCTCCGTGGGCACCGAGCCCGGGACGCTCGCGCTGCTGGACGCGCTGCGCGCGCGGGGCGTGCGCGTCCTGCTGCCGGTGCTGCTGCCCGACAACGACCTGGACTGGGGCGAGTACGGCGGGGAGGGCTCCCTCGCGCGCGTGCGGCACGGCGGGCGGATGGCGCTGCTGGAGCCGGCCGGCGAGCGCCTGGGCCCGGACGCCGTGACCGGGGCCGACGTGGTCCTGCTGCCGGGGCTGGCCGTCGACGGGCGCGGCCTGCGGCTGGGGCGCGGCGGCGGGTCGTACGACCGGGTCCTGGCGCGTCTGGAGCGGGCGGGCGCCCGGCCCGCGCTGGTGGTGCTGCTGTACGACGCCGAGGTCGTCGCGCGGGTCCCCGCCCAGCCGCACGACCGGCCGGTGGACGCGGTGGTGACGCCGTCGGGGGTGCGCAGGTTCCGCTGACGCGGGCGCGGCCGGCGCGCCGAGAACGGGAAACGGCCTCCACGCGTGCGTGGAGGCCGTTTCCCGTGCCGTTTCCCGGTCCGGGCCCGGGGTCAGGGCTTGAGCACCAGCGTGTCGCTCGTGCTGCCGTCGACCGCCTTGTCCGAGAAGGACCACGTCAGCAGTTCGCCCTTGACCCACTTGCTCGTCTGGTCGGTGTAGTGGGCGCTGTAGGCGTGTCCGGAGGCGCCGGTGAGGTTGATCCAGCGGGACTTGTCGAGGTCGCCGAGGTTGACCACCATCCGCATGGACGGCACCCACACCACCTCGTAGCCGCCGGCCGCGTTCCAGCCGGTGGCGTTGACGGCCGCCTCGCCGCCGCCGAGCTTCCAGGGGCCGCGGTTGAGGGCGTACTGGAGGAAGCCGGGGCCCTCGGTGCCCAGGGTCTGGTTCCTCAGGAACAGGCCGTGCAGCCGGCCCCAGCTCCAGGTGTCGATGTCCTTGCCGAGCTTGGCGGTCAGCTCCCAGCGGGCGTCGATCATGGCGCGCTTGAACAGCTCGTCACGGTTGTCGGCGCCGGGGCGGGTGCCCGACTTCGGCGTCGTCCACCAGTCGTTGTCCGGGTCGTCCATCAGGGTGCGGACCACCTCGAACCAGCGGTCGCCGCCGTCGGGCTGCGCCTGCGCGGCGTCGCGCTGGCCGCACTCGCGGACCTTCGTGGTCTCGTCGGCGGGCCCGGTGGTGTTCACCGTCTCCACCCACAGGCACTGACCCTTGACGCGCAGCTCCTTGGGCAGCTTGTTGCCGAAGGCCAGCTTGAGGACGTTGCGCCAGACCGCGTTGAAGTAGGCGGCGGCGGCCGAGTCGGCGTCCTGGGTGTAGTCCCAGCCCTCCAGCAGCTTCTGCGCCTGGCGGACCTCCTTGTCCCCCGTGTCGATCTTCAGCAGCTTCGGCACGAGCAGCTTGGCGATCTCGCTGCTGTTGTCCAGCTGCATCTGCCGCATGTCGTCGGTGGAGATCTTGCCGCCGTCGTCGATCTTCTGCTGGATCAGGTCGGTGATCCGCTGGCTGCGGGTGCCGTAGCCCCAGTCCGTGGTGAGCGTGTGGGGGTACTCGTCCTGGTCGACGACGGCCTGGTTGGCGGTGACGATGTAGCCGCGCTCCGGGTCGTACTCGTAGGGCAGCTCGTCCTGGTCGATGTAGCCGGTCCAGCGGTACTTCGAGTCCCAGCCCGGCGCGGGGACGGAGCCGTCGTGCCCCTCCGCGCGCGTGGGGATCTTCCCGGGCAGGGTGTAGCCGATGTGGTTGTCGGTGTCGGCGTAGATCAGGTTCTGCGAGGGCACCTCGAACAGCGTGGCCGCCTCGCGGAAGTCCTGCCAGTCCTTCGCCCGGTTCATGGCGAAGACGGAGTCCATGGTCCGGCCGGGCTCCAGCGCGGTCCAGCGCAGGGCGACGCCGTAGCCGTCGCCGCGGTCGGGGGCGGCGGTGTCGACGGTGGCCTTCTTGCCGACCTTCACCAGCTCGTCGTCGCGGTCGGACAGCAGGGGGCCGTTGTCGGTCTCCCGCACCACGATCTTCTTGGAGGCGCCGCCGGCGACCTTGATGGTCTCCTCGCGCGTCTCGAACGGCACCACCTTGCCGTCGAGCTGGTAGCCGTTGCCGGTGATCTTCTCCAGGTACAGGTCGGAGACGTCGACGCCGGAGTTGGTCAGCCCCCAGGCGATGTCCTGGTTGTGGCCGATCACCACGCCCGGCATGCCCGCGAAGGTGTAGCCGGCGACGTCGTACTGGCACTTGGCGGAGACGCTGCGGCAGTGCAGGCCCATCTGGTACCAGACCGAGGGCAGCGACGGCGCCAGGTGCGGGTCGTTGGCCAGCAGCGGCTTGCCGGTGATGGTGTGCTCGCCGCCGATCACCCAGGAGTTGGAGCCGATGCCGTTGCCGTTCACGCCGACGGCGGTGGGCAGGTCGTCCAGGACGTCCTGGAGGCCGGACAGCTGGCTCCGCAGGGCGGAGGCACCGGAGGCGCCGGCCGTACCCGTGCCGATCCCCGTGCCGGTGCCGGTGCCGGTCCCCGTGCCGGTGGTACCCGGGGCGCCGGTTCCGGTGCCGGCCGACCCGGACAGGCCCGTGCCGCCCGCGGAGGCGCCGGACGAGGAGCCGCCGCCGGACCCGAACGTCTCGGTGAGCTCGTCGTACCGGCCCTCCTGGACGATCGCCTTGTTGCGGCTGTAGGGGTACCGCGGATACAGGTCGGCGATCTGCTTCGGGCCGAGGCGGCTGGTCATCAGGGCGCGGTCGATCTCGTCCTGCATGTTGCCGCGCAGATCCCACGCCATCGCCTTCAGCCAGGCGACCGAGTCGACCGGCGTCCACTTCTCGGGCTTGTAGTCGTGGGTGAGCCCGAGGGCGGCGTACTCCAGGGAGATGTCCTTGCCGTCCTTGCCCGCCAGGTACGCGTTGACCCCCTTGGCGTAGGCCTGGAGGTACTTCTTGGTGGAGTCCGACAGCTTGGTGTCGTACTCCTCCTTCGCGATCCGGTGCCAGCCCAGCGTGCGCAGGAACTCGTCGTTGTCGACCTGGCCCTCGCCGAACATCTCCGACAGGCGCCCGGCCGTCATGTGGCGGCGCACGTCCATCTCGTAGAACCGGTCCTGCGCCTGGACGTAGCCCTGCGCCATGAACAGGTCCTCGTCGGAGGAGGCGTAGACCTGCGGGATGCCGTAGCCGTCTCGCTTGACGTCGACGGGGCCCGACAGGCCCTCCAGCGTGATCGAGCCCTTGGTCTGCGGGAAGGAGGCGCGGACGGTGCTGATCGACCAGTAGGCCCCGTAGGCGAGGCCACCGATGATGGCCAGCACCAGCAGGAGGATGATCAGTCGGGCCTTGCGCCCCTTCTTCCTGCCGGACTTGCCGGGCGGCTTACCCGAAGAGGCGGTGTTGGTGGGGGGCATCGCTGTCCTTGCTGTCCTAACACGAGCGGCAGGTCGGGCTGAAATTCTGACTGAGCGCTGGAGCAACCATAGGCGCAGGGCCCGCCGCCCCTTGACGCGGAGTCGGGAACCGGCGCGGACGGACGTTCGATCTTGCCAAGGCAAGCGTCAAGAAATCGTCAAGAGTTAGGTAAGGTAACGAAGTAGTCGGCCACGGATGCGGTGACTCCGTGTGCCATGGAGAGGTGTGGTGTGGCGTCGCCGGGCGCCCGTGCCCGCCTCACACGTCCACCACTCGCCCGCACCACGTCCACCACTCGCCGGCACCACGTACGCCGCCCCGCGCGAACCGCGCGCCTCCCGCGCGCGACCGGCGGGCACACGCGTGCGTGGCGCGGGTACACCGGGGCGTACACCAGGGAAGGGAACGGCCGCTGACTGTCCACCACCTCAACCAGCTCCTGCTCGTCTGCTCGCTCGTCCTGCTCGTCGCCGTCGCGGCGGTGCGGATCTCCTCGCGCAGCGGGCTGCCCAGCCTGCTCGTCTACCTGGCCATCGGCATCGCCATGGGCCAGGACGGCATCGGCGGCATCCACTTCGACAACGCCGAGCTGACCCAGGTCATCGGCTACGCGGCCCTGGTCGTGATCCTGGCCGAGGGCGGCCTGGGCACGAAGTGGAGGGAGATCCGGCCGGCCCTGCCGGCCGCCTCCGCGCTGGCACTGGCCGGGGTCACGGTGAGCGTCGGGGTGACGGCCGCGGCCGCCCACTACCTGGTCGGACTGGAATGGCGGCAGGCACTGATCATCGGGGCGGTGGTGTCCTCCACGGACGCGGCGGCCGTCTTCTCGGTGCTGCGCCGCATCCCCCTGCCCGCGCGCGTGACGGGCACGCTGGAGGCCGAGTCCGGCTTCAACGACGCCCCCGTGGTCATCCTCGTCGTCTCCTTCTCCACCACCGGGCCGGTGGAGCACTGGTACGTGCTGCTGGGCGTAATAGCGATGGAGCTGGCCATCGGCGCGGCCCTCGGCCTCGCGGTGGGCTGGCTGGGCGCCTGGGGCCTGCGGCACGTGGCCCTGCCCGCCTCCGGCCTGTACCCGATCGCGGTCATGGCGATCGCGGTCACGGCGTACGCGGCGGGCGCCCTCGCCCACGGCAGCGGCTTCCTGGCCGTCTACCTCGCCTCGATGGTCATGGGCAACGCGCGGCTCCCGCACTGGCCCGCCACGCGCGGGTTCGCCGAAGGACTCGGCTGGCTGGCGCAGATCGGCATGTTCGTCCTGCTCGGCCTGCTGGTCACCCCGAGCGAACTGGGCGACGACATCCTGCCCGCCCTCCTCATCGGGCTGGTGCTGACCGTGGTGGCCCGTCCGCTGAGCGTCGTGGCGTGCCTGCTGCCGTTCCGGGTGCCCTGGCAGGAGCAGGCGCTGATGTCCTGGGCGGGGCTGCGCGGCGCGGTGCCCATCATCCTGGCGACCATCCCCATGGTGGAGGGCGTCGCGGGCAGCCGCCGGATCTTCAACATCGTCTTCGTCCTGGTCGTCGTCTACACCCTGATCCAGGGGCCGACGCTGCCGTGGCTGGCCCGCAGGCTCCACCTGGGCGACGCCTCGGAGGCCGCCGACCTCGGCATCGAGTCGGCGCCGCTGGAGCGGCTGCGCGGGCACCTGCTGTCCGTGACGGTCCCCGCGGGGTCGCGCATGCACGGCGTCGAGATCAACGAGCTGCGGCTGCCGGCCGGGGCGGCCGTCACCCTCGTCGTGCGCGAGGGCACGTCGTTCGTGCCGCTGCCCACGACGGTGCTGCGGCACGGGGACGAACTGCTCGTGGTCGCCACCGACCCGGTGCGGGACGCCGCCGAGAAGCGGCTGCGGGCCGTCACCCGGGGCGGCAAGCTCGCCGGATGGCTGGGCACGGCGGGCGGGGACGACCCACGCGGGGGGCGGTGAGAGCGGGGACGGGCCCTCGCGGAGGCGGTGGGCGCGGGGAATCTCCGTGAGGGCGGTAATCGCAGGTGGAGACGTGCGGAGTGCTCGCTTTCACAGGAGGCGCCGCCCGTGGCCTCTGTAGTATGAAGGCGTCACCTGATCGAACCAACTCTGCCTGACGCAGAGCTGGCGCGACCGTATGGCGGCCGGAACGCCCCCTTCCGCGACGGGCGCCGGTATCTACCGCAGTCCGCGCAAGAGGACAGCTCTCGGCGCCCGCGCCCCGCTTCGAGGGGCCGCGCTACCAGGCGGCGGAAAGGCACGGCCGTGGGATCCACGGTCACCACGTCGAAGAACTCGATGGACTCGCAGAACTCGATGGACGCCGGGCGGCCGGAGACCTCGGCAGCCCCCTCCCGCCCGGGGTACGGGCAGCTGCTGCGCACCCGCGGCGCCTGGACGTTCCTGCTGCCCGGCTTCGCGGCACGCCAGCCGTTCGCGATGCTGACGCTCTCCATCGTGCTGCTGGTGCAGCACACGACCGGTTCCTACGGCGCGGCGGGCGCCGCGGCGGCCGTCACCGGCGTCTCCATGGCGGTGTTCGCCCCCTACAGCGGCCGGCTCGCCGACCGTTACGGGCAGCGCGCCGTCCTGCTCCCCGGCGTGCTGGTGCACGCGGTGTCGGGCCTGGCCCTGACCGCGCTCGCCCTCGCGGACGCGCCCCTGTGGGCCCTGTTCGCGGCGGCCGTGCCCACGGGCGCCTCGGTGCCGCAGATCGGGCCCATGGTGCGCGCCCGCTGGGGCGTGAAGCTCAAGGGCTCCCCCCTCATGACCACCGCGGCGGCCTTCGAGTCCGTCACCGACGAGCTGACCTTCGTCGTCGGCCCGCTGCTGGCCACCGCCCTGTGCACGGCCGTGGACCCGGCCGCCGGCCTGGTCACGGAGGCCGCGCTGACCCTGGTCGGCGGCCTGCTGTTCGCCGCGCAGAGGAGCACCCAGCCGCCGGTCGGCGCCGACGGCGGCGGACACGCGCGCGTGGAGCACGCCTCCGCGCTGCGCGTCCCCGGGGTGCGCGTGCTGATCGTGACCTTCCTGGGCATCGGCTCCGTCTTCGGCGGCATGCAGGTCTCGCTCGCCGCGTTCACCGAGTCGATCGGCGAGCCCGGCCTGAACGGCGTCCTGTACGGCATCTTCGCCGCGGGCAACATGCTCTCCGGCGTCGTCTGCGGCGCCATCGCCTGGAAGGTGTCCCCCCAGCGCCGCCTGCTCGTCGGCTACACCGCCCTCGCGCTGACCGCGTCCGGCCTGTGGGCCGCGCACTCGGTGCTCGTCCTCGCCGGTCTCGGCCTGCTGGTCGGCATGTGCATCGCGCCCGCCCTGATCACCGGTTACACGCTGGTCGAGGGCCTGGTCCCGGCCGGTGCCCGGACCGAGGCGTTCACCTGGCTGACGGGCGCGGTGGCGCTCGGCCAGGCCGCCGCCGTGACGGTCTCCGGGCAGCTGGAGGACCGCTTCTGGGGCGGCGCCGGGTTCCTGGTCCCGATGGGCGGCACGGTGCTGGCCCTGGTGACCCTGCTGGCACTGCGGTCCCGCCTGGCGGCACGCCCCCACGACCGCGCCGCCGCACGTGGTGTCGGTCACCGCACCCCCGCCGCAGTGGACTGATCTCGCGGAATACGTCACTATGGATCGTCGTTAGCACTCATTGAGTGAGAGTGCCAGGAGGAAGACAGTGCCGACCTACCAGTACCAGTGCACCGAGTGCGGCGAGGGCCTCGAGGCGGTGCAGAAGTTCACCGACGACGCCCTGACCGAGTGCCCGAGCTGCAAGGGCCGCCTGAAGAAGGTGTTCTCGGCGGTCGGCATCGTCTTCAAGGGCTCCGGCTTCTACCGGAACGACAGCCGCGGCTCCTCGTCGAGCAGCTCGCCGGCGGCGTCGAAGTCGTCCTCCTCGTCCTCCTCGGCGTCCTCGGACTCCGGGTCGTCGAGCACCGGCAGCTCGGCCGGCAGCACCGCCGCCTGAGGCCGCCCGGCTTCCCACGCGCTTCCACAGGACCCTGTCGCCGACGGCGACGGGGTCCCCGGCGTTTCCCGGCGGCGGGGACCGGCGCGTTCGGGGCGGCGGCTAGGGTGCGGGCATGGCGAACAACCTGAACGCCGAGATCGGCGTGATCGGCGGGTCCGGTTTCTACTCGTTCCTCGACGACGTGACCGAAGTCCAGGTGGACACCCCGTACGGGTCCCCCAGTGACTCCCTCTTCCTCGGCGAGGTCGCCGGCCGGCGGGTCGCCTTCCTGCCCCGGCACGGACGCGGCCACCACCTGCCGCCGCACCGGATCAACTACCGGGCCAACCTGTGGGCGCTCAGGTCCGCCGGTGTGCGCCAGGTCCTCGGCCCCTGCGCGGTCGGCGGCCTGCGCCCCGAGTACGGGCCGGGCACGCTGCTGGTGCCGGACCAGTTCGTCGACCGTACGAAGTCCCGGGTCTCGACCTACTTCGACGGACTGCCGCTGCCCGACGGCACCGTGCCGAACGTGGTGCACGTGTCGCTGGCCGACCCGTACTGCCCCACCGGGCGGGCCGCCGCGCTGAAGGCGGCCCGGGACCGGGACTGGGAGCCGGTGGACGGCGGCACGCTGGTCGTGGTCGAGGGACCGCGCTTCTCGACCCGCGCCGAATCCCTCTGGCACCAGGCGCAGGGCTGGTCGGTGGTGGGCATGACCGGCCATCCCGAGGCGGCCCTCGCCCGCGAACTGGAGCTGTGCTACACCTCCCTGACCCTCGTCACCGACCTCGACGCCGGCGCCGAGACCGGCGAAGGGGTCTCGCACGACGAGGTGCTGCGGGTGTTCGCGGCCAACGTCGACCGGCTGCGGGGCGTGCTGTTCGACGCGGTGGCCGCCCTGCCGGCGGCCGGGGAGCGGGACTGCCCGTGCTCGACGGCGCTGGGCGGGATGGACCCGGGGATCGCCCTGCCGTAGACGGGCGGGTGCGAACGGACGGGCGCGGACGGGCGCGGACGGGCGCGGACGGACACGGGCGGACCGGCGGACCGGCGGACCGGCGGACCGGCGAGCGCGAACGGATACGGGCGGGGGACGCACACGGGCGGGCCGACGAGCGAACCCGGACGGGGCGGATGCGGGCGGACCGGTGAACGCGGGCGGACACCGGCGGACCGGCGGACACCGGCGGGCCGGCGGACGTCGGCGGGCCGCCATGGAACTGCTCGTTCGGGTGAGGGAGTTGTCCACAACCGGCCGGTAGCACACGGGTTCCGGCGGACGGTGGCGCGAGACCCCATCGTGGAGGGCGCCAGCCGGTCCCTCGTCGCAGGTGGTGGTTCCCGTGCCCTTCGCCCACTCCTCCCCGTCCTCCCCGTCTCCCTCGTCCTTCTCGTCCCTCCTTCCCGCCTCTTCCTCCGCTGCTCCGTACCCGCTCGGCGCCGACGCCCCGCCCACCCGCGAGGTGCCGCGGTTCGACCCCGTGCGGGTACGCGGCGGGAGGTATCCGCTGCACCGGCTGGTACGGCACCGCGGGCGGGCCGTGGCCGCCTGCCTCGCCGTGACCGCGGCGGCCCTGGTGGCGGCCGGGCCGCGGGACGCCGACCGGGCCCGCGGGCATCCGCAGGGGCAGGCGTCCCGCCCCGCCCACGCGCAGCCGGCCACGGCGCCCGCGCGGGAGCGTCCCGTACGACCGCACGGTGCCGTCGGCACCGTGACGGTGCCGGTGCGGATCGCCGACGCGGCGACGGCCCGGCTGCTGCGGCCGGGCGACCGGGTCGACGTCATCGCCGCCGAGGACACCGCGGCCGGCGGTGGGGCACGGGTCGTCGCCCGCGAAGCGCGGGTGACGAAGGTGCCGGAGGCGGCCGACGGCCCGCAGGACAGCGGGGCGCTGGTCGTGCTCTCGGTGCCGCGCGCCGCCGCGACCCGCCTCGCCGGGGCGGGCGTCACGGCACGGCTGGCGGTGACCCTGTGGTGAGCCGCGTCCTCGCCTTCCTTCGCCGCCTGCGGTCAAGGCCCTTGGGCGAGGAGACGGATTGGACAGGACCGCCCAACGCTCACGTAGGTTGCGGAGCGTTTTGTTCCACACCCTGTGCGTGCGAGGAGATCCCCCGAGGTGAGCGAGAAGAAGGAACCGGGCGTCTGGCAGGGCTTCAAGGCCTTCCTGATGCGCGGGAACGTCGTCGACCTGGCGGTGGCGGTGGTCATCGGTGCCGCCTTCACCAACATCGTGAACTCCGTGGTGAAGGGAATCATCAACCCGCTGGTCGGCGCGTTCGGCACCAAGAACCTGGACGGCTACAGCTCCTGTCTCAAAGGCCCGTGCACCGGCACCGGGGACACCGCCACGGGCGTCCGGATCCTGTGGGGCTCGGTCCTCGGCGCCACCCTCACCTTCCTGATCACCGCGGCCGTCGTCTACTTCCTGATGGTGCTGCCCATGTCGAAGTTCCTGGCCCGGCAGGAGGCCCGCAGGAGGGCCAAGGAGGGCGCGAAGGAGGTCGTGGAGGTCACCGAGCTGGAGGTGCTCAAGGAGATCCGCGACGCGTTGGTGGCGCAGGGGAACCCGGGAGGGCCGGGACAGAGCCGGCCGGAGCGGCAGCAGTAGCAGGGGAGGCGGCGGTGCGGGGCGCGGCGTCCGCGGCCCGCACGGCTCACAGGTGGTGCGGCGGCTTCTCGTCGAGGAAACGCTTCAGGTCGCCCGCGCTCTCGCCGTCGGCCCGCTCGCCCCACCCGCGGTCGGTGTCGTCCGAGGACTGCTGGTCCAGCGGGTCGTCGAAGATCAGCGCGGCCTTCGGGGCGCGCGGCTCGGGCTCGGGGGCGGTGCTCATGCCCCCAGGGTACGGCCCCGGCCGCGCTCCCCCGGCGGTGTGCCGCGGACCGCGGCCACGGGGACGGGCGCCGCGGGCGCGGGCGGAGGCGGGATACAGGAGGGGCGGGGCGGAGTGCAGCAGGGTGGGGCGGGGCCGGGTGACACCGTCGGTGCTCCGCCTGTCGGGCCCCGGTGGCCGGACACACTGGCGGCATGACAGCAGAAGACGCCTTGACGGACGTGGCCGGGCTGCGGGTGGGACACGCGACGCGCACCGGCGGCGGGTGGCTGACGGGCACGACGGTCGTCCTCGCGCCACCGGGCGGGGTGGTCGCCGCCGTGGACGTGCGGGGCGGCGGGCCCGGCACCAAGGAGACCGACGCCCTCGACCCGCGCAACGTCGTGCGGACGGTGGATGCCGTGGTGCTGACCGGCGGCAGTGCGTACGGGCTCGACGCGGCGGCCGGGGTGATGGCCTGGCTGGAGGAACGGGGGCGCGGGGTGCGGGTCGGGCCGGACCCGGCGCACGTGGTGCCGGTGGTGCCCGCCGCCTGTCTCTTCGACCTGGGGCGCGGCGGCGACTTCAAGGCCAGGCCCGACGCGGCGGCCGGGCGGGCCGCGGTCGAGGCCGCCGCGGCGAGCGCACCGGGCGCGCCGGTGGCCCAGGGCTGCGTGGGCGCGGGCACGGGCGCTGTGGCCGGGCTGCTGAAGGGCGGGGTCGGCACCGCGAGCACCGTGCTGCCCTCGGGGATCACGGTGGCGGCGCTGGTGGTGGTCAACGCGGCGGGATCGGTGCTGGATCCGGAGACGGGGGTGCTGTACGGGGAGTTGTTCCAGGGCCGGCCGGTGGACCACCCGGAGGCCGGCGTCCACCGGGCCGCGCGGCGGCGTCTGGCCGAGGCGGCGGAGCGGAACGCGCCGCCCCCGCTGAACACCACGCTCGCCGTGGTCGCCACCGACGCGGACCTGTCCAAGGCGCAGGCGCAGAAGCTGGCCGGCACGGCCCACGACGGCATCGCGCGCGCCGTACGGCCGGCGCATCTGCTCAACGACGGGGACACGGTGTTCGCCCTAGCGACCGGTGGGCGCCCGGTGGACCCCGCGCAGCCGCTCGCGCCGAACGAGGTCCTGGCGGCGGGCGCGGACGTGGTGACGCGGGCGATCGTGCGCGCGGTACGGGCCGCGGAGCCGGTGGACGGGCCCGGTGGGGCCTGGCCGTCGTACGGGGAGTTGTACGGCGGCCACCGGCCCGAGCGGACGCCCGGTGACGGGTGACGGACGCCCGGTGACGGGTGACGGACGCCCGGTGACGGGTGACGGACGACGGGTGACGGGTGGGTGACCGGACGGCAGGCACCCGGTCCGGGCGGCCGATTGTCCCGGTTCTGTCACGTGCCGGCGACCGGGGCCGCCGGGGGGAACCGGGCCGTCCGACGGTCCCTCTTCTCCCACGCACGGAAGCGGAACAGACATACGTGAATGGGGAGAAGCCCGTGACAACGCCGTACGCCGCGCGTCGCGCACTGGGGGCCTGCGCCGCCCTGACGATCGGCGCCCTCACCCTCACGGCCTGCGGTGGCGACGCCGAGGCCGACAACCACGACGGCCGGAACGGCGAGGGCTCCGCCAAGGCCTCCGCCGCGAGGATCACCATCTCCGCGAAGGACGGCTCGACCGGCGCGTCGATCACCTCGACCGGCGTCGAGGTGGACGACGGCAGGCTGACCGAGGTGACGATGACGGTGGCGGGGACGGGGGCCGCCGTACCGGGGACGATCTCCGCGGACGGCCGCAACTGGAAGCCGAAGGAGCAGCTGGAACGCGGGACCGAGTACGAGATAACGGCGACCGCGAAGGACGCGGACGGGCGGACCGCCGCGGCCGACTCCACCTTCACCACGGTCACCCCGGCCAACAGCTTCGTCGGCACCTACACGCCGGACGACGGCACGACGGTCGGTGTGGGGATGCCGGTGTCGTTCAGGTTCGACAAGGCGATCAGCGACCGGAAGGCCGTCCAGTCGCACATCACGGTGACTTCCAGCAGCGGGCAGAAGGTGGTCGGGCACTGGTTCGGGGCGCAGCGGCTGGACTTCCGGCCCCAGGAGTACTGGAAGGCCGGCTCCAAGGTCACGATGAGGATCGATCTGGACGGCGTCGAAGGGGCGAACGGCGTCCACGGGGTGCAGAGGAAGACGGTCACCTTCACCGTCGGCCGCTCGCAGGTCTCCACGGTCGACGCCGCGACGCAGACCATGACGGTGGTGCGGGACGGCAGGACGCTCAGGACCGTCCCCATCTCGGCGGGCAGCGCCGAGAACCCCACCTACAACGGGCAGATGGTGATCTCGGAGAAGTCCTTGCAGACGCACATGGACAGCTCGACGGTCGGTTTCGGCGACGAGTACAGCATCCCGGACGTGCCGCACGCGATGCGCCTGACCCGGTCCGGCACCTTCCTCCACGGCAACTACTGGTACGACCCCGGCAATCCGCCCTTCGGCCGGCAGGGCACCAGCCACGGCTGCGTCGGACTCCGGGACGTGCAGGGGGCACAGGGCGACACGCCGGGCAAGTGGTTCTACGACAACTCCCTCGTCGGGGACGTGGTGATCGTGAAGAACTCCCCCGACGAGACGGTCGCACCGGACAACGGGCTCAACGGATGGAACATGCCGTGGAGCGAGTGGATCACCGGAAGCGCCCTGTGACGAGCGGTTTTTGACCACCCGTGAGGCCGCGCGGGAATTTTTCGCGCGGCCTCCGCGTTTTCCATGCGTACGTTTTCTCGGTTCCCGGACACGTTGTCCGACCGAGGGGCTACGGTATGCACCCACAAGGTGACATGCAGCAACGCCGGGAGAGACCTTGAGCGTTCCGTACGAGACGGCACCGTACGAACCATCCGAGTCGCCCGATTCCCCGGAGGGGCATCTCGCGCGGCTTCTGGGCCGTGCCCTGAACTCGTTCGAACTGCCCGACGAGACGATACGGCGGCTGGACTGCGCGCTGGCGTACGACGGTTCGCTGCACTCCGCGCACCACAGCGCGGGCCTGCACCGGGAGACGTACCGGCACACGTGGCTGCTCGCCGACGGCTCGGCGCTCACGCTCTGGGAGCTCGTCCACAACACCGGGCCGGGCCGGGAGCCGCGGGCCGAGGTCTACGACGACGAGGAGGAGCTGCGGGCCGCCACCGCCCGGCTGCCGCTGCCGCCGGAGACCCCGGACTTCGAGCTGCCGGTACTGGTGCAGCTGCCCCCCGTCCCCGGACCGCGGCACGTCTACACGCCGGACGACTCGGCGGACCACGCGCGCCGGCTGCTGCGCCGCGCGGAGAACCCCGACCGGCCGGGCACGGAGACGGCCGCTCTGCTGGCGCAGGCGTCCGCGCACCGGATCACCCAGGCGTTCGGCCGCCCCGGCCCCGCGGGGCGCGCGGGGCCGGGGCGCGCCGGGCTGTCCTTCTCCTTGTACGAGCACGCGTTCCTGCTCCGTGACGGACAGGAGGTCTCCCTCTGGGAGGTCGAGCACACGGCGACCCCCGACGGCCGCCACATGTGCGAGGTGTACGTCAGCGAGGAGGCCGCCCGGGAGGCGATGGAGCGGCGGGCGGCGCAGGTGTCCTGAGCGGCGGGCGGGCCGCCGGTGCGCCGGGTCGCGGGCGGGGCGGACACGGCGCAGCCCGGATGGCGGTGGCGGGGGCCGGGCGGACATGACGCGGGCCGGCCGGGTCCCCGGGGACGGGGGGCCCGGCCGGCCCGCGGTGGCTCTTGCCGCTACGCGGCCACCGGCTGCTTCGCCGTCCCGGTCCCGGCCGGCGTGTCCGCGGCGGTGCCGGGACCCTGCTGTCCCGCCCCCGGCACCGGTCCGCGCAGGCTCTTGAGGGCGATCACCCCGGCGGTGGTGACGCAGACCCCCGCCGCGATGGCGACCAGGTACAGCAGCGGGTTGCCGATCAGCGGGACCACGAAAACGCCGCCGTGCGGGGCGCGCAGGGTGGCGCCGAAGGCCATCGACAGGGCGCCGGTCAGCGCGCCGCCGGCCATGGACGCCGGGATGACCCGCAGCGGGTCGGCCGCGGCGAACGGGATCGCGCCCTCGGAGATGAAGGAGGCGCCCAACACCCAGGCGGCCTTGCCGTTCTCCCGCTCGGCGGCGTTGAACAGCTTGCCGCGCACGGTCGTCGCCAGGGCCATCGCCAGCGGCGGGACCATGCCGGCCGCCATCGCCGCGGCCATGATCTTCATGGCGGAGTCGCTGGGGTCGGCGACCGCGATACCGGCGGTGGCGAAGGTGTAGGCGACCTTGTTGACCGGGCCGCCGAGGTCGAAGCACATCATCAGGCCGAGCAGGGCGCCGAGCAGGATCGCGTTGGCGCCGGACAGGCCGCCGAGCCAGTCGGTCATCGCCTTCTGCGCGGAGGCGATGGGTTTGCCGATCACGACGAACATCAGGAATCCGACGACGGCCGAGGAGATCAGCGGGATCACCACGACCGGCATGATGCCGCGCAGCGCCGCCGGGATCCGCACCCGCTGGATCGCCATCACCACGGCACCGGAGATCAGACCGGCCGCCAGGCCGCCGAGGAAGCCCGCGTTGATGCTCAGCGCGATCGCGCCGCCGACGAAGCCGGGGACCAGGCCCGGTCGGTCGGCCATGCCGTAGGCGATGTAACCGGCCAGGACCGGGACGAGGAACCCGAAGGCCACGCCGCCGATCTGGAACAGCAGCGCGCCCCAGCTGTCGGCCTGGGTCCACACGAAGTGGTCCATCACCGACGGGGCCTTGTTGATCTCGTAGCCGCCGATCGCGAAGCCGAGGGCGATGAGCAGACCGCCCGCGGCGACGAACGGGACCATGTAACTGACACCGCTCATCAGCCACTTGCGCAGCTTGGTGCCGTAGCCCTCGTCCGGCTCGCCGGCGCGTTCGACGGGCGTCGCGGCCGGGGACGCGGAGGTGGTCTCTCCGCGGGCCGCCTTCTCGCGTACCTCGGCGATCAGTTCGCCGGGACGGTTGACGGCCGCCTTCACGCCGGTGTCGACGGTCGGTTTCCCGGCGAAGCGGCCCTTGTCGCGCACGGGCACGTCGTGGGCGAAGATCACGCCGTCCGCGGCCTCGATCAGCGCCGGGTCCAGCCGGGTGAAGCCGGCCGAGCCCTGGGTCTCGACGGTGACCTCGACGCCCGCCTCGCGGCCCGCGTTCTCCAGCGCCTCGGCCGCCATGTAGGTGTGGGCGATGCCGGTGGGGCAGGAGGTGACGGCGACGATACGGAACGGGCGCCGGTCCCCGTCCGAGGATCCCCCTGGGGTCTCCCCCGGGGTCTCCTTCGGCGTCTCTTCCGGCGGTGTGGTGCCGTCAGTGCCGTCCGTGCTGCCCGTGCCCTCCGTGCTGCCCGTGCCGGCAGTGGCGGCGGGGGCGGCAGTGGCGGCGGAGGTGGCGGGGGCGGCGGCCGGGGGTTCCTCGCCGCGGATCAGCGCCGCCGCGGCCTGCGCGTCCGTCACCGACCGCAGCGCGCTCGTGAACTCGGCGTTCATCAACTGCCGGGCGAGGGCGGACAGGATGGTCAGGTGGGCGTCGTCGGCGCCCGCCGGCGCGGCGATCAGGAAGATCAGGTCGGCCGGGCCGTCCGCCGCGCCGAAGTCGATGCCGTCGGCGCTGCGGCCGAAGGCGAGGGTCGGCTCGGTGACGTGCTCGCTGCGGCAGTGCGGGATGCCGATACCGCCGTCGAGGCCGGTCGGCATCTGCGCCTCGCGGGCGGCCACGTCGGCGAGGAAGCCGTCCAGGTCGGTCACCCGGCCCAGGGCCGCCATCCGCTCGGCGAGGGCGCGCGCCGCGGCTTCCTTGGTGTCGGCGGACAGGTCGAGGTCGACCAGGTCCACGGTGATCATGTCGCTCATCGCGGGCTCCTTCGCTCGCGTATCGCCCGGGGCGTGGGGTGGGCGGGGAGGGTGACGGGGGTGGGGGTGGGGGCGGGGGCCAGGGGGTGGGGGCCGCCGGGGAGGGCCGAGGGGTGAGGGGCGGTGGGGCGGGGGGCGGTCATGACGCCGGCTCCGTCAGGGCGCGGTCCACCGGCACCCGGTCCGTGACCGTCACCGCGGCCGGGTCCAGGTCGTCCGGCGCCGGCATCACGCTGCCGGGCAGCCCGACGGCCGCGGCGCCGTGGGCGACCGCGGAGGCGAGCGCCTCGGGTCCGGTGCCGCCCGCGACGAGGAATCCGGCGAGGGAGGCGTCACCGGCGCCGACGTTGCTGCGCACGGCGTCCACGCGTGCGTGGCCGTACCAGCTGCCCGCGTCGTCCACGAGCAGCTGCCCGTCGGCGCCCAGGCTGGCGAGTACGGCTCGGGCGCCGCGTCCGCGCAGTTCCTCGGCCGCCTTCAGCGCGTCGCCGACGGTGGCCAGGGGACGCCCGACGGCCTCGGCGAGTTCGTCGGCGTTGGGCTTCACCACGTCGGGCCGCTCGCGCAGCGCGTGCAGCAGCGCGGGCCCGGAGGTGTCCAGCGCGATGCGGACGCCGGCGGTGTGCGCCCGCGCGACCAGGTCGGCGTACCAGGACGGGGCGAGCCCGCGGGGCAGGCTGCCGCAGCAGGCGATCCAGTCGGCGCCGTCCGCGTGCCGCCGGACCGTCTCCAGGAGCAGTTCCCGCTCGCCCTCCGACAGCTCCGGCCCCGGCGCGTTGATCTTCGTCAGGACGCCGTCCGCCTCCGCGAGGGCGATGTTGGAACGGGTGGCCCCGGCGACCGGTACCGGGGCGACCTCGATGCCCTGCGCGTCGAGCAGGTCGGCGACGAGGGCGCCCGGCGCCCCGCCCAGGGGCAGGACCGCGACCGTGCGCTGTCCGGCGGCGGCGACCGCGCGGGAGACGTTGACGCCCTTGCCGCCCGGGTCCATCCGCTCGCCGCCGGCACGGACGACCTCGCCGCGGGCGAGGGAGGGGATCTCGTAGGTGCGGTCCAGGGACGGATTGGGGGTGACGGTGAGGATCATGCGCGTACCACTTCCGTGCCGCCGCTCTCGATGGCGGCGGTGTCGTCGGGGCTCAGCCCGCTGTCGGTGACCAGCAGGTCCACGTCGCCCAGACCGCCGAAGCGGGCGAAGTGCTCCTGGCCGTGCTTGGTGGAGTCGGCGAGCAGGACGACCCGGCGGGCGGCGGCCACGGCGGCCCGCTTGACGGCGGCCTCGGCGAGGTCGGGGGTGGTCAGCCCGTGCTCGGCGGAGAAGCCGTTGGCGGCGACGAAGAGGACGTCGGCGCGGATCTCGCCGTACGCGCGCAGCGCCCAGGCGTCCACGGCGGCGCGGGTACGGTGCCGGACGCGGCCTCCGACGAGGTGGAGCTGGATGCCGGGGTGGTCCGCGAGGCGGGCCGCGATGGGCAGGCTGTGGGTGACGACGGTGAGGGACGCCTCCAGGGGGAGGGCGGCGGCGAGCCGCGCCACCGTCGTACCGGCGTCGAGGATGACCGTGCCCCCGGCGGGCAGTTCCGCGAGGGCCGCCTGGGCGATGCGGTCCTTCTCGCCGGCGGCGGTCGACTCGCGCTCGGCGAGGTCCGGCTCGAAGTCGAGGCGCCCGGCCGGGATGGCACCGCCGTGCACCCGGCGGACGAGCCCGGCGCGGTCGAGGGCCTTCAGGTCGCGGCGGATGGTCTCCGCCGTCACCTGGAACGTCTCGGCCAGCGACAGCACGTCCACCCGGCCGCCGTCCCGGGCGAGCCGGAGGATCTCCTGCTGCCGCTCCGGCGCGTACATGTCCGTTTGCCTCCGGCCGTGCCCGAATGTGTGGTTTCACTTCGGAGGCTACGTCGGGATGTCCGAAAAGTAAACACCTTCGGGCAGAGGCGGGCGCAGTACGGGCACAAATGGGCGTTCGTCGTAGGCGGGGTGGCGGGGGGCGGCAAGGAGCGGGAGAAGCGGGGAGGGCGGGTAGGGCCGGGGCCGACCGGAGAAGGCCGGGAGGAGCGGGGAGAGCGGTGACATGGCGGGGGCCCGGCGCCGATGCGCCGGGCCCGCCGTGTCGCGTCGCGCCCCGGATCAGGACGCCGGCACCGGTTCCTTCCCCGGCTCCGCCGGCCGCTGTTCCCCGGCCGGTCCCTCCACATGCCGCGCCGGCCGCTTCGGCAGCGCGAACATCAGCAGGAAGATGGCGCCCATCACGGCGGCCACCCAGCCCAGCGCGTGCCGGAAGCCGTCCACGTACGCCGGGCCGATCCGGGACGGCGCCGGGTGGTCGCCGATCACGCCGAAGAACACCACCGACACCAGGCCGAGGCCGAGCGCGTTGCCCATCTGCTGCACGGTGTTGACCAGGCCCGAAGCCGCCCCCGCGTGCTCACGCGGCACCTCCGACAGCACCGCGTCCGTCAGCGGGGCCACGATCAGGCCCATGCCCGCGCCCATCACCACCAGCGGCAGCGCCATCCGCCACGGGGTGATGCCGAGGCCGTACCGGCCGGACTGCTCCGCGTAGAGCAGCACGCCGGCCGCGAACGTCAGCGCGCCCGCCTGGAGCACCTTGCGCCCGAAGCGCGGGACCAGCTTCTGCACCGACAACCCGGCGGCCACGGACACGGCGATCGAGAACGGCACGCCGGTCAGACCGGCCTTCAGCGGGCTCCAGCCCAGTCCCATCTGCAGGTACAGCGTCCACACCAGGAAGAAGATGCCGAGCCCGATCCCGAAGACGGTCTGGACGGCGATGCCCGCGGCGAAGCTCTTCACCCCGAACAGCGACAGCTCGACCAGCGGGGAGCCGTCCCGCGCGGCCTTGCGCCGCTCGTGGGCCACGAGCACCGCGAAGACGCCGAACGCGCCGGCCATCGAGACGTACCCCCACAGCGGCCAGCCCAGCTCGCGGCCGCGGGTGAGGGGGTAGAGCAGCATCAGCAGGCCGAGGGTGACCAGGGCGACGCCCACCAGGTCCAGCTTCAGGGTGCGCGGTGCCTTGGACTCGGTGATGAAGCGGCTGCCGAGCACCAGACCGGCGAGGCCGACCGGCAGGTTGATGAGGAAGATGGGCCGCCACTCCAGCCCGAACAGGTTCCACTCGGTCAGCAGCGCGCCGAGCAGCGGGCCGGATACCGAGCCCAGGCCGACGACCACGCCGAACAGGCCGAAGACCTTGCCGCGTTCGTGCGCCGGGAAGGTGGCGTGCACGATCGACAGGACCTGCGGCACCATCAGCGCCGCCGTGGCGCCCTGCAGGATGCGCGAGGCGACCAGCATCTCCGGGTTCACGGCCAGGCCGCACAGCGCGGAGGCGATCGTGAACCCGCCGATGCCGAGAAGGAAGATCCGCTTGCGGCCGTGGATGTCGCCGAGCCGGCCACCGGTGATCAGGCCGGCGGCGAAGGCGAGCGCGTACCCGGCGGTGATCCACTGGATCTGGCCGAAAGAGGCGCCCTCGTTCCGCTGGATGGACGGGATGGCGATGTTGACGATCGTGACGTCGACCAGGTCCATGAAGGCCGCGGTCATGACGATCGCGAGGGCGAACCAGCGGCGCCGGTCCCCGGCACCCGCCCCGCCGCCGGAGGCGGGGTGGTCCGGCCGGCCGGACCGGTCGCGGTGATCGGGCCGGGCGGCCCCGTTCGGCCGCCCCGTGGCGGCGTTCTGCTTCTCGCTGAAGGACATGCCCTCGAAACTAGGCCGCCTGTAGGACGGATCGCGTCCTATTGCTGCGACATGCTCGGACGCATGACGACGGATACTCCGGCCCGGCTCCTGACGTTGCTCTCCCTCCTCCAGACGCCCCGTGAATGGCCCGGCGGCGAGCTCGCCGAGCGGCTCGAGGTCTCCCGCCGCACGGTCCGGCGGGACATCGGCCGGCTGCGCGAGCTCGGTTATCCCGTGCAGGCGACCAAGGGCGCCGACGGCGGCTACCGGCTGGTCGCCGGGAAGGCCATGCCGCCGCTCGTGCTCGACGACGAGGAGGCGGTGGCGATCGCGGTCGGGCTGCGCGCCGGGGCGGGACACGCGGTCGAGGGCGTGGACGAGGCGTCGGTGCGGGCGCTGGCCAAACTGGAGCAGGTGCTGCCGTCCCGGCTGCGGCACCGGGTGGCGACCCTCCAGGCCGCGGTGACGCCGCTGACCCACGGGGACGGCCCGGGCATCGCGCCCGAGACGCTGACCGTGATGGCCTCGGCGGTGGCCGGGCGGGAGCGGCTGCGGTTCGCCTACCGCGCCGGGGACGGCACCGGGTCGCGGCGCCTGACCGAGCCGTACCGGCTGGTGTCGACGGGACGGCAGTGGTACCTCGTGGCGTACGACGTCGACCGCGCCGACTGGCGCACCTTCCGGGTCGACCGGGTGAGCGAGCCGTTCGCGACCGGGGCCCGGTTCGCCCCGCGGGAGCTGCCGACGGGGAGTGCGGCGGAGTACCTGCGGCAGTCGATGCGGCGGCGCAACGACTCCTACGAGGTGGTCGTCGCGTTCGACGCGCCGGCGCGGACCGTGGCGGCCCGGCTGCCCGGCCGGCTCGGGCCCCTGGAAGCCGTGGACGGCGGTTCGTGCGTGCTGCGGGCCACGGTGTCGGACTCCCCGGAGTGGATGGCGATACGGCTGGCCATGCTGGGCCTGGACTTCCGGGTGCGGGAGCCGGAGGAACTGGTGCGGTGCGTGAGCGAGTTGGGGGGACGGCTGGTCCGGGCGGCGGCGGGGAGGAAGGCGGCGGTCCCCTCCCCCGGGGGCCGGAGGGGCGACGAGAGGACCGAGCAACCGTGAGAAGACCCGGGAGGAAAAGGGGGGAGCCGGGCTGCGGCGCCCGGGGGGAAGGAGCGCCGAGCCCGGCTCGGGGAGAGTCCCGGCGCTGGGGGGGGAAGCGTCGGGACGTGGCTCTCGGACAGGCGGGGAACACGACCCCGGCCTGGGGCGGTGGAACCGGACGTACGGAGTCGCCCGGTCCCGTGGGTCCTCGGCTCCTCCGAACCGGCGGGCCCGATACTCTTGTTCCCGGCGTCCGAACGGTTGAAGCAGCGTTACACGGCCATGTTTGCGCGGTCTTTCGCCACCCGGCGCACGCCATCGCCGCCGAGTACGCCACCCCACGCCCGCCGGCCGCGCCGGGCCTGCCGGGTCCACCGTGCCCATCGGGTCCACCCCGGCCTACCGGTCCCGCCGGACCGGCCGTACGGCCCGGGCCGGCCGGCCGTACGGCCCGGCGGGCCGCACGACGCGCGGCGCGTCACGCCGCCGCTTCGAACCCGGTGTCGCGGGCCAGCTTCTTCAGCTCCAGCAGCGCGTGCTTCTCGATCTGGCGGATGCGCTCGCGCGTCAGGCCGTGCTCCTTGCCGACCTCGGTCAGCGTGCGCTCCCGGCCGTCCTCGATGCCGTACCGCATCTTGATGATGGAGGCCGTGCGCGGGTCGAGGCGGCCGATGAGGCTGTCGAGCTCCTCGCTGCGCAGCAGCGTCAGCACCGACTGCTCGGGCGACACCGCGGAGGTGTCCTCCAGCAGGTCGCCGAACTGGGTCTCGCCCTCGTCGTCCACCGACATGTTCAGCGAGACCGGGTCACGGGCCCAGTCGAGCACGTCGGTGACGCGCTCCGGCGTGGAGCCGAGCTCGGCGGCGATCTCCGCGGGCTCCGGCTCGCGGCCGTGCTCGCGGTTGAACTCGCGCTGCACGCGCCGGATCCGGCCCAGTTCCTCCACCAGGTGGACGGGCAGCCGGATGGTGCGCGACTGGTCCGCGATCGAGCGCGTGATCGCCTGGCGGATCCACCAGGTGGCGTACGTCGAGAACTTGAAGCCCTTGCGGTAGTCGAACTTCTCCACCGCGCGCACCAGGCCGGCGTTGCCCTCCTGGATCAGGTCGAGCAGGGGCAGACCGCTGCGGGGGTAGCGGCGGGCGACGGCGACGACCAGCCGGAGGTTGGAGCGGATGAAGATGTCCTTGGCCCGCTCGCCCTCGGCGACCAGGGCCTCCAGTTCCTCGCGGGTGGCGTCCGCCCCGGTCTCCTCGTAGCCGTCGAGGACCTGCCGCGCGAACACACCCGCCTCGATGATCTGGGACAGCTCGACCTCCTTCGCGGCGTCGAGCAGCGGGGTCCGCGCGATCTCGTCGAGGTACATACCGACCAGATCGCGGTCCGCGAGCTCGCCGCTGGTGGCGCGAACGCTGCTTGCCGAGTCGGCCGTCTCGCCGGTGGCGGACTGACGACGGGCGACGGCACGGGTTGCCATGCGTGCTCCCTTGCGTCTGGGGTCCCTCCAGGCCCTTGAGGCGCTGGAGGAGGGTCAGCGGGTGGTCCTTCGGACGTTCGGCACGTCCGCGGACGTCTCCGGACCTGTCTCCGGACTCTCCACGGGTGCCCTGCATCCGAGGGAAACAACGACTGGAATCCGGACAGAATTCCCAAGCCGCCCCTCAATTTTTCTGATCATGCAGTACCCTGTGCCGCCACACGAGGAGGCGTGATGCGGCACGAAGCCACGGAGGTCCAGGTCAGACCGGGAGCCGAGGAGGACCTCGCGGCCCTCACCGACCTCTACAACCACTACGTGAGTGAGACGCCCGTCACGTTCGACACCGAGGTCTTCACGCCCGAGGAGCGCCGCCCCTGGCTGCTCTCCCACCCTGAGGACGGGCCGTACCGGCTGATGGTTGCCACGGACGCGGAGTCACAGGACGTCCTGGGGTACGCCACATCGAGCCCCCACCGCCCGAAGCCCGCCTACTCCACGTCCGTGGAGACCACGGTGTACGTCGCCCCGCACGCGGGCCGGCGCGGCATCGGCACGCTGCTCTACGCGTCCCTGTTCGAGGCGCTGGCCGGCGAGGACCTGCACCGGGCCTACGCGGGCATCGCGCAGCCCAACGAGGCGTCGACCCGGCTGCACGAGCGCTTCGGCTTCCGGTACGTCGGCACATACGAGCAGGTCGGCCGCAAGTTCGGCAGGTACTGGGACGTCGCCTGGTACGAGAAGCCCCTGTAGTTCGCCTCGTCCCCGCCGGCCGGACCGCGCGGACCGCCGGCCGGCCCCGCGCCTTGTTTGTTTAACTTTAAAATACAGGTCTCGTAGAGTGGGACACATGAACACGGCACCCGCATCCGCATCCACGCAGGAGCCCCGCTGGCTCACCGACGAGGAGCAGCGCGTCTGGCGCTCGTACATCGAGGCCGCCACCCTGCTGGAGGACCACCTGGACCGCCAGCTCCAGCGCGACGCCGGCATGCCGCACATCTACTACGGCCTGCTCGTCAAGCTCGCCGAGTCCCCGCGCCGACGGCTGCGGATGACGGAGCTGGCCCGGCACGCGAAGATCACCCGCTCCCGCCTCTCGCACGCCGTCGCCCGCCTGGAGAAGAGCGGCTGGGTACGCCGCGAGGACTGCCCCTCCGACAAGCGGGGCCAGTTCGCCGTGCTCACGGACGAGGGACACGAGGTGCTGCGCCGGACCGCGCCGGGTCACGTGGACGCCGTGCGCCAGGCGGTGTTCGACCGTCTCTCCCCCGAGCAGCAGAAGTCCCTCGGCGAGATCATGAGGATCATCGCCGAGGGACTCCAGCCCAGCGAATCGGGCGCGGACCTGCCCTGGCTGCGCTGACCGCCGGTCCGCGACCGCCGATCCGCGGCCGGCGGCCCGCGACCACCGGCCCGCGCGGAAAACCGCCTCCCCCGCCGCACGAGGCGCGGCGTGGCGAGGCGGCCCGGGGGGCGCGTCCGCGGGGACGCGTCCGGAGCGTCGCCGTCAGTGGGCGACGACCGGCACCCGCACCTCGTCCTCGGCGCCCTCACCGGACCCGGTCGCCGCGGACATGTTCGGCCGTCCGGCGTTGACGAAGGTCAGGGCGATGGCCGCCGCCGCGACGAGGATGCCGACGGCGAACCAGATGGCGCTGGTGTAGCCCTGCACCATGCCCTCCAGCCGGACCAGCTGCTGCTGCGACGGGGAGGCCGCCGAGCCGATGTGGCCGGTGATGTAGGACGTGGTCGCGGAGGCCGCGATCGTGTTCAGCAGCGCGGTGCCGATGGCGCCGCCCACCTGCTGCGAGGTGTTGACCATCGCGGAGGCGACACCGGCGTCCTGCGGGCGGACGCCCTGCGTGGCCATGGACATGGCCGGCATGAACGCCGTACCCATGCCGAGGCCCAGCAGCAGCATGCCGGGCAGCAGCACGCCGGCGTAGGACGTGCCGATCTCCAGCCGGGTCAGCAGCAGCATGCCGACGGCGGCGGTCAGGAAGCCGGGGCCCATCAGCAGCCGCGGCGGGACGCGGGTCAGCAGGCGGGCGCCGATCTGGGTGGAGCCCGTGATCATGCCCGCGACCATCGGCAGGAAGGCGAAGCCGGTCCTCACCGGCGAGTAGCCCTTCACGACCTGCAGGTAGTACGTGAGGAACAGGAACAGGCCGAACATCGCGATGATCGCGAGGCCGAGCGAGAGGTAGACACCGCCGCGGTTGCGGTCGGTGACCACGCGCAGCGGCAGCAGCGGGGCCTTGACCCGCGACTCGACCAGCACGAAGGCCAGCAGCAGCACGGCGGAGGCGACGAACATGCCGATCGTCACGCCCTCGCCCCAGCCCTCGGACTCGGCGCGGGTGAAGCCGTAGACGAGCGCGACCAGGCCCAGGGTGGACAGGACGACGCCGGGGATGTCGAGCGCCGAGCGGTTGCGGCTGCCCTCCGGCTCCCGGATGACGAACCAGGCGCCCGCCGCGGCGACCAGGGCGAACGGGATGTTGACGAAGAACGTCCAGCGCCAGTTCAGGTACTCGGTGAGGAAACCGCCGAGGATCAGGCCGACGGCGGCGCCGCCACCGGCGATGGCGCCGTAGATGCCGAACGCCTTGGCACGCTCCCTGGCGTCCGTGAACATCACGGCGAGCAGGGAGAGCGCGGCGGGCGCGAGCAGCGCGCCGAAGGCGCCCTGGAGGGCGCGGGAGCCGAACATCATGGCCTCGTTGGTGGCCGCGCCGCCCAGCGCGGAGGCGGCGGCGAAGCCGGCCAGGCCGGTGACGAACGTGCGCTTGCGGCCCCACAGGTCGGCTATCCGGCCGCCGAACAGCAGCAGGCCGCCGAAGGCGAGGGCGTAGGCCGTGACGACCCACTGCCGGTTGCCGTCGGAGATGCCGAGGTCCTGCTGGGCGGAGGGGAGGGCGATGTTCACGATGGTCGAGTCGAGGACGACCATCAGCTGGGCGAGCGCGATGAAGACGAGCGCCTTCCAGCGGCCGGGATCGGCGGCGCCGGGAGCCTTTGCGGCTGTTTCAGACATGGATGTACCCACTTCGGGACTTCGGAGCTTTCCGGACTTCGGAGCTTCAGGTACTTCGGACGGTCGATAGGGGGCGGGCGAGACGCGACGCCGGGAACGGAGGACGACGTGGAGGAGAACTCGGGACTCGGTCCCGGAGGAGGAGCCGGGAGGGGGCCGGCGCCCGGCACGGGACCGGGAGCGGCGGCTGGGGAGCGCTGAACTGATCGGTCAGGTCTGGCGCAGGTCCTCCAGGGTCACGGCGGTTCCCGGCAGGGCGGAGCGGGCGGGTGCCCGCAGCCCGTCCAGGAACAGCTGCAGGTGGCGGTGGACGAAGCGGTCGACCCGGAAGCACGACGTGCCGGCCGGCGGGCGGCTGAGCTGGGCGGTGGCGACCATCAGGTCGCCGACGTCCACGTCGGCGCGGAGCTGCCCGGCCGCCTTGGCCCGGTCCATGATCTCGGCGACGAGCCGGTCGATCCGTTCACGGGCGGCGACGAGGTCGGGGTGGTGCCGGTCGAAGGTGCTGGACATCATCGGGCACAGGGCGCTGATCCGTTCGTCGGCGGCGGTGTGCACGAAGTGCTCCAGCACCGCGAAGGCGTCGCCGTTCTCCGCGAGCGCGTCCTCGGCCGCCTGCGCCGTGCGGTCCATGACCGAGCAGACGACCTCGCGGACGAGGGCGTCGCGGTCCGGGAAGTTGCGGTACACCGTGGCGTTGCCGACGCCGGCCCGGCGGGCGATCTCGTCGAACGGCACGTCGGGGCCGTGTTCGACGAACATCTCCCGGGCGGCGGTGACGATCCGCTCCCGGTTGCGCAGGGCGTCGGCGCGCGGCCGGGTCGCCTTGTGCGGCACGGGGGAGGCGGTCTGCACGGCGTACTCCTTCGGGAGGGGCGCGGAAGAGCTCGGAGGGAGCGTGGCGGTCACGATCCGGGGACCGAGTCCCCGTTTCGCTCGGACACTCGGCTAAACGGGGAACCGATCCCCGGTTATTTCCACCGCGCCGAACATCCTCCTGTGACCTGCACCACACGCCAAGTGCGGGCTACCGGCGGGAAACCCACGATCGGTCTCCTCCAGCGCGCGCCCGCGCACCCTCCGGACCAGGGTGATCGCAAGGGGTGCAGCCGGAGACCGGCGGCTGCCGTGGTGGCCCGGGAGGTCCGCATGCAGGCCCAGCGCCGTCGGATACGCCTCCCCCGCCCGGCCGCCCTGCCGAACTCCCGCCGCGTGACCGCCCTCGCGTCCGTCACCGCCCTCACCCTCGCCGTCAGCAGCTCCGCCGGCACCGGCCCCCTCACCCCCGGCACCACACCGGCCGGCGCGGGCCCCGTCCCCCTCTCCCGTTCCTCCGCGCACGGCCCCTGCATGATCAGCGGCGGCCCCGAGGTCCAGATGTCGGAGGGCGTCCCCACCTCCGGCGGTTACGCCCGCTCCACCGGCACCGTCCGCGCCCTGACCCTGATGGTCGACTTCCCCGACGCGCCCGGCCAGGGCAGCGCCCTGGCCCGTTACGGCGAGTTCTTCCCGCAGACCGAGCAGTGGTTCCGCACCAGCTCCTACGGCCGTCTCGACTACCGCCCCGAGACGCCGATCCGCGACTGGCTGCGCATGCCGAAGCCGTTCCGGGAGTACGGCATAGAGCGCGGCGCCCCCTTCGACCCCGGCTACCGGGAACTGGTCCAGGACATCGTGGCGATGTCCGACACGAAGATCGACTTCCGCGCGTACGACCTGATGAACGTGCTGGTCACCCCGAACGCGGGCCCCTCCGCCCTGGACACGGTCCTGTCCGTCACCTTCGCCGGCAACCCCGAGGCGCCGGTCGCCGACGGCGTCCCGGTCGCGAACGCGTCCTTCGTCTACTCCCGCCAGGACGACGGCTCCGGCTCCTACCGCAGGACCGGCTACCGCGTCCTGCCGCACGAGAACGGCCACGTCTTCGGCCTGCCCGACCTCTACACCCAGGAGGGCGGGGGCGCGGTCGGCCACTGGGACATCATGAGCGAGGACTGGGGCGCCAACAACGACCTGCTCGGCTGGCACAAGTGGAAGCTGGGCTGGCTGGACGCGGCCCAGGTGCACTGCGCGGCGGCGCCCGGCACGCGGGAGTACACCCTGACCCCGCTCGCCCGCGCGGGCGGCTCGAAACTGGTCTTCGTCCCCCTGGACGCCCGCTCCGGCTACGCCGTCGAACTGCGCACCCGCGGCGGCAACGACGAGGTGGTGTGCCGGCCGGGCGTACTGGTCTACAAGGTCGACGCGGACGTGGACACCGGGATGGGCCCGGTGCGGGTGTACGACTCCCGTCGCGACAGCGGCGGCTGCACCCGCGCCCCGAACGTGCACGCGGAACTCTCCGACGCCGCCTTCACCCCCGGTGAGACCTTCAAGGACCCCCACCGGGGCATCACGATCGTGGTGGCGGGAGCCGACCTGTCGGGGGACCACCGGATACGGGTGACACGGAACTGACCCCCACACCGGTCCAGGGACCGGCGGGGGAACCGGCGGAGGGACCGGCACGGGGACCGGCGGACTACCGTAGGGGCCCTCCCCGACCCGACGGACGCCCGACCGCCGCACCGAAAGACCCGATGCCCCCCATGACCCCGATGGACACCCCCGAGGGCGCCGGCGCCGCACCCGCCGAGGCGGTCGCCCCGCTGCTGCGCGGTCTCGCCGTACTGCGGCGGCTGACCGAGGCGGGCGGCACGCTCAGCCTCAGCGACCTGGAACGGGCCACCGGCCTGGCCCGCTCCACGGTCGACCGCGTCACGGCGACCCTCTCCCGCATGGGGTACGTCCGTCCGGACGGCCGGGACGTCACCCTCGCCCCCCGCCTGATGGAGCTGGGCAACGCCTACCTGGCCGCCCTGCGCCTGCCCGCCCTGCTGGACGCGCGCGCGGACGCCCTCGCCGACGAGCTGGACGAGTCGGTGTCCCTGGCGGTCGGCGACCGGGACGGCATCCGCTTCATCCACCAGGCGACCCGCCGCCGCGCGATGTCCCTGAGCTTCCGCATCGGCGACCTGCTCCCGGCCGAACGCACCGCGCCGGGCCCGCTGTTCGCGACCGAGTGGACGGACGCCGACTGGCGTCGCTGGCGCGCCCGCCGGGCGGCCGACCCGCACGACCACGGCTTCCCCGCCGTACCCCCCGCCGAACGGCCCGCCCCCGACGCCGACTTCGAACGGCGTACGGCGCGGGCGGCGGCCGAGGGCTGGGCGCTGGACGACCAGTTGATCGAGCCGGGCCTGGTCGCCGTGTCCGTACCGGTGCGCGACCCCCGCACCGGCCGGGTGGCGTGCGTGGCGAGCGTGGTGAGCCACACCAGCCGCCACACGGCCGAGGAGCTGCGCGAGGCCCTCCTCCCGCGCCTGCGGTCGGCGGTGGCCCGCATGGAGGACGACCTGCGCACCGCGCCGCCGCCGGTACCCGGCGCGGCCCCCTCGGGCCTGGCCACCTGGACGGGCGCGTCGAAGCAGGAACTGGGCCGGGAGTTCGTCGAGTCGCTGGCGCGCGGCCTCACCGTCCTGACCGCCTTCGGCGAGGGCCGGGCGGAGCTGACCCTCGCCGAGGTCGCGAGGGCCACGGGCCTGGCCCGGGCGACGGCCCGCCGGGCACTGATCACGTACGAGTACGCGGGCCTGGTGGCGCCGGCCCCCGGCCGCACGTTCACCCTCACCCCCCGGGTCCTCTCCCTCGGCTTCCCGCCCCTCTCCCGTACGAGCCTCCCCCAGATCGCCCAGCCCCACCTGGCCGCCCTGGCGGACCGCGTCCAGGAGTCGGCCTCCCTGGCCGTCCTGTCGGACCGTCCGGCGCCGGACCGCGGCGAGACGACCGGCCCCGGCCCGGGCGCCGACATCCGGTACACGGCGCGGGTGACCCCGAGCCGTGTGATGAGCGTCGACATCACGGTGGGCACCCGGCAGCCGGCGTACGCCACCGCCCTGGGCCGCGTCCTGCTGGCCGACCTGCCCGAACCGGGCCGCGCCCTCGGCGACCCGCGCCCCCTCACCCCGTACACGGTCACCGACGCCGCGGAGCTGGCCCGCGTGCTGGAACGGGTCCGGGCGCAGGGCTACGCCCTGACCGACCAGGAGCTGGAGGAGGGCCTGCGCTCGATCGCGGTCCCGGTCCGCGACGGCACGGGCCGGGCGGTGGCCGCGGTGAACGTGGCGATGCACGCGGCCCGGCGGACGCTGGAGGCGTGCGTCGACGAGATCCTGCCGGAGCTGATGGAGACGGCGGGCCGGATCGAGGGCGACCTGCGGGTGGCGGGGAGATTCAGACGGGTGCCCCTGACCTGACCCCGCGGGGACGCCGCCACGGCTTCTGCGGCGGGTGCCGTGAGGGCCGCCGTACGCCGGACCCGCCCCGGACACGGCCGGGGCCTGAGGATCCCGGGCGGTGGGAGTCCCGTTCCCTCACTCCGCCTCCGCTCCGACGCCGGCGCGATCCACCCGATCCGCCATCATGCCGACGCATTCGTCAAGCGCCGCGTGCAACGGGGGCACGAAGGCGGCGAGTTCGACGTCCGAAGCCTCACCCGACTCCAGTACGGCACCGACGACCGCCACCAGCACGGCGGCGGCCTCCAGGGCGTGCAGGTCTGCCAGCGTCTCGAGGAAGCCGCCGGGGCGCGCGACCACGAACGCCTCCTTGCCGGTGGCCGGATCGACGCCGATGCTGCGGGGACGCCACACGTTCATACGGCGGCCTCCCCCGAGAAGCGGCCCCGGCCCGGCTCCGCGCGGACTGCCACCCGGCGCCGCTCCCCCTGAAAGCACCACCGCTCATGCCCGTCCCGCTCGCGCTCCCCTACGGCGACGTACGGCCGGACCAGCGGCAGACCATCGATGGCGATCATCTCCGTGTGCGGACAGGCCGAACGGGACAGGCGGAACGGCCGGGACGTGCACGAAAGCACGGGACGACACCCGGAAACGGCCGCACGGGCGGTGGGGAGCGGCGGCGCGACGGCGCGGTGCGCTCCACCGGGAGGCGGAAAGAGGTGCGGAATTGCGGCCAGTAGGCTGCGCATGGGTCGACTCCCACTCAGTCGGCTCAGGCCCTGGCAAGGAAGTAGCCGCTTCCCGCCGGGGCCGTTCTGTTTTCGGAGCTCACCATAGCGTGGATAACTGCAGATAACTGCGGATGCGTGGAATGCTGCAGTAATCCACGCTGAAATCATGGATCTTGATCGCACGCGTCCGTTGTGGAGGCAGATCGCAGCGGAGATCATCCGACGCATCCAGGACGGCACGTACCCGCCGGGCAGCCGCGTACCGTCCACCCTGGAGATCGCCCAGGAGTTCGGCGTGGTGAACGCGACGGCGGCGAAGGCCATGCGTCACGTACGCGAGCAGGGCTGGACCCGGGGCGAGGTCGGACTCGGGACTTTCGTGGCGGACCCTCTGCCGCCGTCGTCCGGGGCCTCCGCATAGGCGAAGCCTCCCCGGACCAGCCGTGGGCGGGGCGCTCCACCCGCCCGCCGGCCACCGCGCGCTTCCCCTGCCACGGGAAAGCGCAGGCCCACGCCCCACCCCCGAGCGGACGCATCCGCTACCCTGTCATGAGTCAGCCGGTCATCCGGCGACGTCCCTGTCCGGGGCTTCCCGGCAGGCGTCGCGGGAACCATCCGGCCGGCAAGCTTGCACGACCGACCCGAAGACCCGATCAGCGGGCCTCCGGCAAGGTCCTCCGCAGGTCCCGCCTTCGTGGGATGTGTGGAAAATTCCGTCGCCGCAGGTCAGACCGGGTGGCGTGCGACGCCCCAAAACGCGACAGCCTCGAATCTCAAACGCCGTTTCAGCGTTTTCGCAGCTCATAGCGCGTGCGCAGGGTGCAGTGCGACGCCCGGATTCAGTGCGACGCGCGCACGCCGATGAGGGCAGGCCGCGGCCTGTGGCGCACATCTGGCACTACCCGAGTGAACCTGTCACCCGAGGGACGGCATTCGGATTGCTACTTGAGTAGCTAGGCGACAGCCTGGACCGCATGGCAACCTCCCACGCTCCGTCAGCCCCGTCGGTAGTCGACCGCCGCGTCCTCCTCCTGCTCTTGGATGACCAAAATCGCCTAATGCTGTGCGGCGGGTGCTGCGGCGGCTGGACAGTTCCACAGACGCTGCTCGCCGCCGGCACAGGTTTCAAGGACGGGGCCACCCAGCATCTCGCCGAGCGATTTCACATCAGGAACCCTCGCTTCGGATCCCTCTACGGCGTTCACGAAACACGGGAGTCGGACTGCTGGGAACATGACCAGCAAACCGTTTCCCAGGTTTACGTTGTGCGGATCAGCGCGGAAGAGTCGGACTCGTTTCAAACAATGTCTCCGTCACACGCCCGGTGGAAAATCGGCGAGCTCAAGACTCGCCATCGTGACGTATCCCCTGAAGGCGTAGCTCTTCTGGTCGCCGGATACGTGGAAGGTTGGCTTCCCGACGGCCCCATCTCGCTCTACTGATCTGGAGTTCCTGTGCCTCTGCACGCAATCGAGATCATCCTGACTCGGACCGTACGCGGAGTCGAGCTAAAAGCAGCGCGACAGGTCAGCGGCATGCCAATGGCATCGTCACCCGATGGAAAGAGCATCGCAGTTCTCGTATCTGCACGAGACGAGGAGCGTGCCATCGGGCAGGTATGGAGACGACTCCAGGACTCCCTTCCCGTTGACGTGCTGTGCACTTTCTTCCCAGGCGCGGACGGGATGCTACGGATGAGCATCCCCTTCGCACCTGGAGTGAAGAGGCGAATCCGCGCCTGGGCCAAAGCATCGGGAAAGAGCACAGAGGAATTCTTGAGCCAGGCGATCAAAGAAGCATTGGCTCGCGATCGTTCCACGGAAGCAGCCCGTCAGGGATGCGCGTTGAATTTCATGCTCCACACCTGCGCTTGGCTGGATTCACCGCCGAGCGTCCCGGACCACGTTCCCGTTTCGCGACTGCCCACGTCACTCGGAGACCTTTTCCGAAGGATCTCCAATTCCGGAACGCGCATCGTCTTCACCGACGTCACCGGGCCCATTGCCTCACTGATCAGCGAGCGAGAACTGAGGGGACTCGAAGACGCTCTCGCGATTGCGGAATGTGAGGCGCGGAAGACCGACTCCTCGTCCTTCACGCCGCACGACGAAGCAGTTCAGGAGACGCCGGCCGATATCGAGGCCGGGGAGGACGGGGACCCGCATGGAACTGGCTGATCCCCGCGTACTGGTGTGCGGCGACCGGCGGTGGGCCTGGCCCGGCACGGTCGTCGCGGTGTTGGACCGCCTGGAGGCGCGTCACGGAGATCGGCTCGTCGTGATCGAGGGCGCCGCGTCAGGTGCGGACTGGGCGGCGCACGTCTGGTGCGAACGGAACGGGCTCGGTGATGACCGCCATCGCTGTCACCCGGTGGACTGGCAGGCCGCACGACGCGCGAACCCGAGGACCTGGCGCTCGGCCGGGCCCGAGCGGAACACCCGGATGCTCTTGCGGGAGCACCCACAGCTGATCATCGCCTTCCATGCTCGCCTGGGCCCCCGGTCCGGTGGCACGTCGGACATGTGTCTGCGCGGTCTGCTGATCGATGTTCCCACCTGGCTTGTGACCGGGCTGGACCCCGATGTCGGAAGGTGGCTGCTGCTGGCAGAGTTCCCTGAATGGCGCAGGGGCCGTGTGCGTGACGAACTCGATGTGGCCCGGCAGGCGTGGCTCGCTGTTCAAGGTGACGACGATGCCAGCGGGACTGAATAAGGACGCTGACAGGTCCCGCCCCAGGGACACGGGGGACAAGGCCCCTCGACGATCCTTGGCAGTGGCCAGTCACAACTGGTCGAGCCAACGTCGACGACATCTGGGGCCAAAGGCCCGCCGTGTGCTGCCAAGCAGACATCTGAACGCTGGAACGACCCGTTGTCGGTGGTGCCGTTTATCGTGTTACCCAGGTGAAGTACCGGTACAGGCCGCGCACTTCAGGGGGACGTGGGCACAAGCCCGAGAGCGGGGCAGCAGTGGCACAAGGGGACAGCAGCCGTATAGAGCCGGACGACCTGATCCGGGACCGCGAGGTCGACAACACCCAGGGTGACCGGCTGGCTCACAGCCACATCGCTGAGCAGCTGTACGACGTGGTGCTGTCCGTCCCCACGCCGACCAACATCGCCGTATGGGGGCCTTGGGGCAGCGGCAAGTCAGGCGTAGCAAATCTCCTGAAGGGGCTGCTGGAGAAGCAACGGGACGTGCGCTTTGTGCGGTTCGACGCCTTCAAGTACGCGGAGAACCCGCTGCGCAGGAACTTCATCATCGCGGTCGCCACCGCCCTGGGGATCAAGGACGCGAAGTTCCACGACGAACTCTATGGCGGACGGGTCGCCGTGAAGCTTCAGTTCGAGCGGGGCGCAGTATGGCGCCTGCTGAAGATGTTCGGCTGGATGTTCGGCGCTGTTGTCGCCTTCTTCGCCGTTACGATGGCGCTCTTTGCCTGGTTGCACGGAGGGGCCTTCCGACCGACGTTCGCCAACATGCTGGCTGGAGCACTGAAGGCGGGTATCGCGCCAGCGGCCCTGTTGACGTCTCTGATGGTCCTGGTCTCGCGGACCCTCACGCGCGAGCACAAGACGGAAGCAGCCGACAGTGACGAGCAGTTCGAAAGGCTCTTCGCCGACCTCGTCACGCACTCCCGCGTAGAACGGCTCGTTGTCTTCGTCGATGAACTGGACCGCTGTAAGCCCTCCGATGTCGTGGCGACGCTGGACGCCCTGCGCACGTTCCTGGGAGCTGACCGCTGCGTCTTCGTCGTCGCCGCCGACCAGCAGGTTTTGGAAGAGGCACTCACGCGTGCTCTGGAACAGGCCACGCCCCAGGATGCCGTCAACCCGTACTACAGCAGCGGAAGCGGCTACCTGGACAAGGTGTTCCAGTACCAGCTCAGTCTCCCTCCGCTGCTGGTGCCGAAGGTGACCAGCTTCGCCGCCGATTTGGTTCGTGGGCGGGGTGGCGTGTGGGCGGCAGTGGACGTCAACCTTGTGGTGAGCATTCTCGTGCCCTCGCATGTGCGCAGTCCCCGCCGGGTCAAGGCGCTGCTGAACACATTCGTCCTGACGTACCGGCTGGCTCAGCGGCGGGCTGCGGACGGGCTGTTGGAGATTGACCCCGCCACGCGGGTGGAGGAGATCGCCAAACTGGTCTGCCTTCGGGTGGAGTTCCCGCTGTTCGCCAGGGATCTGCTGCTCGACCACCGGCTGTGCGCCTTCGTACTGGCGCTGGATGCCAACCCCGAGGCCGATCTGGGCTTCCCCGTGAGCGAGCAGGTCAAGGACGCCGCCCGCCGCTACGCGAACCTCGACGCACCCGTCGACCAGCATCTCAGTGACCCTGAAGACCTTGACGAGCACGAGAACGAGGACGAGGACAAGAAGGCGGCCGACGTCCGAAAGCACCACGGCCAGCAACTGGTGGCCTATCTCAAGAAGACACGGAACGTGCTGGGCCCGGGCCGTGATCTGATCTTCATGGAGACCAGCGGCAGCGTGTTCCAACTGCCTGCCACTGTGGCCGAGACATTGGAGCAGCAGGCCCAGAACGCCGAGTTGGACGCGGTGCTCCCCTCCGTCGGCGGTCTTCCGGCCGAGGACCGCTCTGCCGCGCTGGCTCTACTCCTACAGCAGGCACGGGACGCGATCGGTCTGGAGGAGGAGAACGTTGCCCATGCCGTCCTGGCCGTCTGCGGTGACACAGCTGTCTCCCTGGACGGCACGGCGGACACCGCGGTCGAGACACTCACCCCGATCCTGACGAATTCCCCGCACGCACTGCCGGACGAGGTACTGCCCGGATGCTGGCGGCTGGCAGTGGCAAGCGACCGTCCGGCGGCAGTCGAGATGCGCACGATCGTCCTGCAGCACTCTGCCGTCCGAGACAACTCCGCCACAGCCGCCATGGTGATGCGCCAGGTCGAGCCAGCCCTCGCAGCAGACCCCGGCCTCGTGCAACAGCTGGTGTCGCATCATCTGCTGGGAGAGGAGGAGGACATGGCTGACATGCTTGCCGAACTCTCCTCTTCTCAAGCAGCAATCCTCATGGAGCAGGTCGGGCCCCACATCGCCAAGGAACTGCGGGCGCTGATCGAGACGCACGAAGAATGGACGAAAGCGCAAGGCCAGCCGACAGCTGTACCGCCGGCTGCGCCTACAGAGCCGGCATCTCCCGACGAGGCGTTGCGGAGGCTGGAGAAGCTTCTGGAGCACTGGTGCGAGGAATGTCCTGAAGCGGCACACGCCGTAGTAGGACTGCTGCTGGCGTTGGACAGCAAATCGGGCCGGGACATCGTGGAACGGAACGCGAACGATATCCCCGTAGTACGGGAGACCGCCTTGGCCCGGGCGGTGCTGTCCAGCGTCCACCGACGTTCGATCAGCCACTGGCCGACGTGGCTGGGTCTGCTGGATCCGCGATCATCCATCGCCGAAATGACCGTCGAGTTCGACACTCCGCTGAAGAAGCTATGGTCACTGGCCAGCAAGTCCGACAGCAGTCCAAAACCCGAGGAGATCGGCCGCGCCGCGGACAGCTTCATGAGGCTTTTCGACGACCAGCCTCCGGGCCGGCATCCGCACATCACTCCTTTCGTCCTGCCTTCGCTGTCCCGACCCTCGACCGACGAGGAAGCCGAGGAGCAACTGCGACTGCTCGACGCGCTTCGGCCACTGGAGAACAGCGGGCTACTGCAGCGTGCGGCCTTTGTCCGCCATCAGGCGGCAAATGTCACCGAGTTGCTCGCCGACGGGGAGAGCCTCCTCGTTTCCGACGACAGCACGATCGTGACCTACATCGAGTCCCTCGTGAACGACTGCCTGCGTGACCTGAGTTCTCCTGGTTCTGCTCCGTTGGCCCCCGAGGAAGCCCGCGCTCTGGTAACGGCACTTGATGAGGGCGGCTGGCTGCCCGGGAATGAGCACACCCGCCTGCAGGTCCGGGCTCGCCACCTGCTGGTGACCGGCGGCGTCGACAGGGACGGTCTTCAGCCGCTGCCGACGGCGGCCGACATGGCCGACTACGCCAGACGCCGTCCCGAGTACGCCGGCCAAACACTGGCCGCGTGGATCGCGCTCGAACAGCCTTCGGCATCGGATCTGCTCAAGGCCGTCTCGGCAGGCCTGCGGCAACTGTCGCCTATGCAAGCCGACGCTGCGTTGCTTCAGGCAGTGGCGTCACGGCTGGCTGCTCTGCCCGCGCAGGACCAGGCCGGCTTCTGGAGAGATCTGCTGGCAGGCCCGGGCACTCGCCTGCCGGCGCAGATGCTGACCTCGGCCGGATGGCCATCGCTTCCGGACGCCTTTACGGCCGAACTGCTGATCGAGCGGTACGCCCGCGCCTCAAGGAATCCCGACCGCCGCGCCGTTCTCGACCTGTGGCGGGCCGCGCACGTCACGAACCCAGCCGCCCGCCGCGAATTGATCCAGACGATCCTCCTGCCCATGCTCGAGGGCAACCAGGGATCCGCCGAACTCGCCATCCAGTATCTGCCTCAGCTGATGGAGTCCGTCCCCAAGGGGATGGGTAAGGCCGTGCGCGAGGCCGTCGAAGCCAGCGGCAAGAAGTGGCGCAGCCTCGAAGAGCGCGGCATCAAGGCACTGACGGCCGTCGGCTACCGCACCGAGCGCACCGGTCTGCTGAGAACGCGTCGCATCAGCCGCAGCAACGACGACTAACGGGCCGACGGAGGCAGCCACCCCTGAGGCCGCACCGTACAGCCGGGCGGGATTCGACCACCCCGTCCGGTACATCGCAGCGACTCCTCGACCCGGCGCGCCAGCGCAAGCTCCTCCAGCCGGGCTGCAGGGAGGAAGGCTCGGCCACTGCGAGCAGCTGCCTCACGGCGTCGGCCGGTGCCGGACCACTCCGTTGACGATCATGATGGAGTGATCCGACCATGCGGTGTGGCAGCTGTCACACACCGCTTTGATCCATCCGAATTCGGCGTCCCCTCGCCGCCGACGGCGTCCAGGCTGCCCGCAGAACTCGCAGATCGTCGCGGACCGAACCTCAGCTGAAAGGACCAGGCCCCGTATCTCGGGAGGCATGGCGGCACCGGAGATGCGGACGCGGACCGCGCTGAGCTTTTCCTTCAGGTCATCGATTCGGTAGCCCGGATCGACGGTGACGATCTGCTCGTGCAGTCGCAGGAGCAGGGGATGCCAGCCCGGCCCGACGGCACGGAGTCGATCCAGCACCTGCCAGGCAGGCCGGCCGCTTCCAATCTGAGGAACTTGCATGCACTCATCCTGCTGCTGCGGCGGGCTTCCGGCCTGGTGCACACCACGCCGGCTTTCCAGAGCCGAAGCGTGCCGACAGTCACGCCGGTGGTAAGCGATGCCCACCAGTCATCGGACCAGGCCGTCCTGGTCGATGCCGAGGGCAGTCCCTCCGTCATCGTGCGTATACCGCGCTCACTCTGCTCACACCAGCTCGCCCTACTTCCGGACAATTACTCAAAGTGGCGCTTTGGCCAAGTTGCGCCGTAGCTGAAAGCTGAACCGCCGCCCATCCTGGGGTTTACGGAGGCTTGCTCAGCACAGCACTGCGCGCCTCGAATCCGAACCGGCCGGATCTGTCTGCTTGGCAGTTACTCATTCCGGTATGTGGCAAATACTTTCGATTGCCGACTCTCACGCCGAGATCCACCCTGATGTGTCGAATATGCCGCCGACCCCTGCACGCCCGCCGAGCAGGGGAAACGACCATGACCATGGGGGACGCGTTGGACATCATGCAGGTCGCGGGTTTGGGGGCCGGTGCCCTGGTCGCCGAGATGGCGAAGAGCACGTGGGAGTCCATGCGGGTCGGCGTGGCCCGGCTCTTCCGGCGGGGTGGCGAGGAGAGCGCCGCGCAGGAGCTGCGGTTGATCGATTCCGCGCGGCAACGGCTTGTCGACAGCTCGGAGAGCGAGCGCGGATCGGTAGAGGACCGGCTGCGGAACGAGCTGATGATCCAGCTGGCAGCGTTTCTGCAGAAGCATCCGGACGCAGCGCAGGAGCTTCAGGACCTGGTTGACCAGGTCAAGGGTGCAAACGACGGCGATGGGGCGCGGACGAGCGTGCACCACAACACCGACAGCATGGTCGTCGTCTCGGGCGGCGACATCAACGCCTCAGGCGGCTTCCACTACCGCGCGCCGGAGCAGAGCCGGTGAGCGAGGAGACCTTCCCGGGGGCCGTCCCGCCGCCACCGCCTCCCCTTCCTGTCACCCCGCCGACACCCGGTTTCCAGGTAAAGGTGGGCGGCAACCAGAACTCGAAGATCATCATTGCGGCCGGCTCCATCACGATGAAGGACAAGCCGCAATTGCCAGTGGTCCACATCCCGCAGGCCGATCTCGACGCCGTACGACGGGCGTGGGTGGAGCTGGATGTGCGCGACGAGCCCGTGCGGACCGCGGAGAAAGCCATCGCCCATCTCACCGGGGAGGGGCCTCGTCTGGCAGTCGTCACGGGCCCGCCCGGATATGGGAAGCGAGCTGCCGGGATCAAGGCGTTGTGGGAGGTGTCCCGGGGGCAGTCGCTCAAGCTTCAGGAGATCGTGCCCGACTGGGAGAAGCCCGGCTCCCCGGACATCGCTGAGCTTCCCAGTGAGTCGGGCACGGGCTATCTGCTGGACGTGGCTGGGGAGATCAGCGCCTGGCAGAATCCCGGCTCGGTTGCTCAGCAGCTGGTGAGTTACGCGCAGGAGCTGAGGTTCTCGGGTTCGTTCCTCGTCGTGATCGCCGACGAACACGGCTGGCCTGAGGCAGTTTCAGGAGCGGTCGCGGGCGTCGTCGTCCGTGCCGTGGCCCGGCCGTCCGCTCTCCGCGTTGCCAGGTCGCATCTGGAGTACCTGCACCGTCAGCCGGGCCGTCTGCCGTGGCTGTCCGCCACAGCGTCGGACACCGGCCTGGCCAAGGAAGCCGCGCAGCAGCTGACCGACGGCAGCCGCCCTGCGGACGCAGCCGACTTGGCCGCCGAACTTGCCGCCGCAGAAGACTCCCCAGAGGGCCTCAAGAGAGCCTTGAGCGCCTTCCAGGAATGGCGCACCGACGTGCGGGACGTCTTCTCTGCGACCGAGAACAACCCGGATGACCGAGCCTTGCTGATCTCTGCTCTGTTCCTCAACGGCAAGGACGCCCTGACGGTTCAGGACGGTGCTCGGGCGCTGCTGGGCGAATCCCCGGAGACGAACGTACGCACGATCCTGACGGGCCCTGATCTGACCAGTCGGCTGACAGCGATGGGCGCAGAGGTCACCGGGCGGACCGTGTCGCTGGACCACAAGCCCGGATACGCCCGAGCCGTCCTGCTCCACCTCTGGCAGCAGCGCGCCGATCTCCACCCGCACCTGCTGAAGTGGCTGGACGTAATCACCTCCCAGAAGGCGGTAGGTGCTGACCGGCTCGCCGCCATCAGCAACCTCCTCGTCGAGCTGGCCATCGCCGAGAACGACGTCCGGGTCGTCCAAAAGGTCCACGCATGGATCGACAACGGAGCCGACAGTCCCGAGCACCGCGCGCTGATCGCCCGCTTCCTGACGGTCGCCGCCGAGTCGGCCACGTTGGGCGCCGCAGTCCGTAGCCTGCTGTTGGACTCGGCTCAGGACGATTCAAAAGCCGTGGCGACCGTCGTCGCCCTGGTCTGCCAGGGCGAATTCGCCCGGCACTACCCGCGCCAGGCCCTCGTCCGTCTGCGTCACATCCTGGACCGGCCCGAGCCGGACGAGGCCGTACGGACGGCGCAGGCGGCGCTGCGGGACATCGCTGCCCGCGAGGGCCAGTTGCCTCGTGTGTGGAGCACGGTCATCAAGTGGGCCACGGAGAAGAAGCTCTTGGCGGGGCACCGGGCGTTTCTGTCGCTGCTTGATCCGCGCGTGGACCCGTACGTTCTGCAGGTCATGCTGGCCGCGGCCGAGCAGAAGCAGGACATCAGGGAAGCGCTCGTCGACGGTTGGAACGCGGCCCTGGCCGACCCTCGGGTCGAAGGTGACTGCCGGCAACTGCTGGCCGCCTGGGCCGAGGTGCGCAAGACGGAAGACGTACCGACCGAGCTCATGACGGAACTCCTCAACCAGATCATTCTGGAGCGCCTGTACGCCACTCCGGTCTCGGCCCTCATCTTCGGTGAGCCGGGAGTCGCCGATGGCGAAGCGGTCATCGATCTGCGCAAGGAACTACGGCTGCCCCCAGCGCTGTCGTCCCTGGTCGCCACGCACGAGCGCGCTTCGGCGGAGGCCTGACCCATGGCCTCCACGCGATGGTCGCGCCGCCGTGCGCGTACAGCGGTCCGGCGTGGCCTGGCCCGCTTCGAGGTCCGGCTGCGCAGCGCATGCCCCGGGATCGGCTTCACCGCCTGGATCACGGCCACGGTCCTGACCGAGCCGCCCTACCCAGGCCCGGTCGAGGAAATCGCAGGGGCAGTGCGCACCACGCTCAGGGACGCTGCGGGCGAGGTCTCGAAGAGATGCGACCCGGCGGACCTCGCCTCGGCGCGGGATGTCTGCGGCCAGCACCTCGCCCGACTGCGTCAACTGCCGACCAACCCTCCCGTCGAGTTCACGGCCGAGCTCACACTCGATCTGCTGCCGGACGACCGGGCCGCCGTAACCGCTCAGCTGGCTGCTCAGCGCCAGCAGGCAGTGACCGACATCCTTCGACGGCAGAAGACCGATGCTCTCGCCGTGGAACTGGCCGACCCCGCAGCCCTGTTGGTGCGATGGATCGAGCGGGACAACGCCGATTGGTCTCAACTCCCCGCCCTCGCCGACAAGGTGAACACGGTCGCGGAGGTGTTCGCCCAACACCGCCCCGAGGACGAACGGACCGTCGAGCACGAAGCCGTCGGAGTGCTGCGCGAATTCCTCGCCAGCTTCCCCGACCACACCCAAAAGCAGATGCTGTTCACCCTCCTGGCCGCCGGCATGGACAGCGCCCAGCGACCACACCACGCCGCGAAGGCGCAGTCCCTGCTCAACGGGCACGCGGGCGATCCGGCGGGTGCATCGTGAGGACGGCGGCGAACATCCACCTCGGGCTCGCGGGAGTGGTGGTTCGGTGAGGACATCCGTGTGGCGGTGGCTGCTTGCTCCGTGGACTAGTTGGCGTGCGTGGCGGCTGGCACGGGCCAGCCAGGGGAATCTCTCCTTCGACGCGGCATGGCGACGTACCAGGCTTGAGAAGCACCCTGATGAGATGCCGTACCAACGGCACGGCCATCTTCCGGCGGACGATGGCGCCGACGACCCGACCGTGCGGCAGCGCTGAGTTCAGGCGCGCTCGCCCCTGCCCCAGCATCTGATGACGAAGCTACCGCGGTTCGGCACCGCTTTGCTGACTTACTTGCGCCTCTGCCGGACAACTGGAAGTCGGTTGGGAAATGGCGTTGTAGCTCACCGCAAGGATGAAGACGCCGAGAGACACGGACTCGTGGATTGCGACCGGCGGACAGCGGACGTGGGAACGGCCCACATAGATACACTCGCATCTTGACGCTAGAGAAAGCCTACTGGATGCTCAGTGGCGCCTCAACGGCCCTTCCAAGGAGCCACGTAGTCCGAAAGGCGGCCGCGTAATTGAGCACGCTGAACAGCGAGACAAGACTGACCATCACCGACGTCAACGACATCGCTACGAGCGGACCTCTCGAAGCTCCGCTGACCCGGTCATCCCTCAGGGACATCGCGGGCGCTTATCTGTCTCTCTGCAAGCCGCGCATAGTTGAGCTGTTGCTAGTCTCGGCCGTTCCCACTCTCTTCGTGGTAAGCCGAGGACTCCCTTCACTCTCCGATTTACTCGTCGTTGTTGTGGGCGGAGCCGGTGCGGCGGCCAGTGCCGGTGCGTTCAATTGCTTCATCGACCGTGACATCGACCAGTTGATGGAGAGAACCAGAAACCGTCCGCTGGCCCGTCATCAGGTCGGCCCCCGCGCGGCGCTGATTTTCGGAACGTGCCTCGGTGCGGTGTCCGTCGGCCTGTTCCTCGTCTTGTCCAACGTCCTCGCCGCGGCGCTCACCCTCTGCGCAATCGGCTACTACGCGCTGGTCTACAGCCTGTTGCTGAAGCGGCGGACACCGCAGAGCACGCTGTGGGGCGGCCTGTGCGGCTCCGCCCCTGTGCTGATCGCCTGGGCAACCGTCGCCGGGTCCCTGTCGTGGACCGCGCTCTGCCTTTTCCTCATCGTCTTCTTCTGGCAGCCGCCGCACTTCTGGGCTCTCGCCATGAAGTACAAGGACGACTACGCCAGGGCCAACATTCCCGTTCTACCGGTAGTGGCTTCCAGCCGGCGTGTCCTGGCCGAGAGCATCGTGCACAGCTGGCTCATGGTGCTCTCCTCGGTCGCCGTATGGCCACTTGCCCCCACTACACCCATTTATGGCGTGCTGTCGATCGCTCTGGGTGGCACTTTTCTCGTCAAGGTGCACAGCATTCACCGTGCCGTGCGACGAGACCGCGATCCGCAGACCATGGCGCTCTTCCACGGATCCATCGCCTACCTCACGCTGCTTTTCGCTGCGCTGGCCGTCGACGCGGTTCTCCACTCTTACACGCCGTGATCAGGCCGATTCGGCCTTGTTGAGTGTCACCGGAAGACTGCTGACACCTGTGATGAAGTTCGACTCAATGCGCCGTACCTCACCCCGGACCTCCACCGAGGAGACTTGCTCGCGCATGACGCGGAGCATCGTTCGCAGTTCCAGCCGAGCGAGCACCGCTCCGATGCAGAAGTGCAGGCCATGACCGAAGGTGAGGTGCCGGTTCGGGGAGCGCCCAATGTCGAAGCGGTCGGGCTCCGAGAACACCCGCTCGTCGCGGTTCGCCGCGACGTTCCACACGGTCACCACATCGCCCGCCCGTATCACCTCACCGTGCAAGGTCACGTCGGACAGGGCGGTCCGCCCGATGTGCGAGGCTGGCGAGGTCCACCGGAGGATCTCCTCGACCGCCGGGTCGACCAGGCGGGGATCCGCGCGCAGTCGCTGCCACTGCTCCGGGTTCTCCGTCAGTGCGAGCAGTCCGCCGCTCATGGCGAGCCGCGCTGTCTCGTCTCCGCCGACGATGAGGTTGTAGCAGTTGAGGAGAACCTCCTCCTTCGTGAGGCGGCGCCCGTCGACCTCACTAGTGGCCAGGAGGCTGACCATGTCGCTGCCCGACGCGTCGCCGCGTACGGCCGCCAGGCCAGCGTAGTACTGCAGGATCCGGCTGCGGGCCACGCGGATCTCGACGTCGGGTTCCTCGGCGCCGCCGGACAGCATCGCCTGGTTCGTCAGCTCCAGGACGCGGGCCCGGTCCTGCTGCGGCACCCCCAGGAGTTCGCAGATCGCGGTCAGGGGGATCTGCGCCGCGACATCCCGGGCGAAGTCGCATTCGCCCCGCTCCAGTGCCCTGCCGACCAGGTCACGCGTCGTGGTCTCGATCGTGTCCTTGACCAGGTCGAGCACCCTGGGTCCGATACCCGAGAGCATCAGCCGCCGCAGGCCTGCGTGCCACCGGCCGTCCGACACGGCGACCATCCGGCCGGCGGCGGTGTCGCCCCCGTGCAGGAGGGTTCCCAGCATGTTGCCCTGAGCGACCGTAAACCTCCTGTGGTCCTTGAGGATGCCCAGCACGTCGGCATACCGGGTGACCACCCAGAAACCGGGAACATCTCCACGCGGGCGATGCCACCAGACGGGAGCCTCCTGTCGGAGCCTCTTCCAGAGAGGTCCCAAATCAGCCGTCGCATGCAGTTTCAGATCCAGCAGGTCCAACTCGTCCAAGTCCTCGAAATCGACGGCTTTCAAACCAAGCACAAGAATTCCTCCCTGATCACGCGGGCTCAGCGGAACGGCCCCGCACGCCTTACGCATCGTGCTCGTTCGACGTCTTTTCACGCCAGAGCGCCGACGTACGGCTGTCCGGTGCGTCTGCGGGACTCCCGTGTATCCATCGCCTGAGAGAGGATCGCCCGGGCGTCGCCGCCCGCAGGGCCGCGACGGCTCCGAGAATCAGCAAAGGAGATGACGGATGAGCAGCAAATGGGTTTCCCGGATCGGCTCCTCACGCCCGGACCGACCCCTTCTCGTGCTCTTTCCCCACGCCGGCAGCGGACCGTCGGCCTATCAACGCTGGCGTACCGTGGCCTCGATGGAGGTGGAGATTCTTGCCGTGCGCTTTCCCGGCCGAGAGACGCGCATCCGTGAGTCCCTGATTCCGGACCTGGACACGCTGGTGGCGCAGACCGCGGCCGGACTCGCCGAGATTCTCAAGAACCGCCGTTTCGCCTTCTTCGGCCACAGCGTGGGCGCCCTCGTGGCCTACGAACTGACCCTGCTCCGCCGCCGGGAGGGCCTTCCCGGCCCGGTCTGCCTCGGGGTCTCCGGATACCCGTCACCACAGGTCCGCATACCGGACCCGCTGCACGAGGAGCCGGACGACAAACTGCTGAACTTCCTGCTGGAGCGGCGCTACGTGCCGCAGACGCTGCTCTCCCAGCGCGGTTTCCTGGAGATGTTCCTGCCCATCCTCCGGGCCGACTTCGCACTGGCCGGCGGCTATCGGCTCCGCGACGAGCGACCGCTGTCCTGTCCCATCCACGCCTTCGCGGCCGATACGGATCCCTTCGCCACTCCGCGCGAGCTGGAGGGCTGGGCCGAGCTCACCGAAACCGAGTTCTCACTGGATCTCTTCCCCGGTGACCACTTCTATCTCTTCGACAGCGGGTCCGAGATCCTCCAGAAAGTCACCAAGCCTTTGCTTTGACAAGGGCTGTGTCCCGTCGACGGGACACGTCTTCGCGCACGCCGTGCAGTGCGTCCGACCATTCCTTGAGTCCGCTCCCGCCCCGGAGCTACGGTGGCGCGGCCCCGGTGTGAGATAAATCGAAGGAGCGATCGCTGTGAATAGAGTTGCTCGGTTCGTTGGGATACCGGCAGGGCGGCGAACCAAGTGGCTTGTTCTGGTGGCCTGGTTATTCATCCTCCTTCTCGTGGGATCCCAGGGCAGCAAGATGTTCACGCTGCAGAAGAACAGCAGCATCAGCACCCTGCCGGACTTCGCGGAATCCGTCGCAGCCGACCAGAAATACCAGAACTTCCCGCAGAGCAGGGAAATGGCCGCGCTCATCGTCTATCAGCGCGCGGCCTCGCTGACCGACGCCGACCGGGCCCGGATCGACCGCGACCGTCAAGCGGTCGACCGGAGGATCACCGCGGGGGCCGAGGTGCACGAGGCCGACTTTGCCCGGGACGACAGGACGGCCGTCGTCCGCGTGGACCTCCCCGTGCCCGGCACCGAGCTGAGCTTCGAGGAGACGGCGGACGTCGGTGACTCCGTGCGCGCCATCCAGCGTGTGGTCGGCCAGGGCGGCGGCGGGCTGGATGTAGCGGTGACGGGTCAGGCGGGCTACACGACAGCCAACGCCGACATCATGCGCGACGTCAACTTGACGCTGTTCCTCGGCACGCTGCTGGTTCTCCTGCTCGTCCTTGTCGTCGCCCATCGCAGCCCCCTGCTGTGGGCGGTGACCCTGGCCGTCGCGGCGTTCGGCCTGGCGGTCGCCGAGGGCACGGTCTACCTGCTTGGCAAGGCCACCGGACTGACGTACACGACGCTGTCACAGGGGCTGCTCACCGTACTCGCGCTGTGCGGCTCGACCCTGTACGGCCTGCTGCTCATTGCCCGTTACCGGGAGGAACTGCGCACACACACCGACCGGCACGAGGCGATGCGCGCCGCGCTTCCCCGGGCCGGCGCGGCCGTCCTCCCCGGCGTGGTCGCCGTGGTCGCCGGCCTGCTGTGCCTGGCGGCGGCGGACCTAGAGACGACACGCGGGCTCGGGCCGGTCAGCGCGGTGGCCGTGGTGTGCGCGCTGGCCGTGTCGGTGACCCTGCTGCCCGCCGCCCTGCTGGTGTTCGGGCGCTGGATCTTCTGGCCCCGCATACCCCGTCCCGGAGCCACGGCGGAACCGGAACCGGGTTTCTGGGGCCGCCTCTCGCAGCGGACCGGCCAGCGGCCCCGGGTGGTCTGGGCGACGACGACCGCGGTGTTCGGCGCGCTGTCGCTGGGACTGCTCGCCTCCCACACCGGTCTCGGCGTGAACGACTCGTTCGCCCACGAACCCCAGGCCGTCACCGGCCAGCGGATGCTCGCGAAGGGATTCCCGGCCGGCACCACGTCACCCGTGATCGTCGTTGCGCGGTCCGGCGCCGCGGAGCGTACCCTGGCGGCGGTGCGCGGCACCGAGGGTGTGGCCGAGCCCCGCCGGGTCGCTCAGGCGGGCGACCTGACCCTGATCACCGCGGTGCCGACATCGCCCCCGGCCGGCCGGGCCGCGCTGGATACCGTGCAGCGCCTGCGGGACACAGTGCGCGCCGTGCCCGGCGCGGACGCCCTGGTCGGCGGCCAGGACGCCATCGCGCTCGACAGGGAGAACGCCGAGTCCCGGGACCGCACGGTCGTCATCCCGCTGCTGCTGCTCGTCCTGGCGCTGACGCTCGGCCTGCTGTTCCGATCCGTCGTCGCCCCCCTGGTGCTGGTCGGGAGTGTGGTCCTGGCCTACGCCGCGGCGCTGGGCCTGTCGGTGGCCGCCCACCGGCCGGTTTTCGGCTTCGCCGGCCAGGACGGAACGCTCGCGCTGCACTCCCTGGCCTATCTGATGACGTTCTGCGTCGGCCACGGCGTCTTCCTGCTGGCGCGGGTGAAGGAAGAGCGCGCCCGCCTCGACACGGAGGCCGGTGTGCACCGCGCGGTCGCCGTCACAGCCCCCGCGCTCACGGGGGCCGCACTGGTGGTCGCCGCCACGTTCGCGGCGCTCGCGCTGCTGCCGCTGGTGGGCGTGGTCGAGGTCGCCGTCGTCGTCGCGCTCGGGGTGCTGCTGGACGCGTTCGTGGTGCGACCGGTGCTGATGCCGGCACTGCTGGTGGACCTCGGGGACCGGATGTGGTGGCCGCGTGCGCTGTCCGCCGGGCCGTCCCCTGGTGCGGCGTCCGGGTCCGCCGAGCCCGTGCGCTCCCGGACCGGTGCGGTGGCGGGAGGCAGCGATGTCTGAGGCCCGACTGGTGCGTTTCGGGCCCGAAAGGCCGACCGCCCCGGTGGTGGTCTGCTTTCCGCACGCCGGCGGCGGCGCCTCGGCGTTCCGCCGCTGGGCCCGTGCCCTGCCCGACGGACTCGAGTTGATGGCCGTTCAGCTTCCGGGGCGCGAGGACCGGGCCGGGGACCCCTTCCTCACCGACTTCGACGCGACGCTCGCGGCGACGGAGGAGCCAGTGGCGGCGGCCGTGGCCGGCAGGCCGTACGCCTTCTTCGGGCACAGCGCCGGCTCGCTGATCGCCTTCGCACTGGCCCGGCGGGTGCGTCGCCTGGCCCGGTCCCTGCCCGCCGCCCTGGCCGTCTCCTCGTTCCCGCCGCCGCACACGCTGCAGCCACGCGCTCTGGACGGCATTCCGGACAAGGCGATTCTGGATTTCCTCAACGGGCTCTCGTACGCTTTTTCGAACGGCGGCGAAGCACAGCCCGACCTGATCAAGGAAATCCTGCCGGTGCTGCGCGCCGACTTCGCCGCGGTCAGCAGCTACCGGCATTCCGAGGAAGCTCCCCTGGAATGTCCGCTGCATGTCTTCGGCGGCACCGTCGACCGCTTCGTCAGACCCGCCGAACTGGAGCGGTGGCGCGCCTACACGGACCGCGAGTTCTCCCTGCACCTCATGCGCGGCGGGCATTTCTATCTCCACCAAAACGCCGCCGGAATCCTGAATGTTCTGGCTGCGCATCTCATCCAGCATCCCATCACCCAGGAGGCCTGACCGGTATGCCCGAAGCCGAGGCGGTACGTTCCATAGGTGTGGTCGGGGGAGGAAGTGCCGGATATCTCGCGGCGCTGACCCTCCGAGCCCATCTTCCGGACACCGAGATCAGCCTGCTGGAGTCGTCGAGTATTCCGGTGATCGGGGTCGGCGAAGCGACCACCTCCGAATTCCCGCCCTTCCTCTACAGAGTGCTGGAATTCGACATCGAGGACTTCTACAGGAAGGTCCTGCCGACGTACAAGCTCGGCATTCGCTTCAACTGGGGCGGCACGGACGAGGACCACTACTTCAACTACCCGTTCGACACCGGCACGGCCGCCGAGTCCCAGGAGTACGACGGGAACATCCGGCGCTGCACGCTCGAGTCCGTGCTCATGTCGGAGCACCGTCATCTCGTCGTCCGGTCCGGTTCCCAGCCGCCGTTCTCGCTGGAGGCGCTGTACCCCTTCGGCTACCACATCGACAACAAGCGGTTCCTCGCCTATCTGCGCGAGACGGCGCTGGCCAGGAACATCACCCACGTCGACTGCACCATCACCGACGTCGAGCAGGGCCCTGACGGGCTCATCACGTCGGTCGTCGACACGGAGGGCAAGCACCACCGGTTCGACTTCTTCATCGACTGCACCGGCTTCAAGTCGCTGCTCTTGGAGAAGACGATGGGCTCCCCGTTCCTGTCCTACGCCTCCAGTCTCCTGACCGACAGCGCCCTGTTCGGTACGGCCGCGCACGACGGGACCATCAAGCCGTACACCCGTGCGCAGACCATGGACAACGGCTGGGCATGGACCATCCCGATGCGGGACGAGGACCACCTGGGCTACGTCTACTCCTCGGACTTCGTCTCGGACGAGGGCGCCGAGGCGGAGTTCCGCCGGGTGTACCCCGGCCTCGGGCCGGTGCGCAGGGTGCGGTTCCGCTCCGGTCGGCACGACGAGTTCGTCAAGGGGAATGTCGCGGCCATCGGCAACTCCTACGGCTTCGTCGAACCACTGGAATCCACGGGCCTGTTCGTCATCTGCCGTCAGTCGCTGCTGCTGTCCATGGCGCTGGCCGAGAGCGGGGGCCGGCTGACGCCGAAGACCACCGACGCGGTGAACGGGGCCATCGCGGACACCTGGGACTTCATCCGCGGGTTCCTTTCCATCCACTACCGCTTCAACACGCGCCGGGACACGGATTTCTGGCGGGCTTGCCGGAGCCGTACCGACATCTCGAGTGTCGAGCATCTGGTGGCCCGTTTCGGTGAACTGGGCGCCCTCACCTATTCGACGTCCGACCTGAGCGTCGGCGGCACCGTCAATTTCGGTGCCTTCGGACATGACGTCCTGCTCTTCGGCCAGCAGGTCCCGCACGCGGCCACCGGTGCCCGGGAAACCAGGGAGGCCTACGAGCGGCGCGCCGTCGGCTATGACCAGCTGGCCAAGGACGCCCTTCCTCAGGCCGCTGCTCTGCGTTTCCTGGAAGAGCATCCCGAAATCCTGCGCGAGCCCACCGTCAGCGAATCCTCCTGGATGGCCAAGTTCATGGGCTCCGTGATCGACATCTGCGAGGAAGCCCTGCGCACGGGGCATTCCAAGGACACCACCATGGCGGAAAGGAATCAGCAGTCATGACCCTCCCCCAGGACGCCGCACCGGCCGGCCGTCTGCTGCACGAGCTGGTGGCCTCCCAGGCCGCGGCCACGCCCGACGCCGTCGCCGTGGAAGCGGGCGACGACCGTGTGACCTATGCGGAACTCAACGCCCGCGCCGACCAGTTGGCCTGGGTGCTCCGTGAGCGGGGTGTCGGTCCCGAATCGGTGGTGGGTGTCTGCCTGCGGCGCGGCATCGAACTCATCGTGTCCTACCTCGCGGTGCTCAAGGCTGGCGGCGCGTACCTGGCCCTGGATCCCGCTGACCCCGGCGAGCGGCTGGCTTACACGATCGAGAACGCGGGCGCAGGCGTGGTGCTCTCCGAGCCCGCCGTCTCCTCCGACTGGCCGCAGGACGCCGCGGCCCGCGTCCTGGACGTGCGCGAGGCGGAGAAGGAGGCGGCCACCACGGTGCGGCAGGGCCCGCCGCCTGCCGAGCTGACCGGCGAGGCGTGCGCGTACATCATCTACACCTCCGGCTCCACCGGCCGGCCCAAGGGCGTGCTCGTCCCGCACCAGGGCATCGTCAACCTGTCGCGGTGGAACGTACGCACGCACGGGATCACCGGTGAGGACCGGTACGCGCTGCTCGCCCGGGTCGCCTTCGACGCCATCTGCTGGGAGACCTGGGGCGCCCTGGCCGGGGGCGCGACCCTGGTCGCCGCGCCGGAGACGGTCAAGCAGGACCCCGACGCGACCCTCGCCTGGCTCGGCGAGCAGGGGATCACGGTGGCGTTCCTGCCGCCACTGCTCGCGGAACGCCTCTACGACAGCCCGTACGCGCAGCAGGTGAAGCTGCGCGTCCTGCTGACCGGCTCCGACCGGCTGGCCCAGCACCCGCCCGCCGGGGTCTCCTTCACGGTGTACAACCACTACGGCCCCACCGAGTACAGCGTGATCGGCGCCGCCGGCCCGGTCCCCGCGGGTGCCGAGGGCGCACCCGTCCTCGGCACCCCGATCGACGGCACCCAGGTGTACGTCCTCGACGACAAGGGTGAGCAAGTGCCGGCCGGCGAGACCGGCGAGATCCACCTCAGCGGCATCGGGCTGGCCCGCGGCTATCTGAACCGCACCGCGCTGACCGCCGAGAAGTTCCTCCCGGACCCCTTCTCCTCCGTTCCGGGCAGCCGTATGTACGCCACTGGCGACCTCGGGCACTGGAATCCGGACGGCACCCTGTCGTTCGAGGGGCGTGCCGACCGCCAGGTGAAAATCCGCGGCTACCGCGTCGAGTGCGGCGAGGTCGAGACGCGGCTGCTGGCTCACCCATTCATCCGTGAGACGGCCGTGGTGGCCGGCCAGGACTCCAGCGGGGCCGCGCGGCTCGTCGCGTACATCGTGTCCGCGCCCGGCCACGAGCCCACCGAGGGAGAGCTCCGCGAGCACCTGGGCGCCGCACTGCCCGAATGGATGATTCCGTCGGTCTACCACCCGCTCACCAGCCTCCCGAAGAACGCCAACGGCAAGGTCGACCACGCCAAGCTGCCCGACCCGCACACCGAACGGCCGGACACGGGCACGGAGTTCGTGGGTCCGCGCAACGCCAGGGAGGAGACCATCGCGCGGATCTGGGCCGAGGTGCTGAACCTCGACACGGTCGGCGTGTACGACAACTTCTTCGATCTGGGCGGGCATTCGCTGCTGGCCACCGAGATCGTCGAGCAGATCGCCACCGAGCTCGACGTCGATCTCGACGTCCGGGCCATCTTCGACTACCCGACGATCGCCGAACTCTCCACGAGCCTCACCTGAGGGAGCGCCATGACCCTGATCATCGATGTCGACAGCCACTTCCAGGAGCCCCCGGACTGGCTGGTGGAGGCGGACGAGAAGCTGGCGGCGCGCATCGAACCGCGCTGGTACTTCCGGACGTCGACACAGGACCTGTTCTCGTTCTTCTCGGACGCGGCACCCGCCGACCGGCTCGCCGTGGACGCGGAGCGGCTCACGGCGTCCATCCAGCAGTCACAAAGTTTCTTCGCCGGCTTCGCCACCCTCAAGGAGGCCGCCGCGGCGGCGAACGAGAGCCGGTTCCGCGGGATGGCGTACCCCTTCGGCGGCTATCTCCCCGCCGAGCGGCTCGCCTGGATGGACAAGAACGAGATCCACGCGCAGATCATCAACCCCGCGTCGGCCCTGGTCACCGTCGACCGGGTGTCGGAGTACCTGGAGCCCGAGGACGTACCGCGCGTCATCCGGGCCTACAACGACTGGGCGGCCGGCGTCGTCAGCGGGCACACCGACCGGCTGCTCACCACCACGCTGCTGTGGTGGGAGAACGTGGAGTGGTGCGTGGCGGAGCTGAGGCGAACCCGCGAACTGGGTGCCCGGGCCTTCCTGATACCGGGCCGCCCGCCCGCCGGGAAGTCGGTCGCGCACGTGGACTACGAGCCGATCTGGGCGGCCGCCAACGAGCTCGGCATGCTCGGTGTGCTGCACTTCGGCTTCCTCGGCGGACCCCAGGTGGCGCCGGGGTGGTACCAGACGGGCCGCGCGGAGCTGAAGGACGTCGGCTATGTGCTGGCGTCCATCTCGGCCGCGACCCCGCAGATGGTGTCGGCCGCGCTGATCGCGGCGGGCGTCTTCGAGCGTTACCCCAACTTCCACCTGACGCTTCAGGAGTACCAGGCGTCCGGGTGGGCGCCGGACTGGGTCCGGGCGCTGGACTACCTGCTGACGCTTCCGGTGCTGCGCAACATCACTGGCCGCTGGTCGCTGCCGCTGAAGCCGAGCGAGTACTTCAAACGGCAGGTTCTCGTGGTGGCGCAGCCCGGTGACCGGGTCCAGCGGGCCATCGAGGAGCTGGACGACTGCGTGGTCTTCTCCTCCGACTTCCCTCACCCGGAAGGGTCGTCGACGCCCACCGCCGACTTCCGCAAGCTGCTGGCGCGGGAGCCGGTGGACAAGGCCAAGGAGGAGCGGTTCTTCGGCGGGAGGATGCACGACATCCTGTCGAGGACGGCATGAAGTTCCGGTTCGGAATCCAGTTCATCGGGGCGAGAACACGGGACGAGTGGGTCGAGGCGGCCCGCCGGGCCGAAAGCCTCGGCTTCTCCACCCTCGTGCTGCCCGACCACTTCGGTGGCGGGCAGCTCGCCCCCATGCCCGCGCTCATGGCCGCAGCCGACGCCACGTCCACGCTGCGGTTGGGCACGCTCGTGCTGTGCAACGACTTCCGGCATCCGGTCATGCTGGCGCAGGAGGCGGCGACGCTGGACCTGCTCAGCGACGGGCGGCTGGAACTGGGCCTGGGCGCGGGCTGGATGCGCGAGGAGTACGAGGCCGTGGACCTGCCCTTCGACCCGGCCGGGACGCGGGTGGAGCGGCTGGAGGAGTCCGTGCGGATCCTGCGCAGCGTGCTGGACGACGGCCGGGTGGACTTCGCCGGAAAGCACTACCGGGTGACGGGGTTCGAGGGGGCGCCGGAGCCGGCGCAGGAGAAGGTGCCGCTGCTGGTGGGCGGCGGTTCGCCGCGGATCCTGCGGATGGCCGGCCGCCATGCTGACATCGTCGGCGTGCACCACAACCTGCGCGCAGGCGAGGCACAGGTGCACGACATCACGCTGGAGGAGACGGAACGGAAGCTGGCGTGGGTGCGCGAGGGCGCCGGTGACCGGTTCTCGGAGCTCGAACTCCAGGTCGGCGTGGGCATCTTCTGGGTCACCCCCCGACCGCACACCGTGCTGGACGGTCTGAGCCGGCGGCTGGGCATGCCGCCCGAGACACTGGCCACGCTGCCCAACGTGCTCGTCGGCAGCGTGTCCGAGATGGCGGACAAGATCCTCGGACTGCGCGAACGGTTCGGAATCAGCTACGTCGTGATCCAGGGCCGCGACATGGAAGCCGCGGCCCCGTTGGTCAGCACCCTGTCCGGCTGCTGACGCCCGTCAGCGCGGCCAGAATCACCGACGGGACGCGGGCACGGAAACACGGAACGTTCCGGCCGGCACCCCTCGCGGATGCCGGCCGGAACGGCTATCGGGGTTATTCGCTCGCCGGGCGCGGCGCTCCGTAGGCCGCGGGCCTCGCGGCACCGGTCCCGCCCGCCCCCAACGCCAGCACCCCACTCGCTCGCCGACAAGGCGCGCGCCCAGAACCGCGACCGTCCCGGCCGACAGCTCTGCGGGTGCCGGCCGGGACGGTCGTTCGGATTACTCGCGGATCACTCGCCGGCCGGGTGGGGGTCGCCGTGGCGGTGTTCGTATTCGGTCATGGCTGCCTTCATGGAGAGGTCCCAGGCCTGGCTGGCCTCGCCGGTGTGGGCCTGGAGACCGATCAGTTCCATGCGGCGCAGGAGGGTGCGGCGGGCGCTGGCGTACCGGTGGGCGTGCTGTCTGCCGATGGTGGCGCGCAGGGGCGGCAGGGTGGTCCCGGGGAGTTTTCGCTCGGGGGCCACCAGGGCCATGGTGACCTGGGGGATCGCCTCCATCAGCGTGGCCAGGACGGCTTCGCCGTGACCGGTGCGCACGCCCTCCCTGGCCGCGTACATCCCGAACGCCATGTGCCGCGACTCGTCCCGGATGACGTTGCGCAGGCCGGTGTGGAGCACCGGCAGACTGCCCCGCAGCTGGCGGACCATGGACAGCATGGCCCCCAGGACGGACATGGCCAGGACGCCCTCCGCCATGAGGTGGTAGTACGTCACCGCCTCGTACCAGGCCCGGGTGTCCTCGGGGTGGAAGCGGACGTGGTCGGTGCGGGTCTTCAACTCCTCGTCGAAGATCGTCGACACCGCCTCGCCGGCGCTCGCCAGCGCGTCCGCGATGACCTCCTCGTGGGAGGGCCGGGACCGCCGCATCGCCTGCAGGTACGTGGCGAAGAACCGGGTGTGCCGCGCCTCGTCGGCGATCTGGGTGCACAGGTACTGGTGGGCGTCCAGGCTGGGCGCGGCGTCGGCGAGCGGCGAGAGGGTGTTGCTGACGGCGGCCTCGCCCAGCACGAACCCCTCGATCATCGACTCCAGTTCACCGCGCGCGTAGGGCCGCATGGCGGCCCAGTCGGCGGCGTCGGAGGCGATGGGCAGCTCCGTCAGCCGCCACTGTCCCTGCTCCCACTTGCGGAAGAGCTCCGCCGGGGAGATGACGCGCTCCTCGTCGGCCTCCATCTGTTCCAGTGCGTCGACGGTCACTGCTCCTCCTCGGCGGGGTCGTTGGCGGAGTCGTGCACGACGACTCCGTCGATCGTTCCGGTCATGAGCTGTTCGAACATGGCGCGCCGCTTCGGCTTTCCGCTGGAGGTACGGCGAACGGCCCCGCGGTTCACGGCGGCGACGACCACGCGTAGGCCACGCGCCTGCCGCCGCAGTGCCCGGTAGACCTCCTCGCTCCACTCCCCGGGTCTCTTCACCACCAGGGCGGCCACGGTGTCCCGGCCGTCGAGGCTGCCGAGCACGACGGAGTAGCGGACCTTCCCCAGGACCTCGAGTCCGCTCAGCGCGTTCTCGATGTCCTCGGCGAACAGCTGGACGCCGCGCACCTTGAGACTGTCCCCGAGCCGGCCGAGGACGTACAGCCGCTCCTTCCAGAAGAACCCGGCGTCCCCGGTGACGAACTCGCCGGGCCACGGCTCGTGTCCGCGGTAGCCGTCGGCGAGCGAGACGCCGCCCACGACGATCTCGCCGAGCACGCCGTCCGGCACGGGGTCTCCCGCCTCGTCCCGCACCTCTACCGTCACGCCCGGCAGCACGCGGCCGCTGGCCGGCAGGTCCAGGGCCTCGGCCGCCGGGACCTCGCCGGAGTCGACCACGACCTTCTCGCCGAGCCGCAGCCGGCCCCGGTCGACCAGGACCCGGTCGACGGGCGCGTCGAGGTCCTTGCCGGACACGGCCAGGACGGCCTCGGCGAGTCCGTAGGCGGGGACGAGCGCGCCGCTGGGCCAGCCGAACGGGGCCAGCCGCCTGGTGAACTCGTCCAGCACCGAACCGTCAATGGGTTCGGCGCCGACCACGTTGACCCGCACCTTGGAGAAGTCGCAGCCCGTCAGCTCCTCGTCGCGCACGCGGCGCAGCATGTGCTTGAGGGAGAACGGCGGTACGGCGGTGATCTGCACCCTGCCGCTGCCGAGCAGCCGCAGCCACCGGCTCGCACCGGTGATGAACTGGTCGGGCTGCATCACCCACAGGTTGGACTGGGTCACCACGCTCGGCAGCACCATGCCCACGAGGCCCATGTCGTGGTGGATGGGCAGCCAGGTGGCGCAGGCGTTGCCGGAGTGGAAGCCCAGCCACCTGACGAGGATGCTGATCTGGGCGTGGAGGGCCTGCGGCGAGACGGCGACGCCCTTTGGGGTGGCGGAGGAGCCCGAGGTGAACTGCAGCAGCGCCGTGGCCGGCAACGCCGCACGGTCCGCTGGAGGGGATCCGGCCGGGGTTCCGGTGGTCTCGTCCAGGGCCAGCGGGCGGTGGCCGAGGTCGCGCAGTGCCGGGCCGAGCTGGTCCAGCAGCTCGGGTTCGAGCACCACCACGCGGGGGGCGGCCACGTCGAGGATCGCGCCCACGTGCCGACCGTATGCCGCGCGGTCCTGGAACAGGGCCGGAGGCACGGCGGGGGACGGTGTGGCCCCTGCGGCGAGCGCGCCGAAGAAGGCAGTGATGAACCCGGGGCCGTTGCGGTGGATGATCGAGACCACGTCGCCGGGCCGTACGCCGGCGGCGGTGAACGCGGCCGCCGCCGCCTTGGTGTGCTCGGCGAGGTCGGAATAGGGCGTGTACTGCCACTCCCCCGCCGGATCCAGGATGTTGACGCCGCGGTCCGCGCGCGGCGCGTCCAGCCAGTCGAGCAGGCCGGGTACGGTCACGTCGTTGCCCTGCATGGTCAGCTCCCTTGGCTCTTGTTCGCTATCTCGGCTACCGCCCGCACGATGAGTACGACGTTGGCCAGGCCCAGCAGGAAGAGCAGCCGGGAACCGATCCAGCTGGTCACCGGGCCGCTCCAGCCCTTCACCACGCCCTGCAACCGTCCCCGGGCGAAGGTGGCCAGCAGCGCGGCGGCCACCAGCAGCACGGTCGGCGGCAGCAGGCTCACGTGGAGGACGGCCGGCACGCACAGCACGACGGGGATCCACAACTGCCAGGCGGGCGCGGCCTGGAACCGCTCCGTCGCGATCGCGCGTTCGGTCCACAGGCTGAGCAGGTAACCGAACGCGGCGGCCAGGAGGATGAACGACGGGACGGTCAGCCAGAGCGGCTTGACCGCGTAATAGTCGACGCCGTCGGGGTGGATGAACAGTACCCCGCCGGCGGTGGCGCCGAAGACGCACGTCTTCAGCGGACGGTTGCCGGTGTTCAGCCACGGGCGCACCAGGATGTACAGGGCGCCGACCTGCGCGCCCATGGCGATCCCGCTCTCCAGGAGCCCGAACGTCTTCAGGCTCCACTCGCCGATCGTCGAGTTGGCGTCGGTCGTCTTGCCCATGGACGACTCGGGGGAGGTGAAGCGGAGCCCGTACATCACCAGGCGTCCCAGGACGCCGCCGACCAGCAGACCCGCCAATGCGCCGACCGTGACACCGACGGAGAGTTTCCACAGAGCTGAGCCCGTGTCACGGTTCTCGGCGGTCCGGGCCGCCTCATTCGCCACTGTCATGGTGCGTGGAGCCTCTTTCGTTCGTCGACCGTCTGATGAGCGGCGCGTCCGGGTCGGTCACGCCGTGGGAGAGGGCTTGTTCGAAACGCCGCGCGAGTTCGGCGACGGTCTCGGACGGCACGCGCGGGGAGTGACCGATGCCGAGGCGCCGGTGCCCGGGCGACTCGTGCATCGAGATGTGCAGGTCGGCGGTGAAGCCCGCGCCCTCCATGCCGTAGGGGATCCGGCGCAGCCGCCCCCCGGCCGGTGCCTCCTGCTCGTGAAAGGTCTGGTACACCACGTCGACCGCCGCTTCGCTGCGGCGCCGCAGCGACCGCAACTCGGGCCGGGCCAGCAGCCGGTGGTAGGGGACCTGGGCCATTTCCAGGGACCTCAGCGTGGTCTCCCGGGCGGCGCGCAGCGCCCGGCGGAAGCTGTCCTCGGCGTCCAGGACGACGGGGACGGTGCTGATGAAGGGGCCCAGGGTGTCCATCAGCGGCCTGAGCCGCCGGGTGGAGACCTCGATGGCGATCAGCGCGGCGGACTGACCCGACAGGCTCCGCAGGGCGATCGACAGGGCCACGAGGCCGGCCATGAAGGGACTGGCCCGTTCTTCGGTGAGCAGCGCGCGCAGGTTGTCGTCGGCGACCGAGTCGAGACCGAAGGAGGCGGCGAGCCCGGACCCGGGAGCCCGCGAGCGCAGCCCGACGCCGGGCAGTTCGTTGGGCCGGGCGTCCTTCAGGGCGATGACGGACTCGTCGACGAGCGCGTCCAGCCGTGGGCCGTACGTGTCGTGCTGCCAGGCCGCGTAGTCGAGATAGCCGACGCGTTCGCCGTACTCGTCGCCCCTGCCGTCGAGCTCCAGCCCGATACGGCGCTCCAGTTCGTCGAGGGTGACGGCGTCGGCGACGGTGTGGTGCACGACCGTGGCGAAGGCGTGTCCGCCACCGGGCAGCGGCGCCAGGGCGCTGGCGAAGACCCGGCCGCCCTGCGGGTCGAGGGGCCGCCGGACGAACTCGCCCAGCAGCGCCAGCGGGTCGGGCCCGCTCAGCAGCTCGGGGCGGGCCTGCCCCGTGGCGTCGGCCTGCTCGACCCGCTGGACGAACCGGCCGTCCTCCCGTCCGATGCGGACGCGCAGCAGCGGGCTGCGCGCCACGACCCGGGCGACGGCGTCGCTCACCTCGGCGGCCGATGTCTCGGGACCGATCTCGTACAGGCGCGGCATGTTGAAGGTGCCGGTGCGGCGCATCCGCGCCAGGAAGAGCATCCACTCCTGCTCGTGGGAGGCGGGGGCCAGGGCCCGGCCTGTGGCGTAGCTCATCAGGTCATGGGCCCGGGTCACTGGCTGGGCACCTCCTCGGCGAGGTGGAACTCCGGCCGAACCTCGATGAGTTCGGGGAACAGCCGCACGTCCAGCCGGCGGCGCAGATAGTCGGCCGACTCGCCGCCGGTGCCGTCGGCGGATCCGATCTGGCGGCGTACCAGCCGCAGGTGGAAGCCCATCCACTCGGAGTGCGCGTCGTCGAGGTCGACCAGCAGCTCGGCGACCTCGCGGACGCCGGTGTCCGGATTGCCGTACACCTTCGCCAGTCCGCCGCGGCGCTCGGCGAGTTCGGCGAAGGCCCCCCACAGGGACGGGCCCGGGCCCCGGCAGGCCTGGACGAACTCGTGGTACTGCCGGGACTGGACCGCGGAGGCCGGGCCGAGGGCCGGTCGGAAGGCGGCGAACTCGGTGGGCAGCATGCCGCAGAGCGTGTTGAGCGTGCCGGAGAGCTGCGCGAGCACGTCGAGCCCGGTGCGCAGTCGGCGCGCGGTCTGCGCGGTGTCCTCCTCCAGCAGCAGCTGCCGGGCCCCGCGGGTCTCCCGCAGGAGGGCCGCCAGCCACAGCTCTGACACCTGGTGGACGGTCACGAACAGGTCCTCGCCCGGCAGCGCGGTGCGGGGTGAGTGGAGTGCGAGCAGCTCTCGGACCCGGATGTACTCCTCATAGGGGTTGGGGGGTGTGCTCACCGCTGTCACCGCTCTCCTTCTGGTCCGCTGCTGGTGGTCCTTCGATCGCGTAGGCGTCGGCCTGCGCCCGGTAGAGGTCGGCGTACCGGCCGCCGGCCGCCATGAGCTCGTCGTGGGAACCCGACTCGACGATCCGGCCGCCCGCCATGACGACGATGCGGTCGGCGAAGCGCACCGAACCGAGGCGGTGGGTTATGACCACGACGACGCCCCGCCCGTCGGCGGTGACGGTGCGGGCGGCCTCGGCGTAGTGCCGGAACAGCCGGTACTCGGTCTCGGCGTCGAGTGAGGCGGTGGGCTCGTCGAGGACGAGCAGGCGGGGGGTCTCCCGCATCATGGAGCGGGCCACCGCCAGCTTCTGCCACTGGCCGGTCGACAGTTCGGTGCCGTCGCTGTGGGAGCGCCCGAGCCGGGTGCGCAGGCCGTCGCGCAGCGACTGTTCGAGCCCCTGCCCGTCGGCCCGGGCCAGGGCGCCGCGTACGGCGTCGGTGTCGTCGATGCGCGGCAGGTCACCGAGCCCGACGACGTGCCCGGCCTCGGTCTCGAACCGGACGAAGTCCTGGTAGGCCGCCGACACCCCGTCCCGCCAGGCATCGGGCCGGACGTCCGCGAGGTCGGCGCCGTGCCAGGTGATCGTGCCTCCGGCCGGGGCGTACAGCCGGCACAGGAGTTTGGCGAGGGTGGTCTTGCCGGCGCCGTTCTCGCCGACGACCGCTATGGTCCGGCCGCCCGGGACGTCCAGGTCGACACCCCGCAGGGCGGGGGTGTCGGCGCCGCGGTAGGTGAAGGTGACGCCCCGCAGGCGGAGCCCGCCGCCCGTGTCGCCGGGTTCCCGCCCGCCCTCCTCGGCGGCCGTGGTCAGGTCGGCGATCCGCAGGTAGCGGTCGGCGGTGGCCCGGGCGCGTACGAGTTGGGTCACCGCGTCGGTCGCCATGGTCACCTGCCCGGTGACCTGCGCGGCCAGCGTCGCGGTCAGCAGGACGTCGCCGACGCCCGCCTTCCCGGCCACGGCCGCCAGCACGGCGACGGCCACCGCGGCGACGTAGGCGGCCGCGAACAGGACGGTGGCGTCGGCCTGGGCGCGGAAGGACCGGTGGGCTCCGCGCTCCCGCTCGCGCTGGGCGGCCTCGGAGAGCTGACGGTGACGTGCCCGTACGGCCTCCTGCGCGCCGAGCACCGACAGCTCCTGCGCGTGCCCGGCGCCGCACATCACGGTGTACATCTCGCGCGCGAGGTTGTCGTCGGGCGTGGCACGCTCGAGGGAACGCTGCCGCCACCGGTCGCCGCGGCGGCTCGCCCACACCGGCACCAGGCCGAGGACGGGGAGCAGCAGCAGGGCCGGGTGCACGTCGGCGAGGACGACCACCGCGAAGGCCAGTTGCCCGAGCGCGCCCATGAGGGTCAGCAGGAAGATGATCACCTGGGCGAGCCGGTTGACGTCCCGTTCGACGAGGGCAAGTTCCTCGGCGACCTGGGGATCCTCGTGATGTGCGATGCTCCACGGCGCCATGCTCATCGCGGCGATGTTCATCTCCACCGCGTGCCTGACGCGTTCCTCCAGGACCGTGCGCAGCCCGAAGGTGTACCAGAGCAGGGCCAGCCAGCTCGCGACGGCGGCGGCGAGGACCATGCCCCAGGTCATGGCCGTACCGTCGTCGCCGTCCACCACGGCGTCGGTGAGCCGGCCGATCAGCAGGGCGACCAGCACCGGGTGGGCCGAGATGGCGAGGGTCATGACCACGGCTCCGACCGCGCGCACCGGATCGGTGCGCAGCGCGAGGCGTGCCATGGCCGCCGTGCCCCGCCAGCTGTCCGCGCTCATCGCACTCCCCCCTGCTCGGTGAACGGCGCGGCCTGGGCGAGGAACATCCGCCGGTACAGGCCGTCCTGGCGCATGAGGTCGTCGTGCGAGCCGGACTCGACGACCCGCCCGCGGTCCAGGACGACGATCCGGTCGACCCGGCGCACGGTGTTGAAGCGGTGCGAGACCACGATGCGGATCATTCCTTCGGTCTCGTCGAGGAGCCGGTCGAAGAACTCGGTCTCGGCGGACGGGTCGATGCTCGCGGTGGGTTCGTCCACCAGCAGGACGCGGGCCCCCTGGTGGAGGGTGAAGAACGCGCGGGCCAGGGCCAGGCGTTGCCACTCGCCGCCGGAGAAGTCGATGCCGCCCGGCAGCCGGGCGCCGAGGACGGTGTCGATGCCGTGGGGCAGCCGCGCCACCCGTTCCCCCAGGCCGACGCGTTGGAGGCAGTCCAGCACCGTTTTGCGGGTCTGCTCGTCGCCGGAGTCAGCGCGCAATACGTGGACGTTCTCGGCGACGGTGAGCGGAAGCCGGGCGAAGTCCTGGAAGACCATGGCAAGGTGCCGCCGCCAGTCGGCCCTGCCCAGCTCGTGCAGGGCGACTCCGTCGGCCTCAATCCGGCCCGAGACGGGCTCCAGCAGCCCCGCGAGCAGCTTGAGCAGCGTGGTCTTGCCCGCGCCGTTCTCGCCGACCAGGGCGACGGATTCGCCGGCGGCGACGCTGAAGGACACGCCGTCGAGGACGGGCCTCGGGGCGCTGCGCGGCTTGGCGGAGGTCTTGTCGTGCGGTTTGTGGTGCGACTCATCGCGGCTCTCGCCGCGCGCCTCGCCGCGCTCCGTAGCGACGTTCGCCGCGGCGTCCGTCCCGTCGGCCGTGGCGCCGACCGCGGCGCCGCCGTTGCTGTCGTACGCGAACGTCACGTCCCGCAGTTCCAGGCGCCGTACCGTCAGGTCCTTCGCCGTGCGGGCCGCCGCGCCGCGAGAGGCGGCGGCCTTGCGCTCCTCCAGTCGGCGCACCGCGGACACGGGGGCCAGGGCGACGTCCAGTCCGAACGCAGCCGTACCGCCGGATACCGCGGAGGCACCGATGAGCGCCTGCAGGAAGACGGCGAACGCCCCGGTCTCCAGGCCGCCGTTCACCCCGTCGTCGACCAGCCGCCAGAAGACCAGGCCGTAGACCGCGACGAGGACGCAGGAGAGCAGCAGGATCTTGGCGTCGCTCGGCCGGCGCCGCCGCCAGGTGGGCCGGATGGCGGCCAGCCATTCCTGGTCCAGACGGGCCAGCACCCAGTCCCGGAGCCCGAAGACCCGGATCTCCTTGGCCGCCGCGCCCTGCACGGCGAGCTTGCGGAAGTACTCGGCGCGGCGCATGACGTGGGCCTGGCCGAAGAGGAGTTCCAGCCGCTTGCCGTTCTCGCGCCCCGCGACGATCCGTACCGCGAACCAGGCCAACGCCACCGCGGCGCCGGCCCAGACGTGGAAGAACATCAGCAGCAAGAGCGGGCCGACGGCGCCGACCAGGGCGGAGGTGACCTCGGCGAGGCCCGCCACCGCGCGCTCCAGCGGCAGCCCGCCGGCCGCTCCCGACAGGATCGCCAGGTCGTCACGGGTCCGGTCGTCCTGGAGGTGGTCGAGGCCGTCGTCGATGGAGCAGGCACGCATGGCCCGCTCCCGCAGCGTGATCTCGATCCGCTGCCCCAGGATCTCACCGACCGCGAACCGGATCTTGCCGGCTACCTGGGTGACCAGGAAGACCGCACTGGCGGCGGCGACGGGGCCGGCGACCCGGCCGGCCCCGTCGTTGAAGCCTAGCCGTGCCGCCTCCGGCAGCCGGCCGACCGTGACGCCGACCAGCAGCATGAAGACGGCGGGTCCGACGCCGCCGATCACGATGGTGAGGAACAGCAGGGCCGTGCTCCCCCGGCCCGACTGCCAGGCCAGCCCGATCAGATCCCGTCGGTTGTGCCGATGGGTGCTCTTCACGTGACGTCCTGCTCCCCCGCCTGTGCGCCCTGCGGGGTGAGGCGGGCCAGCTCCTTGCGCACGCGCTCCTCGTCGAAGGTCGTGCCGCCGCGCTCGGCCAGGCCGGTGACGAGGGCTTCGAGGTCGGCCACGCTGTTGACGTCGGCCGTCTCCTCGCCGGGCAGCGGCGGCAGCTGGAAGATCTCCTCCAGGGCGAAGGCCAGTTCGGCCAGGGCCAGCGAGTCGTAGCCGAGGTCCTCCCGCAGCAGCAGCTCGGCGGTCGCCTGTGCCGGCCGGTCGGGGGCGAGCCGGAGCACGACCTCGCGGACGCTGGCGCGCAGTGCGTCGGTACCGATGGAAGGCATCATGCTCCTTGGGTGGTCATGGCCACCGCCGGGACGGCGCCGGACGGCGAGCGCAGGAAGGCGAGCAGGCGGGACGCCTCCTCGCGGTTGAGGTCGGAGAGCGAGGTCCGGCCGAACTTGTTGAACAGCACCTTGTCGAGCAGCGGGCCCGGGTATCCCTTGGCGGCGACGGCCTTGTCCAGCGAGGCCAACTGCGCCGGCGTCGCCGGGGGCTCCGGCGTCGTGATGGCCTCCATCGAGGTGCGCACGCCGGGCCGGTAGAGGAAGTTGTTGTTGAGCCGCATCTGGTCGTAGTAGTCGGTCTCGTCGTCGAGCGAGAACAGGAACAGGGGCAGCTCGGGCGTCAGGCCCTGCCTGCCGTGCAGGTCGCGGAAGACCTGGCGCATCGCGCGGTACTTGTCGTGCCGCGAGTCGTAGTCCCGGTTGAACGTCTCGATGACCTCCTCGAGGACCTCGCGCTGCGCCGCGTCCGGCTCCGCCTCCGGTGCGATGCCCGCGAACGGCTCCGCCACCGCCTGCAGGTACTGGTCGGCGAGGAAGTTCTCCACCGACAGGAACTTGCTGTAGGGGTTGCGGCCGAAGCGCACGTTGAAGGAGGCCCCGAGGTCCAGGTAGTCGAGGTAGTGCCACAGCAGCGGGGGGATGTAGATCGCGTCGGTCGGGTGGATGACCGCGTAGGCGCCGCCGGCGAGCTCGATGAAGTTCTGTCGCTCCTCCGGGTCCATCACCTGCAGGGAGATCGACCCGAAGTTCCCGAAGGGGTGCAGCCAGGGGGACGACGAGGGCGGGAACAGCGCCACGCCCTTGCTGCCGAAGACCTGGGCGAGCAGCACGTGCCGCTGGTCCATGTCGAAGTGCAGGTGGGCCCAGTTGTGCGGACCGGCGATGAAGGAGTGCAGGTACAGGCTGTGGTGCGGGGTCGTGGGCCAGCAGAACTCGGGCAGGGTGAAGCTCTGCAGGAGGTCGGTGGGCAGGTCCCACTCCGTGACCACCTTGCGGCTCTTCTCCTGGGAGCCGTATCCGTCCAGGTACTCAGCGAGGGTGCTGAGGACCGGATCGGGGGCCTTCTGCTGTGCCTCAGTTGCCTCCTTGCGGGTGTAGTCGATCTGGCGGGTGTACTCGTCCTGGACCAGGACCGGCATGGAGCCGAGCAGTCGGCGCGCCCCGTCGAGCGTGGCCGCCTCCGCGATGGGCTGGTCGGCGTAGATCCCGCGGATGACGACGGGCCTGCGCGGCAGTACGTAGCGTTCCCAGAAGCCGTCGACGTCGGCTGCGGATATCTCGTCGATCTCGAATTTCGGCACGGTGTTCTTCCTTCCTGGGGCGCGGCGGCGTTTCAGGCCCCAGCCCTGACGCGCGCGTCGGCCGTGAACTCGGCGATGGTCCGGCGTTCCAGAACGATGCGTGGATCGATGGGGAGTCCGAGCCGGGCGGTGAGCCGGCTGGAGATGGCGGCCGCCCGCTCCTCGTCACCGCCGAGGGCGTAGAAGTCGTCGTAGATTCCGACCGAGCCGCGGCCGAGGACCTCGGCCCAGACCTCGGCCACGGCCTCCTGCATCCGGTTGCGGGCCGTAGTGGCCCGGGGGGCGGCGGGAGTGGCGGGGAGGACGGTCAGGGTGCCGTCGTTGTTCCAGCGGCCGCGGTCGCCGGTGGCCAGCATCCGGGAGCCGGGAACGCCGGAGAACGGGTCGGGCACGAACGCCGCCGCGGTCCTCGACGCCAGTCCCGCGTAGCCGTGGGCGAGACCGGGGCCGGCGACGTACACCTGACCGGTGGTGCCGATCGGTACGGGCCTCAATTCCTCGTCGAGCACGTGGACCCGCAGGTCGCCGACGAGCCTGCCGTTGACGCAGACCGGTCCGCTCTCGTCGGGCCGGTACTCGTCGGCCACGTCGAAGGGCGGGGCGGTGGCCCCGGGCTCCGGCCGGCCGCCCCGGGTGATCACCAGCCGCGGCGTCGTGTCCTGCGGGCGCGAGCCGTACGACAGCTCCCTGGCCGACGCCGGGTCCAGGACGGCCACCGTGACGCCGTGGCCGGCCGGCCAGGCGGCGCTGCCCTGTGCGGTGCGGGCCGTCTGGTCCGGGCCGATCACCACGGTGGCGCCGGCGGCGAGGGCGGCCCACAGCCGGGCGCCCGAGTCGGCTTGCGCCTCCTCCGGCAGCAGTCCCAGGCGGTCCTCGGGTGTCAGGGAGTGGGCGTCGAGGCATCCGGCAACCCGGGCGGCGAGGGCGTGGTGCGGCAGCGGCATCCGGGTGCCGCCGCGTGCCACGGCGACGAACGCGGTGCTCTCTGCGGACACGGTCACCTGGGACCGTGTGCCGTCGGCGTGGGCCCGCAGGCCGAGCTGCGTCCACGGCGTGGCCCCGTCGGCGGGGGTTTCGGTGAGCAGAACGCCGGCGCCCGCCTCCCGCATGATCCGCTCGCGCCGCTGCGCGGAGGCGGCGGGGTCCAACGGCAGTACGGCGCCACCGGCCAGGAGTACCGCCAGCCCGCCGACGACGGAGTCGGCGGACGGCTCCGCGCAGACTCCGACCACCGTTTCCGGGCCGACGCCGTGGTCTACGAGCGCCGCGGCGAGACCGGCGGCCCGGTCGAGGAGTTCGCCGTACGTGAGGCTCTCCTCGCCCGCCACCACGGCGAGCGCGCCGGGGGCAGAACGCGCCCGCTCGACGACGCGTTCCTGCACGAGCGGCGCGGGCGTGTCCGTGCCCCGGCGTCCGAACGCGTCGGTGAGCAGCTGCTGTTCCTCGTCGGTCAGCAGGTCGAGGCGGGACAGGCGCAGCGCGGGGTCGGCCGCGATCTGGCGGAGGATCAGCAGGTACCGGTCCCAGAGGCGGCGCATCGTGACCGCGTCGAAGAGGTCGGCGGAGTAGACGACCAGCCCGTGCCAGTCGCCGTCGTCCTCCTCGATGAGGTGGAGCTCCACGTCGGCGCGGGTGGTGACCAGGTCCAGGTGGAAGGGGTCGACCTCGAGGCCGTCCAGACCGAGCCGGGCGGCGGCGGCCGAGCCGGAGTCGGTCGGCTGGACAACCTGGAAGAGCACCTGGACCAGCGGGTTGCGGCTCAGGTCACGGACCGGGGCCAGTTCCTCGACCAGTTTCTCGAAGGGCAGTTCCTGGTGGTTGAGGGCGTCGTGCACGCCCTCGCGCACCCGGGCCAGCAGGTCGAGGTACGTCGGGTCGCCGCCGCAGTCGGTGCGCAGCACCAGCCAGTTGGCGAAGAAGCCGATCAGGTGCTCCAGTTCGCGGTACGACCGTCCGGCCACCGGTACGCCCACGGCCACGTCCGAGGCTCCGGACCAGCGGCTGAGCAGCGCGTCGAAAGCCGCGAGGAACACCATGAACAGGGTGGCCGAGCCGCGCTTGGCGACGCCTTCCAGGGAGGCGATCACGTCGGCCGGCACGGTGAAGTCGAGCCGGTGGCCGACGTAGTTGAGCGTGGGGGGCCGCGGTCGGTCGGTGGGCAGCTCCAGCGGCTCCAGACCGGCGAGCCGCTTCGTCCAGTAGGACGTCAGCTCCTCCAGGACGGGACCGCGCAGCCTGCGGCGCTGCCACTCGGCGACGTCGGCGAACTGGACGTCCAGGGTCCTGGGTGCGCCACCGGCGTACAGGGTCTCGAGTTCGTCGGTCAGCACCGACAGGGACCAGCCGTCTGCGGCGATGTGGTGCGAGGCGATGACGAGCACGTGGTCGTCGGCGCCGACCCGGTACAGGCGGGCGCGCAGGAGCTGGTCGGCGGTGAGGTCGAACAGGTCCCGGCCGAAGCGCTCGCCGAGCACCCGGGCCTCGTCGGCGTCGGCCACGTCGACCACCTGGACGTCGACCGGGGCAGCGGGGCGCACCAGCTGGCGCGGCACTCCGCCGACGCGGCCGAACGTGGTGCGCAGGACGGTGTGCCGTTCGGCGACGGTGGTCAGCGCCCGGGACAGGCGTGCCACGTCCACGGGGCCGCGCAGCCGGAAGCCGAGGGCGACGTTGTAGAAGGGCTGGTCGGGCGCGAGTTCGCCGAGGAACCACAGCCGTTCCTGGCCGAAGGACATCGGCAGGTCGGTGCGCCCGACGAGGTCGCCGTGGAACACCCGTGCCGGGCCGGCGCCCTCCACCCGGCCACCGGCCGCCTCGACGCGGTCGGACAGCTCCTCGAGCGTCGGACTCTCCAGCAACGCCGACAACGCCAACTCGACCCCGAACTCACCCCGCAGCCGCGACACCACCTGCGCCGCCAGCAACGAATGCCCGCCCAGATCAAAGAAGTTGTCCTGCGCCCCCACCGACTCCACACCCAAAACCTCGGCCCAGATCCCGGCCACCACCGCCCGCACCGACCCGGCCGGAACAACCTCCACCCGGCCACCAGCCGCCACGACACGGTCGGACAACTCCTCGAGCGTCGGACTCTCCAGCAACGCCGACAACGCCAACTCGACCCCGAACTCACCCCGCAGCCGCGACACCACCTGCGCCGCCAGCAACGAATGCCCGCCCAGATCAAAGAAGTTGTCCTGCGCCCCCACCGACTCCACACCCAAAACCTCGGCCCAGATCCCGGCCACCACCGCCCGCACCGACCCGGCGGGAGCCGGGGTTTCGGCGGACGGTGCCGCGGGCCTGGGCAGGGCGCGCCGGTCGGCCTTGCCGCTGGTGGTCTTCGGCAGCTCCGTCAGGGTGACGAACGCGGATGGGACCATGTAGTGCGGCAGCCGGTCGCGGACGTGGGTACGCAGTTCCTGCTCGGCGACGCTCGCTCCGGCGGGGACCACGTAGGCGACCAGGCGCCGGTCGCCCGGGGTGTCCTCCCGGGCGATCACCGCGGTCTCACGGATCCCGGGGTGCCGGAGCAACTGAGCCTCGATCTCGCCGAGTTCCACGCGGAAGCCGCGGATCTTCACCTGGTCGTCGGCACGCCCCAGGAACTCCACCGAACCGCTGGCGGTCCACCGGCCGAAGTCACCCGTGCGGTAGAGGCGGGCGCCGGGCCGGCCGTCGAACGGGTCGGGCACGAACCGTTCCGCCGTCAGCCCGGGCTGCCCGGCGTACCCGCGGGCCACGCCGATGCCGCCGACGCAGATCTCGCCCCGGGCTCCGACGGGGACCGGCTGGAGCCGGTCGTCGAGGAGGTAGACCCGAGTGTTGTCGACGGGGCCGCCGATCGGCAGCGCTCCGTCGTTGTCCCCGAGTACCGCGGGGAGGTACGTGGCCTGCGTCGAGATGACCGACAGCTCGGTCAGTCCGTAGACGTGGTGGACGGTGTCTATCCGGCCCGTCCAGCGGCGCAGGGTCTGCGCCGGCAGCTGTTCACCGCCGATGACCAGGGTGCGCAGCCGCACGCCGGAGTCCGGGTCGAGGCCGGACCACAGGGCGGGCACGGTCTGGATGATCTCGATGCCGGACTTCCTGATGAACCGTTCCAGGCCGGGCCCCGAGGTGTCGTCGGCGGTCGCCAGGTGCAGCTCGGCACCGCTGACGAGGGCGACGTAGACGTCGAGCACCGACACGTCGAAGACGGGCGAGACCGCCTGGCCCACCTTGGTGCCGCTCTCGACGCCCCAGGTGCGTGCCGAGGACAGCGCGATGTTGACGATGCCGCGGTGCGGCACCATGACTCCCTTGGGCCGGCCCGTGGAGCCGGAGGTGAAGATGACGTACGCGCAGTGGTCGGGGCCGACCGCGACGGGCGGCGGTCCCGGGCGCTCCTGTCCCGCGGTGTGCACGTCGACGACCCGGCACCCGGTCGGCGCCGCCCAGTCCGGGGCGACGTCCGGTGCGGAGACGACCAGCGAGGCGCCCGCCGTATCGATCATGTAGGCGAGGCGGTCGGCGGGGTCGCCCGGGGACAGCGGGAGGAAGGCGCCGCCCGCCTTGAGGACGGCGAGCTGGGCGACGACCGAGTCGATGCCGCGGTCGAGGCACACTCCCACCACGGAGTCGGGCCGCAGCCCGTGGTCGTACAGCGTCCAGGCCAGCCGGTCGGCGCGGGCGTCGAGCTCCGCGTAGCTGATCGAGATGTCCCCGCGGACGACGGCCACGCGGTCCGGCGTACGCCGGGCCTGTGCGGCGACGAGCTCGTGCAGGGGGAGGTCGGGGACCGCTCGCTCGGTCCGGTTGAACCCGGAGACGACGTCGTGCCGCTCCTCCTCGGACAGCAGGTCCAGCCGGGACAGCGGCAGGTGCGGTGCGGCCGCGAACTGCCTGAGTACCCGGACGTACCGCGCCCACAGCCGGCGCATGGTCGGCTCGTCGAACAGCTCGGTGGAGTAGACGAGTTGCCCCGACCAGGCGCCGGAGGCGTCCTGCGCCACCTGCATCTCCAGGTCGAGCCGGGTGGTCAGGACGTCCACCTCGAACGACTCGGCCTCCAGGCCGGGCAGGTCGAGTCCGCCCGCCCCGGCCTCGCGGGCGCCCGCAACGTGGAAGAGCACCTGGACGAGCGGGTTGCGGCTCAGGTCCCGGACCGGGGCCAGCTCCTCGACGAGCTTCTCGAACGGCAGCTCCTGGTGGTCGAAGGCCGCGTGGGCGTCGCCCCGCACGCGCTCCAGCAGTTCCGCGAGCGTGGGGTCGCCGGCGCAGGAGGTGCGCAGCACCACGGTGTTGACGAGGAAGCCCATCAGGGACTCCAGCCTGCGGTGCGACCGGCCCGCCACCGGGACTCCGACGGCGATGTCCGGCTGCCCCGACCAGTGGCTGAGCAGCGCGTCGAAGGCAGCGAGCAGCACCATGAAGAGCGTGGCCGACGCACGCTTGGCGACGGCCTCCAGCTCCTCGACGAGGTCGTCGGGCAGCGCGAACGTCAGCCGGTTCCCCGCGTAGCTGAGCGCCGCGGGACGCGGGTGGTCCGTGGGCACCTCCAGCGGGACGAGCCCGGCGAGGCGCTCCTTCCAGTAGGCGCGCTGCCCGTCCAGCGCCCCGCTCTCCAGCCGCTCCCGCTGCCAGCGCGCGTAGTCGGCGAACTGCAGGTCCAGCGGGCCGAGTTCGGCTCCCGCGTAGAGGGCGGAGAGCTCCTCGCACAGGAGCGACATGGACCAGCCGTCGGCGAGGATGTGGTGCACCACGAACAGCAGGACGTGCTCACCGCCGGCCGACCTCAGCAGCCCGTAGCGGACCGGCGGTCCCGCCTCCAGGTCGAAAGGACGCAACAGCCACGTGCGGGTGGTTTCGCGGGCCGCGTCGAGGTCGGGGACGTCGACGGTCTCCAGGGAGACGGGAGCGGCCGGTTGTACGACCTGACGGGGTACGCCGTCGACGCGGGCGAACGACGTGCGCAGTACGGCGTGCCGCTCGGCCAGGGCGTCCAGTGCCCCGGTGAGCCGCGGCAGATCGAGTTCTCCGCGCAGGCGGAAGGCGAGCGCCACGTTGTAGAAGGGCTGTCCGGCGGCGAGTTCGCTCAGGTACCACAGCCGTTCCTGGTCGAACGAGAGCGGCAGCTCCCGCTCGTGCGCGAGATCACCGTCGTAGAACCGGACGGGCCCGTCCGTCTCGCCCGGCCCGGATCCGTCCGTGCTGTCCGCCCGGGCGGACTCCACCCGTGCGGCGAGCCGGTCCACGTCCGGCCCGTCGAGCAGCGCGGAGATCTGCAGGTCGACGCCGAACGCCTCCCGTACCCGGGCCATGACCTGGGCGGCCAGCAGCGAGTGACCACCCAGGTCGTAGAAGTCGTCGTCGAGACCGACTCGTTCGACGCCGAGGACCTCCGCCCAGATGGCGGCGATGGTCTCCTGCACGGGTGTCCGGGCGGCGACGGGGGCGAGGGCGTCCTCGGCCCGGGAGCCGCTCGGCCGGGGCAGTGCCTGCCGGTCCACCTTGCCGCTGGCCGTCTTCGGCAGTTCGGGGAGGACCACGACCGCGGAGGGCACCATGTAGTCGGGCAGCCGGTCGCGCAGGTCGGACCTGAGCCGCGCCGGAGGGAGGGCGCCGTCGGCGGCGACGACGTAGGCGACCAGCCGTTTGTCGCCGGGCGTGTCCTCGCGCGCCGTGACGGCGGCCTCCCGGACGTCCGGGTGGGCCAGGACGTGCGCCTCGACCTCGCCCAGTTCGACGCGGAAACCCCGGATCTTCACCTGGTCGTCCACGCGGCCGAGGAAGGTGACGGTGCCGTCCTCGGAGCGGCTGCCGTAGTCCCCGGTGCGGTAGAGCCGGGCGCCGGGTTCGCCGGAGAAGGGGTCCGGCACGAAGCGGTCCGCCGTCTGGGCCGGGCGGCCGACGTATCCCCGGGCGACGCCCGTTCCGCCGACGTAAATCTCGCCTCGCTGCCCCGCTGCGACCGGTCGCATGTCCGCGTCGAGCACGTGGACGGTGGTGCCGGGGAGGGCGACGCCGATCGACGGGTAGTCGCGGACCGGCGGCGACACCTCGCCGCTGGTGCAGATGACCGTGGCCTCGGTGGGGCCGTAGGCGCTGACGAAGACGCGGCCCCTCGCCCAGTGGTCGGCGACCTCCGGTGGCACGGCCTCACCGCCGGAGATCAGCTGCCGCAGCCGCGGGAGTTCGGCCCGCGGCATGGACTGCAGCGCGGCGGAGAGCACGGCGGCCGTGGTGACCTCGTACTTCTCCAGTACGTGCAACAGGTCGCCGCCGGAGCCGACGGTGTCCGGCGGCAGCAGGACCAGGGTGCCGCCGTTGCACAGGGCGAGGCAGAAGTCGAAGACGCTGGCGTCGAACCGCACCGGGGCCAGCTGGAGCACACGCTCCCCCGGACCGTGCCGGTACAGCGTGCGCTGCGCTCGGGCGAGGTTGACGACCGCGCGGTGCGGGACGACGACGCCCTTGGGGGTGCCGGTGGATCCGGATGTGTAGATCACGTAGATGGCGTTGTCGGCGTCGCCGCGGGTGTCGAGGGGTGCCGCGGAGTACCGCGCGACCTCGTCCGCGGTGTCGTCGACGTCGACCACCGTCCACGGACCGTCGGGCCATGGGGAGGTGATGCCGGATCGGCTCAGGACCAGGGGGGCGCCGGCGTCCGCGAGCATGAAGGCCACGCGGTCCGGTGGATCCGCCGGGTCCAGCGGCAGGTAGGCACCGCCCGCCTTCATGACGGCGAGCAGAGCCACCACCTGGTCGATCCCCCGCTCCAGGCACAGCCCGACCACGGTTTCCGGTCCGGCTCCCCGCTCGCGCAGGAATCGGGCCAGTCGACTGGCGCGCCCGTCGAGTTCGCCATAGCTGATCTGTTCCGTTCCGCAGACCACGGCAACCGATTCGGGAGAAATCCGCGCCTGGTCGGAAACCAACTCGTGGAGCAGAGACCGATCCGGCATTTCCGCTCAGCCCTCCTGAGCCGTGCTCGCTGCGACGGCCTTGCGCACGCTCAACGGCCGTATGTCGGTCCACACGTTTTCGATATGGGCGAGGCAGTCCTCCTTCGGACCACTGAATCCCGCCTCATGCCACCCCGTTGGCAATTCCTTTTCCTTTGGCCAGATCGAGTACTGCTCCTCGTGGTTGACCACCACGGAGTATTCGTCTGCACCCATCATCCCGATACCTCATTCCACACGCCGGAGTAGGCTGTGACCAGCGACAGCGGATGCTATTTATGTCCCTTCTCGGGCGTCAAGGTTCAGAGGGGCAGGTGCCGTTGACCGACACCGACGAGATCGCCATGCCGAAGAAGCTCCACCGCTTCCCTGTCGAGTACTCGCCGAATCCACTCGTCGAGTGAGGTTCCGGCTCTGCTCGCGGCTTGTTCCCAGCGCCGCATTCGTTCGGCCGGCGCTTTGAGCGTGACGGTGGCAGCGGTGACGTCCTGGATTCTGTCGCCGGTCGCCTTGCTTTCCTTGATATTCCGGCGCAGTTCGGTGACGGACCATCCCTCCTGCTCGGCACGGTCGAGCCACAGCTCCTGTTCTTCCTCGGTCAGGGCCGCGACTTCGGCGTGGTGTTGCATGCTCAGCGTGTCCCGTCGACGGGACACGTCGAACTTCCTTGCCACCCAGGCGTAGTTCCGCAGTGTCTTGTAGTGGAGCGAGCTCGCCTCGATTGCTCGTTTGTACCGGTCCGGGTACCGGTTCTGCCCGTAGATGAGCCAGTCGCCGAGCCACCAGGACGAGGCGTCCGTGATGGAGAATATTTCGACACCGATCGAGATCCAGGCCTCCAGGGGAACGGCCCGTGGAAAGGTCAGACTGGTGCGTTTCTTCTGGACCTTCACCGAAGAGACACCGGGGCGTCGTACATTCATGGGAATTCCCCCGTTCGACATTGCTGTACTGGAACAGACCGGCTCAGGAAGAAATCGAGACGATGGCCGGTGCGACGTTGCGGATACCGCCCCGCTTGAGGGACCTCACCAGGGACTCCGCCTCCGCGCGGTCGTCGGCGAGCAGGCAGCCGGGCTGGATGCGGAGTCTGTCGATGGCGTCGGCGGGGACGCTGAGGGCCGGGTCGGCCAGCTCGGTCACCTGCACTCCGTCGAGTGGCGCGGGGCCGCCAAGCCACTCCGCCACCACGTCCTCGGCACCCGGCAGACGATGCGGGACAGGCACGATGACGAGGATCTCGGCCAGCCCGCCGGGGGCGGCGAGCGCTTTGGGAAGGCACCCGACGATGTCCTTGACCAGGTCTGACGCGTCGAGGACGGGAGCGTCCCCGGACGGGTCCGGCCGGCCGGGGGCGCGGCCGGGCGCGTTGAACAGGACGTGGTCGACGGGACCGAACTCCTCCAGTCCCGCGCGGAAGTCCCCCACCTCGAAGGCTGCCTCGCGTCCGGCGAGAAGCGCGTTCAGGCGGGCGTAGGCCACGGCTCGCGGATCGATGTCGATACCCGCCACGGACGCGTAACGGTCGGAGCGGTGCAGCGCCAGAACACCGGACCCGGTGCCCACGTCCAGGAGTCGTTTTCCGCGGGGTGCGGTGTTCTGCAGCAGAAGCAGGGTGCTGGCATGCGGGGGCATCACCGGATCGAAGGCGCCTTCGGCTTTTTTGGCCATGACCGGGTACCCGTCGAATTCCGCCCGGCACTCGAACAACCGATCCGAGAGGTAATACGCTGACCCGAGCGGCGAGATGGAGACACGGGCGCTTATCTTTCCGCCAGCGTCCTGCACGATTTCAAGGGCGTCGAACGCGGAGCGCAGGGTACGGGAGATCCGGCGCTCGTAGAGGTCGAGCGCGATCTCGCCGTTCCTGACGAAGAGTTCCGTCAGCACGCCCGCCGGGTCGGCGGAGAGTTCGTTTGCTCGGTCTCGTGACCAGAGGGAGTAGAGGGCGGAGTTGCGCAACAGGTCCGTATCGCCGGCCGCTCCGAGAAGTGATGCGGCGGAATCGGAGGTGAATCCATGTGCCGCCAGTTCGTCACCCAATCCGTGCAGGGCGGAGGTGAAGGCGGGCGATCTGGTCGCCGACGCATCGATCCAGGGAATCATGGGGAGTCCACCTTGTGAGTCGACTGAACGAACTGACGGTCCACATAGAGCAACGGGGTTGATTCCTGCGGGGCCAGACGCACGTCCACGACAAGACCTATCAGCAGAAGATGGGTCGAGCGGTCGACGACCTGGTCGAGTTCGCAGACGAAACTCGCTGGGGAATCCGCGAGCAAGGGCACACCCGGCCGTTCCTCGCGCCACTCCCCGTAGGAGAAGCGGGCTTCGCCCCATACTCCAGAGATCAGTCCGGCGAACGCCTCGGCGACGGGCCGTTGCCGGGCGGACAATACGTTTACAGCGAAGGCCGGGACCGTCCGGACGGCCGCCCCAAGACGGGTGTCCTTGTTGATGCACGCCACGAGTGACGGAGGGTCTGCCGTGAGGGAGCAGACGGCGGTTGCCGTAAGACCGCACGGCTCACCGTTTTCCGTGCTTCCGGTGATCACGCAGACCCCGCCGGCCAGGCGCCTCATGCCCACGCGAAAGTCGTCAGAAGGCCGTTGGATCACCGTGAACTCCCCCGACGTACACGTTGCTTGAGCAGGTCCTGAATTGGCCCGTACTGGCAATCGATTAGAGCAACGCCGGATGTGAGTGGGAAGAAACAGCCCGCTCGCGACTCCGGCCCTCGACGCCGCGCGTCGGCCCGTCAAACACAGACGGCCGAACAATGACTCGATCCGGTCGGGAAGTGGCTGGATTCCAGCCACTCACATGCGCATAAGCCCTTTCTGACGGTACGTCAGCATCCCCTTCACCTCGGACGGGAGTCCGGCACCGAATGGCAAGGCATCCTTGACAAACTCGATTTGTCAATCAAACATTGCCGAGTCCTGCTTGCCGTCGACACGCAAGGAAGCGGATCGCGCATGAACGCCTCTCCCCCCACCCCCCTGCGTTTCCCGCCCGTGTTACGCCGGGTCGTCCTGGTGACCGTGCTCGGCTCGGTCATGACGTACCTCGACGCGACGATCGTCAACGTCGCCCTGCGTTCCCTGTCCGACGACCTCGACACGTCGCTGGCCACGATCCAGTGGCTGGTCACGGCCTATCTCCTGGGGCTCGCGGCCGTGATCCCGGCGAGCGGTTGGGCCGCGGCCACCTTCGGGGCCAAGCGGGTGTACGTGTTGTCCATCGCCGGCTTCACCGTCGCCTCACTGGCCTGCGGACTCGCCCAGAACGTCGAGCAGTTGATCGCCTTCCGCGCCCTCCAGGGCGCCGCCGGCGGTCTCGCGCTGCCGATCGCCACGATGATCATCGTGCGGCTCGCGGGTCCCGAGCGTCTCGCCCGCGTCATGAGCATCAGCGGGATCCCGACCCTGCTCGCCCCGGTGTTCGGCCCCGTGCTGGGCGGTTTCCTGGTCGAACACGCGGGCTGGCACTGGATTTTCTACATCAACGTGCCGATCGGGGTGCTGACCGTCGTCCTCGCCCAGTGGCTGGTTCCGGCGGACACCGCGCAGCAGGGCGGGCGGCTCGACGTCCCGGGCCTGTTCCTGATGTCCCTCGGATTCGCGGCCCTCACCTACGGTCTCGCCGAGATCGGTACGACCGCGCGCGTGATGTCCGCGCAGGTGCTCGTCTCGCTCGCCGTCGGCGTGGTCCTGATCGCCCTCTTCGCCCTCCACGCGCTGCGGGCCGCCCAACCTCTCGTCGACATCCGCCTGTTCCGCAACAAGCTCTACTCGGCGGCCCAGCTGACCAACGTCTGCCTCGGCTCCGCGGTCTTCGGATCGGTCATCCTGATGCCGCTCTACTTCCAGATCGTGCGCGGCGAGGACCCCGTGGCCACGGGCCTGCTGCTGATCCCCCAGGGCATCGGGGCCGGTTTCGCGATGATGGTCAGCGCCCGGCTGACGGACAAACTGGGCAGCGGACGGGCGGCCCTCCTCGGCGGCGCCGTCAGCACCGTCGCCACCGTCCCCTTCCTGGTCATCGACGCGGACTCCTCCTACTGGTTCCTGGGGCTGGCCATGGTCCTCCGCGGCTTCGGGATCGGGGCGTGCGCCATCCCCGCGACCACCGCCGCCTACCGGGTCATCCCTCCGGCCAAGGTCAACGACGCCACGATCCAGATCGGCATCCTGCAGCGCGTGGGCGGCTCCACGGGCACGGCCCTGTTCGCGGTGGTCCTGCAGAACGAACTCGGTTCCGCGAACAGCGCGACGGCACAGGCCTCCGCCTTCGGCACCACCTTCTGGTGGGTCCTCGCCACGGCGGTCCTGGCCACCGCACCGACCCTGTTGCTCACGGCGGCCGAACGCCGCGCGGCCGCACCCGTCGCCGTACCGGAGAACGCCTAGCCGACCCCCGAGGGAACCGAATCACAGGCCCCTGGCCTGCCGCGTTCCCGTGTGCGGCCCCCCCCTCGCCCTCGAGTGTTCCCGCATCGACGCCCACGTCGCCGGCACATCGGACGACATGGGCGTCGTCATGTGCGGACGGCCCTGTCCGACGGCACATTCCTGGACCCGGAAGCGGACCGTTCGCTACCTTCACGCTTCGTCCGGCAAGGCCGCGGAGCCCGCTCGGCTTTCCCAACTACGCGGCTGCCCAGGCTGGTTGCAGCGCTGCGCGCTCCTGGCCCTCCGACTCCCATGGACGAGGTGAATGTGACGCAACGTGCTGTCGAGAAGGACACCTCCCAGTCGTCCGCCCGCGACGGCGGGGGTTCTTCCCCTGCCCGCCGTCGTGCCCTCGGTTACGGACTGCTGGTCGTCCTGCCCCTGCTTGCCGCCACCGTGCTCCTGGTCTCCCACGGCGACCGCCCGGCCCGCGCGGCTGCCGGGAGTCCCGACAACCACGCGGCCGCGGCGCTGTTCTTCGCCATCGCGGTGGTGGTGGGCGCGGCCCGGCTGGCCGGCCTGCTCGCGGCACGCCTCGGGCAGCCCCAGGTCATCGGCGAACTCCTGGCGGGCATCACCCTCGGCCCGACGGTGCTGGACCGCCTCGCCCCGTCCGTCCGGGCCTGGCTCTTCCCCCAGGCCGCCGTCACCGGCATCAACGCGCTGGCCCAACTCGGCCTCGTGCTGTTCATGTTCGGCGTCGGCCAGGAGGTCGTACGCAACAGCCGTGACCGGGCCGGTCGCGACGGCGGCCTGATCGCCCTGACCTCCCTCGTGCTGCCGTTCGCGGCGGGCACCGCCATCGCCCTGCCGCTGGCGTCGCGGTTCGCGGGCGCCGCCGGTGACAGTCTCACGTTCGCCCTCTTCGTCGGCTGCGCGCTCAGCATCACCGCCTTCCCGGTCCTCGCGCGCATCCTCACCGACCTGGACCTGATCCGAACGCGCACGGGACGCCTCAGTCTCTTCTCCGCCGCCATCGGTGACGGCATCTGCTGGCTGCTGCTGACGGCGACCCTGCTCCTGGCGCAGGGCGGTGACCTGTCCTCGCTGTGGCGGCCCGTGCTCCTGACGCTGCTGACGGCCGTCGTCCTGCTCGGTCCGGTCCGTGCCGGACTGGCCCGTTACCTGGTCCACGGCGACCGGCAACCGAAGGCCGCGTTCGTGCTGATGATCGCCGTCGTCGGTATCGCGGGCTCGGCGGGGATCACGGCCCTGCTGGGAATCCACCAGCTCATCGGGGCCTTCCTCTTCGGGCTGGCCTGGCCGGCGGCGCTGCCTCCCGAGACCTCCGTCGTCCCCTCGCTCGGCACCATGGCGCACCTGCTCCTGCCGTTCTTCTTCCTGGGCTTCGGTGTGTCCGTGGATCTGGGCGACCTGCCGCTCACCACCGAGACGCTGGCCGTCGCCTGTCTGCTGACGGCCGTGGCGATCGTCACCAAGGTCGGCGGTGTCGCCCTGGCCGCCCACTTGTGCGGGATGGGCCGCAGGGAGGCGGCGACCCTCGGCCTGCTGATGAACGCACGAGGACTCACCGAACTGGTGGTGCTGGGCATCGGCCACGAGGCCCGGCTCATCGACGGCGAGATGTTCGCCATGCTCACCCTGGTCGCCCTGGTGACCACGCTGATGACGGGCCCGGGTGTACGGCTCCTCGCCGGACTGCGCGGACCGGGACGGGAGCCGACGCCGTGACCGGCCACGAGCGGCCGGCGAGCGGACACGGAATCGCCACGCCGCCCACCCTCGCACCGTTCATCCCCGCGCCGCCCACTCGCACACCGCGACCACCGTCCGCCTCCTCTTCCCCCCACGGAGCCGCTGCCTCATGACACCGCGAGAACTTCCCGTCGCCGGAGCCCGCAACCTGTTCGGCGGCGCGCTCGCCTTCAAACGCGACCAGCTGGGCTTCCTGGCCGAGAACATCCGCCGCCACGGCGACCTGTTCCGGTTCAGTCCCCTCGGTGTCCCCATGGTCCTGGCCAACCACCCCGACCACATCCAGCACATCCTCGTGGACGGGGAGGAGCGCTACGACAAGGACGCGACCATCTTCAAGGTCGTCAGACCAGTGCTCCGCAACGGCCTGATCTCCATAGCCGACAAAGAGCAGTGGAGCCGCCAGCGGCGCATGATGGCGCCCCATTTCACCCCGCGCACGGTCGCCGGGTTCGCCGAGAACATGACGAGCGAGACCGTGCGCATGCTGGAGCGCTGGGAGCGCCGTCCGCGTTCCGTCGGTGACGTCCTGGACGTCACCGACGAGATAGGCCAGCTGGCGCTGCGGATCGTCAACCGATCGCTGTTCAGCGCCGACGTGAGCCGGGCCGCCCAGGCCTTCGAGCGCGCCTTCGCCGCCGCCAACAATGTGCTCGGCTCGTTCTTCCGGTTCCCCTTCCCGCCACTGAGCTGGCCCACCGCGCGCCGCCGTCGGCTGCGCCGCGCCATCGACGACATGGACCACTTCGTCTCCGGCGTGATCCGCGAGCGACTGAGCGGCGAGGGCGCCGGGCACACGGACGCGCAGCGGCCGGACCTGCTGACGCTGCTCCTGCACAGCGTGGACGACGACGGCACCGCAATGGACCTGGAACAGCTCCACCACGAGGTGCTCAACCTCTGCATCGGCGCCTTCGAAACCACGACCAACACCCTCTCCTGGGCGTTCTACCTGCTGGCACGGCATCCGCAGGCAGAGGAGCGCCTGCACGCCGAGGTCGACCAGGTGCTCGCGGGGCGCGTCCCGCGGTTCGAGGACCTGCCGCAGCTCACCTACACCCGCAGGGTCATCGACGAGACGCTGCGCATCTACTCCCCCGCCTACCAGACCATGCGGCACGCACGCGAAGAGGACGTCATCGCCGGCTACCGCATCCCGTCCGGCAGCAACGTGCTCCTCAACAGCTATCTGCTGCATCGGCACCCGGAGTTCTGGCCGGACCCGGATCGGTTCGACCCCGAGAACTTCGCGCCGGAGCGCGTGGCCGCGCGGCCGAAGCACGCGTACATCCCCTTCGGCAGCGGCCGGCGCGTGTGCATCGGCAAGCACTTCGCCCTGACCGAACTGACGCTGGCGCTCGCCACGGTGGCGCGCGGACACCGGCTGCTGCTGCCGGACGGTGCGCCCGTCGTGGAACCGGAGCCGCTGATCACGCTGCACCCGCGCGGCGGGGTCCACCTCCGCCTCGTACGCCGCTGAAGCCCCCCACCCCCTCTCCACTGGAGCTGCTGTGATCGACGTAGCCTGCCCGTTCCCCTTCGCGGTCAGCCCGCACGCCCCACAAGCCCGTAAGCACCTGTCGATCTGGACGCGGGACACCGGCCTCCTGCGCGGTACCCGCGCCCGGGAACGCTTCGAACGCGCGGACTTCGGCTGGTTCGCGGCGCTGGTCTATCCGACGGCCGACGCGGAGACGCTAAAGCTGATGGCCGAGTGGTTCGCGTGGCTCTTCCTGGTGGACGACCAGCTGGACGACGGGGACTTCGGCCGCTCCCCGGAACGCATGGCGCAGGCGGTCCGCCTGATGCGGCGGATACTCGACGATCCGTCCGCAGAGCGTGGCACACCCCTGCCCCCGGCCGCCGACGCGCTCGCGGACCTGTGGCGCCGTACGGCGAGCCGGGCGTCGCCGGCGTGGCGCGGGAGGTTCGCGGACCATCTGGAGCAGTGCCTGACCGCGGCCACCGTCTGGGAGGCCGGGAACCGGATGCGCGGGGCCGTACCGTCCGAGGACTCCTACATCGCCAACCGGCGGCACACCGGCGCCATCTACGTGTGCATGGACCTCATCGAGATCGTGGAGCGGATGGAGGTCCCGGTCGAGGACTACACCGCGTCCACGTTCCGCACCGCGCTGGACGCCGCCTGCGACGTCGTGTGCTGGGTCAACGACGTGCACTCGCTTTCCAAGGAGCGCTCCCTGGGCGAGGTCCACAACTTCGTCTACGTCGTGGAGCACCACCGCCGGCTCGACGAGCGCCAGGCGCTGGAGGCGGTGGGCGCCGCGATCGCGCAGCGCACGGAGGTCTTCCTGGCCGCCGAGGAGCGCCTGCTGCGGGAGCACCCCAACGACGTGCCGTGGCTGCGTCCCGCTCTGGCGGGGATGCGGTCGTGGATGCGCGGCAACCTCGACTGGTCGCGGCGCACGCAGCGCTACGCGTCCGGTCCGGCGGAGGGCGACTCTGGCAGCTACCTGGAGGCCGACCTGATGGACGTGCGCCCGTGACCGCCGTCAGCGCCGAGCAGGACGTGTGGGGTCTGCTGTCCCAGGTCCGGCAGCTGACGGAACCGGCCCTGCGCAAGGCCGTACGACGGCTGCCCGAGCCGACGCGTGCCGTGGCGGAGTACCACTTCGGCTGGCGGGACCAGGAGGGCAACCCGGCCACCGGAGACTGGGGCAAGGGGATACGCGGAGCGCTGGTCGTCGCCTCCGCGCGGGCCATGGGCGCCGATCCGGAGCAGGCGGTACCGGCGGCCGCGGGTGTCGAGCTGGTCCACAACTTCTCGCTCGTGCACGACGACCTCATGGACCGGGACGCGCTGCGCCGCAAACGCCCGGCGGTGTGGTCCCTGTTCGGCGACGCGCAGGCCGTGTTGACGGGAGACGCGCTGCTGGTCGTGGCGATGGAGGTGCTGGCCGAGGACCGCACGATGCTCGGGGAGCTGTGCGACGCGCTGCTGGCCCTGGTGGCCGGACAGAGCGCGGACCTGGCCTTCGAGCAGCGCACGGATGTCGATCTCGACGAGTGCCTGGCCATGGCCGCCGGGAAGACGGCAGCGCTGCTGTCGAGTGCGTGTGCGCTCGGTGGGCTGGCGGCGCGGGCGACACCACGGCAGACGAACGCCCTGCGCCGGTTCGGACACCACATGGGGCTGGCCTTCCAGCTCGTCGACGACCTGCTGGGCATCTGGGGCTGCAGCTCGGTCTCGGGCAAGCCGGTCGGGGCGGACCTCAGGCGGCGCAAGAAGACGTTGCCGGTCGTGGCGGCGCTGCGCGCAGACGTGCCCGAGGCCTGGCGGCTTGCCCAGGTGTACCTGTCGGGGACCGGGCCGCTCGGTGAGGCCGAGATCCGCGAGGCCGCCCGTCTGGTCGACCGGGCGGGCGGGCGCGCCTGGGCGGAACAGGAGGCACAACGGCAGCGGGACAGGGCCCTGGCGGCACTGGCGGCGGCCGATCCGGAACCCGAGGGCGTCCGGACGCTCACGTCGCTCGCCGAGGTGATCACCCAACGCCACTGGTGAGTCGGACCGGCGGCATCTCCGGCGGCGTCGAACGTGACGCTGTCGGCGCGGGTGAAGGGGTTGGCCTCGGTCACCAGCAGGGGCCCTCGGCGGCTCCCTGGCCGCCAGCGCCCATCCGCGCCACCGCCCGGCCGGGCCGCGGTTCCGGACAGCGTCACGCCGCTCCGGTCCCGTTCACAGGACACGCCCGGTCGTCGGGCGCCACGGGGAAGCGCGCGTCGGCCCGGCCACCGGCCTGCGCTGCCAACGAGTCAGTCGATGTCGGCGAGGACCTTGCCGAGTCGTTCCAGGCCCTCCTCCAGGACCTCCGCCGGTCGTGCGAAGCTGACGCGGAGTGCCTTTTCGGCGCCGAAGACCTCGGCCGGCATCACCAGCGTCCGGTGGTGCTCCAGCAGCCGCTCGGCGATGTCCCGGGAGGAGGACGCGGTCAGGGTGTTCACCCAGGCGAAGGGGGTGCCCTGCGGCGGGACCAGCCGCACGGTGTCGCTGTGCCGATTCGCGAACTCCCGCAGGGTCCGCAGACCGGGTTCCACCAGGCGCCGGTAGCGATCGACGTGCTCCGCGCGGCGCCGCAGCACGAGCTCGGCCGTACGCTCCCAGACCAGGGAGTTCGAGACCGTGGTGTAGCGCTTGTAGTTGACGACTCCTTCGACGACGTCGGCGGCGGCGGCGCACACCCATCCCAGCCGCAGGGCGGGCATCCCGAACACCTTGGACAGGCCCGAGACCGAGATGGCCCGGGGGTGGCGGTGGACCACCGACTCCCCGAAGTCCAGCAGGTACTCCTCGTCGTTGACCACCCAGATGCCCCGCTCGGCCGCCACCTCCATGACGGCCGTGAAGTCGTCGGGGCCGAGCACGCAACCGGAGGGATTCCCCGGGCTGTTGAGGATGATCATCCGGGTGTGCGTTTCCAGGGCCCGTTTCAGCGCCTGGATGTCGAAGCGGGTGCCGGGCGGCCAGGGCAGCACGGTGACGTCGCATCCGATGTGCCGGGGCACCTCCCAGGCCTGCTGCCAGCCGGGGCTGGTGGTGACCACGTGGTCACCGGCCCGGAGCAGCGTGCGGTACAGCAGGTAGAGCGCCTCCTGGGCGCCGTGCGTCACGGCGACGTGATCGGCGGAGACGGCCACGCCGCCGTACATGTCCGCGATCGCGCGCCGCAGCTGCGGCCGGCCGCGGTCGAGGCTGTAGTCGAGCTCCCATTCCGGCTGAATTTCCAGATCGCCAAGGAGCTGGAACTGCACGCCGCTTTCCGCGAGGTCGATGTCGTACCTTCCCTGCGCCTCGTCGAAAAGCCAGTGCTGGATGGCGTACTCGGATATGCTCACGCGCTCGACTCCCTCTCTCTCGTCAAGTCAAAGGTGACCACGACCACGTCCCGGTGGGCAGTGGCGCCGGGGAATTTCGGGGTGATAGGGCTGACATAGTGCACGACCCTGCGGTCATCGAGGTAGAGCGTTTCTCCCGGAGCCATCACCCGGTCCAGTAGCACATCACCCTCTCCATCCCCTTCACGGACGAGCGAGATACCGCCGCTCACGTTCTCGGCGGCGACCACGGTCACGGCGATGCCGTCGAATCCGTCCCGGTGGAAACCTTCCGGAGCGGGCAGACCAACCAGCCCGTCACCAGCGACGATGCGGATCTGGTGACAACCGATGACGAAGTCGTCGCTCCCGATGAGCTTCCGCACACCAGGGTCGCGGACCAGTTCCTCGGCGAACTCACGCACCGGCTTTCCCAGTGGACCGAAGCGCCGTTCGATCCCTCCCGCATAACCGTTCAGATCCTCGCTCTGCAGGAAGGGCGAATCCTCCTGCCAGAGAATCTCGTCGCTCTCGATCCGAGCGGTTCCGAACGCCCGGAAACGAAACGGAGTCTGTGACTTCACATACTCGTCCGGAGGCAGGCTGTTGAAGCTCAGGACAAGCTCGTCCGATATCTTTCCGCACACATTGAAGAGAGCCAGACGCATGCATGTGCTCCGCATTCCCCGACGAATCCGAACGACGATGTTCGCCGAGTCGAACACAGTGCGATCCGAGGGGTCAAGATTTGAGCGCGCCGACCGCCGGCCGCCCCTACGGCACCTCTCCCGCCATGGCCGGAAACCGCAGTCCCGCTCCCGTTAGAGGCAAGCCAAGCTTGACAAACTTCCAACTGTCAAGGAGTACTTGCCTCATGACTCTTCCCGACCTTGACGACCTCATCGCCGAAGTGGACCGGACGTGTGACTCAGCCCACCGCCCCGGCGGGCAGGACCAGCCCGACTGGCTTGCGCTGCTGACGGTGGCCGCTGGCATCTCCGGCCAACTGCAGGCGCTTGCCGACGACTTGGTGGAGGACTACGTCGAGCACTGTCGCATGCACGGCGTCTCCTGGGCGGACATCGGCGCGGCCCTCGGCGTCACCCGGCAGGCGGTTCAGCAGCGCTTCCACGCGCCGCACAAGCGGTACACCCCGGAGATGCTGACCGAGGGCCTGCGACAGGCCATGACACACATGAAGCGCGCCGCCGTGCAGCACCGCAACAACTACCTCGGAACAGAGCACCTGTTGTACGGCCTGACCGCGGAGGAGGACGACGTCCCTGAGAACACGGCAATCCACCTCCTGCGCGCGGTGGGCGCCTCGCCAGAGAAGATCCACCGGGCGGTGGAGTCCCGGCTCAGCTGGGGGGCCTCTCAGGCGGCGGAACGCATCGCGTGGACTCCCTTCTCCCGCAAGGCCATCGCCATCGCGGAAGAACGGGCGACACAAGGGGGGTCCTCGGCGCTGATCGACTGCGATCACCTGCTGCTCGGGCTCGCCCAGATCGGCCGGGGCTTGGCCGCGACAATGCTGAGCGAGGCCGGCATCACCCTGGAGGTCCTCGAAGAGGCCGTCGTACAGGGCAGGTCGGCCGTCGACTCCCCCCAGGGCATCTGAGGCCGCGGACCGTGCCGACCCGGCGCAGGGGCGGTCAGGCCGGCACGAGGTGCGGCGTGGTGAGGACCGACAGGGTGGAGGTCCACTCGGGCTGATACTGCCCCGCTCCACCCTGTTCGGGGGCCGGCGTGCGCCCCAGGTGCAGCGTGGTGAACCCCTTGCGGCCGAGGTCCGCAATGAGGTACCGCAGCAGGGCGTGGTCCGGGGCGAGGTGCCGGTGCCCGGCATCCGTCACCGGCACCAGGGAGTAGCAGTGGCGGCCGCGCGTCAGGCACAGCCGCGCCGCGACCACCGTGTCATCGACCGCCAGGGTCGCGATGAACGTCTTCGTCGCGTCGAGCCGGCGCAGGACAGATCTCCAATGATCCAGGTCAGACACCGGTCTCGACCCGGAGAACAGGGGGTCGTACCAGCGCGGCGCACGCAGGGCAGCCATGACGGCATGGGCGTCCAACAGGGCCTGGGGGTGGTGCGTGCGGGCGTACGTCACCCGCTGCTGCGCGGCGGCACGATCCCAGGCACGCTGCCTCCGCTGGTGCTCCCGCCGGGTGGAGCGGGACAGAGCGGCATAGACGAAGGGCAGGCGCACGCGGGCGTACTTGGTGTCGACGTGGTTCCACCCGGCACTCTGGGATATCTGCTTCAGGGACCGCCCCAAGCCGCTGGTGGCGAGGACGTCCGTCATGCTGACGCTCTCGCCCTCCTCCTCGGTCAGCAGCATCAGATGGAACACGAACGACGCCGCGACAGCGGGGTCATCCGCGTGCGGGCCCACGGGCCGGATGCATTCGGCGTACGGCGCCGAGAGCGGGACGATGCGTGTGTCGGCTCCATCCTCGTGACGGGCGAGAGCCAGAGCGGCGAGCGGTCTTCCCGTCGGCGACGTCGCGACAAGGATGACGGGTGTCGTCGTCGGGGCGAGGTGCTGCGCCCAAGCGATGAGCCAGTCCGGCGATTGGAACGGCGTGGCGGCCGTATCCCTGGCGTACAGCTCCCGCCAAGGACCGCCGAGGAAGTCCATGGCCTGCGAACCGGTGTACATGCATAGGGCGTGACTCATGGTCGTCCTCTTGCCGTTCTGTACGTGGGGGGTTGGCCGTACGAGGGGGCACGAATCGTGAAGGGTCCGGCTTCAGACTGGCGTCATCACCGCAGCGGGGCTTCGCAGTGGACGGGCACCTCTGGTGTGACGGGTGAATGGCGCCCGGAGCGGGATGAACCCGCCTACGGCTTCACCCCCGGCAGCATGGAGTTGCTCATGCGAATGTGAAGCGCCTCCTCACCTGGGCGTACGGGGTAGGTCCGCGCGGCGATCCCGGCCGCGCCCTTGATCACCGCGTACGCTCCGACCAAGCATGGCTGAGTTCTTGGCGAAGCGTCCAAGATATTGGCACCTGGCCTCAGCCGGGGTCAACCAGAGTGAGGTGTGGTCCAACAAGTGCCGCAGAGTGACGGCTGTACCATCCTGAAGGCGCAACAGGCCGAACTGGCGCAAGGAGCATGGTCATGAAGCCAGAGGGTGACCAGGAACAGCAGCGCTCATTGGCTGAACGTTTGAACTCGCTGTTCGCGTTGGTGCGATGGACCGACGCGCACGGTCGGCAACGCGAGTACTCCACCGCCGAGGTGGCCAAGGCAGTCACCACTGACCCGTCGCATCCGACGACCCTGTCCCGGAGTTATCTGGCGATGTTGCGCAACGGGTCGCACGCCAACCCGACGTTGAGCGTGCTGGAGGGTCTTGCCAAGTTCTTCGACGACCACCGCTCGCCGGGAACACCGCCGATCACGGTGCAGTGGCTGGTCGCGCAAGAGGATCCCGAGGACGAGCTCCTGCGGCAGCGACTTGCCGATCATCAGGTACGAGCGATCGCGATGAGAGCGGGTGAGATGACCCCGGCCATGCGCAAGCAACTGCTGAAGATGATTGAGATCTTCAACCAGGACGGCACCCCCGATCCCGACCTTGGAGAATGAGAAGGGAAACCATGGTCGTACGCGAACGTGAGCTCCGCCGCCACTGCAGACATCTGCTGCGGAAACTCGACATTCAACCTCCCCTGCGCGTAGACGAGTTGTGCCGCAAGCTCGGTGAACATCTAGGCAAACCCATCCGGCTGATTCCCTGGGCGCTTCCAGTCCCGGGCCCGTTCGGACTCTGGATGTCCCGTCGGGACGAAGAGGTGATCTTCTATCAGGAGGAAACCACCCGCGTTCACCAGGATCACATCATCCTGCATGAGGTAGGCCATATCCTCGCCGATCACCAGGATGACGGTGACATAGGCGACGATCTCCCTGATCTTGGCCCGGAATTCCCTCACGACTTGACCACACGAGGCTTTCGTCGTACCTGCTACTCCGAGGACTACGAGCGCGAGGCCGAACTGATAGCGACGATCATCCAGGAGTGGGCGGTGATCATCGACTACATCACTCCCCGTGCACCCGAGGACCCAGCTCTCGGTCCGCTGCGCTCCGCACTGAGCCCCCAGTGGGGGTGGATGTAATGTTCCAAGTGCCTCTGATCGCCTTGCTGAGCATCGGGGTGCTCTGGAAGGGCATCGACCTGGCACGCGCCTCCCACGACAGGGTGCTGCGCTTCCTCGTCGCCTCCTTGCTCATGCTGCTGTGCGGAGAAGTACTCAGCCTTCCCGAGGTCAACGGGGCGATCGACGCCGCCACGGCCGTCGGCGTCGGCAAGGTGGCGTTCAACGGAATCTACATGTCGGGCCTGTTCTCCCTCATCCTGTTCTTCACCTCCTCTGCGCGCAGCAAGAACGGCTCATATCGTCGGCAGGTACGGACCAACGCCAGCCTCCTCGCCGGTGCCCTGATCGCCCTAGCGATCTCCATGGCCGCCACACCTGCGACGATGCGAGGCCACTCATTGGGCACCCCATACATGGCGGAGCCGACCATCGCCTCGTTCTACATCATCGGGAACGCCTACTTCGTCTACGCCTATCTAGCCTCCGCGGTCTGGGCTCTGCGCTACGGGCGCAAAGCGTCCCGGCACCTCGGACTCGGCTTGTGCACCATGGCCCTGGGACTCCTCGGACTGACCATCACCGCAGTCAACCGGATGATTCTGGTGATTCTGCGCATCGACAAACCCGGGTCGCATGAGGCGTTCAATACGGTGAACTGGTCCATAACCGACTGGGCCATGGGAATCGTTCTCATTGGAATCTGTTACTCGGCCTGCGTTCAGTTGATCACACGCCTGCGGTCGATCGTGCACCACCGCCGCATGTACCACGAGCTCACTCCTCTGTGGACGGCCCTGACCACCGCCTACCCAGAACTCGTGCTCAACCGGACACCAGCCGGTTCCAACTGGGATCGTCTCCGTCAGCCCGGTACCCACGAGCAGCGGTTCTATCGTCGGCTCATCGAATGCCGAGATGGACTGGTGCGCCTTAGTCCCTACGTGACGCGCGTCGCGCCTGATGCCGATCTCGCCCATGGCCCGGCCGATCAAATCGCTCGGCACATCACCAAGGCACTGGCGCTGAAGCAGACTAGCGAGTCTCCGCATACCGAGTTGTCCGCCGCTCGGATCGCGTTACCGGCCAGCAATGACCTGGGCGCCGACGCCCGTGAACTCATCGCCGTATCCCACGCCCTACGCGAGAGGAAATCGTGAACAAGGTACTGATCACTGCGGATCGTGTCATCGCCGGGCCTGCGGACCAGGTGATCGTCGACGGCGCCGTGCTCGTCGAGTCCGGCGTCATCGCCGCGGTCGGTCCTGCCACCGAGTTGGACGCGTTAGCGGATACGCAAGTGCCCCGGTTGCGGTGTCCCGGAGCGACAGTGATGCCCGGAATGATGGACTGTCATGTCCACCTCGCCTTCGATGCGGGTCCGAACTTGATCAGCGCAGTGGCCGATGCCAACCCGGATGAGCTGTCCACCGCTATGGCGGACCGTGCCCGGCAGATGCTGGCAGCAGGAGTGACGACCGTACGCGATCTCGGTGACCGTGACGGGCTCACCGTGGCGTTGCGTGCCTCCATCGACTCCGGGATCACAGTCGGACCCCGTATCGTCGCGGCAACCGCACCATTGACATCACGCGGCGGTCACTGCGGCTTCCTCGGCGGCGAAGTGACCACGGATGAAGACATCCGAACACAGATTGCCCGCAACGCGGCAGCCGGAGCCGACCTGATCAAGGTGATGGCCTCTGGCGGCGCGCTCACCCCGAACGGTCCACGCATGTGGGAGGCGCAGTTCACACCCCGCCAACTGCACCTGATTGTCGAGGAAGCGACACGCCATGGCCTCCGAGTGGCCGCTCACGCTCACGGCACTGAGACCATTGGTCATTGTGTGGCTGCTGGCGTCCAGACTATTGAGCACTGTTCCTGGCGCACCGCGGAGGGCATCGTCTACGACCCAGCGATCACGCAGCGTATCGTCGACAACGACATCTCCATCTGCCGCTGCGTCTCCGGGGACTGGCAACTATTCCTTGAGCAGATGGGGCCTGAACGCTCAAAGGCGATGATCGAGGTCATTCAGGAGATGCGCGAGGCCGGTGTCCGGTTCATCGCCGGCACAGACGCCGGCGTGCCGGGGGCACGGTTCGACGACTACGTCGGCATGCTCGAGTTCTTCGCCTCGCTCGGCTTCAAACACGCCGAGATCCTCGATATGGCCACTGTCAACCCCGCCCATGCCCTCGGATTGTCCGATACCGGCGCCTTGGCGCCCGGCATGCGCGCCGACCTCATCATCATCGATGGCAACCCCTTGACCGAATTGGCCGCCCTCCGCCGGATCCAACATGTCTTCACGGCGGGCCGCTCGGTCACCAAGTGAGGGGTGCTCGACGGGGCCTGTCACCGGGCAGTGTTCAGGCCCGGGCCCTCATGGACGGCGAATGACACACCATGACGGTGGTCTCCGACCGCGTCCCGGACGCCGCCCCCACCGGAGGATGATGTCGAGACAGGTGATGTTCGCGTAGGCCCTGGCCTGGAGGAGTGGGACTCGAGCTGTGGACATGGGAGCCCAGAGGCGGATGACCGGCTTCACCGTGCTCACCGCGCAGCAGCCCAACCGTGGACTGACTCGGTGACAAAGGCGGTTCCAGTCGGTCGACCAGCGGCTGAAGATGCTGGAGCTGTCGGGATGCGGAGGCGAAGTGATCACGCGCCGCCCTGTCCTGTCACCTCGACATCGTCCTGAGGCTCGCGCTCTGCTTCAGGCACGGCCCAACACCATGCAAGGTACTTCAAGTCGAGACAGTGCCGGGACAGGCCCTTCGACACCGTCGTCACCCTGACCCAGATCTCAGACCACGTACTCAAGGTGCTCGGCGCGGCCACCACCGATCAGGCGGTCGCCGACCGCTCGCGCTGCCAGAGAAAGCCTATGCCTACCTGGGGGAACCCTCTCGATTGTGCCCGACGAGACTCTGCCCTGCCTTCGGCATGCACCCTGTCGCCACAACCTCACCTCAGGCATCGAAATCGCGAGCGCGCTGTGCATCCGTCTTGATCCAGCTCTCTCGGCAGTCTTTCGCCGTATTGCTTAATCCTCTTTAGTTTTATGGGCAAGGTTGGCACATGGCGGTGGGCCTGCCGTCGCCGTACGACACGTATGAGGAAGGCCTATGGATGGGTCGTGGCCCCCGCGCCTGGGCCTGGGCGACCAGGTGCGGTTCGTGGGTCGAGCTTGGGTGGTGGCCGGTTTCGACCACGGCTTCGTCCAACTGACAGAGCCGCTGGGCAACATGGTCAGCCCCAGGGTTGCGGAGCTCGTCCTGTCCACAGACTTCGAGGTTCTGACACGAGGCCCTCGTATTCCTTCGGTCCCAGTCCCGCCGGCGACCGAGGCAGTCTTCGCCCAAGCCCGTTGGTGGGAACGGCACATCACGGAAGTCATCAGCGGTCTGCCCCTCGGATCCGCCCCCGATGCCCTGCCCCGCGCTGAGTACGATCCCGCAGTCCGCTCGCTGAGCGAAAGGGAAGCAGCCAAGGCCGCCGAACTCACGGCAGCGGGGGTATCCGGTGTATCCGCGCGCACCGTGCGGCGCCGTCGTCAGCGATACCAGGCGGAAGGGATCGACGGACTGGTCGACGGGCGAACTGTGCGCGAGCCGGCTCCGGGCGCACGCCAGGACCCACGTGTTCTGGAGATGCTGCTGACGCTCATGACGGACGACGCCCGGTGGGGGCATACCGCGTCGGCCGAGGAATACCGACGGTCCGTGGGTCGCATGCTGGACACACAATACGGCACTGGCGCGGTACCGTTGCCCTCACGGTCCACGTTCCAGCGGCTGGTGAAAGCAGTACGTGACCAGCACGGCGGTGCAGACGGGATCACCGTGATCGACGAGAACGGAATCAGGCTCTCCCGGCCTGGCGAGCGCGTATACGTTGACACGTTCGAACTGGCACTCCCCACGCACCTCGCCCGCCGCTCTCTTCAATCAGTGCGGATGACGGTCGCGGTCGACGAACTCACACGGATGATCTGCACCTTGATGGTACACACGTCCCAAGAGGAGGCGGACGGACCGACCCTGCTGGCCCGTCTGTGCAGTCCACCTGCTCAGCGTGGAGCGCACCGGAGTGGTGATGAGCGCGTGGCCGTGCCGCTGATCCTGCCTGAGTCACTGGTGTTCGACAGGTTGCGGATGCGCCGGGGACACGAGTTCCTGGACGAGTGCCACGCCACAGGCATCCGGATCGAGAGGCGCCGCCCGGTGGACAAGGCAGCCGGAGAGCGCATCACCCGCAGACTCGTCCCCCTCTTCAGCACGGAGCTGACGACTCTCACGGGGGACCCCTCCCATGACGACGTCTCTCTCATCAGCTGGTTGCAGGATCGGGCCGAGCAGTGGGTGGAGTCGGTCTGGCAACACCAGCCCCAGTGGGGGCTGCAGGCGACAGGCGGCCGCCGCCGACATGCGACGCCCTCTTCGGCGTACGAGGCCTGTGTCGCCAGGCTCGGATGGGTGCATCTGCCACTGGGCAGGCACGCGGTGGAGCGCCTTCTGCCCAGCGTGACCCGTCACGTGACGGAGAGGGGTGTGCTCGTCAAAGGGCGCCGCTACTTCCACGCCAACCTCGCCTCCTTGCGGTCAACTGGCCCCGTTGAAGTCCGATTTGACCCGTACGACACGCATCAGGTGTGGGTGCGTAGGAGTGCGGATGCCTGGTTGCAGGTGCCCCTGGCCACGAACGGCTTGGGGCCACCGCCCTCCATGCGGGCCTGGGGGAGCACCGGCATCACGCACCGTTCCCTGCGGTATGTCCCCGCTCGCGAGTCGTCGCTTGAGCTGGACTCGGTCCAGGAACGGCTGTCCTATCACGCTCAACTCCCTGTCCTCCGCACACCGTTTCTCCAGGAGGTGCTCCTGCTTGGCGCCCGGCTCGCCATGCTGAACCAGACTCCCGCAGGAGGCAGGCAGGGGCTGTTGATCACTGGGCCGCCCCGCAGCGGAAAGACCACTGCCCTGAAGGAACTGGGGCGGCACTTCGCTCAGACGGCCTTCACCGGTCTTCCGTCCGGCCCGGCCGCTTACCTGCGCCTTCACCCGGCCGACAGTGACCGGACGGCACTCCTCCGACTGGGGAAGCTCGTCGGCCTCCCTCCTTGCCCAAGCAGGACAAGCACAGCCGCCGTCTCTGAGGCGTTACAGGAAGCCCTGGTCTCATCGGAAACGGGGCTGGTTCTGGTGGACGACGCCCTCGCCGAAGTCCCAACGTCCCGGAATTCACGCGTGGTTGATGCGCTGCGTTTCCTGGCCGACCAGGTCTCGGCCCTCTTCATCTATGCCGCCTCGGGCACCGCGGAGAACCCGTTCGCGTCAGCGCACGAGGCAGGTCAGGGACGTCTGGCTCATGTGCAGGCAGCCCCTGTACCGTACGGTCCGGATTGGGGACACCTGGTCGATACCCTCGACAAGGCCCTCCGCCTGCGCCATCACCAGCCCGGCTCCCTGCTCCGGCTGGCGCCGGCACTACACCACAGGACTGGCGGCTGGGCAGGAGCCCTGGCCCACCTCGTTCGCTCTGCCTCCATCGACGCGATCCTCTCCGGGCGTGAGGAGATCACTGAACGGGGCTTCGACTCCATCACCGTGTGAAAGGCAGGGCATCACTACGCCGCAGGACATGGCAGTCAGCGTCAGAGACCAGGTTTGATGAGCAACCCCGGATGCTGATGACGCTTAAGCCTTGCATTCGTGCACCATCGGGGATGTGGCCGTGTCCCTCTAGCTCTCTGTGTTCGGTGACGGGGAGAGGCGGCAGGTCTGTCTGGGCGCAATACCGATCGTGTGCCCGCCATCCCCGACCGGATCTGATCGTGTCTGCCCTCCTCTGCCATATGGGCAGACGACCTGCCTTACCCACCTCTACTGTGGCTCCCATGAGTCAGCTCGAAGGCCACCTGCCCTCGGCGGACTGGGTGGCTCAGGACCTGGAGCAGATGCTCCGCGAGTGCGACGCGCTCATCGAGTCCCACGAAGAGCAACTGCGCCGGCTGCGCGAGTCGATCGCCGAGCTTGAGGTGGAGCTCGAGCTCGCCCGCGGCAATCGGGACGAGGCCAGCCGTGTTCTGGAAACCCTGCGTGCGGCCGTGCGGGAGGGCCAGCAGCTGCGTGCCACTCGAACCCAGTCGCCCAGTTCGCACCTGCGCGTTGTCCCCGACTCAGGGAAATCGCCCATGCCTCCCGCCGATTCCGAAACCGGTACGCCCGAGGCCACGCAGCTCCCTCCCGGAAATCGGGTCATCCTCGGGGGAGCGCGATCCGTGATCATCATGAAGGTGATCTCGACCGACGGCCGGCGGGAGTGGAGCGCTCGGGCAGTCACCGAGGCCCTCGGCGAACCCGCCGATGCCGTACGCCGAAACCGCTCCGTTCTGGACAATCTCTGCAAGCGCGGCGTGCTGGCCAAGAGCGAGAGGACCAACCGCGAGGGCAACGGCAAGAACGTCTTCTACCGGCTCGCGGCCCCCTGGCAGGCCGCTTGACCCCAAGGCGACGTGGCCTGAGAGTCCGAAACCCCAGCTACAACTTCACAGCAAATGACCGCCGCCGCGTCTGGCCTCTTGGTTGGTAGCCCTCTGGCCTGGACACGGCGGCGGTCAGCGCCCTCAGGTCGCCGTCCTCGACGCTACCCGCTTCCGGTAGCGCGCACCGGGCGTTCGGCCAACTCAACCGCGAAGGGTCGAACAGCCATGCCCGAATGCCCATTACGTTCTAGAGCGGCGTTCGTCGCGTTCCGCCGTGCCACCATCCCGCTGCCGGGTGATCCCCTCGGCCTGCGGCTGCACCTTGCGCCCACTCTCGTCCCTCGGCCACTCCAGGTGATTGGGCCAGAGCGGTTCCCCGAGAGCACCCTCCAAATTGGCCACGGTGAGCAGGTCGGGCCACACGGAGCCGGCCAGCACGTTGGAGATCACCTGCCGATTGACGTCACTCGCCTGGGCCAGCGCGTTGGCGCTGATCTTCTGGCGCTCCATGGCCTCCGCGAGTGCGCGGGCCACCGCCTGGGCCACCTGCGCCCCGAGATGGTGATCCATCACGGCGTACGGCCAAAGGCCGTCGACGACGTATTCGCACGGCTTCTGGGCACGTCGATTTCCTCCAGGCATGTGAACAGTGTGACGGAGCGGCCGACAAGGTGCGCCCCACCCTGGATGATGCTATTCAAGTGGCAAGAGCCTGTGAGTGTCAACACCCGCGTTCGTGCGCGGGAAGCTCGCGACGTCTCCAGGAGCAGGGCCTGCGAGGAAGGAGTCAGGCGGTGACGCACACCCGCCGGAATGCCCCCGCGCCGCCGGGAAAGCCCCTTCCGACGGACCGGGTCCTCGCCCATGAGCATCTGGCGATCACCCGGGCGTCATGTGCAGCCAAAGGCCCCTTCACAGCACGCGATCTCGAGAGCGTCACCGGAGTCCCGGCCCGCCGCTGCGGGCTCGTCCTGGCCTTCGTGCGCGCTTACGGGCTCGTCGAGAGCGCGCCGGGACGGAGCGTCTATCGGCCTACCGAAGCAGGGAAAAGAGCGGCCGGAGCCTGGGAGACAGGCGAGGGGAAGGGCCTCCGGGCGCTGCGCGAGGCGTGGAAAACGTCCTGGTTCGCCCTGTGCGCGAGCAGACGCCTGGCCCAGGGCCCCGCGCTAAGGATCGGCCTCGTGAGCAAACTGATGACGCTCTCCAACGTCGCAGAGACACAACGCCGCAAGGTGGAAATCCTCGTCGACCTCATGGTGGCCGTCGGCATGCTGCACCCCGAGGACGACGGTTACCTGCGCTGGAACGAGAACACCGCCATCCCGAAGCCGCGCACCCAGCCCCGAACGGCAGCCGCCGACTCAGTAGCAGCCGGTACGTCTCTCGACCCCCCGGACGAGAACGCGAAGCCCGAGAGCCCCATTCCGCCACCACGCCCGCACGCCGACGCGCCGGCTCCCCACACCACGAACGAGGACCTGATCCGTCTGCTCAGCCCACCGATCCTGCTCGCCGACCTGGCCCGCCTGTCCGCCGAGGACATGGTCGCCCTGCACGGTCACCTCCACGGGCTGGCCACGATCCTCGCCAAGCTGAGGGGGCCGTCGATGACGTAGGCCGTCGCGCGAACAGCAGGTCCGGCAGCGCCGCATCCCTTGGCCGGGTGGCACTGCCGGACCCCCGCCTCCACCACTGGTACGCGCGGCACAGCCGCGCGCTCGAGGGGCTTCGGCATGCCCTCGCACAGGGCAAGGCCCACGGTAGCGGGCGCGCGCCCCTTCACCGCAACACTGCACCGCGCGCCTGTCCGCGCGGCCTGAAACGGGAAGGTGCCCGTGGCCAGGACGAAAATCAAGAACGCTCTCCTGTCCGTCGCCCGCGTCTGGCGGCAACGCGCCGCCGCCGGCGAACTCAGCCTCGAGACCGTCATCCTCTACACCCAGATCGTCGAACGTCTCCTACGCTTCGCCGAGGCGCAGGGCGTGACCTACCTGGACGACGTCTCCGCCCAGCTCGCCTCGCACTTCATCGATGCGCCAGGACATGACCGTCACCGGGGCATTATCCTCAACCCGGCCGGCGGCACCCGCCGCCAGCGCCGTTCAGCCCTTGAGGCGCTCTTCGCAGAGGCACGGGCCCTCGGCCTGACCAAAGCGGCCCCGCTCGTCGACCTTCCGCCAATTCCCCGGAGCCCCCGCAAGCGGGGAACCGAACTGGCCGACCAGGACGTGCAGTTGCTCCGCTTCCACGCGGAACGCGGCATGCCGGCCACGCGCCACGCAGCCCTCCTGGCCCTGCTCCTGGCCGGACTGCACACCGCGGAGATCGCCGCCGCGACAACGGACGACCTTGACCTCACCGAAGCCGAGGTATGGACGAACGGCGCCACCCGAACCCGCGGCCGCAGCTGCCACCTCGACGAGTGGGGAGTACGGATGCTGTGGCTGCGCCGCACCCACCTCCTGCGCGACACGGAAGCAGGACCGCCGCCACGCCTGGTCGCTACGGCTTCATCGGCATACCGCTCGCAGGCCAGCGTCTGCTCCGGATTCGGCGACATCGCCCGCCGCAGCGGGCTCGCCACCCGTGAGCGCAGGGTCGAACCCAAGGACGTCACCCGCTACGTCGCCCGGGCCCTCCTCAACGAAACCGGCCAGCTATCCGAGGTCGCCCGCCGCCTGGGGCTGTCCTCCCTCGACGCCGCCGCCGCGCTCGCCGGCCACCGGTGGAATCCTGAGGACGAAGGCGGCGAGGTGGCGTGACCACGGCCAAGAAGCGCTCCCGCCGGACCAAGGGGAAGAGCACCAAGGGCCGGGACTGGCTGGTGGGCCCGATCCCCGACGACGTCTTCGGTTCCGCCTCAGACCCCGCGCCTCAGCCAGGCCCCCAAGCGCCCCCACTTGCGATCGACGAGCGGTTCGAGTATCTCCTGAGCAATCCCGACCTGTTCGAGGCGGTCCGGCAGACACTGCCCGCCCGGGAACCCGGCAGCGTCGGACGCCCGCCGGGATACCCGCCCTACATCTACTTCGTCTTCCTCTGCGCAATTTCCGTCTTCGGCTCGGCCCGAAGCACAGCACGACATCTCCAACGCGATCTCTGATGGAACCCGGTACGCGAAGCCGTACGCAAGCACCTGGGGTCAGGAGAAGCAGATTCCCTCAAACCAACCGGCCCCAGCCTGAGCCAGTGGAACTACTTCTTCAAGAACCACCTCAAAAAACACATGGGTGCCGTGCGTGACGCAAGCCGGGAACTGTGGATCCGCCAAGCCCTCGACATGGGCATGATGGCGGAATCAGGGTCACGCGGAAGCTGGATCCGCCCCGAGCGCGACCAGGTCCTCCACGGCGACGCAACAGTTGCTAAACCGCCCTCCAAACACACCCGGCACGAAACCGTGGACAAGGAAACGGGAGAAATTCGACGCCACCGGGTAGACCCAGACGCCAGCAACACCACCGAGGGTGGAGGGAAGCCGGTTTACGGAAACAAGTTCCTCTCCCTAGCCGTTCGTGTAGCCCGCACTCCGCACAGTCGTGTCATCTTGGCCCTGGAATCCGTCCGCACCAAATCGAGAAAGCGCGACCCTGAGCGGGAAGACGAAGGCACCGCCGTGGTGCGTCTCGTCCGCCACCTCCTGAGCAAAGCGCCCGGAATCCGCGCATTCACATACGACACCGCCCTCCGTGGCGTCCATCGAGCCCCTCTGATCGCTGATGGAATTGTCGTTTTCACCCGCCAACATGGCGGGCTTAAACCTCATCCCCTACAGCGTTACGAAAAGCACTACAAAAACGGCAAGTGCGGCCACGATCTCTATGCCACCGAGGGGCGGGTCTGCGAGCGCCACTTCACGGTGGACGGCGAGACATACTATGCGCCCCTTCCCGTCGAAGAACTGGAGCGCCGAAAGCAGAATAGGAGCCGCTTCTACCACCGCCTCGTCATCCCCTGCTCGCGCGGTGATCACGAATTCCGCATCCGCGTGGACGAAACCAGAGAGGACCGCGAAATCGACCCGTCTACCAAAAAGCCGCGCTTCAACCGGGCCGAACATCTGAGGCAGATCCCACCCGCCACGCCAGCTGGTCGCCGACTTCTGGGATTCCGGCAGGACAGTGAGTCGAACCACTCCCGCTTCGACCAGGCATACCCACACGAACGAGTCCCCGCCTACGGCGCCAACGCCGGCCTCCTGATCTACATCGGCTACGCCTGGGTCAACAACTCCATCACCCGGGCCCTGGGCCAGAAGCCGCTCGGCCTCGCTGCCTGACCCCACCACCCCGAGGGCTGACGCCCGTACCGGAGCCTCCCACACCGAGGCCATCCGCCAGATCTGACCTGCCACCCGCGGCCAAGATGACCAACCTTCCAGCCGTCGCAGCGCCAGCCGCTACACTGTGGGCGGTGGCACAGCTGCAGGCCAGCCCTGCCACCGCAACACTGCTGGGAACGCGTCTGAGGCCCGCATCATTTGGGCGCTAATTTCAGACACGTTTTCAGACAGATCCCCGCCTTCGTAGCTCAGGGGATAGAGCACCGCTCTCCTAAAGCGGGTGTCGCAGGTTCGAATCCTGCCGGGGGCACAGGAAGAAGGGCCAGCTCAGGAGGGGTTTCCTCCCGGGCTGGCCCTTCATCGTGTTCGAGGCCGTGCCACACGCGTGCCACTAGAGTCCACACGGATGCCACATCTCCTAGCCGGACGCCCCTCCCCCGCCGTCGCGGATCATGGCCCCGAGCCGCTCGGCGATGGCCCGGTCCCGGTCGCTGGTCATGTGCTGGTAGATCAGCGCGGCCCGCGAGCTGCTGTGGCCCATCCGCGTCATCAGCTCCCGCGTGCTGGCCCCGGCCGTCGAGGCCAGCGTGTTGCCCGTGTGCCGCAGATCGTGGAAGTGCAGCTCGTCTGTGACGCCCGCGGCCTTCCGGGCCTTGACCCAGTCGTCGCGGAAGTTGCTCCGCCGCAGCTGCCCGCCCTGCGGCCCGAGGAAGACGTGCCCGTCGCGGCCGGGAGCGGCGAAGTGCTCCAAGTGCTGCGTGACCGCGTCGAGCAGTTCGGCCGGGAAGGAGACAGAGCGCACCCCAGCCGCGGATTTCGGTGCCTTGTCGAAGAGCCGGCCGTCCTGCAACTCGGCCTGAGCCCGGCGCACGGTGACTGTCAGCCCTTCCAGGTCGACATCCCGTCGCCGCAGGGCCGCCAGCTCCCCGAACCGCAGGGTGGTGAAGGCCGCCAGGAGCACGAGCAGCCGGTAGCGCGGCGCGATGGAGTCGGCGACGGCAAAGACCTCCGCCACCGTGAGGACCGGCCGCTCGGGCACGTCGTAACGGTCCGCGCCCTTGATGCGGCACGGGTTGCGCCGGATCAGCTCGTCGTCCACGGCCGTGTTCATCAGGGCACGCAGCAGCTGGTACGCCTTGACGACCGTCGGCTCACCGACGCCGGCCGCGAGGAGCTTTCCGCGCCAGCTGCGCACCCGGGCAGTCGTCACGTCGGCCACGCTCCCGGCCCCGAAGGTGGGCAAGATGTGCAGCCGCATCACCGACTCGTTCCGCTCACGGGTGCGATCGGCGAGCTTCCGGTCCCGCAGCCATGCGGTGGCGTACTCCTCGAAGTTGACCGCTCCGGCGTCCGGGTCCGACCACTGCCCGCGCGCGATGTCCGACTCGATGTGCGTCAGGGCGACCTGGGCATCGGTCTTGGTCGCGTACGTCTTCTCGGCCGGACGCAGCTGCCCCGTTTCTGGATCGCGGTAGCGGACCTGCCAGCGCCCGGACGGAAGCTGCCGGACCGAGCCGAAGCTTCGGCGCTTTCCCTTCCTGTTGGCCATCAGGCAGCCCTCCGCAGGGAGCTGTACTGGTGCCGGTGGCCGATCGGCTGCACCGTGTTGGCGTCGATGAAGGCGTTCAGAGCACTCTCCGGGATGCGGACGTGTCGGCCGACCTTGACGAACACGATGCGTCGCTCGGCGATCAGGCGGCGCGGGAAGCGTTCCGTAGTGCCGAGGAGTTCGGCCACCTGCGCCACGGTGAGGTAGCGATCAGCCACGGGTGGGCTCTCCTTCCGTTCCGGGGGCGGGTTCGAGGGATGCGGCCAGCCAGGCTTCGGTGTCGGACAGGCCGGTGCCGGCGAAGACCCAGTGGGCGAGGACATATGTCGTGTCGGGCTCGGGGCCGTTCGCCACCGCTGCGGTGGCCTGTGCGCAGCGCCATGCGGCGCGGGCGTCGCGGAGGGCGCCGAGGGTGGTGGAGTAGCGGCGGGACTTGGTGGAGAAGTGGCCGCGGAAACCGAGCATGTGAGCCCAGGCGCGCAGGCGGAGGTGTTCGAGGTCCTTGCGCGCGCCGAGGGTCCAGGCGGTGCGGATGAGGCGGCGGGCGTGGTCGCTGATGTCGAGCTGGGCCAGTTCGGCGGCGAACTTCAGCGGCCGGTCGAGGGCACCTGTCGCGGTCTCGGCTCCCTTGGTGGCGTACTTGGCGATGTAGGCGGCGACGGCCCGTTCGGTCAGCTCCTGGCCGTCGTCGAAGTCGGCGGAGCGGATGGTGCGGACGTCGAGCTGGCGGCCGAAGGTGAAGGTGTGGGCGCGGCCGTCGATGGCCGGGCTGTCGACGCGGACGGCGGCGGCCGCGGCGCGGATGGCGTCGGTCAGCAGCTCGGCCGTGGCCCAGGCCGGGGGCGGGGTGTCGCCGCCGCCGGGGCCGTCGAGGCGGATGACGGCGTGGAAGTGGACGGCGCCGCGCTTCTGGTACTCGGCGACCTTGGCGAAGGACACACGGGCGTGGTCGCGGAAGGCCCGTTGCGTGAGGCCGGCGCGCTTGGCGACCTCCCGGCGCAGGTAGGTGGAGAAGCGCCGCCAGAGCGGACCGGCGTGCGCGTTCCAGAGGACGGCCGCTTCGTAGTCGTAGGCGTCCGGGTCCAGCGGGGTGCCGAGTGCGGGGTCGTCCTGGTCGTGGCGGATGCCGCAGCGACAGGGGCGGACGGTGCCGGCCGGGCCGGTGGGGCGGTTGTGGACGGGGCCGAAGCTCGGGGCGGTGAAGGTGGCGAAGACGCGCGGGTGGGCGGCGACGTGTTCGGGGACGCCCTTGCCGCCGCGCAGCCCGGAGGTGATCAGGTGGAAGGTGTCGCGGCGGTAGACCTCGGCGCAGGCCGCGCAGCGGGTGGTGCGCCGGTTGTTGCAGCGCACGAGGAGTTGTCCGGCCGGGAGGTCGGCCGAGTCGAGGTGGTGCAGGACGCGGCCGATCTCGCCGGTGCGGGTGTCGACGGCGTACTCGGTGCGGTGGCCGTCGAGGCGGATGGGGGTGGTGCAGCCGCCCAGTCCCGAAAGCTGGCGGAGGATACCCGGCAGGGTGCCGTGCTGGGCGAGCCTTGCGAGTTCCGGGAGCGGGGGCGGGGTGGTGCGGGTGAAGATGGCTTCTCTCCTTCTGGCTGGATCGGTCAGGAGGAACGGGACCCCGGGGCGGCGGATGCTTGGCGGTGTCAGGCCGCCCCGGGAGTCGTGCGCCGTATCAGCGCCGCCGCTGATCTCGGAGCAGAGAGCGCAGGACCACGGCGGCTACGGCCACGGAGACGGCCGAGACGGCGACGACGGCCAGGAGCGCGGTGAGGACCACCCCGCCCACGACCACGGCCGCGACCGTGCCGGTACCGATCGGGACCGGCGGAAGCGAGCGCCGTACGGGCGCCGGGCCGGCGGGCGTGTGGGAGTGGGCGGGCGGCGGCGTGGGGCTGTCGGGGTACTTGGGCAGGAACACGGCGGAACTCTCCTCATCTACTCGTCTAGGCATGTGAGCTGTTGATGACGTCCACTCCGGAGCGCGTGCCGGACTCGATGGCGGGCGCGAGGAAGGTGCGCGAGAGCCAGAAGCCGAACAGGGCGATCAGGACGACGATCCAGACGCGGATGCCGAGGAACTTGACCGCTCCCCAGGCGAAGAAGCCGAGGACGACGACCAGCGGCAGGCTGACGGTCACGGTGTGCGGGTCCTTTCAGCGGACGGGACAGCGGTGGGTGCGGGCGGCCAGCTCGGCGGCGGCGCGGCTGTCGTAGTCGGCGGAGAAGCCGCAGCGCGGAGCCGTGCAGGCGGCGGTGTGCTTCTCCCGGCCGCGGCCGTCGTACGACGTGCCGACCTGTACCGGGCCGATGCGGGTGACGGAGCGGAAGCGGCGGTGGGCGGTCATGTGGTCTCCCTTCAGAGGCTCAGAGGCTCAGGGTTCAGAGGTGGGCGGCGATGGCTTCGGCCATGGGGGCGGGGACGCCGAGGCGGGCGCGCAGGGTCGGGGTGTCGATGGGTGTTCCGGTGCGGGTGTGGTGCTCGGCGGCGACCTTGCGGGCGTGCTCGACCAGGGCGGCCGGGACGGCGACGGCAGGGCGTACGGGTGGCGCTTCCACGGCGGCCGGTCGCGTGGGCGGCTCCTCGGGTGAGGGTTCGGGGTTGTCCTCCTGGCCCTCGATGTCCTCACCGTGCTCGGCGGACTCGGCGGACTCAGTGCTTCCGTCGGCCCTCGATGGCGTGGAGTGGGCGAGGAGCGTTCCGCCGAGGAAGGCGACCGCGGGCCAGCCGGCGACGAGGATGCGCAGCCAGGTCGGGACCTGGTTCATGTCGAGCAGGCCGGCGGTGGCGACGTTCGCGCCGAGGGAGGCGGCGAGCGCGATCAGGAACCAGCACCACCCGGCCGCTTTCGCGTCGCCGGACCGCAGTCGGCGCCAGGCGGCGACAAGCAGCAGGTCGACCGAGACGGGATAGGCCCACGCCTTCCACCCGTCCTGCCCGGCCGCCGCGGCGAGGTCGTGCAGGTGGGCGAAGGACAGTGCGGCGGCGATGACCGCTTGGACGAGCACCGCGTCGACGCGGGCCAGGTGGGCGCGCATGCTGCGGCTCCTTTTCGGATTCGGGCAGGGGAGGGGTAGGGACTTGGCGCGAGGCGGTCACGCCGACCGGGCGGGGAAAGGGCCGGTCAGTCGGTCACCGGGCGCGGCTGGACGACCGGCACCGGGGTCTCGACCGGCCGTACGGGCTTCTCGGGCCGGAAGGGCTTGAGCACGGGCAGGTCGGGCGCCAGGTGCGCCGACGCCCGGCAGATTTCGGCGGCCTCTCCGAGGGAGAGGTACGGGGTGCGGATGCGGGACCAGCCGCCGGAGGTGTCACCGGCCACGGCCAGGCCGGGCCGTTCGGGGGCGATGGCGCAGGCGGCTGTGACCGCCTCGGGTGCGATGTCGCCGAGTGCCATCTTGGCGGAGGCTTCGTCGTTGACGCGGTGACAGACGCGGCCGGTCAACTGAGCCCGCAGCATGGTCGCTCCCTTGCCCAGTTCGGCGCCGAAGCGCTGCCCGCAGACTTCCAGGTAGATGCCGGCCGCGCGGCCGAGCTGGGCGAGGCGGATGAGCTGGGTGACCATCTCGTCGCGCCGTTCCTCGTCCTTCTTCGTGGCGATGAGGAAGAGTTCGGCCACCTCGTCGACGAACAGCACGACGGGCACCGGGCGTTCATGCTCGGGCAGGCCCCAGATGTCGGAGGTGATGTTCTCCGCCGGGGTGTCGGGCGCGATGCCCTGCCGGGCCTTGATCAGGTCGTATCGGTCCTCCATTTCCTTGACGAGCACGGGCAGCAGTTCGGCCGCCTGTTCCGGGTCGGTCGCCAGCGCCGACAGCCGGGCGGCGAACGGCGCCAGCTCCACGCCCCGCTTGCAGTCGATGCCGACCAGGGCGACCGGCTGACAGGCCAGTCCCGTGATCAGGTGCCGCAGGTACATGGACTTGCCGGACAGCGTCGCGCCGAGGGTGAGCTGATGCGGGATGGTCCGGTAGTCGCGCACGAAGGGAGTCGCGTCCTCGCGTAGCGCCACCGGCACCTTCAACAGCCCCGCGTCGGCGTTGCGGGGCATCCGCACCCGCCGCAGCACGTCGAAGCCGACGAGCCGCAGTTCGACGACACCCGGCTTGACCGTCTTCACGTACACGGCGTGGACGCCCCATGCGTGCCGCAGCCGTTCGGCCGAGGCGGCGACGTCGGCGGGTTCCTGCCCCGGAGCGAGCCGCAGACGGAGCCGCAGCCCGGTCGAGGTGGGCCGGATGATGCCCCGGCGAGGCGGCACGGGCCGGACCTCACGGCGGGTAGTGGCCCTGACCGCCAGGACCCGCAGCCGGGACGGTGCCATGGTCAGGCCGCACGCCTCCATGACCGAGCCGTACGAGCCGAGCAGCCGGGCCGTGGATATCGGCAGGCCGACCGCGGACCGTAGACCGCCGGATGCTTGGCCCGGGCGTAGGCAGCCCCGCCGCCGAGCGCGGCGAGGGGGCCACCCACTTCCAGGAGCGTCGTCAGGTCGGCCATCAGGCGGCGGCCCCCGCGGCGGCCGGGAAGGCGGCCGGGGTCACGGCGGCGGCGCGGAAGGCGATGCCGTGCCGCTGCTGCCCGTTGAACACGGACTCCCACGGGCGGGCCACCAGCCCCGGCAGCGAGACCGGCGAGCCGAGGACGAGTCCTTCGGACACGCCGCTCTCCGGAACCGTGACCTTGATCAGCGACGATTCCCCGTCCTCGATGTAGACGACGCCGATCGTCATCAGCGCCTCACCGCTGACGGCGTCCTTGGCGACCTCCCCCGTCTGCCGGTCGCGGACCTTGGGCTCGGGCGCCTCGGTGAGCAGGATCGTCGCGGCCGAGGTCTCCACACGGATGGTGCGCAAGTTCTCTTCCCATCTACTCGTCTAGACAAGATGCAGCCTGCGAACCCGATCTCCGGGTTCGCGCGGACCACCTTGCCACACAACTTGCCCACTCGTCTATACGAGTAAGCGTGTTGGGGTGTACGAGTTCGGAGAAGCGTCCCCGCGCACCACCGCTGATCACGCGATCAGGTCGCCGGGAGCTGGTACGACAGCACGTACGCATCCGCCGCCATCACCGTGTCGCAGACCTCCACGGCCCGCCCCTCGGTGTCGTACGCGGTCCGGATCAGGTGGATCACGGGCACACCGGAGGCCAGCCGGAGCGTCTTGACCTCGGTCGGCGAGGGCATCCGGGCGCGGATCTCCTCCTCGAAGTGGTCCAGGCGGTGCCCCAGCTCTTCCAGCCGGGCATAGATGCCGCCTGGGCCGGGGTTGGGCTCGGCGATCGGCGTGCCCCGCACGATGTCGAGCGGCAGGTACGAGGTGGCGAACTCCACCGGCCGGCCGTCCAGCAGATACCGGCGCCGCCGGGCGAGCACCCGCCGCACGGACCCGAGCCGGGCGGACACGTCCTGGCTGGCCTTCTCCTCCTTGACCTCCAGACTGTCCACCTGGGGGTGACTGCCGGCCGCGTCCGCCTCCACGATGAACGCGGATTTCCCCTGCTCGCGGTGGCGCCGGGCGAACCGGTCGGAGGCGAGCCGCCGTACGGGCGGCCGTGGTCGCACGAAGACGCCCTTGCCGTGTTCGGCGTGCACGAGCCCTTCCCCTTGGAGGATGGAGAAGGAGTTGCGGACCGTCATCCGGGAGACGCCGTAGTGCTCGACCAGCTCGGCCTCGGAGGGCAGCTTCTCGCCCTCCTTGAAGCGCCCGCGGTCGATGGCCTCGCGCAGCTGGTCGGCGATCTGCCGGAAGACCGCGCGATCGCTCGTGGGGTCGAGATCGCCGAGCAGGCCGGACGGGAGAGAGGGCATCTGTACTCCTTTACGTATCTAGACGAGTGAGCGAGTGTTGTTGCTACGGTGGAGAGCCTAGCCAGCCGAGAGGGCCGAGGACCGTGAGCACAGAACGCCCGCACTCCGTGAGCGTCGCCGGAGTCATCGTCGACGCCCAGGGCCGGGCCCTCCTGATCAAGCGCCGTGACAACGGCCACTGGGAACCCCCGGGCGGAGTCCTCGAACGCGAGGAGACCATCCCCGAAGCCCTCCAGCGCGAAGTCCTAGAAGAGACCGGAATCAAGATCGCGCTTCCCGCGACCCTGACCGGCGTCTACAAGAACATGAAGGGCCTGATCGTCTCCCTGGTCTTCCGCTGCGAGGCCGCCGACGGCACGCCCACCACCGGAAACGAGACCCGCGCACTGCGCTGGGCCACCCGTGAGGAAGTCATCGAACTCGCCGACGAGGCGTATGCGATCCGCGTCCTGGACGCACTCGACGCAGCAGCCCCGCCGGCCGTCCGCGCCCACGACGGCGTGAAACTCGTCTAGCCCGAACCCGCTGCACATGGCGGCCTACCAACACGAAGGAACTTGTATGCACGAGTATACGAGTACAGCCCGGGTCTGGGGACTGTCTTGCCCAGGTTTCCCGGAAGAGGTCAGCCGGGCCCGCCGCTGGACGCGCGACATCCTGCGCGGATCTCCCCTGGTCGACGACGCCGAGCTGATCGTGAGCGAACTGAGCGCGAACGCGATCCTCCACACGGCCAGCGGCACGCGGTCGGGCAGCTTCCACCTGGCGCTCGCGGTCTCCCCGCGGGTGGTCGCCCTGTCGGTCACGGACGAGGGAGGCACCGGCGCGGCCCCGAAGATCGAGCACCAGGACGAGCAGGCCGAGCACGGCCGCGGCCTGGGCATGGTCAGCGCCATCGCTCACCGGGTCGTCGTCCACGACAGCCACGGCGGCCACACCGTCACGGCGGAACTCCTCACCGAGGCCGACGCGACAGGAGGCCGCCCGTGCTGACGTCCACTCCCCCCGAAGCGCCGGCCACGGGCAGCCAGCCCCTCCCCTGCCACTGCGAGGCCGCCGCCTACCCCCTGCACGACATCCGCGCCATCCCCCTGGGATCACACGACGCCGCAAGCCCGCGCCTGGCCCTGCGCTGGTTACGAGAACGCACGCGCCACATCACGGACCAGCTCGACACCGCATACGCCCAGCCGGGCCTGTACTGGCTGACGGACGAGCCCGAGCACGAACGAGCCCTCGCCTACCTGACCGCAGGCACGGGCTACCAACTCACCCTCTACGACGACACCACCCGCTACGTCCTCGCCGCCTACCCCACCGGAGCAACCGCATGAACGGGCCCACCCGCGGCTACTGGTGCGAATGCTGGACCAAGGACACAACCACCACAGCAGGGCCGGCACTCCGGGCATCCTTCGCCGCCCACTCGGCACCCCAGGCAGACCGGTGGGTCTCCATCGCCCTGCGCACGATCTCACCAGCACTCGACTCCGACGCCTCGGACGCAGCGTGGGCATGGCTGTACGAGGAACGCATCGAGACGCGAAGAGCCCTCCTGCGCTCCGAGCCCTGCACCGTGACCATCAAGCACGCCGACGTCCACATCACATGGACGATCCGGCCCGTGATCTTCCTTCCGCTCACACACAGGGAGGGTTCTGAACCCTCTGCATGTGCGCCCGGCTTCGAGCTCTACGCCACAGGCGCCACAGACTGAGTTACAACTTTCTCTACGGGTTCAAGGCGGCTCGCTCCGCTCACCGCGCGCGGCCCGGCCCCCGGCCGGGCCTGCGCTCCTGTCTCCGCCCCGCTCCAGCCCGGCCGGCGTCCGTGCCGCGCGCACAGCAGTCAGCCGTCTGACGTCAGAGAAGGGGTACGTCGTGGCTGGGGCGGTCGGCTCCACGGCTTTAGGCAGCCACTTTGGCGCGAGCCTCGCAGCTCATGGCCCCCACGTCGTGCTTTAGCGGGCAGGTCCACAGACTGCCCGACGCGCCGAAAGCTTACGGGGCCATGATCACTCGCGCCAAAGCAGCTCCAGCCCAAAGCCGCTCCGCCGACCTCTCGCCATCATGCAACTTCCGGTCTTGCCGTAGATCGGAGAGATGTAACCTGACCACACTGTGTGCCAGCGGTATCACGCCATAGGGGGGCTCATGCACAGCTATCACCTCTCTCTCACAGACCACAACGAGGGAGCCGGTCTACGCACCCTGGCTCGATGGCTTCGTGGCGATGAAGAGGTCAGCACCGAGGCCGAGATCAACCTCGTAACAACTCCCCCACGCGAAGGGGAAATGGGGAGCGCCTTTGAGGCCATTCAAGTAGTCGTCGACAACGGGTTCCAAGTTGCCAACCTAGTCGTCGCTATTGCGGCATGGCGCCGCACGACACCGAATAAGCCTGAGGTCATCATCGAGCGCAACGGAACCAGGGTGACCATCCACAGCGACGACGCAGAAGTGATCTCTCAGATCACGCGAACGCTTAGCGAAGAGTCGTGACATTTACATCATCCGACCTGCCGAATCCGACTGAGTCAAGAGCCTTACTTATCGGATTTTCCGCCTATGAGTATGAACCCGACCTGCCGGCAGTAGCGAACAACCTGCATTCTCTCGCAGACTTTCTGACCTCCAGATCCGGATGGGGACTTCCAGCCCAGCACTGCCATGTAATTAGCAGCGCCTCCAAGGCTGCCGACATTATCTCTCCTCTCAGGCAAGCGGCATCAGCGGCAAAGGATACACTTTTTATCTACTACGCCGGGCATGGAATCCTCGATGAAGAATTGGAGTTCTTCCTCTCGCTGCCTGATTCTCGGCTCGATGAACCCTGGACGGGTGTCCCATATCTCTGGCTTCGAAAACTCCTGTCCCGGGCTCGCTCGAAACGTCGAATTGCCATACTGGACAGCTGCTTTAGCGGCAAAGCTCACGGCCTGATGGGAGATACATCAGCAGCGGTGAAAGCGCAGGCCGCGGCAGCGGGGACAGCCGTTATCACTTCAGCTAGAGACGATCGCATGGCCCTTGCTCCTGTGGGTGAGACCTATACTGCCTTCACTGGCGAACTGCTGAAGGTTCTCCGGGAGGGAATTACAGACGGGCCTCGAATAATCACGTTGGACCAGGCTTACGAATCGGTGAAAGACGCCCTGACTCGACAAGGCCGTCCAAGACCCGACAAGACGGGAAGTGACACGTCCGGGCTTACCGGCCTCGCCCTTAACGTGGCATACACAGGCGAGGAAATAGCGGAACAGCGACAAGTGTCCGTGCATAAGCGACTGAAATATTTGGCTTCACGACTCAACCTTCATGCCAGCCAGAGTGAGCGTCCTCGCAAAAATTCTTCCAAACTTTCGCTAGCAGGTGGGCGATATACGGCCGAGGCCATGATCGCCGCTGGCGGAATGGGTGAAATATACGTAGGCCAAGATACTCTCCTCAATCGCATGGTAGCAATAAAGGCCGTTCGTGAGCGCTCAGATGATTCACGGCTGCTTGGATATCTGAGGGATGAAGCGCGGGCAGCTGCGTCACTGAGCCACCCCTCGATTGCCTCAGTTTTCGATTTTGTCGACAGTGGCACTCGCAGCTTCATGGTGATGGAGTTTGTGCCGGGGATGACGATTCACCAAGCTATGGAGGAGATTGAATTTACACCCCACGAGAGTCTGGCTGTTCTGACGGAAACTCTTCAAGCTATCGAGTACTCCCATAGTCGCGGCATTATTCATTGTGACATCAAGCCGGGGAATCTGGTTATTACGCCTGAGGGGCGAATCAAAGTACTAGACTTTGGAATCTCCAGCTACAGTCAATCACTTCACGGTCAATCCGGGACCGCAATCGGCACGCTCAGATACATGCCCCCGGAGAGCTGGGAGGGGGCCGCGCCTCACGAAACGAGAGACATCTTCAGCGCTGGCGCAGTCCTGTACGAACTTCTGACGGGACAATCGGCCCTAGCACCGTCTGGATCTTATACATCTGCGCGATACGCCTCTCTCACAAAGTTGATTGCACCCTCGGAACTCAATCCCTCCCTTCGCCCTGAGATAGACAATGTTGTGTTGAGAGCGTTGGCCTTCAACCCAAGGGATCGATTTCAGGAAGCCGCAGAAATGCGGTCGGCTCTTGAGCGCCTACTTTGACCTAAGCGCTGTCCCGTAAATGATCTACGACGTGCTCGTTGACCTGCCCGCTTCTTCGTTACCCGGCGAGGGTGAGGTTGTGGAGGCGGGCGATGCCGAGCATGGCGTGGTGGACGCCGTCGCCCTTGAGGCGGCAGTCGCGGAGGATCTTCCATGTCTTCATGCGGGCGAAGGCGTGCTCGACGCGGGCGCGGACCTTGCGATGGGAAGTGTTGTGTTCCTCTTTCCAGGCCGGGAGTTCGGCTTGGCCGGGCTGGCGGCGGTGTGGGATGACCAGGCCGGTGCCCCGGTAGCCGCCGTCCGCGATCACCGTGGTCTTGCCGACGGTGGCCTTGGCGCCGGACAGTTCCCACGCCTTGCAGTCGTTTCGGTTGCCGGGCAGTGGCCGGCCGACTGCGACGACGAGCCGGGTGTCGGCGTCGATGACGACCTGGTGGTTGGTGGAGTACCGGTAGTTCTTCGACTGCTCGGCGACGGTGTGGTCGCGGGTGGGGACCAGGGTGCCGTCCACGATCAGCACGGTGTCTTTGCGGTAGCGGCGGCGCTGCTGCAGCGCCAGGCGCGGGCCGAGGTCGTTGATGATCCGGTCGGCGGCGGACTTCGAGACGCCGAACAGCAGGGCGAGCTGCCGCAGGGTCAGGTTGGTGCGCCAGTAGGCGGCGACCAGCAGGGCCCTGTCCTCAAGTGGCAGGCTCCAGGGCCGGCCGCGCCGTGCATCAGCGCCCTCGCGGCGCAGCCCTGTCACCAGCTTCTGGAACAGCCGTGGGCTCAGCCCGGTGAACGGGGCTATCCAGGAAGGCTCCGACGCCGTGATCACACCAGTCACGCCAAGAGCTTCCCACGCAGCGGTGGTTGGCCTCTGGACCGCTCACGGACGTCGATGCGCCTGCCTCCTCGCATGGTGACGGCGCGCCGCTGTCGCCAGTAGGGCGGCACCTGCAAAGCCGACCAGGAGGGTTCCCCACTCAGGCACGTGGGCTGCCCGCAGAAGGCCGGCGACACCGAAGCTTGTATCCCACCCGGCCTCCGTGATGGCGGAGCCGAACCCCTGGATGGCCAGGATGGCACCGAACAGCCAGAGCAGCCCCTCGCCTGAGCTGTTGTCCGACTTCTTGAGCTGCTTCCCCATGACAGGCTTCCTCTCCGCAGTGCGCACATTGTTCCGATGCGATCGCATCACATCGTGCAGTGCAGTCGGATATGATGCAAGTGCATCGGAAAACAGGAGGAGCTGAGCGTGCCCAGGCAGGTCGACTACGAGGACCGACGCCGCCGGATCGCCGAGGCGGTCTGCACTCTGATCGCGCGTTCCGGCATGGAAGCCGTCAGCCTGCGCGACGTCGCCGCTCAGGCGGACGTGTCCATGGGCGCCGTCCAGCGGTGTTTCCGCACCAAGGAGGACATGCTGCTCTTCGCGCTGGAGCACGTCTCCCAACACGTCAGCGAACGCGCCAACCAGCGCATCGTCACAGCCTCTGCCCCTCAGGCCGCATCCACTCTGCTGTCACACACCCTGGCCGAACTCGCCTTGCTGAATGAGGAATCGAAGACGCAGGCGCACGTCTGGCTGGCCTTCGTCGCCCACGCACCGGCCAGCGAGAAACTAGGCGCCGTCCTGCACGACACTTATGCCAAGCTCCATGACCTCATCGCGTGGCTCATCCGCTATGGCCAGGACACCCAGGAAATCCCACAGCGCCTCGACCCCACCCGCGAGGCCCACACCCTCCTCGCTTTGGCTGATGGCCTCACGGTCCACGTCCTTGCAGGCCACCACTCCCCGGAGATGGCGCTGGCCATCCTTCAACGCCACATCGACCACCTGCTGCAAAGAGCATCCAGCCACGGATGACGCGCCCAGCCCCAATGTGTTGCGCACTGCACGCTTCTGACGCCCACAGCCTGCTCGGGGCTGGTCAGCAGATACGGGACAGCCCTTAGCTACCTATATGGGGCACAGAGAAAGGGCCAGCTCAGGAGGGTTTTCCTCCCAGACTGGCCCTTCGACGTTTCAAAGGGTCGTGCCACAGGCGTGCCATTACGGGCCCGCAGCGGTCTCCTCGGAGGGCTCGGACGCCACTCCCCCACCGCCGCAGATCATGGCACCAAGCCGCTCGGCGATGGCGCGGTCCCGGTCGCTGGTCATGTGCTGATAGATCCGGCTCAGACCACCAACGGGCCCACGTTGCGTCGCGGTCTCAGCTACTGTGAGATGGCTCCAGCCTCATGACCAGGACATTAGGCAGCGCTTTTCACCAGCCAGGTGACGACGACCCCGGCGATCGCCGCAAGAGCGGCCAGGGCGCTCCAGATGACTGCAGTGCGGTGCCAGAAGGGTGCTTCCACCGGCGTCTTAGGGTCCTCCAGGGCTGCAGCTTGGCTGGTCGATCCGTGGTCGGCCTGCGCGATCGAGGCCGTCAGGCTGAACCGTGCGTCTCCTCTAACGTTGATGTTGATGACCGGTTCGCGCGAGGGGTCGTTGGCATTAGCGTGAAGGCTCACGTACTTCTCCATGTGAGGATGCGTGGTGCCGAGAGGGCAATCCGGAGAGCCGCCTCGGTAGGTCATGACACGGTGGGGCCGGTAGTTGCTGCTACTGCTCCCCCCCCCCGCGCAGAGGTGGGTCCCGACTTCGTCGGCCATGCCCTGTCACCCGAGCTCCATGCCGAGTTCCCTTGCCAGGCGCCTTCGACCAGCCAGGCGGTAGGCTCGGTACGTGCTCGGGGAGATGCCCATCAACCGGGCCACGTCGTCGGCGCTGTAGCCCAGCACGTAGCGCAACACGATGACAGCGAACTGCCGCTCCGGAAGTCGAGCAATGGCTTGATATAGGCCGATGCTGCCATCCAGATTCGCGATTCTCATCCGGGCTTGACGCATGACCTTGGCAAACGCGGGAGTGCTCGGCCGCACGTGGGGTTGCACCGTCTGTTGGAGGATTTTCCAGGCCCACGCGGACGACAGCCCTGCGCCGAGGAATTCCTGCCAGCGTCTGAGCAGAGTAAGGAAGACTTCGTGCACGACTTCCTCTGCGAGCTTGGGGGACCCAGTGCGTGCCGAGACGTACCGGAGATAGCTGTGCACGTTCTGCTGGTAGAACGCCTCGAAGCCCAAGGGCAGCGTCTGCATGGCGGCAGAGGCGGAGGCCGGCAGGGCATCACCGGTTCCCTCAAAGCGGAGCGGTGGGGACGGTTTAGCAGGTGGTCGCCCGTTCCGCAGGTTCTCCTGCAGTTCACGCACAGCGCTCCTGAGCGCCGCGTTCTCCTGGAAGAGCTTTTCGTGAAGCCGATTTGTCTGGTCAAGCTCGTGTCTAACAGCGTCCAGGACCTTGTTGACCTCGGCGATCTGCTCCCTGAGCTGCTGGTTCTGCCGCTGCAACATCCTGACTCGTTGGTCGGGCGCCATGCTGTCTGTTGGCAGTCCCCGCAAAACGTCGGTCGCCCTGTGCAGCTGGGATAGAGCCGCCGGAGGGGTGGCATACCGCCCGCCCGTGGCATGTCCTGGAAGCAAGGAGGAGGTGTCCTCGCGCAGCATCTCGGTAGCCTGTGCGATGCGTACCGCTCGGGTAGAAACGTCCGGGAAGCAGACGGCCGCCACCGCTTTCACGAAGTCCTGAGTGAGGTAACGGCCGGCCAGGCGATCGCCCACCGTAGTCCGCGAGGGCACGGGGCCACCGGAGAAGTGCTCACGGGTGAACGCCTTGTGCAGGGAGGTGACGGTCAGGCCGCCCGCGTCGTCCATCCAGCGGCGCAGGAGCTGGGCGGTGGCGTTCTGCCCGGGTGTCGCGCCGCGTAGTGGCCCCCATGGCCGAGTCCTGCGCCCCCCTGCCATACTGCACTCCTCTTCCGCTTCGTGGCGCTCAACTGTGCCGAGGCGAAGAGTGTTTGGGAAAGTTGTCCGCCGAAACCCGCGGATATCTCCCACGGAGCCAACGGGGTCGCGCCGTTCACACCAGCTTTGATGGAACGGTGAACCGTTGCCCTCACTGAACGTCTTTCATCCTGAATAGTCGCAGGTCAGCAGGGTGTGGACGGCTTGGACGATCGTTCCGATGCGGCGTGTGGAGCATCTGGCCCTGCGCAGGATCTGCCAGGTCTTGAGGTGGGCGAAGGCTCGTTCTCCGGGGGCCCGGAGTCGGGCGTGGTCGCGGTTGAACTGCTGGTAGTGCTCGGGTTGTTCGCTGTGGTGGTAGTAGGGGGTGCGGAAGGTGGCGCCGGCGCCCTGGTAGGCGCGGTCGGCGAGGACGAGGATCTGCCGGGTGAGGCAGGCTTGGACGATGCCGTGGGCGCGGGCCGCAGTGAGGTCGTGGGTGCGACCTGGAGTCGCGCGGGAGAACCAGAGCGGGGTGCCGTCCGGCCGTGCGATGACCTGGACGTTCATGCCGTGCTTGCGGTGTTTCTGGGAGTAGTACGGCTGGTCCGCGGCGACGCGGTCGATGGGGATCAACGTGCCGTCGACGATGACGAAGTCTCCCTCGCCCAGGCCGACGAGGGCCTCATGCAGGCCGGGCGCCCAGGCGGCCAGAACCTCGAGGGTCTCGTCCACGTACCGCCAGGCGGTCGCTTCGGACACGCCGAACCCGGCTCCGACCCGGGCGAAGGTCTCGTTCTTGCGCAGGTGGGCCAGCGTCAGAAGGGCCTGCTTGAAGCAGCTCAACCGTCGCCAGGGCGAACGCAGTTCACGCCTTCGGGCGTAGATGAGCCACGAGACGTGCTCGACCAGCTCGTGCGGGACGTCAAGCATGGAAGGATACGGAACCAACGAAGCCCCCCGGCGTCGGCGTGATGAGTGAGATCACCACACCAACGACGAGGGGCTTCGCCACGTCACCACCCCACCTGGCCAGGTCGTTCTACTCCTCAAGCGCCAGGATGAAAGACGTTCAGTGAGCAAAGCTTTCGGAGAAATCTACTCACACTCGCGTCGGCGCACCCTGAGATCCGCTGGCAGTTTAAACAGCAGGATGCTATTGCATAGGTAGCAGTCTCGTGCCAGCTCGGCTCATCTACGGCCGATAGAGGACACAGCCAGTAACGTGGCCGGGACCAGTGGGGTGCGGCGAGGCATACGCGTGCCTGGCCGGTCGGCGCACCCGCCGTCGTGGCTGACTGTCGTCGGCTGAGGTTCGTGCCACAACCGTGCCAGATGCAGGGGTTAGCCACGGTCAACACCGGTGCTTCGGGGTCGAGTAGCCACTCGCTACCTCGGCTGGCGAAACCGCAGATCAGCCCGCAGGCCACCCCGCCTCTCTCCTAAAGCGGGTGTCGCAGGTTCGAATCCTGCCGGGGGCACCAGGGGGTCTGTAGCGTGAACGGTGTAACTCCCCAATAAGTGGCAGCAGTTAAGGCTGCTGTGACCGATGGGAGCAGGACCGTGAAGCAGAATACGCGTTCGACCACCGAAGTGGACGAGGAGACGGCTGCGCCGTCTCTGGACAGGTCTCTGGTGGCCCAGCTGATGGCTCAGGCAAAGGCTGACGGTGTGACCCTGACCGGAGAGGGAGGACTCCTCGCCCAGCTGACGAAACTGGTGCTGGAAGGAGCCCTGGAGGGCGAGCTCACCGACCATCTCGGCCGGGAGAACGGCCAGCGGACCGAGGACGGCCGCAGCGGGAACTACCGCAACGGGCACCGGTCGAAGACGGTGACGACGGAGGTCGGGCCGGTGGAGATCGACGTCCCGCGCGACCGGAGCGGATCGTTCGAGCCAAAGTTGGTGAAGAAGCGGCAACGGCGACTGACCGGCGTCGACGAGATGGTGCTGTCGCTGTCGGCGAAGGGCCTCACTCACGGAGAAATCTCCGCGCACCTCGCCGAGGTCTACGGCGCCGAGGTGTCCAAGCAGACGATCTCCACGATCACGGACAGCGTGCTCGAGCGGATGACCGAGTGGCAGAACCGTCCGCTCGACCGCGTCTACCCGGTCGTGTTCATCGACTGCGTGAACGTCAAGATCCGCGACGGCCAGGTCGCCAACCGGCCCGTCTACATGGCGCTCGCCGTGACCGCGGAAGGAACCCGCGACATCCTCGGCCTGTGGGTCGGAGACGGCAGTGAGGGAGCCAAGTACTGGCAGCACGTCCTCACCGAGATCAAGAACCGAGGCGTCGCGGATGTCCTCATGGTCGTCTGCGACGGACTGAAGGAACTTCCCGAGTCCGTGACCCGCGTTTGGCCCCTGACCGTGGTCCAGACCTGCGTGGTTCATCTGCTGCGGAACAGCTTCCGTTACGCGGGCCGGCAGGACTGGGAGAAGCTCGCGAAGGACCTGCGGCCTGTCTACACGGCTCCGACTGAGGCCGCGGCAGCCGAGCGGTTCGGCGAGTTCCAGGAGAAGTGGGGGACGAAGTACCGGGCCGTCGTCCGGCTCTGGGAGAACGCCTGGGCGGAGTTCGTGCCCTTCCTCTCCTTCGATGCGGAGATCCGAAAGATCATCTGCACGACCAACGCGATCGAATCGGTCAACGCCAGGATCCGCAAGGCCGTCCGGGCCCGCGGCCACTTCCCGACCGACCAGGCCGCCCTCAAGTGCGTCTACCTGGCGATCATGAGCCTGGACCCGAAAGGCACCGGCACGAAGGCGTGGACCCGCCGCTGGAAGCCGGCCCTGAACGCCTTCGACATCGCGTTCGACGGCCGACTCACCCTCGGCACCGCTAACAACTGAAATCAACCAACGGAGTTACACCGTTCCGCAGACACTCCCGCACCAGGCGAAAGGCCCCGGGCCGATCATGGTCCGGGGCCTTTGGCATCCACTTCTGACATCAACGGGGGCGGTCACTGACGACCGGGACGCCGCTTCCTGAGCAACCGGTCCATGTGGCTCATGGCTTCGCGCTGCGTGTCCTGCACGACGTGTAAAGCGGTGGTCGGTGGCAGACCCATGAGGTTCGACGTACTGACCGGCGTGCGCCCGGATCGCCTGATGCCAACGGCCATGCGCCCTGCCCTACATGGGCAAGGTGCCCCAGGCTGGATGCCCGAACTCAGGGCGGACCAGTGGGAGGGGGAAGGACCGTGGGTGAGTGGAAGCAGGGCAAGTGCGGTTGGCCGACGGATCGAGGCAGCTGCCGCAACAAGACGATGAAGGGCACGTCACGTTGCTACCTCCACCAAGGTGACTGGACGAAGCGTGGCCAGGCCGAGCTAAAGAAGAGGGCGAGCAAGCGCCGCAGGAAGTGAGTCGGAGTCGCGGGGTGAGTGTCTAACTCATGACAACGCCGACGAACAACGGCGGACGAGCGCGAACGTCTGCGGATCGTCAGTGCAGGTGAGCGCCACACCAGCCCAAGGCCAGGCGCCCGCCCAAGTTGCTTCGGGACGAAGAAGTCGTGGGTTCACATCCCGCCACCCGACGCTGGTCAGAGGGCCTGGTGTGCAAGTTGCACCAGGCCCTCTGTCGTGCGTACAGCAGCGGAACACAGCAACCTCTATGACTCTTGCCGGCCGCCCGTATTCTGTTGATCTTCCTGCTCGCGCTTACTCTTCTGCTTGCTGCCGCCCAGGGCTCTCCTCGGCTTCCGGAGTGCCCGCCGGGTCTCCGATGAGGGCATCCCTACTGGTTCAAGCCCTGGCTGCGCTGACGCGCGCCCACACGTGGATAGGACCGGAGGCCATGAGTCGATCACCGCGTAGAGCAGCCAGCGGTCGAGGCCATGCCTCCGGCGGGGGATCGGTCGGCACCGGGGTGGAGGGGGCACCGTCGCCGACTGCGGGTCCGTAGGGGCGTGCGCGGGGAGCTCCCATCCCGTCCGCCGTCGACCCAGGCAGAGCCGAGCAGACGCGGCCCAGGGCGTCCAGGTCGTTCGTACAGTGGCGCGCTCCACCTGGACGCCAGGAACCACGCCCGCTCCACGGTCTGTGGGTCGGCGGTGGACGGGATGGGAGCTGGGGCGAGTGGTGGGTAAGGAGGGGGTGGTCAGGTAACCGGCTTAGCCACAGCGCCAGGAAGATCGGCCGGTACGCTCCCGGTCATGACGGCATCTCCGACGGGCTCCGAGGCAGTCCGCCCGACCGCATTGTGGGGCGTCTCCTTGGCCTCGCTGGGTGTCTTCCTCGTTACCTGGGCGCTTTGCTGGGTGAACGCGTACGTCGTGAATGACGACCTGCCGAACACCTGTGACGACTTGCGCCGGCAGAGCTTTCCGCCGGAGATGGCATGCGCGTCCGCGGACGGCACGCTCACGGGTGCGAACGCCGGCTGGGTCGAGGCCCTGTTCTTCGCCTCGCTCGTGGTGTTCGTGCTGCTCGCGAGCATGGTGTTGGCGCTCGTGTCCGTCCGCAGGAAGTGACGCGTACGGCCCAGATCCCGTGCCCCAGCCGTGCCCGGTCGAGCGGGAAACACTGGGGAGCGACGGGCACTCACGGATAGCACGCAGCACGACAGCCCCTGGCCGATCTCCCTGGTCAGAGGCCGTTCTCACTGCTCATCGCGCGAAGGCGGTGGGATTGGAACCCACGGTGACATCGCTGCCACGACGGTTTTCAAGACCGTGTACGGATCGACGTTCCCAAAGCGTCGAGTGCTCCCACGGCCGCGTGGATATGAGCCGGACCGTGACGCAACCGTTCCCCCGCGCACCACCAGAACAGTCGCTCCTGTGCATCCTCCATTGGATGCATGCCCAGGCCGTGCTCGGGGCACAGGGGCCACGCCTGCCACAAAAGCTCCATGACAGTCTCCTGTGCAGCATCGGCAACGCTCGCCAGCGCAGAGGCAAGGCTGTCCTGCGAGTTCGGGTCCAGGTGATTGCCGTGCCACTCGCCGTCGGCCATGGCGACGTAGACGTTCTCCGGCTCATCCGCATCGCAGGACGGAAGAGCCAGCAGTTGCAGAGGTTCCAGCTGGGGAAGCGTCACCGCCAAGTCCCGGTTCAGAAGGGCGAGAGCCTGGTCCCACACTGGGTACTCGCCCGGTGAGACGCGGCGAGGCTCAGGGGGGTCGAAAAGAGCGCACATGAGCACCATCCTCCGTCACGCCGGGGACAGCCCCAATCGCTCAACAGCATCGCCACCTGCAAAGACCGCGTGCGGCGGCTGACATCAGCGGCTGACACCAACAAGCGCGAACAGCAGCGCTCGGCGGCGGGCCTCAGCGGAAGATCGGCCGAGGCGCAGGCCGGGCTGACCGATGTCGACGGTCCCTGCGATCGACCTGATAAGGATGAGGCCATGCCCCAAAGCCTAAGACGCCGTTTCTAATGGCGTGATCGTTCGTTGAGCCGTACATGACGGATCTGGTCGAGCGGTTGGTGCCGGACGAGTTGTGGACGCTGTTTCGGCGGGTAGTCCCGCCGACGGAGGTCATACGCCCGCAGGGCGGCGGACGACGACGGGCCGGGGACCGTGAATGTCTGGCGGCGGTCATCTTCGTGGCCACCTCGGGTTGCACCTGGCGGCAGCTGCCGCCGGTGTTCGGGCCGGCCTGGCCCACCGTCCACCGGCGCTTCGCCCAATGGAGCCGGGAGCGGGTGTGGGCCCGGCTGCACCGGGTCATCCTCGACGAACTCGGTGCCCGGGGCGAGCTGGACTGGTCGCGGTGCGCGATCGACTCTGTCAGTCTGAGGGCGGCAAAAGGGGGCCCTTGACCGGACCGAATCCGATCGACCGCGGCAAGCCGGGATCGAAGATTCACCTGATCACCGACCGCAACGGCGTGCCGTTGTCGCTGGGGATCTCCGGCGTCAACCTGCACGACAGCCTCGGCCTGCAGCCACTCGTGCGTGGGATCCCGCCCATCCGCTCCCCCCGCGGACCCCGTCGGCGACGCCCGGCCAAGCTCCACGCCGACAAGGGCTACGACTACGACTACCTGCGGACATGGCTTCGCGAGCGTCGCATCCGCCACCGCATCGCCCGCAAGGGCATCGAGTCCTCCACCCAGCTCGGCCGACACCGCTGGGTCGTCGAGCGAACGGTGTCCTGGCTGGCCGGCTGCCGCCGCCTGCACCGCCGCTAAGAACGCAAGGCCGAGCTCTTCCTGGCCTTCGTCGGCATCGCCGCACCCCTCATCAGCTACCGCCGACTCACCAATTGAAACGACGTCCAAAGCGGGTGCCGCAGGTTCGAATCCTGCCGGGGGCACAGGGAGAAGGGCCAGCTCAGAAGGGTTTTCCTCCCGGGCTGGCCCTTCGTCGTTTCCGGGGTCGTGCCACACGCGTGCCACACGCGTGCCACTGGAGTCCACGCGGAGTCCCCGTCCCCTGGCCGAAGGCCCCTCCCCGCCGGCGCAGATCATGGCCCCGAGCCGATCGGCGGTGGCCGGGTCCCGGTCGCTGGTCATGCGCTCGGACCGTGTCCTCCACGGTTCGAAGACCCGTGGTCCTCCCCGCGGGTCAGCGGCGGGCGGCGCCACGATGTCGCCGAGCCCGCTCCTGCGCCTCAGGCCTGTTCTCAGCGCTCCGCCCCGGCACGAGCGGGCGGTCGGAGCAGGGGATCAGCCAGTCCGACGGAATGATCCGGGGGCTTGTCCCCCGTGCGAGCTACGGCCAGGTGTCCACCGTGAGGTGACGATCCGCGGCGGCCGGATACGTAGCGTCCGGTGCAGTCCGCGGCGCACCGGTCGCGGTCCGGCAGAGGGGTCCTTATGAGGTTTGTGTGGCAGTTCCTGGCCGTCACGGCGATGTACGCCCTGGGTGGCGGTGCCGTCAGCGCGGTGGAGGGGAACGACTGGCTCACGCTCGTCCTCGGCCTCACGGTCGCTGCGCTGGTCGTGCTGGTGTACGGGTGGGTGGTGCGGCGCACCGAGCACCGTCCCGCCCCGGACGTGGCCCGTGAAGGCGCCGCGGCCCGGACCGGTTGGGGCGTCCTGATCGGCGGCGGGATGTTCGCGGCCGTCGTCGTGAACCTCTTCACCGCCGGGTACTACGAAGTCGACGGTCTGGGCTCGGTGGCCGGCGCGCTGGGTCTGCTCGGCCTCATGGCCGCCGTCGCGGCGACCGAGGAGGTGGTCTACCGCGGCGTGCTGTTCCGGTTCGCCGAGGAGCGCGTCGGCACGTACACGGCCATGGCGTTGACGGGGCTCGTGTTCGGCCTCTCGCACTTGCTCAACGAGCATGCGACCCTGTGGGGCGGCCTCGCCATCGCGATCGAGGCCGGTTTCATGCTCGCTGCCGCGTACGCCGCCACCCGCAGCCTGTGGCTGACGATCGGCGTGCACTTCGGCTGGAACTTCGCCGCGGCCGGCGTCTTCAGCACCGAGGTCTCCGGCAACGGCGCCAGCCAGGGGCTCCTGGACGCCTCGACATCGGGCCCGCAGTGGCTCACCGGCGGCGGCTTCGGGCCGGAGGCCAGCGTCTACTCGGTCGGCTTCGGGGCGCTGTTGACCCTGGTGTTCCTGTGGCTCGCCCACCGGCGCGGGAACATCGTGCCCTTCGGTTCCCGGCGAGCCGTGGGCGTCGACTCCGCCGCTACACTGCCCCGGTGATGGATCGCCGACGTGTTCGGGAGCTGTGGCACCGGCTTGACGTCACGGTCCGGGACTTCCCGCTCGGGATGCTGCTCCTCGTGGTGTCGGCCGTACCGGCGTTCCACGGCAACGGCACGGAGGTCGGCGGTCTGCCGACCCGTCCCGTCGACGTGCTGACCGGTGTGGCGGCCGTCCTGCAGTGCCTTCCGCTCGCCGTGCGCCGGCGGTGGCCGCTCATCTGCCTCACCCTGGTGTCGTGCGGCTTCGCCCTCGACCAGCTGCGCGGCTACCACCTCCTGGCCGGTGCCGCGCTGCCCATCGCGCTGCTGAGCGCCGGGTCGTATCTGGAGCGGTACCGCCGCACCACCCTGGTGGCCTCCTCCGTGGCGTTCGCGGCTCTGGCGGTCGCACTCCACCAGCGCGGGCCCGGCAGACCGGTGGCCGAGTTCGTGACCTTCTACCTGGCGCTGGCCCTCGCGTGGGGCATCGGCGGGTGGATGCGCTCCGCCCGGGCCGCGGAGGCCGAACGCCGCGGCCGCGTCGCCGAGGACGCCCGTGCCGCCGAGCGCACCCGGATCGCCCGCGAGCTCCACGACGTCGTGACCCATCATGTGACGGCGATGGTCGTGCAGTCCGAGGCGGCCCGGTACCTGACCGCCTCGCCCGACCGTCTCGATCAGGCCCTGATCGCCGTCAGTGACACCGGTCGGCGGGCCATCACGGATCTGCGGCACCTGCTCGAGCTGCTCAACCCCGATCACGGCACCGGCCACGGCGGCGTGGACAGGACGCCGCCCGTCGGCCGGGTGCTCACGCTCGTCGAGCGGACGCGGCTGGCCGGGCAGCCGGTGGAATTCACCGAGGAGGGCACGCCGCCGGCCTCGACCGGCAGCGCCGACCTCGTGGCCTACCGGGTCGTGCAGGAGGCTCTGACGAACGCGCTCAAATACGACCACGGCAGCCGGACTTCGGTCCTGGTGCGCCATGGGGAAAGAGAGATCACCGTGGAGGTCGGCACGGACGGTTCCGGTTCGCGGGCCTGTTCCCCCGGCGGCAGCGGGCGGGGACTGGAGGGCCTGCGCGAACGGGTCGACGTCCTGGGCGGCGACTTCAGCGCGGGCCACCTGAGCGGCGGCGGCTTCCTCGTCCGGGCGCGGATACCCGCGGGAGGCCCGGCATGAGCGCGCCCGTCCGGGTCCTGGTCTGCGACGACCAGGCACTGATCCGCACCGGGCTGTCGACCATCATCGACGCGCAGCCCGACCTGGCGGTGGTGGGCGAGTGCGGAGACGGGCGGACCGCCGTGGAGCTGGCCGGCCGACTGCGCCCGGACGTCGTGGTGATGGACGTGCGCATGCCGGTTCTCGACGGCATCGAAGCCACCCGGCTGCTGGCCGGCGCCGGAGTCGAGCACCCCGTGAAGGTGCTCGTGGTGACCACGTTCAACCTGGACGAGTACGTCTACGAGGCACTGCGGGCCGGAGCGAGCGGGTTCCTGCTCAAGGACGCGCCACCGGACCGGCTGCTGCACGGGATCCGGACCGTGGCCATGGGCGCGGCGCTGCTGGACCCCGAGGTGACGCGTCAGCTCGTGGGCCGTTACGCCGCCCGGATCCGGCCCGCCGAAGGCGGCGCGCGGGACACCCCGCTGACACCCCGCGAGCTGGAGGTCCTCCGCCTCATCGCGGACGGACTGTCCAACAGCGAGATCGCCGCGGTGCTCGTCATCAGCCAGGAGACCGTCAAGACCTTCGTGTCCCGCATCCTCACCAAGCTCGGCCTGCGCGACCGCGTCCAGGCCGTCGTCTACGCCTACCGGCACGGCCTGGTGGCCTAGCCGGCGCGGAGCCGAGTCCTCCCCGCCGCCGGCGCGGGGCGTTCCGGTCCGGGCCGCTCGCGCAGGGGACTGGCTCCGGCGCTCTTCCCGCTGGCCGGCCTCGGCGCCGGCATCGGACATCCGGCAACGGCCGGCACGCCCTTCGCCCTCGCCCAGAACCTCAGCTCGCCCGCCGAAGTGGACGAGGCCGTGCGGCGAGCCCGCGCGGCGGGAGCGGTCGTCCTCAAAGAGCCCCGGCGGGCGGCCTTCGGCGGTTACCACGGTTACTTCGCCGACCCCGACGGCCACCGCTGGGAGGTGTGCCACAACCCTGGCTGGTCCGTCGCGGATGACGGCACCGTAACGCTGACGGTTGTCGACGCGGCGGACGCGGAGGACGCGGAGGATTGACGCCGCCGCAGCCCTCCGTACTGCCAAGCCGTGCGGGTGGTTGAACGTGTGCGCGCCCGCGGAATCGATGACGCCCGCGCCTCCTGTTCCGCGGGGAGGGCGTCTCCCTTCCACGCGTGAAGACCCGGAAGGCCTCCCGCGGCCCCGGTCACGCGGCCGGGAAGACCCGCGCCGAGCACCTTCACGACATCGTCGGCGCGAGGTCACGTCGGCGGACGGCGAGCCGACACCGTCGCCATCGGGTGTCCCCGGTCGCGTCGTCGATCTTCCCGTACAACGCGGTGGGCAGGGGGCCCGGTTCGCTTGCCGGGGAACGATCTCGGGCGCCTTGTCCGCGCTCCCGCCCGGTCCGCGTGCTCGCCGTCGGGGGCGGCCGGGGCACGAGGGGGAGACGGTCAGTGGAGGATGACCCTCCAGCGCTCGACCCACCGGTGCCGGCCGCCGCCCGGTCCCCGGAGCAGTACGCGGTCGTCCTCCAGGCGCCAGACGGTTCCGTACAGCGTCGCGTCGGGGAGATCCACCCGCACGGTGTCGTGGACCTCCAGGTCCGTTTCGACCGGGCGGGACCAGGCGTGGCCGCAGCGGTCACAGGTGTAGCCGACCGCGAGGGGCCCGGCGGCGCGGGGCGGGGTGCCCAGGCGGACCGCTTCGTCGGCACAGCGGGGGCACGGGTCCGCGGTGTGCGGACCTATCAGGCGGGACACCGAGTGATCCTGCGGTACGACAGCCGAGTACAGCGACCCGCGCGCCCGTCAGTGCCCCGATCGCCGCCCGAGCCCGTTCCGCGGCCTGGTCGACCACGCGGCCGAAAGCCCCGTCTTCTCGCGGCGGGGAGCCCGTGGGAGCGCGCGGTTCCGCAGCTACGTCCGCCATGCCACTCCCCACCGGGCAGCCCCGATCCGGTCACGGTCGTGCGGCATCGGGCGATCGGGCGGTGAGTGTCTGACCGCGTGACGACGCCGGCGGGCGGCGGCGGACGAGCACGGGCGCCCGCGGATCATCACCCCAGGCGAAAGGCGCGCCAACCGCGGGCCGAGCCTCTGCCCGAGCCGCTTCGGGACGAAGAGGCCGTGCATGCGGATCCCGCCGCCCGGGGGGTGGGGTCCCAGGTCGAGGCTCAACGTCCTTGTCCCTCCGGCCATGTGGGTCAGGACCTGGCCTACATGGCCCCTAGCGTTCCCTCTGCCCGGCGGAACACGAACCACGGAAGGCAGCCATCATGAGCGGAACCACGACCGTCGACGAACCGGCCACCCACGACCCGGCCCCCACCGGCGAGCGCGCCGACCTGCTGGAGTCCCTGGCCAAGCATCGGCACTTCCTGCGCTTCACCACCCGTGACCTCACCGACGAGCAGGCCGGGCGCCGGACCACCGCCAGCCGGCTGTGCCTGGGCGGCCTGATCAAACACGTCACTGCTGTCGAGCGGGCCTGGGCGCGGTTCATCCTGGACGGCCCGTCGGCGATGCCCGACTTCACCACCATGACCGAGGCCGACCGGGCCCGGCGGGCCGACGAGTTCCGGATGCTGCCCGGCGAGACGCTGGACGGTGTGCTCCTCGACTACGCCGACACGGCCCGCCGAACCGACGAACTGGTCGCCACCCTCCCCGACCTGAGCGCCACACAACCACTGCCGAAGGCCCCGTGGTCCGAGCCGGGCGCGCGATGGTCGGCCCGCCGGGTGCTGATGCACATCATCGCCGAGACCGCCCAGCACGCCGGCCACGCCGACATCATCCGCGAGTCCCTGGACGGCGCCAGGACCATGGGGTAGCCAGCGGCGCGGCAGGGCGTATCGCTCCCCGCATGAGGGGCGATACGCCCGGTGGCCCCGCACACGCCTTCGCCGCGTGCTTCCGCGTCGGGGGCGCCGGCGAGGCGGCCGGCATCCGGTCCCGACCTCACCGGGCGCGAACGCCGGCGCGTCGGTGCGGCTGGGGCGCACCCACGAACCACGGGACGAAGCCGCTGCGCGGGCCGGGAAGGGCCATCGGATCGGACTCCTGAAACGGGTGTCGCAGGCCCGGGTCCCGCCGGGGGCACGGGTGCGGGGTCCTCACCCATCCAAAGCCGGCGGGTGAGGCCTCCCGGTCACATCGTCTTGGACTCGTCCTCGTCCGTGTCAGGGAACATCAGTCTCGCGCTGAGGCTGACCGCTCCCAGGGATCCCAAGGCGAGACCGTGACGTACCCACCGCATGCCGCCCTCCCAATCCCTGGGGGGACCGAACACCGCCCACGCCGCGACGACGATGCCGACCGCCATGGTCACTATGCCGATGGTGCGCTTTGACCCGGGACTCATGCCCTCATGATCCCCTGTGTCCGTCACGCCCCTCAAGGGCGGCCGGACGGGGAGCGCGGCGAGGCGTGCGCGCGCCTGGCCGGCCGCGGTGGTCATGCCTCCGGCGGGCCGGGCACGGGGCGAGGGGTCTCCAGGCGCAGCACGAGTGCGCGCAGGGCGCGGAGTTCGGCGTCCAGGGCCTGCGCGCCGTCGCGGGTGAGGGCGATCCACGTTCGGGGGCGCCGGCCGGCGTAGCCCTTCTCCAGGGCGATCATTCCCGACTCCTCCAGCACCTTCAGGTGCCGGGACAGGTTTCCGTCGGTGACGGCCAGTTGCCTCTTCAGGAAGCCGAACTCGACCCGGTCGGCCTCGCGGGCGATGGCGAGGATGCCCAGCCGTACGCGCTGGTGGACGGTGTCGTCCAGCGCCTGGGTGGGATGCGGCTCCTCCTGGTCGTCCCGCGCAGCGGTCGAGTCCCCGACGCTCATGGGACGACCGTACCCGTACCGGCGGGACCGGGCGCGCCCCGGCGGCGGGTCACCGCCCACTCGCACAGGCCGGCGAGGAGCAGGAGCGCGGCGAGCAGGAGGGCCTTGGTCTGCGGTCCGTCGGTCCAGTCGGGGTCGGCGGGGTGCTGCCAGGGGAGCCATCCGCTGCCCCAGGAGGCTCCCAGGTACCCGGTGAGCAGCAGGGCGTGGGCGGTGCCGGCCGCTGCGGTGATCCAGCTGCGTTCGGCGATGCCGAGGGCGAGGAGGCCGGTGCCGACCAGGTACCACGGGGAGGCGTAGCTGTTCTCCAGCAGCCTGGCCTCCCACGGCTGGTTCCTGCTGAACAGCAGCGCCGTCAGGGCTGCCGTGATCACTGCGGTGGCCGCGGCGGTCGCCCGGATCCACACGCCGCGCCGGGGGACGACGCCCCGGTCCTCACCGCGCAGGCGGTACCAGCGGGCGACGGCGAACCAGGCGAGGGGAAGGAGCGCGAACCACACGCCCCAGGCCGCGAAGCGCAGGACGGCACCGTCGAACTCGCCCTCGAGACAAGGGGTTCCCGGTTCGTGGACGACGCACAGGCCGGTCAGCTCGGCGTGGGCGAAGAGCGGGTAGGAGGCGACGGAGCGCCCGTGTGCTCCGAAGTTGAAGGCGTACCGGGCGATCGGGACGGCCGCCAGGGCGAGGAGTCCGAAGCCGAGGAGGGGGGCCCACGCGCCGTTCGTCAGTGTGCGGGTCCTGGCCCGCAGGCCCTCCGCCACGGCCAGCAGGGCGGCCGCGTCCTCCCTCGGTTCGGGTTCCGCGCTGCTCGGTGCGGGTGCTCCCATGTGTCCCCCCGTGGTCGGCGCTTCGGCGGCGCGGGTGGGCGGACCTGCGGATGGCCGCCCGTCGAGACCTCAACTTTGCAACGCAAAGTACATGGCGGTCAAGAGTGAACGGTGTACCGGCCGGAGCGGCCGGCGCGTGGGGCGAGGGCACCTTCCGGTTCCTGCCGCCTCCGCCCGCCTCGGCCCCCTCGGCCCGCCTCCGCTCGCCTCCGCCCGCCCCTGCCCGCCTCGGTGCGAGCGTCCGCTCCACCGGGCGGCCGGCTCGTCCCCGCCGTGCGCCGAGCACGTCGGCGGTGCAGGATGGGTCGGGGCCGCTCGACTCGCGGCGGCGGCAGCAGGAGGCGGCGATGCTGCGGACGCGGCTGTGCGACGTACTCGGTATCGAGGTGCCCGTCATCGGCGCACCGTACGGACCGTACGAACAGGTCGACCTCGCCGCGGCCGTCTGCGGCGCGGGAGGCCTCGGCAGCCTGGGCACGGCCCTGCGCCCGGTCGCCGACCTGCGGCGCCAGTGGGCCCGCATGCGCGAGCTCACCGACCGCCCGTTCGCCGTCAACCACACCCTCCGGCCCCTGAACGAGGAGGCCTTCCAGGCCACGCTCGACGAGCGGCCGGCCGCGATCTCCTTCCACCTCGGGGTGCCCGGGGACCTGATCCGGCGCGCCCGCGACGCGGGCATCCTGTGGATCCAGCAGGTCATGGACGTCCGGCAGGCCGAGCAGGCGGCACGCGCGGGTGCGGACGTCATCGTCGCCCAGGGCGGCGAGGCGGGCGGTCAGGGCGGTGAGGTGTCCACCATGGTGCTGGTCCCCCAGGTCGTGGACGTGGCGGGGGACACGCCCGTCGTCGCCGCGGGCGGGATCGCCGACGGCCGGGGGCTGGCGGCGGCGCTCGCCCTGGGCGCCCAGGGAGTGGCCATCGGTACGCGGCTGCTCGCGTCGGTGGAGATGGCCGTCTCCGATGAGTGGAAGAACCGGATCGTCGCCGCCGACGCCCGCGACACGGTCAAACTGGCCCACAGCGACAGGTTCATGCCGCCGTTCTCCCGGCCCGACGCCTACGGCTCCCCCCGGTCCCTGCGCACGCCGTTCCTGGAGGACGCCGAAGCGCACCCCGAGCGGGTACGGCCGGCCGAGGCCGGCCCCCTCCTCGTGGAGGCGGTGCTCACCGGACGGGGGCACGAGTTCCTGCCGTTCACCGGCCAGTCCGCGGCCCTCGTCCACGACATCCTGCCGGCGGCCGAGATCGTACGGCGGATCGTCGACGAGGCGGAGGCGGTCCTGCGCCGGACCGCCGACGCGTGCGCGCGCGGCATGCCGCACTGATCACGCCGCTGACGACGCCGCCCGTCACGCCGCTGCCCGGCCGCGGAGCGGCGGCCCCGGAAAGCCCCTCGCCGGCCGGCGCCCCCGCGCGCACGGCGAACAGCCGGACGACGGGCGGGCGGGGTGCGCGCCGCCCGCCCGTCCGCCGTCCCGGCCGGCGGCAGCGGTCGGAGCGGGCCCGTTCAGATGCCGAGGACGGTCCTGATGGTGCGGATGACGCCGTCGTCGCTGTGGGCGGGGGCGAGGTGGCGTGCGCGGCGGATGACGTCCGGGTGGGCGTTGGCCATGGCGTACGACCAGTCGGCGGCGTCGAGCATGCCGAGGTCGTTGAGGTAGTCCCCGAACGCCATGGTCTGGGCCGGTCCGATGCCCAGGTGCCGCTGGAGGCGGCGCACGGCGGCGCCCTTGTCGGCGGCGGGGTTCATGAGGTCGATCCAGTGCTCGCTGGAGACGACCACCCGGAGGGTGTCGGCGAAGGCGGCCAGGGCCGGTGCCGTGGTGCGTTCGGCCGGGCCGAAGGTGAAGACGGCGACCTTGACGATCTCGTCGTCGACCGCGGTGGCGTCGTCGACGAGGCGGTGCGCGCGGTAGTACTTGTCCACTTCGGTGAGGAAGGCGCGGTCGCCGCGCTCGGTGTACGCCGAGCGCTTGCCGCAGACGACGACGCCCGCGTCCACGCCCCCGTCCACCAGGTCCCGGACGGACTCGACGACGCGGGCGGACACGGCGGGGTCGAGCACGTCGGAGGAGAGTTCCCGCCCGTCGCGGACGACGAAGGCCCCGTTCTCGGCGATGTGGACCATGCCGTCGTCGGCTCCGGCGAAGAGGTGGGCCAGGGTGGCGTACTGCCGGCCGCTGGCCGGGCTGAAGACGACGTCCCGGCGGCGCAGTTCGTCCAGCAGCGGCCACAGGCCCCGCGGTATGCGTCCGTCGGCGTCCAGCAGCGTGCCGTCCATGTCCGTGACGATGAGCCGGATGTCGGGGTGTGCGGGGGCCGGGGGGTTCGGGAGGTGCGGGGGGTGCGAGGGGTACGGGAGGTGCGCGGTGTGACCGGTGCTCATGGTGATCCTGGTGAGTGGGGAAGCGGGCGATCGGGGCGGAAGGGGGTGGTGGTCATCGGTGGGGCGCGGGGTGGGCCGAGCGGACGACGAGGGAGCGGAGTTCGTCGACCGCTCGGGCGCGTGCGCCGGTCAGTTCGGGCAGGGTCAGGACGGCCGCGGCGACCGGGACGGGGCGCGGCGTGCGCCGGAAGTGCTCCTCGATCGCGGCGATCATGCGGGGGTGGGAGCCCCACGCCCCGCCGACGACGACGGTCCGCGGGTCGGCCAGGGAGACGGCGGCCGACAGGACGCCGCCGACGGCGCGCGCCAGCGCCGTGCGGATCCGGTCGGCCCCGGCGCCCGGTGTTTCGAGGATCTCCAGGAGGCGGGGGACGTCGACGGCGGTGGAGGCCGGCCGGCGCAGGCCCAGCGCGGCGAACACCTCGGTGAAGGCCATGGCCCGCCCGTCCGGCCCCGCGGTGCACAGGTGGGCGATCTCCCCGACGAGCCCGCGGTGGCCGCGGCGCACGGTGCCGTCGCTCATCACGGCGCAGCCCAGTCCCTCGCCGAGGTGGAGGTAGACGAAGTCGTCGACGCCCTGCGCGCATCCGTTCTCGTACTCGGCCCGGGCGGCCCAGTTGACGTCGTTGTCCACCAGGACGGGGCCGGTCACCGTGTCCGCCAGGACGGCGGGCGGGTCGAGCGCCCCCACGAGGAAGGGGGCGTCGGGCAGCTGCACCAGCCGGCCCGACGCGCGGTCCACGGGGTCGGCCGCGCTCACCACCGCCAGGCGCAGCGGACCGCCGGTCCGGCCCTTCAGGTCCTCGGCCGCCGCGGTGAGCGCGCGCCCGGCCGCCTCCTGTCCCGCGTCCGCCTCCAGGGCCGTACGGATCCGCCCCCGTGTGCGGCCCCGGGCGTCGACGGCCTCGGCGGTGACGCCGCATGGGGTGATGCTCGCCACCAGGGCCGTGCCGAGGTGCGGGGCGAGCGCGTAATAGGAGCCGATCCGGCCGCGTCCGGTGGTGCGCTCGCCGGTGTCCACCACCAGTCCGGCCCGCTCGAGGCGCTGGACGCTGTCGGAGACGGTGGGCTTGGAGATGCCGGTCGCGGTGGCGATCTCCGCCCGGGTAAGGCGGTCGCGGGTCATGAGGGCGCGCAGCACGTTCTCGTCCGTCAGCCCCCGCAGCAGCTCCAGGGACGGCTTCGGCGGGTTCATGCCGCCATTCTAGTAAGGAGTGTTGCCAAAAGGGCCGGGAGGTGCCTACCGTCGGATTCAGCATCTGGTTAGGAGTCCTTACCAAAGGAGCTGGGATGACTCTCGCCGCCGCACCGCACCCCCTTCCCGACCTGCCGCACTGGGACCGGCCCCCCGAGGACCCCGCCGCCGCCGTCCGCGAGATCAAGTCCGCCCTGCGGGCCCGCATGGAAGCCTCCGGCCGCTCGGTCGAGGAGGTGTTCGCCGCCGTCGAGCGGCGCGTCGAGGCGCGCATCGCCGAGATCGAGGCCGAGCGCGAGCGCGGCGGGGAGGTCTGGCCCGTCCTGGACTTCGAGGCGATCGCGAGCGGAACGGTCACCCCCGCCCAGAAGGCCGAGGTCAGGAAGCGGGGCTGCCTCGTCGTCCGCGGGCACTTCCCGCGCGGGCAGGCGCTGGCGTGGGACGCCGACATCGTCGACTACGTCGAGCGCAACAGGTTCTTCGAGACCTACTCCGGCCCCGGCGACGACTTCTTCGGCAGCGTCGGCTCCAAGCCGGAGATCTACCCGATCTACTGGTCGCAGGCGCAGATGCAGGCCCGGCAGTCGCGGCGGATGGCCACCGTCCAGTCCTTCCTGAACTCGTTCTGGAAGGACACCGACGAGGACGGGACCCGGTGGTTCGACCCCGACCGCCACGCGATGTACCCCGACCGCATCCGGCGCCGCCCCCCGGGCACCGACTCCGCCGGCCTGGGCGCCCACTGCGATTCCGGCACCCTGGACCTGTGGATGACCAGGGAGTACCAGCGGGCGTTCCGCCACCTCTACAGCGGCGACGTCGAGCGGTACGACCCCTGGGACGCCGCGCACCGCACCGCCGGACCCCAGTACCCCGGCTCCACCATGTGCTCCGCCTTCCGCACCTTCCAGGGCTGGACCGCCCTGTCCGACATGGACGCCGACCAGGGCGTCCTGCACACCGTGCCGGTCCCGGAGGCCATGGCCCGCCTGCTGCTGCGGCCGCTGCTGCCGGACGTCCCCGAGGACTCCCTGTGCGGCGTGCGCACCGACCAGGTCTTCCCCGTCACCAAGCGCTGGCACCCCTCCCTCCACCGGGCCCTGACCCCCATCCCCGACATCCGGGCCGGCGACTCCGTCTGGTGGCACTGCGACATGGTCCACAGCGTCGCCCCGGTCCGGAACCAGAAGGGCTGGGGCAACGTCATGTACATCCCCGCCGCGCCCTGGTGCCCCCGCAACGAGGAGTACGCCGTCGGCGTCCGCGAGGCGTTCGCCACGGGCTCGAGCCCCGGCGACTTCCCCGGGGAGCACTACGAGCGCTCCTGGAGCGGCCGCTTCACCGCCGACCGGCTCGACGGGACGGGCCGCCGCGGGCTCGGCCTCGACCTGCGGCACCCGTGAGGCCGGGGCCCCGCGGATCCGGGAGAACCACGCGGGGCGGTCCCCCCCCTCCCCCCCGGGCCGGGTGGCCTCCTGCCGGCGCCCCGCCGCCGGCCTCCGCGTGGGTCACGGCCGGCGTGAGCCGTCGGCGCGCCTTGCCGCACGTTCTCCCCGCCCCGCTTCCGGGTCCGAACGGGCGCGGTGGCGGTGACAGCGGTTCGAGCACGCGCGGCCGCAGCCGGCGCGTCGGCGGGGCCCGGCGGGACTATTGCGCGGCGAGGCCCCGGAGTTAGGGTCGTGACCGGCCACGCGGGGTGGCCCGGGAGGGGGTTTCGAGGATGCGCGGGACAGTGACGGCGGTCAGCAGCAACGACGAGCACTCGTTCACCAAGCCGAACCGGGACAGCGTCACGCTGCTCGCCGGACTCGGCGTGGAGGGCGACGTACACGCCGGCGTGACGGTCAAGCACCGCTCGCGGGTGGCGCAGGACCCCACCCAGCCGAACCTCCGCCAGGTGCACCTCATCCACGAGGAGCTCTTCGCCGAGCTCGACGCGGAGGGGTTCGAGGTGGCGCCGGGCGACCTCGGCGAGAACATCACCACCCGCGGCATCGACCTGCTCGCCCTGCCGGTCGGCACGCTGCTGCGGTGCGGCGACGACGCGGTGCTGGAAGTGACCGGCCTGCGCAACCCGTGCCTGCAGATCGACGCCTTCCAGGCCGGGCTGCTGAAGCAGGTCGTCGGGCGCGACGAGGCCGGGAACATCGTGCGCAAGGCCGGGATCATGAGCATCGTGAAGGAGGGCGGCGTGGTGCGCCCGGGCGACGCGATCACAGTGGAGCTTCCCAGCGGGCCGCACCGGCCCTTGGAGCGGGTCTGACGTCTGCCGCCCCCGGCGGGCCGTGCCCGGACGTCGGCGACAACATGATCGGGAAAACTTTCGAAACATTCGGAACGGCCGGCCCGCCTTTCCCTTGAGGGGATCGCCGCGATCACGCGGACGATGCCGAGCCGTGCCCCGACAGGAAGAATCACTCCAGGGTGCGCACTGTCCGCGTGCACCCCACCCAACCGCATGTTTCGAAATCATTGCCGAAACTGTTGACAGTTGACGGGGTCATACCAAAACTGTTCGCCATCGGCAGGGCCCAGGCGCGTCACCCCGGGCCGCCGCCACATCCCGCTCCCCCGGCCGCCCGGTCCGCGACGGCCGGCCGAACCCCAGGTCCCGGTCGCCGAACCCGACGGCAACGGCAACAACCGGGGCGCCGCCATCCAGCACGACGGCGACCGGACCTGGCCGACGGTCACCCGCAGCACGACCTGTCCCCGCACCCCACCGACGCTGGAGGACCACTCCGCATGAGAACCAGACCGCGCCGCTCGCTGCGCTCCTTGGCCACCGGACTGGCCGCCGTCGCCATGGCAGCCGCGAGCACCCTCACCGTCAACGCCGCCCCGGCGCAGGCCGCGGCCTGCAGCGGGTACGTCGGCCTCACCTTCGACGACGGCCCGTCCGGCACCACGCAGAGCCTGCTCGACGCGCTCAAGCGGAACGGGCTGCGGGCCACGATGTTCAACCAGGGCCAGTACGCCGCCGCCAACCCCGCCCTGGTCCGCGCCCAGGTCGACGCCGGCATGTGGGTCGCCAACCACAGCTACACCCACCCGCACCTGACCCAGCTGAGCCAGTCGCAGATCGACTCGGAGATCTCCCGGACCCAGCAGGCCATCGCCGGCGCGGGCGGCGGCACCCCGAAGCTGTTCCGTCCGCCGTACGGCGAGACCAACGCAACCGTGAAGTCGGTCGCGGCCAAGTACGGCCTGACCGAGATCATCTGGGACGTCGACTCGCAGGACTGGAACGGCGCCAGCACCGACGCGATCGTGCAGGCCGCCGGCCGGCTCACCAACGGCCAGATCTTCCTCATGCACGACTGGTCCGCCAACACCCTCGCCGCGATCCCGCGCATCGCGCAGGTGCTGGCCTCCCGCGGCCTGTGCGCCGGGATGATCTCCCCGCAGACCGGCCGCGCCGTGGCTCCCGACGGCGGCGGTTCGGGCGGCGGCGGCAACGGCGGCTGCACCGCGACCCTCTCCGCCGGCCAGCAGTGGAGCGACCGCTACAACCTCAACGTCTCGGTCACCGGCTCCAGCAACTGGACCGTCACCATGAACGTCCCCTCCCCCGCCAAGGTCCTCTCCACCTGGAACGTCAGCGCCAGCTACCCCAGCTCCCAGGTCCTGGTCGCCAAACCCGGCGGCAGCGGCAACAACTGGGGCGCCACCATCCAGCACAACGGCAACCGGACCTGGCCGACGGTCACCTGCAGCACGACCTGACCCCACCCCGCACCGCAACACCCCGGGGGACGGAACGCCGCAGGCCGGCCGGGGCCGGGCCGGCGGGGCTTCCAGTCCGTGGCCACGCCCCGAGGAGCGGTGCGCGGGATCCCGCCCGGTCCCCCGAAGCGGTCCCTGGAGACGGCACCGGGGGGCACCTCGGCCGGCGCCGGCCAGCAGGTGACGGCGCGTCCGGTCAGGAGACGTCGACGCGGACCGGGTCGCCGAAGAGGCCGTCGGTGAAGGTCACGTACTTGGGGGTGAACGACCCCTTGCCGGTGACGGTGCCGGAGGCGTTCTCGCCGGCCGCCAACTTCACGGTGTCGATCTGGTTCTCGTCGACGGCGAGTTCGGCCGTGTGCTTGGTGCCGCCGGTGTCCGTGATCGTGAAGTACAACGGGTTGACGTCGACCTGCTCGCCGCCGTTGTTCGTGACGGTGACGAGGACGCTGGTGTAGTCGGTGCCGTCGGCGAGGATCGTCTTCGCGAACGCCGTCCTCCTGGCCGTGACCTCGACGGGGCCCTGGGCTTGCGCCCCTTGCGCGGGCCGGGAGTCGCCCCTCTCCCGCGCGGGCTCCTCCCGCGTCCCCTCGCCGGTCTCCTGCCGGCCGTCGGCGACGGCGGTCCCGTCCTTGCCGCCGTCGCCACCGGAGTCACCGCTGCCGGCCACGACGCCGGTGACGACGAGGAGCGCGAGGAGGCCCGCACAGCCGATCCCGACGACCTTCCCGACGCCGCGCTTCTTCGGCGGCTGCGGAGGGAGACCGTAGACGGACTGCTGCGGAGGTCCACCCCATCCGGGCTGCGGCGGATACGACTGCTGCGGGTGCGGTGGCTGCGGGTACTGCGGGTACTGCGGGTTCACGTTGCTCCCCGAGGTCCTTCCGTGCATTGCAGGTGTAGGACTCGGGAAGATGCCGCAGGGTTGCGCAAACTCGAAAAATATCTTCTATGAGCGATACGGCCCGCCATAGAGCAAAACGGTAAATTCCCCTGCGATCAGGGGCTTTCGACCCCTTCGGCATTTCCGCACCCGGCCGCACCATGGTGCTCACCCGTCGCACACACCGCCGGGAATCGCATCCGCGCTCCCTTGACCTCGATCAAACTTGAGGTCCTACCGTCGGCCTCACCGATCCGGGCCCCGCCAGCGGGCGGAGCCCGGTGGCCTACTGCGGAAGGACCAGCCATGCAGTACTCGCACAGTGACGCCGAACTGCTCCGGCAGCCCATCGGATACTGGAGTTGGGCGGCCTACAAGGCCGTCGTCACCCGTACCCGGACCGCCCTCGCCGAGATCGGCATCACCCAGCCGCAGTGGTGGGTCCTCGCCCAGGTCGCGGGCGCCGACACGGTCAAGACGCGCGACGAGGTCTCCCGTCTCCTGCGGAACTACCTGGACACCGGCCCGCAGGCCATGGAGGCGGAGATCGACGCGACCATCGCCCGGGGCTGGATCACCGAGGACGCCGGGGGGCGCCTGGACGTCACCCCCGAGGGCAGGGCGTTCTACGACAGGGCCGCCGCCCTCCAGGACGACCTGTGGGCGGAACGGCACGCGGGCATCTCCGACGAGGAGTACCTGACCACTCTCAAGGTGCTCCAGCGGTTCATCCACAACACGGGCGGGCGGGCCTGGCACCACTGAGCCGCCGCGACCGGGCAGGAGCCGCATCCGCGGGTGCCGCCCGACGCGGGGCCGGAAGGCGGCGGGCGGGCCGGTCGGTGCCGTACTCGCGGACGGCGCCCGGGGAGGCCCTCATGCGGGCGGCGCGAGCGGAGACCGGGCCGGTGGCCGGTACCGGGGACACGGGAGCGCCGAAGCACCGGGATGCCGGAGGCGCCGGAGATTCCGGAGGTTCCGGAGGGGGCGCTCCGAGGGGGTTACCATCCGCCCATGACGACCTCGGACATCACAGACGACTCCCCTCTCACCGTCGGCATCGGCGCCCTCCAGGGCGGTCCCGCCGACCTCGGCCAGTACGCCGGCCAGGTCGTGCTGATCGTGAACGTGGCCTCCAAGTGCGGGCTGACCCCGCAGTACACGGGCCTGGAGCGGCTGCACGAGCGGTACGCGGACCGCGGGTTCACCGTGCTCGGCGTGCCGTGCAACCAGTTCCTCGGGCAGGAGCCGGGCAGCGCCGAGGAGATCGCCGCGTTCTGTTCGGCGACGTACGGCGTGACCTTCCCAATGACCGAGAAGGTGGAGGTCAACGGGGAGAACCGGCATCCGCTGTACGAGCGGCTCGTCGGCTTCGCGGACGCCGAGGGGCACAGCGGCGACGTCCGCTGGAACTTCGAGAAGTTCCTGATCGGGCGGGACGGCCGGGTCGTCGCCCGGTTCGCGCCGCAGACCGATCCGGAGGCGCCCGAGCTGGTGGCCGCGATCGAGGAGCGGCTGGCCGGCTGAGTCCGCACGGGGGGCGGGGTCGGGGGTCCTGGCCGTCGGGGGCGTGCTTCGCCGGGGGCGGGGCGGCGGGAGGCGGGTGCGGGCACGGACCGAGCCCTCTCGGCTAGGACGGCGAACTGGTCGAGAGGGCTCTGGTCGTGCGGTCGGTGCGACCGCGCGGCCGGTATGGCCGGGGGGTCGGCCGCCGCTACGCCTTGACCGAGGCCACGAAGGCGTTCCACGCGTTGGCGGGGAAGGCCAGGGTGGGGCCCTCGGGGACCTTGGAGTCGCGGACGGCCAGTGCTGCCGTGGACGGGGACTTGACCTCGACGCACGCGCCGTTTCCTCCGGAATAGGAGGACTTGGTCCAGGTGTCCGTGGCGCCCTGAAGAATTGCCATGTTTGCTCCGGTGGCGAGTTGCTGAGTGCTGTCGCCGCGCCGCGGGCCCGCTGGGGGCCCGCAGTACGGATCGCGCCAATGACGTGTGATCGTTGGCGTGATCGACGCTACTCGCTGCCCCCTCTGTTCGGCGCAGCCATTCACTCGACCGGATGCCATATTCCATGTGGTTCTTCGGCCCGTCGTGGCGGCGGTGTAGCATCCCCACCCCGCCACGGCGGAGAGCCGGCGGGAGGTCAGCGGGCGTAGTCCTTCGCCATGTCCTCGATGAGCCGGCGGGACTGCTCCACGTTCAGCGCCTGGGCCCGCAGGTGCTCGTACATCACGCTGTACTTCTGCACGTCGTGCGCCTTCTCCAGGTACAGGTCGCTGGTCACGCCCTCGATGTACACGACGCTGGAGTCGGCCGCGTCGGCGAACTCCAGGATCGAGTACTGGCCGTTGATGCCGGGGTGCGCGCCGACGCCGAACGGCAGCACCTGCACGGTGATGTGCGGCAGCTGCGACATCTCGGCGACGTGCTCCAACTGTTCCCGCATGATCTGGCGGCCGCCGACGACCCGGTGCAGGGAGGCCTCGTCGAGGACCACCCACAGCCTCAGCGGGTTGGCGTCGGTGGTCACGCGCTCCTGTCGCCGTATCCGCACCTGGACACGCTTCTCGATGTCGGCGGCCGACGTCTCCGGCAGGGCCCCCTGGATGAGGGCCTCGGCGTACGGCCGGGTCTGCAGCAGACCGGTGATGATCTGGGGTTCGTAGGTCCGCAGCGACTCCGCGTCGGTCTCCAGACCGATGTAGACGCTGTACGGGATGTCGCCGAAGGCGTGCCACCAGCCTTGCTGGCGCGAGTCCTTGGCCATTTGCATCAGCGACTCCACGAGCCGCTGGTCCTCGACCTCGTACACCCCGCACAGGTCGCGGACGTCGCGCTGGCTGATGCTGCGCCGGCCGTTCTCCAGGCGGCTGATCTTCGACTGCGACACCAGCAGCCGCTCCGCCACCTCCTCGGCGGTCATGCCCTTGAGCTCGCGGAGCCGGCGCAGCTCCTGGCCCAGCCGGCGCCGCCTGACGGTGGGATTGACATTGGACGCCACGGGACGTGCACCTCCGGCTGCGTGCCTCGTACTTGCCACTTTGCGTATCTGCTGCTGAGCAGATTGCCACCAAAGGGCTCGTCGGCGCCGGGAAACCGTCGATACGCGTCGCGTACACGCCAGTTCGGGCGACCGTCCGGGAAGCCGCCGGCGGCCGACCGGGCACACCGTTCGGGCCTTCCCGGCACGAAGCCGTGCGGGGCGGTGGACCGTGCCGTCGTCCGGACGTACGGTCCCACCGCCCCGCGCGGACCGGCGGCTCCCGTGCCGGGTCTGTGGGGACGGGCCGGTGCGGCTCCGTCGCACGGCCGTGCGGTCGCGCGGCCGTGCCGCTCCCCGGTCGTGCCGTCACGCGGACCGCGCCGCCGCGCAGCCGTACCGACGCGCCGCCGTGTCAACGTGCCGCCGTGCCGCCGTGTGCCGTACCGCTGCGCCCGGCCCTGCCGATGGTGCGGGCCGGCCGGGCGTGGCCGGTCAGTGCGCCGGGACGCGTGCCATGGGTCCGCGGCGCGGCTGGGACGGGACGCCCCGGGCGTTCTCCGCCACGGGCCCGGTTCCGGCGGCCTGGCGGCCGGCCGGGGCCGGACCGCGGCGCGGCTGGGCCGCCACGCCGTTCTGGACGTCCATCACGGCGTGCGCCACGAGGCCGCCCATCGGGTCGTGCCGGATCAGGTCCCGCAGCCGGGAACGGGACGAGCGGCCCTCGTTGCCCGGGTACAGGTGCTTGCCGAGACCGACCGCGTGGGCGAGCGCGGCGAGCGCCGCCGTCCGCGGGTCCGGCGGTACGCCGGTGCGGATCGCGGTATCCAGCCGGGCCTTGATCTCCCGGCTGATCGCCGTGTCCGTCGCCTGGTAGCGCGTCGTCGGCAGCACCCCGCACATCTGGCCCTCGACGGCATGCACCATGCCGCACCGTTCCAGATGCGAGAGATAGGTCTGGCGGAGCCCGAGACGGGGCCCGCCGATCCAGTGGACGGCCCGTACCGGAGCACCGCGCCTTCGCAGCAACTCCAACGCGCAGTCCAGTGTCGGATCTCCTGTCGGCCGTGGCACCACCACGGCGATACGATCCCCGTCTGGGGCTATCCGTCCGGCCAGCGCCAGCTCCACAAGCTGAGCTCCGGCCAGACCGAGGTCGAGCGACTGCGGCTGCGCAGTGGTACCCGTGGCCGGGTCCAGTGCCAGCAGCAGAAGCTCCTCCGGAAGTGTTCTGCGGCTCCTGCCCATCCATGCCTCCCCGCGTGGATGAATGACAGGGTGACCCCTCTCACATTGGTCTGTCGAGGGTGCGTGCCCGGTTCGTGAGGGAACCGGCAGGTATGTCGTTCTCGTCTACCGCTGGGGTGCGGCCCGCGCACAGGACACTGGTACATGGTTCGGACAGCGCTGCGGAGCGGTGTCCCGGGCGGCGGTTCACGGTTCGTACGCGCACGCTGTATGCGCGGCGCATGGAGGAGGCATCGGTGGCGGGCGAGTCCCCCGACAAGTCGAAGCAGCGCGAGTCGTCGGCACGACCGGCGTCGGGGAGCTCGGGTCCGGTTCCCGAGCCCCGCGCCGAGTCGGGCGACGACCGCGGGGCGCGTGATCCGCGACCGGCGGCCTCGCGGGAGTCCGCGACGCCGTCGGCGGCCGGCCGGGACGCCGACGCGGCGACCGGGGCGGCCGGGGCGCTGCCGGCTTCCGGGCCGGAGTCGGAGGGTGCGGCGGCCGAGGACGAGGGGGCCGGCGCCGAGGACTCCGCCGCCCCCGGCGACCGCGGCGGGAAGGCCGGCGTGCCGAGCGACGCCAGGCTGCGCAAGGCCGTGGCGGCCTGGGCGGCGTCGGCGGACGGGAACGACGAGGGCGAGGACGGCGCGCGAGGCGGGACCGGCGGCCCGTCCGAGGGCCCCGAGAAGGCCGGAAAGGGCGCGGGGGGATCCGGGGAGGCCGGAAAGGCCGGGGAGGGCCTCGGGAGGGCCGAGGGCACCGAGAAGGACCCCAGGAGGGCCGGGAGCGCCGCCAGGACCAGGGAGGGCCTCGGGAAGGCCGGGGGCGCCGAGGAGGACCCCAGGAGGGCCGGGGGCGCCGAGAAGAGCCCTGAGAGGACCGGGAAGGCCGCAGAGGCCGAGGAAGGCCCCGGGAGGACCGGGGGCGCCGCCAAGGCCGGGGAGGGCCTCGGGAAGGCCGGAGAGGCCGGGAAGGGCCGCGCGGTCGGCACCGGTGCGCGAAACGGCGGCGAGGGCACCGGCGCTTCCGGGGCCGGGAACGGCCGGGCCGGCGCGAGCGCCGCGACCGGCGGCAAGGACACCGGCGCCGGCGGCACGGACGCAGGAAAGGCAGGGAAGGCCGGGAAGGCCGTCGGCGGCACGGACGCCGGGAAGACCGGGAAGGCCGTCGGCGGCACGGACGCCGGTGCCTCCGGGGCCGAGGAGGACGCCGGCGCCGGAGGCGGCGGGCGGTCCGCCGAGCCGCCCGTCGACCAGCCCACCACCGTCTTCAAGGCCGTACGGCCCTCCGGACCCGCCGTCGACCAGCCGACGACCATGCTGAGACTGGGCGACGCGGGCATAGGGCAGAGGAAAGCCGAAAAAACCGAGAACGCCGAAAGGGACGAAAAGTCCGGCACGCCCAAGCCTGCCGCGGCCGCCGGGTCCACCAAGGCCGCCAAGGCCGCCGGGTCCGCTCCCGAGTCCGACGCCGAGCGCACCAGCAAGTTCGTCGCGCTCAAGCCCCTGGACGACCCGGCGACCCGCAAGCCGCCGCGGAACGGCCCGGCGGCGCCCGCCGCCGAGGCCACCACCGCGCTGCCCCGGACGCCCGCGGACGCCACCGCGCCCGTCCCGCAGGTCGGGCCGGAGCGGACGACGCAGCAGCCGCTGCCGCCGAAGCCGCCGCTGGACCTGCTGGCGGAGCTGACCAACACCCCGCCGCCGCCCCCGACTCCGCTGCGCACGCTCGCGCGCCGGGTCAAGATCTGGACGCCGCTGGTCCTTCTGCTGGTGGTCGTCTTCGCGGTCGTGCAGGCCATGCGTCCGCTGCCGTCGCCCGAGCTGGAGCTCACGGCGAAGGACAGCTACACCTTCGGGGGCGGCAAGGCCGACATCCCGTGGCCGTCCTCCGGGCAGGCCGCGCTGGACGTCCAGGGCATCGGCACGTTCGGCTCGTCCGGCGAGCAGAAGCCCGTGCCGATCGCGAGCGTCGCCAAGGTGATGACCGCGTACATCATCCTGCGCGACCACCCGCTCGGCAGCGGTGAGGAAGGGCCGAAGATCGAGATCGACCAGGCGGCCCAGGACCAGGGCATCGCGGAGAGCGACGAGTCGAAGGTCAAGGTCTACAAGGGCGACAGGATCTCCCAGCGCGAGGCCCTGGAGGGCGTCCTCATCGCGTCCGCCAACAACGTGGCGCGGCTGCTCGCCCGCTGGGACGCGGGGTCGGAGAAGGCGTTCGTGCAGAAGATGAACGACGCCGCCGAGGACCTCGGCATGACCAACACCACGTACACCGACCCGTCGGGGCTGAACAACACGACGGTGAGCACGGCCGTGGACCAGGTGAAGCTGGCCAAGGAGGCGATGAAGTCGCCCGCGTTCCGCGAGGTCGCGGCGATGATGTCGTACGTCGACTACAAGGGCGCCACGCACCCCAACTGGAACCAGCTGGTCGGCTTCAACAACGTGGTCGGCATCAAGACCGGCACCACGAGCTCGGCGCTCGGCAACCTGGTCTTCGCGGCGAAGAAGGAGGTCGGGGGCGAGATGCGGACGATCGTCGGCGCCGTGGTGCGCCAGCCCCCGGGCGGTGCGGACAACTCGATCCTCGCGGGCGCCCTGTCGGCGGGCGACAAGCTGATCCGGGCCGCGCAGGGCGCGCTGGAGTCGCGGACGATCCTGAAGAAGGGCGAGGTCGTCGGGTACGTCGACGACGGGCTCGGCGGCCGCACGCCGGTCGTCGCGACGCAGGACGTGAAGGCGGTCGGCTGGGCGGGCCTGACGGTGCGGCTGACGTTCGCCGCCGACGACATCCCGCACACCGCGAAGGCCGGCACCGAGGTGGGCACGCTCACCGTGGGCGACGGCGGGGTCAGCGGCGCGGTGAAGGTGCCGGTCGCCCTGGAGAAGGACCTGCTCGAGCCGGGCTTCACGGACAAGCTGACCCGCATCGGCTGACGCCGGCCCGGATCCCCCGGCCCCCGGGGCCCCGGACCGCCGGTTCCCCGAACCCGCTCGCGCACCCCGTCGGCGGCGCCCCACCCGGGCGACCGCCGGCGGGGTGCGTGCTAGCGTCCCGAACCGGGGCAAGGCCGCCGGTCGCGGAGGAGCGGCCGTGAACACCATGGAACGCGAGGGCCATGGGACGGGAACGCGGCCGGGAACAGCACACGGGACACGGGGAGCGCCTTCAGGTGGCCACTGCGGAGCCGACACACGCCGACGACGCCGATCAGGGTCCGGGAACCGGCCCGCGAATACCCGGCCGCCCACCGGAGCGGCAGCCCAGTCACTCGGATCACCCCCGCCATGCGGAGCACCACGGCCCCGCCGCCCCCTCCGCTCCCTCAAGCCAACCGGCCCCCTCAGGCGCTTCCGGCATCTCCGGTTCCTCCGGCCGAGGCGGTGTCCCCGCTCCGCGCGGCGGCCGTCCGGAGTCCCCGTCCCCTCCGAGCGCCGCCGCCCTGCGCGGGCGTCCCGCCCGTCACCCCGTGCTGTTCGTCACCGGCCTCGCCGGGGTCCTCCACGTCCTCTGGTTCTTCACGTTCGCGAACAGTGGTGGTGATCTCGCGGCGCAGGACGCGTGGGCGGAGTTCGTCGGCCGGCACCCCGACTCGGCGTACAACCTCGCCTGGTACGGCGGCATGCACCCGGTGTCGTACAGCGTCGTGTCGCCGTACCTGATGTCGGTGCTCGGCGTGCGGACGACGATGATGATCGCGGGGACGCTCTCCGCCGGGCTGCTGACGCTGATCCTGGTCCGCAGCCGGGTCGTGACCCGGCCCCTGGCGCCCGCGCTGGCGGGCGCCTTCGGTCTGCTCTGCAACGCCGTGTCGGGGCGGGTGACGTTCGGGCTGGGCACGATGTTCGCGCTCGGCGCGGTCGCCGTCGTGTTCTGCTGGCCCCACCGCTGGCGTCGCAAGCGGTGGGCGAAGGCGCTGTGCGCGGCGCCGCTGGCCGCGCTCGCCACCATGGCCTCACCGGTGGCGGGCCTGTTCGTGGGGCTGGTCGCGGTGGCGCTGTTCCTGCAGAAGCGCCGCCCGGGGGCCTGGGCGCTGGGGCTGGCGCCGAGTGCGGTGGTGGCGCTCTCGGCGTGGCTGTTCCCGTTCTCCGGGACGCAGCCGATGTCGTTCGGGTCGGCGTTGCTGCCGCTGGTCTACGCGGTCCTGGTGTGCGCGCTGGTGCCGCGCGCGTGGGTGACGGTGCGGATCACGGCCGGGGTGTACGCCCTGGCCGTGCTGCTGGTGTGGCTGATCAGCTCGCAGATCGGGTCCAACATCACGCGGTTGGCGATGCTGTTCGCGGGCGCGGTGCTGGTGGCGGCGCTGCCGTTCGCGGTGCCGCGCTCGCGCAAGTGGTACGCCCTGGCGGCCGCCGTCGTCGGTTTCGTGGCCTGGATCGGCTTCAAGTCGGTCGACGACGTCGTCCACACCACTCCGGCCGCCTCCTGGGCGCGGGAGCTGGCGCCGCTCGTCAACGAGCTCCAGGAGGTGGGTGCCGAGAAGGGCCGGGTGGAGGTCGTGCCGGCCCGCTCCCACCGGGAGGCGTCGGCGCTGGCGCCGTACGTGAACCTGGCCCGGGGCTGGAACCGCCAGGCCGACATGGAGCGCAACCCGCTCTTCTACGACGGCACCCTCAACTCGGCGAACTACCGCGAGTGGCTCAAGCGGTGGGCCGTGCGCTTCGTCGTGCTGCCCAAGGGCGAGCCGGACGGCGCCGGCGGTGAGCGCGAGCGGGAGCTGGTGCAGCGGGGGCTGCCGTACCTGAGGCAGGTGTGGGGCGATGCCAACTGGCAGTTGTTCGAGGTGCTCGACCCCACCCCGCTGGCCGGGCCGCACGCCGTGGTGGAGCGGGCCGAACAGGGCGAGTGGACAATCCGGGTCGAGCGGGCGGGCCGGGTGCTGGTCCGCATCCCGTACTCGCCGTGGCTGAGCATCGTCGACGCCGAGGGCAGGCGCCTGCAGGCGCCGCAGGAGACGGTGGCGTCGAGGAACCGTCCCGAGGGGACGCCTAAGACGTACGACAACGTCAACGGCTGCCTGATGGAGACGGAGGAGGATCCCGCGGGCGACAAGTGGACGGTGCTGCTCGCGCCGAAGCCGGGGACCTACCGGCTGGCGGCGCCGTACCAGCTGCCGCGCGGGACGCCGTGCCCGCAGGAGCTGCGCTGATTCCGCGGCCGTCCGGCGGCCGTTGCCGCCCCGGCCGTCCGCGGGGCGGCCGTCCGTATGGCGAACACTCACGATCGAGTTCATATAGGTGAACTGAGGTCATTCACTCGAACATTTTACCCCCTCTTGACCTTCCGCTTCCTTGTCGCGCCCGCGCGTCCCCACCCACGATGAGCGGGCACTTCGCGGCCTTCCTCGCCCCTACCCCGTTCAGGCGAAGTGCCAACCAGCTGGGCGGAGTTCACAAGGCGGACCCTGGAAGGGGGGCACATGAACAGTCTCGACTGGGCCGTGCTCATCGGCTACTTCGCCGTGATGGTCGCCATCGGCGTCTGGTCGCACAAACGCGTGGACAACGTCAGCGACTTCTTCACGGCCGGCGGGAAGATGCCCTGGTGGCTCTCCGGCATCTCGCACCACATGTCGGGCTACAGCGCGGTGATGTTCACGGGGTACGCGGGCATCGCCTACACCTACGGCGTCACGTCCTTCGTCACCTGGTCCTTCCCCATCGCCCTCGGCATCGCCATCGGCTCGAAGCTGTTCGCGCCGCGCATCAACCGGTTGCGGTCCCGGCTCCACGTGGCCTCCCCGCTCGAGTACCTCAAGAACCGCTACAACCTGCGCACCCAGCAAGCGCTGGCCTGGTCCGGCATGCTGCTGAAGATCGTGGACGTGGGCGCCAAGTGGGCCGCGATCGCCACGCTGCTGTCGGTGTTCACCGGCATCTCGCTCAACCAGGGCATCCTCATCACCGGCGTGGTCACGGGCGTCTACTGCACGATCGGCGGCCTGTGGGCGGACGCGCTGACCGAGCTCGGCCAGTTCGTCATCCAGCTCCTGGCCGGCGTCGCGATGTTCGTGGCGGTCGTGGTGAAACTCGGCGACTACGGCGGCTTCTTCGGCGTGTGGGACGAGCCCGCCCTGGACGGCCACGAGAAGCCGCTGGTCGGCCCGTACAGCACGGTGTTCCTGCTCGCCTTCCTCTTCATCAAGCTCTTCGAGTACAACGGCGGCATGCTCAACCAGGCGCAGCGCTACATGGCGACGCCGAACGCCCGCCAGGCCGAACGGTCGGCACGGCTGTCGGCGGTGCTGTGGCTGGTGTGGCCGCTGGTGCTGTTCTTCCCGATGTGGATGTCGCCGCTGCTGGTGGAGTCGAAGACGGCGGACGGCTCCGACTCCTACGCCCTGATGACCGAACAGCTCCTCCCGCACGGTCTGCTGGGGCTGGTCATCGTCGGTTTCTTCTCCCACACCATGGCCATGTGCTCCTCCGACGCCAACGCGATCGCGGCCGTCTTCACGCGGGACGTGGCGCCGGTGCTGTCGGTGAAGGCGCGGGCCTGGAGCGAGCGCACCGGCCTGATCGCGGCACGGCTGACGACGGTGGTCTTCCTCGCCCTGTCGATGGCGGTGGCGACGCAGGTCAACTCCCCCGCCTTCAAGGACATCATCACCGTCGTCATCAAGTGGGTGGCCGGCCTGATGGGCCCGATCGCCATCCCGATGATGCTGGGCCTGCTCCGCCCCTTCCGCCGCTCCGGCCCGACGGCCGCGCTCACCAGCTGGGCCGCCGGCCTGTTCGCCTTCTGGCTGGTCAACTACCCGATCCACTGGAACATCGACGGCGGTGTGCCGCTCCAGTACCAGGTGTCGATCCCGCTGGCCGTCTCGCTGGTGCTGTACATCGTGATCGGCTTCGTCAAGCCGGAGGACACCCCGGAACGGCTCGCGATCATCGAGCGCGTGAACACGGACGGGGACGACTCCTCCGGTGCCGCGGCGGCGGTCCCGGCACCGGCGGGCGGGGCGGAGGGTGCGGCGGGCCGGACGTGGGTCAAGGACTAGGTGTTCCGTCCGGGCCGGCCTGTCCGGGGCCCCGGGGAACGGAACCGCCATGGTGCGGAACCCGCGGCGGACGAGCACGTGTCCGCCGCGCCGCGTGCGCGGTCCGTTCCCTCCTCGCGGGAAGCGGGACCGCAGGTGGCGGGGGAACGGCAGTGTTCCCCGGCGCCGTCACCGCGGGCGGCGCCGTCACCGTCGCGGACGGCGGCCGGGGAGCGGTGGCCGCTGCGGGGAGGACGCCGTCGGGGTCAGGCCCGCGGGTAGCGGGCGAGCCAGCCCGGGGACGCCCCGGCCGGGCCGTGCAGCGCCGGGCCCTGGGTCGTCTCCATCGCGAAGTCGTCGGCCAGCTCCAGGATCGTGGGGCGGCCCTCCAGTTCGGCCAGCCAGCCCGGCGGGATGGCCGTCTCGCCGTGCAGTGCGCCGATCAGCCCGCCCGTCAGGGCGCCGGCGGCGGCTGAGGGCCCGTCGTGGTTGACGGCGAGGGACAGCGCGTGCCGGGCGTCCTCGCCGACGGACGCGCAGTACACGGCGGCGGCGACCAGTTCCTCCGCCGTGCCGTCCCCGGCCAGCCCGGCCACCCGCTCGGGCGTCGGCAGCCCCTGCCGTACGGTGTCCAGCGCCTGCCGGAGCGCCTCGGACACCGGTTCGTGCCCCGGCCACGCGGCGAGCAACGCGAGCGACTGGTGCACCGCGGCCTCCGGGGCGGCCCCGCGGGCCAGCCCGTGCACGACCACGGCGTACGCGCCCGCCGCCAGGCGGGCGGCGGGGTGGCCGTGGGTCTGCGCGGCGCACTCCACGGCGAGCCGGGCGACGAGTTGCGGGTCCCACCCGATCAGCAGCCCGAACGGGGCGGAGCGCCCGGCGGCCTCCGGCCCGCGCTCACCGGGGTTCTTGGGGGTGCCCGGCGTCCCCATGACCGTGTCCCCGAGGCCGAGCAGCAGCGCCCGCGTCGGGCCGCGCCGGACGTACAGCCACTCCTGGCGGGCCAGCCAGCCGTCTTCCTCGCGCCGCTCGTCGGGGCCCCAGTCGTGCTGGGTGGCGAGCCAGCGCCGGTACGCCCGGTGCAGGTCGGTCGGCGGGTGCCAGGCGCCGGTGTCCCGGCGCACCTGGGCGCGGATCAGCCCGTCCACGGAGAACAGCGTGAGCTGGGTGAGGTGCGTGACGGCGCCGCGCCGCCCGTAGGCGGGGGCGAGGTCGGTCAGTCCCCCGGCCCCGTACGCCTGCCGTATCCCGGCGAGGTCCAGCCGGTCGACGGGCGCGCCCAGCGCGTCGCCGACGGCCACCCCCAGCAGCGTCCCGCGCACCCGGCTGCGGAAGTCCTGCTGTTCGGCCCGCCCCCAGACGACTCCGGTTGTCGCGTCCACCCAGTCCTCCTGGGGCACCGTCCGTCCCGACGTAAGACGTCGAGCACTGTAATCGAGGGATGGGCGGTGCAGAAGGGAGAACGGGGACGCGTGGGGGACGCAGTGGCCGGTGGTCACTCGCACCGGGTCGCGTCGCCCACGGGGACGCGCGGGTGACGGGTGCGGGCAGGGGCCGGCGGGGTTGCGCCCGGTCTCCCCGGCGGACGGAGCCGGTGGCCGGTTCCTCGTGCGCGGACCCGCGCGGGTCCGCGCACGCCGCCGGGACGGTGCCGGTCGCGTGACCCGCTCCCTGCGTCCCTACGCCGCCCTCTGCCCGGGGGCCGCCGTGCGGCAGTCGCGGCAGCGGCCCGGGTGCGGTGCCCGGAACGCGCGGTCGCAGCCGTCGCAGGTCTGGAGGGGGTCGGGGCGGTGTTCCGGCTCCGACGCGGGGGACGGGGCGGCGGGCGGGTGCGGGGGCAGGTCGGCGGTGAGGCGGTGGTGCAGGAGGGCCGCCGGGTGGCGGATGGGGTCCTGGGGCAGGCCGGTCGTCAGGGTGCGCAGGACGGCGGCGGCGGGCACGCCGCGCTCCAGCCAGGCGGAGACGGCCGGGGCGAGGCGGCGCACGTCGCGTTCGGTGAGGAGCAGGCGGGGGTCGTGCGCGCGCAGGCGGACCAGCAGGTCGGACGCGGTGCGGTCGGCGGGCGGGGCGAGCGGGGCGGGCGCGGCGGCGGGCGGCTCCTCGGCCCGGAGCTCGGGGGCGGCGGCGCGGACGGCGGCGCGGGGGTGGTTGTAGGAGACCGTCCGGGTCACGACCCGGCCGGATCGAAGACGCTCCTTGGTGCGTGCGAGGTACCCGTGCGCCTCCAGCTCCCGCAGGGCGGCGGCGATCCTGATCTCCCCCTCGGGGAACTTCGCGGCCAGCGTCTTGATCCCGACCGTCGTCCCGGCGGGCAGCGACTGGATGTGGACGGCGAGTCCGATCGCCGTCAGGGACAGTTCCGGGTGCTGGAGGAGGTGGTTCCCGACCACGGTGAAGTGCTCGGTGTGGACCACGTTGACGTGCTCGACACCGCCGGTGGAACGGCCGGACGCGGCGCGCGCGGGCGCGCTAGGCTGCTGCTCAGTCATCGGGAAGCCCTTATCTTCCTCGGTGATCAGGCCCTCGCAGTGGGATGGCAGTCCCGGCGGGGGCCGAATCGTGTCTGTGGTTGTCGCGGCTGACGCTGCACCACGAACGGCCCGCCGCGCCAGCCCTGTTGGTGATGTTCACCCCGGAGAGTGATCGCCGGGGACGGCAGGGGTGGGTCTGGTTCTTTCCCCGGTTCTTTGGTCTTTGGCGTCGGGGGCCGCCGGGTCACGCCGTCCCGCGACCCGGTGCCGGTTCGGCCCGGGCGGTCCCGGCGCGGGCGGGGCCTCCGCCACGCCCCGGCGCTCGGCGAACGCCGCCACGATCCGCAGCCCCGGCCCGCCTCCGCGTCCCCGGTCACGGCGTCTCCCGCTTCCGCGTCCCCGGCCACCGGGTCCGGGAGGCGCGGGATCCGGTCGCCCCGGGCGTCGGCGCCCTCGATCCGGAGGTGCCGCCGGCCGGTGGCTCCAGCCGTCTCGTGTCCGTCATTTCGGGGGCCGAATTCCGGGTCGTGTCACCCGGCGTGGTCCTCCCTCCCTACTCTGAGCAGCCACGACCCCGGCACGGAGAGTCACCGTCCGGGTGCGTTCCGGGGGCGTGCGGCTCGTACACCGGGAGGGAGAGGCGTGGAGGACGAGGAGGCCGCGGCCGTGCTCAGGGCGGTCGGACGGCAGATCAAGATGTGGCGCGAGGCCGCCGGGCTGCGGCAGGCGGAGTTCGGGGCCGCGATCGGCTACAGCGAGGAGATGGTCTCGTCGGTGGAGCGGGCGCGGAGGATCCCGAAGCCCGATTTCCTGGACAAGGCGGACGAGGTCCTCGGGGCGGGCGGGAAGCTCGCGGTGATGAAGGAGGACGTGGAGAAGGCCCGCTACCCGAAGCAGGTACGGGACTTGGCGAAGCTGGAGGACGAGGCCGTCGAGCTGGGGGCGTACGCCAACCACAACATGCACGGCCTGCTGCAGACCGAGGGGTACGCGCGGGCGCTGTTCGCGATGCGGAGTCCGTCGTACGCCGAGGACGAGATCGACCGGCACGTCGCCGCCCGCATGGCGCGTCAGCGCGTCTTCGAGCGGGTGCCGTCGCCGCTGCTCACCTTCGTCCTGGAAGAGGTGACGCTGCGGCGGCCCGTCGGCGGCAGAATGGTGCTGCGGCAGCAGCTCGAACGCCTGCTGGAACTGGGCGGGTTGAGGCACGTCGCGATCCAGGTGATGCCCACGGACCGGGAGGACCACGCGGGCATGGGCGGGCCGATGCAACTGCTGAAACTTCGGGACGGCAAGACGCTGGGGCACTCCGAGGGGCAGCTCCACAACCGTGTGATCAGCGACCCTCGGGAAGTCCAGATCCTGGAAATGCGCTATGGAATGATCCGGGCGCAGGCCCTCCCTCCCCGGGAGTCGCTGACCTTCGTCGAGAAAGTGCTGGGAGAAGAGACATGACCTCCGCGCTGGAATGGTTCAGGAGCAGCTACAGCAGCAACGACGGCCCCGAGTGCGTCGAGGTCGCCATATCCCCCGCCGCCCACCCCACCGTCCACGTCCGCGACTCCAAGGACAGGGACGGCGCCCGCCTCACCTTCACCGACGCCACCTGGAACAGGTTCCTGGCGTTCACCACGCGGGGCTGAGCGCAGTGAGGTGAACGCGCCACATCGAGTACCCGGGAGAGACATGACCTCCGCGCTGGAATGGTTCAAGAGCAGCTACAGCAGCAACGACGGCCCCGATTGCGTGGAGGTCGCCATATCCCCCGCCGCCCGCCCCATCGTCCACGTCCGCGACTCCAAGGACAGGGACGGCGCCCGCCTCACCTTCACCGACGCCACCTGGAACAGGTTCCTGGCGTTCACCACGCGGGGCTGAGCCGCCCCGCTAACGGCGCGGGCGCCACCGGCGGTGACCGTCCGGGCGGCCGCCCCTCCGCGGCCCGGGCGCGGCCCGGCGGTCCCGCGGGCGCCGGCGGCCGTCGGCCGGTACCGGCACGTCGTCGGCGGCGTGGCGCTCGCGGCGGCGTCCGCCGCGTTCCCGGCGGACGAGGACCCGACACCCGTACAGACGCCCTCCGTTGACTTCGGAACACGTTACGGGCCGGGCGGTGCCGTGCCGCGCCGCGTGGGGAAGAGTACGGGCATGGCATCCATACCGGCCTCGCGCGCCCTGCCGCTCGCCGCCACCCTGCTCACCGGAACCCTCGCCCTCTACATCACCCTCGTCGCCGTCGGGAACATCACCGACTTCGGGACGAACCAGCAGTTCGTCCGCCATGTGCTGGCCATGGACACCACGTTCAGGGACGAGGACCTGATGTGGCGGGCGATCACCACCGAGTGGATCCAGGACGCCGCCTACGTCCTGATCATCGTGTGGGAGTGCGTCGCCGCGCTCGTCCTGCTGTACGGGACCTGGCTGTGGCTGCGGCGCGACCACCCGCGCGCCCGGCGGGTCAGCACGTACGGGCTGCTCATGCTGATGCTGCTGTTCGGCGCCGGGTTCATCGCGATCGGCGGGGAGTGGTTCGCGATGTGGCAGTCGGAGCAGTGGAACGGACTGGACGCGGCGACGCGCGTCTTCCTGCTCAGCGGGGTCGTGCTGATCGTCGACCAGTTGCCCATGGGGTCCGGCGACGACGTCAGGTGACCACCCTGACCTCCGTGCCGGGGGTGGCGAAGGCCCACACGGCCGCCCCGTCGGCCTTGTGCAGGCGTATGCCGCCCGTCTTCGCCCCGGCGGCGGCCGGCGGGGGCGAGGAGCCGTCGACGGCGTTGGAGAAGCCGACGGTGATGCCGTCCTGGATGGCGAAGTAGACGATGTGCTCGACCTCCACGCCGTCCGACCCGGTCGTGGACTCGGTGCGGCCCCCGATCGTGTAGGTGCCGGGGTCCGGGCTGACCGTGCCCGGCCACACGGTGAAGCTGCGCCGGGTGGCGTCGCTGGCGTCGACCAGCCAGACCCGCTTCTGCCCGACGGAGTAGACGATGCGGCGGCCCGTGCCGGAGTCCTCCGGCACGGCGGGTGTCGCGGGCGCGGTCGGAGTGGGGTGCGCGCGCGCCGCCGGGGCGCTGGGCCGGGCGGCGGCGGCGGGGGCGGGACGCGGTGCCTGGTCCGCCTGCACGGCCAGGACGGTCACCGCCGCGATCGCCCCCACGGTCAGGCCGGTGACCCAGGCCCACGAGGGAAGTCGGGCAGGCACGGGCACGCATCTCCTCAACTACAGCACCATGGTTCGGATCATCGTACTGTGAGCGTCCCGCGTGCCCGCCCGGAGACCGCCGGGGATCAGTCCAGCACGGGCAGCAGCTCCGGCAGGTGGCCGTCCGACGCCTCGGCCGCCCGGCGCCGCTCCTCCGGCACCTCGCCGTAGAGGGTGGTGCGGGGCTTGGCGGGACGGCCGGCGGCCTCCGCGACCGCGACCAGGTCCCTGATCGACTTGTACGAGCCGTAGGAGGAGCCCGCCATGCGGGAGATCGTCTCCTCCATCAGGGTGCCGCCCAGGTCGTTGGCGCCGGAGCGGAGCATCTCGGCGGCCCCCTCCGTGCCCAGCTTCACCCAGCTCGTCTGGATGTTGGGGATGTACGGGTGGAGGAGGAGGCGGGCCATCGCCGTCACCGCGCGGTTGTCGCGGGTGGTCGGGCCGGGGCGGGCGATCCCGGCCAGGTAGACGGGGGCGTTGGTGTGGATGAAGGGGAGGGTCACGAACTCCGTGAAACCACCCGTCCGCTGCTGGATGCGGGCCAGGGTGCGCAGGTGGCCGAGCCAGTGGCGGGGCTGGTCGACGTGGCCGTACATCATCGTCGAGGACGAGCGGATGCCCAGTTCGTGGGCGGTGGTGACGACCTCGATCCAGGTGGACGTGGGCAGCTTGCCCTTGGTGAGGACCCAGCGGACCTCGTCGTCGAGGATCTCCGCCGCGGTGCCGGGGATGGAGTCCAGCCCGGCCTCCTTCGCGGCCGTGAGCCACTCGCGGACGGACAGGCCGGTGCGGGTGGCGCCGTTGACGACCTCCATCGGGGAGAAGGCGTGCACGTGCATGCCGGGGACGCGTTCCTTCACGGCGCGCGCGATGTCGAAGTACGCCGTGCCGGGCAGGTCCGGGTGGATGCCGCCCTGCATGCACACCTCCACCGCGCCGACCTCCCACGCCTGCTGGGCGCGGTCGGCGACCTGCTCCAGGGAGAGGGTGTAGGCGTCGGCGTCGGTGCGGCGCTGGGCGAAGGCGCAGAAGCGGCAGCCGGTGTAGCAGACGTTGGTGAAGTTGATGTTGCGGGTGACGATGTACGTGACGTCGTCGCCGACCGCCGACTTGCGGACGTCGTCGGCCACCTTGCACAGGGCGTCCAGCGCCGGGCCGTCGGCGTGCAGGAGGGCGAGCGCCTCGTCGTCGGTGAGCTTCGTCGGGTCGTCGGCCGCCGTCGCCAGGGCGGCGCGCACGTCGGTGTCGATGCGCTCGGGGGCCATGCCGGGGGCGGCGGCCTCGCGCAGGGCGCCCCAGTCGCCGTACACCTCGTCGAAGTCGTCGCGGCGGTCGCCGGTGCGGCCCTCGGTGTCGATGGCCGTGTGGAGGTCGGTGCGGCCGGTGGCGGTGAACACCTCGTCCGGTTCCTGCCAGGGGCGGCCCTCGACGACGGCGTCCTCGCGGGCCAGGCCCGTGGCCGGGTCGGCCAGCGCCGTCACGTGCGGGAGCAGGCGGGGGTCGAGCCAGGGCTCGCCGCGCTTGACGAACTCCGGGTAGACGCACAGGCGTTCGCGCAGCTCGAATCCGGCCGCCCGGGACCGCTCGGCGAGTTCGTCGATCTGCGGCCAGGGGCGCTCGGGGTTGACGTGGTCGATGGTGAGCGGGGAGACGCCGCCCCAGTCGTCGATGCCGGCGCCGATGAGCCGCTCGTACTCGGCGTCGACGAGGTTGGGCGGGGCCTGGAGGCAGGCGGCGGGACCCATGATGTGCCGGGCGACGGCGACCGTGGCGACCAGCTCGTCCAGTTCGGCGTCCGGCATGCCGCGCATCGCGGTGTCCGGCTTGGCGCGGAAGTTCTGGATGATCAGTTCCTGGATGCCGTGGTAGGCGCGGGAGATCCGGCGCAGCGCGAAGAGGGACTCGGCACGCTCCTCGTAGGTCTCCCCGATGCCGATGAGGAGGCCGGAGGTGAAGGGGACGGAGGAACGGCCGGCGTCCTCCAGGACGCGCAGCCGGACGGCGGGCTCCTTGTCCGGGGAGCCGTGGTGGGGGCCGCCGGGCTCGGACCACAGGCGGGTCGCCGTCGTCTCCAGCATCATGCCCATGGAGGGGGCGACGGGCTTGAGGCGCTGGAAGTCCGTCCAGGTCATGACGCCCGGGTTGAGGTGCGGCAGCAGGCCGGTCTCCTCCAGGATGCGGATGGAGACGGCGCGGACGTAGGCGATGGTGTCGTCGTAGCCGTGCGCGTCGAGCCACTCGCGCGCCTCCGGCCAGCGGTCCTCCGGCTTGTCGCCGAGGGTGATGAGGGCTTCCTTGCAGCCGAGCGCGGCGCCCTTGCGGGCGATGTCGAGGACCTCGTCCGGCGACATGAACATCCCGTGCCCGGCGCGGCGCAGCTTGCCGGGGACGGTGGCGAAGGTGCAGTAGTGGCACTTGTCCCGGCACAGCCGGGTCAGGGGGATGAAGACGCTCTTGGAGTAGGTGATGACGCCGGGGCGGCCCGCCGCGTCCAGGCCCGCGTCCCGCACCCGGGCGGCGGAGGCGGTCAGGTCCTCCAGGTGCTCGCCGCGGGCCTGGAGCAGGACCGCGGCCTCGGCGACGTCGAGGGCGACGCCGTCCCGGGCGCGTTTGAGGGCGCGACGCATGGAGTTCTCGGTGGGGCCGGTTCCGGGGGTCGCGGAAGTCGTCATCCTTCGAGGATACGAGCGGGGTGATCACGTGGGTCGGGAAGGTCCGGATGGCTCCTGGTTCGCGGCTTCCGGCCCGCCGCTTCCGGCCCGCCGCTTCCGGCTCGGAAGGCGAGGTCGTTCCACCACCGGGCGATGCCCGGCGGCCCGGCGCCCCGCTCCCTCCCGGTCCCGGACACCTGCCGGACCCCTTCCCTTGCACGGCGGTTCACGGCTCAATACCAGGGTTGCGCGCACCACCCCTGCACCACCCCTGCCATGTCGCCACGACACCTCGGGAGCAGCAGCATGTGCGAGGACCACGCCGGGATCGGCAGACGCGCCGTGTTCGTGACGGGCGCCGCCGCCGCGCTTACGTTGGGAACCGTGAACTTCGCTTCGGCCGAGGGCCGGGACCGGGAGACGAGGACGGTGCGCGGCACCCTGCCCCCGGGGTCGCCGGACTTCGTGTACGTGCCCGTGGAAGTCCCTCCGGGGGTACGGGAGATCAGGGTCGCCTACACCTACGACCGGCCGTCCGTGCCGGCCGGCACCCCGGGCAACGCGCTCGACATCGGCCTGTTCGACGAGCGCGGCACCGAGCTGGGCGGCCGGGGCTTCCGGGGCTGGTCGGGCGGGGCGCGCACGGAGTTCTTCGTCCGCGCCGACGACGCCACGCCCGGCTACCTGCCCGGACCGGTACGGCCGGGCACCTGGCACATCGTGCTCGGCCCGTACACGGTGGCCCCGCAGGGGCTGTCGTACGAGCTGACGGTCACGCTGGCGTACGGGGAGCCCGGCGAGACCCGCGCACCCGTGTACCCGCCGTCCCGCGCGAAGGGCCGGGGGCGGGCCTGGTACCGGGGCGACTGCCACCTGCACTCGTGGTACTCCGACGGCCGCCGCACCCCGGCCGAGATCGCGGCGCTCGCGCGGGCGGCGGGGCTGGACTTCATCAACTCCTCCGAGCACAACACGAACGCGGCGCACGCCCACTGGGCGGACGCGGCCGGGGACGACCTGCTGGTGATGCTGGGCGAGGAGGTGACGACCCGCAACGGGCACGTGGTGGCCCTCGGCACCGACCCGGGCACCTTCGTCGACTGGCGCTACCGGGCCCGCGACAACCGCTTCGGGCGGTTCGCCCGGCAGATCCGGCGGGCCGGGGGCCTGGTGGTGCCGGCCCACCCGCACGCCACCTGCATCGGCTGCAACTGGAAGTTCGGCTTCGGCGAGGCGGACGCGGTGGAGGTGTGGAACGGGCCGTACACGCCCGACGACGAGGTGGCGCTGGCCGACTGGGACGGCATGCTCGTGGCGTCGGTGCGCGACGGCCGGGACGACTGGATCCCGGCGATGGGCAGCAGCGACGCCCACCGCGACCCGGACGTGGTGGGGCTGCCGCAGACCGTCGTCCTCGCCGACGACCTGAGCCGGGAGGCGATCCAGGAGGGCATCCGGGCCGGGCGGTCCTACGTGGCCGAGTCGGCGAGGGTGTCGCTGTCCTTCACGGCGTCGGGCGCGCGGGGCGAGCACGCCGGGATCGGGGGGCGGCTGCGGGTGGAGCGCGACGCCCCGGTCACCGTCCGGCTGGAGGTGAGCGGCGCCCCGCGCTGCACCGTCCGCCTCGTCACCGACCAGGGCGTCCTGCACACCAGCGCCCCGCTGCCGGTCTCCGGCTCCGGCACCGTCGAGTGGCGGACCACCGCCTCCTACGCGGCCTACGTCCGGGCGGAGCTGCGGCACGAGGCGGCGGCGGGCCCGGTGCCGGGGGCGCTCGCGGCGTTCACCAACCCGATCTTCCTGGGCCGACGGTAACGGTCCGTCAGTCCTCCACGACCAGCGCGGGCGTGCCGGCCGTGAGGACCTCGCCGCGGAAGAAGGCCGGGCTGCTGCGCCGCATCACCAGCATGATCACCAGGCCGAGCAGCAGCAGCCCGACGCCGATGACGAAGACGGAGCCGACGCCGAGGACGGAGGAGCCGCTGCCGTACCCGGGGTCCCACATGTCGTACAGCGTCTTGCCGAAGACGGCGGTCAGGCTCGCGCCGCCGAGGACCGGCAGGACGCCCTTGAAGAGCGCGTCGCGCGGGGAGCGGGTCAGCTCGTCCCGGAAGAACCAGGCGCACGCGAAGGCCGTCAGCGCGTAGTAGAAGCAGATCATCAGGCCGAGCGCGTAGATCGTGTCCACCAGGACGTGCTCGCTGACGAGGGTCATGACCGTGTAGAAGGCGGCCGTGGCGACGCCGGCGGTGACGGTCGCGCGGCCCGGCGTGCGGAACCTCTCGTGCACGCGGGCGTAGGAGGCGGGCAGCGCCTCGTACGCGGCCATGGCGAGGACCGTGCGGGCCACCGGGATGAACGTCGTCTGGAGGCTGGCGGCGGCCGAGGCGAGCACGGCGACGAAGAGCAGGACGCCGAGGCCGTCGCCCATGACGGGGCCGGCGAGGGCGGCGAAGACGTTGTCGGAGGTCTCGGGGTTGGCCAGGCCCAGGCCCTCGGTGCCCGAGCCGACGGCCCTCTGGGCGGCGACGGCGGTGACCAGGTAGGACCCGACCAGCACGATCATGGAGATCAGGGCGGCGCGGCCCGGGGTCTTCTCGCTGCCGACGGTCTCCTCGTTGGCGGTCAGGCAGGCGTCCCAGCCCCAGTACATGAAGATCGACAGGGAGAGCCCGGCGCTGAAGGCGGCGAACGAGCCGACCTCGAAGGGGTTCAGCCAGGACCAGGAGAAGTCCAGGTGGCCCGGGAAGGACCCGGAGCCGGCCTTGCCGAAGGCGAGGGCGACGAAGAGGGCGAGCACCACGAGCTGGAGCGCCACCAGCGCGTACTGCACGCCCTTGGTCGCCGTCATGCCCCGGTAGCTGACCGCCGTGGCGCCGGCGATCAGCGCCAGGCAGGTCACGATGTGGACGGCCTTGTCGCCGTCCAGCTCCGCGACCGCGTCGCTGCCGGTGAGTTCACCGGCCAGCAGCCAGAAGTAGGAGGTGGCGACGCCGGCGAGGTTGGACAGGACGATCACTGTGGCGATCACCAGGCCCCAGCCGCACATCCAGCCGACGCCCGGTCCGAAGGCCTTCACCGTCCAGGTGAAGGAGGTGCCGCAGTCCGGCACCGCCTTGTTCAGCTCCCGGTAGGCGAAGGCGACCAGCAGCATCGGCAGGAAGCCGACCAGGAAGACCGCCGGGAGCCGGACGCCGACCTCGCCGGCGGTGGAGCCGAGGGTGGAGGTGAGGCAGTACACCGGGGCGACCGTGGAGACGCCGATCACCGCGCTGCCGAGGAGGCCGACGGAGTTCCCGCCGAGCCCTTTGCCCCGCACGCCGTCGGCCTCGTCGCCGACCGGGGGCCGCGTTGCCGCCTGAGTCATGGCACAGGACGCTAAATTGTGCGATTTCCATGGAAGGCGGGAGAAGTCAGAAGGCGGAAGCCCGTGAAATTCCTGGGATTCGCAAGTAGATCCGAGAAACTTCCATGGATCATACGACAGGAATTATCCAACGGTTCACACTTGCAAGGCCGCGTGACCTCCACGGGAAATGCGGGAACCGCAGCACCGCCTGGAATGCCCGATTCCATTCTTGTCGTGTGAGCTGCGTCACACCACATCGGGAGCCGTTCCGGAGGCGCGCGCGGACCGCGATCGTGGGGGCCATGCCCGACCTCACCGACCTCCGGTTCCGCGCCGCCACCGCCTTCCAGCGCCGGGTCGCCAATCCGCTGCTGCGCCGCCTCCCCCTCCAGACGGTGCTGGAGACCACCGGCCGCGTCTCCGGGCTGCCCCGCAGGACCCCGGTGGGCGGACGCCGCGTCGGGGACTCCTTCTGGCTGGTGTCGGAGTTCGGGGAGCGGTCGCAGTACGTCCGCAACATCCGCGCCGACCCGCGGGTGCGGGTGCGGATCAAGGGCCGCTGGCACACCGGCACCGCGCACCCGCTCCCCGACGACGACCCGATCGCCCGCCTGCGCGCCCTGCCCCGGTTCAACAGCGCGGCGGTCAGGGCGTTCGGCACGCACCTGATGACGGTCCGCGTGGACCTGGACCGCTGACGGCCGGCCGCGACCCCGCACCCGCCCGCGTCCGTGCGGAGAGGATGTGCAGACCTTGTGACCTCCCCCCGTCCCGCCCGCGACCGGGGGCCCGCAAGGCTGACGGAGTCACCATGAACAAGGCAAACTGACGTAGTGGTTCGGGAGGTCTAGGGAGACGGCATGGACGGTGTACCGCGCGTACCGGAGCAGCGAGGCCCCGGCTCCCCGGAGGAACCGGGGGCGGCCCTGCGCTTCGGCGTGCTCGGTCCGGTGCGCGCCTGGCGCGGCGGCGAACCGGTCGCCACCGGTTCCCCCCAGCAGCGCGCCCTGCTCGCCGCCCTGCTGCTGCGCGAGGGCCGCACGGCCACCGCGGCGGAGCTGATCGACGCCCTGTGGGGCGAGGACCCGCCGTCCCAGGCGCTGGCGGCGGTACGGACGTACGCGTCGCGGCTGCGCAAGGTGCTGGACCCGGGTGTCCTGGTGAGCGAGTCCGGCGGCTACGCCGTACGCGGACTGGACGAGGGCGCCCTGGACCTGACCGTCGCCCAGAACCTGGCCGCCGAGGCGGAGAAGGCCCGCACCGCCGACGACCTGTGCCACGCCCGGGACCTGCTGGGCCGGGCCCTGGAGTTGTGGGACGGGGAGCCGCTGGCGGGCGTGCCGGGCCCCTACGCCCAGGCCCAGCGGGCCCGGCTGGAGGAGTGGCGGCTCCAACTCCTCGAATCCCGCCTGGACATGGACCTGGAGCAGGGCTGCCACGCGGAGGCGGTCTCGGAACTGACCGCGCTCACGGCGGCGCACCCGCTGCGGGAGCGGTTCCGGGAGCTGCTCATGCTGGCGCTGTACCGCAGCGGACGCCAGGCGGAGGCCCTCGCGGTGTACGCCGACACCCGGCGTCTGCTCGCCGACGAGCTCGGCGTCGACCCGCGCCCGGAGCTGCGGGAACTCCAGCAGCGCATCCTCCGGGCGGACCCCGGCCTGGCGGAGCCGTCGGCGCCGGCCGCCGAACCGGCCGCCGAACCGGTACGCCCGGCGCAACTGCCGGCGACGGTCCCGGACTTCACCGGCCGCGCGTGCTTCGTACAGGAACTGAGCGAGGTGCTCGCCCGTGCCGACGGCCGGGTGATGGCGGTGTCCGCGCTGGCCGGCATCGGCGGCGTCGGCAAGACGACCCTCGCCGTCCACGTGGCCCACCAGGCACGGCCGTCCTTCCCCGACGGACAGCTGTACGTCGACCTCCAGGGCGCGGGCCCGAGACCGGCGGAACCGGAGACGGTGCTCGGGTCCTTCCTGCGCGCGCTCGGCACGGCGGACTCGGCGATCCCCGACTCCCTGGAGGAACGCGCCGCCCTGTACCGCTCCGTCCTCGCCGGCCGCCGCGTCCTCGTCCTGCTCGACAACGCCCGCGACGCCGCCCAGGTCCGCCCCCTGCTGCCCGGCACCGACGGCTGCGCCGCCCTCGTCACCTCCCGCGTCCGCATGGTCGGCCTGGCCGGGGCCCACCTGGTCGACCTGGACGTGATGTCCCCCGACGAGGCGCTGGCCCTCTTCACCAGGATCGTGGGCGAGGAGCGGGTGGCGAGCGAGCGCCAGGCCGCGCTGGACGTGGTCGCGGCGTGCGGCTTCCTGCCGCTGGCCATCCGCATCGCCGCCTCCCGCCTGGCGGCCCGCCGCACCTGGACGGTCTCCGTCCTCGCCGCGAAACTCGCCGACGAACGCCGCCGCCTGGACGAACTCCAGGCCGGCGACCTCGCCGTCAAGGCCACCTTCGAACTCGGCTACGGCCAGCTCGAACCGGCCCAGGCACGCGCCTTCCGGCTGCTGGGCCTGGCCGACGGCCCCGACATCTCCCTGGCCGCGGCGGCGGCCGTCCTGGACCTCCCGGAGGAGGAGACCGAGGACCTGCTGGAGTCCCTGGTCGACATGTCCCTGCTCGAATCGGCGGCGCCCGGCCGCTACCGCTACCACGACCTCGTACGGCTCTACGCGCGTGCGTGCGCCGAACGGGACGAGCAGCCGCCGAGCGAGCGCGAGGCGGCGCTGTCGCGGCTGGTGGACTTCCACCTCTCCACGGTCGCCGGGGTCTACCTGATCGAACGCCCCGGGGACCGGCTGGTGGACCACCTGGAGCGCACCGACCACCCGGGGCTGGCGTTCGCGGACCCGCACGCGGCCCGGGACTGGCTGTACGCGGAGGCGGTCTCGCTGCTGGCCTGCGCACGGCAGGCGGCCGCCCGGCCCGCGACCCTGCGGCGCGCCGTCGACGTGCTGTGGGCCGCCGTCGACCTGGCCGAGTCGGGCGCCAACTCCAAGGAGTACGAGGCCGTCGCCACGCTGCTGCGGGACGCCGCGCGCGAGGCGGGGGACCCGCGCGCGGAGGCACGCGCCCTGACGGCGCTGGCCTTCGTCCACCACATCTCCGGCAGCAGCTTCGACGTGGCCCTGCGGGAGGCCGAGCGCGCCGCCGAGCTGGCCCGCACCGCCGCCGACCCGCTCACCGGGTGCTGGGCCGCCAACATCAGCGGCGTGGTCGCGCTCTACCAGAGCCGGCACGAGGAGGGCGAGGCGCACTTCAACCGCGCCATCGAGAACTTCCGCGCCCTGGGCGACCGCCCCGGCGAGGCCAGCGCGCTGTGCAACCTGTCGCGCATCCACCTGGCCACCGGCCGCACCGAGAGCGCGGTCGCCCTGGCCCGGCAGGGCGCGGCGATGTACGACGACATGAACCACGCCCTGAAAGGGGCCAACGGGCGGTACGCGCTGGGCCTGGCGCTCACGCAGAGCGGACGTCTGACCGAGGCGACGGAGTGCCTGGAGCGGGCCCTGAGCGTGTTCCGGAGCAGCCGCCAGCGCCTGTGGGAGGGCATGACGCTGTTCCGGCTCGCCGAGCTGGAGCTGGCCGCCGGGCGCCCGGCGGGGGCCGCGGCCAACGCCGAGGCGGCGCTCGCGCTGCTGCGCGGCATCGGCGGGGACTGGCGCCACGGCAACGTCCTCACCGTCCTCGGGCGCGCCCTCAACGGCATCGGCCAGCGCGACCGGGCCCACGTCTGCTGGCGCGAGGCCCTGGATATCTTCGAATCCCTGGGCGCGCCGGAGACCGACGAGGTCAGGGAGCTGCTGGCACCGACGGTCGTCCCCTGATCCGGCGTCACCCTCCGCCTGGGAGACGGCGTTCATCGTTCGTTTATCGCCGTCCGGCATCCTCAATCGTGTCGAGTCGTCGCCTCGGGGGGCCCTGGGGGGGCAATGGGGGGCGGACGAATCGGCCGACGGCCGGGCCTCTATGGTGAACCGGCCCGACGGGGGTCCGGCCCGGCAGCCGCGGGGGTGCTGCCGGGCGGTCCCCGTCCCTCCGACGCACCGACACACAGGGGAGTGGGACCAGATGAGCGAGAACAGCACCGAGAACGTCCACGCGACGGGCGAGCCGGCCGGCGACGCCACCACCGACACCACCACCGGCAACGTGCACGCCACCGACGAGCCCTTCACGGTCAAGAACGTGCACGCCACCAGCGAGCCGCTCAAGCCCACCGCCGCGAGCACCACCGGCGACGCCACGACCGACAACGTCCACGCCACCGACGAGCCGGTCTGACGGGGACCGGCTCCACAGGGGGAACGGCCGCGGCGGCGCGGAGGGGGAGCCGCCGCGGCCGAGGCGTGCCCGGCCACCGTCCGCCGTCACCGGGTGAGTACGCCCTCGGCGCCCTGACCGAGGAGACGTCTGAACGCACAAGGCGCCCACGACTTCAAGGCTGCGACATCAGGATGAAGAACCGGAATTTTCCGGTGAAGCAGTGAAAGAAGTATTCGGGTGAAGTTCAGGGAGATTTTTTCCCGGTCGGGCTTGAGGTACTGGCTCCTCGGCCCACCAGCCGTCGACCATCACGCCATCGCTCGCGAGGCACGTCTGCGGGCCGAGGCGGCCCTTCCCATAGGGGAACAGCTGAAGGACTCCCACGTCGTGGCGATCGACGAGGGGGTGCCGGCGCCGCCGGGAGACCTGAGAGCGGACGTGTTCCCGGAGGCTGGATCGGCCACCGACCGCTGGCTGGATCGGGCGGCCAAGGCGGAGCGTTTCCTGGACCGCATGAATCCGGTGAACGCGGTGGTGGACGCGTTCGATGATCGCGGCGGAAGAGCAGAGCAGGCGCTGTCCGGGAGCTGGGAGAGCGCTGCGGGGCAGTTGGCTTGTGCACTGCAACCCCGCGCAGGAGGCAATTTCGTGTCGGTCCTCCTTCTCGGGGACCACGGTCTGCACGTGGTCCACGTCCAGAAGTCTCCGGACGGGCGCAAGGTGGGGCCGGGGACGCACTACGGGTGGGGCGCGCCTCTGAGGCGTGTGGCGTGGATCCGGAAACGGGACGGCGCGAAACACGGCACCCACGAGATCGGTTTCGACGACGGCTCCTGGGTGAGGGTTCTCTTTCCCGTTGCGGGCTGGGGGACACTGGTGGAAGCACTCGCCGGCCTCGACGACGGCTCGAGTCCGGTGCGATGAGAGCCGGCGGGCTTTCCCGGGGCCGCCACTGATCGGACGGCGACAGCGGCCTCCACGGCGCATGAGGCTCCGATGCCGTCGAGCGAGGTGCTCGGCTCGCCGGTCGCCTCCCCCGCGCGTCCGGCTCGCCGCGCGCCCCGCGGGGGCCGGTCCCCGCCGCGTCCTGCCCGGCGGCCCGCGGCCGCCGGCACCGTTCAGTTCACCGGGGCCGCCTCCGGTACGACCTCGCAGTGGTCGAGCGCGGCCGTGGAGCCGTCGAAGGGGACCTCGACCGTCCGGGTCTCCGCGGCGGACAGCGTGACGTCCCGGTACGCGGGGTCGAGGACGCGGTGGGTCTCGTCGTCCGTGAAGTCCACGCGCACGCGGAAGGTGCCCCCGCGCGCGTTGGGGTTGGTGACCTCCACGACGGCGTAGGGCTCGGCCGTCGTCGCGCAGCTCACCGGTTCCGCCTCCGCGTCCCGAAGGTGCGACCGGCTGGAGCCGCCGCCGGTGCCGCCGGTCCCGTCGCTGCCGTAGTCGTCGTCATCGTCGTGGTCCCGGTACGAGCCGCCGCCCCCGCCCGACGAGGACGACGAACCGTCGTGGTCCTGGCCGGAGCTGCTGCAGCCGCCCCCTCCCCCGCCGTCGCCCCCGTGGCCGCCGCCGTTCCCGCGCCCCGAGGAGAAGCCGGTCAGGGCGAGGACCGCCAGGGCCGACACCACCGTGAACCTGAATGCCCGCCCGCGCCTGTCCATGCGGTCACGGTATCGGCACTCTGTCACGGGCATGTCATAAAGCCGCCACGAGCCCTCCTCGAACACCGCGCGCGCCCTTCCGCGGCTGTCTGCCGTGAGCGGGGGCGCGGCCCGCGGAAGGAGCGGCATGACCGCGCAGCACACCGGACCCGGCGGACCGCCGGCTTCCCGGCCCGGGCGGCCGCCGGCCCCACGGGTGTGTGCCGGGGCCCGGCACGGTCCCGCCGGTCAGGACGTGCGGGCCGTTCCCGTCCCCTTCTCCGCGTCCAGCGCGTACACGCAGCGGTCCTTGCTGCACGCGTAGACGATGCCGTCCCTCACCACCGGGGAGCCGGTGATCTCGCCGCCCGTCGCCAGCTTCCAGCGCAGGCGGCCGTCGTCGGCCTTCAGGGTGTACAGGAGGTGGTCGGTGGAGCCGAAGTGGATGCGGCCCTCGGCCACCGCGGGCGCGCCCACGATGTCGCCGCCCGCCTGGAAGCGCCACTTGGGCGTGCCGGTGACCGCGTCCAGCGTGTACAGGCCCTTGCCGCTGCCGACGTGGACGTGGCCGGCGGCGACCAGCACCGGTTCGACACAGGCGCGGGACTCGGTGGCGATGCGCCAGCGGTCGCGGCCGTCGGCGGCGTCCAGGGCGTACACCGTGCCGAGGTAGTCGGCCAGGTAGACCCCGCCGCCGGTGACGGCCGGGCCGGGGACGAAGGCGGGCGGGGAGAGGAAGACCGCCGGGGCCTCGAAGTGCCACCTGAGGCGCCCGCTCCCCACGTCCAGGGCGACGACGCGGGTGCCGGCGGAGACGTACACGCAGCCGTCCGGGCCCGGGGCCGGGCGGACCGGCACACCGCCGCAGGAGGCGGCGTCGCCGATCGGGTACGACCAGCGCTCCTCGCCGCTGCGGGCGTCCAGGGCGCGCAGGCGGGCGTCCTGCCAGACGTACACCGTGCCGTCGTGGACGACCGGTCCGGCCTCCGGCGACTCGAAGTCGGTCTGGCAGCCGGTGAGTTCCCACAGCTTCCGGCCGGTCGCGGCCTCCCACGCCTGTACGCCGCCCCCGCGCGTGCCGGTGACGACCGTGCCCCGGTCGGCCTTGAGGGAGTACACCCAGGCGTCGGTGGGCAGGCGCCACAGGTCGGTGCCCTCGCGGGCGTCGAGCGCGAAGAGGGTCGGGCCGTCGGAGGCGTGGATGCGACCGTCCGCCACCGTCATCGACCAGGCCACGTCCCGTGTCTTGAAGCGGCGGCGGCCGGTCGCCACGTCCAGCGCGTGCACCTCGAAGGAGGTGACGTAGACCAGGTCGCCGACGACGGACGGGGTGCCCCAGAGGTCGTTGGACATGCGGAAGCGCCAGGGACGCCAGCCGGTCGCCGCCGGCTCGGGCGCGGGGGGCGCCGCCGGGACGGGCGGGGCGGCGGGTACGGCGGACACGGCGAGGTCGGCGCCGGGGCGGGGCTTGGACCAGGAGGCGGCCAGGGCGGACTCCGGCGCGGGCGCCCGGACGGCGGTGACGCGCATGTCGGCGACGCGCGGGCCGGGTCCGATGGGCACCGCCGCGCCCGCCAGCCGGACCGGCCCGGTGTCGGGCGACCCGACGGGCTGCGGCACGGGCGCGGGCGCGGGCGGCCGCGGGGGCGGGGCGGGCACGGCGGGCGCCGGGACCACCGGGTCGTGGGAGGGCGGGGGCGGCACCGGGGGCCGCGGGACCGCTCCCCCGTTGCCGGCGCCGCCGCCGCGGGTCGTCTGGGTGGCCGGGCGGCCGTTGCGGCGGGCCTCGATCAGGCCGACGGCCCGTTCGGGCAGCCACGCCGACGCCGTACCGCTGTCGTCGGTGCCGGAGCCGAACAGGTGCGGCGCGAGCTGGGCCTGGAGGTCGGCGGGGGTGGGGCGGGCCGCCGGTTCCATCTGCATGCAGGATTCGATCAGCGGGCGCAGTTCCTCGGGGAGCCCGTCCAGGTCGGGGCCCTCGCGCAGCAGCATGAAGACCGTCTCCACCGGGTTGGCGCCGTGGAAGGGGGCGTGCCCGGTGGCGGCGAAGACGAGGGTGGAGCCCAGGGAGAACACGTCGCTGGCGCCGGTGACGCTGCGGGAGTCCTTCGCCTGCTCGGGCGACATGTAGGCGGGGGTGCCGACGGCGACGTTGGTCATCGTCAGACGGGTGTTCGACACACCGGAGGCGATGCCGAAGTCGATCACCCTGGGGCCGTCCTCGACGACGAGGACGTTGGACGGCTTCAGGTCGCGGTGGACGAGTCCGGCGCCGTGGATCGACTGGAGCGCCTCCGCGATGCCCGCCGCCAGCCAGCGCACCGCCGGCGCCGGGAGCGGGCCGCACTCGTTCACTATCTCCTCGAGCGAGGGGGCGGGCACGTACGCGGTGGCCAGCCACGGCACGGCGGCGCGCGGGTCGGCGTCGACCACGGCCGCCGTGTAGAAGCCGGAGACCGCGCGGGCCGCCTCCACCTCGCGGGTGAAGCGGACCCGGAACAGCTGGTCCTCGGCGAGTTCCGTCCGCACCGTCTTGATCGCCACGCGCCGGCCGGACGCCGAGCGCGCCAGATAGACCAGCCCCATGCCGCCGGCCCCCAGCCGTCCCAGCACCTCGAACGGCCCGATCCGCCGCGGATCGTGCTGCGTCAGCTGATCCACCACTTGCCTGCCACCTCCCCGTACGAGCCGCGCACCCACATATGTAACGCGGCCGAAGTGCAGCGTCTCACCACCGCACCGCCGTGGCGGCACGCACCCTGATTCTTCCTGTCCGGACCGCTGGTGGCGAACCAGGGGAGGAAGGGGGTGTCCAGCACCATATGGGGCATACGGCGCGTGGAGCCGCGTGCCGCGGAGGCGGCCCGGAACCGGACCCGGGCCCTCAGCGCTGCAGCAGCGCGAACGACGCCCCCTGGTCGTCGGCGACCACGGCCGCCCGCCCGTACGACGTGCCGAACGGCGGCGCCTGCACCCGGCCGCCGAGCCGGACGACCGCGGCGAGGGCGGCCTCGCAGTCCTCGACCCCGAAGTGGGTGAGGAAGTGGGGCGGCATCTCGGCGGGGAAGACGGCGGAGAGGGGGGCGCGGCCGAAGTCGGGGTCGGCGGCCGGGCCGAAGAGGGCATCGTGGAAGAGGCCGCCGTAGAAGGCGTTGGCGGCCTCCGTGTCGGTCGTGTACAGCTCGGCCCAGGCGAAGGCGCCCGGCTCGTGCCGCCGCCCGAAGCCGGGGTGGGCGGCGGGCTGCCACAGGGCGAAGACGGCGCCCTGCGCGTCGGTGGCCAGGGCGGCCGTGCCCAGCTCGCCGACCGGCCGGGGGGCGCTCACGACCTGTCCGCCGGCCCGGGCGATCCGCGCGGCCAGCGCCTCGGCGTCGGGGGTCGCGAAGTACACCGTCCACACGGTGGGGAGCCGGCCGTCCGGCTTGCGCGCGAGGCCGGCGACGGGCTCGCCGTCCAGCAGGGCCCACACCGAGGAGCCGGGCACCCGGGTGCGGCCGTCCGCCTCCGCGCGGTCCTCGAAGGTCCATCCGAAGAGCTCGCCGTAGAACCGCCTGCCCGCCTCGACGTCGGGGAGCTGCGCGTCCACCCAGCACGGAGCGCCCTCCGGGAAGCCGCCCCCCGCGGCTGGTGAGGCACTGTCGCCGGATGCCCTGTTTTCGGCCATGTCGTCAAAGTAACCGGATGCCGCGCACCGCGCAGACCAGGCACACCAGCCCCTCCGCGCCCGCACACCCCATTTGCAGTCGGCCGAATAGCGCCCCGATGCCCCCTCGGTAAGCTGACGGCATGACAGGACAAGTGCGTACCGTCGACGGCCGCGTGGCCGGCCGGCGAGGGCAGGCGACCCGGCAGAAGCTGCTCGACTGCCTCGGCGAGATGCTCGGCTCCTCCCCCTACCGGGACGTCAAGGTCATCGACGTCGCGCGCAAGGCGGGCACCTCGCCGGCCACCTTCTACCAGTACTTTCCGGACGTCGAGGGCGCCGTCCTGGAGATCGCCGAGCAAATGGCCTCCCGGGGCGCCGCATTGGCGGGCCTGGTGGAGGGCCGTTCCTGGGCCGGCAAGGCGGGCTGGCAGACGGCGCAGGAGCTCGTCGACGGGTTCCTGGACTTCTGGCGCAAGAACGACGCGATCCTGCGCGTGGTCGACCTCGGGGCCGCCGAGGGCGACAAGCGGTTCAGCAAGATCCGCACGAAGATCCTCAGCTCGGTGAACGGCTCCCTCGCGGACGCCGTCGCCGAGCTGCAGTCCAAGGGCCGGGTGGACAAGGACGTGAACCCGGCGGCGATCGCGGGCGCGCTGGTCGCGATGCTCGCCGCCGTGGCCTCGCACCAGAAGGCCGTCTCCTCCTGGGGCGTGAAGCAGACCGAACTGAAGCCCGGCCTGGCGCTGTTGGTCCATCTGGGGGTGACCGGGAAGAAGCCGGCGAAGTAGCGCGGGCGTCCCGGGTCCGGCCGGGCCCTTCCCCGCACCCCGAGTCCTGTCTGGCAGGCGGCGGTCCACCCCGGTGGACCGCCGCCTGTCGCGTTGTGGCGGTGGGTTCCGGCGGCGTCCCGGAGGACGGGACGGAAAGGCGGGAGCGGAGGGAACACCGCGCGGCCCTCCCGGTGTTCCCGTGACATCGGCAAGACACCGATCCGCCGGAGGAGACCGCGATGGCCCTGACCCGCGAAGAGCGTGAACAGTTCCTGGCCGAGCCGCACGTCGCCGCGCTCGCGGTCGACGCGGGAGCGGGCCGCGCCCCGCTGACCGTGCCGATCTGGTACCAGTACGAGCCCGGGGGCGAGGTATGGATCATGACCGGGCTCGACTCCCGCAAGAACGAGCTGATCGGCAGGGCGGGCCGGTTCTCCCTGATGGTCGACCGGCTGGAGCCCACCATCCGGTACGTGTCGGTCGAGGGCCCCGTCGTCCGGACCGTCCCGGCCACCGTCGAGCGGCTCCGGGAGATGGCGGCCCGCTACCTGCCGGCCGAGAAGGTCGACGGGTACGTCGACTTCGCCTGGAAGAACCACGGCGAGCAGGTCGTCGTCCACATGCGGCCCGAGCGGTGGGTCTCGTCCGACCTGGGCTCGGTGTGAGCGCCGCCGCCGGGGCCGCGACAATCGGGGCATGGGAACGGATCTGCACGAACTGCTGAGGTCGCTGCGGGTGTGGGACCCCGAGGTCACCGAGCTGCCGCCGTTCGACCCGGACACCGCCCCCGACGCTCCCCTGCCCCTGTTCACGCGGTGGTTCGCCGAGGCGGTGGCGGCCGGGCAGCGCGAGCCGCACACCGTGTCGCTGGCGACGGCGGACGAGGACGGCCTGCCGGACGTGCGGATCGTGATGCTGCACGGCGCGGACGAGGACGGCTGGTCCTTCGCCACGCACGCCGGCAGCCGCAAGGGCCGCCACCTCGCCGCCCGCCCGTACGCCGCCCTCGCCTTCCACTGGCCGGCGCTCGGCCGCCAGGTGCGCCTGCGCGGCCCGGTCGCCGTCGCGCCGCCCGAGGAGGCGCAGGCCGACCTGCACGCCCGCTCGGCCGGTGCCCTGGCCGCCGCCCTCACCGGCCGGCAGAGCCGGGAGCTGGGATCGCTGGAGGAACTGGCGCGGGCGTCGGAGGCGGCCTGGGAGCGGGCCGTGCGCGCGCCGGACACGCCGGTTCCGTCCTGGACGCTGTACCGGCTCCGCCCCGACGAGGCGGAGTTCTTCCAGGGCGAGCCCCGGCGCCGCCACGTACGCCTCGCCTACCGGCGTGCCGGCCGGGGGTGGTCCCGGCGGCTGCTCTGGCCGTGACCGGCCGGCACGGCGGGCGCTACGGCACCTCCGGTTCGGGGTCCGTGGCCAGGCGGGCGTGCAGGTGGGCGTCGCGGAAGGCGTCGTGGCGTCCCGGCTGGAGGAGCACGCCGCGCATCGTCCCCTCGTAGCGGAACCCGCAGCGCTCGGCGATCCGGCAGGACGCCTCGTGGCCGAGGGCGTGGTCCAGCTCCAGGCGGTGCGTCCCCAGCGCGCCGAACGCCCAGCGGGCCGCGAGCAGCAGTGACCGGGTGGCGACGCCCCGGCCGCGGGCCTCGGGGAGCACCCAGTAGCCGACGCACGCCTGCCTCAGGGCGAGGTCTATCCGGTTGACGCCGATGTGGCCGAGCGTCGTGCCGCTGTCCGCGTCCGTGATCCGGAACGACACCGACCGGCCGTCCGCCGCGTCCAGGGCCCGCGCGCGCAGCGACTCGCGCGCGCCGTCGATGTCCGTGACCTGCCTGAACAGCGTGTTCCAACGCAGGAAGTCGGGATCCCGCACGCCCCGCAGCCATGCCTCGGCGTCGGCGTCGGACTCGGGGTCCCAGGCCCGCAGGCGCAGGCCGTGGCCGTGCGGCTCGGGGACGGCGGGGGACGGGGAGGGTTCACGTGTACGGGCCATCGGCTCATTCAATCCGGGTCGCGCCTGGCGTCAAGGCTGTGAGTCCCCTCCGTCTTTCATCCGAACCGCCTTTGCTCCCCTCCCCTCCCCGCGAATTGTTGGCAATTTCGTCAGCGACGCATCGGCGTCCGGTCGGACGAGCCCGTGCCGGAACGGACCACGGACCCGGGGGGCATCGACGTGAAGCGCGGGGGCAAGGCGGTCGAGCGGAGGACCGTCGTGACGGGACCGGGGCGGTCGCCGGTCCCGCGGCGGCCGGCGGTCCCGCCGCGAGCGCGCGTGCGGCGGGCGGCGGGCGGCGGCGCACGTCTCCCACCCCGTGGGAGGGGAGCGCGCGCGGCGGGTCTCAGGCCGCGACCGCCGGTACGGGCCCGGCCGGCCGCCGGATCACCAGCGCCATCAGCGCCGCCGCCGCGCACAGCGCGCCGGAGGCGTACCAGACCACGTCGTAGGAGCCGAACGTGTCGCGGGCGACGCCGCCGAGGAAGGCGACCAGGGCGGCGCCGATCTGGTGGGAGGCCAGGACCCAGCCGAAGACGATCGCGCTGTCGTCACCGTACTGCTCGCGGCAGAGCGCCAGGGTGGGCGGCACGGTGGCGACCCAGTCGAGGCCGTAGAAGACGATGAAGAGGACCATCGGCGGGTGGACCGTGGGCGCCAGCAGGAGGGGGAGGAAGACCAGGGAGACGCCGCGCAGGGCGTAGTAGACCGCGAGCAGGCGGCGCGACTCGAAGCGGTCGGTGAACCAGCCGGAGGCGATGGTGCCGACCACGTCGAAGACGCCGATGACGGCCAGCAGCGCGGCGGCGTCCGTGACCGGCATGTGGTGGTCGTGGGCGGCGGGCACGAAGTGGGTCTGGACGAGGCCGTTGGTCGAGGCGCCGCAGATCGCGAAGGAGCCGGCCAGCAGCCAGAAGGGACCGGTGCGAGCCGCCGAGGACAGGGCGGTGAGCGTCCGGCGCGCGGCACCGGGGACGGGGGCGGGCTTGGGGACGAACTCCTGGGCGCCGTACGGCTTCTGCCCCACGTCCGCCGGGTGGTCGCGCAGCAGCAGCCAGACGAAGGGGACGACCGCGAGCGCGGCGAGCGCGACGGTGACGGCGGCCGGGCGCCAGTGGTGCGTCTCGACGATCCAGGACAGCAGGGGCAGGAAGACGAGCTGACCGGAGGCGGAGGCGGCGGTGAGGATGCCGCTGACCAGGCCGCGCCGCTCGGTGAACCAGCGGTTCGTCACCGTCGCGGCGAAGGCCAGCGCCATCGAGCCGGACCCGAGCCCGACCAGCAGGCCCCAGCACAGCATCAGCTGCCAGGCGGCGGTCATCCACACCGTCGCGCCCGCGCCGGCCGCGATCACGGTCAGCGCGACGGCGACCACCCGGCGGACGCCGAAGCGGTCCATCAGGGCCGCCGCGAAGGGGGCGGTCAGCCCGTACAGCGCGAGGTTGACGGAGACGGCGGCGCCGATCGTGCCGCGGGACCAGCCGAACTCCTCGTGGAGCGGGTCGATGAGCAGGCCCGGCAGGGAACGGAAGGCGGCGGCACCGACGATCGTCACGAAGGTGACGGCGGCGACGAACCAGGCTCGGTGGACGCGGCGCCGACGGGCCGGGCGAGCGGTTCCGGACGCCGGGACCACGGCTGCGGATTCGGTTGTCTGGGTCACGTCATAGAGCTTCCGGGCGTCGCTCCGCCGCATCGAGTGGCCCGAAGGACAGCATTGGCTAGGATCAGGCCATGACGAATCGAACCGCCCTCGGGGAGCGGGCGTCCCGGACCCGCCCGCACCGCGTCGTCGTCCTCGCCCTCGACGGGCTGCTCCCCTTCGAACTGGGCATTCCGCAGCGCATCTTCGGGCTCGCCCGGGACGACCGCGGGCGCAGGCTGTACGAGGTCGTCACCTGCTCGGTCCGGCCGCCCGGCCCGGTCCGGACCGACGCCGACTTCGCCATCATGGTCGAGAACGGCCCCGAGGCCCTGGCCACCGCCGACACCGTCGTCGTCCCGGCCTCCTACGAGCTCGGCCCGGTCCACGAGGAGGGCGTGCTGACCGAGGAGCTGGCCGCCGCGCTGGCTCGCGTCCGGCCCGGCACCCGGCTCGTCGCGATCTGCACCGGCGGGTACGTCCTCGCCGCCGCCGGCCACCTCGACGGCCGCCCGGCGACCACGCACTGGGCCTCCGCCGAGCACTTCCAGCGACTCTTCCCGAAGGTCCGGGTCGACGCGGACGTGCTGTACGTCGACGACGGCGACGTGCTGACCTCGGCGGGGGTCGCGGCCGGGATCGACCTGTGTGTGCACATCGTGCGCCGGGACCACGGCACCGCCGTCGCCAACGACGTGGCCCGCCGCACGGTGGTGCCGCCCTACCGGGACGGCGGGCAGGCGCAGTACATCGAGCGGCCGGTGCCCGAACCGCGGCAGGCGTCGACGACCGGCGCCCGCGCCTGGGCGCTCGGCCGGCTCCACGAGCCGATCCGGCTGCGGGACATGGCCGCCCAGGAGTCCATGTCGGTACGCACCTTCACCCGCCGGTTCCGCGAGGAGGTCGGTGTCAGCCCGGGGCAGTGGCTCATCCAGCAGCGCGTCGAGCGGGCCCGGTACCTGCTGGAGTCCACCGACCTGTCCGTCGACCAGGTGGCCGGGGAAGCCGGTTTCGGCACGGCGCAGTCGATGCGGCAGCACCTGCAGGCGGCGCTGGGGGTCACACCGACCGCGTACCGGCGGACCTTCCGGGTGCGGGGCGACCACCCGGCGGCGGCCTCGTCCCGGGCGCCGCACGGGCGTTGACGCGGAAGGATCCGCGGCCGAAGGCCGCCCGCCCCGCCGCGTCCCCGCCCGGCCGGCCGACCGGCGACGCGGTGCCGCCCGCCCCGAGCAGGACATCGCGCCGCCATCCGACCCCGGCGTTCCCTCCCCGGTGCCCCCGGAGTCCGGGGGGAACCACGCCGAATCACGACCCGCACTCGCCGAGGGCCTCCGTCACCGCACCCTCGCCGTCCCCTCACGGCGAATCGCTGAACACAAGCGTGAGGAAACGGTGACGAGCCGTCAACGGCGGCGGTGCCGTTCCTCCTGCGCACCGGGTTCACAAGGCCGCGCACGGGAGCAGGGACCCGGCGCATCGCCGCACCCCGCCGCGGCAGGGCGGGGCTCCGCCCGCCCGTGCCGCTACACCGCCTCGAAGGCCAGCCCGGTCGGCGCCGGGACGCCGCCGGCCTCCACGCCGTACGCCGCGCCGTCCCGGAAGGCCGCCGCGGCCTCCGCCTCACGGCCGCAGCGGTCGAGTTCGCACCAGATGCGCTTGCCGTCCCCCTCGCGGCTCCAGCCCCAGCGGTCGGCGAGGCCGTCGACCAGCGCGAGACCGCGTCCGCCGGTCTCGTCGTCGTCCACGCACCGCGGCACGGGGGCCCGGTCGCTGGAGTCGGCCACCTCCAGGCGGACCGTCGCCCCGTCCGTGACCGAGCCCGGCAGGCACAGCCGCAGGACGGCGGGGCAGCCGGTGTGCACCACGGCGTTGGTGACGAGTTCGGAGACGAGCAGGACCAGCGTCTCGGCGAGCGGTTCGTCATCCCGTATCCCGCACCCGGCGAGCCGCGAACGGGCCCACTTCCGGGCCCGCCCCACCTCCGCGGGGTCGGGTCGGATCTCCAGCTGCACTCGAAGCACCTGCACCGCTCACACCATCCGAACCGGCGGACACTTAGGCTCGCGCCTCATGAGGGCCACGATCGTAGCCATCTTCTGCATGGCCAGGACAACGGCCGGGACGACAGGGGTCACGGAACGTGATCCCCCTGTGGGACAGCATGGTTGACGTACAGTCACCCCAACAAGCGCTTCGGGCATATTCCAGCGCGAAGGAGTAGGTGTGAGGCATACTGTGCGACGCTCGTCGCGAGGAGTCGAACAGACGACGCCGCACGGCCGTCCCGCCTTGCGAACAGCGGCACGCACCGCCTGGTCCGGAGCCGCCCCGGGGGCGGCTCCGGCACGGTTCGCGCTCGGGGCCACTCGCATCCCACCCAAGGTACCGGAGGCCGGTGCCGACTCCGGAACGTGACCGGCCGCGCGCAGGACACGATCCGGCATCTACGCTGCGTGACGCCCGAGGTCGTGCAGGGGGGCTTACTCGGGCACGGTGAAGTAGCGTGCGAAGGCCGGCACGACGTCCGGCTCCCCCACCATCCCGTCGCCGTCGGCGTCGAGCGCGGCGGCGGCCGACCGGGCCGCCTCGCGGGGCACACCCAGCGCCACCAGCGCGCGCACGGCGTCCTCGACCGTGATCGCGCCGTCGCCGTCGGTGTCGGCGACGTCCAGGGCCGCGTGCAGGAAGGGGCGGGCGATCTCGGCGAACCGGTCGGGGCTGTCACGCAGGCGCTTGACCGCGTCGCCCACGAACTCACCGCGCGTGATGCGCTGGTCGCCGTCCCGGTCCGCCATGCCCGCCATGCCCTGCCAGAACGCCTCGGCGCCGCCGTACAGCGCCTGCCCCTTGTCGGACCGGGCCGCCGTGCCGAACTCCTGGAGCAGCGCCTTGGCCGCGTCGTTGAAGTCCTCACGGTCGATGTACCCGTTGCCGTCCTGGTCGAAGGTGGCGAACCGGGCGGCGATCCTGCGCTCGTACTCGCTGCTGTCCATCTCTCTTCGGGCCGCCTTACGTCGGAGGGGTGCGTCTTGCTCGGAGCGTACGTCGACGGGGGCCGTCCAGGCGCCGGAAGGTGGGGGTTGTACCGGAACCGGGGGAACTCCGGGACAGGGGTGCGGCGGAGGGCGGGGGTCCGGTGCCGTGGCGGGCGGACGCCGCCCGCCACGGTGTCAGGCGGCCGGCGTGCGCGGCTCGTCGCCGGTCGCGGAGGCGAGGTCGGGGTGGACGTCGAACAGCCGGCGCACGCCCAGCGCGCCGAGGACGCGGTTGACGTGGGACCCGTCGGTCGCGCCCCGGGCCGGCAGGATCAGGCGCAACCGGCCCTGGCAGGAACGGATGAGGCGCCGGGCGGCGACGAGGACGCCGACGCCGCTGGAGTCGCAGAACAGGACCTCGGAGAGGTCGAGGACGAGGCTGTGGCGGCCCTGGGCCACCGCGTCGTGCACCCGCTGACGCAGCACCGGCGACGTCACCAGGTCCAGCTCGCCCGACACTTGGAGCACGGCCCATTCGCCCTGATCGGCCGCGTTTACATTGAACGTCACCACCACGCCTTTCGCTCGCCGGGACGTCCGGTTCGGGCCCGCCGGGCCAAAACGGAAGCAGCGCCTACGCTTCTTGGGCGCGCACCTGCCCACCGGCCGTTCCCGCAAACACCGCGCCGGAAACAAACTCCGATCAGAAAAGCCTTAATTAAGTCACTTTCAATCCCCTTTGATCAAACCTGATCAAAGGGTGGAGACGCGCGGGGAACCCGAGGAGCCCGCGGGATACGCGCATCACCGCCCGCGGGCCGCCCCGGGGCGCGCATCGCCACAAAGGGGCGCGTCCCGTCGGGCGCGCCGACTGCGTTCGAGGTGGCGGCGGGCGCCTGCCGGACGCCGCGGGGCGGTCGTCCGGATCATGCCGCGGAGGCGGGGGCCGGCACGCGCGTCCGCCACGTCGCCGTCACCCGCCGGCGCTCCGCGCCGTCCGTGCCGTCCGCGCCGTCCGTGTCGTCCGCGCCGGCCGCGCCGGCCCGCTCCCGCGCCTGCGGCCGCACGCGCCGGGCCCGCCCGACGGGCGCCGGACGGCGGCGCCGCCTCCGCGCCGTCCGGTCCGGACGGCAGCCCTCAGGCGAACACCACCGTCCGGCGCCCGTTGAGGAGGATCCTCCGCTCGGCGTGCCACTTCACGGCCCGGGCCAGCGCCTGGCACTCCACGTCCCGTCCGATGGCGACGAGCCCCTCGGGGGTGACGTCGTGGCCCACCCGCTCCACCTCCTGCTCGATGATCGGCCCCTCGTCGAGGTCGGCCGTCACGTAGTGGGCGGTGGCGCCGATCAGCTTCACGCCCCGCGCGTGCGCCTGGTGGTAGGGCTTGGCGCCCTTGAAGCTCGGCAGGAAGGAGTGGTGGATGTTGATGATCCGCCCGGCCAGCTGCTTGCACAGGTCGTCGGAGAGGACCTGCATGTAGCGGGCGAGCACGACGAGCTCGACGCCCTCCGCGCGCACGATCTCCAGCAGCCGCGCCTCGGCCTGGGCCTTGGTGTCCTTCGTCACGGGGATGTGGTGGAAGGGGACGTCATAGGAGGCCACCAGCTCGGCGAAGTCGGTGTGGTTGGACACCACACCGGCGATCTCCACCGGCAACGCCCCGATACGGGCCCGGAAGAGCAGGTCGTTCAGGCAGTGGCCGAACTTGCTGACCATCAGCAGGACGCGCATCTTCTCGTCGGCCCGGTGGATCTGCCAGTCCATGTGGAAGGAGTCGCCGATCGCCGCGAAGCTGGCGCGCAGCTTGTCCACCGTCACCGGGGCCTCAGCCGAGAAGTGGACGCGCATGAAGAACAGACCCGTGTCGTGGTCGCCGAACTGCTGGCTGTCCTCGATGTTGCAGCCGGTCATGAACAGGTAGCTCGACACGGCGTGCACGATGCCTTGCTTGTCCGGGCAGGAGAGGGTGAGGACGTACTGGGCGGCCGGGGCCGCGGCTCGGGTGGACTGCTCGTTCATGCAGGACAGGGTCCCATACCCGGCGCCCGCGCCGGCGGCCGTCCCGCTAGGCGGACCGGGTCAGGATCCGCAGCACCTCCAGGCTGCGCGGCGCCGCGTCCGGGTCGTCGCCGTCGGCGGTGGACAGCCGCATGTGCGCGTCGCGTGCCGCGCGCACCGCGTCCGGCCAGGACGGGTGGGCGAGGTAGGTCTGGACCGGGGCGTCCGGCCCGACCTCGTGCATGATCCGCAGCACGCGCAGCACGGCGGTGTCGACGAGCGCCGCCTCCTGCGAGTCGCGGAAGATCGTGCCGACGTACTTCTCCGCGGACCAGTGGTCCAGCCAGGTGTCCTCCACCAGGCGGTACACCGCGTCGGTGACGTCGCCGTAGCCGTCCACCCCGGCCAGCCAGACGTCCCGCTGGAAGTCCGGGTCGGAGAGCATGTGCAGCGCGGAGCGCACATGGCTGCGCCAGCGCCACCACGGCATGTCGTTCAGTGGCATGCCGCCCATGGTGGAGGAGCGGCGGCCGCGACGGGAAGTGTTCTCCGTACCTTGCACGGTCATCGATCGTACGTTCCCCTCCGCGCGTTCCCCACCGGCCCCCGCAATTCACCTCCGCGTCACCACGCATTGACCGGAGGTCGCTTCCAGGTTAGCCGTGTGAGGGAATCGTGCGGGTCCATGACCGGTAGGCGACGCAAGCACAGCATCCTCCTTTTCCGCCTCCTCACCCGGTCCGCCAGAACCGGCGTCCTGACCGCGGGCATCCTGACGGCCTGCACGTCGCTCGTCGCCGGCTGCGGGATCGTCCCCGGTGCCACGGGGGGCTCCGGGGGCGACCCGATCACCGTCATGACCTGGGCCCCGCAGGACACGGGCGCCACCAACAAACCCGGCATGCCGGCCTTCGCCCGCGCCTACGCCCGCTGGATCAACGCCCGGGGCGGCATCAACGGCCATCCGCTCAACGTCCTGACCTGCAACGAACACAACGACAGCATCGCCGCCGCCAGATGCGCCCGGCGCGCGGTCAAGGAGAACGCCGTCGCGGTCGTCGGCTCCTACAGCCAGCACGCCGACTCCTTCTTCCCCGTGCTCGAAGGCGCCGGCATCCCCTACATCGGCGGCTACGGCATCACCAACACCGAGTTCACCAGCCCCTTGTCCTACCCGGTCAACGGCGGCCAGCCCGCCCTGCTGGCCGGTCTCGGCAGCGCGCTCGCCCCCCGCTGCGGCCCCGTCACCCTGGTGCGCCCCGACACCATCGCGGGCGACCACCTGTCCGCGCTGCTCGACTCCGGCCTGGCGGCGGGCGGGCACGCCCCGGCCGACGACCAGCGGGCGCCGGAGGACGCCACCGGGTACGGCGACCAGGCGCAGCGGGCGCTGCGGGAGGCGACCGCCGATCCGCTGGAGGAGGGCTGCGTGGTGCCCGTCCTCGGGGACCGCACCAGCACCTTCATGGACTCCTTCCGGCGCGAGCGCGAGGACTACCCCGAGGTCCGCATCGGCACGGTGCTCGGCAGCGTCGACCAGACGACGATCACCGCGACCGGCGGCCCGTCCGGCCCGTACGAGGGGTCCTACGTCACCGGCTGGTACCCGGCCGCGAGCGATCCGCGCTGGAACGGGATGAAGCAGGTGATCGACCAGGAGGCGTTCGGCGACAACAGCATCGACGCCGCGGACGCCGGGGTGCAGACCACCTGGATCGCGTACACCGTGTTCAAGGAGGTCGTCGAGGCGCTCGGCGACCGCGAGGTGACCGCCGACGCCCTCACGCGGGCCCTCGACGACGGGCTGAAGGTCGGCACGGGCGGGCTCACACCGGAGCTGCGGTGGCGGTTCCAGGACAAACTGGCCTCGGTGGGCTTCCCGCGCCTGGTCAACACCGACGTCACCGTCCAGGTCGTCCGAAACGGGCGCCTGGTGTCGGCCAGGGAGGGTGCCGTCGACACGACGAGGACGCTGCGGGAGGCCGAGGTGGCCTGAGCCGGCCGCCCGGCCGGGCCCCGGTCGGAGCCCGGGGCCCGGCCCCTGGGACTCCAGCCCCCCGGACTCAGAGCTGGGACCCCTGGCGCTGGGTCAGGCCCATCTCCCGCGCGATCTCGTTCCACAGGCGGGCGGCTTCCTTCTTGTGGGTGTTCGCGGTCCCGCTCGCCCGGTTGCCGGCCTGGGCGTGGCCGGTGGTGCGGGCCTGGCCCTTCTTGCAGCCGTTCTTGCCCGCGACCTGGTCGGCCCAGGCCGCGTAGTGGCTGTCGGCCGAGGCCGACGCCTGCCACGCCTTGGTCAGTTCCTCGGTCAGTGTGGCGTGGTTCGGCAGCCGGTCCACGGACAGTTCCCGCAGCCGGGTGACGAGGCCGGTGCGCTGCGCGGCCGCGTCCCGCAGGCTCGTGGCGGCCTGGGCGAGGTTGTCGCAGGACCGCACGTCGGCCACCGCCTCGATGACGGCGGCCCGGCTGCTGCCGCTGTCGGCGAGCAGCTTGTCCAGTTCCACGGCCTGCTCCCGGGCCGGATCGACGGCCGGCGGCGCGGACGACGCGGCGGTCACCGGGGCCGTCGCGGAGACGGGCTGCTTGCCGTCGTCCCCGTCGCCGTCACCGCCGCCCCCGCCGGCGAGCAGCGCCCCGGCCCCGACGCCGACGACGGCGAGGCCCACCCCGACGGCCGCGAGCAGCGGCACCCGCGAACCGGCCCGGCCGCCGCGCCCGCCGCCGTGGCCGCCCGGGCCCCGCGGGGCGTACCCGCCGGGGCCCTGCGGGGCGTAGGCGGCCGGGGCCGCGGCGTACGGGGGCGGCGGCTCCTCGACGAGCGGCAGCTGCTGGGTGGAACCGGCCGAGCCGTCACCGCCCGAGGCGTCGCGGAAGAGGTTGTCGAACTCGGCGGGCGGCTGCCGGTCCGCGCCCCCGCCGGGCGCGGCACCGTACGGCGTGCCGGCGGGCACGGGCGCGATGTACTGCGTGGCCTCGGCGTCCGGCCCGGAGGCGGGCGGCACGGGACCGGCCGCGGCACCCGGCTGGGAGCCGTGCGGCACCGGGCCCAGGAACCGGGTCTCCTCGGACGGCGGGCCGGCCGGTCTCTCGGGCGGCAGCGCCCCCGAGGGGACCGGCGGTATGTACTGGGTCGCCCCGTCGTCCGCGGGCGGCGCGGCGGGCCACGGGTACTGCGGGGCCGCGTCGGCGCTGCGGACCGGCGGCAGGTACTGGGTGGCGCCCTCGTCGACGGGCGGCGGGGGCGCGGACGCCGGCCCGCCGTACACCTCGCCGTTCGCGCCGCTCCCGCCGTACCCGGGAGCGGGGGGACCGTACGGCTGCCCGACGGCGCCCTGCGCCTGCCCGGTGGCCCCGTACGCCGGGCCGGGAGCTCCGTACGCCGGGCCGGGGGCCCCGTACGACGGACCGGGGGCGCCCTGCGCCTGACCCGCGGCACCGTACGCCTGCCCGGGGGCCCCGTACGACGGACCCGCGGCACCGTACGCCGGGCCGGGGGTCCCGTACGCCGGATCGGGGGCCCCGTACGACGGACCGGGGGCGCCCGGCGCCTGACCCGCGGCACCGTACGACGGGCCGGGAGCTCCGTACGACGGACCCGCGGCACCGTACGCCGGGCCGGGCGCGGGGGGCGGCGCCTGGGTGCCGTACGCCGGGGGCTGTGTGCTCCCCGCGGGCAACGGGCCCGGGTGGTCCCAGGGTTGGGCGGGCGGTGCCTGCCAGCCCTGGCCCGGGGCGGCGGGGGCGACCTGGCCCTGCTGCTGCTCCGGGCCCCACGAGCGGTCCCAGGCCGGTCCGCCGGCCGGGCCCGTCCGTCCCGGCGGCAGGGGGCCGCCGCCGTCGGAGGGCAGCACGACGCCCTCGCGCACGGGGCCCGCCGAGGGCTGCTCGCCCTGTCCACTCTGCGTCACCGGGACTCCTACGAATGGGGGACCTTCGAATCGTCGGCTCACGCTACCGGGTCCCCAGAGCCCCGTGCCAAGCAGCGGGGCGTGATCCCGTTCCCCGCGGACTCCGTGAAGGGGCCGCCCCGCGGGCGCTGTTCGTGCCGCCCCCCTCACGTCCCGCGCGCGTTCCCCACGGATTCACCCACGGGCACCTCGGGCGTTCACCGCCCGGGCGCCGGTGCGGTCACGCGGCCACCTGCAGTTCGAGCCGGGCCCCGAACTCCCGTACCACCGGCTCCTCCCGGTAGGGCTCCAGGCGCTGCTGGAAGTCCTCCAGGTACTCGGCGCCGCGGTTGGAACGCAGCGTCTCCAGCAGTTCCACCGCTTTCAGGCCGGTGTCGCAGGCCTGCTCGATCTCGCGCTGCTGCACCTGCGCGGTGGCCAGCAGGACGTAGCCGATCGCCCGCCTGCGCGCCCGCGACTCGGGGTGCCCGGCCAGGGCCTCCCGGGCGCTGCGGGCCGCCGCCTCGGCCTGCCCCAGGTCCCGGTGACAGTGCGCCAGCTCGTCGGCGAGGTAGGCCTCGTCGAAGTGGGCGATCCACGCCGGGTCGTCACCGGAGTCGGCGACGGCCGCCTCCAGCGCGCTCACCGCGCGCCCGGCCGCCGCCTGGGCCGCCCGCGCGTCGCCCATCAGCGCGTGCCCGCGCGCCTCGGCCGCGTGGAACATCGACTCCGCGCGCGGGGTCACCCGCCCCCGCGCGCCCTCCTGCGCCGCGCGTGCCAACTGCGCGATCTCGCGCGGGTTCCCCAGTTGCGCGGCGAGGTGGCTCATGGACGCGGCGAGCACGTACCCGCCGTACCCGCGGTCGCCCGCCGCCTGGGCCAGGCGCAGCGCCTGGATGTAGTACCGCTGGGCGAGCCCGGGCTGCCCGGTGTCCACGGCCATGTACCCGGCGAGCTCGGTCAACCGGGCCACCGTGGCGAACAGTTCGCGCCCCACCGCCTCGCGGTAGGAGCCCGCCAGCAGCCCGGAGACGACGCTGTTGAGGTAGTGCACGACGACCGGGCGCACATGCCCGCTGCCGTACTGGTGGTCCAGCTCCACCAGGGCCTGCGTCATCGCCCGTACCGCCGCCACGTCGGACCGGCCGACCCGCGGCCCGGCCGTCCGCGCCACCTGGGGGTCGGGCGCGGAGATCAGCCAGTCGCGGCTGGGCTCGACCAGCGCGGAGGCGGCGACGGACGACCCGGACAGGAAGTCCCGGCGCCCGACGTCGCTGCGCCACAGCTCGCAGACCTGCTCGATGGCCCCCAGCACCGTCGGCGAGAACTGGAGGCCGACGCCCGAGGCGAGGTTCTTGCCGTTGGCCATGCCGATCTCGTCGATCGTGACCGTGCGGCCCAGCTTGCGGCCGAGCGCCTCGGCGATGATCGCGGGCGCCCGGCCCCGTGGCTGCTGCCCGCGCAACCAGCGGGCGACGGACGTCTTGTCGTAGCGCAGGTCGAGGCCGTGTTCGGCGCCGACCATGTTGACCCGGCGGGCGAGCCCGGCGTTCGAGCAGCCCGCTTCCTGGATGAGCGCCTGCAGCCGTTCGTTCGGCTGCCGCGCGACGAGAGGCCTTGCGGCCATGGCGTACCCCCTGAGGCTGCGGTGCCTGCCCGCGCACCGGGTTGTCGTGTCCTTCGCGGCCGGCCCCCTCGCGTCCCGGCGGGAGGATCCGGTCGTGAAGATCAATGCCCCGTCCATATGCGGAAAATGCGAAGCTTGCGAGGATTGCCGAAGTAACGGCTGATGCCGCCCCAGACGTGGCTACCCAGCCCCGGCCACGGATCCTCACGCGCGCCCCCGCACGTGCAACCATGCGCCCTGGGAACCGGATCGGTGCTCCTCCCCGCGCAGGAGGGCAGGGCGCGGGTCCGGCGGGCCTGTGCCGCGAGGGGGGTGGCGGGAGACGGGCGGGCGCCCGTAACCCGGGATGGGCGCGGGAGTTGAGTTCCACGTGGAAGAGACGATCCCGGGAACCCAAGCCGCTCAGATTCCACGGCAGCGCGGTACGTCGCTGCTGGAGGCCGCCGTCCGCTACGCCGAGGAACGCCACTGGGACGTGTTCCCCGGCACCTGGCTGGAGGCCGCCGACGGGACACAGCGCTGCTCCTGCGGTGACCCGGCGTGCGCCGCCCCCGGCGCACACCCGGCGCGTGCCGACTGGGCGACCCAGGCGACGGGCAGCGCGACCGCGGTCCGCCGCATGTGGCAGAGGCAGCCGGCGGCGTCGATCCTGCTGCCCACCGGGCGTACGTTCGACGTGATCGACGTGCCCGAGACCGCCGGCTTCCTCGCGCTCGCGCGGATGGAGCGGATGGACCTGACGCTCGGCCCGGTCGCGCTGACCCCGGACCGGCGGATGCAGTTCTTCGTGCTGCCGGGGGCCGCGGCGAAGGTGCCGGACCTGGTGCGCAGGCTGGGCTGGTCGCCTTCCTCCCTCGACCTGACCGCGCTCGGCGAGGGCGCGTACGTGGCCGTCCCGCCGACGCGGGTCGGCACGCGCGGGGCGGTGCAGTGGGCGTGCCGTCCCACACCGGCGAACCGGTGGCTGCCGGACGCGGAGGAACTGATCCCGCCGCTCGCCTACGCGTGCGGCAGGGACCGGTAGCCGGCGCCCGCCGTCCCGCCCCGCCGGGGCCCTCGGGCGGACGCGGGGGCACCGCGGCCGGACGCGTCGCGCGGCGGTGCCGTGCACCGGCGCGGTCCCGCGCTTCCTCGGGCGGCGCCCTCCCACCGTAGGGTTTCCCCCAACGGAGGGAGAACGTGGTGAGCGGTAACGCCGTACGTGTGCAAGGGCTTTGGAAGCGATTCGGGCAGCAGGTCGCGGTGGCCGGGGTCGATCTGGAGCTGCCCGCGGGGAGGTTCATCGGGCTGGTCGGACCGAACGGGGCGGGGAAGACCACCACGTTGTCGATGGTGACCGGACTGCTGAGGCCCGACCAGGGCGCCGTGGAGGTCGTCGGGCACGACGTGTGGCGGGACCCGGCCCGGGTGAAGGCGCGGATCGGGGTGCTGCCGGAGGGCCTGCGGCTGTTCGAGCGGCTGTCCGGGCGGGAACTGCTCGCCTACACCGGCCGGTTGCGGGGCCTGCCCGGCGCGGAGGTCGACAAGCGGGCCACCCAGCTGCTCGACGTCCTCGACCTGGCCGGGTCCCAGCACAAGCTGGTCGTGGACTACTCGACCGGCATGCGCAAGAAGATCGGACTGGCGGCGGCGCTGCTGCACAATCCCGAAGTGCTCTTCCTGGACGAGCCGTTCGAGGGCGTCGACCCGGTCTCGGCGCAGACCATCCGGGGCGTCCTGGAGCGCTACACCGCCTCCGGCGCCACCGTCGTCTTCTCCTCCCACGTGATGGAACTGGTGGAGTCGCTGTGCGACTGGGTGGCCGTCATGGCCGCCGGGCGCGTCCGCGCCGCCGGCCCGCTCGCCGAGGTGCGCGGGGAGGCCGCCTCGCTCCAGCAGGCGTTCCTGGAGCTCGTCGGGGCGCGGGGCCGCGACGCCGGATCCGACCTGGACTGGCTGGGCGGTGGGGTCCGATGAGTGCCGCCGGGGCCTCCCTGACCCCCGTCCTGGTCCGGCTGAAACTGTCGCTGCTGCGCAACGGGCTGCGCCAGTCGGGCGGGCGGCGGGCGGCCTACGTCGCCTCCGTCGTCGTCACGCTGCTGTTCGCCGCGCTGCAACTGGCCGGGCTGATCGCGCTGCGCGGGCACGCGCACGCCGAGTCGCTGATCGTGCTGCTGGTGGCGGTGCTCGCCCTGGGCTGGGCCGTGATGCCGCTGTTCTTCCCCAGCGGGGACGAGACCCTCGACCCGACCCGGCTGGTGATGCTGCCGCTGCGCCCCCGGCCGCTGGTGCGGGCCCTGCTCGCGGCCTCCCTGGTCGGGGTCGGGCCGCTGTTCACGCTCTGCGTGCTCGCCGGTTCCGTGATCGCCGTCGCGCACGGCGGGGCGGCGTTCGCCGTCGGCGTGGTCGGCGTCGTGCTGGCGCTGCTGGTGTGCGTGGCACTGGCGCGGGCGGTCGCCGCCGCCAACGTACGGCTGCTGACCAGCCGCAAGGGGCGGGACCTGGCGGTGCTGAGCGGTCTGGTCGTCGCCGTCGGGGCGCAGATGGTCAACTTCGGCGCGCAGCGCATCGGCGCGTCCGGGCTGTCCGAGCTGGCCCCGCTGGGCGACGTGCTGCGGTGGGTGCCGCCCGCGTCGGCGATCGGCGCGGCGGACTCGGCGGGTGACGGGGCCTACGGGGCGGCCGCCGCCCAGCTCGCGCTGAGCGCCGCGGCGCTGGTGGCGCTGGTGTGGGTGTGGGCGCGGCACCTGAACCGGCTGATGACCGCACCCGACGGCTCCACGCTCCCCACCGGGGAGCGGCCCGCCCGCGAGCGCGGCGCCTCGGGGCTCGCCCGGCTGCTGCCCCCGGGCCGCACCGGCACCGTCATGGAGCGCAGCCTGCGGTACGTGTGGCGCGACCCGAAGACCAAGGCGGCGTGGGTGACCTCGCTGGCCATCGGTCTGATCGTGCCGGTCTTCAACGCCTGGCAGGGCACCGGCTCGGTCTACCTCGCCTGCTTCGCCGCCGGGATGCTCGGCCTGCAGATGTACAACCAGTTCGGGCAGGACACCTCCGCGTTCTGGATGGTCGCCATGACCATCTCCTCGCGGCGCGACGCCTACGTCGAGCTGCGCGCCCGCGCGTTCGCCCTGCTGCTGATCACCCTGCCGTACGCCACCCTCGTCACCGTGGCGACGACGGCGATGCTCGGCGACTGGCGGACCCTGCCCGAGGCCCTCGGCCTGTCCTTCGCGCTGCTCGGCGCGATGCTGGCGACCGGCGCGTGGACCTCCGCCCGCTTCCCGTACTCCATCCCGCAGGAGGGCTACAAGAACGTCGCCCCCGGGCAGACCGGGCTCGCCTGGATCTCGATCCTCGGCGGGATGGTCGCCGCGGCCCTGCTGTGCGCGCCCGTCATCGCGCTGGTGGTCTGGCGGAGCGTCGGCGCGGGCGGCGACGCGTGGACCTGGCTGCTGCTGCCGGCGGGCGCGGCGTACGGGGCGGTGCTCACGGCGGCCGGCCTGCGGCTGGCCGCACCGCGGACCGCCGATCGCCTGCCGGAGATCCTGGCGGCGGTCAGCAAGGGGTGACGGCGCCGGCGGGCGCGCGGTGTCAGCCCTCCCGGAGGCCGTCCAGGAACGGTTCGATCGCCGCCCGCCAGGCCTCCGGCTGGTCGTAGTGGACGAGGTGGCCGGCGTCGGCCACCTCGGCGTACCGCCCGCGCGGCAGGACGCGGACCATCTCCTGCGCCTCGGCGCGGCCCAGCGCGCCGTCGAGGCCGCGGACGACCAGGGCCGGGCACCGGACCTGGGCGAGCTCCTCCCAGTGGGCCTCGTAGACCCAGGCCTCGCGGGAGCGGAGCATCTGCTCCGGGTCGAACACGGGCCGCCAGCCGTCCGGGGACTCCGCCATCACCTCGGCGTAGAACTCGCCCCGGGCCGGATTGGGCCGCTCCACCCAGGGGTCGTCCTCGCCGAACCACCTGCGTACGTCGGCGAGCGTGGCGAAGGGGACGGGCCAGGCGCGGAACCACTCGGCCCACTCGTGCTGCGAGGCGGCGCCGAGCGCGGAGGCCCTCATGTCGCAGATGATCAGTCCGTGGACGAGGTCGGGGCGTTTGGCGGCGAGCTGCCAGGCGGTCAGCGCGCCCATGCCGTGGCCGATGACGACGGCCGGGGCGAGGCCGAGCTGTTCGAGGGCGGCCTCGGCGTCCTCGACGTACGCCTCCCGGGTGTACGCCCCCTCCGGGGGCTTGTCGCTGCGTCCGTGGCCGCGCTGGTCGAGCGCGACGGCGCGGTGGCGCCCGGACAGCCAGCGGGCCGTGGGTGCCCAGTGGGAGGCGCGGCCCATCAGGCCGTGGAGCAGCAACACCCCCGGCGCGCCGCCCCCCTCCCCCTGACCGCCCCTCACCGGGTCGGTCTTGGGTGGGTCGCCGAACTCCCAGGCCGCGAGGCGTACGCCGCCCGCCCCGGTCACGTCGATGCGCCGCGCCATAGGTCCTGACACCCCCAAGCTCCGCTCGGACCGCCCGTCCCGCTCGGGCCGGCCGGTCCTGTGAACCGTGCCCTGCCTGCCGTGCTGTCGCCGTGGTCCCGCCCTGTCCGCCGCTCGCGACGACCGCAGCCTATCGAATACACATTCGAAAATGGCATTCCGGTGAGCAACACCCCTCCTTCGAGTGACACCTCTCGGGGATTGGCCGCCGCCACCGGGGGGAGATCTTCATCAGGAGGCGGACCGCTCGGGGAAACAGGTCCGCGGGGGATGACCCTGAGAGCTCGGGGCTCCGGGTCAGCACAGGGGAGGACAGGCCCCGGCGCCGCACGGCGCCGGGGCCTCCACCGTCTCGACGGCCCACCCTCGCCCCCTCCGGCAGACGGCCCTCACGTCGTATGCCTCACGCGACAGCCTCGCACGCGAAGCGCCCCGGCGCCGCGGTTCGGCGCACCGGACCCCGGATGCGGCGGGATCGAAACCGTGCCGCACCATCCCCCGCCGCCCGGTGGCCGACGCCCGCGGAAGGCGGCTCAGCGCTTGGCGACGAACACGTGGGAGGCGACGTCCGCCCCCAGTTCGGCCGCCTCGCCGCCACTGCCCACCAGGACACCGCCGGGCGACTCCGTCACGCTCACCACCGAGCCGGGCTGCACACCCGCCCGGCGCAGCGTGTACATCAGCTGCGCGTCCGTCTGGATCGGCTCGCCGATCCGGCGCACCACGACCGTCTTGCCCTCCACGCCCGGGTCGAGCTCGGCGAGCGAGACCATGCCCTCGTCCAGGAACGGGTGGGCGCCGTCCTTCTCGCCCAACTCCTCCAGGCCCGGGATCGGGTTGCCGTAGGGGGACTCGGTGGGGTGGCGCAGCAGCTCCAGCACACGACGCTCGACGGCCTCGCTCATCACGTGCTCCCAGCGGCACGCCTCGGCGTGCACCTGCTCCCATTCCAGGCCGATCACGTCCACGAGCAGGCACTCCGCGAGCCGGTGCTTGCGCATCACACGCGTGGCGAGCCGACGGCCCTCCTCGGTGAGCTCCAGGTGCCGGTCCGGGGCGACGGACACCAGGCCGTCGCGCTCCATCCGCGCCACGGTCTGGCTGACCGTCGGGCCGCTCTGGTCGAGCCGCTCGGCGATCCGGGCACGCATGGGGACCACGCCTTCTTCCTCCAGCTCGAGGATGGTGCGGAGATACATCTCCGTGGTGTCGATCAGTCCGGACATACGTGCCCCTCGATGAGATCTGCCGGAGACTCGACGGCACTCCGGCACGCGTGCGCTGGCCCTGGAGTCAATTCTGACGCATACCGCCGACAACCGTGCCCCGTCGGTGCGGCGGCGGGGCCGGACGGGATCGGGAGGGGTACGCGGGGGCACGGCGGCGGTGCCGCCCCGCGCGGGCGGTCGCCCGCGCCCCCGCTCCGGCCGTATTGACAGCGCACTGGTCCGGACCGCACCGTGATCCGCGACACAGCCACACCGAAGGGGCTCCGCATGAGCGACCGCAAGCTGGCCGGCCACTTCCTCGACGCGGCGATCGGCCTGCTGGAACGCGTCCGCGACGAGGAGGCCGAGCCGATCGCGGCCGCCGGCACGCTCCTGGCCGACACGGCCGCGGCCGGGGGCCGCCTGTTCGCCTTCGGTGCCGGTCACTCCTCCCTCGCCGCCCAGGACGTCGTCTACCGCGCCGGCGGCCTCGCCCTGATGAACCTGCTCAGCGTCCCGGGCACCACCGGTGTCGACGTGATGCCCGCGACCCTCGGCTCCGCCCTCGAACGCGTCGACGGACTCGCGAGCGCCGTCCTGGACTCCTCCCCCGTCCGCGCGGGCGACGCCCTGGTCATCGTCTCCCTGTCGGGCCGCAACGCGCTGCCCGTGGAGATGGCCGTGAACGCCCGCGCGCTGGGGGTGAAGGTCATCGGCGTGACCTCGGTGGCCTACGCCGGCGAGACCAGGTCCCGGCACGTCTCGGGGACGTTCCTGAAGGACCACTGCGACGTCGTCATCGACTCCAAGATCGCGGTCGGGGACGCGGAGCTCACCCTCGACACCGTCCCCGCCCCCTTCGCCCCCGCCTCCACGGTCGTCGCCACGGCCCTCCTGCAGGCCGTGCTGGCCACGACCGCCGGCGTCCTGGCCGACCGCGGCATCGAACCGCCGCTGCTGCGCTCCGGGAACGTGGACGGCGGCCACGACTGGAACGGGCGGGTGCTGGAGCGGTACCGGGACCGGATCTTCTACCGGCGCTGACCGGCGGCGCCCCCTTCCGCGCCCCGACCCGGACGGCGCCCCTCAGGACCCCGGAGCGCCCCGGCCCGGACGGCGTCCCTCAGGACCCCCGGAGCGCCCCGGCCAGGTCCAGCGCCGCCGCGATCCGCACCGCCACGTCCTCCGCGTACGCCGTGTCGGACCGCTCGAAGGGGCTGCGCCCGGCGCCCCGCAGGAACGTCACCACCCCCAGCGTCCGCCCGCGGCTGCGCAGCACCGCGCACAGCGCGTGCACCGCGTCCGGCGGCCACTGCCGGGCCAGTGCCCAGGCCCGCGCCCGCTCGGCCGGGACCGCGCCGGCGCCGGCCCGCACCGACCCGGCCCGCACCACGCTCTGCACCGCCGGATGCCCCTCGCCGTACCGCAGGGGAAGCCCCGCCATACCGGGCTGCCGGCTCGGGCCGGGCGCGCCGGAGGGGGTGGCCGCCACCCGCACCAGACGCACCGGCTCCGCCTCCTCCGCGTCCGTGTCCGACGGCGCCGGACCCGCCACCCGGTCGATCAGGGCGTGGTCGGCGAACCCGGCGAGCGCGAAGTCCAGGTGGACCGTCGCCGCCTCCACCGGGTCCTCGCACTCGGCCGCCGCCCGGGCCGCCCGGTGGAGCTGGTTGGTGCGGAACCGCAGCAGGGCCGCCTCCTGCTCGGCCTGCCGGGACTCGGTGACGTCCTGGAACAGCCAGCCCACCCCGAGCGGCACCGGCTCCTCCGCCAGCGGTGACGACAGCCGCAGGAAACCGCTGCGCCAGCAGCGCCGCCGCTCCCCCTCCGGGGTGCGCACACCCACCCAGATCTCGGCGGGCGCGGGCGGCGGACCCTCGGCCAGGACGTGCGTCAGCGCGCTCTCCAGCTCCTCCACACCCTGGGAGAGCAGCTCCCCGAGCGGCCGCCCCAGCACGGCCGCGCGCCGCACGCCCAGCGCCCGCGCGGCGTGGGCGTTGACGACCGCGGGCCTCAGGTCGGCGTCGACGAGGACGACACCCCAGCCGGCGTCCTCCAGCAGGGCCTCGCTCAGCGCGATGGAGCGCTCCAGGTCGATCTGCGCGTGCACCTCGCTGAAGGCGCAGTACACCCCCGCGGGCTTGCCGTCCGGGCCGCGCACGGCCGCGGACTGCGTCCGCACCAGCACCCGGCCGCCGTCCTTGGTCACCAGCGCGAACTCGTGCACCTGCCGCCCCGGGGCGCGCATGGCGGACATCAGCCGCTCCTCGACCTCGCCGGCGTCCGCGCTGCGCACGGCCCACCCGGCGAAGCCCCGCCGCCCCACGGCCTCGGCCGCGCTCCAGCCGAGGATCCGCTCCGCCTCCCGGTTCCAGTGCGTGACGACGCCGTCGGCGTCGAAGGCGCACAGGGCCGCGTCCATGCCGTCCAGCAGCGCGGCGAGCAGGTCCGCCCCGTCCCGCTCGGGCTGCTCCGGCTCCTCCGGCCCCAGCTCGTCGGTGGTCCCACTACGCCGGGAAGCACTCACCTGGACCCCCTGCAGGCTGCGTCCGCCGTTCGGCACGTCGGTTCGCTCACTGGTCCTCATTCAACTCGAACGTGACCCAGCGCACACCGGGTTCCCGGAAGATTGCCGGGAATCGCCCGCAGGAGAAGCCGTTCCCCGCGGAAAAAACGGTTGAGCGGCGGCCGGGCCGGTCCCTAGGGTGTGAGGTACACGAGAAGGGAGGTGGTTCGGCAGATGTATGGAAACCGGACGCGTGAGGTGGCTGCGGGCTAGCGGCCCGGCACCCCACCGAGTGCGGTGCCGGACCGGCACGTGACAGACGCGTGCAGCCGGCCCAATCCCGAGCAGTCACCCGACCCGCGAGTCGCCGGTACGTCCGGCCGGCTCCTCCGCTGGAGGAACCCGACTCGCGGGTCGTCTGCGTCCCCGGGCCCGTCAGCGGGCGACGGCCGCGGCCTCGTCGTACCCCTCGATCCCGCGCGGGTCGCGCGGGCCGGGGCCGATGTAGCGGGCGGAGGGGCGGACCAGGCGGCCGGTGCGCTTCTGTTCGAGGATGTGGGCCGACCAGCCGGCCGTGCGGGCGCAGGTGAACATGGACGTGAACATGTGGGCCGGGACCTCGGCGAAGTCCAGGACGATGGCCGCCCAGAACTCGACGTTGGTGGCCAGGACGCGGTCCGGGCGGCGGTTGTGGAGCTCCTCCAGGGCCGCCTTCTCCAGCGCCTCGGCGACCTCGAAGCGGGGGGCGCCCAGTTCGCGGGCGGTGCGGCGCAGGACGCGGGCGCGGGGGTCCTCGGCGCGGTAGACGCGGTGGCCGAAGCCCATCAGGCGCTCGCCCCGGTCGAGGGTCTTCCGCACGTACGCCTCGGCGTCCCCGGTGCGTTCGATCTCCTCGATCATGTGCAGGACCCGGGAGGGGGCGCCGCCGTGGAGGGGGCCGGACATGGCGCCGACGGCTCCGGAGAGGGCGGCGGCGACGTCCGCGCCGGTGGAGGCGATGACGCGGGCGGTGAAGGTGGAGGCGTTCATGCCGTGCTCGGCGGCGGAGGTCCAGTAGGCGTCGACCGCGGCGACGTGCCGGGGGTCGGGCTCGCCCCGCCAGCGGATCATGAATCGCTCGACGACGGACTGCGCCTTGTCTATCTCCCGCTGCGGGACCATGGGCAGGCCCTGGCCGCGGGCGGACTGGGCGACGTAGGAGAGGGCCATGACGGCGGCGCGGGCGAGGTCCTCGCGGGCCTGGGCGGCGTCGATGTCGAGGAGGGGTTTCAGGCCCCACACGGGCGCGAGCATGGCGAGGGCGGACTGCACGTCGACGCGGACGTCACCGGAGTGCACGGGGATCGGGAAGGGCTCGGCGGGCGGCAGGCCGGGGTCGAAGGCGCCGTCGACGAGCAGGCCCCAGACGTTGCCGAACGACACGTGGCCGACCAGGTCCTCGATGTCGACGCCGCGGTAGCGCAGGGCGCCGCCCTCCTTGTCGGGTTCGGCGATCTCCGTCTCGAACGCGACGACTCCTTCGAGCCCGGGTACGAAGTCGGACATCAGGCGGCTCCTCGTGATGTGGCGGTCGGCTGGCGGACGTGGCGGACGTCCGGCGGATCCGCGGTCCTGCGGCGACTCGCGGTCCTGGACGGTTCCCCCTGTGGTGCCCCGCGCGACCGGGGGTCGCCCCCGTCGGCCGGCACCAGCACGATATCCCCGGGTGCCACGCTTGGGGAGGGTTCGCGGCACTCGGTGCCACGCGGTGGCGCGGGCCGCCGGGGACGCGGGACCGGGGCCGGGGGCCGGGGGCCGTCGTCCGGCTCGTGCCGCGGACGCGGGGCCGACCGGTGCCGTCGCTCCGCCGCGGCTCGGTCCGAACGCCCCGCGACCGTGGCCGGCGGGTGTGCTTCGACCATCGGGCCCCCGGGACCGCCGAGGCCGCGGGGGGCGTCCCGGGACTTCTCGGGGGTGTCGCCCCCCGCCGCCCGCGGGAGGTGGGCGGCGGGCCCGGTCCGGGTTCCGCCACCGGGCCGGGGCCCGTCCGCGGCATGAGGCAAGATGACCGCGTGACCGACCGAGACGCCGTTCCCTTCGATCTCGCCTCGATGCGCAAGCAGTACCGGGCCGAGGGGCTTGCCGAGGCCGACCTGGCCGCCACCCCCGTCGAGCAGTTCGCGCGCTGGTTCCGGCAGGCCGCGACGGAGGGCGGGATGTTCGAGCCGAACGCCATGGTCGTCTCCACGGCCGACGCCGGGGGGCGGCCCAGCTCCCGCACGGTGCTGCTGAAGCACTTCGACGAGCGGGGGTTCGTCTTCTACACCAACTACGGCTCCCGCAAGGCGCGCGACCTGGCGGAGAACCCGCACGTCTCGCTGCTGTTCCCGTGGCACCCGATGGCCCGGCAGGTCATCGTCACGGGCGAGGCGCGGCGTACGGGGCGGGACGAGACGGCCGCCTACTTCCGCACCCGGCCGCACGGCTCCCAGCTCGGGGCGTGGGCCAGCACCCAGTCGTCAGTGGTCGCCTCGCGCGCCGAGCTCGACGCCGCGTACGCGGAGCTGGCCGCCCGGTACCCGGAGGGCGAGCAGGTGCCGGTGCCGCCGCACTGGGGCGGGTTCCGGGTGGTGCCCCGGACGGTGGAGTTCTGGCAGGGGCGGGAGAACCGGCTGCACGACCGGTTGCGGTACGTGGCCGGGGCGGACGGGGTCTGGCGGGTGGAGCGGCTCAGCCCGTGACGCCCGGCGGGCCTCCCCGGCGCCCCGGTCGGCGGGGCGGCCGGCGGGGTGGCCGGCGGGGCGGCCGGCGGGGTGGCCGGCGGGGCGGCCGGGCCGCGGCCCGTGCGGTGGCTCCGGTCCGCGCGGTGGCTCCGGTCCGCACGGTGGCTCCGGTCCGCGCGGTGGCTCCGGTCCGCGCCCGGGACGGGGCGAGTGTTCCCGGCGCGAGCGGGCACGCGGTCCACAGCGGACGCGCGGCGCGTGTCCGTGTCCGGCCCCACCGTCGAGACCTCAGGAGTCCCCCGTGATGATCGTCGGCGTGATAGGCGCCTGTGTCCTCCTGGCCGTGCTGGCCTTCCTCCTCCCCCGGTTGTCCCGGCACCCGCAGAACGGTGCCCAGCGCGCCCTCGGGGCCGGTTCGCGCACCGGCTCCAAGGCCCCCGGCCCGCTCGGGCGCCTGCTCAGCAAGCCCTTCCGTTCCAGCTCGCGTGCCATGGGCCGCAGCGGCTCCGCCGGGCGTCGGGCGCGCCGGCGCCTCGGGTTCTGACCACGGGGGACCGAGGAGTGGACGCACCCGAGGACGAGCTTCTCGACGGCCTGACCGTGAACGAGCGGCGGCCGGAGAGGCCGATCCTGCTCAACGCCGACGGCACCCCCATAGAGACCTGGCGGGAGAACCACCCCTACGACCACAAGGTGCGCAGGGCCGAGTACGAGCGGCAGAAGCGGATCCTGCAGATCGAGCTGCTGAAGATGCAGCGCTGGGTGAAGGACACCGGCCAGCGGATCGTCGTGGTCTGCGAGGGCCGGGACGCGGCCGGCAAGGGCGGCACCATCCAGCGGTTCACCGAGCGGCTGAACCCGCGCGGCGCCCGCGTGGTGGCGCTGGAGAAGCCCACCGAGCGGGAGGCGGGCCAGTGGTACTTCCAGCGCTACGTGGCGCACCTGCCCGCCCGCGGGGAGATCGTCTTCTTCGACCGCTCCTGGTACAACCGGGCCGGCGTCGAGCGGGTGATGGGCTTTTGCACGGAGGAGGAGTACCGGCGGTTCCTGCGGCAGGCGCCGATGTTCGAGCGGATGCTGACGGACGACGGCATCCTGCTGGTGAAGTTCTGGTTCTCCGTCTCCCGGGCCGAGCAGCGCACCCGCTTCGCCATCCGCCAGATCGACCCGGTCCGCCGCTGGAAGCTGTCGCCGACGGACCTGGCCTCGCTGGACCGCTGGGACGAGTACACGACCGCCAAGGTCGAGATGTTCCGCGCCACCGACACCCCGCACGCCCCCTGGACGGTGGTGAAGAACAACGACAAGCGGCGGGGCCGGCTGGAGGCCATGCGCAGCCTGCTCGACCGCTGCGACTACCCGGCCAAGGACCACGACGCCGTGGGCAAACCGGATCCGCTGATCGTCGGTGCCGCCGACACCCTGCTGGAGCCCGGCGAGGAACCCGCCGACCTCTCCCCCACCCCGCTGACCGGTGACCACGACGGCCCGGGGGTCCACCCCGGCCGGGAGGACGAACGAGCGGGAGGAACCGCATGAGCACGCAGGACCGCGGCGGCGCGGGACACGAGCCGGGGCCCGGTGGGCCGGCGGCCGACGCGCATCTGGAGATGCTGCTGCGGCTGGTGGAGGCCCAGCCCGGCGCCGCCGTCGCCGTGACCCTGACGACCGTGGGCGGCATCGTCAGCGGCGACCTCGTCGCGAGCCGGGCCTGGGCCGAGCGGTGGGAGGGGGTCGTCGCGCGGGCCGTCGGCGACCAGGACCACGCCGAGCAGGTCGTCCTGCTGCCCCGCGCCCTGCAGAACGCCCTCGACCCCACCGGCCCCGACGGGCTGCACGACTTCGCGCACCTGATCGACGTCACGTTCCTGTCCGCGCCGGGGACGCCCACGGCGCCGCTGTGGCGCGGCCGGGTGAGCGACGTCTCCGGCTGGTCCCTGGGCGCCCCGGCGTAGGGGACTGTCGAGGGGTGGGTCAGAGGAAGCGCCGCAGGGGCGTCACGGCCAGCTCCGCCGCCCGCTGGAGGGCGGCGCGGCGCTTCCAGCGGCCCAGGTCGATGGTGACGCTGCGGGCGACGTCCTCGTCGTAGTGGCCGTCCAGGGTGGCGGTGAAGGCCTCGTCGAGCACGGCGAGCATGACCTCCTCGTCGTGGTCCATGGAGCGGCGGTTGAAGTTGGTGGAGCCGATCAGGGACGCCACCCCGTCCACCGTGATGATCTTGGCGTGCATCATCGTGGGCTGGAACTGCCGGACCTTCACGCCCGCGTCGAGCAGGTCGGCGTAGTGGGCCTGCCCGGCGAGCCGGCAGGCGCGCTGGTCGGTGTGGGGGCCGGGCAGCAGGATCTCCACCTCGACGCCCCGGCGGGCGGTGGCGCACAGCAGGTCGACGAAGTACCGGTCGGGCGCGAAGTAGGCGGTGGCCAGGCGGAATCGCTCCTCGGCACTGGTCAGCACCAGGCGGATGAGCGTCTGCATGTCCTGCCAGCCGATACTGGCCGAGCCGCGCACGACCTGGACGATCGCGTCGCCGTGCCGGTCGTGGCCGGCGAAGCGGTCCCGGTGGTCGTACAGCTCGTCGTGGCACTCGGCCCAGTTCTGCGCGAAGGCGGCGGCTATGCCGTCCACGGCCGGCCCCCGCACCTCGACGTGGGTGTCGCGCCACTCACCGGGGTGGCGGGCGTCGCCGCACCACTCCTCGGCGATGCCGACGCCGCCGGTGAACGCGGTGTGCTCGTCGACGATCAGTGCCTTGCGGTGGCAGCGGTGGTTCTGCTTGAACGGCGAGACCCAGGCCGGCTTGCGGAACCAGGCGACCTGCACCCCCGCCGCGTCCATCTCGTCCAGAAGCCGCCGCTCTATCTGGCGGGCGCCGAAGCCGTCCAGCAGCAGCCGCACCCGTACGCCGGCCCGGGCCCGCTCGGCGAGCGCCTCGGCGAACCGGCGGGCGATGTCGCCGCGCCAGTAGACGAAGGTCATCATGTCGATGGTGTGCCGGGCCGCCCGGACGGCGCCGAGCATGGCGGGGAAGATCTCGTCGCCGTTGCGCAGCGGCGTCAGCAGGTTGCCCTCGGTGGCGGCGATGCCGATCAGCCGCTCCATGCGGCGCCGCAGCCGCTGCTTGCGCCGCTCGGCGGCCGTCTGCTCCACGGGGCGCGCCGCAGCTGGCTCTGGCACCGGTCCTCCACTCTCCCGCCACATCGCGCACACGGCGACGCCACACCTTAAGACACCGCCTCCGATGGTGACAGCCGCCCGGCCGGCCGGTGACGCCGGGTTCCGGTGGCGTGCGGCGGCCCCGGCCACGGGCCCGGGCAAGGCGCCCGGGCGGGCCCGGTCCGGGTCAGTCCCGCGCCGCCCCGCGCCGCCGCCCCACCTGTGTGCGCACCGCGCCCATGCTGGCCGCGACGACCAGGGCGATGGCCGCCGCCTGCGGGGCGGACAGGGCCTGGTCCAGGACGAGGAACCCGGCCAGGGCGGCGAGGGCCGGTTCCAGGCTCATCAGGACGGCGAAGGTGGAGGCGGGCAGGCGGCGCAGGGCGAGGAGTTCCAGGGTGTAGGGCAGTACGGAGGAGAGCAGGGCCACCGCGGCGCCCAGCGCGAGCGTCACCGGGTCGAACAGCTTCGTTCCCGACTCGGCGAGGCCCAGCGGCAGGAACAGCACCGCGCCGACCGCCATGGCCAGCGCGAGCCCGTCGGCCTGCGGGAAGCGGCGGCCCGTGCGCGCGCTGAAGACGATGTACGCCGCCCACATCGCGCCCGCGCCCAGCGCGAAGGCGACGCCGGCCGCGTCGAGGCCGTCGAAGTCGCCGCCGCCGAGGAGGAAGACGCCGGCGAGGGCGAGGGCGGCCCAGACGACGTTGACCGCGCGGCGGGAGGCCAGCACGGACAGGGCGAGCGGGCCGAGCACCTCCAGGGTGACCGCCGGGCCCATCGGGATGCGGTCGACGGCCTGGTAGAAGAGGCCGTTCATCCCGGCCATGGTGACGCCGAAGGCGGCCACCGTGGCCCAGTCGGCGCGGGAGTGGCCGCGCAGCCGGGGGCGGCAGACGAGCAGCAGCACGACGGCGGCGACCAGCAGGCGGAGGGTCACGACGCCGAGCGCTCCGGCCCGCGGCATCAGGGTCACCGCGAGCGCGCCGCCGAACTGCACCGAGACGCCGCCGGCGAGGACCAGGCCGACCGGCCCCAGGGCGCCCAGGCGGCCGGGGGGACCGCCCGGCGCGGGCGCCGCCCGGCCGGCGGCGCCCGCTGCCGCGAGCTCCGGGGAGGGGACGGCCGGGGGCGGGGTGCCGGGGGTGGCGCTGGGCGTGCTCACGGGACCTTCCGGGGCTGGTGGCTGTTCTTCCGAGGACCGTCGTGCGGGCGTACCCGCACCCGCGTACATTCCACCGTACCGCTTGGTACATGCGAATGAACTCGGTCAGGGGTGTACCTCTCCCACGCCACTGTCATGGCACGGTCGCGCCCCTGTCAATGGAAGCCCTCGCGCGCTTCGGAACCAGCCGCCCCGGTGCCGTCACCGGCGGTGTCCGCGTCCTCCCCGAGGACCTCGGCCCCGTCCCCGCCGGAGCCGCGGAACCGGGCCCGGAAGGCGGCTCCCGCCGGGTGCCCCGCCCGTCCCTCACCCGGCCCGCCCCTCCCCCGGCGCCGCCCGGCTCCCCCGCTCCAGCGCCTCCGCCAGCACCTCCGCCAGGTGCCGCCCCCGCACCCCGGCCAGCTGCTCCAGCTGCGTCCGGCAGGAGTAGCCGTCGGCGAGGACCACCGCCCCGTCCGGCGCGTTGCGCACCGCGGGCAGCACCTGCTCCTCCGCGCAGGCGACCGACACCCCGAAGTGGCCCCGCTCGAAGCCGAAGTTGCCGGCGAGGCCGCAGCAGCCGCCGCTCAGCTCCCCGGTCAGGCCCGCGGCGGCGCGCAGGCGGCGGTCGGCCGCGTCGCCGAGCACCGCGTGCTGGTGGCAGTGGGTCTGTCCGACGACGGGACGGTCCACGGGCGGCGGTGCCCAGCCGGGGGCATGGCGCTCCAGCGCTTGGGCGAAGGTCAGGACGCGGGCGGCGAGGCGGGCGGCGCGCGGGTCGCCCGGCAGCAGTTCCGGCAGGTCGGTGCGGAGGGCGGCGGCGCAGCTCGGCTCCAGGACGACGACGGGGGCGCCGGTGTCCAGCACCGGCTCCATCAGGTCCAGGGTGCGCCGCATGACCGCGCGGGCCCGGTCGAGCCGGCCCGTGGAGACGTACGTCAGCCCGCAGCAGACCCGGCCCCGACGGGCCGTGAGCAGACCGGCCGCCGACCGGGAGGCGCCGTCCCCGACGCGCCGGCCGCGCGGCCGCAGCGTCGGCGGCGGCACCACCCGCAGCCCCGCCGCCTCCAGCACCCGTACGGCGGCCCGGCCCACGGACGGTGACAGGTGCTCGGTGAACGTGTCGGGCCACAGCACGATCAAGTCACCCGCGCCCCCGCTCCCGGCGGCCCCGCCCCCGGCGCGCCCGCGCCACCACCGGCTGAACGTCTTCCCCGCCAGCCGCGGGATCTCCCGTTCGGCCGCGAGGCCGCCGAGCCGCTTCGCCGCCGCCGCGAGCGGACGCACGCGGGCCAGGGCGTCGACCACCGCCGCCGTGCGCGTACGGTCCGCCCACCGCAGCCACACCGGTAGCCCCCCGAGCGCGTAGTGGGCGGCGGGGCGGAGCCGACCGGCGTAGTGGTGGTGCAGGAACTCCGCCTTGTAGGTGGCCATGTCGACCCCGGCCGGGCAGTCCGACCGGCAGCCCTTGCAGGCCAGGCACAGGTCCAGCGCGTCCCGGACCCGCGCCGACCGCCAGCCGTCCGTCACCAGCTCCCCGGCGAGCATCTCGTGCAGCAGCCGGGCCCGTCCGCGCGTGGAGTGCGCCTCCTCGCCCGTCACCCGGAAGGACGGGCACATGACGGCGGGGCCGGACACCGACGCCGTACGGCACTTGGCGACGCCGACGCAGCGGCGGACCGCCGCGGAGAAGTCGCCGCCGTCGGACGGGTAGCCGAAGGCGACGTCCACCGGCTCGCGCGGCAGGACGGCGAAGCGCAGGTTGGCGTCCAGGAGCGCCGGGCGGACCAGCGTCCCCGGGTTGAGCAGATCGTCCGGGTCCCAGACGGCCTTGGCCCGCTCGAACAGGGCGACCGTCTCCTCGCCGTACATCCTCGGCAGCAGCTCGGCCCGCGCCTGCCCGTCCCCGTGCTCCCCGGACAGCGACCCGCCGTGCGCCACCACCAGGTCGGCGAGCTCCTCCGAGAAGCGGCGGAAGCGGCCGACCCCCGCCTCCGTCAGCAGGTCGAAGTCGATGCGCACGTGGACGCAGCCGTCCCCGAAGTGCCCGTACGGCGTGCCGCGCAGCCCGTGGGCGGCGAGCAGTCCCCGGAACTCGCGCAGGTAGGCGCCGAGCCGGGCGGGCGGCACCGCGCAGTCCTCCCAGCCGGGCCAGGCCTCTGAACCGTCCGGCATCCGCGTCGCCGTGCCGGCGGCGTCCTCCCTCATCCGCCACAGCGCCCGCCGCCCGGCCGGATCGGTCACCACCAGCGAGTCGGCGACGCCGGCCGCCCGCACCACGGCCCGGGCCCGCGCGCGTGCCTCCCCGGCCGTCTCCCCGCCCGTCTCCACGAACAGCCAGGCCCCGCCGCGCGGCAGCCCGGCCGCCGACGGCACCAGGTCGGCCGCCATGCCCTCCACCGTCAGCGGCTCCAGCGGCAGCAGGCCGACCGCCGCCTCGGCCGCCGCGCTCTCGTCGCCGTACCCCAGCACGGCCAGTGCCCGCGCGCGGGGGGCCTCCACCAGCCGTACCACCGCCTCCGTCAGCACCCCGAGCGTCCCCTCGGAGCCGCAGAAGGAACGGGCGACGTCCGCGCCCCGCTCCGGCAGCAGCGCGTCCAGCGCGTACCCGGAGATGCGGCGGGGCAGCTGCGGGAAACCGGTGCGCAGCCGCGCCAGGTCACCGTCCACCAGCTCCCGCAGCCCCTCCGGCGCCCCGGCCCAGCCCCGCCCCAGCCGCAACGGCCGTCCGCGCGCGGTGAGCACCGTCAGCTCCCGCACGTTGTCCGCCGTCGTGCCCCAGGCCACCGAGTGGGAGCCGCAGGAGTTGTTCCCGATCATGCCGCCGAGCGTGCACCGGCTGTGGGTGGAGGGGTCGGGTCCGAAGCGCAGCCCGTGCGGGGCGGCGGCCTCCTGGAGCCGGTCCAGGACCAGCCCCGGCTGGACGACGGCGGTGCGCGCCTCCGGGTCCAGCGACACGATCCGGTTCATGTGCCGGGTGAAGTCCAGGACCACCCCCGTGCCCGTGGCCTGCCCCGCGATCGACGTGCCCCCGCCCCGCGCCACCACCGGAACCCCGCGCTCCCGGCACACCCGGAGCACCGCCGCCACGTCGTCGGCGTCGCGCGGCGCCACCACCCCCAGCGGGACCCGCCGGTAGTTGGACGCGTCCATCGTCGCCAGCGCCCGGGAGGCGGCGTCGAAGGCGACCTCGCCCCTCACCGCCCCGCGCAGCGCCGCCTCCAGTTCGGTCATGCGTCCAGGATGCATCCGGCCGCCGGCGGTGACGACGGCCGGCCGGGCGCCGCGGACCGCCCGGGCGCGGCGGACCACCCGGGCCCGGCGGACCACCCGGGCACGGCGGGCCGTCCGGGCGCGGCGGGATCGATCAGGAATCGAGAAGCGCGGGCCGCGGCGCCCTCCCTAGCCTGATCGACATGGACATCACCATTCACACGAGCTTCCTCCCCCACGTCGACCCGGAGGCGTCGCTGGCCTTCTACCGCGACGTCCTCGGCTTCGAGGTCCGCAACGACGTCGGGCAGGGCACGATGCGCTGGATCACCGTCGGCCCCGCCGGCCAGCCCGGCACCTCCCTCCTCCTGGCGCCGCCGGCCTCCGACCCCGGGGTCACCGAGGACGAGCGCCGCACCATCACCGAGATGATGGCCAAGGGCACCTACGGCTGGATCCTGCTGGCCACCCCGAACCTCGACGAGACGTTCGAGAAGGTGCAGGCGGCCGACGCCGAGGTCGTCCAGGAGCCGACCGAGCAGCCGTACGGCATCCGCGACTGCGCCTTCCGCGACCCCGCGGGCAACCTGGTCCGCATCCAGGAACTCCGCTGAACCGCCGCCCGTCGCCGTCGGCGAAAGGGGAGTGACTCGTCATGTGCCACCCCGGCTGGAGGCGCGCGCTCATCGAGGCGCAGCGCCCGAGCGGCCCCGCACGGCCGCGCGACACCCGTGACCGGACCGACCGGGAGGACGCGCAGGACTCCCCGGCCCTTTCCCACACCGCCCCCGCAGGAGAGGAAACCGTCATGAAGCACATGCAGCCGTCCACCGGGAGCACCGGCACGGTCACCGAGGCCGCCGAGCGGTACGACGGATTCACGGCCGAGGAGCGGGACGCGATGAAGGAGCGCGCCAAGGAGCTGAAGGCCTCTCGCCGCAGCCCGCGCGGGGCCAAGGCGGACACCGAGGGCGAGGTGCTGGCGAAGATCGCCGAGATGCCGGAGGCGGACCGGGTCCTCGCCGAGAAGATCCACGCCCTCGTCAAGGCCGTCGCCCCGGAGCTCACGCCGAAGCTCTGGTACGGGATGCCCGCGTACGCCCGCAACGGCAAGGTCCTCTGCCACTTCCAGAGCGCGCAGAAGTTCAGGACGAGGTACGCCACGCTCGGGTTCAGCGACCAGGCGGCGCTCGACGACGGCGCCGCGTGGCCGGTCGCCTACGCCCTGAGGGAGCTGACCGCCGCCGACGAGGAGCGCATCGGCGCACTCGTGGCGAAGGCGGTGGGCCGGGGCTGAGGCCCGCCCGGCCCCTTGCATCTGGTGGATCTCACAAGTCCAGGGGGCGGAGGACTCGTCTCATCGAACGGACACGATTCCGTCCGGTTTCTCCGAACCGATACCCTCCGCCTCGTGGCTGAGATCCAGATTCCTGCTGACATCAAGCCCGCGGACGGTCGGTTCGGCGCGGGTCCCTCCAAGGTGCGGACGGAAGCGCTGCAGGCGCTGGCCGCCACCGGCACGTCCCTGATGGGCACCTCCCACCGCCAGGCCCCGGTCAAGAACCTGGTCGGCAAGGTGCGCGAGGGCATCCGCGAGCTGTTCCGGCTCCCCGACGGCTACGAGGTGGTCCTCGGCAACGGCGGCTCCACCGCGTTCTGGGACATCGCGACCCACGGCCTGATCGAGAACAAGTCGCAGCACCTCAGCTTCGGCGAGTTCTCCTCCAAGTTCGCCAAGGCCGCCAAGCTGGCGCCGTGGCTGGCCGAGCCCACCGTCGTCTCCTCCGACCCGGGCACGCACCCCGAGGCGCGGGCCGAGGCGGGTGTCGACGTCTACGCCTTCACCCACAACGAGACCTCCACCGGCGTCGCCATGCCCATCAAGCGCGTGGCCGGCGCCGACGAGGGCGCCCTCGTCCTGGTCGACGCCACCTCCGGCGCGGGCGGCCTGCCGGTCGACATCGCCGAGACGGACGTCTACTACTTCGCCCCGCAGAAGTCCTTCGCCTCCGACGGCGGGCTGTGGATCGGCGTGTTCTCCCCGGCCGCGATCGAGCGCGCCGAGCGGATCCACGCCTCCGGCCGCCACGTCCCGGAGTTCTTCTCGCTCCCGACGGCGATCGACAACTCCCGCAAGAACCAGACGTACAACACCCCGGCCCTCGCCACCCTCTTCCTCCTGGGCGAGCAGTTGGAGTGGCTCAACGGCCAGGGCGGCCTGGACTGGGCCGTGCGCCGCACCGCGACCTCCGCGCGCACCCTGTACGGCTGGGCCGAGGACGTGAAGTTCGCCAGCCCCTTCGTCGCCGACCCGGCCAAGCGCTCGGCCGTCATCGGCACGATCGACTTCACCGACGAGGTCGACGCCGCCGCCGTCGCCAAGGTGCTGCGCGCCAACGGCATCGTCGACACCGAGCCGTACCGCAAGCTGGGCCGCAACCAGCTGCGCGTCGCGATGTTCCCGGCGGTCGACCCGGCCGACGTCGAGGCGCTCACCAAGTGCGTCGACTACGTCGTCGAGAAGCTGTAGTCCCCCGGCGTACGACGACGAAGGGCGCCCGGCGGACGATCGGCCGGGCGCCCTTCGCGTGTGCTGCGACGCCTGTGCGAACCGCTCGACGACCGCCTCCGCGGCTCGACGGGTTCTCCCACGAAGGAGGGGTGACCGTGGAGGCGATCGCGGACCCGGCCGCAGCGGCGGGCTTTCGCACCGTGCTGCCCCTCTTCCCGCAGGGCAGCCGGTCCAGCTCGGCCACGAGGCGGCGGCACTGCGGTTCGTCGGACACCGTGTCGCCGATCACCCGCACGCCCCGTCGGCTTCTTCCCCGAACGCCCCCTTCCCCCTTCCGGCCCTGGTGGCCTGCCCCCCGAATCGGGGGCGGCCGGGGGCTCGCGTCCCCCAGCCGCCACAGAGCCCCCTCAGCGGCTCAGCCGCCGGAACCTCCGGGCCGCCAGCGGCAGGAAGACCGCCGTCAGTACCAGCGGCCACACCCCGGCCATCAGCAGCGCGTGCTGCTCGACCCACGAGTCGCCGCCGCCGGCCGGTGTGCCGAACAGGTCGCGGGTGGCCGCGGCCGTGGAGGACAGGGGGTTCCAGGCCGCCAGCCAGCCGAGCCAGTCGGGCATGAGCTGCGGCGCGACGAAGATGCTGGAGATCATCGTCAGCGGGAACGCGACCGCGAACAGGCCGCCCGCCGCCTCCGGGTTGGGCACGAGCAGCCCGAGCCACACCCCGATCCAGATGAGGGCGAACCGCAGCCACAGCAGCAGCCCGAACGCGGCCAGGAAGCCCCAGCCGCCGTCCGGACGCCAGCCCATGGCCAGCGCGGTCAGCATCATGATCGCCAACTCGGCGGCGGCGACCAGCAGATCGGTCACCCCGCGTCCGGCGACCACCGCGGAGGAGGCCATCGGCATGGAGCGGAACCGGTCGATGACGCCCTTGGTGGAGTCGTACACCACGAGCGTCGCGGTGTTGACGAAGCCGAAGGCCATCGTCATCGCGAACATGCCCGGCATCAGGAAGTCCTTGTAGTCCCCGCCGCCGGGCACCTTCATCGCGCTGCCGAAGACATAGCCGTACAGCAGCACGGACAGGATGGGGAAGCCGAGCTGCCAGACGATGTTGACGGGCTGGCGCCGGTAGTGGGTCAGACCGCGGCGGACGATGTTCCAGCAGTCGGCGAGCAGCCAGTACAGCCGGCCCCGGCTGTCCGGCACGGTCAGGTCGAGGGCGCTCATGCCGCCGTCTCCTTCCCCTGAGAGGTCTGCGAGGTCTCCTGCGAGTCCTCCGTGCGGTGTCCGGTCAGGCGCAGGAACACGTCGTCGAGGCTGGGCCTGCGCAGCCCGATGTCCTCGACCCGGACGCCCTCGTCCTGGAGGGTGCGGGCCACCTCGGTCAGGGCGGCGACCCGGTCGGTGACCGGGGCGTGCACCCGCAGCTCCGCCTCGTCCGTCTCGGGTTCGCCCTCGCACACCCGGGCGACCACCTTCACCGCGCGCGGGATGTCGGCGCGTTCGGCGAGGACGACCTCGACGCGGTCGCCGCCGATCAGGTCCTTCAGCCCGTCGGGGGTGTCGTCGGCGATGGCCCGCCCCCGGTCGATGACGGTGATGCGGGAGGCGAGCTTGTCGGCCTCCTCCAGGTACTGCGTGGTCAGCAGCACCGTCGTGCCGCTCGCGACCAGTGCCCGCACCGACTCCCAGACCTCGCCGCGGCTGCGGGGGTCCAGGCCGGTCGTCGGCTCGTCCAGGAACAGCACGGCCGGCGCGAGGATCATCGAGGCGGCGAGGTCGAGGCGGCGCCGCATGCCGCCGCTGTACTTGCCGACGCCCCGGTCGGCGGCGTCGGCCAGGTCGAACCGCTCCAGCAGCTCGGCGGCCCGCAGCCGCGCCCGCTTCCCGCCCAGGTGGAACAGCCGCCCGAACATCTCCAGGTTCTGCCGCCCGGTGAGCACCTCGTCCACGGCCGCGTACTGCCCGGTGAGCCCGATCCGGGCGCGCACCTCGCGCGGCTGCCGGGCCACGTCCAGGCCGGCCACCGTCGCCCGTCCCCCGTCCAGCTTGATCAGCGTGGACAGGATGCGCACGGCGGTGGTCTTCCCGGCGCCGTTCGGGCCGAGCAGCCCGTGCACGGTGCCCTCGCGGACGGCGAGGTCGAAGCCGTCCAGGGCCCGCTTCTCGCCGTACCGCTTCTCCAGGGCCTCGGCCCACACCGCGTAACCGCCGCCTCCGCCATCTCCGCCGTATCCGCTGTGACCGCCATGCCCGTCCATACGCCCCTCCCGGTCCCTCTCGGTCGAACTGGGTACACCGTACCCGATTCACGCGTACGGTGTACCCAGTTTTTACCGGCGGACCGGCCCGCGGGACTTAAGCTGAGCCCATGACCAGCGGCAAGACCGGCGGCAGCGGCGGCACGGAGACCAGCGGCAGCGGCGACATCGCCCGCACGCTCGAACTGCTGTGGGACGTCGGTCCGCGCCCCAGCCGGGGCCCCAAGCCGGGCCTGACCCTGGACCGGATCGTGGAGGCGGCCGTCCGGGTCGCGGACGCCGAGGGGCTGGAGGCGGTCTCGATGCGCCGCGTCGCCACCGAGCTCGGCACCGGCGCGATGTCCCTGTACCGCTACGTCCCCGGCAAGGCCGAACTGCTCGACCTGATGCTGGACCGCGTCCAGCGCCCCGCCGACGATCCGGACGGCCCCGGCGACGGCTCCTGGCGCGCGGCCCTGGAGGCCATGGCCCGCGGCACCCTCGCCCTGTACCGCCGCCACCCCTGGCTGCTCCACGTCAACCAGTCCCGCCCGATCCTCGGCCCCGGCGCGCTCGACGGCATGGAGAAGGTGCTGGCCCGCATCAAGCCGATGGGCCTGAGCGACCCGGAACTGGTCTCCGCGATCATCATGATCGACGGGTACGTCGCCGGGGCGGCGCGCACGCAGGTCTACCAGGAGGAGGCCGAGCGCAGGTCCGGCCTGACGACGACCGAGTTCTACCAGGCGCAGGTCCCGGTCCTGGAGAAGGTCATGAGGACCGGCCGCTACCCGGTCGTGTCCTCCCTCGCCGAGGACACCTGGAGCCCCACCTTCGACCACTTCGAGTTCGGCCTCCAGCGCATCCTGGACGGCCTGGAGGTCCTGGTGGCGGCACGCCGCGCGGAGCGGGAGCGGCCCGCCTCAGCCCCGCCGGAACAACCGGCGTAGCCCGTACAGCGCGCCCAGCGCCACCACCACGGCGAGGGCCGCGCCGCCGACGCCGCCCGCGCCGCCGCCCTCCTCGTCCGCTCCCGAACCGGAACCGGAGCCGTCCGTCCCCTCCCCGGCCGGCGGCTCCCCGGACCCCCCGCCCCCGCCCGGCGCGTCCTCGGCGCGCACCTCGCTGCCCTCGCCCTCGCTGCCGTACAGCAGCCTCGTCCCGTCGGCGGAGTAGGTGACGGACTCCCCCTGCCGCTGGAGCGGCACGTCGAGCCGCCCCTTGCGCTCGATCCGCCCGCCGTTCCAGGCGTACCAGATCCCGCCGAAGTACCCGCGCACGGCGAGCCGCTCGCCGTCGGGGGAGAGCGCGGCGTCGGTCGCCCACAGGTCGACGGGGGCGACCGGCCGGAAGACGTTGGTGCCCGAGGCGGACAGCTCGGCCGGCCCCTCGTACAGGTGCCCGCCGTCCTCCTTCTTGTCGACGATGTAGACGCGCCCGGTCTTCGGGTGCACGACGAGCGACTCGGCGTCCCGGGGCCCGTCCGCGTACGTGACGACGTACTGCGTGGCCCGGACCGCCTGGTCCCGCAGCTCCCTCGGCTCGGGCAGCTCGTAGATCCACACGTGCGGCCACCGCCCGCCGAGGTTGTCCCCGATGTCACCGACGAGGATCCGGCCGCCGGGCCCGACGGAGACCGCCTCGACGTCGCGCGGCGTGCCGATGCCGGTGAGGGTGATCCGGGCGGCGGTCCTCCCCGTCCGGCCGTCCACGGCGTACAGGTACGGCCCGTCGTCGCTGTCGTTGTGCGTCCAGAAGATCCCGGGGTGGAGGCGGGAGGCGGCCAGCCCGCTGGACTCGGTGATGCGCGGGTCCTTGATCGTGAAGCCGTCGTTCCCGGCCTTCGTGCCGTCGGCGGCGGAGGCGGGCGCGGCGGGAGCGCCCGCGAGCAGGGCGGCGGCGAGGAGGGCGAAGGGTCGGCGCATGGCCCAAGCCTGCCATCGGGGGCGGGTGTTCACGGAGGTGTCCGGGCTCACATCGCGTTCGGCACGCCCGATCGTCCATGATGATCCGATGCTCAGGTTCATGCCCGTCGGCGACTCCATGACGATCGGGAGCGCGGGGGAGCACACCTGGCGCTACCGCCTGTGGCGGCACCTGTGCGCGACGTACGGCGGCCCGTTCACGCTCGTCGGCCCGCGCGAGGCGCTGTACGACAAGGAGGCCGACGCCCCCGTCTCGTACGCGTACGCCGACCCGGACTTCCCCCGGGGCCACCTGGCCGGCTGGGGCGAGGGCTGGCTCCACATGGCCCCGCTGATCGGCGAGGCGGTCCGCGCCCACCGGGCGGACGTCCTGCTGGTCTCCCTCGGCCTGATCGACCTCGGCTTCTACACCGACGCGGAACAGACGACGGACAGCGTGCGGGACTTCGTCGCCGCCGCCCGCGCGGCCAGGCCGCGCGTCCGCATGGTCCTGCTCCCCGTCACCCCCAACATCCGGGCCGGGCACGACGCCCCCTTCGCCGCCCAGGTCGCCCACTTCAACGAACTGCTGGCGAAGACGGCCGCCGACCTGGACGAGACGTCCTCCCCCCTGGTCATGGCCTCGCCCCCGCCGTCGTACGACATCCACACCGACACCTACGACGGCACCCACCCGAACGAGAGCGGCGAGCACAAGATCGCGGCGGCGTTCGCGGAGGCGATGCACGACGCGTGGGGGCTGGGCGCGCCGTACGGCGGCTAGCCGGGGCCGACGACCACGGCCCCGGGAGGACCGCCCACGCCCTCGCCGAGGCCCCCCGCACCTCGCCGCCGGCCCCTGCCAGGGCAGGTGCCGTACACCCGGACGGAGAACGTCGCGGGGAGCGCTCTTGCCTAGAGCCCACTCCAAGCCGTTGGCTTGTGGACCATGAAGTACACGCAGCTCGGACGCACAGGACTCAAGGTCAGCCGGCTCGTCCTCGGCACGATGAACTTCGGTCCGCAGACCGACGAGGCCGACAGCCACGCGATCATGGACGCGGCGCTGGACGCCGGCATCAACTTCTTCGACACCGCCAACGTCTACGGCTGGGGCGAGAACAAGGGCCGCACCGAGAGCATCATCGGGAACTGGTTCGCACAGGGCGGCGGACGGCGGGACAAGGTCGTCCTGGCCACCAAGGTGTACGGGAACATGAGTCCGGACGACGCCTCCGTCTGGCCCAACCACGACAAGCTGTCCGCCCTCAACATCCGGCGGGCCGTCGACGCCAGCCTCAAGCGGCTGCGGACCGACTACATCGACCTCTACCAGTTCCACCACATCGACCGGGACACGCCGTTCGAGGAGATCTGGCAGGCGATCGACGTCCTGGTCCAGCAGGGCAAGATCCTGTACGTCGGGTCCAGCAACTTCCCCGGCTACAAGATCGCGCAGGCGAACGAGATCGCCGCCCGGCGCGGCGGGACCATCGGCCTGGTCAGCGAGCAGTGCCTGTACAACCTCGCCGAGCGCCGCGCCGAGATGGAGGTCATCCCGGCCGCGCGGGACTACGGCCTCGGCGTCATCCCGTGGTCGCCGCTCCACGGCGGCCTGCTGGGCGGCGTCATCAAGAAGGAGGCCCAGGGCGGGCGCCGGACCACCGGCCGGGCCGCCGACTCCCTCAACGACCCCGCCGTGCGGGCGCAGGTGCAGGCGTACGAGGACCTGCTCGACAAGCACGGGATGGAACCGGGCGAGGTGGCGCTGGCCTGGCTGCTGTCCCGGCCCGGCGTGACGGGCCCGATCGTCGGTCCGCGCACCGCCGAGCAGCTCGCCTCGGCGCTGCGGGCCGTCGAGCTGGAGCTGCCGGCCGAGCTGCTGACCGGGCTCGACGAGATCTTCCCCGGACCGGGGCCCTCGCCCGAGGCGTTCGCCTGGTAGTACCGGACGCGGCGGTGCGGCGGCCCGCGCGGGCCGTGCGCAGGACCTGCGCACGGCCCGCGGCGACGCTAGTTTCCTACGGCCGCCGCCACCGCCACCACCACGAGCATCAGCACGAGCACACCGGCCATGATCCGGTTCCGGGTCTTCGGGTCCACGCCCCCGAGCCTAACCGGAGGCGCCCAGCGGCCAGCGGCCGACCGGCTCGTAGCGGGGCCGCTCGCCCGCCGTGCCGGACCTCGGCAGGTTGCTGCGGACCAGCACCAGCTCCGCCACGGTCCAGGAGGGGCTGGTGAAGGGGGCGAGCGCGTCGACGTACGGGCGGGTGTCGGTCGCGTCCCGGCTGCGCGCCACCGTCAGGTGGGCCTTGTAGCGGCGGTGCTCCCCCATCTCCACGCCCGCCTTGCGGCCGGCCGCCTCGGCGCGGTCGGCCAGCAGGGCCAGGGTGGGCAGGTCGCCCTCGGCCCCGGTCCACAGGGCGCGGCCCCGGCCGAACTGGCCGCCGCCGCTCAGGGCCAGCGGGAAGGGTTCGGTGCGGTGGGCGGCCCGCGCCAGGCGGTCCGACAGGTCCGGGACGAGGGCCTCGTCGACCTCGCCGTAGAACGCGAGCGTGAGGTGCCACCCCGGGCGGCCGGTCCAGCGCAGCCCGTCCGCGCCGGGCAGCCGCTTCAGCCGGTCGATCTCGGCGGCCAGCGCCCGGATCACCTCGTCGGGGGGCAGCACGGCGGCGAAGAGTCTCATGGGGCCAGTGTGCCCGCCCCGGCCTCCCCGCCGACGGCCCCGCCCGCGCCCGGCCGGTCACGCCGCCGGTGCGAGGTCCTCGCGCCGCTCGACCCGCACCCGCGGGTGCCCGGCGTGCCAGCCGACCGACAGGCGCAGGTTGCCGACGCGGGCCAGGACCAGGGCGATCACCACGGCGGAGACCGCCGCGACGGTGCCGCCGGCGGCGAAGCCGACCCGGGCGCCGTAGGTGTCGGTGACCCAGCCGACGATCGGGGCGCCGATGGGGGCGCCGCCGAGGAAGACCATCATGTAGAGGGACATCACCCGGCCCCGCATGGCCGGGTCGGTGGCCATCTGGACGCTGGTGTTCGCGGTGACGTTGACCGTCATGCTGAAGATCCCTATGGGGACCATCAGCAGGGCGAACAGCCACAGCGACGGGGAGAGCGCGGCCGCGGCCTCCAGCACGCCGAAGGCGACGGCCGACGCGATCAGCACCCGCAGCCGGGCGTTGCCGCGCCGGGCGGCCAGCAGGGCGCCGGCGAGCGAGCCGACGGCCATGAGGGTGTTGAAGAGGCTGTACTCGCCCGCGCCGGCGTGGAAGACGTCGTCGGCGAAGGCGGAGAGGAAGACGGGGAAGTTGAAGCCGAAGGTGCCGATGAAGCCGACCAGGGCGATGGTCCAGGTCAGCTCGGGGCGCCCGGCGACGTAGCGCAGGCCCTCGCGCAGCTGCCCCTTGCCGCGCGGGGCGCGCTCGACGACGTGCAGCTCGCGGGCGCGCATCAGCAGCAGACCGGTCAGGGGCGCGGCGAAGGACAGGCCGTTGAAGAGGAACGCCCAGCCGGTGCCGACGCCGGTGATCATCAGGCCGGCGACGGCGGGGCCGACCAGGCGGGCCGACTGGAAGTTGGCCGAGTTCAGGCTGACCGCGTTCTGGAGCTGGTCGCGGCCGACCAGCTCGGAGACGAAGGACTGGCGGGCCGGGTTGTCGACGACGGTGGCCAGGCCCATCGCGAAGGCGGCGACGTAGACGTGCCAGACCTGGACGTGGCCGGTGAGGGTGAGGACGGCGAGGAAGAGCGCGGTGAGCGCCATCGACGTCTGGGTGACCAGCAGCGTGGGGCGCTTGCGGAGCCGGTCGACGAGGACGCCGCCGTACAGGCCGAACAGGAGCATCGGCAGGAACTGCAGGGCGGTGGTGATGCCGACGGCGGCGGAGGAGCCGGTGAGGGAGAGCACCAGCCAGTCCTGTGCGATGCGCTGCATCCAGGTGCCGATGTTGGAGACGACCTGGCCCATGAAGAACAGGCGGTAGTTCCTGACCTTCAGGGAGGCGAACATCGACGTCTTGCGGGGGGTGTCGTGGGTGTCGGGTGCGGGGACGGAAGCTGCTCCGGGTCCCGTACTCAAATGGGTCGCCTCCTCGGGGTCGCGCTGCTTACAAGTGCGCCAGCTTCTCGAGCACCGGTGCGGCGGCGCGCAGTGCCGCCCACTCGTCCTCGTCGAGTTCCTCGACCAGCGAGGCCAGGAACGCGTTCCGCTTGCGGCGGCTCTCCTCGAGCATCGCCTCGGCCTGTTCGGTCTGGGTCACGACCTTCTGGCGCCGGTCCTCGGGGTGCGGTTCCAGGCGGACCAGCCCCTTGGCCTCCAGCAGCGCGACGATGCGGGTCATCGACGGCGGCTGGACGTGTTCCTTGCGGGCGAGTTCGCCCGGGGTGGCCCGGCCGCAGCGGGCCAGGGTGCCGAGCACCGACATCTCGGTGGGGCTGAGCGATTCGTCGACGCGCTGGTGCTTGAGCCGACGGGACAGCCGCATCACGGCGGATCGCAGGGAGTTCACGGCGGCGGCGTCGTCGCCATGGGTGAGGTCCGGCATGTCTTTAGCGTAACTCATTAGTCTGACGAAATACCACTGGGGCGGGGCTTTCCGCCCGTGAGCCGGGACACGTGGCCCCACCTCGCACGGGCGGGCCGCTCCCGGAAGGCCGCGCACCGCCCGGTCGCGCGAGACGGCCCCCGTGTCCACGGGGATCACGGGGATCACGGGGATCACGGGGACGGGTGCGCCGGCCCGCGGAGGGGCGGGGAGCCGTTCGAGCGGCTCCGGCGCCATGCGGCCGGGAAAGGAACGAGCGTCCGGACCATGTCGTCCGGACGCTCGTCCACAGCGGCCTCGACCAGCGGCTCCAGGCCGCCGAGGAGGCGGAACGCCCCACGGGACCACCCGGTCCCCGCAGCCCGGACCGGCGCCCGGGCCGGTGCTCAGGTCAGGCCCAGGGCCGGCATCAGCCAGTAGAAGGCGAAGACCGCCGACACCACGTACATCGCCGCCGGGACCTCCCGGCCCCGCCCGGCCGCCAGGCGCAGCACCGAGAAGGTGATGAAGCCCATGCCGATGCCGTTGGTGATCGAGTAGGTGAACGGCATCATCAGCATCGTCACGAAGGCCGGGACGGCAATTGTGTAGTCGGCCCAGTCGATCTCCTTGATGGAGTTCGACAGGATCAGGAAGCCGACCGCGAGCAGGGCCGGGGTGGCCGCCTGCGACGGGACCATGGTGGCGATCGGCGTCAGGAACAGGGCCACGGCGAACAGCGCGCCGGTGACGACGTTCGCCAGGCCCGTGCGGGCGCCCTCGCCCACCCCCGCCGTGGACTCCACGAAGCAGGTGGTGGCCGAGGCCGAGCTGGCACCGCCCGCGGCGACCGCGACACCGTCGATGAGCAGCACCTTGTTGATGCCGGGCATCTGGCCCTGGGCGTCGGTCAGCTTCGCCTCGTCGCTGACGCCCATGATCGTGCCCATGGCGTCGAAGAAGCAGGAGAGCAGGACGGTGAAGACGAACAGGACGCCGGTGAGCACACCGACCTTCTCGAAGCCGCCGAACAGGCTGACCTGGCCGACCAGGCCGAAGTCGGGGGCGGAGACCGGGTTGCCGGGCCACTTCGGGGTGGTCAGGCCCCAGGAGGGCACCTCGGCGACCAGGTTGATGATCATCGCGACGACCGTCATGACGACGATCGAGACGAGGATGGCGCCGGGCACCTTGCGCACGATCAGCGCCAGCGTGAGCAGCGCGCCGAGGACGAAGACCAGCACCGGCCAGCCGTTGAGGTGGCCGTCCGCGCCGAGCTGGAGCGGGACGGTGGTGTTGGCGGCGTCCGGCATGCGGGAGACGAAGCCGGAGTCGACCAGGCCGATCAGCATGATGAAGAGGCCGATGCCGATGGAGATGGCCTTGCGCAGGCCGTAGGGCACGGCGTTCATGACGCGCTCGCGCAGGCCGGTGGCGACCAGCAGCATCACCACGAAACCGGCCAGCACGACCATGCCCATGGCGTCCGGCCAGGACATCCGCGGGGCGAGCTGGAGCGCGACGACGGAGTTCACGCCGAGCCCGGCGGCGAGCGCGATCGGCACGTTGCCGATGACGCCCATCAGGAGCGTGGTGAACGCCGCCGTCAGGGCGGTCGCGGTGACCAGCTGGCCGTTGTCCAGCTGGTGGCCGTACATGTCCTTCGCGCTGCCGAGGATGATCGGGTTCAGCACGATGATGTAGGCCATCGCGAAGAAGGTGGCGAGACCGCCGCGGACCTCACGGGCGACCGTGCTGCCGCGCTCGGAGATCTTGAAGTGGCGGTCGAGCGCGCCATGGGGGGGCCGGCCCTCCGGCTGGTCGGGCGCGGGGACCTTGGCGGTGGCCGAGGTGGACATGCGGGACCTCATCGCCAGGAGACTCCCCCACGGACTCTTGGCGTTTTCTACGAACGGAAGTGGACAAAGACAAACGGTTTCAGTATGAACGTACGACTTCAATATCGCCATCTCCGCGCGTAGACCCATGCGGGAGCTGCTCCGATCCGCTCCGCTCCGGCCCGGAGCGACCCGCCTCGTAAGCTGTGCGCATGGCGAAGTGGACCCCGAAGCACGAGGCGCCGGAGCCCCTGGAGGGGCCCGTGGTCGCCACCATCACCGGCGGCACCCTCGTGTGGTTCGTCCTCTTCCTGGTGCAGCTGCCCTTCTACGGCTGGTTCGCCGACCACGGGCGCACCTGGTGGCTGTGGACCTGCCTGGCGGGCGGCGGACTCGGGCTCATCGGCATCTGGTACGTCCGCAGGCGGGACGCGGCGATCAAGCGGGCGGCGGCCGCCCGGGAGAAGCCCGAGGACCTCCCGCGGTAGCCCCGCGGTTCCCTCCCGCGGCAACCCCGCGGTTCCCTCCTGCGGCGGCCACGGCCTCTCCCGGTGCTGCGCGGTCGGCACCACGGCACCACCCGCGTCCCCCGCTCGGACATTCCGGCGCCCAGGGGTGGGCGCACACCCGCACGTACCGCCGAACGCGCGACGCGCACCGGTACGAGAGCCGGACTCGGCCCGGTACACCCTGTTCCACCGCCGTCGCGGACGGTCGGATCAACGCCGTTCCGGTGCGCAGCAGCCACTTCACCGTCGACACCGTCCGCGCCGACGCCTTCCCCCGCTTCAACGCGGTCATCGGGGTGGCGATGGGATCGGGTTCCGAGGGCATCCGGGCGGTTGCCCGGATCGTGCTCCTGAACAACAGCTCCGCCCCCTGTCCTCGGTGTCGCGGGGGGCGGGGTGGTCATCGGCGACGTCACCCGGGTCGTGCCCCTGTTCCTGGTCAAGACGGTGTGCTCGGTGCTGCTGGTGATCCTGGTGGTGTTGGTGGCCTCCTGGTTGCAGGACCTCTTCACGCTGAAGTCGGCGAGGGCGGCGATGCCGTCGATCACGGTCGGCATCTCGGCGGGGGCGACTACGGCCCTGGAGGTGCTGTGGAGAGGGGTCGGCCGCCGCGTTCCGGCGTGAGGGGCCGTACACCAGAGCGGCAGCGCATTCGCCAGGCCCCGACGGGCGACCGCACTCTCGCAGTTTCTGGTCAGTCGTGTATTCCCGGGGGCGACCGGCGCAAAGGGCTCTCATCTCCTCTTACTGACACTTCGTTAGCATCGGCACCTGGTCGTTGACGAACCGATGGGCCGGGGGTGTGCAGTGGGCGTCGTCCTGCCTGACGAACTTGCCTGGGTATTGGACCTGATAGGCATCGAGTGGCCGAACGTCGATGAAGACGAGTTCCGGGAGATGGCGGACGACCTGCGGGCCTTCGCCGAGGAAGTGGACGACGGCCGCGCCGGCACGCACCAGGCGGTGCAGCGCCTCCTGAGCGAGAACTCCGGGATCGCCATCGAGGCATTCGAAGCCCACTGGAACAAGGTCAACACCGAGCACCTGGCCAATCTCGGGGAGGGCGCCCGGCTACTGGCCAACGGGCTCGACGGTGCGGCGACACTCATCGCGGGCGCCAAGGGGGCCGCCATCGTCCAACTCGGCATACTTGCCGCTGAAGTCGCTGCCGCTCAGGCCGCCGCTCCGGTCACTTTGGGCCTGTCCGAACTGGGCGCGCTGGGGGCTACCCAGGCCACGCGCGTCACGGTGCGCAAAATACTGCGCGAAGTGGAGCGGGCCGCGGCTGAGGAGATCATGTCGCTGGCCACCGGCCCGGTGTTCGCAGCACTGGGCAACATGGCGGGAAACCTGACAGTGCAGTTGACAGCCGGTGCTCTCGATCTACAAGACGACGTGAAGTGGGACCAGGTCGGCCAGGCAGGGAAGGAAGGTTTCTCCAACGAGGTCGACGATGTCCAGGCTCGGCTGGGGCACTTCGCAGGCACAGATGGTGACACCAACGGCGGCCCACCGCCGCCCAGCCCACCGCTTCCACCCAGCCCACCGCTTCCACCCAACGTCGCCGGCGTCGGCTCCCCCTTCGGGTGATGTCCATGAGCGACGGATTCCACCACAACATCGAAGAGACGTCCGCCCTTGCCCACCGCGTGAGCCGACACGCCGACGATCTCGAGGCCACGGCAGGGGAACGCACCCGTAACGTCGGCCGCAGGTTGCAGCAAGCCCGCGGGAAGGGTGCACTGGCCAACACGGTGGCCGAGGCCTCGACTCAGGTGCTGTCAGCCATAAAGCAGGCTGAGCGACAATTGCGTCAACACCTTCGGGACGTTCAGAAGGGTCTCGACCTGATGTCCCGAAACCACGAACGGAACGACAAGGCCCTGGCGGAAATGATCCGCCGGATTCACCGGAACTCCGAAGATCAGGATCATAAGCGAAATTCCTGGACAGGGCGAGCGAAGGGACCGGACGGCAACCTGGCCCCGGCGAAGGTGACGGTGCAATGGAAACCCTTCATGCCCAAGTCCCAGTTCGCCCGAAAAGCTCAGCAACTTCAATCCTTGGGGCGCCGCGGAAAACTTTACAAGGCGACCAATCCCGTCGAGCGGAACTCGCGAATAACGGACGATTACAAAGGCGCCCTCATGCGGATCATCAGCAACAACCATAAGGACGATCCAGAACTTGCCGAAACAGCCAGGCGCGTAGCGAGATCCATGCATCCTGACCACATCCAGGAGCTACAGGTGGGCGGACGAGACCATTGGGAGAACATCAGGATGCTGGACGGAAATACCAATACCGACATAGGAAACCATCAAGTATGGCCAAAAATCAGAGACCTGCCCGACGGGACACCCATACAAATAAAGGTGAAATGGAAATGACCCTTTCTGGACCCGCCGCACTGGTGGCAAAGCTCCGAAATGCGCTTGCCCAGCACAGGGAGCAGTTCGAGCTTTGGACGCCGGAAATTCCGGCCGGGGTCGATCCGGCCAAAATCACGGAAGACATTCCCGCAAGTGTGGCTGCAATGCTCACCATGTGCGATGGCCTGTACATGGACCACTCGACCCAGCTCTACAGCAGGGACGACCTTCCGTACCGGCAGATTTCGGAGAACCTGGTCGGAGCCGTGCTGCCGGACGGTGCCAAGCTCACTGACGCGTCACACTTCTTCTGCTTCGGACAGGCAGCCGGAAACCCACTTCTCGTGGACTCACACGACGGAAGTGTGTGGCGCGTGCCGGACGACGGCGTTGTCTGGTACACCGGCTGCCGACTGGAGAAGATCGCAGCCGATGTCGGCGAGTTCTTCACCAATTGGATAACATCGCCCCGCTTCCAGGATCTTGCCGGTCTGCCCTCTGCGGAACTGGAAACCAGCGATTGGTACCGTCTACTGAGGTTGAGCGGCCTTACCACCTGAATTCAGCTCGTGCGCTGCCCGACCAGTCGCGATCACCCTGCTCCCGGGAGGAACCACGTGGTCACCTACGCCGAACTGGCAGAGCTGTTCAGCGCTGAGGGCGTCGTCAGGCTGTCCAAGGAGGACGCCTTGGCCAACAAGGTCCCGGAGCATGACGCCCAGACGTTGGCCGACGTAGGGCTGCCCGCCCAACTGGATGTCATCTTCAGCCTCTATGTACCGGGCGAGCCGGCAGCATTCACCCTGGTACCGGTCGACACAGGTGAAGGCGTCGTTCACGTCCTGTCCCTCGGCGGGCCGACCGGCAGCACGGACATGCGGTACTGCTTGGACCTGGACGACGGCTACGTGATCCTGCTGTCGCTGGGGGAAGAACCCGGAGCCGAGATCGTCAACACCTCGCTGCCCGACTTCATCGAGTTTCTTTACCGCTTCGGGCTGCGGCTGAAGGACATCGCAGGAGCCACCGACGAACAGGCGGACCAGTACACCGTCCAATTGCGCGCCTACCTCGAGGCCAGGGACCCTCGGGCGTTCGCCGAGAGCGATTCCTGGTGGAGCATGGTGTTCACCCGGTTGATGGGTGAGGAATTCTGAGTCGGGGCGTTCGGCACCGGCCGGTGGACATGGCGGGGACGGCGGCCGCCTTGGTGGTGCTGTGGAGGCGGGTCGGCCGCCGAGTGCCAGCGTGAGGGCGGCTCAGGGCGTGGCCATCCGGTAGCGGGGTCGTCCTTGGCGGGGCGCCCGCCGGCGGTGTTCCGGCGGGTTCGCCGGGTCCCGGCGTCGTGGGCCTGTCCGCGGGTGCGGGGGCCGCCCTCGCCGGACGGGCCGCCGACACCAAGCCCGCCGGGGGCGGTGCCGCCGGCACCGCCCCCGGCGTCACGGGAGCCGCCCCGCCGCGGCGGCGTCAGTCGAACCAGCGGTCCCGGGCCAGCTCCCGCGTCCTGGACGGGTCCTCCAGCAGGGCCGCCACCTCGAAGCGGCGCGGCCACTGGCCGGCCGCCCAGGCCAGTCCGGCGGCGACGCCCTCCAGGGTGGCGGCGTGCAGGACGCCGTCGTCGGTGAGCCGCCAGTCGATCTCCACGCCGTCGACGACGAGTTCCTCGTGTTCGACGTAGGAGGCCGGGGTGCGCGGCCCGAGCAGGACGCGCACCGCGTCCGGTACGTCGTGCTCGGTGCCCTCGGAGTCGACCCGGCCGGTGACGGACTCGCTCAGCCGTCGCACCTGGAACAGCTCCGCCAGGTCGGCGGCCCGGGACGGCCGCACCGGCAGCAGGGGCACGCCCCCGGTGAACGGCAGCAGGTCCGGTGAGTCGCACACCACGGCATCGGCCGCGTCCACGACCTCGACCCGCCCGTCGACCACGGCCCGCAGTTCGTCCGGCAGGGTCACCCGCTCGGGGTCCAGCTCGGCCAGCGCCCCGTACAGGGCGTGCAATTGGGCCGGGGTGACCTCGCGGTCGGGATCGGCGAGGCGGTCCAGCAGCTCGGCGGCGCCGCCCGGTTCGTCGAGCAGGGCGGCCACCGAGGTGCGCACGCCCAGCGCGCGCAGCACCTGCTCGTCGTCGAAGCCGGTCGCGTCGGCCTCGTCGTACAGGCCGCGCAGCAGCGGGTCGCCGCCGGCCGCGCGCAGGCCGGCGGGGCGGCGCCCGCCGAGCACCGGGTGCCCGCGCAGCCACCACGCCGTGTACGGCCGCACGGTCTCGTGGGTGCCGTCCGGCAGCAGGATCCGCACCGGCTGGACCAGCGCGTCCCGCAAGGGGGGCCGCGAGAGGAGCGCGAGGGCCTGCGGCCACTTGTCGTCGTCGACGAGGTCCAGGTCCCGTACGGCGACGATCTCGGTGGCGACCGGCGGGACGGGGCTGTCCGGGAAGCGGTCGAGGATGTCCTCGCACCACACGTCGACGGCGTCCAGCAGCCCGGCGTCGTCCGGCTCGGGGTAGTCCCCCTCGCGCGGCTCCAGTTCGTCGGGGTCGAGGACGACGTCGGTGGCGCGCACGAGCGCGAAGTCCACCAGCACGCCGCAGGCGGCCAGCGGCTCCGGCCCCCACTTCTCGGCCACTTCGGCGTCCACGGCGGCCAGCTCGTCCTCGCGCATGACCTGGGCGAAGGGACCGCCGGGGAAGACGAGTTCCCCGGCCGGGGACAGCTCGCCGTCCTCGTCGGGCAGCGCGAGCGCGCCGAGCCACGGCTCCTCGCCGGGGTCGAGCCCGGCGTCGCGGACGAGTCCGAGGACGGTGTCGGCGAGTTCCTCCGCGTCGAGGGCGTCCTCCTCCCAGGACGCGCCGCCCCCGTCGTCCAGGGAGGCGGCGACGGCCGCCCGCACCTGCGGGGTGGTGAGCACGGCGCGCGGGGTGGCCGGGAGGGCGCCGAGCTTCTCCAGCAGGGGGTGGGCGGCGTCCGGGTGGGCGACCTTCAGGCCGAGGCGGGCGAGGGTCCGCGGGTCGGTGCCGGCCGCGTCCGCGGTGGGCAGCAGGACCTGCCGGGGCCCGATCGTCGTCCGTCCGTCGGCCAGGGGCACCGGCAGCCCGGACAGCCGGTCCGGGTCGACGCCCGCGAGGCTGTCGTACAGCCGCCGCCACCAGCCGGGCTCCTTCTCCAGCCCCGCCAGCCGGTCGATCGCGTCGGTCAGCGGCACCCGGGCCACGCCCAGCGTGCGCAGCTCCGCGCGCCGCTCAAGCCCGGCGGGCAGCAGCGTCGGCAGGACGTCGGCCAGGACCCACACGGTGTCCGCGCCCGCGCCCTCCACCACCTCCGCGTCGCGGGGCCGCAGGGAGACGGGCAGCTCGGAATCCTCCTCCCGCGGCGGAAGGGCGGGCGGCAGGAAGGAGGTGCGGGGCAGCCGCTCCAGGACCGCCTGCCGCAGCGCCCCGTCCAGTTCGCCCTTGCCGAGCGGGCCGGGGACGAGGTCGATGATCCCGGCGGTGACCGGGTGCCAGTCGGCGAGGAGTCCGGCGTAGGCGTCCGCCGCCCGCTGCACCAGGAAGTCGGTCAGCGGGCCGGGCGCGGTGTGCCGGCGGGTGGAGTCCAGCGGGAACGAGGCGATGAGCAGGGCGGGGACGCCGAGCGGCTCGTCGCTGGGGGTGGGGGCGTGCAGGACGGGGGCGGTGCGGGGCCGGGCGGGGGCGCCGTCGGCGTCCACCGGAACCGCCCAGGTGACGGACCAGTGGGGGCGCAGCCGCTCCTCCACCGGCCGGTCGGCGAGCAGGTCGGGGGTGAGGGGGCCGTGCGCGGACGCCGTGCGCCAGCGGGTGGTGCCGGTGTCCGAGTCCTCCACGAGGACCAGGGGGCCCTCGCCGCGGCGGCGCAGGGTGCGGACGTGGTCCGTCTCGACGACGACCTCCTCCAGGCCGGGAAGGGCCAGGAGGAGGGCGTCGTCGACGGCGTTCAGGAGCCGTTCGGCGAGGCCGGCGGCGGCGGTGTCGCGCAGCGGCAGGATGACGACCGTGTCGTACGGGTCGGGGGCGCTGCCCTCGGCGGCGAACGGCAGCCGCAGCAGCGGCACGTGACCGTCGCGGCGCCGGATCTCGTCCCCGAGGCCGGGGCTGTGCCGGGCGGTGTCGGCGGCCAGGTCGCGGGCCTCGGCCAGGGACCAGCGCACCCCGCCGTGCCGCCCGAGGATCGCGGGCTCGTCGGTGACCGCGAGGACGGCGGCGAAACCGACGCCGAACCGGCCGACCGCGCCCTCGTGGGTGTCCCGCTTGGCGGAGGCCCGCAGCGTCGACAGCGACTCGACGCCGGCCGCGTCGAGGCGGGCGCCGGTGTTCGCGGCGAACAGCACGCCGTCGCGCAGGGTGAGGCGCAGCCGCCCCGGCACGCCCGCGCGGGCGGCGGCGTCGGCGGCGTTCTGGGCGAGCTCGACGACGAGTCTGTCCCGGTAACCGCCGAGGACCAGGTCCTCCTCGGCGTTGGCGTCCTCCCGGAACCGGGCGGGGCTGGTGGCCCAGGCGTCCAGCACTCCGCGGCGCAGACGTGCCGTGCCGAACGGGTCGGCACCCTCGGCGGCGGGCCGCACGAACTTGCTCACGTTCACTCTCCTCCTCGGCGAGACCACTGAAGGTACCGCTCCGCGGGGGGCGGCCACGCCGAGGAGGAGGGGCGGGGGGTCAGCCGCGGACGGGCCGACACCGAGATCCGCAACGTCACGGCCCGGCGTCGGCGACGGCCGAGGCCGTGCGGGGGCCAAGGCCCTCCCCGGTGGTGAGCCGTTCCGCTGCGGCCACGGCACCGGTGGATCGTCCGAGTCCGGTGCGGCGCGGGAACCCGGCGTTCACGAAGCGGCTCCAGGAGATCGTCCGAAACGGCCGCGCGGGAATACGGAGATGCCGGCCGACGCGAGGGCGGAACCCGCCAGCAGGCACACGCCCACGTTGACCGACATCGGGACGTACTCCACGGTGGATCCGTCGGAGTACACGCAGGCACTGCGAAGAGGCCAGTACTGCTGCCTGATGGCCGCCGGTTCGGCCCCGGCGCCGTCCCCGCTGCCGCACAGTTCGGGAAAGGGGCCTCCCAAGACCACCGAGAACCAGCCGTGGCAGTAGAGCGCCACCGCCAGGGAAAACAGGATCAGGGCGACGAGCGCGCAGGCTTTCGGCAGGGGCAGCGGCGGATGACTCAGCAGTATGAGGACCACTACGACGCCCACGGCCGCGGTGACCGCACTCACCACGAGCAACGCACCCATCAAGATCATGTGAAACCGCCCCTTCTTCCGCCTTCTGCGCGGCAGGGAGCCCGCCCGGCGGGCCGCCCGCTGATCCACGGGGTTCCGTCAGGCGGCCTTCCTGCCGAAGGTCGAGGAGGAGGAGCGCGCCGAAGGCGAGAACCGGCGAGCCGTCAAGGACGTCCTCGGTGTCCTCGCCGAACGGGGCACCGACGCGCCGGGAGAGGCACGCGAGCGGCGTCTGCGACCGCGCCGCCCCGAGGTCCTGCACGCCCGGCTGCCGCAAGGCGCGATCGCGACGGCCATCGACGAGGTCCTCGGCGCCGAGGAGTGGTCCCGGCCGCCTCCGGCCGTCACGTCACGAGTGCCCCAGCTCCGCCGTCGCCTCGTCCTCCGTCACCGGGACCGAGCCGGAGTCGGGGGCGGGGCGCAGCGGGAACGGGTCGACGCGGGTCTCGTCGATCACCGGCGGGGCCGGCTGCGGCGGCTTCGGCATGACCGCGGCCTCGGAGTGGCCGCCGCAGCCGTAGGCCAGGGACACCACGCGGCCGTCGGCCGGGGAGAACTCGTTGGCGCACACGCCGAAGGCCTGGCCGAGGGAGCCGCCGATGCGGAGCAGGAAGCCGCAGCTCACGCAGGGGGCGGGGGCCGCCTGCGCCATGGGGGTCTTGGGGCCGAACGCCTCCTCCCAGCGGTCGGCGGCGGTGTGCAGGCCGTAGCGGGACAGCACGCGGGCGCGGTGCACGCCCACTTCCTCGGCGACCGCGGCGATGGAGCCGCGCCGCGGGACGGCCGGGGGCCGGGCGGTGACCTCCGCGTCCTCGGCCTCCACCAGGTCGGCCATCTCGTCGGAGACGGCGGAGTTCGGCGGCGGCTCGTCCTCGCCGGTCCAGCCCGGCTCCAGCCGCAGGTCCTCGGCGTCGGTGGGCAGCAGGTCGCCGGGGCCCAGGTCGCCGGGGCGCAGCCGCTCGCTCCACGGCACCCACTCGGGGGCGAGGAGGGCGTCCGGGCCGGGCAGCAGCACCGCCTCGTCGACGGTGACGATCCTGGCGCGGGAGGCGCGGGCGACGGTGACGGCCCAGCGCCAGCCGCGGTACCCGAGCTCCTTGCACTCGAAGAAGTGCGTGACAACGCGGTCACCCTCCGACACGAGCCCCACGTGCTCGCCCACGACACCGGGCGCGGCGGCCTCCTCGGCCGCGGTCCGGGCGAGGTCGAGGGCCTCGGCGCACAGGCGGTCAGGGGTGCGGCTTCGCGTTGTCGCTGCGCTCACAGGTATCGCTTCTCTCCATACGCCGTCTCACAAGTGCGCCACTGCCGACGGGAGGGGGGCGGACGGAGCGGACCCGGGGACCGCGTCGACGTCCGCACCCGATCGCGCTCGGGCACGCCTACGTCATCCATTCTGCGGGATGCGCGTACGGCGCGCGGCCGAGAACGTTCGCCACGGCGCGCTACGCACGCTACCTTCTCGCGTCCGCTGGGCCTACACCGACGGCGGATTCCCCTCCGTCCCGGCCGTGTCCCGGCCGTGTCCCGGCCGTGTCCCGCCCGGCCCGGTGCGGCCCCGAGGGGCCCGCTACAGCTCCGATCAGCTCCATCCGCGCCGCAACGGAGCTATATCGCCGCCCCTCGGGGCACTATGACGAGGTGGCAGCCGCACGGACGGGGTTCAAGGACGGGGACCGGGGACGCGGTCCCGGGCGCCTGCGTGCCGTCGGCCGTGCCCTGCGCCTGCCGGTGACCGGCACGGTCCGCGGTATCCGCCGGGCCACGCACGCGCACGGCGCCGGCGAGTCCGGGCTCGGCAAGCTGATCGAACTGCACGGGGTGAACGGCGCCGGCGACGTCATGATCACCGTGGCGCTCGCCTCCACCGTCTTCTTCTCCGTGCCGACGGATGAGGCCAGGGGCCGCGTCGCCCTCTACCTCGCCGTCACCATGGCGCCCTTCACCCTGCTCGCGCCGGTGATCGGCCCGCTGCTGGACCGCGTCCCGCACGGCCGCCGCGCCGCGATGGCGGGCGCCATGCTCACCCGGGCGCTGCTCGCCCTGGTGCTGTCCGGGGCGGTCGCGACCGGCAGCATCGAGCTGTACCCGGCCGCGCTCGGGGTGCTGGTGGCGTCCAAGGCGTACGGGGTGGTCAGGAGCGCGGTCGTGCCGCGGCTGCTGCCACCGGGCTTCTCGCTGGTGAAGGCGAACTCCCGGGTCACGCTGTGCGGGCTGCTCGCCACCGGTGTGGCCGCACCCGTCGGAGCGGGGCTCCAGCAGCTCGGGCCGCGCTGGCCGCTGTACGGCGCCTTCGTGATCTTCGTCGCGGGAATGTTCCTGTCCTTCTCCCTGCCGTCGAAGGTGGACTCCGCGCGCGGCGAGGACACCGCGCTGCTCGCCGCCGACGAGCGGCACCTGCACGGACCGCACCTGAAACCGGTCAAGCGGCCGGGGCTGCGCACGGTCGGCCCCGCGGTGACGCACGCGCTCGGCGCCAACGCCGCCGTCCGGGGCCTGTCCGGATTCCTGATCTTCTTCCTCGCCTTCCTGCTGCGCGAGCACCCCATGACCGGGCAGAGCGCGGCCGTCTCGCTGGGCATCGTGGGCGTGGCGGCCGGGACGGGCAACGCGCTCGGCACGGCGGCCGGGGCATGGCTCAGGTCGCGGGCGCCGGAGATCATCATCGTCACCGTCGTCGCCTGCGTGCTCGGGGCGGCGGTCACGACCGCGGTGTTCTTCGGCGCGGTGCTGGTGGCGTGCCTGGCGGCGGTCGCCGGGTGCGCGCAGGCGCTGGCCAAGCTGTCCCTGGACGCGCTGATCCAGCGGGACGTGCCCGAGCTGGTGCGCACCTCGGCGTTCGCCCGGTCGGAGACGCTGCTGCAGATGGCCTGGGTGGTCGGCGGCGGCATCGGCATCGCGCTGCCGCTCAACGGCACCCTGGGGCTGTCGGTGGGCGCCGCGATCGTGGCCACCGGATGGCTGGCCACCGTGCGGGGGCTGATCGGTTCGGCGCGGCACGGCGGGACCCGGCCGAGGGTGGTCTGAGGCACGGCGGGCCCCGGTCGCGGGCGGCCTGCGGCACGGCACGCCGCACCCAGGTGGGAAGGGGGCTGGACACGCCCGATAGCCTTCGCCCATGACCAGGTTGCAATCCGCTGTGCGACGCCGCCGCGCCGTCGCCGCCGCCGGCGCCGTTTCCGCCGGACTGCTCGTCCTCTCGGCGTGCGACAAGCCGACGCCCATGTCGACGATCACGGTCGGCGACTCCTCGGTCAGCGCCGAGGCCACCTGCGGCGGTGAGGACAAGGTCCTCGAGACGAAGGACCTCACGAACTGCCTGAAGGACACGGACATCGAGTCCATCTCGGTCGACCCCGACAAGTCCGTGGGCTTCGGTGTGGACCCGAAGGTCGCCGACAAGCGCTGGACGATCCTGCTGAACGGCCGGCCGCTGGTCGAGGACACCAAGAAGACCTACCAGGCCATCCCGGGCAGCGTCTTCTTCAACACCCAGTACGGCGCGCAGGGCGACTCGACCCTGGTCTCCGTCAAGGCCGGTGACGGCAAGGAGGACAGCGACGCGGCCACCGGGCTGTGGAACTTCCGGCTGAAGAAGGACGACTGACCACGTCCCCGCCGAACGTCCTCGTGGCCACCGCGGTCCCCGTCGAACGGGACGCGGTGGCCCGCGCGCTGTCCGGCCCGGCCCGGGAGGTGTCCCGGCCCGGCGCGACCCTGCGCCGGACCCCCGGCGGCTGGGACCTGCTGGCCGCCGGGGTGGGCCCCGCCCTCGCCGCCGCCTCCACCGCCGCCGCGCTGACCGCGGCCGCCCTCGACGGCGCCCCCTACGGGCTGGTCGTCTCCGCCGGCATCGGCGGCGGTTTCCCGCCGCACGCCCCCGTCGGCTCCCTCGTCGTCGCCGACGAGATCACCGCCGCCGACCTGGGCGCCGAGACCGCCGACGGCTTCCTGCCGGTCACCGAGCTCGGCTTCGGCACCGTCACCCACCGCCCGCCCGGGGCCCTCGTCCGCGCGGCCGCCGCCGCGACCGGCGCGCGCCCCGGCACCGTCCTGACCGTGTCCACCGTGACCGGCACCGCCGAGCGGGCCGCCGCCCTGCGCGCCCGCCACCCCCGCGCCCTGGCCGAGGCCATGGAGGGCTTCGGCGTCGCCGAGGCCGCCGCCGCGCACGGCGTGCCCGTCCTGGAGCTGCGCGCGGTGTCCAACCCGGTCGGCCCCCGCGACCGGGCCGCCTGGCGCATCCCGGACGCGCTCGCCGCCCTCACGGATGCCCTCGGGAAGCTGGCGCCCGTCCTGGAGAGTTGGAATCCCCATGAGCAGTGAGTCCCTGAAGCCCTCGCGGTCCCCGGAACCCCCGCGTTCCCTGCGGATCGCGTACTCCCCCTGCCCGAACGACACCTTCGTCTTCGACGCACTCGCCCACGGCCGCGTCCCCGGCGCCCCCGCGCTGGACGTGACCTTCGCCGACATCGACGTCACCAACGGCATGGCCGAGCGCGGCGAGTTCGACGTGCTGAAGGTGTCGTACGCGGTGCTGCCCTATGTCCTCGGCGAGTACGCCCTGCTGCCCTGCGGGGGCGCGCTGGGCCGGGGCTGCGGCCCGCTGGTGCTCACCCGGGAGGCGGGGGCGGACCTGAGCGGCCGCACGGTGGCCGTGCCGAGCGAGAAGTCGACGGCGTACCTGCTGTTCCGGCTGTGGGCGGCGGACACCGTGCCCGGCGGGGTCGGCGAGGTCGTCGTGATGCCGTTCCACGAGATCATGCCGGCCGTGCGGGACGGGAAGGTCGACGCGGGCCTCGTCATCCACGAGGCGCGCTTCACGTACCGGAACTACGGGCTGCACAAGCTCGCCGACATGGGCGAGCACTGGGAGGCCACCACCGGGCTGCCGATCCCGCTGGGCGCGATCATCGCCAAGCGGTCGCTGGGCGAGGAGACGCTGACGCTGCTCGCCGACTCGATCCGCGCCTCCGTGCGCGCGGCCTGGGACGACCCGGAGGCCTCCCGCCCGTACGTGATGGAGCACGCCCAGGAGATGGACCCGGCCGTCGCCGACCAGCACATCGGGCTGTACGTCAACGAGTTCACCGCCGGTCTCGGCGAGGACGGCTACGCGGCCGTCCGGGGGCTGCTGACGCGCGCGGCGGCCGAGGGCCTGGTACCGGCCCTCGGCCCGAACGCGCTCGACTTCCCCTGAGGGCCCTACACGTCCAGTTGGTCGGCGACCGCGCGGAGCAGGCCGGCGATCTTCTTGCCGGAGGCCTTGTCGGGGTAGCGGCCCTTCTCCAGCATCGGCGTGATGTTCTCCAGGAGGGTCGTCAGGTCCTGGACGATGGAGGCCAGCTCGTCCGGCTTCCTGCGCTGGGCGGCGGCGACCGACGGGGCCGGCTCCAGCACGGTGAGGGACAGGGCCTGGTCGCCGCGCTGCCCGGCGACCACGCCGAACTCCACGCGCTGGCCCGGCTTCAGGGTCTCGACTCCGGCGGGGAGGACCGAGGAATGGACGAAGACGTCACCGCCGTCGTCCCGGGAGAGAAAGCCGAAGCCCTTCTCGCTGTTGAACCACTTGACCTTGCCGGTGGGCACGTCTGTCCTCGTCCTCGTACTCGTCGGAAAACTACTGGCTGCTGGCTGCTGAAGGCCGCCGGAAACGGCCCTTGATAGCACTCGGGCGGGCCGTCGGGACCCGCCGGTTCCAAGGCTAATGCTCTTCAGGCCGGTGACAAGACGTCACCGGGTTGTTCCCTCGCGCTGGGAACTACCCTGGTGGAGTGCGTGACAAAACCCAACCCCATTCCGCCGCGCCCGGTGACGGGCTGATCCGCGCCGGTGCCGTCGTCTTCTTCGTCGGGGCGGTGGCCACCCTGGTCACCGTGGCCCCGCTGTTCCTCGGGACGACGCCGTTTCCCACCTACATGTTCGGACTGAGCATGCTCATGGGGGTCGGGTTCCTGATCGCCGGGGCGGGCGTGCTCCGGTCGATCGCGGCGGGCCGCCGTCAGGCGCGCGCCGCGTCCGCCGTGCCCGCCGGTCCCCCGGGCGCCTGACGGTAGGCCGCGAACCACGCCGGGAACTCCGTCAGGTCCGCGAGGACCGTGTCGGCGCCCGCCGCGCGCAGCTCCCGCACGCCGTAGGGGCCGGTGGCCACGGCGACGGAGTGGGCGCCCGCCGCGCGCGCCCCGCGTATGTCGCCCAGGTGGTCGCCGACGTACACGCTCGCGCCGTGCTCGCGCAGCGCCACCGCCTTCTGCTCGGCCCACAGGTCGCCGACGACCGCGTCCGGCTCGATGCCGAGGTGCTCCAGGTGCAGCTTGGCGTTGGGTTCGTACTTGGCGGTGACGACGAGCGCCCGCCCGCCGGCCGCCCGGACCGCCGCGACCGCCTCGCGGGCGCCGGGCAGCGCGAGGGTGGGGGCGATGGCGGTCGCCGGGTACAGCGACCGGTACAGGTCGGCCGTGGCCGCGACCCGCTCCGGCGGGAACCAGTGGGCGAGCTCCTGCTCCAGCGGCGGCCCGAGCCGCGTGACCGCCAGGTCGGCGTCGACGTGCGTACCGGTCCGCGCCGACAGCTCCGTGTAGCAGGCGTGGATGCCCGGGCGCGAGTCGATCAGCGTCATGTCGAGATCGAAGCCGACGGTCGGGGCGGTGCGGGTCGTGGAGGCCATGCCGACCATTGTGCCGGTGCCCGCCGGGATCCGGGGCCGGTGAGGGCCGCGCGGAGCCGGGAATCCGCGGGCGCCGCGCGGAGCCCGCGGGTGCGCGCCGTCGTTCAGCCCCGCGGGCGGCGGGCCCGCCACACCAGGTACAGCGCCGAGGCGACGGCCGCGCCGCGCAGCACCCACGGCCACGTCCCGGCGACGGCGTCGCCCAGGTGCCCCTGGGCGATGGGCTCCCCCCAGCGGCCGTCCGTACGGCCCCACAGCCACACGGCCCCGGCCGCGGCGACCACCCCGGGCAGCCCCAGCACCGCCCACTTGGCCTCGGCCGGGGTCAGGCGCCGGGACAGGTAGGCGAGCAGCCAGCCGAGGGCCAGCGGGACGAGGTGGCCCAGCGCGGCGCCGGCGACCAGCAGCGCCGCGGCCAGCAGCAGCAAGGGGCTGCCGACGCCGCCCTCGGGCCACGGGCGGGGCAGGCGAAGGCGCCGGGCGGCCGGGGGGGCCTCCGCCGCGGGCGCGGCCTTCTCCGTGCCCGGCGCGGCCGTCTCCGCCCCGGCCCGCGCCGCCTGCTCCTCCCCCTTCGGCGACGGGGGCTTGAGCAGCTCCGGGACCTCGACCCCGCCGACGAACCCCGGCACGCCGTCCCCCGCCCCGAACGGGCCGCCGTCGCCCCGGTCCGCCACCCGCCACCAGTCCCGGCCGCGCCCGCCCGGGGGCGCCCCCGTCCGGTCCGGCCGCTCGGCGGCGTCCCCGAGTTCGTGGGCGCCCGCCAGGTGCGGCGGGGACGGCGCGTCGGGAGGCGTGTCGGGCGGCGCGGCCGGGCGGGGGCGCGGTACGACCCGGCGCAGGCCCTTGCGCTGCCGCTCGCCGCCGGCCGGGCCGCCGTCCGGGGCGCTCCCCCCCTCCTCTCCCTCCCGTCCCTCCCGCTGCGCCGGCACCGCGGCGACCGGCTCCTGCGGCGCACCGCCGGTGCCGGCGGTGCCGCCCGCGGCCTCGACGATCTCGTCCGGGCTGCCCAGCCGGTCCAGGATGCGGCGCACGGCGGCGGGACTGTCGACGACGGTCTTCGACCGGTGCCGGTCGATCTCGTTGCGCAGCTCGGCGACCAGGCGCATGCGGGTGGCCGACGGGAGCTGCCGCTGCTGCGCCACGTCACCGACGCGGCTCAGGTACTCGTAGACGACCTGGTCGCTCTCGATTCCCACGGATCCCTCCGGGGCGTACGGTTCTTGATGCCTCGTCGGACGACGGTACCGCGTGTCCCCCGGTGTGCCCCCCGCTTGCGGCAGGCTCACCCGCCCGTGGCCGGTCCACCCGGCGAGGGGGACCCGCTACCGTTGGCCGGATGAGCACCGAGGAGAAGCCGGCAGCCCCGCGTTCCCTGGCGGAGTCCCTGCGTGCGCGCGACGACGCCTCCCTGGCCGCCCTCCTGCGCAGCCGCCCCGATCTCATCACGCCCGTCCCCACGGACCTCACCCAGCTCGCCACCCGGGCCGGCACCCGCGCCTCGGTCGTGCGCGCCCTGGAGCGGCTGGACCGGTTCGCGCTCCAGACGGCCCAGGCCCTGGCCGTGGCGGCGGACCCGGCCGGCTACGAGGAGCTGCTCGGGCTCATGGCCGGCGACGAGCGGGACCCGGTGGTCGCCGGCGCCCTGCCCCGCGCCGTCGCCACCCTGCGCGAGCAGGCCCTGGTGTGGGGCGGCGACGACCGGCTGCGGCTGGTGCGCACCGCCCGCGAGCTGCTCGCCCCCTCCCCGCAGCACCCGTCCCCGACGGGGCTCGGGCTCACCGTGCGGGAGGCCGCCGCCGGGATGTCGCCCGGCCGGATCCAGGAGATCCTCACCGCCGCCGGTCTGGCCTCCACACCCGACTCGGTCACCGCCGTCGCCGCGCTCACCGCCCTGTTCACCGACCGGGCCCGGATGGCGGAGCTGCTCGCCGGGGCCCCGGCCGACTCCCTCGACGTACTGGACCGCCTGGCCTGGGGGCCGCCGTACGGGCAGGTCACCGCCGATCCGGCGGCTCACCTGCGCTGGCTGCTGGACCGCGGGCTGCTGCTGCCGACCGCGCCCGGCACCGTCGTGCTGCCCCGCGAGGTCGCCCTGCACCTGCGCGGCGGGCGGGCGCACCGCGCGCCCGAGCCGGTGGCGCCGCCCGTGACGGCCGCCGCCACCCACCGTCCGCAGGTGGTGGACGCCACGGCGGCCGGGCAGGCGCTGGCGGCGCTGGCGACCGTCGAGGAGCTGCTGAAGGACTGGGACGAGGGCGGCCCGGCGGTGCTGCGGGCGGGCGGGCTCAGCGTCCGCGACCTGAAGCGGACCGCCGTCGCCCTGGACGTGTCCGAGCCGGTCGCCGCGTTCTGGGTCGAGCTCGCCTACGCCGCCGGTCTGCTGGCCTCCGACGGGGAGGCCGACGAGCGGTACGCGGCGACCCCCGCGTACGACGAGTGGCGCGAGCTGCCCGCCGCCGAGCGCTGGGCGCGGCTCGCCGAGGCGTGGCTGACGGCGACGCGGACGGCCGGACTGGTCGGCGGGCGGGACGCCAAGGACCGCGCGCTGTCCGCGCTGGGCCCGGGGCTGGACCGCTCGGCGGCGCCGGAGGTGCGGCTGCGGGTGCTGACGCTGCTGGCGCGGCTGCCCGAGGGCGCCGCGCCGGACACGGAGTCGGTGCTGGCCCGGCTGCACTGGGAGCGCCCCCAGCGCCGGGAGGAGGACCTGCGCACCCGGCTCGCGCGCTGGACCCTGTCGGAGGCGGAGCTGCTGGGCGTCACCGGGCGCGGCGCGCTGTCGGCACCCGGACGGGCCCTGATCGGGGCGCCGCCGGGTACCACCGGGGCGGGGCACGGGGCGGCCGGGGGACCGTCCGGGGAGACGGCCGGGGAGCCGTCCGGTCCCGGGGACAAGCTGCCCGTGCACCACCGCGCGCAGCCCGCCCCCGCCCCCGAGCCCCTGCCCCAGCCCGTGTCGCCCGCCGAGCAGGCCGCGCGCACGGCCGCCGCCGCCCGGGTCCTCGCGCCCCTGCTGCCCGAGCCGCTGGACCACGTACTGCTCCAGGCCGACCTGACGGCGGTGGCGCCGGGGCCGCTGGAGCGGCCGCTGGCGGACATGCTGGACCTGTGCGCGGACGTCGAGTCCAAGGGCGGCGCCACCGTGTACCGGTTCACGCCGGGCTCGGTGCGCCGCGCGCTGGACTCCGGGCGGACCGCCGCCGACCTGCACGCCTTCCTCGCCGAGCACTCCCGCACGCCGGTGCCGCAGCCACTGGCGTACCTGATCGACGACGTGGCCCGCCGGCACGGGCACCTCCGGGTGGGCGCGGCCTCGGCGTACGTGCGCTGTGACGACGACGCGATGCTCAGCGAGATCCTCGCCGACCGGCGGGCCGCCGGGCTGGGCCTGCGGCGCCTCGCGCCGACCGTGCTGGCCGCGCAGGCCGGCCCGGCGGCGCTGCTGGAGGGACTGCGCGCGATGGGCTTCGCGCCGTCCGCCGAGTCCGCCGAGGGCGATGTGCTGATCACCCGCGCCGACGCCCACCGCACCCTGCCCCGCACGCCCCCGCAGCCGGTCCCGGACGGCCCGCCCGTCCCCGACGACACACTGCTGAGCGCCGCGGTCCGCGCCATCCGGGCCGGTGACCTGGCCTCCACCGCGCCGCGCAAGCCGAGCCCGGGCACGGAGGCGGGCGGTGGCGCCCCGGCCGCCGGCGAGCTGCCCCGCACCAGTCCCGCCGAGACCCTGGCCACCGTGCAGGCCGCGGTGCTCACCGGCCAGGCGCTGTGGATCGGCTACGTGAACGCCGAGGGCGCCGCCAGCCAGCACGTCATCGCCCCGGTCCGGGTGGAGGGCGGCTTCGTCACGGCGTACGACCACACCGCGGACGAGGTCCGCACGTATCCGCTGCACCGGATCACGGGGGTCGCGGAGCTGGCGGACGACGCGGGCTGACGCAAGCTGCTTCCGCTCCTTGCGCACTTTCGGGCGTACGCGCGGATCCATGCGCGCCACGCCGGGGTTTCCCACGCTTGAGGGAGCTTGCCGTGGCTTCCGCATCGCGGCGCGGGACGCCGGGCAGCCACCCGGTGTCCTGACCGGGCCCGGCGAGAGGAGGGCCCGGCCGAGCGCAACGAAAGGAAACCCATGCGTGCCGTACGCCGTGTCGCCGCCGTCCTGACCTCCACCGTCGTCATGATCGGGGCTTTCGCCGGCCAGGCCTCCGCCATCGCCATCGACGTCGCCGGGCTCGTCCTGGAGACACCGCAGATCTGACGTCGCGGATCCGACGTGCTCCGCCCGGCCGGCGGGCCGGTCCCGGCGTCCCCGGGATGGTCCGCCGGCCGGTGGACCACACCGCACCGCGCCGCCGTCACCTCGTCCGCGAAAGGCCCGCAACGACCATGCGCCCCAAGCCGCCCGCCCGTACCCGCGCCGCCCTCGCCGCCTCCGGCACCGCCCTGGCCTGCGGCGTCCTGCTCGCCGTCCTCGCCCCCGCGGCCGCGGCGGCCCCCCTGCCGTTACCGCTGCCGCTTCCGGCCACCGGCGCGGAGTCCCTGGTCACCGAGGGGATCAGCATCGAGGGACCGCTGCTCAACAACGTCAGTCTGCCCACTCTGAGGTAGCGCGGCGCAGCCGGTAGCTGTCCCCCTCGATCCGCACGATCTCGGCGTGGTGGACCAGCCGGTCCACCATCGCCGGGACGGCCGGACCGGCGAAGACCTCCTCGAAGCGGACGGGCGGCCGGTCGCCGGTCACGATCAGCGAGCCGCGCTCGTAGCGGTGGGCGACCAACTGGAACAGGAGCCGGGAGGCGTCCGCGTCGAAGGGGACGTACCCGACCTCGTCGACGATCAGCAGCGGGTACGCGTCGAGGGCGGCCAGTTCCTCGGCGAGCCGCCCCGCCGCCCGCGCCTCGCCCAGCCGCAGGGCCCACCGGGCGGCGGTCGCGAACAGCACCCGGTGCCCGGCCTGGCAGGCGCGCACGCCGAGGGCGACGGCCAGGTGGGTCTTGCCCGTGCCGGGCGGGCCGACCAGGACGGCGTTGCGGCGGTCGGTGACGAAGTCCAGCTTGCCGAGGCGGGCCACGGTCTCCCGGTCGAACACCCGGGGGTGGTCGGCGTCGAAGTCCTCCAGCAGCTTGCGGGAGGGGAACCCGGCGGCCCGGATGCGGTCCTCGGCGCCGGACTCGTACGTCTCCCGGGGGAAGGAGCCGGCCTGCCGGGGGATGGGCACCGGCCCGGCATCGGCGGGGAGGGCCGGCCCGCCGCCGACGGAGGGGACCGGCCGGACCTCGGCTGAGGGGACCGGCCGGACCTCGGCTGAGGGGACCGGCCGGACTTCGGCGGAAGGGACCGGCCGGGCATCGGTGAAAAGGACCGGCCGGGCATCGGTGGGGAGGGCCGGCCCGCCGCCGACGGAGGGGACCGGCCGGACCTCGGCTGAGGGGACCGGCCGGACTTCGGCGGAGGGCACCGGCCCGGCATCGGTGGGGAGGGCCGGCCCGCCGCCGGTGGAAGCGGAAGGGGCCGGCCGGGGGGACTCGGGGGGCGCGGCGTGCTCCGCGTGTTCCCGGGGTGCCTGGTGCCCGGCGCCCCGGGAGTGCCCGGCGTGCTCGGCCATCGGCCCGGACATGTACGCCAGGATCGCCGCCGAGACGATGAACGCCATGTGGATCACCGTCCCCCACAGCAGTGCGTGGCGGGAGGTGTGGTGCACGTCCACGAACATCTGGAGCAGGTGCACGGAGGAGATGCCCACGATGGCCGTGGCCAGCTTCACCTTCAGCACGTTGGAATTGACGTGCGACAGCCATTCCGGCTGGTCGCGGTGGCCCTGGAGGCCGATGCGCGAGACGAAGGTCTCGTAGCCGCCGACGATCACCATGATCAGCAGGTTCGCGATCATGACGACGTCGACCAGTTTGAGGACGGCGAGCATGACGTACGTCTCGGTCGCCTGTCCGGTCACACAGCGGAGGATTAATGCCCACAGTTCGTTGAAGAACTTGTAGACGTACACGCCCTGCGCGGCTACCAGCCCGAAGTACAGCGGGGCCTGGAGCCAGCGGGTGGCGAACAGCGCGTATCCGAGCGTCGTGGTCGGCGTATTCTGCACAGTCCGCCATTCTTCGGGGGTTCCTCCGGAAAGCCGAATTCACGCCACACGTTGGGATGAAAAGGCATTCAGTAGGACAGGACGCGCGGAACGCGGCACCCCTCCGTGTCGATCAGGCACACTGGACGTTTGGCCGAGCCGTCCGGCCGCGCTAGCGAAAGGGTGCCGCGCGTGAATGGTCCGCTGATCGTCCAGTCCGACAAGACCCTGCTCCTGGAGGTCGACCACGAGCGGGCCGACGACTGCCGCCGCGCCATCGCGCCCTTCGCCGAGCTGGAGCGGGCGCCGGAGCACATCCACACCTACCGGGTCACCCCGCTCGGCCTGTGGAACGCGCGCGCCGCCGGGCACGACGCCGAGCAGGTCGTGGACGCGCTGGTGGAGTACAGCCGCTACCCGGTGCCGCACGCGCTGCTGGTCGACATCGCCGAGACGATGGACCGCTACGGCCGGCTCACCCTCTCCAAGCACCCGGCGCACGGGCTGGTGCTGACCACCACCGACCGGCCGGTGCTGGAGGAGGTCCTGAAGTCCAAGCGGATCGCTCCGCTGGTCGGCGCCCGCATCGACGCCGACACGGTGGCCGTGCACCCCTCCGAGCGCGGCCAGATCAAGCAGGTGCTGCTGAAGCTGGGCTGGCCCGCCGAGGACCTCGCCGGGTACGTCGACGGCGAGGCGCACCCGATCGAGCTGCGCGAGGACGGCTGGACGCTGCGGCCCTACCAGAAGCAGGCGGTGGAGAACTTCTGGCACGGCGGCTCCGGCGTCGTCGTCCTGCCCTGCGGCGCGGGGAAGACGCTGGTCGGCGCCGGGTCGATGGCCCAGGCGAAGTCGACCACGCTGATCCTGGTCACCAACACGGTCTCGGCCCGGCAGTGGAAGCACGAGCTGGTGAAGCGGACCTCGCTGACCGAGGACGAGATCGGCGAGTACAGCGGGACGAAGAAGGAGATCCGGCCCGTCACCATCGCCACGTACCAGGTGCTGACGACGAAGCGGAAGGGCGTCTACCCGCACCTGGAGCTGTTCGACTCCCGCGACTGGGGCCTGATCGTCTACGACGAGGTGCACCTGCTGCCCGCGCCGGTGTTCAAGTTCACCGCCGACCTCCAGGCGCGGCGGCGGCTGGGCCTGACGGCGACCCTGGTGCGCGAGGACGGCCGGGAGTCGGACGTGTTCTCGCTCATCGGGCCGAAGCGGTTCGACGCGCCGTGGAAGGAGATCGAGGCGCAGGGCTACATCGCGCCCGCCGACTGCGTGGAGGTCCGGGTCAACCTCACCGACTCCGAGCGGCTGGCGTACGCCACCGCCGAGGCCGAGGAGAAGTACCGCTTCTGCGCGACCACCGCGACCAAGCGGAAGGTGACGGAGGCGATCGTCCGGCGGTTCGCCGGGCAGCAGATCCTCGTCATCGGCCAGTACATCGACCAGCTCGACGAACTGGGCGAGCACCTGGGCGCGCCGGTGATCAAGGGCGAGACGTCCAACGCGCAGCGCGAGAAGCTCTTCGAGGCCTTCCGCCAGGGCGAGATCAACGTCCTCGTCGTCTCCAAGGTCGCCAACTTCTCCATCGACCTGCCGGAGGCGACGGTCGCCGTCCAGGTGTCGGGCACCTTCGGCTCCCGCCAGGAGGAGGCGCAGCGCCTGGGGCGGGTGCTGCGGCCGAAGGCCGACGGCCACCAGGCGCACTTCTACTCGGTGGTCGCCCGCGACACCATCGACCAGGACTTCGCCGCCCACCGCCAGCGCTTCCTGGCGGAGCAGGGGTACGCCTACCGGATCATGGACGCGGACGAGCTGCTGGCGGAGAGCTGAGGGACCGGGAGCCCGGGAAGCCGGGAGCCCGAAGGACCGGGACGGGGAAGCGGGCCCGAGGGAGATGGCCCGAGGGAGATGGGAGGGGCACGCCGCGCGATGAGCCCGGCGGGTCACGTGGTGACCCGTTCGCTCACCTGCGGCGCACGCCCGCTTCCCCGCCGTGCTCGCCGTACTCGCCGCACTCGCCGAGGACGACGACGTCGAAGGCGGCGCCCGCGAACACGCGCACGGCGCGCAGCGCGTCGCCGAGGCGGTGCCGGCGGCCGCCGGCCGTGGTCGTGGCACCGGACGCGCGGCCCGGTGCCGGGGCGAGGGAGATGGTTACGGCGCTCATGTCTCCATAGTGGCGTTTCGGGCACAATGCGGGCATCGGTCTGCGGGGCGAACCCGGACCCCCGCCGCGTACGCCTCTGGGGGGACCGGCGGTCCCGCGGTGCCCCTCAGGGTGGAGACGCCGCCCCCTAAGGGACGCGCGGGGCGGGCCGGAAAACCATTGGCTCCCGCCTCCCCCGCTCCCCTACAATCTCCGCTCTTGCCCCGCCTCCCTCCCGGAGTGCCGCCGCCCGGACGGAAACCGGCCGGCATCGACGCGTCCCGAGCCGACGCGGCCCACCACGCAGCAGCAGGTCTTCCGGAGGCACCCCCTTGTCCAGGCCGTCCACGCCGTCCGCATCAGCCACGCCCTCCCCACCGCCGGCCGCTCCCGTCGACGACGACCCCCTGTCCCGCGAGCGCGCCCACCTCGCCGCGTCCCGCGCCGCCCTGCGCGCGATGCGGGCGGACGTCGAGTCCCTCGACATCCGCGACGTCACCGCGAACTGGGTCAACGCCCAGGTCCTGGAGGGGCAGATCGCGGAACGCGTCAAGGCGCTGGCCGACCTCAGCGACACCCCGCTGTTCTTCGGCCGGCTCGACTATCTGCACGCCCCCGGCGTCGACCGGGCCGAAGGGGCGGAAGGGGAACGCTTCTACATCGGGCGCCGCCATGTGCACGACGCCGACGGCGACCCCATGGTGATCGACTGGCGCGCGCCGGTGGCGCAGCCGTTCTACCGGGCGTCCAGGAAGGACCCGATGGACGTCGCGCTGCGCCGCCGCTTCGGCTACACCGGCGGCGACCTCACGGCGTACGAGGACGAGCACCTGTCCGACCCGGCCGAGGCGGCGGTCACCAGCAGGCTGCTCCAGCGGGAGATCGAGCGGCCCCGCGTCGGCCCGATGCGGGACATCGTGGCGACCATCCAGCCCGAGCAGGACGAGATCGTCCGCTCGGGGCTGTCCGGCACGGTGTGCGTGCAGGGAGGCCCCGGCACCGGGAAGACGGCCGTCGGCCTGCACCGGGTCGCCTACCTCCTCTACGCCCACCGCGAGCGGCTCGCCCGCACCGGCACCCTCGTCGTCGGGCCGAACCGCTCCTTCCTCCACTACATCGAGCAGGTCCTGCCCGCACTGGGTGAGCTGACGGTCCGTCAGGCCACGGTCGACGACCTCGTCGCGCACGTCGAGGTGCGGGGCGCGGACGACGCGGACGCCGCCGCCGTCAAGGGGGACGCCCGGATGGCGGAGGTGCTGCGCCGGGCCCTGTACGCGCACGTGACGATGCCCACCGAGGCGGTCGTGGTCGTGCGCGGCTCGCGCCGCTGGCGGGTTCCGGCGTACGAGGTCGAGGGAATCGTCCGGGAGCTGCTGGAGCGCGGCATCCGCTACGGCGCCGCCCGCGAGGCCCTCCCGCAGCGGATCGCGCACGCCGTGCTGGTGCAGATGGAGCGGGCGGGCGAGGCCCCGGACGACCGGGTGCAGAACGCCGTGGCCCGCACCGGCGCGGTCAAGGCGGCGGTGAAGGAGATCTGGCCGGCCGTCGACCCGGCGAAACTCGTGCTGCGGCTGCTGGCGGACGCGGACTTCCTCGCCGCACACGCCGACGGGATCCTCACCGCGCAGGAGCAGAAGGCGATCCTGTGGACGAAGCCCGCCCGGTCGGTGGGGTCGGCCAAGTGGTCGCCCGCGGACGCCGTGCTGATCGACGAGGCCACCGACCTGATCGAGCGCACCCCCTCCCTCGGCCACGTCGTCCTGGACGAGGCGCAGGACCTGTCCCCCATGCAGTACCGGGCGGTGGGCCGCCGCTGCACCACCGGCTCGGCGACCGTCCTCGGCGACCTGGCGCAGGGCACCACGCCGTGGGCGACGCGCAGCTGGCGGGAGGCGCTGGCGCACCTGGGCAAGGACGACGCGGTGGTCGAGGAGCTGACGGCCGGTTTCCGCGTGCCGACGGACGTCATCGCCTACGCGTCCCGGCTGCTGCCGCACATCGCGCCGGGCCTGGCGCCGGTGCGGTCGATCCGCGAGAACCCGGGCTTCTTCGAGGTGCGCGAGGCCACCGGCGCCGAGGACGTCGTCGACGCCTGCCGGGAGCTGCTGCGCCGCGAGGGCTCCGTCGGCCTGATCGCCGCCGACGCCCGGGTCCCCGGCCTGGCCGAGGCCCTCACGGCGGCGGGGATCGGTCACCTCGGCCCCGGCGAGGAGACGACGCGGGAGACCCGGCTGACGCTGGTCCCGGCGTCGCTGGCCAAGGGCCTGGAGTACGACTACGTCGTGCTGGACGAGCCGCGGGCCGTGGTGGACGGCGAGCCGGACGAGCGCACGGGCCTGCGCCGCCTGTACGTGGCGCTGACCCGGGCGGTGTCCGGCCTGATCGTCACCCACGCGGCCCCACTGCCGCCGCAGCTGGCGTAGCCGCCGCCTCCCGGGGCCCCGGCGGCGGCGCCCGATCGGCGATCGTCGGGCCGTCGCCCCTCCGGCACGGACCGCCGAGCGCCCTGCGCCGGCGGGCGGAGCCGGGCGCCCGGCCGTCGCCCCTCCGGCACCGGCCGTCGGCCACCGGCGCGGGACGGTCAGCCGGCACCTGCCGCCGGCGCCGGCCGTTCAGCCGTCGACGGCCCGCCGCCAGTGGGCGACCGCCCGTGCCGACACGGGTCCCGTCCAGCCGTCCGGGCGGGCAGCCCCGCCGATGTGGAAGGCGTCGACGCCGGCCTCCCGCAGCACCGGGACGTGCTCCAGCCGCAGCCCGCCGCCCGCCATGAGCCGCGGTTCGTACCCGGGCTCGCCGCGCCGCCGGGCCTCCGCGCACAGCGTCGCGAGCCCCTCGTCCACCCCGCCGGCCGCCCCGGCCGTCAGGTAGGCGTCCAGTCCCGGCAGGTCGGCGAGCTGCTTGCGCAGGGCTTCGCGGTCGGCGGCCCGGTCGATCGCGCGGTGGAACGTCCACCGGCAGCCGTCCAGCACGGCGACGACCCGCTCCACCGCCGCGAGGTCCACCCCGCCGTGCGGGTCGAGGAACCCGAGCACGAACTGGTCCGCGCCGGCCTCCCGCATCTCCCCGGCCGCCCGCACCAGCCGCTCCACGTCCCCGGCGGCGAACCCGGCCGCGAGCCGCAGCATCACCCGGACGTCGATGTCGACGGCCGCCCGGACCGCGGTCACGGTCCGGGCGGACGGGGTGAGCCCGTCGGCGGCCATGTCGGTGACCAGTTCGAGGCGGTCCGCGCCTCCGGCCCGGGCGGCGACGGCGTCCTCGACGTCGAGGGCGATCACCTCCAGGACTGCACGCTTGCTCATGGGACCCCATTCGTCGGATACGTCGGCGGCTACAGGTCTAGTCCAATCTGGTCCCAGACTACGCTCCCGGCCCTCTCGTGTTCCGGGTCACGCCGCAAGCGGCCTCATCCGAAGAGGTTCAGCTCCCGCTCCCCCACCCCCGCCAGCTCGTACGCGGCCCCGTCCACCGGCCGGCCCGCGTACAGCCGTACGAGCGTGGCGGCGTCGCCGATGAAACGCCCCGGGGGCCGCTCGCCGCTCGCCCCGCCCAGCCTCAGCGGCTCGTCCACGTCGTCGAGGTCGGCGTGGAGCGGGACGCGGCCGCGGTCGCGGGTGACGACGGCGAGCAGCGCGAGCGCGTCCGGCAGTCCGGGGCCCGCGTACGCCCCCGGCTCCCCGAGGGCCTCGCGCACGTCACCGGCGTGCACCCACCCGCCCAGCGCGACCAGGTCCAGGGCGCCGCCCGCGCGGCCGATCACCGGACCCGCCTCGGTCATGGCGCGCTCCAGCTCGTCGACGACCCGCTGATGCGCCCAGCCGGCGCGCTCGGCGATGCCGCGGTCGTTCGACTCGGGCGAGAAGGCGCCCTCCCCAGAACGCCCCTCCACCACCCGGACCAGCGCGGACGAGCAGTGCGCGAGCACGTCCCGCACCGTCCAGCCGGGGCAGGCCGCCACCGGCAGCGTGAAATCCTCGTCCTTCCGGGAGCGCAGCAGCGGCACGAGCGCGTCCCGCTCGGTGGCCAGGAGCCGCCCGGGCAGCTCGGGGTCGCGGACGTCGGGCAGATCGGCAGGTGTCGTCATGGCCCCACGCTAGTGCGGTCACCGGCACGCGACCCGGACCCGGCGGCGCCGCCCCGCCGGACGCCCCGCGCGGTGCTCGGCAGGCCCCCGCCGTTCGCCCGTTACGCGGGGCGATGACGCCCCTGGAGGGCGCCGGCCCGCCGGTGCGTTTCCGAGGCCGGCCCGGATGTCCCCGGTCCCTCCCGGAAAGCGCTCGGGCCGCCCCCGAAGGAGCGGCCCCAGGGCCTGGTGCGGCCGTACGCGCCTTGTTTTGTTCGCTGCGGACGACGCTGCCGGGACACACCGGTGAGGGCCAAGGCGGCCGTCACCGGTGTGCCGACGTCGGCCTTCGGTCAGTGACGACGGCCGGTGTGGGCGAGGAAGGCGGACCAGGAGGCGGGGGACACGGTGAGGGAGCCCCGGCCGGTGTCCTTGGAGTCGCGGATGTGGACGGAGTGGGGGAGGGCGGCGACCTCGACGCACTCGCCGCCTGCGCCACCGCTGTGGCTGGACTTGAACCAATGGAGCGCCTGTGCCGGGGACTGCTCGGTGTTCATAGCTCTCCTTGCAGCAACTTCTCGATGTGACGCACGGATTCGGCAGGGGACAGCGCCTGTGCCCGCAGGATTCCATACCGCACGGCGAAGCCGCGCACGCTTTCCCGGTCGGTGATCACGCGCCCGTTGGCCTGGCTCTCCACGTACGCCACCTGTTCCCCGCCTTCCGGGGTCATCAGCGTGAACGGGCCGTCCGCGCCCGCGTGGTCGACGACCCGGGTCGGCATGACCTGGATCTCGACGTGGGGGTTCTCGGCGACGAGCCGGATGTGCTCCAGCTGGCCGCGCAGCACGTCGGCTCCGCCGAACGGCCGCTCCAGCACGGACTCCTCGATGACGAAGCTCAGCGTCGGCGCGGGCTTCCTCCCGTAGATCCCGTGGCGGGCCAGCCGCGCCGCCACCATCTCCTCGATCTCGTCCTCGCGCCGCCGGGGCCGCCACACGGTGAACATGGTCCGCGCATATTCCTCGGTCTGAAGCAGTCCGGGCACGGCCAGCACCGCGTACGCGTGGAACTCGACGGCCTCCTCCTCGATCCGCGCCGCGTCGCGGAAGAAGGCCGGGTACCGGGTGAGCGCCACGGCCCGCTTCATGGCGGTCAACAGCCCACCGCCGTCCAGCAGGGTGTCGAGCCTGTCGATGGTCTCCGGCCGTGGGATGCGCCGCCCCTGTTCGATCGCGGCGATCTGCGCCTCGCTGTACCCGAGCCGCTGGGCGAGCGCGGCCTGGGTGAGCCCGGCCCGCTCGCGCAGGATCTTCTCCTGCCTGCCGAAGCACCGCAGGAGTTCGTCGGCGGGGTCCGCCTCCCGCGCCGCCGACTGCCTCGGAACCTGTGCCATCGACCGTCCCCTTCCCTGCCCCGACAGACACGTACGGCACCCCCCACAGCGACGCTGTGTAAGGGACTCGTCGCTGGTCACCGTAGGTGCGGGGGCACGAAGCTCACCGGCATGACGACCGAAATTCCCCCGTTCGGGAGGACGGGGCAACGCACCGGCTCCCAGCAGGAGTTCGCCATGGCCTTCACCGCCACGCCGCGCGGGGCCCGCCTGGCCCGGCGGCTCACCTCCCACCGCCTGGACGCCTGGGGCTTCCCGTACGAATCGGAAGTGAACGAGACGCTCACCCTGGTCGTGGCGGAACTCGCCGCGAACGCGGTGACGCACGGCCGCGTCCCCGGCCGCGACTTCCACCTGAGCCTGACGCTGACCGCCGCCCGCGACCGCGTACGCGTCGAGGTCACCGACACCAGGGGGGACCGCTTGCCGCCGGCCCGGCCGTGCGCGCCCGGAAATCCCGAGGCGGAAGCAGGCCGCGGCCTGTGGCTGGTGGCCTGCCTGGCGAGCCGGCTGTCCGTCGGGCCGCGGGAAGGGGGCGGTCCCGGAAAGACGGTACGAGCCGAGGTGGATCTCCGCGGCGACGCGCACGGGGCCGAGGGGGTCCCGGCCCGGCCGGGTGGCCGTGCGGTGGCGACGCGAGCGGTGCCCGGCCGGTGTGCGCCGGGCGGCCCCGACCGCCTCGGGGACAATGGCCCCATGGCCGATCTCGACGCCCTGCGCTCCCGCTTCGCCCGCGCCCTGGAAGGAGCCCGGGGCCCCGGTCCCGGCCCCGACCCGGCGCCGTACGCCGAGAACCTGCTCGCCCGCTGGCGGGAGCCGCAGCGCCGGTACCACACGCTCACGCACCTCACCGCGGTCCTGGACCACGTCGACGTGCTGGCGGAGTACGCGGCCGACCCGGACACGGTCCGGCTGGCCGCGTGGTTCCACGACGCCGTCTACCTGCCCGACCGCTCCGAGAACGAGGAGCGCTCGGCCCGCCTGGCCGAGCGCGCCCTGCCCGAGGCCGGGGTGCCGCGGGAGAAGACGGCCGAGGTGGCCCGCCTGGTCCGGCTCACCGCGGGCCACGACCCGGCCGACGGCGACCGCGACGGCGAGGTGCTGTGCGACGCGGACCTGGCGATCCTCGCCGCGCCGCCGTCGGCGTACGCCGCCTACACCGCGGCCGTCCGCGAGGAGTACCACTTCGTGCCGAGCGACGCCTTCCGCGCGGGCCGCGCCGCCGTCCTGCGCCACCTGCTGGACCTGCCGCGGCTGTTCAGGACGCCGTACGGCCGGGAGAAGTGGGAGGCGACCGCCCGCTACAACCTCACCGCCGAACTGGACCTGCTGGCCCTGCCCTGACCCCTCGCCGGGAGGCGGGAACGGCCCGGCCGGCCCTGCCCCCGATCAGTCCTGCCCCCGCCCGTTCCGGTCGCCCGGGTCCCTGACCGGTCTGGTCACCTGTTTCGCCACGCACGGCGGCATCCCCGCCGTCGTGCGGGCCGCCTCGCGCTTGTAGACGCTGGGCGGCACGCCGACCAGTTCGCTGAAGCGCGTGCTGAAGGTGCCCAGCGAGGAGCAGCCGACCGCGAAGCAGACCTCGGTGACGCTGAGGTCGCCGCGGCGCAGCAGCGTCATCGCCCGCTCGATGCGCCGCGTCATCAGATAGCTGTACGGCGACTCGCCGAAGGCGGCCTTGAACGCGCGGCTGAGGTGCCCGGCCGACATGTGCACGCCGCGGGCGAGCGCCTCCACGTCCAGCGGCTGGGCGTACTCCCGGTCGATCCGGTCGCGGACGCGGCGCAGCAGCGCCAGGTCGCGCAGACGCCGGTCACCGTCACCGGCCGCACGGCCGCCACCACCGCCACTGCTGTTGTTGTTGCTGCTGCTGCTGCTGCTGCTCACAGCGTGATCGTGGCACGACGGGCCGCGCCGTGAACACCCGTTCCCCGAACCGGACATCACCCGGAAAACCGTCGCCCGGCGATCGTCCGCCCCGTAGCCTGACGCACATGCGGAACACCGGCGGGGAACGACTGGACGAGGCCGTGGCGAGCGCCGCGGCGCTGCTGCGGACGGCGACGGACCGGGACTGGGAGCGGGTGCGGGCCGGGGGACTGGAGTGGAGCTGCCGCACGACGGCGGTGCACATCGCGGAGTGCTTCGTCGGCTACGCGAGCCGACTGGCCGGCCGGGTGGCCGACGGCCGCCTCTCCTTCGGGATCAGCCTGGAGGAGGGCACCGGCAACGAGGGCGTGCTGCGGGTGGTCGAGGCGACGGGCGGCCTGCTCGCCGCCGCCGTCCGCGCCACCCCGCGCGCCGTCCGCGCCTTCCACCCGGCCCCCTTCCGCAGCGCGAACCGCGAGGGCTTCGCCGCCATGGGCATCACCGAGGTGCTGCTGCACACCCACGACATCGCCCGCGGCCTCGGGCTGGTCTACGAGCCGCCCGCCGAGGCGGTCTCCTACGCCCTGACCCGGATCTTCCCCGACGTCCGGCCCGGCCCCGCCCCCTGGCCCACCCTGCTGTGGGCGACCGGCCGCGGCGAGCTGCCCGGCCGCGCCCCGGTCACCGAGTGGCTCTGGCACAACAACCTGGTGCTCGGCAGCGACCGGCTCACCCTCGAAGGCGTCACCCCCGCCTCCGCCGCCGACCTGGCCGTGGGCGGGGACGGCGGGTTCACGTGGGCGGGGGACGGACCGTTCGAGGGGACCCGCGAGGGCGCCGGGATCATGGTGAAGCAGTACGAGGAGGGCCTGCTGCGGCCGGAGTGGGGGATGTTCGCGCTGGTCCGGCGGGAGGACGATCTGGCGGTCGGCTCGATGGGCTTCCACGGCCCGCCGGCCGAGGACGGCCGCGTGGAGATCGGCTACGACCTCGTCGAGGCCGCCCGCGGCCACGGCTTCGCCACCGAGGCGCTGCGCACGCTGTCGGCGTGGGCGCTGGCCCGCGAGGACGTGACGAGCCTGTTCGCGAGGACCGAGCCCGGCAACACCGCCTCCCAGCGCGTCCTCGCCCGCGCCGGTTTCACCCGGGTCGCCGCGGACGAGGAGGAACACGCCTACGAACTGCGCGGCTGATCGCGCCGCTTGGGCCGGCGCAGCCCGGCGGCGCGCAGCATCCACACCACCTCGCGGCTGCCGGCCTCGACGGCGCCGGCGCGCACCGCGTCGGCGTAGCGGTGGGCCGGGATGTCGTAGTGGTCGCGGTCGAAGGCACGCCGGGGGACGCCGAGTCGCGCGGCGAACGCGTGCAGCTCGTCGAAGGAGACGTCGCTGACGAGGTGCGACCACATCCGGCCGTGGCCCGGCCAGGCTGGCGGGTCGATGTAGACGGTCACGGCGCGCTCGCCGGGGCGAAGTCCGTCACGGGCGGCGTCACCGGGGGCCTCACGAGGACTGCGCCGTTCCGGTGACGGTGCCCAGCGATCCGACCGCGGCGACCCTCACGCCCGCCTTGGCGCACACCCAGTGCGGGTCGGGACCGAGCTCGGGCTCGACGTCCAGGGCGTGCGGGTCGCCGGAGCCGCACACCGGGCACACCGGCCAGCGGCCGTACCGCTCCAGCAGGGCGTCCTGCACGTCCTGGGCGACCAGCCCGGCGACGTACTCGGCGCCGTCCGGCCACTGTTCGACCCACCAGCGCCGCTGGGCGACCGAGTCCTCGACGAGGGACACCACGTCCGCCTCGGCGACCTCGCCCGCGACCAGGTCGGCGAGGACGAGGGAGCGCGCCGCGTGCAACGCCTGCTCCAGGGGGCTGATGGGGTTCATGCACCCATTGTGCGCACTCTTGACCCGGCCGCCGAACCGAAAATATCTTTCACATGTGACCGAGAATGTGAAGGAAACTTTCGACCCGGCCTCTCCGGCCACCGGAAGTGCGGGCAACGGCCGTACGGGAGCGCCGAGTTCGCCTTCCGCGCCCCCCGCGCCTCCCGCGCCCGCCGCGCTCGTGGCCAAGGTGCGCACGCTGGCCCCCTCGATGACCCGATCGATGCAACGCGTCGCCGAGGCCGTGGCGGGCGACCCGGCCGGCTGCGCGGCCCTCACCGTCACCGGCCTCGCCGAACGCACCGGCACCAGCGAGGCCACCGTCGTCCGCACCGCCCGCCTGCTCGGCTACCCCGGCTACCGGGACCTGCGCCTGGCGCTGGCCGGGCTCGCCGCCCAGCAGCAGTCCGGCCGCTCGCCCGCGATCACCACCGACATCGCGGTGGACGACCCGATCGCCGACGTCGTCGCCAAGCTCGCCTACGACGAGCAGCAGACCCTCGCCGACACCGCCGCCGGCCTGGACACCGTGCAGCTCGGCGCGGCCGTCACCGCGCTGGCCGGCGCCCGCCGCACCGACGTGTACGGCATCGGCGCCTCCGGTCTGGTCGCCCAGGACCTCACCCAGAAGCTCCTGCGCATAGGGCTGATAGCCCACGCCCCCGGTGATCCGCACCTGGCCGTCACCAACGCCGTCCAGCTGCGCACCGGGGACGTGGCCGTCGCCATCACCCACTCCGGCTCGACCGGCGACGTCATCGAGCCGCTGCGGGTCGCCTTCGAGCACGGGGCGACCACCATCGCGATCACCGGCCGCCCCGACGGCCCCGTCACGCAGTACGCCGACCACGTGCTGACCACCGCCACCTCCCGGGAGACCGAACTGCGCCCGGCGGCGATGTCCTCCCGCACCAGCCAGCTCCTCGTCGTGGACTGCCTGTTCGTGGGGGTGGCGCAGCGGACGTACGACGCGGCGGGTCCCGCGTTGGCGGCGTCGTACGAGGCGCTCGCGCACCGGCACGGGACACCCCGGCACGGAGCGCACCGCGGGAAGCCGTAGGGCCGCCCGGCACCGCCCGTACCGTCCGGCACCGCACCCGACCCTTCCCGGAAGAGACCGAAGAGAGCCGCCCCCGCCATGACCTCCCCCGCCTCCTCCCCCTCTCCCTCTCCCTCCCCTCCGGACGCCCTGCGGGCCCAGTTGGAGCACCTGGCCACCGAGGCGTTCCGGCCCGAGCTGTCCGGCATCGACCGCCTGCCCACCCTGGAGATCGCCCGGCTGATGAACGGCGAGGACGCCACCGTGCCCGCCGCGGTCGCCGCGCGGCTCCCCGAGATCGCCGCCGCCGTCGACGCCGTCGCCGCCCGGATGGCGCGCGGCGGCCGGCTGGTCTACGCGGGCGCCGGCACGGCCGGCCGGCTCGGCGTGCTGGACGCCTCCGAGTGCCCGCCCACCTTCAACACCGCCCCCGGCCAGGTCACCGGCCTGATCGCGGGCGGCCCCGAGGCGATGGTCACGCCGGTCGAGGGCGCCGAGGACTCCCGGGAGCTGGCCCGCGCCGACCTCGACGCCCTCGCGCTCACCCCCGACGACACGGTGGTCGGCGTCTCGGCCTCCGGCCGCACCCCGTACGCGATCGGCGCCGTCGAGCACGCCCGCGCCCTCGGCGCCCTCACCGTCGGCCTGGCCTGCAACGCGGGCAGCGCCCTCGCGGCGGCGGCCGAGCACGGCATCGAGGTCGTCACCGGCCCGGAGCTGATCGCCGGGTCCACCCGGCTGAAGGCGGGCACCGCCCAGAAGCTGGTCCTCAACATGATCTCGACGATCACGATGATCCGGCTGGGCAAGACCTACGGGAACCTGATGGTCGACGTCCGCGCCTCCAACGACAAGCTGCGCGCCCGCTCCCGCCGGATCGTCGCCCTGGCCACCGGCGCCGGCGACGAGGAGATCGAACGCGCCCTGGCCGCCGCCGGCGGCGAGGTCAAGCACGCCATCCTGATCCTGCTCGCGGACGTCGACGGCCCGTCGGCGGCCCGCCTCCTGGAGGACTCCGGCGGCCGGCTGCGCGCCGCGCTCGCCGCGGCGGGCGGCTGAGCCCCGCCCCGCCCCGCCGCGCGGAACCACCCCGGGTCCCACGCCGGACCGCCGCCTTCCGGAGGACTCCGGCGGCCGTCCGCGCGCCGCGCCCGCCGCCGCGCGGGACCACCCCGCACGCTCGTCTCGTGCACACCGACCCCCGCGCCACCGCCACCGCCCTCCTCCCCCTGGTCGGTGGCCCCGCCAACGTCCTCTCCGTCGCCCACTGCGTGACCCGCCTGCGCCTGGTCCTGGCCGACCGCGCCCGGGTCGACGAGGCGGCCCTGCGGGCGCTGCCCGCCGTCCTCGGCGTGGTCGAGGACGGGGAGTCGTACCAGGTCGTGCTGGGGCCGGGGGTCGTGGCACGGGTGACGCAGGAGTTCCAGGGGCTGCTCGCGCGGACCACCACCGCGGCGGAACTGGCCGCGCGCGGCGCGGAGTTGAGGGAGCGCCGGAAGCGGCGCAACGCGACCCCCGCCAAGGCGGCCCTGCGCCGCGTCGCGAACGTCTTCGTGCCCCTCATCCCCGCCCTGATCGGCTGCGGCATCCTCGCGGGCGCGGCCGGCCTCCTGGCGAACCTGCGCTGGCTGCCCGCCCTCACTCCCGCCCTGACCGCCCTCGCCTCCGCCTTCATGGCGCTGATCGCGGTGTTCGTCGGACACAACACGGCCAGGGAGTTCGGCGGCACCCCGGTGCTGGGCGGCGCGGTCGCGGCCGTCGTGGTCTACCCGGGCGTGGCGAAGGTGACGGTGTTCGGCTCCGCGCTCACCCCCGGCCAGGGCGGCGTGCTGGGCGCGCTGGCGGCGGCGCTGCTGGGCACGTACGTGGAGAAGTGGTGCCGCGCCCGCCTCCCCGGCACCCTGGACGTCCTCCTCACCCCCACCCTCGCCGTCCTGGTCTCCGGCCTGGTCACGCTGTACGTCCTCATGTACGCGGCCGGCCAGGTCGCCTCGGCGATCGGCACGGCGTCGACCTGGCTGCTCACCCACACCGGCGCCCTGGCCGGCCTGCTCCTCGGCGGCCTCTTCCTCCCCCTGGTCATGCTGGGCCTGCACCAGGCCCTCATCCCCCTGCACGCCACCCTCATCGAGCAGCAGGGCCACACCGTGCTGCTGCCCCTGCTCGCGATGGCGGGCGCGGGCCAGGTCGGCGCCGCGGCGGCGGTCTACGTCCGCCTGCGCCACGACACCTCCCTGCGCACGACGATCAGATCGGCGCTCCCCGCCGGGCTCCTCGGCGTCGGCGAGCCGCTGATCTACGGCGTCTCCCTCCCCCTCGGCCGCCCCTTCCTCACGGCCTGCGTGGGCGGGGCGGCGGGCGGCGCCTTCGTCGGCGCGTTCGCGATGCGCGGCGCGGAGGTGGGCGCGACCGCGATCGGCCCCTCCGGCTGGGCCCTGTTCCCGCTGCTGACGGGCGACGCGGGCCCGGCCGTGGCGGCGGCGGTGTACGGCGGCGGGCTGCTGACCGGGTACGCGGTCGGGTTCCTGGCCACGTACTGCTTCGGCCTGAGCGGCACGGCGGGGGTGCCTGTCGGTGCCGTGTGCGACCCTGAGGGACATGAACCACGCCCAGCTGACCGCCCTGGGCCGCGCCCTGCGTCTCCTCGGTGAGCACGGCGAGGCCCTCACCGCCGACACCCCGGACGCCAAGCTGCACGAGGTCAAGGCGGACCTGAAACGCGCGCTGGACCTGCTGGAGGAGAGCGTCACGACGGCCGCGCCGACGACCCGCTGCCCGGAGCATCCGAACGGCCCGGTCGACACCGCCGCCCCCGACCTGTGCCTGCTGTGCGAGACCCGCCGCCGCGCCGCCCGCCGCGCCGAGTACGGCGGCGGCCCCGCCCGGCCCCGCCCCGCCGAGCCGGTCCCCTCCCGCTACGGCCTGCGCGGCGACCGCCCCCAGCCCCAGCAGCGCTGGCTGCCGGAGGCGTGGAACGGCCAGGCGTGGCAGCTGTGCGGCACCCCGCGCCGCGACCGGCGCGAGGCCGAGCTGTACATCGCCGCCCAGGTGCGCGGACCGCGCCCCGCCCCGGCCTACCGCCTCGTGCACGAGTTCACGGACTACGAGGTGGTGCGGACGTGGGGGACGCCGGTCCGCGCGAACCGCGTGGACGCGGAGCCGATGGGCTAGGACGCCCATGAGATGTCGTTTCCCGAGCCGGTGGTTGTTGTCCGGGTATGGGGGCGGTGGCTGGGGCCGGGCGGCGGCAGGCGGAGTCGGAGTCGGTGTTCGCCAGGGTGGCCCCGCGGTGGCGGACGCGTGACTACGTGCGTGGTCCGCGGGCGCCGGTCGAGCGGAAGACCGTGATAGCCGGCCGGACGGACCGGCCACCGCGATCCGGCGGGCCTACAAGCACCTGATCGACGAGCGGGAACGCCCACGTCGGACGACGATCGGCCTCATGAATTGCCGCATAACCGGCGGAATCAACCCTGACCCGCAGGGAATCCGGCCATCCGGGGCCGGACACGGAGCATCGGGCCGCATACCGGTCAGGGCCCGTAGTGAACGTAATTCGCCCAGTAAGTCGGCGTCTTCGGATAATCGGCGCGTACTCTCCGCACCGCCGCGTGCAAGGCCCGTGCCGCGTTCGACGCGTCTCCGGCGGGCTTCTCGCCTTGTCCCGCGGTGAGCCGGGCATAGAAGTCGCGTGTGACGGCGGGGCAGGTCTCGTCGTCGGCCGGCCAGAGGGTGCCGATGACGTGGCTGAAGCCCGCCGTCTGCATCGCTCCCGTCATGTGCAGTGCCTCGTCGGACAGGCTGTCCTTCCCCCGGGTGGCCACGCATGCGGACAGGTAGGCGAGGCCGGCGTGGTTCAGGCGCAGCGCGGCGATGTCCGCGGTCGTCAGGGCTGCATTGTGCAGTTCGAGCGAGCCATAGGGTTTGTCCTGGGTGGGGCCCTCCGCGTGGCAGGCGAAGTGCGCCCAGGTGTGCCGGGGCAGGGCGGCGAGCACCGTGTCGGGGCGGGCCTCGGCGTCAGTGAGCAGTGTGCCGGCCGGTACGTCTGCCAGTTCGTCCGCGACCGCGGCGAGATTCCTCCCCTCGGCCGAATTCGGCTGGGCGACGGTCAGTACGGTGCGCTCGCGCGGTGCCGGCCGGGATCGGGCGCGCGCCAGTTCCCGCAGGCTGACCGCGTACGAGGACACGACACGGTCGAGGGCGTTGGCCCCCGGGACACCGCAGTGGCCCGCCGCGTGCAGAGGCAGCACGGTGAACGGCCCCGTGGGCACCCACCACAGCCGCGGCAGCGCACCTTCCGCGGGTTGCTCACCCGTGAAGCCGAGAGCGTCGAGCACGGGGCCCGTCACCTTGTCCCAGAGCCAGGTGAGAGCCCCCCCGACCCTCTGCTGGGCCTGTGCCTGCCGCAGGAACGGCGCCCCGTGCCTCGTGGCGTCACGCACGTCGTCGGAGAAGGTACGGGCAATGACGCACAGTTCCTCGAAACTGCAGGGCAGCGCGACCGTATGCACCTGTCCTTCCCGCAGGATCAAAGCGTCGCACCCGAGGACAGCGGCATTCATGAAGACGACGGGACCGTGCGGTGCGGCCTCGGCGATGAGCCGGCCGGGATCGGGAAACGCCAGGAAGTCCTCGAAGCCCGGCTGGTTCCGTACGGTCGCGATGAGTCGCTCCCAGTCGGCAGCCAGCCGGTGCCGGGCTTCCCACGACGACGGATCGGTCGCGTCACCGCCGGGCGGCGCCGGAGCCCCGGGAACGTCCGGACGGTCGAGGGCGCTCGACAGTGCCTCGTATCGGTCGGCGAGCTCCGGATGACGTGCCCTGAGGTCCGCGATGTCGGCGCGGCCCTCGAGCATCTGCCCGAGCAATACGTTCCGGCCTTGCTCCAATTGAGCCAACGCGTGTTCGGGTTCGGCGACGAAGCCCCGCAGCGACCATGCGGCGGCGGCGCTCGCCAGTCCGGTGAAGGCCGTCAGTTCCTGCTCACGATCGATCCGCCGAAGGTTTCGGGCCACGACCTGGGGCAGCAGTTGCAGTGCCATGTCGAAAGCGATCGTCACCTCGGCGCCGAGCGCGAGCGCGTGTCTCCCCGGGTTCGTCAGGGCCCGGTTCAACCTGAGGTAGGCCCACCTCCGTGCCGCATCCACCCGCGTCGACGGTCGCTGCTCCACGTCGGTGGTGATCTCGAAGAGGAGCGCGCAGACCGCCTCCTCCTCGGACTCCGCAGGGGGGCGGGCCGACAGGGTCAGCCCGACGTAGCGGGCCCAGGCAAGCAGAGCGCGACCGGCCGAGTACCGGTGATGACCGCGAGGCGTCACATCACATACTTGCTCGGCCGCTTCGATCAACTCCCGTATCAGTTCGTCGGCACCCGGGAAGGGTTCACCTCGCCGAACCAGAATCCCGGGGACGCGCGGGTTCGCCGGGGGCCGCCCGGCCCGCCGCGCCTCCACTGCGAACCGGCTCTGGAGTACGCCGGCGTAGGACGCGAGTCGTTCCACGCGGTTCGGGTGGTCCATGGGGGTCGCCTGGACCGCGCGGCGTGACGCATCGACCGCTTCCGCCAAGTCCGAGGCATCGCCCCGGGCTTCGTAAAGATCCTGCAGGATGTAGCTCAAGTTGGACTGGAAGCGTGCCCAGAGGGGATCGCTCGCGTCCGTGCCCGCCAGCACTCCGCGTGCCAATTCGGCAGCCCTGACGAGGTCGTTCACCTTGTCGGCACCGGTTCGCGCGGGGCGTGACCGCAGTGCTGCGGCGAGGTTCGACGCAGCGGTACGCAAGTTCTCGGCATGGCCGATGTCCCGGGCGTGCTCGTACGCTGCCTCCGACGCGCGAACCGAGTCCCGCAGTACCGCCGGGTCGCCGGACGCCTCGGCCTTGGACCTGAGGAGAGTACCGAGCTGGTTGAGACGCGAGGCACGCACCGGATCGCTCGGTTCCGTATCGCGCAGCGCCAGGCGGATGTGCGTGAGGGCCTCGTCGAGGGCAGCGGGCCTGTTCGTGGCCCGCCACATCGTGTTCAACGCACCCGCCAGGTTGGCCCGGCACGCGGGCACCATCGGATGGTCCTCGGGCAGGACGTCCAGTGCCAGCCGGAACAGGTCGGCCGCTTGCTCGATGCCCTTGCCATAACGTTCGTATTGCGACCAGTAGCACTTGGCCAGAACTATCAGGGCACCGCCCCGCACGACCGGGGAAGACGGGTTGGCGACCAGCACGGCCTTGCTGGCCTCGAACGCCGCGGCGAGCACATCGGGATCGTGCGTACGGTCGAACTGCGCCTGAAGATCCTCGGCGAGACCCACGGCCGCCGCTTCCTGACCGGACGCGAGCAACAGCGCCAGTGTCGGGGGAAGCACCGGCCCACCGTGATCGGCTCCCGGCCCCTTGCGCCGCCTCCGTGATCGCCTGCCGAACACCACGTACACCCCCATGCACACGGCCGAGCCGCAGCGAGACACTCCCGTGGTTGCGCAACTACCATTACAGCACTGTTCTTTGACACCCGGGGGGAAACGGATGTCCGGTATGGCCCCGTCCAGGGACGAGGACGACACATCGCTTCCGGGCGTACTTGCCCGCGTGTGCGGCGAACTCGACGTGATTCGGGCCGTTCTGGCAGCCGCCCCGGACGACGCCCGGCGCGAGGGAGAAGCCGCCCTCGACGCGCTCAGGGAGGGGCGAGACACCCGGACCGCCCGCCGAGCGCTGCACAACTCGCTGCGCCGCGCCGGCATCGCAGGCGGCTTGGACGGCATCACCCGCGGTGTCGGCGGTTTGCCGGACACCCCCGGCCGGCCGACGGGACCGGTCACCTTGGTATGTCCCGTCGGCCGGTGCACGCGCGGCGTACTGCCTGACGATCCGCCGGACGTGCCGCGGGAATGCAGGCTGCACAGCCGGCAGATGCGCAGCATGGATCCGACGTGACCGGCGTCCTGGCCGAACTGGGCAAGAATCTGGCCACCCGGTGGCTCGCCGGCGTGCTGCCCACCGGGCTGATCTTCCTCGCGGCCGTCTTCGCGGGCACCTCGCTCGGTCACGTCCACTGGTACGACTTACTGGCCGCGGTACACCGGGCGGACGGCTGGGCGGCCACCACCACGGACCACCCGGTCGCCGAAGGCCTCGCGGTCGCCGCCGCGGTGGCGTTGGCGGCGGTCGCCGCTGCGCTGCTCGTCCAGGCACTGGGCACGCTGGTCGACCACCTCTGGTGTGGCCCATGGCGCAAGCCTCTTCACCGACTCGGTGCCGTCCTCCTGGCCCGGCGGCGGGCACGTTGGGAGGCTCTGGACCGAGAGGTGCGCGAGGCGTGGCGCCGGGAGGCCGTCAGGCGCGCCGCGCGACAGAACGACCCAGCAGCGCCATCCGTCCCGGAAGCCGCGCGGCTGATCGCCGAGCGGAACCGTGTCTGTCTCGTGAAGCCGGACCGCCCCACCTGGATATCCGACCGTGTCCGGGCCGCCGACGAACGGGTTTACACGACGTACGGCTTGGACCTGGGCGCGGTCTGGCCGAGGCTCTGGCTGCTCATGACCGTCGACGAGCGGAACGAGGTGCGGTCCGAACGCCAGGCGTACGACGCGGCCACCCGGCTCGTCGCCTGGGCCGTCCTCTACCTGCTGCTCGGATTGTGGTGGTGGCCGTCGCTCACCGTGGCGGCGGTGCTTCTGATCCTCGGTGTCCGCAGAGGACGGGCAGCCATGGACACCTTCTGCCTGCTGGTCGAGTCCGCCGTCGACCTGCACTGCCGCAGTCTGGCCGAACGACTCGGCCTCGCATGCGAAGAACAGCTGCCCGTCCCGCTCGGCCGTCGGATCACGGCAATGCTGCGCAAGGACGTGGGGACGCGCTTCACGAACTCACGTCCTGGCTACCGGATATAGCGCACGACCCGGCCCTCATGTCGGACGGAGCCGACGGCGGCACGGTCCCTGCCACAGACTCCGGGAACCCTGCAAACACTCGCGCTCAGACCATTGCTCGGCATCCACGCCGAGCGACTCGCCGGAGCACCCGACGAGGACACGCCACCCCGTCAGGGCGGGCAGAGGAAGGGGACGTCGCGAGCGTACAGCCGGGCCACGGGCAGGAGGGGAATCGGGCCGTCGAACCACGGGCGGCCCGCCCTGATCCGCTTTTCGATCCCCAGGCCCCGGGGGTCCCTTCGGATGCCCGGGGGTCACGGCGCAGCCGCTCGGCCGCTTCCTCGCGGTTGCGGCGGAGGAGCCGGATGTCGTCCGGTGAGCGGATCACCGGTGCCCCCCGGCTGTCATGCGGCTCGTCGCAGTACGGCCACGGCTCGTCGGTGGTCCCCCGCCCTCCCGCTCCGGCCCCGTCCGGTCAGGCGAAGGTGGCGTACTGGCCGGGCCGGTAGTCGCCGGCGGGCTGCCGGGTGATGACGTTCAGCCGGTTGAAGGTGTTGATCAGGGCGATCTGGGCCACCAGGGCGGCGAGTTGCCCCTCGTCGTAGTGCTTGGCGGCGTTCGCCCAGACCTCGTCCGGGACCCCGGTGCCGTCCGCGAGGCGGGCCCCGTGCTCCGCCAGTTCCAGCGCGGCGCGCTCGGCCTCGGTGAAGACCGTGGCCTCCCGCCACGCCGCGACCAGGTTGAGGCGCACCGGGGTCTCACCGGCCGCGGCGGCGTCCTTGGTGTGCATGTCCAGGCAGACGGCGCATCCGTTGATCTGGCTCACGCGGATGTTGACCAGCTCCAGCGTCGCGCTCGGCACACCGGCGTCCTTGAGCGCGTGGCCCGCCGTGACGATGTGCTTCAGGAAGGTGCGCGCGGTCGGGTTGGCGAAGACGTTCAAGCGGGCTTCCATTCCGGACTCCTCTGCCGTTTCCTCGGGCGTCTGTGTCGTTCTCGGTGGCGCTACGCCTCTAGGACGGAATGGCCCGGCGGAATGTGACACGGGCCGGTGTGACACCCGTCACGCGCTCGCCCGGCGCGGCTTGCCGGGCAACGCCACCGGGTGACGCCGACCGGGTCAGCGGTCGAGGTCGAGGAAGGCCACGCCCCGCCCGTCGTACGCCCCCGGTTCGACCGTGGCGACGAGCGCGTCCGCGCCCCACTCGGGCAGATGCCCCGCGGCGTGGATCGCGGCGGCGATCCCCGGCGGCACCCCGTCACGCCCCATCCGGGCGACGGCCAGCGCGGCCGGGTAGTCCAGGTCCACGGTATGGATCACCTCCAGCTGCCCGACGTGTTCCGCGACCCCCGAACGCTCCCGGTCCGCTTCCAGGACCGACAGCACCGGCGCCCACAGCCGGGTGTCCGGCTCGAAGTGGGCCCGGTGGACCAGCGCCGACACCTGCCGGTTCCCCGTCAGCGCCAGCAGGGCCGGAGCGTCGAGGACGAGGTGGTGCAGGATCACGCGGCCGTGCCCTGCTGCCGGGCGAACGCCTCCCGCAGCCTGCGGCCCATCGCCGCGCTCTCCTCGTCCGTCACCTCGACGCCGAAGTGCTCGGCGAGATAGGCACGGGTGCGCTCGGCCCGCTCCCGGCGCTCCTCCTCGGTCAGCGTGGACTCCGCGAACTCCCGGACCAGGGACCGGATCGACATTCCGCGCGACTCGGCGATGACCGCCAGCCGGTCACGCACCTCGGCGGGCACTCGGATCATGGCATCGGACACCCCCGCAGTATACGTCCGCGTATACACGCCGATCGGCGGTACGGCCGCGTCACGCCCCCGCGCTCTGCCGGTTCGCCCACCGCAGCCGCGCCCGCAGCACCTCCTCCGGCGCCGCGTCCCCCACCGACTCCACCGGGCACTCCCACGCCCCGCCCCCGGCCACGGGCCGCAACCGCACCGCCTCCCCGAGGTGCTCCACCACCTCCCCCAGCCGCCCGTCCCGCACGTCCACCACCGGCGTGCCGACCGCCGGCCGCTCCCCGCGCAGCACCGACGCCAGCCGCTCGGCCGTACGCACGTTGCAGCGCCCCAGGTCCACCAGGGCGAACGGCTCGTCGCCCGCACCGGTCACCGGATCCACCCCCAGCGACGGCAGTACCACGCCGACGCCCGCGAGGGCCTTGCGCAGCAACTCCACGACATCTTCGGTCGACCGCACCTTTCCTCCACCTCCACGCTGGGTTCACACATCACCACACAGCGTGTCTGCCCCGCCTCCGACCTGGCCATACGGAGCGCCCCGACAACCCGTGCCGTGCGATCGGGAGCCGCCTGCCATGCCCGGACCCAAGGGCCCCGGCCCCTCGTCGTCCCCCGCGCCCCGCTCGGCGCCGAACTGCGCCACGCGCGGGAGAAGACGGGGCTGAGCCAGGAGGAACCGGGCCGTCGTCCGGGTACTGCCGCTCGTTGCGGGAGCGCGTCCGGCGATGCAGGGCGCCCTGAAGCCGATGGGGTTCCAGGACGCGCCTCCCCCGGTCCACTGCGAGGGGGTCGGCACCGGACGCCTGGAAGACGACCCGGCCACGGTCGCCCGACAGAGGTTCGGGTGCGAGCTCCTCGTCGCCTCCGCACTCCCGCGGGAGAAGTCCCCGGCCCTGATCGAAACGCCGGCCCGGGATCACGCGCATGAGGAACAGCCCTGAGTACGACCCGGCCACGGCCACCTGGCCCAAGTCGAGCTACAGCCAAGGCGGCAGCGACTGTCCGGAAGCCACCCGGGACTTCGCCACCGCCATCCCCGTCCGTGACTCCAAGAACCCCCACGGTCCGAAGCTCGTGTTCCGGGCCGCCGCCCGGGCCGCGTTCGTCACGAACCTCAAGGACGGGGCGGCCTGAGCTTCGGGAACCGGGACCCGATACCTCTCTTCGAGGAACGGGCGGCGGGCCCCGACCCGCCCTCCGGACCGGTTCCCCGAGAGCGCCGACGTCTCCGTGAAGACGCCGGCCAAGCGGTTTCCGTACGGGCAGTGCGCCCTCGGCGCGGCCCTCGACCGCCTCCGGCGGGCGGGGGCCACCCGCGCCGGGGCCGCGAGCGCGTGGCGGCGGCCGGTGCGGCGCGTGCCGGGGTGAGTCCGCCCCCACTCACCCCGGTACGCCCCGCCCGCTCCCACGGTCCGCGCCCGCGCGGCCGGGATCCGCGCCGCGCCGTCCCGGCGGCGCGGGGAGAAGGCGCCCGCACGACGGGCGGGCGTCAGACGGTGGCGCGGTGACGCGTCAGCTCAGCGTCCGCAGCGACGCCGGGTCGTACGGCGCCAGCTCGTCGAAGCGGCCCGCGAGGACCTTCTGGGCCCAGAGCGGGTCCTGGAGCAGGGCGCGGCCGATCGCGACCAGGTCGAACTCGTCGCGCTCCAGGCGGTCCAGCAGGCCGTCGAGGCTGCCCACCGCGGCGCTCTCGCCCTGGAACGCCTTGAGGAAGTCGCCGCCGTCCAGGCCGACCGAGCCGACGGAGATGGCGGGCTTGCCGGTGAGCTTCTTCGTCCAGCCCGCGAGGTTCAGGTCCGAGTCGTCGAACTCGGGGACCCAGTAGCGGCGGGTGGAGGCGTGGAAGGCGTCCACACCGGCCGCCGCGAGCGGGGTGAGGATGGCCTCCAGCTCCTCGGGGGTCTCGGCGAGGCGGGCGTCGTAGGCGTCCATCTTCCACTGGGAGTAGCGGAAGATCACCGGGAAGTCCGGGGACACCGCCTCGCGCACCGCGGCCACGATCTCCGCCGCGAACTTGGTGCGGGCGACCGGGTCGCCGCCGTAGGCGTCGGTGCGGCGGTTGGTGGCCGCCCACAGGAACTGGTCGACAAGGTAACCGTGGGCGCCGTGGATCTCCACGCCGTCGAAGCCGATCCGCTCGGCGGCGACGGCGGCCTCGACGAACGCGCCGATGACGTCGTCCACGTCCTGCTGGGTCATCGCCTTTCCGGTCGGCTCGCTCTCACCGATGCGCAGGCCGGAGGGGCCGATGGCCGGGGCCTCGGGGAAGGGCGGCTCGCCCTGGCGGCGGACCATGCCGATGTGCCACAGCTGCGGCACGATCGTGCCGCCCGCCGCGTGCACCGCCTCGGCGACCTTCGCCCAGCCCGCGAGCTGCTCCTCGCCGTGGAAGCGCGGCACGCGGTCGCTCTGCCCGGCGGAGGGGTGGCCGACGTAGGTGCCCTCGGTGACGATCAGGCCGACACCGGCGGCGGCGCGGCGGCCGTAGTACGAGACGACGTCCTCGCCGGGGACGCCGCCCGGGGAAAATTCGCGGGTCATCGGCGCCATCGCGATGCGGTTCGGGACGGTCAGCCCGTTGATGACGGCCGGACGGGAGAGGATGTCGGCCGCGCGGGAGGCGGCTTCGGAGGCGTTGACGGTCACGTGGGACTCCTCGAAGCGGTACCGGTGGTACCGGGTGGTGCTGGTAGATATGTGCGCACGCATAGAACGCACTCCCACGTCAACCGGCGCTCCCCCCGGCCGGATTCCGCCCGCACCTCCCCGCCCCCTGTGATCCCCGGCACGCCCGGGGCCGCACAGGCCCCGGGCCTCCTCGTCGCCGATCGGGCCGGGCCCCGGACGCGCCCGAGGGCGGCACCCCCTGTCTCCAGGGGGTGCCGCCCTCGGTACGAAAGGACGGAACCGATCCTCGGAAGGATCAGAAGTCCATGTCACCGCCCGGCATGCCGCCGCCGGCCGGGGCAGCGGCCTTCTCCGGCTTGTCGGCGATGACGGCCTCGGTGGTGAGGAACAGCGCGGCGATGGAGGCGGCGTTCTGCAGCGCGGAACGGGTCACCTTCGCCGGGTCGATGATGCCTTCCTTGACCAGGTCGACGTACTCGCCGGTCGCGGCGTTCAGGCCGTGACCCGGGGTCAGGTTGCGCACCTTCTCCACCACGACGCCGCCCTCGAGGCCGGCGTTGACGGCGATCTGCTTCAGCGGGGCCTCGAGCGCCAGCTTGACGGCGGCGGCACCGGTGGCCTCGTCGCCCTCCAGCTCCAGCTTCTCGAACACCTGGGAGGCCTGGAGCAGGGCCACGCCACCACCGGCGACGATGCCCTCCTCGACGGCCGCCTTCGCGTTGCGGACGGCGTCCTCGATGCGGTGCTTGCGCTCCTTGAGCTCGACCTCGGTGGCGGCACCGGCCTTGATGACGGCCACGCCGCCCGCGAGCTTGGCCAGGCGCTCCTGGAGCTTCTCGCGGTCGTAGTCGGAGTCGCTGTTCTCGATCTCGGCGCGGATCTGGTTCACGCGGCCCTGGACCTGCTCCGCGGAGCCGGCACCGTCGACGATGGTGGTCTCGTCCTTGGTGATGACCACCTTGCGGGCCTTGCCCAGCAGGTCGAGGGTGGCGTTCTCCAGCTTGAGGCCGACCTCCTCGGAGATGACCTCGCCGCCCGTGAGGATGGCGATGTCGCCGAGCATGGCCTTGCGGCGGTCGCCGAAGCCCGGGGCCTTGACGGCGACGGACTTGAAGGTGCCGCGGATCTTGTTGACGACCAGGGTCGACAGGGCCTCGCCCTCGACGTCCTCGGCGATGATCAGCAGCGGCTTGCCCGACTGCATGACCTTCTCCAGGAGCGGGAGCAGGTCCTTGACCGCGGAGATCTTGGAGTTGGCGATCAGGATGTACGGGTCGTCGAGGACGGCCTCCATACGCTCCATGTCGGTGGCGAAGTACGCCGAGATGTAGCCCTTGTCGAAGCGCATACCCTCGGTGAGCTCCAGCTCCAGACCGAAGGTCTGGGACTCCTCGACGGTGATGACGCCTTCCTTGCCGACCTTGTCCATGGCCTCGGCGATGAGCTCGCCGATCTGGGTGTCGGCGGCGGAGATGGAGGCCGTGGAGGCGATCTGCTCCTTGGTCTCGACGTCCTTCGCCTGCTCCAGCAGGGCGGCGGAGACGGCCTCGACGGCCTTCTCGATACCGCGCTTCAGAGCCATCGGGTTGGCGCCGGCGGCGACGTTGCGCAGGCCCTCGCGGACCAGCGCCTGGGCGAGAACGGTCGCGGTGGTCGTACCGTCACCGGCGACGTCGTCCGTCTTCTTGGCGACTTCCTTGACCAGCTCGGCGCCGATCTTCTCGTACGGGTCCTCGAGCTCGATCTCCTTGGCGATGGAGACACCGTCGTTGGTGATCGTGGGCGCGCCCCACTTCTTCTCGAGGACGACGTTGCGGCCCTTGGGGCCGAGCGTCACCTTGACGGCGTCCGCGAGCTGGTTCATGCCGCGCTCGAGGCCGCGCCGCGCCTCCTCGTCGAACGCGATGATCTTGGCCATGTGAAGTGGTCCCTCCAGGACTGGGGGTGATTCCTTCGGACCGCGCCCGCGCCCGCGACGGACGGCTCGCCGGCCTCGTGGTTCCTTGCCCCACCCGGCCTGCGGGCCTCACCGACCCGGTCCTTCGCTGTCACTCTCACCTTCAGAGTGCTAACGCCAATGATTAGCACTCGGGCATGGCGAGTGCAAGCGCCTTCGGGGGAGCGGCGGGGCACTCAGCCGCGCGCGAACAGGCGCACACCGGTCCGGGCGCGGTGGCGGGCATGGTGCCGGGACACGGCGGGCGGGGTGCCGAGCGCGATGGCGGGCGCGGTGGCGGGACACGGCGGACGGACATGACGCAGGGCCCGCACCCGTGACGGGTGCGGGCCCTGCGGAGAAGACCGTTCGCTTGCGGTCGGCCGCGCGTTCAGGCAGAGACGCGGACCATGTCGGCCTGCGGGCCCTTCTGGCCCTGCGAGATCTCGAACTCGACCCGCTGGCCCTCTTCCAGGGTGCGGTAGCCGTCCATCTGGATCGCGCTGTAGTGGACGAAAACATCCGCACCACCGTCGACCGCGATGAAGCCGTACCCCTTCTCCGCGTTGAACCACTTGACGGTGCCCTGAGCCATGCCTAACTCCCCTATTACTGGCCCTTGCACAGATCCACACTTCGCGGATCCGGGTCAGACCTCACCCCCCAACGACTGGGGGCGTGCGCCGGAACGCGTCGACCGCGGCCGAATGTATCTGTCCCACTGCCGTCTGCAACAGGTCAATCGGACGAGAATTCCGGACGCGCGCGGTCCGGAATGTGGCGTGAATTCGGCAGAATGCGGGGCAAGTCGGGCTGCACATAAGGCACGAAAGCCGCAAAAGGCGCCCACATTTTGGCTACATCTTGTCGGGCGAGCGGCAGGAATCCGGGGTTCCGCACCGGAAGATCGGCATCGCGTTCCCCAACTGTACCGCGCTCAATCACATGGAATTGCCCCCTCCGCTTCTCTCGCGGAGGGGGCTGCGGGAGGGGCGCCGGGCGACCGCCGTCACCGGGGGCCGGCGGGCCCCGGTCAGCCGCCGGCGACCGCCGGGATGATGGACACGCCCGCCCCGTCGGGGGTGGCCGTCTCCAGGCCCTGCTCGAAGCGGACGTCGTCGTCGTTGACGTAGACGTTGACGAAGCGGCGCAGCTTGCCCTGGTCGTCCAGGACGCGGGCGGCGATGCCGGTGTGGTTCTTCTCCAGGTCGGCGATGACCTCGGCGAGGGTCGCGCCCTCGGCGCTCACCTCGGCCCGGCCGCCGGTGTAGGTGCGCAGGATGGTGGGGATGCGGACGGTGACGCTCACGGGGAAATCCTCCGGTGGGGGTGACGTACGTGGGGGGCGCGGACCGGGGCGGACGGGGGTCCGGCGACAGGGCCTAGGCGAGACCGGCCTCGCGGAACGAGTCCAGGGTGGGCCGGATCGTCGCGGTCACACCGGTGCCGGCCACCGCGTCGAGGGTCTTCAGGCCGTCGCCGGTGTTGAGGACGACGGTCGTCTTCGCCGGGTCCAGGACGCCGTTCTCGATCAGCTTGCGCGTCACGCCCACGGTCACACCGCCGGCGGTCTCGGCGAAGACGCCCTCGGTCCGGGCGAGCAGCCTGATCGCGTCCACGACCTGCTCGTCGGTGACGTCCTCCACCGCGCCGCCCGTGCGGCGCGCGATGTCGAGGACGTACGGGCCGTCGGCCGGGTTGCCGATGGCGAGGGACTTGGCGATCGTGTCCGGCTTCTGCGGGCGCACCACGTCGTGGCCGGCCTTGAAGGCGGTGGACACCGGGGAGCAGCCCTCGGCCTGCGCGCCGAAGATCTTGTACGGCCGGTCCTCGACCAGCCCGAGCTCGATCAGCTCCCGCAGTCCCTTGTCGATCTTCGTGAGCTGGGAGCCGGAGGCGATCGGGACGACGATCTGGTCGGGCAGCCGCCAGCCGAGCTGCTCGCAGATCTCGTACGCGAGGGTCTTGGAACCCTCCGCGTAGTAGGGGCGGAGGTTGACGTTGACGAAGCCCCAGCCCTCGCCGGCCGGGTCGCCGATCAGCTCCGAGCAGAAGCGGTTCACGTCGTCGTAGTTGCCCTCGATGCCGACGAGCTCGCCGCCGTAGACGGCGGCCATGACGACCTTGCCCTGCTCCAGGTCGTGCGGGATGAACACGCAGGAGCGGAAGCCGGCGCGGGCGGCGGCGGCGCCGACGGCGCCGGCCAGGTTGCCGGTGGAGGAGCAGGACAGCGTCGTGAAGCCGAAGGCGCGGGCGGCCTCCAGGGCCTGGGCGACGACGCGGTCCTTGAAGGAGTGGGTCGGGTTGCCGGAGTCGTCCTTGACGTACAGGCCGCCGGTGACGCCGAGTTCGCGGGCGAGGCGGTCGGCCTTGACGAGCCTGGTCCAGCCGGGGTTGAGGTTCGGCTTGTCGGCCACGTCGGCGGGTACCGGCAGGAGGGGGGCGTAACGCCAGATGTTCGCGGGACCCGCTTCGATGCGCTTGCGGAGCTCTTCGGCGTCGTGGCCCGAGAAGTCGTAGGCGACCTCCAGCGGGCCGAAACACTCCTCGCAGGCGAAGACCGGGCCGAGCGGGACGCGGTGGCCGCACTCCCGGCAGGAGAGCGCCGCGGCGGGCCCGAGGTCGACGGAGGCGGAAGTGGTTGCGACGGTCTGCACAGCCATGTGAGGCGAGGCCCTTTCTCCTCATCTTCCTCGCGGCGCACCTCGCCGCGAGACGGATTTGGCACCTTCCCTAGCCGGGAGCCTCGCTCCTGAACGAGAACCGACTGGAGGGTTGCCGGGGCTTCATCGGGCCGTGTCCCTCTGCCCCTCTGGATGAGCTGTATGCGGTTGTGTGAATGTGCGCGAACACGGGCGGACAAGGAGGATCGTGACCCCCGACATGCGATGGTCACCCGTGTTGCTCAAGACTGTAACCGAAGGCCAGGACGGTTGAGGGAGCCGTCCGAACCGCGAGATGGATCACACCGGACCGCCGAGAGAACCGGACCGCCGAGAGAACCGGACCGCCGGGGAGAGAGCGAAGGAGCCGTCGACCATGCTGGAAGAAGTCGAGCGCTGGCTGAGCGCACGCTCCTGGTCCCTGTCCGACCGACCGCTCCAGCAGATCCTGGCCGCCAAGCGCGCCACGGGGCAGTCGGTCAGCGTCGTCCTCCCCGCCCTCGACGAGGAGGAGACCGTCGGCGACATCGTCGCCGCCATCCGCCGCGACCTGGTGCTGCGGGCACCGCTCGTCGACGAGCTGGTCGTGATCAACTCCGGCTCCACCGACCGCACCGCCGAAGTGGCCGCCGCGGCGGGCGCGCGCGTGGTCCACCGCGACGAGATCCTCCCGCGCATCCCGGCCGTGCCCGGCAAGGGCGAGGTGCTGTGGCGCTCGCTGATGGTCACCAGCGGCGACCTCGTCTGCTTCGTCGACGCCGACCTGCGGGAGTTCTCCTCCGACTTCGTCACCGGCATCGTCGGCCCGCTGCTCACCGACCCGGACGTGCACCTCGTCAAGGCCATGTACGACCGTCCGCTGGGCGGCGCGGCCGGGCAGGGCGGCCGGGTCACCGAGCTGATGGCGCGCCCGCTGCTGAACATGCACTGGCCGCAGCTGGCCGGATTCGTGCAGCCGCTGGGCGGCGAGTACGCGGCCCGCCGCTCCCTGCTGGAACGGCTTCCCTTCCCCGTCGGCTACGGCGTGGAGCTCGGCATGCTCGTCGACGCCCTGCACCTGGTGGGCCTGGGCGCCCTCGCCCAGGTCGACGTGGGCGTGCGCAAGCACCGCCACCAGGACGGCCAGGCGCTGGGCCGGATGGCCGCCGCCATCTACCGCACCGCCCAGCTCCGCCTGGCCCGCGGCCACCTGGTGCGGCCCTCCCTCACCCAGTTCGAGCGCGGCGAGAACGGCTTCGAGCCGCGGACGTACCCCGTGGACACCGAGGAGAGGCCGCCGATGGCGGGGATCGCGGAGTACGCGGCGCGGAAGGTGGCGTGAACGCCCCGGAACCCGTGGTTCGCGTCAGCCGACGGCGCCGTCCGACCAGCGCCAGCGACCGGAGCCGTCCTGGCTGCAGGTCAGGTACTCGCCGCCCCGGCCGTAGGTGCTCAGACCGTGGTGACGGTTGGCGCAGAACTGACCGTCGGCGTAGCAGTTGCCCGCGGGGCTGGTGATCGCGCAGGCCGTGCCTCCGCCACCCCCGGTCGAACCGCCGCTGGCCGACGATCCGCTCCCACTCCCGGTGCCGGCCTCGCGCGTCGGCTCCGGCGTGTGCAGCAGCCGTCCCGCGCAGTCGCGGCCGTTGCGGGGGACGGTGAACGCCACGTCGTAGGAGGCGCCGTCGGAACCGTCGATCTGGTCGCAGACCTCCTCGTCCGCCGCCCAGGAGGAGGCCCGCTGCCCGCCGCCGTCCCGCGACAGTCCGGTGCCCTGGAGGTAGACGGCGTAGCGCAACCCACCGGACTCGGCCGCGGCGATCGCCTTTCCGATGCTCGCGCCGGTGAGGTCCCTCAACGGGACGACGGCCGGCGTCGGCGTGCCGCCGGGGGACGTCTCCGGGCCGGTGCCGCTCGGCGAAGCGGTGGCGGTGGCAGAGGCAGTGGCGGTGGTGGTGGAGGCGGACGTGGAAGGCTTGTCCGCCGTCGTGTCGGCGCTCCCGCCTCCGCATCCGGCCAGGGTGAGCGCGCCGGCCCCCACCAGCGCTGCCGCGCCGAGGAGTCGGCGGACGCGTATGAAGTGCATGGATCCTCCCCCAGAGGTCCCGTACATGTCACGGGACACCTAATGAAACGTGTATCTCACATCTTTTAACTGCGCACAGGGTTCCCACAAGGTTTCCGGTGAATTCACAGTCGCGATGGCGCTCGCGAACGTTTGAGCGTTTCCGGGCCGGGCTAGGTTGAGGCGTATGGCTTCAACGTTCGGTACTGCTCAGGTGCTGGTGGCCTCCAACCGGGGACCGGTGTCGTACCAGGTGGAGGAGGACGGCTCGCTCACCGCGAAACGCGGGGGCGGCGGGCTGGTCTCCGGACTGTCGGCCATCGGGCCGGACGCGGGCGCGCTGTGGGTGTGCTCGGCGCTGTCCGACGGCGACCGGGAGGCGGTGCGGCGCGGGGCCGGCGAGGACGGCGTGCGGATGCTGGACATCCCCGCCGACGTGCACGCCGGCGCCTACAACGGCATCGCCAACTCCGTGCTGTGGTTCGTCCACCACATGCTCTACCAGACGCCGCTGGAGCCGGTCTTCGACGCGGAGTTCCGGCGGCAGTGGGCCTCGTACGAGGCGTACAACCGGGCCTTCGCGAAGGCGCTGGCCGAGGAGGCCGCCGAGGGCGCGGTCGCGATCGTGCAGGACTACCACCTGACGCTGGTGCCGGGGATGCTCCGGGAGCTGCGGCCCGACCTGCGCATCGGGCACTTCTCGCACACGCCGTGGGCGCCGCCGGAGTACTTCCGGATGCTGCCCGACGACGTGGCCGCACAGGTCCTGAAGGGGATGCTGGGCGCGGACCGGCTCGGGTTCCTCACCCACCGCTGGGCGCAGGCGTTCACCGCCTGCTGCGAGGCGTTCGCCGGGGGGCTCGGCACCACCCGGGTCGGTGTGCACGGGCTCGGCGCGGACGCGGAGTTCCTGCGGCGCCGCTCGCACGAGGCGGACGTCGGCGAGCGGATGGCGGCGCTGCGCCAGGAGATCGGCACGGGCCCGGACGGGAGCCCCCGCAAGACGATCGTGCGCGTGGACCGCACCGAGCTGTCAAAGAACATCGTGCGCGGGCTGCTGGCCTACCGGCAGTTGCTGGAGGACCGCCCCGAGTGGCGGGAGCGGGTCGTGCACGTCGCGTTCGCCTACCCCTCCCGGCAGGACCTCGCGGTGTACCGGGACTACACGGCCGAGGTGCAGCGGCTGGCGGCCGAGATCAACGAGCAGTACGGGACGCCGGGCTGGACGCCGGTGGTGCTGCACGTCAAGGACGACTTCGCGCGGTCGCTGGCGGCCTACCGGCTGGCCGACGTGGCGCTGGTCAACCCCATCCGGGACGGCATGAACCTGGTCGCGAAGGAGGTGCCGGTCGTCTCCGACGAGGGCTGCGCGCTGGTGCTGTCCCGGGAGGCGGGGGCGTACGAGGAGCTGGGCGAGGACGCGTTCGTGGTGAACCCCTACGACGTGGTGGGCACGGCGCGGGCCCTGCACGAGGCGCTGAGCGTGCCGGCGGGCGAGCGGGCCGAGCGGAGCAAGCGACTGGCGGCCGCGGCCACGGCGCTGCCGCCGGGGCGGTGGTTCCTGGACCAGCTGGAGGCGCTGCGGGGCTGAGCCGCCCGGGCCCGGAGGACCGGCGGGACGAGCGGGACGAGCGGGACGAGCGGGACGAGCGGAAGGGGCGGGCACCGCACGGGGTGCCCGCCCCGGTGGTTTCCGGGACGGCCTCAGGCGAGGCGGGCCGCCAGGCTCCGCAGCAGGTCCACCACCCCCGCCGGGCCGTCCACCACCAGGTCGGCCCGCTCCCGCAGCTCCGTCACCTCGTCGCTGCCGCTGCACACCAGCAGGCCGGGCGTGCCGGCGGCGCGGAGGCCGTCGACGGCCGCGTAGGCGGGGAGGTCGCCGAGGTCGTCACCGGCGTAGAGGACGGACCCGGCGCCGATCGCGCGGACGTACTCGGTCAGGGCGACGCCCTTGTCCATGCCCGGCGGGCGCAGTTCCAGGACCATCCGCCCCGGCTCGACGACCAGGCCGTGGCGGGCGGCCAGGCCGGCCAGGGGCTCGCGCAGGGCCTCGAAGGCGGCCTGCGGATCGGTGGCGCGGCGGGTGTGGACGGCGAACGCGCGGCCCTTCTCCTCGATCCACGTGCCCTGCCCCGCCCCGGCCCTCTCCAGCAGGTCCGGCAGTTCGGCGCGGGCGGCGGCGACCCCGGGGTGGGGGTCGGGGGCGGTGATCCCGCCGGTGGCGGCGTCCCAACGTTCGGCGCCGTAGTGGCCGAGGACGACGAGGTGTTCCAGGCCGGGCACGCCCGAGAAGCCGCCGTACCGGACGGCGACCTCGGCCGGACGGCCGGTGACCACCGCGACGGCGGCGACCTGCGGGGCGAGGGCCGCGAGCGCCGGTACGGCGCCGGGGTGGGCGCGGGCCCGGTCGGGGTCCGGCACGATCGGGGCGAGCGTGCCGTCGAAGTCCAGCGCGACCACCGCGCGGCCGGGGCGCGCGAGGAGGGCGTCCAGCCCCTCCCGCCCGGCCTCGGTCGCGGGTGCCGGCAGGTCGTTCACGGGATGGCCCGCGGAGGGGACCGCGGCGTACGGGGAGTCGTCGGTGGAGTCCTTGTGGCTGCCCATAGGGCGAACCTATCCCCGGCGGGCCGCCCCTACGCCCCCGGGACCCGCCGACCATAAGCGCTCCGCCCGGCGGGCCTCGCGGACCCGGCGGAGCCGGTTCACCGTCACCGGGTCGAGGGCGAGGGCCCGCGGGTCGTCGAGCAGGGCGTTGAGCAGCTGGTAGTAGCGGACGGGGGCCAGTCCCAGCTCCTCCCGTATGGCGCGCTCCTTCGCGCCGGGGCCGGGGAAGCCGCGGCGTTCGAGCGCGAGGACGCGCCGCTCCCGCCGGCCGAGCTCCCGGGACTCCCCGGGCTTCCCGGACCCCCCGGGCTCCCCGGGCTCCCCGGACTCCGCGAGCTCCCCGGACTCCCCGGGCTCCCCGGGCTCCCCGGGCTCCGCGAGCTTCTCGGGCTCCCCGGACTCCGCGAGCTCCTCCGGCACCGCGGGCTCCCCGGACTCCCCGGGCTCCGCGGGCTTCTCGGGCTCCGCGGGCTCCGCGGGCTTCTCCTGCTCCATGCCCGCCACCGTAACGCGCGGCACCGACAGCGGGCGGCGGCGGACGGGGCGTCCCGTCCGCTCCGCGCTCCCGGTGCCGCCCGGCGCTACTCCGCGCTCTCGGCCCGGTTCGCCGTGGCCTGGATGCCGCCGAGCACGGTCGCCGGGGAGGCGCCGGGGGCGACCGCCTGGCCGATCCGCTTCTTGATCTCCGCGCTGACCTCGGCCCAGGAGACCTTGCCGACCGGGTACAGCTCGGAGACCAGCAGCTCGTTCAGGAACGGCCGCAGCGCCTTGTCCCGGGCGGACGTGCTCATGGTCTCGGAGGCGGAGGTGGTGACCGGCAACAGGTCGTACTTGCGCGAGAAGCCGAGGACGCTGTCGTCGCTGTAGACGAAGTCCAGGAAGTCGCCTATCTCCTCCTGGTGGCCGTTCCGCTTGAAGGCCGTCATCCAGTCGGTGACGCCGAGGGTCGCCTTGCTCTCGCCCTCCACGCCCGGGGTGGGCACCATGCCGAACTCCACGCCCTTGGCGGTGGCGGCCTTCATGAGCGAGGGGTGCCCGTTGAGCATGCCGACGTCGCCGTCGGCGAACGCCGCGAAGGCGGCGGCCCGGTTGAGCTTGCCGGGGGCGACCGGACCGGTGAGGCCCTTGCCGACCAGCTCGTCCTTGAGCCAGGTGAAGGCGGCGACGTTCTCGCTGGAGTCGATGCGGTAGGTGCCGGCCGTCGTGGTGTAGCCGCCGTTGCCGCTGAGCATCCACTGCATGGTCTCGGCCTGTGCCTCCTCGGGGCCCAGCGGCAGCGCGTAGGGGTACTTCACGCCCTGCTCCTTCAGCACCCCGGCGGCCCGGGCGAGGTCGTCCCAGGTCTTGGGCGGGGTGAGTCCGGCCTCGGCGAAGAGGGTCTTGTTGTAGAAGAGCACGCGGGTGGAGGCCGCGAACGGCATGCCGTACTGCACGCCCCTGACCTGGCCCGCGCTCGCCAGCTGGGAGACGAAGTTGGCCTGGACGGGGATGGAGAGCAGGTCGTCGGCCCGGTAGAGCAGGTCCTTGTCCGCGTAGTCGGCGTAGGCGCCGATCTGCGCCATGTCGGGTGCCTGGCCCGCGTCGACCATCTCCCGGACCTTGCGGTCGACGTCGTTCCAGGAGTAGACGGTGACGTCGATCTCCACGCCGGGGTGCTCGGCCTCGTACGCCTTCACCAGGTCGTCCCAGTACTTCCGGGAGCTGTTGGCCTTGCTGTCGCCGTAGTCGGCGGCGACGAGCTTCAAGGTCACGTCGGAGCCTCCCACGAGGCCGCAGCCACCGAGGACCGCCGTCAGGCCCAGTGCGGCCACCGCCGCGATCGTTCCCGTCCTAAGCCGCTGCACCGATTACGCCCCAACCTTGCCTTGCGTCGCGCGAGGGCCGACAGAGAACCGACAGGGAACCCACAGGGACCCGGCAGGGGACCGGAGGGAACCGAGGGAAACGGACTCTGAAGCTCCACGACGCGAAATCTTCGAGATTGCAGCCCTAAGGTCTACACCACCGAAGTGGACTAGACCTCTTGCGGGTGGACGGGCCACACTGTCCCCGTGAGACATGTCATCGCCCTCGATGTGGGCGGCACCGGGATCAAGGCCGCCCTGGTCGGCGCCGGGGGCGAACTGCTCCACCGGGCCCGCCGGGCCACCGGCCGCGAGCGCGGCCCCGGAGCGGTCGTCACGGGCGTCCTGGACTTCGCCGCCGAGCTGCGCGCCCTGGGCGCCGACCGGTTCGGCGAGCCCGCCCGCGCCGTCGGCCTCGCCGTCCCCGGCATCGTCGACGAACGGCACGGCACCGCCGTCTACGCGGCCAACCTCGGCTGGCGCGACGTCCCCCTGCGCGCCCTGCTCGCCGAGCGGCTGGACGGCCTGCCCGTCGCCCTCGGCCACGACGTGCGCACCGGCGGCCTCGCCGAGGGCCGCGTCGGCGCCGGACGCGGAGCCGACCGGTTCCTGTTCGTGCCGCTGGGCACCGGCATCGCGGGCGCCATCGGCATCGACGGCCGGGTGGAGGCGGGCGCCCACGGCTTCGCCGGGGAGATCGGCCACATCGTCGTACGGCCCCGGGGCGAGCCCTGCCCGTGCGGGCAGCGCGGCTGCCTGGAGCGGTACGCCTCCGCCGGCGCCGTCGGCCGGGCCTGGGCGGCGGCCTGCGGCGACGCGGACGCGGACGCGGCCGACTGCGCCAGGGCCGCGCAGTCCGGGGACGCGCGGGCCCGGCGCGTGTGGCGGGACGCCGTGGAGGCGCTCGCCGACGGGCTGGTCACCGCGCTCACCCTGCTGGACCCGCGCACCCTGATCATCGGTGGCGGCCTCGCCGAGGCGGGGGAAACCTTGTTCACACCGCTGCGGGACGCCGTCCGGCGGCGCGTCACCTTCCAGAAGCTGCCCGAGATCGTCCCCGCGGCCCTGGGGGACGCCGCCGGATGCCTCGGTGCCGGGCTCATGGCCTGGGACCTGCTGCACTCCCCCACCACTCCCCCGGAGGTAACCGCCTGATGGCCCCCAGCAAGCTCCTCGCCGGCGCCCGGGTGGTCCTGCCCACCGGCACCGTGGACGACGGCCGCCTGGCCGTCGAGGGCACCCGCATCGCCGCCGAGGCCCCGCCCGGCGCCGAGGTCGTCGACCTCACCGGCCACTGGGTGGTCCCCGGCTTCGTCGACCTGCACAACCACGGCGGCGGCGGCGCCTCCTTCGCCGGCGGCACCCCCGAGGAGATCCTCCAGGGCATCCGCACCCACCGCCTGCACGGCACCACCACCCTGGTCGCCTCCGCCGTCACCGGCGACCTGGACTTCCTCGCCCGGCACGCCCGCGTCCTCGCCGAACTGGCCGAGCAGGGCGAGATCGCCGGCATCCACTTCGAGGGGCCGTTCATCTCCCCCTGCCGCAAGGGAGCCCACGACGAGGCGCTGCTGCGCGACCCCGATCCGGCGGAGGTCCGCAAGCTGATCGACGCCGCGCACGGCCACGCGAAGATGATGACCCTCGCCACCGAGCTGCCCGGCGGCCTGGACTCGGTACGGCTGCTCACCGAGCACGGCGTGATCGCGGCGGTCGGGCACACCGACGCCACCTACGAGCAGACGCTCCGGGCCATCGACGCCGGCGCCACGGTCGCCACACACCTGTTCAACGCGATGCCGCCGCTCGGCCACCGCGCCCCCGGCCCGATCGCCGCGCTGCTGGAGGACGAGCGGGTCACCGTCGAGCTGATCAACGACGGCACGCACCTGCACCCGGCCGCCCTGCGCCTGGCCTTCCACCACGCGGGCGCCGCCCGGGTCGCCTTCGTCACCGACGCGATGGACGCGGCCGGCTTCGGCGACGGCCGCTACATGCTCGGCCCCATGGAGGTCGAGGTCGCCGACGGCGTGGCCCGGCTGGTCGAGGGCGGCTCGATCGCCGGCTCCACGCTCACCCTGGACCGCGCCTTCCAGCGGGCGGTGACGGTGGACGGGCTGCCGGTGGAGGACGTGGTCGCGGCGATCTCCGCCAACCCGGCCCGGCTGCTGGGCCTGGACGACCGGATCGGCTCCCTGGAGCCCGGCAAGGACGCCGACCTGGTGGTCCTCGACGCCGGCTTCGCCCTCAAGGGCGTCATGCGCCGGGGCGCGTGGGTGGTCGATCCCCAACTGGGCTGATCCGTCCCGTTCGCGGGTACGGCGGCCGGTCGCGGGACTGGGCCGGCCGCCGTCTCTTTGGCATGATCGACCCCCCGGAGACCCTCCGGGAACCACATGTCGGGTGAGTCAATCGGGGGAGGTCGGCCCAGGTGATCCTCACGGTCACGCTGAACACCGCTCTCGACGTCACCTACCGCGTACGGGGTTTGCGGCCGCACGCCTCCCACCGGGTCCGGGAGGTGACCGAACGCCCCGGCGGCAAGGGGCTGAACGTCGCCCGCGTCCTGGCCGCCCTCGGGCACGAGGTGACGGTCACCGGCTTCGCGGGCGGCGCCACCGGGCGGGAGGTGCGGGAGCGGCTGGCCGCCGTGCCGGGGATCGCGGACGCGCTGGTCCCGGTCTCCGGTGCCACCCGGCGCACCATCGCCGTCGTCGACGAGCACACCGGCGACACCACCCAGCTCAACGAGCCCGGCCCGATGATCACGCCCGCCGAGTGGAACGCCTTCCAGGAGGCCTACGAGGGCCTGCTCGCCGGCGCCCGCGCCGTCGCCCTGTGCGGCAGCCTGCCGCCGGGCGTGCCGGTGGGCGCCTACGCCGGGCTGATACGCACGGCCCGCGCCGCCGGGGTCCCGGTCCTGCTGGACACCGGCGGCGAACCGCTGCGCCGGGGGGTCGCCGCCCGCCCCGACCTCATCAAGCCCAACGCCGGGGAACTGGCCGAGCTGACCGGCTCCCACGAGCCGCTGCGCGCCGCGCAGGACGCCCGCCGCCGCGGCGCCCGCTCCGTGGTCGCCTCCCTGGGCGCCGACGGGCTGCTGGCGACGACCCCCGAGGGCCGCTGGCGCGCCGCCCCGCCCACCCCCGTCCGCGGCAACCCGGCCGGCGCCGGCGACTCGGCGGTCGCGGGCCTGCTGTCGGGCCTGGTGGAACGCCTGCCCTGGCCGGACCGGCTGGTCCGCGCGACCGCCCTGTCGGCGGCGACGGTGCTGGCGCCGGCGGCGGGCGAGTTCGACCGGGCGGCCTACGGGGAGCTGCTGGGACGGGTGGCGGTGACGGCGGAGGACAGCGCGCCTAGCTGCGCTTGACCTGGCCTTCCTTCAGCCAGAACTGGTCCAGCAGGACGTCGCACTTGTCGCCGTCCTGGCAGGACAGCGAGATCGTGTTGGTGCCCTTGCTGAGGGTCGGCCAGGCGTAGGTCTCGGTCCAGCCCTTGGCGAAGTCGCCGTCCTGCGCGTGGGCGAAGTTGCCCAGGTTCAGCTTGCTGCCGAACTCCTTGCCGTTGACCGTCAGCGTCATCGACTGGTCCTCGCCGGCCGCGCTGTAGCGGGCGAAGACGGTGTAGGGGCCGTCCTTCGGGATGCCGCTGACGGTCCAGGTGACCGAGGCGCCCGTCTGGTTGAGGTTGGCCACGTAGATGCCGCCCTCGGACTGGGCGCCCGACACGTCCGACGCCAGGGAGGCGCCGCCGCCCAGCCGCAGCGCCTTGGCGTCGATCGTCGGCAGCTCAACCTGCGGTTCGCCGTCGGCGCTGCTCGTCGGGCTCGGCTCGGAGGTCTGCGACTGCGTCGGCGAGGGAGCGGCCTGGTTGCCGCCCTTGTCGTCGCCCGAGTCGCTGGTGGTCATGGCCACGCCTATGCCGACGACGACCGCGGCGACCACCGCGACCGCGCCGATCAGCAGTCCCTTGGTGTTGGGTCCGCGGCCCCGGCCGCCGTTCTGGCCGCCCGTGCCGTGCGGCGCCGGGCGCTGGGCGCCGCCGGGTCCGCCCGGGCCGCCGGGGAGCGTCTCCGGGGCGGCGTAGTGCGGGTTCGGCCGGCCGTGGGCGCCCCGCTGCTGCGGCGCCTGGCCGTACGGAGCGGTCGGAGCGGCCTGGGCCTGGTGCCCGTACTGCCGGGACCCGACGGCCCGCACGCGGTTGACCGAATTGGGGTAGCCGTAGCCACCGGACGGCGGCTGGGCCCCGTTGGCCTGCCCGTCGGCGTACAGATAGCCGAACGGGTCGTCGTCCTCGGGCGTGCTCGCGCCGTTGTTGCCGGGCGTCATCCCTAGGTCTCCTAACCAGGTGCGGTGCGATTGCGGTACGGGTGGTGAGAGAGCGAGCCTACCCGCTTCTTGTCACCCGAAAGGGTGACCGGAATCGCGTCAAGCCGCCGACCTGGGGTTATCCGGCTCGCCGGTGCTGTTTGGGACGAGATCGTTTCTCGACGTACATCCGTTCGTCAGCGGACTTCAGCACTTCGTCGGCCGTCATGCCGCAGTGCGCCCACCCGATGCCGAAGCTGGCGCCGACCCGCACGGCCCGCCCCTCGGCCCGGATCGGCTGGATGATCTCGTTGCGCAGCCGCACGGCGAGGTCCTGGGCGTCGGCCTGGCCGAGCCCGTCGGCGAGGATCACGAACTCGTCGCCGCCGAGCCGGGCGACGGTGTCGCCGTCCCGCACGCCGTTGCTCAGGCGCCGGGCGACCTCGATGAGGACGGCGTCGCCCGCGTTGTGCCCGAACCGGTCGTTGATCGACTTGAAGCCGTCGAGGTCGCAGAAGAGGACCGCGAGCCCCTTGGTGCCGTCGTCCCGGTCGCCCTCGGGGGCGACGGCGTGGACGTGGTGGTCGTAGGCGTCGTACGGCTCGGAGACGGCCGGGAAGTCGAAGCGGTGGCCGCCGGAGTCCAGGACGTCGCCGTAGGCCGCGTCCATGGCGTCGACCGCGGTGGGCTGCGCGGACCGGGGACGCGTGCACAGCCGGGCGGAGAGGCGCGCCCGCAGCTCGGCGGAGTTCGGCAGGCCGGTGAGGGAGTCGTGGGAGGCGCGGTGGGCGAGCTGGAGCTCGCGGCGCTTGCGCTCCTCGATGTCCTCGACGTGGGTGAGCAGGAAGCGGGGCCCGTCGGCGGCGTCGGCGACGACGCTGTTGCGCAGGGAGACCCAGACGTAGGTGCCGTCGCGGCGGCCGAGGCGGAGCTCGGCCCGGCCGCCCTCGGCGGAGGTGCGCAGCAGGGTGCCTATGTCCTCGGGGTGGACGAGGTCGGAGAAGGAGTAGCGGCGCATCGCGGAGGCGGGCCGGCCCAGCAGGCGGCACAGGGCGTCGTTGGTGCGCAGGATGCGGCCGTGCTGCTCGCCGCCCATCTCGGCGATGGCCATGCCGGAGGGGGCGTACTCGAAGGCCTGCCGGAAGCTCTCCTCGCTGGCCCGCAGGGCCTGCTGCTCCCGCTCCAGCCGGACCAGGGCGCGCTGCATGTTGGCGCGCAGCCGGGCGTTGGATATCGCGATGGCGGCCTGGAAGGCGTACATCTGCAGCGCCTCGCGGCCCCAGGCGCCGGGCCGCCGCCCGTTGCGCGGCCGGTCCACGGAGAGCACGCCGATCAGCTCGCCGCTGGAGCGGCCGCCGTGCGGGCCGGGCGCGAACATGGGGGCGAAGAGGCGGTCGGCGGGGTGCCACTCGTCCTCGAAGCGGGGCGCGGGCCCGTCGGTGTACCACTGCGGGACGTCGTCGTCGTCGAGGACCCAGCCCTCGGTGTGGGGGATGAACACCAGGTCGCCCCACCGCTCGCCCATGGCCAGCCGCCGGTCCCAGGCCTCGCGCGAGCCGACGCGGCCGGTGATGAGGGCCTCGGCGGCCGGGTTGCCGGAGAAGGCGGCGACGACCAGGTCGCCGTCGGGGCGCACCAGGTTGACGCAGGCCAGCTCGTAGCCGAGGGCGTGGACCGCGCCGTCGGCGACGCTCTGCAGTGTGTCCGCCAGGCTGCGGGCCGTGTTCATGTCGGCCATGACCTGGTGCAGTTGACGCAGGGACGCAAGGCGGACGTACGGTTCCGACTCGGTCTCCATGCTCGCCCTCCCCCCGAGACCTCGCAGCGAATCAAGGGTTGTGTTCGGCGCCGTTTCGGGTGGTGCCCTTGCAGCTTCCCGCCACTGAATCACAGCGCGCTGCCCACTCGGTACACAGGGTCAACAATTATCGCCCCTTGTGACTCAAGTCACATGCAAACATGAACAATTGAGTGGTGTTTCCGCTTTCCCCGTGCACTTGCCGAACGCAATGTTTGCGGGCATGTGCGTGACTCCGTCACCCCGGGACCGGGTGCCTCCTGCCGAGGACCTAGGTCCCGGCTGGACCCGGGGCCCGATGCGGGCGCCGGAACCCGCCGGTTAACGTGACGGACGTGCCGAACGCCTCCCCTGTCCCCGCCTCCCCCGCCCCCGCCTCCTCGCCGGCCCCCTCCGCCCCCGGGCATGCTGAAGGGGTGAGCCACGACGAGTTCCGCGCCGCCATGTCCCGGCTGGCCTCGGGCGTCATCCTGGTGACCGCGCAGGAGCCGCCGCTCGACCCGGACGACCCCGGGGCACCGCGCGGCGAGGACGTCGGCATGACCGCGACGGCGTTCCTCTCCGTCTCCCTGGACCCGCCGCTGGTCCTGGTCAGCCTGCGCGAGGGCTCCCGCATGGACGACCTGCTCGCCGAGCAGCCCCTGTGGGCGGTCTCCGTCCTCTCCGAGGGACAGCGGCACATAGCCGGCCGCTTCGCCATGAAGGGCCGCATCAGCGACCGCCTCCTGTTCGCGGACCTCCCCCACGTCCGCGGCGAGGTGTCCGGCGCCCCCCTGGTGGGCGGCGCCCTGGCCACCCTCGAATGCCGCACCGAGCAGCGCGTCCCGGCGGGCGACCACACCCTGGTGATCGGCCGCGTCCTCACCGCCCGCGTCCCGGACGCCGGCGGCGGCCCGCTGACGTACTTCCGGGGGCGGTACCGGCACCTGGGCTGAGCCCCGGGAACCCCCGCGGCGGCCCGGTCCCCGCGTCACGGGCGGGACGGGCGGGACCGGGCGGCCGGCGTCCTCGGCCCCGCCCGGTCCGGCCCGGTCAGGACCAGTTCTTCGGCGACCGGCCCCGCTTGGTCTCCGCGCGCTGCTTCTTCTCGCGCAGGCGGCGCTCGTTGATGCCGCGGGGCACCCGGGTGGGCCTGCGCGGCTTGGGCGGGGGCGCGGTCGCCTCGGCGAGCAGGGCGGCCAGGCGTACGGCGGCGGCCTCGCGGTTGCACCACTGGGAGCGGTGCTCGGAGGCGCGCACGGTGACGATCCCGTCGGTCAGCCGCCCGGCGAGCCGCTGGAGCGCCCGCTGCTTCCACACCTCGGGCAGGGCCTCGGTCCTGGCCAGGTCGAAACGGAGCTCCACCTGCGAGTCGGTGGTGTTGACGTGCTGTCCGCCCGGCCCCGAGGACCGCGAGAAACGCCACATCAGCTCCGCCTCGGGGAGGTGGACCGAGCCGCGGATGACATGGGGAGCCGACATGCCGTCCATGTTCCCGGCCGTGCCCGGTCCACGTCACCCGAATATCCGCGTCCCGCGCCCCGCGCCCCGCCCGCCGGGGGCGGCACGGTGGCGCGGCGGTGAAGGGGAGGTGACGGTAAAGAAAGTAAAGCAACCCGGAACTCCGTGTACCTCTCTCGTCGTTCTCAGGGGTAGCTGTAGCTTCTTGCCGTACGTAAACGAGGAAAGGACTCCCGCAATGGCTGTAAGCCTGTCCAAAGGCGGCAACGTCTCGCTCACCAAGGAAGCTCCGGGCCTGACCGCCGTCACCGTGGGCCTCGGCTGGGACGTCCGCACCACCACCGGCACCGACTTCGACCTCGACGCCTCCGCGATCGCGGTCAACCCCCAGGGCAGGGTCTACTCCGACGCCCACTTCGTCTTCTTCAACAACAAGCAGACCCCGGACAACACCATCGTCCACACCGGTGACAACCGCACCGGCGAGGGCGCCGGCGACGACGAGGCGATCAACGTCAACCTCGCCGCGCTCCCGGCCGACATCGACAAGGTCGTCTTCCCGGTCTCGATCTACGACGCCGAGAACCGCGGCCAGAACTTCGGCCAGGTCCGCAACGCCTACATCCGCATCGTCAACCAGGACGGCGGCACCGAGATCGCCCGCTACGACCTGTCGGAGGACGCGGCCACCGAGACCGCGATGGTCTTCGGCGAGCTGTACCGCAACGGCGCCGAGTGGAAGTTCCGCGCGGTCGGCCAGGGCTACGCCTCGGGCCTGGTCGGCATCGCCCAGGACTTCGGCGTGAACGTCTGACGGACCCCGTCCGCGGCGGCGCGGCCCCCGGCCTCCTCCGGCCGGGGGCCGCGCCGTGTCCGCGGCGGGCCGCCCGCGCGCTCCTCACCCCGCCGCCCGCCGGCTCCGGCACGTGTCCCGGGGCCGGGCCCGCCGCCGGACGACCGGGGCACGGGTCAGGGACGCTCCGGTTTCCCGTCGCCGTACAGCCACTCCTCCCAGACCCCGTCGAAGTCGTGGCCGGGCGCCTTCCTCTCCACGTAGGCCGTGAAGTCCCCGGTGTCCGCGTTGCCGTACCGGCGGGCATCCGCCCAGCCCCGGATCAGGCCGAAGAAGGCGTCGTCGCCGACCTTCTGCCGGATCTTGTGCAGCACCATCGCGCCCCGCAGGTAGACCGGGTCGGCGGAGACGTGCTCGGCACCGGGCGGGTTCGCCGGCGCGAACGCCCACACCGTCTCCTCCTCGTCGCCGGGGTACGAGCCGTCGTAGAGCGCCTCGAACGTCTCCTGCGCGCTGTCGCCGCCGTGGTCCTCCTCCCACAGCCACTCCGCGTACGTGGCGAACCCCTCGTTCAGCCACATGTCCCGCCAGCTCCTGGGCGTGACGGAGTCGCCGTACCACTGGTGGGCGAGTTCGTGGACCAGGAGGAGGACGTCGGGGGCGCCGGGGAAGACCGGCCGGCTCTGCGTCTCCAGCGCGTACCCGGCGTCCCGCGCGTCCTCGACGATCGCGCCGGTGGTGGAGAACGGGTAGGGGCCGAACAGGTCCCGCGCCCACTCCACGACCTCGGGGATCCGCCCGAGCACCGCCCGGCTCGCACCGGCCTGGTCCGGGTCGACGGCCGTGTACACGGGCAGGCCGTCCCCGGTGGCAAAGCGGTCGATGTCGTACTCGCCGATGGCGAGGGTGGCGAGGTAGCTCGCCATCGGCTCGGCGGTGCGCCAGGTGAACGACGTACGGCCCCCGCTGGTCCGCTCGCCCGCCGGCTCGCCGTTGGAGACGGCCCGCAGGCCCTCGGGCACGGTCACCGTGAGGTCGTAGGCCGCCTTGTCGGAGGGGTGGTGGTTGCCGGGGAACCACGCCATCGAACCGGTGGGCTGGCCCAGCGCCAGCGCCCCGTCGTCCGTGCGCAGCCAGCCCTCCCGCGAGCCGTCCGGGTCGGTGATCGTCTCGGGGGTGCCGGAGTAGCGGACCGCGACACGGAACCGCGCGCCGTCGCCGATGTCGTCGGGCGGCCGGACGGTCAGCTCCTGGCCGGTGCGGTTCCACCGGGCGGCCTCGCCGTCGACGGTGACGCGCTCGACGTCCAGGCCCTTGAGGTCCAGGGAGAAGGCGGACAGGTCCTGGGTGGCGCGGGCGGTGAGGGTCGCGGTGCCGGCGAGGTGGGCGGCCTCGGGGTCGTAGGCGAGGTCGAGGGCGTAGTGGGTGACGTCGTAGCCGCCGTTGCCCGCCTTCGGGAAGTACGGGTCGCGCACCCCGGAACCGCCGGGGGTGCCGTGGACACCGCCGCCGCCGCACGCGGTGAGCGCGGTCAGGGCGGCGGCGACGGTGACGGCGGTGGCCGGGACGGGCAGTCGAGGTCTGCGCACCCCGTGATCCTATGGGCGCGCGCGGCCCCGGCAACCGCGACGCCGACCGGGCCCCGCCCCCGCCGCCGCCCCGTCCACCGCCGCCGCCCCGTCCACCGCCGCCCACCGCCGCACGACCGCCGCCGCCGTGACACCATCGGCCCGTGCTCGACATCGGTTACGCCCTCTCCCCCCGCTTCCCCGACCCGCCGCAGACCGACTACCGCCGCGCGGACGTCCACGCCCTGCGGCACGACCTGTTCTGCGGCGACGTGTACCTCGCCGACACCGAGGCGGACCGGGAGATCTCCACGGCCTGGGGATGGGTACCGGTGCTGGACTTCGCGTGGGCGCTGTGCGACATCGCGGAGCTGATCGACCGGGACCCGGCCGGTTCCCGCGCCTCCCGCCCCCAGCACGCCGAGCTGGACTTCACCGAGTCCACCGATCGCCTGCTGTTCGAGCGCCGCTTCGGCTGGGTGGACATCGAGGCGGAGTGGCTGCCGCCGTCCGAACCCCCGCTGTCCTTCTCCCACGCCGAACTGCGCCGGGAGGCACGCGACTTCCTGCACGACCTGATCGCCGACCTCACCGACATGCACGAGGACCTCGCGGACAACCCGGCCGTCTGGACCCTGCAGGCCCGCTTCCCCCGCCTGCCCTGAACCGGACACCGGCGCCGTTCACCCCTCCACCCGGACCCCCGGCCCCACCGCCGGCACCGGCGCCGGGTCCATCGGCCGCGCCGGGCTGATCACCGCCCCCGCCAACCGGTCCGCCCCCCTGGGCTACGTCCAGCGCGGCGACCCGGCGCAGGCCGACATCGCGCAGGACCGCCGCGCTCAGGTCCGCCCCCCTCACCGCGCAGTCGACGGACTCCACCCGCTCCGGGCGGGCGCCGGCGAGGTCCGGCTCCCGCCCTCCGCCGCCGTACGGCACCAGCGGCGACAGGCGCGCCTCCGGCCGCCGTGCCGCCCTCACCGCCGCCCCCCGGCCCACCGCCCGCCGCCGCCCTCGCCATGCCCCCCATGCCGCATGCCACCACTGACCGTCCCCCGGACCCGGGCAGGCGAAAGCTTGACCTCAAGCGGACTCGAGGTCGAAGAGTGGGTCCGCAGCCACAGACCGCACCGGAGCGCCGCCGAACCGGCCGCGCCCCGGCGGACCCGACAGGGGGAACTCATGCACGCCGTCCGACTGCACGCCTTCGGCCCGGCCGAGAACCTCGTTCACGAGCGGGTCGAGGACCCCGTACCGGGCCCGGGCCAGGTCCGCATAGCCGTCCGCGCCGCCGGCGTCCACCTGCTGGACACCGCCCTGCGCGAGGGCGTGCGGGGCCCGCTGCCCGAACTGCCCGCCCTGCCCACCGTCCCCGGCCGCGAGGTCGCCGGGGTCGTCGACGCCCTCGGCGCGGACGCCCCGGACGGCTGGCTCGGCAAACGGGTCGTCGCCCACCTCGGCCACGCGCCCGGAGGCTACGCCGAGCTCGCCGTCACCGACGCCGGCCGCCTCCACGAGATCCCCGGCACCCTCGACTTCGCCCAGGCCGTCGCCATGATCGGCACGGGCCGTACGACGATGGGGATCCTGCAGTTCGCCGAGCTCGGACCCGGCTCGGTCGCCGTGATCCCGGCCGCCGCCGGCGGCATCGGCACCCTCCTCGTGCAGTACGCCAAGAACGCCGGCGCCACGGTGATCGGCCTGGCCGGCGGCCCGGAGAAGACCGCCCGCGTCGAGGTGAACGGCGCCGACCTCGCCGTCGACTACAAGGACCCCGCCTGGCCGCGAAAGGTCCGCGCCCACCTCGGCGGCCGGCACGCCACCGTCGTCTTCGACGGCGTCGGCGGCGACGTGGCCCGCGAAGCCGTCGCCCTGCTCGGCCCCGGCGGCAAGCACCTCGTCTTCGGCTGGTCCGGCGAGGGCCTGCGCGACGGCGGGCCTTACCTCGTCGACGGCGTCTCCGAGCAGGTCCTCGGCCCCGTGATGCTGGGCAGGGCCGGCGGCCCCGACCCGATGCGCACCCTCGAGCTGCGCGCCCTCACCGAGGCCGCCGAGGGCCGCCTCACCCCCGCCGTCCAGCGCTTCCCGCTCGCCGAGGCCGCCGCCGCCCACCGCGCGCTGGAGAGCCGGGGCACGACCGGCAAGGTGGTCCTGGAACCGTGACCGGCGGTGGCCGGGACACGCACCGGGGCGCGACGCGTCCGGGCCCGCGGTGTTCCGGCCGGAGCAACGCCGCCCGGACGCCCCGCACGGACAGGGCGTCCGGCGGCGCGTCCCCGCCCGGTGGCTCACGCACCACCGGAGGACCACCCCCCGCGTACCGGAGGGGAAACGCCACCGTCCGCGACACCGCCGGCCGGGCCCGCACCCCGCCCGGGGTGCGGGTCCGCACCCGCGGCCGCCGTCGCCGCGGATTCCGCCGAAGTCCCTCCCCACCGGGCCCGCCCCCGCTACCGTCCCCACCCGTGATCGACATCCCGGAACCCCTCGCCGCGGCCCAGGCCAGGGACAACGGCGAAGCGGGCCGCGCCTTCATCGCCTCCCTCCCCGCCCTCGCCGTCCGCCTCCTCGACCACTGGGGCCTCCGCCTCGACGGCCCCTCCCTGCACGGCCGGACCGCCCTCGTCCTCCCCGTCGTACGCCGCCACGACGACACCCCCGCCGCCCTCAAGCTCCACCTCCCCGACGACGAGAGCGAAGGCGAACCCCTCGCCCTGCGCACCTGGAACGGCGACGGGGCCGTCCGCCTCCTCGACCACGACCCCGCCACCGGCGCCCTCCTCCTCGAACGCCTCGACCCCGCCCGCACCCTCGCCCGCGTCGAGGACGCCCACGAAGCCGTCCCCGTCATCGCCCGCCTCCTCGCCCGCCTCACCAGTACCCCCGCCCCCACCGGCCTGCGCCGCCTCGCCGACCTCGTCCCCGCCCTCCTCGACCGCGCCCACCGCGTCCTCCCCCGCACCCCCGACCCCGCCACCCGCCGCCTCCTCGCCGACTGCGCCGCCGCCACCCGCGAAGTCGCCGGCACCCCCGGCGACCGCCTCCTCCACTGGGACCTCCACTACGACAACGTCCTCGCCTCCCCGCGCGCCCCCTGGCTCGCCATCGACCCCAAACCCCTCGCCGGCGACCCCGCCTTCGACCTCTTCCCCGCCCTCCACAACCGCTACGACCCACCGACACCCCTTGGCGCTTCGACGCCCTGACCGACATCCTCGGCCTCGACCGCCCCCGCGCCCGCGCCTGGACCCTCGCCCGCGTCCTCCAGACCTGCCTGTGGAACCTCGAAGCCGACGAACCCCCGGAGGAGAGGCACCTCGACATCGCCCGCGGCCTGCTCGGCCGCGCCCACTAACCTGCGCCCATGATCCGCACCGCGACCCCCGACGACGTCCCCGTCCTCCACACCCTCATCCGCGAACTCGCCGACTACGAGAAGTCCCTGTCCGAGGCCAGGGCCACCCCCGAACAGCTCCACGAGGCCCTCTTCGGCCCCCACCCCGCCGCCTACGCCCACATCGCCGAGGACGACACCACCGGCGCCCCCGTCGGCTTCGCCCTGTGGTTCCTCAACTTCTCCACCTGGCGCGGCGTCCACGGCATCTACCTCGAAGACCTCTACGTCCGCCCCGAGGCCCGCGGCGCCGGCCACGGCAAGGCCCTCCTCACGGAACTGGCCCGCATCTGCGTCCAGCGCGGCTACGGACGCCTGGAATGGTCCGTCCTGAACTGGAACACCCCGTCCATCGCCTTCTACGAGTCCCTCGGCGCCCGCCCCCAGGACGAGTGGACGGTGTACCGCCTGACGGACGGGGCCCTGGCGGAGCTGGGCGGCGCACAGGCGTGACGAAAGCCCAGGCCACACAGGTGACCTGGGCTTTCCAGAGCCCCTTTCGGGTTCGAACCGACGACCTTCGCTTCACAAATCCGATCAACGCGGTCGTACGGGCTTCGGATACCCGGGAAGCAAGGTCGGCACGGACCACCCGTAGTCGCCGCCGTCTGCCGCCGTTGATGTCGACTGCGGATGTCAGGCCGGCCGAGGCGCGATGTTCACCGCGGGTGATGATCCGCAGGTGTCCGCGCTTGTCCGCCGTTGTTCGTGGGCGTTGTCAGGCAGGTGGACACGCACGACCGTGGGGCCGGAAGGCGGTGAGCAGCTGGACGGCATCTCGACCTTGGTGACGGGCACTCGGAAATTGCTCGTGCTTGAGGAGGACTGATGCCCACAACCGCCCCGATCGCCTACAAGGGGCTTGACTTACTGCCGGCATGGTTTGTCTTCGTGGTCGCGGTGCTGGCTGCTGTCGGGATCATCCTGACCTGTCGGCGGGGACGTTGACGACCGGACCGGAACGGACGGGTTGCCGTCCATCAACTGCTGGACAAGGGCCCGCCCGGTCCTGATGTGCTGACCAACCTCATCCTCATCAGGTGGATCATGAGGAATTTCCGGGCCCGGGCGACCCGCCCCGCAGCGGTGTGGGACGTTCACGCCGATACTGCTTCAACGCTTGCGTTCGCGCTTGTCGGTGCCGGAAGTCGATGTCGGGGAGCCGGACTCGCCTTGCCGAGTTCGGCTCAGCACGCTGGAGGGCTCACATCCGGAGTGTCAGTGGCTGGTGGCAGACTCCACCGCCATGAGTGATCAGGTGCGTTTACGAGACGTCGAACAGCCCGATCTGGAGGAGTTCTTCGCGCAGGAGCACGACCCTGAGGCCGTACAGCGGTCGAAGTTCCCGCCCCGGGAACGGGAAGCCTTCATGACCCACTGGGCGACGAGGGTTCTCGGGGACCCCACCGTCTTCGTGCAGGCGGTCACCGTCGACGGAGAACTGGCGGGCAACGTGGCGGCGTGGTGGGGCGAGGGTCGTCGGCGCTTCATCGGGTACTGGCTCGGCCGACAGTACTGGGGGCGCGGCATCGGCACGCAGGCACTGGCGCTGTTCCTGGAAAGGGAGAGGGCCCGTCCGCTGTACGCCGATCCCTTCAGCGGGAACACCGGCTCGGTGCGGCTGCTGGAGAAACACGGCTTCCGGCGTACAGGGACAGTCCGGTACGGCGAGCATGAGCACATCATGTTGGTGCTCGACGGGAACCCCGACTGAACCCACCACTCACCCAGCTCCCATCCCGTCCGCCGTCGATCCGCACACCGTGGAGCGGGCGTGGTCCATGGCGCCCGGCGGAGCGGAGCGCAGCCGGGGCCCGACCGTGACCGACCGCCCGGGCCGATGCCACCCGTGGATGTCGAACGCCCCGGACCGATCACCGGCCGGGGCGTTCGCGCTGTTCAGTGGGAGAGCCCCCTGTCGGATTCGAACCGACGACCTTCGCTTTACAAGAGCGGCGCTCTAACCAGCTGAGCTAAGGAGGCACCGCGCGATCGGCACACCGCTCGCGCAGGCTGCTCCACTGTACACAGAGCCCGTTTCCCCGATCCACGAAGTTCCGCCCGCCCGCGGTGCCTCACTCCCGCGCGTACGTGAACTCGTACGCCACCTCCTTCTCCCCGGGCCGGACGGTGAACCCCCCGCTCCCGCGCAGCCCGGTCAGCTCCCCCGTCCCCGACCCGGCCACCACCTCGAACACGCAGCGCACCGTGCCGTCGGCGTCGAAGGTGCCCCGTTCCTCGAGCGCGAAGGCGCCCTCCCGCCCGTCGATCCGTCCCGTCAGCAGTTCCATGCCGGCGAAGGTGCCGGTCCCGTCCGGCAGGTAAACGATCGAGTACTCGCAGAGCGTTCCGGCTGCCTCGACGCCGCCCGTGAAGGTGTTGGTGGCGGAGGCGTGGGCGAGCCGGGCGCCCGTGGTGTCCGGGCCGACGGGGTGCTCCTTCCAGTCGGCGAAGGTGAAGTGGCCGGTGGTCCGTGTGCCGGGCATGGGTCCTGGGTCTCCCTCTCGTCCTGCTCGTCGCGCGGCGCGCGCCTCGGGTGACCACGGTGGACGCCGTACCTGACATCTCCTGTCAGGTACGGCGGACGCGCCGGAACAATGGCCGCATGCGTGCCGACCGCCTCCTCTCCCTCCTCCTGCTGCTGCAGAACCGGGGCCGGATGACCGCCCCCGAGCTCGCCGCCGAGCTGGAGGTGTCGGTGCGGACGGTCTACCGGGACGTCGAGGCGCTCGGCGCGGCGGGCGTGCCGGTCTGTGCCGACCGGGGGCCCGCCGGCGGGTACCGGCTGGTGGACGGCTACCGCACGCGGCTGACCGGGCTGACGGACACCGAGGCCGTTTCGCTCTTCCTGGCGGGGGTGCCGGGGCCCGCGCGGGACCTGGGGCTGGGGGCGGTCCTGTCGACGGCTCAGCGGAAGCTGCGGGCGGCGCTGCCCGCCGGATCGGGCGAGCGGGCGGCGCGGGCGCAGGAGCGGTTTCACCTGGACGCCCCGGCCTGGTTCCGGGATGCCGAGCCGGTGCCGTTCCTGGCGGCGGTGGCGCGCGCGGTCTGGGAGGAACGGGTGGTGCGGGCGCGTTACCGGCGCTGGCGCGGTGAAGTGCGGCGGGAACTGGAGCCGTTGGGGCTCGTGCTCAAGGGCGGGATCTGGTACCTGGTGGCGTCCGCGGGCGGGAGCGGGGCGGCCGGGGAGGCGGCCGGGGCGGAAACGGTGCGCACGTACCGGGTGTCGCGGTTCGTGGAGGTGGAGGTGGCGGACGAGGGCTTCGAGCGACCCGCCGGTTTCGACCTCGCCGCGTACTGGACGCAGTCGTCCCGGCGGCTGGAGGCCGCGCTGCGCGGGGGGACGGCGCGGCTGCGCCTCTCGCCCCGGGGGCGGAAGCTGCTGCCGATGCAGTTCGGGGCGGCGGGTGCGCGGGCGCTGGAGGGGGCGGGCCCGCCGGACGGCGAGGGATGGGTGGAGGTGGAGCTGGCGGTGGAGTCGCAGGCCGTCGCGGTGGGTGATCTGCTGCGGCTCGGTACGGAGGCGGAGGTGCTGGGGCCGGAGGCGCTGCGGCGGGCCGTGGCGGAGGCGGTGGCGGTGCTGGCCCGGCGGTACGCCGGGGAGGGGCCGGAGGCGGACGGGAAGCCGTGAAGGGGAGGCCGTGAACGGCCGGTCGCGAAAATTTCGGTGAAGTTCACATGCCCGCAGGTACTGACAGACCAAGTGAACGCCGGGTACCGTCTCGCTCCAGTTCACCCGTGTGGACCACACCACAAACGGACACCACACACGGACTCCGCCACGGGGTCCGTCGTGGCACCGCCTTCCTACAACGGATCGTCCGGCACGTTCCTGCCGGTAGAAGGGGGCCCATCACCATGGCCACTGTCACGTTCGACAAGGCGACCCGGATCTACCCGGGTTCCGACAAGCCCGCCGTCGACGCCCTCGACATCGAGATCGCGGACGGCGAGTTCCTCGTCCTGGTCGGCCCGTCGGGCTGCGGCAAGTCCACCTCCCTGCGCATGCTCGCGGGTCTGGAGGACGTGAACGGCGGTGCCATCCGCATCGGCGAGCGCGACGTCACGCACCTTCCGCCCAAGGACCGGGACATCGCCATGGTGTTCCAGAACTACGCCCTGTACCCGCACATGACGGTCGCGGACAACATGGGCTTCGCCCTGAAGATCGCGGGTGTCAACAAGGCGGAGATCCGGCAGAAGGTCGAGGAGGCGGCGAAGATCCTCGACCTGACGCAGTACCTGGACCGCAAGCCGAAGGCGCTCTCCGGCGGTCAGCGTCAGCGTGTGGCGATGGGCCGTGCGATCGTGCGCGAGCCGCAGGTCTTCCTCATGGACGAGCCGCTGTCGAACCTGGACGCCAAGCTGCGCGTGTCGACGCGTACGCAGATCGCCTCGCTCCAGCGCCGCCTGGGCATCACCACCGTCTACGTCACCCACGACCAGGTGGAGGCGCTGACCATGGGTGACCGCGTGGCGGTCCTCAAGGACGGTCTGCTCCAGCAGGTCGACACCCCGCGGAACATGTACGACCGGCCCGCGAACCTGTTCGTCGCCGGCTTCATCGGCTCCCCGGCGATGAACCTGGTCGAGGTCCCGATCACCGACGGCGGTGTGAGGTTCGGCAACTCGGTGGTGCCGGTGCAGCGTGACGCGCTGTCCTCCACGACCGACAAGACGGTCACCGTCGGCATCCGCCCCGAGCACTTCGACGTGGCCGGTCCCGACTCCGACCTCGGTGTCGAGGTCACCGTCAACGTCGTCGAGGAACTGGGCTCGGACGCGTACGTCTACGGCACCGCGCGGCTCGGTGGCGAGTCCAAGGACCTGGTGGTCCGCGTGGGCGGCCGCGAGGTGCCGGAGAAGGGCAGCCGGCTGCACGTCGTGCCGCGCTCCGGCGAGACCCACGTGTTCTCCACGTCCACCGGTGAGCGTCTCTCCGACTGAGCCCGCGACACCCGCTCGACCAGGGGTGACGCCCCGGACCGACGGAAATCCACGGAAAGGGCCCCGCAGCCTCCTGCGGGGCCCTTTCCGCTGTCGACAAATACCCCGGCACACCGGACGTTTCGAGCGGTGTGCGTCAACGCCCTACCCACTTCCGGGCCCTTCCCCACCCCCCGAAAGGGTGACTAAATGTCGCCAAATCATTACCAGCCGCTACCCTCACACGCGTGAAGCACTCCACCACCCCACAGACGCGTCGCGGCCGGGGCCCCGCCCGCCGGATCGGCCGCTCCCTCGCCCTCGTCCTGCCCGTCGTCCTGGTGCTCTCCGGGACCCTCGCGGTCACCCGGGTCAACTGGTCGGGGGGTTCCTCGAGTCCGGTGCTCACCGCGTCGGACGCCTCCGCGTCGAAGGCCTCCTCGCGCGTCGTCCGCGCACCGCACGAGGTGCTGCACGACCGGCTGCTGACCGAGTTGCGGGAGGAGGACCCGGGCGTCGCCCTCACCCACCTCCAGCAGGCCGTCGACGAGCGTCCCTCGCTGGCGAGGCACTGCGCTTCGATCGCCCGCTCCCTCGGCCGCGCCGCGGTGCGGGTGTACGGCCCGACACGCGCCCAGTCGTACTCCCGCCCCGTCTGCGACACCTCCTTCGCCTCGGGGGTCCTGGCCGCGCACGGCTGACGCGACGGCCGGCACCGGGCCGGCCGGACGGGGCGGGGCGCCACGTACAGTGCGGGTCATGACCGATCCGAGCGCTGCGTCCCGTCCCGTGCAAGCCGTCGTCCTGGCCGGCGGCCAGGGTTCCCGGTTGCGTCCCTACACCGACGACCGGCCCAAGCCGATGGTCGAGATCCCCGGCACGGGAACCCCGATCATCGGCCATCAGCTCTCCTGGCTCGCCGAGGAGGGCGTGACGGACGTGGTGGTCTCCTGCGGCCACCTCGCCGAGGTTCTGCAGAAGTGGCTGGAGAGCGCGGACCTGCCCCTCTCCGTGACCACCGTCGTCGAGTCGGAACCGCTCGGCCGCGGCGGCGGCCTGAAGTACGCCGCCGCGCACCTTCCCCATCCGGACCGGCCCTGGTACGCCACCAACGGCGACATCTGGACCCGGTTCTCACTGCGTGACATGGCGGACTTCCACACCGGTCGGGACGCCGTCGCGACGCTCGCCCTGGCCCGCCCGCGCCTTCCGTGGGGTGCGGTGAAGACGGACGGCTTCGGGCACATCACCGACTTCATCGAGGCGCCGCCGTCGACCTTCGAGATCAACGCGGGCGTGTACGTCTTCTCCCCCGAGTTCGCCGCGATGCTGCCGGAGCGGGGCGACCACGAGCGGTCCACGTTCCCGCGGCTGGCGCGTGAGCGCCGGCTGGCCGGTTTCCCGATCCCGCAGGGTTCCTACTGGCGGGCGATCGACACCGCGAAGGACCTGACGGAAGCGGCGAGGGAACTGACGGCGCTGGGCCGCTGAGAGCGCCCGCCCACCCCGTACGGCAACGCGTCCGCCCGCCCCGCCGCGTACGAGGGGCACGGCCCGCCTGCCGTGTACGGGAACGGGGCCCCGCACACGTGATGTGCGGGGCCCCGTTCCCGTACGCGGCAGGCGTTGCCGGGCGGGTCAGCCGAGCAGACCGCCGACGAGCCCGGACCGCCCGGAGGAGGACGATCCTCCGCCGCCGCTGTCGGTGCCGCTGTCGCTGACGCCGCCACTGCCGCTGCCGCTGCCGCTACCACCGGTCGGGCCGCTGCCGGCGTCGCCCCCGGTGGGGGTACCGCCGCTGGCGGGGCCCGAGCTGGTGCTGGGGGCCCGGCCGGCCGGGGAGGACTGCTGGGGCGGGACCTGCCCGATGCTGCCCTGGGTCTGGCTGGGCGATCCACCGGTGGTGGTGCCGGCGTCGCGCGTGGCGTCGGGCGTGGAACCGGAGCCGTCGGCCGGGGCGGTCGTGCCGGACGTGGCGCCCTGGGTGGGCGAGGTGGAGGCCTCAGGGGTCTCGTCCGTCTTCCGGTCGCCGGGCTCCACGGGGAGCGGGGACCCGGGCTGTTCGTTGCGCGGGGCCTCGCCGGGGCCGGGGACGACGACACGGTCGGCGTCGCGGACGGCGCCGCCGAGCAGCGAGCCGACGAGGAGGGTGAGACCGGTGACGACGAAGGTGACCAGGGCGCCACGACGCAGGACGAAGCGGCGCAGGTCCCACAGGGGGGCGCGGGGGCCGAGGCGGCGCCAGGCGCTGCCGGCGAGGCGGCCGTCGACGGAGTAGACGGGGGCGCCGGCGATGATCAGCGGGGACCAGGCGGCGAGGTAGATGATGTCGGGCGCGTCGTAGGCGGGGACGCTCTTCCAGCTGACGGTGACCAGCAGCGCGGCGGACAGCGCGGCGCCGATGCCGGCGGCGACGCGCTGCCAGCAGCCCAGCACCGTCAGGACGCCGACGATGACCTGGAGGAAGGCGATGACGAGGCCGGACCCGACGGGGTGGGCGAGGGCGAACTGGCGCAGCGGCTCGGCCACTTCCCAGGGGTGCAGGGTGTTGAGCCACTTCACCATGGAGCCCCGTTCGCCGCCGTCGAAGTAGACGGGGTCGCAGAGCTTGCCCATGCCGGCGTAGATGGAGATGAAGCCGAGGAAGACCCGCAGCGGCAGCAGGACGACGCCCAGGTTCATGCGGCGGCCGGGGTAGTAGGCGTGCCGTGCCGGATCGTCGCCGTGGCGCCTGCCGGAGGGACCGGCTCCGGCCGGGCCGCCGAGGGTGTCGAGGGCGTCGGTGTCGTCGAACCCGTCGCGGGGGTGGGCGGGTTCGTCGTAGGCGCTGCCGGCACTGCGCATGGCGGGCAGCAGCCGGGTGCCCTCGGGGCCGGGCGTGCGCGGGGCGCCGACGACGGGGGTGGGGAGGGTCTGGGTGGTGAGCTCGTCGCGGTGGTCGTCGGGGCCGAGGCCGACGCGGGGGATGACCTGGGTGGCCCCGGCGTCCGCGACGGGTTGCACGACGTGGTGGCCGACGCCGGCCCGCACGGCCTGGAGCAGGCGGTGGGCACCGGTGTCGTCCGGTTCGGTGTGGCCGCTCCACACGACGGGCCGCCGGCGGGCGGGGCCGGCCGCGTACTGGGCGGCGGGGATGCGGGCGGTGTCCTGGGTGGCGCTGACGTGCCGAGCGACCCGGGGGGATCGGGTGCGCCGCGCCGAGGCGCCCAGCTCGACGCGGAAGCTCGCGTGATTGACGATGACCTGCGCCGGATCGCTCGGCACCTTCACCATGCTCAGCGCGGGAGCGTCGTCGATTCCCGACGAGCGGTCCCCCGTGGGTGTGCGGGGTGTTCTGGTGTCCACACTCATCTAACCGAGTGACGTGTCGTTAGGACACTGCTTTGACCCGCCAGATCTGTCCGGACCGCGTCAAACCGGTCCGGACGGATCCGGAACACCCCGTACGGGTGACAACACGGCACATCCGTTCGCGGCCCCCCGCGGGCCGTCGCCCGCGGGGCTCACCACGCCCGTCCCCCCGCCCTGGCCTCAGGAGCGCCTGCGCGCCGCCTCGTACAGGACGATGCCCGCCGCGACACCGGCGTTGAGCGACTCGGCGCCGCCCGGCATCGGGATCCGTACGCGCAGGTCGCACGTCTCGCCGACCAGCCGGGACAGGCCCTTGCCCTCGCTGCCGACGACGATGGCGACGGGCCCGGCCAGGGCGTCCAGCTCGCCCAGTTCGACCTCCCCGTCGGCGGCGAGTCCGACCACCGTGATCCCGGCCTTCTTGTACGCCTCCAGGGCGCGCGTCAGGTTGGTGGCGCGGGCGACGGGCGTACGGGCGGCCGTGCCGGCGGACGTCTTCCAGGCACCGGCGGTCATGCCGGCCGCGCGCCGCTCGGGCACGACGACGCCGTGGCCGCCGAAGGCGGAGGCGGACCGGACGACGGCACCGAGGTTGCGCGGGTCGGTCACCCCGTCGAGGGCGACGATCAGCGGGTCCTCGCCCTCGTCGGCGGCGGCGTCGAGGAGATCCTCGGGGTGCGCGTACTCGTAGGGCGGGACCTGGAGGACCAGGCCCTGGTGGTTGAGTCCGTTGGTCATGCGGTCCAGCTCGGGGCGCGGTGCCTCCATCAGGTTGAGGTTGCCGCGCTCGGCGACGAGCTGGAGCGCCTCGCGCACCCGCTCGTCGTTGTCGATGAACTGCTGGACGTAGAGGGTGGAGGCGGGCACGCCCTCGCGCAGCGCCTCGACGACGGGGTTGCGGCCGACGACCAGCTCGGAGGCCGACCGTCCGCCGCCGCGCCTGCCCTGCGCGCGGCCCTGGGCGCGGCGGGCCTTCGCCTGGGCGGCGCGCTGCTTCGCGTGTCCCTTGCGCATCTCGGCGGGGGGCGTCGGTCCCTTGCCCTCCAGGCCCCGGCGCCGCTTGCCGCCGCTGCCGACCTGCGCGCCCTTCTTGCCGGACATGCGGCGGTTGTTCGCGGCCATGAGTTACCCGTCTCCGTGAAGTGGTCGTACGTGCGTCTTGTGCGTTTTATGCGTCTTGTGCAGTGTGCCGCCCGGGGGGCCGGGCGGCACGGTCGGACTCCGGCCGGGTCAGCGTGAACCGAGGCTCCAGCGCGGCCCCTGGGGGCTGTCCTCGATGACGAGGCCGGAGGCGTTGAGCTGGTCGCGCAGGGCGTCCGCGGTGGCCCAGTCCTTGCGGGCGCGGGCGGCCTCGCGCTGGTCGAGCACCATGCGGACCAGGGTGTCGACGACACCGTGGAGGTCCTCGCCGCGGTCGGACCCCCCGGCCCACTGCTCGTCGAGCGGGTCGAGGCCGAGGACGCCGAGCATGGCCCGCACCTCGGCGAGGCGGGCGATGGCGGCCTCCTTGTCGTCGGCGGCCAGCGCGCTGTTGCCCTGCCGGACGGTGGTGTGGACGACGGCGAGCGCCTGCGGCACGCCGAGGTCGTCGTCCATGGCGTCGGCGAAGGCGGTCGGCACGTCGGCGGCGGGCTCGACGGGTTTGCCGGCGAGCTCCACCACGCGCTGCACGAAGCCCTCGATCCGCGCGAACGCCGCGTCGGCCTCGCGCAGCGCCTCCTCGCTGTACTCGATCGTGGAGCGGTAGTGCGGGGTGCCCAGGTAGTAGCGCAGCACGATGGGGCGCCACTGCCTGACCATCTCGGAGACCAGCACCGAGTTGCCGAGCGACTTCGACATCTTCTCGCCGCTCATGGTAACCCAGGCGTTGTGCACCCAGTACCGGGCGAAGTCGTCGCCGAACGCCTTGGCCTGGGCGATCTCGTTCTCGTGGTGCGGGAAGACCAGGTCGAGTCCGCCGCCGTGGATGTCGAAGGCGGAGCCGAGGTACTTGTGGGCCATGGCCGAGCACTCCAGGTGCCAGCCGGGACGGCCGCGGCCCCAGGGCGTCTCCCAGTCGGGCTCGCCGGGCTTGGCCGCCTTCCACATGGCGAAGTCGCGCGGGTCCCGCTTGCCGGTGATGCCCTCCTCGGCGGGCTGCCGCATCTCGTCGAGGTCCTGCTTGGACAGCTCCAGGTACGCGGGCCAGGAGCGGACGTCGAAGTAGACGCTGCCGTCGGCCTCGTAGGCGTGCCCGCGCTCGATGAGCGCGCGCATCATCTCGACCATCTCGGGGACGTGGCCGGTGGCGCGGGGCTCGTAGGTGGGGGGCAGGCAGCCGAGGGCGGTGTAGGCGTCGCCGAACGCGCGCTCGTTGGCGTAGCCGATGGCCCACCAGGGGCGGTCCTGCTCCGCCGCCTTCTTGATGATCTTGTCGTCGATGTCGGTGACGTTGCGGACGAACGTGACGTCGTAGCCGCGGTGGGTGAACCAGCGGCGCATGATGTCGAAGTTCAGCCCCGACCGGATGTGCCCGATGTGCGGGGGTGCCTGCACGGTGGCGCCACACAGGTAGATCGAGACACACCCGGGCTTGAGGGGGGTGAAGTCACGGATCTGCCGGGCGCTGGTGTCGTACAGGCGAATAGTCACGTGTCCAGGGTAGTGGGCGCCGGGCAGTGCCTTGCGTCCTTCCGCACCGGGACGGCGTATTCGTGAGGTCCGGGGGATCACGCGGGCCCCGGCCCCTGCCCTGTGCCGTCGCCGGACGCCGCCCGCTCGCCGCCCGCTCGCCACTCGAGGCCGCCGGTCGGCGGGCGGGCCGGACGGTGCGGCCGGCCCGGGGGCACCTCTTGGACGGGCCCCGGGGCCGGCCCCGGGTCCGAGCCCGGATCCGGGTGCCTCCGCGCGTGCCGGCTCACCGGTCGTCCGGCCACTCGGTCATACGGCCATCCAGTCGTCCGGCCGTCCGGCCGTCCGGTCAACGGGCCGTCCGGACCACGAGGGCCGTCGCCACCGCCATCAGGCCCTCGTCGCGGCCGGGGAAGCCGAGGCCGTCGGTGGTCGCCCCGGAGACGGACACCGGCGCCCCGGCGGCCTCGGAGAGGAGCTTCTGCGCCTCGTCCCGCCGCTTGCCGATCTTCGGACGGGGCCCGACGACCTGGACGGCGATGTTGCCGATCCGGAAACCGGCCTCGCGCACGATCCGCGCGGCCTCCGTCAGCAGGGTCACGCCCGACGCGCCGGACCACTCGGGGCGCCCGGTGCCGAAGTGCTGCCCGAGGTCACCGAGCCCGGCGGCGGAGAACAGCGCGTTGCAGGCGGCGTGCGCGACGACGTCCGCGTCGGAGTGCCCGGCCAGGCCGGGCCCCTCGCCCTCCCACTTCAGGCCCGCGCACCACAGCTCGCGGCCTTCCTCGAAGGCGTGGATGTCGGTGCCGATGCCCACCTGGGGCAGGGGCGGGAGCGGCTCCGCCGGGAACGTCCGCGCCGCGGGCGTCTCAGAAGCCATCATTGAGCCTCCTGCGGGCCAGGACCGCCTCGGCGAGGACGAGGTCCAGGGGGCGGGTGATCTTGAAGGCCTCCTCGTGGCCGGGGACCGCCACGACCGTCACGCCGAGCTGCTCGACCATGCCGGCGTCGTCGGTGACCGCGCCGGTCACCGTCTCGTGGGCGCGCACCAGCGTGGCCCTTTCGAAGCCCTGGGGGGTCTGCACCGCGCGCAGCCGGGAGCGTTCCGGCGTCGCCACCACCGGCTCCGGCTTACCCGGCGCGGCGGCGGGCTCGACCTGCTTGACGGTGTCGGCCAGCGGCAGCGCCGGGACGACGGCGGGGGCGCCGTCGCGGACCGCCTCGATGACGGCGTCGACGGTGTCGACCGGCACCAGCGGGCGGGCCGCGTCGTGCACGAGGACGATCTCGTACGCGGGCGGCAGCGCGTCGAGGCCGAGCTTCACGGACTCCTGACGGGTCGCGCCGCCGGGCACCACGAGGAAGTCGGTCCTCTCCGGCAGCGCGTGCGCGTCCAGCAGGCTCCTGACCTCGGCGGCGCCGTCGGGCGGGGCCACGACGACGACCAGGGAGACGGCGCGGGAGGCGGCCATCGCGCGGACCGCGTGGATGAGCATGGGGGTTCCGCCCAGCGCGCGGAGCGCTTTCGGGGCGCCCGGACCGAGGCGTACGCCCCGGCCGGCGGCCGGGATCACGGCGGCGGTCGGCGCCGTGCCCGGTGAGGGACGCGAATCGTCAGACATCGGTTCCTGTCAGGTTTGTGTGCTCGGCCTACCTGGGTATGGCCTGGGCGTGCGACCCCGCCACCGTGCGGGGAGGTGCCGGGTGCCTCCGCGTCGACCAGCCCCTTCCGTGACACTGGTCGAGCCGACACGCCCGGGGCGCAGGCTTGCCCGGAGAACGAGCGTACGGACGCCTCCGGGGCGCGGACACCGGGGGTACGAACATGCCGCAGCGCCCGGCGACAGCGAAGGCGTCATCGGGCACCGCGGCATTTCGTGTGCTGAACCGGCGGGTTCCGCCTCGGATCAGGAGGCGAGAACCTCGTCGAGCAGGGCTTCGGCCTTGTCCTCGTTCGTGTTCTCCGCGAGGGCGAGCTCGCTCACCAGGATCTGGCGGGCCTTGGCGAGCATGCGCTTCTCTCCGGCGGAGAGTCCGCGCTCGCGCTCACGGCGCCACAGGTCGCGCACGACTTCCGCGACCTTGATGACGTCGCCGGAGGCGAGCTTCTCCAGATTCGCCTTGTAGCGGCGCGACCAGTTCGTGGGCTCCTCGGCGTACGGCGCGCGCAGCACCTCGAAGACCCGGTCCAGTCCGTCCTGACCGACCACATCACGCACGCCGACGAACTCCGCATTGTCCGCTGGCACACGTACCGTCAGGTCACCCTGGGCGACCTTCAGCACCAAGTAGGTCTTGTCCACGCCTTTGATCTGGCGAGTTTCGATGGCCTCGATCAGCGCGGCCCCGTGATGGGGATAGACCACGGTGTCGCCAACCTTGAACGTCATGTGACAGGTACCCCTTCCGTGGCTATCCAGGGTAACACGGATACGGCGTCTTCTGAATGGCGTTTTCGCAGGTCAGGGCATATCTCGGGGCTTGACAACAGCGACAGGAACGTGCTTCGACCGGGTGCCGGAAGGAGGTATTCGCAGGTCGGAGCGGCTCTTCGGGGCGGACGAAACGCGCGTGCCGCACCACCACGACGACCCGCCCGATCGGCCGAAATACCCCATATGTCCGGTCTCAGATGCTCGACTTCCGCTACTCCGTTCGGTACCCGGAGCACGCTTCCGAACGAATCCGGGAATTGATCACCGAGCCCCGGGGGTGTCCGGCTGGTGATCAATTTCTCGGCCGGGGACGCATTCCTTCACGGAAGATTTGCGTACCGACGGGCACGCACGACACTCCTATCGCGACTATCGGGGGTATCGGGGCGCTATCCGGCCGGGTATCCCCGAGCCACTTATGTGAATGGCGGACAACTGCGTGGCGAATGTGACTCCCGCGTCACCCGTAACCTCTTGGGACGCCCGAGCCACCGCCCGGCTACCGCTCGCCGGGCGAAGCCGGGCCCCCGGGGGAGGGTCGGGTGCGGCGGCCCGGGAACGGCTCGGTAACCTAAGGCCGCTGACAGTCACTTAGGGCGGCTTTGTCACGTGGCCGCCGCCTCATTCGAGTCAAGGAGTTGCCGCCGCCGTGAGCAGCAGCCTTCGACGCGGCGCCCTCGCCGCCGCCGCCATCGCGTTCTCGATCCTCCCGCTCGCCGCGTGCGGCGCCGGCAACAACGCCCAGTCCTTGCAGATCAGGCCGGACAACGCGGCGACGACCGTCGGTGACATCAAGGTCCAGAACGCGATCGTCCTCACGCAGCCCGACCAGGAGTCGACGGGTCCGGCCGCGGTCTCCGCCACCGTGTTCAACATCGGCGACACCGACCAGAAGCTGGAGTCCATCACCGTCGAGGGCGCCCCCGAGCCCGTCGAGCTCAAGCCCGCCAAGGGCCAGAAGGACGTGATCGTCCCGGCCGGCGGTTCGCTGATCATCGGCGGCGAGGACCACGTCTCCGCCCTCCTGCCCGACGGCCGCGCGACCGTTCAGGACGGTGACGCCCACAAGGTCACCTTCGCCTTCAGCGAGACCGGCGACGTGTCCCTGCGCGCCTTCGTCGTCCCCGCCGCGGGCTACTTCTCCGTGTGGGGCCCGAGCGGCGCCCCGGCCGCGCCGGGCGCCTCGGCGAGCGCCTCCGCGGGTGCTTCGCAGGAGCCGTCGCACGGCGCCTCGGCCGACCCGAGCGGCAGCGCGCCCGCGCCCGCCGACTCGGCGGCCCCGAGCGACGCGGCCTCCGCGAGCGCGTCGGCCGGTGCGACGGAGTCGCACGAGGCGGCGGCCGGTCACTGACCGCCGTACGCGCAAGGGCGGGGCCTCCGGGGAGGTCCCGCCCTTGCGCGTGTGCGGCTCCCGCCGCTACGGCCTACGGCTCGAACTTGTAGCCGAGGCCGCGGACCGTCACCAGGTACCGCGGCGCGCCCGGGTCCGGCTCGATCTTGGCGCGCAGACGCTTGACGTGGACGTCGAGGGTCTTGGTGTCGCCGACGTAGTCGGCACCCCAGACCCGGTCGATGAGCTGCATGCGGGTCAGGACGCGGCCGGCGTTGCGCAGCAGCATCTCCAGCAGGTCGAACTCCTTGAGCGGCAGGTCGATCTTGGTGCCGCCGACGGTCACCACGTGCCGGTCGACGTCCATGCGGACCGGGCCGGCCTCCAGCGCGGCCGGGGCGGCCTCCTCCGGCTCGCCGCGGCGGCGCAGCACCGCCCGGATGCGGGCGACCAGCTCGCGCGAGGAGAACGGCTTGGTGACGTAGTCGTCCGCCCCTATCTCCAGGCCGACCACCTTGTCGATCTCGCTGTCCTTGGCGGTCACCATGATCACGGGGACGTTGGAGCGGCCGCGCAGCTGGCGGCACACCTCCGTGCCCGGCAGGCCGGGCAGCATCAGGTCGAGGAGGACGAGGTCGGCGCCGTTGCGCTCGAACTCGTCGAGCCCGTCGGGGCCGGTGGCCGCGACGGCGACCTCGAAGCCCTCCTTGCGGAGCATGTACGACAGGGCGTCGGAGAAGGACTCCTCGTCCTCGACGACGAGCACACGGGTCACGGAAGGACCTCCGGAGCGGGAAGCGTTGCGTACGGGGATGGAGAGGTGTGGGGGGGCGATGAGGGGGTGGACCGCCCGGCCGCGCCACCGGCGCGGGCGGAGTGCGGCCGGGCCCGGTCGCGGGACCGGCCCGCCTCCGGCAGCCGCAGGGTGAAGGTGGAGCCCTGGCCTTCGGCGCTCCACACCGTGACCTCCCCGCCGTGCGAGGCGGCCACGTGCTTGACGATCGCGAGTCCGAGGCCGGTGCCTCCGGTGGCCCGGGACCGGGCCGGGTCGACGCGGTAGAAGCGCTCGAAGATGCGCTCCTTGTCCTTGTCGGAGATGCCGATGCCCTGGTCGGTCACCGCGATCTCGATCATGTCGCCGCCGGGGGCCGCCACCCTGCGGGCGGCGATGCCGACGCGGGTGCGGGCGGGCGAGTAGTTGACGGCGTTCTCGACGAGGTTGCCGAGGGCGGCGGCGAGCTGGCCGCGGTTGCCCCAGACGTGCAGGTCGGCCGTGCCGCCCACCCGGCGCCCGCCGTCCTCCTGGTCGAGCCCTTCGGGCACTCCCACGTTCGTGGCCATCGTGATCTGCTTGGTGCCGGCCGCCTGCCGGCAGCGGTCGATGGCCTCGGCGACCAGTTCCTCCACCCGGACCGGCTCGGCGTCCTCCAGCGGGTCGTCGTTCTGCACCCGGGAGAGGTCGATGAGTTCCTGCACCAGGTTGGTCAGCCGGGTCGCCTCCATCTGCATCCGCCCGGCGAAGCGCCGCACGGCCTCGGGGTCGTCGCAGGCGTCCATGACGGCCTCGGAGAGCAGGGAGAGCGCGCCGACCGGAGTCTTCAGCTCATGGCTGACGTTGGCGACGAAGTCGCGCCGCACCGCCTCGATCCGGCGGGCCTCGGTGAGGTCCTCGACGAGCAGCAGCACCAGGCGCGAGCCGAGCGGGGCCACGCGGGCGGACACCGCCAGGGCGTCGCCGCGTCCGGTCCCCCGCCTGGGCAGGTCCAGCTCGACCTGCCGTATCTCCCCGTCCCGCCGGGTGTCGCGGGCCATCTGGAGCATGGGCTCGACGGCCAGCTTGCCGCCGCGGACCAGGCCGAGGGCGTACGCCGCCGAGCTGGCCTTGACCACGGCGTCCTCCTCGTCCAGGACGACGGCGGAGGAGCGGAGCACCGACAGCACGGTGTCCACGCCGGGCGGGAGCACCGGATCGGTGTGCAGGGAGGTGCGGGTGGGCCGCTTCTGGTCGCGCTCGCTCCACCGGAACGCCAGCATGGCGATGACGCCGGTGAGCACTCCGGCGATCGCTGCCGCTGCGGCGACCGCCGCGTTCACGTCCATGCCACCAGGTTAGGCACGGGGGAGGTCCCGCCCACAGCCATCGGAGTGCGAGCTCGGACACTCGTCGCCCAGAGTTCACCTGGGGGCCAGGGATGGTTCATTCCGGATGCCGGAAACGGACGCGTGCGGGCCGGAACGTGGAAACGTGGGGGTGAAGCGAGGGCCGCGAGGCCCTCTTGGGACGACGTACGTGCACGACGTACGGACGCACGGAGTACGTGCACGCACGACGCACTTGCACGACGCATGACGTACGAGAGGAACCCTGATGCGGGACGCGTACCACGAGGAACTGGACTCGATCGGTGACGGTCTGGTGGAGATGGCCCGGCTGGTCGGGTCGGCGATCGGACGCGCCACGACCGCCATCCTCGACTCCGACCTGAAGCTGGCGGAGAACGTGATCGAGGCCGACGCCAAGGTCGACCAGCTCCACCACGACCTGGAGGCGCGGGCGATAGCCCTGCTGGCCCGGCAGCAGCCGGTGGCGACCGACCTGCGGATCGTCGTCACCTCGCTGCGCATGTCGGCCGACCTGGAGCGCTCCGGCGACCTCGCCCAGCACGTGGCGAAGCTGGCCCGGCTGCGCTACCCCGAGCGCGCGGTCCCGCACGACCTGCACGCCACCATCCTGGAGATGGGCCAGCTCGCGCAGCGCCTGATGGCGAAGGCCGCCGAGGTGATCATCACCAAGGACGTCGACCTGGCGCTCCAGCTGGAGCAGGACGACGACGCGATGGACCTGCTGCACCGCACGCTCTTCCAGCACCTGATGGACGACCGCTGGAAGCACGGCATCGAGACGGCCGTGGACGTGACGCTGCTCGGCCGCTACTACGAGCGGTTCGCCGACCACGCGGTCTCGGTCGCCAAGCGGGTGGTGTACCTGGTGACCGGCGAGCACGCGGACGAACTGCAGGCGGACATCCAGCCGGAGATCCAGCCGGTGCCGGGGAGCGAGGGGGCCTGATCGAGGGCCGGGGGGAAGCGCTCGGCATCCGGCCGGAGCGCGCACGAGCCACAGTGCGCCGTTGATGCGACCGTCCTCGCGGGCGTGCAATGGGCGGCAGGCACCAGCCTTGAGGAGGGACCCATGGCCGAATCCCCCAGCACGACGCCCGACCCGACCCGGGAACGCCCGTCCGAGCAGCCCGCCGAGGTCGGGAACCTGCCCCTGATAGCCGCCTGCGGCTGCGGCTCCGGCTGCGGCTGCGGCTGCCAGTCGGGCAGCCCCTGCCAGTGCGGCTGACGGTACGCCGTCCCCGTACGTCCGTCCTCGAAGGGCCCCGGCGCGAGTGCCGGGGCCCTTCGCCGCGTCCCGGGGCCCGTGGGCCGCGTCCGGTGCACTCGCCCGGGGCGGCGTGCGGGCGCAGCATGGAGGGAGAGACCAGGAGGTACGTCATGGCCCACTTCATGGATGTCCACCACGGAATGCAGGGCATCACCGCCGACCAGCTGCGCGAGGCGCACCAGGCCGACCTGGCCATCGAGAAGGACGAGGGCGTCCACTTCGAGCGGGCGTGGGCGGACCCGGAGTCGGGAACGGTCTACTGCCTCTCCGAAGCCCCCTCCGCCACGGCGGTCCAGCGCGTCCACGAACGCGCGGGGCACCGGGCCGACGAGGTCCACGAGGTGCCGTTGACCGTCTGAACCGGCCGTCCGAGCCGATCCCGTCCGCGCCGGCCGTCCGCGTTCGGCCGGGGCGAGGGCCCGCGGCGCGGCGGCCGTGTCCTCGCCCGGCGTCCCGCGCGGGCGCCGGTCGGTTCCCGGACGCGCCGGTCAGCCGGAGGCGGGGCCGGAGCCCTCGGCGGCGGCCCGGCGGTACTCGGCGTTGATGCGCTGGGCCTCCTCCAGCTGGTCCTCGAGGATGACGATGCGGCAGGCCGCATCGATCGGCGTTCCCTTGTCGACGAGTTCGCGGGCCCGGGCGGCGATCCGCAGCTGATAGCGGGAGTACCGGCGGTGTCCGCCCTCGGAGCGGAGCGGTGTGATCAGACGGGCCTCGCCGATGGCGCGCAGGAAGCCCGGGGTGGTGCCGAGCATCTCGGCGGCCCGGCCGATCGTGTAGGCGGGGTAGTCGTCGTCGTCCAGACGATCGCTGAGCGGACTATCAGCTGTCATGTCACCTCGTGTCGTGCAACGCGTCGAGGGGCCCTGGTGCCGTCCGGCACCAGGGCCCCGAAGGGAATTGAACACCATCGGCCGGCTCTGCCACCGCTGTGCCGGCCTTCTCCTGGCGTCTGCTCCTCCATCCTTCGCGAGTTCTTACCCGGCAGTTCATGTCTGCCGGGTCTCACTTGACCTTCTCTACGGCAAAAATCTTAACCACACCAGAAACTGATGTCTACTCTCGCAAGAGTAGATTTTGAGGAGCCGGAGGTGGAGGTTTCCTCCCGTCCGTGGGTGCGCCCTGCCCGCGTCCCCGCGTGGGCCGGGACGCGGGGGCGCGATGAAGGGCGGTGAACGCGACGAGGGCCCTGCCGACATGTGTCGGCAGGGCCCTCGTCACTGGGTTGTGCTGCTGCGGCGGCTTCTTCGCGCCTATCCGTTCCGCTCGTCCCCGGGAACGGTGTCCCCGGCGTCACCCTCGACGACGTTCCCGTCGGCGCTCCCGGCGACGTTCCCGGCGGTGTCGCCGCTCGCGGCACCGCCCGCGGCGGCACCGTCGCCGCCGAGCAGGGCCGACGCGGTCTGCAGCGACGTGGGCGCGCTCGCGGGTGCGGCGTCGGGGTGGGGGTGGCAGGTGAAGCCGAGCCGGGCCATGGCCCGGACGACCTCGCCGCTGGAGAAGTCGCGGCGGTCCTGCCGGGTGACGACCGCGCCCACCTGCTTGGCGGGGTAGCGGCGGCGGCCGATGGTCACGGACTCACCCGTGATGGGCTCGGGCTTGACGCCCTCCATCGAGGCCAGCACCCCGCTCTTGGTCAGTTCGAACGGGTAGCGGGCGATGACACAGCGCATGTTGCCTCACAGGGAAGACAGGAGAGACAGGGGGAGACGGGGACGACGGGGAAGGAGAGGGGGGCGAGGCCCTACGCGGCCGGGTCGAAGGCGGACTGCCGCTGCGCCCTGCCGCGTCCCGACTGCTCGGCGGTCCGGCCGCCCCGGCCGGTGCGGCCGCGGCGGCCCCTGGACGAGGAGGACGCGGTGCGTCGGGGGCGTTCCACGGCCGGCGCGGCGATGACGACCGGTACACCGGAGGGCGCCTGGGCCCCGGTGATCCGGCTCAGTTCCGCCTCGCCCGAACGCACCGGGGTGACCTGCGGGGTGATGCCGGCCGAGGCCATCAGCCGGGTCATGGCACGGCGCTGGTCGGGGGTGACCAGGGTGACGACGCTGCCGGACTCCCCCGCGCGGGCGGTACGGCCGCCGCGGTGGAGGTAGTCCTTGTGGTCGGTGGGCGGGTCGACGTTGACGACCAGGTCGAGGTTGTCGACGTGGATGCCGCGCGCCGCGACGTTGGTCGCCACCAGGACCGTCACCTGTCCGCTCTTGAACTGGGTGAGGGTACGGGTGCGCTGGGGCTGGGACTTGCCGCCGTGCAGGGCCGCGGCGCGAACGCCGCTGTTCAGCAGGTGCTTGGTCAGCCGGTCCACCGCGTGCTTGGTGTCCAGGAACATGATCACCCGGCCGTCCCGGGCCGCGATCTCGGTGGTCGTGCGCTGCTTGTCCGCGTCGTGCACGTGGAGGACGTGGTGCTCCATCGTGGTGACCGCGCCCGCCGAGGGGTCGACGGAGTGGACCACCGGGTCGTGCAGGTAGCGGCGCACGAGCCGGTCGACGTTGCGGTCCAGGGTCGCCGAGAAGAGCATGCGCTGCCCGTTGGGGCGCACCTGGTCGAGCAGGGCGGTGACCTGCGGCATGAAGCCCATGTCGGTCATCTGGTCGGCCTCGTCGAGGACGGTGATGCCGACGGCGTCCAGCCGGCAGTCGCCGCGGTCTATGAGGTCCTTGAGCCGTCCGGGCGTCGCGACGACCACCTCGGCGCCGGCGCGCAGCGCACCGGCCTGCCTGCCGATCGACATGCCGCCGACCACGGTGGCCAGGCGCAGGCCCACGGCACGGGCGTACGGGGTGAGCGCGTCGGTGACCTGCTGGGCGAGCTCGCGGGTGGGGACGAGGACGAGGGCGAGCGGCTGCCGCGGCTCGGCGCGCTGTCCCGCCGTGCGGGCCAGTACGGCGAGGCCGAAGGCGAGCGTCTTGCCGGAACCGGTGCGGCCGCGGCCGAGGACGTCCCGTCCGGCCAGGGAGTTCGGCAGGGTCGCCGCCTGAATCGGGAACGGCTCGGTCACGCCCTGGCGCCCGAGCGCGGCCAGGATCGGAGCCGGCATGTCCAGGTCGGCGAACGCCTCGACGGCGGGCAGCGCGGGCGTGATCGTCTCGGGCAGGGCGAACTCACCCTGCACGGCCGGCCGGCCGCCGGCGCCCTGGGAGCGGCCGTTCCGGGGACGGCCGCCCTGGGAACGGCGGGAGAAGCCGGAGCGCTTGGCGTCGGCACCTCCGAAACGGTCGGATGTGCGCGGCGTACGAGCGCGATTCATGCGGAACCTTCCTTGTCACGGCACGTAGCAAGGAATTCCCGCAGCACATGAGCGGCGCAGAGAATCGCGAGAACGAGCCGAAGATTGATGGGGGCAGGCCGAGCCGGCCCAAGTGACGGGAGAACGTCACCGTTCGACGAGGTGGAGGGCTTCGCCGGGAGCCCTGGAAAATGCAGCGAGCCGGGGCCCGCACCCCAAGGTGCGGACCCCAGCTGCGAAGTATGCGTCAGCGCCGATGATTAGGCGGGGACGATGTTCTCGGCCGTCGGGCCCTTCTGGCCCTGAGCGATCTCGAAGGAGACCTTCTGGCCTTCCAGCAGCTCACGGAAGCCGGAGGTGGCGATGTTCGAGTAGTGGGCGAAGACGTCGGGGCCGCCGCCGTCCTGCTCGATGAAGCCGAAGCCCTTTTCCGCGTTGAACCACTTCACGGTGCCAGTAGCCATGTTTTTCTCCTTAGGGAAAACGGTGCTCGGGGCCCGCCCTGTGCGGACTCCGCGTCGCCGTGTTGATTACCCCGACGGAAAAACCTTCTGGCAACCACACCTGCAACTGAGATCGACAGTAGCACGGTGCCAACGACCCTGCACGGACGGAAACTTCGCCAGGTCAGGGGGCCTGGGAATACTCGCCGCGCGCCATACTTATTTCTCACTTCACGACCACAGATATTGCCCCCCGGGTGGAGGTCGTTTCCTCCGCTCACCCCGCCTCGCACCGCTCCGACCTCCTCCGATGGACCCGGCACGGCTGCCGCCGCCGCGCGGCGCGGAGAGGTGCGCGAGGACGCCGGGACCCCCCGGACGCGAGGAAGGTCACAGCGCCTCACGGCGGCCGGACGGCGGCCGGCTTCCCGGGCGGTGGCGGCGTCCCCGAACCGACCGCGCCTCCGAGCCGACCGCGCCCCCGAGTCGACGGCACCCCCGGGGACCGCCGCCCGGATGCCGGGCGGATGCCCGGCGGCGGAATCGCACGTTGTGTGTCCGCCCGTTCGCCGAAGGGAAACATCCATGCCGAAAGGGGGGCGCGGTGAGCGAGTGCGCGTGCGGACACGACAAGGCCGCCGAGGTGATCGAACTCCGCATGAAGGAGTACGAGTCCCTCCGGTCCGAGGTGGTGCAGAGGATCGGAGCCAGACAGCAATTGGCCGGGTACGCGGGCGCGGCAACCGCCATCGCGGCCACTCTCGGCAGCGATCTGGGGTACTGGCGGATCCTGGTCGTGGGGCTCGTGCTTCTGGTCGCCTATCTGTACCTGCGGGACAGCAACGACGGCATCCAGAGGCTGGGGAGGCATCTGCGCCTCGTCGAGGAGGATGTGAATTCCCTGGCTCGCAGCACGTACGGGCGCGAGATCCTTTCCTGGGAATCCCGCAGACAGGCCGACAGGAACGGGGAAAAGAGGATCTGGAAGGCGGTGGGACGCTTCGGCGGATGGCACCGCGACGACCCGGCGGTGAACGTCCCGGAACTGCGGCCGGGATCCGAAACCCAGCCCGGTGATCGAACTACCGCTTGAAATCCATAGCCGCCCCCCGGAACCCCCATATCGGCTGCATGACGCTGCGTCGAGCGCGCGCCTATCATGCTGGCCCATGAGTCAGTTATTGACCTTGGAGGTCCCGGACAACGCGCGTCCGGTTCGCCTGGACACCGCGCGAGGCGTCTTCGCGGCCTTCGACGTCGCGCCCGCCGGGCACGCTCCCGCCCGGGCGACGGCGTTGCTCGTTCCCGGCTTCATGGGCAGCAAGGAGGACTTCCTTCCGCTGCTGTCCACCTTGAGCGACGGCGGCGTGCGCGTCCTGGCCGTGGACGGCCGGGGCCAGTACGAGACCGGTGCTGCGTCGCCGGACCCCTCGTACTCCCGCGACAACCTCGCGCGTGACCTCGCCGCCCTCGTCGAAGGCGTCGGCGCCGGCCCCGTGCATCTCGTGGGTCACTCCTACGGAGGGCTCCTCGCCCGTGCGGCCGTGCTCGGCACGCAGGGGGACCCGTCCCTCTGGGCTTCCGTCACGCTCGTGAACTTCGGCCCCGCCGGCGTCTCCTCCCGGCAGCAGGAACGCCTGCGGCTGCTGCTCTCCGTCATCGACTCGATGACACTCGCCGAGATGTGGCCCTTCGTCAGGAACGACGAGGTCCCCGCCCCTCGAGAGGTGGATCTCTTCATGGAGCGACGATGGCTGCGCAATGCGCCGGAGCACCTGTCGGCGGCTGCGGAGCAGATGCTGAACGAAGTGGACGAGACGCCCCGGTTGGCACAACTTCCGATTCCCAAGTTCGTCGTTTCGGGGACCCCTGACGAGACCTGGGCGCCTGAGGGCGTCGAGCGCATGGCCCGTGAACTGGGGGCCCGGTGCTGCAAGATCGAGGGCGGTGGACATTCGCCCAATGTCCACCGGCCCGCCGAAACGGCGTCCGCCCTCCTCGGGTTCTGGAACTCCTGCCAGGAGAGAGTGGCCGTCTGAGACGAGGGAGCGGTGACGGACGTTCCCGGAAGACCGCCGGGACGGCCGGTGAGCCGGAGCCGGCCCCGGCCTGCCGAAAAGCCCCCTGCCTGCGCGGGAACCGCAGGCAGGGGGCTTAATCGTGGGCGCTTACTTCTTCTTGCCCTGGTTCTTGACCGCCTCGATCGCCGCCGCGGCCGCCTCCGGGTCGAGGTACGTGCCGCCGGGGTTGACCGGCTTGAAGTCGGCGTCCAGCTCGTAGGAGAGCGGGATGCCGGTGGGGATGTTCAGGCCGGCGATGTCGGCGTCGGAGATGCCGTCCAGGTGCTTGACCAGGGCGCGCAGGCTGTTGCCGTGGGCGGCGATCAGGACCGTGCGGCCGGTGAGGAGGTCGGGGACGATGCTGTCGAACCAGTACGGCAGCATGCGGACGACGACGTCCTTCAGGCACTCCGTCTGCGGGCGCAGCTCCGGCGGGAGGGTCGCGTAGCGCGGGTCGGAGAACTGGGAGTACTCGGCGTCGCGGTCCAGCGGGGGCGGCGGGGTGTCGTAGGAGCGGCGCCACAGCATGAACTGCTCCTCGCCGAACTCGGCGAGCGTCTGGGCCTTGTCCTTGCCCTGGAGGGCGCCGTAGTGGCGCTCGTTCAGGCGCCAGGAGCGCTTGACCGGGATCCAGAGGCGGTCGGCGGCCTCCAGCGCGAGCTGCGCGGTGCGGATCGCGCGCTTCTGGAGGGAGGTGTGGACCACGTCGGGGAGCAGACCGGCGTCCTTGAGCAGCTCGCCGCCGCGCGTCGCCTCCTTCTCGCCCTTCGGGGTGAGGTTGACGTCCACCCAGCCGGTGAACAGGTTCTTCTCGTTCCACTCGCTCTCGCCGTGGCGGAGGAGGATCAGCTTGTACGGTGCGTCGGCCATGCCTCAGAGCGTAATCCACGCATTCCCCCCTCCGCCCGGCCGCCCGGCGACCGGACGGTTGACGGCATCTGTTAATCCGGTGGTCCGTCCCGAGCTCCTCTCCGTAACATGTGCCAGCAGTTTGCGCTGCTTACATTCGTTTCATTCGTGGGGGACTCGATGCCACTGGCCACACTCGGACGCGCCGCCCGGGAGACCGTCTCCGGGCTTCCCCGCGAGTTCTGGTGGCTGTGGACCAGCACGCTCGTCAACCGGCTCGGCGCCTTCGTCGCCACCTTCATGGCGCTGTACCTGACCCTGGACCGCGGCTACTCCGCCTCCTACGCCGGTCTCGTCGCGTCCCTGCACGGGCTCGGCGGAGTGATCTCGTCCCTGGTAGCCGGGGTGATGACCGACCGGCTCGGGCGGCGGCCGACGCTGCTGGCCGCGCAGGCGTCGACGGCCGTGTCCGTCGCGCTGCTCGGCTTCGTGCGGGACCCGGTCGCCATCGCGGCCGTCGCCTTCGTGGTCGGCATGGCCTCCAACGCCTCCCGGCCGGCCGTGCAGGCGATGATGGCGGACATCGTGCGGCCCGAGGACCGCGTCCGCGCCTTCTCCCTGAACTACTGGGCGATCAACCTCGGCTTCGCCGTCTCCTCCACGGCCGCGGGCTTCATCGCCGCCCACAGCTACCTGGCCGGGTTCCTGATCGAGGCGGGCATGACGATGGCCTGCGCGATCCTGGTGTTCGTGAAGCTGCCCGAGTCCCGGCCCGCCGGGGGCCCGGCGGTGGACGAGGACGCGGACGGCGACACGGTGTCGCTCGGCACCGTCGTGCGCGACGGGCGCTTCATGGGCGTCGTCGGGCTGTCCTTCCTCATCGCGCTGATCTTCCAGCAGGCGTACGTGGGGCTGCCGGTGGCCATGGGCGAGGCCGGGTTCACCCCCGCCGACTTCGGCATGGTGATCGCCGTCAACGGAGTCCTGATCGTCGCGCTGCAGATCCCGGTCACCCGGCTCATCGAACACCGTGACCCGCGACGGCTGCTGATCGCGTCCTCGCTGCTGGCGGGGTACGGCTTCGGCCTCACCGCCTTCGCCGGGTCCGTCGGGGTCTTCGCCCTCACGGTCTGCGTGTGGACGCTGGCCGAGATCGTCAACTCGCCGACGCAGACCGGGCTGGTCGTGCACCTCTCCCCCGCGCGGGGCCGCGGGCGCTACCAGGGCGTGTACACGATGTCCTGGGCCGTCGCCGCCCTCGTCGCCCCGATGATGTCCGGCTTCGTCATCGACCGGTTCGGGGCGGCGTGGCTGTGGGGGACGTGCGCGGTGATCGGTACGGCGGCGGGGGCCGGGTACGCGGCCCTCATGCGCGGGCTGCCGGACGGGACCCCGGCGAAGGCGAAGGCACAGGCGCAGGTGGCGGCGGAGGAACCGGCCGGAGCGCCGGCCGGGCGGGCGGCCGGGGAGCCCGCCGGGGACGCGGTGACCGAACCGGTCCCGGAAAAGGCCGTGGGGCCGGCCGGGGAGCCGGTCCGGAAGCCGGCCGGGGAGCCGGTCCGCGAACCGGCCGGCGAAGCGACCGGGGAACCGGCCGGAGCCGGGGCGTCCCCGCCCACGAAGCCCGAGGCCGCCGGGGCTGCGTGAGGCCACCGGGGCGGACCGGTCCGGACGGGCACCGCGCCCGGTCGGGGCGACCCGCACAGCCGGGACACCGCACCCGGCCGGAGCGACCCGCGCAGCCGGGGCGGCCCGCGCGGCCGGGACCCCCTTCCTCACGGGTGCATCCGCGCCCCCTTCAGCACCTTGTCCACCCCGTTTTTCGGCCCGTACACCGCGAGCCCCACCAGGTCCAGCTGCTGCGTCGGCACGGCCCGGACGGCCGCCCGGTTGTCGCGGTCGTTGCCCGTGGCGAACAGGTCGCCCGTGAAGACCGCGCACGGCAGGCGGCGGGACAGCACGCGCGCGTGGGCGGCCGTCAGCGTCTCCTTGCCGCCCTCGAAGACCAGCACCGGCTGGCGGAACATCGGCAGGTACGGCACGCCGTCGGCGTCCTCGTACGGCTCCCCGATCACCTCGGGGAGCCGGGTGCCCAGGCCGCTGACGAGGAACGCGGTGACGTTGAGGCGCTGCCAGGGTTCGAGGTCGTCACGGAGCAGGACGGCGATCTTGGTGTCGAAGCGGACGGGTGCGCCGGGCGCCGCGTCGGTCGTTGCGTCGTTCATGCCGGGAGACTGCCGCCCCGCCCACGGCCGCGTCTTGTACGTTCTTTGCATGGCCGCGCAGCGCACCGCCACCGACGCCACCGTCTCCGCCTGGCGTCCGCGCGTTCCGGGCGTCGTGGAGGTCTTCCACGCGCGCTTCACCGGGTACGCCTATCCGATGCACGTCCACGACGCCTGGACGCTGCTCATCGTGGACGCCGGGGCCGTGCGCTACGACCTGGACCGGCACGAGCGCGGCACCCCGCTCGACACGGTGACCCTGCTGCCGCCGCACGTTCCGCACAACGGCGCCCCGGCCACCCCGGACGGCTTCCGCAAGCGGGTCCTGTACCTGGACGGCACGTTGCTCCCCGACGATCTGATCGGGCCCGCCGTCGACCGTCCCGACCTGCGCGACCCGGTGCTGCGGCGGCGCGTCGGGCAGGTGCACGCCGCGCTGGTCCGGCCCGGCGACGAGCTGGAGGCGGCGAGCCGGCTGGCGCTGATCGGCGAGCGGCTGCGGGCCGCGCTGCGCCCGGGGCGGGCCCGCCCCGCCCCGCGCCGGGACCCCGTCCTCGCCCGCCGGCTGCGCGAACTGCTGGACGCCCGGGTCACCGAGGGGCTCACACTCGACGAGGCGACCGCGCTGCTGGGTGCCCATCCCGCCCATCTGGTACGGGCGTTCAGCACCGCGTACGGCATCGCCCCGCACCGGTACCTGACGTCCCGGCGCGTCGGGCGGGCCCGCCGCCTGCTGCTGGCGGGGCACCCGCCGGCCGAGGTGGCCGCCGCCACCGGTTTCCACGACCAGGCCCACCTGACCCGGCACTTCAAGAAACTGGTGGGCGTGCCGCCGGGGCGGTACCGCGCCGGCGCGTCGCGCTGACGGCCCCGGGCCGTGCGCCGTCTCGCGCCGTGCCTCAGTCGGCGGGGCGCTCGGTCAGGTGGCGGAACGCCTCCAGGTTCCGCGTGGACTCGCCGCGCGACACCCGCCACGCGTACTCCTTGCGGATCGCGGAGGCGAAGCCCAGTTCCAGCAGGGTGTTGAAGGCGCCGTCGGCGGCCTCCAGGACCTGGCCGAGCAGCCGGTCGATCCCGTCGGCGGTGACGGCGGCCAGCGGGAGCCTGGCGGTGACGTAGACGTCGCCGAGCCGGTCGACGGCGTAACTCACGCCGTACAGCTTGAGGTTGCGCTCCAGCAGCCAGCGGTGGACGGCGGCCTCGTTCTCGTCGGGGTGGCGGATGACGAAGGCGTTCAGGGAGAGGGAGTGGCGGCCCAGGAGGAGGGAGACCGTCGTCGACAGCTTGCGGGTGCCCGGGAGCTTCACGACGTAGGTGCCGGGTTCGGGGCTCTCCCACTCCAGTTCGGCGTCCCTCAGGGCACCTTCCAGGGTCTGCCGCGCCGCCTGCTGTGCCTGCCGTGCCTCAGCCATGGTGCGAGGGTACGCGACGGCGGTGGGAGGTGATCGCGGCCGTGTAGACGTCGGCCGTGGCCGCCGCGGCGGTGTCCCAGCCGAAGCCCCGCGCGTGCCGGGCGGCGGCCTCGCCCATGCGGGAGGTGAGCGCCGGGTCGTCGGCGAAGTCGCGCAGCACGCGCGCGTAGGCGGCCGGATCGTGGCCCCGGACGAGGAAGCCGGTCTCCCGGTCGCGGACCGCGACGGGCAGGCCGCCGACGGCGGCGGCGAGCACCGGCGTGCCGGCCGCCTGCGCCTCGATCGCCACCAGCCCGAACGACTCGCTGTAGGACGGCATGACGAGCACGGACGCGGCCCGGAACCAGTCCGCGAGCTGTTCCTGCCCGACGGGCGGGCGGAACCGTACGACGTCCGCGATGCCGAGGCGGGCCGCCAGTTTCTGCAGGCCCTCCGGCTTGGCCAGGCCGCTGCCGCTGGGGCCTCCGACGACGGGGACGACGAGGCGGGAGCGCAGCTCGGGGCGCTCGTCGAGCAGGACGGCGACGGCACGCAGGAGGACGTCGGGGGCCTTCAGGGGCTGTATGCGGCCGGCGAAGAGCGGGATCAGCGCGTCCTGCGGCAGGCCGAGGCGGGCGCGGGCGGCGGCGCGGCCGTCGGCCGGGCGGAACCGCTCGAGGTTGACGCCGGGGTGGACGACGGCGACCTTGGCCGGGTCGGCGGCGTAGTGCCGGACCAGCTCGCCGGCCTCCTCGGCGGTGTTGGCGATGAGCCGGTCGGCGGCGGTGACGATCTGGGTCTCGCCGATGACGCGGGCGGCGGGCTCGGGGGTGTCGCCCTCGGCCAGGTTGGCGTTCTTGACCTTGGCCATGGTGTGCATGGCGTGCACCAGGGGGGCGCCCCAGCGCTGGGCGGCGAGCCAGCCGACGTGGCCGGAGAGCCAGTAGTGGGAGTGGACCAGGTCGTAGTGGCCGGGGCGGTGGCCGGCCCAGGCCTGCATCACGCCGTGCGTGAAGGCGCACAGCTGGGCCGGGAGGTCTTCCTTGGCCAGGCCCTCGTAGGGGCCCGCGTCGACGTGCCGGACGAGCACGCCGGGGGACAGCTCCACGGCCGGCGGGAGCGCGGCGGCGGTCGCGCGCGTGAAGATCTCGACCTCGATGTTGATGGCGGCCAGGCGCTGCGCCAGCTCCACGATGTAGACGTTCATGCCGCCCGCGTCGCCGGTGCCGGGCTGGTGGAGCGGGGACGTGTGCACGGAGAGCATCGCGACGCGGCGGGGGCGCCGGTGCAACCGGAGCCGCGGGGGAGCCGCCGGAGAGCGACGCCCGAGCCTGCTGACGTACTGGCTCACGTGGCGTTCCTCCTTGCTGCGGGCGTACCGGCCGGAGGACACGCGCCGCCCTCCACGGGGTGCGAACGCCGCAGGACGGCACTCCCATTCCCCGCGGGCAGGCTTTGCCGAAGCGTTACCGCTTATCGCTCAACCGTTCGACGTCAGAATGCGTGACGCCCCCGGCCCCACCCGGGAACCCACCGCACCGGCCCCGTCCGGAGGCCCGCTTACCCTCGTACGCATGACACCCCGCGCCGCCGCCCTCCCCCACGCCCGGCTCCGCCCGCGCGGGGGGAGCCCCGCCGTGGGCACGGTCACGCGCGGGACGACGAACCCGAACCGCCTGCGCCGCATGGACCGCTGGATCGCGGCCGCGCACGGCGCCGAGCTGCGCCGCGCCGCCGATCCCGTCGCCGTCGACCTCGGTTACGGGGCGGCCCCCTGGACCGCCGTCGAGCTGCTGCACCGCCTGCGCGCCGTCGCGCCCCGCGCCCGCGTGGTGGGCATCGAGATCGACCCGGCGCGCGTCGCGGCGGCCGGGCCCTACGCGCGCGAGGGGCTCGTCTTCCGGCACGGCGGCTTCGAGGTCCCGGTCGCCCGGCGCCCGCTGCTGATCCGCGCGGCCAACGTGCTGCGCCAGTACGACGAGGCCGAGGTCGCCGCCGTCTGGCAGCGCCTGTGCGCGCGGCTCGCCCCGGCCACGGAGCACTCCCGGGGCGGGCTGCTGGTCGAGGGGACCTGCGACGAGATCGGCCGCCGGCACGTGTGGGTGGCGCTCGGGCCCGAGGGGCCGCGCACGGTGACCTTCGCGACCCGGCTGGGTTCCCTGGACCGCCCCTCGGACCTGGCCGAACGGCTGCCGAAGGCGCTCATCCACCGCAACGTCCCCGGCGAGCCCGTGCACGCCTTCCTGCGCGACTTCGACCGCGCCTGGGCCGCCGCGGCGCCCTACGCCTCCTACGGCGCCCGCCAGCGCTGGATCCGGGCGGTACGGGACCTGACGGCCGACTGGCCGGTGACGGACGGGCCCGCGCGCTGGCGGCAGGGGGAGGTCACCGTGCGGTGGGGGGCGCTGGCGCCGCGGAGCTGAGCCGCGGCGGAGGAGGTCCCGCCGCCCGGCCCGGCCGGCACGCCCCCGATCCGCGGAAGGAACGATCTTTCCGTGCCGTACGTCACACAGCGGAGGGGGACGGCGTGCCGGGTGACGGGAGGGGGAGGCACCGCCTCTGTCGCTTTCCGCGCCGGCGTGGCACCATCCCTCACGCGACCGAAGTTACTGACGGTTAATCACCTGGGGGCGAGGCATGGGTACGGGCAGGCGTGGCCTGATCGCAGCGGCCGTGACCGCGGTCTGCGCGGTGATCGTGCCGGCCGCGCCGGGCACGGCGTTCGCCGATCCGGGGCCCACGCCGCCACCGGCCGCCGCCCCGCCGCCGGCCGCCACCGCGTCCGACGAGGAGCTGGAAGCCGTACGCGACGAGCTGGACAAGCTCTACCGCGCGGCGGCGGTGGCCACGGACGAGTACAACGCGGCCGAGGAGGAGGCGCGGCGGCACTCCGCCGAACTCGCGGAACTGGCCCGGAAGATCACCGAGGGCCGGGAGGAACTGGACCGGCTCGGGAACCGCGCGGGAGCCGCGGCCCGCGCCCAGTACCGCACCGGCGGGCTGCCGGACGAGGCGAAGCTGGTGCTGAGCGACGACCCGCGGCAGTTCCTCGACGGCACGGGCCGGGTGCTCCAGGGCCAGCGGGCCACCAAGGGCCTGATCGCGGAGAGGAACCGCGCCCAGCAGGACCTGAGGACCTACGCCGCGGACGCCTCCGCCCGGCGGAAGGGGCTGGAGGCCGACCGCGAGGCCAAGCAGGCCGCCCGGAAGGAGGTCGAGAGGCGGATCGCGGCGGCCGAGGAGCTCGAGTCCCGGCTGGAGCGGGAGGAGCGGGAGCGCCTGGAGCGGCTGGAGCGGGAGGCCGCGCGGCGGGCGCAGGCCGCCTGGCTCGGCTCCGGCGTCCTGGAGGGGGCCTCCGGTGAGGCCTCCGAGCGGGGCGGGAAGGCCGTGCGGTTCGCCATGGACCAGGTCGGCAAGCCCTACCGGTGGGGGGCCGAGGGCCCCGCGGCGTACGACTGCTCCGGCCTGACCTCACGGGCCTGGGCGTCGGCCGGGCTGGCCATCCCGCGCACCTCGCAGCAGCAGTGGGAGCAGCTGCGGCACGTCGACGTCGGGGAGATGCGCCCCGGGGACCTGATCATCTACTTCCCGGACGCCAGCCACGTCGGGATGTACGTCGGCGACGGCATGGTCGTGCACGCCCCGCGACCGGGGCGGACGATCACGGTCGCGGGGGCGGGGTCGATGCCCGTCCTGGGAGTGGTGCGGCCGGACGCGACCTGAGCGGCGGGGCGGCGAGCCGAACCGGAGCGCCAACTCGCCCCTCCTTGGCGGGTGGTGACCTGGGCCACGTGACCCAGTCCACGCGCACCGCCCCGCCGCGCCCCGTCCGGGCGTGACGTTCGTCATCCCGCGGGCTCCGTCGCCGTACCCAACTACGGCACGTCAGGCGGCATATGGCGGTGGCCGGCGGCCCGGTGGCGTGCTCCGCGCCATTCCGCCGCGGCGCCGGCACCCGCTATGGTCCCCGTCGGTGGGTCGAGGTCCCTCGCCCCACCGTGCCCTCGGGGGGAGGGAAGGAACCCAAGACGATGCCCGTACCCGTACCGCGGCCCCGGGCGGTCCCGGCCGTGGAGAGTGGTCAGGCGCAGGCGGCGTCCGCGGGCGTCCGCACGTCCACGGAGCACTCCGGGGAACGCGCGCCGCACCGGCAGGACGCCGCCGGGAACACCACGAACGCCGCCGGCACCACCGGCGCCGGGAGCACCAGGAATCCCGGGAACACGGTGGAGCACAGTGCTCCCACCAACCTGACGCTGCTGCTGATCGAGGACGACCCGGCCGGTTCGCCGATCGTGCCCGACCTGCTCGACCAGGCCGGCAAGCCGATCCGCGTCCGCACGGCCCGCAACCTCACCGAGGCCGAGCGGCTGCTGACCGACGACGTCCACTGCATCCTGCTGGACCTCGCCCTGCCCGCCCCCGGCCGGGCGGGCGACGGCGACGACGAGCTGGCGGTGCTGCGGCACGTGCTGGAGCTCGCGCCCCGGCACGCCGTCCTCGCCCTGACCGCGTCGAACGACGCCGAGCGCGGCGCGGAGGCGGTGCGCGTGGGCGCCCAGGACTACCTGTTCCGCGACGAGCTGGACGGCCGGCTGCTGAGCCGGGCGATCCGGTACGCCGTCGAGCGCAAGCGCTCGGAGTCCGCCGAGCGGCGGCTCGCCGAGGGCCGGCTGCGCGCCCAGGAGAACCGCCGCCTGGAGCGGGGCCTGCTGCCCACCCCCCTGCTGGAGGGCTCGCCGCTGCGCTTCGCCGCCCGCTACCGCCCCGGCCGCTCGCGCGCCCTGCTCGGCGGCGACTTCTACGACGTCGTACGGACCCCGGACGGCACCGTGCACGCCATGATCGGCGACGTCTGCGGCCACGGCCCGGACGAGGCGGCGCTCGGCGTGGAGCTGCGCATCGCCTGGCGCGCGCTGACCCTGGCGGGCCTGTGCGGCGACCGGCTGCTCGGCACGCTCCAGCAGGTGCTGGAGCACGAGCGGTCGGACGACGAGATCTTCGCCACGCTGTGCGCGGTGGACATCGCCCCGGACGGCCGCCGCGCCGGGCTGTGCCTGGCCGGTCACCCGGCGCCGCTGATCGCCGCGCCCGGCCGGTCCGCGCGGCTGCTGCCGTACGACAACAACGGCCCGGCGCTCGGGCTGCTGCCCGGCGCCCGCTGGCCGCGGACGCAGGTGGAGCTGGGCGCCGAGTGGAGCCTGATGCTCTACACCGACGGCCTCATCGAGGGCCATGTCGGCGAGGGCCGGGAGCGGCTCGGCCAGGAGGGCATGGTGGAGATGGTCCGCCGCCAGATCGCCGGGGGCCTGCGCGGCGAGAAGCTCCTGCGGGCCACGGTGAACGAGGTCCGCGACCTCAACGGCGGCGAGCTGGCCGACGACGTGGCGGTCCTGCTGCTGGACCGCGTCCCGTAGCCGGCGGCCACCGGTACCGCAGCCGGGGGCCCGGGGACCGCGGCCGGGCGGGAACCCGGAGGCCGCGGCCGGGCGGGAATCCGGAGGCCGCGGCCGGGCGGGAACCCGGGCGCGGCCCGCCGGCTCACCGTCCGCCGTTGTACGGCCCGTACGGTCCGTCGCTGCTGGAGCCGCGGCGGCTGCTGCGGCCTCCGCCCGGCAGGCCGCGCAGCGCGGGCCGTACGTCGACCATGTACACGATCGTCGCGATGAGGCCGATGATCGGCAGGAACGACAGGATGTTGAAGATCAGGTTCACCACGAAGGCGAGCCCGAGGATGATCAGCCAGAAGGGCTTGGTCTGCTTGTCCGCCGCCCGGTAGGCGTCCTCGCGGCGCGTGGCGGCGTCGATCAGCGCGAAGCCGCTGAAAAGGATCAGGGCCGTGCTCAGCAACCACATGAACCCCGCGAAACCCTGCATCAGCACAACGTCCACCACCAGACTCGGCTCGTCGATTACGCGGTCACCGTACCCGCAGGCGCGGGTCCGCTACCCGGGGAACGGGCCGGGCACCCCGCACGTGCCCGGCCCGTCCCCGTGCGCCCGCGTTCGCCGCCGTCCGCCTACGCGCGGCTCACTCGGCCGACGGGGCCGGCTTCTTCGCGGCGGGGGCCGGCTTGCGCGCCGGGGCCTTCTTCACGGGCGCCTTCTTCGCCTCGGCGGGCTCGGCCTTGGCGCCGGCCGGCTTGTCCTCCTCGACCGTGACCGGCTGGGGCTTCGGCTCGACGGCCACGGCGATCTCCTCCACCCCCTCGGCGACGTCCTCGATGCTCTCGGCGGCCTGGCCGCGCCAGGTCCGCACGGCCTGCTCGCCGTGCTCGGCGACCTTCTCGTAGGTCTCCCGGGCCTTGACGGCGTACTCGGCGGCGACGCCCACGCCGCGCAGCGCGAGGTCCTGGGCGGTCTCGCCGATCTTCTTCAGGTCGGTGTCGAGGGAGCCCAGGAGCTCGTTGACCTTGGCCTGCAGGGTCGACTGCGTCTCCTTGACGCGGGCGGTCGCCTTCTCCTGGACGGCCTTCGGGTCGGTGTTGCGGACGGCCTCGATCCGGGCCGGGGCCTCGGTCCGCAGCTGCTCCACCAGGACGGGCACCTTCTTGGCCTGCCGCCACGCCAGGTCGGCGGTGCCCGCGGCGAAGTAGAGCGGGGTGGGGTCGCTGAGGGTCTTGCGCAGGTCTTCGGTGATGGCCATGGTGCTGGACCTCCCGGTCACGTTCGCTTGAGGGTTGTGTGGGGTTCCCGCGCTCGTCCGGCCGGACACCTCGTCCGTCTCACCCGGTCGTCCGCCGCGGGCCGGCGGCGTCGCCGCCACCGCTCCTGCCGGGGCGGGCGTCCCCCTCGACGCCGTCCTCGGCCTCGCCCCGGGCGTCCGTCCCGCCCTGCCCGTCCTCCGTCGCGCCGGCCGGGGCGTCCGCCGGAGCGGAAGGGGTCCCGGATCCGTTCTCCTTGCGGAAGGACTCGTAGATCTGGAGCAGCACCTGCTTCTGCCGCTCGGTGAGCGTGGGATCGGCGAGGATCACGGCGGTGGTCTCCACCCCGTCGCGGTCCCGCTCGGCGTCGAGGATCCCCGCGCGCACGTACAGCGTCTCGGCGGAGATCCGCAGCGCCTTGGCGACCTGCTGCAGCACCTCCGCGCTCGGCTTGCGCAGCCCGCGCTCGATCTGGCTCAGGTACGGATTGGACACCCCGGCGGCGTCGGCGAGCTGGCGCAGCGACAGCTGCGCGTTGCGCCGCTGCTCGCGCAGGTACTCACCGAGATTGCCGACGTTGAGCGATGCCATGGCTTCACGATGCCACCACCTTGCTAACTCTTGCAAGCACCTGCTTGCAAGAGTGTGTCGCGTGTCGGATCGCCCAGGACCATCCGCACCTCCGTGTCCCGCCTTCGCGAGGTCCGGGCCGTCCCGGACCTCCGGGCGTCCGTGTCGACGCCTCGGTCGCCCTCGGGCCTGCGCGGGATGTCCCGGTCGCTTCCGGGTGCGCCGCCCCGGGCGTGTCCGCGGTCGTCGCGGCCGGCCGGCGTCGTACCGCAGCCCGGATGGACAGGTGCGAGGTGTCGGCGCAGGACATCGAGCCGGAGTGCGTCAGCGCGTCGGGGACGCCGCCTGCCCGCTCCGGAACGGTCCCGCCCACCGCCCTCGCACCCGATCCGGCACCTGCGCGGGTCCGGGACGGCGCTCCCCGCGGGTCACCAGTCGGTGAGGTCGATCAGGCGGGAGCAGTGCGGGTCGCCGATGTCGCCCGGCACGGTCCGCTCCACCTCCTCGATCAGGGAGGGAAGGGCCGCGAGCAAGGCGGTCGGAGCACCGGACGGCCGTACGTCCGCGGCGACCACGTCGGTGTCCTCCTCGCGGTCGACGTACAGGCGCATCCGGTCGGGGCCCTGGAGGAGGAAGCCCCGCAGCCGCGGGTCGGGCTGCTCCTCGGTCCAGGGGTGGGCAAGGGTGCGCAGGATGGTGAAGGCGTCGTCGCGCTCCCCCGGGCCGGCCGGGGCGGCCTGCGCCGGATCCACGCGGACGAGGGTCATGCCCATCACCGTGCCGACGCGGCTGCTGGAGAAGATCCGGGTGCCGGAGTTCAATGCGCGCACGATGCCGAGGACATCGTTCGGACCCGCCAGTTCCTCGGGGTCGTCGATGGTGCGCAGGGGGATCTCCCAGGCCGTCAGGTCGTCCGGAGCGCCCGTGCGTTCTGGGCCCGTGACGATCCTGACGTCCGCGGCGGGGGGCGGTGAGGGCAGGACACCGCGGATGAACCGGCCGTCGGGCAGGGGGGCGTGGATGTGGTGGAGCAGCAGGCGTGCGATGTCCGCCTGCCGCTCCGCGATGTCGTCGTACGTGGGAGTCACACGTCAAACGATGTCACTGATTGAGCCAGTTGGGGCACTTGTCCATGCCCTTGCAGTAGGCGGTGATGACACCGATCTTCTGACCGCGGCCGGCGTCGTAATCCCCGTCGGCGGTTTTGCGGGCGTACTGGGCGATCACGATGATCTGCACGCGGCGGTTGCCGTTCCAGGCGTAGGCCCAGTATTCGAGGCGGGCGCCGTTCTTCTTGTCGGGCTTGCCGTTGATGGCGGCGTTGACGATCTTGCATTTCCTGATGTTGTGCCGACCGGAGAAGTGTTTCCAGCCGAGCTTGCCGTTGCCGACACGGGTGGGGATCACCCGGTCGTCCCAGTCCTTCTGCTTGCACTTGACGGTCTTGTCCCAGGCCGGTGCGGCGTGGGAGGGCGTGGTGAGGCTGCCGGCGAGGAGGGCCGTTGCGGCGAGTGTCGTCGCCGCTCCCGTCGCGATCCTTTTCATGATTCGACCGTGCCACACCACGTCACCATGCGCACACGAATATTCACCCTGGGTGATGACCGCCGGGCGCCGGGCCACGACGGGCGATGCGAACGCGATCGCGTCCCCCCGCGAGGCCGCCGACGCGCCGCTCCCCGGCTCACCCGGGCCGAGGGAGTGGCCCGGGTCACTCCACGTGTCCGGTTGCGGGACGGGGAGCACAGCTTCGCGGCCCGTGCCGCAGGGCAAGGGCCCAGGACCTCCCCCGGGACGAGGCGCTCCAGCCCGGCCCCTGTCTCCGGACACCGCAGCTCGACATCCTGATAACCGCCCGGACCCATCCGGGACAGGACATCCGAACCCCAGGCCGGAGCCATGGACACCTCACACGACTGGATCACCACCCCCCTCACCACCGACCTCGCCGCCGGCCTCCTGCGCGGCGCCCTCGAACTGGAGCGGACCGAGCACGGCCTGCTGCCCCACCGGCTGCCCGCCCGCGCCCGCGCGCAGTGCGCCGACCCGCAGCTGGCCCTGGCCGAGTCCCAGCCCTCCGGCGTACGCCTGGTCTTCCGCACCCGGGCCACCGCCGTGGAGCTGGACACCCTCCCCACCAAGCGGGTCTACACCGGCGCCCCGCCCCGCCCGGACGGCGTGTACGACCTGCTCGTCGACGGCCGCCCGCACGGGCGGGCCCGCGCCGCCGGGGGCCACACCCTCACCATCGACCTGGCCACCGGGGCCGCCGAGCACCGGACCGGCCGGCCCGCCACCCTCCGCTTCACCGGCCTGCCCGACCGCGTCAAGGACGTCGAGATCTGGCTGCCGCACAACGAGACCACCGAGCTCGTCGCCCTGCGCGCGAACGCCCCCGTCGAACCGGTGCCGGACCGGGGCCGCCCGGTCTGGCTGCACCACGGCAGCTCCATCAGCCACGGCTCCGACGCGGCGAGCCCCACGACCACCTGGCCCGCGCTGGCCGCCTCCCGCGGCGGCGCGGAACTGATCAACCTGGGCCTGGGCGGCAGCGCCCTGCTCGACCCGTTCACCGCCCGCGCCATGCGGGACACCCCCGCCGACCTGATCAGCGTCAAGATCGGCATCAACCTGGTCAACACCGACCTGATGCGGCTGCGCGCCTTCACCCCGGCCGTCCACGGCTTCCTCGACACCCTCCGCGAGGGCCACCCCACCGCGCCCCTGCTGGTCGTCTCGCCCCTGTACTGCCCCCTCCACGAGGACACCCCCGGCCCCGGCGCCTTCGACCTCGACGCGCTCAGCGAGGGGAAGCTGCGGTTCCGGGCCACCGGCGACCCCGCCGAACGCGCCGCCGGGAAGCTGACGCTCACCGTCATCCGCGACGAGCTGTCCCGCATCGTGCGGCAGCGCTCGGCCGACGACCCGAACCTGCACTACCTGGACGGCCTCGCCCTGTACGGGGAGGCCGACTACGCCGAGCTGCCGCTGCCCGACGAGCTCCACCCGGACGCCGCCGCCCACCGCCGCATCGGCGAACGCTTCGCCGAACTGGCCTTCGCCCCGGGCGGCCCCTTCGCCCTCGGGGCCGCCTGACGGCCTCCGCCCCCGTTCTCCCTTCGGCCCGTCCCCTCCGGCCCGCTCCCCCACCCCGACACCCACTTTTTTGTGCGTACTTGGCAGCGGGCGGCCGTCCGCCGAACCTGGTGAGGGCGAGCGGCACGGGGCCGCCGGGACCGGAGGAGACGGGACGGAGGTGCCGATGCGTCAGGACGCCGAGCGCGTCCCGGTCAGTCGCTCCAGGCGGCGATGTCCCCAGTCCGCAAGGGGGCCGAGCGCGTCGGCGAGGTCGCGGCCGAAGGGCGTCAGGGAGTATTCCGTCTTCGGCGGCAGCACGTCGTACACCTCGCGGTGTACCAGTCCGTCCGCCTCCATCTCGCGCAGCGCCTGAGTCAGCACCTTCTCGGTGAGGCCGGGCAGGCTCCGGCGCAGTTCGGCCGGGCGGCGCGGGCCGGATTCCAGCAGCCACAGCAGCGAGGTCTTCCACTTGCCCTCGATCACGGCGATCGCGGCGGTCACGCCGCAGACCTCCGGGTCGTGACGTCGGTGCACCATGCCCCGCCCCATTCTTCGCTGATCATCAAGTCCTTTGCTCATTATGGGAGTTCATCCATGTCCGTGCACGACATCCAGTCGGCCTCCACCGGCACCGTCACCGTCCTCGGGCTCGGTCCGATGGGCCGGGCGCTGGCGGGTGCGTTCCTGGACGCCGGCCTGCGCACCGTCGTCTGGAACCGCACCCCCGGCCGGGACACCGAGCTGATCGCCCGGGGAGCCGTCCCGGCCGCCTCCGCCGCGGAGGCGGTGGCCGCCGGCGACCTGACCGTCGTCTGCGTCGTGAACTACGACGCCTCCGACGCCGTCCTGCGCCAGGACGCCGTCACCGCCGCCCTGAAAGGCCGTACGGTGGTGAACCTGAGCGCCGACACGCCCGAGCGGTCCCGGTCCACCGCGGCCTGGGCGGCGGAGCACGGCGTCCGCTACCTGGACGGCGCGATCATGACGCCGACGCCGACCATCGGCACGCCCGACGCGGTGTTCCTGTTCAGCGGCCCGCAGGAGCTGTACCGGGAGCACGAGCCGGTGCTGGCGGCGCTCGGCGGCTCCCGTACCCACCTCGGCGAGGACATCGGCCGGGCCGCGGCGTACGACGTCGCGCTGCTGGACATCTTCTGGACCTCGATGGCGGGTTACACGCACGCCCTCGCCGTGGCCCGGGCGGAGGGCGTCACCGCACGGGAGCTGGCCCCCTTCGCCGGGGGCATCGCCGCCATCCTGCCGCCGTTGTTCACGGAGTTCGCCGGTGACGTCGACGCCGGGACCTACTCCGGCGAGCTGAACCCGATCACGTCGGCGGCGTCGACGATGGCGCACGTCGTCCACGCCTCCGAGGCCCACGGCATCGACGCGAGCGTGATGCGGGTGATCGAGGGCCAGGCCCGGCGGGTCATCGCGCGCGGGCACGGCGGGGACGGCTTCAGCCGGGTCGTGGAGGTGCTGGGCCGGTCCTGACCCCGCACGGGCGGCCGGGCCGTTCAGAACGGCAGCGGCCGCCCGTGCACCACCTCCAGCCGGGACACCGCCCGGGTCAGCACCACGTACAGCCGGTGCAGCCCCCGCTCCTCCGCCTCGGCGATCGCCGCCGGTTCGACGGCCACGACGTGGTCGTACTCCAGGCCCTTGACGAGGCCCGCCGGGACCACCGCCACCCGGGCGCCCGGTTCCTCCGGTCCCGCCGCCGCGATGCCCGCCGCGTCCAGCGCCGCCCGCACCCGGGGCACCTCCGCGTCGGCGGCGACGACCCCGACGGAGCCCTCCCGGGCGAGCGCGTCCCGTACGGCGGCGGCGACCGCGTCCGGCACGCCGCCGGGCGTGACCTCGCGGAAGGAAAGCTCACCGTCGCCGCGCAGGGAGCGGGCGGGCGGGACGTCGACGTCCAGCCGGTCCAGCAGCCGGTTGGTCAGTTCGACGACCGCCCGCGGCACCCGGAAGCCGGTGGTCAGCGGCACCACGGCCGCCTCCGGCACGCCCAGGTGGCCCAGGACCGCCTCCCAGGAGCGGGCCGCCCACGGGGTGGTGCCCTGGGCCAGGTCGCCGAGGACGGTGAGGGAGCCGTAGGACGCCCGCCGGGCGATGGCCCGGCACTCCATCGGCGACAGGTCCTGCGCCTCGTCGACGACGATGTGGCCGTACCCCTCGGGGTGGCCGAGGAGTCCGGCCGCCTCGTCGAGGAGGACCAGGTCGGCGGCGGACCAGCGGGCCGACTTCCACGACCGCGGCGGCCTCGCCCACAGCACGGCCTTCTGCTCGTCGGCGTCCAGCAGCCCGTCGGCGGCCCGCGCCAGCGCGTCGGGGTCGCCGAGCAGTCCGGTGACGACCTCCTCCGGCCGCACCCGGGGCCACACGGCGTCGAGGCAGGCGGTGAGCGGCCGGGCCCGTTCGATCCGGCGCGCCCAGGCGGTGGTGCGCGGCCCGCCGCGCCGCTCGGCCTGGTCCCGTAGGTACCGCACGATCCGGCCGCGCACCCGCTCCCGCCCGATGTCGTACGGCGGTTCCTCCGCCCGCACCCCGGCGACGATCCGCGCGAGCTCGTCGTCGGGCACCCGCCGGCGGGCGGAGCCGTCCGGTACGACGAGGGCGCCGGCGGCGTCGGCCCGCACGCGCGCGTACAGCGCCCGCCGCAGCACCTCGGCCATCCGCGCGTCGTGCTTGACGGCGGCGGCCCGCTCGTCGTCGGTTCCGGTGACGGGGTGCCGGGCGATCTCCTCGTGGAGGGTGGACTGCCGCACGCCGGTCTCGCCGAGGGCGGGGAGCACGGCGGAGATGTAGGAGAGGAAGGTGCGGTTCGGGCCGAGGATCAGCAGGCCGCCGCGCTTGACGCGCTGCGGGTGGGTGTAGAGCAGGTAGGCGGCCCGGTGCAGGCCGACGGCGGTCTTGCCGGTGCCGGGGGCGCCCTGCACGCAGACGGAGGCGGCCAGGTCGCCGCGGATGAGGTCGTCCTGTTCGGGCTGGATGGTGGCGGCGATGTCCCGCATGGGCCCCACGCGCGGCCGTTCGATCTCCCGGGCGACGATGTCGCCGGCCCCGGACTCGCCGCGGCCGAGGTGCTCGTCCTCCAGGCCGGTCAGGTCGGTGCTGTCGCCCCGGCTGCCGGGGGCCCAGCCGAAGCGGCGGCGGACGGCGACGCCCTGCGGGTCGCGGGCGGTGGCCTGGTAGAAGGCGCGGGAGACGGGGGCCCGCCAGTCGACGACCAGGGGCGGTTCGGCCGGGTGCTCGGTGATCCGCAGCCGCCCGATGTGGTAGCGCTGCCCGGTGTGCTCCCCCGCGCCGCCCGCCCGCGCGTCCGCGAAGTCGAGCCGCCCGAAGAACAAGGGCCCCTCGGGCAGTTCGCGCAGCGCCTTGGCGTGGCTGCGCAGGTGGTAGCCGAGTACTTCGGCGTCGGCGCCGGAGGCGGAGACGTCCTCGCCGGTGACGACCTGGTCGCGGGCCCCCTCGGCCATGGCGGCGAGGGCGGCGCGGCAGCGGTCGTGGTGGGCGCGTTCCCGGGCGAGGGCGTGGTGGAGGGCGGGGTCGGGTGACGTCATTCCCCCGAGCGTACCGGAATAACGTAACCGAGTTAGATTCTTTACTCAGTCACGATCGGGCGAGGTGCGGCAGTCCCGCCGCCAGCAGCTCGAACGCCCGCTCCGCCGCGGCCACCGCGTCCTCCCGTATGTCCGCCGCACGCTCCCCGGCCGCGATCCGCCGCCAGTTCTCCTGGGCGAGGATCCGCTGCACGGCGATGATCTGCCCCGCGGCCAGCCGCGCGTCCAGATCGCCGCCCAGCGCCGTCGCGAGCGCGGCCTCGGAGCGCTCCAGGAACGTGTGCAGCCGGGCGACCAGCGCGGGCGTCCCGTACAGCAGCGCGTGGTAGGCCAGCACCTCCGGGTCGTCGTTCAGCCCGGTGATCGGATCGTGCCGCCGGAGCCCGTCGAGGAAGTGCCGCCGCAGCGCCTCCACGGGCGTCGGCCCCTGTCCCACCACCCGTGCCGCCTCCCCCACGTGATCGGCGATCCGGTGCAGGACGAGGTCCTCCTTGGCCGGGAAGTACCGGAAGAGCGTCGGCTTGGACACCTCCGCCGCGGCGGCCACCTCGGCGACGGACACCGCGTCGAACCCCTTCTCCAGGAAGAGCCGGACGGCGATGTCCGACAGCACCTGGTACATCCGCTGCCTCTTGCGCTCCCGCAGACCGATCTCGCTCATGGCGGTGAGCCTACGCAGCGCCCCGCCCCGCGCGCCGCCCGGCGACGGCCACCGCACCACGGCGACCACCGCGGCCCGGGAGCACGCCGCGGACGCGCACACCCGTCACCGGCGGAGGGGGAACCTCAGAACACGTCCGGGCACCGGGGCCGCACGGACGCGCGCAGCAGGGCGTCGGCCTTCCGTGCGGCGCCCGCCCGCTCCTCCCGCGCCCGCCCCTCGCCCATCCCGTGGCCGCGCGCCCGCCACGGGGACGCGCCGCCCGGGTCCCGCGTCTCAGACGAGCAGGTCCTCCACCTGCGCCTCCCCGTCCCGGTAGCGGCGGGCGATCTCCGCGCCGCACCCGTCGGCCGTGCGCTGCAGCCGCTGCCGCCGCCGGGAGACCTGCTGCTCGTACCGGACGAGCCGTCCCATCGCGCTGTCCAGTTCCTGGTCGGTGCGCGCGCCGAGGTCCGACAGGGACACCTCCGCCAGCATCTCCTCGGCCAGCAGCCGGCACTCCTCGCTGTGCGGGGTGCCCAGCGTCACGTGCCGGGCCGAGGAGCGGTGCCGGGCCGGGGCGTCCGTCAGGATCTCCGGGAGCCGTTCCACCACGGACGTCTCGTCCCGGTCCCGCGCGGACGCCGGGCCGCGCCGCGCCAGCTCGGCCCGCAGGATGTCGATCCTCCCCTGCAGCAGCCGCCGCACGTAGCTCAGGTCGGCCTCCTCGCGCTGGGCGTCCCGGCGCAGCGCGCGCAGCTCGGGCAGGCTCAGCTCGGCCAGGCCGGGCTTGGACGGATGCGCGGGCAGCTCCGGGCTGTCCGTGCGCTGGACGGGCGGCCGGGGCGTCTCCCGGCCGACCGCGTGGGTGGCCGAGAAAGCCCCCGGGTGCTGCCCGGTGCTCGATGTGCTCATGTGCCTCTACCGTCCCCTCGACCGGCGTGTGGACAGCATCGTGCCACCCCAAGTGGCGCCTATGTGAACGAGTGCGCCCGATCAGCCCCAGATGGGGGGTTACAGAGGCAAAACCAGCCCCCCTGTGCCCCCCTGCCGGATCACTCCGTCCCCACCGGCATCATGGGCTCCATGCGTGCGGTGGTGCAGAGGGTGGACGGTGCGAGCGTCGTCGTGGACGGCGAGACGGTGGGCGCGATCGAGGGCGAGGGGCTGTGCGTCCTGGTCGGCGTCACCCACGACGACACGAAGGAGAAGGCGGACCGGCTGGCCCGCAAACTGTGGTCGCTGCGCATGTTGAACGACGAGAAGTCGTGCAGCGACACGGGTGCCCCGCTTTTGGTGGTCAGTCAGTTCACCCTGTACGGCGACGCCCGCAAGGGCCGGCGCCCCACCTGGAACGCCGCCGCCCCCGGCGAGGTCGCCGAACCGCTCGTCGACGAGGTCGTCGCCCGGCTGCGCGCGCTGGGCGCGACGGTGGTGACGGGCAGGTTCGGCGCGCGGATGCGGGTGGGGCTGACGAACGACGGCCCCTTCACCGTCCTGCTGGAGATCTGAGGCCCGAGGGGACCCGCGAGGGGCCTCAGGGCTCGACGACGGTCTCCTGGGCGGCGGCCGTGTCCCCGGCCACCAGCCGCGCCTCCACCGGCACGTTCCGCTTCACCAGGGCGAGGGCGACCGGGCCCAGCTCGTGGTGGCGTACGGAGGTGGTGACGAACCCGACCTTCCGGCCGTCCGCGCCGTCGTCGGCGAGCCGGATCTCCGTCCCGGGCACCGGCAGGTGCACCTCGCTGCCGTCCAGGTGCAGGAAGACCAGCCGGCGCGGCGGCTTGCCCAGGTTCTGCACCCGGGCGACCGTCTCCTGGCCCCGGTAGCAGCCCTTCTGGAGGTGGACGGCGGATCCGATCCAGCCCAGCTCGTGCGGGATGGTGCGGTGGTCGGTCTCGAAGCCCAGGCGCGGGCGGTGCTGCTCCACGCGCAGCGCCTCGTACGCGAGGATCCCGGCCGGCGGCCCGGCCTGGGCGGCGTACGCCTCCAGGTCCGCGCGCGGCAGGAACAGGTCGCGCCCGTACGGGGTCTCCCGCACCACGGTGCCCTCGGGCGCCTCGGTGATGGAACCGGCCGGCAGGTGGACGACCGCGATGTCGGCGGTGCGGTCGGCGACCTCCACCCGGTAGAAGAACTTCATCGACTCCAGGTACGCGACCAACGCCTCCTGGGTGCCCGGCTCGACGTGCGCCCAGACCGTCGCGCCGTCGTCCACGAGGTACAGGGCGTGCTCGATGTGACCGTGGGCGGAGAGGATCAGCGCCTCCGTGGCCTGGCCGGCGGGGAGCTCGCTGACGTGCTGGGTGAGCAGCAGGTGCAGCCAGCCGAGCCGGTCCTCGCCGGAGACGGTGACGACGCCCCGGTGGGAGAGGTCGACGAAACCGGTGCCGTCGGCGAGGGCACGCTGCTCACGGAACAGATCGCCGTAGTGGGCGGCGACGCCTTCGTCCACACCCTCTGCGGGCACGGCGCCGGGCAGGGACAGCAGGGGGCTTTTCATATGCCTAGCCTACGACTCGCCGGGTGAGCCCTTGCCGGACCCGTCGGCGCACTTCCGGCACCGCCCGAAGATCGCGAAGTGCTTCATGTCCGTGTCGAAGCCGAACTCCTCCCGCAGCTTGGCGGTGAAGTCGGCGGCGACGCTCAGGTCCGCCTCGATGACGTCGGAGCAGTCCCGGCAGACCAGGTGGAGATGGCGGTGCCGGTCGGCGAGGTGGTACGTCGGCGCCCCGTGCCCGAGGTGCGCGTGGCTGACCAGCCCCAGCTCCTCCAGCAGCTCCAGCGTCCGGTACACCGTGGAAATGTTGACCCCCGACGCCGTCTTCCTCACTTCGCTGAGGATGTCGTCGGGGGTCGCGTGCTCCAGGGTGTCCACGGCTTCGAGCACGAGTTGCCGCTGCGGCGTCAGCCGGTAGCCGCGCTGCCTGAGGTCGCTCTTCCAGTCGGTGCTCACCACACCACGAGTCTAGGGCTACTTGAAGAAGGCGATCCCGTCGTCGGGCAGGTCGTCCGGGAGGGCCTTGGCCCAGCGCTCGACCTCCTCGGGGGTGACGACCTTCTTCAGCTGCGCCGACATGTAGGGGCGCAGCGGGACCTCGGGGGTCTGCTTCTCGCCGACCCACATCAGGTCGCCCTTGACGTAGCCGTACAGGCGCTTGCCGCCGCTGTAGGCGGGGGAGGCGGGCGTGCGGGCCACGGCGTCGGTCACCAGGTCGATCTGCGGCTTCTTGTCGGCCATCTCGCCGTACCAGATCTCGATGACGCCGTCGTCCCGGGTCATCGTCACCTCGACCTTGCGGTCGGCGTCGATGCGCCAGTAGCCGTGCTCGGACTCCAGGGGACGGACCTTGTTGCCGTCCTTGTCCAGCACCCAGGTGCGGGAGTGGTACTCGAGGAAGTCCCGGCCGTCGTGGGTGAAGGTGACCTCCTGCCCGAAGTTGCACTTCTCGGAACCGGGGAAGTCGTGCACGCCCGCACCCGCCCAGTTGCCGAGCAGGAAGGCGAGCGGGACGAGGTCCTTGTGGAGGTCGGACGGGATCTCGATCATGAGCAGCTCAGATGTCTCGTACGGAAGTGGGGGCGTCAGCGCTGGCCCTGGAACAGCTTCTTCACGGTCAGTCCGGCGAAGGCGAGGACGCCGACGCAGACCAGGACCAGCAGGATTTCGAAGAAGATCTCCACGGGGTGCTCCTCGCTTGAGCGGAGTGCGGTGCGTGCGCTACGTGCACAGGGCCGGGGCCCAGCTTACGCGGCCGGGGCCCGCCCCTCCCCGCGAGGTGCGCCCCGCCGCCGCAACCGGGTCCGCCCGCCCGGCGGCCGTACGATGCGGTCATGGCGAAGAAGCTCGTGATCAAGGTGACCGCGGGGGCCGATGCCCCCGAGCGCTGCTCGCAGGCCTTCACGGTGGCGGCGGTCGCCGTGGCCAGCGGGGTGGACGTCTCCCTGTGGCTGACCGGTGAGTCGTCCTGGTTCGCCCTGCCGGGCCGGGCCGCCGAGTTCGAGCTGCCGCACGCGGCCCCGCTGCCCGACCTCGTCGACTCGATCCTGGCCGGCGGGCGGCTGACGCTGTGCACGCAGTGCGCGGCCCGCCGCGGGATCACGGAGGAGGACGTGATCGAGGGCGTGCGGATCGCGGGCGCGCAGGTGTTCGTCCAGGAGGCGCTGGCGGACGGCGCGCAGGCGCTCGTGTACTGAACGGCCCCTGCCCCCTCGGCCGCCTCAGCCTCCGCGGCGCCTGCCGTCCAGTTCGTCCCACCACTCGTCGGACTGCGGGTCGCCGCAGGGGTCCTCCCCGCTCGAGCGGGGCCGGGAGCTCGGGGGAGGTTCGTCCCACCAGCGGTCGTCGGGGCCCCGGCGGTTGGCGACCACGGCGGCCAGCGGCGGGATGACCATGGCGACCAGGCACAGGGCGACGGCCGCCGGGACGGACCACAGGCGGACGACGGCGCAGGCCAGGACGAACAGTGCGACGCACGTCCCCATCATCGCGAAGTACCGACGACGCCGCTGTGCGTACATGTGTCCAGCGTAGGCCCGCCGGGCACGGCGAGGGGGCCGCACCCCGGGCGTCCAACCCGCGGGGTGCGGCCCCCTCGCCGTGCGCGTGCCGTCAGACGGCGATGGCGACCTCCGCCAGGCCGCCCTTCTGGGCGACGACCGTGCGGTCGGCGGTGGCGCCCGGCACCAGGGCGCGGACGGTCCAGGTGCCCTCGGCCGCGTAGAAGCGGAACTGGCCCGTCGCGGAGGTGGGGACCTCCGCCGTGAACTCGCCGGTCGAGTCCAGCAGACGGACGTAGCCCGTCACCGGCTCGCCGTCGCGGGTCACCTGACCCTGGATCGTGGTCTCACCCGGCTTGATCGTCGAGGCGTCCGGGCCGCCGGCCTTCGCTCCGCACATGTCGTACTCCTGAGGGGTTGGGAAAGGTCGGTCGGGATGCTTACTTGCCGGCGCCGAGCTCGATCGGCACGCCGACGAGGGAGCCGTACTCGGTCCAGGAGCCGTCGTAGTTCTTGACGTTCTCCACGCCCAGCAGCTCGTGCAGGACGAACCAGGTCAGGGCCGAGCGCTCGCCGATGCGGCAGTAGGCGATGGTGTCCTTGGAGAGGTCGACGTTCTCCTGCTCGTAGAGCTTCTTCAGCTCCTCGTCCGACTTGAACGTGCCGTCGTCGTTGGCGTTCTTCGACCACGGGATGTTCTTGGCGGTCGGGACGTGGCCCGGGCGCTGGGACTGCTCCTGCGGCAGGTGGGCCGGGGCGAGCAGCTTGCCGGAGAACTCGTCGGGGGAGCGGACGTCGACCAGGTTCTGGTTGCCGATCGCCTTGACGACGTCGTCGCGGAAGGCGCGGATCGCGGTGTTCTGCGGCTTGGCCTTGTACTGGGTGGCCGGGCGCTCGGGCACCTCCTCGACCAGCTCGCGGGCGTCCAGCTCCCACTTCTTGCGGCCGCCGTCGAGGAGCTTGACGTTCTCGTGGCCGTAGAGCTTGAAGTACCAGTACGCGTAGGAGGCGAACCAGTTGTTGTTGCCGCCGTAGAGGATCACCAGCGTGTCGTTGGCGATGCCCTTGGCCGACAGGAGCTTCTCGAAGCCCTCCTGGTCGATGAAGTCGCGGCGGACCGGGTCCTGGAGGTCCTGCGTCCAGTCGATCTTGATGGCGTTGCGGATGTGGTTCTTGTCGTACGCGGACGTGTCCTCGTCCACCTCGACGATCGCGATGTTCGGGTCGTCCAGGTGGTCCTGCAGCCAGTCGGCGTCGACCAGGACGTCGCTGCGGCTCATGCTTTCTCCTCCGGGGCAGTTGCGGCGGGACAGGCGTGTGCGAGGGGTGCGCGTGCCCGGACTCGTGCCGGGGCGGCGCGCGAAGGCCCTGGTGCGGGCGGCGGGGGACGCGGAAGGCGGTGCTTCCGCTCAGAACGGGCGACAGAGCATGGCGGCAACGCGGCACAGGTCCACTGCCCGCCGCTTCGTGAGATCCGCCTGTCGCTTCATGACTGCGATCGTAGGGACGGACCGGTGGACATGTCACCGGTGTGTCGGATTCTGAGACGCAATCGCCCGTCCTTTGAGATGCCGAACGCCTGCGGGCGCCGCCCGAGGGCCTCCGGGCAGGGGCGTCCGGTGTCACATCTGCGGTACGGACAGGGCCGTCTCACCTCTCGGACGGCGGTCCTCGCCGCCGCGCACGCGTGTCCCGTCCTACCCGGCCAGCCGGACGTTCGAACCCTTCACCGTGATCTCGATGCCGTCCCGCGTCGCCCGCACCCCGTCGAGCTCGATGCCGCCGGGCAGCCGGTCGATCGCCTGCCGGAAGTCGGTCACCTCCCGCAGCCGGGACTCGGCGAGGTCGACGCCGCCGATCCGGGGGAGGGAGTCGGCCGCCACCTCGACCCGGCCGTCCCGGACCGCGACCGAGCTGAGCAGGGTGACCGGGCGGGGCAGCTCGACGCCGAAGACCGTCGCCTCGACCTCGACCGCGATCTTCCCGTCGCCGCCGTCGGAGAGGCCGGTGATCCGGGCGGTGACGCCGGGGCCGACCTGGGCGGGCTCGGGCCCGACGGTCCTCAGCAGCTCGGCATAGGGGATCGTCGCCGTGCCCGTGGCGGCGGCGGCGGTGGCGGAGCTGAAGTCGCCGGAGAACGCGACGCCCTCCATGTCCGCCTTCAGGTCGTCGATGCGGATCGTCCCGCCGTCGCCGGCGGCCGCCTCGTAGGTGCCGATGCCGACCTCCACGTCGTCCAGCTTCCCGCCGGCGAGCTGGGTGAGGAACGGGAAGCCCGCGATGGACACGTCCGGGGTGGCGGCGAGGTTCTCGGTCCTGCGCAGCCGGTCGGCCGCCTCGTCCTCCGCGAAGTTCACCGCGAGGCGGTCCGCGGCCACGAACAGCCCGCCCAGGATCACGACGACGATCAGCAGTATTCGCAGTGCGCGCATGCGGTGTGTCCCCCACCTAGGCGGTCGTCGACGGCGGTACCGTCCCGGACGGCCCTCGGTGACCGCCCAGCGCGAGGGTAACCCCGACGCGGGCGGCCGCCCGGGATTCGTGGATCACCTGTGACACGCGGAACAGCGCGTTCCCCGTCCGCGGCGGCCCACCGCCCACGGCGGGCCGCCCCCCTGGACCTCCCCCGGGCCGCCTTCCGGCCGTCCGTCAGCCCAGCGCCCGCCCCAGCAGGTACACCGCCGGAGCCGCCGCCGCCAGCGGCAGGGCCACCCCGGCGGTGAAGTGCACGAAACGGGAGGGGTAGTCGTAGCTCGCCGCCCGGTGGCCGATCAGCGCGCACGCCGCCGCGCCCGCCCCGAGCAGCGCCCCCGGCGCCCCGATGCCCGTCATCCCGCCGGCCGCGATCCCGGCGCCGGCCGCGGCCAGCAGCGAGACGACCACCGAGACGGGCGTGGGCAGCGGCAGCGCCCGCGCCACGGCGGCCACCGCCACCGCGGCCGCGCCGACCGCGACCGCGTCCCCGTCGGCCGCGAGGTACCCGCCCGCGACGATGGCCAGCGCCGACGCGGCGACGGTCGCCATCAGGCCGTACATCCGCTCGTCCGGGTCGGCGTGCGAGCGCAGTTGCAGGACGAGGGCGAGCAGCACCCACACCCCGAGCGTGCCGAGGATCGCCGCCGGGGAGCGGTCCGCCGCCAGCAGCGCCGCGTCCGCGACGAGCGCGCCCAGGAAGCCGAGCGCGATGCCCTGCCGGGCGGGCCACATGCCGTTCAGCCGGAACCAGCCCGCCGCGGTGACGGCCTGGAGCACGACGAGCGGGACGAGCAGGGCGTACGTGCCGATCGCCGCCGCCCCGGCCAGCAGCAGGCCGAGCAGCGCGGTGAGCGCCGCCGGCTGCATCCCCGGTTCGATGATCGGCGACCGGCCCTCGGCCCGGGCCCGCTGCGCGTCGGTGATGCGCGCGTTGCCGCCGAGGGTCGCCGGGCCGTAGTCGGTGGCGGGTGCAGGTGCGGGGGCGGGCGCGGGCGCTGGCGCTGGCGCGGGGGAGACCGGCGGGGCGTGGGTGCCGTGGTGCCGGTCCTGCGCCGGGTACGGCTGGTGCGTTTGGGGCCGCGGTTCGTACGGCTGGTGCGTTTGGGGCTGCTGCCGGTAGGGCTCGGCCTGGGGCTGGGGGTGGCCGTGGTACGCCTGGGCGCCGTATGCCGGCCCCGCCGGTTCCCGGTGAGCCGGCGGCGGCGTATACGCCGTCTCCTCCGCGGGGACCGGCGGCTGCGTCTGCGTCTCCCACGTCTGCCCCTGCCACTGCTGCGTGTGCTCGGCGGCGTACGGGTCGTCGTACGCCTGCCGGCCCGGCCAGGCGGCCGGCGGCGGGGCGGACTGCTGCTGCCGGTACGGGTCCTGCGCCCCGTACCCCTCGTGCGGATGGTCGTACGGTCGGTTCGTCATCGGTCGGTCACCCTCCTGCGAACGGCGGGAGCACCTCGACCGTGCCGCCGTCGGCCAGCCGTACCGTCTCGTGCGCGCGGGTGCCCACAGGGTCGCCGTCGACCAGGAACGAGCAGCGCGCCAGCACGCGCCGGAGTTCGCCGGGGTGCCGTTCGCGCACCGCGTCGAGCGCCTCGGCGAGCGTGGCCGCCTCGTACGACTCCTCGGCCGCCCCGGCCGCGGCCTTCGCGGCGGCCCAGTAGCGCACCGTGACCTTTGCCATCTGGATCCTTAGTCGATCGGCAGTGAACACGGCCAGGCTAGCCCGCCCGGGCCGCGGCCCAGTCCCCGATCCGGCGCAGCAGCTCCTCCCCGCAGGCGCGCTCGGCGTGGCCCATGCCGGGTTCCAGCCAGAGTTCGCCGTGGTCACCGGCGGCCTCGGCCAGCATCCGCGGGTGGTCGACGGGGAAATAGGGGTCCCGGTCGCCGTGGACGACGAGCAGGGGCACCGGGGCGATCCGGGCGGCCGCCTCCGCCGGCGACAGCGGCACCGGGTCCCAGTCCCGGTGGTGGATGCGGGTGCGGAAGCCGTAGCGGCCCACGACCCGGCCCTCGGGGCGGGTCACCAGCCAGTGCAGCCGGCGCATGGGGGCGGTGCCCCGGTAGTACCAGCGGGCGGGCGCGCTCACCGACACCACCGCGTCCGCGCGGGCCGGGTCGTCGCCGCCGCCGTGCAGCGCCGCGTGCCGCAGGACCACCGAGCCGCCCATGGAGAAGCCGACGGTGACCACGCGCGCGTGCCCGAAGCCGCGCGCCCAGGCGACCGCCGCCGCCAGGTCGTACACCTCCCGGTCGCCGACCGTGGAGCGCCCGCCGGAGGCGCCGTGCCCCCGGAAGGAGAAGGTGACGACGGCGCCGTGGCGGGCGAACGCGGCCGCGACGCGGCGGACGTGCGGGCGGTCCGCGTCACCGGTGAAGCCGTGCGCCACCACGAACACCGGCACGCGCCCTCCCGCCGCGCCGCGCGCCGCCGCGCCCGGCGCGTACGCGGCGTCGATCCGCACGCCGTCGGCCGTGCGCAGGAACGTCCGCGCCGGCGCCCGGCGGGGCGTCTCGCCATGCGGACGAGGCGTGGAACGCGCCACATGACCTGACCGACCGGAACCCATGTCGGCTATTCTGCTGCGCAGAGGATCCGGGCAACGTAGCCCCCGGATCCTTTTGTGCTTTCGGAAGCGTTGTATACGACGCGGGAAACCGCAGGTGTACGGGCCGTCGGACGCATAACGGCCCCCGGGGGAGCGGGGCCGCGCAGTACGAAGCAGTGCCACAGACGTCCTCGCAGGGACCGAGGAGGAACCAAGACGTTATGGGCGAGCGAACCGTGCACGAACAGGTGACGACCCTGGCAGGTGGGGCGCGATGAGTTCCCTGCTGCTGCTGACCAACGCCCTCCAGCCGTCGACGGAGGTGCTTCCCGCCCTCGGCCTGCTGCTGCACACCGTGCGGGTGGCCCCGGCGGAGGGCCCCGCTCTCATCGACACCCCCGGCGCCGACGTGATCCTCGTCGACGGCCGCCGGGACCTTCCGCAGGTGCGCAGCCTGTGCCAGCTGCTGCGCTCGACCGGCCCCGGCTGCCCGCTGCTCCTCGTCGTCACCGAGGGCGGCCTCGCCGCCGTCACCGCCGACTGGGGAATCGACGACGTGCTGCTGGACACCGCCGGCCCGGCGGAGGTCGAGGCCCGGCTGCGGCTGGCCATGGGCCGCCAGCAGATCGTCGCCGACGACTCCCCCATGGAGATCCGCAACGGCGACCTGTCGGTGGACGAGGCGACGTACTCCGCCAAGCTCAAGGGCCGGGTCCTGGACCTGACCTTCAAGGAGTTCGAGCTGCTGAAGTACCTCGCCCAGCACCCGGGCCGCGTCTTCACCCGCGCCCAGCTCCTGCAGGAGGTCTGGGGCTACGACTACTTCGGCGGCACCCGCACGGTCGACGTCCACGTACGGCGGCTGCGCGCCAAGCTCGGCCCCGAGCACGAGTCGCTGATCGGCACCGTCCGCAACGTCGGCTACCGGTTCGTCACCCCCGAGAAGCCGGAGAAGCCCGCCCGGACCGCGGAGGAGACCGCGGCCGAGGACAAGGAGGGGGCAAAGCGGAGCAAGACGGACGCCTCGCCCGTCCCGGCCGCCGCCGAGGTGCGGGCGGAGGCGTGACGGCGGGGCGCAGCGCACGTCACGCGCGTCGATACGCCCTGCCCAGAAGGGGTCCATCCGCGTAGACTCCGCGCGTGGCCAAGGTGACTCGGGACGATGTGGCGCGGCTGGCAGGGACCTCCACTGCCGTCGTCAGCTACGTCATCAACAACGGACCCCGGCCGGTCGCCCCGGCCACGCGGGAGCGCGTGCTCGCCGCGATCAAGGAGTTGGGGTACCGGCCCGACCGGGTCGCCCAGGCCATGGCGTCGCGGCGCACGGACCTCATAGGCCTGATCGTGCCGGACGCGCGCCAGCCGTTCTTCGGGGAGATGGCGCACGCGGTGGAGTGGGCCGCCGCCGAGCGCGGGAAGATGGTGCTCGTCGGCAACTCCGACTACGTCGGCGAGCGCGAGGTCCACTACCTGCGGGCCTTCCTCGGCATGCGGGTCTCCGGCCTCATCCTCGTCAGCCACGCCCTGAACGACCTGGCCGCCGCCGAGATCGACGCCTGGGACGCCCGCGTGGTGCTGCTGCACGAACGCCCCGAGGCCATGGACGACGTCGCCGTCGTCACCGACGACCTGGGCGGCGCCCAGCTCGCCGTGCGCCACCTGCTGGAGCACGGCCACCCGTACGTCGCCTGCATGGGCGGCACGGCCGAGACCCCCGCCGTCGGCGACCCCGTCTCCGACCACGTCGAGGGGTGGCGGCGCGCGATGCAGGAGGCCGGCCTGCCCACCGAGGGACGGCTCTTCGAGGCGCCGTACAACCGGTACGACGCCTACCAGGTCGCGCTGGGCATCCTCTCCGGGCCCGACCGCCCGCCCGCGATCTTCTGCTCCACCGACGACCAGGCGATCGGCCTGCTGCGCGCGGCGCGCGAGTTGCGCATCGACGTGCCGGGCGAGCTGGCGGTCGCCGGGTTCGACGACATCAAGGAGGCGGCGCTGGCCGACCCGCCCCTGACGACGGTCGCCTCCGACCGCTCGGCGATGGCGCGGGCCGCCGTGGACCTGGTCCTCGACGACGGGCTGCGGGTGGCGGGCTCCCGGCGGGAGCGGCTGAAGGTGTTCCCCTCGCGGCTGGTGGTGCGCCACTCCTGCGGCTGCCGGTAGGCGGGTCCCCGGCCGCCCGCGACCGGGCGCGGCACCGGTTTTACATCGGGCATACGAGGTTCTGCCGGGCTTCTCAGGCGGCACTCAGGCAGCTCTCATGGTCGGCCGTGATGCTCGTGGACATGACCGAGAGCTTCCGCCGCAGCGGCGAGTACGAGACCCCCCGCCAGGGTGAGAACCCGTACCGGGGCGATGCGCAGTACGTTGCCTCTCCCGTGGACCCCGAGTGGCCGCCCCCGCCCGCGCGGCCGCCGGCCGGCACGCCGGTCGGCGGTGCCGCCGCCGGGGAGTCCGCGCGCAGGCGGGTCCGGCGCGGTCCGGTCGCGCTGTTCGCGGCCGTGGCGATCGTCGCGGCCGCCGTCGGCGGCGGCACCGCGTACGGCATCCAGGAACTGACCGGCAGCGGCACGGTCGCCGCGGACTCCGCCGGCACCACCGCCGTCCCGGTCGCGCAGAAGGGCACGGTCGCCGGGGTCGCCCAGGCGGTCGGCCCCAGTGTCGTCGAGGTCGGCGCCACCACGAGCGCGGGCTCCTCCACCGGCTCCGGTGTGATCATCACGAGCGACGGCGAGATCGTCACCAACAACCACGTCGTCTCCGGCGCCTCGTCGGTCACGGTGACGACCAGCGACGGCAAGGAGTACGCCGCGGATGTCGTCGGCACCGACAGCACCAAGGACCTGGCGCTGATCAAGCTGAGGAACGCCTCCGGCCTGCCGACGGCCACCCTCGGCGACTCCGACGACCTGCGGGTCGGCGACCAGGTCGTGGCGATCGGCTCCCCCGAGGGGCTGACCGGCACCGTCACCAGCGGCATCGTCTCCGCCCTGGACCGGGACGTGACCGTGCCGACCGACGAGGGGCAGCAGCGGCCGGACGGCGGCTGGCCGTTCGAGTTCGGCGGCCGGCAGTTCAACGGCGACACCGGGTCGTCCACGACGACGTACAAGGCGATCCAGACCGACGCCTCCCTCAACCCGGGCAACTCCGGCGGCGCGCTGATCGACATGAACGGCCGCATCGTCGGCATCAACTCCGCGATGTACTCGGCGGCCGACTCGTCCGCCGAGGCGGGCAGCGTCGGCCTCGGCTTCGCCATCCCGGTCAACACCGTCAAGGCCGACCTGGCCGAGCTGCGGGCGGGCGCGAACGGCTAGGGGCGGCCACCCGCACGGCACCGGCGCGGACGTGGGACGCTGAAGGCGTCGACAGCCCGTACGCCCCCGTACCCGACCCCACCCGAGGATCCGTACACCCATGAGTCCCGCAGACGGCGACCGCGACCCCCAGCGCATCCTGATCGTCGACGACGAGCCGGCGGTGCGCGAAGCACTCCAGCGCAGCCTCGCCTTCGAGGGGTACGACACCGAGGTCGCCGCCGACGGCGCCGACGCCCTGGAGAAGGCGGCGGCCTACCGGCCCGACCTGGTCGTCCTCGACATCCAGATGCCCCGCATGGACGGCCTGACCGCCGCCCGCCGCATCCGCGCCGCCGGCGACACCACCCCGATCCTGATGCTGACCGCCCGCGACACGGTCGGCGACCGGGTGACCGGGCTGGACGCGGGCGCCGACGACTACCTGGTCAAGCCGTTCGAGCTGGACGAGCTGTTCGCCCGGATCCGGGCCCTGCTGCGCCGCAGCTCCTACGCGGCGGCCGTGGCGGCGGCCTCCGCCGAGGAGGAGGACGTCCTCGCCTTCGCCGACCTGCGCATGAACCTGGCGACCCGCGAGGTGTCCCGGGGCGGGCGGCCGGTGGAGCTGACCCGCACCGAGTTCACGCTGCTGGAGATGTTCCTGGCGCACCCGCGCCAGGTCCTCACCCGGGAGCAGATCCTGAAGGCGGTCTGGGGCTTCGACTTCGAGCCGTCGTCCAACTCGCTGGACGTGTACGTGATGTACCTGCGCCGCAAGACCGAGGCGGGCGGCGAGCCGCGCCTGGTCCACACGGTCCGGGGCGTCGGCTACGTGCTGCGGCAGGGCACCGAATGATCAAGCGGTACCGTGCCCTGCCCCTGCGCTCGCGACTGGCCCTGCTGGTGGCGGCGGCCGTGGCGCTCGCGGTCGCCGCGGCGGCCGTGGCGTGCTGGTTCGTGGTGAAGAACGTCCTGATGAACTCGCTGGACGACGCGTTGCGGGCCAACCGCATGAGCCTCCAGCAGGTGACGCGCTACGTCGATCTGCGCACCGGCCTGTGCGCCCACGAGGCCACCGCGCAGGAGCCGAACCTGTTCGGCTCCACGGTGCAGCTGGTGGACCGGCAGGGGCGCAGCTGCCTCATCATCGGCACGGACAAGGTCACGCTCACCGACGCCGACCACGACGTGGCCGAGGGCACCTCCCCCGACGTCCTGCACGACGCCACCGCGCCCGACGGCACCAGGTACCGCTCCTTCACCTACACCGTGCCGGGCCTGTCCGGCGTCGCCGTGTCCGCCGCCCGCCCCCTGGACGAGGTGAACGGCTCCCTCCGCAGCCTCGCGCTGGTGCTCGTCTTCGTCGCGGGCGCCGGGGTCGTCGGCGCGGGCGCCGCCGGCCTGTGGGTGGCCCGCGCCGGGCTGCGCCCCGTGGACGAACTGACCCGCGCCGTGGAGCACGTGGCCCGCACCGAGGACCTCACCGTCCGCATCCCCGTCGAGGACGGCGGCGAGGACGAGATCGCCCGGCTCTCCCGCTCCTTCAACTCGATGACGTCCGCCCTGGCCAGCTCCCGCGAGCTCCAGCAGCAGCTCATCGCCGACGCCGGCCACGAACTGCGCACCCCGCTCACCTCCCTGCGCACCAACATCGAACTCCTCACCCGCAGCGAGGAGACCGGCCGCCCGATCCCGGACGCCGACCGCAAGGCGCTCCTGGCCTCGGTGAAGGCGCAGGTGACGGAGTTGGCCGCGCTCATCGGCGACCTCCAGGAACTCTCCCGCCCCGAGCAGGACCAGCACACCGGCGCCAAGACCCGGATCGTCGCCTGGCACGACGTCGTCGAGTCCGCCCTGCGCCGCGCCCGGCTGCGCGGCCCGGAGCTGACCCTCACCGCCGACGTGCGGCCGTGGTACGTCCGCGCGGAACCGGCCGCGCTGGAGCGCGCGGTGGTCAACGTCCTGGACAACGCGGTGAAGTTCAGTCCCCAGGGCGGCACGATCGAGGTGCGGCTCGCCGACGGCGTCCTCACCGTCCGCGACCACGGACCCGGCATCGCCGCCGACGAACTCCCCCGCGTCTTCGACCGGTTCTGGCGTTCGCCCTCCGCCCGCGCCCTGCCCGGCTCCGGCCTCGGCCTGTCGATCGTCGCCCGTACGGTGCAGCAGGCGGGCGGCGAGGTGCGGCTGGACCCGGCTCGGGGCGGCGGCACGATCGCCACGATCCGGCTGCCGGGGGCGCCGACGCCGCCGCCGGAGGAACCGCCGTCGGCCTGAGGGGTGTCCTCAGGCCTTGACGCCCGCCAGGAACGACGCCCAGGAGCCGGCGCCGAACACGATCACCGGGCCCGCCGCACTCCCCGCCCCTCGCCCCGGCGCCGGTCCGGCCCGGCCCGGTCGGCCGCCGCGGGCAACCCTGGCGCCGCCCGCGGCGACTACCCCCCGTCCATCCCCTCGCACGGAACGGAACCCGCATGGATGAGATGGCTCCTGGCAAGCGCCGGCCCCGCGGGCGCGGGAGGACGGCGGCACTCGCGGTCGGCGTCCCCCTGGCCCTGATCGCCGCAGGCGCGTCCGTCTCCGGTGAGGACGCGCGGCCCCGGGCGGCAGCGGCCGAAGCGCCCGCGCGGGCGACGGCGACCGCCGGCGGCTTCGCGTCCGTGCGCTCCCCCGGGCGGGACGGCGGACGGGGCGGGTGGGCCGTCACCGTCCGCGCGCTCGCGGAGCCGGGGAAGTACGCGCCCGCTCCCGGGCCGTACGCCGCAGCCGCCGCGGCCACCACCCTCACCGTCGCCAAGGACGGCTCCGGCCAGTACTCCACCGTCCAGGCCGCGGTGAACGCCGTCCCCGTGAACAACCCGGGCCGGGTCGTCATCGCGGTGAAACCGGGCACGTACCGCGAGACGGTGAAGGTCCCCTCCGGCAAGCCGCACGTCACCATCCGGGGCACGGGTGCGAGCCGCAAGGACACCGTCATCGTCCACAACAACGCCTCCGGCACCCCCAAGCCGGGCGGTGGCACCTACGGCACCGGCGGCAGCGCCACCGTCGCCGTCGAGGCCGACGACTTCCAGGCCCGCAACCTGACCATCGCCAACGACTTCGACGAGAAGGCCAACCAGCACATCTCCGGCCACCAGGCCGTCGCCCTGCGCACGGCGTCGGACAAGGTGTTCCTGGACTCGGTGGCCGTCGAGGGCGACCAGGACACGCTCCTGCTCGACACGGCGGCGAAGGACCGGCTGGGCCGCGTCTACATGACCGACTCCTCCGTCGTCGGCAACGTCGACTTCGTCTTCGGCCGCGCCACGGCGGTCATCGACCGCTCGGTCATCACCTTGAAGAAGCGCTGGGACGGCACCTCCGCCGGCTACGTCACGGCCCCGAGCACGGCCGCCGGCCGCAAGGGCATCCTCATCACCGGCTCCACGGTGAACGGCTCCGTCTCGGACCGCACCTTCCACCTCGGCCGCCCCTGGCACGCGGGCGGCGACGCCACGCTGGACCCGCAGACCACGGTCCGCAACACCACGCTCAGTGCCGCGATCAGGACCGCGCCGTGGACCGACATGAGCGGCTTCTCCTGGAAGGACGACCGCTTCGCCGAGTACAGGAACACCGGCCCCGGAGCGGGCGCGGCGAGCGCCGACCGCCCGCAGCTGACCGACGCCCAGGCGGCGGACCAGGAGGTCCGGGACTGGCTGGGGGACTGGACACCGACGGCTTCATGAGCCACCGCCGGCTCGCCGGACACGGCCGGAGCGGGGTTTCCGGGGGCGGGTTCCGCGCCCCGCGGGCCCCGCTCCGTCATCCGGCCGGTTCGGCGATGCCGCCCGCGGGTTCCCCGCGTTCGGCGTGGAGGATGCCGCGGGTCTGCTCCGCGGCGCGGGCGGTGCTCTCGGAGACGAAGCCGGGGAAGCGGGAGATGCTCTCCAGGCGGGCGCCGGCCGGGGCGCCGGGCGAGGTCGGCGCGGCAGGCGGTGGGGCCGCCGCTGCGCATGACCTCGCGGGTGACGGTCGAGTCGGGCGGTCGAGCCGTCTGGCGGTCTCCGCGTAGGCGAGGCCGTCGGCCGGTCCCAGCACGATCCGCTGGCGTCCCCGCTGGGTGAGTCCGCCTCCCGGCATCGCGGCCTCCTCCGTGGTCCGCGCCGGCCCCACTATAGCGTTCACTCACGATTCATTGCAATGAACCACGGCGAGATCGTTGCATTGCAACGCATTCGATTGCAACGATTTATACGCCCCCACCTGCTCATATCTCACTTCTCCGCAACGAATATGTTGTGAACTTTGGAAATGCAACGTAGCGTTTCCAGTATCGGAAACAGCGGGCCGCAAGGGCTCGCACCGCAGGAGAAGGAGCCCACGATGCAGAAGTTCGCCACCCCCGCCCCGGTCTCGGCCCGCTTCGACGTCCCCGCGGGACGCATCCGGTTCATCGCCGCCGACCGGGCCGACACCATCGTCGAGGTCCTGCCCGCGGACGCCTCCAAGGGCCGCGACGTGAAGGCGGCCGAGCAGACCGAGGTCGGCTACGACGACGGCGTCCTGCGGATCCGCACCCCCGAGCCCGGAAACCGGCTCCTCGGCCCGTCCGGAACCGTCGAGGTGACCGTCCGGCTGCCCGCCGGCTCCCACGTCGAGGGGAAGGCGGACGCCGCCGAGTTCCGGGGCCTCGGACGACTCGGCGACGTCGCCTTCGAGGGCGCGCAGGCCACGGTCCGGCTCGACGAGACCGCGAGCGCCCACCTCACCGTCCTCGCCGGCGACGTCTCGGTCGGCCGCCTGGGCGGCCCCGCCCGGATCAGCACCCAGAAGGGCGACCTCCACATCACCGAGGCCGTACGCGGCACGGTCACCCTGCGCACCGAGTACGGCGACGTCTCGGTCGGCGCCGCCCACGGCGTCTCCGCCTCCCTGGACGCCGGCACCGCCCACGGCCGCGTCCACAACGCGCTGGCGAACACCGACGGCGCCGGCGCCGTCCTGGCCGTCCACGCGACCACCACCCACGGCGACATCACCGCCCGCAGCCTGTGAACCCGCGGACCCGCACGGACCCAGGAGCACCCCTCATGACCGACTTGGCCATCGCGGCGAACGGGCTGCGCAAGTCCTACGGCGACAAGACCGTCCTGGACGGTGTCGACCTGGCCGTCCCGGAGGGAACGGTCTTCTCCCTGCTCGGCCCGAACGGCGCCGGCAAGACCACCGCCGTGAAGATCCTGTCCACCCTCGTCGCCGCCGACGGCGGGCAGGCCCGGGTCGCGGGCCACGACGTCGCCGCCTCACCGGACGCGGTACGCGCCGCGATCGGGGTCACCGGGCAGTTCTCCGCCGTCGACGGCCTGCTCACCGGCGAGGAGAACATGCTCCTCGTGGCGGACCTGCACCACCTGCCCAAGCGCGAGGGACGGCGGGTCGCCGCCGAACTGCTGGAGCGCTTCGAGCTGACCGAGGCCGCGAGGAAGCCCGCCGCCACCTACTCCGGCGGCATGAAACGCCGCCTGGACATCGCCATGACCCTGGTCGGCGACCCGCGGATCATCTTCCTCGACGAGCCCACCACCGGCCTGGACCCCCGCTCCCGCCACACCATGTGGAACGTCGTCCGCGAACTCGTCACCGGCGGTGTCACCGTCTTCCTCACCACCCAGTACCTGGAGGAGGCCGACCAGCTCGCCGACCGCATCGCCGTCCTGCACCACGGGAGGATCGCCGCCGAGGGGACCGCCGGTGAGCTCAAGCGCCTCGTCCCCGGCGGACACGTCCGGCTGCGCTTCACCGACCCGGCCGCCTACCGGACCGCCGCCGACACCCTGCGCGAGGCCGCCCGCGACGACGAATCCCAGGCCCTGCGCATCCCCTCCGACGGCAGCCAGCGCGAACTGCGCTCCCTGCTGGACTGGCTGGACACCGTCGGCGTCGAGGCCGACGAGCTGACCGTGCACATCCCCGACCTCGACGACGTCTTCTTCGCCCTGACCGGCGCCTCCCACCTCCCCCACCAGTCCGGCGAGCCCGAGGAGACCCTGCGATGAGCTCCCTGTCCCTCGCCGTCCGCGACTCGGCCACGATGCTGCGCCGCAGCCTCCTGCACGCCCGGCGCTACCCGTCCCTCACCCTGAACCTGCTGCTCACACCGATCATGCTGCTGCTGCTCTTCGTCTACGTCTTCGGCGACACCATGAGCGCGGGCATCGGCGGCGGCACGGCGGACCGCTCCGCCTACCTCGCCTACCTCGTCCCCGGCCTGCTGCTGATGACCATCGGCTCCACCGTCGTCGGCACCGCCGTCTCCATGGCCAACGACATGAACGAGGGCATCGTCGCCCGCTTCCGCACCATGGCCATCCACCGCGGTTCGATCCTCGTCGGGCACGTCGTCGGCAGCGTCCTGCGGTCCATCGCCAGCGTGGTCCTCGTCGGCGCCGTCGCCGTGGCCGTCGGCTTCCGCTCCACCGACGCCACCGCCGCGGAATGGCTCGCGGCCTTCGGGCTCCTGGTCCTCTTCACCCTGGCCCTGACCTGGATCGCCGTCGGCATGGGCCTGATCAGCCCCAACGCCGAGGCCGCCGGCAACAACGCCACGCCGCTGATCCTGCTGCCCCTGCTGTCCAGCGCCTTCGTCCCGGTCGACGCGATGCCGGGCTGGTTCCAGCCGATCGCCGAGTACCAGCCCTTCACGCCCGCCATCGAGACCCTGCGCGGCCTCCTCCTCGGCACCGGGATCGGCCACGACGGCTGGCTCGCCCCCGCCTGGTGCCTCGCCCTCACCGCACTCGGCTACCTCTGGTCGGCCTCCACGTTCAACCGCGACCCGGAGTAACCCCCCGGCCCTTCCCGCCCCAGGGCGGCGTACCCCGGCACCACGCCGGCGTACGCCGTCCGCCCGTGCGCGGGGTCCGTCCGCGGCGGGCCGGGCGCGCGCGGCACGCGAGGGCGGGGTGGCGCCCCGGTCCGCCCGGACCCGCGCACCACCCCGCCCACTGCCTCCGCCGGGGGCGTGCGCCCCGGCGCACGGCGCTGCCGCCGCGATCGCCGGCCGTTACCGCACGACCGTGATCCGGTCCGCCTTCGGCGGCTCGATCGGGTCGCCGGCCGAGGAGTTGGCCGTCAGGTACCGCTCCAGCGCCGTCAGGTCGTCGGCGCCGACGAGGTCGTTCGTGCCCTGGCCCAGCGTCGGGAAGCCGTCACCGCCACCGGCGAGGAAGCTGTTCGACGCGACGCGGTAGGTGGCCGCCGGGTCGATGGCCTGCCCGTTCAGCCGGATCGAGTCCGTCACCACCCGGTCGGCACCGGTCCGGGTCAGGTCCAGCGTGTACGTCAGCCCGGACGAGACCTGGAGGATCCGCGGGGACGCCGCGTTGGCGCCGCTCACCTGCTCCTTGAGGACCTGGATCAGCTGCGCGCCCGTGAGGTCCTGGAGGTTGACCGTGTTGGCGAACGGCTGCACGGCGAAGGCCTCCGCGTACGTCACCACGCCGTCACCCTCGCTCCCCTTGGCCGCGTAGGCCAGGGGCGCGCGGATGCCGCCGGAGTTCATCAGCGCCAGGTCGGTCTCCGGGTCCAGCTCCCTGCCGTGGGCGAGCTGCGCGTCGGCGATGAGGTCGCCGAGCGGGGACTCGGTGCCGCTGTTGCCGATGTCGCCGGAGATGTAGCCGACGGGGCGGTTGCCGATCGGGGCGGCCAGGGTGTTCCACCGGTCGATCAGCTCGGTGAGGTCGGGCGCCTTGGGGACGTCCCGGGTGACCACGTGGTTGGCCGACGCCACCGCCGTACGGGCGATGTCACCGGTGCGCCGGTCGTAGGTCAGGGTCGTGTCCGTGTAGAGGCGGCCGTAGGAGGACGCCGAGGTGACCGTGCGCGGCTTGCCCGCCGGGTCGGGGACGGTGCACACGTACGCGTTGTGGGTGTGGCCGGTGACCAGCGCGTCCACCTGCGGGGTGACGTTCCTCGCGATCTCCACGATCGGCCCGGAGAGGCCGTCGCCCGCGCCCGGCGAGTCGCAGTCGTAGTTGTACGAGCCCGAGGCCGGGAAGCCGCCCTCGTGGACGAGGGCCACGATCGACTTCACGCCCTGCCTGCGGAGCACCTCGGCGTACTTGTCGATCGTCTCGACCTCGTCCTGGAAGACGAGGCCCTTGACGCCCTCGGCGGAGACGACGTCCGGGGTGGCCTCCAGCGTCACGCCGATGAAGCCGACCTTGACGCCCTTCTTCCGCCACACCCAGTACGGCTCGAGGATCGGCTTGCCGGTCTTCTCGTCGAGGACGTTCGCGGCGAGGTAGGGGAAGTCGGCGCCCTCGAACTCCTCGTCGCCGTAGCAGCCGTCGGTGGGGTGGCAGCCGCCGTTCCGGAGGCGGGCCAGCTCCCGCGCGCCCTCGTCGAACTCGTGGTTGCCGACGGAGGTGACGTCCAGGTCGAGCCGGTTGAGCGCCTCGATGGTCGGCTCGTCGTGGAAGAGGCCGGACAGCAGCGGGGAGGCGCCGACCATGTCGCCGCCGGCGGCGGTGATGGAGTACGGGTGGCCCTCGCGGGCCTGGCGCAGGTGGGTGGCGAGGTACTCCACGCCGCCCGCGTCGACCGTCTTCGTCGTGCCGTCGGGCTGGAGTTCGGTGACCCGGCCGGAGGAGCCGGCGGGCGGCTCCAGGTTGCCGTGCAGGTCGTTGAAGGACAGCAGCTGGATGTCCTGGTAGCGGCCCGGCTGGTGCCCGCCGGGCCGGTGGCGGTGGTCCTCGCCGGCGTTCGCGGACGTCGGCAGTGCCGCCGCCAGCGCGCCGGCGGTCGCGAGCGCGGCGGCGGCCGCGAGCAGCCGGTACGTACGGCGTCTGCGGCGCGGGTGGGATGTGGCTGGCATGCGCCCCCCTGTGGGTCGGTCGGTTCGGTGGCCTGGCGGACGGGACAGGTCCGGGCGCAGCCTAGGGTCAACGCGCGTAGCGCGACAGGGGCTTCCGGGTCACACCTTGGTCTCCCTTCCGCCGCCGCGTACCGCCACTTCGCCGGGCCCGCCCTTACCCTCGTACGCATGACCAGCGACGACACCGCACGGACCGGCAGCCGTACCCGCTCGATCGACACCCACGCCGCGCTCACCGAGGAGCAGACCGAGGCCGTCCTCGCGCTGCTCGCCGACGCCGCCCGCGCCGACGGACAGCAGGCGGTGTCCGAGCAGGGGCGCCTGCAACTGCGCGGCGGGGAACGCGAGGGCGTCGCGCACCTGCTGCTGACCGTCGGCGGCGAACTCGTCGGCTACGCCCAGCTGGAGGACACCGATCCGGTGGAGCCGCCCGCCGCCGAACTGGTCGTGCACCCCGCGCACCGGGGACGGGGACACGGGCGGGCGCTCGGCGCGGCGCTGCTGGCCGCCTCCGGCAAGCGGTTGCGGGTGTGGGCGCACGGCGGCCACTCCGCCGCCCGGCACCTCGCGCAGGTCCTCGGCCTGTCCCTCTTCCGCGAACTGCGCCAGATGCGGCGCCCGCTGACCGGGTTCGAACTGCCCGAGCCGGTGCTGCCCGAGGGTGTGACCGTGCGCGCCTTCGTCCCCGGGCGGGACGACGCGGCGTGGCTCGCCGTGAACGCCGCCGCGTTCGCCCACCACCCCGAGCAGGGCTCCCTCACCCAGCGGGACCTCGACGACCGCAAGGCCGAGCCGTGGTTCGACCCGGCCGGCTTCTTCCTGGCCTTCCGCGGCGACGACCTGATCGGCTTCCACTGGACGAAGGTCCACGCGGCCGAGCGGCTCGGCGAGGTGTACGTCGTCGGCATCCGCCCCGACGCCCAGGGCGGCGGCCTCGGCAGGGCCCTCACCACGATCGGCCTGCGGCACCTGGCGCAGCGGGGCCTGCCGACGGCGATGCTGTACGTCGACGCCGACAACGAGGCGGCGGTGTCCGTCTACGAGCGGCTGGGCTTCACCACCCACGAGACGGACCTGATGTACCGCACCGAGTCGTGACGCGGACGTGACCGGGGGCGGGGCGTCCGCCCGGGGCACGGTCCCGGGCGGACGCCCCGCCCCCGCGTGCCCGCCGAACGCCCGCGCCGGCCCCGTCCCCGCCCCCGCTCCCGGCGCCGCACCAGCTCCCGCCCGCACACCGCCCGCACCGCCACCGGACCCGCCCGGGCCGCCGCGGGCACCCCGCCCCACCACCGCGGGCACCCGCACCCCGTCACCACAGGAACCCCGCCCCACCGCCACAGACCCTCCGCCGTCCCACCACCGGAGGCCCTCCGCTATCCCACACGTCATGTCCTCGTAACCATCGATTCAGACGGCCTTGCGACCCTCGCCGAATGAAGCCCGCCCTGCCAGAGCCTTCACCGCCCCCGGAGGGGGGCGCGGAGAACGGGACCGCTCGCGCCGCCGCGGCGCTCCCGCCCGCGTCCTCCGACGCGCCTGTCCTCCTGGCGGCGCGGAAGAATGGGTTCATGAGCCAGCCCAACTCACCGGCAGAGGTCCAGCACACGCAGCCCTCCGTGGGCTCCATCGCCGCGCACCGCCCGCACACCGTGGCGGCCACGGTCTCCGACCTGGAACCCGACATCGACGCGGACCTGGACGGGTACGAGGAGTCGGCGGAGTCCCAGGGCTCCGGCGCCCCGCTCCCCCAGGGCCGCTTCCTCGACCGCGAACGCAGCTGGCTCGCGTTCAACGAACGCGTCCTCGAGCTGGCCGAGGACCCCGGCACCCCCCTGCTCGAACGCGCGAACTTCCTCGCGATCTTCGCCAGCAACCTGGACGAGTTCTTCATGGTCCGCGTCGCCGGACTGAAGCGCCGCATCGCCACCGGTGTCGCCACCCGCTCCGCCTCCGGCCTCCAGCCCCGCGAGGTGCTGGAGATGATCTGGGCCCGCTCGCGGGAGCTCATGGCCCGGCACGCCGCCTGCTTCCACGAGGACGTCGCCCCGGCCCTCGCCGAGGAGGGCATCCACCTGGTCCGCTGGCCGGAATTGACGGAGAAGGAGCAGGCCCGCCTGTTCACCCTCTTCCGCCACCAGATCTTCCCCGTGCTCACCCCCCTCGCCGTCGACCCGGCGCACCCCTTCCCCTACATCTCGGGCCTCTCCCTCAACCTCGCGGTCGTCGTCCGCAACCCGGTCACGGGCCACCGCCACTTCGCCCGCGTCAAGGTCCCCCCGCTGCTCTCCCGCTTCCTGGAGGCGTCCCCGGGCCGTTACGTCCCCATCGAGGACGTGATCGCCGCCCACCTGGAGGAGCTGTTCCCGGGCATGGAGGTGCTGGAGCACCACGCCTTCCGCCTCACCCGCAACGAGGACCTGGAGGTCGAGGAGGACGACGCCGAGAACCTCCTCCAGGCCCTGGAGAAGGAACTGATGCGGCGCCGCTTCGGCCCGCCCGTCCGCCTGGAGGTCGAGGAGTCCATCGACCGCGAGGTGCTCGACCTCCTGGTGCGCGAGCTGAAGGTCGGCGAGGCGGAGGTCTACCCCCTGCCCGGCCCCCTGGACCTCACCGGCCTCTTCCGCATCCACCGCCTGGACCGGCCCGAGCTGAAGTACGCCAAGTTCGTCGCCGGCACCCACCGCGACCTCGCCGAGGTGGAGTCGGCGTCCCCGCCGGACATCTTCGCCGCGCTGCGCAGCCGGGACGTCCTCCTCCACCACCCGTACGACTCGTTCTCCACGTCCGTGCAGGCGTTCCTGGAGCAGGCCGCGGCCGACCCCGACGTGCTGGCGATCAAGCAGACGCTGTACCGGACCTCGGGCGACTCCCCGATAGTCGACGCGCTCATCGAGGCGGCCGAGTCCGGCAAGCAGGTGCTGGTCCTGGTCGAGATCAAGGCCCGCTTCGACGAGCACGCGAACATCAAGTGGGCCCGCAAGCTGGAGGAGGCCGGCTGCCACGTCGTCTACGGCCTGGTCGGCCTCAAGACGCACTGCAAGCTGTCCCTCGTCGTCCGCCAGGAGGGCGAGACCCTCCGCCGCTACAGCCACGTGGGCACCGGCAACTACCACCCGAAGACGGCCCGCCTCTACGAGGACATCGGCCTGCTCACGGCCGACCCGCAGGTCGGCGCGGACCTCTCCGACCTGTTCAACCGCCTCTCCGGCTACTCCCGCCGCGAGACCTACCGGCGCCTGCTCGTCGCCCCCAAGTCGCTGCGCGACGGCCTGATCTCGCGGATCCACAAGGAGATCCGGCACCACCGCGCCGGGCGTCCTGCCTACGTCCGCATCAAGGTCAACTCCATCGTCGACGAGGCCGTCATCGACGCGCTGTACCGCGCGTCCCAGGCGGGCGTGCCGGTCGACGTGTGGGTGCGCGGGATCTGCGCGCTGCGCCCGGGAGTCGCGGGCCTGTCGGAGAACATCCGGGTCCGCTCCGTCCTCGGCCGCTTCCTCGAACACTCACGTGTCTTCGCCTTCTGCAACGGCGGCGAACCGGAGGTGTGGATCGGCAGCGCCGACATGATGCACCGCAACCTCGACCGCCGTATAGAGGCACTCGTCCGGGTCGCCGACCCGGCCCACCGGGCGGCCCTCAACCGGCTCCTGGAGACCGGTATGTCCGACACCACCGCCTCCTGGCACCTCGGCCCGGACGGCGAGTGGACCCGGCACGCGGCCGACGCGGACGGAGGGCCCCTGCGCAACATCCAGGAGATGCTCATAGACGCCCGGAGGCGCCGGCGTGGTAAAGCGACACCTTGAACCGACGAACCCCACGACCGGAGCCGCCCCCGGCCACCCGCCCGCCCCGGACCGCCCGCAGGCTCCCCGCGGCCACCGCCCGGACCGGGCCCCGGCCGCCCGGGAGCCCACCGCGTCCCCCGTCGCGGAGGCCCTCGCCCCCGCCGCGGGAGCCGCCTTCACCACGGAGGCCGTCGCCGGCTACCTGCGGGCGCAGGCCACGCAGTTCCTGCGGGCCCTGCGTCTGCACCGGGAGACCGGACCCGGCGCGGGCACCGGACCGGAGGGCTCCGTCGACGCGGCCCGCGCGCTGCGCCGCTCGGCCCGCCGCATCAGCGGCACCCTGCACACGTTCCAGTCCCTCCTGGACCCGGACTGGGCGGAGGCCATGCGCCCGGAGCTGGCCTGGCTGTCGGGCACCCTGGCCCTGGAGCACGCCTACGCGGCCCGCCTGGACCGCCTGCTCCAGGCCCTGCACCGGCTGTCGGGCACGGCCGCCGCGGGCCAGGCGTACCCGGCCCGGGCCGCGCTCCCGGAGCGGGGCGACCTCACGGTGGGCGCGGTGAAGGCGGGCGCCCTGCTCGACCGGCAGCTGACGCTGGCCCGGTCCCGGGCCCACTCCACCGCCCTGCAGGCCCTGGGTTCCGCCCGCTTCCACGCGGTCGCCGACAAGGTGGCCGTCCTGGCCAGCGAGGTCCCCCTGGCGCCGGGCGCGGCGGGCGCCGACCCGCGCCCGCTCGCCGCGGCGGCCCACGACCGCCTGACGGACGCGGTCGCGGCGCTGCCCCTGGTCACCGCCGGGAGCCCGTACAACGCTCAGGCGCTGGTCCACGGCCTGTCCCCGGACCCGTCCCCGCACCCGCAGGACGCGCCCTGGCACCAGGTGCGGCTGCTGCTGCGCCTGCACCGCTACGCCCGTGAGGTCCTGGCCGGCGACGACGCCCCCGTGGACGTCCGGCTGCTGGCCGCCGGCGAGGCCCTGGACCGGCACCGCGACGCCTCGGAGGCCGCCGCCGCGGCGGCGCAGGCGGCCCGCACGCCGCGCATCGCCCCGGCGACGGCGTACGCGCTCGGCGTGCTCCACGCCGACCAGCGGCACGAGGTGGAGGCGGCGCGGTACGCCTTCCAGCGCTGCTGGCAGAAGGAGCCCGTCGGTACGACGCCGTAGCCTCCGCCCCGCGGACGCGGCGCCGGCCGCCTCCGGGGCGGCGGGCCGCGTCCCGGGGCCACCGCCCGCCGGCGGCCCGGGGAGGCGTCTCGTCCCCTGGCCGGAAGCACGGCGGCCGGCCCCGCCCGGGCCCGTGGGCCCGCGGCCGTCCTCCCCCTGACGGCCTGCGGCCGCCCCGGCGCCGACCGCACCGGGCGCGGCGCGGTGAACGGCACGCCAGGCCCTCTCCGGCCCGGGGAGTGTGACCGTCCGAACGAAAGTCGGCCGTCACCCCCCGGGCCGTTCTGCCGTATGCGTGCCTGGCCGAATGCTTAGAGTGACAGCAGGCAGAACCCCTCGGGATGGAGCCGTGTCCCCACCGTAAGCATTCCGTGACCTCACCACACCGCCCGCAGGGGTTCACCTCTCGTTCATTTATGCCCATGGGTGCCTTCACCTGATCTGCCTAATTTCGGCCGTGCAGATGGCGGGCGCATCGCGAACTGGTGTCCGCATCACCCCAGTCTTCGCACGCCGCCGGATTCAGGACGGCGGCTCCCGGAAGGAACTCCCGACAGTGAAGCTTCAGCGCATGAACCGGCGGGCCCTCGCCCTCGGCGCACTCGCCGTCACCGGCGCCCTGGCCCTCTCGGCGTGCGGCTCGGACGACACGGGCGGCAGCGGCAGCGGCGGGAACACGACCGCCGCCGCCAACAGCGACATCAAGTGCGACGACGCCAAGGGCCAGCTCCAGGCGTCCGGTTCCTCCGCCCAGAAGAACGCGATCGACGCCTGGGTGAGGCAGTACACCGCCACCTGCAAGGACGTCCAGATCAACTACCGTCCCGACGGCTCCGGCGCGGGCATCACCGCGTTCACCCAGGGCCAGACCGCCTTCGCCGGGTCGGACTCCGCGCTGAAGCCCGACGAGGTCGAGGCGTCCAAGAAGATCTGCAAGACCGGCCAGGGCATCGACCTGCCGATGGTCGGCGGCCCGATCGCCGTCGGCTACAACGTCCCCGGCGTCGACACCCTCGTCCTGGACGCGCCGACGCTCGCCAAGATCTTCGACAGCAAGATCACCAACTGGAACGACGCCGCGATCAAGAAGCTCAACCCGGACGCGAAGCTGCCCGACCTGAGGATCCAGGCGTTCCACCGCTCCGAGGACTCCGGCACCACGGAGAACTTCACCAAGTACCTCAAGGCCGCCGCGCCCGACGACTGGAAGTACGAGCCCTCCAAGGCCTGGGCGGCCAAGGGCGGCCAGTCGGCCCCGCAGTCCTCCGGCGTCGCCCAGCAGGTCAAGCAGACCAGCGGCGCGATCTCCTACTTCGAGCTGTCCTACGCCAAGGAAGGCATCAAGACGGTCGACATCAAGACCGAGGCCGCCGAGCCGGTCAAGGCCACCGTCGAGAACGCCACCGCCGCCATCGGCGCCGCCAAGGTCGTCGGCACCGGCAAGGACCTCGCGCTGGAGCTGGACTACACGCCGTCCGCCGCGGGCGCCTACCCGATCGTCCTGGTGACGTACGAGATCGTCTGCGACAAGGGCAACAAGGCGGACACCCTCCCCGCCACCAAGTCCTTCCTGAACTACATGGCCTCCGAGTCCGGCCAGAAGCTGCTCGCCGAGGCCGGGTACGCCCCGATGCCCGACGAGATCATCACCAAGGTCCGCGAGACCATCTCCAGCCTCAGCTGACCCGAGTGCGGCCCGGCCCCGGCCCGGGGCCGGGCCGCACCGTCCGGTGCACCGCCGCCAGGGGCCCCGCCACAGGACCGCCCCGCAGACCGGAGACCCCGATGGACATAACGACGCAGAAGACCGCCCCTCCCCCAATCCCCCAGCCGTCCGAGGCCGAGCAGAAGCGTGCCGCGCGCGGCGCCACCCGGCCCGGCGACCGGATCTTCCTCGGGTTCTCCCGGGGCTCCGGCATCCTCGTCCTGGTGATCATGGCCGCCATCGCGGCCTTCCTCACCTACCGCGCGGCCCTGGCCATCAGCAAGGACGAGGCCAACTTCTTCACCACCTTCGAGTGGGAACCCAGCGGAACCCCGCCGCAGTTCGGCATCGCCGTCCTGGCCTTCGGCACCGTCGTGTCGTCGATCATCGCGATGGTCATCGCCGTCCCGGTCGCCGTCGGCATCGCCCTGTTCCTCACGCACTACGCCCCGCGCCGCCTCAGCGGCCCGATCGCGTACGTGATCGACCTGCTCGCCGCCGTGCCGTCCATCGTCTACGGCCTGTGGGGCGCCCTCGTCCTGGTGCCGCACCTCAACGGCCTCTACGGCTGGCTGGACGACTACCTCGGCTGGACCGGCGTCTTCTCGTGGCACGGCGACGCCCCGCGCTCGCTGTTCACCGTCGGCATCCTGCTCGCCCTCATGATCCTGCCGATCATCACCAACGTCAGCCGCGAGGTGTTCCGGCAGACCCCGCGCATGCACGAGGAGGCCGCCCTGGCCCTCGGCGCCACGCGCTGGGAGGTCATCCGCATGTCGGTGCTGCCCTTCGGCCGCTCCGGCGTGATCTCCGCGTCGATGCTCGGCCTGGGCCGCGCGCTCGGCGAGACCATGGCCGTCGCGATGGTCCTCTCCCCGATCCTCGACATCAAGGCCAGCCTGCTCGACCCGGGCGGCGGCACCTTCGCCCAGAACATCGCCGGCAAATTCAACGAGGCCACCCCCATGGGCCGGGACGCGCTGATCGCCTCCGGTCTGGTGCTCTTCGTCATCACCCTGCTGGTCAACGGCGCGGCCCGTCTGATCATCGCCCGCCGCAAGGAGTACTCGGGGGCCAACGCATGAGCCACGCACACCTCACCGACGCCCCGGCCGAGCGCCCCGGCAGCTCCCTGCGCGGCGCGACCCTGCCCAAGTGGTTCCCCTGGGCGGTCGCCGCGGGCTCCGTCGCCCTGGGCCTCGGCATCAGCGCCGCGGCCGGCCTGAACAGCTCCATCCAGTGGGCCCTGATCGCCGCGGTCCTCTTCGTCCTCGGCTCCTACGCCGTCTCGGCCAAGGTCGAGGGCAGCCGGCAGGCCAAGGACCGGACCGCGACCAGCATGGTCTGGGTCGCCTTCCTCCTGGCCGTCATCCCCCTGGCCTCCCTCATCTGGGAGACCGTCAAGCAGGGCGTGAAGGTCCTCGACGGCTACTTCCTCAGCCACTCCATGGGCGTCGTCGCCGACTCCGAGACGGGCGGCGGCATCTACCACGCCCTCCTCGGAACCCTGCAGCAGGTCGGCATCGCCACCGCGATCTCCGTGCCGCTCGGCGTACTGACCGCGATCTACCTGGTCGAGTACGGACGCGGCCGGCTCGCCAAGGCCGTCACCTTCTTCGTGGACGTCATGACGGGCATCCCGTCGATCGTCGCGGGCCTGTTCATCCTCAGCCTGTGGATCATCATCCTGGACATGGGCTACTCCGGCTTCGCCGGCTCGCTCGCCCTGTCCATCCTGATGATCCCGGTCGTCGTCCGCTCCACCGAGGAGATGCTCAAGCTCGTCCCGAACGAGCTGCGCGAGGCCTCCCTGGCGCTGGGCGTGCCGAAGTGGCGCACCATCCTGAAGGTGGTCCTCCCGACGTCCATCGGCGGCATCACCACCGGTGTGATGCTCGCGGTCGCCCGCATCACCGGCGAGACGGCCCCCGTGCTGCTGCTGGTCTGGGGTACGAACTTCATCAACTCGAACCCCTTCTCGGACCCCCAGGCGTCCCTGCCGATGTACATCTACCTGCAGTACGGCGCCGGCTACGAGGCGTCGCACGACCGCGCCTGGGCGGCGGCCCTGACGCTCATCGCCTTCATCATGATCCTCAACTTGGCGGCCCGCGGCATCGCCCGCTGGAAGGCCCCCAAGACCGGTCGCTAAGGCCTCGGACCCGACGAAAGAAGCAGTGATTCACATGGCCAAGCGCATCGACGTCAGCGGCCTCAACGCCTACTACGGCTCCTTCCTGGCCATCGAGGACATCTCGATGACCATCGAACCCCGCTCCGTGACGGCCTTCATCGGCCCGTCCGGCTGCGGCAAGTCCACGTTCCTGCGCACGCTCAACCGGATGCACGAGGTCACGCCCGGCGGACGCGTCGAGGGCAAGGTCATGCTCGACTCCGAGAACCTCTACGGCGCCGGGATCGACCCGGTGGCCGTGCGGCGCGAGGTCGGCATGGTCTTCCAGCGGCCCAACCCGTTCCCGACGATGTCGGTGTACGACAACGTGGCGGCGGGCCTCAGGCTGAACGGCAAGTACCGCAAGTCCGAGCTGGACGACATCGTCGAGAAGTCGCTGCGGGGCGCCAACCTCTGGAACGAGGTCAAGGACCGCCTGAACAAGCCGGGCTCGGGCCTGTCCGGCGGTCAGCAGCAGCGCCTGTGCATCGCCCGGGCGATCGCCGTCGAGCCGAACGTGCTGCTGATGGACGAGCCCTGCTCCGCCCTGGACCCGATCTCGACCCTCGCCATCGAGGACCTGATCGGCGAGCTGAAGGAACGGTTCACGATCGTCATCGTGACGCACAACATGCAGCAGGCGGCGCGCGTCTCGGACCGCACGGCCTTCTTCAACCTGGCGGCGGTCGGGCAGCCCGGCAAGCTGATCGAGATCGACGAGACGGAGCGGATCTTCTCCAACCCGTCGGTCCAGGCCACGGAGGACTACATCTCCGGCCGCTTCGGCTGATCCCGCCTCCCCCGTGCTCCTCGCGGTGCTGCATGGCGGTGCCACCGCGAGGAAGAGGAAGGGCCCGCCCCCGGCTCCCGGGGCGGGCCCTTCGCCGTACCGGCGCCGGTTACAGGAACGCCAGGTTGACGATCCAGAACGACACCGCGGCCACCGCCGCGGCCGCCGGCATCGTGATGAACCAGCCCAGGATGATGTTCTTGGCGACGCCCCACCGCACCGCGTTCACCCGCTTCGTCGCCCCGACGCCCATGATCGCCGAGGTGATGACGTGCGTCGTGGAGATCGGCGCGTGGAAGAGGAACGCCGTCGTGAACATGATCGACGCGCCCGTGGTCTCGGCCGCGAACCCCTGCGGCGGATCGAGCTCGATGATCTTCCGGCCCAGCGTCCGCATGATGCGCCAGCCACCGGCGTACGTCCCCAGCGACAGCATCAGCGCACAGGCGATCTTCACCCACACCGGGATGGGGTCGCCGTAGTCCTCGACGTCGGCGATGACGAGGGCCATCACCACGATGCCCATCGTCTTCTGGGCGTCCTGCAGACCGTGCCCGAGTGCCATGCCGGCCGCCGACACCGTCTGCGCGATGCGGAAGCCGCGCTTGGCCTTGTGCGGATTGGCCCGCCGGAAGATCCACATGATCGCCGTCATGACCAGGTAGCCGACGAGCAGGCCGACCACCGGTGACACGAACATGGGAATGACGATCTTGTCCACGACTCCGTGCCAGTACACGGTCGTCCCGCCGGCCAGCGCCGCGCCCACCATGCCGCCGAACAGCGCGTGGGAGGAGGACGAGGGCAGGCCGAAGTACCAGGTGATCAGGTTCCAGACGATCGCGCCGACGAGCGCGGCGAAGAGGATCCCCATGCCCGTCGAGCCCTCGGGCGTCTCGATGAGGCCCTCACTGACGGTCTTGGCGACCCCGGATCCGAGGAACGCGCCGGCGAGGTTCATCACGGCCGCCATCGCGAGCGCCGCCCGCGGCGTGAGCGCCCGGGTCGACACGGAGGTGGCGATGGCGTTGGCGGAGTCGTGGAAGCCGTTGGTGTAGGTGAAGAACAACGCGACCGCGATGGTCACGACCAGAGCGAAGGTGTCCATGGACGGGTCAGGACTCCTTGACCGCGATGGTCTCCACCGTGTTGGCCACGTGCTCGAACGCGTCGGCGGCCTCTTCCAGCACGTCCACGATCTGCTTGAGCTTGAGGACCTCGATGGCGTCGTACTTGCCGTTGAAGAGGTGGGCGAGCAGCTTGCGGTGGATCTGGTCGGCCTGGTTCTCCAGCCGGTTGACCTCGATCCAGTACTCGGTGAGGTTGTCCATCGTGCGCAGGTGCGGCATCGCCTCGGCCGTCAGCTCGGCGGCACGGGCCAGGACCTCGATCTGCTGCTCGACGCCCTTGGGCAGTTCCTCGACGTTGTAGAGGACGACCAGGTCGACGGCCTCCTCCATGAAGTCCATGATGTCGTCGAGGGACGAGGCGAGGGAGTAGATGTCCTCGCGGTCGAACGGCGTGATGAACGAGGAGTTCAGCTGGTGGAAGATCGCATGCGTCGCGTCGTCACCTGCGTGTTCGGCGGCCCGCATACGCTCTGCGATCTCGGCTCGGGCGGAAGCGTCCGCCCCGAGCAGTTCCATCAGGAGTTTCGAGCCGGTGACGATGTTGTCCGCGGATGCGGCGAACATGTCGTAGAAGCTCGTCTCCCTGGGGGTCAGACGAAAGCGCACGTGGGGTCCTCGGGGTGCATCGGTTTCGGTCAGGCTGATGCTAGGTGCATCATCCGGCCACGGCTAACGGGCCGTCCTCCAGTGTCGCCCATCGGGCACGGTGATGAGCAGGGGGGCGGACCGGGGCCTCGTCCCGCACGCGGCGCCCGGTCCCGGCCACCAGGCGTATACCCCACGAAGTTCGCTACCATATACCCGTCGGGGGTATATGTCGGCTATCTGCCCACCAGGAGGACGCGATGACGACCACCGAGGCCGGCGCCGGGGCGCCCTCCGCCGCCGTGGAGGAAGTGGACGGGGCCGCGGCGCCGGACGCCGTGACCGATCACGACCGGGGCGTGCACGGGTACCACGACCGCAAGGACGAGCACCTCAAGCGGCTGCGCCGCATCGAGGGCCAGATTCGCGGGCTGCAGCGGATGGTCGACGAGGACGTCTACTGCATCGACATACTCACCCAGGTCTCCGCCTCCACCAAGGCCCTGCAGTCCTTCGCCCTGCAACTGCTGGAGGAGCACCTGCGCCACTGCGTCGCCGACGCCGCCCTCAAGGGCGGTGCCGAGATCGACGCCAAGGTGGAGGAGGCCACGAAGGCGATCGGCCGGCTGCTGCGCACCTGAAGCCGCACCGGGCCGCCCGCCCGCCCTCCCACCGGCTCACCGGCCGGTGTCGCGTCCGCGTTCCTCGGCGACCCGCAGCACCTCGTCGATGCTCTCCATGCTGAGCCGTTCCCGGGCCGCCGAGGCCGCGATGATCAGCTCTCCGCACAGCTCTATCTCGGCGAGGGCCACGTGGTCCTGAACCGCCGTACCGCCGACCGGAGCCACGCGCATCACCTCGTCCCTGCCGTCACCGACTTCCTAGGGTAGGGAGCGGCCCACGCACCGTGCATGGCACGGACGGGCTAGTGCGGGCCTAGTTCTCGCCGCCCGGATCCTCGGCGATCCTGCCGGCGTAGATGTCCTCGCCGTCCGGCAGCCGTACGGCGACGGGGGTGCCGAAGTCGTGGAGCAGGGTGGTCGAGGCGACGGCGACGGTGTCCCGCCGGGGGCCGTTGACGAAGCTGAACCGGTGCCGGATCTTGCGGATGCGGCCGGCGTCGTCGAGGTACACGTCGAACGGGACCGCGGCCGTGGCGAACCCTTCCGCCGCCGCGGCCAGGCAGTCGCGGTTGCCGGCCGAGGCGTCCCGCGCCGCGTCCGCCAGGTCGGCGGTCCCGCGGTAGTGCCGGACCCGGGTCCCGGCGACCTCCGTCCGGCCGACGTACGCCGCCGTCCGCGCCCCGCGCAGCACCTCGGCGGCGGCGAGGGGGTCGGTGGCGCCGCCGGTCACCAGGTTCCCGTCGGAGAGGCCGGCGGTGTCGACCCGCACCCACTTGTCGGCGGGCACGCCGGCGCCCCGGTTCTTCATGTAGAGGGCGCCGGGTGCGAGGAGCTCGGTGATCGGGCGGCGCTCGCTGTGTCCGGCGGGGTCCGGGGGCAGCAGCACCCTCAGCCGGCCGAGGCGCTGCCGGAAGTCGTACACGCCCTCGCCGCGGATGGTCACGCGGGTGCCGCCGCTGGCCATCTCCATCGACGTACGCGCCTGGGAACTGCCGGCCTCCACCAGGCGGTCGGCGGCCTGCCGCAGCAACGCGACCGGGTCGCCGCCGGGCGTGCCGTGGGCGGCGGCCCCGCCGCCGGAGCATCCGCAGGCGCCGAGTCCGGCACAGAGGGCGGCACCCGCCGCGACCACCACCCGGTCCACCCGCCTGTACCGCCGCTGCCGCCTCTCCATCGCCTGCCGACCCCCTCTGCCGCCGCGTCCGTGCCGGGCCCGTGTCGTTCCGGTTAACGACGAGTAGGGGGCCCCGTCACGCGGGCGGGTGTCGGTCCGTCACCTGCCGCCGGTACGGTGGCGCCGTGGCGTACCAGGACGGCCGGGCCCCTTCCGAGGGGTGTCCCGAACACCGCACGACGACAGTGGAGCAGGGCCCCTTCTGTGTGGCCCGCTGCTCCTGCGGCTGGCGCGGCCCGGCCCGCAGGGCGAGAAGCCTGGCCCGCGCGGACGCCGAGGAGCACACCGGGAACTGACACGGGCCCCGCGCGTCTCCCGCGCGGGGCCCGTCGGTCCGTCCCGAGGACCGCTCCGGCGGATCCGCGGGGTTCGCGGGGTCCGCCGGACCGGCGCTATGCCGCCAGGTCCCGCGCCTCCGTCCCCGCGGGCTCCCTGCGCGCCCCCGGGACCACGGCGTCCCGCCCGGCGCGGCCCCGGCCGCGCGCCGTGATGAGCCACCCGGTCCGCGGCGACCGTTCGACCGCCCTGGCCAGCGGCGTGAGCAGCATCATGGCGAGCGGCGACAGCAGCAGGGCGACCGCCGTGCCGAGCGCGAAGCCGCCGACGACGTCCGTCGGGTAGTGCACTCCCATGTAGACGCGGCAGAAGCCCTCCAGCAGGGCCAGGGCGATGCCGGCGAGGCCGAACCTGCGGTTGGCGACGAACAGGGCGACGCCCATCGCCATGGTGAGCGTGGCGTGGTCGCTGACGAACGAGAAGTCGTTCTTGCCGTCCACGAGGACGTCCAGGCCCTCGTGGGTCTTGAAGGGTCGAGGCCGCTCCACGAAGCCCCGTATCGGTACGTTGACCAGTACCGCGATGCCCGCCGCGAGCGGTGCCCACACCAGCGCGGCCACGGACGGGGCGGCGTCGGGGCCGCCGCGTCTGCGCACCGACCACCAGCACCACAGCACCAGCAGCACGAGGGCGAGCAGCAGTCCGTACTCGCCGACGTACTCCATGACCCGGTCGAACCAGTGCGGTGCGTCCTTGGCCAGGCCGTTGATGTCGTAGAGCAGCTCGACGTCGGGGTTCGACCCGGATTCGGCGAGTCCAGCCATGTGCTGCGGCCCCTTCGTCTTCCTCATCTCCGACGCACTCCTGTGTGCGCCGCTTACGTCACCCCCGTGGTGCGTAGATCCGCTTCCGTTGCACACGCGCACGCGCGCACGGGCGCGTGTCACGTGCCGGCTGACGTCCGCTCGGCTACGTCAACAGGAACGCACGGCATCCGTTGATACGTTCCACCCTCCACCGAATGATCACGCAGACGTTATCGAAGAGAGACTCATCATCGCAGCTCAGGGGAGGGTTTCACGTTCGGTTCACACCGTGGTCGGGAGTGCTTTCGCGCCATCCTCGGTGACCCGGGTGGCCCCGAAGTAGTCCGGGGTGTCGATCGGATCGAACCGGATGACGGCCCCCGGCCGGGGCGCGTTGATCATGTACCCTCCGCCGACGTAAATACCCACGTGCCGGATGGCCCGCGAGTCGGTGAGGTCGTCCGAGAAGAACACCAGGTCTCCCGGGAGCAGTTCGTCCCGCCTGGGGTGCGGCCCCGCGTTGTACTGGTCGTTGGCCACCCGCGGCAGCGTGATCCCGACGCTCTCGTACGCGGCCTTGGTCAGCCCCGAGCAGTCGAACCGCCCGCCCTGGTCGGCGGTCCCGTTGCCGCCCCACAGATAGAGCGTGCCGAGCTTCTTCTGCGCGTAGGCGATGGCCCCGGCGGCCCGCTCGGAGGGGTCGACGCGGGTGGCGGGGGCGGCGAAGCTCTCCTCCAGCGTCGTGATCGTCTTGACGTAGTTCCGCGTCTCCTCGTACGGCGGCACGCCCTGGTAGTTGATCACTGCGTAGGCGCCCGCGTTGTAGGCGGCCAGCATGTTCTCGGTCGGGTCCCCGGGGACGTCCTTCACGTACTTCGCGAGCGTGCAGTCGTACGACGCGGCCGACGGGATCGCGTCCGCGGGGTCCCACACGTCCCGGTCGCCGTCCCCGTCCCCGTCGACCCCGTGCGTGGCCCAGGTCCCGGGGATGAACTGCGCGATCCCCTGTGCCGCCGCCGGGCTCTGGGCGGTCGGGTTGAACCCGCTCTCCTGGTAGAGCTGGGCGGCGAGCAGGGCCGGGTTGATGGCCGGGCAGAGGTTGCCCCACTTCCGCACGAGGTCCTGGTACGCGGCGGGCACCGACCCCTCGGCCAGCGACTTGGCGCCGCCGCGCAACCCGCCCGCCAGGTTCCCGGCGACGACGTAGACGCCCACGACGAGCAGCATCACGAAGCCCAGCCCCAGCGCGACCGCGGCACCGGCGGCGACCCACATCTTGCGCATGAACCAACCCTCCCCCACGCCGGGGACGTTCAATGACGTTTTCCGGCCATGTCGTCCCGGACGTCTCACATCGCGGGAGCACCGCCGCCCCGGACATCATCACACCGCCCGGCTCGGACCCCACGGCTCCTCGGCATCGGGCGGACCCGAATCGGCGTCACGGCGTCCGGGGCATCCGGGTGTCCGGGGTGTCCGGGGCATCCGCCAAGAGGGTGGCACCGACGCCTTCGCCCGTGCCCACGGGGCCGGCGCCCCGGACACCGCGGCCCCGACGGGCCGTCAGCGAGGGGGCACCGCACGCGGCGTACGGGCGGGTGAGTCCGACCACTTCGCGGATTCGCAGAAGGGCCTAACGACGAAACCACACGACAGGTTCCGCTCGGATCTCATTGCCCGCAGTAACTTACCGTGATACACAGAGTGACCATGCACCCCTTTGCCCGCCGGATCGCGCCGACCTGAGTGACGGATGTGGGCCGACGGCAAGGTGTTCGCACGAAACCCGCCAAACAATGACGCCAAGTCGACATACGACAGCGACATTGTCAGCGAGAATGAGGCCTGACCTCTGCACGACCGCAGAGGATGCGGAACTACCCAACAGGGGCGGTGACTTACATGCTCTTTGCGGCCGATAAGGGAGATATCAACACCATCATCGGCGGGATCGCTCCGGACTGGGGGCCCTTCGGCAGCCTGGGCAACGAGGCCAAGGTGATGATCGAGGTGGTCATGGCGGTCGCCATCCTCCTCTGCCTGGGCATCGCCATCTGGGGCGCCGCCAAGCAGCGCATCGGCGCCACCGCGCTGCGCGACACCTTCAGCGCCGAGCAGGGCAAGGGCCTCATCATCGCGGGCCTGACCGGCGTCTTCATCATCGGCTCGCTCGGCACGCTCTTCACCATCGTCTACGGCATGGCCGTGTAGGCGGGCCCGCGGCCCATCGGTCCCTCCGGGCACGCCCGGTTCCCTCCCACCCACCCGCCCGTCGTGCCCACCGGCTGAGGTTGCGTCTCCCTGATGTCGAGTCACCACACCGCGCCCGCGCGCGAACCAGTACGGCTACCGTCGTACTGCTACGGCATTCGGCACGAGGTGTGTCCGCACGACATCGAGGGGGCGTACACGGCATGAGTCTCGGGGACGAGCACCAGGCCTCCGGCGGTTACGGCGGCACGGGCCAGACACGCACGCGCCTGCCCGAGGGAGGCGGCGACGCGTACGGCGGCGCACGCCGCGGCGGCCGCACGTCGTCGCGGAGCCTGGTCACGGTGGTCGGCGTGGTGGTCCTCCTGATCGCCGCGATCGCCTTCGCGAACCGCGGAGGAGGCGACGCGCCGGAGGCGGCCGGAACCGCCGACAAGCCGGAGACGTCGGCGACGGCACCGTCGGGGAAGCGGCCGGTGAAGGCTGCGGCGGGCGGGATCCCGTCGGGGTTCGCACACGACCGGCAGGGGGCGGAGAGCGCGGCGGCGAACTACGCGGTCGCGCTGGGTTCCGACGGGATGTTCAACAAATCCCGACGACACGAAATCGTCCAGGCCATCGCTGCCCCCAACTCAGTTGACCGGCTCCTGGCCGGTTTCGATGCCGACTACTCAGCGGACCTTCTGAAGAAGATCGGCCTTGATGGGAACGGCCATGCCCTGCCGGGTAGCACGTTCGTCAACCGCACACTGCCTGCTGGCACGAGAGTGACGTCTTTCAGTGACAGCACGGCCACCGTCGAAGTCTGGTGCAACGGGCTCTTCGGGCTGGCCGGTGAAAACTCAACCAACCCGGTGACCAGCAGCTGGTTCACCGTGACCATGAAACTGAACTGGAGCAGTGGCGACTGGAAGGTCCTTGAGACCAGCCAGAAGACCGGCCCGACCCCCGTTCCGGGCGACAACCCCGTTTCCGGGGCTGAGGACATCAGCAAGGCGGTCCAGGAGTTCGGAGGGTTCACGTATGCCCGGTAGCCAGCACCGCGCCCTCAAGCTCACCAGCTCGGTGGCCTTCGTACAGGCCGCAGCATTCTTCCTAGCCTCGCGCGCCTACGCAGAACCCACCCCGACGCCTACGAAGAGCGACGACCCCTGCTCCCTCATCGCTGGCCCTGCCAGGAGGTACTGCGAAGGCGACGAAGGATCCGCCGAAAATGGAGGCGGCGGATCCGACGGCAATTCCCTCCTCAACGACCCCACCTCCACCCTCGACCCCCTCTCCTCCCTCGCCAAGGGGTGCGCCGACGCCGCCTCCTGGACCGTCGACAAGCTCAGCGAGGCCGTGCGGGAGACCGCCAACGTCGACTTCACCAACCCGAAGTTCCTCCAGCAGTACGCCGTCGTCTTCGCCGCGTCGACGGTCCTCACCCTCCTCCTCTGGCTGCTGGCCGTCGCCAAGCGGGCCGTCCGCGGCGTCCCGCTGTCCACGGCCGTGTCGGAGGCCATCGGCTTCCTCTGGCTCACCGTCCTGGCCTCCGCCTTCACTCCGCTGATCCTCTACACGGTCGTCTCGGCGACCGACGGGATCACGGACGTCCTGGCGAAGGCGACCGGTGATCAGACGGACGCCTTCTTCGGCACGTTCTCGGAAGCCCTCGACAAGGGCGACGACATCGGCGGCGGCCCGATCATGCTGATCGTCGTCTCGCTCGTCTCCATCCTCGCCGCCGGCGTGCTCTGGCTGGAGCTGGTCATCCGCGCCGCCCTGCTCTACGTCGGCGCCCTGCTGGGCACCGTCGTCTACGCGGGGCTCGTCGACAAGAACCTGTGGGGCCACGTCCGCCGCTGGGCGGGCATCATGATCGCCGTGATCCTGGTCAAGCCCGTCATCGTCATCGTCCTGGGCCTGGCCGGCGCGCTCTCCGCCGACGACGGGCCGGGCGCGTTCTCCGCCGTCGTCTCCGGCCTCGCCATCATCCTGCTCGCCATCTTCGCCTCTGCGATGATCTACCGCTTCGTCCCGGGCTTCGGCGACGAGATCGCCGGCTCCCGCAACAACCGCCTCATGCGCGGTGCCGAGGGCAAGGCCGCCGCGGTGATCAGCTCCCCGGCGACCCTGGTCGCCCAGGGCATCAAGACCCACAGCTCCCGTGCCGACCACAACGGCCAGGGCGGCGCCCAGCCGTCCTCGCCCCGCCCCGCCAACCCCGCCGCCGGCGGGGTCGCCGCACACAGCGCACGCACCGCGAACGGCGGCGGCCCCGTCCCCTCCGCCGCACCCGCGCCCCGTTCGAGCAGCCCGGTGAACACCCCTCACGCCAGCAACACCCGCAACAGCAGTACCAACAGCACGGGAGGTGAAGGGCGTTGACGACCGAGTCCCACGTGTCCCATCCGGTCACGCCCCGCCGGACATATCTGATCGGCCGCGCCCGGCCGAACGCGATCGTCGGCCGCAACCGCGAGACCGGCGAGATCGCGCTGATCGTCGTGGGCGCGTTCCTCGGCATGATGTGCGGCCTGCTCGTCCCCGTGCTGTCCCTGCGCATCGTGCTGCTCATGGGCTTCCCGCTGCTCGCGCTCGCCGCGGTCTACGTGCCGTACAAGCACCGCACGTTCTACAAGTGGTTCGAGATCAACCGCAGCTACAAGCGGATCCTGCGCCAGGGCGCCACCTACCGCTCCGGCGCCATGGAGGCCGGCACCCGCCTCGACGGGCGGGAGATCGAGGTCGGCCCGCCACCCGGCATCGGCCGCATCACGTGGCTGTCCGCCCCCTTCGGACCCGACGAGATCGCCGTCCTGCTGCACGCCGACCGCAAGACGGTCACGGCCGCCATCGAGATCGAGGGCCCCGGCGTCGGCCTGCGCGACTCCGAGGACCAGGAGGCCCTGGTCGACCGCTTCGGCACCCTGCTCAAGCACGTGGCCAACGGCGACGGCTTCGTCACCCGCATCCAGATGCTGGCCCGCACCCTGCCCGCCGACCCGGACGCGCACGCCAAGGACGTCGCCGTCCGCGGCGACGAGAGGGCACCGGACTGGCTCCAGCAGTCGTACGACCAGCTGCTGTCGATGGTGTCCACCAGCAGCGAGCAGCACCGCGCCTACCTCGTCGCCTGCATGCACTACACGCGCGAGCTGGCCGCCGAGGCGCACGCCATGGCCCGCGCCGCCCGCCCGCAGAACGGCCGCAAGCTCGACCGCGACGCCGGTCTCGCGGTCGTGATGGCGCGCGAGCTGACCGACATCTGCTCCCGCCTGCAGGAGGCCGACATCCGCGTCCGGCAGCCCCTCGGCCAGGGCCGGCTCGCCTCGCTCATCCACTCCATGTACGACCCGGACCACCCCATCGACCACATCCAGGCGATGACCAAGCGCAACGCCTGGCCGGCCGAGCTGGACGCCACCGAGCCCACCTTCCTCCAGGCCAAGACCCGCGAGTCCTCCACCCGCGCCCCCTGGTGCCACGCCACCGCCTGGGTGAAGGAGTGGCCGATGACCCCGGTCGGCGTGAACTTCCTCGCGCCGCTCCTCGTCCACACCCCGGACGTCATCCGCACGGTCGCCGTCACGATGGACCTCGAACCCACCGAGGTGGCCATCGAGCGGATGCTGACCGAGAAGACGAACGACGAGGCCGAGGCGTCCCGCGCCGCCAAGATGAACCGGACCGTCGACCCCCGCGACGTCGCCGCCCACAGCCGGCTCGACCAGCGCGGCGAGGACCTCGCCAGCGGCGCGGCCGGCGTCAACCTGGTCGGCTACATCACCGTCTCCTCCCGCTCCCCCGAGGCTCTGGCCCGCGACAAGCGGACGATAAGGGCCTCGGCCGGCAAGTCGTACCTGAAGCTGGAGTGGTGCGACCGCGAGCACCACCGCGCCTTCGTGAACACCCTCCCGTTCGCCACCGGAATCCGAAGGTAGGGGTTGATGCCCTGATGCGGGACCCGCTGTCCGTCATCACCGACGCCTTCACGTCCTTCCTCTTCGGCAAGGTCGAGACCACCCGGCTCCCGGTGCGCACGTCCACGGGCCAGGCGCAGGCGGTCTACCTGCCGACCGCCGCGCCCGGCCTCGGCGACTCCGGCGTCATCATCGGCCGCGAGGTGTACTCCGGGAAGGGCTACATCTACGACCCGTTCCAGCTCTACGGCCAGCAGCTCCCGGCGCCGCACTGGCTGGTCCTCGGCGAATCCGGCAACGGCAAGTCGGCGCTGGAGAAGACGTACGTCCTGCGCCAGCTCCGCTTCCGCGACCGCCAGGTCGTCGTCCTCGACGCCCAGGGCGAGGACGGCGTCGGCGAGTGGAACCTCATCGCGCAGGAGCTGGGGATAACGCCGATCCGGCTGGACCCGATGGCCGCCCTGGACCACGGCATCCGCCTCAACCCCCTCGACCCGGCTATCACGACCACGGGCCAGCTCGCCCTGCTGCGCACCATCATCGAGGTCGCGATGGGCCACGGCCTCGACGAGCGGTCCGGCTTCGCCCTCAAGGTCGCCCACGCCTACGTCAACGAGACCATCGTCGAACGCCAGCCCGTCCTCTCCGACATCGTCGAGCAGCTGCGGCACCCCGAGCCGGAGTCCGCCGAGTCGATGAACGTCGCCATAGACGACGTGCGGGCCTGGGGCCTGGACGTGGCGCTGGTCCTGGACCGCCTCGTCGACGGCGACCTGCGCGGCATGTTCGACGGCCCCACCACGGTCGGCATCGACCTGGACGCGCCGCTCATCGTGTTCGACCTGTCCCACATCGACCGCAACTCCATCGCCATGCCGATCCTCATGGCGATCGTCGGCGTGTGGCTGGAGCACACCTGGATCCGCCCCGACCGCAAGAAGCGCATCTTCCTGGTCGAAGAGGCCTGGCACATCATCAACAGCCCGTTCGTCGCGCAGCTGTTCCAGCGGCTGCTGAAGTTCGGGCGCCGGCTCGGCCTGTCGTTCGTCGCCGTCGTCCACCACCTGTCGGACGTCGTCGACGGCGCGGCGGCGAAGGAGGCGGCGGCGATCCTGAAGATGGCGTCGACCAGGACGATCTACGCGCAGAAGGCGGACGAGGCACGGGCCACCGGCCGCGTGCTGGGCCTGCCGAGGTGGGCGGTGGAGATCATCCCCACCCTCACCCCCGGCATCGCCGTGTGGGACGTCAACGGCAACGTCCAGGTCGTCAAACACCTGGTCACCGAGACCGAGCGCCCCCTGGTCTTCACCGACCGCGCGATGACCGAGTCCTCCGCCGACCTCGCCGACGACGCCCTGCGCGCCGCCGAGCTGGAGGCGGAGGAGCGGGCGGCGGCCTTCGTGGAACAGCACGTCGGCGACTCGTCCGAATCGACGGTGGCGTAGGGGCGGGGGAGGCGGCGCAGCGTGAGACGGGACGACCGGCGCGGTGAGCAGGGCGGCATCCCCGACGGGCTGCTCGTCGGCATACTCGCCTTCCTCCTCGGCATGACCCTGCTGGTGTGGACGTCGACGGGCCTGGCCGGCTGGTTCGCGCACGGCTCCTGGCCCAGCGGCGTCACCTTCGCCCGCACCCCCCTGGCCATGCGCCACCTCGTCGCACAGCCCCACGACATCCCCGGCGCCTGGCCCGGCACCCCCGCCTCCCAGCTCTCCGGGTACGGCCTGTTCTGGGGCCTGCTCATCGGCCAGCTGATGGTGCTGCTCGTGCTGGCGGTGTTCGTGATGGGGACGCTGGCCCGCTGGCGCGCGGTACGGCTGCGGCGGCGTACGGAGGAGGCGGCCGCAGCCCCCGGAACGCCCCCGGCGCAGACGGCTCCGGCACAGGCGCCCCCGGCGCAGACGGCCCCCGCGCAGCCGGTTCCGGTACAGCCCCCGGCCCCGGCCCACCCCGAGGCCGGGGCCGGAGTCCCGCCGGAACCGTCCCCGGCGCACCACGAGGTCCCCACCCCGAGGACGGCCCTGGAGCCGACCCCCTTCCCCTCGGCCGGCGAGCGGCCGGACCGGTGGGAGAAGGTCCTCCTGGGCACGGGGGAGAGCCGCCGGGCCGCCGCCGCGCAGGCCGTCCTGGACGCGGCGGGCCCCGCCCTCGTCGTCACCTCCGACCCCGCCCTGTGGCAGGCCACGAAGGACGCCCGCGCCAAACTCGGCCCGGTCCTCCTCTACGACCCCACCCACCTGTGCGACACCCCGGCCCGCCTCCACTGGTCCCCCACGGCGGGCTGCGAGGACCGGCCGACGGCCACGGCACGCGCTGCGGCACTCCTCACCCCGGTCCGTCCCACCGCCCGCATCGACCAGGCGATCGGCGACACCGCGGAGATCCTCCTGCGCAGCTACCTCCACGCCGCCGCCGTCGACGGCCGCACCGTCCGCCACGTCCACCGCTGGTCCCAGGGCACCCAGGTCCAGGACGCCGTACGCGTCCTGCGCACGCATCCGAAGGCCGCGCCCGGCGCCGCGGGCGAGCTCGAGGCGGCCCTCACCGCCCACCCCGAACGCCGGGACGTGGCCCAGCAGCTGACGACCCGCGCCCTGTCCGCCCTCTTCACCGTCAACGTCCGCGAGTCCTGCACCCCGCACCGAACCGATGCCGCCGTCCTGGATTCCTTCGTCCACGAAGGGGGAACCCTCTACGTGGTAGGCGAATCCATCGAGGACCCCAGGACGAACCCGGGCGCGATGCCCCTGCTGACCGCCCTGGTCTCACACGTGGTCGAGCACGGCCGGCGCATGGCCGCACGGTCATCCTCCGGTCGGCTCGACCCACCACTGACGCTCGTCCTGGACGACGTGGCCGCCGTCGCTCCCCTCGCCCAGCTCCCCGAGCTGCTGGCCACCGGCCACGACCAGGGCCTGCCGGCCATGGTCCTGCTCCGGTCCCGCGAACAGGCCCGCGCCCGCTGGCCGCACGCCGAACTCCCGGTCTGACGCCCCGGGGACCGTCCGCCCCGGGGCACCGCCCCGCCGGCTCACCCCGCGGCCGGAGCAGCTCCTGGCCGGAGCGCACCCCGTATCAGTCCCGCACCAGCACGAACTCCAGCTCGTTCTCCCCCGGCACGGTCACCCCGCTCGGCACGAACCCCAGCTTCCGGTAGCAGCCCTGCGCCCGGCCGTTGTCCTCGTGCACGAGCAGCCGCACCCGCTCCGCACCGCGCCCCCACGCCCACGCGACCCCGGCGTCGAACAGCTCCCCGATCACCCCCGTCCCCCGCCACTGCGGTCGCACGTACACACCGACGACGTGCCCCTGACGGCGCTCGACGGGGTGCCCCGCCCAGTCCGTCGCCCCGGCCTCCTCCATCAGCACCGTCAGCGTCCCCGCCCACGCCCCGCCCGGCACCTCGGCGACGACCTGCCGAGCCCCGGCCGCCCCCTCCGCGGCCCCCGCCGTCCGCTCCCGCCAGTAGGACTCCGGCCGGACCACGGCCCTTTCGTAGGTGTCCAGGAAGGCGAGGTGCGCGAGGGGGTCCCGCAGCGCCGTCAGCCGCATCGCCTTCACGGCGGCCCATTCGTCGGCGCGTATCGCGCGGACCGCCCAGTCACGGGGATCGGAGGCACTCATGCGGGCCACCGTAGTACTGCGGTACGACGCCCTCACCTCATATTCCGACCCGAGGCCCGACGCCGCCCGGCGCCCGTCCGCGCGAGCATCGGAGGCATGCGCACCGCGTTCCGCACGACCGACGAGGACGCCACCATGGAGCCCGTGGCGGAAGAACGGGCGGCCGAGCCCCTCACCGATTACCTCCACCGCGTCACGCGGCGGCTGCGCGCCTTCGACCGGCGCCACCCGCTGGTGTGGGACGTCCACTTCACCGGTTTCTGGGTGACGGCCGCCCTCATCGACTACTACGGCGGCGGCTGGCGCACCCTCGCCCACGACCAGGGCGTGCCGGACGCGCTCCTCCTCGCCCTGAGCCTCGGCCTCTCCGTTCCCCTCCTCTGGCGGCGCGGCCACCCCCGGGCCGCCCTCCTCGCCACGGCGCCCGCGGCCTTCGTCAACGCCTGGACGGGCGCCGTCCTCCAGGCCGCGTTCCTCCAGCTCGTCCTCGTCCACCACATCACTCTGCGCCTGCCCCTGCGCACCCTGGGGTGGGTGGTCCCCCTGCTGACCGCCCCCGTCCTCGTGACAGTGGCCCGCTACGGTGAGGAAACCTGGCACCAGCAGGTCGGCTTCCAGCTGACGTCCATCGCGGTGGCGGCCCTCATCGGCATCACCGTCCGCACCCGCCGCACCTCCACGGAGGCCCTGGAGGACCGTGCCCGCCGCCTGGAGATCGAACGGGACCAGCAGGCCCGGCTCGCCGCCGCCGCCGAACGCGCCCGCATCGCCCGCGAGATGCACGACATCATCGGCCACAACCTCTCCGTCATCACGGGCCTCGCGGACGGCGGCCGCTACGCCGCCGCCAAGTCCCCCGAACGCGCCGCGCAGGCCCTCGACGCCATCGGCACCACCAGTCGCCAGGCCCTCGGAGAGCTCCGCCGCCTGCTGGACGTGTTGCGTGAGGAGGAGGGGGAGGAAGCCGAATGGGCCCCGCAACCCACCCTCGCGGATCTCGACCACCTCGTCAGCGGTGTCCGCAAGGCCGGTCTGCCGGTCCGCACGACCGTCCGCGGCCGTGCGTCCCTCCCCCCGGGCCGCCAGCTCACCGTGTACCGCGTCGTCCAGGAAGCCCTCACCAACACCCTCAAGCACGCGGGCCCCGAAGCCACGTCCGAGATCGTCCTGGCGTACGGGGGGAACGGCGCCGTCACCGTCACCGTCACCGACACCGGCCGCGGCGGCCCGGCGCCCACCGCCTCCGGCGGCCGCGGCCTGCCCGGCATGCGTGAGCGGACCGCCCTGTACGGCGGCACACTCGAGGCCGGCCCTCGTCCGCACCCCGACCGGGGCTGGCGCGTCCACCTTCATCTCCCGGAGGAAATCCCGCAGTGACGACGGTCCTGATCGCCGACGACCACGCCCTTCAGCGTCTCGGCTTCCGCATGCTCCTGGAGAGCCAGGACGACCTGACCGTGCTCGCCGAGGCGTCCAACGGCAGTGAGGCCGTCCGCCTGGCGGCGGAACACCACCCCGATGTGGTCCTCATGGACGTCCGCATGCCCGGACTCGACGGCATCGGAGCGACCCGCCGCATCGTCGCGACCGGCGACCGCACCCGCATCCTGATCCTGACCACCTTCGACCTGGACGAGTACGCCTACGCCGGTCTGCGGGCGGGCGCCTCGGGCTTCCTGGTGAAGGACGCCCAGCCGGAGGAACTCCTCTCCGGCATCCGGGCGGTGGCCTCGGGAGACGCGGTGGTGGCCCCCAGCCTGACCCGCCGGCTCCTGGACGCCTACGTGCACCACTTGCCGACAGGGGCCGCCGGCGCCGCCTTTGCCCCGGACCCGGATCCCCGCCTGGCCTCCCTCACGGACCGTGAACGCGAGATCCTCACGGTCATCGGCCGGGGCTGGACCAATACCGAGATAGCCGAGCGTCTCCACCTCGCCGAATCGACGGTGAAGACCCACGTGGGCCGCGTCCTCGCCAAGACCGGTTCCCGGGACCGCGTCCAAGCGGTCATCCTGGCCTACGACACCGGACTGGTGAAGCCCTCCTGAAACTCCCCTGAGGCCCCGAAAGCAACCCGGGGCAGAAATGAGGAAAACCCCGCATCATGTGATGCGGGGTTTTCCTCAACAATTGTTCGGCGGCGTCCTACTCTCCCACAGGGTCCCCCCTGCAGTACCATCGGCGCTGTAGAGCTTAGCTTCCGGGTTCGGAATGTAACCGGGCGTTTCCCCTACGCTATAACCACCGAAACACTATGAAACAAACAACAACCAGCAAAATGGCCGTTCGTGGTTTCAGAACCAACACAGTGGACGCGAGCAACTGAGGACAAGCCCTCGGCCTATTAGTACCGGTCACCTCCACACCTCACGGTGCTTCCAGATCCGGCCTATCAACCCAGTCGTCTACTGGGAGCCTTACCCCATCAAGTGGGTGGGAGTCCTCATCTCGAAGCAGGCTTCCCGCTTAGATGCTTTCAGCGGTTATCCCTCCCGAACGTAGCCAACCAGCCATGCCCTTGGCAGAACAACTGGCACACCAGAGGTTCGTCCGTCCCGGTCCTCTCGTACTAGGGACAGCCCTTCTCAAGACTCCTACGCGCACAGCGGATAGGGACCGAACTGTCTCACGACGTTCTAAACCCAGCTCGCGTACCGCTTTAATGGGCGAACAGCCCAACCCTTGGGACCGACTCCAGCCCCAGGATGCGACGAGCCGACATCGAGGTGCCAAACCATCCCGTCGATATGGACTCTTGGGGAAGATCAGCCTGTTATCCCCGGGGTACCTTTTATCCGTTGAGCGACGGCGCTTCCACAAGCCACCGCCGGATCACTAGTCCCGACTTTCGTCCCTGCTCGACCCGTCGGTCTCACAGTCAAGCTCCCTTGTGCACTTACACTCAACACCTGATTACCAACCAGGCTGAGGGAACCTTTGGGCGCCTCCGTTACCCTTTAGGAGGCAACCGCCCCAGTTAAACTACCCATCAGACACTGTCCCTGATCCGGATCACGGACCCAGGTTAGACATCCAGCACGACCAGACTGGTATTTCAACGACGACTCCACCCCAACTGGCGTTGGAACTTCACAGTCTCCCAGCTATCCTACACAAGCCGAACCGAACACCAATATCAAACTGTAGTAAAGGTCCCGGGGTCTTTCCGTCCTGCTGCGCGAAACGAGCATCTTTACTCGTAGTGCAATTTCACCGGGCCTATGGTTGAGACAGTCGAGAAGTCGTTACGCCATTCGTGCAGGTCGGAACTTACCCGACAAGGAATTTCGCTACCTTAGGATGGTTATAGTTACCACCGCCGTTTACTGGCGCTTAAGTTCTCAGCTTCGCCTGGACGAATCCAAGCTAACCGGTCCCCTTAACGTTCCAGCACCGGGCAGGCGTCAGTCCGTATACATCGCCTTACGGCTTCGCACGGACCTGTGTTTTTAGTAAACAGTCGCTTCTCGCTGGTCTCTGCGGCCACACCCAGCTCCAGCAGCACGTGCCTTCACCAGACGTGGCCCCCCTTCTCCCGAAGTTACGGGGGCATTTTGCCGAGTTCCTTAACCATAGTTCACCCGAACGCCTCGGTATTCTCTACCTGACCACCTGAGTCGGTTTAGGGTACGGGCCGCCATGAAACTCGCTAGAGGCTTTTCTCGACAGCATAGGATCATCCACTTCACCACAATCGGCTCGGCATCAGGTCTCAGACTGTATGCCAGGCGGATTTACCTACCTGACGTCCTACACCCTTACCCCGGGACAACCACCGCCCGGGATGGACTACCTTCCTGCGTCACCCCATCACTCACCTACTAACCGCTTGGTCCGGCGGCTCCACCACTTTCCTTTCCCCGAAGGGTCCGGAACGGCTTCACGGCCTTAGCATCACGATGCTCGATGTTTGACGCTTCACAGCGGGTACCGGAATATCAACCGGTTATCCATCGACTACGCCTGTCGGCCTCGCCTTAGGTCCCGACTTACCCTGGGCAGATCAGCTTGACCCAGGAACCCTTAGTCAATCGGCGCACACGTTTCTCACGTGTGAATCGCTACTCATGCCTGCATTCTCACTCGTCAACCGTCCACAACTACCTTCCGGTGCTGCTTCACCCGGCAGACGACGCTCCCCTACCCATCACAGCAGGCGTTGGCCCGTATGCTGCAATGACACGACTTCGGCGGTACGCTTGAGCCCCGCTACATTGTCGGCGCGGAATCACTAGACCAGTGAGCTATTACGCACTCTTTCAAGGGTGGCTGCTTCTAAGCCAACCTCCTGGTTGTCTCTGCGACTCCACATCCTTTCCCACTTAGCGTACGCTTAGGGGCCTTAGTCGATGCTCTGGGCTGTTTCCCTCTCGACCATGGAGCTTATCCCCCACAGTCTCACTGCCGCGCTCTCACTTACCGGCATTCGGAGTTTGGCTAAGGTCAGTAACCCGGTAGGGCCCATCGCCTATCCAGTGCTCTACCTCCGGCAAGAAACACACGACGCTGCACCTAAATGCATTTCGGGGAGAACCAGCTATCACGGAGTTTGATTGGC
>NZ_OZ186873.1:3052500-6572589 GCF_964273145.1 Streptomyces sp. enrichment culture
GCACCGCCGGAGCTTTCCAGCCTCACGGATGCCCGTGAAACTCGTATCCGGTATTAGACCCCGTTTCCAGGGCTTGTCCCAGAGTGCAGGGCAGATTGCCCACGTGTTACTCACCCGTTCGCCACTAATCCACCCCTGAAGGGGCTTCATCGTTCGACTTGCATGTGTTAAGCACGCCGCCAGCGTTCGTCCTGAGCCAGGATCAAACTCTCCGTGAATGCTTCCCCGTACTCGGGGCGACACACACGAGAGCGGTGCGAGAGGAGGAATAATCCCCCCGCACACAGCATCCTCGCTGTGATTTTTCAAAGGAACCTCGACCATCGGAAAGATCCGACGGACGGGGCATCAACATATCTGGCGTTGACTTTTGGCACGCTGTTGAGTTCTCAAGGAACGGACGCTTCCTTCGTACTCACCCTCTCGGGCTTTCCTCCGGGCGCTTCCCTTCGGTGTCTCCGACTCTATCAGATCGTTTCCCGATCCGATTTCCTCGGCGCTTTCCAGGTTCCCGCTTCCGCGTTTCCCTTTCCGGCGATTCCGACTCTATCAGATCCTTTCGGGCCTGATTCCCAGTCAGCGGGAGTTGTCTTCCCGGCCCTTGGGCCGTTCCGACGTCTCAAACCTTAGCGGATCTTCCCGGCGATTCCCAATCGAGTCGTTGGACTCAAGCGGAGCGTCGAGTTCCTACCGGAATTGAATTCGAGCATGTCGAAAACACCCCGGCGGGAGGATCGTGCTGGTGGTTTGAGTGCCGCTCTCGGCGGCGGGAGGTGCTGCCGCAGAACCGTTACGGCCCCGTGGCAACCCGAAGAACCTTACGGATCGGGCAGGGGGCTGTCAAGCAACGCTGTCAAGATCTTTTAATCCAGGTCGCTGAGCCGGCCGTCGGCGTCCGGCTGGGCGTGCTCCACCCTGCGCAGGAGGCGGGTGAGGACCTCGCCGAGGGCCGTCCGCTCCTCCGGGGACAGGTCCTGGAGGAGGTCCTCCTCGAAGACCGTGGCGAGGCGCATGGCCTCCAGCCACTTCTCCCGGCCCTCCTGGGTCAGCTCGACGATGACGCGGACGCGATTGGACTCGTCGCGCTCCCGGGTGACCAGGCCCTCGGTGACCATGCGGTCGATGCGGTGGGTCATGGCGGCGGGGGTCAGACCGAGGCGCTTGGCGAGGTCACCGGGGCCCATCCGGTAAGGGGCGCCGGAGAGGACGAGCGCCTTCAGGACCTCCCACTCGGCGTTGCTGATGCCGAGGGCGGCGGTCTGGCGGCCGTAGGCGACGTTCATCCGGCGGTTCAGGCGGGAGAGCGCCGAGACGATCTTCTCGACCTGGGGATCAAGGTCCTGGAACTCGCGCTGGTAGGCGGCGATCTGTTCTTCGAGTGTCGGCTCACTGGCGCCGGAGGTGTCGCCCATGGGCGCAGTATCGCACGTGACGCCTTTGCCTTGAAGTCCTTCACTATGTACTCTTTAGCTTCGAAGTTTATCTTCGAAGACTTCAGGCTTCAGTCTTCGGTGACGCAGAGAGAGCAGAGAGAGGTGAACGTGACCAGGGCGAAGGGCGCAGCGATGCGCCGGATCCACGTGGGCAACGCACTCAGTGCGTTCGGGCTCGGTTTCACCGTCCCCTACCTGTACGTCTACGTGGCGCAGGTGCGGGGGCTGGGTTCCGTCACGGCGGGCCTCGTGCTCGCCGTCTTCGCCGTGGCCGCGCTGATCGTGCTGCCGTTCGCCGGGCGGGCCATCGTCCGGCGGGGTCCGCTGCCGGTGCTGCTCGCCTCCTTGGCCGCCGCCGCGGTCGGGGCGCTGGCCCTGGGGCTGGCGAGCAGTGCCGCCGCCGTCCTGCTGTCGGCCGCCGCGCTGGGCGCGGGGCAGGCCGTGATGCAGCCGGCGCTCGCGACGATGATCGTGGACTGCTCGTCGACGGAGACGAGGTCGCGGGCGTTCGCGACGCAGTTCTTCCTGCAGAACCTCGGCCTCGGTGTCGGCGGGCTCATCGGCGGGCACCTGGTCGACGCGTCGAGCGCGTCGTCGTTCACGCTGCTGTTCGCGATCGAGGCGGCGATCTTCCTGCTGCTGGTCGTGGTGATGGCGACGGTGCGGACGCCGCGTGCGCCGCGGGTCGAACAGGCGCCGGGGCAGTCGGGCCGGGGGGACTGGAAGCAGTTGCTGGGCAACCGGGCCATGGTGCAGCTGTGCGTGCTGGGCTTCGTGCTGTTCTTCGCCTGCTACGGGCAGTTCGAGTCGGGGCTGAGCGCGTACGGGACCGAGGCCGCCGGGATCTCGACGTCCGCGCTGGGGACCGCGCTGGCGGCGAACACGCTGATGATCGTGGTCGCCCAGTTCGCGGTGCTGAAGTTCGTGGAGCGGCGGAAGCGGTCGCGGGTGATCGCCGCCGTGGGGCTGATCTGGGCCGTGGCGTGGGCCGTGGCCGGGTACGCCGGGCTGGGGCACGGCAGCCAGACCATGGCGACGGCCGCGTTCATCTCGACGTACGCGCTGTTCGGGCTGGGTGAGGCGATGCTGTCGCCGACGCTGGCGCCGCTGGTGGCCGACCTGGCGCCGAGCGGGATGGCCGGGCAGTACAACTCCGCCTTCGCCCTGGTGAAGCAGCTCGCGCTGGCGATCGGGCCGGCGGTGGGCGGTCCGCTGGGGGCCTCGCTGCACGCGCCGTACATCGTGGCGTTCCTGCTGTTCTCGCTGGTGATCACGGTGCTGGCGCTGCGGCTGGGGCGCCTGCTCACCCAGGCTCAGGACCAGCCGTGGGCGGTGCGCAGCCGGGTGGTCTCGCGGGGTGACGGGCCGGTCGCCGAGCCCGTGCGCGCGGACGCGTAGCCGGGCGTCCGGCCGCGGCCCTCAGCGGTTCGGCAGGACGAACTCGCACCACACCGCCTTTCCCCCGCCCGGTGTGAGCCGGCAGCCCCAGTTCGAGGTGATCGTCGCGACGATGGCGATGCCGCGGCCGGACTCGTCGCCGGGTTCGGCGCGGCGGCGGCGGGGCAGGTGGTCGTCGCCGTCGGTCACCTCGACGATCAGGCGGCGGTCGGTGCGGCGCAGGCGCAGGCGCATGGGGGGCGTGCCGTGCTGGAGGGAGTTGGCGACCAGTTCGCTGGCGGCCATGACGCCCAGGTCGTGCAGGTCCGTGGGGAAGCGCCAGCTGGTGAGGACGCCGGAGGCGAAGGCACGGGCGCGGGGGGCCGCTTCCACGCCGCCGAGCAGTTCCAGGGCCGCGTTGCGGAACAGTTCGCCCTCCGGGCCGGTGCGGGCCGGGTGCTGGAGGACCAGGACGGCCACGTCGTCGTCGTGGTCCGCGGCGACGCCGGCCGAGCGGACCAGGCGGTCGCAGACGACCTGGGGGGTGCCGGTGGCGCCGGCCAGGGCGCGTTCCAGGGCGGCGATGCCCTCGTCCAGGTCCTCGTTGCGGCGCTCCACCAGGCCGTCGGTGTAGAGGACGGCCGTGGAGCCGGGGGTGAGGGGGACCGAGCCGGAGGTGTGCATCCAGCCGCCGGTGCCCAGGGGCGGGCCCGTGGGTTCGTCGGCGCGGTGGACGGTGCCGCCCTCGTCGCGGACCAGGATCGGCAGGTGGCCGGCGGAGGCGTACACCAGGCGGCCCTCGTTCGGGTCGTGGATGGCGTACACGCACGTGGCGATCTGGTTGGCGTCGATCTCCGCGGCCAGGCCGTCGAGGAGCTGGAGGATCTCGTGCGGGGGGAGGTCGAGGCGGGCGTAGGCCCGCACCGCCGTGCGGAGCTGGCCCATGACGGCCGCCGCGCGGACGCCACGGCCCATGACGTCGCCGATGACGAGGGCGGTGCGTCCGCCGCCGAGGGTGATCACGTCGTACCAGTCGCCGCCGACCGCGGCCTCCGTGCCGCCGGGGTGGTAGGTCGCGGCGATGCGCAGGTCGTCCGGTTGTTCGAGCTTCTGGGGGAGGAGGGAGCGCTGGAGGGTGACGGCCGTCTCGCGCTGGCGGCGTTCGCTCGCGCGCAGGCGTGCGGCGGCCTCGGCGTGGTCGGTGACGTCGGTGGCGAAGACGAGCACGCCGCCGGTGTCGCCTTCGGTGACCGGGGTGCAGGTGAAGGTGTAGGAGCGGCCGTCGGGGGCCTTGCGGGCCTTGAGCGTGCGGGGCCGGCCGCTGCGCTGGACCTGGTCGAGCAGCGGGAACAGGCCGAGTTCGTCCAGTTCGAGGAGGGTTTCGCGGGCCCGCCCGCCCAGGGGGCGTACGCCGAAGGCCGCGGTGTAGGCGTCGTTGAGGTAGGCGATGCGGTGGTCGGGGCCGTGCAGGAGGGCGACGAGGGCCGGGACGTGGTCGAGGACCTCGCGTGCCGGCAGGTCGTCGACGGCCGGTACGGGGGGTGGCTCGTCGGCCGGCTGTCCGGCGCGTGCGGTGGGCACGGAGCTCTCCCCCGGCCGGTCCGGGGAGATCGTCGTACCGGTTCGGCCCGCGGCGGGGCGCCGCGTTCCGGGGAATCGGGCGCCCCAGCGCGTGAAGTTCGTGAGGTTCACGAATCCTTGCCTCGTGTAGTCGTCGTCGGCCGGCACCGGGACCGGCCGGCCCCGGGGGGCCGCGGGGGTGGGCGGCGGCCCGCCCGCGGTGCCGGCCCAGTCTGGCAGTGGGCCCGGCCGGGCCGGCGTCATCCGTCAGACGCCGGCCCGGCCGGGGGAGTTCCTGACTCCGTTCAGGACGACCCCTTCGGGTTGCGCGGGGGTTCCTCAGGAGGCTTTCCCCCGGCCGCGAGTTCGAACTCCGCTCGGGGGTGTTCGAGCGAACCCAGGGAGACGATCTCGCGCGCGAAGAGACCGGAGAGGGCCCATTCGGCCAGGACGCGCGCCTTGCGGCCGGCGGTGGGCATGCGGCTGAGGTGGCGGGCGCGGTGCAGCAGCCACGCGGGACGGCCCCCCAGGTCGCGCCCGCGCACGTGGGCGACGCCCCGGTAAAGGCCGAGGGAGACGACGGAACCCGCGCGCCGGTGGGCGTACGTCGTCAGGGGTTCGCCGCGCAGGGCGTGCGCGATGTTGTCGCCGAGGACCTCGGCCTGCCGCACGGCGTGTTGCGCGTCGGGCGCGCACTCGGCTCCGGGGACGGGCGCGGTGACGTCCGGTACGGCCGCGGCGTCACCGGCCGCCCACGCGTGCGGGGCGCCCTCGACGGTCACCTGGGGAGTGCACTTCAGCCGTCCGCGCGGGGTGCGGGGCAGGTCGGTGGCGGCGAGGAGCGGATGGGGCCCGGCGCCGGCCGTCCAGACGACCGTACGGGTGGGGAAGCGGGTGCCGTCGCCCAGGACGGCGACGCGGCCCGCGCAGGACTCCAGGCGGGTCCCCAGCCGCACGTCGACGTTGCGGCGGCGCAGTTCGGTGACCGCGCGGCGGGCCAGTTCCCCGCAGGCCTCGGGCAGGACCCGGTCCGCGGCCTCGACGAGCACCCATCTCATGTCCTCGCGGGTGACGTTGTGGTAGGAGCGCGCGGCGCGGCGGGCCATGTCCTCCAGTTCGCCCAGGGCCGCCACGCCCGCGTAGCCGCCGCCGACGAAGACGAAGGTGAGGGCGGCGTCGCGCAGCGCGGGGTCGCGGGTGGAGGAGGCGATGTCCAGCTGCTCCAGGACGTGGTTGCGCAGGCCGACGGCCTCCTCGACGGTCCGGAAGCCGATGCCGTGCTCGGCGAGGCCCGGGACGGGCAGGGCGCGCGCGACGGAGCCGGGGGCGAGGACGAGTTCGTCGTACTCCAGCCGCCGTGCGCCCGTACCCTCCTGCTCGGTGGCGGGGGTGGTGACGGTGGCCGTGCGGGCCGCGTGGTCGATGGCCGTGGCCTCGCCGATGAGGACGCGGCACCGGCCGAGGACGCGGCGCAGCGGTACGACGGCGTGGCGCGGGGAGAGCGAGCCGGCGGCGGCCTCGGGCAGGAACGGCCGGTACGTCATGCAGGGGTCGGGCGTGACGACGGTGATCTCTGCCTGCCCGCGCCGCAGTTCGCCCTTCAGCTTCCGCTGGAGTCGCAGGGCCGTGTACATCCCGGCGTAGCCGCCGCCGACAACGAGAATGCGCGCGCGTTCCTTCACCCTCCCATGACGCACCCGGCCCTTGTGTTTGTCCACAGGCCCGGCGATTCGTGTGACCGCCGGGTGCGGGGGAGCGACGCCGGCCGGGTCACCGTGCCGTGCGACAGCCGCGCAGGTCAGGACGTGCGCGCCGGGGAGCGGGAAGCGGCGCGGCCGGAGGGGGCGCGATCCGTACTCCGATCGGAGGGAACTCCGTGCGGAACCTGCCCCTTCTGAATTGACTCACGCTCAACTATGTTCGTCCCAACGGGGTGTGGGGGGATGAGCGCTCATTCGGGTCCGCGACGGGCGGGGCCGGCAGCCGGGCCCGTTCCGCACGCTCCGGCTTTCAGGCGGGGAGAGTCTCCGGGGGGAGACGTCATTACCGGGGGATTGTCTATGCATGTTCAGGACTCTCATGGGACCACCGGGCGGCCGGGAGCGGCCGGGCAGTCGGCGGCGTCCGTATCGTCCGTGCCCTCCATGGCGTCCGCGCCGTCCGCGCCGTCCGCGGGCGCCGGGCCCGGCGGGGGCGCCGGTCGCGGGGACGCGGCGCGCACGACGCCGCTGCGCGTGGACGCGCAGCGCAACCTGGAGCACGTGCTGCGGGCGGCGCGCGAGGTGTTCGGCGAACTGGGGTACGGGGCGCCGATGGAGGACGTGGCGCGCCGGGCCCGGGTCGGTGTCGGCACGGTGTACCGGCGCTTTCCCAGCAAGGACGTCCTGGTGCGGCGGATCGCCGAGGAGGAGACCTCCCGGCTGACCGACCAGGCGCGGGCGGCGCTCGGCCAGGAGGACGAGCCGTGGTCTGCGCTCTCGCGCTTCCTGCGCGCATCGGTGGCCTCGGGCGCCGGGCGGCTGCTGCCGCCGCAGGTGCTGCGGGTGGGGGTGCCGGACGAGCCCGGTGCCGATGCCGCGCCCGGGGAGCACCGGGTGCCGCAGCAGCGGACGCAGCCGGGCGCCGGTGAGCTGCGGCCGGTGTCCGGGGAACGGGCGGTCGGCGGTGGCTCCGGCGCCACGGGCGCGGCGGCCGTGGCCGGCGCCGCTCCGGGGCCGGTTCCCGCCGCGGACGACGCCGGAGCGGCGGCGCTGCTGGAGGTCGTGGGCCAGCTGGTGGAGCGGGCGCGGGCGGCGGGCGAGCTGCGGCCGGACGTGTCGGTGTCGGACGTCCTGCTGGTGATGGCGACGGCGGCTCCCTCCCTGCCGGACACGGCCCAGCGGGCGGCGGCGTCGGCGCGGCTGCTGGACATCCTGCTGGACGGGCTGCGGTCGCGGCCGGCGTGAGGAGGACGGCCGCCGCCGGACGGTGAGGAGGACGGCTACCGCCGGACGGTGAGAGGAACGACCCCGTCGCGGCGGTGAGGAGGACGGCCCCCGTCGCGGCGGTCCCGCCGGTGATGCCGCGCTCGCGGCCCGGACGGAGCCGGGCCCGCCGCAGCGGCCGGCCGTCCTCCACGGCGCACCGGGCCGGACGAGGACGTTCCGTCGGTGTCGGCGGGGCGCTGCCCGTGCCCCGCGGGCCCGCGGCCGGCCGCGGCGGGAGGGACCGTGCCGGGGGCGTCCGCCCCGCCACCGCGGGCACCCCGCCCCACCCGCGGGCGAAGCCTCACCCCCGCCGCACCACGGCCCCCGCCCCCAGCGCCCCCCGCTGCGGCGCGATCCCCGCCGGCACCGCGCGTTGGCGGCCGGCCGTGCCCGTCCAGCAGGTGCCCCGCCGCGCCAGGAGGCGCCGGAGCCACAGCTCCAGGGAGACCAGGTCGGCCAGCCCGTCCAGCGGCAGCGGCTCCCCCGCCGCGGCCCCCCGCAGCGCCTTGCGCACCACCCTCGCCTCGACCAGCCCCGCCTCCGCGAGCAGCGGCGTCTCGAACAGCGCCAGCAGGGAGTCCGCGGCCGCCCGCAGCCCCATCCGCGCCGCCGCGGCCGCCACCTCCTGTGTCGGCGCCCCCCAGCCGGGCGGCAGCCCGCTCACCCCGGCGCCCTCCAGCACCGTACGCAGTATCGTCGCGCGCGCCCCCGGCCGTACCCGCAGCGACTCCGGCAGGGCCCGGCACGCGCGGACGACCTGGTTGTCGAGGAACGGCGCGTGCAGCCGCTGGAAGCGGACCTCGGCGGCCTGCTCCAGCACCCGCACCCGGGCCGCCTGCCGCGCCAGCGCCGCACGCGCGCGGAAGTCGCCCGGCCGCTGCCCCGGCCCCAGCCCGGACCGCTGCGTCGCCGCCTGCAGGCGAACCGATACTTCGGCCAGCGCCTCCCCGGTCAGCCACCGCGCCGCAGGGCCGGGTCTTCCCCAGGTCAGTGCGGCGAGCGACGCCTCCACCGCGCCGCCACCGGCACCGTCCGGCCCGCCCCCGGGCCACCCGGCACCGCCCCCCGGCTCCTCGAACCGCCTCCGCAGCAGCCGCTCGGCGAGATCCTCCAGTCCCGCCCGGTACGGCGTCCGCGCCAGCCGCCGCGCCGCGACGTACACGCGCGCGGGGACCGTCATCGAGCCCACCACCGAGCCGTCGGCCTTCGCCAGGGCGGCCACCGGCCGCACGACGTGGCGCCGTTTGCGGTCCATCAGCAGGTCGGCCAGCCGCGCCGGATGCGCGTCCAGCACCTGCCGCGCGCCGTGCCCCGTGAAGTGGTCCGCGCTCCCGGCCGCCAGTCGCGCCCGGTGCCGTGCCGCCGACACCAGGCACGGCGCGGGTTCGTCCGTCAGCGGTCCGTCCAGGTCGGCGTACGGCAGCGTCTCCTCGCCCCCGGTCACCACCACGTGGTGCAGCCGGGGGCCGGCGGCCAGCGCCCCCGCCCGTTCCAGCTCGGCCTCCCGCCCGCCGACGGCCAGGTCGTTGAAGGTGACGGCCAGCAGCCGTTCGCCCGCCTCCGTGCCACCGTGCCCGAGCACGGTCCCGGGTCTGCCGGGCAGTCCCGCCGCGAGCAGCGCCAGCGTGCCGGAGGCCGGTCCGCCCGACAGGTCCGCCCCGATCCCCGGGGCCGGCATCCCGCGCGCGGCGCGCCGGTCGGCGGGTCCCATCCCGGGCACGGGCCCGGGGTCGAGGCCGTCACCGGGGTACCCGGGGACGTGCCGGGGCGCGGCGAGCCGGGTCCGCACGGCCTCCACGAGCGCCTCCCGCACGCCGTCCACCGCGCTGCGGGGGTCGGCCGGAGGCGCGGCCACCGCCAGGGAGGCGACCGGCTCGTACCCGGTGACCTCCCGGGCCCCGGCGCGCAGGATCAGCGCATGCCCCGGCGGAACGCGCTTCACGCCGTCGTAAGGGGTGGCGTCGCCCAGCGCGGCCGGTACGTCGGGGGTGGCCAGCAGCGCGGCGAGGTACCCGAAGTCGAGGTTGGCCTCGACGAGGTCGGCCAGCGGCAGCGCGGCCGTCGCGTACGCCGTGCCGCCCGCCCAGGGGGTGTGGAACACGGGCCGCGCACCGGCGAGGTCGCCGCACACGGTGATCCTCCGCCCCACCTGGACGACGGCCGTGTAACTGCCGGGCCAGGCGGTCAGGTGGCGCAGCGCGCCCCCGCGCGCGGCGAACAGGGCGACGCGCAGCTGCTCGTCCGTCGCCCCGCAGATGCCGAGGACGGCGATCCGGGTCAGCGCGTCGGCCTGGACGACGCGCACCTCGTCGGGGCGCCAGTCGCCGACCGCCCACAGCGGATCGGGGTCGCCCCACAGGAGCTGGGCGCCCACGGGCTGTACGGCCTCGCCGTCGTATCCGGTGGCTCCCGCGGAGCCGGGCCCGGCGACGCCGGCGGCCCCCGCGGCGGTGCTGCTCCATCCCACCAACCACCGCATCGACGCCTCCGCAGGCCGTGGACAACCAGTGCACCGTACGAACTGGTTCCCCATGCTGCCATGAAGGGCACGCGCCGAAGGTCCGGCGGAGCCGCTCGCGCTCCCGTGAATGCGCCCCCGCGGCTGCCCCCGTGAGCCCCCGGGGCGCCCGGCCATCGCCCGGCAGTGCTCCCCGCCGCGCTCCGCCGCACCACATCACGGCGTGAATGCGCCCCTTGAGCACGCCCCTTCGTCGCCTGATGCGCCACCAAGTGCCGTGGTGAACACGGCAACACCCCCGAACCCGTCGGGTCTATTTTCAGCCAAATCATGGACACGGAGCGTGTTCGAACACGCTTCGCGCAGGCTCCGCACGCCCTCGACGGGCGCACGGTCCGGGAGGCGCGGCACGCCTCCCGGACCGGTCCGCCGCCCGCGGGGATGGAGGCGGCGGTGTCCCCCAGCCCACTGGATCCAGTACAGCGGGCCGACCCACGCAGGAGCCATGGAAGCGCTCCCCCGGCGACCGGAGGAGAGCGCACGGCCGGGCGCACGGCCACACACCGGGAGCACACGGCAACAGTCCGTACAGAAGCCGCACTTGAGCACGGACCACAATCCCGCCATCCGGAACAGGGCCCCTTAACGCTTGGGATTCGGCGAACTACGCTGGGTTTACGAATGCCGCACGGTTATGCCAGCGCGGCAGCCGTCTGTGTCGAGGGGTGGCGCATGTCCAGGGAGCAACGCGGGCCGAACGAGAAGCTCGGCGCCGTTCTCGCCCTCGCGGGAATCTCGAACGCGGGCCTCGCCCGGCGCGTCAACGACCTCGGCGCCCAGCGCGGCCTGACGCTTCGCTACGACAAGACGTCGGTGGCGCGCTGGGTGTCGAAGGGCATGGTGCCCCAGGGCGCGGCGCCGCACCTCATAGCCGCCGCCATCAGCCAGAAGCTCGGCCGCCCGGTGCCGCTCCACGAGATCGGCCTGGCGGACGCGGACCCCGCGCCCGAGGTGGGCCTCGCCTTCCCCCGAGACGTCGGGCAGGCGGTCAAGTCCGCCACGGAGCTGTACCGCCTCGACCTCGCCGGCCGCCGCACGGGCTCGGGCGGCATCTGGCAGTCGCTGGCCGGATCGTTCGCGGTGAGCGCATACGCGACGCCCGCGTCGCGCTGGTTGATAACCCCGGCCGACAGTTCGGTGGCGCGCGAGGCGGGCCCGGCGGAGGGCCCCGGCACGCCGCTCAAAGTCGGCCACAGCGATGTGCAGAAGCTGCGGGAGGCCGCCGAGGACGCCCGCCGCTGGGACTCCAAGTACGGCGGCGGGGACTGGCGTTCGTCGATGGTCCCCGAATGCCTGCGCGTGGAGGCCGCGCCCCTGCTGCTCGGCTCCTACTCCGACGAGGTCGGCCGCGCCCTGTTCGGCGCCGCCGCCGAACTGACCCGGCTCGCCGGCTGGATGGCCTTCGACACCGGCCAGCAGGAGGCGGCCCAGCGCTACTACATCCAGGCCCTGCGCCTGGCCCGCGCGGCGGCCGACGTCCCGCTCGGCGGCTACGTGCTGGCCTCCATGTCGCTCCAGGCGACCTACCGCGGCTTCGGCGACGAGGGCGTCGACCTCGCGCAGGCCGCCCTGGAGCGCAACCGCGGCCTGGCCACGGCCCGCACGATGAGCTTCTTCCGCCTGGTCGAGGCCCGTGCCCACGCGCGCGCGGGTGACGCCCAGGCGGCGGGCGCGGCCCTGAAGGCCGCCGAGAGCTGGCTGGAGCGGGCCCGCCCCGGCGACCACGACCCGACGTGGCTCGGCTTCTACTCCTACGACCGCTTCGCCGCCGACGCCGCCGAGTGCTACCGCGACCTGAAGGCCCCCCGCCAGGTCCGCCGCTTCACCGAGCAGGCCCTCTCCAGGCCGACCGAGGAGTACGTCCGCTCCCACGGCCTGCGCCTGGTGGTGTCGGCGGTCGCCGAACTGGAGTCGGGCAACCTGGACGCGGCCTGCGAGCAGGGCGTGCGCGCGGTCGAGGTCGCCGGGCGCATCTCCTCCGCCCGCACCACCGAGTACGTCAAGGACCTCCTGCACCGCCTGGAGCCCTACGGCGACGAGCCGCGCGTCGTCGAGCTGCGCGAACGCGCCCGCCCCCTGCTCATGGCCCCGGCCTGACCGCACCGCCCGCCCGGGTTTGGAGGCATTGTCAGTGGCGCAGTGCACTATCGGACCCGGGAGGTGGAGCAGGTGGCGCGACAGAGAGCCGCTGACGACTGCGACGTGCTGGTGATCGGCGGCGGGATCGTCGGCCTGTCGACGGCGTACGCGATCACCCACGCCGCGCCCGGCACCCGGGTCACGGTCCTGGAGAAGGAACCGGGCCCGGCCCACCACCAGACGGGCCGCAACAGCGGCGTCGTCCACAGCGGCATCTACTACCGCCCCGGCTCCCTCAAGGCCCGCTACGCGGTGCGGGGCGCCACGGAGATGATCAAGTTCTGCGCGGAGTACGGCATCGCGCACGCCGTCACCGGAAAGCTGATCGTCGCCACCGACCGCGCGGAGCTGCCCCGCCTGCACGCGCTCGTGCAGCGCGGCCGGGAGAACGGCATACCGGTACGGGAGCTGGGTCCGGCCCAGATCGCGGAGTACGAGCCGGAGGTCCGCGGCCTGGCCGCGATACACGTCGGCACCACCGGGGTCTGCGACTACACCGCCGTCGCCCGGCAGCTGGCCGAGTCCTCCGGCGCGCACGTCCGCTACGGCGCCCGGGTGGTCCGCATCGACCGCAGACCGGCCCTCGGGGTCGCCGCGCTCACGCGCTCCGGCGACATCGTCCGCGCCCGCGTCCTGGTGAACTGCGCCGGTCTGTACTGCGACGAGATCGCCGGGATGACGGGGGACGACCCCGGCATGCGCATCGTGCCGTTCCGCGGCGAGTACTACGAACTGGCCCGGCCCGACCTCGTGCGGGGCCTGGTCTACCCGGTGCCGGACCCGGCGTTCCCCTTCCTCGGGGTGCACCTGACGCGGGGCGTCGACGGCGGCGTGCACATCGGCCCGAACGCGGTCCCGGCCCTGGCCCGCGAGGGTTACGGATGGAGCACGGTCCGCCCCCGCGAGCTGGCGTCCACCCTCACCTGGCCGGGCTCCTGGCACATCGCCCGGCGCCACTGGCGCCACGGCGCCGGCGAGCTGCGGCGCTCCCTGTCCAAGGTCGCCTTCACCGAAGCGGTGCGCAGGCTGCTGCCCGCCGTGACCGAGGACGACCTGGTGCCGGCGGCGGCGGGCGTACGGGCCCAGGCCGTCCTGCCGGACGGGACCCTGGTCGACGACTTCCTGATCCGGGAGGGCGCCCGCGCGGTGCACGTCCTGAACGCGCCGTCCCCCGCGGCGACGGCGTCCCTGCCGATCGGCAGGGAGGTGGCGAGACGGGCGCTGGCGGCCCTGGGCCGTACCTGACCCGGCGCCGCAGCCCTCCTTCCCCTCCCCCTCCGCCCCTCTCCCCTCTTCCTCCCCCGCCGAACGCACGGCACCTCCTCCCCCGCGGAACGCACGGCACAGGCCCCGCCGCCCCCACCCCCGTAAAATCGGCCCCACTGTGTCTGACTCCCGTAACGCCCCCGAGGCTCCCCAGCCCCCCGCCCCCTCCCGCCCCAAGGGCGAGCCCCGTTTCCCGGAAGGCCCGAAGGCCGACCCGGCCGGCTCGCACTTCGAACGGCGGATCCGGAGCTTCCAGCCACGTCGCAGCCGCGTGACCGCGGGACAGGCCGACGCGCTGCAGCGGCTCTGGCCCACGTGGGGCCTCGACATCGACGGGCAGCGCGTCCTCGACCTCGCCGAACTCTTCGGCAACACCCGCCCCGTCGTCCTGGAGATCGGCTTCGGCATGGGCGAGGCCACCGCCCAGATGGCCGCCGCCGACCCGGACACCAACATCCTCGCCGTCGACGTCCACACCCCCGGCCAGGGCAACCTCCTCAACCTCGCCGAACGGAACGGTCTGTCCAACATCCGCGTCGGCAACGGCGACGCGATCATCCTGCTGCGCGAGATGCTCACCCCGGACTCCCTCGACGGGCTCCGCGTCTACTTCCCCGACCCCTGGCCCAAGAAGCGGCACCACAAGCGCCGGCTGATCCAGCCGGAGTTCCTGACCCTCGCCGCGACCCGCCTCAAGCCGGGGGCGATCGTGCACTGCGCCACCGACTGGGAGCCGTACGCCGAGCAGATGCTCGAGGTGTTCACCGCGCACCCCGACTACGAGAACACCCGGCCGGACGGCGGTTTCGCGCCGCGTCCCGCCTACCGCCCCCTCACCCGTTTCGAGGGCCAGGGACTGGACAAGGGACACGTGGTGAACGACCTGCTCTTCCGCCGCGTCCACCGGAACCAGTCCCCCACCGGCGCCTGAAGTCGGCTGCTCCCTGCGACGGCGCCTCCCGCCTCGTTAGGGTCGATGCCGTGGCCACCTGTCCCCCGCACCCGACGACGTACCCCAGCGGCCCGCCGAGCGGCCCGCCGAACAGCCCGCCGGGCGGCCCCCTGCGGAGCGCGCACCCGCACTGGTGGCAACGCCCCTGGGTGCGCTACGGCGCGCCCACCACCCTCCTCGCCCTCTCCGGCCTCGTCATCCTGGCCCTGGTCCGCGAGGAGACCGGCACGCGGGGGTTCCTGGTCGGCCTCGCCCTCGCCGTCCTGCCGGTCCCCCTGCTGATCGCCGCGTTCCGCTGGCTGGACCGCGTCGAACCCGGCCCCTGGCGCAACCTGCTGTTCTCCTTCGCCTGGGGCGCCTGCGCCGCCGCGCTCATCGCGATCGTCGCCAACAGCTTCGCCACCCGGTGGATAGCGACCGCGACCGCCGACCCGGAAGGCGCCGACACCCTCGGCGCCACCGTCATAGCCCCGGTCGTCGAGGAGTCCGCGAAGGCCGCCGCCGTCCTGCTGGTCTTCCTCTTCCGCAGACGGGACTTCACGGGGATCGTGGACGGCGTCGTCATAGCCGGCGTCACCGCCACCGGCTTCGCGTTCACCGAGAACATCCTCTACCTGGGCACCGCCTTCGGCACCGACCAGCTCACCGGCGGCACCGGCGTCGCCTCCGTCACGGCGGCGACCTTCTTCGTGCGCGTCGTGATGTCGCCGTTCGCGCATCCGCTGTTCACCGTGCTCACCGGCATCGGCTTCGGCGCCGCCGCGCTCTCCGCGGACCGCCGTCCGGTCCGCCGGGTGCTGTTCCCCTCGGCCGGGCTGCTGCTCGCGATGGGCATGCACGCGCTGTGGAACGGCTCGGCCGCCCTCGGCGGCTACGGCTTCTTCGCGGTGTACGCGGCGTTCATGGTGCCGGCGTTCGGCCTGCTGACGTGGCTGGTGATCTGGACGCGGCAGCGTGAGCTGAGGACGGTGCGGACCGAACTGCCGCCCTATGTCGCGGCCGGCTGGCTGACCCCGGCCGAACCGTTCGCGCTGGGCTCGATGCGGGCGCGCCGCATCGCCCGGGAGTACGCCCGGCACCACGCCGGGAAGGCGGCGGCGCGGTCGGTCGCGCAGTACGAGGCGTACGCGACTTCGCTGGCGTTCCTGCGCCACCGGGGCCGCCGGGGCCGGGCGGGCGCCGACTTCGCCGTGCGGGAGGGGGAGCTGCTGCGGGAGCTGTGGAGCCGCCACGCGGTGGCCCGCCCGGCGCTGGACCACGCCGCACGGGTCACCGCGCCCCCGCCCCCGGTCATGGTGGCGCCGGCCCCCTGGACGGCGTACGGCCCGACGGCCCCGTACCGGCCGCACCCCCACCCGCAGCCGCCGCAGCCCCACGCCCAGCCGCCGCAGCCCCACCCGTATCCCCAGTACAACCCGTACCGCACGTAGGGTCTTTCGTTTGGATCAGGTCGGATCAGGGAGCGGGACCTGGTGCCGTGCATCGCAAGGCGGAGGAGGGCGCCATGGCGGAGCCATGGCAACCGACGACAACGCGGCGAGGCACGGCACCAGGCCCCGCGAGCCCGGCATGATCCGAACGAGAGGCCCTGGACGGCCGCCGGGCGCCCCCGGACCGTTCCGTCAGGCGGACGCCTCCGACAGCCTGCCGAGCTCCGCCTCCGTCAGGGTCAGCTCCGCCACTCCCAGCAGTGCCGGAAGCTGCTCCACGGTCCGGGCGGACGCGATCGGCGCGGCCACCGTCGGCTGGGCGGCGAGCCACGCCAGGGCGACCGTGGCCACCGGCGCGTCGTGGGCCTGGGCGATCTCGTCGAGGGCGGCGAGGACCCGCTGCCCGCGCTCGGTCCGCAGGTGCTGCGCGGCCCCGCCCGCCCGCGGGCTGTCGACGGTGGTGCCGGGCCGGTACTTGCCGGTGAGGAACCCGGAGGCGAGGGCGTAGTACGGGACGGCGGCGAGCCCCGCCCGCCGGGCCACGTCCTGGAGCTCGCCCTCGTAGGTGTCGCGCGAGACGAGGTTGTAGTGGGGCTGGAGCGCCACGTACCGGGCGAGTCCCTCCCGCTCGGAGAAGTCCAGGGAGGCCCGCAGCCGCTCGGCGGAGATGTTGGAGGCGGCGATGTGCCGCACCTTGCCCGCCTTCACCAGCTCGTCGAGGGCGCCGATGATCTCCTCCACCGGCACCTCGGGCTTGTCGAAGTGGGTGTAGTAGAGGTCGATGTGGTCGGTGCCCAGGCGGCGCAGGGAGGCGTCGGCGGCGGCCTTGATGTTGGCCGCGGACAGGCCCGGGTACTCGGGGTGCTGGCTGACCTTGGTGGCGATCACGACGTCGGCGCGGTTGCCGCGGGCCTTGAGCCACTTGCCGATGAGGGTCTCGGACTCGCCGCCGCTGTTGCCGTCGACCCACGCGGAGTAGGAGTCGGCGGTGTCGACGAAGTTGCCGCCGGCGGCCGTGTAGGCGTCGAGGACGGCGAAGGAGGCCGCCTCGTCGGCGGTCCAGCCGAAGACGTTGCCGCCGAGGGCGAGCGGGAAGACCTCCAGGTCGGAGGAGCCGAGCTTGCGAAGAGGAGTCATGCTCCTCCACAACACCGGTGGCGAGTACACCTATTCCGTGGACCCGCCGGCCCGGCCGTCCCGCCCCGTCCTCAGAGGGTGAGCCCCTTGCTCCGCAGCCAGGCCGCCGGGTCCACGCCGGAGGCGGATCCCTCGGGGTGCACCTCCAGGTGCAGGTGCGCGCCCGTGACGTTCCCGGTGGCGCCGACGCGTCCGATCACGTCCCCGGTGGAGACCTTCTGGCCGACGCTGACACTGATGGAGGACTGGTGGGCGTACCAGATCTCCGTGCCGTCGTCGAGGGTGAGCACCGTCTTGTAGCCGTAGGAGCCGTCCCAGCCGGCCGAGGTGATCGTGCCGCTGTGCACGGCCTTGATCAGCGTGCCCGTGGGGGCGGCGAAGTCGAGGCCGGTGTGGTGGCCGGAGGACCAGTACGGGCCGGCCTGCCCGAAGGTGGAGGTGAGGGTGTACGAGGAGGTCGGCAGCGCGTACTGGCGGGCGAGCGCGGCGAGCCGCTCGGCCTCGGCCTTCTTGCGGGCCTCCTCCTCCGCCTTCGCCTTCTCGGCGGCGGCCTTGGCCTCGGCCTCCCGCTCCGCCTCGGCGGCGGCCCGCGCGGCCTCCTCCTCGGCGGCGCGGGCGGCGGCGGCGAGGGCCTCGCTCTCGGCCTGGTCCTGCTGCTGCTCGGCCTGCGCCATGATCCGGGCCCGCAGTGCCTCGCCGGGGTCGGCGGTGCCCTGCCCGGTGCCGGCGGAGGCCGTGCCGATGCCGCTGAGCGGGGCGGCCGGGGTCTGTGCCGCGGCCTCCTCCTCGTCGTCCGCGACGAGCGAGCCCACGGACGACAGGTCGGGCATGGTGATCGACACCGGCGGCTTGCCGGACTGCGCGCCGGCCATGCCGCCCGCGCCGACGGCGGCGATGACACCGACGCCGAGGACGGTGGAGCTGCGGGCGAGTCCGCCGCGCTGCTTGACGACGCGGTGCCGGCCGCGCACGGCGCGGACGGACTCCGCGGTGGGGTTCCACTCCTCGAAGGGGCCCTCGCCGGGGAGGGGGCCGCCGGGGCCGAGGGTGTCGGTGTCATGCCGGCTCGGCGTGAACGGGGCCTCGGGGGCAGGCCGGTTGGACGCCACGTGGGCGCGCTCCTTTCCTTCCTTCTCCGCCTACCGGGTTAGCTGACGGGTTCGGAGCAGGAAGGTCTCCTACGCGCGTATACCTGCCGTGTCTCCACGGCGGCGTACGCCCGATTCACCCCAAGGTGGTGGTTCCCCGGTTCCCTGACGGGATTCGGCGCGTGCGCGCGGAGCCGTCTCCTGTGACGGCCGGGACGACCGCGCTGCGTTATCGAACGTTAATAGACGCGAGGCGCGTATTCCAAGCCGTTCCTCTTGATCGTTAAAGATTTCCAGGGGGGCGAACAGGTCACTAACGTATCATTACGGGCTAGTTGACCGCCCTTCAGCCACACTTCTCGCATCACACGAGACCTGATGGTATGTCAGTTGTTATGCGGAGGGCGGCCACCCCGTCACCATCCGTGGCGACGCCGTACGGAGTCAGGAACGCCGTACGGCGAGCAGCGCCATGTCGTCGGTCATGCCGCCCCCGGAGTGCCGGCGCACGTCGTCGGCGAGCGCCGCCAGCAGGTCGGCGGGGTGGCGGAAGGTACGGCCGGCGAGCCGGGCGGCCGGGTCGTAGAACACGCCGCGGGCGTCGCGGGCCTCGGACAGGCCGTCGGTGTGGAAGAGCAGCGTGGCGCCGCCGGGGAAGGCGGTTTCGTCGGCGCGGTCGGGCCAGACGCCGAGTTCGCCCATGCCGAGCGGCAGCGCGGCCTCCCGGGCGGGCGGCAGCGGGCGCAGGGTGCCGTCGGCGTACAGCAGCAGGGGCGGCGGATGCCCCCGGTTGACGATGCGGACGGTCCCGTCGCCGTGCGGGAGTTCGGCGAGGACGGCGGTGATGAACCCCTCGAAGGCGTCGATCCCCTCGCGCCGGGCGCCCTCGCGGGCCAGCGCCCGCTCCAGCCGCTGGGTGACCGCCTCCAGCGTGGCCTCCTGCTCGGCGGCCTCCCGGAACGCCCCGATCACCACGGCGACGGCCGCGACCGCGCCCATGCCCTTGCCGCGCACGTCCCCGACGACGAGCCGGACACCGTGCGGGCTGTCCTGCACGGCGTACAGGTCACCGCCGATGAACGCGTCCGCCTGCGCCGCCTCGTAGCGGGCCGCGATCTCGAACCCGCCGATCCGTTCGGCGGGTTCGGGCAGCACCGCCCGCTGCGCCGCCTCGGCGATCTCGCGGGTGGAGGCCAGGCGCCTGTCGGTGCGCCGGACGAGGCCGTTGATGAGCACGGCGAGCGCGGCGACCGTCGCCACGGTGACCAGCTCGGTGAGCGCGTCGATCCGCGCCAGGTCGCCGAAGCCCAGGTGGATGCCGAGCACGGCGGCGACGGAGGCGAGGCCGGTGAGCAGGGTGGCGCGCCGGGAGAAGAGCGGGGCCGCGACCAGGGGCGCGGCGGCGAAGAGGGGGGACGCGGTGAAGGGGCGGGGGGTGAGGCAGTCGTACAGCACGCCGATGACGAGGAGCAGCACGGGGAGGGGCCGTACGAACGCCTGGAGCCGGGAGCCCGGCCGCCCCTCACCACCACCCGGCGGCACGGGTCCGGCACCGCCGTGCGGCCCCTCGTCCACGTCGCCAGGCCGCACCACTCGTCTCCCACCGGTTCCGCGGCTCGCGCCCACGCCGTCGCCGTCCGCCCTGTCCCGTCCGTCCAGGGTTCCCGGCGCGGGGGCGGGGAGCGAGCCGGGAGGGCCGACCGGATGACCGTACGAGGGGCGCGGGGGACGGGACGGGGCCGAGGGGGCGGGAAGCGTCCGCGAACGCACCGACGGCCGGAACCCTGTCGGATTCCGGCCGTCGGCCTTCAGTAGCGGGGACAGGATTTGAACCTGCGACCTCTGGGTTATGAGCCCAGCGAGCTACCGAGCTGCTCCACCCCGCGTCGTTGTGTCTCAAGAGTACCCCATTTCCGGGGCCGTCCCGCACACGGGTTTCCGGCGCCTCCTCCGGCCCCCTCCTCACCTGGGGTTTTCACTCTCCCGGGTTGTCCGCGTGGGTCGGGGTCTCCCACGCGACCGAGGGGCCGCCGGTGCCGGACGGCCGATCGGCCCACCGGGGGTCGGCCGGTCAGCCGGTCAGGTGCCGGTTGGGCGCCTTGGCCCGCTCCTCGAACTCGGGGAGGACGACGACGGCGGCGCCCTGGGCGGTGAGCACCCCGCTGCCGTCGGCCCCGGGCACGAAGGTGTCGGGTTCGCGCCAGGCCGTCACCACGCGCCGCACCCCCGCGTCGAGGATGAGCCGGGCGCAGGGGGCGGGCCGGGAGGCGCGGCGGGCGCAGGGTTCCAGGCTGCTGTACACCGTGGCGGTCGCGAGCCGCGGGTCGGCCGGGTCGGTCTTGGCCAGGGCCGCCTCCTCCGCGTGCACCACCGGGTCCCCGCCCTCCCGGGAGTGGCCGCGGGCGAGTTCGGTGCCGTCGGCGGCGACCACCACCGCCCCCACGCTGAACGCGGTCCGGGAGGGCGGGCACTGCGCCGCCAGTTCGCAGGCGAGGCCGAGCCAGTACCGGTCGGCGGCCGCCTCGGCGGTGCCCGCCCCGGGGGCCGTCGGCCGGTACCTCATAAGCACGACGTCCCCGATCCGCCGCGTCTCCACCAGCCGCATCCGCCCGCCCGGGTAGGCGCCGGGCCCGAACAGCCTGGGCGCCTCCGGGTCACCGACGATCAGCGGCGCCAGCGCCAGCTGGAGTTCGTCGGCGAGCTGCCGCTGCAGCAGCTGCGTGTGGACGGTCCCGCCGCCCTCCACCATCAGCCGCCGCACCCCGCGCTCGTCGTGCAGGTGCTCCAGCGCCGCCCGCCAGTCGAGCCGGTCGCCGAGCGCGACGACGTCGGCGGCGATGCCGAGCGCGCGCGCCGTCCGGGCGCCCCGGTCCGTGGTGAGGAGGACCTTGTCGCCGCCCGTGTGCCAGAACAACGCACCCGGGTCCAGCTCCCCCGACCCGCTGACCGCCACCTTCGACGGGAACTCCGGCTTCCCCGCGGCGATCCGGGCCGCCCGCCGCTCGGGCGAGTTGACGAGCAGCCGCGGGTTGTCGGCCCGGATCGTGCCGGCCCCCACCAGGATCGCGTCGGCGGACGCCCGTACCTCGTCGACCCGGTCGAAGTCGTCCGGGCCGGACAGCAGCAGGCGCTCCGGGCCGGCGTCGTCCAGGTACCCGTCGAGGGAGACGGCGGCGGAGAGCAGGACGTACGGCAGGGGCATCGGCGGGCTCCGGGGGGGTCGAGCGGTGCGGACGGCAGGACAACGCTACGGGGACGCCCCCGGTCCCCGTCGGCCGCGGGCAGCCGCCGGCCGCGTGACTCCGCCACCCTCAGGACGCCGGCCAGGCACTCGGAGAGCCGGATCGCGGCGTAGCGCGCCTCGGCGTCGGGGGACAGGGGGTCCGCCAGCACCTCGCGGGCGCTGCCGAGCACGTCCGTTCCGACGGCGAGCTGCCTGGCCTCCGGTCCGGCCACCTCGCCGGGTCCTCACGTGGTTCAGGCCAGGCATCCATATAGCCCTCTGCATATAAGAGGGATCCACTCGAACGTGTAGCTGCGCAGATGCCTGGCTTGGCCACATCAGCGATACGGAGCGCCCGACCGTCCTGGAGCCCTTGGGCGCGGGACCGCTCCGCGTCCAACCGGCCGATCCCACCGCCGAGAAGATCGGGTCGGGAGAGCCGGCGCCGGACAGGCCCATCCCGTCGGGGAACCACCTCGCCGACGAGTACGGAGTCGCGCGGCTCACCGCACGACGAGCCGCGCAGGAACTGCGCGGACGAGGTCTCGTCGTCACCGTGCGCGGCAAGGGGTCCTACGTCGTGGAGCAGCCGCCGAACGACTCACCCCGGAACGAGGACGGGACCGCCGGCTGACGCGCTCCCCGCGCGGCCCCTCGCCCCTCCCGGAGCCAACCCCCGTGCGACCGCGTGCACTTCGGTGGAGCGCCGGTGGAGCCGGTGATGTCGGAACGACTTCGACCCCCGGTCGGATGACGTCTGACCGGGGGCCGAGCGGTAGGCCCTGTGGGACTCGAACCCACAACCAATGGATTAAAAGTCCACTGCTCTGCCAATTGAGCTAAGGGCCCAGGCACGGGTGCCACCCCGAGCATAGCCGGACCCGGCCGCGTCTCCGATCGGGTATCGGGGACACGGCCGTGTCACGGGCCGGACAAGGGGCATCCGTCACGGATCGACCGGATCGTCGGCCCGCCCGCCGGCCGGCCCGGACGCGTCCGCGCGGGGCGCCTCCCCCGCCCGTGCCCCGGCCCGGGCACGGGCATGGCCGGGGACGAGGAACCAGTGCCGGGCCGACGCCAGCCACCAGGTCGCGGCGAAGCCCAGGACGACGAGGACGGCGACCGGGGCGTAGTTGAAGGTCTCCCGGGTCACCGGGGACACCTGGGGCAGCATGAACAGGACGGTGATGAAGCCGACCCAGGCCACGGCCACCACGCCCACCGCCCGCGACCAGCGGCCCAGGTGCCAGGGGCCGCGCTCGAAGGCGGCGCCCTTGCGGACGCGCAGCAGGGTCGGGACGGCGTAGGCGATGTAGAGGCCGATCACGGCGATGGAGGTGACCGCGGCGTAGGCCGTGACGTTGATCAGGTACGGCAGTCCCAGCACCAGCGCTCCCCCCGCCGCCAGCCACACCGCGGCGACCGGGGTGCGGGTGCGCGGGCTCACCGTGTGCCAGAGGCGGGAGAAGGGCAGCGCCCCGTCGCGGGAGAAGGCGTAGATCATGCGGCTGTTGGCCGTCACCGAGGCCATGCCGCAGAAGAGCTGGGCACCGATGACGACGAGCAGCAGCAGCTTCCCGGCGGTCGCGCCGAGCGCGTCGAGCAGGATCTGGGCGGGCGGGGCACCGGTCGGGGAGTTCAGGGCGCCCTCGTAGGACCGGATGGCGAAGGTGAAGCCGAGCAGGAGGGCGAACCCCGCGATCCAGGAGGTCCAGATGGCGCGGACGATGCCCTTCGGCCCGGCGGTGGACGCGTCCCGCGTCTCCTCCGTCATGTGGGCGGAGGCGTCGTAGCCGGTGAAGGTGTACTGGGCCATCAGCAGGCCGAGCAGGACGACGTACGCGCCGCTGTCCCAGCCGGTGTTGTTCACGAACTCGCCGAAGACGAAGGATGCGGGCCGGTGCCGGTCGGGGACGAGGGCGAGCGCGCCGACGATGACCGCCACGCCCAGGACGTGCCACCACACGCTGACGCTGTTGAGCAGGCCGACGACGCGGACGCCGAAGGTGTTCAGCAGGCCGTGCAGGAGCAGGATCGCCGCGAAGAGCAGGACGGTGCGGCCGGGGGTGACCTCGAAGCCGAACTGGAGGTTCAGGTAGGCGCCGAGGAAGGACGCGGCGCCGAAGTCGATGCCGGCCGTCACGGCCACCTGGCCCAGCACGTTGAACCAGCCCGTGAACCAGGCCCAGGCCGCGGCCGTCCGGGCGGGCGCCAGCCGGTGCGCCCAGAAGTACAGGCCCGCCGAGGTCGGGTACGCCGAGCAGATCTCGGCCATCGCCAGCCCGACGAACAGCGTCATCAGGCCGACGGCGACCCAGCCCCAGGTGATCACGGCGGGGCCGCCCGTGTTCATGCCGAAGAGGTAGAGGGTCAGGCAGCCCGACAGGACCGAGATGATCGTGAAGGAGACCGCGTAGTTGGAGAACGCCGACATGCGGCGGGCCAGGACCTGGGTGTAGCCGAGCTGGGCCAGCCGTTCCTCGTCCGACAGCCCGCCGGCCTTGCCGTCATCCGTCATGCCCCCAGCGATTCCCTCGCCGGGGGCGTGACATGCGTCACTCGCCTGCCGGAAACGGCGGCCGCGGACCGGTCAGCGCACCAGCCGGACCGTGCCCCGCACCTCCAGCGGAGCGCCGACGCCGTCCGCGGGGGCGACGGACAGCGTCCAGTCGTAGGAGCCGGCGGGCAGGGCCGCCTCCCCGGTGGGCACCCGCTGGTTGCCGTGCCAGCCGACGCTCAGCAGGCCCCGGGCGGCACCGCCGTCCCGGGTGTCGACCACCTTGCCGGTCGCCTCGCTGCGCACGGTCAGCCGCCAGCTCGCCGACGGCTTGGACAGCAGCACGGTGGTCAGGGTGCCGGGAACGGTGTCGTGTTCGCGGCGTGTGACGGACGCGGCGTTCCGGGCCGCCTCCAGCGGACGCAGCGGCTGCTGCGGAACGCCGGACGGTACGAGGTGGACCCGCTCCTGCGCGTCGACGTAGGCGGCGTTCGGACCGGACTCGTCGACGGTCCAGCGCAGGTCGCGCTGCGAGACGCCGGTGTCGGGCAGGTCGCCGATCACCCGGCTCGCGGGAGCCCCGCCGGTGACCGTGGTGAGGGTCAACTTCCCGGCCCGCCGGTCGTGCGTGACGACGTAGCCGTCGCCGAGCTTCGCCTCGTGCGCCGGGACCGGGACGGACTTCCTCGCCGTACGGTCGTACACCCCGGCCCGGCCGTCGCAGGTCCAGTACAGCCAGCGGCCCAGCGCCTGGAGTTCGGTGGGCTCGCAGCCGGCGTCGGTGGTGAGGGTCTCGGTGGTCTTCCTCGTGGACAGGTTGTAGGCGGTGACGCTGCCGGGAGTGCGGCCCGCGGTCCACAGCAGGTCGCCGGAGAGGGCGGCGGCGCCCGCGGCGCGCAGGACGGTCGCGGGGCGGGCGACCCGCGACGCGCCCTCCGGCCAGGCCACCCGGTCGTCACCCGCCCGCTGGACGTACAGCAGCTTGGGCGTCGCGTAGATCAGGTACTCGCCGGAGACGTCGGTGATCCGCCCGCCCTCGGGAAGCGTGGTCCGCTCCCAGCCGTCGTACTCGCCGGCCCCGTCGGCCCGGACACTGACGTGCGGCGGGGTGCCGGACTCCAGCCAGGCGACACGGCCGTCCGCCATGCCGTGGATCGGGGTGCAGGTGCCGCCCTCGCCCGGGCAGCCGCCCATCCCGAATCCGGAGGGCCGGAACGCACTGCGCTCACCGAACTCGGGTGTCCCCGTCGCGGCGACCGTGCGGACGAAGTCGTGCCGCAGCCCAGGACCGGTGTACTCCGCGACGACGAGCCGGCCGTGGTCCAGGGACAGCCCCTGGATCGGTATCGGCGGCCTGCCCAGCGACTTGACCTGCTCGACCACGGGAGCGCCGCCGCCGGCGCCCGGACGGATGCGGTGCACACCCCAGTCGTCCATCCCCGGAGTGCGGCCGACGGCGAGGGCGGCACCGGCCGGGGTGGCGGCCACGCCGGAGTCGGAGACGCCGAGCAGGGTCACCGGCGCACCGCCCGCGATCGGCACGGCCTGCACGGCCTGGGCCGAGGCGGGCCGGTGGACCAGCCAGTCGCCGACCACGGTGAGGTCGCTCGCCGGGGCGTGGTCGCCGGGCAGGGTGACCGTGACCGGGTCCGCCGACAGGTCCGTACGGGGCACCACGAGGACGTCGGGACGGCCCGCACCGGCGTGCAGGACGATGTGCGCGGGCGAGAGCTGGGCGTAGTAGTAGTCCGTCGGCAGGGCCCGGGTCCAGTTCCTGACCCGTCCGGTGGCCCGGTCGACCTCCACGATGCGGGTGGTGCCGTCCAGCCGCCCCACGAAGAGGATGCTCTCGTCGTCGGCTCCCCGCGGCATGCCCAGCCGCATGCCGGCCGGCACTCCCGTGACCTCCGTGCCGGTCGCGGCCCCGTCCTCTCCCACGGCCCACAGGTGGAAGACGCGGCTCGTGGTGTCCCCGGGGACTCGGTCGTGGGCGCTGACGGCGGTGGTCCCGTAGGAAACCCCCGTGTCCGTGTGGCCTTCGGGAAGGCGGAACGTCCGAGTCGTGCCGTCGGCCGCGTTCCACAGGACGATGCGGCCGTCCTTGTAGCGGTAGGCGAGGATGTCGCTGCTCGTGCTCTTGACGGACGTGACGCCCTCCTGCGGGGGCGCGGGAACGGTCCTGCCGTCCGAGTAACGCGTCCACACGGTGCCCTCGTGCCCCTCCATGCTGTGGAAGAAGCCCTGTTCCCCGGCGCCGTACCGGCCGGTCGTGGGGTCGTTGTGGAGCAGCCGGCCCCCCAGGTGGTCGTAGCGCAGCGCCGCCGGCACCACCGTCTCCCGCGGCGCCTCCGCCGCCGACGCCGGTGACAGGGCCGGGCTCAGCCCGGCGGCGAGCGCCACGGACGCCGCGACGGCGACGGCCGCGCGTTTGGCGCGCGAGCGGCGTACGAGGACATGTCGAACCAAGGCGAGTCCCTCCCCATGCGTACGAGGGGAAGCGTGCACCGCGCTCCGGCACCACCGGTCGCGGCGAGATCCTCGGCCCCCGCCGCCACGCCCCGTCCCTCGGAAGTCGGCTGATCTTACAGGTTCTTCACAGCCTGTCAGCACCTCCGGGACGGCGGAAAAGCGCCGTGGCCCCCACCCGTCAGGGCAGGGGCCACGGCGCTCAGTGCTGCTTCACCGGGACCGGATCAGCCGTTGCGCTTCCAGCGCGGCTTGTCCTCGCGGCGCCCGAAGGACGAACCACCGCGGTGGTCGTCACGACGGCCGTACGGACGCTCGTGCCCGCCGGCGCGGTAGCCGGGGCGGTCGCCCTGGCGGTCGCGGTTGAAGGGGCGGTCGCTGCCGGGGCGGTCGGCCTGGCGGTCGCGGTTGAACGGGCGGTCGCTGCCGCGGTGCCCGCCCCGGTCGTCGCGGCGGAAGCCACCGCGGTCGTCCCGGCGCTCGAAGGAACGCCCGCCACGGTCGCCGTCACGACGGTCGTCCCGGCGGAAACCGCCCCGGTCGCCACCGCGCTCGCCGTCCCGGCGGTCGCCGCCTCGGAAGCCGTCACGGTCGCCGCCGCGGAAGCCACCGCGGTCGCCGCCGCGGTCGTCGCGGCGGAAGCCACCGCGGTCGTCCCGGCGCTCGAAGGAACGCCCGCCACGGTCGCCGTCACGACGGTCGTCCCGGCGGAAACCACCGCGGTCGCCACCGCGCTCGCCGTCCCGGCGGTCGCCGCCGCGGAAGCCGTCACGGTCGCCGCCGCGGAAGCCACCGCGGTCGTCACGACGGAAGCCGCCCCGGTCGTCCCGGCGCTCGAAGGAACGCCCGCCCCGGTCACCGTCACGGCGCTCGAAGGAACGGTCCCGGTCGTAGGACCGCTCGCGCCCGAACCCGCCGCGCTCCTCACGCCGCTCACGCCGCTCGTACGACCCCGAAGGCGCCGTGCGCTCGGACCGCTCCGGACGCTCGGACCGCTCGAATCGCTCCGGCCGCTCCACGTCCCGCGCGCCCGGCTGCTCCGGCACCGACGCCTCGACCGGCGTCGCCGCCGCGGTCGCGGTCACCTCGTCCGCACCGGCCGCCGCCGTGACAGCGGCGGGGTCCTCGCCCCGCTCGCGCGCCACCCGGGCGAGGAGCCGGTCGGCTTCCTCGCGCAGCTCGGTCGCGCGCCGCTGGGCCCGCTCCAGCTCCTTGGTGAGCTGGGCGACCTCGCGCTCGGCCTGCTGCGCGGCGTTGCCCGCGGACTCCGCCTGGACCTCGGTCATCGACCGGGCACCGGTGATCTCGGCGACCTCCGGGTCGAAGGCCGCGCCGCCCTGGATGATGTGGCGCTGGGCGTCGACGCCCGCGTCCTCCATCAGGCGGAAGATCTGGCGCCGCTGGTGCGGCAGGGACAGGGAGACGACCGTGCCGGTGCGGCCCGCGCGGGCGGTGCGGCCGGCCCGGTGCAGGTAGTCCTTGTGGTCGCCGGCCGGGTCCACGTTCAGGACCAGGTCGATGCCGTCCACGTGGATGCCGCGCGCCGCGACGTCGGTGGCGACCAGGACGTTGACGTACCCGTCCTTGAAGTCGGCCAGCGTGCGGGTGCGCGCGCCCTGGGTCATGCCGCCGTGCAGCGCTTCGGCCTTCACGCCCGCCTCGCGGAGCTGGTCGGCGACGCGGTCGGCGCCCAGCTGGGTGCGGACGAAGATGATGGTGCGGCCCTTGCGGGCGGCGATGGCCGCGGTGACCGGCGCCTTGTCCTTGGGCTTCACGACCAGGATGTGGTGCGACATGGTCGTCACCGCGCCCTGTGCCGCGTCGACCTCGTGCGTGGCCGGGTCGGTGAGGTACCGGTCGACGAGGGTCTTGATCTCGTTCTCCATGGTGGCGGAGAAGAGCATGCGCTGACCGCCCGCCGGGACCTGGTCGAGCAGCTCGGTGACCTCGGGCAGGAAGCCCAGGTCCGACATCTGGTCGGCCTCGTCGAGGACGGTGATCTGGACGTTCTCCAGGGAGCAGGCGCCGCGGTTGATGATGTCGCGCAGTCGGCCCGGCGTGGCGACGAGCACGTCGACGCCCTTCTCCAGGGCGTAGATCTGGTTGCCCATGGAGGTGCCGCCGCAGACGACCTTCATCTTCAGACCGAGGACGTCGCCGTACGGCTGGAGCGCGTCGGCGACCTGCATGGCCAGCTCACGGGTGGGCGTCAGGATGACGGCCCGCGGCTTGTGCTTCTCGGTGCGGCCGCCGGCGAGCTGCGTCAGCGTCGGCAGGCCGAAGGAGAGGGTCTTGCCGGAACCGGTGCGGCCCCGGCCGAGGATGTCCTTGCCGGCCAGGGCGTCCGGGATGGTCGCGGCCTGGATCGGGAAGGGGGAGGTCACGCCGTTCTGCGCGAGCTTGCGGACGACGCCCTCGGGCAGCCCGAGGTCCGCGAACGTGACCTGGGGGGTGTCGGGGGTGTCGTTCCCCGCGTTCCCCGTGGTCTCCGTGTCCTCCACGGGCTCCGTGTTCACGAAGGCCTCGGGGGTCTCGGGGTGCTCGGGGTTCTCGGACACGACGACGTGATCAGAACTGGTGATGGACATGCGAATGCGAAACCTTCCGGAGGATCGTCGGCACGCGCCCGTCAACTCCGTGATTCGCGATTCGCAATACGACCGCCTCGATGCGGTCCACCACGGCTTAGGAGAGTACGCGCCACACGGCGCGCTCTGCGTTGGCGCCGGGCAAATGGGATCAAACGATCTGCCACCATACGCACTCATCACCCCCAAAGGCAAGCCGACCGGCAAACCCCAGCTCAGCCCGCCCCTCCCCCTCCTGACCCACTCAGACCGGTGCCCCCGCCTCCGGCGCCGGTTCACGCTCCACCGGTTTGCGCCGCGCGAGCTGCGGCCCCGGCGGCTCGTGCGCCGACGACGACGGCTCGGCCACCGTGGGGTCCGGCGTCGGGGTGGCGGGGGGCTCCCTGGTCGGCGTCGGTTCGGGGGCGACCGTACGGGTGGGTTCCGGAACGGACGTGCGGGTGGGAGCGGGCTTGACCGGCCCGCCGCCCGCCGGGACGGACACGATCGGACCGGCGGTCGGCGCGCCCGGCGCGGGCTCCTCCCCGTCCCCGCCCTTCTCCTCGCCGTCCTTCCCCCGCTCCCCGCCCTTCCCCTTCCCCTTGCCCTTCCCCTTGCCCTTCTTCCCGCCCTTGCCGTCCTTCTCCCCGTCGTCGGCCGCCGCCGCGCCGTACCCGGATCCCCCGCCCGGCGCCACCACCCCGCCGTCGGGCTCCTTCGCGCCCCGCTCCCCGGCGGACTGCGACGGCTTGGCGGTCCTGCCGGAGGCGTCGTCGCCCACACTCATGCAGCCGGCTGCGGCGGCGACGGCCACGACCGTGGCGGCCAGGCGGACGGGTACGAACAAGGGGCGCACGGGAAGCCACCTCCGGAGCGGGGTGAATGAGTCAACGTGCCCAACTCCCGCCGCCCGCAAGAGGACACGCGCTCCGCACCGGCGGATGTCACCCGTACCCGAGGGCGTGCAGCCGCTCGTCGTCGATCCCGAAGTGGTGCGCGATCTCGTGCACCACGGTCACCTCCGTCTCGGCGACGACCTCCTCGCGCGTCCCGCACAGCCGCAGCGTCGGCCCCCGGTAGATCGTGATGCGGTCCGGCAGCACACCCGCGTACCACTCGCCGCGCTCCGTCAGCGGAGTCCCCTCGTACAGTCCGAGCAGCTCGGGGTCGTCCGCCGGCGGCTCGTCCTCCACGAACACCGCGACGTTGTCCATCAGCCGCGTCAGCTCCGGCGGGATCCGGTCCAGCGCCTCGGCGACCAGTTCCTCGAACTCCTCGCGCGTCATCTCCAGCACAGGCCCATTGTGGGGTACGCCACGCTCGTGCGAGAGGGGTCCGCGCCCCGCATACCCACCCCCGGACATGGGCATAGGGGATCAATGGTCCGCGTCCCCGCCGCAGTCCTGAACATGTACGACCGCATCCGCAAGACCCCACGCCCCCTCACCCGGCGGCACCGCTCCCGCCGGGCACCGGCCACCACGGTGGAACTCGCCCGCCGGCCCCGCCCCTGGCGCCGCGCCGCCGGGCTCGTCGCCGTCGTCGTCCTCGGCGCCTGGCTGGGCCTGCTGGTCGTGGGCAATGTGCGCGTCCCCGTCGGTCCGATGAACACGACGATGACCCTGCGCCCGTCCCTCACCGGCGGCACGAAGATCAACGTCTCGCCGATCGGCGCGCTCCAGTTCGACAGCCACATCGCCCCGGTCCGCCTGGACGTGAACGTCGACCAGCTCGACCCGGACCGCGCCCAGGCCCTCGTCGACCACCCCGAACGCCTCTCCGGCCTCCAGGGCGAGGTGGCCCGGGACGTCACCCGCGGCACCCTCGACCTCGCCGTGCGCTCCGGCGTCGCCGTCGTCACCGGCGCCACCGCCCTCGGCCTCGTCGTCTACCGCCGCCCCCGCCGCGCCCTCGCCGCCGGCGGCCTCGCCCTGGCCCTCCTGGCCGCCTCGGGCGGCACCGCGTACGCCACCTGGAACCCCGACTCCGTCCTGGAGCCCCGGTTCTCCGGCCTGCTCTCCTCCGCCCCGTCCCTGGTCGGCAACGCGCGCAGCATCGTCACGGAGTTCGACGTCTACCAGAAGGAGCTGGCCCGCCTGGTGACGAACGTGACGAAGCTGTACGACGTCACCTCCACGCTCCCCGCCTACGCCCCCGACCCGACCACCATCCGGGTCCTGCACGTCTCCGACATCCACCTCAACCCGGCGAGCTGGAAAATCATCGCCTCGCTGGTGAAGCAGTACAAGGTGGACGTGATCGTCGACTCCGGCGACACGATGGACCACGGCACGGCGGCCGAGAACGGCTTCCTGGACCCCGTCGAGGACCTGGGCGCCCCCTACGTCTGGGTCCGCGGCAACCACGACTCGCGCGTCACCCAGCGCCACCTGGAAGGCATGAGGAACGTGCACGTCCTCGACGACGGCCGCGCGACGACCGTCGCCGGCCTGCGCTTCGCCGGCATCGGCGACCCCCAGTTCACCCCCGACCGCTCCACGAAGCCCGGCGCCGAGGCCTCCCAGGAACTGGCCGGCGCCCGCCTCGCCTCCGCCCTGCGCGACCAGCGCGCCGCCGGAACCCCCGTGGACATCGCCATCGCCCACGAGCCGTCGGCGGCCCGCGAGGTCGACGGGGAGGTGCCGCTGGTGCTGGCCGGCCACATCCACCACCGGAAGACGCAGGTCATGAAGTACGGCACCCGGCTCCGCGTCGAGGGCTCGACCGGTGGCAGCGGCCTGCGCGCCGTCGAGGACGAGCACCCCGACCCGATCCAGGCGTCGATCCTCTACTTCGACCGCGACACCCGTCGCCTCCAGGCCTGGGACGAGATCGAACTGGGCGGCCTGGGACTGACGACGGCCGAGGTCAGCCGCCACCTCCCCAAGGAGAACCAGCCGGGGGCCGCCCCCACGCCGACCGCCTCCCCGTCCCCCTCCGCGACCCCCGCCCCGTAAACCGTTTTGGCGATCTCTCCCGCCATCCCCTATGCTTCTCACGTCCCCGACGCGCTGAGAAGCGCCCAGGCGGGCCGATAGCCCTCATCGTCTAGCGGCCTAGGACGCCGCCCTTTCAAGGCGGTAGCACGGGTTCGAATCCCGTTGGGGGCACGCAGTACGGTGTGCGACACTTGCCTACGTTGGTTCGCACACAGCCACGCTTGGTCCTGTGGAGCAGTTTGGAGTGCTCGCCACCCTGTCAAGGTGGAGGCCGCGGGTTCAAATCCCGTCAGGACCGCTGAGGTTTCACGTGAAACCTCGTGGCTGGGTAGCTCAGTTGGTACGAGCGTCCGCCTGAAAAGCGGAAGGTCGCCGGTTCGACCCCGGCCCCAGCCACCATCACCCCCGTCGGGATTCCCGGCGGGGGTTTTGTTGTGTCCCCCCGCCCCCTGATCGCGCCTGTGCGGGCGTCGTCCCGTTCACCACCGGAGGTACGACGGCCCAGGACGTGGCCGTACCCGGATCCGCGTGGCCCGTCCCGTACGCGGCCCCCAGCGTCCGTCGGCAGGCGGGCGCTGGGAGCGGCCCGGTTCCGGCGACCGCCGGTCCGTGGCCGCCGGCGGGGCCGGGGCGGGGCCGGGGACCGGGCCGGGCAAAAGCGTTCGCCACGAAATTCCCGGGGATGAGATCCTGGATCGCGTATGTCTACGCACTCCGCCCCCGCCCTCGGCAGTCTCGCCTCCCGCCTGACCGAGCTGTCCCTGCGTGACGCGCACCGCCTCGGCCGGCGGCTGGAAGGCGCGCGCAAGATCCGCAAGCCGGAGGCCCGTGCCGCCGTCCTCACCGAGATCGAGGCGGACGTCGAGCGGGCCGAGCGGCGCATCGGCGAGCGCCGGGCCCGCGTGCCCGACGTCACCTACCCGGAGCAGCTGCCGGTCAGCCAGAAGAAGGACGCCATCGCGGCGGCCATCCGTGATCATCAGGTGGTGATCGTGGCCGGTGAGACGGGGTCCGGCAAGACGACGCAGATCCCGAAGATCTGCCTCGAGCTCGGCCGGGGCGTCCGCGGCATGATCGGGCACACGCAGCCGCGCCGGATCGCCGCCCGGACGGTCGCCGAGCGCGTGGCCGAGGAGCTGGACACCCCGCTCGGCGAGGCCGTCGGCTGGAAGGTCCGCTTCACCGACCAGGTGGACCCGGACGCCACCTTCATCAAGCTGATGACGGACGGCATCCTGCTCGCGGAGATCCAGACCGACCGCGAACTGCGCGCCTACGACACGATCATCATCGACGAGGCGCACGAGCGGTCCCTGAACATCGACTTCCTGCTCGGCTACCTCGCCCAGCTGCTGCCGAAGCGTCCCGACCTGAAGGTCGTCATCACCTCGGCGACCATCGACCCGGAGCGTTTCTCCCGGCACTTCGGCGACGCCCCGATCATCGAGGTCAGCGGCCGGACGTATCCCGTCGAGGTCCGCTACCGGCCGCTGCTGGAGGAGGACTCCGACGACGCCGACCGCGACCAGATCACCGCCATCACGGACGCCGTCGAGGAGCTGATGGCCGAGGGACCCGGCGACATCCTGGTCTTCCTCTCCGGGGAGCGGGAGATCCGCGACACCGCGGACGCGCTCGCCAAGAAGCAGTACAGGTCCACCGAGATCCTGCCCCTGTACGCCCGGCTCTCGCACGCGGAGCAGCACCGCGTCTTCCAGCCGCACTCCGGCCGCAGGATCGTCCTGGCCACGAACGTGGCCGAGACCTCGCTGACCGTCCCGGGCATCAAGTACGTCATCGACCCCGGATTCGCCCGGATCTCCCGCTACAGCCACCGCACCAAGGTGCAGCGGCTGCCGATCGAGCCGATCTCGCAGGCCAGCGCCAACCAGCGCAAGGGCCGCTGCGGCCGTACCTCCGACGGCATCTGCATCCGGCTGTACAGCGAGGAGGACTTCGCCTCCCGCCCGGAGTTCACGGACGCGGAGATCCTGCGGACCAACCTCGCCTCCGTCATCCTGCAGATGACCGCCGCCGGTCTCGGCGACATCGAGAAGTTCCCCTTCATCGACCCGCCGGACCACCGCAACATCCGCGACGGCGTCCAGCTGCTCCAGGAGCTCGGCGCGCTCGACCCGGCGCAGAAGGACCCGCGCAAGCGGCTGACGGAGACCGGCCGCAAACTGGCCCAGCTGCCCGTCGACCCCCGCCTGGCCCGGATGGTGCTGGAGGCCGACAGGAACGGCTGCGTGCGCGAGGTCATGGTCATCGCCGCCGCGCTGTCCATCCAGGACCCGCGCGAGCGCCCGGCCGACAAGCAGGCGCAGGCCGACCAGCAGCACGCCCGCTTCAAGGACGAGACCAGCGACTTCCTCGCCTACCTCAACCTCTGGCGCTACATCCGCGAGCAGCAGAAGGAACGCGGCTCGTCCTCCTTCCGCCGGATGTGCAAGCAGGAGTACCTCAACTTCCTGCGCATCCGCGAGTGGCAGGACATCTACACCCAGCTGCGCTCGGTCGCCAAGCAGATGGGCATCCACCTCAACGAGGACGACGCCCCCGCCGACCGCATCCACGTCTCCCTCCTCGCCGGCCTGCTCTCGCACATCGGCATGAAGGACGTCAAGAACGCCGCGGGGGAGGGCGGGAAGAGCACGGCGAGGAACGAGTACCTGGGTGCCCGCAACGCCAAGTTCGCGATCTTCCCCGGTTCGGCGCTGTTCAGGAAACCGCCGCGTTTCGTGATGTCCGCCGAACTCGTCGAGACCTCCCGGCTGTGGGCCCGGGTCAACGCGAGGATCGAACCGGAGTGGGTCGAGCCGCTCGCCCAGCACCTGGTCAAGCGCACGTACAGCGAGCCGCACTGGGAGAAGGACCAGGCGGCGGTGATGGCGTACGAGAAGGTCACGCTGTACGGCGTGCCGATCGTCGCCCAGCGCAAGGTGAACTACGGCCGGATCGACCCCGAGGCCAGCCGCGAGCTGTTCATCCGGCACGCCCTGGTCGAGGGCGACTGGCGCACGCACCACAAGTTCTTCGCCGACAACCGCAAGCTGCTCACCGAGGTCGAGGAGCTGGAGCACCGCGCGCGGCGCCGGGACATCCTGGTCGACGACGAGACGCTGTTCGACTTCTACGACCGGCGGATCCCCGACCACGTCGTCTCCGGCGCCCACTTCGACTCGTGGTGGAAGCACAAGCGGCACGAGCAGCCCGACTTCCTCGACTTCGAGCGCGAGATGCTCATCAACGAGAAGGCGGGCGCGGTCACCAAGGACGACTACCCGGACTCCTGGCGCCAGGGGAACCTGAAGTTCCGCGTCACGTACCAGTTCGAGCCGGGGGCGGACGCCGACGGCGTCACCGTCCACGTCCCGCTCCAGGTCCTCAACCAGGTCACCGGCGAGGGCTTCGACTGGCAGATCCCGGGCCTGCGGGAGGAACTGGTCACCGAGCTCATCCGCTCCCTCCCCAAGCCGATCCGCCGCAACTACGTCCCGGCCCCGAACTACGCCAAGGCGTTCCTGGAGAAGGCGGTCCCGCTCCAGGAGCCGCTGACGGTGACCATGGCGCGCGAGCTGAAGCGCATGGTCGGCGTCCCCTTCGAGGCCGAGGACTTCGACTGGTCCAAGGTCCCCGACCACCTCAAGATCACTTTCCGGATCGTCGACGAGCGGCGCCGCAAGCTGGCCGAGGACAAGGACCTGGAGGCGCTCAAGCTCCGGCTGAAGCCGAAGGCGAGGAAGGCCCTGTCCCAGGCCGCCGCGGCCACCGCCTCCCGCCAGGGCGGGCCGTCCCTGGAGCGCGAGGGCCTGACCGACTGGACGATCGGCACGCTCACCCGGGTCTTCGAGACGCGCCGCGCCGGGCAGCCGGTGAAGGCGTATCCGGCGCTGGTCGACGACGGGCCGGCGGCGAACACCGTCTCCGTCCGGCTCTTCGACACCGAGGACGAGCAGGCCGAGGCGATGTGGAAGGGCACGCGCCGGCTGATCCTGCGCAACATCCCGGTCAATCCAGCGAAGTTCGCATCCGAAAAGCTGACCAACCAGCAGAAGCTGGGGCTGTCGGCGAATCCGCACGGTTCGATCCAGGCCCTGTTCGACGACTGCGCGACGGCCGCCGCCGACAAGCTGATCGCCGACTTCGGCGGCCCGGTGTGGGACGAGGAGTCGTACCGCAAGCTGTACGACAAGGTCCGCGCGGAGATCGTCGACACGACCGTCCGCACGGTGGGCCAGGTCCAGCAGGTGCTGGCCGCCTGGCAGGCCTGCGAACGCCGCCTGAAGGCCGTACGGAGCCCCGCGCTGCTGCCGAACCTCCAGGACGTGCGCCGGCAGCTGGACGGTCTGGTGAAGCCCGGCTTCGTGACGGAGGCGGGCATCGAGCGGCTGCCGGACCTGATGCGCTACCTGATCGCCGCCGACCGGCGCCTGCAGCAGATGCCGACGGGCGTCCAGCGGGACACCACCCGCATGGAGAAGGTCCACGAGATGCAGGACGAGTACGCGTGGCTGCTGGAGCAGATGCCGCAGGGCCGCCCGGTCCCGCGGCAGGTCCTGGACATCCGCTGGATGATCGAGGAGCTCCGGGTCAGCTACTTCGCGCACGCGTTGGGCACGGCGTACCCGGTCTCGGACAAGCGGATCGTGAAGGCGATCGACGCGGCGGCGCCGTGACGGCGTCCGCACGGAGGGTGAGTTCGACCAGGGGGCTCACCCTCCTGTAGAGTCTCTTCTCGCAGCGCAACGCACGAAAAGCGCGGCAAATCCTGGTCCTGTGGAGCAGTTTGGAGTGCTCGCCACCCTGTCAAGGTGGAGGCCGCGGGTTCAAATCCCGTCAGGACCGCAGTGAAGAGTGAGGCCCGCGCCCGAAAGGGACAGCGGGCCTCACTCGTTTCGCCACGCGTGCCCCTCCCCCGCCCTCCCGCCGAGGCGGCGGCCGCGACCGGGTATGGCATTCCGTCAGGACCGCGGCGACGAGCGAGGCCCGCGCCCGGAAGGGACGGCGGGCCTCGCTCGTGTCATCGCGCCGGGAGCGCGACGGGAGGACCCGGGCCGGCGGATCCGGGCCCCTCCTCGTGCGCGCGCCGTTCGGCGCCACCCGGCGCCCGTGGCCCGGAAGGCGCCGGGCGTCCCCTCGCGGCCTTGACGGCGTCACATTCACTGGGTACTCCGGAAGCAGGGCCCCTTCCCCGTGCGGCCCTCCCGGAGGTGGCGTATGGCGGCATCGGCGAGGCACGAGACGCGGGCACTGCTCCGCGCGCACCTGTCGGCCGCGTCGTCGTACCGCCATCTGACGCGCCACTGCCCGATCTGCCACCGCCTGCTGCGGCTGGCGATGGATTCCGCGGCACAGCCCGTGGACGGCCCCCAGGAGGCCGAGGAGGACGAAGCCCCCTCCCCGGCGTGACCCCTCCGGCCCAACACCCTTACGGCGATGGGGTCCTGGCGGACGAACCTCCTCTACCGCACATATGCCAGGGACAACAAGCTCCGTCAGGTGTGACGGGTGTCACCGCATGAGTTTTGAAAACCTCGGTATTTACACCTGCCCTACAACCGGTCAATTTAATATGTGCAATTGCACCGGTGTCCTGGGCGGTCGCACAGCCGATCCGACACCCCTCCCCAGACTCCCGCAAGGACGCTCACAGGGACGCCCCCCGGGCCCGCCACCAGGCACGAAAAGCCCCTGATCAACACGGGGAAGCCCGCCCCGCACAAAAAAGATCGCGCCGGACTCGGCGGAGTCCGGCGCGATCGACGACGCGCCCCTACCGGGGCAGGGGGCCTGTTGGGGCAGGTCCCCACGTCGCTTGGAGCTGTGGGTCCGAGCGCTTCGGCAGGTTGGGGGACCCGCCGGTTTGCCCGGTTATGCGGTTGTTCAGGCCTCGCTGCGCTGCTGCGGGATACCCGCGAGCAGGGCGCGGACCTCGGCCTCGCGGTAGCGGCGGTGCCCGCCGAGCGTGCGGATCGACGTGAGCTTGCCGGCCTTCGCCCAGCGCGTGACCGTCTTCGGGTCGACGCGGAACATGGTGGCGACCTCAGCCGGGGTCAGCAGCGGCTCGGCATCAGGGGTGCGAGCGGTCATGAGCGGCCTCCTCGGGAGAACCGAACCTTCTCGGTTCTTTCCTCTAAATTCTGCACCTTGACCCGCGTTGCCCGAAATGGCGGACGCGAGTCGAGTCGGTTATAGGACGAACGGCTTGTCCTCGGCACTACAACTACACCATCTGTCCAGCCGCGTCGGCCAAACCGATGGAATTGCCCTCCCAGGTGTTCATCAGCGACGGAAGCCGATGGACCATGCCATAGCGGACAGTCACGCCACTGTGACGATCAGTCACAGGGCGATCAGGAGTTACCAGACCCCCCAAAGCAGGCATTGCCGAGATTCCCCCCATAATGCAACACATCGGGATGGACGGAGCCTCCCCGGACTCCTTGTCCTATTTTGGCATGAGGGTGGGCAACACGCGCAAGGGTGGGGTACGTGCGGTCCGTCACGCTTGACGCAAACGCCCGGATCGGGACCTACATCCCGTGCTGGACCCGTGCCCGCCCGGGAGTGCTCCGCTTTGACGGAGCATCAGGAACCTCAGAACGAGGACGAAACCCCAAAACGAGCGTTACGTCAAACGCCCGTTCGTCACCCGCGCCGGGGTCAGTTCGCCGACCGCCGGTCGCGCACCGCCCGCCACCGCTCCACGAGCCGCCCGTACGCCGCCCCCGCGGCCGCCTCGTCACCGTGCCGCAGCGCCTCGATGCCCTCGGCCACGTCCGCCGCCGAGTGGTCGTCCGCCAGCTCCCCGGCCGGCAGGGCGTGCACCAGCCCGCCGTAGTCCAGCTCGACGTACGACCGCGGATGGAACTCCTCCAGCCAGCGCCCCACGTCCACCAGGCCGTCGATCAGCGGCCCGTCGTCCACGGCGCTCCTCAGGGCCCGCAGCGCCCGCGCCACCCGCCGCCGGGCCTGCACCATGGGCGTCCGGTAGCGCAGCACCGGCGGCTCGGCGCCCGTGTCGCCCGAGCCGCCGGCGTACTCCCGCTCCTCGTCGGCGACGAGCACGAACCAGTTGATCGGCACCTGCCAGGTGGAGGTGCGGATCCACGGGCGGGCGTCCGGGTTGCGGGCGAGCCAGCGCTCGTAGTCCTGCGCAACCTGACGGCGGACCAGCGGGGGCAGTGCCGCGTCCAGGACCGGCGGCGGGAGCTCCCCCGCGGCCTCCTCCAGGGCCTGCCAGCCGCGCAGCCGGGTGCGCCACGGGCACACGCAGAGCACTCCGTCGGCCTCCAGCACGAACGCGTCGCCGCTCTCGTGCACCGGCACCGCGACCGGCGGGGTGGGCACCAGGTCGGCCAGGGCGCGGCGGAGTTCCTCCTGGCAGGTGGGCAGGTCGTCGCGGCGGGCGTAGCGCGCCCAGTGGCCGCGCTCCGGCTCGGGGAAGGCGGCCAGCGGCTCGTACACGCGCAGGTACGCCGCGTAGGGAACGATCACCGAGGTCACCTTGGGCACGCCTGCTCCCTCCCCCGCGCACCGTCGCGAAAACCTGCGGAACGGCCGCAGACGCGCGGGAAACCCACGCGCATCGTCGCACGGCCGTACTCCGTGCGGAGGTGATCCCGGACACGGTGCGGCGGCGGGGCACCGTCAGGCTCTAATCTCGTGCCACCAGCTCCCGCCACCCCTGGGGGCCCGCCTCCGACCGGCGCAACGTACCGAGGAGTCACCACCGTGACCGACGTAACCGGCGCACCCGCTGACGTCCTGCACACCCTGTTCCACTCGGACCAGGGAGGCCACGAGCAGGTCGTGCTCTGCCAGGACCGTGCCAGCGGCCTGAAGGCCGTCATCGCCCTGCACTCCACCGCCCTGGGCCCCGCGCTCGGCGGCACCCGCTTCTACCCGTACGCGACCGAGGCGGAGGCCGTCGCCGACGCGCTGAACCTCGCGCGCGGCATGTCGTACAAGAACGCCATGGCCGGGCTCGACCACGGCGGCGGCAAGGCCGTGATCATCGGCGATCCCGAGCGGGACAAGACCGAGGATCTGCTGCTCGCCTACGGGCGGTTCGTCGCCTCGCTCGGCGGGCGGTACGTCACCGCCTGCGACGTCGGCACGTACGTCGCCGACATGGACGTCGTGGCGCGCGAGTGCCGCTGGACCACCGGGCGGTCCCCGGAGAACGGCGGCGCGGGCGACTCGTCCGTGCTGACCGCCTTCGGCGTCTACCAGGGCATGCGGGCCTCGGCCCGGCACCTGTGGGGCGACCCGGCGCTGCGCGGCCGCACGGTCGGCGTCGCGGGCGTCGGCAAGGTCGGCCGCCACCTGGTGGAGCACCTGCTGGCGGAGGGCGCCCGGGTCGTCGTCACGGACGTCCGCGAGGAGGCCGTGCGGCGGATCACCGAGCGGCACCCGTCGGTGCGGGCCGTCCCCGACACCGACGCGCTCATCCGCACCGAGGGCCTGGACGTCTACGCGCCCTGCGCGCTCGGCGGGGCGCTGAACGACGACACCGTCCCGGCGCTGACCGCCGCGGTGGTCTGCGGCGCCGCCAACAACCAGCTCGCCCATCCGGGTGTGGAGAAGGACCTCGCCGACCGCGGGATCCTCTACGCACCGGACTACGTGGTGAACGCCGGCGGGGTCATCCAGGTCGCCGACGAGCTGCACGGCTTCGATTTCGAGCGGTGCAAGGCGAAGGCGGCGAAGATCTACGACACCACGCTCGCGATATTCGCACGTGCGAAGGAAGACGGTATTCCACCGGCCGCGGCGGCCGACCGGATCGCCGAGCAGCGGATGGCGGAGGCCCGCAAGGGCCCGGCGGCGGGCTGATCCGGGAGCGACTCCGCGGACTTGACCGCACGTGTGAGCGGTACCCGCCGGTGGCCGGTTGGAGAGAACTCTCACTTTCACCGGCGGGTCGATCGGGGATAAGTGGTTAAAATCGCGGTTGACCAGCGAGGACAGGGCACCTCGAAGGTCTCGGGCGCGGGCACGTCATGCGGGCGACGTACCGTATGGGCGCGGGCTCAGGTACCGTGGAAGCCCTACGGACCGGCCTCTCCACGGAGAGTCCGTTCTGGATCATGAACGCGTGTCAAGACTCTGGGGCCGTCGAGCCCCGTCGTTGAGGGGGTCGAGCCATGGGGCGCGGCCGGGCCAAGGCCAAGCAGACGAAGGTCGCCCGCCAGCTGAAGTACAACAGCGGTGGGACGGATCTCGCACGCCTGGCCGAGGAGCTGGGCGCATCGACTGCGAACGCGTCGCCAAGCGGCGGCGAACGGTTCCAGGACGATGAGCACGACGACGACCTGTACGCAAAGTACGCCGACCTCTACGAGGACGACGACGAGGACGGGGACAGCCAGTCCCCGCAGCAGCGTCGCGGCGCTTGACCTTGCACTGAGCATCAGCCCGGCCGGTGACGGACGTCACCGGCCGGGTTCTGTGCTGCCCGAGCAGCCGGGCCGGCCGTGACCCCGCCCGCGGGGGCGGGACCACGGGAAGCGGCCGGTGCTCAGCTCGCGTAGTCGCCGACCAGGGCGGCGCCCGTCGCGTGGTCGCCGCGGCCGGTGATCTCGCCGGCCACCCAGGCCTCCACACCGCGGTCGGCCAGGGTCGCCAGCGCCACGTCCGCCGACTCCTGCGGCACGACCGCGATCATGCCGACGCCCATGTTGAGGGTCTTCTCCAGCTCCAGCCGCTCGACGTCGCCGGTCCTGCCGACGAGGTCGAAGACCGGGCCGGGGGTCCAGGTGGAACGGTCGACGATCGCGTGCAGTCCGTCGGGGATGACCCGGGCCAGGTTGGCCGCGAGCCCGCCGCCGGTGACGTGGCTGAACGCGTGCACGTCGGTGGTGCGGGTCAGGGCCAGGCAGTCCAGCGAGTAGATCTTCGTCGGCTCCAGCAGTTCCTCGCCGAGGGTGCGGCCGAGCTCGTCGACGTGCGTCTCCAGGGCCAGGCCGGCCCGGTCCAGCAGGACGTGCCGCACGAGCGAGTACCCGTTCGAGTGAAGACCGGAGGCCGCCATGGCGATCACCGCGTCACCTTCGCGGATGCGGTCCGCGCCGAGCAGCCGGTCGGCCTCCACCACGCCCGTACCGGCGCCGGCGACGTCGAAGTCGTCCTCGCCGAGCAGGCCCGGGTGTTCGGCCGTCTCGCCGCCCACCAGGGCGCACCCCGCCAGCACACAGCCTTCGGCGATGCCCTTGACGATGGCGGCGACGCGCTCGGGGTGGACCTTGCCGACGCAGATGTAGTCGGTCATGAACAGCGGCTCGGCGCCGCACACCACGATGTCGTCCATGACCATGGCGACCAGGTCGTGGCCGATGGTGTCGTAGACGCCCATCCGGCGGGCGATGTCGACCTTGGTGCCGACGCCGTCCGTGGCGGAGGCCAGCAGGGGGCGGTCGTAGTTCTTCAGGGCGGAGGCGTCGAAGAGGCCGGCGAAGCCGCCGAGGCCGCCGAGGACCTCGGGGCGCCGGGTCTTCCTCACCCACTCCTTCATCAGCTCGACCGCGCGGTCGCCCGCCTCGATGTCGACACCGGCAGCCGCGTAGGAAGCACCGGAGGCACCGGTGACACCGGTGGGGGTCTCAGACATTGCCTGGGATCTTTCGGGTTGGTGATACGGGGCTGGCGGGTGCCTACGGACGGCGGATGGCGTCGGAGGCGGCCGTGCCGGCGGGCCCGGCGGCCAGCTCGGTCTCCAGCAGCTGCTTGCCCAGCAGCTCCGGGTCGGGGAGCTCCATGGGGTACTCGCCGTCGAAGCAGGCGCGGCACAGGTTCGGCTTGGCGATCGTCGTCGCCTCGATCATGCCGTCGAGGGAGATGTAGGCGAGGGAGTCGGCGCCCAGGGACGTGCCGATCTCCTCGACCGACATGCCGTTGGCGATCAGCTCGGCGCGGGTGGCGAAGTCGATGCCGAAGAAGCACGGCCACTTCACGGGCGGGGAGGAGATCCGGATGTGGACCTCGGCGGCGCCCGCCTCGCGCAGCATGCGGACCAGGGCCCGCTGGGTGTTGCCGCGGACGATGGAGTCGTCGACGACGACCAGCCGCTTGCCCTTGATGACTTCCTTCAGGGGGTTCAGCTTCAGGCGGATGCCGAGCTGGCGGATGGTCTGGGAGGGCTGGATGAAGGTGCGGCCCACGTAGGCGTTCTTCACCAGGCCGGCGCCGAAGGGGATGCCGGACGCCTCGGCGTAGCCGATGGCGGCCGGGGTGCCGGACTCCGGGGTCGCTATGACCAGGTCGGCCTCGACCGGGGCCTCCTTGGCAAGGCGGCGGCCCATCTCGACGCGGGAGAGGTACACGTTCCGGCCGGCGATGTCGGTGTCCGGGCGGGCCAGGTACACGTACTCGAAGACACAGCCCTTGGGCTTCGCTTCCGCGAATCGGGAGGTGCGCAGGCCGTTCTCGTCGATGGCGACGAACTCGCCCGGCTCGATCTCGCGGACGAAGCTGGCGCCGGTGATGTCCAGGGCGGCGGTCTCGGAGGCGACGACCCAGCCGCGCTCCAGGCGGCCGAGGACCAGCGGGCGGATGCCCTGCGGGTCGCGGGCGGCGTACAGGGTGTGCTCGTCCATGAAGACGAGGGAGAAGGCGCCGCGCACCTGGGGCAGCACCTGACCGGCCGCCTCCTCGATGGTCAGCGGTTTGCCGTCCTCGTCGACCTGGGCCGCCAGCAGCGCGGTGAGCAGATCGGTGTCGTTGGTCGCCGCGACCCGCGTGGAGCGGCCGTCCTGCTTGGGCAGGTCGGCGACCAGCTCGGCGAGCCGGGCGGTGTTGACGAGGTTGCCGTTGTGACCGAGCGCGATGGAGCCGTGCGCGGTGGCGCGGAAGGTGGGCTGGGCGTTCTCCCACACGGAGGCGCCGGTGGTCGAGTAGCGGGCGTGTCCGACCGCGATGTGACCCTGGAGCGAACCGAGCGAGGTTTCGTCGAAGACCTGGGAGACCAGGCCCATGTCCTTGAAGACGAGGATCTGGGAGCCGTTGCTGACCGCGATTCCCGCGGATTCCTGACCCCGGTGCTGGAGGGCGTAGAGCCCGAAGTACGTGAGCTTTGCGACCTCTTCGCCCGGAGCCCAGACACCGAAGACGCCGCATGCGTCCTGGGGGCCCTTCTCGCCGGGGAGTAGATCGTGATTGAGTCGACCGTCACCACGTGGCACGCCTCCGAGTGTAGGCGAGGTCGGCCGCTGATCCGAATGGGGGATGCGGGGTTCCTGGGGAGGTCACCGGTCGGCGACGGCACGCACGGTGGTGCCGTTCTCGCTGGTCAGCGTGAGGGTCTGCTGTTCGATCCGGTAGTCGGCCCGGGAGTCGAAAAGCCGCAGGAGACGCCTTTCGGTGTCCATGAGTGAATCTTCGCACACCCTTCGGGTGGCGGTCGCGGCGCCGAAGGTGATAGAGCCGTCGCGAACGGTGGCCCCGGCGTGCGCGGTGTTGCAGCCGAGGTGGGCGGAGACGGTGTTGCCCGCGCCGTCGAAGGTGAGGCGGGCCCGGGTGGCGCCGCCTCCGGGGGCGGTGACGGTCCATTCGGTGCCGTGCAGGGGGGCGTCCTGCCGCCTGCTCAGCCGGACGGTGTCCCCGTCCTGCGCGGTGAGCGTCAGCCGGTCGCCGCCGGCGTCGGTCCCGGCGGTGAGCGGACCTGCGGTGAGGGTGCGGACGAGGGCCTGCTCGGCGGCCGGGGGCGTGTCGTCGCAGCCCATCTCGGTGGCCGCGGCGTCGCTGAGCCGGACGCGGTCGCCGTCGACGGCGGCCCGGGCGCTGAACCGGTTGCAGCCGAGGTTGCCCTCCGCCCGGCCACCGGAGCCGATGCGGACGTGCGCCCGGTCCGGCAGGCGGTGCGTGGTCCCGTCGACGGTGACGCTGTCGACGCGCCAGTGGACGCCGGTCACGGGGGCCTCGCCGGCACCGGCCGAGGCGCTCCCGCCGTCCGCCTTCTCGCTGCCGCAGGCCACGGCGAGCGGGAGGAGGGCGGCAGCGGCGATGGTCAGGGTCATGCGCTGCTTCATCCTGTACATGCCGATCCGACGGGCGCGGGGAAGGATCGGTTCCCCGCGCGCCCACGGCTTTTCGCCGCTTCCCGCGGCCCCTCGCCGGCCCCCTCCGGCCTCCCGCGGTCCCTCACGCCAGCAACGGCAGCACTCCCCCGAGGTCGGCCCGCTCGCCGCTCGCGCTCACCTCGGCCCCGGCGACCGCGTCCTTCCAGCCCAGCCGCCCGGTGGCGAGCCGGATCCAGGTCAGCGGGTCGGTCTCGACCACGTTGGGCGGGGTGCCCCGGGTGTGCCGGGGCCCCTCCACGCACTGCACGACGGCGTACGGCGGGATCCGCACCTCCGTCGCCCCGCCGGGCGCCTTCGCGGCGAGCGTGTCGGCCAGCAGGCGGGTCGCGGTGGCCAGGGCCTGGCGGTCGCAGGGGACGTCGAGGCCGGGGACGGCGGCGTTCAGGTCGTCGGTGTGGACGACGAGTTCGACGGCGCGGGTGACGAGGTAGTCGGCGAGGGCGATGGCGCCGGTCCGGGTGGCGAGGAGACGGGTGCCGGGGGCGTCGGCCAGGTGTGCGGTGAGGCGCTGCTCGGTGCGGGCGTAGAGGGCGTCGAGGTCGGGGTGGGCGGCGGCCAGTTCGCGGGTGTCGTCGGCGATGTCGCTCGCGTGTGCGGCGGTGGCGGAGGGCCAGTCCAGGAGGGCGAGGCCGGCCCCGGCGGGTTCCTCGCGGTCGAGGCCGCGGCCGACGGCCTCCACGGCCAGGGCGACGTGCGCGGCCAGTTCCCGTACCGTCCAGCCGTCGAGCCGGGTGGGCAGGGCCAGTTGGCCGGGGGTGAGGGTGCGCACGGCCGACCGCACGTGGGCGAACTGGGCGAGGACGGCGGCGCGGGTGCGGGCGGGGTCGTAGGAGCGGGGGCGCTTCTTGGCCGGTGGCATGGCGGAAGCCTATGCGGGGGCGGTCGGCGTCGGCTCGGGCGCGTCGAACACCTCACCGCCCCGGGGCACGCCGATGCCGCGCCAGGTGAACGGGACGCCTCGCGCGGTGTCCGGGTCGGGGCCGTCCATCAGCTGGAAGTGCAGGTGCGGCTCGGAGGAGTTGCCCGAGTTGCCGACTCGGGCGAGCACCTGCCCCACGCGCACGGTGTCGCCCTCGCGGACGGTGAGCGAGCCGCGCCGCAGGTGGGCGTAGGCCGCGTAGGTGCCGTCGCCGAGGTCCAGCACGAGGTGGTTGCCGAGGATCCGGCGGACCCCGGACATCTCGCGCACCGAGCCCTCCATCAGCGTCAGGTACAGCAGCCCGGGCAGCGAGGTGCGGCTGAGGTGGTCGCGCTGCCGGTCCTCGGCCCGGACGACCGTGGCGTCGGCGACCGCGAACAGCGGGGCGCCGTACGCCGGGAAGTCGGTGCCGCGGCGGGCGAGCGGCCAGACGAAGGAGAACCCGGGGCGGGCGCCCGGCTCCGGTTCGGCGACCAGGTCGATGGCGTACGTCTGCCCGTAGGCGTGGACGCCGTGGCTCGGGGTGCGGTCGGCCGGGCTGTTCAACGCGGACCAGCGGCCGGCGACCGGCGGTGCGACCTCGACCGGCGCGCGGGCGGCCCGCGGGGCGTCCGGAGCGCCGCCCAGCCGGTTGACCACGGCGATCAGGGCGTAGGCCAGGACCAGGGGCAGGAAGTCCCACCACCCCGGGTACCCCCAGTCGAGGCAGACGTGGGCGGCCACCAGGGCGATGAAGCCCAGTTGCAGGCACCGGAACACGATCATGGAGAGTTTGCGCGCGGACATCGTTCCCCCTCGTCGTCGTGGTGCGCGGGTGGTCAGGGCCGCGCTGCGGACAGCGCCACCAGCAGCGGTACGACCCGGCCCGGCGGCACCTCGTGGCGGCCGCGGCCGGTGGTGTGCAGCCAGCCGGCGCCGGTGAGCTGGCGCAGGTGGTGGTACACCTGGCCGGTCGTGCCGACCCCGTCCAGTCCGGCGAGCTCGGCCGCGGTGCGCCGGCCGCCGAGGACCTCGCGGAGCAGCCGCAGCCGTACCGGATGGCCGAGCGCGGCGAAGGCCTCGGCGGCGGCCGGCCAGTCGTCGTCCAGCAGTCCCGCGGTGAGCGCGCCGTGCTGCCATTCGTACCGCTCGCCGGTCGGCAGCCGGACCGCGCCGGTGAACAGCACGCCCCCGTCGGCCGCCGTCGCCTCGGCGAGCCGGTCCTTCAGCCCTTCCAGGGCCCAGAAGTCGCCCTCGCCCGGCCGGGGCGCCCCGCGTCGCTCCGCTTCCAGCGCCGCGAGCCGGCGCTCGAGGTCGGCGACGCGTTCTTCGAGTTCCACGCTCTTGAGGTTACGGAATTACGTAATAACGTGCAAGCAAAGGGGTGGGGGCACGCCGAGGCCCCCGCCCCGGCGGGCCGGGGCGGGGGCCTCGTGCGGAGCGGCGCGGGTGATCAGGCCAGCAGCGCCGGGATCGTCGCCTCGTGGGCGTTCCGCAGCTCGTCCAGGGTGAGCGTGAACTCGCCCTGCACCTCCACCGTGTCGCCGTCGACGACGCCGATGCGGGTGGCCGGCAGGCCCCGCGCGCCGCACATGTCGGTGAAGCGGACCTCCTCCGAACGCGGCACCGCGACGATCGCGCGGCCCGCCGACTCGGAGAACAGGAAGGTGAACGCGTCCAGGCCGTCCGGGACGATCAGGCGGGCGCCCTTCTCCCCGAGCAGCGCCGACTCGACCACGGCCTGGATCAGACCGCCGTCGGACAGGTCGTGCGCGGAGTCGATCATGCCGTCGCGGGAGGCGGCGATGAGGATCTCGGCGAGCAGCCGCTCGCGCTCCAGGTCGACCTCGGGCGGCAGGCCGCCGAGGTGGTCGTGGATCACCTGGGACCAGGCCGAGCCGCCGAACTCCTCGCGGGTGTCGCCCAGGAGGTAGATCATCTGGCCCTCCTCCCGGAAGGCGACCGGCGTGCGGCGGGCCACGTCGTCGATCACGCCGAGGACGGCGACGACCGGCGTCGGGTGGATGGCGGCCTCGCCCGTCTGGTTGTACAGCGAGACGTTGCCGCCGGTCACCGGGGTGCCGAGCTGCCGGCAGCCGTCCGCCAGGCCGCGCACGGCCTCGGCGAACTGCCACATGACCGCCGGGTCCTCGGGGGAGCCGAAGTTCAGGCAGTCGGAGACGGCGAGGGGCTTGGCGCCGGTCGTCGCCACGTTGCGGTACGCCTCCGCCAGGGCGAGCTGCGCGCCGGTGTACGGGTCGAGCTTGGCGTAGCGGCCGTTGCCGTCCGTGGCGATCGCGACGCCGAGGCCGGTCTCCTCGTCGATGCGGATCATGCCGGAGTCCTCGGGCTGGGCGAGGACGGTGTTGCCCTGTACGAAGTGGTCGTACTGCTGGGTGATCCACTTCTTGGATGCCTGGTTCGGGGACGCGACCAGCTTCAGGACCTGGTCCTTCAGCTCCTCGGACGTCGCCGGGCGGGGCAGCTTGTTCGCGTCGTCGGCCTGGAGGGCGTCCTGCCAGGCGGGGCGGGCGTAGGGGCGCTCGTAGACCGGGCCCTCGTGCGCGACCGTGCGCGGGTCCACGTCGACGATCTTCTCGCCGTGCCAGAAGATCTCCAGCCGGTCGCCGTCGGTGACCTCGCCGATGACGGTGGCGATGACGTCCCACTTGTCGCAGATCTCGAGGAAGCGGTCGACCTTGTCGGGCTCGACGACCGCGCACATGCGCTCCTGCGACTCGCTCATGAGGATCTCCTCGGGAGACAGCGTCGAGTCGCGCAGGGGGACGTCGTCCAGGATGACGCGCATGCCGCCGGAGCCGTTGGAGGCCAGCTCGCTCGTGGCGCAGGACAGGCCCGCCGCGCCCAGGTCCTGGATGCCGACGACCAGCTTCTCGGCGAACGCCTCCAGGGTGCACTCGATGAGGAGCTTCTCCTGGAAGGGGTCGCCGACCTGGACGGCGGGGCGCTTGGAGGGCTTGGCGTCGTCGAAGGTCTCGGAGGCGAGGATCGAGGCGCCGCCGATGCCGTCGCCGCCGGTGCGGGCGCCGTAGAGGATGACCTTGTTGCCCGCGCCGGACGCCTTGGCGAGGTGGATGTCCTCGTGCCGCATGACGCCGATGGCACCGGCGTTGACCAGCGGGTTGCCCTGGTAGCAGGCGTCGAAGACGACCTCGCCGCCGATGTTGGGCAGGCCCAGGCAGTTGCCGTAGCCGCCGATGCCCGCGACGACGCCCGGCAGGACGCGCTTGGTGTCCGGGTGGTCGGCGGCGCCGAACCGCAGCGGATCGACGACCGCGACCGGCCGCGCGCCCATGGCGATGATGTCGCGGACGATGCCGCCGACACCCGTGGCCGCGCCCTGGTAGGGCTCGACGTAGGAGGGGTGGTTGTGCGACTCGACCTTGAAGGTGACCGCGTAGCCCTGGCCGACGTCGACCACACCGGCGTTCTCGCCGATGCCGACGAGCAGGGCGTCGGACTCGGGGGCCTTCTCGCCGAACTGGCGGAGGTGGACCTTGGAGGACTTGTACGAGCAGTGCTCGGACCACATCACGGAGTACATGGCGAGTTCGGCGCCGGTGGGGCGGCGGCCGAGGATCTCGACGACTCGCTCGTACTCGTCCTTCTTCAGGCCGAGTTCGGCCCAGGGCAGCTCGACGTCGGGGGTCGCGGCCGCGTGCTCGACCGTGTCCAGAGGCGTCCGGCTCATGCGTTGACCAGCTTCTTGAGGATCGAGGTGAAGAACGGGAGGCCGTCGGTACGCCCGGTACCGATCAGCGGCTCCACGGCGTGCTCGGGGTGCGGCATCAGGCCGACGACGTTGCCGGCGGCGTTGGTGATGCCGGCGATGTCGTTGAGCGAGCCGTTGGGGTTGACGTCCACGTACCGGAAGGCGACCCGTCCCTCGGCCTCCAACTCGTCCAGCGTGCGCCGGTCGGCGACGTAGCGGCCGTCCATGTTCTTCAGCGGGATGTGGATCTCCTGGCCGGCCGTGTAGTCGGTGGTCCAGGCGGTGCCCGCGTTCTCCACCCGCAGCTTCTGGTCGCGGCAGATGAAGTGCAGGTGGTCGTTGCCGAGCATCGCGCCGGGCAGCAGGTGGGCCTCGGTGAGGATCTGGAAGCCGTTGCAGATGCCGAGGACCGGCAGGCCCTCCTTGGCCTGGGCGATCAGGGGCTCCATCACCGGCGAGAAGCGGGCGATGGCGCCGGCGCGCAGGTAGTCGCCGTAGGAGAAGCCGCCGCACAGCACGACCGCGTCGACCTGCTTGAGGTCCTTGTCCTTGTGCCACAGGGCCACGGGCTCGGCCCCCGCGACGCGGATCGCGCGCTGCGTGTCCCGGTCGTCGAGGCTGCCCGGGAAAGTGACGACGCCGATACGAGCGGTCACTTCGCGGCCCCCGCGACTTCCGCCGCTTCCTCGACCCGGACGGTGAAGTCCTCGATCACGGTGTTGGCGAGGAAGGATTCCGCAAGATCGTGGATGCGGGCGAGGGCGGCCTCGTCGACCGGCCCGTCAACTTCCAGTTCGAAACGCTTTCCCTGGCGGACGTCCGAGATCCCTTCGAAACCCAGCCGCGGCAGTGCGCGCTGCACCGCCTGGCCCTGGGGGTCGAGGATCTCCGGCTTGAGCATGACGTCGACTACGACGCGTGCCACTGGCACTCCCGGTGTGTGGTGCTGAGCAGGTTCCTTCAGACTACCCGCACAAAATTTCTACGCGGGTAGAGTTGGAGGAAACTACGTGACCCCGGTCACGATTCGATGTCGGGGACAACCCCGAGCGAAAAGATACGGAAAAGATTCCGGACCACGCCGCGGCGTCCATTGCGCACCATCCGTGTGTTCCGTTTCGGTGGGACTTCACATTGCAATGCCGAGCCCTGTACAAATGAAAAGCCAATAACCGATACTTTGCCCAATAACAGGCGAACAGTCGGCATCTTCGCGACGTCCTGGCACGTCATCGCGACAGATGCCGCGCGAAGGGACCGATATTCGTGGCGCAGCGTGTCGTGGTCACTCTCTTTGACGACATCGACGGCTCGGAAGCGGCGGAGACGATCGCCTTCGGACTCGACGGCAGGACGTACGAGATCGACCTGAACGAAGCCAACGCCAGGAAACTCCGCGAGACCCTGGAGCCGTACGTGGCGGCCGGCCGCAAGCGGTCCGCCTCCGGCCGGGCCTACCGGCAGACGGAGGTCGCCCCCGACCCGGCGGCCGTCCGCGCCTGGGCCCAGTCGAACAGGATGGACGTGCCCGCGCGGGGCCGCATCCCCAAGAAGGTCTACGAGGCGTTCGCCGCGGCCCGGTGAGCCGCTCCGGCCGCACCGGCCGACGACCGGTCATCCGCCCCTCGCCGCAGCCGACTTGCGCGACACCCCTGGTGATCAGCTAAAGTCTGGAACACGCCGAGGGGCGAGCCGGAAGGCCCACCTCACGGACCACGCGGGTGTAGTTCAGTAGTAGAACATCCCCCTTCCAGGGGGAAGGCGCAGTGTGCGATCCCTGTCACCCGCTCCACGCACCGGTCACGACCACTCCTGTGGATCAGGTAGGCTGGTGCTCGCGCCGATCGGTGAAAGCCGGTCGGAGGCAATGCGGACGTAGCTCAGTTGGTAGAGCGCAACCTTGCCAAGGTTGAGGTCGCGAGTTCGAGCCTCGTCGTCCGCTCGGGAATGAGACCCCGGTCCTTCAGGACCGGGGTCTTTTCGTGTCCCCGCGGATCCCCACGGACGGCTTTCCCTTTCGCGTGCACCGCGGTCTGACATTTGTCATGCCGGGAGATGACAGCGCGCACTGCCGCCGGGCGCGCGGCGACGGGACGCTGTCGGCATGGACACAGACGAACGCGAACACGTGATCGAGGTCACCGACCTGCGGCGTGTGTACGGGGGCGGGTTCGAGGCGGTGCGCGGAGTGAGCTTCTCCGTACGGCGCGCGGAGATCTTCGCCCTGCTGGGCACCAACGGCGCCGGCAAGACGTCGACGGTGGAACTGCTGGAGGGGCTGGCCCGGCCGGCCGGCGGCACCGTGCGCGTCCTCGGGCACGACCCGTACACCGGCCGGGCTGCCGTACGCCCCCGCACCGGCGTGATGCTCCAGGAGGGCGGTTTCCCCTCCGAGCTGACCGTCGCCGAGACCGCGCGGATGTGGGCGGGCTGCGTCAGCGGCGCCCGCCCGGCGGACGAGGTGCTGGCGCTGACCGGGCTGGAGAAGAAGGCCGGCATCCGGGTCAAGCAGCTGTCCGGCGGTGAACGGCGGCGGCTGGATCTGGCGCTCGCGCTGCTCGGCGGGCCCGAGGTGCTGTTCCTGGACGAGCCGACCACCGGGCTGGACGCCGAAGGGCGCCGCGACACTTGGGAGTTGGTGCGCGCGCTGCGCGACGGCGGCACGACGGTGCTGCTGACCACGCACTACCTGGAAGAGGCCGAGAACCTCGCCGACCGGCTCGCCATCCTGCACGCCGGGCGCATCGCCGCGTCCGGCACCCCGGCCGAGGTGACCGCGGCCCGGCCGTCCCGGATCTCCTTCGAACTGCCCGGGGGCTGGTTCGTGGGGGACCTGCCGCCGCTCGGCGAACTCGGCGTGTGCGGACACGAGGTGCGGGGACGGACCGTCCGGCTGCGCACGCGCGAACTGCAGCGGACCGCCACCCGGCTGCTGGTGTGGGCCGAGGGGGCCGGGGTGGAGCTGCGCGGGCTGGACGTGCGGTCGGCGTCGCTGGAGGAGGCGTTCCTGGACATCGCTCGGGAGGCGTCGGGCACCGAGGCGGAGGAGTGCGCGGCGTGAACGGCACGGCCACCACCCCCGCACGCCGCATGACGGCGCTGGCGCGGGCGGAACTGACGCTCCTGGGACGCAGCAGGGGCTCGCTGTTCGCCGTGCTGTTCGTGCCGGCGGTGCTGCCGCTGAGCCTGTACTCGGCGGTGCAGGACATGGACCTCGGCCGGGTCGGGCTGACCGTCGGCACGGTCGTCCTGCCCTCCGCGATCGGCTTCTCCCTGCTGTTCGCCGTCCACGGGGCGCTCGTCGGCGTCCTCGTCGTCCGGCGCGAGGAACTCGTCCTCAAGCGGTTGCGCACCGGGGAGTTGCGCGACGCCGAGATCCTCGCCGGTTCCGCGCTGCCGGCCGGCGCCACCGGGCTCGTCCAGAGCCTGCTGCTGGCGGTGGGCTGCACGGTCCTGCTGGACGTGCCCGCGCCGCCCGCGCCCCACCTGGCCGTGGCCGGCGTCCTGCTCGGCCTGGTGCTGTGCGCGGCGCTCGCCGCCGTCACCGCCGGCTTCACCCGGACCGCCGAGAGCGCCCAGGTCACCCCGATGCCGCTGCTGCTGCTCTCGATGCTGGGCTCCGGGGTGACCGTCCCGCTGGAGGTCCTGCCCGACCGGCTCGCGTCGGTGTGCCGCGCGCTGCCGCTGACCCCCGTGATCACCCTCGTCCGCGGAGGCTGGACCGGGGACCTGTCCGCGGCGGAGGCACTCGGCGCCCTGGGGGCGGCCCTGGCCTGGATCGCCGTGGCGGTGTTTGCTGTACGGCGGTGGTTCCGGTGGGAGCCGCGGCGGTGACGGACGGGGACGAGCGGATGCGGATGCCGACTGCGTGGTGGCGGGGCAAGACCACCCCGGCGAAGGTGGAGACGTACACGCGGTGGTCGCTGTACTCCTTCGCGCTGGTCGAGGCCGGCTGGCTCGGACCGGTGTCCTTCACCCATCTGCCGTTCCCGATCGCCGCGGCACTGCTGGCCGCGCTGTGCGGACACGCCGCGCTCGGCGTCGTGACGGCGGCGCGGTCCCTGGACTGGACCCGGGGGCGCAGGGACCAGCCCGTGCGGCTGGTGGCGGCATACGGGCTGGTCACCACCGTGCTCGCCGTCGGCGCGCTCGCCCTGCTCATGCGGGTGCCGGGCGACGGGAGCGGGGACGCCACCGCCAGGTTCTTCTTCATCGGCGTGCTCATGGTCGGCGCCGGCAACGTCACCCTCGGTCTGCGCAGCCGCCGCCGGGTGATCGCCTCGGTGTTCGGCGCCTCCCTCGGAGCCGGGGTGGCCGGCCTGCCGGCCGGGTTGCCCGGACTGCCCGCGCTGATCACCGGGGTCACCGTGCTGCTCGCCACCGGCGTCTTCGCCCTCACCGCCTCCTTCTCCGTCTGGATGCTCGACGCCGTCTACGAGCTCGACGAGGCCCGCGAGACCCGGGCCCGGCTCGCCGTCGCCGAGGAGCGGCTGCGGTTCGGGCGGGACCTGCACGACGTGATGGGGCGCAACCTCGCCGTGATCGCGCTCAAGAGCGAACTGGCCGTGCAACTCGCCCAGCGGGGGCGGCCCGAGGCCGTGGAGCAGATGATCGAGGCGCAGCGGCTGGCCCGGGAGGCGCAGCGGGAGGTCCGGGAAGTCGTACGCGGCTACCGCCAGGCCGACCTCGGCGCGGAACTCGCCGGAGCACAGGGCGTGTTGGCGGCGGCGGGGATCGACTGCGCGGTCACCGGCTCGGCCGCCGGGCTGCCGGCACCGGTGCAGTCGGCGCTCGGCTGGGTCGTGCGGGAGGCGGTGACGAACGTGCTGCGGCACGGGGACGCCCGGCGCTGCACGGTGGAACTGGGGGCGAGGGAGGGGCGCGTGGTGCTGTCCGTGGAGAACGACGGGGTGTCCGGGGCGGCCGCCGGCACCGGGACCGGGTCGGGGCTGGCCGGGCTGCGGGAGCGGCTGGCCGGGATCGACGGCACGCTGCGGGCCGGGCCCGACGGGCGGGGCCGCTTCCGCCTGACCGCCGAGATACCGCTGCCGTCGGCCGCCGGTTCCCCCTCCGTCCCCCGCCCTGTGAGCGAGGTCACCGCATGACGTCCTCCCGGCCCGTCCGGCTGCTGCTGGCCGACGACGAGCACCTGATCCGCGGCGCGCTGGCCGCCCTGCTGTCCCTGGAGGACGACCTGCTGGTCGTCGCCGAGGCGGCGTCCGGACCCGAGGCCCTGGCCATGGCGCGGGCGCACGTGCCCGACGTGGCCGTCCTCGATCTCCAGATGCCCGGTGCCGACGGTGTGAAGGTCGCCACATCCCTGCGGGCCGAGCTGCCCGGCTGCCGGGTGCTCGTCGTCACCGGTCACGGCCGTCCCGGGCACCTGAAGCGGGCGCTCGCGGCAGGCGTGCGCGGCTTCGTTCCGAAGACGGTCAGCGCCCAGCGGCTCGCCGAGATCATCCGCACGGTCCACGCCGGAAACCGCTACGTCGACCCGGAGTTGGCCGCCGACGCGATCTCCGCCGGGGACTCGCCGCTGACCGCGCGGGAGGCGGAGGTGCTGGAGCTCGCCGCGGACGGGGCGCCCGTCGCGGAGATCGCCGAGCGGGCCGCGCTGTCGCAGGGGACCGTGCGCAACTACCTGTCGTCGGCCGTCATGAAACTGGGCGTGGAGAACCGTCATGCCGCGGTGCGTCTCGCACGCGAGCGAGGTTGGGTATAGTTGCTCTCGCGCCACGGCGCAACGCGGACGTAGCTCAGTTGGTAGAGCGCAACCTTGCCAAGGTTGAGGTCGCGAGTTCGAGCCTCGTCGTCCGCTCCAGTGACAAGCCCCCCGGTTCCGGCCGGGGGGCTTGTCCCGTTCCTGACCCGTTCCGTTCCGGGGTCCCCTGTTCCGGGGGCCGCCGCGGTGCGGCCCCCGGTCCCCGTGACCGACGGGCCGTCAGGACCAGCTCAGGCCCGTCAGACGCTCGTACGCCTCGACGTACTTGGCGCGGGTCGCGTCCACCACCCGCTGCGGGAGCGGCGGCGGGGGCTGCTCGCCCCTGCGGTCCCAGCCGGACTCGGCGGAGGTCAGCCAGTCACGGACGAACTGCTTGTCGTACGACGCCTGCGGGCGGCCCGGCTGCCACTGGTCGGCCGGCCAGAAACGGGAGGAGTCCGGGGTGAGGACCTCGTCGGCCAGGACCAGGCGCTCGTCCTCGAAGCCGAACTCGAACTTCGTGTCCGCGAGGATGATCCCCCGGTCGCGGGCGATGTCGCGGGCGCGGGAGTACACGGCGAGGGTCGCCTGGCGCAGCTGGGCGGCGGTGTCCGCGCCGACCTGGCGGGCGACCTCCTCGTACGAGACGTTCTCGTCGTGCTCGCCGACCGCGGCCTTGGTGGCCGGGGTGAAGATCGGGGCGGGCAGCTCGGAGCCGTCGACCAGGCCCTCGGGCAGGGCGAGGCCGCAGACCGTGCGGGACTCGGCGTACTCGGCCAGCCCCGAGCCGGTGAGGTAGCCGCGGGCCACGCACTCGACCGGGACCATCCGCAGGGACTTGCAGACCAGGGTGCGGCCGGCCCAGTCGGCGGGGGCGCCCTCGGGCAGGTCGGTGCTCAGGACGTGGCCGGGGACCAGGTCGGCGAGCTGGTCGAACCACCACAAGGAGAGCTGGGTGAGGATGCGGCCCTTGTCGGGGATCTCGGTCGGCAGCACCCAGTCGTAGGCGGAGATGCGGTCGCTGGCGACCATGACGAGGTCGCCCGCCTCGTTCCGGTACAGGTCGCGCACCTTGCCGGTGTGCAGATGCACCAGACCCGGAACCTGGATCGGCTCGGGCTTTTCGACGAATCCGGACACGGTTCCTCCCCGTGGTTCTGTCCAATGGGTCGATTCTCCCGTACGCGGGGGCGACCGGGCCCAGGGGGTCCGTCCGGAGGCGGGTGGGGGCGGCGGGCCGGGAGGAACGGGTCAGTCCCGTTTGCAGATGCGGTCCAGGAGGTTCGCGGTGGCGCGCTGGATTCGCAGGTCGACGTGGTCGGGACGGTCCAGGGCCGGGGACCAGGCGAAGGTCCCGGACGCGAACACCCAGGCACCGGACGGGGCACGGTACAGGGACGTCTCCTGGTGCCGGCGGATGCCGTCGACGTCGGTGTACGGGGAGTGGGCGAGCAGGATCCGCTCGTCGTGGTCCGGCAGCGGGGTGCGCGGGAAGTAGCGGTCGGCCTCGCCCGCCACGAGCCCCTCGATCCCGTCGCCCTCGTGCGCGCCCGTGCCCTCCCACAGCCAGTGCCCGGCGTTGCGGACGACCAGCGGGTGCGGCTCGGGGACGCGGCCCGCGTACTGGATGCCCAGCAGCTGCTGCTCCGCCCGGTCGATCTCCCGCCACAGCGCCGGGCGTCCCGGGCCTTTGCGTTTGCGGCAGGTCAGCAGGCGGTCGGGGACGCCGGACGGGGACGGGGACAGCTCCACCTGCCAGTACATGGTGTTGGCGGAGAGGAAGACGAGCGAGGTGCCGCGCTCCCGGGCGAGCTCCACGGTGCGACGCATGGGCACGGACCAGTACTCGTCGTGGCCGGGGAAGACCAGGCCCCGGTAGTGGGTGGGGTCGATCCGGCCGGCGTGCAGGTCGCGGGCGTCGGCGTAGGCGAGGTCGTAGCCGTAGCGCTCGGCGAAGCGGATGAAGTCGTAGGCGTGGCCGACGTGCAGGGGCAGGCCCGCGCCCGCGTACGGGCGGTCGAAGGAGACGGTCGTCGCGGCGTCCGCCTCGCCCAGCAGGCGGCCCTCCTCGTCCCAGGCGTGGTAGAAGCTCGCGCCGGTCCGGCCGTCCTCCGGGTACAGGTTGTACGCCTGCCAGGTGACGTCCGGCAGGACGAGCAGCAGGTCGGCGGGGTGGGCGCCGCGGACCGTGAAGGGGACGTGGGAGCGGTGGCCGTCGGCCGTGGTGAGGACGGCGACGTACGCGCCGTCGTTCCAGTACGACGGGATCTGCAGCCGCCAGGACAGCCACCAGTGGTGGCAGGAGACCGTGCGGTCGGCGGTGAGCGGTGCCGGCTGCACGATCCCGGACAGGCGCGGGCTGGTGGTGATCTTCGCGGCGCCGTCGCCGCCGTAGTGGCCGATGCGGTAGACGTCGACGCCGAACTCCTGGGGCGGGTCGACGGTGACGTGGAAGTCGACGGCCTCGCCGGGGGCGACCGCGCCGGTGGAGGCGAACCCCTTGATCTGCTGGTGGACGTCGTCGGCCGCGCGGGGGCCGCCGGTGGGGCGGTGCGCGGGGCGCTGGGCGGGAACCCTCCGGGCGCGGCCCTCCGGGGCGGGGGCGGGGTCCGGGTCCACGTACCAGGGAACGACCTGGCCCGTGTCGCTGAAGTACGTCTCGCCGCCGCGCAGCCAGGGGACCGGGCCCTGCCCGAAGGGGTCCGTCACGGCATGCGCGAGTGCTCCCGACTCCCAGCGGCGTACGTGCTGCGACCCCATGGGTCGTTCCCCTCCCTCTTGCCCCGTTTCGTGCGGTGTGCGGCGCGGTCTGTGGTGGGCGGCGCAGGCTGCGCGGTGGTGACGCGGTCCGGTCGCCGGGCGGGTTTCGCTGTCGTATGTCGGGTGTCTTTGCCGCGGCGGCCACCGCTCCCCAGCACATCACATTTCGCACGTGTGCTGTCACTATTTGTTGTGAACCGGCCGAAAGTGGAATTGACGACTCCGATTGGTGGGGCCGCCGGATCCGGCCGGGGCTGCCGGATCCGGCAGGGGAGGTCGGGATCAGACCAGTCGCACCGGCTTCTCCGGGCGTATGCCGAGGTCGGTGAGCCAGGCCCGCAGGGGGGCCGGGTCCCCGGTCTCGACCAGGGTCAGGACACGGGGGGCGAGATCGGACGCGCGTTCGCCGCCGATGCGGAGGACCGGGCCGTCGAGCCAGTCGAGCCCCGGAACGGCGCCGGCGGTGTCCATCGCCGCGCAGCAGACCATCGCCGTGATGTGGTCGGTGAGGAGGTCACGGGCCGCGCGCGGGGGCTGGAGCGGGAAGAGGGGCAGCGGGCGGTCGTCCCAGAGGGCGGTGTCGGGACCGGACGCGTCGGCGGGGGGCCGGCCGGGTGGTGCGGGGGGCCGGGCCTCCGCCTCCTCGCGGGCCACTTCGGCACTGAGCCGGGCGGCGAGGGCGGCGCTGCGGGCGGTGGTCCCGGAGAGTTCCCCGTCCTGGCCGGTCCCGTCCTCCGGCTCGGTCGCGTCCTCCGGCTCGGTTCCGTCCGGGCCGGTCCGGCTGCTCGGCTCGGTCCCGTCCTCCGGGCCGGCCCGGCCCTTCCGCCCGGCCCGGGGCCGGGGGGCGGCCCCGGGTGCCGGGGCCGCCTCGTCAGGGGGGTCCGCCGGATCCGTCAGGTGGTCGAGGACGCGGGCCAGGGTGGGACCGTCGGCCGGGGGCGTGGCGGCGGCGCGGCGGACGCCGAGGGCGTCCAGGACGCGGTGGAGGCGGGCGGCGTCCGTGCGCCAGGCGCGGTCCACGACCTCCTCCGTATACGCCTGCCACTCCACCGGCGACCAGTCCGGCCCGGGTTCGGCGGGGCCGCCGTGGAAGAGGCGCGCGGCGAGGAGGGAGACCGCCTCGTCCACCGCGCCGGGCTCCTCCAGCAGGTCGCAGGCGGGACGCTCGCCCAGACGGGAGGCGAAGCCCTCGGCCAGGCGATCGCGGCGGGACAGTTCGGTGAGCGCCGCGACGACCCCGGCGTCCAGCCGGGAGGGCCAGCGGCCCATCCGCCAGGCGGGCAGCGCGACCTTCGTCAGCAGCCGGTCCCAGCCCGCGTACGCCAGGCCCACCTGCTCCTGGGCGACGATCCGCAGCCCGTAGTCCACGGCCTGTGCCCGCTCGGCCGCGGCCGCCGCGACCGCGCGTTCCATCTCGGCGGCGTGGCCGCGGCAGCCGCGCAGCAGCAGGCGGGATATCCAGCCGATGCCCGCGTACACCGCGCGGGACAGCGGGAGGCGGCTGCGCGTGGAGGCGATCGCCACCGCCGCGTCCAGGCCGCGCACGAAGCGCCGGGCCGCGGCTATGTCGGGGTGCGCCGACGGTCCCGTGCCGGCGACGACCGGGGCGAGCACCGCGCGCAGTTCGCCGACGCGCATCCACCACAGGAAGGGGGAGCCGATGACGAGGACGGGAGCGGCGGCGGTCCGGTGGCGGGAGCGTCCGGCCGGTCCCGCCGTGTCGTCGTACCCCTGCGGGGACGGGGGCCCGTGGGCCGGGTGGGTGCGGTCCTCCAGCCAGCTGTCGCAGTCCGGGGTGAGGGCCACCGCGGACGGGGCGGGCACGTCGAGCCGGTCGGCGAGGTCGCGCACCATCCGGTACAGGTCCGGGGCCGACTCCTCGGCGATCGGGACCGTCGGGCTGACGGCGGGGCGGGCGCGGGCGACGAGCAGGGCGATACCGGCCGCGGCGAGGAGGACGACGGCGGCGGTCGCGGTCACGGTCCAGCGGGCGGCGTCCCAGCCGCCGCCCACGAGATGCCCCGTCGCGCCGCCGGCGAGCAGGATCACTGCGGCGGCAGCGGGCAGCAGGGCGACGGCCACGGCCCGGCTGCGGACGCGCAGCACGGCCAGCGCCCGGGAGCGCGCGGCCCGCGCGCCCTGTTCCTCCACGCCCGTACCGCTCATGGCCGGCTCCTCACCCCCTCCCTGCCCGTCGTGCCTGTCGCGACGCTGTCCTGGTGGTGCTCACTCCCCCACTGTGGCACCCGCCACCGACATCGCAATGCCGGTGGGCCAAGTGCCGGAACGCTTGCGCGGCACCCTAGTTGGGGGCTCGGTATCCGTCAGCCGGATGGGGCATCGGTCACTCGATGGAATGGCTCTGGGGAGAGGTGGGTGACGGACAGCAAGGATCAGGCCCCGGCTCCCGAGCCCGAAGGCTTGAGAACCGGGGCCTGTCGGGTCCGGTGTCGGTCGAGGTGCCCGGGGCCTGAGGGCCTGGGAGCCGGTGGCCTGGCGGCTTGGTGCCCTGGGAGATGGCGGCTTGGGGCCCGGTGGCCCTGGCCTATGCGCCGGCTGCCGCCTCTGCCGCCTTCGCCGCGATGTCCGTGCGGTGCCGGGAGCCGTCGAGGCGGATGCGGGAGACGGCCCGGTAGGCGCGGTCGCGGGCCTCGCCGAGGTCCTTGCCGGTGGCCGTCACCGACAGGACGCGACCGCCCGCGCTGACGACCGCGTCGCCCTCGCGCCGGGTGCCCGCGTGCAGGACGTACGCGTGCGGGGCGTCCTGCGCCGCGACCTCGTCCAGGCCGGTGATCGGGTCGCCGGTGCGCGGGGTGCCGGGGTAGTTGTGCGAGGCGACGACCACGGTGACCGCTGCCTCGTCGCTCCAGCGCAGGGGTTCCAGGTCGGCGAGGTTGCCGGTGGCGGCGGCCATCAGCAGGCCGGCCAGCGGGGTCCTCAGCCGGGCGAGCACGACCTGCGTCTCGGGGTCGCCGAACCGGGCGTTGAACTCGATCACGCGCACACCGCGGGAGGTGATCGCGAGTCCGGCGTAGAGCAGCCCGGAGAACGGGGTGCCGCGACGGCGCATCTCGTCGACGGTCGGCTGCAGGACCGTCTCCACGACCTCGTCGACCAGCTTCGGGTCGGCCCACGGCAGCGGCGAGTACGCGCCCATGCCGCCGGTGTTGGGACCCTCGTCGCCGTCGAGCGCGCGCTTGAAGTCCTGGGCGGGCTGGAGCGGACGGACCGTCTCGCCGTCGGTGACGGCGAACAGGGACACCTCCGGCCCGTCGAGGTACTCCTCGACGACCACCCGGTCGCAGGCCGCCGCGTGCGCCTTGGCGGCTTCGAGGTCGGAGGTCACGACGACGCCCTTGCCCGCGGCGAGCCCGTCGTCCTTGACGACGTACGGGGCGCCGAAGGCGTCGAGGGCCGCGGCGACCTCCTCCGCGGTCGTGCAGACGTACGAGCGGGCGGTGGGTACTCCGGCCGCCGCCATGACGTCCTTGGCGAAGGCCTTGGAGCCCTCCAGCCGCGCGGCCCGCGCGGAGGGCCCGAAGACCGGGATGCCCGCCTCGCGCACGGCGTCGGCGACCCCGGCGACGAGCGGCGCCTCCGGGCCGACCACGACCAGCTCGGCACCGAGCCCGGTGGCCAGCGCGGTCACGGCCTTGCCGTCGAGGGCGTCGACCTGGTGCAACTCGGCGACCTCGGCGATGCCGGCGTTGCCGGGTGCGCAGTGCAGCGCGGTGACGTCGGGGTCGAGGGACAGGGAGCGGCACAGGGCGTGTTCGCGGGCGCCGCCGCCGATGACGAGGACCTTCACGGGGTCAGCCTAACGGCAGGGGGGCGGCACGGTTTGTGCGGGCCGCCGAGGGGGTGGGGGACGGTTGTTTGTGGGTTCCTCCGAGAAGGTCTCCCCTCCCCGTCCTCCCCGGTCCGTCCCCCGCCCGTCCGCTATTCGTGCGCGATCTCCTCCACGACCGTCGCGCCCAGCTCCCGCACGATCAGTTCCTTGCCGGAGAGGGCCGACTCGTCGAGGTCGGGGTCGTCGTCCTCGGGGATGTCGTCCTCGGGGGAGACGGGGGGCGGCTCCGGTGCCGGGGGCACGGGTGCGGGAGCGGAGGCACGGGAGGGGGCGGGTGCCTGCGGCGCGGCCGGCGCGGGTGCCGGGGAGGACGAGGGGAACGAGGCGGGCGGCGGGGGCGGGGGGGCCGGCCGCTGTGCGGGCGAGGGCGTGCCGCCGCCGTAGCCGCCGGCGCCGCCCGGAGCGGCACCGCCCGCGCCGTGGCCGCCGGTGGACCCCGGGGGACCGGCGGGCGGCGGCGCCGAGCCGCCGGAGGGGTCGACGACCGCCTCGATCTTCCACTGGACGTGGAACTGTTCGGCCAGCGCCTGGCGCAGCACGTCCTCGCTGCCGCTGCTCAGGAAGTTGTCCCGGGCCCCGGCGTTGACGAAGCCGAGCTGGAGGGTCGTGCCGTCGAAGCCGGTCACCTGGGCGTTCTGGCTGAGCAGGATCCAGGTGAACCGGCGGCGGTTCTTGACCGCCTCCAGGATGTCCGGCCAGAGCGAGCGGGGGTCGAGGCCGCCCGGGGCCGGGGAGGCCGGGGCGACCGGGCCGGCCGGCGGCGCGGAGGCGGGAACGGGACGGGAAGCGGGCGGGGTGGGCGAGGCGGGCGCCGGGGGTTGCTGTCCGCCGCCCGCGGGCGCCGCCGTGGGCCAGCCGCCGGGCCGGCGTCCGCTGCCGGCGGCGGCGGCCGTGGGCCAGGCACCGGGCACGGGGGAGGCAGCGGCCGGTGACGCGGGGGCGGGCGCGGGAGGTACGGGGGCGGCGGGGGCCGGGGCGGGGGCGGCCGGCGCGGGTGCGGCAGCGGCCGGCGGCCGGGAGGCCTGCCCCGCGGGGGCGGGGGCGGACGGGCCGGAAGCGGCGGCCGGCGCACCGGCCGCACCGGGACCCGCGGGCGCGGCGGCGGCCGGCGCGCCGGAAGCGCGCACCGCCGCCCGGGCCGCGGCTGGTCCGCCGCCCGGCGGAACCGGAACGGCGGCGTCGCCCCCGTGGGCCCCGGGGCCCGGCACGTACCCCGCCGCGGGGGCGCCGGCGCCCGCGGAGAAGTGCACACCGCGCTCGATCCGGTCGAGGCGGGCCATCACCGACCGCTCGTCGCCGTAGGCCGCCGGCAGCAGCACGCGCGCGCAGATCAGTTCGAGCTGGAGGCGGGGGGAGGTGGTTCCCCGCATCTCGGTGAGCCCCTGGTTGACGAGGTCGGCGGCGCGGCTCAGCTCGGCGGCGCCGAAGGACCTCGCCTGGGCCTGCATCCGCTCGACGACGTCCGCCGGGGCGTCGATGAGCCCCTTCTCCCCCGCGTCCGGCACGGCGGACAGGATCACCAGGTCGCGGAGCCGCTCCAGCAGGTCGGCGACGAAGCGCCGCGGGTCGTTGCCGCTCTCGATGACGCGGTCGACGACCTCGAAGGCCGCCGCCCCGTCCCCGGAGGCGAACGCCTCGACGACGGAGTCCAGCAGCGAGCCGTCCGTGTAGCCGAGCAGGGCGGTGGCCATGGCGTACGTCACGCCCTCGGCGCCGGCGCCCGCGAGCAGCTGGTCCATGACGGACATGGAGTCCCGTACGGAACCGGCGCCCGCCCGCACGACGAGCGGGAGCACGCCGTCCTCGACGGGGATGTCCTCCTGCTCGCACACCTGGGAGAGGTAGTCCCGCAGGGTGCCGGGCGGCACGAGCCGGAAGGGGTAGTGGTGGGTCCGCGACCGGATGGTCCCGATGACCTTCTCGGGCTCGGTGGTGGCGAAGATGAACTTCAGGTGCTCCGGCGGCTCCTCGACCACCTTGAGCAGGGCGTTGAAGCCGGCCGACGTGACCATGTGGGCCTCGTCGATGATGTAGATCTTGTACCGGCTGCGGGCGGGGCCGAAGAACGCCTTCTCCCTCAGGTCGCGGGCGTCGTCCACACCACCGTGCGAGGCGGCGTCGATCTCGATGACGTCGATGGAACCGGGGCCGTTGCGCGCCAGGTCCCGGCACGACTGGCAGTCGCCGCACGGCGTCGGCGTGGGACCTTGCTCACAGTTCAGGCAGCGGGCCAGGATCCGCGCGCTCGTCGTCTTGCCGCAGCCGCGCGGACCGCTGAACAGGTACGCGTGATTGACCCGGTTGTTCCGCAGCGCCTGCTGCAGCGGGTCGGTGACATGCTCCTGCCCGATGACCTCGGCGAAGGACTCCGGGCGGTAGCGGCGGTAGAGCGCGAGAGACGACACGCCTACGAGGTTATAGGCGCCCGCCGACAACCGGCCGGGCCTCGGCTGCGCCCCTGGTCAGGGGCTTGTCCTCCCCTCGGCCGACCGCTCGGCCGTTTCCTCGGCCGGCCGTCCGGCCCCGGGCCCGCCCCGCCGGGTCCGCCGGGTCCGGTCCGGGGAACGCCCCGGAAACGGAAGCGCCCCCCACGCACCCGCCAGAGCCGACCTACCCTTGCTGCCTTCCGGCCCTGGGGGAGTTCAGTCAGATAGCGCCGCGTGAGGGGCTTCCCACAGGTTACCCGATTCCGCGGGCCCGGAACGAGTTCGCGAGCACTCCCCGGCGTCATGTAATGTTCTCGGCGGAGGATTCGCCTAGAGGCCTAGGGCGCACGCTTGGAAAGCGTGTTGGGGGCAACCCCTCACGAGTTCGAATCTCGTATCCTCCGCAGCCGCCGAACCGGCGGAATGACGAGCCGGACCACTTCACGTGGTCCGGCTCGTCTTCGTATGTGACGTGCTCGGTTGTTCCCGGCCGCGCCCGGTCATGTCCGACCAGGCTCGACCGTGCTCGGTCACGTCCGATCACGAAGACCTGCCCGGGAGGGGGCTCCGCTCCGGCCGGCTCCCCGGGGCGCGGCTGCTCGCGCGCCGGGGGCAGGGGCACTCGTCCTGATCCGCCGATCGTACGGCGCTTCCGCGTCCCCGGTCCGGGGCCAACCTCCTTGTAGCTTTCAGTGGTTCGCCGGTCCGCCCTGCCCGTGGCGTCGAGGACCGGTGGGGAGGGGAGCGGGGCGTGCCGCGTGTACTGGATCTCTGGCGTCGGCAGCTGGGGGAGGTACCCGAGTCGGTCTGGGAACGGACCGATCTGGAGGTGCTGATCCTCGCGGACAACGGGCTCACGGACCTTCCGCCGCGGATCGGCCGGCTGCGCCGGCTGACCACCCTGGACCTCGGGCACAACCGCCTCGCCTCCGTCCCCGACGAGCTGGGTGACCTGACCGGCCTGAGCGACTGCCTCTACCTGCACGGCAACCGGCTGTCCCGGCTCCCCGGCTCCCTGGGGAACCTGACGCGGCTGCGCTACCTCAACGTCGGCGGGAACGCCCTCACCGCCCTGCCCGAGGCCGTCGGCCGGATGAGCGCGCTGATCGAGCTGCGGGCGCAGCACAACCGGCTGACCACCCTGCCCGAGGGCGTCGGGAGCCTCCGCGGCCTTCGGGAACTGTGGCTCCGCGGCAACGCGATCGGCGGTCTGCCGTCGTCCGTGGCCGGTCTGCGGGAGCTGCGGCACCTGGACCTGCGGGACAACGCGCTCACCGAGCTGCCCCGGGCGCTGGCCGGCCTGCCCCGGCTGCGTCAGCTCGACGTGCGCGGCAACCGCCTGACCCAGGTGCCGGACTGGGTCGTCGGCCTGCCCTCGCTGGAGAAGCTGGACCTGCGCTGGAACGCGTGCGAGCCCTCCCCGGCGACGATGTCCGGGTTGCGGCGGCGGGGGTGTTTCGTGCTGCTGTGAGCAGGGCTCCGCCCGGTCCGGCCGTCCGGAGCCGGGCGGTGGTGCGGGGGGCCACTTGTCAAGGCCGGGGCGACGGAGGTAAAGCGTTGACCGACGGTCCCCGCGGGCCCGGTCCCGGGGAGCCGTCTTCCGTCCGGAGCGACCGACGTCCGTCCGTCCGATCGGAGGTGTGCCGCAGTGATCACCGAGCTTGCCGTGGAACGTGTCGAGTTCACCTGCGGGTCGTGCTGGCACCGCTGGAGCGCCGACTACGACGTCCAGCGCCACCTCGACGGCCACGGGGACGAATGGGAGTACTTCTCCCGGGACAACGCCGCCGTGCCGTCCCCGTACACCCTCGAAGGGGCACCCCCGTGCCCGTACTGCGGGCGGCGCTGGGTCGGCCGGCTCGTGGCGCGGCGGCCCGTCCCCCTCTCCGGGGCCCCCGACGCGCCCCGCAGCCGGGTGCCGGCGGAGGGCACCCATCGCCCCGAGCGGCACGCGGCGCCGCTGCTGGAGTCCGCCGGTCACCCCCAGCCGGCCCCCGGCGCCCCGGAGCCGAGCGGCTGACGCGTCCGGCGGCCGTCCGGCCGCCGGGGACCGTCCGCCGTGTCCCGGAGCGGTGACGCGGCGGACGGGACGCGGCGGACGGTTCGTCCCGGCCCCCGCAGGCCCCTGACGGGACCGGCCGGTCCCCGCGGACCACCGGTGGGACCGGTCGGCTCCCGCGGACCACCGGCGGGACCGGCCGGGCGGCGGCCGCCGGCGGGGCTCGCCGGGCCCTACAGGGCCAGCCAGGCCGTCGTGTCCGGGCCCAGCCGTCCGTCCTCCAGGGGCGCGCTGGTCAGCAGCACCTCCCCCGCGGGCAGCGGCACCGGTTCGCCGGACAGGTTGGCGACGCAGCGCCAGCGGCCGGAGCGGTCGAACCGGAGCACGCCCGGGGGCACGTCGTCGGACCAGGTCAGCGTCTCGCCGTCGAGCAGTTTGCGGCGCAGCCGCAGGGCGGTGCGGTACAGCTCCAGGGTGGAGCCCGCCACCCCGTCCTGGGCCTCGACGGCGTACGCGGCGAAGCCGGGGGGCTGCGGCAGCCAGGAGCCGCCCGGTCCGAAGCCGTACGACGGCCCGGTCGTCGTCCACGGCAGCGGCACCCGGCAGCCGTCGCGGCCCTTGCGGACGTGCCCGGTCTGCTCCCAGATCGGGTCCTGGAGCACCTCGGCGGGCAGGTCGGCCACCTCGGGCAGGCCGAGCTCCTCGCCCTGGTAGAGGTAGGCCGAGCCGGGCAGGGCCAGCATCAGCAGGGTCGCGGCGCGGGCCCGGCGCAGGCCGGCCGCCTCGTCGACCGCCGGGACGCGGCCGCCGGACAGCAGCCAGGCGTCGGCGTCCGTGCCCGGCGGCAGCATCAGGCGGGAGGTGTGGCGGACGACGTCGTGGTTGGACAGCACCCAGGTCGCCGACGCCCCGGCGGCCGCCGCGTCGGCGAGCGACCCGGTGATGAGGCGACGCAGTTCGTCCGCGTCCCAGCCCGCTTGCAGGTACTCGAAGTTGAACGCCTGCCCCAGTTCGTCGGGGCGGGCGTACAGCGCGCGGCGGGCACCCGGCACCCACGCCTCGGCGACGGCCGTGCGGGGCGGGGTGTAGGCGTCGAGGATCTTCCGCCAGTCGCGGTAGATCTCGTGGACCTCGTCGCGGTCGTAGAAGGGGTGGGTGCCCGGCTCGAACCCGGTCAGCGCCTCCTCGCCGCCCGTCCCGTGGGCGCCCAGGTCGCGCAGCGGTTCGCTCAGGTCCTTGGCGAGGGCGTGGGCGACGTCGACGCGGAAGCCGTCGACACCGCGGTCGGCCCAGAACCTCAGGGTGGTGCGGAAGTCGGCGCGGACCTGCTCGTTCCCCCAGTTCAGGTCGGGCTGCTCGGGGGCGAACAGGTGCAGGTACCACTGCCCGTCGGGCACCCGCCGCCAGGCGCTGCCGCCGAAGACGGACTGCCAGTCGGTGGGCGGGAGTTCGCCGCGCGCGCCGCGGCCGTCCCGGAAGACGTACCGGTCGCGGGCGGCGGAGCCCGGCCCGGCGCTCAGGGCCTCCCGGAACCACGCGTGGCGGTGCGAGGTGTGGTTGGGGACGAGGTCGACGATCACCTTCAGGCCGAGGCGGTGGGCCTCGGCCGCCAGGGCGTCGAAGTCGTCCAGGGTGCCCAGGCGCGGGTCGACGTCCCGGTGGTCCTCGACGTCGTAGCCGCCGTCGGCGAGTTCGGAGGGGTAGAAGGGGCTGAGCCAGAGGGCGTCGACGCCGAGGGCGGCCAGGTGGGACAGGCGCCGGGTGATGCCGCGGAGGTCACCGAGCCCGTCGCCGTCGGCGTCGGCGAAACTGCGCGGGTAGATCTGGTAGACGACGGCCTGCCGCCACCAGTGGGGGTCCTTGGACGACAGGTCGGGCGTGGGGGTGCGGACGGTCACGCGGCCTCCTCTGCGGTGCGTGCGGGCGACAGCATGAAATCTGTCCAGAAGACCGGAAAAGTGAACACGCGCACCGATCGGAACGGATCGGTCCCAAAGCGACGGAACCGCGCGGATCATGCACGGTTCTCGGCATCGCCGCAGGCGGCCCGGGGTGACCGCGTCACACGCCACGGAGCTGGACGCGGCTCGTGGGGCCGGCGGGGCCGGCGATTCCCCGGACGCCCACCCCCGGTACGGCCGGTCCGCGCGTCCCCCACCGTCCGCCGCCCCCGCCCCTGGCGCTGCCCGCCTCGCAGGAGGATCCGCCCGTCCATGGCGGGACGCGTCACCACGCGCCGTCGCGGGACCGGGCGCCCGCGGCACCTCCTCGCGGCCCTACGCGGGTTCCCACAGCTCCCCGCCCCGGTCCCGCGCCCGTTCCGCGACCCGCCGCAGCAGTTCCGCGCCGGCCACCCCTCCCGGCCGCCGCCCGTCCCGCAGCCGTACGGCCACCAGGTCGCCGGCGGCCTCCCGCTCCCCGATCACCGCCTGGTACGGCACCAGCCGCGCCGCCCGGACGCGGGCGCCCAGGGTGCCCCGCCCGGGCCCGGCGACCTCGGCCCGCAGTCCCAGGGCGAGGGCCTCGCGCACCAGCTCGTACGCCCGTCCCTCCTGCGCCTCGCCGACCGGCAGCACCACCAGCTGCACGGGCGCCAGCCACACCGGGAAGGCGCCGCCGTGCACCTCGATCAGGTGCGCGACCGCCCGCTCCACGCTGCCGACGACGCTGCGGTGCACCATGACCGGCCGGCGCCGGCGTCCGCCGGCATCGGTGTACCGCAGGCCGAAGCGCGCGGGCTGGTGGAAGTCGACCTGGATGGTGGACAGGGTGGTCTCGCGTCCGGCGGCGTCCGCGATCTGCACGTCGATCTTGGGTCCGTAGAAGGCGGCCTCCCCCTCGGCGGCCTCGTACGGCAGCCCGTCCGCTTCCTCCAGCGCCTCCTCCAGCAGGGCGGTGGCCCGCCGCCACAGCTCCGGATCGGCGACGTACTTGCCACCGGGCCCCGGCAGGGAGAGCCGGTAGCGGGCGGCTCGGATGCCGAGGTCGGCGTAGGCGCGGCGGATCAGGCCGAGCGCCGCCCGGACCTCGCCGGCCGCCTGCTCGGCGGTGCAGAAGATGTGAGCGTCGTTGAGGTGAATGGCCCGCACCCGGGTCAGACCGCCGAGCACACCGGAGGGCTCGGAGCGGTACATGGCGCCCAACTCGGCGATTCGCAGGGGAAGTTCGCGGTGGCTGCGAGCACGGGAGCGGTAGACGAGGGCGTGGTGGGGGCACAGGCCGGGGCGCAGGACGACCTCCTCGGCACCGAGTCTCATCGGCGGGAACATGTCGTCGCGGTACAGGTCCCAGTGCCCGGAGATCTCGTACAGTTCGCGCTTGCCGAGGACCGGCGAGTACACGTGCCGGTACCCGGCGCGCAGCTCCGCCTCGCGGACGTACTCCTCCAGGGCGTGGCGGACGACGGCGCCGTCGGGCAGCCAGTACGGCAGCCCCGCGCCCATCAGGGGGTCGGTGTCGAACAGGCCGAGGTCGCGGCCGAGGCGTCGGTGGTCGTGCATGGTGAGCTCCTCACAAGCCGGGTACGGGGAGGGCGAGCACCACGCGACGAAGCCCCGGGGCGCTCACCCCGGGGCTTCGGATGTCGAAGGATCAGCCGTCAGCGCGCCGGGACACTCTCCGGCGTCGTCGTCGGGAACGGGCGAACGGGCGCGACGGGCTGCATGGGACGACGGTAGCGCCGGGGCGGCGGGAGCGCGACGGATTTCCCGGGGCACCGGAGGACCGGCCCGGACGGGCGGCCGGGCTTCCCAGGCGCCCTCCGGACCGTGCGGGCCCGCCGTCCTGCCGGCTTCGCCGGTCCTACCGGTCCCGCTCGAAGCGCTCCCGGTGCGTCACCACGTCCCGGGCCACGTCGTGGGCGGTGCGGCCGTGGGCGAAGGCGTGGGCCCGCAGGCGGGCCAGGGCCTCGTCGGCGCCCACGCCGAGCTGGGCCATGATCATGCCGACGGCCCGGTAGACCTCGTCGTGCCCGGCGGCCAGGCCGCTCAGCCAGGGCTCGCCGCCCTGGACGTCGTACTCCTCGCCGTGCGGCAGCGCCATCAGGGCCACCGTCATGACGGCGGCCACCAGGCGCGCGGTGTGCAGCTGGGGGCCGGTGAGGGTGCCGGGGGTGTCGCGGTAGAGGTCGAGGGTGCCCACGCACACCGAGTCGTTGCCGAGCGGCAGCGCGTACACCGCCCGCACGCCGACGGCCGTCGCGTACTGGGCGTAGACCGGCCAGCGGCGGGCGTCGGGACCCGTCGTCAGGTCGCGGGCGAGCACGGGGCCGCCGGTCTCGGCCGCCTGGAGGCAGGGCCCCTCCCCCAGCGTCGCCTGGACGTCCGACAGGTAGGCGGCCAGGTCGCTGCTGGCGCACAGCTGGACGGGGACACCGTCGCCGCGCAGGGACGCGCTCGCCCCGGTCACCGGCAGCAGCCTCACCGCCACCTCGCACAGGCGCCCCGGGATCTCACCGGGTCCGGCGCCGCCCATGCCCTCGGCGATCGCCTCGGCGGCGAGGGTCCGTTCCGCCGGGTCCGGGTACCGTTCGGTGCCGTCTGCGGGCGGCCGGGGACCGTCGCCGCCCGGCTCACCGTGACGGTCGTCGTCCCTGGGACGCACGCCTACCGCCTCCTTCGGTCATCGCGGCCGGCAACGTCGACGGCTCCGGGGCAGGACGGACCGCCGACGGCCGCGCCTGCCCGGAGACGAGCCCCGACTACCCGTGGCCGCAGGGGCGAAACCCGCCCCCCTCCCCCGTCGCCTTGCCCGCCCGGTGCCACCGGCCCTAAGTTCAACGGTGAACCATGTGTGTCCGGCCCAGTACCGTGCCGGACACCGCCTCCCACCCGCCCGACCCCGTGACACCTCTCACCACCCCCCACCCCCTGCCGTTCGCCGCCGCCCGCCGCCGACCGGCACTTGACCGTTGCTGTGAGGTCGCCGTGCTCGTCCGCACCCGTTCCGCCGACCGGTACGTCAGAGGCCTGGCCGCCGCCGTCGTCGCCGTGGCCGTCCTGGGCCTGGCGGCCAGCACGGGCCCCGTTCCGGTGCCGGACCCCGGCCCCGGCCCGCGCACCGCGCACACGCCCGGCACCTCCGTGGCCGACGGCGCGCCCAAGCGGCCGTAGCGGGCCCGCGCCCGCGGCCGGGACGCCCGCGGCGGCCGCCGGGGAGGCGGGGCGGCGGGGACGCCGCCGGCCGCCGCTCCGGCGCGGCGCGGGTCAGGGCTGGGTCTGCAGCCGGCTCAGCTGCTGCCGCACGTGGTCCAGCGCGCCCTCCCGGCGGCCGGGCACCCGGCCCCGCAGCTCCGCCAGCGCGGTGCCGAGCTCCCGGGCGCGGGACGCGTCGCGGATCTGCGCCCACTGGTGGTGGGCCCGGTCGGCGGCGGCCTCGACGGCGGGCGCGTCGGCCGCCTGACCGGCGTTGAGCCGGGTGGTGGCCACCACCAGCCAGGTACGGCAGCTGCGCACCGGGTCCCCGGCGAACATCGCCAGATCGGCGCGGACCTCGGCCCAGTGCAGCGCCTCCTCCGACGCCGCGCCGTGCGCCTGCCGGGCGGCGCGCTCGTGGTGCGCGGCGAGCGCGTCGGCGTCGGCGTGCCGGCCCGCCTGGACGGCGGCGGTGATGGCGGCGTGCGGGTCGCCCGGCATCGGTCCGGGCGCGGTCAGCACCAGGCCGGGCGAGGGGTCCTCGGCGGCGGTGCGGGCCAGCGCGTGCTGGTGCAACTGGTCCAGCGGGGGCCGGTACCCGCTGCGCAGGATCGTCGCCACGCTCCGCATGTACGTCGGCACGGCCACCCCGCGCCGGGCCGGCGGTGGCGCGACGCGCCCGTAGACGGCGTTGCCGCGGCCCGAGTCGAGGGGGTGGGCGCCGAGCCACTCCCAGGCCTCCCGGTCCGCGTGCAGGTCCAGCAGCAGCGTCGTCGCGCCCGCCGGGCGCAGCCGCAGCTCCTCGCGTATCCAGTGCCAGGGCAGGGCGGTGTAGCGGACGGTGGACGGGGTGGTGCGGGCCAGCGCGAGGTGGGGCAGGTGCTGGCGGCGGTCCAGCTGGAGTTGCCCGGCGAGATAGACGGTGAGCGGGCCGGGGGCCGCCGCGGCCGCGCGCAGCCTGGTGAGCACCGCCTGCGGTTCCAGGGGGTCGGCGAGCTCGACGACGGTCGCGGCCTCCGTGCCGGACAGCACGGAGGGCGGCACGGCGGCGAGGACGGGCAGCACGGAGGCGGCGTCCACCAGGCGTCCCCTGCCCACGGGTGAGGCCGCTAGCAGCAGCACGGTTCCGGGCATGTCCTCCCCCTGTCGGTCACGTGGCGATCACGTACGGCAGCACGGTAACCGGTGCGGCTGCGAAGAGGGGGGGCGAGCGGTGGACGCTCACCCCTGCCGGGGGCGGCGGGAACGCCGCGCCGGAGCCCGTCGCGCCGCCGCCGGGGCGGGCGCCGCCCGCGGACGCCCCCTCATCACGCCGACTTGCCGCCCGTTCTCCCCCGGTGTGCGCTGGAAGGCGGGGGCGAGAGAGAGGAGTGTCCCCATGGCGCATACGGCACCCGCCTCCGGCGGGAGGAGCGGACGCGGCGACGCACCCGGGCGGGCGCCCGGACGGGCGCCCGACGTCTTCGGCGAAGGCGTCCACACCGCCGCGAAGTGGGCGGTGCCCGTCGTGCTCGGGCTGATCTACGGTTGCTGGGTCGCGACCAACCGCCGCTTCGGCGGCCCCGTCACCGCCTGGAACCTGTTGTTCGGCCTCCTGTCCGCGCTGGCGTTCATGGCGCTGTACACCGCCGCCCGCGTGGTGGCCCAGCGGCGGAACCCCGAGGCGCGCGCCGTGACCTGGGGCGCGTTCGCCGGGATCGCGGTGGGTTTCCTGTACAGCCAGTCCGTCACGGCGACCGTGCTGGGGTCCGCCGGCACGGGGTTGGCGGTCGGCGTGGGCCTCTCCCTCGCGTTGTTCTACCGCTACCACACGCGGGAGGTCACGAAGCGGCATCCCGCCGCCTGACGGGTAGGGACGGGTCCGGCCGTCCGGCCGGGTCCGCCCCCGTACCGCCCGTCCGTCCGTCCCCCGTCCGGCGGACGGGTACGCCCGTCCGCCGTACCGCCGCTCGCGCGGCCCGCCCCGCCGGGGCTTGCCTGGGAGGGTGTCCCCCCGTCCGCGGAACCTCCTGTCGGCCGTCCTGATCGTCCTCGCCGCCCTGCTCGTGCCGTGCGGCACGCTGGCGGCCTGGGTGGCGTACGACCTCGCCGACACCGGCCGCTACACCGCCGCGATGGCTCCGCTGGCCGCCGACCCGGACGTACGGGAGGCGGTCGCCGACGCGCTGGAGGACGGGATCGTCCGGGAGGCCGGTGCCGGTGCGCTGCGCGGCGCCATGGGGCCGTTCGTTCGGGACGCGGCCCGGTCGTTCACCCGGACCGAGGCGTTCCGCGCGGGCTGGGACACGGCCAACCGCACCGTGCACGGCGCCGTGCTGCGCGCCGTGCGCACCGAGGCCGCGGGCGACCGCCCGGTCACCGTGGACCTCGCCGTGGTCACCGCCCGCGTCAGGGACGAACTCGCCAGGGAGCGGATGCCGTTCGCCCACCGCATCCCGGTCCGGCACGCCGAGGTCACCGTGCTGCCGACCGCGGAGACCGACCGGCTGAGGAGGGGGCTGCGCGTGCTCGACGTCGCGGCCCGCTGGCTGCCCTGCGCGGCCGTCGTCTTCGCCGTCGCCGGCATCGTCACCGCCACCTGCCGCCGCCGCGCGGTCACCGCCACCGGCCTGGGCACCGCCCTCGGCGGCGCGCTGCTCGTCCTCGCCGTCGCGGCCGGACGCCGCCTCACCCTCGCCGGCCTGTCCGGCCCGTCCCACCGCCCCGCGGCGGCCGCCGTGTACGACGCCCTCACCGCCACCCTGCGCACGGCCTCCTGGCTCCTGGCCGTCCTCGGTCTGGCCGTGGCCCTGGCCTCCTGGCTGACCGGCCGCCTCCCGCGGCGCCGCGGTGTCCCGGCCGCCGGCGGCCCGGTCCCGCCCCCCGGCGCCGGACCGGGGCCCGCTCCGAGCACCCCGGGCACTTCAAGTACTCCGTTGCCGCCGTGAGTTGGTCCCGCCTAGGGTCACCCTCATGGCACCCCTTCCGGCATACGAGGACCACCGCGACGGCGAGGCGACCGGCCCCTCGGCCACCCCGCTCGTCCTCGTCCACGGCCACCCCTTCGACCGCACCATGTGGGCTCCGCAGATCGAGGCCTTCTCGGCCTCCCGCCGGGTCGTCGCCCCCGACCTGCGCGGTTACGGCGCCTCACCGACCGGCCCCGCCCTCACGGACTTCGCCCGGTTCGCCGAGGACGTCGAGGCACTGCTGGACGAACTGGGGGTGACGTCCTGCGTCCTGGCCGGGCTGTCGATGGGCGGCCAGATCGTGATGGAGTGCTACGGCCGCTTCCCCGGCCGCGTCCGGGGACTGGTCCTGGCCGACACCTCCCCGGTGGCCGAGACCCCCGAGGGCAAGCGGGTCCGCAACGCGATGGCGGACCGCCTGCTGCGCGAGGGCATGCGCGGGTACGCCGACGAGGTGCTGGAGAAGATGGTCTCCCCGCACGCGGACCCGGCGGTCAAGGCGCACGTCCACCGCATGATGACGGCCACCCGCCCGGAGGGCGCCGCGGCGGCCCTGCGCGCCCGCGCCGAACGCCGCGACTACCGCGAACTGCTCGCCCGCGCCACGGTCCCCTCCCTGGTCGTCGTGGGCGCCGACGACGAGTACACCCCGGTCTCCGGCGCCGAGTCCCTGCACGCGCTGCTGCCCGACTCCACCCTGTGCGTCGTCGAGGGCGCGGCCCACATGCCGAACCTGGAACGGCCGCGGACGTTCAACGCGGCCCTGGAGGAGTTCCTGGCCCGCGTCGACGCGAAGGCCTGAGGGGGGAGCGTGGGGGGCGCGGGAGGCGTGGGCACCGCGGCGGCGGGGGGCATGACGGCCGGGGCCGCTCCGGGCGCGCGGCGGGGGCGGCGGCTCGGGGCGTGGTGCGCCGGACTGCTGTTCGCCGCGGTGAGCGCGGTCGCCGGGTGCCGGGCCGCCGGCACCGACGGCGTCACGCCGGTGCCGCAGCTGCTCGCGTTCCTGCCGTGGCTGCTGGTGCCCACGGGCGCCGGACTGGTGGTGGCGCTGCTCGCCCGCTGGTGGACCGGGACGGTGTGGGGGGCGGCCCTGCTCGGGCTGCTGGCGTGGTTCACCGGGCCGTACGGCACGGCCGCCGGCGCCCCCGCCGGCCCCGCCGTGGCCGACCTGCGGGTGCTGACCTCGAACGTCGAGTTCGGGCAGGGCACCGGCGCGCTGATCGAGGCGGTGCGCCGCGAGAAGCCGGACCTCGTCTTCGTCCAGGAGTGCGAGTACACGTGCGGCGCGGCGCTGCGCCGCGGCCTCGCGGCGGACTACCCCCACCGCCGGGCCGTCGAGGGCGGCGGCTCCGAGGGCAGCGTCATCCTCGGCCGCTTCCCGCTGCGGGCCGCCGCCGGCGTGCCCGCCACGATGGGCATGCCGGGCGCCGTCGCCGACGTGCGCGGGCACCCCGTACGGCTCCAGCTCGCCCACCCGATGCCCCCGCTGCCCGGCCAGGTCGGCCTCTGGCGCGAGGAGCTGGACGCGGTGCGCGCCGCCGCCGCCGCGGACACCGGCACCCCCACCGTCCTCGCCGGCGACTTCAACGCCACCCGGGACCACGCCGCCTTCCGCCGCGTCCTCGACACCGGGCTGCGCGACGCCGCCCGACTGGCCGGCGCCGGCCGGACGCCCACCTGGCCGTCCCGGGCCGCCCCGGCGTTCGGCGTCCAGATCGACCACGTGCTGGTGTCGGAGGACTTCGCCGTCCGCGGTGTCCGCTTCCTCGGCATCGCGGGCTCCGACCACCGCGCGGTGTCCGTGGACCTCACCCTGCACGGGCGGGACTGACCGGGCCGTACGACGACGGCGGCGCGCCGCCCCGGGCGGGTGGGCCCGGGAGCGGCGCGCCGCGGTGGGGACGGGGGCGGTCCGCCGGGATCAGACGCCGATGTCGCCGCCGTCGGCGCGCCACACGGCCACGACCGCCGGGCGGACGATCTTCCCGGGCCCGTCGGGCCAGGTGCTGGCGGGGTTCTCCACCGAGGCGCCGTCGACCTCGCCCGGGTGCTGCACGGAGACCAGGACCCGCCGGTCCTGGATGACCGGACCGCAGGTCTCCGCGCCCGTCGGCACGGTCAGGAACTGCTTGAGCTCACCGCGCCGGTCGCCCTTCGTCGCGACGCCGAAGAGGCCGTCGTGGTTGCCGAGGGCGTTGCCGTCGGTGGACAGCCACAGGTTGCCGTGGGGGTCGAAGGCGACGTTGTCCGGGCAGGAGATCGGGCTGACGGCCTCCTTGGGGAAGCCGGCGAAGTACGTCGCCGGGTCCTGCGGGTCGCCGGCGACCAGGAACAGCGACCAGGCGAACGTCGTGCTCTCCGGCCGGTTCCGGTGCTCGGTCAGCTCCAGGACGTGCCCGTGCTTGTTGCTGTTGCGCGGGTTGGCCTCGTCGGCTCCCGCGTAACCGGTCTTGCCGCGGTTGGAGTTGTTGGTGAGGGCGACGTAGACCTTGCCGGTGACCGGGGAGGGCTCGATGTCCTCCGGGCGGTCCATCTTCGTCGCGCCGACCTTGTCGCCGGCCAGGCGCGTGAAGACGCACACCTCCTCGGCGGTCATGCCCGGCACGTGCGAGACGGCGCCGTCGGCGGTGGCGGTCACCAGCGGGATCCACTGCCCGCCGCCGTCGAACTCGCCGTCGGCCGGCAGCTTGCCGGTGCCGTCGATCTCGATGGCCGGGGAGTCGCCGGTGAGCTTGGCGACGTACAGCGTCCCCTCGTCCAGCAGCGACAGGTTGTGCTCGCGGACGGCCCGGGACGTGCCCTTCTTCATCCGCTTGCTGCTCACGAACTTGTAGAAGTAGTCGAACCGCTCGTCGTCGCCGGAGTAGACGACCGGGCGGCCGTCATGGGTGAGGCGCACGGTCGCGGCCTCGTGCTTGAAGCGGCCGAGGGCGGTGTGCTTGCGCGGCGTGGAGTGCGGGTCGTACGGGTCGAACTCGACGACGTACCCGAAGCGGTGCACCTCGTTCGGCTCCCGCGCCACGTCGAACCGCTTGTCGAACCGCTCCCACTTGCGCTCGGTGGCGCCGGTGCCGACCCCGTACCGCTTGTCGGTCGCCCGGTTGCCGTTGGCGAAGTACTGGTTGAAGTTCTCCTCGCCGTGCAGCGTCGTGCCCCACGGGGTGGTGCCGCCGGAGCAGTTGTTGAGGGTGCCGAGCACCTTGGTGCCGGAGCGGTCGGCGGAGGTCTTCACCAGGTCGGACCCGGCGGCGGGCCCGGTCAGCCGGAACTCGGTGGTGGCGGTGACCCGCCGGTTGAGGTGGTGCCGGGTGACGGGCGTCAGCTTCCCGGTCCTGCGGTCCTCCTCCACGACCACGGCCGACAGCCCGTGCGCGGCCCAGGCGATCTCCACCTGCTCGCGGGTCGGGTTCTCGGGGTCGTACCCGCGGAACATGAGCACCTCGTCGGTGTACTCGTGGTTGGCGACGAGGAGCTGCCGGCCGCGCTCGCCGGGCAGCGGCAGCAGCGCGAGGAAGTCGTTGTTGTAGCCGAACTGCCCGGCCTGCGCCTTCGCGGTCTGCTTCTCCGGGTCGAAGGCGGGCGCCCCGCGCAGGATGGGCTCGCCCCAGCGGATGACCACGTTCTGGCGGTAGCCCTCCGGCACGACCACGGCGTCCCGCGTGTTCGGCGCCACCGGCGTGAACCGCAGCCCGCGCGCGCCCTTCTGCTTCCCGCGCGCCGCGGTCTGCGCCGCCGGAGCGGCCTGCGCCTCGGGCGCCCCCGCGACGGTGACCGCCCCGGCGCCGGCCGCGGCGACGGTGACGACGGCGGCGGCCCGCATCACCGAACGGCGGCTGAGCGCACCGGCGATGACGTCACCGACGTACTCGTTGGAGCTGGTGTTGGGCACCTCGTGGAAGCAGGCGTCACCACACCGGAAACGACAGGTCATGGCGGACCGTCCACCGGGATGCGACCCGGCCGGCGTTCCGATCAGCGGCAGCAGCTTGCGCACGGTTGTTCTCCCTGGATGGCCTAGGTGCCCTTGATGCCAGCGACCGTAAAGGCACGTACGTGCGAGAAACGGGCGCCAAGGTGAACAACGAGTGAAGTCACGGCATCGGACGGGAAGGCCGGGTCCCGACTTGACGTGACCACTCTTCCGTGCCAGATCCTGCCCAGGGCCGCGATCCGGGGCCGCTAACCTTACGTGTCCGTCCTGGCCAGGGATCGACGGGCTCCACCTCATGCGAAGGGTTGCGCACATGGGCTTTCTCACTCTCCTGCGGAACACGTTCGGCCGGTCACGCAAAGCGAAGACCGCCCCGGCGGAGGGTGCGGTGCCGCAGCCGACCACGGAGCCCGCTCCCGAACCGGCTCCGGAGGCCGTCCCCGATCCGGCCACGGAGCCGGCCCCCGCGCCGACCGCGGAGTCGGTCCCCGCACCGGCCGCGGAGTCGGTCCCCGCACCGGCCGCGGAGCCGATCCCCGCGCCCGCCGCGGAGAAGGCGCCCTCCGAACACGCCGCCGAGCCCTCCCCCGACCCCCGCCCGGCCGCCCCCGAGGAACACGAACTCGTCGTCGCCGCCTTCGACAAGGTCGCGGTCCCGAGGCCGGCCCGGGCGCCGGAGCAGGAGGAGAGCGAGGGGAGCACCGGATCCGGGACGGAGCCGAAGGAGACGGCACAGGCCCTGGAGTCCGCCACGAGCGGGACGGAGCCGAAGGGGACGGCACAGGCCCCGGAGCCCGCCACGAGCGGGACGGAGTCGGCCCCGGAGCCGCAGACGGTCCCCGAGCCCACGGCTCCGGACCCGGTCCCGGCCTCCGAACCCGCGGCCCCGACCCCGGACTCGGCCACGCCCGAGACCGAACCGGCCCCCGAGCAGCAGCCGGCCCCCGAACCCACGACCCCGGCCACGCCCGAAACCGAACCGACCCCCGAGCAGCAGCCGACCCCCGAGCCCACGACCCCGGCCACGGACCCGGCCCCCGCAGCCACCGCCCCCACGCCCTCCGCCCCCGCAGCCACCCACGGCGAGAGGGCCCCCCGGGAGTCCCCCGCGCCCGGGGACGAGAGCCGCACGGAAGGTACGGAAGGTACGGCCGGGAAGGCCTCCCCGGCCGAGAGCGAGGCCGAGAGCGAGGCCGAGAGCGGGGCCGAGGGCGGGGCCGAGGTCAGGAAACCCGCCGTCTCCGCGGCCCGCCTCCGCTCCCGCGCCCCCCACCTCTCGCCCGCCTACAAGGCCGCCGGCGCCGTCCTGCGCAAGCGCGGCCTCACCGGCGCCCGCGCCAAGGTCTACCTCGTCCTCGACCGCTCCGCCTCGATGCGCCCGTACTACAAGGACGGCTCCGCCCAGGCGCTCGCCGAGCAGACCCTCGCCCTCGCCGCGCACCTGGACCCCGAGGCCACGGTCCCCGTCGTGTTCTTCTCCACCGAGCTGGACGGCACCGGCGAGCTCACCCTCACGCGCCACGAGAACAGGATCGACGAGCTGCACGGCGCCCTCGGCCGCATGGGCCGCACCAGCTACCACGCGGCCGTCGCGGAAGTGGTCGCCCGGCACGCCGAGCACGAGAAGGCGGCCCCCGGCACCCCCGCCCTGGTGGTCTTCCAGACGGACGGCGCCCCCGACGCCAAGACCCCCGCCACCCGGGCCCTCGCCGAGGCGGCGGAGTCCCACCCCTCCCTCTTCTTCTCCTTCGTCGCCTTCGGCGACCCGGAGAACAAGGCGTTCGACTACCTCCGCAAGCTGAAGGCGGGCAACGCGTCCCACTTCCTCGCCGGCGAGGCCCCCCGTGAGCTGACCGACAAGGAGATGTACGAGGGCCTCCTCGCCTCCTGGCGCCCCTGACGGCCCCTCCCCCCGTTCCCCGGGGCTCCCCGGGCCGCCCCCTTCCCCTTCACCCCTCCCACCCCTCGAAACGGGAAGCGGGCGGTCCACCCGTGTCGGCTACGATTTCAAGGTTCCACGGACGACCCGAAACCACGAGATCGTCACTACACGTAACGACTTGGGAGCAGCCCGCGATGGCTCGACACCTCATCACCAGCGCCCTTCCGTACATCAACGGGATCAAGCACCTGGGCAACATGGTGGGGTCCATGCTCCCGGCGGACGTGTACGCCCGCTACCTGCGCCAGCGCGGCCACGAGGTCCTCTACATCTGCGCGACGGACGAGCACGGCACCCCGGCGGAGCTGGCGGCCAAGGAGCAGGGCCTCCCCGTGGACGAGTTCTGCGCGCAGGCGCACGACGCCCAGAAGGCGGTCTACGACGGCTTCGCGCTCGCCTTCGACTACTTCGGCCGCAGCTCCTCCCCGCAGAACGTCGAGATCACCCAGCACTTCGCCCGCAAGCTGAACGAGAACGGCTTCATCGAGGAGCGGGCCATCCGGCAGGTCTACAGCCCCGCCGACGGCCGCTTCCTGCCGGACCGCTACGTCGAGGGCACCTGCCCCCACTGCGGCTACGACAAGGCCCGCGGCGACCAGTGCGAGAACTGCACCCGCGTCCTCGACCCCACGGACCTGCTGAACCCGCGCTCGGCGATCTCCGGCAGCACCGACCTCGAGGTGCGCGAGACCAAGCACCTCTTCCTCCTCCAGTCCAAGCTCCAGCACGAGGTCGAGGCCTGGGTCGCCCGCCACGAGGACGACTGGCCGCAGCTGGCCTCCTCCATCGCCCGCAAGTGGCTGAACGAGGGCCTGCACGACCGCGCCATCACCCGCGACCTGGACTGGGGCGTCCCGGTCCCGGCCGACACCTGGCCGGAGCTGGCCGCCGAGGGCAAGGTCTTCTACGTCTGGTTCGACGCGCCGATCGAGTACATCGGCGCGACGAAGGAGTGGGCGGACCAGGACCCGGAGAACCGGGACTGGAAGTCCTGGTGGTACGAGGCCGACTCCGGTGACGACCCCGTCCGCTACACCGAGTTCATGGCCAAGGACAACGTCCCCTTCCACACCGTGATGTTCCCGGCCACCGAGCTGGGCGTGCGCGAGCCGTGGAAGAAGGTCGACTACGTCAAGGCCTTCAACTGGCTGACGTACTACGGCGGCAAGTTCTCCACGAGCCAGAAGCGCGGCGTCTTCACCGACCAGGCCCTGGAGATCCTCCCGGCGGACTACTGGCGCTACTTCCTCATCGCCAACGCCCCCGAGTCGGACGACTCGTCGTTCACCTGGGAGCACTTCACCGCCACGGTCAACAAGGACCTCGCCGACACCCTCGGCAACTTCGTCAACCGGGTCCTGTCCTTCTCCAAGAAGCGCTTCGGCGAGGAGGTCCCCGCGGGCGGCGAGCCCGGCGAGGCGGAGGCCCGCCTCGGCGAGGAGATCGCCCGCCTGCTCGCCGAGTACGAGCAGCAGATGGAGGCCCTCCAGTTCCGCAAGGCCGCCGCGGCGCTGCGCGCCCTGTGGTCCGCGGGCAACTCCTACCTGGAGGAGAAGGCCCCCTGGCTGGAGATCAAGACCAACAAGGACGGCGCCGCGCTGACCCTGCGGACCGCGATGAACCTCATCCACCTGTACGCGGTGGTCTCCGAGCCGTTCATCCCGGCCACCTCGGCCGCCATGCGCGCCGCCTTCGCCCTCGCCGACGACACGGCCACCTGGGTCACCGAGGACGAGGCGAAGGCCCTGGCCTCCGTCCCGGCCGGCACCCCCTTCACGGTCCCGCCGGTCCTCTTCGCCAAGCTGACCGACGACGACCTCGCGGAGTACAAGGAGCGCTTCGGCGGCGAGCCGCAGTAAGCCCCGCTGACGGCACCCGTGGGCCCGGTGACACCGCCCGGTGTCACCGGGCCCACGTCTGTGGCACGCCTGTTACCGCCGGACCTGGACGAACCGCCCCCAAGACGAAGATCATGGAAGTCACGGCGCAAGGGCTTCGCCATCGGGGGCGGCCCAGGAGTGGGGGAAACCAGCCATGGCACTGTTCGGCAACGCACACAGCATCGACCCGTCCCAGGCCCAGCAGGACTACGCCCGCCTGCTCGGCCCCGGCGAGCAGGTCCACGCCGCCTGCCTGCTGATCCGCGACACCATCCTGTTCACCGACCGCCGCATGATCCTGGTCGACAAGCAGGGCATCACCGGCAAGAAGACGGAGTACCACTCCGTTCCGTACCGCAGCATCACCCACTTCTCCGTGGAGACCGCCGGCACCTTCGACCTCGACGCCGAACTGAAGATCTGGATCTCCGGCAACCCGACCCCGATCCAGAAGACCTTCACCAAGGGCGTCGACATCTACGAGATCCAGGCGATCCTGACCCAGTTCGTCGCGAGGTAGCCCGCCCCGGCCCCCGGGCACGGGGCCGACGCCCGGAGGCCGGCCGACGCCGTACGACAACACCCCGCGCCCGGTGACGACCAGGCGCGGGGCACGTCAGTCGAAGGTGGTCAGCTCCCGGACGCGTACGCCACGAAGTCCGCCCAGGTCTCCGGCGCGAGGGCGAGGCGGGGGCCGGCGTCCCGGTACTTGGAGTCGCGGACGTGGATGGTGCCGGAGGTGGTGGCGACCTCCACGCAGGAGTCGCCTTCGTTGCCGTCGCTATAGCTGCTCTTGAACCACGCCAGTTCGGAGGCGTCCCCGGCGGAGGCCTTGCGGATCATGTCTCTCCCAGCAGTTGTTCGATGAAGGCCAGTGACTCCCCCGGCGGGAGGGCCTGCGCCCGGATGACGCCATACCGCAGCTCAAGGATGCGGAGCTGCCTCGGGTCGGAGATCGGCCGCCCGTTGAACGCGCCATCGGAGCGCCCCACGGCCGTGCCGTCCTCGAATTTCAACAACTCGATCTTGCCGTCCAGGCCCGGGTGGGTCTCGCGGTGTGTCGGCATCACCTGGAGGGAGACGTTACGCAATCGCCCCACCTCCAACAGACGTTCGAGCTGCTGCCGCCACACCATTGTGCCCCCGAGCGGTCGCCGGATCGGCGCCTCTTCCAAGACGAAACCGAGTGCGGGGGCAGGGTCCCGATCAAAGATCGACTGCCGAGCCATGCGAGCGGCGACCATCCGCTCGACCTCCTCCTCCGAGTACGGGGGTTGCCGTGACTCGAAAGCTGCCCTGGCGTGCTCAGGCGTCTGCAACAACCCGCTGATGCTGTGGCACACATACACCCCGATCTCGACCGCACGCGCCTCCATCTGCGCCAGGTCCCGCACCTTCTTGGGGTACCGGACCCTCGCCACGTCCTCCTTCATCGCGGCGAGCAGCCCACCCGCCCCCAGCACCTCGTCCGCCCTGTCCAGGAACTCGGGCCGGGGAATCCGCTTCCCGCTCTCGATCTTGTAGACGAGGTCCTCGCCGTACCCCACGGCCTTCCCGAACTCACCGGCCCGCATCCCCACCGACTCGCGCCGCAGCTTCACCTGCCGCCCCACGGTGGCGATCACCGCCACGCCCCACTCGTCGTCCGGGTCCACCTCCCACCCCGGCTCGTCGGCCTCGGTCCTCAGCCGCCGAACCTCGCCGTCCACCGACATGCGCGCCCCTCCGTCGTACCGCCTCGTACCAGCCACGCCCCACCCGCACGCACCGCCCCGACAGGCCCGGACACCACCGGACAACCAGCGGACAGTCACCGTACGCAACCGCGGAGTCACTCTTCACGGTAGGCGCATCCGGCCACGCTGAGTGACGTGAATGAGGAATTCGCCGCAACCGGCAACCCGATCCGCGAGTACAGCGTGCTGCTGTCACCGACACCACGGGGCGCCCGCCTGGCCCGTCTGCTGGCAACGGAGCAACTGCACGCCTGGGGTCTGCCGTCGGACCCGGCGGCGCTGATCGTGGCCGAGCTGGCGAACAACGCGGCGACGCACGGCCGCGTACCGGGCCGGAGTTTCCGGCTGCTGCTCCACGCCGTCGGCGGGACGCTCCGCGTCGAGGTCACGGACACCCGCGGTGACCGGCTCCCGCACCTCCACGACCCAAAGCCGACGGCGGAGAGCGGCCGGGGCATGGCCCTGGTGGCCGCCCTGGCCGACCGCTGGGGGGTGACCCCGGGTCCGCCACCCCGCAAGACGGTATGGGCCGAACTCACCGTCCCGTCGCGGCCATCACCGGAACCCGACCGCCCAGGCCCCGGTCCCACCTGCGTTCCTCCCGCACTGCCCACGGGGGAGAAAACACCTCACCAAGCCCCACCCCTCCCTCCCGCCGGGCAAACTCCCTCCCGCGAGTGAATATGCCCAGGTGGGCTGGGTGCGCGACGGGTTGCCCGCCTTGTGCCCAGCGCGGCACGTCCCCAGACGCGCGACGACCCTCGCCGCCCGGGAGACGGTCCCCGCCGGTCGCCCGGTGACACCGCTCGGTGTCACCGGGTTCGCGGGGTGCCCGCGGCCGTGTGTCCACGGTCCCGCCGCCCGGTCCCGCCAGGCGGCACCGGCCCGATGGCCTGAGGATCCGGCCCGAGCGGTTCCCCGGGAGGGCCGGTGTCAGCCGGCCGGGGCCGAAGCGGTCGCCGGGGTCCCCGGCTGGACGGCGTCCTCGGTGCCGTCGTGCGTGGCGTCGGGGTCGACGCCGACCGTGATGGTCGCGAGGACGCCCTTGGCGATGTCCTTCTTGTTGTACGTCAGCTTGAGCAGGCCACCGGTCGTGCCGCTCTGGTCGTAGATGGTGTCCTCGGTGAGCGTGGTGCGCTCGGTGGTGTTGGTGGAGTACGGCGCGACCTCGGCGGCCGCCAGGACCGCCTCCTCGGCGAAGAAGAACTGACCGGTGTGGCAGGTGTGCCCGCCCTCGTAGCCGCCGTCGGTCCAGGCGCCGTCCACGTGGACCTTGGTGTGGATGTGGACGCAGCGGCCCCGGTACCAGCCCGGGAAGATCGTCTTGAACGTGACGAAGCCGGACCTGTCGGTCTTCCAGGTGCCGCGCAGGTAGCGCTCGTCGTCGGTGGGTTCCTCGTGCCCGCCGCCCCCTCCTGAGGGCGCGCCGCTCGGGGGCGGGCCGGAGGGGGCGCCCGTCGGGGCACCCGTGGGAGCCCCTCCGCCACCGCCCGTGGACATGCTCTCGTAGCCCGAGTAGATGCCGAGCGCGTCGCAGTGCCAGACGTCCACGGCCGCGCCGCTCAGCGGCTTGCAGGTCTCCGCATCGACGACCTTGATGCGGAGGGTCAACGGGATGCCCTCCTTGTCCTCGGTGATGTCCTGGCGGATCTTGTCCGCGTCGATGTAGTAGGGCCCCTCGGTGGTCTCCGAGGTGAGCTTGTAGCAGGCCTCGGCCGCGCCGCTCGCGGACCCGCCGGCACCGCCCGCCTCGTCCGCGAACGCGCCCGCGGCGAACGCCCCGCCCACACCGGCCGCCGCCACGGCGCCCGCACCGAGAGCGATGACCTTACGACGCGTCAGGTCCCGTGCGTGCTTAGGCCCTTGGGCCTCTTCGTGTCGTGTCATGCCCAGGGACGTTAGGTACGGAAGCTGTCAGGAGCATGGGTATCCCCTGTGGTTTGCGGAGAAAGCCGAAGCGACCCACCCGTCTCCCGGCGGCGGGCGGACATGCCGAAGGGGGCGGGAAACGGCTCGTCTCCCGCCCCCTTCAAGGCGTCCCGCCCGTGGTGCCTACTTCGGCTGCGGCTTGCGCACCGACAGGTGCAGCTCCCTCAGCCGGGCCTCGTCCAGCTCCGTCGGCGCGCCCATCATCAGGTCCTGGGCGTTGCCGTTGAGCGGGAAGGCGATCGTCTCGCGGATGTTGGGCTCGTCGGCCAGCAGCATGACGATGCGGTCGACGCCGGGGGCGATGCCGCCGTGCGGCGGGGCGCCGAAGCGGAGGGCGCGCAGCATGCCGGCGAACTCGCGCTCGACGGTCTCGTTGTCGTACCCGGCGATCTCGAAGGCCTTGAGCATGATGTCCGGCTCGTGGTTCCGGATCGCGCCCGAGGACAGCTCGACGCCGTTGCAGACGATGTCGTACTGCCAGGCCAGGACGTCCAGCGGGTCCTGGTTCTCCAGGGCCTCCATGCCGCCCTGCGGCATCGAGAAGGGGTTGTGGGAGAAGTCGATCTTCCCGGTCTCCTCGTCCTTCTCGTACATCGGGAAGTCGACGATCCAGCAGAAGCGGAAGACGTTCTCCTCGAAGTGACCGGCGCGCTTGGCGGCCTCGACCCGCACCGCGCCCATGATCTTGGAGACCTCGTCGAACTCGCCCGCGCCGAAGAAGACCGCGTGGCCGGGGGCCAGGGAGAGGCGCTTGGTGAGCTCGGCGACGTCGTCCTCGGTGAGGAACTTCGCGATCGGGCCGGTGAGCGTGCCGTCCTCGCCGACGCGTACCCAGGCCAGGCCCTTGGCGCCCTGCGAGACGGCGTAGTCGCCGAGCTGGTCGAAGAACTTGCGGGGCTGGGCGGCGACGTCCGGCACCGGCAGGGCGCGCACGTGCTTGCCGGCGAACGCCTTGAACTCCGAGCCCGCGAAGATGTCGGTGATGTCGACGAGTTCCAGCTTGGCGCGCAGGTCCGGCTTGTCGGAGCCGTACTTCAGCATCGCCTCGCGGAACGGGATCCGCGGGAAGGGCGAGGTGACCTCGCGGCCGCCGCCGAACTCGGTGAACAGCTCGGTCATGAGCTTCTCGATCGGCTGGAAGACGTCCTCCTGCTCGACGAAGCTCATCTCGACGTCGAGCTGGTAGAACTCGCCCGGCGAGCGGTCGGCGCGGGCGTCCTCGTCGCGGAAGCAGGGCGCGATCTGGAAGTAGCGGTCGAAGCCGGAGATCATCAGCAGCTGCTTGAACTGCTGCGGCGCCTGCGGGAGGGCGTAGAACCTGCCCGGGTGCAGACGGGAGGGGACGACGAAGTCACGGGCGCCCTCGGGGGAGGTGGCGGTGAGGATCGGCGTGGCCATCTCGTTGAAGCCGAGCGCCGTCATCTTCTGCCGGATGGCACCGATGACCGCCGTGCGCAGCATGATGTTGCGGTGCATGCGCTCGCGGCGCAGGTCCAGGAAGCGGTACTCCAGGCGCCGCTCCTCGTTGACCCCGTCCTCGGTGTTGATGGTGAAGGGGAGCGGGGCGGCGGCGCCCAGCAGCTCGACCTCGCTCACCTCGACCTCGATCTCGCCGGTCGGCAGGTCGGGGTTCACGTTCTCGGTTCCACGTGAAACGACGCGGCCGTCGACACGGACGGTCGACTCCTTGGAGACCTTGTCGAGGGCCTCGTACGCCTCGGTGCCCGGACGCGCGACGAGCTGCGTGATGCCGTAGTGGTCGCGCAGATCGATGAAGAGGATGCCGCCCAGGTCGCGCCGATTGTGCAGCCAGCCACTCAGCCGGACGTCGGTGCCGACGTCAGAGGCGCGGAGCTCGCCGCAGGTGTGGGACCTGTACCGATGCATCGTCGTTCATCCAGTCTTCGCGGATTCGGGAATCTCCGGGACCCGGTGCCCGGACTTTCCCAGGGTACCGGCCGCCCCGCGGTCGGCTCTCCTCCCTTTCGGCTCCCGCGTCCCCGGGCGCGTCCCAGCCGCACGCCGGTACGTCTTCGGTGGCAGCGTGCGAACACCTCTTCTTAAAGTGGGGCAATGCGCACTGGTGAGCCCCTGCCCGACGTGGGGGACGTCCTCGCCGCCCTGGCCACCGGCGTGTGGCACTGCGACACCGGGACCCGGCAGGTCACGGTCGACGCCGAGGCCGCACGCCTGTTCGGGCTTCCCGCCCGGCGGGCGACCCTCGCGGAGGCCCGGGTCCGCGCCCGGATCCACCCGGCGGACTGGAACGAGATCGCCGGTGTGGTCCAGCTCGCCGCGGCCGAGGGCACCGTCGCCGAGGGCCGCCTGAGGGTCATGGACGAGCGGGGCCGGGTGGTCCGGGTGCTGCGCAGCCGCTCCCGGCCGTCCTTCGATCCCCGGCGCAGGACGTACGAGCTGATCGGCACCCTCCAGGAGGTCACCGGCCCGGAGCCGGGCACGGCCGCCGACGGCGCGGACACCGGGGACCGGCGCCGCTCGCGGGAGGCGTTCCTGCTGGACGCGGGCCGGGCGCTGGCGGAGGCGCGGTCCACGCAGGAGGTGCTGCGGGTCGTGTCGAACCTGGCGATGCCGGGCTTCTCCCCGGACGGGCTCGCGGTGTTCGGCGTGGAGGGCGAACGGCTGACGGTCATCGGCCACCACGGGCAGCGGTCGGGGGACGAGGGCCCGTTCACCGAGATGCCCCTGGAGGCGGACTATCCGGCGGCCGAGGTGGTCCGCACCGGCCGGGCGATCTACCTGTCCTCCCCCCAGGAGTACCGGTCCCGCTACCCGCTCACCTGGCCGCTCGCCCAGCGCTTCGGCCGCCGCTCCTGGGCGTTCATGCCGCTGACCGTGGCGGGCCGCACGATGGGCGCCTGGATGGCCGGCTTCTCCCACCCGGTGGCGTTCACGCCGGACGAGCGGTCGGTGCTGACCACGGTCGCCCGGATGCTGGCGCAGGCCCTGTCGCGGGCCGGCGACGCCGAGTCCCAGCGGGAGCTGACCGAAGGGCTGCAGCGCTCGATGCTGCCGGTGCTGGGCCCGCGGATCCCCGGCATGGGCGTCGCCGCCCGCTACGTGCCCACCGGCGGCGGACTCCAGGTGGGCGGCGACTGGTACGACGTGATCCCACTGCCGCAGGGACGGTTCGCCCTGGTCATCGGCGACGTGCAGGGGCACGACGTGCGGGCGGCGGGCCTGATGGGCCAGCTGCGCATCGCCCTGCGCGCGTACGCCTCCGAGGGCCACCGCCCCGACGCGGTCCTCTCCCGCGCCTCCCGCTTCTTCCACGACCTCGCCGACAACCCCGACGACCCCGGTGACCTCCGCTTCGCGACCTGCCTGTACGTCGAGGTCGACCCGGCGACCGGGACGGTGGAGTCCGCCCGCGCCGGCCATCTGGACCCGGTGGTGCGCATGGCGGACGGGACGGTGCTGCTGCGGGCCACGGCCGGGGGGCTCCCCCTCGGCATCGACCCGGACGGCGACTACCCGACCACGCGCCTCGCCCTGGAGCCCGGCGAGACGCTGATGCTGTGCACGGACGGCCTGGTGGAGACCGGCGGCCACGACCTGTACACCGGCTGGCTGCGGCTGCGGCGGGTGCTGGAGCGGCACCGCGGCGGCCTGGAGGACCTGGCCGACACGCTGGTGCAGGCCGTGATCGGCCCGTCCTCCCACCACACCACCGGCCCGCTCGCCGACCGCCGGGAGGACGACATCGCGGTGGTCCTGCTGCACCGCGACGAGGACACCGCCGTACGGCGCACGGTGCGCCGCACGATGCTCACGATCGCGCAGGCCGAGCCCGAACGGATCGCCACCGCCCGCCGGCACCTGCGGGACCTGCTGCACGACTGGCCCGACGCGGAGCAGAGGGACGCGGCGGTCCTGCTGCTGTCCGAGGCGCTGACCAACGTCCTGGTCCACACCGACGCCGACGCGCTGCTGGTGGCGGAGATGACCGGGGAGCCGGGCGAGCGGCGGATCCGGGCCGAGGTCTTCGACGACGGGGCCGACCTGCCGCACAAGCGCCGGCCGGGGGAGATGGCCTCCTCCGGGCGCGGCCTGATGCTGATCGAGCTGCTCGCGGACGCCTGGGGGGTGGCGCCGCGGGGACGGGGCAAGAGCATCTGGTTCGAGATCTACGAGTCCGCCGCCGAAGGCTCCCCGGACTCCGGGAGCCCGGGAGGGACCGGGGGCTCCGGAGGCGGCCGCGGCGCCGTGTAGCGGGGGCCCGGGGGCGGGCACGCCCTCAACGGATCACGCGCCGGGCGGGCCGTCCTCAGGGGGACACGCGTCGAGGCGAGCCGTCCTCAGGGGGATCGCACGCCGGGGCGGGCCGTCCTGCGCGGACGGCCCGCCCCGGCGGCACGGTGTCGGGTGTTCAGCCCCGCGGGCCGTCCGCCGACATCCCGTGCACCGCCGGGACGGTGCCGAGCCGGCCCTTCTGGAAGTCCTCGAAGGCCTGCATCAGCTCCTCCTTGGTGTTCATCACGAAGGGGCCGTAGTGGGCCATCGGCTCCCGGATCGGCCGGCCGCCGAGCAGGACGACCTCCAGGTCCGGCGTGCGGGACTCCTGCTTCTCGTCCGCGCGGACGGTCAGCGCGGACCCGGCGCCGAAGACCGCGGCCTGGCCGAGGCGGATCGGGCGGCGCTCGGCGCCGACGCTGCCGCGCCCGGCGAGCACGTACGCCAGGCCGTTGAACTCCTCCCGCCAGGGCAGGGTGACCTCCGCGCCCGGCGCGAGCGTGGCGTGGATCATCGTGATCGGGGTGTGCGTGATGCCGGGACCGGCGTGGCCGTCCAGCTCACCGGCGATGACCCGCAGCAGCGCGCCGCCGTCGGGGGAGGTCAGCAGCTGGACCTGGCCGCCGCGGATGTCCTGGTAGCGGGGGGCCATCATCTTGTCCTTGGCCGGCAGGTTCACCCACAGCTGGAGGCCGTGGAAGACGCCGCCGGACACCACCAGCGCCTCCGGCGGGGCCTCGATGTGCAGCAGGCCGCTGCCCGCGGTCATCCACTGGGTGTCGCCGTCGGCGATGGACCCGCCGCCGCCGTGGCTGTCCTGGTGGTCGAAGGCGCCGTCGATGATGTAGGTGACGGTCTCGAAGCCGCGGTGGGGGTGCCAGGGGGTGCCCTTGGGCTCACCGGGCGCGTACTCCACCTCACCCATCTGGTCCATCATGATGAACGGGTCGAGGTGGCGGTAGTCGATCCCCGCGAACGCCCGGCGCACCGGGAAGCCCTCGCCCTCGAAACCGCTGGGCGCGGTCGTGACGGCGAGCACGGGACGTGCCAGGGCATCGGCGGGGGCGGCCACACGGGGCAGCGTCAGCGGGTTCTCGACGGTCACGGCAGGCATGTCGGTACCTCCTCAGGTACGCCCAGTTTAGTTGAGCGTTGAACTTCCTGCCACCCCCAACGGAAAGAGCCCGGGGGACATTCCCCGGGCTCGGCGACACGGCGGCGAAGGCGGACGCCGCGCTAGCCGTACATCCGCCGCATCGCGAAGTCGACCATCTCCTCCACGGCCTTCGCGTCGAAGACGATCCGGTGCTCGCCCTCCATGTCCAGCACGAAGCCGTAGCCGGTCGGCAGCAGGTCCAGCACCTCGGCACCGGTGATCACGAAGTACTTGGACTCCTTGCCCGCGTACCGCCGCAGCTCCTTGAGCGTGGTGAACATCGGGATCACCGGCTGCTGGGTGTTGTGCAGGGCGAGGAAACCGGGGTTGTCACCGCGCGGGCAGTAGACCTTCGAGGTCGCGAAGATCTGCTGGAAGTCCTCGGCGGCCATCTGCCCGGTGGTGAAGGCGCGCACCGCGTCCGCGAGCGACGGCGGGGACGGCTCGGGGTACAGCGGCGCCTGCTGCCCGTACCCGCCGTCCATCGGCTGCTGCGGAGGGGCGTACTGCTGCTGGGAACCCGCGGTCTGGTCGTAGCCGTACATGGCGGCAAGCGTACTGAGTCACAGATGCCCCGCCCGGGGTTGCTTCTTATTACCGACGGGTAGCATCATCGTAGCTACCAGCTGGTAGGTGAAACCGTGCGCGAGGAGCCAGTGCCTCGCCGATCCCTCTACGGAGCCGTCGCCATGGGGCACTACAAGTCGAATCTCCGGGACATCGAGTTCAACCTCTTCGAGGTGCTCGGCCGCGACAAGCTGTACGGCACCGGCCCGTTCGCGGAGATGGACGTCGACACCGCCAGGAGCATCCTGGAGGAGCTGACCCGCCTCTCGGAGAACGAGCTGGCGGAGTCCTTCGCCGACGCCGACCGCAACCCGCCGGTCTTCGACCCGGAGACGAACACCGCGCCGGTCCCGGAGTCCTTCAAGAAGAGCTACCAGGCCTTCATGGAGTCCGAGTACTGGCGGCTCGGCCTGCCCGAGGAGATCGGCGGCACCACCGCGCCGCGCTCCCTGATCTGGGCCTACGCGGAGCTGATCCTCGGCGCCAACCCGGCCGTGTGGATGTACTCCTCCGGCCCCGCCTTCGCGGGCATCCTCTTCGACGAGGGCAACGAGGTCCAGAAGAACATCGCCAAGATCGCCGTCGAGCGGCAGTGGGGCTCGACGATGGTGCTCACCGAGCCCGACGCCGGCTCCGACGTGGGCGCCGGCCGCACCCGGGCCGTGCAGCAGGAGGACGGCTCCTGGCACATCGAGGGCGTGAAGCGCTTCATCACCTCCGGTGAGCACGACATGTCGGAGAACATCCTCCACTACGTGCTCGCCCGCCCCGAGGGCGCCGGCCCCGGCACCAAGGGCCTGTCCCTCTTCCTCGTCCCGAAGTACCTCTTCGACTTCGAGACCGGCGAGCTGGGCGAGCGCAACGGCGTCTACGCCACCAACGTCGAGCACAAGATGGGCCTGAAGGTCTCCAACACCTGCGAGATGACCTTCGGCGACCGGCACCCCGCCAAGGGCTGGCTGGTCGGCGACAAGCACGACGGCATCCGCCAGATGTTCCGCATCATCGAGTTCGCCCGCATGATGGTCGGCACGAAGGCGATCTCCACGCTGTCGACGGGCTACCTCAACGCGCTGGAGTACGCCAAGGAGCGCGTCCAGGGCCCGGACCTGGCCAACTTCATGGACAAGACCGCGCCCAAGGTCACCATCACCCACCACCCCGACGTGCGCCGCTCGCTGCTGACGCAGAAGGCGTACGCGGAGGGCATGCGCGCCCTGGTGATGTACACCGCCTCCGTCCAGGACGCCATCCAGGTCAAGGAGGCGAGCGGCGAGGACGCCTCCGCCGAGCACGCCCTGAACGACCTGCTCCTGCCGATCGTCAAGGGCTACGGCTCCGAGAAGGCCTACGAGCAGCTCGCCCAGTCGCTGCAGACCTTCGGCGGCTCCGGCTTCCTCCAGGAGTACCCGGTCGAGCAGTACATCCGCGACTCCAAGATCGACACCCTCTACGAGGGCACCACCGCGATCCAGGGCCAGGACTACTTCTTCCGGAAGATCGTCCGCAACCAGGGCGCCGCGCTGAACTCGCTCGCCGAGGACATCAAGAAGTTCCTCGCCCTGGGCACCGGCGGCGAGGAGCTCGCCGGCGCCCGCGAGCAGCTCGCCAAGGCCGCCGTCGAGCTGGAGGCCATCGTCGGCCTGATGCTGACCGACCTCGCGGCCACCGAGCAGGACGTCAAGAACATCTACAAGGTCGGGCTCAACACCACCCGCCTGCTGATGGCCTCCGGTGACGTGATCGTCGGCTACCTGCTGCTCAAGGGCGCCGCGATCGCCGCCGAGAAGCTGCCGACGGCGTCCGCCAAGGACAAGGCGTTCTACACCGGCAAGATCGCCGCGGCGAAGTTCTTCGCGCAGACCGTGCTGCCGGGCGTCACCTGCGCCCGCAAGGTCGCCGAGGGCGTCGACCTGGACATCATGGAGCTGGACGAGGCCGCGTTCTAGGCCTCCCGCCCCTGTACGAGGGTCCGTTCCCGTCCCGTCGGGAACGGACCCTCCCCGTCGTTAAGGTGAACCCCATGAGCGCACCCTCCCGCCCGTCGCCCGCCACCGCAGGCAGCGCCTCGCGCGCGCCCCGGGCCTTCCACCGCCCGCACACCGACGACCTCATGGCCTTCCTGGCGGCGAGCCCCACGCCGTACCACGCCGTGGCCAACGCCGCCGAACGGCTGGAGAAGGCGGGCTTCAGACAGGTCGCGGAGACGGACGCCTGGGACGGGACCAGCGGCGGCAGATACGTGCTGCGCGGCGGCGCGATCGTGGCCTGGTACGTCCCCGAGGGCGCGTCGCCCCACACCCCCTTCCGGATCGTCGGCGCCCACACCGACTCCCCCGGCCTGCGCGTCAAGCCGCTGCCCGACAGCGGGGCGCACGGCTGGCGCCAGGTCGCCGTCGAGATCTACGGCGGCCCGCTGATGAACTCCTGGCTCGACCGGGACCTGGGCCTGGCCGGCCGCCTCACCCTGCGCGACGGCTCGACCCGCCTGGTCGACGTCGACCGCCCGCTGCTGCGCGTCCCGCAGCTCGCCATCCACCTGGACCGCTCGGTCTCCACCGAGGGCCTCAAGCTGGACAAGCAGCGGCACCTGCAGCCGGTGTGGGGCCTGGGCGACGACGTCCGCGACGGCGACCTCGTGGCCTTCCTGGAGGAGGCGTCCGGCATCCCGGCCGGCGAGGTCACCGGCTGGGACCTGATGACGTACCCCGTGGAGGCCCCCGCCTACCTGGGCCGCGACCGGGAGCTGGTGGCGGGCCCGCGGATGGACAACCTGCTGTCGGTGCACGCCGGCACGGCCGCCCTGGCCGCCGTCGCCGCCTCGGGCGAGGCCCTGCCGTACATCCCCGTGCTGGCCGCCTTCGACCACGAGGAGAACGGCTCGCAGTCGGACACCGGCGCCGACGGCCCGCTGCTCGGCACCGTCCTGGAGCGCTCGGTGTTCGCGCGCGGCGGCTCGTACGAGGACCGGGCGCGCGCCTTCGCCGGCACCGTCTGCCTGTCCGCCGACACCGGCCACGCCGTGCACCCGAACTACGCGGAGCGGCACGACCCGACGCACCACCCGCGCGTCAACGGCGGGCCGATCCTGAAGGTCAACGTCAACAACCGCTACGCGACCGACGGTTCGGGCCGCGCGGTCTTCGCCGCCGCCTGCGAGAAGGCGGACGTCCCCTTCCAGTCGTTCGTCTCCCACAACTCCATGCCGTGCGGCACGACGATCGGCCCCATCACCGCCGCCCGGCACGGCATCCGCACCGTCGACATCGGCGTGGCCATCCTGTCGATGCACAGCGCCCGGGAACTGTGCGGCGCCGACGACCCGTACCTGCTGGCGAACGCGCTGGTGGCGTTCCTGGAGGGCTAGGGCCTCTCGTTCGGATCATGCCGGGCTCGCGGGGCCTGGTGCCGTGCCCCGCCGCGTTGTCGTCGGTTGCCATGGCTCCGCCATGGCGCCCTCCTCCGCCTTGCGATGCACGGCACCGGGTCCCGCTCCCTGATCCGACCCGATCCAAACGAAAGACCCTAGGCAGCCGGTGGTGGGTCCGGGCGTGCCGTCGGCCGACGCGCGGTGGGCGCGGATCGAGCCGTCGCCCCCGGACCGGACGCCGGAGCGGGTGGCCGCCGGCGGGACCGCCGCGAGGTGACCGGCGCGATCGTCCGCGGGTTGCGGACCGGTGCCCGGTGGGTGCGCCCGCCGGGGAAGCGCGGCAACCGGCGAGGAGCCTACGACCGGCCACGGATGCGGGCCGCCGACGGGACCCGGGAGCGGGTGTCCACCGCGCTGACGGACCAGGCCGACGCGGAGGAAGACCTCACCCGGTCGGTCCCGGGTTCCGGGCCGGAATTTCCGCTTGCTCCCACCGCCGCCACGATGACAGCATCTTATTGCAACTGCTGTCGCACTAAGGAGTGGACATGCTCTTCCGAGGCGCTCACCCGACCCCGCGGTCCACCGGGGCCGCCCCGCACACGAACGCCTCGGAGCACCCCCATGCCCACGCAGATCAGCGCCCGCGCCGTCACGAAGTCGTACCACGGCCGTCTCGTCCTCGACTCCGTCACCTGCGCGCTCACCACGGGTGAGCGCACCGGCATCGTCGGGGAGAACGGCTCGGGCAAGACCACCCTGCTGCGCCTGTTCGCCGGGGTGGAGCAGCCGGACGCCGGCGAGATCACCGTCCAGGCCGACGGCGGCGTCGGCTACCTCCCGCAGGACGGCCGGCTCCCCGCGCACCACACCGTCCGGCAGGCCGTCGACGACGCCCTGAGCGACCTGCGCGCCATGGAGCGCCGCATGCGCGAACTCGAAGCCGCCATGGCCGACGGCGCCGACGACCGGGTCCTCGCCGAGTACGGCGACCTGCTGACCGCCTTCGAACTGCGCGGCGGCTACGAGGCCGACGCCCGGGTCGAACGCGCCCTGCACGGTCTGGGCCTGGCCCACCTGCCGCGCGACCGCGCCGTCGGCGACCTCTCCGGCGGCGAACAGGTCCGCCTGCGCCTGGCCGCGCTCCTCGCCGCCTCCCCCGAGGTCCTGCTGCTCGACGAGCCCACGAACCACCTCGACGCCGCCGCCCTGACCTGGCTCGAGGACCACCTGCGCACCCGGCGCGGCACCACCGTCGCGGTCTCCCACGACCGCACCTTCCTCGAACGCGTCACCACCACCCTCCTGGAGGTCGACGCCGACCGCCGCACCGTCACCCGCTACGGCAACGGCTACACCGGCTACCTCGCCGAGAAGGCCGCCGCCCGGCAGCGCTGGGCGCAGGAACACGCCCGCTGGGAAGCGGAAGTGGCCGCCCAGCGCGAAGCGGCCGCCACCACGGCCCGCCGCGTCGCCCCCGGCCGCGCCATGACCGACGGCAACAAGATGGCCTACGACCGTGCCGCCGGCCGTGTCCAGCAGTCCCTGGCTGGCAGGGTCCGCAACGCCGAGGAACGCCTGCGCCGCCTGCTCGCCGACCCCGTGCCCCCGCCGCCCGAGCCGCTGCGCTTCACGCCCGTCCTGCGCTCGGGCCGGCTCACCGGCACGGTCCTGGACGCCACCGGCGTCACCGTCACCGGCCGCCTCGCCCCCACCGACCTCACCGTCCGGGCGGGCGACCGCCTCCTGGTCACCGGAGGCAACGGCGCCGGCAAGAGCACCCTGCTGAGGGTCCTGGCCGGCCGCCTCACCCCCGACGCCGGCCGCGTCACCCGCCGCGGCCGCATCGGCCACCTCCCCCAGGATCCCGCCCCCGGCCGCCCCGGCGAGACCGTCCTCCAGGCCTACGCGCGCGGCCTGCCCGGCCACCCCGAGGACCACACCGAACGCCTCCTCGCGCTCGGCCTGTTCGCCCCCGAACGCCTCACGGCCCGCGTCACCGAACTGTCCACCGGCCAGCGGCAGCGCCTGGCCCTGGCCCGCCTGCTGAGCCGCCCCAGCGACGTCCTGCTGCTGGACGAGCCCACCAACCACCTCTCCCCGGCGCTCGTCGAAGACCTGGAACAGGCCCTGGCCGACTACCCCGGCACCCTCCTCCTGGTCTCCCACGACCGCCGCCTGCGCACCCGGTGGCAGGGCGACCGCATCACCCTCCCCCCGCGTGACACCGTCCCGTCCCTGACCACCTGACAGGAGCCGCCATGACCGGCACGACGCCGACCCCCGCGGTGGCCGGACCCGTCCGGGACGGCACCGGCGGCCCGCGCGCCCGCGCCGCCGCCCGCTTCCTCGCCGAGGACCCCGGCGTCCGCGCCCCGGCCACGGCGCTCGGCACCACCGGGTACCACCCGCGCCGGATGTCCTCGTCGCCGGCGGGGAAGACGCTGCCGGAGCGTGTCCGGCGGCGCCGTACGTCCGTGTCCGCCGCGGACGTGGTGCGGGGCGAGGACGGTCCGCCGAGCATCGGCCGACGGCGCACCCGGACCCACGACCGACCGACCCGGACGGGACCGCCCGGGCGACGACGCGTCAACCCCGGTCCCGCGCATGGGTGTTGAACCCGGGGGTACCCGCAGGGAACCGGATCGACGGAAAGCCCGGACCGACCGGACCGACAGGGAGGCGACACTCATGGGCCTCGGCGGGTGCATCATCCTCATCGCCGCGGGAGCCATCCTCACGTTCGCGACCGACTGGGACATGCGAGGCGTCAACCTCGACATGGTGGGCGTCATCCTCATGATCGTCGGCCTGATCGGCGTCTCGACGTTCAGCAGCATCGCCCGGCGCCGGCGCGTGGTGGTCCCGCCCACCACGCCGGTCATCGACGAGCAGGCGGCCCCGCACCACCACCACCGCGGCGACGGCCGCTACAGCGACGGGTACGGAGTCTGATCCCCGCGGGGATCAGACTCCGTCCCGCTCGTCCATCCCCGCCAGCACCAGCGGCAGCCGGTCCGCACCGCCCTCGGTGAGGCGGACCGGGACGCCCCAGTCCTGCTGGTGGACGTGGCAGGCCGGGTACTCGTTGGCCGGATCGTCGTCGCAGGAGGCCGCCATCGCCGAGACGTGCAGGACGCCCTCCGGCACGGCGGGATCGAGCTCCAGGTCGCGGGAGAGATCCGTCCCCGCGCCCCCGCCGGCCAGCAGCAGCTCGGGCGGGGTGGCGGACACCAGGAGCCGGGTGGACGGACCGTAGCGCGTGTCGAGCTTCTGCCCCGCCGGCGCCTGGAAGATCACGTCCAGCCGGAACCGTCCCGGGGCCACCTCGGTCGCCGCGCGCCGGGTGCGGTGGGCGACGGCCTCGACGCGGACCGCCTCCTCCGGCAGCCGCAGCCGGGTCAGCCGGTGCCGGGCCGACTCCACCACCACGATGTCGTCGCCGACGAGGACGGCGTCGCTGGGCTCGCGCAGATCCGTGGCCAGGGTGGTGACCTCACCGGTGGCCGGGTCGTAGCGGCGCAGGGCGTGGTTGTAGGTGTCGCTGACGGCTACCGAGCCGTCGGGCAGCGCCGTGACGCCCAGCGGGTGCTGCAGCAGCGCCTGCCCGGCGTCTCCGTCCCGGTGCCCGAAGTCGAACAGTCCGGTGCCGACGGCCGTGTGCACGGCGCCGTCGAGGTCCACCCAGCGCAGCGCGGACGTCTCGGAGTCGGCGAGCCACAGCCGCTCGGGCGTGGCCGCCAGCCCCGACGGCTGCGCGAACCAGGCCTGCTCGCCCGGCCCGTCGACGAGCCCCTCGTTGGTCGTCCCGGCCGTGACGGCCACGGTGCCGTCGGCCGGGTCGTACGCCCACAGCTGGTGCACACCGGCCATGGCGATCCACACCCTGCCGTTCCACCAGGCGACGTCCCAGGGGGAGGAGAGGCTGACCTCGCGGCCGGGGCCCGACGTGGGATCGCCCTGCATCCACTGGCGGCCGGTGCCGGCCAAGGTCGTGACCTCGCCCGCGGCCGGGTCCAGGCGGCGCAGGGCGTGGTTGACGGTGTCGGCGACGACCACGGACCCGTCCTCCAGCAGCGCCAGCCCCTGCGGCTCGTTGAAGGCGGCGGTGGCGAGGTCGCCGTCCGCGAACCCGCGCGTCCCGGCGCCGATCCGGCGCACCACGCTCTCCCCGTCCGCCGCCAGCTCCACCAGCTGGTGCCGGGTGGTATCACTGACCAGGAAGTTCCCGGACGGCAGCAGCAGCGCCTTGCCCGGGAAGCGCAGCGTCGTCGGCTCCGGCTCCGGCGGCACGTACGGCCCGTCGCCGCGCCGCAGTGTCCCCTTCGCCGCGTGCTCGGCCTCCAGCTCCTCCACCAGCCGCTCGATGGCGTGCGCGTGCCCCTCGCCGGCGTGCTGGGCGACGACGTACCCCTCGGGGTCGATCACGACGAGCGTCGGCCAGGCCCGCACCGCGTACTGCTTCCAGGTGGCCAGCTCCGGGTCGTCCAGGACGGGGTGCTCGACGCCGTACCGCTCCACGGCGTCGACCACCGCCCGGTGCTCGGCCTCGTGGACGAACTTCGGCGAGTGCACGCCGATGACCACGACCGTGTCCCGGTGCTTCTCCTCCAGCTCGCGCAGCTCGTCCAGGACGTGCAGGCAGTTGATGCAGCAGAAGGTCCAAAAATCCAGGACGACGATGCGTCCGCGCAGGTCGGACAGGGTGTACTGCTTGCCGCCCGTGTTGAGCCAGCCGCCCTTGCCGATCAGCTCGGGGGCGCGGACGCGGGCACGGCGGGAAACCGGGGCCGGGGATGAATCGGTCATGGACCAAGGGTGCCACTCGCCGCGGACATCCGTGCCGGCGCCCGGCCCGCCTGTGCGCCGCGTCACCCCAGCCCGTGTCCCGTGGTCGCGTCCACGTGGTCCGGCACCTCGTCGTGCCGGTCGCCGACGGTGAGGGTGCCGGTGGGTTCGAGGAGGAGGATCTCGGTGGGGAGGGGGGCGTACGGCTTGTGCTCCGTGCCGCGCGGCACGGTGAGGACCGACCCCTTCGGCAGGACGACCGTGCGCTCGCCGGCCGCCTCGCGCAGACCGATGTGGAGTTCGCCGGACAGGACGAGGAAGAACTCGTCGGTGTGGTCGTGGACGTGCCAGACGTGCTCGCCCTCCACCTTGGCGACGCGGACGTCGTAGTCGTTGACGGTGGTGACGATGCGGGGGCTCCACCGCTCGTGGAACGAGGCGAGGGCGGAGGCGAGGGAGATCGGTTCCTGGGTCATGCGGTCATCCTCGGGCTGCCGCGGGCGGCGCACGAGTGCTAGGAATCGCACATGTCGCAAGGATCCTCTCAGCCCGCCCGGGTCGTGCGCCCGCACCGCGTGGCCGTGATCGTCGACGAGGGCACCAACCCGTTCGAGGTCGGCGTCGCCACCGAGCTGTTCGGGCTGCCGCGGCCGGAGCTCGGGTCCGGCGAGCCGTTGTACGAGGTGACGCTGTGCACGCCGGAGCCCGAGGTGCGGATGAACCACGGCTTCTTCACACTGACCGGCGTGCCGGGCCTGGAGGCCGTGGACGACGCCGACACCCTCGTCGTACCGGGCCGCCCGGACAACGTCGTCCCGCGCGGGGAGGCCGTCCTGGACGCGATCCGCCGCACGCACGCGCGCGGCGCGCGCGTGGTGAGCTTCTGCACCGGCACCTTCGCGCTGGCCGAGGCCGGGCTGCTGGACGGGCGCCGGGCGACGACCCACTGGATGTGGGCGGAGTCCTTCCGCGCGCTGCACCCGGGGGTCGTGCTGGAACCGGACGTGCTCTTCGTGGACGAGGGCGGGATCCTCACCGCCGCGGGCAGCTCCGCCGCGCTCGACCTCGGGCTGCACCTGTGGCGGCGGGACCACGGCGCCGAGATCGCCAACGCCGTCTCGCGGCGGCTGGTGTTCGCCGCGCACCGGGACGGCGGGCAGCGCCAGTTCGTGGAGCGGCCGGTGCCGGACGTGCCCGACGCCTCGCTCGCGCCGGTGCTGGCGTGGGCGCAGGAGCGGCTGGACCGGCCGCTGACGGTCGCGGACCTGGCGGCCCGCGCGGCGGTCTCCCCGGCCACCCTGCACCGGCGCTTCCAGGCGCAGCTCGGCACGACGCCGCTCGCCTGGCTGACCGCCGAGCGTGTGACCCTCGCGCGGCGGCTGATCGAGCGCGGGGAGGAGCGGCTGGACGTGGTGGCGGCCCGGTGCGGGCTGGGCACGGCGGCGAACCTGCGGGCGCGGCTGCGGCGCGAGACGGGGCTCAGCCCGTCGGCCTACCGGCGGCGTCGCGCGGCGGCCGCCGGGGAACCGCTCCGGGCATGAGATTCCTCGTGTACGACCGGCTCCTCGGCTTCGGTGACGACTACTGGATCGAGGACGACCGCGGCGACAAGGTCTTCCTCGTCGACGGCAGGGCGATGCGCCTGCGGGACAGGTGGGAGCTGAAGGACGCCCAGGGGCGGGTCCTGATCGGCATCCGGCAGAAGATGCTCGCCCTGCGGGACACCCTGGTGATCGAGCGGGGCGGCGAGCCGCTGGCGACGATCCGGCGCAAGCGGCTGTCGCTGCTGCGCAACCACTACCGGGTCGCCCTGGCCGACGGCCACGAGCTGGACGTCAGCGGCAGGATCCTCGACCGGGAGTTCGCCATCGAGTACGACGGTGAGCCGCTGGCCGTCGTCTCGCGGCGCCTGCTGACCGTGCGGGACGCCTACGGCCTGGACATCGTGCGGGACGACGCCGATCCGGCGCTGCTCGTCGCGGTGACGGTGTGCGTGATCCACCTGTCCGAGAAGGAGAGGGAGGACGGCTGACCCCGGCCGGGGGCGTACCGCCGGCGCGGCGGCCGTCAGCGCGCCCACGCGCCCGTGCGCCCACCCGCCCGGCGGGGCGGGGCCACCGGCGCGGTGGCGCGGTGGTCACCGGCGCGGCGGCGTCTCCAGCCCCAGGACCCGGTCCCTCAGCACCGGGAAGCGCTCCCGCGTGCCCGCCACCGACGCGGGGTCGAACTCCACGGTGAGGACCTGCTCGTCCGGGCCCGCCTGGGCCAGCACCTCACCCCACGGGTCCACCACGACCGAGTGACCGGCCTGCGGGACTCCCGCGTGCGTCCCGGCCGTTCCGCACGCGAGGACGAACGCCTGGTTCTCCACCGCCCGCGCCCGGGCCAGCAGCGTCCAGTGGGAGCGGCGGCGCTCGGGCCAGCCCGCCGGGACGGCGAGGATCTCGGCGCCGGCGTCGACCAGCCCGCGGAAGAGTTCGGGGAAGCGGAGGTCGTAGCAGGTCGCCACGCCCAGGGTCGTCCCCGGCAGACGGACCGTCACCAGCTCGCGCCCCGCGCCCATCAGCACGGCCTCGCCCTTGTCGAAGCCGAAGCGGTGGATCTTGCGGTAGGCGGCGGCCAGGTCGCCGGAGGGGGAGAGGACGAGGGAGGTGTTGTAGAGGGACCCGTCGGGGTCGCGTTCCGGGATCGAGCCCGCGTGCAGCCACACGCCCGCGTCGCGCGCGGCCTCGGCCATCGCCTCGTACGTCGGTCCCCGGAGCGGCTCGGCCCCGGCGTCGAACTCCTCGAAGGCGAAGGCGCCGGTGGTCCACAGCTCGGGCAGGACGACCAGGTCGGCGCCCTCCTGTTCCCGTACGAGGGCGGCCACGCGCCGGCGGCGCGACGCCACCGGTTCCCCCTCGTCCACGGCGAGCTGGATCAGAGAAGCGCGCACACTACCACCGTCCTGGCCATCGGAGCCGTCCACACGGACCTCCCCACAGCCTACGATCGTCACACGAAAGCACTGCCGGGGCACCGCACAGCAGCGTAACTTGGGGGTCCCCCCTGCTCGAAGCCTGCGCGCAGCGGAGGCGAGGGCCCGGGGGAGTCCGAAGACGCCCGCCGAGTGCAGCCGCCACCCACTGGCACCGCCGCCACCTGCCCGTGTACCGACCGCCGAGGGGTCCCGTTCCGTGAGTCTGCATCCCACCCTCCAGCCCTACGCCGATGCCTGGACCCACTCCATCGAGGCGATATCCGAACTGGTCCAGCCACTCGTGGAGGCCGACTGGAACCGGCGCACACCGTGTCCGGGCTGGTCGGTCCGCGACGTGGTCTCCCACGTCATCGGGCTGGACTCCGAGATGCTCGGCGACCCGCGTCCCATCCACGCGCTGCCGCGCGACCTGTTCCACGTCACCAGCGAGCACCAGCGCTACATGGAGCTGCAGGTCGACGTCCGCCGTCACCACACGGCACCGGAGATGACCTCCGAGCTGGAGTACATGATCATCCGCCGCAACCGCCAGCTGCGGAACGAGAACCGCGACCCCGGCACCAAGGTCCGCGGCCCGTACGGGGCCGATCTCACCCTGGAGGAGTCGATGCGCCGGCACGCCTTCGACGTGTGGGTGCACGAGCAGGACCTGCGCACCGCCCTCGGCCGCCCGGGCAACCTCGACTCCCCCGGCGCGTACGTCGCGCGGGACGTGCTGCTCGGCGAGCTGCCGCGGGTCGTCGCCGAGGACGCGCACGCGCCGCGCAGCTCGGCCGTCGTGGTGGACGTCCACGGGCCGGTGGAGTTCCTGCGCACGGTGCGCGTGGACATCCAGGGCCGCGGCACCCTGGAGGCGGTTCCCGCGCTCGGGCCGGCCGCCTCCCTCTCCCTCGACTGGGAGACCTACGTCCGCCTGGCCTGCGGGCGGGTGACGCCGGAGGCGGTGGCGGACCGGGTCAAGACGGAGGGCGACCAGGAGCTGGCGGCGGCCATCCTGCGGAGGTTCGCGGTCACCAAGTAGCCCGCGGCCACCGGGCGGGCGGGACGCCGCGCCCCCGAACCCGGCGGATCACGCGGGGACGTGCACCGTCTCCACCCGGCTGGCGACCAGCCGCTCCCGCTCCCGCCGGGCCGCGCGCCCGCGCAGCCGCAGGATCTGGGAGACGCCGAGCGCCTGGAGGACGAACACGGAGGAGAAGGCGACGGTGTAGTCGTCCCCGGTGGCGTCGAGCAGCACGCCGATCGCGAACAGCGTGGTCATCGAGGCGATGAAGCCGCCCATGTTGGTGATCCCGGACGCCGTTCCCTGCCGCTCGGGCGGGTTGGCGGGCCGTGCGAAGTCGAACCCGATCATCGACGCCGGGCCGCACGCCCCCAGCACCACGCACAACACGACCAGCAGCCCCGTCGGGGCGTGCTCACCGGGCCAGGCGAGTGTCGCGGCCCACAGGGCGGCCGTCGCGGCCACCGTGCCCAGCGCCAGCGGCAGCCGCGCCCCGTGGTGCCGGGCGACGACCTGGCCGTAGACCAGGCCGACCGCCATGTTCGACAGCACGACGAGCGTGAGCAGCTCGCCCGCGGCCGCCCGGGACAGGCCCTGCGCCTCGACCAGGAAGGGCAGGCCCCACAGCAGCAGGAACACCATCGCCGGGAACTGGGTGGTGAAGTGCACCCACAGTCCGAGCCGCGTCCCCGGTTCCCGCCACGACATCGCGATCTGCCGCCGCACGTACGCGGCTCCCCGGTGCCCGGCCGGCTCCGGCCCGTGCCCCTCGGGGTGGTCCTTCAGGAAGAGCAGCAGCAGGACCAGCACGACGACGCCCGCCAGCGCGCTGCCCGCGAACGCCGCCTCCCACCCGATGCCGTGCAGCAGCCGCGCCACGACGAGGGTGGAGACGAGGTTGCCCGCCATGCCGGCCAGGCCGGCGAGCTGACCGACCAGCGGTCCGCGCCGGGCCGGGAACCAGCGGGTGCCCAGCCGCAGCACGCTGATGAACGTCATCGCGTCGCCGCAACCGAGCAGCGCCCGCGAGGCGAGCGCCATGCCGTACGACGGGGAGAACGCGAAGCCCAGCTGTCCCGCCGTGAACAGCACCGCGCCCAGGCCCAGCACCTTCTTGGTGCCGAGCCGGTCGACGAGCAGGCCGACGGGTATCTGCATGCCCGCGTAGACCAGCAGCTGGAGGATGGAGAAGGTGGACAGGGCCGAGGCGCTCACGTGGAAGCGGTCGACGGCGTCGAGGCCGGCCACCCCCAGCGAGGTGCGGAAGGTGACGGCGACGAAGTAGACGGCGACGCCGACGCTCCAGACGCCGATCGCGCGCCGGCCGCCCGGCGGGTCGCCGGGCAGGGGGGTGGAGCCGCCCAGGGAGGCCCTCGAACTCATCGGACCTCCCCCCGGGCCAGGTTCGAGAACCAGCTCACGTGCCGGCGGACGACGGCGACGGCCGACTCCGCGTCCCCGGCGCGCAGCGCGCCGAGGATCTCCCCGTGCTCGGCGAGGGTCTTGGCGATCCGGTCCGGGTGGGAGTGCATGACGGCGACGCCCATGCGCAGCTGCCGGTCGCGCAGCTGGTCGTAGAGCCTGGAGAGGATCTCGTTGCCGCCGCTGCGGACGATCTCGGCGTGGAAGCAGCGGTCGGTGACGGCCGCGGCGGCGAAGTCGCCGGCGGCGGCCTGCTCCCGCTGCCGGGCGAGCAGCTGCTCCAGCCGCTCGACCAGCCCGGGCGGCGCGGGTACGGCCTTGCGCGCCGCGTGCTCCTCGACCAGCAGCCGGGTCTCCACGACGTCGGCGATCTCCTGTGCGGAGACGGGCAGCACCAGGGCGCCCTTCTTCGGGTAGAGCCGGATCAGCCCCTCGGCCTCCAGCCGCAGCAGCGCCTCGCGCACCGGGGTGCGCGAGACCCCGACGGCCTCGGCGAGCTCGCCCTCGGTGAGGAGGGTGCCTCCCTCGTAACGGCGTTCCAGGACGCCCTGCTTGACGTGTGTGTAGACGCGGTCGGCGGCGGGGGGTTGCTTCACGGCCATGGTCATGCCCACAGGATAGATACAACAGGTACGCATCACGGTCGCCTTCCGCCATGCGGACGCCGGAGCGGGGCCGGAACGCGGGGAGAAGCCCACCGGCCCCGGTACAACCATCCGCGCCCGCCGCGTGTCACACAGACGCGGCCCCGTGCTGCCCGCACCTCAACCTCGGCCGCGCCCACGGGCATTCAACGTAATCGGGGTAACTCACTTGAAGAACGGCATTCAGGGCATCCGTCCGCGCAGAGCCGCCGCCGCCACCGTGGCCGCCGGCGCCGTGTTCGCCACCGGACTCCTCTCCGCGGCGCCCGCGCAGGCCGCCACCGCGCCCACGATCGCCGCCAAGGGCGGCTTCGTGATGAACAACGCCACCGGCAAGTCGCTGTACACCAAGGCCGCGGACACCAAGCGCTCCACCGGCTCGACGACGAAGATCATGACCGCCAAGGTCGTGCTCGCGCAGCCGAACCTCAACCTCGACGCCAAGGTCACGATCCAGAAGGCGTACAGCGACTACATCGTGTCGAAGAACGCCTCCTCGGCACGGCTGATCGTCGGCGACAAGGTCACCGTCCGCCAGTTGCTGTACGGGCTGATGCTGCCCTCCGGCTGCGACGCCGCCTACGCGCTCGCCGACAAGTTCGGCACGGGCTCGACGCGTGCCGCGCGCGTGAAGTCGTTCATCGGCAAGATGAACACCGCCGCCAAGAACCTCGGTCTGAAGAACACGCGCTTCGACTCCTTCGACGGCATCGGCAACGGCTCGAACTACTCCACTCCGCGCGACCTGACGAAGATCGCCAGCAGCGCGATGAAGAGCTCCACGTTCCGCACGATCGTCAAGACGAAGAAGTACACGGCCAAGACGATCACCAAGACCGGCAGCACCCGCACGATGGCGCCGTGGGTCAACACCAACACGCTGCTCAACACCTACAGCGGCACCATCGGCGTGAAGACCGGCTCCGGCCCCGAGGCCAAGTACTGCCTGGTCTTCGCCGCCACCCGCAACGGCAAGACCGTCATCGGCACGGTCCTGGCGTCGACGTCCGGGACCCAGCGCGAGACGGACGCGAAGAAGCTGCTGAACTACGGCTTCACCAAGGCCTGACCCGCGGCGGCTCACGGCCGGCGCCCGAGGGCCCGCGCCCGGTACGCGGCACGAGGGGCCCGCCGCGTCACCGCGGCGGGCCCCTCGTGCCGTCCCGTCCCGGAGGGCCTCACGCCCAGGTGATCAACCGCTTCGGCTGCTCCAGGATCGCCGCCACGTCGGCCAGCACCTTCGAACCCAGCTCGCCGTCGACCAGGCGGTGGTCGAAGGAGAGGGCCAGCGTGGTGACCTGACGGGGCTTCACCTTGCCCTTGTGGACCCACGGCTGGGGCTTGATCGCGCCGACCGCGAGGATCGCGGACTCGCCGGGGTTGAGGATCGGCGTGCCGGTGTCGACGCCGAAGACGCCGACGTTGGTGATGGTCACCGTCCCGCCCTGCATCGCCGCCGGGGAGGTCCTGCCCTCGCGGGCCGTCGTCACCAGCTCGCCCAGCGCCTGCGCCAGCTGCGGGAGCGTCTTGGCGTGGGCGTCCTTGATGTTCGGGACGATCAGACCGCGCGGGGTCGCCGCCGCGATGCCCAGGTTGACGTAGTGCTTGACCACGATCTCCTGGGCCGCCTCGTCCCAGGACGCGTTGATGTCCGGGTTGCGCTTGACCGCGACCAGCAGGGCCTTGGCGATCAGCAGGAGGGGGTTCACGCGCAGGCCCGCGAACTCCTTGTCCTGCTTCAGCTCCTCGACCAGCTTCATCGTCCGGGTCACGTCCACCGTCACGAACTCCGTGACGTGCGGCGCGGTGAACGCCGAGCCGACCATCGCCGCGGCCGTCGCCTTGCGGACGCCCTTGACCGGCACGCGGGTCTCGCGGGCGGTGTCGTACGACACCGGCGCGGGAGCCACGGACACGGGGGCCGCGGGCGCCGGGGTGCCCACGGCCGGCTCCGGCCCCGCCGCCTGCCGCGGGGCCGCCGCCGCGTGGACGTCCTCGCGGGTGATGACGCCGTCCGGGCCGGTCGGGGTGACCGCCGCCAGGTCGACGCCGAGGTCCTTGGCGAGCTTGCGCACCGGCGGCTTGGCCAGGGGGCGCCGGCGGGCGTCCGGTCCGTGGCCGTTCAGCTCGGCCTGGACCGCGGCCGCCGCCGGCGCGGCGGGCGCCTCCTGGGCCGGGATCTCCGCGGCCCTGCGGGGACGGCGGCGGGTCGAGGAGGTGGCGACGCCGTAGCCGACCAGGACCGGCTGGCGGCCCGAGCCCTGCGGCTTCGGCTCCTCGGCCCGTTCCCGCGCGGCGGGTGCCGGCTCCTGCGCGGCGGGCGCGGCACCGCCGCCGACGTCCACCGTGATGATCGCCGTGCCCACGTCCACCGTGGTGCCCTCGGGGAAGCGCAGCTCACGCACCACGCCGTCGTAGGGGATGGGGAGCTCGACGGCCGCCTTGGCGGTCTCGACCTCGCACACCACCTGCCCGTCGGTGACCGTGTCACCGGGCTGCACGTACCACTTGAGGATCTCCGCCTCGGTGAGTCCCTCGCCCACGTCGGGCATCTTGAACTCGCGCACGGACCCTTCCGTCATCGTCGTCACGGCCCTCTCCTCAGTACGCCAGCGAGCGGTCGACGGCATCCAGCACCCGGTCCAGGTCGGGCAGGTACTCCTCCTCCAGGCGGGCCGGCGGGTACGGGGCGTGGTAGCCGCCGACCCGGAGCACCGGGGCCTCCAGGTGGTAGAAGCAGCGCTCGGTGATGCGGGCGGCGATCTCCCCGCCGGAACCGAAGAACACCGGCGCCTCGTGGACCACGACCAGGCGGCGGGTCTTCTCCACCGACGCCTGGATCGTGTCGAAGTCGAGCGGGGAGACCGAGCGCAGGTCGAGGACCTCCAGGGACTTGCCCTCCTCGGCGGCGGCGTCGGCCACCTCCCGGCAGAGCTTCACCATCGGGCCGTAGGCGGCCAGGGTGAGGTCCGTCCCCTCGCGGACCACGCGCGCGGCGTGCAGCGGGCCGGGGATCGCCTCGGTGTCGACCTCGCCCTTGTCCCAGTAACGCCGCTTGGGTTCGAAGAAGATCACGGGGTCGTCGCTCTGGATGGCCTGCTGCATCATCCAGTACGCGTCCGCCGCGTTGGAGGGGCTGACCACCTTCAGGCCCGCGACGTGCGCGAAGAGCGCCTCCGGGGACTCCGAGTGGTGCTCCACCGCGCCGATGCCGCCGCCGTAGGGGATGCGGACGACGACGGGCAGCTTGACCTTGCCCAGCGAGCGGGCGTGCATCTTCGCCAGCTGCGTGACGATCTGGTCGTACGCAGGGAAGACGAAACCGTCGAACTGGATCTCCACCACCGGGCGGTAGCCGCGCAGGGCGAGGCCGATCGCCGTGCCGACGATGCCGGACTCGGCCAGGGGGGTGTCGATGACGCGGTTCTCCCCGAAGTCCTTCTGCAGACCGTCCGTCACACGGAAGACGCCACCGAGCTTGCCGACGTCCTCGCCCATGATCAGGACCTTGGGGTCGGTCTCCAGGGCGCGGCGCAGCGATTCGTTGATCGCCTTGGCCAGGGCCATGTTCTGGGTGGGTGCGGTCTCCACGGCCATGATCAAACCCCCGATCCGGCGGCGAGGCCGCCATCGGACTCAGGCGCGAACGACGCCTGGTAGGCGGCGAACTGCGCGCGCTCCTCGTCGACGAGCGCGTGCCCGTCCGCGTACACGTTCTCGAAGAGGGCGAACCGGTCCGGGTCCTCCATGGCGCGGACCGCCTCGCGCACCCGCCTGCCCAGCGCCTCGCTCTCGGCCTCCAGCTCCGCGAAGAACCCCTCGTCCGCGTGGTGCGAGGCCTCCAGGTGGCGGCGCAGGCGCAGGATCGGGTCCTTCGCCTCCCAGGCGGCCCGCTCGTCGTCGTGGCGGTAGCGGGTGGGGTCGTCGGAGGTGGTGTGGGCGCCCATGCGGTACGTCCACGCCTCGATCAGCGCCGGGCCCTCGCCGCGCCGGGCCCGCTCCAGGGCCCACCGGGTGACGGCGAGGGTGGCCAGCACGTCGTTGCCGTCGACGCGGACGCCGGGGAAGCCGAAGCCCTGGGCGCGCTGGTACAGCGGCACGCGGGTCTGCTTCTCGTTGGACTCCGAGATCGCCCACTGGTTGTTCTGGCAGAAGAACACGACCGGGGCGTTGTAGACGGCGGCGAAGTTGAACGCCTCGTTCACGTCGCCCTGGCTGGAGGCGCCGTCGCCGAAGTAGGCGATCACGGCCGAGTCGGCGCCGTCCATGGAGATGCCCATGGCGTAGCCGGTGGCGTGCAGCGCCTGCGAGCCGATGACGATCGTGTAGAGGTGGAAGTTGTTGCCGTTGGGGTCCCAGCCGCCGTTGTTCACGCCGCGGAACATGCCGAGCAGGTTGGTCGGGTCGACCCCGCGGCACCAGGCGACGCCGTGCTCGCGGTAGGTCGGGAAGACGTAGTCGTCCTCGCGGGTGGCGCGGCCGGAACCGATCTGGGCGGCCTCCTGGCCCAGCAGGGAGGCCCACAGGCCGAGCTCGCCCTGGCGCTGCAGGGCGGTGGCCTCGGCGTCGAAGCGGCGGGTGAGCACCATGTCGCGGTACAGGCCGCGCAGCTCGTCGGGGGTGACGCCGGCGACGTACGCGTCGTACTCGGCGTTCTCGACGCGCTCGCCCTCGGGCGTGAGGAGCTGGACGAGCTCGGGCTCGGTGCTCTGTGCGGCGCCCTTCTCGGCGCTCTTCTTGGCAGCGGTGCGGGTGGTGCGCTTGGTGCCGGTGGTGCCGGCCGCCTTCGTACCGGTGGTCCCGGTCTTGCTCCCGGCGCTGCGTCGCGGCTTGCGCGCGGCAGTGCTCTCCACGGTCACGTGTGCTCCTCCGTCGGTCCGGCCCCCGGGTTCGCCGGGTGCCTGGGATCCCCCTCGCTCCGTTCCGGAGCTCGGGGGAGCGGCTCACCTGTTCTTCCGACGGGACGCACGGGGTGGGTGCGCCCGGCCGGGAACAGGCGTGACAGGTGCCCCGGCGAGCGCCCTGCAGAAAAGCACGTTACCCAGTTCTCCACATTTCTGTGAAACCCACCCTGACCTGCAATTTTGCTTGGATTTCCAAGTAAATGGCGAAAGTCGGGAACAGGTACTGGTCACAGCCTTGCAGGGGGCCGGAACAACGGCACGGTATCCCGGTCACCCCGGGCGCGGGAAGAGTTCGCGCGTGAGACCGGCACCGTGCGCACAGAAGGACGAATCCGCCCATTTCTCCCGCCGGCCGCGAGGCCGTCCACCGGGCGTCCACGGCCCGCCCGCGGGCGAGGACGGCATCGGGGCGGCCGGCGAGCCCGGTACAGCCGGGCGCCGGACCGGTGGCCGGCGCGCGCGTGCCGAAACGGCCGCGCGACGGCGGCACCCGGACCGGAGCCCCGGCGTGTCCGCCCTCCGCGCGCATCCGTACCAACGCCACGCGCGCGTGGGGCCCCGTGTGGGCCCCACGCGCGCGTGAGGGTGCTTCCGGCTGCTTCCCCGGGGCTCTTCCCCCGTCAGCCGCCGAACGGGTTGATCGTTCCGCCGGTCGCGCCGTTGTCCTCGTCGCCACCGCTGTCGTCACCGTCCGTCGGCTGCGTCTGGCCGCCCGTCGGCTGCCCCCCGCCGCTGGTCGGCTGGGCGTCCGTCGGTTCCGGCGTCACCGGGGGCGCGGTCTCCCCGCCCGTCGGGTCCTGGGTCGGCTCCTGGGTCTGCGTGTACGACGGCGTGTACGAGGGGGCCGTGGGCTGCGTCCAGCCGGAGTCGCCGCCGGTGTCCCCGGTGCCCGGCTGGGTGCCGGAGTCGGTGCTCCCCTCCGTCGCCCCGTCGCTCGGCGTCTCGCTGGGCTTCTCCTCCTGGGTGGTCTGCGAGGCGCTCGGCGACTCCTTGGGACTCCCGTCGCCGCCCGCGTCGCCACCCTCGAACTGACTCATCGCCAGCGCGGCGCCCGCCACGACCGCGATCACCGCGAGCACGGCGATGATCCAGAGCTTGCCCCGGCCGCTGCCCCGGTTGCCGTGGCCCTCGAAGCCGCCGTCGTCGCCGCCGCCGTACCCGCCGGGCAGGACCGGCTGCGGGATCTGCGTGGTGCCGGAGCCGTGGTCGGGGTGGGGCAGCACGGCCGTGCCCGCCATGCCGGCGGACGGGGTGTGCCGCCCCTCGTGCGCGGCGACCGGCCCGGTGTTCCAGGTGCCGTTGTGGCTGCCCTGCTCGTACAGCATCTGCAGCGCGTACTGGATCAGCCCGCGCATCTCCTCGGCCGTCTGGAAGCGGTCGTCGGGCTCCTTGGCCAGCGAGCGCATGACTAGGCCGTCCAGCTCGGGCGGACAGGCGTCGGAGACCTCCGACGGGGGCGTCGGGATGTCCTGGACGTGCTGGTAGACCACCGACAGCGGGGTCTCGCCGGTGAACGGCGGGCGCAGCGCCAGCAGTTCGTACAGCAGGCAGCCGGTGGCGTACAGGTCGGAGCGGTGGTCGACGGCCTTGCCGAGGGCCTGCTCCGGGGAGAGGTACTGCGGGGTGCCCATGACCATGCCGGTCTGCGTCATCGTCGTCGACGCCCCGTGCAGGGCGCGGGCGATGCCGAAGTCCATCACCTTCACGGCGCCGCTGTCCGTGATGATGACGTTGGCCGGCTTGATGTCGCGGTGCACGATGCCGTGCTGGTGCGAGTAGGCCAGCGCCTCCAGGACACCGGAGACGATGACCAGCGCCTGCTCCGGGCCCGGGGCCTCGGCGTTCATCAGCAGGTCGCGGATGGTGCGGCCCTCGACCAGCTCCATGACGATGTACGGCACGGACTGGCCGCCGACGACGTCCTCGCCGGAGTCGTACACGGCGACGATCGCGTGGTGGTTGAGCCCGGCCACCGACTGCGCCTCACGCGTGAAGCGGGCCTTGGACACCGGGTCCTCGGCCAGGTCGGCGCGCAGCAGCTTGACCGCCACGGTGCGTCCGAGGCGGACGTCCTCCGCGGCGAACACCTCGGCCATGCCGCCCCGTCCGAGCCTGTGGGTCAGCCGGTACCGGCCGTCCCCGACCAGCCCCCCGTTGCCCCAGGTCTCCGGCGCGTCTGACATACCGCCGCCAGTCGCCTCGGGGTCGGACGGGCCCTGAGCGCGCTGCTGCTGTGCCATCAGTCCTCGCCGTCGTTTCTGCCCGCGGTGCGCGCGGTGTTGTTACGGTCTCCGTCGGCCACGCTACAGCCTCCGCGCAAGCCTCCGGTCCGAGACGGGCGCCAGGACCGGCACGAGACGGACCGGCCATCCAACCCTGCCCCCGCGCGACCGTGCAAATTCTGTGCACCGGACGTGCGTCCGCCGTAACGCTTCCGCGACGCTTCTTTCGCGTACGGTCACGGAACGGGCACTTCGCTTGACGTGCCGGCGTCCCGGAGTGGACCCGGCCGGGAAAAACCCGCCGTGGGCGCTCCCGGCGCGGGACCCCGGCCGTGGCCAAGGTCACGCCACGAGATCGTCACGGCGTTCCGGACGCGCCGGGGCCCGGGAGCGGGGGAGGTCCCGGGAGCGGGAGAGGGCCCGGCAGCCGGTGCCGCCGGACCCTGGCGGGCCGGGGAGGCCCTTACAGGTACGGCCCCCCGCCCGCACGCCCGCCCGTGTGGCCGTCCTCGCCGCCGTCGTGGCCCAGGCCGGCCGGCAGGGCGCGGCGCATCTGCTCCAACTGCGCGCGGGCGGCCATCTGCTGGGCGAACAGCGTGGTCTGGATCCCGTGGAAGAGGCCCTCCAGCCAGCCCACCAGCTGCGCCTGGGCGATGCGCAGCTCCGCGTCGCTCGGGGTGGCCTCGTCCGTGAAGGGCAGGGAGAGCCGCTCCAGCTCCTCCACCAGCTCCGGCGCCAGACCGTCCTCCAGCTCCTTCACCGAGCTGGCGTGGATCTCCTTGAGCCGGTTCCGGCTCGCCTCGTCCAGGGGGGCGACGCGCACCTCCTCCAGGAGCTGCTTGATCATGCTGCCGATCCGCATGACCTTGGCAGGCTGCTCCACCTGCTCCGTCACCGGGGTCTCGCGGGACTCCTCATCCCCGCCACCACCGCTGAGGGCCATGCCGTCCTGGCCGACGACCAGGATCTGGGGGTTCTCCGGTGACCTGTCGTTCCTCGGCATCTCCATGCCGCCATTCTCTCGCACCCGCACGCCTCCTCACCGTCGCGCCCCCGGAAGGGACCGATCCACCGCGTACGGGTGGAGGAATCCGGAATGCCGGAACAGTCGATGGATGTGAGGCTTGTTCCGACGATCTTGACCACTGGTAGACCGGGAGGGGGTCACCGACGTGACTCCATGGCTGCGAGCAGTGCGCGGGGCAGGGCTCGTGCTGGCCCTGGGAACGGCTCTGGGCGCGGGAACGGGCCTGCCCGGGCCCGGCCCTGCGGCGTACGCGGCGCAGGGGGACGCCACGGCGTACGACCCCGGAGGGCCGCGCGGCCCCGGGGCGGTGCCCGACCCGGGTGCGGAGCGCGGCCCGGGTGTGGGGCGCGGTCCCGGGGCGGCGCCCGATCCCGCCGCGTCGCACCGCTCGCACCGCCGTACCGGGAGCGCCCCGCCCGGTGGCGGGGCGTCGGAGCCGGGGACGGCGCCCGCTTCGGGGCCGGCCCCGTCCGCCGCCCGGCGCCCGCCCCTCCGGCCGGCCGACCGGCCGGGGCCGGTGCCGGGGCCGGAGGCGGCCTCCGCGCCCGCGTCCGCCTCCCCGCGGAGCGACGGACGCGTTTCCGGGCCGGTGGTCGGCGGCACGGTCCGCAAGCCCTCGCCCGCGCCCACCTCCCCCGCGCCCGCCACCGAGCCGTCCCGGGCGGGCAGCAGGGCCGGGGAGGGGCGGCAGCGGCCGGGACGGCCGGACGTGCCGGAGACGGAGGAGGGCGCGGTCGTCACGGACGCGGACCCGGAGCACCCGGAGGCACCGGGACGGGACGGCGGGGACGTGCCCGGCCGGCCGGACCTGTCCGCCCCGGCCGAGAAGGCGCAGCCGGCGCCTTCCCCGCCCCTCGTACGGCCGGGAGCGGGAACCGTCGCGCACGCCGGGCGGTCCGCGGAGCCGGCCCTGCGGATCCTGCCCCTCGGCAGCGGGCTGGTCCTGATCGGCCTCGGTCTGGGCCTGGGCCTCTTCGCCCTCCGGCTGCGCAGGAGCCAGAGGGCTCAGGCCGGGTGACGGCGGGGTCGCCCGGGCGGTCAGGACGTGACGAGCAGCACCTTGCCGACGTGGCCGCTCTCCTCCACGACCCGGTGCGCGGCGGACGCCTCGCTCATCGGCATCTCCCGGTCGACGACCGGGCGGACGTGACCGGCGGCCAGCAGCGGCCACACGTGTTCGCGCACGGCCGCCACGATGGCCGTCTTCTCCTCCAGGGGACGGGCCCGCAGCGAGGTCGCGCTGACGGCGGCGCGCTTGGCGAGGAGGGCACCGATGTTCAGCTCGCCCTTCCTGCCGCCCTGCATGCCGATGATGGCCAGCCGGCCGTTGACGGCGAGCGCCCGGACGTTGCGGTCCAGGTACTTCGCGCCCATGTTGTCCAGGATGACGTCGGCGCCCGCGCCGCCCGTGGCCTGCTCGATCTCGGCGACGAAGTCCTGCTCGCGGTAGTTGATCAGGATGTCGGCGCCCAGCTCGGCGCACCGCTCCAGCTTCTCCTTCGTCCCCGCCGTGACGGCGACCTTCGCGCCGAAGGCCTTGGCGAGCTGGATCGCCATGGTGCCGATGCCGCTGGAACCGCCGTGCACCAGCAGGGTCTCGCCGGGGCGGAGGTGGGCGACCATGAAGACGTTCGACCAGACCGTGCAGACCACCTCGGGCAGCGCCGCGGCCTCCTTGAGGCCGACCCCCTCGGGGACCGGCAGGAGCTGGCCGGCGGGGACGGCGACCTTCTCGGCGTACCCGCCGCCGCCCAGCAGCGCGCACACCTCGTCGCCGACGGACCAGCCGGACACGCCCGGCCCGAGCGCGGCGATCCGCCCGGAGCACTCCAGGCCGGGGTGGCCGGGGGCGCCGGGCGGCGGATCGTAGAAGCCCTGGCGCTGCATGATGTCGGCGCGGTTGACGGCGCTGGCCACCACCTCGACCAGGACTTCGCCCTCGCCGGGCACCGGATCGGGGACCTGGTCCCAGACCAGCGCCTCGGGGCCTCCGGGTTCGGGAATCGTGATCGCATGCATGAGGGGGACGCTACCCCTCCCTCCCGCGACGGACCCGCAGGCCCGCCTCCGCGGCCGGATCCGCCCCCGCCGGGGGCCCGACCGCCCGGAACCCCCTGCGCGAGCGATGAGTCCGCGCGACCGTGAAAGTCAGCCCTTGTACGGACCGAGCAGGCGGAAGGAGCCCGGGATGAGCGCGCAGACGTCCGGCCCCGCGATCGAGACGGCGGGCCTGGTGAAGGCCTTCGGCGAGACCAGGGCGGTGGACGGCGTGGACCTGGCGGTGCCGTCCGGCACGGTCTACGGCCTCCTCGGCCCGAACGGCGCCGGCAAGACCACCGTGGTGAAGGTGCTCGCCACCCTCCTCAGACCGGACGGCGGCGAGGCCCACGTCTTCGGCCACGACGTCGTACGCGAGGCCGACGAGGTGCGCGGCCGGGTCAGCCTGACCGGGCAGTACGCGTCGGTCGACGAGGACCTCACCGGCACCGAGAACCTGGTCCTGCTGGGCCGGCTCCTCGGGCACGGCAAGAAGGCCGCGCGGGAGCGCGCGGCGCAGCTGCTGGACGCCTTCGGGCTGACCGGGGCCGCAGGGAGGCAGGTCAAGCACTACTCGGGGGGCATGCGGCGCCGTATCGACATCGCCGCGTCCATCCTCAACACCCCCGATCTGCTCTTCCTGGACGAGCCGACGACCGGGCTCGACCCGCGCAGCCGCAACCAGGTGTGGGACATCGTGCGGGCCGTGGTGGCGCAGGGCACGACCGTGCTGCTGACCACGCAGTACCTGGACGAGGCCGACCACCTGGCGTCCCGGATCGCCGTCATCGACAAGGGCAGGGTGATCGCCGAGGGGACGAAGGGGGAGCTGAAGGCGTCGGTCGGCGCCGGATCCGTCCACCTGCGGCTGCGGGACGCCCGGCAGCGGCCGGCCGCCGAGCGGGTGCTGCGGAGCGTGCTGCGCGCCGAGGTGCAGCCGGAACCCGACCCGGTGGCCCTGACCGCCCGCCTGGTCGCGACGGCGGGCACCGCCGCGGCCGACCAGGCCGTCCGGGCCCTGGGCGAGCTGTCCCGGGCCGGCGTCACCGTCGACGACTTCTCCCTGGGGCAGCCCAGCCTGGACGAGGTGTTCCTGGCGCTGACCGGCCACGGCACCGGCCCCGACGCGAAGGAAGGCGAGGCGGCGGCATGAGTACGACCGCGAGCACCGAGAACAAGGAACTCACCCCGGTCAGCACCGAGTCGCTGACCGCCCTCCTGGTGGCCAGGAAGCGGCCCCCGCGGCCCGGTTCCCTGTCGACCTCGCTGACGTTCGGCTGGCGTGCCGTGCTGAAGATCAAGCACGTGCCGGAGCAGCTCTTCGACGTCACCGCCTTCCCGATCATGAACCTGCTGATGTTCACGTACCTCTTCGGCGGTGCGCTGGCCGGCTCCCCGGGGGACTACATCCAGTTCGTGCTGCCGGGCATCCTCGTGATGTCGGTCGTGATGATCACCATGTACACCGGCGTCTCGGTCAACATCGACATCGAGAAGGGCGTCTTCGACCGTTTCCGCTCGCTGCCCATCTGGCGCCCCTCGGCGATGGTCGGCTACCTGCTCGGCGACGCCTTGCGCTACACGATCGCGTCGGTCGTCATGCTCACCGTCGGCATGGTCCTCGGCTACCGGCCGGACGGCGGGGCCGGCGGCGTGGTCGCCGGGATCGCGCTGCTGCTGGTGTTCTCGTTCGCGTTCTCGTGGGTCTGGACCATGTTCGGGCTCATGCTGCGCACCGAGAAGGCGGTCATGAGCGTCAGCATGATGGTGATCTTCCCGCTCACCTTCCTGTCCAACGTCTTCGTCGACCCGAAGACCATGCCGGGCTGGCTCCAGGTGTTCGTCAACAACAGCCCCATCACCCACTTGGCGTCCGCCGTGCGCGGGCTGATGGCGGGCGACTGGCCGGCGGGCGACGTCGCCTGGTCACTGGGCTGGACGGCGCTGTTCGTCGTGGTCTTCGGACCGGTGACGATGCGGTTGTACAACCGCAAGTAGCCGGTCCGGCCGACCGCGCCCCGAACGGCCCGCTCACCCGGACAGGACGCCCCGCCACCGTCGGCCCGGCCCACCCCCCTCGCCCTCTCCGCCGCGCCGGGCGCGCCCGCCGGGTCAGTCGCGCGGCAGCGGGCGGGTGTCGGGCGCGACATGGCGGCCCGGGGTGGCCCGCACGATCGTGATCAGCCGGTCCGTCAACTCCAGACGGGCGACGGCCGGATCGTCGTACCCGAGCACCCGGTGCCCTCGTACGACGCTCACCACCAGGCTGTCGACCTCGCGCGGGCTCTTGCCCACCTCCGCCTTTATGACCGGGCGTTCGACGAGGTCGAGCCCGCTGCCCTGGTGGATCAGGTCCTCCATGACCATGCCCGCGGCGGGGCTGAGCACGGACAGTCCGAGCAGGCGGCCCGCCGCGCTGGCGCTGGTGATCACGACATCGGCGCCGGACTGCTTCAGCAGGGGGGCGTTCTCCTCCTCGCGCACCGCGGCCACGATCTTCGCCCCGCGGTTGAGCTGCCGCGCCGTCAGCGCCACCAGCACGGCGGTGTCGTCGCGCTGGGTCGCGATGATGATCTGCCGGGCCTTGTGCACCTCGGCCCGCTTCAGGACGTCGCTGCGGGTCGCGTCGCCGACCACGCCCGCGAATCCGTCGGCGTTCGCCGCGTCGATGACCTTGCTGCTGGGGTCGACCACGACGACCTGCTCCTTCTTCAGGCCGGTGGCGCAGACGGTCTGGAGCGCCGACCGCCCCTTGGTGCCGAAGCCGATGACGACGGTGTGGTCGCGCAACGTGGACCTCCAGCGGTTCAGGCGCCACTCCTCCCGGGTGCGCTCGGTGAGCACTTCGAGGGTGGTGCCGACAAGGATGATCAGGAACATCACACGCAGCGGCGTGACGACGAAGATGTTGGTCAGGCGGGCGCTGTCACTGACGGGCGTGATGTCGCCGTACCCGGTGGTGGAGAGCGTGACGGTCGCGTAGTACCAGGCGTCGAGGAAGTCGACGGCGCCGTCGGAGTTGTCGTTGTAGCCGTCGTGGTCGGCGTAGACGAGCAGCGCGGTCGCGACGAGGACGAGCAAGGCCATGGCCAGCCGTTTGGCGACCTGGCGGATGGGCCGCTCGACCACTCTTCTCGGGAGCGCGACCCGGTGGGTCACGAGGTGTTCGTCCGCTTGGCGGGCGATCGCGTCCTGGCCCGGAAGTTTCACGTGAAACACACTCCGTTTCCCCCGGTGGCCCAGGGCAGGCCGAGCAGTTCCGTCTCCTCGCCCGGCCGCGCGCCGCCCGGGGGCACCACGGCCAGGGCGTCGGCCGCCGCGACGCCGCGCAGCATGGCCGGGCCGTTGTAGCGCAGCGGCACGGCACGGCCACCGCGCAGGACGACGGGCACGAGCCGGGTGTCGTGCGGATGCCCCTGCACCGGGTCCCGGAGCGGCAGCCCGTACGGCTCCGGGGCCGGGCGCGCGGCGAGTCCCCGCAGCAGGGGCTCGGCGAGCGTGAGCAGGCCGGAGACGGCGGCGAGCGGGTTGCCGGGCAGCCCGACGAGGTGCTGGTCCCGTCCGGTGCGGGCCAGCAGCATGGGGTGGCCGGGCCGCACCGCGACGCCGTCCACGAGGAGTTCGGCGCCGATGCGGCGCAGGGTGGGGTGGAGGTGGTCGACGGGGCCCGCGGCGGTGCCGCCGGTGGTGACGACGACGTCGGCGCCGGAGGTGGTGACGGCCGTGTGCAGCGCCTCGGCGTCGTCGCCGATCCGGCGTACGGCGGTGACCTCGGCGCCCAGCGCCCGCAGCCAGGGGGACAGCATCGGGCCGAGCGCGTCCCGGATCAGCCCGTCGTGCGGCAGCCCCCCGGTGAGCAGTTCGTCACCCAGGACCAGGACGTCGACGCGGGGACGCGGCACGGTGGCGAGGGCGTCGTATCCGGCCGCCGCGGCCAGTCCCAGCACCGCCGGGGTCACGAGCGTCCCCGCGGGCAGCAGCCGGTCGCCGGCGCGGCACTCCTGGCCGCGCGGGCGGATGTCCTGGCCCGGCACCAGCTCGCGTTCGCGTGCGGCGTGCAGACGGCCCCTGTCGTCGGTGCGGCCGTACTCGGTGCGCAGTACGGCGGTGGTGTCCGCGGGGACGCGGGCGCCGGTGGCGATGCGGGCGGCCTCGCCGTCGCCGAGCGGCCGGTTCCCGGCGTGCCCGGCGAGGACACCGTCGTCGCGTACGGCCCAGGGGCCGGGACCGGCCACCGCCCAGCCGTCCATCGCCGAGGTGTCGAAGGAGGGCAGGTCGGTCAGGGCGGTGAGGGGCTCGGCCAGGGTGCGGCCCAGCGCGGCGTCCAGGGCCACGGGGACCGGAGGGCGGGGGCGACCGCGGACGGCGGCACGCGCGGCGCGGGCGGCGGTCTCACGGGCGGCGGGCCAGGCAGTGGCCCTGTGGCGGTGCCGGGCCCCGTGAGCCCGGCCGGACCGGTCCTCCCCCGACCGGTCCCTCGCGGCCCGGGCACGGGCGGCCGGGTCGTCGGCGGGAGCGCCGGGGACGGCGGCGCGGGGGCCGTCCTGCCGTTCGCCCGGACCGGGGGGCGCGGCGGGGGCGGACGGGTGGTCCCCCGGCCGGGGTTCGTGGTCGTCCCTCACCAGGGCGAGCACCTCCTCGACGTCGAGGCCCTCGGCGTCCTCGGCGTCCCTCCCGGTGCCGGTGCCGTACGCGGTCATCCGGCGTCCGGGTCCGTGCGGGTGCCGGGGGTCGCGTCCGGGGCGGCGCCGGAGGCGTTCCCCCCCGTCTCCGAGGTGGCGGCCCGTTCGCCTTCCGCCGCCTCCTCCTCCCAGCGCCGGGCGAGGGCCGCGGCCCTGCGGACGGCCTCGGCGACGGCCCGGGGACCGCCTCCGGCCGTCGCCGCCGCGTAACCGACGAGGAAGGTGGTCAGCGGTGCCGCCGGTCTGGCGACACCGTGCGCGGCGTCCCGGGCGAGGTCGAGCAGCGCGCCGGTGTCGACGTCGAGGTCGATGCCCAGCTCGTCCTTGGCGGCGGTGATCCATTCATCCAACACGTACCCATGCTCCCTGATGCGTGTCCTTGCGGCGGCGATGTCGTCCCAGGTGTCGCAGTCGAACGAGGCGACCGGATCGGCGAGGCGCACGAGGGCGAGCCCGGCGGTCAGCCTGCGCAGGGGCAGCCCGGCGAGGCCGCCGTGGCCGGCGGTGAGGGCGGCCAGTCCGCGGCGCAGCGCGCGGGCGCGGTAGGCCGCCACCAGCGGCTGGTCGCGGCCGTCGCCGTCGGTGAGCAGGGCGCCGTCGGCACCGCTCGACAGGAGGGCGGCCAGCAACTCGTGGACCGTCGCCCCGGCGAGGAACGGCAGATCGGCGGAGAGGACCAGGACGTGCTCCGCCGTGGTGTGCCGCAGTCCGGCGTCGAGGGCGGCGAGCGGTCCGGAGCCCGGCGGGTCCTCGCGCGCCCAGGTCACGGGCCGCGCGACCGGGCGGGGGCCGGCGACGACCACGGTGGTGCGCGCGCCGGCGCAGGCGGACAGCACCCGGTCGAGCAAAGGCCGGCCGCCGACCCGGACGCCGGGCTTGTCGGCGCCCCGGAGCCGTCGGGCTGCCCCGCCCGCGAGCACGACGGCGTCGTACGCGGCGGGCGGCTGGTACGCGGTCACCCCCCGAGTATGCGGGGGCGGGCCGAGCACGGGAAACGCGGGGGAACGCGCGCCCTCACACGGTGCGCAGCAGCACCGCCGGCTGTTCCACGCAGTCCGCCACGTACCGCAGGAAACCGCCCGCCGTGCCGCCGTCGCACACCCGGTGGTCGAAGGTGAGCGACAGCTGGACCACCTGCCGCACCGCCAGTTCGCCCTCGTGCACCCAGGGCTTGGGCACGATGCGGCCGACGCCGAGCATGGCGGCCTCGGGGTGGTTGACGATCGGCGTGGAGCCGTCCACGCCGAACACGCCGTAGTTGTTCAGGGTGAAGGTGCCGCCGGTGAGCTCCGCGGGCGTCAGCGTGCCGGCGCGGGCCGCCCGGGTCAGCCGCTCGAACTCGGCGGTCAGCGACTCCGCGTTCCGCGCGTGCGCGTCCCGTACGACGGGGACGACCAGCCCCCGGTCGGTCTGCGCGGCGAAGCCCAGGTGCACGCGGTCGAACCGGACGACCTCCCTGGCCTGCGTGTCGACGGTGGAGTTCAGTTCGGGGAAGCGGGCGAGCGCGGCGGCGCAGATCCGGGCCAGCAGGGCGATCAGGGAGATCTTCGGCCCGCCGGCCGCGTTCATCGCCGCCCGCGCCCGCATCAGCTCGGTGGCGTCGGCGTCCACCCAGCAGGTGGCGTCCGGGATCTCTCGCCGGCTGCGGGAGAGCTTGTCGGCGACGGCGCCGCGGACGCCCTTGAGGGGCGTGCGGACGCCGTCGGCGGCGGGGGCGGCGGCCCGGGGTGCGGGGCCCTGCGCGGCATCGGCGGTCCGCGGTGCGGGCGCGGACGCCGGTGCCGTGCCCGCCGCCTGCCGGGTCCGCTCCGCGCGGAGGTGCGGAGCGGCCGGCGTCGCGGCCGTGCGGCCCTGCGCCGCGGCGGCCCGCAGCGCGTATTCCACGTCCGCCCGCAGGATCAGTCCGTCGGGCCCGGAACCGGACAGTTCCCGCAGGTCCAGACCGTTCTGCCGGGCCAGCCTGCGGACCAGCGGCGAGATCACGGGCACGGGGCCGGCCGCCTGGTCGGCGGTACGGTCCCGTCCGTTCGCCCCGGCCGGTTCCGCGGCCCCGGTGCGGACCGGCCGCACCGGGCGCACCCGGCGCCGCCGCGCGGGCGCCCCGGAGGTGCCGTAGCCGACCAGGACGTTGCCGGAGCCCTCGGCGGCCGGGCCCGCGGTGGCCGCGTCGCCGGGGGCCGGGGCCCCGGCCTCCGCGCTCCCCGGCCGCCCGCTCCCCGCCCGCGCACCGGCGGCGGGGGCGGCACCGGGCTCGGACCCCGGCCCGGTCCGCGGCGCGGCGGCGTCCCCGGCGGCCGCGTCGCGGACCGGGCGGTCCGGCGCGGGCTCGCCGACGGCCACCGTCAGCAGCGGCGCCCCGACCGGAAGTTCCGCGCCCTCCTCACCGAAGCGGGCCGTGACCACGCCGCCGTAGGGGCAGGGCACCTCCACCATCGCCTTGGCCGTCTCGACCTCGACGACGGGCTGGTCGACGGCGACGACGTCACCGACCTCGACCAGCCAGCGCACGATCTCCGCCTCGGTGAGCCCCTCACCGAGGTCGGGGAGCTTGAACTCCAGCACCTGTGCCATCAGCTCTCGGCCTCCCATTGCAGGCGCCCCACGGCGTCCAGGATCCGGTCCACGCCGGGCAGGTGGTGGCGCTCCAGCATCGGCGGCGGGTACGGCACGTCGAACCCGGCCACCCGCAGCACCGGCGCCTCCAGGTGGTGGAAGCAGCGCTCCGTGACCCGGGCCGCGATCTCCCCGCCCGGACCCCCGAAGGAGCCCGACTCGTGGACGACGACCGCGCGTCCCGTCCGCCGCACCGAGGCGCACACCGTCTCGTCGTCGAACGGCACCAGGGAGCGCAGATCGACGACTTCGAGGTCCCAGCCCTCGGCCCGGGCCGCCTCGGCCGCCTCCAGGCAGACGGCCACGGACGGCCCGTACGTGATGAGCGTGGCGCTCGACCCCGAGCGCCGCACCACCGCGCGGCCCACCGGTTCAACGGGCTCCGGGTCCTCGGGGTTCCAGGAGGCCTTCGACCAGTACAGGCGCTTGGGCTCCAGGAAGACCACCGGGTCGTCGGAGGCGATGGCGGCGCGCAGCAGCCCGTAGGCGTCGGCGACGGTGGCGGGCGTGACGACGTGGAGCCCCGGAGTCGCCATGTAGTACGCCTCGGAGGAGTCGCTGTGGTGCTCGACGCCGCCGATGCCGCCGCCGTAGGGGACGCGGACGGTCAGCGGCAGGGGCATCCTGCCGCGCGTGCGGTTGCGCATCCGGGCGACATGGCTGACGAGCTGCTCGAACGCCGGGTAGGCGAACGCGTCGAACTGCATCTCCACGACCGGGCGCAGCCCGTACATCGCCATGCCGACGGCCGTGCCGAGGATGCCGGCCTCCGCCAGCGGCGTGTCGGTGCAGCGGTGCTCGCCGAACTCCTTCGCCAGCCCGTCGGTGACCCGGAAGACACCGCCGAGCGCGCCGACGTCCTCGCCGAGGACGTGGACGTCGTCGTCGGCGGCCATGGCGTCGCGCAGCGCGCGGGTGAGGGCCTGCGCCATGGTGGCCGGCCGGGCGGCGACGGTGGTCATCGCAGCACCCCTTCCGGCCGCGCCGCCTCGGCCTCGGCTTCCAGTTCCGCCCGCAGCTGCGCCCGCTGCTCCCTCAGCTGCGGGGTGGGCTCGGCGTACACGTGGGCGAACAGGTCCAGGGGGTCCGGGGCCGGGTCCTGGTTCAGGTGCTCGCGCAGGGTCGTGGCCAGGGACTCCGCGTCCCGCCGCGCCGCCTCGACGCCGGCCTCGTCGATCAGGCCGCGCCCGGTCAGCTCGCGCTCCAGCAGCAGGATCGGATCGTGTTCCCGCCAGGCGTCCACCTCGGCGTCGCCGCGGTAGCGGGTGGCGTCGTCGGCGTTGGTGTGCGCGTCGACGCGGTAGGTGACCGCCTCCACCAGGGTCGGCCCGCCTCCCGCGCGCGCGTGCCGTACCGCGTCGGCGAGGACCTCGTGCACCGCCGCGGCGTCGTTGCCGTCGACCAGGCGGCCGGGCATGCCGTAGCCGACGGCCTTGTGGGCCAGCGACGGGGCCGCGGTCTGCTTGGCGAGCGGTACGGAGATCGCGAAGCCGTTGTTCTGGACGAGGAAAACGACCGGGGCCCGCCAGACGGCCGCGAAGTTCAGCGCCTCGTGGAAGTCGCCCTCGCTGGTGCCGCCGTCGCCCACCATCGCCAGCGCGACCACGTCGTCGCCCTTGAGGCGGGCGGCGTGCGCGAGGCCGACGGCGTGCGGCAGCTGGGTGGCCAGCGGCGTGCACAGGGGGGCGACCCGGTGCTCGTGGGGGTCGTAGCCGGTGTGCCAGTCGCCGCGCAGCAGGGTGAGGGCCTGGACGGGGTCGACGCCGCGGGCGACGACGGCGAGGGTGTCGCGGTAGCTCGGGAAGAGCCAGTCCCGCTCCTCCAGGACGAGCGCGGCGGCGACCTCGCAGGCCTCCTGGCCGGTGCTGGAGGGGTAGACGGCGAGGCGGCCCTGCCGGGTGAGGGCGGTGGCCTGGGCGTTGTAGCGGCGGCCGCGGACCAGCTGGGCGTACAGCGTCCGCAGCAGCTCCGGGTCGGCCTTGCCGGCCGCCTCGGTGCCCAGGACGCGGTACGGTTCCGGGTCGGGCAGCAGCGGCGCGGGATCGGTCCGGGGTCGCCAGGCGGGCGGTGGGGACGGCCGGTACGCGCCCCGCTGCTCCGTGACCGTCATGACGGCACCTCCTCGTGGGAGTGGCTTCGCGGCGCGCCACGGATGGTGTGACGCGCCTCACCTACCGATTGTTCGGTCGCCGGCACATTTTGGCTACAGGCCCCTTCGGGCTGTGGACAAACGGTTCCGCACACCGTGAGATGAACGCAGTACGTCCACGGCAGGGAGGCGGGAGGACATGGCGTCTGAACAAATGGCCGATCCTCCCGAGGGCTCCGGAACCGGCGCCGAGCGCCCCGGAACCGCCGCCGAGCACCCCGCCGGGCACCCGGAGGGCGCCACCGGGCCCTGCGAGACCGCCGCCGCGCCGCCTCCGCGCCCCCTGGACGCCATCGACCAGCACATCCTGCGCATGCTCCAGGCGGACGGCCGCGCCTCGATACGGTCGGTCGCCGAACGGGTCCACGTCTCGCGCGCCAACGCCTACGCCCGCATCAACCGGCTCGTCGAGGACGGCGTCATCCGCGGCTTCGGCGCCCGCGTCGACCACGAACGCGCGGGGCACGGCACCTCCGCGTACATCACCCTGAAGATCGTCCAGAACTCCTGGCGCACGGTGCGCGAGCGGCTGCGGCAGCTCCCCGGCGCCTCCCACATCGCCCTGGTGGGCGGTGACTTCGACGTCCTGCTGCTGGTGCACACCCCCGACAACCGGGCCCTGCGCGAGCTGGTGCTCACCCGGCTCCAGGCGATCCCCGAGGTGCTCAGCACCCGCACGCTGCTGGTGTTCGAGGAGGAGGACCTGGAGCCGCAGAGCTGACCGGCCCGGCGGCACCCGCCGCCGTCAGGGCCTGGTCAGTCCGGAGAACACCAGCCGCACCACGGCGTCGGCCACGTCGCGCTCCCCCATGCCCCGCCCGTCGGGCCGGTACCACTCCACGATCGAGTTGATCATGCCGAAGACCAGCCGGGTGGCGAGCCGCACCTCCACGTCGCCGCGCACGTCCCCCTCGTCGGCGGCCGCCTTCAGCAGCTCGGCCACCCGGTGGTCGAACTCGCGCCGCCGCTCCAGCGCCCACCGCTCGGTGCCGGTGTTGCCGCGCACCCGCAGCAGCAGGGTCACGTACGGCAGCTCGGCGGTGAGCACCTCGACCATGCGCCGTACGACGTACTCCAGCCGCTCGACGGCACGCCCCACGCGCGCGTGCTCCTCGTCGAGGATCCCGAACAGCTCGTCCAGGGCCCGGCTCACGGCCCGGCGCAGCAGCTCCTCCTTGCCGGTGACGTGGTGGTAGATCGACGACTTGGAGATGCCGGCGGCCTTGGACAGGTGCTCCATGGAGGTGCCGTCGTAACCGCGCTCGTTGAAGACCCGCACGGCGACGGACAGGAGCGTCTCCGGGGTGTACGTGTCGCGCTTGGCGGTGGTCATGAGCTGCTGCCCTCCCGCTTGTCGGAGGCGTACGCGTGCCGGTACAGCGCGAGGGACGGCGCGTAACGGCCGGACGGGTCGCACGCGTGCATCTCGTCGAGCAGCTCGTACGCCCAGGTGCGGCCCAGCCTGCGGCTCCACTCGAAGGGCCCCAGCGGGTAGTTGACGCCCAGGCGCATCGCGGTGTCGACGTCCTCCTCGGTGGCCACGCCCTTGGCGACGGCGTCGTGCGCCAGGTCGATGATCCGCGCGACCGTGCGGGCGACGATCATGCCGGGCACGTCGCCGATGACGCTGACCTTCTTGCCCAGCGCCTGGAACAGGCCGGTGGCCTGGGCGAGTGTCGCCGGGGAGATGTCCTGGGAGGCGGCCAGGGCGACACGGGTCGCCGTGCGGTAGTCGAGCGCGAGGTCGAAGTAGACCACGTCCCGGAACTCCACGGCGGTCTGCCCGTCGGCGAGGGCCAGCCGGCCGCCGCCGGGCAGGACGAGCCGGGTGCCGTTGTCCTCGGCCTCCCGGCGGACCTCGATGCCCGCCTCGCGGATCAGCGCGAGCAGTTCGGAGGCCGGCCCCAGGTCGCCCTCGGCGACGACGTACGCGGGCGGCTCGGCCGGCTCCGCGGTGTGCGGTTCGGGGCGCTCGGCGCCGTCCCGGTGGTCGTACCAGCCCTGCCCGCTCTTGCGGCCGAGCCGGCCGGACTCGACCAGGCGGCGCTGGGCGAGCGAGGGCGTGAAGCGCACGTCCCGGAAGAAGGACCGCCACACCGAGTGCGTGACGGACTCGTTGACGTCCTGCCCGATGAGGTCGGTCAGTTCGAAGGCGCCCATCCTGAAGCCGCCCGACTCGCGCAGCACGGCGTCGATGGTGGCCGGGTCGGCGGCCTGGGCCTCGTGGACCGCGAAGGCCTCGGCGTAGAAGGGCCGCGCGATGCGGTTGACGATGAAGCCGGGGGTGTCGGCGCAGGCGACCGGGGTCTTGCCCCAGGCGCGGGCGGTCTCGTACGCGCGCGTGGCCGACGCGACGTCGGTGGCGAACCCGGACACCACCTCCACCAGCGGCATCAGCGGTGCCGGGTTGAAGAAGTGCAGGCCCACGAGGCGGCCGGGTGCGCGCAGGGCGCCCCCGACCGCGGTGACGGACAGGGAGGAGGTGTTGGTGGCGAGCAGGCAGTCGCCGGCCACGACGTCCTCCAGCTCGCGGAACAGCTCCTGCTTGACGTCGAGCCGTTCGAGCACCGCCTCGACGACCAGGGCGCAGTCGGCGAGGTCGGCGAGGCTCTCGGCGGGCAGCAGCCGGGCGCGCGCGGCGTCCCGGTCGGCACCGGTGAGGCGCTCCTTCTCGACGAGCCGGTCCAGGCGGGCGCCGATCGCGTCGGCCGCCTCGCGCGCGCGGCCGGGGACGGCGTCGTACAGCCGCACGGGATGGCCCGCGACCAGCGCTACCTGGGCGATGCCCCGGCCCATGGTGCCGGTGCCGACGACTGCCACGGGGCTGCTGAGGTCGAGTGCTGTCATGTGCGCGATCCTCCCGCACGGGGTTCTCCACGGATACGGCGGTCCCCCTTGTCCCGACCGATCGTTCGGTTACTCTAGCCCTGTCCGGCTGTTCCCGCTCAGGTTTCCACCCAGGCCACGAGCTCGACGAAGAGCTCCCGAGACAGTCCTTGAGACGAGGAGTTGGTCCCCCATGGCCGCCGAACCCACCGCGTCCGCCCTGATCGCCCGGCACCGGCCCACCCTCGACCAGGCGCTGGAGACGATCCGCACGCGCGCGTACTGGTCCCCGCACCCCGAGCACCCCAGGGCCTACGGGGAGGACGGCAGCCTGGACGCGGCGGCGGGGAAGGCCGCCTTCGACGCCCTGCTCGGCACCCGCCTCGACCTCGGCCAGCCCGGCACGGACGACTGGGTGGGCGGCGAGGTCTCCCCGTACGGCATCGAGCTCGGCATCACCTACCCGCACGCGGACGCCGACGTGCTGCTGCCCGCGATGAAGGCGGGGCAGGGGGCGTGGCGGGACGCGGGACCGGAGCTGCGCGCGGCCGTCTGCCTGGAGATCCTCAAGCGGATCAACGACCGGACGCACGAGTTCGCGCACGCGGTGATGCACACCTCCGGCCAGGCGTTCACGATGGCGTTCCAGGCGGGCGGCCCGCACGCGCAGGACCGGGGCCTGGAGGCGGTGGCGTACGCGTACGCGGAACAGGCCCGCACCCCGCGGACCGCCGAGTGGACCAAGCCGCAGGGCAAGCGCGGCCCGCTGGCGCTCACCAAGCACTTCACGCCGGTCCCGCGCGGGATCGCCCTGGTGATCGGCTGCAACACCTTCCCCACGTGGAACGGCTATCCGGGCCTGTTCGCCTCCCTCGCCACCGGCAACGCCGTCCTGGTCAAGCCCCACCCGCGCGCGGTGCTGCCGCTCGCGCTCACCGTGCGGACCGCCCGTCAGGTGCTCGCCGAGGCCGGCTTCGACGCGAACCTGGTGGCGCTGGCCGCCGAACGGGCCGGCGAGGGCATCGCGAAGACCCTGGCCACCCGCCCGGAGATCCGGATCATCGACTACACGGGCTCCACCTCCTTCGGCGACTGGCTGGAGGCCAACGCCCGGCAGGCGCAGGTCTACACGGAGAAGGCCGGCGTCAACACCGTGATCGTCGAGTCGACCGACGACTACCGGGGCATGCTCGCCAACCTGGCCTTCTCCCTGTCGCTGTACAGCGGCCAGATGTGCACCACCCCGCAGAACCTGCTGATCCCCCGCGACGGCATCCGCACCGACCGGGGCCCGAAGACCTTCGACGAGGTGACCGCCGACCTGGCGCGGGCAGTCGAGGACCTGCTCGGCGACGACGCGCGTGCGAACGCCCTGCTCGGCGCGATCGTCAATCCGGACGTCAAGGCCCGTCTGGAGGCCGCCGCCGGCCTCGGCGAGGTCGTCCTGGCCTCCCGCGAGGTGCCCCACCCCGACTTCCCGGACGCCGTCGTGCGCACGCCCGTCGTCATCGGGCTGGACGGCACCAAGCCCGACGACGAGGCCACCTGCATGAGCGAGTGCTTCGGCCCGGTCTCCCTCGCCGTCGCCGTCGACTCCGCCGCCCACGCGGTGGAGCTGCTGCGCCGCAGCGTCCGCGAGAAGGGCGCGATGACGGTCGGCGCGTACACCACCGACGAGGAGGTCGAGCGGGCCGTGCGGGAGGTCTGCCTGGAGGAGGCGGCCCAGCTCTCCCTCAACCTCACCGGCGGGGTGTACGTCAACCAGACGGCCGCCTTCTCCGACTTCCACGGCTCGGGCGGCAACCCGGCGGCCAACGCGGCCCTGTGCGACGCGGCGTTCGTGGCCAACCGCTTCCGCATGGTGGAGGTCCGCCGGGAGGCGTGAGCGCGCCGGTGCCCGCTCAGGCGGGCCCGCCGCCGGTGGCGCTCCAGTGGTACAGCGTCATGGCGACGCTGGTCGCCAGGTTGTAGCTGGAGACCTGGGGGCGCATCGGCAGGGACAGCAGGCGGTCGGCACGCGCGCGCAGGGCGCCGGACAGCCCGCTGCGCTCGGAGCCGAAGGCGAGGACGGCGTCGTCCGGGAGCCTCACCCCCCGGATGTCCTCGCCCTCGGGGTCGAGCGCGAACACCGGCCCCGGCGGCAGCTCGTCCACGTCCAGCCGCTCCACGGCGGTCGCGAAGTGCAGCCCCGCCCCGCCGCGCACCACGGTGGGGTGCCACGGGTCGAGCGGGCCGGTGGTGACCACGCCGGTGGCGCCGAAACCGGCGGCCAGGCGGATGACGGCCCCCGCGTTGCCCAGGTTGCGCGGCTGGTCGAGGACCACGACGGGCGCGGTGCGCGGCGTGCGGGCCAGTGTGCGCAGGTTCGCGTCGCGGGAGGGCCGTACGGCCAGGGCGGCCACGGCGGTGGGGTGCGGGCGCGGCACGAGGGAGGCGTACGCGGCGTGCGGCACCTCCGTCAGGAGCGCGGCCAGCGCGTCCCGGACGTCCGGCGCCAGCTCGTCGGCGAGGGCCAGGGCCGCCGCGCGGTCGCTGGTGACGGCCACGGGCACCTCGGCGCCGAAGCGCACGGCGTGCTTGAGGGCGTGGAAGCCGTCGAGCAGGACCGGGCGGGCGGGGGCGAGTCCGCGCCAGGCGGTGAGGGCGTCCGGGACGGCGTCGGTCATGCCGTGAAGCCTACGCGCGGCCGCTCCGGGTCCTCCCGCCCGCGCCCCTCGGGAAGCGCCGTACGGTCCCCGCCCCGCGCGCGGGCCGCCCGGCCGCCCGGCCGGCGCAGGAACGACGTCGGCAGGAAGACCGCGTCGGCCGCGATCATCGCCAGCGAGAAGAACGGCAGTCCGAGGACGACCGCGATCACGGCGTGCTCGGCGATCATGACGGCCAGCAGGACGTTCTTCACCCGCCGGTTGAACAGCGTGAACGGGAAGGCGACCTGCGCGATCACGGTGCCGTAGGTGATGAGCATGACCAGCGTGCCGCTGGAGGACAGCAGATCGGCGAGTCTGGGCCACGGCGAGAAGTGGTCCAGGTGCAGGGGGTAGTAGACCGCGGTGCCGTCCTGCCAGCGCGAGCCTTGGACCTTGTACCAGCCGGCCGTCGCGTAGACCAGGCACGTCTCGGCCATGATCACGAGCAGGGCGCCGTTGTGCACGGTGTTGGCGACGGCGTCCAGCAGGATCCGCGGTTCCCCGCCGCGCGCGCGGCGCCCGGCCAGCCACCACAGGGCCTGCGCGATCCACACGCCGCCCAGCAGCGCCGGGACGAACCGGTCGCCGTCCAGCCGCCCCGCGAGCGCCGCCGCGACCAGCACGGACCCGAGCACGCCCCACAGGGCGGGCCCGGTCCGGTCCCCGACGCGCTCCCCGCGCGCGCGTGCCGCGGCCGTCCGCCGCGCCCGCCGCGCGTCCAGCGACCAGACCCGGCCGCAGCGGGTGAAGACGAGGTAGATGCTCATCAGGTGCAGGACGTTGTCGCCGCCGTCGCCCACGAGGACGCTGCGGTTCTGCAGCGACAGCACGCCCACCATGAACAGCACCGACGTCGTGCGGGTGCGCCAGCCCAGCACCAGCAGCGCGCCGGCCAGCGCGGACAGCGCGTAGACCGCCTCGAACCAGGCCCGGCCGTCCACCCACATCAGCACCGTGAAGGCGCCGTTGTCCGCGATCAGCTGCTCGGCGAGGTCCCGGCTCCACGGGCCGTCGGGGCCGTACAGCTCATGCCGGTGGGGGAACTCCCGCAGCAGGAACAGCAGCCAGGTCGCGCCGAAGCCGATGCGGACCACGGCGGTCTGGTACGGGCCGAGGGCCGACCCGGTGACGCGGGCGATGCCGCGCGAGAGCGCCGGGACGAGGCGGTTCATCCGGTGCCCCCTGCCGCCTCGCGGCCCCGGCCGGCCTCGTCCGCGGGCACCCGCCACCAGGGCAGCACCCGGCGGTCCGGCTCGGTGGAGACCTTCTCGCCGCTCCACGCGGGCGGCGGCACGCCGGTGGTCAGGGACCGGAACTGGACGCGCCGGAGGGCACCGCCCGGCCCGGGCACGTCGTTCCGCTCCAGCCGCAGCACCGCGATGCGGCGCAGATACGTCTCGGCCGGCACACCGCGCGGGCCCGTCGGGCGATCACCGGAGTCGTGGGTGGCGAGGTAGAGGTCCCAGGCCCGGCGGAGCATGTTCTGCCGGGTGTGGCTCGGCAGCGGGTTGCCGGCGACGGCCCGGCCGTCCTCGGCGGACAGGTCGTACCAGCCGGTCCTGCGGACCTCGCCGTCCGCCGTGCGCACCTCGGCGCGGACCTGGACGGCGACGTTCTGCTGGAGCGGATCGGGCGCGAACAGCTTCCAGTTCTGCTCGAACTCGGGGTAGATCCACTCGTCGACCGCGTCGCCGTGCCGCTTCGAGACCGTGTTCGGCGGGGCGACGTGCAGGAACAGCATCCCGAGGTGGACGCAGACGGTCATCGCGACCACCACGAGCGCGCACGCGGCGACGGCCCGGTACCGCGGGGACAGCGCGCCCACCCCCGCCGAGGCCGTGGCCGGCTTCCCGGCGGAGGGCCGCCCACCCGGCCCGTCCGGCCCCTGCCGGGTGCCCGAGTCCGTGTCGTGAGCGTCCATCCCGCCTCGTTCCCGCATCGCTCCCGGTCGCCTCTCCACCGCCCCGGCCCACGGCCCGCCGCCCGTCCGCCGCCGGGCCGCCGCCCCGTGCCCCGCCCGTCCGGCCCGTCCGGCCCGTCCGGCACAGCCCCCACGGCACTCGAACGGGAACGGTACTCACCACCGCCCGGCCGGACCCGTCCTTCGGGGGACTCCTCACCGTCCGTCCACAGGCGGCCCCGGCGGGTCGTCCACAGCGGTTGACACCTTACGGCGCCCGTCTCACCATGGAATCGCACGAACCGAACGATCGGTCGGGAGCTTGCTCCGGGCAGAACCCAGGTCGAGGGGGACCACCTCATGGCGACAGCAGCAACCGCGCGGCACACGGCCCGCACCCCGGCGCACGACGCGGGGGACGCCGCCGGAGGCGCGGACGGCGGCACCACCGCCCACGAACACGCCTTCGACGCGGCGGTGGCCGCCGACGAGCGCATCGAACCGCGCGACTGGATGCCCGACGCCTACCGCGCGACCCTGATCCGCCAGATCGCCCAGCACGCCCACTCCGAGATCATCGGCATGCAGCCGGAGGCCAACTGGATCACCCGCGCGCCCTCCCTGCGCCGCAAGGCCATCCTGATGGCCAAGGTCCAGGACGAGGCCGGTCACGGCCTGTACCTGTACAGCGCGGCCGAGACCCTCGGCGTGAGCCGCGACGAACTGCTCGACAAGCTCCACACGGGCCGCCAGAAGTACTCGTCGATCTTCAACTACCCCACGCTGACCTGGGCGGACGTCGGCGCGATCGGCTGGCTGGTGGACGGCGCCGCGATCACCAACCAGGTGCCCCTGTGCCGTTGCTCCTACGGCCCGTACGCGCGCGCGATGGTCCGCATCTGCAAGGAGGAGTCCTTCCACCAGCGCCAGGGCTACGAGCTGCTGCTGGCCCTCAGCCGCGGCACACCGCAGCAGCACGCGATGGCCCAGGACGCGGTCGACCGCTGGTGGTGGCCGTCACTGATGATGTTCGGCCCGCCCGACGACGCCTCCCCGCACTCGGCGCGGTCGATGGCGTGGAAGATCAAGCGGCACTCCAACGACGAGCTGCGCCAGCGCTTCGTCGACATCTGCGTCCCGCAGGCCGAGTCCCTGGGCCTCACCCTCCCCGACCCGGACCTGAGGTGGAACGAGGAACGGGGCCACTACGACTTCGGCCCCATCGACTGGGCGGAGTTCCGGGACGTCCTCCAGGGCAACGGCCCCTGCAACGAACAGCGCCTGACCCAGCGCAGGCGGGCCCACGAGGAGGGCGCGTGGGTCAGGGAGGCCGCCGCGGCGTACGCCGCCAAGCACACCGCCGGCCGCACCGCCGAGCCCACCGGTGAGCGCGAGGAGGCGCACGCATGAGCGGCACCGACTGGCCCCTGTGGGAGGTCTTCGTGCGTTCGCGCCGCGGCCTGTCCCACACCCACGCGGGCAGCCTGCACGCGCCGGACGCCGAACTCGCCCTGCGCAACGCCCGCGACCTGTACACCCGGCGCGGTGAGGGCGTCTCGATCTGGGTCGTGCCGTCGTCCGCGATCACCGCGTCCTCCCCCGACGAGAAGGACCCCTTCTTCGAACCGGCCGCCGACAAGCCGTACCGGCACCCGACGTTCTACGAGATCCCGGAAGGGGTGAGGCACCTGTGACCGCCCCCGTGCCGGGTGCCCCGGACACCGGGCCGGCGGCCGCCGCCCTCGCCCTGGGCGACGACGCGCTGGTGCTCTCCCACCGCCTGGGCGAATGGGCGGGCCACGCCCCCGTCCTGGAGGAGGAGGTCGCCCTCGCCAACATCGCCCTCGACCTGCTCGGCCAGGCCCGGGTGCTGCTGTCGATGGCCGGCGACGAGGACGAACTGGCCTATCTGCGCGAGGAACGCGCCTTCCGCAACCTCCAACTCGTCGAGCAGCCCAACGGCGACTTCGCCCACACCATCGCCCGCCAGCTGTACTTCTCCGCCTACCAGTACCTGCTCTACACCGAACTGGCCTCGGGGAACGGCCCGTTCGCGCCCCTCGCCGCCAAGGCCGTCAAGGAGGTCGCCTACCACCGCGACCACGCCGAGCAGTGGACCCTGCGGCTCGGCGACGGCACGGACGTCAGCCACGCGCGCATACGGCGGGCGTGCACCGCGCTGTGGCGTTTCACCGGCGAGATGTTCCGGCCGGTGGAGGGGCTCGACGCCGACTGGCCGGCGATGGAGGCGGCCTGGCTGGACCGGGTGGGGGACGTGCTGCGCCGGGCCGGCCTCGCGCTTCCCGAGGGGCCGCGGTCGGGGGCGTGGTCGGCCGGAGCGGGCCGCCAGGGCCTGCACACCGAGCCGTTCGGGCGGATGCTCGCCGAGATGCAGCACCTGCACCGCAGCCACCCGGGGGCGACATGGTGACGGACACTCCCCTGGAGGCGGAACTCCTCGAACTCGCCGGCTCGGTCCCCGACCCCGAGTTGCCCGTGCTCACCCTGCGCGAGCTCGGCGTGGTGCGCGCGGTGCGCGTCCACGGCCCGGACGCGGTCGAGGTCGAGCTGACCCCGACCTACACCGGCTGCCCGGCGATCGAGGCCATGTCCTCGGACATACAGCGGGTCCTGCGCGCACACGGCGTACGGGACGTCACCGTCCGCACGGTGCTCGCACCCCCGTGGTCGACCGACGACATCACGGCCGAGGGCCGCCGCAAGCTCCGCGAGTCCGGCATCGCCCCACCGCGCGTACGGCAGCCGGCCGGTCCGGTCCCCGTGGCGCTCGGCCCCACCCGCACCCGGACCCCCCACCCGGCCGACGGTCCGGGGCAGGCCGCCCCCGTGCCCTGCCCGCACTGCGGATCGGCCGGCACCGAGCTGCTCAGCCGCTTCTCCTCCACCGCGTGCAAGGCGCTGCGGCGCTGTCTGTCCTGCCGGGAACCGTTCGACCACTTCAAGGAGGTGTGATGGCCCGCTTCCACCGGCTGAGGGTGACCGCGGTCGACCGGCTCACCGACGACTCCGTGGCCCTCACCCTCGCCGTGCCCCCGGCACTGCGCGAGGAGTACCGGCACACCCCGGGCCAGCACCTCGCCCTGCGCCGCACGGTCGACGGCCGGGAGACACGCCGCACCTACTCCATCTGCTCCCCGGCCCCCGCGGACGGCGAGGGCCCGCACGAGCTGCGGGTCGGCGTGCGCCTGGTCGAGGGCGGGGCCTTCTCGACGTACGCCCTGAAGGAGATCGGCGTCGGTGACGAACTGGAGGTGATGACCCCGACCGGCCGTTTCACGCTGGAACCCGCGCCCGGCCTGTACGCCGCGGTCGTCGGCGGCAGCGGCATCACCCCGGTGCTGTCGATCGTCTCCACGCTGCTGGCACGCGAACCCGGGGCCCGGTTCTGCCTGGTCCGCAGCGACCGTACGGCCGCGTCGACGATGTTCCTGGAGGAGGTCGCCGATCTGAAGGACCGGTACCCGGACCGGCTGCACCTCGTGACGGTGCTTTCCCGGGAGGAGCAGCAGGCGGGCCTGCCGTCCGGCCGGCTGGACCGGGAGCGGCTGACCGGGCTCCTCCCGGCGCTGCTGCCGGTGGAGCGGGTGGACGACTGGTTCCTGTGCGGGCCGTTCGGGCTGGTGCGGGAGGCCGAGCGGGCACTGCGCGGACTCGGCGTCCCGCGCCCGCGCATCCACCAGGAGATCTTCCACGTGGACGCCGGGGGCACGGCCGCCGCGGCACCGGCGTCCACCGCCCCCGCGCGCGGCACGGTGACCGCGCGGCTCGACGGCCGCGGCGGGACCTGGCCGGTCCGGGAGGGCGAATCGCTCCTGGAGGCGGTGGTGCGCAACCGTCCCGACGCGCCCTACGCCTGCAAGGGCGGGGTGTGCGGGACCTGCCGGGCCCGCCTGGTCTCGGGCGAGGTGCGGATGGACCGCAACTTCGCGCTGGAACCGGAGGAGACGGCGGCCGGATACGTCCTGACGTGCCAGTCGCACCCCGTGACGGAGCGGGTGGAGCTGGACTTCGACCGCTGACGGCCGCCGGGCGGCGCCCCGGTCCCCGGGAACCGTCCCTCGGACGGTGCCGCGGACGCGGGGCCCGGCACGCACGTCCGCCGCGCCGCCGACACCCGCCGTCACCCGCCGGCGCTCCGTGTCGTCCGCGCCGGTTGCCCCCGCCGCTCCGCGGCCCACGCGCACCGGATCCCGCTCACCGGCGCCGACCGGCGACGCCGCCTCCGCGCGCCCCGGTCCGCCCGATCCGAACGACAGCCCCTAGAGGACGTACCCGTCCCCGCCCTCGTCGTTCACGACGGGCCGGCCCGCGGCGGCCCACTGCTGCATGCCGCCGTCGACGTTCACGGCGTCCACGCCCTGCTGCACCAGGTACATGGTGACCTGGGCCGAGCGTCCGCCGGAGCGGCAGATCACATGGACTCGGCCGTCCTGCGGCGCGGCCTCGGCCAGCTCGCCGTACCGGGCCACGAACTCGCTGAGGGGGATGTGCACAGCACCCGCGGCGTGGCCCGCCTCCCACTCGTCGTCCTCGCGCACGTCCAGCAGGAAGTCGCCGTCCTTGAGGTCCGCGACCTCGACCGTGGGCACACCAGCTCCGAAACTCATGCCTCCGACGCTACCGGACCGGCCGGCCGGCACCGCCCCACCGCCATCCGGTCACCCGCGCACCCGGTCCTCCCCCGGTGGGACCGACCGGGGGACCGGTCAGGAGCCCGGCCGGGCCTTCGGCCGAAGGACTGCTCAGGAGCCCTGTCCCAGCAGCGCCGCCAGCTCCGCCTCCCGCTCGGCCACCTGGCCCCGCAGCTGCCCGGCGATCTCGTCCAGCAGTCCGTCGGGGTCGTCGGGGGCCAGCCGGAGCATGGTGCCGATGGCGCTGTCCTCCAGTTCCCTGGCCACCAGCGTGAGCATCTCCTTGCGCCGGGAGAGCCACTCGAGCCGGGCGTACAGCTCCTCGCTGCGGCTGGGGCCCACCGCGAGCTCCGGTCCGGCGGCCCACTCCCGGGCCAGTTCGCGCAGCTCCGCCTCGTCACCCCGGGCGTAGGCGGCGTTCACCCGGGTGAGGAACTCCTCACGCCGCTTGCGCTCGGCGTCCTCCTGCGCCAGGTCGGGGTGGGCCTCGCGGACCAGTTCGCGGTAGAGCCTGCGAGCCTCCTCGCCGGGCCGCACCCGCTGCGGGGGCCGTACCGGCCGCTCGGTGAGCATCGCCGCGGCCTCCGGGAACAGCCCGTCCCCGTCCATCCAGCCGTGCATCAGTTCCTCGACCCCGGGGATCGGCATCAGGCGGGCCCGCGCCTCGTCCGCCCGGCGCCGGTCCTCCGGGTCGCCGGTGCGGGCGGCCCGGGCCTCCAGGATGCGGGCGTCCAGCTCCTCCAGCCGGGCGTACATCGGGCCCAGCTTCTGCTCGTGCAGCCGGGAGAAGTTCTCGACCTCGACGCGGAAGGTCTCCACGGCGATCTCGTACTCGATCAGCGCCTGCTCGGCGGCCCGTACGGCGCGCTCCAGCCGCTCCTCCGGGCGGGACTGCTCAGCTTCCGGGGTCGTCACCCGACCAGCGTAGGCCACGGCCCGCGCCCCTCCTCACGATCCGCACCCCACCCCCACGGTCCGCTCTCCCCCTCGCCCCGCGCCCTCACACCCCCGGCTCGGCGGCGATCCTCCCCGCCCGCACCGCCGCCACCAGTTCCGCGTGGTCCGCCTCGGTGCGGTCGGCGTAGGCGACGGCGAACGCGGCCACCGCCCCGTCCAGCTCGTCGTTCCTGCCGCAGTACCCGGCGAGCAGCCGGGGGTCGGCGGTGTGGGAGTGGGCGCGGGCCAGGAGGGCGCCGGTCATGCGGCCGTAGTCGTCGAGCTGGTCGGCGGCCAGCGCGGCGGGGTCGACACTGCCCTTGCGGTTGCGGAACTGCCGTACCTGGAAGTGCCGTTCACCGATCGTCGTCCAGCCCAGCAGCAGGTCGCTGACGACCTGCATGCACCGCTGCCCGAACACCACCCGGCGCCCCTCGTGCCCCTCCTCGGGCACGTCGAAGCCCGCGGTGGCCAGGTGCGGCAGCAGCGCCGACGGCCGTGCCTCCTTGACCTGGAGGACCAGCGGCTCCCCCCGGTGGTCCAGGAGCAGGACCACGTACGACCGCGTGCCGACGCTGCCCGTGCCGACGATCCGGAACGCCACGTCCTGCACGGCGTAGCGGGCCAGCAGCGGCAGCCGGTCCTCGGGCAGCGTCGCCAGGTACCCCTCCAGCGACGACACCACCGCCGCCGCCTCCGCGTCCGCGACGCGCCGCAGCACCGGCGGGGCGTCGACGAAGCGCCGCCCGCCGTCCCCGGTGTCCTCGGTCGACCTGGCCGCGAAGCGCCCGCTGGTGTTGGCCCGCGCCTTCTGCGCGACCCGCTCCAGGGTGCCGAGCAGGTCGCGGGCGTCGGTGTGGGAGACGAGTTCCTCGTCGGCGATGGCGTGCCACGCCTCCAACGCCGGCAGTCTCGCCAGCAGCCGCAGGGTGCGCCGGTAGGCGCCGGCCGCGTCGTACGCCGCCTTGCGGCAGGTGTCCTCGTCCGCGCCGGCCTCCCGGCCCGCGAGCACCAGGGAGGTGGCGAGCCGCTTCAGGTCCCATTCCCAGGGGCCGGGCACGGTCTCGTCGAAGTCGTTCAGGTCGATGATCAGGCCGCCGCGCGCGTCCCCGTAGAGCCCGAAGTTCGCCGCGTGGGCGTCCCCGCATATCCGGGCGCGCACCCCGGTCACCGGGGTGCGGGCCAGGTCGTACGCCATGAGGCCCGCGGCGCCGCGCAGGAACGCCAGCGGCGTGGCCGTCATCCGCCCCACCCGGATCGGGACGAGTTCGGGGATCCGGCCGCGGTTGGACTCCTCGACCGCGGCGAGCGCGCCGGGACGGGCGGCGTCGAGGACGAGTTCCGCGTGCGCGGACCGCGGCACGCGCCCGCGCAGCGCCTTGCCCTCCGCCTTCGGCGACCCGGTGGCGGGCCGGCGCGCGAACCCCGGCACGACGGGCAGACGCGTCCCGGTCCCGGCCGGCGTGTCCGCCTCCGCCCCCGCCGACAGCACCTCGGTCATCCCCGGACCTCCCCGTCGTCCCACAGCGCCTGCCCCGCCTCGGCTCGGGCACCTTCCGGCAGGCCGCGTCCCCTGCACCGACGCCGACGCGCCAAGACGGTACAACCCGGCGCACCGGCCGTACACGGGCCGCCGAACGCTACCCGGGCGCGAGCCCCGTTTCGCGGGGACCGAAGCAGCCCCGGCCGTGAGATACCTCACGCTGCGAATCCGGTCGGCCTCTGCGGCAGGGGGCACCGCCCCGGGAAAGCACCCACCGCCCCGGGCCCCGCAAACGAAGAACGGGTCTCTGCCGGTGACTTCCGTCACCGGCAGAGACCCGTCACATCGGTTCTCTCTGTGCGCGAGGGGGGAGTTGAACCCCCACGCCCTTGCGGGCACTGGAACCTGAATCCAGCGCGTCTGCCTATTCCGCCACCCGCGCATTGGGTGTGTCCTCCGGCTCCGTTCCTTTCGGTCCGGCGCCTTCCGACACCCAGAACATTAGCACGCTCGTGGGGGTGGGTTCACATCCCTTGGTCATCGGCCCCTGGTCACCCCCTTGGTCACCCCCGGGGGCGCCCGCGAAGCGCCCCTCCGGGCGGCCCCCGCGTCCCGACCGCCCCGGCTGCCCCGGCCGTCTCGGCACACACCCGTTCACGTATCAACCTCATACCGGTCGCCCCCGTCCCCCCGGGAGCCGGGCGGAGTCCACAGCCGGGTGCGGGACACTGGTCTGCAGCCACCTCTACGATCCTGGGCAGGAGTACGGACAGCACCACTCCTCCCAGCGTTCGAAGAGGAGCGCCGCAGGGAACCTCGGCAGGCGTCGGCGAGGCGTCGACACCGGTCGACCGGGCCGACAGGGGGAACCAGCCGATCGACCGGCGCGTGGATACGATCAGTAAGCAGTACCAAGTAAGCAGTACTCAGGTAAGCGGTACGCAGGCAGGCAGTGCACAGGGCGGCAGCGGCGGAGGAGGTGCCCCATGGGAGTCCTGAAGAAGTTCGAGCAGCGTCTCGAAGGTCTGGTCAACGGCACCTTCGCCAAGGTGTTCAAGTCCGAGGTGCAGCCCGTGGAGATCGCGGGAGCGCTCCAGCGCGAGTGCGACAACAACGCCACCATCTGGAACCGCGACCGCACGGTCGTCCCCAACGACTTCATCGTGGAGCTGAGCACGCCGGACTTCGAGCGGCTCAGCCCCTACTCCGGCCAGCTCGGCGACGAGCTGGCCGGCATGGTGCGCGACTACGCCAAGCAGCAGCGCTACACCTTCATGGGTCCGATCAAGGTCCACCTGGAGAAGGCCGACGACCTCGACACCGGCCTGTACCGGGTGCGCAGCCGCACGCTCGCCTCCTCCAGCAGCCAGCAGGCCCCCGGGGCCCCCGCCGCCCCTCCGGCCGGACGGCCCGGCGGCTACGGCTACCCGCCCGCCGTCGCGCCCGCGCCCCCCGCGGGCGCCCCTCCCATGCCGTCCGCGCCGCCGCCCGGCGCCCCGGCGGGGCAGCCCGGCGGCTACGGCTACCCGCCCGCCGTCGCGCCCGGCGGACGCACCCGTCACTGGATCGAGATCAACGGCGCCCGCCATCAGATCTCCCGCCCGACGATGGTGCTGGGCCGCAGCACCGACGCCGACGTGCGGATCGACGACCCCGGCGTGAGCCGCCGGCACTGCGAGATCCGGACCGGAACGCCCTCGACGATCCAGGATCTCGGATCCACCAACGGCATCGTGGTGGACGGGCAGCACACCACTCACGCTACGCTCCGCGACGGCTCGCGGATCGTCGTGGGCAGTACCACCGTTATCTATAGGCAAGCCGAAGGGTGATCCGGGGGCAATGTCAGAGCTGACCCTCACGGTCATGCGGCTGGGTTTCCTGGCCGTACTGTGGCTGTTCGTGATCGTGGCCGTGCAGGTCATCCGCAGCGATCTGTTCGGCACGCGCGTCACTCAGCGCGGGTCGCGACGGGACGCGGGCCGCGCGCAGCAGGCCGCGCGCCAAGCGCCGCCCCCGCAGCGCCAGCAGGCGGGCGGAGGCCGGGCGCGGCGCAACACCCCCACCAAGCTGGTGGTGACCGAGGGCACGCTCACCGGCACCACCGTCGCCCTGCAGGGCCAGACCGTCACCCTGGGCCGGGCGCACGACTCCACGATCGTGCTGGACGACGACTACGCCTCCAGCCGCCATGCCAGGATCTACCCCGACCGCGACGGCCAGTGGATCGTCGAGGACCTGGGCTCCACCAACGGCACCTACCTGGACCGGACCCGGCTGACGACCCCCACACCGATTCCGCTGGGCGCGCCGATCCGCATCGGCAAGACCGTCATCGAACTGCGGAAGTAGTGCCACGTCATGAATGAGCGCGAGCGGAGCGAGCACGCAGCGGCGGTCCCCCGCGAGGACCCCGGCGCGCTCCCGACCGGAGGGTGGGCAGTGTGGCCCGACACGACCGGCTGCATGCGGAGCCGACGGGCGAGGTGCGCATGAGTCTGTCACTGCGCTTCGCCGCCGGATCCCACAAGGGCATGATCCGGGAGGGCAACGAGGACTCCGGTTACGCCGGTCCCCGGCTGCTCGCCATCGCCGACGGCATGGGCGGCCAGGCGGCCGGCGAGGTCGCCTCCTCCGAGGTGATCTCCACCATCGTCCCCCTCGACGACGACGTGCCCGGTTCCGACATCCTCACCTCCCTCGGCACCGCCGTCCAGCGGGCCAACGACCAGCTGCGCCAGATGGTGGAGGACGACCCCAGCCTCGAGGGGATGGGGACCACGCTGACCGCGCTGCTGTGGACCGGGCAACGGCTCGGGCTCGTCCACGTCGGCGACTCGCGCGCGTACCTGCTGCGCGACGGCGTGCTGACGCAGATCACGCAGGACCACACCTGGGTGCAGCGCCTCGTCGACGAGGGACGCATCACCGAGGAGGAGGCGAACACGCATCCGCAGCGGTCGCTGCTGATGCGGGCGCTGGGCAGCGGCGACCACGTCGAGCCCGACCTGTCGATCCGCGAGGTCCGCGCCGGCGACCGGTACCTGATCTGCTCCGACGGGCTGTCCGGGGTCGTCTCCCACCAGACGCTGGAGGACACCCTCGCCAGCTACCAGGGCCCCCAGGAGACCGTGCAGGAGCTGATCCAGCTCGCGCTGCGCGGCGGCGGGCCCGACAACATCACCGTCATCGTCGCCGACGTCCTCGACCTGGACACCGGTGACACCCTGACCGGGCAGCTGTCCGACGCCCCGGTCGTGGTCGGCGCCGTCGCCGAGAACCAGAGCCAGACCGGCGACAACGGCATCATGCAGACCCCGGCCGGCCGCGCCGCCGGCCTCGGCCGCCACGGGCGCGGCCGGGGTGGCCGGGGCGGCGAGTTCGGGCCGCCCGGCAGCGGCGACACCACGGGCTTCGTCCCGGCGGGCGGTTTCGGCGACTACGGCGAGGCCGACTTCACCAAGCCGAACAAGGGCCGCAAGTGGCTGAGGAACGGCTTCTACACCGTGCTCGCCCTCGCCGTGGTCGGCGGCGGGCTGTACGGCGGCTGGCGCTGGACGCAGACCCAGTACTACGTCGGCGCCAACGACGGGCACGTCGCGCTGTACCGGGGCATCAGCCAGGACCTGGCCTGGGTGTCGCTGTCGGAGGTGGAGAAGGACTACCCCGAGATCGAACTCAAGTACCTGCCGCCGTACCAGCAGAAGCGGATCGCGGCGACCATCGCCGAGGGCGGCCTGAAGAACGCCCAGGCGAAGATCGAAGAGCTGTCGGTACAGGCCTCCGCCTGCAGGAAGCAGGCCGAGCGGCGTGCCGCGCAGAGCGAGAACAGCGCGAAGACGGGCGAGGGCGAGGCCGGGGGCACCACGGGCGCCTCCCGTATCTCCTTCCCGTCCAAGGCCACGCCGGCCCCGAACCCGTCGGCGCCCACCTCGACCCCGTCGTCCCCGTCCTCGTCCACGACCGCACCCACTCCCAGCCCCGGCCCCACCCTCTCGGAGGAAGAGCAGAAGGTCGTCTCGATGTGCGGTAAGCAGTAGGCAAGCCGTGAGAGGCCCCGTTACACGATGAGCAGTACGAACGCATCGCACTCGCCGACGCACCACACGTCCACGATCGGCGCGGTCGGCGCGCCCAGCCGCCGCAACACCGAGCTCGCGCTGCTGGTGTTCTCCGTCGTCATCCCGGTCTTCGCCTACGCCAACGTGGGTCTGGCCATGGAAGGCTCGGTGCCGTCCGGGCTCCTGAGCTACGGCCTGGGCCTCGGTCTGCTGGCCGGCGTCGCCCATCTCGTCGTACGGAAGTTCGCCCCGTACGCGGACCCGCTGCTGCTGCCGCTGGCCACGCTGCTGAACGGGCTCGGGCTGGTCGCCATCTGGCGGCTGGACCAGTCCGAACTGCTGCAGTCACTGCCCACCTTCGTCACGGCCGCGCCCCGGCAGCTGCTGTACACCGCGCTGGGCATCGCCCTGTTCATCGTGGTGCTGATCTTCCTGAAGGACCACCGTGTCCTCCAGCGCTACACCTACATCTCGATGTTCGTCGCCTTGGTGCTGCTGATCCTGCCGCTGGTGCCGGGCCTGGGCACGGACGTCTTCGGTGCGAAGATCTGGATCAAGATCCCCGGCCTGGGCACCCTCCAGCCCGGCGAGTTCGCGAAGATCGTCCTCGCTGTCTTCTTCGCCGGCTACCTGATGGTGAAGCGGGACGCGCTGGCCCTCGCCAGCCGCCGCTTCATGGGCCTGTATCTGCCGCGCGGCCGCGACCTCGGTCCGATCCTGGTCGTCTGGGCGATCTCGATCCTCATCCTGGTCTTCGAGACCGACCTCGGCACCTCGCTGCTGTTCTTCGGCATGTTCGTGATCATGCTGTACGTCGCCACCGAGCGGACCAGCTGGATCGTCTTCGGTCTGCTGATGTCCGCGGCGGGCGCCGTCGGCGTGGCGAGCTTCGAACCCCACATCCAGACCCGTGTCCAGGCCTGGCTCGACCCGATGCGCGAGTATGAGCTCAGCCGCGCCGGCGTCAAAGACGGCGTCCTCCACTCCGAGCAGGCGATGCAGGCCCTGTGGGCGTTCGGCTCCGGCGGCACCCTCGGCACGGGCTGGGGGCAGGGCCACTCCGACCTGATCCGGTTCGCCGCCAACTCCGACTTCATCCTCGCCACGTTCGGCGAGGAACTCGGCCTGGCGGGCATCATGGCGATCCTGCTGATCTACGGCCTGATCGTGGAGCGCGGCGTGCGCACCGCCCTCGCCGCCCGCGACCCCTTCGGCAAGCTGCTCGCCATCGGCCTGTCCGGCGCCTTCGCGCTCCAGGTCTTCGTGGTGGCCGGCGGTGTGATGGGCCTCATCCCGCTGACCGGTATGACGATGCCGTTCCTGGCGTACGGCGGTTCGTCCGTCCTGGCCAACTGGGCCCTGATCGGCGTCCTGCTGCGCATCAGCGACACCGCCCGCCGCCCCGCCCCCGCCCCCGCCACCAACCCCGACGCCGAGATGACCCAGGTGGTCCGACCGTGAACAAACCCCTGCGCCGCATCGCGATCTTCTGCGGCCTCCTGGTCCTCACCCTGCTCATCCGGGACAACTGGCTCCAGTACGTCAAGGCCGACGAGCTGAGGACCGACGAGAACAACCGCCGCGTCGCCATCGCCCGCTACGCCACCCCGCGCGGTGACATCATCGTCGACGGCAAGGCGATCACCGGGCACGCGACGACCGAGGGCGACTTCAAGTACAAGCGCACCTACAAGGACGGCGCGATGTGGGCGCCGGTGACCGGGTACGTCTCGCAGGTCTACGGCGCCACCCAGCTGGAGGCCATCGACGACGCCATCCTCACCGGCAACGACGACCGGCTCTTCTTCCGCAACACCCTCGACATGCTCACGGGCAAGCCGAAGGAGGGCGGCAACGTCGTCACCACCCTCAACGCCGCCGCGCAGAAGGCCGCCTACGACGGCCTGAAGGCGCAGGGGGGCAAGGGCGCCGTGGTCGCCCTGGAGCCGTCCACCGGCAAGATCCTGGCGCTGGCCTCCTTCCCGTCGTACGACCCGTCGACGATCGCGGGCGACGGCGCCTCGGACGGCGAGGCGTGGAAGAAGCTTCAGAAGGAGAACAACCCGGACGATCCGATGCTGAACCGGGCGCTGCGCGAGATCTACCCACCCGGCTCCACCTTCAAGGTGGTCACCGCGGCGGCGGCCCTGGAGCACGGGAAGTACGGAAGCGCGGACGAGAAGACCGACACCCCGCTTCCGTGGATCATGCCGGGCACCACGACCCCGCTGAAGAACGAGGGCAACATCCCCTGCAAGGACGCCACCTTGCGGGTCGCCCTCCAGTACTCCTGCAACACCGTCTTCGGCAAGATCGGCGCCGACCTCGGCAAGGAGAAGATGCTGGAGACGGCCAAGAAGTTCGGCTTCACCGAGGAGCAGTTCACGCCGGTGCGCGCCACCGCGTCGGTCTTCTCCGACGACATGAACGCGTCGCAGACCGCGCTCTCCTCGATCGGCCAGTTCAACACGGCCGCCACGCCGCTGCAGATGGCCATGGTCGCCTCGGCCGTCGCCAACAACGGCACGCTGATGAAGCCGTACATGGTCGACGAGCTCCAGGCCCCGAACCTCGACACCATCGAGAAGACGGAACCCGAGGAGTACAGCAAGCCGCTCTCCCCGGAGAACGCGCAGATCCTGCAGTCGATGATGGAGACCGTCGTCGAGGACGGCACCGGCAAGAACGCGCAGATCCCGAACGTCACCGTCGGCGGCAAGACCGGCACCGCCCAGCACGGCGTCGACAACAGCGAGAACCCCTACGCCTGGTTCATCTCGTACGCCAAGCAGGCCGACGGCAGTTCCCCGGTCGCCGTCGCCGTGGTCATCGAGGACGAGAACGCCAACCGCGGCGACATCTCCGGCGGCGGCCTCGCCGCGCCGATCGCGAAGAGCGTGATGGAGGCCGTCGTCAACGGCAGGAAGTGAGGCCGCTGCGGCGGCCACGGCACGACGCGTGAGCGGGACGCCACGCGGGTCCGGGCGGAAAGCGGCCCGGGCGCGCGTGACTCCGCTCACGTCCGCTTCACATCGGCGCACGTTGCGATACCGGTCCTGTATCAGGTAACCGACTTTGGCCAGGTCACACAAAGCGAGCCGGGTACGGTAGGCCCGGACGGCAGTCTCCGGCCGCACACGCGTGCCGGTCGGGACCGACGGAGAGGGCTGGTAGGTAACCATGGAAGAGCCGCGTCGCCTCGGCGGCCGGTACGAGCTGGGCCAGGTGCTCGGCCGCGGTGGCATGGCGGAGGTCTACCTCGGGCATGACACCCGCCTCGGCCGCACCGTGGCGGTGAAGACGCTGCGCGCGGACCTCGCGCGCGACCCCACCTTCCAGGCCCGGTTCCGCCGGGAGGCCCAGTCTGCCGCCTCGCTCAACCACCCCGCGATCGTCGCGGTCTACGACACGGGCGAGGACTACATCGACGGGGTCTCCATCCCGTACATCGTCATGGAGTACGTCGACGGCTCCACCCTGCGCGAACTGCTGCACAGCGGCCGCAAGCTGCTGCCGGAGCGGGCCATGGAGATGACCGTCGGCATCCTCCAGGGCCTGGAGTACGCCCACCGCAACGGCATCGTCCACCGCGACATCAAACCGGCCAACGTCATGCTGACGCGGGGCGGCCAGGTCAAGGTGATGGACTTCGGCATCGCCCGCGCCATGGGCGACGCCGGCATGACGATGACCCAGACGGCCGCGGTGATCGGCACCGCCCAGTACCTCTCCCCGGAGCAGGCCAAGGGAGAGCAGGTCGACGCCCGGTCCGACCTGTACTCCACCGGCTGCCTGCTCTACGAGCTGCTGACCGTCCGGCCCCCGTTCGTCGGTGACTCCCCGGTCGCGGTCGCCTACCAGCACGTACGGGAGGAGCCGCAGGCGCCGAGCGTCTTCGACCCCGAGATCACGCCCGAGATGGACGCGATCGTGCTGAAGGCCCTGGTCAAGGACCCCGACTACCGCTACCAGTCGGCCGACGAGATGCGCGCCGACATCGAGGCCTGCCTCGACGGCCAGCCGGTCGCCGCCACGGCCGCGATGGGCGCCATGGCCGCGGCGGGCTACGGCGGCTACCCCGACGACCAGCGGACGACGGCCCTGCGCTCCGACGGCGGGCACGGACACTCCACCACGGTCCTGCCCCCGATGAACCCGGACGACGGCGGGTACGGCTACGACGACCGCCCCGGCCGGCGCCGCCAGAAGAAGTCGTCCACCTCCACGGTCCTGCTGGTCCTGGCGGGCGTCCTCGTCCTCGTCGGCGCCATCCTGATCGGCAAGTACGCGGTCGGCGGCAGCGGCACGGACGACCGGGTCGCCGTGCCGGACCTCGTCGGCCAGACGCAGGAGGACGCCACGAAGCGGCTCTCCAACGTCGACCTGAAGCTGGGAACGGTCACGCGCAAGCCCTGCGAGGAGCAACCGCAGGGCAAGGTCTGCGAACAGACCCCGGCGCAGGGCACCGAGGTCGACAAGCAGACCGAGGTCGACCTGGTGGTGTCGACGGGCGCGCCGAAGGTGACGGTGCCGAGCGTGATCGGCCTGAGCCTGGAGGAGGCCCGGTCGAAGCTGGAGGGCGACGACTACCAGCTCAAGGTCGAGACGGAGGAGCGCGAGACCTCGGACACCCCGGGCACCGTCCTGGACCAGGACCCGGTGAAGGGCAAGGAGGTGGAGAAGGGGTCGACGATCACCCTCGTCGTCGCCAAGGCCGTGGCGAAGTCCACGGTGCCGGACGTCATCGGCCAGTCGAGCTGTGAGGCCGCGCAGGCGCAGATGACGGCCAGCGGCCTGGTCGGCACCTGCTCCGAGCAGGAGACCGACGACCCCAACCAGGTCGGCAAGGTCATCTCCACCACGCCGCAGGCCGGCCAGCAGGTCGACAAGGGCTCGTCGGTGCAGATCGTCCTCGGCAAGGCCAAGGAGGTCGAGCAGGTCCAGGTGCCGGGCAACCTGGTGGGCATGTCCCTCAAGGACGCCCGCAAGGCCCTCCAGGACGCGGGCCTGCAGGCCGGCAACGTCACCGGCTCCCAGGACGAGAACGCCCTGGTCGTCAGCTCGGACCCGGCCCCGGGCTCCACGGTCGACAAGGGCGCCGCGGTGAACCTGGTCGCCCTGGGCTCCGCCGGCCAGAGCGGCGGGGACGGCAACAACGGCAACGGCAACGGCAAGGGCGGCTTCATCGGCGGCCTGCGCGGCGACGACTGACACCGCCCCGACGGCAGGAGCCCCGGTCCTTCGGCGAAGGGACCGGGGCTCCGTCGCGGGGGCGCCCGGGAGGCGGGCGCCGTCACCTCACCGCAGTTCCCTCGGGGGCGTCCGCTCGGCGTCCACCTTCTCCACCCGCTCCAGCTCGCCCCAGACGATGTACCGGTACCGGCTCGTGTAGACCGGCGTGCAGGTCGTCAGCGTGATGTAGTGGCCGGCCTTCTTCTTCCCGGACTCCTCGGGGATCCGGGCGAGGACGTCGACGTTGTACTTCGAGGTCTCGGGCAGGGTGGCGTAGACCTTGTAGACGTACCACTCGTCCTTGGTCTCGAAGACGATCGGGTCACCCTTCTCGATCTTGTCGATGCCGTGGAACTTGGCCCCGTGCCCGTCGCGGTGGGCGGCCAGCGAGAAGTTGCCCTTCTCACCCGTCATCGGCAGGGTCGCCTTCACGGGGTCGGTGTAGTAACCGGCCACGCCGTCGTTGAGGACCTTCATCGACGTGCCCTTCTCGACGAGGATCTCGTCCTGCGACATCGAGGGCACGTGCAGGAACCCGATGCCGGCCTTGGTGTCCAGGGCGCCGGGGCCGGTGTCCCTGTCCTGCATCCAGGTGTCGCGGACCTTGTCGGCCTGCCGGTCCGCGGCGTGGTCCGCGACCACGTTCGTCCACCACAGCGAGTAGGCGACGAACAGGCCCAGCACCAGGCCCGCGGTGATGAGGAGTTCGCCGAAGACGCTGACCACCAGGGCGATCCGCCCCCGTCCGCGGCGGCGACGCGCGGGCGGCGCGGTGCCGGGCGCGTCGGTGTGCTCTTCGTGATCCGATTCGGTGGTCGCTGCCACTGGTCATCTGCCCTTAACTGACGAGCGCATCCGGCTTGCCCTTGCTGCGCGGCCGTTCCTCGACCATCTTGCCCCAGACGATCAACCGGTACTTGCTGGTGAACTCCGGTGTGCAGGTGGTGAGCGTGATGTAGCGGCCGGGCCGGGTGAACCCCGACCCCCTGGGGACGGGATCGAGGACGCTGACGTTGGACGGCGACGTCACCGGCAGCATGGAGGCCATCTTGTAGACGAAGTACTTGTCCTGCGTCTCGACGACGATCGCGTCGCCGGGTGACAGGCGGTTGATGTAACGGAACGGTTCACCGTGCGTGTTGCGGTGGCCCGCGAGCCCGAAGTTGCCGGTCCTGTCGTCCGGCATCGCCGTCTTCAGCGGGCCCGAGCCGTAGTGGCCGACCATGCCCCGGTCCAGTACGCCCTTGCTGCTGACGCCCTCGGCGATCGGCACCACCACGTCCAGCTTCGGGATGTGCAGGAGGGCGAAGCCCTGCCCCGGTTCGAAGGCGCCCGGGTTGCGCCTGCCGTCGGCCCAGTCGTCCTGGAGGCTGCTGGCCGCCTTGTCCGCCTGCGCGTGCGCGCGGACGTTCGTCCACCACAGCTGGTAGGTGACGAACAGCAGCATCAGCACGCCGGTCGTGATGAACAGCTCACCGATCACCCGGCTCGCGACCACCCCCGCGCTCGGCTTGCGCGCCCGGGCCCGGCGGCGGGCCTCGACGCGCGACAGGGGCGCCCCGGTCCCGTGCGGGACCTCCGGCTCCTCCGGGGCCCGGGGGCGGGCCGCGCCCCCACGGCGCCCGTGGCGCCCCCTGGCGGCCTTCCGGCGGGCCGCGCGTCCCGCGGGGGGCGGGGCGGCGGGGTCCGGGGACGGAGCGGCGCCGGACGCCGGGCGTACGGCCCCGCCGGAGGGGGCGGACACCCGCAGGGCGACCGTCTCGTCGTCCGCGGGGGGCTGGTACGTCGAGCGCGGGAGCGGCTCCCGGGCCGTGGCGTACGGCTCACCGGCCGCCCGGTACGCCCGCTCCCCCGGCCGGCCGCGGTACGCCCCCTCGGCCGGGGCGTGCGCCCTCCCGCCGGGCCGGCCCTCCCCGAACGCGCCCGGGCCCTCGTACGGCTGCCGCGCGTGCGAGGTGCCCTGGTCGCCGGCGCCGCCGCGGCCGTCCGCGCCGGACTCGCGCTCGGGGCGCAGCGCGGTCACGCCGTGGCCCTGCCCACCACCGGGGCGAGCCCCGCCGACCTCGCCACCGCGCCCTCGTCGCCGCACTCCGCCAGCCAGTTGGCCAGCATCCGGTGACCGTGCTCGGTCAGTACCGACTCCGGGTGGAACTGCACGCCCTCGACGGGCAGTTCGCGGTGGCGCAGGCCCATGACGATGCCGTCCCGGGTGCGGGCCGTGACCTCCAGTTCGTCCGGCACGGTCGCGGGCTCGGCGGCCAGGGAGTGGTAGCGCGTCGCGGTGAAGGGCGAGGGCAGCCCGGTGAAGACGCCCTTGCCCTCGTGCTCCACCGGCGAGGTCTTGCCGTGCAGCAACTGCGGCGCCCGGTCCACCACACCGCCGTACGCCACCTGCATCGACTGCATGCCGAGGCAGACGCCGAAGACGGGCACCCCGGTCGCCGCGCAGTGCCGCACCATGTCGACGCACACGCCGGCCTGCTCGGGTGCCCCCGGGCCCGGCGACAGCAGCACCCCGTCGAAGCCGTCCTGGGCGTGCGCGGTCGACACCTCGTCGTTGCGCAGCACCTCGCACTCGGCGCCCAGCTGGTACAGGTACTGCACCAGGTTGAAGACGAAGCTGTCGTAGTTGTCGACGACGAGAATCCGTGCGCTCACTGGTCGTCCACCGTCACATCGTTGAAGGGCAGCAGGGGTTCGGCCCACGGGAAGACGTACTGGAACAGCCCGTAGACCACGGCCAGCACCAGCACGATCGAGAGCAGCGCCTTCACCCACGCGTTCCCCGGCAGATGCCGCCAGATCCAGCCGTACATGCCGTCCCTTCCGTCGCACCACGGCACCAGACTCACGCCGCACGGGACCAGACTAACGGCGCCGGGCCTCCGATTCCCGGCCTTCGCGGGCCGGCCCGGATCCGGGCGCCGGGTCACGACACGGGCCGGGCGTGGCGCAGGTCGACCGCGCCGGAGTAGCCGGGCAGGGTCACCGTCCCCTCGTCCTCGACCTTCCAGCCGAGGCCGTACACGTTGACGTACACCATGTAGTTCTGGATCGCCGGGGCCTCGGCGAGGGCCCGCTTCAGCCGCTCCGGATCGCCGACCGCCGTGATCTTGTACGGCGGTGAGTAGACGCGGCCCTGGAGGATCAGCGTGTTGCCCACGCACCGCACGGCGCTGGTGGAGATCAGCCGCTGGTCCATGACCTTGATGCCCCGGGCGCCGCCCTGCCACAGGGCGTTCACCACGGCCTGGAGGTCCTGCTGGTGGATCACCAGGTAGTCGGGCTGCGGCTCGGGATAGCCGGGCAGCTTGGCGGTGGCGTTCGGCGGGGCGTCGTCGAGGGTGACGGTGATCGCCTCACCCGTCAGTTTCCGCGTGCCCGCCTTCTTCTCCAGCTCCGCGAGCTTGTCGTCCTCGGCTTTCGTGCTGCCGTCGTCGCGTTCGGCGAGGGATTCGATCTCGTGGCGCAGTGCCGCGTTGAGTTCGTCGAGTCCGGCGTTGTTGCGGCTGCGCTCCTGGATGAGATCGGACAGCTTCAACAAAGAGCTGTCCGTGCGGATATTGGTGCCTTTGGCAGTATTGAAACTGGTGAAGAAAAGGAGTCCCGCGAGGGCGAAGACACCCGCCGTGAGCACCCGCACCGGCCGGAATCGGCGCCTGCGGACAGGGCTGGATCCCGCTGTGGGGGAGTCGGCAGAATTGCTCAACGTACCCTTATCTCCTTCGGCGCCACGGAAGCACTACGCTAACGGACGCCCGGGGGAGCGCTCCTCCGTCCCCTCGCACCGCTTGTACGTTGCCCCGAGCCCGACCCAGTTACCTGCGCGGCCACGCAGCGCATCGACAGGAGAGACCCTCGTGCCGAAGTCACGTATCCGCAAGAAGGCCGACTACACGCCGCCGCCGGCGAAGCAGGCGACCGCCCTCAAGATGGACAGCCGCGCCTGGGTCGCGCCCGTCATGCTGGCCCTGTTCGTCATCGGGCTCGCCTGGATCGTCGTCTTCTACGTCACCGACGGCTCGCTCCCGATCGACAAGCTGGACAACTGGAACATCGTGGTCGGTTTCGGGTTCATCGCCGCCGGATTCGGCGTCTCCACGCAGTGGAAGTAGCGGCCGCCCCGCGCTGAACGCGGCTCCGCACGGAGCCGCCCGCCGAGTTATCCACAGGTTTTCCACATGGGGAAAAGAAATGATGATCTGTGGATAACCGAGCGGGTGACCCGCACCGGCGCAAAGGAACACCTGTAAATCGAAAACACATTCGCCCCCTTCCTGACCTGCGGAAACGCGGGTGAGCGACAGGGGGCACATGTGTTCCCACACCGTATGCACAAGAGTGGCCACACCCTGTGGACAACGGGCGCTCAGGTGAGCTGGCCCGTCCTCAACAGGGACATCACGACGATGACGGCGAGGACCAGCGCACAGGTCCCGTACTGGACGAGCGTCCTCCGCTCGCGCGGGGCGTGCACCATGCCGTAACCGATCAGGACGCCGGCGACGAGGCCGCCGATGTGCGCCTGCCAGGCGATGTTGCTCCAGCCGAAGGTGACGATCAGGTTGATCACCAGCAGGGCGACGACCGGGCGCATGTCCTGGTTGAGCCGGCGCATGAGGACGGCGGTCGCGCCGAACAGGCCGAAGATCGCGCCCGAGGCGCCGAGCGAGGGCTGGTTGGGCGCGGCGATGAGGTACGTCAGCGCGCTTCCGGCCAGTCCGGAGAGGAAGTACAGCGCGAGGTAGCGGGCACGGCCGAGGGCCGCTTCGAGCGGGCCGCCGATCCACCACAGGCTGAGCATGTTGAACAGCACGTGGAAGTAGCCACCGTGCAGGAACATCGAGGTCAGCAGCCGGTACCACTGGCCCTCGGCGACGCCCTCCACGGAGTCCAGCCCGGGGACGTACGCCTGTCCGAGGAGGGTGAAGCGATCGGTGAAGCGGTCGCCGGCGGAGAGCTGGACCAGGAAGAGGGCGAGGTTGACGCCGATGAGCACCTTGGTGACCAGGCGGGGATCGGCGGCGACGGTTCCGCCGGCCAGGGTGCGGGGCCGGGAGGCGTCCGGGGCGTGCCCGGTGCCGGAGCCCGCGCGGACGCAGCCGGGGCACTGGAAGCCGACGGAGGCGTCGACCATGCACTCGGGACAGATCGGCCGCTCGCAGCGGGTGCAGCGGACGCCGGTCTCGCGGTCCGGGTGGCGGTAGCAGGTGGGCAGGGACCGGGCGTCCCTCGAACCGGTGTCCTCCGGGCCGCTCGGGCTGCCGGGCGCCTGATCCATGAGATCCCCTCGGTGTCTGCGGGCAATGCACCGCCCCGCTCATCCATACGGACGAGCGGGGCGTTTGGTTCCCTGCGCTAGGGCTCGGACTCAGCCCTCGCGCGTCTCGATGACGACCGACTCGATGACGACGTCCTTGAGCGGGCGGTCGGTGCGCGGGTTGGTCTGCGTGGTGGCGATGGAGTCCACGACCCTCTGGCTGGCCTCGCCGACGACCTCGCCGAAGATGGTGTGCTTGCGGTTCAGCCACGTCGTCGGGGCGACGGTGATGAAGAACTGCGAGCCGTTGGTGCCCGGGCCGGCGTTGGCCATCGCCAGCAGGTACGGCTTGTCGAAGGACAGGTCCGGGTGGAACTCGTCCTCGAACTTGTAGCCGGGACCACCGGTTCCGTTGCCCAGCGGGTCACCGCCCTGGATCATGAAACCGCTGATCACCCGGTGGAAGACCGTGCCGTCGTAGAGCCTGTCCGTGGACTTCTTGCCGGTTGCCGGGTGGGTCCACTCGCGCTCGCCCTTGGCGAGCTCGACGAAGTTCTTGACCGTCTTGGGGGCGTGGTTCGGCAGGAGCCGGACGTCGATGTCGCCGTGGTTGGTCTTCAAGGTGGCGTAAAGCTGCTCAGCCACGATCTGCCTTCCGTTGTCTTCCTGTGACCCCCTGATCCTCGCACGCCCCGCGCATCACGTCGTCCGGCAGGCGGCCACGCGTCGTCCGGCGGGCGCGCGCAACGGAAATCCGGACGGGAAGTCGCGGGTCGGGGGCGCGGCGCGGCGATCCGTGGCATGGTCGGCGACAAGCACCCGTTGCTCCTTGTTCATCCGTCTTTGCAGTCGATTTGGCAGTCGATCCGCTTCCGACCGCCGCAGACGGTCCGGGGCCACCCGGGTTGACCCGGGGTCCGGACAGGTGACCCGGATGCCCGTCCACGCATGCCCGGCGCCACGGCGGCAGGCATGATCCGTAAAAGGGTGGAAAGTCGAATTACCGTACGCCACCGAGGAGGAGGAACCCGTGACCCGCATCGACAGCGTGCGCGCCGCGACCGGTTCGGCGAAGGACAGCGTGCTGCACGCCGCGGACGTGGTGGCGCCCTACGCCGACACGGCCAAGGAAAGGGCCGCCCACTACGCACACGAGGCGCGCGTACGGCTGGCGCCCAAGGTGTCGCAGGCCACCGAGCAGGCCCTGCTCCAGTACGGCGCGTACGTCGCGCCGCGGCTGGAGGCGGCCCGTGCGCAGGCCCTCGCCCATGTTCCGCCGAAGGTCGACCAGGCCGCCCACGAGGCCGCCGCCCGTGCGCGCAAGGCCGCCCGGCAGGCGGCCGTCCACTCCCGGCCGGTGATCGAGCAGGCGGTGGCCGCGGCCGCCCCCGTCCGGGACGAGGCGACGGCGCGCAGCGCCGCCGCGCTGGCCGCACTGCGGGGACAGGTCTCGGCCCAGGAGATCCAAAAGCTCGTCCGCAAGCGGGAACGGCGGGCGAGGACCGGTCGCGTCGTCAAGGCCCTGGCAATGGTGGGCATCGTCGCGGGTGGCGCCCTCGCCGTCTGGAAGTGGTGGGACAAGCAGGCCAACCCGGACTGGCTGGTGGAGCCGCCGGCGGCCACGGAGGTCCCCGAGACGGGCGGCCTGACCTCGGTCGACGGCACGGGAGAGCCCGTGCTGGACCCGCAGGTCCAGGCGAAGGAGACCGAGGAGGAGTCCGCCGACCGTGACGAGCGGGCCTGAGGCCGTCCGTCCGACTTCGCCGAGGGGTGGAGGACAGCGGTGTCCTCCACCCCTCGGCGTTCGGGCCGTCTCGCGTGAGGATCGGCGTCCGGTTCCCCGCCCGCGGCGGGCGCCCCTGTCGGCTCCCGTGGAAAAAAGACCCCCCTGACTGCGTTTTCGCAGCTCAGGGGGGTCATTTTGAGTGGAGCCTAGGGGAGTCGAACCCCTGACATCTGCCATGCAAAGACAGCGCTCTACCAACTGAGCTAAGGCCCCGGAAAGGAGCGTCCGGCCGGGGGAACCGCGTAACCGGCGGGCGCCGCAGAACAGAGTACCGGGTCTCCCCCCGTATCCCGCAAAAGGATTGGGGGTCCCGGTGGGCGACCACGCTCCGTAAGATGCTCCGCGTGGTTCGCTGGAGCGAACCACCGTTTCGGGGAAGCGATGGGGAGACGCAATGGACGCCGCACAGCAGGAAGCCACCGCGAGAGCGCGGGAACTGCAGCGGAGCTGGTACGGGGAGCCGTTGGGGGCGCTCTTCCGCAGGCTGATCGACGACCTGGGGCTCAACCAGGCTCGTCTCGCGGGGGTACTGGGACTGTCGGCACCGATGCTGTCGCAGCTGATGAGCGGGCAGCGGGCGAAGATCGGCAATCCCGCGGTGGTCCAGCGGGTGCAGCTGCTGCAGGACCTGGCGGGGCAGGTCGCGGACGGCAGCGTGAGCGCGGCCGAGGCAACCGAGCGCATGGAGGAGATCAAGAGGTCCCAGGGGGGCTCGGTGCTCAGCAACACCGCTCAGACGACCAACGGTTCGGGCGCGCCGACGGTCAAGCGGGTGGTCCGCGAGATCCAGTCGCTGCTGCGTTCGGTGGCCGCCGCGGGCGACATCATCGAGGCGGCGGACACCCTCGCCCCGACCCACCCGGAGCTGGCGGAGTTCCTCCGGGTGTACGGCGCCGGCCGCACCTCCGACGCGGTCGCGCACTACCAGTCCCACCAGAGCTGACCCACCGGCCCGGCCGCCGGGGGGCGCCGGGAACCACGTGAGGGGGACGCCGGAATCCGCGCGGGGGGACGCCGCGGACCGAGCGAAGGGGACGCCGCAGACCGCACGGCGGCGCACCGGGGACCGGGCGAAGGGGCGCCGGGGGAGTCGTACCGCCCGTCGCGGGGGAGGCAACAGGGGGAGCCGAGGGGGAGGAGCGACGCGCAGCCATGGGTGAGGTCTTCGCCGGCCGGTACGAGCTGGTCGACCCGATCGGACGGGGTGCGTCCGGTGCCGTCTGGCGCGCCTGGGACCACCGCCGCCGGCGTTATGTGGCCGCCAAGGTACTGCAGCAGAGCGACGCCCACGCGTTGCTGCGCTTCGTCCGCGAGCAGGCGCTGCGCATCGACCACCCCCATGTGCTCGCTCCCACCAGCTGGGCCGCCGACGACGACAAGGTCCTGTTCACCATGGACCTGGTCACCGGCGGTTCGCTGGTCCACCTGGTGGGGGACTACGGCCCCCTGCCGCCGGCCTTCGTCTGCGTCCTGCTCGACCAGCTCCTCGCGGGGCTGGCCGCGGTACACGCGGAGGACGTCGTGCACCGCGACGTCAAGCCCGCCAACGTGCTGCTCGAAGTGACCGGAACGGGCCGGCCGTGGCTGCGGCTGTCCGACTTCGGCATCGCGATGCGGCTGGGTGAGCCTCGGCTGACCGAGGCCGACCTGGTGGTGGGGACGCCCGGTTACCTCGCGCCCGAGCAGGTGCTGGGCGCGGAGCCGGACTTCCCCGCGGACCTGTTCGCCGCCGGTCTGGTCGCCCTCTACCTGCTGGAGGGCGCCCACCCGGACACCGGGGAGCTCGTGCGGTACTTCACCGAGCGCGGGACCCCGGGAGCGCCCCGGGGGATTCCCGAGCCGCTGTGGCAGGTCGTCGCCACGCTTCTGCAACCGGATCCGCGGTCGAGGTTCCGCACGGCCACCGGCGCGCGCAAGGCGCTGGCCGCCGCGGCGGAACTCCTGCCGGAGCCGGGGCCCGACGACGAACTCATCGAGATCTTCGACCAGGTCGGACCGTTGCCACCGGGGTTCGGCCCCGACGGCCCCACCGAGCCGGCCCCGGGCGTGTCGGTGACGGCCGGGACGCGGGCCTCCCGGTCGGTGAGCGGCGAGGTGCCGCCGCGGTCCCCCGGGCACCGGCTGCCCTCCCCGCCCCGGCCCGTGGCCGAGGATGCCCAAACGCCCCCACCGGCACAGGCGCCCCCGTACCCCCGGCGGCAGGCCGCCCACCGGTCCGCGCCACCCCACCCCGCTCCGGTCGCACCGCCACCGCCACCGGCGTCGGCACCGCACGCACGCGCCGACCCCCCTACCGCCGCGTACACCGCCCGGACCGACCCGCGGCCCGCGCCCCCGGACCCGGCGCTCCCCCGGCACCGCGCGGTGCGGCGGCGCCGCCGTACCGGCCCCCCGGCCGAGGTCGCCGTCCCGCTGCTGCTCCTCGCGCTGGTCTGCTACGCGGTGGGCTTCTGGGCGCTGAGCCGGATCTGAACACCTCGCGGCGGCCCGGTGTCAGCCGGCCTCCCGGGACCGTCCGGCCGCGGCCCGGCGCCGCGCCGTCACGGTCCACACCCCGAGTCCGGCCAGCAGCAGGCTCCCGGCGCCGATCCCGCCCACCGCGACCGCCGTCATCACGGGATCGCCTCCGGCGCCCCGGTCCCCCGGCGCGGCCGCCCGCTCCCCTCGCGCCACCTCGAACACCCCTCGCGGCACCGACTCCCCCGCGTAGGCGGGGCCGGGCTGTGCCGAGCCCCTCACCCGTACGCGCAGGGTCAGCCCGAACGGGCCCGCGCCGAAGTCGTCGGCCACCCCCGCCGCGAGGTGCACCACGAGGTAGTAGGCGCCGGCGAACCGCATCCCGCGGACCTTCCCGGCGGCGGCGTGGCGGTTGGCGTACGCGACCGGGGGCACCGGGGCGAGGGCGACGGACGTCCGGCCGCCGCCGTATCCGGAGCCGGCGTCCGCCACCCGTCCGCGCGCCGGATTGTGCAGCGCCAGGCGCACGGCGCCGGGCACGTACCCCCGTCCACCGCCGGAACCGTCCAGTTCCGCGGTGGCGTACAGCTGCTGCCCCCAGTCGACCGGCACCGCGTAGAAGAGGGTCTGCCCCGGGCGGATGCCGTCGCGCCAGACGCCCTGGCCGAGGGGTGCCGCACCGGCGAAACCGGCGCCTCCCCGGCGGTTTCGGGGCTCACCCGCGGGCGGAGCGGGCGAGGCGGAGTCCCAGGCCCCGGGCGCGAGCGTCGCACCGGGCCGCTCCGGTGCCGGCTCGCGGAACACGGCGAGCTCCAGGTCCCAGGCGTCCGGCGCGGTCCTGCGCGGACCGGTGCGCTCGACGGTGACGTGGTAGGTGCCGGCGTCCCGGCAGCGCGTCCTGCCGGAGGAGAGCTCCCGCAGGCCCCAGGCGGTGACGGGACGCGGGCTGCGCGCGGCGCCGACGGACGCGCTGTCGAGGGAACAGGAGCCGCCGTCGCCGTCGCGCACGGACACCCGGATGCCGTCGGCGGCGGAGACCGCGGTGCCGGGACGGGGGACGGCGGTGACGGCGACGTACGCGTTCGACGTCCCGTCGAGGGGCAGGCGGTAGTGGACCGTGCCGTTCCCCGGCAGGGAGCTCCGGTACGTCCCACCGGGAGCCAGGCGTACGGCGTCCGCGGCGCTGTCCGCCCCCTCGACCGGCCGGGCGTCCGCGGCGAAGGCGTAGCCGTCCGGCGGTCCGGTGGCCGCGGCTCCCCGGTCCGGCGTGGCGGCCGTGGCGCACAGCACCGCGAGCGCCGTGGAGAGCGCCGCGGTCACGGCCGGCCGGCGCCCGGTTCCGGTCCTCCGGCGCCCTGGTACGCGCCGGCTCGCCCCACACCGCTCCCTCACGCGCCACTCCTCGTCACCCCTGGCCCCCTCGCCCCGACGCCCCCCGTCGTCGGCCGCCGGGCCGGGGCCGGGGCCCATCCTGCCCCGCCGCCCCGCGCGTCGTCCGCCCGATCCGTACGACCGGCCGAAACATGCGGCGCTCCGTCCCCTTCCGGCGTGCCGGGAGGGCGGACAACACAAAACCCCGACCGCGATGACGGCCGGGGTGATGCTCTGATGACCGCTGAGCCCCGCGGGACTCAGCGCCGTATGTCGATGGGACTCACGAACCCGTGGGCACGGAGTCAGTCGCCTCCGTCCACAGGTCCTGCTCGGCGCGATCCGCCTGGATCTGGCGGTACACCAGGAGACCGCCGATGGCGGCCAGTGCGACCAGGAGCAGCTTCTTCACCGCGCGACCTCGTCTTTCCTTGACGTAGGGGACCTCTGGCGCCCGACTATACACACCGACCGATATCGATCGGTGACCTGTGTCGGCCCTCAACTCACCGCCGTCGGGCCGCATTAGGAACGGGACGAACCGCCGGGATCGAAGGGCGGTCACACCTCCACGCGAGGTGGCTTCCGGCCGCCTTCCTCCCATTTTCTCTCTTTTTCGACCCTCTTGCACCCATCCGAGTGGTGTTCATCGGAACATCGACGCGTCGGGCACGTCGGTCCGCCACTTCGCGCCGCGCATACACATCATGAGGAAAGTACGCAAATCGCCCGACCCGAAAGTGAGGGGCCATGGCCCGGATCAAGGTCACGCAGATGTGGACCGCCATCGTCACCGCCTTCCTCGCGCTGTGCACGGCGCTCGGACTCGTCACCACGACCGCCTCGGCGGCGGTACCGCGGACCGGAACGGAACGCAACAGCAACAGCAACGAGAACAGCGGCACCACGAAGCATACGACGGCACCGGCGCCGTCCCCCTGGATCCGGCCCCACGCCCGGGCCCTGCCCCCCACGATGAAGCAGCGCATCCACGCCGAGGCCCACGGCAAGGTCCCCAGCTGCCGCCACCGCCCGCTGTCGGACGCGTCCGGGGCCGCACCGGCCGTCGCCCTCTGCGCCCCCACCGCATCCGCCGAGACGTCGATGGAGCCCCGCGCGTCGGGCGTCATCCCCCTGCAACGCTGACGGCGAGGCACGGCACCGCGCGTGCCGCCGCCCGCACCCTTCCCCCTGTCGTCACGGCGAACTTGCGTACAGCACGCCCGACATCGACCAGCAAGGCCCGGCGCCCCGCGGAGCGCCGGGCCTTGCCGCTGTCCCGGACACACCGGGCAGCGGACCGCCGCCCGCCACGGAGCGCCCGGCTCCCGGTCCTTCCGGCAGGGCCGCGCCGGGAGCTCGCGGGCAAGGAGCCGATCCGGGGTGCCCGGGCCCGCGACGCGATCGGCCGGCTAGCCGACCTCGTACCGGCCGACCTCCAGGAAGTGGCGCAGTGCTTCCGGGGTGTTCTCGTCGAGAGCGGCACCGGCCGCCGCACGCAGGGCGTCGCTGATGTCGGGGTCGGCGAGAATCCGGAAAATGGCGACCCGGTCGTCCTCGGCCTGGGCCAGGCGGTAGCCCGTCTCCAGCCAGGCGCGCGTCTGCTGGGGATCGTTCTCGTCGAGAAGCCGGTTGACTTCCGCGATGACGCGCTTGCCGCTGTCCGGGTCGGCGAGGATCCGGGTGAGCGCGACCCGGTCGTCCTCGGCCTGGGCCAGGCGGTAGCCCGTCTCCAGCCAGGCGCGCATCTCCTCCACGGTGCCGCTGTCGAGGAGCGCGTTCGCCTCCCGGATCACGCGCTTGCCGCTGTCGGGGTCGGCGAGGATGCGGGATATCGCCACCCGCAGGTCGTCCGCGCTCATCTCGTCGTAGGGCGAGCCGGTCGTCGCGATGGCGGCCGCGGGGGCGGCGGAAGCGGCCATGGACGGCGTAGCGAGCAACAGCGCCGGGGCGAGAGCGCCTGCGGCCACGGCAAGGATCACACGAGTCGATCCCATGAGGTCAACCACCTCTGTCATGTCGGAGGAGTGCGGCGCTGGGATCCTCCCAGCAAGGGAGGATCCGGCGCACTGCCTTGATCAGGCAGTCTTCGCCGATCCGGTCTGCCGGTGGCTCGCACACCGCGACTGACCCGCCGTCCGGAGAACCGCGGTGTCCCGTCGTGCACCGCAGCACGAGCGACCCGTTCCACCTCGGCCCGCCACTGCGCCGAGCTCCCGTCCCCTCCGCCGTCGGCCCCGCTCCGTGGAGCGGGCATGGCCCTTGGCGCCCGGGGAGAGCGCGCCACCGTAGGGACGGCCCGGAAGTCGCGGGCCGCGTCTGCCCGGCTCCGCCCGGGCCGCCGGGAGGGAGCACTTCCCGCACGCCGCTACGGGCCCGGGCCGGAGGGAGCGGGCGGGAGGCCGTCGCGATGCTCGCGGAGCTGCCGGAGGATCCGCTCCTCGGCCGATCGCCGCTGTTGGTGTCGATCTTTGATGGCAGAAGACCCCCGGACCATCGGTCCGGGGGTCTTCTCGCTGGTGGGGCTAACAGGATTTGAACCTGTGGCCTCATCCTTATCAGGGATGCGCTCTAACCAACTGAGCTATAGCCCCGCCGCGCTCTGCGGTGTGTGTCCCGCGCGCTGACCCCTGAAGATTAGCGCACGACGTGGGCAGTCCCAAAATCGGTGGTCGGGAACGGGGCGAAACCGCCTGTTCCCGGCGCCGCGTCCCCTCACCCGCCGGATGAACGGGCGGGGACCGGCCCGCTCACTCGTCCTCGGCGAGCGTCAGCTCCACACCGCCGACGAAGCCGGCCGAGAGGTTGTAGATGAACGCGCCCAGCGTCGCCAGGGCCGTGGCGAGGACGACGTCGACGGCCGCGATGACCGACGTGAAGAGCAGGACGTTGGGCAGCGACAGGAACGACTGCAGGTCGAAGCCGTTGGACTCGTTCGAGCCGGTCGCCTCGGAGATCGTGCCGCCGACGGTCGAGAAGACGCCCATGGCGTCCATGACCATCCACAGCACGGCGGCCGCGACGATCGTGCAGATGCCCAGCGCGATGGAGAGCAGGAAGCTCATCTTCATCACCGACCACGGGTCGGCCTTCGCCACGCGCAGCCGCGCCTTGCGGACGCGGGGCGTGGTGCTGGCGCCCGTGCGCGGCCGGCGCACGGCGCTCCCCGGCGCGGCCGCCTGGTAGGCCTGCGGCGGGTGGTAGGGCCCGGCGGGCTGCTGCGGCTGCCGCTCCCCCGGAAGCGGTGAGACCGCCTGCGGGGCGGCTCCCTGCGCGTCGGCGCCCGGAGCGGCCGGGCCCGCTCCAGCCGCGTACTGCTGGGCCTGCGGGCCTCGGGTGTCCGTCACAGTTCCCCCCTGGGATCCATGAGTGTCATAGGAGGAAGAGGACGAAGACGGGGCCGTCTCCGTCGCGTGCGCGGCGGAGCCACGGCCGCCGCCGTCCGCTTTCGTACCCTTGGGGGTACCGGCCGATCCGGCGCCCGTGGCTCCGCTCACGCTGACTCACTCCTCGTGCTACTCGGCCGAGGGCGCCTCACCCTCGTCCGTGCCGGTGGCCGCGGCGTCGTCGGCGGCCTCGTCGACGACGATGTCACCGTCGACCTCCTCCGCCTCGCGCCCCGCCTCGGCGTTGCGTGCGATGCCGACGACGGCGTCGCGCTTGCCCAGATTGATCAGTTGGACGCCCATGGTGTCACGGCCCGTCTCCCTGACCTCGTTGACTCGCGTGCGAATCACACCGCCCGAGAGTGTGATGGCGAGGATTTCGTCGGTCTCCTCGACCACCAGCGCGCCCACGAGCGATCCGCGGTCCTCGACAATCTTGGCGGCCTTGATGCCGAGGCCGCCGCGACCCTGGACGCGGTACTCGTCGACGGGGGTCCGCTTCGCGTATCCGCCGTCGGTGGCAGTGAACACGAACGTACCGGGTCGCACCACATTCATCGAGAGCAGTTCGTCGCCCTCGCGGAAACTCATGCCCTTGACGCCCGAGGTGGCGCGGCCCATGGGCCGCAGGGTGTCGTCCGAGGCGGTGAACCTGATCGATTGCGCCTTCTTGCTGATCAGCAGAAGGTCGTCGTTGGCCGAGACGAGCTCGGCTCCGATCAGTTCGTCGTCGGTTCCGTCCTCCCGGGCGCGCAGATTGATCGCGATCACGCCGCCGGAGCGCGGGGAGTCGTAGTCCTTCAGCGGCGTCTTCTTCACCAGGCCGGACTTGGTGGCCAGGACCAGGTACGGCGCCGCCTCGTAGTCGCGGATGGCGAGGATCTCGGCGATCGCCTCGTCCGGCTGGAAGGCGAGCAGGTTCGCCACGTGCTGACCGCGCGCGTCCCGGCCGGCCTCGGGCAGCTCGTAGGCCTTGGCGCGGTAGACGCGGCCCTTGTTGGTGAAGAACAGCAGCCAGTGGTGCGTGGTGGAGACGAAGAAGTGGTCGACGATGTCGTCCTCTTTCAGCTTCGCGCCGCGCACGCCCTTGCCACCGCGCTTCTGGGCCCGGTAGTCGTCGGTCTTGGTGCGCTTGATGTAGCCGCCGCGCGTGACCGTGACGACGATGTCCTCCTCGGCGATCAGGTCCTCGATGGACATGTCGCCCTCGTAGGGGATCAGCTTCGTCTTGCGGTCGTCGCCGTACTTCTCGACGATCGCGGCCAGCTCCTCGCTGACGATGCCGCGCTGGCGGACCGGCGAGGCGAGGATCTCGTTGTACTCGTCGATCTTGGCCTGGAGATCGTCGTGCTCCTGGACGATCTTCTGGCGCTCCAGGGCGGCCAGGCGGCGCAGCTGCATCTCCAGGATCGCGTTGGCCTGGATCTCGTCGATGGAGAGGAGGTCCATCAGGCCGCCGCGCGCGATCTCGGCGGTGTCGCTGCGCCGGATCAGCGCGATGACCTCGTCGATGGCGTCCAGGGCCTTCAGCAGACCGCGCAGGATGTGCGCGCGCTCCTCGGCCTTGCGCAGCCGAAAACGGGTCCGGCGGACGATGACCTCGATCTGGTGGCTCACCCAGTGGCGGATGAACGCGTCCAGGGAGAGGGTGCGCGGCACGCCGTCGACCAGCGCCAGCATGTTGGCGCCGAAGTTCGTCTGCAGATCGGTGTGCTTGTAGAGGTTGTTCAGGACGACCTTGGCGACCGCGTCCCGCTTCAGGACGATCACGAGCCGCTGGCCCGTGCGGGAGGACGTCTCGTCGCGGACGTCCGCGATGCCGCCGATCCGGCCGTCCTTCACCAGGTCGGCGATCTTCTGCGCCAGGTTGTCCGGGTTGACCTGGTACGGCAGCTCCGTGACCACCAGGCACTGGCGGTTCTGGATCTCCTCGACCTCGACGACCGCGCGCATGGTGATGGAGCCGCGGCCGGTGCGGTACGCCTCCTCGATGCCCTTGCGGCCGACGACGAGCGCGCCGGTGGGGAAGTCGGGGCCCTTGATGCGCTCGATGAGCGCGTCGAGCAGCTCCTCGTGGGACGCCTCGGGGTTCTCCAGGTACCACCGGGCGCCGGCGGCGACCTCGCGCAGGTTGTGCGGCGGGATGTTGGTCGCCATGCCGACCGCGATGCCTGCCGAACCGTTGATCAGCAGGTTCGGGAAGCGGGCCGGCAGGACGGTCGGCTCCTGGGAGCGGCCGTCGTAGTTGTCCGTGAAGTCGACGGTCTCCTCGTCGATGTCGCGGACCATCTCCATCGACAGCGGCGCCATCTTGCACTCGGTGTAGCGCATGGCCGCCGCCGGGTCGTTGCCCGGGGAGCCGAAGTTGCCGTTGGAGTCCACCAGCGGCATCCGCATCGACCAGGGCTGGGCGAGGCGCACCAGCGCGTCGTAGATGGAGCTGTCGCCGTGCGGGTGGTAGTTGCCCATGACGTCGCCGACGACGCGGGCGCACTTGTAGAAGCCGCGCTCGGGGCGGTAGCCGCCGTCGTACATGGCGTACAGCACACGGCGGTGGACGGGCTTGAGGCCGTCGCGGACGTCCGGCAGCGCACGCGAGACGATGACGGACATCGCGTAGTCGAGGTAGGAGCGCTGCATCTCCGTCTCGAGCCCGACGGGCTCGACGCGCATCGCCAGGGCGTCGCCCTCGGGCGTCGTCACGGGGGTGTTCTCGTCGGTCATTGCTGGTGAAGATCCTTCCTGGTGCGGTCAGCGGAGACCGACTCAGATGTCGAGGAAGCGGACGTCCTTGGCGTTGCGCTGGATGAACGCGCGGCGGGCCTCGACGTCCTCGCCCATGAGGACCGAGAACAGGTCGTCGGCCTGGGCGGCGTCGTCGAGGGTGACCTGGCCGAGGACGCGGTGCTCCTGGTCCATGGTCGTGATGCGCAGCTCCTCGGCGTTCATCTCGCCGAGGCCCTTGAAGCGCTGGACGGAGTCCTCGCGGATGCGCTTGCCGGCCTGGCGGCCCATCTCGATCAGGGCGTCGCGCTCGCGGTCGGAGTACGCGTACTCGAAGTCGTCCTTGCCCCACTTGATCTTGTAGAGCGGCGGGCGGGAGAGGTACACGTGCCCGGCCTCGACCAGCGGCCGCATGAAGCGGAACAGGAAGGTCAGCAGCAGGGTGTTGATGTGCTGGCCGTCGACGTCGGCGTCCGCCATCAGGATGATCTTGTGGTAGCGGAGCTTCTCGATGTCGAAGTCCTCGTGCACGCCCGTGCCGAACGCGGAGATCATCGCCTGGATCTCCTGGTTCTGCAGGATGCGGTCGATGCGCGCCTTCTCGACGTTGAGGATCTTGCCGCGGATCGGGAGGATCGCCTGGTACTGCGGGTTGCGGCCGGACTTGGCCGAGCCGCCGGCGGAGTCGCCCTCGACGATGAAGATCTCGCACTTGGCCGGGTCGTTGGACTGGCAGTCGGCCAGCTTGCCCGGCAGGGACGCCGTCTCCAGCAGCCCCTTGCGGCGGGTCAGGTCGCGCGCCTTGCGCGCCGCCACGCGCGCGGTGGCCGCCTGGATGCCCTTGCGGACGATGTCCGCGGCCTCGTTGGGGTTGCGGTCCAGCCAGTCGTTGAGGTGCTCGTAGACCGCCTTCTGCACGAAGGTCTTGGCCTCCGTGTTGCCCAGCTTGGTCTTGGTCTGGCCCTCGAACTGCGGCTCGCTCAGCTTGACCGAGATGATCGCGGTCAGGCCCTCGCGGATGTCGTCGCCGGTGAGGTTGTCGTCCTTCTCGCGCAGCAGCTTCTTGTCCCGCGCGTACTTGTTGATCAGGGACGTCAGCGCGGCGCGGAAGCCCTCCTCGTGGGTACCGCCCTCGTGGGTGTGGATGATGTTGGCGAAGGAGTACACGCCCTCGCTGTAGCCGCTGTTCCACTGCATCGCGACCTCGAGGGACAGGCTCTTGTCCTTGTCCTCGGCCTCCAGGTCGATGATCGTGGGGTGGACGACCTCGCCCTTGCGGGTGTTGAGGTACTTCACGAAGTCGACGATGCCGCCCTCGTAGTGGTACGTGACGGTCTTCGCCTCGACCTTCTCGTCGGCGCCCGCCTCGTCCGCCCCGGCGGTGGCCTTCGCCGACTCGCGCTCGTCGGTGAGCCTGATCGTCAGGCCCTTGTTGAGGAACGCCATCTCCTGGAAGCGCCGCGACAGCGTCTCGAAGGAGAACTCCGTGGTCTCGAAGATGTCCGGGTCGGCCCAGAAGGTGACCGAGGTGCCGGTCTCCTGCGTCGCCTCGTGCTTGGCCAGCGGCGCCGTCGGCACGCCCATCTTGTAGTCCTGCGTCCAGCGGTGGCCGTCGGTCTTGACCTCGACGGACACCTTGCTGGACAGGGCGTTCACGACGGACACGCCCACGCCGTGCAGACCGCCGGAGACCGCGTAACCGCCACCGCCGAACTTGCCGCCCGCGTGCAGCACCGTCAGCACGACCTCGACGGCCGGCTTGCCCTCGGAGGGCACGATGCCCACGGGGATGCCGCGGCCGTTGTCGACGACGCGCACCCCGCCGTCGGCGAGGATCGTCACGTCGATGGTGTCCGCGTGACCGGCCAGTGCCTCGTCGACGGAGTTGTCGACCACCTCGTACACGAGGTGGTGCAGTCCGCGCTCACCGGTCGAGCCGATGTACATGCCGGGTCGCTTGCGGACCGCGTCCAGACCCTCGAGGACGGTAATGGCACTCGCGTCGTACGAGGCGGTGACCTCGCCGTTGGAGGTGCTCGCCGCGTCGTTCACGCCGGTGTCGGTGGACGGAATGTTCTCGTTGGGGTTGCCGGAATCGGCCACGAAGCGCCCTTTCTGGCACAGCACGAGCCGGGCTCCTGGGGGTTCCCCCCTTCGGGGGGAGGGTTGCCGGAGCGGCTGCGGCATGTTGCGTTGGTAAGCCTTGATCAGCGTTGCTCAGCTTTTCCCGGACGGTCCCCACGATTGGGGCGGGATCGTCTTCCAGTCTACCGGTAGCACTGACAACGATGGGGGTTTGCCGGTACCTGGGCTCTCATGTGGCGCCCTGAACCGTCCTCGGACTACTCCCGATATGCGGATGGGGGCTCCAAGAGGCTCACAGAGCCACTCAGCGCTTTGGGCCGTCAACCCTTGGCTACTTCGGAGCCGGCTCGGGATTCGCAACCGTGTGCGGTTGTGCGACGAGAGGGGCGCCGCCGGTGCGGAAGCACCGCCGACGCCCCTGGATGTGATGTCGATCACGCACGACCGGTCGATGGGCGACCGGTCCGCCGCGGCCCGCCCCGACCCCTGGTCCGGGGCCGCCGGACCCCCGTGTTCCGGTCCCCGCTCACCCGTAGGTGTCGCCCGGCCCGGTGCTTCCGGGAGCGCGCAGCGGGCCGTAGCGGCGGGCGGGGCCGCCGGGGCCCTGCACCTTGAGCATGCGCACCGAGCCGTGGCCCAGGTCCTCGTTGAGACGGGCCACCAGAGTCGGCGCGAGCAGACGCAGATTGGTCGCCCAGGCCGTGGAGTCGCAGCGCACCACCAGCACCCGTTCGTCCTCGTCGTACTTCTCCGGCACGCAGTGCTTGGCCACGTCCTCGCCGACGATCTGCGGCCAGCGGCCCATCACGCCGCCCACCGCCGCCGGGGTCTCCCACCCGCGCTCGGTGATCAGCCGGCTGATCGCCGAGCCGAGCCGCATCGGGTCGCGGCCGTCGGCGCGCGCGCCGGACCGCAGGCCGCCGCGCCGCACCTGCTTCTTCTGCTGCGCCGCGTTGCCCCGCGCGCGTGCCGCCTCCCGCGCCGCCCGCAGCGCCACGCGCGCGAGGTCGACGCCGGAGGGCTCGGGGGTCCTCCCGGGCGCGGATCCCTCGGAGCTCATCGGTGCTCCCCCACCTTGCTCGTACACGTTCCCGCCGTCCTCACACGCGCTCGACCGTCCCCTCGGACACCGCGAACCGCGCCCCCGCCAGCACGTGCGGTACGTCGTCGTCGACCGCGGCCGTCACCAGCACCTGCTCGCCGGGTGCCACCAGCTCCGCCAGCCGCTCGCGGCGGCGGGCGTCCAGCTCGGCGAAGACGTCGTCGAGGACGAGCACCGGCTCGTTGCCCTCGGCGCGCAGCAGGTCGTAGGAGGCCAGCCGCAGCGCCAGCGCGTAGGACCAGGACTCGCCGTGGGAGGCGTATCCCTTGGCGGGCAGTTCGCCGAGCCTGAGCAGCAGGTCGTCCCGGTGCGGGCCGACGAGGGTGACGCCCCGCTCGATCTCCTGCTTGCGGGCGTCGGCGAGCGCGGCCATCAGCTGCTCGTGGAGATCCTCGCGCGTGTGGGCCTCGCCCGGGGCCGACGGCCGGTACTCCAGGGCGATGGGACCGCCGCCGGGGGCCAGCTGCTCGTACGCCTTGTCGGCCAGCGGCTGGATCGCGGCGATCAGGTCCAGGCGCTGGGCGAGCAGCTCGGCTCCCGCGCGCGCGAGGTGCTGGTCCCAGACGTCCAGGGTGGACAGGTCCAGGGTGCGGCCGCCGTGTCGGCGGGCCAGCGCGGCCGACTTCAGCAGGGTGTTGCGCTGCTTGAGGACGCGGTCGTAGTCGGAGCGGACACCGGCCATGCGCGGGGAACGCGCGGTGATCAGCTCGTCGAGGAAGCGGCGCCGCTCCCCGGGGTCGCCCTTGACCAGTGCGAGGTCCTCGGGCGCGAAGAGCACGGTCCGTACGATGCCCAGCACGTCACGGGGTCTGACCTGCGAGGACCGGTTGATGCGGGCGCGGTTGGCGCGGCCCGGGTTCAGTTCCAGCTCGATCAGCTGCTGCCGGTCGCCCTGGCGGACCTGCGCCCGGACGACGGCCCGGTCGGCGCCCATGCGGACCAGGGGGGCGTCCGAGGAGACGCGGTGGCTGCCGAGGGTGGCGAGGTAACCGACGGCCTCGACCAGGTTCGTCTTGCCCTGCCCGTTGGGGCCGACGAAGGCGGTGACGCCCGGGTCCAGCGGGACCTCGACCCGGGCGTACGAGCGGAAGTCGGCCAGCGACAGATGCGTGACGTGCATGGTCGTTCGCCGACCTCTCCAACCTTCGTGTACTGCTTACTTCTTCTCGACCGCGTGGCCGCCGAACTGGTTGCGCAGGGCGGCGATCATCTTCATCTGCGGCGAGTCCTCCTGGCGGGAGGCGAACCGCGCGAACAGCGACGCGGTGATCGCCGGCAGCGGCACCGCGTTGTCGATGGCGGCCTCCACCGTCCAGCGTCCCTCGCCGGAGTCCTGCGCGTAGCCGCGCAGCCCCTCCAGGTGCTCGTCGTCGTCCAGGGCGTTGACGGCCAGGTCCAGCAGCCAGGAGCGGATGACCGTGCCCTCCTGCCAGGAGCGGAAGACCTCGCGGACGTTCTCCACGGAGTCGACCTTCTCCAGCAGCTCCCAGCCCTCGGCGTAGGCCTGCATCATCGCGTACTCGATGCCGTTGTGGACCATCTTCGCGAAGTGGCCCGCGCCGACCCGGCCCGCGTGCACCGAGCCGAAGTCGCCCTCGGGCTTGAGCGCGTCGAAGATCGGCTGCACCTTGGCGACGTTCTCGGCGTCACCGCCGTACATCAGCGCGTAGCCGTTCTCCAGGCCCCACACGCCGCCGGAGACGCCGCAGTCGACGAAGCCGATGCCCTTGGCGGCCAGCTCGGCGGCGTGCTTCTCGTCATCGGTCCAGCGGGAGTTGCCGCCGTCCACGACGACGTCGCCGGGCTCCAGCAGCTCGGCGAGCCGGTCGATGGTGGTCTGGGTGGGCTCGCCGGCCGGGACCATCACCCAGACCACGCGCGGGCCCTTGAGGCTGCCCACCAGCTCTTCCAGGCTGTGGACATCCGCGACGTCCGGGTTGCGGTCGTATCCGATGACGGTGTGGCCCGCGCGGCGGATCCGCTCGCGCATGTTGCCGCCCATCTTGCCGAGGCCGACGAGACCGAGCTCCATCAGGTGTGTCCTTAGGTGTGCGAGGTGGCGTGACGGCACGCGCGTGCCCGGCGGTCCGCACCCGTCGGGAGTGGACCACGGCACTTCGTACCCACGTCCGAGCCTAAACCCGGACGTGCCCGCACAGCTGTGGGCGTACGCGCTCAGACGCTGCCCTCACCTGCGGGTTCGCCCGGGCCCGCGCACCGGGGCGCGGGCCGTCGCCGTCCGGGAGGCGGTCAGCCGCTGAGCCGCACCGGCATGATCAGGTACTTGTACGCCTCGTCCGCCTCGGCGTCCACGGCCGGCTTGCCGCTGAGCAGCGCGGGCTTGGTGGACGTCGTGAAGGACAGCTGGGCCACCGGGGAGTCGATGGCGCTCAGGCCGTCCAGCAGGAAGGTCGGGTTGAAGGCGATCGAGATGTCGTCGCCCTCCAGCTGCGCGTCGACCCTTTCCACAGCCTGTGCATCGTCGCTGGAACCGGCTTCCAGGATGAGCACGCCCTGCTCGAAGCTGAGCCGCACCGGGGTGTTGCGCTCGGCGACCAGGGCCACGCGCTTGACGGCTTCCACGAAGGGCGCGGTCTCGATCACGGCGACGCTGTTGAACTCCGTCGGGAACAGCGTGCGGTACTTCGGGAGGTCGCCCTCCAGCAGACGGGTCGTGGTGCGGCGGCCGGCGCCCTCGAAACCGATCAGGCCCTCGCCCGCGCCCGAGCCGGACAGCGCCAGGGTCACCTGGTCGCCGCTGGTCAGGGCCTTGGCGGTGTCGAGGAGAGTCTTGGCGGGCACCAGGGCGACCGCGGAGGCCTCCGGGTTCTCCGGCTTCCACAGGAACTCGCGGACCGCGAAGCGGTAGCGGTCGGTGGAGGCCAGCGTGACCGTGTCGCCCTCGATCTCGATGCGCACACCGGTCAGGACGGGCAGCGTGTCGTCGCGGCCCGCGGCGATGGCGACCTGCTGCACGGCGGAGGCGAAGACCTCGCCGGGGACCGTGCCCGTCGCGTTCGGCATCTGCGGCAGGGCCGGGTACTCCTCCACAGGGAGGGTGTGGAGTGTGAATCGCGAGGTGCCGCACACCACCGTCGCCCGTACACCGTCTGTGGAAATCTCCACCGGCCGGTTGGGGAGGGCGCGGGAGATGTCGGCCAGCAGGCGGCCGGAGACGAGGACCGTGCCCTCCTCCTCGACCTCGGCCTCCACCGACACCCGCGCGGAGACCTCGTAGTCGAAGCTGGACAGGCTCAGCTGTCCGTCCTCGGCCTTCAGCAGCAGGCCGGCGAGGACCGGCGCCGGCGGACGGGCCGGGAGGCTGCGTGCCGCCCAGGCCACTGCCTCCGCGAGTACGTCGCGTTCCACCCGGATCTTCACCGTAAGCCGCCTCCTGCTGTTGCCGGCGCTTCTCGCCCTGCTTCGCCTTCGTCGTCTGACTCGGTGTCGCGGGCCCCTGGGGAGGGAAGGACACCGGGGTCCAGTCTGACGCACCGCACTGACAGCAGGTGCCCCTCGGGGTCAAGTCGTACCGGGTCGCGGCCAGGGGCGAGAGGGCGAGTTGTGCACAGGCCCCGCTTCGAAACGGATTCCGCGCTCTCTCTAGTCGGACGTAGTAGTAGGGCCTGTGGATACCGTGGATAACTACGTTTGCCCAGCTCAACGCGGTGATTTTGTCCACCGGCCCTGTGGGCGGCGCCCGTGGACAACCCGGGGTCCCTGTGGAGAACGGAAAGTTCTGCACACCCCATGCACAGGCGGGGGCGACTTCTCCCCAGCGTCGTCCCCAGTTTTACCCGTCTTTCCCACAGCCCAATCCGGCACCTCCATGTGACGTCTTTCACTCGATGCGGTGAGAAGGCGGGTCGTGTTGCCGAACAGTGGACAGCCGTGTGGAGAAGGTGCCGATGCCTGGGGACAACCGTCCTCAGCCTGTGGATCACCAGTGGACAACGCCCCGGCCGGTTTGTGGGTCACATCATTGTCCACAGGCTGTGGATATCTTTCGTCCACCGATCCACAAGCTGCTGACCTGGGATGACGATCTTTCGTCCCGCGGCCCTGTGGACAAGATCGGGACAACTTCCCAGTCCCCAGGGTGTGGACGCAAGAAAGTCGGCGGATCTGTGGAGGACGGCCGTAACCCCGCAGGTATTCGAACGCCGGTGGCCGGCTGCGGCACCGGCGCTCGACGGCGGAACGCGCCGTGCGGGCCGGGAAGCGGGCCGCGGGACGGGCGGATCTCGCCACGGGCGGGGCGTGAGGGCGCGCGGGAGCGGTTCGCAGGGCCCGTGGGCGGAGGGGAGGAACCCACCGCGGCACGGGCGGGGCCCCCGCCGGACGCGTGGGCGGCGGGCGGCCGCCGCCGGAGGGGAGACGTCCCGGCTGCGGCCGGGCGGCCCGGCGGCAGGTACGCGCGAAGGCGCCCCCGGAACCCTTCCGGGGACGCCTCGACGACGTGGGCGGCGCACGGCGGCGGTCCGGTCCGTCAGCCGTTCTTGATGCGGTTCGTGAGCTCCGTGACCTGGTTGTAGATGGAACGCCGCTCGGCCATCAGATTCCGGATCTTGCGGTCGGCGTGCATCACCGTCGTGTGGTCGCGGCCGCCGAACAGCGCGCCGATCTTCGGCAGCGACAGGTCCGTCAGCTCACGGCACAGGTACATGGCGATCTGCCGGGCGGTGACCAGCTGGCGGCCGCGCGAACTGCCGCACAGGTCCTCGACCGTGAGGCCGAAGTAGTCGGCGGTCGCGCCCATGATCGCCGTGGAGGTGATCTCGGGGGTGGAGTCCTCGCCGCCGGGGATCAGGTCCTTCAGGACGATCTCCGTCAGGCCCAGGTCCACCGGCTGCCGGTTGAGCGAGGCGAACGCCGTCACCCGGATCAGCGCGCCCTCCAGCTCACGGATGTTGCGCGAGATCCGTGAGGCGATGAACTCCAGCACCTCCGGCGGGGCGTTCAGCTGCTCCTGGACCGCCTTCTTGCGCAGGATCGCGATGCGGGTCTCCAGCTCGGGCGGCTGGACGTCGGTGATCAGTCCCCACTCGAAACGGTTCCGCAGCCGGTCCTCCAGCGTGACCAGCTGCTTGGGCGGCCGGTCGCTGGAGAGCACGATCTGCTTGTTGGCGTTGTGGAGGGTGTTGAACGTGTGGAAGAACTCCTCCTGCGTCGACTCCTTGTCCGCAAGGAACTGGATGTCGTCGACGAGCAGGATGTCCATCTCGCGGTAGCGCTTGCGGAAGCTGTCGCCCTTGCCGTCGCGGATGGAGTTGATGAACTCGTTGGTGAACTCCTCCGAGCTCACGTACCGCACGCGCGTGCCGGGATACAGGCTTCGCGCGTAGTGCCCGATCGCGTGCAGCAGGTGCGTCTTGCCGAGGCCGGACTCGCCGTAGATGAACAGCGGGTTGTACGCCTTCGCGGGCGCTTCGGCGACGGCGACGGCGGCCGCGTGCGCGAACCGGTTGGAGGCGCCGATCACGAAGGTGTCGAAGAGGTACTTCGGGTTCAGGCGCGCGGTCGGCTCACCCGGCCCGGCCGCCGGCGCGGGCTGCGCGGCCAGCGGCCCCGGGGCCCCGGTGGCGGGCAGGGCGGGGCCGGCCGGGCCGCCGCGGTGGGCGTGCCCCGAGCCGGACGGCGGCTCGGGCGGCTCCCGGCGCGCGTCCCGCTGGTCGTAGTCGCCCCGGGCCTGCTCGTAGTCGCCGCGCTGCGCCTCGTGCGAGGGGCGCTCCGCGGGCTGCGGGGGCTGCGGGCGGTAGTCCTGCTGGTAGGCGTCCTGCGGATACGGCTCCTGCGCGTACCCGTCCTTCGCGTACGGCTCCTGGCCGTAGGCGTCCTGGTTGTAGGCGTCCCGGGGGGAGGAGCCGTACGACTCCGGCGGGGGCGACGCGTACGGGTCCCGCTCCGGGAAGCCGAGCCGCTGCTGCTGCCAGCCGTAGTCGTCCTGCGCCGGGCGCGGCCAGGAGCCGGGTTCCGGACGCTGGTACTCCGCCGGATAGGCGGGGCGGGCCGCCGGGAGCTGGTCGCCGGTGCCGCCCGGCATCTGCTCGGCGCGGTGACGGCCGTAGCCCTCGTACGGGCCGTGCTGGTCGTAGGGGCCCGGACCGCCCGGACCGGAGGACGGCTCGGACTCGTCGTAACGCGGCTGGGGGCGGGCGGGCGGCACCGGCGGAGCGGCGGACTCGCCCACGGAGTCGTCGACGGTGATCGCGATGCGGATCGGGCGGCCGCACTCCCGGCTCAGCGTGTCGCTGACGACCGGTGCGAGGCGGCCCTCGAGCACACCCTTCGCGAACTCGTTCGGTACGGCGAGCAGGGCGGTGTCGGCGACCAGCGCGAGTGGCTGGGTGCGCCGGATCCAGTGCTCGTCCTTCGCCTCGACCCCTTGGCCGCGGCCCTCGCCGAGGAGCTGCTCGAGTACACGCGGCCACACTGCGGCAAGATCGGCAGGTACGTCAGCCACAGGGCACGCTCTCTCACAAGTCCCCCGAACGTGTGGTTCGGGGACGGGTCGGGATCAGACTCGGGTGGCCGGGTGGAACCAATCGGCCGGGAGGGGACAAAGGAACGAATCGGAGTTCAGCCACGGTAGTCAGGGCGACGGGTGCGGTTCAAGTTGTTGTCCCCAGCCTGTGGATAGTGTCTCCCCCGGGTCACCGGTTTGACCGGATGGCGCGCCCCCGCGTACCGTAACCAGGTCGAGTTGTCGATGGCTGCTGCCGCCTGCCTCCGATGGGCACAGATCGCGTCAGGTGATCGGAAAGCGGTGCACTGGGGCGTAACGCGAGCTACTCGTGGGCGCACGGTGACAGCCAGGACGGCACCCCGCCACCACCGATTTTTACTGGAGCCCCCGAGTGAGCAAGCGCACCTTCCAGCCGAACAACCGTCGTCGCGCGAAGACCCACGGCTTCCGGCTGCGTATGCGCACCCGTGCCGGCCGCGCGATCCTCGCGTCCCGCCGCAGCAAGGGTCGCGCCCGTCTGTCCGCCTGATCCCGGTCAGGTCATGACATCGTGCTGCCCACCGAGAACCGGCTGAGGCGGCGCGAGGACTTCGCGACCGCGGTACGTCGAGGTCGTCGGGCCGGACGCCCGCACCTCGTCGTCCACCTTCGAAGCGGTGCCACGGACCCGCACGCGCCTGGGGAGAGCGCTCCCCCGACGCGTGCGGGTTTCGTCGTGAGCAAGGCCGTGGGTGGCGCGGTGGTGCGCAACAAGGTGAAGCGCAGGCTTCGTCATCTGATGCGCGAGCGGATCGGTCTGTTTCCCCCCGGTAGCCTGGTAGTCGTACGAGCGCTGCCCGGTGCGGGTGACGCCGACCATGCAGAGCTGGCCCGAGACCTGGACGCCGCACTCCAGCGGCTCCTGGGAGGGGGCGCGCGATGAAGTACCCGCTGCTGGCCCTGATCAAGCTGTACCAGTGGACGATCAGCCCACTGCTCGGGCCGGTGTGCAAGTACTACCCGTCGTGTTCCCATTACGGCTACACGGCCATCGACCGGCACGGTGCCCTCAAGGGGACGGTCCTCACCGCCTGGCGCATCCTGCGGTGCAACCCCTGGTCGCTGGGCGGGGTGGACCACGTCCCCCCGCGCAGGCGGCCGCGATGGCACGAAATGCTGCGTGACGCCTGGCGCGCACGCAGGGGCGGGCCCTCCGCCGCCGAACCGGCCACCGAGGGACAGACTTCTCCCGCGAGTCCGTCGAGTCCTCCGGGCCCGGCCGCAGAGACCTCGTCCCATGCCCAAGGAGCATGATTAGTGGACACGATTGCCAGCCTCTTCAGCTTCATCACAACACCCGTCTCCTGGGTCATCGTCCAGTTCCACAAGGTGTACGGAGGACTCTTCGGCCCCGACACCGGCTGGGCCTGGGGTCTGTCCATCGTGTCCCTGGTGATCCTGATCCGCATCTGCCTGATCCCGCTCTTCGTGAAGCAGATCAAGGCGACGCGGGCCATGCAGACGCTCCAGCCGGAGATGAAGAAGATCCAGGAGCGCTACAAGAACGACCGGCAGCGCCAGTCCGAAGAGATGATGAAGCTGTACAAGGAGTCGGGCACCAACCCGCTCTCCTCGTGCCTTCCCATCCTGGCGCAGTCCCCGTTCTTCTTCGCCCTGTACCACGTGCTCAACTCCATCGCGTCGAACGACACCATCGGCGTGATCAACAACCGCCTGCTGGACAGCGCGCAGAAGGCCCACATCTTCGGTGCTCCGCTGGCCGCGAAGTTCACCGACAACGCCTCCAAGGTGGAGGCGCTCGGCGCCACCCTCACCGACGTCCGGGTGATCACGGCCGTCATGATCGTCCTGATGTCGGCGTCGCAGTTCTTCACGCAGCGCCAGCTGATGACGAAGAACGTCGACACGACGGTGAAGACGCCGTTCATGCAGCAGCAGAAGATGCTGATGTACGTCTTCCCGATCATGTTCGCCGTCTTCGGCATCAACTTCCCGGTCGGTGTCCTCGTCTACTGGCTGACCACCAACGTGTGGACCATGGGCCAGCAGATGTACGTCATCCACAACAACCCGACCCCGGGTTCCAAGGCCCAGGCCGCCTACCTGGAGCGCCTGCACAAGCGCGTCATCCACCACGGCAAGACCCGCGGCCGCGGTGAGCGGGCCATCGTCAAGGCCATCGTCGCCAAGGGCCGCGACCGCAACGAGTACGAGCGCAAGTTCATCAACGGGCTGAACAAGGCGGGACTGGCCGCCCAGGCCGACGGCACCGTCGTGAAGAGCGAGGCCACGGCCGCCGTGCAGAGCGCGGACGGCGTGTCGGCGGCGGACGCCGCCAACGCTGCCGCCGCCGCGAAGCGGCAGCAGCCGAAGCGGCAGACCAAGGCGCAGCGGCAGGCCGGCGCGAAGGCGGCCGGCGAGCCCGAGACCAAGACCTCGCTGAGCAAGTCCGACGAGCCACAGGACACCAAGCCCGCCGGTGGCAGGAAGGGCCAGCAGAAGCCCGCCGCCGGCACCCGCAGCAAGGCCCAGTCCGGACAGCGCAAGGGTCCGCAGCGGCCCAAGTCCCCGTCGAAGAAGTAAGAAGGAGTCCATCCCGTGACGGAAGGCACCATCTCCGCCGCTGCCGAGGGCGCAGACACTCTGACCCGCCTGGAGCAGGAGGGCGAGATCGCGGCGGACTACCTGGAGGGTCTGCTCGACATCGCCGACCTCGACGGCGACATCGACATGGACGTCGAGGCCGACCGTGCCTCCGTCTCGATCATCAGCGACACGGGCAGCCGCGACCTGCAGAAGCTGGTCGGCCGTGACGGTGAGGTGCTGGAGGCCCTGCAGGAGCTCACGCGTCTGGCGGTGCTCCGGGAGACCGGGGACCGCAGCCGGCTGATGCTCGACATCGCGGGCTACCGGGCCAGAAAGCGCGCCGAGCTCTCCGAACTGGGCGCCAAGGCCGCCGCCGAGGCCAAGAGCAGCGGCGAGGCCGTGCGGCTCGAGCCGATGACGCCCTTCGAGCGCAAGGTCGTGCACGACGCGGTGAAGGCGGCGGGGCTGCGCAGCGAGTCCGAGGGCGAGGAGCCGCAGCGCTTCGTCGTCGTACTGCCCGCCTGATCGGCCCCGCGTTTTCCCGGCCCCGTCTGTTGCGCAGGCGGGGCCGGTCTTTGTCAGCCTGATAGTTCTGGTGGTCTGGTGTCGGCGCCCGGTGCGTCGGCGCGGTACGGAAGGACGGTCCCCCGTGACGGAGGCAGCGGAGCTTCCCCCTGCGCCCGAGCAGGCCCGCGAGGTGTTCGGCGATCGCTTCGCGGACGCGGTCCGCTACGCGGAGCTGCTCGCCGAGGCGGGAGTGCAGCGCGGCCTGATCGGCCCGCGTGAGGTTCCCCGGCTGTGGGAGCGGCACCTGCTCAACTGCGCGGTGCTCGCCGAGGCGGTGCCCGAGGGGGTCACGGTGTGCGACGTGGGCTCGGGGGCCGGTCTGCCCGGGATCCCGCTGGCGCTCGTCCGGGACGACCTGAAGATCACCCTGCTGGAACCGCTTCTGCGCCGCACCACCTTCCTGACCGAGGTCGTGGAGCTGCTGGGCCTGGACCACGTGACCGTCGTCCGGGGGCGGGCCGAGGAGGTCATGGGCAAGCTTCCGCCCGTCCATGTGGTGACGGCTCGGGCCGTGGCACCACTGGATCGCCTGGCCACCTGGGGAATCCCCTTGCTGCGTCCGTACGGCGAGATGCTCGCACTCAAGGGTGACACCGCCGAGGAGGAGCTGAAGAGTGCCGTCACCGCGCTGAGCAAGCTGGGCGCCGTGGGGACGTCCATCCTGCATGTCGGCGAGGGGATCGTGGATCCGATGTCCACGGTCGTGCGGGTCGAGGTCGGGGAGAGCCCGGGGGGTGTGCGCTTCGCCGCCAAACGGGCGAAGGCAGCCCGGACGGGGAGGGTCCGGCGCCGCCGGGGGTAGCAGGACCGTGCGGGGAGGGCCCGGCGCCGCCGAGGGCAGCCGGGCCGGACGGAAGCGGAAGCGCGGCAGTAGCTGACCGGCCGGGTGAGACCGGCGTGACGGAGACGGCCGTCGACGGGACGTACTCCACGCAAGCAGCCAAACCTACGCACACCGGAGTGTCGCGACAGATCGGCCATGGCCGCTGTGCATCGTGTTTCACGTGAAACGTCGCTCACTGCTGCACGGCATCATCAATCGGGGCCGCGCTGCGGCCGAACCTCGCGACCACAAGCCTTTGGGGTCCCTCGCCTTGCCGAAGACGCCTGGGGGACAGTCCTCCGTCGAGGGTGACGCACCTTCCCTCGTCGAGGTCACGGAGATGTCCACAGAGGTGGATTTCTCCACAGAAGGTCAGACCTCACTGGTTCACGGCCCTGAAGGCATGGGAGGCTCTGTTCATTGCGAGCCTGAAGTCGAGGAGAGTGAATCCTTGCGGTCCGACGCCAATATCGCGGGGCCGATGACCGATCCGGTCCCCGGTCCCCGTGCCGAGTCGATGGGAGCGGATGTTTCACGTGAAACGCCGCCCCCGATGGACGACACTCCGATCGGTCGAGCTGCCCAGCTGGCGGTGGAGGCTCTGGGCCGCACCGGCGAGGGCATGCCGCGACCCGAACAGACCCGGATCATCGTGGTCGCCAACCAGAAGGGCGGTGTCGGCAAGACGACGACGACTGTCAACCTGGCAGCGTCACTGGCCCTGCACGGCGGCCGCGTCCTGGTGATCGATCTCGACCCCCAGGGCAACGCGTCCACCGCTCTGGGGATCGACCATCACGCCGAAGTCCCATCCATCTACGACGTGTTGATCGAGAGCAAACCGCTCTCGGAAATCGTCCAGCCGGTCCTCGACGTCGAAGGCCTCTTCTGTGCTCCCGCCACCATCGATCTCGCCGGTGCGGAGATCGAGCTGGTGTCACTGGTGGCACGGGAGAGCCGGCTGCAGCGGGCGATCCAGGCCTACGAGCAGCCGCTGGACTACATCCTCATCGACTGCCCGCCTTCCCTGGGCCTGCTGACGGTCAACGCCCTCGTCGCAGGTCAGGAGGTGCTGATCCCCATTCAGTGCGAGTATTACGCGCTGGAAGGTCTGGGGCAGCTGCTGCGGAACGTCGACCTGGTGCGGGGGCACCTCAACCCCACGCTCCATGTGTCGACGATCCTGCTCACCATGTACGACGGCCGGACACGGCTCGCTTCCCAGGTGGCCGAAGAGGTACGCAACCACTTCGGCGACGAAGTGCTGCGGACGAGCATCCCGCGGTCGGTCCGTATCTCGGAGGCGCCGAGCTATGGGCAGACCGTGTTGACCTACGATCCAGGATCAAGTGGTGCCCTCTCCTACCTGGAGGCGGCACGAGAAATCGCGCTGAGGGGTGCCGGCATCAGTTATGACCCGGCCCATGCCCACATCGGCGCCCAGAACAACCCGAACATGGTGGAGGGGATGCAGTGAGTGAGCGACGAAGGGGGTTGGGTCGTGGTCTCGGCGCTCTGATTCCTCCTGCCCCGACGGAGAAGACGGTGGCTTCGGCTGCGCTGGGGAGCACCGCTTCCCCATCTGCCGCGGTGGTCCCCGGGCTGACGACCGACCGGGGGGTGGCTGCAGCGAAGGTGGCCACACTGCCGCGCGTTTCACGTGAAACGGAGCAGTCCGCAGGGACCGCCGCGGAGGTACCCGCGGCTCCCCTGGGGGCCCACTTTGCGGAGATTCCCCTCGACGCCATCACGCCGAACCCTCGGCAGCCACGTGTGGTGTTCGACGAGGACGCCCTGGCGGAGCTCGTCACCTCCATCAAGGAAGTCGGTCTCCTCCAGCCTGTCGTCGTCCGGCAGGTGGACTCGGCGCGCTACGAACTCATCATGGGTGAGCGCCGCTGGCGTGCATGCCGTGAGGCGGGACTGAAGGTGATCCCCGCGATCGTGCGGGCCACGGAGGACGAGAAACTTCTCCTGGACGCCCTCCTGGAGAATCTGCACCGGGCTCAGCTCAACCCGCTGGAAGAGGCCGCTGCCTACGATCAGCTGCTGAACGAGTTCAACTGCACCCACGACCAGCTGGCGGACCGCATCGGCCGTTCCCGCCCGCAGGTATCCAACACGCTGCGCCTGCTGAAGCTCTCGTCGGCGGTCCAGCGGAGGGTCGCCGCCGGAGTGCTCTCGGCCGGACACGCGCGGGCGCTGCTGGCGGTGGAGGACCCGGAGGAGCAGGACCGGCTGGCCCACCGCATCGTGGCAGAAGGGCTGTCGGTCCGGGCTGTCGAAGAGATCGTGACCCTGATGGATTCCCGGCCGCAGAAGCCGCAGCGCTCGAAGGGGCCGCGGGCCGGCTCCCGGGTCTCTCCGGCTCTCACCGACCTCGCGACGCGGCTCTCGGACCGCTTCGAGACACGGGTGAAGGTCGACCTGGGGCAGAAGAAGGGCAAGATCACGGTCGAGTTCGCTTCTCTGGAGGATCTCGAACGAATCCTCGGCACCCTGGCTCCCGGCGAGGGGCCGGTGCTCCAGCAGAAGCTGCGGGAGAGTGATTCCGAGGAGACGGATTCCTGATCCACGGGTGGGCGGACCGGCTGGTGCCGTTCCGCAGGTGACAGGGCGGACCGTGTCCGGTGTGTGCCGGAACGGGCCCGCCCTTTTGCTTTCCTTCGGTTTCGAGGGAAACGCATCGTGGATACGATGCGTGCAGGTATGGCGCACTCACCTGCTGGAACCCCCGAGAGGAAGGCAAGGGGCCATGCGAACGATGAGCCGGACCGGGCTGGTGGGCGCAGGGCTGGGGCTGGGCGCGGTCGGCGGGTTCATCGGCAGCCTGCTCAGGGAACGGAGTGCTCTGACAGCCGCCCGCAGCGCGGCGGGCCTAGGAAGCGAGGAACAGCCTTCATGGGGCGTCGGCTTGTACCGCTCACGCTGGACAACCTTCAGGACCTTCCCCAGCGCTGTCGCTCGTGTGTCTTCTGGGAACTGGACCCAGTCAGTGGCGAGGCCGCGGTAAAGGCGGGCACACCTGCCCTGGAGAAGGAAGCCTGGATTTCCGCGGTGCTGCTGGACTGGGGTTCCTGCGGCCGTGTCGTCTACGTCGACGACGTACCGGTGGGCTTCGTGCTCTACGCCCCTCCCGCCTATGTGCCACGCTCCATGGCGTTCCCCACGAGTCCGGTCTCACCCGATGCCGTGCAGCTGATGACCGCGTTCATCATGCCGGCCTACCAGGGCCAGGGACTGGGCCGCGTCATGGTCCAGACCGTCGCCAAGGATCTCCTGCGGCGGGGGTTCAAGGCGATCGAAGCGTTCGGGGACGCCCGTTGGAAAGAGCCGGCCTGCCTGCTCCCGGCCGATCACCTGCTGGCGGTGGGCTTCAAAACGGTCCGGCCGCACCCCACACACCCACGGCTCCGACTGGAACTGCGGTCCACACTGTCGTGGAAGGAAGACGTGGAGATGGCACTCGACCGGCTACTCGGCGCTGTGCAGAAGGAACCGGCACTCAGGCCACTCTGAGAAGAACCACCGGGCGACGACGAACGAAGGGGTCGGCCCTGCCGGGCCGACCCCTTCGTGTTTCACGTGAAACCAGGTTCCGTGAAACGTCACTCGGTGATGAACTCCTCAAGGTCGCGCACGAGCGCGGCCTTCGGCTTGGCACCGACGATGGTCTTGGCGACCTCGCCACCCTGGTAGACGTTCAGGGTCGGGATGGACATGACGCCGTACTTGGCGGCCGTACCCGGGTTCTCGTCGATGTTCAGCTTGACGATCTCGATCTTGTCGCCGTACTCGGCGGCGATCGCCTCCAGGGACGGGGCGATCTGGCGGCACGGACCGCACCACTCGGCCCAGAAGTCCACCAGGACGGGCTTGTCGCTCTTGAGGACGTCCTGCTCGAAGGAGTCGTCGGTCACTTTCTTCAGGGTGCCGGCCACAGGGGCTCCTTAACTGGTTGATGCGTGGGGAAGGGGGGTCAGACAGTGGTCTTCTCGGGCTCGGCCTGATCCGTGTCGGCCAGCGCGGCGAGGAAACGCTCGGCGTCCAGCGCGGCGGAGCAACCGGTGCCGGCCGCGGTGATCGCCTGGCGGTAGGTGTGGTCGACCACGTCACCGGCGGCGAAGACACCGGTCACGTTCGTGCGTGTCGAGGGGGCGTCGACCTTCAGGTAACCCTCCTCGTCCAGATCCAGCTGGCCCTTGAAGAGCTCGGTGCGCGGGTCGTGACCGATGGCGATGAACAGGCCGGTCACCGCCAGGTCCGAGAGCTCGCCGGTCTTCACGTTGCGCAGCTTCAGGCCCGACAGCTTCTGCTCGCCCTGGATCTCGGCGACCTCGCTGTCCCAGATGAAGGTGATCTTCGGGTCGGCGAAGGCACGCTCCTGCATCGCCTTGGAGGCACGCAGGGTGTCCCGGCGGTGGACGATCGTCACGGACTTGGCGAAGCGGGAGAGGAAGGTGGCTTCCTCCATCGCGGTGTCGCCGCCACCGATGACGGCGATGTCCTGGTCCTTGAAGAAGAAGCCGTCACAGGTGGCGCACCAGGAGACCCCGCGGCCGGAGAGGGCGTCCTCGTTCGGCAGGCCGAGCTTGCGGTGCTGCGAGCCAGTGGTGACGATCACGGCCTTGGCCCGGTGGACCGTGCCCGCGGTGTCGGTGACGGTCTTGATCTCGCCGGTCAGGTCGACGGCGACGACGTCGTCCGGAACGAGTTCGGCACCGAAGCGTTCGGCCTGAGCGCGCATGTTGTCCATGAGCTCGGGGCCCATGATGCCGTCCTGGAAGCCGGGGAAGTTCTCCACCTCGGTCGTGTTCATCAACGCGCCACCGGCGGTGACGGCGCCCTCGAACACCAGTGGCTTCAGCGACGCGCGTGCGGTGTAGAGCGCCGCCGTGTATCCGGCGGGCCCGGAGCCGATGATGATCACGTTACGGACGTCGCTCACGGCTTGATTCCTCGTCTCTGGACTGCGTCGTCGGACCGGGGGAGCCCTTCAGGACTCTCACCCCACCCAACGGATCCTAAGGGGCGCGCATTCCCGCTGTGTCCGGGCACACGGAGAGGGCGGGCGGGCACGCGGGAAGCCGCACCGAGCCGATGGTCGGCACGGCGAAGACCGAGCGTGAGTCTCAGGGGGTGTACGAGCGCTTCAGGAGAACCTTGGCCGCGTCGGCCGAGGGGTCGTCCACACATGCTGTCTCGACGATGTAGACGGTGACCCTGCGGTCGTCGGAGGACTCGGACAACACGAGGAGCAGCGCCTCCCTGCCTTGGTAGACGCCTTCCTCCGTGGCGAGCGGCGGATCCTCACGGCCGATGCCCTGCTGGACGCACGTGGGGAGCGCAGACTGGGTGAAGACGCGGCTCCCGCTCTCCGGCTCGGTCTGGGCACCGAGGCTGCGCGGCGCGCGGGACTCGCTCCGCGCTCCCTGCTTCTCGGCCAGGAGAGCGGAAACCTGCCCTTGCAGCTTCCCTTCGGAAAAGGTGTCCGCAGGGGAGGACCGAGGACCGCGTGCCTCTCCCGGCGGCGTACCGTCGTCGAGGGACGACACGATCACGGTGCCGAGTCCCAGAGCTGCCGCCGCGAACGCGGCACCGAGGACGGCGAGCCTGCGCCGTCCGCCCCGCCTGCCGTCCTTGCGGCCCGGTCCCGTGGTGGAGTGGCGGGTGCTCCCGGCAGGACGGTCGGCCGGTGCCGGTGTTTCACGTGAAACAGGTGCGCGGTCGTTCCTCTGCGGCTCGGAAGGTGCCGCCCCGGCTGCCGAGGCCTCACCGGGTTCGGGCGCCGTGGCACTGAGCAGTGCTTCCGCTGCAAGGGCGGCGTCGATACGACCGGCCACGTCGGCGGGCATGCGCGGGGGACCCGGCACTGCGCCGAGCAGCCCTCGGATCTCCTCCAGCGAGGCGTAGACATCCGCGCAGAGCTCGCACGTGTCCAGGTGCCGCCGTACATCGGTGGTGCGCGCAGGTGGCAGCAGGCCCTCGACGAGGTCGGAGATCTCCGTGACGTCCGGGTGCCCGCTCATGTCCGTCGGCGACGACGTCACGCTCGTCCACCTCCGCCCTTCACTGTGGCTGAATCGCTTGGTCCCGCGTCCGGCGGCCCCGCTGCCGGTGGGACGGGTGTCCCCGTCGTCCGGTTCCGTTCCGTGTCCGCCGGCTTTCCGCCGCCGGTGATGCCTTCGGGTCGCAGATCGGTGAGCAACGGCAGGAGTCTCGCTCTCCCCCGGGCGCATCGGCTCTTCACGGTGCCGACCGGCACGTCCAGGACCCGGGCGGCCTCGGCCACCGGGTAGCCCTGCATGTCCACCAGGACGAGCGCCGCGCGCTGCTCGGGCGGCAGGGTGGCCAGGGCCGCCAGCAGCCGGCGGTGCAGATCGTTGCGTTCGGCGGGCGCCGAGGCCGACTCGTGCGGTTCCAGCAGCTGCTCCAGGCGCTCGGCGTCCTCGACCGGGGCCGTCCTGCGGGAGGCCGCTTTGCGGGCACGGTCGAGGCAGGCGTTCACCGTGATGCGGTGAAGCCACGTGGTGACGGCCGACTGGCCCCGGAAGGTGTGGGCTGCCCGGTAGGCGGAGACGAGGGCGTCCTGGACGGCGTCGGCGGCCTCCTCACGGTCTCCCAGCGTCCGGAGGGCAACCGCCCACAGCCGGTCGCGATGCCGGCGGACGAGCTCGCCGAAAGCGTCGGGGTCGCCCGCGACGTGCCGGGCCAGGAGAACTTCATCGGGTGCGTCCGCTGACTCGTCACGCACGTGCCCTGCCCCCTCCGCAGCTGAAACGGCCGGTCTCGCCTCGTCAGCTCGTCACCTTGATGTCGACCACACGGCCGCGGAACTTGCCGTCGCTCGTCGGCGGCAGCTCGGTCAGCCATACGAGCAGGTACCGGGACTCGACCTTCTTTCCCGGCTTGAGCTCCACCGTGGTGCCGGAACCGTCCGCGACCTTCGTGTAACCGTCGAGGGTCGACGGTTCCGTCTCCCCGCTCCCGGCGCGGAGCTCGACCGAGGTGTTCCCCACGAAGGAGACGGTGACCTTCCCGACCTGCTGCGTCTTTCCGAGGTCGAGGACGACACCGACACCGGGCTTCAGGTTGCCGAACTTGGCACCCAGGTAGTAGCTCGTCTGCCAGTAGGTGCCGGGCGTGCTGTCGTGGACCTTGTCTATGTCGGACGGATTTTCGGAACCGTCGGTGGCGAACGGGTCGAAGTCGTGTGCGCTCTGGATGGTGAGGGGGCGCGAAGGCTGGGGCGCGGCGGTGTTCTTGTCGTCGTCCGTCGTCTGTGTCTGGTCGGCCTTGCCGCCCCGTTCCATCAGGGCGTCCGCGAGCTGCCAGCTCCCCAGCCCGAGGGCGGCGATGAGAAGTGCGGAGACGGCCCACTTGAGGGTCTTGCCGGTGCGGCCCTGCAGCGGGGGCGGAGGGATGGGCACCGGCTGGGTGGCACCGGGATGCGGAGCCGACCGGCCGTACGATCCCTGCTGGTACGTGGTGTGCTGGTACTCGGGCGGTGCGGTGAAAGCGGGTTCCGGCGGACGGATGCGCGGCATCTCGCCGATCGCCTTGACCAGCTCCTCCGGAGTGGTGCAGGGGGACTCGTGGCGGGAGGCGGTGGCGCCGTCGTTGGCCAGTGCCCGCATGGCGAGCTCGGACAGGCCGCGGTGGACACCGGCACGCACCTGGTCGGGCGGGATCAGACCGAGGTCCTTGGGCAGGCCGGACAGGCCGTAGGCGTCGTTCTCGTACGGCCACCGCTGGGTGAGCGCCGCGTACAGCAGGGCGCCGACGGCCTCGGTGTCGGCGCGCTGCGGGGTGTCGGAGACGATGCCGCGCAGTGCGGCGTTCACCGCGAGGCCGCGGATGCGCCACTGGCCGGTCGATGTGCGCAGGACCGCGTTGGGGTTGAGGCGGAGGTGGGCCAGGCCTTCGCGGTGGGCGGCGGCCATGGCGCCGGCGACCTGGCTGACCATCTGGTAGGCGTCGTACGGCTCCAGCGGGCCGGCGGCGAGGAGCGCGGTCAGTTCGGTGGCGTCGGGGAGCCACTCGTGGACGACGTAGACGAGGTCGTTCTCCTCCACGGCGTCCAGCACCTGGACGAAGCGGGGATCCCCGAGCAGCGCGGAGGAGCGGGCGGCGGCCAGCACGGAGCGGGCCCGCGCGTGGTTCGCGGGGAGGACGTGGACGCCGACGGCGCGGCGGAGCTTCTCGTCCACGGCCCGCCAACTGCTGAACCCGTCCAGACGGGTGACGCATTCCTCGAGGCGGTAGCGCCTGGCGAGCTTGTGACCGCTGTGCAGTTCGGGAGCCGGGGCCTTGTCGGAACCCCCGGTCCGGGCGCTTCCCTGTGCCTCGTCGCTTTCCGTGTCCCGCTCCCGGTTCTGGGCCACCCCGTCGGCCGTGGACTGGTCCGCCTGTGCGGTCAGCGACTGCTCGCCGCTGGTGTCTGCCACGTCGACGGCAGCCGTGCTCCGTTCCGCCACCGTCGCTCCTGCCTCCCCATTCGTTGCGCGCCTGCCGGCACTCGTAGCGCGCCGTCCGACGCCGAGACCAATTGTGCCCACAGTCCACCGCTATGCACGACACACGGGGGCGGGCGATGGTTGTGCGCCTGCCCGCCGTCTCAGCGTCCCAGCCGTCCGCGCACCGTGCCCACGAGCGAGTTCAGTTCCTCGATCCGCATGCGGCGGGCGGCGACGTAGAAGACACCCAACAGGACGATCCCCCCGGCCGCCAGTGCGGCGGAGGAGCCGATGACGCCCTGGCCGAGTGTGCGGCTGATGCCGTAGCAGGCCGCTCCGCTGAGGAGCGCGGCCGGCACCGACGCGATGCCCAGCCGGGCGTACGTGCGCAGCACCCGCGAGCCGTCCAGATCCCCGCCGAGCCGCTTGCGTAGCCGGCGCCAGGCGACACCGACGCCGATCGCGTAGGCCAGGCCGTAGGAGGCCGCCATGCCGACCACGGCCCAGCGCGGCGGGAGCAGGAAGTAACACAGTGCCGAGGCGCCGGCGTTGACCACGGCCACGATGACCGTGTTGTAGAAGGGCGTCCGGGTGTCCTCGTAGGCGTAGAAGGCGCGCAGGACGACGTACTGCACGGAGTACGGGATCAGGCCGAGGCCGAACGCCATCAGCATGTAGCCCATGTTGGTGGCCTCGCTCGTGCCCGAGGAGCCGAACATGAGCGTGCACATCGGGACGCCGAGGGAGACGAACCCGAAAGCGACGGGCACGATGGCGACCGCCGTGGTGCGCAGGCCCTGGGAGATGTCGTCGCGTACCGCTCCGCCGTCGTTCTCGGCCGCCGAGCGGGAGAGGCGGGGCAGCAGGGCCGCCATCAGGGAGACGGTGATGATGGCCTGGGGCAGACCCCAGATCAGCTGGGCGTTGGCGTAGGCGGCGAAACCCGTGCCGTCGACGGGTGACGTCTCGCCCGCCGCGGTGGACAGCTGGATGACGATCATGGCCCCCGCCTGGTTGGCGAGGACGAACAGCACCGTCCACTTGGCGAGCGTCACGGCCCTGCCGAGGCCGTGTCCCTTCCAGTCGAAGCGCAGCCGCAACCGGAAGCCGGTCTCGCGCAGGTACGGGATCATCGCCAGCGCCTGCACGACGAGACCCAGCAGCACGCCGATGCCGAGCAGCCGCTCGCCCTCGGGCGGGATGTTCGTGACCTTCATCCCGGAGTTCGCCGCGGTGCCGTAGACCCAGATGAACATGCCCAGCGTCACGATGATGACGATGTTGTTCAGGACGGGCGTCCACATCATCGCGCCGAACCGGCCGCGGGCGTTGAGGATCTGGCCCATCACCACGTGCAGGCCCATGAAGAAGATCGAGGGCAGGAAGTAGCGGACGAAGGTGACGCCGACCTCGTTGGCGGCCGGGTTGCCGGCGACGGAGTTGGACAGCAGGCGGATCAGGAGCGGTGCCGCGAGGACCGCGACCACCGTGAGCGCGCCGAGCGCCACCATGACCAGGGTCAGCAGACGGTTGGCGTAGGCCTCGCCGCCGTCCTCGTCCTCCTTCATGGCGCGCACGAGCTGCGGTACGAAGACGGAGTTGAGTCCGCCGCCGACGGTCAGGATGTAGATCATCGTCGGCAGCTGGTAGGCGACCTGGAAGGTGTCGCCGAGCAGGCCGACGCCCAACGCCGAGACGATCATCGCGGAGCGGACGAACCCGGTGAGCCGGGAGACCATCGTGCCCGCCGCCATTATGGCGCTGGACTTCAGCAGGCCCGAGGCACGGCCGCTCTTCTTCGGAGCGGCGGCCGGTACGGGAGCGGGTGCCGGTTCCTGGGCGGCTTCCCCGGTCGCCGGGGGCGGGACGGTGGCGTACGGGCCGGGGCCTGCCGCCGCGTACGGCCCGGGCGCCTGGCCGTCGTCGTACCGGCCCTGGGACTGGGCCGCGCCGTACTGCCCCTGCTCCTGCGCCGCCGCGTACGGGCCATGGGCCGGAGCGCCGCCGTACGGACCGGGCGCCTGCGAGGGCCCCGGCACGGACGGCGATTCGTACGACGGGTGGCCACCGCCCTGCTGCTGGTCCCTGAACAGGTGCGCGAAGGCGTCCGGCTCGTGGCGCTGCTCGCCGGCGCGGGAGACCAGGTCGTCCACGCCCACGTACTGGGTCGTGCGCGGATCGTCGCCGTACGGCAGGTACTGGGTGGGGCCCTCCGGCTCCGGCGCCGGGGGCTGGGCCCACACGTGCGGGTCGGGCGCGTACGGCGACTGGGGCGGCCGGCCGTACAGCGGCTGCTGCGGAGGGTGACTGCCGGGGGGCGGCGGGGGGTGCGCGGCACGGTCGTAGAGCGCCTCGGCGACCGGGTCCTGCGCCGAGAGGTCCTGGGCCCGGTAGGGGTCCTGGTCGTAGGCGTCCTGGAGATACATGTCCGCGGAGTGCTCCGGCGGTGCCTGGCCCTGCTCGGGCGGCGGGCCCTCGGGGCGGCCCGAGCTGCCCACGGCCTGGCCGCGGTCACCGTCGTACGGCGCGTTCATGGTTACCCCACCTCATCGTCCGGTCCCGGGCCCACCGGCCACGACATCCTCAACGGTCCACTCTCTCACCCGCGCCGGACGGGCCGGTGCTTTCCGCTGCGGTGTCCGGCGCAGGGTCACCCGGCTGCTCGTGAGCCCTTGCCGGGGAGTCCGCCCCGGATTCCCCGGAACGGTCCTCGGGGTCCTTCGGGTCCCCAGGGCTCCCCGGGCCGTCCGCGGCACCGTCCGTGGCGCCGGGGCCGTCCCCCTCGTCCCTGCGGGCGGCCGCCCGCTTGCGCTGGGTGTACATCCGGAAACCGGCGAGGACGAGCAGCAGGGCGCCACCGCCGATGACCAGCATCACGGTGGCCGTGATCTCGGTGACCTTCACGTCGAAGGTGACGGGGGCGCCGTACGGCTGCCCGTCCTCCGTGAACAGCTGGGCGATCACCGTCGCCCGGCCGTTCGCGTTGGCCGACGTGGTGAACTTCACCGACTGGCTGTGGCCGCCGGAGACCGCGACGGGCTGTTCCTGGTAGACGGCGCCACCGATCTTGAGGCGGGTCGGGTTGGTCGAGGTGAGCCGCAGCACCAGGCGGTCGACACCCTGCACCAGGTTGTTCTGGACGGTCACGGGGATCGTGGCGCTGCGGCCGGAGAGCTTCGTCTCCGACTTGTCGATCAGCCTGACCTGCCCGGCCAGGCCGTCCAGGTACCGCTCCACGTCGGTGCGGAAGGAGGCCGCCTGCGAGGCCCGGCCACGCCAGGACGTGGACATCTCCCGGTTCATGGACAGCCCGAAGGGGGTCATCACCCGGGACTCGTCCGACAGGATCACCCGGAACTTGTCGAGCTTGCCCTGCGTGCGAGCCATCTGTTCGAACGCCGAGCGCGGCAGCTCCTGCTTGCGCAGCGAGGACGGGTAGGCGGAGGCGGGCGGCACCGTGGTGGTGGCGTCGGGATCCGGCTTGGCCGCGGCGGCGTCCGTCAGGTCCTGGGACTCGGACCAGGTGCCGTCCCGCAGGGCCGCCAGAGCCTCGGCCATCGCCCGGGCCTGGCTCCCGGTCGGCATGCGCTGCGGTGCCACGACGATGCTGCGCTGCTTGCCCGTCTGCAGACCGAGCGTCAGGCTCTGGGCAAGGAAATGCTGCACCGCGAGCGTGGACGACGAGGCGTTCGTCAGGTCACCGCGGAACGCCGTGGACAGCCGGGCGTCCGCGACGACCGCCGTCGTGCCGCCGCCGATGGGCCGGGCCGCGGAGGGCGTGTAGGACAGGCCGCCGATCTCCTCCAGGCTGTCGCTGCGGGCGATCACCTTGTCGGCGCCCGCGGAGGTGGCGACCTTGACGATCGACGGGTCGACCGCGCCCTCCACCGGCCAGGCGAAGTCCGTGACCGGCGTCACATGGAGGATCGTCTCCACCGTGTTGGTGACGACGTCCGTGGCGTCCTTCAGCCGGCTCAGCGAGCCGGTGATGTCCGTGCCGTTGTGGGCGAGGGAGGCCAGGTCGGGGTCGGCGAACGGCAGTGCGACGACCTCCTTGTCCGCCACCGCGTCCTGCAGCTCGGCGAGCCACTGCTTGGCGACCGCCTGGTGGCTGCCGGCGATGGTGGTGCCGTCCTCGCCGCGGACCTGGTAGCTGCGGGTCATGGCGTCCACGGAGGCCAGCAGGTCCGGGTCGATCACCCAGGTGACGTCGAGGTCCCTGCCGAGCGCCACCATCTGGTTCAGCCGCCCGCCGGGGGAGATCTCCTCGGCCAGGTCCTCGTTGCGGAAGAAGGGCGTCTGCTGCTCGGTCGAGTCCGTCTCCGCCGTCATGTGGGTGGTCGAGACGAGCGGCCACAGGTACGTCGTCTTCGCCTTGGTGCCGGCCTCGTCGGGCTGCCACGGCAGGAAGGTCCGCTGGACGCCGAGGACCCGTTCCCAGGACTGCGTGGACGTCCGTCCCGTCAGCGAGACGGCGAGCTCGTACGCGCCGTCCTTCCCCAGGTCGAGCTCGTCGACCGGAACCGAGATGTTGAAGTGCTCGGCCACCCCGGGGGTGAGCTCGGAGAACTTCTCGGCGTACTTGTCGCCGACCTCCGCTCCCAGGGAGCCGTCGAGGTCGTCGCTGTTCCGGGAGACGGTGTCGAGCGCGGAGCGCGTGTCGTGCCGGGGGCCCACGTGCAGGTCCACCTCGGCGTCGGTGACCGTCCGCTTGCCGTTGTTCGTCACCGTGCCCGACACGGTGACCGTGTCCCCGTCCGTGGGAATCGCGGGGCTGAGCGAGTCGATGGCGACGGCGACCTGTCCCCCGCCGGAGGCGGCCCGGGACGGTGGCACGGCGTGCGCGGAGGTGGCCGCGGGCAGCTGGACGAGGGCGGCCAGCAGGGGTGCCCCCGCGAGCAGGGCGAGGGTGCGCCGCGGACGGCGGCGGGCAGGTGAGGGACCGGTCCCCTGGAAGTCTGCCGCCTCGGCCACGCGCTCGCCCGTCCCTCGTCGTCGTCAGTGGTCGTCGGAATGTGCGTCCACGCATGGTAACGATGCCCGCTGAGGGGAAGTGCCGCGGAGGGCGTCACAAGATCGTCGGTGTCCCCGGGGCGTCCCGTATGCGCAGGTATGGCGCAGGCCGCTTTCCCCTGCCTCCCCCGTCCCGGCGGCGCACCTCGTGCGGGTGGGCGGGGCGGCCTGACCCACTCGTGCGCAGGTCCGGGGTGGGACCGGTGCCAGGCCGTCGGCGTCGTCGGCGGGAGTCCCTCACTGCTCGGGCCACGTACCCTCTTCTGTTGTGCCGAACGCCAACGAAGACAACCCCCGTGCCCTGAGCCAGGCGCAGCACCGAGCGGTGAGTGAACTGCTGCGGGTCGCGCCGGTCGCCGACGACCTCGCCCGCCGTTTCCGGGAGGCCGGGTTCTCCCTCGCCCTGGTCGGCGGGTCGGTCCGGGACGCGCTGCTCGGCCGGCTCGGCAACGACCTGGACTTCACGACCGACGCCCGCCCGCAGGACGTTCTGAAGATCGTGCGGCCGTGGGCGGACGCCGTCTGGGAGGTCGGGATCGCCTTCGGCACGGTCGGGGCACAGAAGAGCGGCTACCAGATCGAGGTGACCACCTACCGGTCGGAGGCGTACGACCGCACCTCGCGCAAGCCCGAGGTGTCGTACGGCGACTCCATCGAGGAGGACCTCGTCCGGCGGGACTTCACGGTCAACGCGATGGCCGTCGCGCTGCCGGAGAAGGAGTTCATCGACCCTCACGACGGACTCCAGGACCTTGCGGCCCGTGTGCTGCGGACGCCGGGCACCCCGGAGGAGTCCTTCTCCGACGATCCGCTGCGGATGATGCGGGCCGCGCGGTTCGCGGCGCAGCTGGACTTCGAAGTGGCTCCCGAGGTCGTGACGGCCATGACGGAGATGGCCGGACGCCTCGAGATCGTCTCGGCCGAGCGGATCCGTGACGAACTCAACAAGCTGATCCTCTCCGCGCACCCGCGCAAGGGCCTGACGCTCTTGGTCGACACCGGTCTCGCCGAGCACGTCCTGCCCGAGCTGCCGGCGCTGCGCCTGGAGAGCGATGAGCACCACCGGCACAAGGACGTCTACGAGCACACGCTGATCGTCTTGGAGCAGGCGATGGCGCTGGAGGACGACGGCCCCGACCTGACCCTTCGCCTGGCCGCCCTGCTGCACGACATCGGCAAGCCGCGCACCCGCCGCTTCGAGAAGGACGGCCGGGTCTCGTTCCACCACCACGAAGTGGTCGGGGCGAAGATGACCAAGAAGCGCATGACGGCGCTGAAGTACTCCAACGAACTGGTCAGGGACGTCTCGCGCCTGGTCGAGCTGCACCTGCGGTTCCACGGGTACGGCACGGGCGAGTGGACGGACTCGGCGGTACGCCGCTACGTCCGGGACGCGGGCCCGCTGCTCGGCCGTCTGCACAAGCTGACCCGCTCGGACTGCACGACCCGCAACAAGCGCAAGGCCGCCGCGCTGTCCCGTGCGTACGACGGGCTGGAGGAGCGCATCGAGAAGCTCCAGGAACAGGAAGAGCTGGACGCGATCCGCCCCGACCTCGACGGCAACCAGATCATGGAGATCCTCGGTGTCCGTCCCGGCCCGGCGGTCGGCCGTGCGTACAAGCACATGCTGGAGCTTCGCCTGGAGAACGGGCCGATGCGGCATGACGAGGCTGTGGCGGCTCTCAAGGAGTGGTGGGCCGCGCAGGACGGCTGAGAATCTGGCGTGGGGTGTGTTTCACGTGAAACACACCCCACGCGCACGAAGAGGAAGGGGCGGTGTTTCACGTGAAACACCGCCCCTTCTCCGTGACGCCCCCTGCCCTTACTTCTTGTGACCCTTCAGGCAGAGCGGGAAGTCCTTGCCGTCACCGCTTTCGGTGTGCGTGTACGCGAAGTCTTCGGTCTCGGCCTCGTACTTGTTGGAGGCCAGGGTCTCGGTGAAGTACGTGCCTTCGGCCTTCGCCGTCACCATGTACTCGGTATGTACTCGGTCTTGGCGTCGCACTCGACGGCCTCGAGGTCCGGGCCGCTGTCGTTGCTGCTGCCGCGGTGCATGCAGTCTCCGACCGCCGCGGTGTCGGCGTCGTCCCGGCTGGTGATGAGGCCGCCGATCACCGCGGTGAGCACGACCACTGCCACGACGATGTTCCTGACCAGCTTGAAGCCGGCCTTGCGGCGGGGCGGTTCCGGGAAAAGCGGGGGCGTAGGGAGCCGCCGCCTGCCGGGGGGATCCCGGCTGCTCCCGGGCGTAGGGGTTCCGGCTCGGGGCGGATCGCGGGGTCGCTGGCCCTGTGCGAACGGATTGCCCCGGGGCGGTGAAGTGGTCACTGGGGATCTCCCTCAGGCGTGATCACCGCCGTGAACATGTCGCGTAGGACGCGCGTAAGCCACCGGGCCGCACTGACGACTCCGTGACCCGGAGGAGCTCCGTGGCCTTGATGTGATGCCTACCGCCGTTCGAAACGGGCCATAGCGCCGGCAACCGCCGTGTAGACCACGGCGACCGTGAGCACCAGCGGTACCGAGCGGCCGTCCGGTGGCAGCATCAACGCGGCAACCCCGGCGGCACCGACGAAGGCGATGTTGAACAGCACGTCGTAGAGGGAGAAGATCCGGCCGCGGAAGGCGTCCTCGACCGAGGACTGCACGATCGTGTCCGTCGCGATCTTCGAACCCTGGGTCGTCAGCCCCAGTACGAAGGCCGCGACCAGCAGGGGCACGGTCGCGAACGGCAGGCCGAGGGCGGGCTCCAGCACCGCGGCGACCGTCGCGCACACGGCCATCCAGCGGCCGGGGCCGAGCCGCCCCGCCGCCCAGGGCGTGATCACGGCCGCCGCGAAGAAGCCGGCACCCGACACGCCCAGCGCCAGCCCCAGCAGAGCGAGCCCTTCCCCGGTGCCGGAGGTCAGCGCGTACCGGCACAGCATGAGCAGCATGACCAGCAGGGCGCCGTAGCAGAACCGCATCGATGTCATCGCGGCCAGTGCCCAGGCGGCCCCGCGGCGGGGCGGCGCGGCGAGGTGACGTATCCCCGCCGCCAGATCGCGGGCCGCGCCGGTGAGCGCCGCTCCCAGCCGGGGAGGCGCCGCTGTGCGCTCGGGACCCAGCAACTCCACGGCGATGCGCAGCGAGACGAGCGCGCCGCACAGGTACAGCAGGGCACCCAGCAGGACGACGGCGGCGTCGGAGTCCGCGACCACCAAGCGCACCACGAAGGCGAGGCCGCCTCCCGCGGTCGCGGCCAGCGTCCCGGCCGTCGGGGAGAGGGAGTTGGCGATCACCAGCCGCTCGGCGTCGACCACGCGGGGCAGGGCGGCGGACAGGCCGGCGAGGACGAAGCGGTTGACGGCGGTGACGCACAGGGCGGAGACGTAGAAGAGCCAGTCCGGGACCGGGGCGGTCATCAGGACGGCGGTCACCGCGGCCAGCAGGGCGCGCAGCAGATTGCCGTGGAGGAAGACCTGGCGGCGGCGCCAGCGGTCGAGCAGGACCCCGGCGAACGGGCCCACCAGGGAGTACGGGAGCAGCAGCACCGCCATCGCGGAGGCGATCGCGCCCGGTGAGGCCTGCTTCTCCGGCGAGAAGACCACGTAGGTGGCGAGCCCGATCTGGTAGACGCCGTCGGCGCCCTGGGAGAGCAGGCGTACGGCGAGCAGGCGCCGGAAGTCCCGGAACCGGAGCAGGACCCGCAGATCGCGTACGACAGCCATGAGGCACAGCCTCACATACCGGGGGTCCCCGGGTCGTGTGACCCGGGGACCCTCAACAGCCATGAACCACGCCGGGGTTAGCGCTCGACCTCGCCGCGGATGAACTTCTCGACGTTCGCGCGGGCCTCGTCGTCGAAGTACTGGACCGGCGGGGACTTCATGAAGTAGCTCGACGCGGAGAGCACGGGGCCGCCGATGCCGCGGTCCTTGGCGATCTTCGCGGCGCGCAGGGCGTCGATGATGACACCGGCCGAGTTCGGGGAGTCCCAGACCTCGAGCTTGTACTCCAGGTTCAGCGGGACGTCACCGAAGGCGCGGCCCTCGAGGCGGACGTAGGCCCACTTGCGGTCGTCGAGCCAGGCGACGTAGTCGGACGGGCCGATGTGGACGTTCTTCTCGCCCATGTCCCGGTCGGGGATCTGGGAGGTGACGGCCTGCGTCTTGGAGATCTTCTTCGACTCGAGGCGGTCGCGCTCGAGCATGTTCTTGAAGTCCATGTTGCCGCCGACGTTCAGCTGCATCGTGCGGTCCAGGACGACGCCCCGGTCCTCGAACAGCTTCGCCATGACGCGGTGTGTGATGGTGGCGCCGACCTGCGACTTGATGTCGTCACCGACGATCGGCACGCCCGCCTCGGTGAACTTGTCCGCCCACTCCTTGGTGCCGGCGATGAAGACCGGGAGGGCGTTGACGAAGGCGACACGCGCGTCGATGGCGCACTGGGCGTAGAACTTCGCCGCGTCCTCGGAACCGACCGGCAGGTAGCAGACGAGGACGTCGACCTGCCGGTCCTTGAGGACCTGGACGACGTCGACCGGCTCCTCGGCGGACTCCTCGATGGTCTCGCGGTAGTACTTGCCGAGGCCGTCGAGGGTGTGGCCGCGCTGCACCGTCACGCCGGTGCGGGGGACGTCGCAGATCTTGATGGTGTTGTTCTCCGAGGCGCCGATGGCGTCCGCGAGGTCGAGGCCGACCTTCTTGGCGTCCACGTCGAAGGCGGCGACGAACTCGATGTCGCGCACGTGGTAGTCGCCGAACTGGACGTGCATCAGGCCGGGCACCTTGGCCGCCGGGTCGGCGTCCTTGTAGTACTCGACGCCCTGCACCAGCGATGCGGCGCAGTTGCCCACGCCGACGATGGCTACGCGAACCGAACCCATTCCGGTTGCTCCCTGTGTGTACGAGTGAGGCCCGTGCGGGGCACTCACGTGGCGGTGTCGTCGGGCGTGTCCGGCCGGGGCTCGTCCCCGGACCGGGGCAGGCCGCCCGTCGCTCCAGATGTGGTGTCCTGCTGAGCGGTCCTCCCGGGGCCGGAACCTCTCAGGTCCCGTCCGGCCCGCTCGCTCTCGATGAGCTCGTTCAGCCAGCGCACTTCGCGCTCCACGGACTCCATCCCATGGCGCTGGAGCTCAAGCGTGTAGTCGTCGAGGCGCTCCCGGGTACGGGCCAGGGACGCGCGCATCTTCTCCAGGCGCTCCTCCAGCCGGCTGCGCCGGCCCTCGAGCACGCGCATGCGCACGTCGCGCGACGTCTGGCCGAAGAACGCGAAACGGGCGGCGAAGGTCTCGTCCTCGTACGCGTCGGGTCCCGTCTGCGCGAGCAGCTGCTCGAAGTGCTCCTTGCCCTCCGCCGTCAGCCGGTAGACGATCTTGGCGCGGCGCCCGGTGAGCGGGGCCGCGGCCTCGGCGGCGGCACCCGGCTCCTCGATCAACCAGCCGTTCGCGACCAGCGTCTTGAGGCAGGGATACAGCGTCCCGTAGCTGAACGCCCGGAATACACCCAGTGACGTATTGAGTCGTTTGCGCAGCTCATAGCCGTGCATCGGAGATTCACGGAGCAGGCCGAGAACGGCGAACTCGAGGATCCCGGAACGTCGGCTCATCGATCGCCTCCTCTCACCCGCGGACGTGCCGCGACGGTCCCACGGCGGCCTTTATGCCGCACTGATGTATCGACTCGATACATCACGACGATAGAACGGCCTTCCGGGTGGGACAAGAGGGAGGTGGGTGAACGGGATCACATCGCCGATTCATCGGATGCAAGTTGCCTGATTTGAGATGAACTTCGGGACTCGGGGGTTTCGGCGGTGCGTAGTCTGTGCGCCATGCACACCTCCGGGAACCGAGTGACGCCCGGGGGCGTCCTCGTCCCCGGTGCAGTACGGGTGAATGCGGGGTCTCCTGCGTCCGTACGTCGGGGGGACCGGAAACCAGCCGCCGTTTCCAGGCGCGCCAGGGTGCGCCTGCCCGAGGAGTAGTCGTTCGATGAGCGAGCACCGTCGCAAACCGCCGCAGCCGCAGGGAGGCGGACGTGCCGCGGCCCGACGCGGCCAGTCCGGCTCGTCGTCCGGTCGCCGCGCGGCACCGCGGGGCGCCCCGGAGTCTACGTCCGGCTCCTACGGACCGGGTCCGCACGGTCAAGGAGGTGAGGAGCGCCCCTACGGCAGCCGCGCCGAGGCCCGCCGTGCGGCGCAGCGGAGCGGGGGCGGGCGGCGCAGGGCCGCGGAACCCGGCCGGGGCGGCCGGCGTGCGGCTCCGGGCGGTCCCCGGCGGGGCCGCGAGCGCGCGGTGGCGTCCGGCCGGAAGCGGTTCGTCGACTACCCGCGCTCCGGCATGGACGGGTGGCGCCGCTGGACGCCCTCCTGGAAACTCGTCTCCGGCTTCTGCCTGGCCTTCGTCGGCGGGCTGGTGGCCGTCGCGGGCATCGGGTACGCCATGGTGGGCATTCCCAACGAGAACGCCGCGGCCAAGTCGCAGAACAACGTCTACTACTGGGCCGACGGCACCCAGATGGTCGCCACGGGCAGCGGCCAGAACCGGCAGATCGTCTCGATCAGCCAGATCCCCAAGGCCATGCAGTGGGCGGTGATCTCGGCCGAGAACAAGAGCTTCTACGAGGACTCGGGCATCGATCCCATGGGTATCGGCCGGGCGCTGTTCAACATGGCGACCGGCGGCGAGACCCAGGGCGGCTCGACCATCACCCAGCAGTACGTCAAGAACACCTACCTGAGCCAGGACCAGACGCTCTCCCGGAAGTTCAAGGAGCTGTTCATCTCGGTCAAGGTGGGCACGAAGCTCGACAAGAGGAAGATCCTCCAGGGTTACTTGAACACCTCGTACTACGGCCGCGGCGCGTACGGCATCCAGGCCGCCGCCCGGACGTACTACGGCAAGGACGCGGAGGACCTGACGGACAGCGAGTGCGCCGTCCTCGCCGCGCTGCTCAAGGGCCCGACGTACTACGACCCCGCGGGCAACGAGAGCCTCGACCCCAGTGCGACCCCGGAGGCCAACCGCGAGCGCTCCGAGAAGCGCTGGCGCTGGATCCTCGGGGAGATGCACAAGGACGGGCACCTCACCGACGCCGCGTACCAGGAAGCGGTCAGCGAGTACCCCGAGCCGCAGGGGCGCAAGGCCATCGCGGGCATGACGGGCCAGATCAGCTACCTGGTCGACACGGCCAAGAGGTACGTCCTCAACCACTCGGACATCACCCAGGCCCGGTTCGACCAGGGCGGATACCAGATCTACACGACCTTCGAGAAGGACAAGGTCGACGCCCTGGCCAAGGCCGTCCGGGACATCGAGGAGGAGAACCTCGATCCGAACCGCGAAGAGGACAAGCACGTCCAGTTCGGTGCGGCGTCGGTGAAGCCCAACGACGGCGCGATCGTCGCCCTCTACGGCGGCGCCGGGTACGAGAAGGGCCACTTCAACAACAACGCGGACACCTCCGGCGTCCCCGTGGGATCCACCTGGAAGCCGTTCGTGCTCGCCGCGGCCATGGAGTACGGCACGTACAGGAGCAACGGGGAGGGCATCTCACCGCTCAGCAAGTACAACGGCGACGACCATCTGAAGGTCAGGAAGCCGGACGGCAGCTACTACCTGCGCAAGGACAACTCGATCTTCTACCAGGAGAACGAGAGCGACCACCCCTGGGGCTACATCACCCTGCACAAGGCGATGGAGCAGTCCGTGAACACGCCGTTCGTCCAGCTCGGAGTGGACGTGGGCATGGACAAGGTGCGTGACATCGCCCAGGCCTCCGGCATCCTGAAGGAGAGCTTCGCCGACCTCAACCCCTCCTTCGCGCTCGGTACGTCGACCCCCAGCGCGATCCGCATGGCCGACGCGTACGCGACGTTCGCGGCCTCCGGCAAGCAGGCGGACCCGTACTCGGTGACGTCCGTGAAGCACGACGGAACCGAGGTCCCCGGCTTCACCAAGCCGGAGGTCAAACAGGCCATGTCCGCCAACGTGGCGAACAACGTCACGAACACCCTGGAGAACGTCGTCCAGAACGGCACGGGCATGAAGGCGAAGGCCCTGGGGCGTGCCGCGGCCGGCAAGACCGGTACCACCGACGAGAACAAGTCCGCCTGGTTCGTCGGCTACACCCAGCAGCTCTCGACCTCGGTCGCGATGTTCCGCGAGGACCCCAAGAGCCACAGGCTGCTGTCCATGAACGGCACCGCGGGCGACGACTCCATCCACGGTGGTGACGTCCCGGCGGCGGTGTGGACCGAGTACATGAAGGAAGCGCTCCGGGGCGAGGAGGACCCCGGTTTCCCCGAGGCCACCCCCATCGGCAAGGTCATCGACGGTGTCGGCGTCCCCTCCCCGTCCCCCTCCGCCAGTCCGGAGCCCAGCCCGGCCGAGACGGAGAAGGCGAGCCCGACGCCCGAGGAGACCGAGACCAGCACTTCCCCCACGCCGAGCGACACCTGCGACGTCCTCGACTGGCAGTGCGAGGACGAGGACAGCGGGAGCAGCAAGCCCGGAGGCTCGGAAACCGATGTGCCGGAACCGGGCCAGACACCTCCGGCTGCCTCACCGACGCAATCGGAGAGCGGTCGCCCGGGCAACAGCGACCACGACAATCTCTTCGGCGGATCGAACGGGTAGCCGTAGGAGCGGCACGGCGTCCCGGCGTGGGAGTTTCACGTGGAACATCCGCATGTTCCACGTGAAACGAGGGCCGCCGCACCCGCACGGGTGCGGCGGCCCTCGCCGTATTCCCAGGCTTGTACGGCAGGATGAGCCCCATGCCCAGTGCAGAATCGACACCAGCGAGCGCGCACGAGCCGGACCCGGTACGGCTGACGGTGCGACCGACCCGGGAGGACGAGGTCGCCGCGGCCGGAAGCGAGCTGATCGGCGGACCTCTCGGCCGGCATGCCCTGGCGGGAACGCCCTGGTGGACGCCCGTGCGGGTGATCGCGCTGGTGGCGATCGGCATGTTCGCCCTCGGCATGGTCCAGAAGGCGCCCTGCTACAACGGCGCCTGGTTCTTCGGAGCCAGCTCGCAGTACACGCACGCCTGCTACTCCGACATCCCGCACCTCTACCAGGGGCGGGGTTTCGCCGACGGGCTCGTGCCGTACTTCGACAAGCTCTCCGGCGACATGGAGTACCTCGAGTACCCGGTGCTGACCGGCGTGTTCATGGAGGTGGCGTCCTGGCTCACCCCGGGCAGCGGCAACCTCCAGGACCGGGCGCAGTGGTATTGGATGGCCAACGCCGGAATGCTGATGGTGTGCGCGGCCGTCATCGCCGTCTGTGTGACCCGCACCCACGCCCGGCGTCCCTGGGACGGCCTGCTGATCGCCCTGGCCCCGGCCTTCGCGCTCACCGCGACCATCAACTGGGACCTGCTGGCGGTCGCCCTGACCGCCACCGCGATGCTGATGTGGGCGCGGAACCGGCCCCTCGCCGCCGGCATCCTGCTCGGTCTGGCCACGGCGGCCAAGCTCTACCCCTTCCTGCTGCTCGGTCCCCTGCTCGTGCTGTGCTGGCGCGCGGGCAGGTGGCGGGAGTTCGGGAAGGCCGTGGGAGGGGCGGCCGCCTCCTGGCTCGTGGTGAACGTCCCGGTGATGCTCTTCGCCTTCGAGGGCTGGTCGAAGTTCTACACGTTCAGCCAGGAACGAGGCGTCGACTTCGGGTCCTTCTGGCTGATCCTCGTCCAGAACTCGAAGGACCCGCTCGGCACCGACACCGTGAACACGCTCGCCCTGGTCCTGATGGTGCTGTGCTGCGCAGGCATCGCGGCGCTGGCGCTGACGGCGCCACGGCGTCCGCGCTTCGCCCAGCTGGCCTTCCTGGTCGTCGCCGCGTTCATCCTCACCAACAAGGTCTACTCGCCGCAGTACGTCCTGTGGCTGGTGCCGCTGGCGGTGCTGGCCCGGCCGAAGTGGCGGGACTTCCTCGTCTGGCAGGCGTGCGAGGTGGTGTACTTCCTGGGCATCTGGCTGTACCTCGCCTACACGACCAGCGGAGACGCCCACAAGGGACTGCCGACCGACGGTTACCACTGGGCCATCGGCCTGCACCTGCTGGGCACGCTGTACCTGTGCGTCATGGTGGTGCGCGACATCCTGCTGCCCGAGCGGGACCCGGTGCGCCGAAACGGCGACGACGACCCTTCGGGCGGCGTGCTCGACGGAGCGCCGGACGCCTTCGTGCTCAGTCCGCCGGCCCGTTCCGCACGGAGCGCCGCGGACACCGACGGTCCCCAGGAGCGTCCTCGGGCCGAATGGGGCGCCACCCGGCCCGGCGACGGTGCTCCCTGAGCCGACGACGAGGGGCGCGGACACCGGCGCCGTCATGCGGAAGGCCGTACCCGGAGGACCGGGTACGGCCTTCGTGCCGTCGTGCCCGCGCTCAGCGGTCGACGAGGCGGTCGAACTGCGTGGTGGTGTGCCTCAGGTGGGCCACCAGCTCGTCACCGACCTTGGGCTCCGGCGCGTCCGCGGGCACGAACAGGATCGAGACCTGCATGTGCGGCGGCTCGGCGAACCAGCGCTGCTTGCCGCCCCAGACGAACGGGGAGAGGTTCCGGTTGACGGTGGCGAGGCCGGCCCGGGCCACCCCCTTGGCCCGCGGCATGACGCCGTGCAGCGCCTTGGGGGCTTCCAGGCCCACCCCGTGCGACGTACCGCCCGCCACGACCACCAGGAAGCCGTCGGAGGCCGCCTTCTGCTGCCGGTAGCCGAAGCGCTCGCCCTTGGCCACGCGCGTGACGTCGAGAACGGAGCCGCGGTACTCGGTGGCCTCGTGGTCGCCCAGCCACAGCCGGGTGCCGATACGGGCCCGGAAACGGGTCTGCGGGAACTGCTGCTGGAGCCGGGCGAGGTCTTCGGCCTTGAGGTGGCTGACGAACATGGTGTGCAGCGGCAGCCGGGCCGCGCGCAGCCGGTCCATCCAGCCGATGACCTCCTCGACGGCGTCCGAGCCGTCGGTGCGGTCCAGCGGCAGGTGGATGGCGAAGCCCTCCAGCCGGACGTTCTCTATGGCGGCGTGCAACTGGGGCAGGTCCTGCTCGCTGATGCCGTGGCGCTTCATCGAGGACATCACCTCGATGACCACACGGGCGCCGACGAGGCCGTACACGCCGTCGACGGACGACACCGAGCGCACCACCCGGTCGGGCAGCGGAACCGGCTCCTCGCCGCGCCGGTAGGGGGTCAGCACGAGCAGGTCACCGCTGAACCAGTCCTTGATCCGGGCGGCCTCGTACGTCGTGCCGACGGCGAGCATGTCCGCGCCCAGGCGCGTGGCCTCCTCCGCGAGCCGCTCGTGCCCGAAGCCGTAGCCGTTGCCCTTGCAGACCGGGACGAGCCCCGGGAACTGCTCCTGCACATGTTTGTGGTGCGCCCGCCAGCGCGCGGTGTCGACGTAGAGCGTGAGCGCCATGGCCGGACCTGGAACCTTTCTCGTGGCTGCGGTGTGTCAGAGGTGTGGGGATTGCGGGAACCATTGAAGCGGCCGAAGGCACCGGGGAAGCGGCCGGCGGCCGTTCAGCGACGCGACATGTACATGTCGAGCGCCTTGTGGAGCAGCTTGTTCAGCGGGAAGTCCCACTCGCCGAGGTACTCGGCGGCCTGGCCACCCGTGCCCACCTTGAACTGGATCAGGCCGAAGAGGTGATCGGTCTCGTCCAGCGAGTCGGAGATGCCGCGCAGGTCGTAGACGGTCGCACCGAGCGCGTAGGCGTCGCGCAGCATCCGCCACTGCATCGCGTTCGAGGGCCTGACCTCGCGGCCGATGTTGTCGGAGGCGCCGTAGGAGTACCAGACGTGTCCCCCCACGATCAGCATCGTGGCCGCGGAAAGGTTCACGCCGTTGTGGCGGGCGAAGTACAACCGCATGCGGTTGGGGTCCTCGCTGTTGAGGGCCGTCCACATGCGCTGGAAGTACGACAGCGGGCGGGGCCGGAACTGGTCGCGCACGGCCGTGATCTCGTACAGCCGCTGCCACTCCTCCAGGTCGTGGTAACCGCCCTGGACGACCTCGACGCCGGCCTTCTCGGCCTTCTTGATGTTGCGGCGCCACAGCTGGTTGAAGTTCTTGTGGACCTCTTCCAGGGACCGGTTGGCCAGCGGAACCTGGAAGACGTACCGGGGCTGTACGTCGCCGAAGCCGGCGCCGCCGTCCTCGCCCTGCTGCCAGCCCATGCGGCGCAGCTTGTCGGCGACCTCGAAGGCGCGCGGCTCGATGAAGTCGGCCTCCATGTCACGCAGCCGCTTCACGTCCGGGTCCTGGATGCCGTTCTTGATGGTCGGGGCGTCCCAGCGCCGGATGATCACCGGGGGGCCCATCTTGACCGAGAAGGCACCCTGCCGCTTCAGGTGCGCCAGCATCGGCTCCAGCCAGTCCTGGAGGTTGGGCGCGAACCAGTTGATGACCGGACCCTCGGGCAGGTAGGCGAGGTAGCGCTTGATTTTGGGGAGCTGCCGGTAGAGGACCAGCCCGGCACCGACCAGCTCGCCCGTCCTGCCGTCGAACCAGCCGAGGTTCTCCGAGCGCCATTCCGCCTTCACGTCCGCCCAGGCCGGGACCTGCATGTGGCTCGCCGACGGCAGGCTCTGGATGTACGCCAGATGCTGCTCTCGACTGATGGTCCTCAGGGTCAGGCTCATTCGGGGCGCTCCTCGGGCTGGTGTGTCCCCATGTGGTCAGGGGCTCCGGCTCTCAGGGCCTGTCCGGTGGATCCCGCCGGAGACGCGGGTCTGGCTCCGCTGGCCGGGTCGCTTCCTTCCTCCGACCTGATCCGCCGGACAGGCCCTAGCGCCGAAGCCTACTGCGCCCCGGGGACGCCCCTGCCGGGCGTAGGGCACCTGAGCCCCGGCCTGTTGGCGGCCGGGGCGTTTCGCGGTGTTCCGAACGGGTGGTGTCCGTGGTGTCAGTCGACGAGCCCGCCGAAGAGCCCGCCGTGCGCCATGCCCAGGAAGAAGCCGATGCCCGCGGCCCCGAGTCCGATGACCAGCCCGAAGCGCTCGCGGGTCGTCTCGGAGATCCAGTGCCCGTACGCGCCGGTGAGGAGCCCGATCAGGCCGGTCCACGAGCTGAGCAGGTGCAGATGGTGGAACATCGCCGTGATGAAGGAGACGAGGCCCAGCACCAGGGTCGCCGCGAGGAGCGCGTCCTGGCGCGGGTGGGGCCTGCCGTCCGTGGCGAAGAGACCGCCGCCGGCGGTGTTGGATCGCAATGCCTGTGCCATGGGGCACCTCCTGCGAAAGGCGGCGCAACGTAGCGCCCTACACACCCGATGTGTACAGATTGACCGGCTCCGCGGCCGGATTTCAACCGGAAGCGGGTGTGCGGGTAGTCTGTACCGTCTGCACCGGTGTCTGCCCAGGCAGGCAGTCAGGCGGTCAGACCGGCGCCCGGTTCCGTCCGGGCGGCCTGGGAGGACCGCCGCTCGCCCCCGATTGTCAGTGGCGTCTGTTTGACTGACGGGCACTGTTGCACACGCATCGCAACCCTCCTGCCACGGAACGACCGTGGCCGTTGAGTCCAAAGGAGGTGGGTTCCACATGCGTCACTACGAGGTGATGGTCATCCTCGACCCCGATCTCGAGGAGCGCGCTGTCTCCCCGCTGATCGAGAACTTCCTTTCCGTCGTCCGTGACGGTGGCGGAAAGGTCGAGAAGGTCGACACCTGGGGCCGTCGTCGTCTCGCGTACGAGATCAAGAAGAAGCCCGAGGGCATCTACTCGGTCATCGACCTGCAGGCCGAGCCTGCGGTCGTCAAGGAGCTCGACCGCCAGATGAACCTGAACGAGTCGGTCCTCCGGACCAAGGTCCTCCGTCCCGAGACCCACTGAGCCTTCCGCTCAGCGGTCCCGGGATCCGAGTAGCAGCACAAGCAGCCAGCAGCAAACCCGCCGAGAGGTTCCCCCATGGCAGGCGAGACCGTCATCACGGTCGTCGGCAATCTTGTCGACGACCCCGAGCTGCGCTTCACCCCCTCCGGTGCGGCCGTCGCGAAGTTCCGTATCGCGTCCACTCCCCGCACCTTCGACCGTCAGACCAACGAGTGGAAGGACGGCGAGAGCCTGTTCCTGACCTGCTCGGTCTGGCGCCAGGCGGCGGAGAACGTCGCCGAGTCGCTCCAGCGAGGCATGCGCGTCATCGTGCAGGGCCGGCTGAAGCAGCGGTCCTACGAGGACCGTGAGGGCGTCAAGCGCACGGTCTACGAGCTGGACGTCGACGAGGTCGGCGCCAGCCTGCGCAACGCCACGGCCAAGGTCACCAAGACCACGGGCCGCGGTGGCCAGGGTGGTTACGGCGGCGGTGGCGGCCAGGGTGGCGGCGGCTGGGGCGGTGGCTCCGGCGGCGGTCAGCAGGGCGGCGGCGCTCCCGCCGACGACCCGTGGGCGACCGGCGCTCCCGCCGGTGGCAACCAGGGCGGCGGCGGAGGCTGGGGCGGTGGCTCCGGCGGCGGCTACTCGGACGAGCCCCCCTTCTAGGTCGCGGAGCCGGGCCTTCGGGTCCGGTCGGGCCGAGGCGGGGGCCGTACCCACACTTCTTGATCACACAGGAGAATCACCATGGCGAAGCCGCCTGTGCGCAAGCCGAAGAAGAAGGTCTGCGCTTTCTGCAAGGACAAGGTCACGTACGTGGACTACAAGGACACGAACATGCTGCGGAAGTTCATTTCCGACCGCGGCAAGATCCGTGCCCGCCGCGTGACCGGCAACTGCACCCAGCACCAGCGTGACGTCGCCACGGCCGTGAAGAACAGCCGTGAGATGGCGCTGCTGCCCTACACGTCCACCGCGCGATAAGGGAAGGGTGACCGACTCATGAAGATCATCCTCACCCACGAGGTCTCCGGCCTCGGTGCCGCAGGCGACGTCGTCGACGTCAAGGACGGTTACGCCCGTAACTACCTGATCCCGCGGAAGTTCGCGATCCGCTGGACCAAGGGCGGCGAGAAGGACGTCGAGCAGATCCGTCGTGCTCGCAAGATCCACGAGATCCAGACCATCGAGCAGGCCAACCAGGTGAAGGCCCAGCTCGAGGGTGTCAAGGTCCGCCTGGCCGTCCGCGCCGGCGACGCCGGTCGTCTCTTCGGTTCCGTCACCCAGGCCGACATCGCCTCGGCGATCAAGGCTGCCGGTGGCCCCGAGGTCGACAAGCGCCGCATCGAGGTGGCCGCGCCGATCAAGACCCTGGGCGCCCACGAGACGTCCGTGCGTCTGCACCCCGAGGTTGCCGCCAAGGTCGACATCGAGGTGGTCGCGGCCTGAGTGCCGCGCTCGCTGAAGCGGTGAGATGGGGCCGCACCCCCGGGTGCGGCCCCATCGTCATGCCGGTGAGGAGTACGGCTTCCGGAAGCCGCCGCCCGGAGCGTGAGGTTTCACGTGGAACGGTCAGCGGGTCGCGCCGGTGACGAGCCAACGGCCGGATCGGGTGCGTAGCCACAGCGTCAGCATCCGCACGGTCATCATCAGCGTCATGGCCGCCCAGACGGCGGTGAGCCCACCGCCGAGGACCGGTACGAGAAGCGCGACCGGTGTGAAGACCGCCAGGGTGACCAGCATGGCCCAGGCCAGGTACGGTCCGTCGCCCGCACCCATCAGGACGCCGTCCAGGACGAAGACGACGCCGCAGACCGGCTGGGACACGGCCACGATGACCAGAGCGGGCAAAGCGGCGTCCTTGACCGCGGAATCACCGGTGAAGAGGGGCAGGAACGCCGGGCGGGTGAGCACCACCAGCAGGCCCAACCCGATACCGACCGCGATCCCCCACTCCACCATCCGGCGGCAGACCTCGCGGGCTCCCCGGGAGTCCCCGGCCCCGAGGTAGCGCCCGATGATGGCCTGCCCCGCGATGGCGATGGCGTCGAGCGCGAAGGCGAGCAGGCTCCACAAGGACAGGATGATCTGGTGGGCGGCGATGTCGGCGTCACCGAGCCGGGCCGCGACGGCCGTGGCGATCATCAGGATCGCCCGCAGGGACAGCGTGCGCACCAACAGGGGTACTCCGGCCTGGGCCGAGGCCCTGATCCCGGCGGCGTCCGGCCGCAGGGACGCTCCGTGCCGACGGGCTCCGCGGACGACCACCACGAGGTAGGCCGCGGCCATGCCGCACTGGGCGATGACGGTGCCCCAGGCGGAGCCGGCGATGCCGAGACCGGCGCCGTAGACGAGTCCGGCGTTGAGGGCGGCGTTGGCGAGGAAGCCCGCGAGGGCGACGTAGAGCGGCGTCCTGGTGTCCTGCAGGCCACGGAGGACACCGGTCGAGGCCAGCACCACCAGCATGGCGGGAATGCCGAGGGCGGACACGCGCAGATAGGTGGTGGCGTACGGGGCCGCGGTGGTGGAGGCGCCGAAGAGGTCCACGAGGAACGGTGCCGTGGGCAGGACGGCGGCGATGACGGCGGCACCGAGCAGCAGCGCCAGCCAGATGCCGTCCATGCCCTGGCGGATGGCGGACCGGAGGTCGCCCGCGCCGACCCGGCGGGCGACGGCCGCCGTGGTGGCGTAGGCGAGGAAGACGAAGACGCTGACGGCGGTGGTCAGGAGGGCCGAGGCGATACCGAGCCCGGCGAGCTGGGCCGTGCCGAGATGGCCGACGATCGCGCTGTCGGCCATGACGAAGAGCGGTTCGGCGACGAGAGCGCCGAAGGCCGGGACGGCCAGAGCGACGATCTCTCGGTCGTGCTGTCGCCGGAGGGTCCGGGATCGCGCGGGGGCCTGTGTCATGCGCACCAATCTAACCGTCCACAGGTAATGGATGCAAAGGTTCTGTGACCCTTACTTATCGTCTCCCGGTGTGTGCTTCTGTGCACGGTCGGCAGCGATCTTGCCCGGATGGGGGAAGTTTTTCTTCTGCACAGCCAGTGGATGCCAAAACCGCAGGTCAAAGCGGTTTCCCCAGGGGAGGCGAGGGTTTGTTCACAGGGCTGTCCACCGGCTCGTGCACAGGTTTGGCGGAGTTCTCCACAGCATCCGGCCCGTCGTCCACATGGCCTGTGGATAACCAGATTGGCTGTGGCTGTCCGGGGCCCTACGGTGGTCCGGCGCCTGCTCTGTCCGCCGGGTCGCAAATCGTGGCAAAACCGGCGGTTGACAAGCGGAGTCGGGTGTCTCATGTGTCAGTGCCGTGCCGTAGAAAAGAGGGGCACGGCTAGGTCCGCTCCGCGGACGGGAGGAGGTGGCTCGGTGAGCATTTCCGAGCCCTTGGACGAGCCGTGGGCCGACAGCGGTCCCAGTGATCGTCTGCCCGTCTCCCGCCGGCGTGTGGACGGCTCCCGCGGCCGTGGCGAGCAGCACGACCGCGACCGGGGCGCCGGGGAGTGGGACGGCGCGGGATCGTCGTTCGAGCGCGTCCCGCCGCAGGACCTGGAGGCGGAGCAGTCGGTCCTCGGCGGCATGCTCCTGTCCAAGGACGCCATCGCCGACGTCGTGGAGATCCTCAAGGGCCGCGACTTCTACAAGCCGGCCCACGAAACGATCTTCCAGGCGATCCTCGACGTCTACGCCAAGGGCGAGCCGGCCGACCCCATCACGATCGCCGCCGAGCTGACCAAGCGAGGGGAGATCAACAAGGTGGGCGGGGCGGCGTATCTGCACACGCTCGTCCAGACCGTCCCGACGGCGGCGAACGCGGCGTACTACGCGGAGATCGTCCAGGAGCGGGCCGTCCTGCGCCGCCTGGTCGAAGCCGGAACGCGGATCACCCAGATGGGATACGCGGCCGACGACGATGTGGACGAGATCGTCAACCGTGCCCAGGCGGAGGTCTACGCCGTCACCGAGCAGCGCACGAGCGAGGACTACCTGCCGCTCGGCGACATCATGGAGGGCGCGCTCGACGAGATCGAGGCGATCGGCTCGCGCAGCGGCGAGATGACCGGCGTGCCCACGGGCTTCACCGACTTCGACTCGCTCACCAACGGCCTGCACCCGGGTCAGATGATCGTCATCGCCGCTCGTCCCGCCATGGGCAAGTCGACGCTCGCGCTGGACTTCGCGCGCGCCGCGTCGATCAAGCACAACCTGCCGAGCGTCATCTTCTCGCTGGAGATGGGGCGCAACGAGATCGCGATGCGTCTGCTGTCCGCGGAGGCCCGCGTCGCCCTGCACCACATGCGGTCCGGCACGATGACGGACGACGACTGGACGCGCCTGGCCCGCCGGATGCCGGATGTCTCCGCCGCGCCGCTGTACATCGACGACTCCCCGAACCTGTCGATGATGGAGATCCGCGCCAAGTGCCGTCGGCTCAAGCAGCGCAACGACCTCAAGCTGGTCGTGATCGACTACCTCCAGCTGATGCAGTCGGGTGGCTCCAAGCGCGCCGAGAGCCGCCAGCAGGAGGTCTCGGACATGTCCCGGAACCTCAAGCTGCTGGCCAAGGAGCTGGAGATCCCGGTCATCGCCCTCTCCCAGCTCAACCGCGGCCCCGAACAGCGCACCGACAAGAAGCCGATGGTCTCCGACCTGCGTGAGTCCGGCTCCATCGAGCAGGACGCCGACATGGTCATCCTGCTGCACCGCGAGGACGCCTACGAGAAGGAGTCGCCGCGCGCGGGCGAGGCCGACCTGATCGTCGCCAAGCACCGCAACGGTCCGACGGCGACCATCACGGTCGCCTTCCAGGGGCACTACTCGCGGTTCGTGGACATGGCCCAGACCTGAGCGGCCGCTCGTGTGGGTTCCCGCATCTCGTGTCCCCTTCTCACCGGCGGTGTCCACTGCGTTGCCGAGCGGACAGGGAAACGGGATTCACGCCGTGCGAGCGAGTGGTTCCCCTTCGCGTACGGATCCGCCCCGGTCGTCGTCCGATCTCGCGTTCGGGGCAGGACCCCGGTGTCCGGCGGCCAGGGGGGTGCCTGGGGAGACGCGGGGTTGGTGGTCCGAGGGGTACAACGGTGGCCGCGCCGTACGGCTGACCCGGGGCCGACGACTTCTGTGTCATCGAACCGGGCAACGGCTTCGTCGCGGGTGCGGATTCATCGAAGTGCCGTGGTGGTTCGCAGCGGACCGGGTGCTTCCGGAGCCGAGCGCTGGGCCGGCACTGATCTGGGACCAGGACCAGGGGACCGCGATCCGCTCACCGCACGGCGGCCCGAAGGCCGGGTGGGGAGCCGCCCCCGATGCCGAAGACGGGGAGGGAACGGCTGCGCTTCGGCCTCGCTCCACCGGACGGCGGTGACCAGTGGGCGGAGGCCGATCGGTTCGTCTCCCTCGGGGCGACGCGCATCGGCATCGGCCGAGGGGTGCCGACCGGGTGGTGATGGCCGACCCCGACGGTCACGCATTCCGTGTGCTGCCCCCGACAGGCCCCGGAGGGGAGCGGGCGCGTGAGGACAGGCTTCCGATGCGGCACGAGGGTCGGTGTCACCCCTTGGCGGGACGCCACCAGGAAATGGGCACCACGGTGGGACGAGACCCTGTGGACACCTGGGTGGGATGGAAGCGGAATCCGATGGCCGCGGCGATGCCGGGGGATGAGCCGGAGCGGAACCCGCAACCCGGAAATCGACTCGACGCGGGAGGCGCGGGCGGGTGGACTGAGGGGCATGACGTCATCTCACGAAGAGCTGCTTCCCGGAACCCGCCGGGCGCTGCTGCACCGGATCGCCGTCGCCCAGGCCGAAGGGCGTGCACCGTCGCTGGTCGCCACGGTCGTACGGGATGGGCGGGCGGTCTGGCACGGGGCGCGGACCTCGGTGGACGGGCACGGCCCGGACGAGAACGTGCAGTACCGGATCGGATCGATCACCAAGACCTTCACCGCCGTGCTGGTGCTGCGGCTGCGTGACGAGGGCCTGCTCGACCTCGGCGACCCGCTGGAGAAGCATCTGCTGGGGACGGGTGCGGGGGAGGCGACGATCGCCGAGCTGCTCGCTCACACGGGTGGTCTTGCCGCCGAGTCGCCGGCGCCGTGGTGGGAACGGACCCCCGGCACCCTGCGTCCCGAACTCGCCGACGTGGTGGGCGAGCAGCCCTTCCGGCACCCGGTCGGCCGCAGGTTCCACTACTCGAACCCCGGCTACACGCTGCTGGGCGCGCTGGTCGAGAAGGTGCGCGGTGCTCCCTGGGAGGAGGTGCTCGGGGCAGAAGTGCTCGAACCCCTGGGGCTGAACCGCACGAGCGTACGGCCGCAGGCGCCGCACGCGGGTGGCTGGGCGGTACACCCGTGGGCCGACGTCATGCTGCCCGAGCCCGCCGAGGATCTCGGACGGATGGCGCCGGCCGGCCAGCTGTGGTCGACCACCGGTGACCTGGCGCGGTTCGCCGCTTTCCTGGCGAAGGGCGACGACCGGGTGCTCGGCGCGCGGACCGTGCGGGAGATGCGGACGCCCGCGGCGCCGGCCGAGGCGGCGGATGTCGTGGACGGCGTGACCTACGGGCTGGGCCTGCAGATCCAGAGCCGGGACGGGCGGCTGCTGGTGGGGCATTCCGGCTCGCTGCCGGGCTTCCTGGCGAACCTCACGCTCAGCGTGGAAGACGACGTCGCGGCCGTGGTCCTGGCCAACTGCACCTCCGGTCCGCCGCTGTACCTGGTGGGTGCGGACCTGGTCCGCATCGTCGCCGAAGCGGAGCCACGGATCCCCGAGCCGTGGCGGCCGATGGCCGATGTCGAGACGTCCGTTCTGGAACTGGCCGGCCCGTGGTACTGGGGGACGCAGGCCTTCGCGCTCCGGCTGGCGGCCGACGGGGTGGTGTCGCTGGAGCCGCTGTCCGGAAGCGGCCGACGCTCGCGCTTTTCGCCCGAGGGCGAGGACACCTGGATCGGGCTGGAGGGCTACTACGCCGGAGAGACCTTGCGTGCCGTGCGGCGGCCGGACGGCAGTCCGAGCCATCTCGACCTGGGATCGTTCGTGTTCACCCGCCGGCCGTACGACGAGACGGCTCCGGTGCCGGGCGGGGTGGATCCCGAGGGGTGGCGGGGCATCGGCTAGCCGGCCGTGGAAGCGAGGGCGTCCTGTTCCACGTGAAACGGGGCGCCCTCGCCGCGTTCACAGGGAGAGCTTGAAGCCCACGTGTGAGGCCGTGAAACCGAGCCGCTCGTAGAAGCGGTGCGCGTCCGTGCGGCTCTTGTCGGAGGTCAGCTGCACCAAGTGGCAGTTCCGCCGCCGCGATTCGGCGATCGCCCACTCGATGAGCCGCGTCCCCAGGCCACTGCCGCGTTCGTCGGCGTGGATGCGCACGGCCTCGATGACCGAACGGAGGGCGCCGCGACGGGACAGGCCCGGGATGATCGTGAGTTGGAGCGTGCCGACGACGCGCTCCTCGCGCACGGCCACCACCAGGTGCTGGTGCGGATCAGCGCTGAGGTGTTCGAAGGCCGAGAGGTAGGGGGTCAGATCGCCGGGCGTCTCGCGCTGGGCGCCCAGGGGGTCGTCGGCGAGCATCGCGACGATGGCCGGGACGTCCTTCTCGGTCGCAGGCCGTATCTCAAGCTCCGTCATGACCGCACTGTACGCAGCGCGGGGCGGTTCAGGCGGTCACCGGTGCCTTCAACGTCTCCACGGCCCGGACCAATGGGGCGAGTTCCGGGTTCCCGGCCGCCTCGTCCAGTGCCTCACGCAGCGCGGCGTCGTTCGTCGGGCGGGCCTCCGCCAGGAGTTCGAGGCCCGCTTCGGTGACGTTCGTGTAGATGCCGCGGCGGTCGGTGGGGCAGAGGTACCGCTCCAGCAGGCCCCGGTCCTCCAGCCGGGTGACCAGACGGGTGGTGGCGCTCTGGCTCAGGACGACCGCGTCGGCGACCTGCTTCATCTGCAGGTGGCCCCCGTCCCCGTCGTGCTGCCGGCTCAGCACATCGAGCAGTGAGTACTCCCGCACGCTCAGGCCGTGCCGGGCCTGCAGCGCGCGTTCGATGTGCGCCTCGATCCTCCCGTGCAGCAGGGACAGGGCGCACCAGCCCTGGGCGAGGGCGGTGAGCGCGGGGTCTGTCGCTGTCATTGACGTTTCCTCCGTCCCGGAGTGGCTGGAATCCAGGATAGGGCAGACACGCAATAGTCTGCGGTTGCCCATAGCCCGCGTCTGCAACTATTGTGATCGCACGTAAAGCGCTCATGCAATCGTTTGGGAAGGTGTACCCCATGCCTCTCGCGCTTCTGGCCCTCGCGATCGGGGCCTTCGGGATCGGAACGACCGAATTCGTGATCATGGGCCTGTTGCCCGAGGTCGCGGGCGACTTCGGGGTCTCCATCCCCACGGCGGGCTTCCTGGTGACCGGCTACGCGCTCGGCGTGATGTTCGGCGCTCCGCTGATGACCGTGCTGGGCACCAAGATCTCGCGCAAGCGGATGCTGATGCTGCTGATGGTCCTGTTCGTCGCCGGCAACCTGCTCTCCGCCCTCGCCCCCGTCTTCGGGGTCATGCTGATCGGCCGTGTGGTCGCCTCGCTCGCCCACGGCGCGTTCTTCGGCATCGGTTCGGTCGTCGCCGCCGACCTGGTCGCGCCCGACAAGAAGGCCGGCGCGATCGCGATGATGTTCACCGGGCTGACCGTCGCCAACGTCGTCGGTGTCCCCCTCGGCACGCTCGTCGGGCAGTCCCTCGGCTGGCGTGTCACCTTCGCCCTCGTCGCCGCCCTCGGCGTGATCGGCCTGGCCGGCATCGCGAAGCTGGTCCCCGACCTGCCCAAGCCGGACGGCGTGCACCTGCGGCACGAACTGGCCGCGTTCAAGAACGTCCAGGTGCTGCTCGCCATGGCGATGACCGTCCTCGGTTTCGGCGGGGTCTTCGCCGCCATCACCTACATCGCGCCGATGATGACGCACGTCGCGGGCTTCGCCGACGCCTCCGTCACCTGGCTGCTGGTCCTCTTCGGCCTCGGCATGGTCGGCGGCAACCTGGTCGGCGGCAAGTTCGCCGACCGGGCGCTGATGCCCATGCTGTACGTCTCGCTGGGCGCCCTCGCCCTCGTCCTCGCGCTCTTCACGCTCACCGCGCACGACAAGGTCGCGGCCGCCGTGACCGTCACGCTGATCGGCGCACTCGGGTTCGCCACCGTGCCGCCGCTGCAGAAGCGCGTCCTGGACCAGGCGCACGGCGCGCCGACGCTGGCGTCGGCGGTGAACATCGGCGCCTTCAACCTCGGCAACGCGCTGGCGGCATGGCTCGGCGGCCTGGTCATCGCGGCGGGGCTCGGTTACACCGCCCCCAACTGGGTCGGTGCCGTCCTGGCCGCGGCCGCCCTGGGCCTCGCCGTTCTCTCGGCCGCCCTGGAGCGGCGTGGCAGCGGTGTCCGCAGCGCTGTCGTCACGGCTTCCGTACCCGCCGAACAGCAGCGGACCACCGTCCACCACTGAAATCACGCTCGTCACCGGCGCCGCAGGATCAGGGACGCTCCCGCGGCGCGGCCGGCGTCACCCGCAACCGCCTGCCGGCACCCCGGGACCGGGCGGGGCGCAACACGGTCCCCCGCGACCGGGCGGCGCCGCCCCGCCACCACAGACGACACCCTCCCCACCCACAAGGAGAATTCATGATCGACACCGCCGTCTCCCCGCTGACCACTCAGGACGCCGAAGCCCTCGTCGCCGCGGCCCGTCGCGCCGCCGAGGCGGCCGGGGTCATGGTCAGCGTGACCGTCCTGGACGCGGGCGGCCATCTGCTGGCCTTCCGACGTGACGACCGGGCCGTGCTGATCTCCGGTGAGACCAGCACCCGCAAGGCGTACACGGCACTCCAGTTGAACGCCCCCACCGCCGACCTCGTCGACGCCGTGCAGCCCGGGGGCCTCTTCCACACCCTGCCCACCGCACTCGACCGGCCGTTGCTGTTCATCGCGGGCGGTGTGCCGGTCCACCGTGACGGCCGGCTCATCGGTGCGATCGGGGTCGGTGGAGGCGCTCCCGAACAGGACCACGCCTTCGCCACGGCCGCCGTCGAGGCCCTCGCCTGACGCACCGGCGCATCCGCCGGCTCCGGGGTGCTCCGGGAGCCGGCGTCGCCGTATTCCGGCTGGCCCGCCTGCGCGAAGCGCGTCAGCCCGCCGCCACCGTCACCGGAGCGAACCGCCGGCTCCAGTCACCGGGCAGCTCGGTGATCCCGTACGCCATCACCGCGTGGGAGGCGACGGACGCCAGTCCCCGTTCCTTCACCCACGTGAGCAGCTCGGTGTGCCGTACGTCGATGTCGGTGCGCAGCGGACGGTCGGTGTGTGCGGCGATCGAGACGAGCAGCGCCTTCGCGGTCTCCGTGTCACGGGCGATCAGCGGGCCCACCACATGGGTGTCCATGTTCGGCCAGGCCGCCGCGTACCCGATGAGCCGGCCGTCCTCCTCGGCGACGCGCAATTGATCGGCGAAGGCGGGCAGCCGGGTGAGGATGTGGGTGCGATCGGCACCGAACACTTCCTCGTCGAGTCGGAGCATGGCGCCCAGGTCCTCCGCGGTGGCGGCCCGCGTCGCGATCCGCGGTGAGTCCCCGGACGGCACGAGGTTCCCCCGCACCATCTCCGCCCGCCCGATGACCTTGAAGCCGAGCTCTTCGTAGAGCGGGCGGCCGTGCGGGGTCGCGTGCAGGATCACCGGGGTGGTGTCCATGGCCGAGAGCACGTGCCGCATCAGCCGTCGCCCCACACCCCGACGAGAGTGCCGCTCGGCGACCAGCACCATGCCGATGGCCGCGAGGGCGGGTCGTTCGTGGGGTCCGTACAGGGTGACGACGCATGCGGCGGCGAGTCCGCCGTCGGGGTCGTCGATGCCGTACCCCCTCCCGGCGGTGAGGAGGAAGCCCCACTTGTGTTCTTCGCGCGGCCACCCCCGGTTCTCGGACAGGTCGGCGCAGGCGGTGCGGTCCCGCAGGGTCAGGCGACGGATGGGCAGAGCGGTGAGGGAAGGAGTCGGCACGCAGGTCAGGCTGTCCGACAGGGCCCCCCGGCGTCCACCTGTTTCGGCTGACACGCACAAGCTTTTGGTCATGTCGTGAGACGCGGGCCGGGGAGGGGGCGGGTGCGGCGTTTCACGTGAAACATCGGATCGCGAAAGCCCCCCGGGACACCGCAGCCCAACGGACGGGGGACCGGCGAAGCGTTCTCGGACAGGTGATCGATACGGCCTCCGTGCGGTGACGTGCTCGGGTGTCACCGGGCGGAAGCCGGGAAGCGGCCCCTCCGGGCGGGAACGATCCGCCCGCGGGAACGCAAGCATCTTCCGGCCACGTTGGAACTGCGCAGACCGACCGAGAGATGTTCGAGGCGAGGCAGACCATGGACGCTCCGACCGCCACGTCGGCCGACAACGGCAGCCCCCGCAGCGGGAGCGGCTGGTTCGCGCCCGAGCGGAAGCCGGTGACGGAGAGGGGCGCCGCGGAACCGTCCCCGGACGCACGCCTCGTCCGCCGGACCCTGGCGGAGATCGCTCCCCGGGCCGACACGGTCACGTCGTACTTCTACGCCCTGCTCTTCGTCCGCCATCCCGAACTGCGGCCGCTGTTCCCCGTCGCGATGGACGCACAGCGGGACCGGTTGTTCAAAGCGCTGCTCACGGCGGCCGAGCACATCGACGACACGGAGGCACTGACCGCCTATCTGCGGCAGCTGGGCCGCGACCACCGCAAGTACGGCACCCGGGCCGAGCACTACCCGGCCCTCGGGGAATGCCTGATCGATGCGCTGAGCCGGCATGCGGCGGACGTCTGGAACGCGGACACGGAGGCGGCCTGGGTCCGGGCGTACACGACGATCTCCCAGACGATGATCGACGCGGCGGCTGCGGACGCCTCACGCGCACCGTCCTGCTGGCACGCCGAGATCGTCCTGCACGAGCTGAGAACATCGGACGTCGCGGTCATCACCGTCCGGCCCGACCAGCCCTACCCCTTCCTCGCCGGTCAGTACACGAGCCTGGAGACGCCGTGGTGGCCCCGGGTCTGGCGGCACTACTCCTTCGCGTCGGCGCCCCGTTCCGACGGGTTGCTGTCGTTCCATGTGAAGGCGGTGCCCGCCGGGTGGGTGTCCAACGCGCTGGTGCACCGTGCCCGCCCCGGTGACATCATCCGTCTCGGCCCCGCGGTCGGCTCGATGACCGTGGACCACACCACGGACACCGGGCTGCTCTGTCTGGGCGGCGGTACCGGCATAGCCCCCATCAAGGCGCTCGTCGAGGATGTCGCCGAGCACGGTGTGCGGCGGCCGGTCGAGGTCTTCTACGGCGCGCGGACCGAACCGGGCCTGTACGACATCGACACGATGCTCCGGTTGCGCCGGGACCACCCGTGGCTGTCGGTCCGCGCGGTCGTCGACCGGCAGACCCACCGGCGCTTGCCCGACGCGATACGGGAGTACGGACCGTGGAACGGTTATGACGCCTATCTGTCGGGTCCGCCCGGCATGGTGCGCAAGGGGGTGGACGCCGTACGGAACGCAGGCATCTCCCTGGAGCGCATACGGCACGACGCGGTGGACGGCCTCGTCCCCAGGCGCTGACGGAGCGAGGTCCTCAGCCCAGGTCGTGGGCGTGCAGAGCGCGCACGCCCTCGATGTTGCCGTCCAGATAGTGCCGCAATGACAGCGGTACGAGGTGGACGGACGCGATCCCGACCCGGGTGAACGGCACCCGGACGATCTCGTACTCGCCGGCGGGCCGGTCGACCTCGGGACCGTGCCGCAGGGAGGGGTCCATGGATTCCAGACGGCAGACGAAGAAGTGCTGCACCTTCACGCCGGTGGTGCCGCCGTCGTCGCCGATGTGCTCCACGGTGTCCACGAAACAGGGGACCACATCCGTGATCTTGGCGCCGAGCTCCTCGTGCACCTCACGGTGCAGGGCGTCGACGACGGTCGGGTCGCCCGGTTCGACCCCACCGCCCGGAGTGACCCAGTAGGGGTCCACACCGGGCTTGGTGCGCTTGATGAGGATCAGGTCGTCACCGTCCAGGAGAACGGCGCGGGCGGTGCGCTTGACCACGGGTCGGACGGTCATGGGAGAAATGTCGCCCGGTTGGTTCCACGTGAAACATCGCGCCACGCCACGCCACGCCACGACACGGGCCCCCGCATGCCTCCCCGGCCGACGCCTGTCTCCGGTCGACGCCCGCCCCAGCCGATGCCCGGCCCGGTGGAACCGGCTCAGTTCCATGCGGCCGCCGCGCGCAGGAGTCCCTCGTGAGCCCGTGCGATGTGCGGCATCGCGAGTGTGCCCGTGCGGACCACGAGGAAGTACGTGCGCAGCGGGGGCACCGCCGGATGGTGCAGAGCGACGACCTCACCGCGCTCCAAGGCGTCCGCACACAGGTAGCGGGGCAGCACCGCGAGTCCGGCCCCGGCGGCCGTGCACGCCAGTACGGCCCGCAGGTCGGGGACGACAACGGTGCCCGGCGCGGCCGGGCGGGCGTCGAAGACGGACGCCCAGTAGCGGGAGACGAACGGCAACGAGTCGTGCACCTCGACCACGGGAACGTGGTCCAGGGCGGGAGCGCCGTTGCGGTCCAGCTTTCCGGTGCCGATCTGCTCGGCCCAGCGCGGGGCCGCGACCAGGACGTGCTCCTCGTCGCAGAGCGCGGTCGCCGTGAGCAGACCACCGCGCGGCCGGGCCGTGCTGACGGCCAGATCGTGGTGTCCGGCGGCCAGCCCGTCCAGGACCTCCTCGGCGTTCCCGAACGAGGCACGCAGGGCGAAGCCCCGTCCGTCGTCGTCGGCCGGCCCGATGAGCGCGGGCATCACCCGCTCGGCGGTGAACTCGGGGGGTCCGGCGAGGTGCAGCGTCCGTAAGGAGGAGGTGTCGTCCAGTCCGGTCTCGACGATCTCCACCAGGGCATCGAGATGCGGGGCGGCTTTGTGGGCGAGTTCGTCCCCCACGGTCGTCGGCGTCACGCCGCGGGCCCGCCGCAGGAACAGGGGGCGTCCCAGTTGCCGCTCCAGTGTGCGGATCTGCGAGGTGACGGCCGGCTGGGACAGGCCGAGCAAGGCGGCGGCGCGGGTGAAGGAACCGGCCCGGTGCACGGTCACGAAGGTGCGCAGCAAGGCCAGATCCACGTGACGGCCTCCCCCTCGTGTCGACTGCTCCCGGCCCCGCCCAACTATAAATATGTCGATAGGTCTCTGTCGCTACCGTGATTGGACACTGACACAGGGTCAACTAGCCTTGTTGGGGCGGTTCTTCGCGCGCGGAACCGGGGACGGTCCGAGCCACGAGGGGGGAGGCTCGGACCGTCCGTCGCAGCGGCGGAGGGCGTTGCGGCCGGGGCGGACGGGCAACCGGTCAGCCGGCGGACTCGTCCAGTGCCCGCATCAGGTCCGCGATCAGGTCCTCGGGATCCTCGGCACCCACCGAGAGGCGGACGAAGCCCTCCGGCACCGCGTCGCCGCCCCAGCGTCCGCGCCGCTCGGCCGTGGAACGCACTCCGCCGAAGCTCGTCGCGTCGTCCACGAGCCGCAGCGCGTCGAGAAAACGATCGGCACGCGCGCGCGTGGGGAGCGTGAAGGAGACGACGCACCCGTAGCGCCGCATCTGCCGCGAGGCGATCTCGTGCGAGGGGTCGTCGGGCAACCCCGGGTACCGCAGTCCGGAGACCTCGGGCCGCTTCCCGAGTGCCTCGGCGACCCGGAGCGCGGTGGCGTCCTGCCGGTCGGCCCGCAGGTGGAGGGTGGCGATCGACCGGTGCGCCAGCCAGGCCTCCATCGGCCCGGGGATCGCGCCGACGATCTTGCGCCAGCGCCGTACGGCGGCCATCGCCTCGGCGTTCCGGCCGGTGACGTACCCGAGGAGGACGTCGCCGTGTCCGGTGAGCTGCTTGGTGCCGCTGGCCACGGAGAAGTCGGCGCCGAGCTCCAGCGGGCGCTGCCCGAGCGGGGTCGCGAGCGTGTTGTCGACGGCGACGAGGGCGCCTCGCGCGTGAGCCGCCTCGGCGAGCCGCCGGACGTCGCACACGTCGAGACCGGGGTTCGACGGGGTCTCGATCCACAGCAGCTTCGCGCCGTCCAGGACGTCGAGCTGGGCATCGCCGCCGGTCGGGGCGGTGCGCACCTCGACGCCGTACGCCTCCAGCTGCGCGCGCACCAGCGGCAGCACCTGGTAACCGTCGCTGGGCAGGACGACCACGTCCCCGGCGCGCACCTGCGAGAAGAGCACCGACGAGATCGCGGCCATGCCCGAGGCGAACACGAGCGTCTCGACGTCGCCCCGCCCGGGCGCCTCCAGTTCCCCGATGGCCCGTTCCAGCAGGGTCCACGTCGGGTTCTCGTCACGGCCGTAGGTGTACGGGCCCGTGGGATCGCCCGGCAGGTGGAAGTGCGCGGCGAACACGGGGCCGGGCAGGGTCGGCTCGTGCTTCACCGGCTCGGGCAGCCCGGCCCGCACCGCGCGCGTGCCGTCGCCGTCCGACGTCCGGAAGCCGTGTTCCCGCCCGCCGTCCCCGCCGCCCATAGCGGAATCATTCATGCCGCCCGTCCTTCCACTCGTTCGCGTACCGCGGCGAGCAGGCCGGTGCTCGCCGCCTCCACCATCTCAAGACACTCCGCGAAGCCGTCCACGCCCCCGTAGTACGGGTCGGGCACGTCGAGGTCGCCGTCGTGGACCGCGGGGTCGTACGAGCGCAGCAGCCGCACCTTGGCCGCGTCCTGCTCGGTGGGCGCGAGGCGGCGCAGGGCCTCGAGGTGGCCGGTGTCGAGGGCGATGACCAGGTCCAGGCGGGAGAACCAGGACGGCCGGAACTGCCGGGCCGTGTGGTCGAGGTCGTAGGCGTTGTCCGCCAGGACGGCCAGGGTGCGCGGGTCGGCGCCCTCCCCCTCGTGCCAGCCGCCGGTACCGGCGCTGTCCACCTCGACCAGGTCCTCCAGTCCGGCCTCCGCCACGCGCGCGCGGAAGACCGCCTCGGCCATCGGGGAGCGGCAGATGTTGCCGGTGCACACGAAACAGACGCGGTAGGTCATCGGTTTCAGTCCTTGTCGGGGAGGACCACGTTCAGGGCCCAGGAGACGATCGAGACGACCAGGCCGCCCAGGACGGCGGTCCAGAACCCCTCCACGTGGAAGCTCAGGTCCAGCCTGCCGGCCAGCCACGAGGTGAGCAGCAGCATGAGCGCGTTCACCACCAGTGTGAACAGCCCGAGCGTCAAGACGAACAAGGGGAGGGTCAGCACCCTCACGACCGGCTTGACCAGAAGGTTGACCAGCCCGAAGACAAGGGCGACGAGGACCAGGGTCCCGGCCTGCCTGCCCGTGCTGTCGCCGGTCAGCGTGATCTTGTCCAGCAGCCAGACGGCGACCGCCAGAGCGCCCGCGTTGGCGATCGTCTTGACTAGGAAATTCATCATGTGTCTGATCGTGGCAGACGTGAACGGACCCGAACGTGAGACAGGGGCGGACGAGGCGATGAAGGCATTCCGGCTGGACGAACTGGAGGCGGAGCGCGCCGCCAACGACGGGGCGTACCTGCAGTTCCTGCGGGAGCGGAACATGTCGGTCGGCCTGTACGCCCTCGACGCGGGGGAGTCCGACCCGCAGAAGCCGCACGACCAGGACGAGGTGTACTTCGTCGTCAGCGGCCGCGCCTCGATCACCGTCGGCATGGAGACCACCCAGGTCGCCCGCGGCAGCGTGGTCTACGTGCCGGCCGGGGTCGCCCACAAGTTCCACCACATCAGCGAGGACCTGCGGGTGCTGGTGGTGTTCTCCCCGCCCGAGGGCTGAGCCGCCGCCTCCGGGGTCCCTCGTCCCCGGATTCCCTAGGGGGCCGGTCAGGGGAGGACAAGGGATGCGAGGCCCCGACCGGACCCTCCGCGGCCCTAGCATCGACTCCAGAGCAGCGGGAGACCGCCGGATCGGCCTCCCGGGCACCCCGGCAGGCCGCGGCGTCGGCGAGCGGGCACAGGAGCCCCGGGAAACCGGAGCGCTTCTTTCCGGGAAAACCGAAAACCCGGCGGAACCGGGAAACCGAGAAGGTCGACCCGGTGCGCCGGCGGTCGGAGAGATGAGGACGAGGGCTATGCGAGAGATCTTTGCGGAACTGCCGTGGTGGGTGAAGTGGATCGCGGTGCCGGTCATCGCCCTGGTCGTGTTCGGTGGGCTGATAGCCAGTGTGGTCGGTTTCCTGGTCGGCCTGCTCTTCAAGGCGCTGGTCTTCGTCGCGCTGGTCGGTGGTCTGATCTACATGGTGCGGAAGTTCACCTCGCGTTCGTCGTCCCGCGGTGACTGGTGAGAGTCGTGAGACACCGGTGAGTGGTAACGGGGATCACCGGTTCCCTCGTGCGGGGGAGGTTTCCCGGACAGGCGGTCTGCGGGCGGGAGCGGACGGTTAGAGTCCGGAAACCTCACGCGGGGGAGACCCCGCGAGCGGAGTACACCTCCACCCGTGTCTCCTCGCACGGGAGCCCCCTCGCGCTCCGGGAGTGACCCTTGGCCTCGGCTGACACCCCACCCGCCCCACCGCACACCTCTCCCGTGCCGTCCAGGCCGGCCTCCGCACCACCCCGTGCGACATCGCCCTCCGCGGGCCGCGCCTCCCCCGCCACCCTCATCGGGTCGGTGCAGCGCGCGATGCGCCTCCTGGAGCGCGCCGCCGAGCACGCGCACGGAGCCCCCGCCAAGCAGCTGGCCCGCGAGACCGGCATGGCGCTCCCCACGGCGTACCACCTGCTGCGCACCCTCGTCCACGAGGGTTATCTGCGCCGCGAGAACGGTCTCTTCTTCCTCGGTGAGGCGGCCGAGCGGCTCGCTGCCGGCGGAGCCCAGCAGAAACGTCGCAGCACCGTCGTCGACGCGCTCGCCTGCTGGCGCGACGCCATCGGCGTTCCCGTGTACTACGCGATGTACCGCGACGGTGAGATCCACATCATGTGCGTCTCCGACACCCCGGGGAACCCGGCGGTCGAGGAGTGGGCCGACTTCCGCGAGACCGGGCACGCGCACGCCATCGGGCAGTGCCTGCTCTCGCAGCTCGACGAGGAGGCCCGCCGCGACCACCTCGACCGCTACCCGGTCCAGCCGGTCACGCCGTACACGGTGTGCGACGGCCGCAGTCTGCTGAAACGTCTGGAACGCACGCGGCGGATGGAACCGGTCGTCGAACACCAGGAGTACGCGCTCGGGACGGTGTGCGCGGCGATCCCCATCACCCTGGGCACCACGGCGGCGACGATGGCCATCTCCCTGCCCGCGCAACACGCCGACCGGCTGCTGCCCGCCGTGCAGCAGCTCCAGCACGAGGTGGGGCGCCGCCTGGGGTCACTGGCCATCTCTATCAGTATCTGAAAACTCACTCCTTGTGATCTGGTGTGTACGTTCAGCAAGATGCCAGCAGTGTCAGAGGTTTGATTCCCGGCCAGTCGACGGCGAACGACGGGGTACATGATGCGCGAGTCCGTACAGGCAGAGGTCATGATGAGCTTTCTCGTGTCCGAGGAGCTTTCCTTCCGTATCCCGGTGGAGCTGCGCTACGAGTCCTGTGATCCCTATGCCGTGCGGCTGACGTTTCATCTGCCCGGAGACGCCCCGGTGACCTGGGCCTTCGGACGCGAGTTGCTGATCGACGGAGTGGGCCGCCCGTGCGGCGAGGGCGATGTGCGCATCACACCCGTGGAGCCGGAGGTGCTGGGCGAGGTGCTGATCAGGCTTCAGGTCGGCGGCGACCAGGCCCTGTTCCGTTCCTCGTCGGCACCGCTCGTGGCCTTCCTCGACCGCACCGACAAACTGGTACCGCTGGGGCAGGAGGGTGCGCTCGCCGACTTCGACGCCCACCTCGACGAGGCCCTCGACCGCATCCTGGCGGAGGAGCAGAGCGCCGGCTGAAGCGTTACGGCACCTCCGACGGCGGTGGCGTAACGCTTCGCCGGATCGGCGTCAGCGCTTGCGGCGCCGGCCTCGTCCTCCCCGAGCCGGGACGAGTCCGGCGCCCGGCGCCGCCGCTTCGTACCCGGGGCGGTCGGCCGATACGACCAGGGCCGCCAGGGCCGTGGTGACCGGCACCGACGCCACCAGGCCGATGGAACCGATCAGGGTGCGGACGATCTCCTCCGCGACGAGCTCACTGTTGGCGACCGTCCCCACGCTGCTCTGCGCGATCGAGAACAGCAGCAGCAGCGGCAGCGCCGCTCCCGCGTAGGCGAGGACGAGCGTGTTGACGACGGACGCGATGTGGTCCCGGCCGATGCGGATGCCCGCGCGGTACAGTCCGCGCCAGCCCATCGACGGGTTGGCCTCGTGCAGCTCCCACACCGCCGACGTCTGGGTGACCGTCACGTCGTCGAGGACGCCGAGCGAGCCGATGATGACTCCGGCCAGCAGCAGGCCGCTCATGTCGATGGACGGGTAGAGACCGTGGATCAGGCCGGTGTTGTCGTCCGTGTTGCCGGAGAGCGCGGCCCAGCCGATGAACAGCGACCCCAGGACACCGATCAGCAGCAGCGAGATCAGGGTGCCGAGTACCGCCACGGAGGTACGGGCCGACAGCCCGTGACACAGGTACAGGGCGATCAGCATGATGGCGCTCGACCCCACCACCGCCACGAGCAGCGGGTTCGAGCCCTGCAGGATCGCGGGCAGGATGAAGAAGTTCAGCACCAGGAAACTGATGGCCAGCGCGACCAGCGCCATGACGCCCCGCAGCCGCCCGACGACCACGACGGCGAGCGCGAAGATGCCGGCCAGCAGCGCCATCGGCATGCGCCGGTTGACGTCGGCGACCGAGTACTGCAGGTCCCTCGGCGCCGAGGGCTCGTAGGCGACCACGACCCCCTGGCCCTGGTGCAGTTGCCGTGACTGGTCGGGCTGCACGATCTCGGTGAACGTCCGGCCCTTGTCCTTGCCGGTGTCGACCCGGATCGTCGCCCTCTTGCAGGTCCCGTTCGCCTGCTGGACCGCGGAGGAACCCTCGGCGGTGGAGGTGTCACCGGTCGGGGGGACGCCCGAGGCGTTGACGTCCTTGCAGCTCACCTCGACCACCCGGGTGACCGTGGCCTGCTGCGTCTGGCGGTCGAAGCCGACGCCGGTGCGCTCGTGCGACGGGGCACCGCCCGGCCACAGCACCGCGAGCCCGACGACCACCGCGGCGGCGAACGGGATGAGGACCGCCGCGATGACCTTGCGCAGGTGCCGGGAGACCGGTGTCGCAGGACCGTGGCTGTGACTGTGTCCATGCCCATGCCCATGGCCGCCCCCGGATCCGGGGCCGCGTCCGCTTCCCCCACCGGGGCCGCTGCCGGCGCCGGTGCCGTGGGGGGGATCGGGTGGGGGAGAGGAGGGCTGCTGCGTCGTGGTCACCGACCGATCATCGCAAGAACCCGGGGGGCCCTCTGTTCACCGCGCCCGAAGGGACGCTAGCGTGGAGGCACCTTTGTACACGCGGGAGCTCGGAGCACCGGGCTGAGAGGGCGCTGACCTCCGTCCCAGCGACGTTTCACATGAAACGCCACCGAATTCGGGTGATGTTTCACACGGAACGCCGGCGGACGGACATCGCTGCGTCGACCGCCGAACCTGTTACCGGGTAATGCCGGCGTAGGGAGTAGGTCTCATGACCATCAAGGACACACGCACGCCTGTCTCCACGCAGAACTCCCCCGACGGGGAGCCCGAGGGAGCCGGGAAGTCCATCGGCTGGCACAAGGCGTACATCGAGGGCTCACGCCCCGACCTGCGGGTGCCGGTTCGGCAGGTGCACCTCACCAATGGGCAGTCCGTCACGCTGTACGACACATCGGGCCCGTACACCGATCCCCTCGTGGACACGGACGTCCGCAGGGGCCTGCCGCCGCTGCGGGAGAACTGGATCATCGCCCGCGGCGACACCGAGGAGTACACGGGCCGTCCCGTCCGTCCCGAGGACGACGGGATCAAGCACACGTCACCGCGTGGCGGCCTGCGCAACCTCGACGCGGTCTTCCCCGGACGCCCGCGCCAGCCGCGGCGCGGGCGGGACGGCCGGGCCGTGACACAACTCGCGTACGCGCGCCGGGGCGAGATCACGCCCGAGATGGAATACGTGGCCATCCGGGAGAACGTCTCGCCCGAGGTGGTCCGCGAGGAGATCGCCGCGGGGCGGGCGGTACTGCCCGCGAACGTCAACCACCCGGAGATCGAGCCGATGATCATCGGCAAGCGGTTCCTGGTGAAGGTCAACGCCAACATCGGCAACTCCGCCGTGACCTCCTCCATCGAGGAGGAGGTCGAGAAGATGACCTGGGCGACCCGCTGGGGCGCCGACACGGTCATGGACTTGTCCACCGGGCGCAACATCCACACCACGCGCGAGTGGGTGCTGCGCAACTCCCCCGTCCCCATCGGCACCGTGCCGCTCTACCAGGCCCTGGAGAAGGTCGACGGCAAGGCCGAGGAGCTGACCTGGGAGATCTACAAGGACACGGTCATCGAACAGGCCGAACAGGGCGTGGACTACATGACGGTCCACGCGGGCGTCCGCCTGGCGTACGTGCCGCTGACGGCGAACCGCAAGACCGGAATCGTCTCGCGCGGCGGTTCGATCATGGCGGCGTGGTGCCTGGCGCACCACAAGGAGTCGTTCCTGTACGAGAACTTCGAGGAGCTCTGCGAGATTCTCGCCGCCTACGACGTGACGTACTCCCTCGGCGACGGCCTCAGGCCGGGCTCGATCGCGGACGCCAACGACGAGGCGCAGTTCGCGGAGTTGCGGACGCTCGGGGAACTCAACCGGATCGCGAAGCGCTTCAACGTCCAGACCATGATCGAGGGCCCGGGACACGTCCCGATGCACAAGATCAAGGAGAACATCGACCTCCAGCAGGAGATCTGCGATGAGGCTCCGTTCTACACGCTCGGCCCGCTGACGACGGACATCGCCCCGGCGTACGACCACATCACCTCCGGCATCGGTGCCGCGATGATCGCCTGGTGGGGTACGGCCATGCTCTGTTACGTCACGCCGAAGGAGCACCTGGGCCTTCCCAACCGTGACGACGTCAAGACCGGCGTCATCACCTACAAGATCGCCGCTCACGCGGCCGACCTCGCCAAGGGGCACCCGGGAGCGCAGGAGTGGGACGACGCGTTGTCCGACGCCCGCTTCGAATTCCGGTGGGAGGACCAGTTCAACCTGGCCCTCGACCCGGACACGGCACGGGAGTTCCACGACGAGACGCTGCCGGCCGAGCCCGCCAAGACGGCCCATTTCTGCTCGATGTGCGGTCCGAAGTTCTGCAGCATGAAGATCTCGCAGGACATCCGCCGCCGGCACGGCGACAGCCAGGCCGAGATCGAGGAAGGCATGGCGCAAAAGGCGAAGGAGTTCGCGGCCGCGGGCAACCGCGTGTACCTGCCGATCGCGGACTGACCTCGCGTCACCGGCACGGCGCGGCGTGACGGGACGACGGGGGGCCGGTCATCCGGCGCCCCCGTCCTCCGCCACGTCCGCCCGGCAGGTCCTGCCCGACCAGGTCACCCCCGCGGACCACTGGGGCGGACCGGTGCCGGCCCCGTCGGCCATTCCGGCCGGCGGTCCGGCCCGCCGAGGTCCGGACCGGTGTGGTCCGGGTTCGTGAAGCCCGGACGCCCCCCCGCGGCCGGACGGCCCCCACAGCCGGACTGCCGCCGGGGCTGGTGAAACCGGGCCCGTCGTAGCCGAGGACCGGCATACGGCCGGCCGGCACGGGCGGTGCCGTACGTGGCGGCGCACCCGCCGCGTACGGATCGGCGCGGGCGTCGCGCAGGAGAACGGCAGGATGCCGCGCTCCACCGGGGCGTCATGCCAGGCGTCCCTGGCCTCGGTCACCGCCCGGCTCATCTCCCGGTACGGTCCCGTTTCGGTGCAGGGGCGGTTGCGCAGGGCGGTGACCAGCGGTCCGGCGGCGGCGAGGATCGCGACCGCGGCGACGGCACCGAAGACCCACCCGATGGTGATCATTGTCCGGGCGAAGGCCTGCCTCGGGTCGAGCGCGCGCGGGACGTACCCCACCAGCAGGGAGATCATTGCGGCGGTTCCGGCGAGCGCGGGCGCCAGCACCGTGACGACGGCGACGGCGCCCGCACCGGCAATCTCGGCGGCCTCCCCGTGGAAGCGGCGAATCCCTTCGTACGCGCTCCCGGGCCGGGGGAGCCGGATTCACGGGCGGACGGCGTGGGAACCGGCGTGGCCGAACGGCGGAGTTCCACGCGGACCTCGGCGTAGTGCCGGTACTCGGCCGCGGCTGCGGCCGTGATGGGTGCGGTGCCGCCGAGCGCCATCGTGCGCAGTTGTTCGAGGTCGTACCGCTGCCCGGCGACGGACGGTTCCAGACGGTGCCGTGCCGGGCGCAGCGCCTCGTCGAGGATCCGTTCGTATTCCTGCCGGTCCTCACTCGGCACCTGTCGCGGAACACTGTTCACGTGCGTCCCCCGACGCTCCGCAGGGCTTGGGCTCGGCATGCTGACGAGCTGTCGGGCGGAAACGGAGGGGAGCCTGCTGCGGATAAGCCGATGGTGGAGCGGTGACGGCACACGGTGACAGGGGATCTACGGAGAACGGGGACCGGCCCCATGGAAAATTCCGTGCCGGCCCGCGCCCATGCCGTCGGAAAAGCCGCTGGTGAACGGTCAGTCGTCGAGCGGGAGTTGCTGGACCAACAGCTTCCCGGCCATCGTCACGCCGCCGTCCATCGCGATGGCGAGTCCCCCGGCGTACACGTGCGGTCCCTCGACCACGGGGCCGGAGCCGTCCTCGCCGTCCTCGGAGCCGACCTCGCCCAGCAGGTAGGGAATGGGGCTGTGCCCGTGGACGATGCGGGTGCCGCCGTACGCGTCCAGCAGGGAGCGGACCGCGTCGGCGCCGCCCTCGTCGCGGAAGGAGAACCGCTTGGTGAACTTGCGGAACAGGTCCCACACCTCGTCCGCGTCGTTGCGGGTGAGCGTCTCGTGGACGGTGTCGTTGACCTCTTCGATGGAACGGCCGTAGTCGAGGTAGGCGGTGGTGTCGGAGTGGACCAGCAGGTGGCCGTCGACCTCTTCCAGGGCGTCGAGGCGGGCCATCCACTGCAGGTGGTGGTCCTGGAGGCGGTCCATGTCGGTCTTCTGGCCGCCGTTGAGCAGCCAGGCCGCCTGGAAGGTGGCGGTGCCCGCGCCGGAGTTGACGGGCGTGTCGCCGAACCGCTTGGCGCCCAGGAGCAGCAGCTCGTGGTTGCCCATGAGCGCCTTGCAGTAGCCGCCGGCCGCGGCGGCCTCGGCGGACAGCCGCATGACGAGGTCGATGACGCCGATGCCGTCCGGGCCGCGGTCGGTGAAGTCGCCGAGGAACCACAGCCGGGCGGTGCCGGCGCACCAGTGCCCGGCGGCGTCGATGAGGCCCTTGTCCTGCAGGGCGGCCACCAGCTCGTCGAGATAACCGTGCACGTCGCCGACGACGTACAGCGGACCGGGGCCCGCCGCGGGCTGCGGGGCCGGGGCGGAAGCGGGATCGACGGCCGCCTGCAGCGTGTCGGCGGGGTCGATCACCGGCAGGTCGAGCTCGGTGGGTGTGTATCCGTCGGGGTGGGGCCCCTCGGGGGGCGCAACGGCGTCGCCCGGGTGCGCGCCGTGGAGGTACGGAGCGGTCTCGTGGACGTACGCGGGCACGCGGAAGTCGCGCAACGTCGCCGTCCGCTCCACCTCGGGTCCCTGACCGGCCCCCTGAGTCATCGACCCCTCCACCATCGCGCCGCATCTGCACCGCTTCGGACTGCCTGGTCGCAGCGGCCCGCGGTGTCGTGGGCCCATCATAGGAATGCGGGTCGCGCCATGTGATGACCCCGGGGTGGTGAATCGGAGCAAGAGTCCGTTTCGCTGCGGCTTTTGCCCCGATTGGGGTGGTCTTCGGCTGTCCCGCGATCGCCCGCGTCCCGTTCCTCGTCCCTGCGTGCCGTGTCTTCCGCGCCCGTCGGCCGGGCGCCGTTCGCGCCGCCGCGCGGAGGGGGCTCGAGGCCGTTCCGCGCGTCTCGTGGCGTCCCTCACTTCCCCTCGGACGACCGGGGCGGGCTGACCGTCGTGCGCGGCGCGCGCCGCTGCGACGACGCGCGCACGATCAGTTCGGTCGGTATGACCTGCTCGACCGGCCGCTCCGTGTGGACGCCCTCGATGGCGTCGATGAGCAGCTGCACCGCCGCCGTGCCGATGCGGCGCGGCTTCAGCGACAGGGTCGTGACGGGCGGCTCGGTGTTGGCGTACACCGTGGACTCGCTGCAGCAGACCAGCAGCAGGTCGTCGGGGACGCGCAGGCCGTAGCGGCGGGCGGCGGCGAGCAGATCGGTGCCGTTGGGGTCGAACAGGCCGTAGACGGCGTCGGGGCGGTCGGGGCGGGCGAGCAGCCGGTCGGCGGCGACGGCGCCCGCGCAGGGGTCGTGCGCCGGATAGGACTCGTAGACGGGGTCCTGGCCGACGCGCTCGCACCAGCGCAGGTACGCGGTGGTCGACAGGTGGGTGTACGTGTCGGTCGTGGTGCCGGTGAGGAGGCCGATGCGGCGGGCGCCGGCGGCGGCCAGGTGGTCGAGGATGTCGAGGACGGCGGCCTCGTGGTCGTTGTCGACCCAGGCGGTGACCGGGAGGGAGCCCGCCGGACGGCCGTCGGAGACGACCGGTAGGCCCTGGCGGACCAGCTCGCTGACGACCGGGTCCTGGTCGGAGGGGTCGATGACGACCGTGCCGTCCAGGGCGACGTTGGACCAGACGTCGTGGCGGGAGGTCGCGGGCAGGATGACGAGCGCATAGCCGCGGGCGAGCGCGGCGGAGGTGGCGGCGCGCGCCATCTCGGCGAAGTAGGCGAATTCGGTGAAGGTGAAAGGTTCATCCCCGTACGTCGTGACGGTCAGGCCGATGAGGCCCGACTTGCCCGTGCGGAGCGTGCGGGCGGCGGCCGAGGGGCGGTAGCCCAGCCGGTCGGCGACCTCGCGGACATGGCGGCGGGTGGCGTCCGGGAGCCGGCCCTTGCCGTTGAGGGCGTCGGAGACGGTCGTGATGGAGACTCCGGCGGCGGCAGCCACATCTCTGATGCCTGCCCGGCCCGGCCGGCTGCCTCGGCGTGAGGTTTCCGCGCGGCTCACCTGGTGCTTCCCTGCTGCTGTCATGGCGAGCCGATAGTAGGGCTCATGCGACAGGGGAGGGTGGACGCATATGCGCGTATTGGCAGATACGTTTTTGCATGATCAAAAGAGGTTGACTGCCTTTGAGTGAAAGCCAGTTGTCCGTCTGCATATCAATACGTGACGTATCACCGTGCGTAGACCTGGTAAGTCACTGATGGTGTGATGAGGCCCCAACTCACCTTCACGGGGGATGCGCGCCACGGCGCGAGCTACCGGCGCATGGATGTATGTGTAGCGCGCCCCCAGGCCGTGCTCCCCCGCCGTGAGCCACCGTGCGCGGACATTCCTGATGCCGAGGTGACGTAAGGGACTGAGGGGAGTCGCCGGTATGTCCGCGGAAGCCGCCGGCGGACCGCGCACCTGTACGCACCGGCCCTGAATCCTCATAGGGTGAGGAGCATTCGATGCCGGCGGTGGTCACGAGGAGGACTGCGGTGAGCGAGACGAACCCGAAGCTGCGCGCGGAGCTGGAGGGCATCCCCACCTACAAGCCGGGCAAGCCCGCCGCGGCCGGCGGTCCGGTGGCCTACAAGCTGTCCTCCAACGAGAACCCCTACCCGCCGCTGCCCGGCGTGATGGAGACCGTGACGGCCGCGGCCTGCTCCTTCAACCGCTACCCCGACATGGCCTGTACGGGTCTGATGGAAGAGCTTTCCGAGCGGTTCGGGGTCCCCGTCTCCCACCTGGCCACCGGCACCGGCTCGGTCGGTGTGGCGCAGCAGCTGATCCAGGCGACGTCCGGACCCGGGGACGAGGTGATCTACGCCTGGCGGTCCTTCGAGGCGTACCCGATCATCACGCAGATCAGCGGTGCGCGGTCGGTGCGGGTGCCGCTGACGCCGGGAGACGTGCACGATCTGGACGCCATGGCGGACGCCGTCACCGACCGCACCCGGCTGATCTTCGTCTGCAACCCGAACAACCCGACGGGCACGGTGGTGCGGCGGGTCGAGCTGGAGCGGTTCCTCGACCGGGTGCCCGGCGATGTACTGGTGGTGCTCGACGAGGCCTACCGCGAGTTCATCCGCGATCCCGAGGTGCCCGACGGTGTCGAGCTCTACCGTGAGCGCCCCAACGTCTGCGTCCTGCGGACCTTCTCCAAGGCCTACGGTCTGGCCGGGCTGCGGGTCGGCTTCGCGATCGCCCACGAGCCGGTGGCGGCGGCGCTGCGCAAGACGGCGGTGCCGTTCGGGGTGAGCCAGCTCGCACAGGAGGCGGCGATCGCCTCCCTGCGGGCCGAGGACGAGCTGCTGGGCCGGGTCGGTTCGCTGGTGTGCGAGCGCATACGCGTGGTCGACGCGTTGCGCGGCCAGGGCTGGACGGTGCCGGAGACCCAGGCGAACTTCGTGTGGCTGCGGCTGGGGGAGCGCACGGTGGCGTTCGCGGAGGCCTGCGAGCGGGCCGGTGTGGTCGTCCGGCCGTTCTCCGGCGAGGGGGTGCGGGTCACGGTCGGGGAGACCGAGGCGAACGACATCTTCCTGAAGGTGGCGGAGGAGTTCCGCAAGGAGGCGTAGCCGTCGGCGGCCGGCGGATCAGGCGCCGGCAGCTTCCACGCGTACCGGGTCGCCGTCGCGGGTCCTCGCCGGTGGTGGGGATCGTCGTCGAGGCGGCCCAGTACGCTGCGCGGATTCGCGAGGTGGCATCGGTCACCTCATGGGATCGGCGTGGACCCGTGGGGCCAGCGCGTCGCCGTCGGTCCGGAAGGCGACCATGCCCCGCCCGACGATCTACCGGTGTCCGTTTCACGTGAAACCGGCATCCTCGTGCCGAAACAGACCTCCTCGCCCCAGGTGCGGGCGGTGAAGGCGAGCGGCAATGTCCTGCGGAGGACCCGCGTCGCCGGAGTATCGTCGAGGGCGCGGTGAGGTGTCCCGCGGTCCATGAGATCCCTGCGCGCCTCTACTGTCCCCGCGGGGCCGCGCGCCTGTGAGAGGCCGTGCAGCGCTGTGTCTCCATGCGGCGAATTCAACAAGGCGTTGAATTTTCTGCCGAGGGATTGACATCACACAGGACCCCCCTTCCGGTGCCGAAAAGCGGTACGTCATAATTGCTTGTGAATGTGAACGCGTTCACAAGCGTGTCTGGTAGCTCCCGGGATGGGTGTGACATACACGCGCAAACTGCCGCTGACCACGGCGATGTAAGGAGAGCGACGACGTGGACATGGCCTTGGCGCCGGAGACCCTGGCGCGCTGGCAGTTCGGTATCACCACCGTCTACCACTTCCTCTTCGTCCCCCTGACGATCTCCCTGGCCGCCCTGACGGCCGGGCTGCAGACCGCGTGGGTGCGGACGGAGAAGGAGAAGTACCTCAGAGCGACCAAGTTCTGGGGCAAGCTGTTCCTGATCAACATCGCCATGGGTGTGGTCACGGGCATCGTGCAGGAGTTCCAGTTCGGAATGAACTGGTCGGACTACTCCCGTTTCGTCGGTGACGTCTTCGGCGCGCCGCTCGCCTTCGAAGCGCTGATCGCCTTCTTCTTCGAGTCCACCTTCATCGGGCTGTGGATCTTCGGCTGGGACAAGTTGCCCAAGAAGATCCACCTGGCCTGCATCTGGATGGTGTCGATCGGCACGCTGCTGTCGGCGTACTTCATCCTCGCGGCCAACTCGTGGATGCAGCACCCGGTGGGCTACCGGATCAACGAGGAGAAGGGACGGGCCGAGCTCACCGACTTCTGGGCCGTCCTCACTCAGAACACCACGCTCAACCAGGTCTTCCACAGCTTCTCGGCGGCCTTCCTCACGGGTGGCGCGTTCATGGTCGGCATCGCCGCCTTCCACTTGATGCGCAAGAAGCACATCCCGGTGATGCGGACCTCGCTCCGCCTCGGGCTGGTCACCCTGGCGATCGGCGGCCTGCTCACCGCGATCAGCGGTGACACCCTCGGCAAGGTCATGTACGAGCAGCAGCCGATGAAGATGGCCGCCGCCGAGGCGCTGTGGGACGGCGAGGCGCCGGCGCCCTTCTCCGTGTTCGCCTACGGGGACGTCGACGAGGGGCACAACAAGGTCACCCTGGAGATCCCCGGGCTGCTGTCCTTCCTCGCCCACAGCGACTTCGAGTCGTACGTGCCGGGCATCAACGACACCAACGAGGCCCTGCAGAAGCAGTTCGGGCCCGGTGACTACAAGCCCATCGTCCCCGTCGCCTACTGGGGCTTCCGCTGGATGATCGGTTTCGGCATGGCGTCCTTCTCCCTCGGTCTGCTGGGGCTGTGGCTCACGCGGAAGAAGTTCCTGCTGCCGGCCGCCTGGCGGACCGGGGAGGAAGAGGTGCCGCGTCTGGTGCTGCTGAGGAAGCCGCTCGGATCGAAGCTCACCCGGCTGTACTGGCTGCTGGCGCTGTGGACGATGGGCTTCCCGCTGATCGCCAACTCCTGGGGCTGGATCTTCACCGAGATGGGCCGCCAGCCGTGGGTCGTCTACGGCCTGTTCCAGACCCGCGACGCGGTCTCCCCCGGTGTGTCCCAGGCCGAGGTCATCACCTCGCTGATCGCCTTCACCGCGCTGTACGCGATTCTCGCCGTGATCGAGGTCAAGCTGCTGGTCAAGTACGTCAAGGCCGGCCCGCCCGAGCTCACCGAGACCGACCTCAACCCGCCCGCGAAGATCGGCGGCGACGCCCGTGACGCCGACAAGCCGATGGCCTTCTCGTACTAGGCCGAGGGAGCTGCACAGTCATGGAACTGCACGACGTATGGTTCGTCCTGATCGCCGTCCTGTGGATCGGCTACTTCTTCCTGGAGGGTTTCGACTTCGGGGTCGGCGTCCTCACCAAGCTCCTCGCTCGCAACCGGCCCGAGAAGCGGGTGCTGATCAACACCATCGGCCCCGTGTGGGACGGCAACGAGGTCTGGCTGATCACGGCGGGCGGTGCGACCTTCGCCGCCTTTCCCGAGTGGTACGCCACCCTCTTCTCCGGCTTCTACCTGCCCCTGCTGGTCATCCTGCTCTGCCTGATCGTCCGGGGTGTCGCCTTCGAGTACCGGGTGAAGCGGCCGGAGGAGAACTGGCAGCGCAACTGGGAGACCGCGATCTTCTGGACCTCGCTGATCCCGGCGTTCCTGTGGGGCGTGGCCTTCGGCAACATCGTCCGGGGCGTGAAGATCGACCGGGATCTGGAGTACGTGGGCGGCCTGGGGGACCTGTTCAACCCGTACGCGCTGCTCGGCGGCCTGGTGACGCTGACGTTGTTCACCTTCCACGGAGCGGTGTTCACGGCACTCAAGACCGTCGGGGAGATCCGGGAGCGGGCGCGGGCGCTGGCGCTGCGCGTCGGCCTGGTCACGGCCGTCCTGGCGGCGCTGTTCCTGCTGTGGACGCAGTTCGACAGCGGTGACGGCAAGAGCCTGGTCGCGCTGGTGGTGGCCGTCGCCGCGCTGGTCGTGGCGCTGGTGGCGAACCAGGCCGGCCGGGAGGGATGGGCGTTCGCCCTCTCCGGTGTCACGATCGTGGCCACCGTGGCGATGTTCTTCCTGACGCTCTTCCCGAACGTCATGCCGTCCACGCTGGACGCGGACTGGAACCTCACCGTCACCAACGCCTCGTCCAGCCCCTACACCTTGAAGATCATGACCTGGCTCGCGGCGGTCGCCATGCCGCTGGTCCTGCTCTACCAGGGATGGACGTACTGGGTCTTCCGCAAGCGCATCGGCACCCAGCATCTCGCCGAAGCCGCACACTGAGTCCGTCACGGGGCGCGTTTCACCGGTTCGCCGTTTCACGTGAAACGCGCCCCAAGGGCCGAAGGGCTTGTTTCACGTGAAACCCATCGATCCGCGCCTGCTGCACCACGCCCGCGCCACCCGTCTCTTCCTGATCGCGATCGTCGCTCTGGGCGCTGTGGGCGCCGGGCTGGTCGTCGCCCAGGCCATGCTCATCGCCGAGGTGGTGGTGGGCGCCTTCCAGCACGGTCTGCCGGTGGCCGGGCTGCGCACGCCCCTGCTGCTGTTGGTGGCCGTCGCCTGCGGCCGGGCGCTGGTCGGATGGCTCACCGAGCTGGCCGCGCACCGGGCGAGCGCGGCGGTGAAGTCGGAGCTGCGGGGCCGGCTGCTGGAGCGGGCGACCGCGCTCGGTCCCGGTTGGCTGAGCGGGCAGCGGACCGGATCGCTGGTCGCCCTCGCCACTCGCGGCATCGACGCGCTCGACGACTACTTCTCCCGCTATCTGCCGCAGCTCGGGCTCGCGGTGGTCGTACCGGTGGCGGTACTGGCCCGGATCGTCACCGAGGACTGGGTGTCGGCGGCCATCATCGTCGGCACCCTTCCCCTCATCCCTGTCTTCATGGTGCTGATCGGCTGGGCCACGCAGTCCCGGATGGACCGGCAGTGGCGGCTGCTGTCCCGGCTGTCCGGGCACTTCCTGGACGTGGTGGCCGGGCTGCCGACGCTGAAGGTGTTCGGGCGGGCGAAGGCACAGGCCGAGTCGATCAAGCGGATCACCGGCGAGTACCGGCAGGCGACCCTGCGGACGCTGCGGATCGCCTTCCTGTCGTCCTTCGCGCTGGAACTGCTCGCCACGCTGTCGGTGGCGCTGGTGGCCGTGACGATCGGCATGCGCCTGGTCCACGGCGAGATGGACCTGTACGTCGGCCTGGTGATCCTCGTCCTCGCCCCCGAGGCGTACCTGCCGCTGCGACAGGTCGGGGCGCAGTACCACGCGGCGGCCGAGGGGCTCGCGGCGGCCGAGGAGATCTTCTCCGTACTGGAGACCCCCGTACCGGAGAGCGGCACCGGACCGGTGCCGGCGGACGGCACCCTCTCCTTCGAGGGGGTGACCGTCCGCTATCCGGGGCGGGCCGCGGACGCCGTGTCGGAGGTGACCTTCACCGTCGAGCCCGGGGAGACGGTGGCGCTCGTCGGGCCGAGCGGGGCGGGCAAGTCGACGTTGCTCGACGTCCTGCTGGGATTCGTGCGGCCGACGGCGGGCCGGGTGCGGATCGGGGGAGCCGACCTGGCCGGGCTGGACCCGGCGCAGTGGCACGCCCGGGTGGCGTGGGTGCCGCAGCGGCCCCATCTGCACGCCGGGACCGTCGCCGAGAACGTACGGCTGGCCCGGCCCGACGCCGACGACGCCGCCGTACGCCGGGCGCTGCGGGACGCCGGGGCGCTCACCTTCGTGGAGGCACTGCCCGAGGGGACGGACACCGTGCTCGGCGAGGACGGGGCCGGGCTGTCGGCCGGGCAGCGGCAGCGGCTGGCGCTGGCCCGCGCGTTCCTCGCGGACCGGCCGGTGCTGTTGCTGGACGAACCGACGGCCGCTCTGGACGGGGCGACCGAGGCGGAGGTCGTGGCGGCGGTGCGGCGGCTCGCGCGGGGACGGACGGTGCTGCTGGTGGTGCACCGGCCGGCGCTGCTGGAGGCGGCGGACCGGGTGGTGCGGCTGACGGAGCCCGCGGTCGCCGCCGGCCCGCGCCCGGCCTCCCCGGTGCCGGTCCCCCGCCCGATCGAGGTGCCGTCCGGCGCCCGCGACGGGGAGCACACCACCGTCCCGGGCACGGAGCGGACCGGTGACGTGACCGCCGCGACGCCGGCGCGCGGTGGCGTCCTCGCCCGGGTCCGGGCGATGTCCGCCGCGCGGCGCGGACGGCTCGGGCTCGCGCTGCTGCTCGGCAGTCTCGCGCTCGGCAGTGCCGTCGGCCTCATGGCCACCTCCGGCTGGCTCATCTCCCGGGCCTCGCAGCAGCCGCCCGTGCTGTACCTGATGGTGGCCGTGACGGCGACGCGCGCCTTCGGGATCGGGCGGGCCGTCTTCCGGTACGGCGAGCGGCTCGTGTCGCACGACGCGGTGCTGCGGATGCTGGCCGACACCCGGGTCGCCGTCTACCGGCGGCTGGAGCGGCTCGCACCCGCGGGGCTGCGGCGCAGCCGCCGGGGTGATCTGCTGGCACGGCTCGTCAGCGACGTGGACGCGCTGCAGGACTACTGGCTGCGCTGGCTGCTGCCGGCCGGCGCCGCGGTGGCCGTGTCCGCCGTGTCCGTCGGTTTCACGGCCTGGCTGCTGCCGGAGGCCGGCGCGGTCCTCGCGGCCGGACTGCTGGCGGCCGGGGCGGGCGTCCCGCTGATCACCGGTGCCGTGGCACGGCGGGCCGAGCGCAGGCTGGCCCCCGCCCGCGGCGTCCTGGCGACCCGGGTGGCCGACCTGCTCACCGGCACCGCCGAGCTGACCGTCGCCGGTGCCCTGCCCGGACGTACCGACGCGGCGCGGCGGGCGGACGGCACCCTCACCCGGATCGCCTCACGCGCCGCGACCGCCACCGCGCTGGGAAGCGGGCTGACCGCCCTCGTGTCCGGGCTCACCGTCGCCGCCGCCGCCCTGGTCGCGGTGCGGGCGGTGGCCGACGGCAGGCTCGACGGCCTGCTCGCGGCGGTGGTCGTCCTGACGCCGCTCGCCGCCTTCGAGGCCGTCCTCGGGCTGCCGCTCGCCGTGCAGTTCCGGCAGCGGGTGATCAGGAGCGCCGAGCGTGTGTACGACGTGCTGGACGCGCCCGAGCCGGTACAGGAGCCGCAGCGGCCCCGGCGGGCACCCGACACGCCGTTCCCGGTCGTGGTCGAGGGCCTGTCGGCCCGCCACCCGGGGCAGGACCGCGACGCCCTCACCGGGATCGACCTGACGCTGTCGGAGGGGCGCCGGATCGCCGTCGTCGGGCCGTCCGGGTCGGGCAAGACGACCCTGGCGCAGGTGCTGCTGCGGTTCCTGGACGCGGACGCGGGTTCCTACACGCTGGGCGGGGCCAACGCCCGGGCGCTGGACGGGGACGAGGTGCGGCGGTTCGTCGGGCTGTGCGCCCAGGACGCGCACCTCTTCGACAGCTCGGTGCGCGAGAACCTCCTGCTGGCCCGGCGGGACGCCACCGACGCCGACCTGCGGGACGCCCTGGCGCGGGCCCGGCTGCTGGAGTGGGCCGACGGCCTGCCCGACGGCCTCGACACGCTGGTCGGCGAGTACGGGGCGCGGCTGTCCGGCGGCCAGCGGCAGCGGCTGGCGCTGGCCCGGGCGCTGCTCGCCGACTTCCCCGTCCTGGTGCTGGACGAGCCCGCCGAGCACCTCGACCTGCCGACCGCCGACGCGCTCACCGCGGATCTGCTGGCCGCCACCGAGGGCCGTACGACGTTGCTGATCACGCACCGGCTGGCGGGCCTGGCGGCGGTGGACGAGGTGGTCGTCCTGGACGAGGGCCGTGTCGTGCAGCGGGGGACGTTCGACGAGCTGGCCGCCGTCGAGGGACCGCTGCGGGCGATGATCGAGCGGGAGGCGGCGGAGCCGCTGGTGGGGGCGCGGTGAGACGGCGGGGCGCTCCGCCGCCGCGGCCGTGTCCCCGCGGGGCGGCGGGCCGGGGGTCCGGCTGACCGTCGCCTTGCGGGGCGGCTGACCGTCGCCGGCGTCCCCGTGGGCGGACGGCGCGGCGGGACGGGGGACCTCCGGTGCCGCGTCGAGTCCCCGGGCGGCTCCGGCCGGCACGGGCCGGGTCTCGGGGAGAACGGCGGGAGACCACGCTGGTGGTGGGGAACGCCGTACCGAGGACGTCGGCCGCCCGGGCCCGAGGCCCGCGGGGGCGCTTTCCCGGCCGGCTGACGCCGGTGCGGCGACGCCCGTGCGCAGTAGCCGTACTGAGCCGTGTGCAGCAACGGGTCCCCCGGCCGTACGAGCCGGACAGGGCCGCACACCGCCGCGCGGGACACGATCGCTGACATGTGCTCACCTCGCCGCCCCCGGCTGCTCGTTCCGGCACTGCTGTGCGCGCTCGCCGTGCTCGTGGTCCGGCCCACCGACGCCACGGACGCCCCCTCCGGTCCGGGTGCGCGGCTGGGCACGGAGGCGACGCGGCTGTACGAAAGGGCCGCCACGGCGACCCGGCAGTACGAGGCCGGGCGGCGTGCGGACGAGGAGGAACGGGAGAGGGTCCGGCGGATCGGGGAACTGCTCGACCGGCAGCGCCGGAAGATCGAGGCCATGAACGAGGACCTGGGCCGCATCACGCGTGAGCGGTACCGCGGCGGCGGGCTACCGGTGGCCACTCATCGGCTCGACGGGACCGCCGGCGAACTGATGAGGGGTCACCGGGAGCTCCGGCGGGCGGAACTGGCCATCAACCACGCCATCGAGAACAGCCGGCGGGCCGGGGACCGCCTCACCGCCGACGAGGCGAGGGCCGCGGCGGCCTGGCAGCCGCTGGAGCGGGGCAACACCGAACTCGCGGTCCTGAAGCAGGACATCGAGCGCACCCTCGAAACGGCACGGGGAAGGCCGCAGGGGCGGGCGGACGCGTCGGCGGCCGCCGGTTCGTGCCCCGCAGCCGTGCGGCTGTACCAGCCGGAGGCGCGCTTCACGCGCGCGTGGGTGGCGCCGGTGGAGACGTACGGGCTGTCCGCGTCCTTCGGCAGCGGCGGGAAGCGGTGGGCACACCGGCACACGGGGCAGGACTTCGCGGTTCCGGTGGGCACACCGGTGCGGGCGGTGGGCGCGGGCCGGGTGGTGCGGGTGTCGTGCGCGGGCGCGTTCGGCATGCAGGTCGTCCTGCAGCACGCGGACGGATACTGCACGCAGTACGCCCATCTCTCCGCCATCGCCGTCGAGCAGGGGGACCGCGTCGGTGCCGGCCAGTGGATCGGCCGGTCGGGCAGCACCGGCAACTCCTCCGGGCCGCACCTGCATTTCGAGGTGCGGGCCACCCCGTCGACGGGCTCGGCGCTGGATCCGGTGCCGTGGCTGGAGCGGCGGGGTGTGACGTGGTGACGCGAGGGGCGGTGCGCCGGGTCAGGAACGTTCCGCCAGCAACCGCTCGATCACGACCGCGACCCCGTCCTCGTTGTTGGCGACCGTCCGCCCCGACGCGGCGGCGATCACGTCGGGGTGGGCGTTGCCCATCGCGTAGGACCGCCCCGCCCAGGTGAGCATCTCGACGTCGTTCGGCATGTCCCCGAAGGCGACGACCTCCTCGTGGGAGATGCCGCGCTCGGCGCAGCACAGGGCGAGCGTGCTGGCCTTGGAGACGCCCGGGCCGCTGATCTCCAGCAGGGCGCTGGAGCTGGACCGGGTGACGGTGGCACGGTCGCCGACGGCCAGCCGGGCCAGCGTGAGGAAGGCGTCGGGGTCGAGGGCGGGGTGGAAGGCGAGGATCTTGAGGACGGGGTCGTCCGCGGCGGGGCCGTCGGGGCCGAGGAGTTCCTCGGCGGGTGCGAGCACGTCGGGGACCTCCACGTGCAGCCTCGGGTACTCCGGCTCCTGGTTGAAGTCGTACGTCTGTTCGACCGCGTATACCGTCCCCGGCGCCGCCTCGCGCAGCAGCCGTACGGTGTCCAGCGCGTTCTTCCGGGCCAGCTCCCGCACCTTCACGAACCGATGGGCGCCGGGGCCGCCGCGCAGGTCGACGACGGCCGCGCCGTTGCCGCAGATGGCGAGGCCATGGCCGTGGACGTGGTCACTGACGACGTCCATCCAGCGGGCCGGGCGGCCGGTGACGAAGAAGACCTCGATGCCGGCCTCCTCGGCGGCGGCCAGCGCGGCGACCGTGCGCGGGGAGACCGACTTGTCGTCCCGCAGCAGCGTGCCGTCGAGGTCGGTCGCGATCAGCCGCGGGGGGGTGATGGGGGTCGGTGTCTCCGGGTGTCGAGTCGCTGAGGTCACCCGGTCATTGTTCCGCATATGCCTGCACGCCCGTGCGGAAGCCCGCACATCTGTGAGGTACCCCTCTTCCCGTACCGCCCGCCGCCGGGACCCGGCCGGTCGCCGCCGGGGACGGCCGCAGCCCGTGCCGGCCTGCGGTTCAGCACAGCTGCGCCGGAGCCTCCATGGCGATCTGTTCGAAGACCTTCCGGTCGGCGGCGAAGTCCGACTCCGGGATCGGCCAGTGCACCACGATCTCCGTGAAACCGACCTCCCGATGCCGGCCCGCGAAGTCCACGAACGCGTCCAGGGACTCCAGCGGCCGGCCCCGGTCCGGCGTGAACCCGGTGAGCAGGACCTTGTCGAGCCCGGCCACGTCACGGCCGGCCTCCGCGCAGGCGTCGGCCAGCCGTTCGACCTGGCCGCGCAGGGCCCGGACCGACTGCTCGGGGGTGCCGTCCTCGTACAGCTTGGGGTCGCCGGTGGTCACCCACGCCTGCCCGTACCGCGCGGCGAGCCGCAGCCCGCGCGGCCCGGTGGCGGCCACCGCGAACGGCAGCCGGGGCCGCTGCACGCACCCGGGAATGTTGCGCGCCTCGTGCGCCGCGTAGAAGTCCCCCTCGTACGACACCGCGTCCTGGGACAGCAGCCGGTCGAGAAGGCCCACGAATTCGGCGAACCGGTCGGCCCGCTCGCGGGGCGCCCACGGCTCCTGCCCGAGCGCGGTGGCGTCGAAGCCGGTGCCGCCCGCGCCGATGCCCAGCGTGACCCGGCCGGCCGAGATGTCGTCGAGGGAGATCAGCTCCTTGGCGAGGGTCACCGGGTGCCGGAAGTTCGGGGAGGTCACCAGGGTGCCCAGGCGCATCCGGTCGGTGACGGCCGCGGCGGCGGTGAGCGTCGGGACGGCACCGAACCAGGGGCCGTCGCGGAAGCTGCGCCAGGACAGGTGGTCGTAGGTGTACGCGGCGTGGAAACCGAGCTGCTCGGCACGCGTCCAGGCCGAACGGCCGCCTTCGTGCCAGCGGCGGTACGGGAGGATCACGGTGCTCAGGCGCAGACTCATGCGCTCGAGCCTAAGCGCCCGAGGTCGTTCCACGTGAAACAGGCGTCACTGCCGGGCCGCGGACCACGGTGCCGTGCGGGGAGGGAAGGGGGCGGTGAGGACGGCAACGCCGGGCCGACCCGGCTCATGTGAAGACCGAGGCCCGGCCGCCGACGGGATCACCGGCCCCTCCTCACAGGGGCGGTTTCACCCGCGCGACCGCCCGTGACACCCCCGGCAGGAACCGGGACAGCAGGCGCGCGCCCCGCGCCTCGGGCGTGACGGCCACGACGGCCCTGTCGCGTGCGACCGCGTCCAGGATCGCGTCGGCGACCTTCTCCGGCGGGTAGCCGCGCAGCCCGTACAGGCGTGCCACCCGCCTCCGGCGCCGCGCCTCCTCCTCGCCGTCGGTCCCGGTGAAGCGCGCGGTGGAGGTGATGCCGGTGGCGACGAAACCCGGGCACACCACCGTCACGCCGATGCCCCGGCCGGTCAGCTCGGCGCGCAGGCACTGGCTCAGCATCAGCACCGCCGCCTTGGAGGCGCTGTAGGCGGACAGCACCCGGGAGGGCTGGTACGCCGACGCCGACGCCACGTTGACGATGTGGCCGCCCTGGCCGCGCTCGGCCATCCGCCGGCCGAAGAGGCGGCAGCCGTGGACGACACCCCACAGGTTGACGTCGAGGACCTTCCTCCAGTCCTCCGGGGTGGTGTCGAAGAAGGAGCCCGCCAGACCGATACCGGCGTTGTTCACCAGGACGTCCACCACGCCGTGCTCGGCGGTGACCCTCGCGGCCAGCTCCTCCATGGCCTGTCCGTCGGAGACGTCCGCGGTCTCCGCCCAGGCGGCCGCGGCCCCGGCGTTCCGGGCCTGCTCCGCCGTGCGCGCCGCGGCCCCGGCGTTCCGGTCGACGGCCACCACACGGGCCCCGGCACGCGCGAAGGCGAGGGCCGTCGCCCGCCCGATGCCGCTTCCCGCGCCGGTGACCAGGACCAGCTGCCCGCCGAAGCGGTCGGCGTGCTTCCCGTTCGCCGTCGTCTCCGGCCGGCCGTCCTCCACGGCCGTGACGAACTCCGTGATCCAGCCGGCCAGCAGGTCGGGCCGGGTGCGCGGAACCCAGTGCCGGGCCGGCAGCGTGCGCCGGGTCAGCCGCGGCACCCACCGCTCCAGTCCGTCGGAGAGCCGCTCGGACAGGAAGGCGTCCTTCAGGGGCGTGACCAGCTGTACGGGCACGTGGGCGTACGCGTCGGTGCGCGGGTGGCGCAGCCGGGCCCGTACGTTGTCCCGGTACAGCCACGCCCCGTGTGCCGCGTCCCTCGGCAGCGACGCGGTCGGATAGCCGCCCGCGGGCGGTTTCTCGACGCGGCGCAGGATGCCCGGCCAGTGTCTGCCGAGCGGACCGCGCCAGGCCAGTTCGGGCAGTACGGGCGTGTGCAGCGCGTAGACGTACCAGGACCTGGCGCCCTGGCCGAGGAGCTGTCCGGTCCGGCGCGGGGTGGGCCGCTTCAGCCGTTCGGCGATCCAGTGGCCGAAGTGGTCCAGGGACGGACCCGACACCGAGGTGAAGGAGGCGATCCGCCCCTCGGTGCGCCGGACGGTGACGAACTCCCAGCCCTGCACCGAGCCCCAGTCGTGCCCCACCAGGTGCACCGGCCGGCCGGGGCTGACGGCGTCCGCGACCGCGAGGAAGTCGTCGGTGAGCCTCTCCAGCGTGTACCCGCCCCGTGCCGGCCGCGGCGCCGTCGACCCGCCGTGGCCCCGGACGTCGTACAGCACGACGTGGAAGCGGCCGGCCAGGCGTGCGGCCACCTCCGACCAGACCTCCTTGCTGTCCGGGTAGCCGTGCACCAGGACGATCGTCGGCCGCCGCGGATCCCCCAGTTCGGCCACGCACAGTTCCACTCCGCCGGCCGGCACCCGGCGCTCCCGCGCATCCTTCAGCACCGTCACGTCCCCTCAGCCCAGCGCCGCACACGCGGCGGATCGCCGGCCGCGACGCGCGTACCCGGCCCCGGCCCGGTCCGCCACCGGCAGGCGGCGGGCGCGACCGGCCACCACTCCACGTACCCCACCCGCCCGCCGACACCGCTGCCCGTCGGCCGAGCCGCCCGCCCGCCGTGTGACGGGCCGAATCTCCCAGTCGCCGGAACCGCCGTCAAGAGAGGGGTCCGCGTCCCCGGACGACCCGTCGTCCCGCCCGGGCGGGGGATCCCCCTACGGGCCGTACGACTGGAGGCGGACACCGAGACGGCCCTCCGGTCTGACGACCGGCGCGGCGGGCGTCACTACCGTCGGAGCGTGACTGTGATCGCGACCGAAAGCCTGAGCAAGCGGTTCCCCAAGGTGACCGCTCTCGACCGGCTCACCGTGGACATCGGGCCCGGTGTCACCGGACTCGTCGGTGCCAACGGAGCCGGCAAATCGACCCTGATCAAGATCCTGCTGGGGTTGTCCCCCGCCTCCGAGGGCCGCGCCGAGGTGCTCGGACTCGACGTCACCACCGAGGGCGCCGCCATCCGCGAACGCGTCGGCTACATGCCGGAGCACGACTGCCTGCCGCCGGACGTCTCGGCCACCGAGTTCGTCGTCCACATGGCGCGCATGTCCGGCCTGCCGCCCACCGCCGCGCGCGAGCGCACCGCGGACACCCTGCGCCACGTCGGCCTCTACGAGGAGCGCTACCGCCCCATCGGCGGTTACTCCACCGGCATGAAGCAGCGGGTGAAGCTCGCCCAGGCGCTCGTCCACGACCCGCAGCTGGTCTTCCTCGACGAGCCGACCAACGGCCTCGACCCGGTCGGCCGCGACGAGATGCTCGGTCTGATCCGCCGCGTCCACACCGACTTCGGCATCTCGGTCCTGGTCACCTCCCACCTGCTGGGCGAACTGGAGCGCACCTGCGACCACGTCGTCGTCATCGACGGCGGAAGACTGCTGCGCGCCAGCTCCACCACCGACTTCACCCGGACCACGACCACCCTCGCGATCGAGGTCACCGACACCGACGAGCACCCCGACGGCACCCGCGCGGTGCGCGACGCGCTCCACGCGCGCGGGGTGACCGTCCAGGACGGCAGCGGCCTGCCGGGCGCGGGCCACGTCCTGCTGCTCACCGCGACGGGCGACGAGACCTACGACCTGGTCCGGGACGTCATCACGGACCTCGGACTGGGCCTGGTGCGCATGGAGCAGCGCCGGCACCACATCGCCGAGGTGTTCACCCGCGGCGGCGAGCGGAACGAACAGGATGAACGAGACGAACGGGACGAGCAGCGGAAGGAGGCCGTCGGCCATGGCGGCTGAACAGCCCACGGCGGCACCCCCGGGTGACCACACCCGCATCCACGACATCGGCTACCGCTCCTACGACGGCCCCCGCCTCGGCCGCGCCTACGCCCGCCGCTCCCTCTACGCGCAGTCCCTGCGCGGCGCCTACGGCCTCGGTCGCTCGGCCAAGTCCAAGGTGCTGCCGATGCTGCTGTTCGTCGTGATGTGCGTCCCCGCGGCGATCATGGTCGCCGTCGCCGTCGTCACCAAGTCGGACGAGCTGCCCCTGGACTACACGCGCTACGCGATCGTCATGCAGGCCGTCATCAGCCTGTACGTCGCCTCGCAGGCCCCCCAGTCGGTCTCCCGCGACCTGCGCTTCAAGACCGTGCCGCTGTACTTCTCGCGGCCCATCGAGACCTCCGACTACGTACGCGCCAAGTACGCGGCGCTGGCCTCGGCGATGTTCCTCCTCACCGCCGCCCCGCTGCTGGTGCTCTACCTCGGCGCGCTGCTGGCCAAGCTGGACTTCACCGACCAGACCGGGGGATTCGCACAGGGACTCGTCTCCGTGGCACTGCTCTCCCTGCTCTTCGCCGGCATCGGGCTGGTCATCGCCTCGGTCACGCCGCGGCGCGGTTTCGGCATCGCGGCCGTCATCGCCGTCCTGACCATCACCTACGGCGCGGTCTCCACCCTCCAGGCCATCGCGGAGGTGCAGGGCAGCACCGGGGCCGTCGTCTGGATCGGGCTGTTCTCACCGATCACCCTCGTCGACGGCGTGCAGTCGGCGTTCCTCGGCGCCTCCTCGGCCTTCCCCGGCGGGGCCGGTCCCGGCACCCCGGAGGGCGCGGTCTACGTCCTGGTCACCCTGGGCCTGATCGCCGCGAGCCACGGCCTGCTGACGCGCCGCTACCGGAAGGCGGGACTGTGACCACACTGAACATCGACCACGTCTCCCGCTGGTTCGGCAACGTGGTCGCCGTCAACGACATCACCATGACGATCGGCCCCGGTGTCACCGGCCTCCTCGGCCCCAACGGCGCCGGGAAGTCCACCCTCATCAACATGATGGGCGGCTTCCTGGCCCCCTCCACCGGCACCGTCACCCTCGACGGACGGCCGGTGTGGCGCAACGAGGCGATCTACCGGCACATCGGCATCGTCCCCGAGCGGGAGGCGATGTACGACTTCCTCACCGGCCGCGAGTTCGTCCTGGCCAACGCCGAACTGCACGGACTCGGCGACAAGGAGGCCCGGAGGGCGCTGGCCACCGTCGAGATGGAGTACGCGCAGGACCGCAGGATCGCGACCTACTCCAAGGGCATGCGGCAGCGCGTGAAGATGGCCAGCGCCCTCGTCCACGACCCCTCCCTGCTGCTGCTCGACGAACCCTTCAACGGCATGGACCCGCGCCAGCGCATGCAGCTGATGGACCTGCTGCGCCGCATGGGGGACGAGGGCCGCACGGTGCTGTTCTCCTCGCACATCCTCGAAGAGGTCGAGCAGCTCGCCCGGCACATCGAGGTCGTCGTCGCCGGACGCCACGCGGCCGGCGGCGACTTCCGCCGCATCCGCCGCCTGATGACCGACCGCCCCCACCGCTACCTGGTGCGCTCCAGCGACGACCGGGCGCTGGCCGCCGCGCTGATCGCCGACCCCTCGACCTCCGGCATCGAGGTCGACCACGCCGAGGGCGCGCTGCGCGTGCAGGCCGTCGACTTCGGCCGCTTCACGGCCCTGCTGCCGAAGGTGGCGCGGGACCACGGCATCCGGCTGCTCACGGTCTCGCCGTCCGACGAGTCCCTCGAGTCCGTCTTCTCGTACCTGGTCGCGGCGTAGGAGGCCGAAATGTACGACCCCACAGTCGCCCGGCTCACCTACCGGGCCCTGCTCGGCCGCCGCCGGGCCCTCATCCTGGGCGCGCTGCCCCTGTTGCTGCTGGTCATCGCCGTGGCGGTGCGCGCCCTGTCCGGAGCCGACGACCAGACCGCGGCCGACGTGCTGGGCGGATTCGCCCTCGCCACGATGGTCCCGATCATCGGTGTGATCGCCGGCACCGGCGCGATCGGCCCGGAGATCGACGACGGCTCGGTGGTGTACCTGCTGTCGAAGCCGGTCAAGCGGCCGTCGATCATCTTCACCAAGCTGATCGTCGCGATCGCCGTGACGATGGTCTTCTCCGCCGTGCCGACGCTGATCGCCGGCCTGATCCTCAACGGCAACGGCCAGCAGGTGGCCGTCGCCTACACGGTCGCCGCGCTGGTCGCCTCCATCGCGTACGCGGCCCTGTTCCTGCTGCTGGGCACGGTCTCCCGGCACGCGGTGGTGTTCGGGCTGGTCTACGCCCTGGTCTGGGAGGCCCTGCTGGGCTCCCTGGTGCTCGGGGTACGCACGCTGAGCGTTCAGCAGTGGTCGCTGGCGGTGGCGCAGCAGGTCGCCGACGGCACCCTGGTGACCTCGGACGTCGGCCTGCCGACGGCGACGGTGCTGCTGGCCGCGGTGACCGTGCTGGCGACCTGGTACGCCGGACGGAGACTCCGGTCACTGACCCTGGCCGGGGAGGAATGACGGACTCCGGGTCCTGCGGCGAGGCCGCCCGGACCACGCGGCGAGGCTTCCCGGACCACGCGGCGGGACTCCCCTGATCCATCGGAGGCGTGGTGTCCGGCCCGTCCGCCCGCCGATGGTGTCCACGCCGCCGGGATCGTGGCGGCGCCGTGATCCGGGGGAGGAGCCGGGCGACGTCCCCGCACGAGGGGACGTCCGGCTCCCGGCGGGGCGGCCCGCGGCGGGCTCCGGGGCAGTCACCGCTCCCGCGCCGAGCCCGCCCCGCCCGGGAACCGGCCGGGCGAGCGGACCGGTGGGGGCGGGCGGACCGGCCGGGCGGCCGCTCGGGCACACGGGGCGCCGGGACCGCCCGGCCGCCCCGGAGGCTCGATCGGCCGGGGGCGAGGCACCGGCTCACCGAACCGGGGCCGGGGGACCCGCGCGCGTTCGGTCCGCGCGTCACCGCCGGTCGCGGGGCGTCAGCCCAGCAACCGCTCCAGCACCACCGCGATGCCGTCCTCGTCGTTGGAGGCCGTCACCTCGTCGGCGACCGCCTTGAGCTCCTGGTGGGCGTTGGCCATGGCCACACCCCGCGCCGCCCAGCCGAACATCGGGATGTCGTTGGGCATGTCGCCGAAGGCGATCGTCTCCGCGGCCCGCACACCGAGGCGGCGGGCCGCCAGGGACAGGCCGGTGGCCTTGGACAGGCCGAGGGGGAGCAGCTCGACGATGCCCGCACCGGCCATGGTGACCGTGACGAAGCCGCCCGCGGCCTGCCGGGCCACCTCGGCCAGCTCGTCGTCCGACAGCGTCGGGTGCTGCACGTAGATCTTGTTCAGCGGCGCGGACCACAGGTCGGAGGCATCGGTGAAGGGGACCGACGGCAGGGAGCCGTGCGTCTCGTAACCGGGGCCGACCAGCACCTCGCCGTCGAGGCCGTCACGGCTGGCCGCCAGGTACAGCGGGCCGGTCTCCGCCTCGATCTTGGCCAGCGCCACCCCGGCCAGCTGGCGGTCCAGGGTCACCGACGTCAGCAGGCGGTGCGCCCCGGCGTCGTAGACCTGGGCTCCCTGCCCGCACACCGCGAGCCCGTCGTAGCCGAGGTCGTCGAGGATGTGGCGGGTCCACGGGACCGCGCGGCCGGTGACGACGATGTGGGCGGCGCCCGCCGCGGTGGCCGCGGCGAGCGCCTCACGGGTGCGCTGCGAGACCGAGTCGTCGGAACGCAGCAGCGTCCCGTCGAGGTCGGTCGCGATCAGCCGGTACGAAAGGCCCGCGGCGGACCCCGGCTCGCTCACTCGGCCACCGGTTCCAGGACCTCCCGGCCGCCCAGGTACGGACGCAGCACCTCGGGCACGCGCACCGAACCGTCGGCCTGCTGGTGGTTCTCCAGGATCGCCACGATCGTGCGCGGTACGGCGCACAGGGTGCCGTTGAGCGTCGCCAGCGGGCGCACCTTCTTGTCCTCGCGGACCCGGATCGACAGGCGGCGGGACTGGAACTCGGTGCAGTCCGAGGTCGAGGTCAGCTCGCGGTACTTGCCCTGGGTCGGGATCCACGCCTCGCAGTCGAACTTGCGGGCGGCCGAGGAGCCGAGGTCGGCGGAGGCGACGTCGATCACGCGGAACGGCAGCTCCAGCGAGGTCAGCCACTGCTTCTCCCACTCCAGCAGCCGCCGGTGCTCCTCCTGCGACTCCTCCGGGGTGACGTAGGAGAACATCTCGACCTTGTCGAACTGGTGGACGCGGAAGATGCCCCGCGTGTCCTTGCCGTGCGACCCGGCCTCACGGCGGAAGCAGGGGGAGAAGCCCGCGTAGCGCAGCGGCAGGCGGTCGGCGTCGATGATCTCGTCCATGTGGTAGGCGGCCAGCGCCACCTCGGACGTGCCGACCAGGTACAGGTCGTCGTCGGCCAGGTGGTAGACGTCCTGGGCCGCCTGGCCGAGGAAGCCGGTGCCCGCCATCGACTGGGGGCGCACCAGCGCCGGCGTCAGCATCGGCGTGAAGCCGGCCGCCGTGGCCTGTGCCATCGCCGCGTTCACCAGCGCGAGCTCCAGCAGGGCGCCGATGCCGGTGAGGAAGTAGAAGCGGGAGCCGGAGACCTTGGCGCCGCGCTCGACGTCGATGGCGCCGAGCAGCTGGCCGAGCTCCAGGTGGTCCTTGGGCTCGAAGCCCTCGGCGGCGAAGTCGCGGATCGTGCCGTGCGTCTCCAGCGTGACGAAGTCCTCCTCGCCGCCGACGGGCACGTCGGGGTGGACGAGGTTGCCGAGCTTCCGGAGCAGTTCCTGGGTCTCGGCGTCGGCCGCGTCGCGCTCGGCGTCGGCGGCCTTGACGTCGGCGGCGAGCTGGCTCGCCTTCTTCAGCAGTTCGGCCTTCTCGTCCCCGGTGGCCTTGCCGATGAGCTTGCCGAGCGCCTTCTGCTCGGCGCGCAGCTCGTCGAAGCGGACGCCGGACGACCTGCGCCGCTCGTCGGCGGAGAGGAGGGAGTCGACGAGCGCGACGTCCTCTCCACGGGCGCGCTGGGAGGCGCGCACACGGTCGGGGTCCTCACGGAGCAGACGAAGGTCAATCACGCGGTCAAGGCTACCGGTGCGGGGTGACAGCCCACGACTCCGTATTCACCGTCGCGCATTACGCTCCGTTATGCGGCAATTGCCCCAAGCATTCCCGGCCGTCAACAAAAAGTCTCCCATTACCTGGACGAGGTGGATGCGCGAGGCGTCGGGTTGACTCGACTTCCTTGTGCGGGCGGGGATTTGGGGCCGTGGTTGTCCACAGGAATCCACACCCCCGGGTAGTTATCCACAGGCTGTGCGAAAGTTCTGTGGACTAGGGAATTGGCCATTCCGAATCGGGCATCCCGGACGAATGATTCCCGGTCGAAACCCGCCGTCGGCGCACTTTCGAGTGGAAACGGGTCACTCCGACGAGTGGAGCAGGGGAAACGGGTGGACGAAGGGGGACCCGCCCCTCTGTGGGTGAAGTGGGGCCTGGGGGGTGATTTGTCGACCGCCGGCCCTTCCGTTGTCGACTTGTCCCCAGGTCGAGATGAGGACCTGTGGATAACCTCTGTGGAAAACATCGCCACCACCGGGCACGGGCGGCTGTGCCCGGACGGGGGGCGATCGTGTCCGCACGGGCGGCTGTGCCCGATGGGAGCGGTCGTGCCCGGCCGGAAGCGGTGACGACCGGTCAGAACCTGCCGTCCTGGCAGCGCGCCACCCAGTCCGCCGCCGCCGCGAACTCCTCGTCCGAGGTCCCCGGCCGCGGCGGCCGCACGCCCGCCGCCGTCACGTCGGCCCGCGGATAGGAGCCGAGGAAGCGTACCTGGAGGCAGATCCGCTTCAGCCCCATCAGCGCCTCCGCCATCCTGCGGTCGGAGATGTGGCCCTCGGCGTCGATGCAGAAGCAGTAGTTGCCGATGCCGGCTCCGGTCGGGCGGGACTGGAGCAGCATGAGGTTGATGCCGCGCGTGGCGAACTCGCCCAGCAGATCGCGCAGGCCACCGGGGTGGTCGTCGCGCTGCCACAGCACCACGGACGTCTTGTCGGCGCCGGTCGGCGCGGCCGGACGGGCGGGGCGGCCGACCAGCACGAACCGCGTCTGGGCGTTCTCCGCGTCGTGGATCCCGGTCTCCAGGGCCTCGAGGCCGTACCGGGCGGCGGCGAACTCGCCGGCGAAGGCCGCGTCGTACCGGCCCTCCTGCACCAGGCGGGCGCCGTCGGCGTTGGAGGCGGCCGACTCCCACACCGCGTCGGGCAGGTTCCGCTTCAGCCAGTTGCGCACCTGGGGCTGGGCGGCCGGGTGCGCGGTCACCGTCTTGATGTCCGACAGCCGGGTGCCGGGGCGGACCAGCAGCGCGAAGGTGATCGACAGCAGCACCTCGCGGTAGATCATCAGGGGCCGGCCCGCCACCAGTTCGTCGAGGGTGGTGGTGATGCCGCCCTCGACGGAGTTCTCGATCGGCACGAACGCGGCCTCGGCCTCGCCGGTGCGCACCGCGTCCAGCGCGGACTGCACGGAGACGTACGGGACCAGCTCCCGGATCGCCGCCTCCGGGAGCGTCCGCAGGGCGACTTCGGTGAAGGTGCCCTCGGGGCCGAGATACGCGTAGCTCGCTGGCATGTCCTCACCCTAATGGCCTGGTACGGCGCGCGGGACGCCTTCCCCGGCACACCACACCGCCGGGCGACGGATCACCCCTCCAGCAGCCGCTGCCCCACGTACTCCCCCTCCGCGGCCCCGCCCGGCACCGCGAACAGGCCGCTCGCCTCGTGCCGGACGAACGCCGACAGCGCGTCCCCGCGGTCCAGCTTGCGCTGCACCGGCACGAACCCGCGCAGCGGATCGGCCTGCCAGCAGATGAACAGCAGGCCCGCGTCCGGCACGCCGTCGGCGTCGAAGCCGTCGTGGTAGGAGAAGGGGCGCCGCAGCATGGCCGCGCCGCCGTTCTGGTCGGGGCGGGTGATGCGGGCGTGCGCGTTCACCGGCACGATCAGGTTGCCTTCGGTGTCGGTCTTCTCCAGGTCCATCTCGGTCGTCTCCGACCCCCCGGTCAGCGGTGCCCCGTCCGCCTTCCGGCGCCCTATGACCTCCTCCTGCTCCCTGCCCGACAGCTTCTCCCAGTCGTCCAGGAGCATGCGGATGCGGCGTACGACGACGTAGGAACCGTTCGCCATCCACGCGGGCTCGCCGTCCGCCGGGACGAAGATCCGCCGCTCGAAGTCGGGATCGGACGGCTTGGGGTTGTTGGTGCCGTCGACCTGGCCCATCAGGTTGCGGGTCGTCATGGGGTGGGCGGTGGCGCCCGGCGAGCGGTTGAAGCCGTTCATCTGCCAGCGGACGCGGGCGGCGGAACCCGCGTCCTTCTGGAGCGCGCGCAGGGCGTGGAAGGCGACGAGGGCGTCGTCGGCACCGATCTGCACCCACAGGTCGCCGTCGCTGCGCTTCTTGTCGAGCCGGTCGGAGGAGAAGTCGGGCAGCGGGTCGAGGGCGGCGGGACGCTGCTTCTCCAGGCCGGTACGGGCGAAGAAGCCGTGCCCGAAGCCGAAGGTGACGGTCAGGGACGACGGCCCGGCGTCCCGGGCCACGTCGGTGTCGCCGTGCGCGGCAGGCTCGCCCGCCATCAGCCGCCGGGCCGTGTCCGACCAGCGGCGCAGCAGCGCGGCGGCCTCCTTGCGGCCGGCGCCCGCCACCAGGTCGAAGGCGACGAGGTGGCCGCGTGCCTGCATCGGCGTGGTGATGCCGGGCTGATGTTTCCCGTGAAACGTCACCTGCCCGGCGCCGAGCGAGGTCAGCGGCGTCGCCTCGGAGGGCGCGGCGGCGTATCCCGCGGCGCCGCCCGCCGCGCCGAGCGCGAGCCCGGTGGCACCGGCGGTGCCGAGCAACCGCCGCCGGGAGATGCCGTCCGTGCGGGAGGAGGCGTCCTTCGCGGTGGTTCCCACAAGGGCCGTGTCCGGCCTGCGGGTCTGCGGAATGGAGTGGTCAGCCATGGTGCGGTTCAGCCGATCTGCGTGTTCTCGGAGACGGTGACCTGGTCGATGTCGGAGGTCCGCACGGTCGCGGCGATCTTCCAGTCGCCCGCCATGGGGATCTGCACTCCGCTCGCCGACCAGTGTCCGGTGGTGATGTGGTCGGGGGCGACGGGCAGCGGCCCGATGTCGCGGGACTCCAGGGTGAGGGCGAGCTTCACCTCGGGGACGTCGAAGGCGCGTCCGTCCGGCCGCTCGACGTAGACGTGCACGGCGTTGCCGCCCGGCCGCCCGGGGTCGAGCTCGACCCGCACGACGCCCTTGCCGTCCTCACCGCCGGTGTCGAACGGCATCTCCAGGACCGGCGTCCCGGAAGCGGTGGACGGTACGGCCCGCGACGAGGCCGCCGCGGCCTCCTGCTCCGTACGCCCCGGTTCGCTCTGCGTCAGCGCGGTCGTCACGGCGAGCAGCACCACCGCGACGCCCGCCTCGGTGAGCACCGAGCGGCGCAGTCCGAAGCGGTGCGGATCGGCGTCCCGCATCCGCTTCTGCCGTGCGGCCTCCCGCGCGGCCCGCTGCCGGGCGAGCTGAGCGACGCGCACCGGGTCGGTGGCGTCCTCCCCGCAACCGGTGCCGCCCGAAGCCGCGGCCCCCTCGGCTACCTGCTCCCCGGGGCCGCCGACGGGGGCCTTCCCGCAACCGTCGGCAAGAGCCCCTTCGGAGCCGCCGGCGGCCCGTTCCCCGCCGGGCTCCTTCCCCCGCCCGCCCGCGGCCGGCGGCACGGACCCGGTCAGCCGGGCCGTCCACCTCCGCGAGACGGCCGCGATGCCGACGAGCACCGCGACGAGCCCGATCTTCACGAGCAGCAGCTGCCCGTACCGGGTGTCGGTGAGGGCCGACCAGGATCCGAGCTGGCGCCAGGACTGGTAGGCGCCCGTCGCCACCAGGGCGATCACACTGCCGAACGCGAGGCGCGAGAACCGGCGTACGGCACCCGCCTCGACCGGTGTCTCGGCGGGCGCCCGGTACAGCGCGACGAGCAGGGCGGTGAGCCCGCCGAGCCAGGCGGCGGCGGCCAGCAGGTGGACGACGTCGACCGGCATGGCGATGCCGGGCTGGAGCCCGGTGGAGGCGTGCTCGGCCATCGCCCAGCTCGCGGCGATCCCGGCCGCGACGACGGCGCCGCCGACCGCGAGCCCGAAGGCCAGATCGCGTCTCTCCGCGTCCTGCCGCTTGTCGTACGCCCCGAAGAGCACGGCCACGAACAGCGCCGCCGCGGCGAGCAGCAGCAGCCGGGACACCAGCGCCGCGCCGGTCTTGGTCTGGAGCACCTGCCCGAGCAGCTCCAGGTCGAAGACGTCACCGATCCTCCCGGAACCGGTGTACGAGCCCCGCAGGAGCAGCAGTACCAGCGTGGACGCGGTGAGCGCGACCCACCCGGAGACGACGAGCCGCTGCACGGCCCGCGTCCCCGCCCCCCGCTGCCAGCAGGCGAGCACGAAGGCGGCACCGCCGGCCAGCACGATGAAACCGGCGTACGACACGTACCGCCCGAGCCCGTACAGCCAGCCGACGACTCCGCCGTCGGCCGTCTGCTCGGCCACCGACACGGACGTCTCGGAAGGCGCGCCGATGGAGAAGGTGTAGGCGCCGGCGACGGGATGGCTGTCGGCGGACACCACCCGGTAGGTCACCGTGTACGTGCCGTCGGGCAGCCCCGCGTGCAGTCCCACGGCGTACGTCGTGCCGCCGGTGCGGGCCGGCGTCCCGTCGTCGACGCGTTCGCCCCTGGGGTCGAGCACGCGCAGCGAGTCGCCGTCCGTCGACACCTCCTCGGAGAAGGTGAGCGACACCACGGCCGGCGCCTTGTCGACCACCGCCCCCTGCCGGGGGTCGCTGCCGGTCAGCGCGGCGTGCGCGGAGGCCGGGGCGGCACCGGCGAGCAGCGCGCCGACGACCGCCAGGAGCAGCAGCACCAGGGGCCGGACGCGGGGGGCGATGGTCCGTGTCACAGGGTCCTCCCTCAGTGTCCGGTCGACGGGCGGTACGTGGCCGGTTTCACCGGCAGCTCGGCGCGGACGGGGTCGGAGTGGGCGAAGTGCAGCTCGACGGAGACCTTCTCACCCTCCTTCGGCCGGTGCTTCAGCTTTTCGAACATCAGGTGGCTGCCGCCGCTCTCGAGCACCAGCCGGCCGTGCGCGGGCACCGCGAGGGAACCGGTCTCCCGCATCACCCCGCCCACGGTCTCGTGCACGGTGACCTCGCCCAGCTCGCTGGTGACGGAGGTCAGCTCGTCCTTCGTGCCGCCCTCGTTGGTGAGGGTCAGGAACCCGGCCGCCATCGAGTCGGAGACGGGCTGTGGCATGTAGGCGGCGCTGACCGAGAGCTCGGCCGGGGAGCCGGAGCCGTCCGCGCCGCAGCCGGCCAGGAGCAGCGCGGCGCCGAGGGCCGCGGCGAGGGGAGCGGCCGGACGCCTCACGGCTTGGCTCCCGTGATGAGCTTGGGCAGGTCCTCGGTGTAGTCGTCGACGCCGGCGTCCTCGCCGTACAGGACGTATCCCGCGTCGGTCTTCGGAGAGAAGGCGATGACTTGGGTGCCGTGCATGGAGACGACCTTGCCGTTCTTGTCCTTCTGCGACGGTTCGATGGAGATGCCCAGGGTGCGGGCGCCGGCCTGGATGGTGGCGAAGTCGCCGGTCAGGCCGACGATCTGGGAATCGATGCCCTTGAGCCAGGCGCCGAGCGCGGCGGGGGTGTCGCGTTCGGGGTCGGTCGTGACGAACACGACGCGCAGCTTGTCCTGCTCGGCCTCGGGGAGCTGCTTCTTGGCCACGGCGATGTTGTTCATCGTCAGCGGGCACACGTCGGGGCAGTGGGTGTAGCCGAAGTACAGCAGGGTCGGCCGGCCCGCGGTCTCCTGGCGGAAGTCGTACTTCTTCCCGTGTGTGTCGGTGAGGACCAGGTCCGGCTTCTCGAACGGCTTGTCGAGCACGGTGGCGGCCTTCTGGCCGCCGGTCTCCTCGGAGACCACGGCGGCGGGCCGGTCGCCGCCGTCACCGCTGCCGCAGGCGGTCAGGGTCAGGGAAGCGGCGGCGAGCAGCGCCGCAGCCGCGGCGAACGTCTTCTTGCGCATAGAAAAATGTCCCAGATGTAAGTGTTCCGGTGCGCACCGGGGTCCTCCGGGACCCCGGTGCGCACCGCGAACGGGAAGATCGTCAGGCGTTGCCGCGCCGGCGCCCGGCGAACACGCCGTAGGCCACGCCCGCCGCGCCGACGACGATGCCGGCGACGCCGAGCACCCGGGCGGTGGTGTCGGTGCCGTCGGACGACGAACCGGACGCGGCGGTGTTCCCGGACGCGGACCCGGTCTCGTCGGAGGCCTCCTCGGAGGAGGCGCCGGAGGCGTCGTGGCCGTGGTCGTCCTCGGCCTCGGACAGTTCCAGCACCGGAGCCGGGGTCTCGGGCTCCTCCTGGCCTTCCTGCGGAACCTCGATCCAGCGGACGACCTCCTTGTTGGAGTACGTCTGGATCGCCTTGAAGACCATCCGGTCGGCGTTCTCGGGCAGCGCGCCGACGGAGACCGGGAACTTCTGGAAGAAGCCCGGCCGGATGCCGTCCCCGTCGGCGGTCCAGGTGATCTTGCCGACCGCCTCGGTGATCTCCCGTCCGTGGGACTCGATCGGCTTGTCCAGCGCGGACTTGGTCACCTTGATGTCCCAGCCCTGGACCGGCTGCGGCATCACGGACGCCAGCGGCTGGTCGGCGGGGAAGGTGACCTCGACCTTGACGGTGGAGGCGTTGTCGCGCTCGTTGGGGACCTTGAAGTCGACGACCGCGTACCCGCCCTTGGCGGCCTCGCCCTCCGGCTGCACGGAGACGTGCGCGAAGGCGGGGGCGGACAGGGCGAGGACGGCGGCGCCGGCGGCGGCGCCGGCGGCGGCGATACGGGAAACCCTCATGGCAGAAGCACTCCGCTTCGAGTGGGCTCCGGCAGGGACGCCGGAGCGGTGACAAGGACTGCGGAAGGGGGGGAGGGCGCGGGTGCGCGGCGGTGGTCCGCCGGTCCGGGGCCACGCGGGGCCGCGGCGACGGTGCCGGTCACGGACCGGACGGGCGCACACGCGCGTGCCGCACGACGGCGGCCCCCTCCGGTCCCCGCAGCTTCCGGCCGGAAGCGGCGGTGCGGAGTGGTGGTCGCGTCGTGTCAGGCGGCGAGGACGAGCGCGGCGCGCGGCGGCCCGCGCCTGATCACGGTGTGCTGGAGGACGGCGGTGCGCAGCCGGGGCGGCGCCGGCAGGTCGGCCCGCGGACGCGGACCGTTGCCGGGCGCGCCCGGGAGCCCGGCCTGCAGGGCGCGCACCAGCGCGAGCGCCCCGCGCAGGGCCCGTACGGCCGCCCCCTCGGCCACCAGGTGCGCCGAGTGGGCCGACAGGTCCACGAGCCGGGCCAGGGCCAGGTCGCCGCGGTGCAGCAGCCAGCCCGCGGCGAGGGCCGCGAGGACGTGACCGAGCAGCATGGGCAAGGACGGCAGCAGCGACACCGGCGAGTCCGCGGCGGACAGGGCGCCTGCCGGGTGGTGGGCGCCGGCACCGGGGTCCGGGGCCACGCGCGCGTCGGTGAGGATCCGCCGTGCCTCGGCCGGGCTGAGCGCCGCCGCGGTGGTCCCGCACACCAGGCGCGCGGCCTGCCGGGCCAGCGACGCGTCACCGGCGGAGGCGGCCCGTCCCGCCGCCGCGGCCTGCTGCCCCAGCCCGAACAGCGTGTGCAGGGCGATCTGGCCGCCCGCGAGCAGCGCCGCGATCCCCGGCAGCGAGCGAGCCCGTCCGGCGAGCGGCACGGCCACCGCGGCCGCCCCGAGGAAGCCCGCGCCCAGCGCCCACGGCGGGACGGCGGCGCAGGAGGCCGGCACGTGCCCCGCCGCCGACAGCACGACGCAGACCGCGGCGAACACCACGGCCCGCAGGATCCTCAGATCCCGCGGGTCCGTGCGGACGCCGGCGCCGCCGGGGACCCTCGGATCCCTCGGCTCGCTTCCGGAGCGCGCCGCGCGCTGGTGGGGGGCAGTCATGGCGGACTCATCATCCCACTGGCCCGGCCGGCGCCGTAGGAGAGGTCCGCAAGATGACGTACGACCGGAAAGTCCCCCCGGCGCGGGCCGTCCCTCCATACACCGACCGCCGCGGCGGGCGCATCCGCCGTACGGGCGTCAGCATGGCGACCCCGTGCTTACGTCCGGGCACCCGGGGCAATACGTAACGGTATGTCGAGCCGCGGCCGGGAGGCTGGAGCATGAGCATCTGGTGGTCACTCCATTTGCGGCGCGAGGCTGCGAGTGTGCCGCTGGCGCGTCGCCTGCTGCTCGGCACGATGGAGACCGCGGGCGTCGACCCCGACGTCTCCTACGACCTCTCCATCGCCCTGAGCGAGGCCTGCGCCAACGCCGTGGAGCACGGCGGCGGCACCGGGGACGGCGGCTCGACGGGGGCCTATTGCGTCACCGCCTACCTCGACGGCGAGCGGTGCCGCATCGAGGTGGCCGACGCGGGCCCCGGCTTTCCCTCCGGTTCCGCCGGGCGGCCGGGCGGCGGCCGGGCGGCCCCTCCCGCGTCCGCCGAGGCCGAGCACGGCCGTGGGCTGTGCCTCATCCAGGAGCTCGCCGACCACGTCCAGATCGGCAACAAACCGGGCCGGGGCGGGGCCGTGGTGAGCTTCGACAAGATCCTCAAGTGGCGGAAGGACGCGCCCCTGATGGCGGTCTGACCGCCGCCCGGACAACCGGGGGAGCGGGCACGCGCCGGCGCGCCCGGCCCCCGGCACACGTTCGGAACCCGGCCGTCCGGGCCGCCGCGTCAGCCCTTCAGCGAGGCCATCCACGCCTCGACCTCGTCCGAGCGCCTCGGCAGCGCGGCGGAGAGGTTCCGGTTGCCGTCCTCGGTGACCAGGATGTCGTCCTCGATGCGGACGCCGATGCCCCGGTACTCCTCCGGCACGGTCAGGTCGTCGGCCTGGAAGTACAGCCCCGGCTCCACCGTCAGGCACATGCCCGGCTCCAGCACGCCGTCGACGTACGTCTCGGTCCGCGCGGCGGCGCAGTCGTGGACGTCCATGCCGAGCATGTGACCGGTGCCGTGCAGCGTCCAGCGGCGCTGCAGCCCCAGCTCCAGCACCCGCTCCACCGGCCCCTCGACCAGGCCCCACTCGACCAGCTTCCCGGCCAGCACGCGCTGGGCCGCGTCGTGGAAGTCGCGGTACTTGGCGCCCGGCCTCACCGCCGCGATGCCGGCCTCCTGGGCCTCGTACACCGCGTCGTAGATCTTCTTCTGGATCTCGCTGAAGCGGCCGTCGACCGGCAGCGTCCGCGTGACGTCGGCGGTGTAGTACGTGTGCGTCTCCACGCCCGCGTCCAGCAGCAGCAGGTCGCCGGGGCGGACCGGGCCGTCGTTGCGGACCCAGTGCAGCGTGCAGGCGTGCGGGCCGGCGGCGGCGATGGTGCCGTAGCCGACGTCGTTGCCCTCCACGCGCGCGCGGAGGAAGAACGTGCCCTCGATGTAGCGCTCGCTCGTCGCCACGGCCTTGTCGAGGACCTTCACCACGTCCTCGAAGCCGCGCACGGTGGAGTCGACGGCCTTCTGCAGCTCGCCGATCTCGAAGTCGTCCTTCACCAGCCGCATCTCGGAGAGGAAGACGCGCAGCTCCTCGTCGCGCTCGGCGGTGACCTTGTCGGTCAGCGCGGCCTCGATGCCGGCGTCGTACCCGCGCACGACGCGCACCGGGCCGGTAGCTTCCTTCAGCTTCCCGGCCAGCTCGCGCACGTCGGCGGCGGGGATGCCGTAGAGCTTCTCGGCCTCGCCGAGGGAGTGGCGGCGGCCCACCCACAGCTCGCCCTGGCCGTCGAGCCAGAACTCGCCGTTCTCGCGGTTGGAGCGCGGCAGCAGGTAGATCGTCGCCTTGTGGCCCTCGCCCGCGGGCTCCAGGACCAGGACGCCGTCCTCGGTCTGGTTGCCGGTGAGGTAGGCGTACTCGACCGACGCGCGGAAGGGGTACTCGGTGTCGTTCGAGCGGGTCTTCAGGTTGCCCGCGGGGATCACCAGGCGCTCGCCGGGGAAGCGCGCGGACAGCGCGGCACGGCGGGCGGCGGTCTCGGCGACCTGCGGGACGGGCGCGAGATCGCGCAGCTCGGTGTCGGCCCAGCCGTTCCTCATGTTCTCGGCCAGCTCGTCGGACACGCCCGGGTACAGGCCGTTCTTGCGCTGCTTGATCGGCTCTTCCTCAGAAGTCTCCGGGGTCTCCGGGAGCTCCTCCGCCACGGTCATCCTCCTTGATACGGCACTGGACCACTCCCCATCGTACGGACGCGGGGAAGGGGGCCCGGGGCCGAAGGACCCGGCGCCCGGCGGGGCGCCGCGGGGCGGCTACTCGAAACGGACCGCCAGCAGCACGACGTCCTCCTCGCCCCCCGTCCGGTCCAGTCCGTCCGGCAGCACCGTGCGCAGCACGTGCTCGGCGACGGCGTCGGGGTCGCTGCGCGCCGCCCGCGGCACCCCGGCCGCCGCCGTGTACAGCCGGGCGAAGGCGCGGTCGGCCGCCTCGCCGGTGCGGCGCAGCAGCCCGTCGGTGTACAGCAGCACCGTCTCCCCCGGTTCCGCGTGGATCCGCACGCTGGGCGCCTCCCAGCAGGTGAGCATGCCCAGCGGGGCGGAGACGGAGGTCTCCACGAACTCGGTGCGCCGCTCCCCGACCAGCAGCGGCGGGCTGTGCCCGGCCCCGGCGAGGGTGATCCGGCGCAGGGCGGGCTCGCAGTAGCCGAACAGCGCGGTGGCCGAGCGGGCCGGCTCGGTCAGCCGCAGCAGCAGCTCCAGGTCGGACAGGACGGCGACCGGGTCCTCGCCCTCCATCACGGCGTACGCCCGCAGCGACGCCCGCAGCCGGCCCATCGCGGCGACCGCGCTCGGTCCCGAGCCGGTGACCGATCCGACGGCGAGGCCGAGCGCGGCCTCGGGCAGCGGCAGCGCGTCGTACCAGTCGCCGCCGCCGCGCGGCCCGGTGCGGTGCCGGACGGCGAGCCGGACGCCGGCGATGCGCGGCAACCGCGGGGGCAGCAGCTCCTCGGTCATCGTCGCCATGCACGCGCGCGTGCGCTCGACCTCCCGCAGCCGGGCGAGGTGCGCGGTGGCGTAGCGGGCGTACAGCCCGACGAGGTGACGCCGGCGTTCGTCGGGCTCGGTGGGCTCGTCGTACAGCCAGACGGCGGCGCCCAGCCGGCCGACGGCCTCGGTGGACAGGGGGAGGGCGTAGCTGGCGGCGTAACCGAGGCGGGTGGCGACCTCGCGGTGGCGCGGGTCGAGCCCCTCCTCGGCGAACAGGTCGGGCCGGGCGATGCCGTCGGTGCCGTCCTCCGGTCCGGCCGGCGCGTCCAGGAGCCGGCCGTGGGGCAGGGAGGCGCGCGGCACGGTCTCCAGGTGGCCGAGGTCGGTGCGGGCCAGGCCCAGTCCGACGGTGGTGTCGGGGCCCAGCCCGTCGGCCGGTTCCAGCACGACGAGGCCGCGCCGGGCGCCCACCAGGGCGGAACCCGCGCGGAGCAGTTCCTGCAGGGCCTCGGTGAGGGTGTCCGTGCGCGCCAGGCGCTCGGTGAGCTCGTGCAGGGTCGTGAGGTGGGAGACCCAGCCGGCCAGCCGGTCCTGGAGGAGGGCGCCGGGGGCGGCCGGGGCGGGACGCGGACGGACCGGGGGGACGCCGACGGCGGGGGCGACAGTGTGGGCGGGTGCCGGAACCGTCGAATCGATTCCGGCCACTTTCGGAGGGTGCGGAGCGTTCATCGAAACCGGCTTTCCGACCGGTGCGTACTGTTGGAAAGCATCGCAAACCCCCATGTCTTCCGCACCGCTGGCAGTGCCTCCACATGTACACGCACTCGTGTGGAGATGTCCAGCATTGTCCTGCCGGTTTCCTGGTGTCCGTGAACCGGGAGACTTTCTGTTGCCGATCCCCTTGTGGAAAAATGAAGTTGGCTTGAAACTGCCCTGGAGGACGGCTTGTTGCGGTCGACTGGAGCTGCTCCACGGAGCGTCACAGCGGCCGTGATGGGTACGTACTCGGTGAAAGCCAGGGGTGGTCGGGTCCAGCCGGAACCTGGCGGCGGACCCGGACGTCTCCACCACCGGCGACCGTGCCCCGTCCTCCCGTGGCGGAGGCGGAGAGAAATACGCGGGACGGCGAAACGCCGGACTTCGCCACCCCGGCGCCATGCCCGTGCCTTCGATGGACCCGGTACGGACGTACGGCCGCGGACGCAGACCGAGCTCGACCCCCGGGGCTTTCCTTGCCCGCCGCGGGGGCGTGATGAGCCGGCAGGTACGCAGAGTGAAGTGATCGACGCATGGTGTGATGTGGCCCACAGTGTTGCCAGGCGTGCAACGGAAAGGAACGAGCGCTCATGCGCGAGATCCTCGGAAGGCGACGCAGGCTCCTGTCCCAGCGCAAGGACGGGGAGCCTGACCTGATCGGCGCGGCCCTGACCTTCGCGACGCGATGGCAGTGGCCCGTGCTCCCGGGCGTGACGGCCGACCCGCGGGGACGGTCCCGCTGCGTCTGCCCGGACCCGGAGTGCGCGGTGCCCGGCGCCCACCCCTTCGACCCCGGCCTCCTCGCGGCCACGACCGACGCGCGCATGGTGCGCTGGTGGTGGACCGACCGCCCGGCGGCACCGATCATCCTGGCCACCGGTGGCCGGGCCCCGTGCGCGGTCTCGCTGCCCGCGCTTCCGGCGGCCCGCGCGCTGGCCGCGCTCGACCGCGGCGGCATGCGGCTCGGCCCGGTCGTCGCCTCGCCGTCCCGCTGGTCGCTGCTGGTCAGGCCGTACTCCCTGGAGCAGCTCGGCGAGCTGCTGTACGCCAAGGACTTCGTCCCCGGCTCCCTGCGCTTCCACGGCGAGGGCGGCTACCTGGCCCTTCCCCCGTCCGAGACCGGCCAGGGCGCCGTCCGCTGGGAGCGGGCGCCGCTGCCCGGCTCGGCCTCGCCCTGGCTGCCCGACGTGGAGGCCGTGGTGGACGCGGTCGTCGACGCCCTCACTCGTACGGGTGTGAGCGCGCCCGAGTTGTAGGGGTGTCGGGCGCGGGCGGGGGCGGCGGCCCGCGCGGTGTCGTTATGGTCCGCTCATGCCGCTTCATCGTGGGGAGCATCACCGTCCCGCGGCGCGCCCCGAGCCCGGGCGCCGCCCGCCGCCCGGCCGGCGGCTACGCCCGCGGTCCGGCCCGGACGGGGACCGCCGGGCGCGGCGGTCCGCGGCCGGCCGCCGCGGCGCCGGGGGGTCGCCGGGCGGCGGACCCGGCCCCCGGCGGATCCGGCTGACCGTCCTCATGGGCATCGTGACGTGCGCGGTCGTGCTCCCGTTCGCCGTGGCGTCCGCGGGCCCCGTGAGCGAGACCCGGCCGCAGGCGCGGGGGTCCTCCGCGCCGTCCGGTGGCGGTGCCGACGGCAAGGCGCCCGGCGCCGGCCCCTCGCGCACGCCGTCGCGGCTCGGGCTCGGCGCGGCCACCGCAGTGCGCTGCGGGCCGGAGCTGACCTCGCCCGGCGGCATCGAGGCGCGGACCTGCCTCCTGGTCCAGCGGGGACGGACCTGGGCGCGGACCCACCACCGCAACGCGACCGGCGGTCCGCTGCGCCTGGCGCTGAGCCTGACGGGACCAGGTGGCCGGACCGTGCGGACGCACTGCGCGGTGGGGGAGGCGGACGGGCCGGGGACATGCGAGACGCCCCGGGAACGCCTGCGGGGAAAGCCGGCGGAGTACGGCGCCGTCGCGGAGTTCACCGCGCCGGGCGGCGGGACGGCGGCCGGTCCGCTGCTGCGCGTCGGAAGCAACTCGCCTTTGAAAGGCGGCAGTTGACGTACGGCTGTGGTCCGTGCGAGTGGGCCGCCGCGCACGGAAAGACCCGGTTGCTGGCGACGGGGGATGCACCAGCAACCGGGCTACTCGAACGGTAACAAGGGATCGGCGGTTAGCAAATTCGATCTCCGTGTTTCCGGTCACCGCCCGGTCGGCGTCCGGACGTGCTCCGCCTCGCCGAACGGCCTGCACCGACGAGGAGTTGTGAACTGCGTCACCCGCCGAGGCCGGGCCACCGGGGACCGGCGGGCCCGCCGGTCCCCGGTCCCGCGGTGTGCGTCAGCTGAGCGTGACCTGCCGGTTGGTCAGGCCCCCGCGGGCGCGGCGCTCGTCGGCGGTGAGCGGGGCGTCCGAGGTCAGGGCCTCGGCGAGGCGCTCGGCGAACTCGGCCGCCGGCTTCTCCACGTCCTGCGCGGTGACCTCGCCGGGCAGGTCCCAGACCGGGACGGTGAGCCCGTGGGCGCGGAAGGAGCCGACCAGCCGCGTGCCCTCGCCGAGGGCGGAGCGCCCGGCGGCCTGCAGCCGCGCCAGAGCGTCCAGAAGACGCTCCTCCGGGTGCGGCATCACCCACCGCAGGTGGTTCTTCTCCGGAGTCCGGCACCAGTAGGCGGCGTCCACGCCCTGGAGCCTGACGGTGGGGATCGCGGCGGCGTTGGCCCGCTCCAGGGAGGCGGCCACCTCCGGCGCGGCGTTCTGCGGGTCCGGCACCCAGAACTCGAAGCCCGTGTGCACCACCGGCTCGAACCGGCCCTCGGGGTCGAGCAGGTCCTGCAGGCGCGGCCCGTCGGCCGGGGCGCGGCGGCCCTGCACCGGGGTGCCCGGCTCGGCGGTCAGCGCGCGCAGGAGGGTGTCGGCGAGGTCGCGGCTGATGTCACCCGACGCCGTGTCGTTCTGCAGGCCGAGCAGCACCGAGCCGTCGTCGCGGCGCAGCGCGGGCCAGGCCATCGGCAGGACCGTGGCCAGCGTGACCGACGGGACGCCCTCGGGCAGTCCGTCCTTCAGCGTCAGCTCGGCCGTGGCCGCGGGGACCAGCTCCCGCAGCGCCACCCAGTCGCACTCGCCGGGCAGCCCCTCGAACGGGCGCTGCACCAGCTCGGTCACGGCCTGCGCGGCGGCCCGGCCGTGGCAGGCCTTGTAGCGGCGGCCGCTGCCGCACGGGCAGGGTTCGCGGGCGCCGACAACCGGGATCTCTCCGTCGGTGAGCTGCGGGCGCTTGGCCTTCGTCTGGGGTCGCTTCTTGGCCATCGTGGGTGTCTCCCGGTTACGGCTCTTCTGGTACGGCGCGAGCCTAGCCGTTCACGCCACGGCCGACGGGACCCTGTGGACGGGGGAGTTCGGCCGGCTCGCCGGCGCCGTGCCCGCCGCCGCTCAGCCGAAATCGTCGAACGCGCTCGCGTACCCCAGGCCGGGTATCTCGGACACCGGCGGAACCCCGACCCGCGTGGCGAAGTCGTCACGGCGGTGCCCGGCGTCGGGATCGTGCACGTCGTCGTGGACGACGACCCAGACCGTGACCTCGCCGCGGGCGTCGTCCCGTACGCCCCAGTCGTCGGCCAGCGCGGTGATGATCTTCAGCCCGCGGCCGCCGTGCGCGGTGACCGACGGGGTGGCCGGCGCCGGGCGGGTCGGGCCGCCGCCGTCCGTGACCTCGACGACGAGCCGGCCGCTGCCCTCCACCCGCCAGGCGGCACGGACGGCGCCGTCCCCGGCCAGGGCGCCGCCCAAGGGGCGGCCGTGCTTGCACGCGTTGCTCAAAAGTTCGGAAAGGATCAATACGGCATCATCGATGACCGATTCCGCTACGCCGCCTCTGCGCAACTGATCGCGCATACGACGCCTCGCTTCCCCCACGCCCGCAGGGCCATGGGGCACGGCCATGCTCGACGACGTGGGCACCTCCTGTGCCACCACCAACGCCACCCCCGAGACCTCCTTCGCCCCACGCCACGGAGTGGATGCCCCATTGGCCTGTACCGGAAACCGGCTGATCGCCTGCCGGTGACGCATTCGTCACGATCGAACACGTTCCGAACGCGCCGGAGCACTCCCTGTCATCGAGCGGGCCGGCGGACGACCGGATCCGGACCCCGGAGGGCGGCGGTCAGCGGCCGAGCCGGTCCAGTACCGCGCGCGGCCGGTTGGTGATGATGGCGTCGACGCCCAGCTCCACGCAGAGGTCGATGTCCCCGGGCTCGTTCACGGTCCACACGTGCACCTGGTGGCCGGCCTCCTTCAGCCGTTCGACGGCCGCGGGCTGGCCGCGCACGATCCGGATCGACGGGCCCGCGATCCCGACCCCCGCGGGCAGCCGCCCGTCGCGCAGCCGGGGCGGGGCGAACTGCATCAGGTAGACCGTGGGCAGCGTCGGCGAGGCGGCCCGCACCCGCTGCAGCGAGCGGGCCGAGAAGCTCATCACGCGCACCGGGGAGCGCGCGGGGTCGGCCGGGGCGTCCAGCCCGAACCGCTTCAGGAGCAGCAGCAGCCGCTCCTCGACCTGGCCCGCCCAGCGCGTGGGGTGCTTGGTCTCGATGGCCAGCTCCACCCGGCGGTCGGCGTCTCGGACGAGCCGGAGCAGCCGTTCCAGGGTGAGGACGGAGGTCGCCTCCCGGTCCTGCGGCCGGTGCTCCCACTGGGGCTGCTCGTCGCGCCTGCGCCAGGTCTCCCGCGTCTTCCACGAGCCGAAGTCCAGGGCGGCCAGGTCGGCGAGCTCCAGGGCCGAGACGGCACCGCGCCCGTTGGACGTACGGTTGACGCGGCGGTCGTGGACGCAGACGAGGTGGCCGTCGGCGGTCAGGCGCACATCGCACTCGAGGGCGTCCGCGCCGTCCTCGATGGCCTTCCGGTACGCGGCCAGGGTGTGTTCCGGGGCGTCCTCGGAGGCGCCCCGGTGGGCGACGACCTGGATCCGGTGCTGTCGTGCGTGGGTCACCGCGACATGGTGCCACCGCGCGGGGGCGGGCGTATGCCGGCGACAGGGACATCGAGTCCGTTTAGTCTTTGATGGCCTGATGTAAGGGACGGCCGCGGACCCACAGCCACGGCTTATGGTGCTCTGACGGGCCGTGGGAAATGCTGGTGTGCGAACACGTGCACAGCCGCATCGCGCCGGACCGCCGACCGGCGTGACGAGCGTGGCCGCGTCCCGCCCGTGCGACCGAACGACAGCCGTGACCGAGGAGAGAAGCTGTGAGCACCGAGAACGAGGGCACCGCGGTACCCCCGGCCCCGTCCGCACCCCCCGTGCCGGTGGAATCTCCCGCAGCCTCCCCGCTGGAGGGGGCGGCGCCGCACAGCAGCGTCCCCGCGCCTTCGGCGGCGGGTCCGGACGACGCCTCCCGGGGAGCCGCCGCGCAGGCGCACACCGCCGCCGACCCCTACGGGTACGGGTCCCGGCAGGGCTCGGCCCCCGACGCCGCCTGGCCGCCCCCGCCGCCGGCCGGCCCGGCGTTCGGCTCGGGCGGGAGCGGTTCCGGCGGCGGCTGGGGCTCCCCGTACCAACCGCCCGCGCCGAAGTCCGGCCGCGGTCGCGGCGGGCCGGTCGCCGCCCTCCTGATCGCCGCGCTGGTCGCGGGCGGCCTGGGTGGCGGCATCGGTTACACCCTGGCCAAGGACGGCGACGAGACCGGTTCCACCACGGTCTCCGCCTCCGACACCGGCGGCTCCGTCAAGCGTGACGACGGCACGGTCGCGGCCGTGGCCGCCCAGGCGCTGCCGAGCACGGTCACCATCGAGGCCGAGGGCGTCGGCGGCGAGGGCGGCACGGGCACCGGCTTCGTCTTCGACAAGCAGGGCCACATCGTCACCAACAACCACGTGGTGGCGGAGGCGGTCGACGGCGGCAGGCTCACCGCGACCTTCCCCGACGGCAAGAAGTACGACGCCGATGTGGTCGGCCACGCCCAGGGCTACGACGTGGCGGTCATCAAGCTGGAGAACGCCCCCTCGGACCTGAAGCCGCTCCCGCTCGGCGACTCCGACAAGGTCGCCGTCGGCGACTCCACGATCGCCATCGGCGCCCCCTTCGGCTTGTCCAACACGGTGACCACGGGCATCATCAGCGCCAAGAACCGCCCCGTGGCCTCCAGCGACGGCAGCGCCGGCAGCAAGGCGTCCTACATGAGCGCCCTGCAGACCGACGCCTCGATCAACCCGGGCAACTCCGGCGGTCCGCTGCTGGACGCCCGGGGCAACGTCATCGGCATCAACTCCGCGATCCAGTCCGCGAGCAACGGCCTGGGCGGCACCGGCCAGGCCGGCTCCATCGGCCTGGGCTTCGCCATCCCGGTCAACCAGGCCAAGTACGTCGCCCAGCAGCTGATCAAGACCGGCAAGCCGGTGTACGCCAAGATCGGCGCCTCGGTCTCCCTGGAGGGCACGGCGGACGGCGCCCAGATCACCGAGCAGGGCGTCGGCGGTTCCGAGCCGGTCGAGCGGGGCGGCCCCGCCGACAAGGCCGGCCTACGGCCCGGCGACGTCATCACCAAGCTGGACGACCGGGTGATCGACAGCGGCCCGACCCTGATCGGCGAGATCTGGACCCACCAGCCCGGCGACAGGGTCACGGTCACCTACGAGCGCGGCGGCAGGCAGCACACGGTCGAGCTCACCCTGGGCTCCCGCGTCGGCGACAGCTGACCCACGCGCGCGCGGAGCGACCCGCTACCCTGGTCCCGCGCCGCCGATCGCGGCCGGCGCGGGGAGGCGTGCCCGAGCGGCCTAAGGGAACGGTCTTGAAAACCGTCGTGGCAGCGATGTCACCGTGGGTTCAAATCCCACCGCCTCCGCGGACCGAAGATGTGTGAACCGGAAGGGGCGCCCCTCGACGAGGGGCGCCCCTTCCGCGTGACGTCCGCCGGCCCGCGCGCCGCCACCGGCCCTCCCCGCCCGGGTCAGGAGCGTTCGCGGGCGGCTGGGTTGTTCAGGCAGAGCGCGATGTTCCGGACCGCGGCGGTGAGTTCCTCGATCACCCGGGCCGCCTGCTCCGCGTTGTGGAAGGCCGGGCGCTCGGCCAGGGACAGCCCCAGTTCCGCCGCCGCCTGAAGGGCCAGTCCGGTGTCCCCCTCGGAGGGGGAGGCGCCGACGGGGGCGGGTGCCTCGGCCGTGCCGGTGGGCGCGGTGGCGCCGGCGGGTGCGGACGTACCGGCGGTGGGGGAGGGTTCCGGCGCGGCGGGCCGGGCCGGGGCGGCCGGTTCCGCCGTGGGCGCGCCGGCGGGCGCGGGTGCGGGTGCCGGCTGGTGCACCGGCCGGTGCGCCGAGTGGTGCACCGGCTTGGGGACGACCGGCGTCGACGAGCCGGCCTGCGCTTCACCGGCCTGCGCCTCCCCTCCGTAACCGTCGCGCCCGTGGTAGTCGTCGTAGCCGTCGTATCCGTCGTACGAGGTGTGGTAGGCGCCGGAGTCACCGGTCGCGGAGGTGTACTCCTCCTCCGCCGACGGCGACGGTTCGACCGGCACGGGGCGCTGGTCCTGGGCGGCCCGCTGGGCGTACGGGGTCAGGTCCGGCGCGTGGCGCGTCCGGGGCAGCACGAAGTGGTCGAAGCCCGAGAACGCCAGGGTGGCGTGGGCGGAGGAGCGCGGGGCGTACTCGGTCTGCCACTGCATGCGGTAGCAGTCGACCTGGTCGGCGCAGGAGGCGCGGGCGTGGAAGACCGCCGTGTCCTCCCCCAGGTCCGGGTACCAGAGGTTCGGGCCGGGGAAGCGCACGGTCCGCACCCGCGGCTTGATCAGCTCGGCGCACCCCATGCAGCAGCCCTCCGGCACCATGAGCGGGATGCCGCCGTTCTGCTCCGGCCAGCGGGGGCCGCCCTCCCAGCGGTACTCCCCGTGGCGGCAGGGCGGCAGCTCCCCGCAGGCGCGGCAGACCGCGTAGTGCTCGGGGAGGACCTGCCAGTCGTGGCTGGCGGGGGCGCACCAGTGCTTGGGCGTGGACCGGGGGAGGTTCTCGTTGCGCAGCACCAGGATCACCGGACGCTTGTAGAACTCGGCGCGTTCGGGGGCCGGTTTGACCGCCTGGTTGTTGGCCCGCCGCAGTTCGTTGGCGTGCCACCACAGCTCCACGTGGTCGCGCCAGGCCTTCTCGTAGGAGTCCGGCCAGCGGTCGCTGGTGTAGCCGTTGATCTCCAGGATTCGCCAGGCCTGACGGTCCAGTACCACGATGGAACCGGCTCGCAGTCGCAGGTGCGTTCCGTTGTCACCCTCGTCCGGCCAGTCGTGCCGACCGATACGGGTGGGCTGGTCTGGGAGCCACCTGCGAACCTGCATGTCATGCTCCTCGGCAAAGAAACTTCATAGTTTCAAATGGGGCAGTAGGCAACATTCTGAGCAATAAGGGCGTTTACCCCGGTGGAGACACGCGCACGTCGTTGACCGAAGACGATCGGAAATGTTTCCCGAGTTTTCGTCGCCGTCCGTAAAACCCTTTCCCAGCAGGCCTTTTCGTCTTGTGGGCCAGCGTCGTGGCAGACCTTCCGCGGGAGCCGGGGCGGCGCTTTCCTGCCCCGCCTCCCGACCCTGATGCTCACCCGTACGTGTGATGGGTCTTCGGTTACGACAGCACCGTACGTGTGGATCGTCGCGTGAAACCGTCACCGATCGCCGGCTGGCGGGTCGCCCGCAGGGCCGAGGAGGAGGGGGAGGAGGAGGGAGGAGCGTCCTCTGCGGGTGCTTCCCGTCCTGTGGGACCCGTGACCGACCTGTGTCCGGAACTGTGGCTTCCGTCACGGTCGGCGGGGACCGTCCCTGATGAGGTGGGGCGATGCGAACCCCCTTGCCCCTCACGGCCTCGGGCGCCCTGGCCGCCGTTCTCCTGCTCGGTGCCTGCGGCGCCGAGACCGCCGTGCCGGGGGGAGGCGGCGAAACCGGTGACGACGGTGGCAGCACGGCGCGGACGTGTGGTACCAGCGCCTCCCCGGACCCCGGTCCCGGCGCCGGGGCCCAGGGCGACGCCGGAGAGCGGGACGGGGTGCGGATCGTCGGGGAACCGGCACCCGGCGGTGCCGGTTCCCCGACGGGCGCGGGACCCGTCCGGTGCGCCGTGGCGTACACGGTGACCAACCGCGAGGCCGAGCCGTTCACGTACACCATCACCTTCTCCTTCCTCTCCGGCCGGGGTGCGGCGACGGCGAACACGACCGAGACGGTGGGGCCCGTCGAAGCCGGCCGGACCGTGCGGCGCACCCTCGGCACGGTGTTCGCGCCCGGCGCCCACGACGCGGGGAGCGTGCGGGTCGTCGACGTGAAGAGGGTGCCCTCCGACGAGGCGCCGGCTCCCGCGGGTCCCTGCCCGTCGTCCGGGCTGCGCCTCACCGCCGACGAGGGGGAAGCGGCCATGGGCCTGCGGGTCGTGGGACTGCGCCTGCGGAACTGCGGCAGCCGCCCGTACTCCCTCGACGGCTACCCGCTGCTCGGGCTCCTCGACGAGGACCACGATCCGGTCGGCGGGATCGAGATCGTGCGGGGCGGCGGGGACATCGCCCTGGTGCCCGGCTTCGACGCCCCGCCCCGGCCGGTGACGCTGGACCCGGGGGAGTCCGCCTCCGCCGGCCTGATGTGGCGCAACACCACCGGCTTCGGCGCTCCGGTGGCAGTGCCGTACGTCCGGGTCAGGGCCCGGGCCGGTGCCGCTCCCGTGATGGTCGCGCCCGACCTCGACCTCGGCACCACGGGCCGGCTCGGGGTCAGCGCGTGGCGCGAGGAGGCCGCCGACGGCCGGCGGCCCGTCCCCCCGGGCCCGTAGTCCGGCCCGGTCCCTCCCCGCCGGTGCCCCGCGGACCACCGGCGTGCTGGTGGCGCGGACCGCCGGTCAGGGCCGGCCGGGCATTCCTTCCCGTTCGAACGTTCGATCAGGGGGAGGGGGAGCGTGCGCGACACGCCGGTGCCGGGAGGGAGGCGAGGGGCGTGACGGAGCGCTTCATCCCGTGTGGCGCTTGAGGCGGAGCTGTCCGTGCTCTCCCGAGTCGGCACGCAAGGGGCGCAAAGGGGTTTATCGACTTGTCCTCACGCTTGAGGGCGAATCGGGTCTTCCGGGGTGGTTCGCCGGGGAGCCGGTGGGCAACTCTGATCCCGCGACGTCGTGCACAGCACCGAGACGGTCGGCCAACCGCCTCGGTGGACAGCCTGGTTCACGTACTTCCCGCGCTTCCGGCAGCTGGCCGGCGCGCGCCTTCCTGGAGGAACAACATGGCAAGCATCCGTACCGCCCGCCTCCTAGCCGCCGTCTCCGCCCTCCCGCTCGCCACCGCCCTCTTCGCCGGTGTCGCCACCGCGGACAACGGTGCCTTCGCGGGCAACGGATCGAGCGCCACCGCGGCGGACGCGTTCGCGGGCATCGTCGGCAGCGGAGTCGGCGGCGACAACAACGGGAACTCGGCCACCACGCAGCAGCAGGCGGTCGGTTCCGGCGCCTCGAACCAGAGCAACACCGCGCAGGTCCACGGCTCCGCGTTCACGGCCGTCAACCAGGGCAACTCGAACGTCGCCGTCGGCTTCTCCCCGCTGTGGTGAGCTAGAGGGGCCGGGAGGCCCGGCTCCTCGACTTCTGTGGGTGTGCTTCATGGGGTCGTTTCGCGTCTGCGCGGCGGTGCTTCGGCGCCGCCGCGCAGGCGTGTGCGCGTGAGGGTTCCGCGTCCGGTCGTGCCGTCCTCGGGGACCGGCCCTCAGGGGCCCCGTCCCCTGCTCCACCTACAGGAGGTGTAGCCACCCCCACCCCTACAACCTGAGGCGGATTCAGCTTCGGGACCTGGGGCCGATCCGGCGCGGCCCTCCCGCTCATAGCGTGGAGCCATGACCACACTCGTCTGCACCAGCGCTTCGGACGCCGCCGCGGCAGCGCCGCAGACCCTCTCGTACCCGTCGTTCGCGTCCTACGTGAGGGCCCGCCAGCCGGTGCTGCTGCGTACCGCCCGCTCGCTGACCGCGAATCCGAGCGACGCGGAGGACCTGCTGCAGACCGCGCTCGCCAAGACGTACGTCGCCTGGGAGCGCATCGAGGACCACCGCGCGCTCGACGGCTACGTGCGGCGGGCCCTGGTGAACACCCGGACGTCGCAGTGGCGCAAGCGCAGGGTCGACGAGTTCGCCTGCGACGAAATGCCCGAGCCGGAACCCCTACCCGGGGGCGACGACCCGGCCGAGCGGCAGGCGCTGCACGACGCGATGTGGCGGGCGGTCATGCGGCTGCCCGCCCGGCAGCGGGCGATGGTCGTCCTGCGGTACTACGAGGACCTCAGCGAGGCCCAGACGGCCGCGGTGCTCGGCGTCTCCGTCGGCACGGTGAAGTCGGCGGTCTCGCGGGCGCTGGGCAAGCTGCGGGAGGACCCGGAGCTCGGATTGGCCCGGTAGCGGGGCGGCCGTGTCCGGACCGTGAGGTGATCGATCGTCCTCCCCTAGTGACATACCAAGCGGTATGTGCGCAGAATCGGCGCAACCCTTGCCGCCGCGCCGGCAATGACGCCCCGGGAGGATGCCGTGCTGAGCACCATGCAGGACGTACCGCTGCTGATCTCCAGGATCCTGACCCACGGGTCCACGGTCCACGGTGCCTCGCAGGTGACCACCTGGACCGGCGAGGGCGCGCCGCACCGCCGCTCCTACGCGGAGATCGGCGCCCGCGCGGCCCGGCTGGCGCACGCCCTCGAGGACCTCGGCATGGGGCCGGGGGACGTACTGGGCACGCTGATGTGGAACAACGCCGAGCACGTCGAGGCCTACTACGCCATCCCCTCCATGGGGGCCGTGCTCCACACCCTCAACCTGCGCCTGCCGCCCGAGCAGCTGGCCTGGATCGTCAACCACGCGGCCGACCGGGTCGTGATCGTCAACGGCTCCCTGATCCCGCTCCTCGCCCCGCTGCTGCCCCACCTGAAGACGGTCGAGCACGTCGTCGTCTCCGGCCCGGGCGACCGCTCCCCGCTGGCCGGGGCCCCGGTCCGGGTGCACGAGTACGAGGAGCTGATCGAGGGCAAGCCGGCGACGTACGACTGGCCGGAGCTGGACGAGCGCACGGCCGCCGCCATGTGCTACACCTCCGGCACCACCGGTGACCCCAAGGGCGTGGTCTACAGCCACCGTTCCGTCTACCTGCACTCCATGCAGGTCAACATGGCCCAGTCGATGGGCCTGACCGACCAGGACACCACGCTGGTCGTCGTGCCCCAGTTCCACGTGAACGCGTGGGGTCTGCCGCACGCCACCTTCATGACCGGCGTGAACATGCTCATGCCGGACCGGTTCCTCCAGCCCGTGCCGCTCGCCGAGATGATCGAGAGCGAGAGGCCGACGCACGCCGCCGCCGTCCCCACCATCTGGCAGGGCCTGCTCGCCGAGCTGACCGCCAGGCCGCGCGACGTGTCCTCCCTCACCCAGGTCACCATCGGCGGCTCCGCCTGCCCGCCCGCCCTGATGGAGGCGTTCGACCGGCTGGGCATGCGGGTCTGCCACGCCTGGGGCATGACGGAGACGTCCCCGCTCGGCACGGTCGCCCGCCCGCCGGCCCAGGCGGTCGGCACGCGGGAGGAGTTCGGCTACCGGCTCACACAGGGCCGCTTCCCGGCGGGCGTCGAGGCCCGCCTCACCGGCCCCGGCGGGGAACGCCTCCCCTGGGACGGCGAGTCGGCGGGCGAGCTGGAGGTCCGCGGCCCGTGGATCGCAGGCGCCTACTACAACGGCCCCGACGCCGAACCGCTGCGTCCCGCCGACAAGTTCAGCGAGGACGGCTGGCTGAAGACGGGCGACGTCGGGACGATCTCCCCCGACGGCTACCTCACCCTCACCGACCGGGCCAAGGACGTCATCAAGTCCGGCGGCGAGTGGATCTCCTCGGTGGAGCTGGAGAACGCCCTCATGGCCCACCCGGACGTCGCCGAGGCCGCCGTCGTCGCCGTCCCCGACGACAAGTGGGGCGAGCGCCCGCTGGCCGCCGTCGTCCTCAAGGAGGGCGCGACGGCCGACTTCGCGTCCCTGCGCGCCTTCCTCGCCGAGGAGGGGAAGATCGCCAAGTGGCAGCTCCCGGAGCGCTGGACGGTCGTCGGGACGGTGCCCAAGACGAGCGTCGGCAAGTTCGACAAGAAGGTGCTGCGCGGGTGGTACGCCGAGGGACGGCTGGACGTCACCGCGCTCTGACGGCCGCCCCGCTCGTCCTGCCCCGCGGCCGTCCCCGCCGCATCACCGCAGGGCGGGGCCTCGCCGCCGCACGGCACGCCCCCGGGTGCCGCACCGCGGTCGCCGCCCGGCACGCCGGCACCGTGCCCGCGGGCCCGCCGCCGGGGGAGCCGGGCCCGGGGCGCTCCCCCACCGAACGGGCCGGTGACCGGCAGGTCAGTTGGTGCCGATCCGGGCGAGCAGGTCGACGATCCGCGACTGCACCTCGGTACTGGTGGACCGCTCCGCGAGGAACAGCACCGTCTCCCCCGAGGCCAGGCGAGGCAGGTCGGCCTGGTCGACGGCGGCCGTGTAGACGACCAGCGGGGTGCGGTTGAGCCGGCCGTTCGCGCGCAGCCAGTCCACGATCCCGGCCCGGCGCCGGTGCATCCGCATCAGGTCCATCACGACCAGGTTGGGCTGGAACTGCGCCGCCAGCGCCACCGCCTCGGTGTCGCCGGCCGCCCGCGCCACCTGCATCCCGCGCTTCTCCAGCGTCGCGGTCAGCGCCAGCGCGATCTCCGCGTGCTCCTCGATGAGCAGGACGCGCGGCGGGTGCTGCTCGCTGTCGCGCGGCGCGAGCGCCTTCAGCAGCACGGCGGGGTCGGCACCGTAGGCGGCGTCCCGCGACGCCTGCCCCAGCCCGGCCGTGACCAGCACCGGCACCTCGGCCGCCACCGCCGCCTGCCGCAGCGACTGGAGCGCCGTACGGGTGATCGGCCCGGTCAGCGGATCCACGAAGAGCGCGGCGGGGAAGGCCGCGATCTGCGCGTCCACCTCCTCGCGCGAGTGCACGACGACGGGCCGGTAGCCGCGGTCGCTCAGCGCCTGCTGCGTGGACACGTCCGGCGCGGGCCACACCAGCAACCGCCGCGGGTTGTCCAGCGGCTCCGGCGGCAGCTCGTCGTCCATCGGCTGCGGACGCGGGGTGTCCGCCACCTCGACGGCCCCGCCGGGACCGTCCAGCGGCTCGGGCCCCTCGGCGGCGTTCTCGTCGGGCGCGCCTATGGCGTACGACCGTCCGGCCCCCTCGGTCATCTGCGCGAGCCGGGGCGGCTGGCCGGCCGGCGCCGGGGCAGCCGGCTGCGGCTGGGCCGCCGCCGGGGTGCGCGGCGGCACGGGGGCCTGCTCGCCGGCCGGGTGCGGCCGGGCGTCCTGCTCCGGCCGGGCGGCGACCGGGTCGGGCGGCGTCCCCAGCTTGCGGCGACGGCCCGAACCACCCGGGTGGTGCGGTGCGGGGGTGGCCGCCGGCTGCTGGACCTGGGCCGCCTGCCGGTTGAACGGCACGCCTTGGCCCAGCGTCCGCACGCTGATCGCCCGCCCCTGCGTGGAGTTCGGGTCCACCGGCGCCGCGGCTTCCGTGGGCAGTGGCTGCGCGGGCCGCGCAGCGCCCTCCGGCGGCAGCGGAGCGGCCCCCGCCGCGGGCGCCGGGTTCGTGCCCGCCGGCGGCAGGGGAGCGGCGGCGCCGGCCGGCCGGGCGTCGTCCGGGGCGGCGGCACCGTTCGGCGGCACGGGGGCCGGGGCCTCGCCGGCGACGGGCCAGGGCTGCGGGGCGGGAACGCCCTGCGCCGCGGGGGCGGGCCGGCCCGCGGCAGTCCGGTCCGGCGCGCTCTGCCCGGGCCGGGGCTCGGGGAGCGGCTGCGGCAGGGGCCGGCCGGGGGCACCGGCCTGCTGGGCAGGCAGGGCGACCTGCCCGGTCGCGTTCTGCCCGGTCGCGTTCTGTACGGCCACGTTCTGTGCGGCCGCGTTCTGTACGGGCGGAACGGAGGCGGCCTGCGGCTGCACCGGTCCGGCCGGCTGCTCCTCCTGGGCGTGGGCCCGCACCCGCCCCGGCACCGCTGCCGGGCCCTGGGCGGGGTCCTGCCCCGTGGGCGGCGGGGCGGTCACCGGTTGCGCGGGAGTGCCCTGAACCGTCCGCGGAGCGGCGGTCTGCGGCTCCTGGCCGGGGACGGCCTGGGCGGGAACACCGGCTCCCGGGCCCGCCGGCTGTACGCCCTGGCCGGACGTTCCTTGCGCAGGCACGGTCGCGATCCGCGGGGGCACGGGTCCGCCGGGAACCGTCCCGGTGGCGTCCCGGGCCGGAACGTTCCGCGCGGGGACCGGACCACCCTGGCCGGGCGCCACCGTCGGCGTCGCGGCCGGCACCGGCGCGTCCGGGGGCACGGCCCGGCGACGGCGGCCCGCCGGCTCGCTCACCGGGTGCGGCTGCGGCGGGGTGTGGACGGCGGACCGCTCGTGCGGAACGGCGTCGTGCCGGCCCTCGTCCACCGGACCGTCCTCGATCAAGCCGCCGGAAGCACCCGCTCCGGGGTCACCGGCGACACCGGCCGTACCGGCGCCGTGAACCGGCCCGTGCCCCTGCGCAGGCACCTGCGCCGGCCCGTGCCCCGGTGCCTGTCCCTGCGCGGGGATGTTCGTCCCCGGCGGCGTGGCGCCCCCCGGAAGGCCCGGCGCCACCGGCGCGCCCGCTGCTCCTCCCGGGACGGGTCCGTGAGCCGTCCGAGCCACCTGAGGTGCCTCCGGGCCCGGGCCCGTCTCCGCCACGCCGGCGGGCCGGTCCGCGTCGGCGGGCGGCAGGGCGAACACCTGCCGGGGCCCCGCTTCCGCCGCGGCGGCGCGTTCCGCCGCGGAGGCCAGCGCACGCCGCCGACGCCCGGTCGGCCGGGACGCGTCGGCCGGGTCCGCCTCGCCGGACGGCGCGGGCAGCGCCGGCGGCAGCGCGTGCTGTTCCCCCAGGGCACGCCGGGCCCGCCGCCCGGTCGGGGCGGGAACGCCCTGCGGCGGCACGGTCCCGCCCAGGCCGGTGCCCGCGGCCGCGGTGCCCGCGGCGTGCTCGGCGGCCGTGACGACGGAACCCTCGGCCACGCCGGTCCCCGGCTCCGCGACCGTGTCCCCGGCCGGCCGCCTGCGCCGGCGTCCGGTCCCCCCGGGTACCTCGTCCGGCGGCGGAACCGGTGCCGGAGCGGGCGCCGGCTCCCCGGCCGCGCGCCTCCTGCGCCGCCCGGTCGGCGTGGTGCCCTCCGCCCCGGTGCCGTCGGGAACGCCGGAATCCTCGGTGTCGCCGTCGTCCTCCAGGAACGCGTCGGCGGAGGGCCGCCGCGCCCGCCGCCGCCCGCCGCCCGCGGCCTGCTGCGCCGGCCCGGCCGCCTGGGCGATCGCGGCCCGGTCCGACGGCGCCTGGGCGGGGTGCGCTTCGGCGGCCGTCCCCTCGGCTGCCCCTTCGGCAACCGCCTCGCCCGGTCCTTCACCCGGTCCCTCGGCCGGCTCCACGACCGGGTCGGTTCCCGGGGCGGCCACCGCTCCCGCCCCACCCCCGATCGGGACTTCGAGGACGTACGCGCTGCCGCTCATGCCCGGCACCTCGTGCGTCTGGAGCACGCCGCCGTGGGCCCGTACGATCCCGCGCACGATCGGCTCGTGCACCGGGTCCCCCCCGGCGTACGGGCCGCGCACCTCGATCCGTACGACCTCGCCGCGCTGGGCCGCCGCCACCACGACGGTGTTGTCCAGGTAACCGCCCGTCGACGCGGGCGCGTTGCCGGTCGCGTCGACCCCCGCCACGTCGGCGACGAGATGCGCGAGCGCGATCGCCAGCAGCCGCGGGTCGACCTCGGCCTCGATGGGCGGCGCGTGCACGGCGAACTGCACCCGCCCCGGTCCGACCAGCTCGACGGCCCCGTCGACACCGGAGGCGACGACGGCGTCCAGCATCACCTTCGTACGGGAGACGCCCTCCGCCCCGGTGTCGAGGCGCTGGTAGCCGAGGACGTTGTCGATGAGCGTGGTGATCCGCGAGTAGCCGGCCGAGAGGTGGTGGAGCACCTGGTTGGCCTCGGGCCACAGCTGCCCGGCGTCGTCCGCGGCCAGCGCGGACAGCTCGCGGCGCAGCTCCTCCAGCGGCCCGCGCAGGGAGGCGCCGAGGAGGGTGAGCAGCTGCTCGTGCCGGGCGGCGAGCGCCTCGTAGCGGTCCTTCTCCCGCTCCCCGAGCGCGGCGTAGCGCTCCTCGCCCGCGGCGAGTTCCTCCGCGTGCTTCTCCCGGAGCTCCTCCAGCTCGGCCACGTGCTTCTGGCGCAGGGCGGTCAGCTCGGAGGCGTGCTCCTCGGCGATGCGCTCCAGTTCCTCGGCGTGCCGCTTCTCGGCGTCCTCCCGCTCCTTCACGAGCGCCTCGTACGGCCGCCGGTCGGTGAAGGTCATCACGGCGCCGACGAGCTGGTCGCCGTCGCGGACGGGCGCGGTCGTCAGGTCGACCGGCACCTTGTCGCCGTTCTTGGCGTACACCACCTGCCCGCGCACCCGGTGCTTGCGCCCGGATCGCAGGGTGTCGGCGAGCGGGGACTCGTCGTACGGGAAGGGGGACCCGTCGGCGCGGGAGTGGAGGATGAGGGTGTGCAGCTCGCGTCCGCCGAGTTCGCCGGCCCGGTAGCCCAGGATCTGCGCGGCGGCCGGGTTGACCAGGACGATCCGGCCGTCGGTGTCCGTGCCGACGACGCCCTCGGCGGCGGCCCGCAGGATCATCTCGGTCTGCCGCTGCGAGCGCGCCAGCTCGGCCTCGGTGTCGACGGTGCCGGTCAGGTCGCGCACGACGAGCATCAGCAGTTCGTCGCCGGTGTAGCCGTAGGCGTCGTACCCCTGCTGGCCGTTGTCCAGGTTGGCGCTGGTGACCTCGACGGGGAACTCGGTGCCGTCCGTGCGCCGGGCGACCATCCGGGTCGGCTTCGTCCGCGCCCGCGGGTCGATGTGGTCCGGCCGCCGCATGGAGCCGGGGATGAGCTTGGAGTCGAAGTGGGGCAGCAGGTCCAGCAGTCCGCGCCCGACCAGCGCGGTCCCCGGCGTCTCGAAGGTCTCCAGGGCGATGGTGTTCGCGTTGACGACGGTGCCGTTGGCGTTGACCAGGACCAACGCGTCGGGCAGGGCGTCCAGTATGGCTGCGAGGCGAGCAGCGCCTCGGGATGGCCTGCTGCTCACGAGACGCTTCCCTCCTGTTACCGCACCTTGCCGACCGCGGGGGCCATCTTGCCAACCGGCCCGCAACGTGTCACGCGAGGGAGTCTAAGCGCTGGGGTCGTGCGCGCGGCGCCGGATGGGAGGGAGGTCGCACGACGAAGTGACGTAGAACGTGTGGCCGATCGGTGACCGGCCGGTGGTCGGCCGGTGGCCGGCCGGGGGCGGCAGGGACCGGGCGGGCCGGCCCGGCGCGCGGACCGGAAGGGGTGGTCCGGTCCGCGGCCCGGCTCACGGGGACGCCGGCGATCCGAGGTCGGGCAGGAGCGGCACCAAACGGTCCCAGCGGGCGATCCGGCAGCCGTCGCGCCGGTCGTACGTCGCGTCGACCGGGCGTCCGGCCCAGGTGCCGGTGATCCGCGCGGTGGCGGGTCCGCCGTACTGCATGGTGCACACGGTGCCCCGCGGGGCCGGTCCGAAGACGTCCTCCCCCCACCGTGTGTTCCGCTCGACCACGGCACACGCCCCGGCGGGGTCGGGGTGGCTGCCGCCGTGCGGGTGGCAGCGTAGTTCGAACGTCCCGTCCAGGCCCTTGCCCGCGTTGTGGACGGTGACGGTCAGGCGGTCGCCGTCCCGGCCCGCCGCACCCTGCTCGGCGGAGGCGGCGTACGCGGTGGAGGGGCCGGCGGCCAGGGAGGCGACCGCGGTGAGGGCGGAGGCGGCGGTGACGAACATCCGCCGCAGGGCGGGACGGGGGCGGCGCGGCGCGGCCCGGTGGGTGCTCTGCGACACGACCTGTGACATGACCTGAGACATGCCCTGCCTAACGCGGCACGGCCGCCGACGTTGCGGCCGTCACCCGTGCGCCCCGCGCGGGGCGTCGCCCCGCGGCCCGGGGAACGGCCCCCGCCCGGGCCGGCGGGGACGCCGCCAACCCCTTTGCCCCGCGGCCTGCTCGCCTAGTACCGTGGGGGGCGATTGGTGACACCACGCTCGTCTGTGTCATCATCGGCACGCACCATCCGCACTCGCGCGCGGGATGTTGCGTCTGGAGGCGTCGCCTAGTCCGGTCTATGGCGCCGCACTGCTAATGCGGTTTGGGCCTTAAAGCCCATCGAGGGTTCAAATCCCTCCGCCTCCGCTCTCTGCTCGGGGAGTCCGGTCGATATTCCGATATCGACCGGACTCCCCGAAGTGTTTCTCCCCGTTCTCCGCCTCCGCCTCTGCTTCCGCCCCGGTTGCTTCCGCCCCGGTCGCCGGGGCCGGCGGCGGCGGAGCCACCGCGTCCCTTCGTCTTCCCCTCCTTCCCCCCAGGCGCCGAGCGGCAGCGCCGCGCCCCCGACACCGCGCGCGAGCGCATGGTGCAGGTGGAGGGGCGTGCGGTGGACCCGTGGGCCCTTCGCGTCCCGCGGGGGGTGCGGGAGGCCGAGCGGTGATCACCTTCGAGCGGGAACCACCGGGCATCCGTCCACTGCCGCGAAGCGCCGCCCTGCCCGGACCGGCCGCTCCGGTCCGGGCGCCCCCACGGTCCACGGTCGCTGCCCGCTCACCCCAGTATCGGCGTTTCCGCAGGTCAGGCGGGGTTTGCCGAACGGATTTCACATGTCGGCGGCAGTCATGTAATGTTCTTCCTGTCGCCGGGAGCGGGCCGAAAGGAACGGGAACGGCGGAGAAAAAAAGAACAAGCACTCGTAGCTTAACGGATAGAGCATCTGACTACGGATCAGAAGGTTGCAGGTTCGAATCCTGCCGAGTGCACAGCGGAACAGAGGCCCCATGGAGTGATCCACGGGGCCTCTGGCTTTTGCCTCGACGGCAGTGTTCGACGGCAACCGCCTCGCGCGGGGCGGAGTCGATCGGCCGGCCACGCGGGCGCTCCGGGTGGCGTGATCCGCCCGGGTGCCGCGGACCGCGCCCGCTCCACGGTGCGCGGGGCGACGGCGGACGGCAACCGGGGAGCGCGGTGGGCCGAGGGCATCGCCTCAGGGATCCGGCACACGAGCCGAAGCGGGCGGGTCACCCATTCGGACTAACGGCCCGATCGGCCGTGGAGCCCCGGGAAATGGGGCCGAGGCCGGTTCAGGGAGTGCTCCCGCGCCCCCAGGAGTTGCGCGGTGCCTCCGTCTCCTGCGACATGGAGGTAAGGCCCTGTCCATGGGTCACGCAAGGAGGAACTATGCGTCGCACGACTATCGGTGCTCTCCTGGCAGCCGCTCTCCTCGCAGGGCCCGCTGCGGTCACCGCGGAAGCGCAAACGCCGGCGGCGGCATCGGTGACCGCCGTGCAGGCCGCCCAGAGCCAGGCGCAGGACACCGACGAGCAGGACGATGACGACGGAGGCTGGGGGCTTTGGGGCCTCGCCGGTCTCCTGGGTCTGCTCGGTCTCATCCCTCGCCGGCGGAAGACCCACGACACGGGAACCCACCGCGGCCCGGGCACGCACAACGACCGTCTGTAAAGGCCGGGGTGGCGCGGGCGGGTGCGGCGACCACGGCGACCGGCCCCGTCCGGCGGCACTCGCGAGAGATCGTCACGCGACCGGTACGGCCGCCCTCGGCCGGTCCGCACGGAGCCGCGGACCGGAAGGCCGCGTGTGCGTGTCCGGCCGAGCGCGCAACGAGCAGGAGGCCCTGCGGATCACTCCACAGGGCCTCCTGCTTCCGCCTTCGCCCCGCCCCTGCCGGCGGTGTCCGGCGGGGTCCGGTCGAAAATCCTCCCGGAGGGCGTCGTCGGCGGCGGCGCCTGCTCCCGGAGGAGGGAGGCACGGACATGGACGTGTCCGGGGCTGCGGTGGCCGGCGCGCGGTCCCGAGCCGGTGTGGGCCGGTGATCAGCACACCGCGCTGACCTGGGGGAAGCGGACTTCCCTCGGGGGCGCGGAAGGAAGTGTGTGGAGGTGCGCGGGAGCGCGGGGACCCAGGACGGGCTCTTCCGACCGCCGGCCCGGGGAGTGCCGGTTTCTCAGGGAAATCACAGGTTGCCGAAAGAGCCCTCTCAGAGCGCTCCGACACCGTGTACGGCATGACCACGACCTCGCCCCAGGGGCGCACCGAACTGCTGAGGCCGGACGGGAGCCCCGTCCGGGTGCTGGTGGTGGACGACGAGATGTCGATCACCGAGCTGTTGTCCATGGCCCTGCGCTACGAGGGCTGGCAGATCCGCACGGCCGGGGACGGGCACGGAGCGCTCCGGACGGCGCGCGAGTTCCGGCCGGACGCGGTCGTGCTGGACATGATGCTGCCCGACATGGACGGGCTCACCGTGCTCGGGCGGCTGCGCCGCGAACTGCCCGACATACCGGTGCTGTTCCTGACCGCCAAGGACGCCGTGGAGGACCGTATCGCCGGGCTGACCGCCGGCGGGGACGACTACGTCACCAAGCCGTTCAGCCTGGAGGAGGTCGTCGCCCGGCTGCGCGGGCTGATCCGCCGCTCCGGTGCCGCCGACCGCCGCGCCGACTCGGTGCTGGTCGTCGGTGATCTCACCCTCGACGAGGACAGCCACGAGGTCACCCGGGGCGGGGACAGCATCCACCTGACCGCCACCGAGTTCGAGCTGCTGCGCTTCCTGATGCGCAATCCGCGCCGGGTGCTCAGCAAGGCGCAGATCCTCGACCGGGTGTGGTCCTACGACTTCGGCGGGCAGGCCAACGTCGTCGAGCTGTACATCTCCTACCTGCGGCGGAAGATCGACGCCGGGCGGGAGCCGATGATCCACACCCGGCGCGGCGCCGGTTACCTGATCAAGCCCGCGGCGTGAGGGCGGGACGGCGGCCGTGGCCGCGGCGGCGGGCGCGCACGCCGCGCACGCTGCGGACGCGGCTGGTCGTCGTGTCGGTGGTACTGATCGCCGTGGTGTGCGCGGTGATCGGCACCGTGACCACGCTGGCGCTGCGCTCGCACCTGTACGAGCAGCTGGACGGGCAGCTCAGGGAGGTGGCGGCGCGGGCGTCGGGGAAGTTCGGTCCGCCCGACACCCCGGAGGGCGGGGCCGTGCCGCCCGGGCGGCAGGTCATGCGGATCGACCTGACCGACTTCGTCACCAGGGGACCGCAGCCCAGCGGCACCCTCGTGGCCCGGATCGAGGACGGCACCGTCACCGAGGCCGAGGTCGGGAAGACGTCCACGACGGGCCTGCAGATCGACGCCGAGGCGCTCACCGGGGCGCAGACGGAGGCGCTGGCCGCCGTCGCCCGGGACGGCCGTTCGCACACCGTGGACCTGCCGGAGCTGGGCGGGTACCTCGTCCGGTACGCGTACGGCGTCAACGGCGACTTCTACGTGGCCATCCCGACCGCCCAGGTCGACGGCACCCTCGAAACGCTCCTCCTCATCGAGGCCAGCGTCACCGCCGCCGGACTCGTCGCCGCCTCCCTCGCCGGCACCGTCATCGTCGGCGTCGCGACCCGGCCCCTGCGCCGGGTCGCCGACACCGCCACGCGCGTGGCCGAACTCCCGCTGCACGCGGGGGAGGTGAACCTCGACGAGCGCGTCCCGGAGTCCGAGTGCGACCCGCACACCGAGGTCGGCCGGGTCGGTGCCGCGCTGAACCGGATGCTGGACCACGTGCACGGCGCGCTCCACGCCCGCCAGCGCAGCGAGACGCGGGTACGGCAGTTCGTCGCGGACGCCAGCCACGAGCTGCGCACACCCCTGGCCTCCATTCGCGGGTACGCCGAGCTGACCCGGCGCGGCGGGGAGCGGGTCGGCCCCGACACCCGGCACGCCCTGGGCCGGATCGAGTCCGAGGCCGCGCGGATGACCCTCCTCGTCGAGGACCTGCTGCTGCTCGCCCGCCTGGACGCCGGGCGGCCCCTGCGGTTCGAGCGGACCGACCTCGTACCGCTGGTCGTGGACACCGTCAGCGACGCCCGCGCGGCCGGGCCGGACCACACCTGGCGGCTCGACCTGCCGGACGAACCGGCGCACGCGTCGGCCGACCCGGCCCGGCTCCAGCAGGTCCTGGTCAACCTGCTCGCCAACGCCCGCACCCACACCCCGCCCGGGACGACCGTCACCGCGCGCGTGCGGCACCGCGGCGCGTGGCTGTGCGTGGACGTCGAGGACGACGGTCCGGGCATCCCGCCCGGACTGCTCCCGCACGTCTTCGAACGGTTCGCGCGGGGCGACTCGGCGCGCAGCCGCGCCACCGGTTCGACCGGTCTGGGGCTGGCGATCGTGCAGGCCGTGACGGCCGCGCACGGCGGTGCCGTGACCGTGGACAGCGTGCCCGGGCGGACGGTGTTCACCGTCCGCCTCCCGGCCCTCCCGGCGGGCCCCTCGGCCCCTACGGACCGTCACCAGGCCGTCCCTTCCCACCTCTTGGGCCCTCCGTCCCTCCCGGCGTGCCAGGACGGTTCACAGTCACACCACAGCCGCACCACACGGGCGCGACAGGGGAGGTGAGGAGAGTCGGTCCATGCGAACCGACTCTTCTCCCGGCACCCTGCCGGCGCGGGAGCACCTCCCGGCCGCGGCAGCCGGCACGCCTGTCCTGGACGTAGTGATCCCCGTCTACAACGAGGAGAAGGACCTCGGGCCGTGCGTGAGCAGGCTGCACGAGCACCTCGCGCGCACCTTCCCGTACGGGTTCCGCATCACGATCGCCGACAACGCCTCCACGGACTCCACGCCGCAGGTGGCGGCACGACTGGCGGAGCGGATCGCCGGGGTGCGGTCGGTGCGGCTGGAGCAGAAGGGCCGCGGCCGGGCCCTGCGCGCCGTCTGGTCCGCCTCGGACGCCCCGGTCCTCGCCTACATGGACGTCGACCTGTCCACCGACCTCAACGCCCTGCTGCCGCTGGTCGCCCCGCTGATCTCCGGCCACTCCGACCTCGCGATCGGCTCCCGCCTGGCCCGCAGCGCGCGCGTGGTGCGCGGCGCCAAGCGGGAGTTCATCTCCCGCACCTACAACCTCATCCTGCGCGGCTCGCTCCAGGCCCGCTTCTCCGACGCCCAGTGCGGCTTCAAGGCGATACGCCGGGACGTGGCGCGGGAGCTGCTGCCGCTGGTGGAGGACACCGGCTGGTTCTTCGACACGGAGATGCTGGTGCTCGCCGAGCGGGCGGGGCTCAGGATCCACGAGGTGCCGGTCGACTGGGTCGACGACCCCGACTCGACCGTGCACATCGTGAGGACGGCCACCGAGGACCTCAAGGGCGTGTGGCGGGTCGGCAAGGCCCTGGCCACCGGCGCGCTGCCGCTGGACCGGCTCGCCCGGCCCTTCGGCGACGACCCGCGCGACCGGGAGATCAAGGGCGTACCCAGCGGCCTGGCCCGGCAGCTCGTCGGGTTCTGCGCCGTCGGCGCCCTGTCCACCCTCCTCTACCTCCTGCTCTACAGCGGCTTCCGCCTGGTCACCGGCGCGCAGGCCGCCAACGCGCTCGCCCTGCTGGTCTGCGCGGTCGTCAACACCGCCGCCAACCGGCGGCTGACCTTCGGGGTGCGCGGTTGGGGCGGCGCCGTACGGCACCAGGCGCAGGGGCTCGTGGTCTTCGCCATCGGCCTGGTCCTGACCAGCGGCTCGCTCGCCGCGCTGGACGCGGCGTCGGCCGATCCCGCGCACTCCACCGAACTGGCGGTGCTGATCGCCGCCAACCTCGCGGCGACCGTGCTGCGCTTCCTGCTCCTGCGGGCCTGGGTGTTCCCGCGGACGCCGGCCGCCCCGCACCAGCCGAACCGGTTCCCCGCCGACGCCGGCCACGGGAGCACGCGATGACCGCGGACCACGCCCCGACGGCCCTGCCGGGGAACGTCCCTCCCGCCCCCTCGGCCCCGCCACCGGCCACCGCAGGACCGTCCCCGGTGCGGCGGCTGTGGCGCGGCCGGCCGGAGGACCCCCGCTGGGTGCGCCCGGCCCTCCTCGGCCTGCTGCTGGCCACCGGCCTGCTCTACCTGTACGGCCTGAGCGCCTCCGGGTACGCCAACTCCTTCTACTCGGCGGCCGCGCAGGCGGGCAGCCGGTCCTGGAAGGCGTTCTTCTTCGGCTCGTTGGACGCGTCCAACGCCATCACCGTCGACAAGCCCCCGGCCGCGCTGTGGCCGATGGCGCTGTCGGTGCGGGTGTTCGGGTTGAACGCGTGGGCCGTCCTCGTCCCCCAGGTGCTGATGGGCGTCGGCACGGTGGCGGTCGTGTACGCCGCCGTGCGGCGCCGGTCGGGTCCCGGCGCGGGGCTGCTCGCGGGCGCGGTGCTGGCGCTGACGCCGGTGGCGGCGCTGATGTTCCGGTTCAACAACCCCGACGCGCTGTTGGCGCTGCTGATGTCCGTCGCCTGCCACCTGGTCGTGCGGGCCCTGGAGGACGGCCGCACCAAGTGGCTGGTGTGGGCCGGGGCCGCGATCGGCCTCGCGTTCCTCGCCAAGACCCTCCAGGCGTTCCTGATCCTGCCGGCTCTCGCCCTCGCCTACGGGGTGTGCGCCCCGGTGCGGCTGCGCAAGCGGCTGGCCCAGCTGGCGCTGGCGACCGCGGCGCTGGTGGTCTGCGGCGGCTGGTGGGTCGCGATCGTGGAGCTGTGGCCCGCCTCCTCCCGCCCGTACATCGGCGGCTCGCAGCACAACAGCTTCCTCGAGCTGACCTTCGGCTACAACGGCCTGGGCCGGCTCAACGGCGAGGAGACCGGCAGTGTCGGCGGCGGTGGCGGCGCGGGCGGCGGCCGGTGGGGGGAGACCGGCTGGGACCGGATGTTCAACTCCGAGGTCGGCGGCCAGATCAGCTGGCTGCTGCCGGCGGCGCTGATCCTGCTCGTCGCGGGCCTGGTCCTCACGAGGAAGTCCGGCCGGACCGATCCGGCGCGCGGCGCGTTCCTGGTGTGGGGCGGCTCGCTGCTGACGACCATGGCCGTCTTCAGCTACATGGCGGGCATCTTCCACCAGTACTACACGGTGGCCCTCGCCCCCTACCTGGCGGCCGTCGTCGGCATGGGCGCGGCGGCCCTGTGGGAGCGGCGCGGCTCGACGGGTGCGTCGCTCGCCCTCGCCGCCGCCCTCACCGCGACCGCGGCCTGGGGGTACCTCCTGCTCGACCGCACACCCGACTACCTGCCGTGGCTGAGGTGGCTGGTCCTCGTCGGCGGTCTGGCCGCCGCCCTGGGGCTGGTCTTCGCGGGACGGCTGGGACGCCGGGCGGCGCTCGCCGTGGCGGGGCTCGGGCTGGTGGCCGCGCTGGCCGGGCCGGCGGCGTACACCGTCAGTACGGTCCAGGTGGGCCACAGCGGTTCCATCGTGACGGCCGGTCCGGCGGGCGCGAGCACGCGGGGCGGCGGCCCGGGCGGCGCGCCGGGCGCCGGCCGCGAGGGCGGTCCGGGCGGCGGCTTCCCCGGCGGGGGCACGCCGGGCCAGGGGCAGAGGCAGGGCCAAGGCGGCGGTGCCGGGCAGGGGCAGGGCCGGAACCAGCCGGGCGGCGGGATGCCGGGTGGCGGCCCGGCCGCGGGCAACGGCGTGCCGGGCGGCGCCCCGCCGGGCGGCGCCACGGCCGGCGAGGGCGGACGGACGGGCGGCGCCGGTGGCGGCGGCATGGGCGGCCTGCTCGACGGCGCCCAGGTCGGGGCCGAGGCCGAAAGGCTGCTGGAGGCCGACGCCGGCCGGTACACCTGGGCCGCGGCGGCCGTCGGCTCGCAGAACGCGGCGAGCTACCAGCTGGCCACGGGTGAGCCGGTGATGGCGATCGGCGGCTTCAACGGCACCGATCCCTCGCCCACCCTGGCGCAGTTCAAGGAGTACGTGGCGGACGGCAGGATCCACTACTTCATCGCGGGCGGCGGCATGGGAGGCGGTCCGGGCGGCGGCTCCGGCAGCTCCGCGCGGATCGCCTCCTGGGTGGCGGCCGGCTTCGAGAAGGTGACCGTCGGTTCGGCCACCTTCTACGACCTCACCCGGCCCACGAGCGGCGGCTGACGGTTCCGTGCACCGCGAGGGGGCGGCGGCTTCGGCCGCCGCCCCCTCCGCATTTCTGTTGTACGCCGTATAGGACCTGTTCTACGCTGTATGGCATGACGGCATCCCCCCAGGAACGGCTCCCGGAAGAGCCCGGCCGCGCGGCGCGGCCCCAGTCGCCGCCGCAGGGCCACCCGCAGCGCTGGCTGATCCTCGGTGTCATCTCCCTCGCCCTGCTCACCGTGGTGATCGACAACACCGTCCTGAACGTCGCCATCCCCTCGCTCACCCGCGAGATGGACGCGGCGACCTCCGACATCCAGTGGATGATCAACGCCTACTCGCTGGTGCAGTCCGGCCTGCTGCTCACCGCGGGCAACGCCGCCGACCGCTACGGCCGCAAGAAGATGCTGTTCGCGGGCCTGGCCCTGTTCGGTCTCGGTTCGCTGGTGGCCGGGCTGGCCCAGTCCACCGGCCAGCTGATCGCGGCCCGGGCCGGCATGGGCATCGGCGGGGCGCTGCTGATGACCACCACCCTCGCCGTGGCGATGCAGATCTTCACGCCCGAGGAGCAGCCCAAGGCCATCGGCGTCTGGGCCGCCGTGAACTCCCTGGGCTTCGCGGCGGGCCCGCTGCTCGGCGGCTTCCTGCTGAACCACTTCTGGTGGGGCGCGATCTTCCTGATCAACCTGCCGGTGGCGGCGCTGGGCCTGATCGCCGTGGTCGTCCTGGTCCCCGAGTCCAAGAATCCCCAGGGCGACCGCCCCGACCTGCCGGGCGCCCTGCTCTCCACGACCGGCATGGCGTCCCTCGTCTTCGCGATCATCTCCGGCCCGGAGCACGGCTGGACGTCGGCGCGGGTCCTGGTCCCGGTGGCCGTGGCGGCCGCGGCCCTCGGCTCCTTCGCGTACTGGGAGAACCGCATCCCGTACCCGATGCTGGACCTGCACTTCTTCCGCAACCGCCGCTTCACGGGCGCGGTCTCCGGAGCGGTGCTCATCACGTTCGGCATGACCGGCGCCATGTACCTGCTGACCCAGCACCTCCAGTTCGTCCTCGGCTACGACGCGCTGGAGGCCGGCCTGCGGACCTCGCCGCTGGCGCTCACCTTCGTCGCGCTGAACTTCACGGGGCTCGCGGCGAAGTGGACGGCGAGGCTGGGCCTGCCCGTCTCCATCGCCCTGGGCATGGTGCTGACGGCGGCCGGCCTGGCGGCGATCGCCCTACTGGCCTCCGGCGGCTACGCCGGCACGCTGCTGGGGCTGGTGCTCATCGGCGTGGGGTGCGCGATCGCCAGCCCCGCCATGGCGCACGCCGTCATGAGTTCCATCCCCCCGGAGAAGGCAGGAGTGGGGGCCGGGATCAACGGCACGCTCGCCGAGTTCGGCAACGGGCTGGGCGTCGCGGTGCTGGGCGCGGTGCTCAACGCGCGGTTCGCGGCGCTGGTGCCGGTGACGGCCGGTTCGCTGCCCGCGGCGCTGGCCTCGGCGGACTCGGCGGCGGAGCGGGAGCGGATCACCGACGCGTTCTCCTCCGGCCTGCAGAGCAGCCAGCTGGTGGGGGCGGCGGCCGTGCTGCTCGGCGGGCTGGTCGCGGCGGTGCTGCTGCGCCGGGCGGAACGGACGGCCGCCTAGGGAACCGGGTGGCGGGGCGCCGGGCGGACGCCGGCAACCGCGCCCGCCCGGCAGGACCGCGGGCCGGCCCGGCCGGGCGCCGCCGAGGGGCGCCTAGCATGACCGGCGTAGGCGAGTCGAGGAAGGTGCGCCATGGCCGAGGCAGTCCAGCGGGTGACGCAGACCAGTGTCTGGCTGAAGGACACGGCGCGCCGGGGCGGGCGCGGCGGCGGGCAGCCGTCGGGACTGGACCGCGACCGCGTCACCGAGGCCGCGGTCCGGCTGCTGGACGCCGAGGGACTGGCGAAGTTCTCCATGCGCCGCCTGGCCGCCGAGCTGAACGTCACGGCGATGTCCGTCTACTGGTACGTCGACACCAAGGACGACCTCCTCGAACTCGCCCTGGACGCGATCACGGGCGAGATGGACCTGCCCGGCCCGCAGGCCGCCGACGAGGACTGGCGCGAGCAGCTGCGCAAGCTGGCCGCGGAGTACCGGGCCATGCTGGTGCGCCACCCCTGGGCGTCGCCGCTCGTCGGCACCTACCTCAACATCGGGCCCAACAACCTGGAGTTCTCCCGCGCCGTGCAGCAGGTCGTCCGCAGGACCGGGCTGCCGGAGCACCGCCTGGCCGGCGCCATCGCCGTCGTCTTCCAGTTCGTCTACGGCTTCGGCACGATGGAGGGCCACTTCCGCGCGCGCTGCGCGGCCACCGGGATGACCGAGGACGAGTACTTCCGGCACGCCATGAGCACGGTGAGCCGGGCGCCGGAGGCCTCCGGGCTCATCGAGGAGTCGAAGGACCTCATGGCGGCCCGCGGCGGCGACACGGTGGTGGAGATGTGGGAGCGCGACTTCACCTTCGCGCTGGACCTGGTGATCGCGGGCATCGAGGCGATGGTCGCCCGCGGCTGAGCGCCGGCGTGCCGGTCACTCCCCCTCCACCAGGCGCGCCGGGAAGCCCCCCGTCGCCACCGGGCCCCAGCGCTCGGGCGTGACCCGGATGATCGACTTGCCCTGCCGGACCATGGCCCGCCGGTACTCGTCCCAGTCCGGGTGCTCGCCGGCGATGTTCCGGTAGTACTCCACGAGCGGCTCCACCGAGTCGGGGGCGTCGATCACCTCCGCCGTCCCGTCGATCTGCACCCAGGGGCCGTTCCAGTCGTCGCTGAGCACGATGAGGCTGACCCGGGGGTCCCGCTTGGCGTTGCGGGTCTTGGCGCGTTCCGGGTACGTGGAGACCACGATCCGGCCCGAGTCGTCGACACCGCAGGTCAGCGGCGATCCCTGCGGGCCGCCGTCGGCCCGCCGGGTCAGCAGGATCGCGCGGTGCCGGGGCCGTACGAAGTCCAGCAGCTCGTCCAGGGGGACACGGGTGTTGGTCGCGATGTTCGGTGCCATGGGATCAGCGTAGGGCGCGGGCGCGGGCGCGCCGGGAGCCGGCGTCCCGGGACAGCACACCTAGGGCCACAACGCCTCCGTCAGGTTGTCGTACACGGGGACGTCGCGGCGCAGGCCGGTCAGCTCCAGGACGCGGCTGGCCACGCCGTCCGCACGCGCCACGACCCGGACGCGGGCGCGGGGGTGCAGCCGCCGGCGTATGTCGTTGACGAGGCGGACGCCCTGGGAGTCCATGAACCGGGTTCCGGTGAGGTCCAGGACGAGGAGCCGGAGCCGGTGGTCGTGGGGGTCGACCGCGGACAGGACGAGGTCCAGCACCTCGTCGACGTTGCAGAAGTCGATCTCGGGGGGCAGGGCGAGCAGGGTGCAGCCGGGCGGGAGGCACGACCGGCACTGGTTCGGGAGGAAGGTCACGGAGACTCACCTGACAGACTCGCGTCCGGATTCCGGTTAGGCCGCTTCCTGACCCACCCGCCATTCCATCACGGGCGGCGGCGGGTGCGGAAGGCGGACCGTCGGCCGGGCGTCACTCCGGTGCGACCGAGCAGTTAAAGTGCTGTATGTCCTGTGCTCGCAGTCAGGAATGTGCTGCGGAGCTCTCCTGCGCACGGCCTCATCCGCCGTGCATGCCGAAGAGGTTCGTGGTGGCTGCGTCCGAGTTTGATGATTCGCCCCGTTTTCCCGAGGGCTCCGCCGGCGTCGAGCTGGCCGAGGCCCTGACGGCGGTGGCCCGGCAACTGCACGAGACGACCACCCCGCACGGCACCCTGAGCGCCGCCGTCCGCCTGGCCGTGCGCTTCATGCCCGGCGCCGAACACGCCGGCATCTCGGTGATCGAGCGCGGCGGCCGCCCGCACAGCGGCCGGCGCCGCGCCCTCGCCTGGACCGACGAGGCCGTACGGTCCGCCGAGTCCCGGCACGGCGACCGGGGGCCGCTCCCGCACTGGGAGCGCCTGTGGACCACGCCGGTGGCGCGGATAGAGGACAGCGAGGCCGACGGCGACGCCGGTGGCCTGTCCGCCCTCGGCCTGCGCTCGGCGCTGTCCCTGCGGCTGCGCGCCGACCGGCGCAACCTGACCGTGCTGACGGCCTACGCCAGCAAGCCGCGGGTCTTCGACGAGAACGCCACCCGCATCGGCCGGCTGTTCACCGCGCACGTCGGCATCGCCCTGGACTCGGCGACCGTGCGCGCGCAGCTCACCGAGGCCATGCGCACCCGCGACCTGATCGGCCAGGCCACCGGCATCCTGATGGAGCGGCAGAACATCGACGCGGCGAGCGCCTTCGAGAGCCTGGTGAAGGCCTCCCAGCGGGAGAACGTGAAGCTGCGCGACCTCTCCCGCCGCATCGTCGACGCGCACGGCACCACGGCCGGGTGAGGAGTCAACGAGCGTTGAGGGGATACACGTACGGCCATGAGACCCGAGACCCCCCAGACCTCGGAAACACTCGATCAGGCGATGGTGCGCAGCCAGGGCCTCGACACCCTGCTGCGCGACCTGACCGACCGCGCGGTGCAGGAGGTCCCCGGCGCCGTCGCGTGCAGCCTCACCGTGCGCCGCGCCGACCGCCTGATGACCCTGGCCGGCAGCTCCGGCCTGCCCAGCGGCCTGGACCTGCGCCAGTACGAGAACGGCTCGGGTCCCTGCGTGGACGCCGCCGAGACGGGAAGACCCCAGTACGCCGCCGACCTGGCCGTGGAGACCCGCTGGCCGCCCTACACGGCGTACGCGCTCGCCGCCGGCGTCCGCTGCGTGCTGGCGCTGCCGCTCGCCGTGGAGGGCGAGACGGGCGCCGCGATCAACTTCTACGGCGTCGAGCCCGGTTCGCTGGGCGAGAGGACCGACGTGGCCCGGGCCTTCGCGCGGCGGGCCGCGGACGCCGTCGCCACCGCCCTGCGCATCGAACGGCAGCGGCAGTCCGCCGCCGACGTGCGCGCCGCCCTGCTCTCCCGCAGCGTCATCGACCAGGCCGTCGGCATCCTCATGGCCCGCGAGCGGATCGACGCCCGGATCGCGCTGGAGCGCCTGCGCCGGGTCTCGCAGGACTCCAACGTCAAACTGCGCGACCTGTGCAGCGACCTGGTGGCCAGGACGGTCCGCGCCGGGTCAGACGGCCGGCAGTGACTCGCCCTGCACCGCCTGGACGTCCAGCTCCACCCTGAGCGTCGTGCCGATGGCGGCGATGCCGGCCTGGAGGACCTGGTTGTAGTTCATGGCGAAGTCCTCGCGGCGCAGCTCCGTCGTCGCGCGGAACGCCGCCCGGGTGCCGCCCCACGGGTCGGCGCCGGTGCCCAGGTAGGCCAGGTCCAGGTCGACCGGCCGGACCACGCCGTGCAGGCCGAGCTCGCCGTGGACGGTCCAGCGGTCGGTGCCGGCCCGCGTCACGCCGGTGGAGCGGTAGGTGATCTCCGGGAAGCGCTCGACGTCAAGGAAGTCCGCGGCCCTCAGGTGGGCGTCGCGCGTGCCGTTGCCGGTGTCGATGGACGCCGCCTGGATCACCGCCTCCACGCGGGACTTGGTGACGTCGTCCGGGGCGATCTCGATGGTGCCGGAGAAGTCCGTGAACCGGCCGTGCACGCTGGAGATCCCCAGGTGCTGGGCGACCGCGGCGACATTGGAGTGCGCCGGGTCGATGGTCCACGGTCCCGGTGGCGGCAGTTCGGTACCGCCCTGCCGGGCCAGCGTCACGGTGCCGACCTCGGCCCGCCCGCTCGCGGTGACGATCGCGCTCGACGCGGCGGGCGCGTAGCCGACGGCCGTGACGATGACGGTGTACGCGCCCGGCTCCAGCGGCGTGGTGTCCCGCACGGCGCCCTCGGCGTCGGCCTCGGCGCGCAGCACCTGGGCGCCGGTCATGTCGGTCACCGTGACGACCGCGTGCGACACGGCCCATCCGTCCCTGGTACGGATCCTCGCGGTCAGTCCCATCCCGTTCTCTCCCTGAAAAGCGTTGCAGAAGGGTCGCTATGAGGCCGGCCCGCGGCGGACGCGCTCCGAGCGCGCGCCCGCCGCGGGCCGGGGTGTTCGTCACTCGCCGGGGTGGGCGAGCTCGATGTCGTGGCCGTCGACGCCCGGGCCGCTGACGGTCAGGGCGGTCGCCACCGGCGGGTAGCCCGTCGCGATGACGGTGTACTCGCCGCCGTCCAGGTCGGTGAAGGCGTACGCGCCGTCCGGTCCGGTGGTGGCGGTGCGGACCACGTTGCCGGCCGCGTCGACCAGCGTCACGCGGGCGTCGGCCAGCGGGCCGTGCGGGGCGCGGACGACGCCCTGCAGGCGGGCGCCGGCGTCCAGGTCGATCTCGACGCGGGTGACACCGGTGCCGCCGACCTCGACGGGCAGCGCGCGCGGCCGGAACCCGGCGGCGTTGACCGCGACGGTCACCGTCCCCGGCACCAGTTCGGCGAGGGAGAACTCGCCCTGCTCGCCGGAGGTGGTGGTGGCCAGCAGGTCGCCGCGCACGTCGGTGACGATGACCATGGCGTCCTTGACCGGCTGCCCGGTCTCGGCGGCGCGGACCAGGCCGTTCAGGCCGCTGGTGCCGCTGAGCAGGATGTCGTACGCGACCGGCTCGTCGTTCACCACGATCGTGGACGCCTGCGGCTGGTAGCCGTCGGCGGAGGCGATCAGGACGTACGAACCCGCGCCCGGCGCGTCCACCGCGTAGGAGCCGTCGGCCTGCGCGACCGACCGGCCCAGCTGCCTGCCGCCGAGCGAGATCAGCGTGACGGCGGCCTGCGGCACGGGCGCGCTCTCGGCGCCGCGGACGAAGCCGCGGACCGGTGTGCCGCCGGCGGCGGGCCCCTCGGAGCCGGCCGCCGCGGCGGCGGCCGCGGGCTTCTGCGTGTCCGTGGCGGGCGCGGCACCGTCGTCGCCGGCCGGGGCGGCCGGCTCACGCCGGGCGGTGGCCTCGGCCGGGGCCGGGGCCGCCGGGGAGGCGGTCTGCGAGGCGGTCTGGCCGGACTGGGCGAGCGCACCCGACGTACGCAACGGGACCTCCTTGATGAACAGCGTCACGAGGAACGCCAGGAACGCGATGGGGGCGACGTAGAGGAAGATGTCGCCGATGCCGTGTCCGTAGGCGCTCTCCAGCCAGGTGCGGATGGGCGCGGGCAGCAGGTCCATGTCCGGGATCTGGCCGGAGTCCATGGCCTTGCCGGCCGCCATCCGCTCCTCGGGCTTGAGCTGGCCGATGGTGTCCTGGGCGTAGTGGCTGATGCGGGTCGACATCACGGAGCCGAGCACCGAGACGCCCACCGCACCGCCGAGGGACCGGAAGAAGGTCACGACGGAGGACGCGGCACCCAGGTCGTTCGGGGCCACCTGGTTCTGGGTGCAGAGCACGAGGTTCTGCATCATCATGCCGACACCGAGGCCCATCAGCGCCATGTAGACCGCGAGGTGCCAGTACGGGGTGTCGTAGCGCATGGTGCCCAGCAGGCCCAGGCCCGCCGTCAGCAGCACGCCGCCGGCCAGCAGCCAGCCCTTCCACTTGCCGGTCTTGGTGATGATCTGACCGGAGACCGTGGAGGAGATGAACAGGCCGCCGATCATCGGGATCGTCATGACGCCCGACATGGTCGGGGACTTGTCCCGGGCGAGCTGGAAGTACTGGCTGAAGTAGACGGTGCCCGCGAACATCGCGATGCCGACGAACAGCGAGGCGAGCGACGCCAGGGTGATGGTGCGGTTCCTGAACAGGCGCAGCGGGATGATCGGCTCGCTGGCCTTCGACTCGACGAGGACGAAGACCGCGGTCAGCGCGATCGCGCCGCCGACCATCACGGCGGTCTGCCAGGACATCCAGTCGTACTTGTCGTCCGCGAAGGTGACCCAGACCAGCAGCAGGCAGACGGCCGCGGTGATGAAGAAGGCACCGGCCCAGTCGACCTTGACCGTGCGCTTGACCATCGGCAGGTGCAGCGTCTTCTGCAGCACCACCAGCGCGATCAGCGCGAACGGCACGCCCACGTACAGGCACCAGCGCCAGCCGAGCCAGCTCGTGTCGGTGATGACGCCGCCGAGCAGCGGGCCGCCGACGGTCGCGACCGCGAAGGTGGCGCCCAGGTAGCCGGAGTAGCGTCCGCGCTCGCGCGGGGAGATCATCGCGGCCATGATGATCTGCGCCAGGGCGGACAGACCGCCCGCGCCCAGACCCTGGATGGCCCGCGCGGTGATCAGCATGCCCGGGTTCTGCGACAGGCCGGCCACGACGGAACCGACGACGTAGACGCAGAGGGCTATCTGGACCAGGGCCTTCTTGCTGACCAGGTCGGCGAGCTTGCCCCACAGGGGAGTCGAGGCCGTCATCGCCAGCAGCGAGGCGGTCACGACCCAGGTGTACGCGCTCTGGCCGCCGCCGAGGTCACCGATGATCTCGGGCAGGGCGTTGGAGACGATGGTCGAGGACAGGATGGCGGCGAACATGCCGAGCAGCAGCCCGGAGAGCGCCTCCATGATCTGCCGGTGCGTCATCGGGGCGTCCGAGGAGGCGCCTCCCCCGTGCTTGGCATGAGCCCGCACACCGGCTGGTGTGGTCGTTGCCATGGACTTCCTTTTCTTACGTGGTGATCGCGGGTGTACGGGTGGACTGGTCGGCCACGGGTGGTGTGGCGGCCCGGTTCGGCGTGAACCGGCAGTCGTCGAAACTCGCCCTGAGCCGTGCCATGAGCCGGGTGAGCTGGCCGACCTCCTCGTCGGTCCAGTCGCTCAGCCGGTGGGCGAGCAGTTGGGTGGTCCGCTCGGACAGCTCGTCGAGCTGCGCCACGCCCTCGGGTGTCAGCCGCAGGATGCGCGAGCGCTTGTCGGCGGGGTCCGGGGAGCGTTCGATCCAGCCCCGCTCGACGACGTGCGCGACATGGCGGCTCGTGACCGACATGTCCACGGCGAGCAGCTCCGCGAGCTTGCTCATGCGCATGTCGCCGTGGCGGCCGAGCAGCGTCAGGACGGCGGCGGACCCGCTGGGGCAGTCGGCCGGCAGGATGCGGCCGAGCTCCCGCTTCACGGCGCCGAAGGCACTGAACTGACGGATCAGCTCCTCGTACTGCGCCTTCCCGGCCATTCACACCTCCCGTGTTTATTGCTTAGAGCAACCATACGAGTGTTTGGTTGCCGCAGGCAAACAAATTGAGGGGGTCCGGCACAAAAAGTTGGCAAAGGCAAGTATTGCGAACGTAAATATGCAGGTGGGGGCGGGTTCGGTCGCGTCGGCCGGTCCGCCCGCCCCGCGCTTGGGCGGCACCCGCTCATTCGCTAGGGTCTCGGGCCATGGCTAACAACCAGGGCCCCCAGGGCAATTACGACCCCGCTGGCAGCACCCAGATGTTCCGCGCGTTCGTCGACGAGGGCGCCCCCGTCCAGTCCCGGCAGGCCGCCGCCCCGGCCGGGCCCCGCATCGGCCTGATCGTCGGCGTCGTGGTCGCCGTGGCGGTCGTCGCGGCCGTGGCCTGGCTGGCGCTGGCGTAACGTGCGACGGCGGGCCGGCGCGCCCGCTCCGGACGGACGACCGCCGCCGCGGTGCCCTCGGGGCGCCGCGGCGGCGGGTCGTCTCTCACGTGTGCTCCTGTGCCTGCTCCCGCGTCCGTCCCGAGGTCCGGGCCGTCCGTGGCCCTCAGTCGGAGATGAGCCCCTCGCGCAGCTGGGCCAGCGTGCGGGTCAGCAACCGGGAGACGTGCATCTGCGAGATGCCGACCTCCTCGCCGATCTGGGACTGGGTCATGTTGGCGAAGAAGCGCAGCATGATGATCCGCCGCTCGCGCGGCGGGAGCTTGGCCAGCAGCGGCTTGAGGGACTCGCGGTACTCCACGCCCTCCAGGGCCGTGTCCTCGTAGCCCAGCCGGTCGGCGAGCGAGCCCTCGCCGCCGTCGTCCTCCGGGGCCGGGGAGTCCAGCGAGGAGGCGGTGTAGGCGTTGCCCACCGCGAGCCCGTCGACCACGTCCTCCTCGGAGACGCCCAGCACGGCGGCGAGTTCGGCGACGGTCGGGGAGCGGTCCAGCTTCTGGGACAGCTCGTCGCTGGCCTTGGTCAGCGCCAGGCGCAGCTCCTGGAGGCGGCGCGGCACCCGCACCGACCAGGAGGTGTCGCGGAAGAACCGCTTGATCTCGCCGACCACGGTCGGCATCGCGAACGTCGGGAACTCCACGCCCCGTTCGCAGTCGAACCGGTCGATCGCCTTGATCAGGCCGATGGTGCCGACCTGGACGATGTCCTCCATCGGCTCGTTGCGGGAGCGGAAGCGGGCGGCGGCGTAGCGCACCAGCGGGAGGTTGAGCTCGATCAGGGTGTCCCGGACGTAGGCGCGCTCCGGGCTGTCCTCGTCGAGGGCGGCGAGCCGCAGGAACAGGGAGCGGGACAGGGTGCGGGTGTCGATGGCCTCCGGGGCCGGGGCGGCCGGGGCCGGCGCCTGAAGGCCCGTGACGTCGTCGATGGGGCCGAGCGCGTCGAGCGCGTCGGGCGCGGTCTCGCTCTCCGGGAGCGTGAGCACCTTCGAGCTGCCCTGGTCTGCGGACATGCCACCCCCTTTGGGTCGCGGGACGGTCGCGGCGGAACGCTCCCCCCTCGGGAACGCAGCCTTCACCTGAATACCGGAGCCGGGGCTCCGGCAAACGCGCTTCCCGCAGAATGTCACATGTCGGCAACGCGCTGTAGTGACTTGTCGACATGCAAGACCCGGATCAACCCTGGAAACACAGGGCCTGACGGGCTTTCGAAGGAAAATTGTCGGCATCCGTCCTGATGAGCGATTCGCTCGTACCGGTTACGGATCGATCGTTTCTTCGGTTTCGGTTCCTCGTTTCCGCTTCTCCGGTCCCGCGCCGGCGCCCGCCGCCTACGCGTCGATCCGGTTGGCGGACCTCAGCCGCTGGAAGCTGCGCGCCAGCAGCCGCGAGACGTGCATCTGGGAGACGCCGAGCTCCGCGCTGATCTGCGACTGGGTGAGATTGCTGTAGTAACGCAGCAACAGGATGCGCTGCTCCCGCTCCGGAAGCTGGACGAGGAGGTGGCGGACCAGGTCGCGGTGTTCGACGCCGTCCAGCGCGGGGTCCTCGTAACCGAGCCGGTCGAGCAGCCCGGGCAGCCCGTCGCCCTCCTGCGCGGCCTCCAGGGAGGTGGCGTGGTACGAGCGTCCGGCCTCGATGCAGGACAGCACCTCCTCCTCGCTGATGCGCAGCCGCTCGGCGATCTCGGCGGTCGTCGGGGAGCGCCCGAAGGCGGTGGTCAGGTCCTCGGTCGCGCTGTTGACCTGCACCCACAGCTCGTGCAGGCGGCGCGGTACGTGGACGGTGCGCACGTTGTCGCGGAAGTACCGCTTGATCTCGCCGACCACGGTCGGCATCGCGAACGTCGGGAACTGCACCCCCCGGTCCGGGTCGAAGCGGTCGATGGCGTTGATGAGACCGATGGTGCCGACCTGGACGACGTCCTCCATGGGCTCGTTGCGGGAGCGGAAGCGGGCGGCGGCGTAGCGCACCAGCGGCAGATTGGCCTCGATCAGCGCCCCGCGCACCCGGTGGTGCTCCGGCGTTCCCGGTGTCAGCTCCTTGAGCTGGGCGAAGAGCACCTGGGTCAGGGCCCGGGTGTCGGCGCCCCGGCTGCGCTGCGGCGCGGCCTGGTCGGCGGATGCTTCCTGGGACGGTGCTTGAGGCGCAGTACTGGCCGACACGGTCAACTCCACCTCGTGATCCATCAACTCATCCGTCAAAAGCGGTCATAGCATCACAAGACATGTCCAGTGTGTGCAAGCACCCCATAACACCGTGTTGAGGGGCAAATTTGGGCATAAGACACGCGGAAGCCCCCCACCGGAACGGTGGAGGGCTCGGTGCGGACGAGGCTCAGAACTCGTAGTCGGCGATCACCCAGGTGGCGAACTCTCGCCACAGCGCGACGCCCGCCTGGTGGGCCGGGTGCTCCAGGTAGCGCTTGAGGGCGTCGGCGTCGTCCACCGCCGAGTTGATCGCGAAGTCGTAGGCGATGGGCCGGTCGCTGACGTTCCAGCCGCACTCCCAGAAGCGCAGTTCCTCGATCCGGCCGCCCAGGGACCGGAACGCCTCGACCCCCTCGACGACACGCGGGTCGTCGCGCTCGACGCCCTCGTTCAGCTTGAACAGGACCAGGTGGCGGATCATCACTTTCCTCCGTTGGCGACCCAGGTCATGAAGTCGCCGATGGCCTTGGCGGCGTCGGATATGCCCTCGAACCCTATCTGGACGAAGTCGGCCGCCCGGGCCGGGTCCGTGATGATCACGTACAGCACGAAGACCACGACCACGCAGACGGCGATCTTCCTGACGGTCACCGCCACTGCGGCCTCCCCTGTGACTGACGTGCCCCGTGGGCCTCCTGGTGCCGGCGGTGAGTGTAACTTCACGTCGTCTTCGAGGACCAACGACCGAGGGGTCCCGCCCCGGCCGGCCTCCGACGGACGCGTCCGGGTGCCGTACCCGCTGCACGGGAGCCCCGGAACCCCGCCGGGCCACGGGGCCCTCCGCCGCCGCGCGCACGGTGATCGCCCGTTCCGGGGCCGCCGTGACCCGCGGCGCCTGCCGGCCCCGGGTGAACCCGCCCGCGGCGGGACGGCCGACGCGCTCTGCGGCCCGAGGCGACCCCGCACGGTGCGCCGCGCCCGCCTGCGCCGGAAGCCGGGGACCGCGGCCGGAGGGCTCGTCGGCGCGGAGTCCGCGGGCGGTGGGGCCGGAGCCGGGACGGTGTCACATGAGGGGGTGCGCCGGCTCCGCGTCCGGGAGCCGGCGCACCCCTTGCGGCGGGTGACGGGCCATCGGACGGGCCGAGCGGCCGCGTGCGCTCCTCCAAGGCCTCGCCGGGGACGGCCTCGAAGGGTTCGCCTCGTCGCCGAAGCGGCCGTGGGCGCGTTCCCCGCCGACACCGGTTCCGGGGCGGGGCCACGCAGAACACCCCCTGACCGTGTCGCCACGGTCAGGGGGTGTCGTCAGCGGTAGCGGAGGGATTTGAACCCTCGGTGACTTGCGCCACACTCGCTTTCGAGGCGAGCTCCTTCGGCCGCTCGGACACGCTACCGAGGGAGACCCTACCGCAAGGTGGCCCCCGGTTTGAAATCGGTATGCGGACCGCCCGGCCGTCAGCGGGTGCGGAAGAAATCGGTGAGGAGGGAGGCGCACTCCCCGGCGAGCACCCCCTCGATCACCTCGGGCCGGTGGTTGAGCCGCCGGTCCCGTACGACGTCCCACAGGGAGCCGGCCGCACCCGCCTTCTCGTCCCGGGCGCCGTAGACCACCCGGTCCACGCGGGACTGCACGATCGCGCCCGCGCACATCGTGCAGGGCTCCAGGGTGACGACGAGGGTGCAGCCGGCCAGCCGCCACTCGCCGAGCCGGCGGGCGGCCCGCCGGATGGCGAGGACCTCGGCGTGCGCCGTCGGATCGCCGGTGGCCTCACGCTCGTTGTGGCCGGCGGCGAGCACGGTCGTGCCGTCCGCGGACAGCACGACGGCACCGACCGGGACGTCCCCGCCCCGGGCCGCCCGCCCGGCCTCGTCCAGGGCGAGGCGCATCGCGGCCCGCCAGCGGTCGCGGACCGGGTCGGGCGGCGGGCCGCCGGTTCCCCCGGGCTCTCCGGGCTCTCCGGGTTCTTCGGGTTCTTCGGGTTCTCCGGTCGGTGCGGTCAGCGGACGGTCTCCAGCGTCTCCGAGGCGCCCAGGGCCTCGGCGATCTCGGTGAGCGCGTCCTCGGTCAGCGAACGCAGCTCCTTCTCGCTCACGCCGAGGTCCTCCAGGATCTCGGCGTCGCCGACCGGGCCGTGCGGCACGGTGGACTCGGTGACGGCGGGGGGCTCCGCCGCGTCGGCGTCGTCCTCCGGATCACCGTCCTCGGTGCCGTCGAGGTCCAGGGCGTCCAGGTCGGGGGCGCTGTCACCGGGCTCCCGGCCGAGCAGCTCGTCGGTGAGCAGAAGCTCGCCGTAGCTGCTGCGGACGGCGGCGGAGGCGTCCGAGACGTAGATGCGAGGGTCGTCCTCGCCGTCGACGCGGACGACGCCGAACCAGGCGCCCTCCTGCTCGATGAGCACCAGCACCGTGTCCTCGTCGGGAGAGGCTTCCCGGGCCAGGTCGGCCAGATCCGACAGGGTCTCCACATCGTCGAGCTCTGTGTCGCTCGCTTCCCACCCGTCTTCGGTGCGCGCGAGCAGTGCGGCGAAGTACACCGTGACTCTCCCACTGGTCATAGGCGTGCCGGTTGGGGGTCCCCCCGGCGGAGGCTGCGGGTGGGGGAGGTCGGCTCCGAGCCCCACCCACTCGGAATCGTGACAGAAACCGGGCGTTCGGGGGACGTCTTCGGCTCCCTGTGCCCGGCCGTTCCGACGGCGAGTCCGAGGGCGTCAACGGGTGCGCCCCGGCGAACCCCTCCGGGGGAGACCACCGGCGCACTCGGTGCCACCACTTGCGGATCGTACGCGGACTTCCGCGGTCGCCGTGCACCCCGTGCGGACCGGCGCCCGCGCGCCGCGCGATCTTCCCCGTCCGGCCCCGCGGAGTCCGGCCCGCGCAGGCCGGGGCTACCAGCGGAAGGTGCGCATGCGCATCGCGCGGCGCAGCCGGGCGGCCTTGGCGCGGCGCGGCTGGACGCGGGCGCGCAGCGCCCGGGCCTCGGCCAGCTCGCGCAGGAACTGGGCCCGGCGCCGCCGGCGTTCGGCATCCGTCCAGTTCTCACTGTCCGTCTCCGGCCCGCCGTCCCGGGACGGCGTGTCGTGGAATTCTCGGTCAGGCACAGTCTCACCACCCCGCGTCCGTCCCTCCCACCTTCCCCCGGACGGGCGGTTTGACGCCAGCGAGCGGGTGAGGCGCCGCCGGAGGGCCTGCCGGGTGCGGGGACGCCGGGCCCTTCACGCCCGGTTACTGTGGTGGGCATGCGTCTCCACGTCGTCGACCACCCCCTGGTCGCCCACAAGCTCACCACGCTGCGCGACCAGCGCACCGACTCCGCGACCTTCCGCCGTCTCGCCGACGAGCTGGTCACCCTGCTCGCCTACGAGGCCACGCGTGACGTGCGCACCGAGCAGGTCGACATCCAGACGCCGGTCGCCCTCACCACCGGGGTGAAGCTCTCCCACCCGCGTCCGCTGGTGGTGCCGATCCTGCGGGCCGGGCTCGGCATGCTGGACGGCATGGTCCGGCTGCTGCCGACCGCCGAGGTGGGCTTCCTCGGCATGATCCGCAACGAGGAGACGCTCCAGGCCTCCACGTACGCCACCCGGATGCCGGAGGACCTCTCCGGGCGCCAGGTGTACGTGCTGGACCCGATGCTGGCCACCGGTGGCACGCTCGTCGCCGCGATCAAGGAACTGATCCGGCGCGGCGCCGACGACGTGACCGCCGTGGTGCTGCTCGCCGCCCCCGAGGGCGTCGCGACCATGGAGCGCGACCTGGCCGGCACGCCGGTGACGGTGGTGACGGCCTCGGTCGACGAGCGTCTCGACGACAACGGCTACATCGTGCCGGGCCTGGGGGACGCGGGCGACCGGATGTACGGGTCCGTCTGACAGCGCTTCCCGGCACGGCCGGGGCGGCTGCTCAGCAGTCCCGCTCCTCCTTGGCGGGCTCCTGCCGGGCCCGGGCCAGTGCGGCCAGCGCCCGGTCGGCGTCCGCCTCCGGCGTCAGCCGCTCGAAGGCGTCCCCGATGATCAGGTCGAGGGCGGCTCCGCCGCGGCCGGCGTCGGTGCGGCGCTCGGCTGCGGGGAGCTGGGCGGCGAGCACCGGCAGCGAGGTCTCCAGGGAGGAGGCGGGCCCCAGCAGGACGCCGGCGCCCTTGACCTTCTTGTCGTACTCCTGGGGCGCGTTGCCCACCTCGCCGATGCGGAAGCCGCGCTTCTTCAGCTCGTCCGCGGTCTTCTTGGCGAGGCCGCCGCGGGTCGTCGCGTTGAGCACGTTGACGGTGATCCGGCCCGGTTCGGGCGGCGCCGCGGCGCGGGGCGGGGAACTCGCCCGGGGCGAGCAGGTGGTCTTGGCGCCGGCCGCCGAGGCGGGGTTCCCGCCGCCGGTGAAGACGTCGATGAGCTGCATCGTGCCCCAGCCGAGCAGGCCGAGGGCGACGGCGCAGGCGGTGACGAGGAGGGCGAGCCTGCCGCGCCGCCGGGGGGGCCGCATCCGCGGGTACTTGTCCCCTGTGATCCGGTACGGGCCGCCCATGCCGGGGGGAGTCAGCATGCTCATGGCCGCAGCGTAATGCGCCGGGGCGGCCGTGCCTACCGGATGATCATTTGATGCGCCCGGTCAGGGGGAATCCAACCCGGAAGGGTCAATCCGGGCGCCCCGAGGGTCCACCCGGCCCGGGCGGCCCGGGCGGACCCGGTCAGTCGAGTTCGAGGACTCTCGCGTGCAGCACCTGCCGCTGCTGGAGCGCCGCGCGGACGGCGCGGTGGAGGCCGTCCTCCAGGTACAGGTCGCCCTGCCACTTCACGACGTGCGCGAAGAGGTCGCCGTAGAAGGTCGAGTCCTCGGCGAGGAGGGTCTCCAGGTCGAGCTGCTGCTTGGTGGTCACGAGCTGATCGAGGCGGACCGGGCGCGGCGCGACGTCCGCCCACTGCCGGGTGTTTTCCCGGCCGTGGTCGGGGTACGGCCGGCCGTTTCCGATGCGCTTGAAGATCACACGGAAAGCCTACCGGCCCAGACGTTCCGGGCGCAGCCGAGGCGACGCGGCGCGACGCCGAAAAAGACGCCATAAACAGGGCGAAGCGGGAGCAGGCGGCTGGCGCGAGTGGCCGGGAACCGGCGCTGGGGCCTGCTCCGTTCCGGCCGCCCGGTCCCCGGGGCGCGCCGGCTCCGAGCCGCCTGCGCGGTGTCCTCGACGGTGCCGCCGGGCCTCGCGGCCCGCGCCCGGCCGCCGGCACACCCTCCGTACGGGGCGAATTCCGGACCGGCTCCGGACCGAAGGCGGCCGGCCGCCGGGGCCGGGGCTGGGTCGGCAGGTCACGCAGGCCGCGCAGGCCCGTCGGTGTCGCCGGACCGCGGCCGGGTCCGCATGACCGGGGGGACGCCGGTGGCGGGGAGCGGGCCGCCACAGGCCGGGTGCGGCCGCCGGTGGCCGGCCTCGGCGCCCCGGGCGCCGGTCGCCGGGCGCCGCGAGCGCGGAGTCCCTCGCGCGCGGCGGCCCGGGGTCGCGCCTTCCCCGCCCCGCCCCCGCCCCGGGGCCCCCTGTCCGTCACGTACGATTCCGCCACCGGTTCGAGTTACGAATTAGGCAAGGCTAACCTAAAGGGAATTAGGAGCACAGGGTGGGCGCCGAGACATTCCGCGATGCCTGGGGCATCCCGCACCTGCGCGCCGGGAGCGCGCGCGAGCTCGCCCGTGTCCAGGGCCGCGTCACCGCCCGCGACCGGGCCTGGCAGCTGGAGGTCGAGCGCCACCGCGCGCAGGGCACCTCCGCCTCCCTCCTCGGCGCCGGGTCCCTGTCCTGGGACCGGTTCGCCCGCCGCGCCCGCCTCGCCGACACCGCCCGCCGCTGCTTCGCCGCCCTGGCGGAGAAGGACCCGGAGACCGCCGACTGGGTGCGGGCCTACGTCGACGGCGTGAACGACGGCCTGGCGGAAGGGGCCGCTGCCTCGGGGGAGTTCGCGCGCACCGGCCCCTCCCCCGAGCCCCCGGCTTCGCGCGAGCGGGGAGGCACCCCCGTCGGCCGCTGGGAGCCCTGGACGCCGCTCGCCGTCTGGCTGTCCACCCACATCCTCTTCGCCGGCTTCCCGGCCAAGCTCTGGCGCGAGCAGGTCGCCGAACACCTCGGCGCCGACGCCGTCGCCCTGTTCGCCACCGACGGCCCCGGCACCGCGGGCAGCAACGGCTGGCTGGTCGCCGGGGAGCGCACCGTCACCGGGCAGGCCGTCATCGCCGGCGACCCGCACCGCTTCATCGAGGACCCCGGCGTCTACCAGCAGATCCACCTGTCCTGCCCCGAGTTCGACGTGGTCGGCCTCGCCGTGCCCGGCGTCCCCGGCATCGCCCACTTCGGCCACACCGGCACCGTCGCCTGGGCCATCACCAACGCCATGGCCGACTACCAGGACCTGTACCGGGAACGGCTGCGCCGCACCGGCGCCGGCGTCGAGGCCCTCGGCCCCGACGGGGTCTGGCACCGCGCCGCCCGCCACACCGAGACCATCGAGGTCGCCGGGGAGGAGCCGGCCGAGGTGGAGGTGATCGAGACCGACCGGGGGCCGGTGATCATCGGCGGCCCCGAAGGGCTCGACGGCGGCATCCTGCCGGACCCGTCCGGCACGCCCGTCGCCATCAGCCTGCGCCACCCGCCCCGCGTCACCTCCGACCTGGGCTTCGGCGCCCTGCTGCCGCTGCTGCGGGCCCGCCGGGTCGCCGACGTGGACCGCGCGCTGGACGCGTGGGCCGAGCCGGTCAACGTGGTGCAGGCCGCCGACACCGAGGGCGGGCTGCTGCACCGGGTCGCGGGCCGGGTGCCGGTGCGCGCCGCCGCCAACGGCCTGCGGGTGGTGCCCGCGTGGGAACCCGGCCACGAGTGGAGGGGGTGGCACGACGCGCCCCGCGGCGGGCTGACCGACGGCGTCGCGGTGATGGCCAACCAGCGCGGCCTCGCCGCCCCCCTCGGCGTCGAGTTCGCCCCGCCGCACCGCGCCGACCGCATCACCGCGCTGCTCGCGGGCCGGGAGCGCTGGTCGGCCGACGACATGCCCGCGATCCACACCGACACCCGTCTCGCCTCCGCCGCCCCCCTCCTGGACCGCCTCGCCGCACTCGACGGCCTGACCCCCCGGGCCGCCGCCCTCCGCGACCGCCTCCTGCGCTGGGACCGGCACATGGACGCCGCCAGCGCCGACGCGGCGGCCTACGCGGCGGTGCGCAGCGCGGTCGTACGCCGTCTCGCCGCCCACCCGGCCTTCGCCGCGCTGACCGCCCCGCCCGCCTACCCGGAGGTCTTCCAGCCCTGGCTGGCCCTGCTCCCGCGCATCGGCTACGCCCTGGAACACCTCCTGCGCGCGCCCGAGCTGTACGGCGTCGACCGCGCGGCCGAGGCCCGCGCGGCCCTGGAGGAGGTGGCCGCGGGGGATCCGCCGCCCGCCACCTGGGGCGACGCCCACCGCCTCGCCCCCTGGCGGGCGCTCGCCGACGTGACGTACGACGAACCCGGCCTGTCCGGCGACCACGACTGCGTGCTGTGCACCTCCGCCGTGCCGGGCGTCACCGACCGCGCCGCCCGCGGCCCGGCCGCCCGCTACGTCTGGGACCTGGCCCGCCGCGAGGACAGCCGCTGGGTGGTCCCCTTCGGCGCCTCGGGCGTCCCCGGCTCGCCCCACCACCGCGACCAGCTGCCCCTGTGGCTGCGGGGCGACCTCGTCCCCGTGATCACCGATTTCGCCCGACTGCGCAAGGAGACCGAGGAGACCGATGTCTGACCTGCCCGACCCGTACGCCTCCCGCACACCCGTCCACGAACAGGAGGTCGAGGGCTTCGGCACCTTCCGCGTCCTGCCGCTCGACGCCGAGCGCGACGCCGACGTCCTGCACCGCTGGGTGAGCGAGGAGAGGGCCTCCTTCTGGGGCATGAACGGCCTGACCCGCGACCAGGTCGCCGGGATCTACGCCCACATGGACACGCTCGACACCCACCACGCCCACCTGCTGGTGAAGGACGGCGAACCGGCCGCGCTGCTGCAGACCTACGAGCCGGACGCCGACCGCGTCGGCGAGTGCTACGAGGTACGCCCCGGCGACATCGGCGTCCACCTGCTGCTCGCCCCCGCCGGTCCGGACGGCGCGCGCCCCGGCTGGACCGGCGCCCTGATGGCCGTGGTCACGGCGTACGCCTTCCGGACCCTGGACCGCACGCGCATCGTGATCGACCCGGACGTCCGCAACGACAAGGCGATCGCCCGCTTCGTCAAGCAGGGCTTCACCGCGGGCCCGGTGGTCGTCCTGCCCGAGATCGACCTGCCCGACGTGTACCTGCCGGAGAAGCGGGCCCAGCTGGCCTTCCTCGACCGGGGGTAGCCTTCCCCGGTGACCTCGGTGACCCCTGAGGACCTCGTCGCGCGCTACGGGCTGGAGCCGCTCCCGCGCGAGGGCGGCCTGTTCCGCCGCACCTGGGCCGGGCCGGACCGCCCCGACGGGCGCCCGGAGGGCACGGCGATCGTCGTCCTCCTCACCGGCGGCGACTTCTCCGCCCTGCACCGCCTGCCCATCGACGAGGTCTGGCACTTCTACCTCGGCGACCCGCTGGAGCTGCTGCTCCTCGCACCCGACGGATCGTCCCGGACGGCCGTCCTCGGGCCGGACGTCCTGTCCGGCCAGCACCCGCAGCTGACCGTCCCCGCCCGCACCTGGACGGGCGGGCGGGTCGCGCCGGGCGGCGCCTGGACGTTCTTCGGCTGCACGATGGCCCCCGGCTTCACCCCCGAGGACTACGAGCACGGCGACGCGGCCGACCTCACGGCACGCTATCCGGCACGGGCCGCGCGCATCGCCGCCCTGTGCCGCCCCTGAGCCCGTCCGCCGTCCGCCGCCCGCCCGCCTGTCGTCCGCCCGCCGGTTCCCCCGCCTCGGCCTGATCGGCCGCGAGGGCCCGGCGGGGGCGCGGCCGGGGGGACGTTCGCGCCGTGCGCCTCCGCGTGCGGGCCCGCCGGGCGGAAGGGGCGGGATTGCGGGGAACCGCCCCTTCGGGCCCGGATGGCCGTTTCCCCCGTCCGCTCCACTGGCTGATATGTGCGCCGCCAGACCGCGGCAGGTTTCCCGTAACCACCGTTCGGCAGCCTCAAGGGTGTCATCGGGGGTGTCATCGGATTCCGGGAGGCTGCAGTGAAGCATGTGGGCAAGAGGCGCGCCGGTGTCGTCGTGGCCGTGCTGAGCGGACTGGCCCTGGCGGTGACCTCGACGGCCGCGCACGCCGCCGGGGATCCGGACGTCATCGCGCACCGCGGGTCCTCGGGCATGGCGCCGGAGAACACCGCGGCTGCCGTCGACCTCGCCGTCGACCAGCGGGCCGACTTCGTGGAGATCGACGTACAGCGCACGAAGGACGGGAAACTGGTCAACTTCCACGACTGCACCATGGAGCGGACCACCGACGTCGAGGAGGTGTACCCGGGCCGCGCCAGTTACCGCGTCTCCGACTTCACCTGGGCGGAGCTGCGCAGACTGGACGCCGGTTCGTGGTTCCACGAGGACTACGCCGGCGAACCGCTGATGACCGTCGACGACGTCGTGGCGCGCGTCGGGAACACCCGCACCGGGCTGCTGGCGGAGATCAGCCCGTGCGGCCACTACGTGGGCATCGCGACCGACTTCGCGAAGAACCTGCTGGGCAAGCCGCGCTACGTGCAGCGCGCCCTGGCCCGGGGGCGGCTCGCCGTCCAGTCCTTCCAGGAGGACGACGCCCGGGAGTTCCACGCGCTGCTGCCCGACGTCCCGATCGGCTTCCTGGACGCCACCCGTCCCACCGAGGAGGAGCTCGTCCGGCTGAGCACGTGGGCGGACCAGGTGAACCCGCAGTACACGGTGACCGACCAGGCCCTGGTCGACCGCGTGCACGAGCTGGGCATGGACGTCAACGTGTGGACGGTCGACGAGCCCGGCGCGATGCGCAGGATGGCCGGCCTGGGCGTCGACGGCATCATCACCGACTTCCCCCAGTCCCTCACCCAGCGCTGACGGAACCCGCCTCCGGGTGATCGTCCCGGAGATGTTCCCGGGCGGTCGGGAGCGGCCCCGCCGGGCAGGGCGGGGCCGCTCCACCGCGCGCGGCCGGACGCCGGGAGGTCACAGCCCCGGTGGCAGTCCGCCGCTGTTGAAGGATCCGCTGGAGCCCGGCAGCCAGCGGCGCCGCCGCTGGTCCTTTCCGCGCCGGGTGCCGGCCGGATGGAGCTGGTACGGCATGAGCCGTCCGCTCCCGTCCACCACCAGAGGCACCTCGTCCGGTTCCCGCATCTCCCGTTCCTCGCCCACGGGACCGGTCAGGGGGACTCTGGGCTGCTCTTCCGGACGGGGGCGCTCCAGCTCCTGCTCCATGACCCGCATGCCGACGCGCACCGCCCAGATCAGCGCGCCGGCGATCACCAGCCCGCCGATGAAGGCCGCGGTCATGTTGAGCGTGTGCTGGGCGGAAGCCGCCAGTCCGTATATGACCGTACTCATGTTCTGATTATTACCTCGAAATCACCGAGAAGCTCCCTAAATGTCCGAATAAATGTGCGGGATGTCGGACGTGCTGATCTCGGCGCTCGGTGTCGAGGGCTGCGTGAGCGGGTCCGGCCGACGGGGAGTGCCGGGTCCGCGGGGTACGTCGACCGCTCCCCGAGGGTCCGGGCCGGGAGCGGCGCGCGGGCGCGCCAAGGCGCGTTTGGGGGGTGCGCCCGCGGGGGAACAACCGCCCCGACCCGACCGTTTTTACGGACAGGGGCATCACTTTGCCTGTCCTTTACCATAGGTTTTCCGCCCATCGATCCCGTTAAGGAGTCCCGTTCCGCAATGGAGCCTCCCAGTACCGGCCGTGCCACACCCCGCACACGGCCCACGTGCCTCACATGGCTCACGTCGCCCGTCTGTGAGGAAACGGGGGTGGCACGGTGACCGAGGTCCTGCTGCTCCTGCTGGCCCTCCTGCTCACCCTGGCCTGTGCCGTGTTCGTCGCGGCCGAGTTCTCGCTGACCACCGTCGAGCGCGGTGACCTGGAGCGTGCCGCCGAGGCCGGCGAGCGCGGCGCCGAGGGCGCCCTGAGAGCCGTACGCCGTCTGACCGTCCAGCTCTCCGGCGCCCAGCTCGGCATCACCGTCACCTCCCTGGTCATCGGCATGCTCGCCGAGCCCGCGCTCGCCGTGCTGCTGCGCGGCCCGCTGACGGCGATCGGCCTGGGCGGCGCCGCGTCGTCGGTGGCGACCGTGCTGGGCGTGGCCGTCTCCACCGTCGTCCTGATGGTCGTCGGCGAGCTGGTGCCCAAGAACTGGGCGATCTCCCGGCCGCTGGCGGTCGCCAAGGTGGTGGCCGGCCCGCAGCGCGGCTTCACGGCCGCGTTCGGCCCGTTCATCACCCATCTGAACAACACCGCGAACCGGGCCGTGCGCCGCTTCGGCCTGGAGCCCGCCGAGGAACTGGCCTCGGCCCGCACCCCCGAGGAGCTGGCCGCCCTCGTCCGCCACTCGGCCGCCGAGGGCGCCCTGGAGGCCGACTCCGCCGAGCTGTTCGTCCGCACCCTGCACCTGGGCGAGCTGACCGCGGAGAACGTCATGACCCCGCGCGTGGACGTCAAGGCCCTGGAGGCGCACGCCACCGCCGCGGACGCGGCGAACCTCACGCACGCCACCGGCCTGTCCCGCTTCCCGGTCTACCGGGACAGCCTGGACGAGGTCATCGGCACCGTCCACATCCGCGACGTCCTCGCGCTGCCCCCGCACCGCCGGGCGGACACCCCCGTCACCGAGCTGGCCACCGCGCCCCTGCTGGTGCCCGACAGCCTGCCCGCCGACCGGCTCCTGGAACGGATGCGCGCGAGCCGCACGATGGCCGTCGTCATCGACGAGTACGGCGGTACGGCCGGCGTGGCCACGGTCGAGGACATCGTCGAGGAGGTCGTCGGCGAGGTGCGCGACGAGCACGACCCCGTCGAGGCCCCGGACCTGCTGCCCGCCCCCGCGGGCGCGGACGGCCGCGCGGTGTGGGAGGCGGACGGCTCGGTCCGTCTCGACCGGCTCGCCGACATCGGCCTGACCGCGCCGGAGGGGCCGTACGAGACGGTGGCCGGCCTCGTCGCCACCCGCCTGGCCCGCATCCCCGCCAAGGGGGACGCGATCGAGCTGGACGGCTGGCGGCTGGACGTCCTCGACGTCGAGCACCACCGCGCCGACCGCGTCCGCATCACCGCCCCCGCGAAGGACGGCCCCGCGGCGGACGATTCCGTGGCGGACGGCCCCGTGACCGACCGGACGGCCGACCCGGCGACCGGCCATGTGACCGACCGGGTGATCGGCCAGGGAGCCGCTGTCCGGGCCGGCTCCACCGAGCGGGCGGAGGCGGCCCGATGACCGCGCTGCAGCTCCTCGTCGGCGCCCTGACGCTGCTGACGAACGCGTTCTTCGTGGGTGGCGAGTTCGCCCTGATCTCCGTGCGCCGCAGCCAGATCGAGCCCCGCGCGCAGGCGGGCGACAAGCGGGCCCGGATGACCCTGTGGGGCCTGGAGCACCTCTCGGCGCTGATGGCCACCGCGCAGCTGGGCATCACCGTCTCCTCGCTGGTGCTCGGCGCGGTCGCCGAACCGGCCATCGCGCACCTGCTGGAACCGGTGTTCGACGCGGTCCACATGCCGCACGCCCTCGTGCACCCCCTCGCGTTCGCGATCGCGCTGACGCTGGCGACGTACCTGCACATGCTGATCGGCGAGATGATCCCGAAGAACATCGCGCTGGCCGCCCCGGCCGCCACCGCGCTGCTGCTCGGCCCGCCGCTGGTCGCCCTGACCCGGGCCCTGAAGCCGGTCGTCTTCGGTATCAACGCCTTCGCCAACGCGCTGCTGAGGCTGCTGCGCGTGGAGCCGAAGGACGAGGTGGAGGCGGTCTTCACCGACGACCAGCTGGCGCGCATGGTCGTCGACGCCAGCGAGGCCGGCCTCCTCTCGCCCGCCGACGGCGAACGCCTGCGCGACGCACTGGAACTGGGCACCCGCCCGGTCGGCGAGATCCTGGTGCCGGTGCACCGGATGCACACCGTCGACCACACCATCACCCCGGCCCGGCTGGAACGCCTGGCCGCCGAGGCGGGCTACTCCCGCTTCCCGGTGACCGGTCCCGAGGGCACCCTGCTCGGCTACCTCCACATCAAGGACACCCTCGGCGCCACCGACCGCGACCGCCCCTTCCCGCGCAGCGCCCTGCACCCCGTCACCCACGTCCGCATCGACACCCCGCTCGACGACACCCTCACCGCGCTGCGGGGCATGGACAGCCACCTGGCCGCGGTGACCGGCGAGACGGGCACGGTGCTCGGTTTCGTGACGATGGAGGACGTCCTGACGGAACTGGTGGGCCCGGCGCCCGCGACGGTCTGACCCGGCATCCGACGCCACCGCCCGACGGGATCTCCCCGCCGGGCGGTGGCGTCGGGCATACGGGGCGCACCGGGCGGCACGGCCGCGGAACGTCACCCGGCGATCACGCGAAACTCTTGCAGTGATGCTCTGGAATGTAGTACTTCTTATACATGAGTGAGCAGGTACACAACAGGCTCGCGGTGGTCCGCGCCGAGCGGAAGGTGTCGCGTCAGAGCCTGGCCGAGGCGGTGGGCGCGCACTACCAGACCATCGGCTACATCGAGCGGGGGCAGTACAACCCGAGCCTCGAGCTGGCATTGAAGATCGCGAAGCACTTCGGGCTGCCGGTGGAAGCGCTGTTCTCCCTCGAACCGTTCCGGCCGCTCACGGACGAGGTCTACGGGAGGAAGAAGCCATGACGACGACGCGGATGACCCGGTACGACCGGGCCATGGTGCGGTTGCTGAACGACCGCAGGAGCAAGCCGATGTACGCCACGGCCGCGCGCCGGCGCCTCGTCGTGGCCCTGCACGCCGTCCTCACCGTGGTCATCGGTTCGCTGCTGGCCCTCTTCACCCTCGCCGGGGCGCGACCGCTGTGGCCCGCCGTCCTGGCGTTCGTCCTGCTGCTGCCCTGGACGGTCGCGACGGGAGTGATCAACGGCGCCACCCGCGGCCTGCTGGAGCTGCGCGCCCGTGCCCTGGACGAGCGGCAGCTGACCGAACGCAGCCGGGTCCTGGCCGTCGCGCACCGGGCGATGACCGTTCTGCTGGCCGCCGCCGTGGCCGGCCTGCTGATCGCGGGCGCGGCCGGTGGCGGGACCCCCGAGACGGCCGTGGTGCCCGTCCTCGCCGCCGTCCTCGTCGCCCATTGGCTGATGCCGCTGTGGGTGGCCGGCCTCCGCGCCCAGGACGAGCCGGCCGACGACGAGGCGATCGGAGCCTAGGGACTGCCGTTCGCCCGGCGGCAGGGAACACACCCCGACCGCCGCTCCCACCCTGGCCGGGCGGGGTCCACGCGCTGTCCGGGGCCGCCCGGGAGCCCGCCGCGGGCCTCGGCACCCTCCTGCGGGACGAGCCGACCCGCGCGACGCCGGGAGCCGGGCGGTGCCGCGTGCACCGGGCTCCGGCGCCCCGCCGGGGCGGCCTCCCCCCGGTCCGCCGTCCCGGGTACGGGACCCCTCCGTCCGCAGGCCGTGGGGCGTCCGGGGAGGGCCCGTCACCTCGCGTCGCGGAGCCGGAGAAGGTAGGCGGCGGTCAGCGCGACAGCGCGGTCCCCGTCGTGCGACAGCTCCGTGAGGGCACGTGAGGCCGTCGGCCCCGGAACGTCCGCCAGTGCCTGGGCCAGACGTCCGCGCGCGGGCGCCTCGGTGGCGTCGTGGGCGAGGCGGTCGACGATCCCGGCCGCGATCCGGTCGGCCGTCGCGGTGTCGCTCGCCAGCTTGCCCAGTGCGTCGGCCGCATCGGTGTCGTTCCTTCCCGCCACGATCATGTCGATGAGCGTCGGGACCGCTTCGGTCACTCCCCGGACCCCGGCGACCAGGGCCGCGTACCGGCGGACCCCGGCGTCGGGATCCGCCAGAGCGTCCCGGAGGCGCGCGGTCACCTCGTCACCGGACATCACGGCGAGGGCCTGAACGGCACGCCTGCGCACCGCGGCCACCGGTGAGCCGAGGCCCTCCGCCAGCAGCGCCGGGCCGCCGTCGCCCGATCGTGCCAGCGCCCACCGCAGGGCGCCGGCGACGTTCGGATCCGTCTCGCTCAGCGCCGCCTCGACCAGGGCCTCCGCCGGCACCCCGCCGGCCGAGGAGAGGGCCGCGCGCTGGCGGACGTCGGCGCTCGGCGACCTCAGGGCCCGCAGGAGCGCGACGACCCGGAGGACGTCCTGCCAGCCGGCGGGTTCCGCGGCGTCGATCCGGCGCAACCGCGTGAGCAGCTCGGTCTCGGCCGCGATGCGTTCGCGGGTCCGGCGGACGAGGTCGCCGACGAGCACCGCGGGCAGGAAACCGGGGTCGTCGAGCGCGCGCCCGATCTCATGCAGCGACAGCCCCAGCGACCGCAGGCTCTCGATGTGGAAGATCCTGCGGATGTCCTCCTCGGAGTACTCCCGGTAGCCGGAGCCCGTACGGCCCGAAGGCCGGACCAGGCCGAGCGACTCGTAGTGCCTGAGCATCCGGGCACTGACCCCGGACCGCCGCGCCACCTCACCGATCAGCACGGTTCCCCTCGTCCGTCCCGGGCGCCCCGGCGAGGGCCACGACGCGCTTGGCCTCCTCAATCACCGACTCGAATCCGGCGTCCGGGTCGCGCAGCAACCGTTGCGTGGCGAGCGCGTGCACACGCACGAGCGGATCGGGGGCCGTCGCCGCGGCACGCAACGCCGGCACGATCACTTCGCCCAGCGCGACCAGTGCCCGGCTGAGGCTCAGCCGTGTCCTCGGCCCACCGCGCCCGAGCCGGGATGCCAGCACCCCGGCCAGAGCGGACTCCTCGCCTTCCGGAACGAGCACGACCGCGGCCCGCCAGGCGCTCCTCGCCACCTCGTCGTCGGCGTCGCACAACAGGGCCCGCGTGATCGCCGGCCATGCCCGCCGGTCCCCGATCTTGGACAGTGTGTGCAGCGCCTGGCTGCGTGCCTGCGCACGTTCCGAGCGGGTCTCGCGCAGCAGCCCGGGGAGCGTCAGGGACACCGGGTGACGGACGAGCGCCCAGGTCAGCATGTCACGGACGAAGAACTCGGGCTCGATCGCGCACCGCTCGACGAGCTTGTCGACGAAGCGCGGATCGGGCGCCGTACCGGCCGCCAGAGCGGCCCGCAGCCGCACCGGCGAACGGCTGTCCTCCAGCCCCCGGAGCACTCGCACCGCATCCGTCTCCTGTCCCGTCGTGGTCATCCGGACCACCTCCTCGAGCAGCAGTGAAGACCTTGTCACCATGTCAAGGTCAAGACACCCGGCGCGCGCCGGCCGCGCGGCTGCACGTCTTCCGCGCCCGTCCCGGCTTCACCGTCCGACGTCCGACGTCCTCCGCCCCCGGCACCACGATCGCCGCGGCCGTCCTCGCCGGCCGGGATCCCCCTGCGCACGGGCCCGTCCGCTCCCGGCGCGGACGGGCCGGTTCCGGGCGGTGCCAGGTTTGAGTCGTCGCGCTCGCGGGGCACTTCACCTGGGCACCCCCGGGCAGCCGTGTGCCGTGATCGAGCGGCACGGGACTGCCGGGAACCCCGCCCGACGGCGTGTGACGGGAACGAGGGATCGGCGATGGTGACAGTCGGGGTCGAGGAGGAGTACCTGCTGGCCGACCCGGTCACGGGTCAGCTGGCCGCAAGGGCGGAGAAGGTGCGCGCCGCGGCCGGCGTGCGGCCCTTCGTCACCGCACGGGAGATTCAGCCCGAACTGCTGCAGGCACAGGTCGAGGTGGCCACACCGGTGTGCCACACGCTGGAGGAGGTCGGCGGCCACCTGCTGCGGCTGCGGCACGCGGTCGCCGGTGCCGCGGAGGAGCACGGCTGCCGGATCATGCCGAGCGGCACCCCGGTCGCCCGGGTGGTCACGCCCGTCCCCGTCACCGAGCAGAGCCGGTACAGGGCCATGCAGCGGCAGGCGCCGCAGCTCGTGGCGGAGCAGCTGGTCAACGGCATGCACGTGCACGTGGGGGTGGCCGACCGGTCCCTGCGCGTCGAGGCGCTGAACCGGCTCCGCGTCTGGCTGCCGACGCTGACCGCCATGTCCGCCAACTCCCCGCTCTGGGAGGGCCAGGACACGGGCTTCGCCAGCTGGCGCACCATCGTCTTCGGCCGCTGGCCGGTCAGCGGGATCCCGCCGTACTTCGCCGGCGAGGCGGACTACGACAGGCGCGTCCGGACGCTGCTGTCCACCGGGGTGATCAACGACACCGGCCAGCTGTACTGGCAGGCCCGCCTCTCCGAGCGCTATCCCACGGTCGAGGTGCGCTGCCTGGACGTCCAGCTGCGTACGGACGAGGCGGTGATGTTCGCCGGGCTCGTGCGGGGCGTCGTCGCCACGGCGGTGGCGGAGGCCGAGGCGGGCAGGCCCTTCGAGGACCCGTCGCCGGAGCTGACGCGTGCGGCGATGTGGCAGGCGGCACGCCACGGGCTCGGCGGAGACCTGATCGACCCCTCCGGGCGGCGCGTGCGCGCCCGTGACATGGTCCGCCGCCTGCTGGATCACGTCGCGCCGTCCCTGGAGGCGGCCGGTGACACCCGCCAAGTGACCGCGCTGGTCCACCGGCTGCTGTGGGAGGGCACCGGCGCGGACCGGCAGCGCCGGGCGCTGGCCGCGGGGGGCCCGGGCGCGGTCACCGACATGATCTTCGAAGCCGGGAGCATGCCGTGAAGCCGACGGAAGCCGCATATCCGGACGTACGTGCCCGATAGGCGGGAGGGGCACCGGGTACCCGGCGGGTGCCGCCGTACGGGCGGACGACCGGATCACCCGTGAAGGAGTCGACGATGTCGGACCAGAGCAACCGGGACATGAGCCATCCGCTGGAACAGGTGACCGGCGAACGCGACGTCCCCCCGGAGCAGGACCGCGACCGGCGGGCGAACGAGGAGGGCGAGAACCGCGGCCGTACGGAGCCGTCGTCCGAGGAGCACGAGGAGCGAACCGGGGAGACCCCGTGACCGCTTGACCGTCGGGCGGAGCACCGCCGGCCCGGGAGGGCCCGACGGCGTCCCGTCCGGGCAGCGCCGCGACCACGTCGGACTCGACCGGCCGATGAACGCCCGGTCGGCGGCGGGCGCCTGCGGTCCGCACCGCGAGCGGGCGAGGCAGGACTCCGTGCGGCTCGTCCTCGGCCACGCCTTCGCCGAGGAGGCCGTCCTGTGGCCCGTGCTGCGGCGCGTCGCCCCGGACGGCGAGGCCCTCGCCGTCCGGGTCAAGGAGGAGCGCCAGGCCGTCGTCCTCCTGCTCGCCCCGGGGCGAGCAGGAGGACGACGGCGCTCGGCGCCGGGCGCGGATCGAGGAGGCGTTCGCGCTGGTGCGGCAGGACATCCGGGCGAGGAGGACGCACTCCCGCCCCGCCTGCGCGACGCACCGGACGACCGGCGGCTGCACCGCCTCGGAGCCGCCTGGAAGGTTGTGCGCCGCACGTCCCCACCCACCCGCACCCGGCCGTCCTCCGCCGGCCGCCCGGCAACGCCGTCGCGGTGGGCGCTGAGCGCCTTCGACCGGCTGCGCGACCTGATGCCGGTGGGGAGCCGGTGGGGGCGCCGCGTGGGAGCGGCCCTCGGCGCGCTGCTCGCCGAGGGCCGCCGTCGGCCTTGTCCGGCGTGCGGCCCGCCGTATGTCAGGGGCCGCGGATTCCCGAAGGCCCGAAGATCCGGGACGACCCGGCATCCCGCGGGGGCTCACGTTCCGTGAGCCGTCGTCGCGATCGGACCACCGCACGCGGGAGCGCCCTGTGCGGCGGAGCGACCACACCGACGGGATACTGTTCCCGCCACGGCGCGTTGAGTATTTCTCCGCGCCGCTTCAGGGAGGGAAGACATGCGTACACCCCTGCTTCGGCGTCTGGCCACGCTGGCCACGGCGCTGGGGCTCACCTCGCTCGGGCTCCTCGGCGCGGGCGCGTCACCCGCGCAGGCGGCGATCGGTGACTGCCCGAAGGGCTACTTCTGCGCCTGGAAGACATACGACGGCACGGGCACCATGTTCAAGACGAACACCGCCAAGGCGACGCTCGGCAGCTGGGACAACACGTTCCGGGCGGTCGTGAACCGCACGTCCCAGTTCGCCTGCCTGTACGACGACCCGAACTACGGTCCGTCCTCCGGCGGCGTCGCCGTGTGGAGTCCCGATCCCGCGGGCACCGAGTGGGGCAACGGGGGCGGCGCCGTCAGCTCGATGAAGTTCGTCCGCACCGAACGGGAGTGCGCCTTCGCGGCCTACCCGCAGTGGCACGCTGCGACCGCGCCCCAGGCGGCGGGCTTCGGGGACATGAACGGCGACCGCAAGGCCGACGTCCTGGTCCGGGACAAGGCGGGCCATCTGTGGTTCCTGCGCGGGGACAACACCGGGAAGCTGGTGGGCACGGGCGGCTGGAACGCCATGAACGCCCTGGTCCGGCACGGTGACTTCAGCGGTGACGGCCGCGAGGACCTCGTCGCCCGCGAGGCGTCCACCGGCAGGCTGTGGCTCTACCCCGGCACCGGCACCGGTTCCCTGGGCACCCGCAAGCTGATCGGCACGGGCGGCTGGAACGGCATGTCCAGGATCACCGGCGTCGGCGACCTGTCCGGCGACGGCCGCTCCGACCTGGTCGCGGTCGAGAAGTCCACGGGCAGGCTGTGGCTCTACCCGGGCACCTCCGCCGGCACCCTCGGCTCGCGCAAGCTGATCGGCACGGGCGGCTGGAACGCGATGAACGCGCTCGTCGGGACGGGCGACGCGAACGGCGACGGCCGTCCTGACGTTCACGCCCGCGAGGCGTCCACCGGCAGGCTGTGGTTCTACCCGGGCCGCACCGGCGCCCTCGGCAGCCGCGTCCTGGCCGGCACGGGCGGCTGGAACGTCATGGACGCCCTCCTGGGCCTGGGCGACGTCACCGGCGACGGCCGGACCGACCTCGTCGCCACCGCCACCGGCGGTTACAGCAGCGAGGAGTGCCGGGGCGTCGGTTGCCAGCTCGTGTACGCGGGCCGTGGCACCGGCGCGCTGGAGCGGGGGGTCGTGACGAGCACCGACTGGGGGGGTCTGAACGGCGCCTTCTGAGACGGGGAAGGAACCCCGCCGCGGGGCGGGGCCCGAAGGAGGTCCGCCGCCGGCACGGCGACCGTGCCGTCGGCGGACCCCTCCCGCTTCGGCGTCGGAGCAGGCGCTCGAACCCGTTCCGGCCGCCGGTGCCGATCGGCACCCGGCCGCCGTGCGCACCGGCCCCCGTGGAGGCGTACCGTCACGGCTCCCCGGCGCAGCCGGCTCCCGGGCAGGCCGCCCCGCCCGCCGATCCGGCGGGTGTCAGCCCGCCCAGACCTCGGCCTCGTCGGCCGGGACGGTGGTGGCCAGGCCCAGTTCCTTGCGGGCGGCGACCGACTTGTTCGGGTCGATGCCGGTGAACGCCGGGTCGTAGGCGAGGTAGAACGCGTCGGCGTCGGCGGCGTTGGCGGCCTCCTTCCAGTCGCCGGCCGCCTTCGTCAGCGTCGAGCGGAGCTTGCCGACCTCGCTGCCCTCGATGCCCGCCAGGCCCTCGACGTGGGCGTCGAGGGCGGCGCCGACGGCCTTGGCCTGCGCCTTGTATCCGGCCAGGTCGTCCTCGACGGTCTCCTTCTCGGGCTGGTTCGCCCACAGGGCCTCGTAGACCGCGTTCGAACCGTTGAGGTACGTGAGCTGCTCGGGCTTGAGGGACTTCGCGGTGTCCAGCGTGCCGCTGAGCGTGCCCTTCTCCATGGTGTAGGTGCAGCTCACCGCGCGGTCGCCCGTCGCCCAGCTCTCCTTGGTCGGGGTGTAGTAGAAGAGGGCGGCGCCCTTGGGGAGCGCCCAGGTGTCCGGGGCGTACTTCCGCGCCTCGACGGGGCAGCGGGTGTCCGCGATCGCCGAGACCCCGTCGTCGCCGGGGTACTCCTTGCCCTCGTCGACCGTGAACTCGCCGACGACCTGCCCCTCGTGCGCCTCGTCGCAGGGCACGATCTCGACGGTGTAGGCCGTCCCCTCGGCCTTGCCGGTCGGGTTGTAGCAGTCACCGACGTCCAGGGAGAACACCGAGCGCTGGCGGGCCACCTTCTTCGCGCCGTCCTTGGCACTGTCGACGGCGTCGGTGACGCCCGAGCATCCCACCGCGCCGATCGCGAGCAGGGCGGCAACGGCGGATATGCCGCGAAGGGAACGATACGGGGCGCGGAATGCCATGACGTGTACATCCTCTTACGTGATCTTTATGAGGGGCATGCGGATCGTATGCCATCGGCTGCGTCCCGGTTGACCGTGTCCGGCCCCTCGTGCCGCCGCAGCGTCTTCGACTCGCGATGGGCGGCGAGGGTTGTAGCCGGCCTGCTCACAGGTGGGATCCCGGCCCCCGGGGGCGCTCCCGGAACCACCGGCCGCCGCAGCAGGCACTGCCGGAAGTGGCCGCCTGCCGCCGGCTCGCCGAGCGGACCGTGCCCGGGGCCCGACGCCGCGCGGGAGAGCGCCGGGATGTCCGCTCGCGCCTCGCGGAACCGGCGTCGTCCCGCGCCCGCGGACGGGCCGGGCACGCCGGGATGTCCGCTCGCGCCTCGTGGAGCCGGCGTCGTCCCGTGCCCGCGGACGGCTCGGGCGGGGCACGCCGGAACCGGCCCCTGCCACGGCGGCCCCCTCGGGACCGGTCCGCCCTCCGGACGCGCGGCGGGACGGCCGCCCCTTCCGGTTCGGCCGCGTCACGGGTCGGCCGGTGCCCGCCGGGCCCCACCGCGTACGGATGTGACCGGCACCCGTTCGGGTGCGCGGCCGGGACACCCCGCGTCCCCGCAGGAACCCGCGGTCCCCGCGGGGACGTGGACACCCCCCGTCGCCCTGTGCCGTTCCGAGGCGGCGTGCACGGAGTTTCCGTACGCGCGGCGCGGGTGCCCGGGCCGGGAAGCGCCGGCTGCCCGTTCGGGGGCCCCGCCGGCACCCTGGCGGCCCCGGACCGCCCGGCCCGAGTCCGCCGCGTCACCTTCCACGACGAGGCGGCCGGCCCCGCCCGCCGAGCCCCGTCACCGACCGCCCCGTCCGTGCGCGCGGCTGGGTGCCGGATGCGGCCGGCCGCGCGTCCACCGTTCCCCCCTCGCTCAGTGCATGAAGCGCCAGTCGGCGGCCGACGGCATGTGAGCCGTCATCGAGCGGGCCCGCTGCCACATGCCGTTCTGGCTGTGCCCGGCGTAGCGCTGCTGTTCACCGTGGAGGGAGGTGAGCACCACCAGGCAGCCGGTCAGCGCCGGGACCGCCCACTGCGCGTAGGAGAGGCGGCGCTGGACCTTGTCGGTGTCGACGGGGTGCCTGGCCGCCTTCTCGACGTCCTCGGGGTCGTCGGAGGAGGCCAGCTCCAGCTGCTTGCCGAGGACGCGGGAGTAGGCGGTGACGGCCAGGGCCGCACCGGTGACGACGGTCTTGGCGAGCGTGGCGCCGGCCGCGCCCCGCTGGCTCGCGACACGGGGGGCGTCCGCGGCCAGCATGCCACCGCTGCCGAACAGGTGGATGCCGATGGCCACGGCGTTGACCGGCGTCCACTTCGCCCAGCCGGACGAGGAGAACCGGGCGGTGGCCGTCTGTGACCCGCCTTCGGACCGGGCCGCGCCGTTGAGGCCGACGGCACCCATCAGGGAACCGCCGAACCACGCTGCCAGCCCCACGTCGTGCAGACTTCGCAGGAGGGTGTTGCGTTCGGACATGAGTACCGGACTCCTTTGCAGGGGACGAATCGGCGGCGCCGTCGAACAGCGCCCGTGTCAACCCTCACCCGCCGCGGGGCCGGGTGCCAGCACGCTTGGTGCGAACGGGCGCCCCCCTGGCGAAGACCGCGGGTGGGAGGCGGCGCCGCGCTCCTCCCGGGTCCCGCCGCCCCGGCTGTCGCGCCACCCCGCGGGAACGGCGCTCCGCCGGCCGCGGCACGTCCGTCCCCGGTCCCCCGGGAACCGGACCGGTGGAACGGCGTGGGTGACGGAATCCGGGGGCGGCTTCCCCGAGGATTCATCCGGAACGTTTCCGCGACGCGGCCGACGACACGCTCCCGCGACCACGCGGGGCCGGAGGAACCACCATGCAGCCGGACGACCAGACCATGCGGGGCCCCGGGGAGCGACGAGTCGCCCAGGCCGCGGAACGCATCGTGGCCGAGGGCCGGCCGCGGCTGCACCGCACCTGGACGTCGCTGGTGGCCACCGCACTGCTCGGCGGCATCGACGTGGGTGTCGGCATCATGGCGCTGCTGTTCGTGCGGCACGAGACCGGCAGCGAACTGCTGGCCGGACTGGCCTTCTCCGTGGGGCTCATCGCCCTGCTGCTCGGTCACAGCGAACTGTTCACGGAGGGCTTCCTGGTGCCCGTCGTCACCGTGATCGCCGGCGCGGCCACCTGGCTCGACCTGGCGCGGATGTGGGCGACGGTCCTCGTGATGAACCTGATCGGCGGCTGGCTCTTCACCTGGATCGTCATGCGGGCCTTCCCCGAACTGCACTCCACCGCGGCCACGGCGGGCGCGCACTTCGTCAACGGGGGATACACGCTGAGCACCTTCTGCCTGACCGTGCTGGGCGGCAGCGTCATCACGCTCATGACCCGCATGCACCACGGCACCGACTCCATGCTCGGGAAGATCACCGCATCGGTCGTCGCCGCCTTCGTCCTGGCCGGGTTCGCACTGTGGCACTCGATCCTGGACTCCCTGATCGCCTTCGCCGGCCTGCACACCGGCAGGACGGCGTACGGCTACGCGGACTGGCTGGTGTGGCTGGCCTGGGCGGTCCTGGGCAACGTCGCCGGCGGCCTCCTCCTGACGACGGCACTGCGCCTGGTGCGCAGCGCCCCGGTGCTGAACGACGACGGGCCACCGGACGGAGCCGGCTCCTGAGGACCAGAGGACCAGAGGACCACCGGACGGGCACGAGGCGCCCCGCTCACGCGCGGAGCCGGTCGCCGGCCACGCGGACCCCGCCCCGCACCGGCCACGTGGCCCCCGCCCCGCACCGGCCACGTGGCCCCCGCCCCGCACCGGCCGGGCGTCACCCGCCCGGCTCACGCGCGCGGGCCGGACGGCCGGGAGGGCCCGAGCCGGTGACCCGGGCCTCGTCCGGGGACGGACGACGAGAACCGGATCGGCGCTCCCCGCCCCGGTCACGGCATCCGTTCGGCTGTCCCGGCCGCCACCGCCGGCCGGGGCAAGCCGCTCGACGAACGGAAGCGACGGCCGCCGCGTCTGTCCCCCCGGTGCTCCCGGAGGTAGCTTGGTGGAGAAGGCCCCCTGCAAGGAGGGCGATTCCATGCCGTGGTTCGTATGGTTGTTCGCCGCCGCGGCGCTGGGTGCCGCGGAGTTCCTCACCCTGACCCTGGTCTTCGGACTGCTGGCGGGTGCCGCGCTGGTCGCCGCCGTGGTCGCCGGCGTGGGCGTCGGCCTCTTCGGCCAGCTCGTGGCCCTCGGGGTGGCAGCGGCGGCGGGCCTGCTCGTCGTCCGGCCCATCGCGCTGCGGCACATGGCGCAGGGACCCCTCACCCGCGAGGGCAGTGACGCGCTGATCGGCAAGCGGGCCGAGGTCGTGCAGGAGGTCACCGCCACCCGCGGCCTGGTCAAGCTCTCCGGCGAGGAGTGGTCCGCCCGCGCCCTCGACGAGAGCCTCGTGATCCCGGTGGGAGCGCTGGTGGACGTCATGGAGATCGAAGGCGCCACGGCCGTCGTCCACCCCCGCGAACTCCTTCCGTGAACGGCTGAGCACAGAGCAACGGAGGCACTGTGGATCCGGTTGTCGTCCCCATCCTCGTGGCGGCCCTCGTCGTCGTCTTCCTCGTGGCCTCCACCGTGCGGATCGTCCCGCAGGCGCGCCGCTACAACATCGAGCGGTTCGGCCGGTACCGCCGGACGCTGCAACCTGGCCTGAACCTGGTCCTGCCCGTGGCGGACCGCATCAACACCAAGCTCGACGTGCGCGAGCAGGTCTACTCGTCCGACCCCAGGCCGGTGATCACCGAGGACAACCTCGTGGTGAACATCGACACCGTGCTCTACTACCAGATCACGGACCCGCGGGCGGCGGCCTACGAGGTCGCCGACTACCTCCAGGCGATCGACCAGCTCACCGTGACCACGCTGCGCAACGTCATCGGCAGCATGGACCTGGAGGAGACGCTCACCTCGCGTGAGGAGATCAACTCGCGGCTCCGCGCCGTCCTCGACGACGCCACCGGCAAGTGGGGCATCAGGGTCAACCGCGTCGAGATCAAGGCCATCGACCCACCGCACACCATCAAGGAGGCGATGGAGAAGCAGATGCGGGCCGAGCGCGACAAGCGCGCGGCCATCCTGCACGCCGAGGGGGAGCGGCAGGCCAAGATCCTCACCGCGGAGGGCACGAAGCAGAAGGACATCCTGGAGGCACAGGGCGCGCAGCAAGCCATGGTCCTGCGGGCGGACGGCGAGGCCAAGGCGGTGGAGCTCGTCTTCCAGGCCGTCCACCGCAACAACGCCGACCCGAAGGTCCTGGCCTACAAGTACCTCGAGACGCTCCCGCACCTGGCGAGCAGCGACAACAACACGTTCTGGGTGATCCCGGGGGAGCTGACCGAGGCGGTCCGGACCGTCACCCGGGCGTTCGGCGACCAGGCGGCGCCGGACCTTTCCCACCCCGTGCGCCCGGGGGAGACAGCCGCCGCCGACGGTGACGGCGGGCCGGGTGAGAACCCGGTTCCACAGCTCGGTGCGGGTTCGCCGGCTTCCCTCGACGCCGCCACCGTCGCCGACGAGGCCGGGAGGCAGGCCGCCGCCGCGGTGAGCGACGCCAAGGCGGAGGCCGAGGCCGCGAAGTCGCCCCAGATGCCGCGCCGGGGGCGGATCCCCGGCGGCTGAGTCCGCCCCGCCGTCACCGGGGCGGCCGTGGGGCGCGGACGCCGACCGGGACGGTCTCGCGGCCACCGGCCGGAAACCGGGCGGCCGAAGGCTCCCACCCGGTGGGCGCGGTGGCCCTCCGCCCACCGCGCCCCGGCCGCCCGCCGGGCTCGCGGCGTACCACCGGTGACCCGGCCGTGGCCGTCGTTCAGCACCACCGGGAGCCCGCGCGGTCCGCGACGATCTCCACCTGGACGAAACCGCCCTCCGGTTCCCCCGCGTCGAGGTAGGCGGTCGTGCCCCCCACCCGCTTGGTGAAACAACCGGGCACCGTCTCGCCCCCGGCCGTGGTCCGCGGCCGCCAGCCGCCGGCCCGGGCGGCCTCCGCGTAGTGCCGCGAGGCGTTCTCCGGCGAACCGCCGTACCGGTACCGCGTCCCCACGACCACGAAGCGGTCGTCGTCATCGCATTCGCGGTAGCGGTCCCCGCGGCCCGCCCCTTCCGGAACCGCGTCCAGCACCCTCTCGCCGGCCATCACCCCGGCGAGCCGGTCCTCCTCCTCGCCGCAGCCGTAGACGGTCAGGAAGTACAGCGCGGGCAACCCCAACAGGAGCAACCCCGAAACGACCACGACAGCGCTCAACCGGACGCCCACCCCGACTCTCCTCATGCCGACGGACGTTAACGCACCACCGCGGGAGCGGACCGCGCCCTCCAACCCCGCCGGTGCCCCGGCGCGCGCTCAGCAGTCGAACACCGACCAGCAGATGTCGTTCCGCAACCGCTGGTCGTCGAGCACGAGCTCGCGGATCGCCTCCGGGAGCCGGTCGCGCTGCCACCGGCACTCGAGTCGCCCCGCGGCCTCGCTCCCGCCCTTCGGCGCGGCAGCGCGTGCGGCCTTGATCGCATAGGCGGCCGCGCCGAGCTCGTGGGCGGCGACGTGTGCGACGACCGCGGCCTGGCCGGCGGCGTAGGCGGCATGCCGTGCCGCGCCACGCAGGTCCCTGGCCGCGCCCATGGCATGGCCGCCCGCCGCGCGGGCCTGCATCATCCTGACCTCACCGCGCGCCCAGGCGCGGGCGTGCTCGATCGCCCGGCGCGGCCGCGGGTCCTCGGGCCGAGCCGACTCGAAGAGGTGGAGGACGTGCTCCGCGCAGTCCGCCGCCCAGAGGGCGAGGAGGTGGTGGTCCGGATCGGTGAGGGTCCCGCCGCGGCGGATCGTCACGAAACGCGGGTCCCGGACCTTCGGAAGGATCATGATCGATGCTCCTGACGTGTACGACCATCCAATCCTCAAGGGGCCACCCGGGCAAGGCACTTACCAAGCGAGGCCCGTGAACTCGGCGGTGGAACCGTAGGACTTGCCGGGCCCTCGCGGTCGGTCATCGGACCTCGCCCCGACGAAGATCGACAAGGGGACGCCTCGACTCGTCCGCCATGGCTGCACCGCCCTTCCCCGGCCCACCGCTCCTCCCGGCTCCCTTCCCGTCCGCCGTCGACCCCCACACCGTGGAGCGGACGCGGCCCATGGCGCCCAGGTGGAGCGCGCCACCATGCGAACGACCCCGGCACCCTGAGCCGCGTCCGTTCGGCTCTGCCCGGGACGACGGTGGAGGGGCAGCGGGCCCAGGACGACACCGGGACCGGAACCGGACTGTGATCCTTCCCGCATTCCCCCGCCCGGATCTCCGGCGGCACGTGGAGGACCGCGCCGGACCGGGGCCGGACGGCCTCCTCCTCGCCGGCGGGAAGGGAACGCTGATCTACCGGCCCTCCGACGAGGAGAGCCGGGGAGAGGTCGCCGCCGGCCTCGACGCGACCGTCCGGAAGGCTCGGGCCGCAGCTGCGCGGAAGGCCGCCGAGAGACGTTCTGGCACGGATCTGGCACGCGGCGAGTGATCACCGAGCACAACAGGAAGGCCCAGGTCTCTGACCTGGGCCTTCTTCATGGAGCGGGTGACGAGAATCGAACTCGCGCTCTCAGCTTGGGAAGCTGATGTTCTACCATTAAACTACACCCGCGTAAGACGCCGGTTGGAACCGGTGTCGGGACGCTCGCCTACTGTACAACATCCCAGGCCCCCGGTGGTCGCACCGTGGGGCCTGAGCGCGTTTCCGGGTGGGGCGATCCGGCTGCGGGCGACCGGAGTTGGGGCGTACGGTGGAGGGGTCCGCGGAGTCGAAGAGGGTCCGGGGAGGGCCCGGTGGAGGGCCTCGGATGGCTCCCGGACAAGGGTTCGGTGAAGGGCGGAGTGCCGCCTGGAGAGTCGTCCCTTTGATCCCGTAGTGTGGCTTTTGTCGTCAGGGCAGCAAGCCAGACGCGGCTCTTGGGGAAGGGACTTCAGGACTTGATGGAGCGCACCGTCGTCCGCTGTGCCGATGGGCACGTTTTCAGCACTGCTTCGTTCCCGATGCAGCAGGCCGAGCGACTCGGCCCCGGGCGGCTCGTCCGCTGCCCGCGCTGCGCGCGGCTGCGCAGTGTCGTGCCGGTGAGTTTGGAGATGAAGCACTAGCGGCAGCGCGATCGCAAAGATCGTCCGAGCGCGCGGAGAGGTCACGATTGTGGCTGCTCCGCGCGCTTTGCGTATCCTCGGGGCGTGCTTCTCTCAGACGTGGACATCCGGGCCGAGATCGATGCCGGGCGGGTGCGGATCGATCCCTACGACGACTCCATGGTGCAGCCGTCCAGCATCGACGTGCGCCTGGACCGTTACTTCCGGGTGTTCGAGAACCACCGCTACCCGCACATCGACCCGTCCGTCGAGCAGGCGGACCTCACGCGGCTCGTCGAGCCGGAGGGTGACGAACCGTTCATCCTGCACCCCGGTGAGTTCGTGCTGGCCAGTACGTACGAGGTCATCACGCTGCCCGACGACCTCGCCTCGCGACTGGAGGGGAAGAGCTCCCTCGGGCGGCTCGGGCTCGTCACCCACTCCACCGCCGGGTTCATCGACCCCGGGTTCTCGGGGCACGTGACCTTGGAGCTGTCCAATCTCGCCACCCTGCCGATCAAGCTGTGGCCGGGCATGAAGATCGGCCAGCTGTGCATGTTCCGGCTCAGTTCGCCGGCCGCGCACCCGTACGGGAGCGAGCGGTACGGGTCGCGTTACCAGGGACAGCGGGGGCCGACCGCCTCCCGGTCCTTCATCAACTTCCACCGGACCCAGGTATGAGCAACCTGGACGCAGCGACGACGCAGGCAGGACGCAGGTAATGAGTGACGTACGGGAGAATCTGAGCTACGAGCAGTTCGGCGTCGCCGTCCGGGAGCTCGCGCAGGCCGTCGCCGACGACGGGTACGAGCCCGACATCGTGCTCTCCATCGCCCGGGGCGGCGTCTTCGTCGCCGGCGGGCTCGCCTACGCCCTGGACTGCAAGAACATCCACCTGGTGAACGTGGAGTTCTACACCGGGGTCGGTACGACGCTGGAGATGCCGGTCATGCTGGCGCCGGTGCCCAACGCCATCGACTTCTCCGACAAGAAGGTCCTGATCGCCGACGACGTCGCCGACACCGGCAAGACGCTGAAGCTGGTGCGCGAATTCTGCCTCGACACCGTGGCCGAGGTGCGCAGCGCGGTGATCTACGAGAAGTCCCACTCGTTGGTGAAGTGCGAGTACGTCTGGAAGCGCACCGACGACTGGATCAACTTCCCGTGGTCCGTCCAGCCGCCCGTCGTCCGGCGTTCCGGCCAGGTGCTGGACGCCTGACGGCCCAGGACGCGGAGCAGACGGAAGGCCCCCCGGCGCGTGACGCGCCGGGGGGCCTCTTCACATGGCCGTCGAGACTAGAACGTACCCAGTTTCACGATCGACAACAGGGCGATCAGCTGGATCGCGCAGGAACCGAGCGCCTTGGGCCAGGGCAGGTCGTGGGAGCGGCGGACCATGAGGGTCAGCAGGACGCCGCCCGCCACCCAGGTGGCCCAGCCGAGGATCTGGACGAAGGGCGCGTCGCCGCCGAGGAACATCGCCACGATCAGGCGGGGCGCGTCCGTGAGGGACATGATCAGCATGGACAGGCCCACCGTGGGCTGCCAGGCGCCGTCACCGCCGAGCTGGCGGGCCAGGGTGTGCGTGACCACGCCCAGGACGAGGGCGCTCAGGACCATCGCGACGGCCGTCGTCAGGACGATCGGGATGGCGTTCGACAGGGTCGCGTTGATCGCGTCCTCGCGGGCGCCGTCGAAGCCGAAGACCGCCAGCAGGCCGTAGAGGAAGGTGACGGCGAGGGCGGGGCCCCACACGGTGTAGTCCCGCATGCGCAGGAAGGTCTGGTCGGGGGCGGTGACGATGCCCTTCAGCAGCTCCTTCCAGGGCAGGCGCGGGCCGATCGGGCCGGGCGGGGGGGCCGCGGAGCCCGCGCGGTAGGTCTCGCCCTGGGTGTAGGGGTCCTCGCCGATCGGGAACGCCTGGGTGTGGCCCGGGTTGTTGGCGGCGTACGGGGCCTGCGGGGCGGCCGGGGCGGCACCGTACGGGCTGTGGGGGCCGGCCGGGCCCGGCGGGTGGGCGCCGCCGTCGCCGAGGTACTCCGGCTCCTCCTGGCCTCCGCCGTAGCCGCCGCCGTTCGCCTGCGGCCAGGGGCTGCCGGGAGCGCCCGGAGCCCCGGGGCCGCCGTAGGACGGCGGCTGCTGCGGGTACGGCTGCGGCGCCGGGGGATAGCCGTACGACGGTCCCTGCGGCGTCTGCTGTCCGTGCGGGGGGTGTTGCGGTCGCGTCTGAGGAGCGCCGTTGTCCCGGCCGCGTCCGATCCTGAATCCAGCCACGTCTTCGAACGTACCTGGTCCCGGCGGGTGACGTGCCGGACCCGGCCTTCCGGACCGGGCATTGGGGCCGAGCTGTGACATCCCCTACGGGGCGCGCCGGCATCTCCCCCAGGGGGCGCCGGCGGACGTCAGCGGGGGAGGAACGCGGAGGTGGAGAAGGTGACCGCCGGGTCCGCCGCCGGCGGTCCCCCGGGCCGTCCGGGGTGGACGGTGACGGTGTCCTCCGTCTCCCCGCGGTACGTCCGCAGCACGAGGTCCGCCCGCCCGTCGCCGTCGAAGTCGGCGGCGGCCAGCACGCGCGTGGTGCCGGGGGCGGGCGCGGGCACGGTGACCGCGTCGGCGGCCACCGGGCCCGCCGCGCGGCCGCGGACGACGCGCGGGCCGCCCTCGTCGCCGGTGACGACCAGGTCGCTCAGGCCGTCGCCGTCGAGGTCGGCGGTGTCGAGGAGGGTGCCGGGGACGGCGAGGGAGGCGCGGGTGGGGGTGGGCAGGTCGTGGCGCAGGGCGGTGCCGCCGGGGGCCGCCACGGCCGCGTCCAGGGCCTTGCCGCGGCCGAAGTCGCCCAGGGCGACGTCGGTGCCGGGGGGCAGGGCCACACCCGTGCGGGACGGGCCGCCCGGGCCGCCGAGGACCACGGCCGACGGGCCGGACCCCTCCGCCGTACGGACCACCAGGTCGTCGTAGCCGTCCCGGTTCACGTCGGCGGCCGGGCCCGTGGGCACCTCGCCCGGTGCCGCGAGCGGGGCGCCGGCGGCGCGCGGGGCGCCGCGGCGGGTGAAGGGGCCCCGCAGGTGGCTGAGGTGGCCGCCGGAGGCGTGCAGCACCAGGTCCTGGGCGCCGTCGCCGTCGAAGTCCCCGCACACCGGCTGGTCGGGCCAGTCGTTGCCGAGCCGGGCGCGGGCGGGTACGGCGAGCTGGACGGCCCGGCCGGTGAGGCCCTCGGGGGAGCCGAAGAGGAGCTGGAGCGGGACCGGGGGCATGCCCTGGCCGTCGTAGGGCGGGTCGGTGGAGACCACCAGGTCGGTGAAGCCGTCGCCGTCGAGGTCGCAGCTCGCCTCGGCGTCGAAGACGGCGGGCAGCCGGCCGTCCGTGCGGGCCGCGTTCCCCTCCGGGGTGAGCAACTGGCGGGCACCCGGGACGAGTCCCCGGGACGAGCCGTAGACGACGCCGATGCCGGGGTCGTCGGCGTGGCTCTGCTCCTTGACGAGGGTGGTGAGGACGAGGTCGCGGTGGCCGTCGCCGTTGAAGTCGTCGGGGGTCTCGCTGCCCTTGCCGCGCGGGACCGGCAGGGGGGCCGGGGTCCGGGCGGCCCGCGCGGGCGCGGCGCCGTCCGCCTCCCCGGCGCCCGGGGCGGCGGAGCCGCAGGCGGCGATCAGCAGCAGGCAGCCGAGCCACGCCGCTCCCGTCGCACTTCTTCGCATTCTCCGCACGCGCATCGCCCACCCCATCCGCGCCCATGGCGCCGTCGGTGCCGGCAGCACCGGCAGCACCGGCAGCACCGGCAATCATGCACCCGTCCGGGATGCGGAGACACCCCCGGGCCCGTCGGAACACGGGCCCGGGGGTGCCGGAGGTCCGCCCGGAGAGACCGGGTGCCGGTTACTTCACCGGCTCGGACTCCGGCGCGTCGGCGGAGTCCGCCGAGCCGGCGGGGGGCTCGTCCTCGTCGGGGGCGGGCGTCTTGACGGAGTCCAGCAGCAGCTGGGCGACGTCGACGACCTGGACGGACTCCTTGGCCTTGCCGTCGTTCTTCTTGCCGTTGACCGAGTCGGTCAGCATCACCAGGCAGAACGGGCAGGCGGTGGAGACGATGTCCGGGTTCAGGGAGAGGGCCTCGTCGACGCGCTCGTTGTTGATGCGCTTGCCGATGCGCTCCTCCATCCACATCCGGGCGCCGCCGGCGCCGCAGCAGAAGCCGCGCTCCTTGTGGCGGTGCATCTCCTCGTTGCGCAGGCCCGGGACACGGCCGATGATCTCGCGCGGGGGCGTGTAGATCTTGTTGTGGCGGCCCAGGTAGCACGGGTCGTGGTAGGTGATGATGCCCTCGACCGGGGTCACCGGGATCAGCCGGCCCTCGTCGACCAGGTGCTGGAGCAGCTGGGTGTGGTGGATGACCTCGTAGTCGCCGCCGAGCTGCGGGTACTCGTTGCCCAGCGTGTTGAGGCAGTGCGGGCAGGTGGCGACGATCTTCTTCGCCGACTTCGGCTTCCGCGACTGCGGCGTCACCTTGCCCTCGTCGTCCGTCTCCTCGCCGAACGCCGCGTTCAGCGCCATGACGTTCTCCATGCCGAGCTCCTGGAACAGGGGCTCGTTGCCCAGGCGGCGGGCGGAGTCGCCGGTGCACTTCTCGTCGCCGCCCATGATCGCGAACTTCACGCCCGCGATGTGCAGCAGCTCGGCGAAGGCCTTGGTGGTCTTCTTGGCGCGGTCCTCCAGGGCGCCGGCGCAGCCGACCCAGTACAGGTACTCGACCTCGGACAGGTCCTCGATGTCCCGGCCGACGACCGGGACCTCGAAGTCGACCTCCTTGGTCCACTCCAGGCGCTGCTTCTTCGCCAGGCCCCAGGGGTTGCCCTTCTTCTCCAGGTTCTTGAGCATCGTGCCCGCCTCGGACGGGAACGCCGACTCGATCATCACCTGGTAGCGGCGCATGTCGACGATGTGGTCGACGTGCTCGATGTCGACGGGGCACTGCTCGACGCAGGCGCCGCAGGTGGTGCAGGACCACAGCACGTCCGGGTCGATGACGCCGTTCTCCTCCAGTGTGCCCACCAGCGGGCGCTCGGCCTCGGCCAGCGCGGACGCGGGCACGTCCCTCAGCTGCTCCTGGGACGCCTTCTCCTCGCCCTCCATCGTCTTGCCGCCGCCGGCCAGCAGGTAGGGGGCCTTGGCGTGCGCGTGGTCGCGCAGGGACATGATCAGCAGCTTGGGGGAGAGCGGCTTGCCGGTGTTCCAGGCCGGGCACTGCGACTGGCAGCGGCCGCACTCGGTGCAGGTGGAGAAGTCCAGCAGGCCCTTCCAGGAGAACTGCTCGACCTGGGAGACGCCGAAGACGTCGTCCTCGCCCGGGTCGGTGAAGTCGATCGGCTTGCCGCCGCTCGTCATGGGCGGGAGCGCGCCGAGGGCCGTGGAGCCGTCCGCGTTGCGCTTGAACCAGATGTTCGGGAAGGCCAGGAACCGGTGCCAGGCCACGCCCATGTCCGTGTTGAGCGAGACCGTGATCATCCAGATCATGGTCGTGCCCAGCTTGATCATGGCGAAGAGGTAGACCAGGTTCTGCAGCGTCGCCACGCTCAGGCCCTTGAAGGCGAGGACCAGCGGGTACGAGGCGAAGTACGCGGCCTCGTAGTGGTCGACGTGGTGCAGGGCGCCTTCCAGGCCGCGCAGCACGTAGATCGCCAGGCCGATGGTGAGGATGACGTACTCGACGAAGTACGCCTGGCCCATCTTCGAGCCCGCGAAGCGCGACTTGCGGCCCGGCCGCGAGGGCAGGCTCAGCAGCCGGATGACGATCAGCACGAGGATGCCCAGGGTGGTCATCGCGCTGATGAACTCGATGTACAGCTCGTACGGCAGGAAGCCGCCGAGGACCGGGAGCGTCCAGTCGGCCTGGAAGAGCTGGCCGTAGGCGGTGACGATGGTCGGCGGCAGCGTCAGGAAGCCGATGGCCACGAACCAGTGGGCGATGCCGACGATGCCCCACCGGTTCATCCGGGTGTGGCCGAGGAACTCCCGTACCAGCGTCACGCTGCGCTGGTAGGGGTTGTCGGTGCGGGTGCCGGCGGGTACGGGCTGGCCCAGTCTGAAATACCGGACGAACTGGCCGATGGCGCGCGCGAGCAGCGCCACGCCGACCACGGTCAGGACCAGCGACACGATGATCGCGGCGAGTTGCATGGGGGCTCCTCGGGCCTGCGAGGCGGTTCTGCGAGGTGATCGCGGTGATGGCGGTGATGGCGATGACGGGGTCGTGCTGACGGCGTAGTGATTACTAAGCGGTAACTTACCCAGTCCGTCCGAGACTACCCGCATCTCCTGCCGCACTGTAGTCAGGTGTGCGGTGATCTGCGTCGCTGAGGCGGCCCTGACCGGGCGCCCGGCCGTGCGCCCGGCCGTGCGCCTGGTCGGGCGTGCGGCCCAGGGGCGGTCGGACGCGCGGTCGAGGCGTGGTGCCGGGGTGGGCGGGCACCCCCATTCTGGCAAACGCCGCAAAGCGGGATGCTCGGCCCGTCGCCGTCCGGTGTGCGGACCCGCCGCCGGGGGTCGGTGGGGGTGGCGGGCGACGGGTTTTCGGGTTTCTCCGCGCCTTCACTTCAGGTATTCCCAGGTCAACGCGCGGTTGCGTGTAAGAAGCGGATAAGAGTTGAGTCCAGTTGGCTCAGGTCTGTTGACCCGAGCGGAGCCCTCAGGCACACTTGAGCCTGTTCCACTCAAGTCAGCTGGAGGAATCAACCATGGCACGTGCGGTCGGCATCGACCTGGGCACGACTAACTCCGTCGTCAGCGTTCTGGAGGGCGGCGAGCCCACCGTCATCACCAACGCCGAGGGCGCCAGGACCACGCCGTCCGTCGTCGCCTTCGCCAAGAACGGCGAAGTGCTCGTGGGTGAGGTGGCCAAGCGCCAGGCGGTCACCAACGTGGACCGGACCATCCGCTCGGTCAAGCGCCACATGGGCACCGACTGGAAGATCAACCTGGACGGCAAGGACTTCAACCCGCAGCAGATCAGCGCCTTCGTGCTGCAGAAGCTGAAGCGGGACGCCGAGGCCTACCTGGGCGAGAAGGTGACCGACGCGGTCATCACCGTCCCGGCGTACTTCAACGACGCCGAGCGCCAGGCCACCAAGGAGGCCGGCGAGATCGCCGGCCTGAACGTGCTGCGCATCGTCAACGAGCCGACGGCCGCCGCCCTGGCGTACGGCCTCGACAAGGACGACCAGACCATCCTCGTCTTCGACCTCGGCGGCGGTACGTTCGACGTCTCGCTGCTGGAGATCGGCGACGGCGTCGTCGAGGTGAAGGCCACCAACGGCGACAACCACCTCGGTGGTGACGACTGGGACCAGCGCGTCGTCGACTACCTGGTCAAGCAGTTCCAGTCCGGTCACGGCGTGGACCTGTCCAAGGACAAGATGGCGCTCCAGCGCCTGCGCGAGGCCGCCGAGAAGGCGAAGATCGAGCTGTCCTCGTCCACCGAGACCTCGATCAACCTGCCGTACATCACCGCCTCCGCCGAGGGCCCCCTGCACCTCGACGAGAAGCTGACCCGCGCCCAGTTCCAGCAGCTGACCGCGGACCTGCTGGAGCGGTGCAAGACGCCGTTCCACAACGTCATCAAGGACGCCGGCATCTCCATCAACGAGATCGACCACGTCGTCCTCGTCGGCGGCTCCACCCGCATGCCCGCCGTCGCCGAGCTCGTCAAGGAGCTGACCGGCGGCAAGGAGGCCAACAAGGGCGTGAACCCGGACGAGGTCGTCGCCATCGGCGCCTCGCTCCAGGCCGGTGTCCTCAAGGGCGAGGTCAAGGACGTCCTGCTGCTCGACGTCACCCCGCTGTCCCTGGGCATCGAGACCAAGGGCGGCATCATGACCAAGCTGATCGAGCGCAACACCACGATCCCGACGAAGCGCTCGGAGATCTTCACCACGGCCGAGGACAACCAGCCGTCGGTGCAGATCCAGGTCTACCAGGGCGAGCGCGAGATCGCGGCCTACAACAAGAAGCTCGGCATGTTCGAGCTGACCGGTCTGCCCCCGGCGCCGCGCGGCGTCCCGCAGATCGAGGTCTCCTTCGACATCGACGCCAACGGCATCATGCACGTCACGGCGAAGGACCTCGGCACCGGCAAGGAGCAGAAGATGACCGTCACCGGCGGCTCCTCGCTCCCGAAGGAAGAGGTCGACCGCATGCGCGAGGAGGCCGAGCGCTACGCGGAGGAGGACCACAAGCGCCGCGAGGCCGCCGAGACCCGCAACCAGGGCGAGCAGCTCGTCTACCAGACCGAGAAGTTCCTCAAGGACAACGAGGACAAGGTCCCGGCCGAGGTCAAGACCGAGGTCGAGGAAGCGGTCGCCGAGCTGAAGGAGAAGCTCAAGGGCGAGGACACGGCCGAGATCCGCACCGCCACGGAGAAGGTCGCGGCCGTCTCGCAGAAGCTCGGCCAGGCCATGTACGCCGACGCCCAGGCCGCGCAGGCCGCCGGCGGCGCCTCCGCCGGTGCCGGTGAGGCCAAGGCCGACGACGACGTGGTGGACGCCGAGATCGTCGACGAGGAGCGGAAGGACGGTGCCGCGTGACGGAGGAGAACCCGGGTTTCGAGGAGAAGCCCGACGTCCCCTCCGGCGCCGAATCCGACGACGCCGAGCCGAAGGCCGCCGCCCCTTCCCCTGAGGAGGGGGCGGCCCCGGGCGGGGACGCGAGCGAGAACGTGGGTCTGGTGGCCCAGCTGGACCAGGTGCGCACCGCGCTGAACGAGCGCACGGCGGACCTCCAGCGCCTCCAGGCCGAGTACCAGAACTACCGCCGCCGGGTCGAGCGCGACCGGGCCACGGTCAAGGAGCTCGCCGTCGCGAACCTCCTGACCGAGCTCCTGCCCGTGCTCGACGACGTCGGCCGCGCCCGGGAGCACGGCGAACTGGTCGGCGGCTTCAAGTCCGTCGGCGAGTCGCTGGAGACCGTCGCGGCCAAGCTGGGCCTGCAGCAGTTCGGCAAGGAGGGCGAGCCCTTCGACCCGACGATCCACGAGGCCCTGATGCACTCCTACGCCCCGGACGTCACCGAGACGACGTGCGTGGCGATCCTGCAGCCCGGGTATCGCATCGGCGAGCGCGTCATCCGCCCCGCGCGGGTGGCCGTCGCCGAGCCGCAGCCGGGCGCGCAGACGGTCAAGCCGGCCGAGGAGAGCACCGAGGAACCGGCGGACTCCGCGGAGGACAAGGGGAACGGTGGCCCGGAGGAGGGCTGACGTTATAACGGACGCAGGGAAGGAGGGACGTCGGGGATGAGCACCAAGGACTTCATCGAGAAGGACTACTACAAGGTCCTCGGCGTCCCCAAGGACGCCACCGAGGCCGAGATCAAGAAGGCGTACCGGAAGCTCGCCCGCGAGTTCCACCCGGACGCCAACAAGGGCAACGCCAAGGCGGAGGAGCGGTTCAAGGAGATCTCCGAGGCGAACGACGTCCTCGGCGACCCCAAGAAGCGCAAGGAGTACGACGAGGCCCGCGCCCTCTTCGGCAACGGCGGTTTCCGTCCGGGGCCCGGTGCCGGCGGCTCCTTCAACTTCGACCTGAGCGACCTGTTCGGCGGTCAGGGCCAGGGTGCCGGCGGCTTCGGCGGCGGACTCGGTGACGTCTTCGGGGGCCTGTTCAACCGCGGCGGCGCGGGCGCCACGCGCACCCAGCCGCGGCGCGGCCAGGACGTCGAGTCCGAGGTCACCCTCAGCTTCACGGAGGCGATCGAGGGCGCGACGGTCCCGCTCAGGATGTCGTCGCAGGCGCCCTGCAAGGCCTGTTCGGGAACCGGCGACAGGAACGGCACGCCGCGGGTGTGCCCGACCTGTGTCGGCACCGGCCAGGTGACGCGGGGCTCGGGCGGCGGCTTCTCGCTGACCGACCCCTGCCCGGACTGCAAGGGCCGCGGCCTGATCGCGGAGAACCCTTGCGACGTCTGCAAGGGATCCGGACGCGCCAAGTCCTCCCGGACGATGCAGGTCCGCATCCCGGCCGGGGTCTCGGACGGCCAGCGCATCCGGCTGCGCGGCAAGGGCGCGCCGGGCGAGCGGGGCGGCCCGGCGGGCGACCTGTACGTGGTGGTGCACGTCAAGGACCACCCCGTCTTCGGCCGCAAGGGCGACAACCTCACCGTCACCGTGCCGGTGACGTACCCCGAGGCGGCCCTCGGCGGCGAGATCCGGGTCCCGACCCTGGGTGGGCCGCCCGTCACGCTGAAGCTGCCGGCGGGCACCCCCAACGGCCGCACCATGCGGGCCCGCGGCAAGGGCGCGGTCCGCAAGGACGGCACCCGCGGCGACCTGCTGGTCACCGTGGAGGTGAGTGTCCCCGAGGACTTGTCGGGGAAGGCTCGTGACGCACTCGAGGCGTACCGCGAGGCGACCGCGGGGGAGGACCCGCGGGCGGAGCTGTTCCAGGCGGCGAAGGGAGCTTGATGGAGATGGACGGCCGTCGGCGCAACCCGTATGAACTGACCGAGGACACCCCGGTCTACGTCATCTCGGTCGCGGCCCAGCTCTCCGGCCTGCACCCCCAGACGCTGCGGCAGTACGACCGCCTCGGCCTCGTCTCCCCCGACCGCACGGCCGGCCGGGGCCGGCGCTACTCGGCCCGCGACATCCAGCTGCTGCGCCAGGTGCAGCAGTTGTCGCAGGACGAGGGCATCAACCTGGCCGGCATCAAGCGCATCATCGAACTGGAGAACCAGGTCGCCGCGCTCCAGGCCCGTGTGCAGGAGCTCCAGGACGCGCTCGACGGCGCGGCGGCGACGATGCGCCAGCGGGAGGCGGCGGTGCACGCCTCCTACCGGCGCGACCTGGTGCCGTACCAGGAGGTGCAGCAGACCAGCGCGCTGGTGGTGTGGCGGCCCAAGCGGCAGCAGCAGTCGGACTGACGCTCCGCGCACGCGCGGTGCGAGCGGTGAAGGGGCCCGGAGGAAGACTCCGGGCCCCTTCGTCCTGTCCGCCGCCGGGTCACCTCGCGGCAGCGTCTCCCCGGTGGTGCGGGCGTGTTCCCACCCGGTCCCCCCGTTGCCCGCCGACCCGTCACCGGCCCCTCCGGGCGCGCGGACCTCGTGACGGCATGCCGCGCCGGTCCTCGGCGGAGTGCCGGAAGAGGCGGTGTCCGCGGGGAACCGCCGCCGGTGGAAGGGAAGGCGCAGCCGGTGGCCGCCGGGGCCGCGACGGCGGCGAGCGCGGACGTGCGCCTGGCCGAGTTCATTCGGTCCTTCGGACGGTGCCGAAGGGGTGCGGCGCCGCCCGCTCGGCCAGGACTCACGGGAGCAGGGTGCGGTCGCACGGCGCGCGCCGCCGTGCGGGCCGACGTGAAGTGGGTGGACGGTAAAGGAAGTTGAAGGTGGGTGAAGGGACGTGGGGGGAGTTGGGGGGCGGTTCCGCTCCGTCTTCACAACGTATGCGGAGCGTGGTGTTGTCATCTCGTTAAGTGGTTCCGCTTGACGGTGGGTGGGGCCGCCGCGTTGTCTTTTCAGTCACCTGGGGTGCACAGCGGCACCCGTGTCCGGAAGGCATCAGAAGTGAGCTCCTGCATGCGTCGTATCGCCATATCCGTGGCTGCGTCCACGATGACTCTCTCGCTGGCCGCCTGCGGTGTGCTGGACGCTGCGCAGAGCGGGGGTGAGGCAAGCCCGACCAAGGGCGACGACATCACGGTGGGTCTGCTGCTCCCGGAGACGGCGAACACGCGGTACGAGCAGTTCGACTACCCCATCTTCAAGCAGAAGGTCGCCTCCCTGACCCGGCACCAGGGCAAGGTCGAGTACGCCAACGCCGAGGCGAGCGCCGACAAGCAGGCCGAGCAGCTGCAGAAGATGGTCGACGACAGGGTCGACGTGATCGTGCTGGACGCCGTCGACGCGCACGCCGTCGCGGAGGGCGTGCGCAAGGCCAAGGCCGCCGGCATCCCGGTCATCGCCTACGACCGGCTGGCCGAGGGCCCGATCGACGCCTACATCTCCTTCGACAACGAACTGGTCGGCGAGACCCAGGGCCGGGCCGTGCTGGAGGCCCTCGGCGACAGGGCCGGCGGGTCGGCCCGGATCGTCATGATGAACGGCTCGCCCACCGACCCCAACGCCAAGCAGTTCAAGGCGGGCGCCCTCTCCCAGCTGAACGGCAAGGTGACGATCGCCAAGTCCTACGACACCGAGGGCTGGAAGCCGGAGGAGGCCGAGGCCAACATGGCCGAGGCGATCAACGCCATCGGCGGGGACAACATCGACGCCGTCTACTCCGCCAACGACGGCATGGCGGGCGGCGTCATCAAGGCGCTGAAGGCCGCGGGCGTGACCGACCTGCCGCCGGTCACCGGCCAGGACGCCGATCTGGAGGCGGTGCGGCGGATCGTCTCGGGCGAGCAGTACATGAGCGTCTACAAGCCCTACCCGCAGGAGGCGGAGGCCGCCGCGGAGATGGCCGTCGCCCGGGTCCAGGGGCGGGACATCCAGTTCGACGCGCTGACCGAGGACAAGGTCGACAGCCCCACCCACAAGGGCATTCCCGCGCAGCTCGTGCCCGTCGTCTCCCTGACGAAGTCGAACATCGAGAGCACCGTCGTCGCGGACGGCATCTACCGGGTCTCCGAGATCTGCACGGACGCGTACGCGGCCGCCTGCGCGGCGATCGGCCTGCGGTAGGCGCTCGCCCCGGCGTACGGCCGTCCCCTCGGCGGCTCCACCGCCGCACGGGGCCGCGGACCGGTCGGCGGCGGCCCCGGTGCCGCGGCGACGGAGGCGTGTTGCGCGCCCGTTCCCGACCGCGCATAGTTGCGCTGCGGAAACAGGCTGGAACCGGGGGTGGGCGGGCGATGGCCGGGCACGGGACGGACGAGCATCCACACGGTGCTGACCGGCTGTGCGAGGCCGGGGACCGCGTCTACTCCCGGGCCGTGCGGCGGGGCCGCGTGCCGCGCCGGGACGCGGAGCCGGTGCCCTGCCTGCTGGACCTCGCCCTGCTGCACCCCGACCCCGACGACATGGACTGGCTCGTGCCGACCTCCCCGCAGGAGGTCATGACCCGCCTGCTGCGCGAGGTGCACGACGAGGTCAGCGCCGGCCAGCGCCGGGTGGGCTCGGCGGTGGCGGCCGTCGAGCGGTACGCGAGCCTCGGCCGCCGGGCGCATCCGGTCCCGGCCGCCGCGGAGGGCGCCGCGATCCGCGTCCTGGACGGCCTGGCCCGGATCCGGAGCGCGATGGACGAGGCGAGCCAGGCGTGCACGACGGAGGTGCTCACCGTGCAGCCCGGCGGCATCCGGCGCGAGGACGAACTGGCGGAGGGGCTGGACCGGGCACTGTCGCTGCGCGGGCGCGGGGTGCGGATGCGGAACCTGTACACGCACGTGGCGCGGCACGGCCAGGGTCTGCTCACCTACCTGGAGCTGATGGGCGACGTGGTGGAGGCGCGCACCCTGGACGAGGTCACCGACCGCCTCATCCTCTTCGACCGCACGGTGGCCTTCGTCCCCGCCAACGCCGACCGCACGATGGCGCTGGAACTGCGCCATCCGGCTCTCGTCGCCTACCTGGCGACCGTCTTCGAGCGCCTGTGGCGCCTTGCGGTCCCGCTGAGCGCCCCGCTCCCCGATACCGGCATCGAGGGCATCTCCCACCGGGAGCGGTCGATCGCGGCGCTGCTGGCGGAGGGGCACCAGGACGCCGTCATCGCCGAGCGGCTCGGCATCAGCGTCCGCACCTGCCGGGCGCACATCGCCCGCCTGTCGGAGACGCTGGGGGCGGCCAGCCGCACCCAGCTGGGCGTCCGGATCGCCCAGGCCGGCCTGGACAGCCCGCCGCACTCGGTGGCCTCGCCCGGTCTCCCCGGCCGGGAATCCCGGACCGCGTGACGAGGTGGACGGGCCGGGCGCGGCCGCGGCGGGGCGAGGGCCGCGAGGCCGGGGGCGCGGGTGCGCGGCGGGCGGTGCCCGGGTGCGCCGCCGGTGTCACCCGACGGGCCTTTCCCGTGCGGGTTCCCCGTCCGCCGCGCCGGTGGGCGCGACCCGGTGGCTCTGCTCCAGGATTCCGGACTGGGCTATGAGGTAGCCGAGTTGGGCCCGGCTGCCGCTGCCGAGGGCCTGGGCCAGTTTGGCTATGTGGGCACGGCAGGTGCGTACGTTCATGCCCAGCCGGCGGGCTATGGCCTCGTCGACGTGGCCCTCCACGAGGAGCTTCGCGATGGAGTGCTGGATGTCGGTGATGCCGTCGCGGGCGGTTTCGTACGGCGTGCCGGCGCTGAGGGGGACGGCCCTGGACCACATGAACTCGAAGACCTTGACCAGGTAGCGGACGAGGCCCGGATGCCGGATCTCCAGGGCGACCTGCCGGTCCTCCCGGATGGGGATGAACGCGACCGTCTCGTCGCAGACGACGAGCCGCTCCACCAGTTCGTCGATGGTCCGGTACTCGACCTTGCCGCTGGCGAACCGGTCCACGTAGGCCAGGCGATCGGGCTTGTACCTGGCCGTGTGCTGGTAGAGGGTGCGGATCCGCACCCCGCGCTCGATGAGGGTCCTGTCCCGCTCCAGGCCCTCGATGACCCGGTGCTCGGGGTGGCGGGCGCTCGGCTGGACGGTGAGCATCTCGTTCTGGCACTGGTCGGTGGCCAGGTCGAGGGCCGTGTTGATCCGGTCGAGTCCTTCCAGCACAGTGATCGAGTGGGTCGGCGCGGTGCCCTGGGCACTCAGGGACAGGAACGGCTCGAAGGCCTCGGCCAGTTCGATCGAGGTGCGCCTGCGTTCGGAGATCTCGCGTTCGAGCGGGCTGAGCCGCTGCGCCAGGGCCACCGAGGGAGGCACGGGCCGCAGCCAGTCGGCGTCGTCGGGATCGGGGTGCAGGAGGGCGAACTCCATCAGGCAGGGGGCGGGTCCCAGCTCGGTGCGGGCGATGCGCCCCGCCCGCAGGGCGTTCGAATAGAGACGCCTGCCGGCCTCGCACAGTTCGGTGATGGGATGGGGGTGTGACTCTTTAGTCGGATTTGTTGTCAAATCTCCACCCCCCAGGGTCCTGAACGTGCAGGAACATGATGCACCGATTGTGTGGCGATGACGTGCCTGAATGAGCCATCGTCTTATCCGACGGGGGAACGAGGGGACCTTCAAGTGAGGACGAAGCCGACTATGTCTAAGAGAATGCTTCGCTCGGTGTTTGTCGCCGCCTTCTCCGCCGTTGTGGCCTTCGGGGCCCTGGGCGGCCTCGCCGCCGAGAAGAGCGACGTCCGGGCGGACAGCGTGTGGTCAGCGCCCGTGGTCTACGCCGGTCCCGCCGGCGAGGACGTGCAGCCCGGTACGGACGACAGCATCTGGTCGTGAGATGACGACTCCACCTGACGACCGCTCCTTCCGGCGCGAGATGGCCACCGCCTACCGCTCCGGCTGGCACTTCATCGACCTCGTCACCGCCATCCCCCACAGCGGTGACTCGCTGATGGTGACCGTCTTCGGCGAGCCGGTCGTCGTCACGCGGGACGAGGACGGAGACGTGCGGGCGTACCGGTGCCTGCGGCGGCCCCGGGGGGCGCCGCGGCCCGTGCGGTGCGCCGTACGGTACGGAATGATCTTTGTGAACCTGGACCAGCGGGACCACCGGCTCGTGCAGCCGGAGGCTCCCGACGTGAGGACCATCTCGGCCACCCCCCGCAGTGCCTGACGCGATTCCCCCGTCGCAGAAGATCGCTCAGGTGCTTCCCCCCGCAGCGGCGTCACCGTGACCTGAACACGGTGACGCCGCTGGCGTTTCACGGGGTTTCCCCCCGACGGTCGGCGGTCGCGGAGCCGACTTGAATTCGCCGGTGTCAGCCCCGCCCCATCGCCCGGTCCAGCGTGATCTCGATCACCACGCGGGACGGGTTCGGCGACGGCACCCGCCCGTACCGCTCGGCGTAGCGCCGCTCGGCCTCCGCGATCCGCTCCGGCTCCGTACGGACGAGGGCCCGGCCCTCCAGCGTCGCCCACCGCCGCCCGTCGACCTGGCACACGGCGGCCCGCGCCCCCTCCGGCCCCGCCGCCGCGACGTTGCCCACCTTCGCGCTCGACTTGTCCGCGATCACCCGGGCCAGCCGGGCCGCGGGGTCGTAGGTGACGCCGACGGGCACGACGTGCGGGGTGCCGTCCGGGCGCGGCGTGGTCAGCGTGCACAGGTGCCGCTCCCGCCAGAAGCGCAGGTACGGCTCGTCCGGGGCGCCCGGGTCGATCGAGTAGCTGGTGGCCATGGACCGGAACATAGCCGCTCCGCTCCCGCTCCGCCCTCCCGCATCAGCCTTGAGTGGATTAGACTCAAGTTTGTGTACGTTGATTGAGTCAGCACTGGGAGACGTGGCCGCCGGCCGACGCTAGGAGGAGAACGCGAACGTGGACGCCGAGCTGACCAACCGGAGCCGGGACGCGATCAACGCGGCCAGCAACCGGGCCGTGACCGAGGGGCACGCCGATTTCACCCCCGCCCACCTGCTCCTGGCTCTGCTCCAAGGGCAGGACAACGAGAACATCACCGACCTGCTCGCCGCGGTCGAGGCCGACCTGGCGGCCGTGCGCTCCGGCGCGGAGCGCATCCTCGCCGGGCTGCCCAGCGTGACCGGGTCCACGGTGGCGCCGCCGCAGCCCAACCGGGAGGTGCTCGCGGTCGTCGCCGACGCGCAGACCCGCGCCAGGGAGCTCGGTGACGAGTACCTGTCCACCGAGCACCTGCTCATCGGCATCGCCGCCAAGGGCGGCGCGGCCGGGGAGGTGCTGGAGCGGCAGGGCGCCGACGCGAAGAAGCTGACGGAGGCCTTCCGCAAGGCCAGGGGAGGACGGCGCGTGACCACCCCCGATCCCGAGGGGCAGTACAAGGCCCTGGAGAAGTTCGGCACCGACCTCACCGCCGCCGCCCGCGAGGGCAGGCTGGACCCGGTCATCGGCCGGGACCAGGAGATCCGGCGGGTGGTGCAGGTGCTGTCCCGCCGCACCAAGAACAACCCCGTCCTCATCGGCGAGCCGGGCGTCGGCAAGACCGCCGTCGTCGAGGGCCTGGCCCAGCGGATCGTGAAGGGCGACGTGCCCGAGTCGCTGCGGGACAAGCGGCTGGTCTCGCTCGACCTGGGCGCGATGGTCGCGGGCGCGAAGTACCGGGGCGAGTTCGAGGAGCGGCTGAAGACGGTCCTGGCGGAGATCAGGGACTCCGACGGGCAGATCGTCACCTTCATCGACGAGCTGCACACCGTCGTGGGCGCGGGCGCCGGCGGCGACTCCGCCATGGACGCCGGCAACATGCTCAAGCCGATGCTGGCACGCGGCGAGCTGCGCATGGTGGGCGCCACCACGCTCGACGAGTACCGGGAGCGGATCGAGAAGGACCCGGCGCTGGAGCGGCGCTTCCAGCAGGTGCTGGTCGCCGAGCCGTCCGTCGAGGACTCCATCGCGATCCTGCGCGGGCTCAAGGGCCGCTACGAGGCCCACCACAAGGTGCAGATCGCCGACAGCGCGCTGGTGGCGGCGGCCACCCTGTCCGACCGGTACATCACCTCCCGCTTCCTGCCGGACAAGGCGATCGACCTGGTCGACGAGGCGGCCTCGCGCCTGCGCATGGAGATCGACTCCTCCCCCGTCGAGATCGACGAGCTCCAGCGCTCCGTCGACCGGCTGAAGATGGAGGAGCTGGCGCTGAGCCGGGAGACCGACGAGGCCTCGCGCGAGCGCCTGGAGAAGCTGCGCCGCGACCTCGCCGACCGGGAGGAGGAGCTGCGCGGCCTGAACGCCCGCTGGGAGAAGGAGAAGCAGTCCCTCAACCGGGTCGGCGAGCTGAAGGAGAAGCTGGACGACCTGCGCGGGCAGGCCGAACGCGCCCAGCGCGACGGCGACTTCGACACCGCCTCCAAGCTGCTGTACGGCGAGATCCCGGCCCTGGAGAAGGAGCTGGAGGCCGCCTCGCAGGCCGAGGAGGAGGTCGCCGAGGACACCATGGTCAAGGAGGAGGTCGGCCCCGACGACATCGCGGACGTCGTCGCCTCCTGGACCGGCATCCCCGCCGGGCGGCTGCTGGAGGGCGAGACGCAGAAGCTGCTGCGGATGGAGGACGAACTCGGCCGGCGGCTCATCGGCCAGACCGAGGCCGTGCGGGCGGTGTCCGACGCCGTGCGCCGCTCCCGCGCCGGCATCGCCGACCCCGACCGGCCCACCGGGTCCTTCCTCTTCCTCGGCCCGACCGGTGTCGGCAAGACCGAGCTGGCCAAGGCCCTCGCCGACTTCCTCTTCGACGACGAGCGGGCGATGGTCCGCATCGACATGTCGGAGTACGGCGAGAAGCACAGCGTGGCCCGCCTGGTCGGCGCCCCGCCCGGCTACGTCGGCTACGAGGAGGGCGGCCAGCTCACCGAGGCCGTGCGCCGCCGCCCGTACAGCGTGGTCCTGCTGGACGAGGTGGAGAAGGCCCACCCGGAGGTCTTCGACATCCTGCTCCAGGTGCTGGACGACGGACGGCTCACCGACGGCCAGGGCCGCACGGTCGACTTCCGCAACACGATCCTGGTGCTGACCTCCAACCTGGGCAGCCAGTTCCTGGTCGACCCGCTCACCAGCGAGGTGGAGAAGAAGGAGCAGGTGCTGGAGGTGGTCCGCGCCTCCTTCAAGCCGGAGTTCCTCAACCGCCTCGACGACCTGGTGGTCTTCACCGCCCTGACCAAGCCCGAGCTGGAGCGCATCGCCCGCCTCCAGATCGAGCGCCTGGCCAAGCGGCTCGCCGAGCGGCGCCTCGACCTCGACGTCACGCCCGGGGCCCTGGCCTGGCTGGCGGAGGAGGGCCTGGACCCGGCGTACGGCGCCCGCCCGCTGCGCCGCCTGGTGCAGACCGCCATCGGCGACCGCCTCGCCCGGGAGATCCTCTCCGGCGGGATCAAGGACGGCGACACCGTCCGCGTCGACCGCGCCGGGGACGGGCTGATCGTGGGCCCGGCCACCGGGAAGACGCTGTAGATCCGGGGTACCCGTCACCCCGAAGGGTGGCGGGCCCCCGCCGACCGGCCGGATCCGGCCGGTCGGCGGGCGGCGGGTCCGGCCGGGGCTTGCCACCCCCCTCCCCGGATGAGGGAGGATGGCGAGATCCGTACGAAGGGAAAATCACGGTGAGCATCGACCCGTCCTCGATTCCGAACTTCGGGGGTCAGCCCGAGCCGCAGCCCCAAGGACCGGCGGGCCCCGTCGTCCCGGACCAGGACCTCGTGAAGCAGCTCCTGGAGCAGATGGAGCTCAAGTACGTCGTCGACGAGGAGGGTGACCTCGCGGCGCCGTGGGAGCAGTTCCGCACGTACTTCATGTTCCGCGGCGAGGGCGACCAGCAGGTCTTCTCGGTGCGGACGTTCTACGACCGGCCCCACAAGATCGAGGAGAAGCCGCAGCTGCTGGAGTCGATCGACGACTGGAACCGGCGCACCCTGTGGCCCAAGGTGTACACCCACACCCACGACGACGGCACGGTCCGCCTGATCGGCGAGGCCCAGACGCTGATCGGCATGGGCGTGAGCCTGGAGCACTTCGTCTCCTCCACGGTCAGCTGGGTGCGCGCGGCCATCGAGTTCGACCGCTGGCTGGTGGAGCAGCTCGGCCTGGAGCAGGAGGTCGACGGCGCGGAGAAGCCCGAGGACGGCGAGAGCGGCGAGTAGCGCGCCGGTCCCCGGCCCTACAGCGGCGTGTCGGTGAGTACCAGCAGGTACGCGCCGTACGCGTAGGAGAGCCCGGCCAGGGCGCCCACCACCGCGGTGGCGTGCCAGGGCCGGGCTCTCGCCGTGCGCACCAGTGCCCGCGCCGGCGGCAGCAGCAGCGGGAACGCCGGCAGCAGGAAGCGCGGCTTGGAGGCGAAGAAGCCCGCCCCGCCGAGCGCGATCAGCAGCAGCACCCCGCTGTGGACGAGCAGCGGCAGCGGGGCCCGGTCCAGCAGCAGCAGGACGTACAGCAGGACGGCGGCGGCGACGACCAGCAGCGACATGGCGACGTCGAGCCGGTCGCCGTGCAGCACCAGGTGCCGTACGGAGCCCACCGCGTCCCGGCCGAAGTCGAACCGCGAACCCCAGCCGCGCTGCACCGCGAAGTAGCCGCCGAGCGGATCGCCCGTGCGGTGCCCGACCCACAGCAGGTACGCCGTCCAGCCCAGCGGGGCGAGCGCGGCGCCCGCCCACGGCCCGCGGGCGGCGCGGCCGGAGCCGTGCCGCAGGTGCCACAGCTCCACGGCCGCCGCCGCGACGACGGCCGCCGCGACCGCGATGCCGTTGGGCCGCGCGAGCCCGGCCAGGCAGGCCAGGGCGCCCGCCCACACCCAGCGGCCGGTCAGCACCGCGTGCAGCGACCAGGCGGCGCAGGCGGTGAGCACCGGCTCGGTGTACGCCATCGACAGCACCACCGAGTGCGGCAGCAGCCCCCACACCACGACCAGGGCGGTGCCGACGGCCCGCCCGTGCAGCCGGGAGCCCAGGGCGTACAGGCCGCAGGCGGCGACGGCCGCCGCCAGCCACGACACCAGCAGGCCGGCCGTCATGCCGCCGACGGGCAGGACGGTGCTCACGGCGCGCACCAGCGCCGGGTAGAGCGGGAAGAACGCCAGGTCGCTCTGGACGACGTCGGACCCGAAGCGCAGGGTGCGGCCGTAGCCGTGGGCGGCGATGTCCAGGTACCAGCGGGAGTCCCAGGTCCGTCCGAGCAGGGTGAGCGGCTCCTTCCCGGCGGCCAGGGAGGCCGCGGCCAGCACCAGGGCGCCGCCCAGCCGCGCGGCGGCGAACAACGCGAGCGCGGTGCACGCGGGGGACGGCCGGGACCGGACCCGCCCGTCGGCGCCGGGCTCGCCGGCGGCGGGGCGCGCGAGGGTGCTGGCGTGGCTCACACCCGCACGATGCCGCCGGCGGCCGGGCGCCGCGACCAGGAGGGGCCCGGTAGCGTGACCCGGCGGTGCCCGGCCGGCGGCCGGACGGGGCTCAGGACGCCGCCGCCGTCAGCCGCCGCACGGCCTCCTCCAGCACCCCGGTCCGCTTGCAGAACGCGAACCGCACGAAGGGGGCGCCCTCCTCCCGGTGGTCGTAGAAGACCGCGTTCGGGACGGCGACCACGCCGGCGCGTTCGGGCAGGGCGCGGCAGAAGGCGAAGCCGTCGTCGAAGCCGAGGGGGCGGATGTCGGCGGTGACGAAGTAGGTGCCGGCGGGGCGGTACACCGCGAAGCCCGCCTCCGCCAGGCCCGCCGCGAGGAGGTCCCGCTTGGCCCGCAGGTCGTCCCGGAAGCCGGTGAAGTAGGAGTCCGGCAGCGCGAGCGCCTCGGCGACCGCGTACTGGAAGGGGCCCGACGACACGTACGTCAGGTACTGCTTGGCCGAGCGGACCGCCGTGACCAGGGCGGGCGCGGCGGTGATCCAGCCGACCTTCCAGCCGGTGAACGAGAACGTCTTGCCGGCCGAGCCGATCGTCACCGTCCGCTCGCGCATCCCGGGGAAGGACGCCAGCGGCACGTGCTCGGCGCCGTCGAAGACCAGGTGCTCGTACACCTCGTCCGTCACCACCAGCAGGTCCCGCTCCACGGCCAGCTCGGCGATGGCCGCGAGTTCCGCGCGGGTCAGGACGGTGCCGGTGGGGTTGTGCGGGGTGTTGACCAGCAGCAGGCGGGTGCGGTCGGTGACGGCGTCGCGCAGTTCGTCCAGGTCGAGGTGGAAGGCGCCCTCGCGCGGGCGCAGGGTGACCGGCACGCGGGTGCCGCCGGCCATCGCGACGCAGGCCGCGTAGGAGTCGTAGTACGGCTCCAGCGCGACCACCTCGTCGCCGGGCTCCACCAGCGCCAGCAGGGCCGCGGCGATCGCCTCCGTGGCGCCCGCGGTGACCAGGACCTCGGTGTCGGGGTCGTACTCCAGCCCGTACCAGTGCCGCTGGTGGGCGCTGACCGCCGCGCGCAGCTCGGGGACGCCCGGGCCGGGCGGGTACTGGTTGCCGCGCCCGTCGCGCAGCGCCCGCACCGCCGCCTGCCCGACCTCCTCGGGGCCGTCCGTGTCGGGGAAGCCCTGGCCCAGGTTGATCGCGCCGGTCCGCGCGGCCAGCGCGGACATCTCGGCGAAGATCGTCGTCCCGAACTCGGCGAGGCGGCGGTTGAGGAGGGGGCGTGCGCTGGAGGTCATGCCGGTCATCCTGCGCCGAAGCTCTGGAGTTCCTCAACTCCGCTTTGGGGCGCTCCGGGCGGGGGCATCTCCCGGTCACGCCACGAGCGTGGCACTCAACGGGGGCCGTTTCGGGGGAACTTCCGGAGACGCCCGGGGGAATCGGAAGGAGGGTGACGCCATGGTCATCGGCATCATCCTGGCGATGGTCGTCCTCGCGATGATCGTGTTGGCCGCGGCCGCCCGCGGCGGCAGCCGGAGCACGGCGCGCCGCCGGCCGGGCGATGACACCAGCTGGTGGGTCGGCGCGGGCGGCTGGGAATCGTCCGGCTCGTCGAGGTCGTCGAGGTCGTCCAGGTCGCCCGAAAGCGGTGGGACGGGGAGCCACTCCTGCAGCGGGAGCGGCGCGTCCTGCGGAGGCGGCGGCTCGTCCTGCGGGGGCGGTTCGTCCTGCGGAGGCGGGGGCGGCGGGGGCGGCGGCGGATGCGGTGGAGGCGGCTGACACGGGGCAGCCGAGCTCCGCGGGGGAACCGCATCCCCACCACGGGACCGCGTCGGGTGCGAACCCCGCGGTCCCGTGTCTCCGCGCCCGAACGCCCGCCGGGTACCCCTACCGGCGGGCGTTCGGGCGCGCGGCGCACACGGAGCGCGCAGGCGTACGCCCGGGTTGAACAATTGCGCTTCAAGCCCCTCTGAGGGATGAAAGTACTACGAAGTTGGGTAAAAACGCTGTGGCAGTGCCCCGGTTCGTGATTCCCTCTCAGTCACCTCGCAGCCCCTCGGACACCCTGCGGACCCTCTTGGCCGGCCGACGGGCTGACGGGTCCGCATCCCCGGCGCGAACGGGGGTCGCAGGACCCACACCGTCCTCTCCTTGTGCGCTTGCGGAGCCGATCCATGCTCACGACCCTGAACACCGCCTACACCGACACGCGTGCGGCCGACCTCGCCTGGGCCCTGGGGCGTGAGCCGCTCCCCGCCCTGGCCGTGCTCGACCTCGAACTGGGGAACGCCAAAATGCAGTTGAGGCTTCTCGGCGCCTCCCACCAGGTCCTCCTGGAGGAGGAGCGGGGCAGCTGTTCGGAGACGGTGGCGTGCATCCCGGGCAGCAGCACGCCCCTGCCGCTGGGCGTCGCCAAGCGGGTGGGCGACTGGGAGTACGAGTTCGCGGCCCGCGTGGAGAAGCTCCCGCCGGGGCCGTTCGCGGGCCGCGCCCAGGAGTTGCTGGCCCTGGTCGCCGACCACCCGCACGGCCTGGCCGGTGTCTTCCCCGGCAACCCGCACGCCTTCACCGCGCTGCTGGCCCAGCGCCGCGAGGGGCAGGTGTGCTGGCGGACCTGGCACGCCTATCCGCAGGACGGCCAGCTGGTGACGACCCGGACGCGGGTGGGCGTGCGGGTGCGCACGGAGCCGCTCAGCCCGTCCGGGGTGTGAGTCGCGCCCCCTTTCGCACCGGTCCGGGTTTCAAACCCGCTTCGCCCTTTCGAACACCGATTTCACGCGTCCGGGTGACGAAGCGTGCCGGGTCAGTGACGTAACGTCACAGCGTGATCGAACCGCACGCGCCCGCCCCGCCCGGCCCCCCACCGCACCGGGAGGGCTCCGGCGGCACGGCGGAGCCCTCCGTGCCGCTGCCGGTCCGGGAAGGCACCGGACGGCTCCTGGTCCTCGCGGGCGTCTTCGTCTGCGCGGCCTGCGGCCTGGTGTACGAACTCGAACTCCTCGCCATCTCGGGGTACTTGGCCGGTGACTCGGTCACCCAGACGTCCGTCGTCCTGTCCGTCATGGTCTTCGCGATGGGCGTCGGCTCGCTCGCGGCCAAGCGGCTGCGCCGGTACGCGGCGGCGGGCTTCGGCGCCGTCGAGACCCTGCTCGCCCTCGTCGGCGGAAGCAGCGCCATGGTCCTGTACGCCGCCTTCGCCTGGACCGGCGACCGGGGCGGCATGGAGGCCGACGGCCCCCGCTGCCTCCTGATCGCCTTCTCGCTCGTCATCGGCCTGCTGATCGGCGCCGAGGTGCCGCTGCTGATGGAGCTGATCCAGCGCGTCCGCCACCAGGACGCGGGCGGCGCGGTGGCCGACCTGTGCGCGGCGGACTACGTCGGCGCCCTGGCCGGGGGCCTGGCCTTCCCCTTCCTGCTGCTGCCGTTCTTCGGCCAGCTCACCGGCGCGCTGCTCACCGGTGCCGTCAACACCGTCGTCGGCACCGCCCTGGTCCTCGGACTGTTCCGGCGGGACCTCTCGCGCCGCGCTCGCCGGCTGCTGCCCGCCGCGGGCGCCGCCGTGCTGGCCGTGCTCGCCCTGACCGCCGTCCTCGCCGACGACTTCGAACGGGCCGCCCGGCGCGCGGTGTACGGCGCCGGCGTCCGCGTGGCCCTGCGGACCGGTGTGCAGGAGGTGGTCCTCACCGGCTCCGTCGACGGCCGCGCGCCGGAGCTGTTCCTCGACGGCCGGCTGCGGGCCGGCGGCCGGGACGACCGCCGCCACCGCGAGGCACTGGTCCACCCGGCGATGACCGGCCCGCATGCGCGCGTGCTGATCCTCGGGGGCGGCGACGGCCTCGCCGCCCGCGAGGTGCTGCGGTACCCGGACGTCCGCCGGGTCGACGTCGTCGAACGCGATCCCGAGGTCGCCCGGCTGGCGCGGCGGGACCCCGCCCTGTCGGCGCTGAACGGGCGCGCCCACGAGGACCCGAGGCTGCGCCTGGTCACGGGGGACGTCTTCGAATGGCTGCGCCGCGCGGAGCCGGCCGCCTACGACGTGGTGATCTCGGACCTGCCCGACCCGGGCACCACGGCCGCCACCAGGCTGTACTCCCAGGAGTTCTACGGCCTGGCCCGGCGCGCCCTGGCCCCCGGCGGGCGGCTCGTGGTGCACGCCGGGTCCGCCGCCTCCCGCCCCCGGGCGTTCTGGACGGTCGAGGCGACGCTGCGCGCCGCCGGCCTGCGCACCGCGCCCTACCGCACGGCCGGCCGCGGCACCGGGGACGCGGCCGGCCCCTCCCGCACCCCCCGCGACCGGGGGTACGTCCTGGCCGCCCGCACGCCTCCCGCCCTGCGCCTGGACCCCCGCGCCCCACGCCCGCACACCCTCACCCAGGAGTCCCTGACCGCGGGCGCCCGGGCCGCGTCCCGCACCCGCCTGCGGGGCCTGCCCCCGTCGACGCTGGTGCACCCGAGGTACTGAACGCCCGCCCGGACCGCGTCCCCGCGGGAAGGGAGGGGCCGCCTCCCGCAGCCGGGCGACTTCGCGCCGACGGGGGGTGCGTCCGGCGCGGGCTGGGTAGGCTCCGTCGACATGGAGCATGAGGTGTTCGTTCCGGTTCCGGCGGAGCGTCTCGGGGAGGTGCTGGCCGACCCCGGGCGGGTCGCCCGCGCGGTTCCCGGCCTCCAGCAGGACGCCGACGCCGAGTCCGTCACCGGACGGCTGAGGGTGCGCGTCGGCGGCCACACCATCACCTACCGCGGCACGGTGCGCCTGACCCGGCGGGACGAGGGCACCTACGCCGTCGAGGGCGACGCCACCGAGGCGCGCGGCACCGGCACGGTCCGGCTCGCGCTGACGCTGCGCGTGACGGACGGCGACGGCGGCTCCACCCTCGCCTTCACCGGGACGGCCACGGCGGACGGACGCGTCACGGACCTGCCGGCGGAGGCGGTCGCCTCGGCGGTCACCCGGCTGCTGAACCGTTTCGCGGAGAACCTGGGCCACGCCGCGCGGCAGCTCCCCGGGGCCGTCGGCTCCCCGGCCACCGAGGACCCCGGACCGGCGGCCGACGGCGACTTCGACGCGGCCCCGGACGCGGACGACGCGGCCCCGGACACCCCGCCCGCCCCCGACACCGGGATCCCCCAGGCACCTCCGGCCCCTCCGGCCCCTTCGTCGTCCCTCGACCCCACCACCGCCGACGAGGGCGTCGACGCCTCGGACGCCGCCGAGGACCTCGCGGGCCCGGCCGGACCGCCCGCCGAGGCCGCGCACGCCCGCCGCACGATGATCGGGCGCAGCGCCGAGGAGGTGGACCACGCCCCGCCGCGCGGCCGGTACGCCCCCGTGCCCGCCCCCCGGACGACCGTGCGGTCCCCCTCCCTGCGCTGGGCGGCCCCGGCGGCGGCGCTGGTGCTGGCGTCGGCGGTCGTGGTGGGCCGCGCCCTGCGCAGAGGCCGCTGGGCGCGGCGCACCGGATGAGGCGGCGCCGATCATCCCAGTAGGGTCGTGGCGTGAGCCACGAACCCATCACGCTGACCGCGGGCGACGCGGAGGCGACCGTGCTGCCGGGCAACGGCGGCCGGATCGGAGGACTGCGCGTCGGCGGCACGGAACTGCTCCGCCAGGGCGACCGCTACGGCTGCTTCCCGATGGTCCCCTGGTGCGGCCGGATCCGCGAGGGCCGCTTCCGCGACGGGGCCGCCGTCCACCAGATGCCGCTGAACTCCCCGCCGCACGCCATCCACGGCACCGCCCGCGACGCCGCCTGGCGCACCGCCCGCGCCTCGGCGGACGAGGCCGTCCTCGTCTGCGACCTGACCGACCCCTGGCCCTACCCCGGCCGCGTCACCCAGGTGGTCGCGCTCGCCGAGGACGGCCTGACGCTGACGATGGCGGTCGAGACGTACGAGTCGTCGTTCCCCGCGCAGATCGGCTGGCACCCCTGGTTCAACCGCACGCTCGACGGCGGCGAGGGCGTGGCGATCGGTTTCGAGCCCGCCTGGCAGGAGGAGCGCGGCGACGACCACCTGCCCACCGGCCGGCGCGTCGACCCGAGGCCCGGCCCCTGGGACGACTGCTTCGGCATGCCCGGCGGCGTCGACGTCACCCTCACCTGGCCCGGACGGCTGGAGCTGAAGGTGACCAGCCCCGAGGAGTGGGTGGTGGTCTACGACGAGCAGGAGGCCGCCGTGTGCGTGGAACCGCAGACCGGCCCGCCCAATGGGCTGAACACCGCACCGCGCCTGGTCACGCCGCTCCAGCCCCTGGAGGCCACGACGACCTGGAGCTGGCGGCGGCTCTAAGCTGACCGGTATGACGGACGTACGCGGCGCGCTGCTGCAGCAGATCAAGGACAAGGCCGTGGTGCACGGCAGGGTGACCCTCTCCTCGGGGCTGGAGGCCGACTACTACGTCGACCTGCGCCGCATCACCCTCGACGGCGAGGCCGCCCCGCTGGTCGGCCAGGTGCTGCTGGACCTGACCGAGGACCTGGAGTTCGACGCGGTGGGCGGCCTCACCATGGGCGCCGACCCCGTCGCCGCCGCGATGCTGCACGCCGCCGCCGCCCGCGGGCGCAGGCTGGACGCGTTCGTCGTCCGCAAGGCCGCCAAGGCCCACGGCCTCCAGCGCCGCGTCGAGGGCCCCGACATCGCCGGCCGCCGCGTCCTGGTCGTCGAGGACACCTCCACCACCGGCGGCTCCCCGCTGACCGCCGTCGAGGCGGTGCGCGAGGCCGGCGCCGAGGTGGTGGCCGTCGCCACGATCGTCGACCGGGCGACCGGCGCCGCCGAGAAGATCCGGGAGGGCGCGGGCGTCCCCTACCTGTACGCCTACTCCAAGGACGAGCTGGGCCTGGACTGAGGTCCCCGCCGAGGTCCACTCGGAGTATCCCGGTTCGTCTGGAAAGATGGGGCCGACGATGACGTCGCCCCAAGGTCTAGGTCAGGGCCGTAAGCACGCACGACACAGCCCACCCGCACATACAAGGAGCGGACAATGCCCATCGCAACTCCCGAGGTCTACAACGAGATGCTGGACCGGGCGAAGGCAGGCAAGTTCGCCTACCCGGCCATCAACGTGACCTCCTCCCAGACCCTGCACGCGGCGCTGCGCGGTTTCGCGGAGGCGGAGAGCGACGGCATCGTCCAGATCTCCACCGGCGGTGCCGAGTTCCTGGGCGGCCAGCACAACAAGGACATGGTGACCGGCGCGGTCGCCCTGGCCGAGTTCGCGCACATCGTCGCCGAGAAGTACGACGTCAACATCGCCCTGCACACGGACCACTGCCCCAAGGACAAGCTGGACGGCTACGTCCGCCCGCTGCTGGCGGTCTCCGAGGAGCGCGTCAAGGCCGGCCGCAACCCGCTGTTCCAGTCGCACATGTGGGACGGCTCCGCCGAGACCCTCGCCGACAACCTGGCCATCGCGCGGGAGCTGCTGCCCCGCGCCGCCGCCGCCAAGATCATCCTTGAGGTCGAGATCACCCCGACCGGCGGCGAGGAGGACGGCGTCTCCCACGAGATCAACGACTCCCTGTACACCACCGTCGAGGACGCCATCCGCACCGCCGAGGCCCTGGGCCTGGGCGAGCAGGGCCGCTACCTGCTGGCCGCCTCCTTCGGCAACGTCCACGGCGTGTACAAGCCGGGCAACGTCGTGCTCCGCCCCGAGCTGCTGAAGCAGCTCAACGACGGCGTCGCCGCCAAGTTCGGCCGCCCGGCCGACAGCAAGCCGTTCGACTTCGTCTTCCACGGCGGCTCCGGCTCCACGGTGGAGGAGATCCGCACCGCGCTGGAGAACGGCGTGGTCAAGATGAACATCGACACCGACACCCAGTACGCCTTCACGCGTCCGGTCGTCGACCACATGTTCAAGAACTACGACGGCGTCCTGAAGGTCGACGGCGAGGTCGGCGCGAAGAAGACCTACGACCCGCGCACCTGGGGCAAGCTCGCCGAGGCCGGCATGGCCCAGCGCGTCGTCGAGGCCTGCCAGAGCCTGCGCTCGGCCGGCACGAAGATCAAGTAACGGCTTCCGCCGTACGCGTCGCGGCGCCCGGCCGTCCCGTGGGTGGGACGGCCGGGCGCTTCGCGTGGTGGGGATACTGGTCCCCATGGCCATTCACGAGAACCTCCTCGGGGGACCGCCCCCGACCCACCTCCCCGACGACCCCGAGCCGCGCGAGCTGCTGGCGAAGGGCACGGCACCCGCCGACGTCGCCGCCAAGCACCCCGCCTCCTCCCTCGCGTGGGCCCGGCTGGCCGACGACGCCTTCGAGCGGGGCAGCGTCGTGGAGTCGTACGCCTACGCCCGCACCGGCTACCACCGGGGCCTGGACGCGCTGCGCCGGAGCGGCTGGAAGGGGCACGGCCCGGTGCCCTGGGAGCACGAGCCGAACCGCGGCTTCCTGCGCGCCCTGCACGCCCTCGCCCGCGCCGCGCGGGAGATCGGCGAGGAGGAGGAGTACGAGCGCTGCTCCCAGTTCCTGCGGGACTCGTCGCAGACGGCGGCCGAGGTCCTCGGCTGACCTGCGCCCGGCCCGCCTCCGGCCCGCGCCGGACGGTGCCGGCGCGCCGTGGGCCCGCCCGTGGACGGGCGGGCCTTGCGGTCTCCCGGGATGATTGCGGAGGATGCCTGGTGGGGACCGGGGCCCCCGTGCCGGTAACGGCAGGGGCGGACCGCTACCCGGAGTGCACAGCAGGAGACAGCGATGTCCCAACAGGCTCACGACGTCCCTCAGGACCCGAAGAACCCTGAGGCCCACGAGCCCGAGACCCCGCATCTCGATTTCGAAGGCACGACGCCGTACGAGGACTACGTCAAGGCGGACGTGCTCACCCACCTCCAGCACCCCCTCTCCGACGATCCCGGGGAGATGGTCTTCCTGGTCACGACCCAGGTCATGGAGCTGTGGTTCACCGTCGTCGTCCACGAGTGGGAGACGGCCGCACGCGCGCTCAGGGCGGACGACGTGCGGACGGCGACCGACGCGCTGAAGCGTTCGGTGCGGGAACTGGAGGCGCTGAACGCCTCCTGGAAGCCGCTCGGCCAGCTCACGCCGGCCCAGTTCAACTCCTACCGGGGCGCCCTCGGGGAGGGCTCCGGCTTCCAGTCCGCGATGTACCGCCGCCTGGAGTTCCTGCTCGGCGAGAAGTCCGCGTCCATGCTGGTCCCGCACCGCGCCGCGCCGCGCGTCCACGCCGAGCTGGAGAAGGCGCTGCACGAGCCGAGCCTGTACGACGAGGTCGTGCGGCTGCTGGCGCGGCGCGGGTACGACATCCCCGACGCCGTGCTCGGCCGTGACGTCACCCGGCCCTACGAGGCGTCGCCCGAGGTGGAGGCGGCCTGGACGGCCGTGTACGCGGGCGACCAGAACGGCGAGCTGGCCCGGCTCGGCGAGGCGCTGACGGACGTCGCCGAGCTGGTGTGGCGCTGGCGCAACGACCACCTGGTCGCCACCCGCCGCGCGATGGGCGCCAAGACCGGCACGGGCGGCTCGGCCGGGGTGGCCTGGCTGGAGAAGCGTGCCCGCAAGAACGTGTTCTCCGAGCTGTGGACGGCGCGATCGTATGTCTGAACTGATGAGTGAGGCGCGGGAGCTGGACGCCGCCGACGAGCTGGGCGCGCTGCGCGGCCGGTTCGTCCTGGACACCGCCCCCGGTTCCGGTCACGCGGCCGACGGCGCGGGCGTCTACCTGGACGGCAACTCGCTGGGCGCGCTGCCCGCGCACGTCCCCGGACGCGTCGAGGACGTCGTCCGGCGGCAGTGGGGCGAGCTGCGGATCCGGTCCTGGGAGGAGAGCGGCTGGTGGACCGCGCCCGAGCGGATCGGCGACCGGATCGCCCCGCTCCTCGGGGCGGCGCCCGGGCAGGTCGTGGTGGGCGACTCCACCAGCGTCAACGTGTTCAAGGCGGTCGTCGCGGCGGTGCGGATGGCCGGTCAGGGGCGGGACGAGATCCTCGTCGACGCGTCCACCTTCCCCACGGACGGGTACATCGCCGGGTCCGCGGCCCGGATGACGGGCTGCACGCTGCGGCCGGTGGCGCCGGCCGAGGTCCCGGCGGCGCTCGGCGAGCGCACCGCCGCCGTGCTGCTCAACCACGTCGACTACCGCACCGGCCGGCTGCACGACCTGCCCGGGCTCACGGCCGCCGTGCACGCGGCGGGGGCGTACGCGGTGTGGGACCTGTGCCACAGCGCGGGCGCGCTGCCGGTCGGCCTGGACGAGCACGGCGTGGACCTGGCCGTCGGCTGCACCTACAAGTACCTCAACGGCGGCCCCGGTTCGCCCGCCTACCTGTACGTGCGCCGCGAGCTCCAGCCGCGCTTCGACTCGCCGCTGCCCGGCTGGAACTCGCACGCCGAGCCGTTCGGGATGACGTCCGAGTACGCCCCGGCCGCCGGTGCGGCGCGCGGGCGCGTCGGCACGCCGGACATCCTCTCCATGCTCGCCCTGGAGGCGGCGCTGGAGGTGTGGGACGGGGTGTCGATCGAGGCGGTGCGGGCCAAGTCGCTGGCGCTGACGGACTTCTTCCTGCGCTGCGTGGCGCGGTACGTGCCGGACGGGCGCGTGGAGTCCCTGACACCGGTGGCGCACGCCGAGCGCGGCAGCCAGGTCGCGCTGCGCTGCCCCCCCGCTTCCGGCTCCGCTGGAGCGGGAGGGGCCACCGGCGCCGGCGAGGTCATGAAGCGGCTGATCGCGCGGGGCGTGGTCGGCGACTTCCGCGCCCCGGACGTGCTGCGCTTCGGTTTCACGCCGCTGTACCTCGGTTTCGCGGACGTGGAGCGGGCGGCGCGGGTGCTGGGGGAGGTGCTCGAGTAGGGCCGCCGCTCCCCGGCGCCGGGGCCCGCCGGGCCCGCCGGGCCGCCTGGGCTTGCCGGGGCGGCCTGGGCCCGCTGGGCCCGCCCGGGTCCGCCGGCGCCGCCGAGGTCGCCCGGGTTCACCGGGGAGGGGAGCCGGAAGGGTCCGGTGGCGGGGCGTCCCCGCTGGTGTACGCCCCGGCCGCCGCGGCGGCGAACGCGGCGCGGGCCGCGCGGTCCGCGGCGGCCGGGTCCGGGGCCTCGCCGGTGGTCAGCAGGGTGTAGTACAGCGGGGCGGACACCGCGCGGACCACCGCCGCCGCGTCCGTGCCCGCGGGCAGCTCCCCGCGGGCCACGCCCCCCTCGACGCAGGGCGCCCACTCGGCGACCCGCGCCTCGTGGAACCGCCGCAGCGCCCGTGCCGTCCGGTCGTCGCACGCGGCGGCGGCGACGACCGCGCGGGACAGGGCGCCCTGACGGGGGTCGGCGAGGGTCCGCCGGACCAGGTCCGCGCCGGCCCTCAGGTCGCCGAGCACGGAGCCGGTCCCGGTGCGGGACAGCGGCTGCTCGGCCATGTCGGCGAGGAGGTCGGCCACCAGGGCGGGCACCGAGCCCCAGCGCCGGTACACGGTCGTCTTGCCCACCTCGGCGCGCCGCGCGACGTCGGCCAGGTCGAGCCGGTCGAAGCCCTGCTCGGCCAGCGCGTCCCCGGCCGCGCGCAGCACGGCGGCACGGACACGGGCGGTGCGCCCTCCGGGACGTACGGTGCCGGGTTCGGCGGGCATCTCGGCCTCCTCCACGCGGGTCGGGGCACTCTCGCGGGCACCATCGCGAGTACCCCGTCGGCGTGGTGAAACGGGGGAACCGCTCAACCCTCACCCTGCGTGACAACCCCGTGTCCGCGCACGTCACCGGCCTGATACCGTCCCGCCAACGGCCGAATCCTCACCCTCCTGGTCCGCCAACGCCGTTTCGTCCCCGAGAGGTTGAAGCATGCCGGACGCCGCAGCACCGGAGAACGCCGCCACCCCCGCCGCCGGCACGCCGTCGGCCCGCGCCGCCGCGGAGGAGGAATCGGCCTTCTCGCACCCGGCGGCCGCCCCCGACGCCACCGCCGCCTACGGCGACCACCCCGACCAGGTGATCGACTTCTACGCCCCGCGCTCCACGGCGGGCCCCGGCGGCCCGGCCCCCGTGGTGGCGATCCTGCACGGCGGCGCCTGGCGGGCACCGTACGACCGCCGCCACGTCAGCCCGCTCGCCGCCTTCCTGGCCCGCCGGGGCTTCGCCGTGGCGAACGTGGAGTACCGGCGGGGAGCGGCGGACGCGGGCGGGGACGGCCGGGTCGCGGGGCGCTGGCCCGACACCTTCGACGACGTGGCCGCCGCGCTCGACGCGCTGCCCGGACTCGTCCGCCGGTGCCTGCCGCAGGCCGACGCGCGCCGCGTCGTGCTCACCGGCCACTCGGCGGGCGGCCACCTCGCCCTGTGGGCGGTGGCCCGGCACGTCCTGCCCGCCGACGCCCCCTGGCGCACCGACGGGCCGCCGCCCCTGCGGGGAGTGGTCGCCCTCGCCCCGATCGCCGATCTCGCGGTCGCCGACGAGCTGGGGGTGTGCGGCGGGGCGGTGCGCGAACTCCTCGGCGACGGGGAGGAGTTCGCCCGGCGCCGGCCGTACGCCGACCCGGCGCTGCTGCTGCCCACCGGCATCGCGACGACCCTGGTCCAGGGCCGTACGGACGTCGACGTGCCGCAGGCGGTCGCCGAGGCGTACGCGGAGGCGGCGGCCGGGGCGGGCGAGGTGGTGGGCGTGACGCTCCTGGAGGACGTCGGCCACTTCCCGCTCATCGACCCGGCGGCGGACGCGTGCGCGGTGGTGGCGGAGGAGATCGCCCAGCTGGCGTGGTGAGGGAGCCGCCCGCCCGGTCCCCCGCCTCGGGACGGCCGCCCGGTCCCCGCTCCCCGTGGGGCCGCCCGCCGGGTCATCGCACAGGCGGTCCGGCCGTACCCGCCGCGTCCCGGAGCCACGCCGCACACGGGCTCCGCGGCGGTGGCGCGGACGACGGTTCGCGATCCGCGCACCGGACGCCCCGGGGACCGGGTAGTACTTGAGACGGACCCCGCGGAACCCGCCTCGGTGCTGACGACCGCGCCGCCGCGGCCGCCTACCGTTGCCGACGTGACCGAGACGATGACGCAGAAGCAACCGGTGCCGCCGGGCGGCGAGTTCGGCGGGTACCAGCCGCGCAGCCCCGAGCTCCGGGCCGCCGCCGAAGCCCTGCGGGGCCTGCGCGAGGAGCTGTTCCACGACGCCTTCGCCTACCGCCCGCTGCCCCCCGCGGCCGCCGACGGGCCGTCGGCCCGCCTGCTCCCCGGCCGGCTGCGGACCGGCGCGGCGTACGCCCCGCACGCGGTGGTGGGGCTGGCCGCCCTGGTGGCCTTCTGGGCCGGGGTGGCGGCCGGTGACACCTTCCAGGACCTGTTCGCCCTGGTGCGCGGGCTGCTGTGCGCGGCACCGGTGCTGGCGACGCTGGTCCGCCCGGTCGGCGCGTTCTGGCTGTCCATGGCGTCCGCCCCGGTCGTGGCGTTCCTCGGCGGCCATGCGGCGGGTGGCTGGGGCAGCTTCGTCTGCCACTTCGCGGTCCTGGTCGTCGTGGCCCTGCGCACCCGGCCGCGCACGGCCGCCTGGATGTGGCTCGTGACGGCCGCCTACTCCCTCGCCGTGACGGTCGTCCTCGACCGGTCGGCCTACGGCCCCAGCACCGCCCCCATGCTGGTCCTCTCCGCGTTCGCCCTGCTGCTCGTCACCGTCCGGCACGTCCGCCGCGCCGCCCGCCAGGAGGTGACCGCCGAACGCACGGTCACCGCGCACGAGCGGTCCCGCCGCACCCTGCTGGAGGAGCGCACCACCATCGCCCGGGAGCTGCACGACGTGGTCGCCCACCACATGTCGGTGGTCGCCATCCAGGCCGAGGCGGCCCCCTACCGGGTCGAGAACCCGCCGCCGGAGCTGGAGCGGGCCTTCGCCACCATCCGCGAGAACGCGGTCGCGGCCCTCACCGAACTGCGCCGCGTCCTCGGCGTGGTCCGCGCCGAGGACTACCAGGCCCCCGACGCCCCGCAGCCCACCCTCGCCGACCTGGACACCCTCCTCGCCAACGTCCGCGACGCGGGCCTGACCGCGGACAAGGTGGTCACCGGCGCGGTGCGCGGCCTGCCGCCCGGCGTGGAGCTGTCGGCCTACCGGATCGTGCAGGAGGCCCTGAGCAACACCCTGCGGCACGCGCCCGGCGCGGGCGCCCGCGTGGAGGTCTCGTACGTCCTGGGCGGCCTGGGCCTGCGCGTCGTCAACGGCCCCGCGCCGCGGCCGTCCCTGGTCAAGCCCTCGCCCGGGGCCGGGCACGGCATCACCGGCATGCGGGAGCGGGTGTCCATGCTGGACGGCGAGATGACGGCGGGCCCGACGGACGACGGAGGCTACGAGGTGACGGTGTTCCTGCCGGTCGCCCCCGCGGGCGACGGTGCCGCGTGACCGCCCGCCCCGTCCGCGTGCTGATCGCGGACGACCAGGTGATGGTGCGCGAGGGCTTCTCGGTCCTGCTGAACGCGATGCCGGACATCGAGGTCGCCGGCGAGGCGGTCAACGGCCGCGAGGCGGTGGCCAAGGTCCGCGAGCTCGCCCCGGACGTCGTCCTGATGGACATCCGCATGCCCGAGCTGAACGGCATCGAGGCGACCCGTGAGATCGCCGCCGCCGACGGCGCGGCCAAGGTCCTGGTCCTGACCACCTTCGACCTCGACGAGTACGTGTACCAGGCGCTGCGCGCGGGCGCCTCCGGCTTCCTCCTGAAGGACGCCTCGGCCCGCCAGCTCGCCGACGCGGTCCGCGTGGTGGCCTCCGGCGAGGCCCTCCTCGCCCCGTCGGTCACCCGACGCCTGATCACCGAGTTCTCGCGGCTGGCCGACACCCCGCGCCTGCCGGGCCCCGTCCAGGCGGCCTACGGCGACCTGACCGAACGTGAGACGGAGGTGCTGGTCCTCATCGCCCAGGGCCTGTCCAACGCGGAGATCGCCGGGCGCCTGGTGGTCGCCGAGTCGACCGTCAAGACCCACGTCAGCCGCATCCTGGTCAAGCTGGGGCTGCGGGACCGGACGCAGGCGGCGGTCTTCGCGTACGAGGCGCGGCTGGTGACGCCCGGCTGACCGGCCCCTGGCCGGGTCCGGGGCCGCCCGGCTACCGTCCGCCCATGGCAGCCTTCGACCCGTGGGACCCCGCGTTCGTCGCCGACCCGTACCCCGCCTACGCCGAGCTGCGGGCGCGCGGCCGGGTGATCCGCCACGAGCCGACGGGCCAGTGGCTCGTCCCGCACCACGCCGACGTCTCGGCGCTGCTGCGGGACCGCCGCCTGGGCCGCGCGTACCTGCACCGCTTCAGCCACGAGGACTTCGGCCGCACCCCGCCCCCGCCGGAGCACGAGCCCTTCCACACCCTCGACGGCCACGGGCTGCTCGACCTGGAGCCGCCGGACCACACCCGCGTCCGGCGCCTGGTGGCGAAGGCGTTCACCCCGCGCACGGTGGAGCGGCTCGTGCCGTACGTGCGTACGCTCGCCGACGAGCTGGTGTCCGGCCTGGCCGCGGCGGGCGGCGGCGACCTGCTGACGGACGTGGCGGAGCCGCTGCCGGTGGCGGTGATCGCCGAGATGCTGGGCGTCCCCGAGTCCGACCGGGTCCTGCTGCGGCCCTGGTCGGCGGCGATCTGCGGGATGTACGAGCCGAACCCGCCGCCGGAGGCGGCGCGCAGGGCGGTGAGCGCGTCGGTGGAGTTCTCGGACTACCTGCGCGGGCTGATCGCCGCCCGCCGCGAGGCGCCCGGCGACGACCTGGTCTCCGCCCTGATCGCCGCCCACGACGAGGACGACCGCCTCACCGAGCAGGAGATGGTCTCCACCTGCGCCCTGCTGCTGAACGCGGGCCACGAGGCCACCGTGAACGCCACGGTCAACGGCTGGTGGGCCCTGTTCCGCGACCCGGGGCAGCTGGCGGCCCTGCGCGCCGACCCCACCCTCGTCCCGGCCGCCGTCGAGGAGCTGCTGCGCTACGACACCCCGCTCCAGCTCTTCGCACGCTGGGTGCTGGACGACATCGAGATCGACGGCACGGTGATCCCGCGCGGCGCGGAGCTCGCCCTCCTCTTCGGCTCCGCCAACCACGACCCGGCGGTCTTCACCGACCCCGGCCGCCTGGACCTGGCCCGCCGCGCCAACCCCCACATCTCCTTCGGCGCCGGCGTCCACTACTGCGTCGGCGCCCCGCTGGCCCGCATCGAGCTGGCGGCGTCGATGCGGGCCCTGCTGGCGAAGGCCCCGGCGATGACCCCGGTGCGGGAGCCGGAGCGCAAGCCGGGCTTCGTGATCCGGGGGCTGGCGGGGCTACCGGTGTCGCTCTGAGCGCCGCCCGCGGCTCAGCAGGTACGCGACCAGCCCCCAGGCGAGGGCGGGCAGGACGGCACCGGCGACGATGACGAGGGGGAGTTCGGTCCACAGGACGCCGTAGTCGCTGCCCTCGCCCTCGAAGCCGCCGCCGAGGTGCCGCCGCGTGCGGCCGGAGCTCCCCCACCACAGCGCCGCCGCCGTGGCGCCGGCCGCCGACAGCAGGCATCCGCCGCAGGCCGTCGTGTCCCCCGTCACGACCGGGAGGACGCTCCCGCGCCGGTGGCGGTTGCGTCACGACGTCACGTCCCGGCGCCGCAGCCCGGCCAGTCCCGCCGCCGTCAGCGCCGCCGCCAGCCCGGTCAGCACCAGCACCGGCCCCCACGCGACCTCCCCGCCCGGCAGCTTCGGCAGGTGCCCGAAGGGCGACACGTCCAGCACCGCCCGCGGCACGTCCAGCGCGGGCCCGATCCAGCCGATCAGCAGCACCGCGCCCGCCACCCCCCACGCCACGGGCGCCGACCGGGGGGCGAGCCCGTACAGCAGGACGGCGAGCGCGCCGACCACCCACACCGCCGGGACCTGAGCCAGGCACGCCCCCAGGAGCGGCCCGGGGTCCCGGCCGTGACCGAGGGCGAAGCCGAGCCCGGCGAGCAGCAGGATCAGCACCGCCCCGCCGAACGCGGCCGCCAGGTGCCCGGCGGCCCAGCGCAGCCGTCCCACGGCCCCCGCCAGCACCGGCTCCGCCCGCCCGGACGCCTCCTCGCCGTGCAGCCGCAGGACCGACGCCACGACGTACAGGGCCGCGACCAGCCCGAACATCCCCACCATCGCCGACACGAACGCGTCCGTCAGCCCGGCCCGCCCGCCCATCCGGGCGATGATCTCCCGGGTCCGCTCGTTGTCCCCGGCCAGTTCGGCAGCCCCCTCGGCCATCGAGCCGAAGACGACTCCGGCGAGGAGGAACCCGGCGCCCCAGCCGAGCAGGCCGCCCCGCTGCAGCCGCCACGCCAGCGCGGCCGCCGTGCCCAGCCGCCCGTCGGCCGGTCCCGGCCGGGCCGGCAGGAGGCCCGTGCCGACGTCCCGCCGCCCGGCCAGCGCGTACGCCACCGCGCCCTGCGCCACCGCCGCCCCGGCGAACAGCAGCAGCACCCACCACCGCTCGTGGGCGAACGCCCGCAGGTTCTCCAGCCAGCCCAGCGGCGACAGCCACGTCAGGAACGACGCCCCGCCGCCGGCCGCGTCGCCCGCCGCGCGCAGCACGAACGCCGCGCCCAGCACCGCCGCCGTCAGGCCCCGCGCCGCCCGCGCGCTCCCGGTCAGCTGGGCGACGACCGCCGCCGTCGTGGCGAGGACCATCCCGGTGCCCGCGATGCCCAGACCGAGGGCCGACGCGCCCGCCAGGCCCCGTCCGGCCAGTCCGGCCGTCACCAGCAGCGCCAGCGTGCCGCACGCGGCGCCCGCCGCCAGCAGCGCCGCCGTCAGCGGCGCCCGGCGGCCGACCGTCCCGGACGCCACCAGTTCCTGCCGCCCGCTCTCCTCCTCGTCCCGGGTGTGCCGTACGACGACCAGCAGCGCCATGACGGACGCGAGCACACCGGCGTACACACCGGCCCGCCACGCCGTCAGCGCGCCGATCGAGTCGCCGAAGACCGGGCCGACCATCGCGCGCAGGGAGGAGTTGGTCTCCATCTGGCGGAGCAGACCGGCGCGCTCGGCCGGGGTGGCGTACAGGCTCTCCAGCGTGCCCGGCATGGAGAGCACCATGACCGCGGTCACCGCGATCCACACCGGGATCAGCACCCGGTCGCGGCGCAGCGCGAACCGCAGCAGGATGCCGGTGCCGGCCAGGGGGCGGGAACCGCCGGGGCGCACCGCGGGGGCCGTGCCGGCCGTCATCGGGCCGCCCCCCGGTCCTGGTAGTGCCGCAGGAACAGCTCTTCCAGCGTCGGCGGTGTCGACGTCAGCGACCGCACGCCCGTCTCGCTCAGGGACCTGAGCACCGCGTCGAGCTTGTCGCCGTCGACCTGGCAGCGGACCCGCCGCCCCCGTACGTCGAGGTCGTGCACGCCGGGCAGGTGTGCCAGCCCGTCGGGCGGGCCCGCGAGGTCGGCGGTGACGCTGGTGCGGGTCAGGTGCCGCAGATCGGCGAGCGAGCCGGTCTCGACCGTCCGCCCCTGGCGGACGATGCTCACCCGGTCGCACAGCTCCTCCACCTCGGCGAGGATGTGGGAGGACAGCAGCACCGTCCGGCCGCGGTCGCGCGCCTCGGCCACGCAGCGCCGGAAGACCCCCTCCATCAGCGGGTCCAGGCCGCTGGTCGGCTCGTCCAGGATCAGCAGGTCCGCGTCCGAGGCGAACGCGGCGACCAGGGCGACCTTCTGCCGGTTGCCCTTGGAGTACGTCCGGCACTTCTTCGTCGGGTCGAGCTCGAAGCGGTCGATCAGTTCCGCGCGCCGCCCGCGGTCGAGCCCGCCGCGCAGACGGCCGTACAGGTCGATGACCTCGCCGCCGGAGAGGTTGCGCCACAGCGCCACGTCACCGGGTACGTACGCGATCCGGCGGTGCACTTCGACCGCGTCCCTCCACGGGTCGCGGTCCAGTACCCGCGCGGTGCCGGAGTCGGCGCGCGACAGGCCGAGCAGGACGCGGATGGTGGTGGACTTGCCGGCGCCGTTGGGGCCGAGGAAGCCGTGGACCTCGCCGGAGCCGACCTCCAGGTCCAGGCCGTCGAGCGCGCGGGTCCGTCCGAAGGACTTGTGCAGTCCGGAGACGGTGATGGCCTTCGTCATGCTTCGGAACGTACGCTTCTTTCAGAAATTTGTGAAGAGAGTAAACTCTCTGAATCGAGGGCTAGACTGGCGGGCGGTGGCCGAGCAGGGGAGACGATCGGGGCATGGCGGACGCGAAGGCGGCGGGACGGAGCGGCGGCGGGCGGGACCCGGAGGCGGTCTCGCGGTTCGTGGAGCACTTCGCGGCGCAACTCGTCGAGGCCGGTCTGCCGCGCATGCCCGCCCGCGTCTTCGCGGCGCTGCTCGCCTCCGACACCGGCACGCTCACCTCCGCCGACCTGGGCGAGCAGTTGAAGGTCTCGCCGGCCGCGGTCTCCGGGGCGGTGCGCTACCTGGCGCAGGTGCACATGGTCTCCCGGGAGCGGGAGCCCGGCTCGCGCCGGGAGCGCTACCGGGTCCACGCCGACCAGTGGTACGAGGCCCTCACCAACCGCGAGGCCGTCCTCAAGCGGTGGGAGGACGCCCTGCGCGAGGGGGTCGCCGGCCTCGGCGCCGACAGTCCGGCGGGCCGCCGCCTGGCGGAGACGCTCGCCTTCTTCGAGTTCCTCCAGGTCGAGGTCGCGGCGATGATGGACCGCTGGCGCACCCACCGCGAGAAGCTCTTCGGCGGGGACTGACCGCCGACGGGGCGCGACCGGCGCCGGACGGCCGACGGCGGACGACCGCCCCGCCCGGCCTCGGCCCCGGCGCGCGCCCCGTACGGCGTACGGCACACGGCGCTCAGTCCGGCAGCAGCAGCCCCCACGCCCCCTCCCGCGCCACCCACGTCCGGGTCCGCACCGGCCCCGACACCACCGCGTCCGCCCGGTAGCGGAAGTGCGCCCCCGACACGGTCACCGTCCGGCCCGCCGCCGTCAGCGGCGACGCCTCCGCACCCACGGACACCGGCCGCACCACCACCTCGGCCAGCCCGGCCTCCCCCGCCGTCAGCGACACTCCGGCCACCGGCTGGTCCAGGTCGACCAGCGTCTTGCCGTCGACCTCCACCCGCAGCCGGGACGGCCCCGGACCGGCGAGGGGGACGGGCCGGGCGGGCCGCGCGGCCGTCAGCGTCCGCACCAGCGACCGGCACGTCCGCACCCAGGGCCGCACCGGCACCCTCGAGGCGTCCCCCGCCTCCGGCCCGTCCAGCGGCGGGATGCCCACCGCCCCCAGCACCACCCCGTCGCTGTCGTCGACGAGCAGGTCCAGCCGCCGCTCGGTCCCGTACAGCGCCGCCCGCGCCGCGGCCACCGCCCCCGTCGGCACGCCCAGCGAGCGGACGAGCCCGAGGTCCGCCCCCACCGGCACCACCGCCAGGGCGCACGCCGCCAGCTCCCGCTGCCGGTGCAGCACCGCCACCGCCCGCAGCAGCGTCCGGTCGTCGCCGACGACCACCGGCCGCCGCGAGCCCCGCCGCCGCAGCGCCCGCGCGAACTCCTCCGGACCCTCCGGCAGGCACAGCTTCATCCGCGCCGCACCCGCGCCGAGCACGTCCTTCGCGATCCGGACGGACTCGCCGTCCGTCTCCCGGGCGACCGGGTCGATGACCACCAGCAGCTGATCGGGCGTCGTGGAAGTCGCCACCTCGGCCATGCCTCGCTTCCTCGGGTAGCATCTTTGTGCAAGAGCCCCTTGCGCTATTGCGCCAGGGGCTTCGTCTATTCCGGGGCATCCGGGTCCGACGGTCAGCGGCCAACGACGGTCGCGGTGCACGCGGCAGGAACCCTCCGCGTACGCCCTTGACCCAGGACATGCCCCACCCGGAAGGGGTGTACGCGCGTGCCCGCACTTGTGCTGCTCGGTGCTCAGTGGGGTGACGAAGGCAAGGGAAAGGCCACCGACCTGCTCGGTGGCTCGGTGGACTATGTCGTTCGCTACCAGGGCGGCAACAACGCCGGCCACACGGTAGTGGTGGGTGATCAGAAGTACGCCCTCCACCTGCTCCCTTCCGGAATCCTGTCCCCCGGCTGCACGCCGGTCATCGGCAACGGCGTCGTCGTCGACCCGTCGGTCCTGCTCTCCGAGCTGAGCGGGCTCAACGAGCGAGGCGTCGACACGTCCAAGCTCCTGATCAGCGGTAACGCTCACATCATCACGCCGTACAACGTCACCATCGACAAGGTGACGGAGCGCTTCCTCGGCAAGCGGAAGATCGGCACCACCGGCCGCGGCATCGGCCCGACCTACGCGGACAAGATCAACCGCGTCGGCATCCGGGTGCAGGACCTGTACGACGAGTCGATCCTCACCCAGAAGGTCGAGGCGGCCCTCGACGTCAAGAACCAGCTCCTGACCAAGCTGTACAACCGGCGCGCGATCGCCGTGGGCCAGGTGGTCGAGGAGCTGCTGGGCTACGCCGAGCAGATCAAGCCGTACGTCGCCGACACCGTCCTGGTCATCAACCAGGCGCTGGACGAGGACAAGGTCGTCCTGTTCGAGGGCGGGCAGGGCACCCTGCTCGACATCGACCACGGCACGTACCCGTTCGTCACCTCGTCCAACCCGACCGCGGGCGGTGCCTGCACCGGCGCGGGCGTGGGCCCGACCCGGATCAGCCGCGTCATCGGCATCCTCAAGGCGTACACGACCCGCGTCGGCGCCGGCCCGTTCCCGACGGAGCTGTTCGACGAGGACGGCGAGGCGCTGCGCCGCATCGGCGGCGAGCGGGGCGTGACCACCGGCCGCGACCGCCGCTGCGGCTGGTTCGACGCCGTGATCGCCCGCTACGCCACCCGCGTGAACGGCCTGACCGACTTCTTCCTCACCAAGCTGGACGTCCTCACCGGCTGGGAGGAGATCCCGGTCTGCGTGGCGTACGAGATCGACGGCAAGCGCGTCGAGGAGCTGCCCTACTCGCAGACCGACTTCCACCACGCGAAGCCGGTCTACGAGACCCTCCCGGGCTGGTCGGAGGACATCTCCAAGGCGAAGTCCTTCTCCGACCTGCCGAAGAACGCCCAGAACTACGTCAAGGCGCTGGAGGAGATGTCCGGCGCCCCGATCTCCGCGATCGGCGTGGGCCCGGGCCGGGACGAGACGATCCAGATCAACTCGTTCCTATAGGCCGCTTCCGGGGTTCCTCCCGGGAGCGCGGAACATGAGGGACGGCCGGAGCACCGAGGTGCTCCGGCCGTCCCTTTCCCCGCGGGCCACATGACCCGGGGCGACCGCGTGTTATGAAGCAGGGGATCGTCCCCCGTCCGCCCGGTACGGAAAAAGCCGGGCGGCTCGGCGCCAAGGAGAACCCCCGTGCCCGTCCGAAAGCCGCCCACCGCCAGGCAGCGCCGACTCGGAGCCGAGCTCCGGCGCATGCGTGAGCAGGTCGGGCTCTCCCTCGCGGAAGCCGCCGCGCTGCACCGCGTGGACAAGACGGCGATCAGCAACACCGAGTCCGCCCGTTTCGGCGTGAGCGCGGACCGGGTCCGGGTGTGGGCGGCCAACTACGCGTGCCCCGACCAGGCTTACGTCGACGCGCTCGCGAGCATGGCCCGGGAGCGGTCCGGCTCCCACTGGTGGGACGAGTTCAAGGGTTCCATCGCCTCCTACATGCTGGACCTGGCCGAGCTGGAGCACCACGCCGTGGCACTTCGCCACGTACAGATCACGCACCTGCCGGGCCTCCTGCAGCACGCGGACTACGCCCGTGCGGTCTTCCGGGAAGCCGTGCCGCCGCTGTCTTCCGAGGCCCTGGACCTCCAGGTCGACTTCCGCATGCGCCGCCAGTGCCTTCTCGACCGGGCCGATCCGCCCGCCTGTTCCTTCCTCCTGCACGAAGCCGCCCTCCGGATGCTGTTCGGCGACCGGGCCGTGGTGCGCCGGCAGTTGGAACACCTGCTGGAGCGTTCGGAGCGGGAAGCGGTGACCCTCCGCGTGGTGCCGTTCTCGGCCGGGGGCTTTCCGAGCGCGGGCAGTTCGACCCTGTACGCCAGCGGTCCGGTCCGGCAGCTCGACACCGTTCAGATCGACGTGCCCAACGGGGTCACGTTCCTGGACTCGGAGACACACCTCACCAACTACCGCGCTGTACTTGACCGCATGGAGCAGCGGTCCCTGGAACCGGGGCCGTCCCGCGACTTCATTCACAAGGTGCTGCGAGAACTGTGAGGGCGTGACCGGATGGACATGCGTTGGCGTAAGTCGTCGTACTCGGAGCAGTCGGGCAACTGCCTGGAGATAGCCGTGGTCGACGACCAGGTGCTCGTCAGGGAGAGCGACGACCCCGGCGTGGTCGTCAGGACCACGCGCGCCAAGCTCGCCGCGTTCCTCGCCGGGGCGAAGGCGGGGGAGTTCGACGACCTGCTCTGACGGTCACGGTTTCCCCTGACGGTCACGAGGCGCGGAGAGCGCGGGCGGATTTCGCATCAACGTTGATGAGGCAGCAGTGTTGGCGCTAGCCTGATCTCAGGCGGTAGTCGTTTCATCACCGTCTGAAGCGAAGTGCCCCGGCGGTGTCTCCAGCACCCCGGGGCATGGCCAACGCTGCGAAGGAGCGTCAGCATGCTCAAGCCTATCCGGCATGCCCTCGAACAGGCTTTTGCCCTGGTCCTGGCCCTGCTGTTTCCCGCCACCGGACGGCGCCGGCTCCACCACCGGCATCGACGTCCCGGCCACCCGGCACCCGCCCCCCTCTCCCCGCGCACCCTCTCCGGCCTGCGCCTGTTCATCCGCCGCAGCGCCCCGCCCGGCCTGCTCGCCGCCCTCCCCCCACGGAGGTGGAAGGACACGCCGGCCGCTCTCGACGACACCGGCCCCCTCGTACGCCCCTACCTGCTCGCTCACGAGCGGCGGCAGCGGCAACTGGAACGCCGCGCCGCCCTCGTCCTCGCGGTCGAGGGGATCGACGTGGGGCCCTGGGTGATCCACGGCCACCACATCGGCACTCCCGCGGAGGTGGCGGCCTGATGGGCGCGACGCCGAACACGCCGGTCCAGGTGAGCCGCGTACCGAGCAAGCCCGTACGCCGGGAGGTCGACGGCACCCTCGCCATCGACCTCTGGCTGCGCCGTGACGGGGTCTTCGACGCGGACGTGGCCCTGCGCCTGACCCCCGCCGAAGCAGAGCTGCTGCACGCCCAGTTGTGCTACGCGCTCGACGACGAGACCGCGGCCCTCATCGCACCGGAGGCGAAGCGACCGGAATGCCGCAAGGGCGGTACCGCCACCCGCGGGCACTGAGCGGCACGCGCCCACCCGGCGCGAGCCGAGCGGACACCGGAAGCCCGTGCGCCCCGCACCCCGGCGCACGGACTTCCGGGCGTGCCCGCTCCTGGTGAGCCTTGTCCAAGCCGCCCTCACCCCGCACCTGAACTGCTCGAACCGAGGTCGCAGAAGGCTCAGTCGAAGAGGGCGACGACTCCGTTCACCCAGATCGCAAGGAACGCAAGGGCCGCCACCAGGCAGCCGGCACCCGCCAGCACACTGCCGAACGTCCACGGCTCGGAGGGCTCCTCGTACTCCTCCTCCAGGCCGTCCCGGTAGGAGTCGGGGTCGTCCCAGTCGACGGGGTGCCCCAGCTCCTCGGCGCAGGCGGTCCGCACCGCGATCAGCTGCTTCTCCGCGAAGGCGGTGGCGGCCACCGTCTCGGGACCGCGCCAGGCGAGGGCCTTCATCCGCCACCCGGGAGACTTGTACCGTGCTTCGAAGGCGGCGGTCTCGCCGGCATCACGGTCCTCTTCGAGGTACATCCAGCGTCCCGCCTCGGCGGCGTCGCCGTAGAGCCGGTACACCTCGGCCAGACGCCGGCGGATCGTCAGGTCGTGCGGGAAGGACGAGACGAGACCGCGCAGACGCTGGCGCGCGACGGGAACCCGGCCGGCGGCCAGATCCGCGTCGACTCGGGCAAGGGTCTCTGTCAGGGGCATGAACGCATGATCGAGTACCGCACCGCTCCACGTCGACCTGATTTCGCCGCTCGGCACCCGCCCGCTCCGAACGGAATCGGCTGTACCTCATGGGCGCTCACGGACAGCCCTCAGCGGCGGACGCGGTTGCAGTGAAGTCCGGTTCCCGGGGCGTAGGAACGGCCGGGGAAGCGCAGGGAGTGCAAGGCGGCGGCGCTGCGCAGTGGGTGCTTGGCACCGTCGCAATCTTGGACGCCGGCCGCTACGACGTGGACCGCCAGGAGCAAGCTGAGGGTGTCGGTGACAAGGAACCGTTTGCGGCCTTTGAACTTCTCGCCTGCATCGAGGCCCCGTATGACCGCCGGGACGGTGTCCGCGGTGCGGGCGGATCGCGAGTCGGTCAACCGGGTGGACGGTTCAGAACTGCGGCCCTCGGCCGCACAGACTCTGCGACGGAGAGTTCCATGATTCGCTCGACGGTTCCGGCATCGTGCCACCGGGTGACGTACCAATACACCGTGGGCCACGGCGCGAGGTCCTTCGGAAGTTGACTCCGAGCGCAGCCGGTCCGCACCGCATAGAAGATCTCACCCACGATCCGTCGCTGCGGATACTCACTTCCGGTACTGCCCACAACAAGCTCAACGGCTAAATCCGGACGGCGACGCGACAGATCCCAAACATGGTCCCAAATCAAAGTTCAACCGGCCGGTAGGACAGTGCCTTGTCCGCGACCTCTTCTGCGGTCAACTGAGGATTGGTACGGTAAATCAAGTTCTTGCGCGACGATGAGGGACATTCTTTTCCACCTCCTCGAGAAGACTATCAAATCTTCTTCCGGGAGTGTCGCATCGATTAGCTTCTGCACCATTTCGATTAATTCTTCGCGGATTTTCTGTTGCGCCATCTTCCCTCCGTCCGAAGCGATGGCCGCCATCAGGACTTACTTACGTTGCCCTGGTGTCAACTGTGATGACATCTAGGTCGCATACGCCGCCACCGTGTCGATCAGCGTAATCCTGCAGCCTAAAAGACATCGAAAGGCCTAATTCCCCTGTTTGTTGTATGCTCGTGGAGGTTGGGGCGGACTGGAAAACATCCTCATCCAGAAAAAGATTTTGGTCGACTCCAAATCGGCGATAAACAAGTGAAACCCGCCAGCGGTCGGCCGTATGGATATCATGTTCAATTCTTCTGATGGGAAGTTCCTCAGGAATTCGACTAATTCGAGAGTCGATTCGTGTAATTGTGGGTCCCCGGCCGCCCTCTTGAGCCGTCTGGCATATATGTTCATCAGGTTGTTTCGGGAGACTCTCCCTTCCTCGATGACACCCTCTTCGCCTGCCAGGTAGATAAGCTCTCGAGGCGCTACCCCTTCTTGCGCGGCAAGTAGGAGTAGCTCTTTTAGTTTGGCGTTGTTCACGGTCCTCCGATGGTGCTTATCTCTGCTTCGCAGACTGTGATCTTTTTCCAATCCTCCGTAGGGATGGTCAGGGACCAGAGCAGGCGGCAGCCGTAGTCGGGGCGAGCCTCCGAGGCAGTGGTCCACTGCGCGTGAGACCGGTTGCCGGCCACTTTGGAAGACGCTCGGCAGTCCGCGCCATTCGGATTGGAAGGGGCTCACTGTACTTGGCCATCAAAGCAGGTGAATCCTGCTGTTTCCGTCATTCTGAACTGTCGTGAACGGTCCAATACGGGGAATCATGGGGAGGAGCTTCGCGTGCTACCCATTTTGACCGGTCGGCGCTTGGATCCCAGTAGGCGACTTCGCCATAGTAGAGCCGGTACGCCCAGTGCTCGGGAAGTTCGTGAGTGATCAGATCGAGGCTTCTTTCAAAAGATAGATCGCGCCATTCGCGGTTAACCCTCGCCACCGCCTCGCGATAGGTGATTCCGAAAAGGTTGCTCATTTCTTCCGCAATTTCGCGCAAGTATTTTTCACTTTCCGGATTTGTTGCCATCAAGAACACTCTCATGTCGAGGCTGCCCCTTAAATTATCTTCGACGTGTCGGGTAACCTGCTGGTTCCCAGATACCGGCAAGGACAAGGGACGTGGGTGGGTTATGCCAAGCATGGCGCAGTGAACGCCATCACCTTTCAGCCGACAGCCGCGACTGACCTCCGGCTGCGCCGTGACGGAGGCTTTGGTGCGGACGTGGCCCTGTGCCTGCCCCGCCGAAGCAGAGCTGCTGCATGCCCAGTCGTGCTACGTACTCGATGACGAGACCGCGGCGCTCATCGTGCCGGAGGCGAAGCGACCGCAATGCCGCAAGGGCGGTGCCACCACCCGCGAGCACTGAGCGGTACGCGCCCACCCGGCGCGAGCCGAGCGGACACCGGTAACCCGTGCGCCCCACACCCCGGCCCGCACGGGCTTGCGGGCGTGCCTGTTTCCAGAGTTCCTGCCGACAGGGGCAGAGATGCCGATGCCATCGTTCCGGCGGAGAGCGTGTCGGTGGCTGTCGGCACCTCTTTGCGCCGGATGCTGGCCCTCAGAAGTTCCAGCTGAACGCGTCGACAGCCCCAATGTCCCCGCGGGAGAGCTTCAAAAGAAGGTCTACGACGTCATCCCACGAATCCAGAGTCGCTTCTCGCGGGGAAACTTCCGGGTCCTCCACATTTTCCCACAGCAGCCTCTTTTCTCGAAAGACGCTCAGTGTCCATCCGGATTCATGCCCGAGTGAAACATCCGTGTGCTCGCCATCCGCCTTTTCCAACTCTGTAAGAGTCTGGCGGATCTGTGCTTCGTCAGGAGAATCGATCGACTCGCCCATAAGGTTGCTCATAAAGTAAGACACAGTCATTACCTCCTGCTGTTAGGCGGTGCGCCATTAGGGACGGCTCACTCAGCGTATCCGCCCGAGTTACCGGGATGTAGAACGTCCCACCACGGACTTCCCAGGGTGTGCTGGTAAATCGGTACAAGGCGCATGACGCCGGTGCGTCCGCCCGCGTTGGATGATGGCTCATGTCGCCATGTGTGACCGGCAGGAGTCCGTCGACCTCCCGTTGCGCTCACCGCCTGCGCAATGCCGGGAGAGAACTGGTCCAAGAACCTTCCCGGCGCTGGGTCGGCTTGAATCGCAGCGTCTAGCGCCGCATTTGCTCTGTTGAAGTGCACACTTCGACTACGCCCGTAGTCAGCGACGTCAAGCTCCATTTCGAACAGGGCGGTATAGGCGCGCGGATTGATGGATCGGCCAGTCCGAGGGCATGTACCGGGTTTGAGACCGAGGGGATCAGCCCACACCAAGGGGTTGTGAACATAGGCGGCGGGGTTGGGGGCAGGGGCGAGGCCGAGGGGGTCCGGGCTCGCGTACCGGCCTGTGTCCGGGTCGTAGTGGCGGAAGTAGTTGTAGTGGAGGCCGGTTTCGGGGTCGTAGTACTGGCCGGGGAAGCGCAGGGGGGTGTAGGCGGTGGCGGTGCGGTTCCAGACCGTGGTGCCCCAGAGGGTGGTGCGGGTGTGCCAGGCGATGTCGCCGTGTTCGTCGACGAGTTCGGTGGGGGTGCCGATGAGGTCGGTGACGATGGCGTAGAAGCGGGAGTCGATCTCTTCCTGGGGCGCGTCGGCCGGCGTCTTGCGTTCGGTCTGGGTCAGGGGGCGCAGGCCCTGGTGGTCCCAGGTGAGGGTGCAATCACTCCGTACAGCTGGGGAACCTCAATGATCCGGGAAATTACTCAAAAACCTTACGCGGGACGTCGAGTATGGCTTGATACGGGATTACCAGGGGTTCTGCCGCGTCACGAACCTCGACCACCGCTGCCCGCAGGCCGCGGAACGAAGGGCGTCAGCTCCTCAAGCATTCTCAGGAAGTGATGCAAGGAACGCGTCTACCTCTTGTTTGACGTAGCGCGACATCTCGGGCAGTTTAGATACCGTCTTTTTGAGCTCATGGGCGATTTCGAGATTCTCCATCCATACCTCCGGCTTCCTGGTGACCATTGCATACAACAAATCACCGTCGAAAAATCCGCCGGCAGCCACTTTTTCCGCCTCTTCCCGAAGGAGTTCCATTCCAAGGGGGAGAAGCCACGGCAAGCCGACGTCCTGGCCGATCAAACGCGCCAGCTCATGAGGTTCCAAAGTTCCGATGGGGCGTCGGCGCCATTCGTAGACGGTCCTTACCAGTGACGTCGCGTCTGCAGGTGGGTCTCCCCAGCGTTCTCCGTCCAGCTCTTCAAGAGACTTGGTGCGATCAACGGATTGATTCATCTTCAGACCCTATCCACCCCCGTCGCCCTCCCCCGTGAAACGGCACCACGGTGTCACCCCGCCGATCATCGCCTAAGCGAATCCGACCGTAGACGATCGCGGTGACGATCGACCATGAGCAGAAGGCGAGGGTTTAGGAGATGGCGCGAAATGGTCCGTCTGATCGTCGGCGCCCTCGCGCGCGCCGACGATCTCGAGCGCAATGGGGGCGGGGCGCCGGGCTCCTGATCGTTGGTCACCGTCTGCGTGTGGTGAGCGGGGCGAACGGGGCGGGGCCCGCCGCGCGGGACGGGAGGTGTCCGATGCCCCGGTCCCCGCGATCGGCGCGGACCGCGGTCAGGTCGGGAGCGCGGCCGGGCGGCGCAGGGGGATCCCCAGCGGCTCTCCCGCGGGATCGGCCGCGCCCCGCGTGCTCACGCCGTGGCGGCGATGCCTTCGGGAACCGGCCCGGCCGTCGTCGAACCGGTCGCACTCGACGAGCGTCCCGTCGGGCATGACGTGCTCGGGACCGGTCTTCCGCGGAACCCGCGGCGCTTCGGGCGCTTGGCGAATCGATGGTGTCCCGGCGATCCCGGACCGGGTTCCGCCGGCCGCCGCGCGGCGGCCGGCGGAGGGTTTCACCGTGACGACCGCCCCGGTCGCCGGGGTGGTCGGGCGGCCCGCTCGCGAAGCCCTGCTCGAAAGCACGGGTAGGGGCCGGTGTTCCCTAGCAGAGGACGACGCTCAGGGTGCTGATGGGCCGGTCGCAGAGTGCGATGCTGAGATCGCTGGCCTGTTCCGTGCCGTGCCGGTCCCAGCTGATCTTCATTGTCTGGAGGTCCAGGAGTGCCATGACCGTTCCCGCCTTTCCGGCGTTCCCTCGTACCGCCTGACTGCCCGTCATTATGTGGATGATCACATGAATTGCTTCTGTGAGGATGCCCGCTTCCGGCGGAAGCGCGTAATCCCCCACATGGGTGAAAGCACGGGGTGGCGTGCGCCATCACTGCGCCGTCCACCGGAGTCGGTGAGCACCCCGCCGGCGCTCAGCTGAACACGATCATCGACCCCTGGGCCAGGCTCCGCGTCGCCGCCGCGTGCAGCCCCAGCCACACGTGCCGCTCGCGGGCGAAGGGGCTCGGGTCGTACGGGCCGGGTACGGCGGGTTCCTCCAGCTCCGTGGGGGCGAGCGGCGACCGCGGGGCCGCCGGGGGGTTGGCCGGGTCGATGCCGATCGCCGGGGCGACGTGCTCCAGTTCCCGCAGGAGCATGTGGGAGGAGCCCAGCGGTCCACCGCCCGCGAGGAGTTCGTCGCTGGAAAGCGGGTGCGGGAAGTCCACGGGGACGTACGCGCCCGCGTGGTCGTAGTGCCAGACGAGGTGCGACTGCTGGGCCGTCGCCTCGAACATCTCCAGCAACTGCTGGTAGTCGCCGCCGAGTTCGTCGACCGGCGTCACCGGAAGGCCGCACACCTGGAGCAGGTAGGCGCGGCGCAGGAAGTGCAGCGCGTCGTAGTCGAAGCCGGCGACCGGGGCGACCTCGCCCGACAGCCCCGGCATGTACGGGTGGACCGGGACCGGCGGCAGCCCGGTCTCGGCCAGCACCCTGTTGTATTCCGCGAGTTCCTCGGCGAAGGGGTTGTCCGGGGTGTGGCACAGGACGTCGACGAGCGGTACGAGCCACAGGTCACAGGCCAAAAGAGGACTCCTCACACGGCACGGTGGTCAGGGAAGGGTAATCGGTGCGGTACGAGGGTGGCTTCCCCTGTGCGTCCCCTCGTGCCGGTTCCCTACCCGAACGGCGCCCGGACACGACCCGCGCGGGGCCGCTCGTCCGGTGGGCGCCGGGCGCTCATCCGGCGGCGAGCCGCTCGATCAGCGCGAGGGAGTGGGCGTTGTAGGCGTCGATGATCGCGTGGGCGGCGGCGGTGTCGCAGCGCGCCAGGGCGTCCACCAGGCCGGTGTGGCCGGACCACAGCGCACCCTGCGGAGCACCCCTGCGGCGCAGGTGCTGCACCGTGCACACCCAGCTCTGCACGCGCAGCCGGTGCAGGAAGTCGGAGAGGTAGGGGTTGCCGAACAGGGCGCTCAGCTCGCGCCAGAAGCGCAGGTCGTAGCCGATGAGGACGGTCAGGTCCCCGGCGTCGGCGGCCCGCTGCGCCTCCTCGCCGCGCCGCCGGACCCCGGTCAGGGCGTCGGCGGCGCGGGCCTCGTCGGTTCCCAGCGCGCTCAGCCGGCCCGCGCCGACGGCGTGGAACATCCCGTCGACGACGAGACCGCGGGCCTCGACGATGCCGCGGAAGTCGTCCACCGAGTACTCGTGGACCCGGAAGCCGCGGTGCTGGTCGGCGTCGAGCAGCCCCTGCGCGGACAGGTCGACGAGCGCCTCGCGGACGGGGGTGGCGGAGACGCCGTACTGCTCGGCGATCTCCTTCACCGTGAACTCCCGCCCGGGCTGCAGCCGCCCCGCCAGCACCTCGTCGCGGAGCGCGTCGGCGATCTGCTGGCGCAGGGTGCTGCGGGTCACGGCGCCGGTGCCACTGGGGCCGGGCATGGTCGGGCGTCTCCTCGTCGCGTCGGGTGGCGTGCTGTACGGATGTGTCGTACACACGTGCCATATGTCTCCGAACACGTCACCTTACGCGTCCGCGTGGCCGGACGGGTGCGCGCACGAGGGGACGGAGGAGGGCACGGACGGGAGCGCGGACGAGGAGACGACCGGGGGAGCGGCCGGGCGGACGGCCCGGTGGGCGCCCGGGAGGGCTACCGCGTGTACTCGTCCGCCACCGACAGCGCCGCGTCCAGCGCCGCGAGGCCCTCCTTCAGTTCCTCCTCGCTCACGTTGCACGGCGGCACGACGTGCGTCCGGTTCATGTTCACGAACGGCCACAGGCCGCGCGCCTTGGCGGCGGCGGCGAAGGCGGCCATCGGGGCGTTGGCCTCACCGGCCGCGTTGTACGGCACCAGCGGCTCGCGGGTCTCCCGGTTCCGCACCAGTTCGAGCGCCCAGAACATGCCGACGCCGCGCACCTCGCCGACGCTCGGGTGCCGCTCCGCCAGCTCCCGCAGCCCCGGCCCGACGACCTCGGCCCCGAGCCGGGCGGCGTGCTCCACCACGCCCTCCTCGGCCATCACGCCGATCGTCGCCACGGCGGCGGCGCAGGCCAGCGGGTGCCCGGAGTACGTCAGTCCGCCGGGGTAGGGGCGCTTGGCGAACGTCTCCGCGATCCTCCCGGAGATCGCGACGCCGCCCAGCGGCACGTACCCGGAGTTCACGCCCTTGGCGAAGGTCATCAGGTCGGGCGTGACGCCGAACAGGTCCGCCGCGAACCACGTGCCGGTCCGGCCGAAGCCCGCCATCACCTCGTCGAGGACGAAGACGATGCCGTACTTGTCGCAGAGCTCGCGCACCCCGGCGAGGTAACCGGGCGGCGGCACCATGATCCCCGCCGTGCCCGGGATCGTCTCCAGGACGATCGCGGCGACGGTCTGCGGCCCCTCGAAGGCGATCGTCGTCTCCAGGTGCTCCAGCGCCCGCGCGCACTCCTGCTCCTCGGTCTCGGCGTAGAACCTCGACCGGTACAGGAAGGGCGCCCAGAAGTGCACGACACCCGCCGAGCCGCTGTCGCTTGCCCAGCGGCGCGGGTCGCCGGTGACGTTGATCGCCTGCTGGGTGCCGCCGTGGTACGAGCGGTACGCCGACAGCACCTTGGGGCGGCCCGTGTGCAGCCGGGCCATGCGCACCGCGTGCTCGACGGCGTCCGCGCCGCCGTTGGTGAAGAAGATCTTGTCCAGGTCGCCGGGCGTCCGCTCGGCGATCAGCCGCGCCGCCTCCGACCGGGCCTCGACCGCGAACGCGGGCGCGAAGGTCGTCATCCTCGCCGCCTGCTCCTGGATCGCGGCGACGACCTTGGGGTGCTGGTAGCCGATGTTGGTGAAGACGAGGCCGCTGGTGAAGTCGAGGTAGCGGTTGCCGTCGTAGTCCCAGAAGTACGACCCTTCCGCGCCGGCGACGGCGAGCGGGTCGATGAGCTCCTGGGCGGACCAGGAGTGGAACACGTGCGCGCGGTCGGCGGCCTTGACGGCCGCGCCGGCCTCGGGGCTGGGCTGCGGGAGCTGAGGGGTCATGCGCCCGAGCGTAGGTGCCCGCGACGCGGAGGCGGTATCGGCGCCCTGTCTGCGGTCGGGGGCTTTCCGCGACAGGTTGTCGACGGCCCGCCCGGGCACCTGCTCCGCCCGTTACGGAACCGTAGACGACGCCCGGGCCACCGGAGCCCGGGCCCGCACTATTCTCGATCCGTTGCTCTGGTACGGGGGGAGGCGGCGCGACGATGGAGGGACTGGGACCGGGGGATCCGCACCGCATCGGCGCCTACCGGCTGCTGGCGCGGCTCGGCGCCGGCGGGATGGGACACGTCTACCTGGCCCGCTCCGACCGGGGGCGCACGGTCGCGGTGAAGCTGGTGCGCGGGGAACTGGCCGCGCAGGAGGAGTTCCGGGCGCGGTTCCGGCAGGAGGTGCTGGCCGCCCGCCGGGTCGGCGGGCACTGGACGGCACCGGTGCTGGACGCCGACACCGAGGCGGCCGTGCCGTGGGTGGCCACCGGGTACGTCGCCGGACCCAGCCTCCAGCGGGTCGTCGGGCACGACCACGGACCGCTGCCCGAGCGGTCGGTCCGCGTCCTCGCCGCCGGGCTCGCGCACGCCCTGAAGGACATCCACGCCGCCGGGATCGTGCACCGCGACCTGAAACCGTCCAACGTCCTGGTGACGATCGACGGCCCGCGCGTCATCGACTTCGGCATCGCGCGGGCCCTGCAGACCGTCACCGGCGCGGGGCTCACCCGCACCGGCGCGCTCGTCGGCTCGCCCGGCTTCATGGCACCCGAGCAGGTGCGCGGCGACCGCATCACGCCCGCCTGCGACGTCTTCTGCCTCGGCTCGGTCCTCGCCTACGCCGCCACCGGCGAGCTGCCCTTCGGCACCAGCGACAGCGGGGTGCACGCCCTGATGTTCCGCATCGCCCAGGAGGAGCCCGACCTGCGGGGCGTCCCCGAGGGCATCGCCGGCCTCGTCCGCGCCTGCCTGAGGAAGGACCCGGCCGCCCGGCCGGGGCTCGACGAGGTCCTGGAGCGCACCGGCGCCGGGGACACCGTCGTGGACGGCCGCTCACGCGACCCGTGGCTGCCGGGCGCCCTGGTGGCCCAGCTCGGACGGCACGCGGTACGGCTGCTGGACACCGAGCACCCGGAAGGGCCGGGCGCCGCGCCGCGCAACGGGACGGCGGTCGGCACGGCACCGCCCGGCGGCGCCGTACCCGAACACGCGTCCGCCGCCGAGGACGGCGGCCCGCACCCGCCACCGGGCCCGGACCCGGCCGGCGCCCCCGGCCCGCCCCCGCCCGGACGGCCGGGCGACGGCACCCCGTTCGACCACCTCCCCACCCTGGTCGCCGGCCAGGGCGCCCCGGCCCCGCCGCCCGCCCACCCCGCGGCCCACGGCCACCCGCAGCCGCACCCCCGGTCCGCCGCGCCCGACGCCTGGGGCGCGGCCCCCGGCACGCCGGGCCCGTACCAGCAGCCCTACGCGGCGCCGGTGCCGTACGCCGGCGGGTACGGCCCGAACCCGCCCTACGGGCCCCCGCCGCCCGGCTCCACCCCGCCCTACGGCCCGCCGCGCGAGCCGCGGCCGGGCGGCCGTACCACCGTCCTGCTCGTCGTGATCGCCCTCGTCGTCGCGCTCGCCGCCGGCGGCACGGTGTACGCGCTGATGAACGGCGGCGGCGGCCTCGCGGACGGCGGCCGCACGACCGGCGCGCCCACGGCGCCGGGAACGGACACGTCCGACGCCGGCACGCCCGGCGCCCCGTCCCCGGCCGAGTCCGCGACGCCCCCGGCCACCACGGAGGCGGACGGCACCGTCCCGGCCGGTTACCTGGGCACCTGGACCACGACCATCGACAACGCGTCGGGGCGGCACACCCGGCGGCTGACCATCCGGCAGGGCGAGGTGGGCGACACGGTGCTGTCCCTCGTCGCCGACGGCCCCGCCGGGAACGGCACCTACCACTGCGTGTTCGAGGCCGAGCTGGCGTCGGAACCCGGCCCCGGCGGACCGCTGCGCGTCGGCCCGTCCACCGTGACGGTCGGGCAACCCCGATCCTCCTGCGCTCCCGGGGAGCCCTCCCGGGTCACCCTGCTGCCGGACGGCAGGCTCCAGCGCGTGAACACGGGGACCGGGGAGAGCCTGACGTACCGGCGGGAGTGAGCCGCCCGCCCCCCAGGCAATTGCGAGGGGCCCTCCGGGGCCTTCCCGGAAGCGGTCAGCGCGGCTCCGGCGGCCGCTGCCGCGGCATGTTCGGCCGTGCGGCCCCCGGCGGGATGGCGAACCGGCCGCTCGTCACCCCCTGCTCCGGCCGCGGCCCGCCGGGCACCGCCGACTGGATCCCCAGCGGCGCCGCCCCGGTCCGGAACTCCATCATCCAGTCCGCCGTCTCCGCGCGCACCAGCTCGGTCACGTCCTCCGAGAACCGCCGCAGCACCCCGAGGCACCGCTCGGCCGCCTCGCTCGCCGTCCCCTCGGCCGGCCCCAGCACCTCCCGGACGCTCTCGGAGGCCCAGTCGAACTGCAGCACCTGGAGCCGGCGCTGCACCGCCTGCGCGGTCGCCACGTCCCTCATCCACCCCGAGGTCACCCCGAAGAACCGGTCCCCGGCCACGCACGCCACCCCGAGCAGCAGCGCGAGGTACCCCCAGGGAGCGACCCCGCCCACCACGCCCGTCATGTCCAGCAGCGGCAGTGCCACCCCGGCGACCGCCCCCAGGGCGGCCCCCGCCCTCAGCGCCCGTGCCGCGCGCCGCTTCCCCACCCGGTCCGCGAGGTACCAGGCGGCCGTGTCCAGCGCCCCCCGCTCCACCCACCGGTACAGCTCGTCCAGCCGCTCGGCCGGCTGCCCCCAGTCCCCGAGCGGGAACACCCGCCCGGTCAGGTCGCCCGCTCGGAGCCCGGCCGTCCCCTCAGCGCGTCCGCCCCGCCCGGCCCCTCCGCCTCGCCCGTCCCGCCCGCCTCGCCCGTCCCGCGGCGTCCTCTCGGGCTGCATCTCCGGCTGACCCACCCGCACTCCCTACCGCTCACGACAGATCACGCTGATCACCGTGCGTGACTACCCTGTGGCGCTCCGGTGACACCTGAGGGTCCCTGGGGCTGACGCGCCGCCCCTCTTCCTACCGCCCAATGGGTGGCGGTGACTTGGGTTCCGTCGTTTTACCGCCCGGAAGGGGGCCTTCGTTGGATATGGGGCGGGTGACCGAATCACTCGAAAGAGTGCCGGGGCGAGTGCCGCGCGGACCACGTAGGCTCGTGCCGAACGGGAAAACCCGTACCCGACGAGCCCGGAAGACGAGTCCGGAAGAGGAGCTGATCGTGATCCCCGGTGGTGGCCAGCCCAACATGCAGCAGCTGCTCCAGCAGGCCCAGAAGATGCAGCAGGATCTGGCTCGGGCGCAGGAGGAACTGGCGCGGACCGAGGTCGACGGGCAGGCGGGCGGCGGCCTGGTGAAGGCCACCGTCACCGGCTCCGGTGAGCTGCGCGCCCTCGTGATCGACCCCAAGGCGGTGGACCCGGAGGACACCGAGACCCTCGCCGACCTGATCGTCGCGGCCGTCCAGGCGGCCAACGAGAACGCCCAGACCCTCCAGCAGCAGAAGCTCGGTCCCCTCGCCCAGGGCTTGGGCGGCGGCAGCGGCATCCCCGGCCTGCCGTTCTGACCGTGCCGCGGCGGCGGCCCCGGAAGGCGGCCGGCTTTCCGGGACGGCTTTCTCGGGCATCCGCGGGCATCTACCGTACGTAGTGAAGGAACCTCAGGAAGGACGGCAGTCCGTTGTACGAAGGCGTGGTCCAGGACCTCATCGACGAGCTGGGGCGGCTGCCCGGCGTCGGTCCGAAGAGCGCGCAGCGGATCGCCTTCCACATCCTCCAGGCGGAACCGGCCGACGTGCGGCGGCTCGCTCAGGCCCTCATGGAAGTGAAGGCGAAGGTCCGCTTCTGCGCGGTCTGCGGAAACGTCGCGCAGGAGGAGCGGTGCGGCATCTGCCGCGATCCGCGCCGCGACCCGGCCGTCATCTGTGTCGTCGAGGAGCCGAAGGACGTCGTGGCGATCGAGCGCACGCGTGAGTTCCGCGGCCGTTACCACGTCCTCGGCGGCGCGATCAGCCCGATCGACGGGGTCGGCCCCGACGACCTGCGTATACGGGAACTTCTCGCGCGGTTGGCCGACGGGACGGTCACGGAGCTCATCCTGGCCACGGACCCGAATCTCGAAGGCGAGGCCACGGCGACGTACCTCGCCCGCATGATCAAACCCATGGGCCTGAAGGTCACCCGCCTGGCCAGCGGCCTCCCGGTGGGTGGCGACCTGGAATACGCGGACGAGGTGACCCTCGGCCGTGCCTTCGAGGGGAGACGACTCCTAGATGTCTGACGCCACGCTCCACGCGACCCACCAGAACCCCGACGACTTCGCGGTGCAGATCGCCGACCAGATCGAGAGCTTCCTGGTCGCGGTCACGGAGGTCGCCAAGGGCGACGAACCGGACTCGGCTGTTCCCTTCCTCCTCCTGGAGGTCTCCCAGCTCCTGCTGGCCGGCGGCCGGCTGGGCGCCCACGAGGACATCCTCCCCGACGAGCGCTACGAGCCGGACCCGGGTCCGGAGCAGGACGTGGACGAACTGCGCGAGAACCTCGCGCGTCTCCTGGAACCCATCGACGTCTACTCCGAGGTCTTCGACCCCTACGAGCCCCGCAAGGCGCCCGTCCCGGCCCGCATCTCCGACGACCTCACCGACGTCATCACCGACCTGCGCCACGGCATGGCCCACTACCGCGCGGGCCGCACCACGGAAGCGCTGTGGTGGTGGCAGTTCTCCTACTTCTCCAACTGGGGCTCGACGGCCTCGGCGACCCTGCGGGCGCTGCAGTCCGTCGTCGCCCACGTCCGCCTGAACCAGCCGCTGGAGGAACTGGACGGTCTCGACACCGACCAGGACCTCGGCGACGAGGTGCTGGAGGCGGAGGCCGGCCGGGTGATGGTCGAGGAGATCGCGGGCCCGCTGGGCCTGCGGCCGGTCCGGTAGGCGCGGGCCCGGCGGCGGTCGCCCCGGCGGTGGCCGTCGGGGTCAGCGGTGGGTCCAGCCGGCCAGGTGCCTCCAGGTGGCGGCGCGCACCGAGCTGATCGGCACCTGCTCCGGCACGTACTGGTCGCAGCGCGGGTTGTGGCAGGGGCCCGCGACCCAGTAGGGGACGAAGACGCCCATGTTCTTGTGGCGTTCCACGACGGCGTCCACCGGCTCCTTGCAGGAGCGGCAGGTGTAGGGGGTCCGGGGTCGCGTCCGGGATTTCTGCACGTGGTCCATAGTCGACATTTTACGTCCCTTTTGCCCGGTTTTAGGAGTCTTTTGGTGCGGGCTTCTCGGAGGGGGAGGCCGAGGGCGGGGAACCGGCGTCCGCCGGGGCGGGCGCGGGCCGCAGCAGGCTGAGCCCGACGGAGACGGCCAGGATGACCACGATGACGGCGAGGCTGAGGGTCGAGGGCACCTCGGGAATGGCGGGGCTGATCAGCTTGTGGGATGCCTGGAGGATGAGCTTGACGCCGATGAGGGCCAGGATGAGCGCCAGTCCCTTGCTGAGGTAGTGGAAGCGGTCGAGCAGCCCGGCGAGCATGAAGTACAGGGCGCGCAGGCCGAGGATGGCGAAGGCGTTGCTGGTGTAGACGATGAAGGCGTCGCTGCTGACCGCCAGGACGGCCGGCACGCTGTCGACGGCGAAGACGAGGTCGGCGGCCTCGATCGCGGCGACCACGGCGAGCAGCGGGGTGGCCACGCGCCGCCCGGCCTCCTTGACGAAGAAGTGGGGTCCGGCGTACTCGTCCCGGACGGGGACGATCTTCCGGAGCATGCGGACGGCGATGCTCCGGCCGGGGTCGAAGCTGTCCTCCTCCTCCCTGAGGATCTTGTACGTGCTGTAGAAGAGGATGGCGGCGAAGACGAACAGGACGGCGGTGAAGCGGCTGACCACCGCCACGCCGGCGGCGAGGAAGACGCCGCGGAAGACCAGCGCGCCGAGGACGCCGAGGAACAGCACGCGGTGCTGGTAGGCGCGCGGCACCTGGAAGTAGCCGAAGATCAGCGCGAAGACGAAGAGGTTGTCGACCGACAGGCTCTTCTCCAGCAGCCACGCGGTCGTGTACTCCACCCCCGCGTCCGTGCCCACCACGAGGAAGACGGCGACGCCGAACGCGATCGCCAGCCCCACCCAGACCCCGCTCCACGCGGCGGCCTCACGGAAACCGATGACGTGCGCCTGCCGGTGCGCGAGCAGGTCGACCGCCAGCGACACCAGTACGGTGACGGCGAACACCATCCACAGCCACAGCGGCACGTCATGCACGGGCCCGGCCCTTCGTCGAGCACATCGACCGGCGGTCTTCATCCCAGGATGGGGCACACGGTGGTGGTTGTCTCCCCGTGCGCCCGCCGCGCGGACACCGGGGAGGCCTCCGGTGGTACGCCGGAGGGCCCGCGGCGCTTCCCGGAGGCCGGGCGGGGCGAGGTGGCCGGCTTCTGTCGTGACCGTGACCGGGACCGGTACCGGTCACGGGTTCCGGGCGGCCGGGTGGGCGGGGCCGGGACCGGCGCCCCCGCCTCAGCCGCTGCTCGCGGACAGCAGGAGGCGGGCGACCCGGTCCGGATCGTCGGACATGGGCGAGTGCCCGCACCCGTGCAGCCGGACATGGCGGGCTCCGGGCAGCAGACGGGCCGCCCGGCGGGCCTGACGCGGTGGTGTCAGAAGATCGCGGGTGCCCCAGGCGACGGTGACGGGGACGCCGGGGGCGAAGCCGGCGAGCCGGTAGTCGCGGGCCGCCCGGCGGGTGGCCTCGAACCCGGGTGAGCGGGCCAGGTCGCGGAGGGCGCCGTCGGCCGCCGCCGCCGTCATCCGCCAGGGGCGCGCGACGAGTTGCCAGAACGCCAGCGTGCGGCCCAGCGGGCTGTCGGCCACCCGTGCCGTGCGGTGCCCGAGGCTCTCCGCCACCGTGCGCGCGACCCGGAGCGAACCGAGGGCGTAGGCGGCCTCGACGCCGGTCCACAGGCCGATCGGGGACAGCGCGACGGCGCTGCCGACCGCGCCGGCCCGGGCGAGTTCGAGCGCGACGGCGCCGCCGAGCGAGTTGCCGACGACGGGCGGGCGCGTGAGGCCGGCCGTGGGGAACCACTCGGCGGCCTCGGCGGCCAGGGCCCGGACGGTGGGGACGGTGCCGCCCGGCAGGGGCGGACTGCCGCCGAACCCCGGCAGGTCGACGGTGACGACCTCGCGTTCACGGGCCAGCAGGCCGAGGACGGCCCCCCAGCCCTCCCGGTCCAGTTGACGCAGTACGACCAGGGGCGGCCCGGCGCCGCTGCGGCTGCTCACGAGCTGAATACCCGACATGTCTGGATCGTACGTTCATGTCCATTTGTGTCGCGAGCAGATCGGGACGGCCCGCGGCGGCGGACCGTCCACCCGCCCGGGGGCGGGCCGCCGCGTTCCCCGCCGGGAGCCTGGCTTGAGGACCGGGGACCCGCCGGGTCTCACCGCGCCGGCGCGAGGTCGCCCGTGAGGGGGACGCCGGGGTTCCCCGCGTTGGTGACGACGGCGAGGCGGGGGCCCCGCGGCCCGGGGTGCCACTGGCCGCCGGACAGGCGCAGGAGCGCGATGTTGGGGGTGGGGCCCCGCGTCCAGTCGAGGGGGCCGGCGATGGTGTCGAGGCGGGTGGCGGCGAGGGTCTCGGCGACGGACGCGCGGTCGGTGGGGTCGCTCGCGGTGGCCAGGGCGTGGTGGGCGGTCTCCACCAGGGCGTGGGCCAGGCCCAGGGGCTGCAACCAGGACTCGCCGGTGTCCCGCCGGTAGGCGTCGGCGAGGTCGGCGCAGGTGGTGCCGTCCAGGCTGGAGCGGTAGGGGTGGTCGGGGCTCCAGTAGACGAGGGTGGCCACGCGCGCGTCGGCGAGTTCGGCGTGGACGTCCGGGGCCGGGGTGGTGTGGGTGTGGGGGTAGGTGAGCCAGCGCGAGCAGGTGATCAACCGGGGCCGCAGCCCCGCCCGGCGGGCCTGGCGGTGGAAGAGTGCCAGGTCGGCGGCGGTGGCGGCGCTGGTGATCACCTCGGTTCCGTGCTCACGCATCCGGCCGACCTGCGCGTGGAAGTCGCCGGCCGGTTCCCGGTAGGGGCCGAGGTCGACCAGCGTGTGCCCGCGCGCGGCCGTCACCGGGGCGAAGCCGTACCGCTCGTGGCGCAGCAGGCTGCCCTGCAGGTCGTCGTTCCACAGGCAGCCGACGGCGCCGCGCCCGCCGGCCCCTTCCCACAGGGAGGCGAAGACGGCGGCGATGTCGTCCAGGCCCCAGGCGAAGTGGTACGTCCACCGGAAGCGGTGCGCGGGGCCGACGCCGCGCGCGTGGACGTACGCCTGCCAGGGGAACGTGGTCGACAGGCACGGGACGCCCACCTCCTCGCAGGTGTCGGCGACGGCGGGCAGCACCCGGGTCCCGGCCATGGTGAGCACGATCTGCGCCCGGTCCTCGGCGGCCAGGCCGCGCACGGCCTGCCGGGCCGCCTCCGGGTCGGAGCGGCTGTCCCGCACGACGACCGACACCTCGTGGCGGCGTCCGCCGTTGTCGACGTGCCGCAGCCGGGGCGCCAGCGCGTCCAGCACGTACGACAGCGGCCTTCCCAACGGGGACAACCGCCCCGTCAGCGGTGCCACCACACCGATACACAGTCGCGTCGACGACCTCTCCACCTGTACTGCCCGCCTTCTGCCGTTCTTCGTACCGCGTCGTATCGCGGGAGCCGGTGACCGCCGCTGTGCGGTCACCGGCTCCCGGCGCTGCCTGTCGTCCTGGTCCTCGTCGCCTTGGTCCGGTGGTCGCCCGGTGGCTCAGTGCTGCACGACGACGCAGGTGGTGCGGCTCATCACGGAGACCGTCTCGTTGCCGCAGTTGTTGCTGTGGCCGGAGGCGTTGCGGGCGAAGACCAGGTTGGACAGGATGCCGCCGCTGGGGCCCACCTGGTCCCCGCCGCCCCGGTGGCCGCGGTCCTCGGTCACACAGGTGCGCTCCTTGAGGACGGCCAGCTTGCCCGTGCCGCAGAGGTTGGCGTGACCGGAGGAGTTCCTGCCGGACACGTTGGACAGCAGACCGCCCGGCCCCCCGTCGATGTCCCCGCCCTGCGCCGAGGCCAGGCCGGCCGATGCGGCCATCAGCATCCCCGCCACCGAGGTCACCGCCGCCAAACGCCGTACGCCGTACATTCGCGCTGTTTCCTTCCGTCGATCGGACCGGCCGGACCGGCCGGTTCATCAGAAGTAACGACAGTGCGGCGGATAGACACGGTTTTCTTCTGAAAAATCCTCACCGGATCACGATGGGGCGGCGTCCGCGCGGCGACACGCGGTGCGGTGGGCTCCGGTTCGCCGCATCGGCGCAACGGCCGGGCGTTCTCCTCCGGCGCCGGAACCCCGACGCAGGCCACGCCGCTCCCGCCCCGGCCGCCGGACCGCGTGCCGCCGGCGCGCTGGACCGGACGCGGGCCGGCGCGGACGCCTCCCGCATCCGTGCCGAAAAAAGAGGGGGCGAGGCCACCGGCCCGTCGCCGGCCGGTCGCGGGAGGACGGGCGGTGGGCACCGTCTGATCCGCGGCGGCAGGAGCGCCCCGGCCGTCCAGGGCCCGGCGAGCTCCGCCACCTCGTCGGACGGGGCGCGGTCAGAGCGGGGCCCCGCCGAACCCGATCTCGTTTCCGTCCGGATCGCGGTAGACGGCTTTGCGCACGCCGTTCGGGTAGGTCTCGCGCCTGGCGGGCTCCAGACCCCGGTCGGCGATCCGGGCGACGCGGGCGTCGAAGTCGTCGACGAAGACGGTGTGCATGGCGTGGCCGCCGTGCCCGGGTCGGTGTTCGATGAACACCGACCGGTGTTCCGCGAGTTCCCAGACGGCCTCCGTCTCGCTCGCGACGTACGTCGGCCGGGTGCCCAGCAGCCGCTCGTACCAGGCCAGTGCCGCCGCGTAGTCGTTGACCGGGATGCCTGCGTAGAGGTCGAGGGCCATGCCGCCATGGTAGGTCCGGCGGCCTCGTGGCTCCCGGTGAGGACCACGCCTCGTCCCCAGCGACTCATGCGTTCGTGTCACGAGCTCTCGGCCGGGTCGAGGCGTCCTGCTCCGCGATGCCGACGCCCGTGATCGGACCGTGCCGGAACGGGGAGGAGTTCCCGGCCCCGCCCTGCCCTCCCGTCCCTTCCCGCGGCGGGGCGCGGGGAGCGGGGCGCGGGGGGCGTCTCCGCGGGTGACGAGGGCCCGCGTGCGGACCCGGACGCCGCACTCCCGCCCCGCGTGACCCGCGTGATCACGGTGTGCGCCGCCTGCGACCGGGGCGGACGCGCGGCGGAACCGGCTTTTCCGCCGGTGCGGCCGGAAGGCCCCGGACACCGAGCGCCCGTGCGGGTGTGACGCGGGGCACTTTCCGAGTGACCGGCGCCCCCCGGGGCATGTACCTGCCTGGACGGGCGCCGAAATCTCACCATGCGGTATCAGGGAGGGGATTTTCGGACGCTCGATAGACTGAACCGGCCGCTGTACATCTACGTACGGGCGGAAAGAGACGGATTGAGCGAGGAGCGCACGTGGGCCTTGTCGTGCAGAAGTACGGAGGCTCCTCCGTAGCCGATGCCGAAGGCATCAAGCGCGTCGCCAAGCGGATCGTGGAAGCCAAGCAGAACGGCCACCAGGTGGTCGCCGTGGTTTCCGCGATGGGCGACACGACGGACGAGCTGATCGATCTCGCCGAGCAGGTTTCCCCCATTCCTGCCGGGCGCGAGCTCGACATGCTGCTGACCGCCGGGGAGCGGATCTCCATGGCCCTCCTGGCGATGGCGATCAAAAACCTGGGCCACGAGGCCCAGTCCTTCACCGGCAGCCAGGCAGGTGTCATCACCGACTCGGTCCACAACAAAGCCCGGATCATCGACGTCACGCCGGGCCGGATCCGCGAATCGCTGGACGAGGGCAACATCGCCATCGTCGCCGGTTTCCAGGGCGTCAGCCAGGACACCAAGGACATCACCACGCTGGGGCGCGGTGGCTCCGACACCACGGCCGTCGCGCTCGCCGCGGCGCTGGACGCCGAGGTGTGCGAGATCTACACCGACGTCGACGGTGTGTTCACCGCCGACCCGCGTGTGGTGAAGAAGGCCCGGAAGATCGACTGGATCTCGTTCGAGGACATGCTCGAACTGGCCGCCTCCGGGTCCAAGGTGCTGCTCCACCGCTGTGTGGAGTACGCCCGCCGGTACAACATCCCGATCCACGTCCGGTCCAGCTTCAGCGGGCTGCAGGGCACCTGGGTCAGCAGCGAGCCGATCAACCAAGGGGACAAGCAGGTGGAGCAGGCCATCATCTCCGGTGTCGCGCACGACACCTCCGAGGCCAAGGTCACGGTCGTCGGCGTGCCGGACAAGCCGGGCGAGGCCGCCGCGATCTTCCGCACGATCGCCGACGCCGAGATCAACATCGACATGGTCGTGCAGAACGTGTCCGCCGCCTCCACCGGCCTGACGGACATCTCCTTCACGCTGCCCAAGACCGAGGGCCGCAAGGCCATCGACGCCCTGGAGCGGAACAAGAGCACCATCGGCTTCGACTCGCTGCGCTACGACGACCAGATCGGCAAGATCTCGCTGGTCGGCGCGGGGATGAAGACCAACCCGGGGGTCACCGCCGACTTCTTCACCGCTCTGTCCGACGCGGGCGTGAACATCGAGCTGATCTCCACCTCCGAGATCCGCATCTCGGTCGTCACCCGCAAGGACGACGTCCCCGAGGCCGTCCGCGCCGTGCACACCGCCTTCGGGCTCGACTCCGACAGCGACGAGGCCGTCGTCTACGGAGGCACCGGCCGCTGATGGCCGGGATCGAACGTCCCGGGCGGCCGGACCGCCCGGGACGGTCCGGGCGGCCGACGCTCGCCGTCGTGGGAGCGACCGGCGTGGTCGGCACCGTCATGCTCCGGATCCTGTCCCAGCACGCGGACGTCTGGGGCGAGATCCGCCTGATCGCCTCCCCGCGCTCGGCCGGCCGCAAGCTGGCCGTGCGCGGCGAGGAGACCGAGGTCGTCGCGCTCACCGAGGAGGCCCTCGACGGCGTCGACGTCGCCGTGTTCGACGTACCCGACGAGGTCGCCGCGGAGTGGGCGCCGGTCGCCGCCGCCAAGGGCGCGGTGGTGGTCGACGGCTCCGGCGCGTTCCGGATGGACCCGGACGTGCCGCTCGTCGTGCCCGAGGTGAACCCGCACGCGGTGCGCATCCGCCCGCGCGGGATCGTCGCCAGCCCCCACTGCACGACGCTGTCCATGATCGTCGCACTGGGCGCGCTGCACGCCGAGTTCGGGTTGTGCGAGCTGGTGGTCTCCTCCTACCAGGCGGTCAGCGGGGCCGGGCGCGCGGGTGTGGACACCCTGCGCCGCCAGCTCTCCCTGGTGGCCGGTACGGAGCTGGGGACCGGCCCCGGCGACCTGCGGCGGGCCGTCGGCGACGACACCGGTCCGTTCCCCGAGCCGGTCGCGCTGAACGTCGTGCCCTGGGCCGGGTCGCCGCGTGAGGACGGCTGGTCGTCGGAGGAGATGAACGTGCGGGACGAGTCCCGCAAGATCCTCGGGCTGCCGCGGCTCCCGGTGGCGGTGACCTGCGTACGGGTGCCGGTGATCACCACGCACGCGATGTCCGTGCACGCCCGGTTCGAGGGCGAGGTCACCGTCGGCAGGGCCCGGGAGATCCTGGCCACCGCCCCCGGGGTGGTGCTGTTCGACGATCCGGAGGCCGGGGAGTTCCCCACCCCCGCCGACGCGGTCGGCACCGATCCCACCTGGGTCGGCCGGGTGCGGCGGGCGCTCGACGACCCGACGGCGCTCGAACTCTTCGTGTGCGGCGACAACCTGCGCAAGGGTGCCGCGCTGAACACCACGCAGATCGCGGAGCTGGTGGCGGCCGAGCACGTCTGAGGCCGCATACCGGAAAGACCCCTGGCCGCGACGGAAAACATTTGTAGGATCTGTGGACCGCACATGGGCCGGGAGCTTCGGCCCACGTGTACCGGGCCCCTGTGGCGCCGGAAGGCTTCCTCCCCGCTCCCCGCAACCGCGCGGGGAGCGGGGCGCGTCTTTGCGGTCGTCTTCCGGGGCGTGGGAGCGCTTCATTTCAGGCGTGGGGACGCCGAGGAGCGGGCGTGGGGACGCCCGTTCGCATGGGACATAGGGGAAGAGCGGGACGCATGAGGGCATTTGACGCGCCGTCGGTTGTGCTGCCTGACGCGAGAACGCGGCCGGCCGCGGTGGGGCGCGCCGGGACCGGCGCGGACGCGGCGCCCGGTACGTACAACCCTCATGGGGGGACGCGTGTCCAACTGGCGTGGCAGAGGTACTCGACTTCACCCCCGGCCTCTTCGAGCAGGGGGTGCCCCCGGCGTCGCGCGGCACGGCCCTTCGGCCGCTCCGCCGGCCCGTCCGGCCCGCCCGCTCAGGCGGAGCCGGCGCGTCCGGTGGCATGCCGGTGATCGCGCCCATGCCCGCAGCGCGGTCCGCCCGCATACCGAATCAGCGCGAGGGCGCCGAGGAGGCCGTGGCGGCGGGCACCACCGTCGACCACCTCACCGAGACCTACCGCACCCACTACCGGTCGCTGCTCGGTCTCGCCGCGCTCCTCCTCGACGACACCGCCTCCTGCGAGGACGTCGTCCAGGAAGCCTTCATCCGCGTCCACTCCGCCCGCAGACGCGTCCGCGACCCCGACAAGACGCTGGCCTACCTCCGCCAGACCGTCGTCAACCTCTCCCGCTCCGCGCTGCGCCGCCGCATCCTCGGCCTGAAGCTGCTGCCGAAACCCATGCCCGACATGGCCAGCGCCGAGGAGGGCGCCTACGACCAGCTGGAACGCGACTCCCTCATACGGGCCATGAAGGGCCTTCAGCGCCGCCAGCGCGAAGTCCTGGTCCTGCGGTACTTCGCGGACATGACCGAGGCTCAGGTCGCCGAGACGCTCGGCATCTCGCTGGGATCGGTGAAGGCGTACGGCTCACGCGGGATCGCGGCGCTGCGGCTGGCCATGGAGGCGCCGGCATGAGCGAGGGTCACGAAGCGCGGCACGACGCCCGTGACCGGCACCGACCCGAGGAAACGTTCGGGCCGCCCGGGCCGACCGCATCGCACGGGCAAGAGCCGAAGCAACCGCACGCTGGGAACGGAACTGTGAATCACGGCCCCGACCAACAGGGCCCCGACTCCGCGGGGCCCGACGGGCCCGCGTCCGGCGGGCCCGACGAGCCCGCGTCCGGCGGGCCCGTCACCGACGAGCTGGCACTGCGGAGGTTGCTGCACCAGGCGGTGCGGGACGTGGAGCCACGCGAGGGGACGCTGGAGTACCTGCGCCGGGCGGTGCCCGCCCGGCGGGCCCGCAAGCGGCAGGCCGTGATCGGCATGGCCGCCGCCGCCCTCTTCGCCGGCACCGCGATCCCGGCCCTGGTGCACGTGACCGGCTCCACCGGGGACGGCGCCAACCCGTCCGTGGCCGGCCACGCCTCGCGGACGCAGGGCGGCACCGGTGAGGGCAAGGAACCGGACGGCGGGCGGAGCGCCAGCGGCGGCTCCTCCCCGCGGGCCGAGCACGAGAGGACGGCCGGCCCCCGGGAGGGGGACGAGACCGAGAGGCCCGGCTCCGGCACCGAGGGGACGACCGGCGGCGCCGCCCCCTCGGCCAGCGCCGGCACCGGTACGCCCCCGTGCGCGGCGGGCCAGCTCGGCTCGGCCACCGCGAGCAGCGGCGCCCCCGACTCCACCGGCGCGGTCTACGGTTCCTTCCGGGTCACCAACGTCTCCTCCGCGGGCTGTACCGTCGACGGCCCCGGCAGCGTCGGCGTGGTGCCGCAGGGCGCCGCGGACCCGGCCAGGATCGGCACGGCCCGGCACGTCGCCGGGGACGCCGCGGCCGGTCTGCCCGACCCGTCGCTGGAGGTCGCGCGGCTCGCGCTCGCGCCGGGCGCCTCCTTCGAGGTGCGGTTCGCCTGGGTGCCCTCGGAGACCTGCCCCACCCCCGGCGGCGACGCCGGGGGCGGCACCGGCGGCCCCTCGCCGGCCCCGACGCCCACCGCGGACGCGAGCGAGACCGCCGGCACGGCCGCCGGGGGCGGTGAGACCGGCGCCACGACCCAGCTGGTCACCGAGGACGGCACGGCCGGCGGGAGTGTCGCGGTGACCTACACCGACCAGACCGGCGCGGCCTCGGCGACGGCCACGGTGACCGGCGCCTGCGCGGGGACCGTGTACTGGACGGGCGTGCTGGCGGAATCCTGACCGGGGGCGGGACCGTCCCGGCCCGTCACACTCCGGACGGGCTGGGACGCTGCTCACGCTCCGGCTTCCCGGACCCCGGCTGTCCGTCCTCCGGCTGCCCGGGCCCCGGCTGTCCGTCCCCCGGCCCCCCGTCCCCGTGGTCCTCGGGCAGCAGTCCGAGCTCCGCGTCCCGGGCGAACTCCACCTCGCGGCGCAACAACCGGAACCACATGAAGATCACGAAACCCGCGAAGGCGAACCACTCGGCGGTGTAACCGAGATTCTGGAAGGCCTTCAGGTCCAGGCCGGTGCCCTGCGCCGCGCTCGCCGGCACGGCCGTCATGCCGGAGTCGCCCTCGTTGAGGGTGACCCAGGCGTCGTACACGTCGTACGGCACGAGGTTCACCAGCGCCGCCGCGCTGATCACGGCGGTCTGTCCGGCCGGCAGGCCGCCGCGGGCGCTGACGCCGTTGCTGCCGGGCGTCTCCGACGCCTGGAGCGCTCCGGTGACCGTGACCTCGCCGGGGGGCGGGGCGGGCGCCTTCGCCGGGTCGGGCTCGCCCGGCAGCCAGCCCCGCACGACGGGCAGCGCCCGGCCGGAACCGGTGCGCAGCAGCGTCAGGACGTAGTAACCGCGCCGGTCCTGCACCGTCCGGTCGGGGACCAGGAACTGCCGGTCGTAGCGGCCGGTCGCGGTGGTCTGCCTGCCGACGGTCGCCTTGTTCACCGGCACCAGCTCCGCGAGCGGGCGGGCGGCCTCGTGCCGGTTCGACGTGGCCCGCGCCTCGGCGGCGCGGTGGTCGTCCACCCGGTCCTCGAACCGGCCCAGCTGCCAGGACCCCATGAAGACGCAGAAGGGGATGGCGAGCAGCACGAAGACGTTGATCCCCCACCATCGGGGCGTCAGCAGAAACCGGTACACGCCCCCCACGGTACGGGGCCCGGCCGGGGAACCGGTCGAGGGGCCCGCCCTTTCCCCCGGACGCGTGCGGGTCCCCGGACGCGCGCGGGTCCCGGGCCGCGCCGGCGGGCGGCGGGGTTTTCCACAGGCTGGGGGACGGGTCGGCGCGCTGTCGGTGCGGCGCGGCAGTATGGGGCCATGACCGAGAGCAACGAATCCGTCTCACCGGATGAGCGCAAGCAGCAGGACCGGACGAGCCGGCGGGAGATGCCGGACTGGGAGAAGCGCTTCCGGGCGCCCCGGGTGTCGCTGCCCGACTGGGCGCAGGACGCCCCGGACCGCTCCCTGTTCGTGTCGAACGCGACGGGGACCTACGAGCTGTACGCGTGGGACCGGGCCACCGGCGAGCAGCGGCAGGTGACGAACCGGCCCAACGGCACGACGGACGGGGTGCTCTCGCCGGACGGCGCCTGGATCTGGTGGTTCGACGACAAGGACGGCGACGAGTTCGGCGTCTGGCGCCGCCAGCCGTTCGAGGGCGGCGAGGACGAACTGGCCGCACCGGGCCTGGACCCCTCCTACCCGGCCGGCCTCGCCCTCGGCCGGGACGGGCGCACGGCGGTGATCGGCCGCTCCACGGACGAGGACGGGACGACGATCCACCTCGTGCGCACCGGCGAGGCGCCGGTGGAGATCTACCGCCACCGCGAGTCGGCGGGCGTCGGCGACCTCTCCCACGACGGCTCGCTCATCGCCGTCGAGCACACCGAGCACGGTGACGCGATGCACTCCGCGCTGCGCGTGCTGCGCCCCGACGGCACGACGGTCGCCGAGCTCGACGACACCAAGGGCGGCAGCGAGGAGCTGGGCCTGGAGGTGCTGGGCTTCGCGCCGGTCGACGGCGACACCCGGCTGCTCGTCGGCCACCAGCGGCGCGGCCGGTGGGAGCCGATGGTGTGGGACGTGGCGACGGGGGAGGAGACCGACCTCGCGCTGGAGCTGCCCGGCGACGTGAGCGCCGAGTGGTACCCGGACGGCAGCGGCCTGCTGGTCGTGCACGGCTTCGAGGCCCGCAGCGAACTGTTCCGCTACGACCTCGCCACCCGCGAGCTGGTGGAGGTCCCCACCCCGGCGGGCTCGGTGTCGGGCGCGACCCCCCGCCCGGACGGCAGCGTGGAGTACCTGTGGTCCTCGGCCGCCGAGCCGCCCGCGGTCCGCTCCACCACGGGCCGGGTCGTGCTGGATCCGCCCGGTATGAAGTCCCCGCGCTCGGTGCCGGTGGAGGACGTGTGGGTGGAGGGACCCGGCGGACGGATCCACGCCCTCGTCCAGAAGCCGGCGGGCGCGAGCGGGCCGCTGCCGACCGTCTTCGACATCCACGGCGGTCCCACCTGGCACGACAGCGACTCCTTCGCCGCGGGCCCGGCGGCCTGGGTCGACCACGGGTACGCCGTGGTCCGGGTCAACTACCGCGGTTCCACCGGGTACGGCCGCGCCTGGACCGACGCCCTCAAGCACCGGGTCGGCCTGATCGAGCTGGAGGACATCGCGGCGGTGCGCGAGTGGGCGGTCACGTCCGGGCTGGCCGACCCCGGACGCCTGATCCTCACCGGCGGCTCCTGGGGCGGTTACCTCACCCTCCTCGGCCTCGGCGTCCAGCCGGACGACTGGGCGCTGGGCATCGCCGCGGTCCCCGTCGCCGACTACGTCACCGCGTACCACGACGAGATGGAGGGCCTGAAGGCCCTGGACCGCACCCTGCTCGGCGGCACCCCGGAGGAGGTCCCGGAGCGCTTCGAGGCGTCCTCACCGCTGACGTACGTCGACCGGGTCAAGGCCCCGGTGTACATCTCGGCCGGCGTCAACGACCCGCGCTGCCCCATCCGCCAGATCGAGAACTACGTCAAGCGCCTGGAGGCCAGGGGAGCGGTCCACGAGGTCTACCGCTACGACGCCGGGCACGGCTCCCTGGTGGTGGACGAGCGGATCAAGCAGGTCCGGCTGGAACTGGACTTCGCGGCGCGCCATCTGCCGTGACGGCACCGGGACGGCGGTCCCTCGGGCGGCGGGGCGGCCGGGACGGCGGGTCCTCGGGCGGCCGGAGCGGCGGGGCCCCTCGGGCGGCGGGGGCGGCGGGGCCCCTCGGGCGGCGGGGGCGGCCGGTCACGCCTCCGCCCGCTCCCGGCCCCTGCGGCCCAGCAGCTCCGCCAGCCCCCGCCGGGTCGCCGCCAGCACCACCCGGTCCCCGGGGCGCAGCACGTACGTGTCGGGGACGTCCCACACCAGCCCCGACGGCGGTACGTCCGTGCCGGGCTCCCCGGCGGGCCCCTCCCGGCGCCCGTCCGCGGCCGAGGTGTCCAGCGCCAGCACCCGCCAGGACCCCGGCCGGAAGGCCTCGCCGACGGTCCTGCCCTCCAGCTGGGGGTGGCCGCCGACCGTGACGGCGGCGAACAGCAGCACCCGCCGCTCCACCGGGATCGCGCCCAGGATCTGCCGGCCCATCATCGCCCCGGCGAACGCGGGCGCGGCCAGGTGGGACACGCTGCGGCTGCGGGTGAGCGCGCCGGGGTGCGCGGCGCGCAGGGTGCGGTACACGGCGGTCGCGAAGTCGTCGTCGTACAGCCGCAGCACCGCCCTCAGGTCGGGCCGCACCGACCGGGCGTACAGCACCGCCTCCAGGTTGGTGGTGTCCGCGCTGGTCAGGGCGAGCAGGGCGTGCGCGCGGTGGATCTTGGCGGACTCCAGGACGCCTTCCTGGGTGACGTCGCCGAGCACCACCGGCACCCGCAGCCGCCGCGCGGTCGCCAGCCCCCGCGCCTCCGGGTCGGCCTCGACGCACACCACGGGGATGTGCAGCTCGCGCAGCCGGGTCAGCACCCGCGTGCCGATCTTGCCGAGACCGAGCAGGATCACGTGCCCGCCCAGTCCGCGCGGCGGCTTGCGCAGCGCCGACGCGCTGCGGAAGGTGCCCAGCGCCTCCAGCACCGCCGCCAGCAGCACCGGCAGCAGCAGCAGTCCCACCAGCCCGGACAGCAGCTGGAGGACCTGGCGGCCGATGGACTGGCGCAGGGCCGGCTCGTTGATGGCGAACAGGTCCAGCAGCGTCACGTAGGTGGCGTGCAGCGGGTGGTCGCCGGTCACCACGGTCAGGGCGACGGCGAGCGCGACCACGCAGCCCACCAGCCCCGCCAGCGACCACCGCAGCCGCCGGGAGAACAGCGACCCGAGCGGCGGTACGCCGCCGCGCCCGGACGGCAGGGAGGGCCCGGAGTACGTCACCCGCTCCAGGACCACGGTCCCGCGCCCGGTGGCCGCCGCCACGGCCGCCGCGTCGGGCAGCAGCTGGGGCCCCTGGTCGCCGCTGCCCTCCGAGCCGTCGGCGCCGGCCGGGTCACCGGCCGTCTCCGACAGCAGGGCGAGCGTGCACAGCCCCGGGTCGGCGACCTCGCCGGGCCGCGGCGGCCGGCGCTCCACCGCGTGCAGCAGCAGCCCGTCCGCCTCGACGACCTTGCTGGTGCCGGCCAGCGCGGTGGCCGCCAGCGCCGGGGCGGCGGTGTCGGCGTCGGACAGGACGGTGGTGGAGGCGTCGAAGCCCGCCGGGTCCTGCCCGGCCCGTCCGGTCGCCAGCGCGGCGGCCTGGTCGAGGAGTTCCTCGATGTGCTGGCCCAGACGCCGGTTGTACAGGCGCAGGACGAGCCGGAGGCGGGGGTTGAGGCGGCGGGCGGTGAGGGCGGCACGGATGTTGGTCTCGTCGTCGTCGTAGACGAGCGCCAGCGCGGCGGCCCGGTCCGCACCCGCCTCCGCGAGCACCGCCTCGGTCGCCTCCGCGGCCTCCAGCACCCGCCCGCCGCCGGCGGGCTCGGCGCCGCCCGCGCGGGTGACGGCCGCGTTCACGACCCGGTCGAACAGTGCCGCCGAGACCGCGCGGGCCCGCCCGACCACCGGCTGGCGCACCTGGCGGCGGGAGGGCGGCACGACGAGGGTGACCTGCTCGCCGTACACGCCCCGCAGTTCGGCCGCGAGCCGGTGCGCGAGACCGTCGTCGCCGCACACCACCATGTGCGCCGACGGCGCGTCGCCCGGCACCCGCTGGTTCGGAACACTCCCCACGGGGCGGAGGACTGCCTCAGGTGGGCGAGTGGTTCCAGGGGGCGACCGGAGGCGGGTGCCGGCGGTCACCGGTGGCCGTGCCCGGCGTCACCGCTCCGCCGCCGGGATGCGGATCCGGGGCGGCGGAGGTGTGATGGAGCAGTGGCCCCCCGAGTGGGGGCGGCCACCACTTCCACAGGTCTTCCGGGACAGCCAGGGACAGCACCATGACCCAGCCCAGTGATTCTCTCGACCCGTGGGCCGACCGGCTGCGCACCCTCTCCCCCGACATCTCGCGGGAGGACGCCGACCGCTTCGTCCACGACCTGTACCAGCGCGCGCAGACGGACCGCGACCAGGAGCGTTCCGACGCCGACTACGAGCGCGAGGAGTGAGATCGTCCGCCGCTCCGGCACGTCGCCGGGCGTCCGGTCGGGGACGCCCGGAGCGGGCGGGGCGGCGGACTCCGTCACGGCCGGGCTCCGGGGGCCCCGGACGCGGAACCCCGGACCCCCGGAGCCCGGCCGGAGCGGGCGGGACGCGCCGGGCGGCGGTGGAGTCCCGGCCGTCTCCGGGCGCGTACGCGGTGTCCCGAGGTGTGGGCCGGCCACGGCGCGGCGGGCGTCGGACCGGTGGCGCGGCCGCCGGAGTTCCCCACCGGCGGGCGGGGCGCCCACGGCGACGGGCCGGTCGTCGCCCCCCCCCGGCGGGCCCGGCGGCTTTCCCGCTGACGGCCCGGATGCCGGCGGTGCGCTGGGGCGGCATCAAGAACGCGTAAAGATTGCCGGAACACGGCAATGACGGGGTTCGCCCCCGCGTGTGACGATCCCCGCAGGCCGAAGACCGGCGACGGGCGGGAACGGGGGTGGCACGCATGGCCTGGTTCCTGGGGCTGGGTATCACGGGGGTCGTGCTGCTCGCCCTGTCGCTGGTCTTCGACGGGGTGCTCGACGGTGCGCTGGACGGCGCGCTGGACGGCGCCCTCGAGGGGTGGCTGTCGCTGCCGGTCGTCGCCGGGTTCGTGGCGATGACCGGCTTCGGCGGCGCCATCGCCCTGGGGACCGGCGTCGCGGCTCCCGCGGGTGCCGCCGGTGCCGGCGCGCTCGCCGGAGCGGGCACGGCCTGGCTGACGTACCGCTTCGGCCGCGCCCTCACGCGGGACCGGAGCGCCGCCGCCCCGGCCGCCGCGGACCTGATCGGCGTCTCCGGCAAGGTGGTGACCCCGATCCCGGCCGACGGGTTCGGCGAGGTGCTGCTGCGGCTCGCCGGCCAGCCGGTCAAGTGCGCGGCGCGCAGTACCCGGCCGGTGGCGCGGGGCACCGAGGTGTGGGTGGAGGCGACGCCGAGCGCGACGTCGGTGGTGGTGCGGCCGGTCGAGCGCTGACCGCCGCCCCCGCCCGCTCGCGGGCCGGCTTCCCTCCCTCCGCCGTCGCATCCGTTTTCCGCGCCGTCTCTCCCCGCCGGCTTTCCGGGCCGGCTTTTCGTATCGGGTTCCTATGATTCGGGGGCATCGTCATGAGTCCTGTCGTGGTCGCGGTGGCGGGAGTCGTCGTACTCCTGGTGCTGATCGCGCTGGTGGTCGTCAGCCGCTACAAGGTGGCCGGGCCGAGCGAGGCGTTCATCGTCACGGGCCGGCGCGGCAAGAAGGCCACCGATCCGGAGACCGGCCGCGTCTTCACGGACAACAGCGGACAGAAGGTCGTGGTCGGCGGCGGCGTGTTCGTCGTGCCGTTCGTGCAGCAGAAGTTCACCCTCGACCTGTCCTCGCGGCACATCCCGGTCGCCGTGCGGGGCGCGGTCACGCTGCGCGGCGTGAAGGCCAACCTGGACGGGGTCGCCATCGTCAAGGTCGGCGGCACCGAGGACGCGATCCGGGCCGCCGCCCAGCGGTTCCTGATGCAGCAGGACGGCATCGTCGGCTTCACCCAGGAGGTGCTCTCCGGCGCGCTGCGGGCGATCGTGGGCCGGATGTCCGTGGAGGACGTCATCCGCGACCGGGCCGCGTTCGCCGGGCAGGTCGCCGAGGAGGCGGAGGCGAGCCTGTCCGGGCAGGGCCTGGTGCTGGACGCCTTCCAGATCCAGGACATCACCACCGAGGGCTCCTACCTGGAGGACCTCGGCCGGCCCGAGGCGGCCCGCGCCAAGCAGGACGCCGACATCGCCGAGGCCGAGGCGCGGCGGGCCGCCGAGCAGGCGCGGCTGAAGGCCGAGGAGGAGATCGCGGTCGCCCAGCGCACGCTCTACCTGCGGCAGGCCGAGATCAAGGCCGAGACCGACCAGGCCGCCGCCCGCGCCAACGCGGCCGGTCCGCTCGCGGAGGCGGCCCGGCAGCAGGAGATCCTCGCCGAGCAGGAGAAGGTCGCCGAGCGGCAGGCCGCCCTGAAGGACCGTCAGCTCGATACCGAGGTCCGCAAGCCCGCCGACGCGCAGCGCTACGCCGCCGAGCAGGAGGCCGAGGCCCGCCGGGTGGCCCGGGTGAAGCAGGCGGAGGCCGAGCGGCTGGCCGAGATCGCCGCCGCCCAGGCCGAGGCCGAGCGGGCCCGCCTGACCGGCGAGGGGGAGAAGCAGCGGCGCGGCGCGCTGGCCGAGGCGGAGGCCGTCGAGGGCCTGAAGCAGGGCGAGGCCGAGCGGTCCCGGCGCGCGGCGATCGCCGAGGCGGTACGGCTGGAGGGCGAGGCGGAGGCCGCGGCGATCGGCGCCAGGGGCGCGGCCGAGGCCGAGGCGATGGAGAAGAAGGCCGACGCCTTCGGCCGGTACGGTGACGCGGCCGTGCTCCAGATGCTCGTCGAGGTGCTGCCGCAGGTCGTGGCCAAGGCGGCGGAACCGCTCGCCGCGGTCGACAAGATGACGGTCATCTCCACCGACGGCGCCAGCCGCCTGTCGCGCACGGTCGCCGACAACGTGGCCCAGGGCATGGAACTGCTCACCTCCACCACGGGCGTGGACGTGGCGGAGCTGCTGAGGAGCGTCACCCGGCGGAACGCCCCGGCACCGGCGGACGGCCGGACGGACGACCGCGCGGCGGACCGGGCCGACGGCAAGATCGAGATCACCGGTTGACCGATGGGACCGGCTCCGCGCCCGGCGCCGCGTCCGGCGCGGGCCCCGCGACCGGCGCCGGTCCCGTCCGCCGCAAGTTCCCCATGCGTTAGAAAGACGTCGGAAAACGACGTCGTTCACATGACCGGGGGGACGCACATGACGGACCGGGACGGCACCGGGGAGTACCTGGAGGGATACGCGCGCATCCTCGCCGACGCCGCCGCGACCGGCCGCCGCCTCACCCGGGAGGAGCTCGACTCGCGCCGGCTGCTGGGGGAGCAGGCCGCCGAGGCCGGCCTCGGACTGCGCGCCCTGGTCGGCGCCCACCTGGCCGTGACGCGGACCGCCTGGCCGACGGCGCGCGGCGTGGGACCGGACACCGTGCTCGCGGCGGTCGCCCAGGCCGTCGACGCCTTCGCCGAGGGATACGAAAGGGCCCAGCGGCAGGCCGTACGCCAGGAGGAGGCGGCCCGGCGGGAGTTCGTCGACGACCTGCTGTACGGCCGCAGCGACCTGGGCCGGCTGGCCCAGCGCGCGGAGCGCTACGGCCTGCGGCTCTCCTCCGCGCACGCGGTGGCCGTCGCGCGCGGCACCGCCGCCTACGACGAGGGCGACCCCGTCCCTCGCACGGTGGAACGCGCCCTGATCAGCCGCTTCGGCGACCGCAGCGTCCTGCTCACCACCAAGGACGGACGCCTCGTCTGCATCGCCCCCGGCGACCAGGACGACGTCCTGACGTACTTCGCCAAGCAGGCGTACGCCGCCACCGACGGCACCCAGGTGGCGATCGGCCGCCCGCAGCCCGGCGCCGCGGGTGTCGTCCAGTCCTACGAGGAAGCCCTGAACACCCTCGACCTCGCCGAGCGCCTGGAACTCGACGACCCCGTGCTGCGCGCCGCCGACCTGCTCGTCTACCCCGTCCTCACCCGTGACCGGCAGGCCATGGCCGACCTGGTGGAGAACGCGCTGGGCCCCCTGCGCAAGGCCCGCGGCGGCCCGCAGCCGCTCCTGGACACCCTGACCGCCTACTTCGACTCGGGCTGTGTGGCGGCGGAGGCGGCCCGGCGGCTGTCGCTGAGCGTGCGCGCGTTTACCTACCGCCTGGCCCGCATACACAAGCTGACCGGCGCCGACCCGGCCGACCCCGTCCACCGCTACACCCTGCAGACGGCGGTGATCGGCGCCCGCCTGCTCGACTGGCCGGCGAAACCGCTCTGAGCGGTCAGGAGCCGTACGGCTGCTGCCGGGGCGACTGCCCGTGCGCCGGCCCGTCCGGCGCCTGCGCCTGCGCCCGCAACCGCTCCGCCTGCTCCCGGCCGACCTGCTGTTCCGCGCCGCAGAAGGTGCACTGCGTGGAGTACTTCGTGGAGAACGGGAACAGCGGGACGAAGAACAGCGTGAACTTGGTGACGCGCTTGCGGAGGGTGTGGGCGCAGGGGTTGCCGCAGCGACCGCACACCAGCGTCAGTATCGCGAGTTGGTACAGGTAACCCTTGGTGCCAAAGATGATCACGGTCGTGAGCCTTCCCGAGTCGGTACCTGTCTGCACAGTGCCAGCGGGAGGGACCGGCCGCAAAGACGGACCGGCCGGGGTGCGGGCCGCGAGGACGGGCCGGCCGGGGCGACCGGCCGTCGGCGGGCCGGGCTGGGGCAGCCGCCCGTACCCGGCGGGTTAAGGTGCCGTCTCCGACCGGCACCGATCGACACCGGTCATCGGGGAGGGAACACATCACATGAGGAACCGTTTCGCCAGAGGCGTGGCGACGCTCGCCGGCCTGGTCCTGGCCGGCACGGGCCTGGCCGCCGTGGACGCCGCTCCGGCCGCCGCGAGCGCGTACGACTGCCCGGTGGGCTACTTCTGCGGCTGGTCGGGCGAGGGCGCGACCGGGCAGATGTACAAGACCGCCAGGAACGTCGCGGACCTGGGCGGCTGGAACGACAGGATCCGCTCCTACGCCAACCGCACGAAGTCGATCGCCTGCCTCTACGACGACAAGGACTACGTCCCCTGGGGCGGCTACTCCTCCGAGGACCCCAACAGCGCCGGCGAGCTCTCCTCGCCCCCGAACGCGACGATCAGCTCGATCAAGTTCGTCCGCACCGAGCGCGAGTGCAGCCGGAACGCCTACCCGGACTGGGTCTCCGAGACCTCCCCGAAGACCCTGGGCTTCGGCGACATGAACGGTGACCGCAAGGCCGACATGATCGTCCGTGACGACGTCGGACGGTTGTGGTTCACCCCGGGCGACACCACCGGCCGGCTCATCGGCACGGGCGGCTGGAACGCCATGAACGCCCTGGTCCGGCACGGTGACTTCAGCGGTGACGGCCGCGAGGACCTCATCGCCCGCGAGGCGTCCACCGGCAGGCTGTGGCTCTACCCCGGCACCGGCACCGGTTCCCTGGGCACCCGCAAGCTGATCGGCACGGGCGGCTGGAACGGCATGTCCAGGATCACCGGCGTCGGCGACCTGTCCGGCGACGGCCGCTCCGACCTGGTCGCGGTCGAGAAGTCCACGGGCAGGCTGTGGCTCTACCCCGGCACCTCCACCGGCACCCTCGGCTCGCGCAAGCTGATCGGCACCGGCGGCTGGAACGCCATGAACGCGCTCGTCGGGATGGGCGACACGAACGGCGACGGCCGCCCCGACCTCTACGCCCGCGAGGCGTCCACCGGCAAGCTGTGGCTCTACCCGGGCCGCACCGGCGCCCTCGGCGGCCGCACCCTCGTCGGCAAGGGCGGCTGGAACGCCATGGCGAACCTCGTCGCGGTCGGCGACTTCTCCGGCGACGGCCGCCCCGACCTCGCCACCGTGACCAACGAGAAGTACGTGATCGACGGCTACCCGGGGCACCTCGGCTGGCTGGTCACCTACCGGGGCCAGGGCAACGGCCTGCTGTCGGCCGGCGAGCGGACCGACGGCGAATGGTGGGGCCTGAACGGCTTCTGCTAGGCCGGTCGCGGCCACCGGACCCGGCCCCTCCCCTTGTGCGGGACGTGCGGGACGTGCGGGGCGTGCGGGACGTACGGGGCGTGCGGGACGTACGGGGCGGGGTGCCGGGCGCCCCACCCCCCTTCAGCGGCGGCGCCGGGGCGCCCCGGTCCCCGGCGCCGCCGGGCCCGTACGGATGGGTACTCGTGCGGTGACGTACTCAGGTGGAACCGAGTACGTGCGCCCTCGCCGCGGCCGGCCCGCCCCGGGACGCTTGGGCCATGAACCAAGGACTGCGGAAAACTCTTCCCCACGCGGTGCCGGCCCTCGTGCTGGCCGTGGTGGCGTCGGCGGCGTGGGCCGCCTGGCTGGGCTGGGACCAGCAACGTGACGTGCACCCCGACGGTTCGTCGACCGGCCCGTACGAGCCCTGGCAGGTGATCGGGCTGGTGCTGACCCTGCTGCCGCCGGTGTGCTGGGCGGCCTACCGGCGCCACCTCGCGGGGGCCGTGCTCGGCCCCACGGCCGGCCTGACCCTCGCCGCCCTCTACGACTGGTCGGACGACGGCAGCGGCCTCTTCGTGATCGGCGCGGGACTGGTCATGGCGGGAACCTTCGCCGCGACCGCCGCCGTCACCGCCGTGACGACCGTGATCACCCCGGCGGGAAGGAACGGACGGCCGATGCCGGCCTGACGGGAGCGGCGGCTCGCGGCACACCGGCAGGGGGAGGGGCGGGCCGGGCCGTGACGTACTCGGCCCGGCCCGCCGCCGAAGGGCTTCCGAACGGCCCTCCCCACGACCCGCCCAGGGCATCGGACTCACTCGTTGTGCAGCACCTGCGCGATCGTCAGCCGCGCGGCGCGCCGCGCCGGGACGAAGGACCCCAGGACCGCGATCGCCAGACCCGCCAGGGCCGGGCCGGCCAGGGCCGGTGCCTGCCAGACGTCCGTCATGGAGGCGGGGAGGGTGATGTCCACGGCCTCGGCCATCCGGGGCACGACCAAGCGGTGGCCCGCCACGCCCAGCGGGATGCCCACCAGTGAACCGACCGCGCCGAGCACCGCCATCGATGTCACCGTCATCGTCGTCACCTGCCGCGGCGTCATGCCGATGGACTTGAGCATGCCCAGGTCGCGGCGGCGGTCGTGGGTGTTGAGCACGGCCGTGTTGAAGACGCCGAGCGCGGCGACCACGGTGAGCATCAGGGTCAGTACCGACGCGGAGCCGACGATGGTCCGGGTGACGTCGTTCGGGCCGACCGGCACGGGGTCGACGCCCGGATCGGCGGCTCGGGCGGCGCGCGCGTACGCCGCCGGATCGGCGCCGTCGCGGAGCTTGACGTGGTAGGCGATCGGCTTCTCCCGCGGGGAGAACCGCATCAGCGTCGCCCAGTCGGTGGCGACCGTCTCGGCGTTGTCGTTCATGAGCGCGCCGACGACGGTGAACGCCTGCCGCCGGTCGCCCTTCTCCAGCCGGACCCGGTCGCCGACGTGCAGGTCGTACCGGCGCAGGAAGGCCGAGGTGGCCATGACCTCGCCGGTGTGGCGCACCCAGCGGCCGTCGGTGAGGACGGCATCCAGCCGGGGACGGTCGCCGCGGCGGCCTTCGAGCCACACCCGCTGGGCGGTGCCGGCGAGGCGCGTGTCGGCGCCCGCCCGGGCGGTGACCTCGCTCGCGCCGGGCAGGGACCTCAGCAGGGCGTGGAGCGCGCGGTCGTCGTGGCGCGGGCGGACCTCCTCGCCGTCGTGGTGGCGGGACGCGTAGACGGTGACGTCGTAGGCGTCCCGGCCCGCGTCGCCGAACCGCGTCATCGTCGTGGCCAGCCCGGTCGCGAACGTCACGGTGGTCACCCCCAGCACCACGGCGGCCAGCGTGAGCGCGCTGCGGCCCGGCCGCGCGAACGGCAGCCCGGCACCCAGGCTCACCGACCGCGGCAACCGGCTGCCGGCCAGGTACCGTTGCACGCCGAGCGCGCGCCCGGCACGGGGAGCGCTGCCCGCGCCGATCGCCCGTACCGCGGACAGCCGGTAGGCGCGCAGCCCCGGCGCGAGCGCGGCCAGGACGCAGACGAGCGGCATGCCGAGCAGGGCGAGCGCGTTCACCCGGGGCGCGATGCCGACCTCGCCGTGGAACACCCCGGAGGCGGGCCCCGTGAACACGGCGTCGAAGAAGGGCCGTGCCACCACGTTGCCGAGCGCGGTCCCCAGGGCGCAGCCGAGGGCCGCCGGGACACCGACCATCGTGAGGTGGACGGCGAGCACCTGCCACGGTGTGAAGCCCAGGGACTTGAGGATGCCGATGTGCCGGAAGCCGGAGATGACGGCGCCGCTGACCACGTTGGCGACGATGAGCACCGCGACCACGAGGCCGAGCACCCCGAAGAGCAGCAGATAAGGGGCGTACGCCCGCGCCGAGCTGCCGATGCGGTCCTTGAGGGAGAGGTACGACTGCGAACCGGTCAGCGCGCCGTCCGCGAGCCCGCCGGTCACGGCGTCGAGCTGAGCCCGCAGCCGGGCGCCCGACCCGGCGTCCTCGAAGCGGAAGAGCATCTGCGTGGCCGCCGGGCGCAGGGCCGCGATCTGGCCGGGCGCGACCCAGGCGTCCGCCGTACCGCTGAGGTCGAAGGCGAACCCGACGATGGTGAGGTCCGGCCCGGACCGGAGCGCGATCCGCCTGCCCAGGTCGTCGGTGCCCCAGTCCGACTGCCGGTTGACGACGACCTCTCCCGGCCGGGTGGCCCAGCGCCCGGCCCACAAGTCCATCCGCCCCACCGGGCCGCCGGGGCCGGGACGGCCCACGACGGTGATCGTGCTCCCGAGGCCGCGGTCCGCGGAACCGGCCCGCAACTCGGCCGTCGCCTGGGGGAACGGCCCGGCGGCGGCCTGGACCTCCGGCCGCCTCGCCGCCCGCGCCAGTTCGGTGTCCGAGACCTCGTCCGGGTCGAACGAGGCGACGACGTGCGGCCCGCGCTGCCGCTCGAAGGCCCGGTCGAACGGCGCCGACGCCGCGTCGACCAGGCCGAGGGCGACGACCGTCGCCCCGGTGGAGACCAGCGTGACCAGACCGATGACCAGGGTCTGCAGCCTCCGTCGCCGTATGGCCGCGCCCGCCGCCCGCCACACCGCCCTCATGCGGCCGGCTCCACGGCGTGCTCGCCGGTCACCCGGCCGTCGGCGAGCAGCACGAGCCGGCCGGCACAGCGCCGCGCCAGGCGTTCGTCGTGCGTCACCAGGATCAGCGTCTGGCCGATCTGGTTGAGGTCGAGCAGCAGGTCCATCACCTGCTCGCCGGTACGGCTGTCCAGCGCGCCGGTCGGCTCGTCGGCCAGCAGCAGGGCGGGACGGTTCATCAGCGCGCGGGCCACCGCGACCCGCTGCCGCTCACCGCCGCTGAGCACCGCCGGGTAGGCGTGGGCGCGGTCGGTGATCTCCAGTTCGCCGAAGAGCTCCAGGGCTCGGCGGCGGGCCTGACGGGCGGGGGTGCCGGTCAGCTGCGCGGCCAGGGCGACGTTGTCGAGCGCCGACAGATCGTCGACGAGGTTGAAGAACTGGAAGATCATCCCTATGTGGCGCCTCCGGTACAGGGCGAGCCCCTTCTCGGACAGTTCCCCCACGTTCTCGCCGTGCACGAGGACCGTGCCGGCCGTCGGACGGTCCAGACCGGCGATCATGTTGAGCAGGGTGGACTTGCCGCACCCCGAAGGCCCCATCACCGCGACCGCCTCACCGGCGCGGATCTCCAGCGACACCCCGTCCAGTGCCGTCGTCCCGCCGTACTCCTTGCGCACGCCGTCGAGTCGTACGACGACTTCTCCTCTGCTGTCCTCGGTGACCATGCCCAGGACGCTAGGCGAGGAGCACGTCCGCGACATCCGTCCCCGGATGGCATTCCGGCGTCCGCCTCATCCCCTGGATGCAGGGTTCCGGTTCCACGGACCGATGCGTGCCCGCGCGGTGGTCTGCGAGAGTGAGTGCCGTGTGGGACGGAGAGCCCGGGGGGCTGGTGATGGCGCTGGGGGCGGCGTGTGCGGCCGTCGTAGGGCTGGCCGTGGCACTGGTGCGGACGCGGCGCCGGTGGCAGGAGGCCGTGGGGGAGCGTGGCTGGCTGCTGGAGCGGGAGCGGGAGAGCGCCGCGCGGAGCGCGATCGCCGCCGAACGCGACCGCATAGCCAGGGAGTTACACGACATCGTCAGCCACAACGTCAGCCTGATGGTGGTCCAGGCCGGAGCCGCCCGCGAGGTGCTGGGCACGATGCCGGACGAGGCCGCGAACGCCCTGCGCGCCGTGGAGGACGCGGGCCGCGGCGCGATGACCGACCTACGGCACCTGCTGGGCCTGCTGGCGCCCTCCCCGAACGGCGAGGACACCGGTGACGGGGCGGACGAGGACGGCGAGGGCACCGCGGCCGAACTGGCGCCGCAGCCCGGACTCGACCGGCTGAGCCACCTGGTGGACCGGGTGTCGTTCGCCGGGCTGCCCGTCGACGTGAGGATCTCCGGCGAGCCGCGCCCGCTGCCGCGGGGCGTCGACGTGACGGCCTACCGCATCATCCAGGAGGCCCTGACCAACGCGCTCCGGCACGGCGACGGCGGCAGGGCGGAGGTGAGCGTGCGGTACGCGGACCACGTCCTGCGCGTGGAGGTGCTCAACACCGGCCCCAGCGTGCTGCCCGGTGGTACGTCCGCGAAGCCGGCGCCGGCGGGCACCGCCCCACCCCGGCGGGAGGGCGCCGGTCGCGGCCTGCTGGGCCTGCGGGAACGGGTCGCGGTGTACGGGGGAGACCTGGACGCCCGGCGGCGCCTCGGCGGTGGCTACCGGGTCCGGGCCCGGATCCCCCTGGACCGCTCGTGACACCGCCCGTGACACCGGCCGCGGCCGGGCGCGCGCCCCGGGTGCTCGTCGCCGACGACCAGACGCTGATCAGAACCGGCTTCCGGCTGATCCTCACCGCCCGGGGCATCGACGTGGTGGGCGAGGCCGCGGACGGCGCGGAAGCGGTGGCGGCGGCACGCGAGCTCCGGCCGGACGTCGTGCTGATGGACATCCGCATGCCGAACACGGACGGCCTGGAAGCCACCCGCCGCATCCTGGAGCACACCCCGGACTGCCGGGTGCTCATCCTGACCACCTTCGACCTGGACCGCTACGTGTACGCAGCGCTGTCGCTCGGGGCCAGCGGCTTCCTGCTCAAGGACGTCACCCCGGAGCACCTGGCGGCGGCGGTGCGGCTGGTGGACACGGGCGACGCCCTGCTCGCCCCGTCGATCACCCGCCGCCTGGTGGAACGCTTCGCCTCCCCTTCCGCATGCGGGCCCGCGGTGCACGCCGACCTCTCCGCCCTGACCCCCCGTGAACTGGAGGTCCTGTCCCTGCTGGGCCGCGGTCTGTCCAACGCGGAGCTCGCCGCCGAGCTGACCCTGAGCGAGGCCACGGTGAAGTCCCACGTGGCCCGGATCTTCGCCAAGCTGTCGCTCCGCGACCGGGCCCAGGCCGTCGTCCTCGCCTACGAGACGGAACTGGTCAGGCCGGGCGAGTCCGGCGGGCGCAGGCCCCCGGCCCCGTGAGCCGGGGCGAGGGCCCGGGTGGCGGAGGGCCTACGGCCTGCCGTCCTGCGACGGCGCACCACCGGAGCGGTCGGATCGCTCGGGCGCGGGGGCGGACGGCCGTTCCGCGCCGGCGTCCGGCGCCACCGTCTCCCCCCGGATGATCCGGGGCGCCGTGTCCGCCGCCGTCCCGTTCCCCTTCTCCCGCGCCTCCTCCTCCTTCATCGCGCGCGCCTCGGCCTTGAGGATGCGGGCCGACTTGCCCGCCGACCGGGCCAGCTCCGGGAGTCTCTTGGCGGCGAGGACGGCTATGACGACGATGAGGACGATGGCCAGTTCGCTGATTCCGAACACGGGCGTTCTGTTCCTTCTCGTGAGCGCGGGGGATGCGGTGTCGCCACGCGGAGGAGGGGCTCCTCGTGGTCGTGTCGGCGGCGGTGCGCAGACGGGCGGGCCGGTCACGCGGTCTCCCGGCCGGGCCTCGGACGCACGCGCCGAAGCCGGCGGCGGTCCCGGCCGACCCGGAGGCTACCCCGTCCGGCGGCGCGGAACCCCTGCTCGGCACCGTTGCGGTACGGCGGGCCCGGGTCGAAATCTACATGACTGTAGAGAACTTGGCCCCGGCTTTCGCCGTTCCGCGGAGGGCGCGGGCCGGTGCGCGTGGGGAGCGGGCGTGACAGGGCGCGGCCCGCCGGGCGGGACGGGGCTCCTCGGGACGTCTATACGATGCCCGGGAAGCGGACGGCGGAAGGGAGACGGGACGTGGTGGAACGGCGGCAGCGTCCCCGGCGACGGGGGCAGGGCGAACTGGAGGCGCTGGTCCTGTCGGCGCTGCGGGAGGCGGACGGCCCGGCGACGGCCGGCTGGGTGCAGGAGCGCCTGGGCGGGGACCTCGCCTATACGACCGTCATCACCATCCTGACCCGGCTGCTGGCCAAGGGCGCGGTCACCCGGGAGCGCGCGGGCCGGTCCTTCGCCTGGACGCCCGCCTCCGACCAGGCGGGCCTGGCCGCCCGGAAGATGCGCAAGGTGCTCGACGCGGAGAGCGACCGCGAGGCGGTGCTGGCCAGCTTCGTCACCGGCCTGCGGCCGGACGACGAGCGGCTGCTGCGGGAGCTGCTGGGCCGGACCAGGGACGAAGGGGAAGACTGAAGCCTCATGGGGGTGTTCGTCTTTCTGCCGCTGGTGCTGCCCCTGACGGCGTGGCCGATCGCGCGCCTGGCCGAGCAGCACCTGCACCCGCGCACCGCGACCGGGCTGCTGACCGGGGTGGCCGCGGTGATGGCGACGTGCAGCACGGTGTGCCTGGGCCTGGTGATGGTGGTCGGCACCGCCCAGCTGCCCGGCAACCCGTTGCCCGACGGCTGGTCGGACCCGGAGGTGCGCGCGGCGGTCCCGTACGACGAGGTCGCCGGCAAGGCCGCCATCCCCGCGCTGTGCGCGGTGCTGGTGGCGTGCGGCCGGACGCTGTGGCGGCACGGCCGGGTGCGCCGCCGCGCCCACCGGGCGCTGGCCGGGCTGCGGGGGACGGGGGTGGCCGTCCTCCCGGACGACATCCCCTACGCCTACGCGCTGCCGGGTGGCCGGCGGGACCGCGTGGTGGTGACCACGGCCCTGCTGGACCGCCTGGAACCGGCCGAGCGCCGGGCCCTGTTCGCCCACGAGCGCGCCCACCTCGCCGCCCGCCACCACCGCTTCCTCCTCGCGGTCCAGCTGGCCGCGCGGGCCAACCCCTTCCTGCGGCCGCTGCGGACGGCGGTGTCGTACACGACGGAACGGTGGGCGGACGAGGACGCGGCCCAGGCGGTCGGCAGCCGCCGGACCGTGGCCCGCGCGATCGGCAAGGCGGCCCTGGTGTCCCGGGGCACCCCGGTGGCCACCCTCGCGGGCTTCGCCGCGGCCGGACCGGTGCCGCGCAGGGTGGCGGCCCTGCTCGGCCCCCCTCCGGCGGTGCGCCGCTGGCCGTCGCTGTTCACCTCGGTCGGCCTGGCGGCGTGGGGCGCGGCGGCGGGGACCGCCGTGTCGGCGATGTCGTCCGCGAACTCCGCCGTGACGATGGTCCTCATCCTCCGCGCCGCCACGCCCCTTTGACCCGGCCCCGGAAGCGGTGGCCGACGTCCCGGCCCTCGCCGGGGACGGGCGGACGCGGCGGGCCGGCACCGAGGGCCCGCCGCGCCCGCCGCCCGGTCCGCTCCGCTCCGCTCAGAGGTCGAACTCGTGCGGCGGCAGGTCGAGGGCGTAGCACGCCTCGCGGACCACGGCCTGCTCGTCCTTGTCGAAGTCGCCGTCGGCACCGCCGATGACGATGCCGATCTGGACGACCGCACGGGCCTCGGCGGGCTTCTTCTTGGCCTTGGCGACCTCCTGCAGGACGCTCACCCTGCCGAGGGCGAAGTCGGCGGTGAGCTTGTCGAGGTTGCCCTCGAAGCGGCGGCGCAGGTCGTCGGCGTCGAAGTTCCGCAGCACCTCGTTGGTGGCGATCAGCTGGGCCACGCGCTGCCGCTCGGACGGGTCGACCGTGCCGTCGGCGGCGGCGACCAGCGCGCACATCGCCATGCTCGCGTCGCGGAAGGCGCCGCTCTTCAGCTCGTTCCTCTTCGCCATGAGCTGGGTCTGCATCGTCGACGCGGACTCCTTGAGGCGGTCCCACAGGGCCATGAGAACTCCGGAGGGGTAGGGGGTTTCGCGGCCGCCCGGGCCGGACGGCCGCTTCTTCTACAAAGACGTAGAAGTTTGCGGAACGGTTCCCGCGGGAGCGGACCGCTCAGCCCTCGTCTTCCTCGCCCTCGAAGAAGTCCCCGACCTCGTCGACCACTTCGGCGGCCACCAGGCCCCCGGCGACACCGACCGCGAGTCCGGCGGCGCCCGCGGCGATGGCGGTCCCCATGCCGGGGCCGGACCGGTGGGGCTCGCTCTCCCCGTGGTGCCCGTGCCCGTGCCCGCCGTACGGGTCGCCGTGGCCGTACACGTCGTGGGCGCCGTACGACGCCCGGTGCTCGACCAGCCGGCGGACCCAGCCGTCGACTTCGGCGTTCCAGTCGCGGACGTCGTCGTGGCCGACGGTGAAGCGGGCGAGCGCGTCGTGGCCCGAGGAGAGGAGGCCGCCGCGCTTGTCGGCCTCCAGTACCACCTCCATGCCGCCGGGGTGGGCGAGGAAGGTCACCTCGATCTCGTTCACCTGGTGCGCGTACTGCGGTGCCGGGGTGAGCTCGATCTCCTGGTAGAAGGGCAGTTGCTGCCCCGTGCCGCCGATGCGCCCGTACTCCAGGTCGGCGGACCTGAAGCCGAAGCCGAGCCGGCCGAACGCGTCGAGGACCGCCTCCTGGACGGGCAGCGGGCCGACGGCCAGCGGATCGAGGTCGCCCTTGTCCCTGGCGCCGGCCACCGCCAGCTCGGTGCGCACACCGAGGACGACGCCCAGCGGCTGCCCGTACAGCTCGGTGACCGGGGTCTCCCACGGCAGCGTCACGCTGAACGGCACGTCGCGCCGCTCCCCCTCGGCGAGCCGGAAGCCGCCGCCGACGGTGTGGCGCTCGAAGGCGACGACGCCCTCGCTCTCGCCCTCCGCGTGTTCGGCCTCGACCCGGGCCACCAGTTCCAGGGTGATGTGCTCGATGTCGAAGTCGGCGTTGCCGCCCTCGAGGTGGACCCGGCCGGTGAGCGTGCCGCCGGGCCGGACCGGGCCCGGGTCGAGGACCGTGTCGACGGTGGGGCCGCCCACGCCGAGCGAGCCGAGCAGTCGTTTGAACACCATTGTGGCGCCCACTCCTTATCCGTGCGTGCGTCGCTGAGGGCGGTACCGCCGACCACCCTTCTACAAGTGAGTAGAAGCATAGGGCGGCCGGGGCCGGCCGGGTGAGCCGGCCGCGATGTGCCGCGCGTCCGCACGGTGGGCCGACAAGTTTTCCAGGAGTTCTCCACCCGCCCCGCCCCGCGGCCGGCCCGGCCGCCACCGCGCCCGGCGTGGCGCGGGCACCGGGGCGCGGTGCCCGCGCATGCCGTGGGCGACGGCTCCCAGCGGCTGTCGCGGCGGCCAACTGTTGCGCCGGCACGAGTCCTCGAACACGGTGCCTTCCGAAATTCCCCTGCGGCGCCACGAGCCGTGCGAGGATCACCGTGGCGTCGGGGGGCCGCCATTCCGCACGAAACGGCCGCTTCGAGCCGCACCGTCGCATCCGACCGACGAAGGGCCGTCCGTGCGCAGACTCGTCTACTACATCGCCACCACGCTCGACGGTTTCATCGCCGGGCCGGACGGCGCCGATCCCACCGGTCCGAACGGCTTCTGGCCGATCCCCGACGACTACCTGCGGCACATCGTGGCCGAGTACCCGGAGACCCTCCCCGCTCCGGCCCGGGCGGCACTGTCCGTCACGGCCGGGGGGACACGCTTCGACACCGTCCTCGAAGGGCGGCGCACCTACGAGATCGGCCTCGCGGCCGGGATCACCGACGCCTACCCCCACCTGCGCCACCTCGTCTTCTCACGAACGCTCTCCGAGAGCCCGGATCCCGCCGTCGAACTGGTGGCCGACGATCCGGTGGCCACGGTGCGCGAGCTGAAGCAGGAGGACGGCAAAGACATCTGGCTGATCGGCGGCGCGGAGCTGGCCGACGCCCTGTACTCCGAGATCGACCAGCTGATCCTCAAGGTGGGGCCCCTGACCATCGGCGCCGGGATCCCGCTCTTCTCCCGGAAGGCCGCTTTCGAACCGTGCCGCTGGGACCTCACGGACCACACCGTCCTGAGGAGCGGAGCGCTGTTCCTCACCTACACGCGCTCCGCCCACCAGGCGTGAGCCCGCCCGCGCGGGAAGGCGACGAGAGCCGGCAGGCCGTGCCGGGCTGAACCCAAGTGGGCTGAACACTTGGGAAACTTGGCTTCCGGATGGTCTTCGGGCCCCGGTTCCCCGGGGACCACCCGGTGGCCGTTCCGCCGTACGAGCGCCCCACCGGTGCCGGAGCGGACCCCGGGCCGGGCCGAACCCGTGACCCCGTACGCCACTTCCCGGGACACGACCCTCGAACGCTTCACCTCGGCACCGGCGCCTCTTGCGCCGCCCGCGGGGTGTTGTTCACCCGGTCGCGATGGGGTCGGACGATCGTCCTTCCCGGTCTCGGAGGTTGTCGTGGACCCGTTCCCTTCCGGCGTGCGGTCGCCCCGCCCGGCCACTCCTTCCCTCAGCCGCCGCGGCTTCGTCGGCGGAGCCGGCGTCGCGGCCGTGATGCTCGGCACCGGCGCGTGGACGAGCGGTCCGGCGACCCCTCGCGCGCCCCTGGCCGACTACCCGTTCAAACTGGGCGTCGCCTCCGGTGACCCGCTGCCCGACTCCGTGGTCCTGTGGACGCGGCTCGCGACGGACCCGGTGGCCGCCGACGGCCGGGGCGGGATGCCGCAGCGCAGCTACACGGTCCGGTGGGAGGTCGCCGCGGACGAGCGCTTCCGCCGCGTCGTACGCCGCGGAACGGCCACCGCCTCACCCGAACTCGGCCACTCGGTGCACCCCGAGGTCTGGGGACTGCGGCCGGGCCGCGACTACTTCTACCGGTTCTCGGTCGGCGGCGAGATCAGCCCGGTCGGGCGGACCCGCACCGCCCCGCCGTACGGGACGATGCCCCCGGCGGTCACGTTCGCGTTCGCGAGCTGCGCGGCCTGGCCCGACGGCTACTACACCGCCTACCGCCACATGGCCGCCGAGAACCTGGACGTGGTCGTGCACCTCGGTGACTACATCTACGAGTACGGCATCAACGAGAACGGTGGCCGCCGCAACACCCCGATCGGCCCGCAGTTCGCCGCCGAGACCACCGACCTGGCGCGTTACCGGCTGCAGTACGGCCTCTACAAGTCCGACCCCGACCTGATGGCCGCGCACGCGTCCGCCCCGTTCATCGTCACCTTCGACGACCACGAGGTGGAGAACAACTGGGCCGGCGGGATCCCCGAGGCCGGTTCGCAGTCCCAGGGGGCGCTGTTCATGCCGCGCCGCGCCGCGGCCTTCCAGGCCTACTACGAGAACCTCCCCCTGCGGGCCGCCCAGATGCCGAGCGGCCCGGACATCCAGATCTACCGCAGGCTCTCCTACGGCCGGCTCATCGACTTCAACGTGCTCGACACGCGGCAGTACCGCGACGACCAGCCGTACGGCGACGGCAGCCACGCCCCGGGACCCGAGACCGGGGACCCGAGGCGCACGATGATGGGCTGGGAGCAGGAGAAGTGGCTGCTCGACAACTTCACCTCCTCGAAGGCCCGCTGGCAGGTCTTGGCGAACCAGGCGCCGATGGCGCGGACCGACCGGGACCCGGGCCCGGAGGAGCTGGTCTTCATGGACCCCTGGGACGGCTACGAGGCCAACCGCGAGCGAGTCCTGCGCGGCGCCCGGGCACGGGGCGTGGACAACCTGATCGTGATCACCGGCGACCGGCACCAGAACTACACCAACGACCTGCTCCTGGACTACACCCGGCCGGAGGGCGAGGTCATGGGCACCGAGTTCGTCGGGACCTCGATCACCAGCGGCGGCGACGGCGCCGACACGACCGCGGAGGGGCAGGCCTTCCTGGCGGCCAACCCGCACATGAAGTTCTTCAACTCCCAGCGCGGCTACGTCCGCTGCCGCGTCACGCCCGAGACCTGGAGCAGCGACTTCCGGGTCGTGCCGTACGTGCTCCGGCCCGGGGCGCCCGTCTCCACGCGCGCCACCTGGGTGGTGGAGAACGGCGTCCCCGGCGCCCGGCTCGACACCCAGAACGCCCCCACCGGCACCCGCTACCGCGCGAAGGCCCCCTCGGAGGCCGCGCTCGACGCCCAGCGCACCCGCTGACACCCGACCCCGGCGGCGGGCACCCGACCCGGAACCCGCCGCCGGGGACGTCCGGTCCGACGGTCCCAGCCGGCCGGATCGCACCGCCCCACGCCGACGGGAATCCGCACGACGGTCCGGGACGCGCACGGCAGCGCTCCCCCGTCCCGGAACGGCTCCGCCTCGGCTTCGAAGCGGGACGCAACGGTTCCGGGGCGCCCAGCGGACGAGGCCGCTTCCCCGTCCCGGCCACTCGGTTCACCCCTTCTTCGGGATCCGGTGCGCCGGGTCTCGCCGGTCAGGGGCGGTGGACCCCCGTGCCCGGCTGCCGGCGGCCGTGGAGCCGGCGGCACCGCTCGCCGGTGTTGACCTTCGAGTTGGTCGAAGCCCAATGATGGCCGGGTGCCGAATTCCGAGCTGATGCCGATCGGGGTCTTCGCCCGGCGCAGTGGGCTGACCCCCAGCGCGTTGCGGTTCTACGCCGACTCCGGGCTGCTGCCCCCTGCCGAAGTCGATCCGACCTCGGGCTACCGCTACTACAGCGCCGATCAAGTGGTACGGGCGACCGTGCTGCGCCGGCTCCGCGAGATCGCCATGCCCCTCGCCGGTGTCGAGGCGGTGCTGGGTTCCGGGACCGACGAGGCCTTCCGGCTGCTCGACGAACACGTGTCGAAGGTCGCGGAGGACGCGGCGGCGGCACGGCGGAAGGCCGCCGTCGTCAAGTCCGCGCTCGGGAACGTGCCGAGTCTGCCGATCACGGCGCTGAAGGGCCCCGTACTGGCGGACGCGGTCGAACAGGTCCTGACCGCGACCGCGCGCGAACCCGGCCTGCCGGTGCTCGCCGGCCTGCGTGTCGAGGCGGACCACGAGGCGGTCACCCTGACCGCGACCGACCGGTACCGGCTCTCCACCCGAACCCTGGTGCCGGCCGAACCACCCGCGCGGACGTGGGCCGGCACGGTCGACGGCGACGAGATGCGGGCCGCGGCCGCCGAGATCCGCCGCAGCCCGCTGGTGCGGCTCGAAGCGGTGCCGCACGGGCTCCGGCTCCGCACGGCCGGCCGGGAGGACCGGTATTGCCGTTCGCTGACCGAGGAGTTCCCCGGCCACCGGCTGATGCTCGCGTCGCTGGGCGAGGTCACCACCCGCGTGACGGCCTCGAAGGAACCGCTCCTGCGAGCCCTGGAGGAACACCCCGGCGAACGCGTCGAACTCCACGTCACCGCCCGGGGAGTGGACGTCGTGTCAGTGGACGGCGAGCACCCCGGCATCCCGCTCCCGGCCACCGCGACGGGGCGGGACCTCCGGATCCGCTTCGAGCTGACCACGCTCTATCCCGCCGTGAGCACCGCGATCGGCCCCGATGTGCTGCTCGACCTGAGGGGAGACGACCAGCCCGTCACGATCCGCTCCGCCGACCGCGGCGATCTCACCACCCTGGCCATGCCCACCAGGCCCGGCCACCTTGCCTGAGAGGGACGACGAGGAACATCCATGACCACCGCACCCGCGGGCCCCGACCCGACCACGGAAGCCATAGGCCGAGCCGTCACCGAAGGCCGACCCGGGGGTTTTCCCCATGGCCGCGTGATGACGCCGTCTATAACGTCGAGGAACGTTGAACTCGAAGCGGGATCTGGGCCGGCGCTTTCCTCGGGCCTGTTCAGGCGACTCTCCGAAAATGGGGGACATTCATGCGTCAGCAACTCCGCCGGCTCGGGGTCTTGACGGCGGCCGTGTTCGCAGCGGGCGGACTCGCTGCCTGCGGCCTGGTCAAAGGCGAGACCTTCAAGGACAGCAGCACACTGTCCGGGGAGATCACCTCTGTGAGGCTGGAGAACGGATCGGGCGGCGTCACCGTCAACGGCACGAAAGACAGCGGAAGGCTGTCCCTGCGCCGGGAGGTCGAATACCGCGGTGACAGGCCGCAGGGCGTCACCCACCGGATCGAGAACGGCGTGCTGGTCCTCGGCGGTTGCGGTAGCCGCTGCTCGGTCGACTACACCGTCGACGTTCCCGCCGGTGTCCCGGTGAGCGGCGAGGTGTCCGACGGCGGGATCCACCTGACCAAGGTGGGGGCGGTGAAGGTGACCACCAGTTCCGGCCGCATCGAGATGAACGGCGTCTCCGGCGCGGTGGAGGTGAAGACCTCCAACGGAAGGATCACCGGGGAGGACATCAAGGGCACGCGGATCCGGGCCCAGACCTCCAACGGCGCGATCAACCTGACCCCGGCGGCACCGCTGGACGTGCAGGCCAGGACATCCAATGGGGACATCACCCTGACCATGCCGAAGGCCGACTACCAGGTGACGGCGGACACGAACAACGGCGACAGGGCCATCGGTGTCTCCGACGATCCGTCGGGTGAGTACCGGCTCCGGCTGAAGAGCAGCAACGGGGACATCACTGTCAAGGACTCCTGACCGGGGGGTCGGTGAGTCGGCGGCCGCTTCAGGCGGGACTGGAGCAGGACTGCTGGTCCAAGGACTCAGCCGGTTGCTGCTTCCCGGTGGGGGCATGGCCCAATGGGCGCGGAGCCGAGGAGGCCGGCCGGTTCTCGTAGTCGCGGACCGGGCGCCGGGCGCTCAAGGACGCCGAAGGGCTCGACGCCGGCGAGTGAACGCGCCGGGAGCTCCGGCACAGTCCCGTGTTGCTGCCGCCCGACCACGACGTTCCGCCGGATGAGGTCTCCCGGCTCGTCGGCCGCTCCGACACGGCCGTGACCGAGGAGGCCCACCGGAAGCAGATCCGGCCCGTGATCCGGACCGGAGCCGTGGTCATGGAGTGGATCTTCGAGCGGGGTCCGCAGCGGTAGTCACGCAGACGGACACAGACGAAACAGGTGGGGCACCTACTGAATTCAGTAGGTGCCCCACCTGGTGTTTCTCTGTCGGGGTGGCGGGATTTGAACCCACGACCTCTTCGTCCCGAACTCTCGACTGGGAGGTCGTCGAGGGCTGCTGAGCTGGTCGGTGGGCCACTGAGGGCTGTTGACGATCGGCTGCGGTCGTGGTGGTGGCTGTACTTCGCTGCTGTACTGCTTGTAGCAGTACCGGGCCGGTGTCAGGCCGGTACGATGCGCAGGCTGGGCAGTGTCCACGCGATGGGGGAGGGGCAATGAGGATCAAGGATCCGGAGTACCCGGCAGCGGTCGAAGCGGCCGTGGAAATCCTGCGGAAGCGGGCCCGGCAGGGACAGACCATCACGTATGGGGAGCTGAGCGCAGAGTTGGCGGCACGGGGCTTTGACTCCATTCCGCCTCACCGCGGAATCATGACCTACCTGCTCAAGGACGTCTGCCTTCACCGTAATGAGGACGGACGAGCACCGATGCTCTCGGCGATCGTGGTGAACAAGGCGAGCCGGGAGCCGTCCGAACAGTTCTCCGGCCTTGCTCGGAGCCTGCCCTTTTCCCGGCCGGCCAACTGGAGCTGGCGGGACGAGCAGCAGCAGGTGTTCGCTCAGCACCGCGAGGAATGACGTCGCCCTCGACACCCGCTTTAGAAGTTCGATCACTGCGTGGCACTGCCGCGGAGTCGCCTGGCCACGCTGGCCGTGCCAGGCCGCCTGGGAGTGCTGGCGTCCGGCGCCGTTGATGTCGGAACGGGGCCACCGCGTGCGCTCGCTGACACGATGGTCCCGTGGTTGACCTGGAGCGCATCAAAGCAGAGACCGTGGCGTACTTCCGAGCACGCGATGAAGCCGCCACCCAGCGGCACCACTTCCGTCACGCTGATGAAGAGGGCGGCTTGTGGTACATCGAAGCCGTACCCGACCGCGGCGAGTTGATCGTCATCAAGCAAGCCGAGCTGACTTCGGCCGGCCAACTCCACCGGTACAGCTGGGAGCACCTGGAGGACGAACACGGCGGCCTGACAGACCAAGCGATCGACCCTGAAGAGGATTCGCTGGAGGCCATCCCGGCTGAGGAGTTCCAGCGGGTGTGGACGCGGTGATCACGCTGGATAACCACTTTAGGAGAGAGGCGGGGTGACCTCGCTCCTGAGCTGTGGTTCCATCGGACTAGGAAGCGGGCGGGTACTCGCCCATGAGGGACCGGTGTTGACCGTGGCTGACCCCTGCGTCTGGCACGGTTGTGGCACGAACCTCAATCGCCGGCAGTCAGTCACGATGGCGGGTGCGCCGACCGACCAGGCGCGCGTATGCCTCGCTGCACCCTCGCCGACCTCAGCTATGCTGCCTGTTTCGACGGCCAGCGCCTGACGGCGGTGACCGGCCGAGCCCTCAGTTTGAAAAGCTCGGGTTCTTTGACGGTGGTTGCTGCGCTGACCTGCGGTGAAGTGGCAGGGAGGCCTGCTTGATCGCTGCCCAGCGAGCGCCCCGGGGTGCTGATCACTCGGCGCAGCCACTCGTTGGCCTCCGTAGGGGGCGGGCCCCTGCCAAGGCGCCGGCGTGTCGCTTCGCTGGCTCCGCGTGCAAGGATCACCTCGTGGTCATGTGCGAGTACTTCTCGGCCTCCGACGACGATGCCGCCGTCCGAGTGCTGGACCAGCCCGGTGGTCCTCACCGGTCTGCGTTTGATGTGGTCCCGCTCAAAGGGTTCGATCCGGTGGTGGTGATGGCTCGCCTGGAAGCGATCCTCACCGGGTGCACTTACGAGGAGGCCTCGGAGCGGCCTCGCTCCGGACAGGTGCTGTCGTCCTCGGAAGCCGAGAGCGCGTTCATCCTCAGCGTTTCCGACAGTCTGCAGGAGGCGCTGGCGTCGGCCTCGCACACATCCCTGATTGACGCTGCTGGGCGTTGGGCCGAAACCGATGAACTGCGGCAGTTCGGAGTCGCCCCTGGGACCGCGCTGGAAGCACTGGTCCAACTTGGCGGGCTGGCCGGCCCGGCGCGGTCGGCAGGGCTCCGGTTGTTCTGCTGGTGGGCGCTCTGAGATCTGCGGGCCGCAGCGCTTGTGGCACGACTCGCGCTGCCAGCGGGCTGAAGAGGTGATCAGTTGCCCGTCTACTGATCACCGGCCTTGCTGACCAGCGGGCCTGACGAAGCCCACGGCTCTGACCAGTTCAGACGCCGTGGGCTTCTGTCGTTGTTGGTCAGCGTCGGCTGACCTTGGACGGCCCAGAGACGGCCCAGACTTCGCGTACAGCGGTCTGCACAGCCACAACTGATCACGGGCGGCCGTGACCTGCGGCCGCCTTATCGATCAACGTCCTGACCTGCTGCTGAGCTGTTGTTAGTACTCCAGTTGGATTTCGTGTCCTGGGCTGGTTCTTCTGCGGTAGTGGCATTGTCAGGCGATGGCTTGGTGGTGTCGGCGCCAGTGGGACCAGTTCAGAGCGTGCTGACGCCAGTCGAGTTCGGGTCGTGGGTGAGGCAGGAGAGCGTCCAGCAGTCGCCTGATCTCTGCCACGGTGAGGAGGAGGCTGTTCGGTTCGTTTCTGCTGTTTCCTGGCGGTCTGCTTGGGCGGCCAGGGCGGTGAGGACAGCGTGGGCGAGCATGGCCAGGGTGATGTGCCGATACCAGCCGGGATAGCGGCGGACCTCGTACTCGTCCAGGCCGCACTCGTTCTTCGCGGCCTGGAAGCACTCCTCGATCGCCCAGCGGGAGCCGGCGATCCGGGCCAGCTCGGTGATCTCGATGCCGGCGGGTGCGTAGGCCAGGTAGTAGGCGATCTCGCCGGGGTCGGACAGGCTACGGCGGGCCATTACCCAGCGGTGGTGGGTCGGCGGGTCGGGGTCGAAGATCAGGTTGGTGGGCAGTTTGGCCGCGGCCCAGTCGTAGATCCGCGGCCCCTTGGCGCCATCACCGTAGGACAACCGCTGCCAGGCGTCACCGGGTGCCTCCTCGATGAGTTGGTCGATGCGCCAGATGCCGGCCAGGGACTTGATTTGCTGGGATTTCGGCACTGCGACCACATAACCGACACCGAGTTGCTCGAGCAGGCGGCGGAAGTGCCAGTCCTGCCCATAGGCCTCGTCCGCGGTGACCCAGGCGGCGGGCAGGCCGGCGGCCAGGCAGCGGCGGACGATGTTCCGGGCCAACTCGCCCTTGGTCGCAAAGCCCCGTTCGTCGGGGATCTTCGCCGCGCGGCAACGGTCACGGTCGGACGTCCAGGCTTTGGGCAGGTAGAGCTCCCGGTCCACCAGGGCACGGCCCAAGCTGGTGGCGTAGGCGGCGAACACCCCGATCTGGCTGGGGGTGCCCCCTGTGGGAGATTGTCGATCTTTCCCGAGGTGCCGGTGTACTGCCGGCCGACCCCGGCCGAGGTGGTGCCCTTTTTGATGAACCCGGTGTCGTCGATGATCAGCACACCGCCCGGTCCGAGCCGTTCGGCGACGTAGTCGCGGACATCGTCGCGAACCGCGTCGGCGTCCCAGCAGGCCCCGTTCAGCAGATGCTGCAGGCCCGCTGGGTCGCGGTGGCCGGCCCATTCGGCCAGTTGCCAGCCGTTCTTCCGCTCGACCGGCGCCAGCAGACCACGCAGGTAGTCCCGCATCCGCCGTCGCAGATCCACCCGGGCGAACCGGCCCGCCACCCGCGCGAACACCGATTCCAACTCCGCCTGCCACCGGTCGACTTCAGTGATCGCCTCCATATCCGGACAATGACAACCAGCAGCTCAGGACACGAAATCCAACTGGAGTACCAAAGCGAAGACGCTCAGCACGCGCACCCTTCAGGTGAGCCACTCGTGCCTCAACCGTGCGGTCAAGCGGGCCATGGTCCGGGACAAGGTGAAGCGGAACGTCGTCGAGCTGTGCTCGGTGCCCCAGGGGCAAGCCGGGCGCCCCTCCAAGGCGCTCACCTTCGCTCAGGCCGAGGCCGTGCTCAAGGGTGCCGAGGGGACCTCGATGTACGCGTACATCGTCGTGGCCCTGCTGACCGGTGCCCGTACCGAGGAGCTGCGGGCGCTCACCTGGGACCACGTCTTCCTCAAGGGCAAGCCGGACGCCGACCCGTCATAGCCTCCGCACATCGCGGTGTGGCGCTCGGTCCGGCGAGGCGGGGACACCAAGACCCGGAAGTCTCGGCGCACGCTCGCTCTGCCTGCACGCTGCGTCGAAGCCCTATGGCAGCAGTTCGAGGATCAGGGCTGGGATCGGCTCGCCGCCGGCGACAAGTGGGAGGAACACGGGCTCGTCTTCTCCTCGGCCGTGGGCAAGCCGCTGGACGCGGCCAACGTCCGCCGAGCCTTCCGCCAGGCGCTCAAGGGCATCGACGGGATCAACGCCGACGAGTGGACGCCCCGGGAGCTCCGGCACAGCTTCGTGTCCCTGCTGTCCGACCGCGGCGTACCGCTGGAAGTGATCTCCCGGCTCGTCGGGCACTCCGGGACGGCCGTGACCGAGGAGGTCTACCGGAAGCAGATCCGGCCCGTGATCCAGACCGGCGCCGTGGTCATGGACGGGATCTTCAAACGCGGTCCGGAGCGATAGACACGCAGTAACAGCAGATGGGGCACACCTTGACATCAAGGTGTGCCCCATCTGCTGTTTCACTGTCGGGGTGGCGGGATTTGAACCCACGACCTCTTCGTCCCGAACGAAGCGCGCTGCCAAGCTGCGCTACACCCCGAGTGTCGCTGCTGTTCGCGGCGACGACGTTTACTTTAGCCCACTGGTGGCTGGAGACGAAATCCGGTTTTCGGGCGGCGACGGGTCGGGTCCGGGCGGGCGCGGTCGAGGCCCACCAGGAGGACGGCCAGGGCGCACAGGGACAGGGCCAGGAGGAGGGCGGTGCCCAGGGCTTCCCTGTAGCCGTGCCGGGCGATGTCGAGGGAGGGGAGGAGGTGACGGACCGCGGTGCCTGTGACGAGGGTCTCGCTCCGGGTCAGGGAGGAAATCGCCAGGTGGATCAGCGGGAAGAGCAGCCATGGGGCGGCGTGGCGCGGGCGCAGGCGGCCGGGGGCGGTCAGGAGGAGCCAGTCCAGGGCGGCGGCGATCGGGACGGCCGTGTGCAGGAGGTGGTCCGCGGTGGCCCGCGGGACCGCGGCGGCTCCGCCCGCCGGGGAGGAGAGGATCGCGGCGTCGGCCGGGAGCAGGTGGTGGAGCAGGGCGGCGGTGAGGACGTACAGCAGTGCCGCGCCGGTCAGGGGGGCCGGCAGGGGGCGGCGGGCGGTCCAGGCGCGGCGGGCCGAGAGGGTGAGGACCAGGGCCAGCAGGATGGTGCTCTGGATCGTGAAGTGGCCCAGGACCCGGAGCGGGCTGCCCAGGAGGAGCGCGATCGTGACGCCGGTGACGGCCAGGAGGGCGGTCAGCAGGTGGAAGGCGGCGGCGAACGGGCGGCGCGCGGGGGTGAGGACGGCCGCCGCGGGCACGGAGGAGGACAGCGGCTTGGGCATGCCCGGGATTGCGGGCAGATCCGGGATGTCCCTGGGTATCGGGGCGGTCATGCCCTCACGGTAGGAACGCGGGGCGAGCGGGACCATGCGGGTGGGCCGTGTGGGGGATGCCCCGGTCCCTGGGGGCCCCGGGTGCCCCCGGCGCCCACGGATGGGCCCTGGGCATCCCCGGGTTCCGGGTGATCACCAAGCGTTCCCGGATGGTCTCCGGGATCCTCAGGCGTTCCCGGATCGGTCCCCAGGGTGCCCCGGGCAGCCCCAGGGTTTCCGAGCACCCACGGTTTCCGGGCAGCCCCAGGGCTCCCGAGCGCCCCGGAGTCCCCGAGCGCCCCAGGTCCCTGGGCGTCCCCGCACCGTCACCGGGCGTCGGCGCGCCCCTCCCCGCCCGCGGCGCCCCCTGTCCGCGGCGCCCCCCCCCGCCCGCGGCGGCGGTCGCGCCGGGCCGCCGCGTCCTACCGCTCCCGTTCCACCAGCGTCAGCAGCGTCGCCTCCGGCGGGCAGGCGAAGCGGACCGGGGTGTAGCGGTTGGTGCCGCAGCCCGCGGAGACGTGGAGGTAGGCCGTACGGCCGTCCGCCGTGTGCGTGGACAGGCCCTTCACGCGGTCGGTGTCCAGGTCGCAGTTGGTGACCAAGGCGCCGTAGAAGGGGATGCACAGCTGGCCGCCGTGGGTGTGGCCGGCGAGGATCAAGGGGTAGCCGTCCGTGGTGAAGGAGTCCAGGACGCGCAGGTAGGGGGCGTGGACGACGCCCATCGAGAAGTCCGCGGACCCGGATGGGCCGCCGGCCACCCGTGCGTACCGGTCCCGCTTGATGTGCGGGTCGTCCAGGCCCGTCAGCTCCACGGAGGCGCCCTCGATCTTCAGGGTGCCGCGCGTGTTCGTCAGGTTCAGCCAGCCCGCCGCGTCGAAGCCGTCGCGGAGGTCCTCCCACGGGTTGTGGACCACTTTCTCGGCGGGCGGGTTGCCGTTCAGGCCGTGGCGGCCCTGGATCTTCTCGATCAGGTAGCGGGCGGGGTTGCGCAGCTTGGGCCCGTAGTAGTCGTTGGAGCCGAAGACGTACGCCCCGGGGAACTCCATCAGGGGGCCGAGCGCGTCCAGGACCTCGGGGACGCCCTCCGGGTCGGACAGGTTGTCGCCCGTGTTGATCACGAAGTCGGGGCGCAGGCCCGCCAGCGAGCGCAGCCAGCGCTGCTTCTTGCGCTGCCCGCCGACCATGTGGATGTCGGAGACCTGCAGCACGCGCAGGGGGCGCATCCCGGACGGCAGGACGGGGACCGTCACCCGCCGCAGGCGGAAGGAGCGGGCCTCGAAGCCCGCCGCGTAGACCAGACCGGCGGCGCCAACCGCCGTGATTCCCAGGGGTACTCCGTATCGCGCGCGCATGTGCCCATCGTGTCAGACCACGGCGGTGCGGCGCGTCCCGGCCGCCGGTGCCGGCGGCCGGGACGCCCCTGGTGACGCCCCGGCCGCCGCCCGCCGCCGCCTCCCCGGGGCGACGGGCGGCCCGAGGGCGGACCGGTGGGTAAAACGACGGGCGTCCTTCCTTCCCCACCTGCGACAATCGACCCCATGACCACGCTCAAGTCGAAGCTGCAGGATGACCTCAACGCCGCGATCAAGGAGCGCGACGAGCTCCGCTCCTCGACGCTCCGGCTGACGCTCGCCGCGATCACCAAGGAGGAGGTCGCGGGGAAGGAGAAGCGGGAGCTCTCCGACGACGAGGTGCAGAAGGTGATCACCCGGGAGGCGAAGAAGCGCCGCGAGGCGGCCGAGGCCTTCGCGCAGGGCGGTCGCGCCGAGCAGGCCGAGCGGGAGAAGGCGGAGGGGGAGGTCCTCGCCGCCTACCTGCCCAAGCAGCTGTCCGACGAGGAGCTGGACGCGATCGTCGCCCAGGCCGTCGCGGAGGCGAAGGCGGCCGGCGCCGAGGGGCCGCGGGCCATGGGCGCCGTGATGAAGATCGTGAATCCGAAGGTCGCGGGCCAGGCGGAGGGCGGTCGCGTCGCCGCCGCGGTCAAGAGGATGCTCGCCGGCTGACCGCCCCGAAAGGGGGACGGCCCCTGTGCCCGCGTACGACGGACGCGTACGCGGGCACAGGGGCCGTCCCTCTCGTGACCGGCGACCGGCGACCGGCGACCGGCGACCGGTCACCGGCAAACCGGGACCGTCGACCGGTGGCCGCCGCAGGCCGTCAGCCGCGCCGCCCTCCGTTCCCGTTCCCGTTGCCGCCGCCGTTCCCCTGGCCCTGGGCGAAGTTCCCCGGGAGGGGGAAGGAGGGCTCCGGGAAGGTGCCGCCGTCCGTACCGCCGTCCGTGCCGCCGCCGATCAGGCCACCGAGGAAGCCGTCGTCCCCGTCGTCGGCGTCACCGGCGCCGCCGCCGTAGCCGCCGTCGTCGCCGTTGTCCCCGTCGCCGTCGTTCCCGGCGCCGCCGCCGTAGTCGCCGTTGTCCCCGTCGTCGCCGCCGGCACCGGTGCCGCCGTCACCGCCGCCGTCCCCTGCGTCCCCTCCGTCCGGTTCGTCGTCCGGGATGTCGACGAGGTGGAAGGACGGGGCGTCCTTGCCCGCGAGGGCGCCGGACATGGCGTCCTTCCAGATCGGGCCGGGGACCTCACCGCCGTAGACCAGGGGGTGGTAGACGCCGCCGATGGTGATGTTCTTCATCTCCACCTGCTGGGTGGCGCTGCCGACCCACACGGCGCCCGACATGTTCGGCGTGTAACCGACGAACCAGGCGTTCCTGCGTTCGTCCGTCGTACCCGTCTTGCCGGCGCTCTCGCGGTCGTCGAGGCCGGCCTGCTTGCCCGTGCCGGAGTCGACCACGCCGCGCAGGAGGGTGTTGATGCTGTCCGCGGTCTCCTCCGACATGGCCCGCGAGCAGGACGACTTGGGCACCTGGAGCGAGCGCTTCTCCTTTCCGATCTTCTGGGTGACCGACTCGACGGCGACCGGCGTGCAGTACGTGCCGCGGGAGGCGAAGGCGGCGTACGCGCTCGCCATCGTCAGCGGGGACAGGCCGATCGAGCCGAGGGACAGCGAGGACGGGGTCTGCGGGACCTTGTCGCCGTTGCCCTGCCGGATGTGCAGTTTGTCGGTGAGGTCCACCACCGGGCACAGGCCGATGTCGGAGAGGAGCTGGACGAAGTAGGTGTTGACCGACTTGGCCATCGCCTCCTTCATCCGGTAGGGGCCGACCTCCGACTCGTTCTCGTTGGTGAGCTTCTCGGGCCGCTCCGGGTCGTTGACCCACTGCTTGCCGTCACAGGCCGCGACCGGGCTCGGGTACTCCATCTCGTACGGCGAGGAGTACGCCTGCGTCGGCGGCCGGCCCTCCTCCAGCGCCGCCGCCGCCACGAACGGCTTGAACGTCGAACCGGTCGGGAAGCCGAAGTTGGATCCGCCCATGGCCGCGTCGACCGAGTAGTTGTACTCGGTCTCGTGCTCCTTGACGTCGGAGCCGAGCGGCTTCGACTGGCCCATCGCGACGATCTTCCCGGTGCCGGGCTCGACCAGCGTGGCCGCTGCGGCGACCTCGTCCGACCGGTCGACGTGGTCCTCGAGCGAGGCCTGCACGGCCTTCTGCGCCTGCGGGTCCAGCGTCGTACGGATGGTCAGGCCGCCCTGGTTCCAGAGCTTGGCGCGCTCCTCGCGGGTCCGGCCGAAGACCGGGTCGCTGAGGAACACCTTCTCCACGTACTTGCAGAAGAAGCCGGCGTCGTTCACCGCCGTGATGCAGCCGTTCCTGGGCCGGCTGACCTTCAGGCCGAGCGGGGCCCTCTTGGCCCGGTCGGCCTCCGCCTGGGAGATGTCGCCGACCTCGGCCATGCGCTGCAGCACGACGTTGCGCCGCTTGGTGGCCTCCGCCTCGTCGTTCACCGGGTTGTAGCGGGTGGGCGACTGGACGATGCCCGCGAGGAGGGCGGACTCCTGGAGGTTGAGGTCCTTGGCGGGCTTGGAGAAGTACCGCTGGGCGGCGGCCTCGATGCCGTACGCCTGCTGGCCGAAGAAGGTGATGTTCAGGTAGTTCTCGAGGATCGCCTTCTTGCCGAGCTCCTCCTCGACCTGGATCGCGTACTTCAGCTCGCGGATCTTGCGGCCGAGGGTCTGCTGGGTGGCCTGGGCGACCTTCGTCGGGTCGTCGCCGGCCTCCTCGACGAAGACGTTCTTCACGTACTGCTGGGTGAGCGTGGACGCGCCCTCGGCGACCCCGCCGCTCTGCGCGTTCTTGTTCAGGGCGCGCAGCACGCCCTTCAGGTCGACCGCACCGTGCTGGTAGAAGCGCGAGTCCTCGATCGCGACGATCGCCTTCTGCATGTACGGCGAGATGTCCTTCAGCCCGACCACCGTGCGGTTGCGGGAGTAGACCGTGGCGATCAGGCCGCCCTCGGCGTCGAGGATCGTGGTGCGCTGGCTCAGCGGCGGGGTCTTCAGGTTGGCCGGGAGCTCGTCGAAGCTCTCGACCGATCCCTTGGCGGCGAGGCCCAGCGCGCCCACCGCGGGCAGCGCGATGCCGGCCAGTACCGCTCCCGAGAGCACGCTGACACCGAGGAACTTGGCGGCCTGCTGTGTCGGGGACAGACCACCGCCCGAGCGCTTCTTTGGCATGGAGGCAGCCTACGTTCTCATTCGCCGGACACGCGTATATGTCTTGGCCTAAGCTGCTCTCGACTGTCACAGCAGTCAGGTCGTGTATCAACACGTCCGGACACTGCCGAATCGTTCCGGTGCCGTTCTGTTTTCTTCCGTCAGGGCCCCGGCCGGTGTGCGCCGGGGCGTGTCGGGGCGTGTCGGCGCGCGTGTCACGGTGTGTTGAGCCTGTGCCCGAATCCGCCTCATGTGCTGCCCGGTGCCCTTTGTGGCGCGGTGAGAACGACCCGTATGCCGGGTTCGTCGCGCATGTCGCCAGGTCACTCCCCTGGGTGATCTGCCGCTTACCCATAGTCCGTTCGGACCATTCAAGATTGGGCCCGCTGGGGGTGTTGCGCTGTGCCCGCCTTCCGTAACGTCCTCAACTGGCGGCGGTGAATATGCCGCTGCCGCCGTGGGGGAGCCTCGATTCGGGAGAGGACGGCGCCGGTATGGGCTGGGTAACCGACTGGAGTGCGCAGGCTGCCTGCCGCACTACCGATCCGGATGAACTGTTCGTTCAGGGAGCAGCGCAGAACAGGGCCAAGGCGGTGTGCACCGGGTGCCCGGTGCGGACCGAGTGCCTGGCCGACGCGCTGGACAACCGCGTCGAGTTCGGCGTCTGGGGAGGCATGACGGAGCGGGAGCGCCGCGCACTGCTGCGCCGGCGGCCCACCGTGACCTCCTGGCGCAGGCTGCTGGAGACGGCACGGACGGAGTACGAGCGGGGGAGCGGTGTCGTGCCCCTCGACGACGGGGTGTGCGAGACGACGACCTACGCGGCCGTGAGCTGAGGCCGACCGCCCCGCCTCACGCCCGCGGCTCGGGCAGCTCCGGCCGGCCCGTCGCGAGGCGGTCCCCGATGTCCCGCAGTCCCGCGAGGTCGTGCACGTCACCGGGGAGCGCGGCCACCTCGGTCACGGCCACCTCCGGATGGAGCGCGAGGAAGCGGTCACGCGTGCGCTGCTCACGGGAGAGCAGTCGCATACGGTCCGCGTGCAGCCTCAGCAGACCGGCGGCCAGCCGGTCGACCGAGCGTTCCGCGTCGTCCGTGTCCGACCCCGGGCCCGCTTCCGGGGACGCGGCACCGGAAGACCCGGTGGCCTGCGCGGTCGTGGGGGAATCGGCACCGGGATCCGGTGCCTCGGAGGCGGGGGCGTCCGGGTTGGGGGAGTCCTGCTGAGGAGAGCCTGAACTGCCGTACGTTTCGGGAGAGTTACGAAGACCAGCTTTCCCGCCGTCCTGATCCACAATGCGGGACTCCTCAAGATTTTCCGCAGCGGCGATCGCCCGCTCGGCGGACAGCCGGGCGGCACCGCTGCCGTGGACCCGGTTGAGCACCAGCCCGGCGAGAGGCATCTCCTCGGCCGCCAGCCGCTCCACGAAGTACGCGGCCTCACGCAGCGCGTCCCGCTCCGGGGCCGCGACCACCAGGAACGCCGTACCGGGAGCCTGGAGCAGCCGGTACGTCGCGTCCGCGCGCGTACGGAACCCGCCGAAGGTCGTGTCCATCGCGGCCACGAACGTCTGCACGTCCTTCAGGAGCTGGCCGCCGAGCAGCTTGCCGAGCGTGCCGGTCATCATCGACATGCCGACGTTCAGGAACTTCATCCCGGCGCGCCCGCCCAGCTTCGCCGGAGCCGTCAGCAGCCGGATCAGCCGCCCGTCCAGGAAGGAGCCGAGGCGCTTGGGCGCGTCCAGGAAGTCCAGCGCCGAACGGGACGGCGGCGTGTCGACGACGATGAGGTCCCACTCGTCGCGGGCCCGCAGCTGCCCCAGCTTCTCCATCGCCATGTACTCCTGCGTGCCCGCGAAGCCCGCCGAGAGCGACTGGTAGAAGGGGTTGCCCAGGATCCCGGCCGCCCGCTCCGGATCCACGTGCGCCTCGACGATCTCGTCGAAGGTGCGCTTCATGTCGAGCATCATCGCGTGCAGCTCGCCGCCCGCGGAGTCGTCGATGCCCTTGACCCGGCGCGGGGTGTTGTCCAGCGAGTCGATGCCCATGGACTGGGCCAGCCGCCGGGCCGGGTCGATGGTGAGGACGACGACCTTCCGGCCCCGCTCGGCAGCGCGCAGCCCGAGCGCCGCCGCGGTGGTGGTCTTGCCGACCCCGCCCGAACCGCAGCACACCACGATCCGGGTCCCCGGGTCCTCCAGCAGCGGATCGATCTCCAGCACCCGCGCGGGGGACAGGTGACGGGCGCCCTCCTGGGCCTGACCGCGGGCCTGGTCCCGCTCCCGGGAAGGCGCCCGGGTCTCGGCCGGGTCCGGACTCATGCGATCCCCTGCTTCCGCAACTCGGTGGCCAGTACGTACAGTCCCGCCAGGTCCATTCCCTCGGCGAGCAGCGGCAGCTCGTGCAGCGGCAGGCCCAGTTCGCCGAGGACGGCCCGCTGCTCCTGCTCCAGCGCGTACCGCTCGGCGTACTCCTCCGCCTGCGCCAGCAGCGGGTCCACCAGCCGCTCGGCGTGCCCGCCGCGCCGCGCCCCGCCGAGCCCGGCGAGGGACAGGGACTTCGCCAGAGCCGTACGCGGTGTGGTCCGCACGAGGTCCAGGCCGGCCGCGTCCAGCACCTCGGGCCGGACCATGTTCACGATGATCCGCCCCACCGGCAGCCGTGCGCCCCGCAGCTCGGCGATGCCGTCCGCGGTCTCCTGGACCGGCATCTCCTCCAGCAGCGTCACCAGGTGCACCGCCGTCTCGCGCGACTTCAGCACCCGCATCACGGCCTGCGCCTGATTGTGTATCGGGCCGATCTTCGCGAGTCCGGCGACCTCGTCGTTGACGTTGAGGAAGCGGGTGACGCGCCCGGTCGGCGGGGCGTCCATCACGACGTAGTCGTACGTGAACCGCCCGCTCCTGTCCTTGCGCCGCACCGCCTCGCACGCCTTGCCGGTCAGCAGGACGTCCCGCAGGCCGGGCGCGATGGTGGTGGCGAAGTCGATCGCGCCGAGCTTCTTCAGGGCCCGGCCCGCGCCGCCCAGCTTGTAGAACATCTGGAGGTATTCCAGGAGGGCCAGTTCGGGGTCGATGGCGAGGGCGTACACCTCCCCGCCCCCCGGAGCGACGGCGATCTTCCGCTCCTCGTAGGGCAGCGCTTCGGTCTCGAAGAGCTGCGCGATGCCCTGGCGGCCCTCGACCTCGACGAGAAGCGTGCGCTTCCCCTCGGTGGCGAGGGCCAGCGCGAGGGCCGCGGCCACCGTGGTCTTGCCGGTTCCGCCCTTGCCGCTGACGACCTGGAGCCTGCTCACGCCTTCGAGCGTAACCAGTCCGGGCGCGGTCCGGGCGGCGGGCCGTGGACAACGGGCCGCGGTCGGCCACCGGACCCGCCCGCGGCAGCGGCTAGAGTCGGCCGCATGACCAAGTGGGAATACGCAACCGTGCCGCTGCTCGTCCACGCGACCAAGCAGATTCTGGACACCTGGGGCGAGGACGGCTGGGAGCTCGTCCAGGTGGTGCCCGGGCCGAACAACCCCGAGCAGCTCGTGGCCTACCTGAAGCGGGAGAAGCAGGCGTGAGCGCGGTCGAGGCGAAACTGGCCGAACTCGGTCTTCCGCTGCCGCAGGTCGTGCCGCCGCTCGCCGCCTACCAGCCGGCCGTGCGGTCCGGCCCGTACGTCTACACCTCCGGCCAGCTGCCGATGGTGGACGGCAAGCTGCCGGTGACCGGCAAGGTGGGCGCGGAGGTGACCCCGGAGGAGGCCAAGGAGCTGGCACGCACCTGCGCGCTGAACGCCCTGGCCGCCGTGAAGTCCGTCGCCGGTGACCTCGACCGCATCGCGCGCGTGGTGAAGGTCGTCGGCTTCGTGGCGTCCGCGTCCGACTTCACCGGCCAGCCGGGCGTCGTCAACGGCGCCAGCGAACTCCTCGGCGAGGTCCTCGGCGACAAGGGCGTCCACGCCCGCAGCGCGGTCGGCGTGGCGGTGCTGCCGCTGGACGCGCCGGTGGAGGTCGAGATCCAGGTGGAGCTGGTGGCGCAGGCGTGAGCCGCCGGAAGCGCTCCGGGCGCCGCGCGCCGCGCGGCGGGGCATCGAGGCGCTGAGGCGCCGGGTCGTGAGGCGTCCGGGACCGGGCGGGCCGCGCCTGTTCGCCGGCCCGGTTAAAACCCCGCCGGACGTGTGGCGGCCGTCGCGGGACCGTCGGCGGGGCCCGCGCGGAGCCGTCGGGCCCGCCGGGCGCCGGCCGTCCGGAGCGCCGGGTCCCGTACGGGACCGGCAGCCGTCCGGCGCCCGCTGCCCGCACACGTCCGGGAGGCTCCCGTGGCGCATCCGCCCGCGGCCGGCCCCGTCCGCCGCCCGCTGCCGGCGCCGGCCGGCCCGGCCCGCCCCGCCCCGCCGGGCAGGGGGACGGCCCCGCGGTCCCGCTCGTCCACGGCTTCCCCGGCCCGGTCCCGGTGCCCCCGGCCGCCCGCGTGGACCCGCGGACCCCTCGAACATCCGCCCGTCACCGGATAGCCTCCGGCCATGGCGAATGGTCAGGCGAACGGTCAGTGGTACCCACCGGAGTGGCCCGACCGCATCCGCGCGCTCGCGGCGGGCAGCCTCACCCCGGTCACCCCCAGACGCGCGGCCACCGTCATGCTGCTCCGGGACACCGCCGCCGGTCCGGTCGTGCACATGCTGCGCCGTCGCGCCTCCATGGCCTTCGCCGGGGGCGCGTACGCCTATCCGGGCGGCGGCGTCGACCCGCGCGACGACGACCGGGACATCGGCTGGGCGGGCCCCACGCGCGCGTGGTGGGCGGAGCGGCTCGGCGTCGACGCGGCCGCGGCCCAGGCCGTCGTCTGCGCCGCCGTGCGGGAGACGTACGAGGAGGCGGGCGTCCTCCTGGCCGGTCCCACCGCCGGCTCCGTCGTCGGCGACACGACGGGCCCGGACTGGGAGGCCGACCGGGCGGCCCTGGTCGCCCGCGACCTGTCCTTCGCGGAGTTCCTCCAGCGGCGCGGCCTGGTCCTGCGCTCGGACCTGCTCGGCGCCTGGGCGCGCTGGATCACCCCCGAGTTCGAGGCCCGCCGCTACGACACGTGGTTCTTCGTGGCCGCGCTCCCGCCCGGACAGCGCACCCGCAACGCCTCCACGGAGGCGGACCGGACGGTGTGGATCTCCCCGGCCGACGCGGCGGCCGGGTACGACAGGGGCGAGCTGCTGATGATGCCGCCGACCATCGCGACCCTGCGCCAGCTGTCGGTGTACGGCTCGGCGGCCGAAGCGCTCGCCGCGGCACCCGGCCGCGACCTGACGCCCGTCCTGGCCCGGGCCCGCCTGGCCGACGACGGGATCGTGCTCTCCTGGCCGGGCCACGAGGAGTTCACCAAGCGCGTCCGGCCCGCCCCGGCCGCCGGGCGCACCACCGAGCAGAACCCGACCACCCAGACCGGGGGAGCCCCCGCATGACGGACGCAACCGCCCTGCCCGGCCGGCCCCGCGGCGGGGCCCTCTCGGGACCCGCCACCGCACGGGCCGTGAACGTCCTCGCGCCCAACCCCTCGGCGATGACCCTGGACGGCACGAACACCTGGATCCTGTCCGAGCCCGACTCCGGCCTGGCCGTCGTCGTCGACCCCGGCCCGCTCGACGAGGGCCACCTGCGCCGCGTCGTCGCCACGGCCGAGCGGGCGGGCAGGCGCGTCGCCCTGACCCTGCTGACCCACGGCCACCCCGACCACGCCGAGGGCGCCGCCCGCTTCGCCGAGCTGACCGGCACGCGCGTGCGCGCCCTCGACCCGGCGCTGCGGCTGGGCGACGAGGGCCTGGCCGCCGGGGACGTGATCACCGTCGGCGGCCTGGAACTGAGGGTCGTGCCGACCCCCGGCCACACCGCGGACTCCCTCTCCTTCCACCTGCCGGCCGACCGGGCCGTCCTGACCGGCGACACGGTCCTGGGGCGCGGCACGACGGTCGTGGCGCACCCCGACGGGCGCCTGGGCGACTACCTGGACTCCCTGCGGCGGCTGCGGTCCCTCACGGTCGACGACGGGGTGCACACGGTGCTGCCCGGCCACGGACCCGTCCTGGAGGACGCCCAGGGGGCCGTCGAGTACTACCTCGCCCACCGCGCGCACCGCCTCGCCCAGGTGGAGACGGCCGTCGAGGACGGCTACCTGACCCCGTCCGAGGTCGTCGCCCACGTGTACGCGGACGTGGACCGCTCCCTGTGGCCGGCGGCGGAGCTGTCGGTGCGGGCGCAGATGGAGTACCTGGAGGAGCACGGGATCATCTAGGGCCTCTCGTTCGGATCATGCCGGGCTCGCGGGCCTGATGCCGTGCCCCGCTCCCTGATCCGACCTGATCCAGACGAAAGACCCCAGCCCGGGCGGGGGAGACGCGCGAGGCCCCGTCCTCCGGAGAGGGAACGGGGCCTGGACGGCCCGGGTGCCCGTACGGCCGTACGGGCGGCGCGTCAGCGCGAGCGCTTGGCGAGGCGCTCCACGTCCAGCAGGATCACCGCGCGGGCCTCCAGGCGCAGCCAGCCGCGCTGGGCGAAGTCCGCCAGGGCCTTGTTGACCGTCTCGCGGGAGGCGCCGACCAGCTGGGCCAGCTCCTCCTGCGTCAGGTCGTGGACGACGTGGATGCCCTCCTCGGACTGCACGCCGAAGCGGCGGGAGAGGTCCAGCAGGGCGCGGGCGACCCGGCCCGGGACGTCCGAGAAGACCAGGTCGGACATGGCGTCGTTGGTCTTGCGCAGGCGGCGGGCGACGGCGCGCAGGAGGGCCGCGGCCACCTCGGGCCGGGCGTTCAGCCAGGGCTGGAGGTCGCCGTGGCCGAGGCCCAGCAGCTTGACCTCGGTCAGCGCGGTGGCGGTCGCCGTGCGCGGGCCCGGGTCGAACAGCGACAGCTCGCCGATCAGCTCGCCGGGGCCGACGACGGCCAGCATGTTCTCGCGGCCGTCGGGGGACGTGCGGTGGAGCTTGACCTTGCCCTCCGTGACCACGTACAGGCGATCTCCGGGGTCGCCCTCGTGGAACAGCGAGTCACCGCGGGCGAGGGTCACCTCACTCATGGAGGCGCGGAGCTCCGCGGCCTGCTCGTCGTCGAGCGCCGCGAAGAGCGGATTGCGCCGCAGAACGTCGTCCACGAGTTCTCTCCTTGTCGACCTGCTCAGGGGATCTTGCTCCCCGGGGCACCAGGGGACCGTGGTGCCCATTTTGCCGGACGGTCCAAACAGTGTGATCTGTCACAAGGATGCCGCACACGTGTCCCGGGGTACGCGGCAGGGGGGCCAATTGGACGCCGATCTTCAGGGCCCGGGACGGATGTCCGCGCCGGGCCGTAGGCTGGCAGGGTGTCCGAATCGCCGGTGAGAGCGCAGGTCGAAGGGGCTGGACGGGTGGCTGCACCTCGTGGTTCCGCCATGGGCGAACAGAGCCCGGACGGTGGCAGGAAAACGGCGAAACCCGCGAAGCGGGCGGCCGGGAAGGCGGCCGCCGGCGGCGGGGGCGCCGCCCCGGTGCGGACGGCCGCCGTGAAGCCGCCCCGGGAGGAGTCGCGCACCGCGCTGGTGCGCCGCGCCCGCCGGATCAACCGCGAGCTCGCCGAGGTCTACCCCTACGCCCATCCCGAGCTGGACTTCGACAACCCCTTCCAGCTGCTGGTCGCCACGGTCCTGTCCGCCCAGACCACCGACCTGCGGGTCAACCAGACCACCCCGGCCCTGTTCGCCGAGTACCCCACCCCCGAGGACCTGGCCGCCGCCGACCCGGAGCGGGTCGAGGAGATCCTGCGGCCCTGCGGGTTCTTCCGGGCGAAGACCAGGTCGGTCATCGGGCTGTCGAAGGCGCTGGTGCGGGACTTCGGCGGTGAGGTCCCCGGGCGGCTCGAGGACCTCGTCGAACTGCCCGGCGTCGGCCGCAAGACCGCCTTCGTCGTCCTCGGCAACGCCTTCGGCCGGCCCGGCATCACCGTGGACACGCACTTCCAGCGGCTGGTGCGCCGCTGGAAGTGGACCGACGAGACCGACCCGGGCAAGATCGAGGCGGCCGTCGGCGCGCTGTTCCCCAAGAGCGACTGGACGGACCTCTCGCACCACGTGATCTGGCACGGCCGCCGCATCTGCCACGCCCGCAAGCCCGCCTGCGGCGCCTGCCCCATCGCCCCGCTCTGCCCGGCGTACGGCGAGGGCGAGACGGACCCGGAGAAGGCGAGGAAGCTGCTCAAGTACGAGAAGGGCGGCTTCCCCGGCCAGCGCCTGAAGCCCCCGCAGGCCTATCTGGACGCGGGCGGCAGGCCGGCGCCGCCGTTGGGGGCCGGGTGACGGAACGAACACACCGGGGCCGGGCGTTGAGCGGGGCAGGACGACGGGGGTGGCGATGACAAGGACGAGCGGGACGCGGGGCGTGACACTCGGCACGGAGGGCCTGCCGGGCTGGCTGGACCCGGTGGTGCGGGCCGTGGAGACGGTGCAGCCGGGACAGCTGAGCCGCTTCCTGCCGCCCGAGGACGGCGCCGGGCGGCAGTCCGCCGTGCTGATCCTGTTCGGCGAGGGCGAGCGCGGTCCGGAGCTGCTGCTGATGGAACGGGCGAGCTCGCTGCGCTCGCACGCCGGGCAGCCGTCCTTCCCCGGCGGCGCCCTCGACCCCGAGGACGGCGACCCGGAGGGGGACGGCCCGCTGCGGGCCGCCCTGCGGGAGGCCGAGGAGGAGACCGGGCTCGACCCGTCCGGGGTGCAGCTCTTCGGCGTGCTGCCGAGGCTCTACATCCCGGTCAGCGGCTTCGTCGTCACCCCCGTGCTGGCCTGGTGGCGCGAGCCCAGCCCGGTCGGTGTCGTCGACCCCGACGAGACGGCACGGGTCTTCACGGTCCCCGTGGCGGACCTCGCGGACCCCGCGCACCGCGCCACCGCGGTCCATCCCTCCGGCCACCGCGGCCCGGCCTTCCTGGTCGAATCGGCCCTGGTGTGGGGGTTCACGGCCGGTGTCATCGACCGGTTGCTGCACTTCGCGGGCTGGGAGCGGCCCTGGGACCGGGACAGGCAGGTCCCGCTCGACTGGCGGTCGTGACAGGGTGGCCCCCGTGCTGTGTGTCCCGGGGCCGCCGTGTCCCGCCGCCGCGCGGCGGACGGGCCCCCGGCCGGACTGGTGTGAGCGGAAGACGACGAGGCGAGGCCTGAAGCGGTGAACGTGCTGGACATCCTGTTGCTGATCGCCGCCGTCTGGTTCGCGGTCGTCGGCTACCGCCAGGGATTCGTCGTCGGCGTCCTGTCGGTGACCGGCTTCCTGGGCGGCGGCCTCGCCGCGGTCTACGCGCTGCCCGTCATCTGGGCCGCCCTCACCGAGGACGCGGAGGTGAGCACCGCCGCCGCCGTCGTCGCGGTCGTCGTCGTGATCGTCTGCGCGTCCGTGGGCCAGGCCCTGACCACCCACCTCGGCAACAAGCTGCGCCGGTACATCACCTGGACCCCGGCCCGCGCCCTGGACGCCACCGGCGGCGCCCTCGTCAACGTCGTCGCGATGCTGCTGGTGGCCTGGCTGATCGGCTCCGCCCTCGCCCAGACCACGCTGCCCACGGTGGGCAGGGAGGTCCGCGGCTCCAAGGTGCTGCTGGGGGTGTCGGAGGCGCTGCCCGCACAGGCGGACACCTGGTTCAGGGACTTCACCTCGGTCCTCGCGCAGAACGGTTTCCCGCAGGTCTTCAGCCCGTTCTCCAACGAGCCGATCAAGGAGGTCCAGCCGCCCGACCCGGCGCTCGCGAACAGCGCCGTCGCCGTCCGCGCCCAGCGCTCCATCGTCAAGGTCACCGGCACCGCCACCGGCTGCGGCAAGGTCTTGGAGGGCACCGGTTTCGTCTTCGCCGAGCGCCGGGTGATGACCAACGCCCACGTCGTCGGCGGCGTCGAGGAGCCCGTCGTCCAGATAGGGGGCGAGGGCCGCGTGTACGACGCGACGGTCGTCCTGTACGACTGGCGGCGCGACATCGCCGTCCTCGACGTGCCGGACCTGAGGGCGCCCGCCCTGCGGTTCGCGGACGAGGACGCGGACAGCGGCGACGGCGCGATCGTGGCCGGCTTCCCGGAGAACGGGGCGTACGACGTGCGCCCCGCGCGCGTGCGCGGCCGCATCACCGCCAACGGCCCCGACATCTACCGCCGCGGCACCGTCCACCGTGACGTGTACTCGCTGTACGCGACCGTCCGCCAGGGCAACTCCGGCGGCCCGCTGCTCACTCCCGACGGCGAGGTCTACGGCGTGGTCTTCGCCAAGTCCCTCGACGACGCCGAGACCGGGTACGCGCTCACCGCGGACGAGATCCGGCAGGACATCGACCGGGGCCGTGCCGCGAACCGGCAGGTGGACAGCGACAGCTGCGCGCTGTAACGCGCGGGCTCAGCCGCGGGAGTGACGCAGGCGTACCGAGACCCAGCGGGCCCGGCGGCGCAGGATGCGCGGAATGCCCACCCGCGGGTCCGCCTCCGCCGTGTACGGGGCGCCGCCTTGCCGGTGGGTGCTCACACCGCCCGTGGGGCGGCGGTCGCGTGCTGCGTCACTGTAGTCGTGCGTCCAGCCCATACCCGGACCTGTGCCCCCGCCCCAAGGTCGGTAATCGCCCGCCGGGCGGCCAATTGGCCTATGCGCCGGGCAAGTGGCCATTATAGGACAAGCGTTCGCCACCGGGCGTCGGGCGCGTTCATCCGGTCACCGGTCGGGCTCGGGATCCTTCAGCCAATTGATCAGTTCGGAGGAGAAGGCGATCGGGTCCTCCTCGTGCGGGAAGTGTCCGAGGCCGTCGAACAGCCGCCACCGGTACGGCGCTTCGACGTACTCGGCGGACCCGGCGGCGCTGCGCGCCCGCACCACGGGGTCGAGCGAGCCGTGCAGGTGCAGGGTCGGCACGCGCAGGGGCCGCTTCATCCGGCGGTTGAACTGGATGCCGTCCGGGCGGGCCAGCGACCGCACCATCCACCGGAAGGGCTCGATGGAGCAGTGCGCCGTGGACGGGATGCACATGGCGCGGCGGTAGACCTCCACCGCCTCCTCGTCCACACCGCGCGGTCCCGCCCAGTCCCGGATCAGCCGGCCCACGAGCGCGCCGCCGTCGGCGGTCAGCCGCCGCTCCGGGATCCAGGGGCGCTGGAAGCCCCAGATGTGGGAGCCGGCCCGGGTCTGCCGGATGTCGGCGAGCATCGCCGAGCGCCAGCGGCGCGGGTGCGGCATGGAGGCCACCGCCAGCCGCCGCACCAGCTTGGGCCGCATCGCCGCGGCCGTCCACGCCAGGTAGCCGCCCAGGTCGTGGCCGACCAGCGCGGCGTCCGGTTCGCCCAGGGAGCGGACCACGCCGGTGATGTCCAGGGCGAGGCCCGCCGGGTCGTAGCCGCGCGGGGTGCGGTCGCTGCCGCCGACGCCGCGCAGGTCCATGGCGACCGCGCGGAAGCCCGCGTCGGCGAGCGCCACGAGCTGGTGCCGCCAGGTCCACCAGAACTGCGGGAAGCCGTGCAGCAGCAGCACCAGCGGTCCGTCGCCCAGCTCGGCGATGTGGAAGCGGGCACCGTTGGCGGCGACGTCCCGGTGGATCACCTCGCGCCCGCCGGGGACGTCGAGGTGGACGACCGAGGCGGGTTGCGCCGAGGGGGAGTGCCCCGAGGGGAGGGAGGAGCCCGTCATGAGGACGAGCGTGCCACAGCCTCGAGGGCCTCGGGGCTGTGGTCCCGCGGCAGCTTCGGGCGCGGGTGCGGCTTGGCCTTCTGCAGCACACCCGCGGTCTGCTTCACCGAGGCGGCGACCTTCTGCGGCCCGCGGCCCTTCTTGGCCTTCTTCGCGAAGACCACGCCGATCAGCGCGAGGGCCACGGCGACCAGCACGTTCGCCGCGAACGACAGCAGGAAGCAGATCGCCAGGTTCCAGTGGCTCCAGGTGCGGATGCCGTACGCGAGGGCGAAGTTCAGCATCGGCAGCGAGAACAGCAGCACCATGCCCGCCAGCGTGAACGCCCCACCGCTGGTCGCGCCGCGCTTGACGTCCTGCTTGAGCTGCGCCTTCGCCAGCGCGATCTCGTCGTGCACCAGCGCCGACAATTCCGTGGTCGCCGAGGCGAACAACTGGCCGATGCTGCGTTCGGTGCCGACCGGGCTGCCGTCGGGTGCGCTCATCGCGGTCTCCCTCTTGTGCCTGCGGTTCCGTGGCTGCCGTCTTGATCGTGACTGCGTACGGTCCCGTCTTTTGTACCGTCTCGTCAGATCATGCCGGACCTTCGTCCTCCTCGCCTGCCCCGCCCGGCACTTCGGCAAGCCCGTGCCGCTCGGCGGTCTTCTCCTGGGCGATCCGGCGGTGCTCGGCGGCCTTGCGGTCGTGGATGGCCGCCATGCGCAGGTGGTAGGCCGGGTCGTCCTCCTCGTAGATGTCCGGGATGCCGCTGAGGTCCTCGTCGCGCTCCTCGGCCTCGGTCAGCCTGCGGTACTTGGTGTTGCGTATCCGCAGCAGCACCATGGCCAGGCAGGCCGCGATCAGGGAGCCGGCCAGGACGGCGGCCTTGACCTCGTCGGTCAGCGTCGCGTCGCCCTCGAAGGCGAGCTCGCCGATCAGCAGGGAGACGGTGAAGCCGATCCCGGCCAGGGTCGCCACCGCGAACACGTCGGCCCAGGCGAGCTCGTCGCTGAGCGAGGCCCGGGTGAAACGCGCCGTCAGCCAGGTGCCGCCGAAGATGCCGAGCGTCTTGCCGACGACGAGCCCGAGGACGACACCGAGGGTCTCCGGCCGGGTGAACACGTCGGCGAGCGCCCCGCCGGAGACGGACACCCCCGCACTGAACAGCGCGAACAGCGGGACGGCCAGACCCGCCGACAGGGGGCGCACGAGGTGCTCGATGCGCTCGCCCGGGGAGTGCTCCTCGCCGTCGTGGCGGTGGCAGCGCAGCATCAGGCCCATCGCCACGCCGGCGATGGTGGCGTGGACGCCGCTGTTGTACATCAGGCCCCAGATCACCACCGCCAGCGGGACGTACACGTACCAGCCCCGTACGCCCTTGCGCAGCAGCAGCCAGAAGAGGGCGAGGCCCACGACGGCGCCGCCGAGCGCGGCGAAGTCCAGCGATTCCGTGAAGAAGACCGCGATGATCAGGATGGCGAACAGGTCGTCGACGACGGCCAGGGTGAGCAGGAAGGCCCGCAGGGCGCTCGGCAGCGAGGTGCCGACGACGGCGAGGACGGCCAGCGCGAAGGCGATGTCGGTGGCGGTGGGCACCGCCCAGCCGGCCAGCGAGCCGCCCTGGACGGCGTTGGTGAGGATGTAGACGAGCGCCGGTGCGGCCATGCCGCACAGCGCGGCCACCACCGGCAGGGCGGCGGCCTTCGGGTCCTTGAGGTCACCGGCGACGAGTTCGCGCTTGAGCTCGGTCCCGGCGACGAAGAAGAAGACCGCGAGCAGTCCGTCGGCGGCCCAGTGGGCGACCGACAGGTTCAGGCCGAGGGCCCCGGGGCCGAAGTGGAAGTGGCTGACGCTCTCGTAGCTGTCGCGCAGCGCGGGTATGTTCGCCCACAGCAGGGCGGCTATGGCGGCGGCCAGCAGCAGCACGCCGCCGACGGTCTCGGTGCGCAGCGCGTCCGCGACGAAGGTCCGCTCCGGCAGCGAGAGGCGGTCGAAGAGCTTGCGGGTGGTGCGGGGCGCGGTCACGGGAGACCTCCGGTCGGTGGGCAGCACGGAACACATGCCGACCAGACTTCCCGGCGCACCATGAGGATCTCGATGTGTCTCTTATGTGTTCCTTAGCTTACCTAATGTGCGATGAACAGGCTGGACGATGTTCACACGGCGGGCGTCACGCCGAAAGGGCACCCGGCGCCGTGGACGCCGGGTGCCCTTTTCCCGATCGGTCAGTCCTCGCTCGGCGTCTGCGGCAGCTTGGCCTGGATGAGGCCCATGACCGTGGAGTCGGTGAGCGTGGTGACGTCCCCGAGCTGCCGGTTCTCCGCCACGTCCCGCAGCAGACGGCGCATGATCTTGCCGGAGCGGGTCTTCGGCAGTTCGGCCACCGGCAGGATCCGCTGGGGCTTGGCGATCGGGCCGAGCGTGGCGCCGACGTGCGCCCGCAGCTCGGAGACCAGGTCGTCGGTCTCGGCCGCCGTGCCGCGCAGGATCACGAACGCCACGATCGCCTGGCCGGTCGTCTCGTCCGCCGCGCCGACCACGGCCGCCTCGGCGACCGACGGGTGGGACACCAGCGCGGACTCGACCTCGGTGGTGGAGATGTTGTGGCCGGAGACCAGCATCACGTCGTCGACGCGCCCGAGCAGCCAGATGTCGCCGTCGTCGTCCTTCTTGGCGCCGTCGCCGGCGAAGTACCTGCCCTCGAAGCGCGACCAGTACGTGTCGACGAAGCGCTGGTCGTCGCCCCAGATGGTGCGCAGCATCGAGGGCCACGGCTCGGTGAGGACGAGGTAGCCTCCGCCGCCGTTCGGCACCTCGTTCGCCTCGTCGTCGACGACGGTGGCGCAGATGCCGGGCAGCGGGCGCTGGGCGGAGCCGGGCTTGGTCTCCGTCACGCCCGGCAGCGGCGAGATCATCATGGCGCCGGTCTCGGTCTGCCACCAGGTGTCGACGACCGGGGTGCGGTCCGCGCCGATGTTCTTGCGGTACCAGACCCACGCCTCCGGGTTGATCGGCTCGCCGACCGAGCCGAGGATCCGCAGGGAGGACAGGTCGAACTTGGCGGGGATGTCGTCGCCCCACTTCATGAACGTGCGGATGGCGGTCGGGGCGGTGTAGAGGATCGTCACCCCGTACTTCTGCACGATCTCCCAGAAGCGGCCCTGGTGCGGGGTGTCGGGCGTGCCCTCGTACATGACCTGCGTCGCGCCGTTGGCCAGCGGGCCGTAGACGATGTACGAGTGGCCGGTGACCCAGCCGACGTCGGCGGTGCACCAGTACACGTCGGTCTCCGGCTTGAGGTCGAAGACCGCCCAGTGGGTGTACGCCACCTGGGTCAGGTAGCCGCCGGAGGTGTGCAGGATGCCCTTCGGCTTCCCCGTCGTGCCGGAGGTGTAGAGGATGAACAGCGGGTGCTCGGCCTCGAACGCCTCCGGCGTGTGCTCGGCGGACTGCCGGCCGACGACCTCGTGCCACCACAGGTCGCGGTCGTTCCAGGCGACGTCCTGGCCGGTGCGGCGGACCACGAGCACGTGCTCGACGCTGCCGGCCCGCTCGACGGCCTCGTCCACGGCGGACTTGAGCCCGGAGGGCTTGCCGCGCCGGTAGCCGCCGTCGGCGGTGATGACGACCCGGGCGTCGGCGTCCTGGATGCGGGTGGCGAGGGCGTCGGAGGAGAAGCCGCCGAAGACCACCGAGTGGGCGGCGCCGATCCGGGCGCACGCCAGCATCGCGATCGCCGTCTCCGGGATCATCGGCATGTAGATCGCGACCCGGTCGCCCTTCCGCACGCCGAGCTCCAGCAGGGCGTTGGCGGCCCGGGAGACCTCGTCCTTCAGCTCGGCGTAGGTGATCGCGCGGCTGTCGCCGGGCTCGCCCTCGAAGTGGATGGCGACGCGGTCGCCGTGGCCGGCCTCCACGTGCCGGTCCACGCAGTTGTACGCCACGTTGAGCGTGCCGTCCTTGAACCACTTGGCGAACGGCGGGTTCGACCAGTCGAGGGTCTCGGTCGGTTCCTTGGCCCAGCTCAGCCGGCGGGCCTGCTCGGCCCAGAAGCCGAGCCTGTCAGCCTTGGCCTGTTCGTACGCCTCCGCCGTGACGTTGGCGTTGGCGGCCAGCTCGGCGGGGGGCGTGAACCTGCGGTTCTCACGCAGCAGGTTGGCCAGGCTTTCGTTGCTCACGACATCTCCCGTTCTCAGGATGTGCGCTGTGTCCCAAGCCACAGCTCATCAGACACGAGGGGGCGGTGACAAGGGCCGATGGTGAATTGGTTTAGACCTCTGAGCGGTTATGGGCCGTGAGCGCGGGCTGTCGGCCCCGCCGTCCGCGGTCATCCCCATCCACGGATGCCGGGCGGCAGGGGTTCACGGCGGGTCGGTCGCCGGCGCACCGGGGGGCGAGGTCCCGGCACGCCGGTGCGCGGCCCGCGCCGGGGCGGACCGCGCACCGGTCTTCCCGCCCGGGGTCAGGCGGGCAGTCCGGCCTCCCGCACGAGGGTGAACACCCGGTCGTCCCCTTCCTCGGCGAGCAGGTACGCCTGGGCCTCGCCCACGTGGAAGTACATGCCCTGAAGCTCCAGTTCGCCGGCCCGCAGGGCGCGGGCCACCGAGTCGTGGGCGCGCAGGTGGTCCAGCTGCTGGACCACGTTGGTCAGGCAGAGCCGCTCGACCGCGTCGGCGGGCTCGCGGCCGGCCAGCCGGACCGGGGAGCCGCCGGCGCCGGCCATGCGCTCCAGGCTCGGCCGCCCGTGCCGCAGCCACCGCTTGAGGGGCGTCCGCGCTCCCCCCGGCTCGGAGCCGAACAGCGCCTGCATAGCCCCGCATCCGGAGTGTCCGCACACGGTGATGGACCGCACCTTGAGCACGTCCACCGCGTACTCGATCGCGGCGGACACCGAGTCGTCGCCGCTCTCCTCGCCGGGCAACGGCACGAGGTTGCCCACGTTGCGCACCACGAACAGGTCGCCGGGACCGCTGGACGTGATCATCGAGGTGACCAGCCGTGAGTCGGCGCAGGTGAGGAAGAGCTGCGAGGGCCGTTGTCCCTCGCGGGCCAGCCGGGCCAGCTCGCCGCGCACCAGCGGGGCGGTGTTGCGCTGGAACGCGCTGATGCCCCGCGCCAGTTCGTGCCCGGCCAATTCGCCGGCCGGGCCCCCGGCACCGGACTCGGGGGCGGTCCGCGGGCGTTCGTCGCACTGGTGGTTGCGCCAGGGCGTCCAGGGGCTGCAGCGGCAGTCGCCCGATTCGGCGGGCCCGGAGATGCGCGTGCCGGGGAGGCGGCCGGTGATCTCGACGGTGCCGCCCCGCGCGGTGTGCGTCTTCTGCCAGTCCTGCAGGGTCTCGTACGTCGCGTGGTCCATGAACGACCCGTCCAGCTCGACGACGGCGCCGGTGCCCTGGGGCACGAGGTGCAGGGCACGGCTGAGCCGCGGCACCGCGAGGAACGTCAACTGGCCTCGTACACGGATGTGATGGACCCCCTCCCTCTCCTCGTGCGTGATGCGGGTGCGGGTCAGGCGGTGCAGGGCGACGGCGACGGCGACGGCGACCCCGAGGGCGACGCCCCCCAGGACGTTGAAGCCGATGACGCCGAGGGTGGTGACGGCGTACACCAGGACCTCGCGGTGGCGGGTCACCGTGCGGATGTGGTGCAGGGACACCATCTGGATGCCGACGGACATGACCAGGGCGGCGAGCGAGGCGAGCGGGATGAGCTCCAGGGCCGGGACGGCCAGCAGGGTGGCGATCACCACGAGGACGCCGTGCAGCATCGTGGAGTTCCGGCTGACGGCACCGGAGTTCACGTTGGCGGTGCTGCGCACGGCCACGCCCGCGATGGGCAGTCCGCCGAGCGCGCCGGAGGCGATGTTGGCGGCGCCCTGTCCGAGCAGCTCCCGGTCCAGGTCGGACCGCGCGACGCGGCCGGACAGGTCCGTCCGGGCGGCGACCATCTTGTCCACGGCGACCGCGCCGAGCAGCGACTGCACGCTGCACACGAGCGTGATGGTCAGGACGGCGGCCACCAGGCCCAGCACCGGGCCGTCGGGCAGCGCGGCCAGGGCGTGGTTGCTCCAGGACGGCAGGTCGACCTTGGGCAGCCGGAGCCCGGCGAGCGCCGCGACCGCGGTGGACCCGGCGACGGCGACGAGCGCGGCCGGGGCCTTGCGCAGGATCCGCCCGGCCCGGCCGGGCAGCCGCGGCCACAGCGCCAGCAGGGCCAGGGTCAGCGCGCTGACGGAGACCGAGGCCGGATGCAGGTCGGCCAGCTGGCCGGGCAGGGCGCGCAGGTTGTCCGGCACCGAGCTCTGCGGGGCGCCGCCGAGGACGATGTGCAACTGGGCCACGGCGATGGTGACGCCGATGCCGGCGAGCATGCCGTGCACGATGGCGGGGCTGACGGCGAGCGCGGTGCGGGCCACGCGCAGGCAGCCCAGGCCCAGCTGGGCGATGCCGGCGAACACGGTGATGGCGCAGGTCGCACGCCATCCGTACTGCTGGATGAGGTCGGCGGTGACCACCGTGAGGCCGGCGGCGGGGCCGCTGACCTGGAGCGGGCAGCCGCCGAACCATCCGACGACGATCCCGCCCACCGCGGCGGCGACGAGGCCGGCCTGGAGGGGGGCGCCGGTGGCGAGGGCGATGCCCAGGGACAGGGGCAGGGCGATCAGGAAGACCGCGATCGAGGCCGACACGTCGGCACCCGCGATACGGAAGCGGCGGGGCCGGTGCGGCGGGCTGTGGGGCTGGTGAACGGGCTTGCTCCGAGTCGATTCGTCGGCGCGGGTGGGGACGCAGGCTGACATGTTTCCCGTCTCCTCCGGGGCTACGCGGTCGCGGTTCAGGTGGCTCCCCGCCTCCGGGGCGGGGGGTGCGCGGCCGTGGGTCACGGCGTCAAACGGCGGGATGAGACAACTCTCAGTAAATGGATCGTAATGCGGAGTAAAGGAAGGGCATAGATTTCCCATGCAAATGGCCCAATACGCCACCCCAACGGGTGAAATGCCCATTTGATCGGCTTGTCGTATTAATTCCTTCTCTTCTCCGTGCGACCTTGGCCGCGCCGACGGCACCGTCCGGCACGGCACTGCCCCATCGCACTGCCCCATCGGCGTTGGCCCCGAGAGAAGGAAGAAGGTGGGCGGAACATGGCCGCCACCCACAGAGTCACCGCGAAAGCCGTGGTCGCCGCGGTCTGCGCCGCGTCACTCGCCGGCTGCGGAACCGCCCCCTCCCGGGAGGGGGCGCACGATCCGGACAAGGCGAAGCCGGCCCCCGCTCCCGAGAACGCGGTCCGGCTGATCGGCGACGGCTCCACCGCCTACACCGGGGCGCAGCCGCACCTGCCGCGGCCCGAGCGCCTCGAGGCCGGCCGCCGGCCGCCCCAGTTCGTGGTGTTCTCCTGGGACGGCGCGGGGGAGGACAGCCAGAAGCTGTTCTCCCGCTTCCGCAAGGTGGCCAAGGACAACGACGCGACGATGACGTACTTCCTCAGCGGGGTGTACCTGCTGCCGAAGGACAAGCGCGACCTGTACCGGCCGCCGCAGCACCCCCCGGGCCGCTCCGACATCGGCTTCAACGACGCCCGGGGCATCGCCGACACCGTGGAACAGCTGCGCCTGGCGTGGCTGGAGGGCAACGAGATCGGCACCCACTTCAACGGCCACTTCTGCGGCGGCAGCGGCGGGGTCGGCGACTGGTCGGTCGCGGACTGGAAGGACGAGGTCGCCCAGGCCAAGCGGTTCGTGAAGACCTGGAGGACCAACGCCTCGATGGCGACGGCGGCCCCGCTGCCCTTCGACTACGACAAGGAGCTGATCGGCGCCCGCACACCCTGCCTGGAGGGCCGGGAGAACTTCCTGAAGGCCGCCCGCGAACTGGGCTTCCGCTACGACAGCAGCGGCGTCGGCAACCAGGTCTGGCCGACGAAGGAGCAGGGGCTGTGGGACCTGTCGCTGCAGCTCGTGCCCTTCCCCGGGCACACCTTCGAGCAGCTCGCCATGGACTACAACTTCATGGTCAACCAGTCGGGCACCACCCAGGGCGACCCGTCGCAGCACGGCCGGTGGGGCGACCAGATGCGCGACGGCCTTCTCCAGGGCTTCTACCGGGCCTACCACGGCAACCGCGCGCCGCTGATCATCGGCAACCACTTCGAGTCCTGGAACGGCGGCACGTACATGCGGGCCGTCGAGGAGGTCGTGAAGCACGTGTGCACCAAGGACGAGGTGCGCTGCGTCTCCTTCCGGCAGCTGGTGGACTGGCTGGACGCCCAGGATCCCGCGACTCTGCGCAAGCTGCGCACCCTGAAGGTGGGCGAGGCCCCGAAGGAGGGCTGGGCGTCCTTCCTGTCCGCCGGACCCGCCCCGGCGCCGAAGGGCGTGCCCGGGGCGCCGGCCGTCAGGAGGTAGCCGCCGCCAACGCCCCCTCGCCGAGGACGAACCCGGGGTCGACCTGCGCCTCCAGGTCGGCCCCCGTGCGCTCGTTGCCCCAGGAGCGGGCGTTCTTCAGGTGGAAGTACACCATCTGGCGGGTGTAGCGCTCCCAGTCCCGCAGCCCGTACGTCGCGTCGACGGCCTCGTGCAGGGTGCGCAGCGCCTGGCGGTTGGCGTCCTCCAGGGTCTCGAACCGGGGCGGCCGGCCCTTCTCCAGGGCACGCACCCAGTCCGAGTGCCCGACCGTCACGAGCAAGTCGTCCCCGGCCTCGGCGCGCAGGAAGTCGAGGTCGTCCGGGCCGTGCACCTTGTTGCCGACGACCTTCAGGGCGACGCCGTAGTCGGCGGCGTACTCCTTGTACTGGCGGTAGACGGACACCCCCCTGCGGGTCGGTTCGGCGACGAGGAACGTGAGGTCGAAGCGGGTGAACATGCCGGAGGCGAACGAGTCCGAACCGGCCGTCATGTCGACCACGACGTACTCGTCGCGGCCGTCGACCAGGTGGTTGAGGCACAGCTCGACCGCTCCGGTCTTGGAGTGGTAGCAGGCGACTCCGAGGTCGTCGTCCGTGAAGGGGCCGGTGACCATCAGGCGGACGGTGTTCCCCTCCAGGTCCACCGGCCGGGCGCAGGCGTCGTACACCGGGTTGTCCTCGCACACCCGCAGCAGCCGCGAGCCCTCGCCGGGCGGCGTCGTCTTGATCATCGTCTCGGCGGAGGCGATGCGGGGGTTGGTGCCGCGCAGGTAGTCCTTGATCAGCGGCAGGTGCTCGCCCAGCGCGGGCAGCCCGGCCGCCTCGGCGTCGTCGAGGCCGAGGGCGGTCGCCAGGTGCTGGTTGATGTCGGCGTCGATCGCGACGACGGGTGCGCCGGTGGCGGCGAGGTGGCGGATGAACAGGGAGGACAGCGTCGTCTTGCCGCTGCCGCCCTTGCCGACGAAAGCAATTTTCATGTTCACCAACAGTAGCGGTGCGACAGCGGTCCGTCGCACACGGGCGTGAGGAAGACCACTCCTTCGTGGGGCGGGGCGCCGGTGTGCGTAGGGTCGTACCCATGAGTACGACAGGCGCGTCCGCCGGTCCCCCCTCCGGCTCCCGAACGGGCTCGGACAGGGAGGACCCCCTCGCGGCCCTGGGCTCGCTGCCCGGCGTGGCCGATTCCGTGGAGTCCGTGCGCAAGGCCGTGGACCGGGTCTACGGGCACCGGATCATGCGGCGCCGCAGTACCGAGATCACGTCCGAGGCGGCGCTGCGCGGCGCCCGCGGATCGGCGGCGCTGTCCGGCGCGGACTGGGCCCTGGAGGAGGTGCGCCGGCGGACCGACTTCAGTGGTGACGCCGGGGCGCGCACCATGGGCGCCGCCCTGCGGCTGACCGCCGAGGCGGGGCAACTGCTGTCCATCTGGCGGCAGTCGCCCCTGCGCGTGCTGGCCCGTCTGCACCTGGTGGCCGCGGCGGACGGGGCCGAGCAGGTCGGGCGCCCGCGCCAGGCGGGCGAGACGGTCGACGAACCGCTGCCGGACGCGCCGCTGCCGAGCCCGGCCGAGGTGTCCGCCCGCCTGGACGGCCTGTCCGGTCTGATCATCGCCGGCGGTTCGGCGCCCGCGCTGGTGACGGCCGCCGTCGTGCATGGCGAACTCCTCGCGCTGCGCCCGTTCGTCTCCCACAACGGCCTCGTCGCGCGCGCGGCCGAACGCATCGTCCTGGTCGGCAGCGGTCTCGACCCCAAGTCGGTCTGCCCGGCCGAGGCGGGCCACGCCGAACTGGGCCGGACGGCCTATCGCGCGGCGTTCGACGGCTACCTCTCGGGCACCCCCGAGGGCATGGCCGCCTGGATCGCGCACTGCGGCAGGGCGGTGGAGCTGGGGGCGCGCGAGTCGACGGCGGTGTGCGAGGCCCTGCAGCGCGGGGCCGCATGACGCGGTACGCACAAGTCGGTACGCGAAAACGGGAAAAGGCCCCTTGAGGCCTCGCAGGGTTGCGGCGGTACGAATGCTCGTACCGCCGCTGGCGTGATCACCGGGTTACCAGGCGTCCTCGATATGTCGCCCATCAGGCCGGGTACTTTGCCCGTCACCTGGTGCGGCTGGCCCGTAATCGACGGGTCGACGTCGCGTGGGTGCCCGGTGTTCACGCTCGGTCCGTGGGGCCAATTGCGTTTCTTAAGGCGATCCTCTCGGATGTCCTTGGTCTCGCGGGCCGTTGAATCCTTTGTACTCCAGGACCGGAACGAGGGGAAGTCCTGGCCGTATTTTTTACTTTTACCTTCAAATGCGCGGAAAAGGAGCCCGCCCGGTGCGGGGCGGGGGGCGCCGTGCGGGTCAGGCCGCCGCGGCCCGGCGCCGGGACGCGTACCAGACCAGGCCCGCGGTGGCCGCCGCGGCGCCTATCGCGGCCGCCGCCACGAGCGCCGGACGCGGCGGCACGGAGAGCCCGGGGATGCGCTGCTTGAGCCGGACCGGCCGGTGGAAGTCGAGGATCGGCCACTCGCGCGCGAGGGCCTCGCGGCGCAGCGCGCGGTCCGGGTTCACGGCGTACGGGTGGCCGACCGACTCCAGCATCGGCAGGTCGGTCGCCGAGTCGCTGTAGGCGTAGCAGCGGGAGAGGTCGTACCCCTCGGACGCGGCCAGTTCCCTGATCGCCTCCGCCTTGGTCGGGCCGTAGGCGTAGTACTCCACCTCCCCGGTGAAGCAGCCGTCGTCGCCCACGACCATTCGGGTGGCCACCACCCGGTCCGCCCCGAGCAGCTCGCCGATCGGCTCGACCACCTCGGCCCCCGACGTGGAGACGATGACGACGTCGCGGCCCGCGGTGTGGTGCTCCTCGATCAGGGAGGCGGCCTCGTCGTAGATGATCGGGTCGATCAGGTCGTGCAGCGTCTCGGCGACGAGCTCCTTGACCTGCCGGACGTTCCAGCCGCGGCACAGCGCGGACAGGTACTCGCGCATGCGCTCCATCTGGTCGTGGTCGGCGCCGCCCGCCAGGAAGACGAACTGGGCGTACGCGGTGCGCAGGACGGCCCTGCGGTTGATCAGCCCGCCTTGGTAGAACGACTTGCTGAACGTGAGTGTGCTGGACTTCGCGATGACCGTCTTGTCCAGATCGAAGAAGGCCGCCGTGCGGGGCAAGGAGTGGTTTTCCACGGGCTTGAGCATAGGCGCAGCCCATTCGGCGTAAGGTGGGGCGCGTGGGTTTGCCTGAGAGGGCTCTCGGGTACACCATGGAAGTCACGGATCGTTCGCGACCGTGCTAACCCGGTCCGACTCCTCCCCCCCCCCGAGTCGGCCGTGGAGACGACCCCCGCTCTCCCCCCCGGCGGGGGTCGTCGCATGTCCGGGCGGGTTTTTCTTCGCCGGGCGAGGCCCGTGCACCACGGCGCGGCGCCCGCGGACGCCTCTCGGCACCACCCCCGACCGCTCACCGTGCGTAGTCGTCGGGCTGCTCTGCGGAAGCCGCGGGAGGGGCGGCGAGGGGTCGCCGGTATGGGTGACGGTGATATTCACAACCATCGAGTCGTCCACAAGTTATCGACCAAGATCCACACGATTTCCCCGATCCCGGCACGGTGATTCCGACGCGCCACGGCCGCGCCGAGTTCCCGGCCGGTTCCGTTCGCCCGGCGCGTCCGGCCGGTTTTCTCCGGCCGTCCACAGGAAGACCGCTCGCCGGTTTTCCACACCTGAGCGCACCGCGGAGCCGAGGGCTGCGCGAGCGGCGCAGCGAAGGGGGATGCGACCGTGGCCGGAACCGTCACACACGGCCCGCCGACCGCCGCCACGGGGCGGGGCGGCGGACCGCTGATCGTCACCGAGGACACCGAACTCCTCGACGACCTGCTGCGCCTGTGCGCGGCCGCCGGCGCCACACCCGAGGTGCACCACTCGGTACCCCGGCGCCGCGGCGGGTGGGAGGCGGCGCCGCTCGTCCTGGTGGGCGACGACGCCGCGCGGCGCGTGCGCGGAACGGCGCGCAGACGCGATGTGGTGCTGGTCGGCCGCGACCCGGACGACCCCGGGGTCTGGCGGCGGGCCGTCGAGATCGGCGCCGACCACGTGCTGGTGCTGCCCGACGGCGAACCGTGGCTGGTCGACCGCATCGCCGACGTCGCCGAGGGCGTCGGACGTCCCGCCCTCACCGTCGGCGTCATCGGCGGCCGGGGCGGCGCCGGGGCCTCCACCCTGGCCTGCGCGCTCGCCGTCACCGCTGCACGGGAGGGCCTGCGCACCCTCCTGGTGGACGCCGACCCGCTGGGTGGCGGCCTCGACGTCCTGCTCGGCGGGGAGACGGCCGCCGGGCTGCGGTGGCCGGCGTTCGCCGCCTCGCACGGGCGGGTCGGGGGCGGCGCCCTGGAGGAATCCCTGCCCGAACTGCATTCGCTGCGGGTGCTCAGCTGGGACCGCGGCGACTGTGCCGCCGTGCCGCCGCAGGCCGTACGGGCGGTGCTCGCCGCGGCCCGGCGCCGGGGTGGAGCGGTCGTCGTCGACCTGCCGCGCCGGGTCGACGACGGGGTGGCCGAGGTGCTCGCCCAGCTCGACCTCGGGCTCCTGGTGGTCCCGGCGGAACTGCGCGCGGTCGCGGCGGCCGGGCGGGTGGCCTCCGCCGTCGGCATGGTCGTGCGCGACCTGCGGATCGCGGTGCGCGGGCCGTACGCGCCCGGCCTCGACGACCGGGAGGTGGCCCGCCTGCTCGCCCTGCCGCTGGCCGGCGAGATCCCCGTGGAATCCGGCCTGTCCCGCGCGGTCACGGGCGAGCAGCCCCCCGGCGGCACCGGACGCGGCCCGCTGGCGCGGTTCTGCCGGGAGTTCTGGGAGCGGGCACTGGTGGAGACGGGGGCGGTATGAGGGCGATGGGGGTCTCCGGAGTGCCGGGAGTGCCCGACAGGGCCTCGGGGCCGTCGGAGACGGTGGCGGCCGGGATGTCCGCGGGGTTGCTGGACGGCGTGCGGCAGTGGCTCGCCGAACGCGGGGCGGAGCCGACGCCCGCGCGGGTCGCGCAGGCACTGCGGGAGCAGGGGAGGGTGCTCGGCGACGCCGAAGTGCTCAGGGCCGCCGATCGGCTGCGGTCCGAACTGGTCGGGAGCGGGCCGCTGGAGCCGCTGCTGGCCGATCCCTCGGTGACCGACGTCCTGGTGTCCGCCCCGGACCGGGTCTGGGTGGACCGGGGCGGCGGACTGGAACTGACGTCCGTGTCCTTCACGGACGCCGGGGCGGTGCGGCGGCTCGCGCAGCGCCTCGCCGCGGTGGCCGGGCGCCGCCTGGACGACGCCCGGCCGTGGGTGGACGCCAGGCTGCCCGACGGGACCCGGCTGCACGCCGTCCTGCCCCCGGTCGCCGTCGGCTGCGCCTGCCTGTCGCTGCGGGTCGTCCGCCCCCGCGCGTTCACGCTCGGCGAACTGGTGGCGGCGGGCACCGTGCCGCCGGGCGGCGACCGGGTGCTGCGGGCGCTCGTACGGGCCCGGCTGTCCTTCCTCGTCAGCGGGGGGACGGGCAGCGGCAAGACGACGCTGCTGAGCGCGCTGCTGGGGCTGGTGGGGCCCGGGGAGCGGATCGTGCTCGCCGAGGACTCGGCGGAGCTGCGCCCGGACCACCCGCACGTCGTCCGGCTGGAGACCCGGCCCGCCAACCAGGAGGGCGCGGGCCTGGTGACGCTGGAGGACCTGGTGCGGCAGGCGCTGCGGATGCGCCCGGACCGGCTCGTCGTCGGCGAGGTGCGCGGCGCCGAGGTGGTCCACCTGCTCGCCGCGTTGAACACCGGTCACGAGGGCGGCTGCGGGACCGTGCACGCCAACACCGCCGGGGACGTACCGGCCCGGCTGGAGGCGCTCGGTACGGCCGCGGGGCTCGACCGGGCCGCGCTGCACAGCCAGGTGGCGGCGGCACTGTCGGTGGTGCTGCACCTGGTGCGGGACCGGTCCGGGCGGCGCCGTGTCGCCGAGGTGCACGTGCTGGAACGGGACGCCTCGGGTCTGGTGCGGACGGTGCCGGCGCTGCGGTGGGGCGCGGAGGCGTTCGCGCGGGAGCGGGGGTGGGAGGGGTTGCGGGAGTTGCTCCGGGGCGGAGGGTCCCGGAGCGGTGACGACGGGTGCGGGCGCGCGGACGGCGCCGGCGCGTGTCCGGGGCGGGAGTGCGCGGGGAGGTGCGCGGATGACCGGGATGACTGAGGCGCAGGCGGGCGCGGCCGTGGCGGGTCTGGGGGCGGCGGTGTGGCTGGCCGGCGGATGGCACGCCGGGAACCGGAGGGCGCGGTTGCTGCTCGCGGGCGGCGCGGTGGCCGGCGGCGGACCGCCGGTGGCCCACCGGGTGACGGCCGGAGCGCGGCGGCTTCGCGGGCGGCTGCGGGGCGAGTGGTGGGCGGTGGTGGCCGGGCTGGTGCTGGCGGTGCTGGGAGCCTCGGTGCTGCCGGCCCTCGCGGGGGCGGCCGGCGTGCCGGTGCTGCGAAGGGCGCGGCTGGCCGCACGGGCGCGGCGTGCGCGGGAGCGCCGGGCGGACGCGGTGATCGCGCTGTGCGGGGCGATCGCCGGGGAGGTGCGGGCCGGACGGCAGCCGGGCGAGGCCCTGGTGTACGCGGCGCGCGACGGCGAGGGACTCGGGGACGGGCGGGCTGCGGTGCTGGCGGCGGCCCGGTTCGCGGGGGACGTGCCGGGCGCGCTCGCGAGGGCGGCGCGGGAACCGGGCGCCGGAGGGCTGCTGGGCCTGGCCGCCTGCTGGCGGGTGGCCGTCGACCGGGGTGCCGGACTCGCGGCCGGGCTCGACCGGCTGGAGGGGGCGCTGCGCGCCGAGCGGGACCAGCGGGCCGACCTGCGCGCCCAGGTGGCGGGTGCCCGTGCCACGGCGGTGATGCTCGCCGGGCTCCCGGCGCTGGGCCTCCTCCTCGGCACCGCACTCGGCGCCGACCCGCTGCGCGTGCTGCTGCACACCGGAGCGGGGCTGGGCTGCCTGCTCGCCGGTGCCGTGCTGGAGGGCCTGGGGATGTGGTGGGCGATGCGGATCGTGCGGGGAGCGGAGGAGACGGCGTGAACGGGGACGTCGTCCACGGGCTGGGGGCGGTTTCGGGGATGGTGCTGGTGATCGCGTGGGCGGCACGGCGGGCGGTGACCGTCCGGTGCGAGCGCGGGGTACGGCGGCGGATCGCGGGACTGCTGCCCGGGGAAGCGCCGTGTGCCGCCCGGCGCATCGACGTGCCGGGCGTCGCACGCGGCTGGCTGCCGCCGGCCGGCGCGGCCGGGGCCGCGTGGCTGGTGATCGGGGGCGTGGCCGGGGTGGTGGCGGGGACGGTCGTCGCCGCCGTGCTGTGGCACCGGTGGACGCGGCGGTCGGCCGCCGCGGTGACCGCACGGGGCGCCGACGCCGCCGAGGCGGCCCGGCAACTGCCTCTGGCGGCCGAGTTGCTGGCGGCGTGCATCACGGCGGGGGCCGGCCCGGTCGCCGCGGCCCGGGCCGTGGGCGAGGCGCTGGGCGGGCCGGTCGGGGACGCACTGGCGCGGGGCGCGGCGGAGGTGCGGCTCGGGAGCGAACCGGGGGAGGCCTGGCGGCGGCTGGCCGCGCTCCCGGGCGCCGGTCCCCTGGCCCGGCTGCTGGAGCGGGCCGGTGTGTCCGGGCTCCCCGCGGCCGGACCGGTGGGCCGGTTCGCCGCGGACGCCCGCGCCGACTGGGCGCGCGCCGCGACGGCCCGGGCCCGGCGGGCCGCCGTCCTGGTCACCGCTCCGGTGGGGCTGTGCTTCCTGCCCGCCTTCATCGCGGTCGGCGTCCTGCCGGTGGTCGTCGGGCTCGCGGGCGGGGCTCTGGGAGGAGGTGGTGCGTGAGCGGAACGGAGGGGACACGGCGCTGTCCGGAGCAGTCGAGCAAGTGATCGGGAACGGGATTCCTCACGGAGGTCGGGATGTATCAGGTCGTACGGGCGCGGATGCGCGCCCTGGTGTGCCGGGCGCGCGGGGCGCGACGGGACGCGGGGATGGTCACTTCGGAGTACGCGATGGGGATCGTCGCGGCCGTGGCGTTCGCCGCGGTCCTCTACAAGGTGCTGACGAGCGGGCCGGTCAGCGCCGAGTTGCAGGACATCGTGAAGCGGGCGCTCGATGCGCGGATGTGAGCGCGGTCCGCGCCGGGGGGACGACCGGGGGTTCGTGACCGCGGAGTCGGCCGTGGTGCTGCCGGTGCTGGTGATGTTCGCGATGGCGCTGGTGTGGGGGCTGATGGTCGTGGCCGCGCAGATCCAGTGCGTGGACGCGGCGCGGACCGGTGCGCGCGCGGCGGCCCGGCAGGACCCGGCCGGGGCCGTCGCCGAACTGGCCCGCGAGGCGGCACCGCGCGGCGCGGCGGTCACGGTCGGCAGGGAGGCGGACCGGGTCCGCGTGGTCGTCGTGGCGAGACCGCCCTTCCTGGGCGGCCTGCCGTTCGAGGTGCGCGAGGAGGCCGTGGCGGTGGTGGAGCCGACGGCCGGGACGGGGGCGGGACCGTGAGGGGCGGCCGGCCGCGGGGCGGTGCCGTGGAGGCGCGGCCGGGCGGCGTCCGGCGCCTCGGCCGGGTGGCCGCGGCCGTCCTGCGGGCCGTCCGGCGGGCAGACCGGCGGGCAGACCGGTCCGACCGCGGCTCCGCCACCGTCTGGAGCGTCGCGGTGATCGCCGTCCTGTGCGTCGTGTCCGGTGCCGTGCTGGCCCTGGGGCAGGCCGTGGTGGTCCGGCACCGCGCGGCCGGCGGCGCCGACCTCGCGGCACTCGCCGCGGCCGACCACTGGGCGAAGGGCGGTACGGCCGCGTGCGCCCGGGCGGAACGCGTGGCCCGGGCCCAGTCCGCCCGGCTCGTGCGGTGCCAGGTGACCGGCCGCGTCTCGGACGTGACCGCGGTGTCGGGCCGGGGCCCGTTCGAGGCGCGGGTCAGGGCACGGGCGGGACCGGCGGGCCCCGTGTCCGGTGATCCGGTGCCGGACACGGGCTTCCCCCGAGGGGCTCCGCCGCCCGGCACCGCCGAAGACGCCCCGCCACCCGTCGTCGCCGAGACGGCCCCGGCGCCGCTCCCCCTTCCCGCCGGTCCGGCGCCCCCCACCGTCCCCGCGGGGAGCCGGTAGGCCGCTTCCCCGCCCGGCCGGTCCGGCGCTCCCCGCCGCCCCGCGCGGAACCGATGGGCGGCCCTCCCGGCCGGCCGGGCTCCGCCCCGCCGCCGGCTCCGTCCCCGGAGCGCGTCCCGGTCCGTCACCTCGTGCGGTCAGGCGCCCCGGTCCTCCGGCGCTCCCCGCAGCAGCTCCGTGAGCAGTCGCACCGCGCCCCTCTTGTGCAGCGGGTCGTTGCCGTTGCCGCACTTGGGGGACTGGATGCAGGACGGGCAGCCGGCGTCGCACTCGCAGGAGGCGATGGCCTCGCGGGTGGCGGCGAGCCAGGCGCGGGCCGTGTGGAAGGCGCGCTCGGCGAAGCCCGCGCCGCCCGGATGGCCGTCGTACACGAAGACCGTCGGCAGCAGCGTGTCCGGGTGCAGCGGCACGGACACGCCGCCGATGTCCCAGCGGTCGCAGGTGGCGAACAGGGGCAGCATGCCGATCGACGCGTGCTCGGCCGCGTGGAGGGCCCCGCCGAGGATCTCCGGGGTGATCCGGGCCGCGTCCAGCTGGTCCTCGGTGACCGTCCACCACACGGCACGCGTGCGCAGGGTGCGGGGAGGCAGGTCGAGCTTGGTCTCGCCGAGCACCTCGCCGGTGATCAGCCGCCGGCGCAGGAAGGAGACCACTTGGTTGGTGACCTCGACGGAGCCGTGGCACAGGCGCCCGTCGCCCCAGGCCACCTCGACGTCCGTCTCCAGGACGGAGATCGACGTGGTGTCGCGGGCCACCGTCGAGTACGGCGGGGCGGCCTGCTCGACCAGGGCGACCGAGTCCTCCAGGTCCAGGGAGCGGACGAGATACGTGCGGCCCTGGTGCAGGTGGACCGCGCCCTCGTGCACGGTGGTGTGCGCGGAACCCGCGTCGACCGTGCCGAGCAGCCGGCCCGTACCGGCCTCGACGACCTGCACCGGCCTGCCGCCCTCGCCCCGGATGTCGGTCAGGTCGGCGGCCCGCTCCCGGCGGGTCCAGTGCCACGCCTTCGTGCGGCGGCGCAGCAGCCTCGCCGCCTCCAGCTGGGGCAGCAGTTCCTCGCAGGAGGGGCCGAACAGCTCCAGGTCCTCCTCCGTCAGTGGGAGTTCCGCGGCGGCGGCGCACAGGTGCGGGGCGAGGACGTAGGGGTTGTCGGGGTCGAGGACGGTGGACTCCACCGGCTGGTCGAACAGCGCCTCGGGATGGTGGACGAGGAAGGTGTCCAGGGGGTCGTCCCGGGCGACCAGGACCGCCAGCGCGCCGCGCCCGGAGCGGCCCGCACGGCCCGCCTGCTGCCACAGCGACGCCCGCGTGCCCGGGTAGCCGGCGATCACCACCGCGTCCAGCCCGGCGATGTCCACCCCGAGTTCGAGGGCGTTGGTCGCGGCCAGGCCGAGCAACTCGCCGGAGTGGAGCGCGCGTTCCAGGGCGCGGCGCTCCTCGGGGAGGTAGCCGCCGCGGTACGCCGCGACCCGCCGCGCCAGTGACCGGTCGGTCTCGGCCAGGCGCTCCTGGGCGATCACCGAGATCAGCTCGGCACCGCGCCGGGAGCGGACGAAGACGACCGAGCGGACGCCCTGCACGGTGAGGTCGGTGAGCAGGTCGGCCGCCTCGGCGGTGGCCGTGCGGCGGACGGGCGCGCCCTTCTCGCCCTCCAGTTCGGTCAACGGCGGTTCCCACAGGGCGAACACCAGTTCACCGCGGGGGGAGGCGTCGTCGGCCACCTCGACCACCGGGAGCCCGGTGAGCCTGCGGGCGGCCACGGCCGGTTCGGCGGCGGTCGCGGAGGCCAGCAGGAAGACCGGCGAGGACCCGTAGCGGGCGCACAGCCGGCGCAGCCGGCGCAGCACCTGGGCGACGTGGGAGCCGAAGACGCCGCGGTAGGTGTGGCACTCGTCGATCACCACGTACCTCAGCGCCTTGAGGAAGGAGGACCAGCGGGGGTGCGACGGCAGGATGCCGCGGTGCAGCATGTCCGGGTTGGTCAGGACGTAGGTGGCGTACTGGCGGATCCACTCCCGTTCCTCGAACGGGGTGTCGCCGTCGTAGACCGCGGAGCGCACCGACGCGCCGAGAGGTTGTGAAAGTTCCTTCACCGATCGGCACTGGTCCGCGGCGAGGGCCTTCGTCGGCGCCAGGTACAGGGCGGTGGCGCCCCGCCCGTTCGGGGCCTCGGCGCCGTCCAGGAGCGTCGACAGCACCGGGACCAGGTACGCCAGGGACTTGCCGGAGGCCGTGCCGGTGGCGACCACCACCGAGTCACCGTCCAGGGCGTGCTCGGCCGCCCGTGCCTGGTGCTCCCACGGATGCCCGATCCCCGCGGCCGTCACGGCCGCGATCACCTCCGGGCGGATCCGGTCCGGCCAGACGGCATGGCGGCCCTCGCGCGGGGGCAAGTGCTCCGTATGAGTGATGCGCGCAGCCCGGCCCGGTCCCGCCGCGAGCCGGCCCAGGACCGTGCCCGCGGCCGGTCGGGAGGCGGGGTCCGCCAAGGGTCGATCGGATCGGTGATTCTCGGTCATCGGCACCGAGTGTGTCACTGGCGTGACGGACAATGGGAGCAAGGCGTCGTGCACGCCTGCCGGTAAGTGATTGAATGCCATCGCGGCTGGCGAACCGTCCCGGGGGCTCCAAGCCGAGGTGTCCCGAGGGACGACCGCTCGATAGCAAGGTGCTGGAGGATCCGTGGACCTGTCCCTGTCGACCCGTACCGTCGGCGATCGCACGGTCGTCGAGGTCGGTGGCGAAATCGATGTATACACTGCGCCCAAGCTGCGCGAGCAGCTCGTCGAGTTGGTGAACGACGGCAATTTCCACCTCGTCGTCGACATGGAGGGCGTGGACTTCCTCGACTCCACCGGACTCGGCGTGCTGGTCGGCGGCCTGAAGCGGGTGCGCGCCCACGAAGGCTCGCTGCGCCTGGTCTGCAACCAGGAGCGCATTCTCAAGATCTTCCGCATCACCGGTCTCACCAAGGTGTTCCCGATCCACACCTCGGTGGAGGAAGCGGTGGCGGCCACCGACTGACCACCGCACCGGGCCACCGGCCCGGACGGAAGAGTTGTACCCAGGGGGCCGGGCTTTCGGCGGCCCGGCCCCTCGAGAGCACGCCCGTAGTCGCGAGGGGGATGCATGGCCACCGTCGAACTCCGCTTCAGCGCGCTGCCCGAGCACGTCAGGACCGCCCGGTTGGTGGCGGCCGCGGTGGCACGCAGGTCGGGAGTCGACGAGTCCGTTCTCGACGAGGTCAGGCTGGCCGTCGGCGAGGCGTGCAGCCGGGCCGTCGGGCTGCACCGCCACAACGGGATCGCGGCGCCGGTGAAGGTGTCGCTGATCGAGGAGGAGAAGCAGTTCTCCATCGAGGTCGGCGACGAGGCGCCGCACGCGGTCCCCGGTGACCCGGCCGCCGCGGTGGCGGGCGACGACGCGGAAACCGAGGAGGACGAGATGGGCCTCGCGGTCATCAGCGGGCTCGTCGACGACGTGGAGGTCGAGGCCGGGCAGGACGGCGGCCTGATCCGCATGACCTGGCCGACCGCGCCGTCCCCGGCGCCGCTCCCCTGACTTCCGCCGGCCGGGCACGCCCCCGGCGCTCCGGCCACCGGCACGCGCCCGGCGCGCCGACCCGAAGGGCCCCGCTCCGCGGGGCCCTTCGTCGTGCACGGAGCGTATGCGGACCGTGTGCGGAAGTCGAAGCCCGCGCATACAGTGGTTCCGAGCACGCATTTCGCGAATGCATTCACGCTCGATAAGCGACGCCCAGAACAAATGGATCACGGGTTGAATGCTTCCGGGGTATTAATGCTTTCGGATCCGCGACCGTCCGGCGATCATTTTCCGGGAGCGGAAAGGGTTGATTCCCTTTGTTGCGCCCTTTTCGATCGGGTTCCGGTACCCGCAATCCGTCCGCATCGTGAGCTCAGCCCAAGCGTCAAGGAGGACGAATGGCGGAGCTTTCCACCTCGTACGAGTGGGGCGACCCCTCGACCCTCGCGGCCGCGGTGCTGACCGACGGGAACCGTCTCCTGGTGGCGGTCGTCGCCGCGGTCGCGCTGGCGGCCCTGGTGGTCGCGGGGGTGCTGATGCGCCAAGTACTCGCGGCCGGCGAGGGAACCGACGGCATGAAGAAGATCGCGGCAGCCGTCCAGGAAGGCGCGAACGCCTATCTGGCCCGGCAACTGCGCACGCTCGGCGTGTTCGCCGCCGCCGTGTTCTTCCTGCTCATGCTGCTGCCCGCGGACGACTGGAATCAGCGCATCGGACGATCGGTGTTCTTCCTGATCGGGGCGGCGTTCTCGGCGGGCACCGGCTATATCGGAATGTGGCTCGCCGTGCGCAGCAATGTGCGTGTGGCCGCGGCGGCGCGGGAGGCGACACCGGCACCGGGCGAGCCGGAGAAGGACCTCGCCCTGGTCTCGCACAAGGCGATGAGGATCGCCTTTCGCACGGGTGGCGTCGTCGGCATGTTCACGGTGGGGCTGGGCCTGCTGGGCGCCTCCTGCGTGGTGCTGGTGTACGCGGCCGACGCGCCGAAGGTCCTGGAGGGCTTCGGCCTCGGCGCGGCACTGATCGCGATGTTCATGCGGGTCGGCGGCGGCATCTTCACCAAGGCCGCCGACGTCGGCGCCGACCTGGTCGGCAAGGTCGAACAGGGCATCCCGGAGGACGATCCGCGCAATGCCGCCACCATCGCCGACAACGTGGGCGACAACGTCGGCGACTGCGCGGGCATGGCGGCCGACCTCTTCGAGTCGTATGCCGTGACCCTGGTCGCCGCCCTCATCCTCGGCAAGGTGGCCTTCGGCGACGCGGGGCTCGCCTTCCCGCTGCTCGTGCCCGCGATCGGCGTGATCACCGCCATGATCGGCATTTTCGCGGTGGCGCCGCGCCGCGGCGACCGCGGCGGCATGAGCGCCATCAACCGCGGCTTCTTCGTCTCCGCGGTGATCTCGCTGCTGCTGGTGGCGGTGGCCGTCTTCCTCTACCTGCCGGGGAAGTACGCCGACCTCGACGGCGTCACCGACGCGGCGATCCAGGGCAGGAGCGGCGACCCGCGGATCCTGGCGCTCGTCGCCGTGGCCATCGGCATCGTCCTCGCCGCGCTCATCCAGCAGCTGACCGGGTACTTCACCGAGACCACCCGACGGCCCGTCAGGGACATCGGCAAGTCCTCACTGACCGGGCCCGCCACCGTCGTCCTCGCCGGTATCTCCGTCGGTCTGGAATCGGCCGTCTACACCGCCCTGCTGATCGGCCTCGGCGTGTACGGCGCGTTCCTGCTCGGCGGTGCCTCGATCATGCTGGCGCTGTTCGCGGTGGCCCTGGCCGGCACCGGCCTGCTCACCACGGTCGGCGTGATCGTCGCCATGGACACCTTCGGGCCGGTCTCCGACAACGCGCAGGGCATCGCCGAGATGTCCGGCGACGTACGGGCGGCGGGCGCGCAGGTGCTCACCGACCTGGACGCGGTCGGCAACACGACCAAGGCCATCACCAAGGGCATCGCGATCGCCACCGCCGTCCTCGCGGCGGCGGCGCTGTTCGGGGCGTACCGCGACGCCCTCACCACCGGCGCCCGCGACGTGGGCGAACGGCTCAGCGGACCGGGCGCGCCGATGAGCCTGACGATGGACATCTCCCAGCCCGGCAACCTCGTCGGCCTCGTCGCGGGCGCTGCGGTCGTCTTCCTCTTCTCGGGGCTGGCGATCAACGCGGTGTCGAGGTCGGCGGGTTCGGTGGTCTTCGAGGTGCGGCGGCAGTTCCGCGAGAAGCCCGGGATCATGGACTTCAGCGAGAAACCGGAGTACGGCAAGGTCGTCGACATCTGCACCAAGGACGCCCTGCGCGAACTCGCCACGCCCGGGCTGCTCGCTGTGATGGCGCCCGTCTTCATCGGCTTCACCCTCGGCGTCGGGGCCCTGGGGGCGTTCCTCGCGGGCGCGATCGGCGCGGGCACGCTGATGGCGGTGTTCCTCGCCAACTCCGGTGGCGCCTGGGACAACGCCAAGAAGCTCGTCGAGGACGGCCACCACGGGGGCAAGGGCAGCGAGGCCCACGCGGCCACCGTCATCGGCGACACGGTGGGCGACCCCTTCAAGGACACCGCCGGGCCCGCGATCAACCCGCTGCTGAAGGTGATGAACCTGGTGGCGCTGCTCATCGCGCCCGCGGCGATCCGGTTCTCCTACGGCGCCGACGAGAACACCGGCGTGCGCGTGCTGATCGCGGTGCTCGCGCTCGCCATCATCGTCGGGGCGGTGTACGTCTCCAAGCGCCGCGGCATCGCCGTGAGCGACGAGGACAACGCCGGACCGAAGCCCAAGTCGGCCGATCCGGCGGTCGTTTCCTAGGGACCGGCACCGGCCGGTCGGCCGGGCGGCGGGACAACGCGCGGGCGCGCGGCGCGGATCGACGCGCCTTCCGCCCGCGCCGCGCGTCACCGGACCGCGTGTCGTGAGCCTTCTCTCGCTTGGTGCAAATGGCTGCAATAACGGTCATAGGGGAAGTTCGTCACGGGAGTGTCGCCCATCTGGCGTGTATGTTCCGGGGCCGAGAGCCATGGAAGGGACCAATCCGGTGAACAAGAAGCTCGCGGTCGCACTGTCCGGCGGTGCGGTACTGGTACTGGCGCTGACGGGATGTGGCAACGGCGACGACGGCAACGACAAGCTGGACTCCTGGGCGAAGCAGGTCTGCGACGCGGTGCAGCCGCAGGCGAAGAAGATCGAGGCCGCCAACGCCGCCATCCAGAAGGAGACCTCGGACAACAGCACGCCGCAGGAGGTCAAGGCGACCGACTCCAAGGCCTTCCAGGACATGTCCGACGCCTACAAGGCGATGGGGGCCGCGGTCCAAAAGGCCGGCGCACCGGACGTCGAGGACGGCGAGAAGAAGCAGAAGGACGCGGTCGAGGAACTCAACGGCCTCTCCTCCGCCTACGCCTCCCTGAAGAAGCAGGTCGACGCCCTCGACACCAAGGACCAGGCGAAGTTCGCCGACGGCCTCAAGGACGTCGCCGCCGAACTGGACGAGCTGAGCAGGACCGGCAGCGACGCCCTGAAGGCCCTGGAGGAGGGCGACGTCGGCAGGGCGATGGCCAAGCAGCCCAGCTGCCAGTCGGCCTCCGCGTCGGCGTCGGCGACGGCCGGCTGACCGGCCGGCCCGGAGGGCGGGCTCCGCGCGCGCGTGCCGGGCGGTGCGCGCGGGTGCTGACGGCCCGACGGCGTGCGGTGCCGGTGCGGGCGGACACAATGGTGACGTGAGTAACGCCGGCCTTTCCCCCCTGCCCTCCTCCGACCGTCCCGATGTCGCCGCCCGGCTCCGTCAGGCGCTGCTCGGGGCCTCCTTCACCGCCGACGGCCTGCTGGAGCTGCTCGGCGCCCCGGCCTACGCGGCGTTGTCGCGCAGCGAGACCGTGCCCGCGCTCCGGGCGACCCGCGGAGGCACGCCGCTGGAGCTGCTCGTACGCCTGTTCCTGCTCCAGCGGCCGGTGCCGTACGCGCGCGTGGCGGACGTCCTGCCCGTCGAGGCCTGCCTGGAGAGCGGGTGGCTGGTGCGGGCCGACGGGGACGAGGTGGCCGCCACGGTGGACGTCCGGCCGTACGGCGGGCCCGGCGGGGAGGACTGGTTCATCGTCTCCGATCTGGGCTGCGCGGTCGGCGGCGCCGGCGGCATCGGCAGCCGGGCCGAAGGGGTCGTGCTCGGCGTCGGCGGCGCCTCCACGACGCTCGCCGGCATCACCGTCCGCACGCCCGTCTCCTCCGCGCTCGACCTCGGCACCGGCTCCGGCATCCAGGCCCTGCACGCCGCTCGGCACGCCACGCGCGTGACGGCCACCGACGTCAACCCGCGCGCCCTGCACATCACCGCCCTCACCCTCGCCCTGTCCGGCGTCCCGGCCGCCGACCTGCGCGAGGGCTCGCTGTTCGAGCCGGTGCCGGAGGGGGAGACGTACGACCTGATCGTGTCGAACCCGCCGTTCGTGATCTCGCCCGGCGCCCGCCTCACCTACCGCGACGGCGGCATGGCCGGGGACGACCTGTGCCGGACGCTCGTCCAAGAGGCGGGGGACCGCCTGAACGAGGGCGGGTTCGCGCAGTTCCTCGCCAATTGGGAGCACGTGGAGGGGGAGGACTGGACGGACCGGCTGCGCTCGTGGGTGCCGCGCGGCTGCGACGCGTGGATCGTGCAGCGCGAGGTGCAGGACGTCACGCAGTACGCCGAGCTGTGGCTCAGGGACGCCGGCGACCACCGCGGTGACGCGGCGGAGTACCGGGCGCGGTACGACGCGTGGCTGGAGGAGTTCGAGGCGCGCAAGGTCAGGGCCGTCGGTTTCGGCTGGATCACCCTGCGCAGGACCGGGGCCGCCGAGCCCTCGGTCACCGTGGAGGAGTGGCCGCACCCGGTCGAACAGCCGCTCGGCGAGACCGTGCGCGCCCACTTCGACCGGCTCGACTACCTGCGCGCCCGCGACGACGCCGCCCTGCTCGAAGCGTCCTTCACCCTCGCCGGCGAGGTCGTCCAGGAGCAGGTCGGGATGCCCGGCGCCGAGGACCCGGAGCACGTCGTCCTGCGCCAGAACCGCGGCATGCGGCGGGCCACGAGGGTGGACACGGTCGCCGCCGGCTTCGCGGGCGTCTGCGACGGCACGATGAGCGCCGGCCGCATCCTCGACGCCATCGCCCAGCTGCTCGGCGAGGACCCGGTGCTGCTGCGCGACCGCACGCCCGCGCAGATCCGGCTGCTCGTGGAGCAGGGGTTCCTGGAACCGGCCGGCTGACCGGGCCCGCCGGCCGAGAGGTGGGGGAGTGAGAGGGGGGAGAGGGAAGGAGGAGGAGCGGGGGCAGCGTGAGTCCCCGACAGGATCGAGCCGTTCCTGTCGCCCCTGCCGCCCCTGTCGCCTCGCTCACCTCCGGACGCCTCACCCTCCGTACGGCCCGCCGGCCGCTCGGCAGAGGTCCGCGGCCCCGCGGGCCCCGCGCTCGTCCCGGGGATGCCTGCCCGCCGCCCGCGGGTGCGGGCCTCCCCGCGGCCGGTCCCCGAAGGGCGGCAAGGGGGACGAGGAACCGCGAAGAGCGGGCCGATGATTCCCGCAGGGGTGGTGTCCGCCCTGTTCGGAGCCGGGTTGCCGGCCCGGGCGGCGGCCCGCGTGCGGCAGGGCCGGCCGGTCGCCCGCGGTGTGAGCCCTGTCGCATCGGCGGTCCTGGGGAGCGGGGCCGGGACGGCCGCCCCGCCCTCGGGCCGTGGTGCCGACGCGCACCCGAGCGGCGCGTTCGGGCCGCGAGCCGCGTCGCGTCAGGTAATCGGAGAGTCGCACTCCGGATGCACCCGTCGGGGCCGTCGGCCACTCGGGGCGGCAGGAATAGTGGTAGTCGGGTTACCGTTCGAGTGGCCGTTGCGGGCTTTTCCCGTTTGACACGGGGGTGGCATGTACCGTCACACTCCGCAGCGCCACCAGAGCCACGAAGCACGACCCGACCCCGGGATCCAGGCCTGGGGAGGCCCCAGCGTCGACCGGAGAGAAGAGCGAAGTTGTCCCCGACCAGCGAGACCGCGAAGGGCGGCCGCCGACTCGTCATCGTCGAGTCGCCTGCCAAGGCGAAGACGATCAAGGGCTATCTCGGCCCCGGCTACACCGTCGAGGCGAGCGTCGGGCACATTCGCGATCTTCCCAACGGCGCCGCGGAGGTGCCCGAGAAGTACACCGGAGAGGTCCGCCGCCTCGGTGTGGACGTGGAACACGACTTCCAGCCGATCTATGTGGTCAACGCGGACAAGAAGGCCCAGGTCAAGAAGCTCAAGGACCTGCTGAAGGAGTCCGACGAACTCTTCCTCGCCACCGATGAGGACCGCGAGGGCGAGGCCATCGCCTGGCACCTCCAGGAGGTGCTCAAGCCGAAGGTCCCCGTCAAGCGGATGGTGTTCCACGAGATCACCAAGGCCGCGATCCAGGCCGCCGTGGCCAACCCGCGCCAGCTCAACCAGAAGCTGGTCGACGCCCAGGAGACCCGCCGCATCCTCGACCGCCTCTACGGCTACGAGGTCTCGCCGGTGCTGTGGAAGAAGGTCATGCCCCGGCTGTCGGCGGGCCGTGTCCAGTCCGTGGCGACCCGGCTCGTCGTCGAGCGGGAACGCGAGCGCATCGCGTTCCGCTCCGCCGAGTACTGGGACCTGACCGGCACCTTCTCGACCGGCCGCGCGGGCGACCCCTCCGACCCGTCGTCGCTGGTCGCACGGTTGCAGACCGTCGACGGCCGGCGCGTCGCGCAGGGCCGCGACTTCGACTCCCTGGGCCGGCTCAAGGCCGCGAACACCCTCCACCTCGACGAGGCGGACGCCCGCGCGCTCGCCGCCGCCCTGCGGGACACGCGGTTCGCCGTCCGCTCCGTCGAGTCCAAGCCCTACCGGCGCTCGCCGTACGCCCCGTTCCGCACGACGACGCTGCAGCAGGAGGCGAGCCGCAAGCTCGGCTTCGGCGCGAAGGCGACCATGCAGATCGCGCAGAAGCTGTACGAGAACGGCTACATCACGTACATGCGTACGGACTCCACCACCCTGAGCGACACGGCCATCGCCGCCGCCCGCGCCCAGGTCACGCAGTTGTACGGCGCCGACTACCTGCCGCCGCAGCCGCGGACGTACGCCGGCAAGGTCAAGAACGCGCAGGAGGCGCACGAGGCGATCCGTCCCTCGGGCGACCGCTTCCGCACGCCCGCCGAGACCGGGCTGACCGGCGACCAGTTCAAGCTGTACGAGCTGATCTGGAAGCGGACCGTCGCCTCCCAGATGAAGGACGCGACCGGCAACTCCGTCACGGTCAAGATCGGTGGCACGGCCGCCGACGGCCGGGACGTCGAGTTCAGCGCCTCCGGCAAGACGATCACCTTCCACGGCTTCCTCAAGGCGTACGTCGAGGGCGCCGACGACCCGAACGCGGAGCTGGACGACCGCGAGCGCCGGTTGCCGCAGGTCGCCGAGGGCGACCGGCTCGCCGCCGAGGAGATCACGGTCGACGGCCACGCCACCAAGCCCCCGGCCCGCTACACCGAGGCGTCGCTGGTCAAGGAGTTGGAGGAGCGGGAGATCGGCCGCCCGTCGACGTACGCGTCGATCATCGGCACGATCCTCGACCGCGGTTACGTCTTCAAGAAGGGCACGGCCCTCGTGCCGTCCTTCCTGTCCTTCGCCGTGGTCAACCTCCTGGAGAAGCACTTCGGGCGGCTCGTCGACTACGACTTCACCGCCAGGATGGAGGACGACCTCGACCGCATCGCCCGCGGCGAGGCGCAGGCCGTGCCGTGGCTGAAGCGGTTCTACTTCGGCGAGGGCGCGAGCAACGGGGACGCCGCCGACGCCGGCAACGGCGACGGGGACCACCTCGGCGGCCTCAAGGACCTGGTCACCGACCTGGGCGCGATCGACGCGCGCGAGGTGTCGTCCTTCCCCGTCGGCAACGGCATCGTGCTCCGCGTCGGCCGCTACGGCCCGTACATCGAGCGCGGCGAGAAGGACACCGAGCAGCACCAGCGGGCCGACATCCCCGCCGACCTGGCGCCGGACGAGCTGACCGTCGAGCTGGCGGAGGAGCTGCTGGCCAGGCCGAGCGGCGACCACGAACTGGGTGTCGACCCGGTGACCGGCCACACGATCGTCGCCAAGGACGGCCGCTACGGCCCGTACGTCACGGAGATCCTCCCCGAGGGCACCCCGAAGACGGGCAAGAACGCGGTCAAGCCGCGTACGGCGTCGCTGTTCAAGTCGATGACGCCGGACACGGTGACCCTGGAGGACGCGCTCAGGCTGATGTCGCTGCCGCGGGTCGTCGGCACCGACACCGACGGCCAGGAGATCACCGCGCAGAACGGCCGCTACGGTCCGTACCTGAAGAAGGGCACCGACTCGCGGTCGCTGCAGTCCGAGGAGCAGATCTTCACGATCACGCTGGAGGAGGCGCAGGCGATCTACGCCCAGCCCAAGCAGCGGGGTCGCGCCGCGGCCAAGCCGCCGCTGAAGGAGCTGGGCACCGACCCGGTCAGCGGCAAGCCGGTCGTGGTCAAGGACGGCCGCTTCGGCCCGTACGTCACCGACGGCGAGACCAACGCGACCCTGCGCTCCGGCGACAGCGTCGAGACGATCGCCCCGGAGCGCGGCTTCGAACTTCTCGCCGAGAAGCGGGCCAAGAGCCCCGCCAAGAAGACGGCGAAGAAGGCGGCCGCGAAGAAGGCCCCGGCGAAGAAGGCGACGGCGGCGAAGAAGACCGCCGCGAAGAAGACGACGGCCACGAAGAAGACGACGGCCGCGAAGACGACGGCGAAGAAGACGACCGCTTCCCGGGCGGCTTCCTCAGCGGCGGAGGACTGAGCCGTTCCGTCCCCGGGCGCGGGCCCCGGACGGCCTGACGTTCGCAAAACGAACGCCCCGGCATCGATTCGGTGTCGGGGCGCGCGTATGTTCGGGCGGTTGCGCCGCGGTGCCGACGGGTCCCGATAGGCTGAACGCATGACGCGAGCCGAGCAGCCAACGGCCCCTCACCCGGACCCCGACGACGCCCTGGTCGCGGACTCCCGCGAGCGCGCCGTCCGTGCCCTGTTGCGCCGGCCGCAGCTGCGGCGGTTGTGGGGCGCGCAGCTGGTGGGCGGTGTCGCAGACGCGCTCGCCCTGTTCGTGCTGGTCGTCCTCGCCGTCCAGGCGGCGATCGCCGCCGGCTCCTTCGGCGGTGGCTACCGGGGCGTGGCGTTCGCAGTGGCGACCGTTTTCGGTGTGCGCATCCTGGCGACGCTGCTCTTCGGCGCGGTCCTCCTCGGCCCGCTGACGGCACTCACCTCCCAGGACGGTCCGCTGGACCGCCGCTGGACCATGGTCGGCGCCGACGGCCTGCGGGCCGCGCTGCTGATCGTCGCGCCCCTGTGGATCGACTGGACGCCGGACGACGCCCTCGCCGTCCTGCTGGTGACCGTCTTCGTCACCGGCGTCGCCGAGCGGTTCTGGACGGTGTGCCGCGAGAGCGCGGCGCCGGCGCTGCTGCCCGCGCCGCCCCCCGAGGGCGCGACGGTACGGCCGTTGCCGGACCACATGGGCGCGCTGCGCCGCCTGTCGCTGCGTACGTCCTTCGCGGCGATCCCCCTCGCGGCGGCGGCCCTCGTCGCCGCGGGGCTGCTGAACAACCTGCTGGGCGCCGGCATCGACTGGTTCGCCGTGCACCAGGCGGCCCTCGCCTCGTACGTCGCGGCCGGGCTGTTCGCCGCCTCCCTGTCCGTGCTGTCCCTGCTGGAACTGCCCGGCACCCGCACCCCCCGCGCGCGGTCGCCGCTGGAGGGCCTGCGCCGCCCGCGGACGGCCGCGGGTGCCGACAAGGGCCGCACCGGGGCGATCCCGCTGCTGGTGCTCGCCTGCGCCGCGGTCGCCGTGGCGGTGGCCGCCGCGGTCGCCGTGGCGGTGCTGCACGCCAAGGACCTGGGCGGCGGGCCGGTGCTGTACGGGCTGGCCGTGGCCGCGCTGACCGGCGGTGTCGTCGTCGGCATCCGGACGGCCCCCGCCCTGCTGCCCTCCCTGTCGCGCCGCCGGCTGCTGTCCCTGGCGGTCGCCTTCGCCGGCGTCGCGCTGCTGGTCGCCGGGCTCGTGCCCGACGGCGCCACCGTGCTGCTGATCCTGGCGCTGGCCGGGGCCGGCGCGGGCGTGGCCGCCAACACCGGGCACACCCTGCTCGACCACGAGGTCGAGGAGCACCGCCGGGCGCGGACCACCGCGCACCTGCACGCGGTGGTCCGCGTGTGCGTGGCGCTGGGTGTGGTGATCGCCCCCCTGGTGGCCGCGGGGATCGGGCCGCACCGCCTGGAGAACGGCAGGTTCGTCTTCGCGCACGGCGGCGCCGCGTTCACGCTGATGCTGGTCGGCGCGCTGCTGCTGCCGGTGGCCGCGCTGGTGCTCGCCAAGGGCGACGACCGCTTCGGGGTGCCGCTGCGGCACGACCTGCGGGACGCCCTGCTGGGCGGCGACGACCCGGTGCAGGCGCCCGCGCCGACCGGCTTCTTCATCGCCCTGGAGGGCGGCGACGGCGCCGGGAAGTCCACGCAGGCCGAGGCGCTCGCCGAGTGGATCCGGGCCAAGGGCCACGAGGTCGTGCTCACGCGTGAGCCGGGCGCGACGCCGGTCGGCAAGCGCCTGCGGTCGATCCTGCTGGACGTCTCCAGCGCCGGACTGTCGCACCGCGCGGAGGCCCTGCTGTACGCGGCGGACCGCGCCGAGCACGTCGACACCGTGGTCCGGCCCGCGCTGGAACGCGGCGCCGTGGTGATCACCGACCGCTACATCGACTCCTCCGTGGCCTACCAGGGCGCCGGCCGCGACCTGTCGCCGACCGAGATCGCCCGCATCAACCGCTGGGCGACCGACGGGCTGGTCCCGCACCTGACCGTGCTGCTGGACGTCTCTCCGGAGGCCGCCCGGGAGCGGTTCACCGAGGCGCCGGACCGGCTGGAGTCCGAGCCGGCCGAGTTCCACGCGCGCGTGCGGGCCGGTTTCCTGGCGTTGGCCGCGTCCGACCCGGGACGCTACCTCGTCGTCGACGCGGGCCAGGAGGCCGAGGCCGTCACCACCGCGATCCGGCACCGGCTCGACCAGGTGCTGCCGCTGTCCGAGGCCGAGATCCGGGCCCGGGAGGAGGCGCGCCGCAAGGCTGAGGAGGAAGCCCGCCGCAAGGCGGAGGAGGAGGCCGCGCGCAAGGCCGAGGAGGAGCGCCTGGAGCGCGAGCGCCAGGAGCAGCTGGCGCGGCTGCGCGCCGAGGAGGAGGAGCGCAAGCGGCGCGAGCTGGAGGAGGCCCAGCGCCGCGAGGCCGAACGGCAGGCCGAGGAGGCCCGGCAGCGCGCCGAGGAAGCGCGCCGGCGCGCCGAGGAGGAGCGGGCGCGGCTGCTGGCGGAGGAGAAGGCCCGCGCCGAGGAGGAGGCCCGGCGCAGGGCCGAGGAGGAGCGCCGCCGCAAGCAGGAAGAGGAGGAGGCCCGGCTGCGCGCCGAGGCCGAGGCGCGGCGCCTGGAGAAGCAGCGGAAGGCCGAAGAGGCACTGCTCCGCGCCGAGCAGGCCCGCCGGGAGGCGGAGGCCGCGGCGGCAGCGGCCGCGGCGGGCCCCAGGCCGGTGGTCCCGGCGGCCGGCGTGACGCCCGCCGACGCGGCTTCGGGCGCCTTCCCGCGCCCGGGGACCTTCGCCGCCGCCCCGGACGCGGCGCCCGAGGCGACGCCGGCGGACGCCTCCGGGGGACCGCTGGAGGAGACGGCGGTGCTGCGGCCGGTGCGGGACGAACCGGACGCGCGCGGTCCGCGGGACCGGCAGCACGCACCGCACGTCCAGCACACCCAGGATGTACAGGGCGCAGGGGACGCGCGGGCCGGGTACCGGGGGCGGGACGCCGGAGCGGCCTCCGGCGCACCGGGTTCTCCCGCGCCGGACTCCGAGGTGACGGCCGAACTGCCGAAGCCGCCGGTCCCGCCGGGCGCGGCGGAGGGGACGGCGGTGCTGCCGCAGGTGCCGCCGGGCGCCGCGGACGACACCGCGGTGCTGCCGCAGGTGCCGCCGGGCGCCGCCGACGAGACGGCCGTCCTGCCGCCCGCGCGGGGCGAGGACCCTGCCGACCGGGTGCCGCCGGGCTTCTTCCGGGACGAGCGTCCGGCCCCGCAGCCGGACGGTTCCGAGGGCCGTACGCGGGAGCTGCCCCGGGTGGACGCCGGTCAGGCGCCGCGCCGGCGGCGTTCCGACTGGGCGGAGGAGACGCCCCTGGACGACCTGCCGACGCTGGCGGACGAGCTGCTGGGGCCCCACGAGGAGGACGGCGACGGGGGAAGGGGCCGGGCCGGAGGACGCTGAGCGGGGATCCGGCGGTCGTACCGGACCCCTCACCGGCCCGGACGGGGCGGGCCGGTGACCCCGCACCGGCCCGGCGTTGTCAGTGGGTGGCCGCACAATGGACGACGCCGCGAAGAGCGCGCACGAACACCACGTACGAAGAGCGCGACGCGCAGTGTGACGGAAGGACGGCGTGACCCATGAGCGTGTGGGACGACCTCGTCGGGCAGGAGAAGGTGAGCGAGCACCTCGCCGCCGCCGCCCGGGACGCCGACGCCTTCGTCACGGCCGCCGCGACCGGCGCCCCCCCTCCCGAGGCGTCGAAGATGACGCACGCCTGGCTGTTCACGGGCCCGCCGGGCGCGGGCCGGACGCAGGCGGCGCGGGCCTTCGCCGCCGCGCTGCAGTGCGTGAGCCCCGACCGCGCGCTCGGCGGCGTCCCCGGCTGCGGCTTCTGCGACGGCTGCCACACCGCCCTGATCGGCACCCACGCCGACGTCACCACGATCGCCGCCGTCGGCACGCAGATCCTGGCCCGCGACATGCGCGACACCGTCCGCAAGTCGTTCACCTCACCCGCGACCGGCCGCTGGCAGATCATCCTCGTCGAGGACGCCGAGCGGCTGAACGAGCAGTCGGCCAACGCCGTCCTCAAGGCCGTGGAGGAGCCCGCCCCCCGCACGGTGTGGCTGCTGTGCGCCCCCTCCATCGAGGACGTCCTGCCCACGATCCGCTCCCGCTGCCGCCACCTGAACCTGCGGACGCCGCCGGTCGAGGCCGTCGCCGACATGCTCGTGCGCCGCGAGGGCATCGAGCCGGAGGTCGCCGCCGCCGCGGCCCGCGCCACCCAGGGCCACGTCGACCGGGCCCGCCGCCTGGCCACCGACCCGGCCGCCCGCGAGCGCCGGGCCGCCGTGCTGAGGCTGCCGCTGCGCGTCGAGGAGGTCGGCGGCGCGCTGAAGGCCGCGCAGGAACTGGTCGACGCGGCGGCGGAGGACGCCAAGCAGCTCGCCGAGGAGGTGGACGGCAAGGAGACCGAGGAGCTGAAGGCGGCCCTCGGCGCCGCGCAGGGCGGCCGGCTGCCGCGCGGCACGGCGGGCGTGGTGAAGGACCTGGAGGAGATGCAGAAGCGCCGCAGGACCCGTACGCAGCGCGACAGCCTCGACCTCGCCCTGACCGACCTCACCGGGTTCTACCGCGACGTGCTCGCCCTCCAGCTCGGCTCCCGCGTGGCGATCGCCAACGCCGACGCCGGGGACGCCCTGGAGCGCCTCGCCCGCAGCAGCACCCCCGAGGCCACCCTCCGCCGGATCGAGGCGATCGCCGCCTGCCGGCGCGCCCTCGACCGCAACGTGGCCCCGCTGCTCGCGGTGGAGGCGATGGCCATGGCGCTCAGAGCGGGCTGAGGCCAGGGCCTCGCGGACGGCGCGCCGGGCGGGCGCCCGGCGTGGGAACGAGGGGCGTGAGGGCTCCCGGCGGCGCAACTCGTCCGGGGGCACTGCGGGCACACAGCGCGTCGGGACCGTCGCACCCCGTTACTCTCGCTGAATGCACACAAGGCGTTCCCTCCGCAGGATCCGTACCGGTACCACGGCCGCTCTGCTCACCGCCGCGCTGCTCCTCACGGCGTGCTCCGCCGAAAGCGCGTCGAGCTCCGCGGGCCCGGCGACCGAGGCGACACGCGCGTCCGCCACCGCGGCCCCGGTGCTGGCCGCGCTTCCCCGATCCGTCCCGTCCGCGCTGGTCCCGTACTACGGGCAGAAGCTGCGGTGGCGCGACTGCGGCGTCCCCGGCTTCCAGTGCGCCACCCTGAAGGCGCCGCTCGACTACGCGAAGCCGTCCGGGGGCGACGTCCGGCTCGCCGTGGCCCGCAAGAAGGCCACGGGTCCGGGCAAGCGGCTCGGCTCGTTGCTGGTGAACCCGGGCGGGCCGGGCGGCTCGGCCGTCGGCTACCTCCAGCAGTACGCGGGCATCGGCTACCCGGCGGAGGTCCGCGCCCGCTACGACATGGTGGCGGTCGACCCGCGCGGCGTGGCCCGCAGCGAGCCCCTGGAGTGCCTCGACGGCCCGAGGATGGACAGGTACACGCAGACGGACGTCACCCCGGACGACGACAAGGAGGTCAGCGGCCTCGTCGGCGCCTACAAGGAGTTCGCCGAGGGCTGCGGCGCCTCCGCGCCCAAGCTGCTGCGCCATGTCTCGACCGTCGAGACGGCCCGGGACATGGACATCCTCCGGGCGGTGCTGGGGGACGGGAAACTGACCTACGTGGGAGCGTCGTACGGGACGCTCCTCGGGGCGACGTACGCGGGCCTGTTCCCGCACCGGGCGGGCCGGCTGGTGCTGGACGGCGCCATGGACCCGTCGCTGTCGGCCCGGCGGCTGAACCTGGAGCAGACGGCGGGCTTCGAGACGGCGTTCCGGTCGTTCGCGAGGGACTGCGTGCGGCGCAGCGACTGCCCGCTCGGCGGCCCGGGCACCACGCCCGCGCGGGCCGGGCGGAACCTCAAGGCGTTCTTCGACCGGCTCGACACCCGTCCGATCCCCGCCGGCGGCTCCGCCGGCCGCAGGCTCACCGAGTCCCTGGCCACCACCGGCGCGATCACGGCGATGTACGACGAGGGCGCCTGGCAGCAGCTGCGCGAGGCCCTGACCTCGGCGATGAAACGGAACGACGGCGCCGGCCTGCTCGCCCTGTCCGACGGCTACTACGAACGCGGCCCCGACGGCACCTACAGCAACCTGATGTCCGCCAACGCCGCCGTGAACTGCCTGGACCTCCCCGCCGCCTTCTCCTCCCCCGAGGAGGTGCGCAAGGACCTCCCCGCCTTCGAGAAGGCGTCCCCCGCCTTCGGCGAGAGCCTCGCCTGGGCGTCCCTGGGCTGCGCGTACTGGCCGGTGGAACCCACGGGCGGGCCGCACCGCATCCAGGCGAAGGGCGCCGCCCCCATCGTCGTGGTCGGCACCACCCGCGACCCGGCGACCCCGTACCGCTGGGCCCGCTCCCTGGCCCGCCAGCTCTCCTCCGCCCGCCTGCTCACCTACGACGGCGACGGGCACACCGCCTACGGCCGCGGCAGCTCCTGCATCGACTCCGCGATCAACGCCTACCTCCTGCGGGGCACGCCCCCGGCGGACGGGAAGCGCTGTTCGTAGCCCTGCCGCGGCCCCCGGCCGGCCCCGGGGCGTCCACGCCCCGGGGCCGGTACGAAGCACCCCGGGAAACTGTGTAGACTTACCGTCGTTGCTGATCGCACCATGGTGCGGACGGCGTGCCGCTTTAGCTCAGATGGCCAGAGCAACGCACTCGTAATGCGTAGGTCTCGGGTTCGAATCCCGAAAGCGGCTCTGAAAAACCCCAGGTCAGATAGCCGCTGATCTGGGGTTTCCTGCTGCTCGGGGCATGACGCGTCACACGGCCGGGGTGCCGTGAGATGGCTTGCGTGAGCGATGCGTGAGCGGAGCGGGCCGGTGCCCTACTTCTTGGGCTTCTTCCGCTTGCCCTTCCTCTTGGACCTGGTCTCGGCTTTCGCCTTGGCCGCCGCCTTCTTGGCGGCCTTACGGGCCTCCTCCGCCTCGGTCCTCCGCTGAAGCGGTACGAGCTTGGCGGTGGCCTCGGCCGCGTTCTTGCCGACCTGCGGCAGGACGCTCCGATAGATGTCCCGTGTGATCGGGTGTCGCTGTGCCCGAGTGTGTCCGACACGATCTTTACGTCGATGCCGGCGGCGAGCATGAGCGTGGCCACGCCGTGGCGGAGGTCGTGCAGCCGGATCGGAGGGAGCCCGGAGGCGGCGACGAGGCGCTCGAAGAGGTCGGCCACCTTCCCGGGGTGCAGCCAGGAGCTGAGGCTGATCCTTTGGAGTGGACACCCTGACAATGGATCTTGATGGTCCAGGGAGGGATGTCCAGAGGGGACGCAAGTCTCCGTATCCGGAGGAGCTCAGGAAGGACGCTGTCGCGCTCTACCGCGCCGCGGCCGGGAAGCGGAACGTACGCGGCGGTGGCCGCGGATCTCGGCATCACCGCGGAGTCGCTTCGGACGTGGGTGCGCAAGGACGCGGCCCAGGCCGTGCCCGAGGGCCGCGACGGCAGCGTGAACGCGGCCGAGGAGCTGGCCCGGTTGCGAGTGGGGAACGCTCGGCTGCTCAAGGCCGAGCAGGAGTGGCAGCTGGAGCGCGAGATCCTGCGCCGGGCAGCCGCCTATTTCGCTCGGGAGGTGAAGTGACACCCTGCCGCTGGGACTTCATCGCCGACAACCGAGCCGACTTCGGCGTCAAGCGGATCTGCCGGGTGCTGGGAGCGTCCCGCGCCGGTTACCACCGGCACTCGGCCACTGAACAGGCACGCACCGAGCGCCAGGCCGAGGAGGAGCGGACCGTGAGCGAGATCCGCGCCCTCCACGCCGAGCACCAGGACGCCTACGGCGCCCCGCGCGTCCATGCCGAGCTGCGGGCGAGAGGACGCAGGATCAACCGCAAGCGCGTCACCCGGCTGATGCGGGTCAGCCACATCGTCGGCCGGCACCTACGCAAGAAGAAGCCGACGACGATTGCGGACAGGACCGCGCCGCCCGCACCGGACCTGGTGAAGCGTGACTTCACCGCGGACACGCTGAACATCAGGTGGTGCGGCGACATCACCTACACAGCCGTCGGCACGACGTGGCTCTGCCTCGTCACGGTGATCGACATCTGCTCGCGGCGGGTGGTGGGCTGGTCGATCGCCGACCACATGCGCACCTCCCTGGTCACCGACGCGATCGAAATGGCTGTGGCCACCCGCGGCAGCCGGGTGAACGGCGTCGTTTTCCACACCGACAGGGGCGCCCAGTACAGCGCGGCCGCCTTCGCCGAGGTCAGCCGCCGGCACGGGATCCGCCGCAGCATGGGATGCGTCGGCTCGAGCTATGACCATGCCCTCGCCGAGTCGTTCTTCCAAGGCCTCAAACGCGAATTGCTCCACGGCCGCCGCTGGACCTCGAAGGCACAGACCCGGCTGGAGCTGTTCCGCTGGCTGTTGTACTACAACCGGCGCCGTCGACACTCCGCACTCGGCTACCTCACACCAGCCGAGATCGAACAGCAACTGATCACGTCACGTACGCTCTCACTCGTCGCATGAAACCCGGTGTCCACTCTCGGGGATCAACCTCAACCACGGGCTACGCCCGGGTCATGGACCAGGCACTGGCCGACATGGGGTACAAGGGCAATTAGTGGAAGCTGACGGGACTGGTGGCACGGTGGTCACGGGGCGGGCGAACCGTCTCGTGACCACCGGCTGCCTGACCATCCTGATCGCGCTGATCACCGTTCTCGGCGTCTTCGTCTCCTGGTTGTGGTACCGGCACTGGCATGACGGAAACGTCAACAGCGAGCGCAAGGAGAAGGCATCCGCATTGATTCGGAAGCAGGCCCGTGAGGCGGCGGACGACACGGCCCGCGCACTCGACAAGAGCGGCACCACCGATGCCGACACGCTCACCGGTGTGATCTGGCAGCACTCCGAAACCCCGGTGATCACCTATGACGCGTCCCGCCGCGAGTTCACCGCCACGGCCGCGAGATCCGCCCAGTACGACGAAGCGCTCCTGTTCCCTGGTGGCGGGCCCGTCCAGCTGACCCGGTGTTTCGTCCACACCTACACCCACCGCCCCGGCCAGGCATGGACGTTCCGTGTCTCCGAGCGGGACGACGATGTATGCCGTCCGAGTACCCAGATCGGCGGCCGCGTCCGTCTGGCGCTGACACGCATCTCGAGCATGTACGCCGAGGACTTGACGCGCGCCGGAGTACAGGAAGCCCTCGACCCCACCGGACGGCGATCCTTCGATGTCAAGGACGTGGTGCGTGAGGGGGACAGGATGACCCTCTCCGTCCTCGTCTCGAGCTCGGAGAAAGCAGTCGACCAGTGCTACCGCTTCACCCGGCCCGTCGCCGGCGACGACGGCCAAGGCTCCGCCACAGCGGTTCCGGTGGCTTCGTGCTGACCTTAGCGGCGGTGGTGACAGCTCTGGTGGGGTGGACGACGCTCGAAAAGCTCCACGCGTGGGCAGAGTGCCCGGCCGACGAACACACCGCGTCCAGGATTGCAAGCGATGCCCGGTCCGGCTTCTACCACTACACACCAGCCGCCTTGCCCGGCATCGTGTTGATGCCGTCAGCGGTTGGGCAGGTCCGCGTCTCGCCAGGTTGCACGGCAACCACCTTGTCGTGATCGCTTCCAACACGCCGTCTCGGCCATCGCACCGCGCGGCGTCGCGGCATTGCCTTCCATCGCCTCGGACGACTGCAGCTCGCGGAATTACTGGACGCAACCCTGCGATGCGTGAGCGGACGGTGCGGCACAAGGTGGATTCAGCGACAGACACCGACGAGGCCGCAAGTCGCTGATCAGGGAAATCGAGATCCGATGTGATCATGCGGCACCCGCCCTCACGACCCCACGAGCCCTCGTAATGCGTAGGTCTCGGGTTCGAATCCGGAAGCGGCTCTGGAAAATCCCAGGTCATGTATCCCTTGACCTGGGGTTTTGTCGTTCCGTGGGTATGGTGCCGAGGCGGGCCCCGGTGAAGGGTCCGGGCGTGCCGCCCGCCGGACGCGGCCACCGCGTCACCCGGAGGTTTCACCTCGTTCCGGGAGTCCCGCGGTGGCCACCGGCGACGCCGGGGAAGGCTCAGGGGCCGCCCAGTCGGTTACATCCCGACCGGGTGGAGATAGGTAGCCGGGCGGGTGGCGCCGTCCTGCTTGAGGATCTGGCCGCCGAACGGCCACTTCAGGGTGAAGTGCTCCGTCTCGTTCGGCGGAGTGACCAGGAACTTCGCCGGAACGAACTTCTCCTTCTGGGGCGTGGACCCGGCCACCGGGAGCAGGGTGATGCCGAAGTCCACCGTGTCCCCCTGCTCCAGGGTCATCTTCACGGGCTTTTCGGCGGAGCGCGCCAGCGACCAGGTGCCGTCGGTCTTCTGAGCGCCGATCATGTCGACACCGGCGAAGCCGGACAGGGTGCAGGTGCGCTCGCTCTTGTTGGTGAACCAGATGTGGGCCCGGGTCTGCTTCTCGCTCTGCTCCATCTCCGGCCTCGCGTCTCCCCCCATGGCGAAGCCGGCCCTCAGGTCGGCGGTGTGGCAGCGGGTCGGCACGGCCTTGGCGGAGGCGGCCGAGGCCGGGACGGCGGTGGCGGCGGTGCCGGCGACGACGACGGCCGCAAGGGCCACGGCGGTCAGCTTGTTCTTCATGAGATTTCGGTTCCCCCTCGGATACGGGTCGGCGCGCGGGGTCAGCGCGCGCTTACGCACCTGAAGATGCGCCGTGCCCGGGGAAGGTTCGGTCCGTCGGGAAAACTTTTCCGGACGGCTGGGTTCCCGGCCGCGGCCGCGGCCGGGAACCCGAGGGGGAGGCGTGCCGGTCGTCCCTCGGGGGCCGCGGTCCCCGTCGCCGTTCGCTCCCGGGCGGTCCGCCACCCTCCACCGAAGTCCGGTGACCTCTCCGACCAGGGCGTGAGCAGCAGGATGAACAAGGGGAAGCCCGGGCCGATATCCGACGATTCGGCATACCCGGGTCGCGGGTCCGCGTCCCGGGAACGGCCCCTTCCGCCCGCCCTTCCCGGGCCGGTGCGGCGGAAGGTCCTGGAGCACCGGGCCCGCCGTCCGGCGCGCACCGGAACCCGGTGGCGGACGGCGGCAGCCGTAGTGGCCGCTCGACGGTGCCCGGGCCGTTTTGTCGGTCTCGCGGCGTTGTCCCGTCTTTCCGTCCAACCGCGCGCCTCCTCCGTGGAACGCCGCCGTGAACGGCTAGCATCGCGCGAGCGCGGCCTCCGGTCGCGGAGGCGTCGGTGGACGTACCGGGAGAGGCGCCGGCGGATGTGCCGGGACAGGCGCCGGGAAACGTGTCGGGAGAGGTGAGGGCATGGGGTCGCCGAGGATCGCCGTGGCCGTGGTGACCATGGGCAACCGGCCCGCCGAAGTGGACGCCCTGCTGGAGTCCGTGGCCGGACAGGACGTGCCGCCCGCGCGGATCGTGATCGTCGGCAACGGCTGCCCGCTGCCCGAGTTCGCCCGGCGGCTGTCGCTGCCCGGCGAGGTCACCACCGTCGAGACCGGTGAGAACCTCGGCTGCCCCGGCGGGCGGAACGTGGCCCTGGCGCGGCTGCGGGAGTACGGCGACGTCGACGTGGTCGTGGAACTGGACGACGACGGGCTGCTCGTCGACACGGACGTGCTCCGCCGCGTGCGGGAACTGTTCGCCGCCGACGACCGGCTCGGCATCGTCGGCTTCCGGATCGCCGACGAGCACGGGCGGACGCAGCAGCGGCACGTGCCCAGGGTGGGGGCGTCCGACCCGATGCGGGGCGGATACGTGACCGGGTTCCTCGGCGGCGGGCACGCGCTGCGGATGGCGATGCTCGACGAGGTCGGCGACTGGCCCGCCGAGTTCTTCTTCGCGCACGAGGAGACCGACCTGGCCTGGCGCGCGGCCGATGCCGGGTGGCGCATCCTGTACGCGCCCGAGCTGCTGCTCCGGCACCCGAGGACCTCGCCCGCGCGGCACGCCGTCTACTTCCGGGTCAACGCCCGCAACCGGGTGTGGCTGGCCCGCCGCCGGCTCCCGCTGCCGCTCATCCCGGTGCACCTGGGCGTGTGGCTGCTGCTGACCCTCGTGCGGAACCGGTCGCGCGCCGGGCTGCGCGCCTGGTTCGGCGGGTTCGCGGAGGGCGTCCGCAAGCCCGCGGGGGAGCGCCGGCCCATGCGCTGGCGGACGGTGTGGCGGCTCACCCGGCTGGGACGGCCCCCCGTCGTCTGAAGCGGCCCGCCTCCCGCCCGTGCGGGACGGTGGGGGAGGGCCCCGGCCGGCGCCCCGACGCGGTGGACGGAACCGGCGCGCGGGCGGCCCCCGTGGTGCCCGGTGGTGCGGGGGCCTGTCCCGCGGGACCGGCGCGGGCCGGTCACTTGGCGTCCGCGTAGCACTCCACCACCGCCGTCGTGAACGGGAACCGCACCGGGGTGTCCCCGAACGTCAGCCGCCCGGCGAGGTCCGCCGCCTCCCGTATCGCCGCCACGACCGTGTCCGCCTCCTCCTGCGGACAGTGCACGATCACCTCGTCGTGCTGGAAGAAGACCAGTTCGGCCGCCAGGTCCGCGCAGGCGCGCCGCAGCGCGGCGAGCAGCAGCAGGGCCCAGTCGGCGGCGCTGCCCTGGACGACGAAGTTCCGGGCGAACCGGCCGCGGGCGCGGGCGTCGGTGGAGGCGTGGCCCGGCACCCACTCACGGTCGTCGGACTCCGCTCCGGCGAGGGGAATGCCGGCCTCCCCGGCGTCGTCGTCCTCCGCCCGGGCCGCCGGCGGGCAGGTCCGCCCCAGCCAGGTCCGCACCAGGCGGCCCTCCTCGCCGGCGCGGGCGGCCTCGTCGACGTACGCGATCGCCTTCGGGAAGCGGCGTCTGAGCGCGGCGAGGTTCCTCAGGCCGTCACCGGCGGTCTGGCCGTAGACCGCGCCGAGCACGGCGATCTTGGCCTGGGCGCGGTCGCCGGAGAAGGCCCGGTCGGACACCGCCTGGTACAGGTCGCCCTCCCGGCCGGCCACCTCCATCAGCCCCGGATCGCGGGAGATCGCCGCCAGCACGCGCGGTTCCATCTGGTCGGCGTCGGCGACCACCAGCCGCCAGCCCGGGTCGGCGACGACGGCCCGCCGGATCACCTTGGGGATCTGCAGCGCGCCCCCGCCGTTGGTCACCCAGCGTCCGGTGACCGTCCCGCCGGCCAGGAACCCGGGCCGGAACCGCCCGTCGCGCACCCAGTCCTGCAGCCAGGACCAGCCGTGCGCCACCCAGATCCGGTAGAGCCTCTTGTACTCCAGCAGCGGTTTCACGGCCGGGTGGTCGATGGAGCGGATCTCCCACCGGCGGGTCGACCGCACCTTGATGCCGGCCTGCGCGAAGGCCTTGACCACGTCGGCGGGCAGATCGGGCCGCACCCGGCGTCCGAAGGCGGCGGACACCTCCTCGGCCAGCTCGGCCAGCCGGCGCGGCTCGCCCCCGCCCGCGTAGCGCTCGCCGAGCAGGTCGTGCAGCACCTCGCGGTGCACGTCGGCCCGCCACGGCAGGCCCGCGCGGTTCATCTCGGCGGCCACCAGCGTCCCCGCCGACTCGGCCGCCGTCAGCAGCCGCATCCGGTCGGGGTGCGCGGTGCGGTCGTGCCGCCGCTGCTGCTCGGCGTAGACGGCGATGAGGTCGCTCAGCGGTACGCGGACGGCCTGCGGTTCGAAGAGCGGGGACTGCGCGCCGGGCTCGGCGGACCGCTGCGGCGGATCGGGCGGTACGGGGCCGCCGCGCAGCCGGGCCAGGGCGGCGGCGGCCGAACGGGGTTCGCCGTAGCGGCCCTCGTGGCCGAGCAGGAGCGTCTCGGCGTCCTCGACGTCGTAGCACCGCTCCACCCGCACCCCCGCGGCGAGCAGGCGCGGATAGACCTCGGCGGTGGACCGCCACACCCACCGCGTGACATCCGGCCGGCCGCGCACGGCCTCGGCGAGGTCCGCCTCCCGCCGGACCGGCCCGGCGGGCAGTCCGTCCGGGCCGAGGGGCGCGACCTCCGCACCGCCGCCCTCGGCCACGGCGAGCGCCCACCGATCGGCCATGCCACGAGTGTCGCAGGCGGGTCTGACAACGCCCCGCGGCCGGCCGCCGCCGGGGTCCCGGTCACACCGGGAAGGGCTGCCACCGGGGCGCGGGGCGGGCCCCACGCCCCGGCCGGCCCCGGGTCGTGCCCTGCCTACGCCTCCTGTCCGGGCGTCTCCAGGAACCGCGCCAGCACCTCGGTGACGTACTCCTCGGTCCTCCCCTTGTCGATGCCGAGCCCGCTCAGCACGCCCTCGCCGTTCCCGTGTTCCAGCAGGGCGAGCAGGAGGTGCTCGGTGCCGACGTGGTGGTGGCCGAGGCGGAGCGCCTCGCGGAAGGTGAGTTCCGGGGCCTTCCCGGCCGCCGGGCCGTACGGCACCGGCTCCGGGGCCTCGGCGGCGGCCGGCGCACCCGCGTGCCGCGCCGCAGCACGTCCGCCGGCCGCCCGCCTGTTCCGGGAAGGAGACGGCGCCGGTCCCGTGACACCATCGCCGGGTGAGCACGCCCAGCACCGTCGACCGCGCCCTGCGCACCGCCCTGTACGACACCACCGACGCCACCCTGGACACCGCCGCCTCCCTGCTCGCGGCCGATCCGGCGGCGGACGCCGAACTCGAACGCCGGGGGCGGGAGTTCGTGGCCGCGGCCTGGCGGCGCGGCTGGCAGCCCGCCGACCTCGTGCGGATCGTGCGCCGGGAGCTGGACGACGTCCACGTGCGGCTGGTCGCCGCGCTGATCCGGGCGCAGGCGCCGTACGACGGCCCGCGCGGGCGCCGCTGGGCCGGGCAGCTGGACGCGCTGCCCGCCGGGACCGCGCCCCGCACCGACCGCTTCTCGCACGCCACCGCCGTGCTGGAGCTCTACCGCCTGCTGCTGCGCCTGCCCGCCCTGGAACCCCTGGACGCATCCGACGCATCCGGCGCATCCGGCGCATCCGCCCCCGGCCCCTCCGCCGGCTCGTCCCCCGGCGCGCGCGACCCCCGCCCGGAGTCCCGGACCCTCGGCCGGGTCCGCGCCCTGCTCGCCAAGGCGGAGGCGACCGCCTACCCGGAGGAGGCCGAGGCCCTCAGCGCCAAGGCGCAGGAACTGATGGCCCGCTACAGCATCGACGCCGCGCTGCTGTCGGCCCGGGCGCCGGCGCCGGACGCCCCGGGCGCCTGCCGGATCGGGGTCGAGCCGCCGTACGAGCAGGCCAAGGCGGTGCTCCTCGACGCGGTCGCCGCCGCGAACCGATGCCGGGCGGTGTGGAACGAGCCCTTCGGCTTCTCCACCGTCGTCGGCTTCGAAGCCGACCTGGAGGCGGTCGAACTCCTCTACACCTCGCTCCTGGTCCAGGCCGAATCCGCGATGACCCGGGCGGAGGCCGGGCAGCGGGCGGGCGGCCGGAAGCGGACCAAGACCTTCCGTCAGTCGTTCCTCGCGGCCTACGCGCACCGCGTCGGCACCCGCCTGCGCGCGGCCGAGGAGGCCGTGATCGAGGAGACCGCCCGCGGACGGGATGCCGGTTCCGCGGGGCCGGCCGCGGACCTGCTCCCGGTCCTCGCCTCCCGCGAGGCCGCGGTCGCCGACCGCCTGGAGCGGATGTTCCCGGAGACGACCACGACCCGGTTGCGCGGGGTGAGCGACGCGGCGGGCTGGACGGAGGGCACCCACGCCGCCGACCGCGCCCGCCTGCGACCGGGGCCCCCGCTGCCGTGACGGGCCGCCGGTCCCGGGCAGGAGGGGCGGACGTCAGTCGCCCGCCTGCTGGAACGGCCCCACCGAGGCGTCCGGCAGCCCCTCCCCCTTCAGCGCGACCTCTCCGTACGACCACGGGAAGCCGCGCGTGTCCGAGGCGCCCGGCAGGGCGACGTCCGCCGACTTCACGGCGAGGCTCCGCCCGCCGCCCGCCTCACCGCGCACGTAGGTGAGGGTGAAGGAGACCGCCGCGCCCTCGGCGAGGGTCAGCTTCCGCGCCCGGGCGGCCTGCTCGGCGGGCACCTCCACCGGCGCGTCACCGGCCGACAGGGTGACGGCGGGGAGGCCGTCCAGCGTGCACGCGGCGCCGCGGTTGGTGACGGTGAAGGAGACGGTGCCCGTGTCCCCGGCGGCCGGCGCGGCACTCGCGCCGGCCTCGATGTCCACCTCGTCGACCCGGCAGACGGCCCCGTCCCGACCGGCTCCCCGGTCGCCGGCGCGGGAGTCGCCGGCACCGCCGCCGCCGTCGTCACAGGCGGTCAGGACGAGGGCCGCGGCGACGGCGACGGCGGCTGCGGGGGCGATGGCGCGCATGGGAACGTTCCTCTGGGACGGCGGCAAGGGGGCGGTACTGCGGACGCCGTCACCGGATCCGGCTCCCGGACGCCGCCGGCGGTGCCGATCCGTACGTCAGGAACCGACACCGGACGCCGGCGACCCGGACGGGAACTTACCGCCCCGCGCCTCGGTGTACGTCTCCGGCCCGACGCCGCCCTCCCGGGTCGCCCCCATCGTCGTCCCGTCGGCGGAGCCGACCGCCCCGGGACAAGCCGCCAGGGGGGCCTCCCGGATCCGGGGCAGGTGCCCGGCGCTACCAGGACGCCTTGCGGACCCCCGGCAGATGCCCGGCGTGCGCCTGCTCCCGCAGGCCGATCCGGGACAGCCCGAAGGCGCGGAAGTAACCGCGGGGCCGCCCGTCGGTCTGGTCGCGGTTGCGTACGCGCGTGGCGCTGGCGTCCCGGGGCTGGCGCCGCAGCTCCCGCTGGGCGGCGATCCGTTCGGCCTCGGTCGAGGTCGGGCGCCGGATGATCTCCTTCAGCTCGGCCCGGCGGGCGGCGTACCGCGCCACGGTCTCCTGCCGCTTCTCGTTCTTCGCGATCTTGCTCTTCTTGGCCATCAGACCCGCACCCCCCGGGCGCGGATCCGGGCCACGGCCGCCTCGACGCCGATCGTGTCGACCGTCTTGATCCCCCTGGCGCTCAGCTTCAGCCGCACGTACCGGCCCTCGCTCGGCAGCCAGTACCGCTTGGTCTGGATGTTCGGGTCGAAGCGGCGGGAGGTCCGCCGGTGGGAGTGCGAGATGCGGTTGCCGAAGCCGGGCTGGGCGCCGGTCAGCATGCAGTGCGCGGACACGGTGACGTACCTCTCCTCAGACGCTGGTGTTAATGGAATTCATTTTCAGTAAGATAGCAGCATGGCACGCAACGAACTCCGTCCGGTCATCAAGCTCCGGTCCACCGCCGGGACCGGCTTCACCTACGTGACCCGCAAGAACCGCCGCAACGACCCGGACCGCCTGACCCTGCGCAAGTACGACCCGGTCGCCGGCCGCCACGTCGACTTCCGAGAGGAGCGCTGAGGCACGCCATGCGCAAGGGGATCCACCCGGCCTACGGTCCCGTCGTCTTCCGCGACCGTGCCGCGAACCACGCCTTCCTCACCCGCTCGACCATGACGAGCGAGAAGACGATCGAGTGGGAGGACGGCAACACCTACCCGGTCGTCGACGTCGAGATCTCGAACGTCAGCCACCCCTTCTACACCGGCACGGCCCGCGTCCTGGACACCGCCGGGCGCGTGGAGCGCTTCGAGCGCCGCTACGGGAAGCGGGGCGGGGCATGAGTCTGCCGGTGGTGATCGTCGGCGGGCTGCACGCCGACGCCCGCCGGGCGGCCGTGGCACGGCTGCTCGCCGACGTGCCCGGCAGTGTCGCCCTCCACCACGACCTGGCGACCGCCGCCGCGGGCACCGTCGTGCGGACCGTGCGCGACGCCCGCGGCGTCCGGTCCACCGGCGAGACCCCGCTCGTCAACGACTGCGCCTGCTGCGCCCTGCGCGAGGACCTGGTGCCCGAGCTGGAGCGGCTCGCGGACGCCGGGGACACCCCGCTCGCGGTCGTCGAGCTGTGGGACTCCGTCGAGCCCAAGGCGATGGCGGAGGTGGTGGCGGCCGGCGGCCTCACCGTCACCGGCGTGATCACCGCCGTCGACCCGGCGCTGGTGCTCCCGTACCTGGCCAACGGCGACGACCTCGCCGAGGGCGGCCTCGCCGCCGCGGCCACCGACCAGCGCACGGTCGCCGACACCTTCGCGCGGCAACTGGAGTACGCCCCCGTCCTCGCCGTCGCCGACTCCCCCCAGGCCGACGACGAGGACCGCGAACTGCTGTCCCAGCTGCACCCGACGGCCCGCCAGGTCCCGATCGGCCACGGCGACCTGGCGGGCGCACCACCGCGTCCGGGCCCGACGGCCCTGACCGAGGCGGCCCTGGCCGGTTTCGACGTGGAGGCCGCGGCGGCGGCCCAGCACCCGGCCTGCGCCCTGCTGCCCGCCGAGGCCGACGCGCACGGTGTCGCCACCTTTGTCTGGCGCCGGCACCGCCCCTTCCACCCGGAGCGGCTCTACGCGGCGCTGGAGGACCTGACCTGCGCCGCCGCCCGCAGCCGCGGCCGGTTCTGGCTCGCCGACAAGCCGGACACGCTGCTGCACTGGGACGCGGCCGGCGGCGCCCTGTGCGTGGAGAGCGCGGGCCCGTGGCTGGCCTCCCTGCCCGACGCGGCCTGGGGGATGGTTCCGCCGGTGCGCCGCGCCGCCGCCGCGCTGGACTGGCACCCCGAGCACGGCGACCGCTGCCAGCACCTCGTCTTCACCTCGCCCGGCCTCGACCGCGACGGGCTGGAGCACCTGCTGGAGTCCTGCCTGCTGACCGACGCCGAGTACGCCGCCGGGCGCGACGCCTGGAAGCGGCTGCCGCCCGCCTTCGACACCCTCCTGGAGGTCTGACCGCCCATGCCCCGCAAGCCCGACCGCAAGCCCGCCAAGAGCCGCCCCAACCCGCTGGACCAGGCCGGGATCACGTACATCGACTACAAGGACACCGACCTGCTGCGGAAGTTCATCTCCGACCGCGGCAAGATCCGCAGCCGCCGCGTCACCCGCGTGACGGCCCAGCAGCAGCGTCAGCTGGCCCGGGCGGTCAAGAACGCCCGGGAGATGGCGCTGCTGCCGTACGCCACCCGCTGACCGGCGCCACCGCGCCACCCCCGCGCAGGGGCCCGCTCCACCGAGCGGGCCCCTGCCGCTGTCGCACGGGCGTCCGCCGCGCCGGCTCCTGGCGCACCGATACTTGTTGCAGATTCACCTGTTGCATGTTCATCGAAATCGGGGGCATACCCGAGTCGTACGCGGGAACGGCCCCCGCCGCCGCGGGCGCCGGAGAGGCCGAGGTCCTCGGCAGGGCGGCCGGCGAGGCCGTAATCGCGGGACCACACGCCGTGCACGTGCATTTGCTCATTCAGGTGCACGAGCGGCACGTTATGATCCGGAACAGTTGACCACCGCATCAATGGCCACACCAGCCAGTGCACCACCGGGGAGCGACCTGTGGACCACGACGTGTACGACGGTGAGGCGTACGACGGTGAGACGTACGGCGGCGGGGCGTCCGGCGGCGCCCGCGCGTCCGGCGTGTACAACGGCATGGCGGCCACGGAGCTGCACGGCGTGGCCTGGCAGAAGAGCCGGCACAGCAACTCGCAGGGATCCTGCGTGGAGTTCGCGCGCCTGCCGGGCGGGGACGTCGCCGTGCGCAACTCCCGCTTCCCCGACGGGCCGGCGCTCGTCTACACGCGCGCCGAGATCGAGGCGATGCTGCTGGGCGTCAAGGACGGCGAATTCGACCACCTGATCGCGGGTTGACCGCGGGGCCCGCAGGTCGGCCGTGGGACGGCCGCGGGTCGTGCCGTGACGCGCGGGGGCGCGGGGGGACGCGCAGGGCGCACGGGCTGATGGGGCGCACGGGCTTGCGGGGCGCACGCGCGGCGTCCGGTGGCGCACCGCGTCCGTCACGGACGGCACACGCGCGCCGCCCGGGCGGCGCGCGTGGAGCCACGGCGCGGGGAAGCGCCGTGGCGGATCAGCATCCGGGCGGCCGGAGCCGGAACAGCGCCCAGACGACCTTGCCCTCCAGGGGGCCGGCGAGCGGGTACCAGCCCCAGCTGTCGCTGAAGGAGCCGACGAGGAACAGCCCCCGGCCGGACTCGGCGGAGAAGTCCTCGCCCTCGCGGGCGACCGGGCTGTCGTGGCTCGGGTCGCGCACCGCGCACACCAGCCGGTCGGGCCACCGCATGAGGTGCAGCCGGACGGGCGGCTCCTGCCGCGCCGACCGCGGGCCGTCCGCCGGCAGCGCGTGGCGCAGCGCGTTGGTCACCAGCTCCGAGACGACCAAGCACACGTCGTCGAAGCGGTCGCCCAGCTCCCACTGGCCGAGCGTCCTGCGGGCGAACCCCCGGGCCTCGCGCACCGCTTCGTAGCAGGCGGGCAGGGCGCAGGAGGCGGCGTTGTCGACGGATACGGGATCCAGCGGCGGAAGGCCCTGCCGTAACGGCTCGAGCATGGTCGATCCATTCGTCCCCATGCGAGGCACTCCCGGAATTCGCGGTCGTAGCGATGCGGCGGTGGTGCGGGACCATGGTTTCGGATGCGCAGAGCAGATGCAAGGGCAGATGCACGTGCACGTGACCGAAATGAGCCTTCCCGCACCGCTTGTTGGTCAATTTTTCTGTCATCTTCGCGGTTTCTTCGCGTCCTTCCCGCCGGACGTCCGACGCCACCCGCCGCCTTCCGCCCCTCCCGCCCCCTTCTTCCCCTTCCCCTTCCCTTCCCCCTCTTCCTCCCTTTCCCCCTTCTTCACGCTCCTCCCCTCTTCCCCTCTCGTCCGTTCCCGCCCGTTCCGCATGGAGCGTCCCGCTTGTTTCCGTCTCCGTAACCGATCGAGTACTGCTCGGAGTGTTTTACTGGCAGACTGCGGCCCTTGGAGACGGTTGGGGAGGCTGGCGAAGGTGAGCGCGGGAGAATCGGGATCGGTGGTGCGGCGCATGCTGCTCGGATCACACCTGAGGCGACTGCGTGAGGCGCGGGGGATCACGCGCGAGGCGGCGGGGTACTCGATCCGCGCCTCGGAGTCGAAGATCAGCCGGATGGAGCTGGGCCGGGTGAGCTTCAAGACGAGGGACGTGGAGGACCTGCTGACGCTGTACGGCGTCACGGACGAGCAGGAGCGCGCCTCCCTGCTCTCCCTGGCCAGGGAGGCCAACGTCGCGGGCTGGTGGCACAGTTACTCCGACGTGCTGCCCAGCTGGTTCCCGACCTACGTGGGCCTGGAGGGCGCGGCCTCGCTGATCCGCGTGTACGAGGTGCAGTTCGTGCACGGCCTGCTGCAGACCGAGCAGTACGCGCGCGCGGTCGTCCGGCGCGGCATGAAGGGCGCGAGCGAGACCGACGTCGAACGGCGGGTGGCGCTGCGCCTGGAGCGGCAGAAGTGCCTCGTCGCCGAGAACGCGCCCGAGTTCCACATCGTCCTGGACGAGGCCGCCCTGCGCCGCCCGTACGGCGACCGCTACGTGATGCGCGGCCAGTTCCAGCACCTGATCGAGATGTCCGAGCGCCCCAACATCCGGCTCCAGGTCGTGCCGTTCGGCCTCGGCGGGCACTCCGGCGAGAGCGGCGCGTTCACGATCCTCAGCTTCCCGGAGTCCGACCTGTCCGACGTCGTCTACCTGGAGCAGCTCACCAGCGCCCTGTACCTGGACAAACGCGAGGACGTCGTCCAGTACGAGACGGCGCTGAAGGAGCTCCAGCAGGACAGCCCCAGCCCGGAGGAGAGCCGCGACCTCCTCAGGGGGCTCATCCAACTCTCTTGAAACACAAGTACGATGACGCTCCATCAGGCAGTCGGCTGGCGGAAGCCAGGGGATGGAGGGGCCACATGTCGTCGTACTTCACGGACCTGGCTCAGCAGTACATCGACGGTGAGTGGCGCCCGGGCACCGGTTCCTGGGACATCATCGACTTCAACCCGTACGACGACGAGAAGCTGGCGTCGATCACCATAGCCACGGTCGACGAGGTCGACGAGGCGTACCGGGCGGCCGCCCGCGCCCAGAAGGAGTGGGCGGCGACCAACCCCTACGCCCGCCGCGCGGTCTTCGAGAAGGCCCTGCGGGTGGTCGAGGAGCGGGAGCCCGAGATCACCGAGGCGATCATCGCCGAGCTGGGCGGCACCCGCGTGAAGGCCGCCTTCGAGCTCCACCTCGCCAAGGAGTTCCTGCGCGAGGCGGTCCACCTGGCGCTGCGTCCCGAGGGCCGGATCATCCCCTCCCCGGTCGACGGCAAGGAGAACCACGTCTACCGCGTGCCCGTCGGCGTCGTCGGTGTGATCAGCCCGTTCAACTTCCCCTTCCTGCTGTCGATCAAGTCGGTCGCCCCCGCGCTCGCCCTCGGCAACGCCGTGGTGCTCAAGCCGCACCAGAACACCCCGGTCGTCGGCGGCACCCTGATCGCGAGGATCTTCGAGGAGGCGGGCCTGCCGGGCGGCCTGCTCAACGTCGTCGTCACCGACATCGCGGAGATCGGCGACGCCTTCCTCGAGCACCCGGTCCCGAAGGTCATCTCCTTCACCGGCTCCGACAAGGTCGGCCGCCACGTCGCCACCGTCTGCGCCGCGCACTTCAAGCGCTCGGTCCTCGAACTGGGCGGCAACAGCGCGCTGGTGGTCCTCGACGACGCCGACGTCGACTACGCGGTCGACGCGGCGGTCTTCAGCCGGTACGTCCACCAGGGCCAGGTCTGCATGGCCGCCAACCGCGTCCTGGTCGACCGCGCGATCGCCGACGAGTTCACCGAGAAGTTCGTCGCCAAGGTCAGGTCCCTGAAGACGGGCGACCCGAGCGACCCGCGGACCGTCATCGGCCCGGTGATCAACTCCCAGCAGGCGGACGCCGTCTCGGGCGTCGTGGAGCGGGCGGTCGCCGAGGGCGCGACCGCCCTGCTGCGCGGTGGACGGACCGCCAACCTGGTCGAGCCGTCCGTCCTGACGGACCTCCCCGCCGACTCGGCCCTGCTGAGGCAGGAGGTCTTCGGCCCGGTCGCCTTCATCGTCCCGTTCGACGGCGAGGAGGAGGCCGTCCGCATCGTCAACGACACCCCGTACGGCCTGAGCGGCGCCGTGCACACCGGTGACGTCGAGCGGGGCGTGCGGTTCGCCCGGCGGATCGACACCGGCATGTTCCACGTGAACGACGGCACCGTGCACGACGAGCCGATCGTCCCCTTCGGCGGCGAGAAGCACTCCGGCGTCGGCCGGCTGAACGGCGACGCCATGCTGGACGCCTTCACCACGCTGAAGTGGATCTCGGTGCAGCACGGGCGGAGCGGGTTCCCGTTCTAGACCCCGGTCCCTTCGGGTTTTCCCGGCTTTCCGGCCGTGGCGGGCCATTGAGGACAGCGACTGCCCTCAATGGCCCGTAGCGTCATCGGTGTCAGTGAAGAGGGCCCCGGCAGAGAGCGACCCGACGAAAGGCGACCGTCATGGTCACCCACGTTCCCGCGGAGGCACCCGGCGACGAGCGCGGAGCGCTGCTGTCCTTCCTCGCCGAGCAGCGCGGCGGCATCCGGCGGGCGGTGCTCGGGCTGACGGACGAGCAGGCCGCGAGCAGGCCCAGCGCCGGCGAGCTCAGTCTCGCCGGACTCGTCGAGCACGCCGCCGAGGTCGAGCAGAGCTGGATCGCCCGCGCCAAGGGCGAGCCGCCGGCCGTGGCGCGGGACGAGTCGAACTGGCACGAGTGCTTCCGGCTGGTGGGCGACGAGGCCGTCGCGTCACAGCCGGCGTACTGGGAGGAGGTCGCCGCCGGGACGGAGGAGTTCATCCGCTCGGTGCCAAGCCTGGACGACACCTTCCCGCTGCCCGACCGGCCCTGGTTCCCGCCCGAGGGCCGGGTCTCGATGCGCTGGCTGTGCCTGCACCTGATCCGCGAGACGGCCCGGCACGCCGGCCACGCCGACATCGTCCGCGAGTCGCTGGACGGCGCCACCGCCTGGGACCTGGTGGCCGAGGAGCAGGGCGCGGGCCGGGGATGATCCGCGCGCCCGAGGACGGCCCCGGGCAGTTCGGCCGCATCGGCGAAATCATGAACTTCCGGGTGCACTCCGCCGGCGCCGAGTGGACGCGCGCCCTCGTCGAACACGTCCGCGGCGGCGCCTACGCCTTCGCCGGGGAGGGCGAGCCGTTCGCCGGCGTCCTGGGCGAGGGGAGCCCGTACGCGACGGGAGCGGCACTCCGGGGGCGGCACCGCTCGCTGACGGCGGGGCTTGCACCTCACGTTGCGTGAGGCGGCAGCGTGGAGGGCGTCAGAAGAAGGGAGCGGAAGTGAGCTACTCCGTGGGACAGGTGGCCGGCTTCGCCGGAGTGACGGTGCGCACGCTGCACCACTACGACGACATCGGCCTGCTCGTGCCGAGCGAGCGCAGCCACGCGGGGCACCGGCGTTACAGCGACGCCGACCTCGACCGGCTGCAGCAGATCCTGTTCTACCGGGAGCTGGGCTTCCCGCTCGACGAGGTCGCCGTCCTCCTCGACGACCCGGACGCGGACCCGCGCGCGCACCTGCGCCGCCAGCACGAGCTGCTGACCGCCCGGATCGAGAGGCTGCGGAAGATGGCGGCGGCCGTGGAGCACGCCATGGAGGCACGCAGTATGGGTATCAACCTCACGCCCGAGGAGAAGTTCGAGGTCTTCGGTGACTTCGACCCCGACCAGTACGAGGAGGAGGTGCGGGAGCGCTGGGGCGACACCGACGCCTACCGCCAGTCCCGGGAGCGGACGGCCTCCTACACCAAGGAGGACTGGCAGCGCATCCAGGACGAGGCCGACGAGCTCACCCGGCGCTTCGTCGCCCTGATGGAGGCCGGTGAGCCCGCCGACTCCGAGGCGGCCATGGACGTCGCCGAGGACCACCGGCGGGGGATCGCCCGCCACCACTTCGACTGCGGGTACGAGATGCACACCTGCCTGGGCGAGATGTACGTCTCGGACGAACGTTTCACGCGAAACATCGACGCCGCCAAGCCGGGCCTCGCCGCCTACATGCGCGACGCGATCCTCGCCAACGCCGTCCGGCACACTTCCTGAGCCCCGGGCACGGTGGTCTCCCGGCCGGTCGTCCCGGCCGGGAGACCACCGTGCCGGAGCCGTTCACGGGGTTCTCCCGGCGGGGTCCGGGCGCATCCTGGGTACCCTCGTGGAACCTGTACCTCCACGGCTGCGTTGATATTTTTGGCAGCCCGCCCCCGCCCGTCCCCAGCAGCAGGAGCCACATTCCCGTGACCACGCTTGCGCTCGGCCCCGAGTGGCTCAGCCCGGACTACCTGATCTCGACCTTCAGCCTGCCCGGCATCCTGCTGATCGTCTTCGCCGAGTCGGGGCTCTTCGCGTTCCTGCCCGGCGACTCCCTGTTGTTCACCGCGGGCCTGTTCGTCGCCCAGGGCGAGTACATCAGCCAGCCGCTGTGGCTGGTCTGCCTGCTGATCGTGCTGGCCGCCGTCATCGGCGACCAAGTGGGCTACATGATCGGCAAGTTCCTCGGCCCAAAGCTCTTCAGCCGTCCCAACTCCAAGCTCTTCAAACAGGAGAACCTGGACAAGGCGCACGAGTTCATGGAGAAGTACGGTCCCAAGGCGATCGTCCTGGCCCGCTTCGTCCCGATCGTGCGCACCTTCGCCCCCATCGTGGCCGGCGCCGGGCGCATGAAGTACCGCACGTTCCTCACGTACAACATCATCGGCGGCATCGCCTGGGGCACGGGCATCACCCTCGCGGGCTACTGGCTCGGCCAGATCGAGTTCATCCGCACCAACGTCGAGGCGATTCTCGTCCTGATCGTCCTGGTCTCCGTGGTGCCGATCATCGTCGAGTACCTGCGCGAGCGCGGGAGGAAGAAGCGCGAGGCCGCCGCCCAGCCCGACCGGACGGCCCCGGCCGCCTGGCAGCAGCAGTCCCAGCACCCCGTCATGGACGACGCGACCACGCAGCTGCGCCGCATCGAACCGGCCCACCAGCCCCAGCCTCAGCACCCTCACCAGCCGCAGTACCCCCAGCAGCAGACCGCCCCGTACCCGCCGCAGGGGCAGGGTTACGGCAATCAGGGGTACCGCGACCAGGGGTACGGCCAGGGCCACCCGCAGGGCGGCGGGCACTACGGCTACCCCCAGCAGCCCCAGCAGCCCCAGCAGCCCCAGCCGTACGCCCCGCAGCAGCCGTACGCCCCGCGGCCCCCGCAGGGTCATCAGCAGGGCGAGCAGAACCCGTACCACCAGGGTTACTGAGCCGACGCGCCCCGCGGCCGCGCCGCGGGGCGCGACCGCGGGGCGCGCCGTCCGCCGGGCTCCTCCCGGGCGGCTCCTCCCGGGCCCGCGGGCGCCCGCCTCAGAACCCGCGCGTCCGCTTCGCGGCCCGCCGGCCCTCCGCGCTCGCCGCACCCGGCACCCGCAGGAACAACCGCGAGATCTCCGACCCCAGGTGCACGCCGATGGCGATGGCCATGGCCAGCGCGACCGCCTTGGTCAGCGACACGAGCCCCTTGTCGACCTCGCTCTGCGCGATCGCCAGCAGTCCGAAGTAGGTCGCCGAACCCGGCAGCAGCGGCCCGATCGCCGCCGTGGTGTACGGCAGCGCGGAGGCGAACCGGTACCGGGACAGCAACTGCCCGAACAGGCCCACCAGGCCGGCCGCGACCGCCGTGGAGGCCACCGGCGAGATGCCGCCGGCGTAGTGCATCGCACCGTAGACGACCCATGCGACACCGCCGTTGAGCGTCACCGCCAGCACGGTCGACCGCTCCTGCTGGAGCAGGATCGCGAAGGTCAGCGACAGCAGCATCGACGCGGCGATCTGCACCAGGGGCCGCTCCTCGATGCTCAGGTCGGCGTCCGGGGTGAGCTTGGCGCCGACCTGGACGCCCAGGTACAGCACCACCAGCACCCCGATGACGATGCCCACGAAGAAGTACATGACCTCCAGCAGGCGGGCGGCGGCGGTGATGTAGAAACCGGTCAGGCCGTCCTGCACGCCCGCCACCAGCGCCCGCCCCGGCAGCAGCGCGAACAGCCCACCGGTGATGACCGCGGACGCCTTCACGTCGACGTGCGCCAGCGTGAGCGCGACCCCGATCGCGGCCGGCGGCATCGCGGCCACCATGAACTGGTAGAACTCCGGCAGCCCGCGGCCCGCGCACAGCCACGCCAGCCGGTCGCCGAGCATCGCGCCGACCGCCGCCGCCACGAACACGACCGAGCCGCCGCCGACCAGCACCGAGGCCGCGCCCGCGAGCAGTCCGCTCGCCGCGGTCAGGACCCAGGTGGGGTAGGGGTGCCGGTTGCGGCGGATGTCCGCCAGACGCCGGTAGGCCTCCTCCAGGGACAGGTGGGTGTCCGGATCGCTGAGGTCGTCCACCAGCGCGTACACCGCCGCCAGGCGCGTGTAGTCGGTGCCCCGGCGGCGCACCGTCCGCGACGCCGTGACCGGGTCCTCGACCAGGGACGGCTGGTGGGAGATCGACAGCAGCGTGAAGGTGACGTTCGGCTCGCAGCGGTCCAGGCCGTAGGAGCGGCAGACGGCGAACATGGCCGCCTCCACGTCCTCGGCACCCTCACCGCCGGCCAGCAGCAGCTCCCCGATACGCAGGGTCAGGTCGAGCACGCGCGGCACCGCGGGGCTCGACTCGTCGGGCCGCTGCACCGGCTCCGGCGCGGGCCGCTCGGCCACCGGCATGCGCAGCATCGTGCGCATCCGGTCCTGCCACGGCACGTGCTTGGCCAGGCTCACCGCCGGGACGCCGCTCGGCGGGGTGAAGGCGGGCGGGGCCTCCCGGGCCCTGTAGGTGCTCGGCGGACTGAACGCCGACCCCTCCGGCTCGGCGGGCGGCGCGGGCGTCACGTCGAGTCCGTCGGGGATGGCGAATTCGGAGGTGGCCTCCGATTCCGTGCCGGTGCGTGGTACGTCGAGTCCGTCGGGGATGGCGAATTCGGAGGTGGCCTCCGACTCCGTGCCGGCGCGTGGAACGTCCAGTCCGTCGGGGATCGCGAACTCGGACGTCGTCGACGACTCGCTCCCGGCGGGTGCCACCACCGGGCCGGGCTGCCGGAAGGCACTCCTGGCCTCGTCCGACCGCGGCTTGCGGTCCTCCGCGTCCGTCACGTGCGCAGTGCTCCCTGGTACGACCACACCCTCAAGTAACCCTCAGTATGCGCACCAAACGCGAGCGGGCCGCACGCGTATGCGTACGGCCCGCCGGACGGCTCGCGCCGGCTCAGGGCTCAGTGGCCGCCCTGCTCCTTGAAACGCTTGTAGGACCGCTCGATCTCCGCCTCGGCGTCCGTGCGGCCCACCCAGTTGGCGCCCTCGACCGACTTGCCGGGCTCCAGGTCCTTGTACACCTCGAAGAAGTGCTGGATCTCCAGGCGGTCGAACTCGGACACGTGGTGGATGTCCCGCAGGTGCTCCACGCGCGGGTCCGTCGCCGGGACGCACAGCAGCTTGTCGTCGCCGCCGGCCTCGTCGGTCATGCGGAACATGCCGATCGCGCGGCAACGGATCAGGCAGCCCGGGAACGTCGGCTCGTCGAGAATGACCAGCGCGTCCAGCGGGTCACCGTCCTCGCCGAGGGTGTTCTCGACGAAGCCGTAGTCGGTCGGGTAGGCGGTCGAGGTGAAGAGTCGACGGTCCAGACGGATCCGTCCCGTCTCGTGGTCCACCTCGTACTTGTTCCGCGAACCCTTCGGGATCTCGATCGTGACGTCGAACTCCACCGGTGGCTCCTCCATGATCAGCACATCGTTCTGGTGGTTAAGTGTCCCTCACGCAGGTGTGTGATCGCGAAAGGGGCTGGTGTCCGTGCCGGAACTGAGGCCTTGGCAGGACGTGAGACCGCGCGCGGTGCGGGCCGCGGGCGCCGTACGTCCGCGTCTCGCACGCGCCGCCGCCGCCGTCCGGCCGCGGATCGCACGGCTCGCACGGGCCACGACACCACGCCTCTCGCGGGCCACCAGGCCGAAGACCTGGCAGTACACCGCGGGCGCCGCCACCGCCGGGCTGGCACTCGCCGCCGGTGTGGTGACCGTCGCCGGTCCCTGGGACTCCACGGGTCAGCGTACGGCCGAGCGGCACCAGGCCGCCGCGCTGGGGGCCGCGGGTGGCGCAGATCACGACCGCGGATCCGGCGGTCACGGCACGGCGGCGGGGGCGCCCCGGCCCGCGCCGAGCGCCGCGTCCGTGCTCACCGGTCTCGGCGGCGCCACCGGCCCCGTACGGGCGGCACCGGCCGGCCGCAGCCTCGCACCCGTCCTGGCCCCCCTCCTGGACGACCCGGCGCTCGGCGACCGCCGGGCGGCGGCCGTCGCCGACCTGACCACCGGCAGGCGCCTGTACGGCACCGACGCCGGCGCCGCCCTCACCCCCGCCTCCACCACCAAGCTCGCCACCGCCGTCGCCGCCCTGTCCGCCCTCGGCCCCGACCACCGCCTCACCACCCGCGCCGCCCTGGAGGGCGACACCGGGGAACTCGTCCTGGTCGGCGGCGGCGACCCGACCCTCACCGCCCGCGAGGACGCGGACGGCCTGGCGAGCCTGCGCACCCTCGCCGGGAAGACGGCGGCCGCCCTGAAGGAGCGCGGCCTGCGCCAGGCGACCCTGTCGTACGACACCACGCTCTACGCCGGCTCCGAGGCGCACCCGATCGGGGTCAACGACAACCTCGCCCCCGTCACCGCCCTGATGGCCGACGAGGCCCGCACCGACGGCTCCACCAGCGGCCCGGCCCCCCGCACGGCGGACCCGGCGGCGGACGCGGCCCGTGCCTTCGCCCGCTTCCTGCGCGGCCACGGGATCGAGACCACCGCTCCCGGCCCCTCCAAGGCGACCGGCCGCGCCACCACCCTCGCCACCGTCTCCTCGCCCCCGCTCGCCTCCCTGGTCGAGCGGATGCTGACGCACAGCGACAACGACCTCGCCGAGGCCCTCGCCCGCCACACCGCCATCGCGACCGGCAAGCGCGCCGACTTCGCCGGCGCCTCCGCCGCCGTCACCGCCCGGCTGAGGAGCCTCGGCCTGCCCGTCGCGGGCGCCGCGTTCCACGACGGCAGCGGCCTGGACCGGGACGACCGCCTCACCCCCGGCCTGCTCACCGCCCTCCTCGTCAAGGCCGCCGACCCGGACCACCCCGAACTTCGGCCCGTCCTCACCGGCCTGCCCGTGGCCGGCTTCACCGGCACCCTGACCGACCGCTACACCGACGGCGCCGCCGGCCTCGTCCGCGCCAAGACCGGCACCCTGACCGGCGTCAACGCCCTGGCCGGCACGGTGGTCACCGCGGACGGCCGCCTCCTGGCCTTCGCCTTCCTCACCTCCGGCGTCCCCGACCCGGCGGCCGCCCAGTCCGCCCTGGACCGGGCGGCCACGGCACTGGCGCACTGCGGCTGCGGCTAGGGCCTCTCGTTCGGATCATGCCGGGCTCGCGGGGCCTGGTGCCGTGCCTCGCCGCGTTGTCGTCGGTTGCCATGGCTTTCGCCATGGCGCCCTCCTCCGCCTTGCGATGCACGGCACCAGGTCCCGCTCCCTGATCCGACCTGATCCAAACGAAAGACCCTAGCGACGGGGCGGGGCGGGCCGTGCGCACGCCCACTCCGGCGCACCGCACGGCCTGCCCTCGGCGGCAGCACTCACGTACGGTTGACACATGACGAGCATCGGTGGTGCTGCTTCTTCCGGGATGGTCGACTGGAATCTCGCGGTGGCGACCGCGACCCGGCTGGTACGGCCGGGCCCCGAGGTGAGCCGCGACGAGGCCCGGGCCGTCGTCGCGGAGCTGCGCCGGCACGCCAAGGCCTCGGAGGAACACGTCCGGGGCTTCACCCGCCTGGCCACCGAGGAGGTCCACGACACCCCCGTCCTCGTCGTCGACCGCGCGGGCTGGATCCGCGCCAACGTCGCCGGGTTCCGGGAGATCCTGAGGCCGCTGCTCGACAAGCTGCAGCAGCGGCGCGGCGGTTCCCCCGGCGGTGCGGTCCTCGGCGCCGTCGGCGGCAAGGTCACCGGCGTCGAGCTCGGCATGCTGCTGTCCTTCCTCGCCTCCCGCGTCCTCGGCCAGTACGAGACCTTCGCCCCCGCCACCGGCGACCTCCCGGCCGGCGGGAACGGAGGCGGCCGGCTGCTGCTCGTCGCCCCCAACATCGTCCACGTCGAGCGCGAACTCGACGTCGACCCGCACGACTTCCGGCTGTGGGTGTGCCTGCACGAGGAGACCCACCGCACCCAGTTCACCGCCGTGCCCTGGCTGCGCGACCACCTGGAGGGCGAGATCCACGCCTTCCTCGCCGAGACCGACGTCGACCCCATGACCCTCCTGGAACGCGTCCGTGACGCCGCCCAGACCCTGGCCGGGGGCCGCCCCGAGGGCGAGGAGGACGACGGCGGGCGCTCCCTGGTCGAGCTGGTCCAGAGCCCCGCCCAGCGGGAGATCCTCGACCGCCTCACCGCCGTGATGTCCCTTCTGGAGGGCCACGCCGACTTCGTGATGGACGGCGTCGGCCCCGAGGTCGTGCCGACCGTCGGGGAGATCCGCGAGAAGTTCCAGCAGCGCCGCGCCAAGGGCGCCTCCCGCCTGGACCTCGCCCTGCGCAAGCTGCTGGGCCTGGACGCCAAGCTGCGGCAGTACCGGGACGGCGAGCGCTTCGTGCGGGCCGTCGTCGGAGAGGTCGGTGTGGATGGCTTCAACCGGGTGTGGACCTCCCCGAACACCCTCCCCACCCGGTCGGAGATCGCCAAACCGGCGGACTGGATCGCGCGGGTGCACCGCAAGCCCGAGGAGTGAATACCGCGGAGAAGTCGTGAACGGAATCCGGACGGCGGCAGGCGAACGCCCCTCCAATCACCCGTCCGAGGGACCGTGAGCCTTCGGCAGGCGTGCGATGCTCGGGGAACGGCCCGTTTCTGTCACCATCTACACACTCTGCGTGACCGAGCTCGGGTTCACCCCCCGAAACCATCCTGAAGGGCACCGGACATGGGTCCCCATCCTGCGGTCGCGGCGATACGCCTGGCGGTCCGCCGCGTCCTCCACGACATCCTCACCGAACACGGCAGCGCCACCGGCGGCGACAGCGCCGTCGGACACGGCAGCACCACCGGCACCACGACGCCCCTTCCGCGAGAGGCTCCCCGGGAAAGCCTCCCGGCAACCGCGGACGCCTCCGCGCACGAGCGCCCCGCGCCGCCGCTCGTCCTCGTGGCGTGCTCCGGCGGAGCCGACTCCATGGCACTCGCCTCCGCCCTCGCCTTCGAGGCCCCCAGGCTCGGCATCCGGGCCGGCGGCGTCACCGTCGACCACGGCCTGCAGCCCGGCTCCGACCTGCGCGCCGCCGAAGTCGCCCTGCGCCTGCGCGGGCTCGGCCTGGACCCCGTCGAGTCCACCGCCGTGACCGTCGGCCGCGACGGAGGGCCCGAGGCCGCCGCCCGCGACGCCCGCTACGCCGCCCTGGACGCCGCCGCCGAACGCCACGGCGCCGCGGCCGTCCTGCTCGGCCACACCCGCGACGACCAGGCCGAGACCGTCCTGCTCGGCCTCGCCCGCGGCTCCGGCATCCGCTCCCTGTCGGGCATGGCTGAGGTCTCGGGGGCCGGCGGCCGTTACCGGCGGCCCTTCCTCCACATCGACCGGCAGACCGCCCGCAGGGCCTGCATGGTCCAGTCCCTGCCGGTGTGGGACGACCCGCACAACGCCGACCCCGCCTACACCCGCTCCCGGCTGCGCCACGAGGGCCTGCCCGCCCTGGAGAAGGCCCTCGGCAAGGGCATCGTCGAGGCACTCGCCCGCACGGCCCGGCTCTCCCGCGACGACGCCGACGCCCTCGACGCCTGGGCCCGCCAGGCCGAGGCGGGCGTCCGCGACGCGTCCGGCCTGCTGGAGTGCGCCAAGCTCTACGCCCTCCCGTCCGCCGTGCGCCGCCGGATCCTGCGCCGTGCCGCCATCGAGGCCGGCGCCCCCGCCGGCTCGCTCTTCGCCCGCCACATCGAGGAAGTCGACCGGCTGATCACCGCCTGGCGCGGCCAGGGGGCCATCAACCTGCCCGGGAAGGTCGTCGCCCAGCGCCAGGGTGGCAGACTGGTGATTCGGCAAGGCTGAGATCCGGCCCCGCCCACTGCCCGCCCGGGCGGGCAGTGGCAGCGCGCCGGACCGGCCGACGGAGCGGGACGACCGAAAGTGATGCGGGTGGACGCGAAAGACATGGGTGCCGACCTCCAGCAGGTGCTCATCAGCAAGGAAGAGATCGACGCGAAGCTGGCCGAGCTGGCCGCGAAGATCGACGCGGAGTACGAGGGCAAGGACCTGCTCCTGGTCGGCGTCCTCAAGGGCGCCGTCATGGTCATGGCCGACCTCGCCCGCGCCGTGTCCACCCCGGTCACCATGGACTGGATGGCCGTGTCCTCCTACGGCGCGGGCACCCAGTCCTCCGGCGTCGTGCGGATCCTCAAGGACCTCGACACCGACATCAAGGGCAAGCACGTCCTGATCGTCGAGGACATCATCGACTCCGGCCTGACCCTGTCCTGGCTGATCTCCAACCTCGGCTCGCGCGAGCCCGCCTCCCTGAAGGTGTGCACGCTGCTGCGCAAGCCCGAGGCCGCCAAGGTCGCCATCGACGTCGAGTGGGTCGGCTTCGACATCCCCAACGAGTTCGTCGTCGGCTACGGCCTCGACTACGCCGAGAAGTACCGCAACCTCCCGTTCGTCGGTACGCTCGCGCCCCACGTCTACGGCGGCTGAGCCCCCGTAGCCGGGAGGCCCGCGGTGATCGGGAACCCTTGCGGTTCCCGCGCCGTTGGAGCATGCGTGGACGGGAACGCCGGCCGTCCCGTGCGGCTGAAGGGGACCGTGCTGGGGTACCGTCCGAAGAACAGTCTTTATCAAACTCACTATGGCAGGAGGGACGGGGCGGCACCGCTCCGTATGGATGGACGTGAAGCGATACTTCCGTGGGCCGGTCATGTGGATCGTGCTGGCCGTCCTTGCCGTGGTCGTGTTGATGCAGGTCGTCGGCTCGTCCGGCGGTTACAAGACGGTGGACACGGGCCAGGTCGTCCAGGCGATCAACCAGAACAAGGTCGAGTCGGCCAAGCTGACCACCGGTGACGAGCAGAACATCAAGGTTCAGCTCAAGGACGGCGTGAAGGTCGAGGGCAGCTCGAAGATCCAGGCGAGCTACATCGGCGACCAGGGCGTCACCATCGCCAGCACGCTGCAGACCAAGTACCAGGACAAGCAGATCCCCGACGGCTACACGGTGTCGCCGTCCAAGCAGAACCCGTTCGTCGGGCTCCTGATCACCCTGCTCCCCTTCGTCCTCATCGTGGTCATCTTCCTGTTCCTGATGAACCAGATGCAGGGCGGCGGCTCCCGGGTGATGAACTTCGGGAAGTCCAAGGCGAAGCTCATCACCAAGGACACCCCGAAGACGACGTTCGCGGACGTCGCGGGCTCCGACGAGGCCGTCGAGGAGCTCCAGGAGATCAAGGAGTTCCTCCAGGAACCGGCGAAGTTCCAGGCCGTCGGCGCCAAGATCCCCAAGGGCGTCCTGCTCTACGGCCCGCCCGGCACCGGCAAGACCCTGCTCGCGCGTGCCGTCGCGGGCGAGGCGGGCGTGCCGTTCTACTCGATCTCCGGTTCCGACTTCGTCGAGATGTTCGTCGGTGTCGGCGCCTCCCGGGTCCGTGACCTGTTCGAGCAGGCCAAGGCCAACGCCCCGGCGATCGTCTTCGTCGACGAGATCGACGCGGTCGGCCGCCACCGCGGCGCCGGCCTCGGCGGCGGCCACGACGAGCGCGAGCAGACCCTGAACCAGCTGCTCGTCGAGATGGACGGCTTCGACGTCAAGGGCGGCGTCATCCTGATCGCGGCCACCAACCGGCCCGACATCCTCGACCCGGCCCTCCTGCGCCCCGGCCGCTTCGACCGGCAGATCGCCGTCGACCGCCCGGACATGCAGGGCCGTCTGGAGATCCTCAAGGTCCACCAGAAGGGCAAGCCGGTCGCGCCCGACGTCGACCTGTCGGCCGTCGCCCGCCGTACGCCCGGCATGACCGGCGCCGACCTGGCCAACGTCCTGAACGAGGCCGCCCTGCTGACGGCCCGCAGCGACCAGAAGCTGATCGACAACAAGATGCTGGACGAGGCGATCGACCGCGTGGTCGCGGGCCCGCAGAAGCGGACCCGGATCATGTCGGACAAGGAGAAGAAGATCACCGCGTACCACGAGGGCGGTCACGCCCTGGTCGCGGCGGCCTCGCCCAACTCCGACCCCGTCCACAAGATCACGATCCTGTCGCGCGGCCGGGCCCTCGGCTACACGATGGTCCTGCCGGACGAGGACAAGTACTCCACGACCCGCAACGAGATGCTGGACCAGCTCGCCTACATGCTGGGCGGCCGGGCGGCCGAGGAGCTCGTCTTCCACGACCCGACCACCGGTGCCGCCAACGACATCGAGAAGGCCACCAACCTGGCCCGCGCGATGGTCACGCAGTACGGCATGACCGAGCGGCTCGGCGCGATCAAGTTCGGCGGGGACAACACCGAGCCGTTCCTCGGCCGTGAGATGGCTCACCAGCGCGACTACTCGGAAGAGGTCGCCGCGCTGGTCGACGAAGAGGTCAAGAAGCTCATCGAGACGGCGCACAACGAGGCCTGGGAGATCCTGGTCGAGAACCGCGACGTCCTCGACAACCTCGTCCTCGCCCTGCTGGAGAAGGAGACCCTGGGCAAGGAGGAGATCGCCGAGATCTTCGCCCCGATCGTCAAGCGCCCGCCGAGGCCCGCCTGGACCGGATCCTCGCGCCGCACGCCGTCCACCCGCCCGCCGGTGCTCTCCCCGAAGGAGCTGGCACTGACCAACGGGGCCAACGGCGCGACGGCGTCGATCACCGCCAAGAGCACCGCGGCGGAGCCCGCTCCGGCCCCCGAGGGAGCCCCGGAGGACCGCCCGGAGAGCTGATCGCGGCCCCCGCGCGGGGGCCCGTCGGGCCCGGAATGTATGCCGCGCCCCCCAGGTTCTAGCCTGGGGGGCGCGGCATTCCCGTACGCCAGCACGTGAGACAGACAGGAACGAGGCACCACATGACCGACCCCGTGACCCTGGACGGCGAGGGCCAGATCGGCGAGTTCGACGAGAAGCGGGCCGAGAACGCCGTCCGTGAGTTGCTGATCGCGGTCGGCGAGGACCCGGACCGGGAGGGGCTGCGGGAGACGCCGGCACGGGTGGCACGGGCGTACAAGGAGATCTTCGCGGGGCTGTGGCAGAAGCCCGAGGACGTGCTGACGACGACGTTCGACATCGGGCACGACGAGATGGTGCTCGTGAAGGACATCGAGGTCTACAGCACCTGCGAGCACCACCTGGTCCCGTTCCGGGGCGTGGCGCACGTCGGGTACATCCCGTCCACCAGCGGAAAGATCACCGGCCTGTCCAAGCTGGCCCGGCTCGTGGACGTCTACGCCCGCCGGCCGCAGGTGCAGGAACGGCTCACCACGCAGATCGCGGACTCCCTGATGGAGATCCTGGAGCCGCGCGGTGTCATCGTCGTCGTGGAGTGCGAGCACATGTGCATGTCGATGCGCGGTATCCGCAAGCCCGGCGCGAAGACCATAACGTCGGCGGTGCGCGGCCAGCTGCGGGACGCGGCCACGCGCAACGAGGCGATGAGCCTGATCATGGCCCGCTGACGCGGGTGAGGCGCGTGCCCGTGGCTCAGGCCGCCGGTGCCGCCCCCGGGCCGCCGTCGTCCTCGTCGTCCTCCGGGAGCCTGCACACCCGCTCCAGGAAGACGGCCGCCGCTATCACGCCGACGGCCGCCAGGACCGAGAAGCCGGAGTAGACGGCCTGGTCGCGGCGGGCCGGGACGTCGAGGGACTCCAGCAGGAAGACGCCCGTGCCGCCGTAGACGCCGGCGACGAGGGCGGCGACCAGCGCGCTGGCCTGGCCGAAGACGACCGCGCGGGCCGCCATCAGGGGGTCGACGCCCTTGGCGCCGGGGCGGCGCTCGCGCTGGGCCCTCAGGCGGGTGCGCAGCGAGAGCGCCGTGGCCAGCAGGACCACGGCGATCAGGGCGAGGACGACGGGGGCGGCCAGCGGGACGCTGGGGAGCGTGCCGACCGAGTTCCACAGGCGGGCGCCGGCCCAGGACAGGACGCCGGCGACGACGAAGACGCCGGCCAGCACCCTGATGCGCAGCTCTCTCACGGTGTCCTTTCGCAATCCCCGGATGTCCGGGCCGGTCTCCCGGCGGTCGCCGGTACGCCGGTGGTCCGGACGACGGCCGTCCCGGCGCCCTCGGCGCTGTCGACCTTAACGGCTACTCCGGCAGCCGGAGTTCCAGGTCCTCGCGGAGCGTGACGCCGTCCCGGGTGACCGCCTCCAGGAGATCGGCGACCGGTCCGCGGCCGGGCAATCGGGCGGCGGGGTCCAGATCGTGCCAGGGGGCGAGGACGAAGGCGCGTTCGTGGGCGCGGGGGTGGGGGAGGGTGAGGTGCGGGTCGTCGGAGACGACGTCGGCGTACGCGACGATGTCGACGTCGAGGGTGCGGGCGCCCCAGCGCTCGTCCCGGACCCGGTGGAAGGCCTCCTCGACGGCCTGTGCCCGCTCCAGCAGGGAGGAGGGGGGCAGCGTCGTCTTGAGGACCACGACCGCGTTGAAGTACGAGGGCTGACTGCCGGGCTCCACGCCCCACGGCTCCGTCTCGTACACCGGGGAGACCGCCTTGACGCGCACGCCCGGGGTGTCCTCCAGCGCGTCGACGGCGCCCTGGAGGGTCTCCAGGCGGTTGCCGAGGTTGGAACCGAGGGAGATCACGGCCCGCTTGGGGTTGTGCAGGGTGGTGTCGGCGGCGTCGACCTTCTCGACGACGGAGGCGGGCACCGGCTGGACGGTCGGGTCGCTAGGACCCCCGGGGAACGAGGCGGTCATACGCGGCTCCGGGTGATGGTGACGGTCACGTCGTCGAAGGGCACGGTGATCGGCGCGTCCGGCTTGTGGACGCAGACCTCGACCTCCCGCACGGCCTCGTGCTTCAGGCAGACCTGTGCGATGCGCTCGGCGAGCGTCTCGATGAGATTGACGGGCTCGCCCTCCACGGCGGCCACGACCTCCTCGGCCACGATGCCGTAGTGCACGGTCTTCGCCAGGTCGTCGTCGGCCGCGGCCGACCGGGTGTCCACGGCGAGGACGAGGTCCACGATGAAGGTCTGGCCCTCTTCGCGCTCCTTGGGGAACACACCGTGGTGCCCGCGGGCCTTCAGGCCGCGCAGCGCGACACGATCCACGCGAATCACTCCTGCAGTCGTCGGTCTCGGCCGGCCGGTGCCGCGTGCGGGCGGCACACCGGCCTGGGGTCGAATCTACCCGCGAACACCGACAGCACCGGGCCGCGGGGGTGCGGGCCGACGCGGTCGCCGGGAGGTTTCACCCGGTGTTCGCCCGGGAGAACCCGGTGGCTCACGGGCTGGTGACCGCCCTTGCCGGTGGTCCGTGATGCCGGCCACTTCCCTCCTCTCCCGCGTCCCCGCTTTCCGCCCCTTCCTCGTTCCCTCCCTCGCTCCGGCCGGCCCCGGCGGGGCGGGTCCGCTTCCGGCCGGTTCCGTTCCTGTGGGCTGTCTACCCGCTCAGGAGGGGGTGTCCTCCGCTTCGTCCTCGCCGTTCTCGGCCAGCACGGGCGAGGCGTGGTGCGACCAGAGCTTCCAGCCGGAGGGCGTGCGCCGGAACACGTTGGTGGCGACCACGAGCTGGCCGACGAGCGGGCCGAGCTCGTCGCCGTCGGCCGGGGCGGGGCCGCCGCTGAGGATGTTCTCGCTGCAGGTCACCACGGCGGTGTCGCCGGTGACGGAGACGTGCACGTCGGTGAGGAAGAACTGGATGTAGTCGGTGTTCGCCATGATCAGCGCGTACGACCGCAGGACCTCGCCGCGGCCGGTCAGGACCGGCCAGCCGGGGTGCACGCAGGAGATCACGCCGGTATCCGCCGGGTCGTGGTACGTCTCGTCGACGCCCAGGTCGGACGGGGCGAGCCAGAGCGAGGACACCTCTTCGAAGTCGCCCCGCTCCACCGCCTCGTAGAAGGCGGTGTTGGCGGCCTCGACCTGCTCGACGTCGGTGGGGGCGCTCACCGGGCTCCTTCTGCGCCGGCGCCAGCTCCCGCGCCGTCCGTCGCGGCCCGCGCCCCCTCGACGGCGCGGGCGACCCGCACCGCGTCCGCCGTCGCACGCACCTCGTGCACCCGCACCGCCCACGCGCCGGCGTGGGCCGCGAGGGCGGAGACGGCGGCCGTGGCCGCGTCGCGCTCCCGCGCGGGCGGCACGGAGCCCTCCGGACCGGCGAGGATCCGGCCGAGGAACCGCTTGCGGGAGGCGGCGACCAGCAGCGGGTGGCCGAGGCCCAGCAGGCGGTCGAGGCGGGCGAGGAGCGCCAGGTCGTGGTCGGCGTCCTTGGAGAAGCCGAGACCGGGGTCGACGACGATCCGGTCGGCGGCGACACCGCCTTCCAGGACGGCCTCCACGCGCGCGTGCAGCTCGCCGACGACCTCGCCGACCACGTCGTCGTACACGCCCCGGACGTTGCCGCCCTCCAGGAAACCGCGCCAGTGCATGACCACGAAGGGGGCGCCGGCGTCCGCGACGACCGGGAGCATCCGGGGGTCGGCGAGACCACCGCTGACGTCGTTGACGAGGACGCCGCCGGCCGCGAGGGCCTGCTCGGCGACCGAGGCGCGCATGGTGTCGACGGAGACCGTGACGCCCTCGGAGGCCAGCCCGCGGACGACGGGGACGACCCGCCGGAGCTCCTCCGCCTCGTCGACGCGGGTGGCGCCGGGGCGGGTCGACTCGCCGCCGACGTCGACGAGGTCCGCGCCCCCGGCGACCAGGTCGAGGCCGTGCTTGACGGCGGCCGTCGTGTCGAACCACCGACCGCCGTCGGAGAAGGAGTCGGGAGTCACGTTCACGACCCCCATGACCGCGCAGCGGTCCCATGCGGGCAGGCCCGCCACGTGGCGGCGGCCGGTCTGGTTGTTCATGTGTTCAGCGTAGGCCCAGTGGGTGGCCGGCACGGTGCGGGCCGGTGCGCGGCCGGGCGCCGGGCGGATCCCGGCCGGGGACCGGCGGGCAGGTCCGGGAGGTGGGGATCGTGGGCCGTACGACCCGCATCGCCGCGCCCGCCCGCGTCTGCCTGCCGCCGGAGTGCTTCCGGCCGCGGTACCGCACCCGCGCGTTCCCCGCTGCTGGCGTCCTCACCGGCTGCCCGGGGACGGCCGAGGCGCTGGTGGGCGAGCCGGACCACCCGGGCACGGCACTGGACCCGGCCGGGAGCGGCCGTGCGCGGCCGGTGATCCCGGCGATGCCGCGGCCGGCGGTGGCGCCGCCGAGGGACACCGAGCGCGTGGACGTCCCGGGCGGCCCGCGGACGGAGTCGTTCCTCGCCAGGGGCCTTCCCGGTGCCGTACTCTCGCCCGCTACCGGGTGGGCCGCGAGCCCGGAAGCCGGGGTGTCATCGGCAATTCCACGGGTGGTTACCGCGCGCCGAAACCGGCCCCGCGCCATCCCGGCACCTACGCCGCCGGAGCCGGCCCGCCCGCGTACTGCGAGGCACCGGTCGATCCGACCACCGGCGATCTCTTCCGGGGGACGGGGAACTCGGGAATCGGGCGGACCCGCGGGGGTACCCGGAACACGCGCCCGCGCCGGACGCCTCACCGCTCGTCACCGGCAGCGGGAGCGGCGAGTCCGGCCACGAGGACACGCTGGAGTTCATGGAGGCGGTGAGGGCGACGGGCGGACACGGATCCCGTCGATCATCCTCGGACATCCCCGAAAGGGGCGGCCGGAACTTCAATACCTGGCGGCGGGAGATTCCCCCGGCGTCGCAGTGGATGGGCGGACGGTTGAACGGCCATTGAAAATGATCTTGATTGAATTCGGCCGTCCGGTCGGTGTGTTGATTCCTGATGCCGCGTGAACCCCCCGGAACCGTCCGTGTTTTTACGGGGCGGGGAGCCAAGAAACACCTACGCGCGGTAAGTTTCTGGCCATGCCACGTGGACGTCACCGTCATTCCCCTCCCTTGCACAGAATGCTTCCGCCGTCGGCGATCGCAGGCGTCTCCCTCGTCTGCGCCCTGGGTCCCTGGGTGTTCGGCGAACCGATGGTGCTCCGCCCGCTGGCCGCGGTCGCCGCGGTGACGGCGATCACCGGCGCGTTCGTCATGCGCCACTGGGACGTGCAGGCGGGCAGGCGCGTCGCCGAGCTCACGCGCGCGCGTGCGAGCGACGAGTGGCGCCACGAGGAACGCGTCGCCGAACTGGAGAGCGACCTGGAGGAGTCGCGCGCGATGCGGGCCCGCCTGGAGCGGCGGTTGCGCGCCAAGCGGGCGGAACTGCAGGCGCTGCGCAACGAACACGCCGCCCTGCTGCGGCGCTACGCCACGGCGGAGACCGAACGCGCCGGTGCGCTGGAGGGCCGCAGGCTGCTGGAGAACAGGGCCGCGTCCCCGGCGCGCGCCCTGGAGACGGCGGTGCGGGCACCGCAGGCGGGCGGCGCCCGGTCCGCCCGCGCCGCCGGCGAGGAGCCGGGGACCCCCGGCGTCTTCTCCCCGGAGGGTGCCCGGCTGTTCCTGCGGGCGAGCGTGGCGCTGTCCCGGCTCGGTGGTGCGGCGGCGCCCGGCGGTGGCGACGGGGGCGGCGGCGGTGCCGATCACGGCGCCGGTTCCGGTGCCGAGGCGGCAGCGGAGTCCACGGCCGCGGCCACGGCCACAGGCACGAGCACGGACGCGGTGACCGGTTCCGCGCAGGCGCCCGGTCACCGGCACGAGGCTCCCGCGTCCCAGGCCGGGCCCGCCCCGCGGCAGCCCGCCGGGCACTTCGCGGTGCCGGCCGCGGCGGCCGTCGTACCGCCCGCTCCCGCGCGGCGCCCGGCGGCCGGGGACGGCTTCGACTTCTTCGGCACCAAGAGCAGGAAACCGCAGCCGGAACCGCAGTCGGAGCGGCAGCCGGAACCGCAGTCGCAGCCGGAGCCGCAGGCACGGACGCGGCCGGGAGCGCGGGCGGCGTCGCCCAGCGCCCTGGAGGCCGTCCAGGACGAGGACCTCGCCGACATCGTCGGCCAGGAGGCCCTCGCACTGCACGGGACCGGGGCCGGGGAGGGGCCGGAGCGGGAGGGCGCCCAGCCGCCGCAGGAGGGCCGGGTCATCGACCTGACGGCACACGACGAGACCGAACAGATCGACGTCCAGGGGCTCAGGACCGCCGCGTCCTGACCGTCGGCGGGCGCGCGGGGGCCGCACGGCCCCCGCGGGCGCGCGGGGCCTACGGGGCCATCCACCGGTCCGGCCGCGCGTCCCGCCGCCCCGTCCGCGACCGCTCCGCCTGCGCCCGCAGCAGCTCCGCCGCCTCCCCGGCGTCGCGCAGCCGCGCGGTGACGGTCCTGTTCGCCCCCGTGTCCACACGGACGTGGGCGACCCCTCGTGCCCGCTGCCACGGCCCCTGCGTCAGGCGGACGCTCTGCACCTTGGCGTGCGGCACCAGTGCCAGGCTGCGCCGCAGCAGCCCGTGCCGGGCGGCGAACACGGCGTCGGTGACGACGAGCCCGTAACCGCGCCACCACAGCGGCCGGCACCAGCCGGCCCGCCGCGGCGGACGGGACAGCGACGACCGGGGCGGGACGGTCACGCCGGGCAGCACGCGCGCGATCACGGATTCGGCGATCTCGCGCGGGGCGACCGGCAGCAGCACGGAGTTGGACGAGCCGGCCACGTCCAGCTCCACCCGCACCCAGCCTCCCCCGCTCCCGGCGCCGTTCGAGCCGGGGGACCTCCACCGCCGCCACAGCAGCGGTTCGACGATCCGCACGGTCTGCACCCTGCCCGGCGGCACCGTCTCGTGGGTCCGGTCGAGCAGCCCGTGGTCCAGGCGCAGCCCGTCCGGGGACTCGGCGACCGTCCAGTCGTAGTCGCCGACGAACCGCCCCACGCTGCGCGCGCCCGCCGCGCCCGCCAGCGGCAGGGCGGTCGCGAGGACCGTCCACAGGTTGTGGGTGGCCACCCACAGCAGGGCCGGTACGGCGACGGCGGCGGCCAGCATGCCCCAGGTCGCGCCGGTCAGCAGCAGCGAGACGGCGAGGACGCCGGGCGGCACGCGCAGCAGCCGCGTGGACGGGGCCTCGCCGACCTCGTGGGCGGTCTCGGGGGCGAAACCGGCGGCCCGGGCGAGCAGTTCGGCACGGAGCGCCCGTGCCTCGCCGGCGCCGAGGAACGCGAGCTCGTCCTTCTTGCCGGTTCCTATGACGTCGAGTTTCAGCTTGGCCACCCCCGCGACCCGCGCGAGCAGGGGCTGGGTCACGTCGACGGCCTGGATGCGTTCCAGCCGGATGTGCGCGGTGCGCCGGAACAGCAGCCCGGTCCGGACGCGCAGTTCCGTGTCGGTCACCGCGAAGCGCGTGAACCACCAGCTCAGGAAGCCGTACAGGGCGGCGGCGGGCAGGAGGACGGCGAGGCCGGCCAGCAGCGTGGCCGTGGTGAGCCGGGTCAGCTGGCGCTGCGCTCCGTCGGGGTCGTGCGCGGCCCAGCCGACGAGTACGGCGACCGGCGCCCACGCCCGCCTGAGCGGCGTGACGGGGTGCAGCCGCCGCTCGGCCGCGCGCCCCCGCGCCGCCCCGGGTGCCTCCGGCCGCGCCCGCGGTGTCTCCCCCGCGTCCTCGCCCTCCGGGCCCCTCGTCGTCACAGCCCCGCCGATCGTGCCTCGCCCAGCTCGGTGAGCCGGTCGCGGAGCCGTTCCGCCTCGGCCGGGTCCAGGCCCGGGATGGTCGCGTCGGTCGCGGCGGCGGCGGTGTGCAGCTGCACGCCGGCCAGCCCGAAGCGCCGCTCGACCGGCCCGGAGGTGACCTCCACCAGCTGCATCCGCCCGTACGGCACGACGGTCTCCTGCCGCCACAGCACGCCCCGGCTGATCAGCAGGTCGTCGGCGCGCTCGGCGTACCGCCAGGACCGCCAGTTGCGCTCCAGCATCACCCAGCCCCAGGCCGCCGGGGCGAGCGGCAGCAGCGCGAACGCCGCCCACGCCGGGCCGGCGAGCCACCACAGGAGCACGCCGAGACCGAGAGCCGACGCCCCCAGCCACACCACCAGCAGCAGGCGCCTCATCCGCAGCAGACCGGACGGCAGGCCGGTCCACACCGGCTCGCTCTCCGCCGCCGTCCCCGTGCCGTCCGGGCTCCCCGTCTCCATGGAGCCAGCGTACGTAGGGGAGACTGTTCCCATGACTCCTACGACGGAGACCATGGTCGGTATCGGCGGCGCCGCGGAGAGCACCGACATGGTGCTGAACATCGGGCCCCAGCACCCGTCCACGCACGGGGTGCTGCGGCTGCGGCTGGTTCTGGACGGCGAGCGCATCATCCGCGCGGAGCCCGTGATCGGCTACATGCACCGCGGTGCGGAGAAGCTGTTCGAGGCACGCGACTACCGCCAGATCATCGTGCTCGCCAACCGCCACGACTGGCTCTCGGCGTTCTCCAACGAGCTGGGTGTGGTCATCGCCGTGGAGCGGATGCTCGGCATGGAGGTCCCCCCGCGCGCGGTGTGGACCCGGACGCTGCTCGCCGAGCTGAACCGGGTGCTCAACCACCTGATGTTCCTCGGCTCCTACCCCTTGGAGCTGGGCGGCATCACGCCGGTCTTCTACGCGTTCCGGGAGCGCGAGACCCTCCAGAACGTCATGGAGGAGGTCTCCGGCGGCCGTATGCACTACATGTTCAACCGCGTCGGCGGCCTCAAGGAGGACCTGCCGGCCGGATGGACCGCACGCGCGCGTGCCGCCGTGTCCGCCGTCCGCTCCCGCATGGACGTCTTCGACGACCTCGTCCTCGGCAACGAGATCTTCCGGGGGCGCACGCGCGGCGTGGGCACGCTCGCACCCGGGACCGTGCACGCCTACGGGGTGAGCGGGCCGATCGCGCGCGCCTCCGGCGTCGACTTCGACCTGCGGCGCGACGAGCCGTACCTCGCGTACGGCGAACTCCAGGACACCCTGAAGGTGGTCACCCGGCAGGAGGGCGACTGCCTCGCCCGCTTCGAGTGCCTGCTGGAGCAGACGCACAACGCCCTCGACCTGGCCGACGCCTGCCTGGACCGGCTCGCCGAGCTGCCGCCCGGGCCGATCAACCAGCGGCTCCCGAAGGTGCTGAAGGCGCCCGAGGGCCACACCTACGCGTGGACCGAGAACCCGCTCGGCATCAACGGCTACTACCTGGTCAGCAAGGGCGACAAGACCCCGTACCGGCTGAAGCTGCGCTCGGCCTCGTACAACAACGTCCAGACCCTGACGGAGCTGCTGCCCGGGACGCTGGTCGCGGACATGGTGGCGATCCTGGGGTCGATGTTCTTCGTGGTGGGGGACATCGACAAGTAGGGCGGGCGGACCCCCGGGCGCGGGCCGGGCCCCGCGGGGCGGTGGCGTCTCAGGGCGCGAGCACGTCCGGGATCCCCACCGGCTGGAGCAGCCACACGAAGTCGCCCAGCCCGCCGGGCGCGGTGAGCTCGGCGGCCTCTCCGGCGCTCGCGAGGGCGCGGACGTACCCGGCGGGGTCGGTGGAGGCGAGCGTGAGCGGGGGGCGCACGCCGGTGATCCCGAGGGCGGGCAGGGCCTCGCGCTGGGGGAGCAGGCGGGCGCCGGGGAGCGCGCACGCCGCCGCGCACGCGTCCAGGGCGACGTGCGCCGTGATGTCGCACGACCCGTCCGGCACGGGCGCCGTCTCCCGCCCCTCCCGGAAGCCGGTGAGCGTCCCGAAGGGCGGGCGGGCCTCCCGCGTGTGCGCGTAGTCGACGGCCACCGCCAGTCCCCGGCCGAGCGTCCCGACGGCGGACGCCCACGCCTCGTCCCGGGGCAGCCCGATCTCGGCCCGCAGCCCCTCCTCGACCGGGCCGGCCCCGGCCGCTCCCTCCTCGACCGACTCCGTCCCGGCCGACAGCGGCCACCACCGCCGGAGCCACTCCGCGTCCGCGCCGGTCACCGGCTCCCCGAGCCGCTCGGTCCCGTCGGCCCGGACGAGGACCCGCCGCGCCACGCCCGCCGCGTCCGTCTCCGCGACCTCCACCGGTACGTTGTCCAGCCACTCGTTGGCGAACAGCAGCCCCGTGACCCCCCGCGGCGGCTCCGCGAGCCACTCGACGCGGTGATCGAGCCCGTCGGGCCGGCCGGCGAGCTCGACGGCGTACGCGCGCGTGCGGGCGGCCACCTCGGCGGGCAGCTCGGCGAGGACGCCGGTGACCAGCTCGCCCCGCCCGGCCGCCATGTCCACGAAGTCCAGTCGCGCGGGCCGCCCCAGCGCCTCGTCGACGCGGCACAGCAGCCGCGCCACCGCCCGCGCGAACAGCCGCGAGGCGTGCACGGACGTACGGAAGTGCCCCGCGGGCCCCTCCGGCCGGCGGTAGAACCCCCGCGGCCCGTACAGCGCGTCCCACGCCGCCGCACGCCACCCCCGCCACTCGTCCGTACCACTCGTCCCTGCTGTCACCGGCATCATCGGCCCAGGCTAAGCGCACAAGGGAACGGCCCCTCCACCTTGCGGAGTACACGGGCCCACCGGGGATCGGCCCTCCGGTTGACCCCCGCGCACCTGGCCCTTCCCTACGCTGGGTTACGTGCAGCGCCTCTACGACTTCATCCGCAGGCACCCGACCGGGGTCGACGGTTTCTGGGCCTTCGTCCTGTTCGGGATCACCGTGATGGGGGAGGCGGGCCGGCAGGCGGCCCAGGGCACCGACGCGCCGCTGCGGGTCCTCCCGGTCGCCGTGCTGCTGTGCCTGGTCGTCGCGCTGCGCCGCCGGATGCCGGAGAAGATGCTGGTGCTGGCCATCGGGCTGGGCCTGGCGCAGCTGGTGCTGGACGTCGAGACGATGGTCGCCGACTTCGCCTTCCTGGTGATCGTCTACACCGTGGCCGCGGTCGGCGCCCACTGGGCCTCCCGGCTGGCGCTGGCGACGGGCCTGTGCGCGGCGTCGGTGGCGCAGGTGCGCTGGTACAACGACGACGTCGGCGTCGCCAACAACATCGCCGGGGCGGTCTTCCAGACCGTCCCCTTCGCCCTCGCGTGGGTGCTCGGCGACTCCATGCGCACGCGCCGCGCCTACTTCACGCAGCTGGAGGAGCGCGCCGCCCGGCTGGAGAAGGAGCGCGAGGCGCAGGCGAAGGTCGCGGTCGCCGCCGAACGCGCCCGCATCGCCCGCGAACTGCACGACGTCGTCGCCCACAACGTCTCCGTGATGGTGGTGCAGGCCGACGGCGCCGCCTACGTCCTCGACACCGCGCCCGACCAGGCGAGGAAGGCGCTGGAGACCATCTCCTCCACCGGCCGCCAGGCCCTCGCCGAGATGCGCCGCCTGCTCGGCGTGCTGCGCACCGGCGAGCACCAGGAGAGCGGCGAGTACGTCCCGCAGCCCGACGTCCGGCAGATCGAGGACCTGGTCGAGCAGTGCCGCGGATCCGGCCTGCCGGTCGACTTCAGGATCGAGGGCACCCCGCGCCCGCTGCCCAGCGGCGTGGAGCTGACCGCGTACCGCATCGTGCAGGAGGCGCTCACCAACACCCGCAAGCACGGCGGACCGGACGCGCGCGCCAGCGTGCGCCTGGTCTACTTCGACGACGGGCTCGGCCTGCTGGTGGAGGACGACGGCAAGGGCGCCCCGCACGAGCTGTACGAGCAGGGCGGCCTCGACGGCCAGGGCCACGGCCTGATCGGCATGCGCGAACGGATCGGCATGGTCGGCGGCACGCTGGACGCCGGCCCGCGACCGGGCGGAGGATTCCGCATCAGCGCGCTGCTCCCGCTCAAACCCGCGCACTGACGCGTGCGCACGCACCGCGTCGACACCTGTGACAACCCCGGTGCCCCCGGCAGACGGACACGGAAGAGGCCCTCATGACGATCCGCGTGATGCTCGTCGACGACCAGGTGCTGCTGCGCACCGGGTTCCGGATGGTGCTCGCCGCCCAGCCGGACATGGAGGTCGTGGCGGAGGCCGGGGACGGCGTCGAGGCCATCCGGGTCCTGGAGACGACCCCCGTCGACGTGGTGCTGATGGACGTCCGCATGCCCAAGCTGGACGGCGTGGAGGCCACCCGCCGTGTCTGCGCGGACCCCGACGCGCCGAAGGTGCTGATCCTGACCACCTTCGACCTCGACGAGTACGCCTTCTCGGCGCTGAAGGCGGGCGCCTCCGGCTTCATGCTCAAGGACGTGCCGCCCGGTGAACTGCTCGCCGCGATCCGCGCCGTGCACAGCGGCGACGCGGTGGTGGCCCCCTCGACCACCCGCCGCCTCCTCGACCGCTTCGCGCCGATGCTGCCCGGCACCGCCAAGGAACCGCAGCACGAGGAGCTCCGGCGGCTCACCGAGCGGGAGCGGGAGGTGACGATGCTGGTGGCCCAGGGCCTGTCCAACGGCGAGATCGCGGCCCGGCTGGTGCTGTCGGAGGCGACCGTGAAGACGCACGTGGGCCGCATCCTGACCAAGCTGGGCCTCAGGGACCGGGTGCAGGTGGTGGTCATGGCGTACGAGACGGGGCTGGTGCGGGCCGGGGGGCACGGCTGACGGCCCGCCCGCCGCGGCCGCCCGCGGACCGGAGCCGGCCCGCGCCGCGTCCGGTTCGACCGGGCGGCGCCGCGCACGGCCCGGTCAGCGCAGGACGCCCTCGATGAAGTCGCTGCCCAGCCGGACCACCGCCGGCAGTTCCAGCTGGTGCTGCGCGTAGCGGCCGCGGCGCCGGGTCGTGATCAGCCCGGCCTTCTTCAGCACGCCCAGGTGCCGGGATATCTCGGGTGCCGACATGCCGTGCGCGTCCGCCAGTTCGCTGGTGGTGTAGGGAGCGCGGGCCAGGTGGCGGCAGAGCCGCATCCGCACCGGGTGGGCCAGCGCCTCCAGGCGGAGGGCGAGCTGCTCCACGGAGGGCGCCTGCGGGCCGGAGCCGCTGACGGGGTAGGTGATGGCGGGCTGCCACCCGGGCCGGTGCAGGACCATCACGTGCGGCCAGCCCAGGCTGGTGGGGACGAGGACGAGCCCGCCGTCGCCGGTGGCCGTACGGCCCACGGTCAGCTTGTCCACGGTGATCACCCCGGACCCGTCGTCCAGCGCGACGGCCGGGGACACCGCGGCGAGGGCCTCCGCCAGGCCCTTGCGGCGCAGCAGTTCGCCCTTGTGCCGGGCGTCCGCCGCCAGCTGCGGCTGGACCCGGGCCCAGATGTCCGCGAAGAACGCCTCCTCGCAGTCCTCCACCAGCTGCCGGAACCAGGCGCGCACGGCGGGCGGGTCCTGGAGCAGCCGCCGGGTGAACCGCTCCTGGAGGGTGCCGCGCGCCAGGGCGAGTTCCAGCGCGCGCTGCCGCACGGCCTCGTCGTGCAGCGGGCTCGCGTCCGCGGTGTCGTAGCGGAACTGGCAGGTGAACTCCAGCGCCGCGAGCACGAACTGCTCGTCGGTCAGCTCGTCCAGCAGGTCGAGTTCCTCGGCGAGCGTGGCGCCCGGGACCGCTCTGCGGCCGGGGACGCCGGCGAACGGGGCGAAGACGTCGGAGAACGTCGTGCGCCACAGGAAGTCCGCCTCGCACAGCCGGTCGGCCAGGTCGGGCCGCAGCCGCGCGGTCACCGACGTCGCCCAGCCCTGGAGACCCGGGTGGTGGCCGGGTTCGCTGAGCGCGTGCAGCGCCATGCCCAGCTCGGCCAGTGGCGACGGGACGACACGGATCCGCTCCGGCGGCAGCCCGGTGATGTCGATGCACACGCTCATGGCCTCATGGTGCACCCCGCCACCGACAGCGCACGCGTCGGTTGACGGCTCCTGCCAACCGACGCGACACGCGCCGTGACCTGGCCCGACCCTGAGATCACGGGGATCGCGGCGGACCTTCCGGACCTCACCCCTCCGCCTCGGCCCCAAGCTCCTCGGCCTTCCCGCGCCACGGGCCCCGCGAATCCCCGCCCCACGACACCCTCCCCACGAGCCCACGAGCCCACGAGCCCACGAGCCCACGAGCCCACGAGCCCACGAGCCCACGAGCCCACGAGCCCACGAGCCCACGACCCGAGAGGCGAGCCCGCCATGAGCGTCACCCAGCAGTACGTCCTCGACACCTACCGCGCCCGGCAGCTCGGCGAGCCGGCGCCCCCCGCACCCGGCGTCCACGACCGGCGGGTCGTGCGCGCGTGGCGCGACCGCCGGGCGTTCCGGGCGGTCGTGGCGGAGCGCCCGGCCCGAGGGCGGCTGCGGCTCGCCCTGGGCCGGTGGCTGCCTCCGGGACCGCGCTCTACCCCCTGAGATCCCCGGGGCCCCCGGGGCCCTCGGGGCCGCCCTCCGGCTCGCCCGCCTCCTCGCGCAGCCGGGAGACGAAGTCGGCGGCCGCCGCCTCCACCTCGGCGGCCGTCCACGCGAGCCCCTCGGCCCCCACGCCGACCTCGGTCCTGGCCAGCCCCGGGCCGGCGGTCTCCCACGGCCGGGCGAAGAGCAGGGTCCCCGTCTCCTCGCCCTGCCGGACGGCGGCCCGGGCGACGGCGTCGGCGTCGTACGGCAGCCAGACCTGGAACTCGTGGGTGTGCGGAACCTCGGGGTGCACGCGCGCCCACGGCACCCCGGCCGCCGCGAGGCCCGCGCGCAGCGCGGCGGCCACCACGCGCGCGTGGGTGACGTACTCCGGCAGCCGGGGCAGCTCCCGCTCCAGGCCGGCCAGCGCCGACAGGGCCGTCGGGAACTGCTGGAACACCGTGCCGCCGTAGCGGTGCCGCCAGGCCTTCGCCTCCTCCACGAGCGTGCGCGGACCGGCGAGGGCGGCACCGCCGAATCCGTCGAGGGACTTGTAGAACGACACGTACACGCTGTCCGCGAGGCCGGCGATCTCCTCCAGGGGCCGCCCGAAGTGGAGGGTGGACTCCCACAGGCGGGCCCCGTCGAAGTGGACCACCGCGTCGCGCTCCCGCGCGGCCTCCACCACGGCGGTGAGCTCCTCCCAGGAGGGCAGCACGTACCCGGCGTCCCTGAGGGGCAGCTCCAGCATCAGCGTCCCGAAGGGCTCCTCGAGGTCACGGACCTCGTCGGCGGTCGGCGGCCGGGGAGCGCTCGTGACCCGCACCGGACGCAAGCCGCTGACCTGGCTGAACGCATGCCGCTCGTGCACCTCGGGATGGCTGAGGGCGTGCAGGGCGACGACCGGGCTGCCGGTGCGGCCGGCCCAGCACCGCAGGGCCACCTGCTGGGCCATCGTGCCCGTCGGGAAGAAGGCGGCGGCCTCCAGGCCCAGCAACGCGGCGGTCCTCTCCTCCACCGCCTCGACGACGCCGTCGCCGTACCGGTCCGCCGCCTCGTCCAGGTCGTACAGCCGCTCCGCCCCGTCCAGCAGCGCCAGCCGCTCCCGCAGGGTGCCGAGGGACCCCGGGCGGGCGAGGACCCGCCGCGCGCCGCGGTGCGCGGCCAGGCGCCGCTCCCGGAGCCGTTCGCGCCGCTCCCCCTCCGGCATCTCCCCGTCCGTGTCCCCGGTCCGCCGCCCGTCCCGCCGTGCCGTATCGCTCATGTCCCGGATCATGCCGTGCGGCGCCCCGCGTGGTCACCCGGGTCCTCCACCCGGCCCGGGGCCCGCGGCACGCGCGCGTGCCCCGCCCCGCCCGGAGCCCCGCAGCCCGTGGACGGCCGAACGCCGCCCGAACCGATCGCGTTAACATGACGAGAAATCGTCCGGTACCCGGAGCGGACTGGAACGGGAAGGCCGCCGTCGCGTGAACACACCCTCACAGCCAGATCCCAGGGACCGCCCCGCGCGGCTCACCGTCGGCGTCGTCGGCGCCGGCCGCGTGGGCCCCGCGCTGGCCGCCTCCCTCCAACTCGCCGGGCACCGCCCGGTGGCCGCCTCCGGAGTCTCCGAGGCCTCCAGGCGGCGCGCGGCGGCCCTGCTGCCCGACGTGCCCCTCGTCCCGCCCGCCGAGGTGCTGGACCGCGCCGAACTGGTCCTGCTGACCGTCCCGGACGACGCCCTGCCCGGGCTCGTGGCCGGGCTCGCCGACACCGGCGCCGTACGGCCGGGCCAGCTGCTGGTGCACACCTCCGGGCGGTACGGCGCGAGGGTGCTCGACCCCGCCCTGCGCGCCGGCGCCCTGCCGCTGGCCCTGCACCCGGCGATGACCTTCACCGGCACCCCCGTCGACGTGCAGCGCCTGGCCGGGTGCTCGTTCGGCGTCACCGCGCCCGAGGAGCTGCGGCTGGCCGCCGAGGCCCTCGTCGTCGAGATGGGCGGCGAGCCGGAGTGGATCGACGAGGACAAGCGCCCGCTGTACCACGCGGCGCTCGCCCTCGGCGCCAACCACCTGGTCACCCTGGTCGCCCAGTCCCTGGAGCTGCTGCGCACCGCCGGGGTCTCGGCCCCCGACCGGATGCTCGGCCCGCTGCTCGGGGCCGCCCTGGACAACGCCCTGCGCTCCGGCGACGCGGCCCTGACCGGCCCCGTCGCGCGCGGGGACGCGGGCACCGTCGCCGCGCACGTCGCCGAATTGCGCCGGCACGCCCCGCAGGCCGTCGCCGGCTACCTGGCGATGGCCCGCGCGACCGCCGACCGGGCGCTCGCCCACGGGCTGCTCAGGCCCGAACTGGCCGAAGACCTGCTGGGCGTCCTCGCCGACGGAGCGACGCCGCCCGAGAACGGGGGAGACCGACCGTGAAGTCCGACTTCGAACTCGTCCCGACCGTGGACGACCTGGACCGCGTCCTGGGGCACTCCGCCGTGCCGGGCCGCACCGCCGTCGTCATGACGATGGGCGCCCTGCACGAGGGCCACGCGACCCTCGTCCGGGCCGCCCGCGAGCACGTCGGCCGCGAGGGCTTCGTGATCGTCACCGTCTTCGTCAACCCGCTCCAGTTCGGCGCGGGCGAGGACCTCGACCGCTATCCGCGCACCCTCGACGCCGACCTGAGGACCGCCGAGCAGGCGGGCGCGGACATCGTGTTCGCGCCCTCCGCCGACGAGGTCTACCCGGACGGCAAGCCGCGGGTCACCCTCCACGCGGGCGCCATGGGCGAGCGCCTGGAGGGCGCCTTCCGCCCCGGCCACTTCGACGGCATGCTCACCGTCGTCGCCAAGCTGCTCCACCTCACCCGCCCCGACGTGGCGTTCTTCGGCCAGAAGGACGCCCAGCAGCTCGCCCTGATCCGCCGCATGGTGCGGGACCTGAACTTCGGCGTCGAGATCGTCGGCGTCCCCACCGTGCGCGAGGAGGACGGCCTGGCCCTGTCCAGCCGCAACCGCTACCTCTCGCCCCAGGAGCGGCGCACGGCCCTGTCCCTGTCCCGGGCCCTGTTCGCGGGCCGCGACCGGCACGCCGCGCAGGAGGCGCTGAGCGCGCGGGCCCGCGAGGTGCCCTCCACGCACACGCGTGCCGAGGCGCTCGACGCCATGGGGGAGTCCCGTGCGGCGGCCGACGCGCACGCCGTCGCCCAGGCGGGCCCCAGCGGCCCGGCCGCCGTCCGCGCGGCGGCCCGCCAGGTCCTGGACGAGGCCGCCCGCCTGGACCCGCCGCTCGAACTGGACTACCTGGCCCTCGTCGACCCCGCCGACTTCAGCGAGATCGGCGACGACTTCACCGGCGAGGCCGTCCTCGCCGTCGCCGCCCGCGTCGGCACGACCCGGCTCATCGACAACATCCCCCTCACCTTCGGAACCGCGTCGTGACCGGCACGGGCCTGCGGCTGCACGCGCCCGCCCCGGGCTGGTCCACCGCCGCGGACGTGGTGGTCGTCGGCTCCGGCGTCGCCGGCCTCACCGCCGCCCTGCGCTGCGAGGCCGCCGGCCTGCGCACCGTCGTCGTCACCAAGGCGCGCCTCGACGACGGCTCCACCCGCTGGGCGCAGGGTGGCATCGCCGCGGCCCTCGGTGAGGGCGACACCCCCGGACAGCACCTGGACGACACCCTGGTCGCGGGTGCCGGCCTGTGCGACGAGGAGGCGGTCCGCATCCTCGTCACCGAGGGCCCCGACGCCGTACGCCGCCTCATCGCCACCGGCGCCCGGTTCGACGCGTCCGCCGACGGCGGCCTCGAACTGACCCGGGAGGGCGGCCACCACCGCCGCCGCATCGCCCACGCCGGCGGCGACGCGACCGGCGCGGAGATCTCCCGCGCCCTCGTGGACGCGGTCCGCGCGCGCGGCGTGCGCACCATCGAGAACGCCCTCGTCCTGGACCTCCTCACCGACGCCGACGGCCGTACCGCCGGCGTCACCCTGCACGTCATGGGCGAGGGCCGGCACGACGGCGTCGGGGCGGTCCACGCCCCCGCCGTGGTCCTCGCCACCGGCGGCATGGGCCAGGTCTTCTCCGCGACGACGAACCCCGCCGTCTCCACGGGCGACGGCGTCGCCCTCGCCCTGCGCGCGGGCGCCGAGGTCAGCGACCTGGAGTTCGTCCAGTTCCACCCCACCGTGCTCTTCCTGGGCGCGGACGCCGAGGGCCAGCAGCCGCTCGTCTCCGAGGCGGTCCGCGGCGAGGGCGCCCACCTGGTCGACGCCGACGGCGTGCGCTTCATGCAGGGACAGCACGAACTGGCCGAACTCGCCCCCCGCGACATCGTCGCCAAGGGCATCATGCGTCGCATGCAGGAACAGGACGCCGAGCACATGTTCCTCGACGCCCGCCACTTCGGCGCCGAGATGTGGGAGCACCGCTTCCCGACGATCCTCGCCGCCTGCCGCGCCCACGGCATCGACCCGGTCACCGAGCCCATCCCCGTCGCCCCGGCCGCCCACTACGCCTCCGGGGGCGTCCGCACCGACTCCCACGGCCGCACCACGGTCCCCGGCCTGTACGCGTGCGGGGAGGTCGCCTGCACCGGCGTGCACGGCGCCAACCGCCTGGCCTCCAACTCCCTCCTCGAAGGCCTCGTCTACGCCGAGCGCATCGCCGCCGACATCACGGCGGCCCGCGCGGGAGGCGCCCTCCACGCGCGCGTGCCGCACCCGATCGCCTCCCCCGAGCGGCCCGCGCACCCCCTGCTCCCCCCGGAGGCCCGCTTCGGGATCCAGCGGATCATGACGGACGGCGCCGGAGTGCTGCGCTCCGCCGCCTCCCTCACGCGGGCCGCCGACCGCCTCCGACAGCTCCACACCGAGGCCCGCGAAGCCCTCGACGACCTCGGCAAGACGGCCGAGCCCGGCGTCGACAGCTGGGAGACCACCAACCTCCTGTGCGTCGCCCGCGCCCTGGTCGCCGCCGCCGCGCTGCGCGAGGAGACCCGCGGCTGCCACTGGCGCGAGGACCACCCGGACCGCGACGACACGAACTGGCGCCGCCACGTCGTCGTACGTCTCGGCCCGGACCGGGCCCTGGCCGTACGCACCACGGACACCGCAGACTTCCCCCCGACCACCCGGCCCCAGGAGCAGTGACAGCAGTGAACACCCCCGACCTTCCCCTCGCCTCCGCCGCCGGAGGCTGCGGCGACGGCTGCGCCTGCGGCGCGGACGACGACACGTACCTGGAGTGCGGCCTCGACCCCGCCCTCGCCGAGCTCCTGGCCGACGCCGGACTCGACCCCGTCGAGGTCGAGGACATCGCCAACGTCGCCCTCCAGGAGGACCTCGCCCACGGCGTGGACGTGACGACGGTCGCGACCATCCCCGAGGACGCCGTGGCCACCGCCGACTTCACCGCCCGCGAGGCCGGCGTCGTCGCGGGCCTCAGGGTCGCCGAGGCCGTCCTGTCCGTCGTCTGCACGGACGAGTTCGAGGTCGAGCGCCACGTCGAGGACGGCGACCGCGTCGAACCGGGCCGGAAGCTGCTCTCCGTCACCACCCGCACCCGCGACCTGCTCACCGCCGAGCGCAGCGCGCTGAACATCCTGTGCCGCCTGTCGGGCATCGCGACCGCCACGCGCGCGTGGGCGGACGTCCTGGAGGGCACCGGCACGAAGGTCCGCGACACCCGCAAGACCACCCCCGGCCTGCGCGCGCTGGAGAAGTACGCGGTCCGCTGCGGCGGTGGCGTCAACCACCGCATGTCCCTCTCCGACGCCGCCCTGGTCAAGGACAACCACGTGGTCGCCGCGGGCGGCGTCGCCCAGGCCTTCCGGGCGGTGCGCGAACGCTTCCCCGACGTCCCCGTCGAGGTCGAGGTCGACACCCTGCACCAGCTCCGCGAGGTCGTGGACGCCGGCGCCGACCTGATCCTGCTGGACAACTTCACGCCCGGCGAGTGCGCGGAGGCCGTGGCGATCGTCGGCGGCCGCGCCGAGCTGGAGGCCTCGGGCCGCCTGACCCTCGACAACGCCAAGGCGTACGCGGACACGGGCGTCGACTACCTGGCCGTGGGGGCCCTCACCCACTCCTCGCCCGTGCTGGACATCGGCCTGGACCTGCGAGCGGCGGAGTAGGAGGGGGAGACGGCCATGCTGCTGACGATCGACGTAGGAAACACCCACACCGTCCTCGGCCTCTTCGACGGCGAGGAGATCGTCGAACACTGGCGCATCTCCACGGACGCGCGCCGCACGGCCGACGAGCTCGCGGTCCTCCTCCAGGGCCTGATGGGCATGCACCCCCTCCTCGGGGACGGCCTGGGCGACGGCATCGACGGCATCGCCGTCTGCGCGACCGTCCCCTCCGTCCTGCACGAGCTGCGCGAGGTCACCCGCCGCTACTACGGCGACGTCCCCGCCGTCCTCGTCGAGCCGGGCGTCAAGACGGGCGTGCCCATCCTCACCGACAACCCCAAGGAGGTCGGCGCCGACCGCATCATCAACTCCGTCGCGGCCGTCGACCTCTACGGCGGCCCCGCGATCGTCGTCGACTTCGGCACGGCGACGACGTTCGACGCGGTCAGCGCGCGCGGGGAGTACGTCGGCGGGGTCATCGCCCCCGGCATCGAGATCTCGGTCGACGCCCTCGGCGTCAAGGGCGCCCAGCTCCGCAAGATCGAGGTGGCCCGCCCGCGCAGCGTGATCGGCAAGAACACGGTCGAGGCCATGCAGGCCGGCATCGTCTACGGCTTCGCCGGCCAGGTCGACGGCGTCGTCAACCGCATGGCCCGCGAGCTGGCCGACGATCCCGACGACGTCACCGTCATCGCCACCGGCGGCCTGGCGCCCATGGTCCTGGGCGAGTCCTCGGTCATCGACGAGCACGAGCCGTGGCTGACCCTGATCGGCCTGCGCCTGGTGTACGAGCGGAACGTCTCCCGCCTGTAGCCCGGGGCGCGCTGCCCGGCCCCTCCTTCCCACCCCGGCGTCACGGTGGCCGCCGGGGTGGCCCGCGCCCCCTCCGCCGGACCCGCACGGGCGCCGCGGGACCCCGCACCCCCTCCGCTGGGCCCGCACGGGCGCCGCGGGACCCCGCACCCCCGCCCGGGTGGCAACCCCGCGCCACGCCCGCCACCCTGTGCCGGGTTTGTCTGATTAGCGCGTATCGTCGCCGCATGCCCACGCCATACGGATCCCGCGGCGGCATGGCGTTCGGCGTGGAGGAGCTGCGCGTGCTCCGCCGCGCCCTCGTCCTCGCCCTCCGCCCCAGCCCCATCTCGGCCGAGGACGTCCAGAACTGCATCCGCCTCGCGGAGTCGCTCGACGAGGCGACGCGGGAGAGCGCCCGGCTGCGGGCCTTCCTGGTGGCCGACCTCGCCCGGTACCGTGCCGCCCTCCCCGGCACCGCCGCCGGCTACCTCACGCTCCTGGACGAGGCGCTGGGTGCCGGGCACCACCCCACTCCGGACGACCTCGCCGCCCTGCGCGCCCTGCGCGGCAACCCCGCGGCGGCCGCCCTCCTGGCCCGCTGCCAGAGCCCGGCGGGACAGGACCCGCGCCCCCGCCCCGCGACCTCGCCCTCCCGCCTCGCCATTCCCGCCCCCGCCGCTCCCAACGCCTCCGAGACCTCCGCCCCCGCCCCCACGGTCCCCGCCTCCCGGACCCGCCTCCTGGCCCTCCCCGGCGGCCTCCGCCACGCCGGACCGGACCCCACCGCCAAACCCGAGGGCGAGCCCGCGCAGAAGCCGGCCCCCCGGCCCGCCCCCGCCGCTCCCGAGCCGGACCCCGACACCCGCCGGCGCCCCGTCCCGACCCCGGGCGAGGTCTTCCCCCGCCGCAAGCCGGCCCCGCCCCCCGCCGGCGCCGCGCACCGGCTCGCCGCAGGCTGACCCGCGCCCCGCCCGCCCCGGCGACGGCCCGTCCCGCGGCCACCCCGCCCCGGCGACCCCCCGCCCCGTGGCTACCCTGGACCCATGGACTACGTCTCCGCGCTCCTGCCGCCGGTCGTCATGGCCGCGCTCTTCATCGCTGTCATCCGGGTGATCGTGAAGACCCAGGGCGGCGCCAACAAGGCCAAGGAGGACGCGGCCGTCGACGCCGCCCTCGCGCGCGCGGAGGGCACCCGCCAGACCTCCGCGAGCTCCGACGCCTGAGGCTCCCCCGCCTCCGCCCGCGCCCCGGGGGTATATGTCCCTTTTACCTGCGCCCGAGGCGTGGGTGCATGTTCGGCACGCCATACCCGGGATCTCCCACTATTGTCTGAGCTGTGCCTCGCCCCTTGGGAGAACTCGAAGACGCGGTCATGACGAGGGTGTGGAAGTGGAACCGCCCGGTGACCGTTCGGGAAGTCCTGGAAGATCTCCAACGGGAACGGTCCATCGCGTACACCACGGTGATGACCGTCCTGGACAATCTCCACCAGAAGGGCTGGGTGCGCCGCGAGGCGGAAGGCCGGGCCTATCGATATGAGGCGGTCTCCACCCGCGCCGCCTACGCCGCCGCGCTGATGAACGACGCGTGGTCGCAGAGCGACAACCCCGCCGCCGCTCTCGTCGCCTTCTTCGGCATGATGAGCGACGAACAGCGGCAGGCGCTGGAAGACGCCATCCGCATCGTCCAGGGGCCGGAAACCCGGGAACCGGCCCCGCAGACGCCCGCTCCCCGAGCCGAACGGGAACCCGAACCCGAACGGGACGCCGAAACCCCGGATTCCACTCCCGATGCGGTCCCCCGCTCCGGCCATACCCCCGAAGGCGACCCGCAACGCGAGGCGGAGCGGAACACGGCACACAACCCCGACTCGGCACCGGGCGGCGCCGGGCGATAGCGTCCGCCCATGTCCGCAGAGAGCCCTGAACTCACCGCAAAAGCCATCACCGTCCGGCGGGCCCGTACCAGCGATGTCCCGGCCGTGCGCCGGTTGCTCGACGCCTACGTGCGCAACGGCATCCTGCTCGACAAAGCCACGGTCACGCTATACGAGGACATCCAGGAGTTCTGGGTCGCGGAACGCGACGACAACGCCGAGGTCGTCGGCTGCGGCGCCCTGCACGTGATGTGGGAAGACCTCGCGGAAGTCAGGACTCTCGCGGTGAAGCCGGGCCTGAAGGGCGCCGGCGTCGGCCACCGGTTGCTGGAGAAGTTGCTGGAGACCGCGCGCTGGCTCGGCGTTCGTCGCGTTTTCTGTCTGACCTTCGAAGTGGACTTCTTCGGCAAGCACGGCTTCGTGGAGATCGGGGAGACGCCCGTCGACACCGATGTCTACGCGGAGCTGATGCGTTCCTATGACGAGGGCGTCGCGGAGTTCCTCGGTCTCGAACGAGTGAAACCGAACACCTTGGGCAACAGCCGGATGCTTCTGCATCTGTGATCAACAGGCAAGTTCCCTATGTCCGAAACGCGCATCTTTCCGCTCGGGTCTGGGCTGCCGTCCTCTGCAGGGGTTTGTGTTTTTCCGGCAAAAGCGGTTTGCTTTCCGACGTACTGCAGTACTGCATATAACAGGGGGCGGCGTTACGGCGTACGCCGGCGGACCCCCGCTCCCAAGTTATCGATGAAAGGAAATCCGGTGGCACAGAAGGTTCAGGTCCTTCTTGTCGACGACCTCGACGGTGGCGAGGCGGACGAGACCGTGACGTTCGCGCTGGACGGCAAGACGTACGAGATCGACCTCACCACCGCCAATGCGGACAAGCTCCGTAGCCTTCTCGAGCCTTACGTGAAGGGTGGTCGCCGTACCGGAGGCCGTGCTTCGGGTGGGCGCGGAAAGGCGCGCTCCTCTTCCGGCGGCAGCCCGGACACCGCGGCGATCCGCGCGTGGGCCAAGGAGAACGGTTACGAGGTCAACGACCGCGGTCGTGTTCCCGCGTCCATCCGCGAGGCGTACGAGAAGGCCAACGGCTGACCGCCCGACCGGCGGACGGTCCGGGTCCCGCGGCCTACCGCCGCCGTCCCGGCGAGAGGCCCGGAGCGCCGGTCGGCGGCCGGGTGCCCGCGCGCCGCAGCCCGACCCGGTGGCACTGGGTCGCCACCGTGGCGACCAGCCGTACGAGATCGGGGGCGCCCCCACCGCCCCCCAGGGCCGACAGGGCCGGCAGCGGGGCCTCGCCCTCGCGCCCCGGCACAGGGGGCCGCAGCCACACGGCGGCCCCCCGCGGAACGCGACGGCCCGAGTGGTCCAGGTGATCGGCTCGGTCCGCGCCCTCCGCCCGACCCGCGCGGTCCGTGTGATCCACGCGTCCCGGGGAGCGCGGCGGCCGGCCCCGCCCGGGACCGGTTCCGGCGGGCGGCGGCGGCGCGTCCATGAGGCCGCCCGCGCCGATCGCCACCAGGTCCAGGGCCAGCGAGCCCCACTCCAGCCAGTCCAGCAGCCCCGGCAGCTCCTGCGCGCTGCCCGCGGCCACGAGCAGCCGCATCCGGTCGCCCTGGACGGCCACGGGGGAGGACGGCCCGAGCCGCCTCAGCGCCGCGTACCCGGCCTCGGCCGGAACGTCCAGCAGGTCGAAGCGCACACCGACACGGAGCCGCAGCGGGATCCCGGGGGCGGTGGGCCAGCCCAGCCGGTTCTCGTACCACCCGCGCACGCGGTCCTCCGGTCCCGCGGGACCGCCCCCTGCTCGGCCGGGCACCGGGGCGGAACGGGGCGGACCCGCTCCCTCCCGCCGCGACTCGCCCTCGTCGTGCGGCCGGCGCGGGGACGGAAGCGGAAGGGGAGCGGACGGGGCCGAGGGGAGCCGGGCGTCAACCATGTCCAGTGCAACCCCGGAGCCACATCGGGGTTACGCTTGGTGGTCGGCCGAATGCGGAGCGTTGCGAAAGAAGGGGCGCTCGGGGGTGCGGGGAGGCGCAAGGTTGTTCGCCCGTAGCGGAGGGAATCGGGGTGCGCGGCATGGAGTGTCAGTGGCTGCGGGTAAGACATCCCTAGTGGGAGGGGGCGACACGCAGAACGGGCCGTCTCTCGTTCGCCATCGGCGTACTGGCGAGTGGGGTAACTGCCTGGCCTGCGGGAACATCGTCTCGCACCATCGGGTTGGAGCAGATGTCGGCGTTCGGGGTCAGGAGGCCATCGACGGTGTCGGCAGTTGGAATGAGCGGTCCCCGCTTGCGGGACTAAGCTGCGGAAGGACAGGGAGGGGAAGTTCCCCTTACTGCCTGACCGCTCTGAGGAGCGATTAACGATGTTCGAGAGGTTCACCGACCGCGCGCGGCGGGTTGTCGTCCTGGCTCAGGAAGAAGCCCGGATGCTCAACCACAACTACATCGGCACCGAGCACATCCTCCTGGGCCTGATCCACGAGGGTGAGGGTGTCGCCGCCAAGGCCCTTGAGAGCCTCGGGATCTCGCTCGAGGCGGTCCGCCAGCAGGTGGAGGAGATCATCGGCCAGGGACAGCAGGCGCCGTCCGGCCACATCCCCTTCACCCCCCGTGCCAAGAAGGTGCTGGAGCTCTCGCTCCGCGAGGCGCTTCAGCTGGGCCACAACTACATCGGCACGGAGCACATCCTGCTCGGCCTGATCCGCGAGGGCGAGGGCGTCGCCGCCCAGGTCCTGGTCAAGCTGGGCGCAGACCTCAACCGCGTGCGGCAGCAGGTGATCCAGCTGCTCTCCGGTTACCAGGGCAAGGAGACCGCCACCGCCGGCGGTCCTGCCGAGGGAACCCCCTCCACGTCCCTGGTCCTCGACCAGTTCGGCCGCAACCTCACCCAGGCCGCCCGTGAGTCCAAGCTCGACCCGGTCATCGGGCGCGAGAAGGAGATCGAGCGGGTCATGCAGGTGCTGTCCCGCCGTACCAAGAACAACCCGGTCCTGATCGGTGAGCCCGGCGTCGGCAAGACCGCCGTCGTCGAGGGCCTCGCCCAGGCCATCGTCAAGGGCGAGGTGCCCGAGACCCTCAAGGACAAGCACCTCTACACCCTGGACCTCGGCGCGCTGGTCGCCGGCTCCCGCTACCGCGGTGACTTCGAGGAGCGCCTGAAGAAGGTGCTCAAGGAGATCCGCACCCGCGGCGACATCATCCTGTTCATCGACGAGCTGCACACGCTGGTCGGTGCGGGTGCCGCCGAGGGCGCCATCGACGCCGCCTCGATCCTGAAGCCGATGCTGGCCCGCGGCGAGCTGCAGACCATCGGCGCGACCACGCTGGACGAGTACCGCAAGCACCTGGAGAAGGACGCGGCCCTGGAGCGCCGCTTCCAGCCCATCCAGGTCGCGGAGCCGTCCCTGCCGCACACGATCGAGATCCTCAAGGGCCTGCGCGACCGGTACGAGGCGCACCACCGCGTCTCCATCACCGACGAGGCGCTGGTCCAGGCCGCCACCCTGGCCGACCGGTACATCTCGGACCGCTTCCTGCCGGACAAGGCGATCGACCTGATCGACGAGGCCGGTTCCCGGATGCGCATCCGCCGGATGACCGCGCCGCCGGACCTGCGCGAGTTCGACGAGAAGATCGCCGCCGTCCGCCGGGACAAGGAGTCCGCGATCGACTCGCAGGACTTCGAGAAGGCCGCCTCCCTGCGCGACAAGGAGAAGCAGCTCCTGGCCGCCAAGGCCAAGCGGGAGAAGGAGTGGAAGGCCGGCGACATGGACGTCGTCGCCGAGGTCGACGGCGACCTGATCGCCGAGGTCCTCGCCACGGCCACCGGCATCCCGGTCTTCAAGCTGACCGAGGAGGAGTCCAGCCGCCTGCTCCGCATGGAGGAGGAACTGCACAAGCGGGTCATCGGCCAGAACGACGCCGTCAAGGCGCTGTCGAAGGCGATCCGCCGTACGCGTGCCGGTCTGAAGGACCCCAAGCGCCCGGGTGGTTCGTTCATCTTCGCCGGCCCGTCCGGTGTCGGTAAGACCGAGCTGTCCAAGGCGCTCGCCGAGTTCCTCTTCGGCGACGAGGACGCGCTGATCTCCCTCGACATGTCGGAGTTCAGCGAGAAGCACACGGTGTCGCGGCTCTTCGGTTCGCCCCCCGGTTACGTGGGCTACGAAGAGGGCGGCCAGCTGACCGAGAAGGTCCGCCGCAAGCCGTTCTCCGTCGTCCTCTTCGACGAGGTCGAGAAGGCCCACCCGGACATCTTCAACTCGCTGCTGCAGATCCTGGAGGACGGTCGCCTGACCGACTCCCAGGGCCGGGTCGTGGACTTCAAGAACACGGTCATCATCATGACGACCAACCTCGGCACCCGGGACATCTCCAAGGGCTTCAACCTGGGCTTCGCCGCCCAGGGCGACACGAAGACCAACTACGAGCGCATGAAGAACAAGGTCTCGGACGAGCTGAAGCAGCACTTCCGGCCCGAGTTCCTCAACCGCGTCGACGACGTGGTCGTCTTCCCGCAGCTGACCCAGGACGACATCCTGCGGATCGTCGACCTGATGGTCGGCAAGGTGGACGAGCGCCTGAAGGACCGGGACATGGGCATCGAGCTCTCCCAGTCCGCCAAGGAGCTGCTGTCCAAGAAGGGTTACGACCCCGTGCTGGGCGCCCGGCCGCTGCGCCGGACCATCCAGCGCGAGATCGAGGACACGCTCTCGGAGAAGATCCTCTTCGGCGAGCTGCGCCCCGGTCACATCGTGGTCGTGGACACCGAGGGCGAGGGCGAGTCGAAGACCTTCACCTTCCGGGGTGAGGAGAAGTCGGCGCTGCCCGACGTCCCGCCGGTCGAGCAGGCGGCCGGTGGCGGGCCGAACCTGAGCAAGGACGCGTAACCCTCCGGGGTACGTCGGGAAAGGGGGCTGCCCCGGGACTCCGGTCCCGGGGCAGCCCCCTTTCGCACGCCGTGTCACCGTGCGCGCGGGTCCGCATGGCCGATCACTTCGGCGCCCGGGAAGAGCGAACGGAACTCGGACAGGGGGAAGGAGTGGCCGGGGCGTTCGAGCAGGGTCACGCGGCGCACGCCCGGCAGCCGGGACGCGAGCGCCGCGAGATGTTCGGTGCCCTCCATGCGGTCCACCGCCAGCATCTCGACGCCCGGCAGCTCGGGCATGCGGCCGATGGAGGCCGGCGTCTCCCGGAGGAGCGCCGCGTGCAGACAGAGGCCGGTGAGCGCGGGCAGGGCGGCGACCTCCCGCCAGTCGTCCTCGGTCAGCTCCGCGGTCAGCGCGCCGAGGCCGAGCGTGTGCAGGGTCTTCCAGTGGCTCAGCCCGCGCAGCCCGGTCGAGCCCGTGCTGTCCAGGCGGAGAAACCCCAGCGGGGCGTCGGTGGGCAGTGACTCGGTGAGAGCGGCGCCGGGCAGCTCCGTGAACAGGGAGAGCCCGGTCAGGGACGTGAGGGACCGGAGTCCCGACGGGTCGGTGCCGGGGCCGAGGACGAGCTCGGTCAGGGGGAGCTCCGCCAGCCGGTCCAAGCCGCGTGCGTTCGGGCACCGGTAGTACGACAGCCGCGTCAGCGAGGTGAAGCGGCGCAGGGCGGCCAGGTCCGTCAGCAGCGGGTTGTCGGCGAGGGTCAGCTCGGTCACCGCCGAGGGCTCGGGCACCCGGGCCGCGATGTCCTCGGCGGAGTAGCGCCCCTTGACGCTCAGTCTGCTCCAAGGGCGCATTCCGGCGAGCGCCGAGAACTGCTCGGGCGAGGCGCACTCGAGGAAGAGGTCGGTCCGGTCCAGGTGGTCCAGGACCTCGGCCGCGTACTCCTCGGCGTCGAAGCGGTGCCAGGTGCCCACGAGCTGCCGCCGTACGCCGAGGTCGGGGTGGTTCCGGAAGCGGCGCAGGACGGCGAGTGCCCCTTCGGGTTCCTCCCGGCCCAGGAGGGAGGCGGTGACCGTGACGCCCCGTGCCTCCTCGTCCGACAGACCCTCCGGCCCCGGCAGCAGTTCCAGCACCAGCGGCCCCGCCGCCGCCAGCTCCCGCGCGGCCTCGGTCGTACGGGGCGGGATCAGCTCGGCGGCCCGCTGCTCCACCTCCGCCCGTACCGCCGGGTCCAGCGCCGCGGCGTGCTCCAGGCAGGCCAGGGCCAGCAGCGTGAGCCGGGGATCGCCCTTGCCCAGCAGCTCCCTGAGCACGAGGACGCGTTCGCGGGGCCGGGCGTGGGCCACGGCCATGCGGACGACGTCCTCCCACCCGGTGTCCCCGGCACGGCCGGCGAGGACACCGAGGTGGCCCTCCTCCACCGCGTACCGGGCCGCCAGGTAGTCCTGGAAGGTGCGGTGGACGAAGTCCAGGACGCCCTCGGCCGGGCGGCGCAGTACGCCGCTGCGCAGCAGCAGGGCCCGCAGCACCGCGGCGGCGTCGCCCTGCCCGGGAACCGGTCCGAGGGCGGGCAGGGCCCGGTCCACGATGCCCTCGGCCGTCTCCAGCGCCATCTCCTGCCGGCCGCTGAGGACCAGGGCGTAGGCGATGCGCTGCAGCAGTTCGAGCCGGCCCTCCTCGCCCAGCTCCGGGCCGTCCACCGCGCCCATGCCCCGTTCCCGGTCCCGGCGGGCGAGGAGCATGGCCAGGGCCGCCTCGTACAGCTCCTTGCGCCCGGTGGGCAGGTAGCCGCGGCGCTCGCGGTGCAGGGCGCAGACCAGGCCGCACATCAGCGGGTTGGTGGCGAGGCGGGCCAAGTCCCGTTTGGTGCGCAGGGAGTCCAGCAGGGGTTGTTCGAACTCCGGTGCGCCGGCCGCCCGGTGCCAGCGGTGGACGAAGGTGGCGACCTGCGCCCGGCCCATCGGCGCGAGGGAGAGTTCCAGGAAGCCCTCCCGTGCCAGCCAGTCGGCGCGTACGGCGGTGGGGCGGGTGGTCAGCAGCCAGCGGTTGCCGGGGAAGGCGCCGAGAAGGCCGCGCAGCCAGTCCCGGGTCGCCCGGCGGTCGGCTTCCGGGATCTCGTCCAGGCCGTCGACCAGGACCAGCCCCCGGCCCGCGGTCAGGACGCGTTCCGCCCAGCCGTCGGGCGGCGTCAGCGGGCAGCCGACGGCGCTCAGGAACGCGGCCGGGGCGGGCAGCGGGCCGGTGCGGACCAGGGTGCGCAGGGGCAGGAGGAAGGGGACGCGGGTGCCCTCGCGCGCCGCGCTCACCGCGAGCCACTGGGCCAGGGTCGTCTTGCCGGAGCCCGCGTCGCCGCGCAGCAGCACCCTGGGCTCCCGCTCCAGCGCCTCGTCGGCGGGCATGCGCGCGGCGCGGGCCCGCGGGTCCTCGCCGGGGACGGAACCGGGGCCGGGGGCGGGATCGGCGACGGCCTCCAGGGTCAGGTAGGCGACCTCCAGCGGCCACCGGTCCGGGGCGTCCCGCAGGTCGACGCCGTAGAGGGTGAGGTGGTCGTGGCGTTCGGCGACGTAGGGCAGGTACCGGCGCTCGAAGGCGGTGTCGCGGGCGTCCGGGCGGGGGACGCGGGTGATCAGCTCGTCGACCTTCGCGATCAGCTCCGCCTGGCCCCGGGCCTGCTCCACCAGCGTCCGGGCCACGAAGGACGAGCGGCGGGTGAAGAACTCCAGGACGTGCAGGCAGGCCCACTCCGTCGCGGAGTCGAGGAAGTGGCGGGCGTCGGCGGACAGGCCGTCCCCCGCCCCGGGCGCTTGGCGGCGCAGCCGGTCGGCCAGGGCGCGGTGGCCGAGCCGGACGGCCTGCACGTCGTCCATGTCCAGGTCGCCGAGGGCGAGCAGCCGCGCGGTGAGGGCCTCGGCGACGGCGGTCCCCTCGTCGTGCGGGAAGGGCGGCTCGCCGGGGGAGCCGAGCGACTCCCCGACCAGCCGCCCCGCGAGCCTGCGCACCTCCTTCTCGCCGAGGGTGCGCTTCTCGCCCCGGAAGGACACCAGGTCCGTCAGCCGGACCGGCCGGTCGACCAGTCCGGCGCCGGGGCCGTCCGTCACGAACAGCTTTCTCACCAAGGGGCCGATCAGCGCGGACGCCAGCCTTCCGCCGAGCACCGTCGGTTCCATGCCCCACCCCCGTGGTCGATCGACCCGGGGAGTTTATCGAGCCTCAGGACAACTGCCCGTCGTAGTCCGGCAGTTTGAACGTCTTCTCGGCGTGGCCGCCCGAGAGGTCGGTGGCGCTGTTGCCGATGTTGGCGATGATCGTGTAGCCCTGCGCCTCGATGGCGGCGCGCTGGGCGGTCTTGTAGGCGGCGACGTTCTGGAAGAGGTCGAGGAAGCCGCGGACGTGCAGGCCGGAGACCTCGTAGCCGACGTGTTCGAGGTTGTACTCGGTCGGCGCGGCGATGATGCCCGGGCGGGCGGTGACGAAGAACAGGTCGACGCCGTGCTCCTGGGCGTACCGGGCCGCCTCCAGGACGGGGCGGTTGGCCGGCTGCGGGTAGCTGAAGCCGAAGTCGGTCTCCAGGGAGGTGTTGTCGACGTCCAGGACGATCGCCTGCCTCTCGCCCGGGACGGCGCGCGCGATCCGCTCCTTCAGGTAGGGGAGGGCCTGGTCCATCACGGCCCGGCAGTCCTTCTGCCAGGTGGCGTAGTCGACGGCGGCCGCCGCGGCGGACGCGGAAGCGGTGGCCGCCGTGGTGGTGGGGGCGGCGGGTGCCGCGTGGGCGGGGCCCGCGAGGGCGACCAGGGTGGCGGCGGAGGCCACGGTCACGGACGCCCGGCGCAGCCGGGAGCGGTGATGTCTTCTCATGAGGGTCCTCTCACGTCCGAACGCGCTGCTGTTTGTCGAGTGCATGCTCGATGGCGAGGGTGGCGAGAGGGGGGCCGCAGGGTTACCAGACGGTAAGTCGCCGGAACCGTACGCGGAGCGGGCGTAGCCCCCGCCACATTCCGGTACGTCCGGATCGGGCCGCGCGGTGATGTGCCGCACAGGACGTGCGTCACTTACTAGGCGGAATAGTGCAGGGGCGAGAACTGCGAGAACGGGCTACAGCCCACGAAAAAGCACGCGAAAACCAGGGCTATGAGCCACTTTGTCCTGAATGCGGGATCTGGTGGATCTGGATGACTTTTGAGATGAAGTACTAGATACCGTCGTAGATCACACCTTTGTGGCGGAACGCCCCGACGGGTTACCAAGGTCTGGGCCCATTCGGCGGACGTCGTACGCCGGGTGGCCTTCCCTTGCTCCCGTCTCCACGAGGTTCGAATGTCCCCGCGTTTCACGTCCCGTTCTTCCCGTACGTCCGGTATCCGCACCCGCGCGGCCGTGCTGGCCGCAGGCCTGGGCGCCTCGGTCGTGCTGGGGGCCGGGGTCGCGGCCGCCGCCGACACCACGGCGACGTCCAGCGTGGCGAGCGCCGTCGAGGCGCAGGCCGCCGCGCAGGCCAAGGCCGCGAAGGCCGCCGAGTCCGCGAAGGCCGCACAGGTCGCGAAGGCCGCCGCGAACGCGAAGAAGTCGGCCGCCACGCGGAAGGCCGCCGTCCAGAAGAAGGCCGCCTCCTGGGTCGACCCGGTGAAGAACTACCAGCTGTCCGCGAGCTTCAACCAGGCCGGCGGCATGTGGGCGCACAAGCACAGCGGCCAGGACTTCGCCGTGCCGATCGGCACCGACGTCATGGCCACGCACGGCGGCACCGTCGTCAAGGCCGGCCCCAACGGCGCCGGCGACGGCCCCGCGTACGGCAACGCCATCGTCATCAAGCACGGCAACGGCACGTACTCCCAGTACGCCCACCTGTCGCGGATCGACGTGAAGGTCGGCCAGGTCGTCGCCACCGGCCAGCACATCGCCCGCTCCGGCAACACCGGCAACTCCAGCGGCCCGCACCTGCACTTCGAGATCCGTACGACCCCGAACTACGGTTCGGCCGTCGACCCCGTCGCCTTCCTGCGCTCCAAGGGCACGACCGTCTGAGGCGACGGCCCCCGCACGATCCCCGGGCGCCCCGGCGCCCCCGGCCGATCGCACCGGACGCGACCCCGCCGACCGCCCCCGCGGCGGCCCCGGGGTCGCGCCGCCGTCCCCGCGCCGCGCCTTTCCGGCCTCACTGCCCCGGCAGCGGCAGCACCGGGTAGCTGCCGGTGTTCGTCGGCGCGTGTTCCGGCAGCCACAGCACGGCGACCGCGCCCTCGGCCGGCACGTGCTCGGGGGCCCCGGCGGGCCGTACGTTGCGGAAGGTGAGCCGGGCGCCCAGCACCCGGGCCTGCCCGGCCGCGATGGTCAGGCCCAGCCCGTGCCCGCGGCCGGCCCGGTCCCTGCTGCCGGTGCGGAAGCGGCTCGGCCCCTCGGCGAGCAGGTCCTCGGGGAAGCCGGGGCCGTGGTCGCGGACCCGGACGACCCGGCCCTCGACGGTGACCTCGACGGGCGGCCGGCCGTGCCGGGCGGCGTTGGCGAGCAGGTTGAACAGCACCCGCTCCAGACGGCGCGGGTCGGTGGTGACCTCCGACTCGTGCACCACCCGGACCTCGACGTCCGGGTCCTTGGCCGCCACCCGGCGCCCGACGAACTCGCCCAGCATGATGTCCTGCAGCTCCGCCCGCTCCGAGGCGCCGTCGAGGCGGGCGACCTCCAGGACGTCCTCGACGAGGGTGCGCATCGCCTTGGCCCGGTCCAGCACCAGCTCCGTCGGACGGCCCGGCGGCAGCAGCTCGGCCGCCGTCAGCAGCCCGGTCACCGGGGTGCGCAGCTCGTGCGCGATGTCGGCGGTCACCCGGCGCTCGGCCTCCAGCCGCTGCCGCAGCGCGTCCGCCATCGCGTCCACGGCGCTGGCCAGGTCGTCTGTCTCGTCCCGCACCACCCCGCCCAGGGCGTCCCGCACCCGCACCCCGGTCTCGCCCTTGGCGACCCGGTTCGCCGCGGCGGCCGCCTTGCGCAGCCGGCACGACAGATGCCCGCCGATGAGCACGCCGAGCGCGCTGCCGCCCAGGACGACCGCGATGGAGCCGATCACCAGGGCCCGGTCGAGGTCCTTGAGGATGTCGGAGCTGCGGTCGGTGAACCCGGAGTGCAGGGACATCACGTGCCCGTCCTTGAGCGGCACGGCGGCCCATATGTCCGTCACGCCGTCCGGCCGGTCGGCAACGTACGTCACACGCCGCCCCTGGGCGACCTTCCGGCGCAGCTCCGCCGGCAGCCCGGGGTCGTCGATCCGGGCGTCGGGGAAGTTCACCCGCCCGGACAGGTCGTAGTTGCGCTGGGCGATCAGGATGCGCTCGTCGGCGAGGTCCCGGGCGTTGTCCAGCATCGACACCCGGGCCGCGTTGTGCACGACCAGGCTCAGCGCGACCGCGACCAGCGCGCCCACCAGCGCGATGGCGGCGCTGAGCTTCCACTTCAGACCCGTGCGGATGCCCGTGCGGCCCTCCGCGCGGATGCCCGCGAGGATGCCCGCGCGCGCCAGGCGCGAGGTGACGGGGCACCGATCCGATCCACGCATGCCGCCGCTCAGGCCTTCAGCTTGTAGCCGAAGCCGCGGACCGTCTCGATCCGGTCCTGGCCGATCTTCGCCCGCAGCCGCTGCACGTGGACGTCCACCACCCGGGTGTCACCGCCCCAGCCGTACTCCCACACCCGTTCCAGCAGCCTGTCCCGGGAGAGCACCGTGCCCGGCGCGGAGGAGAACTCCAGCAGCAGCCGCATCTCGGTGGGGGTGAGCGCCACCGGCCGCCCGCCCCGGCGCACCTCCATGCCCTCGGTGTCGACCCGGAGGTCGCCGAAGGTAAGGACGCCGCCGTCCTCGCCTTCGGCCTCCGCCCGGTCCCCGCCGCCCGCGTGGCCGAAGCGGCGCAGCACCGCGCGGATCCGGGCCACCAGCACGGCCCCGTCGAACGGCTTGGTCACGTAGTCGTCGGCGCCCGCCTCCAGCCCGAGCACCACGTCGATGGAGTCCGCCCGGGCCGACAGCATGATCACCGGCACGGTGGACTCGTCGCGGATGCGGCGGCACAGGCTGACGCCGTCCAGGCCGGGCACCATGACGTCCAGCAGGGCGATGTCCGGGCGGTCGGCCCGGAACGCCTCCAGGCCCGACAGGCCGTCGGGCACCGAGGTGACCGCGAAGCCGACCCGCTCCAGGGCGAGCTGGGTGGCCTCGCGGATGACGTCGTCGTCCTCGACGAACAGGACGTGGGTCTGGTCTGCCATCCCGGTGCTCTCAGTCCTCTGCTTTCGGTCCCGTGCGGTCCCGGCGGCACGGCCGCCACCGGGCGGGCGCGTCCGGCGCGTCCCGCGTCCGCCTGTTCGCCGGCCGCGGGGGGCCGGACCGGTGCGCGCGGCGCCGGCGACCGCGGCCCGCGGCTCAGCCGGTGGGCGCGGGCGACACGTCCGGCCCGACGGCGTTGCTGTAGTCGTTGTGCGTGCGGTACTTCTCGGCGAACCGGCCCGAGGACCAGCGGTACGTCACCACGTTCTCCCCGGACGGACTCGACACCGGGTCGCCCTTCTCGTACACCTGCTTCGTCACCACCAGGTCGCCGCGGTCGATCTCCGCGTAGACCGGCGGCTCCTCGGCCTGGAACACATTCTGGTACCGGCCGTCCTCCCGGCGGTACACGTAACTGCCGACGCCCACCGCGTCACCGCAGGTCAGCACGTTGACGACGATGTCCTCGGCGGGCCCCCCGGTCAGGTTCCCGTAGGAGACGTCGACGGGGTACTCGTCGGCGACGCACGGCTTCAGCTCGCGCTTGACCTCCGCGGAGACCCGCGGGTCGGCCTTGACCAGCCGTACGGCGCCGGCCCGGCCGGGTGTGCGCGAGGCGGTCGCCGAGGGCACGGCCGGGGGCGCCGCGGCGGTACCGGCCACCGGGTCGCCGTGGGCGGGCCCCTCGTCGCGGGCACCGGTACCGCCCGCCGCGCAGGCGGACAGCGAAAGGACGAGAGCGGCCGGCACGGCCACCGCCGCACCCAACGCCCGGAACATTCCCCGGCCCGGGGTGGGCCCCGTGCCGGTCAGGCCGCGCACCGCTCCCGCTCCTCACGCTCCAGCGCGCGTGCGTCCAGAGCGCGGGCCTCCAGCTCCTCGCGGAGCCGGGCGAGCGCCCGGTGCAGCGTGCTCTTGACCGTTCCGGCCGACATGCCGAGGGCGGCGGCCGTCTCCTCCGTGGACATCTGCTCCCAGTGTCGCAGCACCACGACACTGCGCTGCTTCGGGGCGAGCACCTTCAGCACGTCCATCAGCAGGGCGCGGTCGGCGTGCTGCTCGGTGGCGTCGTCCACGCAGGCGTCCGGGAGCTGCTCGGTGGGCACCTCCTCCAGCTTCCGGGCCCGCCACCACTCGGTCCGGGTGTTGATCATCACCCGGCGCAGGTAGGCGTCGGCCAGCCGCTTGTCGGCGATGCCGTCCCAGCGGCCGTACGTCCGCGCCAGCGCGGTCTGGAGCAGGTCCTGGGCGTCGACGGGGTCCGGGACCAGACGGCGCGCGCTGCGCAGCAGCGCGTCCTGCCGGCTGCGTACGTACTCCTCGAATCCGAGCACCTCGCCCTGCGCCATGGTGAGTCCCTTCCCCGATCCCCGTGGTGCGGAGGCTCCCGCCGCCGCTGCACTGCCCGTGCACTGCCCTGTGGTCCGTGCCGTCCTGTGCCGGACGCCACGGAACGAAGGTAGGGAAGCGTTGTCACGGCACTGTCCGAGACGGGCTGCGGCTGTCCGTCGGCTGTCCGTCGGTTGTGTAACGGAAGGAGGAACCGGAAGAACGGGATGTAACGGCCAAGGCGGGTGCGCGGGCGCCGCGGGGGAGGGATGCCGTCGCACGGACGGCCGGTCACCGGCACGGGGGCGGCCGGGCGCCACCGCCGTCAGGTCAGCGGCAGCCGGTACCGCCCGCCCGGCAGCGGCTCCACCAGACCGTCGGCGACCAGGCCGTCCAGGGCCCGGGCGCGCTGGACGGGCTCGTGCCACACCCGGTCCAGCACCGCCTGCGCCACCGGCCCGGGGGCCTCCCGCAGCACGGCGAGCAGCCGGCCGCGCACCTGGCGGTCCGTGCCCGCGTACGTCTGGCCGCGGCGCGGCGGGCCGTCGTGCGCCGGCTTGCCCGCCAGGCGCCAGGCGCACTGCGCGGCGATCGGGCAGCGGTGGCACGCCTCGTTCCGCGCGGTGCACACCAGCGCGCCCAGTTCCATCGAGGCGGCGGCCCAGCGGGCCGCGGTCCCCTCGTCCTGCGGCAGCAGCGCGCGGGCCAGCCTGCGCTCGGCGGCGGTGGTCGCGTTCGGCGGGTACTGCACACCGGTCACCGCCCGGGCGAAGACCCGGCGGACGTTGGTGTCCAGCACCGGATGCCGCCGGCCGTAGGCGAAGGAGGCGACCGCCGCGGCCGTGTACTCGCCGATGCCGGGCAGGGCCAGGAGCTGGGCGTGGTCGGCCGGTACGTCGCCGCCGTGCCGTTCCGTTATGGCGACGGCGGCGCCGTGCAGCCGCAGCGCGCGGCGCGGGTAGCCGAGCCGGCCCCAGGCGCGCACGGCCTCGCCGGGGGCCTCGCGGGCGAGGTCGGCCGGACGCGGCCAGCGGGCCATCCACTGCTCGTAGACCGGCAGGACACGGTTCACCGGCGTCTGCTGGAGCATGAACTCGCTCACCATCACACCCCACGCACCGGCCTCGGGGCGCCGCCACGGCAGGTCGCGGGCGTGCTCGTCGAACCAGTCGATGACGGGAGCGTGCAGCGACTCCCCGAGGGCGCGCTCCGCCGCGGGATCCGCGGGGCGTGCGCCGGGAGCGTCCGGGGCGGCGGCGGGCGCGCCGGGTGCGGCGGCGGGGTCGGCGGGAGCGGGGTCGGCGGCGGGCCGGGCGGCCGGACCGCGGTGCGGGGGCTTCGTGGGCGCAGTCATGACCTGTCGATCCTGCCACGGGAGGAGGCCCCCGCGGGCGCACCGCCACCCTGGGAGGGCGTGGCCCCCGACGATCGGCAGGGGCGCCGCGGGGCCCCGCGCTTGTAGCGTCGGGGGGATGCGACGCCCTCCCGAACGCCGCCGCGCCGGTCCGGCCTGCCTGCTCTGGGCGGTCCTCGCCCTCCCGGCGCTCACCGCCGACCGGCTCGGGCTGAACGAGCCACGCGCCGCCTGGTGGTCGGCGGCGGGGCTGGCGGTCCTCGCCGCGGCCGTCGGCGTGTCCCGGCACCGGCCGCTCACGGCGTTCGCGCTGACCGCGGCCCTGAGCCTGGCCGACGCCCCCGCCCTCTTCACCGTCTCCTACGGCCCGGCCCTCGGCACCTTCGCCCTGCTGCTCGGCCTGCGGGCGGCCGGAGCGCGCGCCGCGGCGGTGTGCTTCGCCTCGGTCGCCGGCGCCGGCACCGCGAGGATCGCGCTCACCGGCGTCGACCCGGCCCCCGAGTTCCTGGTCATGACCGGCACGCTGCTGTTCGGCTGCGTCTTCCCCTGGCTCGGCGGACGCTACTGGCGGCAGAGCCGCGAACTGGCCGAGGCGGGCTGGCTGCGCGCGGCCCGCCTGGAGGACGAGCAGCGGCACGCCGAGGAACGGGCCCGGCTGCGGGAGCGGGCCCGCATCGCCCAGGACATGCACGACTCCCTCGGGCACGAGCTGAGCCTGATCGCCCTGCGGGCCGGCGCGCTCCAGGTCGCCCCCGGCCTCGCCGACGAGCACCGGGCCGCCGCGGCCGACCTGCGGTCCGCCGCCGCCGACGCCACGGACCGGTTGCACCGCATCATCGGCGTCCTGCGGGAGGACGACGAGCCCGTTCCACTGACCCCGGCGGGCGAGACCGTGGAACAACTCGTCGCCCGCGCCGCCGAATCGGGGCTCGCCGTGCGCTGGGAGCCGCCCGGCGGCCACGCGGCCCCGCCGCCGGGAGGGGTCGCCGAGCGGCTGCTGCACCGGGTGGTGCGCGAAGCGCTGACCAACGCTGCCCGGCACGCGCCGGGCGCCTCCGTCACCGTCGCGATCACCCGGCACGGCCCCGACGCGGTCGCGACCGTCACCAACGGACGTGCCACCGAGGGGGGTTCCCGCTCCTCGGGCGGCTCGGGCCTGCTCGGCCTGCGGGCCGCCGTCACCGCGGTCGGCGGCGAGTTCGAGGCGGGTCCGCACGGCGAGGGCTTCCGGGTCCGCGCCCGGGTGCCCGCGCGGCAGGCCCTTCCCGTGCCACGGGGGACCCGTCCCGCGGAATCCCCCCTGGCCCGTGCCCGCCGCCGTGTCGCCCTCGGCCTGGGGGCCGCGACCGGCGCGGGCGCCGTCCTGGTGGGCGCGGCCTTCGGCTGGTACGCCTACACCGAGACCCGCTCGGTGCTGGAGCCGAGCGCGTACGCCGGGCTGCGCCCGGGCACGCCGGCCGGCGAGGCGGCGCGCGTGCTGCCGGAGCGGGAGGTGCGCGACCCGCCCACCGACCGCGCGCCCGCGCCGCCGGCGGGCGCCACCTGCTGCTACTACCGGTCGAGCGGTGAACTGCTGGTCTCCGTCGACCACTTCAGGCTCTGTTTCGACGACAAGGGGCGCCTGGTCGCCAAGGACGTGATCCCGCGTTCGGGTCCGTCCGGCGAAGGGCGCGAGGAACCCGGGGGGATGTCACGGTGATCCGTGTCCTGCTGGCCGACGACGAGGCGATGGTGCGGGCCGGGGTGCGGGCCATCCTGGCGAGCGGCGGCGAGAGCGAGGTGGTCGCGGAGGCCGGTGACGGCCGCGAGGCGGTCGACCTGGCCCGCGCCCACCGTCCGGACGTGGCCCTGCTCGACATCCGCATGCCGCGCCTGGACGGCCTGGCGGCGGGGGAGGAGATCGTCCGGACCGTCCCCGGCACGGCGGTCGCCGTGCTGACCACCTTCTCCGAGCGCTCCTACGTGGCCCGCGCGCTCTCCGGCGGCGCCACCGGGTTCCTGCTGAAGTCCGGGGACCCCTACGAACTGATCGCGGGCGTGCGGGCGGTGGCCGGCGGTGCCGCCTTCCTGTCCCCGAAGGTGGCCCGGTACGTCGTCGAGGACCTGGGAGGGGAGGGCGGCGGCCGGCTCGCCCGCGAGGCACGGGCACGCGCGCGCGTGGCCCGGCTCAGCCCGCGCGAGCGCGAGGTGCTCGGCCTGGTCGGCGCCGGCCTGTCCAACCCGGAGATCGCCGCCCGCCTGCACCTCGTCGAGGGCACGGTGAAGGCGTACGTCAGCTCGGTCCTGGACCGGCTGGAGGTACGCAACCGGGTGCAGGCGGCGATCGTGGCGTACGAGGCCGGGCTGGTCGGACCCTGACCGGGGACCCGCGCGTGCGGCTCAGCGGTGCCGGGCCGGCCGGCGCGGCGTGCCGTGCGACGGGACGCGCGCCGGGCCGGGACCGGCCAGCCACCGCAGGGCCGGCGCCGAGGAGGCGCGCATCGACCCGGCCAGCCCCGTCGTCGGGCGGGTGCCCAGGCGGACGGCCAGGACGGCGACGACCGCGCCGAGCAGGAGCCCGGCGACCACGTCGTGCGGGTAGTGCACGCCGACGAAGACGCGGGAGAAGGCCGTGAGCAGGGCGAGCGGAACCGTCAGCCAGACGATCAGACGGCGGGCCAGGGCGAGCGCGAGGGCGGCGCCGCCCGCGATCGTGGCGTGATTGCTGGGGAAGGACCAGTCACCGTGCGGCGGACAGGCCACGAGGGACGGGGCGGCCCCGGCGACCGCCCGGCACGGACGCTCCTCCGTGACGGCCGACTTGAGCAGTTCGCTGCACACGTACGCCACGGCCGTGGCCACGGGTGCGAGCACCGCGAGCGCCAACGCGCGGGTCCCGGCGCGCCGCGCCCGCCACCACACGGCGACGAACAGCGCGGCGAACACCAGCAGTCCGGCCTCCGTTCCGATCTCCGCCGAGTGCCGGACCCAGGGGGGAGTGCCGTGGGCGAAGCCGGTGACGGCGCGGTACAGGTCGGTGTCGACGAAATCCATGTTCACGGACGGTAGGCGTACCGCCGATTCGGTCACATTCCGCGATCGTCAGGTGCCGTACCTGACGAAAGACAGGGGTGGAGGGGCGGCAAGCGGAATGATGATCCGGAAAACTTGTGGTCAGGACGGCGGGTGTGAACGGGCAAGCCGCCGATCTCTCGTACAGTTTTCGCGTGGGATCTCTGCGCAATCCTGTCGGGCCGCTTCCCTCCACCATCTACTGGCGCCGGAGGGCTGTTCTGCTGTCCGTGATCGCCTTGTTGGTGCTGTTGATCACCTGGATCGTCACCGCCGGCGGCGGAGACGACGGCGACCGGCAGGACGGCGCGAACGGCAAGAACCCCGCGCCCTCCATCACCCCCGGCCCCTCGGGTTCCGGGCCGGCGATAAGCCAAGCGCCGGGCGGGCGCGACGAGTCGGGGTCCGGGGATTCCGGCGGCTCCGGCGACGGGTCCGGGTCCGGTGACGGCTCGGGCACCGGCGCGGGCTCCGGGGGCGCCGCCGGATCGGGCGGCTTCGGCGGTACGGCCGGTGGGGGCGCGCAGAGCGGTCCGTCCGCCGGTGTCGGCGCGGGGGACGCGCTGCCCGCCGGATCCGGTCTGCCCGACTGCACCGCGGAAGCGGTCAAGTTGAGCGTGCGCAGCGTCCGCAACGCCTACGAGCCGGGCCAGACGCCCGCCTTCGACCTGACCGTGCGCAACACCTCGGGAACCGACTGCAAGGTCGATCTCGGGCCGAGGGAAGCGGTTCTGACGATCACTCAGGCGAGTGACGACGAACCGTTCTGGTCGTCCGCCGACTGCCCGAGGAACGCGGCGAGCCTGCTGTTCCGGGTGCCCGCCGACAGCGGCATCACCTACACCGTGAAGTGGGACCGCAAGCCGAGCGCCCCCGAATGCGGGACGCCCGCGGCCGGCTCGGCCCGGGCCGGGACGTACCTGGTGGAGGCCAAGGTGCCGGGATTCGCGAAGGTGCGGACGTCGTTCGTGCTGGAGAAGGACTGACGGACCGTCACCCGGCCGCACGCACCGGCCCCGCTCGCCGGAGCCGGCCGGCGACGTCACTTCCCCGCGGTCCGGTCCGGACGGCGGCCCTCAGACGTACCGCTCCAGGATCGAGCTCTCCGCCAGCCGCGACAGGCCCTCCCGCACGCTGCGCGCCCGCGCCTCGCCGACGCCGTCCACGGTCTGCAGGTCGTCCACACTGGCGGCCAGCAGCTTCTGCAGCCCGCCGAAGTGCTCCACGAGCCGGTCGATGATCGCGCCCGGCAGCCGCGGCACCTTGGCCAGCAACCGGAAGCCGCGCGGCGACACCGCCGAGTCGAGCGCCTCCGGGGAGCCGGTGTAGCCCAGCGCACGCGCCACCGTCGCCATCTCCAGCAACTCGGCGTGGGAGAGCTTGTCCAGCTCGGCGAGTGCCTCCTCCACCGTGCGGGACCGCTTGGCGGTCGGCTCGGGCACGTAGTCCCGCACCACCAGTTCCCGCTCCGGCTCCACACCGGCGATCAACTCGTCCAGCTGGAGGGCGAGCAGGCGCCCGTCGGTGCCCAGCTCCACCACGTACTCGGCGATCTCGGTCGCGATGCGGCGCACCATCTCCAGGCGCTGCGCGACCGCGGAGACGTCCCGGACGGTGACCAGGTCCTCGATCTCCAGCGCCGACAGCGTGCCCGCGACCTCGTCGAGACGGAGCTTGTAGCGCTCCAGGGTCGCCAGGGCCTGGTTGGCGCGGGACAGGATCGCCGCCGAGTCCTCCAGGACGCGGCGCTGCCCGTCGACGTACAGGGCGATCAGCCGCATCGACTGGGAGACCGAGACGACCGGGAAGCCGACCTGCTTGCTGACCCGGTCCGCCGTGCGGTGCCGGGTGCCCGTCTCCTCCGTGGGGATCGTCGCGTCGGGCACGAACTGCACACCCGCCCTCAGGATCTTCGACAGGTCCGAGGAGAGCACGATGCCGCCGTCGAGCTTGCACAGCTCGCGCAGCCGGGTCGCGGTGAACTCGACGTCCAGTACGAAGCCGCCCGTGCACATCGCCTCGACGGTCTTGTCGGAGCCGAGCACGATCAGACCGCCGGTGTTGCCGCGGAGCACGCGCTCCAGGCCGTCACGCAGGGGAGTGCCGGGTGCCACGGCGCTCAGCGAGGCGCGCATCAGGCCATCGGAACCGGCACTCCCACCGGACTTTCCGGGAGCTGCTGCCCGGTCGTTGGCTGCCACTGCACTCCTCCGGTCGCAGGTTCTGGGGCGCTCCGTGTCGCACACTCGGTTCGTACGGACGGGCGAGACCAGGGCAAAGTCTACCGGCGCTCCTCCGCCTCCCGGGGGGCCTCTCGGCGACGGGAACGCGGAAGGACCCGCAGGGCGTCCCCTATGTCCGCGACTTCCAGCACCTTCATCCCGGCCGGGACCTTCCCCGGGTCGCCCGGCACCAGCGCGTGCGTGAAGCCCAGGCGGTGCGCCTCGGCGAGCCGCCGCTGCACGCCCGTGACCCGTCTCACCTCGCCCGCCAGGCCCACTTCCCCGATCGCGACGAGGTTCTTGGGCAGCGGGGTGTCGCTCGCCGCGCTCGCCAGCGCCAGCGCGACGGCGAGGTCCGCGGCCGGCTCCGACAGCTTCACACCGCCCACCGTCGCGGAGTAGATGTCCCGCTTGCCCAGGGCGCTGATCCGGCCGCGCTGCTCCAGCACCGCCAGCATCATCGAGACCCGGGACGTCTCCAGGCCGGACGTGGTGCGCCGCGGGGAGGGGATCTGCGAGTCGACCGTGAGCGCCTGCACCTCGGCCACCAGGGGGCGGCGGCCCTCCAGGGTGACGGTCAGGCAGGTGCCGGGCACGGGCTCGGCGCGGCGGGTGAGGAACAGGCCGCTGGGGTCGGCCAGCCCCGTGATGCCCTCGTCGTGCAGCTCGAAGCAGCCGACCTCGTCGGTGGTGCCGTAGCGGTTCTTGACACCGCGTACGAGCCTGAGGCGGGCGTGGCGGTCGCCCTCGAAGTGGAGGACGACGTCGACCAGGTGCTCCAGGAGACGGGGACCGGCGATGGCCCCGTCCTTGGTGACGTGGCCCACCAGCAGGGTGGACATGCCGCGCTCCTTGGAGGCGCGGATCAGGGCGCCCGCCACCTCCCGCACCTGGGCCATGCCGCCGGGGGCGCCGTCGATCTCGGGGGAGGCGACCGTCTGCACCGAGTCCAGGATCAGCAGGGACGGCTTCACCGCGTCCAGGTGGCCGAGCACCGCCGCGAGGTCCGTCTCGGCGGCGAGGTAGAGGTGGTCGTCGATGGCGTTGATGCGGTCGGCGCGCAACCGGACCTGGCTCGCCGACTCCTCACCCGTGACGTACAGGGTCTTGTGCTGCTCGCTCGCCGACTTGGCGGCCACGTCGAGCAGCAGCGTGGACTTGCCGACGCCGGGCTCGCCCGCGACGAGGACCACGGCACCGGGCACCAGCCCGCCGCCGAGGACGCGGTCCAGCTCGGGCACGCCGGTGGAGCGGGCGGCGGCCTGGCGGCCGTCGACCTGGCCGATGGGCAGGGCGGAGGTGGTGACGCGCCCCGGCGCCGTCGTGCGGACCGCGGGCGTGCCGTACTCCTCGATCGTCCCCCACGCCTGGCACTCGGGGCAGCGGCCGAGCCACTTGGCCGTCTGCCAGCCGCACTCGGTGCAGCGGTAGGACGGCCGGTCCTTGGTGGTCTTCGTACGGGCAGCCATGACGCAACCGTAACCGCCGCCACTGACAGCGGGTGCCTGCCGGAAGGCGCCCCGCTCGTCCTCGTCCACCGGGGCGCCGCCCGTCCTCGTCCACCGGGGCGCCGCCCGTCCTCATCCACCGGGGCGCCGCCCGCCCCCCGCCCGCACGGCGCGGGCGCGGCGGTGGGGGCGCTCGCCGTCCGCCGCGCGCCCGGCTGCCGCGGACGGGCCCCGACCGGCACGGACACCCGGCGGGAGTCGGCCGCCGACGGCAGGGAACAGGCCCCGGAACAAGAGGTTCCTGTCCCCTTATGAGGGATCGTTTCACCCGTACGAATTAAAAGCGTCCAATCCGCCAGTTCGCGCCACCCATGTCCCCCTACGGTCGCCGGGTGATGAGCAGCAGTCCGCAGACCACGACCCGCACGACCGGCGCATACCGGGCGCACCGGGATGCGCGTGACCGCGCTGCGGCGCGCACGCTGGCGCAGCGGCCCCCCGCGCGGTACGAGCCGTATCTGGACGGCCTGTTCACCTACTGCCTGTCCGTGCTGTGCGACCACGACGCCGCGACCGCCGCCCTGGGCGACGCCCTCGCCTTCGCCGAGCGGCGCGGCCACCGCGGCCCGCAGGACGCCGCCGACCACAGGGCGTGGCTGTACGCGCTGGCCCGCTGGGCGTGCCTGCGGAAGCTGGCGGAGGCCAAGCGGAAACGCCGGGGCGGCCACGCGGCGGACCGCCCCGGCGACGGCCGCCGGCACGGCACGCGGCAGCCCGCGGAACCGTCCGTGCCCGCTGCGGTCCAGGAGCGGCACCGCGGCGAACTCGCCCAGCTCGCCTGGCCGGAGGCGGCCGGCACCACGCCGGAGCAGCGCGAGGCCCTGGAGCTCGCCGTGCGCCACCACCTGGCCGTCCGCGAGGTCGCCGCCGTCCTCGGCAAGGACCCGGAGGCCACCCGTGACCTGCTGGCCTCCGCCGCCTGCGAGGTGGAGCGCACCCGCGCCGCCCTCGCCGTCGCCGAGACGGATCCCTGTCCCGGCGTCGCCCGCCTCACCGGTGACCGGCAGCAGGTGCTCGGCACGGCGCTGCGCCAGGAGCTGGTGCGGCACGTCGACGACTGCCCGCGCTGCCGCCGCACCGCCGCGCACGCGATCCCCGGCCGCTGGCCCGGCACCACCGTCACCCCCGACGAGCTGCCCGTCCTCCCGGCACCCCGCGCGGCCCTGCACGCCGCCATGGCGCGCTTCCCGCGCGCGCGGAGCGCCTTCCCCCGCCTCGACCGGCGCGGCTTCCCGATGGATCCCCGGGACCGCGCCGCCCGGCGGGACCGGCTGCGCGCCCGCGCCGTCACCACGACCGTGGTCGCCACCGTCGTCGCCGCCCCCGTGTTCGCCGTCTGGGCGGCCTACCGGGGCACCCCGGCGGGCGAGGGCGAGGGGGGCCGCTCGGTCGGCGCCGGCGAGGCACACGGCCCCGACGTCCCGGACGGCGCGGCGGCGGGCGACTCCGGGAACGCCGAAAACACCGGAAGCGCGCCCGGCGTCCGCTTCCGCCAGGACGGCGGGGCCGACGTCTCCGTGGCGGTCGTCAGCGTCACCGGCACCGGCGGGAAGGGGACGGGCCGGCTGGCGGTGACCGCCGCCGGCCGGGGCGACACCACGCTGATCACCCTGACGGCGACCGGCCGCGCACCGGTGGACTGGTCCGCCGCCACCGGCGCCGCCTGGCTGTATCTGAGCCGGTCGTCGGGCACGCTGCGGCCCGGCGAATCACTGACGATCAAGGTGTACGTCGATCAGCTGCGCGAACCGTCCGGGCCCTGGACCGCGCGGGTGGCCCTCTCGCCCGCGGGCGCCGTCGTCACCATCCGGGGCTACGGCACCGCGCCCGGCACCAAGGGTCCCGGCCGTCCGGCCCCGCGTCCCGGCAACCCCGCCGGCCCGACCCCGCCCGCCCCGGAACCGGCCCCGACGACCTCGGCGCCCTCCGAACCGGGACCGCCCCCTTCGCCCTCGCCGCCGGCCCCGGCCCCGGAGCCCGCCGGCCCGTCCCCGACCGACGGCACCGGCGGCTCGCCGCCACCCCCCGGCGACGGCGGCGGTGGCGGCGGCGACGGCGGCCAGGGCCCGTCCACGCCGTAGCCGGGCCCTCCGTCCGGTCCCCTCAGTCCACCGGCCCCACCGGTTCGGCCGGCTTCGCCGAACCGGCCGAGCCCGCCGGCTCGACGGGCCGCACCGGGTGGACCGGGTCCGCCGGATGCGGCGCCAGCAGGGGCAGCCGGGAGGCCAGCCGCTGCTCGCACAGCTCGGCCAGACGGTCGTAACCGGCCTTGCCCATCAACTCCGTCAGCTCGGCCCGGTAGGAGACGTACACCGGCTCGCCCGCGCCGTGCGCGGAGGTCGCCGACGTGCACCACCAGTGCAGGTCGTGACCGCCCGGGCCCCAGCCGCGCCGGTCGTACTCACCGATCGAGACCTGGAGCACACGCGTGTCGTCGGGCCGGTCGATCCACTCGTACGTCCGCCGGATCGGCAGCTGCCAGCACACGTCCGGCTTGGTCTCCAGCGGCTCGCGGCCCTCCCGCAGGGCGAGGATGTGCAGCGAGCAGCCCGCGCCGCCGGCGAAGCCGGGGCGGTTCTGGAAGATGCACGAGCCCTGGTACGGGCGGGTCTGCCGCGACCCCTCGTCGTCCTCGGAGACCCAGCCGTTCTCCGTGCCCTCGGCGTGGTGCTGCCAGATGTCCGGCGTGAGCCTGGCCACATGCCCGGCGACCCGCCGCTCGTCGTCCTCGTCGGAGAAGTGCGCGCCCAGGCTGCAGCACCCGTCGTCCGCGCGGCCCGCCTGGATGCCCTGGCAGCCGCTGCCGAAGATGCAGTTCCAGCGCGAGGTCAGCCAGGTCAGATCGCAGCGGAAGACCTGCTCGTCGTCGGCCGGGTCCGGGAACTCCACCCACGCGCGCGCGAAGTCGAGGCCCTTCTCGTCGTCCACCGGGGCCCCGGGGCCCGGCGCGGGCAGCGAACCCTTGAGCACTTCACCCTTCCTGGAACGCTTGGAGGACTTGGGTGATTTGATCGACTTGGGGTCCTTGGGCGACTTGGGGTCCTTGGGCGTATCGGCCGTCTTTCCGTCCTTCGCCTTTTTCGTCTTTGGCACCCGTCCAGGGTATGCCGCCGCCCCCGGCCGCCGGGACCGCGCCGCAGCTCCGCCGAACCGGTCTCGCGGCACACCCGCGATCCCGTGGGCAGTAGCGTTCCCTCCATGAGACTCGGTGTCCTCGACGTGGGTTCGAACACGGTGCACCTGCTCGTGGTGGACGCGCACCCGGGCGCGCGCCCGCTGCCCGCGTACTCGTACAAGGCCGAACTGCGCCTGGCCCAGCTCCTCGACGACGACGGGGCCATCGGCCCGGAGGGCGTCGACCGGCTGGTCGCGGTCGTGCGCCGAGCGCTCCGGGCCGCCGAGGACAAGGGCGTCGAGGACCTGCTGCCGTTCGCCACCTCCGCCGTGCGCGAGGCCCGCAACGCCGACGACGTCCTCGCGCGCGTGCGGGCCGGGACCGGGGTCGAGCTGACGGTGCTCAGCGGCGCGGAGGAGGCCCGGCTCACCTTCCTCGCCGCCCGCCGCTGGTACGGCTGGTCGGCGGGGAAGCTGCTCGTTCTGGACATCGGAGGCGGCTCCCTGGAGATCGCCTACGGCATGGACGAGGAGCCCGACGCCGCCGTGTCCCTGCCGCTCGGCGCCGGCCGCCTGACCGCCGCCTGGCTGCCCGGCGACCCGCCCGACCCGGACGACGTCCGCGCGCTGCGCCGGCACGTCCGTACGGAGATCGCCCGCACGGTCGGGGAGTTCAGCCGCCTCGGCGCCCCCGACCACGTCGTCGCCACCTCCAAGACCTTCAAGCAGCTCGCCCGCATCACGGGCGCCGCCCGTTCCGCCGAGGGCCCCTACGTCCAGCGCGAGCTGAAGCGGACGTCCCTGGAGAGCTGGGTGGCGCGCCTGGCCGGCATGACCACCGCCGAGCGCGCCGAACTCCCGGGTGTCTCCGAGGGCCGTGCGGGCCAGCTCCTGGCGGGCGCGCTGGTCGCCGAGGGCGCCATGGACCTGTTCGGTGTGGAGAGCCTGGAGATATGCCCGTGGGCGCTGCGCGAGGGCGTGATCCTGCGGCGGCTGGATCACATGGGCCAGGGGTAGCGCCCCGGCGGGGAACGGCGCGGGCGGCCGTACGGAACCGGCGCCCGTCCATGACGAACACCACAACGGCGAACCGGCACCCCGCACCCCGCCGTCCGCCTCCCGTAACCTGTCCCCATGGCAGAGCCCGTCGTGCGCGTCCCGGATGCGAAGGTCGCCCTGTCGACGGCCTCGGTCTACCCGGAGTCGACGGCGACGGCCTTCGAGATCGCCGCGCGCCTCGGGTACGACGGCGTCGAGGTCATGGTGTGGACCGACCCGGTCAGCCAGGACATCGAGGCGCTGCGCAGGCTCAGCGACTACCACGGCGTCCCGGTCCTGGCCATCCACGCGCCCTGCCTGCTCATCACGCAGCGCGTGTGGTCCACCGACCCGTGGGTCAAGCTGCAGCGCGCCCGCGCGGCGGCCGAGAAGCTCGGCGCGTCGACGGTCGTCGTCCACCCGCCGTTCCGCTGGCAGCGGCAGTACGCCCGGGACTTCGTCGGCGGCATCTGGCGGATGGCGGACGAGACCGATGTGCGGTTCGCCGTCGAGAACATGTACCCGTGGCGCTACCGCGAGCGCGAGATGCCGGCGTACGCCCCCGACTGGGACGTGACCAAGGACGACTACCGGCACTTCACGATCGACCTCAGCCACACCGCCACGGCCCGCACCGACGCGCTCGGGATGGTCGACCGCATGGGCGACCGCCTCGGCCACGTCCACCTCGCCGACGGCAGGGGCTCGGCCAAGGACGAGCACCTGGTCCCCGGCCGCGGCACACAGCCCTGCGCGGAGGTCCTGGAGCGCCTCGCCCGGCACGGCTTCGACGGCCACGTCGTCATCGAGGTCAACACCCGCCGCGCGATGTCGAGCGCCGAACGCGAGGCCGACCTGGCGGAGGCCCTGGCCTTCACCCGCCTGCACCTGTCCTCGGCGGCGAGGGCGCCGCGGCGGTGAGGGCGGGGGTGCCCGGCGGCTCCGGCCGCGAGGCATCCGTTCCGTATTCCGGACAACCCGTCCCGGTCCCTGGATGACCGGCGTACGCTCGTGGACAGTCACACATCCGCCGGCACCCCCCGGCGGAACTCTCCGAAGGAGCGAGCGACGATGCCCGAGCTGAGGTCCCGCACAGTCACCCACGGCCGCAACATGGCGGGCGCCCGCGCCCTGATGCGTGCCTCCGGTGTACCGGGCGCGGACATCGGCCGGAAGCCGATCATCGCGATCGCCAACAGCTTCACCGAGTTCGTGCCCGGCCACACCCACCTGGCGCCGGTCGGCCGGATCGTCAGCGAGGCCGTCAAGGAGGCCGGCGGCATCCCGCGCGAGTTCAACACGATCGCCGTCGACGACGGCATCGCGATGGGCCACGGCGGCATGCTGTACTCCCTGCCCTCCCGCGACCTGATCGCGGACAGCGTGGAGTACATGGTCGAGGCCCACTGCGCCGACGCCCTGATCTGCATCTCCAACTGCGACAAGATCACCCCGGGCATGCTCAACGCGGCCCTGCGCCTGAACATCCCCACGGTCTTCGTCTCCGGCGGCCCGATGGAGGCCGGCCGGGCCACGCTCGTCGACGGCACGGTCCGCACCCTGGACCTGGTCGACGCCATGGTCGAGGCCGCCAACGACAAGGTCTCCGACGCCGACGTCCTGCGCATCGAGGAGAACGCCTGCCCGACCTGCGGCAGCTGCTCCGGCATGTTCACCGCCAACTCGATGAACTGCCTCACCGAGGCGCTCGGCCTCTCCCTGCCCGGCAACGGCTCGCTCCTGGCCACCCACACGGCCCGCAGGGCGCTCTACGAGAACGCGGCCCGCACGGTGATGGACCTCACCCGCCGCTACTACGAGCAGGACGACGACTCCGTCCTGCCCCGCTCCGTCGCCACCTTCGCCGCGTTCGAGAACGCCATGGCGCTCGACATCGCGATGGGCGGCTCCACCAACACGATCCTGCACCTGCTGGCCGCCGCCCAGGAGGCGGGCGTCCCCTTCGGCCTGACCGAGATCGACGCCCTCTCGCGCCGCGTGCCGTGCCTGGCCAAGGTGGCGCCCAACGTCGCCAAGGACCGCACGTACTACATGGAGGACGTGCACCGCGCCGGCGGCATCCCCGCCCTGCTCGGCGAACTGCACCGCGCGGGCCTGCTCAACGAGGACGTCCACGCCGTCCACAGCCCGTCCCTGGCGGACTGGCTCAAGACCTGGGACGTCCGCGGCGGCTCCCCGTCCCCCGAGGCGGTCGAGCTGTGGCACGCGGCCCCCGGCTGCGTCCGCTCCGCCGAGGCGTTCTCCCAGTCCGAGCGCTGGGACTCCCTCGACGAGGACGCCGAGAGCGGCTGCATCCGCTCCGCCGAGCACGCCTACTCCAAGGACGGCGGCCTCGCGGTGCTGCGCGGCAACCTGGCCGTCGACGGCTGCGTCGTGAAGACGGCCGGCGTCGACGAGTCGATCTGGACCTTCGAGGGACCGGCGGTCGTCTGCGAGTCCCAGGAGGACGCCGTCGAGAAGATCCTCACCAAGCGGGTCAAGGAGGGCGACGTCGTCGTCATCCGCTACGAGGGCCCCAAGGGCGGCCCCGGCATGCAGGAGATGCTCTACCCGACGTCGTACCTGAAGAGCCGCGGCCTCGGGAAGGCCTGCGCCCTGGTCACCGACGGCCGCTTCTCGGGCGGCACCTCGGGCCTGTCGATCGGGCACGCCTCCCCGGAGGCGGCCTCCGGCGGCACCATCGCCCTCGTCGAGGACGGCGACCGCATCCGCATCGACATCCCCAGCCGCTCCATCGAGCTCCTGGTCGACGACGCCGAGCTGGCCCGCCGCGAGCAGGCCCTGAACGGCGTGTACGCGCCGAGGAACCGCGACCGCAAGGTCTCGGCGGCCCTGCGGGCGTACGCGGCGATGGCGACCAGCGCCGACAAGGGCGCGGTGCGGGACGTCGGCAAGCTCGGCTGACATCCGTCCGCGCGCGAAGGGGCCGTCCGGGAGGGCGGCCCCTTCGCGCGCCGTCCCCGGCCGCGCCCTACCAGGCCGACGGATCCCCTCCGTCCACGGCGAAGACCGTGCCGTCGGGGGCGCCGCCGTAGACGTGACCGCGGGCGAGGACCGGCTCGGGCAGGGCGGCGGCGACCCGGTCGGAGCCGGTGCCGAGCCGCGCGGGGGTCTGGCCGACGAGCCTGCCGTCACCGGCGCCGACGGCGAGGAGACGGCCGTCGGGGGCGGTGAGGTAGACGTGGCGGCCGTCGGAGACGGGGGCCGAGCCGCGCGGCACGGACGTCTCCAGGTGCCACAGCCGCTCGCCCGCTTCCATGTCGACGGCCTCCAGCGAGCCGCCCGCCCCCAGCAGGTACACGACGTTGCCGTGGACCGTGGCGCGGACGTCCGGGCGGGGCACGGGCAGCGTCACCCGGCTCGACGCGCCGGAGTGCGGGTCGTACCGGACGAGGGCGACGGTGTCGCCGTCGCGCCGGCCGGTGGCGAGGAGGAAGACGGAGCCGTCCCGGGTCCCGACCGGCCGCAGCGTCCCGCTCAGCCGCGCCTCCCAGCGCACGTCGCCCGTCTCCGGGACGACCGCGGTGATCCGCGTACCGGACCCGTCGCCGGCCGTGCTCGTCACATAGGCCAGCGGGTCCCCCGCGAACGAGGCGAGCGACGGCCCGCTGTGCCCCGCCGCCCGGCGGGTCCACGCCGTGCGCCCCGAGGCGCCGTCCACACCGGTGAGGGTGCCGTCGGCCGCCGCGAGCAGCAGCATGTCGCCGGCGTACCGGGCCGAGCCGTGCGCGGGCGGGCCCGCCCGCCCGACGGCGGTGCCCGACGCGGGGTCGAGCGCCTGCGGGAACCCGTCCGGGCCCGCGGGGAGCCGGACGAGCCCGCCCGAGACCACCGGTGGTCCGCTCGTGGGCCGCGCGGGGACCGAACGCCGCCACAGCACGTCGCCGTCGGACGGGTCGAGGGCGAAGACCCCGCCCCGCTGGGCGCAGAACAACGTGCCGGCCCCGTACGAGCAGTGCGGCATGCCGCCGTCCGGCACCACCGGCTCCGCCCGCCAGGCAACGGATGCGGAGCGCGCCGCCGCGGCGTGGGCCCCGTGCGGCGCGGCGTCCCCCGGGCCGACCAGCCGCAGGGAGGCGAACGCGCCGCCCACGACGAGCACCAGCGCCGCCCCCGCCAGCACCGCCCGCCCGCCCCGGCGCCCGGGGAACCGCCGTCCCGCGGTCCCCTGCCCCGCCGTGGGGGCCCCCGGCGCCGCGGCCCCCGGCCGCTCCGTGTCCTCCGCCCGCGGTTCCGCGACGAACGCCTGCGTGTCGTAGGAGGACGCCACCGACCGCAGTTCGCGCATCAACTGATCCGGAGTCGGTCGTTGCGCGGGTTCCTTGGCCAGGCACCGCCGTACCAGCGGGGCGAGTTCCTCCGGTACGCCGGTCAGGTCGGGTTCGTCGTGGACGACCTGGTAGGCGACGACGTAGGGGCTGTCGGAGTCGAACGGCCCGCGCCCGGTCGCGGCGTGCACCAGCACCGACCCGAGCGCGAAGACGTCGGCCGCGGGGCCCACCTCCCGGGGCCGGCGGAACTGCTCGGGCGCCATGAACGGCGGTGTGCCGATCAACTTGCCGGTCTCCGTGCGCAGTTCGCTGTCCGACGGCCGGGAGATGCCGAAGTCGATGACCTTCGGCCCGTCCTCGGCGAGCAGGACGTTGCTCGGCTTCAGGTCCCGGTGCACGACCCCGACCCGGTGGATGTCGCGCAGCGCCTCGGCGAGCCCGGCCATCAGGCGGCGCAACCGCGCCGGATCCATCGGCCCGTTCCGCTTCACGTGTTCCGCCAGGGTCTCCCCCGGGATGAACAACGTGGCCATCCAGGGCCGCCCGGCCTCCGGATCGGCGTCGACGACGGGCGCGGTGAAGGCGCCGCTGACGCGCCGCGCCGCGGCCACCTCCTGCCGGAACCGCCCCCTGAACTCGGGATCCCTGGCGAACTCGGCATGGACGACCTTCACCGCGAGCTTCATCCCCGAGGTGCTGCGGGCCAGGTGCACGACCCCCATGCCGCCTGATCCCAGAACGGACTCCAGGCGATAGTGACCGGCGTATTCCGGAAGTTCCGCTTCCGCAGTCGCTCCGGTGCTGTGCGATGCCGCCATGGGACCCACCCCCGTGCTGTTCGTCCGCGCGCGACGCACGGAGCCTAATCGATGACTCGAACAGGACCGAGGCGGCTTGCTAGCCTCCCGGACCAGATACGAACTCCTGTTTCATCGGGTGAGACGGGGGAGTCGACGGGACCCCGCGACAGCCGCGGGGTCCGACGGGGGAGGTTCTCATGTCAGTCGACCGTGCCGAGGAACACGCCGGCGAGGTCCGGGCCGGCAGCGCGGACACCGCGACGGCGGCGGCCACGGCCGTGCGCTACTACCCGGTCGCCCCGGGGGTCCGCCTCAACGTCCGCAGCGGCCCCGGCACCGGCTACCCCCTCGTGCGCGTCCTGCCCGAGGGAACCAGCGTCCCGATCTACTGCCAGACGCCGGGCACGACGGTGACGGGCCCGTACGGCACCAGCAGGATCTGGGACAACATCAGCGACGGCGAGTACGTCTCCGACGCGTACGTGCGGACGGGCAGCGACGGCTACGTCGCCTCCCGCTGCGCCTGATCCCGCCCGGAGCCCGCGGCGGTCCCCGCCGTCCCCGGCGCCATAATCGACCCGTGAGCGCAGAGAACGGCATCCCGGACGCCTCCGCGGGCTCCCCGCCCCCCACCGGCCCCCGCCCGGAGCCCATCCGCTTCTTCGGCACCACGTGGGTGGAGCACGGGAACGGCTACACCGTCCGCCGCGCCGCCGTGGCCGTGGGCTCCCTCACCGCGGCGGCCGCCTCCTGCCTCGTCCTGCGCGCCGCCTACCAGGGCCTGCGGATCGCCGGCGTCGGCGGCTTCGTCACGGTGCTCATGGTGGTGATGTTCGCGGTGTGCAGCGCCCTGGCCTTCCGCCACACCTGGGCCGGCTTCACCAGCCGCCCCGACCCCGAGCGCCAGGCGTCCCTGCGGGGCCTGCTCGCCGTCGGCTTCATCGGCTCCCTCGCCGCCTACTTCCTCCGCTCCCTCACCGAGGCCCCCGGCGAGAAACTGCACCGGGCCGAGTACGAGCGTGCCCGCGCGCGGCACGAGAAGCGCACCGCCCGCCGCTCGGGCAGCCCCGCCAGGAAGCGCCGCCGCTCCTGACCGGCCGGCCCGCCGCCGCGCCGCGGCCCCCGCCCCGCCCGGCACCGGCCCGCCGTCCCGCCCACCGGACACCCGCCCCGGCCCCCGCCCCCCGGTGCGAGGATGAACCCGGACGACGCAACCCCGGAGGGCACCCGCACCATGACGCAGAAAGTCGCAGTCCTCGGCACCGGCAAGATCGGCGAAGCCCTGCTCAGCGGAATGATCCGAGCAGGCTGGGCCCCGGCCGACCTCCTGGTCACCGCCCGCCGCCCGGAACGGGCCGAAGAGCTCCGCGCCCGCCACGGAGTCGCCCCGGTCACCAACGCCGAGGCCGCCAAGACCGCCGACACCCTGATCCTCACGGTCAAGCCGCAGGACATGGGCACCCTCCTCGACGAACTCGCCCCCCACATCCCCGCCGACCGCCTGGTCATCAGCGGCGCCGCCGGCATTCCCACCGCCTTCTTCGAGGAGCGCCTCGCCCCCGGCACCCCGGTCGTCCGCGTCATGACGAACACCCCCGCCCTCGTCGACGAGGCGATGTCCGTCATCTCCGCCGGCACCCACGCCACCGCCGAGCACCTCGCCCACGCCGAGGAGATCTTCGGCGCCGTCGGCAAGACGCTCCGCGTCCCCGAGTCCCAGCAGGACGCCTGCACCGCCCTCTCCGGCTCCGGCCCGGCCTACTTCTTCTACCTGGTCGAAGCCATGACCGACGCCGGCATCCTCCTCGGCCTGCCCCGCGACAAGGCCCACGACCTGATCGTCCAGTCCGCCATCGGCGCCGCGACGATGCTCCGCGACAGCGGCGAACACCCGGTCAAGCTCCGCGAGAACGTCACCTCCCCCGCCGGCACCACCATCAGCGCCATCCGCGAACTGGAGAACCACGGCGTACGGGCCGCCCTCATCGCCGCCCTCGAAGCCGCCCGCGACCGCAGCCGCGAACTGGCCTCCGGCAACAACGGCTGACCCGCCGCCGCACGCCGGGGGCGGTCACCCCGCCGCGTCCACGACCTCCTTCGTGAGCACCACCCGGGCGAACCCGTCCCCGTGCAGCGACACCGCCGAAGCCCGCCCCAGTTCGTCCGCGCTCCCGCGCCAGCCGAACGGCCCGCTCAGATCGAAGGTGTGCGTCGCGTCGTACGCCACCACCACGTCGTACCCCAGGTTCCCGCCCATCCGTGCCGTCGTCTCGACACACAGGTTGGTCTGGATGCCGGTCAGCACGATCTGCGAGACACCCTCAGCCCTCAGCCAGGCGTCCAGATCGGGCGTGCCGTAGAACGCCGAGTTCACACTCTTGGTCACCAGCAGCTCGTGCCCCGCCCCCTTTCCGCGCCGCTGTTCCACGTAGTCCTTGAAGCCGTTGCCCTCGTGCCCCGGCCGCAGCGGCGACCGCGGCTCCACCGAGTCGTGCCGGACGAAGACGACCGGCCGCCCCGTCGCCTGCCAGGTGTCGATGAGCGCGGCGATGTTCCCGTCGGCTCCCGGGTTGTTCCGCGGCCCCCAGAAGCCGGTCTCGTCGAAGCCCTTCTGCACGTCCACGACCACCAGCGCCGCGTTCTTCGCGATCTCCATGCCCAGAGCATCCCGCCGCCGGACCGCCCGTTCCAGAGGTGGGAAAGTCATCGATCGATGGTTTACTGCCGCGCATGCACCGCGTGGCCCTCGTCGCCTTCCCCGGCATCCGCGCCTTCGACACCTCGGTCGTCACCGAGGTCTGGGGCACCGACCGCACCGACCGCGGCGTCCCCGCCTTCGTCCTGCGCAGGGTCGCCGCCGACACCGCCACCCCCGTCCCCCTGCGCGGTGGCCTCACCCTCCACCCCGACCGCACCCTGGCCTGGCTCACCCGTGCCGACCTCGTCCTGGTCCCCGGCCTCGACGACCACCTCACCCCCGCACCCGCCCCCGTCCTGGAGGCCCTCCGCCGCGCCCACGCCCGCGGCACCCCCATCGCCGCCCTGTGCGGCGGCGCCTTCACCCTCGCCCAGGCCGGCCTCCTCGACGGCCGCCGCGCCATCACCCACTGGAACCTCGTCGACCTCTTCCGCGCCCGCCATCCCCACGTCACCGTCGTCCCCGACGCCCTGTTCATCGAGGACGACGGCATCTGGACCTCCGCGGGCACGGCGGCCGGCATCGACCTCTGCCTCCACCTCGTCCGCCTCGCCCACGGCGCCGAGACCGCCGCCACCATCGCCCGCTCCATGGTCACGGCCCCCTTCCGCACCGGAACCCAGGCACAGTTCATCGAGCACCCCACCCCCCGGACGGACCGCGACGCCGACGCCCTGGCCGCCGTCCGCGAACACGCCCTGCGCCACCTCCACCAACCCCTCACCGTCGCCGGTCTCGCCGCCCGCGCCGGTATGTCCCCGCGCACCTTCGCCCGCCACTTCACCGCGGCTACCGGCACCACCCCCCTGCGCTGGCTCCTCGACCAGCGCCTCGCCGCGGCCCAGCGCCTCCTGGAACGCACCGACCTCCCCATGCCCGAGGTCGCCCGCCGCGCGGGCTTCGGCAGCGAGGTCACGATGCGCCAGCACTTCGCGTCGCGCCTCGCCACCAGCCCCCGCGCCTACCGGGCCGCGTTCACCACCGGCCTCACCGGCTCCGCGACGGGCGGCAGCAACCCGATCGCCCGGTAAGCGGCGTCCACGGTCGGCCGCGCCATCGCACGGGCCCTGCGCGCACCGTCCCGCAGCACCCCCTCCACGTGGCCGGGATCCGCGCACAGCTCCTTGTGCCGCGCCCGCACCGGCCGCAGCACCTCCACCACGGCCTCCGCGGTGTCCTCCTTCAGGGCGCCGTACGACTCGTACGCACCGCTCAGCTCCTCCGGGTCCCCGCCCGTGCAGGCCGCGAGGATCTCCAGCAGGTTCGCCACCCCCGGCCGGGCCTCCCGGTCGTACACGACCTCCCGCCCGCTGTCGGTCACGGCCCGCATGATCTTCCTCCGCACCACGTCCGGCTCGTCGAGCAGATGGACGATCCCCGGTCCGGTGTCGTCGCTCTTGCCCATCTTCGACGCGGGCTCCTGCAGGTTCATCACCCGCGCCGCCACCCCCGGCACCGTGGCCCTCGGCACCACGAACGTGTGCCCGTACCGGTGGTTGAACCGCACCGCCAGATCCCGCGCCAGCTCCACGTGCTGCGCCTGGTCGTCCCCCACCGGCACCTCGTCGGCCCCGTACGCCAGGATGTCCGCCGCCATCAGCGCGGGATACGTCAGCAGCGACAGCCGCACGCTCCCGCCCCGCTCCCGCTCCCGCGCGGCCTTCTCCTTGTACTGGATCATCCGCCGCATCTCCCCGTCGGTCGCGACGCACTCCAGCAGGTACGACAGCCGCGCGTGCTCGTCCACGTGGCTCTGCACGAACACGGTGCACACCCGCGGATCCAGCCCCGCCGCCAGCAACAGCGACGCCGCCTGCCGGCTGAGCCTGCGCACCCGCGCGGGATCGTGCTCCACGGTCAGCGCGTGCAGGTCCACGACGCAGAACAGCGCGTCGGCCCGGTACTGGTCCACCGCGGCTCACTGCCGCACGGCCCCCAGGTAGTTCCCCAGTGTCAGGTGCCCGGTCGGCTTGACCCCGCTGAAGAGCCGTGTCATCTCTCCACCTCCTGGCCGGGGCCGCCGCCGTCCGCCGGCCGCTCCTGGAGGGAGATACGAAAACGGCCGCCGAGGCGGCGGCCGTCGAGTGCGTACGTGAGCGCGGCCGCCGTCAGGCGGCCCACCACTGAAGGGTGCACGTACGCGTCGTCATGTCGCCCAGCGCACGCCTGCGGAGGTCGTTCCACCCCGGGGTTGACACACCCTGTTCGCATCCGTACTGTTCTCCGAGTTGTCCGACGTGAGCGCCGACCCCGGTCGGTCCCCGGACAGCCATTCCACGAGTACCAATCCACTCCCGACGACCAGTCGATCTGGCGTCGTGTTCTTGGCATGCGTATTCACGGAATGAGGAATCCGCGTTCGAAAGGACACGGCCCCCGATTAGCTCGGGAGCCGGGAATCCGCTAAAGTCTCACTCGTCGGAACGGCCCAAGGGCCGGGAAGGCAACTCCCGCTGACTGGGAATCAGGCCCGAAAGGATCTGATAGAGTCGGAATCGCCGGAAAGGGAAACGCGGAAGCGGGAACCTGGAAAGCGCCGAGGAAATCGGATCGGAAAACGATCTGATAGAGTCGGAGACACCGAAGGGAAGCGCCCGGAGGAAAGCCCGAGAGGGTGAGTACGAAGGAAGCGTCCGTTCCTTGAGAACTCAACAGCGTGCCAAAAGTCAACGCCAGATATGTTGATGCCCCGTCCGTCGGATCTTTCCGATGGTCGAGGTTCCTTTGAAAAATCACAGCGAGGATGCTGTGTGCGGGGGGATTATTCCTTCCCTCGCACCGCTCTCGTGTGTGTCGCCCCGAGTACGGGGAAGCATTCACGGAGAGTTTGATCCTGGCTCAGGACGAACGCTGGCGGCGTGCTTAACACATGCAAGTCGAACGATGAAGCCCCTTCGGGGGTGGATTAGTGGCGAACGGGTGAGTAACACGTGGGCAATCTGCCCTGCACTCTGGGACAAGCCCTGGAAACGGGGTCTAATACCGGATACGAGTTTCACGGGCATCCGTGAGGCTGGAAAGCTCCGGCGGTGCAGGATGAGCCCGCGGCCTATCAGCTTGTTGGTGAGGTAATGGCTCACCAAGGCGACGACGGGTAGCCGGCCTGAGAGGGCGACCGGCCACACTGGGACTGAGACACGGCCCAGACTCCTACGGGAGGCAGCAGTGGGGAATATTGCACAATGGGCGCAAGCCTGATGCAGCGACGCCGCGTGAGGGATGACGGCCTTCGGGTTGTAAACCTCTTTCAGCAGGGAAGAAGCGCAAGTGACGGTACCTGCAGAAGAAGCGCCGGCTAACTACGTGCCAGCAGCCGCGGTAATACGTAGGGCGCGAGCGTTGTCCGGAATTATTGGGCGTAAAGAGCTCGTAGGCGGCTTGTCGCGTCGGTTGTGAAAGCCCGGGGCTTAACCCCGGGTCTGCAGTCGATACGGGCAGGCTAGAGTTCGGTAGGGGAGATCGGAATTCCTGGTGTAGCGGTGAAATGCGCAGATATCAGGAGGAACACCGGTGGCGAAGGCGGATCTCTGGGCCGATACTGACGCTGAGGAGCGAAAGCGTGGGGAGCGAACAGGATTAGATACCCTGGTAGTCCACGCCGTAAACGGTGGGCACTAGGTGTGGGCGACATTCCACGTCGTCCGTGCCGCAGCTAACGCATTAAGTGCCCCGCCTGGGGAGTACGGCCGCAAGGCTAAAACTCAAAGGAATTGACGGGGGCCCGCACAAGCGGCGGAGCATGTGGCTTAATTCGACGCAACGCGAAGAACCTTACCAAGGCTTGACATACACCGGAAAACCCTGGAGACAGGGTCCCCCTTGTGGTCGGTGTACAGGTGGTGCATGGCTGTCGTCAGCTCGTGTCGTGAGATGTTGGGTTAAGTCCCGCAACGAGCGCAACCCTTGTCCCGTGTTGCCAGCAGGCCCTTGTGGTGCTGGGGACTCACGGGAGACCGCCGGGGTCAACTCGGAGGAAGGTGGGGACGACGTCAAGTCATCATGCCCCTTATGTCTTGGGCTGCACACGTGCTACAATGGCCGGTACAATGAGCTGCGATACCGTGAGGTGGAGCGAATCTCAAAAAGCCGGTCTCAGTTCGGATTGGGGTCTGCAACTCGACCCCATGAAGTCGGAGTCGCTAGTAATCGCAGATCAGCATTGCTGCGGTGAATACGTTCCCGGGCCTTGTACACACCGCCCGTCACGTCACGAAAGTCGGTAACACCCGAAGCCGGTGGCCCAACCCCTTGTGGGAGGGAGCTGTCGAAGGTGGGACTGGCGATTGGGACGAAGTCGTAACAAGGTAGCCGTACCGGAAGGTGCGGCTGGATCACCTCCTTTCTAAGGAGCACTTCTTACCGGCCCTTCGGGCTGGTCAGAGGCCAGCATGCGAGCGAACGTCTCGCACTGGTTGCTCATGGGTGGAACGTTGACTACTCGGCACACTTCGGATGATGAGAGCGCTAGTACTGCTTCGGCGTGGAACGTGGTTCTTGTCAGCGAGGGGTGTCGGGCACGCTGTTGGGTGTCTGAGGGTTCGGCCGTGTGGTCGCCTTCAGTCGCCGGCCCCGGTAAAGGTCTGCTTCGGCGGGTTGTGACGGGTGGCTGGTCGTTGTTTGAGAACTGCACAGTGGACGCGAGCATCTGTGGCCAAGTTTTTAAGGGCGCACGGTGGATGCCTTGGCACCAGGAACCGATGAAGGACGTGGGAGGCCGCGATAGGCCCCGGGGAGTCGTCAACCAGGCTTTGATCCGGGGGTGTCCGAATGGGGAAACCCGGCAGTCGTCATGGGCTGTCACCCGCTGCTGAACACATAGGCAGTGTGGAGGGAACGCGGGGAAGTGAAACATCTCAGTACCCGCAGGAAGAGAAAACAACCGTGATTCCGGGAGTAGTGGCGAGCGAAACCGGATGAGGCCAAACCGTATGCGTGTGAGACCCGGCAGGGGTTGCGTATGCGGGGTTGTGGGATCTCTCTTTCACGGTCTGCCGGCCGTGAGACGAGTGAGAAACCGTTGATGTAGGCGAAGGACATGCGAAAGGTCCGGCGTAGAGGGTAAGACCCCCGTAGTCGAAACGTCAGCGGCTCGTTTGAGAGACACCCAAGTAGCACGGGGCCCGAGAAATCCCGTGTGAATCTGGCGGGACCACCCGCTAAGCCTAAATATTCCCTGGTGACCGATAGCGGATAGTACCGTGAGGGAATGGTGAAAAGTACCCCGGGAGGGGAGTGAAATAGTACCTGAAACCGTGTGCCTACAAGCCGTGGGAGCGTCGGACATCAGCTTGCTGGTGTCTCGTGACTGCGTGCCTTTTGAAGAATGAGCCTGCGAGTTTGCGGTGTGTTGCGAGGTTAACCCGGGTGGGGTAGCCGTAGCGAAAGCGAGTCCGAATAGGGCGGTGGAGTAGCACGCTCAAGACCCGAAGCGGAGTGATCTAGCCATGGGCAGGTTGAAGCGGAGGTAAGACTTCGTGGAGGACCGAACCCACCAGGGTTGAAAACCTGGGGGATGACCTGTGGTTAGGGGTGAAAGGCCAATCAAACTCCGTGATAGCTGGTTCTCCCCGAAATGCATTTAGGTGCAGCGTCGTGTGTTTCTTGCCGGAGGTAGAGCACTGGATAGGCGATGGGCCCTACCGGGTTACTGACCTTAGCCAAACTCCGAATGCCGGTAAGTGAGAGCGCGGCAGTGAGACTGTGGGGGATAAGCTCCATGGTCGAGAGGGAAACAGCCCAGAGCATCGACTAAGGCCCCTAAGCGTACGCTAAGTGGGAAAGGATGTGGAGTCGCAGAGACAACCAGGAGGTTGGCTTAGAAGCAGCCACCCTTGAAAGAGTGCGTAATAGCTCACTGGTCTAGTGATTCCGCGCCGACAATGTAGCGGGGCTCAAGCGTACCGCCGAAGTCGTGTCATTGCGATATGTACCCCCAACGGGGATCGTGATGGGTAGGGGAGCGTCGTCTGCCGGGTGAAGCAGCACCGGAAGGTAGTTGTGGACGGTTGACGAGTGAGAATGCAGGCATGAGTAGCGATTCACACGTGAGAAACGTGTGCGCCGATTGACTAAGGGTTCCTGGGTCAAGCTGATCTGCCCAGGGTAAGTCGGGACCTAAGGCGAGGCCGACAGGCGTAGTCGATGGATAACCGGTTGATATTCCGGTACCCGCTGTGAAGCGTCAAACATCGAGCATCGTGATGCTAAGGCCGTGAAGCCGTTCCGGACCCTTCGGGGAAAGGAAAGTGGTGGAGCCGCCGGACCAAGCGGTTAGTAGGTGAGTGATGGGGTGACGCAGGAAGGTAGTCCATCCCGGGCGGTGGTTGTCCCGGGGTAAGGGTGTAGGACGTCAGGTAGGTAAATCCGCCTGGCATACAGTCTGAGACCTGATGCCGAGCCGATTGTGGTGAAGTGGATGATCCTATGCTGTCGAGAAAAGCCTCTAGCGAGTTTCATGGCGGCCCGTACCCTAAACCGACTCAGGTGGTCAGGTAGAGAATACCGAGGCGTTCGGGTGAACTATGGTTAAGGAACTCGGCAAAATGCCCCCGTAACTTCGGGAGAAGGGGGGCCACGTCTGGTGAAGGCACGTGCTGCTGGAGCTGGGTGTGGCCGCAGAGACCAGCGAGAAGCGACTGTTTACTAAAAACACAGGTCCGTGCGAAGCCGTAAGGCGATGTATACGGACTGACGCCTGCCCGGTGCTGGAACGTTAAGGGGACCGGTTAGCTTGGATTCGTCCAGGCGAAGCTGAGAACTTAAGCGCCAGTAAACGGCGGTGGTAACTATAACCATCCTAAGGTAGCGAAATTCCTTGTCGGGTAAGTTCCGACCTGCACGAATGGCGTAACGACTTCTCGACTGTCTCAACCATAGGCCCGGTGAAATTGCACTACGAGTAAAGATGCTCGTTTCGCGCAGCAGGACGGAAAGACCCCGGGACCTTTACTACAGTTTGATATTGGTGTTCGGTTCGGCTTGTGTAGGATAGCTGGGAGACTGTGAAGTCCCAACGCCAGTTGGGGTGGAGTCGTCGTTGAAATACCAGTCTGGTCGTGCTGGATGTCTAACCTGGGTCCGTGATCCGGATCAGGGACAGTGTCTGATGGGTAGTTTAACTGGGGCGGTTGCCTCCTAAAGGGTAACGGAGGCGCCCAAAGGTTCCCTCAGCCTGGTTGGTAATCAGGTGTTGAGTGTAAGTGCACAAGGGAGCTTGACTGTGAGACCGACGGGTCGAGCAGGGACGAAAGTCGGGACTAGTGATCCGGCGGTGGCTTGTGGAAGCGCCGTCGCTCAACGGATAAAAGGTACCCCGGGGATAACAGGCTGATCTTCCCCAAGAGTCCATATCGACGGGATGGTTTGGCACCTCGATGTCGGCTCGTCGCATCCTGGGGCTGGAGTCGGTCCCAAGGGTTGGGCTGTTCGCCCATTAAAGCGGTACGCGAGCTGGGTTTAGAACGTCGTGAGACAGTTCGGTCCCTATCCGCTGTGCGCGTAGGAGTCTTGAGAAGGGCTGTCCCTAGTACGAGAGGACCGGGACGGACGAACCTCTGGTGTGCCAGTTGTTCTGCCAAGGGCATGGCTGGTTGGCTACGTTCGGGAGGGATAACCGCTGAAAGCATCTAAGCGGGAAGCCTGCTTCGAGATGAGGACTCCCACCCACTTGATGGGGTAAGGCTCCCAGTAGACGACTGGGTTGATAGGCCGGATCTGGAAGCACCGTGAGGTGTGGAGGTGACCGGTACTAATAGGCCGAGGGCTTGTCCTCAGTTGCTCGCGTCCACTGTGTTGGTTCTGAAACCACGAACGGCCATTTTGCTGGTTGTTGTTTGTTTCATAGTGTTTCGGTGGTTATAGCGTAGGGGAAACGCCCGGTTACATTCCGAACCCGGAAGCTAAGCTCTACAGCGCCGATGGTACTGCAGGGGGGACCCTGTGGGAGAGTAGGACGCCGCCGAACAATTGTTGAGGAAAACCCCGCATCACATGATGCGGGGTTTTCCGCATTTCCGCACTCTTGCATTTCCTCGTCTAGTGTCGCCCCATGCGCTATGACCTCGTCATCTTCGACAACGATGGCGTCCTCGTGGACAGTGAGCCGATCTCCAACCGGCTCCTGGCCGCGTACCTCACCGAACTCGGCCATCCGACCTCCTACGACGACTCCCTCCGTGACTTCATGGGGGCCGCGATGCACCGGGTCCACGACCTCGTCCGGGAACGCACGGGGCGCCGGCTGCCCGAGGACTTCGACGACGTTTTCCACAGCCGTGTCTTCGCGGCCTTCCAGCAGGGCCTGGAACCGGTGGAAGGGGCCGCCGACGTGCTGGAGAAACTGGCCGCGGACGGAGTGCCGTACTGCGTGGCCTCCTCCGGGAGCCATGAGCGGATCCGGGTGGGCCACCGGAAGACCGGGCTGGACCGCTGGTTCGACGACCGGCGGATCTTCAGCTCGCAGGACGTGGGACGGGGCAAGCCCGCGCCGGACCTGTTCCTGCACGCGGCCGAGCGCATGGGCACCGCACCGGAGCGGTGCGTCGTGATCGAGGACAGCCCGCTCGGCGTACAGGCGGCCGTCGCGGCCGGGATGGACGTCTACGGGTTCACCGCGATGACGCCGGCCGAGAGGCTGACGGGCGCCACTCGCCTCTTCTCCCGCATGCCGGAACTGATCACCCTGCTGTCCGGACCCACCCGCGGATAGGCCGTACGGGCGGGCACGGGCCCGGCGCTCGCCGCCGGACCGGCCCGATACGGTGACGGGCATGAGCGGCCGCGCACAGCTGATGTGGGACGAGGCAGTAACGGGCTACGACTTCGGCCCGGACCATCCGATGGATCCGGTCCGGCTCGCCCTCACCCGCCGCCTGGTCGGCGCCTTCGGGCTCGACCGGGAGGCGGAGGTGGTCGCGGCGAAGGCGGCCGGGGAGTCGACGCTGGGGCTGGTCCACCGCCGGGACTACATCCAGGCCGTGAAGAGGGCCTCCGCGGACCCGAGGGCGGCGGACCAGTCGTACGGGCTGGGGACGCTGGACGATCCGGCCTTCGCGGGGATGCACGAGGTGTCCGCGCTGATCGCGGGACAGTCGGTGGGAGCGGCCGAGGCCGTGTGGCGCGGGGAGGCGCTGCACGCGGTGAACTTCGCGGGCGGACTGCACCACGCGATGCCGGCGGCGGCGTCGGGCTTCTGCATCTACAACGACGCGGCGCTGGCGATCGCGCGGCTGCTGGAACTGGGCGCCGAACGGGTCGCGTACGTCGACGTCGACGTGCACCACGGGGACGGGGTGCAGGCGGCGTTCTGGGAGGACCCGCGCGTGCTGACGATCTCGCTGCACGAGCATCCGCGGACCCTGTTCCCGCAGACCGGATGGCCGGAGGAGACCGGCGCCGACTGCGCGGAGGGCTCGGCTGTGAACGTCGCGCTGCCGGCGGGGACCGGGGACGCGGGGTGGCTGCGGGCGTTCCACGCCGTGGTGCCGGAACTGATCGCCGGCTTCCGGCCGCAGGTACTGGTGACACAGCACGGCGCCGACACCCACTTCGAGGACCCGCTCGCGCACCTGGCGGTGTCGCTGGACGCGCAACGGGCGGTGCAGGTGACCTGCCACGAACTGGCGCACGAGTACGCCGGGGGGCGGTGGGTGGCGCTGGGCGGGGGCGGGTACGCGGTGGTCGACGTCGTACCGCGGTCGTGGACGCATCTGGTGGGGATCGCGGTGGGCCGCCCGGTGGCGCCCGTGTCGGTGATCCCGGAAGGGTGGCGGCGGGAGGTGTTCGCCCGGACGCGGCAGTCGGCGCCGGCGCGGATGACGGACGGGCGCTGGCCGGTGGAGTGGGCCGACTGGGAGGCCGGGTACGACCCCGCGGACCGGTTGGACCAGGCGGTACTGGCGGCGCGGCGGGCGGTGTTCCCGCTGCGGGGCCTGCTGGCCTGAGCCGCCGTTGAGCCGACCGTGCGGTGTTTTCCCCGTTCCCCGTACAGGCCCGGCTCCCGTCCACCACCATCGCCCCGTGCTGTCCTCCGAGGCCCTGCGCACCCATCTGCTGGCCACCCGCCTCGCGGGTGTCGTGGCCACGTCCCGGGAACGGAGCCTGCACAGCTACCGGCTGTTCGCCGCCCGGGACCCCCGGGCGCTGATGGGCCTCGACCCCGAGGGCGCCTGGCGGCAGCCGGACCTGCTGGCGCTGATGGCGCAGAGGTGCGGTGTGTCGGACGATCCGCATCACACCTCAGGACAGGACGTGATCGACCCGGAGCGCACCCTGGTCGCCCTGGACGCCTTCTCCGAGCGGCTGACGGCGGCCGCCCGGCGCGGGGAACCCGTCCTCATCGGCACCGGGCACCCCCACCGGTTACTCGGCTTCTACGCCGCTCTGGCAGACGCCCTGTCGGCGGCGGGATGTACTGTCCTCACCCCGGCGCAGGGTCGCCGTGTCGACATAACGACCCGGTTCGGCCTACGCACGCACCGCCTCGACTACGTACGAGGGGTCGCGTTGATGCGGGAACCGGACGTTCTCCGCCCCGGTCGTGAGCCCGGCGCGCACACGCATTCGCCCCTCCCGGTTCGTACCGCGCTGGCCGCGGCCGCCGACGCCGGCGGGCCCCTTCCCGGGCTTGTGATCGGGGACCACGGCTGGGTCTGCGGAGCAGGTCAGCTGGGGTTCGAGGCCATCGGGCTGGCCGATACGGACGACCCGGCGCCCTTCGTCGGTCAGGCAGAGGGGACCGTGTCCGTCGTCGTTCCGCTTGATGACGCCGTGCGGTCCGATTACTACCGTCCGCTTACCCGCTACGTACTCAATCGAGCGTGTCTGTCCCAGTAGGCCGCCGATGGGTGCACCTCTTCCCCACTCGCATCACCCGCCCCTAGTCTGGGGAGTGAGCACGCAGCGACGAAGAGTCACCGGAAGGGGAAGCCGGTGGCCGTCGAGTGCGGAAGGTGCAGGTGTGTCATGGCTGCAGCTGGCGAGAGGCCTCTGAACGAGGTTCAGTTCCTTACCGTGGCGGAAGTCGCCTCGGTGATGCGAGTGTCGAAGATGACCGTGTACCGGCTGGTGCACAGTGGTCATCTGCCCGCGATCCGGGTGGGGCGGTCCTTCCGCGTCCCCGAGCAAGCGGTTCACGAGTACCTCCGCGAGAGCTATGTGGGGGTGGAAACGGCCTGACGGTGACCGGGGGAAGGTCCTCAGGGCTGTTCGGATCTTCTCCCACCCCCCTCGATTACGAGCTCGGCGTGCGGCCGGGTAGGCTAACCCCTCGAAGGTCGTGTGGGCCCATGGCGCCCAACAACCGAGTGATGAGAAGTGAGCGAGGGTAGTCGTGGGCTCTGTTATCAAGAAGCGGCGCAAGCGGATGGCCAAGAAGAAGCACCGCAAGCTGCTGAAGCGCACGCGCGTCCAGCGTCGCAACAAGAAGTAAGCGACACCGCGACAGCGTGTCCCGTGGCCCCCCACCGAATGCGGTGGGGGGCCACGGTCATATGGCAGGGGTCGCCGAAGCCGTCAGGGCCGTCCGGGGGTACGGGCGCGATTTCTCGTCACGCCGTGCATCGGGTGGCCACCGCGGCGCGACGCCGACCGGCTAAGTTGGCCCGCGGGTGGGGAACGCGGCAGGGTACGAGCAGGAACACGAGGGACACGGCGAGGGCGGAAGGAAGGCTCTGATCTTGGGCAAGGTCGTGCTCGTCACCGGAGTGGCCCGTCAGCTGGGCGGCCGGTTCGTCCGGCGGATCCAGCGTGACCCCGAGGTGGACCGGGTCGTCGCCGTGGACGCGGTCCCGCCCGAGCACCACCTGGGCGGCGCCGACTTCGTCCAGGCCGACATCCGGCAGCCGACCATCGCCCGCGTCCTCGCCGAGGCGGGCGTCGACACGGTCGTCCACCTGGACGTCACGGGCACGCCGCTGGGCGGCGGCAGCCGGGCGTCGGTCAAGGAGACCAACGTCATCGGCACCATGCAGCTGCTGGGCGCCTGCCAGAAGTCCCCGGCCGTGAAGCGGCTCGTGGTCAAGTCCAGTACGAACGTCTACGGGTCCGCCCCGCGCGACCCGGCCGTCTCCACCGAGGCCACTCCGCCCAAGTCGCTGCCCAGTGGTGGCTTCGCCAAGGACGTGGTGGAGGTCGAGGGGTACGTACGGGGTTTCGCGCGCCGCCGGCCCGACGTGGCCGTGTGCGTGCTGCGGTTCGCCAACATCCTCGGCCCGACCGTCGACACGCCGCTCGCCTCGTACTTCTCGCTGCCGGTGCTGCCGACCGTGTTCGGCTACGACCCGCGGTTGCAGTTCGTGCACGAGGACGACGTGATCGAGGTGCTGCGGACCGCCTCGCACGAACCGGCGCGGGGCACCCTCAACAGCGGCACCTTCAACATCGCCGGCGACGGCGTCCTGCTGCTCTCCCAGTGCTCGCGGCGGCTGGGCCGGCCCACCGTGCCGCTGCTGCTCCCGGCGGTCACCTGGGCGGGCTCCCTGGTGCGTACGCTGGGAATGACGGACTTCTCTCCCGAACAGATCCGGTTGCTCACCCACGGCCGGGTCGTGGACACCACCCAGATGCGCGAGACGCTGGGTTTCCGGCCGAAGTACACGACCGCTCAGACGTTCGCGGACTTCGCCCGCAGCCGGGGACCCGGCCTGCTGCCGCCGGAGGCCCTCGCGGGGGCCGTCGACAGGATCGCGGCGCTGTCCGCGCGGGGCAGCGGCCACTTCCCGACGCAGAGCGCCGACTGAGGAGCGCAGCAACGATGGCGGACGCCAAGGTCATTCCGTTCGACGACGACCGGTCCCGCGGGAACGGCGCGGCGCAGCGCCCGTCGCGGCGCCGCGGCGCGGGAAGCCGACGCAAGGGCGCCGAGACGGCGCCGGCGGGGGAGGTGCAGCCCCTACCCGCCCGGGGTGCCGCGAGGGAGGACGCCCCGGCCCGGGGGGTGCGTGCGAAGGAGCCGCCCGGACCACCGCAGGGGGACGGCGACGACGGCCTGGAGCGGCGTATCGCGAGCGGCCTGGCCTTCCTGCGGCGCCGTCTCACCGGTGACTACGAGGTCGACGACTTCGGCTACGACGCCGAGCTCACCGGCCAGGTGCTGATGTCGCTGCTGCGGCCGTTGTACGAGAAGTACTTCCGGGTCGAGGTGAAGGGCGTGGAGAACATCCCGTCCCAGGGCGGTGCCCTGATCGTCGCCAACCACTCCGGGACGCTTCCGCTGGACGCCCTGATGATGCAGGTCGCCATCCACGACCACCATCCGGCCGACCGCCATCTGCGGTTGCTCGCGGCGGACCTGGTGTTCGTCCTGCCGGTCGTCAACGAACTCGCCCGCAAGCTCGGCCACACCCTGGCCTGTACGGAGGACGCCGAACGCCTCCTCGGCCAGGGTGAGCTGGTCGGGGTCATGCCGGAGGGCTTCAAGGGCATCGGCAAGCCCTTCAGCGAGCGTTACAAGCTGCAGCGGTTCGGCCGGGGCGGGTTCGTCTCCACGGCGCTCAGGCAGGGTGTGCCGATCGTGCCGTGCTCGATCGTCGGGGCCGAGGAGATCTACCCGATGATCGGCAACGCCAAGACGCTGGCCCGGCTGCTGGGTTTCCCGTACTTCCCGCTCACGCCGACCTTCCCGTGGCTGGGTCCGCTGGGCGCGGTCCCGCTGCCCACCAAGTGGACCATCCAGTTCGGCGAGCCGATCGCGACGGACGGTCATCCGCCGGAGGCGGCGGACGACCCCATGTTGATGTTCAACCTGACCGACCAGGTCAGGGAGCAGATCCAGCACACGCTGTACAAGCTGCTGGTACAGCGCCGGTCCGTCTTCTTCTGACGTCTTCCCGGCCTTTCTCCGGCGCCGTGGCCGGTACGCCGACGGGGGCGCCCTCCGGAGAGAGGGGCGCCCCCGTCGGCGTACCGGCGGCCGGTCTCAGTCGGCGTCCTCGCCTTCGATGCCCAGGCCGGGCAGCAAGCCCGGCAGGAGCGGCGGGAGGGTGACGTCCGGCTCGGTGGTCGGGGATTTGCCGGCGTCGGTGGAGGGCGACGTGCCGGCGCTGTCCCTCGGCGGGTCGAGCAGATCGCCCGTGCTGCCGCCGAGCAGGTTGTCGTCGCGGCCGTCGCTGCCGGATCCCGTCGGTTTGCCGGGGCTGCCGGTGTCGCCTCGGCCGCTGTCGCGGTGGCTGTCGCCGCCGGTGCCGGGCGTCGTCGTGCGGCCGCTGCCGGGCGTGCCGGTGGTCGTCGGCCGGGATTCCCGCTGCCGGTCGCGTTCGGTGTCGTCCTGGGCGGGCGGCTGGGGGAGGAGGGGGCGCAGCGGGGCGACGTCCTGCTCTATGGCGTCGAACACCGACGTGACCTGCTCGCTGACGTCCCCGAGTTGGACGGGCAGCTTCTCGCGCAGCGCTCCCCAGGCTTCGCCGTGGGAGCGGGAGAAGGCGGAGAGGGCCTGGATGGGGGCGAGGGAGTCGGGGTCGCGTTCGTAGACCGCGCTGAGCAGGCGGTGGCCCTCGGAGGCGTCGTGCCGCATGCCGGACAGGGTGCGGCGGATCTCGCCGAGGGACTCGTGGTCGAGGTGGTCGCCGCGGTCGCGGTCCAGGAGGCGGCGTGCCTCGTTCAGTCGGGTCGAGGCCTGGTCGAGGTAGGCCCGGCCGCGTTCGCCGTCCCCGTCGGCGAGGCCGCGTTTGAAGTCTTCGATGCCTCGCTTGAGGCCGTAGAGCGTGTCACCGGGCAGGGCGTCCGAGCTGGCGGCGGCGACTCCGCCGAAGGCTCCCGCGGCCACACCGACGCTGAGTCCGCCGGCGGTGAGGCCCTTGGCCAGCCGCGAGCGCGGGCGGAATCGCTTCAACGGGGTCGCCCGGTGAGCACCGCGGGCCCGTGGGGACCGCTGCTCGGGCACCGTGGGGTCCGTTGCCTCGCCGCCCTCTTGCAGCATGGCCTCGAAGGCGGCCACCAGCTGAGCGCGCTGGACGACCTTGACCTCGGGATCCAGCTCGGGTTTGGGCAGCGCGCCGAGACCTGAGGCCAGGGCCAGCAGATGTCCCTGGTCGGTCTGCTCCGCGGACTCGGCCGGTGCCGGTCCTCCGGACTGCTCGGCCGCCGCGCCCCGATCGGACTGCTCCTCCAGAGCCTGGGCGAAGGCGTTCGCCCGCCGGTGCGCCGATACGTTCGCGATCACTGGCGGCACCTCCTCTCGTCATGACGGTCGACTCCCCAGGGGGTCCTGAGGGTTGCACACCCTGACCGCATCCACACGATCGTGTGACCGGAGTCGGTCAGGGGGTGACCACAGGGAGCCTGTATCCCGCACAACGAGCGGCTCGGCACTTGGGTTACGGACGGCGCGTGAGCGGACCGCGAGGCAAGGGAGTCTCACCCGGGGTGAGTTGGGAACCGCGGAGGGCGACGAGGTCTTCGCGGGCGCGTGATCAGCGCGCGTCCTCGGGCAGGAGCCGGGCGAGGGTGCGCACGGCGCGGTACTGGAGGGTCTTGATGGCCCCTTCGTTCTTGCCCATCACGCGGGCGGTCTCGGCGACGGAGAGGCCTTGGAGGAAGCGGAGCGTCACGCACTCCTGCTGCTGGGGGTTGAGCCGCCGTACGGCGTCGAGCAGGGCGGCGTTGGAGAGGGATTCGAGGACGGAGTCCTCGGGGGAGCGCTCGACCTCGTTGGCGTCGAGCATCTCGCCGGTGGTGACCTCCAGCCGGAAGCGGCTGGACTTGAAGTGGTCGGCGACGAGGTTGCGGGCGATGGTCACCAGCCAGGCGCCGAAGTCGCGGCCCTGCCAGGTGAAGGTCCCGATGCGGCGCAGGGCCCGCAGGAAGGTCTCGCTCGTCAGGTCCTCGGCGGTCGCCTTGCCGCCGACTCGGTAGTAGATGTAGCGGTAGACGGTGTCGCTGTACTGGTCGTAGAGCCGCCCGAAGGCGTCGGCCTCGCCGGCCTGGGCGCGTTCGACGAGGTCCATCATCCGGGCGCTGTCGCTGTCCGCGGCGGGACGGCGGGTGGTCGCGGCCCCGGACGGGCGTCCTCGTCTGCCGACCGCGGCGCTGCCGTCGGCCAGTGCGTAGCACGGGCCCACGGGGGCGGCGGCGGCGAAGGCGGGGACGGCGTACGCGGTGGGGACGAGTTCGCGCAGCAGGTCTTGGACCGTTTTGACCGTTGCGCGGAGCGTAGCCAGGCCCGAGGCGTCAACCCCGACGTGTGGGTACACGGGACTCCCAGAGGCAGAGCTTCCATCACGTGCAGTGCGGGACCTTTCACCCGTCGTAGCGACGGAGGGGTACCGGTTTGCGTCTGAGGAGAATAACGCTTCGTGCAGGCACTGCTACACCCAGTTGCTCAAATCACCGATTACGTCGCTTCCGTAACCGATTGGCACTCGATCAAGTGCCACAGAGTGATCGAGTTTTGATCGGAAAGGTTCGTATTCCGGGTGGGTACGGCGCGTGTTGTGGCCGGGTGGCGAGTGGGGGGAATGGGGCGGGTGCAGCGGGGTAAGTCAGAGGGATTGGCATGGTGCCGGTCACGCGCCGGTGCCCGGCCGGGGGCCGCTGTCCGGATCGAGCCGGGGGGAAGCGGCGCCGCGGGGCGGCGCCGGTGAGCGGGGTCCGATGCGCGGGGTCCGGTGCGCGGGCCGCGAGACGGAGGGGGAGACCGGCACGGACGGCACGGGGCGTCGGCTGGTGGCGCGGCGGACGGGAGTGCCCGGCCCCGCGTCCGCGGGGTGGTCCGTGCGGCGGTCCTTAGGGCCTCTCGTTCGGATCATGCCGGGCTCGCGGGGCCTGGTGCCGTGCCCCGCCGCGTTGTCGTCGGTTGCCACGGCTCCGCCATGGCGCCCTCCTCCGCCCTGCGATGCACGGCACCAGGTCCCGCTCCCTGATCCGGCCTGATCCAAACGAAAGACCCTAGCGGCGGCGGCGGTGCAGGGCGATCGCCGCGGCCGTGCCGCCGGCCACCGCGCCGACGCCCGCCGCGGCCGGGATGCCGACCTTGGCCGCCTTGCGGCCCGTGCGGTAGTCCCGCAGGCGCCAGTCCAGTTCGCGGGCGTGCCTGCGCAGCTTGGAGTCGGGGTTGATCGCGTACGGATGGCCGACCAGCGACAGCATGGGGATGTCGTTGTGGGAGTCGGAGTACGCGGCGCAGCGGGACAGGTCCAGGCCCTCCGCCGCCGCCAGGGCGCGGACCGCCTCGGCCTTCGCCGGGCCGTGCAGCGGCTCGCCGACCAGTTTGCCGGTGTAGACGCCGTCGACCGACTCGGCGACCGTGCCGAGCGCGCCGGTCAGGCCCAGGCGGCGGGCGATGACCTGGGCGATCTCCACCGGGGCCGCCGTGACCAGCCACACCTTCTGGCCGGCGTCCAGGTGGGCCTGGGCCAGGGCGCGGGTGCCGGGCCAGATCCGCTCGGCCATGTACTCGTCGTAGATCTCCTCGCCGATCGACCTCAGCTCCGAGACCCGGTGGCCCTTGACGATCGACAGCGCGGCGTCGCGCGCGTCCTGCATGTGCTCGGGGTCCTCGACGCCGGCCAGCCGGAACCACGCCTGCTGCCAGGCGAAGCGTGCCAGGTCCCGCGTCTCGAAGAATTTGCGCTTGTACAGGCCCCGTCCGAAATGGAACAGGGCGGCGCCCTGCATGACGGTGTTGTCCAGGTCGAAGAAGGCGGCGGCCCTGTCGTCGCCGTGGACCGGGAAGTCCGGTTCCCGGCCCGTGGCGGGGGCGGCGGATTCGTTCTGGGCGGACTTGCGGGCTGCCTCCGCCGAGGCCTCGCCTGCCAACACGCTCCGCGCCGTGGCGGAGCGCCTACGGGGGGTGAGCCATCCGAGAGCGGCCATGTCCGTGAGCATAGCCAGTTTGTTCGGACCTTCCGGAGTCGTGGGGTTGGGAGGCCGTGAACTCTCCACGACGGGGTCGTTAAACGGGGTGCCCGGGGAGGGGGCCGGGGGGCCGGGGCGGCGGATGCCCGGGATGCCGCGGCGGGGCGCCCGCGGGCCGCCGGCCGCGCGAGAATGGCCGGCATGAGCCCGCTCTTCCGCCGCAGGACCCCTCAGGTCCCTGAGACTCCTGAGAACCATCTCGTCACCCTCATCCGCAAACCCGGCTGCCACCTGTGTGATGACGCACAACTCGTCGTCGAGAAGGTCTGCGCCGATCTCGGCGTCCCCTGGGAGCAGAAGGACATCACCCAGGACCGCGAACTCCACGACCGGTACTGGGAGCAGATCCCCGTCGTCCTGGTCGACGGACGGCAGCACACCTTCTGGCGTGTGAACGAGGAGCGCCTCCGCAAGGCACTGACCGAACAGTCCAAGTAGTCCGGATGGTCGCTTAGGATCGATGGCGACTTGGTCTCGGGGGCGTAGATCGTGAGGAGTGTGGGCGGCTTTGCCCCCAATGGGAGAGGAACGCAGGTGCGAGTGCGCCGGTTCCCGTTCCTCGCGTCGAGGGCGCGTGACCCCGGTCACGTTGGCCGGGCAAATCGGACACCGTCTTTGTGCACGCGTTCACAAAGGCATAGCCTGCATTCGACGGGGCGGTCATCTAGGGACGTATGACCGCCTACAGCCCCGCTCTACCCGCAGGAGCACCGTGGCAACTGGCCGAACACACCGACCGGCGACCCGTAGCCGAGGAATCCCCGAGGCCACCGTCGCCCGGCTTCCGCTGTACCTCCGAGCCCTCACCGCGCTGTCGGAGCGCTCGGTCCCCACGGTCTCCTCCGAGGAGCTGGCGGCCGCGGCGGGAGTCAACTCCGCGAAGCTGCGCAAGGACTTCTCCTACCTCGGCTCCTACGGGACCCGGGGCGTCGGCTACGACGTCGAGTACCTCGTGTACCAGATCTCCCGCGAGCTGGGGCTGACCCAGGACTGGCCGGTGGTGATCGTCGGTATCGGCAACCTCGGCGCCGCGCTCGCCAACTACGGCGGTTTCGCCTCCCGCGGCTTCCGGGTGGCCGCGCTCATCGACGCCGATCCCGCGATGGCCGGGAAGCCCGTCGCCGGGATCCCGGTGCAGCACACCGACGACCTGGAGCGGATCATCCGGGACAACGGCGTCTCGATCGGCGTGATCGCCACCCCCGCCGGCGCCGCCCAGCAGGTCTGCGACCGGCTCGTGGCCGCCGGTGTCACCTCCATCCTGAACTTCGCGCCGACCGTGCTGAACGTCCCCGAGGGCGTCGACGTGCGCAAGGTCGACCTCTCCATCGAGCTGCAGATCCTCGCCTTCCACGAGCAGCGCAAGGCCGGTGAGGAGGCCGCCGCCGAAGCGGGCGCCGCGGCCGCCGCCGCCCGCAAGGAGTCCGTCGAACAAGGACCCGACGGGGACGTGCCCGCCGTGATGCCGGCATGAGCCTCCTCGTCGTCGGGCTGAGCCACCGCAGCGCCCCCGTCAGCGTCCTGGAGCGGGCCTCGCTGAGCGCGGACGCCCAGGTCAAGCTGTTGCAGGACACGGTCGCCGCCGAACCGGCCGCCGAGGCCGCGGTGCTCGCCACCTGCAACCGCATCGAGCTCTACGCCGACGTGGACAAGTTCCACGCCGGTGTCGCCGAGCTGTCCACGCTGCTCGCCCAGCACAGCGGGGTCGGGCTGGAGGAGCTCACCCCCTACCTGTACGTGCACTACGAGGACCGGGCCGTCCACCACCTGTTCTCGGTGGCCTGCGGGCTGGACTCGATGGTCGTGGGCGAGGGCCAGATCCTCGGCCAGATAAAGAACTCCCTGGCCCGGGCGCAGGAGCTGCACACCGCCGGACGGCTGCTGAACGACCTGTTCCAGCAGGCGCTGCGGGTCGGCAAGCGCGCCCACTCCGAGACCGGCATCGACCGCGCCGGTCAGTCCCTGGTCACCTTCGGTCTGGAGCAGCTGGCCGCCGGTGCGGACGTCCCCGGCTGGGCCCGGGGCAAGAAGGCGCTGGTCATCGGCGCCGGGTCGATGTCCTCGCTGGCCGCCGCCACCCTGGCGCGGGCCGGGGTCGCCGAGATCGCCGTCGCCAACCGCACCTTCGAGCGGGCCGAGCGGCTCGCGCGGATCCTGACCGAGGGCGACGACACGGACGTGCTGGCCCGCGCGGTGCCGATGGACGCCGTACCGGCCGAGCTGGCACGTGCCGACGTGGCCGTCTCCTGCACCGGCGCGACGGGGCTCGTCCTGACGGCCGACGTGGTGGCGGCGGCGGTCCAGGACCGCACGGGACGGCCCGTCGCGGTCGAGGCGGGTCCCCGCGCGCAGGCCGGGGCGACGCGGCAGGCGGCGCCCGCGACCGCCGGCGACGAGGGCTGCCCGCTCGACCTGTCCGCCGTGCAGCCCGGCTTCTCCGTCATGGGGGAGGCCGCGGTGGCCGGCATGGACGCGGCGACGCTGGAGCAGCACGCCGCCTGGGTCGCGGGCGGGACGGCCGTGGACCGGCCGCGTGAGACCCCCCGCAGCGGCCCCGAGGCGGACGCCGAGCTGATCGACGCGCTCGCCGCGACCGCGGCCAGCGCCGGGCGCGTCCCCGAGGCGCGCCGGCCCGAGCCGGTCGCCGTCGTCCCGCGCCCGCAGCCGGCGCTGTTCCTGCTCGACCTCGCCATGCCGCGCGACATCGACGCCGCCGCGCACCGGCTGGCCGGGGTGCGGCTGGTGGACATCGAGACGCTCGCCGAGGCCTCCGCCGACGCCCCGATGGCGGCCGACGTCGACCAGGTCAGGCGGATCGTTTCGGACGAGGTCGCGGCCTTCGGGGCGGCACAGCGGGCCGCGCGCATCACCCCCACCGTCGTCGCCCTGCGCAGCATGGCCGCCGAGGTGGTGGCCAATGAGATGGCCCGGCTGGAGGGGCGGCTGCCCGGCCTGGACGACAAGCACCGCGCCGAGATCACGCAGACCGTCAAGCGCGTCGTGGACAAGCTGCTGCACGCGCCGACGGTACGGGTCAAGCAGCTCGCGGCCGAGCCCGGCGGAGCCGGGTACGCCGACGCGCTGCGCACCCTGTTCGACCTCGACCCCGAGACGGTGGCCGCCGTCTCCCGGGCCGACGGCGGCCACAACACCGAGAACAACGGCAAGAACCGAGGGCCGGCATGACTGAGAAGGCACTGAGGCTGGGAACCAGGCGCAGCAAGCTCGCCATGGCCCAGTCCGGGCAGGTGGCGGACGCCGTGAGCCAGGTGACCGGGCGGCCCGTCGAGCTCGTCGAGATCACCACGTACGGCGACACGTCGCGCGAGCACCTCGCGCAGATCGGCGGCACGGGCGTGTTCGTGACCGCGCTGCGCGACGCGCTGCTGAGGGGCGAGGTGGACTTCGCGGTTCATTCGCTCAAGGACCTGCCGACCACGCAGCCCGAGGAGCTGGTCCTGGCCGCCGTACCGGTGCGCGAGGACCCGCGGGACGTGCTCGTCGCGCGGGACGCGCTGAAGTTCACCGACCTGCCGCGCGGGTCGCGCGTCGGCACGGGTTCGCCGCGCCGGATGGCGCAGCTGAACGCGTACGCGCGGGCCCACGGGATGGAGATCGAGACGGTCCCCATCCGCGGCAACGTCGACACGCGGATCGGATACGTCCGCAGCGGTGAGCTGGACGCCGTCGTGCTCGCCGCCGCCGGGATGAACCGGATCGGCCGCATCGAGGAGGCGACCGACTTCCTGTCGGTCGACACGGTGCTGCCCGCCCCCGGCCAGGGGGCCCTGGCGATCGAGTGCGCCGCGGCCGACGCGGACCTGATCGCCGCGCTCGCCGAGCTCGACGACCCGTTCACGCGGGCCGCCGTGACGGCCGAGCGGTCACTGCTCGCCGCCCTGGAAGCCGGTTGCAGCGCCCCCGTGGGCGCACTGGCCGACCTTCCCCCGCTCTCGGCTCCGCTGGAGCGGGGGGACCCCCAGGCCGACAGGCAGATCGTCAAGGAAATGCGCCTGCGGGGCGTCGTCGGCACGACCGACGGCACCACGCTGGTGCAGCTGTCCACCACCGGTCCCGTGCCCGAGACGCACGACAGGGCAGTGGCACTCGGCCGCGAACTCGCCGCCGAGATGCTCGCCCAGGGCGCGGCCGGTCTGATGGGGGAGCGAGCACATTGAACCCCACCACCCTTCCCGTCGGTCCGGAACACGGGCACGTCACCTTCCTGGGTGCCGGACCCGGAGACCCGGGACTGCTGACCCTGCGCGCCGTGGAGGCGCTGGCGAACGCGGACGTCCTCGTCGCCGAGCACGAGGTGCTCGACGTCGTCCGCAAGCACGCCAGGCAGGGGGTCGCCGAAGTGCGCACGGACGCGGATCCCTCGGATCCGGCCGGTTCCCCCTCCGGGCCGCTTCCGGGCACAGGCACGCCCCAGCTGAAGGTAGTTGACGACACGTCAACCACCGCCGGCGTTCCCGCTGTGCGGGATGCCGCACATCTTGTCATGGAGGCCGCGCGGGGCGGCAGGCGGGTCGTGCGTGCGGTGTCCGGGGACCCCGGGCTCGACGCGGACGCCGCCGAGGAGATGCTGGCCTGCGCCGCGGCCGGGGTGCCCTTCGAGGTCGTCCCGGGCGTCGCCGCGGCCGTCGGCGTGCCGGCGTACGCCGGTGTGCCGCTGCGGGACGCCCACGGCGCCGACGTGCGGTTCGTGGACGCCCGGACCGCCTCGGACCGCTGCTGGACCGAGGTGGGCGCCTCCGACGGCACGGTCGTCGTCTCCACGACGCTGGACTCCGTGGCGGCCGCCGCGGGCGAGCTGGTGTCGGCCGGCCGCAAGCCGGACACCCCGCTGACCGTCACCGTCGCCGGTACGACGACCCGGCAGCGCACCTGGACCGCCACCCTCGGCACCATCGCGCAGACGCTGAAGCAGGCCAAGGTGCTGCCGTCGCCGGACGGCAGCCGGCCGGTGATAGCCGTGGTCGGCGAGCACAGCGCCCCCGCCCGGCGCGAGCAGCTCTCGTGGTTCGAGTCCAAGCCGCTGTTCGGCTGGAAGGTGCTCGTGCCGCGCACGAAGGAGCAGGCGGCCTCGCTCTCCGACCAGCTGCGCTCCTACGGGGCCGTGCCGCACGAGGTGCCGACCATCGCCGTGGAGCCGCCGCGCACCCCGCAGCAGATGGAGCGCGCGGTCAAGGGCCTGGTCACGGGCCGGTACGAGTGGATCGCCTTCACCTCGGTCAACGCGGTCAAGGCCGTGCGGGAGAAGTTCGAGGAGTACGGCCTCGACGCCCGTGCCTTCGCCGGCATCAAGGTCGCCGCGGTCGGCGAGCAGACCGCCAAGGCGCTGATCGCCTTCGGCGTGAAGCCGGACCTGGTGCCCAGCGGGGAGCAGTCGGCCGCCGGACTGCTGGAGGACTGGCCGCCGTACGACCCGGTCTTCGACCCGATCGACCGGGTGTTCCTGCCGCGTGCCGACATCGCGACGGAGACGCTCGTCGCGGGCCTCGTCGAGTTGGGCTGGGAGGTCGACGACGTCACCGCCTACCGGACCGTGCGCGCCTCGCCGCCGCCCGCCGAGACGCGGGAGGCGATCAAGGGCGGTGGCTTCGACGCCGTGCTGTTCACGTCGTCGTCCACCGTGCGGAACCTGGTCGGCATCGCGGGCAAGCCGCACAACGTGACGGTCATCGCCTGCATCGGCCCGGCCACCGCCAAGACGGCGGAGGAGCACGGTCTGCGGGTGGACGTCATGTCGCCCGAGCCGTCCGTGCACAAGCTGGCGGAGGCGCTGGCCGACTTCGGCGCGCGGCGGCGGCTGGCGGCGATCGAGGCCGGCGACCCGGTGACGCGGCCGAGCGAGCGGCGGCCGGGGGCGCGGCGGAGGCGGTCGACCACGTAGCGGTCGCCGGTCCCCTGCCCCCGGGCAGGGGAGCGTCGCGGGAACGGGCTGTCGGAGACGGTCAGCCGTGTGAAGAGAGAGCCCCGCCGTCCTCCGGGACGGCGGGGCTCCTTCTCGTACGGCCCGTGCCCGCGCCCGCGCGTTCGGGTACGGGCCGTTCTCGCCGCGTCAGTGCGCGGAGGCGTACGGCAGGAAGGTCGCCCAGGTGGTGGGGGAGAGGGCGAGGCGGGGGCCGTCGGGAATCTTGGAGTCGCGGACGAGGATGGTTGCGGGAGCGGTGGCGACCTCGACGCAGGACGGGCCGTCGTCTGTGCTGTAGCTGCTCTTTATCCACTCCAGCTCGGGGCTGGGCTTGAGGCTCATGTCTCTCCCCGCAGTTTCTCGATGAAGGTAAGGGACTCTCGTGGCGTGAGAGCTTGCGCCCGGATGATCCCATAGCGCATATCGAGGACGGTCGTCTCTTTCGGGCTGCACAACACACGGCTGATGAGCGGTGCCTCACTGAGCCCCACGGCCGTCCCGTCCTTGAGCTTGAGCAATCGGAAGAGGCCGCCGAGCCCGGAGTTCTCTTCGCTGCACAGAGGGAGCACCTGCAGGTCGACGTTGGGCAAGCGGGCCACGTCCAACAACCGTTCGAGCTGTCCACGCATGACCATCTTGCCCCCGATCAGCCGCCTCAGCGTCGCCTCGCACAGGACGAAGCTGAACAGCGGCTTGGCTGTCGCGCTGCTGACGATCTCCTGACGGGCCAGTCGCGCAGCCAGCTGCTGCTCCAGCTCTTCCTCGGTGAAAGGCGGTCGTCTGGAACCGAAAACGGCCCGCGCATACGGCTCGGTCTGCAACAACCCGTCGATGACGGAGTTGTTGTAAGAGCAGATCTCGACGGCTTCCGCCTCCAGGCGTTGCACGTCCCGCACCTTCTTCGGGTACCGCGCCTCCGCCACGTCCTGTTTGAGCGCCACGATCTTGCCGTCCGCGCCCAGGACCTCGTCCGCCGCGTCCAGGTACTCGGGTCGGGGGATGCGCCGTCCCCGTTCCACCGAGGAGACCAGTTCCTCGCCGTAGCCGATGGCCGCGCCGAACTCGGCCTGGGTGAGGCCGGCGGCCTCGCGCCACAGCTTCAGCTGCCGGGCGACGGTGCGCATCACGGCCCCGGCCTCTTCGTCGTCCAGCCCCGTTTCCCACCCGCTCACGTCCGCCCCCTTCCGTCGCGTGCCCTTCCACGGACCAACTCCGGCCGCCCCGCCCGGTCACCCCGGGCGGTCCGGACGGAACCGGGCGCGCGCCGGACAGCCGCCGGTCGCACGGGCCGCCCCGCTTCACAGCGTAAGCACGGGTGAACACGCTGAGTGACGTGAATCAGGAAATCACCATGCCGCGGACCCCCGTCCGCAGGTTCTCCGTGCCGCTCTCCGCCACCCGCCGGGGCGCCCGTCTCGCCCGGCTGCTCGCCGTCGAGCGGCTGGGCGCCTGGGGGCTGCCGCCGGACCCGGCCCGGCTGATCGTGGCCGAACTCGCCGCGAACGCCGCCGTGCACGGCAAGGTCCCCGCGCGCAGCTTCCGCCTCGCCCTCACGGTCACCGCGTGCGGGGTGCTGCGTATCGAGGTGACCGACGCCAAGGGGGAGAGCGTGCCCAGGTGCCGGGAGGCCGCGCCGGAGCCCGCCGAGTCGGGCTACGGCCTGCTGCTGGTCGGGGAGCTGGCGGACCGCTGGGGTGTGCGGACCGGGCCGGTGCCGTGCAAGACCGTGTGGGCCGAGATCGACCTCGGCGACCGCCGGTGACCCGCTGCCGACGGGCCCGCACCGGCGCCCGGAAACACGTGATCCGGTGCGACGCCGGCCGGGGCCGCGGGCGGTAAAAGACCAAAGAACCCCGGGAAAAAACCCTCCCAACCGACCAAACCTCGCGTGTGTCACCCGGGCGGGTGAAACCGGTCGGTGCGGCTGGCGCGCCGGTGGCCCGGACGTGCAGTCTCGCCGCAGGCACCACCACAACCCCACACATGCATCGGCCCCCGCCGGGACGGCAATCCCAGTGCGAGGGCCTGACCATCGAGGAAGCGAGCCCTTCCCCATGGCTGAGACGAAGCCTAGCGCCGTCGCGCGCCCGGATCAGGGTGTTCGGCGGACCGCCACCCCCTCCGGTGTCACCCACGTACGGGCGTACCAACCCGACCGGTACACGATCGTCGGCAACCACCTCGCCCAGCACCGCGAGCTGTCGCTGACCGCCATCGGGCTGGCCACCCACATCCTGTCGCTGCCGGAGGGCGCCCCGGTCGACATCCGCAGCCTCGCCGAGCGCTTCCCCGAGGGGCGGGACCGCATCGCCTTCGCCCTGCGGGAGCTGGAGGCGCACGGCTACCTGGAGCGGGTCCGGGAGCGCACGGAAGCGGGCCGCCTGTACACGCGGACCTACGCCCACCACGCCCCCGCAGCCGGGGCCGCCGTCCGTCCCGCCGGCGGTCCGGCGGCCGGTCCGGTGGTAGGTCCGGTGGTCGGTCCGGTGGTAGGTCCGGTGGTCGGTCCACAGGTCCGGGAAACGGTCCGGGAAAGCGGCCGGGTCTCCGTCCTCCCGGACGCGCCCGCGACCGGCGGTGAACCGGAACCGCCCGCACCTCCCGTGCCGCCCGCACTACCCGTCCCGCCGGAGGTGGACGGCTCCGAGCGCGCACCCCGCGACCGGCACCACGACAGGGCCGTCGCCCTGCTCGCGGGGCTGCGCCGCACCGACGACCGGCTCACCCTCTCCCGGCGGCAGGTGGACCGGCTCGCTCCCGCCGTCGCCGCCTGGTTCGCCGGGGGTGCCACGACCGCCGCCGTCCACCGCGTCCTGACCACCGGCCTCCCCGAGGACATGCGGCACCCGGCCGGGGTGCTCGCCCACCGCCTCGGCGAACTGCCGCCCCCGCTCCCGCCCGCAAGTCCACCGGCCGCGCCCGCCGGCACCGGAGCCACCCGCCACCGCCCCCACCCCCTCCAGACGTGCGACGGCTGCGAGCGGGCCTTCCGCGCCCCGCACCCCGGCCGCTGCCGGGACTGCCGGTGCCGGCCACCGGCGGCGGGCGAGCCGCTCCGGGCGGCTTGACCGGCCCCGGCCACCCGGAGCCACCCGTGAGCCACCCCGGGGCGACCGTGGGGCCGAAGCACGGCGGGTCCGCCGGATCGCGGGCGGGCTCGGCACGGCGCGGACGGTCGTGGACGTCCGGAGCGCGGGCGCGTGAGAGGGGGCGTACGCGTGGCCGTACCGGGTGTCCGGGGACCGATCGTTCCCGGACTTTTCCTCCCGGCACGATCCTTCGGCGGAGCCGCCGCACGCGGGCGTCCGCACCGACGGTGCGTCGGCAAAGGCGGTGCCGGAGCGGGCGTAGCGTAGGTGATATGACGACGTACGGATCCTTCCCCGGCACCCGGCCCCGGCGTCTGCGGACCACTCCGGCCATGCGCCGCATGGTCGCCGAGACCCGGCTGCACCCCGCCGACCTCATCCTCCCCGCCTTCGTCCGCGAGGGCGTGAGCGAACCGGTGCCGATCGCGGCGATGCCGGGCGTCGTGCAGCACACCCGGGACACCCTGAAGAAGGCCGCCGCAGAGGCGGTGGAGGCGGGCATCTCCGGGATCATGCTGTTCGGCGTGCCCGAGGAGGAGAAGAAGGACGCCCTCGGCACGGCCGGCACCGACCCGGACGGGATCCTCCAGGTCGCCCTGCGGGACGTGCGGGCCGAGGTCGGGGACGAGCTGCTCGTCATGTCCGACCTGTGCCTGGACGAGTTCACCGACCACGGGCACTGCGGGGTCCTCGACGAGCACGGGCGCGTGGACAACGACGCGACCCTGGAGCGGTACGCCGAGATGGCGCAGGTGCAGGCCGACGCGGGCGCCCACGTCGTCGGCCCCAGCGGGATGATGGACGGCCAGATCGGCGTCATCCGCGACGCGCTGGACCAGATCGGGCGGGAGGACGTGGCGATCCTCGCCTACACCGCCAAGTACGCGTCCGCCTTCTACGGGCCCTTCCGGGAGGCCGTCGGGTCGTCCCTGAAGGGGGACCGCAAGACGTACCAGCAGGACGCGGCGAACGTCCGGGAGTCGCTGCGGGAGCTGGCGCTGGACCTGGAGGAGGGCGCCGACATGGTGATGGTCAAGCCGGCCGGGCCCTACCTCGACATCCTGGCGCGGGTCGCGGACGCCGTGGACGTGCCGGTCGCCGCGTACCAGATCTCCGGCGAGTACTCGATGATCGAGGCCGCCGCCGAGAAGGGCTGGATCGACCGGGACCGGGCGATCCTGGAGACGCTGACCGGCATCAAGCGGGCCGGTGCGCGCAACATCCTCACCTACTGGGCGACCGAGGTGGCGCAGCGGCTGGGGCGGTAGCCCCGGCCGCCGCGGACCGGCACCCGGCCCGGCCTCAGTAGGCCAGGGCGTCGTCCATGCTCGACCGCCAGTACGTCACCCTCAGGGAGCTGTCGTAGTAGACGCCCCCGGCGGGCAGGGACGGCGTCGCCACCGCGCCGCCGTCGCTGTTGGGGGTGGCGCCGTGGAAACGGACCGTCAGGCGGTGGCCGGTGCCGCCGCCGTCGCCGCTGCCGTCGGCGGCCGACAGCAGGACGCCCGCGTAACCGGACTCGCCGGGCGCCAGGGAGACCACCGCCTGCGGCCGGGACTCCGCGAACGGCTGCGGCGCCCACTGCATCTCGTCGAAGCGGAGCACCGGGTAGTAGGTCAGGTCGCACACCTTCGAGCCGGTGTTGCGCACCGTGAGCAGCATGTGGTTGACCGGTCGGGAGACCTTCCGGGCGGTGACGGCGGTGTTGGAGCCGTTGCACAGGACGTGGTTCTCGGGGGCGTAGGGATCGGACGTGTCGCCCCGGCCCGCGGACGGGGCCTTCCCGGCGCCGGAGGACGCACCGGCGCCACCCGTGCCGGTGCCCGCGGACGCGCCGGTGGACCTGCCGGCGGACGAGCCGCCCGCGGTGGGCGCGTCCCGCTGCGCCGAGCCACCGGAGGAGGTGCCCGCGCTCGCGGACCCGCCGGCGGCCGGCGCCGACGCCGCGGGCGACGCGGGCGTGGAGGCGCCCTCGTCCCGGACTCCCGTGCCGTCGTTGCAGGCGGTCAGCGCGAGGGCGGCGAGGGTCACGCCGGCCGCGGCGAGGAGATGGGCGCGGGGGCCGGACGTGCGGGCGGTGCGGGCGGTGCGGAACGTACGCATGGCTGATTTCCCTTTCGAGGGGTGAACCGGAGCGGGCTGCTCGACCGGGTGCCGGGAGCGGCGTGCTTGGATGGCCAGAGCTTGTCCGGCAATCTGTCCCAGGCGCCATGGTTGACGGGGAATCAGGGACGCTGGAACGCCGGCAAGGGCTTGACCAGGGGAAACGACCATTCCCTGGAACGCGGGATGGGACAGGGGGAAGGACGGACCGTGACCGGAGACACCGCCGCCGCGGAGTTCGCCGCGCTGCTGAGGGAGCTGAAGGGGCGCTCCGGGCTGAGCTACGGGACGCTCGCCAAGCGGTTGCACGTGAGCACGTCCACACTGCACCGCTACTGCAACGGGGACGCCGTCCCCACGGACTACGCGCCCGTGGAGCGGCTGGCCCGGCTGTGCAAGGCCTCCCCCGGGGAGCTGGTGGACCTGCACCGGCGCTGGGTGCTGGCGGACGCGACGCGGGGGCGGAAGGGGGCCGGGGCGGCCGGTCCCCCCGGGGTCCCCGGGGCCTCCGGGGCCCCCGGTTCTTCTGACCCTTCCGGTTCCTCCGGTTCCGACGGGTCGTCCGTCTCCGACGGGTCGTCCGGACCTGACAGGGCGTCCGGCCCCGATGGCACGTCCGGTCCTGACGGATCGTCCGGTTCCGGCGGTTCGTCCGCGGAGGTCCGGCGGTCCGAGGGCACCTCGCCCTCCGGGGGAACCTCGCCCGAGGAAGCCCCGCGGCCGGAGGAGTCCCCCTCCTCTGAGGAGCCCCGGCCCTCGGGGGAGCCCCGGCCCTCGGAGGAGCTCCGGCCGCCGGTCGAACTGGAGCGGCCGCACTCCCCGGAGCGGTTCCCGGAGCGGCCCGTGCCCTCGCGCGCCCGCCGCCGCACCCGCGGCGCGCTCGTCGCCGGGATCGCCGTGGCCGCCGTCGCCGGTGCCGTCACCCTGGCCGTGAGCCTGTCCTCCGGCGGGGCGGACGAGGACCGGCGCGGTCCCGCCGGCGCCGTGTCCGTCGAGGCGCGGGGGGCGGGCGGCGCCCGGGTGTCCGCGTCGCCGTCCCGTCCGGCGTCGCCGTCCGCCTCCCCCTCGCGCAAGAAGAACGCCGAGGGCGCCGAGGACGGCAAGGACGGCGGGGACGGGAGCGCGGCGGACGGGACCGGCCCGGCCGCCTCCCCGAGCGGCAACCGGGGGGAGGGCGGTGCCGGCGAGGGCTCGGCCGTCACCGGCACCAGGGCCGGCGCTCCGCTGACCGTGTCGGTGCAGCCGTACACCTGGGAGAACCCCTGCGACCAGCGCTACCTGGTGAACCGGCCGCCGGCGCGGGTGGCCCCGCCGCCGACGGAGCAGGACGCGCCGGCCTGGGTGGCCGCGATGGGGGCGGTGCCGTCGGGGAGGCAGTTCCTGACGCTCACCGTCCAGGGCACCGGCGAGGAGACGGTGGTCGTGAAGGACCTGAAGGTGCGCACGGTAGGCAAGCGGTCGCCGCTCGCCTGGAACGACTACGTCATGGGGTATCCCGGCGTCGGCTGCGGGGGAGGCGTCACGACCCGGTCCTTCGCCGTGGCCCTGGACGCCGCCCGCCCCGCCGTCGTCCCCCAGGCGGGGGGCGACGACTTCCCGTTCAAGGTGTCCGAGTCCGACCCGGAGGTGTACTACGTCCTGGCCGACGCCTCCGCCTACGACGTGAGCTGGTACCTGGAGCTGGAGTGGTCCAGCGGCTCCCGGAGCGGAACGCTGGAGATCGGCGACGACGGGCGGCCGTTCCGCACCAGCGGCAACAACGGGCGGCCGGCGTACGAGTTCCCGCTCGGCGGCGAGAAGTGGGTGAAGGAGGGGACGACGGTCGGGTGAGCCGGGGCCGGCCGGACCGTCCCCGGCTGCTGCCGGCGGTGGTCCGGCACCAGGCGGCGTACGTGCCCGGGGCCCCCTTCCACGCCGGTGAGCCGGACCGCTCGACGCTGCGGCCGTGCTTCGTGACGCGGACGCCGCAGGAGATCGCGGAGGGGCCGCGGAGGCTGGGGGAGGGGCTGCGAGAAGGCGCGGCCGAGGGGGTCGGGGCGCCGGCCCGGGACCGGAGGGGTCCGGAAGGCCCAGGACCGGCGACGGAGGCCGGTTCCGGCCGCGGGCGGAGGACGGGGCGGGCCGGTCTTCCGTACGGTGGGGGGCATGCCTGAGCCCGCGCAGACCACACCGTTCGACCTCGACGCCTACCTCGGGCGGATCGGCTGGGAGGGGGAACGGCGCGCCGACCCGGAGACGCTGCGGGGGGTGCACCTCGCCCACATCCGGTCCATCCCGTTCGAGAACCTGGACGCCGTCGGCGGCAGGGCGCCCTCCCTCGGCCTCGCCGACCTGACGGCCAAACTGATCCGCGACCGGCGCGGCGGCTACTGCTTCGAGCACAACACGCTGTTCGCCGCCGCGCTCGAGGCGCTGGGCTTCGGCGTCACCCGCCTGGCCGCGCGGGTCGTCGTGGGCGCCGACCGGATGGAGAGCCGTCCGCGCACCCACATGACGCTGCTGGTCGAGATACCGGGCCAGGCGCGGCCCCACCTCGCCGACGTCGGCTTCGGCGCGAGCGGCTCGCTGCTGGAACCGGTGCCGCTGACCGCCGGCACCGAGTTCCGCGGCGCCGGGCGCCGCCACCGTCTGGTGCACGCGCCGCGGCGGGGCCTGCTGGAGACATGGGTGCTGGAGGCGTACCGGCCGGCCGAGGGCGACTGGAAGGCGCAGTACGCGTTCACCCTGGAACCCTTCGAACACGTCGACTTCGAGGTCGCCAACTGGTTCGTCGCCACCAGCCCGCGATCCCCCTTCAGCCGCCGCCCCTACGTCCGGCGCACCGCCGCGGACCGGCACCTCCTCCTCGACGGCAGCCTCCTGACGGAGGTCCGCGCCGACGGGACCGTGACCGAGCGGAAGATGAGCGGGGAGGCGGAGATCCGGCGGGTGCTGGACGAGGACTTCGGCATCACGGTGCCGGAGGGGGTGGCGCTGCCGACGTGACCGCGCGGCCGGACGGACGGATGTGAAATGTGTGCCCCCCGCGTTTTGCCGGGCGGTCCCCGGGACAGGCCTCTGTCGGTTGCTCATACATAAGTTCGAGCTCCTTCGAGGGGAGCCCGACCTCACAGAGGGGGGAGACATCCGTGCGCACCCGCACAGGATGGAGACGCGCCCTGCTCGGCGCGCTGGCGAGCCTGACCGCGGCGGCCGGCCTGACGGCGGCCCTCGCCGCGCCCGCCCAGGCGGCCGGCGGCACACCGGTGGCCGTGACGAAGTACAGCCACACCAGCGAGGCCGGCGACTACATCGGCCAGGGCGGCAGCACCGCCCACACACCCGCGACGGCGACCATCACCGCCGGCGGCGACGCCGCGTACGTCCGCTTCCGGGTCCAGACCGACGACACCTGGTGGGACGTCGACCTCGCCGCCCCGGTGGGCGAGAAGCTCCACCCCGGCGTCTACCGGAACGCCGAGCGGGCGGCCTTCCGCACCGGCCGCTCCCCGGGCCTGGACGTGTCCGGCGACGGGCGGGGCTGCAACGAGGTCTACGGCCAGTTCTCGGTGAACCAGATCGAGACGGACACCTCCGGGGCGATCACCGTGCTGGACGCCACCTACACCCAGCGCTGCGAGCGCGCCGACGCGCCCGCCCTCAAGGGCGTGGTCAAGTTCAACGCGTTCCCGCTGAGGTACTCCTACACCAGTGACGCCGGCGACTACATCGGCCAGGGCCTCGCCCAGAACCACACCGGCGCCACCAGCACCTTCTCCCTGAGCCGGTACGGCGACGGCGTCCAGTACGGCGTCTCCGGCAAGCGGGAGTACTGGACGGCCCTGCTCACCCCGCCCACCGGCGAGCAGTTCGAGGCCGGCCGCACCTACCGGGCCGAGCGCAGCCACGGAACGGGCGTCGCAGGGCTCGACGTCTTCGGCAACGGGCGCGGCTGCAACCAGGTCACCGGCGAACTGACCGTCACCCGGCTGGCCCGCGGCGACGACGGCACGATCAAGGCGTTCGCGGCGACGTTCACCCAGCACTGCGAGGGCGGCGAGCCCGCGCTGCGCGGCACCATCCGCTACTACGCCTGACCGCCCCGGCGGCCGGCGCGCACGCACGACGCCCTCCCGGCGGCCTCGGCCGCCGGGAGGGCGTCGTCGCGGTTCCCGCGGTGAGGTCAGAGACGCTCGGGCGTGCGGATGCCCAGCAGCGCCATGCCCTGGTGCAGGGTGCGGGCCGTGGTGTCGCACAGGAACAGGCGGTTCTCCACCTGCTCGGGCGTCCCGGCCTTCAGCACCGGGCACTTGTCGTAGAAGGACGTGTACAGGGACGCCAGCTGGTACAGGTACGCGGCCAGCTTGTGCGGGGCGTACTCCGCCGCTGCCTCGGCGACCGTCTGCGCGAAGGCGTCGATGTGCAGGCCCAGGGCGCGCTCGGCCTCGTGCAGGGCCAGCTCCGGGTGGGCCTGCGGGCGGGCCTCGCCGGCCTTGCGCAGGATGGACCGGATCCGGGCGTAGGCGTACTGGAGGTAGACGGAGGTGTCGCCGTTGAGGGAGACCATCTGGTCGAGGTCGAACTTGTAGTCGCGGCCCGCCGACGTCGACAGGTCCGCGTACTTCACCGCGCCGATGCCCACCTGGGCGCCCCGCTCGGCGATCTCCTCCTCGGACAGGTCCTGCGCCTTCTCCCGGACCACGGCGGAGGCACGCTCGACCGCCTCGTCCAGCAGGTCCACCAGCTTCACCGTCTCGCCCTCACGGGTCTTGAACGGCTTGCCGTCCTTGCCGAGGACGGTGCCGAAGGCGAGCTGGTGCGCCTTGACGTCGTCGTTCAGCCAGCCGGCCCGGCGGGCGGTCTCGAAGACCATCTTGAAGTGCAGCGACTGGCGGGCGTCGACGACGTACAGGAGCGTGTCCGCCTTGAGGTTGAAGACGCGGTCGCGGATCGCGGACAGGTCGGTGGCCGCGTAGCCGTAGCCGCCGTCGGACTTCTGCACGATCAGCGGGACCGGCTTGCCGTCCGGGCCCTTGACGTCGTCGAAGAAGACGCACAGGGCGCCCTCGGAGCGGACCGCGACGCCGGACTCCTCCAGCAGGCGGCAGGTCTCGGCCAGCATGTCGTTGTAGCCGGACTCGCCGACGATGTCCGCGTCGCGGATCTCCATGTCCAGCTTCTCGAAGACGGAGAAGAAGTAGATCTTCGACTCGTCGACGAACTTCTGCCACATGGCCAGGGTGTGCGGATCGCCGGCCTGGAGGTCGACCACCCGGCGGCGGGCGCGCGTCTTGAACTCCTCGTCGGAGTCGAACAGCCTGCGCGCGGCCTTGTAGAGGCGGTCCAGGTTGGACATCGCCTCCTCGCCGCTGACCCGGGCGCCGTCGTGGTCCAGCTCGTGCGGGTGCTCGTCCAGGTACTGGATGAGCATGCCGAACTGGGTGCCCCAGTCGCCGATGTGGTGACGGCGGACCACGTTCTCGCCGGTGAACTCCAGCAGCTGGACCACCGAGTCGCCGATCACCGCGGAGCGCAGGTGGCCGACGTGCATCTCCTTGGCCACGTTCGGCTGGGCGTAGTCGATCACCGTGGTGCCGGGGCGCTCCGCGCGCGGCACGCCGAGGCGGCCCTCGGGGTCGGCCGCGCGGGCCGCGAGGTTCTCGGTGATCGCCCGGTCGGTGACCGTGACGTTCAGGAAGCCGGGGCCGGAGACCTCGACGTCCTGGATCACGTCGCCGGTGACCACGCGGGAGACGACCTGGGCGGCCAGCTCGCGCGGGTTGGCCTTGGCCTTCTTCGCCAGCGCGAGGATGCCGTTGGCCTGGTAGTCGGCCCGGTCGCTTCGTCGCAGCAGCGGGTCCGCGCCGGCGGCCTCGGGCAGGGAGGCGGCGAGGGCGGAGGCGAGGTGCTGCTGGACGGAGTCGCTGAGGGACGTGACCGGGGCCATAGGTAAGGGTGCCGTTCTCCTCGTGGAATGGATAGACGCGGCAAGTATCCCACGGGGGCAGAGCCGGGGGACAAAGCCGTTTTCCCGGTCGTGGGGACGTCTGGGAGGATGGGGAGGCCAGGGCTTCAGAGGGCCAGGACTTCCGCCCTCCCCGAGTTCCGAGAATCAACGAGAATCAAGAGGACGTGCCGATCGTGGCTCAGAGCACCGAGACCACCGACTGGGTCTCCCGTTACGCGGATGAGGTCATCGCCGAGTCGGAGCGCCGGGCCCCGGGCAAACCGGTCGTCGTCGCGTCCGGGCTCTCCCCCTCCGGGCCCATCCACCTGGGGAACCTGCGTGAGGTCATGACCCCGCACCTGGTCGCCGACGAGATCCGGCGCCGCGGGTACCGGGTGCGCCACCTGATCTCCTGGGACGACTACGACCGGTACCGCAAGGTCCCGGCGGGCGTCGACGGCGTCGACGAGAGCTGGGCCGAGCACATCGGCAAGCCGCTCACCTCCGTCCCGGCGCCGAAGGGCTCGCCCCACCCGAACTGGGCCGAGCACTTCAAGGCCGCGATGATCGACTCGCTGGCCGAGCTGGGCGTCGAGTTCGACGGGATCAGCCAGACCGAGCAGTACACCTCGGGCGCGTACCGGGAGCAGATCCTGCACGCCATGAGGCACCGCGGCGACATCGACGCCGTGCTCGCCCAGTACCGGACCAAGAAGGCCCCCGAGAAGAAGCAGCAGAAGCCCCTCGACGAGGCCGAGCTGGAGGCGGCCGAGGGCTCGGGCGCCGCGTCCGAGGACGACGGCAGCTCCGGCTCCGCCGGGTACTTCCCGTACAAGCCGTACTGCGGCAACTGCGAGAAGGACTTCACCACCGTCACCGCCTACGACGACGACTCCACCGAGATGACGTACGCCTGCACCGCGTGCGGCTTCTCCGAGACGGTCCGCCTCGGCGAGTTCAACCGCGGCAAGCTGGTCTGGAAGGTCGACTGGCCGATGCGCTGGGCCTACGAGGGCGTGATCTTCGAGCCCAGCGGCGTCGACCACTCCTCGCCGGGGTCGTCGTTCCAGGTCGGCGGGCAGATCGTCGGGATCTTCGGCGGCGAGCAGCCGATCGGCCCGATGTACGCCTTCGTCGGCATCAGCGGCATGGCCAAGATGTCGTCGTCCAAGGGCGGCGTCCCCACCCCGGCCGACGCGCTGAAGATCATGGAGCCGCAGCTGCTGCGCTGGCTGTACGCCCGCCGCAAGCCCAACCAGTCCTTCAAGGTCGCCTTCGACCAGGAGATCCAGCGGCTCTACGACGAGTGGGACCGCCTGGAGGCCAAGGTCGCCGACGGCACCGCCCTGCCCGCCGACGCCGCCGCGCACACGCGCGCCGTGCGCACGGCCGCCGGCGAGCTGCCGAGGACGCCGCGGCCGCTGCCGTACCGGACCCTGGCCTCCGTCGCCGACATCACCGCCGGCCACGAGGACCAGGCGCTGCGGATCCTCAGCGAGCTGGACCCCTCCCGACCGCTGGGCTCGCTGGACGAGGCCCGGCCGCGGTACGACAAGGCCGAGGCGTGGATCAACACCCACGTCCCCGCCGACCAGCGGACCGTCGTCCGCGACGAGCCCGACACCGAGCTGCTGAAGTCCCTCGACGACCAGGGCCGGGAGTCGGTCCGGCTGCTGCTGGACGGCCTCGCCGACCACTGGTCGCTGGACGGGCTGACCCACCTCGTCTACGGCGTGCCCAAGGTCCAGGCCGGGTTCTCCGCCGACGCCACGCCCAAGGAGCTGCCGCCGGAGATCAAGACCGCCCAGCGGTCCTTCTTCGCGCTGCTGTACCACCTGCTCGTGGGCCGCGACACCGGCCCGCGGCTGCCCACGCTGCTGCTGGCGGTGGGGCAGGAGCGGGTGCGGCGCCTGCTCGGCGAGTAAGTCCGCGTCGTACGACAGGGGGCGCCCGGTGTCCGCCGGGCGCCCCCTTCGCCGTACCCGCCGCCGGTCAGGCGATGTGGTTCTCCTCCAGCTCCGCGTTGAAGCGGGCGGAGAAGCGGTCCACCAGGCGCTTGGCGCCGGCGTCGGTCAGGGTGATGCCGAACGTCGCCTCGACGTTGTCGCCGAACTCGCGCGGGGTCGGGAAGCTGCCGTTGATCGACTGCTTGAAGACCTGGTAGTACGCCTCGTCGTCCGGCTCGGTCGCCCCGGCGGTCTCGGGGGCCTCGGGGGCTCCGGCCCCGGGGTCCTCGGGCCCGGGGGGCCGGACGCCGCCGCCCCCGCCCGGCTCGCGGGCGGCGGGGAGGGGGAAGGTGCCGGTCTCCTCCGGAGCGGGCTCCTGCAACGGGGGCTCCTCCTCGTACTGGTCCCGGTACTCCTCGGCGTGCTTCTGCTCCTCGTACCACTGGGCGTACTGCTCGGCCGGGTCGTACGTGGGGTCGTAGCCGCCCTGGTACGCGACCTGGCGCGGGGTGTTGAACCACGGGCTCTGGTCGGACTCGGTCTCGGGGGGCTCGGTCTCGGGGGGCGCGGTCCTCGGGGCGGAACCGGCAGCGGACCGCGGGCCCCGCCCGCCGCCGCGGCCGTCCTCCAGCTCGGGGCGCCGCCCGGCGGCGGGCACGGGCGCCCCGGCGGGGGCGGGCTCCTGCCGCGGGGGCGACGGGAGCAGCGCCGGCTCGATGCCCGCGGCGGCCAGGCCGGCGGGGGCGGTGTCGGAGAGGGGGACGCCGTAGCGGGCCAGGCGCAGCGGCATCAGGGACTCCACCGGGGCCTTGCGGCGCCAGGCGCGGCCGAAGCGGGAGTGCAGGCGGGCCTGGTAGACGAGACGTTCCTGCTCCAGCTTGATGACCTGGTCGTAGGAGCGCAGCTCCCACAGCTTCATCCGGCGCCACAGCAGGAAGGTGGGCACCGGGGAGAGCAGCCAGCGGGTGAGGCGGACGCCCTCCATGTGCTTGTCGGCGGTGATGTCGGCGATCCGGCCGACCGCGTGCCGGGCCGCCTCGACCGCGACCACGAACAGCACCGGGATCACCGCGTGCATGCCCACGCCCAGCGGATCCGGCCAGGCCGCCGCGCCGTTGAAGGCGATCGTCGCCGCCGTCAGCACCCAGGCCGTCTGGCGCAGCAGCGGGAAGGGGATGCGGATCCAGGTCAGCAGCAGGTCCAGGGCGAGCAGGACGCAGATGCCCGCGTCGATGCCGATCGGGAAGACGTAACTGAAGTCCCCGAAACCCTTCTCGAGGGCCAGTTCCCGAACGGCCGCGTACGAACCCGCGAAACCGATCCCGGCGATGACGACGGCACCGGTGACCACCACGCCGATGAGAATCCGGTGCATCCGTGTCAGCTGCAGTGGCGCGGCCACCCGTACCCCTCCCGTTGCGTGTCCTTGCGCGCAACAGAGTGGCACATGTGTTCAGGGGGACGGGTGGCCAGGCGGTCGCGGTGGCCGGTCCCGGGGCCTTTATCCGCTTCCTCCGACGCGGAGCGACGCGGCGCCGGCTCCTCCGCGGCAGCGCTCCGTCAGCGCTTCCTCACGGGCGACTCGGACGGGGAGGCGTCCTGCGACGGCGAGGCGCCGTCCTCGTCCTTCGCGGTGCCTTGGGAGGACGAGGCGCCCGTGGACGGCGAACCGCTCGCCGTCCCCGCGCCGTTGGCGGCCTTCACCGCGGCCACCACCTCCTTGGCCGCCTCCCGCGCGTCCTTCATCAGGTCGTCGGCGTCCGGGGTCTCGTCACCCGCCAGGCCTGCGCCGTTGTAGTCGAGGGTGACGACGACGTTCTCGACGCGCGCGACGACCGTCTGCTGCTTGAAGGTGCCGTCCTCCTTCTTCAGGTCGTAGCGCACGGCCGTCGCCTCGTCGCCCGTGCCGGCGACCGGCTCCGCCTTCACCTTCTGCGCGTCCTCGGTGGCCTGGGCGTCCTGGACCTGCTTGCGGTAGTACTCGCGCGCCAGGTCGTCGCCCGCGCCACGCGTGACGTCCGACTCGAACCGCAGCAGCGACACGTTCAGCCAGCGGAACTGCGAGCCCTTCACCCCGTTGTCCTGGAGGCTGCTCCAGGAGCAGTTGCCCCGGGTCCCGACATCGTTGGACGTGCCCTCCTTGCCGGACTTGCCGGCCTTGGGCACCAGGTCGCCCAGGGTGTCCTTCGACAGCACCTCGCACGGCTCCGGCAGCTTCGCGTACGCCGCCGGCCGCACCGTCGGCGAAGGGCTCGCGGACGCGGACGCCGACGCCGACGCGGTGGCCTTCGCCGCCTTGCCGTCGTCGCCACCGGAGTCGGAGGAGCAGCCGGCGGCGACCAGCATCACGGGGACTGCGGCCGCGCAGACGAGGAAGCGGGGGAGGCGTTTCGCTCGCTGGTCTCGCTGGTCTCGCTGGGCTCGTCGCTGCATGGTTCCTTCACTCATGACGCTCGTGGTTCCTGCGGTCCGGACGGGTTCGAGGGGTCACGGTACGCGGTGGGGCGGCCGGGCGGACGCGCCCGGGGAGCTTCCCGCGAGCACCGGGGAGGGGCCGAAGGAACGTCAGCCGCTCAGCGCGTCCGCCAGCCGGGAGGCCAGTTTCCGCGCCCTGTCCTGCATTTCCCCGCTGTCCGGGACGGTGCCGACCGTCGTCGGCTGCTGCGCGTACTCGATGGTCACGATGACGTTGGACGTGCGGAACGCCACAGTCACCGTGCGCTGTTCGGCCGCCGAGCCGGAGCTCAGCTCGTCGTCGAGGAACGCCTCGTCGCCCAGGCCGTCCAGGAGGCGGGACCGGAGGTCGGCGGTCGCGTCGCCGGGGGGCGGGGCCGCCGAGGCGCTTCCGGAAGCCGGGGCGGAGGAGGCGGACGAACCGGGTGAACCGGATGAAGCGGATGGATCGGGGGTGGACGGGCGGGCGGTGCCCGCGGCGGCGGACGGGGTCGTGCCGGAGCCGGACGCCGACTCGGACGCCGACGCCGACGCCGACGCCGATCCGGACGGTTCGGGGAGGTCGGCCGCGTCCTCCTTCCGCGCGAAGAGCCGCTCGGCCTCGCTGTCGTCGCTGACCGCGGAGTCGTACGACACCACCCGCTCGAAGTCGACGAGCAGGCGGTCCACGGCACTCGCCGACTCCACCTTCCAGCGGCAGCCGACCTTGCGGTCGGTGTCGAAGGTGAGCGTCGCCTCGCCCGCGTACGCCTTCTCCCGCTGTTCGTCGTCCGCGATCTCCTCGATGCCGGGCAGGAGCGAGTCCAGCGTGCCCCGGCTGATCGCGCCGCAGGGCTCGGGGAGCGTGTGGTACTTGCCCGGCTCGGCGGCGGCCGTCGTCCGGCCGGTGCCGCCCGGGTTGGCGTCGTCGGTCGTGCCGCCGTCGCCCGAGCCGCCCGTGCAACCGGCCAGCACCGCCGCGAGGAGGGCGGCGACGCCGGGTACGTACGCCTTCCGCTGCACGGTGGGGCTCCTCTCGACAGTGGCCCGGACCGGTGGGCCGTGGGGTCGGTCCTTCAGTGTCCCTGCTGGTTATTCGCTTGCCGCACGGGGGCGTCCCCCGGAGACAATGTGTATCGCACGCGCTGCCGTGGACGCCGGTCCGTTGTCCTTTTTCATCGACCCTGGCGCCGGTTTTGCGCTTCGAGACTTCTGTTGGCTTTCCGGGGGAACGAGGACGAAATGCCGTACGTGGAGATGCCGGGCGCGAAGGTGCCGATCCGCATGTGGACCGACCCCGCCTCGGTCGAGGACGTGGCGCTGCGGCAGTTGCGGAACGTCGCGACCCTGCCGTGGGTCAAGGGGCTCGCCGTGATGCCCGACGTGCACTACGGCAAGGGCGCGACGGTCGGTTCCGTCATCGCCATGCAGGGCGCGGTCTGCCCGGCGGCGGTCGGCGTCGACATCGGATGCGGGATGTCCGCGGTGAGGACGTCCCTGACGGCGAACGACCTGCCGGGGGACCTGTCGCGGCTGCGGTCGCGGATCGAGCAGGCGATCCCGGTGGGGCGGGGCATGCACGACGAACCCGTCGACCCGGGCCGGCTGCACGGGCTGGCGACGTCCGGGTGGGACGACTTCTGGAAGCGTTTCGGCTCGGTGGCCGAGGCGGTCAGGTTCCGTGAGGAACGGGCGGTCAGGCAGATGGGGACGCTCGGGTCGGGCAACCACTTCATCGAGGTGTGCCTGGACACCGAGGGCGCCGTCTGGCTGATGCTGCACTCCGGCTCCCGCAACATCGGCAAGGAACTCGCCGAGCACCACATCGGCGTGGCGCGGGAACTCCCGCACAACCAGGGCCTGGTCGACCGCGACCTCGCCGTGTTCGTCGCGGACACCCCGCAGATGGCGGCGTACCGCAACGACCTGTTCTGGGCGCAGGAGTACGCCAGGCACAACCGCACCCTCATGATGGCGCTCCTGAAGGACGTGGTCCGCAAGGAGTTCAAGAAGGCCAGGCCGGCCTTCGAGCGGGAGATCTCCTGCCACCACAACTATGTGGCGCAGGAGCGGTACGACGGCATGGACCTGCTCGTCACCCGCAAGGGCGCGATCCGCGCGGGCTCGGGCGACTACGGGATCATCCCCGGCTCCATGGGCACGGGTTCGTACATCGTGGAGGGGCTCGGGAACGAGAAGTCCTTCAACTCGGCCTCGCACGGCGCCGGCCGGCGCATGAGCCGCAACGCCGCCAAGCGGCGCTTCACGACCGGGGACCTGGAGGAGCAGACCCGGGGCGTGGAGTGCCGCAAGGACTTCGGCGTCGTGGACGAGATCCCGGCCGCCTACAAGCCGATCGAGCAGGTCATCGACCAGCAGCGGGACCTCGTCCGGGTCGTGGCGAAGCTGAAGCAGGTCGTCTGCGTGAAGGGGTGACGGACCGTCAGATCGCGGTCGCGGGACGCCGGGAGGGTCACGCCTCCCGGTGCACCTTCGTGTTCGAGGCCTGGGCGCGCGGGCGGACGACGAGGAGGTCGATGTTGACGTGGCTGGGGCGGGTGACCGCCCAGGTGATGGTGTCGGCGACGTCGTCGGCGGTGAGCGGGTCGGGGACGCCCGCGTAGACCTTCTCCGCCCGCTCCCTGTCGCCGCCGAAGCGGGTCAGGGCGAACTCCTCCGTCTTCACCAGGCCGGGCGCGATCTCGATGACGCGGACCGGCCGGCCGACGATCTCCAGCCGGAGCGTCTCGGCCAGGACGTGGGCGCCGTGCTTGGCGGCGACGTAGCCCGCGCCGCCCTCGTAGGTGCCGTGACCGGCCGTGGAGGAGACGACCACGACGGTGCCGTCGCCGCTCGCCTCCAGCTTGGGCAGCAGGGCCTGGGTGAGGTTGAGGGTGCCCAGGACGTTCGTCTCGTACATCCGGCGCCAGTCCTCCGGGTCGCCGGTCGCCACCGGGTCCAGGCCGAGGGCGCCGCCGGCGTTGTTGACCAGCACGCCGACCGTCTTGAACGCCGTCGCGAACTCGTCCACCGCGGCGCGGTCGGTGACGTCGAGCGGGTACGCCGTCGCCGAGTGGCCGGCCGCGGTGATCTCCTCGGCGATCGCCTCGATGCGGTCCTTGCGGCGGGCGGTCAGGACGACCCGGTAACCGGCCGCGGCGAGCTGCCGGGCCGTGGCGGCACCGATGCCGCTGCTCGCACCGGTGACGACGGCGATGCGGGAGGCGGCGGACGGGGCGGCGGCGGCCATGGGCTGCTCCTCGGTACGGGATCAGGGGGCGGTCGCCGCCCAGGGTAGGGGAGTGCGGGAACGGGCGGCCCGGGTGTCCGGTGTCCGGACGCGGGGGCCGGCGGGCCGTGGTCCGGCGCCGGTGGCCGGGGGGTCCGCTCCGGCTTGGGCCGGTGGCCGGTGGCCGGTGGCCGGTGGCCGACTGGTCCGGTGTCGGTGTCGGTGCCGGTGCCGGTGCCGGTGTGCCGTGGCTCGGTGCTGGTGCCGGTGTGCCGTGGCCCGGTGCTGGTGCTGGTGCTGGTGTGCCGTGGCCCGGTGCTGGTGCCGGTGCCGCTGTGCTGGTGTGCCGGTGCCGGTGGCCGGGTGGTCAGCCGCCGTTGCGCGGTGCCCACATGATCAGCGCCATGCCGGCGAGGCAGATCAGCGCTCCCGCGATGTCCCACCGGTCGGGGCGGTAGCCGTCCGCGACCACGCCCCACAGGATCGATCCGGCGACGAAGATCCCGCCGTACGCGGCGAGGATGCGGCCGAAGTGGGCGTCGGGCTGGAAGGTGGCGACGAAGCCGTAGGCCCCGAGGGCGAGGACGCCGCCGGTCACCCACAGCCAGCCGCGGTGTTCCCGCACGCCCTGCCAGACCAGCCAGGCGCCGCCGATCTCGAACAGCGCGGCGACGGCGAACAGGGCGGCGGAGCGGAGGATGAGCATGCGGGCAGCTTCGCACGCCGCGTGCCGCCCCCCCCGCCCGCCGTCCTTCCGCCGCCCGCAGCCCGTCCTCCCGCCGCCCGCCGTCCTTCCGCAGCCCGCCGTCCGCCGCCCGTCGTCCGTCGGCGGTGGCGCGGCAAGGGGGGGCGGTGCCCGGCCGTGTCACCTGTTGGGGGGCGCCTGGCATCGGCTCCACGGGGGATACATGGGGGACGCCGGCCGCCGCGCGGTGCGGCCGGGAAGGGTGAGCGGGATGAGCGGTGCGAGCGAAGGGAACGGCGCGGCACGGGAACGGCTGCTGGACGAGCTGGCCGCCGTCTCCCGCCGGTACCTGGCCTCCTACGCCCTGTTCACGCAGGCCGCCGCCGACCGCCTGGGCCTGCACCAGACCGATCTGCAGTGCCTGAACCTGCTCGTGCTGGAGGACGGGGGACCGGTGACGACCGGCCGGATCGCCGAGCTGACCGGGCTGACGACCGGTTCGGCGACGCGGCTGGTGGACCGGCTGGAGAAGGCGGGGTACGTCGTCCGGGAGCGGGACGCGGCCGACCGGCGGCGGGTGCTGGTGGCGACGGTGCCGGAGAAGATCGCCGAGTTCCGGCGGACGTGGGAGCGGCTGGGCGACGGCTGGGTGGGGCTCTTCGACGACCTGGACGAGTCGCAGCTCGCGTCGCTCGTCGCCCACCTGCGGCGGACGGCGGAGTTCAGTACGGCCCGGGTGGCGCGGCTGCGCGCCGGGGATGTCCCGTAGTACTTCGTCACACCGAGTGATCTGAGCCGCTCGCGGTTCGGCGAGCGAGGCGCCCACGACGACCAGTTCGCGACGGCCGCCGGCTTTCATGGGGCGGCCGAGACGGTGACGGCGCGGACCGGGCAGGCGGCCGCGGCCCTCTCGGCCCTGTCGAGCAGCGCGTCGGACGGGGCGGCCTCGTACGTGAGGTGGTCCTCGTCGTCGAAGGAGAAGATCTCGGGTGCCGCGAAGACGCACTGCCCGTAGCTTTCGCAGAGGTTCGTGTCCACGGTGATCTGCATGGTCGCTCCGTAGGGATCCAGCGGTGGTCGTCGGTGTGTGCGGTGCGGCCGGCGTCAGCCGACCGGGGGGTTGAAGCGCGAGTAGCCGGGGCGGGTCCACCGCAGCGGCGAGGCGGCGGTGATCTCCCGTACGGCTTCGACGGAGAACTCGACCAGGCGCTGCGCACCGGGCACCTCGGCGATCTCCTCGGCGTCCCACAGGATGCGTGCGGTGCCGGACAGGTGCAGGGTGGTGCCCGTCTCCCAGCCCGGGACCAGGATGCCCGCCGACGCGTTGAGCAGCAGGTTGCCCAGGGTCAGGAACATGGCGTTGCCGACGTAGTCGGGCCAGCGCAGCAGAGTGGGCGAGAGCACCTGGACGAAACCGGGGTTGCCGCCGCGGTGGGAGGCGTCCGCGTCGCCGCGGTCGGAGGCGGTGGCGATGAAGAACGTGTCGGCCGCGCGCACCGCCCGCTGCTGGGCCGGGCTGAGTCCGGTGCCGTCGGTGACGGTGCGGTCCGCCGTCCCGCCCTCGTCCGGCCCGGCCCTGCGGTAGTCCCGTTTCTGCAGGTACTTGGGGCAGTTGGCGATGACCTGGTCGAGGTCGACGCGCAGGCCGCCGCCTTCCCGGCGGGACCGGCCGTTGATGCGCATCCGGCGCCGGGTGGCCGGTTCGATGGCGATCATCCCGATCCGGACGGCCGGTCCACCGGTCAGGACCTCGGCCAGCGGGTCCTCCGGCAGGGGCAGGGCGTCGATCACGACGGTGCGGGGGTCGGGCACCCGGAGGAACCCGGCCTCGCCCGTCAGCTGGGTGGCCCAGATGCGGCCGTCGCGGGCTGCGCCACCCAGCACGATCAGCGGCTGCCGGGCGAGGAAGTCCTTCGCGACGGGCGGGATGCTCCCGCCGATGCCGCCGAGTGAGAACTCCGCCTGCCCGGTGAGACCGGCGCGTTCCTGTGCCGCGATCTCGCCGCTGTGATACGTGGCCACGGCATGTCCTTTCCGAGTGTGCCGGCGTGCGATCGCCCGGCGGTCGGGCGGGGTGCCGGGCGACGACGGAGTGTGACGACAGGACTAGAAGAATCCGCAGGTGGGGGCGCCGGGGGTGGGGGTGTCGGCCGGGTCGGCACCGGTGGGCGCGTAGACCTCCAGGCGGATGCCGTCCGGGTCGGTGAAGAAGATGCCGCCGGAGGTGCCGTTCTCGCCGTGGGGGACGACACCGTCGTAGGCGAACCGGGCGCCCAGGTCGCGCAGCACCTCTTCGGTGGCCTTGACCTCCTCGACGGTCTCCACCTGGAACGACAGGTGGTGCAGCCCCGGCCGGTCGGTGGCGAACGAGCCCGCGCTCTGCTGCCACAGCGTCACGAGCATCCGGCCGTCCCGGCCGAGGAACGCCCAGCGGCGGTCGTCCTCCTTGCCCTCCGCCACCACCTCGAAGCCGAAGACGGCGCGGTAGAAGGCGAGGGAACGCTCGAGGTCGGTGACGTTCACTCCCACGTGACCGGTCTGCAGGGTCTTCGCCTTGGCCATGGTCCACCACATGCCTTCACTCATCGTCACGAGCCCGTCTCGTAACCACTGAAATGGACTTTAGGGGTTAGGGGAAAGGGGTGTCAACCGGTGACCGGTCGATGACCGGTTATGGTGGTCGTGTGGTCCAGTCGTCACCGCACAGGAAGGCCGCCGCACCGTGCCGCCGACTCCGGGGGCCGATCCCCGTCCCCTGACCGATGAACCGCTCGGCATCGACCTGCTCAACACCCGCTGGATCGACGCCGCCGGCCGTCACGACCTGCTGGGCTCGCTCGACGGGCTGGCGACCTGGCTCGCCGGCCCCCTGGTGAGCCGGGCCCTCGGTGACGTGCCGGTCCCGGTGGACCGCGACACGCTGGAGCGGTTGCTCCAGGCGCGCACCGCCCTGGACAAGGCGATCGCGAATCCGCGGCGCCCGGATGCCGACGCCGTCGAGGCGCTGAACGCCGTACTCGCGCACGGCCGGAGGGGGCACCTGCTGCGCCCCGACGGGCCGGACACCTTCGTCGAGGTGGAGAGCCCCTCCTGGCTGCCCGCGTGGCGGGCGGCCGAGGACTACCTGCGGCTGCTGGCGGAGCGGCCCGAACGGATCCGGCCGTGCGGCAACCCCGAGTGCATCCTGCACTTCTACGACGTGTCCAAGAACGGCACGCGCCGCTGGTGCTCGATGGCCGGCTGCGGAAACCGGGCGAAGGCGCAGCGCCACTACGCACGCCAGAGGAAGGCCTGACGGCCGAGGCCGGGCCTTCCCGTACGGCACGGCCTCGCGAGGGGCGGCCGGTCCGGGGGTGGCGGGACCCTGAAGGCGCCGGGCACCCGCGGGTCGACCGAGCGGGGGCCGGGACGACCGCCGGCGTGCCGAACCGGGGCGGCGCCCGGTCGGACCCCGAGGTGTGATCGAGGGGGCAAACCGACGGTCTGCGCGCCCCCGGTGGCCGTACCGGCCCTCCGCTCCGACAGTGGTCGCGGAATACAACCGGCGGGTGCGCCGTTCGACGGTTATAGTTGAATGGTCAACAACTGGAGGTTGAGCGACCATGCAGTTCGGGATCTTCACCGTCGGCGACGTCACGCCGGACCCGACGACCGGCCGTACGCCGACCGAGCGCGAGCGGATCAAGGCCATGGTCGCCATCGCGCTGAAGGCCGAGGAGGTCGGCCTGGACGTCTTCGCGACCGGCGAGCACCACAACCCGCCGTTCGTGCCCTCGTCACCGACCACGATGCTCGGTTACATCGCGGCGCAGACCCAGCGGCTGATCCTGTCCACGTCCACCACGCTGATCACCACCAACGACCCGGTGAAGATCGCCGAGGACTACGCGATGCTCCAGCACCTGGCCGACGGGCGCGTCGACCTGATGATGGGGCGCGGCAACACCGGCCCGGTCTACCCGTGGTTCGGCAAGGACATCCGCGAGGGCATCAACCTCGCCATCGAGAACTACGCCCTGCTGCACCGGCTGTGGCGCGAGGACGTCGTGGACTGGGAGGGGAAGTTCCGCACCCCGCTGCAGGGCTTCACCTCCACCCCGCGCCCGCTGGACGGCGTACCGCCCTTCGTCTGGCACGGCTCGATCCGCTCGCCGGAGATCGCCGAGCAGGCCGCGTACTACGGCGACGGCTTCTTCCACAACAACATCTTCTGGCCCGCCGACCACACCAAGCGCATGGTCGAGCTGTACCGCAACCGCTACGCCCACTACGGGCACGGCACCCCCGAGCAGGCGATCGTCGGGCTCGGCGGACAGGTGTTCATGCGGAGGAACTCCCAGGACGCGGTGCGTGAGTTCCGCCCCTACTTCGACGTCGCCCCCGTCTACGGGCACGGCCCGTCGTTGGAGGACTTCACCGCGCAGACGCCGCTGACCGTCGGCTCCCCGCAGCAGGTGATCGAGAAGACCCTGTCCTTCCGCGAGTACGCCGGCGACTACCAGCGCCAGCTCTTCCTCATCGACCACGCGGGCCTGCCCCTGAAGACCGTGCTGGAGCAGATCGACCTGCTCGGCGAGGAGGTCGTGCCGGTGCTGCGCGAGGAGTTCGCGATCGGCCGCCCGGCGCAGGTGCCGGACGCCCCCACCCACGCCTCCCTGCTGGCGGCGGCCAGGCCGCGGCCCGAGGGCACCGGGGAGGCGACCGCGTGATGAGGCTCGTCGTCGTCTCGGCGGGGCTGGGCGTCCCGTCCTCCACGCGGCTGCTGGGCGACCGGCTGGCCGCCGCCGTCACCGGACGGGCCCTCGCGGAGACCCGGGTGGTGGAGGTGCGCGACCTCGCCGTGGAGATCGCCCACAACTTCACCAGCGGATTCCCCGGGCGGGCGCTGTCCGCCGCGTTCGACGCGGTCACCGCCGCCGACGGCCTGATCGTCGTCACCCCGGTGTTCTCGGCGTCGTACAGCGGGCTGTTCAAGTCGTTCTTCGACACCCTGAGCGGGTACGACGCGGACGCGCTCGCCGGGAAGCCGGTCCTGATCGCCGCGACCGGCGGCACCGCCCGGCACTCCCTCGTCCTGGACCACGCCCTGCGTCCGCTCTTCGCCCACCTCAAGGCCGTCGTCGTCCCGACCGGGGTCTACGCCGCCTCCGAGGACTGGGGCGCGGGGGGACTGGACGGGCGGATCGAGCGGGCCGCGGGGGAACTGGCGGCGCTGATGCGGGCAACGGTGGCGGAGCCTCCGGCCGGACGGGCGCCGCGGGTGGTCCCGTTCGAGGAACGGCTCGCGGCGCTGCGGGCGGACACCGACGGGTGAGCGGGCGGTGAGCGGGGCGGCCCCGGGGAGCACGGTTCCTCGGGGCCGCCCCGCCCGGCGCCTTGGCAGACTGGAGGGGTGCCCCACACTGTTCTGCTCGCCGAGGACGACCGCGCCATCCGCCACGCCCTGGAACGGGCCCTCACGCTGGAGGGCTACCGGGTCACGGCGGTCGCCGACGGCACGGAGGCGCTGGCACAGGCCCGGCGCGGCCGCCCCGACGTGCTCGTGCTGGACGTGATGATGCCCGGTCTCGACGGCCTGGAGGTCTGCCGGGCCCTGCGCGCGGAGGGCGACCGCACCCCGATCCTGATGCTGACGGCGCTCGTGGAGACCGCCGACCGGATCGCCGGGCTGGACGCGGGCGCCGACGACTACGTCGTCAAGCCGTTCGACGTCGAGGAGGTCTTCGCCCGGCTGCGCGCCCTGCTGCGCCGCGTCGGCCCGGTGGACGCGGGCGGTTACGGCCCGCCCGGCGACATGCCGGCGGCGCCGCATCCGGGCGCGGAACAGACGCCGGGCGCGGCCGGGCAGGCCCGCGGCCGGACCGCCGCCGAGCGGCTCGTGGAGGCGGCCGGGCTGCGCATGGACCTGCGGGCCCGCCGTGCCTGGCGGGGCGGGCGGGAGCTGGAGCTGACCCGCACCGAGTTCGAGCTGCTGGCGCTGCTGGTGCGCAACGCGGGCATCGTGCTCGACCACTCCACCATCTACGACCGCATCTGGGGCTACGACTTCGGCCCCGGCTCGAAGAACCTGGCCGTGTACGTCGGCTACCTGCGCCGCAAGCTGGACGAGCCGGGCGCGCCGCAGCTGATCCACACGGTGCGCGGCGTGGGTTACGTCCTGCGGGAGGGCTGAGTGGGCGGTCCGGGCCGGGCCCGGCGGCCCCGGCTGCTGTCGCTGCGGACGACGTTCGCGGTGTCGTTCGCGACCGTCGCCGCCGCGGTCACGGTCCTCGTCGGCGTGCTGTCGTACAACGCCGCCGCCCGCATGGTCCGCGTGGACCACGAGACCGTCTTCGCGGAGGTCGTGCAGGACCTGCGGGGCGAGGTCCGGCGGATCCGGATGTCCCCCGCCGACTTCTCCTCCACCGCGCCCGGCCACGACCTCGTGCGCCCCGCCCGCACGGACGTGCAGGTGCTCGACCCGGACGGCACCGTCTCCGACCCCTCCAGCCCGCGACTGCCCGTCACCGCCACCGACCGCGCCACGGCACGCGCCGCGACGGCCGGGCGGATGGTCCAGCACGAGGACGTCCGCGTCGGCGACGGCGTCTACCGCATCGCGACCGTCGCCCTCGGCGACGGACGGGGCGCGGTGCAGGTGGCGCAGGAGTTCAGCGACACCGAGGACCTGCTGCGGGCCCTCCAGCGGCGGACCCTGCTCCTGATGGCGGCGGTCGTCACCGCCGCCGGCCTGTTCGGCTGGTGGCTGGCCCGGCGCATCACCCGCCGTCTGGTGGCGCTGACCGCCGCCGCCGAGGACGTCGCCCGCACCCGCCGCCTCGGCATCCAGGTCCCCGTCACCGGCTACGACGAGGTGGGCCGCCTCGGCCGCGCCTTCGACCGCATGCTGGGCCGCCTCGCCCAGTCCGAGGAGGACCAGCGCCGCCTGGTCCAGGACGCCGGCCACGAACTGCGCACCCCGCTGACCTCCCTGCGCACCAACATCTCGCTGCTGCGCCGCATCGACGAACTGCCGCCCCGGGCCCGCGAGGAACTGGTCACCGACCTCGGCCAGGAGGCCCGCGAACTGACCGACCTGGTCAACGAGCTGGTCGACCTGGCGGCCGGCCAGTCCGACACCGAGCCGGCGCGGCGCGTGGACCTCGCCGAGCTCGCCCGGGAGGCCGTGGCACCGGTCCGCCGCCGCACCGGACGGAAGATCACGGTCCGGGCGTGCGGCGAGACGGTGGCCGTCGGCCGCCCCGGCATGCTGATCCGCGCGCTGTCCAACCTGGTGGAGAACGCGGCGAAGTTCGACCACGACGGCAGGGCGCCCATCGAGGTCGCCGTCGCCGGGCCGGCCCGGCCCGGTCCGGTCCGCGTCGAGGTCCTCGACCGCGGCCCCGGCATCGCCGACGCCGACCTGGACCGCGTCTTCGACCGCTTCTACCGCGCCGCCGACGCCCGCTCCCTGCCCGGCTCGGGCCTCGGCCTGTCCATCGTGCGGGAGGTGGCGCTCGCACACGGGGGAACGCCGTTCGCGCACCGGCGGGACGGGGGCGGCTCGGTGATCGGGTTCACGGTGGGCGCGGCGGGCCCGGAGGAGGACGAGGGCGGGGCGTGAGGGGCGCGTGCGCCCGTGTGCGCCCCCCCACGCCCCGCCCTCCCCGTTCGCGGAGGCCTTCCGAGGCGGCCGTTTGCGGCGCGGCACCCGGTGTTACTCGGTCGGCACCGGGGCGACGGGTGCCGTCCGGTGCCCCGCCGGCCGCAGAACAGGAGCGAACGCATGACCACTTCCGTGAACGACATGCTCCGCACGTACCCCGCCGACCTGGGCGGCGTGGACCGGGAAGCCATGGCCAGGTGCATCGAGGAGTGCCTCGCCTGCGCGCAGGCGTGCACCGCGTGCGCGGACGCCTGCCTGTCGGAGGGCATGGTCGGAGACCTGACCAAGTGCATCCGTACCGACATGGACTGCGCCGACGTCTGCAACGCCACCGCGTCGGTCCTGTCCCGCCACACCGGCTACGACGCCAACATCACGCGGGCCGTCCTGCAGGCCTGCGCCACCGTCTGCAAGGCGTGCGGTGACGAGTGCGCCGCTCACGCGGACATGCACGAGCACTGCCGGGTCTGCGCCGAGGCGTGCCGACGCTGCGAGCAGGCGTGCAACGAACTGCTCGCCGGCCTGGGCTGAGGCGACGGCGGCACCGCGCCGGGCTTCGGGCCCGGCGCGAGGCCGGGCGTCACCGGCCGTGGAGGGCGGGCCGGGTCCCGGCCGGGGGCCCGTCGCACGGGGTCCTCCCCTCAGCCCACGAGGTCGGCGTAGACGATGATGTTGTCCGGGCGGTGGCCGTGGACGATGTCGCCCCCGCAGGTGATCAGGCGCAGTTCCGGGCGGCTGGTGCGCCCGTAGACCTTCCGGGTGGGGAACGCGTCCTTGTCGACCTGCTCCAGCGCGGTGACGGCGAAGACCGCCCGGGTACCGTCCTCGCGGGTGACGTCGATCCGGTCGCCGGGCTTGATCCGGTCGACGTTCCTCATGACCGCCGGCCCGTTCACCGTGTCGAAGTGGCCGACGAGGACGGCGGGTCCGGTCTCGCCGGGGGTCACCCCGTTCTCGTACCAGCCGATGCGGTCGGCCTGGGCCACGGAGGGGACCTCGATCGTGCCGTCGGCGTTCAGGCCGAGCCGCAGCAGGGGAGCGGCGTCCACCCCGGCGGAGGGGATGACGACCCGGACCGGGAGCGATGCGGGCAGCGCGGCCGGGGCCGCCTTCGGCACGGGAGCGGCGGCGGGAGCGGCGGCGGGAGCGGTGGCGGGTGCGGTGGCGGACGCGGGGATGTCCGGGGGCGGGGCGGGCTGCGGCCGGCTGCCCCCGCAGCCGCTGAGCGCGACGGCGAGCGGCAGGGCGAGCAGGGCCGCGGCCAGACGGTGTGCGCGGGACGGGCGCATGGGCGGTCTCCTGGAAGGCCCCGGGCCGGCCGGTCCGGCGGTGTGCCGGGTGCCGGGCCGGCCCGCCCGGGGCGAGGTCGGGTGCGGCTTCAGCGAGTGGGAGCGGCGGCCCTGCGGCGGCGCACCACGACGAAGGCGATACCGGCGGCGCCGGCGGCGCCGAGGGCCGCCGCGGTGGTTCCGCCGGGCGTCGGGAACGCGGCCTCGCCGTCGCCGGACACCTCGTAGCCGGCCGCCACGCCACCCTTCGGGATGACGGAGACCTGGCGGGAGGCGGTACCGGATCCGCCGGTACCGGGCACGTCGGCGGGACCGCACCCCTCGGGCAGGCGGGGGAAGGAGGCGACCGACGCCGGGTGGCCGCCGCCCTCCATGTTCGTCAGCAGCTGCGGGTTGCCGCTGTACGGCCGGAGGATCTCCGCGACGAAGCCCGCGCTCGCGGGCAGCTTCGGCTGGGTGCGGCTCAGCGACAGGCCGGGCAGCAGCGTGTCCTCACCCGATGCCTGGAACAGCACGGACGGCCCGGAGGGGCTCATGGTCATCAGCGCGGTGGTGCCCGCCCCTATGTCCTGGCGCACCGTCACCACACACCGGACGGGCGTGACCGGTCCCTGACCGTCGGACCCGCGGTCGTCCGCCGTGGCCGACGGGCTCGGGGAGGCGGGGGCGGGGGTTTCCGGTGCCGGGGCGGAGGTGGAGGGCGCCGGCGCCGCCGGTGAGGAGGCGGCCGGAGCGGAGGCGGTCGCCGACGGGGAGGCCGGGGCGGAGGTGGCCGGAGCGGAGGTGGAGGGAGCGGGGGCCGGAGTGGAGGCGGTCGGCGCGGGGGTGGTGGCGAAGGCGGTCACCGCGGAGGCGAACACCGCCCCGGTCACCGCGACGGCGCCGACCGCTCCACGCAGCACGCGGCGGCGGCGGGAGGACCCGGAGGGACGGACGGAAGAGGACGAGGGGTTCGTGGACAAGGGAGGTGGCCCTTCTGGCGCGGGACGACGGCGAGATGGCGGAGAAAACCGGACGCGTGCCCTGAAGTCGGCCGTAGGGGCCGAAAGGCGCGGGCCGCGTCGACGTGGTCAAAGGTTATGAACCGTCAGCCAGCGGAATTATGGGTTCCTTGTCACGGCGCTGTCACAGACCACAGAAAACACAGAGGGTGCGCGAATGCGGGATTCAAGCGGGGGGGGGAAAAGAAGCGACGGGGCGGCACCAGGCCCGCCCCGCACCGGCGTTGGGGTCAGCCCTTGCCCAGCAGACGGTTCATCGGCTCGATCCCCGCGCTCCGCGAGGTGGCGATGTCCGCGGCCGTCTCCCTGGCCGGAGCGCGGGCGCCGTCGGCGGGGACCTCCTCGCCCCACGAGGAGAGCCGGCCGGAGAACGCCTCGCTCTCCGGGACTCGGGCGCTCCGGATGTCCGCGGCGAGCCCGCTCACCTCGGCGGACCGTGCCCGCTCCGGTGCGGGAGCGGGCGTCCCGACGGCCCGGCGGCGGTGGGGGGTCATCCCCAGCCGCCGGAGGAACCCCGGTTCAGGGCCACACCAGGCAGTACGGCTGGTGCCCCGCCTCGTGCAGCCGGTGGCTGAAGTCCTGCCACTCGTGCAGCAGCCGGTACACCGCGAACGCGTCCCGCGGGCCGCCCCGGTCCGGCACCGTCGACCAGATGAAGGCCGCCGCGCCCACCGTCTCCTCGCCGATGCCGCGCAGGGGGTCGACGACGGTCGTGGGGAGCTTCACGACGGCGTAGTCGGGGTGCAGGACGACCAGCTCCAGCGGGGGCACGCGGTGCAGGGGCACACCCTGGATGCCGGTGAGGACCATGGCCGCCATGGTCTCCGGCTTGATCTTGGTGAACATGCCGTTCATGCCGAGCTCGTCACCGCCGAGTTCCTCGGGGCGCATCGAGATCGGGACGCGGGCCGCGGTCGCGCCGTCGGGCGCGCCGAAGTACTTGTAGGTCACCCCCACCCGGCCACCACTCCTGCTCCCCGCCCTCAGTCGGTCGGCTCCGTGGGCGAGCCGGTCCGGCTCGCCCGGTGCGCCGTGGGTCCGGCGTGCTTCGGTCGTCTCCTCCGCGTCGCGCCGGTGCCTTCCCCGCCGGGCGCGCCGAGGACCCAAATCGCCGGTCCCCTCGCCCAGTCCGCCACCGCGATGCATATCTCCACCCGACTGCTTTTCTAGGACGCGTGGCCCCGGCCGCGCAACCCGATCATCGTGTCAGTGACCTCCCCCACGGCCGCGCGCCGAAACGTGCGGTGGAACATCTGTCCGCAGGAGGGCAGCCCCCGCACGCATGCCCGTGTGAAATCCGTGTACCAGCCTCCAGTCTTGCAGACGACGGGGCTCCGTGGCTGGTTGTCCGACCAGTGCCGGTCGCCGGTTCGCCGGTTCGCGGGCCCCGCGTCGCGCCGCCCGCCGGACTCCGCGTCGCACCGGCCCCCGGGCCCCGCACGGCCCCCGGGCCGTTCCCGTACGGTCCGGAGCCGCCCGCGGCCGGGACCGTGCCCCCCGGGCCCCGGTGCCGCCCGCCCCCCTGACCTACCCTGAGGAGGTCACGGCAACCGGAATCCGAGAAGCCCGCGAAGCCCGAGACGCGCGAGAAGCCCGAGAAAGCAAGTCGGAGAAGGTCGGAGAAGTCGCAGGTCATGAGCGATCTGGCATATCCATACGAAGCCCCAGCCTCGCAGGCTCTGTTCGACCGTGCGGCGGCCGTCACGCCCGGTGGCGTCAACTCCCCGGTGCGGGCCTTCCGCGCCGTGGGCGGCACGCCCCGGTTCATGGTCTCCGGCACCGGGCCGTACCTGACCGACGCCGACGGGCGGGAGTACGTCGACCTGGTCTGCTCCTGGGGCCCGATGATCCTCGGGCACGCGCACCCCGAGGTGGTCGCCGCCGTGCAGGACGCGGTCGCGCGCGGCACCTCCTTCGGCACGCCCGGTGAGGGCGAGGTCGCGCTCGCCGAGGAGATGGTGGCCCGGGTCGCGCCGCTGGAGCAGGTGCGGCTGGTGTCCAGCGGCACCGAGGCGACCATGTCGGCGATCCGCCTGGCCCGCGGGTTCACCCGGCGGTCCAAGGTGGTCAAGTTCGCCGGGTGCTACCACGGGCACGTCGACTCGCTGCTCGCGGCGGCCGGCAGCGGTGTGGCGACCTTCGCGCTGCCGGACACCCCGGGCGTCACCGGCGCCCAGGCCGGCGACACCATCGTCCTGCCGTACAACGACCTCGACGCGGTGCGCGCCGCCTTCGCCGCCCACCCCGGTGAGATCGCCTGCGTGATCACCGAGGCGTCGCCCGGCAACATGGGCGTCGTGCCGCCGCTGCCCGGCTTCAACCAGGGGCTGAAGGACCTGTGCGCCGCCAACGGCGCGCTGTACATCTCCGACGAGGTGATGACCGGCTTCCGCACCAGCAGGGCCGGCTGGTTCGGGGTCGACGGCGTCGTCCCCGACCTGATGACCTTCGGCAAGGTGATGGGCGGCGGCTTCCCGGCGGCGGCCTTCGGCGGGCGCGCCGACGTCATGGCGCACCTCGCCCCGGCCGGCCCCGTCTACCAGGCGGGCACCCTCTCCGGCAACCCGGTCGCCACCGCCGCCGGCCTCGCCCAGCTGCGGCTGCTCGACGAGGCGGCGTACGAGAAGGTGAACGCCGCCTCCGCGCAGATCCAGGCCCTGGTGACCGAGGCGCTGAGCAAGGAGGGCGTGGCGCACACCGTGCAGACCGCCTCCAACATGTTCTCCGTCTTCTTCACCGACCGGCCGGTGCGCGACTACGCGGACGCCAAGGCGCAGGAGGCGTTCCGCTTCAACGCCTTCTTCCACGCGATGCTCGCGCGCGGCGTCTACCTGCCGCCGTCGGCCTTCGAGTCCTGGTTCGTGTCCACCGCCCACGACGAGCGGGCGATCCAGCGGATCGCCGACGCGCTCCCGGCGGCGGCCCGGGCGGCGGCGGAGGCGACCGCGTGAGCACGGACACCACCGGCGGCAAGGACATCACCGTCGTCCACCTGATGCGGCACGGTGAGGTCGAGAACCCCACCGGCATCCTGTACGGCCGCCTGCCCGGCTACCACCTGTCCGAGCTGGGCCGGCGCATGGCCGAGCGGGTCGCCGAGCACCTCGCCCCCCGCGACGTCACGTACGTCGCCGCCTCCCCGCTGGAGCGGGCGCAGGAGACGGCGACGCCGATCGCCAAGGCGCACGGGCTGGACCTGGACACCGACGAGCGGCTCATCGAGGCCGACAACATCTTCCAGGGCAAGACGTTCGGCGTCGGCGACGGCGCGCTGCGCCGGCCGGAGAACTGGCGGCACCTGGTCAACCCGTTCCGGCCGTCGTGGGGCGAGCCGTACATCGACCAGGTGGTGCGCATGATGGGCGCGCTGCACGCGGCCCGGGACCGGGCGCGCGGTCACGAGGCGGTGCTGGTCAGCCACCAGCTCCCGATCTGGATCGTGCGCTCGTACGTGGAGCGGCGCCGCCTGTGGCACGACCCGCGCAAGCGGCAGTGCACGCTCGCGTCGCTGACGTCGTTCACGTACCAGGGCGACCGGATCGTGTCCGTCGGCTACACCGAGCCGGCCCGCGACCTCGTCCCGGCCCACCTGCTGGCGGGCGCCAGGCCCGTCAAGGGGAAGGGCAAGGCGTACGGCGCGTAGCGCGGCGGTGAGGCGCCGGGGCGGTGGTCCGCGGACGGGCGCCCTCACCGTCCGGCCGCGGGGTGGGAGCGGCTCTGGCCGCCGCACCGCGGGAGCGGCTCCGGCGGCCGTGCGGCGAAACCGCTCTGAAATGCGGATTCCCGCCCGCGAGGGGGGTGCGAAAGATCCCCGGAACGGACATGCGAAACTTTTCACATGAGTGCCGCCAGCCGCGCCCCCCTGCGCTCGAACCGCGCCACCGCCCGCGTCCGCCGCCGCGCCGCCCTGGGTGCCGGTGCCGCCGTGGCCGCGCTGCTCGTCTCCGCGTGCGGGTCCGGTGGGACCTCCGGCGGAGGCGGTGACACCCACTTCATCACCGGCTCCGACGGCATCGCCACGGTCGGCAAGGGCGAGCGGGCCGACGCCCCCGACCTGTCCGGCGAGACCGTCGACGGCAAGCAGCTCGACGTCGACGACTACAAGGGCAAGGTCGTCGTCCTCAACGTGTGGGGCTCCTGGTGCCCGCCGTGCCGAGCCGAGGCCAAGAACTTCCAGAAGGTCTACGAGGACGTCAAGGACCAGGGCGTCCAGTTCGTCGGCATCAACACCCGCGACACCTCCATCGGACCGGCCCGCGCCTTCGAGGAGGAGTACGGGATCACCTACCCGAGCCTGTACGACCCGACGGGCAAGCTGATGCTCCGCTTCGAGAAGGGCACGCTCAACCCGCAGGCCATCCCGTCCACGCTCGTCATCGACCGGGACGGCAGGATCGCCGCGCGCACCCTCCAGGCACTCAGCGAGGAGAAACTGCGCTCGATGATCGAACCGGTCCTGGCGGAGAAGTGACGTGAGCGCACTGTCCACGCTCGCCGCGGACCCGGCCGAGACGGTGCGCAGCGGCGCGCTGCTGCTCGCCCTGCCCATCGCCGTCCTCGCCGGTCTCGTCTCCTTCTTCTCGCCCTGCGTCCTGCCCCTGGTCCCCGGCTACCTGTCCTACGTGACCGGTGTCACCGGCACCGACCTGGCCGAGGCCCGGCGCGGCCGGATGGCCTCCGGCGCCGCCCTCTTCGTCCTCGGCTTCACCGTGGTGTTCGTCTCGGGCGGGGCGCTGTTCGGGTACTTCGGGCAGACGCTCCAGGACTACCAGGGCACCCTGACCCGGATCCTCGGCGTACTCATGATCCTCATGGGCGCCTTCTTCATGGGCCTGATGCCCTGGCTCACCCAGCGCGAGTTCCGCTTCCACACCCGCCCGACGGCCGGACTGACCGGCGCTCCGCTGCTGGGCGCGCTGTTCGGCATCGGCTGGACGCCCTGCATCGGACCCACCCTCGGGTCCGTGCAGGCGCTCGCCTTCGACCAGGCCAGCGCCGGCCGCGGCGCCATACTGACCGTCGCCTACTGCCTCGGCCTCGGCGTGCCCTTCGTGCTCGCCGCGGTCGCCTTCCGCAAGGCCCTCGGGGCCTTCGGCTGGGTCAAACGCCACTACGTCTGGGTGATGCGCATCGGCGGCACGATGATGATCGCCACCGGTCTGCTGCTGCTGACCGGCGCGTGGGACAGCATCGTGCAGTCCGTGCAGACCTGGTCCAACGGCTTCACTGTGGGGATCTGATGAGCAAGACCACGACCGACACGTCCCCGGCCGGCGAGACCCCGCCCGGCAAGGCCCCGGACGCCGCCGAGGACCGGGACCTGGGCGCCGCCGGCTCGCAGCTGTCCACGGCCCCCCGGGAGGAGGCCCCGAACCTGCCCTCCCTGGGCGTCGTCGGCTGGGCCCGCTGGTTCTGGCGGCAGCTCACTTCGATGCGGGTCGCGCTGCTGCTGCTCCTGCTGCTGTCGCTGGGCGCGATCCCCGGTTCGCTGATCCCGCAGTCCGGCATCGACATCACCAAGGTCGAGGAGTTCCGCAGGAACCACGAGACCCTCGCACCGATCTACGACAAGCTCGGGCTCTTCCACGTCTACAGCTCGGTGTGGTTCTCCGCGATCTACATCCTGCTGTTCGTCTCCCTCATCGGCTGCATCGTGCCGCGCACCTGGCAGTTCGTCGGCCAGCTGCGCGGCCTCCCGCCGAAGGCCCCCAAGCGCCTGAACCGGCTGCCCGCCTACACCACCTGGCGCACCGGGGCCGAACCCGAGCAGGTCCGCGAGGCCGCGCTCGCCCTGCTGGGCAAGCGCCGCTTCCGCGCCCACGCCGCCGGCGACGCCGTCGCCGCCGAGAAGGGCTACCTGCGCGAGGTGGGCAACCTCGTCTTCCACATCGCGCTGATCGTGATGCTGGTCGCGTTCGCCTGGGGGCAGCTGTTCAAGTTCGAGGGCAACAAGCTGATCCTGGAGGGCGACGGCTTCGCCAACACCCTCACCCAGTACGACGACAAGAAGTCCGGCGCCCTGTTCGCCCCGGAGGACCTGGAGCCGTTCAGCTTCACCCTGAAGGACTTCAGGGGCACCTACGAGGCCACCGGCCCCAACCGCGGCACCCCGCGCACCTTCGAGGCGGACCTCGCCTACAGCGTCGGCGCCTACGGCAAGGAGCGGGAGACCACCGTCAAGGTCAACGAGCCGCTGGAGATCGGCGGCTCGAAGGTCTACCTCGTCAGCCACGGCTACGCGCCCGTCCTCACCGTCAGGGACGGCAAGGGCAACGTCGTGATGGACCGCGAGGCGGTGCCGCTGCTGCCGCTGGACGCCAACGTCACCTCCTCCGGCGCCGTCAAGGTGATGGACGGCTACCGCAACGCCAAGGGCGAGAAGGAACAGCTCGGCTTCAACGCCTTCTTCCTGCCGACCTACGGCGGGAAGGGGACGACGATGCTGTCGCAGTTCCCCGCGGTGATCAACCCGATGCTGGCGCTCTCCGCCTACCACGGCGACCTCGGCGTCGACTCGGGCATCCCGCAGAGCGTGTACCAGCTCGACAAGAAGAACCTGAAGGAGTTCAAGGACGCCGACGGCGAGCTGTTCAAGAAGCAGCTCGCGCTCGGCCAGACCATGACCCTTCCCGACGGCGCCGGCTCGGTCACCTTCGAGGGCGTCACGGAGTGGGCGGGCTTCCAGATCACCCGCCAGCCCGCCAGCGGCTGGGCGCTCGCCGGTGCCGTCGCCGCCATCCTCGGTCTCGCCGGCTCCCTGTTCATCCAGCGCCGCCGGGTGTGGGTGCGGGCCGTCAAGGGGGCCGACGGCGTCACCGTCGTCGAGATGGCCGGCCTCGGCCGCAGCGAGTCCGCCAAGGTGCCCGAGGAGCTCGGCGACCTCGCCGGGGCCCTCTACGAGAAGGCGCCCGGCGTCCCCGAACCCGACCCGTCCGACCCCCCGGAATCCCCCGACCCCGCAGCCGTACCTGCCGAGAGGGCTGAGAAGAAGTGACTCTCGCCGCCGCCACCGATCCGGCCGCCGTGACCCACCTGGCCGCCGCGACCAACGAGAACCTCGCGAGCATCAGCAACGTGCTGATCTACTCCGCGATGGCCGTCTACACCCTGGCCTTCTTCGCCTACATCGCGGAGTGGCTCTTCGGCAGCCGCAGCAAGGTCGGCCGCACCGCCGCCGCGCTCACCGCGCAGGAGCGGACGCGGTCCGGGGCCCCGGCCGTGACCGTGAGGAAGGCGGGCGCCACCGCCGTACTGGAGCGGCCCCGGGTCGTCGTGCGCTCCGCGGCCGGCTCCCGCGACGTACCCGACGGGCCGGGCGCGCACGGCGGGACGGAGAAGGGCGACCTCTACGGCCGCATCGCCATCTCCCTCAGCGTGCTCGGCTTCCTCGTCGAGTTCGGCGGCGTGCTCGCCCGGGCCCTCTCGGTGCAGCGGGCGCCGTGGGGCAACATGTACGAGTTCAACATCACCTTCTCCACGGTCGCCGTCGGCGTGTACCTCGCGCTGCTCGCCCTGAAGAAGAACGTCCGCTGGCTCGGCCTGCCCCTGACCACCACGGTCCTGCTCGACCTGGGCCTGGCCGTCACCGTCCTGTACACCGCCAGCGACCAGCTCGTCCCCGCCCTGCACTCGTACTGGCTGTACATCCACGTCTCCACGGCGATCTTCTGCGGCGCGGTGTTCTACGTGGGCGCGGTCGCCACGGTCCTGTACCTGTTCAAGGACTCCTACGAGAACAAGCTCGCCTCCGGCGGCACCCCGGGCCGGTTCGCCGACTCGGTGCTGGACCGGCTGCCGTCCGCGGCCTCCCTGGACAAGTTCTCCTACCGCGTCAACGCCGCCGTCTTCCCGCTGTGGACGTTCACGATCATCGCGGGCGCCATCTGGGCCGGTGACGCCTGGGGCCGCTACTGGGGCTGGGACCCCAAGGAGACCTGGTCCTTCATCACTTGGGTCGCCTACGCCTGCTACCTGCACGCCCGCGCCACCGCCGGCTGGAAGGGCCGCAAGGCCGCCTACCTGGCGCTGATCGCCTTCGGCTGCTGGCTGTTCAACTACTACGGCGTGAACATCTTCGTCTCCGGCAAGCACTCCTACGCGGGCGTTTAGCCGACGGCCGTACGGTGAGGGCCGGTTCCGCCGTGACCTGGGTCACCGGAACCGGCCCTCGCCGTACGGACAGGTGGGGGCGTGGACACGCATCCGCGCGGGGACCACGACGCCTTCGGCGACCTCTCCGACGCGTACGCGCGCTCCGTCCGCGACCACCCGTTCCGGCTGACCGGTGACCGGGTCACCGCCGGGGACGTCGTCCCGCTCACCTTCCCGGACGCCGGCCGCGGTGCGTTCGCCGGCGCCCCGGTCGCGGACGGCCACCCTGACGGACCGACACGCCCGGTCGTACCAGTGCGGGTTCGCGGACCGCCACGCCATGGACCAGCTGGACCTCCCGGTGGGCTTCCCGCTCGGCGCCCCGCGCGGATCGGAGATCCGGTACGTCTTCGGCGGCGTGACCGGCACCCCCGCCCGGAACGCCCCGGCGGGCCGGACGCTCGGCCACTGGACCGCCTTCGCGAGGACCGACGCCGCCGACGCCCCGCGCCGGCCCCTCTTCCCGAAGGTCCTCACCCTCGCCCCCGAGGCGACCACGCCGTCCACCACGTTCCCGCGGGACCACCGGTGCGACCTGTGGGACGCCCCCACCGCTCCCGCGGCCCCGCCGGTCCGGGGCCCCGGGATCAGTCCTTGCCGGGGCCCCCACCCGGACCCGTGTCCTCGCCCGCGTCCTTGTCCTTGTCCCGGTCCCCGGCCCTCTCCTCGCCCAGCGACTTCAGGAACTCGGGGTTGTCGTCGGGCGCGACCCACCGCCGCGACCGGCCGGCGCCGCCGCGCACCCCGGACCAGCCCTCGGCGGCGGGGCTGCGGGTCTTGCCCGCGATGATCCACGAGATCGAGCCGACCAGCGGGAAGAGCAGCACGAGGATCGCCCACAGCGGCTTGGGCATGTGGCGCACGTCCTCGTCCTTCGTGCTGATGCAGTCGATGAACGCGTAGACGCTCAACGCCAGCGGCACGAGGAACATCAGCACCCGGAGCATGGGCCTCTCCAGCGAAGGTCGTCGGGTCCGGGGGCGCGGCCCCCGGGTAGAGGGCCAGGGTAGCCGCTCGGGGATACTGGACCCCATGGCTTACGACGATCTTCGCTCCCTGCTCAGGGCACTGGAGCGCGAGGGGGACCTCAAGCGCATCAAGGCCGAGGTCGACCCGTACCTGGAGGTCGGGGAGATCGTCGACCGGGTCAACAAGGCCGGCGGCCCCGCCCTGCTCTTCGAGAACGTGAAGGGCTCGTCGATGCCGCTGGCGATGAACGTCTTCGGCACCGACCGCCGCCTGCTGAAGGCGCTCGGGCTGAAGTCGTACGGCGAGATCTCGGACAAGATCGGCGGGTTGCTCAAGCCCGAGCTGCCGCACGGCTTCGTCGGCGTGCGGGAGGCCTTCGGCAAGCTCGGCGCGATGGCGCACGTACCGCCGAAGAAGGTCAAGTCCGGGGACGCCCCCGTGCAGGAGGTCGTCCTGCACGGCGACGATGTCGACCTGGAGAGGCTGCCCGCCCTGTTCACCTGGCCCAAGGACGGCGGCTCCTTCTTCAACCTGGGCCTGACGCACACCAAGGACCCGGAGACGGGCGTCCGCAACCTCGGGCTGTACCGCCTCCAGCGCCACGACAAGCGCACCATCGGCATGCACTGGCAGATCCACAAGGACAGCCGCAACCACTACCAGGTCGCCGCCCGGCGCGGCGAGCGCCTGCCGGTCGCCATCGCCTTCGGCTGCCCGCCCGCCGTGACGTACGCCTCCACCGCCCCGCTCCCCGGCGACATCGACGAGTACCTGTTCGCCGGGTTCGTCGCGGGCAAGCGGATCGAGATGGTCGACTGCAAGACGGTCCCGCTCCAGGTCCCGGCGCAGGCGGAGGTCGTGCTGGAGGGCTGGCTGGAGCCCGGCGAGATGCTGCCCGAGGGCCCCTTCGGCGACCACACCGGCTTCTACACCCCGCAGGAGCCCTTCCCGGCGCTCACCATCGACTGCGTGACCATGCGCAGGCGCCCGCTGCTCCAGTCGATCGTCGTCGGCCGGCCCCCGACGGAGGACGGCCCGCTGGGCCGCGCCACCGAACGCTTCTTCCTCCCCCTGCTGAAGATCATCGTGCCGGACATCGTGGACTACCACCTGCCCGAGGCGGGCGGCTTCCACAACTGCGCGATCGTCTCGATCGACAAGAAGTACCCCAAGCACGCCCAGAAGGTCATGCACGCCATCTGGGGCGCCCACATGATGTCCCTGACCAAGCTGATCGTCGTCGTGGACGGCGACTGCGACGTGCACGACCTGCACGAAGTCGCCTGGCGCGCGCTCGGCAACACGGACTACGCCCGGGACCTGACCGTCGTCGAGGGACCCGTCGACCACCTCGACCACGCCTCCTACCAGCAGTTCTGGGGCGGCAAGGCGGGCATCGACGCCACGAGGAAGTGGCCCGAGGAGGGCTACACGCGCGACGGCGGCTGGCCCGACATGGTGGAGTCCGACCCCGAGACGGCGGCCAAGGTCAGCCGCCGCTGGAAGGAGTACGGCCTGTGAGTTCGGCTTCCGCGGCGATCCCGCAGCCGGGTCGCACCAAGGCGTTCCTGCGCCTGGTCATGATCGAGCACTCCGTCTTCGCGCTGCCCTTCGCCTACATCGCCACCCTCACCGCGATGCACCGGTGGGACGGGAACATCCACTGGGTCAGGCTGCTGCTGGTCACCGTCTGCATGGTGGGCCTGCGCACCTTCGCCATGGCCGTCAACCGGATCATCGACCGCGAGATAGACGCCCGCAACCCGCGCACCGCCCACCGCGAGCTGGTCACCGGCGCGATGTCGGTCAGGCACGCCTGGACGGGCGCCCTGATCGCGCTGGCCGTCTTCCTCGGCGCGGCGGCCCTGCTCAACCCGCTCTGCCTCGCCCTGGCCCCCGTCGCGGTGATCCCGATGGTGGTCTACCCCTACGGCAAGCGGTTCACCGACTTCCCCCAGGCCATCCTCGGCCTCGCCCAGGCCATGGGCCCCATCGGCGGCTGGCTCGCCGTCACCGGCGAGTGGTCCTGGGACGCGGTGATCCTCGGCCTCGCGGTCGGCGTCTGGATCGGCGGCTTCGACCTGATCTACGCCTGCCAGGACGTGGAGGCCGACCGGCGGATCGGCGTGAGGTCGGTCCCGGCCCGCTTCGGCGTCCCCGCCGCGATCCGGGGTGCCCGCGCCTGCCACGCCGTCACCACCGCCCTGTTCGTCTGGTACGCCCTCGCCACCGGCGCAGGCGCCTTCTTCTGGCTCGGCCTGCTGATCGTCGCGGGCGCCTTCGTCTACGAGCACACGATCGTCCGCCCGAACGACCTGTCCCGCCTGAACCGGGCGTTCTTCTCGGTCAACGGCTTCATCGGCATCGCCCTGTTCGTGTGCGCGCTGCTGGACCTGCTGGTCCGCGGACTCACCCCGTAGTACGGCGGCCCGGCACGCCGGACCGCTCGACGGGCGCGGGCGCCCGGCCCCCGGGAGGGCCACCCCGATGTACGCGTACCGGACGCCGGCGCGGTCCACCTCGCCCGCAGTGCCGGCCCCGCCATGCGCGAGCTCCCGCCGGAGCTGAGGGTTCCCCGCACCTGCCTGCTGCCCGAGGCCGACGGCCCGCTCCCGGGAACCGACGCGCTCACCGAAGCCGGTGTGGCCGTGGTCGCGGTCCCGGACTGCGGGCACGACATCATGCCGGACAATCCGGAAGGCTCCGCCCGTGCCACCGCGGCGGCACGGGCGGCCCCGGAGGCGCCCACCCGGCCCTGATCCCCGGCCGCCCGTTCCCCGCCGGTACGCTCAAGACGTGAACGCAGGGGAATCGCAGCGCACGCCTTGGATCGTGGGGGTCTCCGGAGCATCCGGCACTCCATACGCCGCCGCCGTCCTGCGCGCCCTGCTCGCCGCCGGCGAGAGCGTCGACCTCGTCGTCAGCCGGGCCTCGCGGCTCACCCTGCTCGACGAGACCGGCATCTCCTACCGGGACGCCCACTGGCGGGACGACCTGCGCCGATGGCTGTCGCGGGGGGCGGACGGCAAGCCGGGCGCCTTCGACGTGGACCTCGCGGACGTACGGCACTGGAGCGCGGGCGACCTCGCCGCCGGGCCGTCCTCGGGGTCGTACCCGGCCAAGGGCATGATCATCGTGCCGGCGTCGACGGCGTGCGTGGCCGGGGTCGCCCTCGGGCTCTCCAAGGACCTGCTCCAGCGGGCGGCGAGCGTGACCCTGAAGGAGGGGCGCACGCTGGTCGTGGCCGTCCGGGAGACCCCGCTGGACGGCCGGACCCTGCGGCACCTGGTGGCGCTGGACGACGCGGGCGCGGCCGTGGTGCCCGCCTCGCCGGCCTTCTACGCGGGGGCCACGCACATCCAGGACCTCGTGGACTTCGTCGCCGGGCGGGTCCTCGACGCGGCGGGCGTCGCGCACACGCTCTACCGGCGCTGGCGGGGGGAGCTCGGCGGCGGGTCGCGGACGACGGACTGACCACCCCTCACCGAACACCCCCCAACCGAACCCCACCCGACGGAACACCACTTCACCGAACACGACTCGACCGGGCACCACCTCCCCCCACACGTTTCAGAACTCCTCAGGTCTCACAGACCTCTTCAGCGGAAGGCTTCGATCGCATGGACGCGGTGGACAGGCAGCTCATCCAGGCCCTGAGGGAGAACGGCCGGGCCTCCTACGCGGAGCTGGGACGCCTCGTCGGACTGTCGGGACCCAGCGTCACCGACCGCATCAACCGGCTGGAGGCGGCCGGCGTCATCACCGGCTACCGGGCCACCGTGGACGCCGCCTCGCTCGGCCTCGGCGTCACCGCCCTCATCGGCATCTCGCTCTCCGACGCCGCCGACCACGAGGACGTCGCGCGCCGGCTGAAGGACCTGCCGGAGATCGAGGACTGCTGGTTCATCGCCGGCGACGACTCCTACATGCTCAAGGTCCGCGCCACCGACGTGGACGGCTTGGAGAAGATCATCCGCCGGCTCAGCGGCACCCGGGGCGTCTCCCGCACCCGTACCACCATCGTGCTCTCCACCAAGTGGGAGAACCGGGTGGGAGAGCTGCCGGAAGAGGTGTAGGGGCGGGGCGCCGGGCGCCGTCGTGCGGCTCCCCCGCCCGCGGGGCGGGGGAGTACGGTGGTCCGAGTCTGTCACGGACTGTCACAGGAAAGAGGTATCGGCATGGACGTCGGGCTCAAGCGCGAGCTGGAGGAGAAGGTCCGCTCCGGTGAGCGGCTGTCCCGCGAGGACGGCATCGCGCTGTACGAGTCGGACGACCTGGCCTGGCTCGGCGGCCTCGCGCACGAGGTGCGGACGCGGAAGAACGGCGACGTCGTCCACTTCAACGTCAACCGCCACCTCAACATGACCAACGTCTGCACGGCCTCCTGCGCGTACTGCTCCTTCCAGCGCAAGCCGGGGGAGAAGGACGCGTACACGATGCGCATCGAGGAGGCCGTGAAGCTGGCCAAGGCGATGGAGTCGGAGAACCTCACCGAGCTGCACATCGTCAACGGGCTCCACCCCAACCTGCCGTGGCGCTACTACCCGCGCTCGCTGCGGGAGTTGAAGGCCGCCCTGCCGCATGTGTCCCTGAAGGCGTTCACCGCCACCGAGATCCACCACTTCGAGACGATCTCCGGGCTGAGCGCGAGCGAGATCCTCGACGAGCTGATCGACGCGGGGCTGGAGTCCCTCACCGGCGGCGGCGCCGAGATCTTCGACTGGGAGGTCCGGCAGCACATCGTGGACCACCGCACCCACTGGGAGGACTGGTCCCGCATCCACCGCCTGGCGCACGAGAAGGGGCTGAAGACCCCGTGCACCATGCTGTACGGCCACATCGAGGAGCCCCGCCACCGCGTCGACCACGTGCTGCGCCTGCGCGAGCTCCAGGACGAGACCGGCGGCTTCCAGGTCTTCATCCCGCTGCGCTACCAGCACGACTTCGTCGACATGAAGGACGGCAAGATCCGCAACCGCCTCCAGGCCCGGACGCGGATGGCGACCGGCGCCGAGGCGCTGAAGACCTTCGCGGTCTCCCGGCTGCTGTTCGACAACGTCCCGCACGTCAAGGTCTTCTGGGTCATGCACGGCGTGCAGACCGCCCAGCTCGCCCTCCAGCACGGCGCCGACGACATGGACGGCTCGGTCGTCGAGTACAAGATCACGCACGACGCGGACAACTACGGCACGCCGAACAAGCTGACCCGCGAGGACCTGCTGGACCTGATCCGCGACGCCGGTTTCCGGCCGGTGGAGCGCAACACGCGCTACGAGATCATCCGGGAGTACGACGGTCCGGACCCGGCCCGCCGCGACTCCCCGCAGCCCATGCGGGTGTGAGCCCGGCCGGACGCGGGGGTACCCGGCGGCCGTGAGCCCCCGCACCCCCGCGTCCCCGGCGGCCTCCCGGGCACCGGAGGACGCCTACACCGCCGAGCCCTTCGTCCCGGACCGCGCGGACCTCGCCGCCCTGCGCGAGGCCGCCGCCGGCTGCCGGGGCTGCCCCCTGCACCGGGACGCCACGCGGACCGTGTTCGGCGCCGGGAGCGCCGGGGCCCGCGTGATGCTGGTGGGCGAGCAGCCCGGCGACCAGGAGGACCGGCAGGGCCGGCCGTTCGTCGGCCCGGCGGGCAAGCTGCTGGACCGGGCCCTGGCCGAGGCGGGCATCGACCCGGGCGAGGCGTACGTCACCAACGCCGTCAAGCACTTCAAGTTCACGCGGGCCGGAACGGGCGGGCGCCGCATCCACAAGGCGCCGACCCGGCGCGAGACGACGGCGTGCGGGCCGTGGCTGGCCGCCGAGCTGGCCCTGGTGGAGCCCGAGCTGATCGTGGTGCTGGGCGCGACCGCCGGCAAGGCGCTGCTCGGGCCCGCGTTCCGGGTCACCCGGGTGCGCGGCACGGTCCTCCGGGAGGAGATCCACGGCCGCCGGGAACGGCTGGTGCCGACCGTGCACCCGTCGGCGGTGCTGCGGGCGGAGGACCGGGAGGCGGCGTACCGGGGGCTGGTGTCGGATCTGCGGGTGGCGGCGCGGGCCCTGGGGTGAACGGGTGCCCGAGCCCCTTGAGGTAAGGGTTACGATTGCCAGGTGCCCCTTACTTTCACTCTCGACCCCCCTGTCACGCCCGCCTTGCGCGAAGGCGTCCTCGCCCTGTGGACCGACGTCTCCAACGCGGGCGGCTCCGTGGGGTTCGTACCGCCCGTGACGCGCGAGGACATCCGTCCGGAGCTGGTCAAGCACATGGTCGCCATGGCGGAGGGGCGGACCCGGCTGCTCGTCGGCCACGACGCGGCGGGCGAGGTGGCCGCCACCGCGTTCCTCGCCTTCAACACGCACCGGCTGATGACCCACTGGGTGTGGCTCTACACGGTGATGGTGCACCCCCGCCACCAGGGCCGGGGGTACGGCCGGGACCTGCTGGCCGCCGCCGAGGAGGCGGCCCGCGGCCTCGACGGCATCGAGGCGATCCGGCTGACCTGCCGGGGCGGGCTGGGCCTGGAGCGGTTCTACGCCTCCTGCGGTTACAAGGAGGTCGGCCGGGTGCCCGGCGCGATCCGGGTCGCGCCCGGCGACGACCGCGACGACGTCGTCATGCTGCTGCCGCTGACCTGATCGCCGTACGCCGCCCCGTCCCGCCTGCGGGTGCCCGCGCGCACCCCTCTGCGTGATCGGGGCGGCGGCGTGCTTCACTGGAGGCCGGGCGCCCCTTTGGGGACGTACGGACCTTACGGACCCTTCGGAACGGAAGAGTGGATTGAGATGCTCCGCTACACGCTGAAGCGCCTCGGGATCTTCGCGGGCTGCCTCGTGGCCGTCTGGGGCCTCGTCTACTTCGGCGTCTTCCCCCGGGGCCTCGGCGACTCCAACGGCATGTGGATCATCCTGCTCGCCCTGGTGGTCTCGGCCCCGATCAGCTTCGTGGTCCTGCGCGGCGAACGGGACCGGGCCTCCGAGCAGGTGGCACGCCGGGTGGACCGGATGAAGGCGAACCTGGAGGCCAACCGCGCCCAGGAGGACCTGGCCGACGACACGGCCCGGACGGCGCAGGGGCAGACCCCGTGAGGGCGGCCCACGGCCGCGTAAGGGCCGCGTAAGGTCCGTCACACACGGCAGCACCCCGGTTTCCCAAACCCCAGGAAACCGGGGTGCTTTGTATTTAACGGGCGGTCCCGACTCCAAACCTCTCAAAGAAAGGCTTTGGGGGTCTCAAAGCCCTGGTGTTAAAGTCTCGTGCATGAACTCAGCAGCCGCGCCCTCCACACCCCCGAGCGTCGCGCTCGTGGCGCGCCTGCACGTGGACCTCTGTCGGTGCGCGTCCGCGACCTGTCGTCCCTGACGTCGTTCCCCCTCCCGACCCGCCGTCCGCCACGTCAGTCTCTGCGCGTCCCCAACGGAGCTTGCCCGTGTCCACGAACACGAAGTCCTTCAAGGTGCCCTTCTGGGCCCAGATACTCACCGGTCTCGTCCTCGGCGTCGCACTGGGCTGGATAGCCCGCAGCCAGGACGTGTCCTGGCTGGTCACCGCCCTGGAGAAGATCGGCGACGTCTTCATCGGCCTGCTGAAGCTGGCCGTCGCCCCGCTCGTCTTCTTCGCGATCCTCGTCTCGATCACGAACCTGCGGAAGGTCAACGACGCGGCCCGCCTGGCGACCCGCACCCTCCTCTGGTTCATGATCACCTCGCTGATCGCGGTGGTCATCGGCCTCGTCATCGGCCTGCTCACCAACCCCGGCGCCGGCACCGGCCTCACCCCGAAGGACGGGGCGAAGCCGGAGCACACCGGTTCCTGGCTCGACTTCCTCACCGGCATCGTGCCCACCGACGTGATCACGCCGTTCACCGAGCTGAACGTGCTCCAGATCGTCTTCATGGCCGCCGTCGCCGGTGTCGCCGCCCTCCAGCTCGGCGACAGGGCCCAGCCGATCCTCACCCTGAGCGAGTCCGTCCTCGAACTCCTCCAGAAGGCCCTGTGGTGGGTCATCCGCCTCGCCCCGATCGGCACCGTCGGCCTCATCGGCAAGGCCATCGCCACCTACGGCTGGGACCTGATCGGCAAGTACGCCACCTTCACCGCCGACATCTACGTCGGCTGCGCGCTCGTGCTGTTCGTGGTCTACCCGGCGCTGCTCGCCGGTGCCGCCAAGGTCAACCCGCTCCAGTTCTTCAAGGGCGCCTGGCCCGCGATCCAGCTGGCCTTCGTCTCCCGCTCCTCGGTCGGCACCATGCCGCTGACCCAGAAGGTCACCGAGCGCCTGGGCGTTCCGAAGGAGTACGCCTCCTTCGCCGTGCCGTTCGGCGCGACGACCAAGATGGACGGCTGCGCCGCGATCTACCCCGCCATCGCCGCGATCTTCGTCGCGCAGATCTTCGACATCCAGCTGAACGTCGGCGACTACCTGCTGATCGCGTTCGTCTCGGTGGTCGGCTCCGCCGCCACGGCCGGCCTGACCGGCGCGACGGTCATGCTGACCCTCACCCTGTCCACGCTCGGCCTGCCCATGGAGGGCGTCGGTCTGCTGCTGGCGATCGACCCGATCCTGGACATGATGCGCACCGCGACCAACGTCGCCGGCCAGGCCCTGGTGCCGGTCCTCGTCTCCGCCCGCGAGGGCCTGCTCGACCGCGAGGCGTACGACACCGCCCACAGCTCGCCGATCGACGAGCCGGAGCGCGACCGGGAGCCGGTTCCGGCCGCCGCCTGACGGCGTCCCGGCGGTCGCGCACGGACCGCACGCCGATCCGCACGGGTGCCGGAAGGGCCGAGCGGACGGCCGCGTGCGGTCCGTGCGCGGCGGATGCCGGACGCCGCCGGACGCGCCCTCGGGAGGGTGGGCACGGGGTCGCGCCGCCGGACGGGACCACCGGATCGGCGGGTGCGTCCGAGCCGCCGGCGCACCCGCACCCGTACCCGTGCCCGAACCCGGAGGAAGACCTCCTCACCGCCTGCGTCCGCCGCGAGGCGCGGACGCCGACCGGGGCCGCCCGTGCCGGGGCCGCCCCCGGACCGCCCGCCGACCGCCGCCTTCGGGCCGGTCGGCGGGCCTTCTTCGCACACCGCCCGGCACCCCCGCGGCCGGAAGTCGCCGCACCTGCGGACCCGCACCCCGGGAGTTGCACAGCCCCGCCGCCGGACCGTCCCCGAACCCGCACGAGCTCCCCACGCCGGCGCCGTACGATCCCGTTCCCGACCGACCGCAGGCAGCCCCTCCCCTCCCCTCCTGCCGGTGACCGCCTCGCCGTACGAGGCCCGTACGCCACGCAGCGCAGCCATGCGCCGCTGCACATCCCAGGAGCCGCCCGTGACCACCCCGCTCCCCTCCTCCGCGCCCTTCGCGTCCCTCACGCCCCTCGACGAAGTTCCCGCTCCCGTGCCGGCGGAGGCGGAGACCCGGCGGCCGGACGGGGTGGTGAGGGAGGCGTACGTACCGCCGCTCGCGCCACCCGTGCGCCACGGCTCACTCGCCGACCTGCCCTTCGAGAACGCGACCGCGGCCCCCGGCGCGGTCGTGTTCGGCCGCCGGACGGGGAACGGGCGCTGGGCGGACGTGACGGCGGCCGCGTTCGCCGCGCAGGTGCGGGCGGTGGCCAAGGGCATGATCGCCCAGGGCCTGGAGCCGGGCGACCGCATCGCCATCATGGCGCGCACGACGTACGAGTGGACCCTGCTGGACTTCGCCGCGTGGGCGGCGGGACTGGTGACCGTCCCCGTCCACCCCGCCTCCTCCGCCTCCCCGGCCCGCCGGATCCTCGAGGACTCGGGCGCGGTCGTCCTCGTCACCGGGACGAGCGAGCAGGCGGCGGCCGTCGGCCCGGAGCACGGCCGCCTCCCCGGCCTGCGCGACGTGTGGGTGATGGAGGAGGGCCACGTGGAGCGGCTGGCCCGGCTGGGCGCGCGCCTGCCGGACACGGAGGTGGACGCCCGCCGCGGCACGCTCGGCCCGGCCACCCTCGCCACCCTGGTCCACACCTCGGGCACGACCGGCCGCCCGAAGGGCTGCGCGCTCACCCACGGCAACTTCCTCGCCGGGGTCGACAACGCGGTCGAACTCCTGCGCCCGGCCCTGCGGACGCAGGACGGCGAGGAGCCGTCGGTCCTGCTCTCCCTCCCCCTCTCCCACGTCTTCGGCCGGATGGCGGCCGTCGCCTGCGTCCGCGCCCGCATCCGCCTGGGCCACGCGCCGAGCCCGAGGACGGGCGACCTGCCGCCGGACCTGGCGGCCTTCAAGCCCACCTGCCTGCTGGCCCCTCCCCACCTGCTGGAGAAGGTCTTCGACACCGTCCGCGCCCGGGCCCAGGCGGCCGGCCGGCTGACCGCCTTCGACCGGGCGGCGTCCGTCGCCGTGCGCCACGGCGAGGCGACGCTGGCCCGGCAGGCGGGCCGGGGCAGCGGACCGGACGGCGCCCTGAGGGCGGCCCGCACCTTCTACGACCCCCTCGTCTACCGTCGCGTCCGCGCCGCCCTGGGCGGCCGGATCCGCTACGCGATCTGCGGCGGCTCCCCGCTCGGCCACCGCCTGGCCGCCTTCTACGCCGGCGCCGGCGTCCAGATCCTCGAGGGCCACGGCCTGACCGGGACGACCGGCGCGGTGACGACGACCCCGCCGCTTCGCCCGGGGACGGCGGGCCGGCCGCTGCCCGGCACCCGCGTCCGCGCAGCCGCCGACGGCGAGATCCTCGTCTCCGGCGGCCAGGTGCCGCACGGCTACCGGGACCCGCGGGCCGGCCGGGCCGTCCCCGCCGCCCCCGACGGCCGGCTGCCCACCGGCGACCTCGGCAGCCCGGACGACGAGGGTTACCTGACGGTCACCGGCCGCAAGAGGGAGCCGCTGATCACGGCGGGCGGTACGACCGTGGCCCCGGCCTCCCCGGGGAACCGGCCGCGCGCCCGCCCCCTGATCTCCCGGTGCCTGGTGCCGGGCGACCACCGCCCCTGCGTCAGCGCGCTGATCACCCTCGACCCGTACGGCGTCGCCCACTGGCGCCGCGTGCACGGCAAGCACCCGGTCCTGCCGGAGCTCCTGGCCGAGGACCCGGAACTCCGGGCGGCCCTGCAACGCGTGATCGACGAGACGAACAAGCTCGTCTCCCGCCCCGGGGCCATCCGCCGCTTCGCCGTCCTGCCCCGCGACCTCACGCGGGAGGCGGGCCGTCCGGCGCCGTCGACGAAGCTGCGGCGGGAGGCGGTGCTGCGGGACTTCGCGGAGGTGGTGGAGAGGCTGTACGCCTAGACCGGCTCCCCGGCGGGCAGGGCCGGCCGGCGCCGCACCCCGTAAGGGTCCTTCCCACGCCCGGGGCGCCGGACGCGGGGCCGGGCGTGCCGTTCAGCACGCCGGTGGAGCCGCAGGCGCCGACGGGCGCGGGTGATCCGGGCCGGGGAGGGGCCCCAGGCCGTCCCGGAGCGGGCCGACTGCGCCGGCCACGCTGCTCGCGGCCTGCCCCGCCCGGTGCCCGGCGGGACGTCTGCCGCGTGCGTGCCGAGCCGGGCCCGGCGCGTGAAACGGACCCCGCGTCCCGAGGACGGTCGAGCACCTCGCCGTCAGCACGGGACGGGTGGAGGCGGGGCCGCCCGGTGGGAGCGTGGAGCCGGGTCCCGGTGCCCACACGGGGCCTGCCGCGGCGACGTGCCGCACGCCTGCGAGGCGCTCGAACCGGGGACGACGTTCGTGCCGATCACGCAGCACGTACGAGAAGGGTTCGCCGGGAATTCACCGACGGAGCCGGGGGCAAAAGGGCAGGAGCCCCGTCGCCGGAAAGGCGCGGGGCTCCTTGGGTACTGCTTGTCAGACCGGCGTGACGTTCTCAGCCTGCGGGCCCTTCGGGCCCTGCGTGACGTCGAAGGACACCTGCTGGTTCTCCTCAAGCGACCGGAAACCGGACGCGTTGATGGCGGAGTAGTGGACGAAGACGTCGGGGCCGCCGCCCTCCTGGGCGATGAATCCAAAGCCCTTTTCGGCGTTGAACCACTTAACGGTTCCGGTAGCCATAAGCCCTCCTTGGGCTCAAAAGGGTTGCCCTGCTCCGGAACCAGCAAGTGTGAAGAGTTGAATTCTGCACAACTGCATACGTCCAAGAACGACGAGAGCCCGCGGTCACATGCTCCGCAGGCTCTGTACTGCAAGGGAAACCAAACTGCAACTTGCTGTGAGCGTAGCACGCGGACGCCGGAAAGCAATAGAGGTCAAGATCACGTCACTCGAATGTTTGAACGCTTCACCCGGTCGGCCGACAGCGGGGGCGGCGCCCGGCCCGCGGGGGGCGAGGGCTAGCCTCGCGATGTGGACATTTCTCGCACCCGGCCGCGTGTCGGCCACATCCAGTTCCTGAACTGCCTGCCCCTCTACTGGGGGCTCGCGAGGACAGGCACGCTCCTCGACCTCGAGCTGACGAAGGACACCCCGGAGAGGCTCAGCGAGCAGCTGGTGCAGGGAGACCTCGACATCGGGCCGATCACCCTGGTCGAGTTCCTCAAACACGCCGACCAGCTCGTCGCCTTCCCCGACATCGCCGTCGGCTGCGACGGCCCGGTGATGTCGTGCGTGATCGTCTCGCAGGTCCCGCTGGAGAGGCTGGACGGTGCCCGGGTCGCCCTCGGGTCGACCTCGCGCACCTCCGTCCGCCTCGCCCAGCTGCTGCTGGAGGAGCGTTTCGGCGTACGGCCCGACTACTACTCCTGCCCGCCCGACCTGGGCCTGATGATGCGGGAGGCCGAGGCGGCCGTCCTGATCGGTGACGCGGCCCTGCGCGCCAACATGATCGACGGCCCGCGGTACGGCCTCGACGTGCACGACCTGGGCGCGCTGTGGAAGGAGTGGACGGGCCTGCCGTTCGTCTTCGCGGTCTGGGCCGCCCGGCGCGACTACGCGGAGCGCGAGCCGGTCGTCGCGCGCAAGGTGCACGAGGCCTTCCTCGCCTCCCGCGACCTCTCCCTGGAGGAGGTCGACAAGGTCGCCGAGCAGGCGGCCCGCTGGGAGGCCTTCGACGAGCGGACCCTCGCCCGGTACTTCACGACCCTGGACTTCCGCTTCGGGGCCCCGCAGCTGGAGGCGGTCGCCGAGTTCGCCCGCCGGGTCGGCCCGACCACGGGCTTCCCGGCGGACGTCGGGGTGGAACTGCTCCGGCCCTGAGAGCCGCCGCGCGGGCGAGCGTCTCGCCATCGCCTCGGAACATCCGACGGATCTGCACACCGTTCACCTCGGACCCATATCTCGACTGAATCGCAGTCAATTGCCGTCCGCCATGATCGATTTGCCACGAAAGGTCTCCCCGGCGGGTGCGCGGCCGCCCCCCGCCGGGGCCGGCGGAGCGCCGGGCGATGTGAAGAAAGCAGGGGGTGTTCGGTGATGCATTCGTCACGCTGGTGAAATCGGTTACCCGGTGAAGCCGCGCTTCGACGCCGCGTGACTGGCCGTCTCTCCGCCGGCGTGCTTTGATCACGGCATGCGGAACGCCGACGACGAGCCCCGTTCGGGAATCCGAACAATTCGTAAACCTCGGTGAGATCCGCCGCTGTCAATTGTTTTTACGAAGGGAATTGTGCGTCGTGAACATCACTCCTCAGGTTGAGACGGCCGAGATGTCCGAGGCGGACCTGGACAACATCGCCGGTGGTCTCTCCGTCGGCGCCGGCGCGGGCGCGGGCGCGTACGTGGACGTCGCCTCGGTCGCCAGCGTCTGCGCCGGTGTCGGCGCCGGTGTCGGCGTCGAGGTCGAGGGTGTCTCGGCGGACGTGGCCGCCCAGGTCTCCGCTCTCTGACGAGCCGTACGAGGCCCCGGTCCCCAAGGGACCGGGGCCTCGTCGTTTTCCGGACCCGCCCCGGCCGGAGGCACGAGCCGAGGCCGGTGAAAGGGAGTTCCGGCGCCGACGGCCGTGGTCGTCTAGGCTCGGCACACCGCGTGCTCCGCTCCAGCGCCCCTCCCGCTCCGGACCAGCCAGGACATCCGTCATGCCGCGACGCCGCACTTCTCGCTCGTCCCGCTCGGCGGGTGCACCGGCCGAAACCGCCGTGCGGCCGCTGCCACCGCCACCGCCGCGTCCCGGTGCCGGGTCCCGCCTCCCCCGGCCGCGGCGGGCGAGCGCGGTCGCCGCTCCCGTTCCCGCCCCGCCGGCCCGGCGCGTCCGCGTCGCGGCAGCGGGATGAGCGGCCCGCTGCTGATCACCGCCGCCGCGCTGTGGGGCGCGGCGGCGGGGGCGCTGCTGCCGCGGGCCGCCTACCGGTTCTCCGTACCGTCCGGCGAGCCGTGGCGGACGCGGTGTCCGGGCGGGCACCCGATCCGCGGCTGGCTCGGCCCCGCGCGATGCGGGCCGTGCGCGTCGGCCGGCGCGCCGCCCGCCCCCGGCGCGGTGGCGCCGTACGGCCCTCGCGCCACCGCCCTCGCCGCCGCCACCGTCCTCGTCTGCGCCGCCCTCGCCGCCGCCGGCGGCACCCGGCCCGAACTGGCCGTCTGGCTGCTGCTCGCGCCCGTCGGCGTGCTGCTGGCGGTCGTCGACCTGAAGGTGCGACGGCTGCCCGACCCCCTCACCCTCCCGTTCGCCGCCGCCGCGCTCGTCCTGCTCGGCCCGGTGGCGCTGGTGCCCGAGCACGCCGGACGGTGGAGCACCGCCCTGCTGGGCGCGCTCGCGCTCGGCGGCGGCTACTTCGCGCTGTTCCTGCTCAATCCCGGCGGCATGGGCTTCGGCGACGTGAAGCTCGCCCTGGGCGCGGGCGCCGTCCTCGGCTGGTACGGCTGGGGGACGCTGATGCTGGGCGCCTCGGCCGGGTTCCTGCTCGGCGCGGTGTACGGCGGGGCGCTGGTCGCCGCGCGGCGGGCCGGACGCGGCACCGCCATCCCGTTCGGGCCGTTCCTGATCGCCGGTGCCTTCCTCGGGGTGCTGGCCGGCGCCTGCGGCGCCTGAGCCCGCTGCGCGGGAGCAGGTGAGGAGAAACCTTTCTCCAAGATTAAGACGGAAGATAATATCCGAAGGATTTATTCTCCTGTGGTTGCATATTAGCTCCTGAATGACCCTTCGATTGGATACTTATCCAGGTAATCGTTCACCCATTTGCCGCGCATCCGGCGCAGTGGGGCGGCGTTAGTGGGGGTATGACGAAGGCAGCCAGGGACGGTCTTCTCGGCCTGATCTCCAGTCCGCGGCGTGGGGGCGGGGCCGCGGTGCCTGTGATGACGTCGGGCCCCTCCACTCGCATTGCCGCCCCGGCGCACTCACCGCACACCCCTACCAGGGACGGGCTCCCTGTCGCGCCACAGGTGACCGAGCCTATTCGGCGGCATTTTCTGAAGGTGATGACGGAATTGGAGTCGGAGCTCGCCCGGCAATGGGTCAAGGGCCAGGGTGAGCCCGGTCTCCCGCCGACGGAATAGCGGGCCGCGTGTCATGTACCACGGACGAAACAATCCACGACAAGGGTACTCGGTCAACCATATGAAGACGTCCAACGAGGTGGGCACCGGCCGGCACCGGCGGACCGCCGAGGAGTTCTCGGGACATCTGGTGCCGCCGGACTGGAACTGGGACCCCGCCGAAGAGCTGGCCTTCATGCTGCAGGACGCGATGGAGGGGCAGGCCCCGGCCTACGCCGGCACGGAAACCCCGGCCGCCGCCCCCGCTCCGGGCACGCCCCTGGAGAACCTGCAGGAGATCACGGCGGAACTGCCGCCCCTGAAGGACTCCCCGAAGGGACACCGGAAGGCGCGCGAGGAGAGGAGGCTGAACGGCCGCCGGGCGGTCAGCCACCTCCTCGCCGCCTCGGTGGCGGCCATCGCCTGCGCCGTCAGCGTCTTCGGCGGGATGATGTCGTACGACTCCCTGCTGCAGTCCGCCGTGTCGCACACCCAGGGCGACATGGTGTCCTGGTGGCCCTTCCTGGTCTACGGCCCCTGGACGGTCGCCTCGCTCTCCGTGCTGCGCGCCGCGCTGCACCAGCGCCGCGCGGTCCACTCCTGGAGCGTCGTGCTCTTCTTCTCGTGCATGGCGATGCTCCTGTGCCTGGCGCAGCTGCCCATGACGATCGTCGACGCCGCGACGGCGACGCTGCCGGCACTCGCCTCCCTGGCCTGCTTCCAGCAGCTCGTACGCCAGATCACCCTGACCCGCCCGCCCCGGCGCGGGATCCCCCGCCACCGCCTGCGGCCCCCCTCGGCCCAGCCCCAGGCCGTCGGCGAGCCGACCCGCACGTCGGCGGCCTGCGGGAGCGCCTCGCTGTTCAGGCAGAACACGGGGGCCGTGGTCCGCGGCGGGTGACGAGAGGCCGGGCGCAGGACCTGGCGCCGCCTGGCGTCGGCCGCGGAAAACGGCTGGCGTACGCTGGTCCGGTCCGTCCACAACCCTTACGAAAGGGACGCCCGGTGACCGAGAAGGCAGACCTCCAGCCCATCCTCGACCGTGCTGCCGCCGGTGGGCGGATCACCCCCGACGAGGCGCTCGCGCTGTACCGCGACGCCCCGCTGCACGCCCTGGGCGCCGCCGCCGACGCCGTACGCCGCCGCAGGTACGCGGGCACCGAGCACATCGCGACGTACATCATCGAGCGCAACATCAACTACACCAACGTGTGCGTCACGGCGTGCAAGTTCTGCGCCTTCTACGCCCCGCCCAAGAGCGACAGGGGCTGGACCCGCGACCTGGACGACATCCTGCGCCGCTGCGCGGAGACGGTCGAGCTCGGCGGTACGCAGATCATGTTCCAGGGCGGTCACCACCCGGACTTCGGCGTCGAGTACTACGAGGAGCACTTCTCCGCCATCAAGAGGGAGTTCCCGCAGCTCGTCATCCACAGCCTGGGGGCGAGCGAGGTCGAGCACATGGCCCGGATCTCCGGCGTGAGCGTGGAGGAGGCCATCACGCGCATCCGCGACGCGGGACTGGACTCCTTCGCCGGCGCCGGCGCGGAGCTGCTGCCCGAGCGCCCGCGCAAGGCCATCGCGCCGCTGAAGGAGTCCGGCGAGCGCTGGCTGGAGATCATGGAGACCGCGCACCGGCTGGGCGTGGAGTCCACGTCGACCATGCTGATGGGCACCGGCGAGACCAACGCCGAGCGCATCGAGCACCTGCGGATGATCCGCGACGTGCAGGACCGCACCGGCGGCTTCCGCGCCTTCATCCCGTACACCTACCAGCCCGAGAACAACCACCTGAAGGGCCGCACCCAGGCCACGATCTTCGAGTACCTGCGGATGATCGCCATCGCCCGCCTGTTCCTCGACAACGTGGCCCACATCCAGGGCTCCTGGCTGACCACGGGCAAGGAGGTCGGCCAGCTCTCCCTGCACTACGGCGCCGACGACCTCGGCTCGATCATGCTGGAGGAGAACGTCGTCTCCTCGGCCGGCGCCAAGCACCGCTCCAACCGGCTGGAGATCATCGACCTGATCCGCAAGGCGGGCCGCGTCCCGGCCCAGCGGTCGACGACGTACGAGCACCTCGTCGTCCACGACGACCCGGCCGACGACCCCGTCGACGACCGGGTGGTCTCCCACATCTCCTCCACGGCGATCGAGGGCGGCACCGCGCACCCCGAGCTGAAGCTGCTCGCTCCCAACTGACCCGCCCGTGCTGACGATCCACGCGGACTCCAGGGGCCGGGCGCTCGCCGTCGACGGCGCGTGGATCGCCGCGGCCGGCCCGCTGGAGGAGGTCGCCGACGCCTGCCCGGGGGCCCGGGTGCGCCGGTGGCCCGGCATCCTCACCCCCGGGCTCGTCAACCCGTACGGGAACGAGCTGCTGGAGGACGCCTACCACCCCGACCCGCGCGAGGCCGGTGAGCTCGGCACCGAGCCGCTGACCGGGGAGGCGCTCGCCGCCCTGGCGCCGGACGAGGCCCGCCGGGGCGCGAGTGCCCGGCGCGGGGTGCAGCGCATGCTGGCGCACGGCACGGTGGCGGTGGCCTGCGGGGAACTGCGCAGCCGCGCGGTACGGGACGCCGTGCACCGCTCCGGCATCGCGGTGGTGGGCCGGACCGGGCGGCCCGGCGGGACGCCCTCGCTCGACCCCTACGCCTCCGGCCCGCCGGTGACGTTCGCGCCCCCCAGGGAGCGCGGCTCCGCGGCCCGGTTCGCCGTCTTCGACGTCCCCGACGAGGCGGCGCTCGCCGCGCACGGGGCCGGGGCCTGCGTGGCGACCGTCGTCGGGGGGCGCCTGGTGTACCGGCGGCGCTGAGCGGCCGGCGCACGCGAGGGCCGGGACCGGGAGCCGGCGGCCCCTACCGCGCGAACGCCTCGGCGAACGCCCCGTCCTCCTGCTCGACCCCGCTGCAGTCGGTCGACGCGTCGTCCGCGGAGGAGTCCTCCCCGCACCGCCGGTCGCGGAAGGCGGCCCACACCGACACCCAGGCGATCCCCTTCTCCTCGGCGAAGGCGCGGACCTGCGCGGCGTCGTCGAGGGTGAACGTCTCCCCGTCGACGTCGTTGACGCCGATCATCGAGGTGAGCGCCATGCCCTTCCAGGCCGCCGCGCCGGACAGGCCGAAGACCCGCGCCAGCTGGGCGTGGGCGGCCTCGGCGGAGGCGAGGGCGTAGTCGCCCATGTCCCCGGTGTAGGACTCGCCGTAGTTCATGGTCATGAGGTTGACCGTGGAGACCCGGACGCCGTGGACGTTGGCGGACTCCAGCAGCGCCAGGGAGTCGGCGTCGAGGCCGGAGGGCATCACCGGCAGCGTGAAGGAGACCTCCAGGTCGCTCCGCTCCCGCTGGAGCAGGGCTATCGCCTCCGAGCGCAGGGCGACCGAGTCGGCGTCGGTCAGGGCCTCGCCCTCGATGTCGAAGTCCGCCCGCGTGGAGCCGGCCGAGTCCAGTGCCGCGCCGTACGCCCGCGCCAGTTCCCGGGCACTGCCGCAGGCGGCCGCCAGCTCCGTGCCGGAGGCGCCGCCGAAGGAGACGCGGACATCGGCCCCGGACTCCTTCAACCGCGCGATGCGGGAGGCGACCGCCGTGTCGTCGACGGCCCGGGTGCCGCCCCAGCGCGGGGTGCAGCCGCTGCCGGAGGAGACGACGAACGCCAGGTTGTACGTCGTGGGGGAGCCCGCGGAGTCGAGGCCGGACGCGGTGGTGGCGCTGACGTAGGGGGCGTAGGCGGTGGCCGGTGCGGTGGAGCCGGACGGGGCGGGGGAGGCGGAGGGGGCGGTGGACGCCGCGTCCGTCGAACCGCCCCGCGCGGAGCACCCGGCGGTGGCCAGGGCGAGCAGCAGGGCGAGCCCGGCAGCCGGTTTCCGGATACTCCTCATGGCATACGCTCCCGTTTCTCCCGTTTCTCATGGTCGGACGAGTGAACGTCCCACGCGTTCCTGAGAGTTTTCTGAGCGAGGGGCGCGGAATGTCGGTTTTTCCCAGGGAAAGGACAGACTGGGGCGTTTTTCATCGAGACCTCACAGGAAAGTCCAAGTTTTCGGCAGGCAGAGCTCCCTAGCCTCCGGGGAATGCATTCCGAGCCTGCTTCCGAAAGCCGCGCCGCCGTGCGCGGCCGCCGCCGCAAACGCGGCGACGGGTCCGCCGAAGGGCCCGTGTTCGTCGACACCTCCGGGCGCCGGGCCAGGCTGCTGCGCCGGCTCGGCCTCCTCCTCGGGGTCGTCTGCCTCGGTTACGCGACCGTGCTGGGCCTGGCCTTCATGGGCATCGGCACCTCGGTCGGCACGTCCTCGCTGCTGCCCTTCGGCGACGGGCGGGACGGCCGGGCCCCGGGCGCCGGGATGCGCCCGCAGGGCGGCGGCGCCCCCACGGGCGCCCCACCCACCGGCGCCGCGGTGCCCGGACCGGCCGTCGCCCCCTCCGCCGGCTCCTCCTCAGCCTCCCCGGCACCCTCCGCCTCCGCTTCCGCCTCCGACTGACCGGGACGCCGCCGCTTCCATGACCACGACCACTTCCCCACGAGGCCGTCGCCGCGCCCCCACCCGTATCGAACGGGCCGCGGGCAAGGCCGCCGTGCTGCAGCGGCCGCGGGTCCTCCTCGCGCTGCTCCTGCTGCTCACCCTGATCTGCGTCCTGCTGCTCGACGGCTACCTGCGCGCCGAGGTCGGCGGCGACCAGCGCGTACGCACCGGTGCCGGCGCCGACGACGTACCGGAGGAGGTCCTCGACGGAGGGCCGATCCTCACCTTCCCGGGCGGGCAGGCCAGGACCGTCTCCGTCCCGGACAAGACGATCGCGCTCACCTTCGACGACGGTCCCGACCCCACCTGGACGCCGAAGGTGCTGGAGATCCTCGAGGAGTACGACGTTCCCGGCACGTTCTTCCTGGTCGGCTCGATGGTCGCGCGCTACCCGGACGTCGTCCGGGACCTGGTCGAACAGGGCAACGAGGTGGGCGTCCACACCTTCACCCACGTCGACCTCTCGTACCAGAGCGAGTCCCGCGTCACCCGCGAGATCGAGCAGACCCAGCTCGCGCTCGCGGGCGCGGCCGGCATCACCACCACACTCTTCCGCGCGCCGTACTCCTCCGAGACCGACGCCATCGACAACTACAGCTGGCCCGTCTACCAGCGGCTCGGCCAGGACGGCTACACCAGCGTCTTCATCGACACCGACAGCGACGACTGGAAGGAGCCGGGCGTCTCGAAGATCGTCGAGTGGGCCACGCCCGAGGACGGCGAGGGCGCCTCGGTGCTCTTCCACGACTCCGGCGGCGACCGGTCGCAGACCATCGAGGCGCTGCCGAAGTACATCGAGAAGATGAAGGCGCAGGGCTACACCTTCACCACCATCAGCGGTGCCATGGCGGAGCAGAACGCGGACGGCGCGCCCCCGGGCGCGGCGGGCGCGGCCGCCCCCACCGGAGAAGCCGCCCCCGAGGGCTCCGGTACCGGCGACCGCCTCCAGGCCGCCCACCACGAGGCCACCGGCGCGACCCTCTGGGAGGGCCGGGCCCTCGTCGCGGCCGTCGCCGTCGCCGAGTGGACGGTGCCGGCGCTCTCGGCCGGGCTGGTGGTCGTGGGCGTGGCCGTCATGGGCCGGTTCGGGATGATGCTGGTCCTCGCCCGCCGCCACCACCGGCAGCGCAACAGACGCCGGTTCAGTTGGGGGCCGCCCGTCACCCGGCCGGTGAGCGTGATCGTCCCGGCGTACAACGAGAAGGAGTGCATCGCCAACACCCTGGAATCACTGGCGCGCAGCACCCACCCGATCGAGATCGTCGTCGTCGACGACGGCTCCACGGACGGCACCTCCGAGGTCGCCCGCGCCGCCGCCGCCTCGCTGGGCATGACCAACGTCCGGATCGTCCGCCAGGAGAACGCGGGCAAGCCGGCCGCCCTCAACAACGGCGTCCGCAGCGCCGGCCACGACATCGTCGTGATGATGGACGGCGACACCGTCTTCGAGCCCGACACGGTGCGCCACCTCGTCCAGCCGTTCGCCGACCCCGGGGTCGGCGCGGTCGCGGGCAACGCCAAGGTCGGCAACCGGCGCACCCTCATCGGCGCCTGGCAGCACATCGAGTACGTGATGGGCTTCAACCTCGACCGCCGCATGTACGACCTGCTGCGCTGCATGCCGACCATCCCCGGGGCGATCGGCGCGTTCCGCCGCGAGGCGGTCCTCCAGGCCGGCGGCATGAGCGAGGACACCCTCGCCGAGGACACCGACATCACCATCGCCCTGCACCGGGCGGGCTGGCGGGTCGTCTACCAGGAGCACGCCCGGGCCTGGACGGAGGCTCCGGGGTCGCTGAAGCAGCTGTGGTCCCAGCGCTACCGCTGGTCCTACGGCACCATGCAGGCGCTGTGGAAGCACCGCGGGTCCCTCACCGACAAGGGGCCCTCGGGCCGCTTCGGCCGGGTCGGCCTGCCGCTGGTGGTGCTCTTCCAGGTGGTCACGCCGCTCTTCGCCCCGCTCATCGACGTCTTCACCGCCTACTCGATGGTCTTCGTCGACTTCCGGGCGGCGTTGCTCGCCTGGCTGGCGGTGCTGGGCGTGCAGCTGCTCTGCGCGGCGTACGCCTTCCGGCTGGACCGGGAGAAGTACCGCTACCTGCTGATGATGCCGCTCCAGCAGCTCGCCTACCGGCAGATGATGTACCTCGTCCTCATCCACTCCTGCGTCACCGCCCTCACCGGCGGCCGGCTGCGCTGGCAGAAGCTGAAGCGGACGGGCGAGGTGGGCACGCCGGCGGGGACCGGGTGATGGGGAGGCACCGCAAGGGGGGCCCGGCGCCCGCGGCCGCCGCCGCGGTGACCGCCGCGCCGGGCCCCGGTCCGGGCACCGCTGCGGGAAGGGACCGCTACTTCGACACCCTCCGCGCCCTCGCCCTGGTCCGGGTCGTCACGTACCACGTCTTCGGCTGGCCCTGGGCCGGACTGGTCCTCCCGTCCATGGGGATCATGTTCGCCCTGGCCGGCTCCCTGATGGCGAAGTCGCTGCGGCGCCCGGCCCCGGCGGTGGTCCGCGGCCGGCTGCGCCGCCTGCTGCCGCCGTTCTGGTTCTGGGGCCTCTTCGTGGTCGCCGCGATGCTGGCGCACGGCTGGCTGCCCGGGTGGCGGATCGTCTACTGGGTCCTCCCGCTCGGCGACCCGCCGGGCGACGCCCGGGGCGAGCAGGCCTGGGAGATCCTCTGGTACCTGCGGACGTACCTGTGGTTCGTGCTGCTCTCCCCGCTGCTGCTGCGGGTGTTCCGCCGCGCGCCGGTCGCGGTCCTGGTCCTCTCGCTGGCCCCGGCCGTGGTCCTGCGGTTCGCCTGGCGGCCGCCGGACGACCGCTTCGGCGCCGCGCTGCTGGACCTGGCGACGTACCTCTTCTGCTGGGTCCTCGGCTTCGCGCACCACGACGGCGTGCTGCGGCGCCTGCGGCCGGCCGCGGTCCTCGCGGCGTCGTCGGCCGCGCTCGCCTGCGGCTGCTGGTACGCCTTCGCGCACCGGGCCGAGTACGGCACCTACGACCTCGACGACATCCCGCTCGCCCAGGCCCTCTGGTCGGCCGGGTTCGTGACGCTGCTGATGTACGCCAAGGAGCGGCTCGGCACCGACTTCGCCGCTCTCGCCCGGTTCCGCCGTCTGGACCGGCTGGTGACCGTGTTCAACGCGCGGGCGGTGACGATCTACCTGTGGCACGAGATCGCGCTGATCCTGGCCGTGCCGCTGATCGACCTGTGCTGGCGGGTGCCGGCGTTCGAGGCGTACCTGCCGCTGGGGAGCCAGTGGTTCCTGCTGGGCGTCGGCTGGGTCCTGATCGCGGTGTTCGTCCTGCTGGCCGGCTGGGTGGAGGACGTCGCCGCGCGGAGGAGGCCGCGCCTGCTGCCGTGAACCCGCCCTGCAACAATGGGCCCGTGACCCGCGCTTCCCTGGACAAGCAGCCGCACGAAGTCGCCTCGATGTTCGACGACGTGGCGGAACGGTACGACCTGACCAACGACGTGCTCTCGCTCGGCCAGGCCCGGCTGTGGCGCAAGGAGGTCGCCCGGGCCGTCGACGCCCGCCCGGCGCAGAAGGTGCTGGACCTGGCCGCCGGCACGGCCACCTCCTCCCTCCCCTTCGCCCGCACCGGCGCCTACGTCGTCCCCTGCGACTTCTCCCTCGGCATGCTGAGGGTCGGCAAGCAGCGGCACGCCTGGCTGCCGTTCACCGCCGGCGACGCCACGCGGCTGCCGTTCAGGGACGACACCTTCGACGCGGTGACGATCTCCTTCGGACTGCGCAACGTGCACGACACGGACGCCGCCCTGCGCGAGCTGCACCGGGTGACGCGGCCCGGCGGACGCGTCGTCATCTGCGAGTTCTCGCACCCGACGTGGGCGCCGTTCCGCACCGTCTACACCGAGTACCTGATGCGCGCCCTGCCGCCGGTCGCCCGCGCCGTGTCCTCCAACCCGGACGCCTACGTCTACCTCGCCGAGTCCATCCGCGCCTGGCCCGACCAGCCCGCGCTCGCCGCGCGCCTGCGCGACGCCGGCTGGACGAGGGTGGCCTGGCGCAACCTCACCGGCGGGGTCGTGGCGCTGCACCGGGGGTTCAAGGCGGGCTGAGGACCCCGCGGGGACCCTCGGGCTCCTCCGGCCCGCGCCGGAGCCCGTCCCTTTCGCCCTCCCCGGAGCCGCACCGCGCCGGACCGCCGGCACCCCGCCGCCGCACCGTCCGGAAGCGCCGGACGGCGTTCCGCGGCACCGGTCACCCGCCGTCACAGGGCGAGGCGGTAGCAGTGCCCCTCCCGCCGGGACTCCGGCGTCGTGTAGACCTCCGCGAGGCTCATGCCCAGCCGTCGCGTGACCGCGATGGAGCGGGTGTTGCGGGCGTCGACCATGGCCACCACCTCCGGTACGCCCGCCGCGCGCACCCTGCGGAGCGTCTCCCGGGCCGCCGCCGTGACGTACCCCCGGCCCCAGTGCTCCCGGCCCAGCCGCCAGCCGATCTCGATCGCGCCCTCGGGGCCCCAGGCCCGCGGCCAGGGCTGGGCGCCGGTGAAGCCGATGACGTTCCCGGCCTCGTCCAGCACGGTCCACAGGCAGAAGCCGTACTCGGCGTCGTGCCGGCGCTGGCGGGCGGTCAGCTCCTCGTAGACGGACAACTCGGCGGACCTGCCGCCGTGGAACTCCATGACGTCCGGGTGGTCGAACACCCGGTGCCAGGCGAGGGCGTCCTCGTCGGTGGGGACACGCAGCCGTACCACGGGGGGAGTCCGGTTCACGGGGCAGCCCTTCGATCGGTGATCGGTGACGCTGAATAGACTGCCCGTGTCCTGTGCCGGTCGGCACGCAGATTTCGAGCCTGGGGAGATCCCGCCGTGACCGAGCCCCTCTCCGACAACACCGCCGATGTGATCGTCGTTGGCGCGGGGCCGGCCGGCTCCACGACCGCGTACCACCTGGCCAGGGCCGGGCTCGACGTGCTGCTGCTGGAGAAGACCGAGTTCCCGCGCGAGAAGGTCTGCGGCGACGGTCTCACCCCGCGCGCCGTCAAGCAGCTCGTGGCCATGGGCATCGACATCTCCGAGGAGGCCGGCTGGCTGCGCAACAAGGGCCTGCGCATCATCGGCGGCGGCGTCCGCCTCCAGCTCGACTGGCCGGATCTCGCCTCCTTCCCCGACTACGGCCTCGTCCGCAAGCGCGACGACTTCGACGAGCAGCTCGCCCGGCAGGCGCAGAAGGCGGGCGCCCGCCTCCACGAGCGCTGCAACGTGAGCGGGCCGATCGTCGACGACCGCACCGGCCGCATCACCGGCGTGCGCGCCAAGCTGGGGGAGGAGAAGCGGGAGGTCGACTTCCACGCGCCGCTGGTCGTCGCCGCCGACGGCAACTCCACCCGCCTGTCCCTGGCGATGGGCCTGCACCGCCGCGAGGACCGCCCGATGGGCGTCGCGGTCCGCACGTACTTCACCTCTCCGCGCCACGACGACGACTACCTGGAGTCCTGGCTGGAACTGTGGGACCGCCGCGGCCCCCAGGACCGCCTGCTGCCCGGCTACGGCTGGATCTTCGGCATGGGCGACGGCACCTCCAACGTCGGCCTCGGCGTCCTGAACACCTCCGACTCCTTCAAGGAACTGGACTGGCGCGAGGTCCTGAAGGCGTGGTGCGCGTCGATGCCGGAGGACTGGGGCTACACGCCGGAGAACATGACCGGCCCCATCCGCGGCGCCGCCCTCCCCATGGCCTTCAACCGCCAGCCGCACTACACGCGCGGGCTGCTCCTGGTCGGCGACGCCGGCGGCCTGGTGAACCCCTTCAACGGCGAGGGCATCGCCTACGCCATGGAGTCCGGCCAGATCGCCGCCGACGTCATCGTCCAGGCCCACGCCCGCCCGACGCCGGACGGGCGGGAGAAGGCCCTGCAGCGCTACCCGCGCGTCCTGAAGGACACCTACGGCGGCTACTACACGCTCGGCCGCGCCTTCGTGAAGCTCATCGGCAACCCGAAGGTCATGCAGATCGCGGCCCAGCGCGGCCTCACCCACCCGCTGCTGATGAAGTTCACGCTCAAGCTCCTGGCCAACCTGACCGACCCGACCGGCGGCGACGCGATGGACCGCATCATCAACGGTCTGAGCAAGGTGGCGCCGAAGGCGTGACCGGGCTCCGCCCGGGGCGGCGGGCCGGGCGTGCCGGCGCGCGAAGGCCTCCTCGCGCCGGTCCGCCCGGCCCGCCGCGGCGCCGCCTCGCGGTCGCGCGGGGGCCCGGACCGCCCCGGGCGTGCCGGGAGAACCCGAAGGGCCGCAGCCCCGCGGGGCTGCGGCCCTTCGTACGGATGCGTCCGCGTCCTCACGGATGCGTCCGCTGTCCTCGCGGAAGTGCCCGCGCCTTACAGCACGCGCACCGCGCCGCTCGGCGGGTCGTACGACAGCGACTTCAGGGCGACGCCGGTGGACGGGTTCTGCGCGCCGACGAACATGCCGTCGCCGACGTACACGCCCACGTGGTAGGCGCTGCCCGCGCCGCCCCAGTAGAGGATGTCGCCCGGCTGGAGGCTGTCCAGCGACACCTGCGTGCCGGCGGTCGACTGGGCCTGCGAGACGCGCGGCAGGTCGATGCCGACCTGGCGGAAGGCGGCCTGCACGAGGCCGGAGCAGTCCCAGGAGTTGGGGCCGGTGCCGCCGGAGACGTAGGCGTCGCCGACCTGCGCCCGTACGAAGGAGACGACCGCGGCGGCCGAACCGGTGGCGGTGGAGGTGCTCACGCTCGCGCCGGCGCTCGCGGAGCCGGACCCGGAGGAGCCGGATCCGGAGGAGACCTCGACGGAGGCGCTGAGCGTGGTCCGCTCGGCGGCGCGCGCGGCGCGCTCGGCCCGCTCGGCGGCGGCCTTGCGGGCGGCCTCCTCGGCCCTCTTCCTCTCCTCCTCGGCCTTCTTCTTGGCCTCGGCCAGGTCCGCCTTGGCCTCCTTGGCCGCCCGGGCGGCGGCCGCGTCACGCTCGGCCTGCAGCTCGTAGTTCGCGGCGGCCTGCTGGGTGACGTCCGCGGACTGCGCGACCTGGGCGGCCAGGTCCGCCGTCAGGGTGGGCAGTTCGAGGGTCTGCGTCACCGGCTCGGCCGCGTTGGCCGTGCCGGACGCCCCGGTGACTGCCAGGGTGCCGAGAACGCCACCGGCAACTCCGGCCCGCATGGCGATGTTCGACGCGCTGCGGCGGGGCTTCCGGTGGCTGCGTATGTGAGCGGTGTGGGACATGAGTACAAGCGGTACCAGGGTCTCCTTCATCCCTTCAAGAAAGGTGTCGTCCGCCACAGTTGCCCGTTCGGCCCCTTGAACCCCGGGCGTGTCGCCCTCTCCTGACGCCGTAACGGACATTACGGACGCAACGTAACCCCCCTGTGATCACGGCCTTTCGCCGATACGCCCGAATTGCCCTCCGCTTACCACTTGTTGGGATGGATGGCCAAGCCCGGTTTCCGGGGGGCTCCCGTGAATGTGGCAGAGGTCACGGAACGGTTACCGCTGCGGCCGCGTCCTGTGTGCGCCCACCCGTGGGGAGGAGTTCGTGAACGCGTGCACGCATCCGCGAGGCGCTCCGCCCCTCTCTCAAGGGGCGAGGGTGCCTCTATCAAAAGATCGATTCCGGCGCCAATTTGCATGCAAGGGAAGACTCTTGATATTGAGGCGAATCTTCTGACCAGCGATGACGAGTGGATATGTCACGTATGGTGACCACTCGGATGCTTCTTGTGCGAAGATCGCCGCTCATCCGACTTCATGATCCTTCGTCAGGTGGTGGAGATCACAAAGCTCGTGCGATACCCCGTGTCGCAGATCACAGAGCGGCAGGCATAAGATGCGAGGCAGTTGGGCTTGTGACCTGCTTCACATGTTCGCGATCTTCGCCGGGACGAGCGGGGTTCGTGGGACTGCCGGGGCGGCTGTGAGCCCGATGCACACCGCCAGCAGTCAGTGCCGACTGAGAGGAGCGAGGAGCGGTGAACGCGTATGCGCCCATCCTCGTACTGGGAGCCCTCGGGGCAGGCTTTGCGATCTTCTCCGTGGTGATGGCCACGCTGATCGGTCCGAAGCGGTACAACCGGGCCAAGCTCGAGGCCTACGAGTGCGGTATCGAACCGACCCCCACGCCGGCCGGCGGCGGGCGTTTCCCCATCAAGTACTACCTGACGGCGATGCTCTTCATCGTCTTCGACATCGAGATCGTCTTCCTCTACCCCTGGGCCGTCAGCTTCGACGCCCTGGGGCTTTTCGGGCTCGTGGAGATGCTGCTCTTCGTGCTCACCGTCTTCGTCGCGTACGCGTACGTATGGCGGCGCGGCGGCCTGGAATGGGACTGAGGGGCCTTTAGTCATGGGACTCGAAGAAAAGCTGCCGAGCGGATTCCTGCTCACCACCGTCGAGCAGGCCGCGGGCTGGGTGCGCAAGGCGTCGGTCTTCCCCGCCACGTTCGGCCTCGCCTGCTGCGCCATCGAGATGATGACCACCGGTGCCGGCCGCTACGACCTGGCGCGCTTCGGCATGGAGGTCTTCCGCGGCTCACCGCGCCAGGCGGACCTGATGATCGTCGCGGGGCGGGTCAGCCAGAAGATGGCGCCGGTGCTGCGGCAGGTCTACGACCAGATGCCGAACCCCAAGTGGGTGATCTCGATGGGCGTGTGCGCCTCCTCGGGCGGCATGTTCAACAACTACGCGATCGTCCAGGGCGTCGACCACATCGTCCCGGTCGACATCTACCTGCCGGGCTGCCCACCGCGGCCCGAGATGCTGATGGACGCCATCCTCAAGCTCCACCAGAAGATCCAGAGCTCCAAGCTCGGCGTGAACGCCGAGGAGGCCGCCCGCGAGGCGGAGGAGGCGGCGCTCAAGGCCCTGCCCACGATCGAGATGAAGGGGCTGCTGCGGTGAGCGACGCACCCAAGGACGCGAACGGCGTCAACCCCGAGAAGGCGCTCTCCGCCGAGAACCTCCCCGGCCAGCGCGGCCAGGGCGGCGAGGAGATCCGCGTCCAGCGCGGCATGTTCGGCGCGGACAACGGCGGCGACACCTCCGGCTACGGCGGCCTGGTCCGCCCGGTCCGGCTCCCGGGGCCGGCGAACCGCCCCTACGGCGGCTGGTTCGACGAAGTCGCCGACGAACTGGAGGGCGCCCTGGAGGAGCAGGGCCTGCTGCCGGAGAACGCCATCGGGAAGACGGTCGTCGACCGCGGCGAGATCACCTTCCACATCGAACGCGAGCACCTGGTCCGCGTCGCGCGGACCCTGCGCGACGACCCGGCCCTGCGCTTCGAGCTGTGCACCGGCGTCAGCGGCGTCCACTACCCCAACGACAAGGGCCGCGAGCTGCACGCCGTCTACCACCTGCGCTCGATCACCCACAACCGGGTGATCCGCCTGGAGGTCGCCTGCCCCGACGGCGACCCGCACATCCCGTCGCTGTTCTCCGTCTACCCCACCAACGACTGGCACGAGCGCGAGACGTACGACTTCTTCGGCATCGTCTTCGACGGCCACCCGGCCCTGACGCGGATCATGATGCCCGACGACTGGCAGGGCCACCCGCAGCGCAAGGACTACCCCCTCGGCGGCATCCCCGTCGAGTACAAGGGCGCCCAGATCCCGGCTCCGGACCAGCGGAGGTCGTACTCGTGAGCACTTCCCACGCAACCCCCCGCGAGACCACCGAGGGCACCGTCTACACGGTCACCGGCGGCGACTGGGACGAGGTCGTGCAGTCCGCGGCCCGCACCGACGACGAGCGGCTGATCGTCAACATGGGCCCGCAGCACCCGTCCACGCACGGCGTGCTCCGCCTGATCCTGGAGATCGAGGGGGAGACCGTCACCGAGGCCCGCTGCGGCATCGGCTACCTGCACACCGGCATCGAGAAGAACCTCGAGTACCGCACGTGGACGCAGGGCACCACGTTCGTGACGCGCATGGACTACCTGACGCCGTTCTTCAACGAGACGGCGTACTGCCTCGGCGTCGAGAAGCTCCTCGGCATCGAGGACCAGGTCCCGGACCGGGCCTCGGTCATCCGCGTGCTCCTGATGGAGCTCAACCGGCTCTCCTCCCACCTGGTGTGCATCGCCACCGGCGGCATGGAGCTCGGCGCCACCACCATCATGATCTACGGCTTCCGCGACCGGGAGCTGATCCTCGACATTTACGAGTTGATCACCGGCCTGCGGATGAACCACGCCTACATCCGCCCCGGCGGACTCGCCCAGGACCTGCCGCCCGGCGCGGTGGACCAGATCCGCGAGTTCGTGAAGAAGATGAAGAAGAACCTCCCGGAGTACGACAAGCTCGCCACCGGGAACCCCGTCTTCAAGGCCCGCATGCAGGACGTCGGCTACCTGGACCTGGCCGGCTGCATGGCCCTCGGCGTGACGGGCCCGATCCTGCGCTCCACCGGCCTGCCGCACGACCTGCGCAAGGCCCAGCCGTACTGCGGCTACGAGACGTACGACTTCGACGTCCCGACCGCCGACACCTGCGACGCCTACGGCCGCTTCCTGATCCGCCTGGAGGAGATGCGCCAGTCGCTCAGGATCGTCGAGCAGTGCCTGGACCGGCTCCAGCCCGGCCCGGTGATGGTCGCCGACCGGAAGATCGCCTGGCCCGCCCAGCTCGCCCTGGGACCGGACGGCCTCGGCAACTCCCTCGACCACATCAAGAAAATCATGGGCACCTCCATGGAGGCCCTGATCCACCACTTCAAGCTGGTCACCGAGGGCTTCCGCGTCCCGCCGGGACAGGCGTACGCGGCGGTCGAGTCACCCAAGGGCGAGCTCGGGGCGCACGTCGTCTCCGACGGCGGCACCCGCCCCTACCGGGTCCACTTCCGCGACCCGTCCTTCACCAACCTTCAGGCCATGGCGGCGATGTGCGAGGGCGGCCAGGTCGCCGACGTCATCGTCGCCGTCGCGTCCATCGACCCCGTGATGGGAGGCGTCGACCGGTGACCACCAGTCCTTCGGAGCGGGAAGTCGGCCTGGGCATGCCCGAGCTGCCCGCGCCCGACTACCCGGCCGACGTCCGCGCCCGCCTGGAGACCGACGCGCGCGAGATCATCGCCCGCTACCCGGACTCCCGCTCCGCCCTGCTGCCGATGCTGCACCTCGTGCAGTCGGAGGAAGGGCACGTCACCCGCACCGGCATGCGGTTCTGCGCCGACCTGCTCGGCCTGACCACCGCCGAGGTCACCGCGGTCGCCACCTTCTACACGATGTACCGGCGCAAGCCGAGCGGCGACTACCAGGTGGGCGTGTGCACCAACACGCTGTGCGCCGTCATGGGCGGCGACGCCATCTTCGAAGAGCTCCAGGAGCACCTGGGCGTCGGCAACGGCGAGACCACCGGCGACGGCAGGGTCACCCTGGAGCACATCGAGTGCAACGCCGCCTGCGACTACGCGCCGGTCGTGATGGTCAACTGGGAGTTCTTCGACAACCAGACCCCGGCGAGCGCCAAGCGCCTCGTCGACGACCTGCGCGCGGGGCGGCCGGTCACGCCCACGCGCGGGGCGCCGCTGTGCACCTTCAAGGAGACCGCGCGCATCCTGGCCGGCTTCCCCGACGAGCGGGAGGGCGCCGTCGAGGCGGGGGGAAGCGCGGGACCCGCCTCCCTGATCGGCCTGAAGCTGGCCAAGGGCGAGACCGCTCCCGCGCGCGTGGTGCACCCGCGCGGCGCGGCCCCCCAAGGCGCGCCGCCCCACGAGCCGTCCCCGGCCGAGCACCTCAGTTCCCACGACGCGCCACAGGACACATCGGCCTCCGACCCCGAGCACCCCGCAGGGCCCACCGCCGAGGAGGGGGAGTGATGACCTTGACGACCGAGATCAAGGACACCAGCCCGGAAAAGCTGCTCGCACCCGTGCTGTCGGCCTTCTGGGACGAGGAGGGGTCCTGGACGCTGGACGTCTACCGGAGGCACGAGGGCTACGAGGGGCTCCGCAAGGCGCTGGCCATGTCACCGGACGACGTGATCGCCTACGTGAAGGACTCCGGTCTGCGCGGTCGCGGCGGCGCCGGCTTCCCCACCGGGATGAAGTGGCAGTTCATCCCGCAGGGGGACGGCAAGCCCCACTACCTCGTCGTCAACGCCGACGAATCGGAGCCCGGGACCTGCAAGGACATCCCGCTCCTCTTCGCCAACCCGCACAGCCTCATCGAGGGCATCGTGATCGCGTGCTACGCCATCCGGTCGTCGCACGCCTTCATCTACCTGCGGGGTGAGGTCGTCCCCGTCCTGCGGCGGTTGCACGCGGCCGTACGCGAGGCCTACGCGGCGGGCTACCTCGGCACGAACATCCTCGGCAGCGGACTCGACCTCGAACTCACCGTGCACGCGGGCGCGGGCGCGTACATCTGCGGTGAGGAGACCGCGCTGCTGGACTCGCTCGAGGGCCGCCGCGGCCAGCCGCGGCTGCGGCCCCCCTTCCCCGCCGTCGCGGGCCTCTACGCGTGCCCGACCGTGGTGAACAACGTCGAGTCGATCGCGTCGGTACCCGCGATCATGCACCGGGGCAAGGAGTGGTTCCGCTCGATGGGGAGCGAGAAGTCCCCGGGCTTCACGCTCTACTCCCTGTCCGGCCACGTCGCCAACCCCGGCCAGTACGAGGCGCCGCTCGGGATCACCCTGCGCCAGCTGCTCGACATGAGCGGCGGCATGCGTCCCGGGCACCGCCTCAAGTTCTGGACGCCGGGCGGCTCCTCGACGCCGATGTTCACCGACGAGCACCTCGACGTCCCCCTCGACTACGAAGGGGTGGGCGCCGCGGGTTCCATGCTCGGCACGAAAGCCCTCCAGTGCTTCGACGAGACGACCTGCGTCGTCCGCGCCGTCACCCGCTGGACCGAGTTCTACGCCCACGAGTCCTGCGGCAAGTGCACGCCCTGCCGCGAGGGCACGTACTGGCTCGTCCAGCTGCTGCGTGACATCGAGGCCGGCAAGGGCGCCATGTCCGACCTCGACAAGCTCAACGACATCGCCGACAACATCAACGGCAAGTCCTTCTGCGCCCTCGGCGACGGCGCCGCCTCGCCGATCTTCTCCTCGCTCACGTACTTCCGCGAGGAGTACGAGCAGCACATCACGGGCCGCGGCTGCCCCTTCGACCCGGCCAGGTCCACGGCCTGGGCCGACCACCGTACGGAGGTGAACGCATGACGGTGACCACCAGCGCTCCCTCCTCGGGGGGCGAGGCGGCACTCCCGCCGGAAGACCTCGTGACGCTGACGATCGACGGCATCGGGATCAGCGTGCCCAAGGGCACCCTGGTCATCCGGGCCGCCGAGCAGCTCGGCATCGAGATCCCCCGCTTCTGCGACCATCCGCTCCTCGCCCCGGCCGGCGCCTGCCGCCAGTGCATCGTCGAGGTCGAGGGCCAGCGCAAGCCCATGGCGTCCTGCACCATCACGTGCACGGAGGGGATGGTGGTGAAGACGCACCTGACCTCGCCCGTCGCCGAGAAGGCGCAGAAGGGCGTGATGGAGCTGCTGCTCATCAACCACCCGCTGGACTGCCCGGTCTGCGACAAGGGCGGCGAGTGCCCGCTGCAGAACCAGGCGATGTCGCACGGCAACGCCGAGTCCCGCTTCGAGGGGAGGAAGCGGACCTACGCCAAGCCCGTGCCGATCTCCACGCAGGTGCTGCTCGACCGGGAGCGGTGCGTGCTGTGCGCCCGCTGCACCCGCTTCTCCAACCAGATCGCGGGCGACCCGATGATCGAGCTGATCGAGCGGGGCGCGCTCCAGCAGGTGGGCACCGGCGAGGGCGACCCCTTCGAGTCGTACTTCTCCGGCAACACCATCCAGATCTGCCCCGTCGGCGCGCTGACCTCGGCGGCGTACCGATTCCGCTCCCGCCCCTTCGACCTGGTCTCCTCGCCGTCGGTGTGCGAGCACTGCTCCGGAGGCTGCGCCACCCGCACCGACCACCGGCGCGGCAAGGTCATGCGGCGGCTCGCGGCGAACGACCCCGAGGTCAACGAGGAGTGGATCTGCGACAAGGGACGCTTCGCGTTCCGGTACGCGCAGCTGCGGGACCGGCTGCAGACGCCGCTGGTGCGCGACGCGGAGGGCGAGCTGCGGCCGGCCTCGTGGCCGGACGCCCTCCAGATCGCCGCGCAGGGGCTGCTCGCCTCCCGGGGCCGCACCGGTGTCCTGACCGGCGGGCGGCTCACCGTGGAGGACGCCTACGCGTACAGCAAGTTCGCGCGCGTGGCGCTCGGCACCAACGACATCGACTTCCGCGCGCGCGTGCACAGCGGCGAGGAGGCCGACTTCCTGGCCGCCCGGGTCGCCGGACGCGGCCGTGACCTCGACGGCGACGGCGTCACGTACACCGCGCTGGAGAAGGCGCCCGCCGTCCTGCTGGTCGGGTTCGAGTCCGAGGAGGAGGCACCCGGCGTCTTCCTGCGGCTGCGCAAGGCGTGGCGGGGACACGGGCAGCGGGTGTTCGCGCTGGCCACGCACGCCACGCGCGGTCTGCGAAAGGCCGGCGGCACGCTGCTGCCGGCCGCTCCGGGCACCGAGACCGAGTGGCTGGACGCGCTCGCGAGCGGCGTCGGCCTGGAGGGGGACGGCGCCCGGGCCGCCGAGGCGCTGCGCACCGAGGGCGCGGTGATCGTCGTCGGCGAGCGGCTGGCCGGTGTGGCCGGTGGCCTGACCGCCGCCGTCCGGTTCGCCTCGGCGACCGGCGCCCGCCTGGCGTGGATCCCGCGCCGGGCGGGGGAGCGCGGCGCGGTGGAGGCGGGCGCGCTGCCGTCGCTGCTGCCGGGCGGGCGCCCGGCCACCGACCCGCGCGCGCGGGAGGAGGTCGCCGCCGTCTGGGGCGTCGCCGCCCTGCCGCACCGCTACGGCCGCGACACCGGCCAGATCATCACGGCCGCCGCGACCGGTGAACTCCAGGCGCTGCTGGTGGCGGGCGTGGAGGTGGCCGACCTGCCCGACCCGGCCCGCGCGCGGGCCGCTCTCGCCGAGGTCGGCTTCCTGGTCTCGCTGGAGCTGCGGCCCAGCGAGGTCACCGCACTCGCCGACGTGGTGCTGCCGGTGGCGGCGGTCGCCGAGAAGGCCGGCACCTTCCTCAACTGGGAGGGCCGGGCCCGCTTCTTCGAGGCCGCGCTCAAGCCCGACCAGATGACGCACCGCCCGTCGCCCACCGACGCGCGGGTGCTGCAGATGCTGGCCGACGCCATGGACGTCCACCTGGGGCTGCCGGACCTGCGGACCGTGCGCGCGGAGCTGGACCGGCTCGGCACCTGGGACGGTCCCCGGGCCGGCGAACCGCTCCAGACCGCGGGCGTGCTGCCCCGGCCGGCCGCCGGGGAGGCCGTGCTGGCCGGACACCGGCTGCTGCTCGACCGGGGCGTCCTCCAGGAGGGCGACGAGGCGCTCGCCGGTACCCGGCACGCCGCACCCGCGCGCCTGTCGCCCGCCACGGCCGCCGAGGCCGGCGTCGGTCACGGCGACCTCCTCGCCGTGACCGGGCCCGCCGGGACCGTCGAACTCCCGCTGGCGGTCACCGAGATGCCCGACCGCGTGGTGTGGCTCCCGCTGAACTCCACAGGCGGCGGCGTCGCCTCCGACACCGGGGCGCTGCCCGGCTCCCTCGTCCGCATCGGCCCGGCGAACCCCGCCGCCGGCGTCCACCAGGAGGTGGAGGCATGAGCCCGTACCTCGCCGCCGAGGACCTCTCGATGTTCGGCCGCGACCCGTGGTGGCTGGTCGTCGTCAAGGCGGTGTTCTGCTTCGCCTTCCTGATGGTGACCGTGCTGATCGCCATCGTCATGGAGCGCAAGGTCGTCGCCTGGATGCAGCTGCGCATCGGCCCCAACCGGCACGGCCCCTGGGGCATGCTCCAGTCGCTCGCCGACGGCGTCAAGCTGATGCTCAAGGAGGACATCGTCGTCAAGCGCGCGGACAAGGCGGTGTACGTCCTCGCGCCGATCGTCGCGGCCGTCCCGGCCTTCATGGCGGTCGCGGTGATCCCCTTCGGCCCGTCGGGCAACGAGATCTCGGTCTTCGGCCAGCGCACCACCATGCAGCTCACCGACCTGCCGATCGCGATGCTCTACATCCTCGCGGTCGCCTCGGTCGGCATCTACGGCATCGTGCTGGCCGGCTGGAGCTCGGGCTCCACGTACCCGCTGCTCGGCGGACTCCGCTCCTGCGCGCAGATGATCTCCTACGAGATCGCCATGGGCGCCGCGTTCGCCTCCGTCTTCCTCTACTCGGGGTCGATGTCGACGTCGGCGATCGTCGAACAGCAGGCCGACCGCTGGTACATCCTGCTGCTGCCGGTCTCCTTCGTCCTCTACGTCGTCACCATGGTCGGCGAGACCAACCGCGCCCCCTTCGACATGCCGGAGTCCGAGGGCGACCTGGTCGGCGGCTTCAACACCGAGTACTCGTCGATCAAGTTCGCGATGTTCATGCTCGCCGAGTACGTGAACATGGTGACGGTCTCGGCGGTCGCCACCACCCTCTTCCTCGGCGGCTGGCGGGCCCCGTGGCCGGTCAGCACCTTCTGGGAGGGCGCGAACCACGGCTGGTGGCCGCTGCTCTGGTTCGTGGTCAAGGTCCAGCTCCTGCTGTTCTTCTTCGTCTGGCTGCGCGGCACCCTCCCGCGGGTCCGCTACGACCAGCTGATGAAGCTGGGCTGGAAGGTCCTCATCCCGGTCTCCCTGGTGTGGCTGATGCTCGTCGCCACCATCCGGGCCCTCAGGAACGAGAACTACGACTTCACCGACATCGCCCTCTACGTCTGCGCCGGCGTCCTCGTGGTGCTGCTGCTGTCCTTCGTCGCCGACATGTACCGCGACAAGGCGAAGCGGGCCGAGCCGCCCGCGGAGGAACCGGCCGCCTTCGACCCGATGGCCGGCGGGTTCCCCGTACCGCCGCTGCCCGGACAGGAGCTGCCGCCGGTGCCGCGCCGCCGCCCGCGCAGGGAGCGGGAGTTGATCGCCAGTGGCGGACCGGAGACCCAGGGTGACGGACCTCTGGGCGGACCTACGGATGGAAAGGAGGCGTCCGATGGCTGAGGAGCCCCAGGAGGCCGGGCGGTCGAAGCCCGGCTTCCAGAACCCCGTGGCCGGCTTCGGCGTGACCTTCAAGGCCATGTTCAAGAAGCGGCTGACCGAGCAGTACCCGGAGCAGGGCAAGACCACCGCTCCGCGCTTCCACGGACGGCACCAGCTCAACCGCCATCCGGACGGCCTGGAGAAGTGCGTCGGCTGCGAACTGTGCGCCTGGGCGTGCCCCGCCGACGCCATCTACGTCGAGGGCGCGGACAACACGGACGAGGAGCGCTACTCGCCGGGCGAGCGGTACGGCCGCGTCTACCAGATCAACTACGCCCGCTGCATCCTGTGCGGGCTGTGCATCGAGGCGTGCCCCACGCGCGCGCTGACGATGACCAACGAGTTCGAGCTGGCGGACTCCAGCCGCGCCGACCTCATCTACACCAAGGAGCAGCTGCTGGCCGGCCTGGAGGAGGGCATGGTCGAGCCGCCGCACGCCATGTACCCCGGCACGGACGAGCAGGACTACTACCGGGGCGCGGTGACCGGGGCCGCGCCCGGTACGGAGCGGCAGACCGTCCACTCCGAGGGCGAGGTCGTCCAGGAGGCCGCCTCGACCTTCGGCGGGGAGGAACCGGCGTCGGAGAAGGTGATCGGCCGATGACCGCGCAGCTCGCCGCCTACTCCACCTCCACCGGAGAGGCCGTCCAGTTCTGGGTCCTCGGCACGATCGCCGTGATCGGCGCCCTGTGCACCGTCTTCATGAAGAAGGCCGTCCACAGCGCGCTCTGCCTCGCCGGAACCATGATCATTCTCGCGGTGTTCTACCTCGCCAACGGCGCCTACTTCCTCGGGGTCGTGCAGATCGTCGTCTACACCGGCGCGGTCATGATGCTGTTCCTCTTCGTGGTGATGCTCGTCGGCGTCACCGCGGCGGACTCCCTGAAGGAGACCATCCGCGGCCAGCGCTGGCTGGCCCTGCTGTGCGGGCTCGGCTTCGGCACCCTGCTGATCGCGGGCATCGGCAACGCCTCCCTGAAGGAGTTCGGCGGCATCGGCCAGGCGAACGCCGGCGGCAACGTCGAGGGCATCGCGGCCCTCCTCTTCACCCGGTACGTCTTCGCATTCGAGATCACCGGCGCGCTGCTCATCACGGCCGCCGTCGGTGCCATGGTGCTCACCCACCGGGAGCGCACCGAGCGGGCCAGGACCCAGCGGGAGCTGGCCGAACAGCGGGTGCGGGAGGGCACGTACCTGCCGCCGCTGCCCGCGCCCGGCGTGTACGCCCGGCACAACGCCGTCGACATCGCGGGCCTGCTGCCCGACGGCACCCCGTCCGAGCTCACCGTCAGCAAGACGCTGCGCGAGCGGGGCCAGATCCGGGACGTGTCGCGGGAGGCCCTCAACGACCTGCGGGCCCTGGAGCAGCGCGCCGAGGAGCGCCTGGAGCGCAAGGGCACCGCTCCGGCGACCTTCAAGCGGTCCGAGGAGGCGTCGAAGTGAACCCCGTCAACTACCTGTACCTCGCGGCCCTGCTGTTCACGATCGGCGCCACCGGCGTGCTGGTCCGGCGCAACGCGATCGTCGTCTTCATGTGCGTGGAGCTGATGCTCAACGCCTGCAACCTCGCGTTCGTGGCCTTCTCCCGCATGCACGGCAACCTCGACGGCCAGATCACCGCCTTCTTCACGATGGTCGTCGCCGCCGCGGAGGTCGTGGTCGGGCTCGCGATCATCGTGTCCCTGTTCCGTTCCCGCCACTCGGCCTCGGTCGACGACGCCAGCCTGATGAAGCTGTGAGGGGTCGCTGAACCGTGACTAACGCAGAGAACCTGATGGCGCTGCTGGTGGCGGCGCCCCTGCTCGGAGCGGCGGTCCTGCTGTGCGGCGGACGCCGGCTGGACGCCGTCGGCCACTGGATCGGCACGCTGCTGGCTGTCGTGTCCTTCGCGCTCGGCCTGGTGCTGTTCACCGACATGCTCGGCACGGACGCCGCCCACCGCACCCTGACGCAGCACCTGTTCAGCTGGATCCCCGTCGAGGGGTTCCAGGCCGACGTCGCCTTCCGGCTCGACCAGCTGTCGATGACGTTCGTGCTGCTGATCACCGGCGTCGGCTCCCTGATCCACCTGTACTCGATCGGGTACATGGAGCACGACGAGCGGCGCCGCCGCTTCTTCGGCTACCTGAACCTGTTCCTCGCGGCGATGCTGATCCTCGTCCTCGCCGACAACTACCTGCTGCTGTACGTCGGCTGGGAGGGCGTCGGCCTCGCCTCCTACCTGCTGATCGGCTTCTGGCAGCACAAGCCGAGTGCCGCGACGGCCGCGAAGAAGGCGTTCCTGGTCAACCGCGTCGGCGACATGGGCCTGTCCATCGCGATCATGCTGATGTTCCTGTGGTTCGGCACCTTCGCCTTCGGGCCGGTGCTCGGCACCCACGAGGACCCCGGGCTCGCCGGGGCGGCCGGCGAGGGCAAGCTGACCGCGATCGGCCTGATGCTGCTGCTCGCCGCCTGCGGCAAGTCCGCCCAGGTGCCGCTGCAGTCCTGGCTCGGGGACGCGATGGAGGGCCCGACCCCGGTCTCGGCCCTCATCCACGCCGCGACCATGGTGACGGCGGGCGTGTACCTGATCGTCCGCTCCGGCGCGATCTTCGACGGCGCCCCCGACGCGCAGCTCGTCGTCACCGTCGTCGGCGCGGTCACGCTGCTGTTCGGTGCGATCGTCGGGTGCGCGAAGGACGACATCAAGAAGGCGCTCGCCGGGTCGACCATGTCGCAGATCGGCTACATGGTGCTCGCCGCGGGCCTCGGCCCCGTCGGCTACGTCTTCGCGATCATGCACCTGGTGACGCACGGCTTCTTCAAGGCCGGGCTGTTCCTCGGCGCCGGCTCGGTCATGCACGGCATGAACGACGAGGTCGACATGCGCCGCTACGGCGGCCTCAGGAAGTACATGCCGGTCACCTTCGTCACCTTCGGCCTGGGCTACCTCGCCATCATCGGCTTCCCCGGCCTGTCCGGCTTCTTCTCCAAGGACAAGATCATCGAGGCGGCGTTCGCCAAGGGCGGCACCGAGGGCTGGATCCTCGGCGGCGTGGCCCTGCTGGGCGCGGCCGTCACGGCGTACTACATGACGCGCGTGATGCTGATGACCTTCTTCGGCGAGGAGCGCTGGCGCCACGCCCCGACGCCCTCCCCGGCCGAGCCGGACGTGGAGCCCGCCGCCGCGACGCGCGGCGAGTACAGCGCGCCGCACCCGCACGAGTCCCCGAGGACCATGACGATCCCGATGATCGTGCTGGCGGTGGGATCGGTGGCCGGCGGCGCCTTCTTCAGCATCGGCGACCGCTTCCTGCACTGGCTGGAGCCCATCACCGGCCACGACCACGGGCACGCGCCGATCAGCGCCCTGACGGTCACGCTGTGCACGGTCGCCGTGATGGCCGTCGGCGTCGCGCTCGCCTGGGCGCAGTACGGCCGCCGCCCGGTCCCGGCCGTCGCCCCGCGCGGGTCGCTGCTCACCCGGGCCGCCCGGCGGGACCTGCTCCAGGACGACTTCAACCACGTCGTCCTGGTCCGCGGCGGCGAGCACCTCACGCGCTCCCTGGTCTACGTCGACCACACCCTGGTCGACGGCGTCGTCAACGGCACGGCGGCCTCGGTCGGCGGCCTGTCCGGGCGGATGCGCAGGCTGCAGAACGGCTTCGCGCGCTCGTATGCGGTCTCGATGTTCGGCGGTGCGGCGGTCCTCGTCGCCGCGACCCTGCTGATGAGGGCGGTCTGATACCGATGTCCTTTCCCCTGCTGACAGCGACGGCGGTGCTCCCCGCCGTCGGGGCGATCGCCACGGCCGCCGTGCCGGCCGCGAAGCGCACCGCGGCCAAGTGGCTGGCGCTGCTGTTCTCGCTGGCCACGCTCGGCCTGGCGATCGCAGTGCTGGTGCGCTTCGATCCGGACGGCGACCGCTACCAGCTCACCGAGTCCCACTCCTGGATCGCGGAGTTCGGGGTGCGCTACGAGCTCGGCGTGGACGGCATCGCGGTGGCGCTGATCGCGCTGACCGCCGTGCTCATCCCGTTCATCGTCCTCGCGGGCTGGCACGACGCCGACCCGCTGGAGACCGGAAGCAGGCGCTGGCGGCCCACGCAGGGCTTCTTCGCCCTGATCCTGGCCGTCGAGGCGATGGTGATCATCTCCTTCGCGGCCACCGACGTCTTCCTCTTCTACATCTTCTTCGAAGCCATGCTGATCCCGATGTACTTCCTCATCGGCGGCTTCGGGGACCGGGCCCACGAGCACGGCGAGAAGACGGCGGCGACGCAGCGGTCGTACGCGGCGGTGAAGTTCCTCCTCTACAACCTGGCCGGCGGCCTGATCATGCTGGCCGCGGTGATCGGCCTGTACGTGGCCGCCGGGACCTTCTCCCTCACCGAGATCGCCGAGGCGCGGGCCGCCGGCGAGCTGACCATGGCGACCGGCACCGAACGCTGGCTGTTCCTCGGTTTCTTCCTCGCCTTCGCGGTGAAGGCGCCGCTGTGGCCGCTGCACACCTGGCTGCCCAACGCGATGGGGGAGGCCACCGCCCCGGTCGCCGTGCTCATCACGGCGGTCGTCGACAAGGTGGGCACCTTCGCGATGCTCCGCTTCTGCCTCCAGCTCTTCCCGGAGGCGAGCAAGTGGGCGACGCCGGTCGTCCTCGTCCTGGCGCTGATCAGCATCATCTACGGGGCGCTGCTCGCGGTCGGCCAGCGCGACATCAAGCGGCTGGTGGCGTACGCGTCGATCTCGCACTTCGGCTTCATCATCATGGGCATCTTCGCGATGACCAGCCAGGGCCAGTCCGGGGCGACGCTCTACATGGTCAACCACGGCATCTCCACCGCCGCGCTGATGCTGGTGGCGGGCTTCCTGATCTCGCGGCGCGGCTCGCGGCTCATCGCCGACTACGGGGGGGTCCAGAAGGTCGCCCCGGTGCTCGCCGGCACCTTCCTGATCGGCGGCCTGGCCACCCTGTCGCTGCCGGGACTGGCGCCCTTCGTCAGCGAGTTCCTCGTCCTGGTCGGCACGTTCACGCGCTACCCGGCCATCGGCATCATCGCCACCTTCGGCATCGTCCTCGCCGCGCTCTACACCCTCGTCCTGTACCAGCGGACGATGACGGGCCCGGTGAAGCCGGAGGTGGCCACCATGCCCGATCTGCGGGTGCGTGAGCTGGCGGTCGTCGTGCCGCTGGTCGCCCTGCTGATCTTCCTGGGCGTCTACCCGAAGCCCGTCACGGACATCGTCGATCCGGCGGTGAGGCAGACCATGTCCGACGTCCAGAAGAAGGACCCCCAGCCCGAGGTGGAGGCGGCCAAGTGAGCGCATCAGCCGTCCACAGCCTGTGGACAACGGCGGCCGCGGCGGCCGAACCGGTCTCGAGGATCGACGCGCCGAAGTTCGAGTACGGGCAGATGGCGCCCACCCTGATCGTCGTCGGCGCGGCGATCGTCGGAGTGCTCGTCGAGGCGCTCGTACCGCGCAGGTCCCGCTACGTCACCCAGATGTTCGTGTCCGTCGTCGCGCTGGCCGCCGCGTTCGCCGCGGTGGTCGCGCTCGCGGCCGACGGGTACGGCACGACCAAGGCGCGGATCGCGGCGATGGGCGCGATCGCCGTCGACGGACCGGCCCTGTTCCTGCAGGGCACCATCCTGCTGGCCGCGCTGGTCGGCCTGTTCACCTTCGCCGAGCGGCGGCTCGACCCGGCGGCGCACGGCAACCGGGTCGACTCCTTCGCCGCGCAGGCCGCCTCCGTGCCGGGCAGCGACAGCGAGAAGGCGGCCGTGAGGGCCGGTTTCACCACCACCGAGGTCTTCCCGCTGCTGCTGTTCGCGGTCGCCGGCATGCTGGTCTTCCCGGCCGCCAACGACCTGCTGACCCTGTTCGTGGCCCTGGAGGTCCTCTCCCTCCCGCTGTACCTGCTGTGCGCGCTGGCCCGCCGCAAGCGCCTGATGTCGCAGGAGGCCGCGGTGAAGTACTTCCTGCTCGGCGCGTTCGCCTCCGCGTTCACCCTGTTCGGCATCGCGCTGCTGTACGGCTACGCGGGCTCGATGTCGTACGCGCGCATCGCCCAGGTCGTCGACGGCACGGTCCCCGACATCACCCCGGCGCTCGCCGGCACCATGGGCAACGACACGCTGCTCCTCGCCGGCGCCGGGCTGCTCGTGACGGGCCTGCTGTTCAAGGTGGGCGCGGTGCCGTTCCACATGTGGACGCCTGACGTCTACCAGGGCGCGCCGACGCCGGTGACCGGCTTCATGGCGGCGGCGACCAAGGTCGCGGCCTTCGGCGCACTGCTGCGGATCCTGTACGTCGTCCTGCCCGGCCTGCGCTGGGACTGGCGGCCGGTCATGTGGGGCGTGGCGATCGTCACCATGCTGGGCGGCGCGATCGTCGCGATCACGCAGACCGACATCAAGCGGCTGCTGGCGTACTCGTCGATCGCACACGCCGGCTTCATCCTCGCGGGCGTCATCGCGACCACGCCGGACGGCGTCTCGTCGGTCCTCTTCTACCTGGCGGCGTACTCGTTCGTGACGATCGGCGCCTTCGCGGTGGTGACGCTGGTGCGGGACGCCGGGGGCGAGGCGACGCACCTGTCGAAGTGGGCCGGGCTGGGCCGCCGCTCGCCGCTGGTGGCCGCCGTGTTCGCGGTGTTCCTGCTGGCCTTCGCGGGTATTCCGCTGACCTCCGGTTTCGCGGGGAAGTTCGCCGTGTTCAAGGCGGCGGCGGAGGGCGGCGCGGCGCCGCTGGTCGTGGTCGGTGTGATCGCGTCGGCGATCGCGGCGTTCTTCTACATCCGCGTCATCGTGCTGATGTTCTTCAGCGAGCCGCGCCCGGAGGGGCCGACGGTGGCCGTGCCGTCGCCGCTGACGATGACGGCGATCGGAGTCGGGGTCGCGGTGACGCTGGTACTGGGGGTGGCACCGCAGTACTTCCTGGATCTGGCGGGGCAGGCGGGCGTGTTCGTGCGCTGACGCTCCACCGGGCGGTACGTGCCGGCGGGACCCGGCCTCCTCGGGGGGAGGCCGGGTCCCGCCGGGCGTCCGGGCTCAGCCGCGCGGGACGGTCACGAGCACGTCACCTTCGGGTTCCAGGGGTGGAAGACCCCGCGGGGGTTGTCCTTGTGGGTCCACGCGTGCAGCGTGTAGACGACGCCGAGGCCGGGGAGCTTCTGCGGCCCGTCGAACTTCACGTCGCCGAACATGACCGGACGGTCCCAGTCGGTCTTCACGTTCTGGTCGGCGTCGCGGACGATCCACTCCACGGCTCCCAGGCGGAGCTTTCCGTGCTCGTCCTTCTCACCCTTGCCGTCCTTGCCGTCCTTGTCTTCCTTGCCGTCCTTGTCGTCTTTCTTGTCCTTCTCGTGCTTCTGGCTCTTTTCGTGCTTCTGGCCGTGCTCGTCCTGCTGGTCCTTCCGGCCCTTCTCACCCTTCTCGCTCTTCTCGTGCTTCTGGCCCTTGCCGCCCTTCTTGTCCTTCTCGTCCTTCTCGCCCTTCTCGCCTTTCTCGTCCTTCTTGTCCTTCTCGTCCTTGTGATAGACCATCGCGGCGGGCCGGGCCGGGTCGGTGGAGTTGATGAGCTGCTGCTTGACGTAGTGGTACCCCATGCCGCCCTCGCCGGAGAGCTCGGTGCACGGGCCGAGCGGAAGGTAGCCGGCCTTCCTGGCGTGCGACACCTCCCGGTACTGGTCCGTCGCGGCGCGGGTCTTGTCGAGCTGGTTCCGTCCGCCCTTGTCGCCGTGGCCGTCGGCGTGGGCGGGGGCGGTGATCAGTGAGAGGGCGGTGGTCAGGGCGAGGGCGCAGGCGGCCTTGAGGGGGGACATGTTCTCGTGTCGCTCCTTGCGGGAGGAAGGGCGCCGGTAGGCGCCCGTCGGGGCGCCGAGGGGCGCCGGTACAGGGAATGGCGGGCCTCCCCCGTCCCGCGTCAGCAGCATGGCCCGGCGCGTGGCGGTGTGCCAGGCGAGCCGCCCATTGGGCTGAGGGCGGGCGCGGCGGATCCGCAGGGCGCGCCCTGTGGATAACTCCGGGGCTGTCGGTGCGGGCACCTATCGTGGACGCAGTGGACGCAGTGGACGAGGCAGGACATACGGGGGACGGGACGATGAGCGGGACGGGCGTGATCGGCGAGATGACGGGGACGACGGCGGGCGAGGCGCTGGCCACACTGCACCGGGTCTTCGGGTACGAGGCGTTCCGGGGCGAGCAGGAAGCCGTCGTCGAACACGTGATCGCGGGCGGTGACGCTGTCGTGCTCATGCCCACCGGCGCCGGGAAGTCCCTGTGCTACCAGGTTCCGGCCCTGGTCAGGCCAGGCACGGGCGTCGTGGTGTCCCCGCTCATCGCGCTGATGCAGGACCAGGTGGACGCGCTGCGGGCGCTCGGTGTCAACGCGGGGTTCATGAACTCCACGCAGGACTTCGACGAGCGGCGGGTGGTGGAGGCCGAGTTCCTCGCCGGTGAGCTGGACCTGCTGTACCTGGCCCCGGAGCGGCTGCGCCTGGACAGCACCCTCGACCTGCTCTCACGCGGCAAGATCTCGGTCTTCGCGATCGACGAGGCACACTGCGTGTCCCAGTGGGGCCACGACTTCCGGCCCGACTACCTGGCGCTGTCCCTGCTCGGCGAGCGCTGGCCGGACGTCCCCCGGATCGCCCTCACGGCGACGGCGACGCACGCCACGCACCGGGAGATCACCGAGCGGCTGAACATGCCGGCGGCCCGGCACTTCGTGGCCAGCTTCGACCGGCCCAACATCCAGTACCGGATCGTGCCCAAGACGGACCCGAAGAAGCAACTGCTGGGCTTCCTGCGGGAGGAGCACCCCGGCGACGCGGGCATCGTGTACTGCCTCTCGCGGAACTCCGTGGAGAAGACGGCCGAGTTCCTGACCCGCAACGGCATCGAGGCGGTGCCGTACCACGCCGGCCTGGACGCGGGCACCCGCGCCGCGCACCAGTCCCGGTTCCTGCGGGAGGACGGCCTGGTGGTCGTGGCGACGATCGCCTTCGGCATGGGCATCGACAAGCCGGACGTGCGCTTCGTCGCCCACCTCGACCTGCCCAAGTCGGTCGAAGGCTACTACCAGGAGACGGGCCGCGCCGGACGCGACGGACTGCCGTCGACGGCCTGGATGGCGTACGGGCTCAACGACGTCATACAGCAGCGCAAGCTGATCCAGTCCGGTGAGGGCGACGAGGCGTTCCGGCGGCGGGCCGCCCAGCACCTGGACGCGATGCTCGCGCTGTGCGAGACGGTCCGGTGCCGCCGCGGCCAACTGCTCGCCTACTTCGGCCAGGAGGCCGACCCGGCGGGCTGCGGCAACTGCGACACGTGCCTCACCCCGCCGGAGACCTGGGACGGCACGATCGCGGCGCAGAAGCTGCTGTCGACGGTGGTGCGGCTGAAGCGGGAGCGCGGGCAGAAGTTCGGCGCCGGGCAGATCATCGACATCCTGCTGGGCAAGCGCACCGGCAAGGTGATCCAGTTCGACCACGACCAGCTGTCCGTCTTCGGTATCGGTACGGAGCTGACCGAGGGTGAATGGCGGGGTGTCGTGCGGCAGTTGCTGGCGCAGGGGCTGCTCGCGGTCGAGGGGGAGTACGGCACGCTGGTGCTGACCGACGCCAGTGGGGCGGTGCTGCGGCGGGAGCGGGAGGTGCCGCTGCGCAAGGAGCCGAAGAAGCCGGCGGCCTCGCGGGCGGCGGCGTCCGGTTCCGGACGCGGCGAGCGGGGGCCGCGGGCCGCGGCGGCCGAGTTGCCGCAGGAACTGCTCCCCGCGTTCGAGGCGCTGCGGTCCTGGCGCGCCGAGCGGGCCCGAGAACAGGGCGTCCCGGCCTACGTCATCTTCCACGACGCCACGCTCCGGGAGATCGTCACGGCCTGGCCCACGTCGGTGGCGGAGCTCGGCGGGATCAGCGGGGTGGGGGAGAAGAAGCTGGTGACGTACGGGGAAGGGGTGCTGGAGGTTCTGGCCTCGCTGGGTGGACCGGCCCCGGCGTCCGCGCCGGAGGAGGACGCCGGGCCGGCACCGGACGCCTGGCCCGAGTCCGAGCCCGAGTCCGAGCCGGCGGATCGGTGAGGTGAACCGGTCCCCGTGCGGCCGGCACGGGCCGGATCCCGGCCGGCGTGCCGCGGTTACGCCAGCGCCGTCAGCCCCGGCGCGAAGGTGATCAGCACGGGCAGCAGGGGGACCAGCGCCGCCGCCGTCGTCGTCAGGGCCCGGTGGTGGCGGCCGAGGCGGGGCGGGGGCTCCAGGAGGCGGTCCACCCGTTCGCCGAGGAGGCGGTGGCTGGAGGCGCAGGACAGCACGCCCCGGTGCTGGTTCAGCTCGATCAGGGCCAGGGCCGTGGTCAGGTGGCCGCAGCGGCGGGAGGCGGTGTCGTCGGCGGCGAGTTCGACCAGGCGGTGGGTCTGGTCGCAGAAGTGGGCGAAGAGCGGGATGCGGGGGAAGCCGGTGGCCAGTGCGGTGGACAGGTGCAGCAGCCAGTCGTGGCGGGCGCGGGCGTGACCGCGCTCGTGGGCGAGGACGGCGTCGAGCTGGTGATCGGTGAGGCGGTGCAGGGCGCCGGTGGTGACGATCAGTTGGGGAGGGGTGCCGGGCATCCACCAGGCGTCCGGGTACTCGTCCTCCAGCACCAGGAGGGGGCCGCGTGCGCGGGGGAGGTCACCGGGCAGGTCGGGGGCGCGCTCGCGCAGGTGGGCGCGGGCCTGGGCGTGGCGCCGGCGGGCCTCGACGAGCTGGCGGGCGAGCATCGCGGTCGTCCAGGCCGCGCCGCAGGCCAGCAGCACCGTGAGGACCGCGGTCCACGGCGAGTCCGAGGAGAGGTCGTACGCCGCGGTCACCGCGGGCGGCGCCGGGGCGAACAACTGGGCGCGGACGGTGCCGAAGACGGCCGCGGCGGCCAGCGCCAGTGCCGTCAGGCAGCACAGCAGGACGGTCGCGACCAGGCACTGCCACACCCACAGCGCGACCACGGGTTCCCGCTCGGGCCACCTGGCCCGCGTCAGCGCACGCGGGACCGGTACGGCGGCGGTCAGGGCGACGACGCTCAGCAGGAGCAGGCAGACGGTCATGCCACGGGCTCCGGATCCTGGTCGGAAGGGCGGCTTCGGCTCTGGGACGTGCTCGGGACGGAGGGACGTGGCGGACACCGCGACCGTGACGACCGCGTCCGGCGTGCCGCCGCGCACACCGCCCGCCGCCAGTATGACGGGGCGGGCGGCGGGAGTCAGGCCTCGGCGGTCACCGAATCCGTGACGGCGGTCGCAGGCCCGGCGTCACCCGGCGACCACCCGTCCGGTCACCTCTCCGAGGCCCACCCGGGTCCCGGCCGGTCCCGGCGCCCACGCCGACAGGGTCACCACGTCACCGTCCTCCAGGAACGCGCGCTTGCCGTCGGGGAGTTCCAGCGGGTCGCGGCCGTTCCAGGTCAGTTCCAGCAGCGAACCGCGCTCCCGCTCGGCCGGACCGCTCACCGTGCCCGAGCCGTAGAGGTCGCCGGTGCGCAGACTCGCGCCGTTGACGGTCATGTGGGCGAGCTGCTGGGCGGCCGTCCAGTACATGGTGGAGAAGGGCGGCTCGGACACGACGTGGCCGTTGACGGCGACGGAGAGGCGCAGGTCGTAACCGCCGGGTTCCTCACCGGTGTCGTCGAGGTAGGGCAGCAGCCGGTGCGTCCGCTCCGGCGGAGCCACCCGGGCCTCCTCCAGGGCGTCCAGCGGCGTGATCCACGCCGACACCGACGTGGCGAAGGACTTGCCGAGGAACGGGCCGAGGGGCACGTACTCCCAGGCCTGGATGTCGCGCGCGGACCAGTCGTTCAGCAGGCACAGGCCGAAGACGTGCTCGCGGAAGCCGCCGAGCGGCACCGGCCGGCCCGGCTTCGACGGCACACCGACCACGAAACCGACCTCGGCCTCGATGTCCAGGCGGACGGACGGCCCGAAGACGGGGGCGGGGTCGGTGGGTGCCTTGCGCTGGCCCGACGGCCGCACGATGTCCGTGCCCGACACGACGACCGTGCCGGAGCGGCCGTGATAACCGATCGGGAGGTGCTTCCAGTTCGGGGTGAGGGGGTCCGGCGCGTCGGGGCGGAAGATGCGGCCGACGTTCCGGGCGTGGTTCTCGGAGGCGTAGAAGTCGACGTAGTCCGCGACCTCGAAGGGCAGGTGCAGGGTCACCGACGAGAGCGGGTGGAGCAGGGGCTCGACGGTCTCCCGGTGGGAGGGGACCGTCACCCACGCCGTCAGCGCGCGCCGGACGTCCGACCACGCGGTGCGGCCCGCGGCGAGCAGCGGGTTGAGGGTCGGCCGGGCGAGCAGGGAGGCGTACGGCGAGCCGAGCGCCCGCGCCGCCGCGCCGGCGTCGAGGACGTGGTCGCCGAGGCGGACGCCCACCGTCCGTTCCTGGCCGCCGGGGAGCGAGAACACGCCGTAGGGGAGGTTGTGCGGACCGAAGGGGTCGCCCTCGGGGACATCGAAGGGGGGCATGGGGTGCTGCCTCGCTTTCGTGCTCGACGTGCTCGACGCGTGTTCGGGGGCGCGGGGCGCGGGGTGCGCCATGCGTCCCGTTGTCCGTAGATCCGTGATCCGTGGTCTGTCGTCCGTGGTCCGTGGCCGGGCCACACGTTACGGGCGGCACCGGGGTCTTGGGCAGGGGCACGAGGGCGCGTCGGGGCCCGGCAGGTGGCACTCCGCTTCCGTTCGAGTGCGGGAAGTTGTCCACGGAGCGATACGCAATCTTGACGGAGCGGTGCGAACGGGGTGACTCTGGGCGGGTGCCGGAAGGCCTCGGGGAGGGGGCGTTCCGACGGCACACAGGGGGGCGGATGGCCATGCGGGAGGGGGCCGGTCCGGGTTCGGCGCGGCCGGGGTCACAGCCGGAACGGCTGGAAGAGACCATGCGCCGGCGACTCGGCCGGGAGTGCGTGTACGTGCCGTCGTGCCGGTACGGGCTGTACGTGGCGCTGCGCCACTGGTGCCCGCCGGGCGGCAGGGTGCTGATGTCGCCGGTCAACGACGACGTCATCTTCTTCGTCGTGCTCGCGGCAGGACTGCGGCCGGTGCAGGCGCCGGTGAACCCGGTGGACGCGTCCATCGACGTCGACGCCGTGCCCGACGAGGTGTGGGGTTCGCTGTCCGCCGTGCTCACGACGAACCTGTACGGGAACCCGGACCCGGCGCCCGAACTGCGGAAGAGGTGCGACGCGTTGGGCATCCCGCTGCTCGAGGACGCGGCACACGCCATCGGCAGCGAGATCGGCGGGCGCCCCGTCGGAGCCTGGGGCGACGCCTCCGTCTTCAGCCTCTCCAAGCACGTCGGCGCCCAGGCCGGGGGCGTGCTGGCCGTCGCCGACCCCGGGCTGCGGGAAGCGCTGGCCAAGTCCTGCGAGGACCTGCTCCTGCCGCAGCGGGTGACGGCCGAAGCCGCCTACGCCGTACGGCCCTACGCGGAGGCCGCCGTGCGGGCGCTGCGGTTGCGGCGCGCCGCCCGGGCGACGATGCGGCTGCTGGGGCTGACGGAGCGCGAGGGGATCCGGATGCCGCTGCGCCCGCGGGAACTGGCCCGTGCGGTCGCCGCGGCGCCGGACCTCGGGGCGCACGACCCCTGGGTCCGGGTGGACCTGCACGACTACCGGTTGCGCTCCGGCCGGCTGCGGCTGGCCCGCATCGGCCGCAGGCTGGACCGGCTGGACGAGGTGCTCGCGGCCTGCCGGGCGGGCACGGAGCTGCTGCTGTCGACGCGCTGGGCGCCGCCTGCCGCACGGGGGGCAGCGGGGCGGCGGGTGCGGCCGCCGGACCGCGCGCAGCCGTTGTTCCGGGTGCCGTTGCTGGTGGCCGACCGGGACGCGGCGATCGCGGCGCTGGCGCGGCGGGGCGTGGTCGTCGGCTACCTCTACGACCCGCCCCTGGACGACTACGCGGGTGAGGAGTTCACCGACCTGTCCCCCGATCCGGAGGGGGCGCGCTGGTTCGCGCGGCACGCGCTGCCCGTCGATCCGCTGCGTGCCCGGGCGGTCGTCGAGGTGCTGGGGGAAGCCGGAGCACGGCCCGCCGAGCTGCCGGAGGGGCGGGGTCCGTCCCGTGGCTGAGACGCAGGTGCACGAGGCCGCCGCGGTTCCCGCCGGCGGCGGCCCGAAGGCGCCTGGTGGCGGGCCCGCCGCCGACTCGCTGTTCAAGAACGCCTACTTCCTCATGCTCAGCACCGGCGTGTCCGCGGTGCTCGGGCTGGGGTTCTGGCTGGTGGCCGCGCGCTACTACGCGGAGGAGGCCGTCGGCCAGGGGTCGGCCGCCATCGCCGCGATGCGGCTGCTCGCCAGCATCACGGCGACGACGATGATCGGCGCGGTCGTCCGCTTCGTGCCGCGCGCCGGCCGGGCCACCGCGTCCCTGGTGTGGCGTACGTACGCGGCCAGTTCGGTCGTCGTCGCCCTGGCCGCCCTGGTGTTCCTGCTCACGCTCGACCTGTGGGGCGCGTCGTACGCACCGCTGGGCACGCCCGCCGCGGGCGCGGTCTTCGTCGCGGCGTGCGTGGCGTGGGCGCTGCTCACCCTCCAGGACGGGGTGCTGACCGGGCTGCGCAAGGCCGAGTGGGTGCCGGCCGGCAACGCGGTCTTCTCGGTCGGGAAACTGGTCCTGCTGGCCGTCTTCGCCGGCACCCTGCCGGTGCTCGGCGTCTTCGTCTCCTGGGCCGTGGCGATCGCCTTCTCCACCCTGCCGCTCGGCTGGCTCGTCTTCCGCCGGCTCATCCCGCGCCAGGCCGCCGCCGACCGCCACCTGGAACCGCCCGGCCTCACGGAGATGGGCCGCTTCCTGGCCGGGGACTCGCTGGGCGCGCTGTTCAGCCTCGCCATGATCAACCTGCTGCCGGTGATGGTCGCCGTGCGCTTCACCGCCGCGGAGAACGGCTACTTCTACGTGGCGTACACCGTCGGCGGGACGATGGAGTTCATGGCCATCAACATGGCCTCGTCGCTCACCGCCCACGCCTCGCACGACCCGCGCCACCTGGCCGACGGAGTCCGCGGGGCGCTGCGCCGCATGACGCTGCTGCTGGTGCCCGTGGTGCTGGTGCTGGTGGTGTTCGCCCCGCAGATCCTCACCCCCTTCGACGCGGACTACGCCGAACACGGCTCCGCGGTGCTGCGGCTGCTCGCCCTCGGGGCGCTGCCGCGCGTCGTCGTCGAGCTGTACATCGGGGTGCTGCGGGTCCAGGGCCGCACCGGGATGCTCGCCGTCGTCCAGGGCACCATGTGCACCCTCGTGCTGGGCAGTGCGGCCGTGCTGTTCACCCCGGCCGGGATCGCGGGCGCGGGCTGGGCGGTGCTGCTGAGCATGACGGTGGTCGCCGCCGGCTGCGTCCCCGGCCTGCGTTCCGCGCTGCGCGGAGCCGGCGGGCCCGGCGGAACCGGTGCCTCCGACCCCGTCGGCCGCCCGCGCGGCGACCGGAAGGCGGCCCCCGGCACCCCCGCCTACGGAACCCGCTGGGCCCGGCTGAACGCCACCGCCGGATACGGCACGACCCGGGCCCGCCGGGCGGCGTACGGAGGGCAGGCCGGCGGAGAGCCGCGTGAGGACACCGTCGCCCTGTTCATCGGGGTTCCGGGGTACGAGCGGGAGGCGCTGGAGGCGGACACCCTCGCGATGATCGTGCGGCCCCGGGAGTCCGGCGAACCCGAGTCCGAGGTCGGAGCCCGATCCGAGGCCGGGTCCGGAACCGGGCAGGGCCCCGGAGGGCGGAGCCGGGCGGAGTCCCGGCCGGAGGAACCCGGTGAGCGGGAGGGACCGGCGGGGCGCGAGGGGGCCGTACGGAGCGAGGACCGCGCACGCGGTGAGGAGCAGCCCGGTCGACGGGAGGGGCCAGGACGGCGCGAGGGGGCCGAGCGGCCCGGTGGGCCGGTGTCCGGGGCCGATCCCTGGGAACGGCGTCTGCGGCCGGCCCTGTGGGCGGTGCTCGGCATCGCCACCGCGGTGTTCTGGGCGGCGCTGCTCGATCTTCCGTGGCGGGGTGGCGGGACGTCCGGCACCGCCGGGGAGGAGCTCACCGGGCGGCGCCTGCTGGACGGGCTGCCCCTGCCGGCGCTGGCCGCCGGGGGCCTGCTTCTAGTCGTGTTCGCGGCGTCCGTGACGCTGTCCACCCGGCGTGACCCGCGGCTGCCCGGAGCAGCGCTGGGCTCGGCCGTCCTCGCCCTGTACGCCGCGCCCGTCGCCCTCGGACGGGAACCACGCCCGGTCGGTGGGGCGTTGTACACGCAGACGGCCGGTTTCCTCGCGGACACGATCGGGCTCGACGGGCCCGGGCCGCTGCTGCGCTGGTCGCCGCTCGTCTTCCAGCTGCTGTGTCTCGTACCGCTGTGGCTGCTGCTCGCGCACGCGGGCGGGCGGCTGCCGTGGGCGGGGCGCTGGGGGGTTCTCTATCTCGCCGCGGTGGGGGGCTGGGTGTGGCGGCAGGCGCTCGCGCCGGCCGCACCGCCCCTCCTCCTGCTGCTCGTCCTGACCGTCCTGCTCCTCTCACTGCGCCGTCCGGCACCGTCGACGGACCCCCCGCACCGCACCGGGCCGAACGGCAGATCCAGGTACTGATCGAGCACAGAGCCGAATTCCGCCAGGGGGGAACCGTCGTGCGTCCGCCAGCAACTCCACGGGAGAGAACCGGCTCGGAGCCCGCGCCCGAGTCCGGGCGGGAGGCCCCGCACGCGCCGGGGACCCCGCAGACCGCGCAGCCCCCGGAAGCGGGACAGGCTCCGGAACCGGCGGGAACGGCCGCGGTCACGGCGGGGGCGGCGGTTCCGGAGGAACCAGGGGGCTCAGCGGGCCCGGTGGGGCAGGCGACTCCGGCGGACCCGGCGGGGTCGGCGGGGTCGGCGGGCGCGCAGGAACAGGCCGCCGCCCGGGTCTCGCAGGAATCCACCGGCCGGGGTGCGCAGGAGGCCTCCCCCCGCCCCACCGGAAAGGTGGCCGTGCGGGATCCCGGTCCCCGCCCCGGGCCGACCCCGGACACCCGGCAGCCGGCCACCACCCCGCAGTCCCCCGGTTCCGCGGCCGAGCCCGTGGGTGATCCCTCCGGCCTCCCGCCCGCCCCGTCCCGGCGCGGCGCCGCCGCCCGGCCCGCCGTACCGCTGCTCGCCGCCCTCGCGCTGTGGGCGTACGCGGTGTGGCGCACGGACGTCTCCACCCTCGACGACTTCGGCCTCGTCACCGCTCTGCACCCCGCCTTCTGGGCCGGACTCGGCGTGCTGACCGCCGGCTTCTGGTTCACCGTCCGCGACCCCCGGCATCGCGGCGGCTGGCCGGCGGCGTACGTCCTCGGGCTGCTGGTGATGGAGCGGGCCACCCAGGTCCTGGTCTACCCCACCCCGCTGTACGCGTGGGCGTGGAAGCACGACGCGGTCATCGACCACCTGCTGACGTCCGGAGGACTCGGCACCCAGGAACAACTCGGTGACATGGCCGTCTACGACCAGTGGCCGGGCTTCTTCGCCGCCCAGGCGGCACTGGTGCGGCTGCTCGGTGTGGACAACGCCGCGATGTACATGGCCTGGTGGCCGCTGGTCTCCAGCGTGCTGCTGCTGCTCCCGCTGCTGCTGATCTACCGCACCTTCACCGCGGACCGCCGGCTGATCTGGACCGCGGTCTGGCTGTTCTGCGTCGGCAACTGGGTGGGGCAGGACTACTTCTCCCCGCAGTCCGTCGCCTTCGTGCTGCACCTGGGCGTCCTGGCCGTCGTCCTGCGCCGGTTCGGCCGCTGCGCAGGGCGGCGCGGGCGGCAGGGGCAGGCCGTGTGGACGGTGGTGATCACGTTGCTGGTCACGGCCATCGTCATCTCCCACCAGCTGACACCGGGCATGCTGGTCGTCTCGCTGGTGGCCCTGTGCCTCACCCGCCGCCACCGGGACTGGGTGCCGCCGGTCACCGCGGTGGTCCTCTTCCTCGCCTGGTGCCTGACGGCCGCGCTGCCCTTCCTGTCCGCCGCGATGCCGGACATGATCCGCTCGGTCGGTGACGTGGGCGGCAACGTCTCCACCGGATACGGTGCCACACCGACCGGCACCGGAGCGGTGGCGACCTCCTGGGCGGCCCGGCTGCTGTCGGGCTCGGTCCTGCTGCTCGCGCTGCTCGGCGTGGTGCGCCAACGGGTGCTGCGACGCCGGGCACTGCCGCTGCTGCTGGTCGCGGCGGCGCCGCTGCCGATGCTCGTGGCGAGCAGCTACGGCAGCGAGATGATCTTCCGGGTGCTGATGTTCATGCTGCCCGGTGCCGCGTTCTTCGGTGCCGCCGCGCTGCTGCCCACGGTGCGCGCCCCGGCCGCCGACACCGCCGTGCGGGGGGCCGGCGAGCGGGCGACCGCCCCGGCCCCGGCCGGGCGCCGTGGGGCCCTCGCGGTGCCGGCGTCGCGGTACGGCACCTGGCCGCCGCTGCTGGTCCTGCTCGGCGGAACGCTCGCGTTCGTGCCGAGCTACTCCGGCAAGGACCGCATCAACTACTTCCCGCCGCAGGAGGTCGCCCTCGTGAGGCAGCTGTTCGACCAGGCGCCCGACGGGTCCCTCGTCGTCGCCGCCAACCGGAACTACCCGCTCGCCTACGACTCGTACTGGCGGGTCGACCACTACTGGTTCCTCGACGACGACCGGCGCCACGTCGACCGGATCGTGCGGGACCCGGCCGCCACCCTGGCCCGTGACATGGCCGGAGTGGAGCCGCCGGGCCGGGCCTACGTGCTGTTCACCCAGGGGCAGTGGGCCAACTCCGAGATGAACGGGCAGCTCGGCGAGGCCCAGTTGGGACGGATCCGGGAGTCCGTCGCCGCCTCGCCGCGCTTCGAGCAGGTGGCGCGCAACAGCGCCGGCGTGCTTTACGCCCTGAAACCGGCGAGCTGAGGAGGGAGCCGTCCGATGCGCCGGTCCTCACCCCACCACACGGTCGGCAGTCCGGCCGACCACACGCCTGACCACGCGTCCGGCCACACGCCCGATCACACGATCGACCGTACGGCCGACCACACGGCCGACCACACGACCGACATGTCCGGCAGCACCGACTCGACCGAGCGGACGGACCGTTCCATGACTCCGCAGGACCTCGTGATCCGCATGCTGCCCCCGTTCGGCGGCTGGCTGGCCCTGGCCGCGCTCGCCCTGCCCGGGGGGTCGCCGCTGCGCGGCGCGGCGGTCGCGGCGTTCCTGGTCGCGGGCCCGGGTGCCGCCTTCGTCGGAGTCTGCGGGCCCGCGCTGCGGGTGCGGCCCGCCGAGAAGCCCGCCGAACACCGCGACCCCTGTTTCGAGCGCCGCTCCGACCTGCTGGAACGGCTGGTGCTGACCGTCCTGCTGAGCGTGAGCACCGCGATGCTGGTCTCCACGGTACTGATCTCCGCGCGTGCCCTCAGCGGGCAGCGGGTGCTGCTGGTCCTCACCCTGCTGACGACGCTCGCCGCGTTCTGCCCACGCCCGCGCGCCACACCGAGGGCGAGGGCGGGGACGGGGGCCGGGAAGGGAACGGAGACGACGCACAGGACACGGAAGGGCTCAGCTCTGTGAAATCCGCCCGCCCCTCACGCCGCGTCCCCGCCGCCCAGGCCCCCGCGGGCCCGCGCGGCCGGCACGGCCGCCCGCGCGGCCACCGCCGGCGCCGGCTGCTGCTCACGTCCGCCGCGGTGACCTGCGCGGTCCTGTTCGCCGTACTCGCCCTTCGCAACGCCTCCGGCCCCGACGACGGTTCGAGGACGCGACCCTCCGCACACGACGGCACGTGCCGGCCCACCGCCCTCCTCGAACCGCCCTGCGGCGCCTGGTTCGGCGCGTTCGTACCGCACGACAAGTCGGACCTCGGGGAGAAGGTGCGCGCCTACGAGGAGCGCGTGGGCCGCAAGCTCGACATCGTGTACACGTACCACGACATGTCGGCGGTCGAGGGCACCCGCCTGGAGGGCCAGCTGCTGACCGAGGAGGAGCAGCGCGTCGGCGAGGACCGCATGCTGCTGCTGTCCTGGGAGAGCAAGTGGTGGGGCGGTACGAAACGCCAGCAGCCGACCTGGAAGCAGATAACCGACGGTGAGCTGGACGCCTCCGTCATCGACGTCCAGGCCCGGCGCGTCAAGGACTACGGCGCCCGCACCGGCAAGAAGGTCTTCCTCTCCTTCGACCTGGAGATGGACACCCGGACACCGGACAACGGCACCCCGGCGGAGTACGTCCGGGCCTACCGGCACATCCACGACCGGTTCCGCGAGCTGGGCGTGGACAACGTCGTGTGGACCTGGATCATCACCGGCTATCTGGGACACGCCGATCTGTTCGAGCGGATGTACCCGGGGGACGGGTACGTCGACTGGATCGGCTACAACCAGTACAACTACTACCTCTGCCACAGGACCGGCTGGCTGTCCTTCGCCCAGACCCAGCGGGCCACGCACGAATGGATCCGCACGCACCTGTCGGCCGACAAACCCCTGATGCTCTCGGAGTTCGGCAGCGCGGCCGACCCGGACCGCCCGGACCGGCAGGCCGACTGGTACGCGCAGGTGCCCTCGGTGCTCAAGAGCCTGGACGGTGTCAAAGCGGCGCTGCAGTGGAACTACCGGGACCCCGGACCGCACTGCGACCTCGCCCTGGCGAACGACCGTTCCTGGGCCAGCCTGCGCAAGGCGGTCTCCGACCCCTACCTCAACCAGCCACGGAAGTGAGGGGACCGGCCACGGGAGGGGAGTGGGCGGACGGCGGCGGTGGGGCCGGGCACCTCGCCCCCACCTCCACCCCCGCCCTTTCCCCTTCCCGCCGTCCGCTCAGCCCGCGAAGGACGGCCCCCGCACGGCCGCCCGGGCCCGCCGGTACCAGCGCCAGCCGATCGTCTTCGGCCCGTCGCGGTAGGGCGCGACGCGCGCGCCCCCGCCCGCCAGCCAGGCCCGGACGTCGGCGACCGTGTGGCCGCGACGCACGATGAGCCGGGCGATGCGGTACCGCTCGTCGCGGTCGGAGCTGAGCGCGTGCCGCACGGCGGTCGCCGTCTCGTAGCCGGCGCGGGCGGCCATGGCCCGCACCCTCGCGCTGTTGTAGCCGTGCGGGTAGGCGAGGTGCCGGACCGCGTGACCGAGGGCGTCCTCCAGGACGTCCTTGGAGGTGCGCAGCTCGTACGCCAGCCGCCGGGCGGACAGGGTGTCCAGCTGGGCGTGGGTGACGGTGTGGCTGCCGATCTCCATGCCGGAACGTTCCAGCTCCGCCACCCGGTCCAGCGTCATCATCGGGGCGGGCGGCAGCAGACTGCGCCCGCCCGGCGCGATGGCACCGGTGGTGAGGTAGGCGGTGGCGGGCAGGGAGCGCGCGGCCAGGGCCTCGGCGGTGGGGCCGGGCAGGTCGGCGAAGCCGTCGTCGAAGGTGAGCAGCACCGGCCGGGGCGGCAGCGGCGCCCGCCCGGCCAGATGGTCGGCGAGCGCGCCGATGGTCAGCGGAGTACGGCCGCTGTCGACGACGGCGTCCAGATGGGCGGCGAACTCCTTGGGCCCGACCGTGAACTCGGCGATCCACGACGGGGGGTCGTCCGTCACGGCGTGATAGAGGAGGACGGGGACGGCGGTCCTGTTCCCGCCCTCGGGGCCGGGGCCCGCCGGCCGTCTGCCGCCGCCGTCCGCCGCTGCCGTCATCTCGCCTCCCGGGTGAGCGTGCGCAGGGCGCGCCGCGCCCGCAGATAGCCGACGGGGCCGTACAGCATCCCCCGGCGCTGCAGCCGGGAGAGGCGGTGCGGCCAGGGGTGCGTGCGCGCATCGTGCGCGCCCGGCGTGCCGGCCGTGCCGTCCGCGCCGTCCGTGTGCCGGGCGGCGCTCAGGGCGCGGGCGTGGGCCAGGCCGCGGGGCAGCCGGGCGAGGAAGGCCGGCAGCAGCGCGGGGCGGTTCACCAGGATCGCCGTGAGGTAGGCGGTGAGGCCGGCGCCGTAGCCGTACGCCTGGGTCTCCAGGTCCTTCCAGGTCTCCCGGTGGTGGTGCCACACGAGCGCCCGCGGGGTGTAGTGCAGCCGGTGCCCCTGGGCGAGGACCCGGACGAAGCCGTACAGGTCGTCGCCGCCCCGGGCGCGTGTGCCGGCGCCGGTGGCCGGATCGAAACCGCCGACGCAGCGCAGCGCCTCGGTGCGGAAGGCCATGTTGGCGCCCGATCCGAACCGGCCCGCCGTGAACGGGAACAGCGGCTCGTCGGCGGGCGGGTCCTTCGGGTCGTACGTCCGCGGCGCGAAGCCCTTCGCGAAGCCGCCGTGGCTCTCCAGCAGCACCTGGGCCGGGGTGCGCAGCCGCGCGGGCAGGATCAGCCCCGTGGCGCAGCCCAGGCGCGGGTCGGCGGCGAAGGGCGTGGTCAGCTCGGTGAGCCAGCGCGGGTCGGCGACCACGTCGTCGTCGGTGAAGGCGACCACCTCGCCCCGGACGGCCTCGAGCCCCCGGTTGTGCGCGACGGCGAGCCCGGGCACCGGTTCGCGCACGTACCGCACGCGCTCGCCGTACTTCCGCTCGACCAGCTCCCGGGTCCCGTCGGTCACGGGCGCGTTGTCGACGACGACGATCTCGAAGTCCGGGTGGTCCTGCGCGAGGAGCGAGTCGAGGGCGCGGGCCAGCTGCCCGGCACGCTCCCGGGTGGCGACGACGACACCGGCGGACGGCGGTGGCCCGGGCGGCGGTGGCGCGGACGACGGCATCGTCCCGCGCGCCGTGCCACCGGCCCCCCGGCTGCCGGACGCCCCCTCCGGGAACTCCGCGTCCCGCGCGAGACCGGCGAGCACCTCCTTCGGGTCGGCGCCCTCGGGTACCCGGCCGAGCAGCGTACCGACGGGCCGGCCGCCCCTCCTGACCAGTACGAACACCTCGCCGGACGTCACCGGAGGGCTGCCCGGCCCGGGTCTGAGGGAGACCTCCGGGTCCCGGCCGGCCGCTCCCTCCCCGCCGCCCGGCCCCAGGTCCAGCTCGGCGACCTGCACCGGCTCGATGCCCTGGAACAGGGCGATCTCCCGCCGCACGCGCGCGGTACGGGCCACACGCCCTCCCCCCTCCGCCACGCGTCCTTCCCTCCCCGTCACGGTCCTTCCCCCCTCCGCCATACGCCCTCCTCTTCCCTCACCCCGCATGCCCCCGGGCCCGGTGCCGGAGCCGGCCGGACCCGGTGTCAGGGCCGGCGCAGCCGTGCCGCGCCCTTCAGCGTCCGTGCCGCCAGCGAGGCCAGGCGCGGCCGGCCGCGGACGAAGGCGTGCGCGCGGCGGGCCGGCTCGCGGCCCAGCCAGTGCAGCGCGGCTCCCGCACCCGGGCGCGTCACCACCCCTTCGTACACGGGCAGTTCGCCCGTCCCCAGTGACTCCTTGTACTCGGCCCGGCCCCGCCCCATGTCCAGCAGGCCGATGCCCCGGGCGGCGGCGGCCTCGGCCATCCGCAGATGCAGTACCAGTCCCGGCGAGTACTTCGCGAAGTGCGGGTCGTAGGCCGGGAACCAGCAGGCCAGCACGGACGCCGAGCGCAGCCCGAAGTGGGCGGCGACCGGCCGGCCGCCGGCGTAGAGCACGGACAGCGTGCCGCTGCACTCCGGTGCCCGGGTCACGGCGAGCCGCCCGACGAGCCGGATGATCCACTCCCGCGCGAACCGGTCCCGGCGGCCCGTACGGCGGTACTGCGCCGACTTCCACGCCATGAGCGTGCGCAGCGCGGCCGGGTCGCGCTCGTCGAAGACGAACCGGACCTCCCCGACCTGGCGGCCGAGCCTGCGCTCCTTGGCGAGCGTGGTCTTCAGGAACTTCGGCGACCGGGCGCGCAGGACGGACTCGTAGGCCTCGTACCCCTTGTCCACGTCGATGACGTAGGCGGGGTGCTCCTCGGCGGCGTACGGCACGAACAGCCCTTGTTCCGCTTCGAGGTTGTCGAAGGCGAAGCTAGACAGCGAGCAGGCCCGCAGCAGTTCGCGGGCGTCCGGCCGCAGGCCCGCGGGGAGCACCACGCCCTGGCGGTCCGACACCCCGAGCCCGATCGCCCGGCCCTGGCCCAGCGGTCCGCGCTCGTGCGGCAGGAAACCGGCCGCCTCACCGCCCTCGTAGAGCACCGCCACCCGGGCCCGTGGCCGCACCAGACCCACGGCGTCGGTGAACTCCGGTTCCATGAAGGGGTTGCGCGGTGCCGAGGACTTCGCGCGCAGTTCCCGCCAGTGCTCCCGTTCCCCCTCGCCCAGCTCCTGCGGCCTCAGCACACGAACACGTCCGCTGCTCAACCTGACCCCCCGATCAAGTCCCCCCTGGACACAAGGGACGGTACCGCCGAGTCCGGCCGGACGGTAGGCGGCGGAAGACGTTGTTGCCAATCGGTGCAGAGGCCCCCAACCGTGCGCAGCCGGTGATGCGTCAGCTTTCGGACACCCGGTTCCCTCCCTTCGGGGTCCCCGTCCCGCTCCGGTCCGCGGGGCGGGCGGCCGGCCGGCGGCCCCGCCGCCCGCCGCCCTCGGGCGTGCCGGGAGCCCGGAGCCGGCCGCTTCCGCGGTGAAACGGCGGGGCGCGCTGTCCGTATTCTCTGATCATGGACCGCACTGCATATGCCCTCATCGCCACCGACCTGGACGGAACGCTGCTGCGCGGCGACGACACCGTCTCCGACCGGTCGCGCGCGGCCCTCGCGCGGGTGGCCGAGGCCGGCGCCCGTCATCTGGTGGTCACGGGCCGCCCGGCGCCGAGGGTGCGGTCACTGCTCGAGGACCTCGGCTGCACGGGGCTCGCGGTGTGCGGGCAGGGGGCGCAGTTGTACGACGCCGGCGCGGACCGCCTGCTGTGGTCGGTCACGCTGGACCGGGAACTGGCCGAGACCGCGCTCGGCAAGATCGAGGCCGAGGTGGGGCAGGTCTACGCGGCGGTCGACCAGGACGGCGTCGACGGGCTCACCCTCATCGAGCCCGGGTACCGGATGCCGCACCCGACCCTGCCCGCGGTGCGGATCGAACGGCGCGACGACCTGTGGCGCGAGCCCATCAGCAAGGTGCTGCTGCGCCATCCCGAGCTGTCCGACGACGAGTTGGCGGCGACGGCGCGCGCGGTGATCGGCTCGCTGGCGACGGTCACCATGTCGGGTCCCGGGACCGTCGAGCTCCAGCCGTGCGGCGTCACCAAGGCGACCGGCCTCGCGCTGGCCGCCGAGCGCCTCGGCCTGGGCCCGGGGCAGACCATCGCCTTCGGGGACATGCCCAACGACATCCCGATGTTCGACTGGGCGGCACACGGCGTCGCGATGGCCAACGCCCATCCCGCCCTCAAGGCGGTCGCCGACGAGGTCACGGAATCGAACGAGGACGACGGCATCGCCGTCGTCCTCGAGCGGCTGTTTCCCGCGGTTCGTTAGCGTCCGGCGCGGTCCGCCGGCGCTCAGTACGCCCCGAAGACGTTGTCGATCGAGCCGTACCGCTGGGCCGCGTAGTTGCAGGCGGCGGTGATGTTCGCGACCGGGTCGTACGGGTCCCACGAGGTGCCGGGCACGTGGTAGGCGCGGAACGTCGGGTCGATGACCTGGAGCAGGCCCTTGGACGGGGTGCCGTTGACGGCGTTGATGTCCCAGTTGTTGATGGCGTACGGGTTGCCGGACGACTCGCGCATGATGTTGCGGTGGATGCCGTCGTACGTCCCCGGGATGCCGTGCTGCGCCATGACGTCGAGCGACTGGCGGATCCAGCCGTCGAGGTTGTTCGTGTAGCCCGTCGCCGCGGTGGCGGCGGTCGTGGCGGCCGGGGTGGCCGCGGAGGCGGTGGTGGCGCCGACGAGCGGCAGGGCGAGTACGGCGGCGCCCGTGCCGGCGAGGGCCAGCTTGCGGACGAGTCGGGCGGTGGCGGCGTGCCGGTTCTGACCGGTTGCGCGCATGACGAGTTCCTCTCCTGCCGCCTGCGAGGTGAGCTGTCGGGTTCGGGCGGGAGGTGCCCGGCCGCGGCCCTGGCGGGCACGGCTTCACCCCGAGCCGCTCCGGTGCGGTGTCCGGCGCGGCGACTTACCTGGGTCCCCCGCTCCTGCCGTGCGTGAGTTGGTCGGTCGATGGGTGTGCGTCCGGGCGGCGGCAGGATTCGGCGTCCGCCCGACAGGCCGGGAACGTATGCGAGGGCACATGTCCGAAACAAGTGCGGGAATCACCTCTGAACCGTGTTGACCTTGATCTGAGGTGTTTGTGGTACTTGATCCTTTGCGGCCGCCAAGGGTCAACTGGCTTGCGGGGCGCGGGGAGGCGGGCGGGTGCGGTGGGCGTGGCCGCCCGGTCGGCGGCGTGAGCCAATTCACGGCACACGGAAAGGCCGACAAATCAGGCAATAAGGCCAACCAGCGCTCAAATGGCCGTCGATGAGGACCGCGCCGCGTGCGGTCGGGCGGTGCGGTGAGGGGCGGGAGGCGGAGCCGCCCGTCGAAGTCGAAGGGGCGGCCTTCCCGGGGCGCGAGCCCTCGACCGCAGGGGCGGGGCCTTCCGGACCGGCCCCTGGCGCGCCGCGTCCGCCCGGGGCCCGGCTCGTGTCCGCCCATGTCCGCTGATCACGAACATGCCGGTCATGGCCGGGTATCGACCGGCCTGTGACCGTGGGCGCTATCGGTGATCGAAACGTGACCGGATACGCTGACTTGAGTGATGGCAGCGACCTATCGACAAACCGCGTAAGCGCCAGTAGACACCAGCAGACAGGAGACCCCTCGTGACCGTCGTCGGGCCGTTCGGGCTGAGCGTGCGGGACCAGGCACTGGAAGCCGATGTCCAGGCCGGGCTGGCGGCTGTCGAAGAAGGGTTGCTTGAGGCAACCAAAAGTGAAGTGCCGTTCATCACAGAGGCCGCCCAGCACCTGGTGCGCGCGGGCGGGAAGCGTTTCCGGCCGCTGCTGGTGATGCTCGCGGCCCAGTTCGGCGACCCGTACGCCCCGGGGGTCGTGCCGTCGGCCGTCGTCGTCGAGCTGACCCACCTGGCGACGCTGTACCACGACGACGTGATGGACGAGGCCGCGGTGCGGCGCGGGGTGGCCAGCGCCAACACCCGCTGGGGCAACTCGGTGGCGGTCCTCACCGGCGACTTCCTGTTCGCGCGGGCCTCGCAGATCCTCGCCGACCTCGGCCCGGAGGCCGTCCGCGTCCAGGCGCTGGCGTTCGAACGGCTGGTCACCGGGCAGATCCTGGAGACGGCCGGACCACAGGACGGACGGGACCCGGTCGAGCACTACCTCGACGTCCTCGCCGGCAAGACCGGATCGCTGGTGGCCGTCTCGTGCCGGTTCGGCGCGATGATGTCCGGGGCCCACGAGACGCACGTGGACGTGCTCACCCAGTACGGCGAACGGCTCGGCGTCGCCTTCCAGCTCGCGGACGACGTGCTGGACATCGCCTCCGACTCGCACGAGTCGGGCAAGACGCCGGGGACGGACCTGCGCGAGGGCATCGCGACCCTCCCCGTGCTGCGCCTGCGCGAACGGGCCGCCCGGCTGGGGCTGGCCGAGGACGTCGAGCTGTGCGAGCTGCTCGGCTCCGACCTGACCGACGACGAGCGCCACGCGGAGGCGCTGCGCCTGCTGCGCGCCCACCCCGCGCTGGAGCAGGCCCGCCGGGACACCGTCCGCTACGCGCAGGAGGCGCGCGCCGCGCTCACCCCGCTGCCGGAGTGCGAGGCGAAGAGCGCGCTGGTGGAGCTGTGCGACGCGGTGGTGCACCGGGCCGGTTAGCAGCCGGGTGGGACGGACGGCCGGTCCCGTCGGCCACCCGCCTGTCCCGTCGGCCACCCGCCTGTCCCGTCGGCCCGCCCTGCCCGTCCGCCCGGCCGCCCGGCCGGTCCCGTCCGTCCGGGCGGTCCCGGCCGTCCGGCTCGTCCCATCGGCCCCGCCGGTCCCGGTCGGTCGGGCCGGCGTCCCCTACTGGACGGGGGGATCGCCGTCCCCCCGCGTCATACCGCGGCAGTAGACGGAGTTGAGCCCGCAGTCTGACGAATTCACCTGTCCGATTTGGTCAGATGGAGTCCGCGGACATCACCACTCCTCACCGATTCGGGTGAGAATGGCGGCTCACGGTGAGACCGGCGCGAGAGCGCACGACGCGAGGACACGGGCAGCCGCCGCCGACCACGGAGGTAGGGCACACATGGCACCGTACGCATCCGACGACAGCACGACGGCCGCCGGGGCCGGGGAACCCGGAACCCGGCGGCGCAGGGCCGCGCGGTACGTCGTCCCGGTCGCGGTGACGGCAGTGGCGGCGGCGACGATCGGGCTCGTCCCCGCGCTCGCCGACTCCGGCGACCCCGAGCTTCCGGACATCACGGCGCAGCAGCTCATCGAGAAGATCGCCGGGTCGGACGTGCAGCAGCTGTCCGGCACGGTGAAGATCAGTACCGACCTCGGCCTGCCGGACCTGGGCGGTCTGGTGGGCGACATGGCGGGCGGCAGGGCCTCCGGTCCCGCGGGACGGGGTGACGGCGGCTCCCCGGCGGATCCCTCGGCCAGGCTCACCGAGCTGGTGTCCGGCACCCACACGCTGCGGGTCGCGGCCGACGGCCCGCACCGGCAGAAGCTGTCACTGCTGGAGAACGCGGCCGAGTACAGCCTGATCCACGACGGCAAGGACGTCTGGGGCTACGACAGCGAGTCGAACGAGGTCTACCACGCCACCGTCCCCGAGACCGCCGACGGGCGGGCGAAGGAGCGCGGGGAGCTCCCGGCCACGCCCCGGGACCTCGCCGAGGAGGCGCTGAAGGCGGTCGACGACACCACGTCCGTGACGGTCGACGGCACCGCGCGGGTCGCCGGCCGGGACGCGTACAAGCTGCTGATCGAACCCCGTCGGGAAGGCTCCACGGTCGGTGCGATCACCATCGCCGTGGACGCGGGGACCGGGCTGCCGCTGAAGTTCACCCTCACCCCGGCGAGCGGCGGCGCCGCCGTGGTGGACGCCGGCTTCACCCAGGTCGGCTTCGCGAAGCCGCCCGCCTCGACCTTCGACTTCACCCCGCCCGAGGGCGCGAAGATCACCGAGGGCGGCGAGGCGGACCGGATCCCCGGGGCGCCCCGGTCCGAGCGGAAGACCGGCGGGGATCCCGGCGGGAACCTCGCCGAGGAGCTCGACGGCCTGAAGGTCGTCGGCGAGGGCTGGAACGCGATCGCCGTCCTCGACACGGGCGGGCAGGGCCTGCCGGCCGCATCCGCGGGCGGTGGCCGCGGGGAGCCGGGAGCCCTCGGCGGCTTCCTCGGCTCGTTCGGCGAGGAGGTCTCCGGCACCTTCGGCTCGGGCACGGTGTTCACCACCCGCCTCGTCAACGCCCTGATCACGCAGGACGGCACGGTCTACGCCGGCACGGTCACGAAGGACGCGCTGGTGAAGGCGGCCGACGCCGGGAAGTGAGTGCCGGGAGCGATGAGGGAGCCGATGAACGAGCCGTCCGCCGTGGAACCGGACCGGGCAGACGCGGGGGACGCGGTCATCGCCACCCGTGCGCTGACCAAGCGCTACCGCGGCGGACAGCTTGCCGTCGACGGTCTGGACCTGACCGTCCCGGCGGGCAGCGTCTTCGGCTTCCTCGGCCCCAACGGCTCCGGCAAGACCACCACCATCCGCATGCTGATGGGCCTGATCGAGCCGACCTCGGGCACCGCCCTCGTGCTGGGCCGGCCCATGCCCCGCGCCGCCCGCTCCGTACTGCCGCGGGTCGGGGCGCTCATCGAGGGGCCGGCCCCGTACGGCTTCCTGTCCGGGCGCGACAACCTGCTGCGGTACGACGCCGCCGACCCGAGCGCCGACCCCCGCACCCGGCGCCGCCGCGTCGCCGACGCGCTGGACCGCGTCGGCCTCACCGCCGCGGCGGGCAAGAAGGCGAGGGCGTACTCCCTCGGCATGAAGCAGCGCCTCGGCCTGGCCGCGGCGCTGCTCCGGCCCCGCCGGCTCCTGGTGCTGGACGAGCCGACCAACGGGCTCGATCCGCAGGGCATGCGGGAGATCCGCACCCTGATCCGGGAACTGGCCTCCGACGGCACCACCGTCTTCCTCTCCTCCCACCTCCTCGACGAGATCGAGCAGGTGTGCACGCACGCCGCGGTGATGGCGCGGGGGCGCCTGATCACCCAGGGCACGGTCGCCGGCCTGGTGGCGGGGCTGCGCGGCCGGCTGGTGGTGACCACGCCGGATTCCGGGGAGGCGGCGCGGGTGCTGAAGGAGCAGGGGGCCGCGGACGTGGCCGTCGCCGAGGACCGGGTCACGGCCGAGCCGCCCGACCGCGACCTCGCGGACGTCAACGCGGCGCTGGTGGCGGCGGGCGTGAGGGTCCGCGGCTTCGGGACGGAACGGGCCTCCCTGGAGGACGCGTTCGTGGCACTGACGGGGGAGGGGTTCGATGTCGCGGGCTGAGGCGGGGGAGGCGGGGAAGGCCAGGGGGACCGGAGCGATCGGGGAGGCCGGGGGGACCGGAGCGATCGGGGAGGCCGGGGGTGCCGCGGGAACCGTACGGGCACGGTCCGGGCCCGGGCCGCGGCCCCTGTGGACCCTCGCGCTGCTGCGCAGTGAACTGCGGACCACCTTCCGGCGCTGGCGCACCCTGGCGCTGCTGGGCGTGCTGGCCGCCGTACCGGTCCTGGTCGGGACCGCCGTCCGGATCGAGACGGGTGACGGCCCACCGGCCGGCGGCGGTCAGGGGCCGGCGTTCGTCGCGCAGATCACCCACAACGGCCTGTTCCTGGTCTTCACCGCGCTGGCCGCCACGCTCCCGTTCTTCCTGCCGATGGCCGTCGGGGTCGTCGCGGGCGACGCGATCGCTGGCGAGGCGAGCGCGGGCACCCTGCGCTACCTGTTGGTCGCCCCCGCCGGCCGTACCCGCCTGCTGCTCACCAAGTACGCGGCGGTGCTGGCGTTCTGCCTGGCGGCCACCCTGGTGGTCGCCGTGTCCGCGCTCGCGGTCGGGGCACTGCTGTTCCCGCTGGGCGACCTGACGACCGTCTCCGGGACGCGGATCGGCCTGGGCGAGGGCATGGGGCGGGCGCTGCTGATCGCCCTGGCCGTCGCCGCGTCACTGACCGGCGTGGCGGCCCTCGGCCTGTTCGTCTCCACGCTGACGGGCAGCGGGATCGCGGCGATGGCGACCACCGTCGGGCTGGTGATCACCGTCCAGATCCTCGATCAGCTCCCGCAACTGGACGCTTTCCGGCCATACTTCTTCTCCCACTACTGGATGTCCTTCGCCGACCTGATGCGTGAACCCGTCTACTGGGACGACCTGGAGCGGAACCTCGGCCTGCAGGCCCTGTACGCGGCGGTGTTCGGGTCGGCGGCGTGGGCGCGGTTCACGGCGAAGGACATCACGACGTAGGGGGGTGCGGGGAGGGTCGGCCGGTCTCGTACGGGAAGCGGGCGAACGGCGCCTCCCGGGCGAAGAAGGTCTTGGCGTCCGCCAGCGCCTCGGTGTCCCGCAGCACGTCACCCGGCCTGCTGCCGTTGCCGAGCAGCACACCGCCGAAGCGCATCCCCATGTACGCCGCCGAGTTGTTCAGCGTGCCGATCAGCGGGTCGGCGACCTCCCGCTCCTCGTGGGCGAGCGCGGTGACGCCCCACAGGGTGCGGCCGGCCATGGTCGCCTTGAAGTCCAGCCCCGGGGTGCGCAGCCAGCCCGCCCAGTGGTCGAGGTAGCGCTTGGTGTGGGCGGACACCGAGTACCAGTACAGCGGTGAGGCGATCACGATGTCCGTGGCGGCGAGGGTGGCGTCGAGCAGCAGGGCGGCGTCGCCCTCCCGGGGGCGGACGTGGTCGCTGTCGTGGCGCAGGTCCTGGAAGTCGGGCAGCGGGTGCTCGGCGAGGCTGATCCACCGCTGCTCGATCCCCGCGGGCAGTTGTTCGGCGGCTCGGCGGGTCAGCAACTCGGTGTTGCCGTCGGGGCGGCTGCTGCCGAGTACGAAGAGGAAGCGACGGCTCATGGTGGTCCCCCTGGGAGGTCGTCACGCGACGTACGTCGATTAAGTGCTCATGCATCATATGTACATGCATTAATCGAAGGGAAGGGGCGCGGTGACCGGAGTTCCGGCGTCCGCCCTCGGCCGGCCGCCCGGGGTGCTCGCCGGCCTCCCGGGACCGCGGGTCCCGCACCCGCCGGGCGCGGCTGCCGTGGGTGGCGGACGCGTTCGGCCGTACGGAGCCGGTCCCGGCGCCGTCCGGGACGGCCGGACCGCCCCGCGCGGGGGCCCGTGGCGATGGAGGCGGTGCGGAGGGGGTCCGCCCGATCGGGGAGGACGGCGAGGGGCTGTGCGAGAAGAACTACGCGAGGTGCGAGAGTTGCGCCAGGTGCAAGAGGTGCGCGAGGTGTGGGAGCCGCGCGTGCCGGACACCTGGACCGTGACCCGCGTGCCGGACACGCGGGCCGCGGCCACTGGGACGAGCCTGTGACGTCCTGGTGACCGGGGAGCTCCAGGGGGGCGGAGACACTCGACAGCGAACATGTGGCCGATGGCCCGGCCGTGGAAGTGAGGGCGAGATGACGTGGTTCGGCTTCGGGAGGAAGCGGGAAGGGGCGCGCCGGGCGTCCCGGACGGATGAGGGCGGGACGCCCGACGGGGTTCCGGCCGGGGAGGAGGGCCCGGTGGTGGGCCTGGGCGCGGCCGGATACCGTGTCGTGCCGCAGGACGACGCACCCGATCACGCCGCCGGATCCGGTCGGCCCCGCGGGTTCGACGCCGTCGCGGAGCGCGTGCTCGGCGACCCCGGCCCCGGCACGGCCCCGGCCTTCCTCGCCGAGCCCACGGCCCGCATCAACGAGGCCGTCAGGACGGGACGGACGGCCGGCGCGGCACAGCTCGCGGAGCAGACGGTGGCGCAGGCGTCGAAAGCGCTGGGACCGGAACACCCCGAGGTGCTCCGGCTGCGAGAACTGACCGCGTACATCGCCTACTTGTCCGACGACCCGGTCCGTGCCCTGCGCATCTGCCTCGGTCTGGCCCGGGCCCACCGCCGCGCGGGCGACGCGGAGGCCGCGTACGGCAGCGTCCACGGCGCGGACACCGCCTGGCGCGCCGTACGCGACCCCGAACAAGGGCTGGAGCTGGGGCGCGAACTGATCGGCCTGTGGGCCGGGCTGGCCGCCGAGGGCGGTCCGGCGGCTGCCGACGCCGGGCGGCTGGAGTCGGCCCGCGCCCGCATGGACCGCCTGGCCGAACGCGCCCGCGCACGCCGGTCCGGCGCCGCCGCCTGTTCCACCCCGTCCACCTAGTCTTTTGAGTCAGGAATTCTGTTCAGATAGCTGGCGAGGCGCTCAAGGATTTCGTCCGCGGTCTTGGTCCACACGTAGGGCTTGGGATCGGTGTTCCACGCGGCGATCCAGGTACGGATGTCCTTCTCCAGCGCTTGGACGCTCTTGTGGACGCCGCGCCGTATCTGCTTGTTGGTCAGCTCGGCGAACCACCGCTCGACCAGGTTGAGCCAGGACGATCCGGTGGGCGTGAAGTGCAGGTGGAAGCGGGGATGGGCCACCAGCCAGGTCTTGATCGCCGGAGTCTTGTGGGTCGCGTAGTTGTCCAGCACCAAGTGCACGTCCAGGCCCGTCGGCACCTCCTGGTCGAGCTTGATCAGGAACTTCTTGAACTCCTCGGCCCGGTGCCGGCGGTGCAGTGAGCCGATCACCTTGCCGGTGGCGACCTCCAAGGCGGCGAACAGCGTGGTGGTCCCGGCGCGCACGTAGTCGTGGGTGAGGCGCTGCGGGACCCCGGGCATCATCGGCAGCACCGGCTGGGAGCGGTCCAGCGCCTGGATCTGGCTCTTCTCGTCCACGCAGAACACCAGTGCCCGCTCGGGCGGATCCAGATACAGGCCGACCACATCATGGACCTTGTCGACGAAGTACGGATCCGTCGACAACTTGAACGTCTCCGTACGGTGCGGCTGCAGGCCGAAGGCCCGCCAGATCCGCGACACGGTCGACTGCGACAGGCCCATCTCCTTCGCCATCGCCCGCGTCGACCAGTGCGTGGCGTTCTTCGGCGTCGCCTCCAGCGTCTTGGTGACCACGGCGGCGACCTGCTCGTCGGTGACCGTCCGGGGGCCGCCCGGACGCGGCATGTCACCCAGCCCGGCGATCCGGTGCTCGACGAACCGCTTCCGCCAGCGGCCCACCGCATGCGGTGTCGAACCAAGCTGGGCGGCCACGTCCTTGTTCGACGCGCCACTCGCGCAGGCCAGAATGATCCGGCACCGCAAAGCCCACGCCTGCGGCGTGGAACGACGCCGCACCCATCCCTCCAGCGCAGCCCGTTCTGCATCCGACAGGATCAACTCGGCCTTCGGCCGCCCAGTACGCGCCACCAGGCAACCCTACACATCTGAACAGAATCCCTGACTCAGAAGACTAGGGCGTGCATCAGAAGTAGATCTTGGGCCTGAGGTGATCTTGGTTCGTGGCGCGCGGAGATCTGACGGACGCGCAGTGGGCGGTACCAGAGCCGCTGCTGCCGAGGGGAAAGAAGCCGGCCCGCGGTACGGCCCCGGCGGCAGCCGATCGACGGCATTCGGTGGCGGACCCGGACCGGCGCTCCGTGGAGGGATGTCCCAGAGCGGCACGGGCCCTGGGGTCGAGTGTGCGACCTGTTCCGCCGCTGGCAGCGGGACGGCACCTGGCAGCGGGTCTTCACCGCGCTGCAGGCCCGGGCTCGACGCCAAGGGGCTGATCACCTGGGATCTCAACGTGGACTTCACGGTATGCCGGGCCCACCAACACGCCGCCGGGGCGAGGAAAAAGGGGGCCTTGCAAAAGGAGCCACCCGGTGGCATCGCCACCGAGCCGGACGACCACGGCCTGGGACGCTCGCGCGGCGGCCTGAGCACCAAGCTCCACCTGGCCGCCGAACAGGGGCAGAGGCCCATGTCAGTCGTGGTCACCGCTGGGCAGCGCGGGGACTCCCCGCAGTTAGAGCCTGTCCTGGAGAAGGTCCGCGTGTCCCGCGTCGGGCCGTGCATCCCCGCACCCGACCCGATCGTGTGCGCACCGACAAGGCGTATGTCTCCCTGAAGAACCGCGCCTACCTGCGTCGGCGCCGGATCCGCTGCACCATCCCGGACAAGGCCGACCAAGCCCGCAACTGCAAGAAGCTCGGCTCGAACAGTGGCAGGCCGCCGAAGTCCGACCCGGAGGACTACAAGGCCCGGCACGCGGTCGAGTGCGGCATCAATCGCCTCAAGCGGCACCGGGCTGTGGTTACGAGGTACGGCAAGCTCGCGATCCGATATGAAGCGACCGTCCTCGTCGCGGCCGTCAACGAGTGGCTGTGACCAGCACTTATCCGAAGCCGGCCGGGACGGAGACGGAAGCGTCAGGAAGTCATGGCGGCTCGGTCGGACTCGCTGCGCAGAACGCAGAACTCGTTGCCTTCGGGATCGGCAAGGACCACCCAGCCAGAGCCATCGGGATTCCGGAGATCGGCGACAAGGGTGGCACCGAGGTCCAGCAGCCGTTCCACCTCCTGTTCACGCGAGGTCTCCGGGCGCAAACACAGATGGATCCGGTTCTTGATCGCCTTGGGCTCGGGCACCTGGTTGAAGTAGAGCGCTGGGCCCTCCGCCAACAACACCTGAGTCTCCGGGTCACCCGGTTTGTCCTCGGGATGCAGCGGACGACCAGTCACCCTGCTCCAGAACCGGGCCAGCTCGTAGGCATCTGCACAGTCAATCGCCACGTTCTGCAACACCGAGACCATGCGCGCGAGCCTTCCTGATTTTCGCTCCAGGCACCACCGAGTTGCGCTTGCTCCTCGCGCGTGCAGTTCGGGCACCTGGCAGCTCTTTCGATACACGCCCTGGTCCACCTGGTCCGTCTAGTGGACGCAGAACTCGTTCCCCTCCGGGTCCGCCATCAGCACCCACTCCCCGCCCTGCTCCCTCACCCGCCGCAGCACGCTCGCCCCCAGCGCCTCCAGCCGTGCGACCTCCTCCTCGCGCCGTCCCTCACCCGGGTGCAGATCGAGGTGGAGCCGGTTCTTGCCGGTCTTGGCCTCCGGCACGCGCTGGAACAGCAGGCGCCGTCCCAGGCCGGTGCCGCTCTCCTCCTGGTAGGGGTCCTCGGGGTGCCGTACGGCGATCAGGTCCCGCCAGGCGCGCCGGCCGTGCGACTCGACGGTCAGTTCCGCCGGTACGGCCCCGAATCCCAGCAGCTTCTCGATGAGCGCGCTGTTGTCCTCCACCTCGTAACCGAGGGCGGCGGACCAGAAGTCGGCCTGTGCGTGCGGATCGGTGGCGTCGACGACGAGCTTCCAGTGGACGGGCACGGGCGCGGATGCGTGGGGTTGACTCATGTAACCACTTATAGTGGTTACATGAGTGGGTGGGCAAGGAAACCGCAGGAACGTTCGCCCGGCATGACACTGATTTCCTCCGACGGGCGGCCGTACCGCTTCGACCCGGGCGCCCTGTGCCTGGAGCTGCTGACGACGGGCGGGCCGGGTCCCTTCGCCCGGTACGAGGTACTGCACACGCCCGCCGACCTGGTCGCCTGGGCCGCCCGGAGCCGGTTGCCGGACGGACTGGACCCGGTCGTCGACGAGGGGGAGGTGGAACGGGCACGAGCCCTGCGCGACGCCCTGTTCCTGCTCGCCGCCGATCGCGCCCACGGCCGTCCGCTGCGGCCGGACCACCTCGACGTCGTCAACGCCGCCGCGGCCGAGCCCCCGCTCGTCACCCGCCTCGAACCGGACGGCACCCGCGGCTGGGCCCCGGGCGCCACCGGCACCCGACTGCTGTCGACGGTGGCCCGCGACGCGATCGACCTGTTCACCGGCGCGTACGCCGATCGCATCCGTGAGTGCGACGCCCCCCGTTGCCGCCTGCTCTTCGTCGACACCTCACGCCCGGGCCGCCGCCGCTGGTGCGCGATGGAGCACTGCGGCAACCGAGAGAAGGCGCGGGCGCACCGGGCCAGGGCGGCCGGTGGGCACCGCCGGGAACCGGACGACGGGTCCCCTCCGCCGTAACCGTCCTCCCCGCTCCCCGTTCCCCTCGTCCCCCGCGGACTGCTCCAGCTCGGTGGGACCGGACCCCCGGCGGTGACGGCCGCTATGGCCTGGCGTCGAGCGGCTCGGCCTTCTCGCCCCTCGCGGCCCTCTCGGCCTGCCCGGTCTCCTCGGCCCTTCGGGCCCTCTCGGCCCTGAGCGTCAGCGCGGACCGGCGGGCGGTGCGCAGCGCGTCCCAGGTGAGCAGCGCGAGCGCCAGCCACACCAGCGCGAAGCCGGCCCAGCGCTCGGGCGGCATGGCCTCGTGGAAGTACAGGATGCCGAGCAGGAACTGGAAGACCGGGGCCAGGTACTGGAGCAGTCCCAGCGTCGACAGCGGCACGCGGATCGCCGCCGCGCCGAAGCAGACCAGGGGGACCGCGGTGACCAGGCCGGTCGCGGCGAGCAGGGCCGCGTGCCCGGGGCCCTCGGCGGTGAAGGTGGAGTCCCCTTGCGCGGACAGCCACAGCAGATAGCCGAGGGCGGGCAGGAACTGCACGGCGGTCTCGGCGGCCAGCGACTCGACGCCGCCGAGGTTGACCTTCTTCTTCACCAGCCCGTAGATGGCGAAGGAGAAGGCGAGGACGAGCGAGATCCACGGCGGGCGGCCGTAGCCGACGGTGAGGACCACGACGGCGGCGAAACCGACCCCGACGGCCGCCCATTGCACGGGACGCAGCCGCTCCTTCAGCAGCAGCACGCCCATGGCGATGGTGACCAGGGGATTGATGAAGTAACCGAGTGAGGCCTCGACGACGTGGCCGCTGTTCACGGACCAGATGTAGACGCCCCAGTTGACCGTGATGACGGCGGCGGCGACCGTGACGAGCGCCAGCTTGCGGGGCTGCCGCAGCAGCTCGCCGGCCCAGGCCCAGCGCCGTACGAGGAGCAGCGCGACGGCGACGAGGGCGAGGGACCACACCATCCGGTGCGCGAGGATCTCCACCGCCCCGGCCGGCTTGAGCAGCGGCCAGAACAGGGGGACGAGGCCCCACATGCCATACGCCGCGAAGCCGTTCAACAGGCCTATTCGCTGCTCTCCCCTGGACGTCCCGGCCATGGGCCCTCCTTTCGACGGTGTCGTCCTTGCTGCACGAAGGTAGCGCCGGAAAGCCCGCCTGTCATGTCCGTACTTCTAAACGGTCATGACAGAGGGGTGGGGCCCCGGGCCGCCCCTCCCGACGCGGCGAGGCCCGGGCACTGTCGTCCCGGGCCTCACGAGTCACCGGCGGTCCGCGCCACCGCCGTGTCACCGCCTGATCTCAGCCGACGACCGTCCAGGTGTCGCCGCCGGCGAGCAGGGCGGCCAGGTCGCCCTTGCCGTTCCGCTCGACCGCGGTGTCGAGCTGGCCGGCCATCTGCGTGTCGTAGACGGGCCGCTCGACGGAGCGGAAGACGCCGATGGGGGTGTGGTGGAGGGTGTCCGGGTCGGCGAGGCGGGAGAGGGCGAAGGCGGTGGTCGGGGACGCCGCGTGGGCGTCGTGGACCAGGATGTCCGCCTCGTTCTCGGGCGTGACGGTGACGACCTCCAGGTCACCGGTGCGCGGGTTGCGCACGACGCCCTTGGCGCCGTCGGCGCCGAAGCGGATCGGCTGCCCGTGCTCCAGGCGGATCACCGCTTCCTCGGCCCGCTGCTTGTCCTTGAGGGCGTCGAAGGCGCCGTCGTTGAAGATGTTGCAGTTCTGGTAGATCTCGATCAGGGCGGTGCCGGGGTGGGCGGCGGCTTGGCGCAGGACCTCGGTGAGGTGTTTGCGGTCGGAGTCGACGGTGCGGGCGACGAAGGTCGCCTCGGCGCCGAGCGCCAGGGAGACCGGGTTGAACGGCGCGTCCAGGGAGCCCATCGGCGTCGACTTGGTGATCTTGCCGACCTCGGAGGTCGGGGAGTACTGGCCCTTGGTCAGGCCGTAGATCCGGTTGTTGAACAGCAGGATCTTGAGGTTGACGTTGCGGCGCAGGGCGTGGATGAGGTGGTTGCCGCCGATGGACAGCGCGTCGCCGTCACCGGTGACCACCCACACGGACAGGTCCCGCCTGCTGGTGGCCAGGCCGGTGGCGATGGCCGGGGCGCGGCCGTGGATGGAGTGCATCCCGTAGGTGTTCATGTAGTACGGGAAGCGGGAGGAGCAGCCGATGCCGGAGACGAAGACGATGTTCTCCCTGGCCAGCCCCAGCTCGGGCATGAAGCCCTGCACGGCGGCGAGGATGGCGTAGTCGCCGCAGCCCGGGCACCAGCGCACCTCCTGGTCCGACTTGAAGTCCTTCATGGACTGCCGGCCCTCGGCCCTGGGGACGAGGGCGAGCGCCTGGACCGTGCTCGTGCCTGACGTGGACGTCTCAGCCATCGATGGCCTCCTTCAGCGCCGCGGCGAGCTGCTCCGCCTTGAACGGCATGCCGTTGACCTGGTTGTACGAGTGGGCGTCGACCAGGTACTTCGCCCGGATGAGGGTGGCGAGCTGCCCGAGGTTCATCTCGGGGATCACCACCTTGTCGTAACGCTCCAGCACGGAGCCCAGATTCCGCGGGAAGGGGTTGAGGTGGCGTAGGTGGGCTTGGGCGATCGGCTCCCCGGCCGCGCGCAGCCGGCGTACCGCGGCGGTGATCGGTCCGTAGGTCGAGCCCCAGCCCAGGACGAGCGTGCGGGCCCCGTGCGGGTCGTCGACCTCGATGTCGGGGACGTCGATGCCGTCGATCTTGGCCTGGCGGGTGCGGACCATGAGGTCGTGGTTGGCGGGGGCGTAGGAGATGTTCCCCGTGCCGTCCTCCTTCTCGATGCCGCCGATGCGGTGCTCCAGACCGGGCGTGCCCGGGACCGCCCACGGGCGGGCCAGGGTCTGCGGATCGCGCTTGTAGGGCCAGAAGACCTCGGTGCCGTCGTCCAGGGTGTGGTTGGGGCCCTGCGCGAATCGGACGGTGAGGTCGGGCAGCTCGTCGGTCTCGGGGATGCGCCAGGGCTCGGAGCCGTTGGCGAGGTAGCCGTCGGAGAGGAGGAAGACCGGGGTGCGGTAGGTCAGGGCGATCCGGGCGGCCTCCAGGGCGGCGTCGAAGCAGTCGGCCGGGGTGCGCGGGGCGATCACCGGCACCGGCGCCTCGCCGTTGCGGCCGTACATCGCCTGCAGCAGGTCCGCCTGCTCGGTCTTGGTCGGCAGGCCGGTGGACGGGCCGCCGCGCTGGATGTCCACGATCAGCAGCGGCAGCTCCAGCGAGACCGCCAGCCCGATGGTCTCGCTCTTGAGCGCCACTCCGGGGCCGGAGGTGGTGGTGACGGCCAGCGAGCCGCCGAAGGCGGCGCCCAGCGCCGCGCCGATGCCCGCGATCTCGTCCTCGGCCTGGAAGGTGCGCACGCCGAAGTTCTTGTGCTTCGACAGCTCGTGCAGGATGTCCGAGGCCGGCGTGATCGGGTACGAGCCCAGGAACAGGGGCAGGTCCGCCTGGCGGGAAGCGGCGATCAGGCCGTAGGACAGGGCCAGGTTGCCGGAGATGTTGCGGTACACGCCGGGCGGGAACGCCTTCGCCGCCGGCGCCACCTCGTAGGAGACGGCGAAGTCCTCGGTGGTCTCGCCGAAGTTCCAGCCCGCCCGGAACGCGGCGATGTTCGCCTCCGCGATACCGGGCTTCTTCGCGAACTTGGAGCGCAGGAACCTCTCCGTGCCCTCGGTGGGCCGGTGGTACATCCAGCTCAGCAGGCCCAGCGCGAACATGTTCTTGCTGCGCTCGGCCTCCTTGCGGGTGAGGTCGAAGTCCTTCAGCGCCTGGACCGTCAGTGCCGTCAGCGGCACCGGATGCACGTGAAAGCCGTCCAGCGAGCCGTCCTCCAGCGGCGAGGTCTCGTAGCCGACCTTCTGCATCGCCCGCTTGGTGAACTCGTCCGTGTTGACGATGATCTCCGCGCCCCGCGGCAGGTCGCCGATGTTCGCCTTCAGCGCGGCCGGGTTCATCGCGACCAGCACGTTCGGCGCGTCACCGGGGGTGAGGATGTCGTGATCGGCGAAGTGGAGCTGGAACGACGACACACCCGGCAGCGTCCCGGCGGGCGCGCGGATCTCGGCGGGGAAGTTCGGCAGCGTCGACAGATCGTTGCCGAACGACGCGGTCTCGGAGGTGAAACGGTCGCCCGTGAGCTGCATACCGTCACCCGAGTCACCCGCGAACCTGATGATCACTCGGTCCACCCGGCGGACGTCCTTGGTCCCCGCCGGTTCGCGCTGTTCTCCCACGACGGTTCCGTCGGCCTGCTCCGCTGGGTTGCTGACCTGGCTGGTCACTGAACTGGACCTCCCTCTGGGCGGCTGTCCGGGGACTGGTCTCCCGCGACCATCCCAGGACCAACCCTACGACCGTAAGGCTCGCCTTCCCGGGGAGAATCACATGATGGACGGGGCGCTGGACGCACCGCCCGCCCCGGGCGTCCGAGCCACGGCGGGCCGGGGACCACCGGATCCGCGCCGGGCGCCCTCCACCGGACGGGTGACACCGGCACCGGACGGGTGACACCGGCACCGGCGGCGGCCGGGGCCGGTGAGGCGGCGAGGGGACGGGCAGGGGAAGGGCTACGGGTTCAGGTAGGTCAGCACGGCGAGGACCCGCCGGTGGTCGCCCTCGCTCGGGGACAGCCCCAGTTTCAGGAAGATGTTGCTGACGTGCTTCTCGACGGCGCCGTCGCTCACGACGAGCTGCTTGGCGATCGCCGAGTTCGTCCGCCCCTCCGCCATGAGCCCCAGCACCTCCCGCTCCCGCGGGGTGAGGCCGGCCAGCACGTCCTGCTTGCGGCTGCGCCCCAGCAGCTGCGCGACCACCTCCGGGTCGAGCGCGGTACCGCCCCGGGCCACGCGCACCACCGCGTCCACGAACTCCCGCACCTCGGCCACCCGGTCCTTGAGCAGATAGCCCACGCCCCGGCTGGAGCCGGCCAGGAGCTCGGTGGCGTACCGCTCCTCCACGTACTGCGACAGCACCAGCACGCCCAGCTCCGGATGGGTCCTGCGCAGCTCCACCGCGGCCCGCACACCCTCGTCGGTGTGGGTCGGCGGCATCCGCACGTCCGCGACGACGACGTCGGGCAGCTCGCCCAGCGCGTCCAGCTCGGTGATCGTCTTGATCAGTGCCTGGCCGTCGCCGACACCGGCCACGACCTCGTGCCCGCGGTCGGTCAGCAACCGGGTCAGGCCCTCCCTGAGCAGCACTGAATCCTCGGCGATGACCACCCGCACCCTGTCCTCCACGTTTCCTCGCCCCCCCACAGCCCGTGCCGGCTCGTGCCCGCCCCTGCGAACAGGACCAGCATCCCAGTTCCGGGACCGCGCGTGCACGGGTGACGCGATGGGCGGTGCGGTGCGCGTCCTCGCGGGCTGGTGGCGGGCGGAGGGGCCGCAGGCCGACCAGGGGGAGGGGGCGGCCGGGCGCCCCCTCGCGGCGTGCTCCGGGCGGGCGGGGCCACCGCCCCCGCCCGGGTCCCGTCGGCCGGATTCCGCGGGGGGCGGGACCCGGCACGGCGGCAGCTCGTCACGCCCGCTCCGACCGCCACGGCAGCTCCGCCGTCACCCGCGTGGGCCCGCCGGCCGGCGAGTCCACCACGAGGATGCCGTCGACCGCGTCGAGCCGTTCCGCGAGTCCGGCCAGCCCGGAGCCGGGGGAGGGGGCGGCCCCGCCCACGCCGTCGTCCACGACCTGCAGCATCAGCCGGTTGTCCACCTGCCACACCTCGACGGCCGCCGACGTGGCCCGCGCGTGCTTGCTGACGTTCTGCAGCAGCTCGGAGACGGTGAAGTACGCGATGCCCTCGATGGCCGGGGCCGGCCGCTCCGTCAGGTCCACCTCCACCCTGACCGGCACGGTGCACCGCGAGGCGACCGACGACAGGGCCGCGTCCAGGCCGCGGTCGGTCAGGACGGCGGGGTGGATGCCGCGGGCCAGGTCCCGCAGTTCCCGCAGCGCGGTCTTCACCTCGCCGTGCGCCTCGTCCACCATCCGCGCCGCCGCCCGCGGGTCCTCCTTGAGCTTCTCCTTCGCCAGCCCGAGGTCCATGGCCAGGTTGACCAGGCGGGCCTGCGCCCCGTCGTGCAGGTCCCGTTCGATGCGCCGCAGGTCCGCCGCGGCCGTGTCGACCACGACCCCGCGGTCCGACTCCAGCTCCACCACCCGCTCCACCAGCCGCGACGGCCCGAGCAGCCCGTGCACCAGCACGCGGTCCACCATGGTCAGCGCCCGCACGATCCACGGCGTGACCAGCACGGACAGCAGGCCCACCAGCGCGGTCACGGTGATCTCGAAAGGATTGTCCAGGTAGATCCGGTGACTCTCGTCGCCGTACAACTGCAGCCCGCCCTGTCCGGCGTACATGGGGAAGACCCAGAACCACAGCGGGTACGTCAGCATCGCCCAGCCCCACACCCAGAGGGTCACGGCGACGACGAACGAGAACACCGCCCACGGGAACCGCAACAGCGCGTACAGCAGGGCCCGCCACGAGGTGCCGCTCTTCAGCACGGCCCCCGTCCACGCCATCACGCCGTTCCCCCTCACCCGCAGCGGCTCCGGGTCGGCCACCCGCAGGCCGAGCAGCCCTCGCGCCCGCGCCCGCTCCATCGCGCCGAAGCCCCGGCACCCGGCGAGCGCGGCGGCCAGCACCGGGATCCCCAGGAACGTCACCAGCAGGCCCGCCCCCAGCGACACCATCGTGACCGCGTAGGTGAAGAGCACGACGCCGGCCGGCAGGCCCAGCAGCACGTACCCGAACTCCCGCCAGGCACGCGCCTCGAACGGCGCCCGCAGCCCCGCCGGCAGCCGGTGCCGCCGCTCCCCGGCATCCCCGTACAGGCCGGGTCCGTCCCCGCGCCCGTAGCCTCGTCCGTACTCCGTGGCCATCGGCGTCGTCCTTCTCTCGTCGTCCTGCGCCTGCGCTGTCGTACCTCCACCCTGCTGGGCCCCGGCCGTGCGGACCATGCGGCCCATCGGCGTCTGGGACGGGGGGTTTTCCCCACCCTCCGGGGCGGCCGGGACGGGGCGGCGCGTGCCGGGGGCATCCGGGCGGTGCCGACGCGCGCGGTGCCGATGCGCGCGGGCCCGGGGCCACGCGCGGGCGACGCCGGGGCGGACATCGCGGAGGCGGCGGAGGCGAGGAGACCAAAGGCGGCAAAGGCCCCGGAGGCGCCGGCGCCGGGAAGGCCGCGGAGGCAGCGCGCCCGGCCCGCTACCCGCGACCGGGGGCTTGCGCGCGCTCCCGCCACGGCAGCTCGGCCGTGATCGTCGTCGGGCCGCCCACCGGCGAATCCACGACGAACAGGCCGTCGACGGCGGCCAGCCGGTCGGCGAGGCCCTTCATCCCCGTACCGCCCTCGAGGCGAGCACCCCCGCGTCCGTCGTCCTCCACCCGGATGAGGAGCCGGTCCTCCGCGCGCCACACCTCCACGGAGGCGGACCTCGCCCCGCTGTGCTTGCTGACGTTCTGCAGCAGCTCGGAGACGGTGAAGTACGCGATGCCCTCGATGGCCGGGGCCGGCCGCTCCGTCAGGTCCACCTCCACCCTGACCGGCACGGTGCACCGCGAGGCGACCGACGACAGGGCCGCGTCCAGGCCGCGGTCGGTCAGGACGGCGGGGTGGATGCCGCGGGCCAGGTCCCGCAGTTCCTGGAGGGCGAGTTTCACCTCGCCGTGCGCCTCGTCGACCATGGCCGCGGCGGCGTCGGGGTCCTCCAGCAGCTTCTCCTTGGCCAGACCCAGGCCCATGGCCAGGTTGACCAGGCGGGCCTGCGCCCCGTCGTGCAGGTCCCGTTCGATGCGCCGCAGGTCCGCCGCGGCCGTGTCGACCACCACTCCCCGGCCGGACTCCAGCTCGGCGATGCGCCGCTCCAGCTCGTCGGACGGCGACAGCAGCCCCCGCACCATCGCCCGGTCGGCGTTGGCCAGGCCCCGCGCGATGAACGGCAGCACCGGCCACAGCACGAACAGCGAGGCCAGCGTGATGGTGAAGGTGAGGACGCCCCAGGGCAGCCGTATGAAGTCGTACAGGACCGTGCGCCAGCCCACCGGGTCCTTCAGGGCCATCCACAGCCGTGGGAGCAACCCGCCGGCACTCCGCAGCGGCAGCCGGCTCGGCTCGGCCACCCGCACCCCGAGCAGTGCCCTGGCCCGCGCCCGCTCCAGCCTGCCCAGCCACCGCGCGCCCACCAGCCCGGCCGCCAGCAACGGGAACCCGATCACCGTGACCGTCAGCGAGACCCCGGACAGCAGCACGGTCATGACGTAGACGAACCCGAACAGCGCGAGCGGGAGGTTCGCCAGAAGGTGGGCGATCTCCTTCCAGGTGTGCCGGTCGTAGGCGAACCGGGGCGGTGGCAGAGGCGCGCCGTCCGCGTCCCGGGAACGGGAGCGGGCACCACCTGTGCCGGTCTTCCCCGTCCGGCCGGCGGCGTTCCCCGCAGGACCTGCGGATACTTCCCCGACACGGCCGGCGGGGTCGGCGAGGGCTCGGCCGGCCCGGCCGGCGGGAGCCCGCCCGGCACGATCGGCGGGGGCCTGCCGGGTGCGGCCGGTGACGGCTTCCCCCGCGTGGTCCGGGGACGAGAGGCGTTCGGTCATACGGGCCAGCGTGCCGTGCGGCGGGACCCCACGCCATGAGGCGGACCGCCCGGATCCCCTGAGGAGAACCCCACCCGTCGGGCCCCGTCCGCGTCCCAAGGCGCGACGGGCTGCTCACCGCGTCTTCGGCAACGCCTAGACTCCTTTGCGTAGAGGTCGTGGAAGACCGTCGAACGGCAGCGTTCAGGAGAGGGAGCGAGGGAAGGACGTGCGGACACCGACCGTCGTCGATGCGACCGTCGTCGCGGCGGACTACTTCCAGTCCTACTCGGTCGTCGGACTGCTCGCCGTCGTGGGCGTGCTCTTCGTCGCCGCGGCCTTCGGGGCGGGACGCCTGCTGCGGCCGGTGGTCCCCACCCCGGAGAAACTCCTGACGTACGAGTGCGGCGTCGACCCCGTGGGCGAGGGCTGGGCCCACACCCAGGTCCGCTACTACGTCTACGCGTTCCTCTACGTCATCTTCGCGGTCGACTCGATCTTCCTGTTCCCCTGGGCGACCGTCTTCGCCGACCCCGGCTACGGCGCGGCCACCCTCGTGGAGATGTTCATCTTCCTCGGCTTCCTGGCCGTGGGCCTGCTGTACGCGTACAAGAAGGGCGTCCTGACATGGACGTGACCCCCACCCCCGCCCCCGTGCCGCTCCCCGGGCCCGAGCGTCTCCCCGCGGCAGGCGCAGGCAGGCTGGGCACACTCTCCCGCCTGGCCCCCGAGCCGATGAAGGTGATCCTCAACTGGGGGCGCCGCTACTCGCTCTGGGTCTTCAACTTCGGCCTGGCCTGCTGCGCGATCGAGTTCATCGCCGCGTCGATGGCCCGCCACGACTTCATCCGACTCGGTGTCATCCCGTTCGCACCGGGTCCGCGCCAGGCCGACCTGATGGTGGTCTCCGGCACGGTCACGGACAAGATGGCCCCCGCCGTGAAGCGCCTGTACGAGCAGATGCCGGAGCCGAAGTACGTCATCTCCTTCGGAGCCTGCTCCAACTGCGGCGGCCCCTACTGGGACTCGTACTCCGTGACCAAGGGCGTCGACCAGATCATCCCCGTGGACGTCTACGTCCCGGGCTGCCCGCCCCGCCCCGAGGCGCTCCTCCAGGGCATCCTGAAACTGCAGGAGAAGATCGCGCGGGAGTCGCTGGGGGAGCGGTACGGCGCGTCCCCCCGCCCGTCGGCGGCCGCCCTGCGGAGCGGCCTGGTGAAGCCGCCGGTCCCGGACGCGGCGTCCCGTCCGGACTCCGGCCCGGTCCCCGGGGAGGACCGATGACCGCGGCCGGCTGGCTGCCCGCCGACGTCGAGGAACTCTTCGGCACGCAGGCCACGGCCGAGGAGTCGTACGACGTCCTGACGGTGGACGTACCGCCCACGGCCTGGACCACCGCCCTGGAGACCGCGCGCGACCGGCTGGGCTGCACCTACTTCGACTGGCTGAGCGCGGTCGACGAGCCCGGCACGGGCTTTCGCGTCGCGGCGCACGTCGCGGCCCTCGCCCCGGTACGCCGCCTGCTGCTGCGCACCACGGTCCCGCACGAGGCTCCGGTCCTGCCCACCGCGGTCGGGGTGTACGCGGGCGCGGCTTGGCACGAACGCGAGACCCACGAGATGTTCGGCGTCGTCTTCGAGGGCCACCCGGCACTGGACCACCTGCTGCTCCCGGAGGGCTTCGAGGGCCACCCGCTGCGCAAGGACTTCGTCCTGGCGGCGCGGGTCGCCAAGGCCTGGCCCGGGGCGAAGGAGCCCGGCGAGTCCGACCACGGCGGCCCGCGGCGCCGCCAGATGCTGCCCCCCGGCGTCCCCGACCCCAACGAATGGGGCCCTTCGAAGGGCCAGCTCCCGCCCGCCCCGGCCCGGCCCGCCCGGGGCGCCGGCCGTGCGGCGCCCGCCGCCCGCCCGGCGGGCGACCGCCCGGTACGCCGTACCCGTACGGCCGCGGAGGGCTCCGCCGGCCAGGCGTCACCGGCCGCCGCCTCCACCGAGCCCCCCTCGGCACCGGTGCCCCGCCGCGCACGCAGTGCGAGCGAGGGCTCGGCGTCCCAGCGGGCCGCCGAGCCCCCGGGCCGCCCGGGCGGCCCCCGGCGTGCCCGCAGCGCCTCCGAGGGCTCCGCGAGCCAGCGCGCCACGCCGTCCGGTGCCGCGCCGTCCGGCGCCATGCCGTCCGGTGCCGTGGCGCCGGACGAGGCAGCCGCGAACCCCCGGGCCGCGACGTCCGGGGGAACGGCGCCCTCATCCGCCGCCCCGAAGACCGGGGCGGCGGCCCCCCGGACGACCCCGCGCAGCCCGGACGCCCCGTGGCACCACGCCCGCCCGGCCTTCGGCGAGCCGGCCTCCGAGCCGCGCCCGGAACCCGAGTCACACCTGGCCTCCGAGCCGCGCCCGGACTCCGAGCCGCGCCCGGGCTCCGAGTCGCGCCCGGGCTCCGAGCCGCACACGGACTCCGAGCCGCGCCCGGAGGACTCCGCGGATCCCGGACGCCCCGGAACCCCCGCGCAGCCCACACACCCGGAACATCCCGCGGAACCGGAACGCCCCACCCACCCGGAACGCCCCGCAGACCCCGAAGCCCCCCGAGGAGGAACGCAGTGACCGACGCGCTCGACGTCACCCTGCGCCTCCTGGCCGTCTTCGTCGTCTTCCTGGCCCTTCCCCTGGTGGTCGGCCAGACCGAGCACAAGGTGATGGCCCACATGCAGGGCCGCCTGGGCCCCATGTACGCCGGCGGCTTCCACGGCTGGGCGCAGCTCGTCGCCGACGGCGTGAAGTTCGCGCAGAAGGAAGACGTCGTCCCGGCGGGCGCGGACCGCCGTATCTTCCAGCTGGCCCCCGCGGTCGCCCTCCTGCCGTACCTCCTGGTCCTCCTCGCCATCCCCATCGGCCCCGGCGAGGGCGCCGTCGGGCAGGTCGTCGACGCCGGCATCTTCTTCGTCCTCGCGGTCATGGGCGTCGGCGTGCTCGGCTCGCTCATGGCCGGCTGGGCCTCCGCCAACAAGTTCTCCCTCCTCGGCGGCCTGCGCACCGCCGCCCAGCTCCTCGCCTACGAACTGCCGATGCTGCTCGCCGCCGCCTCCGTCGCGATGGCGGCCGGCACGGTCTCCCTCCCCGGCATCCTCGACGCCTTCGAGTGGTGGTGGCTGCCCTGGCAGATCGTCGGCGCGATCGTGTTCTTCGTGGCGGGACTGGCCGAACTCCAGCGCCCGCCCTTCGACATGCCCGTCGCCGACTCGGAGATCATCTTCGGCGCCTACACCGAGTACACCGGCCTGCGCTTCGCCCTGTTCCTCCTCGCCGAGTACGCCGGGATCGTCGTCCTGTGCGGCCTGACCACCGTCCTCTTCCTGGGCGGCTGGCACGGCCCCTGGGGCGCCGACGGCCTCGGCTGGGTGTGGACCCTGCTGAAGACGGCCGTCCTCGCCTTCGTCGTGATCTGGCTGCGCGTGACCTACCCCCGCCTGCGCGAGGACCAGCTCCAGAAACTCTCCTGGACCCTCCTCGTCCCCCTCGCCCTCGCCCAGATCGCCCTCACCGGCGTCGTCAAGGTGGTGATCCAGTAGCCATGGCCGAGTCCCTTCCGCCCACCCGGCGCCGCATCCCCGGCAGCGGCCTCGCCAAGGGCCTGGCCGTCACCCTGCGCACGATGACGAGGAAGACCGTCACCGAGCAGTACCCGGACGTCCAGCCTGACCTCCCGCCGCGCAGCCGCGGCGTCATCGGGCTGTTCGAGGAGAACTGCACGGTCTGCATGCTGTGCGCCCGCGAATGCCCGGACTGGTGCATCTACATCGACTCCCACAAGGAGACGATCCCCGCAGCCGCCCCCGGCGGCCGTGAGCGCAGCCGCAACGTCCTCGACCGCTTCGCGATCGACTTCTCCCTGTGCATGTACTGCGGTATCTGCATCGAGGTCTGCCCCTTCGACGCGCTGTTCTGGTCCCCCGAGTTCGAGTACGCCGAGACCGACATCCGCGACCTGACCCACGAGCGCGACAAGCTCCGCGAGTGGATGTGGACGGTCCCGGCCCCGCCGGCCCTGGACTCCGGCGCGGAGGAGCCGAAGGAACTCGCCACCGCCCGCAGGACCGCCGACAAGCTCGCCGCCCAGCGACAGGCCGAAGCAGCCGAAGCCCCCGCGGGGCCGAAGTCCCCGACCGAACCGCACGCCGACGAGCAGGCCCGCGCGGCCGAGCAGCCGACGCGGCCGATGGGGGAGTCCCGGCAGCAGCTGGACCAGCCGAGGCGGGAGGGCCGGGAATGACCCTCGCCGCGACCGTCGGCGGTCCCGCCGCGCCCCTGGCCGCCGAGGCCCACGGCTTCCTCTCGCCCACCGGTGTCGAGATCGCCTTCCTCCTCGTCGGCCTCGTGACCCTCGGCGCCGCGATCGTCACCGTCACCACCAAGCAGCTCGTGCACGCCGCGCTGTGGCTGGTGGTGGCCCTCGGTGGCCTGGCCGTCGAGTACCTCCTGCTCACCGCCGAGTTCATCGCCTGGGTGCAGGTCCTCATCTACGTCGGTTCCGTCGTCGTCCTCCTCCTGTTCGGGCTGATGCTCACCAGGGCCCCGATCGGCCGTTCACCGGACGCCGACTCCGGCAACCGCTGGGCCGCCCTCACCGTGGCCGTCGCCGCGGCGGCGGCCCTGGTGTGGGTCGTCGTCGACGCCTTCCGGACGACCTGGATCGACCTGGACGGCCCGGCCGCCGGTTCCACGCGGGTGACCGGCGCGAGCCTCTTCCAGAACTGGGTCCTCCCCTTCGAGGCCCTCTCCGTCCTCCTCCTCGCCGCCCTCGTCGGCGCGATCGTCCTCTCGCGGAAGGCCAAGGCGGACGCGGCCGGCACCGCCGCGGACCCCGCCGGTGTCCGCGGCGACGCCCCGAACCCGCCGCACACGGCAGGCACGGCGCGTACGGCACCCGCGCCGGACACCCGGGACGGCGCGGGCCGCCCGGACACCGCGGGCGCGCCCGGACAGGCCGACGACAAGGACGGTGACCGCTGATGCACCTCGCCTATCCCGCCGTCCTGTCCGCCCTGCTGTTCTGCACGGGCCTGTACGGCGTCCTCGCCCGGCGCAACGCGATCCTGGTCCTGATGTCCGTCGAGCTGATGCTCAACGCCGTCAACCTCAACCTGGTCGCCTTCGACGTCTGGCTCGGCAGGGCCGCCGAGGAGACCCTGCACTCCGGTCAGGCCCTGACCCTGTTCACCATCGCCATCGCCGCCGCCGAGATCGGCATCGGCCTGGCGATCGTCCTCGCCGTCCACCGCAACCGCGGCACCGCGGACATCGACAAGCTCCGCGACACCGCCGAGGGCCACGGCACCGACGGCCCCGACCACGACGCCCTCACGGCCGCCGAGGCCGAGAAGGCTGAGGCCACCGCGTGACCACGACCACCCTCGCCGTCCTCGTCCCCCTCCTTCCGTTCCTGGGCGCCGTCGCCGGCCTCCTCCTGGGCCGCACCGCCCCCGGCTTCGTCCGCCCGCTCGCCGTCCTGCCGACGCTCGCCTGCCTCGTGCTCGCCGCGCTGGTCGCCGCGGACCAGGGCGGCGGCCGGGCCGTCGACGCCGCCACCGAACTCACCCCCACCGGTTCGGTCCCGATCGAGCTCGCCCTGCACATCGACGGCTTCGCCGCGCTCACCGCCGTCCTGGTCGCCCTCGTCGCGACCTGTGTGCAGATCTACTCCACGGGCTACCTGCGCGAGGACCCGCGCTACCCCTCCTACGCCGCGCTCGTCTCCCTCTTCACCTCCGCCATGCTCCTCGTCGTCTACTCCGGCGACCTGATGGTGCTGCTGGTCGGCTGGGAGATCATGGGCATCTGCTCGTACTTCCTGGTCGGTCACTACTGGGAGACCCCTCAGGCCCGCGCCGCCTCCCTCAAGGCCTTCCTGGTGACCAAGCTCGGTGACGTCCCCTTCCTCATCGGCCTGTTCGCCCTGGCCGCCGACGCCGGCTCCTTCCGCGTCACCCGCATCCTCGGCACGGTCGCGAGCGGCGGACTCGACCACCCGACACCGATCGCCCTGCTGCTCCTGGCCGGCGTGGCGGGCAAGTCGGCGCAATTCCCGCTGCACACCTGGCTCCCCGACGCGATGGCGGGCCCGACACCCGTCTCCGCGCTGATCCACGCCGCGACGATGGTCGCCGCCGGTGTCTACTTCATCGCCCGGCTCCTCCCGGTGTTCGAGGCCTCGCGGGCCGCGATGGTGGTCCTGGCCGTCATGGCCGCGGTCACGATGGCCGGCTCGGCGCTCGCCGCGCTCGCCCAGGACGACATCAAGCGCGTCCTCGCCTACTCGACGATCGGCCAGCTCGGCTACATGACCGGTGCCCTCGCCGTCGGCGACCGGTCGGCCGCCGTCTTCCACCTCCTGTCCCACGGTGCCTTCAAGGCGCTGCTGTTCCTCGCGGCCGGAGTGATCATCCACGCGGCCGGCACCAACTCGCTGGCCGCCATGTCCCGCATGCGGAACCTGCGCGACCGCGTCCCCGACGCCTACTGGACGATGACCGTGGCGCTGCTGGCGCTCGCCGCGATCCCGCCGTTCAGCGGCTTCTTCTCCAAGGAGTCCGTCCTCGGCGCCGCCGAGCACGTCGCCGGCGGCCACACCGGGCACGCCCCCGGCGCCGCGGGCTGGACCGTCCTGCTCGCCGGCCTGCTCACGGCCCTGCTCACCGCCGCCTACGCGACGCGCCTGTGGCTGCTCGCCTTCCGCGGACGGGGCACCGAGGCCCCCGACCACGGCCGGCAGCCGGTCACCATGAACGCGGTGCTCTGGCTGCTCGCCGTGCCCTCCCTGGCCTTCGGCGGGTTCGCGTTCCGCCTGCTGCCCGACTGGTTCGACGGCCGCGACCTGACACCGACCCTCACCACCTCCGTGCTCGGCACGGGCGTGGCCCTGGCCGGCGGCATCGTCACCTACGCGGCCTGGCGGCACACCACCGCGCTCGCCGCCAGGTCCCCCCTCGGAGCGGTCGCCGCCCACCCGGAGGGCGACGCCGGCCAGGTCGAGGCCGAGGCCATCGCGACCCACGCGCCCGCCTACGGCGACGTGGCCCACGCCTCCGACCCGTCGGATCCCGGACGGCTCCTGCTCGGCCCGCTGCACCGGCACGCGGCCGCCGGATTCCACCTGGACGCCGTGTACACGGCCCTGTTCGTCCGCCCGGTCCGCGCCGGGGCGAGCCTCGTCCGGTTCCTGGACCGCGAGGTCGTCGACACCTACGTCCGCGGGGCGGGCGCCCTGCCGCGCTGGCTCGGGACCGCCGTACGCCGGGCCCAGACCGGCAACGTCCAGACCTATGTGAGCGCGCTGCTCGCCGGCACCGTCGTCCTCGCGGTCGCCGCCGTCCTCGTCGCCACGGGAGCGTGAGCAGGCGTGATCGATATCAGCGAGTCCGTGATGCAGTTCCTTCTGGCATTCGTCGTCGTCGGCCCGCTCCTCGGTGCCGCCGCCGCCCTCCTGCCCGCCCCGCCCGGGCTGAAGGGGAAGTCACCCGAGCAGGCCGTGCTGCGGCACGGCGTCACCGTCACCGGCGCCGTCCTCCTCGCTGCGGTCGTCCTCGCGCTCGGCTTCGACCACGGCCACCCGTCGAGGATGCAGGCGAGCACGGACATCAGCTGGATCCCCGCCCTCGACGTGCGGATCCACCTCGGCATCGACGGCATCTCCCTCCCCCTCCTGGTCCTGACCGCGCTGCTGACCTTCCTCTGCGCGCTCCACAGCTACTTCAAGCCGCTCTCCGGCCCGTCCCCGAAGGCTTTCGTCGCCCTGCTGCTCGTCCTGGAGTCCGGCACCCTCGCCACCTTCGCCGTCCTCGACCTGCTGCTGTTCTTCCTCGCCTTCGAGATGGTCCTCATCCCGATGTACTTCCTCATCGCCCGCTGGGGCGGCGAGGGCCGGGCCGAGGCCGCCTGGAAGTTCATCCTGTACACGCTGCTCGGCTCCGTGGTCATGCTGCTCGGCCTGCTCCTGGTCGGACTGAGGGCGGGCACGTTCGACATGGTGGCACTCGCCACTGACAACGGCCGGTCGCTGACCACGTCCGTGCAGGTCATCGCCGTTCTGGCGATCGGGATCGGGCTCGCGGTGAAGACCCCGATGTGGCCGCTGCACAGCTGGCTGCCCGACGCCCACACCGCCGCGCCGACCGTCGGCTCGGTCCTGCTGGCGGGCGTCCTGCTGAAAATGGGCACGTACGGCTTCGTCCGCATCCTCCTGCCCGTCGCCCCCGACGGCCTGCGCACCTTCGCGCCCTACCTCGCGGCCTTCGCCGCCGTCGGGATCATCTACGGGTCCCTGGCCTGCCTGGCCCTCGCCAGGCGGGGCGCGAAGGGCGACCTCAAGCGGCTCATCGCCTACTCCTCCGTCGGCCACATGGGCTTCGTCCTGCTCGGCATCGCCACCATGACCCCGACCGGCGTCAACGGCGCCCTGTTCGCCAACATCGCCCACGGCCTCATCACCGGTCTGCTCTTCTTCCTGGTCGGCGCCCTGAAGGACCGCACCGGCACCACCGACCTCGACACCCTCGCCTCCCCGTCCCCCGGCCACCGCCGCTCGGCGAGCGGCTCCGCCGCACCGGATCGATCCGGGACCGGCGCCGCGCTGTACGGCAGGGCCCCCCGTCTGGGCGCCCTGCTCGCCTTCGGCGCGGTCGCCTCGCTCGGCCTGCCGGGCCTGGCCGGTTTCTGGGGCGAGATGCTGGCCCTGTTCGGCGCCTTCGACCCGCACGCCGGCCTCAGCCGCCCCGCCTTCCTCACCTTCATGGCGATCGGCGCCTTCGGCACCCTGCTGACCGCCGCGTACCTGCTGACCGTGGTCCGCCGCGTCTGCATGGGCACCGTCCCGCACGACGCCCCGGCCCTCACCGACGTGCGCCGCCACGAGTTCGCGGCCTGGACGCCGCTCGTCGTCCTCACCGTCGTCGCCGGGCTGTGGCCCAGGGTCCTCCTCGGGCTGACCGACCCGGCCGTGCAGCAGCTCCTCGCAGGAGGCACCCGATGAGCTCCCCGGTCCAGCTCCTGGCGCAGCCCCCGGCGGTGTCGCTGGTCCAGTCCGTCGACTGGCTCGCCATCGCGCCGCCGGCCATCGCCGCCGTCCTCGGCCTGGTCGTCCTCGTCGCCGACCTCTTCGTGGGCGCACACCGCAAGGCGCTCCTCGGCTGGGCGTCGGTCGCCGGCCTCGCCGCGTCCCTCCTCATGCTGCTGCCCCTCCTCGACGGCGACCGTTCCACCTTCTGCCTGACCGGGGACCCCGAGGCCTGCAGCTACACCGCCGACCCGTTCACCCTGGTCATCCAGTTCCTGGTCCTCGGCGGCGCCCTGGTGTCCGCCCTGCTGTCGGTCACCGCCCTGAAGGACGCCGACCGGGGACTGCCCGAAGGGGAGTACTGGTTCCTGCTGCTCTCCTCCGCGGCCGGCGCCGCCCTGCTGCCCGCCTCCCGCGACCTCGCGACCCTCGTCGTCGCCCTGGAGGTCGCCTCCCTGCCCGCCTTCGCCCTCGTCGGCCTGCGGCACGGCGACCGCCGCTCCTCGGAGGCGGCCCTGAAGTTCTTCCTGTCCTCGGTCACCGCCACCGCGGTCAGCCTCATGGGCATCAGCTTCGTCTACGCCTCCACCGGCACCCTCCACCTCACCGGGATCGCCGACCGGATCCAGCACGTCGACGGGCAGCTCACCACGCTCGCCCACGCCGGCGTCGTCCTCACCCTCGTCGGCTTCGCCTTCAAGACGGCCGCCGTGCCCTTCCACTTCTGGGTCCCCGACACCTACGTCGGTGCCCCCCTGCCCATCGCCGCCTACCTGTCCGTCGTCGGCAAGGCGGTCGGCTTCTCCGGCCTGATCCTCGTCACGGTCGTCGCCCTCCCGTCGTACGCCGGCGTCTGGGGGCCGGCCCTCGCGGCACTGGCCGCGCTCACCATGACCATCGGCAACGCGGGTGCCCTCCGCCAGCAGGCCACGCGCGCGTACAGCGCGGTACGCCTCCTCGCCTGGTCGTCCGTCGGCCAGGCCGGCTACCTCCTGGTGCCGATCGCCGCCGCCGCGTACTCCGACGACGCCGAGCGGTCCGTCGGCTCCACCGTCGCCTACGCCCTCATGTACGCCGCCGTGAACCTGGGCGCCTTCGCGGTGGCCGCCCTGGTGGGCCGCACGCGCCCCCTCAACCGCGTCCGCGACTACCGCGGCCTGTACGCGACCAACCCCCTCACGGCGCTGCTCCTGGCGTTCTTCCTGCTCTGCCTCGCCGGGCTGCCGCCGGGCATCATCGGCCTGTTCGCCAAGGTCACCGTCTTCTCCGCGGCCGTCGACGCGGGCCTGGGCTGGCTCGCGGTGGTCATGGCCGTCAACGTCGTCGTCGCGCTGTTCTACTACCTCCAGTGGACGGCCCTGCTGTTCCGCGCCCCCGAGGGGGAGGCGGTCCGGCACCGCCTCCCCGCCCCCCTCACGGCCGCGATCACCGTCACCGCGGTCCTCGCCGTCGCCCTCTCGGGAGCACCCCAGCTGGTCCTGCGCTTCGCCGACACCGGGCTGTTCTGACCCCGGCCACCCTGGCCCGGGGCACCCGGCACTCCTCGCACACCGGCTGCGCCGAGCACCGGTCGGCGCGCGCCACGCGCGCGTGGCGCACGCCGAGGCCCACGCGCGCGTGCCGCGTCCCGCTCCCCCGGCGGGTGCGCGCCACCGCGCGCACCAGGGAACTGGTGACCCCCGCCTGGCGTTGACCAGTACGGGAGAGTCCACCGGACCTGCTGGACGGGACACCACGGCACCAGTGGGACCGGAGACCGGAAAGCAGGACCAGCAAGCGAGAGCGCCAAGCAAAGGGTTCCCCTGCCGCACCACTTGGAGGGAGTACCGTGCACCGCCGGCACAACGGGCTCAGGACCGCAGTACTCCTCGGGGGGCTGTCCGCACTCATCGTCCTCATCGGCGGCTTCTTCGGCCGGGCGGGACTCGTCGTCGCCGTCCTGGTCGCCCTGGGCACGAACGCCTACGCGTATTGGAACAGCGACAAGCTGGCACTTCGCGCGATGCGTGCCCGCCCGGTGAGCGAGTTCGAGGCCCCCGGTCTGTACCGCATGGTCCGCGAGCTCTCCACCCAGGCCCGCCAGCCCATGCCGCGCCTGTACATCTCCCCGACGGAGGCGCCCAACGCCTTCGCCACCGGCCGCAACCCGCGCAACGCCGCCGTGTGCTGCACCGAGGGCATCCTGCGCCTGCTGGACGAGCGGGAACTGCGCGGCGTCATCGGCCACGAACTCAGTCACGTCTACAACCGCGACATCCTGATCTCCTCGGTCGCCGGCGCCCTGGCCTCCGTCATCATGTTCCTGGTCAACTTCGCCTGGCTGATCCCCGTCGGGCGCTCCGACGACGACGACGGCCCCGGCCTCCTCGGCATGCTGCTGATCATGATCCTGGGACCGCTCGCCGCCACCCTCATCCAGCTCGCCGTCAGCCGTTCCCGGGAGTACGAGGCCGACACCTCGGGCGCCCGGCTCACCGGTGACCCGATCGCCCTGGCCAGTGCCCTGCGCAAGCTGGAACTCGGCACCAAGCGGTTGCCGCTGCCTCCGGAACCCCGCATCGAAACCGCCAGCCACATGATGATCGCCAACCCCTTCCGCCCGGGTCAGGGGCTGTCGAAGATGTTCTCTACCCACCCGCCGATGGCGGACCGCATCGCCCGGCTCGAGAAGATGGCAGGCCGCCCGCAGTGAAGACCGTCCTCAACCTCGTATGGCTCGTCCTGAGCGGCTTCTGGCTGTTCCTCGGTTACCTGCTGGCCGGTGTGCTCCTGTGCGTCACCGTCATCGGCATCCCCTTCGGCATCGCCGCGTTCCGTATCGGCGTCTACGCCCTGTGGCCCTTCGGCCGCACGACCGTCGAACGCCGGGAGGCCGGCGCGCCCTCCTGCGTCGGCAACGCCCTGTGGCTGGTCCTCGCCGGCTGGTGGCTGGCCCTCGGCCACATCGTCACCGGTGTCGCGCTCTGCGTCACGGTCGTCGGCATCCCCCTCGGCATCGCCAACTTCAAGCTGATCCCGGTCTCGCTGTTCCCGCTCGGCCGCGAGATCGTCCGCACGGACCAGCCGTTCGCGACCCGCTGACCGTACGGGCCCCGTCGGCGGCTCACCCCGGCGGCCCGTCCCCGTCCGGGCACGGCGTGGCGACGGACGCTCCGCCGGCTCGGCCGCCCCGCTCGTTTTCCACAGGTCCGCTTCCCTCGGGCCCCGGGTTGTCCACAGGCCGGCCCGGCTGTCAGCGGCGGCCCGCATGATGAACCCATGCCCGGGATCGCGCGGTTGCCGGCACGGCCGACCGCCCGAGGCCCGCCCGGGCGGAACCACCGCGACGCCGCCCACCGCCGCACCCCGTACGCGCCCACGCCCACCGACACCACGGGAAGGGGGACCGCCCTCACCACACACCGGGCTCCTGGCCGGAGCCGTCGCCAAGTTCCCGCTGCCGGGCCGGGGCCCGGGAGGGATCGTCGGCACGGCGTTCACCGGCGCCGCCCGCGCGTTCGCCGGAGGCCGGATGCCGGCCCGCTGGCCGGACCACCCGATCACCAGGGACCCCCACGACGGTGCCGCCCGGGCCGCGGCGCTCGGCGGCTCGCTGGTCCTGCTGATCGGCTGTCGCCTCCTGCGCGGCCACTCGCGCGGCCGAGCGTGCCTCGCCTCGCGCGGCTGGGCATGCCTCGCCCGCCTCGGACCGCCGGCCCTGCCGGAGGAACCCGCGGTGGACGGGGACCGAGAGGGCACGACGAGGCCGCCGCCGGGGCCGGGGGGCCGGACCCGGCGGTCCGCCCCGTCGTGCCGGCGTACCGCACGCCGCGTGTTCGGCAGCGCCGGCGCGGGGCCGGGCCGGCCGGTGGGCCGTCAGTCGGTCACCGGTAGTTGACGAACTGCATCGCGAAGTCGAAGTCCTTGCCCTTCAGCAGGGCGATCACGGCCTGCAGATCATCTCGGCTCTTCGAGCTGACGCGCAGTTCCTCGCCCTGGACCTGAGCCTTCACGCCCTTCGGGCCCTCGTCGCGAATGATCTTCGCCACCTTCTTCGCGTTCTCCTGGGAGATGCCCTCCTGGATCGTCGCGAAAATCTTGTACTCCTTGCCGGAGAGCTGCGGCTCACCCGCGTCCAGCGCCTTCAGCGAGATGCCACGCTTGATCAGCTTGGACTGGAAGACGTCGAGGACAGCCTTCACCCGGTCCTCGGAGTTGGCCTCCATGAGGATCTTCTCGCCGGACCACGAGATCGAAGCCCCCACGCCCTTGAAGTCGTAGCGCTGCGAGATCTCCTTGGCGGCCTGGTTGAGGGCGTTGTCGACCTCCTGCCGCTCGACCTTCGAGACGATGTCGAAACTGGAGTCGGCCATGTCCTGTGGCTCCTTGTATCAGGGTGCGTGTCGGGTGCGTACGGGGTACGTGGGCGGCCGCGGAGCCCGGGAGGGCGTCCCCGGCCGCATCCGGACAAGCCTAGCCACCCCCCACCCTCCGGGCGCACGATCAACCGGGTGGCGAAGCACCCCTCCACATCGGGTATTGTTTACGTCGTTGCCACGGAGCACCGCCGAAAAGCGGTTCGAAGGGCAGCTACCCCGGCGGTGTGCCCGAGCGGCCAAAGGGAGCAGACTGTAAATCTGCCGGCTCAGCCTTCCCAGGTTCGAATCCTGGCGCCGCCACAAGACCGAAAGGGTCTGTGACCAGCAGCAATGCTGATCACAGACCCTTTCGGCGTTGACGGGCCCGACCTGATCGTTATGGGTGCTTTTTCCCAGTGTGTCTCACCCTGATTCGGGTGCTGACCAGTCCGTGTGGGGCAGGCGTGGGGCAGCTTCCGCTCGTCCTAGCTGCCGTTCTTCAGCGCCCGCTCGATCCGGGCGTTCGCCGTGGCGGCGCCGCCGTCCAGGCACTTCGCGTACACCCGGAACAGCACGGCCACGCTGTGACCGGCGCGAGCGGCCACCTCCTGCGGCTCCACACCGGAGCTGAGCCACGTGGACACGGCGGCGTGGCGAAGATCATATGGGCGCTTCGCCAGCAGCGACGCGCACTGGGCGGGCGTGAGAGCACGCGCACGGGCTTCCGCCCACACCTCGCCGTATCCGGTGTCCTGGATGAGTCCGCCGCGTTGCGTCCGGAACAGCCGCCCGTCGGGGGCAACGCCGTACGCGGTGACGTGCCACCGGAGCAGGTTCACGAGATCGGGCGGGATCGGAACGTTGCGCACCGCCTTCCGGGGGCGATGCTTGAGCCCTCGCCGGTCGTGCGCCTCCCCACTGTCAGTCCAGGCCGACCCGGACCGCGGGCGAGTCTCCCGGAGTCGCAGAGTGCCCCACCCCCGGCGGGGCAGGTCGCAGTCTTGGAGACGGAGGCCAATGACTTCCGCCGGCCGTGCCGCGGCGTAGTACATGCAGCCGAAGAACGCGACCAGGCGCCGCCCACGGGGGCTCTGCGTACGCACGGCATCCAGCAGGGCGAGAGCCTGCCGCGGGTCCGGTACTGAGGCGGGGTCCAGTTCCTCCGCTACCTGCTCCGGGGACTTCCACTGCACCTGCGGCAGGGGGTTGTCTGTCAGGCGTCCGGCGTCAACGGCGTAGCCGAGAGCGTTGTGAAAGATGGCCCGCTTCCGGCGGATGGTCGACGCCGCTGCCGTGGTGCCGTCCAGTTTCTTGGTCAGGGCGTCCAGGGCGGCGCGTACCTGCATACGGTCGGCCAGCGCGGATGTGGGCAGGGACTTCCGCTCGAACCATGCCAGCACGGCGGCCACGTCGTCCGGCGGTTCCTGGTCACGGCGGCTCACGTTGAATGCCCAGCTATAGAGGGCCGTCCGTACCGTCCGCGCATCAGCCATGCCCCTGGTGTCCTTGACGAGAGCGGGCGTAACGGTGGCCATGGCTTCCGCGAGGGTTCGGCGTGTGGAGCCGGGGGAGTGCTGCCATTTCATCTCGATGTACTCGCGGGCGTGCTGGTACCAGCTGACGTCGTTGCGCTGACGCAACTCGGAGAGCGGCGCACCGGTCGACTCGTCGAACGGCTCGCCTGCGTGAGCCGCCCGCAGCAGCTCGGCGCGGCGGCCCTCTGCCAGGGTCTTGGTGCGGAACGTCTGCGAGTGAGGCGTCTCGCCCGTCTTCCAGCGCAACTCTGCGGACGTCTGCCCACGATCCTTCCGCTGGCGGACGGACCAGATCCGAACGTCGTACGTCTTCCCCATCGAGGGCCTTCCTACGAAAGCGGCCCCGCCATGGCGGGGCCGCGTCGGTGCGGTCAGGGATCAGGCTGCGATTTCGTGCTTGGCCCACCAGGCATCCAGGTCGCTGCGGCGACAGCGGATCTGGCCGTTAGGAAGCTTGATGAGCTTGGGGGCCTTGCCGCGGGCGCGCAGCCGGTAGAAGGCGGCGCGACTCATTTCGATCTCTTCGAGAACTTCGGAGAGCTTGAGCTTCTCGTCGCGGGCCAAGGTGCGACTCCTTCTCAGGGTTCGGCGGGGAAGGGTGGCGAACTTTCCGGCGTGGGGGAGTCCGCGTCTGTCCGAGGTGCGGATTTCTGCGTCATCTGCGTCATCTGCGTCATTCGCGGCTCTGACCTGCGGTTTCGCGATGACGCAGCGCGGTGGGGGTGCGTCACCGGTGACGCTGGCTTCCGTCATCGGGTGACGCAGGTGACGCGGGGTGACGCAGGAATCGGCTGTCTGCGTCACCCGTCTTTCGGCAGGTCACCGGCCGTTTTCGGGGTGCGGGTGACGCAGGTGACGCAGGGTCTCTCTACTTCGGACAAAGGGGTGGTGTCTGTTGTGGTGCGCGGCTCAGAGCGTGAAGAAGGAGCCGCTTCGCGGCGCGTCCATTGCAGGGCGGCTCCGCCGCCGAACAGCAAGAGGAGCACGCGTGGCCGGGTGCTCCTCTTGCTTGCGCGTGCGGTCGTGGTGCATGGCGGTCAGAAGGCCGCTTCCTGCTCCGGCGAGGGCGGCGCGGCGGCCGGCCGCGCGATCTCGATATAGCGGGACGTCTTCGTGCGTCCCCAGTCGATGAGGACTCCTCGGGCCGCGAGGGTGGGCTGTAGACGCTTGAGGCGGTCTGAGAGCACCTTGCCGGTGGTCGGCCACCCTTTGGGCAGGGGACGGAAGTCCTCGCCCGTGTAGAGGTCCGTGAGGCAGTGCAGCCATTCGGCAGACGTCATCCGCTGCTCGGTGCCCGGCTCGATGCCGGCGGCGTGCTTGAGCACGGTCTGCGCCAGCAGGTCGCCCTCGATGACGTCGTCGTTGAGGTCGTCCAGGTTGGCCCGGTAGGCGGCGAGAGCTCCCAGACCGGTGGCCGCGTCGAGCTGCGCGCACAGGTGCGCGAAGTCGGCCATGCGCAGGTCGGTCGGGATGTCCGCCTCAGCCGCCCGCACCTGCACGGTGAGGTCCAGGAGCGAGCCGAGGATGACGGGCAGCACCTGGGCGAAGTCGGACCACAGTTCCGCCTCGGTGCGCCGGACCCGGGGACGTTCCAGCCGGAGCGGCAGCAGCCGTTCGGCGAGGTCGGGCCGGATGACGCCGACGTCGATTCCGGTCAGGAGCAGGGGGCGGCGGTAGCCGACGCGGAAGACGTCCCCGTCGGTGAATAGAGCGCGCTTGACGTTCTCTGCCCCCGTGACGATGCAGCACATCGCATCCGACAGTTCCGGGGACATGTGGGAGAGGTTGTCCAGGGCGGTGACCCAACCGGCGGCCACCGCCGTGATCAGGTTCTCCTCATCCTTCGGGGCGCGGCGCAGGTCGCCGCTCATGCCCTCGATGATCCGCACGAGCATCCGCCCACCGGTGGACTTGCCCGCGCCCTGCGGGCCGGTGAGGAACGGGGCAGGCACGGGCACGTCCGGACCCAGGCAGCCGATGAGCCACGCGATGGCCAGGCACTCGGTCTCCGCGGTGGCGAAGTTGCACAGCCGCATCAGCAGGTCGATGCCCTTGCCGTCGGTGTCCTTCACCGGCAAGGGCAGCTCCCCCGTGAGCTGGGTGCGACGCCAGCAGACTTCCTGCGGGTCCGGTGTGCGGATGTCCCATCCGGTGGGGTGGATGCGCACGGACTGCCCGTCGGCCCGCCCGAGGTCCAGCCAGGTGGCCCCGTCGAACCCGGGAGCAACGCGGATGTGGACGGGCTGTACGTCCTCGGTCAGCGCGAGAGCTTCGATCAGGTCGAGGGCTTCCTTCATCGCGGTGCCGTTGAAGACGCCGATGCCGTCCCTGAACAGTCCGACCATGAGTTCCTGCCGGTGGCTTCCCGTCGTGCCCTGAGAGCGGATAGGGCGGGCCACGGGGTGGCCGTTGCGCTGCGCGTACACGGTCCCGTCAGCGGTGCGGAAATACCGAAAGTGCCTCTGCGCGTAGTCGGTGATGATCTCGCGGGCGGGGGTCTTCTCGTCGTCGGACATGGTCACAGTCCCAACGTGGTGCGGGCGTTGGTCCACGCGTCCGTGCAGTGCCGGGCCGTCTCGCCCTTGGCCTGCGCGGCGGTGAACAGCCGTGCGACGTGGGTGTCGGTGAGGCATCCGCACCGGCCGTGCGTGGACAGCACCGCGAGGAACGTCCGGTACACGGTCGCGTGGACCGCGCTGGACGCTTCGGTGATGCGCTGCTCCGCCATGGCGATGCCACGTTCCAGATAGGAGGGCGTGCGGTGCCGGCACTCCCCGCCCCCGGCCCTCGTGGACACGGCGACGGCCGCCGGCCGGACCGGGGAGGGCTCCTTGACGGCCAGCGCGCGCACGGCGTCGGGCAGGTCGGCCATCACACCGGTACCGGGCCCGAGGTAGCGGGTGTAGGCCATGGTCGACTTGATGTCTACGCCGGGGCGGACTGCGTTGCGGGACATCATGGTGCCCCGGTAGATCCAGTGCTCACCGCGCGTCGTCGGCACGGTCCGCGTGGCGGGCAGGGAGGTGCGGGCCCAGGCGATGGCGTCCGCGTCGTCCAGGTCGACCACGGTCAGGCCGGCGCCGCCGGGGTGGTAGCCGACGCACACCGCCCGCCGCCACACTGCGGCCCACGGGGGCGAGACGAGGACGGCCGGGTCGGTGGTGGCGGCGGCCCAGGCGTGGCAGACGCCGGGGCAGCGGCACGGGCCCGGGGTTTTCATGTTCGGCCGGCCGCCGCACGCGTTGTCCGCGCACGCCGTGCAGTTGCCGAAAGGCACCTTGCCCCGGCGCAGGGGCAGCACCGGGACGCCGGACGCTGCGAGGCTCAGCGCAGTGTGCAGGGGGTAGGGCGTTTCGCTCATGCCGCGCTCCGATCGGTGAGCAGCATCTGGTGGTAGGTGGGGATGGCAGCCAGGACGCGGGTACGCCAGTTGAGGGCGTAGTCGATGCAGTTGGCGCAGTTCTTGTGCCGGTGGCCGGGCAACGGGGGCCGCTTGCGGGCGTGGTAGCTCCAGGCCGCGGAGTCCGCGGAGGCGAGCAGGTGCCCGACGCGTTCCAGACCGAGGATCTTGAAGCCGAAGCCGTGCAGTCGGTAGCCGCGGGCGGCCATCGCGGTGACGATCGCCGCCCCTTGCTTGGTCGACTGCAGGCGGCACACGGAGCCCAGCCCGACGGTCGGCTCTTGACGCAGGTCGACGCCGTAGCTTTCGTACAGGTCCGCGCACGCGTGGTACTCCTCCACGGTCCGGCCCTGAAGGGTCGGGATGATTCGCAAGGTCGGGGCGAGGGAGCGCAGGTCCAGGAAGTTGTGCACGGTGCGCCGCTGGTGCTCCGGCACGCTCAACTTGGTCCCGACGAACGTGAGGGGGCCCGCCGCGCCGCCGTGGATGATGAGGTCCTCACACATCCAGTCCTGACCGGCGGCCCAGTCGTAGGGGCCGACGTGCTCCCAGATGCGCCGCAGGTCGTCCACGTACTGGCGCGGGCTACGCGTCCAGCGGCCGTGACGCTGGAGCTCCGAGAAACCGCCGGAATCGACCGCGTACCGGCCGCGTGCCGGGTACAGCTTGGCCGCGGCGGCGAAGTGCTCGGACTTCAGGAACAGCGGCACGTCGGTGAGCTTGACCCAGTGCCGTTTGTGGGTGGTCAGGTAGAACCGCATCCCGTTCGCGACGGGGACTCCCGCCGGTAAGGCTCGCGGCAGGGCGGTGGGTTGGGTCATGCTGGGTGACCTCCACAGGTCTGTTTGGGACAGGTGGATAGGAGCGGCCCGGTTTCATTGGCGTGAGCGGGTCGCTCCTGCTCGCCCGCGGATTGGCGGGCAAGATCGAGGATTGTCAGTGGTGGCCGCTAGATTTCGCGGCATGTCGAGTCTTGACCTTGCTCAGGGATCTCTCACCACGCGCGCGGACCTCGCCGCGGCGTACGGTGGTTCGCCATACGGCGGCGGCATTGTGCCGGCCAACCAGACGAAGAACATCTTCGTTTTCTCTGACCCGGCGGCCGGCAAGGAGCACGACTACACCTTCGACGGCCGCGCCGACGACGACGCATACGGCGTCCTGTACCTGTACACCGGGGCCGGCCAGCCTCCCGCGGACCAGGAACTCACTGAACGTCTTTCATCCTGGCGCTTGAGGAGTAGAACGACCTGGCCAGGTGGGGTGGTGACGTGGCGAAGCCCCTCGTCGTTGGTGTGGTGATCTCACTCATCACGCCGACGCCGGGGGGCTTCGTTGGTTCCGTATTCTTCCATGCTTGACGTCCCGCACGAGCTGGTCGAGCACGTCTCGTGGCTCATCTACGCCCGAAGGCGTGAACTGCGTTCGCCCTGGCGACGGTTGAGCTGCTTCAAGCAGGCCCTTCTGACGCTGGCCCACCTGCGCAAGAACGAGACCTTCGCCCGGGTCGGAGCCGGGTTCGGCGTGTCCGAAGCGACCGCCTGGCGGTACGTGGACGAGACCCTCGAGGTTCTGGCCGCCTGGGCGCCCGGCCTGCATGAGGCCCTCGTCGGCCTGGGCGAGGGAGACTTCGTCATCGTCGACGGCACGTTGATCCCCATCGACCGCGTCGCCGCGGACCAGCCGTACTACTCCCAGAAACACCGCAAGCACGGCATGAACGTCCAGGTCATCGCACGGCCGGACGGCACCCCGCTCTGGTTCTCCCGCGCGACTCCAGGTCGCACCCACGACCTCACTGCGGCCCGCGCCCACGGCATCGTCCAAGCCTGCCTCACCCGGCAGATCCTCGTCCTCGCCGACCGCGCCTACCAGGGCGCCGGCGCCACCTTCCGCACCCCCTACTACCACCACAGCGAACAACCCGAGCACTACCAGCAGTTCAACCGCGACCACGCCCGACTCCGGGCCCCCGGAGAACGAGCCTTCGCCCACCTCAAGACCTGGCAGATCCTGCGCAGGGCCAGATGCTCCACACGCCGCATCGGAACGATCGTCCAAGCCGTCCACACCCTGCTGACCTGCGACTATTCAGGATGAAAGACGTTCACTGACCGCAATCGGTCGCTGCTGAACCACGTACAGGCCGAACGGGATGTGCACCTATTCGTCGCCGACGGCACCGTAGGCGACACCGCCACGGTGCGGCAGCGGTATATCGGACAGGTCGTTGTCGACCCCGTGCAGCCGTACGAGGAGCGGTGGACGCAGGTCGATGGCAAGCCCGGACGCCGCCTGTACGTCTTCCGCTTGCGGCCGGCGCCGGGGGTCACCCTGGCGTTGACCGATCAGGACGTGATGCAGACCGCGTCCACGACGGAGGCACTCCCGGTGCCGCCGGCCGTGGACGACACCGCCGGCACGTCAGCGACGGCGGTGCCCACCGAGCAGCACGGCACAGACTCCACCACGGCAAACATAACCGGCGGGGCGCGGACCCTCCTGCGGCGCGAAGGCAGGCTAGTCACGGCGTTCGAAAAGCACTTGGCCGCGCACGGGCACGTCGTGCACCGCTTCCAGATCCGCGTGACGGGCGAGCGCGGCGCCTTTCTCACAGACCCGTACGACGCGACGGATAACGTGCTGTACGAGGCCAAGGGCAAGGCTACCCGCGAGTATGTGCGGATGGCCATTGGCCAGTTGCTCGACTACCGGCGCCACATCGACGTGCCGGACGGGTTGCGCTTGGCGGTGTTGTTGCCGGAAGAGCCCACCGCGGACCTGCGGTCGCTGCTGGAGGCAGAGGGCATCGCACTGGTGACGCAGACCGCTGACGGCTTCGCGGGCTTCCCGCTTCCGCCGGCGACCGCCTGAACCTTCGAGGGCGGCCCGCTCCGTCAATGCTTGCCGCGGGCGAGTCGGAGGCCGATGCCGCTGACGCTGATGGGTCCGGCGGCAGCGCCGATGGCGACGGCGGTGTGGGCGGCGAAGTCGAGCAGCGCGAGGAACGCGGCGACGAGTCCGAAGACGCCGATGACGCCGGCGCCGGCGACGGTGATGGGGAACAGGTAGTGCCGCAGCGGGCGGCCGGTGGGGTCGGTGTGGTGGACGACGATGACGACGGGTGCGCCGGTGGTTTCGGCGCGGCGGTAGGCGTCGGCGGGGATGTGCGGGGCGATGATCCCCGGTGGGTCGTGGTGGGTCATGGTGGGCTCCCTCGGGTGTGCGGCGGGCCCGCGTCGGCGTGTGGCGTGGGCCCGTGCGGGTGGGTGTGATGGGCGGGTGTGACGGGCCGCTGTGATGGCGCGTCACACCCGCGTCTGCCTAGGGGTTTAGATGTGATGGGCCCGTCACGTGTGACGGGTGTCAGGCGGCCGTGAGGGCGGGGACGATGCGCCACCGGCCGGTGGTGTTCGTCGCTTGCAGACGGCCCTCCTGCGCTGCCTCCTTGAGCCGCTTGGACACCCAGGAGCGGCCCAGGTTGTGGCGGTCGCACCAGTCGGTGAAGTCCTTTGGGCCTACGATCATCTGCCCGTTCTGCTCGAACTCCTCCAGCGCGGTGGCGAACAACTCCCGTGCCTCCTCCGGGGACGGTTTACGGCCGGTCCCCTGTCCGAAGATTGGGGCGTCGTCGCCCTCCTCGGCCCCGGGCAGGTCCGCCTCGGGGTCGATGCCGGCGTCCTCGGGGTCGACCAGCAGCCCGCCGTGGTCCATGTCGTCCTCCTCGCGGACGGCCCGCAGCGCCGCCGGTCCGTCGGCAGCCGTGCGGCCGGTGTAGGCGGTGCCGGCGACGCCCACAGCGGCCCCGGCGGTGATTGGGTCCGCGGTGGCGCCGTTGCGCTGCGCCCAGGTGGCCAGCAGCTCCATCACCGGCATGGCGCGGTGGGTGAAGCGGCGGGTGCGTCCCGGGGACGGGTAGCGGTCCTCCGGGATGCCCGGGGAGACGACGTAGCAGTAGCCGGGGCGCCGGTTACCCCAGGCGCCGGGGTGGGCGCCCGCGGCCAGCACTTCATCCGGCAGGCAGAACCCCTCATCGCGTGGGTCGCAGCCGAGCGCGATCACGGATGGAAGGGACGCGCGGGTGGAGGTCGACATCTGGTCGTACGAGGGGCGCTGCAGCGAGACGATCAGCGAGATTCCCGCGGAGCGGGCTTCCTGGGCGATGCCGGTGAATGCGTCGTCGCCCAGCGCGCGGAGGGTGTTGGCGGCTTCCTCGAACCAGGTGACCAGGAACGGAATGCCGGGGCAGCCGCACGCCGTGCCGTCGGTGCGGCAGGTGTGGTCCGGGCTGTTCTGCGGCTCTGCAGCGGCGGGCACCCATTGGCGGTAGCCGTGGGCGCCGAGCCAGCGGGTGCGGGCGGGGATGACCTCCTGGACGGCGGCGACCATGACTTCCGTCTGCGTGCCGCCCTCCGCAGCCCAGTCCAGGCCAGGCCGCAGCGGGGCGAAGTCCTGGAAGGCCTTGGGGTCGGAGAACCAGACGATCACGTCCCGGCGGGACAGGATCTCGGTGAGCAGGTTCAGGGCGGTGTCGCCCTTGCCGGAGCCGGTGCCGCCGGCGATGAGAGCATGGGTGGAGTTGCGGCCCGCGTCCGGGTCGCCGGGCAGCCACATGACCAGCGGCGCGCCATCGTCGTAGCGGCCGATGACCAAAGGTTCGGCGATCGAACCCCCGAGGTTGGAGGGGCCGTCGTACTCCACCGTCTCGGCCAGCATGTCCTCGGGGACGATGACCAGGTCCCCGCGCCGGTTGGAGTCGGGGTCGGGGGTGTAGCGGACGGCGGAGGTCGGCAGGTCCAGGGCAGAGGCGATGTTGCCCAGTGCCTTGGCCATGTCGTCGTTGGTCTGCTCTCCTGCGGCGAGCGCGACCGGTGCGGTGACCCGGTTCGGCTCCACCTTCGCCGCCCCGATCTGCGCCCGCGCCAGACCGACCTTCTCCAGCAGGCCCTTGTCCGAGCTTTCGCCGGGGGCGTCGTTGTGGCGCAGGACCATCCGCACGTTCCACGACAGGGCCAGCGCCGGCCCGCCCATCAGATACAGGTCATCGAGTGGTCCGGCGGTGGGGCCGGCCAGGCACGCGGCGGTCACCCACGCCGACCCGGCGGCCACCGTGATGGCTGAGTGCAGGCGCCGCTGAGAGCTGGTCGACTTGCCCGCCCACCAGGTGACGCCGGTCAGCGCCACCGACGCGAGGGTGAGCCCGACGCCGGCCGCGGAACTGTCGGACCAGCGCCAGTTCCCCAGCGCCCCCGCGAGTCCGCCGCCGCCGACGGCGAGCCACGGGGGAAGGTGCGGCTTGGCCCGGTTCAGCAGGTAGCCACGGACGGAACCGCTCGAACCGGTGTTCATGTCGGTGGGGAGGGCGAGCGGGTACGCCCGGCCGTCCTGATCGGTCCACTTGCGTGCCATGGTCGACCTCCCTTCTACTGCTGGGCCCAGTTCATGACCGGCTGCTGCGGCTTGCGGGCACGGTGGCGCACCCGGTTGATCTCCTCCTCGTACTCCTGCTGGAACACCGCGTAGCAGGCGGAGGCGTTCTTCGCGGCGTCCCGTAGCGCGTCCGCGGACCGCTGCATCTTGCGCGCCACCTTCGCCGCCCGCACCCGGGAGCCGAACGCCCGCCCGTCGGGGTCGGGTACCGCGGCGAGGACGCCCTTGAGGATTTCGGCGCCCATGGCCACCTCGATGGACAGGGTCACGGCGGCGGCCCGCAGGGTGTTGCAGTAGTTGCGCACCTGCGCCGGTGAGGTGAATTCCGGGGCCGGCAGCAGGGACTCGGCGTGCGAGCGGCCACCGCCCGAGCGGGCGGCGCCGTTCCGGTTGTTGTTCACGGTGACGTTGACCGGGGGCACGAACGAGCCGCCCAGGGCGCCGACGAAACCGCCCGCGGCGGCGCCGGCGTTGGCGAACTTGTTGCCCTTGTTGGCGGCGCCGTTCGTGCCGCTGTTACGCGTCGGGGTTGCCATCAGACCGAATCTCCTCGGGTCAGTGGGTGCGGCGGACGATGAGCCAGGCGGACTGTGCGGTGATCAGGGTGAGCAGCCACCACAGCTCCAGCGCTCCGGCGAGCGGCCCGAACCCGGCCGCGACAGCGAGCCAGGTGAGCGACGACGAGGTGAGCGCGGCCAGGCCGATGCGCCAGGTGAGGACGGAGCCGGTGGCGGGGTGGCGGCGCTGCATGATCAGCAGCCAGACCAGCGGGCCGGCGGCGGTCGGGGCGAGCAGCAGGCCGGACCACCACGCGATGACGTGCAGCAGGCCGGCCACGATCAGCGTCAGGACGGCGAGGCCAGTCGGGGCGAGCGCGCGGCGCGAGCGCCACAGCCACCTACCGACCACGGTGAGCGCTTCGCGGGTCAGGGAGGGACGCTCGGGCACGACGACGATGAACGGTTCGGCCCCGCGGCGGCCCCTCTGGCGGGGGATACGGACGGTGTGGACCCCGGCGGTCTTCTTGGCGCCGCGGGCACAGATACGACTGGACACAGCAGAGCTCCCAGGAAGTCGAAGAGGGTCAGGCGGCGCGCTGTTCGTCGGGGAAGGCACACGGGGTGCACATGCCGAGGGAGGGCGGGATGACGTATCCGGCATTCCGCTGGCAGGTGCGGCGGGCGGCGTTGGCCTTGGCCAGCGCCGCCCACTTCGCCGGGCTCATCGGCCGGACCGGCTTGGCCTGCTCGATCGAGCAGAGGTAGGCCACCAGGGGGCCCCGCCGTCGGCGGGCACGCTCGATCTGCGCGGCCACGTCCTGCCCGCCGGGCCGCAGGCCCAGGGCGCGCAGTTGCCGGCGGGTGGCCAGGCCGTCAGGGGCGAGCCGCCACCGGTAGACCGGTATCGCGGCCATTACCGGCTCGCGACGGCCAGCTCAGCACCACCGCTCGCGGCCGGCTCGCGGTGTTCGGCGTAGCGGGCGGACACCCACCCCACCGACCAGCCGCAGAGCTCCGCGGCAGCCCGCACCGGCAACCCGGCCTCGAACGCGGCCCGCACGGTCGCGTGCGCCCGGTCCTCGGGGAACTTCTCGGCGGCCGGGCCGGCGGCCAGCAGCGCGGCGCGTTCACGCTCGGCCCGCGCCTCACGCTCGGCCCGTTCACGGCGCTCACGCTCCACGCGCTCCCGCCGCTCACGCTCGCGCCGCTCGGCTTCCTCACGCTCGCGCCGCTCGGCTTCCTCACGCTCGCGCTCACGGCGTTCACGCTCCGCCTGCTCGGCCCGCTCCCGAGCGGCCTCTCGCTCGACCTCCTCGCGGCGGGCGCGTTCCTCCCGCTCGGCTTGCTCACGGGCCAGGCGGGCTTCGTGCTCACGCTGTTCACGTGCCAGCATCGCGGCGTGCTCGCGCTCCTCGCGCGCCAACCGCTCGGCCCGCTCGCGCTCCTCCCGGGCGGCCTGGCGCCGGGCCTCCCGCTCCGCCTGCTGCCGCTCCTCCAGTGCGGTGACGGCGGCGGTGATGGCCCGCCGGTAGGCAAGCCCGGTCTCCGCCGTGACGATCAGCAGCAGCGGCGCGACCGCGTGCACGGCCACACCCACCAGGTCACCTTTCAGGGCGGAGTCGGCGACGTTCAGGGCCAAGGTCATGCCGCCGGTCATCCAGCGCAGCACCACCGGCCAGCGGCCCCCGTGCCCGCCCAACCGGGCCAGCACCGCATCCAGGCGGACCACGATGACCACGGCCGCGTCGACCACGAGGGGGAGGATCGGCGCCGTCCAGTCCCACTCATTCGGCGTGTGCTCGGCCGCGAGCGGGGTCACGGTCAGGATCGAGTACAGCATCGCGCCCGCCACGATCAGCCACGTGCCGACCGAGAGCGCCCGCTCCGCTGAACGGATCTGAACACCGTTCACGCGGCCACCCCCGTCCGTGAACGCACCCGGATCGCAGCGATCAGCACCACCGGCGACGCCGGGTCGTCGGGGTCGCGGCGGTCCTCCGTCCACTGCCATGCGGCGCCCGGCATCGGCTCGAAGCCGAGGACGCTGAGCGCGTTCACGCGCTCGGTGAGAGTTGGCACCGGCAGCGCCCGGTCAAAGCCGTACTCGGGCCACCGCTCGACGGTGTTCAGCAGCACCACGTACAGGCGCCACCGGCCGCGGTACATGGACATCTGCGCGGTGAACTCCCGGGCCATCACGCCACCACCGGCGCGCCCGCGCCGCCCTGGTTGAGCAGCGCGACCCGCGCGGTCAGCGCCCGGCGGCGGGCCCGGCGGATGCGCCGGTTGTCCAGCTCGGTCGGCGTGCGGTCCAAGGTGACGATGTGTGCGTCCAGCAGGTCGACGTCCGCCAGGATGACGGGCATCTCCCGCTCGATCGCGTCCAGCTCCGCGCCCGTCGGCTCCATGAAGTCGGCGAACGCGGTAACAGCGTCCTGAACAGTGACGATGTGCTCCATTGGGTCGTGTTCCTCTCACAGGTGGAACGGCCCGAACCGCACCCCCGGAGTCGCCCCTCCGGGGGTGCGCGCCGTTGTTTGGAGAGCCGCGTGTCATACGCGGCGCGGCCACTGAGCAGCGGCCGAAGTGCCCCGGACCGGACTCGAACCGATCGGGTTGCCATACGGGGCACGCCGGTCTTCTCCACCTTGTTTCCGACCCCTTCGGGCAGGCGGACCACGGGTTACCGGCAGTTCCCTGTGTGAAGTTCTCAAGGGGCTTGCGCTTCCTTTGAGCCCGTTTCACGGAGCTCTCTGGGCGGCATAGGAGCAGCCCAATAGGGATGCCCCGGGCTCGCTGTCCTAGGACTGCGGGCCGCTCGATAAGACCATGGCGCACAGTCCCAGGACTGTCAACAGTCCTGGGACTGTGTTTCACTGGTCGATGTCGAGAGGAGTGCTGCATGGCGCCCAAGTGGCGGGAGCTTGCGGACCGACTGGCCGAACAGATCAGGAACGGCGAGTACGCGCCCGGTGCCCAGTTGCCGCAGATCAGGGACCTGGTGGAAGCGGGTGAAGGCTCGAAGTCCACGGTCCATGCGGCCTACAAGGCGTTGGAGGCCGAAGGGCTGGTCACGTCGTCGCGCGGACACGGCACAGTCGTCCGTGAGCGGACCCCGCTCAAGCGGCTCGGCATCGCGCGGTACGACAAGGCCAAGTGGCGGGACGGCGATGAGGTGGCGTTCATCGCGGACCGCGTGGCGTCCGGACGCACGTACAAGCGGAACGAGCAGACCCAGACCGTCAGCCGTGTCCCGGCGCCGGCCGTGGTCGCCCAGGCGCACGGTCTTCCGGAGGGCACAGAGGTCTACGCACGTGCGCGCGTGGTCAAGGAAGGCTCACAGCCGACGCACACGTTGACCAGCTACTACCGTCCCGAGCACGTGGAAGGGACGCGCATCGTCGACCCGACGCCGGGACCTGCCGGCAGGGGCGGTGGCTTCCGTGTCTTGTACGACGCCGGGTACGAGATCGACCACATGCAGGAGACGCTGTTCGCGCGCATCCCCACGGCGGACGAAGTCCAGCTCCTCCAGCTCGCGCCCGGCGAATGGGTGGTGGAACTGCACCGGACGACATACACGGCCGATGGCACCGTGGTGGAGTTCGCCATCGGCGTTCACGCGGCGACGCGCTTCGCGTGGACGTACGACTTCAAGGTCCCCGACTCAGCGAAAGCGGAGGGCGAGAGCAAGTGATCTCAGCACAGGCATGGGCCGACGCTCAACGGCTCTGGGACTTCCAGCAGATGGGCCATGAGCTGCGCCCATGCTCTGTCGCGATCGGACTCGGCAGTCATGACCTGGGAGTCGCGGACACAACCGCCGATCTCTACCACCGGGGCATGATGCCGCTGATCGTCTTCACCGGGGCGACCAGCCGCACCACACGCGACCGCATGCCGCGTGGTGAGGCCGAGCACTACCGCGAGCGGGCGATGCAACTGAGGGTGCCGGCTGACGCCATCCTCGTTGAACCGCGGGCCCGGAACACAGGAGAGAACATCCGCTTCTCTCGCGCACTGCTCGAAAAGCACGGGGTCGCCGTGTCGTCCGTCCTCCTGATCAGCAAGCCGTACGAGGAACGACGGGCCTACGCGACCGCACGCAAACTGTGGCCCGAAGTCGAGTGGGTCAGCGCCTCCACCCCCATCCCCCTGGCTGACTACGTCGACTCAATCGGAGACGCACGCCTGGTCATCGACATGTTGGTCGGCGCGCAGCAGCGACTTATGATCTACCCACAACAGGGATTCATGATCGAGCAGCGCGTACCTGAGGACGTGGCCGCAGCATATGAGCGCCTGCGCGACGCCGGGTTCACAAGCCGACTCGTGGCAGACACCGCAGAGCGGAAGTAACGGCACCACGGGCCCTGTGAAGCCCGCTGTGGCCAATCTCCGGCCAACCTAGGGCATCGCGCACGCGCGGGGCGATTGCGCAGGTTACGCGGTATGGATGCGCAGGAAACCAACTGGTCGCAAAACTTCGTACTTTCAGCGCGATAAAACCTGCCGTGCTCCAGTGAACGGGAAACCATGGGGAAACTTGGGCACTCACGGGAGACAGCATGAGGAACGGCCCCAACCAGATTGCCTGGTAAAGGGGCCGTTCTCACTAACCTCACCACGGAGGTGGTGGGGCGAACCCACGGTGACATCGCTGCCACGACAATCTTCAGGGTCGCCACCGCGATAGGCCTACTAGGCGTGGGTGCCTAGTTGATGGGCTCGGATTCATCGCGAGTGAGTTCGGTCCAGGTGTCGGAAAGAATCTTGTTTTCGACCTGGGCGATGTGCGCCGGAGTATTCGAGGCTGCCGCGGCGACGACGGTTTCCCCAGTGCTCTTCAGTTTCACCGTCTTCTTGGTGCCGTTTTTGTCCTGCAGGAAACCGGTGATCCGAATCCACTGCCGCCGATCACGCCGCCAGTCAATAGCAGCCAGACGCCGCTTGAACTCGTCAAAGGAAACCGTTGGAGCGGGCGCCGACTGTTCCGCGATGATCCCGGTAAACCTCTTCACCAACTGCTCAGTCGTGTCGTCCCCGGTTGCAGTTTCCTTCTGCATTGCTTCCATGATCGGCCCGAGTTTATCGCGCCGCACCTGGTTGTAAGCCAATGCCAGTGCCTTGAGGGCGAATGCCCATCCATGGACGTAGAGGCGCCGGTAGGTGTCGGCCTGCTTGGTGTCATTCCAGGCGTTGCCGAATTGATCCTCCAGCGTTTGAAGGAACTCGCGGCAGTACGGCAATACCGCCTCGATATGATGGTGCTTAATGTGTTCGCGCTTGCGGTTGCCGTGAGAGATAACGTTGAGCAGCATCTGCTCGAGCGTTGATGCGTCGACGATATTCTGCACAGCGGTTAGCGTGGCTCCCGTGCTGCGGCCATCGGCGACGCGGCCCTCGAAGATGGTGCCCTTGACCGCCTGGTTTCGCAGCTTAGCCAGGGCGGAAGACGTATCGAAGGTCGCCACCAAGTTGGTGTTCTTCTTCGTGCCACGGCCATTACGATCTGCAAAACTCTGGGCCGCCGCATCGACGTCAACCTTGAGTTCGACCTCAAGAGTCACGAAGAAGGTGTCAAGCGCGCCGCCCTGGAGAACGAGACGATTCTGCGCTGCTTCGAACAGGGCGGCGGTCTGAGTCTGTCCATCGGCCTGCATGATGGGCCGCTTGGGCAGGTAGAGTTCGCCGTACATGGCCGCCGGGTTCGCTTCATCAAACGCGACGAATATGGGCTGGGGGTCCTCCTCAAACGCCTCAACCGACTGCCACCCGGTGACGGTAGGAAGGTATGCAATCCGCTCACCGCGGACGGCTTCCAGGATGTAGCGACAGAAGTCGCTACGATTGTTGGCCTTCGCGCCCTTGAAGTCGCTCTGCGTCTTGACGTGAGCGGCCCTCATGCCCATGGCCTCGTAGTCGACAGTGCGGGGCGGATCGGAAGGGTTGTACCGCACGAGGTCCGTAAACTGCCGCAGGCTAGGATGGAGCGTGACGCAGATGCGGTATCCCCCCGCCGCACCTTTCAGACACAGCGTGCCGCGGATGGCGTGCCGCTTCTCCCCCTCGTGCTGGAAACGGTAACGATGCTGATCGAAGTTATCTCGTGCCTCAGCGTCAGAGCTCACACGCAGGATGCGTAGCCCCCCGTATCTTTCGTCCTCGGAGATTTCCTCGGTATCGATCAGTTTCTGTTGGGTGATGAATGGCGCGCTCACGGAGTCTCCTGCTGGTTGGGTGTGGCGACCGTCGGGGTGATCAGTCCTGACTGGCGGGGAATCAGGGGGATCGGTGCGGTTTTTGAAAAGGTCGGGATGTCGCCTGCGTGAGCAAGAGCGGGCGGCAAGGTGACTAGCTCGATCGAAAGGTTCAACCTCTCAACGGTGTAGGCGACTTCAGGCTGAAAATCGAACGCTGCGATGACGCCGCGGATCAAACAATCATTGCCGGCGGCTTCCTCGGCCCGGCGCGCCATGGCCAAGTACACCAGGATCTGCCCAAGCGCCTCGTAACTCGCACTGATCTTGAACTCCCACAGGCGAGTGACATTGCTTCGATCGATCGTGCGCATATCCGCGCGTACGGCCGTGCCGTCGAAACTGTTCTCCCGGGCGATGAGCCGCTCACCTGGACGGTGCCGGGTGAGCTCCGCAGCGTAGCTGTCCCGCACTCTGCACTCACGTTCATACAGCACTACCCGACCCCCCGGCCCTTTGATCCAACTCTCGCCAACCTCAACCGCCGTCTCGCAGAGGTTATTTGATATCTCGTCAGACTGCAACTGCATCTCGGAGATGAATCGAGGTGAGCGTGGCCTACCGACCGACGCCCGCCGCCGAAGCAGTCCTGGCGCCATCGGCACGGCGTGTTATGGCCCGTGGGCCCCTTGTGGGGTAGTGAAGCGCTGAGAGGCGAAAGATGCAGGTGAAGGCGTATTTGTCGCGAGGACTGTAAATCTGCCGGCTCAGCCTTCCTAGGTTCGAATCCTAGCGCCGCCACACTGGGGAAGACCCCCTCCGAACTGCGGAAACGCAGAGCGGAGGGGGTCTCTTCGTATGCGAACACGTCGATTCGAGTGATGGTCGAAAAGCGAGGCTTGTCCCACCTGGTCCCAGGTGCGGCCCGGCCCTGATCAGCGTGTGTCCCCCAGGCGTCCCCCGGGGGACGCGCCATCTCCGTGCAATTCCCGCAGGCCGGCCCCGATCTGACGGTTCGCTCGGTCCTGGGCCTGCGCCGGAACCCTCGCGTGGACCCGCAGGAGCACGGCCACCGAGTGCCCGGCCCCGCGTGCCACCTCCCCGGGGTCGACACCGGAAGAAGAACCAGAGGCAGATCCCGACGCACCAGGGGTCGCACGCCGGGGGAGCGGTGACGCCACCTCGGAGGCGGCGGGCGGTACGCCCCGCGGCGGAGAGCCCTCGTGCAGCTCGACAGGGCGTTCAGCACGGTCTTGGGGCCGGCAGGGCGTTCAGTACGGCCTTGGGGCCAGCGCCGCGCGCAACGCTGGGACGAGGATCTGGCGGATTTCGGCCGGTGTGAGGGCGGCGGGGGTGGGGAGGGGGTTGAGGTAGCGGGTGTAGATGAGGCCGCCGAGGATCGTCACCACGGCCGTGGCGCGGGCGGTCGCATCCCGACCGCCGAGAAATTCAGCAAGCCGGGCTGTCAGCTCGTGTTCCAGGTATTCGCGGATCACCTCGGCGGCCTCGTCGCCCTGGTGGGTGAGCCGAAGGAAGTCGGCGTCCTCCCACAGGCCCGTCACCGCGTCGATCAGGCGGTGGGGGAGGGTGACCGGGTCGCCGACGAGGACGTCGTCCATCGCCAGCGCATGGGCGCACTGGAACTGCATGACGTCCGCGAACAGGCCCTTCTTCGAGCCGAAGTGGTACGCGATGAGCGCCGGGTCGACTCCGGCGGCCCTGGCCACCGCACGCAGGGTGGTGCGCCGGTAGCCGCGCTCCAGGAACAGCGTGCGGGCCGCCGAGACGAGCGACTCGCGGGTCGGCGGATTGCCGCGGGGGCGGCCTCGGGTGCGGACGGGGGCAGGGGCGGCGTTATTCATCGACATTGAACCTGTACCTCGTGATCGGCAGGGTCGAAGGCGTTCCGCACACCACTCGAAGGGGTGTCCCGACATCATGCGTATCGCAGTCTTCGGCGCCAACGGACCGACTGGCCGTCACCTCACCGATCAGGCTCTCGCGGCCGGCCACGAGGTGGTCGCCGTGACCCGCCGCCCCGGTTCCCTTCCCGCGCGACCGGGCCTCACCGTGGCCGTCGCCGACGCCACCGACCCGGCGGCCGTCGACGCCGCAATCGGCGGGACGGACGCCGTGCTCTCTGCGCTGGGCGCACGCTTCAGCAAAGAGACCATCACCACGTACTCGGCGAGCGCCACCGTCATCACCGGGGCCATGGCCCGCTACGGCATCAAGCGACTGCTCGCCGTCAGCTCCAGCATCGCTGACCCGAACTGGCGGCCCACCGGCGCGCACTTCTTCAACCATGTGCTCGACCCGTTGGTGAACCGACGTCTCGGCCGCACCCTCCACGAGGACATGCGACGCATGGAGGCCGTGATCCGCCGGACGGAGCTCGACTGGACTCTCGTCAGACCCTCGGGTCTCTTCGAGCACTTCGCCGTCACGGACTACCACACCGCCGAGACCAGCGCTGACGGCGTCTTCACCGCCCGTGTGGACCTCGCCGCGAGCATGCTGCGCGAGCTGGAGGAGGAGCGGTACATCCGCACGGCCATGGGCGTCATCACCACAGCCGTGAGGCCGAACATCGCCAAGCTGATCTGGAACGAGGGCGTGAAGAGGAGGTGAGCCGGGTGATCGTCGGGCCTCCAGCCGGCACACGGGCGTTCCTCGCCGGCTCCCCACGGCCGCCTTCACCGCTCTCCGCCCTGACGGCACCCCGCATGCCACCCCGTTCACTTCACCCACGGCGCGGCCACCGGCCTTGCCCGGGTGACCACCGGAGGCAGGACCCGCAGGACCCGGAACGCGCGGCATGCGGCCCGTGCGGCACGGCCCACGCTTCGGCGCCGCGACTGCCCGGGTGAGGTCAGGCGCCGGTGCGGGACCGCGGCCCGGACCCCGCGTCAGGTCCTTCCGGCTGCGGCACACTGGCCCCATGTCCTCCACGTCCTCCCGCCGCAGGGCCTGTCCCGAGTGCCGCCGAGAGATCGCCGTCGTCGCCGGGCGGTACGCGCGTCACGATCCGCCCGGCGCGCGGGAGAGCGGTGAGCTGACGTCCTGTCCGGGATCGCGCCGGCCGGCACAACTCGGAGCCGTGCAGCCGTCACTGGACGGGTACGTCCTCCCCGACTTCCCCGGCCAGATGCCCCTGTTCTGACCCCGGCCCCGCCCAGGGGGAGGCGGACCCGGCGGGACGGCACGGCGCGACCGGGCCCGCCGCCCTCAGTTCCCCGCCACCGACTTCACCGCCACCGACACCGGCGCCGACCCGCCGACCAGTTCCAGCGTCAGGCCCGCCGTCGCCGGGGTGTCCACCAACTCGGCCAGGACGGCGGCCACGTCGTCGCGCGGAACCGGACCGCGGCCGGTGTGCGCCTCCAGGCGGACCAGGCCGGTACCGGCGTCGTCCGTCAGCTGACCGGGGCGCAGGATCGTCCAGTCCAGGGCCTCCAGGCCCCGCACGTACGCGTCCGCCTCGCCCTTGGCGCGCAGGTACACGTCGAAGACCTCGTCGCCCTCGTGAGCCGGGTCCGCGCCCATGGACGACACGACCAGGAAGCGCCGTACGCCCGCCCGGACCGCCGCGTCGGCGAAGAGGATCGCCGCGGCCTTGTCCACCGTCTCCTTGCGGGCCGCCCCGCTGCCCGGGCCCGCGCCCGCGGCGAAGACCGCCGCGTCGGCGCCCCGCAGCCGTTCCGCGACCTCCTCGACCGAGGCCGACTCCAGGTCCAGCACGACCGGTTCGGCACCGGCCTGGCGTAGATCACCGGCCTGCTCCGGCTTGCGGATGAGGCCCGCGACCTCGTACCCGCGCGCGGCGAGCAGCCGCTCCAGCCGCAGCGCGATCCGACCATGACCACCAGCGATGACAATGCGCATGTCTTCGACCGTACGCCCCGACGGCCGCCTCCGCCGCACGGCCTCCGACGGCCCGGAGCCCGGCGGACCGCGCCGGCCCGGCCGGCCGGGCCCGCGCGGCCTCCGACGGCCCCGCACCCGGCCGGACCGGGCACTCGAGCCCCGCCCGCCCCAGGCGACACCGGCGGCCCGCCCCGGCGCGAACGCGCGCCCCGCCGTGTCCCGCCGTGTCCCGTCACGACAGCTCCCCCCGCCCCTGCCGGGGCAGCCCCGGCGCGGTCGTCGAGTCGCCGTACTCCCGTACCGCGCTCGTGCGCGCCACCACCCGCCCCCGGTGCACCACGACCCGGCTGTACGCCAGGGACAGCGCCCCCGCCAACCGCTCCCCGCGCACCGCCAGCAGCTCGGCCGGGAAGCCCGCCTCCACCCGCACCTCGGGCAGGCCGAGCACCGTCCGCGCCGAGGCGCTCACGGCGTCGTACGCGTCCTCGGGGCGCAGTCCGTGACGCGAGGCCAGCAGGTAGGCCGCCTCCAAGGGGTCGCCGCGCCCCACCGGGTTGCTCACGTCCCGCAGGGCACCGCTGCCCGCGGCGACCCGGACGCCGGCCGCCCGCAGCAGCCGCACCGGAGCCGTGCCGTCGCGGCGGTCGACGCCGCCGCAGCCGCCCTGGGGCAGGCACACCACCGCCACACCGGCCGCCGCCAGCTGGTCGGCGGTCCGCGAGGCCACCTCGGCGGGCAGCCGGCCCAGGCCCCCGCACGGGCCGAGGGTCACCCCGGGGCGCAGTCCGCCCGCCATCGCCGCGAGCCGGGCCAGCCGTGCCGGATCGGCGGCGTCCGTGTGCAGGTCGACGGGGCAGCCGTACTCGGAGGCGATCCCCAGGACCGTCTCCATGTAACCGGTCGGATCCGGGTCCAGGTCCGGACAGCCGCCCACCGCGCAGGCGCCCGCCCTCACCGCGTCCCGCAGCATCGCCAGCCCGTTGGCCCCGGCCGCACCGGTCAGCACCCGCGGCATCGCCACCGTCGTCAGCCCCGCCAGCCCGCGCAGCGCGCGCCGCGCCCGGAGCACGGCGGCCAGGGCGCCGAGCCCCTGGACGTCGTCCACGCGCACGTGGGCCCGCAGCGCGGTCGCGCCGTGCCCGAGCTGGAGCAGGGCCGCCTGCGTGACGCGGCGCTGGACGTCCTCGGCGTCGTACGGGACCGGGCCGCCGGCGTCGGCGGTCAGCGCGGTGTCGCCGTGGACGTGGGGGTCGGCGGGGGCGGGCAGGAGCAGGTACCCGGTGAGGTCCACGCGCGTGCCGGAGCCGGGCGCGGTGCCCACCGTCAGGCTCCCCGCGGTGCCGACCGCCTCGATGCGCTCGCCGCACAGCCGTACGTCCACGGCCCGGCCGTCGGTGAGCCGGGCCCCGGACAGCAGGAGCGAGCCGTGCGCGGCGGGTCCCGAGGAGGACGACGAGTGGGGCGGCTGCTGCGGCTGGCTGTCGGGCATCGCGCTCCTCGGGCTCGGGTTGCGCAGGGAGGTGCAAGATCACGGAGAGTGAGTCGAGCCTAGGGCGGCGACCACGCCGGGAGCCGCAGGAGCGGAATAGTCGTACCGGTGTGGTCCGCCGTACGGACGGGAGCCGCCGGGACCGGGACGAGGGGCGCCGGAGCGGGCGGGCCCGCCCGGCGGTCCGGCCGCCGCGTACGGACCCGGGAACGGGCCGCGGGCCGGAGCCGGGGAACGGATTTGGGAGTAAGGCGGCTGACCGTGTAATGTCTTCATCGCTCGCCCCAATAGCTCAGTCGGCAGAGCGTCTCCATGGTAAGGAGAAGGTCAACGGTTCGATTCCGTTTTGGGGCTCTGGTGCGGAAGGTTCCCGTCGCGAGGCGGGGGCCGGATCGCATCAAAGCGGTGTAGCTCAGTCGGTAGAGCAAGCGGCTCATAATCGCTGTGTCACCGGTTCAAGTCCGGTCACCGCTACTCTTAGTAGCCGATTGCGGGGTCGGTCCTTCGATCGGCTACTCTTCTTGCGTTAAATCAGTCCACCCGTTCGTCAAGGAGCACTCACGTGGCTGCCACCGACGTCCGCCCGAAGATCACGCTGGCCTGCGTGGAGTGCAAGGAGCGGAACTACATCACCAAGAAGAACCGGCGTAACAACCCGGATCGTCTTGAGATGAAGAAGCACTGCCCGCGTTGCAACGCGCACACCGCGCACCGCGAAACGCGATAAAACAGGCTCGTACACGAGGCCGTCCCCGCACTCCGGGGGCGGCCTCGCGTCGTTTCGGTCGTCGCCCGGCCCCCTTCCGCCTTCCCGGCCGGCCGGACGCCGGCCGGATCCGGTCAACCACACCAGACAGCAGGAGGTGCCGAGTCCATGGCGCTCGACCAGTCCTTCGTGGGGCGGACCTATCCGCCCACCGAGCCCTACGAGGTGGGCCGGGAGAAGATCCGTGAGTTCGCCGAGGCGGTCGGGGACGCCAACCCGGCGTACACGGACACGGAGGCCGCTAAGGCGCTCGGTCACCCCGATGTGATCGCCCCGCCGACCTTCGTGTTCGCCATCACGTTCAAGGCGGCCGGGCAGGTGGTCCAGGACCCGCAGCTCGGTCTGGACTACACCCGGGTGGTCCACGGCGACCAGAGGTTCGCCTACCGCCGCCCGGTGCGCGCCGGTGACCGGCTGACGGTCACCTCGACCATCGAGGCGGTCAAGTCCATGGCCGGCAACGACATCCTGGACATCCGCGGCGAGGTCCACGACGAGGTGGGCGAGCACGTCGTGACCGCCTGGACGAAGCTGGTCGCCCGCGCGGCAGAGGAGGCGTGAACACCCCATGACGGCGAAGATTTCGTACGCCGACGTCGAGGTCGGCACCGAACTGCCCGCCCGGACCTTCCCGGTGACCCGCGCCACCCTCGTGCGGTACGCGGGCGCCTCCGGCGACTTCAACCCGATCCACTGGAACGAGAGGTTCGCCAAGGAGGTCGGCCTGCCGGACGTCATCGCCCACGGCATGTTCACCATGGCCGAGGCGATCCGCGTGGTCACCGACTGGGCCGGCGACCCCGGCGCCGTCGTCGAGTACGGCGTCCGCTTCACCAAGCCCGTCGTCGTCCCCGACGACGACCGGGGCGCCGTCATCGAGGTCGGCGGCAAGGTCGCGGCCAAGCTCGACGACAACACCGTCCGCGTCGACCTGACGGCGACCAGCGCCGGGCAGAAGGTGCTCGGGATGGCCCGGGCGGTCGTGCGGCTGGCCTGAGGCCGGCGGGAGGGCGGGAGGCGCTCGCGGAAGCGGGCGCCTCCCGCGCCTTGCCGGGACGGCGCGTCCTTGACGCAGTTAGTGATTGAGTACTAACTTTCTTGCATGGTCAGGATGAGCGCACAGGAGCGGCGCGAGAGCGTCGTCCGCGCGGCGATCGACGAGTTCGCGCGGTGCGGGTACCACGGCACGTCCACCGAGGCGATCGCCAAGCGCGTGGGCGTCTCCCAGCCGTACCTCTTCCGGCTCTTCCCCGGCAAGAAGGCGATCTTCCTGGCGGCGGCGGAACGCTGCCTGCGGGACACCCGCCGGCATTTCGAGGAGGCGGCCGAAGGGCTGCACGGCGAAGAGGCCCGGCACGCCATGGCGGAGGCGTACACGCAGCTGATCAAGGAGCAGCCCGAGAAGCTCCAGATGCAGTTGCAGATCTACGTCGCGGTCGCGGCCGCCGAGGCGGCGGGCGACCACGAATTCGGCGACATGGTGCGGCGGGGCTGGATGGACCTCTGGGACACCGTGCACCTGCCGCTCGGCGCCGACGTCGGGGAGACGACGGTCTTCATGGCGTTCGGCATGCTCATCAACGCCCTGGCCGCCATGGGCTTCCCCCCGGATCACCGGGTCTGGGAAGGCCTCCACACCGGTGCGCGACCGGAGCCCGGCGCCCCGGGCGGCTCCGATGCCGGGGCGGGCGCCTGAGGCGGACGGGCCGGTGCCCCCTGGGGAAGGGCGGGCGCCGATGTGCCACCGAAAGTTAGTCATCAATTACTAACCAATATTCGTGAGCATCCTCTGGGGGAGCGATGTCACAGCAGAGCACACAGCGCGGGGGAGCCGTCTGGGCCCTCGTCATCACCAGCGTCGCCGGTTTCATGGCGGCCCTCGACAACCTCGTCGTCACCACCGCCCTGCCCGCCATCCGCGAGGACCTCGGCGGGGCGCTGCACGACCTGGAATGGACCGTGAGCGCCTACACGCTCACCTTCGCGGTCCTGCTGATGACCGGCGCGGCCCTCGGCGACCGCTTCGGCCGCCGCCGGCTCTTCCTCGCCGGCGTCACCGTGTTCACCGCCGCCTCCGCGGCCGCGGCCATGGCACCCGGCATCGACTCCCTCATCGCCGCCCGCGCGGTGCAGGGGGCCGGCGCGGCCGTCATGATGCCGCTGACCCTGACCCTGCTGACGGCCGCCGTGCCCGCCGACCGGCGCGGAACGGCGTACGGGATCTGGGGAGCCGTCAACGGGCTCGCGGTGGCGTCCGGACCGCTGGTCGGCGGCAGCCTCACCGAGTACGTCTCCTGGCAGTGGATTTTCTGGCTGAACGTCCCGCTGGGACTGGCGCTGCTGCCGCTCGCCCGGTTCCGCCTCGCGGAGTCGCACGGCACCGGCGCCCCGCTCGACGTCCCCGGCACCCTGCTGGCCAGCGGCGGCCTCCTCGGGATCGTGTACGGCCTGATCCGCGGGCCCGTCGACGGCTGGGCCGGGACGCCGGTGCTGACGAGCCTGTTCGCCGGGGCCGCGCTCCTGGCCGCCTTCGTCCTCCACGGCACCCGTGCCCGCGCGCCCATGCTCCCGATGCGGCTGTTCCGCTCCCGCGCGTTCTCGGGCATCAACGCGGCAAGTCTGCTGATGTTCCTGGGGATGTTCGGCTCGATCTTCCTGCTCAGCCAGTACATGCAGGGAGTGCTCGGCTATTCGCCCACCGAGGCGGGCCTGAGGATGCTGCCCTGGACCGGCATGCCGATGCTGGTCGCGCCGATCGCCGGCCTCCTCGCCGACCGCGTCGGCGGACGCCCGGTCGTCGCGGCCGGCCTCTTCCTCCAGGCGGCCGGTCTCGGCTGGCTCGCCTCCGTGATCACGGCCGGCGCCTCCTACGCCGTCCAGCTGCCCGGCCTGATCGCCGGCGGGGTCGGCATGGCCCTGTTCTTCGCCCCGGCCTCCGCCCTGGTGATGGCCGGGGTCACGCCGGAGGAACAGGGCATCGCCTCCGGCGCCAACAACGCGCTGCGCGAGGTGGGCGGCGCGCTCGGCGTCGCCGTCATGGCGTCGATCTTCTCGGCGCGGGGCGGCTACGAGACCCCGCAGACCTTCGTCGACGGCCTGCGGCCCGCGGTGGCGGTGGGATCCGGCGCGGTCGCGCTGGCCGGGCTCGCGGCCCTGCTGATCCCGGCCCGCGGGCGCGGCACGCCACCGGCCGCGGCCACCGCGGAACGGGCGCCCGCCCCGGTGCCGCTCCCCGCCGAACCGGCCGCCCGCTGAACCGCGCCGCGGGCCCACCACGACGCGAACGCGCGACGCGAACCCGCGGCAGAGGCACACAGCCGCGGACCGAAACGACCGAAAGGACCCGCCCATGCCCACCCTGCCCTGGACCGCACCGAACCCCCCGTCACCGTCCGCCGAGGTCCACGTCTTCGCCTCCCGCTTCGAGACCCGCACCCTCCTGGGAGCGCTCCTGTTCCTGGTCCGCACCCCGGGGGTATGGCGGCAGGTGGGCCGCGCCCCCGGCGCGTACGGGGCGTCCCTGAAGGCGGAACCCCTCAAACGGACCTTCTGGACGCTGTCCGCCTGGGAATCGCCCGGGGCCCTCAAGGACTTCGCGCGCTCGGACCCCCACGCCCCCGCCTCCCGGAAACTGGCCGCGCAGATGCGGGACGCCAGGTTCGCCACCTGGACGGCCGCCGCTGACGACCTCCCGCCGAGCTGGACGGAGGCGCGGCGGCGTCTGACGTGAGCCACGCGCGCGTGCGGCGGGCCGCCCCGGCCGACCGGCCGGGGCGGCTCCCGTGGCACCGGGCTGCCGGCGCCGTCTCGTAGTCTTGGGCGCGTGCAGGAACTCCACGACGCCCCGCTCGCCCCGCTGACCACCTTCCGGCTGGGCGGCCCCGCGACCCGGCTGGTCACCGCGACGACGGACGACGAGGTGATCGCGGCCGTCCGCGAGGCCGACGACACCGGCACCCCGCTGCTGCTCATCGGCGGCGGCTCGAACCTCGTCATCGGCGACAAGGGCTTCGACGGAACCGCCCTGCACATCGCCACGCGCGGCCTCACGCTCGACGGCACGGCGCTGGAACTGGCCGCCGGCGAGGTGTGGACCGACGCCGTCGCCCGCACGGTCGAGGCCGGCCTCGCCGGCATCGAGTGCCTCGCCGGCATCCCCGGCTCGGCGGGCGCGACCCCCATCCAGAACGTCGGGGCGTACGGCCAGGAGGTCTCCGCCACGATCACCGAGGTGACCGCGTACGACCGCCGGGCCCGCGAGACGGTCGTCCTCACCAACGCCGAGTGCGCCTTCTCCTACCGCCACAGCCGCTTCAAGGCCGACCCGGAGCGGTACGTCGTGCTGCGCGTCCGCTTCGAGCTGGAGGACGCGGACGGCCTGTCGGGCCCCCTGAAGTACGCCGAGACGGCCCGCGCCCTCGGTGTCGCGCCGGGCGACCGCGTACCGCTCGCCTCCGCCCGCGACACGGTCCTGAAACTGCGCGCCGGCAAGGGCATGGTCCTGGACCCGGAGGACCACGACACCTGGTCGGCCGGCTCGTTCTTCACCAACCCGATCCTCACGGACGCCGAGTTCACCGCCTTCCGCGCCCGCGTCCGCGACCGCCTCGGCGACGGCGCGGAGCCGCCCGCCTACCCCGCCGGCGAGGGCCGCACGAAGACCTCCGCGGCCTGGCTGATCGACAAGGCGGGCTTCACCAAGGGGTACGGCACGGGCCCCGCCCGCATCTCCACCAAGCACACCCTCGCCCTCACCAACCGGGGCGGGGCGACCACGGAGGACCTGCTCGCCCTGGCCCGCGAGGTCGTCGCCGGCGTCCGCGACGCCTTCGGGATCACCTTGGTCAACGAGCCGGTGACGGTCGGCGTCAGCCTCTAGCCGCACCACCCGGAAAGCGGTCGGTACGCCACGCCCACGCCGAACCCGCACAGGCCGCCGCGGGCACTCCGACCCCACCGGAGCCGTACGGGCGCCGCAGGCCCCGCACCACCGCCGAACGGCCCCGTCCTACCCGCGGTCGGGCCCCGTCCCCGCCAGCCACCCGTCGATCCCGGCCAGCAGCTCCTCCTTCACGTCCTTCGGCGCCGCCGACCCCCGCACCGACTGCCGGGCCAGCTCGGCGAGCTCCGCATCGCCGAACCCGTGGTACCGCCGCGCGATCTCGTACTGGGCGGCCAGCCGCGACCCGAACAGCAACGGATCGTCCGCGCCGAGCGCCACCGGCACCCCCGCCTCGAACAGCGTCCGCAACGGCACGTCCTCGAACCTCTCGTACACCCCCAGCGCCACGTTCGACGCCGGGCACACCTCGCACGTCACCTCCCGGTCCGCCAGCCGCTTCAGCAGCCGCGGATCCTCCGCCGCCCGCACCCCGTGCCCGATCCGGTCGGCCCCCAGGTCGTCCAGGCAGTCCCGCACCGAGGCGACACCGGCCAGCTCACCCCCGTGCGGCGCCGACAGCAGCCCTCCGTCCCGCGCGATCGCGAACGCCCGATCGAAGTCCCGCGCCATGCCCCGCCGTTCGTCGTTCGACAGCCCGAACCCGATCACCCCCCGGTCCGCGTACCGCACCGCCAGCCGCGCCAGCGTCCGCGCGTCCAGCGGGTGCCTCATCCGGTTCGCGGCGACCAGCACCCGCATCCCGAGCCCGGTCTCCCGCGTCGCCGACTCCACCGCGTCCAGGATGATCTCCATCGTCGGAATCAGCCCGCCCAGGCGCGGCGCGTACGACGTCGGGTCCACCTGGATCTCCAGCCACCCCGACCCGTCCCGCACGTCCTCCTCCGCGGCCTCCCGCACCAGCCGCCGGATGTCCTCCGGCTCCCGCAGGCACGAGCGCGCCGCGTCGTACAACCGCTGGAAGCGGAACCAGCCCCGCTCGTCGGTCGCCCGCAGCCGCGGCGGCTCCCCGCCGGTCAGCGCCTCGGTCAGCGCCTCCGGCAGCCGTACTCCGTACTTGTCGGCCAGTTCCAGGAGGGTGGCCGGCCGCATCGAGCCGGTGAAGTGCAGGTGCAGATGGGCCTTCGGCAGTTCAGAGAGATCACGTACGTGCTCCATCCGAGGATCCTGCCGCACGCCCCCGCCGCCCCGGTAGGGCTTTCCCCGCATGTGGCTCTGCTCGCACGAACACACGAACACACGAGGACCCCCACCCCTCGACACGCGGACGTGGAGAGGCGGGGGTCCCGAGGCCTCCGGACGGGTCAGTCCCGCGCCTCCGCCAGCAGCTTCTGGATCCGCGAGACGCCCTCGGCCAGGTCCTCGTCACCCAGCGCGTACGACAGCCGCAGGTACCCCGGCGTACCGAACGCCTCGCCGGGCACCACCGCGACCTCGGCCTCCTCCAGGATCAGCGCGGCCAGCTCGACCGTGTCCCGCGGCCGCTTGCCGCGGATCTCCTTGCCGAGCAGCCCCTTCACCGAGGGGTAGGCGTAGAACGCGCCCTCCGGCTCCGGGCACACCACGCCGTCGATCTCGTTGAGCATCCGCACGATGGTCCTGCGCCGCCGGTCGAACGCCTCGCGCATCCGCGCGACCGCCTCCAGGCCCCCGGAGACCGCCGCGAGCGCCGCCGCCTGCGCCACGTTGGACACGTTCGACGTGGCGTGCGACTGGAGGTTGGTCGCGGCCTTCACCACGTCCTTCGGGCCGATGACCCACCCGACCCGCCAGCCGGTCATCGCGTACGTCTTGGCCACGCCGTTGACCACGATGCACTTGTCCCGCAGCTCGGGCACGAGCGCCGGCAGGGACGTGAACCGGGCGTCGCCGTAGACGAGGTGCTCGTAGATCTCGTCGGTCAGCACCCACAGCCCGTGCTCGACGGCCCAGCGGCCGATCGCCTCGGCGTCGGCCTCGCTGTAGACCGCGCCGGTCGGGTTGGAGGGGGAGACGAACAGGACGACCTTCGTCCTCTCCGTGCGCGCCGCCTCCAGCTGCTCGACCGAGACCCGGTAGCCGGTCGTCTCGTCGGCGACCACCTCGACCGGCACACCGCCGGCCAGCCGGATCGACTCCGGGTACGTCGTCCAGTACGGCGCCGGGACGATGACCTCGTCACCCGGGTCGAGGATCGCGGCGAAGGCCTCGTAGATGGCCTGCTTGCCGCCGTTGGTGACGAGCACCTGGGAGGCGTCGACCTCGTAGCCGGAGTCGCGCAGCGTCTTCGCGACGATCGCGGCCTTCAGCTCGGGCAGGCCGCCGGCCGGGGTGTAGCGGTGGTACTTCGGGTTCTTGCAGGCCTCGACGGCCGCCTCGACGATGTAGTCCGGCGTCGGGAAGTCGGGCTCACCGGCGCCGAAGCCGATCACCGGACGCCCGGCGGCCTTGAGGGCCTTGGCCTTGGCGTCCACGGCCAGGGTGGCGGACTCGGAGATCGCGCCGACTCGGGCGGAGACCCGGCGCTCGGAGGGAGGGGTTGCAGCGCTCATGGGGCCATCGTTCCAGACCGGAAACCACCCCGGCACACGGGTTTCACCCACTGAACACCCCGGGTGCAGACCGGGCAAACTCCCGGACACCGGTCCGGAACCGGCCCGCGGCCGGGTCGATCTTCGGCCAACGATCCCCCGCGGGACGAATCACGTGTCTGTTCCGTTCGACGACCGGCCGCAGACCACGTACACTCTCACCTCGTTGGCCTTCAGCAGTCCGCGCCCGATCGATGCACGCCAGGCATCCGGGGGGATGCGGTACGTTGGGGGGCACACAAAGGGTCGTAGCTCAATTGGTAGAGCACTGGTCTCCAAAACCAGCGGTTGGGGGTTCAAGTCCCTCCGGCCCTGCTACACACACCTTCGCCAGGATGTGTGCGCATGTACGTACAGCAATGCAACGCCGTGCGGCTCAGACCGGGCGCGGCACGGCCACGACCCGGAATCAGGTGAGGACGAGTGACGGACGCCGTGGGCTCCATCGACATGCCTGATGCCCAGGACGAGGCGCCGGACTCTCAGAAGAAGACCCGCAAGGGCGGCAAGCGAGCCAAGAAGGGCCCGCTGAAGCGCCTCGCGCTCTTCTACCGCCAGATCGTCGCGGAGCTCCGCAAGGTCGTCTGGCCCACGCGCAACCAGCTGACGTCGTACACCACCGTGGTGATCATTTTCGTCGCCGTCATGATCGCTCTGGTGACCGTGATTGACTATGGACTCAGCAACGCCGCCAAGTACGTCTTCGGCTGAGCCACCTGCGAAGGGCGCCGTGATACCCGGCGCCCGTTTCGCGTGTTCCACCCCCATGTATCCAGGAAGAAGCAGCCACCGTGTCTGACCCGAACGTGAACGACGCCATCGAGCCGGTCGAGTCCGTCGAGGACGAGCTCGGCACCGTCGAGGGCGCGGACAACGAGGACACCGAGACCTCCGCCGAGGTCGAGGCTGTTGACGTCGACGCGGACGAGGCCGCCGGGGCGGAGGCCGAGGACGGCGGCGAGGGCGACACCGGCGAGGAGGGCGAGGCCGAGGAGGCGGAGCCCGAGGCCGCGTCCGAGCCCGAGCTCGACCCGGTCGAGAAGCTCCGCCAGGAGCTGCGCGGCCTGCCCGGCGAGTGGTACGTCATCCACACCTACGCCGGCTACGAGAAGCGCGTGAAGGCCAACCTGGAGCAGCGCGCCGTCTCGCTGAACGTCGAGGACTTCATCTACCAGGCCGAGGTGCCCGAGGAAGAGATCGTCCAGATCAAGAACGGCGAGCGGAAGAACATCAAGCAGAACAAGCTCCCGGGCTACGTCCTGGTCCGCATGGACCTGACGAACGAGTCCTGGGGTGTCGTCCGCAACACGCCCGGCGTGACCGGCTTCGTGGGCAACGCCTACGACCCGTACCCGCTGACCCTGGACGAGATCGTCAAGATGCTCGCCCCCGAGGCCGAGGAGAAGGCCGCCCGCGAGGCCGCCGAGGCCGAGGGCAAGCCCGTTCCGCAGCGCAAGGTCGAGGTCCAGGTGCTGGACTTCGAGGTCGGCGACTCGGTCACCGTCACCGACGGCCCGTTCGCCACGCTCCAGGCCACCATCAACGAGATCAACGCCGACTCGAAGAAGGTCAAGGGCCTCGTCGAGATCTTCGGCCGGGAGACCCCGGTCGAGCTGTCCTTCGACCAGATCCAGAAGAACTAGCCCTCCGCCGGTTCGTCCTGGACCCCCAGCCTCCGAGCAGGTCAGGTGGTTGCCTCGGCAACTGCCTGACCTGCTCGGTTTTCAGCCGCGCATCCATACCCGTTATCGTTGTGCGGTATGCCTGCGTCCGGGCTGTCCCCCGTACGCAGGCAGGACCCGAATGAAAGGACCCGGAGAGCCATGCCTCCCAAGAAGAAGAAGGTCACGGGGCTCATCAAGCTCCAGATCCAGGCCGGTGCCGCGAACCCGGCCCCGCCGGTCGGCCCCGCGCTGGGTCAGCACGGCGTCAACATCATGGAGTTCTGCAAGGCCTACAACGCCGCGACCGAGTCGCAGCGCGGTTGGGTCATCCCGGTGGAGATCACGGTCTACGAGGACCGCTCCTTCACCTTCATCACCAAGACGCCGCCGGCCGCCAAGATGATCCTCAAGGCCGCGGGCGTGGAGAAGGGCTCCGGCGAGCCGCACAAGACCAAGGTCGCCAAGATCACCCGCGACCAGGTCCGCGAGATCGCCCAGACCAAGATGCCCGACCTCAACGCCAACGACCTGGACGCCGCCGAGAAGATCATCGCCGGCACCGCCCGTTCCATGGGCGTCACGGTCGAGGGCTGACCCCAACCTTCAGCAGCAGAGGTGGCGGGGCCTGCTCGGCCCGGACCACAACTCCTAAGAATCCACAGGAGCAGTAGTGAGCAAGCGCAGCAAGTCTCTCCGCGCTGCGGACGCCAAGATCGACCGGGAGAAGCTCTACGCTCCCCTCGAGGCCGTCCGTCTCGCCAAGGAGACCTCCACGACCAAGTTCGACGGCACCGTCGAGGTCGCCTTCCGTCTGGGCGTCGACCCGCGCAAGGCCGACCAGATGGTCCGTGGCACCGTGAACCTCCCGCACGGCACCGGTAAGACCGCCCGGGTCCTGGTCTTCGCGACCGGCGACCGTGCCGAGGCCGCGCGTGCCGCGGGCGCCGACATCGTCGGCGCCGACGAGCTGATCGACGAGGTGGCGAAGGGCCGTCTGGACTTCGACGCCGTCGTCGCCACCCCGGACCTCATGGGCAAGGTCGGCCGCCTCGGCCGCGTGCTCGGTCCCCGTGGCCTGATGCCGAACCCGAAGACCGGCACCGTGACCCCGGACGTCACCAAGGCCGTCACCGACATCAAGGGCGGCAAGATCGAGTTCCGTGTCGACAAGCACGCGAACCTGCACTTCATCATCGGCAAGGTGTCCTTCGACGACACCAAGCTGGTGGAGAACTACGGCGCGGCCCTGGAGGAGATCCTCCGTCTGAAGCCGTCCGCCGCCAAGGGCCGCTACATCAAGAAGGCCGCCATCACCACCACGATGGGCCCCGGCATCCCGGTCGACCCGAACCGCACCCGCAACCTCCTCGTTGAGGAGGACCCGGCGGCGGTCTGAGCCTGAGGCTCGCCCAACCGGTTCACGGGCCCCGCACCTTCCGAGGTGCGGGGCCCGTTCCCTTTGCCGGGGGCGGACCCGGGGGGCGGGGCGCGGACGGCCGGCGCCGAGCGAGCCGAACAAATCGACGGTCCGTCCGGGGCGACGCGGATACGATCATCAACTTGCTGTGGATCAACCATGTGTCCCATGGGGGGGAATCAGAGAAGAACTTCGTAAGCCGTCCCGCGCACCGGGCGGCCGGCGCGGGTCTCGCCGCGCTGCTGCTGGCCGCCGGTGCCGCCGGGTGCGGCAAGGGCGAGGAGTCGCCCGAGATGACGCCGGCGGCGGCCGTCGCCAAGGCGGCGAAGAACACGGAGGACATCACGTCCCTCCGGTACCGGCTGAACGGCAGCGTCCCCGAGCAGGGCCGGATCGAGGCCGAGGCGTCGATGCGGGTCAAGCCCGAGGTCGCCATGAGCATGAAGATGAAGGCGTTCGACCAGGGCACCGACGGCACCGTCGAGATCCGGCTGGTCGACAAGGTCATGTACATGAGCGGCGGTGCCGCCGCCCAGGAGATGGGCGGCAAGAGCTGGCTCAAGTTCGACCTCGCCGCCATGGGCGCCGACAAGGAGCTGAACCAGCTCGGGACGGTCTCCCGGGCCGACCGGAACCCGGCGACCGAGTCCACCTTCCTCACCGGCGCCAAGGACGTGAAGAAGGTCGGCGAGGAGAAGGTCGACGGCGTCGAGACCACCCGCTACTCGGGCACCCTCACCCTGGACGATCTGCGGACCTCCTCGAAGGACGAGGCCAAGGAGACCCGCGAACGGCGCGAGAAGAGCATCGAGCAGTACGAGAAGCCGGGCGTCGACAAGCTCGCCATGGACATGCGGGTGGACGGCGAGGACCACACCGAGCGGTTCCGCATGCGCGGGGACGCCGACAAGGGCCCGCTCGACATGACGTTCACCTTCCTCGACGTCAACAAGCCGGTGGAGGTCGCCGCCCCGCCCGCCGAGGACGTCGCCACCCTGGAGGACCTGATGGCCGGCGCGTCGGCCGGCTGAGCCGCCGCAGGGGCGGATTTGCCCTGCGGCGATCCGTTCACGTACTCTCCTACAGAAGCCAAAGACCGCTGGTCGTTGCCGTGCGCTCGCATGAGGGTGCGGTGGCCGAAGGATCCGCTGAACTGCGGACGACCCGCGCAGGTGACAGTGGAGAAGCTCCCGGAAGCCGTGTGCCGCGCGCATGCGCGTGTCCGGTGGTAGCTACGCCCCGTGCGCCTGCGCCGGGGCGTTTCGTTTTCCCCAGTCCTCCTTCGGGTCCGCGCGGTCCGAATCACCCGGAAGGAGGCCGAGGCTCTATGGCGAGGCCCGACAAGGCTGCCGCGGTTGCCGAGCTGACGGACAAGTTCCGCAGCTCCAACGCCGCCGTGCTGACCGAGTACCGCGGTCTCACCGTGGCACAGCTCAAGCAGCTGCGCCGGTCGCTCGGTGAGAACGCCCAGTACGCCGTGGTGAAGAACACGCTGACCAAGATTGCGGCCAACGAGGCCGGGATCACGACGCTGGACGACCAGTTCAATGGTCCGACGGCTGTCGCCTTCATCACCGGTGACCCGGTGGAGTCGGCGAAGGGTCTGCGTGACTTCGCCAAGGACAACCCGAATCTCGTCATCAAGGGCGGTGTCCTTGACGGCAAGGTGCTGTCCGCCGACGAGATCAAGAAGCTTGCGGACCTCGAGTCCCGCGAGGTTCTGCTCTCCAAGCTGGCCGGTGCCTTCAAGGCGAAGCAGTCCCAGGCTGCCTCCGTCTTCCAGGCGCTGCCGTCGAAGCTCGTCCGCACCGTGGACGCGCTCCGTGCCAAGCAGGACGAGCAGGGCGGTGCCGAGTAATTCGGCTCGCTTTCCGATCCTCGCCGCTTGAGGCGAGGGTCGTTGCGGGCCCGACGTACGCCCGCCTTACCCAGTACATCCGGCACCTGCCGATTTAGTGGAAGGACCGCCATCATGGCGAAGCTCACCCAGGACGAGCTGCTGGCCCAGTTCGAGGAGATGACCCTCATCGAGCTCTCCGAGTTCGTGAAGGCCTTCGAGGAGAAGTTCGACGTCACCGCCGCCGCGGCCGCCCCGGTCGTCGTCGCCGGTGGTGCCGCTGGTGGCGCCGCCGCCGAGGCCGCCGAGGAGAAGGACGAGTTCGACGTCATCCTCACCGGCGCCGGTGACAAGAAGATCCAGGTCATCAAGGTCGTGCGCGAGCTGACCTCCCTCGGCCTGAAGGAGGCCAAGGACCTGGTCGACGGCACCCCGAAGCCGGTTCTGGAGAAGGTCAACAAGGAGGCCGCCGACAAGGCCAAGGAGGCCCTCGAGGGCGCCGGCGCCTCCGTCGAGGTCAAGTAAGACCTTCGCGAAGAGCGAAACAGCCCCCTAGGGCTGTAACGCGAACGCACCGAAGGGCGATCATCCATCCGGGTGGTCGCCCTTCGGCGTACCCCGCGGTGCGGCGGCGCTTGCCTTGCACCCGTGTGCGCGGGGGGTAAGGTGATCTTCGTCGTGTCTCGGGGGACCTCGGTTCGGCCAAGGGTTCGGCCGAGGAGGCCTTGACGAACCGCACGCAGCGCGCAATTCTCAGGACGCGTCGCCACAAGGATCCAATCCGAGGCATGGATCGGCGACGAAGAGGGCAGTATCAACGTGCGTTGAGGGCAGCATGCCGCAGGCGTTGAGAACAATGAGGGTCTCAGGAAAAGGGGACTGGACATCAGTGTGCCTTGTGGCTACACTGACCCTTTGCGCTGCCTGTTAGCTGCCCCCTGCCCGTCACCAGGGGTCTACCCTCACCCGAGCACGGACGACCAGAAGATCTCCGACCTGGGACTTCTGCCTCCGTGAAGGGGGAGGGGCCGGTACGCGCGTAGTGAGTCCGAGCCCTCGGAAGGACCCCCTCTTGGCCGCCTCGCGCACTGCCTCGACCGCGAATACGAACAACGGCGCCAGCACCGCCCCGCTGCGCATCTCCTTTGCAAAGATCAAGGAGCCCCTCGAGGTTCCGAACCTTCTCGCGCTCCAGACCGAGAGCTTCGACTGGCTCCTCGGCAACGACGCGTGGAAGGCTCGCGTCGAGGAGGCTCTCGAGAACGGTCAGGACGTCCCCACCAAGTCCGGTCTGGAGGAGATCTTCGAGGAGATCTCCCCGATCGAGGACTTCTCCGGGTCGATGTCGCTGACCTTCCGCGACCACCGCTTCGAGCCGCCGAAGAACTCGATCGACGAGTGCAAGGAGCGCGACTTCACGTACGCGGCCCCGCTCTTCGTCACCGCCGAGTTCACCAACAACGAGACCGGCGAGATCAAGTCCCAGACCGTCTTCATGGGCGACTTCCCGCTCATGACGAACAAGGGCACCTTCGTCATCAACGGCACCGAGCGTGTCGTGGTGTCGCAGCTGGTCCGTTCGCCGGGTGTCTACTTCGACTCCTCCATCGACAAGACCTCCGACAAGGACATCTTCTCCGCCAAGATCATCCCGTCCCGGGGTGCCTGGCTGGAGTTCGAGATCGACAAGCGCGACATGGTCGGCGTCCGCGTCGACCGCAAGCGCAAGCAGTCCGTGACCGTCCTGCTCAAGGCGCTCGGGTGGACGACCGAGCAGATCCTCGAGGAGTTCGGCGAGTACGAGTCCATGCGCGCCACCCTGGAGAAGGACCACACCCAGGGTCAGGACGACGCGCTGCTCGACATCTACCGCAAGCTGCGTCCGGGCGAGCCCCCCACGCGCGAGGCCGCGCAGACGCTGCTGGAGAACCTCTACTTCAACCCCAAGCGCTACGACCTCGCCAAGGTCGGCCGCTACAAGGTCAACAAGAAGCTGGGTACGGACACCCCGCTGGACGCGGGCGTCCTGACCGTCGAGGACATCATCGCGACGATCAAGTACCTGGTGAAGCTGCACGCCGGCGAGACCGAGACGGTCGGCGAGTCGGGTCGCTCGATCATCGTCGAGACCGACGACATCGACCACTTCGGCAACCGCCGCATCCGCAGCGTCGGCGAGCTGATCCAGAACCAGGTCCGTACGGGTCTCGCCCGTATGGAGCGCGTCGTGCGCGAGCGCATGACCACCCAGGACGTCGAGGCGATCACGCCGCAGACCCTGATCAACATCCGGCCGGTCGTCGCCTCCATCAAGGAGTTCTTCGGCACCAGCCAGCTGTCCCAGTTCATGGACCAGAACAACCCGCTGTCGGGGCTGACGCACAAGCGTCGTCTGAACGCCCTCGGCCCGGGTGGTCTCTCCCGTGAGCGGGCCGGCTTCGAGGTCCGTGACGTCCACCCGTCGCACTACGGCCGCATGTGCCCGATCGAGACGCCGGAAGGCCCGAACATCGGTCTGATCGGCTCGCTCGCCTCCTACGGCCGGGTCAACGCGTTCGGCTTCATCGAGACGCCGTACCGCAAGGTCGTCGACGGCCAGGTCACCGACGAGGTCGACTACCTGACCGCCGACGAGGAGGACCGCTTCGTCATCGCGCAGGCCAACGCGCCGCTGACCGACGAGATGCGCTTCGCCGAGGCCCGCGTGCTGGTCCGCCGCAAGGGCGGCGAGGTCGACTACGTCGGCCCCGAGGACGTGGACTACATGGACGTCTCGCCGCGCCAGATGGTGTCGGTCGCGACCGCCATGATCCCCTTCCTGGAGCACGACGACGCCAACCGCGCCCTCATGGGCGCGAACATGATGCGCCAGGCCGTGCCGCTGATTAAGTCCGAGGCGCCGCTCGTCGGCACCGGCATGGAGTACCGCTCCGCGGTCGACGCCGGCGACGTGGTCAAGGCCGAGAAGGCCGGTGTGGTCCAGGAGGTCTCCGCGGACTACATCACCACCGCCAACGACGACGGCACGTACATCACGTACCGCCTGGCCAAGTTCGCCCGCTCCAACCAGGGCACCTCGGTCAACCAGAAGGTCATCGTCAACGAGGGCGACCGCGTCGTCGAGGGCCAGGTCCTCGCCGACGGCCCGGCCACCCAGAACGGCGAGATGGCCCTCGGCAAGAACCTGCTCGTGGCGTTCATGCCGTGGGAGGGTCACAACTACGAGGACGCGATCATCCTGTCGCAGCGCCTCGTGCAGGACGACGTCCTCTCCTCGATCCACATCGAGGAGCACGAGGTCGACGCCCGTGACACCAAGCTCGGCCCCGAGGAGATCACCCGGGACATCCCGAACGTCTCCGAGGAGGTCCTCGCCGACCTCGACGAGCGCGGCATCATCCGCATCGGCGCCGAGGTCATCGCCGGTGACATCCTCGTCGGCAAGGTCACGCCCAAGGGTGAGACCGAGCTGACGCCGGAGGAGCGCCTGCTGCGCGCGATCTTCGGTGAGAAGGCCCGTGAGGTCCGTGACACCTCGCTGAAGGTGCCGCACGGCGAGACCGGCAAGGTCATCGGCGTGCGCGTCTTCGACCGCGAGGAGGGCGACGAGCTCCCGCCGGGCGTGAACCAGCTGGTCCGCGTCTACGTGGCGCAGAAGCGCAAGATCACCGACGGTGACAAGCTCGCCGGCCGGCACGGCAACAAGGGTGTCATCTCCAAGATCCTGCCGATCGAGGACATGCCGTTCCTGGAGGACGGCACCCCGGTCGACATCATCCTCAACCCGCTCGGTGTGCCGTCCCGAATGAACCCGGGACAGGTCCTGGAGATCCACCTCGGCTGGCTCGCCAGCCGCGGCTGGGACGTCTCCGGCCTCGCCGACGAATGGGCGCAGCGCCTCCAGGCCATCGGCGCCGACAAGGTCGAGCCCGGCACCAACGTCGCCACCCCGGTCTTCGACGGTGCGCGTGAGGACGAGCTCGCGGGTCTGCTCCAGCACACCATCCCGAACCGCGACGGCGAGCGCATGGTGCTCCCGACCGGCAAGGCGCGGCTGTTCGACGGCCGTAGCGGTGAGCCGTTCCCGGACCCGATTTCGGTCGGCTACATGTACATCCTGAAGCTGCACCACCTGGTCGACGACAAGCTGCACGCCCGCTCGACCGGTCCGTACTCGATGATCACCCAGCAGCCGCTGGGTGGTAAGGCCCAGTTCGGTGGCCAGCGGTTCGGCGAGATGGAGGTGTGGGCACTCGAGGCGTACGGCGCCGCCTACGCGCTCCAGGAGCTGCTGACCATCAAGTCCGACGACGTGACCGGCCGCGTGAAGGTCTACGAGGCCATCGTCAAGGGCGAGAACATCCCCGAACCCGGCATCCCCGAGTCCTTCAAGGTGCTCATCAAGGAGATGCAGTCGCTCTGCCTGAACGTGGAGGTGCTGTCCAGCGACGGTATGTCCATCGAGATGCGCGACACCGACGAGGACGTCTTCCGCGCAGCGGAGGAGCTCGGTATCGACCTGTCCCGGCGCGAGCCGAGCAGCGTCGAAGAGGTCTGACGGGAGTCCGGTCCGGAGGTTCAGCGATGAAGATCCCTGAGCCTCCGGCCGGCCCCAGGACCCCCGTATCAGACCCAAAGACTTACGACCCTGAGAGGGATTGACGCATAGTGCTCGACGTCAACTTCTTCGACGAGCTCCGGATCGGCCTGGCCACCGCTGACGACATCCGTCAGTGGAGCCACGGCGAGGTCAAGAAGCCCGAGACCATCAACTACCGCACCCTCAAGCCGGAAAAGGACGGGCTCTTCTGCGAGAAGATCTTCGGCCCCACCCGGGACTGGGAGTGCTACTGCGGCAAGTACAAGCGCGTCCGCTTCAAGGGCATCATCTGCGAGCGCTGTGGCGTCGAGGTCACGCGCGCCAAGGTGCGCCGTGAGCGGATGGGCCACATCGAGCTCGCCGCGCCCGTCACCCACATCTGGTACTTCAAGGGCGTCCCGTCGCGTCTGGGCTACCTGCTCGACCTGGCGCCGAAGGACCTGGAGAAGGTCATCTACTTCGCCGCGTACATGATCACGTACGTGGACGAGGAGCGCCGTCAGCGCGACCTGCCCTCGCTGGAGGCCCACGTCTCCGTCGAGCGCCAGCAGATCGAGCAGCGCCGCGACGCCGACCTGGAGGCCCGCGCCAAGAAGCTCGAGACCGACCTGGCCGAGCTGGAGGCCGAGGGCGCCAAGGCCGACGTGCGCCGCAAGGTGCGCGAGGGCGCCGAGCGCGAGATGAAGCAGCTCCGCGACCGCGCCCAGCGCGAGATCGACCGCCTCGACGAGGTGTGGAACCGCTTCAAGAACCTCAAGGTCCAGGACCTGGAGGGCGACGAGCTCCTCTACCGCGAGCTGCGTGACCGCTTCGGCACGTACTTCGACGGCTCGATGGGCGCCGCGGCGCTGCAGAAGCGCCTGGAGTCCTTCGACCTCGAGGAGGAGGCGGAGAAGCTCCGCGAGATCATCCGCACCGGCAAGGGCCAGAAGAAGACCCGTGCGCTCAAGCGCCTGAAGGTCGTCTCCGCGTTCCTGCAGACCTCCAACAGCCCCAAGGGCATGGTGCTGGACTGCGTGCCGGTCATCCCGCCGGACCTGCGTCCGATGGTGCAGCTGGACGGTGGCCGCTTCGCGACCTCCGACCTGAACGACCTGTACCGCCGCGTCATCAACCGCAACAACCGCCTGAAGCGGCTTCTCGACCTCGGCGCGCCCGAGATCATCGTGAACAACGAGAAGCGCATGCTCCAGGAGGCCGTGGACGCGCTCTTCGACAACGGCCGTCGCGGCCGCCCGGTGACGGGCCCCGGCAACCGTCCGCTGAAGTCGCTGTCCGACATGCTCAAGGGCAAGCAGGGCCGCTTCCGCCAGAACCTGCTCGGCAAGCGCGTGGACTACTCCGCGCGTTCCGTGATCGTCGTCGGTCCGCAGCTGAAGCTGCACCAGTGCGGTCTGCCGAAGGCGATGGCGCTGGAGCTGTTCAAGCCGTTCGTGATGAAGCGCCTGGTCGACCTGAACCACGCGCAGAACATCAAGAGCGCCAAGCGGATGGTCGAGCGCGGCCGCACGGTCGTGTACGACGTGCTGGAAGAGGTCATCGCGGAGCACCCGGTCCTGCTGAACCGTGCGCCCACGCTGCACCGCCTCGGCATCCAGGCCTTCGAGCCGCAGCTGGTCGAGGGCAAGGCCATCCAGATCCACCCGCTCGTCTGCACCGCGTTCAACGCGGACTTCGACGGTGACCAGATGGCCGTGCACCTGCCGCTGTCCGCGGAGGCGCAGGCCGAGGCCCGCATCCTGATGCTGTCCTCGAACAACATCCTCAAGCCCGCCGACGGCCGCCCGGTGACGATGCCGACCCAGGACATGGTCCTCGGTCTGTACTTCCTCACCACGGACGCCGAGGGCCGCGAGATCAAGGGCGAGGGCCGTGCCTTCGCCTCGGTCGCCGAGGCGATCATGGCGTTCGACGCCGGCGAGCTGTCGCTCCAGGCGCCGGTCGACATCCGCTTCCCGGTGGGCACCATCCCGCCGCGCGGCTGGGTGCCGCCGGTCCGCGAGGAGGGCGAGCCGGAGTGGCAGCAGGGTGACAGCTTCACGCTGAGGACCACGCTGGGCCGTGCGCTCTTCAACGAGCTGCTGCCCGAGGACTACCCGTTCGTCGACTACGAGGTCGGCAAGAAGCAGCTCTCCCAGATCGTCAACGACCTGGCCGAGCGCTACCCGAAGGTCATCGTGGCGGCGACGCTCGACAACCTGAAGGCGGCCGGCTTCCACTGGGCGACCCGTTCCGGTGTCACCGTGGCCATCTCCGACGTGGTCGTCCCCGAGGCGAAGAAGGAGATCGTCAAGGGCTACGAGGCGCAGGACGAGAAGGTCCAGAAGCAGTACGAGCGCGGTCTGATCACCAAGGACGAGCGCACGCAGGAGCTCATCAAGATCTGGACCAAGGCGACCAACGAGGTCGCCGAGGCGATGAACGACAACTTCCCGAAGACCAACCCGATCTTCATGATGGTGAGCTCGGGTGCACGAGGCAACATGATGCAGATGCGTCAGATTGCCGGTATGCGCGGTCTGGTGTCGAACGCCAAGAACGAGACGATCCCGCGTCCCATCAAGGCGTCGTTCCGTGAGGGCCTGTCCGTGCTGGAGTACTTCATCTCCACGCACGGTGCCCGTAAGGGTCTGGCGGACACCGCTCTGCGTACCGCCGACTCGGGTTACCTCACCCGTCGTCTGGTCGACGTCTCCCAGGACGTCATCATCCGCGAGGAGGACTGCGGCACCGAGCGCGGTCTGCGTCTGCGGATCGCCGAGCGCAACGCCGAGGGCGTGCTCATCAAGGCGGACGACGTCGAGACGTCCGTGTACGCGCGCTGCCTCGCCGAGGACATCGTCGTGGACGGCAAGGTGCTGGCCCCGGCCGGCACCGACCTGGGCGACGTGCTCATCGACGAGCTGATCACGCACGGCGTGGAGGAGGTCAAGACCCGCTCGGTCCTGACCTGCGAGTCCGCCGTCGGCACCTGCGCGATGTGCTACGGCCGTTCGCTGGCCACCGGCAAGCTGGTCGACATCGGTGAGGCGGTCGGCATCATCGCCGCCCAGTCCATCGGTGAGCCCGGTACCCAGCTGACGATGCGTACCTTCCACACCGGTGGTGTGGCCGGTGACGACATCACCCAGGGTCTGCCGCGTGTCGTCGAGCTCTTCGAGGCCCGTACCCCGAAGGGTGTCGCCCCGATCTCCGAGGCCTCCGGCCGCGTGCGGATCGAGGAGACCGAGAAGACCAAGAAGATCGTCGTCACCCCGGACGACGGCAGCGACGAGACGGCGTACCCGATCTCGAAGCGCGCCAAGGTCCTGGTCCGCGAGGGCGACCACGTCGAGGTGGGCCAGCAGCTCACCGTGGGTGCCACCAACCCGCACGACGTGCTGCGCATCCTGGGTCAGCGCGCCGTCCAGGTCCACCTGGTCGGCGAGGTCCAGAAGGTGTACAACTCGCAGGGCGTGTCGATCCACGACAAGCACATCGAGATCATCATCCGGCAGATGCTCCGCCGCGTGACGATCATCGAGTCCGGCGACGCCGAGCTGCTGCCCGGCGAGCTGGTCGAGCGCTCCCGCTTCGAGCAGGAGAACCGTCGTGTGGTCCAGGAGGGCGGTCACCCGGCCTCCGGCCGTCCGCAGCTCATGGGTATCACCAAGGCCTCGCTGGCGACGGAGTCCTGGCTGTCGGCCGCCTCCTTCCAGGAGACGACCCGAGTCCTGACGGACGCGGCGATCAACGCCAAGTCCGACAGCCTCATCGGCCTCAAGGAGAACGTCATCATCGGTAAGCTCATCCCGGCCGGTACGGGTCTGTCCCGCTACCGCAACATCCGGGTCGAGCCGACCGAGGAGGCCAAGGCCGCGATGTACTCGGCCGTCGGCTACGACGACATCGACTACTCGCCGTTCGGCTCCGGCTCCGGCCAGGCCGTTCCGCTGGAGGACTACGACTACGGTCCGTACAACCAGTAAGCGAGTCGCTTGACCGAAGGGCGGTCACCCCGATCGGGGTGACCGCCCTTCGGCGTGCGCGGGGGAGGGCGGCGGTCTACGGCACGCCCAGCTCGAAGATGACGTAGTGCGCGTACCAGCCCGAGGCCACCGCCGCGGTCGTGAAGAACACCGCCAGGCTCGGCGCCTTCAGACGGCCCAGGGCCGCGGCGGGGGCGAGGAGCAGGGGGAAGGCGGGCAGCAGGTAGCGGCCGGTGTTGCCGAACATCTGCTGGGTGCCCAGCACGGTGACGATCGTCGCCAGCGTGTAGGCGGTCAGCACCAGCGGCGGGCGTTTGCGCAGCATGAGCGCGATCAGGAAGGGCAGCGCCAGCACCAGCTGCACGGCGAGCAGGTCGGGCACGCTGAAGGCGAACACGTAGTCGTGCCGGCCCACGGCCGTGTTCCGCAGGACGTCGAGGGTGTAGGCGCCGTAGTCGAAGAAGTGCGCCCAGCCCTCGCGCTGGAGGGTGAAGTACGCGGTGGGCTCGCCCGTGGCGTGGCCGACCCAGGCGATGTACGCCGCCAGCCCCAGCGGGGCGACGAGCATGGCGTACACCGGGCCCGCCAGCCCGTGCTCGCGCCGGCCAGCGGGCCGCAGGACGGTCACCAGGGCGGCGAGGCCCACGGCGCCGATGAGCACCGCGGAGGTGGGACGGTTGAGGCCGGCCAGGCAGGCCAGCAGGCCGGCCGCCACCCAGCGGCGGGTCATCACGCAGTGGCAGGCCCAGGCCGCGATGGCGACGAAGACGGACTCCGAGTACACCGCCCACTCGACGCCCGCGCCGGGCGCCACGGCCCACAGCCCGGCCGCGATCGTGCCCGCCCGCGCCCCGGCGACCAGGCGGATCACGGCGTAGATCCCGGCGGCGGCGATGAACGACGACACGACGGAGACCAGGACCCCGGCGCCGTACAGGCCCAGTCCGGTGGCTTCCGACACCATCCGGATCAGGGCCGGGTAGAGCGGGAAGAAGGCGACCGAGTTCTGCTGGACCGTGAACAGGCCGTCGGTGTCCAGCCGGACCAGCGCGGGCCGGTAGCCGTGCTCGGCGATCTGGAGGTACCACCAGCCGTCCCAGGTGGCGAGGACGTCCCACCAGTGGGCGCCGCCGCCGAACCGCGGCTGCTTGCCGCGGTAGTCGCCGGCCCATTCCAGCAGGACGGCGAAGACGGCGAGGCCGACCAGCTTCGTGACGCCGTACAGCAGGAGCGGGGGCAGGTAGGGGCGCGCGGCGTCCGGCAGGGCCGAGCGCCACGCCGCCCGGGGGTGTCCCGCGCGCTCGCCGGAGCCGTCTTCGCCCCGCGGTGCGTCCCCCGTGGTACCGGTCCTTGCGCCGGTGCCGGTCTTCGTGTCCTTCGAGGCCATGGCCATGGCTGTCGCCCCCTCGTCCCCCTCGCCGGTCGCACGCTCGCCGGCGTGGCCACGGGGCACCGGTCGGGGGACCGGCCGAGGCCGCGCGGAGGCCGGATGCCTGTGCTCTGTCTGTCATAAGATCGCACAACGTCGCACGTTTGTGCTGGGGGCCGGGGAGGGCCGCGTGGCCGAGGAACCATACGAGACGCCCGTGCTGTCGGTCGTCATACCCATGTACAACGAGGAAGAGGTCCTTCCCGCGATGGTCAGCAGGGTGCGCCCGGTCCTCGCGGACCTGGAGGTGCCCTACGAGCTCGTCGCCGTGGACGACGGCAGCACCGACCGCACGGCCGAACTGCTGGCCGCCTTCCGGCTCGGCTGGCCCGAGCTGCGCGTGGTCTCCCTGCGGCGCAATTCCGGTCACCAGGCCGCGCTCACCGCCGGCCTGGACCGGGCCGTCGGCGCCTACGTCCTCACCCTGGACGCCGACCTCCAGGACCCGCCCGAGAAGATCCCGGAGATGCTCGGCCTGGCCCGCGCCGAGGGCCTCGACATCGTCTACGGCGTCCGCGCCGACCGCAGCAGCGACACCGGCTTCAAGCGCTGGACCGCGACCGCCTACTACCGGCTGGTGCGCCGCCTGGCCGGGACGCAGGTGCCCGCGCAGGCCGGCGACTTCCGGCTGCTCAGCCGTGCCGCCGTGGACGCCCTGAAGGCCCTGCCCGACCAGCAGCGGGTCTACCGCCTGCTCGTGCCGTGGCTGGGCTTCCCGAGCGGCCAGGTCACCTACGAGCGCGCCCCGCGGCCCGCCGGCACGACCAAGTACCCGCTGGGCCGGATGGTCCGTCTCGCCGTCGACAGCATCACCGGCTTCTCGGCGGCACCGCTGCGGCTGGCGACCTGGCTGGGCGTCGGGGCCTTCCTGATCTGCACCGGGCTGCTGGTCTACACGCTGGTGGCCTACGCCCTCGGCCGCACCGTGCCCGGCTGGACCTCCCTCTTCACCGGGGTGCTGTTCATCGGCGCGGTCCAGCTGATCTGCGTGGGCCTGCTCGGCGAGTACGTCGCGCGGATCTACACGGCGGTGCAGAACCGGCCCACGTATTTCGTGCGGCACGACTCGGCGACGCCCGTCGGCCATGCGTCCGCCGCCGCCGACGCGCCGTCCGCGCCCGCACCGCTCCAGGGGCCGTCGGACACGGCGGAGGTGACCGCCCGGCGGGTGTGAGCTGCCGCCCGGGGGCCCGGTGTCCGGGGAGTCGGAGGGGAACGGGCGGAGCCCGGCAAGCGGGGCATTACCGTACGGACCGGGTGCCCCGGCCGGTCCTGCCCATTTGTTTTGACCGCAGCGAATGCGATAGGTACGCTCAGACCTTGTGCCTGGGGTGTGCCCTGGCTCTCGTGCGTGCCTTCACACCGCACAGGGTCCGAGAGCGGCCACCGTAATCTGCGCCTTTTTCGCCCCTGCGGCGGGAGACTGCCGGATTCGACACACCCGACCGCGTGGGTCGGCGACGTTCCAGGTTAGCTGTACCCATCGGCACACAGAAACCGGAGAAGTAGTGCCTACGATCCAGCAGCTGGTCCGGAAGGGCCGGCAGGACAAGGTCGAGAAGAACAAGACGCCCGCACTCGAGGGTTCCCCTCAGCGCCGTGGCGTCTGCACGCGTGTGTTCACGACCACCCCGAAGAAGCCGAACTCGGCCCTCCGTAAGGTCGCGCGTGTGCGCCTGACCAGCGGCATCGAGGTCACGGCCTACATTCCGGGTGAGGGACACAACCTGCAGGAGCACTCCATCGTGCTCGTGCGCGGCGGCCGTGTGAAGGACCTGCCGGGTGTTCGCTACAAGATCATCCGCGGTTCGCTCGACACCCAGGGTGTCAAGAACCGCAAGCAGGCTCGCAGCCGTTACGGCGCCAAGAAGGAGAAGTAAGAATGCCTCGTAAGGGCCCCGCCCCGAAGCGCCCGGTCATCATCGACCCGGTCTACGGCTCTCCTCTGGTGACCTCCCTGATCAACAAGGTGCTGCTGAACGGCAAGCGCTCCACCGCCGAGCGCATCGTCTACGGCGCCATGGAGGGCCTGCGCGAGAAGACCGGCAACGACCCGGTCATCACGCTCAAGCGCGCTCTCGAGAACATCAAGCCGACCCTCGAGGTCAAGTCCCGCCGTGTCGGTGGCGCCACCTACCAGGTCCCGGTCGAGGTCAAGCCCGGCCGTGCCAACACCCTGGCGCTGCGCTGGCTGGTCGGTTACTCCCGCGCCCGTCGCGAGAAGACCATGACCGAGCGTCTGCTCAACGAGCTCCTCGACGCCAGCAACGGCCTCGGTGCCGCTGTGAAGAAGCGCGAGGACACGCACAAGATGGCCGAGTCCAACAAGGCCTTCGCGCACTACCGCTGGTAGTCGGAACCCCTTCGAGAACCGAGAGAAGACTGAAGCCTTATGGCTACCACTTCGCTTGACCTGGCCAAGGTGCGCAACATCGGCATCATGGCCCACATCGACGCGGGCAAGACGACCACCACCGAGCGGATCCTGTTCTACACCGGTGTCTCGTACAAGATCGGTGAGGTCCACGACGGCGCTGCCACCATGGACTGGATGGAGCAGGAGCAGGAGCGTGGCATCACGATCACCTCTGCTGCCACCACCTGCCACTGGTCGCTGGAGAACGTCGACCACACCATCAACATCATCGACACCCCGGGTCACGTCGACTTCACCGTCGAGGTGGAGCGCTCCCTGCGCGTGCTCGACGGTGCCGTGACGGTGTTCGACGGCGTCGCCGGCGTCGAGCCGCAGTCCGAGACGGTGTGGCGTCAGGCGGACCGCTACGGCGTTCCGCGTATCTGCTTCGTCAACAAGCTCGACCGCACCGGTGCCGAGTTCCACCGCTGCGTCGACATGATCTCCGACCGCCTGGGCGCGCAGCCGCTGGTCATGCAGCTGCCGATCGGTGCCGAGGCCGACTTCAAGGGCGTCGTGGACCTGGTCCGCATGAAGGCCCTGGTCTGGTCCGCGGAGGCCACCAAGGGCGAGATGTACGACGTCGTCGACATCCCGGACACCCACCTCGAGGCTGCCGAGGAGTACCGCGGCAAGCTCCTGGAGGCCGTCGCCGAGAACGACGAAGAGATGATGGAGCTGTACCTGGAGGGCACCGAGCCCACCGAGGAGCAGCTGTACGCGGCGATCCGCCGCATCACCATCGCCTCCGGCAAGGGCCAGGGCACCACGGTGACCCCGGTCTTCTGCGGCACCGCCTTCAAGAACAAGGGCGTTCAGCCCCTGCTCGACGCGGTCGTGCGCTACCTGCCGTCCCCGGTCGACATCGAGGCCATCGAGGGCCAGGACGTCAAGGACCCGGAGACGGTCATCAAGCGCAAGCCGTCCGACGACGAGCCGCTGTCGGCGCTGGCGTTCAAGATCATGAGCGACCCGCACCTCGGCAAGCTCACCTTCGTCCGCGTGTACTCCGGCCGCCTGGAGTCCGGCACCTCGGTGCTGAACTCCGTCAAGGGCCGCAAGGAGCGCATCGGCAAGATCTACCGCATGCACGCCAACAAGCGTGAGGAGATCGAGTCGGTGGGCGCCGGCGACATCATCGCGGTCATGGGTCTGAAGCAGACCACGACCGGTGAGACGCTGTGCGACGAGAAGGCCCCGGTGATCCTGGAGTCCATGGACTTCCCGGCGCCGGTCATCCAGGTCGCCATCGAGCCCAAGTCGAAGGGCGACCAGGAGAAGCTGGGCGTCGCGATCCAGCGCCTCGCGGAGGAGGACCCCTCCTTCCAGGTCTCCACCAACGAGGAGACCGGCCAGACCATCATCGGCGGCATGGGCGAGCTGCACCTCGAGGTGCTCGTCGACCGCATGCGCCGTGAGTTCAAGGTCGAGGCCAACGTCGGCAAGCCGCAGGTCGCGTACCGTGAGACCATCCGCAAGACGGTCGAGAAGGTCGAGTACACCCACAAGAAGCAGACCGGTGGTACGGGCCAGTTCGGCCGCGTCATCATCTCGGTCGAGCCGATCGAGGGTGGCGACGCGTCCTACGAGTTCGTCAACAAGGTCACCGGTGGTCGCATCCCGAAGGAGTACATCCCTTCGGTCGACGCCGGCTGCCAGGAGGCCATGCAGTTCGGCATCCTCGCCGGTTACGAGATGACCGGTGTGCGCGTGACCCTGCTCGACGGTGCCTACCACGAGGTCGACTCCTCCGAGCTGGCCTTCAAGATCGCCGGTTCGCAGGCCTTCAAGGAGGCCGCGCGCAAGGCGTCCCCCGTGCTCCTCGAGCCGATGATGGCCGTCGAGGTCACCACGCCCGAGGACTACATGGGCGACGTCATCGGCGACATCAACTCCCGCCGTGGCCAGATCCAGGCCATGGAGGAGCGGGCGGGTGCCCGCGTCGTGAAGGGCCTCGTGCCCCTGTCGGAGATGTTCGGCTACGTCGGAGACCTCCGCAGCAAGACGTCGGGTCGCGCAAGCTACTCGATGCAGTTCGACTCCTACGCCGAGGTTCCGCGGAACGTCGCCGAGGAGATCATCGCGAAGGCCAAGGGCGAGTAACGGACCCCGCGTCCACGCCGTAGGCTTGACTCCGGAGCCTCGTGGGGCGAACAACCGCAATCGCGGAGTTCGCCCCCGGGATCCGGGCCATCCAGCAAAGATCACCTGGCGCCGATGAAGCAAGGCGTTCAGAACCACTCCACAGGAGGACCCCAGTGGCGAAGGCGAAGTTCGAGCGGACTAAGCCGCACGTCAACATCGGCACCATCGGTCACATCGACCACGGTAAGACGACCCTCACGGCCGCCATTACCAAGGTGCTGCACGACGCGTACCCGGACCTGAACGAGGCCACCCCGTTCGACAACATCGACAAGGCGCCCGAGGAGCGCCAGCGCGGTATCACCATCTCCATCGCGCACGTCGAGTACCAGACCGAGGCGCGTCACTACGCCCACGTCGACTGCCCTGGTCACGCGGACTACATCAAGAACATGATCACGGGTGCGGCGCAGATGGACGGCGCCATCCTCGTGGTCGCCGCCACCGACGGCCCGATGCCGCAGACCAAGGAGCACGTGCTCCTGGCCCGCCAGGTCGGCGTTCCGTACATCGTGGTCGCCCTGAACAAGGCCGACATGGTGGACGACGAGGAGATCCTGGAGCTCGTCGAGCTCGAGGTCCGCGAGCTCCTCACCGAGTACGAGTTCCCGGGCGACGACGTTCCGGTCGTCAAGGTCTCCGCTCTGAAGGCCCTCGAGGGCGAGCAGGAGTGGGTGGACTCCGTCCTCAACCTGATGAAGGCCGTCGACGAGGCCATCCCGCAGCCGGAGCGCGACGTCGACAAGCCGTTCCTGATGCCGATCGAGGACGTCTTCACCATCACCGGTCGCGGTACGGTCGTCACCGGCCGTATCGAGCGTGGTGTCCTCAAGGTCAACGAGACCGTCGACATCATCGGCATCAAGCCGGAGAAGACCTCCACCACGGTCACCGGCATCGAGATGTTCCGCAAGCTGCTCGACGAGGGTCAGGCCGGTGAGAACGTCGGTCTGCTCCTCCGCGGCATCAAGCGCGAGGACGTCGAGCGCGGCCAGGTCATCATCAAGCCGGGCTCGGTCACCCCGCACACCGAGTTCGAGGCGCAGGCCTACATCCTGTCCAAGGACGAGGGTGGCCGCCACACGCCGTTCTTCAACAACTACCGTCCGCAGTTCTACTTCCGTACGACGGACGTGACCGGCGTCGTGACCCTCCCCGAGGGCACCGAGATGGTCATGCCGGGTGACAACACCGAGATGAAGGTGGAGCTCATCCAGCCCGTCGCCATGGAGGAGGGCCTGAAGTTCGCCATCCGCGAGGGTGGTCGCACGGTGGGCGCCGGCCAGGTCACCAAGATCATCAAGTAAGTACCGCTTGCTTGACGGCTTGAAGGTCACCTGACCTGCAACGGCCTGAAGGGGCCCGTACGACTTCGGTCGTACGGGCCCCTTCGCGTGCGTGCGGGAGCGGCACGGTGCCGCACCGGTTCGGCCACGCATCCCGCCACCGGGCCGTGCGCCGGCGGCGGGATGCGGGAACGTTGACCGCCACCCACTGCCGAGCCGTCCATGGGGGGCGGGAGGAGGGATGCGGGCGGGTCACGCGCGTGGGACCGGGCGCGTGCGGGTTCTCATGTGGCCGGGCGCGTGGGGCCCTCGCCTGCTTCCGGGCCCGGTGCGGCGTGGCTGCGGTTGCGTGCGCCGAACGGAACGCGCCGGGCGGCGCCTCCTGGTGGGCGTGTCCGCGCGCGCCTTCCCGCCGGCTTCCCCGGCTGCCGCACAAGGGCAGGTGGAAACGTTTCCGCTCGTCGATCGCCTCCCCGCGCCACCCCACCGCTTCGTCGGCGGAGGCGAGGAGAAGGCCGAGGTGTGCCCCCGTCATGCGCCCCTTCATGCGTTGATATGACTTACGGGATCGGTCTTGCCCGGCCCGCTCGGCGCACAGCTAGCTGGTGACACAGCCGCCGGCCGCGAGGAAGGGCGGCGGCACCGCTCACACCGAGGAGACGCCATGAAGAAGGCATACGAGGCCCCCACACTCGTCCGCCTGGGGTCGTTCCGCCGGAAGACCGGGCTGCTGCAGCGCAGCGGCAACGACCGTCTGATCCTCAGCAAGAACTGACGGCGGCCGGCAGGCGACGCGGCCTGATGTCCGACACGCACGAGAGTGCGGGAACGGGCCCCGGCGACGCGCACTTCGCGGTCTTCCCCGACTGCGAGGAGGCCGCCGCCGCGGCCCGCTTCTTCCGCCGCCCCGGAACACGCGTCCTCGCCCACGCCTCGGGCCGCCCGTGGCTGGCCGGCCACTGGTCCGACACGGAGATCACCGCGGTCCGGGCCGGGCGGGCGGCCCTCGCCGTCGTCGGGTGGTGCCCGGTCGGCCGGGGCGAACTGGAACGCCGCGCCGCCCGCCTGCGCGACCTCACCGAACTCGACGCGTTCGCCCGGTCCCTGCCGGGCAGCTTCCACCTGGTGGCCGCGCTCGACGGGCGGCTCAGGGTCCAGGGCACCGCCTCCGGGCTCCGGCTGGTCTTCCACGCGCGGGCGGGCGGGGTGCACGTGGCGGCGACCAGCGCCGACCTGCTCGCCGAGGCCCTGGGCGGCGAACCGGACACCGGGGAGCTGGCGGTGCGGCTGCTGTGGCCGGTGCCGCACCCCCTGTACGAGACCTCCGTCTGGCAGGGAGTCGAGGCGGTCTCCCCCGAGGAGGCCCTCGTCGTCTCCGCCGACGGGCGACGGGTGCGGAGGTCGCGCTGGTGGTGGCCCCCGGAGCCGGTCCGCTCGCTCGCGCGGGGCGCGCCCCGGGTCCGGGAGGCGCTGGCGGAGGCGGTGGACGTGCGCACCCGGCCGGGCGGGACGGTCAGCTGCGACCTGTCCGGCGGCCTGGACTCCACGTCCGTGTGCTTCCTGGCCGCCCGTTCCCCGGCCTCCGTGGTGGCGGCCACCTGGCCGGGACGGGACCCCGCCGACACCGACCTGGCCTGGGCCCGGCAGGCGGCGGGCCACCTCCCCCGGGTCGACCACGTGGTCTGGGACGCGGGCGCGTCGGCGCTGGTCTACTCCGACCTGCTGGGCATCGACGACCTGCTGGACGAGCCGTCCATCGGCGTGATGGACCGCTCGCGCGTCCTGCAGCACCTGCCCTGGCTGGCCGCACGCGGCAGCCGCGTCCACCTCACCGGGATCGGCGGGGACCACGTCGCCTGGTGCTCCGAGGCGTACTACCACCGGCTGCTGCGCACGCGTCCGCTGTTCGCCGTGGGCCGGCTGCGCGGCTTCCGCGCCCTGTGGACCTGGCCGCTCGGCGCGACCGTGCGCGCGCTGGCCGACACCCGGCCGTACCCGGTCTGGCTGGCGCACTGCGCCGGCCGGCTGCGCGATCCGATGCCGCGGTCCTCGGTGGCCGGCGGCCTCGGCTGGGGACCGGCGCCCCGGTTGTTCCCCTGGACGACCCCCGAGGCGGAGCGGCTGGCCCGCCACGCCCTGCTGGAGGCGGCGGACCGGGCCCGGCCCCTGCACCCCGACCGGGGGCTGCACACGGACCTGGAGCTCATCCGCACCTGCACCCGCGTCATCCGCCAGTGGGAGCGGATGGCGGCCCGGGCGGGGCTCCCGATGGCCTCGCCGTTCCTCGACGACCGGGTGATCGAGGCGTGTCTCGCGGTCCGCCCGGAGGACCGCGTCACGCCGTGGCGGTACAAGCCCCTGCTCGCCGAGGCCATGCGCGGCGTCGTCCCGGAGGAGTGCCTGCGGCGCACGAACAAGGCCGAGGCGTCGATGGACGCGTCGGACGGGCTGCGGCGCCACCGCGGCGACCTGATGACGCTGTGGACCGGTTCCCGGCTGGAGCGCCTCGGCCTGGTCGACGGCGAGGCGCTGCGCCGGCTCGCGCAGCGGCCCTCCGCACCGGGCCTGCGCGACGCGATCCTCTACTCGACCATCGCGTGCGAGGTGTGGCTGCGGGCCCGGGACCGCGCGCCGCGCCCGGGGCCCGCCGTCCGCTGACCGACGGAAAACGGCAGAAAGGCAGCGACCGTATGACTCTCCGATTCGGCGCCGACGTCTCCACCGCGGAGACCGACTACGGGACCGTCCTCCTCGACCAGCGCAGCGGTGACTACTGGGAGCTCAACCCCACCGGCGCGCTGGTGGTGCGGACGCTGATGGAGGGCGGCGACCGGGCGGCCGCCGTCGCCGCGCTCGTCGCGCGGTTCGACATCGACCGGGACCGGGCGGCCCAGGACGTGGACGCCCTCGTCCGCGACCTGCGGGAAGCGGGGCTGGTCTCATGACGACGCCCAGCGCGCTGGACCGGCCCGCCGGGGTCCCCCTCGCCCGGCGGCTGGCCGCCCGCCTCGTCCTGGGGCCCGCCCTGGCCCTGTCGTTCCTGCCTCCGCGCCACCTCCGCGGCGTACTGGAACGGGTACGCCGGGGGGCCCGGCCCGCCTCGCCCGCCGAGGCGGCGGCGGCGCGCGAGGCGCTGTGCGCGGTGAGCCTGCGCTGCGCGGGACCCCGGGGCTGCCTCCCGCGGTCGCTGGGCGCCGCCCTGTTGTGCCGGCTGCACGGCGCCTGGCCCACCTGGTGCACCGGGGTGCGCAAGGTGCCGCCGTTCTCGGCCCACGCCTGGATCGAGGCCGAGGGCCGCCCGGTGGGGGAGGGGGTCCCGGACGACTACTTCGCGCGGCTGATGACGGTGCCGCCGGTGACACGGGCCGGGCGGGCGACGCGGGCGGCGACGTGAGCGGCACCGCGTCCCGCGGCGGCGGACCGGCCCCCAGGGTCACCGCCGGCGCCACCCCGCCACGGGGCGCGGTGCCGCGGTCGCCGATCGACCCGCCGACCGGGTACCCCGCCCCGGCCGGGGCCCTGCCGCCCGTGCTGTGGCCGGGCCCCTTCCCGCCGCTCCTCGTCGCGGCGGCGGTGTCCCCGGCCGCCGGACACCGCGAAACCTTTCGTTGCCGCTTCGTTGCCGTCCGTCCCGTTGTCCCCTCCCGGCACCGCCCCCCACATTTGTCATGCCACTTGCAAAATTCGGGTCGGTCCATCGGAGGGGTGTCGTCATGGCGCGGTACGTGTCCAGGAGAACGGTTCTCGGTACGGGCGCCGCCGTGGGGGCCGGCGCGGGCCTGCCCCCGCTCGGTCCGGCCGCCCACGCCGCCGCCCGCGGCCGCGAGCCCCGCCGGACCGACCCCGGCGCCTACCTCACCTTCCGCCCCGAACCCGGCGCCTTCCCCCTGGTCCGCCCCGGTCGCGCGGCGCCCGTCCTGACCGACCCCGGCGACCACCCCGGCGTCCGCCGCGCCGCCGCCGACCTGCGCGCCGACGTCGAGCGCGTCACCGGCGCGAAACCGGCCGCCGACCGCGGCCGGGCCCGCGAGGTCGTGATCGTCGGCACGGTGGGCCGCAGCCCGCTCCTCGACTCCCTGATCGGCGCCGGGAAGCTCGACGTCTCGTCGATCCGGGGCAAGTGGGAGACCTCGCTCCAGACGACCGTGGACCACCCGCTCCCCGGCGTCGACCGCGCCTTCGTCATCGCCGGCAGCGACCAGCGCGGCACGATCTTCGGCGTCTACGACGTCTCCTACGGTCTCGGCGTCTCCCCCTGGTACTGGTGGGACGACGTCCGGCCGATCCGCCGCACCCAGGTCTACGCCCGCCCCGGCGCCTGGACCCAGGGCACCCCGGCCGTGAAGTACCGCGGCGTCTTCATCAACGACGAGAACCCCAACCTCGGCACCTGGGCGCCCCGTTACTTCGGCCCCGGCAAGGCCGAGGGGTACCCGGGCGGCTTCAACGCCGACTTCTACGCCAAGGTCTTCGAGGTGATCCTCCGCCTGAAGGGCAACTACCTCTGGCCGGCCGTCTGGGGCCGGGCCTTCGCCGAGGACGACCCGGAGAACCACGCCCGCGCCGCCGAGTACGGAATTGTCATGGGCACTTCTCACGAGGCGCCGATGATGCGCGGCATCGAGGAGTGGAACCGGCACGCCGTCCCCGCCCGGCGCGACGCCCGGGGGGACATCGTCGAGCCGGGCCGCGACCCCTACGGCGGCACCGGCGAATGGTCCTTCCGCCGCAACCGCGCCGCGATCGAGGCGTACTGGCGCGACGGCATCCGGCGCATGAGGGACCAGGGCTTCGAGGGTGTGGTCACCCTCGGCATGCGCGGCAACGGCGACACCAGCCTCCCGGACGGCGACGCCATCGAACTGATGCAGGAGATCATCGCCACCCAGCGGCGCATCATCGCCGAGGTCACCGGCTCCGAGACCTCCGTCCCCCAGGTGTGGACCCTCTACAAGGAGGTCCAGCGCTACTGGACCCGCGGCCTGCGCGCCCCGGACGACGTCACGGTGGTCCTCTGCGACGACAACTGGGGCAACATCCGCATGCACCCCGACCCCGCCGAGCCGCCCCGCTCCGGCGGCTACGGCCTCTACTACCACTTCGACTACGTGGGCGACGGCCGCAACTACAAGTGGGTCGACACCATGTCCCTGCCCAACATGTGGGACCAGCTCCACCAGGCCGTCGCCTACGGCAACACCACCCTGTGGGTGACCAACGTGGGCGACCTGAAGGGCAACGAACTGCCCACCCAGTACTTCCTCGACTACGCCTGGAACCCCGCCCGCTGGGAACTGGACGCCATCCCCGAGTGGGAACGCCGCTACGCGGCCCTGCACTTCGGCGAGGAGCACGCCGACGAGATCGCCGAGATCCTCGCCCGCTACGGCCACCTCCAGCACCGCCGCAAGCCCGAACTGCTCAACCGCCGCATCACCCTCGACCCCGCCAAGGACCTCGCCACCGACGACGACGCCGTCGTCTACGACGATCAGCAGACCCCCTTCTACCAGGGCGAGCTGGAGCGGGTGACGCAGGAGTGGCGGGAGCTCGGACGCAGGGCGGCCCGCGTCGCGCGCAGGCTCCCGGACTCCGCCCGCGACGCCTGGTTCGAGCTCGTCGGCTACCAGGTCCAGGCCACCGCCAACCTCTACGACCTGCGCGAGGCCGAGTTCACCAACCTCCGCTACGCCGCCCAGGGCCGCGCCGCCACCAACGACCGCGCCGCGCGCGCCGAGGCGGGCCTGCGGGAGGACTTCCGGCTCCAGGACGTGTTCAACCAGGAGATCGCGGGCGGCAAGTGGAAGGACTTCCAGCTCCAGCCGCACATCGGCTACGGCGACGTCGAACGGTACGGGCCCAACGCGCCCTGGCAGCAGCCCGAGATCGACAACGTGGCCATCCCCGACGTCCTCTTCCCGGCCGTGCGCCGCATCGACGTACCCGACACCGCCGAGATGGGCGTGGCGGTCGACGGCTCCGAGGAGTGGTGGCCGCGGGCCGGGGCGGCCGGTCCGGTGCTGCCGGAGTTCAGCCCGTACCAGACCCGCGCCCCGCAGTACGTCGAGGTGTTCAACCGGGGCACGCGGCCGTTCCCGTACCGGATCACCTCCTCCGTGCCGTGGCTGACGGTGGACCGGCCGCGCGGCACGGTCCGGCGGCAGACCCGGGTGACGGTCGCCGTCGACTGGGCGAAGGCCCCGGCCGGACGCGCCGAGGGCGAGCTGACGGTGGAGGGCGCGGGCCGCACGGTCACCGTGCGGGCGGTCGCCGTCCCCGTCCCGCCGCGCGGCCTGAGGGGCTTCGTCGAGGCCGGCGGCTACGTCGCCATCGACGCCGAGCACTGCACGCGCGCCGTCGGTGCCCACGGCGTCGGCTGGCTGCGCGTGGACCGCATCGGCCGCACCGGCGCGGGCATGACCCCCACCCCGGTGACGGCGCCCGCGCAGACCCCGGGCGGGAGGGGGCCGCGCCTGGAGTACGAGGTGACGCTGCTGACGCCCGGCGAGGTCACCGTGTGGGCGTACCTGTCCCCGCGCAATCCGGCGCTGGCCCGCCCCGGCCTGCGCTACGCGGTCTCCTTCGACGACGACACCCCGCAGACCGTCGACGTCATCGCCGCCACCGGCCCCGACGACGGCGGGCTGAACCGGCGCTGGGAACGCCACACCTCCGACAACGTCAACCGGACCTCGACCCGGCACACCCTCACCCGGGCGGGCGCGCACCGGCTGACGTTCTGGATGGTCGACCCGACGGTCGTGCTGCAACGCCTGATCATCGACACGGGCGGGCTGCCGGAGACGTACCTGGGGCCGCCGGAGAGCCGGCGCGTCCGCTGACACGGCCGGCCGGGTGCGGGACCCTCCCCGCGCCCGGCCGCCTCCTCACCGGTCCATGGACGGGCCCGGGGGAGCGGTCCGGGGCCGGCCTCGGCGGACGGCGCGGCCCGCACCCGGCCGCCGCCGGGGACGGGGCGGACCGGCGCGCGGACGGACCCGCCCGGCGGCCGGTCTCACCCCTTGCGGGCCACCGCCACGTACGCCCCGCTGTGGACGTCCTCCTGCCCGGGGACCGGCTCGCCGAGCTCCGGGTGCCACTCCTCGGCCGCCACGATGCCCGGGGCGACGGGTTCGAGCCCCTGGAGGAAACGGGCGAACCGGTCCCGGCTGCGCAGGTCCAGGGTGAGCCCGCCGGCCTTGTACATGTCGCGGACCCTCCGCGCGGCCTCCTGCGGATGGAAGTCGGGGGTGAGGTGGGACATGATCAGGTAACTGCCCGGGGCCAGCGCCTCCGTCAACCGCTCCACCAGCTCGTACGCGCCGTCCTCGTCGCCCATGAAGTGCAGCAGCGCGATCAGGCAGAGCGCGACCGGCCGGTCGAGGTCCAGCACCTCCCCGGCGCGCTCCAGGACGGCCGGGGTGTCCCGGGCGTCGGCCTGCACGTAGCCGACGGCACCCTCGGGAGCGCTGCTCAGCAGCGCCTCGGCGTGGGCCAGCACGATCGGGTCGTTGTCGCAGTAGACGACCCGCGCGTCGCGGACGATCTCCTGGGCCACCTGGTGCAGGTTGGGCTCCGTGGGGATGCCGGTCCCGATGTCGAGGAACTGGCGGACCCCCTGGCCGGCCACCCACCGGGTCGCGCGGTGCATGAAGGCCCGGTTCATCCGCGCCATGACGGGGATGGCCGGCGCGAAGGCCACCAGCCGCCGGCCCAGTTCCTCGTCCACCGGGTAGTTGTCCTTGCCGCCGAGGAACCAGTCGTACATCCGCGCGGGATGCGGCCTGCTGGTGTCGATCGGCACGGGAGTGCCCGCGTTGCGCTGCTCCACCATGATCCCCCTGGTTCCCTCGTCACGCACGGCAGCCGGCCGGCGATCGTGACGGCCACGATAGCCAGCTGGGGCCGGTGCGCGGTGCCGGGCGCCCGGAACTTTGAGCACTCCGCCGCCGGCCCCCGTCCCGCGCTCGCGCCGGCCGAGGGGCCGAGCGGGCCGGCTCCACGGGGTGCGCGGCGCGGAGCCGAGCCCTCCTTCCGTCCCGGTTCCGCCCCTTTCCCGCCCCGCACGGCGAACCATTCACGCGTCTGTGCTGGCCCCGGCGTTTACACGCGGGTAACACTGAGGAGTCCCGCGCGCGGCAACGGCGCCGAGCGCCGATCGGCTCACACCGGTTCCGTACCGGTGTCAGACCTGCCCGAAGGGGGCCCCGTGACGACCCGACCCGAGACCCAGGCCCGGCTCGACGCCCTGCGGACCGAGATCGAGCGGCGCAACCCGGCCCAGCCGGAGTTCCACCAGGCGGTGCACGAAGTACTGGACACGCTCGCGCCGGTGCTCGCGGCGCGCCCGGAGTACGCGGAGCCGGGGCTCGTCGAGCGGCTGTGCGAGCCCGAGCGGCAGATCATCTTCCGGGTGCCGTGGCAGGACGACCAGGGACGGGTGCACGTCAACCGCGGCTTCCGGGTGGAGTTCAACAGCGCCCTGGGCCCCTACAAGGGCGGCCTGCGCTTCCACCCCTCCGTCAACCTCGGGATCATCAAGTTCCTCGGCTTCGAGCAGGTCTTCAAGAACGCACTGACCGGACTCGGCATAGGCGGGGGCAAGGGCGGCAGCGACTTCGACCCGCACGGGCGCAGCGACGCGGAGGTCATGCGGTTCTGCCAGTCCTTCATGACGGAGCTGTACCGGCACATCGGCGAGCACACCGACGTACCGGCCGGGGACATCGGCGTCGGCGGGCGCGAGATCGGCTACCTGTTCGGGCAGTACCGGCGGATCACCAACCGCTGGGAGGCCGGTGTGCTCACCGGCAAGGGACCCGGCTGGGGCGGCTCGGCGATCCGGCCCGAGGCGACCGGCTACGGGAACGTGCTCTTCGCGGCGGCGATGCTGCGCGAGCGCGGCGAGGACCTGGCGGGGCAGACCGCCGTCGTCTCCGGTTCCGGCAACGTCGCGATCTACACCGTCGAGAAGCTGCTCGCCCTGGGCGCCCACCCCCTGACCTGCTCCGACTCCACCGGGTACGTGGTCGACGACAAGGGCATCGACCTGGAACTGCTCAAGCAGGTCAAGGAGGTCGAGCGCGGGCGGATCGACACGTACGCGCAGCGGCGCGGGGCCTCGGCGCGGTTCGTGCCCGGCGGCCGGGTGTGGGAGGTGCCGGCCGACGTCGCCCTGCCCTCCGCCACGCAGAACGAGCTGGACGAGAAGGACGCGGCCACGCTCGTCCGCAACGGCGTGAAGGCGGTCTCCGAGGGCGCGAACATGCCCACCACGCCCGAGGCCGTGCACCTGTTCCAGCGGGCCGGGGTCGCGTTCGGTCCCGGCAAGGCCGCCAACGCGGGCGGCGTCGCGGTCAGCGCGCTGGAGATGGCGCAGAACCACGCCCGCACGCCGTGGCCGCCGGCCCGCGTCGAGGAGGAGCTGGCGCGCATCATGGACGACATCCACACCACCTGCCACGAGACCGCCGAGCGCTACGGCGCCCCCGGCGACTACGTGACCGGCGCGAACATCGCCGGCTTCGAGCGCGTCGCCGACGCCATGCTCGCCCAGGGCGTCATCTGACGGACGGACCCGCGCCGGGCGGCACGGCCCGGCGCGGGTCCGCCGCACGCCCCGCCGCGTCCGGCCCCGGGACCGCTCCGGACCCGGGCGCGCCACGCGGACCCGCCGGGAAACGGCCTCCGGTTTGACCCGCGTCACCTCCGGGGTAATCTCTTCCGCTCGATTGGCGTCGTCCCTGCCCCGTATGGCAGACTGTCCGAGTTGCTCGGTCGAGTGTTGATGCTGCGCGCCTCCCGCCGGGAGGACCGGAAGCGAGTCCCACGGTACTCGTCAACCCCGTGAGGGTTGGAAGTACGGGAATCTTCCGGGAAGCGTGGGCGCGGCACCGACCAGGCACCCGGTGGGCCTCTCGCCCCCGGCTCGCGGTACCGGAAGGGCCGTGCGCAATCCCGCGGGGATGTTCGAACAAGGGACATCTGTGTCAGCGGGAGTGCGACACGCCCGACCGCGTGGGTCGGAGGAGACGGGCAGAAGACTCCGGGTTCCAGAGCGTGAGAAGAGACAGGACTACGAAGTAGCCATGGCGGGACAGAAGATCCGCATCCGGCTCAAGGCCTACGACCACGAGGTCATCGACTCTTCGGCGAAGAAGATCGTCGAGACGGTGACCCGCACGGGTGCGTCGGTCGCGGGCCCGGTGCCGCTGCCCACTGAGAAGAACGTGTACTGCGTCATCAAGTCGCCGCACAAGTACAAGGACTCGCGCGAGCACTTCGAGATGCGCACGCACAAGCGCCTGATCGACATCCTCGACCCGACCCCCAAGACCGTTGACTCTCTGATGCGACTCGACCTCCCGGCCGGCGTCGACATCGAGATCAAGCTCTGAGGCCGGTGATCTGAAGAGATGGCTAAGCAGATCAAGGGCATCCTGGGCGAGAAGCTCGGCATGACGCAGGTGTGGGACGAGAACAACCGTGTCGTCCCGGTCACCGTCGTCAAGGCCGGACCCAACGTCGTCACCCAGGTCCGTACCAACGACGTCGACGGCTACGAGTCCGTCCAGATCGCCTTCGGCGAGATCGACCCGCGCAAGGTGAACAAGCCCCTCAAGGGCCACTTCGCCAAGGCCGACGTCACCCCCCGTCGTCACCTCGTCGAGATCCGCACGTCGGACGCCTCCGAGTACACGCTGGGCCAGGAGATCACCGCCGAGGTGTTCGAGGCCGGCGTGAAGGTCGACGTGACCGGCAAGAGCAAGGGCAAGGGCTTCGCCGGTGTCATGAAGCGCCACAACTTCCGTGGCCTCGGCGCCGGGCACGGCACCCAGCGCAAGCACCGCTCGCCCGGTTCCATCGGTGGCTGCGCCACCCCGGGCCGCGTGTTCAAGGGCCTCCGCATGGCGGGTCGCATGGGCAACGAGCGGGTCACCACCCAGAACCTGACCGTCCACGCCGTTGACGCGGAGAAGGGTCTGCTGCTCATCAAGGGCGCGGTTCCCGGTCCGAACGGCGGCCTCGTCCTGGTCCGCACCGCGGCCAAGGGGGCCTGAGGTAACCGATGAGCACTGTTGACATCCTTTCGCCGGCGGGCGAGAAGGCCGGGTCCGTCGAGCTCCCCGCGGAGATCTTCGGCGTCGAGAAGGTCAGCGTCCCGCTGATCCACCAGGTCGTCGTCGCGCAGCTGGCCGCTGCCCGTCAGGGCACGCACAAGACCAAGACCCGCGGTGAAGTCCGCGGTGGCGGCAAGAAGCCGTACCGCCAGAAGGGCACCGGCCGCGCCCGTCAGGGCTCGACCCGCGCGCCGCAGTTCGCCGGTGGTGGCGTCGTGCACGGTCCCGTGCCGCGCGACTACTCGCAGCGGACCCCGAAGAAGATGAAGGCCGCGGCCCTGCGCCACGCCCTCACCGACCGGGCCCGCCACAACCGCATCCACGTCGTCACCGGCGTGGTCGAGGGCGAGACCCCCTCCACGAAGGCCGCCAAGAGCCTGTTCGGCAAGATCAGCGAGCGCAAGAACCTGCTCCTGGTCGTCGACCGCTCCGACGAGGCCGCGTGGCTGTCCGCCCGCAACCTGCCCCAGGTCCACATCCTGGAGCCGGGCCAGCTGAACACGTACGACGTTCTCGTCTCGGACGACGTGGTCTTCACCAAGGCCGCTTTCGAGTCCTTCGTCGCCGGCCCGAACACGGCCAACGACACCGAAGGGAGCGAGGCCTGATGGCTACCCGTCACCCCTCCATCGCCTCGAAGGCCGCCAAGGCCGCCAAGGAGGCACGCGTCAAGAAGGCGCGTCGCCACGCCACCGAGGGCAAGAACACCGTCGTCACCCCGGCGAGCAAGGCCTACACGGACCCCCGTGACGTCCTGCTCAAGCCGGTCGTGTCCGAGAAGAGCTACGCGCTCATCGACGAGAACAAGTACACGTTCCTCGTCGACCCGCGAGCCAACAAGACCCAGATCAAGGAGGCCGTCCAGTCGGTCTTCTCGGTCAAGGTCACCGGGGTCAACACGATCAACCGCGTCGGCAAGCGCAAGCGGACTCGCACGGGCTTCGGCCAGCGTGCCGCCACCAAGCGCGCGATCGTGACCCTCGCCGAGGGCGACCGTATCGACATCTTCGGCGGTCCGACCGCGTAAGCGGTCAGGATCGTCCGATATCGGACGAGGACTGAGAAATGGGTATCCGCAAGTACAAGCCGACGACTCCTGGCCGTCGTGGCGCCAGCGTCGCCGACTTCGTCGAGGTCACGCGGTCCACGCCGGAGAAGTCGCTGGTCCGCCCGCTGCACAGCAAGGGCGGCCGTAACAACGCCGGTCGTGTGACCGTGCGCCACCAGGGTGGCGGACACAAGCGCGCCTACCGCGTGATCGACTTCCGTCGTCACGACAAGGACGGCGTGCCGGCGAAGGTCGCGCACATCGAGTACGACCCCAACCGCACCGCGCGCATCGCGCTGCTGCACTACGCCGACGGCGAGAAGCGCTACATCCTCGCGCCGCGCGGCCTGCAGCAGGGCGACCGCATCGAGAACGGTCCCGGGGCCGACATCAAGCCGGGCAACAACCTTGCCCTGCGCAACATCCCGGTCGGTACCACGCTGCACGCCATCGAGCTGCGTCCGGGCGGCGGCGCGAAGTTCGCCCGCTCCGCCGGCGCCTCCGTGCAGCTGCTCGCGAAGGAGGGCGCCTACGCCCACCTGCGCATGCCGTCCGGTGAGATCCGCCTGGTCGACGTCCGCTGCCGCGCCACCGTCGGCGAGGTCGGCAACGCCGAGCAGTCGAACATCAACTGGGGCAAGGCCGGCCGCAAGCGCTGGCTGGGCGTCCGCCCGACCGTGCGTGGTGTGGTCATGAACCCGGTCGACCACCCGCACGGTGGTGGTGAAGGACGTACCTCCGGTGGCCGCCACCCGGTGTCGCCGTGGGGCAAGAAGGAAGGCCGTACTCGTTCGCCCAAGAAGGCGTCGAACAAGTACATCGTCCGCCGCCGCAAGACGAACAAGAAGCGCTAAGGACGGGTTGAGATGCCTCGTAGCTTGAAGAAGGGGCCCTTCGTCGACGACCACCTGATGAAGAAGGTGGACGCCCAGAACGAAGCCGGCACCAAGAACGTCATCAAGACCTGGTCCCGCCGCTCGATGATCGTCCCGGCCATGCTCGGTCACACGATCGCGGTGCACAACGGCAAGACCCACATCCCGGTGTTTGTCACCGAGTCGATGGTCGGCCACAAGCTCGGCGAGTTCTCGCCGACCCGCACCTTCCGGGGCCACGTCAAGGAAGACCGGAAGTCGAAGCGCCGCTAAGGCGGGGTGCAAACGACCAATGACAAACACTGAAGGGACAACCATGGAAGCCAGGGCCCAGGCGCGGTACATCCGCGTCACGCCCATGAAGGCCCGCCGTGTGGTGGACCTCATCCGTGGCCTGGACGCCACGGAGGCTCAGGCGGTCCTGCGTTTCGCCCCGCAGGCCGCGAGCGTGCCGGTCGGCAAGGTGCTGGACAGCGCCATCGCCAACGCCGCGCACAACTACGACCACACCGATGTCGACAGCCTGTACGTCTCCGAGGCGTACGTCGACGAGGGCCCGACCCTGAAGCGGTTCCGTCCGCGCGCCCAGGGCCGCGCCTACCGGATCCGCAAGCGGACCAGCCACATCACCGTGGTCGTCAGCAGCAAGGAAGGAACCCGGTAATGGGCCAGAAGGTAAACCCGCACGGGTTCCGCCTCGGCGTTACGACCGACTTCAAGTCGCGCTGGTACGCCGACAAGCTCTACAAGGACTACGTCAAGGAAGACGTCGCCATCCGCCGGATGATGACGTCCGGCATGGAGCGCGCCGGCATCTCCAAGGTGGAGATCGAGCGCACCCGTGACCGCGTCCGCGTGGACATCCACACCGCGCGTCCGGGCATCGTCATCGGCCGCCGTGGCGCCGAGGCCGACCGCATCCGCGGCGACCTCGAGAAGCTCACGGGCAAGCAGGTCCAGCTGAACATCCTCGAGGTCAAGAACCCCGAGACCGACGCTCAGCTCGTGGCCCAGGCCGTTGCCGAGCAGCTGTCCTCCCGCGTCTCCTTCCGCCGCGCCATGCGCAAGAGCATGCAGTCGGCGATGAAGGCGGGCGCCAAGGGCATCAAGATCCAGTGCGGTGGCCGCCTCGGCGGCGCCGAGATGTCCCGCTCGGAGTTCTACCGCGAGGGCCGTGTGCCCCTGCACACGCTCCGCGCGAACGTGGACTACGGCTTCTTCGAGGCCAAGACGACCTTCGGCCGCATCGGCGTGAAGGTCTGGATCTACAAGGGCGACGTCAAGAACATCGCCGAGGTCCGCGCCGAGAACGCCGCTGCCCGCGCCGGCAACCGCCCGGCCCGTGGTGGCAACGACCGCCCGGCCCGTGGTGGCCGCGGTGGCGAGCGTGGCGGTCGCGGTCGCAAGCCGCAGCAGCAGTCGGCTCCGGCTGCCGAGGCCCCCAAGGCCGAGGCGCCCGCCGCCGCCGCTCCGGCTGAGAGCACCGGAACGGAGGCCTGACCACCATGCTGATCCCCCGTAGGGTCAAGCACCGCAAGCAGCACCACCCCAAGCGCAACGGCATGTCCAAGGGTGGCACGCAGGTTGCGTTCGGCGAGTACGGCATCCAGGCGCTGACCCCGGCCTACGTCACGAACCGCCAGATCGAGGCGGCTCGTATCGCCATGACCCGTCACATCAAGCGTGGCGGCAAGGTCTGGATCAACATCTACCCGGACCGTCCGCTGACGAAGAAGCCGGCCGAGACCCGCATGGGTTCCGGTAAGGGTTCTCCGGAGTGGTGGGTCGCGAACGTCAAGCCCGGACGCGTCATGTTCGAGCTGTCGTACCCCAACGAGAAGATCGCCCGTGAGGCGCTGACCCGTGCGGCCCACAAGCTGCCGATGAAGTGCCGGATCGTCAAGCGCGAGGCAGGTGAAGCGTGATGTCGGCCGGTACCAAGGCGTCCGAGCTGCGCGAGCTGGGCAACGAGGAGCTCCTGAACAAGCTCCGCGAGGCCAAGGAAGAGCTGTTCAACCTCCGCTTCCAGGCGGCGACCGGTCAGCTCGAGAACCACGGCCGTCTGAAGGCGGTCCGCAAGGACATCGCCCGGATCTACACCCTCATGCGTGAGCGTGAGCTCGGCATCGAGCAGGTGGAGAACGCCTGATGAGCGAGAACAACGTGACTGAGCAGAAGACCGAAGCGCGCGGCTTCCGTAAGACCCGCGAGGGCTATGTCGTCAGCGACAAGATGGACAAGACCGTCGTCGTCGCCGTCGAGGACCGCGTCAAGCACGCGCTGTACGGCAAGGTCATCCGCCGTACGAACAAGCTCAAGGCGCACGACGAGCAGAACGCCGCGGGTGTCGGCGACCGCGTCCTCCTCATGGAGACCCGGCCGCTGTCCGCGACCAAGCGCTGGCGCGTCGTCGAGATCCTCGAGAAGGCCAAGTAATCCCTCCTAGGGGGACCCCCTAGGCATCGTTCCGCCAGGCTCGGCAGGGGTTTCGTGAAGGAACCCCTGCCGGGAACCGGCAGACATCCAGGAGATAGACGTGATCCAGCAGGAGTCGCGACTGCGTGTCGCCGACAACACGGGTGCGAAGGAGATCCTTTGCATCCGTGTGCTCGGTGGCTCCGGTCGCCGCTACGCGGGTATCGGTGACGTCATCGTCGCCACCGTCAAGGACGCGATCCCCGGTGGCAACGTGAAGAAGGGTGACGTCGTCAAGGCGGTCATCGTTCGCACCGTGAAGGAGCGCCGCCGTCCGGACGGCTCGTACATCCGCTTCGACGAGAACGCCGCCGTCATTCTGAAGAACGACGGCGACCCTCGCGGCACCCGTATCTTCGGCCCCGTCGGCCGTGAGCTGCGCGAGAAGAAGTTCATGAAGATCATCTCCCTCGCGCCGGAGGTGCTGTGAGCATGAAGATCAAGAAGGGCGACCTGGTCCAGGTCATCACCGGCAAGGACAAGGGCAAGCAGGGCAAGGTCATCGCGGCCTTCCCCCGCGAGGACCGTGTCCTGGTCGAGGGTGTCAACCGGGTCAAGAAGCACACGAAGGCCGGGCCGACCGCCCGCGGTTCGCAGGCCGGCGGCATCGTGACCACCGAGGCCCCCATTCACGTCAGCAACGTCATGCTGGTCGTGGAGAAGGACGGCCAGAAGGTCCCGACCCGCGTCGGCTACCGCTTCGACGACGAGGGCAACAAGATCCGCGTTGCCAAGCGGACGGGTGAGGACATCTGATGACGACCACCGTGACTCCGCGTCTCAAGACGAAGTACCGCGAGGAGATCATCGGCAAGCTGCGTGACGAGTTCAAGTACGAGAACGTCATGCAGGTTCCGGGTCTCGTCAAGATCGTGGTCAACATGGGTGTGGGCGACGCCGCCCGCGACTCCAAGCTGATCGAGGGCGCCGTGCGCGACCTCACCACGATCACCGGTCAGAAGCCGGCCGTGACCAAGGCCCGCAAGTCCATCGCGCAGTTCAAGCTGCGCGAGGGCCAGCCGATCGGCGCCCACGTCACGCTCCGTGGCGACCGCATGTGGGAGTTCCTGGACCGCACCCTGTCGCTGGCGCTCCCGCGCATCCGTGACTTCCGCGGCCTGTCCCCCAAGCAGTTCGACGGCCGTGGCAACTACACCTTCGGTCTCACGGAGCAGGTCATGTTCCACGAGATCGACCAGGACAAGATCGACCGCGTCCGGGGTATGGACATCACCGTGGTCACCACGGCGACCAACGACGAAGAGGGCCGCGCCCTTCTCCGTCACCTCGGCTTCCCGTTCAAGGAGGCGTGAGCGAGATGGCGAAGAAGGCTCTGATCGCGAAGGCTGCTCGCAAGCCCAAGTTCGGTGTGCGTGCCTACACCCGCTGCCAGCGCTGTGGCCGCCCGCACTCCGTCTACCGCAAGTTCGGCCTGTGCCGCGTGTGCCTTCGTGAGATGGCTCACCGCGGCGAGCTGCCGGGCGTGACCAAGAGCTCCTGGTAATCCCCGCCGACCCGTCGCCCGACCACCGCTCTTCGCGGGCGGTCCCCCGGGGCGACCGGTCGGATCGGGATTCCTGAAGCTCTCGGTAAGCAACCGGGGCGGCAGGACGCCCAGCCCGCATGCCTTAGGCTTGTGGGGTTGGGCGTCTGCCGCCGCCCTTACGACTTACTACGCCGTAGGTCCACCGCGCCGCACCCGTCCCGTCTCGGATCGGGGAGAGGGATGGCGCACCAGGAAACCCCGGCGAGAGAGGCCGAAGGCCAATTCATGACCATGACTGATCCGATCGCAGACATGCTGACGCGTCTGCGGAACGCGAACTCGGCATACCACGACTCGGTGTCGATGCCGCACTCCAAGATCAAGTCTCACATCGCGGAGATCCTCCAGCAGGAGGGCTTCATCACGGGCTGGCGCGTCGAGGACGCCGAGGTCGGCAAGAACCTCGTCCTCGAGCTGAAGTTCGGCCCGAACCGTGAGCGCTCCATCGCGGGCATCAAGCGGATCTCCAAGCCCGGTCTCCGGGTGTACGCGAAGTCCACCAACCTGCCGAAGGTCCTCGGCGGCCTGGGCGTGGCGATCATCTCCACGTCCCACGGTCTCCTGACCGACAAGCAGGCGCAGAAGAAGGGCGTGGGTGGGGAAGTCCTCGCCTACGTCTGGTAGTCGGGAACGGAGGAAAAGCCAATGTCGCGTATCGGCAAGCTCCCCATCCAGGTTCCCGCCGGCGTGGACGTCACCATCGACGGCCGTACGGTTTCCGTGAAGGGCCCCAAGGGCACCCTCTCGCACACCGTTGCCGCGCCGATCGAGATCGCTAAGGGCGAAGACGGCACCCTCGCGGTGACCCGCCCGAACGACGAGCGGCAGAGCAAGGCCCTGCACGGCCTGTCCCGCACGCTGGTGGCGAACATGATCACCGGTGTGACCCAGGGATACGTCAAGAAGCTCGAGATCAGCGGTGTCGGTTACCGCGTCCAGGCGAAGGGCTCCAACCTGGAGTTCTCCCTGGGCTACAGCCACCCGATCCTGGTCGAGGCCCCCGAGGGCATCACCTTCAAGGTGGAGTCCCCGACCCGTTTCTCGGTCGAGGGCATCGACAAGCAGAAGGTCGGCGAGGTTGCGGCCAACATCCGCAAGCTGCGCAAGCCCGACCCGTACAAGGCCAAGGGCGTCAAGTACGAGGGCGAAGTCATCCGCCGCAAGGTCGGAAAGGCGGGTAAGTAAGCCATGGCATACGGGCAGAAGATCCTCAAGGGCGACGCCTACAAGCGTGCCGCTATCAAGCGTCGCCACATCCGGATCCGCAAGAAGGTCTCGGGTACCGCCGAGCGTCCCCGTCTGGTCGTGACCCGCTCCAACCGCCACATCGTGGCGCAGGTGATCGACGACCTCAAGGGCCACACCCTGGCGTCGGCGTCCACCCTGGACGCTTCGATCCGCGGTGGCGAGGGCGACAAGTCCGCGCAGGCCAAGCAGGTCGGCGCCCTGGTCGCCGAGCGTGCCAAGGCCGCCGGTGTCGAGGCCGTCGTGTTCGACCGTGGTGGTAACCAGTACGCCGGGCGCATCGCCGCCCTGGCGGACGCCGCCCGCGAGGCCGGACTCAAGTTCTGAGTCGGTTCCGTAGCTAGCGGAGACAGAGAGAGGTAATTCCAATGGCTGGACCCCAGCGCCGCGGTGGCGGTGCCGGTGGCGGCGAGCGGCGGGACCGGAAGGGCCGTGACGGCGGCGCAGCTGCCGCCGAGAAGACCGCGTACGTTGAGCGCGTCGTCGCGATCAACCGCGTCGCCAAGGTTGTGAAGGGTGGTCGTCGCTTCAGCTTCACCGCGCTGGTCGTGGTGGGCGACGGTGACGGCACCGTGGGTGTCGGATACGGCAAGGCCAAGGAGGTGCCGGCCGCCATCGCCAAGGGTGTCGAGGAGGCCAAGAAGCACTTCTTCAAGGTCCCCCGGATCCAGGGCACCATCCCGCACCCGATCCAGGGTGAGAAGGCTGCCGGCGTCGTGCTGCTCAAGCCCGCGTCCCCGGGTACCGGTGTGATCGCCGGTGGTCCGGTGCGCGCCGTGCTCGAGTGCGCCGGTATCCACGACGTGCTGTCGAAGTCGCTCGGCTCCGACAACGCCATCAACATCGTGCACGCGACCGTGGCGGCCCTGAAGGGCCTGCAGCGTCCCGAGGAGATCGCGGCCCGCCGCGGTCTGCCGCTCGAGGACGTCGCCCCCGCGGCTCTTCTCCGTGCGCGTGCCGGGGCGGGTGCGTAATCATGGCTCAGCTCAAGATCACGCAGGTCAAGTCCTACATCGGCAGCAAGCAGAACCACCGTGACACCCTGCGTTCGCTTGGCCTGAAGAAGGTCAACGACGTGGTCGTCAAGGAGGACCGTCCCGAGTTCCGCGGCATGGTGCACACCGTCCGCCACCTCGTGACGGTCGAGGAGGTCGACTGATCATGGCGGAGAACAACCCGCTCAAGATCCACAACCTCCGTCCCGCCCCGGGCGCCAAGACCGCCAAGACCCGTGTCGGTCGTGGTGAGGCGTCGAAGGGTAAGACGGCCGGTCGTGGTACCAAGGGCACCAAGGCCCGCTACCAGGTTCCGGAGAGCTTCGAGGGTGGCCAGATGCCGCTCCACATGCGTCTCCCGAAGCTGAAGGGCTTCAAGAACCCGTTCAAGACCGAGTACCAGGTCGTGAACCTCGACAAGCTGGCCGCGCTCTACCCGCAGGGTGGCGAGGTCACGGTCGAGGACCTGGTGGCCAAGGGCGCCGTTCGCAAGAACAGCCTGGTCAAGGTCCTCGGCGAGGGCGAGATCTCCGTGGCGCTGACGGTGAAGGTCGACAAGGCCTCCGCCTCCGCCAAGGAGAAGATCGCCGCCGCCGGCGGCAGCGTCACCGAGCTCGTCTGAACCCTTCAGGCGTCTCGATGACTTGAGCGATCCCGACCGGGGATACCCCACAAATGGGGTATCCCCGGTTGGTCGTTCCTAGGGCAGTGGTCCCGCCGGTAAGGTGGCCTGCACTGCCCTCTTTCACGGGTGTCACACATGGGGCACCCTGAGCGGCAGTTGACCGTTAGCTATTAAGTCGTCAGTCGAACCTCAAGACCGTCACCCTTGACGCAGTTGCGCGGGGGTCGCAGGAGGCACCGTGCTCACCGCGTTCGCCCGGGCGTTCAAGACGCCCGACCTGCGCAAGAAGCTGCTCTTCACGCTCGGCATCATCGTGGTCTACCGGGTCGGTACCCACATCCCGATCCCGGGCGTGGACTACAAGAGCGTTCAGGAGTGTGTGGACCAGGCGTCCGGCAACCAGGGCCTCTTCGGTCTGGTCAACATGTTCAGCGGCGGCGCCCTGCTGCAGATCACGGTCTTCGCGCTCGGCATCATGCCGTACATCACCGCGAGCATCATTCTGCAGCTGCTCACCGTGGTGATCCCGCGCCTGGAGGCCCTGAAGAAGGAGGGCCAGACCGGCACGGCGAAGATCACGCAGTACACCCGCTACCTCACCATCGCGCTGGCCATCCTGCAGGGCACCGGCCTGGTGGCCACCGCCCGCAGCGGTGCGCTCTTCTCCGGCTGCACGGTCGCCGGCCAGATCGTCCCGGACCGCGCGATCTTCACCACCATCGTCATGGTGGTCTGCATGACCGCCGGCACGGCCGTCGTGATGTGGCTCGGCGAGCTGATCACCGACCGCGGCATCGGCAACGGCATGTCGATCCTGATGTTCATCTCGATCGCCGCCACCTTCCCGTCCGCCCTGTGGGCGATCAAGACCCAGGGCGACCTGGCGGGCGGCTGGATCGAGTTCGGCACCGTCATCGCCGTCGGCCTGGTCATGGTCGGCCTGGTGGTCTTCGTCGAGCAGGCCCAGCGCCGCATCCCCGTCCAGTACGCCAAGCGCATGATCGGCCGTCGCTCGTACGGCGGCACGTCCACCTACATCCCGCTCAAGGTGAACCAGGCGGGCGTGATCCCCGTCATCTTCGCGTCGTCGCTGCTGTACATCCCGGCGCTGATCGCGCAGTTCTCCAGCGGCACCTCCGGGTGGAAGACCTGGATCGAGAGCCACCTGGTCACGGGCAACCACCCGATCTACGTCACCCTGTACTTCCTGCTCATCGTCTTCTTCGCGTTCTTCTACGTGGCGATCTCCTTCAACCCCGAGGAAGTCGCCGACAACATGAAGAAGTATGGTGGCTTCATCCCGGGCATCCGGGCTGGCCGACCGACCGCTGAGTACCTCGGCTACGTACTCAACCGGATCACCTGGCCGGGTTCGCTGTATCTGGGTCTGATCGCTCTCGTACCGACGATGGCGTTGGTTGGTTTCGGGGCAAACCAGAACTTCCCGTTCGGTGGCACCAGCATCCTGATCATCGTGGGTGTCGGCCTCGAAACGGTGAAGCAGATCGAGAGCCAGCTCCAGCAGCGCAATTACGAAGGGTTCCTCCGCTGATGCGAATCGTCCTCGTCGGGCCGCCGGGCGCCGGTAAGGGAACGCAGGCCACACGGCTTGCCGAGAAGCTGAGCGTTCCGCACATCTCCACGGGCGACCTGTTCCGCGCCAACATCAGCAGGCAGACGGAGCTGGGCAAGCTCGCGAAGTCCTACATCGACGCCGGCAACCTCGTGCCCGACGAGGTCACGATCGCGATGGCCAAGGACCGCATGGAGCAGCCCGACGCCGAGAACGGCTTCCTGCTCGACGGCTTCCCGCGCAACGTCTCGCAGGCCGAGGCGCTGGACGAGCTCCTGCGGACCGAGGGCATCGCGCTGGACGCCGTGCTCGACCTGGAGGCCCCCGAGGAGGAGGTCGTCAAGCGGATCGCCGGCCGGCGCATCTGCCGCAACGACTCGTCCCACGTCTTCCACGTGACGTACAAGCCGTCCGCCAAGGAGGGCCTCTGCGACGTCTGCGGCGGCGAGCTGTACCAGCGCGGCGACGACTCCGAGGAGACGGTCCGCAAGCGGCTGGAGGTCTACCACACGCAGACCGAGCCGATCATCGACTACTACAAGGCCCAGGGCCTGGTCGTGACGATCGCGGCCACCGGGGCCGTGGACGAGGTCACCGGCCGCGCGCTGGAGGCGCTCAAGCGCGACCAGTAGTCCCACGGTGCGTCCGCCCGCAGCCGCGGCCTCGACGGGGCCGCGGCTGCGGCGTGCGGGGTGGCGCGGGGCTACCCGTATCGTTGGAAACGTCCGTACTCCCCGGTCCCCGGAAAGGCCGCAGTCCCCATGGTGCAGATCAAGAGTCCCGAGCAGATCGCCAAGATGCGCGAGGCGGGGCTGGTCGTCGCCGCCATCCACGCGGCCACGCGCGAGGCCGCTGTGCCCGGCGCCACGACCAAGGACCTGGACCAGGTCGCCCGCAAGGTGCTCGCGGAGCACAACGCCAAGCCGAACTTCCTCGGCTACGGCGGCTTCCCCGCCACCATCTGCACCTCCGTGAACGAGGTCGTCGTCCACGGCATCCCCTCCGACGAGGTCGTCCTCAAGGACGGGGACATCATCTCCGTCGACTGCGGCGCGATCGTCGACGGCTGGCACGGCGACGCCGCCTACACGGCCTTCGTGGGTTCCGGGCACGCCCCGGAGCTGGTCGAGCTCTCCCGGGTGACCGAGGAGTCGATGTGGGCCGGCATCGCCGCCATGAAGCAGGGCAACCGCCTGGTGGACATCTCCCGGGCGATCGAGACCTACATCCGCCGCCAGCCCAAGCCCGGCGGCGGCCGGTACGGGATCATCGAGGACTACGGCGGCCACGGCATCGGCACCGAGATGCACATGGACCCGCACCTGCTGAACTACGTCGACCGGCGCCGCGGCAAGGGCCCCAGGCTGGTCCCCGGCTTCTGCCTGGCCATCGAGCCGATGGTGTCGCTGGGCACGCCGAGGACGGCGGTCCTGGAGGACGACTGGACGGTGGTCACCACCGACGGCACCTGGTCCTCCCACTGGGAGCACTCCGTGGCCCTGACGGAGGACGGCCCGCTGGTCCTGACGGCCCCCGACGGCGGCAAGGCCAAGCTCGCCGAGTACGGCGTCACCGCCGCTCCCGACCCCCTCGCATGATGACCTCCGCCGTGGGGCAGACTTCCTCGTTTCGCCTTTCGGGGCCGACTGACGTAGACTGACTCGTCGGCTCTGGTGCACCCGCATGCCTGCATGCGCTCGAAGTGGTGCACATCGGAGTCGATCAAGGTAGTCGATTCGAAGGGCGAAGCGTGGCCAAGAAGCAAGGTGCCATCGAGATCGAGGGCACTGTCGTCGAGTCTCTGCCGAACGCCATGTTCAAGGTCGAGCTCCAGAACGGCCACCAGGTCCTGGCACACATCAGCGGCAAGATGCGTATGCACTACATCCGCATCCTCCCTGACGACCGGGTCGTGGTGGAGCTGTCTCCGTACGACCTGACCCGTGGCCGGATCGTCTACCGGTACAAGTAGATCTTGCCCACGCTCCGCACGCTCCCGTGTGCGGGGTCGACGGCAACTGACCCGGAGAACCTCACATCCCATGAAGGTCAAGCCGAGCGTCAAGAAGATCTGCGACAAGTGCAGGGTGATCCGCCGTCACGGCCGGGTCATGGTCATCTGCGAGAACCCGCGCCACAAGCAGCGCCAGGGCTGACGCACGACCGACCGCACCCTCTGCACCGCTATCGCAGGGATTCGCGCGACGCGAGCTGAATTGTTCATACGCAGGGCCCAAGCCGCACACCGCGGTTTGACACCCCCGGTTCGGAGGCCGGGGACCCGGTTCGTACCTGATACGGCGGCCGGGAACCGGCTCTGTGGAAGACCTCCGAAGATCACCAGGAGCCATTGAATGGCACGCGTTTCCGGTGTTGACATCCCGCGCGACAAGCGCGTGGAGATCGCCCTCACCTACGTGTTCGGCATCGGCCGGACCCTTTCGCAGCAGACGCTGGCGGCGACCGGCGTCGACCCGAACACCCGTGTTCGCGACCTGACCGAAGAGCAGCTCGTCGCGATCCGCGAGTACGTCGACAGCAACATCAAGACCGAGGGTGACCTCCGTCGCGAGATCCAGGCCGACATCCGCCGCAAGGTCGAGATCGGCACGTACCAGGGTCTGCGGCACCGCCGCGGCCTGCCCGTCCGCGGCCAGCGCACCAGCACCAACGCCCGCACCCGCAAGGGCCCGCGTCGCGCCATCGCCGGCAAGAAGAAGCCGGGCAAGAAGTAGTCCGCAGCGGACGCCTGTCCACGGTCTTCGCTGTAGGACCGACCACCTCCGTAGGAGTAAGAGATGCCCCCCAAGGGACGTCAGGGCGCTGCCAAGAAGGTGCGCCGCAAGGAAAAGAAGAACGTCGCTCACGGCCACGCGCACATCAAGAGCACGTTCAACAACACGATCGTCTCGATCACGGACCCGTCCGGCAATGTGATCTCCTGGGCCTCCGCCGGCCACGTCGGCTTCAAGGGTTCCCGGAAGTCCACGCCGTTCGCCGCGCAGATGGCCGCCGAGTCGGCCGCCCGCCGCGCCCAGGAGCACGGCATGCGCAAGGTCGACGTGTTCGTCAAGGGCCCGGGTTCCGGTCGTGAGACCGCCATCCGTTCGCTCCAGGCGACCGGTCTCGAGGTCGGCTCCATCCAGGACGTCACCCCGACCCCGCACAACGGCTGCCGTCCGCCGAAGCGCCGCCGCGTCTGACGCGTCGCTTCGCGGCCCGTGGTCTCCGGGCGGCACGGTCCTGTATCCGGGCCGTGCCGCCCGTACCCTTGCACTACCCGCACTCTCCCGGGTGCGGCCGAGTCGGGCGTCATATAGCGGGCGCCCCCGACTGAAGGATCTGATCCACTCATGCTGATCGCTCAGCGCCCCTCGTTGACCGAAGAGGTCGTCGACGAGTTCCGCTCCCGGTTCGTGATCGAGCCGCTGGAGCCGGGCTTCGGCTACACCCTCGGCAACTCCCTCCGCCGCACCCTCCTGTCCTCGATCCCGGGTGCCGCCGTCACCTCGATCCGGATCGACGGCGTCCTGCACGAGTTCACCACCGTGCCGGGTGTCAAGGAGGACGTCACCGACCTGATCCTCAACATCAAGCAGCTGGTCGTCTCCTCGGAGCACGACGAGCCGGTCGTGATGTACCTGCGCAAGCAGGGTCCGGGTCTGGTCACCGCCGCCGACATCGCGCCCCCGGCCGGTGTCGAGGTGCACAACCCCGACCTCGTCCTCGCCACGCTCAACGGCAAGGGCAAGCTGGAGATGGAGCTGACCGTCGAGCGCGGTCGCGGCTACGTCTCCGCCGTGCAGAACAAGCAGGTGGGCCAGGAGATCGGCCGTATCCCGGTCGACTCCATCTACAGCCCCGTGCTGAAGGTCACGTACAAGGTCGAGGCGACCCGTGTCGAGCAGCGCACCGACTTCGACAAGCTGATCGTCGACGTCGAGACCAAGCAGGCCATGCGTCCGCGTGACGCCATGGCGTCGGCCGGCAAGACCCTGGTCGAGCTGTTCGGTCTGGCCCGCGAGCTGAACGTCGACGCCGAGGGCATCGACATGGGCCCGTCCCCGACGGACGCCGCGCTCGCCGCCGACCTGGCGCTGCCGATCGAGGAGCTGGAGCTCACGGTCCGCTCCTACAACTGCCTCAAGCGCGAGGGCATCCACTCCGTGGGTGAGCTCGTCGCCCGCTCCGAGGCCGACCTGCTCGACATCCGCAACTTCGGTGCGAAGTCGATCGACGAGGTCAAGGCGAAGCTGGCCGGCATGGGCCTGGCCCTGAAGGACAGCCCGCCCGGATTCGACCCGACCGCCGCCGCCGACGCCTTCGGCGCGGACGACGACGCGGACGCCGGGTTCGTCGAGACCGAGCAGTACTGAGGCTCGGGACCGACGGTCCGCTTCCGGGGCGCCCCCTCGGGGCCGCCCCGGATCTCCGACAGGCGACCGCCTGCTCGGATACTGACCCCGGTACCTGATACGGCCGGGGCAGACACCTAGGAGAAACACGATGCCGAAGCCCACCAAGGGTGCCCGTCTGGGCGGCAGCGCCGCGCACGAGAAGCTGATGCTCGCGAACCTCGCGAAGTCGCTGTTCGAGCACGGCCGCATCACCACCACCGAGGCGAAGGCCCGCCGTCTGCGGCCGTACGCCGAGCGCCTGATCACCAAGGCGAAGAAGGGCGACCTTCACAACCGCCGTCAGGTGCTCCAGGTCATCACGGACAAGAGCATCGTCCACACGCTCTTCACCGAGATCGGCCCGCGGTACGAGAACCGCCCGGGCGGTTACACCCGCATCACCAAGATCGGCAACCGCCGTGGCGACAACGCGCCCATGGCCGTCATCGAGCTGGTCGAGGCGCTGACGGTCGCCCAGCAGGCGACCGGCGAGGCCGAGGCCGCGACCAAGCGCGCGGTCAAGGAGGCCGAGGAGGCCAAGGCCGAGGAGACCAAGGCCGACGACGCCGCCGAGGCTCCGGCCGAGCCCGCCGCGGACGCGGCCGAGGGTGACGCGAAGGACGCCTGAGGCACCGCCTCGCGCTGAGCGGGTCCGCCCTTCGCGGGGCGGGCCCGCTTTCGCGTACCTGGAGGGAACTGCACGTGAGTGACGAAGTACAGCCCGGGCACGTCCGCATCCGCCTCGACCTGTCCTACGACGGCACCGGCTTCCACGGCTGGGCCAAGCAGGCCGGCGGCAAGCGGACCGTGCAGGGCGAGATCGAGGACGCGCTGCGCACGGTCACGCGGTCCGGGGACACGACGTACGAGCTGACCGTGGCCGGACGTACGGACGCCGGGGTGCACGCGCGGGGTCAGGTGGCCCACGTCGACCTGCCGCGGAAGCTGTGGGACGAGCAGGGGGACAAGCTGCTCAAGCGGCTCGCCGGGCGGCTGCCCAAGGACGTGCGCGTGTGGTCGCTCACCGAGGCGCCCGCCGGGTTCAACGCCCGGTTCTCCGCCATCTGGCGCCGGTACGCCTACCGGGTCACCGACGACCCGGGCGGGGTGGACCCGCTGCTGCGCGGGCACGTCCTGTGGCACGACTGGCCGCTCGACGTCGACGCCATGAACGAGGCCGCGCGGGGGCTGCTGGGCGAGCACGACTTCGCCGCCTACTGCAAGCGGCGCGAGGGCGCCACTACCATCCGCCGGCTCCAGGAGCTGAGCCTGGTGCGCGGCGAGGACGGGATCGTCACGGCCACCGTGCGGGCCGACGCGTTCTGCCACAACATGGTGCGCTCGCTGATCGGCGCCCTGTTGTTCGTCGGCGACGGCCACCGGCCGCCCGAGTGGCCCGCCAAGGTGCTGGCGGCGGGCGTACGGGACTCGGCCGTGCACGTCGTGCGGCCGCACGGGCTGACCCTGGAGGAGGTCGGCTACCCGGCGGACGAGCTGCTGGCGGCGCGGAACCTCCAGGCGCGGCGGAAGCGGACGCTGCCCGCCGCCGGGTGCTGCTGAGCGGCGGCGCGGGGCCGCGGCGGGCTATCCGACCGCCGCGGCCGACGCCTGGGCCTCGCCGCGCCGCAGGATCTGGCGGAAGGCGAACTCGGCCAGGTCGTCACCGGCCTTGAAGACCTCGGTGTCCCCGGTCGTCACGTCCTTGCCGGTGGTGAAGCCGGCGATCGTGAAGTAGGCGTAGCGGCCGTAGGCGTTGGTGGTGGAGCGGCACACGGCGCCGGTGCAGAAGGACTTCACGCCGTCGCCGATCAGCGGGCTCACGATGCTCCTCTTGTCGGCCTGGCTCTTGGCGGCCTTCGCCTGCGCCTCGGTGTCGAAGACGGCCACGCCGAGCGTCACGGCGATCTCGTCCTTGGTGTAGGTGACCCGCATCAGGCGGGTGCAGCCGTTGCCGGTGAGGACCGCGGGCAGGGTCTTCTGGGCGGCGGAGGCGCAGGCCCGGGTGTCGGCCAGCGGGCCCTTCTTGTACACCGTCCCGCCCATGGTCAGCTGCGTGCCGGGGAAGAGGATCCCCGCGCCGAGCGGGGCCGTGTCCTTCTTCTTGCTGGAGACGAAGTCCTTCGGGTTCAGCGGCGGCGGGGCGCTGGTCGGGGCGAAGGAGGGGGCCGGGGCCGATTCGCTGGGGATGTCGGCGGTGGTGGGGGAGCCGGAGGGGCCGCCCGCGTGCGTCCCGGAGCCGTTGGCCGAGACCACGGCCGCGGTGACGGCCGCGGCGACCGCCACGGTGGCCAGCGCGCCGCCGCCGATGAACAGCAGCCGGCGGCGCTTGGCGCGGGCCTCGGAGGCCTCGGCGAGCGCCTCCCAGTCCGGGCTGTCCCCGCCACCGTTCCAGGGCTGCTGGGACTGCTGGGATTGTGGTGTCCAGGGATTCCACTGGGAGTCGGGTCCCCCCTGCCCAAAGCTCATGGGGCGCATCTTAGACGGGAGACGGGGCGTGCTGGTCCGCCCCCGGGAGCCCCGCAGCCCCTAGCGTTCCTCCCATGCGAACGGGCAAAAGCGACATCTCCGGGTGGTTGGTGCGGCCGGCGGGCCGGTACCTGTGGGCGGCGCTCGCGGTGGTGCTGGGCGCGCCGGCGGCGCACGCGGCGCGCGTGGCCCCGGACGGGGGGATGGACAACGCGATCGTCGTGCGGGCCGCCCGGACCTGGCTGGCGGGCGGCGACCCCTACGACGACCCCCACTTCCTGTACTTCCCGAGCGCGGTCCTGGCCGCCGTGCCGCAGGCCCTGTTGCCCGCGGGGGTGCTGCGGGTGCTGGTGCCGCTCGCGGTGACGGGGCTGCTGGCCCTGGGCTGGGCCTGCGCCCTGAGGCTGTACCGCGTTCCGCCGGGCAGCCGCTTCGCCGCCCTCGGCCTGATCGGGCTGGCGGCGGGTTTCGCGCCGTTCGGGCACCTGGTGCGGCTGGGCAACTGGACGGTGACCGCGGCGGTGGCGCTGCCGCTGTGCCTGCTGCTGGCGAGCCGGGGCCGGTGGACGGCCGCGGGGGTGGTGGTGGGCGCCGCCGTCGCGCTGAAGCCGCTGCTGGCGCCGCTGGCGCTGCTCTTCCTCTTCGCCGGGCGCCGGCGGGCCCTCGGCGCGGTGCTGCTGGTGCCCGCGCTGGCGTCCGCCGGGGCGGCGCTGCTGATGCCGGACCCGGCCGGCTTCTTCACCCGCACCCTGCCGTTCCTGCTCCACGGCGACGACGGCTTCGTGCGGCTGTACGAGGCGTCCCCGGCGGCCGTGCTGCCGCGCCTGGGGGTGCCGCGCCCGCTCGCCGGGGCCGCCGCGGTGCTCGCGGCGGCCCTCGGGGCGGGGTGCGCCCACCGGCGCTGGCGCCGCGCGGGGCCCGGTCCGCTGCGGCTCGCCGAGACCGCCGCCGGCCTGATGCTCGCGGCGTTCCTCGTCTCCCGGCCCTCCTACGACCACTACCTGCTGGTCGTGCTGCCGGTGCTGCTGGCCGGGCTGCCGCGGGGCGGCTCGGTGGCCCGGCGGCCCTGGTTCTGGCTCGCCCTCGTGCCCCAGTTGCCCGGACTGACCTGGCCGTATCTGGAGACGGGGCGGCGCCGGGCGTTCAAGGACGCGGTCACCCTGTGCGTGCTGGCATGGGTGGTCGCGCGCCAGGCGGTGCGGGGCCGGGGCGGGGGAGGGGGCGGCCCGGGACCGGCGGGGGAGCCGCCCGCCTACACTGGTGGGGCCGAGCGGTCGGCGCGGGTGCCCGCGGCCCCGTTTTGACCCGGCCGCCGCGCCGCAGGTATCCTGCACTTTCGTTATGTGTATTGGCTTGCTCATTCTCACGTGAGGGGCCCTTACACCGGTCCACCGGGCCGATGACCAGCGACCAGGCACGCGGCTTGCGTCACCGCTGTGCGGTCTAGGCTGTCGTGATCGTCTTCGGTGACCTTGTCAGGACCATTCACTGAAGAAGCGAAGGCTACGAACCGTGCGTACGTACAGCCCCAAGCCCGGCGATGTGACGCGCCAGTGGCACGTCATCGACGCTCAGGACGTTGTCCTGGGCCGTCTCGCCTCCACCGCCGCCACCCTTCTGCGGGGCAAGCACAAGCCGATCTACGCGCCGCACGTCGACACTGGTGACTTCGTCATCATCATCAACGCCGACAAGGTGCACCTGTCCGGCAACAAGCGGACCCAGAAGATGGCTTACCGTCACTCCGGCTACCCGGGTGGTCTGCGCTCCGTCCGCTACGACGAGCTGCTGGCCAAGAACCCCGAGAAGGCCATCGAGAAGGCCGTCAAGGGCATGCTCCCCAAGAACACCCTGGGCCGTCAGATGCTCTCGAAGCTGAAGGTCTACTCGGGCGACCAGCACCCGCACGCTGCCCAGCAGCCGGTGCCGTTCGAGATCACCCAGGTCGCGCAGTAAGTCCGGCCACCCCCTAAGACTGAAGAGAATCTGAGGAGAATCGTGGCCGAGACCACTGCCGAGCAGCCGCTCGAAGAGCTTGACATCGACAGCTACACCACCGAGTCCGAGGTTCCGGTGGAGGGCGAGTACACCTCCGAGTCCCTCGCCTCGCGCTTCGGTGAGCCCCAGCCCGCCGCCGGCCTGGGTCGCCGCAAGAACGCCATCGCCCGCGTCCGGATCGTTCCGGGCACCGGCAAGTGGAAGATCAACGGTCGCACCCTCGAGGACTACTTCCCGAACAAGGTGCACCAGCAGGAAGTCAACGAGCCCTTCAAGGTGCTCGAGCTCGAGGGCCGTTACGACGTCATCGCCCGCATCGCGGGCGGCGGTGTCTCGGGTCAGGCCGGTGCGCTCCGTCTCGGTGTCGCCCGTGCGCTGAACGAGGCCGACGTCGACAACAACCGCGGCCCGCTGAAGAAGGCCGGCTTCCTGCGCCGCGACGACCGCGCGGTCGAGCGGAAGAAGGCCGGTCTGAAGAAGGCCCGCAAGGCTCCGCAGTACAGCAAGCGCTAATCCAGGTCGCCTGCTCGTACTCCGAACGCCCCGGCGGCACGCCACAGTGCTGCCGGGGCGTTCGTGTATCACCGCCTGTAGGCGTATAACAGCACAAGGTGTTCATAGGCTTGTGCGATCGAATGATCGGGCGTCGCAAGAGCATCGCGGGGCGATGCCGTCGTCTGCCCGGGATGCGGAAGGCGCGTGCGTGGGCCGCACCGGCACGGCTTTTCGGAACTGATGCTTCCTCAGGAGGACAAGTGGGACGACTCTTCGGCACGGACGGCGTGCGCGGTGTCGCCAACGCGGACCTGACGGCCGAGATGGCGCTCGGCCTCTCCGTCGCCGCGGCGCACGTGCTGGCCGAGGCGGGCACGTTCGAAGGACACCGGCCGACCGCGGTGGTCGGACGTGACCCGCGGGCGTCCGGGGAGTTTCTGGAGGCGGCCGTGGTCGCGGGCCTGGCCAGCGCCGGCGTGGACGTGCTGCGGGTCGGCGTGCTGCCGACGCCCGCGGTGGCCCACCTGACCGGCGCGCTCGGCGCCGACCTCGGCGTGATGCTCTCCGCCAGCCACAACGCCATGCCGGACAACGGCATCAAGTTCTTCGCCCGCGGCGGTCACAAGCTCGCCGACGAGCTGGAGGACCGGATCGAGGCCGTGTACGCGGAGCACCGCACCGGCGCTCCCTGGGACCGCCCGACCGGTGCCGGCGTGGGCCGCGTGCGGGAGTACGACGAGGGCTTCGACCAGTACGTCGCCCACCTCCTCGGCGCCCTCCCCAACCGCCTGGACGGGCTGAAGATCGTCCTGGACGAGGCGCACGGCGCGGCCGCCCGGGTCTCGCCGGAGGCGTTCGCGCGGGCCGGTGCCGAGGTGATCACCATCGGTGCCGAGCCGGACGGCCTCAACATCAACGACGGCTGCGGCTCGACCCACCTGAACCTGCTGAAGGAAGCCGTCGTCGAGCACGGCGCCGACCTCGGCATCGCGCACGACGGCGACGCCGACCGGTGCCTGGCCGTGGACCACACCGGCAGCGAGGTGGACGGCGATCAGATCCTGTCCGTGCTGGCGCTGGCGATGCGGGAGCGTTCCGCCCTGCGCGCCGACACCGTTGTCGCGACCGTCATGTCCAACCTGGGCTTCAAGCTGGCCATGGAGCGCGAGGGCATCCGGCTGGTGCAGACCGCGGTCGGCGACCGGTACGTCCTGGAGGAGATGAAGGACAAGGGCTACGTCCTGGGCGGCGAGCAGTCCGGTCACGTCATCGTCCTCGACCACGCCACGACCGGGGACGGCACGCTGACCGGCCTGCTGCTGGCGGCGCGCGTCGCCGAGAGCGGCCGTACGCTCAAGGAGCTCGCCTCCGTCATGGAGCGGCTGCCGCAGGTGCTCGTCAACGTGCCGGACGTCGACAAGTCCCGGGTCGCCACCTCCGCCGAGCTGGCCACCGCGGTCACCGAGGCCGAGGCCGAACTCGGCTCCACCGGGCGGGTGCTGCTGCGTCCCTCCGGCACCGAGCCGCTGGTGCGGGTGATGGTCGAGGCCGCCGACATCGAGCAGGCGCGGACGGTGGCCGGGCGGCTGGCCGACGCGGTGAAGTCGGCGCTCGGCTGAGCGAGCCGGGCCGGGCGGTCCCGTCCGGATCGGCCGGCCGCCGGTCCGGCCGCGCCGCCTGACCGGAGCGGGTCCCCGGCGGGCGGTGTCCGGTGGTGGTCGCGGCGGCCGGCCGGGTACGGCGGAACGCGCACGAGCGCGTCCACGGTGGTGCCCCCGCTCCGCGTGGGGGCGCGAGGGGGCTCAGGGCGCGTCCGGGCCGGTCCCGCCGGCGCCCGGGCGGCGGCCCGGTGCCGTCGTGGGGGCCGGGGCCGCCGCGCCGGGAGCGTCCGCGCCCGCCCGGCCGGCGCCCTGGCGCCCGAACGGGCCGGCCGGCCCGGCGGCACCGGGGAGGCGCTTCCGAACACCTCGTGCGGCGGGCGCCGCGCCGGTGACCGGACGATCCGCGGGGAGGGCTCAGCCGGACTTCGTCATGCGCGGGCGCCGGTTCGTCCACAGGGCCTTCTGGGCGAGCAGCGTCAGCGTGCCGGCGAGGACGATGCCGAGCAGGTTCAGCAGGAGCTGCTCGGTGGAGCCCACCGTCTGCTTCATGTCGCCGTAGGACAGGGCGACGGCCGCGTTGGCGGCGGCCGGGACCGTGGTGACGGAGATGGCGACGCCGACCAGGGCGCCGGACTTCGCGGAGGTCAGGGAGAGCATGCCCGCCGTGCCGGCGAGGACCGCCACGACGAACGAGAACCAGTCGGGGGCGTAGACGAAGTCCGTCTGCGGACGCTTGCCCTCCAGTTTCGCCTCGGTGAACAGGCCGGCGGCGTCCATGAACAGGCTGAAGACGACCGTCACCGCCATCGCCACCACGAAGCCCACCAGCAGCGCGACCAGCGACCGCAGCGCCAGGCGCGACGCCCGCCGCACCAGGGCCGTGCAGAAGCCGGCCAGCGGCCCGAACTCCGGGCCGACCGCCATCGCGCCCACGATCAGGACGGCGTTGTCCAGCACCACACCGCAGGCCGCGATCATCGTGGCCAGCGTGATGAAGGCGACGTAGGTGACGGAGAGCGTCGACTCCTCGTGCGTGGCGTCCGCGAGGTGCTCCCACAGGACCGCGTCCGCGGGCTCGCCCGGTGCCTCCTCCTCGGCCCTCTCGGCCCGCCGCGACAGCGACAGGTCGACGTTCTCCACGGCGATCGAGCCCGTCCGGTCCAGGTCCAGCGCCCGCAGTTCGCCGATGAGTTCGTCGCCCGCCTCGCGGGCCACGTCGCACAGCACGAGGTCCCCGGACGGGGTGCGCGCGGCGCCGGGGAGGACGGCGAGGTGCGTGGTGCCGACCGTCCGCTCGATCACGCGGACCACCTCGTCGGTCCGGTCGGCCGGGCAGATCAGGCGCAGGTGCAGCATGGCGGCAGCGTAGCGGTCACAGTTTGCGCAGGCTCAGCCGCTGCACCTTGTGGTCCGGGCCCTTGCGCAGGATCAGGGTGGCCCGGCCGCGGGTGGGGGCGACGTTCTCGATCAGGTTGGGCTTGTTGATGGTCCGCCAGGTGGTGCGGGCGTAGTCGAGGGCCTCCTCCTCCGACACCTGGGTGTACCTGCGGAAGTACGAGGACGGGTCCTGGAAGGCGGTCTGGCGCAGCTTCTTGAAGCGGTTCAGGTACCAGCGTTCGATGTCCTCGGGGCGGGCGTCGACGTACAGGCTGAAGTCGAAGTAGTCGGCGAGGCCGACCCGGGTGCGGCCGTCCTTGCCGGGCAGGGCGGGCTGGAGGACGTTGAGGCCCTCGACGATGAGGATGTCGGGGCGGCGCACGACGAGCCTCTCACCGGGGACGATGTCGTAGATGAGGTGGGAGTAGACCGGGGCGGTCACCTCGTCCTTGCCGGCCTTGATGTCGGCGACGAAGCGGGTCAGCGCCCGGCGGTCGTAGGACTCGGGGAAACCCTTCCGCGACATCAGGCCGCGTGCCTGGAGCTCCTTGGTGGGCAGCAGGAAGCCGTCCGTGGTCACCAGCTCCACGCGCGGGTGCTCGGGCCAGCGGGACAGCAGGGCCTGGAGGAGGCGGGCGACGGTGGACTTGCCGACGGCGACGGAACCCGCCACCCCTATGACGAACGGGGTGCCGGACTGGGAGCCCTGTTCGCCGAGGAAGGTGTTGAGCGCGCCGCGCAGGCCGTCGGTGGCGCCGACGTAGAGGTTGAGCAGCCGGGACAGCGGCAGGTAGATGTCCCGCACCTCGTCGAGGTCGATGACGTCACCGAGGCCGCGCAGTTTCTCGACCTCCTCGGCGGTCAGCGGCAGCGGCGTCTTGTCACGCAGCGCGCTCCACTCGGCGCGGGTGAGGTCGACGTAGGGAGTCGCCTCCGGCCTGTGCCGGTGGGCGCTCCGGGGCATCGAGGGAGCCGGAGAGATCACAGTCCATTGTTAACGGAGTCCGGCGGGGACGGCGGGTGGGGTGGGTCACGTCCGGACACCGCGGCGGGCCCTTCGGGGGCCGGCCGCGCGCCGCCGCGCCGCCGCGCCGCCGCGCCGCCGCGCGGTCGCCGGCACGACCGGCCGCGGAGGCGCGGACCGCGGGGCCGGACCGGCCCCCGTCCCCGGCCGTCCGGTGGTTCCGCTCCCGCCGGCGCTTCGTGCACCGGTGGGAATTTCCGATTCCGGGCACGCGGAGGCGGGTTCGGGGCGCGAAGCCGCCGTAGGCTGCCGCCCATGTGTGGAATCGTGGGATACGTGGGGTCGCAGTCGGCCCTCGACGTCGTGATGGCCGGGCTGAAGCGGCTGGAGTACCGGGGGTACGACTCGGCGGGCGTCGCCGTGCTCGCGGACGGCGGCCTCGCCCCCGCCAAGCGCGCCGGCAAGCTCGTCAACCTGGAGAAGGAGCTGGCGCAACGGCCCCTGCCCGCCGGCACGACCGGCATCGGCCACACCCGCTGGGCCACCCACGGCGGCCCCACCGACGCCAACGCCCACCCGCACCTGGACAACGCCGGCCGGGTCGCCGTCGTCCACAACGGCATCATCGAGAACTTCGCCGCGCTCCGGGCCGAGCTGGCCGGACGCGGGCACGAGCTGGCCTCCGAGACCGACACCGAGGTCGTCGCCCACCTGCTCGCCGAGGAGTTCTCCTCCTGCGCCGACCTGGCGGAGGCGATGCGGCTGGTGTGCCGGCGGCTGGAGGGCGCGTTCACGCTGGTCGCCGTGCACGCCGACGAGCCGGACGTGGTCGTGGGCGCGCGCCGCAACTCGCCGCTGGTGGTGGGTGTGGGGGAGGGCGAGTCCTTCCTCGCCTCCGACGTCGCCGCGTTCATCGCCCACACCCGGGAGGCGATCGAGCTGGGTCAGGACCAGGTCGTCGAACTGCGCCGGGACGGCGTGACGGTGACCGGTTTCGACGGCCGCCCGGCGGAGGTCCGCTCGTACCACGTCGACTGGGACGCCTCCGCCGCCGAGAAGGGCGGCTACGACCACTTCATGCTGAAGGAGATCGCCGAGCAGCCCAAGGCGGTCGCCGACACCCTGCTCGGCCGCATCGACGCGTCGGGCTCCCTGACCCTGGACGAGGTGCGGATCCCCGCCTCGGAGCTGCGCGAGATGGACAAGGTGGTCATCGTCGCGTGCGGTACGGCCTTCCACGCCGGGCTGATCGCGAAGTACGCCATCGAGCACTGGACCCGGATCCCCTGCGAGGTCGAACTCGCCAGCGAGTTCCGCTACCGCGACCCGATCCTCGACCACCGGACGCTGGTCGTCGCGATCTCACAGTCCGGCGAGACCATGGACACCCTGATGGCGCTGCGTCACGCCCGCGAGCAGGGCGCCAGGGTGCTGGCCGTCTGCAACACCAACGGCTCCACGATCCCGCGGGAGTCGGACGCGGTGCTGTACACGCACGCCGGGCCGGAGGTCGCCGTCGCCTCGACGAAGGCGTTCCTGACGCAACTGGTGGCGTGCTACCTGGTGGCGCTGTACCTGGGCCAGGTGCGGGGCACCAAGTGGGGCGACGAGATCCGGGACGTCATCCGCGACCTGGCGCGGATCGGCGGCGCGGTGGAGCGGGTGCTGGAGACCATGGAGCCGGTACGGGAGCTCGCGCGCTCCCTCGCCGACAAGAACACGGTGCTGTTCCTGGGGCGCCACGTGGGCTACCCGGTCGCGCTCGAAGGCGCCCTCAAGCTGAAGGAACTCGCCTACATGCACGCCGAGGGCTTCGCGGCGGGCGAGCTGAAGCACGGGCCGATCGCGCTGGTCGAGGAGGACCTGCCGGTCGTCGTGGTGGTGCCCTCGCCGCGGGGGCGGTCCGTCCTCCACGACAAGATCGTGTCCAACATCCAGGAGATCCGGGCGCGGGGCGCGCGCACCATCGTCATCGCGGAGGAGGGCGACGACGCGGTCGTCCCCTACGCCGACCACCTCATCCGCATCCCCGCCACGCCGACGCTGCTCCAGCCGCTGGTGGCGACGGTGCCGCTGCAGGTCTTCGCGTGCGAACTGGCGACGGCGCGGGGGAACGAGGTGGACCAGCCCCGGAACCTGGCGAAGTCGGTGACGGTGGAGTGAGGCCTTGCCGGGGCGCGGGGGAACGGCCTTCCCCCGCCGTCCGCCGGAGCCGGTCCACCACCGCCCGGCCGGTCCGGGCCGCCCGCCCGTTCCCACCGGGCCGGGTCCGGACCCGGCCCGCGGAGGACCTGTCCGGTGGTGGGGGAGGAGCTCCGGGCGGCGCCTCGTAAGGTGCTCCGCATGAGCATCATCGGGGTCGGTATCGACGTGGCCGAGATCGACCGGTTCGGAGCGTCGCTGGAACGCACGCCCGGGCTGGCCGGGCGGCTCTTCCTCACGAGCGAGTTGCTGCTGCCCAGCGGGGAGCGCCGGGGCGTCGCCTCCCTCGCCGCTCGTTTCGCGGCGAAGGAGGCCCTGGCCAAGGCGCTCGGCGCGCCGGCGGGGCTGCACTGGACGGACGCCGAGGTGTACGTCGAGGACAGCGGGCGGCCCAGGCTGCGGGTGACCGGCACGGTGGCGGCGCGGGCGGCCGAGCTGGGGGTGCGGTCGTGGCACGTGTCGCTCAGCCATGACGCGGGGGTGGCGTCCGCGGTGGTCGTCGCCGAGGGCTGACGGCCGGGAGGCGGGGTGGGAGCATCCGGCCATGGACGCGGGTGGGGGAAGCGGGACGGTCTCCGTCCCGCCGGGCCGGGTGACGCTGACGGACCGGCGGACGCGACGCGGTTGGGAAGTGGACGTCGACTCCTTCCTCCTGTCGGCGCACCAGGTCACCCGGGCCCGGTACGCACAGGTCGTCGGTGACCGGTCGGCCGGCGCCCGGGAGGGGCGGCTGCCTGTCGAGGGCGTCTCCTGGAGGGAAGCGGTCCGGTTCTGCAACGCCCTGTCGCGCAGGGAGGGCTTCAGCCCGGCGTACCTCCTGCGGGGCGACGGCGAGGACGACGACGTCGCGTGGGACACCGCGGCCGACGGATACCGGCTGCCGACCGAGGCCGAGTGGGAACACGCCTGCCGCGCCGGGACCTCCGGCCCGCGCTACGGGCCGCTCGACGAGATCGCCTGGTACCGCGGCAACTCCGGCGGCCGGGTCCACGAGGTGGGCGGCAGGCGGCCCAATCCGTGGGGGCTGTACGACATGCTCGGCAACGTCTGGGAATGGTGCTGGGACGTCTACGACGCCGAGGTCTACGGCGCCTACCGGGTGCTGCGCGGCGGGGGCTGGTTCGACGAGCACTGGAGCTGCCGGGCTTCCGTGCGGCGCCGCAGTCATCCGTCCTTCCGGGTCGACGACGTGGGGTTCCGCCTCGCGCGGTCCGTGCCGCCGGGGAACGCCGGCTGAACGCGCCGTGCGCGACGCGCCCCGCATGCGATAAGATCAATCTCGAACGCAACGCCGAAACGGCGGAGATGCGGCGCGCGTTGGTGGTCCAAGGAAAGACGCCCCGCTTCCTGCGGGGAGATGCAGGTGCAAGGCCTGCCCGGCGCTCGGTGAAGACCCCGGTCCTGTGTCACAGGGCCGGGGTTCTTCGTGTCGCGCCCGGTGCGAGGGCGCGGGGTCCCCCTCCCCGGATGCGGCAGGGTCCGCGGCCCACGGGGCACACTCGACGGCATGCGTACTGCGTACAGCGTGGAGACGGTCAGGGCGGCCGAGCGGGAGCTGATGGCACGGCTCCCCGGCGGGGCGTTGATGCAGCGGGCGGCGGCCGGGCTCGCCGCGGTCTGCGCGGAACTGCTCGGACGGGTGTACGGCAGCCGGGTCGTGCTGCTCGTCGGGAGCGGTGACAACGGGGGTGACGCCCTGTACGCCGGGGCGCGGCTCGCCCGGCGGGGCGCCGGGGTGACGGCGGTGCTCCTCGCGCCGGAGCGGGCGCACGCCGCCGGGCTGGCCGCGTTGCGCCGGGCCGGCGGGCGGGCCGTGGAGGCCGGGGCGGGCGAGCGGATGATCGAGCGGGCCGACCTCGTCGTGGACGGCATCGTCGGCATCGGCGGCAAGGGCGGGCTGCGGCCGGAGGCCGTGCCGCTCGCCACCGCCGCCCGGCGGGCCCGGGCCGCCGTCGTCGCCGTCGACCTGCCGAGCGGCGTCGACGCCGACACGGGAGAGGTGCGCGGGGCCGCCGTGCGGGCCGATGTGACGGTGACGTTCGGGACGCACAAGCCGGGGCTGCTGGTGGATCCCGCGCGGGAGTACGCCGGGTCGGTGCGGCTGGTCGACATCGGGCTGCGGCCCGAACTGCCCCCCGAGCCGGCCCTGGAGGCGTTGCAGCACGCGGACGTGGCCCGGCTGCTGCCGGTGCCGGCGAGCGGGAGCGACAAGTACCGGCGCGGGGTCGTCGGCATCGCCGCCGGGTCCGCGCGGTATCCGGGGGCGGCCGTCCTCGCCGTGTCCGGCGCGCTGCGGGGCGGGGCCGGGGCCGTGCGGTACGTCGGGCCCGCCGGGGACGCCGTGATCGCCCGCTTCCCCGAGGCGCTCGTGTCGGACCGGGGGCCGAGGCGGGCGGGGCGCGTGCAGGCGTGGGTCGTCGGGCCGGGGGCCGGGGACGACGCGGCGACCGTGGCGGAGGCGCTGGCGGCGGACGTGCCCGTACTGGTCGACGCGGACGGGCTGCGGCTGGCCGGCCGGGACGCCGTCCGCGCCCGCACCGCACCGACCCTGATGACCCCGCACGCCGGGGAGGCCGCCGCCCTGCTCGACGTGAGCCGCGAGGAGGTCGAGGCGGCGCGGCTGGCCTCGGTGCGGGAGCTGGCGGCACGTTACCGGGCGACCGTGCTGCTGAAGGGCTCCACGACGGTGGTGGCCGGCCCGGAGGGCGGGCGCCCCGTACGGGTGAACGCCACGGGGACGTCCTGGCTGGCGACGGCCGGCAGCGGGGACGTGCTGTCGGGGCTGGCGGGGTCGCTGCTGGCGGCGGGGCTCCCGGCGCGGGACGCGGCGAGCGTGGCGGCGTACCTGCACGGGCTGGCCGGGCGGTTCGCGGCGGACGGGGCGCCGGCGGGGGCGCACGACGTGGCCGAGGCGATCCCGCGGGCGTGGCGGGACGTGGCACGGGAGCGGACGCGGGGGAGCGGCGGGCCGGGGTGACGGGTTGACGGGGTGACGGGGTGGGGGAGGCGTCGGCGGGGCGGGATGCCGTACGGGAGCGGGCGCGGGGGCGGGCTCCCGCGCGTGCGGGCAGCGACGGGGACGGGGCCCGACGCGGGGTGACGAGGGGACGTAGGCGAGAGGGCGTGCGGGGCGTGGCGGGCGGGGCACGGGGGGCGCGTCGGGCGGCCCGGGCCGGTGCGGCCGGACCGGCCGGCGTGGCGCTCTGAGACACTGGGTCACGATGAGTGAGACAGCAGCCCAGCGGACCGCGCCCCTGCGGGCCCGCGCCGAGATCGATCTGGCCGCCCTGCGGGCCAACGTGCGCGTTCTCCGGGAACGGGCGCGCGGCGCGGCCGTCATGGCCGTGCTGAAGGCGGACGCATACGGTCACGGCGCGCTCCCGTGCGCCCGCGCGGCCGTCGCGGCCGGTGCGACCTGGCTGGGCGCCGCGACGCCGCAGGAGGCGCTCGCGCTGCGGGCGGCGGACGGCGTCCCCGCCGACGTGCGGATCATGTGCTGGCTGTGGACGCCGGGCGGGCCCTGGCGGGAGGGCATCGAGGCGGACCTCGACATGTCCCTCAGCGGCATGTGGGCCCTGGCGGAGGTCACCGAGGCCGCCCGCCTCGCGGGCCGCCCCGCACGGGTGCAGCTCAAGGCCGACACCGGGCTCGGACGGGGCGGCTGCCAGCCCGGCGAGGACTGGGCCGAACTCGTCGGGGCGGCCCTGCGGGCCGAGCGCGAGGGCCTGCTGAGGATCACCGGCCTGTGGTCGCACTTCGCCCGCGCCGACGAGCCGGGCCACCCCTCCGTCGCCGCCCAGCTCACCCGCTTCCGCGAGATGGTCGCGTACGCCGAGGAGCAGGGCGTCCGCCCCGAGGTGCGGCACATCGCCAACTCGCCGGCCACGCTCACCCTGCCCGAGGCCCACTTCGACCTGGTACGGCCGGGCATCGCGATGTACGGCCTCTCGCCCAGCCCCGAGATCGGCACCCCCGCCGACTTCGGGCTGCGCCCGGTGATGACGCTGAGCGCCTCGCTCGCCCTGGTCAAGCACGTACCCGGCGGACACGGCGTCAGCTACGGGCACCGCTACACCACGCCCGGCGCGACCACCCTCGGCCTCGTCCCGCTGGGGTACGCCGACGGCATCCCGCGGCACGCCTCCTCCACCGGACCCGTCCTGATCGACGGCAAGTGGCGCACGGTCGCCGGGCGGATCGCGATGGACCAGTTCGTCGTCGACCTCGGCGGGGACGAGCCCGAACCGGGCGCCGAGGCGGTCCTGTTCGGACCCGGCGAGCACGGCGAGCCCACCGCCGAGGACTGGGCGCAGGCCGCGGGCACCATCGCGTACGAGATCGTCACCCGGATCGGTCCGCGCGTCCCCCGCGTCTACGTGGACGGCACCCGCGCGGCCGGTGTCCCGGTGAACGGGCGACAAGCCGGGTAACCGACAAGAGCGGTCCGGCACTTCAGGCCCCGGCCACACGCAGGGCCCCACACCGGTGAACGAACCGGGCACCCGTCCGGCGAGGAGGAGCGGTACGTGAGCGAGAGCAGCGGGGAGGCCATCGCGGACGTGGCCGCGGCGGCCGTCGCCTCCGCCACGGAAGCGGCTGCCGGAGGCTGGCGCCGGGCGACCGGCATCGCCGGCGTGGCGGTCGGCGTCGTCGCGGCGGGCGCGGCGGTCGGCGTCGCCGTGGAGCGGCTCACCGTCGGCCGCTCCATACGCCGCAGGGCACGGCTCGTCCTGGACGCGGCCGGACCCTACGGCGCGCTGCGCGGCACGCCCGGAACGGCGTACGCCGACGACGGCACCGAGCTGTACTACGAGGTCGACGACGTCGAGCCCGAGGGCGGCCCGGCGCAGCGCCGCCGGCGGCTGTTCGGCCGCAAGGCGCCCGCCCCGGTCACCGTGGTCTTCTGCCACGGCTACTGCCTCAGCCAGGACTCCTGGCACTTCCAGCGGGCGGCCCTGCGGGGCGTCGTCCGCGCCGTGTACTGGGACCAGCGCAGCCACGGACGGTCCGGGCGGGGCGTGGCGCAGGTGCGCGGCGACGCGCCGGTCACCATCGACGAGCTGGGCCGCGACCTGAAGGCCGTGATCGACGCGGCCGTGCCCGAGGGGCCGATCGTGCTGGTGGGCCACTCCATGGGCGGCATGACCGTGATGGCGCTGGCCGACCGGTTCCCCGAACTGATCCGGGAGCGGGTCGCCGCCGTCGCCCTGGTGGGCACCTCCTCCGGGCGGCTCGGCGAGGTCAACTTCGGGCTGCCCGTCGCCGGGGTCAACGCGGTGCGGCGGGTGCTGCCGGGGGTGCTGAGGGCGCTGGGGCAGCGGGCCGAGCTGGTGGAGAAGGGGCGCCGGGCGACCGCGGACCTGTTCGCCGGGATCATCAAGCGGTACTCGTTCGCGTCCCGGGACGTCGACCCGGCCGTGGCCCGCTTCGCCGAGCGGATGATCGAGTCGACGCCGATCGACGTCGTCGCCGAGTACTACCCGGCCTTCGACGACCACGACAAGACGGAGGCGCTCGCCCACTTCGCGGGCCTGCCGGTGCTGGTGCTGGCCGGGATCCAGGACATGGTCACGCCCAGCGAGCACAGCGAGGCGATGGCCGGCCTGCTGCCGGACGCCGAGCTGGTGCTGGTGCCGGACGCCGGGCACCTGGTGATGCTGGAACACCCGGACGTGGTCACCGACCGCCTCGCCGACCTGCTCGCCCGCGCGGGCGCGGCGCCCGCAGGGGCTACGGTGGATGGCTATGGAAGCACCAGCAGCACCGCAGGGCCCGGCTGAGCCCCTGCCCGCCGTCGAGACCACCGTCACCTCCCCCGACCAGATGCGGGAACTGGGCCGCCGGCTCGCCAAACTGGTGCGCGCCGGCGACCTCGTGATGCTCACCGGGGAGCTGGGCGCCGGCAAGACCACGCTGACCCGCGGACTGGGCGAGGGGCTCGGCGTGCGCGGCGCCGTCACCTCGCCGACCTTCGTGATCGCCCGGGTGCACCCCTCCCTCGGCGACGGGCCGCCGCTCGTCCACGTCGACGCCTACCGGCTGTCCGGCGGCCTGGACGAGATGGAGGACCTCGACCTCGACGTCTCCCTGCCCGAGTCCGTGATCGTGGTGGAGTGGGGCGAGGGCAAGGTCGAGGAGCTGACCGAGGACCGGCTGCAGATCCTCATCCACCGGGCCGTGGGCGACACCACCGACGAGGTGCGGCACGTGACGGTGACCGGCGTCGGGGAGCGCTGGGCGGCGGCCGACCTGAGCGTGCTCGCCGGCTGAGCCGGACGGCGGCGCCGCGTTCCGTCCGTGAAGATTCCGACAAGCTGTCGGCAACGATGTTGCGTTCGGCGTCCCGCGCGTGGTCACATGGTACCCAGTCAGTGGTTAGGCATGCCTAACCGCGTCCGCCCCCGGCCCCAGGAGGCGTCCGTGCCGGCTTCAGAGACCAACGCGCAGCCGCAGCCGCAGCCGTCTGCGGTGTCCGGGGTATCCGGGGTGCCCATGCGCGACCTGCTGGCGGCCTGTGCCGCCGCCAGCGCCCTCTCCACGCCGCCGCGCGCACCGGACCCGGTTCTTCCGGCAGCGGCCCCCCGGCCGGCCGGGGACCACCGCGAGGCCGCCTGAGCCCCGCGGGCGGGCCGCGGTGCGCGGCCCCGGCTCAGCGGACGACGACGACCCGCTGCCCGATCGTCGCGAACTGCCACATCGCGTCGCCGTCCGCGCGGGTCTCGCGGATGCCGCCCGTGCGCACGCCCGGGCGGGGCGACGGCATCGAGCCGTCCACGGCGGCGCTGAAGCCGATGACCACGCCGTCCACGCCGGCGAAGCGCACGACGTGCTCGACCGGGACCCCGTCGGAGCCGGTGACCGACTTCGAGCGGGACGTGACCGCGTAGGTGCCCGGCGCCGGGTCCACCGAGCTGGGGACGACCTGGAAGGTGCGCTGGACCCGGTTGTCCGCGCCGACCAGCCACACCCGGTCGTCGCCCAGCGCGTACACGACCCGCTCGCCCTTCCCGGAACCGGCCGGCAGCGCGGTGGGGTCCCGCTTCTCCCGGGGCGCCCCGGGGGCGGGGGCGGCGGACCGCGGCTTGCCCAGCTCGGCCGGGACCGTGGCCGACGCCTGGTAGGCGAGGACGCCCACCGTCGAGAGGGCCGCCGCGGTCAGCCCGGCGACCATCACGGCGCTGCTGCTTGCCACTGGCGACCACCTCGTCGTCGTACGTCGCACGTCGTGCCTCGGGGCGACGGTAGCAGCAGGTGGCCGTCCGACCGGGGCGGACGTGCGCCCGGCGCGGGAGCCGTAGGCTGTTTGCGTGCTCTTGCTCGCTCTGGATACCGCCACTCCCGCCGTGACCGTCGCGCTGCACGACGGTACGGACGTCATCGCGTCGTCGAGCCAGGTGGACGCGCGCCGCCACGGTGAGCTGCTGCTCCCGGCCGTGGACCGGGTGCTCGCCGAGGCCGGTCTGAAGCTCGACGCCGTCACCGGCATCGTCGCCGGCATCGGACCCGGCCCGTACACGGGCCTGCGCGTGGGCCTGATGACCGCGGAGACCTTCTCCCTCGCGCTCGGCGTGCCCGTGCACGGTGTGTGCACGCTGGACGGACTCGCGTACGCCGCCGACCTGCCGGGCCCCTTCGTCGTGGCGACCGACGCCCGCCGCAAGGAGGTCTACTGGGCCCGCTACGCCGACTCCCGCACCCGCGTCACCGACCCGGCCGTCGACCGGCCCGCCGACATCGCCGAGCAGGTCCGGGGCCTGCCCGCGGTCGGCGCGGGCGCGCTGCTGTACCCGGACACCTTCCCCCGGGCGCACGAACCCGAGCACGTCTCGGCCGCCGCCCTGGCCCGGCTGGCCGCGGAGAGGCTCGCGGCGGGCGAGGAGCTGCCCGCGCCCCGGCCGCTGTACCTGCGCCGCCCCGACGCCCAGGTCCCCAAGAACTACAAGGTGGTCACCCCGAAGTGACCGGGCGAACGACCGGACGCACGACCGGGCCGGAGCCCGTCGCGCTGCGCGAGATGCGCTGGTGGGACATCGACCCCGTGCTGCGGCTGGAACGGGAGCTGTTCCCCGAGGACGCCTGGTCGCGGGGGATGTTCTGGTCCGAGCTGGCCCACGCGCGCGGACCGGGGGCCACCCGCCGCTACCTCGTGGCCGAGCGGGACGACCGGATCGTCGGCTACGCGGGACTGGCCGCCTCCGGGGACGTCGGCGACGTCCAGACCATCGCGGTGGCCCGCGACCAGTGGGGCACCGGACTCGGCAGCCGGCTGCTGGCCGGGCTGCTGCGCGCCGCGACCGCCTTCGAGTGCGCCGAGGTGCTCCTCGAATGCCGCGTCGACAACGTCCGCGCCCAGAAGCTGTACGAGCGCTTCGGCTTCGAGCCCATCGGTCTCAGACGCGGCTACTACCAGCCGGGCAACGTGGATGCCCTGGTGATGCGCCTGACCGACCCTGCAACCTCCCTCAACGGCGTACAAGGAACCGAGATCAATGGCTGACTCACGCGACGAGCCTCTCGTCCTGGGTATCGAGACCTCCTGCGACGAGACCGGCGTCGGCATCGTCCGCGGCACCACCCTGCTGGCCGACGCCGTCGCCTCCAGCGTCGACGAGCACGCCCGCTTCGGCGGTGTCGTGCCGGAGGTCGCGAGCCGCGCCCACCTGGAGGCGATGGTCCCCACCATCGACCGCGCGTTGAAGGAGGCGGGCGTCAGCGCCCGCGACCTCGACGGCATCGCCGTCACCGCCGGCCCCGGCCTCGCCGGCGCCCTGCTGGTGGGCGTCTCGGCGGCCAAGGCGTACGCCTACGCGCTCGGCAAACCCCTGTACGGCGTCAACCACCTCGCCTCCCACATCTGCGTCGACCAGCTGGAGCACGGCGCGCTGCCCGAGCCGACGATGGCGCTGCTGGTCTCCGGCGGCCACTCCTCGCTGCTGCTGTCGACCGACATCACCTCCGACGTGCGCCCCATGGGCGCCACCATCGACGACGCGGCGGGCGAGGCCTTCGACAAGATCGCCCGCGTGCTGAACCTGGGCTTCCCCGGCGGCCCGGTCATCGACCGGTACGCGCGCGAGGGCGACCCGGACGCGATCGCGTTCCCGCGCGGGCTGACCGGGCCGCGCGACCCGGCCTACGACTTCTCCTTCTCCGGCCTGAAGACGGCCGTGGCCCGCTGGATCGAGGCCAGGCGGGCGGCGGGCGAGGAGGTGCCGGTGCGGGACGTGGCGGCCTCCTTCCAGGAGGCGGTCGTGGACGTGCTGACCCGCAAGGCCGTGCGGGCCTGCAAGGACGAGGGCGTCGACCACCTGATGATCGGTGGTGGCGTCGCGGCCAACTCGCGGCTGCGCGCCCTGGCGCAGGAGCGGTGCGAGGCGGCCGGGATCCGGCTGCGCGTGCCGCGGCCGAAGCTGTGCACGGACAACGGCGCGATGGTCGCGGCGCTCGGCGCGGAGATGGTCGCCCGGGGCCGGGCCGCCTCCGACTGGGACCTGTCGGCGGACTCGTCGCTGCCGGTGACCGACCCCCACGTCCCGGGCCGGGCGCACGCGCACGACCACGCGCACGAGGTGGGCAAGGAGAACCTGTACTCATGACGGTGGCCCTGATGTGGGAGGCGCGGGCCGTGCCCGGGCGGGGCGGGGAACTGCTGGCCTGGGCACGGGCGCAGGAACTGCCGCGCCGCCCGCTGCGCCGGGAGACCTTCCGCGCCCCGCAGGACCGGGTGCTGGTCGTCACCTGGTGGGACGCGGCGTACGACGCCGACCTCCCCGAACTGCCCGAGCCGGACGAGGACCTGGTCACGCGGGCGGTGCACCGGTGGCGGTTCGAGGCGGTGGACGCGGACGCCGGCTGAGCGGCGGCCCGCCCCGCCGGAGCGGGCGGGACACCGAATGTTGCGACTGGCGAGTCGAATGTTCCGAAAATCCGTGGCCCGCCGATGGGTTCATCGGCGGGGGGCGCAGGGATACGATCGCCGCCATGACATCCCCGCAGCGCGCTGAAACCCGGACGCACGGACGGTCCACCCAGTCCGCGACGCTCGCCGAGATCGCCCGCGAGGCAGGCGTGTCGGCGCCGACTGTTTCGAAAGTCCTCAACGGCCGTGCCGATGTCGCCCCGGCGACCCGCAGCCGGGTGGAGGAGCTGCTGCGCGTCCACGGCTACCGCCGCCGCCGGGCCGAGGCGTCCCGCTCGCCCCTGATCGACCTGGTCTTCCACGAACTGGAGAGCGCCTGGGCGATGGAGGTCATCCGGGGCGTGGAGAACGTGGCGCGGGACGCGGGACTGAGCGTCGTCCTCTCCGAGAGCGCGGGACGGCTGACCCCCGGGCGCAGCTGGGCCGACCAGGTCGCCGCCCGCCGCCCGCACGGCGTGGTGCTGGTGCTGTCCGGCCTCGACGAGGCGCAGCGCGCCCTGCTGACCAGCCGTTCCATCCCGTTCGTGGTGATGGACCCGGCCGGCGACCCGGGCGCCGACGTCCCGTCGATCGGCGCCACCAACTGGCAGGGCGGGCTGGCGGCCACCCGGCACCTGATCGAGCTGGGGCACCGCAGGATCGGCGCGATCAGCGGGCCGACGCGGATGATGTGCGCCCGCGCCCGCGTCGACGGCTACCGGGCCGCCCTGGAGACGGCCGGGCTGCCGGTGGACCCCGCCCTGATCACGGCCGGCGACTTCCACCACGAGGCCGGCTACCGCGAGGGCCTCGCCCTGCTGCGCCGCCCCGACCGGCCCACCGCCGTCTTCGCCGGGAACGACCTCCAGGCGCTCGGGCTGTACGAGGCCGCGCGCGAGCTGGGGCTGCGCGTCCCGGAGGACCTCAGCGTGGTGGGCTTCGACGACCTGCCGGTGGCCCGCTGGGTGGGGCCGCCGCTGACTACCGTACGGCAGCCGCTGACCGAGATGGCCGAGGCCGCCGCCCGTCTCGTCCTCGACCTCGGCCGCGGCGACGACTCCTCGGCGGCGACCCGGGTGGAGCTGGCGACCAGCCTGGTCGTGCGCAGCAGCACGGGAGCGCCGCCGGTGACCCGGGAAGCCCCCTGAGCGGTGGGGGGCCGGAAAATCTGAGAAATTCCCAAGAAAGTCCGCCCCGGACGTCCGCTCGTCATAATTCGGACGTACGTTCCTCTCTGGAAGGGCCGCGCGGGTGGGGCGCGCGGCGCGCGGGGGGACGGGGACGGGCCCATGAGCGGACGGTCGAGGGTGGTGAGGATCGCCGGCCTCGCGCTGGCGGGCGCACTGCTGCTGGGTGTGGCCGCGGCCGGGTGGGCGTACCGGCACCTGAGCGGCAACATCACCGGTGTCGACATCGACGGCGCCCTCGGCGACGACCGCCCCGCCCGGTCCGCGCCGTCCGCCGCGGGCGGCGCCGAGCCGCTTCCGACCGGGCCCCTGAACATCCTCGTCCTCGGCTCCGACTCGCGCAGCGGCGAGGAGAACCGGCGGCTGGGCGGCGGCGACAGCACGGGCGCCCGCTCCGACACCGCGATGGTCGTCCACCTCGACACGGGCCGCACCGGCGCCACCGTCGTGAGCATCCCGCGCGACACGCTCGTCGCGCGCCCCTCCTGCCCGCTGCCCTCCGGTGGCGCGACGCGCGCGGCGCGCCAGGTGATGTTCAACACCGCGTACGCCGTGGGCGGACCGGTGTGCGCGGTCAAGACGGCCGAATCGCTCACCGGTGTCCGCATGGACCACTACCTGGAGATCGACTTCGCCGGTTTCGCCGGCCTCGTGGACGCGCTCGGCGGCGTCACGGTCACCCTCGACGAGGACATCGACGACGACAAGAGCCACCTGAGCCTGGAGGCGGGCACCCACCACCTGGACGGCGCCCAGGCACTGGGCCTGGCCCGCACCCGGTACGGCCTCGCCCAGGGCAGCGATCTCGCCCGCATAGAGCTCCAGCAGAAACTGGTCACGGCACTGCTGGAACAGGTCACCTCCGCCGGCCTCCTCACCGACCCCGCCCGGCTGTACCGGACCGCCGACGCCGTCACCGGCAGCCTCGTCACCGACACCGGCCTGGACTCCCTGGGCGAACTGGTCCGCCTGGGCCGGAGCCTGCGGGGCCTGTCGGCGTCCGCCGTGCGGACGGTGACCATGCCGGTGGTGCCGGCCCCCTGGGACGCCGACCGAGTGGTGGCCAAGGAGCCGGAGGCCGCACGGCTGTGGGCATCCCTGCACTGACCCCTTCCGCCGGATTCCCGCCGGGGTTCCGCCGGGGCGCCCTCAGCGCACCGGGTGCCCGACCAGCATCGCCGGCGCCCCCGCGACCCGGGTCAGGAACACCGTCGCCGCGTTCGGCCCCTGCGGCCTGACCTTCCGGCGCAGCTCCTCCGGCTCGACCGCCGACCCGCGCTTCTTCACGGTCAGCGTGCCCACCCCCCGCTCCCGCAGCAGCGCCCTCAGCTTCTTGACGTTGAAGGGGAGGTGGTCGGTGATCTCGTAGGCGGTGGCGTACGGCGTGGGCTGCAGCTCGTCCGCCGTGACGTAGGCGATGGTCGCGTCGAGCAGCCCGCCGCCGACCCGCTCGGCGACCTCGGCGACCAGGTGGGCGCGGACGACGGCGCCGTCGGGCTCGTACAGGTACCGCCCGACGGGACGCACCGCCGGGTCGGGCAGGTGCCGCGAGAGCAGGGAGCGCGGTCCCGGCAGCAGCGTCGCCCGCACCGCGCCCGGCTCGGTGCCGAACCACAGCACCGCCTCCTTCACGTCCCCGCCGTCGGAGATCCACTCGGCCTCGGCGCCGTCGGGCACGGCCTCGTGGGGGATGCCGGGGGCGACCTTCAGCGCGGCGGCGAGCGGCGCCGTACGGGCCGCCCCCACGGCCCAGGACAGCGGCGGCGAGTACGCCTCCGGGTCGAAGACGCGGCCGCGCCCGCCCCGCCGCGCCGGGTCGACGAAGACGGCGTCGTACCCGGCCGTGTCCACCTCCGTGACGTCCGCCTCCCGCACCTCGATCAGGCCGGCGAGGCCGAGCGCGTCGGCGTTGGCCCGCGCGGCCGCCGCCGTCAGCGGGTCCCGGTCCACGGCCAGCACCCGGATCCCGGCCCGGGCCAGCGCGATCGCGTCGCCGCCGATCCCGCAGCACAGGTCGGCCACGGACGTCACCCCCAGCGCCTTCATCCGCTCCGCCCGGTACGCCGCCACCGTCGCCCGCGTCGACTGCTCGACCCCGTTGGGCGTGAAGAACATCCGGTGCGCGTCCTCGGCGCCGAACTTCGCCACCGCCCGCTGCCGCAGCCGCGCCTGCCCGAGCGCCGCCGACACCAGGGCGGCGGGGTGCTCGCGCCGCAACCGGGTGGCGACGGCCAGTTCCCGGGCGGGGTCGGTGCCGCGCACCTCGTCCAGGAGGGCGCGGCCCGCGGGGGTGAGCAGGGGCAGGAGGGCGTCGAGGTCGTTCACCGGCCCATTGTCGGCCAGTCGGTGGACGGTGTGCCCCCGGCCGCGGTGTCGGGCCGGGTTCCGCGGCGGAGGCTGCGAGGATCCGGCTCCATGCAAGCAGTAGTACAAAATGACAAAAGTAGGGTGTTTCGGAAGGTGCCACCGGGGACGCGGTTCCGCGGCGGCCTCGCCGCGCTCGCCGCCGCCTCCCTGGCCGCGGGCTGCGCGCAGGGCGCTTCGGGGACGCGGCCCGCCCCCGGCCAGCAGCCGCTCCAGGCGCCCCCGGCCCGCGCGCTCGACTCCTACGCCGCCAAGCTGAACGCGGCCCACGCCGCCCGGGTCGCCGCCGCGCGGCACTGGGGCCTCAAGCGCGTCCCGCTGACGGCCCCGCCACCGCCCGCGAGGAAGCCGCGGATCACCACACGCGCGGGCTTCGAGGTCGACGACCACGCCGAGCGCGGCCTCCCGCCGGTCTTCACCACCGTCCCCACCAAGGAGAGGATCGTCTTCCTCACCATCGACGACGGCGCCGAGAAGGACCCGGCGTTCCTGCGCATGATGAGCGAGCTGAAGGTGCCGTACAGCGCCTTCCTCAGCGACTACCTGGCCAAGGAGGACTACGGCTACTTCAAGAAGATGAGGGACCGGGGGGTCGCCCTCAACAACCACACCCTGCACCACCCCTACCTGCCCGCTCTGTCCTACGCCCGCCAGGAGCGCGAGATCTGCGGCATGCAGCGGGTGATCCGCGAGCGGTACGGCAAGCGCCCCACCGTCTTCCGCCCGCCCTACGGCAACTACGACGAGGACACCCTGCGCGCCGCCAAGAGCTGCGGCATCACGCACGTGCCGCTGTGGAACGAGGAGGTCTTCGTCGACCGCTGGGAGTACCGCGAGTGGGACCGCTCGCTGCACCCCGGCGACATCGTCCTCAGCCACTTCCGGGGCCGCGACGACTGGAGGGGCACGATGCCCGACATGGCCCGCCGGTTCCTGGACAAGGTCACCGCCGAGGGATACGCGGTGGCCCGGCTGGAGGACTACCTGTGAGGCGGCGGCGGGTCCGCCTGGCCGGGGCCGTCCTGACCGCCGCGCTGCTCACCGGCTGCGCGCACCCCGCCGGCCCCGTCGCGTCCGCCCAGCGGCCGGGCGGGAAGGCGGCGCGCGACACCGGCCGGGACGGCCGGCCGCTGCCGCCGGTCGTCGACCACGTCCGCACCCGCGACCCGGTCGTCTTCCTCACCTATGACGACGGCGCCGAACGCGACCCGCGCTTCCTCGCCCTGGTCCGCGCCCGGCGGCTGCCCGTCACCATGTTCCTCACCGACCGCGTCGCCGGGCCGGGCTACGGTCACTTCGCGCGGCTGCGCGCGGTCGGCGCGAGCCTGCAGAACCACACCCTGGACCACCACTCCCTGCGCGGCCTGCCCTACGCCGGGCAGCGCGCCGAGATCTGCGGCCAGCAGCGCAAGCTGAAGGCCCGGTTCGGCATCCGCCCGCGCCTGTTCCGCCCGCCCTACGGCAGGTACGACACCGCGACCCTGCGCGCCGCCGCCGACTGCGGCCTCGCGGCGGTCGTCCTGTGGCGGGCGGCGGTGGACGGCGAGGGGAACCTGACGTACACGCGCGGGGCGCGCCGGCTGCACCCCGGCGACATCGTCGCCGTCGACCCGGACCGCCCCGCGGGCCGCCCCTTGAGCGAGCGCACCGAACGGGTGCTGCGGGAGATCGGGCAACGGGGGCTGCGGGTGGGGCGGCTGGAGGACTTCCTCTGACCCCCGCGCACGCCGGCGGGGACCCGGCGATGTCCGACGCGCCGCCCGTAATTGGCACTCCGCTTGACCGAGTGCTAACGACGGTCATAGTCTCGGCTCTGGCACTCCCCCCTGGAGAGTGCCAACAACGCGACGGGCAGGTCCGGCACCCGCGACGACGGATCGACCTGGTCGCCACCTCAGACAGTTAACCCCGTGAGATCTCCGAAGGGGGAGGTCGGATCGTGACGACCGCCAGCTCCAAGGTTGCCATCAAGCCGCTCGAGGACCGCATCGTGGTCCAGCCGCTGGACGCCGAGCAGACCACGGCCTCTGGCCTGGTCATTCCGGACACCGCCAAGGAGAAGCCCCAGGAGGGCGTCGTCCTGGCCGTGGGCCCGGGCCGCTTCGAGGACGGCAACCGCCTTCCGCTCGACGTCAAGGTCGGCGACGTCGTGCTCTACAGCAAGTACGGCGGCACCGAGGTGAAGTACAACAACGAGGAGTACCTCGTCCTCTCGGCCCGCGACGTGCTCGCGATCGTCGAGAAGTAAGTCGACCTCACCTCGACTTCCGCTCAAGCTGCGCCCCGGGCCCCCGCGACCGATAACGAAGCCGGGCGCCGGGGCGCAGTCGCTTTTCATCCCAGATTCCCGAGAGGGCTCCCGCTGCCATGGCGAAGATCCTGAAGTTCGACGAGGACGCCCGTCGCGCCCTCGAGCGCGGCGTCAACAAGCTTGCCGACACGGTCAAGGTGACGATCGGCCCCAAGGGCCGCAACGTCGTCATCGACAAGAAGTTCGGCGCCCCCACCATCACCAACGACGGTGTCACGATCGCCCGCGAGGTCGAGATCGAGGACCCGTACGAGAACCTCGGCGCCCAGCTCGTGAAGGAGGTGGCGACCAAGACCAACGACATCGCTGGTGACGGCACCACCACCGCCACGGTCCTGGCCCAGGCGCTGGTCCGCGAGGGCCTGAAGAACGTCGCCGCCGGTGCCTCCCCGGCCGCCCTGAAGAAGGGCATCGACGCCGCGGTCAAGGCCGTCTCCGACGACCTGCTCGCCACCGCCCGCCCGATCGACGAGAAGTCCGACATCGCCGCCGTCGCCGCGCTGTCCGCCCAGGACCAGCAGGTCGGCGAGCTCATCGCCGAGGCGATGGACAAGGTCGGCAAGGACGGTGTCATCACCGTCGAGGAGTCCAACACCTTCGGCCTGGAGCTGGACTTCACCGAGGGCATGGCCTTCGACAAGGGCTACCTGTCGCCGTACTTCGTGACGGACCAGGAGCGCATGGAGGCCGTCCTGGAGGACCCGTACATCCTCATCAACCAGGGCAAGATCTCCTCCATCGCCGACCTGCTGCCGCTGCTGGAGAAGGTCATCCAGGCCAACTCCTCCAAGCCGCTGCTGATCATCGCCGAGGACGTCGAGGGCGAGGCCCTGTCGACCCTGGTCGTCAACAAGATCCGCGGCACCTTCAACGCCGTCGCGGTGAAGGCCCCGGGCTTCGGCGACCGCCGCAAGGCGATGCTCCAGGACATGGCCGTCCTCACCGGCGCCACCGTCATCTCCGAGGAGGTCGGCCTCAAGCTCGACCAGGTCGGCCTGGACGTGCTCGGCTCCGCCCGCCGCGTCACCGTCACCAAGGACGACACCACGATCGTCGACGGCGCCGGCAAGTCCGAGGACGTGCAGGGCCGCGTCGCGCAGATCAAGGCCGAGATCGAGACCACCGACTCCGACTGGGACCGCGAGAAGCTCCAGGAGCGCCTCGCGAAGCTGGCCGGCGGCGTGTGCGTGATCAAGGTCGGCGCCGCCACCGAGGTGGAGCTGAAGGAGCGCAAGCACCGTCTGGAGGACGCCATCTCCGCGACCCGCGCCGCGGTCGAGGAGGGCATCGTCTCCGGTGGTGGCTCCGCCCTGGTCCACGCCTCCAAGGTCCTGGAGGGCAACCTCGGCAAGTCCGGCGACGAGGCCACCGGTGTCTCCGTCGTCGCGCGCGCCGTCGTCGAGCCGCTGCGCTGGATCGCGGAGAACGCGGGCCTGGAGGGCTACGTCATCGTCTCCAAGGTCAAGGAGCTGGAGAAGGGCAGCGGTTACAACGCCGCCTCCGGCGAGTACGGCGACCTGATCAAGGCCGGCGTCATCGACCCGGTCAAGGTCACCCGCTCCGCCCTGGAGAACGCCGCCTCCATCGCCTCCCTGCTGCTCACGACCGAGACCCTGGTCGTCGAGAAGAAGGAAGAGGAGGAGCCGGCCGCCGCGGGCCACGGCCACGGCCACTCCCACTGAGGCTCTCCGAGCCGACACACCGGTGCCCGGCGCCCCTTCGGGGGGCGCCGGGCACCGGCGTCTCAGGGGCCCGTTGTCAGTGACCTGCGGCACGATGTGAAGCAGGTGACCGAGGAAGGGCGGGGCGGTGCGCACACCGGTCGGGGGCGAGGTCCATGTCAGTTACAGCCAGATATACGTCGAGAGCCACCCGAAGGGGGTGCAGCCGGAACTGTCCGAGGCGTTCGCGGGCCAGGGCCAGGGCTTGTGCGGTGCCTCCGAGCCGGGGTTCCTCTGGCTGATCACCGGCACCCACACGGGCCGGATCGCCCTCACGGTCGAAGTGCACGAGGAGGAACCCGACCTCGCGCCGGAGTGGGAGGACGTGGTCGAGGCGTCCTTCTGCCCGCTGTCGGACCGGACCCGTCTGGTCCAGTGGGCGGGCGAGGCCGAGTGGGACCTGGGACTGGCCCGTACGGGACATCGCGTGCGGTACTGCGTCCGAGGCATGGACGAGGAGCGGCGCGGGACCGGTCCCGGCGCGGGGGGACCCGCCACGGAGAAGTACCTGCTCCAGTTCTGGCCCGCTCCGCCGGCCCCGGCCCGCGTGCTGCGCCGAACTTCGGAACGGGCCGCCTACTGGCACGGCTGGGCTCGCGAGCTGCCGCCGCCGCCCACTCCCGAGGAGCGGGCCGAGGCCGAGCGCCGGGCCCGCGAGGCGCAGGCCCGCGCCGCCGAGGAACGCCGGCTGCACCGTGAGCGGTGGGAATGGGGCGGACGGCTGCCCAGCGACGCCCTGCGCCGGGTGGGCGGCAACGTCCGCGGTCTGCTGCGTTTCGCCCCCGACCTCGTGCACGCGCTGGACGCCGCCGGTCCCGGGGCCCAGCGTGCCGTGGCACTGCTGGCCGCCCGGCGGGCCTGCGAGGTGTCGGGGCTGACCGGCACGGCCTGGGTCGCCCGGGCGCTCACCGCGTTGACGGAGGGGCGCCCGCTGCCGCCGCCCTTCGACGACGAGACCCGGCTGTGGGAGACCGTGCGCGACGCCCCGGACCTGCCGGACCGGACGGTGCGGGAGGCGGTGCCACCCGAACGGGCGCCCTACCGGCCGCCGGAGCCCGCACCCGCACCCGCACCGGCCACGGTGCCGGGGCGGACACCCCTCGGCGGCCGGCACCTGGCGACCGGACCCGCGCGGCACGTCCTCGCGGTGGCACGACCGGTTCCCGCTCCGCACGTCCCCCGGCGGATCTCCCGGCCGCACTACGCCCTCCCCGCGCTGCCCGCCGCCGCCGGCCCCGACCCGCTGCGCGCGGCACTGGACGCGGTGTGGGCGGCGGTCGGCGCGTACGGCGAGGACTACCCGCGGCTGCTGGCCGAAGTACGCGCCGCGTGCCCCGGGGAGGCGAGGGACTAGGGTCTTTCGTTTGGATCAGGTCGGATCAGGGAGTGGGGCATGATCCGAACGAGAGGCCCTAGCGGAACGGCCGGGAGCCGCCGCGGGCCCTACCGCGGCCCGAACTTCCGACCCGTCTTCGAGGTGATCCCGCCGAGCAGTCCGCGCGGCGCCAGCTTCGCCGCCCCCGTCAGCGCCTTGTAGCGCGGGTCCGGGACGGACACGGTCCTGCCCCGGGCGAGGTCGGTGAGCGCCGCCGCCACCACCTTGTCCGCGTCCAGCCACAGCCAGCCGGGGATGTTGTCCGTGCCCATCCCGGCCCGCTGGTGGAACTCGGTGCGCACGAAGCCGGGGCACAGCGCCATCAGCCGTACGCCGCTGCCCGCCAGGTCCCGCGCCACGCCCTGCGTGAACTGCACGACCCACGCCTTGGAGGCGCCGTAGGTGCCGCGCGGCACGAAGGCGGCGACGGAGGCCACGTTGACCACGCCGCCGCGGCGCCGCTCCCGCATCGCCTCCGTCGCCGCCGAGGTCAGCCGCAGCACCGCCTCGATGTGCACCTTCAGCATCCGCAGCTCGTCGGCCATGGGGACGTCGAGGTAGCGGCCCTTGTTGCCGAAGCCGGCGTTGTTGATCAGCAGGTCGACGGGGTTCCTGCGGTCGCCCAGCCGGGTGGCCACCGCCTCGATGCCGTCGTCGGTCGCCAGGTCGGCCGTCAGGACCTCCGCCTCGATGCCGTGCCGGTCGTGCAGCTCGGTCGCCTGCACGCGCAGCCGGCCGGTGTCGCGGGCCACCAGCACCAGGTCGTGCCCGTCGGCGGCCAGCCGCCGAGCGAACGCGGCGCCGATGCCTGCCGTCGATCCCGTAATCAATGCCGTTGTCATGGCGCAAGATTAGTGACCCGGGCCGGATTCGTCCGTCTGCTCACAGGCCCTCCGATCGGTGAAGCCCGTGTGAAGGGGACGGCCCGCGGGCGGCCGTCGGGCCCCGTACCGGTCCAGGTACGCGCGCGCCGCCGCCCGCGCCTGCGGGTGCAGCGCCTCGCCCGCCGCGAGCAGCCGCGGCAGCAGTTCCCGCTCGGTGGTCACGGCCCGGAACTGCAACGCCACCGTCACCTCGTGATCCGGGCGGTGCACGATCTCGACCGGGTCGCCCGCCCGGATCTCACCGGCCTCCACCACCCGCAGGTATGCGCCCGGCGCCCCCTTCTCCGTGAAGCGCCTCACCCACCGCTTCTCACCCAGATGACCCTGGAACGTACGGCAGGGGATCCGCCCGCAGGTGACCTCCAGCACCACCCGGGGCCCGACGCGCCAGCGCTCGCCGATCCGCGCGCCGGAGACGTCCAGGCCCGCGGTGGTGAGGTTCTCGCCGAACGATCCGTTCGGCAGCGGCCGGCCCAGTTCGCGTTCCCAGTCGTCCAGGTCCTCGCGGGCCACCGCGTAGACCGCCTGGTGCTCCCCGCCGTGGTGGCGGGTGTCGCACACCGCGTCCCCGGCCAGCCCGCTCGCGCCGGTGCCCGCGGCCCCCGGCGCCGCCACCCGCACCGGCCCGTCGGCCGGCTGCTTGTCGATCCCGGTCAGGCCCTGCGGCTGATCCGTGTACGGCACGGCCTTCGGGCGGCCCAGGTTCACAGACAGAAGTTCCATGGCGGCACGGTAGGGGACCGGGTGCCAAAGCGTCGACGCGGTATTCGCGGTCGTGCCAAAGGTTCCCTTATCCTTTGGGTGTGATCGAAGCCCGTCACCTCCGCGTGCTGCGCACCGTCGCCGCCACCGGCTCCTTCTCGGCGGCCGGCCGCGAACTGGGGTGCACCCAGCCCGCCGTCAGCCAGCAGATGAAGGCCCTGGAGGCCTCCGTGGGCACGCCCCTGCTGGTCCGCAGCGGACGCGAGATGCGGCTGACCCAGGCCGGCGAGGCGCTGGTGAGGCACGCCGCCGGGATCCTCGCCGGGCTGACGGCGGCCGAGGAGGAGGTCGCCGCCATCGCCGGGCTGCGGGCGGGCCGGGTCCGGCTGGTCTCCTTCCCCAGCGGCAGCTCCGCCCTCGTCCCCACCGCCCTCGCCGCGCTGCGCGCCGCGCACCCCGGCACCCGGGTCTCCCTGGAGGAGGCCGAGCCGCCCCGGTCCGTCGAACTGCTGCGCGAGGGGGACTGCGACGTGGCGCTCGCCTTCCGCTACGCGGGCGCGGCGGGCGCCGAGGAGTGGGAGGACCTGGTCGTGCGGCCGCTGCTGACCGACCGGCTCGTGGCGCTCGTACCGGAGCGGCACCGCCTCGCGCGTGCGCGGTCCGTCGCCATCGGGGAGCTCGCCCAGGAGCCGTGGATCGCGGGCTGCCCGCGCTGCCGGAGCCAGTTGGTCGAGGTGTGCGAGGGGGCCGGCTTCACGCCCCGCATCGACTTCGCGACCGACGACTACCCGGCCGTCGTCGCCCTGGTCGGCGCCGGTCTCGGCGTGGCCGTCCTGCCCCAGCTCGCCGTCGAGTCCGTACGGCCGCGCGGGGCCCGCACGGTCGCGCTGGAGCCGGCGGTCGAGCGGCAGATCGTCGCGCTCACCCTGCCCGACCTGGCCCAGGTCCCGGCGGTGGCGGCGACGCTGGAGGAGCTCGCGCGGGCGGCGGCGCGGTAACTCCCCGAAGGGCCGCAGGGGTCAGAGGACCACGGGGGCGGCAGAAATCAGGGCACGCGCGAGCGTGCCCGGGGGATGGTGAAGAAACGTTCCTCTAATCATTCGGCGCGGTCAGTCGTCCGAAGCGGCGTCCCCGCCGGTGGCCGAGGCCGACACCAGCCGGTGACGGGCCCGTCCCATGAGCTCTTCGCGCTCGTCCTCGGTCAGCCCTCCCCACACGCCGTACGGCTCCCTCACCGTCAGCGCGTGCGCCGCGCACTCGGCGCGGACCGGGCACCTCATGCAGACCTCCTTGGCCGAGTTCTCGCGAGCGCTTCGAGCCGCACCGCGCTCGCCCTCCGGATGGAAGAAGAGTGAGCTGTCCACCCCGCGGCACGCAGCCAGGAGCTGCCAGTCCCACAGGTCCGCGTTCGGTCCGGGAAGGCGGGAGAAATCTGCCATTGCGTGACCCCTTGTAGCCGATCTGGGCGGATGCGGTGTCCATGACCGTACGACTACGGTCTAAGGAGATGAAAATATGACTCATTGCGAATCTAGCCGCAGACACCGGCAAAGCGGAAGAAAAGGGGCTAAATGGGGCATGGCTTGTGATGAAAGGTTGCGGGTCTGGCGCGCATATCTGCACCGTGTTCGTCCCCTCACGTAGAGTGCCGAAAATGGCATACGGCCCCGTAACTCTTTCGAGTGACCGTCGTTGAGAGTGCGGAGGCGGTTGAAGGAACAAGTGCTCGGGCGGGCGTCCGAGACGGTCGACCGCACAGGTGACGATTTCGTACCAGCCTGGAGGCTCAAGGTGACGTGCATCAGCTGCGGAGGGCGGCCATGACATCCGTCCTCGTCTGCGACGACTCCCCGCTTGCCCGAGAAGCGCTCCGCCGCGCGGTGGCGACCGTGCCCGGCGTCGAGCGCGTGACGACGGCGGCCAACGGCGAGGAAGTCCTCCGCCGCTGGGGCGCCGACCGCTCGGACCTGATCCTGATGGATGTGCGCATGCCCGGCCTGGGCGGCGTCGAGACCGTCCGGCGGCTGCTGTCCGCCGACCCCGGTGCGCGCATCATCATGCTCACCGTCGCCGAGGACCTGGACGGTGTGGCCCTCGCGGTCGCCGCCGGCGCCCGCGGCTACCTCCACAAGGACGCCTCGCGCGCCGAGCTGCGCGCCACGGTCACGCAGGCCCTCGCCGACCCGACCTGGCGGCTCGCCCCGCGCCGGCTGCGCTCCGCCGAGATGGGTGCCGCGCCCACGCTCACCGCGCGCGAGATCCAGGTCCTGGAGGGCATGAGCCACGGCCGCTCCAACGCCGAGATCGGCCGCGAGCTGTTCCTCTCCGAGGACACCGTCAAGACCCATGCCCGGCGGCTGTTCAAGAAGCTCGGCGCCTCGGACCGGGCACACGCCGTGGCGCTCGGCTTCCGGTGGGGCCTGGTCCGCTAGGCCCGTCGTGAGGTCCGACGGGGGCGTCCGGATCCCCGCCCGCCGCACGGTGGGCGGGGACGGCAAGGGGGCCCGCCGGGTGCCCGCTGCTCGTTTCGGCGCCGATGCCGCATCCTTGAGGTGTGGAGTTCCTCGGGGACGAGTCGGTCGAGCGGGAGGGGAGGGCGCAGGGGATGGGTTCCGGCGCACCTGCTCATAACGCTTCGGTGCACAACGACGGGCGCGGTGCCGCGGGCCGGACGGCCGCAAGGCACCATGGACCGATGCGCGACGACGATGCGGTACCCGCGGAAGGGACCATCGGTGCGCTCGTCCACCGCGCCGTCGACGGGGACCAGCAGGCCACGCACGACCTGCTCGCCCACGTCCACCCCCTCGCGCTGCGCTACTGCCGCACGCGCCTGTCCCGCCTTCCCGGCGACGCCCGGCACTTCGTCGAGGACCTCGCCCAGGAGGTCTGCGTCGCGGTGCTGCTCGCCCTGCCGCGCTACAAGGACACCGGGCGCCCCTTCGAGGCGTTCGTCTTCGCCATCGCAGCCCACAAGGTCGCCGACCTCCAGCGCGCGGCGATGCGCCACCCCGGCTCGACGGCCGTCCCGTCCGACGAGATGCCCGAGCGGCCCGACGACTCCCTCGGCCCGGAGGAGCGGGCGCTGCTCAGCAGCGACGCCGAGTGGGCCAAGAAACTCCTGGCCAACCTGCCCGAGAGCCAGCGGGAGCTGCTCCTGCTGCGCATCGCGGTGGGTCTCACGGCCGAGGAGACGGGCCGGATGTTGGGAATGTCACCCGGCGCGGTCCGGGTGGCCCAGCACCGGGCCCTGAGCAGGCTGCGGGCCCTCGCCGAGCAGTAGCCCCGGGGCCCCGCCCCTCCTGCGGGCGGGTGGCGCGGCCGGTCTCGTACGAACATACGAGACCGGTGCGCGCTCATGATCGTGGAATGAGACACCCCCACTTCCCGTTAGCATGGACATCCGCACCGAGCAAGGCCATTTGGGGAAGGTGTCATGACTGCCAACGTCGACGGAGTGCCCGGAAAATTCGCGGCGCTCGGGCTGACCTACGACGACGTGCTGCTGCTGCCGGGCCCGTCGGACATGGCACCCGACGAGATCGACACCGCCTCGTACGTCTCCAGGAACGTGCGGGTGAACATCCCGCTGCTGTCCGCCGCCATGGACAAGGTCACCGAGTCGCGCATGGCGATCGCGATGGCCCGCCAGGGCGGCGTCGGCGTGCTGCACCGCAACCTGTCCATCGAGGACCAGGCCAACCAGGTCGACCTGGTCAAGCGCTCCGAGTCCGGCATGGTGGCCAACCCGATCACCATCCACCCGGACGCCACCCTCGCCGAGGCCGACGAGCTGTGCGCCAGGTTCCGCATCAGCGGCGTCCCGGTCACCGACCCGGCGGGCAAGCTGCTCGGCATCGTCACCAACCGCGACATGGCCTTCGAGACCGACCGCGGCCGCCGGGTGCGCGAGGTCATGACGCCGATGCCGCTGGTCACCGGCAAGGTCGGCATCTCCGGCCACGAGGCCGTGGAGCTGCTGCGCAAGCACAAGATCGAGAAGCTGCCGCTGGTCGACGACGACGGCGTCCTCAAGGGCCTGATCACGGTCAAGGACTTCGTGAAGGCGGAGAAGTACCCCAACGCCGCCAAGGACGCCGAGGGCCGCCTGCTGGTCGGCGCCGCGGTCGGTGTCGCCGGGGACGCCTTCGAGCGCGCCCAGGCCCTGATCGAGAAGGGCGTCGACTTCATCGTCGTCGACACCGCCCACGGCCACTCCCGCCTGGTCGGCGACATGGTCGCCAAGATCAAGTCGAACTCCTCCGGCGTCGACGTCATCGGCGGCAACATCGCCACCCGCGACGGCGCCCAGGCCCTGGTCGACGCGGGCGCCGACGGCATCAAGGTCGGCGTCGGCCCCGGCTCCATCTGCACCACCCGCGTCGTCGCCGGCGTCGGCGTCCCGCAGGTCACCGCGATCTACGAGGCCGCGCTCGCCGCCAAGGAGGCCGGCGTCCCGGTCATCGGCGACGGTGGCCTCCAGTACTCCGGCGACATCGCCAAGGCCCTCGTCGCGGGCGCCGACACGGTGATGCTGGGCTCGCTGCTCGCGGGCTGCGAGGAGTCGCCGGGCGAGCTGATGTTCATCAACGGCAAGCAGTTCAAGTCGTACCGCGGCATGGGCTCCCTCGGCGCCATGCAGTCCCGCGGCGACCGCAAGTCGTTCTCCAAGGACCGCTACTTCCAGGAGGGCGTCGCCTCCGACGAGCAGCTCGTCCCCGAGGGCATCGAGGGCCAGGTGCCCTACCGCGGCCCGCTCTCCTCGGTCGTCCACCAGCTGGTCGGCGGTCTGCGCCAGTCGATGTTCTACGTCGGCGGCCGGACCGTCCCCGAGCTCCAGGAACGCGGCCGGTTCGTCCGGATCACCTCCGCGGGCCTGAAGGAGAGCCACCCGCACGACATCCAGATGACCGTCGAGGCGCCGAACTACAGCGCCAAGCGGTGAGACGCCGATGAGCCGGAGGCGGCCCCGGAACGGTCCGGGGCCGCCTCCGCCGTACCCGTCGGGGATACTGGAAGGCGCTGAAACGCATCAGGGAAAGGCCACACATCGTGACTGAGATCGAGATCGGGCGCGGCAAGCGCGGCCGCCGGGCGTACGCCTTCGACGACATCGCCGTCGTCCCCAGCCGCCGTACGCGGGACCCGAAGGAGGTCTCGATCGCCTGGCAGATCGACGCCTACCGCTTCGAGCTGCCCTTCCTGGCCGCTCCCATGGACTCGGTCGTCTCCCCGGCCACCGCGATCCGCATCGGTGAGCTCGGCGGCCTCGGCGTGCTCAACCTGGAAGGGCTGTGGACGCGGTACGAGGACCCGCAGCCGCTGCTCGACGAGATCGCCGAGCTGCCCGAGGAGGCCGCGACCCGCCGCCTCCAGGAGATCTACGCCGCGCCGATCAAGGAGGAGCTGATCGGGCAGCGCATCAAGGAGGTGCGCGACTCGGGCGTGGTCACCGCCGCCGCGCTCTCCCCGCAGCGCACGGCCCAGTTCTCCAAGGCCGTCGTGGACGCGGGCGTGGACATCTTCGTCATCCGCGGCACGACGGTCTCGGCGGAGCACGTGTCGTCCTCGCACGAGCCGCTGAACCTGAAGCAGTTCATCTACGAGCTGGACGTGCCGGTGATCGTCGGCGGCTGCGCCACCTACACCGCCGCCCTGCACCTGATGCGCACCGGCGCGGCGGGCGTCCTCGTCGGCTTCGGCGGCGGCGCCGCGCACACCACGCGCAACGTGCTCGGCATCCAGGTTCCGATGGCCACCGCGGTCGCCGACGTGGCCGCCGCCCGCCGGGACTACATGGACGAGTCCGGCGGCCGGTACGTGCACGTGATCGCGGACGGCGGCGTCGGCTGGTCCGGCGACCTGCCCAAGGCGATCGCCTGCGGCGCCGACGCGGTGATGATGGGCTCCCCGCTCGCCCGCGCGACCGACGCGCCGGGCAGGGGCCACCACTGGGGCATGGAGGCCGTCAACGAGGAGCTGCCGCGCGGCAAGAAGGTCGGCCTCGGCACGGTCGGCACCATCGAGGAGATCCTCACCGGCCCGTCCCGCACCCCCGACGGCTCGATGAACTTCTTCGGCGCCCTGCGCCGCGCCATGGCCACGACCGGTTACAGCGAGCTCAAGGAGTTCCAGCGGGTCGAGGTGACCGTGGCGGACTCGCAGCACCGGCGGTAAGCCCCACGGCACACGGAAGGGCCGGTCACCCGAGAACCCGGGTGACCGGCCCTTCCACGTGCCGTGCGGCGCCCGCGGGCACGGCACGCGCCCCCCTCACAACCGGTGCGCCGCTCCCGTGGGCGTCGCCCCCCGCGTGTCCAGCAGCAGTTGCGCCTTCACCGACAGGCCCTGGAGGTCGTACGTGCGGTGCTGCTGGAGGAGGATCGTCAGGTCGGCCTCGGCGGCGGCCTCGTAGAGGGAGTCGGCGCGGGGCACGGGGCGGTCCAGGACGGTCCAGGACGGGACGTGCGGGTCGTGGTAGCTGACGGAGGCGCCGAGCTCCATCAGGCGGACGGCGATCTCCCGGGCGGGGGCCGCCTGCCGGTCGGCGAGGTCCGCCTTGTAGGTGACGCCGAGGAGCAGGACGCGGGCGCCGCGCGCGGACTTGCCGTGCTCGTTGAGGAGGGTGGCGGCGCGCTGCACGACGTACCGGGGCATCTGGCTGTTGACCTGCTGGGCCAGTTCCACCATGCGCAGGGTGCGGCTGGCGCGGCCGGCCAGGTCCTGGGGGACGGAATGGCCGCCGACGCCGGGGCCGGGGCGGAAGGGGAGGAAGCCGAACGGCTTGGTCTCCGCGCAGCGGATGACGTCCCACAGGTCGACGCCGAGGTCGTGGCAGAGGACCGCCATCTCGTTCACGAGCGCGATGTTGACGTGGCGGAAATTGGTCTCCAGCAACTGGACCGTCTCCGCCTCGCGCAGACCCCGGGCGCGGACCACCTTGTCGGTGAGGCGGCCGTAGAACGTGGCGGCTGACTCGGTGCAGGCGGGGGTGAGGCCGCCGATGACCTGAGGGGTGTTGGCGGGGGTGAAGTCGCGGTTGCCGGGGTCGACGCGGCTGGGGGAGTAGGCGAGGTGGAAGTCGCGTCCGGCGCGCAGCCCCGAGCCCTTCTCCAGGATCGGGCGGAGGAAGTCCTCCGTGGTGCCCGGCCGCACCGGCGACTCCAGGATCACGGTGGTGTGCGGGCGCAGGTGGCCGGCGAGGGTGCGGGCCGCGGCCTCGACCTGGGCCAGGTCGGGGCCGCCGTCCGCGCCCGGCGGGGTCGGGGCGCAGATGACCGCGGTGCGCACCCGGCCGAGCTCGGCCGGGGACGCGGCCGTCCGGAAGCCCCCCGAGAGCATCCGGCGCAGTTCGGCGGGGGTGAGCGGACCGGCCTCGGGACCGGTGCGGTAGCCCAGGGTGGTGATGCCGGCGGCGACGGCGGCCTGGGCCAGGGGCAGGCCGTACGGGCCGAGTCCGATGACGGCGAGATCTGCGGGCATGGCGTGGGCCGTCCTTCCCGGTAACCGAAGCAGGGCAGGTGCGCAAGCCCGGTGGACAGGATGGGCGAGCGCACTGTCAGACTAGGAGTAAATATGACCGATTTGCGGGATTGGTCGGCCGAGTCTCGGTGAGTGTTGGGGCCGGGTGCCGTCCACGGGCCGGGGCGCGTGGTGGCTGAAGCGGGGCATCCCGGTCAGAATTCGGTCAGGAGGGGTACCGGGGAACCGGGCTTCGCCCGACGGGTGCGGCCGACGCGACGGACAGCGGGAGGCAGCGGTGAGGACAGCGGCACTGGGGCCGGCGCAGCGGGCCGAGTCGCTCGCGGCGATGGCCGAGCGGGAACTGGACGTACTCGTCGTGGGAGGGGGCGTGGTCGGCGCGGGCACGGCCCTCGACGCCACCACCCGGGGCCTGGCCACCGGACTGGTCGAGGCGCGCGACTGGGCGTCGGGGACCTCCAGCAGGTCCAGCAAGCTCATCCACGGCGGTCTGCGCTATCTGGAGATGCTCGACTTCGCGCTCGTCCGGGAGGCGCTCAAGGAACGCGGCCTGCTGCTGGAACGGCTCGCGCCGCACCTGGTGAAGCCGGTGCCGTTCCTGTACCCGTTGCAGCACAAGGGCTGGGAGCGGCTGTACGCCGGTTCGGGCGTCGCCCTGTACGACGCCATGTCGATGGCCCGCGGGCACGGCCGCGGCCTGCCCCTGCACCGCCACCTGAGCCGCCGTCACGCCCTGCGGGTGGCCCCCTGCCTGAAGAAGGACGCGCTGGTCGGCGCGCTCCAGTACTACGACGCCCAGATGGACGACGCCCGGTTCGTCGCCGCCCTCGTCCGCACGGCGGCGGCGTACGGCGCCCTGGCCGCCAACCGGGCCCGCGTCACCGGATTCCTGCGCGAGGGCGAACGGGTCGTCGGCGCCCGGGTGCAGGACGTCGAGGCGGGCGGCGAGTACGAGATCCGCGCCAAACAGGTCGTCAACGCCACCGGCGTGTGGACCGACGACACCCAGGCCATGGTGGGGGAGCGCGGCCGGTTCCACGTCCGCGCCTCCAAGGGCATCCACCTGGTCGTCCCCAAGGACCGCATCCACTCCACGACCGGGCTGATCCTGCGCACCGAGAAGTCCGTGCTGTTCGTCATCCCCTGGGGCCGGCACTGGATCGTCGGCACCACCGACACCGACTGGGACCTGGACAAGGCGCACCCGGCCGCCTCCAGCGCGGACATCGACTACCTGCTGGAACGCGTCAACTCGGTCCTCGCCGTGCCACTGACCAGGGACGACGTCGAGGGCGTGTACGCGGGCCTGCGCCCGCTGCTGGCCGGCGAGTCCGACGCCACCAGCAAGCTGTCGCGCGAGCACACCGTGGCACACCCCGTGCCGGGGCTGGTCGTCATCGCGGGCGGCAAGTACACGACGTACCGGGTGATGGCCAAGGACGCCGTGGACGAGGCCGTGCACGGGCTGGACCTGCGGGTCGCCGACTGCGTCACCGAGGACGTCCCGCTGGTCGGCGCCGAGGGCTACCGGGCGATGTGGAACGCGCGGGCGCGCATAGCGGCCCGCGCCGGGCTGCACGTCGTCCGCGTGGAGCACCTGCTGAACCGGTACGGCTCGATGGCCGAGGAGGTCCTGGCCCTCGTCGCCGACGACCCCTCCCTGGGGGCACCGCTCCACCACGCCGACGACTACCTGCGCGCCGAGGTCGTCTACGCCGCCTCCCACGAGGGCGCCCGCCACCTGGACGACGTGCTGACCCGGCGCACCCGCATCTCCATCGAGACCTTCGACCGGGGCACCCGCAGCGCCCGCGAGGCCGCCGAGCTGATGGCGCCGGTGCTGGGCTGGGACCGGGACCAGATCGAACGGGAGGTCCGGCACTACGAGAAGCGGGTGGAGGCCGAGCGGGAGTCGCAGCGCCAGCCGGACGACCTGACGGCGGACGCGGCCCGGCTCGGGGCGCCGGACATCGCGCCGCTGTAGGGGAGCCGCTTCAAGGGGAGGAGGAAGGGAGGGGGAGCAAGGGGCAGGGCCGGCAAGGGAGGTGACGCCGGGTCGGCGGCGGGCCGGTGCCGCCGGAGCGCGTGGTTCACCGGTTCGCGCGGCGTTCGGGGGCGGGCACGCCGCCGGAGAGCACCCTGGGCGTCGAGCACTTGTCGGGTGAGGGACAATGAAGGCTCTGTCAGGGCGGGTTGCATGAGGGGACGCATGTCGGAGGCGGAGCGGGCGGGAACACCCCGTCAGGACAAGAGCGCACGTCTCCTCGCCGGGCGGTACCGGCTGGGAGACGTGCTCGGCCGCGGCGGCATGGGCACGGTGTGGCGGGCCGAGGACGAGACCCTGGGGCGCACGGTCGCCGTCAAGGAGCTGCGGTTCCCGTCGAACATCGACGAGGAGGAGAAGCGCCGCCTGATCACGCGCACGCTGCGCGAGGCCAAGGCGATCGCGCGGATCCGCAACAACAGCGCCGTGACGGTCTTCGACGTGGTCCAGGAGGACGACCGGCCCTGGATCGTCATGGAGCTGATCGAGGGCAAGTCGCTGGCCGAGGTCATCCGCGAGGACGGCCCGCTGGACCCGAAGCGGGCGGCGGAGGTCGGCCTCGCCGTCCTCGACGTGCTGCGCTCCGCGCACCGCGAGGGCATCCTGCACCGCGACGTGAAGCCGTCCAACGTGCTCATCGCCGAGGACGGCCGGGTCGTGCTCACCGACTTCGGCATCGCCCAGGTCGAGGGCGACCCGTCCATCACCTCCACCGGCATGCTCGTCGGCGCGCCCTCCTACATCTCCCCCGAGCGGGCGCGCGGCCACAAGCCGGGCCCGGCGGCCGACCTGTGGTCGCTCGGCGGCCTGCTGTACGCGGCGGTGGAGGGCGTGCCCCCGTACGACAAGGGGTCCGCGATCGCCACGCTCACCGCGGTGATGACCGAGCAGCTGGAGGAGCCCCAGAACGCCGGTCCGCTGCGCGACGTCATCTACGGACTGCTCACCAAGGACCCCGCCCAGCGCCTCGACGACGCCGGGGCCCGCGCGATGCTCAACGCGGTCATCCGCGGGACCGGCCCCGGGAGCGGCCGGCCGGAGCCGATGGACGCGACGAAGGCCGTGCCCCTGCCGGTGCAGCCGGGCCGGGGCGCGGGCGGAGGCGGTCCGGGCACCGGGGCCGAGCGGGCCGGGGGGTCCGGGGAGGGGCTGCGCGGGGCACTGCGGTCCGCGCGCAGGACCACCGCCGCGGGGACGGCCGGTCCCGGTGCCCCCGCGCCCGCGGCGGCAGGCGTCCGGGGCGCCCGCGTCGCGGCGCCGGTCGCCGGGGTCGCCAACGGCGCGGCCGGGCGGAGCGGTTCGGGCTGGCCGGTGGTGTCCCCGCCGGACCTGCCGCCCCGGCCCGTGCCCAGGGCGTCGCTCACCGACGTGGTGCCCCGGCGGACCCTGGCGATCATCGCGGTGGTCGTGGTGCTCGCCGTCCTCGGTGTCGTACTGGCCCTCACGCTCGGCGGTGACGACGGGGGCACGCAGGGCGCCGGGAGCGGCAGCGGCGGCAGGCCCGCCGTGAGCACCGGCGCCGGCGGCGGCACCGGGCAGGACGGCGAGGGCGGGCTCCGTACGGACGGCGCGGTCGGGGAGTCGGCGTCCACGGACGCGGCGCCGGGCGCCGACGCGACACCGGGTGCCGAGGCGACGCCGGGCGCCTCCACCGGCGCCGGCGACGGGAAGGAGTCCGCCGACACCGACGCCGCCGCCACCACCCACCGGGGCGAGCAGGGCTACACGATCGGGTTGCCCGAGGGCTGGAGCTACCGGTCCAGCGACGCCGCCGGGGACCGGTTCACCGGGCCCCGCGGGCAGAAGCTGCTCATCGGCTGGACCTCCACGCCGAAGGACGACCCGGTGGCCGACTGGGAGAACCAGGAGCGCTCCATGGTGCGCTCCCAGTACCGGCGCGTCCGCATCGAGAAGGTCGACTACCGCGGCTGGAACGCGGCCGACTGGGAGTTCACCTACGTGCAGGGCGGCACCAAGTACCGCTCCGTCGACCGGGGGTTCGTCGTCAACGACCACCAGGGCTACGGGCTGATGTACACGGCCAGGGCCGCCGACTGGGACAGCGATCTGCGCAAGGAGAGCTGGCGCACGCTGACGCGCACCTTCGAACCGAAGGCATGAACCGCGGCTTTCCGGGTTCGCCGGCCTGATATCCGGCATCCTCTCTTTGCGGGTTGCCTCCGGCACGTATCGTGAGTGCCTGCGGACCGTGCGCAGCAGGAACGGGCCGCGGGGCGAACGGAATCGACCGACCGGGCTGCCGGGGGAGGCAACGTGGACGACTACGCGGGCCGGGTGCTCGCCGACCGCTACCGCCTGCCGCTGCCGCCGTCCGACGAGTACGAATTCACCGAGACCCGCGCCTTCGACACCTACAGCGGGCAGGAAGTCCTCATCCGGCAGGTGCCGTTGCCGGAGGTCGTCGAGGCGGAGGTGCTCGACGCCGAGGGGCTCCCCGACGGCTTCACGGCCCGCGACGGCGGCGCGCGGCGCTCCGGCGGTCCGCGGCGCCCCGCCGACCCCCTGGTGCGGCGCGCCGTCGAGGCCGCGCAGGCCGCGGCCCGCATCCCCGACCATCCGCGGCTCGACCAGGTCTTCGACGTGTTCGCCGAGGACGGCTCGCTGTGGGTCGTCAGCGAACTCGTCGCCGCCCGGCCGCTGGCGGCACTGCTCGCCGAGGAGCCGCTGACGCCCTACCGGGCGGCCGAGGTCGCCTCCGACGTCCTCATGGCGCTGCGGGTCCTGCACGGCCACGGCTGGGTGCACCGCAACATCACCGCCCGCACGGTGCTCGTCTGCGACGACGGCCGGGTGATGCTGACCGGTCTCGCGGTCGGCGCGGCGGAGGAGGCGCTGTGCGGGTACGACCCGGTTCCCGCGCCGGAGGGCGAGACGGGGGAGGGCCCCGCCGGCGGATCCGGCGGCTTCGACGGCCCTGGTGGCCCTGGTGGCTTCGGTGTCTCCGGCGACCTCGGCGATTTCGGTGACCTTGGTGGCGCCGGCGGGGCCGGCGGTGCGTCCGCCGGCCCCGAGGCCGCCCGCCGGGCCGCCATCCGGGCGCGGGCCGCCGGAGGGACGCCGGCCCCCGGCGCGGAGCGGGCCCACGAGGGCCCCGCCGGGCAGGTCCCCGCAGCGCCGGGCACCAGCGGGGACGTCCGGGCCGCCCGGGCCGGGGCGATCGCCGCCTACCGCGCCGGAGCACACGCGGCGGCCCGGGTCCAAGAGGCGCGAAACGGCCGGGCGGCCCTGCCCGGCGCCCGGCCGGCCCCCGATGCCCTCCCCGCCCCCGACCCGCACCTCGCGCGCGGCGCGCGCCCCGTGCCCGGCGCGCGTCCGGCGCCGTACGACGACGGCGCGACCCAGCCGCTCCCCGGCGCCCGCCCCGCCCCCGAGGCAGCCCCGACGCCGGGCCGGATAACCGACCCCTACGGTGTCGGGACGGGCTCCCGGCACGGCGCCGCCCCCCGTACGACGGGCGGTGGGCAGGATCCCGCCGGCGGCCCCGCGCCCACGTCCTCCCCGCACCCCGGCGGCTGGGACGGCCCCGCCGCCAAGGCCCCCGCGCGCCGCGGCCCCACCACGGCGCTCGCGGCCGAGCGGGCCCGGCAGACGCGGATGGCGGTGGTCGGCCCCGTCACCGAGCGCTGGGCCCCCGAGCAGGCCGGGCCCGTGCACGAGAACTGGCGGCTGGCGCCGCCCATCGGCCCCGCCACCGACCTGTGGGCGCTGGGCGCCCTGCTCTTCCGGGCCGTGCAGGGGCACGCGCCGTATCCGGAGGAGTCCACCGCCGAGCTGGTGCAGATGGTGTGCGCGGAGCCACCGGCGTTCGCCGAGGAGTGCGGGGCCCTCCGGCCGGTGGTGGAGTCGCTGTTGCGTCAGGACCCCACCGAGCGCATCGACTTCGAGGAGCTGAGCGGCTGGCTGCGCTCACTGGTGCGTTCCGCGCCCGAGCCGGACGCCGGGCTGCACGTCGTCGCCGCCCCGCCCGCCGACGCCGGCCGGCTGCCCGTCGTACGCCGCCGGGGCGAGCTGGTGCGCCGGCGGCGGGCCGGGCTGCCCGCGCACCACGGGCGGCACAAGCGGGCCAGGGGGCAGTCCCGCTCCCCGCGCGGCCTCGGCCGCCTCCTGCTGGTGCTGGTCCTGCTCGGCATGGCCGCGGCGATCGCCTACGCGATGCTGTTCATGCCCAGGACCGGCACGGACGGCGCCGGGGCGGCGCGGGACCGCACCGGTGCCGCCGGCGAGGCGAGCCAGGCGCCCCCGCCGTCCCCGGACGCGAGCGGCGGGTCCCCGGCCGACCGGGAGGGCTCCGGACGCGGTGACGGCCCCGCGGATTCGGCGGCGTCCACCGAGCCGCAGACCACCGGGCCGAAGGCCGCCGACGGCTTCACCCTGCGCGAGGACCCGGAGGGCTTCCGCGTCGCCGTCGCCGACGGCTGGAGCCGCGCACCCGCCAACGGCCGGGGCCAGGTCGTGTACTCCCGCGGCGACTTCGAGCTGCTCGTCGTGCCGGGCCGGGACAGCGCGCGGGACTACGGCAGCGACCCGATGACCTACCAGCGCGACAGCGAAAGCGAGTTGCAGCCCTACCGCGACTCCAGCTGGGCCACCTCCACCGGGCTCAAGCGCATCGAGGTGGGCGGACGGGCCATGGCCGAGGGGCAGTTCACCTGGACCGACGACCGGGGCCGCGAACTGTACGTGCGCAACCTCGCCCTGCTGATCGACGGGCGGTACCACGTGGTGCAGGTGCGCGGCCCGGAGGCCGAGCGGGACGAGGTGACACGGCTGTACGAACAGGCCGCGGCGACATACACGTACGCGGGTTGACGCCCTCTCAAGGCGGCTGCTTCGCAGGCGGGTTCGCCGTCCGCTCCGGAAGGCGACAACTGTCACAGTGCGGTCTTGAGGGCACCCCGCCGGTTCCCCGGACGCGGACCGGTCCTTACGCTGCCCCTGTCAAGACCATTGCGGGGCAACGTGAATCAGATACAGGACCGGCTCCTGGCGGGCCGCTACCGGCTCGGCGAATCCATCGGCCGCGGCGGCATGGGCCGGGTGTGGCGCGCTCATGACGAGGTGCTGCACCGGACCGTGGCGATCAAGGAGCTGACCGCCGCGCTCTACGTGTCCGACAGCGACCAGGCGGTGCTGCTGGCGCGGACCCGGGCCGAGGCGCGCGCGGCCGCGCGGATCAACCACTCCGCCGTCGTCACCGTGCACGACGTACTCGAACACGACGGCCGGCCGTGGATCGTGATGGAGCTCGTCGAGGGCCGCTCGCTCGCCGACGCGGTCAAGGAGGAGGGCCGCGTCGAGCCGCGGGAGGCGGCCCGGGTCGGCCTGTGGGTGCTGCGCGCCCTGCGCGCCGCGCACGCCGCCGGCGTGCTGCACCGCGACATCAAACCGGGCAACGTACTCCTCGGCCACGACGGGCGCGTCCTGCTCACCGACTTCGGCATCGCGCAGATCGAGGGCGACAGCACCATCACCCGCACCGGGGAGGTCGTCGGCTCGGTCGACTACCTGGCGCCCGAGCGGATCCGCGGCCACGATCCCGGGCCCGCCTCCGACCTGTGGGCGCTCGGCGCGACGCTGTACACGGCGGTGGAGGGCAGATCACCCTTCCGCCGGACCTCGCCGCTGTCCACCATGCAGGCGGTGGTCCAGGAGGAGGCCGACGCGCCGCGGCACGCCGGTCCGCTCGCGCCCGTCATCAGCGCGCTGCTCCGCAAGGACCCGGCCACGCGTCCCGACGCCGAGGCGGTGGAACGGATGCTGGTGGAGGCGGCGGAGGGACGGCGGCCGGACACCGCGCAGGCACACGTGGCGACGGAGCGGTACGGGGACCGCGACGGCCGGGCGGTCCCCGGCGGTGGCACGGGCGGTGGGGGCGGGCACGCCGGCGCGGCCCGGCACCCGGGGCCGGCCGCGACCGCCACCGCGGCGCCGTACGCGGCGGCGGCCGGCCCGACGGCGACGCCCGTGCAACCGACGGCCGTCACCGCTCCCGCCCGCCCCCGGCGCCGCCGGCGCACCCTCGTCCTCGTGGCCGTCCTCGCCGCGCTCGCCGGTGGCGGTACGACCGTGCTGCTGCACGAGGAGGTCGCGGGCGGGCGCCCGCACACCGGCGCCTCCGCCGCCCCGGTCACCGCGCCCACGGCCACCCAGGAACCGGAGGGAGTCGTTCCGTCAGGCTGGGTCCGCCATGACGACCCGGCGGGTTTCAGCCTCTCCCTCCCCCCGGGCTGGGAGCGGAAGGAATTCGTCACCGAAGGCGGCCTGACGCAGATCGACTACACCCCCGACGACGGCGACCACTTCCTGCGCATCGCCGTCGACACCTCGCCCGACTTCGACACCCCGTACGACCACCAGCTCGACCTGGAGCAGCAGCTCCAGCGGCTGGCCGACTACCGCCGCGTCACCCTGGAGAAGGGCCTCTACCGCGACCGCGCCGCCTCCCGGTGGGAGTACACGTGGACCGCCCTGGCCGAGGACACCCCCTTCCCGGGACCGCGCTGCGCCGTCGAGGAGACGTACATGTCCCGGGACGGCGTCGAGTACGCCCTCTACATGTCCTCGCCGGCCGAGGACCGGGCGGTCATGCTCGGGCAGTTCCGGGCGGTGCTGCAGAACTGGCGGGAGAGGACCGCCTGACCACCGGCGGCCGTCGGTTGTCGGCCACCCGCGCTCCGGCGTCCCGGAGCCGCTGCGTCCGGTGGGGCATCATGGCCGCATGGTGACCGAGCGGGAGAGCGGGCGTGTCATCGCGGGCCGTTACCGGCTTCAGGAACGGCTCGGGCGCGGTGGCATGGGCGTCGTGTGGCGGGCCACCGACCAGTTGCTCGGACGGCAGGTCGCCGTCAAGGAACTCCCCCTCGACGACACCCTCTCCGCGGCCCAGGCCCGGCGCCGGCGCGAGCGCACCCTGCGGGAGGCCCGCGCGGTCGCCCAGCTGAGCCACCCGAACGTCATCGTCGTCCACGACGTCGTCGAGCACGACGAACGGCCCTACATCGTCATGGAGCTGATCGACGGGGGCTCGCTCGCCGACCGCGTCGCCGCGCACGGCCCGGTCGACGCGCGGGAGGCGGCCCGCATCGGTGTCGCCCTGCTCGGCGCCCTGCGCACCGCGCACGCGGCCGGGGTGCTGCACCGCGACGTGAAGCCCTCCAACGTATTGATCGCCCAGGACGGCCGGGTCGTCCTCACCGACTTCGGCGTCGCCCACGTCGCGGGCACCAGCACGCTCACCGAGAGCGGCACGCTGCTCGGCTCGCCCGAGTACACCGCCCCCGAGCGGATGTCCGGCGTCCGGACCGGGCCCGAGTCCGACCTGTGGTCGCTGGGCGCGCTGCTGTGCGCGGCCCTCAGCGGCGTGTCCCCCTTCCACCGCGACTCGCTGGGCGGCGTCCTGCACGCCGTCGTCTCCGAGGAGATCCGGCCGCCGGCCCAGGCCGGGCCCCTCCTGCCCGTCATCCGGGGCCTGCTCGAACGCGACCCGGACCGGCGGCTGGACGCGGCGCGGGCGGAGGGGATGCTGCGGGCCTTCCTGGACACGGGCCGCACGTTCCCGCCCGCCGGCACCGCGGACCCGCGCCGCCCGTCCCGGAGCGTGCTGATGGCGGCGCTGCTGGTGGCCGCCACCGCGGGCGCGGGGATCTCGGCGGCGGCGCTGATCGCCGACCGGGGAGACACCGGGGACGGTACGCCGACCAACCCCGTCCCCCGGACCCCGTCGGCCGGGCCGCCCTCCTCGTCGGCGCCCCCGTCCCGGGTCCCGCCGGCGCCCCTGCCCCCGGCCCGGTCGGCGAACCGGTCCCCGGGCCCGCCCGCGCACCGGCCCGGGGGCTCGTCCTCGGCTCCGGTCCCGGCTCCGTCCGTCTCCACGTCGACGGTCACGGTGACCGTGTCCCCGGGGGCGGACGCACCGGACGCGCACGAATAGGGGACGGACCCCGGCGCGGGGCACGGGCCGGTCACCGGTGCGCGTCGGCCGCGGACGCGCCGGCACCCCGCGCGAGGGGGAGGCGGCGAGGGCGGTGACCGCGCACCCGGAGACCGGCGAGCGACCGGCCGGAGGGGAGCGCCGGCCACCTGATCAGCACGTTCCCGCCGGCGAACGCCGTCGGGGTGTGAGCGCTGCGCGAATCCCCGTTACCGGCGGGTACACAAACCGTTCCCCGCCCCCTACCCTGCGGCTCATGACCGACGCGCAGGCTCCGGAGAAGACCGGCACCAACCCCCTCGCCCCGGCCCCGGCGAGCGCCCGCACCGCCGCCGACGTGGTCACCCCCGAGCTGGTCGCCCGGCTAGCCAAGGGCGTCACCGGCTCCGGACGCACCGCCAACCACACCCCGCTCACCGGCGAGAAGCTGGCCGACCTGCCCGAGTCGACGCCCGAGGACGTGGCCCGGGCGTACGGACTGGCCCGCGCCGCCCAGCCCGGCTGGGCGCGGACCCCCGTACGGCGGCGCGCGGCCGTCCTGCTGCGCTTCCACGACCTGGTGCTGGAGCGCCAGGCCGAGGTGCTCGACCTGATCCAGCTGGAGACCGGCAAGGCCCGTCTGCACGCCCACGAGGAGGTGCAGGCCGTCGCCGTCGCCGCCCGGCACTACGGCCTTCGGGCCGCCGCCTACCTGCGGTCGAGGCGGCACACCGGTGCCGTACCGGTCCTGACCAAGGTCACCGAACTGCGCCACCCGCGCGGGGTCGTCGGCCAGATCGCCCCCTGGAACTACCCCCTGGAGCTGTCCGTCGGCGACGCGCTGCCGGCCCTCGTCGCGGGCAACGCGGTGGTGGCGAAGCCGGACACGGAGACCTGCCTGACCGCGCTGTGGGCCCGTGACCTGCTCGTCGAGGCCGGGCTGCCCACCGAGGTCCTCCAGGTCGTCCTCGGCGACGGCCCGGTGATCGGTCCCGAGGTCGTCCGCCACGCCGACTACGTCTCCTTCACCGGATCCACCCGCACCGGCCGCGAGGTCGCCCAGCGCGCCGCCGCCCGCCTGGTCGGGGCCTGCCTCGAACTCGGCGGCAAGAACGCCATGCTGGTCCTCGAGGACGCCGACGTGGAGAAGGCGGCGGCGGGCGCCGTCCGCGCCTGCTTCTCCTCCGCCGGCCAGCTGTGCGTCTCCATCGAGCGCCTCTACGTCCACGAGTCGGTCGCGGACGCCTTCCTGGAGCGCTTCGCCGCGCGCACGCGCGCGATGCGGCTGGGCGGCGCGCTGGCCTACGGCGCCGACATGGGGTCGCTGGCCGGCGCCCGCCAACTGGAAGCCGTCGAACGGCACGTCGCGGACGCCGTGGCCAAGGGCGCGACGGTCGTCATCGGCGGGACCGCCCGCCCGGACATCGGCCCGTACTTCTACGAGCCGACCATCCTCGACGGCGTCACCGAGCCCATGGCCGTGTGCACCGAGGAGACCTTCGGCCCGGTCGTGTCGGTCCACCGCTTCACCACCGAGGAGGAGGCGGTCGAGCGCGCCAACTCCACGCCCTACGGCCTGAACTCCTGCGTGTGGACCACCGATGCCCGCCGCGGCCGAAGGATCGCCGCCCGCCTGCGCACCGGCACCGTCAACATCAACGAGGGCTACGCGTCCGCCTACGGCAGCGTCCGGGCGCCGATGGGCGGCATGAAGGACTCCGGTCTCGGCCGCCGGCACGGCTCCGACGGCATCCTCAAGTACACCGAGGCCCAGACGGTCGCCCATCAGCGGCTGCTGCCGATGGCCCCCTCGCTCGGCATGGACGACGAGAAGTACGCGGCGCTCATGAGCCGGAGCCTGCGCCTGATGAAGGCGTTCCGCTTCCGCTAGGAACCGCCCGGCGCGGACACGGCGCGCGCCGCCCCCGAACCGTTTCCGACGAGGAGAGCACGTGTCACAGGAGAACTCCGCGCACCACCAGGACGACAGCCGGGCCGACGCCGTCCACGCCGTCCACGACGGGAATGACGGGTACGACTACGACGTCATCGTCGTCGGCTCCGGCTTCGGCGGATCGGTCTCGGCGCTCCGCCTCACCGAGAAGGGTTACCGCGTCGGCGTGCTGGAGGCGGGCCGCCGCTTCACCCCCGGCACGCTGCCGAAGACCTCCTGGGACCTGAGGAACTACCTGTGGGCACCCAGGCTCGGCATGTACGGCCTCCAGCGCATCCACCTGCTCGGGAACGTCATGGTCCTGGCCGGAGCGGGCGTGGGCGGCGGCTCCCTCAACTACGCCAACACCCTCTACGTGCCGCCGAAGCCCTTCTTCGAGGACCCCCAGTGGCGGGGGATCACCGACTGGGAGGAGGAGCTGAGGCCGTACTACGACCAGGCGCGGCGCATGCTCGGCGTCCGCCTCAACCCGACGACGACCCCGTCCGACGTGCACCTGAAGGCCGCCGCCGAGCGGATGGGCGTCGGAGACACCTTCCACCCGGCGCCGGTCGGCGTCTTCTTCGGCGACGGCGAGGACGCCGACGGCACGGTGAAGGCCGGGCCCGGGGAGCGGGTGCCCGACCCGTACTTCGGCGGGGCGGGACCGGCCCGCCGGGCGTGCAGCGAGTGCGGCTCGTGCATGACCGGCTGCCGGCACGGCGCGAAGAACACCCTGAACGAGAACTACCTCCACCTCGCCGAGAAGGCGGGCGCGGTCGTCCACCCCATGACGACGGTCGTGTCCGTCACGGGCGACTCCCGCGGCGGCTACGCGGTCGCCACCCTCCCCACCGACCGCAGGCGGAAGGGCACCGGGGGACGGGTGTTCCGGGCCCGCCGGGTCGTCCTCGCCGCCGGCACCTACGGCACCCAGACCCTCCTGCACCGGATGAAGGCGAGCGGCCTGCTGCCCCACGTGTCCGACCGGTTGGGCGAGCTGACCCGCACCAACTCCGAGGCGCTGGTCGGCGCCCTGACCGACGACCGGCGCTACCGGAAGGCCACCGGCGAGCCGAAGGCCGACTTCACCCGCGGGGTCGCCATCACGTCCTCCGTCCACCCGGACGAGAACACCCACATCGAGCCGGTCCGCTACGGCAAGGGCTCCAACGCGATGGGCTGCCTGTCCATCCTCCAGGTCCCGTACGCGGCCGACGGCAAGGGCAGCACCCGTGTCCTGGGCTTCCTCGCCCACGCGGCCAGGCATCCGGTGCGGGTCCTGCGGTCCCTGTCCAACCGCCGCTGGTCGGAGCGGACCATCATCGGCCTGGTGATGCAGTCGCTGGACAACTCCCTGACGACGTACCTGAAACCGGCGGGCGTCGGCAAGGGACTGCTCACCGCCCGGCAGGGCCACGGCTCGCCCAACCCCAAGCAGATCAAGGCCGCGACGGAGGGCGCCTCGGCCCTCGCCGCCGAGATCAACGGCTTCGCGGGCTCCAACATCGGCGAGCTGATGGGCACCCCGCTCACCGCCCACTTCCTGGGCGGCTGCCCGATCGGCGCCTCCCGCGAGACCGGCGTGATCGACCCCTACCACCGCCTGTACGGCCACCCCGGCATCTCGGTCGTCGACGGCGCGGCCGTCTCCGCCAACCTGGGCGTGAACCCGGCCCTGACCATCACGGCCCAGGCGGAGCGGGCGATGGCGTACTGGCCCAACAAGGGCGAGCCCGATCCCCGCCCGGAGCAGGGCGCGGCGTACGAGCGCCTGAACCCGGTCGAGCCGAAGTCCCCGGCGGTCCCGGCGGACGCGTTCGGGGCGCTGCGGCTGCCGTTCCTCGGCATCCCGGCGGTGCCGCCGAAGAAGTAGGCGGCCGTCCCGGCGGCGGACCGCCGTCCCGGTACGGCGAAGGACCTGCGCCCCCCTCCGAGCGCAGGTCCTTCGGTCATGCCGTGCCGGGGCGAGCCCCGGCACCGGGTCCTGGGTTTCGGCGCCGGGCCCTTACGCCTCGGCCCCCGCCTTGCGCCGCCGCACCACGAACACGGCGCCGGCGCCGGCGACGACGGCGATGCCGCCGACGAGGCCGATCACGGGCAGCGCGGAGCTGGAACCGGTCTCGGCGAGGGTGCCGGTGACCTTGGGCGCGTTGGTGGTGGTGGTGCCGGCGGGCTTGTTCTCCGCGATGGGCGCCTTGCCGCCCTCCGTCGGCTTGGTGCCCTCGGTGTTCGTGCCCGCGGCCACGATCTGGAACCGGTAGGAGACGTCGCCGAAGCCGGTGCACCGGCCGTCGGTGTCGCCGTAGATGGTCGCGCCGAGCGTGAAGCCGGCGCCGACCGGGGCCTTGGACGTCACGTTGAGGCGCATCGGGATCTCGACCTCGTAGCCGGCCTCGAGCGTGGGGGTGTAGCCCACGTAACCGACGGCTTCGCCGCCCTCGTTGAGGTCCTGCCAGATCTCGGCCTCGGGGTCCCACGCCTGCAGCTGGACCTGCTTGCTGGAGAACAGCTCGTCACCGAACCCGTCCGCGGAGGCGCCGGCGAAGTAGTCCAGGTCCTCCAGGTCGGAGTCGGAGTTGTTGAAGACGTTCAGCGAGAACTTGTGCCAGCCGCTGCCCGCCGCGATCTTGCCGGGCAGACCCGTCATGTCGACGTCGACCTTGGAGTCCTCGCAGATGGAGGGCTCGGGCTCGGGGGTCTCGGTCTCCTCGGGCGCGGAGGTGCTCGGCGCCGGGGTGGTCTCGGTGGCGGAGCCGCTGGGCGCGGGCGTGCCCTCGCTCGCCGACCCCGACGGGGCCGGGGAGGTCGAGGTGTCGCTGGGCGCAGGCGTGCCCTCGCTCGCCGACTCCGACGGGGCCGGGGACGTGCTGGTGCCGCCGGTCGGCGTCGACGACTCGCTCGTGCTGGTGCTCGGCGACGCGGACGGCGTGTCGTCGGTGGCGTACGCAGCCGGTGCAGCGAGCAGCGCCACCGGGGCTATCACTGCCGTGGCGGCGGCTGCTGCCAGGGCGCGGCGAAGCTTCATGAAGACCTCGGGAAGTCGGGCGCACTGCGGCGTCGCAGTACGGGAGCTGAGGGAGGCCTCCGCGTGTGGGGCGCGGCGTGGCCCTTGAGTCAGCAGGTTTGATCAGCGAGGCCGGTGAAGGGTTGTCCCCTCGCTCACACAATTTTTATGTGACCTGCGTCACGGTCGAGGGGCGGGGGTGGGAGAAGGGCCCCGCGGGGCGGAGGCGCGGGGCCCTTCATCGGTCGGCACCGGCGCCGGGCGGCGCCGGTGCTCCGGAAGCGGCGCCGGGGAGTGCGCCGCTCGTCCTGCGCGTCGCTCGCCTCGTGCGGCCGGGCCGCCACCGCGGCGCCGATTCGGCGCACGGCCGGTGGCCGGCTGCGGCCCGGCCGCACGGTACGGCCCGGACGTTCTCCGCCGGCCGGCCCCGGGCGCCCCCGGGGCCGGCCGTTCTCTCGGGTGACCGGGCTGCTGTCCCCTGCCGTCCGGTCACCTTCCGGAGCGAGGTCCCACGACGCACGGCACGATCCGCGCGCCTCATCGCTCCGGTGAGCCACGCGTGGTTCTCCTCGGGCCCGCCCCTGGCCGGCACGGACACCCGGACCAACGAAACGACTCCGGCGGTGGTCACGCGCCGTAGGGGCGGGGACGGTCCCGAACTCAGATGCGACCGCGGCACAGCTCCAGCAACGTCATCGCGAGGGCCGTGCCCGGCTTGCCCAGCGCGTCCCGGTAGCGGCCGAGGATCTCCATCTCGCGGGAGAGGTTCACCCGTCGGCCGCCGGAGGCGATCCGGGCCTCCTGGACGACGGCGGAGACCGCCATCCGCTCCTGGACCAGGCCGATGATCCGGTCGTCGAGGGCGTCGATGCGCTCGCGGGCACCGGTGATCACGCCGGCGGCCTCGGGGGTGCGGGCGCCGGTGCGGTCGGCGGCCTTGCCGGGGGCGCGGCCGGCGGTGCGGTCGGGGGCGCGGCCGGTGTCCCGGTCGGCGGCGCGGCCCGCGGTCCGGTGCTCGGGGGTCGCGGCCGCGGCCGCGGTGGTGACGGTCGTCATGTCGGCTCCTCATCGGGGGGTGGGGCCGCCCCGGAGCGACGGGACCCGGGAAACGACAGGCGCCCCGGGCCTTGTCGGCCCGGGGCGCCTGGGGGTCGCTCGTCAGTTGCTCAAGCAGCACGACCATGGCAGCCGGCGGGCCGGATGCCATAGGTAAAGACGAAGGTCTGGTGCGTGAGCATGCGGCCAGTATGCCGTGTGCCGCGGGGGAGTCCAGCGGGGGGCCGCATGGTGAGACGCGGGCGACGGGAAGGTCCCGTGCGCCCACCCCGTTAGAATTGGCGACGAAGACCCCCGCCCGAACCGCCGGAAGGCACCCTGTGTCATCAGCGACTTCCGCTGCCAGCGCCGCTCCCGACACCGTTCTGGTCGTCGACTTCGGCGCGCAGTACGCCCAGCTCATCGCCCGTCGCGTCCGCGAGGCCCGGGTCTACAGCGAGATCGTGCCGAGCACCATGCCGGTCGAGGAGATGCTCGCCAGGAACCCGGCGGCCATCATCCTCTCCGGCGGCCCCTCGTCCGTCTACGAGCCGGGAGCCCCCACCGTCGACCGCTCCCTGTTCGAGGCCGGTGTCCCCGTCTTCGGCATGTGCTACGGCTTCCAGCTGATGGCGCAGTCGCTGGGCGGCACGGTCGACAACACCGGCGCCCGCGAGTACGGCCGGACCGACCTGCACGTGGCGAAGTCGTCCTCCACGCTCTTCGAGGGCACCCCGCAGGAGCAGGCCGTGTGGATGTCGCACGGCGACGCCTGCTCCGCCGCCCCCGAGGGCTTCGCCGTCACGGCCTCCACGGACGTCGTCCCGGTGGCCGCGTTCGAGAACGACGACAAGAAGCTCTACGGCGTCCAGTACCACCCCGAGGTGATGCACTCCACGTACGGGCAGCAGGTACTGGAGCACTTCCTCTACCGGGGTGCCGGCCTGCGGCCGAACTGGACCACCGGCAACGTCATCGAGGAGCAGGTCACCGCCATCCGCGAGCTGGTCGGTGACAAGCGCGCCATCTGCGGCCTGTCCGGCGGCGTGGACTCCGCCGTCGCCGCGGCTCTGGTCCAGAAGGCCATCGGTTCCCAGCTGACCTGCGTCTACGTCGACCACGGCCTGATGCGCAAGGGTGAGACCGAGCAGGTCGAGAAGGACTTCGTCGCCGCGACCGGCGTACAGCTCAAGGTCGTCGACGCCAGCGAGCGGTTCCTGGACGCGCTCAAGGGGGTCACCGACCCCGAGGAGAAGCGGAAGATCATCGGCCGGGAGTTCATCCGGGTCTTCGAGCAGGCCCAGGCCGAGATCATCGCGGACGAGGGCCCGGCGGTGGAGTTCCTCGTCCAGGGCACCCTGTACCCCGACGTGGTCGAGTCCGGCGGCGGCACCGGCGCCGCCAACATCAAGTCCCACCACAACGTCGGCGGTCTGCCCGAGGACCTCGAGTTCAAGCTGATCGAACCGCTGCGCAAGCTGTTCAAGGACGAGGTCCGGATGGTCGGCAAGGAGCTCGGCCTGCCGGAGGAGATCGTCCAGCGTCAGCCGTTCCCGGGTCCGGGCCTCGGCATCCGGATCGTCGGCGAGGTCACCAAGGAGCGGCTGGACCTGCTGCGCGAGGCCGACGCCATCGCCCGCGAGGAGCTGACGGCGGCCGGCCTCGACCGCGACATCTGGCAGTGCCCGGTGGTCCTGCTCGCGGACGTCCGCTCCGTCGGCGTCCAGGGCGACGGCCGGACCTACGGCCACCCGATCGTCCTGCGCCCGGTCTCCTCCGAGGACGCCATGACGGCCGACTGGTCGCGCCTGCCGTACGACGTCCTCGCCCGGATCTCCACCCGGATCACCAACGAGGTCAAGGACGTCAACCGGGTCGTCCTCGACGTGACGTCGAAGCCGCCGGGGACGATCGAGTGGGAGTGAGCCCCGCCTACGCGCGCTTGACGGTGCGCAGGGGCTCGCCGGGCCTCCAGACCTGGAGGACGAGGTACGTGTCGTCCTCGACGTAGGTCCGCGTGACCTCCGTCAGCTCGGTGCGGAAGAGGTGGAACGGCTGCGGCGGTTCCACCTCTTTCGCGTACCCGTCCTTCGTCCGCGGATCGTCGACCTCGAACGCCCGCCCGCCGATCCTGACGTCACCGCCGCCCATGCCGGTGCCCTCGCCCGGATTCGCCTGCAGCGCGAAGCGCGGATCGCGGCGCAGGTCGAGGGCCTTCAGCGAGTTCGGCATCATGGCGAGCCACAGCTCGCCGTCCAGGAAGCGCACCTCCAGCCCGCTGGTGCGCGGTGAGCCGTCCTTGCGCAGGGTCGCCAGGACGTGGTGGGTGTAGGCGCCGAAACGCGCTTCCACGGTGGCGGCCAGCGCGGGCTCGGCGGCGGCGAAGGTGCTCCAGCTTTTTCCGGCCATACGGTGAGGGTGCCGAGGAAAGCCGACATCCGCTGTCCCCTTTGCGTCGTGTTCCCGGGGCGTCGGGACCGGCGCCCGGGGCCTCGGGTCGACGGGGCCGGCCATGGTCCACCCGTGCCGGCCGGAGCGGGCCGGGGACGGGGCCCCGGGAGTGCCCGTCCGGTGGCGGGCGGATCGTGGCCGGCCCCGGTGCCCGAACGGTCCGGGGGTGCCCTCCGGGACGGCATGGATGGGTCCGGGGGTGCCCCCTGCCCGAAGGGGCCGGGCCGGGCAGTGGCGCCCCGGCGGTGGTCCCCCCGGCGTTCGGGCGCCGGGGCGCAAGGGAACGCGAGGGAAGGGGCTCCGTTCGGGAAGGGAACGTGGACCGCGGACCGCACCTGTGGTCTGGTGGGGAGTCCGGGCACGGGCGGGCGAGAGGCGGCTGGCGGCGATGACCCACGGAACGCGTACGGACACGCACACGGACCACCCCGGTCGCAGCGGGGACCGGCGCGACCGGGCCGCCCGGTACGCCCTGCTTCCCCTGCGGATCTTCCTGGGCGCCACCTTCCTCTACGCGGGCTTGGACAAACTCACCGACGGCTCCTTCATGAAGGACGCGGGCGCCGGTTCCGTCGGTGAGACGATGCGGGCGGTCCGGGACTCCTCGGCCGTCCCCGCCCTGGTCGACCTGTCCCTGAGGAGCCCGGTGGGATTCGGGTACGCCATCGCCTTCGCGGAGCTGGTCGTCGGCATCGGGACGCTGCTCGGGCTGTTCGCGCGTTCGGCCGCGCTCGGAGGGGCGCTGATCTCCCTCGGCCTGTGGCTGACCGTCAGCTGGGCCTCGGACCCGTACTACTACGGCAACGACCTCCCGTACCTCATGGCGTGGATTCCCCTCGTCCTCGCCGGGGCCCCGCTGCTGTCGGTGGACGCCGTGTGGCGCGCGCGGCGGCGGGCCGGCGGGCACCGGTGAGGGCGTGATCAGCGCGACGGGGGCGCGCCGGTGCCGGCGCGGGCCGCGCGGCGGCGCCCGTTCCGGGTCAGCGCGGCGGTGGCGCCGGCCAGGCAGAGGCCGCCGACCACGACGGCGAGGGGCGCGAACCACGGGATCCGCCAGAGGCCGCCCGCGTCCCCGGCGCAGATGACGCCCGCCAGGGCCAGGAAGACCCCGGCCACCAGCCTTCCGGGCTGGAACTCATGACGCAGCACGGCTCACCTCCGCCTGTCCCGCACCGACACCGAGGTCGAGGTCGAGTACGCCGGTGCCCCCGCCGCCCCGGGCGGGGGGCAAGGTCACCTCCTCGTGCAAGCCCGGAGCCACGTCCACGTCCTTCCGGTCGTCGTCCGGCAACCGGATGTCACCCACCCCCACGTCGATGCTCAGCCGCACGGTCACGTCCTGGGGCACGACCACGCGTATCCGGCCCACGCCCACGTCGGCCCGTGTGGTCACCGTCCGCCCGTCGGCGACGCGGAGGCGGGACAGGTCCAGGACGCCGACGCCGGCCTCCACCTCGTACCCGGGGCGGACGTCGGCCGCCGTGACGGGGGCCCACCTGGTGCGCGTCCAGTGGGTCCCGATGTTCTCGGGCAGGGCCGCCGAGCCGGTCAGCAGGGCCGCCGTGACGATCGCCAGGAAGATCGAGCCGCCCCCCGTACGGCCGAGGAAGGAACTGACCGCGATGCCGAGGCCGAGGACGACGAGCGCGCAGGCCAGGCCCGCCTGGAGGCTGGTGCCGAGGGAGTGCTCCCCCCAGGCCAGCCGCGTGCCGAGACCGCCGGCGAGCAGGGCGAGCAGGAAGACCCAGCCGCCGATCCTGCGCGGGCCGCGCGGCCCGGGGCGCCGGACCCGTGTGTCCTCCCGGCCGGTCCCGTGGCCGGTGAGGCGGACGTCGACGGTCGCCGCGAGGTCGGGGGCGTAGGAGTCCCCGGGACCCCACAGGTATCCCGTGCCGCCGGTGTGCGTGCCGTCCTTGACGATGGGGTCGCGCCACCAGGACGGGTAGGTGAGGGAGACGGGGGGCGCCTGGGGCTCCGGCGGGGCGTCGGCGGCGGCCTGGGCGGCGAGGGGGTCCGGACCCGCGGCGCCGCGCTGCCGCGACCAGTACCCGGCGCCCGCCAGGAGGAGGGAGAGGACGACGGCGAACGTCAGCACCCCGCCGTTGTGCAGCATCGTCAGGAAGACTCCGCAGCCGACCAGCGCGAACAGCACGGCCGCCAGTGCCTGGCCGTCGACCCGGCCGGTCAGCAGCTTGCGCACCTCGTTCTCCTCCTCGTCGTCGGAGGGGGCGAGGAGCCAGGTGAAGCCGTAGAAGATGAGGCCGAGGCCGCCGGTGGCGGAGAGCACCGCCAGGGTGATCCGGAAGATCACCGGGTCCATGTCGTACTGCCGTCCCAGGCCGGAGCACACGCCGGCGAGCATCTTGAACCGCGGGTCGCGCCGGAACGTCCGGGGCGAACCGGGTCCGCCGGCACCGCCGGGCGCCGCGTCCACGCCGGGCGCCGCGTCCCGCGGCCCGCCGGCCGGCCGGGAACCCGGGCCGGAGCCGGGTCCCGGACTCGTCGGGGCGTGCTCGTGATCGGTCATGGGTCCATGGTGACGGGCGCGGCGGGGCGGCGGGAGCGGGAACGACCCTGGCCGGACCCTGAAATCGGCCCCGAGGAGGGGCGGGGACGGGCGTGCGGGGTCCGCCGCGCCGAAGATCAGGGGAGTCTCCGGGGCGGACCCTGATGTCCCGGGCACGCGGCCGTGTGACCATCGTTGGCATGCCGGAAGCCGCAGCAGCGCCCCTCGCCGAACCGCGGCCGCCGCGCAAGCTCTACCGCAGCAGCGACGGACGCTGGCTGGGTGGCGTGGCGCGGGGGCTCGCCGGGCACCTCGGGCTGCCCGTCGCCTGGGTACGGCTCGTCTTCGTGGGCCTGTTCATGGCCGACGGACTGGGCGCTCTGCTGTACGCCGCGTTCTGGTTCTTCGTCCCGCTGGGTGTCGGCGGCGTCGAGGCGAGGAAGCCGCCGCCCACGGTGACGTCCGAGACCTCGCCGGACGGCCGCCGCAGACTCGTCGCCCGCAGACCGGACAAGGGCCAGATCGTCGCCCTCCTCCTCATGGTCGTCGTGGCCATGGTCTTCGTGGGCAACGTCAACGTCGGCGGCGGCGCCAGGGCCTACCTCTGGCCGGCCGTGCTCGTCGGCGCGGGCGTCGCCCTCGTCTGGCGCCAGGCGGACAACGCCCGCCGGGCCCGCTGGATGGAGGCCGGCCGCAAGCGGCACACGGTCACCCTGCTGCGGGCCGTGGCGGGCGTGCTGCTGGTCGCGGCCGGTGTCTCCGGCATGTTCGTCCTGCAGGGCTCCGCCGCCCACCTCGGGTCCGTCCTGCAGGCCGCCCTCGCGGTCCTGGTCGGCATCACGCTCCTGGCCGGCCCCTATCTGGTGCGCATGACCCAGGACCTCTCCGAGGAGCGGCTGATGCGCATCCGCGCCCAGGAGCGCGCCGAGGTCGCCGCCCACGTCCACGACTCCGTGCTGCACACCCTGACCCTGATCCAGCGCAACGCCGACCACCCGGGCGAGGTGCGCCGGCTGGCCCGGGCCCAGGAACGCGACCTGCGCGCCTGGCTCTACAACCCCGAGGGCAACGGCAGGGACGAGGCCGACGAGCCCACCACCCTCGCCGACGCCGTGCGGCGCGACGCCGCCGAGGTGGAGGACAAGCACGGTGTCCCCATGGAGGTCGTCGTGGTCGGCGACTGCCCGCTGGACGAGAGGACCGGCGCACAGGTGCAAGCCGCGCGCGAAGCGATGGTGAACGCCGCCAAGTACGGTGGCGAGGGCGGCGCCGTTCAGGTCTACGCCGAAGTCGAGGGCAGGACGGTCTTCGTGTCCGTCCGGGACCGCGGCCCCGGCTTCGACCTCGACTCGGTACCCGCCGACCGCATGGGTGTCAGGGAATCGATCATCGGCCGCATGGAGCGCAACGGCGGTACGGCGCGGCTGCGCGCGGTACCGGGCGGCGGCACGGAGGTCGAGCTGGAGATGGAGAGGGCGGAGAAGACGTCATGAGCGACCCGACCGAGGCGAACGGGACGGCGGGCGGCGCGGGCGGGCGGCATGTGCGCGTCGTCCTCGTCGACGACCACCGCATGTTCCGTACGGGAGTGCAGGCCGAGATCGGCCGGACCGAGGAGACCGGCGTCGAGGTCGTCGGCGAGGCCGCCGACGTCGACCAGGCGGTCACGGTCATCACCGCGACCCGGCCCGAGGTGGTCCTCCTCGACGTGCACCTGCCGGGCGGTGGCGGCGTCGAAGTGCTGCGCCGTTGCGCGGCGTTGACGGCCGACACCGACCGGCCGGTCCGGTTCCTCGCCCTGTCCGTCTCGGACGCGGCGGAGGACGTGATCGGAGTGATCCGCGGCGGTGCCCGGGGGTACGTGACCAAGACGATCACGGGCTCGGACCTGGTCGACTCCATCTTCCGTGTGCAGGAGGGCGACGCGGTCTTCTCCCCGCGCCTGGCCGGCTTCGTCCTGGACGCCTTCGCCTCGACCGACGCCCCGCCGGCCGACGAGGACCTCGACCGCCTCACCCAGCGGGAGCGCGAGGTGCTGCGGCTCATCGCCCGCGGGTACGCGTACAAGGAGATCGCCAAGCAGCTGTTCATCTCCGTGAAGACGGTCGAGTCCCACGTGTCGGCGGTCCTCAGGAAGCTCCAGCTGTCCAACCGCCACGAGCTGACCCGCTGGGCCACGGCGCGGCGGCTGGTGTGACCGGCGCGGCCGGACCCGTCACACGACCCGCGTCGCCCCGGCGAACGGCATCTGATCGACGGGGGCCTGCCGGACCGGCGCCGAGGGGTTGGGGGCGTGGATCATCCGGCCGCCGCCCACGTAGATGCCGACGTGGCTGATGCCGGAGTAGAAGAACACCAGGTCGCCCGGGAGGAGTTCGGAGCGGGACACGCGGCGGCCGGCGCCGATCTGGGCGTAGGTCGTGCGGGGCAGGGAGACGCCCGCCGCGCGGTACGCCGCCTGGACGAGGCCCGAGCAGTCGAAGGCGTCCGGACCGGTCGCGCCCCAGACGTAAGGGCTGCCGATCTTCCGGTGGGCGTAGGCGACGGCCGCCGCGGCCCGGGGATTCGGCGCCCGCACCGACGCGGGTGCCGGCCCTCCCTCCCCGGGGACCGCCGACGCGCGGGGGGCCCGGTCCGTTCCTCCGCCGGGCCGTGCGCCGTTCCCGGCCGGCAGCTCCGACAGCAGCCGGCGGGCCGCGTCCAGCTTCCCGGTGACCGTGGCGCGGTGGCGTCTCAGCTCCGCCTGCCGCGACCGCAGCTCGGCCACCTCCACGCGGGCGGCCCCGCGCAGTCGCTCGATCTCCCGCAGGTGGCCGCGTACGCGTGCGACGGCGGCCGCCTGCCTGCTGCCCACCCGTTCGGCCAGGGCCGCCCCCCGGAGGTAGCCGTCGGGGTCCTCGGACAGGACCAGTTGCAGCGCGGGGTCGAGGCCACCGTCGCGATACTGCGCCGCCGCGGCCGTCCCCAGGGCGCCGCGCGCCGAGTCGAGCCGCTCCCGCCGCCGTGCCGCGGCGTCCTGCAGTGCCGCCAGCCGCCGCCCGGCCTCCCTGGCCCTCTCCTTCGCGCCGTTGTACTTCTCGGTGGCGGCCTCCGCCTCCCGGTACAACTCCTCCACCTCGGCCCTCACCCGCGCCGGCGTCCGGTCCGGCTCGGCGTGCCCGGTCCCGTTCAGGCCGGCCGCGGTCGCCGCGCCCGCAAGGGCGATCGTGACGGCGGTCCGGGCCGTGCCGCCGCCCGCCGCGCGCTGCCGGGGCCTGCGGTGCGCTGCCACTGGCTCCACGTCCTTTCCGTACGGGTCGTACGTCCGCCGGGAGGCCGGTGCCGCCGGCCCGGAGGCCGGCGGGCGGCACCGGTGGTCGGCCGGTCCGGCGGCGGACACGGGGGAGCGGGCCGCCGCCGGACCCTACCGGCGGTGGTGCCGGCCGCCGCCCGCGGTCCGGGCGGCGATGGGGAGACGGGCACCGGGGCAGGACGCTAGCCCTCGGCGCGTCGCGAGGGACACGTGTTGCGCGGAAGTGGCAACGGCCGACCGTTCGACGACCGCAGGTGACCGCACTCCGGGGATGGGATCGGTGATTTCACGGAGAGTGATGACCGATGGGGGTGATCCGTGGTCCGAGGGGGGCTGTCCAGTGCTAACGGCCGGGTGCGTGCGAGGGGCCCGTCCGGTGGCGGGCCGGTGGCGGGGGGCGTCCGCACCCGGGATTAGGCTCCGGCCCCATGGACGTACTCATCCACCTCTTCGTCGGCCTGCACATCATCGGCATCGCGGCGCTGCTCGGCGGCTTCCTGACCCAGATGAAGGCGATGGGCCGGGGCACGGCGCGCTTCGGCCCCGCCATGCTGCACGGCGCGCTGACGATGCTGGCCACCGGGGTGATCCTGGTCGGGCTCAACCAGGCCGACGACCAGCCGGTCGACAACATCAAGATCGGCGTGAAGCTGGCCCTGCTGATCGTGATCCTCGGCCTGGTCTACGTGAAGCGTGACGAGGAGCGGGTGGACAAGGGCCTGTTCGGGCTGGTCGGGCTGCTGACCGTGGCGAACGTCTTCATAGCCGTGCTGTGGACCTGACCGCGCCCTCGGCGGCGCACGACCGCGGCCCGTCCCGCGCGGCCGCGGCGATCGCCGGCCACGCGGCCACCGCGGGCCACGGCGGTACCTGACCGAGCCCACCCGGCCGCGGGACACCGATGGCGGCGGGCGCGCGGGACGGGCCGCCCGCGCCACCCCCCCCGCTTCCGCTCGCGCGGCGGCAGGAGGACGAAGTGCGCGGCCGGCGCGGGCCGGACCGGCGCGAGCCGGGATTCACGCCCCGTCAGACACGGCCCGACGGCACGACGCCGGTCACCGCCACGGCGGCACCGGTCGCCGGCGGACGCCGTACCCGCCAGGCGCGCGGCGGGAGGCGCCGGTCCCGGGGCGGTGCCGGGCGCCGGGCGCGTACCGGGGGCCCCGCGCGTGCACGGCGGGGACACCCGGCCGCTCCGGTCCGGGCCACGGCCCGGACCGGAGCGCGGTGTCGCACCCGGCACCGCGCCCCCGCCCCGGGACCCACGGCGTGACCAAGGTCTCAGGGGGCGGGGGAGCGGCGTGAAGACTCCCCCCTCCCGGCCCGCTCCGGCCCCGTGGGACACAGGACCGCGCGGCGGGAGGGCGAACGGGCGGAGCGGGGATGTTTCCGGGACGGCGGCCGGTTGTCGGCGGGGCGCCCTAGACTCGGAGAGCGATGAGCAGCCTCTTTGACGACAACTTTCTGGCGGAACTCCAGGCCCCGCGCGGGTACGAGGAAGAACCCCCGCCGCCGCCCGAGGACGATCACGTACCGGAGCCGGTTCCGGACGATCTGTTCGGGGGGAAGTTCGACGTGCCGCCGGAGCGGGACGCGTACTACCGGGACGGCGCCCCGCGCCCGCCGGTCGACTCCGCCGCGCTCCTCCAGGGGCTGAACGACAACCAGCGCGCCGCCGTCGTGCACTCCGGCTCCCCGCTGCTCATCGTCGCCGGCGCCGGTTCCGGCAAGACGCGCGTGCTCACCCACCGCATCGCCCATCTGCTGGCCGAGCGGGGCGTCCACCCGGGCCAGATCCTCGCGATCACCTTCACCAACAAGGCCGCGGGCGAGATGAAGGAGCGCGTCGAGCAGCTCGTCGGCCCGCGCGCGAACGCCATGTGGGTGATGACCTTCCACAGCGCGTGCGTGCGCATCCTGCGCCGGGAGAGCAAGAGGCTCGGTTTCACGTCGTCGTTCTCGATCTACGACGCGGCCGACTCCAAGCGCCTGATGGCCCTGGTCTGCCGTGATCTGGACCTCGACCCGAAGCGGTTCCCGCCCAAGTCCTTCAGCGCCAAGATCAGCAACCTCAAGAACGAGCTGATCGACGAGGAGGACTTCGCCGCCCAGGCATCCGACGGCTTCGAGAAGACCCTCGCCCAGGCCTACGCCCTCTACCAGTCGCGGCTGCGCGAGGCCAACGCCCTCGACTTCGACGACCTGATCATGACGACGGTCAACCTGCTCCGCGCCTTCCCGGACGTCGCCGAGCACTACCGCCGCCGTTTCCGGCACGTCCTGGTCGACGAGTACCAGGACACCAACCACGCGCAGTACGCCCTCGTCCGGGAGCTCGTCGGCCCCGGCGTCCACGGCGAGGGCGCTCCGGGGAGCGAGGCCGACCTCCCCCCCGCCGAGCTGTGCGTCGTCGGCGACGCCGACCAGTCGATCTACGCCTTCCGCGGTGCGACCATCCGCAACATCCTCCAGTTCGAGGAGGACTACCCGGACGCGACGACGATCCTGCTGGAGCAGAACTACCGCTCCACCCAGACGATCCTGAGCGCGGCCAACGCCGTCATCGAGCGCAACGAGTCCCGCCGCCCCAAGAACCTGTGGACCAACGCCGGCGCCGGCTCGCCGATCACCGGGTACGTCGCCGACACCGAGCACGACGAGGCGCAGTTCGTCGCCGACGAGATCGACCGCCTCACCGACGCGGGCGAGGCCAAGGCCGGCGATGTCGCCGTCTTCTACCGCACCAACGCCCAGTCCCGTGTCTTCGAAGAAGTCTTCATCCGCGTCGGCCTGCCCTACAAGGTCGTCGGCGGTGTCCGCTTCTACGAGCGCAAGGAGGTCCGGGACGTCCTGGCCTACCTGCGGGTCCTCGCCAACCCCGAGGACTCGGTGCCGCTGCGCCGCATCCTCAACGTGCCCAAGCGCGGCATCGGCGAGCGCGCCGAAGCGATGATCGACGCCCTCGCCCAGCGGGAGAGGATCAGCTTCCCGCAGGCGCTCAAGCGCGTGGACGAGGCGTACGGCATGGCCGCGCGCTCCACGAACGCCGTCAAGCGGTTCAACACGTTGATGGAGGACCTCCGCACGATCGTCGAGTCCGGCGCGGGCCCGGCGACCGTGCTGGAGGCGGTCCTGGAGCGCACCGGCTACCTGGCCGAGCTGCAGGCCTCCACCGATCCGCAGGACGAGACCCGGATCGAGAACCTCCAGGAACTCGCCGCGGTGGCGCTGGAGTTCGAGCAGGAGCGCGGTGAAGGCGAGTCGGGGACGCTGTCCGACTTCCTGGAGCAGGTCGCGCTCGTCGCCGACTCCGACCAGATCCCCGACGAGGAGGACGGCGACGGCGTCGTCACGCTGATGACGCTGCACACCGCCAAGGGCCTGGAGTTCCCCGTCGTCTTCCTCACCGGCATGGAGGACGGTGTCTTCCCGCACATGCGCGCCCTCGGGCAGACCAAGGAGCTGGAGGAGGAGCGGCGCCTGGCGTACGTCGGCATCACGCGCGCGCGGGAGCGGCTGTACCTGACGCGGTCCACGATGCGCAGCGCATGGGGGCAGCCTTCGTACAATCCGCCCTCGCGCTTCCTGGAGGAGATCCCGGCGGCCCACCTGGAGTGGCGGCGGACCGGCGCGACCGCACCCGTGTCCTCCGGGCCGGCCTCGGGCATCGCGGGGTCGCTGTCGTCCTCCCGCTCCCGTTCGTCGGCGGCGGGCGCGTCCGGTTTCGCCACGCGCCGGGCGTCGGAGAAGCCGGGGGCGTCGCTGGCGGTCGGCGACCGGGTCACCCACGACCAGTTCGGGCTCGGCACCGTGGTCGCGGTCAAGGGCACGGGGGCGAACGCCGAGGCGACGATCGACTTCGGGGACGCCAAGCCGAAGCGGCTGCTGCTGCGGTACGCGCCGGTCGAGAAGCTCTGAGGAGCCGGCTTCCGGAGGATCGGGGGGGGCTCCGAGGGAGCCGGTCGTGCTCCCGCCGTCGTCGGCGGGCAGGGGCGCGGCGCCCGGATCTACGACGGGTCGAGGCCGTGGCTGCGCAGCCACGTCAGCGGGTCGTGCGCCGCCCCGCCGGCGGGGCGCACCTCGAAGTGCAGGTGCGGACCGGTTGAGTTGCCCGAGTTGCCGGAGTAGGCGATCGGATCGCCGGCTTTCACGGTCGAACCGGAGGGAACCCGGTAACTGGAGAGGTGGCAGTACCACGTCTCCGTGCCGTCCTTCGCGGTCACGATCATCATGTTGCCGTAGGCACTGTTCCACTGGGTGCGGACCGTGCCGTCGGTCGCGGCCATCACCGTCGTGCCGTACGCGACGGGGAAGTCGATGCCGGTGTGCATGGACATCCAGTTGACGCCGGACTGGCCGTAGTAGGCGCTGAGCCCGTGCTGGGCGACCGGCAGGGCGAACTTCGGCCGCAGCCGCTCCTTGCGGGCCGCCTCCTCCGCCGCCCGCCTCTTCTCGGCCTCCTGCTGAGCCCTGAGGTCGATGCGTTCCTGGGCCCGGCTGGCCCGGTCGGCGAAATCGTCGGCGCCGGCGGACAGGCTCGCGATCTGGGTGTCCAGTTTGCTGTTGGCGGTGGAGGGCTCCACCGGCTGGGCGTCCGCCGCGGAGGCGGTGGTGTCCTTGTCGTCGCCTCCGCCGCTGAGCGTGCCGACGGAGGCGGCGGCGATGCCGGCGACACCCATCACGCACGCCGAGGGCACCGCGATGGTCAGCAGCGCGGAGCGCTTGGCGGGCTGGCGGCGGCGGGAACGCCCGCCGCCGCGGGAGGCCGCGCGGGGGGCGGGGGCCGGAGTGATCTCCTCCTGGCCGTCGAGGAGGCCGACGGCGGGCATTTCACCCGTGGCGGTCGTCTCGTCGTCGGCCGCGGCGGGGTCCTCGGGGGTGAACTGCTCGAAGGCCGCGGTCGGCTGCTGATCGAAGGGGGCCTCCGCCTGCTGCTCGTGCGGGAGCGCCGTCCGCTGCTCCTGGTGCTCCGTGTGCGTCTGCCGCTCGTGGTGCTCGTGGTGCTCGAGATGTTCGTGGTGCTCGGGATGGTCCGAGTGCACGGCGTGCGCGTCGCCCGTGGGCGGGTGGGGAGCGGCGTCCGCGGCGTCCGTGTCCCACTGCGTGGTGTCGTAGGCGCCGGTGTCGAAGGCCTGCGTGCCCCATTCCCACTGCTGGGTCCGTTCGGCGGGGTCGTCGGACTGGTCCGGCCGGTGCCACGCGCCGGTGTCCCACTGGCCGCTGGTGGCGTTGTCCGCGGCCTGCGGTGGGATCGCCCCCGGGTGCCGGTGGTCGGCCGTCCACGCGGCCGCGTCGTAGGCGCCGGTGTCGTAGGCGGTGTGCTGCTGGGCCGCGTAGGCGTCGTAGTGCACGGCCTGGTGGCCGCCCGTGGACCACTGGGCGGTGTCGTACGCGCCCGGTGCGTCGTAGGTTCCGGTGGTGTCGTACGAGCCCGTGTTCTGGGCCGGGAGACTTCCGAAGAGGGGGTCCGCTTCGTAGCCCGCGTCGGCGGGGCCGCCGGTGGCGAAACCGGTGGCGTCGTAGTCGCCGTACGTGGTGAAGTCGCCGTACTGGGCTTCCTGGGTGCCGTATGGCGCGTAGTGCGCCGGGTCGGCGTCGGAAGCCGGGGCCGGGGTGGTCATGGTCCCCGACGGGTGACGGTCGTTCACCAACTTCTCTTTCGCCTCGACAACAGGGGCTGCGAGAGCAGTGCGGCGACTGTACCCGGCGGTACGCGGGCACGACAATCTTCGCCAGGTTTCGCGTGCGTAGGAAACGGGCATTCGGTCGTGATTCGGGGGACGGCGGGCGCCGGCTTAACCCTGCGTTCGACCTTTGTTCGATATGGCGGGGTGCCGGTGGGGGTCAGGCGACGGTCTGACCGCCGGTGTGATCGCCGGATCCGGTGTCCGCCAAGGGGGTGTCGAGGGCCTGCCGGACGCCGGTCGCGACGGCCGGGTGCACGGGCAGCGCCAGATGGCCGATGCCGCTCACCCGTACGTTGCGCGCGATCAGGTCGGGGTGGTCGAGGCGGGCCGTCTCCAGCGGGACCATCAGGCGGTCGAGGTCGCTCCAGAAGCTGACGAAGTGGGTCCGGCAGCCGGGTGCGGGGCCGGCCAGCTCCTCGATCACCGGGGAGCCGGGACGCATCTGGCGCACGATGGGGTGCGCGTCGGCCAGGGGGGCGACCCGGGTGCCCGCATGCGGTGTACCGAGGGTCACGAGCGTCCGGACGCGGCTGTCGCCGCCGAGCCGCTGCACGTAGTACCGCGCGATCAGGCCGCCGAGACTGTGCCCGACGATGTCGATCCGCCCGCTGCCGGTGCGGCCGCACACTTCCTCGACGTGGCGGCCGAGCAGCTCGGCCGCGGTGCGTATGTCGCAGGTCAGCGGAGAGTAGTTCAGCGAGACGATCTGGCGCGTGCCGTGCTGGGCCAGGCTGCGGCGCAGCAGGACGAAGACCGAGCGGTTGTCGATGAAACCGTGCAGGAGGACGACCGGCGGCCCGGTCCGCAGGGGAAGGCGGGGAGTGACGGACGGCGGTGCGCCGGGCGCCCGGAGGCCTTCCGCCGTGCCGGCTTTCTCGGTTTTCCCCTCCCCTGCTGTCTTCCCTGGTGACCCTGATGTCTCTGTTTCCTCGGTTTTCCCCGCCTTTCCGGCCGTCCCTGGCGTGTCGCACAGGCCGGGCGCGACGGGGTGCGCGGAGCCGTCGGCGGGGCCCGGCGCGCGCGGTGCGCGCGGGGCGTCCGGGAGCTTTACGGGACCGGTCCGGCGCTCCTGGATGATGCCGGAGGGGTAGAGGATGAGGTGCCCCGTGAGGATCGCGATCTCCAGGACGGTCGCCTTCAGGAAGGTCACGGACGCCTCCGGCAGCCTGACCGGTGCGATCGGCGGAAAGGGCAGGAGGCGCCGGTAGAGGGGGAGAAGGAGCTGTGCTGCTCTGGTGACCTTCATGGCCGACCTCCTGTCGGCACGCGGGAACGCCTCTGTTCCCCGTGTGCCCTCGTGGAGAGGCGTGACACAAGCGCCGGGTGGTTCTGTCGGGGTGCGGGGGCGGGAAACGGCCCGGTGACCGGTGCGGATGCGCCGTGGTGCCGCGTCGCGGCTCCCCTCGCGCGCGGTTCCGCCGTGGCTCCTCCGCCGGGGGCGGGTACGCCGGAGGCGGCCGCGGGAATCGGGAACTGTGCGCGACGAACATGTCCCACCGTGTGATTTCCCCCTCGGTATCCACCGCGAAACTGCCGGTTGCGGGATGCTGGCGATAACGTTCGTTCACTTCGCCGAGCGGTGGTGTGCGGGGTGCCGGGCAGGGTGCGTGCACCGGGTACGTGTGCACATGCCGGTGCGGCGGATCGTGTGCGCGTGCCGGCAGGGATGGACGAGTCGCTTCATGGAGGCAGTGATGGGTGTGGCAACCGGTCCGATCCGCGTGGTGGTGGCCAAGCCGGGGCTCGACGGCCATGATCGCGGGGCCAAGGTGATCGCGCGTGCGCTGCGCGACGCCGGTATGGAGGTCATCTACACCGGGCTTCACCAGACGCCCGAGCAGATCGTCGACACCGCGATCCAGGAGGACGCCGACGCGATCGGGCTGTCCATCCTCTCCGGCGCGCACAACACGCTCTTCGCCGCCGTGATCGATCTGCTCAAGGAGCGGGACGCGGAGGACATCCTGGTCTTCGGCGGCGGCATCATCCCGGAGGCGGACATTCCGCCACTGAAGGAGAAGGGTGTCGCGGAGATCTTCACCCCCGGCGCGACGACGGCGTCGATCGTGGACTGGGTGCGGGCGAACGTGCGGCAGCCGGCCGGGGCGTAGGCGTACGGCGACCGGCCGCGGCACCGGCGTGCGGCGGTCGGCCGGGGTGCGGGGCGCGGTCACGTCAGCTCCGCGGCCATCGCCGCGCGCAGGCGCAAGGTCGTGACCAGGCGCTGGAAGGACTCCGCCCAGTACCCGGCCGCCCCCGGTGACGCGTCCTCCGCCTCGTCGGGCAGGGCCAGGAGGCCGTCGAGGCGGTCTGCCTCGGCGGGGTCGAGGCAGCGTTCGGCCAGCCCCATGACACCGCTGAAGCTCCACGGGTAGCCCCCGGCGTCACGGGCGATGTCGAGCGCGTCGACCACCGCGCGGCCGAGGGGCTCGGCCCACGGCACCGCGCACACCCCGAGCAGCTGGAACGCCTCGGACAGGCCGTGCGTCGCGATGAAGCCGGCGACCCACTCGGCCCGTTCGCCGGGGGCCAGGGTGCCGAGCAGCCTGGCGCGTTCGGCCAGGGACACCGCTCCCGGGCCACCGGCCTCCGGTGCCGTCGGCGCACCGAGGAGCGCCCGGGCCCACTCGGCGTCGCGCTGCCGCACGGCGGCCCGGCACCATGCCGCGTGCAGGTCGTCCCGCCAGTCGTCCGCCACCGGCAGGGCGACGATCTCGCGGGGGGTGCGTCCGCCGAGCCGTGCGGGCCAGGTCCCCAGCGGTGCCGCCTCCACCAGCTGGCCGAACCACCAGGAGCGTTCGCCGCGGCCCGTGGGCGGCACGGGGAGAACGCCGTCCCGCTCCATGCCCGCGTCGCACTCGTGCGGCGCCTCCACGGTGATCGCCGGGGTGTCCCGGGTCCGGTCGAGGGCCACGCAGGCCGCCGCCCGGGCCGCCATGCGGGCGGCGAGGGCCGACTCCGGCAGGGCGGACAGCAGTTCCGCCGCCGTCGTCCGCACGTTGCGGCTGCGGTCGGTGAGGGCCCGCTCCAGGAACGGTTCGTCGTCGGGGCCCAGGCCGGTGCGGAGCGAGTCGAGGAACATCAGGCGGTCCTCGGCCCGTTCGCTCGCCCAGGTCGAGGCGAGCAGGTCGCGCGCGGCGGCGGGGTCGCGGGAGCGCAGGGACGACAGCAGGGCGACGCGTTCCGCGAACAGGCCCTCCTGCCACAGCCGGCGCGTTCCGGCCGTGTCGCCGGGACGGACGGGTGCCCCTGTCCCGTCGGCCGTGCGCAGGACGAACCGCCAGTCCGGGTTTAGCCGGGCCAGCCAGCGGGCGCGCGGACCGGCGAACCGCAGCGCCGCCGGGCGCAGGTCCGTGCGCCCCCGGGCCGCGTCCAGCAGGGCGGGCAGCGCCTGCGGGGGTGCCGCGAAGCCGCGCGCGTTGGCCGCCGCGAGCCACTGGGGCAGCAGCTCCCTCAGGTCCGGTGCGGTGCCCCTGCCGGCCGTGGCCGGGCGGTCGGCCAGCAGCAGGGCGAGGCGGCGGGCGGCCGCGGCGGGCAGCGGGGGCCGGGGGTCGGCCGGCGCCGGTTCCGGGCGGTCCGCGGCCGGTGCCGGGCGCAGTCCGGCGCGTCTGCGGACGGTCTGTACGGCCGCGGCGTCCAGCAGCGCCGCCGGTGCCTCGACGCCCGGCGCGCAGCCGGGGGGAGTGCGCCGCTCCGTTCCGAGCAGGGCCGCGGTGACGAGTTCCTCCCAGGCACCAGGGGCGGGGGCATCGGCAGGAGGGGGCGTCCTGGTCATGCGGTTCCTTTCCGGTCGGGCTCAGCACAGGGGTACGGCGGCGCCCTCGTCCGCGGGCCAGGCCGTCAGCGGGGTGAAGCCCCGGTGGCCGAGCTCGCCGAAGACCTTGACGGGCGCGCCGCCCGAGAGGGCGACCAGGCGCCACAGGCCGGGCCGGCCGCGGGCCGCGGCCGTGAGCGGCAGGGCCGTGTCCGCGTCGGCGTCCGCCAGCTGCCACGAGTCGCCGTCCGGGACCGGCACCACCCGGTCCAGGGTCACCGGCACCGAGTCCAGCCAGGGATCGTCGCGCAGGGCCTCGCCGTAGCGGGTGGCCGCTTGCGAGGTGGACAGGCCCGGTGGGCGCATCGCCGTGCGCGCGGGCGGCGCGAACCGCTCGCCGAGCGCCACCCGTCCCTGCCCGGAGCCCGGGTACGCGGACACCTCCGCCTCCACGGCGAGCCCGACCGGCAGCGCGAGGTCGGGAGCGCGGCCGGCCGCGCCGTAGGAGAGGAGCAGCGCGGTGCGCCCCGTCCCGGCGCCGTACAGCCAGATGCGGCGGGTCGTCAGGCGGCCGTCCGCGGTGTCGTACCGGGCGAGGACCAGCCAGTGGTCGCGGACCGGCGGGCCGTCCGGCGAGGCGGGCAGGCCGATGCGTGAGCGGACCGTCGCCGCCAGGCCGTCCGGCAACTCCTCCCGGTGGAGCCAGCCCCGGCCGAGGAGGTGGAGGAGGGCGCACTCCTCCAGCAGGCGCGCCGGCCAGCCGGAGCCGGAGGAGGGGACCGCCGCCGCCTCGCGGACGCGCGCGGCCAGGCCGGGCGCCTGCGCGTCGACCATGCGGGCCGCGGTCTCCTCCCACAGCCCGTACCCGGCCTGCCGGGCACCGGCGAGACCCTCGCGCAGGAGGTCCGCCAGCCGCTGCTCCAGCTCCGTCGCCCCCGCGGTGACGCGCTCGGCCCGCCGCTGCGCCCTGCGCCGAGCCGCCTGCGGGCCGTCCGGCGGGGAAGCGGCAGCGGACGCGTCCTCCGGCCGCTCCCGCCCCGCGGGTCCGCGCCGTTCCGCGATCCACCGTCGCGCCCACTCCGGCGGCTGCCCCCGAGGCACCGCGCTCCCTTCACCGTCCCCCTCACCCGCCCAGAGCAGCAGCAGCCCCAGCGCGTGCTCGCACGGGGCCCCGCGGCGCGGACAACCGCACCCGTACGCCGGACCGGAGGCACCCGCGACGTCGACGACCGTCCGGTACGGCGTGCCGCCGCCTCCCGTGCACATCCCCCACACCGCCCCCTCGCCGGAACTGCCCGCCCCGGACCACGAAGCGGCCGCCCCGAGCCCGCCGGCCGCCTTGCGCGACGCGTCGTCAGGTGCCAGTGCCAGCACCCGGTCCGCTGTCCAGCGCACCTCTTGCCGAGTCATGCCACCGAAGGTAGAACCCGCCACTGACAATCGGCCGCGCCGATGCGTTTTGGCAGGTCAGAGCGATTGTCAGTGGTGTGGTGCACCGTGGGGCCAGATCCGAACCGGCCGAGCTGGAGGGGGACTCAGCCATGCCTGTCTCCGTGGAACCGACGCCCGTCGACCCGAACCGGGACGGGGCCGTGCCCGCGCCCGCGGACTCCGCCGCCGTCCCCGCCGGCGCGTCCGGCGCGCAGGAGCTGCGGCCGCACGCCGAGCACGCCTTCGCCGCCGAACTGGCCGCGCTGGCCGCGCGGGACGACCGGCCGCGCCCCGCCCGCTGGAAGCTGTCACCGTGGGCCGTGGCGACGTACCTGCTCGGCGGCACCCTGCCGGACGGCACGGTGATCACGCCGAAGTACGTCGGCCCGCGGCGGATCGTCGAGGTCGCCGTCGGCACGCTCGCCACCGACCGGGCCCTGCTCCTGCTCGGCGTGCCCGGCACCGCGAAGACCTGGGTGTCCGAGCACCTGGCCGCGGCGGTCAGCGGCGACTCCACCCTGCTGGTGCAGGGCACCGCCGGCACCCCGGAGGAGGCGATCCGCTACGGCTGGAACTACGCGCGGCTGCTCGCCCACGGCCCCAGCCGCGACGCCCTCGTGCCCAGCCCGGTCATGCGGGCGATGGCGGAGGGGAGGACCGCCCGGGTGGAGGAGCTGACCCGCATCCCGGCCGATGTGCAGGACACGCTCATCACCATCCTGTCGGAGAAGACGCTGCCGATACCGGAGCTGGGCCAGGAGGTGCAGGCGGTCCGCGGTTTCAACCTGATCGCCACGGCCAACGACCGCGACCGCGGCGTCAACGAACTGTCCAGCGCCCTGCGCCGCCGCTTCAACACCGTGGTGCTGCCGTTGCCGGAGAGCGCCGAGGCCGAGGTCGACATCGTCACGCGCCGCGTCGAACAGATCGGCCGCTCCCTCGACCTGCCGGCCGTGCCGGAGGGCATCGACGAGATCCGCCGCGTCGTGACCGTCTTCCGCGAACTGAGGAACGGGACGACGGCCGACGGACGCACCAGGCTGAAGTCGCCCAGCGGCACGCTGTCCACCGCCGAGGCCATCTCCGTCGTCACCCACGGCCTCGCCCTGGCCGCCCACTTCGGCGACGGCGTGCTGCGGCCGGGCGACGTCGCCGCCGGACTGCTCGGCGCCGTCGTCCGCGATCCGGCGGCCGACCGTGTCGTCTGGCAGGAGTACCTGGAGACGGTGGTCCGCGAGCGGGACGGCTGGAAGGACTTCTACCGCGCCTGCCGGGAGGTGAGCGCGTGACGTCCCGGCCGGTGGGGCCGGCGGCCGGCCGGCGGCGTGAGGCGGACGCGGAGGCGAGGGGGACGGTGTGAAGGACGACCGCGGGGACCGCAGCGGCGGGGAAGCGGGGACGGAGCCGCTGCTGCTCGGAGTGCGTCACCACGGGCCGGGGTCGGCGCGGGCGGTGCGCGCGGCACTCGACGCGGCCCGGCCGCGGGTCGTGCTGATCGAAGGGCCGCCCGAGGCGGACCCCCTGATCCCGCTCGCCGCCGACGAGGGGATGCGGCCACCGGTCGCCCTCCTCGCCCACGCCGTCGACGATCCGGGGCGGTCGGCCTTCTGGCCGCTGGCCGGGTTCTCCCCGGAGTGGGTCGCCCTGCGCTGGGCCCTGGACAACGGCGTCCCCGCCCGCTTCATCGACCTGCCCGCCGCCCACACCCTGGCGTGGGACTCCCCGGCGGGGGGCGCGCCGGACGCGGACACCGGCACGGACACGGGCGGGGGGCACGGGCGGCCGTCCGCGGACGGTCCGCTTCCCGGCACCGACGGGGGCGGCCGGTCCCTGCCCGACGCCCGGGTCGACCCGCTGGCCGTCCTCGCCGGGACCGCCGGTCACGACGATCCCGAGCGCTGGTGGGAGGACGTCGTCGAACACCGGGGCGCGGCAGCGGGGGACGCGCTCGCCCCGTTCGCGGCGCTGGAGGAGGCCATGGGCGCGCTGCGGGAGGCGTACGGGAGCGGCGGGCGCGACCGGGACCCGGTGCGGGAGGCGCACATGCGGCTCCGGGTGCGGGCGGCGCGGCGGGAGTTCGGCGGCGGGGTGGCCGTGGTGTGCGGGGCCTGGCACGTGCCCGCGCTGCGGCGCACGCCGGCCGTCGCCGCCGACCGGGCGCTGCTGAAGGGGCTGCCCAAGGTCAAGGTGGACCTGACCTGGGTGCCGTGGACCCACCGCAGGCTGTCGCGGGCGAGCGGGTACGGGGCGGGCATCGACGCGCCCGGCTGGTACGGGCACCTGTTCGACGCGCCGGACCGGCCCGTCGAGCGGTGGCTGGCCGAAGTGGCGGGCCTGCTGCGGGAGGAGGGCCGGATGGTCTCCTCCGCCCACGTCATCGAGGCGGTGCGGCTGGCCGGGGCGCTCGCCGTGCTGCGCGGCCGGCCGCTGCCCGGGCTCGGCGAGACGACCGACGCCGTACGGGCGGTGATGTGCGAGGGGTCGGAGGTGCCGCTGGCGCTGGTGCGCGACCGGCTGGTCGTGGGCGACGTGCTGGGGGAGGTGCCGCCCGAGGCGCCCGCGGTGCCGTTGCAGCGCGACCTCGACCGGCTCCGGCGGCGGCTGCGGCTCAAGCCGGAGGCGCTGGAGCGGGAGCTGGCACTCGACCTGCGCGAGGAGACCGACGCCGGGCGCAGCAGACTGCTCCACCGGCTGCGGCTGCTCGGTGTCGCCTGGGGCGAACCGGCCGCCTCGCGCGGCAGTACGGGCACGTTCCGGGAGACGTGGCGGCTGCGCTGGGATCCGGAGCTGTCCGTGCGGGTCGCCGAGGCCGGGGTGTGGGGGACGACCGTGCTCACCGCCGCGACCGCCAAGGTGGAGGCGGACGCCGCCACCGCACGGGATCTCGCCGAGATCACCGCGCTCGCCGAGCGGTGCCTGCCGGCCGACCTGCCGCAGGCGCTTCCCACGGTGATGCGGCTCCTCGCCGAGCGGGCCGCGCTCGACACCGACGTCGGCCGTCTCGCCCGGGCCCTGCCGACCCTGGCCCGCTCCCTGCGCTACGGCGACGTGCGCGGCACGCGCACCGGGGCGCTGGCCGAGGTCGCCGCGGGCCTCGCCGAGCGGATCTTCGTCGGCCTGCCCCCGGCCTGCACCGCGCTGGACGCGGACGCGGCCGAGGAGATGCGGCGCCATGTGGACGCCGTGCACGGGGCGGTGGGGCTGCTCGGCGACGACCCCGCGCCGGGCCGCGGTGCCCTGCGCGGGCGGTGGCAGGCGGTGCTGCGGGCGCTGTCCGGGCGGGACACCGTGCCCGGCGTCATCCGGGGACGTGCCGTGCGGCTCCTGCTGGACGACGGGGCGCTGGCCCCCGACGAGGCCGAGCGGTCCATGGGGCTGGCGCTGTCGCCGGGGACACCGCCCGCGGACGCGGCCGCGTGGCTCGAGGGCTTCGTCGGCGGCGGCCCCGGCGACGGCATGCTCCTGGTCCACGACGAGCGGCTGCTGCGGCTGGTCGACACCTGGCTGACCGGCGTGCCCGCGGAGGTCTTCACCGACGTACTGCCGCTGCTGCGGCGCACCTTCTCGGCGTACGAGCCGGGTGTGCGCCGCACCCTGGGGGAACTGGTCCGGCGGGGGCCGGGGCGGTGGGGGAGCGCGGCGGCCGCCGGCCCCGGCCTGCCCGGTTTCGCGGCGGAGCTCGACGGCGAGCGCGCCGACGCCGTGCTGCCGGTGGTGCGGCTGCTGCTGGGCGGTCGGAGCGGCCCGCCCGCGACGGGCACCACCGCGGCGCAGGACACCGGCCCGCCGGGGACCCCGGCGGACCGCGGAACCGCCGGGTACGGCGGAGGCGGTGGGGACGGCGGAGCCGGCGGGAGCCACCGGGGTGACGGGGACGGCGGGGGCCGGCGGAGCGCCGGCGACGATCGTGCGGGGGCGGGCGGATGACGGGGGAGCCGGTGGACGCGGGACAGGAGCGGCTGCGGCGGTGGCGGCTCGTGCTCGGGGGCGACACGGCAGACGGCACCGGGTGCGCTCTGCGCGGGCGGGACGCCGCGATGGACAGGGCGCTCGCGGCGGTCTACGGGAAGGAGGACGGAACGCGGACCGGGCGGGACCGTCCGGCGGGACTGGGGTCCTCGGCGCCGTCCGTGGCGCGCTGGCTGGGGGACATCCGGTCGTACTTCCCCTCCTCCGTCGTCCGGGTCGTGCAACGGGACGCCATCGACCGGCTCGGCCTCGCCGCGCTCCTGACGGAACCGGAGATGCTGGAGGCCGTGGAGGCCGACGTGCACCTCGTCGGCACACTGCTGTCGCTCCACAAGGCGATGCCGGAGACGGCGAAGGAGACGGCCCGGGCCGTCGTCCGCAAGGTCGTCGAGGACCTGGAGCGGCGGCTCGCCGCACGGACCCGGGCCGCCCTCTCCGGCGCCCTGGACCGCAGCGCCCGCGTCAGCCGGCCCCGCCACCACGACATCGACTGGAACCGCACGATCGCCGCCAACCTCAAGCACTACCTGCCGGAGCACCGGACGGTCGTGCCGGAGCGGCTCGTCGGGTACGGGCGGGCGTCCCGGTCGGTGCGTAAGGAGGTCGTCCTCTGCGTCGACCAGTCGGGGTCGATGGCGGCGTCCGTGGTGTACGCCTCCGTGTTCGGAGCGGTGCTGGCGTCCATGCGGTCGATCGGCACCCGGTTCGTCGCCTTCGACACGGCGGTCGCCGACCTCACGGAGCAGCTCGACGACCCGGTCGACGTGCTGTTCGGCACCCGGCTCGGCGGTGGCACGGACATCAACCGGGCGCTGGCCTACTGCCAGTCGCGGATCACCCGGCCCACGGAGACGGTGGTGGTGCTGATCAGCGATCTCCACGAAGGGGGCATACGGGACGAGATGCTCAAGCGGGTGGCGGCGATGAAGGCGGCGGGGGTGCAGTTCGTGGCACTGCTCGCGCTGTCGGACGAGGGAGCGCCCGCGTACGACCGGGAACACGCGAGCGCGCTCGCCGCCCTGGGCGCACCGGCCTTCGCCTGCACGCCCGACCTCTTCCCGGAGGTGATGGCGGCGGCGATCGAGAAGCGTCCCCTTCCGGTACCGGACCGCATGGAAGGCACGGGAGGCATGGGAGGAACGTGAGGCACGCGCCGGTGCGCCGGCGGCGGCCGTACCCGGCAGGCAAACCGGGCATGACCGGCCATCGGTGGCAGGGGGCTTGCGCAACCTCGGGCGGTCCGTGCGAGGATCGACGCCGCTCCGGCGCAGTGCCGTGCTCCGCCGGCCGTACCGCGCGGGTCGGACCGCCAGTCCCCGCGTGCCACCCGTTCGCCCCACGGAGGACCCTTCCCCCTTGACCTGGTCAGCAGCTCCGTCCGGTGCCGCCCCGCGCAGGATGCGCCGGGCGGCCGGGCGGCGAGCGCTGCACGCGATGCTGCTGGCGGGCGGGGTGTTCGCACTCGGGCTCCTCCTCGGGGAGCGGGCGCAGGCGGCCGAGGGCCCGCTCCCGGCGGCCCCGATCGCCTCCGCCGCGGCCTCGGTGCCGGGAGCGGCAGCCGGGTCCGGAGCCGCTCCGGGTGAGCCGGCGCGCCCCGCCGCGCACGCGGGGGTCACCGTCCGGGCCCCGGGCTCCGGCGGGCCGGGGGCTCCTTCGCGGCCGCCGGCCGAGCAGGGCGTCGAAACCGTGGCCGACCGGGTCCTGGAACCCGTCGGGCGGACCGTGGAGGCGGTGACCGGCGCTCCGGGCGCGGAGCGGGTGCCGCCGCTGGAACCGCTGCCGCCCTTGCCGGACGGCCTGCCCGGCCCGCTCGACGTTCCCGGTCTGCCCGGCCTGCCTGACCTTCCTGACCTTCCTGACCTGCCTGATCTGCCCAACCTGCCTGAACTGCCCGGTCTTCCGGACGTCCCCGGCGATGCCGGGTCCCCGGCTCCCCCCGGCGGCTCCGTGGTGCCGCCCGCGCCGGAGAACCCCGTTCCGCCTGTGGCTCCCGGCCTCCCGGACCACCGGGACCACCCGCTTCCCGCGCCGTCCGGGCCGGCGGCGCAGCGAGGCGGCCCCGGACCGGCGCCGTCCGCCGACGCCCCCACCCCCGCCTCCCTGTCCGCCCCCACCCCCGTTCCCGTCTCCGCCCGGCGGGCCGACGCGCCCCCCGCGACCGCGGACCCGGCGTACCGGACCGGGTGCCACCACGCCGCGCGTGGTGCCGCCTCGCGGACCGGCGGACACCCCGCCGCCGCGCCCACCGGTCCCCTCCCCGGCGACCGGGCACCGGCCGGCGACCCGGACGGCGCGCTGGCCGGCCGGTCCGCGGCCGACAGCGGCACGCCGCGCCACGGCGACGCGCACGCCGTCATCACGAGCCCCCAGGTCCCCTTGGAACTGGTGCCCGGCGCCGTCGTGCGCACCGCCGCGGCCGAGCTCCGGGGCCGTCACCGGGACACACCCGTCCTCCCCACCTGACGCGGGCCCTTCCCGCCGTATGCCGGCGGACCGGCCGGCCCGGGCCGGCCGCGGCGGTACGCACGACGGCGCCGAAGCGATGCCGGCACCGGCCGCGGGACCCCACCGGCCCACCGGCCCACTCGCCACGGCGGCACCACCGGCCACCGGTGGCACCGGCGGCACCGAGCCGGTCACCCCGGAGTACACCGCCGGGACGCCCCGGTGAATCCGACGGCCCCTTCCGCCACCGCCGTTACCGCCGACACCGCCGTCACCGCGGTACCTGACCGGCACATCCCCCCCACCCGTACCCCACGACATCACAGACTCCGCGGACCGTCAGGCGCCGGACGAACCGAAAGCCATCGGCTCGTCCGGCCGAAACCCCGCGGATGGGAGGGCCGCCCCATTGGGGTGGGGACCGGCCTTCCGCCCTCCGGGCCCGCGCAGGGGTGCGCGGCGCTTCGGAGTTGTCCGACGGGCCTCACCGGGCCGGCCCCAACCCGGTGAGGCCCTCCACGGCCCCGGCACGCGGTGCCGGAGATCCCGGCATCATGTGACAGGTATCACCGCTCACGTGTGAGATGTGATTTAGAGAGCCCCGCCCGGCGGCGATAACCTGCGAGGCGGACATGCCGCGCGCTCGGACACCGTGTGCGCTTCCCTTGTGACACATGCGGTCGTCACGTTGCCCTTCGCGGCACGCCCACGCATCCAACGAACCGCGAGATCACTGATAGGGACGGAAGCGCGTGGACCTGTTCGAGTACCAGGCGAGGGACCTCTTCGCCAAGCACGATGTACCGGTGCTGGCCGGTGAAGTCATCGACACGCCTGAGGCGGCGCGCGAGATCACCGAGCGACTGGGCGGCAAGTCCGTCGTCAAGGCGCAGGTGAAGGTCGGTGGTCGCGGCAAGGCCGGCGGCGTGAAGCTGGCCGCCACCCCGGACGAGGCCGTCGCGCGCGCGACGGACATCCTCGGCATGGACATCAAGGGCCACACGGTCCACAAGGTGATGATCGCCGAGACCGCTCCGGAAATCGTCGAGGAGTACTACGTCTCCTTCCTCCTCGACCGTGCCAACCGCACCTTCCTCTCCATCGCCTCCGTCGAGGGCGGCATGGACATCGAGGAGGTGGCGGCCACCCGTCCGGAGGCCGTCGCCAAGACGCCGATCGACGCGATCGACGGCGTGACCGCCGAGAAGGCGCGCGAGATCGTCGAGGCCGCCAAGTTCCCGGCCGAGGTCGCCGACAAGGTGGCCGACGTGCTGGTGAAGCTGTGGGACGTCTTCATCAAGGAGGACGCCCTCCTCGTCGAGGTCAACCCGCTGGCCAAGGTCGCCTCCGGCGACGTCATCGCCCTCGACGGCAAGGTGTCGCTGGACGACAACGCCGAGTTCCGTCACCCCGACTTCGAGGAGCTCCACGACAAGGCCGCCGCCAACCCGCTCGAGGCGGCGGCCAAGGAGAAGGGCCTCAACTACGTCAAGCTCGACGGCGAGGTCGGCATCATCGGCAACGGCGCCGGTCTCGTCATGAGCACCCTGGACGTCGTGGCGTACGCCGGCGAGAAGCACGGCAACGTCAAGCCCGCCAACTTCCTGGACATCGGCGGCGGCGCCTCCGCCCAGGTCATGGCGAACGGCCTGGAGATCATCCTCGGCGACCCGGACGTCAAGTCCGTGTTCGTCAACGTCTTCGGCGGCATCACCGCCTGCGACGAGGTCGCCAACGGCATCGTCCAGGCGCTGAAGCTGCTGGAGGAGCGCGGCGAGAAGGTCGAGAAGCCGCTCGTCGTCCGCCTCGACGGCAACAACGCCGAGCTGGGCCGGAAGATCCTCACCGACGCGGACCACCCGCTGGTCCAGCGCGTCGACACCATGGACGGCGCGGCCGACAAGGCCGCCGAGCTGGCTCACGCCGCCAAGTAAGCACCTAGGACGAGGACACAACACACCATGGCTATCTGGCTCAACAAGGACAGCAAGGTCATCGTCCAGGGCATGACCGGCGCCACCGGCATGAAGCACACCAAGCTCATGCTCGGCGACGGCACCAACGTCGTGGGCGGCGTGAACCCGCGCAAGGCGGGTCAGACCGTGGACTTCGACGGCACCGAGGTACCCGTCTTCGGCACCGTCAAGGAGGCCATCGAGAAGACCGGCGCCAACGTCTCCGTCATCTTCGTGCCGGAGAAGTTCACCAAGGACGCCGTCGTCGAGGCCATCGACGCCGAGATCCCCCTCGCGGTCGTGATCACCGAGGGCATCGCCGTGCACGACACGGCCGCCTTCTGGGCGTACGCGGGCAAGAAGGGCAACAAGACCCGCATCATCGGCCCGAACTGCCCCGGCATCATCACCCCGGGCCAGTCCAACGTCGGCATCATCCCGGGCGACATCACCAAGCCGGGCCGCATCGGCCTGGTCTCGAAGTCCGGCACGCTGACGTACCAGATGATGTACGAGCTGCGCGACATCGGCTTCTCGACGGCCGTCGGCATCGGTGGCGACCCGATCATCGGCACCACCCACATCGACGCCCTGAAGGCCTTCCAGGACGACCCCGAGACCGATCTGATCGTCATGATCGGCGAGATCGGCGGCGACGCCGAGGAGCGGGCCGCGGCCTTCATCAAGGACAACGTGACCAAGCCGGTCGTCGGCTACGTCGCGGGCTTCACCGCGCCCGAGGGCAAGACCATGGGCCACGCGGGCGCCATCGTCTCCGGTTCCTCCGGCACCGCGCAGGCCAAGAAGGAGGCCCTGGAGGCGGCGGGCGTCAAGGTCGGCAAGACCCCGACCGAGACGGCCAAGCTGGCGCGCGAGATCCTCGCCGGCTGACCGGCCCCACCGCGGCACCGGCGGGCCCGCTCCCTCACCCCGGTGACGGAGCGGGCCCTTCCGCATGTCGGCGCACCCGGTCGGGACACCGGCGTGCCGGCCGGACGCGCATCGCGCCCGGCCGGCTCACCGAGCCTCCGGCACCAGCCGCTGCGGCCCGCTCTGCAGCTGCTCCCGCAGCTTGGCCCGCAGCGCCAGCTCCTCGTCCGACAGCGGCCCCGGCGCCACCCGCGGCGGAACCCCCCGCACCGCCACCCCGGGGGGCACCGGCGGCTCGTACTGCGTGGGCGCCGTCCGCAGGGTGAGCGCCGTGGTGGCGACCAGGGCGGCCGTGAAGACGACGGCGGCCCGTGTCCGCGACCGGGCCCTGCGCTCGCTGCCCCGGCGCACGGCCGGGGGGTCGGCCGCCCGGAACCGCTCGGCGGCGGCCAGCCCGGCCAGCCGACGCTGCAGCTCCCCGGGGTCCGCCAGGCCGGGCAGCCGGGCGGCGACCGCCTCCCGCGCGCGCAGCAGCCGGTTCGCCGTCGCCGGGGTGCTCGCCTCGGTCTCCGCGGCCGTCTCCGGCAGGCCGAGCCCGATCCCGTCGTACAGCAGCAGGGCGCGGCGGCGGCGGGGCGGGAGCCGCAGCAGGACGTTCATCAGGGCGCGGTCGTCGGGGTCGGCGGGCGGCGGCTCGGGGAACCGGTAGCGGGGCCGGAACCGGTGCCAGGGCGAGAGCGCGTACTCGTGCGCCACCGCCCGCACCCAGCCCGCCGGATCCCGGTCCCGGGCCACCTCCGGCCAGCGTTCCCAGGCCCGCTGGAAGGCCCGTTCGGCCGACTCGCGCGCCAGCTCCCGCCGCCCGGTCAGCACATAGGCCTGCCGCACCAGTGCGGGCACGCAGCACGCGTACAGCGCGTCGAAGGCCTGGGCGGGTGTCGGAGCGGGCGGTGGCGCGGGCGCCCCGGATCCGGTGCCGTCGGCGCGGCCGTCGGCGGGCGCGGAGCCGCCGTCGGCGCCGGCGGGCGCGGATCCGGTGCCGTCGGGAAGGGGCCCGCCGGCCACGGCGTCCGAAGCGGCCGGTTCCTCCGCGGACGCGGGGGCGGGGGCGGGCGCGTCCTCGGCGATGGGCGCGGCGCCCGCCCGCGGTGCCGTCGCCCCGCTGTCCGCGCCCCGCCGGTCGGCGGTCTTCCGGCCCGCCGCCCCGGCGGACGGCTGCCCGCCGTCCCGAGCGTCCGTCACCTCGGCCGCCCGGCCGGCGGCCAGGGCACTGAGCAGCTTCGCGTACGCCTCCCCCTCCCGGCCGTGCGGAGGGATGCGCCCCTTCTCCCACGCGCGCACCGTGTCGCGGGTGACGCCCAGCCGTTTCGCGACCTGGGTATGGGTCAGCGAGGCGGCCTCGCGCAGGCGCCGACGCGTCTTGGGGGGAGGGAGCTGGGTCACCGGGCTCTGCGTCACAGGGCGTTCCTCCGAACGCTCCGTACGTAAAGGTACATAAACGTATATTGAGCGACACGTCGGCTTTTCCCCTGTTACGCCGGGGAAGCGCGTGTCGTTGGGAGCATGGCGGGTGTGATCCAGACGACCGCCCGCCGAACGCCGTTGTCCCTCCTGCGCGCCCGGCTCCGCGACCGTCCCCCCGGACTGTCCGCGGCGCTGCTGGGCGGCGCGGCCGCGGCGGGGCTGGGCCTCGGCGCGTCCACCGTGCTCGTGATGGTGCTCTGGGTCGGCTCCCCCTACCCGGACAGCGGGCCCGGCGGCGCGCTGCACGTCGCCGCCGGGCTGTGGGTGCTGGCGCACGGGGCCGACCTGGTCCGCGCCGGCACGCTCTCCGGCGCCCCCGCGCCCGTCGGCGTCACCCCGCTGCTGCTCGTCGTGGTGCCGGCGTGGCTGATCCACCGGGCGGCACGCGACGCGGTGGACGGCGGCGTGGGCGGGGAGGACGCCGACGAGGGCCCACCGCCCGTCCCCGCGCGCATCGCGTGGACGGGCGTCGTCCTCGGCTACCTGGGCGTCGGCCTCGTCGCCGCGCTGTACGCCGGCGGCGGGGCGCTGCGGCCCTCGTGGGGAGGAGCGCTGGTCTGCCTGCCGCTGTTCGTCACGGCTGTCGCGGGCGCGGGCGTGTGGGCGGCGCACGGCCGTCCCGGCCGGCCGGTGGAGCGGCTGCTGGGCGTCCTGCCCGGCACGGCACGGCACCTGCTCGTCGGGCCGGACGGGCGCCCGGGCGTCGCGGCGCGGGCCGCCGCCGCGGGGGTGGCGGTGCTGGCCGGGGGCGGCGCGCTGCTGCTCGCGGTGTCGCTGGTGTGGCACGGCGGTGCGGCGCGGGCGGCGTTCGGGCAGCTCGCGGACGGATGGGCCGGGCGGTTCGCGGTCCTGACGCTGTGCCTGACGCTGGTGCCGAACGCGGCGGTGTGGGCCGCGGCGTACGCCCTCGGCCCCGGGTTCGCGCTCGGCGCCGGACACCTCGTCGGCCCCTCCGCCTCCGCGCCGGCCCCGCTGCTGCCGCCGTTCCCGCTGCTGGCGGCGGTCCCGGACGCGGGACCGGGCACGCCCCTGCACTGGGCGTCCGGCGTGGTGCCGCTGGCGGCCGGGGTGACGGTGGGCTGGTTCACGGGCCGCGCGGCCACCGGGGAGCCGCCCTGGGCGGCGGGGGACGGGAACGGACCGGGCGGCGCGGCGGGCCCGCGCGGACCCTGGCCCTGGCACCGGGCCGTCGCCGCCGCCGGGCTGGCGGCCCTGGTGTGCGGCGGGCTGACCGCCCTGCTCGCAGCGCTGGCGGGCGGCCCGCTCGGGACGGCCGGGCTCGCCCGCTTCGGGCCGGTGTGGTGGCAGGTCGGGGGCGTGACCCCGGCGTGGATCGCGGTGGTGGCGGTGCCGACGGCACTCGCGGTACGGGCACGGTGGCGCCGGCCGGCGAGGCGGCGGACGGGGGCGCCGACGGGCCCGGCGCCCCGCCGGGGGGTCGCACCCGCCCCGAGGGCCCGGGGCGTCTTCGCGTCCGGCGGAGCGGCCGTGGGCGGGTTCCGGGTGCCGCTCCCCCCGGGGAGGGGCCGGTTCGCGCGCGCCGGGCGCCGCGGACCGGTGGATCCCTCCCGCGAAGAGCCGCCGCGCGCCCCATGAGGCCCGGGGCGGCTCGGCGACGGGCCGGGGAAGGAGCCCGGCTCAGCTCCCGTCGCCCAGCACGCTCCGCAGCTCGTCCGGCAGCAGCCTGCTGCACGACTGCTGGGCCTCGTTGGTCAGGGCGTCGCTCCGGCAGGTGTAGTAGTCGCGGTAGACCAGCTGGGCCGTGAAGGACGTGGCGATCAGGAGGAGGGCGAGGGAGGCCGTCACCAGGCCGCTGACGGCGGCGGCGGTCTGCGGGCGGGAGCCCGCCCGGGGACCCGCGGCCCGGGCCGGGGCGCCGGGGTCCGCCGCGGCGCGGGGCTTGGCGCGCAGGGAGTCGATCCCCCAGTACAGGGCCAGGGCGCCGAGCAGCAGGGCCACGTACGGCCAGCCGAAGAGGGCGAAGAAGAAGGCCCACATGCCGCTGAGCAGCGAATAGCGGGCGCGCCGCTGGACGGGGTCCGTCGGGTCCCAGCGCGGGTCCGGGCCGCCGGCGCCCGGGCCCTTGGGGCCGGAGCCGCCGGGACGCTCGCCGAAGCCGCCGGGCGAACGGCCAGGCTGCCGGTCGCTCCACCCCCGCCCCCAGGGGGAGCCGCCGCCCGCGCCCTGCGCGCCGTCACCGCCCTCGGGGTGCCGGTGCTGCCAGGGGCGGTCCGGCGTCCCCTCCGGCGGCGGCGCGAACGGGTTGTCGTCCGGGGCCGCGCCGCCCCGCCCGCGGCCGCCCTTCTCCCCGTCCGAGGGCGCGTCGGGCGGCGAGGCGGGGCGCTCCCGCAGCAACACGCCGCTGCGCTCCCCTCCCTGCACCGACTGCTGGGGGAGCGTGAGGAGTCGCAGGCTGCGGTCCGGCATCAAATGAGCGTCTTCCCCTTGGTGAGTACGGCTTGCGTACGGCTTGCACGGCTTGTCGCGACCGGACCGGCCGGCCGGCCGGTCCGGAGCGGCCCCGGGAAACCCGAGGCCCGGTCTCGTCATCCCGTGAACGCGCGGTGCGCGGGAGGCGTTCCCGAACCGGCTCCCCCAGACGCTACCTTCCGGCCATGCCCCCGTCCCGTGGGGGCCGTCCGGGGTGCCGGTATCGTTGCTGGCGGCCGGCTGCTTCGTAGGGTTCCCCGTATCCCGGGGCGTGAAGCATTCGTACGACCGTACAAAAGGATCCGTGCGGGCCGCCGCGCGGACCGGCCGACCGTACAGACCGCTTCCCCGAGAAAGGGCCCCACCGTGGCCGCCAAGCCCGTGGCCAAGCGCCTCGTCGTGCTGGTCTCCGGATCCGGCACCAACCTCCAGGCGCTCCTCGACGAGATCGCCGCCACCGGTCCCGACACCTACGGAGCCGAGGTCGTGGCCGTCGGCGCCGACCGGGACGGCATCGAGGGGCTCGCGCGCGCCGAGCGGGCCGGGCTGCCCACCTTCGTGTGCCGGGTGAGGGACCACGCCACCCGCGAGGAGTGGGACGCGGCCCTCGCGGGGGCCGTCGCCGCCCACGAGCCGGACCTCGTCGTCTCGGCCGGGTTCATGAGGATCGTGGGGAAGGAGTTCCTCGCGCGTTTCGGCGGGCGGTTCGTCAACACCCACCCCGCCCTCCTCCCCAGTTTCCCCGGAGCCCACGGCGTGCGGGACGCGCTCGCGTACGGCGCCAAGGTCACCGGCTGCACCGTCCACTTCGTCGACGACGGCGTCGACACCGGGCCGATCATCGCGCAGGGCGTGGTGGAGATCCGGGACGAGGACGACGAGAGCGCTCTGCACGAGCGCATCAAGGAAGTCGAGCGAAGGCTGCTCGTCGATGTCGTGGGGCGGCTCGCCCGCCACGGCTACCGCATTGAGGGACGAAAGGTAGTAATCCAGTGACCGCCGACAGCAACAAGCGGCCGATTCGCCGGGCGCTCGTCAGCGTCTACGACAAGACCGGGCTGGAGGAGCTCGCGCGCGGCCTGCACGAGGCCGGCGTGGAGCTCGTCTCCACCGGCTCCACCGCCGCCCGCATCGCCGCCGCCGGCGTCCCCGTCACCAAGGTCGAGGAGCTCACCGGCTTCCCCGAGTGCCTCGACGGCCGCGTCAAGACCCTGCACCCCAAGGTCCACGCGGGCATCCTCGCCGACCTGCGCCTGGACACCCACCGGCAGCAGCTCGACGAGCTCGGCGTCGCGCCGTTCGACCTGGTCGTGGTCAACCTCTACCCGTTCCGGGAGACGGTCGCCTCGGGCGCCACCCCCGACGAGTGCGTGGAGCAGATCGACATCGGCGGCCCCTCCATGGTCCGCGCCGCCGCCAAGAACCACCCCTCCGTCGCCGTGGTCACCAGCCCCGCCCGCTACGGCGACGTCCTCGCCGCGGTGCGGGACGGCGGCTTCGACCTGGCCGCCCGCAAGCGCCTGGCCGCCGAGGCGTTCCGCCACACGGCCGCCTACGACGTGGCGGTCGCCTCCTGGTTCGCCTCCGAGTACGCCCCGGCCGACGACGCGCGGTTCCCCGACTTCCTGGGCGCCACCTGGGAGCGCGCGCACACCCTGCGCTACGGCGAGAACCCGCACCAGCCCGCAGCCCTGTACGTCTCCGGCACCGGCGGCCTCGCCGAGGCCGAGCAGCTGCACGGCAAGGAGATGTCGTACAACAACTACACGGACACGGACGCCGCCCGCCGTGCCGCGTACGACCACGCCGAGCCGTGCGTGGCGATCATCAAGCACGCCAACCCGTGCGGCATCGCGATCGGCGCGGACGTCGCCGAGGCGCACCGCAAGGCGCACGCCTGCGACCCGCTGTCCGCGTTCGGCGGCGTGATCGCCGTGAACCGGCCGGTCAGCAAGGAGATGGCCGAGCAGGTCGCGGAGATCTTCACCGAGGTCATCGTCGCGCCCGGCTACGAGGACGGCGCGCTGGAGGTCCTCACCAAGAAGAAGAACATCCGCGTGCTGCGCGCCCCCGAGGCGCCCGCCGCGCCCGTGGAGATCAAGCCGATCGACGGCGGCGCCCTGCTCCAGGTCGCCGACCGCCTCCAGGCCGACGGCGACGACCCGGCCACCTGGACCCTCGCCAGCGGCGAGGCCCTGTCCGAGGCGGAGCTGGCCGAGCTGGCGTTCGCCTGGCGGGCGTGCCGCGCGGTGAAGTCCAACGCGATCCTGCTCGCCAAGGACGGCGCCTCGGTCGGCGTCGGCATGGGCCAGGTCAACCGCGTCGACTCCTGCCGCCTGGCGGTGGAGCGGGCCGGCGAGGAGCGGGCCCGCGGCGCCTTCGCCGCCTCCGACGCCTTCTTCCCCTTCCCGGACGGCCCCGAGATCCTCATCGAGGCCGGGGTCCGCGCCATCGTCCAGCCCGGCGGCTCGATCCGCGACGAGCAGGTGATCGAGGCGGCGAAGAAGGCCGGCGTGACGATGTACCTCACCGGTACGCGCCACTTCTTCCACTGACGCCCGCCGGTGTCCCCGCGACCGGGGTCCGCGGCTCTCCCCGGGAGAGCCGCGGACCCCGGCCGCACTCCACCGCCCCGGACCGGCCGGGGTCACCTCCTTCCCGGCGGGGCGTACTCCTCGAGGTAGTGGGCGACGCGGTCGGCGTAGGCGCGGTGCTTGGGGGGGACCCCGCCCGCGTCGTTGACCTTCTCGTACGACGACCGGTAGGCGGCGGCGATCAGGACCCGGCGGTCGCCGGGCAGGCCGTCGTCCAGGCGGGGCGCGATCCAGCACAGGTAGCGGCCCATCGCCGGGATGGACTCGGCGGGCGGGAAGGGGGGCTCGGGAACGGTGTCGGCGGGTGTGCCGTCCTCGTGTATCCACCAGCGCAGGACCTTCGGGGTCCAGCGGGCGATGCCGTACTCGTTCCTCGCGGGGTCGGCGAGGTCCGGGTCGAAGTCGCTCTCCACCTTCAGCATGGCGGCGATCAGGGGCGGGGTGACGTCCTCGTCCGCGCAGTCGTGCGCCGTCTCCACGATCAGCAGCCGGTACGCGGGCGGGACGCCCCGGTCGGTGCGCAGCTCGGACGCGCCGTAGGAGACGGCGGCGCCCCGGGCGCCGCCCGCGTCCCCGCCGCCCGTCCGGGTGGCGACGCCGTAGCCGAGGGCGGCCGCGGTCACCGTCGCGCCCACGGCCGCCGCGACGGCCGCGCGGCGGGAGCGGCGCGGCAGCGGCAGCCGCGGCGGCCGGGCCGCGCGGCCGGCGCCGGCGGCGGCCTCGACCTGCCGCAGCAGGGCCTCGGTGCCGACGCGGTCGCCGTGCGTCCGGGTCAGGCAGGCCCGTACGATCTCCCGCCAGGGCTCCGGCAGTTCGGGTGACAGGCGCAGCTGGTCGGCGCCCCGGGCGTAGGCCACGGCGGCGTCGCGGCGGGCCGTCGGGGTACCGCCGGGCAGCGGGAACGAACCGGTGAGCACCAGGTGGGCCAGGACGCCGAAGGCCCACACGTCGGCGGAGGGGCGGATGCGGCACCCGCGCTCGCCGATCTCCGACCACAGCAGCTCGGGCGGGGTGTAGTCGGGGGTGGAGAAGGCGGGCGTGTAGGCGTGGGTGCCCTCCAGCTCGGCGGCCATGTTGAAGTCGGCCAGCCGCACCGAACCGTCCGCCATCAGCAGCACGTTGCCCGGTTTCAGGTCCCCGTGCACCCAGCCCGCCCGGTGGAGCTGGGCCAGTCCCGCGCAGACCTGCGCGAGCAGCGCGGGTCCGGCCGGCGGGCGGGGCGCGGCGGCCAGCAGCCCGGCCAGGGAGCCGTCCGCCTTCTCCAGGACGAGGACGGTGGCGCCGTCGAGGCGGGGGTCGCCGGGGTCGTCGACGGTGAGGGTCTCGTACATCCGGATCAGCCGCGGCTGCCTCAGCCGGCGCAGCAGCCCGACCTCGCGTTCGATCAGCTCGCGCAGGTGGGCCAGTTGCCGGGGCGTTCCGGTGCCGGTCGGCAGGAACTTCAGGGCGGCGGTCCTCGGCAGGTCGTCCGGGCCGCCGGTGCGGCGGGCGGCGTACACGCTGCCGAAGGCGCCCGTCGCGATCGGCTCCCGCACCTCCCAGCGGCCCACCCGGTACCCCCGGGGCACCGGCACCGCGTACGGTCCGGTCATCGGACCGTACGCCCGGAGGGTGCCCTCAGCACCACGAGGTCGTCCTCGCGGACCAGGTCGAAGCGGAGGGCGAGGGAGACCAGCGACTCCTTCTTGCCGTTCAGCCGCGGGCCCGGGTCGGCGCTCTCCGGGCCCGGCTTCAGGCGCAGCTTGACCGCCAGGTAGTCGATGTTCCACTGCACCGACGTACGCGACGCGGCCGGCCAGGTGGGGCGCAGCCGCTCCACGACCTGCTCGACGGTGGGCAGCGGCGCGTGCGGGTCGCCGCGCAGGCGCGGCTCGCACAGGGCGGCCAGGACGGCGAAGTAGCGCTTGGTGCGGTCGACGGAGAAGGCGGGGGCGGTGGTCTCGCCGTCGCCCCCGCCCCCGGCGCGCAGGTAGTCGTGGCGCGGTGCCCACACCTCGACGGGCAGCAGGTCGCCCGCGGCGGGCAGCACGATCCGCGAGAACTCGAACGGGACCGGCGCGTCCAGGCGTCCCGGGGCGACCTTGATGTGCTCGCCCGCCCCTTCCGGGTTCTCCACCACGTACGTCTGGTGGGCGCACAGGTTGCTCAGGGTCCAGAAGGTGCCGTGGGCGGTGATCTCACCGGCCCGGCGGGACACCCCGTCGTGGGCGATCAGCAGGCCGTCCGGCCCCACGGACCGCCCGAAGGCGAGCCGTTCGCCGGGTGCCAGCCGGATCCGGGCGCGGTCACGGTCGTCCTCCGTGGTCGGCGGAGGTACCACGATGATGCTGTACAAGGCGCGTCTCCCCGTGCCTGACGGCTACCCCCGCCAGACTAGGGCGACGCGCCGGGGCCGTGTCCCCCTCGATCGGGTGAGACACGGCCCTGACGGATGAATGGCGCGAATGCGACGCCCGGTGGGGTCAGCGCTGGACGACCATCGTGCCCGCGGCCTTGTCGTGCCAGCCCTGCTGGCGGCCGGACTTGTCCCAGAACGGGGACAGGTAGACCAGCAGCTGGCCGATGCCGCAGGCGAGGGAGCCGACGATCGGGATGATCCAGCGGATGAACGACGAACCCAGGCCCGTCTTCTGGCCGGTGTCGGCCTTCACCACCCGCATGCCGAGCAGCATCTTCCCCAGCGTCGCGCCCACCAGGCCGACCATCAGCCACTCGTACAGGAGGCTGGCGATGCCGAGGATGAGGAAGACGGCCGTGAGCGGTCCCGTCACGTCGGCGGCGGCGTCGTTGACGCAGGACTCGTAGGCGAGTGAATTCGGGTCGCACTCCGCGGCCGCGTCGAACGAGCCCGCGACGCCCACGATCAGCAGGATGACGTAGACGATGCCGATTATGACGCCGTCGATCAGGCGTGCGCCGAGGCGCCGGCCCATGGAGGCGACCCGCGGTCCGGGGCCGCCCGGATAACCCGGCTGCTGCGGGTAGCCGTAGCCGGGCTGACCGCCCTGCTGCGGGTAGCCGTAACCCGGCTGACCGGCTTGCTGCGGGTAGCCGTAATCCGGCTGGCCGGCCTGCTGCGGGTAGCCGGGCAGGCCCTGCTGGCCCTGCTGGCCCTGCTGAGGGTGGCCGTAGGGGTTGCCGGGCGGGGGCGAGCCGAAACTCATGACGTTGAGCCTCCGTTGTGCTGCGGGGACGGAGCGGATCCAGCGGAGGAACATGCGTGCATGAGCGGTTCCCCCCCGATCGGACCGCGTTACTGCGTGTTCATCGTGGTGGGCCGGTGATCCCGTGTCCAGCTCACCTGCACAATGTTGTGCAAGTGCAACACCAGCGATCATGGCGGCGAGCCCTGTCCGCGGGGGGCCGTGCCCCTCGGATTGGAACCGGGGGCGGGTCATCCGGGAGGATGGGGCCATGACCGCCCAGATTCTCGATGGCAAGGCCACCGCAGCCGCGATCAAGTCCGAACTGGCCGTCCGCGTGGCGGCGCTGAAGGAGAAGGGCGTCACGCCCGGCCTCGGCACCGTCCTCGTCGGCGACGACCCCGGCAGCCAGAAGTACGTCGCCGGCAAGCACCGCGACTGCGCCCAGGTGGGCATCGCCTCCATCCAGCGCGAACTGCCGGGCACGGCGACGCAGGAGGAGATCGAGGCGGTCGTGCGCGAACTGAACGAGGACCCGGCCTGCACCGGGTACATCGTCCAGCTGCCGCTGCCCAAGGGCATCGACGAGAACCGCATCCTGGAGCTGATGGACCCGGCCAAGGACGCGGACGGCCTGCACCCGATGAACCTCGGCCGCCTCGTCCTGAACGAGCCGGCCCCGCTGCCCTGCACCCCCAACGGCATCCTCACCCTCCTGCGCCGCTACGGCGTGGAGATCAAGGGCGCCGAGGTCGTGGTGGTCGGCCGCGGTGTCACCATCGGCCGCCCGATGCCGCTGCTGCTGACCCGCCGCAGCGAGAACGCGACCGTGACCCAGTGCCACACCGGCACCCGCGACCTGTCCGCCCACCTCAAGCGCGCGGACATCGTCATCGCCGCCGCCGGTTCGCCCCACCTGATCCGCGCCGAGGACGTCAAGCCGGGCGCCGCCGTCCTGGACGTCGGCGTCTCGCGCAACGCCGAGGGCAGGATCGTCGGCGACGTCCACCCGGACGTGGCCGAGGTGGCCGCCTGGATCTCCCCGAACCCCGGCGGCGTCGGCCCGATGACCCGGGCGCAGCTGCTGGTCAACGTGGTCGAGGCGGCGGAGCGCAGTGTCGGCTGACGAGGGTGCCCGCCACCCGGAGGAGATCACGGTCACGGACGCGGTCAGCGCGCCCGACGCCGAGGGCAGGCCGCGGCGCGCCACGCGCCGCTTTCCCCTGTTCACCCGGGACACCGCGCGCCCCGAGGGCAGTGGCCGGGCCGCGCCGTCCAACGCCACGGCGGCCCGGCAGTGGCCGATCCTCGCCGTGCTGTCCCTGGTCGGCCTCGGCCTGCTGCTGACCGCCCTGGGCGTCTTCCGGTACGGCACGCTGCTGATCGGCGCCGGGCTGCTGGCCGGCGCCGGCCTGCGCTGGCTGCTGCCCGGCGTCGGCATGCTCGCCGTGCGGTCGCGCTTCACGGACATCGTCACCTACGGCGCCTTGGGCCTGGTGATCGTCCTGCTGGCGATGATGGCCCAGCCCGAGCCCTGGCTGGAGATCCCGTTCCTGAAGGACACGCTGCACTTCACGGTCAGCGGCTGACCGCGAGGGGCCGCCGCGGCCCGGAAGCGATCGTTCCGCCGTGGAGCGGTGAGAGCCGGGACCCGTGTGCCGCGAGTGACGGCCCATGTGCGCTCCGTGTGTCAACGCATTGACAAGTTCGCGGATATGGGGCGAAGTCGTTCGAGGACGGGGCTAGCGTGGTGGACGGGGGCGGCCCGGGCCGCCCCCGCGGTGGCCGGGGGCTCGCACCGCCGGTGCGGGAGGCCGGTGGGACACTGTGGGGCACGGCCGGCAGGCACGCGACGGTGCATGCGCCGCCGTCGCGCCTCCGTGCGCCCCCGTCCCGGGAACTGGGATCCCGACCCGGCGCATCCCCGTGGGTAGCCAGATCGGGGAATCGGTACAGGGCACCACGCACGGGGCACCACGCACAGGGGAACCACCAGCACGTCACCGGGGGAAGAGGGGGAGCAATGCCTCGTTGGAAGGCCTTGCCGGACGAACTCGATCCGCAGATCAGGGAATTCACCGGCCAGCTGCGCCGGCTCGTGGACCGCAGCGGTCTGAGCATCGCCGCCGTGGCCGACCGCACCGGCTACAGCAAGACCTCCTGGGAGCGGTATCTCAACGGCCGCCTGCTGGCGCCCAAGGGCGCGATCGTGGCCCTGGCCGAGGTCACCGAGACCAACCCGGTGCACCTGACCACCATGTGGGAGCTGGCCGAGCGCGCCTGGAGCCGCTCCGAGATGCGGCACGACATGACCATGGAGGCCATCCGGATCTCCCAGGCCCGCGCCGCCCTCGGCGAGCTGGCCGCGCCGCCGTCCGGCACCCAGGGGAGCCGGAGCGCCCGCCGCGGCGTCCCGGCCGCGCCCGGGATCGCCGGGCCGGCCGGCGTGGCGCCGACGGTCCCGCCGGTGCCGGCGCAGCCGACGGCCTCCGAGAGCCCGGACGCGCTGGGCGGCGGGACCCGCGGCGCCGGCGCCCCCGGCACCTCCCCCGGGGGCGACTCCTGGGGAGTCGCCGCGTACCGGGGCCCGTCACCGGCCGCGGGCGTCACGGGTGCCGCGGGCGCGTACGGCGGGACGCCGCCGGAGGCCGTCCGCCAAGGCGGCCGAGCCGGGGGCGGCAGACGGATGACGACGTTCCTCGCGGGGGCCGTCGGCGTGCTGGTCGTCGCCGCCGGCGCCTTCTTCCTGCTGGACGGCGGCGACGAGGGTGCGCGGACCGCTCCCCCGCCCAGCCCGAGCACCGCCCCCGACCTGCCGGCCGGCGTCGAGTGCAGCGGCGACCTGTGCACCGGCAAGGACGCCGAGGCCATGGGGTGCAGCGGCGACCTGGTGACCACCGCCAAGCAGATCACGGTCGGCACGGCCCTCGTCGAGGTCCGCTACAGCAAGACCTGCGGTGCCGCGTGGGGGCGCGTCACGCAGGCCGGACAGGGCGACGAGGTCCAGGTGAGCGCGGGAGGGGCCCGGCAGACCGGAGCCGTCACGGAGGCCGGCGACACCATCGCCTACACGCCCATGGTGGCCGTGAAGAAGGCCGACGACGCCGTGGCGTGCGTGACGCTGGCGTCCGGTCGCAAGGGGTGCACCGACTGAACCGCCGACGCACCCGCAGGGCGCGCGGAGGGCACTCCCGGGCGCCCTGCGGGACGCGACGGCGGAAAACCGGAAACAACCCTCCGGAAGGAGGCATGCCCGCGCCCCGTGCGGGAACGCGAAAAGCAACCCCCACGGGAGTCCGGCAACGGTATTCCCCCCGGCGGCCGCCGGTCCCCCCTCTCCCAGACCGGCGGCCGCCTCTTCGTGTGTTCTCGCAGGTCGGCGCGGTATCCGCACGGCTGCCTGTGGGACGGGCCACACCGACCCGGCCGTGCGGGACCACGGATGCGCGATAGCCTGACCGCTGATCTCTCTTGACGCCAAGAGATCGATCATCCCCCGGGGGCGGGGACGCCCCACCGCCAGCTGTCATACGGAGAACGCCATGACCCGCACTCCCGTGAACGTCACCGTCACCGGCGCGGCCGGCCAGATCGGTTACGCCCTGCTCTTCCGCATCGCCTCCGGCCAGCTGCTCGGCGCGGACGTGCCGGTCAAGCTGCGCCTGCTGGAGATCACCCCGGCGCTGAAGGCCGCCGAGGGCACGGCCATGGAGCTCGACGACTGCGCGTTCCCGCTGCTCCAGGGCATCGAGATCACCGACGACCCGAACGTCGCCTTCGACGGCGCCAACGTCGCCCTCCTCGTCGGCGCCCGCCCGCGCACCAAGGGCATGGAGCGCGGTGACCTGCTGGAGGCCAACGGCGGCATCTTCAAGCCGCAGGGCAAGGCCATCAACGACCACGCCGCGGACGACATCAAGGTCCTCGTGGTCGGCAACCCGGCCAACACCAACGCCCTGATCGCGCAGGCCGCCGCCCCCGACGTACCGGCGGAGCGCTTCACCGCCATGACCCGCCTGGACCACAACCGCGCGCTGACCCAGCTCGCGAAGAAGACGGGCTCCACGGTCTCCGACATCAAGCGCCTGACCATCTGGGGCAACCACTCCGCCACCCAGTACCCGGACATCTTCCACGCCACCATCGCCGGCAAGAACGCCGCCGAGGTCGTCAACGACGAGAAGTGGCTGGCCGAGGAGTTCATCCCGACCGTCGCCAAGCGCGGCGCCGCCATCATCGAGGCCCGCGGCGCCTCCTCGGCCGCCTCCGCCGCCAACGCCGCCATCGACCACGTCCACTCCTGGGTCAACGGCACCCCCGAGGGCGACTGGGTCTCCATGGGCGTCCCGTCGGACGGCTCCTACGGCGTCCCGGAGGGCCTGATCTCCTCCTTCCCCGTCACCTGCAAGGACGGCAAGTACGAGATCGTCCGGGGCCTGGAGATCAACGAGTTCTCCCGCACCCGCATCGACGCCTCCGTCAAGGAGCTGGAGGAGGAGCGCGAGGCGGTCCGCGGCCTCGGCCTCATCTGACCCACGGCGCGATCACCTGATCCCCGGGCCGCGACCGCGGCCCGGGGATCGCCGTCTGCGGGGACGCCCCGGACGGTCGCCGACCGGTCCGCCTCCCGGTCCGCACGGAAGGCCGCGACGGCGGACGAGGGCCGGGCACACCGCCCTCGGCCGCCCCTGCCCGCCGCACCCCGGGTGCGGGACGGACGCCGGGCCGGCCCGAGCCTTCGCCCGCCTCCGCCCGGCGTTCTGCCCCGGCTCGCCCGCTTGTTCCGTGACGCAGCACACTTTCGGCCACCGATTCCGCATGGGCGCGGAAAGCCCGGGGCATGCGCTCCCGGTCCCTGTGAGTGACACCTGTGTGACACAGGGGCGCCGAACAGGAACGGAAGGCAAAACCGGAACATGGCGGACACGACACACCATCAGACAGGCACGGCCCGCAAGACCATTCACGCCGGAGGGGAGTGGCGAGAAGCGGCCTGCGGCGCCACCCGCGAGATCGTCGACCCCGCGGACGCCCTGCCGTTCGCCGTGGTCGCCGAAGGGGACGAGAAGGACGCCGACCTGGCGGTGGCCGCCGCCCGGCGCGCCTTCGACGAGGGCGCCTGGCCGCGCACCCCGGTCGCCGAACGCGCCGCCCTGCTGCGCCGCGTGGCCGACCTGCTCGCACGCGACCGCGACAAGCTCGGCCTGCTGGAGAGCCGCGACGCGGGCAAGACCGTCGAGGAGGGCCGCGTCGACGTCGACTGCGTCGCCGACGCCTTCCGCTACTTCGCCGACCTGGTGGCCGCCGAGGCGCCGGGCCGGGTCGTCGACGCCGGCTCGCCCGACGTCCACAGCGTCGTCGTCCACGAGCCGGTCGGCGTCTGCGCGATGATCACGCCCTGGAACTACCCGCTCCTCCAGGCGAGTTGGAAGATCGCCCCCGCACTCGCCGCCGGCAACACCTTCGTGATCAAGCCGAGCGAGATCACCCCGCTGACGACCGTCGCCCTGATCGAGCTGCTGGTCGAGGCCGGGCTGCCCGCCGGTGTCGCCAACATCGTCACCGGTCCCGGCCGCACCGTCGGCGCCCGCCTGGCCGAGCACCCCGACGTCGACCTGGTCTCCTTCACCGGGGGCCTCACCAGCGGCGTCGAGGTGGCCCGGGCCGCCGCCGCGACCGTGAAGAAGGTCGCCCTCGAACTCGGCGGCAAGAACCCCAACGTGGTCTTCGCCGACGCCTGCGCGACCGACGAGGGCTTCGACACCGCCGTCGACCAGGCCCTCAACGCGGCCTTCATCCACAGCGGCCAGGTCTGTTCCGCCGGTTCCCGCCTCATCGTCGAGGAGTCCGTCCGCGAGCGGTTCGTCGCCGAACTCGCCCGCCGGGCGCGGAGGATCCGCCTCGGCCGCGGCACCGAGGACGGCGTCGAGTGCGGGCCGCTCGTCTCCGCGCAGCAGCTCGCGAAGACGGAGGAGTACGTCGCCTCCGCGCTGGCCGAGGGCGCGGTGCTGCGCTGCGGCGGCAGGCGCCCCGATCCGTCGCCGCAGCGGCCGGAGGGCGGCTACTTCTACGAGCCCACCGTCCTGGACGGCTGCCACCGCGGGATGCGGGTGGTCCGGGAGGAGGTCTTCGGGCCGGTCCTCACCGTCGAGACCTTCCGCACCGAGGACGAGGCCGTCGCCCTCGCCAACGACACCGAGTACGGCCTGGCGGGCGCCGTCTGGACCACCGACGCGGGCCGGGCCCGGCGCGTGGCCGGACGGCTGCGCCACGGCACCGTCTGGATCAACGACTTCCACCCCTACCTCCCGCAGGCGGAGTGGGGCGGCTTCGGCAGGAGCGGAACGGGCCGCGAACTCGGCCCGGCGGGCCTGGCCGAGTACCGCGAGACCAAGCACGTCTACCAGAACCTCGCGCCGAAGCCGGTGCGCTGGTTCGCGGGCTGACCCCGCCCCGTCCCTCCCCGCACCTCGCGCGTGCCCGTCGGCACGCCGTCCCCCTCCGTCCACGCCCAGGAGTGAGCACCCCCATGCCCGAGAACCCCCACGAGTACGACTACGTCGTCATCGGCGGCGGCACGGCAGGCTCCGTCATCGCCTCCCGCCTCACCGAGAACCCCGCCGTCACCGTCGCCGTCATCGAGGGCGGACCGAGCGACGTCGGCCGGGACGACGTCCTGACCCTGCGCCGCTGGATGGGCCTGCTCGGCGGCGAACTCGACTACGACTACCCCACCACCGAGCAGCCACGCGGCAATTCGCACATCCGGCACAGCCGCGCCCGGGTGCTCGGCGGCTGCTCCTCCCACAACACCCTCATCGCGTTCAAGCCGCTGCCGTCCGACTGGGACGAGTGGGAGCGGGCCGGCGCCAAGGGCTGGGGCGCGGTGCAGATGGAGGCGTACTACGCCCGGCTGCTGAACAACATCGTCCCCGTCGACGAGAAGGACCGCAACGCCATCGCCCGCGACTTCGTCGACGCCGCGCAGGCCGCGCTCGGCGTGCCGCGTATCGAGGGCTTCAACAGGAAGCCGTTCACCGAGGGCGTCGGCTTCTTCGACCTCGCCTACCACCCCGAGGACAACAAGCGCTCCTCGGCGTCGGTGGCGTACCTGCACCCGGTGATGGACGAGCGGCCCAACCTGACGATCATGCTGGAGACCTGGGCGTACCGGCTGGAGCTGAACGGCACCCGCGCCGAGGGCGTCCACGTCCGCACCAAGGACGGCGAGGAGATCCTCGTCCGCGCCCGCGAGGAGGTCGTGCTGTGCGCGGGCGCCGTCGACTCGCCCCGCCTGCTGCTGCACTCCGGCATCGGCCCCCGGGCCGACCTGGCCGAGCTCGGCATCCCCGTCGTCCACGACCTGCCCGGCGTCGGCGAGAACCTGCTCGACCACCCCGAGTCGGTGATCGTCTGGGAGACCCACGGCCCCATCCCGGAGAACTCCGCGATGGACTCCGACGCCGGCCTGTTCGTGCGCCGCGACCCCGGACACCAGGGCCCCGACCTGATGTTCCACTTCTACCAGATCCCCTTCACGGACAACCCCGAGCGCCTGGGCTACGAACGCCCGCCGTACGGCGTCTCCATGACCCCGAACATCCCCAAGCCGAAGAGCCGCGGCCGCCTCTACCTGACCAGCGCCGACCCGGACGTCAAGCCCGCCCTGGACTTCCGCTACTTCACCGACCCCGACGACTACGACGGCCGCACCCTCGTCGACGGCATCCGCATCGCCCGCGAGATCGCGAGGACCGAACCGCTGGCGGGCTGGCTCAAGCGCGAGGTGTGCCCCGGCCCGGAGATCGTGGGCGAGGCCGAGCTGAGCGAGTACGCCCGCAAGGTCGCGCACACCGTGTACCACCCGGCGGGCACCTGCCGGATGGGCGCCGAGTCCGACGAACTCGCCGTCGTCGACCCCGAGCTGCGCGTCCGCGGCCTGGAGGGCATCCGCGTCGCCGACGCCTCCGTCTTCCCGACCATGCCGGCCGTCAACCCGATGATCGGCGTCCTCATGGTCGGGGAGCGGGCCGTGGACCTGATCGGCGGTGGTGCCCGGTGAGCACCGTCGCCGACACGGCCGCCGGGCGTCCCCCGGTCTTCTCCGTCGACGGGCTGTGGAAGGTCTTCGGGCCCAAGCCCGAGCGCGTCCCCGCCGATCCCGCGCTGGCCGCGCTGCCCCCGGCCGAACTCCGCGCGCGAACCGGCTGCACGGCCGCCGTCCGGGACGTCACCTTCGACGTCCGCAAGGGCGAGGTCTTCGTCGTCATGGGCCTGTCCGGCTCCGGCAAGTCCACACTGGTGCGCTGCCTGACCCGGCTGATCGAGCCGACGGCCGGGACCATCGCCATCGACGGCGAGGACGTCCGCGCCATGGACAGCGCCCGGCTGCGCGAGCTGCGCCGCCACCGCGCCGCGATGGTCTTCCAGCACTTCGGCCTCCTCCCGCACCGCACGGTCCTCGACAACGTGGCCTACGGCCTGGAGATCCAGGGCATGGGCCGCGCCGAGCGGCGCGAGAAGGCCGCCGCGATGATCGCCAAGGTCGGCCTGGAGGGCATGGAACAGCGCCGGCCCGGCCAGCTCTCCGGCGGCCAGCGCCAGCGGGTCGGACTCGCCCGCGCGCTCGCCGTCGACCCCGAGGTGCTGCTGTTCGACGAGCCGTTCAGCGCGCTCGACCCGCTGATCCGGCGTGAGATGCAGGAGGAGGTCGTCCGGCTGCACCGCGAGGAGGGCCGCACGATGGTCTTCATCACCCACGACCTCCAGGAGGCCCTGAAGCTCGGCGACCGCATCGCCCTGATGCGGGACGGCCGCGTGGTGCAGCTCGGCACGCCCGAGGAGATCGTGGGCTCCCCCGCCGACGACTACGTCCGGGAATTCGTCCGGGACGTCCCGCGCGAGCAGGTCCTCACGGTCCGCACGGCCATGCGGCCCCCCTCCGGTGCCGACGAGGCCGGCGCCGGCCCGGCGCTGCGCCCCGACGCCACGGTGACGCAGGCCATCGAGGCCGTCGCCCGCACCGGCTCCCCGGCCCGCGTGGTGTCCGGCGGCCGCTGCCTGGGCGTGGTGGACGCGGACGCGCTGCTGTCGGTCGTGGCGGGCACGGAGGAGGCGGCCGGCGCGGGGGACACGGCCGACGGGGCGGCACGGGCGGGCGACGGGCGTCCCCCCGCGCGAGCGGATTCGGGAGCGGCGAAGGCACCGGTGAGGCGCCCTGAGCCGGCCGCCCCCGCCCCCGCCCCCAGGGGGGAACGGGTCTGATGGCGACGCTCACCGCACCGGCCCGGAAGACCGCGCCGCCGGGCGTCCTCGCCGGCCGGGCCGTCCGCAAGCTCCTCGTCCTCGCCGTCGCCGCCGCGGTCCTCGTACCGCTCGCCCACGCCCGGTGGGCGAGCGGTGCCTGGCCCACCGAGCTCACCGTCGACGTCTCCGGGCCCCTCGGCCGGGCCAGCGACTGGATCATCGACAACCGCGACGGCCACCCGCTGTTCCTGTACTTCTTCGGCCATGTCAGCAACGCGGTCGTCGTCTGCGTCCGCGCCGTCTACCTCGCCCTCCTCGCCGTCGGCTGGGCCGGCGTCACGGCGACCGGCGCCCTGGTCGCCTGGCGCGCGGCCGGCGTCCGGGCGGCGCTCGGCACGGCGGCGGCGTTCCTGGCCTGCGGGCTGCTCGGCATGTGGGTGCCGACCATGCAGACCCTCGCCCTGATGGCCGTGGCCGTTATCGCGTCGGTCGTCGTGGGCGCCCTGCTGGGCCTGGCCGGCGGCCTGTCCGCCCGGACGGACCGCGCCCTGCGCCCGGTCCTGGACACCATGCAGGTGCTGCCCGCCTTCGCCTACCTGCTGCCCGTCGTGCTGGTCTTCGGCATCGGCGTCCCCGCCGCCGTCCTGGCCACCGTCGTCTACGCCGCCCCGCCCATGGCCCGGCTCACCGCCCTCGGCCTGCGCGGCGCCGACAAGGAAGTACTGGAGGCCGTGGAGTCCCTCGGCACCACCGCCCGCCAGCGCCTGCTGACCGCCCGCGTCCCGCTGGCCCGCAAGGAACTCCTCCTCGGCCTCAACCAGACGATCATGATGGCGCTGTCCATGGCCGTCATCGCCTCCGTGATCGGCGCCGGCGGCCTCGGCGACCGCGTCTACCAGGCGCTGGCCTCCGTCGACGTGGGCGCGGCCCTCGCGGCCGGCATCCCGATCGTGCTGCTCGCCGTCGTCCTGGACCGGGTGACCGGCGCGGCGGGGGAGCGGGCCGGCGAGCCCGGCGGGTCCCCGCTGACCTGGCTGTACGCCCTGGCCGCCGCGGCCGCCGCGGCGGTCGCCGGACGCCTCGCCGGGGCGCTGGAGTGGCCCGACGCGTGGACCGCGGACATCGCCGGCCCGGTCAACCGGGCCGTCGACTGGATGACCGGCCACCTGTACTCGGGCGTGCCCGTCGTCGGCGGCACCGCCGACTGGGCCGGCCACTTCACCACCTGGGCCCTGGACCCGGTCCGGGACGGACTGCAGGCGCTGCCCTGGTGGGCGGTGCTGCTGATCGTCGCCGCCCCGGCCTGGCTGATCGGCACCTGGCGCACCGCGCTCACCGCCGTCCTCGCGATGGCCGCGACCGGTGTGCTCGGCGTGTGGGAGCCGTCCCTGGACACGCTCTCCCAGGTCCTCGCGGCCGTCGCCGTCACCCTGGTCCTCGGCTTCGCCACCGGCGTCGCCGCCGCCCGCAGCGACCGCTTCGAACGCCTGCTCAGGCCCGTCCTGGACGTCTTCCAGACGATGCCGCAGTTCGTGTACCTCATCCCGGTCGTGGCCCTCTTCGGCGTCGGCCGCGCCCCCGCCGTGGCCGCCGCCGTCGTCTACGCCCTCCCGGCCGTCGTCCGCATCACCGCCCAGGGGCTGCGCCAGGTCGACCCGGCCGCGCTGGAGTCGGCCCGCTCCCTCGGCGCCACCAGCGGGCAGCAACTGCGGCAGGTGCAGCTCCCGCTGGCCCGCCCGGCGCTGCTGCTCGCCGTCAACCAGGGCGTCGTCCTGGTCCTCGCCGTCGTCATCGTCGGCGGCCTGGTCGGCGGCGGCGCCCTCGGCTACGACGTGGTCTTCGGCCTGGCCCAGGGGGACCTGGCGACCGGCCTGGTGGCCGGGGCGGCGATCGTCTGCCTGGGGCTGATGCTCGACCGGGTGACCCAGCCGACCGGCCGCCGCGCCGGGAAGGGAGCGTGACATGCGCCTGCGTACGACCGCCGTGTTCGGCGCCCTCCTGCTGCTGACGGGCTGCGGCGCCGCCGACATGACGAAGCAGGCGTCCCCGTTCGCCGACGCCCGGGGCGCCAAGGCCGTGACCCTGTCCGTCCAGTCCTGGGTCGGCGCCCAGGCCAACGTCGCCGTCGCCCGGTACCTCCTGGAGCACGAACTCGGCTACCGGGTCGACACCGTCCAGGTCGACGAGGTCCCCGCCTGGGACGCCCTCAGCCAGGGCCGGGTCGACGCCCTGCTGGAGGACTGGGGCCACCCCGAGCAGGAGCGGCGGTACGTCGAGGACAAGAAGACGATCGTCGACGGCGGCGACCTCGGCGTCACCGGCCACATCGGTTGGTTCGTGCCGACGTACCTCGCGAAGCGGTACCCGGACATCACCGACTGGAGGAACCTGAACAAGTACGCCCCGCTGTTCCGCACACCGGAGAGCGGCGGCAAGGGCCAGCTCATGGACGGCTCGCCGTCCTACGTCACCAACGACAAGGCGCTGGTGGAGAACCTGAAGCTGGACTACCGGGTGGTGTTCGCCGGCTCCGAGGCGGCGCAGATCACCCAGATCAAGCAGTTCGCCGAGGAGAAGAAGCCCTTCCTCACCTACTGGTACGAGCCGCAGTGGCTGTTCGAGAAGGTCCCCATGACGGAGGTGAGGCTGCCCGCGTACGAGGAGGGCTGCGACGCCGACCCGGAGAAGGTCGCCTGCGCCTACCCGACCACGCCGCTGCGGAAGTACCTCAACGCCGGCTTCGCGAGGAACGGCGGCGAGGCGGCCGCGTTCCTGAAGCGGTTCCGGTGGACCACCGAGGACCAGAACGAGGTCTCCCTCATGATCGCCGAGCAGAGGCTCTCGCCCGAGGAGGCGGCAGAGAGGTGGGTGGACAGCCACCCCTCCGTGTGGAGGAAGTGGCTGCCCTGACCCCCGTCACAGGCGCGAGGCGATCTCCCGCAGCGCCTCGGCCGTACGGCGCTGGAAGCCCGGCCCGAACGTGATCCGGGTGGCCCCGAGCCGGCCCAGCTCGGCGGGCGAGGGGCCGCTCCCGGGCGTCGCGAGCGCGTTCAGCGGCCCCCGGACGCCCGACCGCAGCAGCGGCAGGACCTCCGCGGGGGCGCCGATCGGATACACGCAGTCGGCACCCGCGGCGACGTACAGCGCGGCCCGCTCGATCGCCCGGTCCGGGTCGGACACCCCCCGGACGAACGTGTCGACACGGGCGTTGACGAAGAGCCGGCCGCCCGCCGCGGCCCGCACCCCGGCCAGCCACTCGGCGTGCTCCCGGGGGTCCTTGAGCACCCCGTCAGAGGAGTCCTCCAGGTTGCAGCCCACGACCCCCGCCTCCAGGAGCCGTTCCACCAGTTCCTCCGGCGCCAGCCCGTACCCGTCCTCGACGTCGGCCGACACCGGCACCTCGACGGCCCGCGCGATCCGGGCGACCGCCGCGAACATCTCGTCCGCCGGGGTGCGCCCGTCCGCGTGGCCGAGGGAGGCGGCCACGCCCGCGCTGGGTGTCGCGAGCGCCGGGAACCCGGCCTCCTCGAACACCCGGGCGCTGGCCGCGTCCCACGGGCCGGGCAGCACGAGGGGGTCGCCGGGCACCCGGCCGTGGTGCAGGGCGCGGAAGGCCTCCGCCCCGGTCACCACTGGGTGCTCCCCGGGGGGATCCGCCGGCTGACCATCAGCCGGTTCCAGCTGTTGATGGCGGTGATCAGGGCGATCAGGTGGGCGAGCCGGGCCCCGTCGAAGTGCCGGGCGGCCCGTTCGTACACCTCCCGCGGCACGAAGCCGTCCGTCAGGACGGTCACGGCCTCGGTCAGCTCCAGCGCCGCCCGCTCCCGCTCGTCGAAGACCTCCCCGGCCTCCTCCCACGCGCCCAGCAGGTCGAGCTGCCGCTCGCTCACGCCGTGCTCGCGGGCGAGCGCCAGATGCATGTCCAGGCAGAAGGCGCAGTGGTTGAGCTGCGAGGCCCGGATCTGCACCAGCTCGGCGAGCGCCGGGTCGCCCAGGCCCCGCCCGGCGGCAGCGCTCACTGCCCGGAGCGCGGACCGGACACCGTCGTCGAGGACCGTCGTGCGCGCGCTCACGCGTGCCGCCCCGGCCGGTAGTGGCCCGGCACACGGCGGGTGGACACGCCGAACCGGTTCCACGCGTTGATCACCGTGATGGCGGCGATGAGCTGCGCCAGCTCCTCCTCCTCGAAATGCTGCGCGGCCTTCTCGTAGACCTCGTCCGGCACGAAACCGTCCGTCAGGACGGTCACCGCCTCGGTCAGCTCCAGCGCCGCCAGCTCCTTCCCGGTGTAGAAGTGCGGGGACTCCTCCCAGGCGCTGAGCTGGACGATCCGCTCGACGCTCTCGCCCGCGGCGAGCGCGTCCTTGGTGTGCATGTCCAGGCAGAAGGCGCAGCGGTTGATCTGCGAAGCGCGGATCTTCACCAGCTCGCGCAGCTTCGGGTCCAGCCCGCGCCCGGCGGCGCCGTCGAGCCGGAGCATCGCCTTGAAGACGTCGGGGGCCAGCGCGGCCCAGTCCATGCGGGGCGCGGGCTCGGCGGCGTACGGGGTGGTGTCGTTGTCGCTCATGCCTCGACCCTAGGAGCGGAGAAGCCCAGGGGTATGGTCCATTTCCATGGCGAAATCGTGGGCCAATCCGGGTATCGACCTGCACGTGGAACCGGCCGGACGGGGCCTGCGGCGCGGCCTCACCGACGCCCTGCGCGAGGCCGTCCGCACCGGCCGCCTCGCACCCGGCACCCGCCTGCCCCCCTCCCGCGCCCTCGCCGCCGACCTCGGCATCGCCCGCAACACCGTCGCCGGCGCCTACGCCGACCTCGTCGCCGAGGGCTGGCTCACCGCCCGCCAGGGCTCGGGCACCCGCGTCGCGGACCGGCCGGTCACCGCCCCGCCGGCCCGGGCGCCGCGCCCCCGCCCCTTTGCCCGGCCCGCCTACGACCTCCGCCCCGGCACCCCCGACCTGGCCTCCTTCCCCCGCGCCGAGTGGCTCAAGGCGGCCCGCCGCGCCCTCGCCGCCGCCCCGAACGACGCCCTCGGCTACGGCGACCCCCGCGGCCGCCCCGAACTGCGCACCGCGCTCGCCGAGTACCTCGCCCGGGCCCGCGGCGTGCGCGCCGACCCCGCACGCGTCCTGGTCTGCGCCGGCTTCGCGCACGCCCTGACCCTGCTCGCCGCGGTGCTGCGGGCGCGCGGCGTGCACACCGTCGCCGTGGAGTCCTACGGCCTGCACGTCCACCGCGACCTGCTCACCGCCGCCGGTCTGCGCACCGTGCCGCTGCCCTTCGACGACCGCGGCACCGACCCCGCGCCGCCCGACGGCGCCGGGGCCGTCCTGCTCACCCCGGCCCACCAGTTCCCGATGGGCGCGCCCCTGCGCCCCGACCGCCGGGCGGCCGTCGTGGACTGGGCGCGGCGCACCGGCGGCCTGGTCCTGGAGGACGACTACGACGGCGAGTTCCGCTACGACCGCCGGCCCGTCGGCGCCCTCCAGGGCCTGGACCCCGACCGCGTGGTCCACCTCGGCACCGCCAGCAAGTCCCTCGCCCCCGGTCTTCGGCTGGCCTGGGCGGTGGTGCCGCCGTGGCTCGCCGAGGAGGTGACGGCCGCCAAGGGCGCCGTCGACACCTGCGGGGTACTGGACCAGCTGACCCTCGCCGAATTCCTCGCCTCGGGCGCCTACGACCGCCACGTGCGCGCCGCCCGCCTGCGCTACCGCCGCCGCAGGGACGCCCTGGTGGCCGCCGTCGCCGCCCGCGCCCCCGAGGTCCGCGTCACCGGCATCGCGGCCGGCCTGCACGCCGTGCTGCGGCTGCCGTCCGGCACCGAGCGGCCGGTGGTCCGGGCGGCGGCCTGGCACGGACTGGCCCTGCACGGCCTGTCCCTCTTCCGCCACCCGCGGGCGGAAACCGAACCGCTCGACGCCGTCGTCGTCGGTTACGGCACCCCGCCCGACCACGCCTGGGCGGGGGCCCTGGACGCACTGTGCCGGGCATTGCCGTAAAGTCCGCTCCCGGTCATGCGCGTACACCGAACGGGTATACGGCTGTCCGCGCGTCCGGGACACAACGGCGAGGGGGAGACGGGACATGGCACCGGTACGGCGACGTCTGAGGTCGAGCACCGTGGTGCTCGGCGGCATGGGAGTGCTCGCGGCGGCCCTGTCGGCGTGCGGATCGGACCCCGACCGCCGCTGCGTGGACCGCGACAGCTACACCCTCGACGGCTACAAGGTCATCGCGGACAAGAACTGCAAGTCCGGCGGTTCCTCGAGCTCCCGCGGCAAGGACCGCAGGAAGTCCGCCACCGGCGCCAGGGCGGACGCCGCCTGGTACTACGACGCCGACGTCAGCCGCGGCTACGCGGAGGGCGGCACCTTCGACCGCGACGAGGCCGTCGACCGAGGCGGCTTCGGCTGCTCCGGCTCCGGCAGCGGCGGCGGCTGACCGCGCCGCCCGGACGAGGACCGCCCGTGGAACGCCGCACGACCACCCCCCGCCCCGGCTGGCAGCAGACCGTCGAGGAGCAGGGGCTGATCTACCCCCTCACCCGCCACCCCGACGGCTCCCTGCGCCCCTACTGGGACGAGAGCGCCTACTACGTCTTCTCCCTCCCGGAGGTCGAGGCGCTGGAGGAGACCGTCGAGGAACTGCACCGCATGTGCCTGGCGGCAGCCGCCCACATCGTCGCCGAGGACCGCTTCGCCGACCTCGGCATCACCGACCCGCGCGTGGCGGAGGCGGTCGCCGAGGCGTGGCACCGCCGCGCCGAACTCCCCTCCCTCTACGGCCGCTTCGACCTGCGCTACGACGGCACCGGCCCGGCCAAGCTGCTGGAGTACAACGCCGACACGCCCACCTCCCTCGTCGAGGCCGCCTCCCCCCAGTGGTTCTGGATGGAGGAGCGCTTCCCCGGCGCCGACCAGTGGAACTCCCTCCACGAGCGCCTCGTCGACGCCTGGCGCAAGCAGGCCGGCCTCCTCCCGCCCGGCAGCCCCCTGCACTTCGCCCACTCCTCCGCCGACGAACTCGGCGAGGACCTCATGACGGTCGCCTACCTGAAGGAGACCGCCGAGCAGGCGGGCCTGGACACCGACTGGATCTCCATGGAGGAGATCGGCTGGGACCGCCTCTCCGGCCGCTTCGTCGACAACAGGCTCCGCTTCATCCGCGCCGTCTTCAAGCTCTACCCCTGGGAGTGGCTCACCACCGACCGCTTCGCCGGCCACGTCCTGGACACCCTCGACAACGGCGGCGGCACCGGCACCACCCTGTGGATCGAACCGGCCTGGAAGATGCTCCTCAGCAACAAGGCCCTGCTGGCGATCCTCTGGGAGCTGTACCCCGGCCACCCCAACCTCCTCCCCGCCTACCTGGACGGCCCCCGCGAGCTGGCCCGCACCACCGGGTACGTCGCCAAGCCCCTCCTCGGCCGCGAGGGCGCCGGCGTCACCGTCCACGAACCCGGCGCGGACCCCGCCGTACGGGACGAGCCCTGCTGCTACCAGCAACTGGCCCCCCTGCCCTCCTTCGACGGCAACCACGTCGTCCTCGGCGCCTGGGTCGTCGAGCACGAGGCGGCCGGCCTCGGCATCCGCGAGTCGTCGGGCCTGGTCACCGACGAGTACGCCCGCTTCCTGCCGCACGTGATCCTCTGAGCCCGGCCGCCCGCATGGTGGACGCCCGGCCTCGGCCCTCCCGGCCGCCCGGTAGGCTGGTCGCGGGCCGTGACTGGCGCGCTGGGATGGGACCGACCATCGGGGAGCGGCCCCCGGGCCCGGGCGGGCCCGGCACGAGTGCCGTGCGCCTGGGCCGTACCGTGAACGCCGAACGCCACGTCCCGGAGGTCCCGATGTCCGCCGAGCAGCCGCTCTCCACCGCTTCCACCGCCTACCGCGCCGCACTCGACGTGATCCGCGCCGTCGAGCCGCGCGTCGCCGACGCCATCGGCCAGGAGGTCGCCGACCAGCGCGAGATGCTCAAGCTGATCGCCTCCGAGAACTACGCCTCCCCGGCCACCCTCCTGGCGATGGGCAACTGGTTCAGCGACAAGTACGCCGAGGGCACCGTCGGCCGCCGCTTCTACGCCGGCTGCCGCAACGTCGACACCGTCGAGTCGCTCGCCGCCGAGCACGCCAAGGAGCTCTTCGGCGCCCGCCACGCCTACGTCCAGCCGCACTCCGGCATCGACGCCAACCTCGTCGCCTTCTGGGCCGTCCTCGCCGACCGCGTCGAGGCCCCGTTCCTGGAGAGGACCGGCGTCCGCCAGATCAACGACCTGACCGAGGCCGACTGGGCCGAGCTGCGCCAGGCCTTCGGCAACCAGCGCATGCTCGGCATGTCCCTGGACGCCGGCGGCCACCTCACCCACGGCTTCCGCCCGAACATCTCCGGCAAGATGTTCGACCAGCGCTCCTACGGCACCGACCCGGCCACCGGCCTGATCGACTACGACGCCCTGCGCGCCCAGGCCCGCGAGTTCAAGCCGCTGATCATCGTCGCCGGCTACTCCGCCTACCCCCGCCTGGTCAACTTCCGGATCATGCGCGAGATCGCCGACGAGGTCGGCGCCACGCTCATGGTCGACATGGCCCACTTCGCCGGCCTGGTCGCCGGCAAGGTCCTCACCGGCGACTTCGACCCGGTCCCGCACGCCCAGATCGTCACCACCACCACCCACAAGTCGCTGCGCGGCCCGCGCGGCGGCATGGTGCTGTGCGACGACTCCCTGAAGGACCAGGTCGACCGCGGCTGCCCGATGGTCCTCGGCGGCCCGCTGCCGCACGTCATGGCCGCCAAGGCCGTCGCGCTCGCCGAGGCCCGGCAGCCCGCCTTCCGCGACTACGCCCAGCGCATCGTCGACAACTCCCGCGCCCTGGCCGAGGGCCTGATGCGCCGCGGCGCCACCCTGGTCACCGGCGGCACCGACAACCACCTCAACCTGATCGACGTCGCCACCTCCTACGGCCTCACCGGCCGCCAGGCGGAGGCCGCCCTCCTCGACTCCGGCATCGTCACCAACCGCAACGCCATCCCCGCCGACCCCAACGGCGCCTGGTACACCTCCGGCATCCGCGTCGGCACCCCCGCCCTGACCACCCGGGGCCTGGGCACCGCCGAGATGGACGAGATCGCCGCCCTCATCGACCGCGTCCTGACCACCACCGAGCCGGGCACCACCAAGTCGGGCGCCCCCTCGAAGGCGGCCCACGTCCTGGACCCGAAGGTGGCGGAGGAGATCGCCCAGCGGGCCACGGACCTGGTGGCGGCGTTCCCGCTCTACCCGGAGATCGACCTCGGCTGACCCCCGGCGGGACGCCGCTCCCCTCCCGTGACCGGCCCGGCCGGTTCACGGATCGGCCGGTTCCCGCCAGGGCCACTCCCGCGGCGGTCCGGCCCCGCGCCGGGCCGCCGCGCGGCACGCCGGCGGCCGGGTCCGCCGCCACCGGACGCCCGCCGGCGCCGCCGCAGGGGGAACGCTCCCCACAGGACCGAAACCAGGACCGGGAGCAACGTCGCCGTCGGCGCTCCCGGCCCCGCCGCGTACCACCGGGCCCCGCTCCTCCGGCCGCGTGTCCGGACCTCCACCGGACCGGCCGTTCCCCGCGCGGCCCCTCCCGCGTCCCCCCCCCCCCCGCGGCCCCCCCGCGTCCGCTCCTTTGCCGCACCGCCGGGCACGGATCGTTCCCCACCTGTTTCGGACCAGTTCCGGACAGACCTCCGGGACCTGAGAGAATGATGGGCATGGCCTCTGATCGATCCCGCGTGCTCTCCGGAATCCAGCCCACCGCCGGTTCGTTCCACCTCGGCAACTACCTCGGCGCCGTCCGCCAGTGGGTGGCCCTGCAGGAGACCCACGACGCGTTCTACATGGTCGTCGACCTGCACGCGATCACGGTTCCGCAGGACCCGAAGGAGCTGCGCGCCAACACCCGGCTCGCCGCCGCCCAGCTGCTCGCCGCCGGGCTCGACCCCGAGCGCTGCACGCTGTTCGTCCAGAGCCACGTCCCCGAGCACGCCCAGCTCGCCTGGGTCATGAACTGCCTCACCGGCTTCGGCGAGGCCTCCCGCATGACCCAGTTCAAGGACAAGGCCGCCAAGCAGGGCGCCGACCGCGCCTCCGTCGGCCTGTTCACGTACCCGGTCCTCCAGGTCGCGGACATCCTCCTCTACCAGGCGCACGAGGTCCCGGTCGGCGAGGACCAGCGCCAGCACATCGAGCTGACCCGCGACCTCGCCGAGCGCTTCAACGGCCGCTTCGGCGAGACGTTCACGGTCCCGAGGCCGTACATCCTCAAGGAGACGGCGAAGATCTACGACCTCCAGGACCCGACGGTCAAGATGAGCAAGTCGGCCTCCACGCCCAAGGGCCTGGTCAACCTCCTCGACGAGCCGAAGGCCACCGCCAAGAAGGTCAGGAGCGCGGTCACCGACACCGACACCGTGATCCGCTACGACGTGGAGAGCAAGCCGGGCGTCAGCAACCTCCTCACCATCTACTCGACCCTCACCGGGACGGGCATCGGGGAACTGGAGGAGAAGTACGCCGGCAAGGGCTACGGCGCCCTCAAGACGGACCTCGCCGAGGTCGTGGTCGAGTTCGTCACGCCCTTCCGGGAGCGCACCCAGCAGTACCTGGACGACCCGGAGACGCTGGACTCGATCCTGGCCAAGGGCGCGGAGAAGGCGCGCGCCGTCGCCGCGGAGACCCTCTCCCAGGCGTACGACCGGGTGGGCTTCCTGTCCGCCAAGCACTGACCGCGCACGACCCCGGCACGGGACACCACCTGTTGCCGCACATCACCACGGCTGCGCCTGCCCGGGGCGCGGTCGTGGCCGTACAGTCGATAACCGAGGGGCCGCACCCGTGGCCCCTCCTGCCCGCCGGCACGGCGCGCAGCGCCGACAGAACGACAGGAGACGACGTGGGGACCGTAACGATCGGCGTGTCGATCGCGGTCCCGGAGCCGCACGGCAGCCAGCTCCAGCGGCTGCGCGCGGGCTTCGGCGACGCCGCGGCTCACGGCATCCCCACGCACGTCACCCTGCTGCCGCCGACGGAGGTCGACGAGGCGGCGCTGCCCGCGATCGAGGCGCACCTCGCGGAGGTGGCGGCGGCCGGCAGGCCCTTCCCGATGCGGCTGTCCGGCACCGGTACCTTCCGTCCGCTCTCGCCGGTGGTCTTCGTGCGGATCGCGGAGGGCGCCGAGGCGTGCACCTGGCTGCAGAAGCAGGTCCGCGACGCCTCCGGCCCGGTCGCCCGCGAACTGCAGTTCCCGTACCACCCGCACGTCACGGTGGCGCACGGCATCGACGACGAGGCGATGGACCGCGCCTTCGAGGAGCTCGCCGACTACGAGGCCGAGTGGCCCTGCACCGGCTTCGCCCTGTACGAGCAGGGCGCCGACGGGGTGTGGCGCACGCTGCGCGAGTTCCACTTCGGCAGACCCGTGGTCCCGCCACAGGCGGGCCGGGACCGGCGCGGCACCCTGCCGGCGTGCTGAGGGCGGCCGTCCGGAGCAGGCCGCGGAGGCGGGGCCCGGCAGGCACGTCCGCCGCGTCGCCGCCGCCCGCCGGCGCTCCGCGCCGGACGTGCCGTCCGCGTCGGCTTCCTCCCCCGCCGCCTCGCCGCCGCACGCACCGCGCCCCGCTCACCGCCGCCGGCCGGCGGCGCCGCTCCCCGGCGGTCCGACCCACCCGGCAGCCCCCGGGACCTACACCGGCAGGCGCCGGAACACCGCCCGCGGCAGATGCCGTACGGCCGACATCACCAGGCGCAGCGAGCCGGGCACCCACACCGTCTCCGAGCGGCGCCGCAGGCCCAGTTCGATGGCGGCGGCGACCGCCTCCGGAGTGGTGGCGAGCGGCGCCTCCGCCAGCCCGGCGGTCATCCGCGACCGCACGAACCCCGGGCGCACGACCATGACGTGCACGCCCGTGCCGTGGAGCGCGTCGCCCAGCCCCTGCGCGAAGGCGTCCAGGCCGGCCTTGCTGGAGCCGTAGATGAAGTTGGCGCGGCGGGCCCGCTCGCCGGCGACGGAGGAGAGCACGACCAGGGAGCCGTGCCCCTGGGCCTGGAGCGCGGCGGCGCACACCAGGCCCGCCGAGACCGCGCCGGTGTAGTTGGTCTGCGCGACCCGCACGGCGCCGGCCGGCTCCCGCTCGTCGTGCGCCTGGTCGCCGAGGATCCCGAAGGCGAGCAGCACCAGGTCGATGTCGCCCTCGGCGAAGACCTTGCCGAGCACCGCCTCGTGGGACTCCGGATCGAGCGCGTCGAAGGCGACGGTGCGGACCTCGGCGCCCAGGCCGCGCAGGTGGTCCGCGGCCTGCTCCAGGGCGGGCGAGGGGCGTCCGGCCAGCCACACCGCGCGGGTGCGGCGGGCGACGAGGCGGCGGGCGGTGGCCAGCGCGATCTCGGACGTACCGCCGAGGACGAGCAGGGACTGGGGGATGCCGAAGGCGTCCTTCACGGCAGCTCCTAAAGGGTGAGTCGGCGGGACAGGTCCGAGGTGAACACCCCGCGCGGGTCGATCCGCGCGCGCAGCGCGCGGAAGTCGTCCAGGCGCGGGTACATCGCGGCGAGCAGGTCGGGCCGCAGCCGGGAGTCCTTGGCGAGGTACACCCGTCCGCCGGCGGCGGCGACCTCCTCGTCCAGCTCGTCGAGGAAGGCGCCGAGGCCGGGCAGCCCGGCCGGGATGTCCAGGGCGAGCGTCCAGCCGGGCACGGGGAAGGAGAGCCATCCGGGGTCGGCGTCCCCGAACCGCTTGAGGACGGCCAGGAAGGACGGGCAGCGGCGCTCGGAGATGCGCCGCACGATCCGGCGCAGGGCGTCCTCCCGTCCGTGGCCCACGACGAACTGGTACTGGACGAAACCGCCGCGGCCGTAGACCCGGTTCCAGTGGGGGACGCCGTCCAGGGGGTGGAAGAAGGCGGGGATCCGCTGGAGCTGGCCGGTGCGCGCGCGGGGCGCCCTGCGGTACCAGAACTCGTTGAACAGACCCACGGTGGTGCGGCTCAGCAGGCCCTCCGGCACGCGGGCGGGGGCGGCCGGGAGGCGGGGGGCGCGGAAGGCCAGCGGGTGCCTGCGCGCGCGCGAGCCCCGCGGCAGGGCGTCCAGGGGGGCGTGGTCGCCGCGGGTGAGGACGGCGCGGCCGGTCGCCGAGCCCCGGGCGAGCAGGTCGATCCAGGCGACCGAGTAGCGGTAGCGGTGGTCGGTGGCGGTGAGGCGGTCCATCAGGTCGTCGAGGTCGGTGGCGCGTTCGGTGTCGACCGTCATCAGCGCAGTCTCCACCGGCTGGAGCCGCACCGTCGCGGTGAGGATCACGCCGGTCAGGCCCATGCCGCCCGCGGTGGCGTCGAACAGGGGGGTGCCGGGGCGCACGGAGCGGACCTCGCCGTCGGCGGTGAGCAGCTCCATGGCCAGGACGTGGCGGGAGAAGGAGCCCGAGACGTGGTGGTTCTTGCCGTGGATGTCCGCGCCGATCGCGCCGCCGACGGTGACGTAGCGGGTGCCGGGCGTCACCGGCACGAACCAGCCCAGCGGCAGCAGCACCTCCATCAGGCGGTGCAGCGAGACGCCCGCGTCGCACAGCACGGTGCCGCCGCCGGCGTCGATCGCGTGGATGCGGTCCAGGCCCGTCATGTCGAACACGGCGCCGCCCGCGTTCTGCGCCGCGTCCCCGTACGCCCGTCCCAGGCCCCGCGGGATGCCGCCGCGGGCCCCGCACTCCCGGACCGCCACCGCGGCCTCCTCGTACGTCCGGGGGCGGATCAGCCGGGCGGTGGTGGGGGCGGTGCGGCCCCATCCGGTGACGGAAACGGTGGTGTCGGCAGACATGGCGGTGACCGTATCGCCCTTGAATGACCGATTGGTTGCGAAACATTACATCTCTACCCGAAATGGGTGATTAATGGGATGTCGCTCAATAGTGCCGGAGTTTTGCCGGAGTTCCCGCGGTGCCGGGGTGAACAGTGAGTCCACATGGACGACCAGGACGACCAGATCGACCAGATCGACCGGACCGGCCGCCGGGCCGTCGACCGTCAGACCATGGACCACCGGATCGTGACCGCGCTCAGGGCGTGCGGCGGCGACCCGCGGGTGGCCGGTGCCGCACGCGCCCTGTCCTGGACGGGGGAGCACGGCGCGCTGTGGCTCGCCGCGGGCCTCGCGGGGGCCGCCGCGGACGGCGCGCGGCGCGGCGCCTGGCTGCGCGGCACCGCGCTCGTCGCGGGCGCGCACCTCGCCAGCGTGGTCGTCAAACGGATCGTGCGCCGCCCGCGCCCCGCGCACGTCGAGCCGCTGGTGGGCACCGCCGGCCGGCACTCCTTCCCCAGTTCGCACGCCACCTCGGCCGCGGCGGCGGCCGTCGCCTTCGGGGCGCTCGGCGCGCACGCCGTGCCGCCGCTCGCCGCCGCGATGTGCGTCTCCCGCCTGGTCGCCGGCGTCCACTACCCCTCGGACGTCGCGGCGGGCGCGGTCCTCGGCGCGCTCACGGCCCGGCTCGGCGCCTGCTGGATGCGGGGAGGCGGCCGTGGCTGACACGACGATCCTGCGCCAGCGCACCCCCCAGGAGCGGCCACCCGCCCCGCCCCGCCCCGGCAACCTGCTGACCGGCCTGCTGAGGACCGCCCGCCCCAAGCAGTGGGTGAAGAACGTCCTCGTCGTCGCCGCCCCGGCCGCCGCCGGCGAGCTCTTCACCCTCCACGCCCTGAGCCGGCTGGCCCTCGTCTTCGCCCTGTTCACCGCCTGCGCCGCCGCCGTCTACCTCGTCAACGACGCCCGCGACGCCGACGCCGACCGCGCCCACCCCGTCAAACGCCGCCGCCCGGTCGCCGCCGGGCAGGTCCCCGTCCCCGTCGCCTACGCCGTCGGCGGCGCCCTCATGGTCCTGGCGCCCGCCGCCGCGGCCCGGCTCTGCTCCCCGTCCGTCGCGGCCCTCCTGGCGGCGTACACGGCCCTTCAACTGGCGTACTGCCTCAGCCTCAAGCACGTCCTGGTCGTCGATCTCGCCGTCGTCACCACCGGCTTCCTGATGCGGGCGGTGGTCGGCGGACTGGCCCTCGGCATCCCCCTGTCGCGCTGGTTCCTGATCACCACCGGGTTCGGCGCGCTGTTCATGGTGTCGGCCAAGCGCTACTCCGAGGCCGTGCAGATGGCCGGGAAGGCGGGGGCCACGCGCGCGTTGCTCACCGAGTACACCACCGGTTACCTCCGCTTCGTCTGGCAGCTCGCCGCCGGCGTCGCCGTCCTCGCCTACTGCCTGTGGGCCCTGGAGGAGGGCGGGGTCCCGCACACCAGCGTGCTGCCCTGGCGGCAGCTGTCCGTGGTCGCCTTCATCCTCGCCGTCCTGCGCTACGCCGTCTTCGCCGACCGCGGCACCGCCGGCGAACCCGAGGACGTCGTCCTGCGCGACCGCGCGCTCGCCGTCATCGGTCTGGTGTGGGCGGCGATGTACGGCCTGGCGGTGGTCAATTGGTAGGTCGCCGGCGCGAGGTGGCCGGGTTCGCCGCGGCCGGGCTCGTGGCCTACGCCGCCGACCTCGCCCTCTTCACGTACCTGCGCGGCCCCGCCGGCCTCGACCCGCTCACCGCCAAGGCGCTGGCCTTCGTCGCGGGCTGCTCGGTCGCCTACGCGGGCAACGCGCTCGGCACCTACCGGCACACCCGCGTCCGGGGCCTGCGCCCCTGCGCCGTGTTCGCCGCGGTGAACCTCGCCGGGGCCGCCGTCCAGCTCCTGTGCCTCGCCGTGAGCCACTACGGCCTCGGCTGCACCTCCCAGCGCGCCGACACCGTCTCCGGATCGGTCGTCGGCATGGCGCTGGCCACCCTCCTGCGTTTTTGGGGCACCAGAACACTGGTCTTCCGCACCGGGCGGCCCGGGGGACACACCCGGGCACGGGCGGAACGCACCGGGCGGACGGGACGGACACGGCGGACAGGGGACGGGGTCGGAACGTGGACTGGCTGAAGAGGCTCCCCGTCGTGGGAGCGTGGGCGGCGCGGCTGATGGCCACGCACGCGTGGCGGTCGTACGAGCGGCTGGACCGGGTGAAGTGGACGCGGCTGGCCGCCGCGATGACGTTCACCAGTTTCGTCGCGCTGTTCCCCCTGCTGTCCCTGGCCGCGGCCATCGCCGCCGCCACGCTCGGCGGCGAGCAGCAGGACCGGCTCCAGGAAAGGCTCGCCGAGCAGGTGCCCGGCATCGCCGACCAGCTGGACATCGAGGGCCTGGTGCGGAACGCCGGCACCATCGGGGTGATCGCGGGCGCCCTGCTGCTGTTCACCGGCATCGGCTGGGTCGACTCCACGCGGGGCTGCCTGCGCGCGGTGTGGGAGCTGCCCGACGAGGAGGAGAACCCGGTCCTGCACCGGGCCAGGGACGCCGGCATCCTGATCGGGCTCGGCGGGGCCCTGCTGGTCACCATCGCCATCTCCACCGTCGCCTCCGCGACGGTCGGCTGGGTCGTCCGCCGACTGGGCATGGCCGACGGCGGTTTCGGCGGCGTCCTGCTCTACATCGCCGCGTTCGCCGTCGCCGTCCTCGCCGACTTCCTGGTCCTGCTGTACGTGCTGACCCTGCTGCCCGGCGCCGAACCCCCGCGCCGCCGCCTGCTGGTGGCGGCGCTGACCGGGGCGGTCGGCTTCGAACTGCTGAAACTGCTGCTGAGCGGCTACATGCAGGGCGTCGCCGCGAAGAACATGTACGGGGCCTTCGGCGTCCCCGTCGCCCTGCTGCTGTGGATCAACTTCACCTCGAAGCTGGTGCTGTTCTGCGCCGCCTGGACGGCGACGGGGAGCAAGGAGGAGACGGGGGCGGAGGAGGGAGGGACGGGGGAGGCCCCCGGCGTCACCGGCGCCGGCGCACCAGGTCCGGCAGCGGCCAGCGGCGGTTGACGAGGAACGCGGCGCCCGCGAGCAGCGCCAGCACCCCGCCGGCGACCGCCAGCGCGATCCCCATGCCACCGGTGCCGGAGGCGGCCGAGGCGCTCGCCGCCGCCCGGGGGTCCGCCACACCCGTGCCGCCGGCCTCGCCGAAGTCCCCGTCGCCCGGCTTCCCGTCGGTCGCCACGCTCCTCGGGGGCACCAGCTCGCCCACCGGCTCGACCTTCCCGGCCGCCTTGAACCCCCAGTCGAACAGGCGGGCGGTCTCCTTGTAGACCCCGTTGTGCTCCTGCTTCTCCGGGTGCATCACGGTGACGAGGAGCACCTTGCCGTCGCGCTCGGCGACGCCGGTGAAGGTGGCGCCCGCGTTGGTGGTGTTGCCGTTCTTCACCCCGGCGATGCCCTGGTAGACGTCCGTGTCGTAGTCACCGGTCAGCAGCCGGTTGGTGTTCTGGATCTCGAAGGACTCGCGGACCGCCCTGCCCTCCTTGTCCTTCTTCGTCTCGCCCGGGAACTTGGCGCGGACCGTCGAGCAGTACTCGCGGAAGTCCTTCTTCTGGAGTCCGGAACGGGCGATCAGCGTCAGGTCGTAGGCGGAGGAGACCTGCCCCGGCGCGTCGTAGCCGTCGGGGCTGACCACCCGCGTGTCGAGGGCCTGGAGCTCCTCGGCGTGCGCGTTCATGTCCCGGACGGTCTCCTCGACGCCCCCGTTCATCGAGGACAGCACGTGCACCGCGTCGTTCCCGGAGCGCAGGAACACACCGAGCCACAGGTCGTGGACGGTGTACGTCTCGTTCTCCTTGATCCCGACCAGGCTGGAGCCGGCGCCGACGCCCGCGAGGTCCTCCGGGGTGACCTTGTGCGTCATGGTCTTGGGGAACTTCGGCAGCAGCGTGTCCGCGAACAGCATCTTCAGCGTGCTGGCCGGGGCCAGCCGCCAGTGCGCGTTGTGCGCGGCGAGCACCTCGCCGGACTCGGCGTCGGCCACGATCCACGACCGGGCGGTGACGTCCTTGGGCAGCACCGGCACCCCGCCCGCCAGGTCGACCTGCGTCCCGGGCCGGCCCAGCCGGGCTCCGCCCACGGTGGACGTCTGCGCCGGGGGAGTGGCCGACGGGCTCGCCTTCGGGCCCGGGGCCGCGTGGGCGGCGGGAGCGGCCAGCGCGAGCGGCGCGGCGGTGGACAGGACGGCGGCGGCGAGCGCCAGGCAACGCCTGACGGTCCTCTGGGGTGCGGGCACGACCGAGAACGTACCTGCCGCGCGCGCCGAAGTCCCGCCCCCCTCCCCACCCCGGGCCCGGAACCGAACAGACGGCCGCGATACTGGAGGCATGCTGTGTTCATCCGGGGGACAACCTCCGGACCCCCGGCCGACCGCGGGTGCACGGCGTTGCGAGGAAAGGTCCGTTGTCGTGAAGCTCAGCCGCCCCGTCTCCTGGTTCCTGCTCGCCTTCGGGGTGTGGAGCTGGGTCATCTGGATCACTTTCGTCAAAAACCTGATCAAGGACAGCAGCGGGCTCGCGTTCGAGGACGGGGACCCGACGGCCTACTTCTGGGTCCACCTGCTGCTCGCCGTCGTCTCCTTCGTATGGGGGACGGCCATCGGGGCCATCGGGTTGCGCGGACTGCGCGCACTGCGCCGAACGTCATAGCCGAACGTCACGGACGCCGCGTCACCGGCGTCACAACAGAGGGGATACGGACGGCATGGTGGTCGTCTTCGCGCTCGTCGCACTGCTGGTGCTCGCCGTCCTGGTGGCGGCGAACTGGTACGTGTGGCGGCGCCTGTTCCGCGACACCACCCGGGGCCCGGGGGCCGCGCGCCGCGCGGGCGCGGTGCTGGTCGCGGGCGGCTGGGCGCTGGCCGTGGGCGCGCTGGTCGCCGAACGCACCGGCGCCCCGTTCACCCTCCAGCGGGTGCTGGCCTGGCCGGGCTTCCTGTGGCTGGCCCTGTCGATCTACCTGCTGCTGGCGCTGCTGGCGGGGGAGGCCGTACGGCCGCTGCTGCGATGGTTCCTGGAGCGGCGGGCCGCCTCCCGCGCGGCCGGCGTGCGGCCCACCGCACCGGCGCCCGAGGAGCGCGTACCGGCCGCCACCGCACCACCCGCCTCCCCGGAGCCGCCCCCCGCGCCCGACGACACCCCCGCACGCCCCCTCGCCGCCCCCACCCGCCGCCTCTTCGTCTCCCGCGTCGTCGGCGGTGCCGCCGCCGCGGCGGCCGTCGGAACGGTCGGCCACGGCACGTACGGCGTCCTGCGCGGCCCGCGGGTGAAACGGGTCACCGTGCCGCTGGCCAAGCTGCCCCGCGCCGCGCACGGGTTCCGGATCGCCGTGGTCAGCGACATCCACCTGGGCCCGGTCCTCGGCCGGGGCTTCGCGCAGAAGGTCGTCGACACGGTCAACTCCACCCAGGCCGACCTGATCGCGGTCGTCGGCGACCTCGTCGACGGCAGCGTGAAGGACCTCGGCCCGGCCGCGGCGCCCCTCGCACAGCTCAGCGCCCGCCACGGGGCGTACTTCGTCACCGGCAACCACGAGTACTTCTCCGGCGCCGAGCAGTGGGTGGAGGAGGTGCGCCGCCTGGGCCTGCGCCCCCTGGAGAACGCCCGCACGGAGCTGCCCCACTTCGACCTCGCGGGCGTCAACGACGTGTCGGGCGAGGAGGAGGGCCAGGGCCCCGACTACGTCCGCGCCCTCGGCGACCGGGACCGCTCCCGCGCGTGCGTGCTCCTCGCCCACCAGCCGGTGCAGATCCACGAGGCCGTCGAACACGGTGTCGACCTCCAGCTCTCCGGCCACACCCACGGCGGCCAGCTCTGGCCCGGCAACCTGATCGCGGGCGCCGCCAACCCGACCCTGGCGGGCCTGGAGCGCTACGGCGACACCCAGCTGTACGTCAGCCGCGGCGCGGGCGCCTGGGGCCCGCCCACGCGCGTGGGGGCCCCGTCCGACATCACGGTGATCGAACTGGCGTCACGCCAGGCCTGAGGGGCCGGCGGCGGGGCGTTCCGGTTCCTCCTCGGGGGCCGGGCGCTTCACCGCCGGGTCCGGCAGCGCCTTCGTCAGCCCCGGCAGGAAGTCCGTGAACAGCTCGTGCACCTCCCGCACGAGCGGGCGCAGTACCCGGAAGCGGGCCAGTCCCACACCCCGCGCGGCCAGGCGGGCGCCGCGCTCGGCGAGCCGGTGACTGCGCGCGCGGCCCCGGGTCCGGTCGAAGATCCAGTACAGGACGAGTCCCATCTGGGCCAGCCACATCAACTCGGGCAGGACGTCCCGCAGCTCCTCGGGAACCTTGGTCCTCGCGCCCGCCAGCACCTCCCGGTGGACGCCGATCGCCTCCTCGCGCGCGTGCTCCGACTCCGGGGAGAACGGGCTGAGCGGGCTGTCCGGGTCGGCGGCGTTCTTGAAGAACTGCACCGCGAACTCGTGGTAGGGCGCGGCGATGTCCAGCCACGCCTTCAGCACGCCGGCGAGCCGGGCCTCCAGGTCGGTCTCCCGGTCCAGGACCTTCCGGACCGCCACCTGGTGCTCGGCGGCGATCCGGTCGTAGAAGCCCTGGATCAGGTGCTCCTTGCCCGCGAAGTAGTAGTAGGCGTTGCCGACGGAGACCCCGGCCTCCTGGGCGATGGCCCGCATGGTCGTCCGGTCGTAGCCGCGCTCCTGGAACAGCCGCATGGCCGTCTCCAGGATGAGCGCGCGGGTCTGCTCGGACTTGCTGGGGGTGGCGCCGGCGGCGGGGCGGTCGTTCTTCGGGGGCACGGGAGGAGAGCCTAGCCAGTGGCGCGGACGCCGCCGCCACAGCCCGGCGCCGCGCGGACCGCCCGGGGCCGGCGCGACGCCGACCGGGGGCGGTTGGCGCGGGCGATGGCGGTGCGGCCCGCGCCCGCCCCCTCTCCGGCGCGCCCACAACGCCGACGGGGACGGGTGCGGACCCGCTCCCGAGCACGCCCGACGCGGGGGCGGTCAGGTGCGGATCACGGTCGCCGGCCCAGCTCCGGCCGCTTGCTGTAGTCCGTGAGGCCGATGACGTTCCCCCAGGGATCGGCGAACTCCACGGTCCAGCCGGTGGCGCCGCGGAACGGCTCGTCGAGCGGGGGGATGCCCGCGTCGCGCAGGGCGTCGGCGGCGGTGCGGGCGTCGGGCACCTCCAGCCAGACGCGGGGGGAGGGCCACGGCGGGGGCCGCCGGCCGAACTCCTCCTCGGCCCGCAGCAGCAGGCCGGGCGTCTCGCCGCCCACCTTCAGCAGGGCGATCCCGGCCTCGTCCAGCCGGAAGGCCACCGGGAACCCGGCGCGCTCGTAGAACGCCACGGCCTGGGCGAGGTCCCCGACGGGCAGCAGTACGTTGTCGAAACCGAGCAGTTCGTACGACTCGTCATCTGACATGCCGTCAGGGTAGGTGGGGTGCCGACCGGAACCGGTGATTGCCGGCCCCGGTCGGCCGCCCGCTTCCGCCGTCCGGCCGCAAGGACCCCGGCGGCGTCCACCCGATGGCGGGGTGTACGCCGAAGGGCCCCGCTCGCGGGAAACCTCCCGAAGCGGGGCCCTCGACGACGCGGGCGGCGGACGTCAGTAACGACGCGTGATCAGCGCCCGCTTCACCTCCGCGATCGCCTTGGTGACCTCGATGCCGCGCGGGCAGGCGTCCGTGCAGTTGAAGGTCGTGCGGCAGCGCCAGACGCCGTCGCGGTCGTTGAGGATCTCCAGGCGCTGCTCGCCGGCCTCGTCACGCGAGTCGAAGATGAAGCGGTGCGCGTTGACGATGGCGGCCGGGCCGAAGTACTGGCCGTCGTTCCAGAAGACCGGGCAGGACGTGGTGCAGGCCGCGCACAGGATGCACTTCGTGGTGTCGTCGAAGCGCTCGCGGTCCTCGGCGGACTGGAGCCGCTCGCGGGTCGGCTCGTTGGTGTCCTTCGTGATCAGGAAGGGCATCACGTCCCGGTACGCCTGGAAGAACGGCTCCATGTCGACCACGAGGTCCTTCAGGACCGTCAGGCCCTTGATGGGCTCGACCGTGATCGGCTTCTCGGGGTTGATGTCCTTGATCAGCGTCTTGCAGGCCAGGCGGTTCTTGCCGTTGATCCGCATGGCGTCCGAGCCGCAGATGCCGTGGGCGCAGGAGCGGCGGAAGGTGAGCGAGCCGTCCAGGTCCCACTTGATCTTGTGGAGGCCGTCGAGGACGCGCTCCTTGGGGTCGATCTCCAGCTGGAAGTCTTCCCAGGTCGCCTCCGCCGAGACCTCCGGGTTGAACCGGCGGACGCGGAAGGTGACGGTGATGTAGGGGGAGTCGGCGAAGCCGGCTTCGGGCTTGCCCGCCGAGTCCGCCTTGTCCAGAACAGGGGTAGCCATCAGTACTTACGCTCCATCGGCTGGTAGCGGGTCTGGACGACCGGCTTGTAGTCCAGACGGACGGTCTCGGAGCCGTCGGCGCCGACCTCGCGGTACGCCATGGTGTGGCGCATGAAGTTGACGTCGTCGCGGTTGGGGTAGTCCTCGCGGTAGTGACCGCCGCGGGACTCCTTGCGGGCCAGCGCCGAGACGGCCATGACCTCGGCCAGGTCCAGCAGGTTGCCCAGCTCGATGGCCTCCAGCAGGTCGGTGTTGTACCGCTTGCCCTTGTCCTGGATCGCCACGTTCTTGTAGCGCTCCCGCAGCTCGGCGATCTTCTCGACGGCCGTCTTGATCGTCTGCTCGGTGCGGAAGACCATGACGTTGGCGTCCATGGTCTCCTGCAGCTCGCGCCGCAGCTCGGCCACCCGCTCGTTGCCGGTGGAGGACCGCAGCCGCTCGATCTGGCCGACGACGAAGGACTCGGGGTCCTCCGGCAGCTCGACGAAGTCCGCCTTCTGGGCGTACTCCGCCGCCGCGATGCCGGCCCGCTTGCCGAAGACGTTGATGTCCAGCAGCGAGTTCGTGCCCAGGCGGTTGGCGCCGTGGACCGAGACGCAGGCGACCTCGCCGGCCGCGTACAGGCCGGGGACGACGGTGGTGTTGTCCGCCAGGACCTCGCCCATGACGTTGGTCGGGATGCCGCCCATGGCGTAGTGCGCGGTCGGCTGGATCGGGATCGGGTCCGTGTACGGCTCGATGCCGAGGTAGGTGCGCGCGAACTCGGTGATGTCCGGGAGCTTGGCGTCCAGCTGCTCCGGCGGCAGGTGGGTCAGGTCCAGGTAGACGTGGTCGCCCTCGGGACCGCAGCCGCGGCCCTCGCGGATCTCCGTGTAGATGGAGCGGGAGACGACGTCGCGGGAGGCGAGGTCCTTCATGACGGGCGCGTACTTCTCCATGAAGCGCTCGCCGTCCTTGTTGCGCAGGATGCCGCCCTCGCCGCGGGCGCCCTCGGTGAGCAGGATGCCCATGCGCCAGATGCCGGTCGGGTGGAACTGGAAGAACTCCATGTCCTCCAGCGGGATGCCCCGGCGGTAGACGGCCGCCTGGCCGTCACCGGTGAGGGTGTGCGCGTTGGAGGTGACCTTGAAGAACTTGCCGCAGCCGCCGGAGGCGTAGATCACGGACTTCGCCTGGAAGACGTGGATCTCGCCGGTGGCCAGCTCGTAGGCCACGACACCGGCCGAGCGCTTGACGCCGTCGACCTCGGTGATCAGCTGGTCCAGGACGTAGAACTCGTTGAAGAACTCCACGCCCTCCTTGACGCAGTTCTGGTACAGCGTCTGGAGGATCATGTGGCCGGTGCGGTCGGCCGCGTAGCAGGAGCGGCGGACCGGGGCCTCGCCGTGGTTGCGGCTGTGGCCGCCGAAGCGGCGCTGGTCGATCGTGCCGTTCGGGGTCCGGTTGAACGGCAGGCCCATCTTCTCCAGGTCGAGAACGGAGTCGATGGCCTCCTTCGCCAGGATCTCGGCGGCGTCCTGGTCGACCAGGTAGTCACCGCCCTTGACCGTGTCGAAGGTGTGCCACTCCCAGTTGTCCTCCTCCACGTTGGCCAGCGCGGCGGCCATGCCGCCCTGCGCGGCGCCCGTGTGGGAGCGGGTGGGGTAGAGCTTCGTCAGGACGGCCGTGCGGCTGCGCTTGGTCGACTCGATGGCGGCGCGCATACCGGCGCCACCGGCGCCGACGATGACGGTGTCGTACTTGTGGATCTTCATGATTCTCGCAGCCCCGTGCCTAGCGGATGTTCGGGTCGAAGGTGAAGATCACCAGCGTGCCCAGCAGGATGGTGAACACCGTGGCGGTGTACAGGAGGGCCTTCAGCCACAGGCGCGTGTTCGGGCGCTCCGCGTAGTCGTTGATGACCGTGCGCAGGCCGTTGGCGCCGTGCAGCATCGCCAGCCACAGCATCAGCAGGTCCCAGACCTGCCAGAACGGGGAGGCCCAGCGGCCGGCCACGAAGGCGAAGCCGATCTTGGAGACGCCGCCGTCCAGCACGAGCTGGATGAGCAGGTGGCCGATGACGAGGACCACCAGCACGACACCGGACAGGCGCATGAAGAGCCAGGCGGCCATCTCGAAGTTGCCGCGGGTGGACTTCGGGGTCTTCTTGGTGCGCTTGCGCGGGGCCTCGATCAGCGGCGCCGGGTTGTCGACGTTGTAGGGGGCGCCCTCGACGGGGCCGACCCCGGACGCGGCGGTTTCAGTGGTGGACATGGGCGTCAGCTCCCGAACAGTTCACGAGCGGCGTGGCCGAGGACGGGGTAGACCGCCCCGAGCATCAGCACGACCCACAGGGCGACGACGGCCCAGAGCATCTGCTTCTGGTACCGGGCCCCCTTGATCCAGAAGTCGACGGCGATGACGCGCAGACCGTTGAGCGCGTGGAAGAGGATGGCGGCGACGAGGCCGTACTCCAGCAGCGCGACGATGGGCGTCTTGTACGTGGCCACGACCTTGTCGTAAGCCTCGGGGGACACACGGACGAGTGCGGTGTCCAGCACGTGGACGAACAGGAAGAAGAAAATGAGGACGCCGGTGACTCGATGAGCCACCCAGGACCACATTCCTTCCCGGCCGCGGTACAGCGTTCCAGCCGGCACGGAAGTTTCCTCCGGGAGCGGGGATTGGGGCCGCGCCGGCTTCTCTGTCGGTCGGGCCCGGCCGGGTACGGTCCACCGGCCCCCAGCATCGTAGCGACGGTTGCCTGTGGTGCTTACGGGGGGTCTGCCGGTGTGATCAAACTTGCACTCAAAGGAGCGCGGACGCGCCGGTGAAATGGGGATTTGCCGCTTATGCCGGGTGCGAGGCGTCAGCGGCCGGGCGGACGGTGCCCCGGGCCCCCGAGGGCGCCGGCCAGTCTGGCCCTGGCCAGGCGCCGGAGTTCGTCGGCCGCGACGAGCCGCTCCTCCTCCGGATCGTTGGCCAATCGTGACCGGATGCCCGCCAGGACGTGGTCCAGGACCTCGTGCCCCGGCAGGCCGTCCAGGCAGATGACGAACACGTGCCCGAAGCGGCTCTCGTACGCCGCGCCGGCCGCGCTCAGCGCCGTGTGGGCGGCGGAGTACGCTCCCGCCGGCAGCGCCGGCAGCGACTCCGCGGCCAGGGCCGCCGCGAGGGCCTCGGGGGTCAGGTCGTACGTCGCCTCGTCCGCCGCCGCCAGCAGGGCGGCCAGGTCGGGGTAGGGGCGGTGGGCGGCGACGCGGTGTGCCCAGTGGGGGTGGCGCAGGCAGGGGAGGAGGGTGTGGACCGCGTCCTCGGCGGAAGCGTCGTTGAAGCGCGCCAGCGGGGACGGTGTGGCCGGTGTGCCGCGTGTTTGCTCCGGGACCGAGAGGGCGACTCGGCCGGGGAGGGGAAGGTCGGGAAGACGGTGCACAGGCAGCGTGGGTCCTTGTGGGCGTCACGTGGATGTCGGCAGGGGGTCCTGTGAGAGATGTGTCATCACGTTATCGATAGTGGTCACGAACTGTCCGGCGGATACCTCGAAATCACCCGTACGGGAGAGTTTGAGGACGCGAGGTGGACGATCGGGGTCCTACGGTGGGCGCCGTGAGTCAGCACAGGCGCCGCACCTCGGCGCGCAGGGTGAAGCAGCGGGTGGCCATAGCCGGGGCGGCGATCGCCGCATTCGGCGTGGGAGTGGGCCTGTGGGCCTCCGGCGGCGGTGACGGCGGTCCGCCGGGCACCGCCGCCGCGCCCACGGACGCCTCGCCCGGCCCCACGCGCTCCTACCCCCTGTCCAGCGCGCCCCGCACGATCCCCGCCGTCCGCGACCACACCCCGGAGCGCGGTCCCGGCTGGCGTCCCGCACGCGGCCACCGCGTGGTGGTGAACGACGCGGCCCTCGCCGACGAGGGCCGGCTGATAGCCGGTGAGCTGGGGCTGACGTACGCGGGGCGGAAGGACGACGAGCGCGCCGGGGACCTGCGGCTGGAACTGAACGACGGCAAGGGCGCGAACCCGGAGTCGTACACCCTGACCGTGCGCGGCGGGCGGGTCACCGTCAGCGGCCCGGCCGAGGCGGGCGTCTTCTACGGCACCCGCACCCTGAAGCAGGCGGTGCGCGGCGGCGGCAGCGCCCCGGAGGGCGTCGTGCGCGACCAGCCGGACAAGCCCCGGCGCGGCCTCATGCTGGACATCGCGCGCAAGCACTTCTCGGCCGACTGGATCGAGGACCGGATCCGTGAGATCGGCGACCTGAAGTTCAACGAGCTCGGGCTGCACTTCTCCGACGACCAGGCCTTCCGCATCGAGTCCGACACGCACCCGGAGATCGTGTCGGAGGACCACCTGACCAAGGCGGAGGTCAAGGAGATCGTCGACCTCGCCGCGAGCCGGCACATCACCGTCGTCCCCGAGATCGACTCGCCCGGCCACCTCGGCGCCGTCCTCGCCGCCCACCCCGATCTGCAACTGCGCAACGCGCAGGGCACGGCGGTCCGCGGCGCGGTGGACATCTCGAAGAAGGAGGCCGCCGGCATCGTCGACGACCTGCTGAACGAGTACGCCGATCTCTTCCCCGGCGACCGGTGGCACCTGGGCGCCGACGAGTACCAGGCGCTGACCGTGTCGGACCCGCAGGCGTCCTTCCCGCAGCTGGCCGCCGCCGCGCGGGAGCGGTACGGCTCCGGCGCCAACGTCGCCGACCTGGCCACCGGCTGGCTCAACGACCGCACCGCCACCGTCCGCGCCCACGACCGCGCCCCGCGCGCCTGGAACGACGGCTTCTTCCGCAGCGCCTCCGTGCCGGCCTCGGGCGACCTGGAGGTCGCCTACTGGACCGGCAAGGAGATCGGCGCCCGGCAGCCGCTGGAGTACCTCCGGGCCGGCCGCAAGGTGCTCAATTACAACGACGAGTTCCTGTACTACGTGCTCGGGCAGCCGCAGACCTTCGTCTACCCGACCGGCGAACGCATCTACGAGCAGTGGACGCCGCGCGTCCTGCGCGGCACCGAGGCGGTCCCGGCCGCCTACGACGACCAGATCCTCGGCGGCAGCTTCGCCGTCTGGTGCGACCTGGCGAACTCCCAGACGCAGGAGCAGGTCGCGGCCGGGATCCGGCTGCCGCTCGCGGCCACCGTCCAGAAGCTGTGGGACCCGGGCGAGCCGGAGCTGTCCTGGACGGAGTTCAAGGCGCTGGCGGACCGGCTGGGCTGACCCCGGGGCCGGGAGCGGGCCACCGCTCCCGGCGCGGATCGCCCGATCCGGCTGCGAACCCCCGCGGGGCTGTGGTGGTCTTCCGGTGAGCGGAACCGACACGCCGGAGGGACCGGGCATGGGCTACTGGGGGTATTTCGTCGTCGGCCGCGCCGAGCGGCCGCTGGCGGGGCTGGGCGCGCTGCCGGACGCGCAGGAGATGACCCTGCGCACCTCGGCGCCGGACGGCTGGCAGGTGTGGGAGTACCCGAGCGGGGACGGCGACATCGGGAGCATGAACGACCTGGCCGCGCGGACCGGCGCGCCCGCGCTCTTCGGGTACGTCATGGACAGCGCCTGCGTGGTCCTGGAGGCGTCGGCGCCGCTGAGCGGGGCGTGGACCACCTGCCTGGCGCGGGCCGCGATGGCCGGGTACCTCGGCGCCGGGGGCGAGGGGCTCACCCTGGAGGACTACTTCCTGGAGCCGCGCGACGCCGCCGGGCGCGCCGTCGCCTGGGCCGCCGAGGCCGGGCGCGCCGCGAACGCCGACGACCTGCTCGCCGTCCTGACCGCCGACCCGGACCCCCGGGCGGAGAACCTCTTCTTCCGATTCCTCGACCGGCTCGGCGTCGTACCGCTGTGACACTCCCGGACGGTCGCACGCAGTAAGGGAAAGTGCCGGTTCCGTATCGGCGGGCGGGATCCAGGGGTACGAACGAGGAGGCTGCATGAGCCTGGTGGAACTGATCGCACGGGCCGACGAGCGGGGACTGGCCGCGAGCGGGCTGGCCTGCCTGGACCGGTGCGCCCCCCTGCTCGGCGACGACGACGAGATCCTGCGCCCGCTGTGGGGGGCCCTCGCCGACGACGGGGCCGGCGCCGGCGGCGACTGGGCGGAGCGGCTGGAACGGCTGCGCGGCGCGTTCCCCGGCCCCGGGCGGGCCGCGGGCACCACCGCCGAGGACGAGGCCGCGCTGCTCGTCCACCGGATGCTGGCCGCCGCTCCGGCCGACCGCTCCGCCGCCGGGATGCGGGTGTGGGCCGACGCCTGTTCGGTCGCCTCGCTCCGCGTGCACCGGCTGCTCGATCCGGCGCAGGACGGTCACGACGCCGGGGCCGCCGGCGTCGACGGCTGCCGCCAGGACCACCCGGAGGACATGTCTCCGCTGGTCGCCGCCGAGGTGCGCCGCCAGGTCACGGTCCTGGAACTGCTCGCCGGCCACGGCGCGGCCGGTCTGCGCCAGGTGCTGGAGGTCTCGGCGGAGGGCCGCCGGGTACTGCGCGCGGTGGTGTCGCGCCGGGAGCGCGGGCACCTCTGACGGCCTGCCCGGCCGCACGGCGGTCCGGGGGATCTGTGAGCGTCCTGGGGCGGGGGTTGCGCGGAGGTGGCGAAGGTGCGGTGATCCTGCGCCGGTCCGCGGCACCCGTGGTGATCGCCGTGACGAATCGGCGCGGGCCTGCGCTCTTGCGTGTGTGACGACTGTGACGACCATGACCAGCACGACGACGGCGACGGCACGGCAGGAGGCCAGGCCCTCGGCCGCGTCCAAGCCGGTGCGCTGGGCGGCGGACGCGGTGACCGCCCTGCGCGAGGGCGCCCGCCTGCGCCTCGACTACTCGGCGCAGAGCCTGTGGCGCGTGGACCGGATGATCGACGGCATACGGGACGAGGGACCGCCGTACAAAGCGGTGCGGACCGTGCTGCGCGGACTGGGCGCCTACGCCGGTGAGGTGATCGTGCGCCAGACGGGCGCCGAGTGGTGGGCGACCGGCGGCGACCACTGGGTCCGCACCCCGGACGGCCGCCTGTGGGACCCGATCGAGGAGGCCAGGCGCTGTTACACCGGCGACGGATCGCTGCGGCTGCTGTGCCGGGAGGCGATGACGGGGACGGCGGAAGGGGAGCGGGAGCACTGAAAGGTGCCGGGAGGCGGGGGAACGGGCCGGCCGGCCCGGTGCCGCGGCCGGCGCCGTGCGCGCCGGTCCACCGGCGGGTCCGCGGCGGGCAGTGACACTTCCGCCGGGCCCGGCGCTGATCACCGTGGGGACGTGGGCACGACCGGCTCGTGCCGCACGCGCGGCGCGGGCTCACCGGAGCCCGCCGCGGACTCGGTACGGACGAGGAAGGTTCTTGGGCCAGCGAGGGGAACCCCGGCGCGTACAGGCGTACGACGGGGAACTGGGCGCGGCCGTCGCGCGGGCCCAGGAAGGTGACGAGGCAGCCTTCGCGGTCGCCTACCGGCTCGTGCAGCCCGGCCTGCTCGGCTATCTGCGCGGGCTCGTCGGGGACGACGCCGAGGACGTGGCGTCCGAGACGTGGCTGGAGATAGCCCGCGACCTGGGGCGCTTCAAGGGCGACGGGGCCGGTTTCCGCGGCTGGACGGCGACCATCGCCCGGCACCGGGCGCTGGACCACCTGCGCCGGCAGCGGGCGCGGCCCCGGCCGGCCGTGCTGGAGCAGGGCGTCCTGGACCTGCCCGCCCCGCACAGCACCCACGACCAGGCGCTGGAGTCCCTGTCGACCGAGGCCGCCCTCCGGCTGGTCCGCGGGCTGCCGCGCGACCAGGCGGAGGCGGTGCTGCTGCGGGTCGTCGTCGGCCTCGACGGCCCCGCCGCCGCCCGCGTCCTGGGCAAGCGGCCGGGCGCGGTGCGGACCGCCGCCCACCGGGGCCTGAAGCGCCTGGCCCGGCAACTGGGTGCCGACGGTGTGACGGAAGAGGGTCCGCGGACGCTGGGGGAGTCGACGTGACCGGCGGCGAGGCGCCGGCGGACCGAGCGGGGACGGAAGCGGAGATGGGTGACCAGCGGTGCGACGACGGGGCCACCGCCCCCCGGCGAGCGCGCCCCGGCCGGGCTCCGGCAAGCGCCGCGGTGCCGGGGAAGCGGACCGGGCCCCCTGGGCCGGACGGACCGGACGACGGCGCGCCGGGCCCCGTCGAGGCGCTGCTCTCCGCCGCCCTGCGGGCGGGCGGCGCCGGCGCCGAGGGCGAGCGGCGGGCCGTGGCCGCCTTCAGGACCGCGCGGGACGCCGGCGCGCACCGGGCGGCACGCACCCGGCGCCGCGACGACTGGCGGCCCCGGGCGCGGCGGCGCGCCGGGCGCCCGCTCAAGGCCGCCCTGTCCGTGCTCCTGGCCGGCCTCGTCCTGGGCGGCGCCGCCTACGCCGCGATCGGCGGCGGCCCGGCCGCGGACGGCCCCCGCGGCGAGCGGAGCCGCCCGCCCGCCGCGACGGCTCCGGCGGGCGGGCCGGCCCCCCGGCCCGCCCCGACGTCCCCCGGCGTCCTCACCGGGCCGGGGAACCGGTCGGCCGGCGGGGACGCGGCGGCCGACTGCCGCGCCCACGAGCGGATGGGGGGCCGGGACATGGAACGGGACGCCGCGGCCCGGCGGCGGCTCCTGGCGGCGGCGGGCGGCGAGCGGCGGGTCGACGCGTACTGCGCCCGGCTGGAAGCCGGGCGGGGGGCCCAGGAGGGGGACGGGCGGGACGACCGGCGGGACGGCCGGCGGGACGACCGGCCGACGGGGAGGCCGGTGGAGGGGAACGGACCGGGCGGAACGAATCGTGGCGCCACCGGTGGCGCCGGTGGTACCGGTGCGGCCGGCGGCCCCGGCCGTTCCGGCGCTTCGGCCGGTCCGGGCAACCCGGCCGACTCCGGTGACCCGGGCGGCGGCCCGGCGAACGCGGACGGGGGAGCGGCCGGCAACGGGTCCGAGGCGGGCCGCGGCAAAGGAAGGTGACGGACCGTCGGAGGGAGCGCGGGGAGCGCCCGCGTGTCCGGCGGACGCGCTGCCGCCGACGCGACGACCGGGGCCGCCACCCCCCACAGGAGAGGCCCCGGCCGTCACGCGGTACGGGCCGCGCGGCGACCCGTACTTCCTTCAGCGCCGGGATCGCGGTTTGTGTCACACCCGCGCCGCATCGGCCGCGTCACGGCTTAGTTGCATCTTGTACGGCATCTCGTCCGGACATGGACGAGCAGCGGTTTCAAGACGTAACGTGCCTTTCGCGCCGGACCGCGGAGGGCTCGGCCCCCGCGCCATACCTGCGGTGGACCACCGCAACCACCATGTGAGGAACCACGACGGCGAGAACCCGGTCCGCGAGAGCGGCGCCGGACCAGGCGCAAGGAGAGGCGCGCGCGGTGCTGGGGGACGACGCGGAGCTGACCGCCGCGGTGCGTGCGGCACAGGACGGGGACGAGGGCGCGTTCCGGACCGTGTACCGCGCGGTGCACCCGCGGCTGCTCGGCTACATACGCACACTGGTCGGCGATTCGGACGCCGAGGACGTGGCATCCGAGGCATGGCTGCAGATCGCCCGTGACCTGGAACGCTTCAGCGGGGACGCGGACCGGTTCCGCGGCTGGGCCGCCCGTATCGCCCGCAACCGCGCGCTCGACCACCTGCGCATGCGCGGGCGCCGGCCCGCCATCGCCGGTGACGAGACCGAACTGACCGGCAGGCCCGCCGAGTCCGACACCGCCGACGAGGCCATCGAGGCCCTCGCCACCGACAGCACCCTCTCCCTCATCGCCCGGCTGCCGCAGGACCAGGCGGAGGCCGTCGTCCTGCGCGTGGTCGTGGGCCTCGACGCCAAGGCCGCCGCCGAGACGCTGGGCAAGCGGCCCGGCGCCGTCCGCACGGCGGCGCACCGCGGGCTGAAGCGCCTGGCCGAACTGCTCCGCGGCGATCCGGAATCGGGCGGTGTCCCCGGTGCCCTGCCCGCTCCACGAGAACCGCTGGGCCCTACGGTGACGTCCGCGATGGTGACGCATACGTCTGCGCGGACGCAGAAGGACATGTGATGGCCGACGAGCAGGACAAGTGGCTGGACCGCGAAACGGCGGAGCTCTTGCTGCGCGGAGAGCCGCTCGACCTGGCCGACCCCACCGCCCGGGAGCGGGCCGGGCGGCTCGCCGGCGCGCTCCGCGCCCTGGCCGCGCCCTCCGCTCCGGCCGGCGGGGAACTCCCCGGGGAGGCGGCCGCGCTGGCCGCCTTCCGCACGGCACGCGCCGGACGGGCCGCCTCCGGCGCCGGCGGTCGCGGCGACCGTGCCCGCGCCTTCCGCCGGCCGCGCCCGCTGCGCCTGGCGCTCGCCGCCGTGTTGTCCGCCGGCATGGTCGGCGGGGTGGCGGTGGCGGCCGGGACCGGAGCGCTGCCGACGCCGTTCGGCGGCACGGAGGACCCCGGCGCCTCCGTCTCGGCCGCCACGACCCCCGGCCGGCCGCCGGCGCCGCCCTCCCCCGACGGCACGCCCCGGGTCGGGCCCCGGCCCGGCGGCACCCCGACCGGCCCGGCCGGCCTGGGCGCCGCGCGGGAGGGCGCGGACGAGGGGGGCGAGGAAGGCGAGGGGGACCAGGGGGACCAAGGGAGCCAAGGGGACCGAGGGGACCAAGGGGGGCAGGGGGACCGGGAGAAGGACGGGAACGGGGCCGAGGACCGGGACCGCGAGCAGGACGAGGGCGAGGGGAGGAGCGGGGAGACCGGCGCGGTGCCCGGCTCCGGTTCCGGCGGCGGGCTGGGCCGCGCCGGCGGCCCGCAGCGCGAGGACCTCGCCTCGGTCTGCCGCGACCTGCGCGCCGGCAAGGCCCTGGGCGCGGACCGCCGGCGGGCGCTGGAGAACGCGGCCGGCGGCCCCGCGCGGGTGCCGTCGTACTGCGCGGACGTCCTGGGCGTCGCCGACGGCCGGGCCGGGGGCGCCGGCGGGGGGAAGGGCGAGGACCGCGCGGACCCGAAGAGCGACCCGGGCCGCGCGGGCGAACAGAACAGCGGCGGCGCGTCCGGCGGCGGGAGCGGCACCCCCGGCGAGCACGGCGGCGAGGGCGTCGGCCGGGGCAAGTCCCCGGCCCGGTACGGCGAGCACGCCGTCCGCCCCGGCGCCGCCACCCTCGCGCCGGCGGTTCCCGTGGCCGCCCCGCCGGGGCGGACGGCGTAGCGCCTCCGCCGCAGCCCCGGGAAACCTCTGTGACCAGCGGTTTCCTGTTCCGCGAAAATTTTTCGCCGCGGGGTGTGACACTTTTGGCCGCCGTGACGCAGTACTGGGTGAGCCGACTGGTCATCGGCTGTCGCACCGAGCCGGGGTTCCCCCCGTACCCGCGGCTCGTGCGCCCGGCGCGGGCGGGACACGTTCCCCCGGTCCCGCCCGCGCCCCTCTCGCCCCGCGGCTCACCGGTACACGACGACCTTGTCGCCGTTTGCCACCTGCCGGTACAGCTCCGCGATCGCCGCCTCGTCCCGGACGTTGACGCAGCCGTGCGAGCCGCCGGCGTAGCCCCGGGCCGCGAAGTCGGCCGAGTAGTGCACGGCCTGGCCGCCGCTGAAGAACATCGCGTACGGCATCGGTGAGTCGTACAGCGTCGACCAGTGGTTCCGGGACTTCCAGTAGACCTGGAAGACACCCTCCCGGGTCGGCGTGGACCGCGTGCCGAAGCGGACCGGCAGCGTCATGACCGTCCGGCCGTCGATCATCCAGCGCAGCGTGCGGCTGGACTTGCTGATGCACAGCACCCGGCCGGTCAGGCAGCGCGCGTCGGGCGCGCCGGCCGGCTGTCCGCCCATCAGGTACAGCTCCCACCGGCCCGGTTCGCGCGTCATGTCCACCAACCGCTGCCAGGTGACGGTGTCGGTCCTCCCGGTCGGGGGCAGTCCGCGCTTGACCTGGAACCCGCGCACCGCCCGCTCGGTGAGGTCGTCGTACGTCCCGGTCGGCCCGTCGAACAGCCACTCGGCCTGCCGCAGTCGCGCCTGGAGTTCGCGGACGTCCCGCCCGCTGTCGCCCCGGGACCACAGCACGGGGCCCGCGGCGCGGACGGGCGGGGGGACCGGCCCGCGGTCGTCGGACGGCGGGTCCGTCCGCGACGGCTGCGACCGCTGCGGCTGCGCCGGCTGCGGCGGCCGGGGCGGGTGCGGTGACTGCCGCGGCCCCGGCGGCGGGGCACCGGTGAGGTCGATGCGCACCGGTGGGCGCCCCCGCCCGTCCACGTCCCCGGCCTGGACCGCGCAGCCGCAGACCGTCACCAGGACCGCCACCGCGGCCACCATCCTCCCCGCTCCCGTTCCCCTGCCGCTTCCCGTTCCCCGCATCCCGCCCCCCGGCCTCTCGGCGACCCGTTCGGTACGACGTCCCCTGGGATGTTCCCCACCGATGACGGGTCGCGAACGGCACGGCATGGCGGTGGCCGGGAGCGAGGCGCATGCTGTGAGCAAGGTCCCAGCGTGCGCCTCTCCACCCGGTGTGCGAAGCGTCGATACAGTCCGACGAGGAGCCGGTGCGTACTGACGAGTAACCGGTGGGTGACCGGCCGGCAGGCAGCAAGTGGCGAGTAGCTCGATCGATTGCTCAGCGGGAGGCGACAACCATGGCGCGCGAGTCGGAGTCCGGACTGCCCATCGAACCGGTCTACGGACCCGACGCCCTGGCCGGCTGGGATCCGGCCGAGAAGCTGGGCGAGCCGGGGTCGTACCCCTTCACCCGCGGCGTGTACCCGACGATGTACACCGGACGGCCCTGGACGATGCGCCAGTACGCCGGTTTCGGCACGGCGGTGGAGTCCAACGCCCGCTACAAGCAGCTCATCGCCAACGGCACGATGGGCCTGTCGGTCGCCTTCGACCTGCCCACCCAGATGGGCCACGACTCCGACGCCCCGATCGCCCACGGCGAGGTCGGCAAGGTGGGCGTCGCCATCGACTCCATCGACGACATGCGGGTGCTCTTCGACGGCATCCCGCTGGACAAGGTCTCCACGTCGATGACGATCAACGCCCCCGCCGCGCTGCTGCTCCTGCTGTACCAACTGGTCGCCGAGGAGCAGGGCGTCAGCGCCGACAAGCTCACCGGCACCATCCAGAACGACGTGCTGAAGGAGTACATCGCGCGCGGCACGTACATCTTCCCGCCCAAGCCGTCGCTGCGGCTGATCGCGGACATCTTCAAGTACTGCCGGGCCGAGATCCCGAAGTGGAACACCATCTCGATCTCCGGCTACCACATGGCCGAGGCGGGGGCGTCTCCCGCGCAGGAGATCGCCTTCACCCTCGCCGACGGCATCGAGTACGTCCGCACCGCGGTCGCGGCCGGCATGGACGTCGACGACTTCGCCCCGCGCCTGTCCTTCTTCTTCGTCGCCCGCACCACCATCCTGGAGGAGGTCGCCAAGTTCCGCGCCGCGCGCCGGATCTGGGCGCGCGTGATGCGCGAGGAGTTCGGCGCCGAGAACCCCAAGTCGATGATGCTGCGCTTCCACACGCAGACGGCCGGGGTGCAGCTCACGGCGCAGCAGCCGGAGGTCAACCTCGTCCGGGTCGCCGTCCAGGGCCTGGCGGCCGTCCTCGGCGGCACCCAGTCGCTGCACACCAACTCCTTCGACGAGGCCATCGCGCTGCCCACCGACAAGTCCGCCCGGCTCGCCCTGCGCACCCAGCAGGTCCTGGCCTACGAGACGGACGTGACCGCGACGGTCGATCCCTTCGCCGGGTCGTACGTCATCGAGAAGATGACCGACGACGTCGAGGCGGCGGCGCTGGAGCTGATGCGCAAGGTCGAGGACCTGGGCGGCGCGGTCAGCGCCATCGAGCACGGCTTCCAGAAGAACGAGATCGAGCGCAGCGCCTACCGCATCGCCCAGGAGACCGACGCCGGGGAGCGGGTCGTCGTCGGCGTCAACCGCTTCCAGCTCGACGAGGAGGAGCCCTACGAGCCGCTGCGCGTCGACCCCGCCATCGAGGCCCAGCAGGCCGAGCGCCTGGCCAAGTTGCGCGCGGAGCGCGACCAGCAGGCCGTGGACACGGCCCTGTCCGCCCTGCGGAAGGCCGCCGAGGGGGAGGACAACGTCCTGTACCCGATGAAGGACGCGCTGCGGGCGCGGGCCACGGTGGGCGAGGTCTGCAACGCGCTGCGGGCGGTGTGGGGGACCTACGTGCCGTCGGACGCCTTCTGACCCGGCCGGGCGCCGCGCGGAGGGACGGGCGCGGACGCGGCGCCCGCCACCGGTGTCCCGGCGGCCGGAACACAGGGGTGCGGAGCCGTGCCCGCGTGCGACACTCCTTCCCATGTTCGGCGTCATCGACCTCCCCACCTACCTCGCGGGCCTGGTACTGATCATCCTGCTCCCCGGCCCCAACTCCCTGTACGTCCTCTCCGTCGCCGCCCGGCACGGGGTGCGCGCCGGGTACCGGGCCGCCGCCGGGGTCTGGTGCGGGGACACCGTGCTGATGACGCTGTCGGCCGCCGGTGTCGCCTCCCTGCTCCAGGCCAACGCGCTGCTGTTCGGGATCGTGAAGTACGCCGGAGCCGGCTACCTGACCTGGCTGGCGGTGGGCATGCTGCGGGCGGCCTGGGGGATGTGGCGCACCCGGCACGACCGGAGCACCGGGGAGGGCGCCCCGGCCGCCGGTGCGGCCGCCGACGAGCGCCCCTACCGCCGCGCCCTGGTCATCAGCCTCGTCAACCCCAAGGCGATCCTGTTCTTCGTCGCCTTCTTCGTGCAGTTCGTCGACCCGGCCTACGCCCACCCCGCGCTCTCCTTCGTCGTCCTGGGCGCCCTCGCCCAGCTCGCCAGCGTCCTCTACCTCAGCGCCCTGATCTTCAGCGGCACCAGGCTGGCCGCCGCCTTCCGCCGCCGCAGGCGCCTGTCGGCGACGGCCACCTCGGCGGCGGGCGCGCTGTTCCTGGGCTTCGCGGTGAAGCTGTCCCTGGCGAGCGCCTGAGGGCCGCTCCCGGTCACGCAAGGCCCACGAGGGCGAGGTAGTCCGCGAGGCCGTCGGCCACCGACCCGCCCGCCCAGCCGACGTACCCGTCGGGACGGACCAGGAACAGGCCGGTGCCGTACGCCTCATGGGCGGGACCGCGCACCACGCGCACCGGCACCCCGGGTGCCGGGACGCCCAGCGCCAGCAGCGTCCAGTGCGGCCCGCGGAAGGCGTCGAAGAGGCGTACGCCCTCCACCGTGCCGTCGGGCGCGCGGTCGCCGGCCCGTACCGGGCCCGGGTCCGGGCGGGTCTCCCGGCTGAGGGACGACGTCCGGTAGCCCACGCCGAGCTGGCGGGTGGCCTCGCCGCGGCGGACCTCGCCGCGGTGGACGCCCGTGGACAGCCCGAGTACGTCCGCGGCGACGGGGCGCCGTTCCTCCTCGTAGGTGTCCAGCAGCATGGCCGGGGCCCCGTCCCGCAGCACCGCGCCGAGCTTCCAGGCGTCCTGCACGCTGGTGTTGAGGCCCTGGCCGCCGGCCGGGGAGTGCACGTGCGCCGCGTCCCCGGCGAGGAAGACCCGGCCCTCGCGGAAGCGGTCCGCCAGGGCCGCCCGGGCGCGGAACCCCGACGCCCAGCGCACCTCGGTCACGTCCTCGGGGGAGAGCGGGGAGCGGGCGGCGACCAGCTCCCGTATGCCGTCGGCGCTCAGGTCCGCCCGCGTCCCGGCCGGGAACCGCGCGACCAGCTGGAACTCCTCCGTCCCCGCCAGGGGGCAGAGCGAGAGGAAGCCGCCGGTCGCGCCCTGCGGCGGGAACATGTGCCAGTGGCCGCGGTCCAGGCCGGTGAGCCGGACGTCCGCCACCAGCAGGGGATCGGGGTCGACCGTCTCCCCGGCCATGCCGATGCCGAGGGCGCGGCGCACGGTCGAGCGGCCGCCGTCGGCGGCGACGAGGTGGCGGGCGTGGACCGGCTCGCCGGCCGCGAACTCGGCGCGCACGCCCTCGGCCTGCGGCGTCAGACCGGTCACGTGCCGCCCGAAGGCGACCTTCCCGCCCAGTTCCTCCAGCCGGGCCAGCAGGATCTCCTGCGTGCGCCACTGCGGCACCATCCACGGCTCGGCGTAGGGCGCGCTCCCGCTCGGCTCGGCCGGGTCGAACATCCGGTGCTCGCCGACCCGTTCGCCGTTCCGCCAGATCATGGCGGCCGGGTAGCTGCCGCCGGCCGCGCGGATCGCGTCGAGGACGCCGAGGTCGTCGAAGAGCTCCAGGGTGCGCGGCTGGAGCCCCTTGCCCCGGGAGCCGGGGAACAGTCCCTCCCCGCGCTCCACCACCAGCGCGTCCACCCCCCGCCGGGCCAGGTCGATGCCGAGGGTCAGGCCGGTGGGGCCCGCGCCGACGACGAGTACGTCCGTCTCCATGCCCATCTCCTTAACGGTGTTAAGGGCGCTGTGGTGACGAGCCTGGCCTTAACGCCGTTAAGCTGTCAAGGGTGAGTACGGAGCGACGCGCGCCCCTCGACCGCAGGCGGGTCGTGGACACGGCGCTGGACCTGCTGAACGAGGTGGGGCTGGACGGCCTGACCCTGCGCACCATCGCCAGGGAACTGGACGTCAAGGCACCCGCCCTGTACTGGCACTTCAAGGACAAGCAGGCGCTGCTCGACGAGATGGCCACCGAGATGTACCGCCGGATGGCCGCCGGGGCGTCGCTCGATCCCGGCGACGGCTGGCGGGACCGGCTCCGGAAGACCGGACGGGGGCTGCGGACGGCGCTGCTGGGCTACCGGGACGGCGCGAAGGTCTTCAGCGGCTCGCGCTTCACCGGTATCGCGCACGCCGAGCAACTGGAGGACACCCTGGGCCTGCTCACCGCCGCGGGGTTCACCCTCTCGCAGGCGGTGGGCGCGACCACGACGACGTATCTGTACACGCTCGGCTTCGTCACCGAGGAGCAAGGGGTCCAGCCCCTTCCCGGCGAACGCCGCGAGGGCTACGACGTGGAGGAACGGGCCCGCACGATGGCGGCCTTCCCGCTGTCGGCCGCGGCGGGAGCGGAGATGTTCGGGGATTACGACCGGCGTTTCGAGGAGGGGCTGGAACTGCTGATGGCGGGCATCGCGGCCCGGTACCGGATCGCCTGAGGGACGCCGGCCCGGCGCCCCGCCCGCGTCCCGCCTGCCGGACGGCCCGCCTGCGCCCCGCCCGCCCCGCCATCCGAAGCCGACCCCCGGCGCATCGCACGGCGGGCGGCGCCCGGGAGCGGTCCGCGCGCCGAGAGCACGCACCCGACGCCACGGGACCGCCCTCCGGGCGATGACGGGAGTTCGACGACAGGGCCTAGGAAGCGGCCCGCGCGCCCGGTGCGCGGCGGACGCGTCCGGCGCGGTGGCGGCGGACGGCCCGGGTGACGAGCGGCGGCAGCAGGTCCACGGCGAGGCGGCGGGCGCGGGCGGTGCCGGCGGGACGCCGTGCCGCCGGGCTCGGCCGGGGTGCCGGGACGGGGGCCGCGCAATGCCGCGAGCGCGGGAACGGCGGCGGCTGCATGCCCTTGGCGCGGACCCGGACCAGGCGGTGCCCGGCGGCCTCCTGCACGCTCACCGAGCAGTCCTCGCGCCGGCGCAGCAGGGCGAGCAGCTCCTCCTGGAGGGGCCCGGGGTCCCCCCAGGTGCCGTACAGCTTCTGGGTGGAGAGGCAGATCGGGCGCAGGCCGCGGTTGAGCACCGCCTCCCACGCGGCGACGGAGACGCCGGGGGTGTGCTCGGAGCGGAAGTCGTCCAGGGCGACGACGCCGTCGGGCAGCAGCAGCTCGCGGGCGGCCGCGATGTCACCGCGGACGTGCTCGTACAGGTGCGAGGCGTCGACGTGGACGAACCGGCAGGTGCCCGGCTCGACCTCCTGGGTGATCACGGAGGTCGGAGCGTGGACGATCCTGGGCAGCGTGTCGTGGAAGGAGAGGTAGTTCCGCTCGAAGGCCCGGCGGGTGAGCGAGGCGTACGACCGCGCCGACTCCGCGCGGTTGGCCTGGTCCGGAGCCCGGCTCCCGAACAGGTCGCACACCGTGAACCGCTCGCCCTCCCGGAGGTGGCGTCCCATCAGGATGGCGCTCTTGCCCAGGTAGACGCCCAGCTCCAGCAGGTCGCCCCGCGGGCCCCGCGCCGCCTGCCGTTCCAGGAACCACGTGAACAGCGTCTGGTCGAGCGGCCAGAACCAGCCGGGGACGTCGCTCAGCTCACCGGGGTACGTCTCGGGTGCTTGTGCAGTGGCCATGGCGGGAGGGTGCCTGCCGGGTGCGTCCCGATCCGGCCCCACGCCGCATATCGTCCGAAGAACTCACCGGACGTGTGACAGGGCCGCCCGCAAACGGGGGGTCAGCGGCTTCTCGACGTACCGGTTCAGCAGCCAGGCCAGCAGCAGCATCGAGGCCAGGGTCAGCGCGAAGGTCGTCACCGAGTCCAGGCCCGCCCCGCGGTGCAGGGCGTGGATCACCACCCAGCCGAGGTGCTCGTGGACCAGGTAGAACGGGTACGTCAGCGCGCCCGCCACGGTCAGCCAGCGCCAGTCGGCCCGGCTCGCCAGGCCCAGCGCGATCACCGCGACCGCCGCGAAGCCGAAGGCGACGACGAGGACGATGCCGGCCGTGGTGCGGTGGGCGAAGGCGTGCGGATCGGCCGCGTTCCCCAACGCGTCCACCGCGTAGTGCTGCCCGATCAGGAAGCCGACCGCCGCGATGCCCCAGCCGCAGGCGTCCCGCCGGTCGCGGTGGACGAGGTACAGGCCGATGCCTCCGACGAAGAACGGCGCGTACTCGGGCATGAGGACCACGTCGAGCAGCGGTTCGTCGGCGGCCTGCGCGAACACCGCCGCCAGGGTCCAGCAGGCGCAGAACAGGATGACGCGCCGCCGGCTCGCCCCGGGCATCACCACGCACAGCGCGAACAGCGCGTAGAACCGGACCTCCGCCCACAGCGTCCAGCACACCCCCAGCACCCGGTCGGCCCCCAGCGGCTGCTGAAGCATCGTCAGGTTCACCAGCGCGTCGCTCGGCGACACGGCGTCGTAGGCGACCGCCGGCAGCGCGAACACCGCCGTCACCAGGGCCACCGCCACCCAGTAGGCGGGCAGCAGCCGGGACGCCCGGGAGGCGAAGAACGACGACAGGGACCGGCCCCAGCCGCTCATGCAGATCACGAACCCGCTGATCACGAAGAAGACCTGCACGCCCAGGCAGCCGTAGGAGAAGAGGGTGTGCAGCGTGGGGAACTGGTGCCGGGGGGAGGTGCCCCACGCCTCGCTCACCTCGCCGCCGCGCCCGCCGTAGTGGTAGAGGGCCACCATCAGCGCGGCCACCAGGCGCAGCCCGTCCAGGGCGCGCAGCCGGTTCGGCGCGCGGGCCGGGGCGGGGGCGGCCGGGGGCGGCCCGGCGGTGGTGCCGGGGTGCGGCGCGGACGCCGTGACGGCCGTCTCGGTCACGTGCACAACTCCTTCGGCCGTTCGCGGTCGCCGCCGGGGACGGCGCCGGGGGCGGTGACGAGGGTGGAGCGGCGGTGGGGCGGCGTCACCGCTTCAGGGAGCGCCGCAGCGCCCGCGCCCGCCGCACCACCCTGCGCGCCGCGGAGTTGCGGGGCAGGAACGCCAGCCGCTGCGGGATGCCGCCGGGCAGGCCCAGCGAGGTCAGCCGCCTCCTCTTGAAGTACCGCCGGGTGCGGGCGTCCAGCCGCGTCCTGAGGTACTCCTCGGCCTCCGGCCGCAGCCGGGGCAGGATCTTCGGCTGCATCGCGTACCCGACGGTGCGGACGAGGGCCGTGAGGGTGTCGACGTCCGTGCCCCGGCGCCGTTCGGTGACGGCCGCCCGGTCGGACGGTTCGGGCAGCAGCGCGTCGACGATCGTGACGGGGACGCGGTTGCTGTTCTCGTACGGGGTGAGCCGGTCCAGCAGCGTGTCCGTGCCGACGCGGGCGACCGGCAGGCCGTAGAGGGTGGACGCGGTGAGCAGGCCCGTGGAGAAGCAGCCGACGACCAGCGCCGGACGCATGCGCTGGTACAGCACCTCCGCGAGGACGGGCGTGTCGAGGACGGTGAGGCCGACGCCGAGCCGCTCGGCCTCCTGCTCCAGGGCGCGGGCGAAGCGGGCCGGAGCCGAGGGGTGCGGTTTGAACACGGCCCGCTCGTGGCCGAGACCGGCCGCCCCCCGCAACATCCGCACGTGCAGGTCCTCCTCCTCGTCGGGGGAGAGGATGTCCAGCGCGGACAGGTACTGGCCCAGCAGCAGGGCGGGCTCGGCCACCTCGGGCAGGGCGTCCGCGGTGTCGGCCAGTTCGGCGAGCACCTTGGTGAACGCGGCGGTCGGCACGGTCTCGGGCGCGACGTCGAACTCGGTCAGCAGCAGCGGGGTGAGGCCCGGCACCAGGTCCAGGTGGAGCAGCCGCTCCACACGCGTGCCGACCAGCGGGTCGAGCTTGGTGCGGGTGGGGCCGTAGCTCATCAGGCCGTCCGCGTAGACGGTGACCGGCGCGTCGGTGAAGATCTGCGTCACGCCGAGCGCCGGGTGCACCTGGATCGACTCCACGGCGAGGGCGACGTCGTCGTCGCCGAGCTCCCACAGCCGCCGCAGATGCCGCTCCCACAGGGGGACGTCCTCGGTCCGCGGCGACCAGCCGCCGGGGTGGAAGGGGTAGATCGTCTCGTTCCACGACACGACGTCGTCGAACCGCGTCCGCAGCCGCTCGAAGCCGGGCATCTCGTCGACCGCGGGCGTCGTCTCGGGGGTCGCCGCGTTGTTGGACACCAGCAGGATCCGCCGGTCGGCGGGGGCGAAGCAGCCGGTGTCGAGGGCGGCGGCGAGGGTGGCCGTGCCGTAGAGGGTCGACGCCAGGAAGATCTGCGTGGTCACGCCGCCACCTCCCCGGCGGGCACCGGACGGCGGCGCAGCCGGCGCAGCCGGCCGGCGCGCTCGGCGTCCATCGAGCGGAGCACCTCGTCGAGCGCGTCCTGCGGCATCCGCCGCAGCGCGGCGGCGCTCATCGTCCTCAGCCTGCGGGCCACGGGCGGCTCGAACCTCTCGATGCAACCCAGGTGGTGGGAGATGATGGCGCAGTACGTGCGCACGGCCTTGGGCAGCAGCCGGTCCGCGTCGGGATCCTCGGCGGTCTCCCGGAGCACCTGGTCGAAGGCGCGGATGAAGTCGAGCTGGCGGGCGTCGCCGATCTGCGTCAGCGACGAGGCGACCCCGCGCCGGTAGAAGACGCCGAGCAGCCCGGTCACGGCGAACGACTCCGCCTCCCGGTGCAGCTTCCAGATCCACGGCCGGTCCTCGGCCGTGCGCAGTCCGTCGGTGAAGTGCAGCAGACCGCGGTCGACGAGCCGGCGGTGGTAGATGCCGGCCCAGGCGTAGGGGTAGTCGACGGACGTGGTGCGGTGGGCGGGCAGGATCGCGTCGCGCGGGCGCAACGGGACGTTCCTGCGGCCGTGCGGCACGCGGTGCACCGTGCGCGCCCGCCCCGTGCACTGCACGTGGTCGGTGCGGACGAAGTCGCAGCCCAGCTCCTCGATGGCGGCGACCAGCCGGTCGTAGTACCCGGGCGCCAGCCAGTCGTCGCCGTCCAGGAAGGTGAGGTACTCGCCGCGCGCCCGGTCGATGCCGGTGTTGCGGGCGGTCGCCAGACCGCCGTTGCGCTCGTGTCTGACCAGCACCGCGCCGGGCAGCTCACGCTCCGCGCGCGCGAGAATGTCCGGTGTCCCGTCGGTCGAGCAGTCGTCGACGAGGATGAATTCGAAGTCGTCCCGCGCGTTCGCGCGCAGACTCCTCAGGGTGTCGGAGGCGTATTGCCGCACGTTGTAGAACGGCACGATGACGGAGAGCTTGAGCACGCAGGTGACGGTAGGGCGTGGCCCGGCATTCGGTTTTACCTGCGGCTTGATGCGGAGTGAACGGCGCGTGGCGAAGCCGTGAAGCGAACGCTTTTCCGGACGCCACACGACCCGATTCCCCATTCGGCGATGTGCTGTTAACCGTTTGTTGCTTTCGGGTTGGGCGGTTCCTAGGAATGCCTTCCTAGCGTCTTCGACGTGCCAGCAAGTGCAGCAGACGCAGCAAGCGCAGCCAGCGGGGTGACCTCCCTCCGCGTGGCCGTCCTCGCGGATTCCGACACCCGGTGGAAATGGGGCGCCCTCACCGCGCGGCGCACCGCCCCCGAGGGAGCGGACGTCCGCCTGGACGGCTACCTCCTGCGGGGCCGCGCCACCCCCACCGCCCGCCAGCTCCAGGAGGTCGGCGTCCGCGCCGACGCCCTGCGCGAGGTCACCGCCGTCGAGTTCCTGCGCACCATGGCGCGCGAACCGTACGACGTCCTGGTCCTCGCGCTGGTCGGCGGCGGTGTGCAGGCGATGCTGCACGGCCTGAAGCGGGTGTGGGAGGACCGCGCGGACCGCCCCGTCGTCGTCACCGGCTACGTCGGCGTGGTCTACGAGAAGCTCGCCGACGGCCTGCTGCTGCGGCACGGCGCCGACCTCGTCCTCGCCAACTCCCGCCAGGACGCCGAGCGTTTCCGCGCCGTGTACGAAGGGGTCGGCGCCGACGCCCGCGCCGTGACCGAGGTGGCGCTGCCGTTCCTGGGCGGTGACCCCTACACCGGCGAGCACGACCCCTACACGGTCGTCTTCGCCGCCCAGCCCTCCGTCCCGGAGAGCCGCGCGGACCGCACGTACCTGCTGGACCGGCTCATCCGGCACGCCCGCCGCCACCCCGAGCGCCAGGTGCTGCTGAAGCTGCGCTCCAAGCCCGGCGAACACACCACCCACATCGAGGAGCTGCCCTACCAGAAGCTGGTCCAGAAGGCGGACCCGCCGCCCAACTTCCGCCTCGTCTACGGCCACATGGGCGAGGTCCTGGACCGCACCGACCTGCTGGTGACGGTCAGCTCCACGGCCGCCCTGGAGGCCCTGCACCGCCGCATCCCGACCGTCGTCCTCACCGACCTCGGCATCCGCGAGGCGCTCGGCAACCACCACTTCACCGGCTCCGGCTGCCTGGCCTCCTGGGACCAGCTCGACGCCGGGCACCGCCCGGTGCCGGACGAGGAGTGGCTGGCCCGGCAGGGCGTCGCGGCCGACGGGGCGTACGCGAACGCCTTCGACGCCGCCCGCGAACGCATCGTCGAGCTGCTCGGCCGGCCCGGCGGCCTGCCCCCGCTGACCCCGTACTACACCCCCGTCACCGCCCCCGGCTACCTGCCCGGCATCCTCGCCCGCCACCACCTCGGCCCCGACGGCACCCCGCTGCCCGGCGCCCCCGCCGCCGACAGGGAGCCCGGACCGGTCCGGCAGATCGTCCGCCGCGCGGCCCGCGGCGCCTACCGGCACGGCGTGCAGCGCGTGGCGCCCGTCATCCGGCGGATGGGTGAGCTGTGACCGCCCCGACCCCCGACCGAGGAGCAGAACCCATGTCCGATCCGCAACCGGTGCGCCGGGTCCTCGCGGTCATCCCCGCGCGCGGCGGCTCCAAGGGCGTCCCCGCGAAGAACCTCGCCCCCGTGGGCGGCGTCCCGCTGGTGGCCCGGGCCGTGCGCGAGTGCCGCGCCACCCGGCTGGTGACCGACGTCGTCGTCTCCACCGACGACCAGGCCATCGCCGCCGTCGCCCGCCAGGCCGGCGCCGAGGTCGTGCTGCGGCCCGCCGCCATCGCCGGCGACACCGCCACCTCCGAGGCCGCGGTGCTGCACGCCATGGACGCCCACGAGGCGCTGCACGGCGTGGCCGTCGACGTGGTGCTGCTCGTGCAGTGCACCAGCCCGTTCCTGGTCCGCGAGGACATCGACGCGGTCGCGGGCGCGGTCGCCGGGGGCGGCGCGGACACGGCCGTCACCGTCGCCCCGTTCCACGGCTTCGTCTGGCGCGACGGCGACACCGCCGGGGACGGCGGACACGGCGTCAACCACGACAAGTCGTTCCGGCCCCGCCGTCAGGACCGCCCCCAGGACTTCCTGGAGACCGGCGCCGCCTACGCGATGGAGGCGGCCGGCTTCCGCGAGCACGGCCACCGCTTCTTCGGCCGCACCGAACTGGTCCGCACCGACCCGGCCCGCGTCCTGGAGATCGACGACCCGCACGACCTGGCCCGCGCCCGCGCGCTCGCCCCCCTCTTCGACGCCCACCGCTGCGACGCGCTGCCGACCGCCGCCGACGTCGACGCGGTCGTCCTCGACTTCGACGGCACCCAGACCGACGACCGGGTGCTGATCGATGCCGACGGGCGCGAGTTCGTCGCCGTGCACCGCGGCGACGGGCTCGGCATCGCCGCCCTGCGCCGCAGCGGCCTGCGCCTGCTGATCCTGTCCACCGAGACCAACCCGGTCGTCGCCGCCCGCGCCCGCAAGCTGGGCATCCCCGTCCTGCACGGCGTCGACCGCAAGGACGTCGCGCTGAAGCAGTGGTGCGAGGAGCAGGGCATCGCCCCCGAGCGGGTGCTCTACGCCGGCAACGACGTCAACGACCTGCCGTGCTTCGCCCTCGTCGGCTGGCCCGTGGCGGTGGCGAGCGCCCACGACATCGTCCGCGGCGCCGCCCGCGCGGTCACCACCGCCCCCGGCGGCGACGGCGCCGTCCGCGAGATCGCCGGCTGGCTCCTCGGCCCCTCGCTCGACGCCTCCGACCCCCGCTCCCCCTCTCCCGAACGCTCCTCCGAACCCCTCACCCAGCCCACCAAGTAAGGACCCCTTGATCATGAGCACCAACTCCCGCCTGCGCACCCTCGGTTCCCGCGAGGTCGGCCCCGGCCGCCCCGTCTACGTCACCGGTGAGATCGGCATCAACCACAACGGCGACCTGGAGAACGCCTTCAAACTGATCGACGTGGCCGCCGAGGCCGGCTGCGACGCCGTCAAGTTCCAGAAGCGCACGCCGGAGATCTGCACCCCGCGCGACCAGTGGGACATCGAGCGCGACACCCCCTGGGGCCGGATGACGTACATCGACTACCGCCACCGCGTGGAGTTCGGCGAGGACGAGTACCGCCGGATCGACGAGTACTGCAAGGAGAAGGGGATCGACTGGTTCGCCTCCCCGTGGGACACCGAGGCCGTCGCCTTCCTGGAGAAGTTCGACGTCCCCGCCCACAAGGTGGCCTCCGCCTCCCTCACCGACGACGAGCTGCTGCGCGCCCTGCGCGCCACGGGCCGCACGATCATCCTGTCCACCGGCATGTCGACGCCGAAGCAGATCCGCCACGCCGTCGAGGTCCTCGGCAGCGACAACATCCTGCTCTGCCACGCCACCTCCACCTACCCGGCCAAGGCCGAGGAGCTGAACCTCCGCGTGATCAACACGCTGGAGAAGGAGTACCCGAACGTCCCGATCGGCTACTCCGGCCACGAGACCGGCCTGCAGACCACCCTCGCCGCCGTCGCCCTCGGCGCCTGCTTCGTCGAGCGCCACATCACCCTCGACCGCGCCATGTGGGGCTCCGACCAGGCCGCCTCCGTGGAACCGCAGGGCCTGACGCGCCTGGTCCGCGACATCCGCATCATCGAGGAGGCGCTCGGCGACGGCGTCAAGAAGGTCTACGAGTCCGAGCTCGGCCCGATGAAGAAGCTGCGCCGGGTCCCCGGCGCCGTCGCCGAGGCGGAGATCGCCACCGCCGCGGGCGAGCCGTTCTCCGTCTGACCCGCCCCACCCCTTACCCCAACGCCCTACGACGGGACGGTCGTACGCCGATGAGCCCCCGCGCCGGGAATGCCGGCTCCCCCACTCTCGCCTTCGTCGAGAGCCCGGTACAGCTCCTGAACGTGCTGGAGTGGGCGCACCTGCACGCGCCCGGCGCGGGACTCGCCCTGGTGGTGCTCTCGCCCGTCGACCCGATGACCCGGGGCCAGCTGCGCCGCATGGCGGAACTGGCCCGCCGGGAGGGCCACGAGGTCCGCTGGGAGGAGGCCCGCGGCGGCGCCGCGGCCCCCTTCCGGACGGTGGGGGGCCTGACGGGCGCCCTGCGCCACGCCGAGCGGATCGTCCTGGGCGACCCCTTCTCCCGCTACGTGCAGCTGCTGCTGACCCTCACCCGCGCCCGCGACCTGGTCGTCGTCGACGACGGCACCGCCACCATGGAGTTCGTCACCCAGCTGGCGCGCGGTGAACGCCTGGTGCGCTGGCACCGCAAGGGCAGCCGCCCCGGCCCGCGCGACCTGCTCTTCGCCCCGGTGTCCGCCGCCGCCCGCCGCCGGCTGGCCCCGTCCCGGGGCCGCCGGGTGGAGGTCTTCTCCGCCATGCCGATCGAGCAGGCCCCCGACGGCGTGACGGTCGTCCCCAACGCCTTCGCCTGGACCCGCGCCCGCTTCGGCCCGCCCCGCCTCACCAAGGGCGCCGACATGGTCGGCACCTCGCTGGTGGAGACCGGTGTCGTCGACGGCGACCGGTACGTGGACGCCGTACGGCAGCTGGCGAAGGCCCACGGGGCGACCCGCTACTTCGCCCACCGCCGCGAGAGCGCCGAGAAACTCCACCGGCTGGCCGTGGAGACCGGCCTGCAGATCGTCCGCCCCGACCTCCCCCTGGAACTCATCGCCCGCCGCGGCCCCGTCGGCCGCACCGTCCTCAGCTTCCCCTCCACGGTCGTCCACACCCTGCCCCTGGCCCTGGCCGGTACGGAGGTGAGGGTCGCCGTCTGCGACATCGACCCGGCGTGGCTCACCCGGCACGCCTCCCCGCGCGCGCAGGGCTTCCTGTCCGGGGTGACGGGCTCGGCACGGGACGTGCACCGCCTGGCGGCGGTGGCGATCGCCGGGTAGACGCCCGTGCCCGGGCGGCCCGCGCCCGGGCGGCCCGCGCCCCGGCGGGTGTCCGCGGCGCCCCGCAACCCCGGCCCCCCGTCCCTCGTTGTTCCCGGCACACCTCGTCCCGACAGGCAGCCTCGGGGGGCCGCATGGAACACGAACCCGCCACCACGGATCCCGCCAAGGGCCTCCCCGGGCCCCGGCCGCCCGCGCCCCCGGCCGGCGCGGAACCGGTCCTGTGGAACACCCCCACCCGGCACATGTGCGCGGGCGCCTGGGTCGACGAGTCGTTCGCCCGCGCCGTCGTCCGGGAACTGGAACAGGAGCGGCACCGCGCCTGGGCCCCCTCGTACGGCGTCGACCAGCGGCTGCTGCTCCACCACGCCCGCCGCGCCCTGGAGGCCGTCCACGGCCGCGACATGGTGGTGTCCGCGGCCTGGCTGGCCGGTGTGCTCGTCGTACCGGCCGCCGCCGTCGCCCGCGCCGCGCTCTCCAAGCTCTCCGCGGGCGTGCGCGACGGCGTCCGGCGGCTGCCCGGCATGCACAGCCTGCGCAGGGAGAAGGACGGCTCGCTGCGGGTCGACGCACCGGTCTCCGGCCTCGCCGCCTCCGGCCTGTCCACCGCCGTGAGCACCATGCTGTGCGCGTACGTCCAGACCGCGCTGTCCCCCTGGGGCCCGTCCACCTTCCTGCCGGCGCTGCTGTGCACCGCCGTGCTGCTGACGGGCGTGCCGTGGTGGGCGGCCTGGCGGCAGCAGAAGGAGGTCTGGCGCACCGCCTCCCGCGAGCTGGTGCCCGGCGCGCCGGCACCCGCCCCGCCCCCGGGCACCGGGGCCGTCCCCGCGGACGAGGGAAACCTCGTCATCCACAGCGGGTACCGGCCCTTCACCGGCTCCGGGACCGAACTCACCTCCTGGTCGCTCGACCTGCGGCTGCGGCCCGCCCCCGGCGCCGCGCCGGCCGCCCCCCTCACCACGGACGCCCTCGTCGACGCCCTCCGCGACGGCCTCGGCGGCCTCGGACGCGCCTCGGGCGGCCTCACCGGCCTCTCCGTCGAGGAGCGGGTGTACGTCGACGGCTGCGAACTGGACGGGCCGGAACCCTTCTCCCGCACCGCCTTCTGGCCGGCCGGCGACCACGCCCGCCTGACCGCCCGGCCGGTCGACCGCGTACCGGAGGGGACCGTGCGGGCGGCCCGGGGACGCGTCGACGGCCCCGTGCGGCACTGCCTGTGCGCCCAGGTCCGCGGCTGGGACTGCGACATCGTGCTCACCGTCCACGTCCAGGCCGTCGTGGTCCTGGGAACACTGCACCTCAACAGCACCGCCTCGGTCCTCACCCCGGTGCGGGACGCCTACCGGGAGGTGGACCGCCTCACCGAACGCCACCACGGCGAGCACACCGCGCGGGTCGCCGCCGCCGCGCTCCTCACGATGCACGACAGCCTCGGCGGACCGATCGCCCGCCCACTGCGCCACTTCCTCTCCGACCTGAGGCGGGAGCGCCGGGAGGAACACCTGCGGGACGTCATCGCCCACGACCGGCGGTTCGACTTCGGCGCAGGCACCGGCCTGCGGGAACGTGCCGGCTCCGGCGCGTACACGAACTACTTCCAGCGCGTCGACGTCCAGCGTGCCGCCCGCCGCATCGAGCTGCGGCTCCTCGCCGACCTCGGCAGGCTGCTGGAGGACCACGGCCTGGACACCTCCGAGCTGGAGGAACGCCGCAGCGTCATCCTCAACAACGGCGTCATCATGACGGGCGGCGCCATGCACGGCGCCGTCGCCGCCGGCCCGGGTGCCCAGGCCGTCAGCGGTCCCGGCGGCCAGACCGTCACCGGACCCCGCGCCCGCCCGGACGCCGCGCCCGCCGGCGCGTCCTGACCCGCCCCGGCCCCCGCCGTACCACCGCCCCCGTCCACATCCCGCCCTCCAGAGGAGTCCCACCATGAGCGAGCCCGGCGGCGTCAACCACGGCATCGTCATCGGCGGCAACGCCAACGTATCCGGTTCCGCCCTGGCCGCCGGCGCGGGCGCCCGCGCGGTCCACGAAGGCCGGACCGCACAGGACGCACACGCCCTGGCCGCGCGGCTGCGCACCCTCCTCGCCGAGGCGGGCACGGACGATGTCGTCACCGCGGACCGGCGGCGGACCGCCGAGGAGGCCCTCACCGCGATCGAGGGCGAACTGGCGGCCGGCCTCCCGGCCGCCGGCCGTCCGGCCCTCATCGACCGGATGCGCGAACTCGCCCTGTGCCTGGCCGGCACCGGGGCCCTCGCCCAGGCCGCCGACCAGCTCGTCACCGCCGTGCGCGCCCTCCTGGGCTGACCAGGCACGGGGAGCACGCGGATCCGCGGACGGCCCGGCGGACCCCCGCCGGGCCGTCCGCCTGGTGAACGCGGACGCGTGGGGCGGACGGGGCGTGGTAACCGTGAGGGAGACGGGTGGCCGGGAAGCGGGGTGCCGACACCGCTTCCCGTGGATTCCGGTGATCCACTCGACCGGCGAAAACCGGCGAGTCTACCCAGGAAACTCAACAGGTATGCGTGGGGCGGCCAGATTTTCTTCCCCTGACGGGCTGAATTTTTGTTGATCGCGGGTCAACCGCCCGCCTGGGCGTCCTACCCTTCAGAGGGTGAAGCAACTGATGTCCCCAGAGTCCGAGGTCGACCTTCCCGGAGAAGCCCTGCTTCCCGGCGCGCTGCCCGAGGCACTGCGCGCCGAACTCGTCGCCTTCCGCCGCGACCTGCACATGCACCCCGAGCTGGGCAACCAGGAGTTCCGCACCACCGCAGCGATCAAGGAAAGGCTGGAGGAAGCGGGCCTCGCGCCCCGCGTCCTGCCCACCGGAACCGGGCTCATCTGCGACATCGGCATCGGAAGAGGGGAGCACCCCAGGGGCCCCGGAGGCCCCGCGGGGCACGCCGGTTCCGCCATACTCGCCCTGCGGGCCGACATCGACGCCCTCCCCATCCCCGACACCAAGAGCGAGTGCCCGTACCGCTCGACCGTGCCGGACCGGGCGCACGCCTGCGGGCACGACGTGCACACCACCGTCGTCCTCGGCGCCGGCCTGGTCCTCGCCGAGCTGCACCGGCAGGGGCTGCTTCCCCGGCCCGTGCGGCTGATCTTCCAGCCCGCGGAGGAGGTGCTGCCCGGCGGCGCGGGCGAGGCCATCAAGGCCGGGGCGCTCGACGGGGTGTACCGGATCCTCGCCGTGCACTGCGACCCCCGGGTGGACGCCGGGCGGATCGGGCTGCGGGAGGGCCCCATCACCTCCGCCTGCGACCGGCTGGAGATCGCGCTGGACGGCCCCGGCGGTCACACCGCGCGCCCCCACCTCACCACCGACCTGGTCACCGCCGTCGCCCGGGTCGTCACCGACGTGCCCGCGCTGATCGCCCGGCGCGTCGACAGCCGCAGCGGCCTCGCCCTCACCTGGGGCCGGATCGAGTCCGGGCACGCCCCGAACGTCATCCCGCAACACGCCGAACTGGCCGGGACCGTCCGGTGCCTCGACCTGGACGCCTGGCGGCAGGCGCCCGACGTCGTGGTCGAGGCGATCGACGAGGTCGCCAACCTGCACCGCGCCAAGTCCGAGATCACCTACGTCCGCGGTGTCCCGCCGGTGGTCAACCACCCGGTCGCCACCGAGCTGCTGCGTCAGGCCATGACCACGCGGCGCGGCGCGGACGCGGTCGAGAGCACCGAGCAGAGCCTGGGCGGCGAGGACTTCTCCTGGTACCTGGAGCGCGTGCCCGGCGCCATGGCCCGGCTCGGCGTCCGCCCGCCCGGTGAGCACGTCATCCGCGACCTGCACCAGGGCGACTTCGACGTGGACGAGCACGCCATCACCGTCGGCGTGGAGCTCTTCACCGCCGCGGCGCTCCTGGACGCCCTGGGCTGAGCCGCCCCCGGCCCGCTCCGGCCCCGACACGGCCGGAGCGGGCCGGCCCCCTCTTTCCGCCCCCTTCGTTCTCCTTCGTTCCGGTGGTTCACCGCGGTGTAACCGGCCACCGGCACGAATGGATAACGGCCCCGCGAAGCTCCGTTCCCAGGGGTTTCCACGCCCGTTAAGGTGCGCCGAACCGAGCACCCGCTGCGGGTCTCGGAGAAGGGGGAACTCCGGATGCGCCGGACATCGAGACTGACCCGCGCCGCGGTGGGGGTCGCCGCGCTCGCCCTCGCCGCCACGGCCTGCGGCGGCACCAGCAGCGAGAGCGACAGCGCCGGCGAGGGCGGCACGAAGGGCGACAAGGGCCTCGCCATCGCCTACGACATCGGCGGCCGGGGCGACCAGTCCTTCAACGACGCCGCCTACGCGGGCCTGGAGCGGGCGAAGGAGGAGTTCGGCTACACCACCGCCGACATCGAGCCCACCGAGGGCGAGACGGACGCCGACAAGGAACAGCGCCTGACCTCACTGGCGCGCCAGGGCTACGACCCGGTCGTCGGCGTCGGATTCGCCTACGGGCCGGCGATGGAGGCCGTGGCCGCCAAGTACCCGGACACCACCTTCGGCATCGTCGACTCCGTGGTCGAGGGCGAGAACGTCGCCTCCCTCGTCTTCGCCGAGGAGCAGGCCTCCTACCTCGCCGGTGTGGCCGCCGCGAAGGCCACCAAGACCAAGGTCGTCGGTTTCGTGGGCGGCGTGGACGTGCCGCTGATCCACAAGTTCGAGGCGGGTTTCGAGCAGGGTGTGAAGGAGACCGATCCCAAGGTCGAGGTGGTCTCGCAGTACCTGACGCAGACGGCCGAGGAGGGCGGCTTCTCCAGCCCCGACAAGGGCAGGGCCGCCGCTGAGGGCCAGATCGAGAAGAAGGCCGACGTCGTCTACCACGCCGCCGGCCTGTCCGGCCAGGGCGTGATCGAGGCCGCCGCCAAGGCCGGGGCCTGGGCGATCGGCGTGGACTCCGACCAGTACGAGCAGGAAGCCCTCGCCAAGTACAAGGACCGGATCCTGACCTCGGCCACGAAGGACGTCGGCGGCTCGGTGTACGCCCTGGCCAAGTCCGTGGAGGACGGCAAGCCGCTGACCGGCACCCAGACCTTCGACCTGAAGGTCGACGGCGTCGGCCTGACCGAGAGCAACCCGGAGTTCGCCGCGATCCCGGGCCTGAAGGACGCGGTGGCCGAGGCGAAGGCGGCCATCATCGACGGCTCCATCAAGGTCAGGAGCCGGTGAACCAGGACCGCGGGCCGGCCGACCGGGCCGGGCAGCGGTGAACCGGGCCGGGCGGCACCGAACGGGCGAACCCCGGGAGGCACGGGCGGGACACCCGCGCATCCCGCGGTGGGCGCCCGTGCCGCCACCCCCGCCCCACGTCACCCAGCGCCACGCCCCCGGTGCCGTGGGCGAGGCCCGGACCGCCGGGCACGAGACGTTGGCCACGGGCGGATAACAAGGTGGACAGAAGGGGTTTTCAGGCAGGTCTACGCGCGTTAATGTGCGGCGGAGTCAGCGCCGAAGCCGAACCGTCCGGCGCTAGCACGACAGGAGCACCAGACATGCGCCGGATTTCCCGGATCACGGTCGCGGGCGCAGCGACCGCCTCCCTGGCCCTCGCCCTCACCGCCTGCGGCGGTACCTCGACCTCCGGGTCGTCGGAATCGAAGGGCGACAAGGGGCTCGCCATCGCCTACGACGTCGGCGGCCGGGGTGACCAGTCCTTCAACGACGCGGCGTTCACCGGTCTGCAGCGTGCGAAGAAGGAGTTCGGCTACACCACCGCCGACATCGAGCCCACCGAGGGCGAGACGGACGCCGACAAGCAGCAGCGCCTGGAGTCCCTGGCCAAGCAGGGCTACAACCCGGTCGTCGGCGTCGGCTACGCCTACGCCACCGCCATGAAGGCCGCCGCGGAGAAGTTCCCGGACACCACCTTCGGCATCGTGGACGACTCCACCGTGAACGCCGAGAACGTGGCCGACCTGGTCTTCTCCGAGGAGGAGGCCTCGTACCTGGCCGGTGTCGCCGCCGCCAAGACCACCAAGACCAAGGTCGTCGGCTTCGTGGGCGGCGTGGACGTGCCGCTGATCCACAAGTTCCAGGCCGGCTTCGAGCAGGGCGTGAGGGAGACCGACCCCAAGGTCAAGGTGGTCTCGCAGTACCTGACGCAGACGGCCGAGGAGGGTGGCTTCTCCAGCCCCGACAAGGGCAAGACCGCCGCCGAGGGCCAGATCGAGAAGAAGGCCGACGTGGTCTACGCGGCCGCCGGCCTGTCCGGCCAGGGCGTGATCGAGGCCGCCGCCGCCAACAAGGTGTGGGCGATCGGCGTGGACTCCGACCAGTACAAGCAGGAAGCCCTCGCCAAGTACAAGGACTCCATCCTCACCTCGGCGATGAAGGACGTCGCGAAGGCGGTCTACAACCTCGCGAAGTCCGTGGAGGACGGCAAGCCGCAGACCGGTATCGTCAGGGGCGATCTGAAGAGCGGCGAGGTGAGCCTGTCGAACTCCAACCCGAAGTTCGCGCAGAACGCCGAGCTCCAGGAAGCCATCAAGACGGCCAAGGAGAAGATCGTCAGCGGCGAGATCAAGGTCAAGAGCAGCTGACACTGCACCACTTCGAATCAGCGTGCAACCGCCGGGTCGCGTGAGCGCAGCGGGGTACGGGAGGACGTCTCCCCGTACCCCGTCGCTCGGTGCGCCACCCGTTTCGATGCCGTAGGGGCGCTACGCGCGTAGAAGGCCCCTGTCCCCAGGAGAGTGCGCCATCAACGCGTCCAGCAGCCCTCCGGCCGGCGCGGCGGTCAACGGTCAGGTGACCGCCGTCGAGCTCGCCGGGATCACGAAGCGTTTCCCCGGTGTCGTGGCCAACCACGACATCCACCTCACCGTCCGCAAGGGCACCGTCCACGCCCTCGTCGGCGAGAACGGCGCCGGCAAGTCGACGCTGATGAAGATCCTCTACGGCATGCAGAAGCCGGACGAGGGCACCATCGCGGTCGACGGCGAGCGGGTGAGCTTCTCGTCGCCGGCCGACGCCATCGCCCGCGGCATCGGCATGGTCCACCAGCACTTCATGCTCGCCGACAACCTCACGGTGCTGGAGAACGTGGTGCTGGGCAGCGAGAAGCTGCACGGCATCGGCTCCAGGGCCCGCCGCAGGATCCAGGAGATCTCCGACCGCTACGGCCTCGGCGTGCGCCCCGACGCCATGGTCGAGGAGCTCGGCGTCGCCGCCCGCCAGCGCGTGGAGATCCTCAAGGTCCTCTACCGCGGCGCCCGCACGCTGATCCTCGACGAGCCCACCGCCGTCCTCGTGCCGCAGGAGGTGGACGCCCTCTTCGCCAACCTGCGCGAGCTGAAGTCGGAGGGCCTGTCCGTCATCTTCATCTCCCACAAGCTGGGCGAGGTCCTGTCGGTCGCCGACGACATCACCGTCATCCGCCGCGGGACGACCGTCGGCACGGCCGTCCCGTCCGAGACGACGCCGCGCCAGCTCGCCGAGATGATGGTCGGCAGCGAACTGCCGACGCCCCAGACCGCCGAGTCCACCGTCACCGACCGCCCGGTCCTCACCGTCGAGAAGCTGCGCCTGACCGCCCCCGGCGGCAAGGCCCTGCTCGACGACGTCACCTTCACCATCCACGCCGGCGAGGTGCTGGGCATCGCGGGCGTGGAGGGCAACGGCCAGACCGAGCTGGTGGACGCGCTGATCGGCCTGCGCCACGCCGACTCCGGCACGATCCGCCTCGGCGACGAGGAGATCACCGCCTGGCCGACGCGGAAGCGGCGCGAGCGGGGCGTCGGCTACATCCCCGAGGACCGCCACCGCCACGGCCTGCTGCTGGAGGCCCCCCTCTGGGAGAACCGCATCCTCGGCCACGTCACCGAGAAGCCCAACGCCAAGGGCGTCTGGCTGGACCCGAAGGCGGCCCAGGAGGACACCCGCCGGATCGTGACGACGTACGACGTCCGCACCCCGGGCATCGACGTCACCGCCGCCTCCCTGTCCGGCGGCAACCAGCAGAAGCTGATCGTCGGCCGCGAGATGAGCCACCGGCCGCGCTTCCTCATCGCCGCCCACCCCACCCGCGGTGTGGACGTCGGCGCGCAGGCCGCGATCTGGGACCACATCCGCGAGGCGCGCCGCGAGGGCCTGGCCGTGCTGCTGATCTCCGCCGACCTGGACGAGCTGATCGGCCTGTCCGACACCCTCCGCGTGATCTACGACGGCCGCCTGGTCGCGGACGCCGACCCGGCCACCATCACCCCCGAGGAGCTCGGCTCGGCGATGACCGGTGCCGCGTCCGGCCACCTCGAACACGAAGAGACCCCGGCCGACGGCGGCCGGGGTGCGGAAGACGAGGCCCGTTGATGAAGAAGTTCGACAAGGAGCGCGTGCTCCTCGCGGTGGCCGGGCCGGTCATCGCGCTCGCCGTGGCCTTCGTGCTGAGCGCGGTCGCGCTGATCGCCTCGGGCAAGGACCCCGTCGAGCCGTTCGCCCTCATGTTCGAGCAGGCCGGGTTCTCCGACATCCAGGTCCTGATCGTCAACCAGGCGTCGATGTACTACATCGCCGCCCTCGCGGTGGCCATCGGCTTCCGGATGAACCTGTTCAACATCGGTGTCGACGGCCAGTACCAGCTCGCCGCCATGCTCGCCGCGATCGTCGGCGCCCACGCGAACCTGCCGGCGTTCCTCCAGATCCCGCTGCTGCTGCTGACCGCCGCCCTCACCGGCGCGTTCTGGTCCGGCATCGCGGGTGTCCTCAAGGTCACCCGCGGCGTCAGCGAGGTCGTCGCGACGATCATGCTGAACGCCATCGCCACCTCCGTCATCGGCTACCTGTGGCTGCCGGACGTCTTCGGCGTCAAGATCGGCAACAACAACACCACCGGCGAGATGCACGAATCCGGCTGGATCCCCGGCATCGACCTGGGCGCCGCCGGCGAGGTCTACGGCCTGGTGATCCTCGCCGTCCTGCTCGGCATCGGCTACTGGGTCGTCCTCAACCGCACCCGCTTCGGCTTCGACCTGCGCGCCTCCGGCGCCTCGGAGTCCGCCGCGGCGGCCAGCGGCGTCGACCCCAAGCGCATGGTGCTCACCGCCATGCTGATCTCCGGCGCCCTCGCCGGTCTCGCGGGCCTGCCGATCCTGCTCGGCGACACCCACACCTACAGCCTCAACTTCCCCACCGGCATCGGCTTCCTCGGCATCGGCATCGCCCTGCTGGGCCGCAACAGCCCCGTCGGCATCGCCTTCGCCGCCCTGCTGTGGGCCTGGCTCGACAAGGCCAGCCCCGAGCTGGACTTCCACGGCTACGACAAGGAGATCGCGGTCATCATGCAGGGCCTGATCGTCCTCTCCGTCGTCGTCTCCTACGAGGCCGTCCGCGAGTGGGGCCTGCGCCGCCAGCAGCGCCGCGTCGGTGCCGAACTGGCCGCCGGCCACGTCCTGGGCGCCGACACCGACACCACGAAGGAGGTGGCTGGCCGATGACCACCCCGCAGACCACGGCGACCGACGTCAACCAGCCCACGCTGCAGCCCGCGGCGCCCACCGGCCGCCGCCTGCCGCTGCCCGTCCTGCTGCTGCTCATCGCCGGGGCCCTGGCGCTGACCTCGCTCGTCCGCCTGATCACCGGCGCCGACGGCATCACCAACGTCAGCCAGATGTCCACCGCGCTCCAGCTCGCCGTCCCGATCGGCCTGGCCGGCCTCGGCGGCCTGTGGGCCGAGCGCGCGGGCGTCGTCAACATCGGCCTCGAGGGCATGATGATCCTCGGCACCTGGTTCGGCGCCTGGGCCGGCTTCCAGTGGGGACCGTGGACCGGCGTCCTCGTCGGCGTCGTCGGCGGCGCGCTCGGCGGCCTGGTGCACGCCGTCGTCACCGTCACCTTCAACGTCAACCACATCGTCTCCGGTGTGGCCATCAACATCCTCGCCCTGGGCGCCACCCGCTACCTCGCCCCGCTCGCCTTCGAGGGCGAGCCCGGCGGCTCCGCCAAGCAGTCCCCGGCGGTGGACTCCCTCGGCCACTTCACCGTGCCCGGACTGTCCGACGCGCTCGGCGACCTCAACGACAAGGGCTGGTTCCTCGTCTCGGACGTCGCCGGCCTGCTCGGCGGCCTGGTCACCAACGTCTCCTGGCTGACCCTGATCGCCGTCGCGCTGATCCCCGCCACCTGGTGGATCCTGTGGCGCACCCCGTTCGGGCTGCGGCTGCGCTCCTGCGGCGAGAACCCGGTCGCCGCCGAGTCCCTCGGCGTCAACGTCTACAAGTACAAGTACCTCGCCGTGATCGTCTCCGGCGGCCTGGCGGGCCTGGGCGGCGTCTTCCTCTCTCTGGTGGCCAACCCCTTCTACCTGGAGGGCCAGACCAGCGGCCGCGGCTACATCGGCCTCGCGGCCATGATCTTCGGCAACTGGATGCCGGGCGGCCTCGCCATCGGCGCCGGCCTGTTCGGCTACACCGACAGCCTCAACCTGCGCGGCGGCTCCGCCAACGTCCACGCGCTGCTGCTGCTCGGCGCGCTGCTCCTGCTCGCCGGCGCCATCTGGCTCGCGGTGCGCAAGAGCTACGTCAAGGCCGTGGTCACCGCCGTCGTCGGTGCCCTGGTGTTCGCCTGGTACGCGGGCACCGACGAGGTCCCCAACCAGGTCGTCTCCGCCACGCCGTACGTCGTCACGCTCGTCGTCCTCGCCCTGTCCGCGCAGCGCCTGCGCATGCCCAAGGCGGACGGCCTGCCCTACCGGAAGGGGCAGGGCAAGTGAGCGGCGCCGACTGGGAGGCCCTGCGCCAGGCCGCCCGGGACGCCATGTCCCGGGCGTACGCCCCCTACTCCGGGTACGCCGTCGGCGCCGCCGCCCTGGCCGACGACGGCCGCACGGTGACGGGCTGCAACGTCGAGAACGCCAGCTACGGCGTCGGCCTGTGCGCCGAGTGCGGTCTGGTCTCCCAGCTCCAGCTCACCGGCGGCGGCCGGCTGACCCACTTCGTCTGCGTGGACGGCCGCGGCGAGGTCCTCGTCCCCTGCGGGCGCTGCCGCCAGCTGCTGTACGAGTTCGGCGGCCCCCGGATGCTGCTGGAAACCCCGGCGGGCATCCTGCCCCTGTCCGAGATGCTCCCGCAGGCATTCGGCCCGGACCACCTCACCCGGTGACTCCCGCGCGGCCCCTCCGAGCCGACAACCGCTCGGAGGGGCCGCGCGTTTCCCTCCCGCTTCCCCCTTCGCACTCCCGGAAGGAACGCCAGCCATGGCCATGGACGCCATCTCCGTCATCCGCACCAAGCGGGACCGCGGCGAACTCAGCGACGCGCAGATCGACTGGGTCATCGACGCCTACACCCGCGGGGAGGTGGCCGACGAGCAGATGTCGGCCCTCGCGATGGCCATCCTCCTCAACGGCATGAACCGCCGCGAGATCGCCCGCTGGACCGCGGCGATGATCGCCTCCGGCGAGCGCATGGACTTCTCCTCCCTGTCCCGCCCGACCGCCGACAAGCACTCCACGGGCGGCGTCGGCGACAAGATCACCCTTCCGCTGGCCCCGCTCGTCGCGGCCTGCGGCGCCGCCGTCCCGCAGCTGTCGGGCCGGGGCCTGGGCCACACCGGCGGCACCCTGGACAAGCTGGAGTCGATCCCCGGCTGGCGGGCCCTGCTGTCCAACGAGGAGATGCTGTCCGTCCTGGACGGCGTCGGCGCGGTGATCTGCGCGGCCGGCGACGGCCTCGCCCCCGCCGACAAGAAGCTGTACGCCCTGCGCGACGTCACGGGCACGGTCGAGGCGATCCCGCTGATCGCCTCCTCGATCATGTCCAAGAAGATCGCCGAGGGCACGGGCTCCCTGGTGCTGGACGTCAAGACCGGCAGCGGCGCCTTCATGAAGACCCTCGACGACGCCCGCGAACTGGCCTCCACCATGGTCGGCCTCGGCACCGACCACGGCGTGCGGACGGTCGCCCTCCTCACCGACATGTCCACCCCGCTGGGCCTGACGGCGGGCAACGCCCTGGAGGTCCGCGAGTCGGTCGAGGTCCTGGCCGGCGGCGGCCCCGCGGACGTCGTCGAACTGACCCTCGCCCTGGCCCGCGAGATGCTCGACGCGGCGGGCGTCAAGGACGCCGACCCGGCCAAGGCCCTCGCCGACGGCTCCGCGATGGACGTCTGGCGCCGCATGATCGCGGCCCAGGGCGGCGACCCGGACGCCCCCCTGCCCACGTCGCGGGAACAGCACGTCGTCAAGGCCACCGCCTCCGGCGTCCTGACCCGCCTGGACGCCTACGACATCGGCGTCGCCGCCTGGCGCCTGGGCGCGGGCCGCGCCCGCAAGGAGGACCCGGTGCAGGCCGCCGCGGGCGTGGAGCTGCACGCCAAGCCCGGTGACCGGGTGACGCAGGGCCAGCCCCTGCTCACCCTCCACACGGACACCCCGGAGCGCTTCGAGTACGCCCTCCAGGCGATCGAGGGCTCCTACGACATCGCCGCCCCGGGCACGGACTTCAAGCCGTCCCCGGTGGTGCTGGAACGCATCGCCTGACCCGCGCCCTCCCCCCCCCGGGCGCACGGGACCGGCGCGGCCGCGCCGGTCCCGTGCCGGCCCGCCCTCACCCCAGCACCGCCGCCACCCCCACCAGCACCGGCACCGCCACCACCGTCGACACCAGCACCGCGTCCCGCGCCAGCCGCTCGCCCACCCGGTACGCCGACGCGTACGTGAACATGTTCTGCGCGGTCGGCAGCGCCGACGTCACCACCACGTCCAGCAACTGCGCGCCCCGCAGCCCGAACACCCCCGCCGCCAGCGCCCACGCCACCGCGGGCTGGCCCACCGATTTGAGCGCGACCGCGAGCAGCACCGGAGCCCGGTCCGCGCCCCGCAGGGGCATCGCGCTGCCGCACAGGGAGATCCCGAAGGCCAGCAGGACCGCCGGGACGGACATGTTGCCGATCAGCTCCAACGGGTCCATCACCGGGCCGGGCACCCGCAGCCCGCTCGCCGCGACCGCCACCCCGGCCAGCGCCCCGACCGCTATCGGGTTGCGCAGCGGCGTCAGCAGCCGCCGCCACAGCGGGTCCTTCCCGTCGCCGCCCGCCACGTCCAGCACCGTCAGCGCGACCGGCGTGAGGCCGACGAGCTGGAACAGCAGTACCGGCGCCACCAGCGAGGCGTCGCCGAGGACGTACACGGCGATCGGGATGCCGAGGTTGCCCGCGTTGACGTACCCGGAGCACAGCGCGCCGATCGCGGTGGGGCCCACGCCCCAGCGGCGCACGACGCCGACGGCGACGAACGCCCCCATCACCGCGGCCGTGCTCAGCGCCGTCACCAGCAGCCGGGTGGAGAACACCACCGACAGGTCGGCCCGCGCGAGCGTGGTGAACAGCAGCGCAGGCGAGGCCACGTGGAAGGCGAGCCGGGTCAGCACCTCGCGCCCCTGCTCCCCGAGGTGGCCACCCCGGCCGAGGACGTAGCCGACGCCGATGACGACGGCGATGACCGCGAATCCCGTCAGCACCCCCTGCACGGCGCCTCCCCGGCAAGGAGGAGGGTGTCGGGCAGCGCGACCGGAGCGGCTATGTGGTGCATGCAGGCAATTCTCCGGGTACGCCGCTCCGGCAGGTCGACGTGGTCTTCACCGGGGCGCCGCCCGCGGGGCCCCGCGGGCGATGAGTTCCGCGCCCGCCCCGGGTCTACCGCACGTGGATGCCGTGACACCCGCTGTACTCGTGCTGCCGGGCCCCGCCTCCCCGCGGGAGCCGTCCCGGCTCTGCGACGAGGTGCGCACGCTGCTTCGGACCACCGGGGCCGGCGTCGTCGTCTGCGACGCCGGCGGGCTGGGCCCGCCGGGGCTGGCCGTCGTCGACCTGCTGGCCCGCCTGGAGCTCACCGCCAGGCGGGCCGGAGGCCGGATACGGCTGCGCGACGCCGACCCGGCCCTACGCGCCCTGCTCGACCTGGTCGGCCTCCGCTTCGAGCCGGAGGGGCAGCTCGAACAGCGGGAACCACCGCCGGGTGTCGAGGAAGCAGTGGAAGCCGGTGATCCGCCCGTCTGAGGTCTCCAGCACCTGGATCGCCCACGGCGTGAAACCGCCCGCCTCCGGGTCCGGCTTGTAGTGCGCGAACGCCGGCAGTCCGTTGGCCCGCACCGGCACCAGCCGCGAGCCCGCGCAGGAGGCGCCGACGGTCGTCATGAAGCCGGTGATGTCCGCCGGACCGGCCAGCCACAGGTCGAACGGCGGCATCGTCATGACGGCGTCCTCGTGCAGCAGGGCCGTCAGGGCCGTCATGTCGTAGCCCTCGAACGCGGCGACGTAGCGCTCCAGGAGCTTCCGCTGTTCCTCGTCCAGGGGGTCGGACACCGCCGCTCCGGTCCCCTTGTCCCCCCGCTCGGCCAGCGTCGCCCGCGCCCGCTGCAGGGCGCTGTTGACGGAGGCGACCGAGGTGCCCAGCAGATCGGCGACCTCGCTCGCCCTCCAGGCCAGCACCTCGCGCAGGATCAGCACCGCCCGCTGCTTGGGCGGCAGTTGCTGCAGGGCCGCCACGAAGGCGAGCCGCACCGACTCCTTGGCGACCGCCGCCTCCGCCGGGTCCTGCGCCGTGGGCAGCACGCGGGCGTCCGGCACCGGCTCCAGCCACGTGTGGTCCGGGCGGGGCGACAGGGCGGCCCGGGCCAGCGGCGTCGACTCCGTCAGGTCCATGGGCCGGGCGCGCTTGCTGCCCGCGGCCAGCATGTCCAGGCAGACGTTGGTCGCGATGCGGTAGAGCCAGGAGCGCAGGCTGGAGCGGCCCTCGAACCTGTCGTAGCCGCGCCAGGCACGGACCAGGGTGTCCTGTACCGCGTCCTCCGCCTCGAAGGAGGAGCCGAGCATCCGGTAGCAGTAGCCGGTCAGCTCGACCCGGTGCTTCTCCAGCGCGGAGTCCAGCTCCGCGGCCGTCGCCGTGCCGTTGGTCATCGCCCGCCCACCCCTGTGGCCGTCCCGTCGGCGCGCGTCTTCGCGCCCTGCACTCCGGAAGCTACCGCAGGGGACTGACAACGGCCTGCGGGCTGGGAAAGGAGCAGTTCACCGGGGGTGGACGGACCGGCCGTCAGGCCGTCACCGCGTACCGTTCCCGCCGCGCCGCCCGCGATCCGAGCAGCGTGATCGCCGCGACGCCCAGCACCGCCAGCAGCCCGACGCCGACCGTCCCGGCCCAGCCCTGGGCGTGGAAGGCCACCGCGCCGACCGTGCTGCCCGCGCTGGAGCCGACGTAGTACGCCGACTGGTACAGCGCCGACGCCTGGGCGCGGCCGTGCGTGGCCGTCTTGCCGACCGCCGACGACGCCACCGCGTGGCCCGCGAAGAAGCCCGCCGTGATCAGCACCAAGCCCAGTAGGACCAGCGGCAGGGACGGCGCCAGGGACAGCAGCAGCCCGGCCGCCGTCGTGCCGCCCGCCAGGTACAGCGCCCCGCGCCGGCCCAGGCGGCCCACCAGCCGTCCGGCCGTCGACGCCGACACCGTGCCGACCAGGTAGACGAGGAAGACCGAGCCGACGATGCCCTGCGGCAGGGAGAAGGGGGCGTCGGACAGGCGGTAGCCGATCACCGTGTAGACGCCGCCGAAGACCGTCATGAACAGGGCGCCGATCGCGTACAGGCGCCGCAGCAGCGGGTCGGCGAGGTGGTCGCGGACCGTGCGGGCGAGCACCCGCGGCCGCAGCGAGCCCGGGTGGAAGTGCCGCGGCCTGGGCAGCAGCAGCCGGAAGGCCACCGCGCACGCCACCGCCAGCACGCCGACCACGCCGACGGCGACCCGCCAGCCCCACTCCTGCGCGACCCAGCCGGTGACGATGCGCCCGCTCATCCCGCCGACGCTGTTGCCCGCCACGAACAGGCCGATCGCGGTGACCAGCGCCTTCGGCGTGACCTCCTCCGCGAGGTACGCCGTCGCCGACGCGGGCAGTCCGGCCAGTGCCGCGCCCTGCACCGCGCGCAGCGCCACCAGCGCCGGCAGCGAGGGCGCGAAGGGGACCAGCAGCCCGACGGTCACCGCGACGGCCAGTGACGCCGTCATGACCGTACGCCGCCCGAACCGCTCCGACAGCGCGCTCATCGGCAGGACGAACACCGCCAGACCGCCGGTCGCGGCGGCCACCGTCCAGCTCGCGTCGCTCGCGCTCACCCCGAAGTCGCCGGAGATCAGCGGCAGCAGCGCCTGGGTGGAGTACAGCAGGGCGAAGGTGGCGACGCCCGCGAGGAAGAGGGCGAGGCTCATCCGGCGGTAGCCGGGGCCGCCGGGCGTCATGCGGGAGCCGGGGACGGCACCGGAGCCGGCGCCGGAGAGGGGAGCGGGGCCTGCGGATGCTGCGGAGGCGGCGCCCACGGTGGTGGACGACGCCCCGGTACTGGCGGGAGTCATGCTGCGACCGTACGGACGCGCCCGCTGATCCGTCCAATGCATGGAATCGTCATAATCGTTCCCATGGCGCATCAGCAGAGGTCACGGACTCGCCTGTCACCTTCCGGTGACACAGAAGACATCGTCGCGCTGCTCGCGCCACGGCTCGCCCACTTCGCCGGCGTCGCCCGCACCGAGCACGTCACGCGCGCCGCGCAGGAGATGAACGTCCCCCAGTCGACCCTCTCGCGCGCCTTGGTCCGCCTCGAACAGGACCTGGGCGTCGACCTGTTCGCCCGCCGCGGCCGCACGGTCTCCCTCACCCCCGCCGGGCGCACCTTCCTCGCCTCCGTCGAACGCGCCCTCGCCGAGATCGAGCGGGCCGCCGAGGAGGTCCGCGCCGACGCCGACCCGGCCACCGGCAAGGTCGCCTTCGGTTTCCTGCACACCATGGGCGCCGAGACCGTGCCCGGGCTGCTGCACGCCTTCCGCGCCGACCACCCGCGCGTCCGCTTCAGCCTCGTGCAGAACTACGGCGAGGCGATGCTGGAGCGGCTGCGCGCCGGGGAGCTGGACCTGTGCCTGACCTCCCCGGTCCCCGACGCGCCGGACCTGGTCGCCCGCCGCCTCGACGAGCAGAAGCTGCGCCTGGTCGTCCCGGCCGACCACCGCCTGGCCGGCCGCCGCCGCGTGCGCCTGGCCGAGGCCGCCGACGAGATGTTCGTGACGCTGGAGCCCGGCTACGGGCTGCGCCGCATCACCGACGCCCTGTGCCAGGAGGCCGGTTTCCGGCCGCGGGTGGCCTTCGAGGGGGAGGAGGCCGAGACCCTGCGGGGCCTGGTCGCGGCCGGTCTGGGCGTCGCCCTGCTGCCGCCGCCCGCCGTGCCCCGCCCGGGCGTGGCGGAGCTGACGGTCACGGCCCCGCGCGCGGTGCGCGAGATCGGCGTGGCCTGGCTGGCGGGCCGCCCGGACACGCCGCCGGTGGCGGCGTTCAAGAAGTTCCTGCTGTCCCGGCGGGGCAGACTGCTGCCCGACTGAGGGGCCGCGGCCGGGAAACCGCGGCGCCTACCGCCGCAACGACGTGCCGAACCCCGCCGCCAGCGGCATCCGCAGCCCCAGCGGCGGCGGGGCCGCCAGCGCGTCCCGCACCGGCCGGGAGAGCGCCTGCCCGAACAGCACCCCCAGCACGAAGTTCTCGGTCAGCGCCATGACCTCGTCGCGGTAGTGGTGCAACCCGTGCCCGTCGGAGTGCACCTCGAACCGGCACACGTCCCGGTTCGCCTTCTTCGCCCGGGCCGCCAGCCGGAACGACAGTTCGGGATCGGTCCGCGCGTCGTTCGTGCCGTGCACGATCAGGACGTGCCGCCCGGCGAGTTGTTTCACCGGTTCGGGTGGTGCGGCCACGTCGTCCTCCGGCAGCCACGGGGCGAGGGCGACCACGGCGTCGACGCGGTCGTGCCCGCCCGCGTGCAGCGCCGCCCGGCCGCCCATCCCGGTGCCCACCAGGCAGACGGGCACGTCGCCGTAGCGCCGCACGACCTCGTCGGCGGCCCAGGAGGCGTCCCGCGCCAGGTGCGCCTCGCTGCCGTTCCAGCCGCGGTAGCGGTAGTGCACGACGTGGACGGCCAGGCCCTCCGCCCGCCCCGCGCGCGCCAGCCGGCGGCCCAGCGCGCGCATCGACGCGGCCGCCACCAGGGGTGAGGGCCTGCGGCCGGACACCTCGTCGCCGTCGGGGAGCAGCAGGACCACGCCGCTCACCGTGGTCGGCTCCGGTCCGAGCACCCGTCCCAGCCGTGCCCTGCGTGCCTGCGTCGCTTGCTGTGCCATGACAGAACATTCTCAGAAGAGCGGGTGTACGCCACCCGTCCGTGCGGTCACCGTTACGTATCGACGCATTCGTACACCGCCGCACCACGATTCGTACACCGGCACACCGCGCCGAACGGCCCCGCCCCCTCTACGCGCGTAGGGGTTACAGTGCGGAAATGACGAGCCAGAGCACTGCCCCGAGCACTGCGAAGAGCCCGACGCCGGGCCAGATCCGCCGGGCGCCCAAGGTTCTGCTCCACGACCACCTCGACGGCGGTCTGCGCCCCGCCACGATCGTCGAACTCGCCCGTACCACCGGTTACCCCGGGCTCCCGGAGACCGATCCGGACGGGCTGGCCCTGTGGTTCCGGGAGGCCGCCGACTCCGGGTCCCTGGAACGGTACCTGGAGACCTTTACCCACACCGTCGGCGTCATGCAGACCCGCGAGGCGCTGGTGAGGGTCGCCGCCGAGTGCGCCGAGGACCTCGCCGCGGACGGCGTCGTCTACGCCGAGGTCCGCTACGCCCCCGAACAGCACCTGGAGGGCGGGCTCACCCTGGAAGAGGTCGTCGAGGCCGTCGACGAGGGCTTCCGGGAGGGCGAGCGGCGGGCCAGGGCGGCCGGCCGCCGCATCCGCGTCGGCGCGCTGCTGACCGCCATGCGGCACGCCGCCCGCTCCCTGGAGATCGCCGAACTCGCCAACCGGTACCGGGACGCGGGTGTCGTCGGCTTCGACATCGCCGGCGCCGAGGCCGGACACCCGCCCACCCGGCACCTCGACGCCTTCGAGTACCTGAAGCGGGAGAACAACCACTTCACCATCCACGCCGGGGAGGCCTTCGGGCTGCCCTCCATCTGGCAGGCGCTGCAGTGGTGCGGCGCCGACCGGCTCGGGCACGGGGTGCGCATCATCGACGACATCCAGGTGCGCGAGGACGGCTCGGTGGGGCTCGGGCGGCTCGCCTCCTACGTCCGGGACAAGCGGATCCCGCTGGAGCTGTGCCCCAGCTCCAACCTCCAGACCGGGGCCGCCGCCTCGTACGCCGAGCACCCCGTCGGCCTGCTGCGGCGCCTGCAGTTCCGCGTGACCGTCAACACGGACAACCGGCTGATGTCCCACACCAGCATGAGCCGGGAATTCGAGCACCTTGTCGACGCGTTCGGTTACACGCTCGACGACATGCAGTGGTTCTCCGTCAATGCGATGAAATCAGCGTTCATTCCTTTCGATGAACGACTGGCTATGATCAATGACGTCGTCAAGCCCGGATATGCCGAGCTGAAATCCGAGTGGCTGTTCCAATAGAACGCTCCCACCAGCGGTTTTGTGAGTGGCGCGGAGGGAAGCGGCCCTTCCGGGCCCCGTGCGTGCGGACGGGTTTTCACAGTCCGTCCGCATTTCGATGTTTGCGGCGGACGGCGCCTCGTGTTTACGGTCGAGAACCGCTCATCCCCGTCATCCATTTTCGAGGACGCACTTTCATGAAGCAGTCTGCTGCCAAGACCCTCGGCGTCGTCGCCCTCGGCGCCGCCTTCGCCGCCGGTGGCGCGGGCGCGGCCAACGCCGCCCCGGGCGCGCCGGACCCCAGCCGGGCGCTGGACCCCGTCACCCGGACGCTCCCGGCGGAGAACCTCGCCCGGACGCTGCCGGCCGCGGGTGAGGTGCTGGCGCAGGGTGAGACCGCGGCCGAGAGGGGCCTGACCGCGGCCCAGCCGACCGCTCAGCAGCTCCCCAGCAGCCCGCTCGACCCGGTCGCCGGCCTCCTCGGCGGCCTGCCGCTGAACGGTCTGCCGCTGAACGGTCTCCCGATCGCCTGAGCCGCACTCGCCCCCGTGCGCCGACGGGGCGCATCCGGTCCCTCCGGATGCGCCCCGTCGGCATGTGCGGGGGCGAGTGCGGCTCACCAGGCCGTCCGGGCCGCCTTCTCCTCCGAGGGGAGCAGGATCCACAGCGCGATGTAGAGCAGGAACTGAGGTCCGGGCAGCAGGCAGGAGAGCAGGAAGATCACGCGCATCGTCGTCGAGGAGGTGCCGAAGCGGCGTGCCAGCGCGGCACACACTCCGCCGATCATGCGGCCGTTGGTGGGGCGGGCGAGGCGGGACATCGCGGCTCCTTCGGGTCTGCCGGTCGTTCGCCGGCGCGCCGGGACGGCCGCCTTCGGCGGGACCCGGGCGCCGACCGGATGGGGAGGGTCGGCTGTTCTTCTGCCCTCCACACTACGGAGACGAACCGGTCCGAACGTCGCTCTACGGGGCGATCCCGACCCTGGGAATCGTCGGGGTGCGACCCTGAGCCGGCTCCTCCTGGGGAACGTCCGCACCGGACCGGCGCTCGTACCTGCGACGCAGCCAGGTCCGGCCGGCGGGGACGACGGCCAGGTGCGCGAGGGCCACACCCGCGGTGTTCAGCAGCAGGGAGTCGACGTCCACGACCCGGCCGGGCACCCCGGTCTGCAGCAGTTCGATGCCCAGCGACAGCAGCGCGCCCGCGGCGACGGTACGGAACAGGGAGGCCAGCGGCGAGACACACAGCCGTCCGTCCGCCATCGGCAGCAGCACGCCCAGGGGCGCCAGCAGGGCGAGCCCCTCACCGAGGCGCCGGGCCGCCTGGGGCCAACCCAGCGCCAGATCGGCCCGTATGCCGGCGAGCGGGCGCAGATTGGCGGGCATCACCCACGGGACGTCCAGCGGCCGTAGCGTGCACCAGGCGACGAGAGCGAGGTGTGCGACGAGGAGGACACCCCCCGTCACACGGATGCGGATCGCGGCGCTGCCGCCGATGGAGCCTTGACGCTGCACGCTCCCCTAGACGCGGCCCCCGGCGGGATCGGTTCCGCGACGCCGTAGCCCACTCGGGTGAGGCATGCGCCACACGCGTGGGCCGCCCCGCCGCCGTCACCGGTGCGTCCGGGGCCCGTCCGTCACCCCCCGGTGACCGCGCTGGACGGCGGCCCGCTCCCGCCGGGCCGGACGCGGACCTCGTCCGTACAGGCGTAACGGCGCGGCGGCTGCTCGCCCGGGCCGCCCAGGATCACCGTGCCGTCGCCCTCGGCCGCGGCCGAGTCGGAGAACGTGCACACGATCTGGGCGAGCGCGTACGAGGTGAGGTCCGCGGGGGAGACGCCGAGCCGCAGGGTGTCCCGCGGGTCGCCGGGACGCGGACCGGTCACGGTCGTCCCGCCGCGCACGTCCGTGCTGTAACCGGCCGCCTTCTCCGCGGCCGACGGCGGCTCGGCCAGCCGGTCCAGCAGTTCCCGCGCCACCAGCAGGCGCCGCTGCGAGTCCGCCGCGCCGTCCGGGACCCGCACCGTGCGGTCCACCGCCACCAGCGACGAGCCGCACAGCAGGAACACCCGCACCGGCATCCCGGACGTCGTCCGCGCCGGCCTGTCCGTCCCGGGCGGCGAGCAGCGCACCCGCGAGGGCGCCGGGCCGAAGTCCGTCGGCACCTCCGTGGGCCGGACGCCGCACCCGGCGAGCAGTACGGCCAGCACGGGAAGCCCCAGCAGACGGCGTACGGTCATCAGGCCTGCCCCTTCGCGTCCTCGCCCTTGCTCCCGGCGCCCCCGCCCTTCCCGCCCGCGCGGTCCTCGGCGTCCCGTTCGGCCAGCGCCGAGGCGTCCCGCGGCAGCCGCAGCGTGAACACCGCACCGCCCTCGGGGGAGTTCTCGGCGGTGATGTCGCCGCCGTGGATGTGCGCGTTCTCCAGGGCGATGGACAGGCCGAGCCCGCTGCCCTCGGAACGCGGCCGGGAGGCGCTCGCCTTGTAGAACCGGTCGAAGACGTGCGGCAGGACCTCCTCGGGGATGCCGGGCCCGTGGTCCCGCACCCGGATCACGACCTCCGCTCCGTCCGCGCCCCCGGCGCCCTCCGTGCCGCCCGCGTCCGTCGCGCCCGGCCCTTCGGACTCCGTCACCGACACCCGCACCGGCGAGCCGCCGTGCTTGAGGGCGTTGCCGATCAGGTTGGCGAGGATCACGTCCAGGCGGCGCGGGTCGAGCCGGGCGTGGATGCCGCGCTCGGCGTCCAGTTCGACGGCGTCCAGCCAGGCGCGGGCGTCGATGCACGCGGTGATCTGGTCGGCGACGTCGACGTCGTCGAGGACCAGCCGGGCGGTGCCCGCGTCGAAGCGGGTGACCTCCATCAGGTTCTCGACCAGGTCGTTCAGCCGCCGCGTCTCGCTCACCACCAGCCGCACGGCGGGCTCGATCATCGGGTCGATGCCGCCGCCCTCGAACTCCAGTTCCTCCTCCAGTACCTCCGTCACGGCGGTGATCGCCGTCAGCGGCGTACGCAGCTCGTGGCTCATGTCCGCCACGAACCGCCGCGAGGCCGCCTCGCGCGCGGCCATGTCCGCCACCCGCTTCTCCAGCGCCTCCGCGGCACTGTTGAACGTGCGCGACAGATCGGCCAGTTCGTCGGTGCCGGACACCCTCAGCCGGGTGTCCAGCCTGCCCTCCCCGAGCCGGCGCGCGGCCGTCCCGAGCCGCTGCACGGGCTTGAGGACGGTCGAGGCGGCCGCCTGCGCCAGCAGCGCGGAGCCGATCAGCGCGAGCCCCGTGGCGATCCCCAGCGACCAGGCCAGCGAGTTCAGGTCCTTCGCCTCCGGCTCCAGCGACTCGCGCATGTAGCCGGTCGGCCCGCCCCCGATCACCTTCGCCCCGGCCACCAGGTACGGGGTGTCGCCGTCGACGATCCGCTGCCAGTACAGGTGGTAGGCGTGCTCGTTGTTCGCGGTGGTCCTCTGCCGCTTGTTCACCGCCTCGCGCAGCGAGGCGGGCACGTCCGCCGGGGTGAAGCCGTCCAGACCGCCGGAACTGCCGTACACCGTCCTGCCGTCGGGGTCCCGGGCGATGAGCAGCACGCTGAAGTTCCCGCCGCTTTCGGCCATCTGACCGGCCGTGCGCCGCAACTCGCCCCGCGTGGGGTGCGCGGGCAGCGTGCCGGCCCGGTTCTGCATCTCCCGCTCGAAGTCCCGCAGCACGGCGTCCTGGGCGCGGGTGAGCACCGCCTCCCGGTTCAGCCAGTACGCGATGGCGGACGCGGACACGGCCGCGGTGAGCGCGACCAACCCGAAGACGACGGCCAGCCTCAGCCGCAGGCTGGTGAAGCGCAGCCGCGACCAGACTCCCTTGCGCGCCGCGGCCCAGCCGCGGCCACCCCCCTGGTGTTCCCGTGTCACTGAGGCGGATCCAGCCGGTAGCCGACGCCCCGCACGGTACGGATCAGCGTCGGGGACGACGGCACGTCCTCGACCTTGGCGCGCAACCGCTGCACACAGGCGTCCACGAGCCGCGAGTCGCCGAGGTAGTCGTGCTCCCACACCAGCCGCAGCAGTTGCTGCCGCGACAGCGCCTGCCCCGGCCGCCGGCTCAGCTCCAGCAGCAGCCGCAGCTCGGTCGGGGTGAGCTGGAGGTCCTCGCCGTTCTTGGTGACGGTCATCGCGGAGCGGTCGATGACCAGGCTGCCGAAGGTCGCCGAGTCGCTGGACTCCCGTTCCCCGCGCCGCAGCACGGCCCGGATCCGGGCGTCGAGCACCCTGCCCTGCACCGGTTTGACGACGTAGTCGTCGGCGCCCGACTCCAGGCCGACGACCACGTCGATGTCGTCGCTGCGGGCGGTCAGCAGGATGATCGGCAGCTGGTCCGTGCGCCGGATGCGCCGGCACACCTCGAACCCGTCGATGCCGGGCAGCATCACGTCCAGCACGATCAGGTCCGGCCGCTGCTCGCGCAGCAGCTTCAGACCGTCCTCACCGCTGGCAGCGGTGGCCACCCGGTGTCCCTGGCGCGTCAGGGAGAGCTCCAGGGCCGTACGGATGGCGTCGTCGTCCTCGATCAGCAACAGGGAAGGCACGGGCTCATTCTGGCCCATGGAGGCCGCGCCGTTCGACCCGCGGGCCCGGAAGTGCCCGGCCGTCCCGGCCCGGCGCACCGCCGGCCGGGGCGGCCGGGGGCCGTTGAGGGAAGCGTGCACCCCGTGTCGCGGACCGCTGTGACAGGGCTGTGACAGTCGGCGGACACGGCCATGAAGTCGGCACGGCAGGCTCTTGTGGCACAGGCAGCCCCGCCCGGTCCGGATCGTCCGGGAGGCCGCCTGGCACCACGGTACGCAGAACACCGGAAGTCCACGACGGGGGGCGCGAGATGAACACGCTGCACGGCACCGGCACCAGCGGCGCAGTGGTCACGCGTCTGCACGACATGCACGTGCACCGGGGTGGTGAGAAGTCCGGGGCCGACGGGGGTCCCTCCCGCGCGAGCGCGTTCGAGCGCGGGGGAGGGCGGGGGTGCGCTCGCGGCACCGGGCGTCAGCACATCGCGTACATGGCGGTGGCCGACGCGCCCACGGGGGAGGCGCGGGGGGGAGCCGCGTACGGGGAGGCCTCGGGGGACGGTCGTTCCCCGGCGGAGGCCGGGGACGCCGAAGCGGCGTTCACCGCCTACGTCCGGGAGCGCCGCGCCTCCCTGTTCGCGACCGCCTACCACCTCACCGGTGACCGCTTCGAGGCCGAGGACCTGCTGCAGAGCGCGCTGTTCTCGACGTACAAGGCGTGGGACCGGATCAGCGACAAGGCGGCCGTCGGCGGATACCTCCGCCGCACCATGACCAACCTGCACATCAGCGCCTGGCGGCGCCGCAAGCTCAACGAGTACCCGACCGAGGAACTGCCGGAGACGCCCGGCGACACGGACGCGATGCGCGGCACCGAGCTGCGCGCGGTCCTGTGGCAGGCGCTGGCCCGGCTGCCCGAACTCCAGCGCACCATGCTGGTCCTGCGCTACTACGAGGGCCGTACGGACCCGGAGATCGCGGACATCCTCGGCATCAGCGTCGGCACGGTGAAGTCCAGCATCTGGCGCTCGCTGCGCCGGCTGCGTGACGACGAGGTCCTCAGCTTCGGCCGGGACCGGCAGGACGCCTTCGGCGAACTCGTCGCCTGAGGGGCGGCCGGTTCGGAACACCGAGGAAAAAGTCCCGGCCCGCGTGTGTCACGGAGGCGGTCACCGCCTCTTGCTCACGGGGGAAGCACCACGGGAAACGGGGGGAGCGGGGGAAACACGGGGGAACGGGGGGAGCACGGGGGAACGGGGGGAGCACGGGGGAACGGGAACGGGGCTGGAGGGCCGGGGGAGCCGTCCAGCCCCGTTCCTGTCGTGGCCTGTCGCGTTCCGGCGTGGCCCGGCCCGGCGTTCCCGCCGCGTCCCGTCCCGCGCGGGTGCCGTCCGGTTACGCCGCCGTACCCACCGCCGGGCGGCGGCCCGCCGCGGCGGCCAGGCGGTCCATCGCCTCGTCCCGGTCGCAGGCGTGCGCGCCCAGCGCCGTCTGGCGGGCGACGATCGACCGCTCCTGCCGCATCAGCCGCCAGCCGCGGCGCACCAGGAACGGCACCGACTTGCGGCCCTCCTTCAGGTCCCGCAGGAAGCGGCGGCGGAAGGTCGTCACCGGGCCGCGGCTCAGGCACAGCGCGTCGGCCAGCACGCCCAGGTCGCGGCAGCGGGCCACGATGTCCGCGGCGAAGATCCCCTCCGCGATGAACAGCGGGGCCCGCCCGATGTCGACCGTCTCCTCGCCCGTGCGCGCGCTGAGGGCGATGTCGTAGACGGGGACGTTCGCACGGCCCGTGCGGCACAGGTCCGTGATCGCGGCGACGGCCGCGTCCGCGTCCCACGACCGGGGGTGGTCCCAGTCGATGTCGGAACTTCCGGCCATCAGCGGCAGCGTGGGGTCGGTGCCCTCCTTGTAGAAGTCGTCGAGCCGCAGGACCGGGAGACCCGAGCGGGCGGCGAGGAGGGACTTGCCGGAGCCGGAGGGGCCGCAGAGCAGCACGACTCGCGTGGGTGCGGGCGGATGGGAACTCACGGGACACCAGTGTGCGGCATCGGCCGACCGCCGTTCGACCCGGTGGAGCGGCTTTGAAGCGCGCGTCACGTCTCCACTACCCTGTGCGCTCGCACGATTACCTTCCGCGGTGCGCGTGTGGTGCGCCGGTACGACGCCGCACCCGCGGGCGCCCCTGGCACGAGGTGGCAGCAGCCATGGCCCGACACGCGACCCCCCGCACCCCCGCCGCCCGGCGCGCCCTGGCAGTCCTCGCGGCGGCGGGCGCCGCGCTGGGCGCCGGCGCGGCGACGGCCTCCGCCGTCTCCGCGGACCCCGCGCCCCCCGGCGGCGTGACCCGCACGCGCCCCGCCCCCACGGACGCGGACGGTCCGCGGACCGGCCTGGGGGCCGCGGCCGGCACCGTCCGCCATGTCGCGGGGCCCGTGGCGGGGCTGCGGCCCAACCCGCTGGCGGGCACGGGAGTCGACCCCCTCGACAACGGCGTCGGCACGCAGGTGGCCGACTTCGAGCCGCTGGACTCGCGGACGGTGACGGGCCCGGTGGCGCAGGCGCCGTCGGTCGGCGACGTGCCGGCGGTGGGGCGGGCGACGGGACTGCTGGGCGGCTGACCGCCTCCGCGGACGGAGACGGCGCCAGGAGCCGCGCCCGGCCCGGACGGGGGCGGGCACGGCCCCTGGGGTGCCGGCAGGCGGCGCGACGGGCCGCCGGTGCGACGGACCGTCAGTACGACGAGCCGGACGCGCCCAGGGAGCCCGTCGGGTGCCAGACCGTCTTCGTCTCCAGGAACGCCGTCATGCGCTCGGTCCCCGGAGCCGCCGACCAGTCGGCCGCCGGCCGGGGGCGCAGGACGCGCTTGAGGTTGTCCGCCGCCGCGATCTCCAGCTCCCTGGCCAGCTCCGCGTCGGCCCCCGCGAGGTCGATCGCGTTGACGTCCTGGTGGGCGGCGAGCGGGGCGGCGATCTCCGCCGTACGGCCGGAGAGGACGTTGACCACGCCGCCGGGCAGGTCGGAGGTGGCCAGGACCTCGGCGAGGGACAGGGCCGGGAGCGGGGACCGCTCGCTCGCGACCACGACGGCCGTGTTGCCCGTCGCGATCACCGGGGCGACGACCGAGACCAGGCCCAGGAAGGACGACTCCTGCGGGGCCAGGACCGCCACCACGCCCGTCGGCTCGGGAGAGGACAGGTTGAAGAACGGGCCCGCGACCGGGTTGCCGCCGCCGACCACCTGGGCGATCTTGTCGGTCCAGCCCGCGTACCAGACCCAGCGGTCGATCGTGGCGTCCACCTGCTCGGCGGCCCCGGACCTCGACAGGCCCTCGGCGTCGGCCACCTCGCGGACGAACTGGTCGCGCCGGCCCTCCAGCATCTCCGCGACGCGGTAGAGGACCTGGCCGCGGTTGTACGCCGTCGCGCCCGACCAGCCGCCGAACGCCTTGCGGGCCGCGACCACCGCGTCCCGGGCGTCCTTGCGGGAGGACAGGGGCGCGTTGGCCAGCCACTCGCCCTTCGAATCGGTCACCTCGTACACCCGGCCGCTCTCCGAACGCGGGAACTTCCCGCCGACGTACAGCTTGTAGGTCTTGAGGACACTCAGTCGCGTGTCGGACATCTCAGACATCGAGGTACGCCTCCAGGCCGTGGCGGCCGCCCTCGCGGCCGAAGCCCGACTCCTTGTAACCGCCGAAGGGCGAGGTGGGGTCGAACTTGTTGAACGTGTTGGACCAGATCACACCCGCGCGGAGCTTGTTCGCGACCGCCAGGATGCGCGAGCCCTTCTCCGTCCAGATGCCCGCCGACAGGCCGTAGGGGGTGTTGTTGGCCTTGGCGACGGCCTCGTCCGGGGTGCGGAAGGTGAGGACCGACAGCACCGGGCCGAAGATCTCGTCGCGGGCGACGGTGTGCGCCTGGGTGACGTTGGTGAAGAGCGTCGGGGCGAACCAGTAGCCGGTCGAGGGGAGTTCGCAGGCCGGGGACCAGCGCTCGGCGCCCTCCGCCTCGCCCTGGTCGGCGAGGGCGGTGATGCGGGCGAGCTGCTCGGCGGAGTTGATCGCGCCGATGTCCGTGTTCTTGTCCAGCGGGTCGCCCAGGCGCAGGGTGGAGATCCTGCGCTTGAGGGCGTCCAGCACCTCGTCGTGGACCGACTCCTGGACCAGGAGGCGGGAGCCCGCGCAGCAGACCTGGCCCTGGTTGAAGAAGATGCCGTTCACGATGCCCTCGACGGCCTGGTCGATCGGGGCGTCGTCGAAGACGATGTTGGCGCCCTTGCCGCCCAGTTCGAGGGTGAGCTTCTTGTCCGTCCCGGCGACCGTGCGGGCGATCTCCTTGCCGACGGCCGTGGAGCCGGTGAAGGCGACCTTGTCGACGCCGGGGTGGGCGACCAGGGCGGCGCCGGTGTCGCCGTAGCCCGGGAGGATGTTGACGACGCCCTTGGGCAGGCCCGCCTGGCGGCAGATGTCCGCGAAGAACAGGGCGGACAGGGGGGTGGTCTCGGCGGGCTTGAGGACGACCGTGTTGCCGGTCGCCAGCGCCGGGGCGATCTTCCACGCGAGCATCAGCAGCGGGAAGTTCCAGGGGATGACCTGGCCCGCCACGCCCAGCGGGCGGGGGTTCGCGCCGAAGCCCGCGTGGTCGAGCTTGTCGGCCCAGCCCGCGTAGTAGAAGAAGTGCGCGGCGACCAGGGGGAGGTCGGCGTCGCGGGTCTCCTTGATGGGCTTGCCGTTGTCCAGGGTCTCCAGGACCGCCAGCTCGCGGCTGCGCTCCTGGATGATCCGGGCGATGCGGAACAGGTACTTGGCGCGCTCGCCGCCGGGCAGCGCCGACCACTTCTCGAAGGCCTTGCGGGCGGCCTTCACCGCCCGGTCCACGTCCGCCTCGCCGGCCTGGGCGACCTCGGAGAGGACCTCCTCGGTGGAGGGGCTGACCGTCTTGAAGACCTTGCCGTCGGCCGCCTCGGTGAACTCGCCGTCGACGAACAGGCCGTACGAGGGGGCGATGTCGACGACCGAGCGGGACTCGGGGGCCGGTGCGTAATCGAATGCCGATGCCATGGTGATCAGTCCACCGTCACGTAGTCGGGGCCGGAGTAGCGGCCGGTGGCCAGCTTCTGACGCTGCATCAGCAGGTCGTTCAGCAGTGAGGAGGCGCCGAAGCGGAACCAGTGGTTGTCCAGCCAGTCCGCGCCCGCAGTCTCGTTGACCAGGACGAGGAACTTGATCGCGTCCTTCGCGGTGCGGATGCCGCCGGCCGGCTTCACGCCGACCTGGACGCCGGTCTGCGCGCGGAAGTCGCGGACCGCCTCCAGCATCAGCAGGGTGTTGGCCGGGGTCGCGTTGACGGCGACCTTGCCGGTGGAGGTCTTGATGAAGTCGGCGCCCGCCAGCATGCCGAGCCAGCTCGCGCGGCGGATGTTGTCGTACGTCGACAGCTCGCCGGTCTCGAAGATGACCTTCAGGCGGGCGGACGTCCCGCAGGCCTCCTTCACGGCGACGATCTCGTCGTACACCTTCGTGTAGTTCCCCGCGAGGAAGGCGCCGCGGTCGATGACCATGTCGATCTCGTCGGCGCCCGCCGCCACGGCCTCGCGCACGTCGGCCAGCTTGACGGCGAGGGGGGCGCGGCCCGCCGGGAACGCGGTGGCGACCGAGGCGACCTTCACGCCGGAACCGGCGACGGCCTCCTTGGCGGTGGCCACCATGTCCGGGTAGACGCAGACCGCGGCCGTGGACGGGGCCGTGCGGTCGGTCGGGTCGGGGCGGACCGCCTTCGCGCCGAGCGCCCGGACCTTGCCCGGGGTGTCCGCGCCTTCCAGCGTCGTCAGGTCGACCATCGAGATCGCCAGGTCGAGGGCGTACGCCTTCGACGTGGTCTTGACGGAGCGGGTGCCGAGGGAGGCGGCCCGCGCCTCCAGGCCGACCGCGTCGACGCCGGGCAGCCCGTGGAGGAAGCGGCGCAGCGTGCTGTCGGACGCGGCGACGTCCGAGAGTGCGTGATCTGCGGAGGGTGCATTGGTGGGCATGGTCACCAGCCGAGCATATCTACGCGCGTAGCGGCTGTACAGCCCCCGGAACGGTACGGGGCAGACGCGGGAAGGCGGCGCGGAGGACCGCCACAGCGGGGGACGGCCCCGCGGGGCCGTCGGGCACAATCGGCAGCATGACGACCCCGGAGCACCAGTCACCAGCGCCGCAGCCCCCGGTACCCGCGCCCCGGGACCGGGTCTACCGCTCGCCCGGGGGCATCGCCGGCGGTGTCCTGCTGCTCGCCCTCGTCGCCTGGCTCGGCACCGACGCCGTCGTCTCGGGCGAGGGCGGCACCCCGTGGAGGGCGCTGGCCGCGATGCTCCTCCTCGTGCCGCTGGTGGCCGCCTTCACCGTGCGGCCCGCCGTCTTCGCGGGTGAGGACCGGCTGCGCGTCCGCAACCCCTTCCGCGTCATCGTGCTGCCCTGGGGGCAGGTCGCCGCGCTGCGGTCCGGCTACACCAACGAGGTCGTGGCCGCCTCCGGCGCCAAGTACCAGCTGTGGGCGGTCCCCGTCTCGCTGCGCGCCCGCAAGAAGGCCGCGCGGCGGGAGGCGCGGCGGACCGCGGGCGGCGGCCGGGGGGTCCGGGGCGGGGGCTCCGGGATGCTCGGCGGGGCGCCGCAGGGCCTGTTCGGAGGTACGGGTGAGGTGGCCGTTCCGGACGGGCCGGTGCGCGCGGGGACCGACAGGATCATGGACGACCTGCGCGCCCTGCACGAGGCCCGGGAGAAGGAGGCGGCCGCGCAGGGCGAGGTGACCGTCCGCTGGGCCTACGAGGTCGTGGGACCGGCGGTGGCCGGGGCGGTGCTGCTGGCGGTGCTGCTGGCGGTGGGCTGAGGCCCCGGCGCGGTGCGGCCGGGGCGGGAGGGGATGCGGCCGGGCGGTGCGCGGGGTGGCCGCGGCGGCGGTGCCTACGGGGCGCTCGGCCAGACCAGGAGCATGTGCGCGCCGCAGTACGCCGAGCCCAGGACCGCGGCCGCCAGCGCGAGCGCGCGGTGGCGGCGCGAGGCGCGGGACAGGTGCAGGGCGAGCGGCAGCAGCAGCGGGAACGCCGGGACGAGGAAGCGGGCCCGCGGGAAGTAGACGCCGCCGCTGCCCAGGACGATCGCCAGCAGGACGCCCGTGAGGACCAGCAGCGGCAGCGGCTGGCGGTCCCACACCGACAGGCCGAACAGCACCACCGCCCCCACCAGCGTCAGCGTCACCACCACCAGGAACAGGTGCGGTGTCGCGTCGTACACCAGCAGCTGCCGCATCCGGCGGAGCGTGTACACGCCGCCGTCCACCTCGTTGTGCCACAGCCGCTGTACGGCGAAGTAGCCGTCCCAGCGGCCCAGGCGCAGGCCCACCCAGCCGACGTACGCGCACCAGCCCAGGGGTGCGAGGACCGCGGCGACCAGGACGCGCGGACGCGGCGGGCGCCGGCGCAGGGACCACAGGGCCGCCACGGCGACCGCCGCCGCCACCGCGATGCCGGTCGGCCGGGTCAGGCCCGCCAGCGCGGCGAGGCCGCCCGCCCACAGCCAGCGGCCCGTGAGCACCGCGTACAGCGACCACGCCGTCAGCGCGGTGAACAGCGACTCCGTGTAGCCCATCCACTGCACCGCGCCCACCGGGAAAGCGGCCCACAGCGTGGTCAGCAGCACGCCGGTCCGGCGGCCGTGCAGGCGGTCGCCCACGGCGAAGATCCCCCAGGCGGCGAGGAGCGAGGCGGCGACGGCGAGGCCCAGGCCGGTGGAGGCGCGGGAGCCGGGGATGAGGACCGCGACGGCCTTCGTCAGGGTCGGGTAGAGCGGGAAGAAGGCCAGGTTGTTCGCGTTGTAGGCGGTGCCGAGCTCACGCGTGTAGCCGTTCTCGGCGATGTCCAGGTACCAGTCGGCGTCCCACTGCGCCGCCAGGATGGCCCACACCCCCTGGTGCCGGCGCTGGGCCCAGAGGGTGAGCACCAGCAGGCCCGTGACGCGGACGGCGACGTACGCCGCGAGGGCCGGGGCCGCTCGGTGCAGGGCGTGCAGGACGCGCAGCGCGCGGGCGCGCGGCGTGCTCGGGGGGACGGCCGCGGGGGTGTGGGGGCGCCGGGTGCCCGGGATGCGTCCGCTCGATCTGGTTCCGGGGGCGGTCGAGGTCACGGCGGCGGCTCCCTGGGTGGCTCGGTGGTGCGGTTCCGGTCCACCGTTGCCCGCGGGGAGGCGTCGGCCGCGGAGCGCGGGTCAACCCACGGGGGAAAATCACTCGATGGGGTGCCTCCGGTTGGGGGCACCCCATCGAGACGGAGCGAGGAGCCGGTGCGGACGGGTCAGATGCCCGCCGCCGAGGACAGGTCGCGCTTGAGGGACGCCAGCAGGTCCGCCGCCTTCGCGCGGGCCGCGGGGAGGGCCTCGCGCGCCGTGACCGGGACGACGACCTCCAGGTAGCACTTGAGCTTCGGCTCCGTGCCGCTGGGGCGGACGATCACGCGGGCGCCGTCCAGGGTGTACCGCAGGCCGTCGGTGGGCGGGAGGGTCCCCGCGCCGCGGGTGAGGTCCTCGGCGTTCGTGACCGGCAGGCCCGCGAGGCGGGCGGGGGGCCGCTCGCGCAGGCGGCGCATGGCGTCGCCGATGACGGAGAGGTCCTCGACGCGCACCGAGAGCTGGTCGGTGGCGTGCAGGCCGTGCTCGACGGCGAGGTCGTCGAGCAGGTCGAGGAGGGTGCGGCCCCGCTCCTTGAGGACGGAGGCCAGTTCCGTGACGAGGAGGGCCGCCGTGATGCCGTCCTTGTCGCGCACGCCGTCGGGGTCGACGCAGTAGCCGAGGGCCTCCTCGTAGCCGTAGCGCAGGCCGTCGACGCGGGCGATCCACTTGAAGCCGGTCAGGGTCTCGGCGTGGGGGAGCCCCGCCTTCCCGGCGATGCGGCCGAGGAGGGAGGAGGAGACGATCGACTCGGCGAAGGTGCCGTGCGCCCCGCGGGCCACCAGGTGGGCGGCGAGGAGCGCGCCGACCTCGTCGCCGCGGAGCATGCGCCAGTCGGCGCCGTCGCGGACGGCCACCGCGCAGCGGTCGGCGTCCGGGTCGTTGGCGATGATCAGATCGGGGTCGGTCTCGCGGGCCCTGGCGAAGGCCAGGTCCATCGCGCCGGGCTCCTCCGGGTTGGGGAAGGCGACGGTGGGGAAGTCCGGGTCGGGCTCGGCCTGCTCGGCGACGAGGACGGGCTCGGGGAAGCCGGCGCGGGCGAAGGCGGCGAGGAGGACGTCCTTGCCGACGCCGTGCATCGCCGTGTAGACCGTGCGGGCGGTGCGGGGGGAGCCGGGGTCGAGGACGGCGTCCGTGCGGGCGAGGTAGGCGTCGAGGACGCTCTCGTCGAGGATGTCCCAGCCGGCGGCGGGGCGGGGGACGTCGTCCAGGGAGCGTACGGCGTCGATCTCGGCGGCGATGCCGGTGTCGGCGGGCGGGACGATCTGGGAGCCGTCGCCGAGGTAGACCTTGTAGCCGTTGTCGCGGGGCGGGTTGTGGCTGGCGGTGACCTCCACGCCGGCGACGGCGCCGAGGTGGCGGATGGCGAAGGCCAGGACGGGGGTGGGCAGGGGGCGGGGGAGGACGGCCGCGCGGAGGCCGGCGCCGGTGATCACGGCGGCGGTGTCGCGGGCGAAGTCGGCGGACTTGTGGCGGGCGTCGTAGCCGATGACGACGAGGCCGGCTGCGCCGTCCCCGTGGGGGACCCCCTGCTTCTTGAGGTACGCGGCGAGGCCGGCGGCGGCGCGGATGACGACGGCGCGGTTCATGCGCATCGGGCCGGCGCCGAGTTCGCCGCGGAGGCCGGCGGTGCCGAACCGGAGGGTGCCGCCGAAGCGCGCGGCGAGCTCGGTGTGGTCCTCCGCGTCGAGGAGGCGGGCGAGTTCCTCACGGGTGTCCGCGTCGGGGTCCTCGGCCAGCCACGCCTTGGCCCGGGCGATGAGTTCGTCGTGCACGTCGGATCAACCTCTCGTTCGTCGTTCGGTGCCCGTGGGCGGGGGTGCGGGGTGCCGTCCGGCGGTGGTGCGGGGTGCTGCGGCGGCCTGTGCGGGTCCGGCGGTGGTGCGGGTGCCTGCGGCGCACGCGCGGGTTCGGCGGGGGCGCGCGGGACGCCGGCTACCGGTGGGTGGGCCGGGCCGCGCCGGGGTGTGTCCGTCCTCGGGACGGCGCGGAATCGGTCCCTGCGAAGGTGCCCGGGGTGACGCGCCGACCGCTGCGGGCGGACACCCCCCGCCACGTCCCTTCCCGCCGCGGGCTGGTGCGGCCGGGGCGCCCGGCCGCGGGCAGACCGGTGCGCAGCCGCGCCTCCCGCAGTGCCCGAACAGCCTGGGAGGTGTCCCCGGGGCGGCACGGGCGGGCGCTGGGGACACCCCCGCTCGAAGGGCTCGGGGGAGAGACCACCCGGCGGCGCCGGGCCGTGCGGCCCACTCCGGCGGCCACCCCGCCGTCGGCCTACAGCCGCTCCAGCACCTTCGCCAGCAGGGAGCCCATCCGCGTCGCGGAGTCGCGGCCGGCCTGGAGGACCTCCTCGTGGTTGAGGGGCTCGCCCGTCATGCCGGCGGCGAGGTTGGTCACCAGGGAGATGCCGAGCACCTCGGCGCCCGCCTCGCGCGCGGCGATGGCTTCGAGGACCGTCGACATGCCCACCAGGTCGGCGCCGATGACGCGGGCCATGCGGATCTCGGCCGGGGTCTCGTAGTGCGGGCCGGGGAACTGGGCGTAGACGCCCTCCTCCAGGGTGGGGTCGACCTCCTTGCACAGGGCGCGCAGCCGCGGGGAGTAGAGGTCGGTGAGGTCGACGAAGTTGGCGCCGACGATGGGGGAGGTGGCCGTCAGGTTGATGTGGTCGCTGATCAGGACCGGCTGGCCGGGGCGCATGCCCTCGCGCAGGCCGCCGCAGCCGTTGGTGAGGACGACCGTCTTGCAGCCGGCCGCCACGGCGGTGCGGACGCCGTGCGCGACGGCGGCGACGCCGCGGCCCTCGTAGTAGTGGGTGCGGCCCAGGAAGACGAGGGCGCGCTTCTCGCCGATCGTGTACGAGCGGATCCTGCCTCCGTGGCCCGCCACCGCCGGCGGCGGGAAACCGGGCAGGTCGGTGACGTGGAACTCGGCGTCGGGCTCGCCGAGGGCGTCGACGGCCGGGGCCCAGCCGGAGCCCATCACGAGGGCGACGTCGTGGGTGTCGGCGCCCGTGAGTTCGCGCAGGCGGGCCGCGGCGGCGTCGGCGGCGGCGTACGGGTCGCCCTGGATGTCGTCCGGAAGAAGAGATGCGTTCACGCCGACGAGGGTAGCCGGAATTCGCCTACGCGCGTAGATGACGGAGGTCACGGGATTCCGATCGCTGCTCCCCCGTTTCCGGCAAGGAGGGGGCCGCGCCGGTCAGCAGGGGCGTTTGCGCAGCTCCATGACGTAGTCGTGGGGGGCGCCGGCCGACTCGGCCGCGTCGGCGAGCTCGCCCAGGTAGCGGGCCGAGGGCAGGCCGCCCTCGTAGGAGTTCAGGACGTACGCCCAGGCGTGCTCCTCGCCGTCCAGGGTGTGCGCGCGCACGCGCGTGCGGCGGTATATGTCCAGGCCCGCGCCCACCCAGCGGTCCATCGCCTCCTCGTCCATCGGGGCGATGTCGTACAACGCGACGAACACCTGGGCCGTCGGGTCCTCGACGATCGTCGCGAGGGCGCCCTCCCAGCCCATGTCCTCGCCGCCGAAGGTGAGCCGCCAGCCGTTGAGCCAGCCGGTGGCCCGCAGCGGCGAGTGCGGGGCGCGGCGGGACATCAGCCGCGCGTCGAGGTTGCCGGCGTACGCGGCGTAGAGCGACATGGGGAGAGGGTACGGCAGGCGTCGCGCGTCACTCCGGTGGCGGACGTGACGTGTCACGGCCCCGGGGCCGTGACACGTCGGGGAGTGCGGGACAATGGGGTACGTGACTCGGATCGTGATCATCGGTGGCGGACCCGGCGGATACGAAGCGGCGCTGGTGGCCGCGCAACTCGGTGCGGAGGTGACCGTCGTCGACTGCGACGGTCTGGGCGGGGCGTCGGTGCTGACCGACTGCGTGCCGTCGAAGACCCTGATCGCCACGGCCGAGGTGATGACCACCTTCGACTCGTCGTACGAGGAGCTGGGGATCATCGTCGCCGACGACACCCCGCACATCGAGCAGGCCGCCCGGGTGGTGGGCGTGGACCTCGGCAAGGTCAACCGGCGCGTGAAGCGGCTCGCGCTGGCGCAGTCGCACGACATCACGGCGTCCGTGACGCGGGCCGGCGCCCGGGTCGTGCGCGGGCGGGGGCGGCTGGAGGGGCAGCAGGCCCTGGACGGGTCGCGCAAGGTCGTGGTGCGGGCCGCCGACGGGAGCGAGGAGACGCTCGTCGCCGACGCGGTGCTGATCGCGACCGGCGGGCACCCGCGCGAGCTGGCCGACGCCCGCCCCGACGGCGAGCGGATCCTGAACTGGACCCAGGTGTACGACCTGACCGAGCTTCCCGAGGAGCTGATCGTGGTCGGGTCGGGTGTGACGGGCGCCGAGTTCGCCGGCGCCTACCAGGCGCTGGGGTCGCGGGTGACGCTGGTGTCGTCGCGGGACCGGGTGCTGCCCGGTGAGGACCCGGACGCGGCGGCGGTGCTGGAGGACGTCTTCCGGCGGCGCGGCATGAACGTCATGGCGCGGTCCAGGGCCCAGTCGGCCAAGCGGGTCGGGGACCGGGTGGAGGTGACGCTGGCCGACGGGCGGGTCATCTCCGGCACGCACTGCCTGATGGCCGTCGGCGCCGTCCCGAACACCGAGGGCATGGGGCTGGAGGAGGCCGGCGTCAGGCTGCGCGAGTCGGGGCACATCTGGACCGACAAGGTGTCGCGGACGACGGCTCCGGGCGTCTACGCCGCCGGTGACGTGACGGGTGTGTTCGCGCTGGCGTCGGTGGCCGCCATGCAGGGGCGCATCGCCATGTACCACTTCCTCGGGGACGCGGTCGCCCCGCTGAACCTCAAGACCGTGTCCTCCAACGTCTTCACGGACCCGGAGATCGCCACCGTCGGCTACACCCAGGCCGACGTCGACGCCGAGAAGATCGACGCCCGGGTCGTCAAGCTGCCGCTGCTGCGCAACCCGCGCGCCAAGATGCAGGGCATCCGCGACGGCTTCGTCAAGATCTTCTGCCGGCCGGGCACCGGGATCGTGGTGGGCGGTGTCGTCGTCGCGCCCCGCGCCTCGGAACTGATCCACCCCATCTCGATCGCGGTCGACAACAACCTGACGGTCGAACAGATCGCGAACGCGTTCACCGTGTACCCGTCCCTGTCGGGCTCGATCGCCGAGGTGGCCCGGCAGCTCCACACGCGGAAGGCGGGCGCCGAGGCGTGAGCCCCGGGGGCCGCGAGCACGCCCGGTGAGGGGCGGGCGGCGCGAGGAGCCGTCCGCCGCGGTGAGGCGGGCCGGGTGATCCGCCGGGTGCGGGCACCCGGCCCTCGCGCTGTCGCGGTGGTGGACGTCCGCGCGGCCGAAAGCGGCCTCCCGCAGGTCACGGACCGTCATCGGCCATGCGTGCGGCATAGGCGACAGGACTAGGCTCCTATATCACCTCCGTCCCTGCTCTGCGAACAACTTCTGTTATTCGGCGCAAACTGCTGAAAGCAGACGGTCGTTGGGGTTACTGTCAGTTTCGTGTTCGCTGCAGAACGTCGCCAGTTGATCCTCGAAATGGTGCGTGCCAACGGAGCCGTGTCGCTCCGCGAGCTCGCCCGCGTCGTCCAGACCTCCGAAGTGACCGTACGGCGGGACGTGCGGGCACTGGAGGCAGAAGGACTCCTCGACCGCCGGCACGGCGGTGCGGTACTGCCGGGCGGTTTCACGCGGGAGTCGGGCTTTCCGCAGAAGGCCCATCTCGCGACCGCCGAGAAGACAGCCATCGCCGACCTCGCCGCGTCCCTCGTCGAAGAGGGCGAGGCCGTCGTGGTCGGCGCGGGCACGACCACACAGGAGCTCGCCCGCCGCCTGGCGAGAGTGCCCGGGCTGACCGTCGTCACCAACTCGCTGCTCGTCGCCCAGGCGCTGGCCCACGCCAACCGGGTGGAGGTCGTGATGACCGGCGGCACGCTCAGAGGCTCCAACTACGCCCTGGTCGGGTCCGGGGCCGAGCAGTCCCTCCAGGGGCTGCGGGTCTCCAAGGCGTTCCTGTCCGGGAGCGGGCTGACCGCCGAGCGCGGGCTGTCCACGTCCAACATGCTGTCGGCCTCCGTCGACCGCGCGCTCGTCCAGGCCGCCGCCGAGGTCGTCGTCCTCGCCGACCACACCAAGCTCGGCACGGACACGATGTTCCAGACCGTGCCGACCGATCTCATCACCCGCCTCGTCACGGACGAGCCGCCCGCCCACGACGACCGGGCGGCCACCGAACTCCAGGCGCTCGCCGACCAGGGTGTGCAGGTCGCCGTGGCCGGTGCGCAGGGGGGCTCGGGAGGCTCGGGGGGCAGCGCCGCCCCGGCGCGTCAGCCCCGCCGTGACGTCCCGCTTCCGGGGCCGCGCCGACAGGTCCCCGGCGCGGGGCTGCGGGCGGCCGCGCCGCTGGGCGAGCAGCAGAGCGGCGGCACCGAGCGGGCGCGGGTCGCGGATCTGCGGCGCCGCTGAGGTTCCCGGCGGGGCCGCGCCGGTCCGCCGCGTCCCCGCGCCACGCGGCGGGGCGCCCGGCGGACCGCCGGGGCGGTCCGCCGGGCGCCCCGGGCGCCGTACGGCTCAGTCCTTGATCTCGCAGATCGCGGCACCGGAGGTGAGGGAGGCGCCGACCTCGGCGGTCAGGCCCTTGACGGTGCCGGACTTGTGGGCGTTGAGGGGCTGCTCCATCTTCATCGCCTCCAGGACGACGATCAGGTCGCCTTCCTCGACCTCCTGGCCCTCCTCGACGGCGATCTTGACGATGGTGCCCTGCATGGGGGAGGTGAGGGTGTCGCCGGAGGCGACGGGGCCGGACTTCTTCGCCGCCCGGCGCTTGGGCTTGGCCCCGGCCGCCAGGCCGGTGCGGGCCAGGGACATGCCCAGGGAGGCCGGCAGGGAGACCTCCAGGCGCTTGCCGCCGACCTCGACCACGACCGTCTCGCGGGCGGAGTCCTCCTCCGCCTCGGCGCCGGCGGGCGCGGTGAAGGGTTCGATCTCGTTGACGAACTCGGTCTCGATCCACCGGGTGTGGATCGTGAACGGGTCCTCGGAGCCGGTCAGCTCGGGGGCGAAGGCCGGGTCCTTGACCACCGCGCGGTGGAAGGGCAGGGCGGTGGCCATGCCCTCGACCCGGAACTCCTCCAGGGCGCGGGCGGCGCGCTGGAGGGCCTCCTTGCGGGTGCGGCCGGTGACGATCAGCTTGGCCAGCAGGGAGTCCCAGGCCGGGCCGATCACGCTGCCGGACTCCACGCCCGCGTCCAGGCGCACGCCCGGGCCGGAGGGCGGGGCGAAGGTGGTGACCGTGCCGGGCGCGGGCAGGAAGCCGCGGCCCGGGTCCTCGCCGTTGATGCGGAACTCGAAGGAGTGACCGCGCAGCACCGGGTCGTCGTAGCCGAGCTCCTCGCCGTCGGCGATGCGGAACATCTCGCGGACCAGGTCGATGCCGGCGACCTCCTCGGTGACCGGGTGCTCGACCTGCAGACGGGTGTTGACCTCCAGGAAGGAGATGGTGCCGTCGTTGCCGACGAGGAACTCCACCGTGCCCGCGCCGACGTAGCCGGCCTCCTTGAGGATGGCCTTGGAGGCGCGGTACAGCTCGGCGACCTGCTCCTGGGACAGGAACGGCGCGGGGGCCTCCTCGACCAGCTTCTGGTGGCGGCGCTGCAGGGAGCAGTCACGGGTGGAGACCACGACCACGTTGCCGTGGGTGTCGGCCAGGCACTGGGTCTCCACGTGGCGGGGCCGGTCCAGGTAGCGCTCCACGAAGCACTCGCCGCGGCCGAAGGCGGCCACCGCCTCGCGCACGGCCGAGTCGTACAGCTCGGGGACCTCTTCCAGGGTGCGGGCGACCTTCAGGCCGCGGCCGCCGCCACCGAAGGCGGCCTTGATCGCGATGGGCAGGCCGTGCTCCTTGGCGAACTCCACGACCTCGTCCGCGCCGGAGACCGGGTCGGGGGTGCCGGCCACCAGCGGGGCCCCGGCGCGCTGGGCGATGTGCCGGGCGGCGACCTTGTCACCCAGGTCGCGGATGGCCTGCGGCGGCGGGCCGATCCAGATCAGCCCCGCGTCCAGGACCGCCTGGGCGAACTCGGCGTTCTCGGAGAGGAAGCCGTAGCCGGGGTGCACGGCGTCGGCGCCCGACTCGCGCGCCGCCTTCAGCACCTTGGCGATGTCCAGGTAACTGGTGGCCGGGGTGTCACCCCCCAGGGCGAACGCCTCATCCGCGGCGCGGACGTGCAGGGCGTCCCGGTCCGGATCGGCGTAGACGGCCACGCTCGCGATCCCGGCGTCCCGGCACGCCCGGGCCACGCGGACAGCGATTTCGCCACGGTTGGCGATGAGCACCTTGCGCACGATTGAGGCTCCCTCCTTGAAACAAGCCGAGTTTAGGGACTGCCGACACGACACTTCGACCCGTCCCCACTGGTGAGCTTGCCCACACGGAGCGTGATACGAGGCTCGCTCGACCCGCGGAAACCCTTGTCGTACCCGAGTACGCAGGGCTCTTCCGGGAAACCCTAGCCCTCCGCCGTGGCGAAGGTCGCTGTCACCACGTGCTGCGGGGCGCTGGGTTTCTTTGTGGAGTCCCTACGAATGGCCCAACGATTCTTTGCGCTCCGCGGGAGTCCCGTCCCCCCGGTCCACCGGTGAGTGGCGCCCGCGGCGTCCCGAGCGCGCCCGGGGTGGCGGCGGCTTCGCCCGGGGACCGGCCGGCGGGGGCGCCCTCCTGTCCGCGGCCGTCGTCCCCGGGCTCGTCGTGCTGCTGCCGACGACGTACGACTCCCCGGACGAACCGGGACAAACCCGCCGCCACCGGAACCGGGGCGGCAGGGGTGACGGCGGCGCGTCCCTCAGCTCCCCGCCGGCGCCCACAGGTCGGTGATCGGCACGCCGAGCTCCGCGAGCAGCCGCCGGACCAGCGGCAGGCTGATGCCGATGACGTTGCCGTGGTCGCCGTCGATGCCGTCGATGAAGGGGGCCGAGCGGCCGTCGAGCGTGAATGCCCCGGCGACGTGGAGGGGCTCGCCCGAGGCGACGTAGGCGGCGATCTCCTCGTCGCTGGGCTCGCCGAAGCGGACGACGGTGGAGGCGGTGGCCGAGGCGTAGCGGCCACTGGCGGTGTCGTGGACGCAGTGGCCGGTCTGCAGGGTGCCGACCCGGCCGCGCATCGCCTTCCAGCGGGCGGTGGCCTCCTCGGCGTCGGCGGGCTTGCCGAGCGCCCGGCCGTCCAGGTCGAGCACGGAGTCGCAGCCGATCACCAGCGCGCCCTGCACCTCGGGCCTGGCCGCCACGACGGACGCCTTGGCCTCGGCGAGGGCGAGGGCGAGCTCGGCGGGGGTGGGGGCGGTGACGGCGTCCTCGTCGACGCCGCTCACGATCACCTCGGGGGCGAGTCCGGCCTGGCGGAGCAGGCCGAGCCGGGCGGGTGACTGGGAGGCGAGAACGAGTCGGCGGCGCGGCTGATCTGTCATACGGTCAGCGTATCGGCGTCGCCCGAACGCCTCATCTCACACCGATCACGATCATCGCGAGCACCATGGCCAGCGCCAGGAGAACGCCCATCCGCCGCACCATCCCCTGGGCCTCGCGCAGTTCATCGGGCGGTTCGTTCTCGGGGTCGGACCACAGCATGCCTGCCATCGTCCGGCGGCCGTCCGGGGCCGCGCCTGAGTACGGGTACTCAACTTGCGGACACGGGAGTGGAAGGGCCTGGGGTTCCCTTGCCTCGAAGGAACCCCGAACCCGTTCTGCGGGGGCGGGCCGTGTCCGCCGCTGCCGGACCGCGTCACCCCGGCTCCCCGGCTCCCCGGCGAAGGAGTCACCCCAATCGGTCCCGCCAGGGCTCTTGGCGCCGGTCGCTGCGCCAGGCCGTCCGGCCGCGGGCCGGCGGCGGGCGGATCCGCGTCCGGCTCCCGACCGCGTACGGGGATCCGGTGCGGATCGCGGGCGCCACGGCCGGCCGCGCCCTCGCCGGGGCCCGGCCGGTCAGGCCCCCGGCCAGTAGGTGCGCGCCCACGCCGCCGGTCCCGGCCGCGGCAGGCGGCGGGCGGCCAGGCGGGCCGGGTCGGACCAGGAGGCGCGGGGGGCGGGCACACCGGGCGGGGCGGTGTCCGCCGCCGCGGCGCGGGCCCGGACCACCGCCAGGGCGGCGGCCAGCTCCTCCGGGGTCGGGTTGCCCCGTACGACCTTGATGTCCATGACGGCTCCCAGGGGGTCCGCGGGCCTACAGGGGGATGTTGCCGTGCTTCTTCGGAGGGAGGGATTCCCGCTTGGTGCGCAGCTGACGCAGGCCGCGCACGATGTGGCGGCGGGTGTCCGACGGCATGATCACCGCGTCGACGTAGCCGCGTTCGGCGGCGACGTAGGGGTTGAGGAGGGTGTCCTCGTACTCCCGCATCAGCCGGGCGCGGACCGCCTCCACGTCCTCACCGGCCGCCTCGGCCTCGGCGAGGGCGCGGCGGTGCAGGATGTTGACCGCGCCCTGCGCGCCCATGACCGCGATCTGCGCGGTGGGCCAGGCCAGGTTCAGGTCGGCCCCCAGGTGCTTGGAGCCCATGACGTCGTAGGCGCCGCCGAACGCCTTGCGGGTGATGACCGTGACGAGGGGGACGGTCGCCTCGGCGTAGGCGTAGATCAGCTTGGCGCCGCGGCGGATGATGCCGTCGTGCTCCTGGCCGACGCCCGGCAGGAAGCCGGGGACGTCCACGAAGGTCAGCACCGGGATGTTGAAGGCGTCGCAGGTGCGCACGAAGCGGGCCGCCTTCTCGCTGGCCTTGATGTCCAGGCACCCGGCGAACTGCATCGGCTGGTTGGCGACGACCCCGACCGGGTGGCCCTCCACCCGCCCGAAGCCGGTGACGATGTTCGGCGCGTACAGCGGCTGCGTCTCGAGGAACTCGGCGTCGTCCAGGACGTGCTCGATCACCGTGCGCATGTCGTACGGCTGGTTCGCGCTGTCCGGGACGATCACGTCCAGCTCGCGGTCCTCGTCGGTGACGGAGAGGTCCGCCTCCTCCGGGAACGCCGGGGGTTCGGAGAGGTTGTTGGACGGCAGGTACGACAGCAGCTGCCTGACGTACTCGATCGCGTCCTTCTCGTCGCCGGCCATGTGGTGGGCCACGCCCGAGGCCGTGTTGTGGGTGCGGGCGCCACCCAGCTCCTCGAAGCCGACGTCCTCGCCGGTGACGGTCTTGATGACGTCCGGACCGGTGATGAACATGTGCGAGGTCCGGTCGACCATGACCGTGAAATCGGTGATCGCGGGCGAGTACACCGCGCCGCCCGCGCACGGGCCGACCACCAGGCTGATCTGCGGGATCACCCCGGAGGCGTGGGTGTTGCGGCGGAAGATCTCCCCGTAGGCGCCGAGGGAGGCCACGCCCTCCTGGATGCGGGCGCCGCCGGAGTCGTTGATGCCGATGACCGGGCAGCCGGTCTTCAGCGCGAAGTCCATCACCTTGACGATCTTCTGGCCGTAGACCTCGCCCAGCGCCCCGCCGAAGACGGTGAAGTCCTGCGAGAACACGGCGACCGGGCGCCCGTCGACCGTCCCGTACCCGGTGACGACACCGTCGCCGTACGGGCGGTTCCGGTCCAGGCCGAAGTGGGTGGAGCGGTGCCGGGCGAACTCGTCCAGCTCGACGAAGGACCCCTCGTCGAGCAGCAGGCCGATCCGCTCGCGGGCCGTCAGCTTGCCCTTGGCGTGCTGCTTTTCGACGGCGCGTTCCGAACCGGCGTGCGTCGCCTCCCGGACGCGGCGCTGGAGGTCCGCGAGCTTGCCCGCGGTCGTGTGGGTGTCAGGCTGCTGCAGCTCTTCCGGCTCGGACATCGGGACGCGGCTCCCTGCCTGCTCAAGAGTGGGTTCGGTTGCTCATCCGCAGCGTAGTGGGGCGCCTACCGATCGGCAGTGCGGCGTTTACCACACCTAGGGTGGCTTGCATGACGCCGCGAGATGCATCAGACGGGAACCGCAGCCGGTGGTCCGACCTGGACCGGCCGCCCCTCAACGCCGCCGCGCTGCGGCGCGGGCTGCTGCGGGAGGGCGGGCTGTGGTCGGAGGTGGAGGTGGTGCAGCGCACCGGCTCCACCAACTCCGACCTGGTCGCCCGCGCCGCCGCGGGGAGGGCGGCCGAGGGCGCCGTCCTCGTCGCCGAGGAGCAGACCGCCGCCCGGGGCCGCCTGGACCGGCAGTGGACGGCACCGCCCCGTTCCGGCCTCTTCTTCTCCGTCCTGCTCACCCCCGCCGGGGTCCCGCCGGCCCGCTGGGGCTGGCTGCCGCTGCTCACCGGCGTCGCCGTGGCGACCGGCCTGTCCCGGACGGCGGGCGTCGACACCGCGCTCAAGTGGCCCAACGACCTGCTGGTCACCGTCGGCGGCGAGGAACGCAAGGCCGGCGGCATCCTCGCCGAGCGCGCCGGGGGCGGCGCCGACGGCGTTGGCGGCGTTGTCGTCGGAGTGGGCGTCAACGTCACCCTGCGCGCCCACGAGCTGCCGGTGCCGCACGCCGGGTCGCTGGCGCTGGCCGGGGCGGTGAGCACCGACCGGGACCCGCTGCTGAGGGGCGTGCTGCGGTCGCTGGAGGACTGGTACGGGCGGTGGCGGGCCGCGGACGGCGACCCCGCGGCGTGCGGCCTGCAGGAGACGTACGCCGCCGGCTGCGCGACGCTGGGCCGCGTGGTGCGGGCCGAGCTGCCCGGCGACCGGTCGGTCACCGGGGAGGCCGTCGCCGTCGACGGGGACGGCAGGCTGGTGCTGGCCACGGAGGACGGCGTCCGGGAACCGGTGGGCGCGGGGGACATCGTGCACCTGCGGCCCGCCTGAGGGGTGCGCGGGCCGCCCGGGCTGCGGGAGTGAGCTGGCGCACACCTGACGTAAAGTTGGGGCCGGTCGGTACCTGACCGCGGCAGATCGGAAGGGCAGCAGGCGTGACCGTCGACGACACGGGCTCCGGCACGGCCGGGGACGGCCGGGGGGAACCCCGCCCCGCCGATCCCGGAGAGGACCCGCTCGCGCTCCGCCTCGAACAGCTCATCCTGGGCGCGGAGCGCCGCTACACCCCCTTCCAGGCGGCCCGCAGCGCGGGCGTCTCCATGGAGCTGGCCTCCCGCTTCTGGCGGGCCATGGGCTTCGCCGACATAGGGCAGGCCAAGGCGCTCACCGAGGCCGACGTGCTGGCCCTGCGGCGCCTGGCCGGCCTGGTGGAGGCGGGCCTGCTCAGCGAGGCGATGGCCGTGCAGGTGGCCCGCTCCACCGGGCAGACCACCGCCCGGTTGGCCGAATGGCAGATCGACTCCTTCCTGGAGGGCCTGACCGAACCGCCCGAGCCCGGCATGACCCGCACCGAGGTCACGTATCCGCTGGTCGAGCTGCTCCTGCCGGAGCTGGAGGAGTTCCTCGTCTACGTCTGGCGGCGCCAGCTGGCCGCCGCCACCGGCCGCGTCGTGCAGGCGGCCGACGACGAGGAGATGGTCGACCGGCGCCTGGCCGTCGCCTTCGCCGACCTGGTCGGCTTCACCCGGTTGACCCGCCGCATGGAGGAGGAGGAGCTCGGCGAGCTCGTCGAGGCCTTCGAGACCACCGCCGCCGACCTGGTGGCGGCACGCGGCGGACGGCTCATCAAGACCCTCGGCGACGAGGTGCTCTACGCCGCCGACGACGCGGGCACGGCCGCCGAGATCGCCCTGCGCCTCATCGAGACCCTGGCGCACGACGAGACCATGCCAAAGCTGCGCGTCGGCATGGCCTTCGGCACGGTCACCACCCGTATGGGCGACGTCTTCGGCACCACCGTGAACCTGGCCTCCCGGCTCACCTCCATAGCCCCCCGCGACGCCGTCCTCGTCGACAGCGCCTTCGCCCAGGAGCTCATACGCACCGGGGACGCCCCGGCCTCCGAGGCGCAGGCGGCCGAGGAGGCCGCCGCCGCCGAGAAGGAGGGCACGGAACCGCCGGCGTACCGCTTCGCCCTCCAGCCGATGTGGCAGCGGCCGGTGCGCGGGCTCGGCGTGGTCGAGCCGTGGCTGCTGAGCAGGCGCGGCGGGGAGTCCTAAGGCCTCTCGTTCGGATCATGCCGGGCTCGCGGGGCCTGGTGCCGTGCCCCGCCGCGTTGTCGTCGGTTGCCATGGCTTTCGCCATGGCGCCCTCCTCCGCCTTGCGATGCACGGCACCGGGTCCCGCTCCCTGATCCGACCTGATCCAAACGAAAGACCCCAGGCGGCCCCGCGGCCGTCGCGCCCTCCGGGGCCGCGGAGCCCGTCAGCCGTCGCCGTCCGTGAAGCCCAGGCACAGGCCGATGAGCGGTACGCACAGACCGGGCCGGTCCGGCTCGGCGGGCGGTGCGGGGCGGGACGGGACCGGGGACGGCGACGGCTCCGGTTCCGGGGCGGACGGGGGACGAGGCGTGGGGGGCTTCGGGAGCGGCGGGCGGGGGGCCGGGGGCCGCGGGCCGTCCGGCTCGCCCGGCACCGTGGAGGGGACCCGGGTGCCCGGGGCGCGCAGGGCGTCCGGGAGGTAGGGGATGACCGCCCCCCTCCCGGCGTCCGGCGTGGTGCCGCCCGGAGCGGGGGCGGGTGTGCGGCCGGAGGCCGTGGACGCCCGCAGGCCGTCCGTGGGGGAGGACGCCGAGGGGCTCGGCCGGTCCGGGCCCGGCGCGATGATCCCGCCCGGTACCGAGGGTGTGATCGGAGCCGGGTGCGAGGGCGCGGCCTGCGCGACGCCGGAGCCGCCCGTGCCCGAGTCCGGGACGAGGCGTACGAGGCTCAGGACGCCGATCGCCAGCGCGAGGCCGCCCGCGCCGAGCAGCAGCCTGCGGGGGCGGGGCGGCCGGCGGTGACGGCCGCGTGGTCCCCGCGGGCGGAGCGCCGTGGCGTTCGGTGCGGCTGGTGTGTCCGTCGTCATCGTGTTCCCTCCCCGGTGCGCACACCCCCCGGTGCGCCGTGGAGAGCGCACGCTATGCGCTTCCTGGGGGCGGGCGAGCGGAAGTCGGCGGACTGTCACTCGAACGGGTACGCGGGCGGCGGGCGGGAAGCGGGCGTCCCGTCTTCCCCCGCGCGGCCGGCCCTGCGATGATCGGAAGCGCCTTGTTAACTGGCGTTAACCGGAGGATATCATGAGCGAGGAGCGGTTCGGGGAGTCCGTCCTGGTCAGGTGGCATGCGGACGGGCATGTCGCGGAGCTCGCGCTCGACCGGCCGAAGGCCATGAACGCCGTCTCGACCGAGATGGCCCGGTCCCTCGCCGCGGCCTGCGCGGCGCTGGGCGGCAATCGGAGCGTGCGGGCCGTGGTGCTGACCTCGACGCACGAGCGGGCGTTCTGCGTCGGGGCCGATCTGAAGGAGCGGAACTCCTTCAGCGACGCCGACCTGCTGAGGCAGCGGCCCGTGGCGCGTGCAGCATACACCGGTGTGCTGGAGCTGCCGGTGCCGGCGATCGCGGCCGTGCACGGCTTCGCGCTGGGCGGCGGGTTCGAGCTGGCGCTGTCGTGCGACCTGATCGTCGCCGACCGCACGGCCGTGGTGGGACTGCCCGAGGTCTCCGTCGGCGTGATCCCCGGCGGTGGCGGGACGCAGCTGCTGCCGCGGCGGGTGGGGGCGGCCCGGGCGGCCGAGCTGGTCTTCACGGCGCGCCGGGTCCAGGCCGCGGAGGCGGCGGAGCTGGGGCTCGTCGACCGGCTGGTGGAGGAGGGGCGGGACCGGGAGGAGGCGCTGGCGCTGGCGTCCCGGATCGCCGCGCACTCGCCCGTCGGGCTGCGGGCGGCCAAGAAGGCGTTGCGGCTCGGGCACGGGCTGGACCTGCGGGCCGGGCTGGAGGTCGAGGACGCGGCGTGGCGGGCGGTGGCGTTCTCGGGGGACCGGGCGGAGGGGGTCGCGGCGTTCAACGAGAAGCGCGCGCCGCGGTGGCCGGGGGAGTGACGGGAGCGGCAGGAGCTTCGGAAGCGGCACGGGGGACGGGGTGGCGGACCCCCGGGGCGGGAGGGGGTGGCTGATCCCCGTTCGCCGCATGAATGTCCCGGTTCGTACCGATTCTCCCTAGCCTGGAGTGATGGGCGGTGAGGACAGTCGGTTCGCGGCCGTGGTGGCGTTGGCGCAGGGTATGGCGGCGGCGCGCAGCTCCCGTGAGACGTGGCACGCGGCGGCCACCGGGGCGTGCCGGGCGCTGGGCGGGAGCTTCGCCGCGCTGTCGGTGTGGGAGCGGGAGCTGGGCCGGCTGCGCGTCCTGGTGAACGTCGGGGAGCGGGCGGACGGCGAGGAGGAGTTCCCGGACGACGAGTCCTACCCGGTGCACCAGTTCGCGGAGATCACCGAGTTCCTGCACGAACGCTGGGCCGGGGGCGGCGAGCCCGGCGCCTGGGTGGAGACCGCCGAGGGCCCGGCCGCCGGACGCCCCGGCTACGTCCACCAGCGCGTCGCCGCCCTGCGCCGCCGCGGGCGCGGCTGCTGCGTGGTCGCGCCGGTCGTGCTGCACGGGCGGGCCTGGGGGGAGCTGTACGTCGCCCGCCCGCTCGGCGCCCCCCTCTTCGACCGGGCCGACGCCGACTTCGCCATCGTCCTGGCCTCCGTCGTCGCCGCCGGCATCGCCCAGACCGAGCGGCTGGAGGAGGTGAGGCGACTGGCGTTCACCGACGCGCTCACCGGGCTCGCCAACCGCCGCGCCGTCGACGTCCGCCTGGACGAGGCGATCGAGCGGCACCGCCGGGAGGGGGTCGTCGTCAGCCTCGTCGTCTGCGACCTCAACGGGCTCAAGCGGGTCAACGACACCTGCGGGCACGCGGTCGGCGACCGGCTCCTGGAGCGCTTCGGGACGGTGCTGTCACTGTGCGGCGCCATGGTGCCGGGCGCGCTCGCGGCCCGCCTCGGCGGCGACGAGTTCTGCCTGCTCGCGGTCGGGCCGCCCGCCGACGCGGTGGTGGAGGCGGCCGGCGAACTGTGCCGCCGCGCCGCCGAGATGGAGCTCGGCGACGGTGTGGCCTGCGGGGTCGCCTCCACCGAGGACCCGATCGGGCCCGTGGTCTCCGCCCGCCGGCTGTTCCGGCTCGCCGACGCCGCCCAGTACCGCGCCAAGGCCGAGCGGGCGACCCGGCCGGTCGTCGCCGGCCGCGAGGGACCCGGGGACCCCGTCGTGCGGCTCGCGGACGAGCCGTCCCGGGAAGCGGACGGGGAGCGCCGCCGGTTCCGGGGACGGCACTCGCCGGAGTGACACCGGACGGCGCCCCTGGGGGAGGGTCGCAGGTTCCGGGCGGTCCTCACCGCGGCGCGCGGCGCCGGCGGGTCGGCTCGACGGGCCGACAACCCGTCAAACCGCTCACATGCCCAGGTGTTCGCGGCGCACCGAGTAGGCGACGAACCCGGCGCCGAGCGTGAGGAGGAGCGTGCCGCCGACGACGTACGGCGTGCTGTCGAAGCTGCCGGTGTCGGCCAGCCGGGCCTCTGCGCCGGCGGTCGTCGCATGCGCCACGGCGGTGACCCGAGCCTCCTCCGTGACCTGCGGGGACGGGGCCTTCGAGGACGCCTGCAGCGCCGGGTCGTCCTGTGTCGCGTTCGCGGACGGGACGAACCACAGGGCGCACAGCAGGCTGCCCGCGGCGGTGGCGGTCAGCAACGAACGGCGAGCGGATGACACGGAAATCGATCCCCTTGTGGCGCTGGCGAATTGGCCGTGGTGGGGCGATGTTAGTGAAAGGCGCGGGTCACGGGAAAGTCACGGGAGCCGACGGCCGTACGCTCCGCACATGAGCACTTCAGAGCCCTCACGTTTTGTACGCCTTCGCGTGGAACTCGTCCTCGCGGTGGACGACGAGGAGGCGGTCACCGGCGCCGCGCTGCAGCGGATCGCCGACGATCCCGACATGCCCGGCGAGGAGCAGACGCATGCGCAGAACGCGGTGACGGAGGACACCGCGGAGGCCCTGGCCTATCTCGTGGACCCGTTCGATCTGGTCAGCGAGGTGCCGGGGATCGAGCTCCAGCAGGCCTCGTGGAGCAGTGAGTGGATCGACTACGACCCCGACTCGCCCGAGTGGGACCTCGACGGGGATGATGACGGACAGGACGACGCGCAGGACACGGAGGACACGGGGGGCGTGCGCGGGGCGGCCGGCTGACGCGGCGGGAGGACGCGGCCCCCGGGCGGCAGCCGCCGTCCGGGGGCCCGTCGTCTCCGGGGACGCGCGGGCCGCGTCCGCACCCCCCCGGGCGGGGCGTGGCGGACATGACAGAGGACGTGGTGTGTCCCACACATGTCAGGAGCATGGAACCGGGTGAACCGGTCGTAGCGTTGGACGTTTGTGACGGGGTATCCCGGGGTTTTCGGGAATCGGCAACGATGGAGAAGCGTGTGATGACCAACAGTAGGCGGCGCAAGGGCCTGGCGGCCGCGTCCGCGCTGCTCGGCGGTGTGCTGGTGCTCTCGGCCTGTTCCGGCGGTGACGACGGCGCCTCCGGCGGGGGCGACGGCTCCTCGCAGACCGCGGTCGACAAGGCGGCGGCCGAGAAGACGTCCGAGGCCCAGATCGAGATCACGCCCAAGGACGGCTCGTCCAACGCCTCCATCAACAACTCCGCCACCGTGACCGTGCGCAAGGGCACGCTGACGGAGGTGAAGATGACCGCGACCGACGGCACCGAGGTCAGCGGCCAGATATCCGCCGACAAGAAGAGCTGGAAGCCCGCCGGCCAGCTGGAGCGGGCCACCACCTACAAGGTGAGCGCCACCGCGACGGACTCCGAGGGCCGCGCCGCGCACGAGAACGCGTCCTTCACCACGGTCTCCCCGGCCAACAGCTTCATCGGCACCTTCACCCCGGACGACGGCACCACGGTCGGCGTCGGCATGCCCGTGTCGATCAAGTTCGACAAGGCGATCACCAACAAGGCCGCCGTCCAGAAGGGCGTCACGGTCAGCACGACCAGCGGGCAGGAGGTCGCCTGCCACTGGTTCGACGCCAACCGCATGGACTGCCGCCCCGAGGACTACTGGCAGGAGGGCGCGACCGTCACCCTGAAGCTGGCGCTCGACGGGGTCGAGGGCGCCGAGGGCGTCTACGGCGTCCAGCAGAAGACGGTCACCTTCAAGATCGGCCGCAACCAGGTCTCCTACGTCGACGCGCAGACCAAGCAGATGAAGGTCACGCAGGACGGCAAGGTGATCAGGACCATCCCGATCTCCGCCGGCTCGCCCGAGAACAAGACGTACGAGGGCCAGATGGTGATCTCCGAGAAGTTCAAGGAGACCCGGATGAACGGCGCGACGGTCGGCTTCACCGACGACGACGGCGAGGGCGAGTACGACATCAAGGACGTGCCGCACGCCATGCGCCTGAGCACCTCCGGCACCTTCATCCATGGCAACTACTGGGGCGCCAAGTCCATCTTCGGCAACGCCAACACCAGCCACGGCTGCGTGGGCCTGTCCGACACCAAGGGCGCCAACGACCCGAACACGCCGGGTGCCTGGTTCTACAACAACTCCCTCATCGGTGACGTGGTCGTCGTCCAGAACACCGGTGACAAGACCATCGCCCCGGACAACGGCCTCAACGGCTGGAACATGAGCTGGGAGCAGTGGAAGGCGGGCTCGGCGATCTGACGCCCCCGCACCGACCGGCCCCGCACACCGCCGTCCGCCCTCCGGGGCGGGCGGCGGTGTCGTGTGCGCGGCGGACCGCACGGCCAAGGCGGCCGCGGCGCGCCGGAGTTCGCGGCAATGTAACGCCACCCGTCGATCGCGTAACAGTTGACAGGCGATTGCCCTGACGCGCCCCCTATCGCCCCCTTCTTCCCTTGAGGGCTTGATCACCCCCCGGCATACTGCCCCGCACGGGTGGTGCACGCGTGTGCGATACCACCCCCGGCCGGGTGAACGGGGATATCCGCCCGGTACTTCTGCAAGGGGGAAACTTGCGCGGACAAGTGAAGAGAGCACGCGGGGCGGCCGTCGCCACGGCGGTGGCCGTGGCCCTCGCGGCGGGCACGACCGGCCCGGCCGCGGCGCAGGGGGAGGGGGCGGCCGGCGCCGCGGCCCGCACCCCGGGCACCGGAAAGCAGCGCGTCACGCTGATCACCGGCGACCGGGTCGTCGTGGACGCCGAGGGCCGGGTCGCCGGCCTGGAGCGGGCCGAGGGCCGTGAGCACATACCCGTCCAGATCCGCAGGACCGGCGGGCACACGCTCGTCGTCCCGGCCGACGCCGCCCGCCTGGTCGCCGACGGCAAGCTGGACCGGCGTCTGTTCGACGTCACCGAGCTCACCGGGGCCGCCACCCGCAAGGCCCAGAAGAAGGGCCTGAAGGTCATCGTCGGCTACCGCGGGGCCGCCGCCGGCGCCAGGGCCGACGTCCGTGACGCGGGCACCGTGCGCCGCACCCTGAAGGCCCTCAACGCGGACGCCGTACAGGCCCCGCAGGAGGACGCCCCCGAGCTGTGGGACGCGGTCACCGACGGCGGCACCACCGCCTCCGGCGTCGCGCACGTCTGGCTCGACGGCGTCCGCGAGGCCAGCCTCGACACGTCGGTGCCGCAGATCGGCGCGCCCAGGGCGTGGGCGGCCGGCTACGACGGCAAGGGCGTCAGGATCGCCGTCCTGGACACCGGTGTCGACACCACCCACCCCGACCTGAGGAACCAGGTCGTCGCCTCGAAGAACTTCTCCACCGCGCCCGACGCGACCGACAGGTACGGCCACGGCACGCACGTCGCCTCCATCGCGGCCGGCGCGGGCACGACGTACAAGGGTGTCGCCCCCGGCGCCAAGCTGCTCAACGGCAAGGTGCTCGACGACGAGGGCTTCGGCGACGACTCCGGCATCCTCGCCGGCATGGAGTGGGCGGCCGAGCAGGGCGCCGACATCGTCAACCTCAGCCTGGACGGCGGCGACACCCCCGAGATCGACCCGCTGGAAGCGCAGGTGAACAAGCTCTCCGAGCAGAAGGGCATCCTGTTCGCCATCGCCGCCGGCAACGAGGGCGAGTTCGGCGGCCGGACCGTCGGCTCACCGGGCAGCGCCGCCGCCGCCCTGACCGTCGGCGCGGTCGACGGCAAGGACCGGCTCGCGGACTTCTCCAGCCGCGGCCCCGGCATGGACGGCGCCGTCAAGCCGGACGTGACCGCACCCGGCGTCGACATCACCGCCGCCTCCGCGCACGACAGCGCCATCGCCCGGGAGGTCGGCGAGAAGCCGGCCGGGTACGTCACCATCTCCGGTACGTCCATGGCGACCCCGCACGTCGCGGGCGCCGCCGCCCTCCTCAAGCAGCGGCACCCGGACTGGACGTACGCCGAACTGAAGGGCGCGCTGACGGGCTCGGCCAAGGGCGGGAAGTACACCCCGTTCGAGCAGGGGTCCGGGCGCGTCCGGGCCGACAGGGCCGTCACGCAGACCGTGATCGCCGACCCGGTCTCGGTCGACCTCGGACTGCAGCAGTGGCCGCACACCGACGACAAGCCGGTCACCGAGCGGTTGACGTACCGCAACCTCGGCACCGAGGACGTCACGCTCGCCCTCTCCGTGACCGCCACCGGCCCCACGGGGCAGCCGGCGCCCGCCGGATTCTTCAGGACCGCCGCGGACGAGGTCACCGTCCCCGCGGGCGGCACGGCCTCCGTCGGCCTCACCGCCGACACCCGGCTGGGCGGCACGCTCGACGGCGCCTACTCGGCGTACGTCACGGCGACCGGCGGCGGGCAGACCGTCCGCACGGCGGCGGTGGTACAGCGCGAGGTGGAGTCCTACGACGTCACCGTCAAGCACATCGGCAGGGACGGCCGGCCCACGGACCGGCACAGCACCACGCTCGAGGGCTACGACGGCCCGGGCGACGGCCACTTCCACCAGGCCCCGGCCGCCGGCACCACCACCCTGCGGGTGGTCAAGGGCACGTACCTGCTGGACGCCTGGATCGGCGAGGACGTCGAGACGTTCGAGGGCGGCATCGACTGGCTGGTGCGGCCGAGACTGGACGTCACCGGGAACACCACGGTCACGCTCGACGCGCGCACCGCGAGGCCGGCCCGCATCACGGTCCCGGACGCCAGGGCCGAGCAGGTGTCCGCGACGATCGGCTACTTCTACGACCCCGTGGGCGGCATCGACCTGAGCCTCGGCTCGTTCGCCGACCTGCGCGTCGCCCACCTCGGCCCCCAGGTCGCCGACGGCCTGCGGCAGACCTGGTACGGCCAGTGGACCAGGGGCGGGGACACCGAGTACGACGTGGCCACCACCGCCGAGGTCACCAAGCTCCGGGGCGACAAGGTCCGGCACTTCGAGGCGAGTGAGCTGGCCCGGGTGAGGAACAACCTCGGCGCCACCGCCCCCGGCAAGACCGGCGGCCTCACCCCCCTGGGCGAGTTCCCCGACGACGCCGTCGTCGGCCAGGCCGTCGAGCAGAGGCTGCCCGGCTCGCGCACGCTGTACCTGTCGACGTCCGGCGGGATCAAGTGGTCGTTCGACTTCGAGCAGTACGGGGGACGGGACGCCGAGGGCTGGCCGGTCGTCGAGGCCGCCTACACGCTGGGCGCCCCGCAGACCTTCCGGGCGGGCCGGTCGTACACGAAGACCTTCAACACGGCGGTCTTCGGCCCGCACCTGAACACGGAGTACGGCGTCTTCCGCGAGCGGGACCGCATCCACGGCATGCTGCCGCTGCTCGCCGACGGCCAGGCCCACGCCGGCGCGTCGGACCTCACCTCGGCCGCCACCACCCTCTACCGCAACGGAACCGAGGTCGGCTCGCACGAGGACCCGCTCCTCTACGACGAGGAGGGCTTCGAGGTCCCGGCGGGCGACGCCGAGTACCGGCTGACGACGTCCGTCCGGCGCAGCGCCCGGGTCGCGGCGGCCTCCACCCGCGTCGACGCGAGCTGGACCTTCCGCTCCAAGCGCACCCACGGCGACACCAGGCTGCCCGTCTCCACGGTCCGCTTCGGCGCGGCCACCGGCCTGGACGGCAGGGTCCCGGCCGGCGGGACGGCCGTCGTCCCGGTCACCGTCGAGGGCGCGGCCAAGGGCGGCAACCTCAGGATGCTGCTGGTGTACGTGTCGTACGACCACGGCAAGAACTGGAAGAGGCTCACCGTCAAGGGCGGCAAGGTCACGGTCGGGAACCCGGCGAAGGGGAAGGCGGTCTCCTTCCACGCCAAGATCACCGACAAGCAGGGCAACAAGTCGACCCTCTCGATCTACAACGCGTACTACGGCAAGTAGACGCGCACGCGGACACGCAGACAGGCCCGCACGTCCGCGGACGTGCGGGCCGCGGCACCGGGACGCGGAGCGGGAGCGAGTGCGGCGGCCGGCGCGGCGCAGTACTCCCGGAGAGCCTCAACGCCGGTCCGCCGCCTTGGAGTCACCTATGGCCGTTCGCCGTGTCGTACCCAACGTCCCGTCAGAGGCCGGGCAGGGGAGCCGGGAGTTCTACGGCCTGCTCGGATTCGAGGAGGTCATGAACCACGGCTGGATCACGACGCTCGCGTCCCCGTCCAGTCCGTCGGCGCAGATCAGCTTCATGACCAGCGACAGGACCGCACCGGTCACTCCCGATATGAGCGTCGAAGTGGACGACGTGGACGCGGCCTACGCGGCCATGCGGGGGAGCGGCGCGGAGATCGTCCACCCCCTGCAGGACGAGGAGTGGGGGGGTGCGCCGCTTCTTCGTCCGTGACCCCAGCGGCCGGGTGGTCAACGTGCTGGGCCACCGCTGACGGGCCCGCACGGCAGTCGGGCCCGGGCCGCTCGTGCGGGGCGTCCCGCCGCGGTCCGCACAGACGACGGTCCGCCGAAGTGCACGCGGACAAGGGCTGCGCCTGGGACCACCCGCGTCGATGGCTGCGCGAGCGAGGCATCCGGCACCGCATCGTCCGCAGGAGCATCGAGCCCTCCACCCGACCGGGCCGGCACCGCCGGACGATCGAGCGGACGACGGCCCGGCTGGGCGGCGGCGAGGACACTGCGCTTTCGCCTTGGCCCGCGCCCTGACCGGGCCGGCCCCCGTCGCCATCCGGTGCTCCTCCCACCTGCGGGTGCCCTACGCACCTTGAAGTGCCTTCTTCCCGAGGGAGAGCCGCTTTCCCAGAATGGTGCAAGGCGCCGTCAGAAAGCACTTCCCGACTCCCCACCGGCTCCACAGGAAGGACCAAGCGATGAGCACGATCCCCGCCTCGCTTCCCGGCGGCACCTGGGCCCTGGGCGACCTGGTCGTCACCCGGTTCGGCTACGGCGCCATGCAGCTCGCCGGCCCCCGGGTCATGGGCCCGCCCGCCGATCACGACGGCGCACTCGCCGTCCTGCGCGAGGCCGCCGCCCTCGGCATCACCCACATCGACACAGCCGACGCCTACGGGCCGCACGTCACCAACCAGCTGATCCGCGAAGCGCTGCATCCCTACCCCGAGGCGCTGCACATCGTGACCAAGGTCGGCGCGGTCCGCGACGAGCAGGGCGGCTGGCCCCCGGCCCGCAGGCCCGAAGACCTGCGCCGGGCCGTCCACCACAACCTGGAAGGACTCGGTCTCCAGAGGCTGGACGTGGTCAACCTCCGGCTCGGCGACGCCCAGGGCCCCCGGCCCGGCTCGCTCGCCGAGGCGTTCGAGACACTCGTCGAACTCCAGCAGCAGGGCCTGATCCGTCACCTCGGCGTGAGCAACGCGACCGCGGAGCAGGTCGCCGAGGCACGCGCGATCGCACCGATCGTGTGCGTGCAGAACATGTACAACCTCGCCCACCGCCAGGACGACGAGCTGATCGACGAACTCGCCGAGCAGGGCATCGCCTACGTGCCCTTCTTCCCGCTCGGCGGCTTCAGTCCGCTGCAGTCCTCGGCACTCACGGCCGTGGCCTCCCGGCTGGGCGCGACACCGATGTCGGTCGCCCTGGCCTGGCTGCTGCAGCGGTCGCCGAACATCCTGCTGATTCCGGGCACTTCGTCGGTCGCGCACCTGCGCGAGAACATCGCCGGCGCGGGCCTCCCACTCTCCGAGGAGGACCTCGCCGAGCTGGACAAGATCGGTCGCTGACAACGGCAGGCGCGGGCCTTCCCGCGGGACAGGGGGAGGCCCCGGAAGATCCCCGGCCGGCCGCGGGACCCGTGCGCGGACGGCCTCGACGGTTCACGTCATCTGACGGCACCACGGTGTGATACCTGGAGGACGCTTGCGCCATGATGAGTATGTAGCTTCCCGAAAGGAAGTGCGTGCTGCGGAGTGGGTGAAGCACCGACAGGCGTAAGGAGCGGCAGATGGCGACGATGACGGCGGCGCAGCAGCGGGCGCAGGCCAAGGCGGAGTACGACGCCTTCGTGGCGGCCTGCCCCAGCCGCAAGCTGCTGGACCGGCTCTCCAACAAGTGGGTCACGCTGGTCCTGGCCGCGCTCGGCAGCGACAGCGCGCACCGCCCGGGTGCCGACTGCACCGGTGAGCCCCGGGCGATGCGCTACTCGGAGCTGGCCCGCCTGCTGGCCGGCGTCAGCCAGAAGATGCTCACCCAGACGCTGCGCTCCCTGGAACGCGACGGCCTGGTGGCCCGCACCGTGGTGCCGACCGTGCCGGTCACCGTCTCCTACGAGCTGACCGGTCTCGGCCTGTCGCTGTACGAGACGATGCGCGGCCTCAAGACCTGGGCCGAGGTGCACATGGATGAGGTGCTCGCCAACCGCGAGGCCTACGACACCCGAATCGCCTGAGAGGGCGCTGCACCGTGCGGACTCCTCCCGGCAAGCGTTGCCGCCACGGTGTCTTCCGATTCCGGCCGCCGGGGGACGGACGCGGGGAAGGCGATGTCCCGCCGGCGCACCTCGTGTGCGGCGCACCGGCGCTGGCGTCGGGCCGATTCCGGTCCCCGGTACGTACGTCACACCGGCACGCGCTACCCGGTCGGGAGCACGCTGCCGCCGGGACAGCGGCGGCAGCGGCGGAGCCGGCAGCCGCTCCCCGGATCGTGCCCGGCGCTTCTCATCCGTTCCCGCAGGTCTTCCGCAGGTAGCCGGGACTTCCCTTCGCCACGAGGTCCATGTCGCGGCGGACGACGCTGATCTCGTCGCCCCAGCCGTCACAGACCGCTCGCAGTCCCCGCTCGCTGTACTCGACGACCATGACGTGGGGGCCGAACGCGTCGACGTAGTCGTCGCATTCCTCGTACATCCCGCACTCCTCCACCACGGCGAAGTCGAGGCCCACCTGTTTGCGCGCCGGGGCCAGTTCGGCGGTGTTCTTCTGGCCGATGGCCAGGCCCTTCCCGTGCGCGTGCACGGCGAGCAGCCCGAGGAAGGCCTTCGCGTCGTCCGCGCTCAGCAGGTTGCCGGGAGCCCGCGTGTAACTGTCGTAGTTGTCGGGCTCGACGGCCCGGAACCCCTTGGACGCGCACTGGTCGATCCAGCCGTTCACCTTCTCCGCGATCCGTTCGCGCTTGGCGGGGGTGCTGATGTCGAGCATCGCCTCGCCCCACTCCTCGTCCATGACCACTTCGTCGGCGCCGTCGCGCAGCAGGAGGTCGGGGTCCCAGTCCTTCTCCTTCCCGGGCTGGGCCTGGAAGGCGTTGACGTAGCAGATGTTGTAGACGCCGGGCGCAGGGGACGCCGTGTGGTCGCGGACGACGATGTCCACCCCGTCCGGCGGTGCGTAGGCGCCGCCGAGCTGGTAGTCGAATGCGGCGTGCACGGGCGGTAGGGCGGGCTCGCCCGCGTCCTGGCCGTTGCCGGGGGTGCCGTCCGTGCACGCCGTGACCAGGAGGGGGAGAAGGGCGGCCGACACCGAGAGCAGTGCGGGGAAGCGGCGGGCGGTGCGCATGGTCGGTGGACTCCATGGGATCGTTTCCGCCTCGAACGTGGCGGCGGGATGGCGGTTCGCGGTGGTGGAGCGGCTCCACCGCCGGGCAGGCCGGCGGGCCGTGGCATCGCCGACGGCCGCTCGGGGAGCCGGAGGACCACGGAACCGCGCCGCTCCCCGGCGGAGCCGCCGCGCCGGCACATGCCCGGCTCGGGTCACCGGCCGCGCAGCGTGCGTGCCCAGGGGGCGTCGACGGCGGCGGCGTCGATCGCCACCAGGACGTTGCTGAGCAGGGCGTCCGCGAAGTAGCGGCGGATCTGCTCCTCGGAGGCGCCGGAGACGGCGCGGACGTACTCGACCTGCTTGGCGTAGCACCTGCGCACGGCCTCACCGATGCCGGGCTCGCCGGCGCAGCCCTGGGCGTGCATGAGGATCATCAGCACGTCCCGGTCGGCGATGACCTCGTCGTACGAGGTGGTCAGTGCCTGCATGACCGCCTGCGGGTCGGTGCTCGACACCGACGCCGCCGCCGCGGCCACGGACTCGCGCAGACGGTCCGAGCAGTAGTCGACCAGGGCGACGAACAGCGTTTCCTTGTCCTTGAACAGCCGGTACAGGTACCCCTGAGAGATGCCCGCGGCCTTGGCGACGTCCGTCGTGGAGGTTCCGTAGTAGCCCCGCGCGGCGAACGTCTTGATGGCCGTGCGCATGACCGTGGCCCGGCGCTCGTCGGCGGTGGAACGCTGTCGCCTCCTGGTCTCCATGGAAGTAATCAACCACTTTCATGGAAGTGCGTCAAACCACCGAGTGGTCCGTGCGGACGTGCTCGGCGGGCGTACTCAGCCCTCGCCGAACGCTGTGATCATGTCCTCGGTGCTGCCGCCGAGGGCCTCCATGGCGATCAGCGGGTTCCAGTAGTCGACGTAGCGGCTGATCCTGCCGTCCACGGTCTCGACCACCGAGATGTATCTCTGGTTGTAGGGGCGGCCGGTCTCCAGGGCGACGCCCTCGGACCTGAGCTCCGCGATGACCAGCGAGGGGTCGACGGTTTCGTGGATGCGCACGTCGGTCATCCTCAAGCGGAAGGCCTTGGGGAAGTTGCGGATGTAACCGAGCATCTCCTCCCTGCCCACGAGCCGGGTGGTGTAGCCCTTCGGGGCGTACGGGAACTCCAGCACTCCGTCCTCGGTGAAGAGCTCGACCCACTCGTCGACCCGCCCGGCGGTCAGGAGGTCGAGGTGGTCCCGGAACACCTGCCGGGCGGCGGCCCGGACGGCCTCGGTGTTCTGCGGAATGGAAGGGGTGTCTGCCATGACGGAAGGTCACTCTCTGTGGTGGTGATCGACATGAGATATAAGCGGTTGACCGCTTACTTGCCAGCCCGAAGAGGGGCCCTCCAGCTCTGAAGTCAACGGGATGGCCTTGCGTGACACACCGGTTCGATCCGGCGCACTCGCCCTATGTAAGTAATAGACCGCTTACATCCAGGCGTCAAGTGACGTCTTCCGCCGCCGGGTGCGCCACTGGTCGCCTTCGGGTCTCCCCACACCCGGACAGCGGCAACCGCCGGCTCGGAACGCGGAATCCCACCGGAGCGTCAGGACGTCCGCGCCGCCGTCCCCGAGCGCGTCGCGTCCGCCCCCCAGCTCGCCAGCAGGCGCAGCGCCTCGGCCGACGGGGAGCCCGGGTCGGCGTGGTACGTGATCAGGGACTGCTCGCCGTCGTCGACGAGCCGGAACGTCTCGAACGACAGCGTCAGCTCACCGGCCAGGGGATGCCGCAGCCGCTTCACCCCGTAGCTCTTCTCCTTCACGTCGTGCGTGGCCCACAGCCGCCGGAACTCCTCGCTCTTCACGGACAGCTCGCCCACCAGGGCCGCCAGCCGCGGGTCGTCCGGATGGCAGCCCGCGTCCAGGCGCAAGTAGCTGACCAGGTCGGACGCCTTCTGCTCCCAGTCCACGAACAGCTCGCGGTAGGCGGGCCTGAGGAACACCAGCCGCGCCCAGTTCCGCTCCTGCGCCGGCAGCTCGTCCCAATCGCCGAAGAGGGCCGCCGCCGTCCGGTTCCAGGCCAGGACGTCGGTGCGCCGGCCCGTGATGTACGCGGGCACGCCGTCGAGGGAGTCCAAGAGGTGCCGCAGCGCGGGCCGCACCTGCTGCGCGCGCGCCGCCGCCTTCCTCTTGTGCCGCTTCGGCTTCGCCAGGTGCGTCAGGTGCGCGTGCTCGGCGTCGCTCAGCCGCAGCGCGCGGGCGATGGAGTCCAGCACCTCCGCCGACACGTTCCGCCCGTTGCCCTGTTCCAGGCGCGTGTAGTACGCCACCGACACCCCGGCCAGCTGCGCCAGCTCCTCCCGGCGCAGCCCCGGCACCCGGCGGCGGTGCCCGTACGCCGGCAGTCCCACGTCCTGGGGCTTCAGCCGGGCCCGCCGGGAGCGCAGGAACTCGCTCAGCTCGGCACGCCGGTCCAGGCCCCCGCCGGCCTCGTGCGCGGGATCGGGCAGGTCGGGCTGTGCATCCATATGTTCCAGTATTCACGGTCGTACACACAGCAGACTGACCCCGCCAGTGGTACGCACGGCGAACGTAGGCAAAGCCGTGGTCTGGGTGAGTCACGGTCTTCCGGGCAGGCTGGACGCCATGCCCGGCGGAAAGGCAGCCGGGCACGCACCACCTTTGCTAGGAGACCCCGGCATGACCACCCCTGTTGCCGCGTACGCAGCCCCCGCCGCCAAGGCTCCGCTGGAGCGCACCACCATCGAGCGGCGAGAGGTCGGTGCGTACGACGTCCTGATCGACATCAAGTTCGCCGGCATCTGCCACTCCGACATCCACCAGGTCCGCGAGGGCTGGGGAGAGTCGATCTTCCCGATGGTCCCCGGTCACGAGATCGCGGGCGTGGTCTCCCAGGTCGGCCCCGGTGTGACCAGGTTCGCCGTCGGCGACCGGGTGGGCGTGGGCTGCATGGTCGACTCCTGCCGCACGTGCGAGTACTGCAAGGCGGGCCTGGAGCAGTACTGCGTCGAGGGTGCCGTGATGACGTACAACGCCATCGGCAAGGACGGGCAGCCCACCCACGGCGGCTACGCGCAGAAGATCGTCGTCGACGAGAACTACGTCGTCCGCATCCCCGACGGGCTGGCCCTGGACAAGGCCGCGCCCCTGCTGTGCGCCGGCATCACCACGTACTCCCCGCTGAAGCACTGGAACGCCGGCCCCGGCAAGAAGGTCGCCGTCGTCGGCATGGGCGGCCTCGGCCACCTGGGCGTCAAGATCGCGCACGCCCTCGGCGCCGAGGTGACCGTGCTGTCGCAGTCCCTGCGCAAGAAGGACGACGGCCTGAAGCTGGGCGCCGACCACTACCACGCCACCAGCGACCCGGCCACCTTCGAGCAGCTCGCGGGCAGCTTCGACCTGATCCTCTCCACGGTGTCGGCCCCGCTCGACTTCGGCGCGTACCTGGGGCTGCTGAAGACGGACGGCGCCCTGGTGAACGTCGGCGCCCCCGAGGAGCCGGTCTCCCTCAACCTCTTCTCGCTGATCGGCGGCCGCAAGACCCTCGCCGGCTCCAGCATCGGCGGCATCCGCGAGACCCAGGAGATGCTGGACTTCTGCGCCGAGCACGGCATCGGCGCCGAGATCGAGCTGATCGCCGCGTCGGAGATCAACGAGGCGTACGAGCGGGTGCTCGCCAGCGACGTCCGCTACCGGTTCGTGATCGACACGGCGACGATCTGACGGCGATCCGGCGCGGGGCCGCCGGGCCGCGGCGGCTGACACCCGCGGCCCGGAGCACCGCGCGGGGGACCGGCCCGGAGGCGGGCGCCGGTGAGCGGTGCGCGGCACTCCGCCCGCGGCTGCGGCGACGCCACGCCGATCACCGGCTCCGGACGCGCCGCGCGGTCGCGCGGCGCGACCGGAGCCCGCGGCCCGGGACCGGCACGGCGTGCCGTCCCGGGCCCACGTGGAAGGAGGCCGTGGCGAGACCGGCGTTCCCGGAGGCCGGCAGGGCCACGGCCCCGGGCTCGGCCGGCGGCGGGCGGCCGCCGGCCGAGCGGGCGGAACCCTGATCAGGAGGTGTGCGGGCAGTTGCCGCGGTACTCCTCGATGGTCAGGCTCGGCCGCGGCAGCGGGCACAGGAACTGCTCGTAGCGGGTGTCATTGTCGATGAACCGCTTCAGCCAGCTGATGCTGTATTTCGCGATCGTGGTGTTCGAGCTGTTCGGGGTGAAGTGGGAAGCATTGTTCAATTCCAGGTAAGCCCGGTCGAGTGAACTCGGCAGGCTCTGGTAGAACGGCTCGGAGTGCGAGGACACCGGGGCGACGGTGTCGCCGTCCGCCCCGACGACCAGTGTCGGGGTCTCGATCTCGGGCCAGGTCTTGTCGAGGTTCCACCCGGTCAACGGAATCGCCGCCTGCAGGGACGGCCGGCTCTTGGCCGCCTCCAGCGCGCCGCCGCCGCCCATGGAGTGGCCCATCACGCCGAGGCGGGTGGCGTCGACGCGGTTGCGGACGCTGCTGCGCTCGGTGAGGTAGTCCAGCGCGGCCAGGAGCTGGCGACCGCGGCTGGCGGGCTGGTCGGAGGTGGTGTTGGTGTCGATGGTGAAGACGACGAAGCCCTGGGAGGCCAGCCGCGGCCCGAGCCAGGCGATGGAGGACTGCCGCGCGGTGTACCCGGGGGAGATCGCCACGGCGCCGAAGGTGCCGTCGGCGGTGCTCGTGGGGTAGTAGATCGTGCCGCCGCCGAAGCCGGTGACGGACAGGGAGGAGACGGAGGTCTGGGAGACGGCGTACGGACCGCGTGAGGCCTCGATGCTCGCGGTGGTGGGGGCCGGCCCGCGCTCGTAGGGGTTCTCCGCGGCGCCGGCGCTCGGGGAGAGCGTGGTGGCCAGACCCGCGACGGCGGCCAGGCCGGCGGTCAGCACGCCGTAGCGGCGTCGGCGGCGGCTGCCGGTCCCGGGCGCGTCGGGGGTCGCGCCGGAAGCGGGTCGGCGGGCGAAAAGCTGCACGGATGTTCCTTTCGCTGTGACGGACGGCAGCCAGGGCGGAACAGCACCGCGGGCAGTGCCGAGTCGCCCGCGGACAACTGGTGCCGCCAACTGGCCGCCATTCATCGGGGACCGGAAATATAAAGGGGAAAGCGGGGCGCGGTCACGCACCCCGCGGCCGCCCCTCGGCCGGACAACAGCTTTTCGGAAATCCAGGTGGCCGAATAGTTAACCGGTCCGCTGAACGAACGGGAATCAAAGGTCACTTGTTGTGCTTTTCGCGCGGAGCGGAGACGGTCCGGCGCCGCACTATCAGTGGCTCATCTCACACCACGGCGTCCCGTCCCGGGGAGTTCCCGGCGGCGCGGGGAGACGGCATTCGCCGGTGGACGCGCCCGGGCCGCGCCGGCGCCCGGCGCGAACGCGCGTGGTCCCCGGACGGACGACCGGGGACCACGGGGACGGCTCGAAGTCCGTGAGCGCGGCGACCGCTTACTTCTCCCCCGGCTCCGGAGCCGGCGCGACGCCCGTCGGGCAGGACGCCCCCCAGTTCGTCTCGAACGGGCCGTCCAGCTCGACGCCCGTCCCGCCGAGCCCGCAGTACCCCGCCGGGTTCTTGTCGAGGTACTGCTGGTGGTACGCCTCGGCCGGATAGAACGGGCGGTCCTGGGCCGGGAGGATCTCCGTGGTGATCGTGCCGTGACCGGAGGCCGTCAGGACCCGCTGGTAGGCCGCGCGGGAGGCTTCGGCGGCCTCGGCCTGGGCCGGGGTGTGGGTGTAGATCGCCGAGCGGTACTGGGTGCCGACGTCGTTGCCCTGGCGGAAGCCCTGAGTGGGGTCGTGGGACTCCCAGAAGGTCTTCAGGAGCTCCCCGTAGGAGATCACCTCCGGGTCGTAGACGACGCGGACGGCCTCCGTGTGGCCGGTCAGGCCCGAGCAGACCTCCTCGTAGGTGGGGTTCTCCGTGTAACCGCCCTGGTAACCGGCCAGGGTCGTCCACACGCCCGCCGGAAGCTGCCAGAACCTGCGCTCGGCGCCCCAGAAGCAGCCCAGGCCGAAATCGGCGATCTCCAGGCCCTCGGGGTAGGGGCCGAGGAGCGGGTTGCCGAGGACGGTGTGGCGGCCGGGGACCGTGAAGGCCGGCTCCGGGCGGCCGGGCAGCGCCTGCTCGGGAGTCGGCATCTGGGGAGTGCGGTGGGACAGGAACATGCGGTCTCGTCTCCAATCGGGGCGACGATCGGGTCAACGCACGGGGAGGGGCCGGAATTCCGGCCCCCCTTTGCCCCACCCGGGCCCGTACGGGATCAGTGGGGCAGGCTCGCCGGGCTGCCGCCGTTGGCCTCGAAACCCGCCACCGCCAGCGCCCGGTAGACGGCGAACTCCGCCGCCGGGTCCGGGGACAGCGTCCAGGGCAGGGCGCCGACGTGGCCGTCGATGTGTATGAGCTGGTTCATGGCCTCCGCCCAGCGCTCACCGCGGACCAGGAAGAAGACCAGCATGTGGCGGACGTGCGCGAGCATCGGGTCGTCGGGGCGGGCCGAGTGGACCGCGTGCAGCGCGCCGTGGATCGCCTTGGTCACGACCTCGCTGCGGTAGAAGCCGCTGACCAGGTTCACCTCCGGGAGGTGCTCGAACACCGCGAACAGCGGCATCGCGGCCAGCAGCGAGCCCCGGGGCGCGCGGGCCGCGGCGGCCTCGGCGAAGGAGTACGCCAGCTCCCGCGAGCCGTGCCACTTCTCGCACCAGTAGTGCAGCGCGGCCAGGTGCGCGCCCATGTGCGCCGGGGCGCGGTCCAGGATCTTCAGCCAGAGCTGTTCGAACTCCTGGCGCGGGTAGCCCAGGCCGCGGGCCACCGACAGCTCGATGATGTACGGGACCGGGTCGCCGGGGGCCAGCAGCGCCGCGTCGCCGCACGCCGCCCTCGCCTCCTCCATGATGATCCGGAACTCGTCCGTGCCGGGCACCGACGTCCGCCACGCCTGCTGCACCAGGAACTCGGCGTGCACCGCCGCGCCCCCGGCGTCCTTGGGCGCCTCGGTGCGCCACACCCGCAGCCACTGCCCGCCCGGGATCTCGCCCACCCCGCCGGGCCGCTGCTGGAGCTCCAGCGACGCGGCGCCCGCGAAGGCCTGCACGCGCTGCCAGCGCAGCTCGCCCTCCGCGTCCGTACCGGCCAGGAGCTGCTGCGCCGCCCGGTGATCCCGCGTCCGCTGGACGACGCCCAGGACGTCCACTAGGTCCTGGTCGGGGCCGGGCAGGCGGACGTCGAGCTCCTCCTCCCGCACGAACCCGTAGTGCGCGGGGTCGGCCGCGTCCGGATGACCGGGCGGTACCTGCTCGATCATGCCGCGCCGGCGCCGCAGGACGGGCAGCAGCACGAAGCCGAGCATGACCAGTGCCATCAGGACCCAGAGAATCTCCATGCCACCAGCGAACCAGACGGCGCCGACAATTGGCCAACCCGTGCGGCGGCCCTGTGGAAAACCCGCCGGGACCGCTCGCGAACCCGCCGGGACCGCTCGCGCACTACGCTCGGGCCCATGAGCGACAGGCACATCAGTCAGCACTTCGAGACGCTCGCGATCCACGCGGGCAACACCGCCGACCCCCTGACGGGCGCGGTCGTCCCGCCGATCTACCAGGTGTCGACCTACAAGCAGGACGGCGTGGGCGGCCTGCGCGGCGGCTACGAGTACAGCCGCAGCGCCAACCCGACGCGCACCGCGCTGGAGGAGAACCTGGCCGCCCTGGAGGGCGGCCGCCGCGCCCTGGCGTTCGCGTCCGGACTGGCGGCCGAGGACTGCCTGTTGCGCACGCTGCTGCGCCCGGGCGACCACGTGGTGATCCCCAACGACGCCTACGGCGGCACCTTCCGCCTCTTCGCCAAGGTTGCCTCCCGCTGGGGCGTGGAGTGGTCCGTGGCCGACAGCGGTGACCCCGCCGCCGTACGGGCCGCCCTCACCCCGAGGACCAGGGCCGTGTGGGTGGAGACGCCCTCCAACCCGCTGCTCGGCATCACCGACATCGCCGCCCTCGCCCAGGTCGCCCGGGACGCGGGCGTGAAGCTGGTCGTCGACAACACCTTCGCCACGCCGTACCTCCAGCAGCCGCTCTCGCTCGGCGCGGACGTCGTCGTGCACTCCCTGACCAAGTACATGGGCGGCCACTCCGACGTCGTCGGCGGCGCGCTGATCGTCTCCGACCCGGAGCTCGGCGAGGAACTGGCGTTCCACCAGAACGCGATGGGCGCGGTCGCCGGCCCCTTCGACTCCTGGCTGGTGCTGCGCGGCACCAAGACCCTCGCCGTGCGGATGGACCGGCACAGCGAGAACGCCGCCAAGGTCGCCGAGATGCTCACCCGGCACGCGCGCGTGACGAGCGTCCTGTACCCGGGGCTGCCCGAGCACCCCGGGCACGAGATCGCCGCCAAGCAGATGAGGGCGTTCGGCGGCATGGTGTCGTTCCGCGTCGAGGGCGGCGAGGAGGCGGCCGTCGAGGTCTGCAACCGCGCGAAGGTGTTCACGCTCGGCGAGTCCCTGGGCGGCGTCGAGTCGCTCATCGAGCACCCCGGACGGATGACCCACGCCTCCGCGGCCGGCTCCGCCCTGGAGGTGCCCGCCGACCTGGTGCGCCTGTCCGTCGGCATCGAGAACGCCGACGACCTGCTGGAGGACCTGCAGCAGGCGCTCGGCTAGAGGACCGCCGAAGATCCTGTCCTGACCGCCCGGCTCATCCTGGACCGCCAGTGGGCGCCGCCCCGTCCGAAGCGGTGCGAGCCGGGCGCAATTCCAAGATCTTCAGCACCTTCCTAGGAGGCCGGCGGCGCCTCGCCGCCCGGCGTCCCCTGCGCCGACATCCGCGCGGACAGCGCGCCGTTGAAGCGGGTGAGCAGCGCGCAGAACACCTCCCGCTCCTGCGGCGCCCAGTCCCGGGTCAGCTCGGCCATCAGCCGGCGCCGGGAGTCCCGTACCTCCTCCAGGCGCGCCGCCCCGCGCGGGGAGAGCTGGAGCACCACCGCGCGCCCGTCCTCGGGGTGGGAGGTGCGCTTGACCAGTCCGCCGTCGACGAGCGGGGCCACCTGCCGGGTGACGGTCGAGGAGTCGATACCCATGCTCGCGGCGAGCGCCTTGACGCCCATCGGGCCCTCTTTGTCGAGCCGGTTGAGCAGGAGGTACGCGGCACGGTCCATCGAATTGCGCACCTGGCCGACTCCGCCGAGACGGGTCTGCTCGGCACGGCGGGCGAACACCGCCACCTCGTGCTGCAGCGTGTCCAGGAGACCGCTGTCACCGACGGTCGTCGGGTCCGTCGACATCTCAGGTGTTGTGGGCATGGCCGGAGGCTCACTTCGTGGAGGGCTGCTGGTTGGGGGACAGGGTACGCGGCCGGACGGCGAGGCGTACCGGCGCTGCGCGAAGCGGATTCCGCGCCGTGGTCACGGCCCGCCCCAGCACCGGTGAACTGCGATGCTGGAGCCATGAGCTACAGCACGGCCCCCTCCCCGCGCCCCGTCACCCTCGACGACGTGCGCGGCGCCCAGAAGATGCTCTCGGGCGTGGCGCGGGTGACGGCGATGGAGGGCAGCAGGCACCTGTCCCGGATCACCGGCGCGCCGGTGCACCTCAAGTGCGAGAACCTCCAGCGGACGGGGTCGTTCAAGCTGCGCGGCGCCTACGTCCGGATCTCCGGGCTGCTGCCCGAGGAGCGGGCCGCCGGCGTGGTCGCCGCGAGCGCCGGCAACCACGCGCAGGGGGTGGCCCTGGCCTCGTCGCTGCTCGGGGTGCGGTCGACGGTGTTCATGCCGAGGGGCGCCCCGCTGCCGAAGATCAGCGCGACGCGGGAGTACGGCGCCGAGGTGCGCCTGCACGGCCAGGTCGTCGACGAGACGCTGGCCGCCGCCCAGGAGTACGCGGCCGGGACCGGCGCGGTGTTCATCCACCCCTTCGATCACCCCGACGTCATCGCGGGCCAGGGCACGGTCGGGCTGGAGATCCTGGAGCAGTGCCCCGAGGTGCGCACGATCGTCGTCGGCATCGGCGGGGGCGGGCTGGCGGCCGGGATCGCCGTGGCGGTGAAGGCGCTCAGGCCGGACGTGCGGATCGTGGGCGTGCAGGCCCAGGGCGCGGCGGCCTACCCGCCCTCGCTGGCCGCCGGGCGCCCGGTGGCGGTGGAGAACCCCGCGACGATGGCCGACGGCATCCGGGTCGGGCGGCCCGGCGACGTGCCGTTCGGGATCGTCGGCGACCTGGTCGACGAGGTCCGCACGGTCACCGAGGACGAGCTGTCCACCGCGCTGCTGCTGTGCCTGGAGCGGGCCAAGCTGGTCGTCGAGCCGGCCGGGGCGAGCCCGGTCGCGGCGCTGATGAGCGAGCCCGGCGCCTTCGAGGGCCCGGTCGTCGCGGTGCTGTCCGGCGGCAACGTCGACCCGGTGCTGATGCAGCGGGTGCTGCGCCACGGCATGGCCGCGCAGGGCCGCTACCTGGCCGTCCGGCTGCGCCTGACGGACCGGCCGGGCGCCCTCGCCACGCTGCTCGGGGTGGTGTCGGCGGCCGACGCCAACGTCCTCGACGTCAGCCACGTACGGACCGATCCGCGGCTCGGGCTCACGGAGGCGGAGGTCGAGCTGCACCTGGAGACCATGGGCCCGGAGCACTGCGCGGAGGTGAGGCGGGCCCTCCGGGAGGCGGGTTACACGGTCATGTCCTGAGCCGGGACGGCGCCCGCGCCCGCACACGTCCGCTCGGGCAGCGCCGTCCGGACGGCCCGTTCGGACGACCCCGTTGAGCAACGCGATACATCGCGTTACTGTGTGTGTGCCTGCCGTCGGGTCGCGCCGTTCGCCGTCAGGTGGAACAAAGCGTATGGACCCATGCTTTTCGCAGGACTTCCGACGACGGGGAGGCTCATATGCCGGGCGCCATCCACGCCGAGGGGCTGGTGAAGACCTTCGGCCGGGTAAGGGCTCTGGACGGCGTCGATCTCGATGTCCCCCAGGGCACGGTCCTCGGGCTCCTCGGGCCGAACGGCGCGGGCAAGACGACCGCCGTCCGCTGCCTGACGACCCTGCTGCGCCCCGACGGCGGCACGGCCGTCGTCGCGGGTCTCGACGTGCTCCGGCAGCCCGACGCCGTACGCCGCTCCATCGGCCTGTCCGGGCAGTTCGCGGCGGTCGACGAGTACCTGACCGGCCGGGAGAACCTCCAGATGGTCGGCCGGCTCTACCAGATGCCGGGCCGGGCGGCCAAGCGCCGGGCGGCCGAGCTGCTGGAGCAGTTCCACCTCGCGGACGCCGCCGACCGCCCCGCCAAGACGTACTCCGGCGGCATGCGCCGCCGGCTCGACCTCGCCGCCGCCCTCGTCGTCTCCCCGCCCGTGATGTTCATGGACGAGCCCACGACCGGCCTCGACCCGCGCAACCGCCAGCAGCTGTGGGAGGTCATCAGACAGCTCGTCTCCGGCGGGACGACGCTGCTGCTGACCACCCAGTACCTGGAGGAGGCTGACCACCTCGCGCACGACATCGCGGTGGTGGACCGCGGCCGGGTCATCGCCCAGGGCACCTCCGACCAGCTCAAGGCCCGCACCGGCGGGGAGCGCGTCGAGGTCGTGGTGCGCGAGCGCGAGCACCTCCGGGCCGCCTCCGAGGTGCTGCGCGGCTTCGGCACGGGCGGCACGACGGTCGAGGAGCACACGCGCAGGCTCGCCGTGCCCGTCACCGGCGGCGCCAGGCTGCTCGCCGAGGTCATCCGCGAGCTGGACGCCCGCGGCATCGAGATGGACGACGTCGGGCTGCGCCGCCCGACCCTCGACGACGTGTTCCTGTCCCTGACCGGGCACCTGGCGCGGGACGGGGACGGGGACGGGACGCCCGAGGGGACCGCCCGATGAACACCGCCACCGCCACCGACGCCGCGCCGGCCGCGGCGCCCACCCGCCGCCTCGGCCGGTCCGTCCGGGACTCCCTGGTCATCGCCCACCGGAACCTGATCCGCATGGGCCGGATCCCCGAGATGCTCGTCTTCGGGCTGCTCCAGCCCGTCATGTTCGTGGTGCTGTTCACCTACGTCTTCGGCGGCTCGATCCGGGTCGGCTCGTCCACCTCCACCCAGGCCTACCGCGAGTTCCTGATGGCCGGCATCTTCGCCCAGACCGTCACCTTCGCCACGGCGGGCGCCGGCGCGGGCATCGCCGACGACATGCACAAGGGCCTCATCGACCGCTTCCGCTCCCTGCCCATGGCGCGCGGCGCGGTCCTGACCGGACGCACCCTGGCCGACCTGGTCCAGACGGCGCTGACCCTGCTCGTCCTCGCGGTCGTCGCCCTGCTGGTCGGCTGGCGCACGCACGAGAACATCGGCAAGGTGCTCGCCGGGTTCTGCCTGCTCCTGCTGCTCGGGTACGCGTTCTCGTGGATCGGCGCGCTCATCGGCCTGTCCGTGCGCACCCCCGAAGCGGCGACCTCGGGCGGCCTGATCTGGCTGTTTCCGCTGACGTTCATCTCGAACGCGTTCGTGGACGCGAACCAGATGCCGCCCTTCCTGCGGCACATCGCGGAGTGGAACCCGTTCAGCGCCACCGTGCAGGCGTGCCGCGAGCTGTTCGGCAACCTTCCTCCGGGCTTCCGGGCGTCCGACGCCTGGCCCATGCAGCACCCCGTGTGGGCCTCGCTGATCTGGTCGGCCGTGATCCTCCTCGTCTTCCGGACCCTGGCCGTGCGGAAGTACCGCTCGGCGGCCGCGTGAGGCCCGAGGGAGGGCACGGCGCGGCCCCCGGCGTCACGGGACGCCGGGGGCCGCGGTGGTGAAGGAGCGGGTCAGCCGTTGTACGGCTCGGCCTTGAGGATCTTCACCGAGGCCTTCTTGCCGTTCGGCAGCTCGTACTCCGCGTCCTCGCCGACCTTGTGGCCGATGACGCCGGAGCCCAGCGGGGACTGCGGCGAGTAGGTCTCGATCTCGGAACTGGCGTACTCGCGGGAGGCGAGCAGGAAGGTCAGCGTGTCGTCCTCGTCGCCGTCGAAGGCGATCGTGACCACCATGCCGGGCGCCACCGCGCCGTTCGCCGCCGGCGGCTCGCCGACCTTGGCGGTCTCGAGGAGCTGGGTCAGCTGACGCACGCGGAGCTCCTGCTTGCCCTGCTCCTCCTTCGCCGCGTGGTACCCGCCGTTCTCACGCAGGTCGCCCTCCTCGCGCGCGGCGGCGATCTTCGCGGCGATCTCCGTGCGCGCGGGACCAGTAAGGTACTCAAGCTCGTCCTTGAGCTTGTTGTACGCCTCCTGGGTCAGCCAGGTGACGTTCTCGCTGGTCTGGGTCACAGGTGCTCCTCGTAGGTACTGGGAATACAAAGCATCGCCCTACCCAGAAGAATGTTCCTCCACAGGTGGGCGAAACCACGAGCCTAACAATTCCAGGGCGAAAGGGGGAGGACATAACTCCCAAGAATCACGTCGCCGCAGGTCAGCACGGACGTATTCCGGACGAAGTCAGTCGGCGTGGCAGCCGAGGAGCTCGGCCGTGGTGCCCCGGGCCTTGGTGCGGAGCGTGACGACCCGCTCGATGCGGGTGGCGTCCCCCTCGAAGCGGAAGTCGGCCCGGCCGACCTCGTCGCCGTCCTCGGCCTGGGACCGCAGGGTGCAGTAGCCCTCGGCGCCGGCGTCCTTGCGGACCTCCAGGCGGACCTCGACCGAGTCCTCGGAGGGGTCGAAGGCGATCACCTCGGCGCTGATCTTGTTCTGGCCGACGTAGTGGTAGCCGAGGTAGCCGACCAGGGCGAGCAGGAGCACCGCCAGGACGGCGCCGACGGTCTTGAGCGTGCGGTCGGCCCGTTCGTCCGAGGAGCGGCCGTAGCGGCCCTCGGGCGGTCGTGTGCTCGCCGTACTCATGATCGTCCTCTCGGCGGGGGCGGGACGGGATGTCCCGAAAGGGGCCCCGAAGCCCGGCTCCGGAATTATTCGCCCTCCGATTCGGTCACTATAGAAGCCCCCGCCCGCCACCCGCCCGCCGCCCCACGCGGACGCCCCCGGGGCGGCACTTATTGGACTGCGCCGACAACACAGGGCGCCGACTTGACCGAGGATTGAGTCTTGACTGACCAGTTGCGACTGATGGCCGTCCACGCCCACCCCGACGACGAGTCGAGCAAGGGCGCGGCCACCATGGCGAAGTACGTGTCCGAGGGGGTGGACGTGCTGGTGGTGACCTGCACGGGCGGAGAACGCGGCTCCATCCTCAACCCCAAGCTCCAGGGCGACACGTACATCGAGGAGCACATCCACGAGGTCCGCAAGAAGGAGATGGACGAGGCCCGGGAGATCCTGGGCGTCAAGCAGGAGTGGCTCGGCTTCGTCGACTCCGGCCTGCCCGAGGGCGACCCGCTGCCGCCGCTGCCCGAGGGCTGCTTCGCCCTGGAGGACGTCGACAAGGCGGCCGGCGAGCTGGTGCGCAAGATCCGCTCCTTCCGCCCCCAGGTGATCACCACCTACGACGAGAACGGCGGCTACCCGCACCCCGACCACATCATGACCCACAAGATCACGATGGTGGCGTTCGAGGGCGCGACGGACACCGCGAAGTACCCGGAGAGCGAGTACGGCCCGGCGTGGCAGCCGCTGAAGCTCTACTACAACCAGGGCTTCAACCGGCCCCGCACCGAGGCGCTGCACAAGGCGATGACCGACCGCGGCCTGGAGTCCCCCTACGGCGAGTGGCTCAAGCGCTGGGACGAGTCCGGCCACCCCGAGCGCACGCTGACCACGCACATCCCCTGCGCCGACTTCTTCGAGATCCGCGACAAGGCGCTGATCGCGCACGCCACGCAGATCGACCCCGACGGCGGCTGGTTCAAGGTCCCGATGGAGGTCCAGAAGGAGGTCTGGCCCACCGAGGAGTACGAGCTCGCCAAGTCCCTCGTGCCCACATCCCTCCCCGAGGACGACCTCTTCGCGGGCATCCGGGACAATGCCTGACATGAGCGCAAGCGCAAGCCCGGCGATGACGCACCTGGTCACCCTCGCCGAGTTCGACAAGGACAAGGTCACCCCCGGTGTCCTCGGCTTCATCGTCTTCGCGGTGATGGCCCTGGCGGTGTGGGGTCTGATGAAGTCGATGAACAGGCACATGGGCAAGGTCGACTTCAAGGAGGCCCCGGACCCGGACGCGGAGCCGGGCACCGGGGCCGGGGGCGCCCCCGCCAAGGGCTGATCCGGTCCGCGCGGACAGGTCGGCGGACGGGGCGCCGGGACGCCCGGCCCGCCGCCCCGTGACGGACGGCCGCCGCGGCTACTTCCCTGCCGCGGCGACCTCCACCCCCATCACCTCCCGGGCGTGGCGGCCGGGCACCATGCCCAGCCGCCACGCCTGCCAGCCCGCCTCCAGGCGCACGCCCCGCTCCAGCAGCAGCCGGTACGCCTCCACGCAGTCGTCCAGCTTCCCGTCGCGCGCGGGATGCCCGGCGCGGGCCAGCCGGCCCAGCTCCTCCTGGGCGACGGCCGTGCCGACCTCCACGCCGCCCGGCGCGGCGTACGGCAGCAGGGTGCACCTGAGGAAGCGCGCCCAGTCCCCGCCCCGCCGGTCGCCGTACGACGCGAACAGCGCCGCCGCCTCGTCGCACAGCGCCAGCGCCTGCGCCGTACGGGCGTTGCCCGCGTCCACCACCGCCAGCTCCAGGCAGGTCCACGCCTCGCCGTGGGCGACGCCGATGCGCCGGAAGTCGGCGCGGGCGTCGACCAGCAGCTGGCGGGCGAAACCGGAGTTGCGCAGCGACCCGGTCTGGGCGGCGCGCAGGTCGCGGGTGACGCGGGCCGAGTGGTGGCGGGCGCAGGCCAGGCCGTACACGTCCCGCATCCGGGAGAACATCGTGCGGGAGCGTTCCAGCTCCCGCACCGCCCGGCCCAGATCGCCGGTCTCCTCCAGCGCCTGGCCCAGGTAGTACAGCGTCCACGCCTCGCCGCGCGCGTCCTCGTTGTCCCGGTGCCGGGCCGCCGCCCGGCTCAGCTCCTCCACCGCCGGCGCGGCGTCTCCGGCCACCAGCCGTGCCCGTGCGAGCTGGGTCAGCGCCCACGCCTGGCCGCGCGCGTCCTGCGTGCGGCCGTACAGGCCGAGGGCCGTGCTCAGGTCGGCCTCCGCGCGCGGCACGTCGCCCCGGCGCAGGTGCAGCTGCCCGAGCTGGAAGTGGGCCCACGCCTGGCCGTGCACGGACTCGCTCGCGCGGTGCAGCACCAGGGACTCGGTGAGCAGGTCCAGCGCCTCGGACAGGTGGGCGCGGTCGCGTTCCACCGCCGCCAGCGCGTGCAGGGTCCACGCCCGGTCCGCCGCCAGCTCGGGGGCGGCGGCCAGGGACAGCGCCTCCCGCAGCCTCGCCGCCGCCTCCGTCAGGTTGCCCTGGTGGTGCAGGGTGATGCCGAGCGAGGTCAGGGCGCGGGCGGCGCCCGCGTCGTGGTGGGCCTCCCGGTACAGGTCCACCACGGAGGTCAGGGTGGTGCGGGCCTTGTCGAGCTCGCCGAGCTGCCGGGCCGCGATGCCGGTGCGCCACTGCACCGAACGGATCAGCAGCCCCTCGTCGACGGCCTGTGCCAGTTCGCTGATCTCGCCGAGGCGGTACAGGTCGCCGCGCAGCAGGCAGTAGTCGCACAGCGCGCCCAGCAGGTTCAGCACGGCGCGCCGGTCGACGCCCTCGGTGTGCCTGAGCGCGGCCGTGAGGAAGCTGGACTCGTCGTCCAGCCAGCGCAGCGCCTCGTCCAGCGAGGCGAACCCGTGCGGCCCGGCGCGGTCGGAGCGGGTCGACACATTGCCGTCGACCAGCCGCAGCACCGTGTCGGCGAGCTCGGCGTGGTGGGTGATCAGCCGCTCCTGGGCCGCCGCGCGGTCGGCCGGGTCCTCCTCGTCGAGGAGGCGGGCGCGGGCGAAGGCGCGCACCACGTCGTGGAGCCGGTAGCGGTTGCCGCGGACGCGGTCGGCCAGGCCCGCCCGGGACAGCGCCGCCAGGTGCCGGGTGGCCTCCCGCTCGTCGGTCGCCAGCAGCGCCGCCGCCGCGGCGGCGCCCAGCGAGGTGCGGCCGGCCAGCGCCAGGCGGCGCAGCAGCCGCCGCGCCGTCTCCGGCTGGTCGGTGTAGCGCAGCCACAGCGCGCGCTCGACCGGCTCCACGGGGCCGTACGCGGCCAGGTCGCCGGCCAGGGCGCGCGGGGAGCGCGGGCCGAGCGCGGACCCCGCCATGCGCAGGGCCAGCGGCAGCCCGCCGCACAGCTCCCGGATCCGGTCGGCGGCCTCGGCGTCGTAGGGGCCCGTGACGTCCTGCGCGACGGCCGCCAGCAGCTCCTCCGCGCCCGCCGCGTCCAGCGGCCCGACCGGCAGGTGGTGCACCCGCGCGGGCAGGCCGGCCGGCAGCTCCAGCGGCTCGTGGGCGGTGACCAGGACCAGGCTGTCGGACCGTTCGGGGACCAGGGCGCGGATCTGCTCGGCGTCGGCGGCGTCGTCGAGGACGATCGTGACCGGTACGCCCGCCAGGTGCTGGTGATACAGCTCGCCGAGCCGCTTGACCTGCTGGTCCGCGGACGACCGTTCCCGGAACAGCAGCTGCTCGCGGGGCGCGCCGAGCCGGTTGAGCAGGTGCAGCAGGGCGTCCCGGGTGGACAGCGGCGGCTCCGTCCGCCCGGCGCCGCGGCCGTCACCGCCGCCGCCGGGGCCGGTGTCCCGGCCGTCGCCGCGCAGGTCGACGAGGCAGGCGCCGCGGAAGTGGTCCCGCAGGTCGTGGGCGGCGCGCACGGCGAGCGCCGTACGGCCGCTGCCGGGCGCCCCGTGGAGCACGACCACCGTCGGCCGGGTCTCCGTGTCGGCCCGGGCCGCCTGCACCCACTGCCTGATCCGCGCCAGCTCCCGCCGCCGGCCCGCGAGGACGCCCGCGGCCTCCGGGAGCTGCCCGAACGACTGCTCCAGCACACTGCGCCCGCGGGCCGCCGCGCTCTTGTCGGTGCCGCGCAGCCTCGGCACCGGCTTCTTCGGCCCGGTGGAGGCGGCCAGCACCCGCTGCTGGTCCAGGAACGGCCGGATGCCCCGCACCTCCAGCGCCGTCAGCCACTGCAGGCGCAGCTGCTCCGGCCCGCCCGGCTGGCCCACCGCACCGGCCCGGTGGTGGGCGGCGGGCAGATGCGAGCCCATCACCTTCACCACCGTCGCCGCCGCGCCGGTGACGCCCACGGCGGCGCCCGCGCCCAGGGCCACACCGGCGCCGGTCCCGAGCGCCATGTCGGCCACCACGGCGGCGCCCGCGGCGACGGCCGCCACCAGCAAGGGGGTGCCGCCGCCCTCACGGGCGTAGCGCTGCCGGAAGGTGAGCTGCCCGGCCTCCGCCTCGTCCAGGGCGCGGGTGTAGGCCTCGTACTCCTCGGCGGCCGCCCGCGCCATCGTCTCCAGCTCGCCCCGCGCCCGGGACAGCAGCACGCTGCCGTCGACGCGCCCACCCGAGCGGCGGACCTCCTCCTCGACGGACCGTGCCAGCAGCCGCTCGGCGTCCGCCCGATGACGCTCCCGCATGTCAGTCCCCCTCTGACGGCCGGGGCCCCGCCGGGCCCCCGCCTCCGGATCCTTCCCCGATCGTCCGCGGGTCAAGTGTGCGGCGCCCGCCTCGTCGTGGGGAGGGGACGGACGGCAGGTGACGGCGGTGTGCCGTCCGACGCGGAGCGGGTACTGGGGCAGGATGGACACCATGCCGAACCGACTGGCGCACGAGACGTCCCCCTACCTCCTCCAGCACGCCGACAACCCCGTCGACTGGTGGCCCTGGTCGCGGGAGGCGTTCGCGGAGGCGCGGCGACGGGACGTGCCCGTGCTGCTGAGCGTCGGGTACTCCAGCTGCCACTGGTGCCACGTGATGGCGCACGAGTCGTTCGAGGACGAGGCGACGGCCGACTACCTCAACGCCCACTTCGTCAGCGTCAAGGTCGACCGCGAGGAACGCCCCGACGTCGACGCCGTCTACATGGAGGCCGTGCAGGCGGCGACCGGGCAGGGCGGCTGGCCCATGACGGTGTTCCTCACCCCGGACGCCGAGCCGTTCTACTTCGGCACCTACTTCCCGCCCGCGCCCCGGCACGGCATGCCGTCCTTCCGGCAGGTCCTCCAGGGCGTCCACCAGGCGTGGGCGGAGCGGCGCGGGGAGGTCACCGACGTCGCCGGGAAGATCGTCCGGGAGCTCGCCGGGCGGGAGATCTCCTACGGCGACGCCCAGCCGCCCGGCGAGGCGGAGCTCGCGCAGGCGCTGCTCGGGCTGACCCGGGAGTACGACCCGCAGCGCGGCGGGTTCGGCGGGGCGCCCAAGTTCCCGCCGTCCATGGTGATCGAGTTCCTGTTGCGCCACCACGCCCGCACCGGCGCCGAGGGCGCCCTGCAGATGGCGCGGGACACCTGCGAGCGCATGGCGCGCGGCGGCATCTACGACCAGCTCGGCGGCGGCTTCGCCCGCTACTCCGTCGACCGCGACTGGGTCGTGCCCCACTTCGAGAAGATGCTGTACGACAACGCGCTGCTGTGCCGGGTCTACACCCATCTGTGGCGCTCCACCGGCTCCGGGCTCGCCCGCCGCGTCGCCCTGGAGACCGCCGACTTCATGGTGCGGGAGCTGCGCACCGACCAGGGCGGGTTCGCCTCCGCGCTCGACGCCGACAGCGACGACGGCACGGGCCGGCACGTCGAGGGCGCGTACTACGTGTGGACACCCGCCCAGCTGCGGGAGGTGCTCGGCGAGGCGGACGCCGACCTGGCCGCCCCGTACTTCGGCGTGACCGAGGAGGGCACCTTCGAGCACGGCGCCTCCGTGCTGCAGCTCCCGCAAGGGGAGGGCGTGTCCGACGCCGGACGGATCGCCTCGATCAGGGAGCGGCTGCTGGCCGCCCGGTCCGAGCGGCCCGCGCCCGGCCGGGACGACAAGGTGGTCGCCGCCTGGAACGGCCTGGCGATCGCCGCGCTCGCCGAGACCGGCGCCTGCTTCGACCGCCCCGACCTGGTGGAGGCCGCCGTCGCCGCCGCCGACCTCCTGGTCCGGCTGCACCTGGACGACCACGCCCGCCTCACCCGCACCAGCAAGGACGGGCAGGCCGGGGCCAACGCCGGGGTGCTGGAGGACTACGCCGACGTCGCCGAGGGCTTCCTGGCGCTGGCGTCCGTCACCGGCGAGGGCGTCTGGCTGGACTTCGCCGGGCTGCTGCTCGACCACGTCCTGACCCGGTTCACCGACGAGGCGGGCTCGCTGTACGACACCGCCGCCGACGCCGAGCGGCTGATCCGCCGCCCGCAGGACCCCACCGACAACGCCACCCCGTCCGGCTGGACCGCCGCCGCGGGCGCCCTGCTGTCCTACGCCGCCCACACCGGCTCCGAACCGCACCGCACCGCCGCCGAGCACGCCCTCGGCGTGGTGAAGGCGCTCGGCCCGCGCGTGCCCCGCTTCGTCGGCTGGGGCCTGGCCGTCGCCGAGGCCCTGCTCGACGGGCCCCGCGAGGTCGCCGTGGTGGGCCCCGCCCTCGACGACGAGGCGACCCGGACCCTGCACCGCACGGCCCTGCGGGGCACCGCGCCCGGCGCGGTCGTCGCCGTCGGCACCGAGGGCAGCGACGAGTTCCCGCTGCTGGCCGGACGGCCCCTGGTGGGCGGGGCGCCGGCCGCGTACGTCTGCCGCCGCTTCACCTGTGAGGCGCCGACCACCGACGCCGAGGGGCTGCGCGCCGCGCTGGGCGGCTGAACCGGGGGGCCGGGCCCCTCGGGGCGCCGCCCGGGACGAGGGGGTCGTCCGGCGTGCTCAGCCGCGCCGGGCGTCCCCGCCCAGCGCCCGCTCCACGATCGCCCTCAGCTGGTCGTGGTGGGCGCCCTTCCAGTACGCGCGCCCGCACCGGCGGCACTGTGCGAAGACGTCGTACGAGCGCTGCGTGCCGCCCTTGAGCTGGTCCGCGACCTCCTCCTTGGTGGCCTGCCTCAGCAGGCCGTTGCAGGCGGTGCACCGCGTCCACGGGCGCAGTTCGGGCCGGAACCGGTCCAGGACGTCGTGGAGCTGCTCGTCGGGGCGGGTGCTGTAGACGAACGCGCCCGCCCACAGCTCGCGGCGGCGCAGCAGGCCCCGGTCGCGGCTGAGCATGACCCGCCTCTCGGCGGCCGACCGGGCGGCGAGCGCCGGGTCGCCGATGTCGGTCGACTCGTAGGCCGTGTCCACGCCGAGCAGCCGCAGGCGGCGGGCGAGCGTGCCCAGGTGCACGTCGAGCAGGAAGCGCAAGGGGGCGCCGGGCACCCGCTGCGGGCGCTCGACGGCCCGCACGGTCACCGACTCGCCGGCCGCGGGGACGTGCGCGGCCGGCACCTCGCGGCCGTCCACGACGAGCGCCCCGACCTCGGTCAGCGGCACCCCGAGGGACTCGACGACATGGCCGAGCGCGGAGACTCCGTCGGTGGCGAGGCGGGTGGTGCCGCCGCGGCGGGCCTGCGGGACGAACACGTGCAGCTCGGGGGCGAACGCGATGTGGATCTCGGGACCGTTCACCCGGTCAGGATGTCATGCGGGCGGGCACCGGCCTCAGGGTTTTCCGGCGGGCAGGCCGTGCTCCAGGACGTCCAGGGCGCGGTCGACCAGGTCGGCCAGGTCACCCTCGTGGCCGTGTTCGGCCCAGTACCGCGAGGCCTCCAGCAGGCCGCCGGCCAAGGACACGGACACGACCCTGACCTCCAGGCCGTCGGCGTCCAGGCCGGTGCGCTCGGCGATGAGGCGGCCCAGCAGACGGCCGGTGGCCGACGCGCCCTCCACCATCCGTGAGCGCACCGCCGGCACCTCGGCCATCAGCCGGGTCCGCAACCGCGTCGTCTCGGGGTCCTCCCCGGCGGCGGCCGCGGCGGCCTTGCGCATCACGTGCCGCAGGGAGACCGTCCACGGCTCGTCGGCGGGCCGGGCGGCGAACTCCTCCGCCAGGAACGGGTCGTACTCGTCCGTGAGGACGATGTCCTCCTTGGTGGGGAAGTAACGGAAGACGGTCGACGGTGACACCTCCGCCCGCTCGGCGATCCCCTGGACCGTCGTGGCCTCGTACCCCCGCTCCCGCATCAGCGCGTAGGCCGCGGAGCGGATCGCCTCACGGGTCCTGGCCTTCTTGCGTTCGCGAAGTCCCGGCGGGGGGCGGTCGGCGGGGTGGGGGGTGCGTGCGGCCGTCATGGAGGTCATTCTCGGACACGGTCTTCGGGGCGGTCGTGTCCCCGGCACCGCTCGCGGCCCGCGCCCGGCGGGCGCCCGGTTCCCGGGGCACGGGAACGGCCACGGCTCGCGAGCCGTGGCCGCGGGGGAGGGGCGCGGGGTCGCGCGTGCTAGTACGCCACCAGCGAGATCCCCACGTAGTGCGCGATGAACGCCGCCAGGGTGAGGGAGTGGAACACCTCGTGGAAACCGAACCAGCGCGGTGACGGGTTCGGCCGCTTGATGCCGTAGACCACTCCGCCCACGCTGTAGAGCACGCCGCCGACGACCACCAGGACCAGGACGGCGACGCCGCCGGCGCGCAGGAAGTCGGGGAGGAAGAAGACGGCCGCCCAGCCCATCGCGATGTAGCAGGGGGTGTAGAGCCAGCGCGGGGCGCCGACCCACAGGACGCGGAAGAGGACGCCGGCCGCGGCGGCGGCCCAGATGCCCCACAGCAGCCACCGCCCCTTGGCGTCGGGCAGGAGCAGTATCGTCAGCGGGGTGTAGGTGCCGGCGATGATCAGGAAGATGTTGGAGTGGTCGAGCCGGCGCAGGACGCGGTCCATGCGCGGGCTCCAGTCGCCCCGGTGGTACAGGGCGCTGACGCCGAACAGCAGACATGCCGTCAAGGCGTAGACTCCGCAGGCGATCCGCCCTTCGGTCGAGTCGGCGAGCGCGGTGAGCACCAGGCCCGCGACGAGGGCGGCCGGGAACATGCCGAGGTGCAGCCAGCCGCGGAGCTTCGGTTTGACCGGATGCGGCAGGGGGAGCGCGACGGGACCGCGGCCGGCGGCCTGCGGGTCCGTCGGCGCGTCGAATGCGGACGCAGTCATGTCTGGCATCGTACCTACGGAACCGTAAGTTACACATCAGTCAGACCGCGCGGGGGGGCGTGCGCGGCCATCGTCCCACGAGTACCCGGGGACGCGTTCCTCCTCACTTCGCATCTCACTTCGCATCTCGCTTCGCGGTGCCTCGGATCTCCCGCCGGGCGCATCCGGGTCCGCTCGGGTAAAAGGAGTTCCAGGTGAACTCAACGCGTGCGCAAAGAATCGACGAGGTTCCCCTGGTGCGTGGCGATCCTCACTCTGCTCAGGTGTGAGGTCCTCTGGACAGATGGGCGCGTACGTCGGATGATCAAATGAGTGCGGTCGGCACCGGATGAGCGCCGAAGGGTCCACCGTGAAGCATCCGGGTCGCAGCCCCCACGGGGCCTCCAACCACAAAATCCCTCATTTAGGAGCAATCGTGGCGCGCGACATCGCGGCTCCCCCCGTCGTCCCCACCGAGCACCGGGAACTGATCTCGTGGGTGAACGAGATCGCGGAACTGACCCAGCCGGACAGCGTGGTCTGGTGCGACGGGTCCGAGGCCGAGTACGAGCGGCTGTGCGAGGAGCTCGTCCGGAAAGGCACCTTCCGCAAGCTCGACCCCGTCAAGCGCCCCCACTCCTACTACGCCGCCTCCGACCCCACCGACGTCGCGCGCGTCGAGGACCGGACCTTCATCTGCTCCGAGAAGGAGGAGGACGCCGGTCCCACCAACCACTGGAAGGCGCCCGCCGAGATGCGGGAGATCTTCCGGGGCACCGGCGGCGAGGGCGGCCTGTTCCGCGGCTCGATGCGCGGCCGCACCATGTACGTCGTGCCCTTCTGCATGGGGCCGCTGGGCTCGCCGCTGTCCGCGATCGGCGTCGAGATCACCGACTCGGCGTACGTCGCCGTCTCCATGCGGACGATGACCCGGATGGGTCAGGCGGTCCTGGACGAGCTCGGCGACGAGGGCTTCTTCGTCAAGGCCGTGCACAGCCTGGGCGCCCCGCTGGAGCCGGGCCAGGAGGACGTCCCCTGGCCCTGCAACCGGACCAAGTACATCTCGCACTTCCCCGAGACCCGCGAGATCTGGTCCTACGGCTCCGGCTACGGCGGCAACGCCCTGCTCGGCAAGAAGTGCTACGCCCTGCGCATCGCCTCCGTCATGGCCCGCGACGAGGGCTGGCTCGCCGAGCACATGCTGATCCTCAAGCTCACCCCGCCGCAGGGCGAGCCGAAGTACGTCGCCGCCGCCTTCCCGAGCGCCTGCGGCAAGACCAACCTCGCCATGCTGGAGCCGACCATCCCCGGCTGGACGGTCGAGACGGTCGGCGACGACATCGCCTGGATGCGCTTCGGCGAGGACGGCCGCCTGTACGCCATCAACCCCGAGGCCGGTTTCTTCGGCGTCGCGCCCGGCACGGGCGAGCACACCAACGCCAACGCGATGAAGACGCTGTGGGGCAACGCCGTCTTCACCAACGTGGCGCTGACGGACGACAACGACGTGTGGTGGGAGGGCATGACCGAGGAGCCGCCCGCCCACCTGACGGACTGGAAGGGCAACGACTGGACGCCCGCGTCGGACACCCCGGCCGCGCACCCCAACGCCCGCTTCACCGTCCCGGCCGCCCAGTGCCCGATCATCGCGCCGGAGTGGGAGGACCCCAAGGGCGTGCCGATCTCGGCGATCCTCTTCGGCGGGCGCCGCGCCACCGCCGTCCCGCTGGTGACGGAGTCCTTCGACTGGAACCACGGCGTCTTCCTCGGCGCCAACGTGGCCAGCGAGAAGACGGCGGCGGCCGAGGGCAAGGTCGGCGAGCTGCGCCGCGACCCGTTCGCGATGCTGCCGTTCTGCGGCTACAACATGGGCGACTACATGGCCCACTGGATCGACGTGGCCAAGGGCAAGGACCAGTCCAGGCTGCCGAAGATCTACTACGTCAACTGGTTCCGCAAGGACGACGAGGGCAGGTTCGTCTGGCCCGGCTTCGGTGAGAACAGCCGCGTCCTGAAGTGGATCGTGGAGCGCCTGGAGGGCCGGGCGGAGGGCGTCGAGACCCCCATCGGCATCCTGCCGGCCAAGGACGCCCTCGACACCGACGGCCTGGACCTGTCCGACGAGGAGCTGGAGTTCCTGCTCACCGTCGACAAGGAGGTGTGGCGCGAGGAGGCCGCGCTGGTCCCCGAGCACCTGAACACCTTCGGCGACCACACCCCGAAGGAACTGTGGGACGAGTACCACGCCCTGGTGAAGCGCCTGGGCTGAACGGCGCACCCCTGCTCCGCGGCCGGTCCGACTAGCCCTGACCCGCGATGTCGTCACGAAGGCCGGTCGCGAGGGGGTCCCTTCCCGCTCCGGTAGCCGGGAGCGTGGGGAGGGACCCCGTTCGGGCCGGGTCCCCGCACAACGGCGTGCGGGGGCCCGGCCCGTCAGTCGTCCCGGGGCGCCGCCCGGAGGGCTCGGGGCCCCACGCGCGCTCCGCCGGCACGGCCGTCCCGGTCGTGGGGCCGGCCGCGTCACCGGGATGGCCGGCGGACACCGGCGGCAGTACGGCGGGCAGGTGGCCGCCCGCGCCGGGCGTGGCGCCGGCCGCGGCCGGGCCGTCCCGCCGGGACGCCGGCGCCGAGCGGGCACGGCCCGCGGAGCCCGCCCGTGCCCCGTCCGGCGTCGGCCGGCGGCGGGCGGGTGGTGGTGAGTGGCGCCCGGTCCGCGCGTCGCTGCGGGTGCACGCGGACCGGGGCCGTCGGGGGAGCCCCGAAGGGCTCAGCGGGACGCGAGCGCGGGTGCCTCCAGGGCCGCGGTGTGCGCGTCCATCCGCTCGGCGGCGAGGATGGCGGCCGCCGTGTCGGCGCGGGAGGCGGCCACGACCAGGGCGCGGCCGGCCAGGGCGTGCGCCCTGCGGTGCAGGGCCGCCGGGTGGTGCTCGCCCTGGGCGGCGGTCAGCGGCACGCGGGCCGGCGTACGGCCTCCCCGCAGGCGGGCCACCTGCTCGGCGAGCCGGTCGGCCGCGGTGTCCAGGTCGGCGGCGGGTGCCAGCGCGCGGAGCTCGTCCGTGACGGCGAGCAGTGCCGCGAGATGGCCCGCGAGCTGGATGTCCAGCTCTTCCTCGCGTGACCGGTGGGGGAAGTCCGGGGTGCTGCCGGCCATCGTGCTGTGGACCGATTTGGTACGGATCGGTTCGTACATGGATGGCCTCCTGACTGCTTGCAGGAAGCCATCCTAGCTTAGATTCCGTCTAAAGTTGAGTCGTCCACAAAACGGGACTTCGTGTACACGCGGCGTGGGGCCGGGGCCGTCAGGGCTGGCTGTAACCGTCCAGGAAGCGCGCGATCCTGCCCACCGCGTCCCGCAGGTCCCCGACCGCCGGCAGGGTCACCACCCGGAAGTGGTCCGGCTCGGGCCAGTTGAAGCCCGTGCCGTGGACGACCATGATCTTCTCGCGGCGCAGCAGGTCCAGGACCATCTGCCGGTCGTCCTTGATCTTGAAGACCCCTGGGTCGAGACGGGGGAAGAGGTAGAGCGCCCCCTTCGGGCGGACGCAGCTCACGCCCGGGATCTGCGTCAGCAGCTCGTAGGCGACGTCCATCTGCTCCTTCAGTCGCCCGCCCGGCAGCACCAGGTCGTTGATGGTCTGCCGGCCGCTGAGCGCCGCCACCACCCCGTGCTGGCCCGGCATGTTGGCGCACAGCCGCATGTTGGCGAGGATCGTCAGGCCCTCGATGTAGGAGTCGGCGTGGGCGCGCGGGCCGGAGACGGCCATCCACCCCACCCGGTAACCGGCCACCCGGTACGCCTTCGACATGCCGTTGAAGGTGAGGGTGAGCAGGTCGGGGGCGACCGCGGCGGTCGGCGTGTGCGTGGCGCCGTCGTAGAGGATCTTGTCGTAGATCTCGTCCGAGCAGACCAGCAGGTTGTGGCGGCGGGCGATGTCGGTCAGCCCGCGCAGCACCGCCTCGTCGTACACCGCGCCCGTGGGGTTGTTGGGGTTGATGACGACGATCGCCTTGGTGCGGTCGGTGACCTTGCGCTCGACGTCCGCCAGGTCGGGCATCCAGTCGGACTGCTCGTCGCAGCGGTAGTGCACCGCCGTGCCGCCGGACAGGGTGACGGCGGCCGTCCACAGCGGGTAGTCCGGGGCCGGCACGAGGACCTCGTCGCCGTCGTCGAGCAGGCCCTGCATCGCCATCACGATCAGCTCGGAGACGCCGTTGCCGATGAAGACGTGCTCGACGTCCGTCTCGACGCCGAGGGTCTGGTTGTGCATGACGACCGCGCGGCGGGCGGCCAGCAGGCCCTTGGCGTCGCCGTAGCCGTGTGCCGTCGAGACGTTGCGGAGGATGTCCTCCAGGATCTCGGGCGGGCATTCGAAGCCGAAGGCCGCCGGGTTGCCGGTGTTGAGCTTGAGGATGCGGTGACCGGCCGCTTCCAGTCGCATCGCCTCCTCGAGCACCGGACCCCGGATCTCGTAACCGACGTTGGCGAGCTTGGTCGACTGGATCACCTGCATGCCTGGGAGCTTACGGGCCGGCCGCCCGTCCGGGGCCGTGTTTTCCGCCACGCGGGACGGCCGGTTCGTCCGGCGTGCCGCCCCCGTGCGCCCCGTTCGGCCTGCTCGGCCCCGCGGTGGCGCCGCCCCGTCGCGCGGCGTCCCCGCCGGAAACGGGTCCTTGCCCCCCTCACCCGCGCGCACTAACAATGCGCATGACAAGACAGCGGGCGGCCGGAAGATCTCCGGTCGCCGACGTCTGCAGAGGGGACCCCACATGAACAAGCCTCTCCTTGCCGCGCTCGCCGGTCTGGTGATCACCGGAGCGGGCGTGGCACCGGCGGTGGCCGCGCCCGCCGGCGACACCGGCGCCGCCCCCGCCGCCCGGGCCGTCACCTTCGCCGGCACCGTCGCGCTCAGCAACTGCTCGGGCTCGGTCATCCGCTTCCCCGCCTCCGAGGACGACGACCCGGCGCTGGTGATGTCCAACGGGCACTGCCTGGAGACCGGGTTCCCGGCGCCCGGCGAGGTCGTCACCGACCGGGCCTCCAGCCGCACCTTCGGTCTCCTCAACGCCTCCGGCACCCGCGTGGCCACCCTGCGCGCCAACAAGATCGCCTACGCGACGATGACCGACACGGACGTCGCCCTCTACCAGCTCACCACCACCTACGCGCAGATCAGGAACTCGTACGGCATCGGCGCGCTGACCCTCGACGCCACCCGCCCGGCCGCGGGCAGCGCCATCACCGTCGTCTCCGGCTACTGGAAGCGCACCTACGCCTGCGCCGTCGACGGGTTCGCGTACCGCCTGAAGGAGGGCGACTGGACCTGGAAGGACTCCATCCGCTACACCCCCGCCTGCGACACCGTCGGCGGCACCTCCGGCTCACCCGTGATCGACACCGCCACCGGCAGGGTCGTCGCCGTCAACAACACCGGCAACGAGGACGGGCAGCGCTGCACGGTGAACAACCCCTGCGAGATCGACGCGAACGGCACCGTCACCGTCCGCCAGGGCACCAACTACGCCCAGCAGACCTACCGCATACCCGCCTGCTTCGGCCCGGACAACAAGCTGGACCTGAGCCGCGCCGGGTGCGCCCTGCCCAAGCCGTAGCCGTAGCCGTACCGGGGCGGGCGGTCAGCGCGGTGGTGTGCGGCGCACCGCCCGCCCCGCCAGGACGTCTGTGCGCCGCCCGTCCTCGATCACGAACCGCCCGTCGACCAGGACGTGCGGGATGCCCGTCGGCAGCGTGCGCGGCTCGGCGAAGGTGGACCCCGCCGCGACCGTCGCCGGGTCGAAGAGGACCAGGTCGGCCCGGTACCCCTCGCGGACCCGGCCCCGGTCGGGCAGCCGCAGCCGGGCCGCCGGACGGGAGGTGAGGTGGGCGACGCACTCCTCCAGCGACAGCACGCCCAGCTCCCGCACGTACCGGCCCAGGTAGTGCGGGAACGTGCCGTAGGCGCGCGGGTGCGGCTTGCCGCCCTGGAGGATGCCGTCCGAGCCGCCCGTGTGGATGCGGTGCCGCATGATCGCCCGGACGTTCTCCTCGTGGCCGACGTGCTGCAGGACGGTGGGCGCCAGCCGGTCGGCCAGCAGCAGCCGGCGGGCGACCGTCCAGGGGGTCTCGCCCCGCAGCCGCGCCGACTCCAGCACCGTACGGCCCACGTACCCGGCCAGCGCCGGGTCGGCCACGCCGGAGATCTCGACGGTCCCCCACTCCACGGGCACGCCGTGGCAGCCGTCGGAACCGGTCTCCTCCAGGTGGCGGCGGATCCGCTCGGCGGTGCCGTCGTCGGCCAGCCTCCCGAGGGTCTCCTCCGGCCCGCCCTCGCTCGCCCAGCTCGGCAGCAGCGCGGCGAGGGTGGTGCAGCCGGGGGTGTAGGGGTAGGTGTCGAGGGTGATGTCGGCACCGGCCGCCAGGGCCTCGTCCAGCAGGGCCAGCAGTTCGGGCGCGCGGCCCTTGTTCACGCCGAAGTTCATGGTGGCGTGGGCCAGGTGGAGGGGACAGCCGGCCGCGCGGGCCAGCTCCACCATCTCCCGGTACGCCTCCAGCGCCCCGGCGCCGTAACTGCGGTGGTGGGGGCAGTAGTAGCCGCCGTACCGCGCCACCACCCGGCACAGCTCGGCCAGTTCGGCGTCCTCGGCGTACATGCCGGGGGTGTAGGTCAGCCCGGACGACAGGCCGACCGCGCCCTGCTCCAGGCCCTCCGCGACCAGTTGCCGCATCCGGTCCAGTTCCGCCCCGGTGGCCGGGCGGTCCTCCCAGCCGACGACCAGGGCGCGGACCGTGCCCTGGGGGATCAGATAGGCCGCGTTCACGGCGATCCCGCGGTCCAGGCGGTCCAGGTACTCGCCCACCGACCGCCAGTCGAAGTCGATGTCGTCGCCGGGGCCGTTCCACCCGGCGATCGCGCGGCGCACCTCGGCCAGCGTGCGGTCGTCGACCGGCGCGTACGACAGCCCGTCCTGGCCGATGACCTCGAGGGTGACGCCCTGCGCGGCCTTGGCGCTGTGGTCGGGGTCGCGCAGCAGCGCCAGATCGCTGTGGGCGTGCATGTCGATGAAGCCGGGGGAGAGGACCAGCCCCTGGGCGTCCAGCTCCCGCACGGCCGCCGGGCGCAGGCAGCCCGCCGCCGCGGCCTCCTTGACGATCGACACGATCCGGCCGCCGTCGATCACGACGTCGGCGCGGTAGGAGGGGGCGCCGGTGCCGTCGACGACGTCCGCGTCCCGGATGACGAGGTCTTCCATGACCGACCGGCTCCTCTAGAAGAACGTGCGGATGTAGTCGACGACCGTGCCGTCCGCCCGGACGACCGGGATCAGCTGCCACTTGTCGAAGGACGTGCACGGGTGGGACAGGCCCAGGCCGATCCAGTCGCCGACCTCCAGGTCCGCCCCGGGCTCCGTGCGCAGCCAGGTGTGCTGGTCGGACAGGCCGGTGACCTCGATGCCGTCGGCCGGGCGCTCGGCGCCGTCCCGGCGGACCACCCGGGCGGAGGGGAGGTGGAGGTCGTGGGCGGCGTCCCGCTTGCCCGCGTTGGCGAACGCCTGCCCGGCACGGGGGCGGGAGACGACCTGCGCCCACAGGCGGAACGCGGACCGGAGGGCGCCCTCCTCGGGGACCCGGTTGAAGGGCGTCGCCTCGCGGTAGTGGCCGTCGTCGTGCGAGACGTACGCGCCCGAGCGCAGCAGCTTCAGCACGGGGGCGGACAGGCCGGGGACCTCGGCGAAGACGTCGGCCACCGCGTCGAACCAGGCGCTGCCGCCCGCGCTCACCACGATCTCCTCCAGCCCGGCGAACCGACCCGCCCCGTCGAACTCCGCGGCGAGCGCCACCAGCCGCCGCAGCCACGCGCGCACCTTCTCCGGCGTCGCCTGCGGCACCTCGCCCTCGTACCCGGCCACACCCACCAGCCGCAGCGTGCTCGTCGCCGCCACCGCGTCGGCGACCGCCGCGCACCCGGCCTCCGTGCGGGCGCCGGTGCGGGCCTCCTCGCCGGCGGCGAGTTCCACCACGACCTCCAGCGGGCGCGAGACCCCCCTCAGGGCCGCGTCCATCAGTTCCACCCCGCGCACCGAGTCGACGTAGACGATCAGGCGGAAGTCGGCGTCGGCGTCCAGCCGGGCGGCCACCCAGCGCAGGGCGGCGGCGTCGACCAGCTCGTTGGCGAGGAGGATCCGGCGGAAGCCGAAGCCGTACGCCACCCGCACCTGGTGCGGCACGGCCAGGGTGATGCCCCAGGCGCCGTGCTCGATCTGGCGGCGGAAGAGCTGCGGGGCCATGGAGGTCTTGCCGTGCGGCGCGAAGGCGAGGCCGTGCCGGGCGGCGTACGCCTCCATCAGTCCCAGGTTGTGCTCCAGGCGCTCGGCGGACAGGGCCAGCACGGGCGTGGTGAAACCGCCGGTGAACAGGTTGCGGCGCTGGGCGGCGAGTTCACCGACGGTCAGCCCGTCGGCGTCCGGCGGCAGGCCCTTGAAGCGGTGGTCGACGCGTTCCCCGGCCAGGCCGGCGAGGGGATCGGTGCCGATGTCCGGGGCTTCGGTGCCGGTGTCGCGGGCCATGGAGCCTCCCTGATCCGGTGCGTTGCACATATTGCAACGTCCATTGCGTATGTCGCTTACCGCTGTCTAACATCTCGGCCAACGCGGGGTCAACGGATCCGCCTCCCCGGCGACTCCCCCCCGACGGCCCCGCCGCCCCGATGCCGAGGAGCTACGACGATCGTGACCGCCACGGGACCCACCACCGCCCCCGGCACCGCGGGCGCCGTCGAGGTCGTGGACGTCGTCGCGCTCGGCGAGTCCATGGTCACGTTCCTGCCCACCCGGCCGGGCCGCCTCGCCGACGTGCCCTCCTTCGACCGGGGCATCGGCGGCGCCGAGTCCAACGTGGCCTGCACACTGGCCGCCGCCGGGCACTCCGCGCGCTGGGTGAGCCGGGTCGGCGCCGACGGGTTCGGCGACCACCTGGTCGAGGCGGTCGGCGCGTACGGCGTCGACACCGCGTCCGTGCGACGGGACCCGGCCCGCCCGACCGGCGTGTACTTCCGCACCGCCGGGGACCGCGCCACCGACGCCCACGAGGTGGCGTACTACCGGGCCGGTTCGGCCGCCTCGGCCATGTCGGCCGCCACCCTGGACCTGGACGCCGTGCGCGCCGGGCGCATCCTCCACCTGTCCGGCATCACGGCCGCGCTGTCCGCCGACTGCCGGGAGCTGATGCGCGAGCTCACCGCCCGCCGCCCCGGCCGCCCCCTCGTCTCCTTCGACGTCAACCACCGGCCGGGACTGTGGCGGGACCCCGGCGACGCCCCCCGCGTCCTGCGGGAACTGGCGCGCGGCGCGGACCTCGTCTTCGTCGGCGACGACGAGGCGCGGGAGGTGTGGGGGCTGCGCGGGGCGCGGGCGGTGCGGGAGGCGCTGCCCGAACCGGCGGTCCTGGTCGTCAAGCAGGGCGCGGGAGGGGCGACCGTCTTCGCCCACGGCACCGGCGGGGCGGCCGAGGGCGCCGACGGCACCGCCCTCCACGTCCCCGCCCCCCGCGTCGACGTCGTCGCCGCCGTCGGCGCCGGGGACGCCTTCGCCGCCGGGTTCCTCTCCGCCACCCTGCGCGGACTGCCCCTCCGGGACCGGCTGCGCCACGGCCACCTGATGGCCGCCGCCGCCCTCACCGTCCCCGGCGACCTCGCCGCACCCCCCTCCCGCGACCACGCCGACCGCCTGGCCGCCCTCGACGACGCCGCGTGGGGGAGACTGCGACTCGGCCCCGGCTGGACGCAGGCCGACGAGAGGGCCGAGGAGGAGGTACGCACGCCATGAGCCAGACCGTCGACCGCGCCCTGAGCATCCTGCCGCTGCTCGCCGAAGGCCCCGCCGACCTCGGGCAGGTCGCCGACCGCCTCGGCGTGCACAAGTCCACCGCCCTGCGCCTGCTGCGCACCCTCCACGAACACGGCTTCGTCTACCGCCAGTCCGACCAGCGCTACCGCCTGGGCGCCCGGCTCATCGCCCTCGCCCAGGAGGCGATGGAGAACCTCGACGTCCGGGAGATCGCCCACCCCCACCTCGTCCGCCTCAACGAGGCCTGCGGCCACACCGTGCACCTCGCCGTGTACGAGGAGAACGAGGTCCTCTACATCGACAAGGTGGAGAGCCGCTACCCGGTCCGCATGTACTCCCGGATCGGCAAGCCCGTCGCCATCACCGTCGCGGCCGTCGCCAAGCTGCTCCTGGCCGACCTGCCCGAACCCGAGCGCCGCGCCCTCGCGGAGAGGCTCGACTACCCCCTGTACACGTCCCGTTCGACACCCAACGCCGCCGCGTTCCTGCGCGAGCTGGACAAGGTGCGCGAACAGGGCTGGGCCACCGACCTCGGTGGCCACGAGGAGTCCATCAACTGCGTCGCGGCTCCGGTCCGGGGCCCCGACGGCCGGGTGGTGGCCGCGATGTCGGTCTCCGCGCCGAACGTCGTCGTCACCGCCGACGAACTCCTCACCCTGCTCCCGCTGGTCCGCCGTACCGCGGACGCCATCAGCGGCGAGTACTCCGGCAGGACCCCAGTCAAGGAAGTCACCGCATGACCGAGAAGACCGCGCTCACCCCCAAGACCCACACCGTCCCGCCCGCGAAGTTCTCGCACGGCGTGCGGAAGGGCAACATCCTCCAGGTCGCCGGCCAGGTCGGCTTCCTGCCCCACGAGGAGGGCAAGGCCCCCACCCCGGTCGGCCCCACCCTGCGCGAGCAGACCCTCCAGACCCTCGCCAACGTCAAGGCGATCCTCGAAGAGGGCGGCGCGAGCTGGGACGACGTGATGATGATCCGCGTCTACCTCACCGACGTGGACCACTTCGCCGAGATGAACGAGATCTACAACGCCTACTTCGAGGAGCAGGGCCTCACCCAGCCGCCCGCCGCGCGCACCACCGTCTACGTCGGTCTGCCCGCCGGCCTCCTCATCGAGATCGACGCCCTGGCCGTCCTCGGCTGACGCCCTCTCACCCCCCGTACACCGTGAACGGCACGGCGCCCCCCACCCTCCGGGTGCCGTGCCGCGATCCCCCCTGCCCGAAAGCCGCATGTTCTTACGCAGAGGACCTCCGCATGTCCCACCCGCCAGCCTTCCCGTCCTTCCCCCCGCTCCTCCCGCTCGCCGCCCCGGCGCCCGCCGAAGCCCCCTCCCACACCGGCGGCCTCCTCCTCCTGGTCGACGGCACCGCCGGTCTGCTGACCGTCGCCGCCCTCGGCATCGCGCTGCTCCTCTTCCTGATCATCAAGGTCCGGCTCCAGCCGTTCGTCGCGCTGCTCGCCGTCTCCATAGCCGTCGGCCTGCTCGCCGGGCTGTCGGTCACCGAACTCTTCGGCACCGTCCAGAAGTCCGACGCCGTCTCCACCATCGAATCCGGCATGGGCGGCATCCTCGGCCACGTCGCGATCATCATCGGCCTGGGCACCATGCTCGGCGCGATCCTCGAAGTCAGCGGCGGCGCGCACGTGCTGGCATCGAGGCTGCTGGGCCTCTTCGGGGAGAAGCGGGCCCCCCTCGCCATGGGCCTGACCGGCCTCATCTTCGGCATCCCGGTCTTCTTCGACGTCGGCATCTTCGTCCTCGCGCCGATCGTCTACGCCGCCGCCAAGCGCTCCGGCAAGTCCGTCCTGCTCTACTGCCTGCCCCTGCTGGCCGGCCTGTCCATGACCCACGCCTTCCTGCCACCGCACCCCGGCCCGGTGGCCGCCGCCGGCCTGCTCCACGTGGACCTCGGCTGGGTGATCCTCATGGGTGTCGTCTGCGGCCTCCCCGCGGTCCTCGCCGCCTGGGCGTACTCCGCCTGGATCGGACGCCGCGTCTTCGTCGCCGTGCCCCAGGACATGGTGGAGGCCGCCGAGGAGGCCAAGCGCGCCGTCATCGAGGAGCAGCGGGCCTGCGGCGTCGAGCCGCGCGAGACGCCGGTCCCGCTCGGCACGGTCCTCGGCATCATCGGCACCCCGCTGGTCCTGATCCTCGCCGCCACCTTCTCCTCCATCGCTCTGGACCCCTCCACCCCCCGCTCGGTGATCGAGTTCTTCGGCAGTCCCTTCGTCGCCCTGACGATCGCCCTGCTCCTCGCCTACTTCCTGCTCGGCATCCGGCGCGGCTGGTCCCGCAAGTCCCTGGAGACCGTCTCCACGGCCTCGCTCAAGCCCGTCGGCAACATCCTGCTCGTCGTCGGCGCGGGCGGCGTCTTCGGCGCGGTCCTCAAGGCCAGCGGTGTCGCCCAGGCCCTGTCCGACACCTTCAACGACGTCGGCCTGCCCGTGATCGTCCTGTCCTACCTGATCTCGCTCGTCCTGCGGGTCGCCCAGGGCTCGGCGACGGTCGCCATCGTCACCACGGCGGGCATCGTCACCCCGCTGCTCGCCGAGGGCGGCCACTCCCAGGCGTTCCTCGCCCTGGTCATCATGGCGATCTCGGCGGGCTCCATCTTCGCCAGCCACGTCAACGACGGCGGCTTCTGGATGGTGGCCAAGTACTTCGGCATCGGCGAGCGCGACACCCTGAAGTCCTGGACGGTGCTGGAGAGCGTGCTGTCGCTGGGCGGATTCGCGGTCGCCGCCGTACTGAGCCTGTTCCTCTGACGGGTCTTCGGCGGGCCGCCGTGTAACTCTTCGCGCACCGTTGCCGGGCCGACTGTGTGCGGCACAGGTTTGTCGACCATACTGCTCCGCTGTGGAGCAGCGCATAGGTTCGAGCAGCCAGCCCCTGGAAGGGGAGCCCGTGGTGAAGGGCGCCGGATTCGACCCGGCCTTCATCCCCGGGCTCACCGCGCCCGCGTCCGGAGAGCCGGAGGACACCGGACGGGCGGAGGACACCGCCTCCGAGGACACCGCCTCCGAGGACACCGCCTCCGGGGACTCCCCCTCCGAGGAGGGGACCGCCCCCGAGCCGGCCTCCTCCGCCGGGGAGGACACCCCCGGGTCGCCGGAGGAGGAGGCGGAGGTGCCGGACGGCCCCGTCTTCGAGGCCTCCGACCGCCGCGCCCGCATCGTCGCCGACCACAGGGGCGTACGGCTGCGCCTGGACGACCAGGAGTGCGAGTTCCGCTGGGACGAGGTCGCGGCGGTCGAGACGGAGACGGCCCGCTTCGGCAAGCGGTACACGGTCACCGTGCACACCCCCGACCGCCGCTGGTACCCCATCGAGATCGACGCCGCCTCCCGGAGCCTCTTCCGGGAGTGGGACGCACGGCTGGACGAGGTCCTGGACGCCTACTTCGAGGACGGCGGGGACGGCGGGGACGGCGAGGCCGACACCTGATCACCGGGCCCGGCCGGGTGCCGCGTGCTCCCCCCGCCTCCGCGCCACGGCGAAGCGGAGGTCCCGCCCGGGGGCGGGCGATCCCCCGCCGGGTGACATCCGGTCGGTGCGAGCCGGTGAAGATCCCCGCACGCCCCCTTGTCTCCGGGGCGCCGATGGGCTTACTTGACCTGCATGGCGGACATCACGGGACGGACCGAGGGCACCAGTGCCCTGCACGAGGGCGGCGCGGCGCCCCGCAAGTCGAGCTGGCGGTACATCGGGCCCGGCATCGTCGTCGCCGCGACCGGCGTCGGGGCCGGTGACCTCGTGGCCACCCTCATCGCGGGGAGCAACTTCGGCTACACCCTCCTGTGGGCCGCGATCCTCGGCTGCCTGGTGAAGATCTCCCTCGCCGAGGCGGCCGGCCGCTGGCACCTGTCCACCGGCCGCACCCTGTTCGACGGCTGGGCGAGCCTGGGCCGCTGGACGACGTGGTTCTTCGCCGTCTACGTCGCGATCTGGGGCTTCGTCTACGGCGCGGCGGCGATGTCGTCCAGCGCGCTGCCGCTGCAGGCCCTCTTCCCCGGCGTGATGGACCTCGAGTGGTGGGGCGCGGCCTGCGGCGTGGTGGGCCTGGTCTTCGTCTGGTTCAACAAGTACGCCGTCTTCGAGAAGGTCATGACGGTCCTGGTGGGCGTCATGTTCGTGGTGACCGTCTACCTCGCGATCCGGGTCACCCCGAACCTGGGCGACGCGTTCGCGGGCCTGCTGCCCGTCCTGCCGGACGAGAAGGACTCCATCCTCAACACCCTCGGCCTGATCGGCGGCGTCGGCGGCACCATCACGCTGGCCGCGTACGGCTACTGGGTCAACGCCAAGGGCTGGACCGACACCGGCTGGATGAAGGTGATGCGGCTGGACAACCGCGTCGCCTACGCCACCACCGGCGTGTTCGTCGTCGCCATGCTGTTCGTCGGCGCGGAGCTCCTGCACGCCGCGAACATCGCCATCGCCAGTGGCGACAAGGGCCTGGTCCAGCTCGGCGACATCCTGGCGGACGAGTACGGCACGGCCACGGCGAAGTTCTTCCTCATCGGCTTCTTCGCCACGTCGTTCACGTCGCTGATCGGCGTGTGGCACGGCGTGAGCCTGATGTTCGCCGACTTCGTGGCCCGGTACCGCACGCGCGGGCAGCTGAAGGGCGAGGAGGTCGCGACCGGTGAGCGCGAGCGCTCCTGGCCCTTCCGCGCCTACCTGCTGTGGATGACCTTCCCGCCCATCGTCCTGCTCTTCCAGGGCCAGCCCTTCCGCCTGGTCGTCATCTACGGCGTCCTGGGCGCGGCGTTCATGCCGTTCCTCGCCCTGACCCTGGTCTGGCTCCTCAACTCCTCCCGCACTCCCCGCGAGTGGCGCAGCGGCCCGCTGAGCAACGCGATGCTCGCCGTCGCCGGGCTGCTGTTCCTGGTGCTGTGCGTGAAGCAGATCTGGGACCAGCCGTGGTCGGAGTTCTTCTAGGACGCCCCCACCGCGACTCGCCCCGCTTCGGGCCGGGCGCGATCTCCCGCGGTTCCGCCATGGCCGGTGCGGACGTGCCGCGGGCGGGCTCGGCGTGCGCGGCTCCGTCGCCGAAGGCGCTGACGACGGCGCGGAGGCCGCCGCTGCCGGGCGCATGTGCCGACGGTCCGCCTCACGGCCCCGGGGACGCGGTCGTCCTCGACGGGACCACTCCCACTCCGGGCGGCCGCGTCCACGGGACCGCGCTGACGGACGCGACCGTGGTGGCGCGGTGCTCCGAGCCGCGGGCTGCCCGGGTGGCTGCCGGGACCCGGGCGGGGACGGCGACGTACGGCCTCCTCCGCCCACGGGCCCGTGGGCGGAGGAGGCCGGTCGGCCGTGATCACGGCAGCGCGTGCACGTGTGCTCCCACCGCGTTCGACCAGGCGTTGCCCGCCGCCGCGTCCCAGTTCGTGGACCACGTCATCGCGCCCCGCAGGCCGGGGTACGTCCTCGACGGCTTGAAGGAGCCGCAGTTCGTGCCCTTGGTGAGGCAGTCCAGGGCGGCGTTCACCACCGACGGCGCGACGTAGCCGCCGCCCGCCGCGCGGGGCGAGGCCGGCAGTCCCAGGCCCACCTGGGAGGCGTCCAGGCCGTTCTCCAGCTGGATGCAGGCCAGGGCGGTGAGGAAGTCCACCGTGCCCTGCGCGTACACCTTGCCGTCGCAGCCCAGCATCGAACCGCTGTTGTAGTACTGCATGTTGACGACCGTGAGGATGTCCTTCACGTTCAGCGCGGTGCGGAAGTACGACCCCGACGTCGACTGCATGTCGATGGTCTGCGGCGCCATCGTCAGGATCATGTCCGGGCCCGCCTTCGCCGACAGGGCGCGCAGGGCCTGCGTCATGTAGGTCGGGTCGAGGCCGTTCTCCAGGTCGATGTCGACGCCGTCGAAGCCGTACTCCCGCATGAGCGCGTACACCGAGTTCGCGAAGTTGGCGGCCGAGGCCGCGTCGTTCACCGAGACGGTGCCCTTCTCGCCGCCCACCGAGATGATCACCTTCTTCCCGGCGGCCTGCTTGGCCCGGACGTCCGCCTTGAACTGCTCGACCGTGTAGCCGCCGAGCCCGGCGGAGTCGAGGTTGAAGGTGACCGCGCCCGGAGTCGTCGTCGCGTCCGCGAAGGAGACCGCGATGATGTCGTACTGGGCGGAGACGTCCGAGATCCGCTGGACCGCGGCCCCGTTGTCGAAGTTCTGCCAGTAGCCGGTCACGGCGTGCCTCGGCAGCGTCCCGCCGCCGCCCCCGCCCCCGGGCCCCGTCGTCCGCCCGGTCACGGCCGCCGACTTCGCCGACTCGCCGGCCGCGTTGGTGGCGGTGACCTGGAAGGAGTACGAGGTGGAGGCCGCGAGCCCGGTCACGGTCGCGGACGTGCCGCTCACGGCGGTCACCTTGGCCCCGTCCCGGTAGACGTTGTAGCCGGTGGCGCCCGACACGGTGTTCCACCGCAGCGACACGGAGGAGGCGGTGGCCGACGACACGCCCAGTCCGCCCGGCGCGGCCGGCACCGACGGCTCCGGGCCGCCGCCGTCCCCGCCGCCCCCGTCGGGGCCGTACACGGACACGTCGTCGGCGTAATAGGCGGCCTGCCCGTACCAGCCGTGCGTGTACAGCGTCACGGACGTGGTCGACGGCCCGGTGGTGAAGCTGGTCCGCAGCTCCTTCCAGCCGCCCGAGTCCGGGGTCCACGTCGACACGTCCGTCGTACCGGTCCCGGAGACACCCAGGTAGACGTACCCGCCCTGCACCCAGGAGCTGAGCGTGTACGTCGAGTTCGGCTTGACGGCGACGGCCTGCGAGCACCGGGCGTTGTCCTGCCCGGACGGCGTCGCCTTCAGTGCGGCCGAGCCGCCGTGCACGGGCGAGGAGACGGTCGTCCCGCTGCCCGCGGAACACGTCCAGTCGCTCAGCCCGGCCTCGAACCCGGCGTTCCTGACGTTGTTGACGTCCGCGGCGGTCGCCTGCCCGACGGCCACCGTGCCGGTGAGCGCGAGGGCGGCGGCCACGGCACCCGACCAGATCCTCATCCGTCTCGGGGTCCGTCCGTGTACGGGGTCCAGGTCCACTGGGGCCTCCGGTGGGGAGTGGGGATGGGGACGGTGGCCACCGCTGGAAGTACAAGTTGGTCCAGACCAATCGGCTTGTCAAGGGTCCGGTCCGGGCCGACTGCCCGGACCGTCAAGGCATGTGGCCGGCCGGTGACAGGCGGAACGCGGCGGACGGGCCGGGTGCGGCCGGGCGGCGTACCGGGCGCCGCCTCCCTTCGGGGACGGAGGCCCGCGACGCGGCTGGTCGGGCCGCACGGCGGCGCGGCGGCCTCCGCCCTCCCGCCACGTTCCCGCGGCACCTCACAGGTCCCGGCCCCGGCGGCCCGTCGCGGAGGCGAAGCCCAGCCAGGTGTGCCGGTTGCCGGCCCAGCACCAGCCGACCTTGGGGGCGTTGCGGCGCTCGCGGCCGTCCCGCCCCGTGCCGTTGCTGATCCAGATCGCCGGTGTACGGGCGTCCAGGGCGCCGTCGGCCTTGCGCAACCGGGAACCGATGGTCATGAAGCAGTGGTTGCGCTCCAGGGCGGCCGGCTGCTGCAGCACCCAGTGGATGCCCTCGGTCAGCAGCAGCGGGGTGCGGGCGTCCGCCATGAGGGCGGGCAGTGCCTCGTCCGGGCTCCAGCCGGCCATGTGGTCGCCGCGGTCGATGCCGGTGAGGAGGTAGAGCGGGGAGTCCGGCAGCACGACGGTGCCGAGCGGGGCGAAGAGGTCGACGTCGGACATGTCGGTGACGACGAAGCCCGGCTTGCCGTCACGGCGGAGCAGCGGCGCGAGAGCGGACGCGGGCGCCTTGTCCGGGTGGACGGCGAGCAGGGTGCCCCCGCTGCCCGCGGCGGCCTCGCCGGCCACGGCGAAGGAGCGGACCTCGGCGGCGGACAACCCGGCCCGCTCGTGCACCCCCAGCTCGATCAGCCGCTCGGCCTGCGCGCTCAGGGCCGGGAGTTCGGGAAGGACGGGGAAGGCGACAGGCTCGGTCTCGGTCACGATGCTCCAGGAGGCGCAGGGACGTTGAGGGGCGCAGGGCCAACGAAGCGACCCGCCGGATCGTTCCCCCGGCCCCGGCGGACGCACGTCGTACGGCCCGGAGCCGGCCTCGTCGCCATGGGCCGGCAGGGGACCTCCTCCCTCCCTCGCCCGCCACCGCCGGACGAGCGGCTCCCCGGGGGTACGGGCGCTCGCGGTTCCGCCCTTCCCCGACCGATGGGCGCATCGCCTCCGTCCGGGTGATTCCGGACCTGCGGATGCGCCGGCGGTGGGGGGGGCGGGCCGAGCGGCCGGCGTCCGGGCGGGGCGGTGGACGCCGCGCCGGCGCCGCCCTCCGGCGCCGCGGGCGGCCGGTGCCTCCCGCGCTGCCGGTGCCGTGCGCGCGCCCGCGGAGGGGTGAATCGAGCGCCCGGATGTTCCTCCTGCCCCGTTTTGATGCGCCTTGTGCAACAAGAGTTCCTCCAGAGGTACACAAACGCTGTTCTCCGGCCACAGACGCGTGGATACAGTGCTGAGGTAGTCACGCAGTGAAGTCGTCCGGTCGTACCGGAGCCACGCCCGGCCGACCGACGGGCGTGGGGGGAATGGGGAGCTGCGCGTGCCAACTGCCATTGCCGTGACCAGTGCCGACATGGCGCTGCCGCCGCAGGACGAGCGGACCCTGCCCGCCGCCGTGCTCCGGGACGCCGGCAGACGGCCGCTGGAGCAGGTGCTCGCCGAGATGCAGACGCTCGTCGACCAGCACGGGCACGTGATCGTCGTGTGCTCGCAGGCCGTGCCCGCCGCCGTGGAGCGGCGCCTGTACACCGTGCGGTCCCTGCTGGAGAGCGACCGCATCGCCGTGTTCCGCCCGCCGCTGCCGCCGCTCGCCACAGCCGTCCTGGCCCGGCAGTTACGGCAGCTGGCCTCCTGCGACCTCGGCCCCGGCGTCCTCGCCTCCGCCGGCCGCCTCCTCACCCACTACCTCCACGCCGGGGCGCTGCTCGGCTCGGTCGCGCGGCTGGACCGCGTTCCGGTGGGACTGAAGGCGCACGCCAAGTCGTGGGTGCCGGGCAGCCAGTTCGGCGTCCTCGCCCATCCCGAACCGCAGCTGGTGCGGATCGCGCCGGGAGCGGCCCTGGCCGGGCCGGAGTTCGGGACGTGGCTGCTGGTCGCCAAGGGGCAGCTCCAGTCCGACTGGGTGACCGGCACCCTCGCCCCCTCCTGGCGGACCCTCGGACTGCGCGAGGCCCCCCTCCCGGCCGAGTCCTCCGCGTGGTGGGGGACCGGCAGGCTGATCGAGTTCTGCGCCTTCCTGCCGGACCTGTCGGTCCTCTACCAACTCGTCGCCTCGGTACGGCAGAGCACCTGCCACTGGTGCGGCATCGACCTCATCGGCGACCGCTGCGTGTTCTGCTCCGTCGCCCCACCGGTCCCCGACCACCTCCCCGGCGTCCGCCGCGACGGCCCCGCCGCGCAGCGCCGCGGGAACCGCGACCGCGTCCGCCGGGCGAGCCGCACGGGCACCGGGTGAACCCCGGACCGCGGGGCGGCGCACGGCCCGCCCGGACCCGGCCCGCGGGCACGCCGTGCGCAGCCCACCGCCCGCCCCCTCGGCACGCCGCCGCCCACCGCCCGCCCCCCGGGCCGTCCGCTCCATCCGACCCCGCTCGCCCGACACCACCAACGAGGTTGCACGGTTCATGAACTCCCGTCAGCGCCGCGGCGTGATCCTGCTGATCCTGTCGGTCGTCTGCGCCCTCGGTGCCTTCGCCGGCGTGCTGTCCGTCATCAACGACGTGAAGTCCAAGGTCGGGCCGGAGGTCACCGCGTACCGGCTGAAAGCGGACGTCGAGCCCTACACGGAGCTGAACGCGGGCCAGTTCGAGAAGATCACGATGCCCGAGCGCTGGCTGTCGAAGACCGCGGTCACCGATCTCCGCCGGGTCCAGGGCAAGATCGCCGTGACCACCCTCAAGAAGGGCTCGCTGCTGCAGAGCGACATGGTCGTCGACCAGCCCGCCCTGCGGCCCGGGCAGCAGGAGGTCGCCATCATGGTCGACGCCGCGACCGGAGTCGCCGGCAAGATCACGCCGGGCTCCACCGTCAACGTGTACGCCACGTTCGAGGGGGAACGCGAGGGCGACCCCGACCAGTCCAAGATCATCGTGACCGATGCCAAGGTGCTCGACATCGGGGAGATCACCGCGCTGGAACCCGACGAGAAGAGCCGGAGCCGGCAGCCCACCGACGCCGTGCCCGTCACCTTCGCCCTGTCCGCCATCGACGCCCAGCGCATCACCTACGCCGAGTCGTTCGCCCAGCGGGTCCGGCTCGCCCTGGTCGCGCCCGGCGGCGGCGCCGCGGTGCCGGACGAGGACCGGACGTACGAACTCGCGAAGGACAAGTGAGAGGCCCGCATGCCCACGAGGATCCTCCCGGCAGTCGGCGACGCGGACGCCGTCCGGTCCATCACGACCCTGCTCAGCCAGCTCCCGGACGCCGAACCGGTGGCCCCGGTCGTCGACTCCACCCAGCTCGTCGACACCCTCGCCCGCCTGGCCGCCGAGTCGGTCGACGAACTGCCCGAGGTCGTCGTCGTCCACGAGCGGATCGGTCCCGTCCCCGCGCTGGAGCTGATCCGCGAAGTGGCCCTGCGCTTCCCGGCCGTCGGCGTCATCCTCGTCACCTCCGACGCCGGTCCCGGCCTGTTCCAGGCCGCCATGGACCACGGCGCCCGCGGCCTGGTCGCCCTCCCCCTCGGGTACGAGGAACTGGCCAGCCGCGTCCAGGCGGTGGCCCAGTGGTCGGTGGGCGTACGGCGCCACCTGGGCGCCGGCGGTGACGTCCTCACCGGCGCCGGCGGGACCGTCGTCACCGTCAGCGGCGCCAAGGGCGGGGTCGGGGCGACCCTGACGGCCGTCCAGCTCGCCCTCGCCGCGCAGGCCTCCGGCCGCGCCGCCGCCCTGGTCGACCTGGACCTCCAGACCGGGGACGTCGCCTCCTTCCTGGACGTCCAGTTCCGCCGCTCGGTCGTCGACCTGGCCGCCGTCGACGACATCTCCCCGCGCGTCCTGGCCGACGCCGTCTACCGCCACGACACCGGTGTCGCCCTGCTGCTCGCCCCCGGCGAGGGCGAACGCGGCGAGGACGTCACCGACCGCGCGGTCCGCCAGATCGTCAACGCCCTGCGCTCCCGCTACGAGGCCGTCGTCATCGACTGCGGCGCCCAGCTGAGCGGCGCCGGCGCGGCGGCCGTGGAGATGGCCGACACCGCGCTGCTGGTCACCACCCCGGACGTCGTCGCCGTCCGCGGCGCCAAACGCGCGGTGCGGATGTGGGAACGGCTCCAGATCCGCAAGGCGCAGGAGACGACCGTCGTCGTCAACCGCCACGGCAGGAACGCGGAGATCCAGCCCCCGCTGATCGGGAAGATCACCGGCACGGCGGTCGCCGCCACCACCGTCCCCGCCCACTTCAAGGAACTCCAGGGCGCCGTGGACGCGGGCCGCATCCACGAACTGGACGGCAGGAGCACGGTGAAGCAGGCGCTGTGGGCGCTCGCGGGCGAGCTGGGGCTCGCGCGGGCCGGCGAGGGCGCCCGCCGCGCGGGCGGCCGGCCGCGCGGCGACCGGGGAGCGGTGGGCCTCCGGCGCCGGAGGGAGGGAGGGGGATGAGGGTGCCGGCGGTCCGGACGGGGCGGCGGGACGACGGCCAGGTGACCATCGAGTTCCTCGGCATGACACCGGTGATCGTCGTGACGCTGGTGGTGCTGTGGCAGCTCGTCCTGGTGGGTTACACGTTCACGCTCGCGGGCAACGCCGCCGACGAGGCGGTGCGGGCGGGGACGGCCGCGTCCCCGGGGGAGCGGCAGGGGGCGTGCCTGCAGGCGGGCCTGGAGAAGCTGCCGGGCGCCTGGGAGGGGGAGGCCGGCGTGGACTGCGCCACCGCGAGCGGTTACGTCACCGCCGACGTCGACCTGAGGGTTCCCCTCCTCTTCCCGGGCGCGGTCGGTTTCCCGTTCGAGGTGCACGGTCACGCCGGCGCGGTGGAGGAGGAGACGGACTGAGATGCCCCACGACCGACAGCGCCGCCGGCGCCCCCCGGGCGGGGCGGGCCGCGACCGGGGGCAGGTCGCCATCGAGTACCTCGGCTTCCTGCCGGTCCTCCTCGTCGTCGCCCTGGCCGCCGTACAGCTCGGCCTGATCGCCTACACCGCCCAGCAGGCGGGCACCGCCGCCCGGGCCGGCGCGCGCGGCGCCTCCCTCCGGGAGAGCGCCCAGGAAGCGTGCACGGCCGCAGTCAGCGGCTGGCTGGCCGACGGCACCGACTGCCCGGCGTCGTACGGCGGTGACGAGGTCAGCGTCACCGCCACCGTGGACATCCCCTCGATCGTCCCCGGCTGGGACCCCGGGGACGCGACCAGGACCGCGACCATGCCGCTCGACCACTGACCGGGGAGGACGGAAGAAGCCCCGCGAGCCGGAAGAACAGTCGGAAGAACAACCGGAACAGGACCCGGAACAGGACCCGGAAGAGGAGCGAGGAGCACCGGACCATGAGCCTGCGCGCACGCATCCACACCCCCGACGAGCACGTCGGCGGCCGGGGTGGCGACGGTCATCTGGTCGCCTCCTACCGGGCCAAGCTGCTGGAGGAGATCGACCTCGCGGAGATGAGCTCGCTGGCCGCCGCCGAGCGCAGGGCGCGGCTGGAGCGGGTGCTCGGGCACATCATCAGCCGCGAGGGCCCGGTGCTGTCCACCGTCGAGCGGTCGCAGCTGATCCGCCGGGTCGTCGACGAGGCCCTCGGCCTCGGCATCCTCGAACCCCTCCTGGAGGACGCGTCGATCACCGAGATCATGGTGAACGGCCCCGACGCGATCTTCGTCGAGCGCGGCGGCCGGGTCGAGCAGCTCCCGCTCCGCTTCGCCTCCCACGACCAGCTGATGCAGATCATCGAGCGGATCGTCTCCACGGTCAACCGCCGCGTGGACGAGTCCAACCCGATGGTCGACGCCCGCCTCCCCTCCGGCGAACGCGTCAACGTCATCATCCCGCCGCTGTCCCTGACCGGCGCCACCCTCACCATCCGCCGCTTCCCGCGCTCCTTCACCCTCCAGGAGCTGATCGGCCTCGGCTCGCTCGACGAGCACATGCTGTACCTGCTGGCCGGACTGGTGCAGGCCCGCTTCAACATCATCGTCTCGGGCGCCACCGGCACCGGGAAGACCACCCTCCTCAACGCCCTGTCCGGCCTGATCCCCGCCCACGAACGCATCATCACCATCGAGGACTCCGCCGAACTCCAGCTCCAGCAGGCGCACGTGATCCGCCTGGAGTCGCGGCCCGCGAACGTCGAGGGCAAGGGCCGCGTCACCATCCGCGACCTGGTCCGCAACTCCCTGCGGATGCGCCCCGACCGCATCGTCGTCGGCGAGGTCCGCGGCGGCGAGTCCCTCGACATGCTCCAGGCGATGTCGACCGGCCACGACGGCTCCCTCGCCACCGTCCACGCCAACAGCGCCGAGGACGCCCTGACCCGGCTGCAGACCCTGGCCTCCATGTCCGACGTGGAGATCCCCTTCGTCGCCCTGCACGACCAGATCAACAGCGCCGTCGACGTCATCGTCCAGCTCACCCGTTTCGCCGACGGCGCCCGCCGCATCACCGAGGTCGCCCTGCTCGACAGCCACGGCGGCGAGCCGTACCGCCTGGCCACGGTCGCCCGCTTCCACGCCCGGCCGATGACGGCCGACGGCCGCGTCCACGGCGCCTACGAGCACCACCCGCTCCCGCGCCGCACCGCCGACCGCCTCTACCTGGCCGGCCAGCCCGTCCCGCAGGCCTTCGGCGTCGCCCAGTCCGCAGACCAGCTCGCCACTCGAGAAGCCAGGTAGGTACCGCCCATGGGCCCCATGGACCTGCACACCCTCGTCCCGCTCACCACGGGCGTCACCCTGCTGACCTGCGTCCTGGCCGTGCTGGGCGTGCACTTCTACACCGCGGGCAAGGCGCAGCACCAGGCCCTGGTGGACCGGCTCACGGCCGCCGGCCAGGTCCCGGCCGCCGGCCGCCGGCGCCGCTTCGCCGCCCTCGACCGCCGCCTGCGCCGTACGCGGCCCGGCAGGAGGCTGGAACTGCGGCTGGCGGCCACGGGCCTGGACATCACCCCGGGCGAGTTCTCCGTCGCCCTGCTCGCCGCGGTCGCCGGCCTCTGGCTGATCGGCCAGGCCGCGCTGGCCCCCTTCTTCGGCCCGCTCGCGGGGCTGCTGGGGGTGTGGGCGGCGGCGCAGTTCCTCGGCTGGCAGCGGCAGAAACGCATCGAGAGGTTCATCAACCAGCTCCCCGAACTCGCCCGCATCCTCGCCAACGCCACCCAGGCGGGCCTGGCCCTGCGTACGGCGATCTCGATGGCGGCGGAGGAACTGGAGGCCCCGGCCGGCGAGGAACTCGCCAAGGTGGCCGCCCAGCTCGCCGTCGGCGCCTCCATGGACGACGCCCTCGGCGAACTCGCCGACCGCCTCCCCTCCCGCGAACTGGTCGTCCTCGTCACCACCCTGGTGCTGTCCAACCGGGCGGGCGGCCAGGTGGTCAGCGCCCTGCGCAACCTGACCGAGACGCTGGAGGAACGCAAGGAGACCCGGCGCGAGATCCGCACCCAGCTCGCCCAGGTGAGCATGACCTCCTACGCCGTCCCCGTCCTCGGCGTCGGCTCCCTGTTCCTGATGAACGGGGTGAAGGACGGCGCCCTGGAGCGCATGACCGGCTCGCCGGCGGGGCAGGCCGCGGTGATCGTCGCGTTCGCGCTGTACGCCGTCGGCTTCGTCCTCATCCGCCGCCTGTCCCGCATCGACGTCTGACCGCCCGCGAAGGGACCGCGAAGGAAAAGGAGGGAAACGGACCGTGGCACTTCTCCTCGCCACCCTCATGGGCCTCGGCGTCTGGGGCGCCTTCGCCGGCATCCGCATGTACCGGGCCGACGCCAGACTCCCCGGCGACCTCGCCCTCGCCCTGGAGGTCGGCGCCACCCGCACCGGCACCGTCGACTCCCTCGTCGACCGCCTGGGCATGCGCTACGCCCCCGCCGTCCTGCGCCTGATGGGCCCCGGCCTGGTGGCCAAGTACCGCCGCAGGATCGACCTGGCGGGCAACCCCGGCGGCCTGACCATCGACCGGTACGCCGCCCGCCGCGCGGTTTACGGCTTCCTCGGCGCCGTCGGCTTCCTGGTCTTCCTGCTGCGCGGCCAGTTCCTGGTCGCCCTGCTCCTGCTGGCCTTCGGCGCGTTCTGGACGGAGGTCGGCATCTGGGCGGCGATCCGGATCCGCAAGGACGTCATCGAGCGGACCCTGCCCGACTTCCTCGACGTCCTGGCCGTCGTCGTCAGCGCCGGCCTCGGCTTCCGCCAGGCCCTGGACCGCGTCGCCGCCCGCTACGAGGGCCCCTGGGCGGACGAACTCCGCATCACCCTGCGCCAGATGGACCTCGGCATGAGCCGCCGCCAGGCCTTCGCGGAACTGCGCCGCCGCAACGACTCCGAACAGGTCGCCATGTTCGTCACGGCCCTGCAGCAGGGCGAGGAGCTCGGCGCCCCCATCGTCGACACGCTGGTGTCCCTGGCCAGGGACATGCGGCGCACGGACGCGCAGAACGCCCGCCGCAAGGCGGCCCGCGCGGTCCCCAAGGCCACCATGATGATCACCACGTTCATGGTCCCGGCCACGATGATCCTCCTCGGCGCCGGCCTGATCCTCGGCTCCGGTACGGATTTCGGGACGATCACGGGGAAGTAGGTGGGACGGGTGAGGACCACACCGACGTCAGGGGCGCCGGGAGCACCGGACATCCCGGTGACGTACGCACCGCCCGGGCCGCCGCCCGTGCCGCCCGTACCACCGCCCGGCCCCACGGCCGACCCCCTGCCCCCGCCCCCTGCCGAGACCCCCGCCGAGTCCTCCGCCCTCCCCGTCCAGATCAACGCCCTGCAGGCGATGTGCCGGCAGGTCTTCGGCTTCCGCCTCGCCATGATCGCCCTGGCGGCCCCCTCCGCCCTGCTCAACGCCAGCCCGGGCCTGGGCGTCCGCCTGGTCGGCGCCGCGGTGGTCGTCACCTTCATGGGCTCCTACGTCCTCTTCCGCGACTGGGAGCGCTTCGGCCCCCTCCTCCTGCGCCACCCCTCCCTCCTGGCGCTGGACACCCTCTTCGGAGCCCTGCTGCTCGTCTCGGCCGGCCCGGACACCACCCTCGCCTACGTCAGCGTCTGCACCCCGCTCCTCGCGGGCCTGGTCTACGGCTGGCGCGGAGCGGCCGTCTTCGCCTCGCTCCAGTCGCTGATCCTCCTGCTGGCCCACACCGCCCTGCGGGACCCGCACCCCGGACCGGGCCCCGGCCCCGCGGAGTCGCTGCTCCTGCCCGGCCTGTGCGTCATCGCCGGAGCGGTCGGCTCCAGCCTGCGCAACCTGATGCTCCGCTTCGGCGCGGCCACCCGCGCCCTGACCGCCGTGCGGGCCCGCCTGGCGGTCACGGAGGCGGTGAGCGCCGAACGCGCCCGCCTCGCCCGCGAGCTGCACGACTCGGTCGCCAAGACCCTCCACGGCGTCGCCCTGGCCGCCGACGGCCTCGCCCATCGCGCGGGCGCGGACCGCGTGGACCCGGCCCTCGTCAGACAGCAGGCGGAACTGGTCGCCCGCTCGGCCCGCCGCGCCGCCGCGGAGTCCCGCGCGCTCCTGACCGACCTGCGCCGCGAGGCGGACCCGGCCCACGCCACGGACCTCCTGACCGAACTCGCCGCCCTCACACGCGACTTCGCCGCCCGCACCGGCCTGCGGGCCACCTACCACCCGACCGGCGACGGCACCGCACCCGCACCCGCGCCCCCGCCCCCCGTCCCGCCCGCCGTGGCCCGCCAGCTCCTCTCCATCGCCTCCGAGGCCATGGAGAACGCTCACCGTCACGGATCCCCGACCCGCGTCGAGGTGCGGGCCGGCGTACACGGCGACCTCCTCCGCGTCAGCGTGTACGACGACGGCCGCGGCCTCCCCCCGGACACGACCCTCGAACGACTCCGCCGGTCCGGGCACTTCGGCCTGGTCGGCATGGTCGAGCGGGCCACCTCGGTGGGTGCCCGCATCCACATCGGCCGGGGCGGCCACCCGAAGGGCACGGAGGTCCGCGTGGAGCTGCCGCTCGCGGCGCTGCCCACGGCCGGCGCCCCGGAGACGACGGCCTGAACCGGGCCGTGTCCGCCCCCAGACCAGTCAGGAGAGGAGGCCCCGGATGCCGGACCCCGCGAACCGAACGGATCCCACGGCTCCCGAGCACCCCACGGCGCCCCGTGTCGGCCCGCCGCCGACGCCGTCCCAGGACCCGTTCCCCGGCCTGCCGGCTCCCGCCCGGCCGGCCCCCCTCCGGGTGCTCGTGGCCGACGACAACCCGGTGGTCCGCGCCGGCCTCACCGCCCTGCTGTCCGGCCGGGAGGACCTCGCGGTCGTCGCCGAGGCCGCCGACGGCCGCGCCGCCTGCGAGGCCGCCCTCCGGCACCGCCCCGACGTGGTCCTCCTCGACGTCCGCATGCCCGGCGTCGACGGCCTCTCCGCCCTCCCCTACCTGGTGCGGATCGCCCCGGTGATGATGCTGACCTACAGCGGGGAGTCGCGGACCGTACGGGAGGCCCTGCGCAAGGGGGCCGGGGGCTACCTGGTCCACGGGGAGTTCACCGCGGACCAGCTCGCCGACGCCGTACGGGGCATCGGCCGGGGCAGGCCCCACTTCACACCGACGGCGGCGCAGGCGCTGCTGGCACAGGTCAGGCGGGAACCGGGCCCCGCGGGGGGAGCGGAGGGAGCGGGGGGAACGGACGGCGACGAGCCGGGTGCAACTGCATACAGGAATTACTCGCCATCCGGCTCACCGGCATGTGATGAACTACCCCTGGGTGAACGGCAATCGATGTCAGTTGACCCCTCGACGCCGAATTCAGCCCCAGAGGCTCTTTCGCAGATGCAACCACCTGTGGCACAGTCGTCGTCCGGACGGGCAAACGCCGGGGGGCGTCCGGCCGCCCCCGACCGGACGGTGTTCCACCTGAGCAGGAGGGAGGCGGAGATCATGGACCTCATCGCCTCCGGCATGACCAACCACCAGATCGCCGGCGCCTGCTTCATCAGCGAGAAGACGGTCAAGAACCACATCAACCGCATCTTCGCCAAGCTCCACAGCACCAGCAGGGCCGAGGCGGCGGCGAAGTGGCTGGGCACCGCACCGGACTCCCACCGGGGACAGGGGTGACGCATGGTGGCCGAACGGGGGAGGGGCGAACGGCTTTGGGCCCGGAAATGGGCCCTCGGACCCTCCGGGAGGCGGGCGGCCCGGCCGTACCGTGCCCGGGTCGAAAGCGGCATCGGCCACCGTGGAGGGGAACAGCATGAGCAACTGGGCCAACACCGTCGTCTCGTACCTGAGGACTCGCGCCACCCGCAACGACCAGGGGCAGACGGCGGTGGAGTACCTGGGGATCATCGCGGTGGTGGTGGCGATCGTATTGGCGATCACGGGGACGGACATCGGCCAGTCGATCTACAACGCGATCACCGACAAAATCACCGAGGTCACCGGCGGCTGATGCGGCTCCGTAGGTATGACGACACAGGGCAGGCATTCCCCATCTACCTCACGGTGATGGGGGGCCTGCTCTTCCTGGCGTTGGCGTACTTGGCGGTCGGGCAGGCGGCAGCGAATCGCAATGGCGCTCAGACGGCTGCCGACGCTGCGGCGCTCGCGGCGGCTCAGGACACGCGGGACCAGCTCTCGGCTGCCTGGACGCGGGACGTCCTCGACCCGTCCAAGTGGCAGGACGTCTTCGACGGCAATGTGCCCGGGCTCGGGCCTTCGTGCTGGCGCGCCGATCAACTGGCTGCACAGAATGACGCCCGAGTACTGAGCTGCGCTCCTGTGGGGCCCTTGGAATTCGTCGTCGAAGTGGAGAGCAACAGAACCGTTGGCGATTCCATCGTTCCCGGTACCGAGAACAAGAAGTCGGTGGCGTCCGCCAAGGCCGTGATCGAGCCACGCTGCACGTTTGACCTACCCGCTGATGACGCGGGGAAGGACGTGCTGCCAAGCCTCGGCTGTCAGGACAAGGACTGGGATCTCGATCCGAAGGACTTGACGAACCTGCCCGAAGCCGAGGATCTCTTTGATGTCCACTTGGCCGACTGAGAAGCGAACGACGAGGGATGAAGGAAGAAGAGTCATGAGCGTACGGTTCACAGCGCAGGCCCGTGAGGGAATGGTCGCGTTGACCGTAGCGGCCGGACTGGCCCTCGGCGTAACCGGGTGCGGCGGGGGTGACGACGGGGACAAATCTGAGCCTCCGCCCTCCGCCTCCAGAAACGTTGGTTCGGGGCCGAGTGCTCAGGAAGGGCATTCGGATGCGCCCCTGGCCGAGCTGAAAGGCCCCGACGGTCTGTTGCTGACGGTTACCGCTGCACAGCGCGATTCAGGCGGGTTCGTCACGGTGAGCGGTGACCTGAAAAATGACGGCAGTAAAACGGTCAACGTACCGGCCCAGTTGAGTGGTAACGAGACGGAGATCATCCGAAACGGCAGGTCGCTCGGTGGAGCCACCCTGGTGGACTCCAAAGGAAAGAAGCGCTACTACACCTTGCGGGACACGGACGGCCGACCGCTCACTACGACCAATTTCCCTGCCATGAAGGCCGGGGAGTCCCTGCCCGTCTTCATGCAGTTCCCGGCGCCTCCGGCCAGTGTCACCGAGGTGACTGTCCAACTGCCGATGTTCTCGCCTGCCGCCGTCACGATCTCCGGGTGAGGTGCGGAGAATGACCCACACCCGCCTGATCCTCACCGCCCTCACCACCACGTCCCTCCTCCTCGTCGCCACCGGCCAGGCCCGCGCCGACGAGAACCCCGGCGTCCCCCCGGGCACCGAGCCCTCCGCCTCCGCCCCCGTCGAACCGGACCCCAACGATCCGGACCTCAAGCTCCCGGACGGCGCCACGCTCGCCGAGGCCAAGGTCCTGGACATCAAGTCGGTCGTGGAGGACCAGAGCGGTGACGAGCGCCGCGAGGACACCAACGCGGACGTGAAGTTCGCGCTCCAGGCCGAGGTGCTGTTCGGCAAGGACAGCGCGAAGCTGAGCGCCGAGTCCAAGGCACGCATCGCCGGCATCGCCGAGGAGATCAGGGCGCAGAACGCCACGAGGATCCGCGTCTTCGGCTTCACCGACGACCTCGGTTCCTCCGCCCACGGCGACCTGCTGTCCAAACACCGCGCGAACGCCGTACAGCAGGTCCTGGACCAGGAGCTGAACGACGCGGACATCACGTACGAGGTGCGCGGATACGGCGAGCAGTACCCGATCGCGGACAACTCGACGGAGGCGGGACGGAAGAAGAACCGGCGGGTGGAGGTCTCCTTCCCCCGCTCGGAGAGCTGACGGCGAGTCGACCGCGCGCAGGGCCGGGGACCGGCAGCCCGGGCCTTCACGCGGCGGACAGCCGCGCGGACCCCGACGCCCGAGCGGGTCAGGGAACGGGCCGATCGCACGCGTTCCCTGCTCGCGGAGCGGTTCGGCACCACGCGGAATCTTCGATCCGGAGCGGTGCGCCCGTTCGGGTTCCCTGACGCCCGCCACGTCCGGTGAGGCCACCCGGTGGCTGCCGGGGCCGCGGCACGGCGGCAGTCACCAGGGCACCACGCGGCGGGTCCTCTCCACGGCTACGGGTACGGCTTCTCGCCCTTCGCCAGCATCGCCACGTACTTCTCGATCCGCCGCGCCCGGGTCTCGGCCTTCTTGGCCTCCTGGACCCGGTACAGGATCGCGTAGCGGTTCCGCCGGTCCAGCGTCTCGAAGAACGCCGCCGCGGCCGGGTCGGCGGTCAGGGCCGCCGCGAGGTCGTCCGGCACCGTGGCGGTCCTCGCGCTGTCGTAGGCCGCCTCCCAGCGGCCGTCCGCCTTGGCGCGGTCGATCTCGGCCTGCCCCGCCGGGCGCATCCGGCCCTGCTCGATCAGGGCGGTCGCCTTGTCCCGGTTGACCTTTGACCACCTGCTGCCCGGCTTGCGCGGGGTGAACCGCTGGAGCCACCACTGGTCGTCGAACTTGGCCTTCCGGCCATCGATCCAGCCGTAGCAGAGTGCCACGTCGAGCGCCTGGGCGTAGTCCAGCGTGACGATTCCGGTGCCCTTCTTGCGGAGCTTGAGCCAGATGCCGGGCGACACGGCGTGGTTCTCGTCCAGCCATGCCTCGAATGCCCCGGCGGATTCGAATGCGACGATCTCCAAGTCCTGAGTCACCCCGGCAGCGAACCACATCCGGCCGACCGCCGTGACGCGTGCCCCGGCCCCGGTCGGCGCCGGCGGCCGTTGCGCGCGTCCGGGCCGGGAAGGCGGCACACGGGACCCGGAGGCTTTTCCGCGCGGATAGTGTGAGCCCGTCGGTCAAGATCACAGCAGACGGAAGGGCGGAGCACGTGACGGACATCGTGGAGACCGCGGCACGGAAGGTCTTCGAGCGGTACGACGTGGACGGGGACGGCCTGGTCACCGCGGACGAGTACCGGAAGGTCGTGGCGGAGCTGGAGGGCTCCGCGATCACCGAGGCCCAGGCCCGGGAACTGATCGATTCGCTCGACACCGACGGTGACGGCCGGATGTCCTTCGAGGAGTTCTGGGCGGCCATGAACCGCTGACCCCACGGGCCCGGCACGCTCGCGTGCCGGGCCGTCCTCCGGGCGGCCGGGGCGGCCGGAGGGGAAGCCGTACGTCAGCGCGCCGCCCGCTCGATCAGCCCGGCGGCGGCGCGCAGCCCGTCACGGGCCCGGATGGTCCGGGCGGCCTCGGCCAGGGCGGTGCGCGTCCGGGCGTCGCCGAGCAGGTCGGTCACGGCGGCGTGCAGCTGCGCGTCGGTGCAGCGGTAGGGGTCGAGCCGGATGCCGAAGCCCGATTCGGCGACCCGCTGGGCGTTGTCGTACTGGTCCCAGAAGAGCGGGAGCAGCACCATCGGCTTGCCGAAGTGGAAGCACTCGGTGACGGTGTTGTTGCCGCCATGGGTGATGACCAGGTCGACCAGCGGCAGGATCCGCGTCTGCGGGACGAACTCGGCCCCCCACATGTTCGGCGGCAGTTCGATCTCCTCGTGCAGCGGCCCCTTGGAGACGATGTAGCGGTGCGGGGTGCGGGCCAGTGCGGCGATGAGCCGGCGCATGAGGTCCACGTCGGCGGAGCCGAGCGAGCCGAGGCTGAAATAGATCAGCGCGCTCTCCGGCGTGCCGGTGGCGCGCCCGGCGAGTTCCGCCGGCAGTGTGAACGCCTCGTCGGTCTCGCGTACCGAGGAGTCCAGCCGGTGCCAGGTGGGGCCCAGCGGCCGGGCGCCGGTGTAGTCGGCGATCTCCGGGTAGACGTAGAGGTTCAGGTCGCCTTCGTGGATGAACTCCAGGTCGGGCAGCGGCCGCGCGCCTTGTTCGACGACCCAGTCGTTGAACCCGGTCCACAGCTCCCGGTGGGTGCGGTCGTACTCGGCACGGAACTCCCTCCAGCCGGTGCGGTCGCCGGTGGGGTAGCCGGAGAAGGGCGGGGGGACGCCCTCCCCCTTCAGTTCCAGCGGGTTGCACGAGACGACCCGCACGAACGGTACGCCCGCCGTGGTGAGCGCGGGGAAGCAGACGACGTTGTCCTCGACGATCACGTCCGGCCGGACCCGCTCGACGATCGCCCCGAGCTGCGGCTCGCAGTACCGGGCGCCGGAGACCAGTTCCTCCCAGACGGGCCGCACCCAGGTCGCCAGCTGCTCGATCGTCGGTTTCCTGAACTCCGGGGCGGTGTCGCGCACGAACTCCTTCCAGAACTGCCCCGCCTCCTGCGGCCGGTCCGGCGGCGGCGCCAGGTCGATCAGCTCCTCCTCGAAGCCGAGCCCGGCGAGCCTGCCCTTCCAGGACGCCTCCGCGGCGAACACCACCCGGTGCCCCCGGCGGCGCAGCACGTCGCCCATCCCGATGCAGTTGTTCGTCGGACCGTACGCGCTCTCCGGCGCGAAGAGGATCGTCAACGGTCTCACGAAGGTCTCCCCCTGACTGATCGACCGGTGGCGGCACCGTCGGGGCGCCGCGCGGGCGGACCGGTCCCACCGGTCGGCCCCCCATGACCGTTCAACGGTCCACGCCTCCGGTCAAGACGTAGGCCGGCCCGATCCGGCGCCACCGCGGGGGTCTTCGCCCCGATCGCCCCGGGACCGCTGTGACGCGCGCCCCCGCCGACCGGCCCGGCACCTGCCGTGACCGCGGCCGTGACGAGGCAGCCGCCCCGGCGGCCCGGGCGACGCGCCCGCCGCAGCACGGGAAGGACACCGGGCCCCGCCGTCCGGACAGCCGGCCCCTAACCGGACGCCTCCTCCCCGCCCGGTCCGGGTTCCTCCTCCACCCCCACCCGTCGCCCGGCCCGCAGCCCCCACCCCTCCATCGCCCCGGCCGCTGCCTCCAGCACATGCCGGGCGCGGACACGCGGCAGCCCCAGGCGGCCCGGCCGCATGGTCCGCACCGCGACGACGGTCAGGTGCCGGTCCAGGTAGGCCACGTCGATGGGGAACCGCATGCGGAAGGTGTGCACGCTGTTGGCGGGGGACAGCAGCATCGCCCCGTCGACGGAGTCCCGGCCCAGCAGCCCCTTGCGCCGGGCACGGTAGGACGCGGCGACCTCCAGCGGCACGCGCACCGGCGCCGCCCCGGCTTCCGCGCGCACGATCAGCACGCCCCGTCCGTCGGACCACCGCCGCCCCCTGCGCCCCACGCCCGAACCCTCCGCCCCCACGCGCCGCCGCCCGCCCCAAAACCCGTTGCCCGCATTCCCTACCCCCGGTAGGAACGTCCCATGACCACACTCGGCGCCGTATTCCGCCCCCAGCTGGCCCCCGAACGCCTGCGTGCCGTCGCCCGTACCGCCGACGAGACCGGCCTCGACGAACTCTGGCTGTGGGAGGACTGCTTCCGGGAGGGCGGTATCTCCACGGCCGCCGCCGCACTCGCCTGGACCGAACGGGTCAGGGTCGGCATCGGCCTGCTGCCCGTGCCGCTGCGCAACGTCGCCGTCACGGCGATGGAGGCCGCCACCTTGCACCGGATGTTCCCGGGGCGGGTGGTCCTCGGGGTCGGTCACGGGGTGCAGGACTGGATGGGACAGGTCGGGGCGCGCGCGGAGTCGCCGCTCACCCTGCTCCGGGAGCACCTCACCGCGCTGCGGGCGCTGCTGCGCGGGGACCGGGTCACCACCGGGGGGCGGTACGTCCGGCTCGACGACGTCGCCCTCGACTGGCCGCCGGAGGGCGGCGCCGAGGTCCTCGCCGGCGCCGTCGGACCGCGCTCGCTGCGGCTGGCGGGGGAGGCGGCGGACGGCACCGTCCTCACCGCCACCACGCCGCCCGACGGCGTACGGCGGGCCCGCCGGCTCATCGACGAGGGGCGGACGGCGGCCGGGCGGACCGGTCCGCACCACGTCGTCGTCCACCTCCTCGCCGCCACCGGCCCCGGCGCCGCCGACCGGCTGCGCGCCGAACTGGTCGCCGAGGGCGCCGGCACGGTGCCGGAACTGGGCGTCGCCGGGGACGCGGACGCCGTCGCCGAGGCCGTGCGGAAGCTGGCCGACGCCGGGGCGGACACGGTGGTCCTCCAGCCGACGGGGGACGAGCCGGACCCCGAGGGATTCGTCCGGTTCGCGGCGGAGGAGGTCCGCCCGCTCGTGTCGTAGCCGCCCCTCGCGGCACAGGGCCCCGCGAACGGGCCCCGCCGCCGGACCCACCCGCCCCGACCGCTTCGCGAGGAGCACGCGCGATGCCTTCCCACCCGCCCCGCACCTACGAGGACCTGGTCGCCGAGGCCGCCGGGCTGGAGATCGCCGACCTGCGGGCGGAGCGGCTGCGGATGGAATTCCACGACATCGGCGCCGTCGTCCACTTCCTGCGCAAGGTGGTCTGGATGGTGCCGGGCTTCACCGTCGAGGCGTACGGGCCCCGGCTCCGCGCCCTGCACGAGCGGATCGGATCCGAGGGGCCCTTCGTCGCCCACAGCGCCCGGCAGCTCTTGGAGGCACGCAAGCCCGGCCGGTGACCGGACCCGGGAAGGAGTGCGGCAAACAAGGGCAACCGGTGCCGAAGTGCCGCCGAACTCCCGCACAGTTTCCACATCGTTATGGCGCGCGGCTCGCCCCCCGCCTTCGTGATCGCATAAGTTCAGACCAATGCATTCGCGTGAGCAAAGCCGCGCGAGGGGTACCGCGCAGTGGAGGGGGCTGCGCGGTGCCGCGTTCCCCGGCCGGCCCGGTCGGCCCCGGTCGAAGGGGCGCGCGCCCCCGGGTCGCCCGGGCGGGGCGATGGGCGCGCGGGCGCGCCGGAGGGCTCCAGGCGCACCGGTGCACCCGGAGGTTTCCGGATGTCCCCATTGCCACGGACGCCTTCGGATATCCCTGTATTTCCCCTCGGCGTCCTGGGAATCCACTGCCTTTCGGCGGTCCTCCCGTGGTGAATCGCAGCTTCCGCGGCGAGCGCGGCGTTGCCGGGTGACTCCGGAGAGTAGTTGTTGGGTGCCGATGCACGCGGCATCCCTTACGAAGGGTTATGGTGGAAGCCCCCCCTCGGGCCGGTCCGTCTCCCCCCCACGGACCGGCCCGTTTTTCGTCCCCCTTCCGCCCTTTTCCCCGGGTCCCTCCCCGTTCCCCCGCTTCCTTCCCGCCTCCCTCCCGGTCCACCGGCCTCCCCGCCCCGGCCGCACCCCCCGGTCCCCCGCAGCGGTAGGCTTCGCCCCCGGGGGACCGCCATACGGACAGGGACCGCCCTCGGCCGTGCCCGGCCGGCGCCGCGCCTGTCCGATCCGTACGGAGGGGCTGACAATCACGTGAACCTGCGCGACAAACTGCGCAGCCTGCTGGTCCGGCTGTACGCGCGCCGGGTGGAAGGCCACCTGGACCACGCACAGGTGCCCAAGCACATCGGCGTCATCATGGACGGCAACCGCCGCTGGGCGAAGGCCGCCGGCTCCACCACCGCACAGGGACACCGGGCCGGCGCGCACAAGATCGAGGAGTTCCTCGGCTGGTGCGCCGAGACGGACGTCGAGGTCGTCACCCTCTGGCTGCTGTCGACCGACAACTTCGACCGGCCGCAGGAGGAACTGGTCCCGCTGCTCGGGATCATCGAGGACGTCGTCCGCTCGCTGGCCGCCGACGGCCGCTGGCGCGTGCACCACGTCGGCGCGCTCGACCTGCTGCCGGCGCAGATGCAGACCACCCTGAAGAAAGCCGAGGAGGCCACCGCGCACGTCGACGGGATACTCGTCAACGTCGCCATCGGCTACGGCGGACGCCAGGAGATCGTCGACGCGGTCCGCTCCATGCTGCTGGACGCCGCCGGCAAGGGCACCTCGGTCGAGGAGCTCGCCGAGGCCGTCGACATCGACACGATCGGCCGACACCTGTACACCAGCGACCAGCCCGACCCGGACCTCGTCATCCGCACCAGCGGCGAGCAGCGGCTGTCCGGCTTCATGCTCTGGCAGACGGCGCACTCCGAGTACTACTTCTGCGACGTCTTCTGGCCCGCCTTCCGCAAGGTCGACTTCCTGCGCGCCCTGCGCGACTACGCCGCCCGCCACCGCCGGTACGGCGGCTGACCGGCACCCCCCCTCGGCACGGGGCACCCCGCTTCACGGGGAGTTCACCGGCGCGCCGTCATATGCCGTGGCATGGCCGCGCCGGTTGAAGGGCATAACCCAGGCAGGTCGACACCCGAACCACGGGTGTCGGATCTCAGCGGGCGGCACGAGGCCGCCCGCCCGGGAGGCCCTTTGCACCAGCCCGACCGTGTGCCACCACACGGACGAAGAGGCGACGGGGCCGGTCCTCGGCCCGTGCATCGCGGCCGTCGACCGGTCCAGCTCGCTCCCGTCGCTCCCCGACCTCATCCGAGGGGGTACGTCCTTCCGTGGTGACCAGCACAAAGCGCCACAAGCCAGACCGGCGCACCTACGTCCTCGACACCAGCGTCCTGCTGGCCGACCCGAACGCCCTGAACCGCTTCGACGAGCACGAGGTCGTGCTCCCGGTCGTCGTGGTCACGGAGCTGGAGGCCAAGCGGCACCATCCCGAACTCGGCTACTTCGCCCGCCAGGCCCTGCGCCTGCTCGACGACTACCGGGTCCGGTACGGACGCCTCGACGCCCCCATCCCCACCGGGGACCTCGGCGGGACGCTCCGCGTCGAGCTCAACCACTCGGACCCCGGCGTCCTGCCCAGCGGCTACCGCCTGGGGGACAACGACTCCCGCATCCTCGCGGTCGCCCGCAACCTGCAGGCCGAGGGGTTCGACGTGACCGTCGTGTCGAAGGACCTCCCGCTCAGGATCAAGGCGTCCTCCGTCGGGCTGCTCGCCGAGGAGTACCGCGCCGAACTCGCCATCACGGACGCCTCCGGCTGGACCGGCATGGCCGAACTCACCCTCCCGGGCGAGCAGGTGGACATCCTCTTCGAGGAGGGGCACATCCACGTCCCCGAGGCCGCGGACCTGCCCGTGCACACCGGTCTGACCATCCACTCCGAGCGCGGCCGGGCCCTGGGCCGGGTCACGCCCGACGGCATGGTCCGCCTGGTGCGCGGCGACCGGGAGGCGTTCGGCGTCAAGGGCCGCAGCGCCGAGCAGCGGATCGCGCTCGACCTGCTCCTCGACCCGGACATCGGGATCGTCTCGATGGGCGGCCGGGCCGGCACCGGAAAGTCGGCGCTGGCACTGTGCGCGGGCCTGGAGGCGGTGCTGGAGCGCCGTCAGCACGAGAAGATCATGGTGTTCCGCCCGCTGTACGCGGTCGGCGGGCAGGAGCTCGGCTACCTCCCCGGCACCGAGGCGGAGAAGATGGGCCCCTGGGCGCAGGCCGTCTTCGACACCCTGTCGGCGGTCACCAGCCGGGAGGTCATCGAGGAGGTCACCGCCCGCGGGATGCTGGAGGTGCTCCCCCTCACCCACATCCGCGGCCGCTCCCTGCACGACGCGTTCGTCATCGTGGACGAGGCCCAGTCCCTGGAACGGAACGTCCTGCTGACGGTGCTGTCCCGGATCGGCGCCAACTCGCGGGTCGTGCTGACCCACGACGTGGCCCAGCGGGACAACCTCCGGGTCGGCCGGTACGACGGAGTCGTCGCCGTCGTGGAGAAGCTCAAGGGGCATCCGCTCTTCGCCCACGTCACGCTGACCCGGTCCGAGAGGTCCCAGATCGCGGCCCTTGTGACCGAAATGCTGGAGGACGGGCAGATCTGAGAGAAACCGAAGGAAGGTCCCCCCGGGGGCCGGTCGCGCAGTAGTCGGCGCCGTCCGGAAAGGCGTAGAGCCTAGCCGGGCGGCGCCTTCGCGCGTACCGCTTTCCGTGAATCCCCAGGGTCGAACGGGATGTGAACTTTCCCACGCAACGCAGAATTGCCTCACGGTGTCGGGTTACGGCAAAGTCTCACTCCTGTCAGGCCCCGCATACGACACAGCTGTGCCCCCAGCGGTACGGCGCCCCATACAGAGCATCAACTCCATAGCGATGTCGTATGCCGCCCGAGCACCACGCGGCGCTCCCGGGACGGGAGTCGCCCACCGGGCCCGCGCCTTCCGTGACCCCGTAGTTGGGGAGGCCAGTGTCAGGGGCACGATTGCGTCCGCCAGGGTCACCGAGGCGGGCGATGCTGGAAGGAAACCGTGTGAGCCGGATCTCGGTCCGGGGATTCGCAGTGGCCTCGGCCACGGCGGTCACCGCTGTCGGAAGCGTCGTCGGCGTTGCCTCGGGCAGTGTCGCGCAGAACAACGACGCGGAAGCGACGACGGCCGCGGGCACGACGCTGCTCGCGGATATCCCCGCGGGACAGCAGGCCCAGGTACAGACCGCCTCCCTGACGCAGCAGGCCGACGCACAGGCCATCGCGGCGGACGCGAGCGCCAAGAAGGAAGCCGAGGAGGCGGCCCGCAAGGCGGCCGCCGAGACCGCCATCGCGAAGAAGGAGGCCGCCGAGAAGGAGAAGGCGGCCAAGGAGGCGGCGGAGCGCGAGCGGGAGAAGCAGGAAGCCGCCAGCCGCAGCGCCACCCGCGAGGCCACCACCTTCGCCGTCCAGAGCTCGTACAGCGTCGCGCAGATCCAGGCGATGGCGCGTCAGATGGTGCCGGGCGGCCAGTTCCAGTGCTTCAGCAACATCGTGAACCACGAGTCGAGCTGGAACTACAAGGCGGTCAACGCCTCCTCCGGCGCCTACGGTCTCTTCCAGGCCCTGCCCGCCGGCAAGTACGCCTCCGCCGGCGCCGACTGGCGGACCAACCCGGCCACCCAGATCAAGTGGGGCCTGAACTATATGAACGAGCGGTACGGCAGCCCTTGTGACGCCTGGTCGTTCTGGCAGGCGAACCACTGGTACTGAGCCGCCCGGCACACGGCCCCTCAACCACGCGCAGCCCCTCACCGTCCTAGGGTGGGGGGCTTTCGCCCTGTACGGTCGGACCCGACGACTCCAGGGGGAGTGGTGCGGAGAGACGGGGGAAGAGGACGGAGCATGTCGCGAGTGCCAGGGTGGCTGGGCCGGATCGGTGCCGGGCTGACGGAGATGAGCCGGCGGATCGACCAACGCCGGGCCGAGGCGGAGGCGGAGGACGCCGGCCCCGTGCCGTCCGCCCACCCCGCCACGGCGTCCGCCGAGCACGTCCCGCCGCCTCCGGACCACGCTCCCGCGGTCCGGCCCCGGCCCGACCCCGCGCAGGCCGTGCCGTGGGGCGTGCGCGTCGCGGCGGAGGTCGGCTGGCGCCTGCTGGTGCTCGCGGGCACCCTGTGGGTGCTCATGCGGGTGATCAGCGCCGTACGGCTGGTCGTGCTGGCCTTCGTGGCCGCGCTGCTGATGACGGCGGTGCTCCAGCCGACGGTGGCGCGGCTGCGGCGGGCGGGGGTACCGCGCGGGCTGGCCACGGCCCTGACGGCGTTCCTCGGCTTCGTCGTGATGGGGCTGATCGGCTGGTTCGTGACCTGGCAGGTCATGGAGAACATCGACACGCTCTCCGACCAGGTCCAGGACGGCATCGACGAATTGCGCCGATGGCTGCTGAACAGCCCGTTCCATGTGACGGACAAGCAGATCAACGAGATCGCCAAGAACCTGCGCGAGGCGGTCGGCGCCAACACCGAGCAGATCACCTCGATGGGCCTGGAGGGCGTCACGGTCGTCGTCGAGGCGCTGACCGGGCTGCTGCTGGCGGTCTTCTCCACGCTGTTCCTGCTCTACGACGGCAAGCGCATCTGGGAGTGGACGCTGAAGCTGGTGCCGGCGGCGGCCCGGCCGGGCGTGGCCGGCGCCGGTCCGCGCGCCTGGCGCACGCTCACCGCGTACGTCCGCGGCACGGTGGTAGTGGCCCTGATCGACGCCGTCTTCATCGGCCTCGGCATCTACTTCCTCGATGTGCCGATGGCCGTGCCGCTGGCCGTGTTCATCTTCCTGTTCGCGTTCATCCCGCTGGTCGGCGCGGTGGTCTCGGGCGCGCTCGCGGTCGTCGTCGGGCTGGTCACCCAGGGCGTCTTCACCGCCGTCATGACCCTCGTCGTCGTCCTGGCGGTGCAGCAGATCGAGGGGCACATCCTCCAGCCGTTCATCCTGGGGCGCGCGGTGCGGGTCCATCCGCTGGCGGTGGTGCTCTCGGTCTCCGCCGGCGGCCTGGTGGCCGGCATCGGCGGCGCGGTGGTCGCCGTACCGCTGGTCGCGGTGACGAACACCGTCGCCGGCTATCTGCGGGCGTACTCCCGCGAGGCCGCCCTGCGCCAGACCCCGAAGCCGCACGGCGCCACGGCGACGGACGCCGCCCCGGCGGCGGACACCCCGGCAACGGACACCCCGACCGCCGAACCCGAGGAACCGGGCCCGCGGGAGACGCCGCCTCGGTGAGCGGCGCGGGAAGACGGCACGGGGCCCCGCTCACCGGTGAGGTGAGCGGGGCCCCGTGTGTGTTCCCGCGGGCGGGGACGACTACTGGGCGAGGACCGCCTCGGCGTCCAGCGTGGCGCCCACGGCCTGGATCACAGCGGCGATCTTGAAGGCCTCCTGGATCGTCTCGCGGCTCAGGCCCGCCTTGCGCAGGACCTGCTCGTGCGAGTCCAGGCACATGCCGCAGCCGTTGATCGCGGAGACCGCGAAGGACCACAGCTCGAAGTCGACCTTGTCGACGCCGGGGTTGCCGATGACGTTCATCCGCAGACCGGCGCGCAGCGTGCCGTACTCGTGGTCCGACAGCAGGTGCCGGGTGCGGTAGAAGACGTTGTTCATCGCCATGATGGCGGCGGCCGACTTGGCGGCCGTGTACGCCTCCGGCGTGAGGTTCGCCTTCGCCTCCGGCTCCAGCTCGCGCAGCACGATGGGGGAGCGCGAGGCGATGGCGGTCGCCAGCACGGTGCCCCACAGCTGCTGGGCCGGCAGCTCGGAGTTGCCGATGACCGAACCCAGGTTGAGCTTCAGGTCCTTGGCGTAGTCCGGTATGGCGGACTTCAGGGAGTCGAGCGACATGTCAGGTCACTCCCCGGCCAGCAGCGCGACCGGGTCGAGCGTCTCGTCGCCCTTGGTCCAGTTGCAGGGGCACAGCTCGTCGGTCTGCAGGGCGTCCAGGACCCGCAGGACCTCCTTCGGGTTCCGGCCGACGGAGCCCGCGGTCACCATGGTGAACTGGATCTCGTTGTTCTGGTCGACGATGAAGACCGCGCGCTGCGCGAAGCCGTCCTCGCCCTCGATGCCGAGCGCGCGCATCAGCTCGTGCTTGGGGTCGGCCATCATCGGGAACGGCAGGTCGGTCAGGTCCGGGTGGTCCTTGCGCCAGGCGTGGTGGACGAACTCCGAGTCACCGGAGAAGCCCAGGATCTGCGCGTCGCGGTCGGCGAACTCGTCGTTCAGCTTGCCGAAGGCCGCGATCTCGGTCGGGCACACGAAGGTGAAGTCCTTCGGCCAGGCGAAGACGACCTTCCACTTGCCCTCGTAGGTCTTGTGGGTGATCGTCTCGAACTCCTTGCCCTTCTCCAGCGAGACGCAGGCGGTCAGTTCGAACTCGGGGAACTTGTCACCGACAGTGAGCACACGCTCTCCTTGCAGCGAAGAAACACTCAGTTTGCGAGTGTTTCCCATGGGTTGGACGTTGCCGATGTTGGCACAGGCCGCATTGATTAGGGAAATAGCTACACTCGGTCGAGTTGATCGACGGTTGCTATCAGTGATCGCAAATATGTGCAAGGATCCTGGAGGTACGGCCGTGGGAATGACCACGGGAAAGAGGCGCCAGCCCAGCCTGGCCCAGCTCCGCGCCTTCGCGGCCGTCGCCGAGCACCTGCACTTCCGTGACGCCGCCGCCGCGATCGGCATGAGCCAGCCCGCCCTGTCCGGCGCCGTCTCCGCCCTGGAGGAGACACTCGGTGTCACCCTCCTGGAGCGTACGACGCGCAAGGTCCTGCTCTCGACCGCGGGTGAGCGGCTCGCCGTCCGGGCCAAGGCGGTGCTGGCGGAGGTCGGGGCGCTCATGGAGGAGGCGGAGGCGGTCCGGGCGCCGTTCACCGGTGTGCTGCGCCTGGGCGTGATCCCGACCGTGGCGCCGTACCTGCTGCCCACCGTGCTGCGCCTGGTCCACGAGCGCTACCCGGCCCTGGACCTCCAGGTCCACGAGGAACAGACCGCCAGCCTGCTCGACGGGCTGACCGGCGGGCGGCTGGACCTGCTGCTCCTGGCCGTGCCGCTCGGCGTGCCCGGCGTCACCGAGCTCCCCCTGTTCGACGAGGACTTCGTGCTCGTCACGCCCCTGGACCATCCGCTCGGGGGCCGCGAGGGCATATCCCGCTCGGCGCTGCGCGAGCTGAAGCTGCTCCTCCTCGACGAGGGGCACTGCCTGCGCGACCAGGCGCTGGAGATCTGCCGGGAGGCCGGACGCGAGGACGTCCCGGCCACCACCACGGCGGCCGGGCTGTCGACGCTGGTGCAACTGGTGGCGGGCGGCCTGGGCGTGACACTGCTGCCGCGCACCGCGGTCCGGGTGGAGACCACCCGCTCCAGCCAGCTCCTCACCGGCTTCTTCGCCGACCCCGCGCCCGGCCGCCGCATCGCCCTCGCCATGCGCACGGGCGCCGCCCGCGGCGCGGAGTACGAGGAGCTGGCGGCGGCCCTGCGCGAGGCCCTGCGCGGCCTGCCGGTACGGACCGTCGGCCCCTGAGACCCGGCGGACCCCGCGCGGCCGGCTTCCGTACCGGTCCGCCGGAGCCGGCGCCGCCACCGGCCCGGTCCCGGCGGTCACTCCGTGCGCAGCCCGTCCGGCCGCATCAGCCGCAGCAGCGGCGGCAGGCTGAGCAGCGTCACCAGCAGGACGACCGCCGCGCCGACGCCGGTCATCCCCAGCACGCCCGCCCAGTCCACGCGCACCGGCGCGGCCGACATCCTCAGCAGCACCGAGCCCAACGCGATCCCCACCACCGAGGCCAGCAGCAGGCCCAGGGCGACCGGAACGGCCGTCTGCCACAGCACCGACAGGCTCAGCGTGCGCCGCCGCGTGCCGAACGCGACCAGCGCCGACAGCAGCCTCCTGCGCTCGCGCAGCTGCTCCAGCTGTGCGACCAGCAGGCTCGCGCCGATCAGTGCCAGCACGCACGCGGCGCCGACGAACAGGCCGGTGCGGACGGAGGCGAACCGGGGGGACTGCTCGGTGGCCGTCCAGTTCGCGGTGTACGTCATCGGGCCGATGGCCGCCGCGGTGTTGCGCACGTGCTCCCGCGCGTCCCCCACCGACTCGTCCAGCGCCACGTACACCTGCCCGGACAGCGCCGGGACGGCCGCGGCGGGCAGCGCCCCCCGGGTGAGGAGGAGACCGCCCCGGTCGGAGCCGGTCAGCCGGGTGTCCGGACGGGCCTGCTTCAGGTCCCGCGGCACCGGCCAGGCGACCTGGGCGGAGTTCGGGTCGCCGCCGTAGGCCGGGTCGAGGTACAGCGTGCGGCCCGGCTCGGCGAGCTCCGGCGTGTCGGTGTCCCACTCCGCCCCCGCGACGGCGAACACGTCGCCGTCCCGGCAGGACGGCAGCTCGGCGATCTGCCGCAGGGCCGCGCAGTCGCCGGCCGTCACCTGCGTGCTGCGCCGCGGGTCCCGGCGCCGGTCGCCGAGGACCCCCTCGTAGTAGGCGTACGCCGTGCGCACGCCCTCGGTGCGCCGCAGCTTTTCGGCGGCGGCGTCCAGCGGCGCCGTCCCCGGCACGTCCACCTGCATCTGCGCCCGGGTCAGGTCCCGGCCGGTGTCCCTCGTGTAGTCGTCCTCGACGCCCGCGAACAGCATCTGCAGCGCGATCGCCCCGGCGACGGCCACCGCGATGCCGTTGACCATGCGGGCCGCCGTACCGCTGCTCAGCTGGAGCCGGCGCACGGCCAGCTGCCAGGACACCGCGCCGCCGCCGAGCCGGGCGACGACCGTCTCCACCAGCCACGGCAGCAGCGCGGTCACGCCGACCAGCAGCAGCATTACGCCGCCACCGACGAGGTACTGGTTGAAGTCGCCGTGGGAGCGGCCCTTGCCGAGCATCGGGTAGAGCATCGCGAGACCGGCCGGCGGCAGCAGCAGCCGCCACCACAGCCGGCGCCGCGCGGGCCTGGCCGTGCGGACCACGCCGAGCGGTTCGACGACCACGCCGCGCAGCGCCAGCAGCGTCACCAGGACGGCCGCCGCCGGGACCGCCACCGCGACCAGCAGGGCCAGCAGGGGCGAGGGGTTGAGGTAGCCCGGGAACACACTGACGCCGAACACCTCGGCCCGGCCCGCCGCCTGGCGCCCGATCAGGAAGAAGACCGCGCCGAAGGCCAGACCCAGCACCGAGCCCGCCAGCGCCTCGCCGGCGGCGATCCGCCGGGTCGTCCGGCCGTCGGCGCCCACCAGCCGCAGTGCCGCCAGCCGCCGGTCGCGCCGTTCGCCGCCGAAGCGGACGGCCGCGGCGACGAAGACGGCCACCGGCATCAGCAGCACCACGAAGACGACCAGGACGAGCAGGAGCAGGACCGGGTCCATCCGCTCGGTGGAGCCGTCCGCGTACCCGAACTCCTCCAGGCGGACCACCCGGCCGCCGTCGATGTGCGGGGCGAGCCCCTCGGCACCCCGGTAGAAGGCGAGCTCCGCCGAGCCGACCAGGCCGCTCTCGCCGATCGTGCCGACGATCCGGTCCGGCAGCCGCTCGCGCAGCAGCTCCCCGGAGTCCGACTCCAGCAGTTCCCCCAGGGCGGGGGAGACCACCATCTCACCGACCGCCGGGAACTCCTCCACGCCCGGCGGCAGCGGCGCCCGCGGCCCCTCGGGCTCCAGCGCGCGCCCCCGCACAGTCTTGTCGCGGAAGTCCGTGTCGGCGTGGGCGACCACCACGGTGCCGTCCCCGGCGGGGATCCGGCCGTCGTGGAACGGGATGTCCGCGCGGGCCGCCTCCCGGTCGTGCCGGACGTCGAGCGCGTTCGGGATCGCCGTGGTCAGCAGCAGCAGCGCCACGCCCAGCCCCACGCCGACGGCCGTCAGCAGCGCCCGGATCCGGCCCTCGCGCCCGCCGGCGAACGCGAACCGGACGCCCAGGGCCAGGTCCGCGCCCCACCGCCGGGCGCTCATACGGCGTGCTCCATGTCCCGGGACTTCCCGTCCCGCACGACGATCTCGCGGTCGGAGTAGGCGGCCACCCGCGCCTCGTGCGTGACCAGGACGACGGCGGCGCCCGCGGACCGGGCGGCGTCGGTGAGCAGCTCCATCACGCGTTCGCCGTTGAGGGAGTCCAGCGCGCCGGTCGGCTCGTCGGCGAACAGCACCCGGGGACCGGTGACCAGCGCCCGCGCCACGGCGACCCGCTGCCCCTGCCCGCCGGAGACCTCGCCGGGCCGCTTCCTGCGCAGGTCGTCGACCTCCAGCCGCTCCATCCAGGACAGGGCGGTCCGCTCGGCCTCCTTGCGGGAGGTGCCGTTCAGGCGCAGCGGCAGGGCGACGTTCTCCACACAGGTCAGTTCCGGCACGAGCTGCCCGAACTGGAACACGAACCCGAACTCGCTGCGCCGCAGCGCGCTGCGCCGGGCGTCGTTCATCGCGGACAGCTCGCGCCCGTCGTAGGTGATCGTCCCCGAGTCGGGGGTGACGATCCCGGCGAGGCAGTGCAGCAGCGTCGACTTGCCGGACCCGGAGGGGCCCATGACGGCGACGATCTCGCCGGGGTGGATGGAGAAGTCGGCGCCGTCGAGCGCCGTGGTCGGCCCGTAGGCCTTGCGCAGCCCTTCGGCGGCGAGCAGCGAGCCGGTGGGGAAGGTCATCGGGTCACCGCCGAACGGAGTTTGCCGAGCCGCGCCGCGGTCAGCTCCAGCCAGCGCAGGTCGGCCTCCAGGTGGAACAGGGCGTGGTCGCAGACGAGCTGGTCGGCCAGGTCGCCCTTGCGCTTGCGGTCGGTGAGGACGCGCATGCTGCGCAGGTGCTCCGAGCGCTGGGTGTCGAGGATCCCGGCCGCGTCGCGGTCGGTGAGCAGTGCCAGGACGACCTTGGTGTACAGGGTCGACTGGAGGTACGGCTCGGGCTTCTCCGGCGTGGCGAGCCACCGCTCGACGTCGGTGATCCCGGCGTCGGTGATCGCGTACCGCTTGCGCTCGGGCCCGTCGCCCGCCTCGATGCCGTCGACCTCGACGAGGCCGTTCCTCAGCAGGCGGGACATGGTCGAGTAGACCTGCCCGTAGTGCAGCGGCCGGTCGTGGCCGAACTTCTCGTCGAAGGCCCGCTTGAGGTCGTAGCCGTGGCGGGGGCCGGACTCCAGGAGCCCGAGGAGGGTGTGACCGATGGACATGCCGGTCACTCTACACACGGTGTATACACCGCGTGTATACATGGCGCGCGCAGAGCTCGAGGGAACGGTGAATCCGCAGCTCAGGGCCGGTTGTCACGGTTCCGTCACGGGCGCCCGGCGCTTTTTCCGATGCCCGCGGCGGAACCGGTCGTCACTCCTGCCGGTCCCCCGGTTCCGCCGGGCGGTCCGACGGCCCGGGAGCGGCGGGCGGCCGTCCCCGGCGGGGGAGCGGGCCGGTGCCGCCGGGCAGGCGGCCGGCCTCGGCCAGGGCCCGGCGCAGCAGGAACTCGATCTGGGCGTTGGCCGAGCGCAGCTCGTCGCCCGCCCAGCGGGCCAGCGCCTCGTACACCAGCGGGTCCAGCCGCAGCAGCACCTGCTTGCGCTGCTGCGGCCGGCGCCGCGGAGCGGGGTCCCCGGACGGCGCGGTCACTGGTAGAGCGTCCCCGTGTTCAGGACGGGCTGCGCGGCGCGGTCCCCGCACAGCACCACCATGAGGTTCGACACCATCGCCGCCTTCCGCTCCTCGTCCAGTTCCACGATGTCCTGCCGGGCGATCCGCTCGAGCGCCGCCTCGACCATCCCGACCGCCCCGTCCACGATCTGCCGCCGCGCCGCGACGACCGCCCCGGCCTGCTGCCGCTGGAGCATCGCCGAGGCGATCTCCGGAGCGTAGGCGAGGTGGGTGAAGCGGGACTCGATGATCTGCACCCCGGCCGCCTCCACGCGCGCGTGCAGCTCGGCGGCGAGCTTCTCGGTGATCTCCTCGGCGTTGCCGCGCAGCGACAGGCCGTCCTCGTCGTGGGCGTCGTAGGGGTACTCGATGGCGATGTGCCGCACGGCCGCCTCGGTCTGGGTGGAGACGAACTCGAGGTAGTCGTCCACCTCGAAGGTGGCCCGCGCGGTGTCCTCCACCCGCCACACCACGACGGCGGCCAGCTCGATCGGGTTGCCGTAGGCGTCGTTGACCTTCAGGACGGCGGTCTCGTGATTGCGCACCCGCGTGGAGATCTTGGTGCGCGAGGTGAGCGGGTTCACCCAGCGCAGCCCGTCCTGCCGGATCGTGCCCCGGTACCGCCCGAAGAGCTGGACCACCCGCGCCTCGCCCGGCGCGACCATGTTCAGTCCGCTCATGGCCAGGAACGCGGCGAACGCCACCAGGATGCCGGCGACGATCAGCACGGCCTTGACGCCGGCGGCCGGGACCGTCGTCGCGGCGACGATCAGGCCGGCGCCGGCCAGCAGCCCGGCCAGGCCCAGCAGCAGGGCGAGCCCGCCGCCGACGCTGTGGGCCGGGAACTCCCGGACGCGGGGTGCCGGCATCTCCGGGACGTCGGCGGCGGCCTGGGTGTCGTGCGTGGACATGGACGGGTCCCCCTTCTCGTGCGGCACTTCGCGCGGTGGCGTGCGCGCGGTGCCACGCATAGCGTTCATTTATCCAAGTGATATCACTTTAACCTGTCATGACAACCCCGCGCCACCCTCGTGCGTCGGTTCCGTTGGAGCGGGTGCTGATTGTCACGTCCGTAAAAGACCGGATCGGGCGCCCTTTGTCGTATCTGACGGTGTTAGCTTTCTGAGCTGACCTGAGCGTGAAACCTGTGTGACTGCTGAGCACACGTGGACGAATCGGAGCGGATCGGACCGATGGGACGAGCGGAAGAGAGACGAGCGCGGCAGCGCGGTGGCCGCCGCGCGGCGCCGAAGCGTCGCCGCTCGTCGGGCGCGGCCGGGAAGGGCGGCATACGCCGGCTGTTCACCTGGAAGAAGATCCTCGGCACGGTCTTCGGCCTGTGCCTGCTCGGCATGGGCGCCTTCGTCGTGCTGTACCTGGTGATCGACATCCCCGAGGGGAACGCCGACGCCAAGCTGCAGAGCAACGTCTACAAGTACGGCGACGGCTCGGTCATGGCCCGCGTCGGTGAGCGCAACCGCGAGATCGTCAACCTGGCCAAGGTGCCCAAGGACGTCCAGCACACCTTCGTCGCCGCCGAGAACAAGACCTTCTACAAGGACTCCGGCGTCGACCTCAAGGGCACCGCGCGCGGCGTGCTCAACACGCTCGCCGGCAAGGGCGCGCAGGGCGGCTCCACGATCACCCAGCAGTACGTCAAGAACTACTACCTCACCCAGGACCAGACCATCTCGCGCAAGCTGAAGGAACTGGTCATCTCCCTGAAGCTGGACCGCGAGAAGTCCAAGGACTACATCCTCGCCGGGTACATCAACACCAGCTACTACGGCCGCGGCGCCTACGGCATCCAGGCCGCCGCCCAGGCCTACTACCGCGTCGACGCCGAGGACCTCACCGTCGAGCAGGGCGCCTACCTGGCGGCCCTGCTCCAGGCGCCGAACCAGTACGACTGGGCGATCGCCTCCGACACCGGCAAGCGGCTGGTCCGGGAGCGGTGGGACTACGTCCTGGACAACATGGTCGAGCAGCACTGGCTGGACGCCGCCGAGCGCCGGGCCATGGAGTTCCCGGTGCCCAAGGAGCCCAAGCCCGCCCCCGGCATGGGCGGCCAGACCGGCTACCTGGTGGACGCGGCCAACGCCGCGCTGGAGCGGCAGCTGGTCGCGCAGGGCAGCGCCGAGGACATGAAGCAGGCCCAGGCCATGGTCGAGGCCGGCGGCTGGACCATCACCCTCAACATCGACAAGAAGAAGCAGGCGGCGCTGGAGCGGTCCGTCAAGGCCCAGCTGACCGACAAGCTGGACCCCGAGGGGAACGAGGTCGACGCCAGGGTCCAGGCGGGCGCGGTCTCCGTCGACCCGAAGACCGGCGCGGTCGTGGCGATGTACGGCGGCATCGACTACCTGAAGCACTACAGGAACAACGCCACCCGCGACGACTACCAGCCCGCCTCCACCTTCAAGCCGGTCATCCTGGCCGCCGCCGTCGACGAGGACGCCACCACCCAGGACGGCACGCCGATCACGGCGAGCACGGTCTACGACGGCACCAGCAAGCGCCCGGTCGTCGACCACGGCCGCCGCGTCGGGTTCGCCCCCGAGAACGAGGACGACCGCGACTACGGCGACATCACCGTCCAGGAGGCGATGAACAAGTCCGTCAACTCCGTCTTCGCGCAGATGGGCGTCGACGTCGGCATGGACGAGGTGGTGGAGGTCGCCGGCAAGCTCGGCATGGAGACGGAGGGCATGCAGGCGGTGCCCGCCCAGACCCTCGGCTCGATGGGCGCGAGCCCGCTGGAGATGGCCGGGGTCTACGCCACCCTCGACCACCACGGCAGGAAGGTCACCCCGGCCGTCGTGAAGTCGGTCGAGCACAACTCCCGCCGGGTCGAGTTCCCCGATCCGATCGGGGAGCAGGTCATCAGCCGGGAGGCCGCCGACACGGTCACCTCCGTGCTGACCGGCGTGGTCGACGACGGCACCGCCCGCGTCTCCGTCCGCGAGAACCCGCTGCGCGGCGGCCAGCAGGTCGCCGGCAAGACCGGCACGTCCGACAACAACAAGTCGGCCTGGTTCACCGGTTACACCCCGGACCTGGTCACCTCCGTCGGCCTGTTCGGCGAGGACCCCAAGACCTACGCGCAGGTCCCGATGTACGGCGCGGGCGGCGAGGACCGCGTCAACGGCGGCGGGTTCCCGGCGCAGATCTGGGCGGCGTACACCTTCGGCGTGCTGGACGGGATCAGCCGGTTCGACCTGGAGACCAAGCAGGGCGCGGCGGTCCAGCCGACCCGGACGCCCACCGCGCCGCCGCCGACGACCGAGGAGCCCACCTCCGCGCCGCCGACGACCGAGGAGCCCACCTCCACGCCGCCGACGACCGAGGAGCCCACCTCCGCGCCGCCGACGACCGAGGAGCCCACCTCCACGCCGCCGACGACCGAAGCGCCCACCCAGACGCCGACGACCCCGTCGCCGACGGGGGAGGAACCGGAGAACCCGCTGTTGCCGAACAGGGCCGACGAGGAACGCTGAGACACGTGGGGGGCGCCCGGCAGCCGCCGGGCGCCCCCCACGCCGTCGCGTCACCGGTTCAGCTCGAACCAGACCACCTTGCCGGTGCTCAGCCGGGTCGCGCCCCACCGCCGGGCCATCCGGTTGACCAGGTACAGCCCGCGCCCGCCCTCGTCCGTGGCCCGCGCCTGCCGCAGGCGCGGCAGCTGCGGCACGTCGTCGCCGACCTCGCAGCGCAGCACGCCCGTGCGCAGCAGCCGCAGGGTGACCGGCCGGGAGGCGTACCGCACGGCGTTGGTCACCACCTCGCTCACCAGCAGCTCCACGGAGTCGGTGAGCTCCTCCAGGCCCCAGCGGGCCAGCTCCCGGCGGGCCAGGCGCCGGGCCCGGCCGGGGGCGGTCTCCTCCGGCTCCAGCTCCCAGTACGCCACGTCGCTCGGCGCGATCCCGTCGAAGCGGGCGGCGAGCAGCGCGATGTCGTCGTCCCGGTCGCCCGGGCCGAGCATGTCCAGCACCTCGTCGCACAGCGCCTCCAGCGGCGGCGCGTGGTCGGCCCCGGTCAGCTCGGCGGTCGCCTCCAGCCTCTCCCGCAGCTGCTCTATGCCGGTCCACACGTCCCGCAGCCGGGACTCCACCAGACCGTCGGTGTACAGCAGCAGGGTGGCCCCGGCGGGCGCGTCCAGCTCCACCGCCTCGAAGTCGACGCCGCCGACCCCGATCGGGGCGCCCGCCGGCACCGACAGCACCTCCGCCCGGCCGCCCAGGTGCAGCAGGACGGGCGGCGGATGGCCGGCGTTGGCGACGGTGATGCGGTGGGCGACCGGGTCGTACACGGCGTACAGGCAGGTCGCCATGCGGTCGGTGCCCAGGCGCTGGGCCTGTTCGTCGAGGTGGTGCAGCACCTCCTGCGGCGGCAGGTCGAGCCCGGCCAGGGTCTGCGCGGTCGTGCGCAGCTGGCCCATGATCGCCGCCGAGGTCATGGAGTGGCCCATGACGTCGCCGACGACGAGGGCGACCCGGCTGCCGGGCAGCGGGATGGCGTCGTACCAGTCGCCGCCGACCCGCGCGGTCTCCGCGGCGGGCAGGTAGCGGGAGGCCAGCCGCACCCCGGTGCAGCGCGGCAGGGTCTCCGGCAGCATGGTGCGCTGCAGTTCGTCGGCGATGTACGCCTCGCGGCCGTAGAGCACCGCCTTGTCGATGCCGAGGGCGCTGTGCGTGGCGAGCTGGGCCGCCACCAGCAGGTCGTCGGCCTCGAACGCGATGCGTTCCGGGCCGCGCAGGAACAGCGCCGCCCCGATCACCCGGCGTCGCCCCCGCAGCGGCGCGAGGATGGCGCGCTGTCCACCGGGCACCGCGAACCCGCCCTCCTCGCCGAGCAGTTCGGGGAGCGCGGCGCGGGCGGCGGGCGCGTCCGTGAAGACCGGCCGCACCCCGCGCAGCACCTCGGCGAGCGCGCTGCCCGGCCGCACCTCGCACAGCTCGGAGCCGACCGAGTCCAGCTCGGACGGCTCCGGCTGCACCGCCGGCATGAACCCGCCCTCGGTGTCGCGGTCGGCCGGTATCCGGTCGGTGCGGCGCAGCCGCAGCACCAGCGGGCCCGACGGCCGCTCGTCGCCCACCGGCAGCGGCTCGCGCAGGTAGACGAGGATCGCGTCGGCGAACGTGGGCACGGTGGCCCGGCACAGGCCCATCACGATCTCGTCGAGGTCCATGCCCCGGGCGATCCGCCGGGTCGCGGCCCCCACGAACCTCAGCCGGTCCCCGTCCCGGCGCATCGGCGTGGGCCGGCCGGGCGCGGGGACCTGCCCGGTACGGCGCTCGGGTCCCGCCGGCATCCCGGCGGCCGGGGCCACGACGGCGCCCGGCTGGGCCGGAACGCCTTCGGGCGCGGGCCGCGGCCGGTGCGTGTCGGGCTCGGCCGCCTGCCCGGCGACCGGCTGGGAGTGCTCGAAGGAACCGGCCGGGCCCGGCTCCGGGCCGGGCGGCGCCTCCGAGGCCCGTCCCTGGGCGCCCGGAGCGGGTAAGGCCATCGCACCGGGCGTGTGCGCCGGAGCGGGGGCAGGAAGCAGCGCCCCGCGGGGATCCGCGGGGTCGACGCCCGCCGTGGGGCGTTCGGAGGAGGTCGGGTGCTCCGTCACGCGTGTCGAATCCATCCGTCCGGGGCCACGCGCCGCGCGCGCGGTTCGTCCCGCAGAAGTCCCGATACCCGGTATACCTGCCCCAGGAACGGAATTCCCGTGTGGTCAGAGGCTGTTTTCGTGCCGTCGGCGGACCATCTGCGGTCCGTTCCGGCGGTGCCCTCGTCCCTTTCGCTCACGTCCTGCCGCCCCTCGGTGACGATCGGTCAAGCCCAGCGCGTGTTCCGCTCGTTGCCGCCGCGCTCCCTTGCGGAGGACGATCCTACGTTTCCTGCCCGGGGGCGTATCAAGGGTCTCATGGGGACACGTGCGCGGGCGTGCGGTCCCAGTCCTCCGGCAACGACGGTACCGGCCACGAGGGGTCCGGGCGCCAGTCCTGCCAGCCGTCGCAGAACGGCGGCCCCCAGGCGTCGATCACCTCCACCGCGGACCGCCCCGCCCGGCGCACCCGCTCGGCGAGAGCGGCGTCCATCAGCCCGTCCCGCTGGGCCTGCGCGAACTCGTCCTCGTCCCGCCAGTGCCAACGGCCGTCCGGCTGGACGGAGATGTCCAGGAAGTGGTCCTCGGAGTCGACGCCGCCCGGCCAGCGGGCCAGCGGCTCCTCCAGGTTCACGTACCAGTTCTTGAACCGCCAGCCCGGCTCCCAGAACAGCCACACCGACCAGGGCTCGCCCGGCCGCGCCAGCTTCAGCACACCGGTGCCGAACCACCGGTCGCGCTGCACGGTCCGCGGCTTGGTGTAGCGCGAGGCCAGCGGCTCGTGGTGGACCGGGGTGCCGTCGGCGAGCGCCGGCTTCACGCACTCGGTGCCCGGCGCCATCCACACGGCGAGCAGATCGGCGTCGTCCCGTACGACGGTGACGGGGCGCGCGATGTGTATGCGCGGGCCGGCGTTCTCCCGGTACCGCCACAGGATCTGGCTCCCGGGCGCCCAGCGGGGCGCCGCCCCTCCCGCCCGGGCCGCCGCCTCGGCGGCTCCTGCCGCCGTACCGTCCGCGTGCGCCGCCGCGCCGCCCGTTCCCGCCGCTGCCGTCACCGCTTCACCGTCCGTCATGGCCAGATATTAGGCACCCGGTACAAAGGACGCTGCGGCGCGCGTCACGGTTCGCACACCGGGTGCGCGGGCGGCGCGGACCCGGTCAGGGACGCGTCATCCGCAGGACGTCCAGCGCCTCGTCCAGCTGATCCTCGGTCAGGTCGCCGCGCTCGACGTAACCGCCCTCGATCACCACCTGGCGGATCGTCTTCCGCTCGGCCAGCGCCCTCTTGGCGACCTTGGCGGCCTCCTCGTAGCCGAGGTACTTGTTGAGCGGGGTGACGACGGACGGCGACGACTCGGCGTACTCGCGCGCCCGGTCGCGGTGGGCCACGATGCCGTCGACGGTGCGGTCGGCCAGCAGCCGCGAGACGTTGGCGAGCAGCCGGACGGACTCCAGCACGTTCTTGGCGATGACCGGCAGCATCACGTTGAGCTCGAAGTTCCCGGCGGCCCCGGCGGTGGCGACGGTCGCGTCGTTGCCCACGACCTGCGCGCACACCATGAGCACGGCCTCGGGGACGACCGGGTTCACCTTCCCCGGCATGATCGACGAACCGGGCTGGAGATCGGGCAGGGAGATCTCCGCCAGGCCGGTGCGCGGCCCGGAGGACATCCAGCGCAGATCGTTGGCGATCTTCGTCAGGCCGACGGCGATCGTCCGCAGCTGCCCGCTGGTCTCCACGATCCCGTCCCGGGCGCCCTGCGCCTCGAAGTGGTCGCGCGCCTCGGTGAGCGGCAGCCCGGTCGCGCGGGCCACCTCCTCGATGACGGCGGCGGAGAAGCCGGGCGGGGTGTTGATGCCGGTGCCGACGGCGGTGCCGCCCAGGGGCAGCTCGGCGAGCCGGGGCAGGGAGGCCCTCAGCCGCTCCACGCCGTACCGGACCTGGGCGGCGTACCCGCCGAACTCCTGCCCCAGCGTCACGGGCGTGGCGTCCATCAGGTGCGTCCGCCCGGCCTTCACCACGTCGGCGAACTCCTGCGCCTTGCGCTCCAGCGCCGCCGCCAGGTGCTCCAGGGCCGGGACCAGGTCCCGCGTGACGGCGGCCGTGGCGGCGATGTGGATCGAGGAGGGGAAGACGTCGTTGGACGACTGGGAGGCGTTGACGTGGTCGTTGGGGTGCACGTCGCGGCCCAGGCGCTCACCGGCGAGCGTCGCGATGACCTCGTTGGCGTTCATGTTGGACGAGGTCCCGGAACCGGTCTGGAACACGTCGACGGGGAAGTGGTCGTCCCACCGCCCGGCGGCCACCTCGGCGGCGGCCTCCTGGATCGCCCGGGCGATCTCCCCGTCCAGGACGCCCAGCTCGGCGTTGACCTTCGCCGCCGCCTTCTTGATCTGCGCCAGTGCCTCGATGTGCGCGCGCTCGATGCGCTGCCCGGAGACGGGGAAGTTCTCCACCGCCCGCTGGGTCTGGGCCCGCCACTTGGCGTGGGCGGGCACCCGCACCTCGCCCATGGAGTCGTGCTCGATGCGGTACCCGGCCCGGCCGGTCCCGTCCTGTCCCTCGTCGGTCATCGACGATCACCTCCACGTCTCACAGCGTCCGCGACGGGACCACTGTTCCCCGTGGAGGCGAACCGTCACCGCGTCCGTCAGCCCAGGCCGGGACCGCGCACCGGGATGGACGTGAAGGTCGGCTGCGGAGCCGGGTCCTGGAAGAAGTCGTTGCCCTTGTCGTCGACGACGATGAAGGCGGGGAAGTCCTCCACCTCGATCTTCCAGACGGCCTCCATGCCGAGCTCCTCGTACTCCAGGACCTCGACCTTCTTGATGCAGTCCTGCGCCAGGCGGGCGGCGGGACCGCCGATGGAGCCCAGGTAGAAGCCGCCGTGCGCGGCGCACGCGTCGGTCACCTGCTTGCTGCGGTTGCCCTTGGCCAGCATCACCTTGGAGCCGCCGGCGGCCTGGAACTGCTCCACGTAGGAGTCCATGCGGCCGGCCGTCGTCGGACCGAAGGAGCCGGAGGCGTACCCCTCGGGGGTCTTGGCCGGGCCGGCGTAGTACACCGGGTGGTCCTTCAGGTACTGCGGCATCCCCTCGCCCGCGTCCAGCCGCTCCTTGATCTTGGCGTGCGCGATGTCGCGGGCCACCACCAGCGGGCCGGTCAGCGACAGCCGGGTCTTGACCGGGTACTTGGTCAGCTCGGCGAGGATCCGCTCCATCGGCTGGTTCAGGTCGATCCTCACCACGTCGCCCTCGTCGAGCTGGGCGTCGGTGGTGTCCGGCAGGAAGCGCGCCGGGTCCCTCTCCAGCTGCTCCAGGAAGACGCCCTCGGCGGTGATCTTGGCGACGGCCTGGCGGTCGGCGGAGCAGGAGACCGCGAGGGCGACCGGGCAGGAGGCGCCGTGGCGCGGCAGGCGGATCACGCGCACGTCGTGGCAGAAGTACTTGCCGCCGAACTGCGCGCCGATGCCGATCTTCTGGGTGAGCTCGAAGACCTTCTCCTCCAGCTCCTTGTCCCGGAAGCCGTGGCCGAGCGGCGAACCCTCGGTGGGCATGTTGTCCAGGTAGTGCGCGGAGGCGTACTTGGCGGTCTTCAGCGCGTACTCGGCGCTGGTGCCGCCGACGACGATCGCCAGGTGGTACGGCGGGCAGGCGGCCGTGCCCAGCGAGCGGATCTTCTCCTCCAGGAACTTCATCATGGAGGCCTCGTTCAGGACCGCCTTGGTCTCCTGGTAGAGGAAGGACTTGTTGGCGCTGCCGCCGCCCTTGGCCATGAACAGGAACTTGTAGGCGTCCCCGTCGGTGGCGTACAGCTCGATCTGGGCGGGGAGGTTGGAGCCGGTGTTCTTCTCCTCCCACATGGTCAGCGGCGCCATCTGCGAGTAGCGCAGGTTCAGCTTGGTGTAGGCGTCGTAGATGCCGCGCGAGAGGGCCTCCTCGTCGCGGCCCGCCGTCAGCACGTTCTGGCCGCGCTTGCCCATCACGATCGCCGTGCCGGTGTCCTGGCACATGGGGAGCACGCCGGCGGCGGCGATGTTGGCGTTCTTCAGCAGGTCCAGCGCCACGAACTTGTCGTTGCCCGACGCCTCGGGGTCGTCGATGATCCGGCGCAGCTGCGCCAGGTGCGCGGGACGCAGGTAGTGCTGGATGTCGTGGATGGCCTCCTCGGCCAGCTTGCGCAGCGCCTCCGGCTCCACCTTCAGGAACGTCCGCCCGTCCGGCCCCTCGACGGTGGAAACGCCCTCGGAGGTCACCAGCCGGTAGGGGGTGGTGTCCTCTCCCTGGGGAAGCAGATCGGTGTACGCGAACTCAGGCATCTCGCCCATTCCTCACTCGACGGACTGCGGCTGGCCTCCATGGGCAGCGCCCACCAGCGTAGAACCTGCCGCCGGCGGTGGATCTGTGAGGTAAGGCTCAGTTCGCCGCGCCCGGCCCGCCGCCGGATCGCCTCCACCCCTAGGGCCTCTCGTTCGGATCATGCCGGGCTCGCGGGGCCTGGTGCCGTGCCTCGCCGCGTTGTCGTCGGTTGCCATGGCTCCGCCATGGCGCCCTCCTCCGCCTTGCGACGCACGGCACCAGGTCCCGCTCCCTGATCCGACCTGATCCAAACGAAAGACCCTAGTCGCGATCTATCGCGTTTCGCTACGCTGCTGCCGTGGACCTTCACCAGCACACACCGCAGCCGCAGCAGCCCGCCGCCCCGCCCGTCTCCGGGCTGCGCGCCTCGGACGCCGACCGGGACCGCGTCGCCGACATGCTCCGCGAGGCCCTCGCCGAGGGCCGTCTCACCGCGGAGGAGCACGCCGAGCGCGTCGAGGGGGTGCTGGCCGCCAGGACCGTCGGCGAGCTGGACGCGTTCGTACGGGACCTGCCCGCCGCGCACGAGGACCGGGGCGGCCGGGCCCACGCGCCCGCCCCCGGCCGCCCCGGAGCCGGCGCCCTCCCGGCCGGCCCCGACGAGAACGTCGTCGCGGTGTTCGGCGGCGTCGTCCGCAAGGGCCGCCGGCGCGCGGGCCGGCGGATCCACGCCTGGGCGGTCTTCGGCAGCGTCGAGATCGACCTCAGCGAGGCGGTCTTCGAGTACCAGCAGGTGGTGATCAAGGCGTTCGCGATCTTCGGCAGCGTCGAGATCCGCGTTCCGCAGAACGTGTCGCTGCACGGCATGGGCGGCGGTGTGCTGGGCAGCTTCGAGGTGGACGCCCTCGACTCGGCCGAGGCGGAGGCCCCCGTCGTCCACGTCGACGGCTGGGCCGTGCTGGGCAGCGTCGAGGCGCGGCCCCGGCGGGGCAGGGTCGTCGCGGACATCCTCGACCGGGTCCACCGCAAGGTCGACCGGAGCCTGCGCAAACACCTGGATCATTGACGGTCGTGAATCCGGCCGGTCCCGCGGCGGCCCGGCCGGCTCCCGCGCGGGTGTGACGACCCCGCGGAGCCGACGGATGGGAACTCAGTGCATAGGCGCGCACACAGTGGGTAGGCCTTGCTGCATCGTCTCTCGCTCGCGAAGCCGTCGTCAGGAGTAGACCGTGCTGCAACCGCCGCATTCGTCCCTGCAGGTAGCTGCCGTTCCGGCCCAGCGGGTGCCCGTGCGAGACAGGGACCACGACGCCCCCTGGCACACCGAGGCGGTGTGCCGGCGCGACGAGGCCGGCCTGTTCTTCGCGCCCTCCAAGGAGCCCACGGCTGCCCGGCTCTCGCGGGAGGAAGCGGCCAAGCGCGTCTGCGCGCGCTGCCCGGTCATGGTCGAGTGCCGCGAGCACGCGCTGCTCCAGCCCGAGCCGTACGGCGTCTGGGGCGGCCTCACGGCCGCCGAACGCCGCGTGGTCCTGGCCCGGCGCCGGCGCCGCGAGGTGGAGCTGAAGAAAGCGGCGCGCACGACCGGCCGCATAGCGGCGGCCGGTTAGCCGGCCGCCGCGAGACGGACGGGAAGCGCCCGGGAACGTCCGGAGGAAGGGGCACCCCTGCGCGCGGAGGGTGCCTCCTCCGGTGCCGCGGGGGCGGCGCCCCGGGGCGCGGGGGCTACTTCGCCCGGTCGAAGTCGATCGCGCTGTAGGCGCGCAGCTTGCTCAGCCGGTGCTCGGAGTCGATCCGGCGGACCGTGCCCGACTTGGAGCGCATGACGATCGACGACGTCATGGCGGTCTCGGAGCGGTAGCGCACCCCGCGCAGCAGTTCGCCGTCGGTGATGCCGGTCGCCGCGAAGAAGACGTTGTCGCCGCGGACCAGGTCGTCGGTGGTCAGGACGCGGTCCAGGTCGTGCCCGGCGTCGACGGCCCGCTGCCGCTCCTCGTCGTCCTTCGGCCACAGCTTGCCCTGGATGGTGCCGCCCAGGCACTTCACCGCGCAGGCCGAGATGATGCCCTCGGGGGTGCCGCCGATGCCGAGCAGCAGGTCGATGCCGGTGCCCTCGCGCAGCGCCAGGATGGAGCCGGCGACGTCGCCGTCGGAGATCAGCTTGATGCGGGCGCCGGTCTGCCTGACCTGATCGATCAGGTCCTGGTGGCGGGGGCGGTCCAGGATGCAGACGGTGACGTCCTCGGGCGTGGACCGCTTGGCCTTGGCGACCCGGCGGATGTTCACCGCCACCGGGGCGTCGATGTCGACGAAGTCGGCGGCCTCCGGTCCGGTGACCAGCTTGTCCATGTAGAAGACGGCGGACGGGTCGAACATCGCCCCGCGCTCGGTGGCGGCGAGGACGGCGATCGCGTTCGGCATGCCCTTGGCCGTCAGCGTGGTGCCGTCGATCGGGTCGACGGCGATGTCGACCTCGGGCCCGGTCCCGTCACCCACGCGCTCCCCGTTGAAGAGCATCGGCGCCTCGTCCTTCTCGCCCTCGCCGATGACGACGACGCCGTTCATCGACACGGTGTGGACCAGGGTCCGCATGGCGCGCACCGCGGCGCCGTCGGCGCCGTTCTTGTCCCCGCGCCCGACCCAGCGGCCCGCGGCCATCGCCGCGGCCTCGGTGACCCGGACCAGCTCCAGCGCCAGGTTGCGGTCGGGGGCCTCGGAGGGGACGTCCAGCTCGGACGGCAGGTGATGGTGCTCGGTCATCGGAGCGCACCTTTCTGATACGACGACGGCCGGATGAGGGTGTTGGCCACGACTCTATCGTTAGGCAGACAAAATGAGCAGGGGACCCCACGGATGAGCGCTCCGGGCACCTGCGACGATAGGAGGCGTGGCAGGTACGAACGGCAAGCAGAAGACGGCGCGGGACATGATCCTCTCCCTGGCCGTCATCGTGCTCGTGGGCGGCGTCATGTGGCTCTTCATCCCGCACGACGACGACGCGGAACCCGACGTCAGAAGGGTCGACTACCGGGTCGAGCTGCTCACCGCGCGCCGGGCCGCGCCCTACCCGGTCGCCGCGCCCGAAGGCCTGCCCGAGGCGTGGAAGCCGACCTCGGTCCGCTTCCGGGGCGACGACTTCGACCGCTGGCACCTGGGCTACCACGCCCCGGACGGCGAGTACGTGGCGGTCGAGCAGTCCACGGAGAAGCGCTCCCGCTTCATCGAGGAGGCGAGCCAGGGCGCGCGGAAGACCGGGGTCACCCAGGAGATCGGCGGCCGGACGTGGGTCCGGTACACGGGCGGCCGGTACGACGCCCTGGTGCTGGAGGACTCCCCGGCGGACGAGGGGGCCGGCGGCAGCGCCGGGCGTGCGACGACCCTCGTGACCGGCACGGCGTCGTTCGACCAGTTGGCGAAGGTGGCCGCGGCCCTGAGGACGGCGTGAGCCCGGAAGGCGCACGAGGAAGGCCCCCGGCGGTGTGCCGGGGGCCTTCCTCGTGTCCGGGCGGGGCTCAGACGGTGGTGACGACCTGCTCGTAGGCCAGGCGCGGGGAGCGCGGGTACCAGGCGTCCGGGCCCGGCTTGCCGATGTTGACGACGATCAGCGGGGTGTGGTCGTCGTCGAGGAACTCCTTGCGGACGCCCTCGACGTCGAAACCGGTCATCGGGCCGGCGGCCAGGCCGGCGGCGCGGACGCCGACGATGAAGTAGGCGGCCTGGAGGGCGGCGTTCAGCGTGGCGGAGTTCTCGCGCACCGGCCGGTCGGCGAAGAAGGCGTCCTTGGCCTGCGGGAAGTGCGGGAAGAGCTCGGGCAGCTCCTCGTGGAACTCGTTGTCCGCCGACAGGATCGCGACCAGCGGGGCGGAGGCCGTCTTGGCCTGGTTGCCCTCGGCCATGTGCTTCACCAGGCGCTCGCGGGCCTCGGGGGAGCGGACCAGCGTGATGCGCAGCGGGGACTGGTTGAAGGCGGTCGGACCGTACTTGACCAAGTCGTAGATCGCCTGCACCTGCTCGTCGGTCACCGGCTCGTCGGTGAAGGTGTTCGCGGTGCGGGCCTCGCGGAACAGCAGATCCTGGGCGGCGGGGTCGAGGAGGAGAGACATGCGTGACTTTCTTTCCGTATGGGCCGGGTTACGGAGTCGACCTTACGCCAAGGAAGTTCAACGTTCAACCAATGGGGGACGGTGATCCGCTTCACATCCTCCGGGGAGTCAACCGAGTGACGCAGGACACACCCGATGGCCGATGACTCCGGCCGCCACGCCCGGTCGTACCAGGTGACACGCGACCGCACGCACCGGAGAGGGATCACGTCGGCATGACGAACACCGCGGACACCGCGAACGGCACGACGAGCGCGAAGGGGGCCGCCTACTTCCCGTCCATCGAGAAGAAGTACGGCCGTCCCGTCGCCGAGTGGAAGGAGCTGATCCGCGCCTCGCCCCTGACCCGGCACATGGAACTGGTCACCTGGCTCAAGACGGAGCACGGCCTGGGCCACGGGCACGCCAACGCCCTCGTCGCGCACACCCTCGCCGAGGCCGCGGGGAAGTAGCCGCCCGCTACGGGGCCCCAGGGTCCTCCCGCTCCCCGGCCACCGCCTCGGTCTCCTCCGCCAGGGCCGCGTCCAGCCGGGCCCGGGCCCCGTCCAGCCGGCTCCGGCAGATCCTCGCCAGCTCCTCGCCCCGCTCCCACAGGGCGAGGGACTCCTCCAGCGTCGTACCGCCCGCCTCCAGCCGCCGTACGACCTCGATCAGCTCGTCCCGGGCCTGCTCGTATCCGAGCGCCTCGGTCCGGGCCGCCGTCTGCTCCACCTCGCTGGTCATCTGTTCACCCTATGCGTCGACTCGTACGGAGAACTCACCCTCGGACACCCGCGCGCGCAGCGCCTCCCCGGCGCTCACCTCGCCCGGATCGCGCACGGCCTGCCCGCCGGCCCGCTGGAGCACCGCGTACCCCCGCTTGAGGGTCGCGGCGGGGGAGAGGGCCTCCACGCGCGCACGTGTGTGCGTCAGCTCGGAATCGGCGCGGTCGAGGTGGTGCCGCAGGCTGCGGCGGACCCGGTCGAGCAGGGACGCCACCTGCTCGGCCCGCTCGTCGACCATCCGGTACGGGTCCTGGACCGCGGGCCGCGCGAGCGCGTGGGCGAGTCCCCGCTCCTCCCGCTCCACCAGCGCCCGCACACAGCGCCGCGCCCGGTCCCGCAGCAGCCGTACGCGCTCGTGCTCCTCGCCGACGTCCGGCACCACCTTCTTCGCCGCGTCGGTGGGGGTAGAGGCGCGCACGTCGGCGACGTAGTCGAGCAGCGGGGTGTCCGGTTCGTGGCCGATCGCCGACACCACGGGCGTACGGCAGGCCGCGACCGTGCGCACCAGCTGCTCGTCGGAGAACGGCAGCAGATCCTCCACGCTGCCGCCGCCCCGCGCGACGACGATCACGTCCACGTCGTCGATCGCGTCGAGCTCCTCGACCGCCCGCACCACCTGCGGCACCGCGTGCACGCCCTGCACGGCCACGTTGCGCACCTCGAAGCGCACGGCCGGCCAGCGGCGCCGCGCGTTCTCCAGCACGTCCCGCTCGGCCGCCGAGGCCCGCCCGCACACCAGCCCGACGAGGTGGGGCAGGAACGGCAGCGGCTTCTTGCGCTCCGGCGCGAACAGGCCCTCCCGCGCGAGGGTCTTCTTCAGCTGCTCCAGGCGCGCCAGCAGCTCCCCGACCCCCACGGGCCTGATCTCGGCGGCCCGCAGCGACAGCTGCCCGCGCGGGGCGTACCACTCGGGCTTGGCGTGCACGACGACCCGGGCGCCCTCGCCGATCACATCGGCGACCGCGTCGAACACCTGCCGGTAGCAGGTCACGCTGACGGAGACGTCGTACGACGGGTCGCGCAGCGTCAGGAACACCACCCCCGCGCCCGGCCGCCGCGACAACTGCGTGATCTGCCCCTCGACCCACACCGCGCCGAGCCGGTCGATCCACCCCCCGATGAGCCGCGACACCTCACCGACGGGAAGGGGGGACTCGGGAGTCGTGTTCACAGCCATGCGCCCGAGCGTAACGGCAGGCGCCGACAACGCCCCGGCCCGCGCGCCCGCCCCGCCCCGGCCGGATCCCGCCCGCGCGCTCACCCCGCACCGGCCGGATCCCGCCCGCGCCCCCGGCCCTGGACCACCAGCACCACCAGCCCGGCCAGCAGCCAGACCGCACCCACCACCTGCGCCGCCCCGGACGCCTCCACGATCACGGCCACGGTGACCACCGCCCCCAGGACGGGGACCAGTACGTGCCGCCACCAGCTCACCGCCGGGCCCTCGCGCCGCACCGCGAACCAGCCCACCACGCTCGCGTGCAGCAGCGTGAACGCGGTCAGCGCGCCGATGTCGACCACCGACACCAGGTAGTCCATCCCGTCGTCGCGCCGCGCCGCCCACACCGCCGCCACCAGCGTGACCGCGGCCGCGCACAGCAGCGCCACCCGCGGCACCCCGGAGCCGGTCCGCGCCAGCACCCGGGGCAGCCGCCCCTCGCGCCCCATCGCGAACAGCAGCCGCCCGGCCGCCGCCTGCCCGGCCAGCGCCGCGAACGCGGCGCCGATCGCCTTGCTCGCCGCCACCAGGTCCCGCAGCCACGTCCCCACCGACGCCTCCACGGCGTCGTAGAACGCCGACCCCTGCCGCTGCGGCTCCGCCGCCAGCCGCGCCGACGGCACCGGCTCCAGCAGCGCCACCAGATACGTCTGCGCCACGAACAGCAGCCCCGCCAGCGCCAGGCAGAACAGCAGCGCCCGCGCCACCCGGTGCGACCCGCCGGTGGCCTCCTCCGCGAACGTGGCGATCGCGTCGAAGCCGAGGTACGACAGCACCGCCACCGACACCGCGCCGATCACCGCCGACAGCGCGAACGCCCCCTGCGAGCCGTCCCCGGTCAGCGGCGACAGCCAGCCCCGCTCCGCGCCGTCACGGGCGAGGACGACGAGCGCCGCCACGACGAACACCAGCAGGACGACGATCTCCATGGCCAGCACCAGGAAGCCCACGCGGGCCGCCGCCCGCACGCCCCACAGGTTCAGCAGGGTCGTGATCACCACCGCCAGCACCGTCCACACCCACCGCGGCACCCCCGGGACCAGCTCGTGCATCGCGATCCCGGAGAAGAGATAGGCGACGGCGGGGATCAGGACGTAGTCCAGCGCGGCCATCCAGCCGGCGACGAAACCGGCCCCCCTGCCCAGCCCCGCGCGCGCGTAGGCGAACACCGAGCCCGCCCGCGGGACCACCCGCACCATCTGGGCGTAGCTGAACGCGGTGAACGCCATCGCCACGGTCGCGATCAGGTACACCAGCGCGACCGCGCCGTGCGACCTGGCGTCCAGCGTGCCGAAGACACCGACCGGTGCCATCGGCGCGATGAACAGCAACCCGTAGACGACCAGGTCCCGGAAGCCGAGCGTGCGCCGCAGACCGCGCCCCCCACCGCCCTCCCGGTCCGCCGCGCCGCTCCCGGACGCCCCCTCCCTCCCCGACATCCCGGCCATCAGAGCCTCCGTCCCCGTCTCACCCGTCGCTCCGGCCTCCCGGCTCACGGCTCACGGCCAGTCTCCCCGGGAACGCGACGGCCACGCGATCTCCGACCCGCCGAACGCGGCCTTACGATGGTCCCCATGACCGCTTCGCCTGGCCGCCGTGTCCTGCTCGCCGCTCCCCGGGGCTACTGCGCGGGTGTGGACCGCGCCGTGATCGCCGTGGAGAAGGCCCTGGAGCAGTACGGGGCACCGATCTACGTCCGGCACGAGATCGTCCACAACAAGTACGTCGTCCAGACGCTGGAGAAGAAGGGCGCCGTCTTCGTCGAGCGGACGGAGGAGGTCCCCCCGGGGAACATCGTGATGTTCTCCGCGCACGGCGTGGCCCCCGCCGTCCACGAGGAGGCCCAGCGCGGCCGGCTCGCCACCATCGACGCGACCTGCCCCCTGGTCACCAAGGTCCACAAGGAGGCCGTCCGCTTCGCCAAGGAGGACTACGACATCCTCCTGATCGGCCACGAGGGCCACGAGGAGGTCATCGGCACCTCCGGCGAGGCCCCGGACCACATCCAGCTCGTCGACGGGCCGGGCGACGTGGACAAGGTCGAGGTCCGCGACCCGTCCAAGGTCGTCTGGCTCTCCCAGACCACGCTGTCCGTCGACGAGACCATGGAGACCGTCGACGCCCTGAAAGAGAAGTTCCCGCAGCTGGTCTCCCCGCCCAGCGACGACATCTGCTACGCCACGCAGAACCGCCAGCTCGCGGTGAAGCAGATGGGCGCCGAGGCCGACCTGGTGATCGTCGTCGGCTCCCGCAACTCCTCCAACTCCAAGCGGCTCGTCGAGGTCGCCGAGCAGGCCGGGGCCCGCGCCGCGTACCTGGTGGACTTCGCCGACGAGATCGACGAGACCTGGCTGGACGGGGTCTCCACGGTCGGCGTCACCTCCGGCGCCTCGGTCCCGGAGGTCCTGGTCGAGCAGGTGCTGGAGTGGCTCGCCCGGCGCGGTTTCGAGGACGTGGAGATCGTCAAGGCCGCCGAGGAGTCCATCACCTTCTCGCTCCCCAAGGAGCTGCGCCGCGACCTGCGCGACGAGGCGGCGGCGCTGGTGGCGGAGCGGGGCGGCGCGGGGGCCTCCGGCGCCGAGTGACGTCCGGCGGCGGGGCCGGCCGCCCGTCCCCGTCGGGCCGGCCGCCCGTCCCCGTCGGGCGGGCCGCCCGTTCCCGCCCGACGGACAGTGGGCGCCGGTCGTCCGTCGTACCGTAGGGCCATGCAGATCTTCGGCGTGGACATCGGCGGATCCGGCATCAAGGGCGCCCCCGTGGACCTCGACAGAGGTGACCTGGCGGCGGAGCGCCACAAGGTGCTCACCCCGCATCCGGCGACGCCCGACGGCGTGGCCGACGGCGTGAAGCAGGTCGTCGACCACTTCGGCTGGAGGGGACCGGTCGGCCTGACCTTCCCGGGCGTGGTCACCGACGGCGCCACCGTCCGTACGGCGGCGAACGTCGACCGCGGCTGGATCGGCACCGACGCCCGCGCGCTGTTCGGCGACCGGCTGGGCGGGCTGCCGGTGACGGTCGTCAACGACGCGGACGCGGCGGGCGTCGCCGAGATGCACTTCGGCGCCGGCCGCGGCCGCCGCGGCACCGTCGTCGTCCTCACCTTCGGCACCGGCATCGGCAGCGCCGTCTTCACCGACGGCGTCCTCGTCCCCAACACCGAGCTGGGCCACCTGGAGCTCGACGGCCACGAGGCGGAGAAGCGCGCCTCCGGCAAGGTCAAGGACGACCTCGACCTGTCGTGGGAGCAGTGGGCCCACCGGGTCCAGAGGTACCTGGCCCACGTCGAGATGCTGTTCTCGCCCGAGCTGTTCGTCATCGGCGGCGGCGTCAGCCGCAAGGCCCACAAGTTCCTGCACCACCTGGAGGGCATCAGGGCGGAGATCGTCCCGGCCCGGCTGCAGAACAACGCGGGGATCGTCGGGGCGGCGATGCGGGCGGCGGGCTGAGGGGGGCCTCAGCCCGGCGGGCGGCCCCGGGCGGCGCGGCGGCGGACCAGGCGGACCCTCCGCACGATCACGGTCAGCCCCGCGAGCAGCGTCCCCCCGTACAGCCACCCCGCCTCCGTGGCCAGCGCGGTCACCAGTCCCATCAGCCGCCCGCCGACGCCGTCCCCGCTCTCGGCGACGGCCGTCAGCCCCACGGCGAACGCGATCGGCACGACCACGGGCGCGGCCGACAGGTCGCCCCGGCGCACCCATAGCCCGGTCAGCACGCACACCGGCAGGAACAGCACGCCGTACAGCGTCGGGGAGGCCCCGAACAGCGCCCGGTCCAGACCCCCGAGCGCGGCCGCCGCGGCCGCGCAGAACAAGCCGCTGCCCAGCCCGGTCAGCCGGGGGTTGGGCATCCGCCGCACGGCGCGTACGGCCCGGGCGACCAGCGGCGGGCGTCCGGCCGGCACCGGGCGTCCGGTCCGCGCGGCGGAGGCACCGGACGGCCGCGCGGCCCCGGGCCGCCCGGCACCCCGCGCCGGCCTGTCCCGCCCGCCCCGGGGCCCCGGCCCGCCCGGCCGGCCCTTCGCTCCCGGCCCGCCCGGACCGGACCCCTTCTTCCCCTGCCGGACCAGCCCGGCGTCCGCCGCCCGCCCGTCCGGCCCGCCGCGCGGACCGGACACGCGGGGTCCGGGCGCCGCCCGGCGCCCGGACCCCGCGCCCCCTGCCGCCCGCGCCGGCGTCACCGGCCCCTCGCCCGTCCCGCGGCCCGCCGAGTCGCCGGCGGACCCGCGGCCCGTCTGCGGGGGCAGAGGAGGCCCGCTCCGTCGCTCGCCGTATCGCGGGGATCGCGTCCTGTGTTGCTCCACTGGACCAACTTAGGTCGGTTTATGTGCCGAATAGGCCCTCAGACACGCCGTCGGGCACGGCTTGGCCGACCGTTCGACGCCGCGCCGGGACCGGGCGGGGCACGCCGTAGACTGGTGGATCGGCCCGTGCGTCGTCCCTGCCAGCCGCGAGGGACCCGGGCCCAGGAAGCCGAAGTCCAGTTCCAAGTCCCAGTCCCCTCATCCTCACGTACGGGAAGTCGCAACGTGTCGCTCACGATCGGAATCGTCGGTCTGCCCAATGTCGGCAAGTCGACCCTGTTCAATGCCCTGACCAAGAACGACGTGCTGGCGGCCAACTACCCGTTCGCCACGATCGAGCCCAACGTCGGCGTCGTGGGCGTGCCGGACGCCCGGCTGGCCAAGCTGGCCGAGATCTTCTCCTCGGAGAAGGTCATCCCGGCCACCGTCGACTTCGTCGACATCGCCGGCATCGTGCGCGGCGCCAGCGAGGGCGAGGGCCTGGGCAACAAGTTCCTCGCGAACATCCGCGAGTCCGACGCGATCTGCCAGGTCATCCGCGCCTTCAAGGACGAGAACGTCGTCCACGTCGACGGCAAGGTCTCGCCCAAGGACGACATCGAGACGATCAACACCGAGCTGATCCTGGCCGACCTGCAGACCATCGAGAAGGTCCTTCCCCGCCTCCAGAAGGAGTCCCGGATCAAGAAGGACGTGGCGCCCAAGGTCAAGGCCGTCGAGGAGGCCAAGGAGATCCTGGAGAAGGGCGACACGCTCTTCGCCCACGGCATCGTCCAGGGCGGCGAGCGCGCCGAGCTCCTGCACGACCTGCACCTGCTGACGACGAAGCCGTTCCTCTACGTCTTCAACGTCGACGAGGACGAGCTGGTCGACGAGGACTTCAAGAACGAGCAGCGCGCGCTGGTCGCCCCCGCCGAGGCGATCTTCCTCAACGCCAAGCTGGAGGCCGACCTGGCCGAGCTCGACGAGGACGAGGCCCTCGAACTGCTCCAGTCCGTCGGCCAGGACGAGCCCGGCCTGGCCACCCTGGCCCGCGTGGGCTTCGACACCCTGGGCCTGCAGACCTACCTCACCGCCGGCCCCAAGGAATCCCGCGCCTGGACCATCAAGAAGGGCGCCACCGCCCCCGAGGCCGCCGGCGTCATCCACACCGACTTCCAGAAGGGCTTCATCAAGGCCGAGGTCATCTCCTTCGACGACCTGGTCGAGACCGGCTCGGTCGCCGAGGCCCGCGCCAAGGGCAAGGCCCGCATGGAGGGCAAGGACTACGTGATGCAGGACGGGGACGTGGTGGAGTTCCGCTTCAACGTGTAGGTGCGATTGCACTACGTCGATTCTGCCGAATGAACAGGCCGGGAGAGGCTCGGCTTGTCGGAATCGGCGCGTAGGTCAGGGCCGTACCAGGGGATCGCTCTCCTCGCCGATGGCGTCCCCTGCCGCGGCGACCGTGTAGATCCGCATCACCTCGGGCGTTGTCACGTTGTTGGGCGGGCAGGTGTCTGATGGTGCGTCGTGGTGTGGTGGAGCCCGGTTCCGGGTTGTGCTCAGGCCGTGGCAGCGGCGCCGGCGACTCCGGTGATCTGCTCCCAGATTGCGAAGCGGACGGTCGTCTCGGCTCGGTAGTCGTGTGCGGGCATCAGATGGCGGCGGGGCCGGAAGGGGCGCGAGATGCCGCTGAACGCGGACAGGAACCGCTGTGCTCCGCCCACGGAGCGGAAGCCTTTCATCGCCCGTTCGCGCTGCTTGGTGGGCTGGTGGCTGTTCTCCGCCCTGTTGTTCAGGCCCTTGTGCGAGCGGTGCTCGACGGAAGGCATGACCTCGCGGTGGGCCGCGCCGTAGGAGCGGAGCTTGTCCGTGACGATCACCCGTGGCACCGTGCGCGTCTTCTTCATCGGGCGGCGGAAGAAGCGCCCGGCCGCGGCCTTGTCCCGCCGGTTCTGGACGAGGATGTCGAGTACGTTGCCGTCCTGGTCGACGGCACGCCACAAGTACTTCAGCTCACCGTTGACCTTGAGGAAGACTTCGTCCAGGTGCCACTTGTCCCCGGGCCGGGGCCGGCGGCGGCGCAGTCCGTTCGCGTGGGCCTGGCCGAACTTGGCGCACCAGCGACGCACTGTCTCGTAGGAGACGATGACGCCTCGCTGGAGCATCGGCTCCTGCACCTCACGGAAGCTGAGCGGGAACCGGAGGTACAGCCACACGCAGTGGGAGATCACCTCGACCGGGTACCGGTGCCCCTTGTACGACGGCGACGTACTCCCCACGGACGACCCCTCCCAGCGTGATCAACAAGGAGATCATCCCACTCGGCCAGTCAAGGTGACAGCGCCCGCCTCGGAGTCCGAGCGGCGGATGGTGGCCCGGCTCACCGCCGAGCACCCCCGGCTGCCCTGGGACCGGCTGCTGTTCAGCGCCAAGGAGGCCGTCTACAAGGCCTGGTTCCCGGCCACCCGCCGGTGGATCGGCACGGCCGCCGTCGAGGTCGCGTTCACGGCCGGGGGACTGCTGACGGCCGAGATCCGTCCCGGCCGTACGGCACGACCGGACCGTACGGCGGCGGCGCCGGTGCCGGCCGGGTGGCCCACGGGGGACGGCGAGCCGGCGGTGGCCCGCTGCGCGGGACGCTGGCGGATCGCCCGGGGTCTCGTGCTCACCGCCGTGGCGGTGCCGGCCGCGGCGGGATGACCCGCCGGGCCGGCCGGCCCGGCGGTCCCGGCGCTCGGCGGCCTCAGGGGCCGAGGACCACGGTCCGCCCGTCCGAACCGGCGGCCGGGGACTCCCGGGGCCGCTTGCCCCGGCGGAACTCCTGCGGGCTGACGCCCCGTTCGCGCTTGAACGCGGCGCTCAGCGCGAACGGCCCCGAGTACCCCACCTTCGCGGCGATGCTGGCGACCGAGAGACTCGGGTCCCGCAGCATTTCGGAGGCGAGCGTCAGCCGCCATCCGGTCAGGTAGGAGATCGGCGGCTCACCGACCAGTTCGGTGAAGTGCCGGGCGAGCGCGGCCCGGGAGACACCGACGGCGGACGCGAGCGAGGCCACCGTCCAGGGCTCGCTGGGCCGCTCGTGCAGCAGCCGCAGCGCCCGTCCCACCGCCGGGTCGCTCTGCGCCCGGAACCAGAGCGGCGCACCTGTCCCCGGTTCCATCAGCCAGGTGCGCAGGACGTTGATGAGCAGCAGGTCGAGCAGCCGGTCGAGGACGACCTCCTGGCCGATGTCCTCCTTGTCGACCTCGGCGGCGAGCATGCCGATCAGCGGGGTCCGCGCGGCCGACGCGGGCTGGACGAGCATCGCGGGCAGGCTGGCGAGCAGCCTGCGCCCGACCTCGTTGGGCGCCTGGTAGGTGCCGCTGAGCATCACGGTCGACCCGGCGCGGTGCGGCTCGCCCCAGGTGCGCACGCCCAGGGACATCGACCGGGCGACGTCCTGTCCCGTGGCGGTGGTGCAACGCTGCTCCGGGTCGACGGTGATGGTGGGAGGCGTCGCCGGGTCGTCGACGAGCGTGTACGGCTCGGGCCCCCGCATCACGGCCACGTCCCCGGCCGTGATGCGTACCGGCTCGCTGCCCTCGCGGAGCACCCACGCCGAGCCGTGCAACAAGGTGACCAGCGACAGGGCCGCGCGGTCCTCGATGCGCAGCCCCCACGGAGGGTTGAACACCGATTTCAGCAGGAAGGCACCGCGCGCCTTGGGACTCTCCAGCAGCCCGCTGAGCGTATCCATCACCATCACCCCGTACCGTCGTGGATCACGTGCGTGTGCCCAGTGTGTCAACGCCCGGTGTCAACGCGCCACGGAATCACGCCTGTTCGCCATCACACCGGTCAGCAGGGCGAGCGCGCCCAGACAGGCGGCCGTACGGACGGCGTTGGCGCGGCGCCAGGGGAGCTCGTACGCCGCCCGCGCCTCGGCCAGGGCGGTGGCCGAGGCGCCGGGGGCGGCGCGCAGCCGGCGGTTGAGGGGGAGGTTGACGCAGACCGTCGTCACGACGCTGAGGCCGTACAGCACGGCGGCGGCCCGGACCCGCCGGGCGGCGTCGCCGCGGCCCGCGCGGGCGAGTCTGCGGGCGGCGAGGCCGGTCGCCACGAACACCCCGAGGAAGAGCGTGCCGAAGGCGGCGTCGTCGTCCAGGGCGTCGTTGGCCCGGCGCATCGCGGCGACGAAGCGCTCGTCCTCGCGGCGGCCGAGGACGGGCATCACCCCGATGTCGAAGGCGAGGTAGAGGCCGGCCATCAGACCGGTGCCGAGGGTCGCCGCGACCAGCACGGGATCCTTGGGAGCGGCAGAATTCACGACGTGTTCCTCCGATCGGCGCCGGCCGGCCGGCGCCGGGTACGGCTCACCGCGGTTCCAGGATTCCGGTGAGCGTGCGGCGATAGGCACCGCCCAGCACGGTCCGCCCCATCAGGCGCACCGGTGCGGGCATCACCCCGTCCGGCTGCGGGAGCGCGTCCAGCAGCCAGGGCGGCAGGACGCGTTTGACGTGGAAGGGCGCCGCCGCGAGGACACGGCGCTCCAGGGCTGCGAACACGTGCGCCGGTACCCGGACGAAGACGGGGAAGGTCAGCTCCTCCTCCTCGTGCAGATGCCGGTGGAGGACGGTGTCGAAGGTGTCGACGGGACCGCCGATCAACTCGGCGCGTCCGCCCTCCAGGGCCTCGGTCACCCGGAGCATCGAATCGTCCAGCGCCACGTGGTCCTGCACCATCCGGTGGGAACCGGCGGCGATCTCCGGCACGTGTTCGATCAGCCCCGGCCAGAGGATCTCGTCCTCCGTGCGGTGGTGCCAGTCCAGGATGGCCCGCAGTTGCCGCCACCACTGCGCGGCCCGGGGGAGGCCGGCGGCAGTCAGCAGCGGTGCGGCGGCCACCAGCCGTCTGGAGTCACGCCGCAGCGCGAGGTGCGTCTGCGCGAATCCCCGCAGGTGACGGGGGAGCCCGGCCACGCCCTTGCCTCCCCACAGCAGCCCGTCCATCGCGTCCCTCTCCTCTCTGGGCCCCGGCACTTCGCCGCCGGAGCGCCTGGGCTCGGCCGGCCCGTCGCCGAGCACGGCCGGTACGGTGGTCCGCCGGCTGCCGGATCCACCGGGCCCGGCGGACCACCGCTGTGCGACACCGTCCCGCCGGGTGGCTCGGTCAGACGTCCCAGACGCCGGTGGCCGCGGTCTCCTTGGCGTAGTCCGCGAAGTCCTTGGGCTCCCGCCCGAGCGCCTCGCGGACGCCGTGCACCAGGCTGGCGTTGCGCCCGTCGACGATGAGGGTGAAGAGGTCGGCGAACTCCTCCGGCTCGCCCAGCTCGCGCAGGGCCGCGCGGTAGTCGTCGGCGCTGACCGGGATGTAGGTGATGGTCCGGCCGGTGGCCTCCGACAGTTCGCGGGCGATGTCGGTGAAGCTCAGCAGGCGCGGGCCGGACAGCTCGTAGGTCTTGCCGATGTGCCGGTCGTCGGTGAGCGCGGCGACCGCCACGTCGGCGATGTCGTCGGCGTCGACGAACGGTTCGACGGCGTCACCGGTGGGCAGGGCCAGCTCGCCGGAGCGGACCGGGTCGAGGAAGAAGCTCTCGCTGAAGTTCTGGTTGAACCAGTTGGCGCGGACGACGGTCCAGTCGCAGCCGGACGCCTTGAGGGCGTCCTCGCTGGCGACGGCGCCCTCCTCGCCACGGCCGGAGAGCAGCACCAGGCGGCGGACGCCCCGCTCGACGGCGACGGCGGCGAAGCGCCCGACCGCTTCCCTGGCCCCGGGGAAGGCGAGGTCCGGGTAGTAGGTCACGTACGCGGCGCCGGCTCCGTCGAGCGCGGCACCCCACGTGCTCTCGTCCTCCCAGACGAAGGGGGTCTCACTGCTGCGCGAGCCGACCCGGACCGCGCGGCCGAGCCCCCTCAGGCGCTCGACGACGCGCCGTCCGGTCTTGCCGGTGCCGCCGATGACGAGGGTGGGTGCGGTGCTCTGTGTCTGAGTGCTCATGAAGTCCATTGAAGTCTTCAAGCAGCAGACGGAACATAGCTCCTGGGCTCACCTTCATACGCGATCGTCTCGCCGCGTGAGTGCGATGCGTAGGCACACAGGGCGTTGCGCGCGGCTCACCGGCCGACGGCGACGGCCATCAGGACGAAGGCGGCGACGGCGAACAGGGTCCGCACCCCGTGCAGGGCGTTCCACCGCCCCTCGAACGCCGTGCGGGCGGCCCGTTCGTCGCCCCGGTCCCGCGAGGACTCCAGGGCATTGTTCAGCGGGACGTTGCCGCCCGAGGTGATCAGGTGCCCCACGAGCGCGCAGACCGCGGCGATGCCCACGAGGGTTCCGGCGCCTGCCTCACGCCCGTCCGGGGCGACGAACCAGGAGGCGGCCGGGAAGACCAGCGACCCGAGGAAGAGCAGGAGGAAGAGCGGCCCGGGTACTTTCCGGTTGATGCCCCGCATGACGAGGGTGAAGGGGGCGTCGTCCACCTCCTTCAGGGCGGGCATGACACCCGAGAGGAAGGCGAACATGTAACCGGCGTAGAGCCCGGTGCAGACGAGGGCGAGGATTTCGAGGGTCTCCGACATGCCGATCATCATCGCCACCCCGCCCCCGTCTTCGCAGGGCTTGCCGCGAACCGGCGCCGGGGGCCGGCCGCCGGCCCGTCGCCGCCTCGTCCTCGGAGCGCACCGCGGCTCCTGTGGACCCGGCGTCGAGACGCCGTGTACAACGCCACGCATCCGGCGGTGACGGACTCGGACGAGAGGGTCCTCGCGGCGTGGCGCGCTGGGCGACGGGGGGCGAGACGCCGGAGGGGAGCGGCGGAGGCGCCGCAGGCACCGCCGTACGCCAGGCCCGCGGCCGGACACCGCCTGCGGCGCCTGAGGCCCGGCCGCCCGGTCCGTTTCCCCGTGCCACTCGCCGGACCCGGCGGGCGGCTTCCACCGCGCCGGGGCCGGACTCCCGGTTCAGGTGCGCAGGTGGGACGCGCCGTTGAGGTCGACGATGGTTCCCGAGGCCCACGCCGCCGCCGGGGACGCGAGGAAACGCACGGTGGCGGCGATCTCCTCCGGTGTGCCGACCCGTCCGAACGGACTCTCCGCACGCAGGCGCTCGCCCTCCGGGCCGGACAGTTTCGCCGCCTGCCGTTCGGTGGCCACGAACCCGGGCGCGACGGAGGTGACCGCGATGCCGTGCGGGGCCAGCGCCACGGCCAGCGACTGGCCGAGGGCGTGCAGCGCCGCCTTGGTCGCCCCGTAGGCGGGGAAGTCCGGTTCGCCCCGGAACGCTCCGCGCGAGCCGATGTTCACGATCGCGCCGCCGGCGCCCCGGCCGACGAGGTGACGGGCCGTGGCCCAGCTCAGGTCGGCCGCGCCCAGGAGGTTGACGTCCACCATCCGCCGCCAGACCCGCTGCCAGTGCGCCAGCGGGGTCTGTGCGATCGGGTGCCGGGTGTCCGCCGCGGGCGCCACGGCCGCGTTGTTCACCAGCACGTCCACCGCGCCGAGTGCGGCCACCGCCTCGGCCACGACCCGCTCGGCCGCGCCGGGTTCGCCCAGGTCGGCCTGGATCAGCGTGTGTCCGGTGCCGGGCAGTTCCCGCAGGGTCCGTTCGGCGTCCGTACGGCGGCCCGCGTACTGCACCGCGACCCGGTCACCGTCGGCGGCGAAGGCCGTCGCGACGGCGCGGCCGATGCCCCGCGATCCGCCGGTGACCAGGACGCCCCTCATCGGGCGAACACCATCGACTCGTCCCGGAAGGACTTGAACTCCAGGGCGTTGCCCGCGGGATCACGGAAGAACGCGGTCCACTGCTCACCGGGCTCGCCGGGGAAGCGAAGGTGCGGCTCGATGTCGAACGGCACCCCGGCGGCGCGCAGCCGCTCGGTGAACCGGTGGAAGCGCTGTTCGTCCAGCAGCAGGCCGTAGTGCGGGATCGGCACCCGGTGCCGTCCCACCAGGCTGGTGCCGGCCGGCCGCGGCGCCGTCGGCACGAGGTGGGTCACCAGCTGGTGGCCCTCGAGGTTCCAGTCCACCCAGTGCTCGGTGCTGCGTCCCTCGGGCAGGCCCAGCACCCTCCCGTAGAAGTCACGGGCGGCGACCAGGTCGTCGACCGGGATGGCCAGGTGGACAGCGGGTCGGTGAGACATCGGGGCCCTCCGGTGGGCTCGGTGACCGCAGCAGCGTGACCGAGACGATGTCCTAATGTCAACATTGAGACATTGCTTTCGGTGGCTTCGAATGCCGGGTTGGCGTCGATCATTGTCCGGATGTCAACATTGGTTCCATGTCATCCGCACTGCCGAAGGCAACCCGGCGCGGCCTGGCCGACGAAGCCGCCGACCTGGTGCGCGCGGCCATCTTCTCCGGCCACTTCGCGCCCGGAGCCGCGCTGCGCGAAGTGGAGCTGGCCGAACGCCTCGGGGTCAGCCGCGGCTCGGTCCGGGAAGGACTGGCCCGGCTGGCGCAGGAAGGGTTGGTACGCGGCGGCTGGCACCGCGGTACCACCGTCATCGAGGTGACGGCCGAGGACGTGCAGGAGGTGTACGCGCTGCGGGCCGCACTGGACCGCCTGGCCGCGACCACCGCGCGGCGAGCCGCGACCGAGGAGCACCTCTCCGGGCTGGACCGGCTGGTGGCCGAGATGACGGCCGAGATCGCCGGGGACGGCGACGCCCACCGGCTGGTGGCCCTGGACATCGCCTTCCACGACCAGATCTACGCCGCCGCCGGGAACCGCAGGCTCACCACCGCCTGGCGGACGATCCGCTCCCAGGTGCACCTGTTCCACCTGCGTCGCGTCGACGCGGCCTACGACCACTACCGCGCGCGCGTGGTCGACGAGCACCGCGAACTCGCCGCTCTCCTGCGCTCGGGCGACAGCCGGACCCTGGCCCGCCGGGCCGAGGAGCACGTGGACTCCGCACGGCGCAGCCTGCTGGCCGGCTTGCCGGCCCGCGCGGTGGCGGGGAGCGCCGAGGCGTCCGGCCACCACTGAGCGCGGTGCACCCGCGCAGCCGTCGGCGCGGGCTGGCCACCCGTGCGCCCGGCCGCCCGCGACGCGGCCGGGAAGACACTCCTCCGGCTCAGCCCGGGGGCCCGGGGACGGTCCACGGTCCGGCCTCCACCCACGGGCGTCCTCGTGAGGACTCGATCCCGCGGGAGGTGCCCGTTCACCGCGGCGTCGACCGGCCGCTCCGGGCACCGGTGCCCGGAGCGGCCGGCCTCGACGGGCATTCCGTGTGACCTGCCGGCCGCGCGCGGCGACCCGCGGCGGAGGAGGCCGGGCCGTCGTCCCCCGGTGCGGGCTTACCGGGAGGCGCACCCACGATCGCGGGCGGGACGGACGAGTCCCCCCGGTGCGGTGAACCCGGAACGCGCGAGGGGCCGCGACCGTGGATCACCGGGACCTCACCACCGTCCGAGCGCTGGTTCCGCCTTGCCGTTTTGCGCACCGGCGGCCGCCGGGGCCGTTCCTCAGGGGGCGTCGCGGGCAGCGGAGCCGACCATGGGTGCCGCGCACCCGGGAACGCAGCGGCCTGGTTCGGGCTCCGCGGTGCGACGAATCTGATGGTCGTGCAGGTGCCGCGATCGCCGGGCAGCTGCCCACCCGCATCGGCGCCCGCCCGGTTCGCCGGGCCGGCCGAAGAGCCGTACTCCCGAACTCCCCCGAGGAACACCATGACCATCACCGACACCGGCACCGGCACCGTGAGCTGGAACCCGGAGGCCCTGGCCGAGATCGTCTCGAACGACGGCGGCCGGCCCGTCCTGTTCACCAACGCCCGGGTCATGACGATGGACCCGCTGATCGGGACCATGACCGGGGCCGACCTCCTGTTCGTCGGCCCCCTGATCGTGGGCGTCGGCCCCTCCCTCGTCACCGCGGCACAGGACGACGACGCCATCGTCGTCGACTGCGCGGGCATGACCATCGTCCCCGCCGTCGTGGACACCGTCGCCCTGGCCGGCGGACGCGGCCGGCGCTCGGAGTGCGTCGCGACGCTGACCCCGGGCAACACCACCGACTTCCTGGTGGTGCCCGACGAACTCGCCGCCGACGTGCCGAGCGCGGTGACCACCCTCATCTCCCGCCCGGAGCGGGTCCGCGCTCTGGTCGCAGCCGGCCGGCCCGTCCTGTGGGCGGGCACCGACGCCCCCGGCCGGGTCACCGCCCCCGAGACGGGCGTCCCCGCCGTACCGGACCTGACCGGCAGCCCGCGGCTCGGCGTCTGGATCGACCGGAAGGACTTCCTGCACCAGGAGCTCACCGCCGACGGCCGCTACGACGAGACACGGGGCGGTCGCCCCCACGCCTACCGGGGCCGGTTCTGGATCGACGGCGACCGCATCGATTACCTGGACGACCTCGGCTTCTGGGCCTACGGGGAGTTCAAGGGCGACGAACTGCACCACGCGGGCTACGTCATGAAGCAGAGCTGACCGCCGGCCGCCGTGCGGCGGACACGGCGGCCCGGCCCCGCGCAGGCCACGCACGACCGGTTCCGGAACCCCGCCCGTCCCCGCCCCGCTCCCGGGCGCGCGGCACCCGGGGAAACGGCGCCCCGGCCGCCGTGGCCGGGACGGCCGGGACCGGAAACCGGGCAGCGCCGGTGCCGCCGACATCCCACCCCCCTCCTCGAGTCATGGAAAGCGGATCCCTCATGCACGCCGACGACACCACCGGCGCGGCCGTCCTCGAACAGATCCGCCGCCGCCCCCCGAACGAGCGGCGCATCCTGTTCACCGGCGCGACCATCGTCACCATGGACCCCGCTCTGGGCGTCCTGCACAACGCCGACCTGCTCGTCGAAGGCGACAGCATCGCCGCCGTCGGCCCGGACCTCGACGCCGGCGACGCCGTGGCCGTCGACGCCGTCGGCACCGTTCTGAGCCCCGGCTTCGTCGACACCCACCGGCACGCCTGGGAGGCGCAACTGCGCCGGATCATGCCGGACGTCGACGACCTCGGCGCCTACGTCAGGTCCACCCTGGCCGGCTACGCCACGGTCTACCGGCCCGAGGACATGTACATCGGCACCAGGCTGGCCGCCCTCACCGCGCTCGACGGCGGCATCACGACCATGCTCGACTTCTCCCACAACTCCCGTACCCCCGAACACTCCGACGCCGCCGTCGAGGCCCTCCTCGACACCGGCATCCGCGGTGTGCACGCCTCCATGGGCCCGCACTTCGGCGACTGGGACGAGCAGTGGCCCGGCGACCTGACCCGCCTCAAGGAGCGGTACTTCAGCAGCGACGACCAGCTGCTGACCCTGCGCCTGGCGGCGCTCGCCACCGACGAGATCGCCGGACCGGCGCTCGCCTACGGCCCCGAACTCGCCGGCGTCGCGCGGGACCTGGGCATCGGAGTGAGCGTGGACGCGGTCTTCGGCACGGCCTCCTCCGAGGCGATCCTGCGCTGGGCCGAGGACGGCATCCTCGGCGCCGGCGTCACCCTCATCCACGCCACCGGACTGACCCCCGAGGCGTGGAGGGCGATGGGGGAGACCGGCACCACCGTGGCGCTCGCCCCCACCTCCGACGCCCAGATCGGCCTGGAGACCGCGATCCCCGCCGTCGACGAGGCCCTGTCCGCCGGCATCCGCCCCGGACTGAGCGTCGACGTCGAAGTGGCCCTGGCCAGCGACATGTTCACGCAGATGCGTTCCCTGCACGCCATCCAGCGGATGCGGGCCGTCGACGCCGTCCACGGCACCGGCCGGGAGCCCCGCCGCATCACCACCCGCGACGTCCTGGACTTCGCCACCCTCCAGGGCGCCCGCACCAACGGACTGGACGGCGTCACCGGCTCGCTCACCCCGGGCAAGAAGGCCGACGTGCTGGTCATCCAGGCCGAGGACCTCAACAACATGCCGCTCAACGACCCCATCGGCACCGTCGTGCTGGGCTCCGACGCCCGCAACATCGGCACCGTCCTCGTGGGCGGCGAGGTACGCAAGTGGAACGGCCGCGTCCTCGACGTCGACCTGCCCGCCCTGCGCCGCGAAGTCCACGCCTCGCGCGAGCACGTGCTGAACACACCGGCTGCCTGAGCATCCCCTCCGCCGCCCCCGGCCGGCCCTCCTCCGGCCGGGGCGCCCACCGGCCCCGACGCCGTCACCGGCCGATCCCGTGGTGCGACGGGCGGAGCGGACGGACGCTCACACGCCGAAGTCCTGGTGGTGGGCGTGGCGGTCGGCGCGTGTGCCCCGGAAGGTCCTGGTCAGCCGGAGGGCCGACGCGACGAGCACGGCGAACAGGAGGCCTACGCTGATCAGGAAGGTCCACTCGGCCCACGCGGCGCCGGCCCGACCGGACTCAAGTGCCGAGAACAGCTTCGCGCCCACGGGGTAGGAGACCGCGCAGACGATGACGAGCTGCCAGAACGGCAGCACCCTGAGCGGCTTGGACCATGCGGTGACGGCAAGGGTCAGAGCGGCGGTCAGGGCGACGACGACATCGATTCGATCCATGGGCCGATCCTTTCGCGCGGAACCCGCCGAGACGTCGGTCACCAGGAGGAACCTCGTCTAGACCGCAAGGTATAGACCGGCGGTACGGCACCGGGACCGACCCCGGGCAGACACCCGGACCGGTCCGGGCGCCGGTGACACCGGACCTCCCGAAGCAGGGCGCCGGGATCCACCCGCCCGCAAACGAAGAGAACTCCCGTTGCAGAAGAATGACTTCATGGTTGATCCCACGCACACCTCCGCCGACCAGCCGGGCCCGCACCGCGTGGCGGTCCTCAGCCACGACGGTGTCGGAGCGTTCGAGGTCGCCCTGGCCGTGCAGGCTTTCGCAGCGGCGAACGACCACGCGCGTGACGTGCTGTACGAAGTCGCCGTGGCCGGACCCGAACGTGCCCTCGTCACGCGTACCGGATACGCCACGAGTTTCCGTCTGGTCCCCGACCGCCCCCTGTCCTGGGCGGAGTCGGCACACACCCTGATCGTGCCGGCGTACCCCGAACAACTGCGTACGCCGACCGCCCTCATCGAGACGGTCCGCCGCGCGCACGCCGGGGGTACGCGCGTCGTGTCCCTGTGCCTGGGAACCTTCCTCGTCGCGGCTGCGGGCCTGCTCGACGGCCTGAGGGCCACGACGCACTGGCACTGGGCCGACCGGCTCGCAGCGCTCCACCCGATGGTGCGGGTGCAACCGGAACGCCTGTTCGTCGAGGACGGCGGCCTCTTCACGTCGGGAGGCGGCACGGCGGCCCTGGACCTGGTGCTGCACCTGATCGAACAGGACCACGGATCGGCGCTCGCGGCGGAGATCGCACGGTTCATGGTCGTCCCGCTCCGCCGCGACGGCGACCAGACGCAGTACGCGAGATGGGAGGTGCCCGGCCGGACGCGCTCCCTGCAGGACACCCTGCGGTGGGCGGAGGAGCACCTCGACGAGGCGTCCACGGTCGCCGCGCTCGCGGAGCACGCGCGCATGAGCACGCGCACGTTCACGCGCCGGTTCCGCGAGGTGGTCGGCGTCTCACCGATGGAATGGCTGCAACGCGTCAAGGTGCGCCGGGCGCAGGAGCTGCTGCAGCGCACCACCTGGACCATGGACCGGATCGCCGAAGCCAGCGGCTTCGGTTCGGAGGCGGCCCTCCGCTACCACTTCACCCGGCTCACGCAGATGCCGCCCGGCCGCTACCGCCGCACCTTCGGCACCGCGCGCGGGCGGCGTCCCGAGACGGCCGGAGTGGCGTGATGTTCAACTTTTGCGTCCGTCATTGCGTGGCCCGTGCCGGACCAGCACGTCGATCATGGACGACATGAACGACGTACAGAAGCGGATCGAGCGGTCCGGCACCGTCCGGATCGGCGACCGCACGGTTCACCGCATGTCCTTCGGCGCGATGCGCCTCGCCGGCAAGGACGTCTGGGGACCACCCGCCGACCGCGCGAACGCGGTTCGAGTCGCGCGTCGTGCGGTCGAACTCGGCGTCGACCACATCGACACCGCGGACTCCTACGCCTTCGGCGTGACCGAGGAGATCCTGCGCGAGGCTCTGCACCCCTACCCCGACGATCTGCTGATCGCGACCAAGGCGGGCCAGGTTCAGGTCCGGCCGGGGGTGTGGGAACCCCTCGGACGCCCCGCGTACCTGCGCCAGCAGTGCGAGGCGAGCCTGCGGCGTCTGGGCCGGGAGCGGATAGACCTCTTCTACCTGCACCGTGTCGATCCGCGGGTGCCGTTCGACGAGCAGGTGGGGGCGATGAGGGAACTCCAGGACGAGGGGAAGATCGCCCACTTCGGACTGTCGAGCGTCACCGTCGACCAGATCGAGTCCGCGCGGAAGATCATCGACGTGGCGGCCGTGCAGAACATGTTCAACGTGGCGGCCCGTGTGGGCGAGGACGTGCTCGAACACTGCGAACGGGAACGGATTCCGTTCGTCGCGTGGTTTCCGATCATGAGCGGTGACCTGGCCCGCGCCGACCACCTCGTCGCCGACGTGGCGGCGGACCTGAACGCGACACCCGCGCAGGTCGCCCTCGCCTGGCTGCTGGCCCGGTCACCCGTGATCTGCCCCATCCCCGGCACTTCCTCGATCGAGCATCTCGAGGAGAACGTCGCCGCGTCCACGCTGCGACTCGCCGATGAGCACCTCGCCCGCCTCGCCTCGTTGCAGCTGACCGACGACGAACTCGCGGCGCTCGCCGCGGTCGGATCCGCTCCGAAGAGCTGATCGAGGCCGTCCGCTCCGGCTGCTTCGCCGCGCTGCCCACCGGGTCCACCGAAGCGGAGGACCCCGCCACCGGGCCCGCCACCTCCACCGACGCGACACTCCGGCGGGGCCAGGGCATCACCGGTATGCGCCCCGCCATCGGGAGCACCGGCCGCACCATGCCGTCCCGCACCGCCGCGCGGTGCGCGGCCACGACGAATCCCCGGAGCGGCCGGATGCGGAACGCCGCCCTCCCGCCACGGTGACGACCGGCGGCCGCCCTGGACACGGGGGCGGGCTCGACCGCGCGGCGACGGGCCCGCCGTTCGCACACCGGCCGCGCTCCGGCCCCGCCGGCCGGGCGGAGCGCGGCGTCACCAGCCACCCCACGGGAAAGAACGATCCATGTCCTTACCTCCCCTGCACATACCGCCGGACGGCGGGTCACCGGTGTTCCTGGTCGGGGACACCTACACCACCCTGCTCGGCGCCGCCGACACCGGCGGAGAGCTCTCCCTGGCCGAAGCCGTCGTCCCGGCCGACGCCGGACCCCCGCCGCACACGCACCACGGGGAATCCGAGACGTTCGTCCTCCTCGACGGCACCCTTCGCGTGACCGCCGGGGACGAGGAGTTCGACGTCGAACCCGGAGGGGTCGTCTACGTCCCCAAGGGCGTTCGCCACTCCTTCCGCAACACCAGCCCGGGCCACCCCGCCCGCATGTACTTCCTCTACGTTCCCGGCGGCATGGACGGCATGTTCCAGGAGATCGGCCGCCCCGGTGTCCGGGGCCGAGTCGGTCCTCCCCCCGACCCCGCCGACGTGGCCGCCATGGCGGAGGTGGCCGGGAAGTACGGCTACACCCTCGGCTGAGCGACCCTCCCGCCGTGGCGCCCGGCCCCGCCCCGCCCCGGCCCGTTTCGCCACCCGGCACACCCGATCGACGCCGGCCCCCGCCCGCCGCGGGGAGCGGTGCCTGCAATCCGGGCACTGAACCGCAGTGCCGTCCCCTCATGTGAAGGAGCTTCGCCGTGAAGCGTGTCAGTCTGCGCATGTCGCTCGCCGTGGTCACCGCCGGGGCGCTGGCGGCCCTTGTGCCCGCGAGTCCCGCCGCCGCGATGAACAGGACCGACTGCGGGGACCGAACCGATTTCGTGAAGGTCTGGTACAACCACGGCAGCCAGGTCGTCTGCTTCGCCAACGCGGGTGTCCAGGACGTCCACCTCCCCAACGCCGTCAAGGTCTCGTCCGGCAACAACAGCATCCGCATGGTTCTGGGCGGGGAGGTCCACACCATGCCCAAGTGGGCGACCAAGCGGGATGTCGACGGCTCCGCCAAGCTGCTGAGCCGTCTGCGCATCTTCTGATCGAAAAGCGCGGGGCGGTGCGCCGGCCCGCCCGGCCGCGGCCCGTCCCGCTCCACCCCGCCGGCTCGGCGCACGCCGCGCAGGGCACCGGGAGAGGGACCGGCCGGCGACCGCGCTCGTCGTCATCGCCGTCGCCTGTGCCGGGGGAGCCGGACCGCTTCCCGCCGGGGCGATGGCGGTGCCCGGGCCGCGGGCACCGCTCCCGCCCTGTTCACGATGGCGGCCGAACGAGACGCCTTCACCGCCCCGGTCCCGGCCCTCGGCGGCACGGTCGCCACCCGGCCACCGGACCGGCCGGCCCGACCGTGCCCTTCGCGCGGACCAGGACGCCCCGGGCCACCGCGAACACATCACCGGCCACCCGCGAACAGGGCGGGCGGGAGCGGAGGAACCCGTGAGCATCAGAGTGCTGGTCGCCGATGCCCAGGGCGTCGTACGGGCGGGCTTCGCCGCCGTGATCGACGAAGAGGAGGACATGACCGTCGTCGGGGAGTCCCCCGACGGGGCGACCGCAGTGCGGCTGGCCGAGGAACTGGCACCCGACGTGGTCGTCATGGACGTGCGCATGCCCGAACTGGACGGTCTCTCCGCCACCCGGACCATCACCGGTCGCCAGGACGCGCCCAGGGTCCTGATGCTGACCACGTTCGATCTCGACGGCTACGTGTTCGACGCACTGCGCTCCGGCGCCTCCGGCTTCCTGCTCAAGGACGTACACCCCTCCGAACTGCTGCAAGCCATCAGGGTGGTGGCCGCGGGCGAAGGCGTGCTCTCCCCGACCGCGACCCGCCGGCTCATCGGCCACTACGCCGCCACGGCCGCACCCGCCACCGGCATCGGCCCCGGAGCCGCGGACGCCATGCGCGAGCTGAACAGCCTGACCGGCCGCGAACGCGACGTCCTGACCCTGATCGCAACCGGGCTCACCAACAGGGAGGTCGCCGAGCGACTCGGCATCGCCGTGGGCACGGTGAAGACCCACGTGAACGCGCTGCTGCGCAAGCTGGGACTGCGCGACCGGGTGCAGGCGACCATCCTCGCCTACGACCTCGGCCTCGTGCGACCCGTCCGCCCCGACCACTGCCCATGACCGGTTCGGCCCCCCGACGCGAACGAGGGCTGCACCGGGCTTTCCCACCGGGCGGCGACCCGGGCTTCGCGCTCGTCGTGCCCGTGGACCCGCGTGGCGACGGCCCGCCGCGTCCGCCGGGGCGGGTGAGGGCCCGTGTACGTGCCGTTCCGCCGCGGGGAGACCTCGCCCGACCCCGGCAGGCGCACCTTCCACGTGTACGACACCTCCGTCGGCCGGCTGGTCGCCGTCCACACGCGCGGCCTGCCGCCCCGCCCCCATCCGCACCTGGTCTTCGAGGCGTACACCCTGCGGGAGTCGGCCGACGGCCTCGCCGTCGACAACCGGACCCCGTGCCCGCTGCTCGCGTCGGCCGACGCGGAGGAGCGCCGGGTGCGGCGCGCGCTGCACGACGAGCACTGGGACGAGGACGGCCGCGCCTGCCGTCTCGTCGCCCTGCGCACCGGCGCGCCACCCGTCGGACCGCTCCCGCACGGCCTGGCCCTCGGCGCCCACATGTGCTGCGTCGACGGCGAGACCCGGAACGACCCGCACCACCACGGCCCGGGCCTGTCCATGGAGCACGAACGGCCCGCCAAGCGGGGGGACATCACCGGCCGGGCCGAATGGCAGGAGACCCGGCGTCGGCTCCTCGAACGGGACGTCACCCCCTGGTACGGGGAGTCCGTCCTGGACGCGCGCAACGCGCTCGCCCACCGGTGCACCGACGGGCGGCCACACGCCGTCGACGCCTCCGCCGAGGCCGTGAACGGGACGTGGAAGCTCAGGGCCGGTGACGACGCGACCCGGGACACCGGTCGCATCGACGCCTGGGCACTGCGGTTCCGACGTCCGCCCGGTGCCCCCCGTCCTCGCGGCACGGCTGTGGACCGGTGACCCGGACCGCCCGCCGCGGGGACGAGCCGTGTGCGCCGGAGGGGAGGGCGACGGCGGCGCGGAGGGGGCCCGGCGGCAGGGAGGTATCAGGGACGCCGCCGTGGGGGAGGAAGTGCCTGCGCAAAGCCTTGGGCCAGGGCATTTCATCACTTCGGGTGAATCTTTGGCCTTTACTTGCCCGGCGCAACCTGGAATTGCCACGCTGTTGCTGTCTGTACAACTGATGGGAGCGGCCAGTGACATTCGGTGAGCAGCCGGCGTACCTGCGCGTCGCGGGTGATCTCCGCAAGAAGATCGTCGACGGTCTGCTGCCGCCGCACACCCGCCTCCCGTCCCAGGCCCGCATCCGCGAGGAGTACGGCGTCTCGGACACCGTCGCCCTGGAGGCGCGCAAGGTGCTCATGGCCGAGGGCCTGGTCGAGGGCCGCTCCGGCTCGGGGACGTACGTGCGCGAGCGGCCCGTGCCCCGGCGCGTCGCCCGCTCCGGGTACCGCCCGGCCGACGGGGCCACGCCCTTCCGCCAGGAGCAGGCCGACACCGGGGTGCGCGGCACCTGGGAGTCGCGCAGCGAGCAGACCGAGGCGAGCGCCGCCGTGGCCGAGCGGCTGGGCATCGAGCCCGGCGACCGCGTGATGTGCACGAAGTACGTCTTCCGCGAGGGCGGCGAGGCGGTGATGCTCTCCACCTCCTGGGAGCCGCTGGCCCTGACGGGGCGCACGCCCGTGATGCTGCCCGAGGAGGGGCCGCTCGGCGGCATGGGCGTGGTCGAGCGCATGGCCGCCATCGGCGTCGTCGTCGACAACGTCACCGAGGAGGTCGGCGCCCGCCCCGGCCTCGCCGAGGAACTGCTCGCCCTGGGCGGGGTCCCCGGTCACGTCGTCCTCGTCGTCCACCGCACGTTCTACGCCTCGGGCCGCCCGGTGGAGACGGCCGACGTGGTGATCCCGGCGGACCGGTACCGGGTGGCGTACCACCTGCCCGTGAAGTAGGACGCGGTGGCCGCCGTCCCTTGCGGACGCCGGCGGCCCCGGTTCCGCGCGACCGGCGCACGCCTCCCGTGCGCCCCTCACGCCCCTCTCGCGTGCCCGCCGGTGGTTCCGGCGGGCACCGGCCGTTCCCGCGGCGCTGGAATCCGGTCGTTCTCGCAGGTCTTCCCCGGCCCTCCGGCGTGGCCCGACCGCAGGCGTCCGGCTGTGAAGGCGGCGCGTCCAGTGCTTTGCGCCCCCCGCCTCGTGGCTGGTTGCGTGCCTCTTCGTGAAAACCCGTATCCGGTGCGTAAAGGTAAGGCGTAGGCTCGGGCATATGCGGATCGGGGTTTCTTCGGTGGGCGGGGTCCGGCGCGGGCCGCGGGCGAGAAGGGGAGGGGCGCGATGAACGACAGCAAGGTCACTCTGCCCTGGCTTGTCATCCGGCAGGACGACAACGGCAACCGCTACCGCGTGGGCCGGTACGCGACCCGGGCCGAGGCCCAGCGGATCGCCGACAGCCTGGACGGCCGCGGTCACCAGCAGCTCTACTGGGTCGAGCGGATCGGCCAGAGCGGCACCGGCGCGGGCGACTGAACGGCGCGTGCGACCGGCACGCCGCGTGCGCGGGGCGCGCGGGGCCGGGGCGCCGACCGGCCGACGCCGGCCCACGAGGGCGCCCGTACCGCCCTCCCCGCCCCTCTCGCCCTCCCGTGTCCTCCGGCGCGTGACGGTACGGATCGTGGTGGGCGCCGCCCTGTTCGACGGCGGACGTCTCCTCGCCGCGCGCCGCAGCGCACCGGCCGAGCCGGCCGGCCGCCGGGAGCCGCCCGGCGTTCATTGGGCAAGTGGGTTGCCGGGTGCGGAGTCGTCGGACGCGGCGGCGGAGATCTTCGGTCGACCGCTGCCGCGGCCGGTGGTCACCGGGAGCGCCGTGCGCCGGTACATCCCGGCAACGGCCGCGCACTGCAGGGCCATGGATACCGCCATGGCCACGCAGATGCCGGGCAGCCCTGACCCTGACAGGCCGTACGCGAGGGCCAGTTGAAGCAGCACCCCGCACGTGGTGATCCGCGCGAGGGCGGGACTGCCGCCGCTGCCTTCGAACACCCCGCCCAGCGCGATGAAACAGGCGAGCAACACCAGGTACGGCCCCAAGCACCGCAGGTAGAGCGTGCCGGCCTCGGCCACCGCGCCTTCACTGCCGAACGCCCGCATGATCCATGGCCCGGCAGCGAGCAGCGTCAGCGCGGCCGCGAGCCCCAGCGCCCCGGCGATGGTCAGCGCCTGCCGCCCGATGGCCCGTCGCTCGTCATGTCCGGCGCCGAGCAGATGGGCGGTGCGGATGGCGGCGGCTTGACGTACCGAGTAGAAGGCCATGGTCACGACGTACAGGGCCTTGGTTGCGATTCCATGGGCGGCGACTTCGGTGACACCGATCCGGGCGACGAGGGCCACCAGGGCGAGCGTGCCCGTCATCCGCACGACGAAATCGGCTGACATGGGCAACCCCGTTGCAGCGACCCTACGGGCATCGGAACCGAGTGACCCCGTCCGGTTCAGGGGCGCCCTGGCTGCCTGTCGTAGGACGGCGTTGCGGCGCAGCGCGACGAATCCGCAGGCGAGCGCAGCCGTCCGGCCCAGCACCGTGGCGATCGCAACCCCGCGGACCCCGAGGTCGAACCCGAGGATGAGCAGGGGATCCAGTGCGAGGATCAGTCCGTTGGCGAGCATGGCGAGTCTCATCGGGGTTCGGGTGTCGCCCGCGCCCTTGAGGATGCCGTCGATGACGTTGGTCGCGAAGAACACCGCGATTCCCGGCAGCGCGATCGAGAAGTAGTCGGTGGCGAGGGGGAGTGAGCTGTCTTCGCCGCCCCCGAGCACGAGTCGGGCGAGTGGCTCGCGGCACAGGAACCCGCCCATGGCGACGACGGGCGTGACGATCGCCCACAGTGTCCAGCCGCCGCGCACCGCGGAGCGCGTCGCTGCCGGATCCTCCGCGCCTCTGGCCCGCGCGACCAGCACGGTCGTGCCCGAGCCGGCGACGAGGATGACGCCGAGCAGCAGATTCTCCAGGTTGGTGGCGACGGCCACCGCGGCGACGGCCTCCCCGCCGAGCCTTGCCACCCAGACCATGTTGATGATCCCGGCTGTCACGCCCGCGAGCAGTTCGAAGTAGACCGGATACGCAAGCGACACCAGCGTGCGCCGGTGTTCTGCTGTCCGCACGACTGCACCCCCTCTTTTCGCTGTACCTCTGATCGAGGTATGGCGAAAAGAGGTAGCATGACTGCGCGGGGCGGGCAAGCGTCCGGATAGGCGCAGGAAGGGGTTCGGTCGCGTGCTGGAGCTGTCGATTCTGGGCTTCCTCTACGAAGAGCCCTTGCACGGATACGAGCTGAAGGCCCGCATCCAGGGCCTCAGCGGCCACATTCGCCCGGTCAGTGACGGTGCGCTCTACCCGGCCATCACCCGGCTGGTGAAGGCGGGCCTGATCGAGCAGCGCACCGAGCCCGGAAGCGGTGCGGCACCCCGGCGGATCCTCTCCCTCACCGAGGCGGGCCGCGTTGACCTGCAGGCCCGGCTCCGGCACCCCAAGGAAGTCGAAATCACCGATGGGCAGCGCTTCTTCACGCTGCTCTCGTTCCTGCGGCACCTCCCCGACCGGGCGGAGCAGGTCGCGGTCCTCCGCCGCCGGCAGGCCTTTCTCGACACTCCGGCGAGCTTCTTCTACCGCGACGGCGAGCCGGTGCGGGCCGAGGAGGCGCCGGATCTCTTCCGGCAGGGCATGCTGCGCATCGCCCGCGCGACCGGTGCCGAGGAGAAGCGGTGGCTGGCCGAGGCGATCGCGATCCTGGAGGGCTGATACTGGTCCGGCGAGCCGGTGCCGGTCTCGTCAAGGTCCTGCCTGACGCGGGGCTCGGAGTGCGAAGGCGGATTGATGACGATCCTGATCGACACAGTGGCGTGGGTGCGCGTGGAGAACGGCAGGATCCTCTGTGCCAGGCCCCGGGGAAAGGACGTCTTCTACATCCCCGGCGGTAAGCGGGAGGGCTCGGAGAGCGACCTGGAGACCCTGCTCCGTGAGATCAGGGAGGAGCTGACCGTGCTCCTCGACCCGGACAGCGCGCTGCACGTGGGCACGTACGAGGCCGAGGTGCCTGATCTGCCGGGCGGTGCCGTGGTGCGTATGAGCTGCTACACCGCGGACTACCAGGGGAGGTTGGAGGTGAGCAGTGAGATCGAGGAGATGGCCTGGTTCTCCTACGCGGACCGCCCGTTGGTGCCACCGGTCGATCAACTGCTCTTCGACGACCTCAAGACCGGCGGCGAATTGTGGTGACGCGGTGTCGAGCCGGGTCCTCCCACTGGACGGACTCTTGTCCGGATCCGAGCTGCTCGCGGTGCTTGTGTTCACCTGCGGGGAGGCCGGCGGCGCGCGGGCGAGCCGGTGACTCGGGCCGGCCCATCGCCCTCGCGGGCGGCATGCGGCTCCAGGTCGAGGTTCGGCCGGGGTGCTGCCCGCCTCCGGTTCATCCGCGCGGTACGGTTCGCAGAGGGGTCACGCAGGTCCGACGGGTCTGTGGATCCCCGTACCGGGACGCGGAGGTCCGGATGTGCCCGGCCGTGATGTCCGACGGACGCTTCGGTGACGGTTCGCACCCGTGAGGGACTGAGCGAAGTCCCGTACGACCTGGTAGCCGCGCGGAAGGACTTCGCGCGTTTCGCTCCGCTGCGGGCCCCCGCGCGCTCGGCCGGCCGCCGGACCAGCCAGTCCCGTACCGGCTCTGCCACCGGCACGTCGCGACAGTCGAACCGGACGGTTCGCCCGGTGCTCTCCTCGTGCGACAGCACCACCGCGCCCGACACCCCGTGCCGGCCGTCCGCCGGGTCCTCGCGCACCCCGGACCGGAGGCGGCCCCCGGCGGCTGAGGCGCGATGGGGGTGCGCGGCTTTCCCGCCCTCCGGCGTGAGCGCCCCCGTACGCCGTGCGCACCCCCGTGCGCCTTCGTCCGGTCCCGGGCGATACCGGTGGTGCGATGTCGGGTATGTGGTCATTGACCCCCCATGAAACAGGGCATCGGTGGGTTGGCTGGCCGGGGAAGTGATCGGCGTGACCGACATCGACGGCGACTGCGTCGAGTGGTCCTTTCCCGCGGAACCGGACACCGTCCGGGCCGCCCGGTCCCTCGTCCGCGGCCGGCTGCGCGGCTGGGGCCTCGACAGCGTGGGCGACCTCACCGTCCTGCTGGTCAGCGAGCTCGTCACCAACGCCCTGCGGTACGCCACCGGCCCCATCGGCCTCCGCCTCGTCGCGCCCTCCGCCCTGGACGGCGTCCTGCGCGTCGAGGTGTCCGACTCGCTCCCCGTCATGCCCCACGAACGGTTCGCCCGCCCCGAGGACGAGGGCGGACGCGGCCTGCAGATGGTGGCCTCCTCCAGCCGCCGCTGGGGCACCCGGCCCGACGAGGCGGGCAAGACGGTCTGGTTCGAGCTCGCCGTGCCCGGATGACGGGCGGGGCGGGGCGGGCGCCGGCACCCGAGGCCGAAAGGCGTGATTCGAGGGCGTGTCCGCTGGTTAGAAGACTGGGAGTGTTGTCACGGTCCGGTCCACAAAGCATCGGGATCGTGCTGTGATCGTGAACACCGTGTCGTGCGGCACCGTAGTGCTGGATACTGCGGGCAGCCGCCCCCGGTGACCGGTGCCGGACGCGGTGAGCTGGAGGGGACGGTTCGCGTGAGCGAGATACCAGCGAGGGCCACGAGCTCCGACGACCCGGCGGTCCGCCCGTCGGACGGCGCGAGGGCGGTGGTCGCGGACGGGCGACAGGCCGGCGCGCTGCCGCCCGGGGACGCGATGTGGCAGAGCAGCCCGCCCGGCTCCCTCTACGACTACATCAAGGTCGCGTCCTTCTCCATCGGCCCCGACGGGCTCGTCGACCAGTGGAGCCTGCGCGCGGAGCAGCTCTTCGGCATCCCCGCCGGGCGCGCCGTCGGCACGGACCCCATCGAGCTCTTCGTCGACCCCGACCTGCGCGAGCGGGGCCAGCGCAAGATGGCCGAGATCCTCGACGGGCGCGAGTGGACCGGAGTGGTCCCCTTCCGGCTGCCCGACGACGCCGACGGGACGTGCGGCGGGCGCGGACTGGCCGAGGTCTACGTCATGCCGACGCGCACCGAGGACGGCGAGAGGGCCGCCGTGTGCATCGTCGTCGACGTGCGCAACCTGCGCACCATCGAGACCGACCTCGCCGCCTCGCAGGCCATATTCGGGCAGTCCCCCTTCGGTTTCCTGCTGATCGACACCGACCTGCGGATCCGCCGCGCCAACCAGCGCTTCGCGTCCGTCTTCGGCGGCACCCCCGACGACCACCGCGGCAAGGGCGTCCACGACTACCTGCCGCGCGGCGAGGCCGAGCGCGTCGCAGCGACCCTGCGCCGGGTGCTGGAGAGCGGCGACTCCGTCACGGACATGCACGTCACCGGTTACGTCCCGGGCTCCGACGAGCGCCGCAACTGGTCCGTCAACCTCTACCGCGTCCACAGCGGCACCGGCCGCCCCATCGGCATCGCCTGGCTCGGCACCGACATCACCGCCCGCCGCGCCGCCGCCCGCGAGGCCGCCGCCGCCCGGCGCAACCTCGCCCTCCTCAACGAGGCGGGCGCCCGCATCGGCAACTCCCTGGACCTGGAGACCACCGCCCGCGAACTCCTCGACGTCGTCGTCCCCGGCTTCTGCGACCTGGCCACCGTCGACCTGTACCAGGGCCTGCTGGCCGGTGACGAGACCCCGCCGGGACTGGCCGACGGCAGCGCCGAGCTGCGCCGCGTCGCCTTCGCCAGCGCCGTCTCCGACGTCCCCTTCCTCGGCTCCGGCCAGCGGGTCCCGGTCGGTGCCGTCCACCACTTCCCCTTCAACTCGCCCTGCGCCGACGCCCTGCGCACCGCCCGCCCGCGGTCGGTCCCCGCCGAGGACGGCGGCCTGGTGCAGTCCACGCTCGCCGTACCGATGGTCGCGCACGACACGGTCGTGGGGCTCGCGCAGTTCGCCCGGACCAAGGGCAGCGAGCCGTTCGGCGACCGCGACCGCGAGCTCGCCGTGGAACTGGCCGCGCGGGCCGCCGTCTGCATCGACAACGCCCGCCTGTACCGGCGCGAGCACGAACGCGCCCTGATACTCCAGCGGTCCCTGCTCCCGCCCGGCGACCCGGAGGCCTCCGGCCTGGACATCGCCTGCCGCTACCTGCCCGGCAACGCGGCCACCGGGCGGCCCAGCGAGGTCGGCGGCGACTGGTTCGACGTCATCGAACTGCCCGGCCACCGCACCGCGCTGGTCGTCGGTGACGTCATGGGCCGCGGCCTGCGCGCCGCCGTCGCGATGGGCGAACTGCGCACGGCGGTGCGCACCCTGGCCCAACTCGACCTCGAACCGGCGGAAGTCCTCGCCCAGTTGGACGAGATCGCCCGCGGGCTCGGCGCCCCCGGCGGCCCCGCCCAGGCCTTCGGGGGAGGCGTCCGGCAGGCCACCCGCGCCGCCCGCCGCCCCCGCGAGGCCGACCTGTCCGAGGTGTACCTGGCGACCTGCGTCTACGCCGTCTACGACGCCGTCACCCGGCGCTGCACCTTCGCCAACGCCGGCCACCTGCCGCCCGTCCTGGTCGAACCCGGCGAACGGGCCCTCATGCTCGACGTGCCGCCCGGCATGCCGCTCGGCGTCGGCGGGGAACCCTTCGAGGAGGTGGAGGTCGAACTCCCCGAGGGCTCGCTCCTGGCCCTCTACACGGACGGCCTGGTCGAATCCCGCGACCACCCCCTGGACGAGGGCCTCCAGGCCTTCGTCGGCGCCCTCACCGACCCCGCCCGCCCCCTGGAGGACGTCTGCGACCGCGTCCTCGACACCCTCGGCACCCACCACGGCGAGGACGACATCGCCCTGCTCATGGCCCGCGTGCAGGGCCTGCCCGCCGGGAACGTCGGCGACTGGACCCTGCCGCGCGAGCCGCGCAGCGTGGGCCGGGCCCGCGAGCACACGCGCGAGCGGCTGCTCGCCTGGGACCTGGAACCCCTGGTGGACACCACCGAGTTGCTCGTCAGCGAGCTGGTCACCAACGCGCTGCGCTACGGCGAGGGGGAGATCAGGCTGCGGCTGCTCCTGGACCGCACGCTGGTGTGCGAGGTCTGGGACTCCGGCCTGGTCCAGCCGCGCCGCCGCCGCGCCCGCGACACCGACGAGGGCGGCCGGGGCCTGCAACTCGTCGGCCTGCTCAGCGCCGCCTGGGGCTCCCGGCGCACCCCGCGCGGCAAGACCGTCTGGTTCGAACTGCCCCTGCCGGGCGAGGACGACGGCCCGGCGGACCCGACGGAGGCGTTGCTGAGCCTGTTCTGACCAGGGCCCGGCGCGGGGGCGCCGGCGGCGTCACTCCCCCCGGAGCGTCCTCCGCGCCCTCGTGCGCGGTCCGCCGAAGCTCGCGGGCGGGCCGCCGTCCGGGTCACCGCCCAGCAGGATGCCGGCGAGGACGGCCCCGTCCGCCCAGCTCACGTCCCCGGCGGCGGACGGCCCGCGGCCTTCGGCGGACCGCTGCACGTCCCGGACGGCGAGCTCCCGCGCCCGGCGGGCCAGCGCGTCGGCGGCCTGCGGCTCCGCCGGGCGCGCGGCCAGGAGCCGCTCGGCCTCCGCGAGCCGGGTGCGGGCCTCGGCGCCCACCGCGCCCCGGTGCGTGACGAGGAAGGCGGCGGTGGCGGCGGTGGTGGCGCGGGCGCACAGCAGCGCGGCGGCGGACAGCACCCCCTCGCGCCCGGCTCCCGGCACCGCGACGGCCCGCACGATCCGCCGCAGCGCGTCGAGCGGGTCGTACGGCCCGCCCGTCACCTCCTCCCGTACGGCGGCCAGGGCGCCGTCGGCCTCCCCCAGCCGTGCCCGCGGCTGTCCGAAGGGTGCCTCCTCCTCGGCCCGCAGGGCCGCCAGCTCCGCCTCCGCCCCGGTCAGCGCGGCCGGCACCAGCCGTGCCGCCGCCGCCAGGTCCGCCGCGAACCGCTCGACGGCGCCCACCAGCACGCCGGCCTGGGCCACGGCGCCCTCGGCGGCCCGCAGGTGCCCGGCCGCCCGGGGCAGGTCGCCCGTGTCGGCGGCCTGACGGGCGAGGTTGAGCCGGGCGGTGGCGAAGACCAGCCGGTCCTCGGCCCCTTCGGGGTACCGGGCGACCGGGGCGGCGGCGGACGGCGGGTACCGCCGGGCGAGCTCTGCGAGCGCGGCGGTCGCGGCCGACGTACGGGAGGTCAGCTCCCGGAACCGGGACTCCGCCTCCCTCAGCGCCTTCGCGGGGTCGCGCTCCAGGCCGCGCGCCCGGTCGAGACCGGCGGCCGCCGCGTCCAGCCGCCGCCCCGCCTCCAGACACCGCCCGGTCATGCCCGCCAGGGCGTGCCGCCGGGCCGTGGCCTCCTCCGGGACGCCGTCGTCGTAGCGCTGCCGCATCCGGAAGGCCGCCGACAGTTCGGTCCGCGCAGCCCGCAGGGCCGCCGCGAAGGGCTGCGCCGCCGGCCCGAGGAGCCCTTCGGCGAAGTCCAGTTCCTCACGGCTGGTGCGGACGCAGTCGTCGGCCTCGACCAGCGCCGCCCGGGCGCGGGCGTCGAGCTCGGCGACCGGCGGCTGGGGCGGGGGGACGGGCGTGCCGCCGGGGGTGGTCCTGGTCCGGGCGCGGCGGGTGCGCCGTACGTAGCCGTAGCCCGCCAGCGCCGCCGCGGCGCTCGCCGCGAGGAGGGGGAGGGCGAGGTCGGCGGTGGGGGCGTCGTCCCGCGCACCGGCCGGCGCGCCCGCCGCGGCGGCCGGTGCGGCGCTCGCCGCCGGGAGGTCACCGGTGAGCGCAACCGGAACGTCGGTCCGGGCCGTCATCCCCGGCAACACCAGCCACACCAGTCCGGTCGCACCGCCCAGCACGGCGTGCGCCACCCGCACGGATATGTGCGCTGCGGCGCCACGCGGCCGGCCCCGTATCAAGGATGGCGTCACATTCCGGAGCGTATGAGCTGGAGTGCGGCTCCGCGACCGGGGCGCCGGGTGGCCGGCACATGAGGGGCGGGCCGATGGAGCGTGCGGAGCCGGACGGGGAAGGGGCGGAGGCCACCCCGCCCGCCACCGACCTGCTGACGGGCCCGCCCTTCTTCCACGAGAACCGCTTCGGCCACTGGGCCCGCGCCGGGACCGCCCCGGCCGCCGTCCGCGGCGTCCGCCCCGGCCTGTCCCGCACGGCCGCCGGCCGCGCCCGCTTCGGCGTGGCCCTGTACACCGACTTCGCGGCGACGGAGGCGGACCGGCGGGCGTACCGGGAGGGCTGGGTGCGGTGAGGGCCGCGCGCCCCGGACGCCGGGACGCCCGGACCAGGGGCTAGGACCGCCGCCTGATCCTCGATCCCAGCCACACCAGCGGGTCGTACTTGCGGTCGACGGCCCGCTCCTTCAGCGGGATCAGCGCATTGTCGGTGATCTTGATGCCCTCGGGGCAGACCTCGGTGCAGCACTTGGTGATGTTGCAGTAGCCGAGGCCGTGCTCGTCCTGGGCGGTGCTCCTGCGGTCCAGGCCCGCCTCGTCCGCCGCGTCCAGGGGGTGCATGTCCAGCTCGGCGACGCGCATCAGGAAGCGGGGACCGGCGAACGCCCGCTTGTTCTCCTCGTGGTCGCGGACGACGTGGCAGGTGTCCTGGCACAGGAAGCACTCGATGCACTTGCGGAACTCCTGCGGGCGGTCCACGTCCTCCTGCCGCATGCGGTACTCACCCGGCCCGAGCCCGGCCGGCGGGACGAACGCCGGGACCTGCCGGGCCTTGGCGTAGTTGTAGCCGACGTCCGTCACCAGGTCGCGGATCACGGGGAAGGCGCGCAGCGGGGTGAGGGTGACCGTCTCGTCCCGGGCGAAGACGGACATGCGGGTCATGCACATCAGGCGCGGCCGTCCGTTGATCTCCGCCGAGCACGAGCCGCACTTGCCCGCCTTGCAGTTCCAGCGCACGGCGAGGTCGGGGGCCCGGGTGGCCTGGATCCGGTGGACGATGTCGAGGACCACCTCGCCGTCGTTCACCTCGACCGTGAAGTCCTCCAGGCCGCCGCCCCCGGCGTCTCCCCGCCACACCTTGAAGCGGGCCTCGTAGCCGCTCATTCGATCAGCTCCTCTTCGGCCAGGTACTTGACCAGCTCCTCCTTCTCGAAGAGGGCGAGCAGGTCGGGGCGGACGGGTTCGGTGGTCTCGCGGGTGAGGCGGATGTGGCCGCGGGCGGGGTCGGGCACCGGCAGGTCGCCGGCCGGTCCCACCGCCGTGCCCCCGTCCGCCGGGCCGGCGAGCCGGCACAGCAGGTTGATCCGGCGCCACTTGCGGTCCATCGACGGGAAGTCCTCGCGGGTGTGCCCGCCGCGCGACTCCGTGCGCTCCAGCGCGGCTCGCGCCACGCACTCGCTGACCAGCAGCATGTTCCGCAGGTCCAGGGCGAGGTGCCAGCCGGGGTTGAACTGCCGGTGCCCCTCGACGCCGACCCGGCGCGCCCGGCCGCGCAGCTCGGCCAGCTTCTCCAGGGCCTGCTTCACCTCCGCCTCCCGGCGGATGATGCCGACCAGGTCGTTCATCGTCTGCTGGAGTTCCTGGTGGAGGGTGTACGGGTTCTCCGGTGGGCCGCCGGCCGGCTCCTCGGTCTGCGCCTCGGCGGAGAAGGGCCGCAGCGCCTCGGCGGCGGCGCCGCTCACCTGCCCGTCGTCCACCCGGGGGCGGGCCCCGGCCAGGCCCGCCGCGTACTCGGCGGCGTACCGGCCCGCCCGCCGCCCGAACACCAGCAGGTCGGACAGCGAGTTCCCGCCGAGCCGGTTGGAGCCGTGCATGCCGCCGGCGACCTCACCGGCCGCGTACAGCCCCGGCACCCCGCGCGCGGCGGCCGTGTCGGAGTCGACGGCGACACCGCCCATCACGTAGTGGCAGGTGGGCCCGACCTCCATCGCCTCCGCCGTGATGTCGACGTCGGCCAGCTCCTTGAACTGGTGGTACATGGAGGGCAGCCGGCGTTTGATCACCTCGGCGGGCATCCGGGTCGACACGTCGAGGAAGACACCGCCGTGCGGGGAGCCCCGGCCCTCCTTCACCTCGGTGTTGATGGCCCGTGCCACCTCGTCGCGGGGCAGCAGCTCGGGCGGGCGCCTGTTGCGGTCCGGGTCGTCGTACCAGCGGTCGGCCTCGTCCTCCGTCTCGGCGTATTTGTCCTTGAAGACGTCGGGGACGTAGTCGAACATGAACCGCTTGCCGTCGCTGTTGCGCAGCACCCCGCCGTCGCCGCGCACCGACTCGGTGACGAGGATGCCCTTCACGGACGGCGGCCAGACCATGCCCGTCGGGTGGAACTGCACGAACTCCATGTTCAGCAGGGGCGCCCCCGCCAGCAGCGCCAGCGCGTGGCCGTCGCCGGTGTACTCCCACGAGTTCGACGTGACCTTGAAGGACTTGCCGATGCCGCCGGTGGCGATCACCACCGAGGGCGCCTCCAGCACGAAGAAGCGGCCGGTCTCGCGCTCGTAGGCGAAGACGCCCGAGACGCGGCCGCCGTCCTTCAGGACCCGGGTGACCGTGCACTCCTGGAAGACCTTCAGCCGGGACTCGTAGTCGCCGGTCCTGCGGTGGTCCTCCTGCTGGAGCGCCACCACCTTCTGCTGCAGGGTGCGGATCAGCTCCAGGCCCGTGCGGTCGCCGACGTGCGCCAGGCGCGGGTACTCGTGGCCGCCGAAGTTGCGCTGCGAGATCCGGCCGTCCTCCGTGCGGTCGAACAGCGCGCCCCAGGTCTCCAGCTCCCAGACCCGCTCCGGCGCCTCCCGTGCGTGCAGCTCCGCCATCCGCCACTGGTTGAGGAACTTGCCGCCGCGCAGGGTGTCGCGGAAGTGGACCTGCCAGTTGTCCCCGGCGTTGACGTTGCCCATCGCCGCCGCGATGCCGCCCTCGGCCATCACCGTGTGCGCCTTGCCGAACAGCGACTTGCAGACCACCGCCGTACGGGCGCCCCGCTCGCGCGCCTCGATCGCGGCGCGCAGCCCGGCGCCGCCCGCGCCCACCACGACGACGTCCCACTCCTGCCGGTCGACCACGGACATCACAGGACCTCACTCATCGGGGTTCGTCAGAAGAAGCGCGGGTCGTCGAGGACGCCGGACGCGACGAGGTACACGTAGAAGTCGGCGAGCGCCACGCTCACCAGGGACGCCCAGGCCAGCTGCATGTGCCGGGCGTTGAGCCTCCCCGCCAGCCGCCACATGCGGTAGCGCACGGGGTGCTTGGAGAAGTGCTTGAGCTTGCCGCCGACGATGTGCCGGCAGGAGTGGCAGGACAGGGTGTACGCCCAGATCAGCGCGATGTTGACGAGGAACACCAGGGTGCCGAGCCCCATGTGGCCCCACGCGTAGTGCTCGTCGCGGAAGGCGAGCACGGTGTCGTAGGTGAGGATCAGCGCGACCAGGAGGGCGGCGTAGAAGAAGTACCGGTGGAGGTTCTGCAGGATCAGCGGGAAGCGGGTCTCGCCGGTGTACTTCCTGTGCGGCTCGGCGACCGCGCAGGCCGGCGGGGACGCCCAGAAGCCCCGGTAGTACGCCTTGCGGTAGTAGTAGCAGGTCAGGCGGAAGCCGAGCGGGAAGACCAGGATGATGATCGCGGGTGAGAGGCCCCACCAGGGGCCGAGGAGCTCCCAGTTCGGGCCGGAGCGCATCGGCACGCAGTTCTCCGCCAGGCACGGGGAGTAGAACGGCGAGACGTACGGCGCCGCGTAGTAGTCCGCGTTCGCGAAGGCCCGCCACGTCGAGTAGGCGACGAAGGCCAGCAGCCCGGCGGCGGTGGCGGCCGGGGCCAGCCACCAGCGGTCGGTCCGCAGGTGCCGGGCGGCGATGGCGGCGCGCGTCGGGGTGTGGACGCCGCCGCGGGGGCGGGGCGCCGCGGCGGGGGGTGGTTCCGTACCGGTGGCCAAGGTGACTCCCCTTACTCGAGGGTTCAGGGGGCGCGGCGGTCGCGGGCGCCGAGGCCCTCGTCGTCCGAGTCCGTCCACAGCGAGAGGTCGTAGGGCGTGTCGGAGATGGTGACGAGGTCGGGCCGCGTCCGCGGGGCCGCGCTCGCCGCCTGCCGCAGCAGCGCGACGCTCTCGCGCAGGTGGTCGGCGTCGGTGCGGACCCGGCGGATCTCCAGGCCGCCGCTGCCGAGCTGCTGTTCCAGGCGGCCGACGGACCGGGACAGGTCGTCGAGGCAGCGCTGGACCGACGTGAGTTCGTCGTAAACGGACATGACCTGTCCTCACTTCCGCGGGTCCTTCGGGACCCAGGACGGCAACGTTCACGCGCCTGCGAGTGTCGCGCGTCACACCGCGCCCTGGGAAGGGACGTGCGCCGGCCGGCCGGGGCGCGGGGGGCGCACGCCCGGGAGCGCTGCGCCGGACGGGTGACCTTGCCGCCGGTGGCCGACGTGTCGCTCCGCGTCGCAGAACCCTTTCCTCTTCAGTGGCCGCATACATCTAATGAGCACCATATTGCCCTATATATGGCTAAAAGGGATCGTAGCTCCCGTGGCCTTCCGGAGGTAGCACAGATGTCCCACGTCGGCGCCGGACCGCGCGCGGTCACGCGCTCGGTCGCCTTCCTCACCGCGGGCGTGCTCGCGGTGTCCGCCCTGGCGGCCTGCACCTCCGAGGACGACGCGGCCGGCCGGCCGGCGGCCGCACAGGACCTCGCCCCCGCCGCCCGCTCCCGCGTCGCCGACGGCGGCACCCTGCGCTGGGCCGTGGACTCCGTCCCCGACACCCTGAACACCTTCCAGGCCGACGCCGACGCGACCACCACCCGCGTCACCCAGGCCGTGCTGCCCTCGATGTACCGGATGGACGCCACCGGCCGCCCGGTGCGCAACCCCGACTACCTGGAGTCGGCGAAGGTCGTCGAGACCGAGCCCAAGCAGGTCGTCCTCTACAGGCTCAACCAGCAGGCCGTCTGGAGCGACGGCAGGGAGATCGGCGCCGCCGACTTCGCCGCCCAGTGGCGCGCCCTCTCCGGCCGCGACAGCGCCTACTGGACCGCCCGCAACGCGGGGTACGAGCGCATCGAGAGGGTCGAGCGCGGCAGGAACGACCTGGAGGTCCGGGTCACCTTCAGCCGCCCCTACGCCGACTGGAAGTCGCTGTTCACCCCGCTGTACCCGAAGGACGTCATGGGCACCCCGGACTCCTTCAACGACGGCGCGCGGCGGGAGCTCGAGGTCACCGCCGGCCCCTTCGCGGTCCGGGAGGTCGACCACGAGGAGGACGAGGTGGTCCTCACCCGCAACCCGCGCTGGTGGGGCGACCAGGCCAAGGTGTCGCGGATCGTGCTGCGCGCGCTGCCGCGCGAGGAGCGGACGGCCGCGCTGGTGGCCGGCGAGGTCGACCTGGCCGAGATCGACCCGGACGCGGCCCGGGAGGTCGGGCTCTCCGCCGCGCCCCCGCGCCGCGCGAGCTCCGGCGCCCCGCTGATGGGCCCGGACGGTTCCCTCTTCGCGGACCCGGACGACACGGCGGCGGACGGCTCGGGAGCCCCGCCGGCGGCCGGTCCGGGCGGCACCCGGTCGGCCGCCCGGGCGCTGCGCTCCTGGGCCGTGGCCAACGGCTCCGACGAGGAGGCCGCCTACGAGGAGATCCTCGCCCGCCGGGAGCGGAGCGAGGCCCGTGCCGCCCGGGAACGCCGGCAGCGGGCCCTGCGCCGTTACGAGGTGCGCAAGTCCCTGGAGCCCGCCCACACCCAGCTCGCCCTCAACGGCGCCGAGGGTCCGCTCGCCGACGAACGGGTCCGCCGGGCCGTGGCCCGCGCCCTGGACCGCGAGGAGCTCGCCCGGACCGTCCTGAAGCCCCTCGGCCTGCCCGCCGTACCCGTCGGCAGCCACCTCGCGCTGTCCGGACAGGCCGCCTACGCCGACGGCAGCGGAGCGCTCGGCGGCCAGGACACCAAGGAGGCGCGGGCCCTGCTCGCGGACGCCGGGTGGGTGCCGGGCGGGCCCGTGGAGGAGGGCGAGGAGACGGCCGGCGGGCAGGGCGAGGAGGCCGAGGAGGGGGAGGAGGCGCAGGAGGAGTCGCCGGGCGGTGACGACGGGACGTACATCGTCGGGGAGGACGACAAGGGCGGCGGGGGCGACCGGGACAAGGAGAAGAAGGAGAAGAAGGAGAAGAGCAAGGAGAAGAAGGAGAAGAAGGACAAGGGCGAGAAGGGCAAGGGGGAGAAGGGCAAGGGCGAGAAGGGCAAGGGGGAGAAGGGCAAGGGCGAGAAGGGCAAGGGGGAGAAGGGCAAGGGCGAGAAGGAAAGGAAGGGCAAAGGCGAGAAGGGCACGGGCGAGAAGGAGAAGAAGGAGAGGAAAGAGAAGAAGGGGGAGAGGGACGCCGCGAAGAACGCCGAGAGGAGCGGGGAGGGGGAGGGCAGGGCGCAGAGCGCCCCCGGCGCCTACGCCCCGAAGGGCACCGCCGCCCCGGTGGGCTCGGCGCCGGCACCGCTCGCCAAGGACGGCAAATCGCTCACGCTCCGCTTCGTCGTCCCCTCCGGCCCCGAATCCCGGGCGCTGCGCACGGTGGCGGACCGCATCTCCCGCATGCTGGAGCGGGTCGGCATCCGCACCGACCTCACCAAGGTCTCCGACGCGAGCTACTTCAAGGACCACATCGTGTCCGGCCAGTACGACCTCGCCCTGTACTCCTGGCCCGCCTCCGCCTTCCCCGCCACCGACGCGCGCCCCATCTACGCCAAGCCGGTCCCGGCCGCCGACGGCTCCCTGAACGTCGAGCAGAACTACACCCGCGTCGGCACCGACCAGGTCGACCAGCTCTTCGACCAGGCCCTCGCCACGCTGGACGAGGAGGAGTCGCGCGCGCTGCTGCGCAAGGCCGATTCCCGCATCTGGGCGGCGGCCGGCTCCCTCCCCCTCTACCAGCGCCCCCAGCTCGTCGCCGCGCGCAAGGACCTCGCCAACGCCGGTGCCTTCGGCTTCGAGACGCCGGTGTACGAGGACATGGGCTTCCTGAAGGGGGGCGCCCGCGGGGCGCGGCCGTCGGCGGGCCCGTCGGCCTGAGCCGGACCGCGCGAGCCGGGCGCCGTGAGCTGCGCCGACGTACCCGGCAAGCCGTTCCGGCGGCGGCCCCGTACCATGGGGTGAGGCCGTGGCATGTTCAGCCCGGCAGGGCCCGCGCAACACAGACGTACGCGCAGGGCATTCCTCACACTCCGGGAGTACGCCGCAATATGGCCGTGTCCACCACACGTCATGACATCCGCAACGTCGCCATCGTCGCCCACGTCGACCACGGCAAGACCACCATCGTCGACGGCATGCTGAAGCAGGCCGGCGCCTTCGCCGCCCACCAGCTCGACTCCGTCGACGACCGCATGATGGACTCGAACGACCTGGAGCGTGAGAAGGGCATCACGATCCTCGCCAAGAACACCGCGGTGAAGTACCACCCGAAGGACGGCGGGGACCCGATCACCATCAACATCATCGACACCCCCGGCCACGCCGACTTCGGCGGCGAGGTCGAGCGCGGCCTGTCGATGGTGGACGGCGTCGTCCTGCTGGTGGACGCCTCCGAGGGTCCGCTGCCGCAGACCCGCTTCGTGCTGCGCAAGGCGCTCCAGCAGCGGCTGCCGATCATCCTGTGCATCAACAAGACGGACCGGCCGGACTCCCGGATCGACGAGGTCGTCAACGAGACCTACGACCTCTTCCTCGACCTGGACGCCGACGAGGAGCAGATCGAGTTCCCGATCGTCTACGCCTGCGGCCGGGACGGCGTCGCGTCCCTGACCAAGCCGGAGGACGGCACCGTCCCGGCCGACTCCACCTCCCTGGAGCCGTTCTTCTCCACGATCCTGGAGCACATCCCGGCCCCCACCTACGAGGAGGGCGCCCCGCTCCAGGCCCACGTGACCAACCTGGACGCCGACAACTTCCTCGGCCGCATCGCGCTGCTCCGCGTCCACCAGGGCGAGCTGAAGAAGGGCCAGACGGTCGCGTGGATGAAGCGCGACGGGTCCGTGCAGAACGTGCGCATCAGCGAGCTGATGATGACCGAGGCGCTCACCCGCAAGCCCGCCGAGAAGGCCGGTCCCGGTGACATCTGCGCGGTCGCCGGCATCCCGGACATCATGATCGGCGAGACGCTCGCGGACCCGGAGAACCCGATTCCGCTGCCGCTGATCACGGTCGACGAGCCCGCGATCTCCATGACCATCGGCACCAACACCTCCCCGCTGGTCGGCCGCGGCGGCTCCGGCAAGGGCGCCGACGCGAAGGCGGCCGTCAAGGACCGCAAGGTCACCGCCCGCCAGGTCAAGGACCGCCTGGACCGCGAGCTGATCGGCAACGTCTCGCTGCGCGTGCTGGAGACCGACCGTCCCGACGCCTGGGAGGTGCAGGGCCGCGGTGAGCTGGCGCTGGCCATCCTGGTCGAGCAGATGCGCCGCGAGGGCTACGAGCTGACCGTCGGCAAGCCGCAGGTCGTCACCAAGGTGGTCGACGGCAAGGTCTACGAGCCGGTCGAGCGCCTGACGATCGACGTGCCCGAGGAGCACATGGGCGCGGTCACGCAGCTCATGGGCGTCCGCAAGGGCCGCATGGACAACATGTCCAACCACGGCTCCGGCTGGGTGCGCATGGAGTTCGTCGTGCCCTCCCGCGGTCTGATCGGCTTCCGGACGGAGTTCCTGACCCAGACCCGCGGCACCGGCATCGCGCACTCCATCCACGAGGGCCACGAGCCCTGGTTCGGCACTCTCACCACCCGCAACAACGGCTCGCTGGTCGCCGACCGCGCCGGTGTCGTCACCGCGTTCGCGATGACGAACCTCCAGGAGCGCGGCGTGCTGTTCGTGGAGCCCGGCACCGAGGTGTACGAGGGCATGATCGTCGGTGAGAACTCCCGCTCCGACGACATGGACGTCAACATCACCAAGGAGAAGAAGCTCACCAACATGCGGTCGTCCACGGCCGACGTGGCCGAGTCGATCGTCCCGCCGCGCAAGCTGTCGCTGGAGCAGTCGCTGGAGTTCTGCCGCGACGACGAGTGCGTCGAGGTCACCCCGGAGGCCGTGCGCATCCGCAAGGTGAACCTGGACGCCCGCGAGCGCGCCCGCGCCGCCTCGCGCGCCAAGCACGGCTGACCCGCCACCGCGCGTCGGCAGGCCGGCTCCCGCTCCTTCGGGGCGGGAGCCGGCCTTTCGTGTATGCCTCGGTGTCGTCAAGTGGGCCTGCTCCCACGCCAGTCGGCCCCGGTCCGGCGGAAGCCGCCCCGGCCCGGCCGTGTCGTGACCGGCCCGCGCCCCGTTCACGCGCGGTGGCCGCCCGGGTGACCTCTGTCATCGGTGAGGGCGTGCCTCTCCTGCCGCGCAACTCATTAAGTCGACACCGGTGTCCGATATGCGGTGAGCTTCGGTCGATAGATATGTAACACGTCCGTTTCGCGGTCATCTATCTACGATTGATTTGCCCGGATTTCAGGAGAAGTACGTCTCAGGTGTGATCGAACCGAGACCGAAGAACTGTGGTCGAGACCGCCGCCGTGACTAATAGTTGACCGCGTAGAGCTCGGGTCAATGGGTCACGCGCTGTGGGGAGCGCCGACTCACGAGCACACTGGGGCACCGCACGGATCCTCGCCAGGTGGCGGAATCTACGCGCGTACCCCCTCGCGGTGAACAAGTGGACTCATGAGGAGGAGCCCCATGCGTGGTGCCAAGAGCGCCAAGTGGGTCGCGGGTGCGATAGTCGTTGCTCTGGCTGCCACCGCCTGCGGCGGCGGTGACAACGGGTCGGAGAAGAAGGGTTCCGGACCCGCGGGCTACGTCTCGATCGACGTCGGCGAGCCTCAGAGGCCTCTGATCCCGGCCGACACCAACGAGGAAAACGGCTCGTACGTCATCCAGGCCCTCTTCACTCAGCTCCTGGACTTCGACGCCAAGGGCGAGATCGTCTACACGAACGCCGAGTCGGTCACCACCGAGGACTCCAAGACGTGGACGGTCAAGCTCAAGAAGGGCTGGAAGTTCCACAACGGCGAAGAGGTCACCTCCCAGTCGTACATCGACGCCTGGAACTGGTACGCCAACATCAAGAACAACCAGCAGAACTCCTTCTGGTTCCAGGACATCAAGGGCTACGACGACGTCCACCCGGAGAAGGGCGACCCGAAGGCCGAGACCATGTCCGGTCTGAAGGCCGTGGACGACCACACCTTCACCATCGAGCTGAAGTACACGATGCCGTACTTCAACTACAAGCTGGGTTACGCCACGTGGGCGCCGCTGCCCAAGGTCTTCTACGACGACCCGAAGGCCTTCGGACAGAAGCCGGTCGGCAACGGCCCCTACGTCTTCGAGAAGTGGGACCACAAGAAGCTCATCCAGGTCAAGGCCTGGGACGGCTACAAGGGCCCGAACAAGGCGAAGAACAAGGGCGTCCAGTTCAAGAACTACACGACGGTCGAAGCCGCCTACAAGGACGTCGTCTCCGGCAACCTGGACATGATCCGCCAGGTCGGCCCGACGGACCTGCCGAAGTACAAGCAGGACCTGGGTGACGGCGCCATCGAGCAGCCGTACGCGGCCATCCAGACGCTGACCCCGGCGTTCTACTCCAAGACCTTCAAGGACATCGACCCGAAGGTCCTGCAGGGCCTGTCGATGGCGATCGACCGAGAGACGATCACCAAGACGGTTCTGAACAACACCCGCACGCCGGCCAAGGGCTTTACGCCGCCGGGCGTCAAGGGCTACCAGGACCTGGACACGGACGTGTTCACGTACAACCCGGCGAAGGCCAAGCAGCTCATCAAGGAGGGTGGCGGCGTCCCGGGCAACAGGTTCACCATCCAGTACAACACCGACGGCGGGCACAAGGAGTGGGTGACCGCGGTCTGCGAGTCCATTCGCAAGGCCACCGGCGTCGACTGCGTCGGCGACCCGAAGCCGGACTTTGCCACGGACCTCGAGGCCCGTGACAACGACCAGGTGAAGGGCATGTACCGCGGTGGCTGGGTCGCCGACTACCCGGTCAACGCCAACTTCATGAAGGAGCTCTACCACTCCACCGCCGAGGCCAACAACGGTCGCTTCTCCAACAAGGAGATCGACGAGCTGATGAACAAGGCCGACCAGGCCAAGTCCCTCGAAGGGTCGGTGAAGGCCTTCCAGGAGGTCGAGAAGAAGCTGGTCGAGCACATGCCGGCCATCCCGCTCTGGTACTACCGCATGAACGGCGGCCACGGCAAGAACGTCGACAACGTCAACGTCGACTTCCACGGTGACCTCGAAGTGTGGGCCGTCACCACCAAGTAAGAGGAGCCCTTCCGGCTCTTCCCGCTCGGCCGTAAGCCCGCCGCCGCCCAGGTGGCGGTGGGAGGTGTGCGGGGCCGTCTCGTCACCAAGGGACGGCCCCCACCTGCGTTAAACCCTCACGGAGGCACCTATGGGGCGCTATGTCGCACGACGACTGCTCCAGATGATCCCGGTCTTCATCGGGTCAACTTTGATCATTTTCTGCATGATGTACGCCCTGCCCGGTGACCCTGTCCGGGCGATGATGGGGGACCAGGCGTACGACCCGACGGTGGTCGCGAGCATCAAGAAGGAACTCGGTCTCGACCAGCCGCTCCTGCAGCAGTACGCGAACTACATGGCCGGACTGGTCCAGGGCGACTTCGGCACTCAGATCGCCAGCCAGCGGCCCATCGCGGACGTCATCGCCGACGCGTTCCCGGTGACGATCAGGCTGACGGTCTTCGCCTTCTCCTTCGTCACCCTCGTGGGTATCGGCCTCGGTGTCGTCGCCGGCCTGCGCCCCGACACGATGCGAGACCGCGGACTGCTGACGCTGACCCTGTTGCTCGTCTCGATGCCGTCCTTCGTGCTGGGCTTCCTGCTGCAGTACCTGCTCGCGTTCAAGTGGTCGGTCACCACGCCCACGGTGACCGACTCGGCGGACTTCTCCCAGCTCGTACTCCCCGCGACCGTGCTGGCGTCGCTGTCACTCGCCTACGTCGCCCGACTGACCCGCACGTCGATCGCGGAGAACCTGCGTTCCGACTACATGCGCACCGCCGTGGCCAAGGGGCTGCCGCGCCGCCGTGTCATCGGCGTCCACCTGATGCGCAACTCGCTGATTCCCGTGGTCACCTTCCTCGGCATCGAGATCGGCAGCCTGATGACCGGCGCCATCGTGACCGAGGGCATCTTCAACGTGCGGGGCATCGGTATCGAGATCTACGAGGCACTCAGCCGGCGTGAGGGCGCCACGGTCGTGGGGATCGCCTCGCTGATGGTGCTCATCTACCTCGCCGCCAGCTTGATCGTGGACCTGCTCTACGCGGTCCTGGACCCGAGGATCCGGTATGCCTGACAAGACCATCGAGAAGAGTGTCGAGGCCCTTCCCGGTGACACCGCGAGCACTGCCGGCGTCGTCGTGACCGACTCCGGCCCGGCTCCCGACAAGGCGCGCAGCCTGTGGTCCGACGCCTGGCACGACCTGCGGCGCAACCCGCTGTTCCTGGTCTCGGCCGTGCTGATCGTGTTCCTGCTGGTGATGGCGGCCTGGCCGGGGCTGTTCACCAGCGCCTCGCCGCGCGACGCCGACCTGGCCAACCACTACCTGGCCAAGCCGAACTGGGGCCACGTCTTCGCCCCGGACTGGCTCGGCTACGACGTCCAGGGCCGTTCGATCTACGCCCGGGTCGTCTACGGTGCCCGCGCCTCGATCACCGTCGGTGTGGGAGTCACTCTCGCCGTCACCGTCCTCGGCACGCTCATCGGCATGATCGCCGGTTACTTCGGCGGCTGGACCGACACCCTGCTCTCGCGGCTGACCGACATCTTCCTCGGCATCCCGTTCCTGCTCGGCGCCCTGGTGGTGCTCAACTCCTTCGACAACCGAACCGTCTGGGTCGTCATCATGGCCCTCGCCTTCCTCGGCTGGACCCAGATCGCCCGTGTCGCCCGCGGTGCCGTGATCACCATCAAGCAGTCGGACTACGTGGTGGCCGCCAAGGCACTTGGTGCCTCGACGTCCCGGATCCTGCTCCGGCACATCCTGCCCAACGTGCTCGCGCCCATCATCGTCGTGGCGACCATCGCGCTCGGTGGTTACATCGCGGCCGAAGCCACCCTGTCCTTCCTGGGCGTGGGCCTCGGTGACACGGCCGTGTCCTGGGGCGGCGACGTGGCGCGAGGACGCGAGCAACTCCGTATCGCCCCCCACACCCTGATCATCCCGTCGGTGATGGTGTCGATCACGGTGCTCTCGTTCCTCATGTTCGGCGACGCTGTACGCGAAGCCCTCGACCCGAAGCTGCGCTGAGGGAGGCGTACATGACCACCACCACGCCCGCGAACGTCCCCGCCCCCCGCTCGGGCGAGGACGACGGCGGCACGCTGCTCGAAGTGCGCGACCTGTACGTCGAGTTCCACACCCGCGACGGCGTCGTCAAGGCCGTCAACGGCGTCAACTACTCCGTGAACGCCGGCGAGACCCTCGCGGTGCTCGGCGAGTCCGGCTCCGGCAAGTCCGTGACCGCCCAGGCGATCATGGGCATCCTCGACATGCCGCCGGGGAGGATCCCGCAGGGCGAGATCCTCTTCCGCGGCCAGGACATGCTGAGGATGTCGGGCGAGGAGCGCCGGAAGCTGCGCGGCAGCAAGATCGCGATGATCTTCCAGGACGCGCTGTCGTCGCTCAACCCCGTGCTCTCGGTGGGCTACCAGCTCGGCGAGATGTACCGCGTCCACCAGGGCCTGAGCAAGAAGGAAGCCAAGGCCAAGGCCATCGAGCTGATGGACCGGGTGAAGATCCCCGCGGCCAGGGAGCGCGTCGGCGACTACCCGCACCAGTTCTCCGGCGGCATGCGCCAGCGCATCATGATCGCGATGGCGCTCGCCCTGGAGCCGGACCTGATCATCGCGGACGAGCCGACCACGGCCCTCGACGTGACCGTGCAGGCCCAGGTCATGGACCTCCTCGCGGAGCTCCAGCGCGAGTACAACATGGGCCTGATCCTGATCACCCACGACCTGGGCGTCGTCGCGGACGTCGCCGACAAGATCGCGGTGATGTACGCGGGCCGCATCGTCGAGCAGGCGCCCGTGCACGAGCTGTACAAGCGCCCGGCCCACCCCTACACCCGGGGCCTGCTCGACTCGATCCCGCGCCTGGACCAGAAGGGCCAGGAACTGTACGCGATCAAGGGACTGCCGCCCAACCTCCTGAAGATCCCCAGTGGCTGCGCGTTCAACCCGCGATGCCCCAAGGCGCAGGACGTCTGCCGCACCGACGCTCCGCCGCTGGTGCAGGTGACCGAACGGGACGGCACCGAGATCGCCGGGCGCGCCAGCGCCTGCCACTTCTGGAAGGAGACGATCCATGGCTGAGCCCGGCAAGAACGGGGGGCCGCAGGACGCCACACCGAACGTCTCCGGGGTCGAGGTCGTGGACGCCGCGACCGAGACCGCCGCGGTCGCCGCCGTCGAGGCGCCGGTCGACCGGGGCGAGCCGATCCTCCAGGTCCGCAACCTGGTGAAGCACTTCCCGCTCACCCAGGGCATCCTGATCAAGAAGCAGGTCGGCGCGGTCAAGGCGGTCGACGGGATCTCCTTCGACCTCCACCAGGGCGAGACCCTGGGCATCGTGGGCGAGTCCGGCTGCGGCAAGTCCACCGTCGCCAAGCTCCTGATGATGCTGGAGACGGCGACCGCGGGCGAGATCTTCTACAAGGGCCAGGACATCACCAAGCTGTCCGGGCGCGCCCTGAAGGCCGTACGCCGCAACATCCAGATGGTGTTCCAGGACCCTTACACGTCCCTGAACCCCAGGATGACGGTGGGTGACATCATCGGGGAGCCCTTCGAGATCCACCCCGAGGCGGCCCCCAAGGGCGACCGGCGCCGCAGGGTGCAGGAGCTGCTGGACGTGGTCGGGCTCAACCCCGAGTACATCAACCGCTACCCGCACCAGTTCTCCGGCGGCCAGCGCCAGCGCATCGGCATCGCCCGCGGCCTCGCGCTCAACCCGGAGATCATCATCTGCGACGAGCCGGTGTCCGCGCTGGACGTGTCCGTCCAGGCACAGGTCATCAACCTGATGGAGAGGCTGCAGGACGAGTTCGACCTCTCCTACCTCTTCATCGCCCACGACCTGTCGATCGTCCGGCACATCTCCGACCGCGTCGGCGTGATGTACCTCGGCAAGATGGCCGAGATCGGCACCGACACGGAGATCTACGACCACCCCACGCACCCGTACACCCAGGCGCTGCTCTCCGCCGTCCCGGTCCCCGACCCGGAGACCCGGGAGGGGCGCGAGCGGATCATCCTCACCGGCGACGTGCCGTCCCCGGCCAACCCGCCCTCGGGCTGCCGCTTCCGCACCCGCTGCTGGAAGGCCCAGGACAAGTGCGCCGAGGAGGTCCCGCTGCTCGCGGTCCCCGAGCGGTTCCGGGGCACGGACTCCCCGGCGGCCCACGAGTCGGCCTGCCACTTCGCGGAGGAGAAGGACGTGGTCCACGCGGCCTGACCCCCCGCGGCCCCGCCCCGGTTCCCGGCACCCGCCCTCGGGTGCCGGGAACCGGCCTTCTCACCGCTCCTCCTCAGGCGGACGCCGCGGCCCGTGCCCAGTGACAGGCCACCCGGGGTCCGTCGTCCCCCGCCGGTTCGCCGCTGCCCGCCAGGAGGTCCGGGTCCCGCGTGCGGCAGTGCCCGGCCACGCCCGCCCGATCCGCCTCGCCCGAGGCGAGGACGGGGCAGCGGGGCCGGAAGCGGCAGCCGGTGGGGACGCGGGAGGGGTCCGGGGGCTCGCCGGAGAGCACCACCGGATCCCCGGGAGCCTCCGGCAGGACCGACAGCAGGGCCCGGGTGTAGGGGTGCCGGGGGGCCGTCAGGACCTGTTCGACCCCGCCCGTCTCCACGATGCGGCCCAGGTACATCACCGCCACCCGGTCGGCGATGTTCCAGGCCAGGCCCAGGTCGTGCGTCACCACCAGGGCCGCCAGGCCCAGTTCGTCCCGCAGCCGCAGCAGCAGCGCCAGGATCTCCCCCCGCACGGAGGCGTCCAGGGAGGCCACCGGCTCGTCGGCGACGAGGAGGTCGGGCTCCAGGACCAGCGCGCCCGCGATCACCACACGCTGGCGCTGGCCGCCGGACAGCTCGTGCGGGTACCGCAGGAAGAAGCGCTCGGGCGGGCGCAGGCCCGCGCGGGACAGGGCCCCGGCGACCGCCGCCCGCTCGTCGCCGCCGCGGCCGTGGATCCTCAGCCCCTCGGCCACCGCGTCGTACACCGTGTGCCGCGGGTTCAGCGAGCCGCTCGGGTCCTGGAGGACCAGCTGGGCCCGCCTGCGGTACGCCTTCAGGGCGCGCGAGGTGTACTCCAGCGGCCGCCCGGCGAAGCCGACCCGCCCCGCCGTCGGCTTCACCAGGCCCAGCAGCGAACGCGCCAGCGTCGTCTTGCCGCAGCCCGACTCGCCGACCAGCGCCACGATCTCACCGGGCCGGATGTCGAGGTCGACGCCGTCCACCGCCCGCGCGGGCGCGTCGCCGCGCCGGCCGGGATACGTCACGTGCAGTGCCCGGGCGCTGAGCAGCGGTTCGGGTGTCGTCATGGGGCGCTCCCGGTGTCCGTCGGGTTCCGGGCCGGCGCGGTGCCCGCCACGTGCACGCAGGCCGCCCGCCTGCCCGCGCCCGCCTCCCGCAGCGCCTGGTCCCGCGTGCCGCAGCTCTCCAGGGCCACCGCGCAGCGCGGGTGGAAGGCGCAGCCGGACGGCAGCGCGGCGGGGTCGGGCGGATCGCCCGGCAGGCCGTGCGGGGCGAGGCGGGAGGCCGGGTCGCCGATGCGCGGGAACGCGGCCGACAGGGCCCCGGCATAGGGGTGCCGGGCGTCCTCGTACACCGCCCGGGCGGGCCCCTCCTCGACCACCCGGCCCGCGTACATCACCGCCAGCCGGTCGCAGGTGTCGGCGAGGACCGCCAGATCATGACTGATCATGATCAGACCGAGGTCCCGCTCGGCGACCGACCGCTCGATCAGCCGCAGGATCTGCGCCTGGACCATCACGTCCAGCGCGGTGGTCGGCTCGTCCGCGACGATCAGCCGCGGATCGCAGGCCAGCGCCATCGCGATCATCACGCGCTGCCGCTGCCCGCCGGACAGCTCGTGCGGGTACGCCGACGCCCGCGCCGCCGGCAGCCCCACCCGCTCCAGCAGCTCGCCCGCCCGCCGGCGCGCGGCGGCGGCGGTCGCCCGGCGGTGCAGCAGGACCGGCTCGGCGATCTGGTCGCCGACCCGGTGGACGGGGTTCAGCGCGTGCATCGCCCCCTGGAAGACGATCGAGGCGCCGGCCCAGCGGACCGCCCGCACCCGGCCCCACTTCATCGTCAGCACGTCCTCGCCGTCCAGCAGGATCCGTCCGCCGACCCGCGTCCCGGCCGGCAGCAGCCGCAGCAGCGCCAGGGCCAGCGTGGACTTGCCGCAGCCCGACTCGCCCGCGACGCCCAGCTTCCGCCCGGCGTCCAGCCGCAGGTCCACGCCCCGCACGGCGGCCACCCCGCCCGGATACGTCACCTCCAGGCCCTCGACCTCCAGCAGCGTCAACGGGCCACCCCCGCCCTCGGGTTGAGAACGGACTCCACCGCGCGCCCGCACAGGGTGAACGCCAGGGCCACCGCCGCGACGGCGATGCCGGGCGGTACCAGGTACCACCAGTCGCCGGAGCTGACCGCGCCCGCCTCCCGCGCGTCCTGCAGCAGCCCGCCCCAGGACACCACCGTCGGATCGCCGAGCCCGAGGAAGGCCAGCGTCGCCTCGGCCAGGATGGAGGCGGACACCATCAGCGTGGTCTGCGCCAGCACCAGCGGCATCACGTTCGGCAGCACGTGCCGGGCCATGATGTGGCCGTGCCCGCCGCCGAGCGCCTTGGCGCGTTCGATGTACGGCCGCGACTCCACCGCCAGCGTCTGGGCCCGCACCAACCGGGCCGTGGTCGGCCACGTCGTCACGCCGATCGCCAGGATCACCGTGCCCAGCGAGCGGGACATCACCGTGGCGAGCGCGATGGCGAGCACCAGCGTCGGCATCACCAGGAACCAGTCGGTGATCCGCATGACCACGGTCGCGTACGCCCCCCGGAAGTGCCCGGCGGTGATGCCGACCACCGCGCCGATCGCCACCGACAGCACCGCCGCGAGCAGTCCGACCAGCAGCGAGACCCGCGAGCCCCACACCACCAGTCCCAGCACGTCGCGCCCGAACCGGTCCGTTCCGAGGGGGAAGCGGCCGCTCGGGCTCTCCAGGGGCCGGCCCGGCGCGTCCGTCACCCCGGACACGTCGGAGCCGACCGTCAGCGGAGCGGTCAGCGCCACCAGCGCGAACAGGGCGAGTGCGGCCAGGCCCACGAGCCCCGCGCGGTGGGCGCGGTACCGCCGCCACAGCCGTGCGGCGGCCCGGCGGCGGCGCTGCCGGGCGAGCCGGCGCGGCGAGGACCGCGCCGCCGGAGCGGCCGTCATCGGCCCACCCGGGGGTCGAGCAGCGGATAGACCAGGTCGGCCAGCGTGTTCATGAGGATCACCGCCGAGGCGAAGAAGAGGAACAGGCCCTGGACCAAGGGCAGGTCGGGCACGCTCAGGGCCTGGTAGAACAGGCCGCCCAGACCGGGCCAGGAGAACACCGTCTCGACGAGGATCACCCCCGCGACCGTCCGGCCCAGGTTGACGAAGACCAGCGTCACGGTCGGCAGCAGCGCGTTCGGCACGGCGTGCCGGCGCCGCACCAGGTCGTCCCTGAGCCCCTTGGCGCGGGCGGTCGTCAGGTAGTCGCCGCCCATCTCGTCCAGCAGCGCGGAACGGGTGACCAGCAGCGTCTGCCCGTACTCGACCGCGACCAGGGTGAGCACCGGCAGGATCAGGTGGTGGGCGACGTCGAGGACGCGGGCGAGGCCCTCCTCGCCGCCCGACTCCATGCCCCCGGTCGGGAACAGCCCGGGGACGGGACCGACCCCCACCGAGAACACGATGATGAGCAGCAGCCCCAGCCAGAAGGACGGGACGGAGTACAGGAGCAGCGCCAGGCCGGTGTTCAGCCGGTCCCCGAGCCGGCCGCGCCGCCAGGCGGACCGGGTGCCGAGGACGATGCCGAGCAGGGTGTACAGCACGAAGGCGGTGCCGGTGAGCAGCAGGGTGTTCGGGAGCGCCTCGGCGATCTTCCCGGTGACCGGCGCCCGGAACTGGTACGAGGTGCCCAGGTCCCCGGTGAGCGCCTTGCCGCAGTAGTCCGTGAACTGCCGCCACAAGGGCAGGTCGAGCCCGAACTCCCGCCGGTAGGCGGCCAGCTGCTCGGCCGAGACCGGGCGCCCGCCGGTCATCGTCTTGACCGGGTCGCCCGGGATCAGCCGGAACAGGAAGAAGCCGGTGACGAGGACGGCGGCCAGGGAGACCAGGGCGCCGCCCGCCTTCTGGGCCCCGTAGCGCAGGTACGCGGCGGCCGTGCGCGCCCGCGGCCCGCGGGGCGCCGGGGCGGCCCCGGCGGCCGGTACGGAGGGGGTGGCGGTGGTCATGGGCGGCCGCCGGTGCGGTGAGCCGGTCGGTTCATCGGCTACTCGCGGTCCTCGGCCGTGGCCCGCCGCCGCATCGCCAGGAACCCGCCGGCGCCCGCGAGCAGGACGAGGCCCGCGACGATCCCGGTGACGACGGCCGCCGAGCCGGCTCCGTCCCCGGAGCCGCCGGACTCGGCCGGGACCGCCGACCACCAGCTCCAGTAGCCGTCCTGGCCGTAGATGTTGCCCGCGGCCTTCGGCATCGTCTCGATGGAGGCGATCTGGTCGGTGCGGTAGGCCTCCACGGCGTTCGGGTACGCCATGACGTTCATGTACCCGAGGTCGTACAGCCGGGACTGGAGCTGTTTGACGAGGGCGGCCCGCTTGTCCGGGTCGTACTCGGCGAGCTGCCGGGCGTACAGGCGGTCGTACGTCTCGTCGCAGACGAAGTTGTCGGTCGCGCCGGTGTCCTCGGGGGTGGCGGGCAGGGCGGCGCAGGTGTGGATCGACAGCACGAAGTCGGGGTCGGGATTGACCGACCAGCCGTCGAAGGCGAGGTCGTAGGTGCCCGCGAGCCAGGGGTCGCTGACATTGTCCAGGCAGTCGAGCCGCACGCCGATGCCGAGCTCGCCCCACCACTCCTCCAGGTACTGGCCGACCGCCTTGTCGTTGGGGTCGGTGGCGTGGCACAGGACGCGGTAGGTGATCGGCTTGCCGTCCTCGCCCAGGCGCCTGCCCTCGCCGTCCTTGCGGTAGCCGGCCTCGTCGAGCAGCCGCGCCGCCCTGGCCGGGTCGTGGGCCAGCTCCTGGCCCGGCGAGGGTTTCCAGAAGTAGCGCGAGAAGCGGGGCGGGATGTATCCGGCGCCCTCGACCGCGTGGCCCTGGAAGACCTTGTCGACGAGGGCCTTGCGGTCGACGGCGAGGAACAGCGCGTGCCGCACCCGCCGGTCGAGCAGGGACGGGTGGCCGTCGCCGAAGCGCTCCCCGTTCCCGGCCCGGGCGCCCGGGTTGACGGCGAGGGCGTAGAAGCGGCGGCCGGGCGCGTCGTTGACCTCGATGTTCTTCTGGCCCTCGAGGGAGTCGGCCTGGGCGGGTGTCAGGGAGGGCGAGCCGGCCACGAAGGAGACCTCGCCCTTGCGCAGGGCGGCCACCGCGGCGTCCTGGTCCTTGTAGTAGCGGAAGACCAGCTCGTCGAACTTGGGTGCCCCGCGCCAGAACCGGTCGTTGGCCTTCAGGCGCACGTAGCTGTCGGGCTTGTAGCCGGTGAGCACGAACGGGCCGCTGCCGACGACGGGGAAGTCCCCGGTGTTGTGGAACGCGGAGAGGTCCCCGACCTTCTCCCACACGTGCTTGGGCACGATCGGCACGTCGAGGGCGGTCATCGTGGCCTGCGGCTTGTCGAGCCGGATGACCAGTTCGGTGGGGCTCGGGGCGGTCACCTTCTCGAAGTTGGCGACGAAGCTGCCGTTGGCGGTGCCCGCCGCCTCGTCGGTCATCATCGTGTTGAACGTCCAGGCCGCGTCCTCGGCGGTGATCCTGCGGCCGTCCGACCAGCGGGCGTCGGAGCGGATCGTGTAGGTCCAGGTGAGTTTGTCCGCGGACGGCTTCCACGCGGTGGCGAGCCCCGGGACCGCGCGGGCGTCCTCGGTGTCGTAGCCGGTCAGGTACTCGTACATCAGCCGGTTGATGCTCGTGCTGACCAGGCGCGTCGCCAGGAACGGGCTCAGTGAGTCGACGCTCTGCGCGACCGCGACGGTGAGCACCTTCTTGCCGTCCTCGGCCCGGGCCTGCCCGGGGGACAGGGCGGACGTGAGGAGCAGGGCGGCGGCACCGGCGGCGACGAGCCGGGGGAGGGCGCCCCCTCTGCCGTGTCGGTCTGGTGTGCTCATATGTCCTGACCTCGCGTCATCGCTCGCACGCCGCTTGGGTTGATGAGTGTGTCTATCAGCGCGTCCTGTACGCGTCAACGGTGCCTTGCCCCCCATATGGCCTGCAAAAACAGGGAGTTGACGGCTCGGTGCAACCAGTGGTCCAGACCGGTGAAGCGTCGCTGGTGGCGGGCCGGCGGCCGTGTCGCCCGGCGTGCGGACCGCGTGCCGCCGGACGGGGGACGGGTGCCCCGGACGGATGCGCTGAATGAGTGCCGTGTCTGGTTTCGATGGATAGTGGCGGATGACGGATCAGCGTGTCGGGCAGCACAGAGGAGGCACTCCATGCGCGGAGCCATGCACGCCGGCCGCGCCGTGTGCGCGGCGGCGATGGTCCTCGCCGCCGCGGCCTGCGGAGGCGGGGGGACCGGTGGCGGGGCCGACGCGGTGCTCTCCTCCTCCTGGGGCGACCCGCCGAACCCACTGGAGCCGGCCAACACCAACGAGGTGCAGGGCGGCAAGGTCCTCGACATGATCTTCCGCGGGCTGAAGCGGTACCACCCCGAGACCGGCGAGGCCGAGGACATGCTCGCCGAGAGGATCGAGACCGCGGACTCGCGGAACTTCACCATCACCGTCAAGGACGGCTGGACCTTCAGCAACGGCGAGAAGATCACCGCCAAGTCCTTCGTCGACGCCTGGAACTACGGCGCGAGCCTCAGGAACAACCAGCGCAACGCCTACTTCTTCAGCTACATCGACGGCTACGACAAGGTCCACCCGGAGAGCGGCAGGCAGACCGCCGACACCCTCTCCGGCCTGAAGGTCACCGGCGAGCGCACCTTCACCGTCCGGCTCGGCCAGAAGTTCTCGACGTTCCCCGAGACCCTCGGCTACCCCGCCTTCGCGCCCCTGCCCCGCCTCTTCTTCGACGACCACGACGCCTGGCTGGAGAAGCCCGTCGGCAACGGCCCGTACCGGGTCGAGAACTACGCCCGGGGCTCCCAGATGTCCCTGCGCGCGTGGGAGGGGTACCCCGGCGACGACAAGGCGCGCAACGGCGGCGTCGACCTGAAGGTCTACACCGACAACAACACCGCCTACACCGACCTCATGGCCGGCAACCTCGACCTGGTCGACGACGTCCCCGCCGCCCAGCTGCGGAACGTCGGCACCGACCTCGGCGACCGGTACATCAACGCCCCGGCCGGCATCCTCCAGACCCTCGCCTTCCCCTTCTACGACCGCGACTGGAACAAGCCCGGCATGGAGAAGGTGCGCACGGGCCTGTCCAAGGCGATCGACCGCGAGCGGATCACCGGGACGATCTTCCACGGAACCCGCACCCCGGCCACCGACTGGACCTCACCCGTCCTCGGCGAGGACGGCGGCTACCGGGACGGCCTGTGCGGGGACGCCTGCCGGTACGACCCCGACGAGGCCAAGCGGCTGATCGAGGAGGGCGGCGGGCTGCCCGGCGGCCAGGTGAGGATCACGTACAACGCCGACACCGGCTCCCACAAGCAGTGGGTGGACGCCGTGTGCAACTCCGTCAACAACGCCCTCGGCGACGACCGCGCCTGCGTCGGCAACCCGGTCGGCACCTTCGCCGACTTCCGCGGCCGGATCACCGACCGCAAGATGCCCGGCCCGTTCCGCGCCGGCTGGCAGATGGACTACCCGCTCATCCAGAACTTCCTCCAGCCGCTGTACTACACCAACGCCTCCTCCAACGACGGCAAGTGGTCGAACGAGGAGTTCGACGACCTCGTGGACCGGGCCAACGCCGAGACCGACACCGCCAGGGCCGTCGGCCTGTTCCGGCAGGCCGAGGAGGTGGTCCGGGACAACATGGCCGCCATCCCCCTGTGGTACCAGAACGGCAGCGCCGGCTACTCCGAGCGCCTGTCCGACGTGAAGCTCAACCCCTTCAGCGTCCCCGTCTACGACCAGATCAAGGTCGGCTGAGGCGGCGCCATGGGACGGTACGTCGTCCGGCGGCTGCTGCAGATGATCCCGGTCTTCGCCGGGGCCACGCTGCTGATCTTCCTGATGGTCCACGTCATGGGCGACCCGATCGCCGGCCTGTGCGGCGAGCGCGAGTGCGACCCGGCCACCGCCGCCCGGCTGCGCCGGGAATTCGGCCTCGACCGGCCCGTGTGGCAGCAGTACCTGACCTACATGGGCAACGTCCTCACCGGCGACTTCGGCACCGCCTTCAACGGCCGGCCGGTCACCGAGCTGATGGGGTCCGCCTTCCCGGTCACCATCCGGCTGACCCTCGTGGCGATCGCCTTCGAGATCGTCGTCGGCGTCATCCTCGGCGTCGTCACCGGCCTGCGCCGCGGCCGGCCCGTCGACACCACGGTGCTGCTGCTCACCCTCGTCGTCATCTCCGTCCCCACCTTCGTCACCGGCCTGCTGGTCCAGCTCCTGCTCGGCGTGAAGTGGGGCTGGGTCAAGCCGTCCGTCTCCCCCGAGGCCCCCGTCGGCGAACTGATCGTCCCCGGCCTGGTCCTCGCCTCCGTCTCCCTCGCCTACGTGACCCGGCTGACCCGCACCTCCATCGCCGAGAACCGGCGCTCGGACTACGTCCGCACGGCGATCGCCAAGGGCCTGCCGCGCCACCGGGTCGTCGTCCGGCACCTGCTGCGCAACTCCCTCATCCCCGTCGTCACCTTCATCGGCACCGACGTGGGCGCCCTGATGGGCGGGGCGATCGTCACCGAGCGGATCTTCAACATCCACGGCGTCGGCTACCAGCTCTACCAGGGCATCCTCCGGCAGAACACCCAGACCGTCGTCGGCTTCGTCACCGTCCTGGTCCTGGTGTTCCTGGCCGCCAACCTCCTCGTCGACCTCCTGTACGCCGTACTCGACCCGAGGATCCGCTATGCCTGAGCGGCCCTACGAACCCGAGCGCGCCGTCGCCGGCACCGGCATGGGCGGGCAGATGGACCTCGCGGCCAGCGAGGCGGTGACCCTGGGGGAGACGCCCCCGGGCCCGCGGGGCGCCGGAGGGCGGGACAGGGCCCGCAGCCTGTGGTCCGACGCCTGGCACGACCTGCGCCGCAACCCCGTCTTCCTCGTCTCCGCGCTGGTGATCTGCTTCCTGGTCGTCATCTCCCTGTGGCCGTCCCTGATCACCTCCGGCAACCCCCTCGCCTGCGACCTGGCCAGGGCCCAGGAGGGCTCCCGGCCGGGCCACCCCTTCGGCTTCAACGGCCAGGGCTGCGACGTCTACACCCGCACCGTCTACGGCGCCCGCACCTCCGTGACGGTCGGCGTCTGCGCCACGCTCGGGGTCACCGTCCTCGGCAGCGTGCTCGGCGGGCTCGCCGGCTTCTTCGGCGGGGCGTGGGACGGGTTCCTGTCCCGGATCACCGACGTCTTCTTCGCGATCCCGGTCGTCCTCGGCGGCCTGGTCCTGCTGTCGGTGGTGACCGGCAACAGCGTCTGGCCGGTCGTCGGGTTCATGGTGCTGCTGGGCTGGCCGCAGATCTCCCGCATCGCCCGCGGCACCGCCATCGCCGTCAAGCACAACGACTACGTGCAGGCCGCCCGGGCGCTGGGCGCCTCCCCCGCCCGCCTGCTGCTGCGGCACATCGCGCCCAACGCCGTCGCCCCCGTCATCGTCGTGGCCACCATCGCGCTCGGCACGTACATCGCGCTGGAGGCGACCCTGTCCTACCTCGGCGTCGGCCTGAAACCGCCGAGCGTGTCCTGGGGCATCGACATCTCCGCCGCCTCGCCCTACGTCCGCAACGCCCCGCACGCCCTGCTGTGGCCCTCGGGGGCGCTGGCGGTCACCGTGCTGGCGTTCATCATGCTCGGCGACGCGGTGCGCGACGCCCTCGACCCGAAACTGAGGTGAGCCGCCGCCATGCTGCTGCAAGTGCGCGACCTGCACGTGGAGTTCCACACCCGCGAGGGCGTCGCGCGGGCCGTCAACGGCGTGGACTGCGCCGTGGACGCCGGCGAGACCCTCGCCGTGCTGGGCGAGTCCGGCTCCGGCAAGTCCGTCACCGCCCAGGCCGTCATGGGCATCCTCGACACGCCGCCGGGCCGCATCACCCGCGGCGAGGTGCTGTTCGAGGGCCGGGACCTGCTGAAGCTCGGGGAGGAGGCGCGGCGCAGGGTGCGCGGCGCCGAGATGGCGATGGTCTTCCAGGACGCCCTGTCCTCCCTCAACCCCGTGCTCACCGTCGGCGACCAGCTCGCCGAGATGTTCACCGTCCACCGGGGCATGTCGAGGAAGGACGCGCGGGCGCGGGCCGTCGAGCTGATGGACCGGGTGCGCATCCCGGCCGCCGGGGAGCGGGTGAAGCAGTACCCGCACCAGTTCTCCGGCGGCATGCGCCAGCGCATCATGATCGCCATGGCGCTGGCCCTGGAGCCGAAGCTGATCATCGCCGACGAGCCCACCACCGCCCTCGACGTCACCGTCCAGGCCCAGGTCATGGACCTGCTCGCGGAGCTCCGGCGCGAGTACGACATGGGCCTGATCCTGATCACCCACGACCTGGGCGTGGTCGCGGACGTCGCCGACAAGATCGCGGTGATGTACGCGGGCCGGATCGTGGAGACGGCACCGGTGCACGCCCTCTACAAGGCGCCGGCCCACCCCTACACCCGGGGCCTGCTCGACTCCGTCCCGCGCCTGGACCGCAAGGGCCGCGAGCTGTACGCCATCAAGGGCCTGCCGCCCAGCCTCCTGCACGTCCCTCCCGGCTGCCCCTTCCACCCCCGCTGCCCCATGGCCCGGGACGTGTGCCGCACCGACGTGCCCCCGCTGTACGAGGTCACCGAACCGGAGCCGCGGGCGCGGCCGGACCGGGGCAGTGCCTGCCACTTCTGGCGGGAGTGCCTGCATGGCTGAGCCGATCCTCCGGGTCCGGGGCCTGGTCAAGCACTACCCGCTCACCACCGGCGTCCTCTTCGGGAAGCAGGTCGGCGCGGTGAGGGCCGTCGACGGGGTGGACTTCGACCTGGCCCGGGGCGAGACCCTCGGCATCGTCGGCGAGTCCGGCTGCGGCAAGTCCACGGTCGCCCGGATGCTGGTCAGCCTGGAGAAGCCGACGGCCGGCGAGATCCGCTACAAGGGCGAGGACGTCACCAGGCTCTCGGGCCGGGCCCTGAAGGCGGTCCGCCGCAACATCCAGATGGTCTTCCAGGACCCGTACACCTCCCTCAACCCCCGCATGACGGTCGGCGACATCATCGGGGAGGCGTACGACATCCACCCCGAGGCGGCCCCCAAGGGCGACCGGCGCCGCAGGGTGCGGGAGCTGCTGGACGTGGTCGGGCTCAACCCCGAGTACGTCAACCGCTACCCGCACCAGTTCTCCGGCGGCCAGCGTCAGCGCATCGGCATCGCCCGCGGGCTCGCCCTGCGTCCCGAGATCATCGTCGCCGACGAGCCGGTCTCCGCCCTGGACGTGTCGGTGCAGGCGCAGGTGATCAACCTGATGGGGCGGCTGCAGGACGAGTTCGGCCTCTCCTACGTCTTCATCGCCCACGACCTGTCGATCGTGCGGCACATCTCCGACCGGGTGGCGGTGATGTACCTCGGGCGGATCGTGGAGACCGGCACCGACACGGAGATCTACGACCATCCGACCCATCCCTACACCCAGGCGCTGCTGTCCGCCGTGCCCGTGCCCGACCCCGAGGCGCGCGAGCACCGCGAGCGGATCATCCTCGCCGGCGACGTGCCCTCCCCGGCGAACGTCCCCTCCGGCTGCCGCTTCCGCACCCGCTGCTGGAAGGCGCGCGAGCGCTGCGCCCGGGAGGTCCCGGTCCTCGCGGTCCCGGAGGCGCTGCGGCACACCGCCGGACCCGCCGCCCACGACTCGGCCTGCCACTTCGCGCAGGAGGCCGTGGCGGCCGGGCGCTCCGCGCCGCAGGTGGCTCCGTCCGGTGAGGGCGGCACCGTCCCCGGCTGAGCGCCCCCGGCCGAGCGCCCCCGGCCGGGACGGACGGCCGGCTCCGGCCGGGGAGGCACGGCAACGGGCCGGGGCGACATGGCGCGCCCCGGCCCGTTCACGGCACCCGCACGGCCGTACGCGGTACAGCCTTCCGCGTGCCCGTATCGGCGCCGCTTCCGGCGGGTTGCGCGCGCGTTAACGCGGTTCGGGTGCCTTTGCGGCGGTGTGGGGGAGTGCCAGGGCCCGCTTGAGGAAGTCCACCTGGAGCAGCAGCAGGTTCTCCGCCACCTGCTCCTGCGGCGTCATGTGGGTCACCCCGGACAGCGGCAGCACCTCGTGCGGGCGGCCGGCGGCCAGCAGGGCGGAGGACAGGCGCAGGGAGTGGGCGAAGACCACGTTGTCGTCGGCCGTGCCGTGCACGATCATCAGCGGCCGGTGCGGCCCGGCGGGTGCGGACAGCCCGTCGTCGGTGACCAGGGAACTGCGCGCGTACGCCGCCGGGTCCGCCGCCGGGTCGCCCAGGTACCGCTCGGTGTAGTGGGTGTCGTACAGCCGCCAGTCGGTCACCGGGGCGCCCGCGATGCCGGCGTGGAAGACGTCCGGGCGGCGCAGGACGGCGAGGGCGGCCAGGTAACCGCCGTAGGACCAGCCGCGGATGGCCACCCGCGACAGGTCGAGGGGATGGGACTTCGCGAGGTCCCGCAACGCCTCGATCTGGTCGTCGAGGGAGACGGTGAAGTCCCGGTGGACCGCCTTCTCCCACGCGGGCGAGCGTCCCGGAGTGCCGCGCCCGTCGGCGACGACCACCGCGAACCCCTGGTCGGCGAACCACTGGGAGGTGAGGTGGGCGTTGTGCGCGGCCACCACCCGCTGCCCGTGCGGACCACCGTAGGGGTCCATCAGGACGGGGAGGGGAGTGTCACCGGGGTAGTCCGTTGGCATAAGCACGGCGCACGGAATGCGGCGTGCGCCCCCCTGGGTGAGCCGTACGCGCGGGGACAGACCGGGATCTTCGGCGTACGAGGGGATGGCCGCCACACGCTTCCCCTCCCGCAGGACCTCCACCCGGGCGCCCGGCCGGTCGAGCGCCGCGGAGACCAGCACGGTCACGCCCCCGGCGCGCACCGCCGAGTGCACGCCGGGCTCCTGTGACAGGCGCTCCACGCCCAGCTCGTTCACCCGGTACACGTGCACCTCGCCGGTCTGCGGGTCGGCCGCCTCCGCACCGGCGGACGCCGAGACCAGCACGTCGTCGTCGGAGACGTCCAGCACCGCCCTGATGTGCAACTGGGCCCCGGTCAGCGGGCGGTCGCCGACCGCCAGCACCCGCGCGCCGCCCTCGTCGGCGATCCGCACCAGCCGCCCGGACGGACTCCAGCAGGGCACCCCGGCGAAAAGTTCCAGCCAAATCGAATCCTCGTCGGCGTGGACCATCCGGGTCGTACCGGACTCGGGGTCCACCGCCAGGAAGAGCTGACCGCGTTGGTCGCGCGACTGCACGAGCAGCAATGGCGCACCCGCCGCCGACCAGTGCACACGGGCCAGGTAGGGGTAGCGGCCGCGGTCCCAGACCACCTCGGTCCGCGCCCCGTCCAGGCCCAGCACGAACAGGCGGACCTCCGCGTTGGGGGTGCCCGCCGCCGGATACGGCACGTGATGTGGGTCACGTTCCGGGTGGGCCGGGTCGGAGATCCACCACCGCCGCACGGGCGTGTCGTCCGCGCGCGCCACCAGCAGCCGGTCCGACTCCGGCGCCCACCAGAACCCCCGCGTCCGGCCCATCTCCTCGGCGGCGACGAACTCCGCCAGGCCGTAGGTGACGCCCTCCGCCTCCGGCGCGGCCAGCACCCGGTCGCCCCCTCCCTCGGCGCCCACGACCCGCAGGGCGCCCTGCGCGACGTACGCGACGTGCCGCCCGTCGGGGGAGGGGCGCGGGTCGATCACCGGCCCCGAAACGGGCAGCTCACGTGCGGTCCCGGCCCGCAACTCGGCCGCGAAAAGCCGCCCTGACAAGGCGAAAGCGGCCAACTCCACGGCCGCGTCGGTGGCGTAGCCGACGATGCCGGCGCCGCCCTCGCGGCTGCGCTCGCGCCGCGCCCGTTCCTCGGGCGGCAGGCGCTCCTCGGCCCCGCCCAGCAGGGCGCGCGGATCGGCCGCCACGCGTTCCCCGCCCTCCGCGAGGTCCAGGACCCACAGCGCGTTCGCCCGGTCGGTACCGGAGGACGAGCGCAGGAACACGACCCGGGAACCGTCGGGTGCCACGGTGAACGAACGCGGCGCGCCGAGCGTGAACCGCTGGGTGCGGGCGTGCCGTCTGGGGAAGGAGTCAGCCTCGGTCGTCATGACCCGACCATATTGGCCATGCGCCCCCTTGTGCGGCCGTGCGCCGATCGACGCGCGCGTACGGATAGTTATGATCACTAGCGCACAGTGGGTATCAACTCGCTGCCCGCTGTGTGGATTTATCCGCCCCCATAAGGTTCGACCGGCCCGTCCGTCCCGTAGTCCCGACACGGCCCGCCCGTGTCCGACCCCCCACGTCCCTGGGTTCTTTGGAGGTGAGCCGCCGTGGCACTCTCGATTTCGGCGGTGGTGCTGCTGGCGATCATCGTGTTCCTGCTGATCAGGAAGTCAGGGTTGAAGGCCGGGCATGCGATCGTCTGCATGCTCCTCGGCTTCTACCTCGCCTCCTCGACCGTGGCCCCCACGATCAGCGAGCTCACGTCGAACATCGCGGGGATGATCGGCAGCATCAGGTTCTGATCCCGGCCGGCCCCCCCCCGCGGCCGGAGCGCCGGGCCGCGGGGGAGCCGTCGGGAGAGGGCGGGCGCCTCGTAGGGTGGGGACCATGACCGAACTGCCCGCCCGTCGTCTGCTGCTGGTGCACGCGCACCCGGACGACGAGTCGATCAACAACGGCGCCACCATGGCCAGATACGCGGCCGAAGGCGCCCACGTGACCCTGGTGACCTGCACCCTCGGCGAGCGCGGCGAGGTCATCCCGCCGGCACTGCGCCACCTGACCGGCGTCGCCCTCGGCAGGCACCGGCTGGGCGAGCTGACGGAGGCGATGCGCGCGCTCGGCGTCGGGGACGCCCGGCTGCTCGGCGGACCGGGCCGGTACGCGGACTCCGGGATGATGGGCCTGCCCGACAACGACGACCCCGCCTGCTTCTGGCAGGCCGACGTCGAGGAGGCCGCCGCCCTCCTCGTCGAGGTGATCCGCGAGGTGCGCCCCCAGGTCATGGTCGCCTACGACCCCGACGGCGGCTACGGCCACCCCGACCACATCCAGGCCCACCGCGTCGCGATGCGCGCCGCCGACCTGGCCGCGGAGGCGGGCTGCCCGATCGCCAAGGTGTACTGGAACCGCGTGCCCCGCTCCGTCGCCGAGCGGTCCTTCGCCCGGCTGCGCGAGGAACTGCCCGGCCTCCCCTTCGCCGAGCCGGCCACCCTCGACGACGTACCCGGTGTCGTCGACGACGCCCGGATCACCACGGAGATCGACGGCACCGCGTACGCCGCCGCCAAGGCCGCGGCGATGCGGGCGCACGCCACCCAGATCGAGGTCGCCGGGCCGTACTTCGCGCTCTCCAACGAACTGGCGCAGCCGATCTTCACCACCGAGTACTACGAACTGGTGCGCGGCGAGCGCGCCCCCGGCGCGCGGGAGACCGACCTGTTCGCCGGGATCGCCACCGCCCCGGAGGGACAGGCGCCGTGAACGACCGGACCTCACCGCTCGCCCAGCCGCTGCGTCCGCCCTCCCCGGGGCGGGCCCTGCTCCACCTGGGCCTGCTCCTGGGCGGAGCCGTGACCGGCGCGGCCGGGGCGCTGGTGCAGCCCGCCTGGTTCCCGGGCGGATTGCTGCTCGCCCTCGCCGGCGAAGCCGGGCTCTGCCTGGGGGCCGCGCGGGCCGTCGGCGCCCGGAGCGCGGCCGTCGCGGCCGCCGTCGGCTGGGCGATCGCCGTCCTCCTGCTCACCGCCAGCCGCCCCGAGGGCGACTTCCTCTTCGCCGCCGGCAGCGGCTCCTACGTCTTCCTGCTCGGCGGCATCGCCCTCGCTGTGATGTGCGCCACCCTCGCGCCGGTGCGGCAACGGGACGGCGGCACCGCCCGACTTGACAAGTGACGTACCACTTCGCCGTACCAGACAAGAGCGCGCCGGGTGGGCATTTCCCCGGCGGTCCGGGAAACGCCGAGGAAGCGGCCAGTATGGTGGTGCGCGCCGCCGAGCCTTCCCCGAGCTCCTGAGCAGGGGAACCCCACCGTGAGATCGTGACGGGCGGCGGAGCCAACCGGGAGAACCTGCCTTGAGTCGTGAAACTGACAGTCCGTCCTCCGGGCCCCACGGGCGCGGTGGTACCGCCTATCCCTCGGGTACGCCGCCCTACGGGACCCCCACGGCTGCCGACGGCGGTACGGACGCGGGCCGTGCGGCCGGGCGGCCGGACGAACGCAAGACCGAAACCACGCTGACCACCCGGGTCCGGATCAACATTCCCGGATCCCGGCCCATCCCGCCGGTCGTCGTGCGCAAGCCCGTCGGGGGGGCCGAGGACGGCGCCGCCGACGGGGAGGAGACGGCCGCCGGGGCGCCGGGCCCCGCCGCCCCCGCGGGCACCGCCGAGCCGCCCGCCGCCCCGGCGCAGCCGGCCGGGGAGAAGACGACCAGCGACTGGTTCGCACCGCGCAGGCCCCCGTCGGCCAAGGGCGGCCCGGCCAACGGGACCGGTGCGGGCGGTGGTTCGGGTCCCTCGGGCGCGGGCTCCGGTCCCGGGACGACGGGCGCCGGACTTTCCGGCGCGACCGGTGGCCGGCCCGGCGGCCCGAACGGACCGGGCGGCTCCCGGTCCGGCGGCTCGAACGGTGCGGGGCTGCCCGGTGCGACCGGCGGCCCCGTGGCGCCGGGACACGGCGGCGGCACGGGCTCCTTCGACGTGACCGAGGCGCTGACGGCGGGTCCGCTGGGCGGCGGTTCCCGCCCGGGCGCCGGACAGCGCCGCGACGACCTGCCGTACACGTCGCCGAACGGGCAGGCCGCGCGCAGCGGTCCGGGCGGTCCCGGCGGGCCGGGCGCCCCCGACGCCTTCCTGCGTCCCGGCGGTCCCACCGGCCCGCAGGGCCCCGCGGGCCCGACGACCGGTCCGGTCACCGGCGACGGACGGCTGACGCCCTCGCCCGGCGGCGGACCGGGCACGTCCGGCGGACTCGGCGCGCCCGGCGCGCCGAACCCGTCCGCCGGGACCGGCGGCCCGGACGGCCCCGGCGGCCCGGGAGCCCCCGGCGGTACGCACGGCCCCGGCTCCTCCCCGGCCGGGCCCGGCGCTCCCCGCCCCGGCGGCGGCCTGAGCGACGACACCGCCATCCTCACCCCGCAGAAGCCGGCCCCCGAACGGGGCGGGCCGGGGTACGGCACTGCCGCGGACAACGTCTCCGGGCACACCGTCACCAGCGGCGTCCCCGTGGTGCCCGGTGACCGGCAGGGACCGTTCGGACCCGGCTCGCCCGCCGGCGGACCCCGGCCGCACACGCCCCCGAAGGCGCCCGAGCCGGCCCCGCAGTCCCCGGCGGGCCCCGCGAAGCCGAAGCCGCCGAAGAAGAAGGGGCGCAGCAAGCTGGTCCTGCTCGGCGGCGGCGTGATCGTCCTCGCCGGTGTCGCCTACGGCGCCGGGCTGCTGATGAACCACTCCGACGTGCCCAAGGGCACCACCGTGCTCGGTGTCGACATCGGCGGCGGCACCCGCGACGACGCCGTCGAGAAGCTGGACGCCGCCTTCGAGAGCCGGGTGGACAAGCCGCTGGAGCTCACCGTCGGCGGTGACACCGTCACGCTCAAGCCCGAGCAGGCGGGACTCCAGTTCGACACGCAGGCCACGGTCGGCGTCGCCGCGAAGAGCGACTACAACCCCGTCTCCGTCATCGGCTCCCTCTTCGGCAACCACCGGGTCGTCGACCCGGTCATGCCGGTCGACGAGGAGAAGCTGCACGCCGCCCTGCGCAGCGCGGCCGGCGGCGCCGGTTCGGTCACCGAGGGCACGATCAGGTTCGAGCCCGGCAGGGCCGTCCCCGTGTACGGCAAGCCGGGCACGGGCATCGACGTCGACAAGTCGGCCGAGGCGGTGGAGAAGGCCTTCCGCACCCAGGTGGAGACCGGCACCTCCAGCCCGGTGAACGTCCCGACGACCGCCCAGCAGCCCACGGTCTCCAAGGCCGAGGTCGACCGGATGATGAAGGAGTTCGCCGAACCGGCGATGTCGGCCAACGTGACCGTGCAGACCGACGCGGCGCACGCGGTCCCGATGAGTCCGCAGAAGTCGCTGTGGAAGTTCCTCAGGGTGACGGCGGTCGACGGCAAGCTGGTCGACAAGCCCGACCTGGCGGCCCTGGAGGGGCTCTACGGCCAGGCGTTCGACGGTGTGCTCATCACCCGGGGCAACGGCAAGAAGACGCCCGTCACCCCCGAGGACGTCTATGCCGCCCTCCGCCAGGCGCTGACGAGCGAGACCGACCGGGTCGCGGTCATCGAGACGGATCCGAGCTAGCGCCCCGGCAGGCGGCGTCCGGCACTGCCCCCGCCGCGCCGGCCAAGAGCCCCCGACACGCCCGTCCGGGGGCTTTCGGCCGGCCCGCCGGGAGCACGCGCCGGACGCCGCTTCCCCGGCGGGCGAACGCTGCCCGCCGTGGTACGAGGGGGCGCCCACCGGGTGCCCCCCGGCCCCGTCCGTCACCCGGGCCACGACCGGGCGGAGGCGGACCGCGCCGCCCGCGGGAAGGGCCGGCCGCACCCCTGCCCGCCCGGTCCGCGGCTCAGTTCAGCAGCGCCCGCGCCGCCCGCGCCTGCTCCCGCACCCGCTGCGCCGCCGGCTCGTCCACCGCCGCGAGGACGTCGGCGTACGCGTCCAGCTCCGCCGCGCCCCGCAGGAACTCACCCCGCTGCACGAGCAGCTGCGCCCGCTCGTGGCGCAGCCGCGCCGGGTGCGAGGGCAGCAGCAGCGCCAGCTCCACCGCCCACAGCGCCACGTCCGTCCGCTCGGGCCGGGCCGCCGCCCACGCCCGGATGTTGTTCAAGATCCGCAGCACCATGTCCAGCGGATCGGCCGGCGTCAGCATCGACGGCTCCAGCGGCGCCCCCGTGACCCCCGCCACCAGCAGTTCCGCGTCGGCGCCCGTCAGCACCCGCCCCCCGTCGAAGGGGTCCGCGAGCACCTGCTCCTCCCCCGGCCCGAACCCGACCACGAAGTGCCCGGGCAGCGCCACCCCGTACACCGGGGCCCCCGCCCGGCGGGCCACCTCCATCCACACCACCGACAGCAGGATCGGCAGCCCGCGCCGCCGCCGCAGCACCTCGTGCAGCAGCGACGACTCCAGGTGCCGGTAGTCCGCGGCCGTGCCGTGGAAGCCGTACCGGTCGCCCAGCAGCTCCCGCAGCGCCACCGCCCAGGCCCGCGGCCCGCCCGGCCGGAAGGGCAACCGCCCGGCCAGCCGGTCCAGCTCCACCTGGGCGGCGTCCAGGCCCGCCTCGTCCAGGGCGCCGTCCGCCTGCGCGCCCACCAGCAGGCACAGCACGGCCAGATCGGGCCGCCCGGACCGGGCCTCCTCGGCGAACCGCCGCCGCAGTTCGGCGGAGCGTCCGGACGGCGGGGGCTGGGGGGAGGGCAGGGCGGGTCCGTGTCCTGTCACGACGCTCCGCCCCCTCCGGGCCCGGAGCCCGGCTCGCGGTAGTGGTGGTAGGCGTGGTGCGCCGAGAAGCCCATCCCGGCGTACAGCGCCCGGGCCGCCGCGTTGCCGGTCTCGACCTGGAGCCACGCGGCCGACGCGCCCTCCTCCAGCGCCCGCCGGGCCAGCGCGGCCATGACCGCCGTGGCCAGGCCCCGCCGCCGCGCCGCCGGATCGACCTCGACGGCCGCGAAGCCGGCCCACCGCCCGTCCACGGCACACCGCCCGATCGCGGCCGGCGCCCCCTCGCCCGGCACCGTCGCGAACCACACCGACGGTCCCTCCCCGCTCCCGGCCCCGCCCGGGCGGGAGGACCTCCCTTCCAGCACCCGCAGCGCCACCTCGCTCACGCCCCTGCGCCGGTACCGGGCCAGCCACGCCTCGTCCGCCGTCCGCGACAGCACGACCCGCGCCCCCTCGGCCCGGTCGGCGACCGGGGCCAGTCCTCCGGTCCACAGCTCGGCGGTCGCCTCCCGCGTCCAGCCGCGCCGCTCCAGCTCCGCGCAGAGCGGCTCCTGGGCGCCCTGCGCCCCGGTCGCGGTCTGCACGTACGCGGGCAGCCCGCGCTCGCCGTACCACCGCCGTACGGCGGCCAGCGCCTCGTCGAGGGGGAGCCCCGGGTCACCGAGCGGCAGCACCGAGTTGGCCCGCCGCGTGAACCCGGCCGCCGCCCGCAGCTCCCACCCGCCGAGCCGCTCGCTCTCCACCGGCCGCCACGCCCGGGCGGCCACCCGTGCCAGTTCCCCGTACGAGGCGGCCGGGCCGCGCCGCCGCGCCGGCGCGGCCGCCCCGTGGCGCGGATCGCCCGTTCGAGGGGCGGCGACCGGATGGCGGGCGGGCACCACCTTGCCCGCGACCAGCGACGATTCCGGGATGCGGACGGTCTCGCCACTCCTGCGTGTGATCAGCAGCACACCGTCGTCCCATGATGTGAGAACACCGACCGTGTCGGTGAACTTCCCACCCGGCGCGTCCTGTCCGGTCAGCCGCCGCACCGAGACCCGTTTTCCCACGTCAGCGGCGGTGATACGGACCTCCAGGCGCCCGGCGGCAGAGATTTCCACGGGTCGGTTCACCCCTCCTGTTCGGATCATGCCCAAGAACGGAGATACTAGGGGCGGGCATCGACGACGCCGCGCTCCCGCGCGCCAGGCGGCGGAGCCTGTGGAGGCCCGCCAGCGCCCTATCGAGGAGGAACGACAGCGTGACCTACGTCATCGCGCAGCCTTGTGTCGACGTCAAGGACAAGGCGTGCATCGAGGAGTGCCCGGTCGACTGCATCTACGAGGGCCAGCGGTCCTTGTACATCCACCCGGACGAATGCGTCGACTGTGGTGCCTGTGAACCGGTCTGCCCGGTCGAAGCGATCTTCTACGAGGACGACGTGCCGGAGGAGTGGAAGGACTACTACAAGGCGAACGTCGAGTTCTTCGACGAGCTCGGCTCGCCCGGCGGCGCCAGCAAGCTGGGGCTGATCGAGCGCGACCACCCGTTCGTCGCCGCGCTGCCGCCGCAGGGCGAGTAAGTCCCGGGCGGCCCCCCGGCGGCCCGCACTCCCCCGGTTCCGGCTCCGCCCGGCATCCGGGGGACCTCCGGTGCCGCCTCGGTCCCGTACGGCCCGATCGCCTCCGATCGCCGTACGGGACCGAGGCGTTTGCCGCACAGCAGAAAGTGAGCCAGACAACCGTGTCCGCAGTCACCGACCGCCTTCCCGCCTTCCCCTGGGACAAGCTGGCGCCCTACAAGGAGAGGGCCGCCGCCCACCCGGACGGCATCGTCGACCTCTCCGTCGGCACCCCGGTCGACCCGGTCCCCGAGCTGATCCGGAAGGCGCTGGTCGAGGCGGCCGACTCGCCGGGCTACCCGACCGTCTGGGGCACCCCCGCGCTGCGCGACGCGATCACCGGCTGGGTCGGGCGCCGCCTCGGCGCCCGGGACGTCACCCACCACCACGTCCTGCCGATCGTCGGCTCCAAGGAACTGGTCGCCTGGCTCCCCACCCAGCTCGGCCTCGGCCCCGGCGACAAGGTGGCCTTCCCGCGCCTGGCCTACCCGACGTACGAGGTCGGCGCCCGCCTGGCCCGGGCGGAGTACGAGGTCTACGACGACCCGACCGAGCTGGACCCGGCGCACCTGAAGCTCCTGTGGCTCAACTCCCCGTCCAACCCCACCGGCAGGGTCCTGTCCCGGGGCGAGCTGACCCGGATCGTCGCCTGGGCCCGCGAGCACGGCGTGCTGGTCTTCTCCGACGAGTGCTACCTGGAGCTGGGCTGGGAGGCCGACCCGGTCTCGGTCCTGCACCCGGACGTCAACGGCGGCTCCTACGACGGCGTCGTCGCCGTCCACTCCCTGTCCAAGCGCTCCAACCTGGCGGGCTACCGGGCCGCCTTCCTCGCGGGCGACCCGGCCGTCCTCGGCCCCCTGCTGGAGATCCGCAAGCACGGCGGCATGATGACGTCGGCGCCCACCCAGGCGGCCGTGGTGGCGGCGCTCGGCGACGACGAGCACGTCCGGGAGCAGCGGGAGCGCTACGCCGCCCGCCGCACCGCCCTGCGCGAGGCCCTGACCGCCCACGGCTTCCGCATCGAGCACAGCGAGGCCAGCCTCTACCTGTGGGCCACGCGCGGCGAGTCCTGCTGGGACACCGTCGCCCACCTCGCCGAACGCGGCATCCTCGTGGCGCCGGGCGACTTCTACGGCCCCGCGGGCGAGCGGTTCGTACGGGTCGCCTTCACGGCGACCGACGAGCGGGTGCGGGCCGCGGTGGAGCGGCTGGCGTAACGCCGTCCGGCGGCGGCCGGAGACGACCGGGAACGAACGACGGGGTCCGGGAGGACCCCGGACCCCGTCGTCGTGCGCGCCTGGCTCACGCCGGCCGTCAGGCGAGCGGCAGCCCCTGGACCGGCAGCCCGCCCTTGCCCAGCGCGTCCGTCGGCAGGCCGCCCTTGGTGGCGGTCCGCGCGGTGTCCCCGACGATGTCACCGGTGGAGCCGGCCACCTCCCCGGCGGCCTTCTGCGCGGCCGGCGTGGCCTTCTTCACGGTCGCGCCGCCGGTCTTGCCCGCGGCCGGCACGGTCTTCTTCACGGCCTTGCTGCCGGTGTCGCCCGCGAGCCCGGTGCTCTTCCGCGCCGCGTCGTCGACGGTGGTGCCGACGTTCGCCCCGTCCAGGGCGGTCAGCCCGCCGAGGTTCGGGGTGGCCGGCAGCTCGGGGGCAGCGTTGGCGGAGCCGGCCGCACCGACCCCGGCAGCCGCTCCCGCAGCGACGAGCAGCGCGGCACGGGCGATCCGGCGGGTCAGGGGGAGGGACATGTTGCTCCTTCGACGGAGTGAACGGTGGAGAATCCGACCGTGCCCGGCGCTGGACCGGCCGGGCTCGGACGCAGTGACTACCGCTCGAAGCCCGCGAAGGTTGCGGCGGCGCAACGTAAAGGGTCGGTAATATGTCGCATGATCGAATGTGTGGAAAACGGGTGAAAGGGGCGCCGCGGGAGAGGCTGCCGAATCCTTACGGCACCGCGTTTCCACGGGTTCCGAGGGGCCTGGGGCGGTCCTTCGGAAACGCGTGCGGCCCGTCGCCCGCACGGCGGGCCCCGTGACCCTTCCGGGTGAACACTCGCACTAGGGACCAGTGACGATCCGGACCGCTCCCGCACCCTGCTCGGCACCCGAGGCACCCGAGGCCTCCACGGCGCCGCCGTCGGCCGGGCGCCACCGGCTGTCGGTGTTCCCGGCGGTCCACTCCCGCCCGGCGTACGTGACCCGCTTGATGTGCAGCGCGGAGGCGTTGGCCACCGCCCAGTGCGCCAGCTGCCAGCCGCGCTGCCCCGCACTGCGCCCGGCCGCCGCCGAGTCCGCCGTCACCGGCAGCGTCACGGTCCGCCCGTCGGACCCGTCGGACCCGTTCGCGCCGTCGCCCCGCGCGCCGGCCGGCTGGAGCACGTCGCGCCCGAAGTCCCGCACCAGCGCCGCGCGCACGGAGCCGGCGCCTTCGGCCCGGGTGGCGTCCGGGCGCCCCTCGCAGGTCAGCGTGGCCGCGGACCGCCCGGTGAGGGCGGCGGCCAGCAGTGTGGCGTCCGGCTCGTGCTTGGCGTACGCCTGCGGGAAGCCGCTGCGCTGCACGCGCTGCGCGGCGACGGTCAGCGGCAGCCGCGTGTAACCGGGCACCTCGGCCAGGTGGTCGTAGAACTTCCCCGCCGCGTACGCCGGGTCCATGATCTGCTCCGGCGTGCCCCAGCCCTGCGAGGGCCGCTGCTGGAACAGGCCGAGGGAGTCGCGGTCGCCGTGGCGGATGTTCCGCAGCGCCGACTCCTGCAGCGCGGTCGCCAGCGCGATCGTCACGGCCCGCTCCGGCAGGCCGCGCGCGGTGCCCACCGCGGTGATCGTCGCCGCGTTCACCGCCTGCTCCGGCGTGAACTCGTACGTCGCCCCGTCGCCCTCGCCGGAGACGACCTTGCACCCAGGCGCGCCCGTGCCGCCCGTGACGTACTGCACCACGAGGTAACCGACGACCGCGAGCAGGACCACGAAGGCCGCCCCGATACGCAGGAGGCGGCCGCGACGGGTGACGGCGGGGGTGGGGGACGGCTCTGACACGGATACAAGGTACTGGAGGAAATCGTGACCCCCGCGCCCGGTGGGGGCCGTGGGCGGGCGGTGGCCCGGGGACCGGCGCGCTAGGGTCGACGGCATGGCCGACACCCCGCTTGACCTCGCCCTGGACGCAGCGGAGCTCACCGCCCGGCTCGTCGACTTCCCCTCCGTCAGCGGCTCCGAGAAGCCGCTCGCGGACGCGATCGAGACCGCGCTGCGCGCCCTGCCGCACCTCACCGTCGACCGGTACGGCAACAACGTCGTCGCCCGCACGAACCTGGGACGGCCCCAGCGCGTGATCCTCGCCGGGCACATCGACACCGTGCCCATCGCGGACAACGTGCCCTCGCGGCTGGACGAGGACGGGGTGCTGTGGGGGTGCGGCACCTGCGACATGAAGGCGGGCGTCGCCGTGCAGCTGCGCATCGCGGCGACCGTCCCGGCCCCCAACCGCGACCTGACCTTCGTCTTCTACGACAACGAGGAGGTCGCCTCCGACCTCAACGGGCTGGGGCACGTGGCCGCGGCCCACCCCGATTGGCTCCAGGGCGACTTCGCGGTGCTGCTGGAGCCGTCGGACGGCCAGGTGGAGGGCGGCTGCCAGGGCACCCTGCGGGTGCTGCTGAGGACCGCGGGCGAGCGCGCCCACTCCGCGCGCGGCTGGATGGGCTCCAACGCGATCCACGCCGCGGCGCCGATCCTGGCGAGGCTGGCCGCGTACGAGCCCCGGTACCCGGTCATCGACGGCCTGGAGTACCGCGAGGGCCTCAACGCGGTGGGCATCTCGGGCGGGGTGGCCGGGAACGTCATCCCCGACGAGTGCGTGGTGACCGTCAACTTCCGCTACGCGCCGGACCGTACGCCCGAGGACGCCCTCGCCCACGTCCGCGAGGTGTTCGCCGACTGCGGGGTCGCCGAGTTCGTCGTCGACGACCACAGCCCCGGCGCGCTGCCCGGCCTGTCCCACCCGGCCGCCGCGGCCTTCGTCGAGGCGGTCGGCGGCACCCCGCGGCCCAAGTACGGCTGGACGGACGTCTCCCGCTTCTCCGCCCTGGGCGTCCCGGCGGTCAACTACGGCCCGGGCAACCCGCACTTGGCCCACAAGCGCGACGAACGCGTGGAGGTCGCCAAGATCCTGGCGGGAGAGGAGCGGCTGAGGGCCTGGCTGACCGCCTGACCTGCCCGGCCGTCCCGGAACGGGTTTCACGGCGCTGCGTGGCGGACATGCTGAGGTACCCCGTACGTAACCCGCGTAGATCTACGCTGAGGCGCACGAAACCGCAAGCGGAGGGAGCTCACATGGCTACCGGCAATCCCGAGGGCAAGAAGCGTCCGCCCGAGGAGCGGCGGCTGGGACCGGTCCTTCGCCGGCGCGGCCAGGTCCAGTCCAGCACGACGGACCAGCGCCTGCTGGACGAGCGGGAGCCCACCGACTGGGTGCACACCGACCCCTGGCGGGTGCTGCGCATCCAGTCGGAGTTCGTCGAGGGCTTCGGCACGCTCGCCGAACTCCCACCCGCGATCAGCGTCTTCGGATCCGCCCGGACCCCGGCGGACTCGCCCGAGTACAAGGCGGGCGTCCAGCTGGGGCGCGGCCTGGTGGAGGCCGGTTTCGCGGTGATCACCGGCGGCGGTCCCGGCGCCATGGAGGCGGCCAACCGGGGCGCCTGCGAGGCGGGCGGCACCTCCGTGGGCCTGGGCATCGAGCTGCCCTTCGAACAAGGGCTGAACCAGTACGTCGACATCGGCCTGAACTTCCGTTACTTCTTCGTCCGGAAGATGATGTTCGTCAAGTACGCGCAGGGCTTCGTCGTCCTGCCCGGCGGCCTGGGCACCCTCGACGAGCTCTTCGAGGCCCTCACCCTGGTGCAGACCCACAAGGTGACCCGCTTCCCCATCGTCCTGTTCGGCAGCGCCTACTGGGGCGGCCTCGTCGACTGGCTCCGCGGCACGGTGATCGCCCAGGGCAAGGCCGCCGAGGAGGACCTGCTGCTGTTCCACGTGACGGACGACGTGGACGAGGCGGTGGCGCTGGTGTCGAAGGAGGCGGGCCGCTAGGGGCCGGCAGGAGCCCGGAGGGCCGGGGCGGCACCGGGGGCCCCTGGGCCCTGTCGTCGAACTCCCGTCCGCCCCGTGACGCCATGCGCGCTCCCCCGGAGGGGCACCCCCACTCGCCGCGCCGGGCCCTGACCCGGGTACCTCCAGTACGAGGGAGAGGACCCGGCACGCCGGGAGCACGCGCCTGACGCCACGGGACCGCCCTCCGGGCGATGACGGGAGCTCGACGACAGGACCTAGGCCAGCCCCCGCCGGGCCACCGCCGGGGGACGGTGCCCGGCGATCGACGCCACCATGTCCAGCACCTGCCGGGTCTCCGCCACCTCGTGCACCCGGTAGACCTGCGCGCCGAGCCACGCGGAGACCGCCGTCGTCGCCAGCGTGCCCAGCACCCGCTCCTTCACGGGCTTGTCCAGCGTCTCCCCGACAAAGTCCTTGTTGGACAGCGACACCAGCACCGGCCACCCGGTCTCCACCATCTCCCCGAGCCGCCGCGTCGCCTCCAGGCTGTGCCGCGTGTTCTTGCCGAAGTCGTGCCCGGGGTCGATCAGCACCGACTCCCGGGGCACGCCCAGTCCCACCGCCCGCTCGGCCAGCGACAGGGTCACCCGCAGGATGTCGGCCATGACGTCGTCGTACGTCACCCGGTGCGGCCGGGTCCGCGGCTGCGCGCCGCCCGCGTGGGTGCACACCAGTCCCACCCGGTGGCGCGCGGCGACCTCCGCGAGCTTGGGGTCGACACCGCCCCACGCGTCGTTCAGCAGGTCCGCGCCCGCCTCGCACACGGCCTCGCCGACCTCGTGGCGCCAGGTGTCCACGCTGATCACGACGTCGGGGAAGCGCCGCCGCACCTCCGCGACGAACCCGACCGTGCGCCGCGCCTCCTCCTCGGCCGTGACCTCCTCGCCGGGACCGGCCTTCACCCCGCCGATGTCGATGATCGCGGCGCCCTCGGCCACCGCCTGCTCCACGCGAGCGAGCGCCGGCTCGTCGCGGAAGGTGGCGCCCTGGTCGTAGAAGGAGTCCGGGGTCCGGTTCACGATCGCCATGATCACCGGCTCGTGCGGCTCGAATTCCCGCCTGCCCAGCCTGAGCATCCCCTGTGACCCCTCCTCGTACGTGCCGGTACCCCGCCGGGTACGCCCCCGGTGTCCTCCGGGGCCCTGCCGGGTCCCTCCCGGTCTTCGGCCGCCTGCGACCCTAGCGGTCGGCGCCGCATGGCACGATCGGACCCTGACACATTCGACTCCGGCGCGCGGCTTCGGCACCGTCGGCCGGGCCGGAGTCGACTCGACACTTCCTCGCCGGCGCCGTGCGCGCCGGCACCGAGCGTGGGGGCCTCAAGCGATGGTTATGTTCCTGTTCCTGGTCGTCGCCCTCGCCGTCGTGGTCGCCGCGGTGACACTCGCCGTGGTGGGCGGCGGGGGGAGCGGCCCGCTGCCCGAGGCGGTGCCCGACCGGCTCCGGGACCTCCTGCCCCCCGACCGCCCGGTCGGCCGCGCGGACGTGGAGCACCTCCGCTTCCCCCTCGCCGTGCGCGGCTACCGCATGGCCGACGTCGACGACGCCCTGGGCCGCCTCGGTGCCGAGCTCGCCGAACGCGACGCCCGGATCGCCGGCCTGGAGGCAACCCTGGCGGGCGCCCGCGCCGCCGCGCCCGCCTTCGGAGAGGAGCCCGCACCCGCCCGCGCGGGGGAGGCCGAGCGCGCCCCTGCGGAGAGGGCGGGGCGCGAGGACGGCGAGAAGGAGGGCGGGGAGTGAGCCCCGGCGGAGCCGTCGCGGGCCCGGACGGCGTGCCGCGCTGCCCCTGGGCGCTGTCCGCGGCCGACTACGTGACGTACCACGACGAGGAGTGGGGCCGCCCGGTCCACGGCGACGACGCGCTGTTCGAACGCCTCAGCCTGGAGGCGTTCCAGTCCGGCCTGTCCTGGATCACCGTCCTGCGCCGCCGCCCCGGCTTCCGCGCCGCCTTCGCCGGCTTCCGGATCGGCGAGGTGGCCGCCTTCACGGACGCCGACCGCGAGCGCCTGCTCGCCGACACCGGCATCATCCGCAACCGCGCCAAGATCGACGCGACGCTCGCCAACGCGCGCGTGCTCGCCGGGTGGGCGCCCGGCGAGCTGGACGAACTGATCTGGTCCCACGCACCCGACCCGGCCGGACGCCCCCTACCGAAGACCCTCGCGGACGTTCCGGCCCTCACCCCGGAGTCGGCCGCGCTGTCCAAGGCGCTGAAGAAGCGGGGGCTGCGCTTCGTGGGACCGACGACGGCGTACGCGCTGATGCAGGCGTGCGGGCTGGTCGACGACCACCTGGCGGACTGCGCCGCGCGCCGCCGCTGAGCCGGCCCGCCGCGGGTCAGCGCCCGAGATACCTCGGCTTCTCCTTGCCCACGAACGCCCGCACCGCGATCGCGTGGTCCTCGGAGGCCCCGGCGCGCGTCTGGAGCTCGTCCTCCTTCTCCAGCGTCTCCTCCAGGGAGTGCGTCAGCCCGAACGCCATGGACTCCTTGAGCGCCGCGTACGCCACCGTGGGCCCCGCGGCCAGCGCCCGCGCCACCTGCTCGGCCTCGGCACGCAGCTCGGCGGCCGGGACGACCCGGTTGGCGATGCCCAGCTCGTACGCCTCCCGGGCGGGGATGCTGCGCGGGAAGAGCAGCAGGTCGGCGGCGCGGCCGGGGCCGACCACGCGCGGCAGCGTCCAGGAGACGCCGGAGTCGGCGGTGAGCGCGACGCCCGCGAAGGAGGTGTTGAACGCCGCCGTGTCCGCGACGACGCGGTAGTCGGCGGCGAGCGCGAAACCGAAGCCCGCCCCGGCCGCCACGCCGTTCACGGCGGCGACCACCGGCTTGGGCGCCCCGGCCAGCGCCCGCACGATCGGGTTGTAGTGCTCCCGCACCGTGCTCATCGTCCCCCCGGAGCCCGCCTCCCGGTCGGCACCGAGCAGCCCGATGTGCTCCTTGAGGTCCTGCCCGACGCAGAACGCCCTGTCCCCGGCGGCGGTCAGCAGCACCGCCCGCACGGCGCCGTCCGCCGCCGCGGACCGCACCGCGTCCCTGAGGGCGACCTTGGTGGCGGTGTCCAGCGCGTTCATCGCCTCCGGGCGGTTCAGCGTGATCGTCGCGAGCCCGTCGCTCACCTCGTAGAGCACGGTGTCGGCCATGGCGTATCCCCTCCGTGTCGCGGCTGCGGGCGTACCGCTCGGTACGTCCGGTGTCTGCAGCACAGCATGACGGAGATCATCGACAGTGGACCGCGGAGAGGATGTGACCTGCGTCAAAGAGGTCCGGTCCGGAACCATTCGGCGGATGTGGGCGCGGGTGCGCAGTATCGCAGCAGCATCGCCGAATTGAGTGGTTTTGCTCGCGCGCGTTGTCCAAGCGATGCCGACTGATGTTGGTCATGGGGTCCTGCGATGCGGGATAATGGTGTGGAAGCAATGTGTTCGATGCCGGTGTCGCGTGTCCCTTGCCGGACCGCGCGTGCCCTTCTGGGGCCGTCGGCTGTGACGTGAGCTGGTATCAGGAAGGGGAACGAGCATGGCGGCCATGAAGCCGCGGACGGGCGACGGCCCGCTCGAGGTGACCAAGGAGGGGCGGGGCATCGTCATGCGCGTTCCGCTCGAAGGCGGCGGTCGGCTCGTCGTCGAGCTGACCCCTGACGAGGCCGACGCGCTCGGCGACGCCCTCAAGAAGGTCGTCGGCTGACGCGCAAGCGTCCATACCCGTTCAGTCGCCCCGGTACCGCGTGCGGTACCGGGGCGACTGTGCTCCCGGGTTCCCGCGTCTCCGCCTTCCCGCCCTTCCCGGCTTCCCGGGTTTCCGCGTCCCGGCAGGCCGCTACCGCTTCACCGCGCACAGCAGGCCGTCGCCCACCGGCAGCAGCGACGGCACCAGCTCCTGGCTCTCCCGCACCGTCCGCAGCAGTTCCCGCAGCCGCAGCACCTCCGTGGGCTGCGGGCCCGAGTCCACCGTCCGCCCGTTCGCGAAGGCGCCCTCGAAGACGACGAGCCCGCCCGGGCGCAGCAGACGCAACGATTCGGCGAAGTAGTCCGGATACTCCAGACGGTCGCCGTCGCAGAAGACCAGGTCGTAGCCGGCGTCCGCGAGGCGCGGCAGGACGTCCAGCGCCCGGCCGGGGATGAAGCGGGCCCGGTTGCTGGCGAAGCCCGCGGCGCGGAAGGCCTGGCGGGCGAACTGCTGGTGCTCCGGCTCCGTGTCGACCGTGGTGAGGACCCCGTCCGGCCGCATGCCGTGCAGCAGATGGATCCCGGACACGCCGCAGCCGGTCCCGATCTCCGCGACCGCCTTGGCGTCCACGGTGGCGGCCAGCAACCGCAGTGCCGCACCCGTGCCGGGCGACACCGAGCGCAGTCCCGCCTCCTGGGCCCGGTCGCGGGCCCAGAGCAGCGCGTCGCCCTCGGCGACATAGGCGTCGGCGAACGCCCAGCTCGTCTGCCGGTTGCCGGTAATGACCCTCTCCCGTCCCCTGATTGCCTCGGCGTGACTGTATCCGTTGGCGTCGGGAACCCGCAGATGGGACCGGTCGTTCGAAGGGGAGGAAGACGAAGGAGCCGAAAGGTCCGAGAGGGCCGAGAGGCCGCGAGGACACAGGGACGGCCGGGCTGCGTCGGGAGGCGGCGAATGGGCGGACACCCCGGGAGCGCGCCGGCGAGGCCGCACGAGCCGGACCGGCCCAGATCAAATTCTCGTAAAACCGCTTATCCGGAGCTAACGGGCGAGGTGGCTATGGTAGGGGCTCCACTGGACACCACCAGAGCCGACAGGGGAGGTGCGGCCGCGCCTGTGGATCGGGAAGGAGTGCTGCGGCGCCTTCTCAGGTCGGCGGGCGGGCCGAAATCCGTGAACGACACCGCTGCTGACCCCAGCCACGCCGCCGTCCGGCCCGGTGCCGGCCGCGCCCAGACCGCGACCTTCTCCACCGACGCGGACGGGCCGGCGTGGACTCCGCCCACCTGGGAGGAGATCGTCAGTACGCACAGCGGCCGGGTCTACCGGCTCGCCTACCGCCTCACCGGCAACCAGCACGACGCCGAGGACCTCACCCAGGAGGTCTTCGTCCGCGTCTTCCGCTCGCTGTCGACCTACACGCCGGGCACCTTCGAGGGCTGGCTGCACCGCATCACCACCAACCTCTTCCTGGACATGGTCCGCCGCAAGCAGCGCATCCGCTTCGACGCGCTCGGGGAGGACGCGGCCGAGCGGCTGCCCAGCAAGGAGCCCACGCCGCAGCAGGCGTTCAACGACGCGCACTTCGACGCGGACGTCCAGCAGGCCCTCGACACCCTCGCCCCCGAGTTCCGCGCCGCGGTCGTCCTGTGCGACATCGAGGGACTGTCGTACGAGGAGATCGCCGCGACGCTCGGCGTCAAGCTGGGCACGGTCCGCTCCCGGATCCACCGCGGCCGCTCCCAGCTGCGCAAGGCCCTCGCGCACCGGTCCCCGCAGGCGCGTGCCGAACGCCGCACCTTCGTGCCCCGCGTTCCCGCACTGGGAGGAGGGGGCGCGAGCGCGTGAGCGGATCACGACCCACCTCCGAGGGACACCTCGCGGAGCAGCATCTGGGGGACCGACTCGCCGCCCTGGTGGACGGCGAGCTCGGTCATGACGCGCGTGAGCGCGTGCTGGCACACGTGGCCACCTGCCCGAAGTGCAAGGCGGAGGTCGACGCGCAGCGCCGGCTCAAGAGCGTCTTCGCGCAGGCAGCGCCACCACCGCCGTCCGAGAGCCTCCTGGCCCGCCTCCAGGGCCTGCCGGGGGCGAGCGGCGCCCACGACGGCGGCTCGCCGCTGGGCGGAGGCGGACGTTCCGGGCCCTTGGGGCCGTCCGGACGGCCCGGCGGCGCCGGGGTCTTCGGCGAGAAGCGCGGCGAGCGTTTCGAGTTCGGTCGCGCGCCCTCCCGGTCGCACCCCTCCGCCCTGCCGGTCTCCTCGCCGAGCCGGGGCTTCGCCGTCCACGGCGTCGGCCGGCACGAGAGCGACCGGTCCGCCTCGCGCGGTCTGCGGTTCGCGTTCGTCGCGGCCGGGGCCGTGTCACTGGCCGCGATCGCGTTGGGCGGCGTCACCGCCGGCTCCCCGGACACCACCTCGGAGGCGCGCCGCGGCTCCGGGTCCGGCAGCAACGTCACTCCGGCCCGCACCCAGGGCGCGACCGCCCTCCCCGAATCCCAGCGCCGCCGCTCGGCCGGCCCGCTGCTGGGGCAGGCGCAGGGCCAGCGGTTGCTCGGCGACATCCCGGCGGCCCCGGCCACGGTGTCCGCGCCGCTCCTGCCGGGACCGCCCGTCATCGAAACCGGCCGGAAGCAGGAGGGGAGCGCGCGGGCGCCGGCCGCCTCTCCGCCACCCGGTGACGCCCTGCTGTCCCCGCTGATACGTCCGCTCGAAGCCGCCCCGCCGCTCGTCCTGGCCTCCTGGCCCGTGGTCCCGCAGGTCACCGTTCCCGGCCTGTTCGCCGCCCCCGGCCCCGCCCCGGCCGGAGAGGCGCCCTCCGCCTCCGCCCGGCCGGCCCCCTGACCGGGATCTACGCGCGCAGGCGCGGACCTGGTTGAATCCGGTGTGGCGCCCCGGAGGCGAACCACGCCTGCGGGCCGAGGAGCTGCGGACACCGCCGACGAGCCGTGCCGCGGCCGGTTGTGGGGAGAGCATGAACGAGGGGAAGCCGACGAAGGCGAACTGGTGGAGCCGGCCTCGTCCGCAGGTCCCCGCCGGACCGGACGGGACTTCGGGCGGATCCGGGACCGACGGCGACTACGAGCTGGAGCGGCCCGCGTCGGAAGCGGGACTCCGCCCGGCGGCCGACGGGGAAGGCGACGCCGGGACATCCGGGTCCGGTGCCGGGACCTCCCGGTCCGGTACCGGTACGGACCGCTCCGGCGCCGGTCACCCGACCGAGGCCGAGGCCGCCCACGCCGCCGAGCGGCCCCCGCACGACCCGGAGCAGCACCGCACCCCGCCCTACGGCCAACCGGGCCCCTGGGCCCCCGCGCCGCCCGTCCGGCACCCCGCGGCGCCCCCCGCGCAGGGCACCCCCCTGCTCCCGCCGTACCCGCCGCCGCCCCCGGCCACCGTCGCCGCGCCCGGACCGGGCGCGGCGACGGGCCCCGCGGGGGCCCCGGCACACGGTGCGACGGTGCCTTCGCCGGATCCGGCACAGCCCGCCGCACCGGCCGCCGCGGCGGCGCCCGGCCCCGCCACCCCTCCGCAGGTCCCCCCGTCGGCCGCCTTCCCGCAGCCCGCCGCCCCTCCGTCCGCCGCCGTACCCGACCCCTGGCAGCGCTACGACCCCTGGGCCGCGGCCGCCGTGTCCGCGCCGCTCCAGCAGACCGGGGCCGCCGTTCCCGGCCGCGGGCAGCGGCGCCGGCGGGCGCGGACCGCGCTCGTCGGCGGGGCCGTGCTGCTCGCCGCCGTCTCCGGGATCACCGGCGGTGTCGTAGGGGTTCAGCTGGAGCGGAACGGCGGCGTGGGCGCGGTGGAGCTCCCGCAGGCGGGGAAGGAACCGGCCGGGCGGGACCCGGACAGCGTGGCCGGGATCGCCGCCCGGGCCCTGCCCAGCGTCGTGACGCTCCACGTGAGCGGGGCCGGGGAGCAGGGCACCGGCACCGGCTTCGTCCTCGACGGCCGCGGCCACATCCTCACCAACGACCACGTCGTCGAGCCCGCCGGGGACGGCGGCGGGATCTCCGTCACGTTCCACAGCGGCGCCACCGCCGAGGCCGAGGTCGTCGGCCGGGACAGCGGGTACGACCTCGCCGTCGTCAAGGTGAAGGGCGTGCGCGGCCTCACCCCCCTGCCCCTCGGCAACTCCGACAACGTGCGGGTGGGCGACCCCGTCGTCGCCATCGGCTCCCCCTTCGACCTGGAAGGCACGGTCACCTCCGGCATCATCAGCGCCAAGGAGCGGCCCATCACGGCCGGCGGCGAGGGGGGCGACGGAGACGACGTGTCGTACGTCGACGCCCTGCAGACCGACGCGCCCATCAACCCCGGCAACTCCGGCGGCCCGCTGCTGGACTCCCGGGGCCGTGTCGTCGGCATCAACTCCGCCATCCGCTCCGCCGACGGCGGCACCGGCCCGGACGGCGGCCGGGCCGGCTCCATAGGGCTCGGCTTCGCCATCCCCGTCAACCAGGGCCGCCGGGTCGCCGAGGAGCTGATCAACAACGGCCGGGCGACCCACCCGGTGATCGGCGTCACGCTCGACATGAGCTACCCGGGCGACGGCGCCCGGGTCGGTGCCGAGGGCAGCGACGGCGGCCCCCCGGTCACCGCGGGCGGCCCCGGCGCCAAGGCCGGGATCAAACCGGGCGACGTCATCACCGCGGTCGACGGACAGCGCGTCCACTCCGGCGAGGAACTCATCGTCAAGACCCGCGCCCACCGCCCCGGCGACCGCCTGGAGCTGACCCTGGAGCGCGGCGGCGAGGAGCGGAAGGTGTCGCTGGTGCTCGGTTCCTCCACCGGTGACTGAGAGGCGAACAATCCGCAAAGCGAGCACTGACACACACCCGGAGGTCACAGGACGGTACCGGTCGGGCGGGATCGGCGGGTACCGTGGACCCGGCCCGGACCACGGAGGATCCGCGCACCGCCGCACAGATCAGGCACCGCCGCACAGACCAGCCCGAGGGCCGAGGACTCAGGACATCGCAAGGAGCTTCAGGTGTTCAACGACATAGGGATGCTCGAGCTGGTGACGCTCGTCGTCCTCGCCGTGCTCGTCTTCGGCCCGGACAAGCTCCCCAAGGTCATCCAGGACGTGATGCGCACGCTCCGGAAGATCCGCGAGTTCTCGGAGAGCGCCAAGCAGGACATCCGGCAGGAGCTCGGACCCGAGTTCAAGGACTTCGAGTTCGAGGACCTCAACCCCAAGACGTTCCTCCGCAAGCAGCTGGACAACGACGACCTGGGACTGAAGGAGATCCGCAGCAGCTTCGACCTGAAGAAGGAGATGGCCGAGGTCACGGACGCGGTCCACGGCCGTGACGCCGAGGCCTCCCCGGGCTCCGCCGGCGCCTCCGGCGGCCGGATCGACATGACCAAGAAGTCCGGAGCCGCCGCCCTCGACGAGCGCCCGCCCTTCGACGCGGACGCCACCTGAGCGCAGCCGCCCGGCGCCCTTCCCGGCCTCCGGTGCCGGGCGCGCCCCGGCCCGCGGCCCCGGCACCGCCGTACGGCCGGAGCAGCTCCCCGCCGCGCGCGTCGCCCCCTGTGCTCCATTCCGGTCGCGCGCGGCTCGAACACGGCGCCCGGGCGACCCTTGTGCCGGGCGTTTCCCTGCCGCTTCCGGCGGTGTGGTTATGCTGCCGAATTGTTGTGCGGGCCGTGTGTGAACCAACAGCGTCGCCCGATGGGGGGCGGGCCGTTCCGGCCCGACGAGAGCAAGGAGGCGTCCGGGAACATGGAGACGACGAGTCGGGCGGTCGCGCAGACGCCGGGCGAGGAGGGCGCGCAACAGGCCCCCTCCGCCCGGGGTACGGTCGACGGCTACCTGCGGGCGCCCTTCCCGTGGTACGGCCTCGACGAGGCCTTCACCGGGCCGCGCTGGCTGGTGCAGGTCGGCACGGCGGCCGACGGGACCGTGGAGCACGGTTCGGTCGGACACGGCGACGAGCCGTCGGTGCGCAACGAGTACGTGCCCGGCGGTGACAAGGACGCCAGGGGGAAGTTCGCGGTCGTCGTCACCGTCGCCGCCAACCCCGTGCGGCGCAGCGCGGACGGCACCGGCCTGCTGGAGGCCACGTCGGTGTCCTCGGCGGCCTGGCTGGCCGGTGTGGGGCTGCTGTCGTTCACCTGGCCCGGCCAGATGGACCACTCCCTGCGCGACGACTGGCTGGAGCAGCAGACGGAGACCGCCTGGACGCTCGCCGACGACCTCGACGGCCCGGACTGGTCGACGCTGTCCCTCCCCGTGGACGGCGAACCCACGACCTTCCACCACCGGGAGTCCGAGCTCGGCTGGGTGCTCGCCGGGTCCACGCGGCAGGGCGTCCACCTGGGGGCGTACGGCAGGGGCATGAGCCCCTACGGGCTGGGCTTCGCCGTGATCGAGGACATCACGGCCTACGCGCGGCAGGAGTGAGGAAGGGGGCGCCGTCCGGTCGGACGGCGCCCCCGGCACCGGACCCGCGGAGTCCGCGGAACCGGCGGAGTCCGCGGGACTAGAACTTGTTGCGCGGCGTGATCCCCAGCGACAGGCCCGCCAGCCCCCGCTGCCGCCCGCCGAGCTTGCCCGCGATGGTGCGCAGCGCCGCGCCCGCGGGGGACTCCGGGTCGGACAGGACGACCGGCCTGCCCTCGTCGCCGCCCTCGCGCAGCCGGACGTCGATCGGGATGGAGCCGAGCACCGGCACGTTCGTCCCGGTCGTGCGGGTCAGGCCGTCGGCGACCAGCCGGCCGCCGCCGGTGCCGAAGACGTCGACCATCTCGCCGCAGTGCGGGCAGGGCAGGCCGGACATGTTCTCGACCACGCCGACGATCTTCTGGTGGGTCTGGACGGCGATGGAGCCGGCCCGCTCGGCGACCTCGGCCGCCGCCTGCTGGGGCGTCGTGACCACCAGGATCTCGGCGTTCGGGACCAGCTGGGCGACCGAGATCGCGATGTCGCCCGTGCCGGGGGGCAGGTCCAGCAGCAGCACGTCCAGATCGCCCCAGTACACGTCGGCCAGGAACTGCTGGAGCGCGCGGTGCAGCATCGGGCCGCGCCAGACGACCGGCGCGTTGCCCGGGGTGAACATGCCGATGGAGATGACCTTCACGCCGTTCGCGGACGGCGGCATGATCATGTTCTCGACCTGGGTGGGACGCCCGTCGGCGCCCAGCATGCGCGGCACGGAGTGGCCGTAGATGTCGGCGTCCACGACACCGACCTTCAGACCGTCGGCCGCCATGGCCGCGGCCAGGTTCACCGTCACCGAGGACTTGCCGACGCCGCCCTTGCCGGAGGCGACCGCGTACACGCGCGTGAGGCTGCCCGGCTTGGCGAAGGGGACCTCGCGCTCGGTCTGGCCGCCGCGCAGGGCCGTCGCGAGCTCCTTGCGCTGCTCGTCGCTCATGACGTCGAGCGTGACGTCGACGCGTGCGACGCCCTCCACCCGCGAGACCGCCTCCGTCACGCGCTGCGTGATGGTGTCCCGCATGGGGCAGCCGGAGACCGTCAGGTACACGGTGACCGCGACCGCCCCGTCCGCGCCGATCTCCACCGACTTGACCATCCCGAGTTCCGTGATGGGCCGGTTGATCTCGGGGTCGTTCACCGTCGCCAGTGCCTCGCGCACCGCGTCTTCCGTAGCCATAGCAATGATGGTACGGCGCCGCCCGTACCCCCCGGAAAGCCCTGTCAGCGGTCGTGTACGTCACCCCCGTCCGGCCGCTCCGGCGGGAATACGCCCGCCTTGGCGTGGTGGCCGTTGCGCCGCTCCTCCAGTTCCTTGACCACGTCCTGGAGTTCGGAGCGGATCCAGTCCCGGGTGGCGACCTCGCCGAGGCCGACGCGCAGGGCGGCGATCTCGCGGGTCAGGTACTCGGTGTCCGCGATCGACCGTTCGTTCTGCTTGCGGTCCTGCTCCAGGTTGACCCGGTCCCGGTCGTCCTGCCGGTTCTGCGCCAGCAGGATCAGCGGGGCGGCGTAGGAGGCCTGCAGGGACAGCGCCAGCGTCAGGAAGATGAACGGGTACTCGTCGAACCGCAGGCTCGCGGGGGCGCTGACGTTCCAGACCACCCACACGATGATCACGACGGTCATCCAGACGAGGAACCGCCCGGTGCCGATGAAGCGCGCGATCCGCTCCGACAGCCGCCCGAAGGCGTCCGGGTCCCACTCGGGCAGCACCCGGCGCCGCGGCGGGCGCGGCTGGTCCAGACGGGGGCCCCGGGGCCGGCCGGTGGCCGTCGCCCCCGCCACCGCGCGCTCCCGGGGCGTCTCCCGCTCAGGCACCATCGGCACCCGCCCCCTCCTCCAGGTGGTACTCGGTCTCCCGCCAGTCCTCGGGCAGCAGGTGGTCCAGGACGTCGTCCACGGTGACCACCCCCAGCAGCGACCCGGTCTCGTCGACGACGGGCGCCGCCACCATGTCGTACGTGGCGAAGAACCCGGCGACCACCGGCAGTGCCGCTTCCGGCTCCAGCGGCTGGAGGTCGTCGTCGATGATCGAGCCGACCAGCGTGTACGGCGGGTCGCGCAGCAGGCGCTGGAAGTGGACGGTGCCCAGGTACTTGCCGGTGGGCGTCTCGTCGGGCGGGCGGCAGACGTAGACCTGGGCGGCGAGGGCGGGGGACAGGTCGGGGTTGCGGACGCGGGCGAGGGCGTCGGCGACGGTGGCGTCCGGACGCAGCACGACGGGCTCGGTGGTCATCAGACCGCCCGCGGTGTGCTCCTCGTAGGCCATCAGGCGCCGCATGTCGGCCGCGTCGGAGGGCTGCATCAGGCTCAGCAGCCGCTCCTTGTCCTCCTCCGGCAGCTCGCCGAGCAGGTCGGCCGCGTCGTCGGGGTCCATCGCCTCCAGGACGTCCGCGGCGCGCTCCTCCGCCAGCTTGCCGAGGATCTCGATCTGGTCGTCCTCCGGCAGCTCCTCCAGCACGTCGGCCAGGCGCTCGTCGTCGAGGGCGGCGGCGACCTCGGCGCGGCGCTTGGCGGACAGGTGGTGCAGGACGTTGGCGAGGTCGGCGGGGCGCAGCTGCTCGAAGGTGGCGAGCAGGTTCTCGGCGCCCTGCCCGTGCTCCTCCAGCGAGAAGCCGGTGACGTCGGACCACTCGACGGTCAGGGTCTCGCCCTTGGCCCGCCGGAAGGCGCCCCCCTTCCTGCCCTTGCGCACGAACACCCGGTCGATCTCCCAGTCCCGGCGGGGCAGCTGCTGCACCGACAGGTCCAGGACGGTGACCTCCTCGCCGGTCCCGGTGAGCGTGACCCGCCGGTCGAGCAGCTCGCCGAAGACGAGCCGCTCGGTGGGCCGCTGCTCGAACCGCCGCACGTTGAGCACGCCGGTGGTGAGCACCTGGCCGGAGTGGATGCCGGTGACGCGGGTCATGGGCAGGAAGATGCGGCGGCGCGTGGCCAGTTCCACGACCAGGCCCAGCAGCCGCGGGGGCTTGCGGCCGACGCGGAGCATGACGACCAGATCGCGCACGCGCCCCACCTGGTCGCCGTTCGGGTCGAAGACGGCGACACCGGCGAGGTGCGAGACGAAGATCCGGGAGGCGCCCGCTGCCATGGCCGCGGCTCCTTTTCGTATCCGTACGGGTTGGTTCGTCGAAGGGTGTCGGTGAGTGCGTTCCTTATCCGGATTGCCCGCTCGGGTGGGCTTAAGGCTAGCCCGTACCGATCGGCTCCGCCCTGGTGAGCGGGCCGGACGGACCGGCTCCGACCGGCCGGCACGGCACCGGTACTCTGCGGTACGCCGTCGAGGATCCCCGTCAGGAAGGCAGTCCCACCCGTGACCGCGATTCACCAGGGCCGTAATCGCAGGGCCGCGCTGGCGAGCGCGATGTGCGCGCTGATGGTGACGGGGGCGGCGCTGACGGGGTGCGGCGGCGAGGACCCGGACGCGGGCACCAACGGGGTCGGCAAGCTGTCCGCCGGCCAGATCCAGCGCAAGACCCGGGCCGCCGCCGAGTCCGCCGATGCCGTACACCTGCACGGGTCCGTGGTCACCAGCGGACGCACCTACAAACTCGACATGCGGCTGAAATCCGAGGGCGGCACCGGCTCGGTCACCTCGCAGGGGACCACGTTCCGGCTGCTGCGGGTCGGCGAGCAGCTGTTCCTCAAGGCCGACGCCGGTTTCTGGAGCCACGACGGCGACGCGGACACCGCCGCGGCCGAGAAGCTGGCCGGCAAGTACGTGAAGGTGCCGCAGGGCGACCCCTCGTACAAGAAGTTCAGCGGTTTCACCTACAAGGACGTCCTCCTGGACGGCCTGCTGACCCTGCACGGCAAGGTGGAGACCGACGGCCGGCACGAGCAGGCCGGGGTCCGCACCATCCGCATCACCGGTGACCGGGGCGCCGGCGGCACGCTGGACGTCTCCTTGGAGGGCACGCCGTATCCGCTGCGCCTGGTGCGGGCCGGCAGCGCGGGCACGCTCGGCTTCTCCGACTGGGGCCGGGACTTCCCGCTCCAGGAGCCGGCGAAGGACGAGACCCTCGACTACGGCGGCCAGCTGCCCCGGTCGTAGCGGGCCGGCGGCGGCCGGAGCCGGGGGATCAGCGCCGCTTGCGCCGCTTGAGCAGCAGCCGGGGCAGCGCCGCGGGCACCGGCCGGCGCGTCGTCGCCGGCGTCGGCACCGGCGCCTCGGCCAGGGAGCCGTCGGGCAGCGGCCGGGTGGTTCCCGTGGGCTCCAGGCGCAGCACCCGGCACTCGCGGGCCCACCGCTGCGGCATCGCCTCGCCGTCGGGGGCGTTGAGCCGCTTGCCCTTGAGCTCGGCGACCGCCGCCTGCCACGCCTCGGAACCGGACGCCAGTTCCACCACCGTCGCCGTCCAGGAGACCAGCCGGCCGCCCTTGTCCTTGCTGCGGACCGTCACCTCGGCCGTGGTCCCGTCGGCCAGTCCCGCCAGCGGCTGCTCGCCCGGGCCGTCGCCGACCACGCACGCCGCGCCCTCGTGCCAGACGTGCCACAGCGCACGGGCCGGGCCCGCCGGTCCCTTGACCCAGACGAGGCCGGACTTCTTGGTGGCCTCCTCGATGAGGGCCTGGTCGAGCAGCTCGCTTGTCATGGGCCCAGCCTAACCAGGCGTCCTCACAGCCAGCCGTTGCGCTTGAGCGTGCGGTGGATGCCGAGGCAGATGGCGACCGTGACGCCGAGGACCAGCGGATAGCCGTAGCGCCAGTGCAGCTCCGGCATGTGTTCGAAGTTCATGCCGTACACGCCGCAGACCATCGTGGGCACGGCGATGATCGCGGCCCACGAGGTGATCTTGCGCATGTCCTCGTTCTGCGCGACGGACGCCTGGGCGAGGTTGGCCTGGAGGATGGAGTTCAGCAGTTCGTCGAAGCCGACGACCTGCTCCTGGACCCGGGCCAGGTGGTCGGCGACGTCCCGGAAGTACTTCTGGATGTCGGGGTCGATCAGCCGCATCGGACGCTCGCTCAGCAGCTGCATGGGGCGCAGCAGCGGCGAAACCGCCCGCTTGAACTCCAGCACCTCGCGCTTGAGTTGGTAGATGCGGCCGGCGTCCGTGCCGCGCGGGGCGCCCTTGCGGCCCGGGGAGAACACCTCCGTCTCGACCTCGTCGATGTCGTCCTGCACCGCGTCGGCGACCGCGATGTAGCCGTCGACGACGTGGTCGGCGATGGCGTGCAGCACGGCGGAAGGGCCCTTGGCGAGCAGCTCCGGGTCGTCCTGGAGGCGGCGGCGCAGGCCGCGCAGCGAGCCCTGCCCGCCGTGCCGGACGGTGATGAAGAAGTCCCGTCCGGTGAAGCACATCACCTCACCGGTCTCGACGACCTCGCTGTTGGCGGTGAGCCGGGCGTGGTCGACGTAGTGGATCGTCTTGAAGACCGTGAACAGCGAGTCGTCGTAGCGCTCCAGCTTGGGCCGCTGGTGGGCCTGGACGGCGTCCTCCACGGCCAGCGGGTGCAGCCCGAACTCCCGTGCGATTCCCGCGAATTCGTCCTCCGTGGGCTCGTGCAGGCCGATCCACGCGAATCCGCCGTCCCGGCGCACCAGGCGCATCGCCTCCTGCGGGCCGAGCGGAGCGCCGGTCTCCACCCGCCGGCCGTCGCGGTAGACGGCGCAGTCGACGACCGCGGAGGCCGTCGCGGGGTCACGGGTGGTGTCGTACGTGCCGGTTTCCTTGCGCAGCGAGACACGGGACGACGGACGCACGACGGCACGCAGGTCACGGATCATCGACATGGCAGGCTCCTTCGCGACGGGCAGCGAGCGGCGCCGGCGACGGGTGGAACTACCCGGAATGAGGACGTCCGCACCAGGGTCTCCCGCCCTTCGGGCAGGAGGATGTTTGGCGCGTCCACAAAGCGGGGAGCACCGCACCGTCGCGGTGGCGGCAGGTCACTGCTGATGGCTACCGATGGCTACGGATTCAGCTACTGACGCGGACCAGAGGGGACTGGACCGATCAGGCAAAACGAGACGAAGTGCTCTTCCGCGTGAAGGCGCGAGCGCAAGAGGCGGCGGCCGGCCAAACCGGGTCGGGCCGGCGGAACCGGAGCGGCTGCATCAGCGGCCGGAAGAGCGGGTGGTACTGCACGGTCGACTTCGATCCATGACAGCCCCACCTCCTCCGGCCGGTCCCTCGTGAGGGACGATCCACACCCCTGTAGGGGTTCCCCGTAGGGGAGATTTCATCTGCGCCGGGGCCTGATACCGGACGCTTCTGCGTGCGGCCCCGAACCACCGGCCCAGAGTATCAGCCACCCGGTGTGTCAAGGTGCCGCTTTGCCCGCCGCCGACGAGTTCTATGCTCGCCGCATGGCAGATGTTCTCCCTCTGGTCGAAGCCCGGTTGCGTACGGCGCTGGGCGAGCCGGACGCCCGCGCGGCGGTCACCTTCCTCGGCACGGACCGCATCGAGGTGCTCCGCTTCCCCGGCTCCGGCCCCGAGGGGGACATCGTGCGCTACGCCACGCTCGGCATGTCGGCGCACCCCATGACGGACCCCACGGCGATGCTCGCCGACCCGGTCAAGGGCCCCCGCGCCGAGCTGGTCCTCTCCGTGCGGGCCGGGCAGGCGGACACCGACAAGGTGCTCCGCCCGCTCGCCGTCCTGGCCGCCTCCCCGCAGGTGGAGGGGCTGGTCGTCACTCCGGGCGCCTCCCTGGACGTCGGCGAACCGCTGTGGCCGGGCGCCCCGTTCACCTCGGTCCTGGTGGCCGAACCGGGCGGCCTGGTGGAGGACCTGGAGCTCGACGCCCCCCTGGACCCGGTGCGCTTCCTGCCGTTGCTGCCCATGACGCCGAACGAGGCCGCCTGGAAGCGGGTGCACGGCGCCCAGGCCCTCCGGGAGCGCTGGCTGACGCACGGCACGGACCTGCGGGACCCCTCCCGCCGGTCCGTGCCGCTCGAGTGACCGATCTCACCGAAGAAGAGCCCGGCGGAGGTCAGTTGGCGAACGCCGATACTCCCTCCCCGGCCGCGTGCTCCGGCTCCGCCCCCTCGGCTCCGTGGCCCAGCGCCCGGCGCCGTACGGCGACCACGGCCGCGCCCGCCAGCGCGGTGACGGCCGCCACCGCGAACGGGACGTGGACGTCGGTCCACTCCTCGATCTTCGGCGCGAGGTACGGGGCGGCGGCCGCCGCGAACCAGCGCACGAAGTTGTAGCCCGCGCTCGCCACCGGCCGCGGCGCGTCCGAGACGCCCAGGGCCAGCTCGGTGTAGACGGTGTTGTTCACGCCGATGAAGGCACCGGACAGGATCGTGCAGACGACGGCGGTGGTGTGGTCGCCGTACCCGAGCACGAGGACGTCGGCGGCGAGCAGCACCAGCGAGCCGCCCAGCACCCTCAGCGAGCCGAACCGCTCCTGCATCCGCGGTGCCACGATCACCGAGAAGACGGCGAGCAGCACGCCCCAGGCGAAGAACACGGCACCCGACTTGTACGGCGTCATGTTCAGCACGAACGGCGTGAAGGCCAGCACGGTGAAGAACGTGTAGTTGTAGAAGAACGCCGAGACCGCGGCGGAGGCCAGCCCGCCGTGGCCCAGGGCCCTGACCGGGTCCAGCAGCGAGGTCTTGCGGGCCGGCCGGGGCTGCTCCCTCAGGAACGCCGTGATGCACAGGAAGCCGACGGCCATCAGGAAGGCGGTGCCGAAGAACGGGTAGCGCCAGCTGGCGTCGCCGAGCAGCGCGCCCAGCAGCGGGCCGCAGGCCATGCCGAGGCCGAGGGCCGACTCGTACAGCAGGATCGCCGCGGCGCTCCCGCCCGCCGCCGCCCCGACGATGACCGCGAGGGCCGTCGACACGAACAGCGCGTTGCCCAGTCCCCAGCCGGCCCGGTAGCCGACCAGCTGGCCGACCGTGCCGGAGGTGCCCGACAGGCCCGCGAAGACCACGACGAACGCGAGGCCGAGCAGCAGGGTCTTGCGCCCGCCGATGCGGCTGGAGACGAACCCGGTGACCAGCATCGCGAAGGCGGTGATGAGGAAGTAGGAGGTGAACAGCAGGGAGACCTGGCTGGCGTCCGCGTCCAGTCCCTTGGCGATGGACGGCAGGATCGGGTCGACGAGTCCGATGCCCATGAAGGCGACGACGGACGCGCCGGCGGTCGCCCACACCGCCTTGGGCTGCTTCAGGACGCTGCCGGCTCCCGCGTCGAACGGGTCCATGCTTGGCTCCAATCCCGACCGGTCCCGAGGGGCGGGCAGACGGTCGGCGCAGAAGGTTACACAGATGGTTGGTGTATACACATAGTAATTTAGAGCTGCTAACTAATGCAAAGTGCATCTAGTTGTCCGGCGGGCGGTTCCGCCGCCGCTCCCACCCCCCGGACGGGTGATCGTCCTTGACGCGGCGGGACAGGGGGAGGACCGTGGAGCCCTATGAGGGGCGAACCCAGTTGCCCGAAGTGCGGTGGCCGGGTCAGGGCTCCCGGCCTCTTCACCGATTCGTGGCAGTGCGATGCGCACGGCTCCGTGTATCCGCTGCAGCCCGTGGTCCCGCCCAGCGTCGAGGCCTTGGGCGTCGTGGTGCACCGCACCCAGGTGCCGGTGTGGATGCCGTGGCCGCTGCCGGTCGGCTGGCTGTTCACGGGCGTGGCCTGCGCGGGCGACGACCGCAGCGGGGGGCGCGCCACGGCGGTGGCCTGCTCCGGCCCCGGCCCCCTCGGCGGCATGGGAGAGCTGATCCTGGTCGCCGAGGAACTCGGTGTCGGTCTCGGCGCGCGGTACGCGGGCATCGACGGCCCGGACCCGGGGCCGTACATGGACGTCGGGAAGCCGGCGCAGGCCAAGGTCCTGGCCGGCGGCCGGCCGACCCCGCTCTGGCACGTCTCCGGCGCCCCGGCCGACCGCGCCGTCTTCGCCGGCGAGGCGCTCGGCATGTGGTTGTGGGCCGTCGTGTGGCCCGAGCAGTCGGGGCTGCTGATGTACGACGAGCTGGTGCTGGCCGATCTGCGGGACGCCGGGGCCGAGGTGGAGCTGGTGCCGTGCGGGGCGCTGTCCCCCCGGCTGATCGAGCCATGACGGAGTGCGCGGCGGTGTAGGGGGCGTGCGGGTGATTCGGGTGTGACAGGGGCGAGTGGGAATCCGGTTATCCTGGAGCGTCCCCTTCCGTACCGTCACCGCCTGGAGTCAGCGTCGTGCGCATCGATCTGCACACCCACTCCACCGCGTCCGACGGTACCGACACCCCGGCCGAGCTGGTGCGCAAAGCCGCCGCGGCCGGTCTGGACGTCGTCGCGCTGACCGACCACGACACCACCCGCGGGCACGCCGAGGCCGCCGCCGCGCTGCCCGAGGGGCTGACGCTGGTCACCGGGGCCGAGCTCTCCTGCCGCCTCGACGGCGTCAGCATGCACATGCTGGCCTACCTCTTCGACCCCGCGGAGCCGGCCCTGCTGGCCGAGCGCGAGCTGGTCCGGGACGACCGGGTGCCGCGGGCCAAGGCCATGGTCGCCAGGCTCAACGAGCTGGGCGTGCCCGTCACCTGGGAGCAGGTCGCGCGCATCGCCGGCGACGGCTCGGTCGGCCGCCCCCACGTGGCCTCCGCCCTCGTCGAACTCGGCGTCGTGGCGACCGTGGGCGACGCCTTCACCCAGGAGTGGCTGGCCGACGGGGGACGGGCCTTCGTGGCCAAGCACGAGACCGATCCCTTCGAGGCGATCCGGCTGATCAAGGGGGCCGGCGGGGTCGCGGTGTTCGCGCACCCGGCCGCCGCCAAGCGCGGCCGTACGGTCCCGGAGTCCGCGATCGCGGAGATGGCCGCCGCCGGGCTCGACGGCATCGAGGTCGACCACATGGACCACGACGCCGACACGCGGGCGCGGCTGCGCGGGCTGGCCAAGGAGCTCGGGCTCCTGGTGACCGGCTCCAGCGACTACCACGGCAGCCGCAAGACCTGCGGGCTCGGCGAGTACACGACGGACCCCGAGGTGTACGGGGAGATCACGCGGCGGGCGTTCGGGGCGTTCCCGGTGCCGGGGGCCGGCGGAGCCTGAGGCCCGCCCCGCACGTCCACGTCAGTACGTCCCTCCCGGACTCCCCGTACCACTTCACAAGGCACACCCATGTTCGACGTCGCCGTCTTCGGCTCCCTCTTCCTCACCCTTTTCGTCATCATGGATCCCCCCGGGATCACCCCGATCTTCCTCGCGCTGACCGCCGGACGGACCGCCAAGGTGCAGAAGCGGATGGCCCTGCAGGCCGTCTGCGTCGCGGGCGGCGTCATCACCGTGTTCGGCGTGTTCGGGCACCGGATCCTCGACTACCTGCACGTGTCCGTGCCCGCGCTGATGATCGCGGGCGGGCTGCTGCTCCTGCTGATCGCGCTGGACCTGCTCACCGGCAAGACCGACGAGCCCAAGCAGACCAAGGACGTCAACGTCGCGCTCGTGCCGCTGGGCATGCCGCTGCTGGCCGGTCCCGGCGCGATCGTGTCGGTCATCCTCGCCGTGCAGAAGGCCCACACCGTCACCGCGCAGGTGTCGGTGTGGGCGGCGATCCTCGCCATCCACGTGGTGCTGTGGCTGGTGATGCGCTACTCGCTGCTGATCATCCGGGTCATCAAGGACGGCGGCGTGGTGCTGGTGACCCGGCTCGCGGGCATGATGCTCTCCGCCATCGCCGTGCAGCAGATCATCAACGGGCTCAGGCAGGTGATCCAGGGCGCGTGAGGCCCGCGACGGCGAAGCCCCCGTACGGCATGTCCGTACGGGGGCCCGGCGTCGTACCGCGGTCGTGTGCGGTGCGGTGGTGTGCGGCCGTGTGCGAAGGCTCCGCGCTACGAGGCCGAGGTGTCGGCCGGGCGGATCCACAGGCGCTGTCCGATGGCGGCGGCCTGCTGGACGATTCGGTTGACGGAGGCGGCGTCCACGACCGTGGTGTCGACGGGCGTACCGTCGACGTCGTCGAGTCGCATGACTTCAAAACGCATGTGTGCCTCTCCCTTCGTCTGGTCATCCTCCGAGGAGAACTACTGGTGAAGGACCGGGGGCAGTGGTGTCCCCGGTTCCGTTCATAGTCAACATGCCCTGTGTTACGAACATTCCCTACGCTAAAGAAATTTTTCGAACAACTAATTACTGATCGGTAAGCGTCCGGGTGCGGACCGGACAGTCACGCGGCGGGACCGATCGGGACCGGTTGTGTTCGCAGCGTGACGGCCAGGACAATGGAGGTGATGAACGACGACCTCGCGGCCCTCAGCGCCCGCATCGACCGCACCAACGAGCTGCTGCAACGCATGCTCGCCGAGGTGGCGAAGACGCCCTCGACCCATGCGATCTTCGTCGACGCCGGTTACCTCTACGCGGCGGCGGGACGGCTGGTGGCCGGGACGGAGGACCGCCGGGCCTTCGACCTGGACGCCGAGGGGCTGATCGAGGCGCTCATCGACCGGGCCCGCACGATCTTCGCGGACAGCAGGCTGCTGCGGGTCTACTGGTACGACGGCGCCCGGCGCCGCATCCACACCACCGAGCAGCAGTCCATCGCCGAGCTACCGGACGTCAAGGTCCGCCTGGGCAACCTCAACGCCAACAACCAGCAGAAGGGCGTCGACTCCCTCATCCGCTCCGACCTGGAGTCACTGGCCCGGCACCGCGCCATCAGCGACGCGGCCCTCCTGGGCGGCGACGAGGACCTGGTGTCGGCGGTCGAGGCGGCCCAGGGCTTCGGCGCCCGTGTCCACCTGTGGGGCATCGAGGCCCCCGAGGGCCGCAACCAGGCCGAACCCCTGCTCTGGGAGGTCGACAGCCAGCGCACCCTCGACCTGGACTTCTTCAAGCCCTACGTCTCCCGCCGCACGGCCTCCGCCTACGAGCCGGCCGGCGCGGCCCGGCCGGCCCGCGAGGACGTCCGCTTCGTCGGCGCGCAGATCGCGGCCAAGTGGCTGGCGGCCCGGGGCAGGGACGCCCTGGTGGAGCTGCTGCCCGGCCACCCCTACCTCCCCGGCTCGGTCGACCAGGACCTCCTGGTGGAGGCGGAGGGCCTGCTGCAGTACTCGCTGCGCGGCCAGGCCGACCTGCGGCGGGCGCTGCGGGACGGGTTCTGGGACCACCTGCAGACGCAGTACTAGGTTCTTTCGTTTGGATCAGGTCGGATCAGGCCCCGCGAGCCCGGCATGATCCGAACGAGAGGCCTAGGGCCCGCCGTTCGGGCCGGGGCACGGGAAGGCGACGTTGCCGGTCGGCGCCGGTGAGCCGGGTCCGGCGCGTGCGGCCGCCGGGCGGCGCGGAGCGTCGGCGGGGGACGACCGGGCGGCGGATGCGCGTGCCGGACCCCGCGTCCGCGGCACGATCCGAACGACGGACCCCCGGCGGCCGGGCCTACCGGCTCGCGGCGGCCGTCCGCGGACGCGGTACGCCGTCCCAGAAGTCGGCGAGGGCACGCGCGGTCGGCAGGGGCCGGTCCGTGTTGGGCGAATGCTCGGCACCGGGGACCACGGTCCGGCGCGCCCGCAGCCGTACGGCCATGTCGTCCAGGAGCGGCACCGGCCAGGTGTCGTCGCGTTCCCCCGACACGACGTGGAACGGCAGCGGCACCGCGGCGAGCTCGGCGACCCGGTCCGGCTCGGTGCACAACTGGCGTCCCGTGGCGAGCAACTGGGCGGGCCGGGTGCCCAGCCAGCGCAGCCGCAGCCGCGCCTCGTCGGCGGCGCCGCGGGCGGGACCGCCGGCCTCCTCGGGCGGGCCCATCGCCTGCATGGTCTCCCAGACCTCCTCCATCGTCATCACGGCGAGCGCGTCCCGCAGCAGCTTCACGCGCTGCTGCTGGGAGACGGAGATCCGGGCCGGACCCGAGGAGACGAGGGTGAGGGAGAGGAAGGGGGAGTGGTCGAGCAGGACGGCCGCGCGGGCGATCTGGCCGCCGAGGGAGTGCCCGAGCAGATGCACGGGCGTTCCGAGCGCGGCGGCCTGCGCGAGGACGTCCCGCGCCAGTTCCCGCTGGGCGTAGGCCGCTTCGTCGTGCGCGGGCCCGTCGGACTCGTACTGCCCCCGCCCGTCCACGGCGACGGTGCGGTAGCCGCGCGCCGCGAGCGGCTCGTGCAGCAGGGTGAAGTCCTCCTTGCTCCCGGTGAACCCCGGCAGCATCAGCGCCACCCCCTTCGGTTCGGCGTCGCCGGCCACGGGTGACTCGACGACGGCGAACTCGCCGCGCGCCGTCCGCATCCGGTACGTGCGCGCGTTCGGCGGCGGGGTGAAGACGGCGTTCCTGCTCACGGGCAGAGCGTATCGGGCGCCGCGGTGGCCCGTACGCCGCCGGCCCGGCCCCGCGCGAGGCGGGACCGGGCCGACGGGAAGCCGGGGGATCAGCCCTCCACGGACTCCACCGGCTGAGCGGTGCCGGCCGTGGCCTTGCGGGTCCGGCGGACCTTCGGCTTCGCCTCGGCCGCGTCCCCGGGGTCGGCAGCCGCCGCGGCCTTGCGGGTCCGGCGCCGCGGCGCGGCCTCCGGCGCCTGCGCCACCTGCGCCGGGATGCCGGCGGTGACGGTCTCCGCCTCGGCGGTGGCCTTGCGGGTGCGGCGGCGCGGCTTGGCCTCACCGGTTTCCGTGCCCTCGGCCGCGTTGTCGGTGGTGGTTTCGGTCTTGGCGGTGGTCTTGCGGGTGCGGCGGGGCTTGGTGGCTTCGGGGGCCTCGCCGGCCTGCGGGGTCTCCGCCTCGGTGGTGGTCTTGCGGGTGCGGCGGCGCGGCTTGGCGGCGGGTGCCTCCTCGGCCGGGGCCGCCTCCTCGGCCGGGGCCGGGGCCACGGGGGCCTCGCCGGTCTGCGGGATCTCCGCCTCGGCGGTGGCCTTGCGGGTGCGGCGGCGCGGCTTGGCCTCACCGGTTTCCGTGCCCTCGGCCGTGTTGTCGGTGGTGGTTTCGGTCTTGGCGGTGGTCTTGCGGGTGCGGCGGGGCTTGGTGGCTTCGGGGGCCTCGCCGGTCTGCGGGGTCTCCGCCTCGGTGGTGGTCTTGCGGGTGCGGCGGCGCGGCTTGGCGGCGGGTGCCTCCTCGGCCGGGGCCGCCTCCTCGGCCGGGGCCGGGGCCACGGGGGCCTCGGTCGCGGGAGCCTCGACGGCCGGTGCCTCCGCCGGCTTGCGCGTGCGCCGGCGGCGCGGCTGCGCCGGAACCTCGGCGGTCTCGGGGGCCGGGTCCACGGTGGCCTGTGCGGCGGGGGCCTCGGTTGCCGCCTCGGCGGCAGCCGGAACGGCACCTTCCCCGGTCGTCGCCGCCACCGGCTGCTGCGTCGGCGCCCCGTTGCGGGTGCGGCGCCGGCGGCGCAGCGTACGGGCCGGCTTGGCGGCGTCCGCCTCCGTCGTACCCTCCGGGTCGCCGGCGGTCACGGCGTCCTGCGCCGCGGTTCCGGCGGTCGCGGCGTCCAGCGGTGCCCCGCCGCGCGTACGGCGACGTCGGCGCGGCGTACGCGCGGAACGCTCGTGGTCGTCCGAACGGGAGTCGCCCCGGCCGCCCCGCTCGGCCCGGTCACCGCGCTCGCCCCGGCCGCCGCGTCCGCGGCCACCGCGGCCGCCCGGCTCGCCGAGGTCCTCCAGCTCCTCCGCGTCCAGACCGGCACGCGTGCGCGCCGAACGCGGCAGGACGCCCTTGGTGCCCTCGGGGATGCCGAGGTCGGAGAAGAGGTGCGGGGAGGTGGAGTACGTCTCCACCGGGTCGTTGAAGTCCAGCTCCAGCGCCTTGTTGATCAGCTGCCAGCGCGGGATGTCGTCCCAGTCGACGAACGTGATCGCCGTGCCCTTCGCGCCCGCGCGGCCCGTACGGCCGACGCGGTGCAGGTAGGTCTTCTCGTCCTCCGGCGACTGGTAGTTGATGACGTGGGTCACGCCCTCGACGTCGATGCCGCGCGCGGCGACGTCGGTGCAGACGAGCACGTCCACCTTGCCGTTGCGGAAGGCGCGCAGCGCCTGTTCGCGGGCACCCTGGCCGAGGTCGCCGTGGACCGCGCCGGCGGCGAACCCGCGCCGCTGGAGCTGCTCGGCGATGTCGGCCGCCGTCCGCTTGGTGCGGCAGAAGATCATCGCCAGCCCTCGGCCCTCGGCCTGCAGGATGCGGGCGATCATCTCCGGCTTGTCCATGGAGTGCGCGCGGTAGACGAACTGCTTGATGTTCGCGACCGTGGCGCCCTCGTCGTCCGGCGCGGTGGCGCGGATGTGCGTGGGCTGCGACATGTAACGGCGGGCCAGCCCGATGACCGCGCCCGGCATGGTCGCCGAGAACAGCATGGTCTGGCGCTTGGCCGGGAGCATGCCGATGATCTTCTCGACGTCGGGCAGGAAGCCCAGGTCGAGCATCTCGTCGGCCTCGTCGAGGACCAGGCACTTGATGTGCTTCAGGTCCAGCTTCTTCTGGCCGGCGAGGTCCAGCAGGCGGCCCGGGGTGCCGACGACCACGTCGACGCCCTTCCTCAGGGCCTCGACCTGCGGCTCGTACGCCCGGCCGCCGTAGATCGCGACGACGCGCACGTTGCGCACCTTGCCCGCGGTCAGCAGGTCGTTGGTCACCTGGGTGCACAGCTCGCGCGTCGGGACGACGACGAGGGCCTGCGGGGCGTCGGTGAGGTCCCCGGGCTCGGCGCGGCCCGCCTCCACGTCGGCGGGGACGGTCACGCGTTCCAGGAGCGGAAGGCCGAAGCCCAGCGTCTTTCCGGTGCCGGTCTTGGCCTGGCCGATGACGTCCGTGCCCGTCAGGGCCACGGGGAGCGTCATCTCCTGGATGGGGAAGGGGGTGGTGATGCCGACGGCGTCCAGGGCCTCGACGGTCTCGGGGAGGATTCCGAGGGATCGAAACGTCGTAGTCAGGGTGCTGCCTCTTCTGTGTGCGCGGCGCGAGGCGAGCGCGGGGGTCGTGTCGTGTGACCGTGCCGGGGACGCCGGCCGCCCACGCGGGCGGGCCGTTGGCACGGGACCACAGCCGACGCTCTAGCGCTCGAACCGCTGAGGGTCCCCCCTCCGGTCGCCGTACGCGCGGTGTTGCCGTACGGCCGGAGAGGGCTGTCGGGTCGGAGCCGATCGGGCCACCGACCGGGCATCCTCATACGTGCGGCCCGCTCCATACATGACGTACGCGACGCGTACTCGACGTACTTGTACGTCACCTACTCGGCAGGCGCATTACCACCATACCCCGGATTCGCGCACACGCGATGGCCGATTTGGTCACGTAGTCGTCGTCACACTGATCGGCCGGGGCCTTTCGTGCGACGGAGGGCGGGCTATTGTGCGCTTCATGACGAGCTCTGACAAGCCTGGCAACGCAGCAGACGCCCCCGCCGAACCCACCGGGAGCACCGGAGCCACCGGAGTCGCGGCCCTGGACTGGGGCACGGCCGCCGCCGACCCGCACTACCGTGCCGCGGTCGTGGACCTGCTCGGCGCGCTCGCGTACGGGGAGCTCGCGGCGTTCGAACGGCTCGCGGAGGACGCCAAGCTGGCGCCGACGCTGGAGGACAAGGCGGAGCTGGCGAAGATGGCGTCGGCGGAGTTCCACCACTTCGAACGGCTGCGCGGCCGACTCGCCGAGATCGGCGAGGAGCCCACGGCGGCGATGGAGCCGTTCGTCGCCGCCTACGAGGGGTTCCACCGGCAGACGGCGCCCTCGGACTGGCTGGAAGGCCTGGTCAAGGCGTACGTCGGCGACTCCATCGCCAGCGACTTCTACCGCGAGGTCGCGGCCCGGCTGGATTCCGACACCCGCTCCCTGGTGCTCGCCGTGCTCGACGACACCGGCCACGCCACCTTCGCCGTGGAGAAGGTGCGCGCGGCGATCGACGCCGATCCGCGCGTGGGCGGGCGCCTGGCGCTGTGGGCGCGGCGTCTGATGGGTGAGGCCCTGTCGCAGTCCCAGCGGGTGGTCGCGGACCGGGACGCGCTGTCGACGATGCTCGTGGGCGGCGTCGCGGACGGCTTCGACCTCGCCGAGGTCGGCAGGATGTTCTCCCGGATCACCGAGGCGCACACCAAGCGGATGGCGGCCCTGGGACTGGCCGCCTAGGACCGCTTTCGCGCGGCCCGGTCGCGGGCCCTCCGGGCGCCGCGCGCCGTCCGGTCCCCTCCCGGGCCGCCGCCACCGGCGGCCGGTCAGGCGGTCGCCGACCGGCGGCGGACCCTCCCCTCGGGGCGCAGCAGCAGCGACAGCGAGGCCAGGGAGACGGCCGCCGCCCCGAGGAGCACCACCGGCAGGTTCCCGGCGTCCAGCGCCGTGTGCGTGACGAACGCCCCGAACAGCGCCCCGGCGGTTCCCGTCGGCAGGACGAGGACGCGGGCCGGCAGCCGGTGGGGCAGGCGGTGGGCGGCGGCCCCGGCCAGGATCAGACCGAGGATCGCGGAGCTGAGTGCTTCCAGGAGCATGTCGGGGTCCCTCCCACACGGCCGGCCTGCCCAAAACGGTCGTATGCCGTCCTACCCCTGACCTGCGGAATCCAATCCCCACCTGTGGAGGGCGTGTGCTCCGGACGTGTGTTCCGGACGTACGGCCCGAACGTCCCCGCGTCCACGCGCGACGACGGCGGGGCCCGGCGATCCACGGATCGCCGGGCCCCGCCGTCGTCGCGTCGCGGCTACAGCGCGCCGAAGCCCACCTTGCGCGGAGTCGGCTCGCCGATCTCGACGTATGCGAGGCGGTCGGCCGGGACCAGCACCTTGCGGCCGTGCTCGTCCACGAGGCTCAGCAGCTGCGCCTTTCCGGCCAGGGCGTCGGCCACCACCCGCTCGACCTCCTCGGCGCTCTGACCGCTCTCCAGAACGATCTCGCGGGGCGCGTGCTGCACGCCGATCTTGACCTCCACGGCTATGTCCCTCCGACGGTCAGTGAAGTGCGCGACCTTCCGCGCCGTACCCAGCACACATTAGCCCGCGTGAGCGTGGCGTACGCTCCGCCCGGGAACGCCACGAGCGAACACGGGCGAACAGGCGGCGGGGACAAGGGCCCGGTGAGCCCCGTCAGTGGTGCTGCTCGCTGCCGTGCAGCGGGAAGCCCGCGATGCCCCGCCACGCCAGCGAGGTCAGCAGCTGGACCGCCTGGTCGCGCGGCACGCTGCGGTCGCTGTGCAGCCAGGAGCGGGCCACCACCTGAGCGAGGCCCCCCAGGCCGGACGCGAGCAGCATCGACTCCGCGCGCGAGAGGCCGGTGTCCTCGGCGATGACGTCGCAGATCGCCTCCGCGCACTCGTTGGTGACCTTGTCGACGCGCTCGCGCACGGCGGGCTCGTTCGTCAGGTCCGACTCGAAGACCAGGCGGAAGGCTCCGCCGTCGTCCTCGACGTACGCGAAGTAGGCGTCCATCGTCGCCCGGACGCGCTGCTTGTTGTCGCTCGTCGACGCCAGCGCGTTGCGCACGGACTGGATCAGGGACTCGCAGTGCTGGTCCAGCAGGGCGAGGTAGAGGTCGAGCTTGCCCGGGAAGTGCTGGTAGAGCACCGGCTTGCTGACGCCGGCGCGCTCGGCGATGTCGTCCATCGCGGCCGCGTGGTAGCCCTGCGCCACGAAGACCTCCTGCGCGGCGCCCAGCAGCTGGTTCCGTCGGGCACGGCGCGGCAGGCGCGTGCCCCGCGGGCGTACCGCCTCTGTCTGCTCGATGGCTGTCACGCCGCCTCCCAAAATCGTCCACTCGCGGTGTGCGCCGCGCCGCCATCGTACTTTTCGGTAACCGTGGTGTGCGCGGTGCGGGCGCAGGATTTCACGTACCGGACGGTGACGAAAGCCGCGCGGAAGGTTTCAAACAAGTTCAGACCGGGCAAATATCAGGCCCTTTCCTGCTCGGCGGCGCCTTCCGCCGCTCCTGTCACCGGTCACCCGGTCCCTCCCGGCCGCCCCGGGGGAGCCGGGCCGCCGGTCACCGGGTCACGCGGGTCACCGGTAGTCGTCCTCGTCGAGGGTGACGATCCGGGTCTGCTCCATCAGATCGGCCTCGCTGGCGCGGTCCGGGTCCACGTCGGTCAGTGGGTCGTCGCGCTCGGGTGCGATGTCCGCGTGCTGCTCGGCGGCGTCGACCTCGGGGGCCTCGACACCGAACTCCCGGTCGTCCCGGGTCTCCTCGTCCTCGAAGGTCTCGGGGTCGGTGGGGTCTACGGCCATGGTGGGCTCCCTTTCTACGAACGTCCCTGAACACATGCAGGGGCCACATGCGGGTGCCCTCCCTACGAGCCTAGGAGACACCCGGTCCGGACGCTATGCGATCTGCTTGCGAACCGTGACGGAGCGCTGCGACGCCGGTTCGCCGTCGCCGTCGCCGTCCGTCACGGTACGTCACGGTGGTTCCTTCGCCCCCGCACTTCTCGTGTACCTCTTGTATGCGCAGGTACGGCCACTCCATGCGCGGGAGCGCCCGCGCGGGGGGCCGGCTGTGAGGGCGAACACATGAACCGCTGTGTGATCATCTCGTAACATTGCCGCATGTCTTCGACCGAGCTGCCCTTCGTGCCGCCCGCCAACGCGCTGTCGGAGGCGGCCGCCCTCAGGGTCGAGGAAGGCGAACGGCTCAGGTCGGTCCGGCTGCCCGGGATCACGCTGACGATCCGGTCGAGGCAGCCGGCGCGCGAGGGGCTGCCGCCCGCGCTCTACGTCCACGGCCTCGGCGGTTCCTCGCAGAACTGGTCGGCGCTGATGCCGCTGCTGGACGACGTCACCGCCAACGAGGCCCTCGACCTGCCCGGCTTCGGCGACTCCCCGCCACCGGACGACGGCGACTACTCGATCACGGGGCACGCGCGCGCGGTCATCCGGTACCTCGACGCGTGCGGACACGGCCCCGTGCACCTGTTCGGCAATTCGCTCGGCGGCGCCGTCGCGACCCGCGTCGCCGCGGTGCGGCCCGACCTCGTGCGCACCCTGACCCTCGTCTCGCCCGCGCTGCCGGAGATCCGGGTCCAGCGCTCCGCCGTGCCGACGGGACTGCTGGCGCTGCCCGGCGTGGCCGCGCTCTTCACGCGGCTCACCCGTGAGTGGACGGCGGAGCAGCGGGTCCGCGGTGTCATGGCGCTGTGCTACGGCGATCCCGGACGGGTCACGCCCGAGGGGTTCCGGCACGCGGTGGAGGAGATGGAACGGCGGCAGCGGCTGCCGTACTTCTGGGACGCGATGGCGCGCTCCGCGCGGGGGATCGTCAACGCCTACACGGTCGGCGGCCAGCACGGGCTGTGGCGGCAGGCCGAGCGGGTCCTCGCGCCGACCCTGCTCGTGTACGGCGGCCGGGACCGGCTCGTCGGCTACCGCATGGCCCAGCGGGCCGCCCGCGCCTTCCGCGACTCCCGGTTGCTGACCCTGCCGGACGCGGGACACGTGGCCATGATGGAGTATCCCGAGACGGTGGCCACGGCGTTCCGCGAATTCCTCGCGGACACCGGGAAGTCGGCGGCCGGTACGGATACACGCAGGGCCGCGGACGGCGCGCCCGCCAACGAGAAAACGGGAGGCTGAGGCGCGACGTGGGACGCCACAGCCGCCGCGGACCGGCGCCCGAGGGCGACGCCGCGGACACAGCTGAAGTACGGGAGAGCGGGCCGGGGCGGCCGGGTGCCGGACAGTGGCCGGGGCCGGACGGCGCGCCGGGGCCGGGGACGGGCCGCCGGCGGATGCCCGGACCGCAGACGGATGGACGGACGCCGCCGAGGGGCGGGCCGCCGGGGTACGCGGGGGCGCGCCTTCCGGACGGGACACCGGCGCACGGGGTGCCCCGCGTCCCCGGCGGCACGCCGGCGCACGGGGTGCCGCACCCGGCGGGAGAGGGCACGCCCGCGGGGGGTGTGCCCCGCGTCTCCGGCGATACGCCGGCGCAGGGTGTCCCGCAGGTCCGCGGCGGCCACCCCGAGCAGCATGAGGACGGGGGCGGCTGGGGCCGGTCGAGCGGGGCGCGGGGGCGGTCCGCGGGTCCCGGCGCTCCCACGGGTCCCGGCCCGGGCGCCGCCTTCCCGCGGCAACAGGGGCGGGGACGGCGGTGGGCGGACCTCGCGGGACCGCGGCAGGACTACGTGGACGCCTTCGCCTCCGGCGAGGACGACGACGCCTCCGCCACCCGCCCCCACGGCCGTACCGGCGCCTTCGCGCGGACCGCCGGCCCGTACGCCTCCGCCACCGACCGGGACTTCGGCCGGACCGGCGGTGCCGGTGCCGCGTACGGCACGGACGGCGCGCCGCCCACCGGCGGGCCCGCCGCCAGGGACGGCAAGGGGCGGACCCTCGTCGGCATCGCGGCCGCCGTCGTCGCCATCGTGCTCGCGGTCGTCGTCGCCGGCCAGGTCGCCGAGGGGCGGGACGGCCGGGGCACACAGCCGCGGTCCGCCGGTGACCGGACGCGGGAGGTCCGCGATCCCGCCTCGCGCACGGACGGGCGGCCGACGCCGCCGGTGTCCGCCGAGGCGTCGCCGTCGACGTACGAGCAGAAGATGGACGAGAAGTACCCGCTCAGCGCCACGCTGGAGGGCCCGGGCACGTTCGACGCGGTCCCGGGCGTCGACAGGGCGCCGGGCAAGGGACGGAAGCTCGCCTACCGCGTGGACGTGGAAGAGGGGCTCGGCCTGGACGGCGAGCTGTTCGCGCAGGCCGTGCAGAAGACGCTCAACGACGACCGGAGCTGGGCGCACGGCGGCGCCCTCACGTTCGAGCGCATCCACTCCGGGCACCCCGACTTCGTGATCACCCTCGCCAGTCCCGGGACCACCGCCGACTGGTGCGCCAAGTCGGGCCTGGACACCACCATCGACAACGTGTCCTGCGACTCGGCCGCCACCGAGCGCGTGATGATCAACGCCTACCGGTGGGCGCAGGGCTCGGAGACGTACGGCGACGAGATCCACGCGTACCGGCAGATGCTGATCAACCACGAGGTCGGCCACCGTCTCGGGCACTCCCACGTGACCTGCGACAAGGACGGCGAGCTCGCCCCGGTCATGCAACAGCAGACCAAGTTCCTCGACCCCCGCGAGGGCATCCACTGCCTCCCCAACCCATGGCCGTACCCGGGCGGCTGACGGGCGCCGGCGAGCGGACGGACCGGCCTGCGGCACTCCGTGACCGCTCGGCCTCCTAGCGCGGCGGAACGTCTCCCGCACCGAAAAGTTACGGCCGTTCACCCCTTTCGGTGGCGCGACGGACAACCGTCCGCCGCGCCACCGCCATGTCCGCATACGTTCGTCCCGCTGCGGGCCGCCGGACCAACGGTGGCTCCTCACATGGGAGATCGGGGGTGCACACGTGCGCATCGGACTGCTTACGGAGGGTGGTTACCCGTACGTGAGCGGTGGCACCGGGCTCTGGTGCGATCGACTCGTGCGCGGGCTCGCGCAGCACGAGTTCGACCTCTACGCGCTCAGCCTCAGCGAGCGCCAGGAGGACGAGGGCTGGGTTCCGCTGCCGCCCCGGGTCAGCCGCGTGCGCACCGCACCGCTGTGGGGCACCGAGGACGACGGGGTGGTGTACGGGCGGCGCGCGCGCCGGCGCTTCGCCGAGTGGTACGGCGAACTCGCGGACGTCCTGTGCGCGGGTGGCGCCGTCCAGGACCCGCCCGGCGCCTGCGGGGATCCCGCGACCTCCCAGGCGGACCGTTTCGCCAGGGCGCTCTACGGTCTCGCCGAACTCGCCCGCGACGAGGGGGGCCTGGCCGGCGCGCTCCGCTCCGACACCGCCGTACACGCGTTGGACCGCGCCTGCCGCGCACCCGGTGCGACGCGCCCCGCTCGCGAGGCGCGCGTGCCGGACCTCCTCGCCGTCGCCGCGCATCTCGAACGCGCCCTGCGCCCCCTCTCGCTCGACTGGTACGGGCACGACGGGCTCGGCGCGGTCGACCTGTGCCACGCGGCCTCCGGCGGGATCGCCGCCCTGCCCGGCCTGCTCGCCCGGCACCTGCGCGGAGTGCCCCTGCTGGTGACCGAGTACGGCGTGCACCTGCGTACGCACTACCTGACCGCCCAGGAGTCCCCCCCGGCCGTACGGTCCCCGCTCGCCGCCTTCCACCGCCTGCTCGCCGCCGAGACCTACCGGCGGGCCGCCCTCGTCACCCCGGGCGACGCGCACGCCCGCCGCTGGCAGGAGCGCTGCGGAGCCGACCGGGCCAGGATCCGCACGGTCCACCCGGGCGTGGACGCGTCCCCCTTCGCCGAGGTGGGGGAGGCCCCGGAGCGCGCGGACGCGCACACCCTCGTCCGGGTCGGCCGCATCGAGCCCGCCAGCGGTCTGGTGACCCTGCTGCACGCCTTCGCCGGGATCCACGAGGAGGAACCGAGGGCCCGGCTGCGGATCATCGGCTCCCCCGCCGGGCCCGGGGACGCGGCCTACCTCCGCCACTGCCGTGAGCTCGCGGACCGGCTCTTCCCCGCCGCGCCGCGCCGCCCGCGCGCGGGCGGCGGCGACCCGGTGGCGTTCGGGGAGATCGGCGGACCGGAGTTCCCGACGCCCGCCGACGCGTACGCCGCCGGGGCCCTGGTCGTCCCCTCCAGCGCGGTCGAGGACTTCCCGGCCGGCCTGGTCGAGGCCATGCTCTGCGGTCGCGCGACGGTCTCCGCGGACGTCGGCGCGGTGGCGGAGGTCGTCGGCGGCACCGGCCTCGTCGTCCCTCCGTGCGATCCGCGGGCGCTCGCCGAGGCGTGCGTGACGCTGCTGCGCGACCCCGAGCGCCGCGTGCGCCTGGGCGGCGCCGCCCGCTCCCGCGCCCTCGAACTGTTCACCGTCGAGCGGAACACCGCGGCGTTCCACGGCATCTACCTGGAAATCGCCTCGCGCTCCCCGGTCCGCCGCGTCCTCCTCGACGACGCCGGCGAACCCCGCCCGTTCGCCACCCCGGCCGAGGCCCACCTCCTCGGCCACCGGACCGGCTCCGCCCTTCCCGCGGCGGACCGGGGCGGCCCCCGCTGGGCCGCTTGCCCACCGGTCGCCGTCGAGGGGGCGCGATGAGCGACCCCGGCGGACCGAACCGCTCCGGCGCCCCGGGCCACCCGGCCCTCCTGGATCACCCGAGCTCCTGGGGCGACCGCTCGGGGCAGGGCCCGGACGACCGCCGCACCCCGGGCGCCCGGCCGGCCGGCGACCGCGCCACCGCCCCCCGCCGCACCTCCGCGGACCCGGTGAAGGCACTGATGGACCACCACCGGGCCCTGTGCGAACGGGCCGTGGACCCGCTGGAGATCGCCGCGGGCCTGGAGGCCCACGGCATCACGGACCGGACCGCCGCGCGCTTCCGCCACCGGGACGTCTTCTCCCTCGCGGAGGAGATGTACGCCCGCACCCCGCGCGCCGGTGCCGCCGGCCCGCCCACGGTCCCGCCGCCCCGGGCACCCGCCGCCTGGCTCGCCCGCACCCTGCTGCCCGGTGCCCTGTGCGCCGCGACCGTCATCGGCCTCCACCTCACCCACGGCGGGCCGCGCCTGACCACCGCCGTCGTGGGTGCCCTCACCATCGGCCCGGCCGCCCGTGCGGCCGTCCGCCGGGGACCGCTCCGCGTCCCCGGCCGGTCGCGGCCCGCCGGACTGTGCGCCTGGTGGCTCGTCGGCTACGCCCTCCTCGGCGAGGGACTGCTCCGCGCGGCAGTCGCCGGAGGACCCGACGGCCTGCCCACCGGCACCGCCGACGGCCCCTGGCCGGTCACCACCGCCCCGTTCCTGGCCCTCGCCCTGGCCTGCGCGCCCGCGGCCTGGACGGCCCACCTCTTCGCCAGGGGGGCACGCCGCGGACTGACGGCCAGCCGCGGCCTGGACGACTTCGCCGCCACCGTGCGGCCCCTGCTCCTGGGCGCCCTCGCCGTGTTCCTGGCCGCCCTGACGCTCCTGCTCACCCTGACGGGCGCGGTCCTCGGCGAACCCGCCGCGTACCCGCAGGCGCTCACACTCGGCGCCCTGCTCCTGCTCGCCCGTCTCCTCGCCGTCCACGGCTTCACCCACGCCCCCGCGGTCGTCCTCGCCGTCACCGCCACGGCCCAGGCGACCGCCGTCGCCCTCCTCTTCGCCGCCCGCCTCCCCGGCTGCGACGCCCTGGCCGCCCCGGTGGAGGCCCTGATCACCGCCTGGGGACCCGCCGCGGTCCCCGTGACGACCTGTGGCGCCGGCGCCCTGGCGCTGTTCGCCCACGCGATCCGCCGCCTGGCCACGGCATCGGCCCACGCCCGGACGGAGCTCCCGTGCTGAGGACATCCACGGGCGGAACGGTCCAGGCCCGCACAGCCGCCCGCGGCGGACGGGGGAGGCGCCGCAGGGCACCCGCCCGCGGTGGCCGGCACGCCGGCCCGGGCGCCTCTGCGGACGGCCGGTTCCGCTCCGTCCCGACGACGTACCTCCCCCGGCACGACCCCGCACCACCCCTTTTAGGAGAACCCCGCATGACGACCCCCGCCCTCCCCGCCCCCCTGGCCGTCCTTTGGGGGGCCGCCCGATGAGAGTCCTGCTGATCGGAGCCAACGGCTACATCGGCCGCTTCGTCGCCGACCGCCTGCTCGCCGACCCGGCCGTCCAGCTCACCACCCTCGGCCGGGGCGACGACGCCGACGTCCGCTTCGACCTCGCCACCGGCAGCCCCGGCGCGCTCACCCGCTTCCTCGACGCGGTCCAGCCCGGTGTCGTCATCAACTGCGCCGGCGCGACCCGGGGCGGCGCCCGGGAACTCACCCGCCACAACACCGTCGCGGTCGCCACCATCTGCGAGGCCCTGCGCCGCAGCAGTTGCAGCGCCCGCCTGGTGCAGATCGGCTGCAGCTCGGAGTACGGTCCCAGCCAGCCCGGCTCCTCCACCGCGGAGGACGCCGTCCCCCGCCCCGGCGGCCCCTACGGCGTCAGCAAACTCGCCGCCACGGAACTGGTCCTCGGCTCCGGCCTGGACGCCGTCGTCCTCCGCGTCTTCTCACCCGCCGGACCCGGCACCCCCGCCGGCTCCCCCCTGGGCCGCCTGGCCGAGGCCATGCGCCGTGCCATGCAGTCCGGCGACGGGGAGCTGAGGCTCGGCGGTCTCGGCATCCAGCGCGACTTCGTCGACGTCCGCGATGTGGCCCGTGCCGTCCACGCCGCCTCGCTCTCCGCCGCGCAGGGCGTCATCAACATCGGCTCGGGCCGCGCCGTCCGCCTCCGCGACGCCGCCACCACCCTCGCCCGGGTGGCCGGTTACGGCGGTGCCCTGCACGAACCGGACGGGCCGCACGGCAACCCGCTCAGGCCGGCCATCGGCCACCCGCGCACCGAATCCCTCAGCCACCGCGCCGAACCCCTGACCCACCCCCGCTCCGAACTCCCCGGCCACCTCGGTCATTCGGGGCACCCCGGACAGCCGGGCCACTCCGCCGGCCTTCGCGCCGAGGCCGACCACCCGGTCGCGCCCCCGGTCGCCCACCCCTATCCGGATGGCTGCGGCAGCTGGCAGCAGGCCGACGTGCGCACCGCGCGGGACCGTCTGGGCTGGCGGCCCCGGATCAACCTCGAGGAGTCCCTCGCCGACATCTGGATGGAGGCGGCTTGCCGCATCTGACCGGTGCGCCGACCGGTACCGGGCCGACGGCTTCCCGCCGGACCGCCGCCCCTCCGGGCGGACCGGGCTCCCCGGGATCCGCCGCACGGCCCCGCGCTCCGCGCGATCCGTGGCCGGGCCCACATCGGGCCCGGCCACGGCACCCGCCCCCACCCCGGCTCCGGGGCCGCCGACCGGCTGATCGCCTTCGGCGGGCCGTGGGGCGACCACCGCCGATCCGGAGGGCCGAGTGGACCGCAGGCCACCCGCCCGAGCGCTTCCGCCCCCCGTCCACGAGACGCCCCCGGCGCCATCTCGGCGAGGCGCTGCGCCTCGCGCGCCGGCGGGGCGCCGCGACGGCCCGCTCCACCGGCCGCACGGACCGGGGCACGCGCGCGGACGGCCGCGACGGCATCGACGGGGCGCGGGACATACGGGAAACGTAGGGGCACATCGCTCCCGGGAAGACCGTGCCCGGTTACTGGGACGACATCGTCTCGCGCATTGGAACAGGTGTCTCGGAATGAAAAAGCCCATGGCAGTGTTACCGGAGAACAACCGTAATGACTGACCGACCAACGGAGTCCCCGTGTCGCTGCCACCCCTGGTCGAGCCGGCCCCCGAGCTCACCGTAGACGAGGTCCGCAGGTACTCCCGCCACCTGATCATCCCCGATGTGGGGATGGACGGGCAGAAGCGGCTGAAGAACGCCAAGGTGCTCTGCGTGGGCGCCGGCGGCCTGGGCTCGCCGGCCCTGATGTACCTGGCCGCCGCGGGCGTCGGCACGCTCGGCATCGTGGAGTTCGACGAGGTCGACGAGTCGAACCTGCAGCGCCAGATCATCCACAGCCAGTCCGACATCGGCCGTTCCAAGGCGGAGTCCGCCCGTGACACCGTCAAGGGCATCAACCCGTACGTGAACGTGGTCCTCCACGAAGAGCGGCTCGAAGCCGACAACGTGATGGACATCTTCGCCCAGTACGACCTGATCATCGACGGTACGGACAACTTCGCGACCCGCTACCTGGTCAACGACGCCTGCGTGCTGCTGAACAAGCCGTACGTGTGGGGCTCGATCTACCGCTTCGACGGTCAGGCCTCCGTCTTCTGGTCCGAGCACGGTCCCTGCTACCGCTGCCTCTACCCGGAGCCCCCGCCCCCCGGCATGGTCCCCTCCTGCGCCGAGGGCGGCGTGCTGGGCGTGCTGTGCGCGTCCATCGGCTCCATCCAGGTCAACGAGGCCATCAAGCTCCTCGCGGGCATCGGCGAACCGCTGGTCGGCCGCCTGATGATCTACGACGCCCTGGAGATGCAGTACCGCCAGGTCAAGGTGCGCAAGGACCCGAACTGCGCGGTCTGCGGCGAGAACCCGACCGTCACCGAGCTCATCGACTACGAGGCCTTCTGCGGCGTCGTCTCCGAGGAGGCCCAGGCGGCGGCCGCCGACTCGACCATCACTCCCAAGCAGCTCAAGGAGTGGATCGACGACGGCGAGAACATCGAGATCATCGACGTCCGCGAGCAGAACGAGTACGAGATCGTCTCGATCCCGGGCGCCCGGCTGATCCCGAAGAACGAGTTCCTCATGGGAACCGCCCTGGAGGGACTCCCGCAGGACAAGAAGATCGTCTTGCATTGCAAGACGGGTGTCCGCAGTGCGGAAGTCCTGGCGGTCCTGAAGAACGCCGGTTTCGCGGACGCCGTGCACGTGGGCGGCGGCGTGATCGGCTGGGTCAACCAGATCGAGCCGCACAAGCCGGTGTACTGATCACCGGTCCCGCTCACCAGCGGGACTGAAGAAGCCCACGGCTCCGACCAGGTCGGAGCCGTGGGCTTCTGTCGTTGTCGGTCGACGCTGGCTGACCTCGGACGGCCCAGAGGCGGCCCAAGGCCCGCAGTCACCGTCGCCAGCTCGGAAGATCGCGTATGCGGACCTGGCCTGAGCTGGCGAGACACTGACCTGCGCGTTCCTGCGACGCTTGCCGCTGTTCCCCGATGCTCGCCGCTCGGTCGGGCACGCGAGGGGCACGTTGCCCGCCAGGGCTATTCGTAGACCCGAGCGGCAGTGAGGGCCCGGGCGAAGAACGTCCAGTCACCTTCGGGTGGTAGATCGTGCCGGAAGTTCCGGTACCACTGCGGAGACGCTGCGACCCAGGCTTCCAGGGCTTCCAAGAACCTGTCCAGCGTCGCGTTCTCCCACTGCTGGCCGTTGGCTGCGTGGTCTGCGCGAAGACGCGCCAGGAAGGCGCTGAAGGCCTCACGATCGCCAATGTGATCGTCGGGCGCCAGAGGGCTGGTCATGGCTGTGATCTTAAGAGGGTCCTCAGGTGACTGGCATGAGTGTCAGTGATCACATCGCCCCCAACCCACCACTCGCCCCAGCTCCCATCCCGTCCGCCATCGACCCACACACCGTGGAGCGGGCGTGGTTCCTGGCGTCCAGGTGGAGCGCGCCACTGTACGAACGACCTGGACGCCAGGGGCCGCGTCTGCTCGGCTCTGCCTGGGTCGATGGCGGACGGGATGGGAGCTCCCACACGCACGCCCCAATGTGCCCGCAGTCGGCGACGGCGCCCCCTCCATCCCGGTGCCGGCCGATCCCCCGCCGGAGGCATGGCCTTGACCGCGGGCCGCTCCATGCGGTGATCGACTCATGGCCACCGGCCCTATCCACATGTGGGCGCGCGTCGGCGCAGCGCGGGCGGAGCGGGCCGGAGGCAGGAGCGGCGCCCGCAGCGGAGCCGGGAGCGCGCCCGGCGGAGCGGAGCGCAGCCGGGGCTTGATGAAGTAGAGAAAGTTCTACCGCGCACCCATGGGACGCAGTCAGAGGTGCCACGTGCTGAGCTTGCCAAGAGCCTCGGCGCGCTCCTCAATGACCTTCATACGGGCGCGCCGCTCAACGTCGTCGTGATGCCCGCTCTGTGCGGTGCTTTGTCCGGGCCATTTGCGGTACAGCAGACCGCATTCCTCGATGAACCATCCGGTGCTGACTGCGTTGAGGGCCATGAGCAGTCCCGTGTCCTCCGAGGAGGGCAGCGCCATCCAGCCGCCCAGCGCGGTCACCAAGTCGCGACGCGCGCACAGCGTCGCCGGGTGGACCTGCGCCCTGTAGTCGTGTGTCCGCCACCGTTCCAGGACAGCGCCCTGTGCGATCGGCCCTGCCGGCGGATCGCCCTCGAAGCCGACCGTGGAGCCATCCGGCAGAAGGTCGAGAACACGTGAGGTCGTCCATGCGACGCCGGTCTGCTCGGTCAGGACCTCGATGTCTCGCCGCAGGGCTCCGGGTGTCAGCACGTCGTCGGCATCCAAGACCTTGATCAGGTCGCCCCGCGCCCGCGCGAGCGCCAGAGTCCGGGCCATGCCGGCGCGGCCCTGCCGCCCCTGCTCGAAGCTGATCCGCGGATCCGAGGGGACGTGTGGTCGTACGTCCGCCGTCTCGCCATCCTCTTGGATGATCCATTCCCAGTCCCAGCCCGGAGGCATCTCCTGGCCGATGAGGGAAGAGTGAGCCTCCGTGAGGTAACGCGCGCTCGGTCCGTGGACCGGCGTGATCACCGATACGAGGTTCGTCATGCGCCCCCGTCCTGCTGGACGCGGGGGAGAGCATCAAGGCCCTGTCCGAGTACCTCGGGCACCACGATCCGGGCTTCACGCTGCGCACGTACACGCACCTGATGCCCAGCAGCGAGAAGCGGACCCGGGAAGCGGTGAACCGTGCCTTCGCGGACGGCCCGGACACCGACGACGGCCCCACGACGGCCCAGGGGGAGTGAGGACGGAGTAAACCCGCAGGTCAGGCCAAGGACCGTCTGACTTGCCGGTGTACTGATCAGCCCTTCCGCCGACCGGCGGAACAGAAGCCCACGGCTCCGGACAGCTCAGACGCCGTGGGCTTCTGGCGTTGTCGGTTGGCGTCGGGGGCCTCGGACGGCCCAGCCGATGGGGGCGAAGCCCCCCGGGACCTTCCGTTTCCCCACCTCGGAGAAACCGTTCAGAGCATGTCTCGAAGCCGGGTGCGGGCTTGTGGCAGGATCCCGGGATGCTGCGACTCACCGATTTCATCATCGACTGCCCGGACACGATGGAGCTGGCGGCCTTCTACTCCGAGGTGACGGGCCGTCCGGTCAAGGAAGGCAGCTCCGAGGACTGGGCCGGCATCCAGTTCGGCGAGATCGAACTGGCATTCATCCGGGTGGACGACTACCGCGCTCCGCAGTGGCCCGACAGCGAGCACCCCAAGCAGTTCCACCTCGACTTCGAAGTGGACGAGATCGAGCCCGAGCAGCGCCGCGTCCTCGACCTCGGCGCGACGCTGAGGCAGGACTTCGTCGGCCCCGACGGCTACGGCTGGCAGGTCTACACCGACCCGATCGGTCACCCCTTCTGCCTGTGCCGCAACAAGGGCGTCATCTGGACCGACCAGGGCCCGGTCTGGCCCAAGCGCGGCTGATCGGCCGCCCACTTCCTCACCCACCACTCCCCCCGGCTCCCGTCCCGTCCGCCGTCGGCCCGCACGCATGCGGAGCGGCGTGCTCCATGGCGTCCAGGCGGAGCGCGCCACTGCACGAACGACCCGGCCGCCATGGGTTGCCTCCGCTCGGCTTCGCCCGGGTCGACGGCGGACGGGACGGGAACTCCCCGCGCGCCCCTGCGGACCCGCGCCCACGTGCGGCGCCCCATCCACCCCGGTGCCGGCCGATCCCCGCCGGAGGCGTGTTCCCGATCGAGCCGCGCTATGCCGGTGATCGGCTCATGGCCACCGGCCCCGCCGGGCGGCCCTTCGACTTCGACACCCGGATCGACGAGATCCTGGTCCGCTGCGAGCCGGGCAGCGAGGCGCACAACGCGATCAGCGAGGCACGGCGGTACCTCCGGGACGCTTCCGACTTGCCGGTGTGCTGAACAGCCGGCTGACCGGCACGGCTCACAAGAGGCCCGCGGCTCCGACCCGCTCGGAGCCGCGGGCCTCCGCCGTCGCCGGCCGGCGACGTCCGACCCCGCACGGCCCCGGGCGCGACGGCCACCGGGACCCCCTCCCCGGCAGGCGCGGGGTCACTCCACGGTCGCGCCGCCCGCGACGGCCGGCGGATGCGGACCCGTGGCACCGGCCCGCCGCCGTACGGGCGCGGCCCCTTGACGCCGGACGTCCCGCCGCCGAAGTTAGGGGTCCAAGTTCCGGCCCGCCAGACGCCGTTCGACCCTCCGCACGAACCTGGGAAAGATCACTGATACGCTCCGGAACCCGCGCCGGTCCACTCCGGACGTTCACATGTCATCTACATGACACACACCGTCACCGGTGCCCGGTCGGGTGCCCGACGCCGCTGCGAGGGGAGGTCGCCCGTGGGCACCGTCGTCGACGATGCCGCCTCCGTGGAGTTCCACGCGTTCTTCGAGCGCCACTACGCCGAACTGTCCCGGCTGGCCCGTCTGCTGACGGGTGAGCCGGACACCGCCGACGATCTGGCGGCGGACGCGCTGCTGGCCCTGTGGCACCGCTGGGACCGGGTGCGCGACGCCGACCATCCGGCGGCCTACGCCCGCGGTGTGGTGGCCAACCTGGCCCGTACCCGGATCCGCAGCGCGGTGCGCGAGCGCCGGCGGATCGCGCTGTTCTGGTCGCCGCGCGAGGAACGGACGGAGAACCCCGACGTGCCGGGCGTGGTGGACGTGCAGGAGGCACTGCGCCGGCTGCCGTTCCGCAAGCGGGCGTGCGTGGTGCTGCGGCACGCCTTCGACCTGTCGGAGAAGGACACCGCGCTGGCCCTGGGCATATCGGTGGGTACGGTGAAGAGCCAGACCTCGAAGGCGATGGCCGAACTGCAGCGGCTGCTGGGCACCCAGGAGGTGCCCCGGCGGGTGCACGCGGCGGCCGCGTCCGCCCGCGGGGACGGGGTCGGCAACTTGCGCGAACAGGCCGACGGGGCCACGAGAAGGGACCGGTGACGATGCGGCGGGACGTGCACGAGGAGCTGCGCGCCCGGCTGCACGAGGCGGCCGGGGCGCACGAGCCCGACCGGGAGTACATCCTGGCCCGGGTGGAGCGCGGCATGGCCGGCCCGGCCCGGCCGGCCCACCGGGCCGCGCGCCCGCCGCTGTTCGGCTGGGTGCGGGTGGCGGGCGCGACGGCGGCGGTGGCCGGGGTGCTCGCGGTGGGCGGGTACGCGGTGGCGTCCGCGGTGAAGGGCGAGGAGGCTCCCCCGCAGCGGCAGGTGGCGGTCTCGCCGACGCCGACGCCGACGCCCACGCCGTCACCGGAGGCCACGAGCCGGGCGCCCGAGCCGCCGGCGGACCCCTCACCGGGCCCGGCGGACGGTCCCCGGGACGACGCCGCCCGCCCGGCCGGCACACCGGACGCGTCCGGCGGCGGCAGCCGGCCGCCGGCCGGGGTCGAGGACGGGCCGCTGTGGTCGGACGGCTCGGTCGACCCGCACAGCAACGAGTTCTGGGCGCAGAGCAACGTGACGCTCAAGACGCGCGCCGAACTGACCGCGCTCACCGTGGAGCTGCGCATCCGGCAGACCGGCGGGGTGTCCTCCACGGGTGCCTGGCGCTCCCTGCCCGAGGACGACTTCGAGCTGCGCGTCGCGGAGCGGGACGGCTTCCTCGTCTACACGTGGACCCTCAAGGAGGGCCGCACCGTCGCACCGGGCGAGTGGGTGTTCGCGGGCCAGTACGACCACGAGCGCGGCGGCCGGGACGCGGGCGGCGACAGCTACGCGGTGACGGCCGCGACCGGGTCCGGACGAGCCGCGGTGGGCGGTGACTTCGCGGCGCGCGACGACGAGTGAGCCGCGGGCGACGGGGGCGCGAAAAAAAGATCGCGAACGGCGGCAACCCCCCGGGTCCCGGCGGCGACCAGGAGACGCAAAGACTCTCCGCACGCAAGGACATTGCGATGACTGCACAACCCGAACAGCGCGCCTCCCACCGCCGCCGCACCACCAAGCGGCGGGCCGTGATCGCCGGAGTCTCCGCGCTCGGCCTCACGGGCGCGGCGATCGTCACCTCGTCGATGCTGTCCACCGCGGGCGCCGCCGCGTCCTGGCCCTCCGGCACCGACAGCAAGCCGGTCTCCCGGACCATCCCCGTCTCCGGCGTCTACGACGGCGGGATGAAGAAGTTCTACGGCGCCGGCGCCCTGGGCGGCGACGGCCAGGACGAGGGCCAGGACCCGATCTTCGAGCTGGCCGACGGCGCCACGCTGAAGAACGTCGTCATCGGCACGCCGGCCGCCGACGGCGTGCACTGCAAGGGCAGCTGCACGCTGCAGAACGTGTGGTGGCTGGACGTCGGCGAGGACGCCGCCAGCTTCAAGGGCACGTCCTCCTCGGCCCAGTACCGGGTGATCGGCGGCGGCGCGAGGAAGGCCGACGACAAGGTGCTCCAGTTCAACGGCGCCGGCACGCTGACGGTGAGCGGCTTCCAGGTGGAGGACTTCGGCAAGCTGGTGCGCTCCTGCGGCAACTGCAAGAAGCAGTACAAGCGCACCATCGTGCTGAACGACATCGACGTGACCGCGCCCGGCAAGTCGCTCGTCGGCATCAACACCAACTACGGCGACACGGCCACGCTGTCGAAGATCCGCATCCACGGCGACAGCAAGAAGAAGATCAAGACCTGCACCCGTTACCAGGGCAACAGCTCGGGCAAGGAGCCGAAGGAGCTCGGTACCGGTCCCGACGGGACGTACTGCAAGTTCTCGGCCTCGGACATCACCTACAACTGAGCCCGCCGAGCGCGTGAGCCCCGGGCGCCCCGCCGGTCCGCACCGGCGGGGCGCCCCCGCTCGTTCGAGGCTCCGAACAGCGGAAACACCCGAAAACTTTCGGCGCGTCCGGCCCCTGTCGCATCGGTTGACGGCCCCCGCTCCACTGGTGACACTCCGAGGGCACACCACCCAACAGAATCCCTCACGCTCCGACAGGAAGTGTCATGGGCCGCCATGCCGCACGCCGCACGCCGCACGCTTCTCGTCCCCCTCCTCGCCTCCCTCGCTCTCCTGCTCACCCTGCTCGCCGCCCCGCCGGGCGCCGCACACCCCGGAGCGCCGCCCGTGAGGAAGCCCACGTACGCCGGTTACCTCTTCGCCTACTTCACCGGCGAGGGCACCGCGGACGGCGAGCAGATCCGCTACGCCCTCAGCCGCGGCAACGACGCCCTGCACTGGCGCGAACTGAACGGCGGCCGGCCCGTGCTGACCTCGACGACCGGCGAGAAGGGCCTGCGCGACCCGTTCGTGATCCGCTCCCCCGAGGGCGACAGGTTCTACATGATCGCCACCGATCTGCGGATGTACCGCAACAGCAGCGGCAGCTGGGACGAGGTCCAGCGGCACGGCAGCAAGTCGATCATGGTGTGGGAATCCACCGACCTGGTCCACTGGACGGACCAGCGGCTGGTGAGGGTCTCCCCGGACAACGCCGGCAACACCTGGGCGCCGGAGGCCTACTGGGACGACGAGCTCGACGCGTACGTCGTCTTCTGGGCGTCCAAGTTGTACGCCGACGACGACCCGGACCACACCGGATCGACGTACAACAGGATGCTGTACGCGACCACCGAGGACTTCCGCACCTTCAGCGAGCCGAAGGTCTGGAACGATCCGGGCCACTCCGTCATCGACTCGACGGTGGTCCGGCACGGGGACACGTACTACCGCTACACCAAGGACGAGCGCGACCCGTCCTCCGGGGCGCCCTGCTCGAAGTTCGTCACCGGCGAGAAGTCCACGTCGCTGACCGACACCTCGTACGACTTCGTCTCCGACTGCATCGGCCGCGGCGCGATGGAGCGGGGCGAGGGGCCGACGGTGTTCAAGTCGAACACCGAGGAGAAGTGGTACCTGTTCATCGACGAGTACGGCGGCCGGGGCTACCTGCCCTTCGAGACCACCGACCTCGCCTCCGGCGAGTGGACCCCGTCGACGGACTACCAGCTGCCCGCGAGCCCGCGGCACGGCACCGTCATCCCGGTCACGCGGGCCGAGTACGACCGGCTGCTCGCCGCCTACCCGCAGAGCCCCACGTCGATCGTGGACGCCACCGCCCCGGGGCAGAAGGGGTACGCGATCGTCAGCGAGGAGACGAGCAGGGTCGTCCTGCCGATGGAGCCGGACGCCGACCTGCGCCGACTCGCGCCGAGGCTGTGGACCGCCGCGGGCGCGACGGTGCGCCCGCGGGCCGGTGCCCGCCGCGACTTCCGCGAACCGCGGACGTACACGGTGACGGCCGCCGACGGCACCCGGCGCACCTGGACCGTCGAGGCCGTACCCACCCGCAGCCCCGTCCTGCCCGGCCTCACCGCCGACCCCGACGTGCGGTACATGGACGGCCGCTACTGGATCTACCCGACCACCGACGGCTTCCCGGGCTGGGGCGGCACGCGGTTCACGGCGTACTCGTCGAAGGACCTGGTGCACTGGACGGACCACGGCGTGATCCTGGACCTCGGGCCGGACGTGTCCTGGGCCGACCGGCACGCCTGGGCACCGGCGATCGCCGAACGCGACGGCACGTACTACTTCTACTTCTGCGCCGACCAGCAGATCGGCGTGGCGGTGGCCGACTCGCCGGCCGGCCCGTTCAAGGACGCGCTGGGCCGACCGCTCATCGGCAAGGGGCGGTTCAGCGGCCAGATGATCGACCCGGCCGTCTTCACCGACGACGACGGCCGCTCGTACCTGTACTGGGGCAACGGGCGCGGCTACGTGGTCCCGCTCGACGACGACATGGTGTCCTTCGACGCCTCGCTGGTGAAGGACATCACGCCGGCCGGCTTCCGCGAGGGCTCCTTCGTGGTGAAGCGCGACGGCACCTACTACTTCATGTGGTCCGAGGACGACACCCGCAGCGAGAACTACCACGTGGCCTACGCGACCGGTCCGTCCCCGCTCGGCCCGTGGACCGAACGGGGCACCATCCTGTCCAAACGCCCCGGGTACGGCATCCTCGGCACCGGCCACCACTCCGTGGTCAACGCCCCGGGCACCGACGACTGGTACATCGTCTACCACCGGTTCGCGCTGAACGGCCCCGGCCGGCCGGGCGGCGACGGCACGCACCGGGAGACCACCGTGGACCGCCTGGAGTTCGCGGCCGACGGCGCCATCGAACCGGTGGTGCCGACCCTGGAGTCGATCCGGCCGGTACGGCGCTGAACCGCGCCCGGCTCACCCGCTCCTCCGGCCGGGACCCGTCACCGCCGGCACCTGCGCCGAGACGGCCCCCGGCCGGCCCGGTCCCCTCGACCCGGCCGGCCTCGCCGTCCTTCGGTGCCGCTCCGTCCAGCCGATACGCGCCGGCCGCCGCGCCGGCGCGGCCACGGCCGCAGCCGCTGCCGTACGCCCCGGGCCCGTGGCCCTTCCAGGTGGGCACCACACCGGTGTCCCCGCCCGGCTCGTCCGCCGTCCCGCGTGCTCCCTCGCGGGGCGCGACCGGCGGGGCCGCCGGTGGGCGGGCGTCACGGAGGAGGGGGACACCCGCGCGGGTGCCGGGTGCCGGGTGTCACAGGGCTTCCTTCCGTGTCAGGTGGCTGAAGGCCAGCCAGCCCGGCAGCACCGGGAGCCACAGCGTCAGCAGCCGGAACAGCAGGACCGCCGGTGCGGCGACCTCCTTGGGGAGGCCGACGGCGATCAGGCCGACCGTCAGGGTCGCCTCCACCGCGCCCACACCGCCCGGCGTCGGTGCCGCGGAACCGAGCGCGTTGCCCGCGAGGAAGACCACGGCGACGCTGGCGAGGCTGATCGACGTCGACTCCTCGCCGAAGGCGCGGATCGAGGCGTCCAGGCACATCACGAAGCAGGCGGTCAGCAGCAGCATGCCGCCGATGCCGGTGATCAGCTTCTGCGGGCGCTGGAGCACGTCGAGCATGCGCGGCACGACACCGGCGAACAGCGACCTCACGCGCGTGACGACGAATTTCCGCAGGAACGGCACCGAGGTGACCACGAGGACCAGGACCGCCACCGTCAGCAGACCGGCGATGACCGTCCGGGACGGCGACAGCGACGGCGTCTTCTCCGTGCCGGTCAGATAGCCGAAGGACAGCAGCATCAGGATGTGGCAGCCGAGCCCGAACAGCTGCGAGGCGCCGACGCTCGCCACCGCGAGCCCCGGCCGCACCCCCGCGCGCTGCAGGAAGCGCGTGTTGAGGGCGACGCCGCCGACCGCCGCCGGGGCGACGATCTTCACGAACGACCCGGCGACCTGCGCCGCCACGGTCCGCAGGAACGGCACCCGCTCCGGCACGAACCCCAGCAGCGCCATCGCCGCCGCGAAGTAACTGCCCGCCGAGAACAGCACGGCCGCGATCACCCAGCCCCACTCGGCGTTGGCGATCAGCGGACCGAACTCGATGTGCGTGAGCTGGGTGAGCAGGAAGTACGCGCCGATCGCACCGGCGATGAAACTGATCAGGGTCCGCGGACGCACCCGTTCCAGCCGGGCCGGCTCGATCGGCGCCTGCGGCCTGATCCGCAGCACCTCGTACCGGATCTGCGTGAGCAGGTCCTCCTCGCGCGCCTCCTCCAGCGCCTCGTCGATGGCCCTCTTCTCGGCCCGCTGCTCGGCGCGTGCGGCCTTCTTGTCCGGCTTGTCCCGTACGGCCCCGGTGTCGGCCCCGGCCGCCTCCAGGCGGGCCTGCTTGGCTTGCCGCGAGGCCTCCAGGACCGCGTCCCGTTCGCGCTGCGCCCGCTCCCGGGCCAGTCTGCGCAGCGTCGCGCGCGTGGCGCGGCTGAGCGCGATGGGCTGGAGCATCGGCAGGCAGTCCGCCACGGCGTCGGGGCCGAGCACGCTCACCGCCGAGGCCACCGCCCGCTCCGCCCCGACCCGCAGGCCGAGCGTCACCAGCAGCTGGGAGACGTCCATGCGCAGCAGCAGGTCACCGGCGGCGATCTCGCCGGCGCGCAGGTCGGTGAGGATCACGGTGCCGGACCGGTCCACCAGAATCGCGTCACCCACCAGCCTGCGGTGCGCGATCCGCCGGGACTGCAGCGCCCGCACCTGGTGCCAGGTGTCGCGCAGCAGGTCGTCGGTGATCTCCTCGTCCGCCAGCGAGTCCAGGGTGCGTCCGCCGGTGTGCTCGTAGACCAGCATCACGGCGTCGGGGCCCAGCTCCGAGGTGGCGATCAGCTTGGGCGCGTGGGCGCCGGCCGCGATCGCCGCGTAGGCGAGCAGCGCCTCCTGCTCCAGGGCCTGGCGCAGCGACGGGAGGCTGCTGCGGGTGGCGAAGCCGCGCAGGGTCAGATTGCGCCACGCGCGGTAGAAGAAGCCCTGCGCCTGCTGTTCCCGGTCGACGACCGTCACGTCCAGTGGAGGGCCGTTCTCCAGTGTGACGAAGTAGCGCCGGCCGCGGTCGCCGCTCTCGGCCGTGTCCGACGGCACCGCCTCCACGCGGGAGGCGGTCACCGGGTGGAAGCCGACGGTCCGCAGGCCCGCCATGAGGGTCCGGCCGGTGGGCCGGACGTTGGGGGAGCCGACCGCGTACAGCGTCCCGTAGGCGACCGTCCAGCCGATCAGCACCGTCAGGATGATCGAGAACGGCGTGGTGTAGCCGGTGACGAGCATCGAGAAGGCGTCGAGGAGCAGCACGATCCACAGCACCGCGCGCCAGCGCGGCCTGCGTGACATGCCCACCGCCGTCATATAGGCGATGACGGGGGCGAGGTAGCCGTGCACGGGGTCGGTGAGGGCGTGGATGTCGTCGGGGGAGGGCTGGGTGAGCGCCTCCTGGATGGAGTCGGGGGCGGCCTTGGCGACCCAGAGGTCGGTGGCGAGGGTCACTCCGTGCGCGAGGACCGCCGCGAGGACGCCGTCGGCGATGCGCAGCCCGTCCCGTTTGATCAGGCGTTCGATCGCGAACGCGACCGGTACCAGGAGGATCGTGATGCTGGAGGCCAGACCCGCGATCTTGATCAGCAGGTCGGGCGCCTGCCCGGTGCCCTTGTTGATGTCCTGTTCCAGGCCCGAGGTGGTGCCGTGCGCGAACGCGGCGACGGCCAGCAGCACGGCGACGGCGAGTACGCCCACCAGCAGCCGCATCAGGTCCGAGGGACGGTGCACGCGCGCGGGGAGCAGCGGTTCGTCGCCCTCGACCTCGTCGATGTGCGTGGTGTCCGCGGGCCCGGCGCCCGGCGGGGTTCCGCTCCCGGTGGCCCGGCCGTCGGCCTTTCCGGCGGTGACGGGGCGCGACGAAGCGTCAGAGGTGCCCTCCGTGCTCCCCGGGTCCCCGGGCTGCACACCCTGCTGCTTCATCGTCTCTTCTTGCTCTCGTATCACTGGTCACCGCCCGCATGATGGTGGCATGCCGCACCGACACACGGGGGCGCCAGGGTGCGCACGCGGGGCCGCACAGTCTGCCCGAAGCGCTGCGCGCGGGCGAGGGCCCGCAACCGCCGGAAAGGCGCCGCGCCGCCGGCGGGGTGGTGCAGGATGGGGCGGATGAACGAGGCGCGCCTTCCGGACGACGACACCCGCGCGGACGACGCGGGTCCCCTGCCCGAGTACGCCGAGCGGGTCCTCGAGGTCACCGAGCTGATCCCGCCGGGCCGGGTCATGACGTACGGGGACATCGCCGAGTGGCTGGGGGAGGGCGGCCCCCGTCAGGTGGGCCGCGTGATGGCCCTCTACGGCGGGGCCGTGCCGTGGTGGCGCGTGGTCCGGGCGGACGGCGTGCTGCTCGCCGGCCACGAGCTGGAGGCCCTCGCACGCTACCGCCGGGAGGGCACCCCGCTGAAGGAGGCCGGCAGGGCCGCGGAGGGCCACCTGCCGCGCCTCGACCTGGGACGTGCCCGGTGGGACGGTGCTGCGCGCGCGGAGGGTCACACCTGACAGCTTCCGCCATCGGGCCGGTCGATGTGTGACCCGTGATCCGTATGAGGGAATCGGGGCATTTCGAAGATCTTCGTGGCATGACGTACGTTCGTGGGTCGAGGGACACACGTGCCACGAGGGACCCGAGGGACACGAGGGAAGAAGGGGAAACCCTGCTTCCGTCTCATCCGTCGGCATGGCGTCGGCTGCGCGTGCCCCCCTCACCCCGCGGCCACCGCGCTCCCCGAGGGACGGCCGCACTCCCACCACACCCACCAGGACCGGCGAACCACGTGAGCTCCTCCTCCACCACCAGGCGTCCGCCGCACCCCCAGGCGCGGCGGGGGACCCGTGGCGCCTACCGTCTGGTCCGCACCCCGCCCGCGCGGATGGACCCCCCTCGTCTGGACGCAGCGCAGCGCGCCGTGGTTGACCACAGGACCGGACCCCTGCTGGTTCTCGCGGGTCCCGGCACCGGGAAGACCACCACGCTCGTCGAGTCCGTGGCGGCCCGGATCGACCGGGGCGGCGACCCGGAGCGGATCCTGGTGCTGACCTTCAGCCGCAAGGCGGCCGTCGAGCTGCGGGACCGCATGGCCCTGCGCATCGGCGCCGCCCGCGCCCCCCGGGCGACCACCTTCCACTCCTTCGGCTACGCCCTGGTCCGCGCCTGCCACGACAGCGACCGGTCCACGCAGCCGCCGCGGCTGCTGTCCGGCCCCGAGCAGGACGTCACCGTGCGCGAGCTGCTCGCCGGCCAGGCGGACCTGGAGCGGCTCGGGCTCGCACACGTGCGCTGGCCCGACGAGCTGCGTGCCTGCCTGACCACCCGCGGCTTCGCCGACGAGGTCCGCGCGGTCCTCGCCCGCAGCCGCGAGCTCGGCCTGGGCCCCGGTGCCCTGGACGCCTTCGCGCGGCGCATCGGCCGCCCCGACTGGCGGGCCGCCGCCGCCTTCCTCGCCGAGTACCTCGACGTCCTCGACCTGCAGGGCGTCCTCGACTACGCCGAACTGGTCCACCGCGCGGTGCTCCTCGCCGGCCGCCCCCGGGTCGCCGAACGGCTCGCCGCGCAGTACGACGCCGTCTACGTCGACGAGTACCAGGACACCGATCCGGCCCAGGTACGGCTGCTGCGGGCGCTGGCCGGCGGCGGCCGCACCCTGATCGTCTTCGGCGACCCCGACCAGTCGATCTACGCCTTCCGCGGCGCGGACGTGAACGGCATCCTGGACTTCCCGCACACCTTCCCCCGCGTGGACGGCCGCCCCGCCCCCGTCCAGGTCCTGCGCACCTCCCGCCGCTCCGGCGCCGCCCTGCTGGACGCCACCCGGCAACTGGCCCGGCGCATGCCGCTGCCCCGGCTGCCCGCCGACAAGGCGCGCGCCCACCGCGAGCCGGTCCCCGTACGGGAGGGGGGCCGCGTCGAGGCGTACACGTACCCGACGCCCGGCACGGAGCTGGACAACATCGCCGACCTCCTGCGCCGGGCCCACCTGGAGGACGGCGTCCCCTGGAGCGAGATGGCCGTCCTGGTGCGCGCCGGCTCCCGCATCCCCACGCTCCGCCGCGCCCTGACGGCGGCAGGCGTCCCGCTGGACGTGGACGGCGACGACCTGCCCCTGCGGCACGAGCCCGCGGTGGCACCGCTGCTGACGGCGCTGCGCGCGGTGGCGACGGCGGAGGCGGCGCGGCGGCCCGGCACCGGCGACCCCGGGACCGGCGCCGACGGTCCCGGACCGGACGCCGACGCTTCCGGAACCGGTGCCTGCTGGCTCGACACCGGGACCGCCCTGACCCTGCTCACCTCCCCCCTCGCCGGCATGGACGCCGCCGACCTGCGCCGCCTCGGCCGGGCCCTGCGCGACGAGGAGCGCGCGGCGGGCAACCCGCTGCCGCCGCCCTCGGACGAACTGCTCGCGCGGGCGCTGGCCGAGCCCGAGCGCCTCGCCGTGCACGACCCCGCGTACGCGCGGGGCGCCCAGCGCCTCGGCGCGCTGCTCCGCACGGCCCGCGAGCGCCTCGCGGCCGGCGGCACGGCCGAGGAGGCGCTGTGGGACCTGTGGCAGGGCACGCCCTGGCCCGGGCGCCTGGAGCGGGCCGCCCGGCGCGGCGGCGCGGCCGGGCGCAACGCCGACCGCGACCTGGACGCCGTGTGCGCGCTGTTCGCGACCGCCGCGCGCGCGGAGGAGCGCACCGGCGGCCGGGGCGCCCTGAACTTCCTGGAGGAGATCGAGGCCCAGGACATCGCCGCCGACACCCTCACGCGGCGTGCCCTGCGCCCCGAGGCCGTCCGCCTGATGACCGCCCACCGGGCCAAGGGCCTGCAGTGGCGCCTGGTCGTCGTCGCGGGTGTCCAGGAGGGCCTGTGGCCGGACCTGCGCCGCCGCGGCTCCCTCCTGGAGGCCGACCGCATCGGCCGGGACGGACTCGCCGAACCGCTCACCCCGGGAGCGCTGCTCGCCGAGGAGCGCCGCCTGTTCTACGTGGCCGCCACGCGCGCGCGTGAGCGTCTCGTCGTCACGGCGGTGAAGGCGCCGGCCGACGACGGCGACCAGCCCTCCCGCTTCCTGACCGAGCTCGGCGTCGAGCCCAAGGACGTCACCGGCCGCCCCCGCCGCCCGCTGTCGGTCGCGGCACTCGTGGCCGAACTGCGCGCCACCACGGTCGACCCGCACGCGTCCGACGCCCTGCGGGAGGCCGCCGCCCACCGGCTCGCCCGCCTCGCCGCGCTCGCCGACGAGGACGGCCGCCCCCTGGTGCCGGCCGCCCACCCCTACCGCTGGTGGGGCATGTTCGAGCCCACCGAGAGCAAGGTGCCGCTGCGCGACCGCGACAAGCCCCTCGTGCTGTCCGGCAGCGCCCTGGAGCAACTCGCGCGCACCTGCGCCCTGCAGTGGTTCCTGGGCCGCGAGGTGAAGGCCGACGCGCCCGCGACCGCCGCCCAGGGCTTCGGCAACGTGGTGCACGTCCTGGCCGACGAGGTCGCCTCCGGGCGCACCCCGGCCGACCTCGACGTCCTCATGGAACGCCTGGACTCCGTGTGGAACGCGCTCGCCTTCGACGCGCCGTGGAAATCGGCCCAGGAGAAGGAGAGCGCGCGTCTGGCGCTCGAACGCTTCCTGAAGTGGCACGTCGACGCGCACGGCGCCCGCGCGGGACGTACGCCGGTCGCCACCGAGCACGACTTCGACGTGACCCTGGAGGCGGGCGACTACGAGGTGCGCATCCGGGGCCAGATGGACCGGGTCGAGACCGACGGTGAGGGCCGTGCCTACGTCGTCGACTTCAAGACCGGCAAGCAGGCCCCCAGCGCGGCCGAGGTGGCCCGTCACCCGCAGCTCGCCGTCTACCAGCTCGCCGTCCGCGAGGGAGCCGTCGACGACGTCTTCGACGGGGCGCGCCCCGAGCCGGGCGGCGCCGAACTCGTCCAGCTGCGCCTGGGCGCGGCCAGGAAGGACGGCGGTGAGGCGCTGCCCAAGGTGCAGGCGCAGCAGGCCCTGGAGGGGGAGGCCGGGGAATGGGTCGGCGAGCTGCTGGCCACGGCCGCCGGCAAGGTCCTGGACGAACGGTTCACCCCTGCCACGGGCCAGCACTGCACGCACTGCGCCTTCCGGGCGTCGTGCAGCGCGCGGCCCGAGGGCCGGCACATCGTGGAGTAGGACGGCGGGAGGCGGAGCCATCGGCGCGCGGGGGCGAAGTGGCGGGACGCGGAGCCGTCGGTGTGCGGGAAGTCACCGGTGTGACGGACAGCACCACCCGTTCCGACCTGCGCTTGTTCCCGCGTCCGGGACCGCCGCGGCCTCCCCTGTCGGTGGCCGCGGCTAGCCTCTTGGACGTGCCCACCCGTATCACCGATCCCGAGCAGCTCAAGGAGCTCCTCGGGATCCCGTTCACCCCCGAGCAGACGGCCTGCATCACCGCCCCGCCCACCCCCCAGGTGATCGTGGCCGGCGCCGGGTCGGGCAAGACGACGGTGATGGCGGCGCGCGTGGTGTGGCTGGTCGGCACCGGCCAGGTCGCGCCCGAGCAGGTGCTCGGCCTCACCTTCACCAACAAGGCCGCCGGCGAGCTCGCCGAGCGCGTCCGCAAGGCACTGGTCAAGGCCGGTGTCACCGACCCCGACACCATCGACCCGGACAACCCGCCGGGCGAGCCGGTGATCTCCACCTACCACGCCTTCGCGGGGCGCCTCCTGGCCGACCACGGCCTGCGCATCGGACTGGAGCCGGCCTCCCGCCTGCTCGCCGACGCCACCCGCTACCAGCTCGCCGCGCAGGTGCTGCGCGAGGCCCCCGGCCCCTACCCGGCGCTCACCCGCTCCTTCCCCGACCTGGTCGGCGACCTCCTCGCCCTCGACGCCGAGCTCGCCGAGCACCTCGTACGGCCCGAGGACCTGCGCGCGTGGGACGCCGCACTGCTGCGCACCCTGGGGAGCGCCAAGCTCACCAACGCCGACCTGCGCAAGGTCCCCGAGGCCGCCGCCGCCCGCCGGGAACTCGCCGACCTGGTGATCCGCTACCGGGCCGCCAAACGCGAACGCGACCTGCTCGACTTCGGCGACCGGATCGCCCTGTCGGCGCGGCTCGCCGCGATCCCCGAGGTGGGCCGCGTCCTGCGCGACGAGTTCCGCGTCGTCCTCCTGGACGAGTACCAGGACACCTCGGTCGCCCAGCGCGTCCTCCTCGCGGGCCTCTTCGGCGGCGGCACCGGCCACCCCGTGACCGCCGTCGGCGACCCCTGCCAGGCCATCTACGGCTGGCGCGGCGCGTCCGTCGCCAACCTCGACGACTTCCCCGAGCACTTCCCCCACGCCGACGGCCGCCCCGCCACCCGCCGGGCGCTCAGCGAGAACCGCCGCAGCGGCGGACGCCTCCTCGACCTCGCCAACGGCCTCGCCGAGCCCCTGCGCGCCATGCACGCGGGTGTGGAGGCCCTCCGCCCCGCCCCCGGCGCCGAACGCGAGGGGACGGTCCGCTGCGCCCTGCTGCGCACCCACGCCGAGGAGATCGACTGGATCGCCGACTCCATCGCCCACCTCGTACGGACCGGCAAGGCGCCCGGCGAGATCGCCGTCCTGTGCCGCACGGCCACCGACTTCGCCGAGATCCAGGGCGCCCTGGTCGCCCGTGACGTGCCCGTCGAGGTGGTGGGCCTGTCCGGCCTGCTGCACCTGCCCGAGGTGGCCGACCTGGTCGCCGTCTGCGAAGTCCTCCAGGACCCCGGCGCCAACGCCGCCCTCGTCCGCCTGCTCACCGGCCCGCGCTGGCGCATCGGCCCGCGCGACCTCGCCCTCCTCGGCCGCCGCGCCCGCCTGCTCGTCTCCCGCGCGCGCGTGGACGGCGACGACGACCCCGACCGCCGGCTCGCCGCGGCCGTCGAGGGCGTCGACCCGGCCGAGGTGATCTCGCTCGCCGACGCCCTCGACACCTTCCTGGAAACGCCGCTGGACGGCACGGGGGACGACGACGGGCTGCCGTTCTCCCCGGAGGCGCGCGTGCGGTTCGCCCGCCTCGCCGCCGAACTGCGCGACCTGCGCCGCTCCCTGTCCGACCCGCTGATGGACGTCCTGCACCGCGTCCTGGCCGTCACCGGCCTGGAGGTCGAGCTGTCGGCGTCCCCGCACGCCCTGGCCGCCCGCCGCCGCGAGACCCTGTCGAACTTCCTGGACATCGCCGCCTCCTTCGCCGCGAGCGACAACGAGGCCACCCTGCTCGCCTTCCTCGGCTTCCTGCGCACCGCCGCCCAGTACGAGAAGGGCCTCGACAACGCCCTCCCCGGCGGCGAGAACACCGTCAAGGTGCTCACCGCCCACAAGTCCAAGGGCCTGGAGTGGGACGTCGTCGCCGTCCCCGGCCTGGTCACCGGCACCTTCCCCAGCAGCCAGGGCCGCGAGAAGTGGACCGCCCAGGGCAAGGTGCTGCCGCACGGGCTGCGCGGCGACGCCGACACCCTGCCCGACGTCACCTCCTGGGACGCCAAGGGGCTCAAGGCCTTCCACGAGGCCATGAAGGACCACCAGCACACCGAGGAGCTCCGCCTCGGCTACGTCACCTTCACCCGCCCCCGCTCCCTCCTCCTGGGCTCCGGGCACTGGTGGGGGCCCACCCAGAAGAAGCCCCGCGGACCGTCCGCCTTCCTCCGGGCCCTGTACGACCACTGCGCCGCCGGACACGGCGAGATCGAGGTCTGGGCGGACGAACCCGCCGAGGACGAGGAGAACCCCGCCCTGCACCGGGCGGCCGCCGACCAGGTCTGGCCACTGCCCCTCGACGAGGCGTCCCTGGCCCGGCGCCGGGCCGCCGCCGAGACGGTCCTGGCCCACCTGGACGCGCTCGCCGCCCGTCCGGACGGGCACCCGGCCGCCGTACACGACCCGGACGGCCATGACGATCCGGACTGGCCGCCGCCCCCGGACGACGAGCCCCCGTTCGACGACGAGTCCCCGTTCGGCGACGAGCCCCCGTTCGACGACGAGCCCTCGTTCGACGGTGGCGACCCGTTCGACGACACCCTCGGTGATGAGGACCCCTTCGACGACGGCGCCCTCCGCGGCGAGGACCCGTTCGACGGGGACCCGCTCGACAGCGAGGTCCTTCACGGCGAGGACCCGTTCCACGACGACACCCGGTACGGGGAGCACGGCGCCCCGGCCGGCCGGGACCCCCGGGCCACCGCGCGTCCGACCGTCCCCCACCAGGCCACGGCTCCGGAGCAGCACGGCGGGGCCGGCATCCCGCGCCCCCACCCCGCGCACCCGGAACCGGAACCGGGCTCGTCCCGCCGCCGGACCCACGCCCCGGCCGGTCTCACCCCGGAGGAGGCCCGCGCCGTCGCGTCCTGGGACCGCGACCTCGACGCCCTCACCGGGGAACTGCTGCGGGCCCGGCAGAGCGTCACGGAGGTGCCCCTGCCGGCGTCGCTGACCGCGTCGCAGCTGCTGCACCTGGCCGCCGACCCCGACGGCTTCGCCCGGGAACTGGCCCGCCCCATGCCCCGCCCGCCGCAGCCCGCCGCCCGCCGCGGCACCCGCTTCCACACCTGGGTGGAGACCCGCTTCGAGGAGCTGACGCTGCCCCTGCCGGAACCGGACGAGCCGCCCGCCGCCGACGCCGGGATCGCGGACGAACACGACCTGGAGGCCCTCAAGGACGCCTTCGAGCGCACCGAGTACGCCCGCCGCACGCCCTACCGCGTCGAGGCACCGTTCCAGCTCGCCCTCGCCGGCCGCGTCGTACGGGGCCGTATCGACGCCGTCTACAAGGAGGGCGACGGCCCGGAGGCGACGTACGAGATCGTCGACTGGAAGACCGGCCGCACCCCCACTGCGGACCCGCTCCAACTGGCGGTGTACCGCCTGGCCTGGGCGGAGCAGCAGGGAGTGCCGCTGGAGTCGGTGACGGCCGCCTTCCTGTATGTGCGCACCGGCGACGTCGTACGCCCCGACGACCTCCCGGACCGCCCCGCCCTGGAACGCCTGCTGCTGGGCGGGCCGTCCGGTGACGAACCGCACGACCGGGCCGCCGGCGCGGGCCGATAGGCTCGTGGGCATGAGCCAGCCCGTTGACAGTGCCGTCAGCGCCGTCCGCGCGTACGTCGCGCAGCACCGCGCCGCCTTCCTCGACGACCTCGCCGAGTGGCTGCGCATCCCGTCCGTGTCGGCGCAGCCCGCCCACGCGCCCGACGTCCGGCGCAGTGCCGACTGGCTCACCGCCAAACTGAGGGAGACCGGGTTCCCGGTCGCCGAGGTCTGGGAGACGCCGGGCGCCCCCGCCGTCTTCGCCGAGTGGCCCGCCGCCGACCCCGCGGCGCCCACCGTCCTCGTCTACGGCCACCACGACGTGCAGCCCGCCGCCCGCGAGGACGGCTGGGACAGCGAGCCCTTCGAGCCCGTGGTGCGCGGAAACCGCCTCTACGCGCGCGGGGCGGCCGACGACAAGGGCCAGGTGTTCTTCCACACCCTCGGGGTCCGCGCCCACCTGGCCGCCACCGGCCGCACCGCCCCCGCCGTGCACCTGAAGCTGCTGATCGAGGGGGAGGAGGAGTCCGGCTCCCCGCACTTCCGCGCCCTGGTCGAGCGACGGGCCGAGCGGCTCGCCGCCGACGCCGTGATCGTCTCCGACACCGGCATGTGGTCGGAGGACACCCCCACGGTCTGCACCGGCATGCGCGGCCTGGCCGAGTGCGAGATCCGGCTGTACGGCCCCGACCAGGACATCCACTCCGGTTCCTTCGGCGGCGCGGTGCCCAACCCGGCCACGGCCGCCGCCCGCCTGGTCGCCGCCCTGCACGACGAGCACGCGCGCGTGGCGATCCCCGGCTTCTACGACGGCGTCGTCGAGCTCACCGACCGCGAACGGGCGCTCTTCGCCGAGCTGCCCTTCGACGAGCGGCGGTGGCTGCGCACGGCGAAGTCCCACGCCGCCCACGGCGAGGCCGGGCACACCACCCTGGAACGCATCTGGGCCCGCCCCACCGCCGAGGTCAACGGGATCGGCGGCGGCTACCAGGGACCCGGCAGCAAGACGATCATCCCGTCCTCGGCCATGGTGAAGCTCTCCTTCCGGCTGGTCGCCGGCCAGGACCCCGGCCACGTCGAGAAGGCCGTCCGCGCCTGGGCGGCCGAGCAGGTGCCCGCCGGCATCCGGCACGAGATCACGTTCGGCGGGGCCACCCGCCCGTGCCTGACGCCGCTGGACCACCCGGCCCTGCAGTCGGTGGTCCGCGCCATGGGCCGCGCTTTCGGCAAACCGGTCCTGTTCACCCGTGAGGGAGGTTCCGGACCGGCCGCCGACCTCCAGGAGGTCCTCGGCGCACCGGTGCTCTTCCTGGGCATCTCCGTCCCCTCCGACGGCTGGCACGCCCCCAACGAGAAGGTGGAGCTCGACCTGCTGCTCAAGGGCGTCGAGACCTCCGCCTACCTGTGGGGCGACCTCGCGGAGAACTGGCGCCGTGCGCCCTGAGCCCGACCCGCCCGCCGGACGGGTCCGCCGCGCGGGGCACACTGGAAGAACCGCCCCGTACCGCCCGGCCGCCCCCCACCGCCCGGGCCCGGCCGCCTCCCGCCGCACGTCCCGCCGAACCGCCGCCGAACCACAACCGCCGCACCGGGGGAGTTGGAAGCACCCGTGACCACCTGGACCGACGACCACACCACCGACCGCCCCATCTCGCTCACCGCCCCCAGCGGAATCGACCGCGCCGCGCACCACCGGCTCGACGAGGCCTGGCTCGCGGCGGCCTGGAGCCACCCCTCGACGCGCTGCTTCGTGGTCTCCGGCGGCCAGGTCCTCATCGACGAGACGCCCGACGGGCGCACCGAACTCGTCATGACCCCCTCCTTCGAGGCCCCCCTCACCGAGGCGCACCGCTACTTCCTCGGCATCGACGAGGACGGCGTGAGCTACTTCGCCCTCCAGAAGGACGCGCTGCCCGGCCGCATCGACCAGTCCGCCCGCCCGGCGGGGCTGCGCGAGGCGGGGCTGCTGCTGTCGCCCCGCGACGCGGGCCTGATGGTGCACGCCGTCGGCCTGGAGAACTGGCAGCGCACCCACCGCTTCTGCTCCCGCTGCGGTGAGCGCACCGTCATCGCCGCGGCCGGCCACATCCGCCGCTGCCCCGCCTGCGGCGCCGAGCACTACCCCCGCACCGACCCCGCGGTGATCATGGCCGTCACGGACGGGGACGACCGCATCCTCCTCGGCCGCCAGGTCCACTGGCCCGAGGGCCGCTTCTCGACGCTCGCAGGCTTCGTGGAGCCCGGTGAGTCCATCGAGCAGGCGGTGCGCCGCGAGGTCCACGAGGAGGTCGGCATCGCCGTCGGCCCCGTCGAGTACGTCGCCAGCCAGCCGTGGCCCTTCCCCTCCAGCCTCATGCTGGGCTTCATGGCCCACGCCGTCTCCACCGACATCGACGTCGACGGCGACGAGATCCACGAGGCCCGCTGGTTCTCCCGTGACGAGCTCACCGCCGCCTTCGAGTCCGGCGAGGTGCTGCCGCCCTACGGCATCTCCATCGCGGCCCGCCTGATCGAGCTGTGGTACGGCAAGCCGCTGCCGACCCGCGGCTTCGTCTGAGCACACGGCCGAGGGGTGGCCGTCCCGCACCGGGACGGCCACCCCTCGGCCGTTTCTGGATCGCTGGGCCGCTGGACCGCTTACGCGCCGATCTTCTGCTTCACCTGCGCCAGCGACGGGTTCGTGAGCGTCGTGCCGTCCGGGAACAGCACGGTCGGCACGGTCTGGTTCCCGCCGTTCGCCTTCTCCACGAACGCGGCGGACTCCGGGTCCTGCTCGATGTTGATCTCGGTGTATTCGATGCCCTCGCGGTCCATCTGGCTCTTCAGCCGACGGCAGTAGCCGCACCACGTGGTGCTGTACATCGTCACAGTGCCCGGCATGTCTTTCGCGCTCCTTCGGCGATGGGGATGTCTCGCAGGGAGAGAAACGCCCGGGGGAGCGGCACCATTCCCGGAACGGGAGCGACTCCCCTCGCACCGGTACGACTGTCATACCCCACCTGTGGACAACCGGCGCACCCGTCACCGACGACCTGGCAGCATGGCTGTGTGACAGCAGCAACGCACTCCACCCTCTTCCCGCAGGTACCGGACTCGGCCGACGCGGTGCTCGAAGGGCTCGACCCCGAGCAGCGCGAGGTGGCCACCGCCCTGCGCGGTCCGGTGTGCGTGCTCGCGGGCGCCGGCACGGGAAAGACCCGGGCGATCACCCACCGCATCGCCTACGGGGTGCGGACCGGCGTCCTCCAGCCCTCCAGCGTGCTCGCCGTCACCTTCACCAACCGTGCCGCCGGGGAGATGCGCGGCCGGCTGCGCCAGCTCGGCGCCGCCGGCGTCCAGGCGCGTACGTTCCACTCGGCGGCCCTGCGCCAGCTCCAGTACTTCTGGCCGAAGGCGATCGGTGGCGCCATGCCCCGGCTCGTCGACCGCAAGCTCCAGCTCGTCGCCGACGCGGCGGCCTCCTGCGGCTTCCGGCTCGACCGGGGCGAGCTGCGGGACGTCACCGCCGAGATCGAGTGGTCCAAGGTCACCCAGACCGTCCCCGCCGACTACGTCCTCGCCGCCGTGAAGGCCGGCCGGGAGGCGCCCCGCGACCCGGCCGAGATCGCCCGGGTGTACGCCGCCTACGAGGAGCTCAAGCGGGGGCGCGGCGTCATCGACTTCGAGGACGTGCTGCTGCTGACGGTGGCCGTCCTCCAGGACCGGCCCGACGTCGCGGAACAGGTCCGCGCCCAGTACCAGCACTTCGTGGTCGACGAGTACCAGGACGTCAGCCCCCTCCAGCAGCGCCTGCTGGAGCTGTGGCTCGGCGACCGCGACAACCTGTGCGTGGTCGGTGACGCCAGCCAGACGATCTATTCGTTCACGGGAGCAACCCCCGATCATCTGCTCGACTTCCGTGCCCGTCATCCCGGAGCCACCGTCATCAAGCTGGTCCGTGACTACCGCTCCACCCCGCAGATCGTCCGGCTCGCCAACGGGCTGCTCGCCCAGGCCCGCGGACGGGCGGCCGACCACCGCCTGGAGCTGATCTCCCAGCGCCCGCCGGGCCCCGAACCGGTCTGCACCGAGTACGCCGACGAGCCCGCCGAGGCCGAGGGCGCCGCCCGCCGCATCCGCGAACTGATCGACTCGGGTGTCCCGGCCGCCGAGATCGCGGTCCTCTTCCGCACCAACGCCCAGTCGGAGACCTACGAACAGGCCCTGGCCGACGCCGGGATCCCCTACCAGCTACGGGGCGCTGAACGGTTCTTCGACCGTCCCGAGGTGCGCAGGGCCGGGGTCGCCCTGCGCGGCGCGGCCCGCTTCGGCGGCAACGACTCCCTCCTCGACGACGCCGTCGACCTGCCCTCGCAGGTGCGGGCGGTGCTGTCGGGGGAAGGCTGGACCCCGCATCCGCCGGCCGGTTCGGGCGCCGTCCGGGAACGCTGGGAGTCCCTGGCGGCCCTGGCGAACCTCGCGCAGGACCTCGCCGCCGTCCGGCCCGACGCCACCCTGAGCGACTTCGTCACCGAGCTCGACGAGCGGGCGAGCGCCCAGCACGCGCCGACCGTGCAGGGCGTCACCCTCGCCTCCCTCCACTCGGCCAAGGGCCTGGAGTGGGACGTCGTCTTCCTGGTCGGGGTCGCCGAGGGCATGATCCCGATCACCTACGCAAAGACCGACGAGCAGATCGAGGAGGAGCGCCGCCTCCTCTACGTCGGCGTCACCCGGGCGCGCGAACGCCTGCACCTGTCCTGGGCGCTGTCCCGCTCGCCCGGCGGTCGTCCCGGCCGCCGTCCCAGCCGCTTCCTCGACGGGTTGCGCTCCGGCTCCTCCGCCGCGGGCGTCCGCCCGGCCGCGGGCGGGCCGGGGGGCGTGGAGCGCGGCCGGGCGGCCGGCACGCCCTTCGGCGCCGCCGTCCCGCGGCGGACCCAGCGCACCCCGGCCCGCTGCCGGGTCTGCGGCCGTCCCCTCACCGACGGGGGCGAGATGAAACTCATGCGCTGCGAGGACTGCCCCTCCGACATGGACGAGGGCGTCTACGAGCGGTTGCGCGCCTGGCGCGAGATCCAGGCGCGGCGCAGCGGACAGCCCGCCTTCTGCGTCTTCACCGACAAGACGCTCATGGCCATCGCCGAGTCCGTCCCCGAGGACGAACGCGAACTCGCGCGGATCCCCGGCGTCGGCGCGCGCAAACTCACCCGCTACGGAGCCGATGTCCTGGCCATTTGCGCAGGCCGCAACGTCGACGGGCTTGACGAACCGGGCTGATGCCGACTCGTCGAAAAAATAGTTTGCGCATGCCCCAGCAATCCCCATAGGTTCTTGGGCACGGGACAGCGGCCTTCCAGGAGGCCCTGATTCCGTGTTGTACTTGCATATCCAAGGACTGGCTCACCCCAGTCCCCCGAGACGCCGAGAGGAGGCGAGTCCAGTGATCAGCATCAACACCGGCATCACCGTCAAAACGACCGATCGCTCGGCCGTCTCCCTGCGCATGCTCGGCGTTCCCGGCCTGGGCACCGGTCTGTCCGGCATTCGTGCCGTGCGTCCGGCGTCCTGCCCTGCCCTGACGGACCTCCCTGTCCGTGAGCGCAGCGAGCGACCGACCGAGGCACTGGAAGCAGTAGCGGCGCAGGCCCAGGCCTATGCCTTTGCGGCGACCGGTGCCGGATTCCGGAAGCAGACGACGCAGCACCACCTGATGTGGGCCTTCCGTGGGCCAGAACCCTGGAGTGATCCAGCCTGATCGCCGATCAGGCCGGCGCCTTCAGGGCCGCGGAACCCCATCCGGGATCCGCGGCCCTTCTGTTTTCCCCGAACGGGGCGAGCAGACCGAAGGAGCCTCGGGACAGCAAGAGAACCCGGTACCAAGCCGCCCACCGGCCGACCGGCCGGAACGACCAGACGAGGAAGACCAGCCGTGCAACTCGAAGCGCACGCCCCGTCCGTACCGCCTTCCGACCCGATCCCCAAGTCCGGCCCCACGGAGGACTCCACCTTGAGCCCGCTGACCGCGCTCACCGCGCTCGACGACGCCATCGAGAACCTCGGTGTACCCGTCCCCTGCCGTTCCTACGACCCGGAGGTCTTCTTCGCCGAGTCGCCGGCGGACGTGGAGTACGCCAAGTCCCTCTGCCGCACCTGCCCGCTGATCGAGGCCTGCCTCGCCGGCGCCAAGGAGCGGCGTGAGCCCTGGGGCGTCTGGGGCGGCGAGCTGTTCGTCCAAGGTGTCGTCGTCGCCCGGAAGCGACCGCGTGGCCGCCCGCGCAAGAACCCGGTCACAGCATGAACACCGCCGGAACGATCGATCGCCCCCTCACGCACGACCCCAAGAAGCAGGCCCCGATGAAGCCGTCCACCCACGAACCCGCCGCAGGCTCCGCGCCTGAGGACTTCACCACCAGCGGCGCGAGGGACTCGCGCCAGAACAGGACACGAGAGATGCAACTCATCCCAGAAGCCCTGGCCCGTGCGCATATGCACGACCGCCTGCGCGAGGCGGAGCGGGAACGCCAGGCCGTACGCCTGGCGACCGCCCGCCGGATGCAGCGCCGGGCCGAGCGCGCCTCGATGCGCGCCCGCCGCGCGCTCGCCATGGCGGTCATGCAGTAGCCGGTCGCATCCCACCCGCAGCGGTGGCCTCCCGGCCCAGGGAGGCGGAGCTCTCCCTCGTGGGGGGCCGGTCCGTCCCGGACGGACCGGCCCCCCACGGCGTGTGTCGCGCATCCGGGCAGGGGCCCTGTTCAGCGGGGGACGAGCCGGCCGTCCGCCGCTCCCCTCACGCCTGCGCCACCGTGCCCTCGGGCTCCTCCTCGTCGATGACGAATCCCGGCAGCCACTCCTGCAACTCCTGGCGCAGCCGCACCGTCGCCCCCAGCTGGCACAGCACCCCGATGGTGCTCAGGGTCACCCGGTGGATCAGCAGATACGCCGGGGGCAGGTTGAGCTGCTTGCCGAGCTGGTAGGCGGGGGAGCGGGGGTCGGCGATCCGGGCCGCCTGGCTGCGCATCCACCCCCGGGTGAAGGTGAACGCCTCGACCCGGGCCGGCTCGATGATCGGCAGGAGGTAGTCGAGCACGGCATCGGGGTCCAGCTCTATCGACTCCTTGACGAAGCCCTCCGCGCGGAGCAGCTCGTAGACGGTCTCCGCCTCGCCGTCCAGCGTCATGCGCAGGGACTCGCCGATGGGGGTCGGCAGACCGCCGGGCAGGCGGTCCACGGTGCCGAAGTCCAGGACGCCCAGGCGCCAGTCGTCCTCGCCGTCCGGGCCGCCGGGCAGCAGGCGGAAATTGCCCGGGTGCGGATCGGCGTGCAGCAGGCCGGTACGGGCCGGGCCGGAGAACAGGAAGTGGGCCAGGAGCTGACCGGCCCGGTCCCGCTGCCCCGGAGTGCCGTCGGCGATGATCTCCGACAGCGGGACACCGTCGATCCACTCGGTGATCAGGACCTGCTCGCACTGGTGGACCACGCCCGGGACCACGATGTCCGGGTCGTCCGCGAACTCCTCGGCGTGGGCTTGCTGGGCCTGGGCCTCCAGGGCGTAGTCCAGTTCCTCCGAGACCCGGTCCTTCAGTTCCGTGATCAGCGGCTTGACGTCCAGGCCCGGGACCAGCGGGCCCAGCAGGCGGGCGAAGCGGCTGAGCTGGTTCAGGTCGGACACCAGGGCCTCACCGGCGCCCGGATACTGCACCTTGACCGCCACCTCGCGGCCGTCGCGCCACACGCCCCGGTGCACCTGGCCGATCGAGGCCGCCGCGGCGGGCTTGTCCTCGAACTCCAGGAACAGGTCGTGCCAGTCCTCGCCGAGCCGTTCCGCGAGCACCGCGTGCACGGTTCGCACCGGCATCGGCGGCGCCGCCTCCTGCAGCTTGGTCAATGCCGCCCGGTAGGGGCCGGCGACCTCCTCGGGCAGGGCCGACTCGAAGACGGACAGGGCCTGCCCGAACTTCATCGCCCCGCCCTTGAGCTCGCCGAGCACCTTGAACAGCTGCTCGGCCGTGCGCTGCTGCAGCTGCTGGCCGACGAGCTCGGCGGATTCACCGACGATCCGCTTGCCCAGACCCCAGGTCGCCCGTCCGGCGAAGCCGAGCGGGAGCGCGGCGAGCTTGGCGGTACGGGTGACCGCCTTGCGGGGAAGATCAGACATGCGCCCTCCAAGTCCCAGCCGGCCGGGTCGCCCCTGCCTTACGGCGTACTCGTGCCGACGGCCGTTGCTCCGCCATTGTCTCGCGCCGCTCCCCGTCCTCGGAGGCGTGATTTCCCGCGCATTCCCCCGCACCCCCCTCCACGCCTTTGCCCGAGGCCCCGCACGAGCACTCCGGATGCGGCCACACCGGCCGTGCGTGCCAGTGGAGAGCGGGCAGCGCGACCTCCCAGCGGGCGCCCGCGCTCGACGGCGTCCGGCCGTCCAGGAAGGCGAGCGCGTGGGCGGCGGCGAGACCGGCGACGGTCATGGCCAGCGTGAGGTCGCAGGAACGCACGTGGCGCGGTCTGCCCGAGCGCCACTGGGCAACCAGACGGGGCCAGGTCGCGTCCCGGTCGGTGCGGGCCTCGTGCAGGCAGCCCGCGCAGCCCGTCTCACCGGGCAGGACGAGCGGGCCGACGACACCCGTCGCCTCCACCACCCCGGCGTACAGGTGAGGGGTGCCCGAGGCGACGAGGTCCTCGGGCGGGGCGGGGGCGTGCACGGCGACGTCGTCCCGCGGGGCGAGGACCACCAGGGAGAACCCGGGGTCCCCCTCCTCGGACGGCGCCGCGGCGGGGCCACGGCGCGGCGGGCGGCCGGGGGCGGCGCGCCGCACGGCCCGGCGGGCGGCCTCCTCGCGCCGGTCGCCCACGGCGTCGGCGGGCAGCCCGCCCGGGGCGACGTCCCACGCCTCGACCCGGCCGACGTCACGCACGTCGACCTCACCGACCCCGGCACCCGACAACAGCGAGGCCAGGACCGCGCCCACCCGGCCGGCGCCCCGCACCTGCACGCGCAGGGAGCGCCGGGCGGCCAGGCGCCGCAGCGCGTCACCCGGTTCCGAGGTGGTCAAGGACAGCGAGGCCAGCTCCGGGCGGAGCCGGTCGAGCACGTCCGTCCTCTCGCGCAGGGCGTCGGCGTCCGGGCCGCCGCCGCGGGCGTCGTCGAGCAGGCCGGCCCGCGCCAGCCGCTCCACCAGTCCGTCGACATGGCCGTCGGGCAGGTCCGTCCCACGTGCCTCCTCGCGCAGCAGCGGCAGTCCGCGGGTACCGTCGAGCAGGTCGAGGAAGCTGCCCGTCGCCGTGTCCATCGGGCCGAGGGTCATCGCGTGGGCCGGCGTCATCCCGAACTGCACGGTGTTGAGATCGCGCCAGCCGCGTCGGAACGCCGGCTTCACCATCGGATGCATGACTGACCCCCGTACATCACGTGACTCCCCGTGTGCCGGCTGTGCCGCTGCCGGCCGTGGACGCGGCGGTTTCGCCGGTGACAGCCAGCATGCCCGGACCCGGCGCCGGGCGTCGAAAGTTGTCCACAGGCGACCGCGTTGGTCGGATGGTCGTACCGATTCGCCCGCGGCCCGGTCCGTCCACAGCCCGGTCCGTCCGCGGTGCCGGCCGGTTCGGCCGGGGCCCCGCCGATCGGCCGCACGGGACGGGTGCCGGGCGGGACCGCGCCGCCGAACCGCCCCGGAGCCGGGACTTCCCCGTGCGCAAGGGGTAACGTCGGGACGTGTCCGCCGACCCACTGCACCGCGCCGGAACACCGCAGCGCGGCACGACGCCCCCGCTCCCGGGCGGTTCGAAGGCGAGCGCAATCGAGGTCCGCAGGAGCACCCGTCGACGCAGGACGGTCTCCGCGTACCGCGAGGGCGATCGCACCGTCGTGCTCATCCCCGCCCGGATGTCCGAGGCGGAGGAGCAGCGCTGGGTGAGCGTCATGCTCGACAAACTGGCCGCACAGGAGAGCAAGCGGCTCCTCGGCGACGCCGAGCTGGCCGAGCGCGCCGAGCGGCTGTCGGCCCAGTACCTCGGCGGGCGGGCCCGGCCTCGTTCCGTCCGCTGGGTCGCGAACCAGAGCACCCGGTGGGGGTCGTGCACCCCCGCCGAGGGCAGCATCCGCCTGTCGCACCGCCTGCAGGGCATGCCCGAGTACGTCGTCGACTACGTCCTCCTCCACGAGCTGGCGCACCTGCTCGTACCGGGGCACGGGCCCCGCTTCTGGCGGCTGCTGGACTCCTACCCGCGGACCGAGCGGGCGCGGGGCTACCTGGAGGGCGTGGTCGCCGCCGGCCGGCTGCCGCACGTCCCCGGCGCGCACGGCGAGTAGGCCCCCGGCCCCGGCCGGCGGAACCGGGCGCCGGCGCCGCCCGCGCGCATGCGCGGGCTTCCGCGGCGGGCACACGCGCGGTGACCGGTGCGGCGCCGCCCACGGGCGCGGGCCCCCCGTCACCCGGTCACCGGCCCCGCGCCCTCCCTCCACGCGCGCGTGCGCGGGCTCTCCCGTGACCGACCGGGGACCGGCCGGGGGTTCTGTACCGGATCCGTACCGGCTTCGTCCGGTGTCCGGGATTGCCGTTAGCCTGACGCGACGCACTCGCACTCGGATGGGGGACGGTCGTTACGCATGGCCAGGGAATTCCAACGCGGCCACAAGGCCAGGATCAGTGACCTCACCGCCGGTACGGATCTGTACGTGGGCGTGCAGATCTCCGGCCCCGGACTGACCTTCGACATCAGCTGCTTCGGCCTGGACGCCGACGAACGGCTCTCGGACGACCGGTACTTCGTCTTCTACAACCAGCCGAAGTCCCCCGAGGGGTCCGTGCAGCTCCTGGGCGCGCAGGCGGGCGACACCGAATCCTTCCGGGTCACGCTGGACCGGATCCCGCCGCGGATCCACAAGCTGTCCTTCACGGCGACGATCGACGGCGCCGGGCAGATGTCCCAGATCGCTCCCGGCTGCCTGCGCATCGTCGCGGGCGGGGAGGAGGTGGCCCGGTACCCCTTCGACGGCTCGGAGTTCTCCACCGAGCGGGCCGTGATGCTGGGTGACTTCTACCTGAAGGACGTGTGGCGGTTCGCCGCCGTCGGGCAGGGCTTCGACGGCGGCCTGGAGGCGCTGCTGAAGCACTTCGGCGGCGAGGTGGCCGAGGAGGCCGGGGGAGCCGGGGAGGGGGCCCCCGCCGCACCTCCGTCGCAGCCGGGCGCCGCGCCGGGCTTCGCCCCGCCCCGGCAAGCCCCCGCCCCGCCCGCCTTCGGCACGCCGCCCGCCCCCGCGCAGGCGCCCGTACCGCCGCCCGCCCCCGTGCCGCAGCAACCCCGGCCGCAGCCGGCCGCGCAGGGGCACGCGGCCCCCGCGGGAGCCACCCCGCCGTCGGCCCCCGGCCCCTGGGTGCCCGCCGCGCCGACCGTCGCGGCGGGCGTACCGGCGCCGCCCGCCGGCACCGTTCCCCCTCCCGCCCCGGCACCGCAGGGCGCCCCCTTCACGCCCCCCGGCGGCCCGTTCACGCCGCCCCCGGGCACCCCGGCACCCTCCGGCGGCCCCTTCACCCCTCCGCCCGGCGCTCCCGCCTTCCCCGGCCAGGCCCCGGCCTTCGGGGGCGCCGCGGCGCTCGCGCCCGTCCCCGCGGAGGCCGGCCTGCGCGCCGTCCTGACGAAGTACGCCGAGGCCCCCGTGGGCGACCGCTGGACCGAGCAGAACCCGCAACTGGTCCGGGCGACTCTCACCAAGGGCGCCGACATCCTCGCCAAGCAGGGCAGCATGGTCGCCTACCAGGGCGACGTCGACTTCGCCCACAAGGGATCCGGGCTGCTCGGCAAGTTGACCGGACAGCTCACCGGCCAGGGCATGTCCCTGATGCGGTGCTCCGGTGACGGCGAGGTGTTCCTCGCCGACGAGGCCAGCCGCCTGTTCGTCATCCGGCTCCAGGGCGAGCAGCTCTACACCAGCGCGCGCGGTGTCCTCGCCTTCGACGAGGGGCTGGAGACCGAGGTCCGCCGCATCGAGGGCGCGGGTCTGCCGGGCGGCGGCCTGTTCAGCATGCTCTTCTCCGGCACGGGCGCGGTCGTCGTCAAGACGCGGGGCACCCCCGTGGTGCTGCCGGTCGGCCCGGCGACCTACGCCGACGGCAATGCCGTCATCGCCTGGTCCGCGGGGGCACAGGCCGTGACCACGACGTCGGTGCGGCTGCGCCGTTCCGGGTACGCCCGGCAGTCCTCGGAAGCCGTGAACCTCCAGTTCCGGGGCGCCCCCGGCAATTTCGTCGTCGTCCAGCCCTTCGAGGTGTGAGGCACTCCATGGACCTCCAGACACTCAACGCGCACCGCCCCGCGGCCACCGGCGTCCGGATGAGCGTGCACAGCTCCAAGACCCTCAAGGTCACCATGGTCAGCGGGCAGGACCTGTACGCGAAGGCCGGCTCGATGATCGCCTACGACGGTTACGTCCAGTTCGAGGCCGCCCCGGCCGGCCTGCGCCGCACGGCGGAGGAGATGGTGACCGGCGAGGGCGGCAGGCTGATGCTCTGCCGCGGCGACGGCGACCTGTACCTCGCCGACTACGGCGGTGAGATCCTCGTCGTCCACCTGGACAACGAGGCCCTGTCCGTCAACGGCCCCACCCTGCTGGCCTGCGACACCTCCCTCCAGCTGGCCATCGAACCGGTCAAGGGCCTGGCCAAACTGTCCGGCTCGGGCCTGACCAACCTCGTGGTCCGGGGGACCGGATGGGTGGCCCTGGTCAGCCGGGGCACGCCGATCTCCCTCGACTGCGCCGAACGGGAGACCTACGTCGACCCGGACGCGCTGATCGCCTGGACCGACGGCCTTCAGATGAAGGCCCGGCGCACGATCAAGGCGAGCGCCCTGATCGGCCGGGGGAGCGGCGAGGCGTTCCAGATCGGTTTCAAGGGGGAGGGCTTCGTGGTCGTCCAGCCCAGCGAGGACACCGGCGACCGCTTCAAGATCCGTGGCTGACCGGGGCTGAGGGGAGCACCAGCACACATGCACAGCACACTCTTCGCGCACATCCCGGTGGAGTCCACCGGACGCTACACGCTGCAGAACCCGCAACTGCTCAGGACCGCCGTCGAGCAGGGCGGCACCCCCGTCCTGGCCCGCCAGGGCGCCATGGTCGCCTTCGAGGGGCACATCGAGTTCGACAGCCAGTACCGCAGCCGCAGCTGGCGCAACGTCGAACGCATGACCGGCGAGCAGCTGGAGCTGATGCGCTGCAAGGGCAACGGCGTCGTCTACCTCGCCAACTTCGCCCAGTACCTGCACGTCATGGACGTCGGCCGCGGCATCACCGTCGACTCCTCGGCGGTCCTGGCCCTCGACGGTTCCCTCGACGTCGGGATCGTCGCCGTGGACAGCGCCGTCGAGATCGCCTCCGCGGGCTCGTACAACCTGGAGCTCTCCGGCCCGGGGCAGGTCGTCCTGATGACGTCCGGCGAGCCGCTGGTCCTGGAGGCGACGCCGGAGCGGAACGTCTGCTGCGACGCCGACGCGGTCATCGCCTGGTCGACCTCCCTGCGCACCCAGCTCCAGGCGCCCACCTCCACGTCCGCGGTGTGGCGCCGCCGCGGGTCCACCGGCGAGGGCTGGGAGATGCAGTTCTCCGGCAGCGGGTACGTCCTGGTGCAGCCCAGCGAGCTGCTGCCGCCGCAGCACCTGCGCAGCTCCGGACTGCTCGGCCAGTTCGGCATGGGCTCCGGCGGGCTCGGCGGGAACTCGCTCGGCGGCAGCCGCAGCTGAGCGGCGCGCCCCAAGCACGGGTGAGGGGCGCGCCGCCACGGCGGCACGCCCCTCACCCGTGTGGCTCACCGCCGGTTCAGGAGCCGAGCCGCTCGCGGGTCGCCTCCACCAGCCGTACGACCGACTCGTCGGCCACGTCCGCGACCCGGGCGTACGGGAACCAGCGCAGGTCCAGGGACTCGTCGCTGATCGCCTCGACGGCCCCGTCCGGAGCCAGCGCCGCGTACTGCACGTCCAGGTGCCAGGCGCAGGGCGTGCGATGACGGTCCAGCCGCACCGGGCCGCCGGGCAGCAGGACCAGGCCGGTGATGCCCGACTCCTCGGTCGCCTCCCGCAGGGCGGAAGCGGCCAGAGCCGTGTCACCGGGCTCGCAGTGGCCGCCCATCTGGAGCCACATGCGCAGCTTGCGGTGCAGGGTGAGCAGCACCCGCCCGCGCTCGGGGTCCACGACCAGCGCGCTCGCCGTGATGTGTCCGTCCGCGCAGGACTTCCACATGCCGTCCGGATGGGCCGCCAGGTGGTCCAGGTACGTCTGGCGCAGCTCGGCCTGACCCTCGTACCGGTTCTCGTACCCCTTCAGCACGAGGACCGCGTCGTCGTGCAGGCTCACTCGGCGCCGTCGCCCTTGCCGTCGCCCTCGGCCTCGTCCCCGGACGGCTTCTCCTTCGGACCGGGCTTCTTGCCGGCGGCCTCGCCGAGCATCTTGTCCAGCTCGGAGAAGTCCAGCTGCTCGCGGTGGACGAAACCGTCCGGATCGTCCAGGTCGGTCGCGGTCGGCAGCATGTCCGGGTGGGCCCACAGGCCGTCCCGGCCGTCGACGCCGCGCGCGTCCGTCAGGGACGCCCACAGGCGGGAGGCGTCGCGCAGGCGGCGCGGCCGCAGTTCCAGGCCGATCAGCGTGGCGAACGTCTGCTCGGCCGGGCCGCCCGAGGCACGGCGCCGGCGCAGCGTCTCGCGCAGCGCGTCGGCCGATCCCAGGCGCGGCTTGGCGGCGGCGTGCACCACCGCGTCCACCCAGCCCTCGACGAGCGCCAGCGCCGTCTCCAGACGGGCCAGGGCCGCCTTCTGCTCCGGCGTGTCCTCCGGCTGGAACATGCCCTGCTGGAGGGCTTCCTGCAGCTGCTCGGGGTTCTGCGGGTCGAACTGGCCGACCACGTCCTCCAGCTTGGCCGTGTCGACCTTGATGCCGCGGGCGTAGCCGTCGACGGCGCCGAACAGGTGCGAGCGCAGCCACGGCACGTGCGCGAACAGGCGCTGGTGGGCGGCCTCACGCAGGGCGAGGTACAGCCGCACCTCGTCCCTGGGCACACCCAGGTCCTTGCCGAACGCTTCGATGTTCGCGGGCAGCAGCGCGGCCTTGCCGGCCGGTCCGAGCGGCAGGCCGATGTCGGACGAGCCGACGACCTCGCCGGCGAGCACACCGACGGCCTGCCCGATCTGCGTGCCGAACATGGCGCCGCCCATGGAGCGCATCATGCCGATCAGCGGGCCCGCCATGGCCTGCATCTCCTCCGGCAGGACCTCGCCCATGGCGTTGCCGACGCGCTCGGCGACCGGGTCGACCAGCTCCCGCCAGGCGGGCAGGGTCGCCTCGACCCACTCCGCGCGGCTCCACGCCACCGCGGAGCCCGCGCCGGAGGGCAGGGCGGTCGCGTCGTCCAGCCACAGGTCGGCCAGGCGGACGGCCTCCTGGACGGCGGTGCGCTCGGCCGGGCCGACGCTGGCGTCCTTGGTGCCGTCGGGAGCGCCCTGGGCGACGGTCTGGCGGGCGATCTGCTTGGCCATGTCCCAGTTCACCGGGCCGCCCTCGTAGGAGAGCATCTGGCCCAGCTGCTGGAACGCGGCGCCCAGGTCGGTGGGGTTCAGCGAACCGAACATGGCGGCGAACGGATTGTCCGCACCGGGGCCACCCAGGCCTCCGGCGCCGGGCAGCGACCCGAAACCGAACGGATTGGCCGGTCCCTGCCCACCACCGCTCTGCTGGTCCTTCTTCTTGCCCTCGTCGCCGTCGTCCGGCTCCTCCGGCGGAAGGCCGAATCCGAATGGGGTGTCACTCACGGGGTTCCTCGGCTGGTAGGGCCACCGGTTCTTTCCGGCGGCACGGCTGCCCGACAACACCACCCAGCGTAGACACCCGCGGCGCATCGGGCCTCGGTGCTTGGCCGGCCAGCGGCCTGCGGCAGGATGGATGCCACCTGGTACGTACGCGTCACCCGCGCCCGTACTGAAGACAACCGCTGGAGACGCCCGGTGAGTTCCCCAGATCCGCAGGTTCGCGCAGCGCGAAACCAGTCAACCAGTCCTTCCGGCCCCGGCGCACGCGGACCCGTCGTCGCGGTCACCGGTGCCGCGTCCGGCGTCGGGGCGCTGCTCACCGCGCGGCTCGCGGCATCGTCCGAGGTCAGGAAGGTCATCGCCCTCGACGAGCGGCGCGGCGAGTGCGCGACCGCGCAGTGGCATGTCCTGGACGTACGGGACCCGGCCATCGCGGACAGACTGCGCGGCGCGGACGTGGTCGTGCACCTGGCGCTCGACCTCGACCTGGAGACCGACGCGGCCGCCCGGACGGCCTACAACGTCCGGGGGACGCAGACCGTGCTGACCGCCGCGGCGGCGGCCGGCGTCCACCGGGTCGTGCTGTGCACCTCGGCGATGGTCTACGGCGCGCTGCCCGACAACGAGCTGCCGCTGTCGGAGGACGCCGAGCTGCGCGCCACGGCCGAGGCCACCGGTGTCGGGGACCTGCTGGAGATCGAGCGGCTGGCCCGCCGCGCCCCGCGCGCCCACCCGGGGCTCAACGTCACCGTCGTCCGGCCGGCCATCCTGGTCGGCGGCACGGACACCGCGCTGACCAGGTACTTCGAGTCGCCCCGGCTGCTGGTCGTGGCCGGATCGCGGCCCGCGTGGCAGTTCTGCCACGTCGAGGACCTGTGCAGCGCCCTGGAGTACGCCGTGCTGGAGAAGGTCGAGGGGGAGCTGGCCGTCGGCTGCGACGGCTGGCTGGAGCAGGAGGAGGTCGAGGAGCTCAGCGGCATCCGGCGCATGGAGCTGCCGTCGGCGGTCGCCCTGGGGGCGGCGGCCCGGCTGCACCGGATCGGGCTCACGCCCTCCCCGGCCGGGGACCTGGCGTACACGATGTACCCCTGGGTGGTGAGCGGGAGCCGGCTGCACGACGCCGGGTGGCGGCCCGGGTACACCAACGAGCAGGTGCTCGCCGAGCTGCTGGAGGAGGTCTCCGGACGGCACACGGTGGCCGGGCGGCGCCTGGGCCGCAAGGACGCCACGGCGGCGGGCGCCGCGGGCGCGACGGTGGCGCTGCTGGGCGCGGCGGCGGTGGTGCGGCGGGCGCGGAAGGCGCGGCGGCGCATCTGAGGCGGGGCGCCGCCCTGCCGGGCGCACGGAGGCCCGCCCGGCCGGCGGCGCGCTTTCCCTCCCCCTGCCCGGCCCGGCGTGCTCCCGCAGGCCGCGAAGGCTCCGCGGGAGGTCCTGCGGAAGGCTCCGGCCACGCACGCGCGCATACCGGGCGGCAGCGCTGTTCCGCGTTCCCGCCGCCGTGGGGCACGATGGCCCCATGGCATCCACGAACGACCTCCCCGGCGAGCCGGCCGCGCAGGACCCCGTCAAGCTGATCGGCATCCGCGAGACACCCCTGTCCGTGGACGAGGTCCTCCGGGCCGTCGGGGACGACGCGGCCGGCGGGACCGCGCTGTTCGTGGGCACCGTGCGCAACCACGACGGGGGCGCCGGCGTCGACGCGCTCGGCTACTCCTGCCACCCCAGCGCGGAGGCCGAGATGCGGCGGATCGCCGAGAAGGTCGCCGCCGAGTACCCCGTGCGGGCGCTGGCCGCCGTGCACCGCGTGGGAGAGCTCGGGGTCGGGGACCTCGCCGTCGTCGTCGCCGTCTCCTGCCCCCACCGCGGCGAGGCCTTCGAGGCCTGCCGCAGGCTGATCGACGACCTGAAGCACGAGGTGCCGATCTGGAAGCACCAGAAGTTCTCCGACGGCACCGAGGAGTGGGTGGGCGCCTGCTGATCCGCCCGCGCGGGTCCCCGTCGTACGCCCCTCCCCGCCGGCCCCCGGCGCCACGGATGCCGCGGGGGCCCTTCCCCGGCCCTCCGGTTGCGTAACCGCACCCCGGACGTGAGCGTTGTCACTGCGGATGGTTAATCTGCTGATCAGTCAGTAGCGGATGCTCTTCGGGGTTGGGAGGCCGGCATGGGGGCACTTGCCTGGTTGCTGATTCCGCTTGTGGCTGCGATCGGCGCGGGTCTGTGGGGCAGCTGGGCCAACCGGACCCGGAGGGTACGCGGCGACGGCCCCGAGCTCGACGGGTACGCCCGGTTCTGCGCGGCGATGGAGAAGCCCCGCTCCCGCACCTGAGCGGACCGCCCTGACGGTGCGCCGACAGGAGCGTCCCTTAGTGTCGAGGCATGCCACGCCGCACCGCGACGATGCTCGCCTCCACCCTGATGCTGATCGCGCTCCTGTGCGCGGGAGTGTTCATCCCCGTGCCGTACGCGGAGATGTCACCGGGGCCGACGGTGAACACGCTCGGGGAGCACGACGGCGAGCCGGTGCTGCAGATCTCGGGACGCAGGACCTACCCGGCCGACGGCCACCTCAACATGACCACCGTCAGGGTCACCAGCGCCGACTACCGGATGAACCTCGTCGAGGCCGTCTACGGCTGGCTCGCGCACGACAACAAGGTCGTGCCGCACGACACGCTCTACCCGGACGGCAAGACCGAGGAGGAGTCCTCCCAGGAGAACGCCGAGGAGTTCAGCCAGTCCCAGGAGAGCGCCAAGGTCGCCGCCCTGAAGCAGCTCGACATCCCGGTGAGGACCTGGGTGGTCGTCTCCACCGTCGTCAAGGGGTCCCCGGCGGAGGGCAGGCTGCACGCCGGAGACGTGATCAAGGCCGTCGACGGCACGACGGTGAAGCGGCCCGCGGACGTGGCGAAGCTGGTGACCAGGCACCGGCCCGGTCAGGACGTCGTCTTCACGATCGTGCCCGCCGAGGAGCAGGCCGCCGCCGAGAAGGGCCGCCGCACGGCGACGAGGACCGAGAAGGTCACGATCACCACCGAGGCCTCCGACGACGGCGGCGAGAAGCGCGCCGTCGTCGGCATCTCCGCCGGGACCGACCACACCTTCCCGTTCACCGTCGACATCAAGCTCGCCGACGTCGGCGGCCCGAGCGCCGGCCTGATGTTCGCGCTCGGGATCTACGACAAGCTCACCCCGGGCAGCCTGACCGGCGGCGCATTCGTCGCAGGCACCGGCACCATCGACGACGACGGCAAGGTCGGGCCGATCGGCGGCATCGAGATGAAGATCGTCGGCGCGCGCGGCAAGGGCGCCCGGTACTTCCTGACGCCCGCCGACAACTGCGGGGCCGCCGCGAGCGACACTCCGAAGGGGCTCACCCTCGTCAAGGTGAGCACCATCGACGACGCCCTCGACGCGCTCGCGGACATCCGCACGGGGAAGACCGCCGACCTGCCGCGCTGCACGGCCGGGTAGCGGCAGGCGCTACTCCTCGAAGGTCGCCGCCAGCGCCTGGGCCAGCCCCGGCACCAGGTCGGAGCCGGTGAGGACCTCGGTGGGGGAGTCCTTCTCCCGCAGCCGCAGCGCCGACTCACGGGCGCCGTCGCGCAGCACCGCGACCGTCATGCGGACCTCCTGGCGCTCGGGGTGCTCGGCCACCCACCGCGCCAGCCCCGCCTCGTCCAGGTCCTGGGGGACCTGGGCCTCGGCGGACGGCGGCAGCATCAGGCGCTCCACGGTGAGCGCGCAGCCGGTCACCGCGTCCGGCCAGGCGATGGTGGCGAGGAACTCGTCCAGCGGCCGGTCCGCCGGGATCTCCTCCTGTTCGATCGGGGTGAGGGCCGGGGCGAGACCGGGAGCGGTCTCCTGCTCGTCCCCGGTGAGACCGAGGCGGTCCGCGAGCGAGGGCTGCTCGGCGCGCAGCCGCGCGGTGTCGACGAGGGCGAAGAGGCGGGCGGGCTGGTCCCAGCCGAGGCCGGAGACGTACTCGTCGATCTCGAGCACGGCCCGGGTCAGCGGGCTCGCCGCCATGGGGGTGTTGGACATGGTCACAATCCTGCCTCGTTCCGGCCCGGAACCGGGAACCGAGTAAACGGTGAGTAAGTTGCATAGGTGTGGGCCCACGATCAGGAGGGCGCACGGAAGGCCCGCGAACCCGAGGGCCTGACGGATCAACAGCGAACTTCGAGGTGCGCACCTTGGCTTTCCAGATGCCGGACCGCGGCGGAGGCCCGACAGGGCCGCGGATCAGAGTGGGCCGCCCGTCCCGGCGTGCCCGGACCCTGCTCATGACACTGGGTGTCCTCGCCGTCCTCGGCATGGCGTTCACCATGTTCGCGGGCTTCTGGACGGACTGGCTGTGGTACCGGTCGGTCAGGTACTCGTCGGTGTTCACGACGACCCTGTGGACCAAGATCGGTCTCTTCCTCGTCTTCGGCCTGCTGATGGCGCTCGCCGTCGGATTCAACATCTGGCTGGCCCACCGGCTCCGGCCGCCGCTGAGCGCGATGTCGACGGAGCAGCAGAACCTCGACCGCTACCGCATGGGCATCGCCCCCTTCAAGAAGTGGCTGCTGCTCGGCATCACCGCCCTGGTCGGCCTGATCGCCGGCGCCTCCGCCGCCGGCCAGTGGCGGACCTGGCTGATGTGGGTCAACGGCGTCCCCTTCGGGCAGAAGGACCCCCAGTTCAAGCTGGACGTCTCCTTCTTCGCCTTCGACCTGCCCTGGTACCGGTTCCTGCTCGGCTTCGGCTTCGCCGCCGTGATCCTGTCGGTGATCGCCGCCGCGCTCACCCACTACCTGTACGGCGGGCTGCGCCTGACCAGCCCCGGCGGACGCGCCACCGCCGCGGCCACCGGCCACCTGTCGGTGCTCATCGGCGTCTTCGTCGCCTTCAAGGCGGTCGCGTACTGGCTCGACCGGTACGGGCTCGCGGTCAAGTCCAGCGACTTCAAGGCCACCGACAACTGGACGGGCCTGAGGTACGTCGACGCCAACGCCTACCTGCCCGCCAAGACGATCCTGTTCTGCATCGCCGTGATCTGCGCACTGCTGTTCTTCGCCACCATCTGGCGGCGCACCTGGCAGCTGCCCGTGATCGGCCTCGGCCTGATGGTCCTGTCGGCCATCCTCATCGGCGGCCTGTACCCGGCGATCGTGCAGAAGTTCCAGGTCCAGCCCAACGAGCAGGCCAAGGAAGCCCCGTACGTCGAGAAGAACCTCCAGGCGACGCGTGAGGCGTACGGCATCGACGGCACCCAGGTCACCGAGTACCCGGGCCGGAGCCGGACCGAGGACAAGACCGAGCTGCGCGACGACGCCGACGCCGTGGCGAGCATCCGGATCATGGACCCGAACATCGTCTCGCCGACGTTCCAGCAGCTCCAGCAGATGCGGAACTACTACGCGTTCCCGACCAACCTGGACGTCGACCGGTACTCCAAGGACGGCAAGGAGCAGGACACGGTCATCGGCCTGCGCGAGCTGAACCTGGCCGGCATCCCGAAGAAGAACTGGATCAACAACCACTTCCGCTACACCCACGGCTACGGCGTGGTCGCGGCCAGGGGCACCGAGGTCGACTCCGAGGGCCGCCCGGTGTTCACCGAGTCCGACCTGCCGTCCCAGGGCGAGCTCCCGCGGTACGAGCAGCGGATCTACTACGGCGAGAAGACCACCACGTACTCGATCGTCGGCGGTCCCCAGGAGGAGATCGACTACTCCGACGACAGCGGTGAGAAGCCCACCAGGTACAAGGGCGGCGGCGGGGTCGACCTCTCCGGCCCGGTCAACCGGGCCGCGTACGCGGTGGCGTTCAACGAACCGCAGATCCTGTACTCGGGCGCGATCGGCGACGGCTCGCGCATCCTGTACAACCGCACCCCCAAGGAGCGCGTCGAGGCGGTCGCGCCCTGGCTGACCATCGACGGCGACGCCTACCCGGCGGTGGTGGACGGGAAGATCCAGTGGATCGTCGACGCCTACACGACGACCAACGGCTACCCGTACGCCTCCCGTACGACGCTCGGCGACACCACGGCCGACTCGCTGACCGCGACCAACGACAACCGCGCGGTGGTGGCCCAGCAGAACCAGGTCAACTACATCCGCAACTCGGTGAAGGCGACCGTCGACGCGTACACCGGTGACGTCAAGCTCTACCAGTGGGACACCGAGGACCCCGTCCTGAAGACCTGGATGAAGGCCTTCCCGGACACGGTCCAGCCCAGGAGCGAGATCTCCGACGCCCTGATGGCCCACCTGCGTTACCCGCAGGACCTGTTCAAGGTCCAGCGCGAGCTGCTCACCCGCTACCACGTCAAGGACGCCGACACCTTCCTCAGCGGCAGCGAGGTGTGGCAGGTGCCGGACGACCCGACCAACAGGACGGGCGACGCGGTGCCGCCGTACTACCTCAGCATGAGGATGCCCGACCAGAAGGAACAGGCGTTCTCGCTGACGACGACGTTCACGCCCAACGGGCGGGACAACCTCAGCGCGTTCATGGCGGTCGATGCCGAGGCCGGCACGGAGGGCTACGGCAAGATCAGGATCCTGAAGGTGCCGACGAGCACGACCGTCGACGGACCCAAGCAGGTGCAGAGCCAGTTCAACTCCGAACAGGACATCGCCGAGTCCATCAGGCTGCTCAGAGGCGGTGACTCCGAGGTCGAGTACGGCAACCTGCTGACGGTCCCGCTCGACGGAGGACTGCTGTACGTGGAGCCGGTCTACGTACGCGGCGGCGGCCTCAAGTACCCGCTGCTGCGCAAGGTGCTGGTCACCTACGGGGGCAACACCGCCTTCGAGAACACCCTGGAGGAGGCCCTCGACAAGGTCTTCGGGGCGGAGGGCAGGACCACCGAGCCGCCGGACGAGGGCGGGGACGAGGGCACCACGCCGCCGCCGACCGGTGACCCGACGGTCCAGGAGGCGCTGGACGACGCCCAGAAGGCCTTCGAAGCCGGCCAGGAAGCCCTGAGGAAGAACGACTGGGCGGCGTACGGCGAGGCGCAGAAGGACCTTCAGGAGGCGCTGCGCCGGGCCGAGGAGGCCCAGTCCCGGGCCGGCCGGAACTCCGGTGCGCGGAACGACGGCGGCGGGAACGGCGAGTCCGGTTCCGGTGCCCGGCAGAGCGGCAGCCCCGCAGGCGGCTCGGGCGGCGGGTGATCCGACCCGTCGTCCGCCCCCGCGCCGTGGTACGGTTGAAAACACAACGGCGCGGGGTGGAGCAGCTCGGTAGCTCGCTGGGCTCATAACCCAGAGGTCGCAGGTTCAAATCCTGTCCCCGCTACTGGAGTCGGACGCGGTACGCGAACGACCACGAAGGCCCGGATCCCGAAAGGGATCCGGGCCTTCGCCTTATATGCGAACGCGTGTGCGGGTGTCTCCGACGGCCGTGCCGGCGGGGGGAGTTGGGGGATCTGTGTTTGACTTGTCTCTCTGTGGGCATGTCGACAAAACGCTGAAGTGACCTCACTGACTGCGGTGTGCCAGGTGTACCCGGGTTGCAGGTGGTGCGACGATGGACGTTATGGGGGACAAGGCAGATCTGTTCGAGACGGGGCGATTTGTACAGCAGTCCGATCTGGACGAGACCGGGGACGAGGCCGGCGAGGCCGCGGCCGAGGCGGCCGAGGAGGTGCGCCGGCGGCTCGCCGCCGAAGCCGGTGACGTCGAGGCGATGAGCGTCCTCGGGGCCATGCTGCTGCGCCGCGGTGATCTCGACGGAGCCGAGCCCCACCTGCGCGCCGCGACCGCCGCCGGTGACCGCGCCGCCGCCAACAACCTGGGTGTCCTCCTCCACCAGCGGGGGTACGCCGACGAGGCCGCCGGATGGTGGCGCATCGCCGCCGTCGCGGGGTCCGCCCCGGCCGCCCACGCGCTGGGCCGGCACCACCGCGAGCGGGGCGACGAGCCCGCCGCCGAGTACTGGCTGCGCCAGTCCGCCGAGCAGGGCCACGTCCTGGGCGCCTACGCGCTCGCGGACCTGCTGGAGCACCGCGGCGACCCGGGCGCCGAGCGGTGGATGCGGTCCGCGGCGGAACGCGGGCACCGGGAGGCCGCGTACCGGCTGGCGCGGGCACTGGACCGGCGGGCCGCGCGGAGAGCCGGCGGTGACAACGGTGTCAAGGCCGCCGAGGAGGCCGAACAGTGGTACCGGCAGGCCGCCGCGCGCGGCCACCGGCGGGCCGCGCTGCACCTCGGGGCCATCCTGGAGAAGCGGGGCGAGGTGCAGGAGGCCGCCCGCTGGTACCTGATGTCCGCCAAGGACGGGGAGCCGCGGGCCGCCTGCGCGCTGGGATTCCTGCTGCGCGACGCCGGGGACTCCGAGAGCGCCGCCGTGTGGTGGCTGCGCGCCGCGCAGGAGGGCGACGGCAACGCCGCCAACGCGCTGGGGGCGCTGCACGCCGAGCGCGGGCAGACCCAGACCGCCGAGCGCTGGTACCGGGCGGCGCTGGACGCCGGGGACGACAACGGCGCCTACAACCTCGGGCTGCTCTGCGCCGAGCAGGGGCGGACCGCGCAGGCCGAGCAGTGGTACCGGCGCGCGGCCTACGCCGGGCACCGCGAGGCCGCGAACGCGCTCGCCATCCTGCTGCTGCGCGGCGGGGACGAGACCGGCGCCGAGCCCTGGTTCTCCAAGGCTGCGGAGGCCGGGAGCGTCGACGCCGCCTTCAACCTGGGCATCCTGTACGCCGGGCGCGGCGAGGAGGAGGCGGCCCTGCGCTGGTACGAGCGGGCCGCCGCGGCCGGGCACACGGAGGCGGCCCTCCAGGTCGGCATCGCCCGGCTGCGCGAGGGGGACGAGCCGGAGGCCGAGCGGTACCTGCGGTGCGCGGCCGGAGGCGGCAGCGCCGAGGCGGCGTACCGGCTGGCCACCGTGCTCGACGCGCGCCGTCCGCCGGAGCCCGCGCACGGGCTGGGGGAGCCGGTGCACCACAAGACGGAGTGCGAGGAATGGTACGAGCGGGCCGCCTCGCAGGGCCACCGGCGGGCACAGGTCCGGGTCGGGATGCTGGCCGCCGCCCGCGGGGACGTGGCCGAGGCGGCGCGGTGGTACCGCCAGGCGGCGGAGGCCGGTTCCCGCAACGGGGCCTTCAACCTGGGACTGCTGCTGGCCCGGGAGGGCAGCGAGCCCGAGGCCGTCGTGTGGTGGGCCCGGGCGGCCGACGCCGGGCACGGCCGGGCGGCGCTGCGGCTCGCCCTGGTCTACGCGCGTCGGGGCGAACTGGACGAGGGGCAGCAGTGGGCCGGGCGGGCGGTGGAGCTGGGGCCGGCGGAGGTGGCGGAGCGGGCGGCCCGGCTGCGGGACGCGCTGCGGCAGGAGCTGTCGGCGTGAGGCTCCCGCACCCTGATGGCCGACGGGAAGCGATTTGCCTTTGTCCGCGGCGTTGACGTAACGTGGTGTTCACCGACGCGGGGTGGAGCAGCTCGGTAGCTCGCTGGGCTCATAACCCAGAGGTCGCAGGTTCAAATCCTGTCCCCGCTACTGAAAGCCGAGGGCCGGAACCCGAAAGGGTTCCGGCCCTCGGTGCGTTCGGCCCCTTCCGTCCGGTGCCGCCCGGTGTCCTCCGCGGCCCGATGTCCCGCGCGCACGCAGGGAAGAGCCCCGGCACTCGACGAGTGCCGGGGCTCTTCCGAAGACTTAAGCCGACGCGCAGTTCGGGCAGACGCCGCGGTACGTCACCTCGACGTCCGAGACGGTGAAGCCGAAGCGCTCGGAGTCGGGCAGGTCGGCCAGCGGGTTGCCCGTCGGGTGCACGTCGCGGATCGTGCCGCAGCGGGCGCACACCAGGTGGTGGTGGGGCCGGTGGGCGTTCGGGTCGTACCGCTTGGCGCGCTTGTCGGTCGCGACCTCGATCACCTCGCCGAGCGAGACGAGCTCACCCAGCGTGTTGTACACGGTCGCCCGGGAGATCTCGGGCAGCTTGGCGACGGCCCGTGCGTGCACCTCGTCGGCCGTCAGGTGGACGTGTTCGCCGTCGAGGACCTCGGCCACGACGCGCCGCTGCGCGGTCATGCGCCATCCGCGTCCGCGCAGCCGTTCCAGTAGGTCACTCATGCGAACCAGCCTAACAGCAAGGGGACCAAGTCCCGAGCGGATGTGACTTTGGAGGTTTACTTGACTTAGACAATGTCCATTGTAGGATCGGCACCGGCATTAGCCAAGGGACAGGACCAGCAGGAATGGCGCAGGAGGCCCACGTGACTCAGGGACCGCTCACTACGGAAGCCGGTGCTCCGGTAGCCGACAACCAGAACAGTGAGACCGCGGGCGTCGGTGGCCCCGTGCTCGTCCAGGACCAGCTCCTTCTGGAGAAGCTGGCCCACTTCAACCGTGAGCGCATCCCGGAGCGTGTGGTCCACGCCCGCGGTGCCGGTGCCTACGGCACCTTCACGGTCACCGCCGATGTCACCAAGTACACGCGTGCCAAGTTCCTCTCCGAGGTCGGCAAGCAGACGGAGGTCTTCCTCCGCTTCTCGACCGTGGCCGGCAACCTGGGCGCGGCGGACGCCGTCCGCGACCCGCGCGGTTTCGCGGTGAAGTTCTACACCGAGGAGGGCAACTACGACCTCGTCGGCAACAACACCCCGGTGTTCTTCATCAAGGACGCCATCAAGTTCCCGGACTTCATCCACACCCAGAAGCGCGACCCGTACACCGGTTCGCAGGAGCCGGACAACGTCTGGGACTTCTGGAGCCTGTCGCCCGAGTCGACCCACCAGGTGACCTGGCTGTTCGGTGACCGCGGCATCCCGGCGTCGTACCGCCACATGGACGGCTTCGGCTCGCACACCTTCCAGTGGAACAACGAGGCCGGCGAGGTCTTCTGGGTCAAGTACCACTTCAAGACCGACCAGGGCATCAAGTGCCTCACCCAGGAAGAGGCCAACAAGCTCGCCGGTGAGGACCCCGACTCCCACCAGCGCGACCTGCGTCAGGCCATCGAGCGCGGGGAGTACCCGTCCTGGACCGTGGGCGTGCAGATCATGCCGGCGGCCGAGGCGGCGACCTACCGCTTCAACCCGTTCGACCTGACCAAGGTGTGGCCGCACGCGGACTACCCGGTCATCGAGATCGGCAAGCTGGAGCTCAACCGCAACCCGCAGAACATCTTCGCCGAGGTCGAGCAGTCGATCTTCTCCCCGGCGCACTTCGTGCCCGGCATCGGCCCGTCCCCGGACAAGATGCTCCAGGGCCGCCTCTTCGCCTACGGCGACGCCCACCGCTACCGCGTCGGCATCAACGCCGACCACCTGCCGGTGAACCGCCCGCACGCCACCGAGGCGCGCACCCACGGCCGGGACGGCTTCATGTACGACGGCCGCCACGGCGGCGCGAAGAACTACGAGCCGAACAGCTTCGGCGGCCCGTTCCAGACGAACCGCCCGCTGTGGCAGCCGGTTCCGGTCACCGGTGTCACCGGCGACCACGAGGCCCCGGTCCACGCGGAGGACAACGACTTCGTGCAGGCGGGCAACCTCTACCGGCTCATGACGGACGAGGAGAAGGAGCGCCTGATCAACAACCTGGCGGGCTCCATCTCCCAGGTCTCGCGCGAGGACATCGTCGAGCGCGCGATCAACAACTTCCGTCAGGCGGACGCCGACTTCGGCAAGCGGCTGGAGGCCGCGGTCCAGGCCCTGCGCGGCTGACACCTTCCCGTACGGGACCGCTTGTCGTGGCGGGTGGGCCGGATCTCCCTCGTGGGGGTCCGGCCCACCCGTGTTCCAGGCCGGGGCCCGCTGCGGAACCGGCCGCGCCGACCCGCCGGGCGGACATCAGGGCCGCGGCCTGGCGGAGCGGGCGGGGCCGACGGTGAGGACGACCGTGCCCATGGCGTCGCGGACGAGCACGGACGGAGCCGCCTCCTGGCGAAACCACGGGACGATTCGCGGATCCGCAAGCTCACGAGTGGGGAGCTCCCGGAGTCGCGGGCGAAGCGAGGGCCGGCAAGAAGGTGCGCGCGGCCGGCCGGCCGGCCGCGGCGCGTGCCCCGGGTGCCTCAGCGGCGCTGGTTGAGGTACCCCAGCAACTCGTCGTGCAGCAGGCCGTTCGACGCCGCCGCGTTGCCGCTGTGCGGGCCCGGGCGGCCGTCGAGGCCGGTGAAGGTGCCGCCCGCCTCCGTCACGATGATCGCGTTCGCGGCCATGTCCCACAGGGACAGCTCCGGCTCGGCGCACAGGTCGACCGAGCCCTCGGCGACCATCATGTACGGCCAGAAGTCGCCGTACGCGCGCGTGCGCCACACCGCGCGGGCCAGGTCCAGGAAGCCGTCCAGCCGGCCCTGCTCCTCCCAGCCGCCGAGCGAGGAGTACGCGAAGGAGGCGTCGTCCAGCCGGGAGACGCGGGAGACCTGGAGCCGGGAGGCCGAGGTGAGGCTGCGGCCGGAGAAGGCGCCGTGGCCCTTCGCGGCCCACCAGCGGCGGCCGAGGGCGGGGGCGGAGACGACGCCGACGACGGGCCGGTACCCTCCCTCCCCGGCCTCCATCAGGGCGATCAGGGTGGCCCAGACCGGGACGCCGCGGACGTAGTTCTTGGTGCCGTCGATCGGGTCGATCACCCAGCGGCGGGGGCCGGTGCCCTCGACGCCGTACTCCTCGCCCAGGATCGCGTCCCGGGGGCGGGCGCGCTGCAGCTGGCCGCGGATGAGCTCCTCGGCCGCCTTGTCGGCCTCACTCACGGGCGTCATGTCCGGTTTCGTCTCGACCTTCAGGTCCAGAGCCTTGAAGCGGTCCATGGTCGCCGCGTCGGCGGCGTCCGCGAGGACGTGGGCGAGGCGGAGGTCGTCGAGGTAGTCGGGCATGCACCGAACGGTATCCGCCGGGGCGGGTGCGCGGCCAGCGGGGGCGGGGAGGGGTGCGGGCGGCTCCCGCCGCTCCGTCCTCTCCGTGCCGGTGGTGACGCGGCCGGCCGGCCGTTCGCGGCGCCGCCCGGCGGCCCGGGGAGTGCGCCCGGGCCCAGCCCGGAGGCGACCCCGTGCCAGGTCGTGCCGCGGCCCTGGGGTCTTTCGCTCGGATCAGGTCGGATCAGGGAGCGGGACCTGGTGCCGTGCATCGCAAGGCGGAGGAGGGCGCCATGGCAACCGACGACAACGCGGCGAGGCACGGCACCAGGCCCCGCGAGCCCGGCATGATCCGAACGAGAGGCCCTAGTGGGCCGAGCCCGACAGCTGGAGTCCGATCACGCCGATGATCACCAGGCTGATCGAGACGATCTTCAGGGTGGACACCAGGTCGCCGAGGAACACCATCCCGTAGATGGCGGTGCCCGCCGCGCCGATGCCGGTCCACACCGCGTAGGCCGGGCCGACGTCGAGCTTCTTCAGGGAGAGCGTCAGCAGGCCGAAGCTGCCCAGGGCGAAGGCCGCGAAGGCGACCGTCGGCCACAGCCGGGTGAAGCCGTGCGACAGCTTCAGGCACACGGCGAAGCCGGTTTCGAGCAACCCGGCCACGATGACCAGCAGCCACGCCATGGGTCGTCCTCCTGTGTCCACGTGTCGGCGCTCCGACGTCCTGTGACCGTCCGTCAGACTCTGGTCGGGCTAGGGTCCGGCTCGGGCGATTATGCACTTACCTGCCCCCCGCCGGGGCAAACAACGCGAAGGCCGGCCGCCTTCCCGCGGCGCGGGGTCAGTCGCCCTCCGTGCGCTCCCGCGTGGACAGCAGCCGGCGCAGCGAGTACAGCCGCGCCGGGTCGGCGTGGCCGTCGGCCACCCACTGGTCCAGGGCGCAGTCCGGCTCGTCGTGGCTGCACGCGCGGGGGCAGCCCTCCGCACCCGGCTTCAGGTCGGGGAAGGCGTGGATCACGCGGGACGGATCGATGTGGGCGAGCCCGAAGGACCGCACGCCCGGGGTGTCGACGACCCAGCCCCGCGCGCCCGACAGCGGGAGCGCCAGCGCCGACGTCGTCGTGTGGCGGCCGCGGCCCGTCACCGCGTTCACATGACCCGTGACGCGGCGGCGCTCCTGCGGGACGAGCGCGTTGACCAGCGTGGTCTTGCCGACGCCCGAGTGGCCGACGAAGGCCGTGATCCTGCCGTCCAGGTGCTCGCGCACCCGGTCGGCCGCGTCGCCGTTCTCCAGCTCCTCGCGGCTGGTGACCACGTACGGGATGTCCAGCGCGCCGTACAGCTCCAGCAGCTGGTCCGGCGGGGCGAGGTCGGACTTGGTCATGACCAGCAGCGGGGTCAGGCCGCCGTCGTACGCCGCGACCAGGCAGCGGTCGATCAGGCGGGGGCGCGGCTCGGGGTCGGCGAGGGCGGTGACGATGGCCAGCTGGTCGGCGTTGGCGACGACCACGCGCTCGTAGGGGTCGTCGTCGTCCGCCGTGCGGCGCAGGACGGAGGCGCGCTCCTCGATGCGGACGATGCGGGCGAGGGTGTCCTTCTTGCCGGACAGGTCGCCGACCAGGGCGACCCGGTCGCCCACGACGGCCGCCTTGCGGCCCAGTTCGCGGGCCTTCATCGCCAGCACGATCCGGTCGTCCACGAGACAGGTCAGCCGGCCCCGGTCGACGGTGAGGACCATGCCCTCGGCGGCGTCCTCGTGCTTGGGCCGGATGCTGGTGCGCGGCCGGGTGTTCCGCCGTCCCGGGCGGGTGCGGATGTCGTCCTCGTCGGTGTGCTTGCCGTAGCGGCGCATGACGTCGTCCCCTACGCTCCGGCGCTTTCGAGCATCCCGGTCCACAGGCCGGGGAAGTCCGGGAGGGTCTTCGCCGTCGTCGCCACGTTCTCGATCCGCACCCCCTCGACCGCGAGGCCGATGATCGCGCCGGCGGTGGCCATGCGGTGGTCCTCGTAGGTGTGGAAGACGCCGCCGTGCAGGGGGCGCGGACGGATGTGCAGGCCGTCGGCGGTCTCCGTCACGTCGCCGCCGAGCTCGTTGATCTCCTTGGTGAGCGCGGCCAGGCGGTCCGTCTCGTGCAGGCGCAGGTGGGCCACGCCGCGCAGGGTCGAGGGGGAGTCCGCGAGGGCGGCGACGGCCGCGATGCCCGGGGTGAGCTCGCCGACCTCGCCCAGGTCGACGTCGATGCCGTGGACCGAGCCGGAGCCGGTGAAGACCAGCCCCTGGTCGGTCAGTTCGCAGGAGCCGCCCATCTCGGTGAAGATCTCGCGCAACCGGTCACCGGGCTGGGTGGTCCGGGCCGGCCAGTCCGGGATCACGACCCGGCCGCCGGTCACCAGCGCCGCCGCCAGGAACGGCTGGGCGTTGGACAGGTCCGGCTCGACCGTCAGGTCCCGGCCGAGCAGGGCCCCCGGCGTGACCCGCCAGACGCCGGGCTCGCCGCCCGACTCCGGGGTGTCGACCTGGGCGCCGACCGCGCGCAGCATGTCCACCGTCATCCGGATGTGCGGCATCGACGGCAGGGTGGCGCCGGTGTGGCGGACCTCGACGCCCTGGTTGAAGCGCGGGCCGGACAGCAGCAGCGCGGAGACGAACTGCGAGGAGGAGGAGGCGTCGACCGCCACCGGGCCGCCGTCCAGGGCGCCGCCGCCGTGCACGGTCATCGGCAGCGCGCCGCGCCCGTCGTCGTCGATGCGGGCGCCGAGGGCGCGCAGCGCGTCGATGACGCCGTGCAGGGGGCGCTCGTGCGAACGGGGGTCGCCGTCGAAGTGGACCGGGCCGTCGGCGAGGGCGGCGACCGGCGGCAGGAACCGCATCACCGTGCCGGCGTTGCCGACGTCGACCGTGGCCGGGCCGCGCAGACCGGCCGGGATGACGCGCCAGAACTCGCCGGTGCCGTCCGCGCCGACCCCTTCCTCGATCTCGACGCCCATCGCGCGCAGGGCGCCGGCCATCAGCAGGGTGTCGCGGGAGCGCAGCGGCCGGCGCAGCCAGCCCGGCTCGGAGGCGAGGGCGGCCAGCACCAGGGCGCGGTTCGTCACCGATTTGGACCCCGGCACGTGAACCGTCGCGTCGACGGCTCCGCTCGCGTGCGGGGCGGGCCAGAGGGCGGTGTCTGCGGGGTTCACGGTCATGGGCCCCACTTTAGTGGCTGGCACCGACCGGAGATCTTGATCGAATGCGGCGAAACCGGAGCGGAACACCGGCAGGGAGAGTGCCGCGCATATGGGTGGGGACCTGCCGTCCGCCCCCGCGGGCGCCGGTCGCCGCGCCCCGTACGCTCACAGCCCCAGCAGCCAGCGCCCCCCGCCCAGCAGCGAGCACAGCGACACCGCGTGGAACAGGAACAGCCACAGCCCCGCCGGGGCGTGCGTCAGCCGGGCCAACTGGTCCGCGTCGGAGTCGCCGACGGCCCCCCGGGCCCGCCCGGCCTGGAGCTCGAACGCCGGACGCACCCCGCCGAGCAGCAGGAACCACACCACCGCGTACGCGAACGCCGCCTGCACCTGCGGCCCGGTCAGCCAGGACACCAGGAGGAAGAGGGCACCCGTGAGGACCACGGTGAGCACCCCGTAGGCGTTGCGGATCATCACCAGCATCGCGGCGAGCAGCGCCGTCGTCAGCCACAGCAGCAGGGTGGTCCGCCCGGTCCCCAGCAGGGCGGCGCCGCCCAGGCCGAGCAGCGGGGGAGCGGTGTAGCCGGCCGCGGCGGTGAGGATCATGCCGAGGCCGTACGGCTTGCCGCGGCTGACGGTCAGGCCGCTGGTGTCGGAGTGCAGGCGGATCCCGGTCAGCGTGCGGCCGGTGAGCAGGGCCACCAGGCCGTGCCCGCCCTCGTGCGCGATGGTGACGGCGTTGCGCGCCACTCGCCACGGGCGGTGCGGTACGACGACGGCGAGCACGGCGAGGAGCGTCGCGATCACCACCCACGGATCGGGACCGGGCTGGGTGCCGGTGAGCTCGTCCCAGAGGGAGGCGAGCGACGCCGATGCGGTGCTGTCCATCTGTGGTGCGGGCCCCTCCCGTAGTGCGCGGTCCGGCGGTGTCACGTGTATGCGCGGACACCAGGGAAGACGCCGACGCGGCAGCGATCGTTCCCGGGGAGCCGGAGGCCGCGTCCACACCGCGTTCGACGGTCCGTGCCCATCGGACCGCGTCCGGCGGACCGGGATCGTCACCGGCCGTGCGCGGGATTTCCGGCCGGTCGGGGACGCCACGCCCGCCCCGCCGGGCCGGCGCCGACGGCGAGGTCCGCCTCGACGCGCCCGGCCGCGGCGACCGGGCGGCCCGGGAGGTGCGGGGCGGGCCGGTCCGGGGGGGGGCGGCCTGCGGCCGCGCGGAGGGGGCGCCCGCACCTGTGCCGGCGGGGTGCCGGGCACCGCGTGCGGGCGGGCCGTGCCCCGATGCCCGCGGTGTCCGTGCCGCGACCGCCCTCCACGAGGGCTTCGAGCCGGAGGGGGACGGGATGGCGGGGGAAGGGCGCCGGACAGCGGGCGTCCCCTGATGTCCCCCTGGGGGCGGTCTGCCACTCTTGGACGTGTCAAGCGGTTCGGACACACGAGCATCGAGGAAACGGCGGACGCGTACGGGCACCTCGCCCGGGCCCGGCGGGCCGGGCGGCGGAGGTGACGGTCCTGGCGCTGGCCGAAGCGGCATGATCCAGCGTTTCCGCGGCCGGAAGGGAGGTTTCGGATGTGCGGACGGTATGCGGCGAGCCGCAGCCCGGAGGAGCTCGCGGGGATCTTCGGGATAGAGGTGGGGGTCCCCCCGGCCCGGGAGGAGTCGGCGGGCCGGGGGCGGGAACCCGCGGAGACCCTGGTGGAGCCCGGCGGCCCCGACTACAACGTCGCGCCGACCAAGGAGGTCTTCGCCGTCCTGGACCGCCCCCTGAAGGACGTGCCCGACCCGCGGCCGGTCCGCCAGCTGCGCAGGCTGAGGTGGGGGCTCGTCCCCTCCTGGTCCAAGACGCCCGAGGGCGCCGCCCGCATGATCAACGCCCGTGCCGAGACCGTCCACGAGAAGCCCTCGTACCGCCGCGCCTTCGCCACCCGGCGCTGCATCCTGCCCGCCGACGGCTACTACGAGTGGGTCACCGGCAGGCAGGAGCGGGAGCTGGAGGCCGAGGGGAAGCGGAAGCGGCCCCGCAAGCAGCCGTACTTCGTCACGCCGGCCGACGGGTCGGTGTTCGCCATGGCGGGTCTGTACGAGTTCTGGCGCGACCGGACGCTGCCGGACGACCATCCGCAGGCCTGGTGGGCGACGTGCTCGGTGATCACCACCGAGGCGGAGACCACGCCGCTGGCCGTCGCCCCGGCCGAGGGTCCCGCCTCGCTCGCCGACATCCATCCCCGGATGCCGCTGATGCTCACCCCGGACCGCTGGGACGCCTGGCTGGACCCGGCCCGCACCGACCCGGACGACGTGCGGCCGCTGCTGGCGCCCCCGCCCCCCGGACTGATGCGCGCCTACCCCGTCTCCACGGCCGTCAGCAACGTCCGCAACAACGGGCCCCAGCTGCTGGAGGAACTGGCGGCACCCGAGGAGGGCACACTTTTCTGACGTGACCCCTGAGATCAGCGTGACCACCGAGACCGTCGAGACCGGCGCCGGGACCGCCCGCGTCACCTGGCACCCCGCCCCCGAAGCCCGGCTCGTCCTCGCCGTGGGCCACGGCGCCGGCGGCGGCATCGAGGCCCGCGACCTGCGGGCGCTGGCCGCCGTGCTGCCCGGCCACGGCGTCACCGTCGCCCTCGTCGAGCAGCCCTGGCGGGTGGCCGGGAAGAAGGTGGCCCCGGCGCCGAAGACGCTGGACGCCGGCTGGCGCGGCCTGTGGCCCGCGCTCGCCGCGCCCGGCCTGCCCGTGATCTCCGGCGGGCGCAGCGCCGGCGCCCGCGTCGCCTGCCGCACCGCCGCCGAGCTCGGCGCCCGCGCCGTCCTCGCCCTCGCCTTCCCGCTCCACCCGCCGGGCAGGCCGGAGAAGTCCCGCGCCGCCGAACTGCTCGGCACCGGCGTGCCCACCCTCGTCGTCCAGGGCGGCAGCGACCCGTTCGGCAGGCCCGGGGAGTTCCCCGGCGGGGCGTACGAGCTGGCCGAGGTGGCGCACGGCGATCACGGCTTCGCCGTGCCGAAGAGGGCGGCCACCACGCAGGAGGAGGCCCTCGAGGCCCTCACCGGAGCCGTCACCGCGTGGATCGCGTCACTCGGGTGAGGGCCCGGGAATGACCGGCCGGCGGCGGCTGTTGTGACGGACGTGTGTGCCGGGACACCGGCACCGGCGTCGTAGGAGAGGAAGTCCGCCGCATGGGTTCCACCTTCTGCCCCAGCCGCAGCAGTCACGCCGACCTGGAATGGACGGTGCTGACAGCGGCGAGGACCGCCCCCGCCCGGGCGGTGGGCGGATCGGATCGGCGAGCACCGTCGGCCGCGGGTCGTCTATCCTCCGAAACGGGTGGGACCGGACTCGGTCCCGCGACGGCTTCGGAGGAGGTGGGTCCGGTCACTGGGACCGACGCAGGGACCGACAACAACGGCCAGGCGGAGCAGCCCGAGGGCCGGGGCACGGGCGCGGAGACGACCGTTGAGCGCAGCGCGCGCTTCGAGCGGGACGCCCTCGAATTCCTCGACCAGATGTACTCGGCCGCCCTGCGCATGACGCGCAACCCGGCCGACGCCGAGGACCTGGTGCAGGAGACGTACGCCAAGGCGTACGCGTCCTTCCACCAGTTCCGCGAGGGCACCAACCTCAAGGCGTGGCTGTACCGCATCCTCACCAACACCTTCATCAACTCGTACCGCAAGAAGCAGCGCGAACCCCAGCGCAGCGCGGCCGAGGAGATCGAGGACTGGCAGCTCGCCCGTGCCGAGTCGCACATGTCGACGGGGCTGCGCTCCGCGGAGTCGCAGGCGCTCGACCACCTGCCCGACTCGGACGTGAAGCAGGCGCTCCAGGCGATCCCCGAGGAGTTCCGCATCGCCGTGTACCTCGCGGACGTCGAGGGCTTTGCCTACAAGGAGATCGCCGACATCATGGGGACACCCATCGGGACGGTGATGTCCCGGCTGCACCGGGGACGGCGTCAGTTGCGCGGCATGCTCGAGGACTACGCCCGCGAGCGCGGGCTCGTCCCGGCCGGTGCCGGAGAGACGAACGAAGCGAAAGGCTCGGGGTCATGAGCTGCGGAGAGCCGCACGAGACGGATTGCAGCGAGATCCTCGATCATCTCTACGAGTTCCTCGACCGTGAGATGCCGGATGTGGAGTGCTCGAAGTTCGAGCACCACTTCCAGGAGTGCTCGCCCTGCCTGGAGAAGTACGGGCTGGAGCAGGCCGTGAAGAAGCTGGTCAAGCGGTGCTGCGGCCATGACGACGTGCCGGGCGACCTGCGGGCCAAGGTCATGGGGCGGATCGAGCTGATCCGCTCCGGCCAGGCGGTGCCCGAGCACGACGTCACGGAGGCGCCGCCCGCCTCGCGGGAGTCCTGACCCCCGCCGCACGGCGGGCCGCCACCCCGTCCCGCACGGCGGGCGTCACCCGTACGTGCTAATGCGGGCCGCCGGCCCGCGTCGCCCCCTCCGGCGGTCCTAGGCTCCGATGCCTGACGGATCCGGCCGGGGGGAGGGACTCATGGAGGCGATACCGGCACGGGCGCACGCCTACGTCTGCTGTGCCGCCCTCGCCGCCCTGGCCTGCCTGCTCGGTCCGCGGCCGCTGCCCGCGGTCCCGGCCTCTTGGTGGGCGGTGGCCCTGCTCGCCGTGCTGTACGCCGGCTGTGAGTACGCCGCCCGGTCCCGCTTGGCCGGGTCCGGTCACCCGGTGCTGCTCGCCGCGGCCTTCCTGCTGCCGCCGCCCGCCGCCGCCCTCGTCGCCCTGCCCGGGGCACTGCTGTCCCCCGTCGACCGGGGCCCCGCCGCCCCGCGCCGCGCCTGGCGGGCCGCCCGGCAGGCGCTCGCGGTGTGGGCGGCGGCCCTGGCGCACCGGGAGCTCGGCGGACGGGACGCGGTCGCCGGGCCCGACTTCCCGTACGCGCTCGTTCCGGCCGGGGCCGCGGTCCTCGTCTTCTGCCTGGTGCTGACGCTGCTGGACGGCGGCCTCCTCGCGGCGGCCGAGCGGGTACCGGCGCGCAGGGCCTGGCGGGGACTGTTCCTCCGGTCGCTGGCGCCCCTGGCCGTGCACGGACTGGCCGGGCTGATGATGGCCGTGCTGTGGCGCAGCCCCTACGGGCCCGTCGCCGCGTTGCCGGTGCTGCTGCCGATGGGCGTCTCGTGGTGGGCGTTCGCCCAGTACCACCGGGAGCGGGCCGCGCACCGGGCCACCGTCCGCGCGCTCGTGCAGGCCGTCGACATCAAGGACGGGTACACGCGCGGGCACAGCGAGCGGGTCGGGCAGGCGTCCATGATGATCGCCCGCGAGCTCGGCCTGGACGACGAGCGCGTGGAGGTGCTCCGCTTCGCGGGCATCCTGCACGACGTGGGCAAGCTCGGCGTGCCGACCCGGCTGCTCACCAAGGACGGCCCGCTCACCCCCGAGGAACGCCGGGTGATCGAGCTGCACCCCGAGTACGGTCACGAGATGGTGCGCGGGATCGGCTTCCTCGGTGAGGCGCTGGCCGCCGTACTGCACCACCACGAACGGCTGGACGGCAGCGGTTACCCCTACGGGCTCGCCGGCGGCCAGATCCCGGAGAGCGCGCGGGTGGTGGCCGTCGCCGACGCCTTCGACGCGATGACGTCCACCCGCTCCTACCGCAGGGCCCGGCCGGTCGCCGCCGCGCTGGCGGAGCTGGAGCGGTGCGCGGGGTCCCAGTTCGACCCGCGGATGGTCGCCGCGCTGGCGCGGGCGCTGGAGCGCTGCGGGTGGCGCCCGGCGGTGACCGCGGACGAGTCCGGCGCCACCCCGGCCGTGCCCGCCCCCTCCGTCCCGGGCCGGCCGGGAGCCCGCCCGTGAGGCCGCCGGCGCGCCGGTCCTTCCGGCCCTCCGCGTTCCGGCCGGCCTGCCGTGGCTGCGCCCGTCCGGTCGCGGGGGCCGCCGGGCCCGTGCCGGGCCGGCCGTGAAGCCGGCCGCGAACCGGTCCTTCCGGCCCTGCCCGCTCCGGCCGGTCGTCCGGGGCGGTGCCGCTCTGGTCGCAGTGCTCTGTCTCGGCGCCACCTTGGCCGACGGGGTGGCGGAACGGTCCGTCGCACTGGCGTTCGGTGCGCTGGTCGCGTGCGGGGAGCTCGCCCGGCGGCCCGCGGCCGGGGTCCGGGAGCCCGCGCCGCTCGGTGCCGCCGGGGCGCTGTCCTACGCGCTGCTCGGGGACGTCGCCGGGCAGCCCACCCACCACGGAGTCGCCCAGACCGTCACCGCCGTGCTCGCCGGCACGCTGCTCGGCAGCGTGCCCCACGTCGCCCGCGGCGACGGGATCACCCTCGACCACCTGGCACGGCGCGTGCTCACCGTCGCCTTCGCCGCCGTCTGCTTCCAGCCGCTGTTCAACCGGGGTGCCTTCGACGGCTGGGGCGGCCCCGCCTACGTGCCGCTGCTGCTCGCGCTGCTCACCCTGACCGCCCTGTGCGACGCCGTGCTCACCGCGGCGTCCGCGCACGCGCGCACCGGGTGGCCCTTCGGGCGGCTGCTGCGGGAGGAGGTGCGCGGCATGGCCGGCATCACCTCCGCGGTGTGCGCGACGGGCGCGGTGATGGCGCTGGCGGTCGCCGTCGCGGGGCTGTGGGCGCTGCCCGTCTTCTCCGTGCCGCTGCTGCTCGCCCAGCTCTCCTTCCGGCGCTACGCCGCCGTCCGGGCCACCTACCGGCAGACGATCGCCTCCCTGGCGCGGGCCACCGAGATCGCCGGATACACCCCGGCCGGGCACGCCCGGCGCGTCGCCGCGCTCGCGGTGGCCGTCGGCCGCGACCTGGGGCTGGCCGGCCCCGACCTGACGGTGCTGGAGTACGCGGCCCTCATGCACGACATCGGCCAGCTCAGTCTGGTCGATCCGGTCCCGGCCGGGGCCACCGCCGCTCTGCCAGCCGCCGAGCAGCGGCGGATCGCGCTGCTCGGCGGCGCCGTGGTCCGCCGCACCGGCGTCGATCCCGCGGTCGCCGTGGTCGTCGAGCGGCAGGCCGACCCCTGGCGGGAGCAGCCGCTCGCCGCCCGGATCGTGCGGGCCGTGAACGCCTATGAGGAGAAGGCGCGGGACGCCGGCCCGGGCGGCTCCTGGACGGCCCTGGAGGAGCTGCGGCTGGCGCCCGCCGGCGACTACGCTCCCGAGGTCGTCGAGTCCCTGGCCCGGGTGGTCCGCCGGCAGCGGCCCGGCAGACGGAACGGCCGGGGGCCGCGGCGGCGGGCACGCGGGCTGTCTGACCCGGCCGGGGCTGGGTAACCCATGGGTAATGAGCGGCCCCGCATCCGTACGTGGTTGGATGCGAAGGAGAGGGTGTACGGGGGCGCAGAAGGGCACAGCCGGCCCACTCCACGAAACTGGCAGGCGGGAATCGTGAGGATCTTCGGCAAGGGACGGTACCGGCCCTCCGCCTCCTGGCGGCAGGCCACCGACCGCGCGTTCACGCTGATCGGCGACGGCCGGTACGAGGACGCGGGCGCGCTGCTGACGCGCGCCGCCGACCTGGAACCCTGGCGGTCGGAGTCCTGGTTCAACCTCGCCCTGCTGCACAAGTTCCGGCACGACTGGGAGCAGGCCAGGGCGGCGGGCCTGCGGGCCGTGGCCCTGCTGGAGCGGGACACCGGGGCACCGGACTGGTGGAACGTGGGCATCGCCGCGACCGCCCTGCAGGACTGGCCGCTGGCCCGCCGCGCCTGGCAGGCCTACGGGCTGCGGGTGCCGGGGGAGGCGACCGGCTCCGGCGAGCCGCTCGGCATGGACCTGGGCAGCGCGGCCGTACGGCTCTCCCCCGAGGGGGAGGCCGAGGTGGTGTGGGGGCGGCGGCTGGACCCGGCCCGGATGGAGGTGCTGTCCATCCCGCTGCCGTCGTCCGGCCGGCGCTGGGGCGAGGTCGTCCTGCACGACGGTGTGCCGCACGGGGAGCGGACCACCTCCGCCGGGCACACCTACCCGGTCTTCGACGAGATCGAGCTGTGGGCGCCCTCGCCCGTCCCCACCTGGGTGGTCCTGCTGGAGGCGGCCACGGAGGCCGACCGGGACGCCCTGGAGCAGCTCGCCGCCGACGCCGGTTTCGCCGCCGAGGACTGGTCGTCCTCGGTGCGGCTGCTGTGCCGGATGTGCTCGGAGTCCCGGATGCCGTCCGACGAGGGCGACGGAGAGCACCTCGACCCGCACGACCACAGCGAGCCGGGGCACCCGGGACCGCTCGGCCACCGCACCGACGGGCAGCTGTGGGTGCCGGAGCGGGAGTGCGGGGTGGCCGCGCCGGCCGCGCTGGTGCGGGGCCTGCTGGACGGATGGGTCGCGGACAGCCCCGATTCCCGGGACTGGCGGGATCTCGAAGAGGTCTGCTGAAGGTCTGCCGGGGGACCCCGGGCGACGGCGGGGGACGGCCGGACGGACGCCGTACCCTGTATCAGCATCACCCCCTGTTTCCTAGGAAGGCGTACGTCGGTCATGGCTCAGCAGGACACCGATCAGCAGCGCGCGGGCGTGCTCCCCGTGGACGACGAGGGATACGTCATCGACACGGAGGACTGCGAGGAGCGGGAGACGGCCTGGCGCGAGCGCGGCACCTCCCGTCCGATCACCGTGGTCGGCAACCCGGTGCTGCACAAGGAGTGCCGGGACGTCACCGACTTCGGCGAGGAGCTCCAGCAGCTGGTCGCGGACATGTTCGCCAGCCAGCGCACCGCCGAGGGCGTGGGCCTGGCCGCCAACCAGATCGGCGTCGACCTGAAGGTGTTCGTCTACGACTGCCCCGACGACGAGGGCGTCCGGCATGTCGGCGTGGTCTGCAACCCCGAGCTCGTGGAGCTGCCCGCCGACAGGCGCCGCCTCGACGACAGCAACGAGGGCTGCCTGTCGGTGCCGACGGCGTACATGCCGCTCGCCCGGCCCGACTACGCCGAGGTGACCGGGCAGGACGAGAAGGGCAACCCGATCAAGGTGCGCGGCACCGGCTACTTCGCGCGGTGCCTCCAGCACGAGACGGACCACCTGTACGGCTACCTCTACATCGACCGGCTCTCCAAGCGCGAACGCAAGGACGCGCTGCGGCAGATGGCAGAGAACGAGCCCCGCTACCCCGTGGTCGCCAACGACTGAGACCGCGGGTCCGCCCCGTCGGATCCGTCAACTCCCCTCCCTGCGGCGCCCGTTCAGGATTCCCTTCCTGGCCGGGCGCCGTTCGCGTGCGCCCGCGCGTTCGGCCCCGTTGGCCGCGCGTCACACGTTCGACCCTTCCCGCTCCCCCGGCGATCCATAACCTGTCACACAAGGGGAGAATTCCGGCACTTCAAGACGGTGAATTAAGCAAATCCGGTCCCACGCCGGTCAGTCGTGGTGCTGAATGGAAGGACGGGGATACGCGACGGCGCACGCCCCGCACGGCGGGAGGGGTGCGCCGACCGGCGGCTGAGAGGGGTTTGTTCGTGCCTGCTTTCCCACACGGCTCCACATCGACACCGACGGCGATCACGGTTCCACCCTCGCTCGCCCTCCCGGTGATCGAGGCGGCATTTCCCCGGCGACTGCATCCGTATTGGCCCACGCTTCAGCGGAGGACCCGCGGCTGGCTGCTCGAAAAACGGCTCATGCCGGCGGACAAGGTCGCGGAATATGCCGATGGCCTGTGCTACACCGACCTGATGGCCGGGTACTACCTCGGCGCGCCCGACGAGGTCCTCCAGGCGATAGCGGACTACAGCGCGTGGTTCTTCGTCTGGGACGACCGGCACGACCGCGACATCGTGCACGGCCGCCCCGGCGCCTGGCGGCGGCTGAAGGACCGGCTGCACACGGCTCTGGACTCCCCCGGCGGCCACCTGCACCACGAGGACGCACTGGTCGCCGGGTTCGCCGACAGCGTGCTGCGGCTGTACTCGTTCCTGCCGGCGACGTGGAACGCCCGGTTCGCCCGGCACTTCCACGCGGTGATCGAGGCGTACGACCGGGAGTTCCACAACCGCACCCACGGCGTCGTCCCCGGTGTCCAGGAGTACCTCGAACTGCGCCGGCTCACTTTCGCGCACCGGATCTGGACCGACCTGCTGGAGCCCAGCGCGGGCCTCGAACTGCCGGACTCCGTGCGGAGGCACCCGGCATTCCGGCGGGCGGCACTGCTCAGTCAGGAATTCGCCGCCTGGTACAACGACCTCTGCTCGCTGCCGAAGGAGATAGCGGGCGACGAGGTGCACAATCTCGGAATCAGCCTCATCACCCATGAGGGGCTGACGCTCGAAGAGGCGATCGTGGAAATACGGCGGCGTGTCGAGGAATGCGTCGATGAATTCGTCCTCGCCGAACGGGACGCCTTACGTCTCGCCGACGCATTGGCCGAGGACGGAACGGCGCGCGGAAAGGAAATCGGTGCCGCCGTGCACGCCTGCGTCGGCAACATGCGGAACTGGTTCAGCTCCGTCTACTGGTTCCACCACGAGTCCGGCCGGTACAGGGTCGACAGCTGGGACGACCGCTCCACACCCCCGTACGTCAACAACGAAGCGGCAGGTGAGAAATGACCGTCGGATCCTCTCCCAAGTCCTCGGCCCCCCTCGGCCGGGGGGCGTCCCCGTCCCCCGGCACCCGGTCCCGGGCGGAGCTGCGCGAGCCGCCCGTGGCGGGCGGCACCGTGCCGCTCCTCGGCCACGGCCTGAAGCTGGTCCGCGATCCGCTGGCCCTCTTCACCCGGCTGCGCGACCACGGGGACGTCGTCCGCCTCAGGCTCGGCCCGAAGACCGTGTACGCGGTCACCACGCCCGCCCTCACCGGCGAGGTGGCGCTCAGCCCCGACTACATCATCGCCGGGCCGCTGTGGGAGTCCCTGGAGAGCCTGCTCGGCAAGGAGGGCGTGGCCACCGCCAACGGCTCCCTGCACCGGCGCCAGCGGCGCACCATCCAGCCGGCCTTCCGGCTCGACGCCATCCCCGCCCACGGGCCGATCATGGCCGAGGAGGCGCAGGCGCTGGTGGAGCGGTGGCGCTCCGGGAAGGTCCTCGACATCACCTCGGAGTCCTTCCGGGTGGCCGTCCGCGTCTCCGCCCGCTGCCTGATGCGCGGCAGCTACATGGACGACCGGGCCGACCGCATCTGCAGCGCGCTCGCCACGCTGTTCAGCGGCATGTACCAGCGCATGGTCCTGCCGCTCGGGCCCCTGTACCGCATTCCCGTTCCGGCGAACCTGGAATTCAACCGGGCCCTGGCCGATCTGCACCGCCTGGTCGACGAGATCGTCGCCGACCGCCGGGCAAGCGGTCGAAGGCCGGACGATTTGCTGACGGCTCTGCTGGAGGCGAAGGACGAGAATGGCGAGCCCATCGGGGAGCAGGAGATCCACGATCAGGTCATCGCCATCCTCACCCCCGGCAGCGAAACCGTCGGCTCCATGCTCATGTCGCTGCTGCTGGTCCTCACCGAGCACCCGGAACTGGGGGACAAGATACGCGACGAGGTGAAAAGCGTCGTGGGCGACCGGCCCGTCGCATTCGAGGACGCCCGGAAGCTGACGTACACCGCGAATGTCATCGTGGAGACTATGCGCCTGTATCCTGCCGTATGGATATTGACGCGCCGCGCGGTGAGCGACACCGAGCTCGGCGGGTATCGCATTCCGGCCGGGGCGGACCTCGTCTACAGCCCGTACGCGATCCAGCGCGATCCGCTGTCCTACGAGCGGCACGAGGAGTTCGACCCCGACCGCTGGCTCCCGGAGCGGTCCAAGGACGTGCCCAAGTACGCGATGAGCCCGTTCAGCGTCGGCAACCGCAAGTGCCCGAGCGACCACTTCTCGATGGCCGAGCTCACGCTGATCACCGCGGCGATCGCGTCCGCCTACCGCTTCGAGCAGGCGCCCGGCTCCGACCCGAGGCCCCGCATCGGCATCACCTTGCGCCCGCGCCGCCTGCTGGTGCGGGCGCTGCCCCGATGAGCGGCTGACGGGCCGACGGGCCCCCGGCGCACGGTCAGGCGGCCTGCGGGCCCCGGAACGCGCGCCGGTAGGCGTTCGGGGTGGTTCCCAGGGCCCGGGTGAACTGGTGGCGCAGCGCCGCCGCCGTACCGAACCCGGTGCGCCGGGCGATCGTGTCCATCGTCTCGTCCGTCGCCTCCAGCAGGTGCTGGGCCAGCAGCACCCGCTGGCGCAGGAGCCAGCGGTAGGGGGTGGTGCCCGTCTCCTGCTGGAAGCGGCGGGCGAAGGTGCGGGGGGCCATGTGGGCGCGGGCGGCGAGCTGCTCGACGGTGACCTCCCGGTCGAGGTGCTGCTCCATCCAGGTCAGCACCTCGCCCATGGTGTCGCAGGCCGCGCGCGGCAGCGGACGCTCGATGTACTGCGCCTGCCCGCCGTCCCGGTGCGGGGGGACCACCATCCGCCGGGCGATCTTGTTGGCGACCTCCGACCCCTGCTCCTTGCGGACCAGGTACAGGCAGGCGTCGATCCCGGCGGCCGTGCCGGCGGAGGTGATCACCGGGTCCTCGTCGACGTAGAGCACGTCCGGCTCGACGACCGCCCGCGGGTACCGGTCGGCCAGCTCCCGGGCGTGGTGCCAGTGCGCCGCGCAGCGCCGTCCGTCCAGCAGCCCGGCGGCGCCCAGCACGAAGACCCCGGAGCACACGCTCAGCACCCGCGTGCCCCGGTCCGCGGCCCGCCGCAGGGCGTCCAGCAGCGGCGGCGGGTACTCCCGGCGGGGGAAGTCGTTCCCGGCCGGCACGGCGATCAGATCGGCCTCCTCCAGCCGGTCCAGCCCGTACGGCGTGGAGACGGTCAGGCCGCCGACGTGGGTGCCCAGCGCCGGGCCCTCCGCGGAGACCACGGCGAAGTCGTACACCGGCAGGCCGTCATCGCTGCGGTCGATGCCGAAGACCTCGCAGACGACGCCGAGTTCGAAGGGGTGCGCGCCGTCGAGCAGGACGGCCGCCACGTTCCGCAGCATGCCGCCAGTGTGCCGCACGGTTGGCAGGAAATCGAGGTCTTACGGCAGTCCTGCCACTGCCGGTCGGGGACGACCGGCGCGACAGTGATGTCATGACCGCGGAACAGACACAAGCCCTGATCGCATTGACCGTGACCTTCGGCCTCCTGGCCCTCATGATCCTCCCCTCGGTGCTCGGCATCGTGCGCGAACGGCGCATCGACCGGCAGCTCGGGGAGGCCCGGGAGGCCCGGGAGGCCCAGGAGGCCCGGGAGGCCCGGGAGGCCCGGCAGGACCGGGAGGACGAGGAGGTGCGGGAGGAGGCTCAGAAGTCCTCGTCCAGGTCGACGGTGCCCTCCACCGCGACCTGGTACGCCGACGGACGCCGCTCGAAGAAGTTGGTCAGTTCCTGAACGCCCTGGAGCTCCATGAAGGAGAAGGGGTTCTCGGAGCCGTACACCGGGGCGAAGCCGAGGCGTGTCAGACGCTGGTCGGCGACGCACTCCAGGTACTGCCGCATCGAGTCGGTGTTCATGCCCGGGAGGCCGTCCCCGCACAGGTCGCGCGCGAACTGCAGCTCGGCCTCGACGGCCTCCCGCAGCATGCCGGTGACCTCTTCCCGCAGCCGGTCGTCGAAGAGGTCCGGCTCCTCCTCGCGGACGGTGTCGACCACGTCGAAGGCGAAGGACATGTGCATCGTCTCGTCGCGGAAGACCCAGTTGGTGCCGGTCGCCAGGCCGTGCAGCAGGCCCCGGCTGCGGAACCAGTAGACGTAGGCGAAGGCGCCGTAGAAGAACAGGCCCTCGATGCACGCGGCGAAGCAGATGAGGTTGAGGAGGAAACGGCGGCGGTCGGCCCTGGTCTCCAGCCGGTCGATCTCCTCCACCGAGTCCATCCACCGGAAGCAGAACTCGGCCTTCTCGCGGATGGACGGGATGTTCTCCACCGCGGCGAAGGCGGCGGCCCGGTCCTCCGGATCGGGCAGGTAGGTGTCCAGCAGGGTCAGGTAGAACTGGACGTGGACGGCCTCCTCGAAGAGCTGGCGCGACAGGTACAGGCGCGCCTCGGGGGAGTTGATGTGCTTGTACAGCGTCAGCACCAGGTTGTTCGCGACGATCGAGTCGCCCGTCGCGAAGAAGGCCACGAGCCGGCCGATGAGGTGCTGCTCGCCGGGGGACAGCTTCGCGAGGTCGGCCACGTCCGAGTGGAGGTCGACCTCCTCCACGGTCCAGGTGTTCTTGACGGCGTCCCGGTAGCGCTCGTAGAAGTCCGGGTAGCGCATGGGGCGGAGCGTCAGCTCGAAGCCGGGGTCGAGCAGGTTGCGGTTGCCGGACATCACTGGCAGGCCTCACAGGATTCGGGGTTCTCAAGGGAGCAGGCGACGGCCTCTTCGGGAGCGGCCTGCCGGGCGGGGGCGGTGGCCCGGGCCGCGCGGGCGATCCTCGTCGCCGGGCGCGAGCGCAGGTAGTACGTCGTCTTCAGCCCGGACTTCCAGGCGTAGGCGTACATCGAGGAGAGCTTGCCGATGGTCGGCGTCTCCAGGAACAGGTTCAGCGACTGGGACTGGTCGAGGAACGGGGTGCGGGCGGCGGCCATGTCGATCAGGCCGCGCTGCGGGATCTCCCACGCCGTGCGGTACAGCCGCCGTACGTCCTCGGGGATCCAGGAGAAGCCCTGCACCGAGCCGTTGGCCTCGCGCAGCGCCTCCCAGGTGCGGGCGTCCCACACGCCGAGCCGCTTCAGGTCGTCGACCAGGTAGGAGTTGACCTGGAGGAACTCACCCGAGAGCGTCTCGCGCTTGAACAGGTTGGACACCTGCGGCTCGACGCACTCGTAGACGCCCGCGATGGAGGCGATGGTCGCGGTCGGGGCGATCGCCAGGAGCAGGGAGTTGCGCAGGCCGACGGTGGCGATCCGCTTGCGCAGGTCCGCCCAGAGCTCGGGCCAGGCCGGCTCGGTGTCGTAGTGGTCGGGGTGCAGGACACCCCGGGCGGTACGGGTCTTCTCCCAGGCCGGGAGCGGGCCGTTGCGCTCGGCGAGGTCGGCGGAGGCTCCGTAGGCGGCGAGCATGACGCGCTCGGCGATGCGCGTGGACAGCCGCCCGGCCTCGGGCGAGTCGAAGGGCAGGCGCAGCTTGAAGAAGACGTCCTGCAGGCCCATCACGCCCAGGCCGACCGGGCGCCAGCGGGCGTTGGAGCGGCCCGCCTGCTCGGTCGGGTAGAAGTTGATGTCCACGACCCGGTCGAGGAAGGTGACGGCCGTGCGGACGGCGGCGTCCAGCCGCTCCCAGTCGACGTCGCGGGCGGCCGGGTCGACGAAGGCGCCGAGGTTGACCGATCCCAGGTTGCAGACGGCCGTCTCGCCGTCGTCGGTGACCTCCAGGATCTCCGTGCAGAGGTTGGAGGAGTGGATGACGTGGCCCGGCTCGGCGGTCTGGTTGGCGGTGCGGTTGGCGGCGTCCTTGAAGGTCATCCAGCCGTTGCCGGTCTGGGCGAGGGTGCGCATCATCCGGCCGTACAGCTCGCGGGCGGGGAGCGTCTTGCGCGCCAGCCCCGCGGCCTCCGCCTTCCGGTAGGCCGCGTCGAACTCCTCGCCCCACAGGTCGGTCAGCCCGGGCACGTCGGAGGGGGAGAACAGCGACCACGGCCCGTCGGCGTCCACACGGCGCATGAACTCGTCCGGCACCCAGTGCGCGAGGTTCAGGTTGTGGGTGCGGCGCGCGTCCTCGCCGGTGTTGTCGCGCAGCTCCAGGAACTCCTCGATGTCCGCGTGCCAGGTCTCCAGGTAGACCGCCGCCGCGCCCTTGCGCCGGCCGCCCTGGTTCACGGCCGCCACGGAGGCGTCGAGGGTCTTCAGGAACGGGACGATGCCGTTGGAGTGCCCGTTGGTGCCGCGGATCAGCGAACCCCGGGAGCGGACGCGGGAGTAGGCGATGCCGATGCCGCCGGCGTGCTTGGACAGGCGGGCGACCTGGTGGTAGCGCTCGTAGAGGGAGTCCAGCTCGTCCCTGGGGGAGTCCAGGAGGTAGCAGGACGACATCTGGGGGTGCCGGGTGCCGGAGTTGAACAGGGTGGGGGAGGAGGGCAGGTAGTCCAGACGGCTCATCAGCCCGTAGAGCGCGGCCACCTCCTCCAGCGCGCGGGCGCTGTCGTCCTCGGCGAGGCCGGCGGCGACGCGCAGCAGGAAGTGCTGGGGCGTCTCGATCACCTTGCGGGTGATCGGGTGGCGCAGCAGGTAGCGGCTGTGCAGGGTGCGCAGTCCGAAGTAGCCGAAGCGGTCGTCGGCGCGCGGGTCGGCCAGCGCGTCCAGGCGGTCCGCGTGGAGGCGGACGAACGCGGCGGTGCGGTCGGCGATCAGGCCCTCGCGGTGGCCGGCGGCGACGGACCCGGTGAAGGTGGTGACGCCCTGGGAGGCGGCCTCGGCGCGGATGCCGCGGGCCAGCAGCCGGGCGGCCAGCTTCGAGTAGGCGGGGTCCTCGGCGATCAGGCCGGCCGCCGCCTCCGTGGCCAGCTCGCGCAGCTCCGTCTCGTCCGCCCGCGCGGACCGGCCGCGCAGCGCGGCGGCGGCGACCCGGCCGGGGTCGGCGTCGGGGAGGTCGGCGGTCAGCTCGGTCAGGGTCCGCAGCAGCGCGGCACCGGGACCGTCGTGCTCCTGCCGGATCGCTGAGGCCGGGTCCGCTGGCGCGGTGGTCACGTGAGGCACTCCCTCGCTCGGCACGGGCCTTGCGGAGGGCAGGGGGCAGCTCACGAGCGCGCGCGGCGTCGCGTCCACCGGCCCATTCCACGAGGCCCGGACGTCATGGCACACGGGCCGGACGGCCCGGTGCACTGTCGGCAGGTCCTCGGACTGACGCTCGACGCCCGGATGCGGGTCTGCGGATGTGCAGGCATACGGGCATGAGTACACCGTTGCGGGACAGTTCCGGATTCGCACCGGATTCCCCTGCGGCGACAGCGAGCACGAGCATACATCTTGTGTCGGTGCCCGGGAGCACCCCCAGATGTTGTGTCGCCGCTGGGTCAGCGTAGGGCCAGCGCGTAGGTGAGGAGAGTGATGCCGTCCACCTCCGGCAGCGGGTTCCAGTCCCGCTCGGGGGTGCGGACGAAGCCCAGGCGCTCGTAGAGGCGGTGGGCGGTGCGCATGGCGGGCTGGGTCGACAGGACGACCCGTACGCAGCCCTCGACGGCCCGGGCCCGCTCCACGCAGGCGCGGACGAGGGCCTCGCCGGCGCCCCGGCCGCGGGCCGCGTGCGCGACCGCCGGCATCCGGATCTCGGCCTCGCCGGGCCGGGCTATGTCGGCCATGGGGCCGCCGGACGGCACGAACGTCACACCGCCGACGACGCGTTCGCCCTCGACGGCCGCCAGCACCTCGGCCGCGGCGGCCCGCCCCGCCACGTCCCGCAGCGCGGCGAGGTAGGCGTCCGACTCCCCGAAGTCGAGGAGCCCGTCCCGGAGATAGGCGCGCGCGGTGATCTCCCCGAGGGGCGCGTAGTCAGCCGGTGCGGCTTTCCTGATCACGATGTCCACGCGGACGAGTGTGCCCGGTGGGTACGACAACGGGCCGCCGGTTCCTCCTGCGGCGGCCCGCGGTCGGATGCGGCGACGGCGTCAGTGCGCCGTGCCGGCGGTGGCCGGCGGCAGCTCCACCCGCACGCCGGGGTCGCCGGCGTCGGCCGTGTAGTCCTCCGGCCTGGTCTCGTCGACGCCGTCCGGTGCCCCGGACGCCCTGAGGACCACGGTCAGGACGACGGTGACCAGGACGTTCAGCACGAACGCGGTCAGGCCGATGTAGCCGACCTCGCCGATGCCGGGGATCTCCCCGGAGGAGCCGGCGAAGTGCTTCTGCGCCGGCGTGGAGACGCCGTACGCGGCGAGCGTGCCGTACACCATGCCGACCGCCCAGCCGGCGAGCAGCGCCCAGCGGTGGAACCAGCGCGTGAACAGGCCGCCCACCAGGGCCGGGAAGGTCTGCAGGATCCAGATGCCGCCCAGCAGCTGGAAGTTGATGGCGACCGTCTTGTCCATGGTCAGGACGAAGACCAGCGCGCCCACCTTCACCAGCAGCGAGACCAGCTTGGAGACCTTGGTCTCCTGCTCGGCCGTCGCGTCCGGCTTGATGAAGTCCTTGTAGATGTTGCGGGTGAACAGGTTCGCGGCCGCGATCGACATGATCGCCGCGGGGACGAGGGCGCCGATGCCGATGGCCGCGAACGCCACGCCCGCGAACCAGTCCGGGAACATGTTCTCGAACAGCTGCGGGATGGCGAGCTGGCCGTTCTCCACCTTGATGCCGGCCGCGATCGCCATGAAGCCCAGCAGCGCGAGCAGGCCCAGCATGAGGGAGTACAGCGGCAGGATCGTGGTGTTGCGGCGGATCACCTCACGGCTGCGCGAGGAGAGCGTCGCGGTGATCGAGTGCGGGTACATGAACAGCGCCAGCGCCGAGCCCAGCGCCAGGGTGGCGTACGTCCACTGGCCGGTGTCCGGCGGGACCAGACCGCCCGCCCCGGTGGACTCGAACTTCTCGCCCGCCTCGGCGAAGACGTCGTCGAACCCGCCCAGCTTGATCGGGATGTAGACGATCGCCACCGCGATCACGATGTAGATCAGCGCGTCCTTCACGAACGCGATCAGCGCGGGCGCCCGCAGCCCCGACGAGTAGGTGTACGCCGCGAGCACGCCGAAGGCGATGAGCAGCGGCAGGTCCTTGACGAACCAGTTGGTGTCCTCGCCGCCGCCGACGCCCATCACGTCCAGCACCGCCTGGATGCCGACGAGCTGGAGCGCGATGTACGGCATCGTCGCCAGGATGCCGGTCAGCGCCACGGCCAGCGACAGGCCCTTGGAACCGAACCGGCCGCGCACGAAGTCCGAGGTCGTCACGTAGCCGTGCTTGTGGGAGACCGACCACAGCCGCGGCAGGAACGTGAAGATCAGCGGGTAGACCAGGATCGTGTACGGCACCGCGAAGAAGCCGGAGGCGCCCGCCGCGTAGATCGCCGCGGGCACGGCGACGAAGGTGTACGCCGTGTAGAGGTCGCCGCCCAGCAGGAACCACGTGATCCAGGTGCCGAACGACCGTCCGCCCAGGCCCCACTCGTCCAGGCTCTGCTCGTTCTCGGCCTTGCGCCAGCGCGCCGCCAGGAAGCCCATGACGGTGACGAGCAGGAAGAAGAAGATGAAGACGGCGAGTGCGACGCCGTTCACGCCGTCCTTCACGAGCCGGCACCTTTCCGGCGGGCGCGCTGGTCACGCTGCCACAGCTTGTAGGCGATCATGGTCAACGCGGTGGAGATCAGCACCCATGCCATCTGGTACCAGTAGAAGAACGGGATGCCGATGAACGTCGGCTCCACCTCGGCGTACGAACCGACCCACAGCATCGCCACGAAGGGCGCGACGAGGCAGAGGGCGATGACGACGCGCACGGGCGTCACCACCGGCCCTCCGCTCACTTCCGGGGCTTGTGACATCTGGCGGCTCCGTCCCTCGATGGTCACCTGGGGCAATGCGCAGGAAATCTAGGTGACGCCGACACGACAGCGGAAGCCCCCGTCCGCATATCGGTTGCCCGGCCGGGGCGTGCGTGCCCGGCGGCCGGGAAAGCCCCGTCGCGGGTCCCGCCCCCGCCGCCCGGCGCGCGTCCGCTCGAACCCCCGGCCGGCGCCACCGGGGTCCGGGCGACGACGGTCCGGACGCGCGCGGTACGCACCGGGCAGCTCCCCCGCCCGTGCGGCGACGGGAGGACGGCGGAGGAGGAGCGGCCGTTCCGCCGTACCGCGCGCACGGGCGGGGAAGCCCCTGGGGAAATCAGTCCCGGGGCCGCTTGAGGCGGGCGACGAACTTGTACCGGTCACCCCGGTACACCGACCGCACCCACTCCACCGGCTGCCCGTCCCGGTCCAGCGAGTGCCGGGAGAGCATCAGCATCGGCAGACCCACGTCGGTGCCGAGCAGGCCCGCCTCGCGCGGGGTGGCCAGCGAGGTCTCGATGGTCTCCTCGGCCTCGGCGAGACGGACGTCGTACACCTCGGCGAGGGCGGTGTAGAGGGAGGTGTACTTCGCCAGGCTGCGGCGCAGCGCCGGGAAGCGCTTGGCGGACAGGTGGGTGGTCTCGATGGCCATCGGCTCGCCGTTGGCCATGCGCAGGCGCTCGATGCGCAGCACCCGTCCGCCGGCGGTGATGTCGAGGAGTCCGGCGAGGCGGTCGTCGGCGGTGATGTAGCCGATGTCCAGCAACTGCGAGGTGGGCTCCAGGCCCTGGGCGCGCATGTCCTCGGTGTAGGAGGTCAGTTGCAGCGCCTGGGACACCTTCGGCTTGGCGACGAAGGTGCCCTTGCCCTGGATGCGCTCCAGCCGGCCCTCGACGACCAGCTCCTGCAGGGCCTGGCGGACGGTGGTGCGCGAGGTGTCGAACTCCGCGGCCAGGGTGCGCTCGGGCGGCACGGGCGTGCCCGGCGGCAGCGTGCGGGTCATGTCGAGCAGGTGGCGCTTCAAGCGGTAGTACTTGGGCACGCGCGCCGTACGGACACCGGTCCCGTTGTCGTTCTCCGCACTGCTGACGTCGGTGCTCATGCTCTGCCTTCCCGGCTCCGAGTGCCGAAGCGGCCGACGTGCTCATCGGCCACGGCTCACATCGTGGCACGGCTTCGCGCAGCGGGGATCCGCCCACACGCTCCGTGATCTCCCCTGTATACCGTCGTGCCCCCTGTTGGTCTAGTCCACAGCGCCGCCGACGCCGCGCGGTCCACCGCCCGTCGCACCGCCCGCCGTGCCGCTCGCCGTGCCGCTCGCGGGGCGCCCCGCGCAATGAAGGGTCCCTGCATATCGCGGTCCCGTAACGGACGGCTGGAGCGGACTTGAGCACCCTTGACAGCCCTATTGGTCTGGGCCAAGCTCCCCGTACTGGTCTACACCACTGGTCCAGTCCCGGCCCCATGGGCGGTAACGCGTCGTCGAGCGACCGCGGGGAGGCAGGGGGTTTGTGGCATCCCTGAGGAGGGTGGCGTGAAGCGCAGGCTGACGGCCGCGATCGGTATCGCGGGCATGATCTTCTCCATCGCGGCGTGCGGGGGCGGCGACGGCGGCAGCGAGACCGAGGGGACCCGGACGCTCAAGGTCTGGATGATGGACGGCTCCACCCCGGACCAGTGGCAGAAGGACCTGGCGGCCGAGTTCGAGGCGAAGACCGGGGCCGAGGTCGAGTTCGAGACCCAGACGTGGAACGGCATCCAGCAGAAGCTGACCACCGCCCTGTCCGAGGAGAACCCCCCGGACGTCTTCGAGATCGGCAACACCCAGACCCCGGCCTACGCCAAGACCGGCGGCCTGGCCGACCTCACCGCCCTCAAGAGCGAGATCGGCGCCGACTGGACCGCCTCCCTCAACAAGTCGGCCGTCTACGAGGGCAAGCAGTACGCGGCGCCGTGGTTCGTCGTCAACCGCGTCGTCATCTACAACAAGAAGGTCTGGGCGGACGCCGGCATCGAGACCACCCCCAAGACCCGTGACGAGTTCTACGCCGCGCTGAAGAAGATCGGCGAGAGGACCGACGCCGAACCGATCTACCTGCCGGGCCAGAACTGGTACCACTTCGTCGGCCTGGTGATCGGCGAGGGCGGCGAACTGGTCAAGAAGGACGGCGACAAGTACGTCTCCAACCTCGCCGACCCGAAGGTCGCCGCCGCCGCGGAGACCTACAAGAAGTTCCAGGCGCTCTCCAAGGCGCCCAAGGACAAGGACGAGGCCACTCCGCAGCAGGGCGAGATATTCGCCAAGGGAAACGTCGGCGCGATCATCGGCATGGGCTGGGAGGCCGCCACCGCGATCAAGGCCAACCCGGCCATCGAGAAGGAGATCGGCTACTTCACCATCCCCGGTGAGACGGCCGCCAGGCCCGAGGGCGTCTTCCTCGGCGGCTCCAACCTCGCCGTGGCCGCGGGCAGCAAGAAGCAGGACCTCGCCGAGGAGTTCCTGAAGCTCGCCCTGTCGGACAAGTACGAGGGCCGGCTGGCCGAGCTCAACGGCGTCATCCCCAACAAGCAGTCGCTGCAGTCCAACCTGAAGGGCAACGCCGCCGCCGAGGCCGCCGCGCCGGCCGTCGCGGGCGGCGACACCACGCCGCTGATCCCGGAGTGGGCCGCGGTCGAGAACGACCCCAACCCGATCAAGACCTACCTGACCGCCGTGCTGAACGGGAAGTCCCCGGCCGAGGCCGCGAAGCAGGTCGAGGGCGAGTTCGACAAGCGCCTGGCGCAGCAGCAGTAAGGACGCGGCAGCACCGGGAGCAGCACGCACGCCGGGCGGGGAGCCGACGGGCACACGGCCCCCGCCCCGGCGCGGCGCAGGTCGAGAAGAGAGATGGCGAGCATGACCGTGCAGACCGAACGGCCGCCCTCCGGCCCGGCGGAAGGCCCGTCGGACGTCCGCGAGCCCGGCGGCGGGGGACCCGGCCGGACCACCCCGCGAGCCGCGTCGCGCGCCGGCGCCCTCGCCCCGTACCTGTTGCTGCTGCCGGCCTGCGCGGCCACCGTGCTGCTGCTGGGCCGGCCGCTGCTGGAGGACGTCCTGCTGTCCTTCCAGAACCTCAACATGGCGCAGCTGATCCAGCACGCCACCGAGTGGAACGGCGTCGACAACTACAAGGAGGTCCTCACCGGCGAGGACTTCTGGCGGGTCACGCTGCGGTCGATCCTGTTCACGGCGGCCAACGTCGCCCTGATCATGGCCCTCGGCACCCTGGTCGGCCTGCTCCTCGCCCGCCTCGGCAAGCGGATGCGGGTGGCGCTGCTGATCGGCCTGGTGCTGGCCTGGGCGATGCCGGTGGTCGCCGCCACCACCGTCTACCAGTGGCTGTTCGCCCAGCGCTTCGGCGTCGTCAACTGGGTCCTGGACAGGCTCGGCTGGCACTCCATGGCCGACTACAGCTGGACCGGCAGCCAGATGTCGACCTTCTTCGTCGTCACCGTGCTGATCGTCTGGCAGTCCGTCCCGTTCGTCGCGATCAACCTCTACGCGGCGACCACCACCATCCCCGGCGAGCTGTACGAGGCCGCCGCCCTGGACGGCGCCGGCGCCTGGCGCGGCTTCACCACCGTGACCCTGCCCTTCCTGCGGCCGTTCCTGTACGCGACGACGTTCCTGGAGATCATCTGGGTCTTCAAGGCGTTCGTGCAGGTCTTCACCATCAACGGCGGCGGCCCCGACCGGCTCACCGAGATCCTGCCCGTCTACGCCTACGTCGAGGGCGTCGGCAACCAGCACTACGGCATGGGCGCGGCCATCGCCGTCCTGACCATCCTGATCCTGCTCGGCCTGACCGCCTACTACCTCAGGATCGTGCTCAAGCAAGAGGAGGACGAGGCGTGAAGCGCTCGCTCTTCGGCCGGCTGTGGCCCAACCTCACGGCCGCCGTCCTGTTCGTCGGCTTCGTCTTCCCCGTCTACTGGATGTTCGCCACGGCCCTGAAGCCGACCGGCGACATCATCACCGAGGACCCGGTCTGGTTCCCGGCCGACATCACCTTCGAGCACTTCGGGACGGCGACCGGCGTCGACCACTTCTGGACGTACGTCACCAACTCGCTGATCGTCACCGTCCTCGCGGTCGTCCTCTCCCTGATCATCGCGCTGGCCGGCTCCTTCGCCCTGGCCCGGATGCGGTTCAGGGGGCGGCGCGCCTTCGTCGTCGGCTTCATGCTGGCCCAGATGGCGCCCTGGGAGGTCATGGTGATCGCGATGTACATGATCGTCCGGGACGCCTCGATGCTGAACAGCCTCGTGCCGCTGACCGCCTTCTACATGATGATGATCCTGCCCTTCACCATCCTGACGCTGCGCGGCTTCGTCGCCGCCGTGCCCAGGGAGCTGGAGGAGGCGGCGATGGTCGACGGCTGCACCCGCCCGGCCGCCTTCCGCCGGATCATCCTGCCGCTGCTCGCGCCCGGCCTGATGTCCACCTCCCTGTTCGGCTTCATCACCGCCTGGAACGAGTACGCCCTCGTCCTGGTGCTCAACAAGGAGGCCGAGGCCAAGACGCTGCCGCTGTGGCTGTCCGGCTTCCAGACCGCCTTCGGCGACGACTGGGGCGCCACCATGGCCGCCGCCTCCCTCTTCGCCCTCCCCGTCCTGATCCTCTTCGTCTTCCTCCAGCGCCGGGCCGTCAACGGCCTGACCGCGGGCGCCGTGAAGGGATAACGCCACCCGATGACGACATTCGCCAGCGGCACCGACACCGTCACGCGCGACGCGCTGACGGTCCTCCAGCCCGGCTTCACCGGCACCACCGCCCCCGACTGGCTGCTGCGCCGCCTGGGCGAGGGCCTGGCCACCGTCGGCCTGTTCGGCCGCAACATCACCTCGCCCGAGCAACTGGCCGACCTGACCGCCCAGTTGCGCGCCGAACGCGACGACGTCCTCGTCGCCATCGACGAAGAGGGCGGCGACGTCACCCGCCTGGAGGCGCGCACCGGCTCCTCCTTCCCCGGCAACCACGCCCTGGGCGCGGTGGACGACGTGGAGCTGACCCACGAGGTGGCCGCGGAACTGGGCCGCCGGCTCGCCGCCTGCGGCGTCAACTTCAACTGGGCGCCCTCCGCCGACGTCAACTCCGACCCGGACAACCCGGTGATCGGCGTACGGTCCTTCGGCGCCGATCCCGCCCTGGTGGCCCGGCACACCGCCGCCTATGTCACCGGCCTGCAGTCGGCGGGCGTGGCGGCCTGCACCAAGCACTTCCCCGGCCACGGCGACACGGCCGTCGACTCCCACCTCGCCCTGCCGCGCGTCGACGTGGACCCCGACGTGCTGGCCGAGCGCGAACTGGCCCCGTTCCGCGCCGCCATCGCCGCCGGTACGCGAGCGGTGATGAGCGCCCACATCCTCGTCCCTGCCCTGGACCCGGACCACCCGGCGACCCTCTCCCGCCGCATCCTGACCGGCCTGCTGCGCGACGAACTCGGCTACGACGGCCTGATCGTCACCGACGGCATGGAGATGCGGGCCGTCTCCGCCACGTACGGCATCGAACGCGGCAGCGTCCTGGCGCTCGCCGCCGGCGCCGACGCCATCTGCGTGGGCGGCGGACTCGCCGACGAGGAGACGGTACGGCGGCTGCGCGACGCCCTGGTCGCGGCGGTCCGCGCGGGCGACCTGTCCGAGGAACGCCTGGCGGAGGCGGCGGAGCGGATCCGCGCCCTGGCCCGCGCCACGGCGGCCGCCCTGCCGCGGGCCGCCGCGGCCGCGTCCGGTGACCGGACGGTGGGCCTGCGCGCCGCCCGCCGCGCCCTGAAGGCCACCGGCGCCGAGGGCTTCACCCCCCTCACCGAGGCGCCCTACGTCGCCGCCCTCACCCCCGTCGCGAACATCGCCGTCGGCGACGAGACCCCCTGGGGCGTCGCGGCCGAACTCGCCCGCCTGCTCCCCGGCACCGGGACCGGCGGCTTCAGCGGTGCGGACGCCGGTCAGGCGGTGCTGGAGGCGGCCGGCCGGCGCCGCGTCGTGGCCGTCGTCCGCGACGAGCACCGCCATCCCTGGATGGCCGCCGCCCTCGACACCCTGCTGGCGGCCCGCCCCGACACCGTCGTGGTCGAGATGGGCGTCCCCCAGGCCGCACCCCGCGGCGCCCTGCACCTGGCCACCCACGGCGCGGCCCGCGTCTGCGGCCGGGCGGCGGCGGAGGTGATCGCGGGGGTGTGACCCGAGCGGCGGCCCCATAGGGCGAAAGGCGCCGGCCCCCTCCGCCGAGGAGGACCGGCGCCTTTCGCCGTCCCGGAGCGCCCTCGGGGACCGGAGGGGGTCAGATCCCCTGCCAGGCGGGCTTGCCGGCGTAGGTGTGCCGGAAGTAGTCGGCGAGCTTCAGCTTGGACGCGGCGGCCTCGTCGACGACGACCGTGGCGTGCGGGTGCAGCTGGAGCGCGGAGGCCGGGCACACGGCAGCGACGGGCCCCTCGACGGCCGCGGCGACCGCGTCCGCCTTGCCCTCCCCGGTGGCGAGCAGCACCAGGTGCCGCGCCTCCAGGATCGTGCCGATGCCCTGCGTGATCACGTGGCGCGGCACCTGCTCGATGTCACCGTCGAAGAAGCGCGCGTTGTCGATCCGGGTCCGCTCGGTCAGCGTCTTGATCCGGGTCCGCGAGGCCAGCGACGAGCAGGGCTCGTTGAACCCGATGTGGCCGTCGGTGCCGATCCCCAGCAGCTGGAGGTCCACCCCGCCGGCCTCGGCCAGCGCCCGGTCGTACGCCTCGCAGGCCCCTTGCACGTCCTCGGCCGTCCCGTCGGGGCCCAGGAACGCGTCCATGCCGATCCCGAGCGGCTCCAGCACCTCCCGCCGCAGCACCGAGCGGTAGGACTCCGGATGCTCCGCGGGCAGCCCCACGTACTCGTCGAGCTGGGCGATCCGGGCGCGCGAGGTGTCCACGGCGCCCGAGCGCACCCGGGCCGCGAGCGCCTCGTACACGGGCAACGGCGTCGAACCGGTGGCGACCCCGAGCAGGGCGTCGGGCTTGCGCCGGAGCAGCTGCGCCATGGCCTCGGCGACGAGCTCGCCGCCCGCCCTGGCGTCGGGAACGATGACAACTTCCACGCTGGCCTGCCGTTTCGAAAAGGGGGACTCGAGAACACTCGAAGGGCTATGTGGTTTAGACCAATCTAACAGAGCGGGGTGCCTCCTCCCAGGGCTCCCGGACCCACCGGGAGCCCTCCTCCCGGGACGCCGCCCGTCCGGCCGCCCGGTCGCCGCCCAGCGCGGGCGTTCCCGGCGCGAAGGGGGTGCAATGGACGGCACAGGCACCGCGTCCCCGCGCCCCGGGAGGAACCGCATGACCGCCACCGCGCCGGACGACCACCGCGAGCTCCCCGGCCGGATCATGGCCCGGGAGATGGCCGAGCAACCCGCCGTCCTGCGCCGGATCCTCGCCGAGGGCGCCCCCGCCGTCCGCCGGGTGGCCGGGGAGATCGCCGCCCGCTCCCCCCGCTTCGTGCTGCTGACCGCCCGCGGCACCTCCGACAACGCCGCCCTGTACGCCAAGTACCTGCTGGAGATCCGCCTCGGCCTGCCCTGCGGCCTGACCTCCATGTCGACCATCACGGCCTACGGCGCCCGCCCCGACCTCACCGACGTCCTCGCCGTCACCGTCAGCCAGTCGGGCGGCTCCCCGGACCTGGTGGCCTCCACCCGCGCCGCGCGCGAGGCGGGCGCGATCACGCTGGCGGTCACCAACAACCCCGACTCCCCCCTGGCCGGTGTCTCCGAGTACCACGTCGACATCATGGCCGGACCGGAGAAGGCCCTCCCCGCGACCAAGACCTACACCGCCTCCCTCCTCGCGCTCTACCTCTTCGCCGAGGGCCTGCGCGGCGGCGACGGGGCCCCCGCGCGGGTCCTGCCCGACCTCGCCGCACAGCTCCTCGGCCGGCACGACGAGGTCCGCGCCCTCGCCGCCCGCTACCGCTTCGCGGAGCGGATGGTGATCACCTCCCGCGGCTACGGTTACCCCACCGCCAAGGAAGCCGCCCTGAAGCTGATGGAGACCAGCTACATCCCTGCCCTGTCCTACTCGGGAGCGGATCTGCTCCACGGCCCGCTCGCCATGGTCGACAACGTGTCGCCGGTGATCGCGGTCGTCACCGACGGCAAGGGCGGCGAGGCCCTCCGGCCCGTCCTCGACCGTCTGCGCGGCCGGGGCGCCGACCTGATGGTGGTCGGCCCCCGGCACCACGTCGAGAAGGCGTCGGCCGGGTTCGTCCTGCCCACCGAGGGGGTCCCCGAGGAACTCCAGGTCGTCCTGGAGATCATCCCCCTCCAGCTCCTGGCCCACGAGATCGCCATCGCCCGCGGCCAGGACCCGGACGCCCCCCGCGCCCTGGCGAAGGTGACCGAGACGCACTGACGCCGGCGGCCCCCTCCGGCCGCCCCGCACCGCCTACGTCAGCGAACCCCCCGTCACGTCCACCCAGCCCCCCGTCATCCACCTGCCACCGTCCGACACCAGGAACGCCACCACGTCGGCGACGTCGGCCGGGCTGCCCACCCCGCCCAGCGCGGCGATCGCCGCCGCCTTCGCCCAGCCGTCGGGACTCCCGTGCAGCAGCTCGGCCGTGTTGTCCGTCTCGATGATCCCGGGCGCCAGCGAGTTCACCGTGATCCTCCGCGACCCCAGGATCTTGGACAGGTCCCGGGAGAACACGTCCAGCGCGCCCTTCGTCATCGCGTACGCCATGTTGTCCGGCATCACCGCCGTGCGGGCGAGCCCCGACGAGATGTTGACGACCCGGCCGCCGTCCCGCAGCCGCGTCAGGCCGTGCTTGAGGATGAAGAACGGCGCCTTCACGTTCACCGCGAAGACCCGGTCGAACTCCTCCTCCGTTATCTCCCCGATCGGCCGCGCGTTGCCGATCCCGGCGTTGTTCACCAGGATGTCCAGTCCGTCCGCGTGCCGGTCGAACTCCTCCCACAACGCCTCGGCGTCCCCGGGAACCCCCAGTTCCACCCCGATCGCGAACGCCGAGCCGCCCGCCGCCTCGATGGCGGCGACCGTCTCCTTCGCCGCCCCCTCGTTGCTGCCGTAGTGCACCGCGACCCGTGCGCCGTCACGCCCCAGCCGCTCGGCGATCCCGCGCCCGATCCCCCTGCTCGCCCCCGTGACGAGAGCCGTCCTGCCCGTGAGCATGCCCATAGCGGCGCCCCTCCTCATTTATCTAGTGGTCGCTACAGAAAGACCGTACAGCGGCCCACCGACATTTATCTAGTGCCCGCTATAAAATGCATCCCATGGTGAGCAGCGAACGACGGGAAGGCGGCCCGGGCGCCGGGCGGGCCGGGACGGGGACGAAGCGGACCGCGCCGGAGGCGGAGCGCGCGCCCCGCCCCCGCGGCCGCCCCCGCTCCTTCGACCGCGCCACGGCCCTGGAGAAGGCGCTGATGGCCTTCTGGGAACGCGGCTACGAGGCCACGTCCGTCTCCGACCTGACCGGCGCGATGGACATCGGCGCGCCGAGCCTCTACGCGGCCTTCGGCGACAAGAGGTCCCTGTTCGAGGAAGCCGTGCGGGTCTACGGCGAGCGGTACGGCTCCTTCGGCGACCGCGCCCTGGCCGAGGAGCCCACCGCCCGCGCGGCCGTGGAGCGCGTCCTGCGCGAGGCCGCCGCCCAGTACACGGCCCCCGGCCGCCCGCACGGCTGCATGGTGATCCACGCCGCGGCCAACTGCTCCACGCCGGGGGTCGAGGAGTCCCTGCGCCGCCGGCGCAACGCGAACATCGCCGCGTTCGAGAGCCGCATCCGGGCCGACGTCGACGCCGGGCGGCTGCCGCCGGACACCGATGCCGCCGCCCTCGCCCGGCACGTCGGCGCGATGATCCAGGGCATGTCCCAGCAGGCCCGCGACGGCGCGACCCGCGAGGAACTGGAGGCGCTCGCCGAAATCGCCATGGCCGTCTGGCCCCGCACGTGAGCCGACGGAGTTAGGCTTCATCCCGGTGCTCGGACGTCCGGGCGCCGATGGGCGAGCGTGGCGAACACCGTCCGCCGCATGGACATGGACAGTGGTCTAGTCCACAATGGCGACCGCGTCGCCTCGCACGAGGCGGACACCGGACTTCCGCCCTCCCCGCACAGGGGGGCGGACCGAGGAACCGGAGCTCTCTGCCCTGACTGCCCCGGGTCCTCACCCTTCGGCCGACCGGGACCGCACACCCACGGCCGATGTTGCTCCGGGCTGCGGTGCCGGGAGGGTTGAGGGTCCCTCCCAGGCGCCGCGGCCCGCGGGTGCGTCCGGGCCCGCGGCGGCCGGTTTCGGGCGATGCCCAAACGTGCGGGTACGCTCACACACGTGCCCTCCATGAACGAACTCGTACGCCAGCACACCGCTCTCGACGCCTCCGATCTCGAGTGGCTGCACCTGCTGGTATCGGAGTGGCAGCTCCTCTCCGACCTCTCCTTCGCCGATCTGGTCCTGTGGGTCCCCACCAGCGACGGCACCCGGTACGTCTCGGTCGCGCAGATGCGCCCCAACACCGGCCCGACCTCGTACCAGGACGACATGGTCGGCCATCTCGTCCCGCGCGGGCGGCGCCCCATGCTGGACGTCGCCCTCGACGAGGGGCGGATCGTCCGCGAGGGCGACCCGGAATGGCGCGAGGAGGTCCCGGTCCGCGTCGAGTCGATTCCCGTGCGGCGTCAGGGCCGCGTCCTCGGCGTCATCGCGCGCAACACCAACCTGCTCACCGTGCGCACCCCGAGCCGGCTGGAGCTCACGTACCTCCAAAGCGCCTCCGACCTCGCGCAGATGATCGCGGCCGGCGCCTTCCCGTTCGAGAACCAGCAGGTCGACATGGACGCCTCGCCCCGGGTCGGCGACGGCCTGATCCGGCTGGACGCGGACGGCATCGTCCAGTACGCCTCCCCGAACGCCCTGTCCGCCTACCACCGCCTCGGCCTCGCCGCCGACCTGGTCGGCCACCACCTCGGCAGGACCACCGCCGAACTCGCCCCGTCCCGCGGCCCGGTGGACGAGGCGCTCGCCAAGGTCGCCAGCGGCTGGGCGCCGCGCGAGTTCGAGATCGAGGCCCACGACGGCGTGATCCAGTTCCGCGCGATCCCGCTCAAGCCCAAGGGCACGCGCATCGGTTCGCTGGTGCTGCTGCGCGATGTGACCGAACTGCGCCGCCGCGAACGCGAATTGATCACAAAGGACGCCACCATCCGGGAGATCCACCACCGGGTGAAGAACAACCTCCAGACGGTGGCCGCCCTACTCCGCCTCCAGGCCCGGCGCATAGGGTCCGACCGCGGACGCGAGGCCCTCGAAGAGGCCGTGCGCCGGGTCGGCTCCATCGCGATCGTGCACGAGACGCTGTCGCAGAACCTCGACGAGCGCGTGGAGTTCGACGACATCGCCGACCGCGTGCTGGCGATGGTCGCCGAGATCTCCCCGGGCAAGGTCACCGGCCGGCGCACCGGCCGCTTCGGCATCCTGGACGCCGAGGTCGCCACGCCGCTGTCGATGGTGCTGACCGAGATCCTCCAGAACGCCCTGGAGCACGGGTTCCGCGAGGGCGACACCGGGACGGTCGAGGTCTCCGCGGTCCGTGGCGGTACGGTGAAGGAGGCCCGCCTGCTGGTCACCGTCCAGGACGACGGCGTGGGCCTGCCGGAGGGCTTCGACCCGCACCGCTCCGGCAACCTCGGGCTGCAGATCGTCCGCACCCTGGTGGAGGGCGAGCTCGGCGGCACCTTCGACATGGTCCCGGCTCCCGAGCGCGGCACGCGGGTGATCCTGGACATCCCGGTCCGGGTACAGAAGTAGCGGGTTGCCGCCGAAGGCGGCGCCCCGCCCGGCTCCCCTGGGATGTGGGGGAGTCGTGACGCGGGAGGACGGGCGGCAAAAAGCCCCGGACCACCAGGGGCGGTCCGGGGCCAGTGCTCGTGCGATGGCGGTCCCCCCGGTTCGAGCGGAGTCGAGAAGCGGGGGAGCATCGGGGGGTACTGCGCGCTGCGGCTCGGGGGCGGGGGTTGCGTACGCGCTGTACGCGCCGCCAAGCTCAGGCTGTCAGCAGGGGGTGGCCGGTCAGGCGGAGGCCTGACGGGCCCGGTTGCGGGCGGCGCGGCGCTTCATCGCGCGGCGCTCGTCCTCGCTGAGACCACCCCAGACGCCGGAGTCCTGGCCGGACTCGAGCGCCCACTGCAGACACTGCTCGATCACCGGGCAGCGACGGCAGACGGCCTTGGCTTCCTCGATCTGCAGCAGCGCAGGACCGGTGTTGCCGATGGGGAAGAAGAGCTCGGGGTCTTCCTCGCGGCAAACGGCGCGGTGACGCCAGTCCATGGCTGCTACCTCTCCTTGGTATTACGTGCAGGTTGCTTGTGAATGTGAACGCTTTCACGAATCCCTCAACAAGTGAAGGGCCTACCACCGGTTCCCCGGCATGGGTCCTTGGTTTGAAGAGGGGTTCTGGCGATCTGTAGAGGCCGGTGTTGCGGGCCGTCCCGATCGCCTTCTAGAGACTCGCAAACCTCAGCGGCGGATACAACCCCTTCCGGAAAGTTTTTTTTGATTCTTCGGTGTCGACTAGGTCACAGCCGTACTTCCATGGGGTGGATCCTGGCCTAAACGTTCGACTGAAAGGACTTTCGCCCCTTCTGCTCACACAATCACACGCAGTGCACGGCGTACGCCTGTGAACGTCACGCTCGTCCGCAGCCCCAGATGGTCACCGTCCATCTGAAGGGGCAGCGGCACCTTCGATTGCAAGGTGAACTCGGTCAGATCGTGCAGCGAGACGGCGTGCCTGCCGTGGGGTCCGCGCTCGGGGGACGAAGTGAGCAACTGGGTGCCATACCGGGCAACCGCGGCCGTGGACAGGCGGCTGAGACCGAAGACGTCGAGCCCGGTATCGAACGAGGCCTTAGGTGACGCGTAGATCGGGCGATTGCCGAGAAACGTCCACGGCGAGGTGTTCGAGACTATGGACAGCACCAGATCGGTGACCGGTTCCTCACCGGCCCGCTCCAGGCTGATCGTCCCGCTGCGGCGGTGCGGGTCCCCGAGGAGCTGGCGCACCACCTGCCGTACGTACAGCGCGTGCGTCGACTTCTTGCCGCGTTCGCGGTGCTGCTCGACCCGGCCGACCACGCCGGCGTCGAACCCCAGGCCGGCGTTGAAGGTGAACCAGCGGGCCGGCACCGCCTCGTCCTCCGAACCCGGCGTGCCGGAGGCCAGGCCCAGTCCGACGGTGCGCTCGCCGCCCTGGCGCAGTGCGTCCAGCAGGGCGCCGGTGGCCTCCACTGCGTGGTTGGGCAGGCCGAGGGCGCGGGCGAAGACGTTGGTGGAGCCGCCGGGGACCACGGCGAGGCCGGGCAGGCGTTCCGGGTCGGGCCCGGCGTGCAGCAGCCCGTTGACGACCTCGTTGACCGTGCCGTCGCCGCCGAGGGCCACCACCAGGTCGATGTCCTCGCTCTCGGCCGCCTGCCGGCCGAGGTCGCGGGCGTGGCCGCGGTACTCCGTGGTGACGGCCTCCAGCTTCACCTCACTGGCGAGCGCGTGGATCAATACGTCGCGCGTACGCGCACTCGTGGTGGTAGCCGCCGGATTGACCACGAGAAGAGCACGCATGGGTTGCAGGGTACCTACCGGGCGGTACCGGGCCCAGACCGAGGTGGCGATCGGAAGGGGATCGGCAGGCGGCCGGGGAGCGCCCCCGCGGGCCTGTACGCGGGCGTCCGCACCGTGCGGGCTACCCTTCAGGGGTGAGCAGTGAGCAGACTCCCGCCCCCGAAGCCGCCGAGTCCGCCGCGGAGGCGGATGCCCGCCCGGGACGGCTGACCGCCGCGGCCGGGCTCAACGCCCTGGAGGGGCTGGCACTCGTCGTCGGCGGCGCCTGGATGCTGGTGGCGGGGCTCACGGGACACCCCGACGACCGGACCTCGGCCGTCACCGGCGGTGTCACCCTGATCGTCCTCGCCCTGCTGCCGTTGCTCGCCGCCCGCGGACTGCTCGGCCGGCGCGGCTGGAGCCGGGGCCCCGCCGTCATCACGCAGATCATGGCGCTGCCCGTGGCCTACAACCTGCTGCAGGCCGACAGCATCGCCATCCCGGCGGGAATCGCGCTCGCGGTGGTGGCCCTGGCGGCGCTCGTCCTGATCGTGAACCCCGAGACGACCCGGGCCCTCGGGATCCGGGGGCCCGGCGACGCGCCGAAGTGACCCACCGGGGAGCCGGGTCCCACCCCCGGGCCGCTCCCGGCCTCCTCGCCGGCCGCTTGCGGACGTCTCCCGCTACTCCTCGACGAGGAGCTTCTCCCGCAGCTGCGCCAGCGTGCGCGCCAGCAGCCGGGAGACGTGCATCTGGGAGATGCCGACCTCCTGCGCGATCTGCGACTGGGTCATGTTGCCGAAGAAGCGCAGCAGCAGGATCCGCTTCTCGCGCGGCGGCAGGTCCTCCAGCAGCGGCTTGAGCGACTCCCGGTACTCCACGCCCTCCAGCGCCTCGTCCTCGGCGCCGAGGGTGTCCGCGACCGCCGGGGACTCGTCGTCGGTGTCGGGCACGTCCAGCGACAGCGTGGAGTACGCGTTCGCGGACTCCAGGCCCTCCAGGACCTCCTCCTCCGAGATCGACAGCTTCTCGGCGAGCTCGTGGACCGTGGGGGAGCGGCCGTGCAGCTGGGAGAGCTCGGCCGTCGCCGTCGTCAGGGACAGGCGCAGCTCCTGCAGCCGGCGCGGCACCCGCACCGCCCAGCCCTTGTCGCGGAAGTGCCGCTTGATCTCGCCGACCACCGTCGGGGTCGCGTACGTCGAGAACTCCACCCCGCGGTCCGGGTCGAAGCGGTCGACGGACTTGATCAGACCGATGGTGGCGACCTGGGTCAGGTCGTCCAGCGGCTCGCCGCGGTTGCGGAAGCGGCGCGCGAGGTGCTCGACGAGCGGCAGGTGCATGCGGACCAGCCGGTTGCGCAGCTCCGCGTACTCGGCGCTGTCCTTCTCCAGCGCGCGCAATTCGGTGAACAGGGCGCGCGCCCCGCTGCGGTCCTGCGGATCGTGCGTGCCCTGGGCGCCGCGCGCGGCCGGCGCCTCGTCCTCGGAGTGTCGCTCGTGCTCGCTCATCGTCCCGCCCGTCGCCCTTTCCCGAGCCCGCGCCCGAGCCCGGACCGGCCGGACGGGGGTGCCCCCGGCCCGCCCGTCCGCGGGCGCGCTCCGCACGGCACCGTCCTCGCCCCCGGCCCGCTGCCCGTCCGTCGGGAGGCCGGCCCCCACGGGGGCGTCCTCCGGGTGCGGCCGGGCCTGCTCGGGAATGCCGTCGATGCCGTCCGCCGTGCGCGGGGCCTCGTTCGGAGAACGTGCGCCCTCGGCCGGCAGCTCCCGTGTGCCGCGCTCTTCGTCCCGCACCGGCCCGTCCCCGTTCCTCACGCCGGCCCGGGTCCCGCGCCGCGCTGTTTGTAGAGGCTGATCGAAACGGTTTTGTCCTCGTCCACGGCGGAGGAGACCTTGCCCGCGAGAGCGGACAGGACGGTCCAGGCGAAGGTGTCCCGCGAGGGGGCGTGACCGTCGGTGGTCGGCGCCGAGACGGTGACCTCGAGCGAGTCGTCGACGAGACGGAAGACGCAGCTGAGCACCGATCCGGGCACGGCCTGCTGGAGCAGGATCGCGCAGGCTTCGTCCACCGCGATGCGCAGGTCCTCGATCTCGTCGAGGGTGAAGTCCAAACGGGCCGCGAGACCGGCCGTGGCCGTCCGCAGCACCGACAGGTAGGCACCCGCGGCCGGCAGCCGGACTTCGACGAAGTCCTGGGACACGGGCTCGCCTGCGATCTGGGACACCCTCACCTCCAAGGTGGTACAAGTGTTTCAGGGCCGAGGGTCGCCCCCCGGGGTAACGCGATACGTGGTTCAGCGGTGACGTTATCGCGCTCCGAACATTCCTGTCCCCGAGACCCCAACCCCTCGCTGTCACTCATAGTAAACACGTGAATACGCACAGTGGCTAGGGGTTGGGCGGGCCCAAATCGGCGGAGCGCGCGCCGGATTGACGTACCCGGACGTCAGGCGGTCGAACCGTCCCGGGCCGGGGTCACACGAGGACGTGATCGACGAAGCACCAGCGCCAGTCCTCCCCGGGTTCGAAGGTCCGCATCACCGGATGGCCGGTCGCCTTGTGGTGCTCCGTCGCGTGCCGCCCGGGCGAGGAGTCGCAGCAGCCGACGTGACCGCAGGTGAGGCAGAGCCGCAACTGCACCGGGTCCGTGCCCTCGGCCAGGCATTCGGGGCAGGTCCCGCTCAGCGGCTCGGGTGCCGGGTGCGGCAGCGCGTCGGCGTGCGTGCACTGTTTCATGAGTGCCAGATTACGACGGGTGTGCGGGCGACCGCGCGGGAGAAGAGGCGGGCGAGGGCGCATGGACGTGATGCCGCTGCTGTTGCTGGTGGCGGGAAGCGCGGCGGTCGCCGCGGCGGCCCGGCGCACCCCGGTACCGGGGCCGCTGCTGCTGGTCGCCGCCGGACTGGCGGTGTCGTACCTGCCCGGTGTGCCCACCTACACCCTCGACCCGCACGTCGTCCTGCCGCTGCTGCTGCCCCCGCTGCTGTACACGGCGGCCGGCGACAGTTCCTACCTGGACCTGCGCGCGCAGCTGCGGCCGGTGGCGCTGCTGTCGGTCGGGTACGTCCTCTTCGCCACCTTCGCCGTCGGCTGGGCCGCCTACCTGATCGTGCCGGACCTGCCGCTGACCGCGGCACTGGTGCTCGGCGCGGTGGTGGCGCCGCCGGACGCCGTCGCGGCCACGGCGGTCGCGCGCCGGGTGGGGCTGCCGTCCCGGGTCACGACGATCCTCCAGGGCGAGTCCCTGGTGAACGACGCCACCGCGATCACCGCCTACAAGGTGGCGCTGGCGGCGGCGGTCGGCGAGGGTGCCACCTGGGCGGGCGGCATCGGGGAGTTCCTGCTCGCCGCGGCCGGCGGCATCGGCGTCGGGCTGGTGCTGATGGTGCCGATCCAGTGGCTGCGCACCCGTGTGCGGGAGGCGCTGCTGCAGAACACGCTCTCCCTGCTGATCCCGTTCGCCGCCTACGCTGCGGCCGAGCAGGTGCACGCCTCCGGCGTCCTGGCGGTGGTCGTCGTCGCGCTCCACCTCGGCCATCGCGCGGGAGAGGTCGATTTCGCCACCCGTCTCCAGGAGGACGCGGTGTGGAAGATGGTGGCGTTCGTCCTGGAGTCGTCCGTGTTCGCGCTGATCGGACTGCAGCTGCCCGTGGTCCTCGACGGCCTGGGCGAGTACGCGGGCGCGGACGCCGCCCGGTACGCGATCGCCCTCTTCCTGGTCGTCGTCGCGGCCCGGTTCGCGTGGGTGTACCCGGCGACCTTCCTGCCCCGGATGCTGTCGGCGCGCGTTCGCGCGCGTGAGGAGGAGCCCACCTGGAAGGTGCCGTTCGTCATCGGCTGGGCGGGCATGCGCGGCGTGGTCTCGCTCGCGATCGCCTTCTCCGTCCCCCACACCGTGCACGGCGGCGAGCCCTTCCCCGGGCGCGACCTCATCCTGTTCCTGACCTTCACCACGGTCATCGGCACGCTGGTCGTGCAGGGCGTGACACTGCCACCGCTGATCCGCCTGCTGCGGTTCCCCGGACGGGACGTGCGGGCCGAGACGCTCGTGGAGGCCAACGCCCAGGCGCAGGCCTCACGGGCCGCCGAGCAGCGCCTGGACGAACTGCTGTCGGACGAGCGCAACGCGCTCCCGGGGCCGCTCGCCGACCGTCTGCGCGCGGTCCTGGAACGCCGCCGCAACGCCGTGTGGGAGCGGCTCGGCCGGTCCAACCCGGTCACCGGCGAGAGCGTCGACGACACCTACCGGCGGCTGTCCCGGGAGATGATCGGAGCCGAGCGCGAGGTGTTCGTCAGGCTGCGCGACGGCCGCCACATCGACGACGAGATGCTCCGGACGCTGCTGCGCCGGCTGGACCTGGAGGAGGCGGCGGCGTACCGGGAGACCGCCCCGTGAACGGGGCCGGGGAGGATCACGCACCCGGATCGGGGAAGGGGCGGCCGGTGACGACCGCCGCGACCGTGCTCCCGCGCGCGAAGGCGCCCTCCTCGGCCAGCGCGGTCAGGGCGTACAGCATCTTGGCCACGTAGAGGCGCTCCACGGGCAGGCCGTGGCGCTGCTCGAAGTCCGCCGCGAAGGCGTCGAGCTCGGGCGGCACGCGCGCGTAGCCGCCGAAATGGAAGCGCTCCTCCAACCACCAGTGGCCGCGCGGGCCGCCGAACGCACGCTCCTGGAACCGGCGTACGTCACCGGCCAGGAAGCCGCCCTTGAGGACGGGTACGCCGAGCGCCCGCCGGCCGGGGGAGAGGCCGGCGGCCAGTCCGGCCAGCGTGCCCCCGGTGCCGCACGCCACGGCGACGACGTCGGCCAGGTCCCGCAGCTCTTCCCCGAGCGCCCGGCAGCCGCGCACCGCGGCGGCGTTGCTGCCGCCCTCGGGAACGACGTGGGCGTCCTCGGCGCCGCACGCGCGCAGGATCCCCGCCAGCGTCGCGGGCTCGGTCTTGCGGCGGTAGGCCGCCCGGTCGACGAAGTGCAGCCGCATGCCGTCGGCCGCGCAGCGCGCCAGGGACGGGTTGAGCGGCCGGTGGGCCAGTTCCTGGCCGCGGACCACGCCGATGGTGGGCACGCCGAGGAGGCGGCCCGCGGCGGCGGTGGCGCGCAGATGGTTGGAGTAGGCACCGCCGAAGGTGACGATCGGCCGGCCGGCCGCCGCCGCGAGGTTGGGGACGAGTTTGCGCCACTTGTTGCCGACCAGCTCCGGATGGATCAGGTCGTCGCGCTTGAGCAGCAGGCGGACGCCGTGCCGGGCGAAGCGGTCGTCCGTCACCTCCCGCAAGGGGGAAGGGAGGCGGGGATGGAGGGCGTCCGGGCCGGTCACGGCACCATTGTCGGTCATCCGCTCACTTCAGCCGGTCCCGGATCCGCCCCCGCATCGACGCCATCGTGAAACCGCGCGGGTCCACCTTGCCCGGCTGCCACTCCAGGTGCCCGATGACGGACCGCTCGTTCCACCCGTGGTGGCGGCAGACCGCCGCGGCGGCCCTCTCGACGGCCTCCAGTTGGACGGCGGGCCAGGGGTCCTCGCCGTCGCCGAGGTTCTCGCACTCGAAGCCGTAGAAGTGCCGGTTGCCGTCGGTGTTGGCCTCGTTGTCCGGCGGCAGCCCCTTCTCCGCGATCACCGCGCGCAGCACCTCGTCGTCGCCGAACCCGGCGTGGTTGGCGCGGCCGTAGCCCACGAGGTGCACTCTGCCGTCCTTGGTGATCACGCCGTGGCACAGCGGCCCGGGGAGGCCCTCGTAGCCCTTGCGGCAGATCTCGACGGTGCGCGCGCTGCCCCTGGTCACGGTGTGGTGGATCATGACGCCGTGGACGGGGCCCCACGGTCCCTTGTGATTGCGGTTGTGGTGCCGCCAGTCGCCGACTTCGACGACGGTGAGGCCCTCGGCTCTCAGCGCCTTCAGGAAACTGCTCGCGGACATGGGTTTCGCCATGGTCCGGCTCCTTCGTCCGGGGCGACGGCCGCCCGGCGCGGCCCGCTCGTACCGGTGCCTATACCGAAAGTGAGCGATCGTTACTACCTGTTCGCATCGTTCGTGTTCGTGTGCGAGCCGATCCGGACAGTGCGAAACCCCGCTCACCGGCGGTCGGCGGGCGCGGTGGCCGGGCGGACCCCTGTGCCTGCCCTCACGGACAGTGATCCATTCCCGCTCTTTCGGGTAATAGCACGATCGCGGAACGTCATGAAGGCTTGGGCCCTGCAGATCGATGTCCGGGCGCGGACGCGCGCCGGGCATGACCGGGAGGGCAATTCCTTATGTCGGTAGGCGATGAGGTCCGCACCGAGCAGGCCAGGCCGCAGCAGAGCCTCGGTACGGCGGCCGCGCGGAACCTGGCCACCACGACCAAGTCCGCGCCCCAGATGCAGGAGATCAGCTCGCGCTGGTTGCTACGCATGCTGCCCTGGGTCGACGTGAAGGGCGGGACGTACCGGGTGAACCGCCGGTTGTCCTTCGCGGTGGGCGACGGCCGCGTGACGTTCGTGAAGACCGGAAACCGCGTCGAGGTCGTCCCCGCGGAACTGGGCGAGCTGCCGGCGCTGCGGTCCTACGAGGACGAGGAGGTGCTCTACACCCTCGCCCAGCGCTGCGAGCAGCGGGAGTTCGCACCGGGTGACGTGATCGCCTCCTTCGGCAGCCAGGCCGACGCCGTGTACCTGCTGGCGCACGGCAGGGTCGAGAAGGTCGGCACCGGCCCGTACGGGGAGGACGAGTCCCTCGGCATCCTCGCCGACGGCGCCTACTTCGGCGACCAGGCGCTGCTCGACGCGGACGCCATCTGGGAGTACACCGCCCGCGCGGTGACCGCCTGCACGGTCCTGGTACTGCCCCGGCAGGAGGTGGAGCGGGCCGCGGAGCGGGCCGACTCCCTGGCCGAGCACCTGCGGCAGCGGCGCTCGATCCCGCGGCAGCGCACCAACAAGTACGGCGAGAAGGAGATCGACCTCGCCGCCGGCCACACCGGCGAGCCGGACATCCCGCACACCTTCGTCGACTACGAGGCCCGGCCCCGCGAGTACGAACTCAGCGTCGCCCAGACGGTCCTGCGCATCCACACGCGCGTGGCCGACCTCTACAACCAGCCGATGAACCAGACCGAGCAGCAGCTCCGGCTCACCGTGGAGGCCCTGAAGGAACGGCAGGAGCACGAACTCGTCAACAACCACGAGTTCGGCCTGCTCCACAACTGCGAGTACGACCAGCGGATCCAGCCGCACGACGGCGTGCCGGGCCCGGACGACATGGACGAGCTGCTCAGCAGGCGGCGCGGCACCAAGCTGTTCCTCGCCCACCCGCGCGCGATCGCCGCGTTCGGCCGCGAGCTGAACAAGCGCGGTCTCGTGCCGGAGACGATCGACGTCGGCGGCAACCGCATCCCCACCTGGCGCGGTGTGCCGATCTACCCGTGCAACAAGATCCCGGTCACCGAGGCCCGTACGTCGTCGATCATCGCGATGCGTACCGGCGAGGAGGACCAGGGCGTCATCGGCCTGCGGGCCACCGGCATCCCCGACGAGATCGAGCCGAGTCTGTCGGTGCGCTTCATGGGCATCAACGAACAGGCCATCATCAAGTACCTGGTGACGGCCTACTACTCGGCCGCGGTGCTGGTCCCGGACGCGCTCGGCGTGCTGGAGAACGTCGAGATCGGCCGCTGGCAGTGATCGATTCCCTCCCGTACGCCGTGTCCCCGCCCTCCGGTGCGGGTAGGTCTTCGCCGTACGTGCGCACGGGCCGCAGGAGCGCCGCGGTCCGCTCACTGCCGAAGGGGGCCCATGGGTGAACCCATGACGGAGACGAAGCAACGCACCACCGACGCGCGCCGCCCCGCCGGCGCGCGGGCCGGCCACCGGCCCGCCGGGAGGGACCGGGACGACGGGGAGGGGCCCCTCGACGAGTACGAGGCGGAGACGCTGCTGCGCCGCGCCCGGGAGGTGGTCGATCCCGAACTGCGGGCGGCGATCGTGACGCTGCCGGAGTCGATGCGCCGGGTCGCCCTGTACCACTTCGGCTGGGAGCACGCGGACGGCACCCCGGCGACGGACAACGCGGGCAAGGCGATCCGCCCCGCGCTCGTCCTCGCCGCGGCCGCCGCGCTCGGCGGGCCCGCGGCCCGGTCGGCGGCCGTACGGGCGGCCGCGGCGGTGGAGCTGATCCACAACTTCACCCTGCTCCACGACGACGTGATGGACCGCGACGCCACCCGCCGCCACCGGCCCACCGCCTGGACCGTGTTCGGTGACGCCGACGCGATTCTCGCGGGGGACGCCCTGCAGGCGCTGGCCCTGCGGCTGCTCGCCCAGGACCCGCATCCGGCCTCCGCGGCGGCGGCCGCCCGGCTCGCGCAGTGCGTCCTGGAGCTGTGCGCCGGGCAGCACGCGGACACGGCCATGGAACGGCGCGCACCGGGTGAGGTCACCCTCGACGAGGTGCTCGCCATGGCCGAGGCCAAGACCGGCGCGCTGTTGGGCTGCGCCTGCGCCCTCGGCGCGCTGTACGCGGGCGCCGAGGCCCGGGACGTCGACGCGCTGGACGCGTTCGGCCGCGAGGCCGGGCTGGCCTTCCAGCTCATCGACGACGTCATCGGCATATGGGGCGACCCGCACCGCACCGGCAAGCCGGCCGGAGCGGATCTCGCCGCCCGCAAGAAGTCCCTGCCGGTGGTCGCCGCGCTCACCTCCGGCACCCCGGCCGCCGCCGAACTGGCGGAGCTCTACGAAGCCGGCGGCGCCGGAGGGGAGAAGTACCTGGAGCGGACCGCGCTGGCCGTGGAACGGGCGGGCGGGCGCGACTGGGCGCAGGCCCAGGCGTCCGACCGGATGGCCCGCGCGATGCAGGAACTGGCCCGTGCGGTGCCCGACCCGGAGGCGGCGGGCGGACTGCTCGCGCTCGCCGAGTTCGTCACCCGGCGCAGTACCTGAGCGCCCGGCCCCAGGCCCCGGAGCCCTGCCAGGACCGTACGGCACCTGACCGGCGTACGGTCGCACCGCCCAGGGCTCCGGTCCGGCGGGTCCCGCACCGCCCCACGAAGTGCGGGGCCCGCCCCCTGCCTCCCGGCCGCACCGCGGCGGCCCCGCCACGCCCACCCGCCGGTCCTCGACGGCCATGCGCGAGAGGAGCCGGCCGGGTCCTCGACCTGCCGGACGGCCCCCGTGTGCGGCCGGTGTGGCGCGAGCCGCGCCGGCCGGCCCGCTGGTGCCCCGGCGGGGCTCGAAACGCCGGAACGGCCCGGCCGCGGGAAGCGGCCGGGCCGTTCGGTTCACTGCTCCGACCTGCGATGGTGCACCGATCGCGGGTCGCGGAGGCAGATCCCCGGGTCAGGCCTTCTTGGTCTCCCAGAAGATCTTGTCGATCTGGGCGATGTAGTCCAGCGCCTTCTGGCCGGTGGCCGGGTCGGTCGACGCCTTGGCGGCCGACAGGGCCTTCAGGGTGTCGTTGACCAGCTGGTGCAGCTCCGGGTACTTCTCGAAGTGCGGAGCCTTGAAGTAGTCGCTCCACAGCACGGAGACGTGGTGCTTGGCGAGCTCGGCGCGCTGCTCCTTGATGATCGCGGCGCGCGTCTGGAAGTGCGGGTCGTCGTTGGCGGCCATCTTCTCCTGGACGGCCTTCACCGACTCCGCCTCGATGCGGGCCTGGGCCGGGTCGTACACGCCGCAGGGCAGGTCGCAGTGCGCGCTGACCGTGACCTTGGGGGCAAACAGGCGGGAAAGCATGGAGCAATCCTTCCTCGTGATCGTCTTCTCAGGGGGGACATTACTCCCTGGGGGACGTGTTTTCGCGGGTGCCCCCGGGGGCTTAGGACAAAAGTCCGGGGTGAGACTGGGACTGGTGGAGGAAAGACAGGGGAGGTGCCGGGTGATGCCGGAACTGTCGCAGGGGACCGAACGCCCGAGGGGAGCGCTGCCGTTCGGGCCGGCCGAGGTGACGGGGCCGTCGATGGTGCCCACGCTGCACCACGGGGACCGGCTCCTGGTGCACTGGGGCGCCCGGGTCAGGCCGGGTGACGTGGTCGTGCTGCGGCACCCCTTCCAGCAGGACCTGCTCGTCGTCAAGAGGGCCGCCGAGCGGCGCGAGGGCGGCTGGTGGGTGCTCGGGGACAACGCCTACGCGGGCGGGGACAGCACCGACTACGGGGTCGTCCCCGAGGAGCTGGTCCTCGGCCGGGTCCGCTTCCGCTTCCGGCCGCGCAAGCCCGCTCAGCGCTCCCCGTTCGCGCTGGCCGGCTGGGTGCTGTCGGCCGTCAGGCCCGTGCTGTCGAGCCGGTCCGCCTCCAGGCGTTTGCGGGCGCGGTAGGCCGCCACGTTGGCGCGGGTGGCGCAGCGGTCGGAGCAGTAGCGCCGGGAGCGGTTGGTGGAGGTGTCCAGGTAGGCGTTGCGGCAGGGGGTCGCCCGGCACAGGCCGAGGCGGTCCACGCCGTACTCCGTCAGGTGGAAGGCCAGGCCCATCGCGGCGATGGCGGCGTAACCGGCGGTGGCGTTCGACGGGTGGTCCGCCAGGTGCATGTGCCACAGGGGGCGGCCGTCGTCGTCGCGAAAGTCGTGGCCGGAGATCTGCGGGCTCACCGGGAACTCCAGCAGCAGGGAGTTCAGCAGGTCAACGGCGAGGGTCTCGTCGCCGCCGTCCGCCGCCTCGAAGACCGCGCGCAGCCGTGCCCGGACCGACCGGAAGCGGGTGACGTCGGCGTCGGTGGCGCGCCGGGCCGCCGACCGGTTCTCCCCGAACAGCCCGCGGACGGCCTCGACCGAGGTCAGGGAGTCCTTGCCCCGGGCCGGTTCCTCCGTGTTCACGAGGCGTACGGCGTAATCCGAGTAATAGGCCAGTTGCACTTGTAATCCTTACGGAGGGGCTCTATGGTCGCGCCTGTGCCCGGTAACAGCCGAGCGCGCTTCCAGGGTATTACGTGACCTATGTGAGGGAGGCTCGATGACGGACGCGGACACCACCGCGGCCCCCGCCGACTGGCACGCCTGGCAGGAGAGCTGGGACCGGCAGCAGGAGTGGTACATGCCGGACCGCGAGGAACGCTTCCGGATCATGCTCGACATGGTCGAGGCACTCGTCGGCCCCGCCCCGCGCGTGCTGGACCTCGCGTGCGGCACGGGAAGCATCACGGCCCGGCTGCTCGCGCGGTTCCCGGACGCCACCAGCACCGGCGTCGACCTCGACCCGGCCCTGCTCGCCATCGCCCGGGGCACCTTCGCGGGCGATCGACGGGTCACGCTGGTCACCGCCGATCTCAAGGACCCCGACTGGACGGCGAAGCTGCCGCACGACACGTACGACGCCGTGCTGACCGCGACCGCTCTGCACTGGCTTCACCGGGAACCCCTCGCCGCCCTCTACGGCCGGGTCGCGGACCTGGTCCGCGACGGCGGTGTCTTCATGAACGCGGACCACATGATCGACGAGACGACGCCCCGCATCAACGAGGCCGAGCGCGCCCGGCGGCACGCGCGCATGGAACGGGCCAAGCGGGACGGCGCCCTGGACTGGGCCGACTGGTGGCGGCTCGCGGCCGAGGACCCGGTCCTCGCCGAACCGACGGCACGGCGCTTCGAGATCTACGGCGAGCACGCCGACGGTGACATGCCGTCCGTCGCGTGGCACGCGCGCGTACTGCGCGAAAAGGGGTTCGACGAGGTGCGGCCGGTGTGGTGCTCCCCGTCCGACACCCTGCTGCTCGCCCTCAAGTGACCCGCCCGGAGCGCCGCGGAGCCACATCGCCGGGCCCACCGGCGACAGGCGGTACCACGCGGAGCCGCTTTCGCCGAAGGCGGCTCCGCACGCCTTCGCCGAAGGCGGACGCACGGCGCCGCGGCCGAAGCCGCCGCTTCGCGCCCGAGCCGCGGGAAGGGGCGGTACGGACGTGCCGTACCGCCCCTTCCCGTCGGTGCCGTCAGAGCACCTTGGACAGGAACGCCTTCGTCCGTTCGTGCTGCGGGTCGGTCAGGACGTCGCGCGGGTTGCCGGACTCGACGACCACGCCGCCGTCCATGAAGACCAGGCTGTCGCCGACCTCCCGGGCGAAACCCATCTCGTGGGTGACGACGACCATCGTCATGCCGGTCTCGGCCAGGTCGCGCATGACGTCGAGGACGTCGCCGACCAGCTCCGGGTCCAGGGCCGAGGTCGGCTCGTCGAACAGCATCAGCTTGGGCTCCATGGCCAGCGCCCGGGCGATCGCCACGCGCTGCTGCTGGCCGCCGGAGAGCTGCGAGGGGTAGTTGCCGGCCTTGTCGGCCAGGCCCACGCGCTCCAGCAGCTGCATCGCGCGCTCCTTGGCCTGCGCCTTGCTCACGCCCTTGACCTGCACCGGCGCCTCCATGACGTTCTCGACGGCCGTCATGTGCGGGAACAGGTTGAAGCGCTGGAAGACCATGCCGATGTCCCGGCGCTTGAGGGCGACCTCGCTGTCCTTGAGTTCGTGGAGCTTGTCGCCCTTCTGGCGGTAGCCGACCAGCTCGCCGTCGACGTACAGGCGGCCGGCGTTGATCTTCTCCAGGTGGTTGATGCACCGCAGGAAGGTCGACTTGCCGGAGCCGGAGGGGCCGATGAGGCAGAACACCTCACCGGGCTTCACCTCCAGGTCGATGCCCTTGAGGACCTCGACCTGGCCGAAGGACTTGTGGACGCCCTCGGCCTTGACCATGGCGGGGGAGGACTGCGTCATGCCGTGACCCCCTTCGGGCGGCGGGTGGGAAGAACGGCGGCCTTGAAGCGCTGCAGCGGCGTCGGCGGCAGGGTGCGGCTGGAGCCGCGGGCGTAGTACCGCTCGACGTAGTACTGCCCGGTGCTCAGGACCGAGGTCATGATCAGGTACCAGACGGCGGCGAGGAAGTACATCTCCACCGTCGAGCCGGCGTTCTGGCCGATGTCCTGGGCCTGCTTGAAGAGGTCGGCGAACTGCACCGCCGAGACCAGCGAGGTGGTCTTCAGCATGTTGATGACCTCGTTGCCGGTGGGCGGCACGATCACCCGCATCGCCTGCGGGATCACGATCCGGCGCAGCGTCTTCGCGTGGCTCATGCCGAGCGCGTGCGAGGCCTCCGTCTGGCCCTCGTCGACCGAGAGCAGGCCGGCGCGGCAGATCTCGGCCATGTACGCGGCCTCGTTGAGGCCCAGGCCGAGCAACGCCGTCAGCAGCGGCGTCATGAAGGACGACCAATAGTCCTTGTAGATCGGACCCAGGTTGATGTACTCGAACACCAGGCCGAGGTTGAACCAGACGAAGAGCTGGACCAGGACCGGCGTACCGCGGAAGAACCAGATGTAGAACCAGGCGACCGACGAGGTCACCGGGTTCTTCGACAGGCGCATCACGGCGAGCAGGACGCCGCCGGCGATGCCGATCACCATCGACAGCACCGTGAGCAGCAGGGTGTTCCAGACGCCGTCGAGGATGCGGTCGTCGAAGAAGTAGTCGGGGATCGCGTCCCAGTTGATCTTGCCTTGGGCGAAGGCGTAGACGACCGCGCCCAGGAGGGCGAGTGCGACGGCCGCGGACACGTACCGCCCCGGGTGCCGGACCGGAACGGCCTTGATGGCCTCCGGTCCGGCGGGGGGCGTCGCGTCGGAGCCGTTCGTCTTGCTGACGTCGACAGTCACGGGTGGAACCTTTCGGGCCGGGTCGAACGGGGCGGGTCAGGAACCGCCGTTGATCTTGGCCTCGGTGACCGCGCCGTCCGCGACACCCCACTTGTCGAGGATCTTCTTGTACTCGCCGTTGTCGATGACCGCCTGGACGGCCGCCCGCAGCGCGTCGCGCAGCTGGGTGTTGCCCTTGGCGACGGCGATGCCGTACGGGCCCGCCTCGACCTGGTCGCCGACGATCTGGAAGTACTTGCCGCCGCCGGAGTTCTTCACGGAGTACGCGGCGATCGGGAAGTCGGCGGAGACGACGTCGGCGCCCTTGGAGCGCATCCGGGTCTCGGCCTCGGGGTTGGTCGCGAAGTCCTCGATCTTCAGGGCCTTCTTGCCGTCCTTCTCGCACTTCTCCGCCTGCTCCTTGGCGAGGTCGTGGGAGAAGGTGTTGCGCTGCACGGCCATGGTCTTGCCGCACAGGTCGTCCCAGGTCTTGATGCCCTGGTCGTCACCCTTGTTGGTGTAGAGCGAGACGCCCGCGGTGAAGTAGTCGACGAAGTCGACGCCCGTGCCGACGCTCTTGCCGGTGTTGGCGTCGATGCCCTCCTGGCGTTCCTTGGTGTCGGTCATGGCCGACATGGCGATGTCGTAGCGCTTGGAGGCGAGTCCGCCGATGAGGGTGTCGAAGGTGGCGTTCTGGAACTCGAACTTCACGCCGAGCTGCTTGCCCAGCGCCGCGGCGAGGTCCGGGTCGATGCCGACGACCTTGCCGGAGTCGTCCTTGAACTCGACCGGGGCGTAGGCGATGTCGGAACCGACCCTGATGACGCCCTTGTCGCGGATGGCCTGCGGCAGCTTGCCGGCGAGCGGAGCCGCGTCCGCCGCCGTGCCCGTGCCGCCGGAGTCCTTGCCCTTGGTCTGGTCACCGCACCCGGTGAGCAGCAGGGCGCCTGCGACCGCGATCGCACCGACCACTGCTGTCCGGGAGTGCGCTGCGGTCGTACGACGGGTGGAGCGTGCGGTCATGGTGGTTCCTCCGGCGGATGGGTGGGACGTGCCGATGGGACGGGGCGCCCGCCGAGCGGGCCCGGCGGGTGCCGTGCCGTGGGCCGACGGGAGCACACGGGGGTCGACTGGCGCACACACCTTCGAGTGTCGCGACCTCGTGTGATGACGGCATCTTGCCATTCGGACTGAGCCGTTCAGGGGGCTCGCCATGTCAAAATCGGATAACGGGTGCCACCTCGAACCCCGACAGGTCGGTACATCGCGACCGAACCCTTCCGGTGAACAATTGCTTCGGCAGGAAAATCTGCGGCGCATCTCGGAATGCGGACGCCTTCCGGTGAGCCTGCCTTTTTCTAGGTCTTCCTTTTTCGGGTTTGTCAAGAGTCTGACGGGGCCTTGTCCGGATGTCCGGGTATGAGGGATGTCACCGGCATATGACCACGTCGTGATCCCGGAGTGACCTGCGGGTGATCTTCGGGCCCGCGATGTGAGCCTGCTCCGAATGGACTCGTCGGCGGGGGCATCCGTCGGGTAAGAAGGTTCTTTACACCCCTCATCCGGGGCTCCAGGGCGCGTGTGCGGCGCGCCCGTCGCGCAGGCGCTCGCGCGCATCCAACGGTCAGGGCCTTGCGCGGTCCCGCCCGCTCCTCACCAGGAGCGGACAAACCCTCACGACAAGAAAAGCTAAGGGGTAAACGAAGTGGCAGCGGAGATCGTCAATCCTCGCAGCGCGAGCAGCCAGGACAACGACAAGGGCGACAAGGGCCAGGAGGGCGGTGCGGAGCCCCTGGATTCCTTCGACCCGGCTTTCGCGTTGCATCGCGGCGGCAAGATGGCCGTGCGGGCCACCGTGCCGATCCGCGACAAGGACGACCTGTCCCTGGCGTACACACCGGGCGTCGCGAAAGTGTGCAGCGCGATCGCCGAGCAGCCGGAGCTGGTCCACGACTACACGTGGAAGTCGTCGGTCGTGGCGGTCGTGACGGACGGTACGGCCGTCCTGGGGCTCGGGGACATCGGGCCGCGGGCCTCCCTCCCGGTGATGGAGGGCAAGGCCATCCTGTTCAAGCAGTTCGGCGGCGTGGACGCCGTTCCGATCGCGCTGGACTGCACGGACGTGGACGACATCGTCGAGACGGTGGTGCGGCTCGCGCCCTCGTTCGGCGGCGTGAACCTGGAGGACATCTCGGCGCCGCGGTGCTTCGAGATCGAGCGCAGGCTCCAGGAGCGGCTGGACATCCCGGTCTTCCACGACGACCAGCACGGTACGGCGGTCGTGACGCTGGCGGCGCTGCGCAACGCGGCGCGGCTGAGCGGGCGGTCGCTGGGCGAGCTGCGGGCGGTGATCTCGGGCGCGGGCGCGGCCGGTGTCGCCATCGCGAGGATGCTGGTGGAAGCCGGTGTCGGGGACGTGGCGGTGGCCGACCGCAAGGGCATCGTGTCGGCCGACCGGGACGACCTGACGCCGGTGAAGCGGGAGCTGGCGGAGTTCACGAACAAGGCCGGGCTCACCGGATCGCTGGAGACCGCGCTGAAGGGCGCCGACGTCTTCATCGGCGTCTCCGGCGGTACGGTGCCGGAGCCGGCGGTGGCGTCGATGGCCGAGGGCGCGTTCGTGTTCGCCATGGCCAACCCAAACCCCGAGGTCCACCCCGACGTCGCGCACAAGTACGCGGCGGTGGTGGCGACCGGGCGGTCGGACTTCCCCAACCAGATCAACAACGTGCTGGCGTTCCCCGGGATCTTCGCCGGGGCGCTGCAGGTGCGGGCGTCCCGGATCACCGAGGGCATGAAGCTCGCGGCGGCGGAGGCGCTGGCCTCGGTCGTCGGGGACGACCTCGCGGCGGACTACGTCATCCCGTCGCCGTTCGACGAGCGGGTCGCGCCGGCGGTCACGGCCGCGGTGGCGGCGGCCGCGCGGGCGGAGGGCGTCGCCCGCCGGTGAGCCGGCGTCGTGACGCGGCACCGTGAGCGGATGACGCGACGTGATGTGCCGAGGACGGCTTCGCCCGGGTGGGCGGGGCCGTTCTTCTCGTGGGGCTGGGGCCGCGAGGTGGCGCGGACGCGGCTTCCGGCGGGCCGCAACAGGGCGTGTGTCACAGGGACGGACGGTTCCGGACGGCGGGCGCGGACCCTACCGTCAAGGTCATGTTCGCTGTCTACGCCGCCCGACTCGACCGCGACCGGCCGCTGTCCGGCCTGGAACTGGGGGAGCGCCCGGCCCCCGAGGCCCGTCCCGGCTGGAGCGTCGTCCGTGTCAGGGCCGCTTCCCTCAACCATCACGACCTGTGGACCCTGCGCGGGGTCGGTATCACGGAGGACCGGCTGCCGATGATCCTCGGCTGCGACGCCGCCGGGGTCGACGAGGACGGCAACGAGGTCGTCCTGCACTCCGTCATCGGGCAGAGCGGGTACGGGGTCGGGCCCGGGGAACCCCGCTCGATCCTCACCGAGCGCTATCAGGGCACGTTCGCCGAGCAGGTCGCCGTGCCCACGTGGAACGTGCTGCCCAAGCCGAGGGAGCTGTCGTTCGAAGAGGCCGCCTGCCTGCCGACGGCGTGGCTGACGGCGTACCGCATGCTCTTCACCAACGCCGGGGTGCGTCCCGGCGACTCCGTGCTGGTGCAGGGGGCCGGCGGCGGTGTCGCCACGGCCGCGATCGTGCTCGGCCGGGCCGCGGGGCTGCGGGTCTTCGCCACCAGCCGGGACGAGGCCAAGCGGAAGCGGGCCGTGGAGCTGGGGGCGGTGGAGGCGGTGGAGCCGGGCGCCCGGCTGCCGCAGCGGGTCGACGCCGTGATCGAGACCGTGGGGGCCGCCACCTGGTCGCACTCGGTGAAGTCGCTGCGGCCCGGCGGCACGCTCGTCATCTCCGGGGCGACGAGCGGCGACCGGCCCTCGCACGCCGAGCTGACCCGGATCTTCTTCCTGGAACTGAGGGTCGTCGGGTCGACGATGGGGACCAAGGACGAGCTGGAGGACCTGCTGTCCTTCTGCGCCGCCACCGGGGTGCGTCCCGTCGTCGACGAGGTGCTCCCGATGGAGCGGGCCCGGGAGGGCTTCGAGCGGATGGAGTCCGGGGAGCACTTCGGCAAGATCGTACTGACGGCGTCTTCCTGACGGGAAGTCACCACTCGCTTGGCCTGTGGCGGTCCCGGGCGGGGTGCCCGGGACCGCTGTGCGCTTTGTTCCGCGGCGGCCCCGCCGTCCCCGGCGGGACCGCCGGCCGGCAGGCGTGCCGGGTGCGGCCGTGTCAGGCCTTCGGGGTCCGGAGGATCGCCCCGATGCGGGCCGCCGCCGCCGTCAGGTGGCGGCGGGCGTCGCGGAGCTGGTCCGGGGTGACGCCGTGGTCGCGGGCCGTGTCGCGGATGTCGTCGCGGAAGCGGTCCAGCAGGCGGTCGAGGTCGCGGGCCGGGTCGCCGGAGGAGTCGGCGGCGTTCTCGTGGGCCCAGGCCGGCAGGTAGTCGGCCGGGAAGTCCTCCGGGGTGTGGGAGTACTCAGGGGTACGGGAGTGTTCCGGCCGGGACGCCGGCGTGCCGGTGCCGCCGCCCGTGCCGGGCCGGCCGGAGGTGGACTCCTTGCCGAAGTCGCCGAATTCCCTGGCCAGTTCGGCCAATCCCTCGCGCAGCCCTGTCGGCCAGTCGCCCCGCGCGAAGTGGCTCTGCACCTGCTCCTGGACGCGCCGGGCGATGCGCTGGACCTCCTCCTGTGCCTGGGCCCGGGCCCGTTCCTGCGCCTCCTTGGCCTGGCGCCGGGCGCGTTCGGCCTCCTCGCGGGCCCGGCGGCTCTCCTCCTTGGCGCGCCGGGCCTGCTCCTTCCACTCCTGCTTGACGCGCTGCATCTCCTCCTTGGCGACCCACCAGGCCGCCTTGTCGCCGAGGTCCGCGAAGTCGCCGAAGGAGTCGCCGGACCCGCCGGAGGGCGAGCCGGCGCCCCGGCGGGCCGCGCCGGCCGCCGCCCGCATCTCCCGGCGCAGGTCGCCCGCCGCACCGCGCACCTCCGCGCGGATCTCGGCGGCGAGCTCGGCGACCGACTCGCGGATCTCCAGCTCCAGGTCGGCCAGTTCGCCGCTGCGGTCTGCCAGCTCGGCCCGGCCGGCGTCGGTGATGGAGTACACCTTGCGTCCGCCTTCGCTGGTGTGGGTGACCAGCCCCTCGGCCTCCAGCTTGGCCAGGCGGGGGTAGACCGTGCCCGCCGACGGCGCGTACAGGCCCTGGAAGCGTTCCTCCAGGAGCCTGATCACCTCGTAACCGTGACGTGGGGCCTCGTCGAGCAGCTTCAGGAGGTAGAGGCGCAGGCGGCCGTGGGCGAAGACGGGGGGCATGTCAGAGCACCTTCTTGTCGGTCGAGCCGTCGGCCGGGGCGCCGGTGGGTCCGTCGTCGCGGCCGGAGACGGAATTGTCCCCCGGGCCGCCCCGCGCGCCGTCCACCGGCCCGGCGTCCTCCGGCGCCCGGTCCCGGGGCTCCTCCCCGGCCGGCCTGCGCAGCAGGGCGATGGAGCCGGTGACCGTCGTCACCTTCAGCCGGCCGTTGCCCGCGCCGAGCCGGCCGGTGATCCGCTTGGCGCCCCACCGGCCGGTGACCCGCAGGTCCTCGAAGGCGTTGGAGACCGTCCCGCCGGTCGTGCCGGCCTCCACCTCCGCGTCGGCCGGGTGGGGCAGCCGGATGGCGATCTCACCCGAGACGCCGGCCAGGGAGACGTCGGTGGGGCGGCTCGCCGGGGCCAGGTCGAGGATCATCGAGCCGCTCACCGATTCGGCCCTGACCGAGGAGCCAGCCCCCACCACGGTCAGGTCCCCGGAGACGGAGTGGAAGCGCAGGTCCCCGGTGAGGGCCTGGGCCTCCAGGTCCCCGGAGACGGTGTCGGCCCGCACGGGGCCGGTGAGGCCCACCAGCGTGGTGTCCCCGCAGACCCCCCTCACCTCGGTCCGCCCCCGCGTCCCGGAGACCACGGCCGTGGCGTCGACCACGCCCACCTCCACGTCCGTGTGCACCGGAACGGCCAGGGAGACCACCGCGCTGCGGCGCCGGATCCCGCGGTCCGGCCGTGCGAGGAAGTCCTTCCAGGTGAGGTCCTCGTAGGCCACCGTGAGCGTGCCGCCCCGCCGGGTCACGATCAGGGGCGGGCCCTCGACCCTGGAGACCTCCAGGCGGGCGGAACCCTCCTCCGTCCCCACCACGTTCACCGTTCCGCCGACGACGCGGACCCGGAGCTCGCTCACGGGCTCCGTGAAGGCGAGTCGCCGCGGCTCCGCGACGGACCACTCGGACATGGCGCAGACCTCCTGGAAGCAGAACGGGCCGGGCCGGACCGCGCCGGGCCAGGTGAGCGGATATGACACGACGAGCCATATCGCGTCTTACAGCAATACGATATATCGCGGAAGGGGGTTGTCAAGGCACCCGTTCGGGTGAGTAGTGATCGGTTCGGCCGGATGGATTGCCCTAGTTTGTGGGCATGTCGTCGACGCAAGAGCCCTCGGTCGGCCGTCCCGCCGGGCCCGCACCGGGCGCGCTGCTGCTGTGCCGGGCGGCACCGGGCTCCGTCGCCCCCGTCGCCCCGCTGCTGCGCGAGCCCATGCTGCTCACGGCCGCCGGCGAGGGGTGGAGCGTGCTCGTCCCGGAGGGCACGCCGTGGCGGCACGGGGGCGAACCGGTCGACCGTGTCCTCGCCGGCTGGGCCGCCGCCCTCGCCGTCGGCGCGCCCTGGCCCGCCCTGGCCCTGTGGTGGGACGCCGACCGGGCCGGCTTCACCCTCGCCTCCGGTTTCCGCCGCCCCGTCGGCTACGTGTGGCTCGCGAACGGCACCCCGGCCGGCGAGGAGGAGGCGATGCGCACGTTCGCCGCGTGGCTCGGCCTCGACCCGGTGCCGGACGTGCGGGCCCTCGACCGGCTCGCGGCGCCCGATCCCGCCTCCGACGCCCGGGCCCGTCTGCGCGGCCTGCTGGCCGTCCTCACGCGCGTGGGCGTCGCCCTGCCCGACGGGCTGGAGGCCGGTGAGCCCGCCGACCGTCTGTGCGCGGCGGCCCGGGCCCGGCCGGGCGTCCTGGAGGCCGGGGGAGACGGGGGGACGGCACGGCGCGCCGCGGTCGGCGCCGGCCCTCCCGGCCCCTGGACGCCCCGGGCGGACGACCCCGGGGCCCGCGCCCTGGCCCTGGCCCAGCTGGCCGCGGGCGCCCCGCTCCTGGCGTGGGGCGTACGGCACCGCAGCGGCGGTTGGACCACCGCCGGGGCGCTGCTGCTGGTCCACGGCGTACTGGGCCTGGTCCACGGCTTCGCGCGCGGGAAGGCCGGAGCACCCCGCTCCGGACCGAGCGGGGACCACCGGGTTCCGTCCTGAACGGCGCGCGTGTCCACCCGCCCCGTGCGGGCACCGTTCCCGGGCGCCGCACGTGCCCCGAGGCCCGCTCCGGCGCCCCGCGTCCCGCGGAGCGGACGGTTGCATAGGCTGTGGGACGGAAGTCGGACACGGACGCACGCAGGAGAACAGCCCCATGTACTTCACCGACCGCGGCATCGAGGAACTGGAGAAGCGGCGCGGCGAGGAGGAGATCACCTTCGAGTGGCTTGCCGAGCAGCTGCGTACGTTCGTGGACCTCAACCCGGACTTCGAGGTGCCCGTCGAGCGGCTCGCCACCTGGCTGGCGCGGCTGGACGACGAGGACGAGGACTGAGCCGAACGGGCCGCCCGGGCCGCGCGGGCCGCCGTCCGCGCGGGAGACGGCCGGAGGCGCCGCGCGGCCCGTTCGTGGGTCCTCGCGTCCGCCTGCACCCGGCGTCGGCCTTCCGCTCCCACGGGACGGGGGGTTCCCTCCGAGAGCGGGGAGCCGCAGTGGACGACGCCCGCTGCGTCCGGCGGAGCGATCGCCCCGACGCCCCCGCCCCGGCCGGCCCGTACGGCCGGTCGCGGCGGACCGGCGCCCTCGGCGCGCGGCACCGGCGAGGCGGGCGCCCGGACGGCAAGGCGTCACCGCTCAGCGGCAGCCTCCCGGTCGAGGGCGTCCGGGGCGGCCCCGTCGTGCCCTGTCTCGAACGGGGGGAACGCGAACGGGCCCGGCCCCGAGTCCGAGGGACTCGGGGCCGGGCCCGTTCGCGCGGTGGGGAGCCGGGTTCAGCGGCTCACGCCTCGAACACCTCGCGCACGAGCTGCTCCTGCTCGGCCTGGTGCCGCTTCGCGGAACCGACCGCCGGGGACGAGCTGTGCGGGCGCGAGATGCGGCGCAGGCGCTCTCCGGGCGGGATGTCGGCGCCGACGGCCAGGTCGAGGTGGTCGATCAGGTTGAGCGCGATGAACGGCCAGGCACCCTGGTTGGCCGGCTCCTCCTGGGCCCACAGGTACTTCTCGGCGTTCGGGTACTTGGCGATCTCCGCCTGGAGCTCGGCACCCGGCAGCGGGTACAGGCGCTCGATGCGGATGATGGCCGTGTCCGTCACGCCGCGCTTCTTCCGCTCGGCGTCGAGGTCGTAGTAGACCTTGCCGGAGCAGAAGACGACCTTCTTCACCGCGGACGCCTCGACCGAGGTGTCGCCGACGACCGGGCGGAACTGGCCCGTGGTGAAGTCCTCCGCCTTCGAGGCCGCCGCCTTCAGGCGCAGCATCGACTTCGGGGTGAAGACGACCAGCGGCTTGTGGTGCGGGTTGTGCACCTGCCACCGCAGGAGGTGGAAGTAGTTCGCCGGCGACGTCGGCATGGCGACGGTCATGTTGTTCTGGGCGCAGAGCTGGAGGAACCGCTCCGGGCGGGCCGAGGAGTGGTCCGGGCCCTGGCCCTCGTAGCCGTGGGGCAGCAGCAGGACGACGCCGGAGGTCTGGCCCCACTTCTGCTCCGCGGAGGAGATGAACTCGTCCACGACCGTCTGCGCGCCGTTGACGAAGTCGCCGAACTGCGCCTCCCACAGCACGAGCGCATCCGGGCGGGCCAGCGAGTAGCCGTACTCGAAGCCCATGGCCGCGTACTCGGACAGCAGGGAGTTGTAGACGTTCAGCCGCGCCTGGTCCTCGGAGAGGTACTGCAGCGGCGTGTACTCCTCGCCGGTGTTGCGGTCGATGATGACCGCGTGGCGCTGGCCGAAGGTGCCGCGCTGGGAGTCCTGGCCGGCCAGGCGGACCGGGACGCCCTCCAGCAGGAGGGAGCCGAAGGCGAGGGTCTCGCCCATGCCCCAGTCGATCGTGCCGTCCTCGACCATCGTCGCCCGGCGCTGCAGCTGCGGCAGCAGACGCGGGTGGACGGTGATGTGGTCGGGGATGTTGACCTGGGACTCGGCGATCCGCTTGACGACCTCCGTGGACACCGCGGTGTTCACGGCGACCGGGAACTCGGCCTGCGGGTCGGGGGGAGCGGCGGCCGACGGCTGCGAAGTGGCCTCGCGGACCTCGGTGAAGACCTTCTCCAGCTGGCCCTGGTAGTCCTGCAGGGCCTGCTCGGCCTCTTCCAGGGTGATGTCGCCGCGACCGATCAGGGACTCGGTGTACAGCTTGCGCACCGAGCGCTTCTTGTCGATCAGGTCGTACATCAGCGGCTGGGTGAAGGCCGGGTTGTCCGACTCGTTGTGACCGCGGCGGCGGTAGCAGATGAGGTCGATCACCACGTCCTTGTTGAACGCCTGGCGGAACTCGAAGGCCAGCCGCGCCACGCGGACGCAGGCCTCCGGGTCGTCGCCGTTCACGTGGAAGATCGGGGCCTCGATCATGCGGGCCACGTCCGTGGCGTACATGGAGGAGCGCGAGGACTCGGGGGCCGCGGTGAAGCCGACCTGGTTGTTGATGACGATGTGGACCGTGCCGCCGGTGCGGTAGCCGCGCAGCTGCGACATGTTCAGGGTCTCGGCCACCACGCCCTGGCCCGCGAAGGCCGCGTCGCCGTGGATCGCCACCGGCAGGACGGTGAAGTCCGTGCCGCCCTTGTTGATGATGTCCTGCTTGGCGCGGGCGACGCCCTCCAGGACCGGGTCGACGGCCTCCAGGTGGGAGGGGTTGGCGACCAGGGAGACCTTGATCTGCTCGCCGTCCAGGCCGGTGAAGGTGCCCTCGGCGCCCAGGTGGTACTTCACGTCGCCGGAGCCGTGCATCGACTTCGGGTCGAGGTTGCCCTCGAACTCGCGGAAGATCTGCGCGTAGGACTTGCCGACGATGTTGGCGAGCACGTTCAGGCGGCCGCGGTGGGCCATGCCGATGACGACCTCGTCCAGGCGGGACTCGGCGGCCGAGTCCAGGACGGCGTCCAGCAGCGGGATGACCGACTCGCCGCCTTCGAGGCTGAAGCGCTTCTGGCCGACGTACTTCGTCTGCAGGAAGGTCTCGAACGCCTCGGCCGCGTTCAGGCGGCGCAGGATGCGCAGCTGCTCCTCGCGCTCCGGCTTGGCGTGCGGGCGCTCCACGCGGTCCTGGATCCACTTGCGCTGCTTGGGGTCCTGGATGTGCATGAACTCGATGCCGGTGGTGCGGCAGTACGAGTCGCGCAGCACGCCGAGGATGTCGCGCAGCTTCATCATCGACTTGCCGGCGAAACCGCCGACGGCGAACTCGCGCTCCAGGTCCCACAGGGTGAGCCCGTGCTCGGTGATGTCCAGGTCGGGGTGCTTGCGCTGCTGGTACTCCAGCGGGTCGGTGTCGGCCATGACGTGGCCGCGGACCCGGTAGGAGTGGATCAGCTCGAAGACGCGGGCGGCCTTGGTGACGTCGTCGTCGTGGGAGGCGTCGATGTCCTTGAGCCAGCGGACCGGCTCGTAGGGGATGCGCAGCGCCTCGAAGATGTCGTCGTAGAAGCCGTTCTCGCCGAGCAGCAGGTTGGCGACGACGCGCAGGAACTCGCCGGAGGCGGCGCCCTGGATGACCCGGTGGTCGTAGGTGGAGGTCAGGGTCATGACCTTGGAGATGCCCAGCTTGTTCAGGGTGTCCTGGGAGGTGCCCTGGAACTCGGCCGGGTAGTCCATGGAACCGACACCCATGATCACCGACTGGCCGGGCATCAGGCGCGGCACGGAGTGCACGGTGCCCAGGCCGCCGGGGTTGGTCAGGGAGACGGTGACGCCGGTGAAGTCGTCCATCGTCAGCTTGCCCTCGCGGGCGCGGCGGACGATGTCCTCGTAGGCCTGCCAGAACTCGAAGAAGTTCAGCGTCTCGGCCTTCTTGATCGCCGCGACGACGAGCTGGCGGTCGCCGTTGGGCTTGACCAGGTCGATGGCGAGGCCGAGGTTGACGTGCTCCGGCTTGATCAGGGTCGGCTTGCCGTCCTTGACCCCGTAGGACCAGTTCATGGACGGCATCGCCTTGATGGCCTGCACCATCGCGTACCCGATGATGTGCGTGAAGGAGATCTTCCCGCCGCGGGCGCGCTTGAGGTGGTTGTTGATGACGATGCGGTTGTCGAACAGCAGCTTCACCGGGACGGCGCGGACCGAGGTGGCCGTCGGCATCTCCAGCGAGGCGTCCATGTTCTTCGCGACGGCCGCGGCGGGGCCGCGCAGGGTGACCAGCTCGGGACCCTCGCCGGCCTCCTTGGCGGGCGTGGCCTTGGCCTGCGGCTTGGCCGCCGGCTTCGCGGCGGGCGCGGCCGGAGCGGCGGCGGGCTGGGCGGCGGCCGGCTGGGCGGCGGCGGGCTTGGCCGGAGCCTGGGGGGCCTGAGCCTGGGGGGCCGGAGCCTGGGCCTGAGCCTGGGGGGCCGGAGCCTGCGTCTGGGGGGCCGGGGTGGACTGAGCCGTGCCGGGGGTCTGCGCGGCCCCCGTGGCCGCGGCGCCCGACGCAGCCTGGGCGGCGGCCGCCCCCGGCTTGTAGTCGGTGAAGAAGTCCCACCAGGCTCGGTCCACCGAGTTCGGGTCCTGGAGGTACTGCTGATAGATCTCGTCGACGAGCCACTCGTTGGCACCGAACGCGGCGGCGGGGTCCTTGCCCGCTCGGTCGGTGTCGGGCGTGGGGGTACCACCCGGCCGGAGGCTGGGGGAGCTCGGGTTACTGGGGGACTGTGGCGACACGGCGGCAACCGCCCTCTTCCGCTTCACAAGGTGATGGACAGCGGGAATAAAGGCTACGCCTCCAAGAGCGGGAAGGTCAGACCGGGCCCGTTCATCGTCGCGTAAGTCACATCTCGGAGCGTGTTTCGGCGCTTGAAATGGCGGGAAACAAGCGGGGTTCCGCTTCTGCGGGCAAGGGGGAACCGCCACCCGGCGCCCTCACGGCGCGGGCCCGTGCCCGATCGCGGGGGTCCCCGCCGCCGATCGGCGGGGACGCTTGCGGATCTTGAGGCTCCGCTTCGAACTGTACGTCAGCTCGGCGGAGATGAGGGGCCCGGAAGGGTGACGAGGATCCGGCAGCCCCGCTCGGATTCGGCCACACCGATCCGGCCGCCGTGCAGATCCACCGCCCAGCGGGCGATCGCCAGGCCCAGTCCCGTGCCGCCGTCGCTGCCGGGACCGTGCGGCCGGGAGACGGCACCGCGGTTGAACCGCTCGAAGACCCGGTGCCACTCCGACCGCGGAATGCCCGGACCCTCGTCCAGGACCTCCAGTTCCAGCGACTCCGGCCCCGGCCCGCGCCGCGCCTTGACCGTCACCCGGCCGTGCGGCGGGCTGTGCTTGACCGCGTTGTCGATGAGGTTGGCGACGACCTGGTGGATGCGCTCGGGGTCCGCGTGCGCGGTCAGCCCGGGCGGGGAGACGTCGAGGTGCAGGTGCACGTCCGTGCGGGTGTGCCCGCCGGAGCCCGACGCGATGCCCGCCCGCACGGAGGCGACCATGTTGGCCTCCTTCAGCACCCCGGACAGGTACGGCCACACCTCGAAACGCCGCCTCTTCAGCGGCACGACGCCGTTGTCGAGGCGGGAGAGGTCCAGCAGCGTCTCCACCAGCCGGCCGAGCCGCTCCGTCTGCCCGAGGGCCGTCCGCATGGTCTCGGGATCGGCCTCCGTGACCCCGTCGACGATGTTCTCCAGCACCGCCCGCAGGCCCGCGATGGGCGTGCGCAGCTCGTGCGAGACGTTGGCCACCAGCTCCTTGCGCTGGCGGTCCTGGGCCTCCAGCTCGTCGGCCATGCGGTTGATGGTGACGGCCAGGTCGCCCAGCTCGTCACGGCGGTTCTCCCGCACCCGGCGGCTGTAGTCGCCGTGCGAGATCGACCGCGCCACCGCGTTCATCTCGTCCAGCGGCGCGGTGAGCGAGTGCGCCACGAACTGCGTGATCAGCAGGGTGGCGATCATCGAGAAGACCGTGATGAAGCGCAGCTCGGTCTCGGTGCGCATCGCCACCAGCATCAGGCCGGTGGTGATGAACACCGAGATGACGACCAGCGCACCCAGCTTGGTCTTGATCGAGAACGGGCGTACGCCGCCCCAGGGGTCCCCGGGGCTCCTCCGTGCGGCCTGACGCCCCTCACTCATGGCGTCGGGGTCTCCAGGGCGTAGCCCACGCCGTGCACGGTGCGGATGCGCTCGGCGCCGATCTTCCGGCGCAGCGCCTTGATGTGGCTGTCGACGGTGCGGGTGCCGGAGGCGTCCGCCCAGTCCCACACCTCCGCCAGCAGCTGCTCGCGGGAGAGCACCGCGCGCGGCGTGTTCGCCAGGCAGACCAGCAGGTCGAACTCGGTCGGCGTCAGGTGCACGTCCTCGGACCTGACCCGCACCCGGCGCTGCGCGTGGTCGATCTCCAGTTCGCCCAGGCGGAGGATGCCGCTGCGCGGGGTGGCGGCGGCCAGCGCCGCCCGCTCCACCCGGCGCAGCAGCACGTGCACGCGCGCGGCCAGTTCCCGCATGGAGAAGGGCTTGGTCATGTAGTCGTCGGCGCCGACGCCGAGCCCGACCAGCATGTCGGTCTCGTCGTCGCGGGCGGTGAGCATCAGCACCGGCACCGGGCGCTGGGCCTGAACGCGCCGGCAGACCTCCAGGCCGTCGAAGCCCGGCAGCATGATGTCGAGGATCAGCAGGTCGGGCTGCCAGGCCTCGGCGGTGTCCACGGCCGCCGGCCCGTCACCCGCCGTTTGCACCAGGAATCCCTCGGCGCGCAGACGGGTCGCGATGGCGTCCACGATCGTCTGGTCGTCCTCGACCACCAGCACCCGGCGCTGTGCGCCCGGGGTAGCCGCCGTCGTGCCGTTGTGGGAGGTGTGTGTCTGCTCCATCGCCCGCCCCTGAGGTGTGCTTACCGGAATCAGTGGGGTGATCCCTCGTCTGCGCATGACTGCGATTGACGCTTGAATGATCGACGTCAGAGCAGCAGCGTACGGGGATCCGCGGGGCCTTTGCTATCCAGGTCGGACGCCGATGTGGACGACGTCCGGCACGCCTCGGGCAACGGGGATCTCTTCGGTATGCACCTGTTGGAACCCGGCATTACGCAAGGTTTCTTCGAATTCCGGAGAGGGTTGCGCCGACCACACCGCGAGCACTCCGCCGGGCCTCAACACCCTTGCGCAGCTTGCGATTCCGGACTCTGCGTACAGTGCGCCGTTGCCCTCGGTGACCGTCCAGCCGGGTCCGTTGTCGATGTCGAGGCACAGGGCGTCGAATGTGGTGCAAGTCTCATTGACGAAATCGGTGAGGTCCGCCGCGACGACCTCGGTCCGCGGGTCGGCCAGGGCCTCGCGGGTCAGCTCCGCCAGGGGGCCGGAGCGGTGCCAGTCGATGACGGCCCGCTCGCGTTCGACGACCGTGATCCGGCCCCAGCGGGAATTCGCGGCCGCGTGTGCGAGTGAGAAGCCCACGCCGAGGCCGCCGATCAGCACGTGCGGCGCCGGGTGTCCGCCGGAGGCGTCCAGTGCGGCGAGGGCCGCGTCGATGAGGCGGCGCTCGGAACGGCCGTCGGAGGTGTCCATCAGGAAGCAGCCGTTCGCGATGATCTGCAGCAGCCCGCCGTGCCGGCGCAGCACCACCTCGCCGTAGGGGCCCTCGCGGCGGTCCAGCACTTCGGGGAGGTCGGGTACTTCGGGAAGGTCGTACGCCATGGACATTCCGCCATCCTGGCACTTCGCCTGCGGCTCGGGACGGAATTTCGCGGGCGGGTGACAGGGGGACGGGCGGTGGACGCGGAGGTCCCGGTCCGGCCGGCGACCGCGGTCGCGCCGGTCGGGGTGTTGCGGCCGTCCACTCGGGCTGCACGACGTCCGGCGCGGCACCCTCCCCACTGGGTAATGGTTGGTTATTGATTCCGACCATTACACAAGCAGCGCATGAGTGTCCTCTTGGCTTCGGCAGTCCTGATCGCCCAGAGCGAACAGGGCTGGGGGAACAATCACCGGCTCATGAGCATTGAGTCGGCATAACTCAACTTGACTGCCGAAGGGGAGATCATGGCTGTTGACTCCGCAGCGTCCGCACCGCTCACCCTGCCCGTGCTGCCGCTGGACGACGAGGTGGTGCTGCCCGGGATGGTGGTCCCGCTGGACCTGAGCGACTCCGAGGTGCGCGCCGCGGTGGAGGCCGCGCAGGCCGCCGCCAAGTCCGACCCCGGAAAGCCCAGGGTCCTCCTGGTGCCGCGCATCGACGGGACGTACGCCGCCACCGGCGTGCTGGGCACGGTCGAGCAGGTCGGCCGGCTCGCCGACGGCGACCCCGGCGCCCTCATCCGGGGCCGGAGCCGCGTGAGGATCGGCGCCGGCACCACCGGCCCGGGCGCGGCGCTGTGGGTCGAGGGCACCCGGATCGACGAGAGCGTGCCGGACCCGCTGCCCGGCCACGTCACCGAACTGGTCAAGGAGTACAAGGCCCTCGCCACCGCGTGGCTGAAGAAGCGCGGCGCCTGGCAGGTCGTCGACCGCGTCCAGGCCATCGACGACGTCTCCGCGCTCGCCGACAACTCCGGCTACTCGCCGTTCCTTTCCACCGAGCAGAAGGTGGAGCTGCTGGAGACCGCCGACCCGATCGCCCGCCTGAGGCTCGCCACCCAGCAGCTGCGCGACCACCTCGCCGAGCAGGACGTCGCCGAGACCATCGCCAAGGACGTCCAGGAGGGTGTCGACAAGCAGCAGCGCGAGTTCCTGCTGCGCCGCCAGCTCGAGGCCGTCCGCAAGGAGCTGCGCGAGCTCAACGGCGAGAAGGAGGGCGAGGAGTCCGACGACTACCGCGCCCGCGTCGAGGCCGCCGACCTGCCCGAGAAGGTCCGCGAGGCCGCGCTGAAGGAGGTCGACAAGCTGGAGCGGGCCTCCGACCAGTCCCCCGAGGGCTCGTGGATCCGCACCTGGCTCGACACGGTCCTGGAGATGCCGTGGAACGAGCGCACCGAGGACGCGTACGACATCCAGGGCGCCAAGGAGGTCCTCGACGCCGAGCACGCCGGGCTGGAGGACGTCAAGGAGCGGATCACGGAGTACCTGGCGGTGCGCAAGCGGCGCGCGGAGCGGGGACTCGGCGTCGTCGGCGGGCGGCGCGGCGGCGCCGTGCTGGCGCTGGTCGGCCCGCCCGGCGTCGGCAAGACCTCCCTCGGCGAGTCGGTGGCCCACGCCATGGGGCGGAAGTTCGTCCGGGTCGCCCTCGGCGGCGTCCGCGACGAGGCCGAGATCCGCGGCCACCGCCGGACCTACGTCGGCGCCCTGCCCGGCCGGATCGTGCGGGCGGTCAAGGAGGCCGGGTCGATGAACCCGGTGATCCTCCTGGACGAGATCGACAAGGTGGGCTCCGACTTCCGTGGCGACCCGGCCGCGGCCCTGCTGGAGGTCCTGGACCCGGCGCAGAACCACACCTTCCGGGACCACTACCTGGAGGTCGAACTGGACCTGTCGGACGTGGTCTTCCTGGCCACCGCCAACGTCCTGGAGGCCATCCCGGAGGCGCTCGCCGACCGCATGGACATCGTCCGCCTGGACGGCTACACCGAGGACGAGAAGGTCGTCATCGCCCGCGACCACCTCCTCCCGCGCCAGCTGGAGCGGGCCGGGCTGGACAAGGACGAGGTCACCGTCGACGAGAGCGCCCTGCGCAAGCTGGCCGGCGAGTACACGCGCGAGGCCGGCGTGCGCAACCTGGAGCGGTACGTCGCCCGGCTGCTGCGCAAGATCGCGGCCCAGCACGAGCTGGGCGACCGCGAGCTGCCCTTCACCGTCACCGACGCCGAGCTGCGCGACCTGGTCGGCCGGCCGCACCACGTCCCCGAGTCCGCGCAGGAACCGGCCGAGCGGCGCACCTCCGTCCCCGGCGTGGCGACGGGGCTGGCGGTCACCGGCGCGGGCGGCGACGTGCTGTACGTCGAGGCGTCCCTCGCCGACCCCGAGACGGGCGCGGCGGGCCTGACCCTGACCGGTCAGCTGGGCGACGTGATGAAGGAGTCCGCGCAGATCGCCCTGAGCTTCCTGCGCTCCCACGGCGCCGAGCTGGAGCTGCCGGTGGGCGACCTGAAGGACCGGGGCGTGCACATCCACTTCCCGGCCGGCGCGGTCCCCAAGGACGGTCCGAGCGCCGGCATCACGATGACCACGGCCCTGGCCTCCCTCCTCTCCGGCCGCCTGGTCCGCACGGACGTGGCGATGACCGGCGAGGTCTCGCTGACCGGCCGGGTGCTGCCGATCGGCGGGGTGAAGCAGAAGCTGCTCGCGGCGCACCGGGCGGGCATCACCACGGTGATCATCCCCAAGCGCAACGAGCCGGACCTGGACGACGTCCCGGCCGAGGTGCTGGACAGGCTCGACGTCCACGCCGTGACCGACGTCCGCCAGGTGCTGGAGCTGGCGCTGACGCCGGCCACCAGCGGCGCGGAGCCGGAGGTCCCGGTCGCGGTGTGACGGATGCGGCGGGACGAGCGAGGACCCGGGCCCCGCGAGGGAGCCCGGGCCTTCGCCGTGCGCGCGGGAGGGCCGGTCAGCCGTTGGCGAGCGCGACCACCCGGTCCAGCGCCCCGTTGAACCGGTTGTGGTCCCCGACGATCGGGCCGGAGGACGTGTACTGCCACATGGTGTAGTAGCTCCAGCCCGCCGGCAGCGTCCCCACCGTGGAGGCGTAGCGGGCGATCCACAGCGGGTTGGCGGTGGCGAAGCCGCCGTAGTCGCCGGTGCACTGGGTCCACCAGCTGGTGGCCGTGTAGATCACGGCGTCGCGGCCGGTGCGCGCCTTGTAGGTGTTCAGGAAGTCGCGGATCCAGGAGACCATCTGGCTCTGCGTCTTGCCGTAGCAGGCGGCCCCGTAGGGGTTCCACTCGATGTCGAGGGCGCCCGGCAGCGTCCTGCCGTCGCGGGACCAGCCGCCGCCGTGGTCGACGAAGTAGTTGGCCTGGGCGGCGCCGCCGGCGGTGTCCGGGGTGGCGAAGTGGTACGCGCCGCGGATCATGCCGACGTTGTACGAGCCGTTGTACTGCTGGGCGAAGTAGGGGTTGGTGTAGTACGTGCCCTCGGTGGCCTTGACGTAGGCCCACTTCACGCCGCTGCTCCACAGGCTGGACCAGGCGACGTTGCCCTGGTGGCTGGAGACGTCGACGCCCTCGGTCTGGGTGGCGTCGCCGGGGACGGGAGTGCCGTGCTGCCCGTCGTGGGCCAGGACGCCCATGCCCATGTGGGCGGAGCCGCGGGGCGGGGTGGCGGCGTCCGGCGCGGACCGGGCGGGCGTGGTGAGGAGCAGCGAGAGGGCGGCGAGCAGGATTCCGGCGGCGGTCAGACGCCGGGTGCGGGCCGTTCCGGATCTGTGCACGGGCATGGACGTGCCTCCGAAGGCTCGGTGGTGCTCGATGGGGAGTGCGGGCCTGCCGGGATCGCGGCGGGGGGAGGACGGGGCGTCGTCGGCCCGTCCGCCACCCGGTGGCGTGGGCATGCCGGTCGTTGCCTGACGAAGAAGCTACGCACGTAGACGACCCGGGGGAAGGGGGCCGGGAGCCGCCGTTGGTCTACGCCTGCGAAATACTTGCGGAGCTGCGGTGCAGACGGCGTGCGGCGGAAACTTTCAGGAACGGAACCACCGAGGCGGGGACCGACGTGCGGGAAGACGGAAACGACGGCGGACACAGGGGTGAACCCGGGGCCGCCCCCTCCGGAAGGGCGTCCGGCAGTGGTGTGAACCAGCCCGAGTTCCTGGCGCTGGAGCGCGAACTGACGGTGCTGCTGCGGCGCGCCCGGGCCAGCCAGGGCGAGATGGCGCGGCAGGTCCACCCGGACCTGGAGCCGGCCGCGTACGGCATCCTCGTGCGGCTGGACGAGTGCGGCCGGCAGCGGGCCACGGATCTCGCCGGTTACATCGGCGTCGGCAAGGCCACGATCTCCCGCCAGCTGCGCGCCCTGGAGGAGCTGGGCCTGGTCGCCCGCGAGCCCGACCCCGCCGACGGCCGCGCCTGGCTGGTCGCCCTCACCCCGGAGGGCCACGACCGGGTCTCCCGGGTGCGGCAGGCGCGCCGCGCCCGGTACGCCGGCCGGCTCGCCGACTGGGAGCCGCGCGAGGTCGGGGAGCTGGCCCGGCTGCTGCACCGGCTGAACCGGGGGATGGAGAAGTAGCCCCGGCCGGGGACCCGCCGGGCGGCCTCCCCGCCCTCGGCGGCTACAGCTCCACGTACACCACCGTCGCGTCGTCGTGGGTCTTGCCCCGGCCGAGGAAGACCCGCTCCGCGTCGGCGCGCTCCAGCTCCCGCACCCGGTCCACCAGGGCCTGCGCCCCCGCCTTGCGCACGAACCGGAAGCAGTCCGTCCAGTCGCCCTCCCGGAACGTCTCCACCCAACGGGCCGCCCCGTCGGTCAGCGCGGCCAGGGCGTTCACCTCCCCGCGCGGCAGGACCCCCGTCACCGCGCGCGCCGCCACCGACGGATCGGCGGCGGCCGTGAAGAAGCCGCCCTCCCTGTTGCGCAGGGTGGCGTCGATCAGCGCGTCCGTGGCCAGGGCGGCGCGGGGCAGGCGGGCCAGCCGGTCGTCCAGGAGCGGGGTGACCGCGCCGTCGGGGGACCCGGCCAGCAGGACCGAGTCGGACAGCACCAGGTACTCCACCGCCTCCGCCGACCAGCGCGCCAGGACGACCGTCGCCTGCGGGGTCCGGGGGTGAGAAAGGTCACAGGATGCGGCGTGTGTCTCCGCGGTACGCGCGATCGCGCGGGACAGGGCGTCGGCGAGGGGAACATCCGGGAGTGAAACGGTCAGTTCGGTCAGGGCTCCGCCGAGGCGCGCGGTGAACCAGGGGACCGTGTGCGAACAGCCGGTGTCGCCCCGGGGCGGCGTGACCCCGTCCAGCACGACGAGCGAACCGCCCTGTCCGCAAGCCGGTAGTCCGACACCGGCGAAGTCCTCGTTGGGCCGATCGGGGTCACCCGGCCGCGTGATGAGTTCCGTACGCACCGGGCCAGTCTGCACGAGGTCTTCACGCTGTCCGCGAAAGGCCCGCGACGGTTGTGCGAACGACATGGAAGCGCAGGTCAGGTGCCGGATTTGGGCTGGAACGCGATACTCTGGCAAGACGTGGCGGCAAATATTGCCACCGCCCGCCGTGGACGTCCAACCGGCGTACCGCGCAAGGCCGTCGCGTCGGCCGGGGAAACTTGCTCCCCAACTCGCCTCCGATGTTCACTCCTTCGGGTGGCGGGACAGGCGATGCGTGTGCAGCGCCCACCGGCACTGGGAGGGTCGGGGACCGGTTGGGGGGCCGCCCCGCTCCTGCCGAGAGCTTGGGGGAGGGTGTACGCGCCGACCGGTCGGTTGACGGAGCGCCACCCGGGTCCACGGGTACACGAGTTCAGGAATGCGAGCACCGGTGCAGAAGACGCGGCCTCGTCGCACAGGCAAGCAAACGGCCCCCGCGCAGGGGGCGGAGCAGACCTCCGGCAGCCACGGCCCCGGCATCCCGAGCGCTCCCGTCGGCAAGGGTCGCCCGACACACGTGCGCAACCGCCTCATCGTCGCCGTCGCGGTGGTGGCCGCCGCGATCGCCGGGGCCGGCGTGCCGTCGGTGGTGGCCGCCTCGGGGCAACTGAGCGACAGCCAGGACCTGGTGACCCTGGCCGAGCGGACCGAGGACGCCCTCGCGCTCGCCCACTCCCTCGCCGACGAGCGGGACGAGGTCACCCCGTACATCGCCGCCGGCCGCCCCCGGTCCAAGGCGCCCTCGGAGCAGCACAGCGCCCGCGTGGATCGGCAGGTGGAGGAGTTGCGCGCCGACTCCGGCACGCCCGCCTCCCTGCGCGAGGAACTCGACGGCATCGCCGCCCTGCGCCGGTCCGCGCTCACCGGCAAGAGCACCGCGCTCCAGGCGCACGAGGCGTACTCCGCCGTCATCACCGACCTGCACCGGCTCGCCGAGCGGCTGGCGGAGCGGATGCCACCCCGGGCGGGTGCCGGAGCCCACGCCCTGGCCGAGCTGGACTCCGCCGTCCAGCAGGCAGCCGCCGCCCGCGGTCTGCTCCTGGCCGCCCTCGACGTGCCGCACAGCACCCAGACCGTCATCGACCCGATGACGGGACTGCCCACGACCACCGGCGCGTCCTCCGACGCCGACACCGAGCTGCGCGCCGCCCTGGCCGCCGCCGCGCAGCAGGCCCGGGTGCGCTCCGACGCCGCCCTCGCCGCCTTCCGCGAGGCCGCGCCCAAGCCGGCCCGGGAGAGCTTCGACTCCACGGTCACCGGCCCCGAGGTCAACTCCGCCGAGAAGTACCTGGACGCCCTCACCGACGCCCCCACCCTCTCCGACGACGACCTCGGTACCAGCGTCAAGCGGCTGGACGCGGCGCTGTCCGCCCGCATCGACGCGATGCGCGGCGCCGAGGCCGCTCTGTACGACCGCCGCACCAAGGACCTGGAGCGGCTGCGCGACGACGACGTCACCGCGCTGGAGATCCGCATCGCCGTCCTCGGCGCCCTGATGCTGCTCGCCGTCGGTGTCGCCACCGGCATGGCCCGCTCGCTCACCCGGCCGCTGGCGGTGCTGCGCCGCGGCTCGGCCCGGCTCGCCCAGGCCGAGAACCCCGCCACCCAGGAGCCCGTCGCCTTCACCGGCCGCAACGACGAGTTCGCCCAGGTCGTCCGCTCGGTCAACGCCCTGCACGCGCACGCCGCCGCCCTGGCCGAGCGCGTCACCACGCTGGAGGCCGACCGCAAGCACCTGGTCGGCCAGCGGCAGAAGATGGCCGACGCCCGCGAGGAGCTGCGCGCCGAGCTCGCCGAATCCACCGCGCGGCTGGAGACCCTGCGCAAGAGCATCGGTTCCACCTTCGTCAGCCTCGCCCTGCGCACCCTGGGCCTGGTGGAGCGCCAGCTCGCCGTGATCGAGGGCCTGGAGGAGCGCGAACACGACCCGGAGCGCCTGTCCGTCCTGTTCAAGCTCGACCACTTCGCCACGGTCATGCGCCGGCACAACGAGAACCTGCTCGTCCTCGCCGGCACCGAGCACATCCAGCACACCGCCCACCCGGTTCCGCTCGTCGACGTCGTCCGCGCCGCGGTCAGCGAGATCGAGCGCTACGAGCGCGTCCGCATCGCCTCCCTGCCGCCGCACGCGCACGTCGCCGGATTCGCCGCCGACGACCTGTCCCACCTGCTGGCCGAGCTCATGGAGAACGCCACCTCGTTCTCCCCGCCCGACGTGCCCGTCGAGGTCTCCGGCTGGCTGCTGGAGAACGGCGAGGTCATGCTCTCCGTCCAGGACGAGGGCATCGGCATGACCGGCGAGCGGCTGGAGCGCCTCAACGCGCGCCTGAGCGACTTCGACCCGGAGGCCCCCTACGACCAGGACGGCGAGGACGGGCTCGGGCTCGGCCTGTACGTCGTGGCCCGCCTGGCCCACCGGCACGGCGCCCGGGTGCAGCTGCGGGAGCAGAAGCAGGGCGGTGTCGCCGCGGTCGTCGTCCTGCCGACGGCGCTGCTGGCCGCCGAGCCGGCCTCCCCGAAGCTGCCGACGCCGGAGCGGACCGGTGTCGACACCACCCAGACGGTCTCCCTGCCGGGCGCCGCCGCCGAGGTCAACTCCAACGTCCTGCACGGGCGCTCGGAGGACGGCGACCCGCTGGTGTCGCTGGCGGAGCGGGCGGTACGGCGCTCGGAGGCCGCGGAGCAGGCCGCCGAGCAGGCGGCCGGCACGGCGGCGGAGCGGGAGACCGCCGTAGCGGAACCGGAGCCCGCGGCTTCCCCCTCGGAAGGCGCCGGGCGGCAGCCGGCCGAGGGCCTGGAGACTCCCTCCGAGACCACCATGGAGCTCCTGCTCCCGGCGTCCGCGCGCGCCCCGCAGGCGCCGCGCCCCGCGGCCGCCGACCACGCCTCCGAGACGGAACCGGCGCACGACCGCGTTCCCGACGGGCCGAACAAGCCGAACGATTCGAGCGATCCGGGTGAGCCGAACGACCCGGACGCGCCGGGCGAGCCGGACGAACCGGACGAGCCCGTCACCGACAAGGGTCTGCCCAAGCGGACCCCGAAGATCACTACCCCCGCCTCGGCCCCGCACCCGCGCACGGGGTCCGTCGACGCCGAGGCCCTGCGCCGCCGGCTGGGCGGCTTCCATCGGGGAGCGGAGGCCGGCCGGCGCGACGTGGAGGCGGAGATCGCCGAACAGACCGCACAGAACCGGGTACCGACCACCCAGACAGCTCGGCCGGCCACATCCGAAGAAGCCACGGGGGGCACCGTCGAGGAGGCAACCAGTTGACCGCGCCCAGTACCTTCGGACTGAGCAGTGAAGCCCGCAATCTCCACTGGCTGCTGACCAATTTCGTCGAGGAGGTGCCCGGCATCCTCTCGGTCGCGGTGGTCTCCTCCGACGGCCTGCTGCTGCTCTCCTCCGACCAGGGACAGCAGAACGCGGCCCGCCAGGCACAGGGGGAGCGGCGCACCGGACCGCGCGGCTCCTCCGCGGACCTCGCCACCATCGTCTCCGGCATCGGCAGCCTGACCGTCGGTGCCGCCCGCCTGATGGACTACGGCGGGGTCAAGCACACGATGGTCGCCATGGAGGAGGGAAGCCTGTTCGTCATGTCGATCAGCGACGGTTCGCTGCTCGGCGTCCACGGCTCCGCGGACTGCGACATGAGCGTCGTCGCCTACCACATGGCGCTGTTCGTCGGCCGCGCCGGCCACGTCCTGACGCCCGAACTCCGCAACGAGCTCCGCAAGTCCCTGGAGGCAGAGCCGACGGAGGCCGCCCGATGAGCAGCGTGCAGAAGAAACAACAGCTCCCGGTGCGCGGCGCGGACCGCAAGCCCGCCCGCGTGCGCCCCTACTCGCTCACCGGCGGCCGGACCCGCTTCGGCCACGTCCTGCTCGTCGAGACGTTCGTGGGGACGACCGCCGCCCTCGAGGCCGCCGACGAGCGCAAGGAACTGACGAACGGTTCGCTCTCCTCCCGCGTGATGCCGGAGATGCAGGCCATCGTCGAACTGTGCCGCCGTATGCGTACGGTGGCCGAGATCGCCGCGCTGCTGAAGATGCCGCTCGGTGTGGTCCGCGTCCTCCTCAGCGATCTCGCGGACCAGGGAAAGATCCGTGTGTACGGAACCGGGACCGGCCACGGGACGGGCCGCCCCAACCGTGCGCTGCTGGAAAGGGTGCTGGGTGGACTCCGCCGTCTCTGATGCCGCCTCCTTCGGCGTCTCCCCGCTCGTCGAGGACGAGCCGTCACAGCCCTGGCAGACGGACCGCACGCGCGCTCCGATCGCCACGAAGATCGTGGTGGCGGGCGGCTTCGGCGTCGGCAAGACCACGCTGGTCACCTCCGTCTCGGAGATCACGCCCCTGCAGACCGAGGCGCTGATGACCGAGGCGAGCGAGGACCACGACGACCTCACCGCCACGCCGGACAAGCTGACCACCACGGTGGCCATGGACTTCGGCCGCATCACGCTCGACGACGACCTGGTGCTGTACCTGTTCGGCACGCCGGGCCAGCAGCGGTTCTGGTTCATGTGGGACGACCTGGTGCGCGGCGCGATCGGTGCCGTCGTCATGGCCGACACCCGCCGTCTGAAGGACTGCTTCCCGGTCCTGGACTACTTCGAGAGCTGCGGTCTGCCGTACGTCGTGGCGGTGAACCACTTCGACGGCAGCGAGCTGTTCGAGCCGGAGGACGTGCGGGAGGCGCTGACGATCCCGCGGCACATACCCGTGCTGATCATGGACGCGCGGCGCCGCATCTCGGTGATCGAGACCCTCCTGGCCCTCGTCGGCCACGCGCTCGACGAGACCCCCGAATAGCCCCGGGCCCTCCCCGGCCCTCCGGGACCTCCCCGCGGTCCCGGACCGGCCCGTGGCAGTTCCCCGTCCCGTCCCCCTAGGAGACAAACCCCGCATGCGGAAGATACTCGTCGTCGGAGCCGGCCAGTCCGGCCTCCAGCTCGCCCTCGGCCTCCAGTCGCACGGGTACGAGGTCACCCTGATGTCCAACCGGACCGCGGACGAGATCCGCGCGGGCCGGGTCATGTCGACGCAGTGCATGTTCCACACCGCCCTCCAGCACGAGCGCGACCTGAAGCTGAACTTCTGGGAGCCCCGGGCCCCGAAGATCGAGGGGCTCGGCGTCTCGGTCGCCGCCCCCGGCTCCTGGGCCGAGGGCCCCGCGGCCCGCGCGATCGACTGGGTGGGCCGGCTCGACGGGTTCGCCCAGTCGGTGGACCAGCGGGTGAAGATGGCGGGCTGGATGGAGACCTTCGCCCAGCGCGGCGGCCAGCTGGTCATCCACGGCGCGGCCGTCGGCGACCTGGACTACTTCTCCCGCGCCTACGACCTCGTCCTGGTCTCGGCCGGCAAGGGCGAGCTGGTGCGGATGTTCGCCCGCGACCCCGAGCGCTCGCCCTACAGCGAGCCGCAGCGCGCCCTCGCGGTGGCGTACGTCCACGGACTGGCTCCGCGCCCGGAGCACCCGGACTTCGACGCGGTCCGCTGCAACCTCGTCCCCGGCGTCGGCGAACTGTTCGTCATGCCGACCTACACCCTCTCCGGCCGCGCCGACATCCTGTTCTGGGAGGGCGTACCGGGCGGTCCGCTCGACGTCTTCAAGGACGTCAAGGACCCCTCGGAGCACCTCTCCCTGACCCTGGAGCTCATGGAGCGGTACGTCCCCTGGGAGTACGCGCGGGCCACCAAGGTCGAACTGACCGACGCCGGCGGCACCCTCGCCGGCCGCTACGCCCCCACCGTCCGCAAGCCGGTCGGCCGCCTGCCCGGCGGCGGCCTGGTCCTCGGCGTCGCCGACGTGGTCGTGGCCAACGACCCGGTCACCGGCCAGGGCTCCAACTCGGCGTCCAAGTGCGCCGCCTCCTACCTCGCCTCCATCCTGGAGCACGGCGACAAGCCGTTCGACGAGGAGTGGATGCAGCAGACCTTCGACCGCTACTGGGAGACGGCCCGGCACGTCACCAAGTGGACGAACACCATGCTCGCCCCGCCGCCGGAGCACGTCCTGAACCTGATCGGCGCCGCCGGTCAGCTCCAGCCGGTGGCGGATCGTTTCGCCAACGGCTTCAACAACCCGGCCGACTTCGAGAACTTCTTCTACGACCCGCAGAAGACCGAGGCCTACCTGATGGAGGTCTCCGGCGCCGCGGGCGCGTGACCGGAGGCGTACCCCTCGTCGGACCCCCGGGCCGCCCCGGCGGGGAGCCTCGGCGGCGTGTACCGCCGCACAGGCTCCCCGCCGGGGTCGGGCCGGACCGCCCCCAGGATCGGGTTGGCCGCGATCGGCGACACCTTGACCCGGGCACCGGGCCGCGGCGCCTGCACCACCATCCCGCCGCCCAGGTACAGCGCCACGTGGGTGGCCTCGGGGAAGTAGACGACCAGGTCGCCGGGGCGCAGCTCGCCGAGCCCGACCCGCTCCAGCCGCGCCCACTGCTCCTGGCTGGTCCGCGGGATCGCCGCCCCGGCCCGCTCCCACGCCTGGGACGTCAGCCCCGAGCAGTCGTAGGCGCCCGGCCCCTCCGCTCCCCACGCGTACGGCTTGCCGAGCTGCTCCACCGCGAAGCGCACCGCGCTCGCACCCGCCGCGGACGGCTTGCCGTCGTCGCCGAGCGCCCCGGACGCCAGGAACCGCTCCTGCGCCCGCGCGATCCCCTTCCTCTCCAGCTCGGCGAGCGCGGCCAGCTGCCGGGCGCTGAGCGAGGCGAGCAGCTCCTCGACCTTGCGCAGCCGCTCGCGGACCGCGTCGCGCTCCTTCCTGCGCCGCTCGGCGAGGGCCAGCCGCTCGTCGAGGGCCTCGCGGGCCCGGCGGGCCAGGTCACCGGCCCTGCGCTCGCTGCCGGTCAGCCGTGCCACGGCCTCGGCCCGCTCCCGCGCGAGCTGCCCGATCACCTGCCCCTGGTCGACCGCGCGCTGCGGGTCGCGGGCGAACAGCAGCCGTACGTAAGGGGAGATGTCGCTGCGGCTCTGGTACTGGCGGCGGGCCAGCAGTCCCGCCGCCTCGCGGCGCTCGCGCAGGGACAGCCGGGTCCGGGCCAGCGCGGCGTCCAGCCGCTCGGCCCGGGCGCGCTGCCTCCCCAGCTCCTCCTCGGTCGCGTTGTAGGCCTCGGTAGCCTTCTCGGCCTCCCGGTACAGTCTCTGAAGATCCGTCAGCAGCTCGGCGACAGACCGTTCCGCGGGCCGTGGTCCGGCCGAGGCGGGCACGGGCGCGGGGGGCGCGAGGACGATCCCGGCCGCCACCGCCGCCGTACAGGCCAGACGCAGGAGCTTCCCTGACACCTCATCACCTCCGGTGCGCAGCGGGCCGTCCGCTCCGCACCGCGAGCATCAGGCGCTCACGCGCCGTCCGCGCGCCGAGTGTGCGCGGTTCGGCGCAACGGGGTCACCCGTCGGTGTCCTCCGGTTTGCCGCCCGGCGCGGCGTCCGGCTTCGACCAGGGCCAACGGCGCCGGGAGCCCCGCTCCCCCTCGGGGTCGTACCGGTACTTCCAGCGGGCGAACCCGATCCGGCCCCCCTCCCGCGGCACCCGCCGGTAGACGAGCACCGTGGGCGGGCCGCCGTCCGGGGCCGGCACGGGGATGCGGTAGGTCTTCGGCGGATGGCCGGTCATCCCCACCAGCACGGGCAGCACCCGCCCGTCCATGGGCCCGCCCTCGAAGGGGGTGTCTTCGCTCTTCACGGCACCAGTGTCGGGCATCCCCCGGCGCCGGGGCGGCCGGACGTCCGGCACCCGGCACCGGGACGGTCAGGTGTCCGCCGCGAGGGCCCGCACCAGCGCGTCCGTCTGCGGGTCGCGCCGGGCGGTGACCGACAGCGCCGCCGCGAACTGCTCCACCAGCCAGTCCCGCAGCTCCTCGGCGGGCGGCTGCTTGCCCTCGTCCAGCCAGATCAGCGAGGCCGCCTCCACCGCCGTGATCCACATGCGGACGGTCATCCGCAGCCGGGGACCGGGGTCGGCGACCCCCAGGTGGCGCGTGATGTGCGCGGCGGCGGCCCGGCGCACGCCGTCCACGATCGCCGACGTCCGCGAGGTCTCGGCGACGCTGCCGCCGCGCAGCAGGGCGCTGAAGCCGGCGTCGTGCCGGCCGACGAAGGCCAGGTAGCGGTCCAGGGCGCGGGAGAGCCGGGCCGGCAGCGGCCCCTCGGGGGGCTCGTCGAAGCACAACCGCAGCTCGTCGGCGGCCGAGCGCAGGGCGGCCTCGTACAGCTGCTGCTTGCCGCCGGGGAAGTACCGGTACACCAGGGGCCGCGAGACCCCGGCCCGCTCCGCCACGTCGTCCAGCGAGACCTCCTCGGGCGGCCGGTGGGCGAAGAGGGACAGCGCGGCGTCGAGGAGCTGGCTGCGGCGCTCCTCGACGCTGAGCCTGCGGTAGGCGGGGGTGGGGGCCTGCGGGGTCATGGCCCGCAGGGTAACCGCTGCCCCTGGGCGGGGCCTCCTACGCGAGCAGCCCCGACGACCGCCACAGCCGCCGCCCCACGCCCCGCAGGACGCCTATGTCGTCCAGGAAGTCCGTCAGCCGCCTCGCGCCGGTCCGCATGACCTCCCGGCGGTGGGCGCTGGCCTTCACCTGGGCCATGGCCTCCCGCTTGTCGAGCCCCACGTTCGTGTACACCTCGGGGTTGACGAAGGCGACGGAGAAGACGCGGGCGAACTCGCCGGAGGTGACGCGGGTGAACTCCCGCGACCACCTCGGGGCCGTCACCATCTGGCGGCGCAGCTCCTCACGCGCGTACCGCACGTGCCGGGCCTCCTCCACCACGTGGATCCGCGTGATGCCCCGGATCAGCGGCTGCACCCGCTCGTCGGGGAAGGTCAGCCGCTGCATCCAGTCCAGGACCTCCTCGCCGAGCAGCGTGGCCGTGAAGGAGCCGGGCGTGGTGGAGACGGTCTTGAACACCCGCCCCAGGTGCTGGTGGACGCGGCTGACGGGGTACCACGGCGTGTCGCCGCGCTGGATCAGCCGGGCGAACATCTTCGAGTGCCGGCACTCGTCCTCGATCTCGGTCAGCGCGTACCGGACGTGGGCGCTCGTCGCCGCCTTGTCGTAGACGTGCCGCACCAGAAGCTGCATCAGGATCAGCTCGAACCAGATGCCGAGCGAGGCGAGCGCCGCCGCCTCGTGCCGGGACAGCAGGACGCGCTGCTCCTCGCTCATCCGCTTCCACAGCGGGGTGTCGTACAGCGACACCAGCTCCGGCGGCCAGAACCACTTGCCCTCCTCGAAGGGCGCGTCCCAGTCCAGTTCCCTGTCCGGGTCGAAGGAGTGCTTGGCGGAAGAGTCGAGCAGCCGCTCGGCCACCTGCTCGCGGTCCTTGAGCAGGCCGAGCGCGTCGCGCAGCCCTTCGAGCGCCTCGGCTTCCGTCAGGGTCGTCATGACTGTCCCACCTCGTCGTACGGGATCGCGTCGGGGACCGCGTGGTGTTACCCGCGGTCACTCACTGGTCTTATGAGACTGTGTGTCAGCAAGTGCGTCAATCCCCTGGGCGGGACTTGTTTACCGCGAGTAAAGACGGGAGGGGGGCCGACGGCGCGGCCCGTGACGGCCCGGCCGCGCCGGACGGGCCGGACGCCGTCCGGGAGGTGGCCATCGGGCTCGGCGAGCGCGCTCGCGCCGCGGTCCGGCGGCCCGGTGTTCCGCGCCGGCGCCGGTCCGGGGCAGGGCCCGGTATCGCCCGAAGGGCGCCGGGACGGGGCTCAGGGGGCGAGCACCGCCTCCATCACCGCCCGCGCGATCGGCGCCGCCACCCCGCCGCCCGTGATGTCCGCCCGGTCGGCCGCCGCGTCCTCCACCACCACCGCGACCGCCACCTTCGGCTCCAGGTCCCGTTCACCTTGCGCCCAGGAGACGAACCAGGCGTACGGCAGGCCGGAGTTGCCGACGCCGTGCTGGGCGGTGCCGGTCTTGCCGCCCACCCGGGCCCCGCGGATCGCGGCCCTGGCGCCGGTGCCGTTCTCCACCACGTCGGTCATCAGCTCCTTCAGGCGCATCGCGGTCGACGGGTGCATCACCTGCCGCGCGGGACGGGACCCGGCCGTCGCCACCGTGCCGCCGCCCGCCCGCACCGTCCGCTCCACCAGGTACGGCTCCCGCACCTGCCCCCCGCCCGCCACGGCCGCCGCCACCATCGCCATCTGCAGCGGCGTGGCCCGCGTGTTGTACTGCCCGATCGACGACAGCGCCAGCTGCGCCTGGTTCATCGACGTCTCGAAGGTGCTGCGCGCGACGGAGTAGGGGATCCTCAGGTCGCCGTCGTTGAAGCCGAAGCCCTGCGCGGTCGACGCCATGCGCGCCACGCCCACGTCCACGCCCAGCTTGGCGAAGACCGTGTTGCAGGACCACTCGAACGCCTCCCGCAGCGAGGCGTTCGCGCATCCGCGCGCCGCGTTCGTCAGCCTGGTCCGCGTCCCGGGCAGGGTGTACGGGTCGGGGGAGCGGGTCGGCGCGTCCAGGTCCCGCACCACGCCCGCGTCCAGCGCCGCCGCCGCGGTGACCACCTTGAACGTCGAACCCGGCGGATACGTCTGCCGCGCCGCCCGGTTCAGCATCGGCCGGTCCGGGTCGCGGTTGAGCCGGGACCAGGAGCGGGTGGCGGCCGCGCCGTTGCCGGACAGCTCCCCGGGGTCGTACGACGGTGTCGACACCAGTGCCAGGATCCGGCCGGTGGACGGCTCGATCGCGGCCACCGCCCCCTTGCGCCGGCCCAGCCCCCGGTACGCCGCCCGCTGCGCGGCCGGGTCGACGGTGGTCACCACGTTCCCGCCGGGGCTGCGGTCCCGGGCGCCGTCCCTCCACAGCGGGAACGGCGCGAGCATCGGGTCCGTGCCCGACAGCACCCCGTCCTCCGCGTGCTCCAGCAGCGTCGTGCCGTACTCCTGCGAGGCGAAGCCGGTGACCGGCGCGTACAGCGGGCCGTCGGCGTACGTCCGTTCGTAGCGCAGGTGCTCGCCGGTGTCGCGGGAGCCGGTGACGGGCTCGCCGCCGACCAGGATGTCGCCGCGCGGCTGCTGGTAGCGCGCGATCTCCGGGCGGCGGTTGGCGGGGTTGGACTCGTAGGAGGGGGCCTGCACGATCTGGACGCGGGCGGCGTTCACCAGCAGGGCGGCCAGCAGCAGGACGCAGAAGGCGGCGGCGTGCCGGATGTACCGGGTCACAGGGCCTCCCCGCCGCTCACGGCGCCACCCGTCCGTCGTACGGGCGGCGGGCGGAGTCGCTGACGCGGATCAGCAGCGCCACGATCGCCCAGTTGGTGACCACCGACGACCCGCCCTGCGCCAGGAACGGCATCGCCATGCCGGTCAGCGGGATCAGTCCCGTGACCCCGCCGGCGATCACGAACACCTGGAGCGCCACGATCGAGGCGAGCCCCACCGCCAGCAGCCGGCCGAAGGGGTCGCGCAGCAGCAGGCCGGCCCGGTAGCCGCGCTCCACCAGCAGCGCGTACAGCAGGAAGATCGCCGTCAGTCCGGCGAAGCCCAGTTCCTCCCCGGCGGTGGCCAGGATGAAGTCCGACTTGGTGGCGAAGCCGATGAGGGAGGAGTGGCCGAGCCCGAGCCCCGTGCCGGCCACCCCGCCCGCCGCGAACGAGAACAGCGACTGGGCCAGCTGGTTGGGGCCCTGCCCCGCCTCGATCGAGGCGAACGGGTGCAGCCAGTCCTCGATCCTGCCGTGCACGTGCGGCTCCAGCCGGCCCACCGCCACCGCCCCCAGCGAGGCCAGCAGCAGCCCGACGGCGATCCAGCCGGTGCGGCCGGTGGCCACGTACAGCAGGACGACGAACAGGCCGAAGAACAGCAGCGAGGTACCCAGGTCCCGCTCCAGGACCAGCACCCCCACGCTCACCAGCCACACCGCGACGATCGGTCCGAGCACCCGCCCGGTGGGCAGTTGCAGCCCCCACACCCGGCGGCCCGCGTACGCCAGCGCGCTGCGGTTGGCGGCCAGGTACGCGGCGAAGAACACCGCCAGCAGCACCTTCGCGAACTCGCCCGGCTGGATGGAGAAACCGGCGATCCGGATCCAGATGCGGGCCCCGTTCACGGCCGGGAACAGGATCGGCACCGTCAGCAGGGCCAGGGCGGCGGCGACGCAGACGTACGCGTAGCGCTGGAGCAGCCGGTGGTCGCGCAGGAGGAGGACGACGACGGTGAACAGCGCCACCCCCAGCGTGGACCACACCAGCTGGGTGGGGGCCGCCCGGTCGCCCGGCGTCTCCAGGTCGAGCCGGTAGATCAGCACCAGGCCCAGGCCGTTGAGCAGGACGCCGATGGGCAGCAGCAGCGGATCGGCGTACGGCGCCCGCAACCGCACCGCGAGGTGGGCGAGCAGGGCCAGCACGCCGAGCCCGGCGCCGTAACCGGCGGCGCCGGGCGGGACCGTGCCGTGCCGGGCGAGGCCCACGCCGCAGTAGCCGAACACGCAGAGCAGGACGGCCAGGACGAGGAGGGCCAGCTCGACGCCGCGGCGCCGGGGGAGGCGGGCGGCGCGCACGGGTGCGTCCGCCGCCGCCACGGTGATTCCGGTTCCGGCCTTCGTCATGTCCGGAACTTACCCAAATGACGCGTTGTGTGCTCCGTGGGCATCAGCACCAGCGCGGCGCGGGGCCGATGTTGTCGATGTGGCGGGCGGAGCCCCACGCCCAGGTGCCGTCCGCGAGGAGGTACCACAGCGGGTTGCCCTGCACGGAATCGCCTCCGGCCTTGCAGTCGATGGAGACGGTCTCGCCCCGGTGGGCGTACCGGATGACCTGGGAACCGCGGTCCGGCGCGCTGCGCAGGGCGAGGCGGTCGGCCGTGACGACCCCCTTGTACCGGCCAGGATCATGATGACCGCCGCGGCCGTTCCCACCGCTGTGACCGCCGGTGCCGGGGTCGTCCCCCGGGCCGTCGTGTGCGGCGGCGGGGGCGACGGCGGCCGCGGCGGCGAGCGCGCCGGCGGCTGCGGTTATGGCGAGACGGCGGACGGCGGCGCGGGAGGGGTGCGTGGACATCGGAGTACCTCCTGAAGGGCGAAAGGGCCGGAACGGGCTTGCGGTCACATGAAGTGACCAATCGCCACATTAGGAGCGGGAGGCGGGGTGCGCCCGCCGCAGTGCGCCATCGGGGAGGGGACCACCGGGCTGAGGGCCTGTCAGGTAGCGGTGGGGATTCCCGGGGTTCGGTGGCGGGCGGTCAGGAAGGCGGCAGCGTCAGCGTCGCCACCGCCCCGCCGTCCGGCGCGTTCGCGAACCCCAGCCGCGCGCCCAGCGCCTCCGCCCGGCCGGCCGCGATCGTCAGCCCCGGTCCGTGCCCCTTCGCCCCGCCCCCCCGTACGGAACCGCCGGGGCCCGCGCGCGAGGAGGTGCTCCGGGCAGCCGTCCCCGTGGTCCCGCACGGTGACGACCGGCCCGCCCACGGTCAGCGCCACCGGCACCCGACCGTGCCGGTGCGCGTTGGCGACCAGGTCGCCGAGCACCCGCTCCAGCCGCCGCCGGTCCGTCTCGGCCGGCACGTCCGGGACGATCCCGGCCTCGGTGGGCCCGGCGCCCGCGGCCCGCGCCGCCCGGACCGCCCGCTCGGCCAGCGGCCCGAGCCGCTCGGTGCCCGCGTCCAGCCGCTCCCACCCGCCCCCCCACCACCGTCCTCCGCAGCGGCTCGGGCGGCCCCGGCGGGTCCAGCCCCGCGCCCCGCCGGAGCGTCTCCCCGGCCTCGTAGGCCTCCGTCGCCTCCTCCAGCCGCTGCAGCGCCCGCTCCCGGGCTCGGCCGACGGTCTGATGCGTCACGGAGGCGGGGCCGTGCCCGCCCGCGAGTGCCCGTGAGCGCCCGTGAGGCGCCCGAACCCTGGATTCGTGAGCGCTCCGGGGCGAGCGAGGGCCGCGAGACCTCGTGGGGCCCGAGAGTCCCTGCGAGCGCCCGCGGGAACCCGTGGAGCCCCGCGGAGGGGGCGAGGCCCCGCGGAAGGGGCGAGGCCCCACGGAAGGGGCGAGGCCCCACGGAAGGCGCGGGCAGGCACCGGTCCGCACCCGCGCGGTCACTCGGTCAGGTCCTCCAGCAGCCGGGCCGTGGACAGCCCCGCCCGCAGGTACTCCACGAACCGTTCGTTGTGCAGCGCCCAGGGCGAGCGGCGGGCCCGGACCAGCCGGATCGCCTCCTCGGCGGACCGGCCCCGCCGGATCAGCACCTGCGCGACGACCAGACCGGACCGGTTGTACCCGTGGTAACAGCGGACGAGGACCTTCCGGCCCGCGCCCAGGGCCGTGTCCGCCGCCTCGGCCAGCCGCATCACCCCGGCGAGCTGGGTCCCGTCCAGGGGGCCGTCGGGGATCGGCCAGACATGGTGCTCGACGCCCGGATCCGGCCCGTGCCCGGGCAGGCACAGCAAGGTCTGCACGAGATCGAACTCGTTCCGCACCACGGCGGACTCCAGTCGCCCCGCGCCCCTCCGGAACTCGTGCCCGCCCATCCACAGCCCGGGCGCGATCTCGCTCCACGGACTGTCCGGGGCCGGTACGTCGGGCCGCTTCCCAGGCGTCCGCAACGGCGCCTCCCCGTTCCCTCGCCGGTTCCTGCCGGCCCCTGCCGGTCCCCGTCAACGGTAGCCGGGTTCTTGCCCGCGGAGCACCCCGCCTGTTCCCATGGTCATGGGGTGATGGTGCATGAGCGGAGCGCGCGTCATACCGGCCTGGCGGCACGGACGGGAACGCCTCTACGTCCGCCTCCCGGACGGCAGGAACATCGCCTGGTACGACCGTGACGCCGCCCGGGTCAACCTGCTCGCCGACGACCACCGGGCGGACGCCCTGGAAGCCCTGGGCCCCTTCCTCACCGGCCCGGTCACGGTGGGCCCGCCCCCGGTGCCCACCCCCGCCGAGCTGGCCCGCCTCTCCCTCCACCCGGACGACGACCTCGCCCCCAACCGCCCCGGCGAGGCCCATCTGATCGCCCTGGACCGCGACCCCGGCCCGGCGCACCGCCTGCGCCCCGACCCGCGCCGCCGGGCACTGGCCGCGGAAGAGGCGGTGGGGGAGGCCCTGGACCGCCTCGACGGTGCCGGCTGGCGCACCCTGCACTCCATCCCGCTGCCCGGCGGCGACCGCATCCACCACCTGCTGACCGGCCCCGGCGGCCTCTTCGCCGTCCACGCGCTGTACGCCCGCAGGCGGCGGGTCGAGATCGCCGACCCGTTCGTCGCGCTGGGCCGCCACGCGCCACAGCCGCTGCTGCGCCGGGTCCGCGCCGACGCCGACCGGGCGTCCCACGCCCTGACCGCCGAGGTCCGCGCCGTGCTGGTCCTCGTCGGACCGGCGGAGGTGTCGGTCACGGTCCCGCCGCGCGCGGTCCGCGTCCTTCGCGACGACGAGCTGGCCGGCCTGGCCCGCCGGGGCGGGGTGCTCAAGCCGGCCGACGTCGAGGCCCTGCACGCGATGGCCCGGGACCGCTCCACGTGGGCGCGGGTGTGAGGCGCCGGAGGCGGTAGCACCCGGCGTCCCCGTCCCACCCGCGTTGCCCGTTCCACCCGCGTCGCCCGTCCTGCCCGCGTCGCCCGTCCCCGCTCATCGCGGACCGCCGCTCCCGCGGCCGCGGCGGCTCCTTCGAAGCGCCGGACGCGCTCCCCACCCTCCGTCCCGGCGGCGGGCGCCCTACGATGAGAATCGCCCGAAACGCGACAAACCCCCCGATGTGGACATGCGGGGCGGAGTGACGCGGTCACCGATCGGAAGGGTGCTGAACGTGAGATCCATCTGGAACGGGGCCATCTCGTTCGGCCTGGTGAGGATCCCGATCAAGCTGGTGAACGCCACCGAGAGCCGTACGGTCCTCTTCCGCCAGATCCACGCGGAGGACGGCGGGCGGATCCGCCACCGCAAGGTGTGCGAGCTGGAGGACCGCGAGGTCGCCCAGGCGGAGATCATCAGGGGGTACGAGGACGCGGACGGCTCGATCATCCCGATCACGGACGAGGACCTGGCCCACCTGCCGATCCCGACCGTGAAGACGATCGAGATCGTGGCCTTCGTGCCGGCCGACCGCATCGACCCGCTCCAGCTGGACGCCGCGTACTACCTCGCGGCGAACGGGGCCCGTGCCGCCAAGCCGTACACGCTGCTGCGCGAGGCCCTCAAGCGCAGCAACCGGGTCGCGATCGCGAAGTTCGCGCTGTACGGCCGGGAACGTCTGGGCATGCTGCGGGTGGTCGGCGACGCGATCGTGATGCACGGCCTGCTGTGGCCGGACGAGGTCCGCGCTCCCGAGGGCGTCGCCCCGGCCGCGAACGTCACGGTCCGCGACAAGGAGCTGGACCTCGCGGACGTCCTCATGGACACCCTCGGCGAGATCGACCTCGGCGAGCTGCACGACGAGTACCGCAGGGCCCTGGAGGAGGTCATCCTCGCCAAGGCCACCGGCGAGCCGCTCCCGCAGACCCCCGAACCGGCGGCCCCGGGCCACGTCCCGGACCTGATGACGGCCCTGGAGGAGAGCGTGCGCGCGGCGCACGAGTCCCGGGAGGGGAAGGGGCCGGCGCCCGCGACAAGGAAGACGACCGCGAAGAAGACGACCGCGAAGAAGACGACCGCGAAGAAGACGGCCGCGGGCGAGGCGAAGGGGAGGGAGACGCCGGCGGGGAAGAAGACGGCGCCCTCGGCGAAGCCGTCGTCATCCGCGGGGAGGGCGACGGCCGGGAGCGCCGCGAAGGACGCGAAGGAGGCGGTACCCGGCGAGGGGAGGACGGCGACGGCGGAGAACACGGCCTCCCGCGACCGCGACCGCGGCGCCTGACGCCCACGGTCCGGTCCCGAACGGCCGCCCGCCCGGGACCACCCGCCGGCACGAGGGCCGGCCGTCACCGCCCGCCCCCGGCTCCACCGGCTCGTCCGGCCGGGAGGTCCCGTCAGCCGCAACTCCACGGCTCCGGCTGCCGCGGCGGCGGCGACCAGGAAGCGGACGGCGCGCAGCGCCCGTCCGGGCCGGCGGGGCGGGCCTCCCCCGCCCCGCCGGCCGGGACGCCGAGCGGACGCGCGGTCGCCGTCGGCAACTCCTCGGGAGCGTCCTCCAGTTGCTGTACGGTCGCCGACCCCGGCCCGCTGCCGGGCACGCCCGAACCGGCCGTCAGCCAGGACCAGGCCGCCAAGGCCAGGGCGACCGCGGCGGCCGTACCGGCCGCCCGGCCCACCCGGCGGAGCCGGGCACTCCGGTCCAGGTTCCGCCAGATCGGGCCGCCCCGCGGTTCCTCCGGCTGCCACAGGTCGCCGACGGCGCCCGCCACGGCGTTCCCCCGGTCGTCGTACGGACGTCCCGCCCGCCGCTTCGCCCCGGCCGTCTCCGGCGGCCCGGGGAACCAGCCCGGCACCCGCTCCCGCGCGGAGGGCTCCCGGGGAGCGGAACCCCGGATGGCGTCCTCGCTGTCGGCCAGGAACTTCTGCCAGACCTCCTCGGGAACGCCCGGCGCCCCTTCCGGTTCTCCAGGCGTGTCACCGCTGCCGGGCCCCAGCGTGGTCACGGTCCCCTTCTCCTCCTCGTACAGGGTCGCGGGCGACGGCCGGGTGGGGAAGCGGGTCGGGGAGCCGTCCTCCGCCCGATCCTCGCAAGGCGCGGGAGCCGACCACCAGCGGCCGAGCCCATTCTCCCGGACTTTCCGGATCCCACGGCCGGGAGGTCGGCGCCCTGGACTTCCTCATCGTCCACGCGGGCGGACCCCGCATCCTCGACGACCTGTGCCCCTACCTCGAAGGGGACGACCACCTCTTCCGCCTCAGCCGCGCCCCCCTCACCGAGTGCGGCAACATCGCCAGCTCCGTCGTCCTCGACGCCCTCGACCGCTTCCTCACGGCCGGCGGCACGCACCACGACGCCCGCGGCCTCCTGGCGGGCTTCGGCCCCGGCAGCACCGCGGAGACGACCCTGGGCCGCTGGTTCCACCACCCCCCCCGCCCGGCCCCCAACGCGGCGAACCGGTGAGGGGAACGACGCCGGCGCCCTCGTGACCTCGGGCCCCGCCGTCCCGGGGCGACTGCCCGGCGCGATCTGCGCCGCACGCGGGCCCCGCCGGGAGCCGCGGATGCCGGGCCGGCCCGTTCACCGCCCGTGGCGCCCCGGCCCCGTCGGCCCGTCGACCAGGGCGCCGACGGTTCCCTGCCGCCGGGACGGCCCGCCGACGGCGAGCGGCGGTACGGCGATCACCCGGAGCCCGGCCGCCGCCGGCCCGGCGCTCCGGTGGCGCCGGAACACCCCCCAGCGCCGCCGCCGGCCCTCATGACCGCCGCAAGCTCCTCCAAAGGTGCCTCCGATCCCAAGTACCAGGCCGTACCCGGAGCCTGGGGACCACCGGTACGAACGGACCCACTCCGACCATGACCTGCGGAAAACCGCCCGGTTCACCGGGGGAGGGGCGGCGGACCGACCGCTGTTCACCTCGGTTCCCCGCTTGCTCCGGAACGCATCCGGAACATCCTGTGAGTATGGCCGGATCGCGACGCCGGGTCATATTGGTTCTGTACAGAAGAAAGGGGTGTCGCTAAAGTGATGCGACATCATTTCTTCCAAGGGAAAGGGGAGGTGGGAATTCGTGCCGAACCACGTGAACAGCTGTGAAACGGGGCGCCCCGCGCCGGGCCGCGTCAGCCGTAAGGGGCGGGAAGTCGTTGGAAGGGCCGGATCCTCCGTCTTCCCCGCTTCAGGGAACCTTGTTCCATTGTTGTGATTCGTTTGGTGCGCGCCCGGCCCGCGTGCGGGGAGGCGGGCGTGATGTTCCTCGAATTCCTTCAAGCCCTCGGTACCTTTCTCGGCGGTCTCGGCGCCCTCATCGGGGGCACTGCCCAATTCCTCGGGGTCCTGCGGAAGAGGGGCGACGAGCGGGAGGGTGGTCATGGCGGCGACGAGCCGAGCGTTCGGATGATTCCCCCGGGGCCGGCCCCGTGCCCGGCCGCAGCGGCCTGACGTCATTCGCCGAAGGACGCCGCCCCCGGAGAACGTGTTCCTCCGCCGGTCCATCACCCCGCTCTGAGAATGCGTGGTTCCACGGGGAGGGGAGACGGAGGGAATACGACCGCTCCTCCGCCTGCTTGCGGGCCGATCACCAGCGGCAGGCACAACCGGCACCTCCTCCGGGAATCCGATCGCGGATCCGCCCAGCAACGGAGCCGCGTGGGCGTCCCGGTCAAGCAGGGCCGTGCGGGTGCGGTGGTGTACGGGGCCGCGAAAGCTGGCCGGGTGCCCACCCCACCCCACCTCGGCGCCGCGTTCCGCGAGCACCCGGCTGTCCTCCGCACGGCGGGCGGCGGGCGGTTGTTCCCCGGCGAAAGGTGCGCGGCCGTCCCCTCCTCGCCCTCCTACCGCGTGTGCCGGAAGGCAGACCCGGCTTCCTCGCGCCGCCACCCGCCGGCCGGCTGTACGGCCTCCGGTACCCGGCGCTGTCGACGCGGCTCGACCCCGGAGCGGACCCGACGGAGGCCACCGAACGGATCGGCAACGGTGTGGAGATCCCGCCGAGCCGCCACACCGAGTGCATCGCGACGGCCGGCAGGAGATCGCCAACCGCGAGATCGAGGAACTGCTGCGCGAGTACGAGTGATCCCGTCCGGCGCTAGGCTTCGAGCCCCGGACCCGTCCGGGGACTTTCACCGATCAGGGACTGACAGGAACCGGTGCGGCGCACCTTGTGATCTCCGGGAGTCGTTCATGGGCTTGCTCGCGGTCCTCGACGAAGCGGTGGCCGCTCTCAAGGCCCCTCTGGGCGAGGACGACCGGGCGCAGGGCTGGACCGATGACCTCCGAAGAGAGGTACAGGAAGAGATCTCGACCAGTCTCTCGGCGCTGCGTCGCCACGGGACGGGCACGGCGCGGCACCTGCGTCCCCGCTTCGGGGAGTGGATGGAACACGAGGGCGTACAACCCGGACGCCTCCGGGCTTTGGTGGACGACGTGCAGCGGTCGCTCGTGGAGGCTCGGGCCACGGCGTGAAAAACGCCCACCCGGCCGGGCGTTCGTCGCCCGCCGCCGGTCCGCGAACAGACCACGGCCCTCGACACACGCCCGTTCCGGCCCGCACGCCTGCACATACGCGAAGACCCCGCCCTCAGCGTTTCCGCTGGTGGCGGGGTCTTTGGGCACCTCATGCTGGGTGCCCCCGGCAGGATTCGAACCTGCGCACACGGCTCCGGAGGGCGCTTCATGCTCCTACGTTTACGCAGGTTACGGGTTGATGATCGGCCACTGGAGCGCGACCCGTCCACAGGTAGTCCACGACGGTCAAAGAGGCTGTGAGGTAGAGCCCACGTCGTATCGGATGCGTCCCGGACCCGCGTGGCGCGAACGGTGACCGTAGTGGAATACCGTCCACCGCCTTCCGTAGCCCGGCCGTCGTCTACCGGGTGCAGTCGGCGGCCAGAGACTACGGCCGGGCTTCGAGGGACCGTCTGGGCTTCCACCCAGTGTGCCGAGGCAGAGGCGGCAAGCAGAATCCGTGTCACTCCAGGGCATGACGGTGCCCCCAGAAGGCACGGTTGCGAGGCGGTGAGACCGGAGTCCAGCAGTGCGTGGGCTTGACGGGTGACCAGATGCGGTAGTTCGCCACCGAACAGAGGTGCTGAGGGCGTACCCCGCCAAGCGGCCGCTTGAGTCCTGCCCAAGGCCTGAGCAAAGGCGATTGCGGTGCGGTTTCCTGCCATGCGTGGATGGCAGGCTGGCCTTCAGGCGATAACGCGGTAACGGCGGCGCAGTAGCGCCAGGACTATGACGGCCGCGAGGGTCATCCACGTTTTGCCGAGGATTTGTCCAGGCAGGTAATTGAGGGAGCCGAAGGCGAGGTGGAGGAACAGGAGGCTGTCGACGAGAAGCCCGACGGCGTTCGAGGCGAGTATCGCAACCAGAAGTCCTCGGCGGCGCAGGGGTTCGTAGACGACGAAGTCCATGGTTTCGGCGACTGCGAAGGCAACCGCTGAGGCAGTGGCGAGGCTGGGGCCCGCGAGAAGGTAGGAGAGGACGGTGCCGATGGCTATGGCGGCGAGGATGGTGCCACGGCCGGTCGCCTCGCGTGCAAGGTCGCGGAGGACGAGCGTCAGGCCGACGAAGTAGACGCCGGCGGGTGCCACGTAACCGAGGCCGACGGGTACCGCGCCGAAGTGGGTGACGGCCAAGTTGGCGGCCGGGATGGTGGCGATGTACGCAATGACTGTGACAATACCGGCAGGAGCGGGGGTCTTCACGATCTACTTTCTGTTCTCGGTGGTGGGTTGCTGCGCTCGGCTCCAGTGGCGGATGGGCGGTGGGACGAACGTGCAGACATACAGCGCACGACACTGACATCCTTAAGGCGTCGGTCCGCGCTGCAGTGCTGAGAGAAATGCCTGCTACCGGGGGTGAGTAAGGTCCCGGTGGGTTTAGGCGATGCCGCGCTGAGGGCCTCGGGTGGGCCCCTGAATGGCGAACGCGCTAGTCAGCGGCGCGGGCGCCGACCCGCTGTACGGGCCCACGTGACGCGTGCATAGGCGCCAGTGGACGCTTCCCGCGGGCTCGGGCAAAGCCGCGCATCTTGCCGCCGCAGGCACAGTGTAGGGAAGGGGTTGGCACCCCCCTTTCCGACCCAGGGCGTGTGAGGGGCTTCAACCGGTGTAGGTCAGGCTGGCGATGGCGTCGTGGCTGTGAATACTTTCTAGATTCTTCACCCGGATCGCATGTTTCAGCCCCTTTTCGCGGCATGCAAGGCTTATATCGCGGATGATGTCTTCGACGAAGACGGGATGGTCGTAGGCCTGCATGGTGACGACGCGTTCGTCGGGCCGCTTGATGAGGGGAAGGACAGGGGCCGAGCCGACGCTGCGCAGCAGGCCAACGATTTCGTGGACCCCCAGGGGGTAGGGCGCGTCGGCGGTCCCGGTGACCGTGAGGGTGACCTCGCTGCGCTGATTGTGGGCACCGTAGTCGGAGATGGCCTTGGAGCACGGGCATAGACTGGTGACGTCGGTGGTCACCGTGGTGGCGACGGTGCAGGTGTCGGGGGTGATACAACCGGTGATGGTGACGTCGTGGGTTTGCCACGACTGCCGCTTACTGGCGGGCGCAGTCACAGTTGTAGCGATGGGCAGGGACAACGTCACGGCCAGGCTGGGCGCTTCGAGCAGGGCGAGCCCTCGTTTGAGGGCGATGGGCAAGTCCTGCGGTACGAGGGTGGCCACTTCCTCATGCACCAGGGCGATCATGCGGCTCATGTGGGTGCCGCGCCGGTCGGCCTGTAGGCCGACGGTGACGCTGATGTCGGCGATGCCATGCTGGCGCGTGTGACCGTCATCGAACGTGACGGGATAGCGCAGGCCGCTGATCCCTACTTCGTCGATGGCGATGCCGCGGGAGTCGGCCTCGTTTTGGATGTCATGCATGCCGCTACTCGCCTCGGTAGGTGCAACCGGAGGTGCAGGTCTCGCGCACGGTAATCGCCGACAGGCCGGGAAGCTCGGTGACCATCCGGTCCCAGATCCAGCGGGCCAGGTTCTCACTCGTGGGGTTGTCGAGTCCTTCGATATCGTTCAGGTAGTAATGGTCGAGTTGTGCATCAATGGGCTTAAAAGCCTGTTTGATGTCGCCGAAGTCCATCACCCAGCCCGCCTCCGGATCAACAGGTGCCTCCACATGCACGGTGACCTTGTAGGAGTGGCCGTGCAGGCGGGCGCACTTGTGACCCTCGGGCACGCGCGGCAGGCGGTGAGCCGCTTCGAAGGTGAACTCGCGAAAGATTTCCATTACTGAATTCCCAGATACTTGTGCGTCTGGAGGGAGAGTGTCCAGCGCGGGTTCTTCATGCAGTACTCGACGGCGGCACGGGTGTGGGCCTCGCGGTCGGCGTCATCCAGCGGCTGTAGGCGGAAGTGGCGAAAGTGGAGGTGTTCGAACTGGGCGGGGTCTCCACCGGCCTGCGGGTAGACCAGTTTGAGCTCGTCGCCGCTGGTGAGGACCAGGGTGGAGCCGATCTTCGGACTCACACACAGCCAGTCGATACCGCGGGGAGCGGGCCGGGTGCCGTTGGTTTCCACCGCGATCTCGAAGCCGCGGCTGTGCAGGGCCTCGATGGCAGCCTCGTCCAACTGCAGCAGGGGCTCTCCGCCGGTGCACACCACGAACCGGTGCGCACGGTCGGTGGTGGGCCAGGCGGCCTCGACGGCGTCGGCCAACTCCTCGGCGGTGCGAAAGCGACCACCGCCTTCGCCGTCGGTGCCCACGAAATCGGTGTCGCAGAACTGGCAGATCGCGCGGGCGCGATCCTGTTCACGGCCGGTCCACAGGTTGCAGCGGGAAAACCGGCAAAACACCGCCGGGCGGCCGGCGTGGCCGCCTTCACCCTGCAGCGTGTAGAAGATTTCCTTGATCAGGTAGGTCATGCTCAGGCGCTCTGGTACCGGACGGGGTCGGTGACGCCAGCTTCGGCGAACCCCTTCAAACGCAGCAGGCAGGTGTCGCACTTGCCGCAGGCCCGGCCCTGCTCGTCGGGGTCGTAGCAGGAGGAGGTCAGGGAGTAGTCCACGCCCAGGCGCAGGCCCTCGCGGACGATGTCGGCCTTGGAGAGAGCGATCAGGGGGGAGTGCAGCGTGATCTTGGAGGTGCCCTCGACGCCGGCCTTGGTCGCCAGGTTGGCCATAGTGGCGAACGCCTCCATGTACTCGGGGCGGCAGTCAGGGTAGCCGCTGTAGTCCACGGCCGTGACCCCCGTGAAGATGTCGCTGGCGCCGACGGTCTCGGCAAACGCGAGCGCGAAGGACAAAAAGATCGTGTTGCGGGCCGGCACGTAGGTGATCGGTACCCCTGCCTCTTCCACGTCCGCGAGCGACTCGTGCTTGGGCACCTCGATGTCGGCCGTCAGAGCAGAGCCGCCGAAGACCCGCAGATCGATGTCGGCGATGACGTGCCGGGCCACGCCCTGAGCCTGGGCGACCCGCTGGGCCGCCTCCAACTCGATGGAGTGCCGCTGCCCGTAGCGGAAGCTGAGCGCGTAGGGAGTGAATCCCTGGTCCTTAGCGATGGCCAGCACCGTGGTCGAGTCCAGGCCGCCGCTCAGCAACACGATCGCGGGACGGTCCATGCTGTCACTCCCTTACCTGAGGTCCAGTTGCCTCCGTTGAGGCAGTGGCAGCCTACCGTCTTAACTACCGGCTACAGTAACCACAACAAGATACGAGTTACGGAAGCTAGAGGTCGAACCGCAGTGATCGAGTTGCCCATAGTGGTCACGTGCACGGACCGGAAGACCTGGCCTCCCGAGGCCCCCCTGCAGGTCCGCGCCCTGCCCAAGGTGGGCCTGGCGGAGCGGGCCGTGGAATGGGCCCGCCGCCTGCACGCCGTGCCAGGGCCGCGCATCGCGCTGGAGGACCTCTATCAGGGCGACCAGTGGCGGCGCGCCCAAGCCCTCACAAAAGCCGCATCTCGGGCTGGTTTTGTTCCCCGGCTCTACGTGGCCTCGGCAGGTCTGGGCCTGCGGCCAGTCTCTAGCCTCGCACCCTCCTATGCGGCGACTTTCCTGCCCCGACACGCAGATTCCGTGGCTTCCTCCAGCGCGCAGGCCACTGACTGGTGGGATCACCTGCAACGCATGGACGCCAGCTGCCATCTGCCCCAGATCGCAGCCGCCGCTGGCCGGGCGCTGGTGGTGCTGTCCGAGACCTACGCAGGGGCCATGCACCGCGACCTTGCCGCGCTGGCGGCCACGGGAGCCGAGGTGGTGCTGATCGGGGGCGCCTGCGAGCTGGACGGCATCATGCGCGTGCCGGCCAACGCCGCCCTGCGCCACGCCCTGGGCGGCACCCGCACCAGCTTGAACGTCCGCATGGCGGCTTCCTGGCTCGAGCACTGCGCGCCCGGCCGCCTCATCACCCCCAGCGCACGCAAGCGCTGGAACGACTGGGTCAACCAGGTCGCCCGCCCTGAACGCTACGAGCGCCGGCCGATGACGGACGAAGCCGTGATCGACTTCATCAAACAGTCGAAGGACAGCCACCCCGGTTACTCCCGCACCCGCCTGCTGCGCCTGCTGCGAGACCAGGGGATGGCCTGTGAACAAAAGCGCTTCGCCGACCTGTACACCGCGACGATTGGCCCTCGATGACCTCCCTTGTGCTTAAGCGCCGGGCTCTGCGGATCGAGCAGCACCCCACGATTCCCCTGTACGTGTTCACCCTGGCGGCAGAAGAGGTGCGCCAAGTCGCCGACGTGGCACGCATTTCGAGGGACGAGGCTGGCAAACTGATTGGCTACCAACGCCCTGAGAAGAAGCAGCACGTGAAGCAGATCCTTGAGTACCTCGACGGCGAGAAGGTCCTGTTTCCCAACGGGCTGATCATGGCGCTGCCCTCCAGCGTGCGGTTCAAGTCCAGCCCGGGCCCGGGCAGCAGCGACGGCCTGTGCACCTCGGGCACGCTGGAGATCCCCCTGCCCGACGCCCCCGATGCCCCGCGGCCGGCCTGGATCGTCGACGGCCAGCAGCGCAGCCTCGCCCTGGCCCGCACCCGCAACACCCGCCTGGCCGTGACCATCGCGGGGTTCGTCGCCGAAGACCTGGAAACCCAGCGCGACCAGTTCCTGCGCGTGAACACGGTCTCCCCGCTGCCCACCAACCTGGTCACCGAACTCCTCCCGGAAGTCGGCACCCTCCTACCGACCAAGCTTTCCGCCCGTAAGCTCCCCTCCGTCCTGGTCGAGGCCCTAAACCACGACAAGGACTCACCGTTTAGGGGCCTGGTGCGCCGCCCCTCCACCACGGCGGAGCAGAAAGCGGACGCCGTCGTCACGGACAACAGCCTCACCACCGCGATTCAGGAATCCCTCAACTCCCCTTCAGGGGCCTTCTTTCCCTACAAGAACCTGTCCAACGGCACGGTCGACACCGCCACCATCCGCCAGATCCTCGTCGTCTACTGGACCGCGGTGCGCGACACCTTCCCCGACGCGTGGGGCCTGCCGCCGACCCGGTCCCGACTGATGCACGGCGTGGGCATCCGCTCCATGGGGCGCCTGATGGACCGCGTCATGATGGCCATCGACCCCGCCTCACCCCATGCCGTGGAGTTGGCGCGGGCCGAACTCGCGCTGATCGCCCCCCATTGCCGCTGGACCCAGGGACGCTGGCCCGACCTGAACACCCCCTGGAACGAACTCCAGAACAACCCCCGCCACATCAGCACCCTATCGAACTACCTCCTCCGTATCTATGTGCAGGAAAAGGCAAAAGCCGCGTGAAATTCTATTTCCCTGACAGCCAGGACCTGGTGAGCCCCACCTACGACTTCATCAATGACGAGTACTCGCCTTACCGAGTCCGTCAGCGCGATGACATCTACGCCCACCAGGCCGTGACGCCGATCCCGTATGACGGGATCCTCGTCAGCAAGGCGGTTGTCGACGGATCCATGAAGGGCGCAGGAAAATACTCCGCCCCGCAACGCGAGCGCCTCTACCGTCTGGGCGTGAGGAAATTCTTCCGCCTCCCCGACACCTGCTCCACCATCGGCGACTGCGGCGCCTTCAACTACATCGACGAAGAACGCCCCCCGTACGAAGTCGACGAAGTCATCGACTTCTATGGCCGTTGCGGATTCGACGCCGGCATCAGCATCGACCACATCATCTTCGGCTACATCCCCCAAGAATCCGATACGGAGCCCGAAGCGGCTTGGGTGGAACGCCAGCAGATCTCCCTCGAACTTGCCGAAAACTTCCTCGCCGCCACAAATAAACACGGCGCCCGCTTCCAACCCGTCGGCGCCGCCCAGGGATGGGGACCCGACAGCTACGCCCATTCCGTCGCCCAACTACAGAAAATGGGATACCGGCGCATCGCCCTCGGCGGCATGGTCCCTCTCAAGTCCCACGAAATCCTCGCCTGCCTGCGCGCCATCGACGCCGTACGCAACCATGACACCGAACTCCACCTGCTCGGCATCAACCGCGTCGACAGCATGGAACAGTTCGCCCGCCACGGCGTGACCAGTTTCGACAGCACCAGCGCCTTCCGCCAGGCCTTCATGGATGACCGCAACAACTACCACACCGTCACCGACTCCTACACCGCCATCCGCGTCCCCCAAGTCGACGGCAACCCCGCCCTCAAACGCCTCATCCTCTCCGGCCACGTCTCCCAAGCCGAAGCCATCATCGCCGAACGAAACTGCCTGCGCGCCCTCCGCGCATTCGACCAAGCAGAAACAGCACTCGAAGAAGTCATGAGTGCCCTCGCCACCTACGAAAACCTCATTCTCGGCTCAAAAAAGAAAAGCTACCTCGAGTACTACGAACGCACCCTCAGTGATGCACCCTGGCGCACCTGCCCCTGCGCCCTGTGTAAGAAGCACGGAATTGAAATCGCCATATTCCGCGGCAGTGAACGCAACAAGCGCCGCGGATTTCACAATCTCACCGTGCTCGAGGCGAAGATGAGGCAACTCACTTTCGGATAGACTCCAGCACCAACCCCGGCTTTTTTAAAAACCCTGTCAGGAGATATAAATGGCCGACCGATATGAGCTGAGGCTTCCCGCCCTCGAAGTACGCCAAGGCAACCGAAAAATCTACTGCTTTGCGATCGACGGGAAGAAACTTCACAGCTTTGCCGCCGTCTCCCGCGTCCGCCGCGACAACGCAAGCAACCTGAAGGGTTACCAGCGCCCCGAGGTCCTCAGCCATATTCGGGGCATCCGCCGCTACCTCGAATCCGAGGACGCCATGCTCCCCAACGCCCTCGTCCTCGCCTTCGACGACACCGTCCGCTTCGAAACCGGAGTCCGCCCCAACGCCGGCGTGAACTACTCTGTCCCCGGCGTCCTCGTCATCCCCGTCGACGAATCCCTCACCGACCAGGACAAGCCCGCCCTCATCGTGGACGGCCAGCAGCGCAGCGCCGCCATCCGCGACGCCGACCTCGTCGAATTCCCCGTCGCCGCCGTCGGCTTCATCGCCGACAACCAAGAAGACCAGCGCTCCCAGTTCATCCTGGTCAACTCCACCAAGCCGCTGCCCAAGGGCCTCATCCACGAACTGCTGCCCGAAACCAGCGGACACCTGCCCCCCGCCTACGCCCGCAAGCGCCTGCCGGCGCAGTTGATGACCCGCCTCAACACCGACGGCCAAGGCCCCTTCTATGGCCGGGTAGCCAGCCCCACCTCACCCGACGGCAACATCAAGGACACCAGCCTGCTGCGCATGCTGGAGCACAGCCTCTTCGAAGGCGCCCTTTACCAGTACCGCAACCCCGAAGACGGCTCCGGCGACGTCGAACGCATGCTGCTGCATCTGCGCAACTTTTGGACCATCGTGAAGGAGACCTTCAGCGACGCCTGGAAGCTCCCGCCCCGACAATCCCGCCTCACTCATGGCGTTGGCATCCAGGCCATGGGCTTCGTCATGGACACCCTCACCGACGGCATGCCCGCCGAAGAGGTCGACTGCGACCAGGTCCGCAACGCCGTTCTTGGCCTGATGCCGGTGACCGCCTGGACCTCGGGCATGTGGCGCTTCGCCGACGGCGAGCAGCGCCGCTGGAATGGCTTGCAAAACACCCCCAACGACATCCGCCTACTCACCGACCTCCTGGTACGCACCGTACGGGGTTGACCTGATGGCCGTGTTCATCGTGCCCTTTTGGGGTGCGGTGAACTGGCCAGATCATTTTCTGCGCCTGTGCCAACTTCGATGACGGCGAGTTTAGGCGGAGCGATACTGGGGCGCATCCATCTCATGGGATGTCGAAGTCAAAGAGGGAGTCACCCGCTTAAGAGGCTCTGCAGAACATCCCATACGATGTGCGTCTGCTGGCCGAAGTGCGCACCATCCGCAGATGGTCAGTTCATCGGATTCCCGGCTCATCTATTTACTGAACGTCTTTCATCCTGGCGCTTGAGGAGTAGAACGACCTGGCCAGGTGGGGTGGTGACGTGGCGAAGCCCCTCGTCGTTGGTGTGGTGATCTCACTCATCACGCCGACGCCGGGGGGCTTCGTTGGTTCCGTATCCTTCCATGCTTGACGTCCCGCACGAGCTGGTCGAGCACGTCTCGTGGCTCATCTACGCCCGAAGGCGTGAACTGCGTTCGCCCTGGCGACGGTTGAGCTGCTTCAAGCAGGCCCTTCTGACGCTGGCCCACCTGCGCAAGAACGAGACCTTCGCCCGGGTCGGAGCCGGGTTCGGCGTGTCCGAAGCGACCGCCTGGCGGTACGTGGACGAGACCCTCGAGGTTCTGGCCGCCTGGGCGCCCGGCCTGCATGAGGCCCTCGTCGGCCTGGGCGAGGGAGACTTCGTCATCGTCGACGGCACGTTGATCCCCATCGACCGCGTCGCCGCGGACCAGCCGTACTACTCCCAGAAACACCGCAAGCACGGCATGAACGTCCAGGTCATCGCACGGCCGGACGGCACCCCGCTCTGGTTCTCCCGCGCGACTCCAGGTCGCACCCACGACCTCACTGCGGCCCGCGCCCACGGCATCGTCCAAGCCTGCCTCACCCGGCAGATCCTCGTCCTCGCCGACCGCGCCTACCAGGGCGCCGGCGCCACCTTCCGCACCCCCTACTACCACCACAGCGAACAACCCGAGCACTACCAGCAGTTCAACCGCGACCACGCCCGACTCCGGGCCCCCGGAGAACGAGCCTTCGCCCACCTCAAGACCTGGCAGATCCTGCGCAGGGCCAGATGCTCCACACGCCGCATCGGAACGATCGTCCAAGCCGTCCACACCCTGCTGACCTGCGACTATTCAGGATGAAAGACGTTCACTGACGGTATTTTTCAAGTCTACGCCCGAGATTTTACCGTTATCGCCGTGTGGAAAGCTCCTGCTGTTGGGTGGCCAAGTCGTACAAAGCACTGATAGCTGCGTGAGTTACAGATGCCGAGCCTGCGCCCCGGGGATACACGACTTCTTTGGCGTACTGTCCAATACAGTTGGTCGCCGCGTGCGCGGCACACTGCGTGATCATTACGCTGAAGTCTGAGTTGCGTGCTGCGTCTTTTAGTTGCCGCGACGCGACCTTCTCTGCCGAGAGCACCACCTTGACGCGGGGGAATCGTTGGACAATGCGCTCCTGGACGCGCTGAAGGACCCCTTCGTCCAAGCCGTAAACGAGGATTTGCGCCACTCCCACAATGGGTTTATCCTCGGCGCTTTCCGATGAGGCTCGTTCTGGCCATTCCAGTCCCAGGCCAAGCTCATCACTGAGGGAGTGGGCCGTGGAGAGATATGCCTCATCGAGGCGTCGTGCATGGACGTGGAGGGGAGCCAGCAGCATCTGGGCTGTCTGAATACGGGCTTCTGGCGCTGGTGAAGCAAAGGCCGCCAGTCTGTCGACAAAGTCGAGGGCTTGTCCGGCTGTCTCCGGCGCCACCCACTGGTCGAAGCCGATGCTCATTTGTTCCAGGAATTCGGTGTACTCATGAGCGTTCGGAGCGGTACGGAGAAACAGTTCCAGAAGGAGGTCCAGGACAGCGAGGTTCGCAGGATCGCAGCGCTGGTTTACGATGCTTCGCATGACCGTGGTCAGCGCCTGCGGATAGAAGGCCTCTGAGCGGGTGAGTTCCTGCAGAAACGGCCCGAGCGCGTACTGCCACACGGCTTCGTATTCGGGGTCGGTGAGGTCAGCGAAGACGTCAGCCATTTCTGAGTCGGACGCTGTCTCGACCGGGATCGGGGCGTCGCTTTGGCGGACGTCCATCCTGCGACAGAGTTCGAAGGCAGTCTTGTCGCCCTGGGCGACAGCTTTGACTATTTCTGCCCATGTGTTGAGCGGCGCCTTGGCCGGCGTCGCTTCGGACTCGGGCTCCGTTGTGGCTACCGACTCGAGGTCTGCCGGCTCCACTGTCACGGTGTCCGCTTGCACCGACTGGCGGCGATACGAGGCCAGCGCCTCAGGGACGGTATCCCCGCGGCCCTCGGCGTCGAGCAGTGCGATGCTACGGGAGAGTTCCGCCCTATCACCTCGTCCGTGCATGCCGACGAGCAACACCGCGACGGCCTGCCCGCTGAGGGCCAGCAGGTTTCCGTCCGCCAGCAGCGAGAAATGGCTGTCCGGCGCCTTCAACGCGTCTACGGCGCGAGCCAGGTCACCTTCAGCAAGCGCGGGTTCGATGTGCGCCGTGAACAGAGCCGACAGCACCATGTCCTTCACCAAAACCGGCGGGTCCTGAAGCAGCACTTCGCGCAGCCCACGCAAGGCCAGGACCTCGCTCGCCCTTCCCTGCGCAGCCCACAGCCTGATCTCCAGGTGTTTGACGTTAGCTGGCGAGAGGCCGCCCTGGCGGTCGATCTGTTGAAGAAGAGCCTGGGCAGTTTGTGGGGCACCGCTGAGGAGGGCCGCTTCGAAATCCGCCAGCAGACGCCCCAATGGCTTGGGTGCGGACCAGGACCGCGTGGGGGCCCGCTCCACCACTTCCACCATGCGTTCTAGCGCAGTCCTCAGGCTCCTCCTCTCGTCCGTGTCTGTGGTCGCCTGGACGACGAAGGTGCTCCTTGCCCCGTAGCGCTTAAGGAGCGCAGCCTCATGCGGCTTGTCGAGCGCGGCAGGCGCGTCGTAGCCGTACTTCGCAAACGAGGGGCCGACAAACGCCACCAAGAGGTCGCGAACAGCAGTGAGCTCCTCGCGCCGGCGAGGAATCACGTAGTAGGCCATGCGCTGCGTTTTCTCGTTCAGCCAAGGCAGCACCATCGGCGACTTGCGGTACTTGACGGCTGCATCCCGAAGCAGCGTGATGCCGCTCGGGTACTTACCAGCATCGTTGCGGTCCTGATGAAGGAAGTGGTCCACGAACTGCTGTGTACTGGCCGCCTTTTTTGCTGCTTCTTCCTCAGACGCCACGTGCCGTCCATTCATGCTGGTAGTCCACTATTGCCTGCGCCGCAGCCGGTTCGTCCAACGAATAGGTGATCTTTTCCTTGTTCCGGGCAAGGCCGTTTCGCGTGAAGTTCATAGAGCCCTCGAACATCCAGCCCGGGCCCACCAGGCTCTTCTCGTGAATTACCTCGTCCAGAAACACCTCTAGATCCGTACTCTCGTCACGGCCCAAGGCGAGGCGCTCGAGGAAGAGTGCGTTCGCAGGAGCGTCCTGGGTCACCACGCGCACGGCGGTACCGCTGTTCGCCAGCATCAACAGCAGGTCGGACAGTCGGCACTGCAGTGGGGGATTTTCGCCTAGAAGGTAGTCGAAGGAGCCGTCAGCGTTGTCGACCAGGTCCACATCACTGACCCATGCAGAAACCAGCCAGACCTCACCGCCGGGCGCCGACAGTTGAGCCAGCAGTGCCGTCCGGATCAGTGAGTCCGCGCGCAGGGCGCTGCGCGCATTGGTGCGCAATGTACGAGGGGGGACAGTCACTGCTCGGACTCCTTGATGACGGCCTTTATGACGACTTCGCGGCTGTCCCTGTACACCTGGGTTACCTCGCCGTACAGCTTGAGACTTCCACGGTCCACGCGCAGGGCAGGAATGTTTAGCAGTACATGGCGCAGCAGTTCGGGCCGGTCCAGGGGAACGACTACTTCTGCGGCAGGATGCGACAAGAGCACCTGGGCATACCTGGTAGGCCAATCCGGTGATGTGGCATCCAGGCGCGGCCATGCTTGCGTGTGCACGGCGGCTGCTAGAAGTCGATCCAGGATCTGCGGGTTGTCCACCGCACGGTAGGGCTGGTAGGAGTCCAGATGGTAGTTCCGTGCCTGGTCACCCCGGGGCCATAGGATGCTGAAGGCCTGGTCCGGGCTGATCTTGTGAGGCAACTGGATCTTTGACGCGCCTACGGCGTAGGCGATGACCCGGGAGTCGACCTCGATCCCGGTTGCTTCTTCCAACTGATCCCATGCCTGCACTAGGGCAAGGGCCGTCGCGTCGGTCAGGCTATCGGAGCCGCGGCGGAGCAAGCGCATCGCGAGGGAGGCGACATCGCCGTGCCGCGGCGCACCATCCAGTTCGCTCCAAGCGGACCGAATGCGCTGCAGTGCGTCCTTGCTGTCCTGAGCCGACGTCGCCGTGCGCATCTCGCTCATCGCCTGGGCCAACTCGCCGTGAGGTTCGTGCTCCACCACATGACGGAGCAGATTCGTCAGCCGTACATCGGTCTGCTCGAAGCTGTTAGGACGCAGAGCCGTGCTCACCAGGCTCCAGAAGCGGGCAGGATCGCGTCCGTAGGTCTCCGCCAACTTCTCCACTACGCCGAGTCCGCCCTCGGACGTCTCGCTGATCCAGATATGATCTGGTGTCGAGCCAGTACCCGGCACTACGTCGAGCGTGAGGTCCTGGTCGCGTGCGTCGGGACAGGCTCGGGTCACGGCCTCCAGGATCGCGGCGGCCAAGGTGTCCCGGTAGGCGCGGCGGGCCAGGCCAGCTGTGCGGTCGTGGAGGTTCTCGCCGAACAGCAGTGAACCAGCGTCGTCCAGTACGGCCACGACATCGGGGTTTTGGCTGAGTTCCTGCAGATCGCTGATGACACGGTCGGCAGGACTGCCGACGTCCGTAGGCGAGGCAGAGGGATCCTGCCTATACAGCAGCGGGATGACCTTCGTGATGCTGTCCCGCCAGGAGCCCTGCGACAGTCCCGCGTGAATCGCGTCGGGCTTGGTGCCCTCCAGTCCCTCGAGCGCGAACGCGGAGAGGTAGACCAGGGACAACCATCCACGCTGGAATGAGTTGGCTGCCTCAGCGATCCGTTGGTCCTCCAGGACGGTGTTCACAAAGGCCTTCGAACGCCACTGGGGAGAGTTCAAATGCTCCACCACGCCCGGCACAGAGGGATCCAGGGGCTTGATCTGAATCCGGACCGCGTCGACGGACGAGGCGAAGCCCATGGCTGCCCTCGCTCCCTCGAGGATGTAGCTGACCTGCACCTTGTGCCGCTTGCCCGGCTTTCCCTTAATCACTTCAGCCACAGCGCCATAGGTCATCCGGCGCACCTCGGTGGGGTTGCCGCAGGCGTGAGTGGCGAACCCGATGGACAGCACCTGATCCCGCCACTCAGGCACCTTGGGCACGTCCGCTGCAACCGGCGGACCTGCAGGGTTGTCCACGAATTGGGTGGCCCACAAGGGGAAGCCCTGCGAGGAGGTCGCAATCTCCTCGTCCGGTTGCGCAAGCCTGATCCGCCGCGGGCGAGTGACCTCGACCGTCTGCACATCCGTGCGGCCGGTGTCCCAGCGGCCCTGCCGCTCCGCAGCCTCGAGAATGCTCCTCAGATCGATCACGGCATCAGCGACCCCGGTGGGAACCTCCAGCCACGTGCGGTGGCGGTCATCGCGATACCCGAAGCGGCGGCTGACACGGCCGGGCACAGCTTCCCGCAGAGCGCGGCCTACGGGCAGCCTGTCCTCGTCGTCGGACATGGCGAAGGGGAGATCAAAGCTTACCTCCGGAAGATTCAGCGGAGCAAAGAGCGACGTCGTGACGAACTCGGGCAGAAAAGCCTTCCGGTCGACCGTGCCAGGATCCTGATGGATCGGCGATGCGCCGACCTTAAGACGCCGCAAGAGGGTCGGAGCAACTGCCAACAGCAAAGACCGGGGCTGCTCCCACAGGAGGGCCTGCACTTCGTCGGGGCTCAGGCGCAGCGCGCCTCGCAGATGGTTGGCCAGGGAGCGCAGGAGGGTGTCGTCCCCGTCGAGGAGTTTCTCTAGATCCTCGGTGACCGCGCGCCGGGCGGCGGGCAATTGCTCATTGTTATAGTCGGGGCAGGTGTTTCCCGTTGTCAGCGTTCGGGCGCTGACCCACAGGCTACGGTTACGCAGCCGACTGCCGAGCCAGTCGATGAATGCCTGAGCGCCTTGGATCTTGATGATGTGGCGGTTGTGCACCGGCAGGGTGCGAGGGGTTACCTCGGGAGCGAACAGGGACACGTAGTCCTGGTAGGCCAGCCGGTCTCGGCCGAAGTCGGACAGGGTAACGATCGTGAGCGGGCGCGTGCCCCTCTCACGTCCGGCCCGGCCCCGGCGCTGCAGGAAGGAAGTCGGATCGCGAGGCGCTTTGTGCTGGACCACCAGTCCGACGTTGGGATCGTTGAAACCGACTTCGAGAGAGGCTGTCGCGACAACAAGATCGGCGTCCGTGTCGACGCCCGCATCCTGGGAGGAGGTCCGGCCGATCCTCAACGGCCTTTGGCTCAGGTCGGCACTGAGGTTGTGCCCGATCAACTCCGGAAGGTTCCAGGACTGGCCCGCGAGGAAACGCTCCTCTTCGGCCGGCAGGTCCCTGGAACGCAGGGCTGCCAGGACTGCGGCACCCCACCTTCGGCGGTTCTTTCCATACTGCCCGCCCTCTGCGTCCCGCAAGTCGTCATAGAGGCGGTTGGTGACATCCAGGTCGTCGGTGAAGAGGAATCCCTTGGTCCCGTGCAGCGTCGTGCCTGCCGGCCGATTCTTATCGAGGAGGCGTCCGTGGAGCATCGCCGTCTGGATAGTGGTGGACAAAAGGCTTGTACCCGACAATGGGTCGCCACGTAGCGCGAGGTGATACTCACGGCCCTCCGACTCCATGTCCCTGCTGTGCGGCTCGATGAGGGTGACGCTCTCCGCAGGGAGCCCGATGAGTTCCGCCATGAAACGGTCAGCCTGACGCAGAGTGGCGCTCAGTCCGACGAAGGTGACGGGGCCACGGCGTGCGTGACGCCAGCGCCGCAGCAGCAGGGCTGTTTGGGCACCGGTGGAATCGGAGTAGGTGTGCACCTCGTCGAGCAGGACGACACGGGGACCGTACCCCGCCCAGCCGAGAGTCCTACTCAACCTCGACCCTGTGCTGTTGCGGTTGAGCATCTCCGTTGTGGTGAAGAGCAGCTTGGGTGGAACCCTATTGATCGACTCTCGGGTGAGAGTCATGACCCCGTCAGGTATCTCCCCTTGGTTGCACACCGAGCACCGCAACACCTCAATGTTGCGGACTCTGTCCTGGTCGGACCAGAGCATGGCGCCGCCGTCCCCGGTCGGACACGTCAGATAGGGACAGACGCGGGCCCCTCCCTGTTCGGCCCACATATAGGTTCCGTGCATTACGTCATCGCTGGAGGGTGGTGTACGCCCGTAGAGCACGCCGATCGTGGGACTGGGCAGGCCTAGCCGCCGCAGTTCAAGGGCGTGCCTGATCGCTTCACGCAACTGATCACGCAGCAGTTCGATGCGCGGATAGAGCGCGAGGGTGTGCACCCCTGTGCCCTTGTGGTTGGCCATCGCCGCGAAGGCCGGAAGGTAGAACGCGAGGGTCTTGCCGCTACCCGTGCCGGCCCCGACCACGACGCCACGCGAGTCCCCGTGAGTCAAGGAACGGGTGACGGCCTTGGTGGCGTCGACCTGGAAACGTGAGAGGACATACGAGCCGATCAGCACTCTGGCGACCGTGGAATGCATCCCAGTCCACCCTGTCGTCGCCTCCATCTCGGCGATCGCCTGCGTGGCCGTGACCTCACGCTTGGGATAGTGGCGCTCGGAGACGTGCAGGCGGTAGTCGGCGACCAGAGGCTTGCCTCTCTCCCACCAGTCAGCCTGCAGCGGATTACCAGGCCAGGGGCCGAAGATCTGCCGCAGACAGGCAGTTAGCCGAACCCCTTCGGCGAATCGTGTCCGGTACCGCTCGGCTCCACCGAAGGGGACGTAGAAGAGAAGTTGCTGGTTGAGTAGTGCCGTCTTCAACTGGTCGGCGTCGGAGAACAGTGACGCCGCATCTTCGTCACCGTCGAGTACCGACCACACAGCATCCCTAACCTCTTCCTCGGAGAGTGCGCCGTCGGTGACGCCCCATTCAAGAAGGGGCAACTCCCGTTCTTCCAAGGCAGTGAGTGCCTTTCCCAAAACGTTGCGGCGCGATGTCGTTGATGCCACAGGTTGTCAGTTCGCCTTCCGAGTGACGGTGTACCAGTTGTCCTGGTCGTACTCTCGCAGCAGTGCCATGTCCGCGTCCGTGAGTTCGCGAAGAGTGACGTCGCCCGCATCCAGTCGGTTGATGAGTTCGAGGAGACCCTGCGGTGCATCGGCCGGCGCATGCTGAAGGAGCGCTGAAAGCGTGTCGCGGTCGCTGCAGAATGTAAGGATGGTGGCGCTGTCGACCTTGGGACGGTTTGCCTTGGACTTCATCGATTCATAGAGCTCAGTCGCCTCCAGTCGCTCATCGGGGCCAAGGGTGACAAAGCGGACGGGGGAGACCTCTTGGATCCGTGCGGTGGCCCAGGTCTTCCAAAGTTGTCTGAGGGAGGCACTCAACTCGCTGGTGAACGCCTCCAAGGCGCGCCTGGCATCAACGAAAGCCCGGTCACCTGGCAGGCCTCCGCGCGATTTCGATTCGAGTTTGGCCCGTGCCGTGTCGAAACCGGACATGTTCAGAGCCTGGCCGGTGCGCTCGCGAAGCAGTACCGCGGTCCGTTGCTGCACAATCGCTGCCTGCAACGCTGTGCGTACCTCATCGATACGGCGGAGGACCCGCTCCTGGTCATCTCGCTCCTTTTGGCTTTCAGAGATGCTGCGGGCTGTGTTCTGCAGTTCCTGCGCCTTCTCCAGAACCGTCACGCTGTTCATTCGCCTGCCTCCGTTTGGGGTGCGGCGTCATCTACGGCCTGCTGCCACTCCACGAGCAGACCTGCCAACTGGTCCGCGGCATCGCTGACCGCGTTCTGGGTCTGCATCCGCGCTGCCGCGAGAGCGGTGTCGAGCAAGGCGTCGGCGGTCTTCAGGTAGGCGCGCATCTCCTGCAAATGCGGTGAGCGTGGCGCGGCCACCACAGCCAGGAGGTTGTCGGTCGACTGGTCCTCCCTGGCGCGGACTAGTTCCTTCTCCAGCACGGATACCGTGTTCCAGTCGGCTTCCGCGACGGCTGCAGCCCGCATCTCCAACTCAGGCCCCTGGGGTCCTGTGATGCCTTCGGCGTTGGCCATCTGCAGGGCCGTGGCGACCTGCTGGACGAGGCGGTCACCGGGACCGCTCGACCTGGGAAAGCGTTCCCGGATCTCGTGGACGAGGGTGGTCAACTCTTGTAGTTGACCACGTACCGCAACGTCCCATCCGGCGCGAAGGGGGTGTGCGGCCTCCTTGGCCCACTTCGGCAGTTCAATGCTCGACAAGTCCCACTTCTGTGCGGCCTCCTTCACGAGGGCAACGGCACGTGCCGCGTCAATGACGTGGACGGCACCCGTGGCACCCTGGCCGAGTCCCAGAGAATTCAGCAGTGCCTCCACAAGACCGGCGCGATGCTGCAGGTGTACCTTAAGCCGCTTCATCCATGTCTCGGTGCGTGACGAGCTGTCCGGCCGAGCCCATGCCTTCCCCTTGTCGAAGGCGGCGGCATAGAGGGCATCGATCGGCATACCAGGGACAACCTGCCCGGCGAGGGCAGCCCCGAGCAGAGATACGCGCAGTCCTGCGACCAGGTCCCCGTCGGCGTGTTCAGCGTTGAGCGCGACCCGTTCACGCAGGGCTGCTCGGTGTTTCTCTGCGGAGCTGGCGAGTCTGACGACGTCTTGTGGCCGCATTCCGTCGGCATCCTGCGCGTGAACCCTGACCAGACTCTTGAAGAACTCGCCGTTGCGGGGATTGCGCTCCAGGGTGATTGCTGCGCTCTTGTTTAGCGCCTCGGCACTGGCGTCCTCGATTGAGACTGTATTGGCTTTGACGGTCCAGCCAGCTGCTTCCGCGTCGCCGACTCCGATCGGCTTGATGGGAGGCGTCAGCCAGTCCTCCCTGTAGTGAACCGATCGGGAGACCATGGTGCGGACGATGTTCGCCACCTCGGTGGTGAGGCGTAATCCGCTGGCCGCCCAGTCTTCCACCACATCGAGTTTGCGCTGGAGAGCGGGAGCAACCGGCGGAGTCTGCGGCGGATCGACGATAATGACCTCGCGCTGGGAGGTCTCTCCCGCCGGCTGCCTGTCTACGTCCAACTCCGGAAGGGAGAATGCCTCGCCGATGCCCTGTAGCAGGTTCACCAGCTGGGCGGGGGCGTCAGCCCAGAACTCCAGTGCCTTGCGCCGGCGCTTGGCGTTCACAGGGTCGCGTGCCTCGATGTCTTCGCTGATGCTGTTGGGCAGTGCCTTGTCGACGCCCTTGACGGCCTTGTAGTTCTCCTGGAAGAAGGTGCTCGGGAACTCGCCCTTCCTGATCGACCCGTAGGCGTCGTTCAGGATCGGGATGACTCCATTGCCGAGAACGGTGCGCGGGATGAACGCGTAGGGGTTCTCTTGCGGAGCCACGCTGTGAACGACACGCGTCAGCGCCGCACGATTGAACGGGTAGAGGCCGAACCCGTCGACGGATGCACCGAAAGAACCGTGACAAAGGCTCTTTACCGTGCAGTCGTCGCACTTATTGGGGACCGATTCGCCACCAGCGCGCTCCAGTGCATCACGCCCCACTCGTGCCGCATTGAGGTACTTCGCAACGAACCTGGCGATGTCCTCTATCCCCGTCTTGCTCTCTCCCAGAACGATGTCCAGGTTGTAGACGAATCCTCCGGTGGATGTGCTGATCCTGGTGGCTGCGGTCTCTGGAAGGTCGTGGAAATATCCGCTCGTGATCGCCATGAGGGTGCGCATGGGCGCGAGAGCCGTCTTCCCGTCCCGCTGCGACGTCTCGGTGATCGCGTCGAGCAGGTCTCCCTGGACACCTTGGATGAGGGCGAAATCCTCTACCAGGAGGATGATCTCCTTGCCCTGGCGAGCGTAGATCTCGCGCGCCTTCTGCATCGCTCCCAGGAGACGACCGCCTCCAAGCGACGATACTTCCTGGACGGCCTTGTCCCAGTGGTCGTTGAGCAGCTCCACAGCCAGCACTTGTAGTTCGGGCCTTGACATCACCATGCCGAAGATCTGCCGCGTAGGAGCCGCCATGTCGCCGGCGATGGCGTCAGGGCTCAAGGGGAGGTCGCCGAGAGAGAAGCGTGGAGGGCGTTCCTCACCGGACTCCCGGTCGCTGAGGAAATGCTCGGCGAACCGGGGAATGAAGTTGTCGGGCTCGAGCATCTGCTCCTGCAGAAGCGGATCCTGCAGGAGCAGGGAGATGCCTCGTGGCCCGACGAGTTGGCGCTTCTTTCCAGAGACCGCGTCCTTGCTGAGGTCGGCAAGTGTGACGCTCAACTGGGTGATGAGACGGCGCGCCAATGAGGTGGCGGTGAAGGTCCCGGTGACGTGCCGAATGTCCTTGCGGATCTGTTCGATCTCTTCGTCCTCGACCTCGTCGAGGAGAGAGTCGATCACATGCCGCAGACTCGTTTTGGACTTCTCGAGGTAGATGATCTTTCGGTTGTCGGAGTGCTTGATCTTCTCTTTGACCCAGCGCACCAGATGGGACTTGCCGGATCCTGATTCACCAACCACTGGCAGCAGCAGCGTCCCGGTGTTCGTGCGCCGGTTGAGGAAGTCGTCCCGGACATCCTCTTCTGTGACGCTCTCACCCGTGCTGTTGAACGATCGGCCATTGATCCGGCAACGCTGAATGCCCAACCGTGTGTGCGTGGAGAGGAAGATGGCTGGCGAGGAGACGACCGCCTCCGTCTGGATCGTGGAAGTTACGTTCTCCACGTCCCAGCAGACGAAGCGATGGAAGTCAGACATGTGCGGCCCCCTGTCGGGCGATGGCGGAGCAAAGGCGCATGGACGACTGCTCTGGGTCCTGCACCTTGATCGGTTGCTTCGCGTCGGAGTCGCTGCTCAGGACGAGCCACTTCTCGTACTCGCCTCGCATCAGGGCGAAGGAGAGTGCCGCGCCGGCAATCCGGTCGTCCGCAAGCCCGTAGCCCAAACTGTTGGAGATGGCTCCGCCGGGAAGGACAGGAAGGTGTTCGCGCAGCAGGCGCAGGACATCCAGGGCATCCGCAGGAGCATCAGGTGGCAGGTGCTCTTCCAACACCTGCCGCACGGCGAGTGTGCAGTCCGGAATGTAGCGTTGGGCGAGGTGGGGCGCCGAGGCTCCCAAGCCGAGGGATGTCGCCCACGTCGTGAACGGTGACCATCGAGTGTCGTTTACAAAGATCAACTCTCCGTCGGGCGCATCCCTTTGGTGCTGACTGTCCACCACGGCCCAATTGAAGGACTCCGAGAACGGGTCGCGGGTCAGGCTCCATACAAGAGCCCGCCGCAGGTCATCGGCCGTATCGGCCGGTTGGTGTCCGCGCAGGCCCAGCACGGCGGAGCGCAGGCCGCGCTGGAAGGCAGCGTAGTCGTCCCAAGTGAGGGCTGCAAGATCACCCGCCAAAACCCAGTCCTGACCGTCACCGCTTTCCTCAGCGAGCCCTAGTGATCGCAGGGTGGTGAGGGCGTAATGGACCGTGCTGAGCTTCTTTGATTCGCGGCTGTGCGGTTCAAGGAAGGCACGCAGCGTGTCGTAGGCCACCGGCCCGGATTGCGAGGCGAGGAAGCGCACCACCACCCAGATCTCGCCGGGATACGGTACGGGCGTGTTGAGCAATGCCATTACCTGAACTCGCTCCTCGCGTGCTGGATGTTTAACGACGGGTGGGTGGTCACGAAGGGAACCCCGGGCCTGGTCGGATCCTGTACCTGCCAAGGCAGCAGGAGATAGAGAGGGTCCCCGTCCTCAAGCCGGTAGCGGAGTTCTTCCGGGAGGAGCGACGTCGCCTCATCGGCAACCCAGACGACGGTGGCCCGGGTGCCACTGCCCATCAGGCTGCTGTCATGATCAACGAGCACCGGATGACCTGGTGCCTGCTCCTGTATCTGCCGGGCCAGTTCCGCGTCGAGGCCAGGGCCGGTGAAGTGGCAGACACCCGACCGTGCCAGTTTCACCAGAACAGGCAGCAAGTTCTCTTTGCGCTCCGCAGGGTCGTGCCAATAGATGCTGAGGTGCGAGGTCTGGGGGTGCAGGTGGGCCAGAGGACTGTCGCGTGGGGGCCACTCAACAGCGGCCGGATCCGGCGAGAGCGGCCTGTGATAGTGAGACGCCGCTCCTTCACGGGGAAGTCCCTGACGTCGGCACGCAGGACAGCCACGGCAGGCTGCCATGGTGTAGTGACGCCCACCGTTGCTTCCTGTGATCGAGTAGTACTCGGCCAGAGTGTCGGCAATGCACCGCTCGTGACGCAAGACCGTCAGCATTGCGCGCAGAGAGTTGCGCTGGGCACCCTTGACGCTGGAGCGGATGCGCTCGTAGGCGACGCGGAAATTCTCTGGATTGTTGGCCTGGCCCTCCACCAATTCGATCTCGATCCGGTCTCGGGCAGTTTCGTAGAACGCGGTGATCCGCGCCTGCCAGGCCGGGGTGTCTTCGCCGGGCTCACGCATCGGGGGTGTGGGTGGGAAGACACGGATCAGCCCGATGCGATCCATCATGTTGAGCAGGCGAACGTTCCAGTCCTTGTGCGTGGCGTACCCCATAGGCATCCGTGGTGGCCGCACAGTCAAGTCGAGCAAGTAGCGGTTTGCGTACAGGTGATGTCCCTTGGTGAACATCGCCCGCCATCGTCCCCATGCGGTATCCGCCATGAGGATCTTCTGCTCGTTCAGAGACTGGGCTGTGGCCTGGTCGCCAGGTGCCGACGCCAGGTAGGCGAGTGAGGGACTGCCGTCACGGCCGCCTCGTCCGACCTCCTGGTAGTAGCGGTCCACGGTCTCGGGCACGCAGGCGTGCACAACACTGCGGACGTCGTCGAGGTCGACGCCCAGCCCGAAGGCGGAGGTGCCGACGACGACGTCGTACTCGGTCGCGACAGCGCCATGGCTCGTGCGGCCCGACCAGCCCTCAAGCGCGCGGCGGCGCCCCGCATCGTTGGTGTCTCCGTGCACGACGGTGACGCGCTGCATCCCGGCGGCGCGCAGCGCATGGGCCCACTCGGTGGCGTGCTTCTTCTGGGTCGCATACAGCACCATCGGTTTCGGGAGGCGTGCAACAGCCCGGAGCACTGCTTGGGAACGCGCCTCGTCCGAGTCGAAGGCATCCAAGAAGTAGGCAGGTTCACTGCGCAGTTCGGAGGACCAGACTACGTGGGTACCTTCGCGGGAACCGAACAGGTCCCGCAGCGTCGTCACCTGTTGCTCGGTGAGCGTGGCACTCATCGCGACCGTCCTGGGAGCATGCCCCTGGGGCGCGACCTCGCGCCAAGCTCGGTGCGGGGCGGCGATACTCTGGAATCCTGAACGGAATTCGTTGCCCCACTGCTCGACGAGGTGTGCCTCGTCCAGGATGACGAAGTTCAGGTGCCCGTCCTGGGCGGCGTCGCGCAGGGCTTTGCTCAGGCTGGCGACCACGGCCTCCGGCGAAGTGATCACCAGCGCCTGCCGCCCTGCTGAAATGTCCGATCGCATCTGCTCCTTGTCGGCCTCGCTCAACTCCCCGAAGTAGGCATACCGCTTGTGCTGAGCACCGGGATCACGCCTGCTCAGCAACTCACGGACACGCCGCTCCATGTCGATAGCCAAGACCACGGTGGGCACCACCATCACGGACACGCCGCTGCGGCGGTGGGCTAGCATCGCCCCGGCGAGTGCCACCGGTGTCTTACCGTGACCGGTAGGCAGGCAGATCAGGAGGGTCTCACCCGGCGGCATCAGGGCTACCGCGCGAGCTGCTTGACGCTGCCCTTTGGAAAAGTAGTGCTCGTAGCCGAGGACGTCCGTCCAAAACGGATCGGCCGGCTCAGCTTGCAGAACTCGGGCCAGGCCAGAGTCCTTGCCCAGAACCGCTTCACGGACCTGCGCCAGACCTGCCTCGTGCGCAGGTTTGTCACCCTCGACCGGAGCCCACTCCTGGCCCCGCACCAGCGCGCGGCTCCCGTCTCTCACCACGTCGCAACCGCCCGCTCGCCATTGATCGACGGTGGGTAGGCCCTCTCGCAGCGGCACCGACAGCCGGCCTGTCCGGCCCAGTGCCTGATGGTGCAACAACAGTTGCCGAGTCAGCGAGACGATGTCCAGCCAGCCGGTGTTGCCGTTGTCTATCCCAACCAGGGCATCTGCCAGACGGCGTAGTACGCCTTTGGCCAGTGCGTCCGGCTTCACCTCGGGCCACTGGTTGAGAAGGTGCTGAGCGCTCACCCATGCGTCGTCAGACATCAGTAGGCCATTTCCAATCCGCGGCGGACCAGACAGGCAGCCGCCACGACGCGGACAACCGGCTGTGACAGCCCCTCGGCGAGCGAAGTCAGCACCTTCGCATCGGTGACCAAGCTTTCGGTATCGCGCAGCAGCCGGCCAGCGGCCTGCCGAGCCTGGGCCTGCGAGTGCAAAACCGCGGAGACCTCCAGCGCCTTCTGCTGGGCGTCCTGGCAAACCGCCGCGAGATCTGTGTGCTGGTGCAGGAACCTGAGCGCTGCCTGCTGTGCGTCCCGGACGTACGTGGCTGCGTGCTCCTGGCCTCCAAACACCTCAAACAACTCCGAGACGCGCTGGCTGTTGTAGTTGCGGTCACCCTTGCCCTTGTCGTAGCGACGATTCAGAAAGGCCAACTGGCCGTCTACGGTCACGGGCTGGTTCGTGCCCGACTCAATCCAGACGCGCCTGATGACAGGTGGGAAGATCCGATCCGCCTGGCGGCGCAGAGCCCTTGCCGCGTCCGTGCTGTCTTGGACGTGCTCCAGCGCGGCAGCGGTGTCCGCCTCGATGAGGAAATCGAAACCGAAGTACGGTTGCGGCTCGTGCCCCGGCGGCATGCCCTGGTCGATCCGCCTGAAGGCGGCACTCTGCCCGAGACTGTCATTGAGGACAGCATCGGACAGCATGTCCACCAGGGGATTGCCGACGCGGAACAGCCGTGCGTCCCGACTGCGCAGCGCACGCGACCGGTTGAACATCGCATGAGCGATTTCATCGTCTGGGATGCGATCCTTAATCCGCTTCCAGTGGCGGGGAGCAAGAAGCGGACGGCTCGAACTATTGTTGATCAGAAAGCGCCGAGCTGGGGATCCCTCGATGGAACGATCGAGGGAAGACAGCTTGATCCCCCCTCCAGCGGCGTCCGTGTAAGCCAGGAGCGCCCCTTCCATGTCGGACCAGTCACGCTCGACTTCAGTCAACGCGGCCGGAACGCTGCGCAGACGCTGCGACGACACGTGGATGGATTCCAGAAGGTCCATCTTGCGGACCTCGTCGCGCTCCTTGCCGAGCCGGGCAAGCACTTCCTGCTGCTGTGCCACAAGCCCTTCCGGTCCGTCCTCAACCGCCCCGGTCCATACACTCTTGACTGACTGGGCTATGGCGTCCTGGAGAGTGGAGACGGAACCGTCGAAGACCTTGTAAGCATCCCCGAGTAGGGTGGCCCATGCCTCCGTAAAGGAGCCGTCGGGGCCGTTGTCCTCGGCCAGTCGAAACTGGGGCGTGGGACCAGTGGCTCCGGGCAAAGCCGGGCCCGGGTAGCGGTCGACGCGGCCCAGACGCTGTTCCAGTTGGTTGGGCGACCAGGGAAGCCTCAGATGCACGACGCAGTCGGCTTCCTGTAGGTTCAGACCGTCTTCAGCCGTGTCGTCGGCCAGGAGCACCGCCTGCCCGGGCAGGCAGTCGGCCCACCGAGAGATCTCGGTTGCCGCCTTGGCCGCGCCCAGCGTACGCGTGTGCTGGGCAGTCACTACCTTCGGAAAGTCACGGCGCAATCTGCCTGCGAGCGCGTCAGCCAGCCGGCCGGGTCCGCAGAAGACGATGGTGCGCTTTGCCTTGCGCATCACGGGAAGAAGCGCCCGGATGACGTGCTTCAGGTTCTCCTCGCTCGGCTCAGCTCCCGCAGGCCAATCTTCCTCGGCCTCGGCCAACACGGTCTTCTCACATGCAGCTACCGGCACGCTGACAAGCAGTTCCCTCTCCCGCGGTGAGAGCCCGGCACGTTCGCCAGCATCGGCGTCGCCCATCACCCGCCACCGGAGTGCATCGATGGCGTCGTAGGGAAGCGCGGGTGCCCGCGAGGTGAGAATCGCCAAGGGCATGGCAAAGAGCGAGAGTTGATCGCGCATCCCCTCGTTCTCCAGGTGCTCGCGCACCGTGCTCCACCAGAGCATCACGAATGCACCCCCGGCCTCTACGACCGTCGAGGGCGAGTGGATGAGTCCGGGGCGCTGACGGCCGCGCACCTCATAGGGGAGTGCCTCGGCGTCCGGGCCGCTGCCCTCTTGCAGCACCGCTTCACGCCGGTTGCGAATCACTCGGCGATGGATCCGGTACGTCTCACTAATGTGAGCGCGCAACTCAATGACCCGACGGGCAAACTCATCCCCCGCATCGGGATTGATCAGCTCGTCCTCCTCGTCGAGCATGCCGAGGACCTCGTCCGCGAGCTCAGCCAGACGGACATCACTGGAGGAAACCTGTGCTCGGATCTCCTCGATGGAGTCCCGGATGACATAGGTGTACTCCGGGTCCAGGGAGTAGACCGAGTTGGCCAACTCCTCACGCATACGGTAGCGGTCCTCGAAGTCCTGGCGCCGCTCCCACGAGTAGAGCTCTTTGTCGAGCAGGTGGAGCAGACCGAGGTTCGTCAGGTATCCAGACGTTACGGGGGTGGCAGACAGCAGCAGCAACCGCTGGGCCGAGTGCGCGAGTCCGCACAACTCCTTGTAGGGCGTCTCATCCGGACCTGCCTGCACCAGTGCGTGGGCCTCGTCCACGACGACGAGGTCGGCCTGCCTGTATCCAGCCCACTTCTCAGGGGTCTCGTGGCTGGTGACGACGATCGTCGCATCAGGGAAGTCCCTGGTGTGGAACTTGTCCTTGAGTTCGGACAGCCACTGTCGGCGAAGAGCGCCCGGCGAGACGACCACTACGCACGCCTGGGGATTGTCGATGAGTATCTGGCGAACGATGTACCCGGCCTCGATCGTCTTCCCGAGGCCGACCTCATCGGCCAGGAGGTACCGCTGGACCGGGTCGGAGAGGACGGTAAGCGCGGCGTTCACCTGGTGCGGAAAAATCTCCACCGTCGACGACAGGAACGTGCTCATGCCAGCGCAGGCGCCACGCTGCCGGACCAGGCTTTGCAGGATCGGAAGCCGAGCGTCCCGGTACGGCGCCGTGCTTCCGCCGCGGACTGTCAAATCCGCCGCAGGATCCACCACGGGGCGATCCCACCGCACGTACAGATGTTCCTCAGGGACAGGCAGGTCGTAGTCGACATTGGGAAACCGCACGATGTAGGAGCCTTGGGCGGGCTCTGCCTGTATCACTCGTCCCGCGTTCCACAGGCCGTCCGGACTCCGCCACCAGATGCGCTCTTCGCGTTCCAACTGAACCCGATGAACCAGGTGATCCGCCACCCAGTACGACTGTGCGATCGTCGCAGCTGGCGACTCGAAGTAGTCGATGCGGACGCGCCCCGCCTCCACCTCCCCAACTTTGCCGATCCCCGGACCCTCCGGTATCCGGACAAAGGCACCGAGTTCCCATACGCTGCTCACGTGGCCCTGCTTCACGATCTTGCCCCCACCTGATGTGCAGGCCCCTCCTTAGGGCGCAGCGCCCCCGGCGCTATAGCAGCACATCTTTCACTATTTGATCACAAGTTCTCTAGTTGTTGAACCCTTGAGGATGCGCCGTCTGTGAAGAGCGGATGCAGTGACACCCCACAGATGTAACGTGCAACGGATGATAGGGGAGGCGAGCCGTCTCGTCACCGTGGCGAGGTGCTTTGGCTGCCCGCGGCCCTGTGGAGAAGCTGGGCACGGCCTTACCGCGGCCCGCGCCCACCGGATCATCAGGATCTACGAGCGCCAAAAGGTGCGGGTCCTCGCCGATCGCGCCTACATCGGTGCCGGCGCGTGCGTGACCACACTGGGTGAGGGGAACTGACGCTCACCCAGCAGTCCGTCGACCGGGCGCTTATGGAGCGGGTCCCGGTCGAGTGCAGTCGCCCGACTACAGTTCTGGTGGATCACCGCAAGACTTTGTGCAACCCGAACGTTGCTGGTTGGACGGAGCATGGGCCGGGGGATCTGACGAACGGCGAGTGTTTGCTGATCGAGCCGCATCTGCCGTCCGCGGGCAGTCGGGGAGGCCGGTGGGCGACCATCGCAAGGTGATCAACGGGATCCTGTTCAGGGTCCGGACCGCTGCCCCGTGGCGTGACCTGCCGGAACGCTATGGGTCCTGGGAAACGGTCTATGAACGGCATCGCCGCTGGTCGGCGGAAGGCACCTGGACAGGGTCCTGCCGGCGGTCCAGGTCGACGCCGACCTTGCGGGGCGGATCGACTGGTCGATGCCTGACGCTCACCTTGCAGCAGAGCGGGTCGGTTGATACTGCGGACGGAGTGGAGTCGAGCCACCTGCGCGAGATCTGGCGTCAGTACCACGCCAAGAGATTTGGATCATGCGCGTCGAGCCGGGCCCGGGCGCCGACTGGCCGCCTCAAGTGTCAGAAACGCTTGAGCAGCTCAGCCTTCTTCTCCGCGAACTCCCCGTCCGTGAGGATGCCAGCGTCGTGGAGTGACGCGAGCTTCGCGATCTGCTCGATAACATCCGGCTGAGCTGCGGCCTCGGCCGGTGCCCCATGCTTGCCTCGCTGGATCGCCGAAGAAGCGAGGTCCAAGATTTTCTCGGTCACGCCAGGCTGCGCCGGGAGGGGCTCCGAAGACTCGGCTTGAGCGGGGGTATCAGTTAGGACCCGCTGGCCCTCGAGCAGTACATAGAAAATCGTGAACAGCTTCTCCGGCAGCTCAATGATGGACTGTTTGCCGTCGGCCCAGTTCACGCGGACGGTGTGCCCGGATTTCATGGCAGCCCCGAGGCCGGCACCGACAGCCTTACCGATCACCCCAGACAGAGCAGCCTTCGCGGCGGCCTGGCCTATGAAGCCGTTGCTCTATCGATCTCAGTGGGCATGAGTTCGAGGTCACCGACTCGGTCGGGTGATCTTCTGGTTGGCTGGGCATGAGAGCGGGACCTCCCGCACAGCTCGTGGGTGTCGAATCCCGAGCAACAGGAGGCCCCTGGTGCTGCAGTCTTCCGTGCCGACGCCGATGTCGTCCAACTCGGCTTCCCTGTCGTGCGATTGTCTCGCTCACCGGTTCGGGAATGCCAGGGACCGGCCGTACAGGCGACCGAAGTATCCGTCGGACATGAGCGACGCGGAGTGGGCCGTCGTACGTGACGCGATGCCGGTTCCCGGCTGGTTGGAGGGCCGCGGCGGGCAGCCGGAGAGCTACTGCCACCGGCAGATGGTCGACGCGGTGCGCTACCTGGTCGCGGGCGGCATCACCTGGCGGGCGATGCCCGCGGACTTCCCCGCGTGGGACCGTGTCCACGCCTTCTTCCGGCGCTGGCGGGACAAGGGTCTGACCGCCGAGTTCCACGACCGGCTGCGTGACCGGGTACGTCAGGCCGCGGGCCGGGATCCGGAGCCGACCGCTGCCGTCATCGACGCGCAGTCGGTGAAGGCAGCCGCGTCGGTGCCGGCTGTGACCAGAGGCTTCGACGGCGGGAAGAAGGTCAACGGCCGCAAGCGGCACATCGTGGTGGACACTTTCGGACTGCTGCTGGCCGTGATGGTAACTGCGGCCTCGGTCACCAACCGGGGCGCGGGGCAGACCTTGCTGGCCCGGCTGCGTGAGCGCCACCGGCGCGTCACACGGGTGTGGGCCGACGGCGGCTACACCGGACGCCTGGTCGACTTCTCCCGCGAGGTGCTGCGTGTCGCGCTGACGGTGGTCAGACGCAGCGACGACGTCAGCGGTTTCGCCGTGCTGCCCAAGAGGTGGCTGGTCGAGCGGACGTTCGCGTGGCTGATGCGCTCCCGCCGCTTGGCACGTGACCACGAGACCCGCGCCGACACCTCCGAGGCGATGATCCGGTGGTCGATGAGCATGGTCATGAGCCGCCGGCTCGCCCGGCGACCGTCCTGAACATTCCCGGGCACTCCTCGACCAGCCAGCCCCGCGCGGCCAGGCGCTTCATCTTCGACCGAACTCCCTCGACTTTCGCCGCGACCACCTCCAGGCCCAGGGCCGCCGCGAGTTGCCGACAGTCCATCGCCTCCCCGCCCCGATCGGCCAGGATCTCCACGAGCCGCTGGTAGTCCGGCGCCAGCAAGTCGAGAGCGAGCCCTTCCCTCCAGGCGGGAACCACCGATCCGGGCACCGCCTTTGCGACCTGCGCAGGCCGGTGACCGGTCACCTCGGCCAGGGGCGCCTTCTCGCCTGCAGCAGGTTCTGCCAGGACCTCGGCCACCGTCTGACGGGCGATAACGAACCGTTCCCACGCGGCTTCCGCCTCCTGCAGCCCGGCCTGCAGGGCCTCCACCCGTTGCCGGGCAGCACGCTCACGCTCTTCCAGCAGCCCCATCACCGACGGCATCCGGCACCTCCACCGAAGAGACGACACGACGCCCCGTCTCTGCCACCAACGCACCGGCACTATGCCTGACCAGCGGAAACGCACCCGTCACTTTCGGAAAGACAACGGCTTCTCAGCACAATGCCCTGAGTTGCCGATGGGTGATGAGACAGCAGGCGAGTTTGAGGAACGCTTCGTGGATGTCGGCTCGCCGTTCCCAGCGGATGCGCAGGCGTCGGAAGCCGTACAGCCAAGCAAAACTCCTTTCCACAACCCAGCAGTGTGTGCCCAGTCCGGTGCCGTGGAGGGTGCCGCGGTGGGCGATCGCGGCCACGATGCCGCGGGCGCGGACCTGGTCGCGGTAGATGTCGTGGTCATAGCCGCGGTCGGCGAACAGCGAATCCGGCTTCCGGCGAGGATGACCAACCCGGCCGCGGACCGGCGGGATCGCGTCGAGCAGGGGCAGGAGCTGGGTGACGTCGTTGCGGTTGCCGCCCGTCAGCAGGACCGCGAGCGGGGTGCCGCGCCCGTCGGTGATCAAGTGATGCTTGGAGCCGGCCCGGCCCCGGTCGACCGGCGACGGGCCCGTGTGCTGCCCCCTTTTAGCGCCCTGACGTGGGAAGAGTCGACCACACAGCGGGACCAGTCCAGACATGCGGCCGCGTTCAGTTCTGCCAGCAGGACCTCGTGCAGCCGCTGCCAGACGCCGGCCTCGTTCCAGTCCCGCAGGCGCCGCCAGCAGGCCATGCCCGAGCCGAAGCCCAACTCCTTCGGGAGGTACTCCCACTGGATCCCGGTGTGCAACACGTACAGGATCCCGCACAGCACCTCCCGGTCCGGCAACGGCCTGCGGCCCGGGTACCGGAAGCGCCGCTCGCGCTGCGGCAGCAGCGGCTCCAGGCGGTCCCACAGCTCATCCGACACGATCCACGGCGAAGCCCCCACACCGCACCGAACGCTCAACTCCCGCACTGGACACAGCAACCAGGGGCGATCCACCTCATTGTGTTAGCCGCTGTAAAGCCGTGGAGCCGACCGCCCCAGCCACGACGTGCCCCTTTTCTGGTATCAGGCGGCTGATTGCTTTGAGCGCGGCACCGGCGCCGGCAGGGCTGGAGCGGGGCGAAGACAGGAGCGCAGGCCCGGCGGGAGTGTCTGCGGAACGGTGTAACTCCGTTGGTTGATTTCAGTTGTTAGCGGTGCCGAGGGTGAGTCGGCCGTCGAACGCGATGTCGAAGGCGTTCAGGGCCGGCTTCCAGCGGCGGGTCCACGCCTTCGTGCCGGTGCCTTTCGGGTCCAGGCTCATGATCGCCAGGTAGACGCACTTGAGGGCGGCCTGGTCGGTCGGGAAGTGGCCGCGGGCCCGGACGGCCTTGCGGATCCTGGCGTTGACCGATTCGATCGCGTTGGTCGTGCAGATGATCTTTCGGATCTCCGCATCGAAGGAGAGGAAGGGCACGAACTCCGCCCAGGCGTTCTCCCAGAGCCGGACGACGGCCCGGTACTTCGTCCCCCACTTCTCCTGGAACTCGCCGAACCGCTCGGCTGCCGCGGCCTCAGTCGGAGCCGTGTAGACAGGCCGCAGGTCCTTCGCGAGCTTCTCCCAGTCCTGCCGGCCCGCGTAACGGAAGCTGTTCCGCAGCAGATGAACCACGCAGGTCTGGACCACGGTCAGGGGCCAAACGCGGGTCACGGACTCGGGAAGTTCCTTCAGTCCGTCGCAGACGACCATGAGGACATCCGCGACGCCTCGGTTCTTGATCTCGGTGAGGACGTGCTGCCAGTACTTGGCTCCCTCACTGCCGTCTCCGACCCACAGGCCGAGGATGTCGCGGGTTCCTTCCGCGGTCACGGCGAGCGCCATGTAGACGGGCCGGTTGGCGACCTGGCCGTCGCGGATCTTGACGTTCACGCAGTCGATGAACACGACCGGGTAGACGCGGTCGAGCGGACGGTTCTGCCACTCGGTCATCCGCTCGAGCACGCTGTCCGTGATCGTGGAGATCGTCTGCTTGGACACCTCGGCGCCGTAGACCTCGGCGAGGTGCGCGGAGATTTCTCCGTGAGTGAGGCCCTTCGCCGACAGCGACAGCACCATCTCGTCGACGCCGGTCAGTCGCCGTTGCCGCTTCTTCACCAACTTTGGCTCGAACGATCCGCTCCGGTCGCGCGGGACGTCGATCTCCACCGGCCCGACCTCCGTCGTCACCGTCTTCGACCGGTGCCCGTTGCGGTAGTTCCCGCTGCGGCCGTCCTCGGTCCGCTGGCCGTTCTCCCGGCCGAGATGGTCGGTGAGCTCGCCCTCCAGGGCTCCTTCCAGCACCAGTTTCGTCAGCTGGGCGAGGAGTCCTCCCTCTCCGGTCAGGGTCACACCGTCAGCCTTTGCCTGAGCCATCAGCTGGGCCACCAGAGACCTGTCCAGAGACGGCGCAGCCGTCTCCTCGTCCACTTCGGTGGTCGAACGCGTATTCTGCTTCACGGTCCTGCTCCCATCGGTCACAGCAGCCTTAACTGCTGCCACTTATTGGGGAGTTACACCGTTCACGCTACAGACCCCCTGCACACCGCCGTCGACGACCACTCCCGCCTGGCCTACAGCGAGATACACACCGACGAGAAGAAGGAAACCGCCACCGCCTTCTGGAAGCGGGCACACGCCTACTTCACCGAGTGCGGGATCACCGTGGAACGAGTGCTGACCGACAACGGCTCCTGCTACCGCTCACGCGGCTGGCGCGACGCCCTGGCAGCAGCCGGGATCACCCACAAGCGAACCCGGCCCTACCGGCCCCAGACCAACGGCAAGGTCGAACGCTTCAACCGCACCCTGCTGGACGAGTGGGCCTACGCACGGCCCTACCGGTCAGAGACCGAACGCCGCGAAGCGTTCCCACAGTGGCTGCACTCCTACAATCACCACCGCGGACACACCGCGCTGAAAGGGCAACCACCCGCCAGCCGCGTCCCCAACCTCACAGGGCAATACACCTAGGGCCGCTCAGCGCTGCATCTGGCTGCACATACGCGAAGACCCCGCCCTCAGCGTTTCCGCTGGTGGCGGGGTCTTTGTCACACTTACACAGTGTGCCCCCGGCAGGATTCGAACCTGCGCACACGGCTCCGGAGGCCGTTGCTCTATCCCCTGAGCTACGGGGGCGTGTCGGTCGCGGTGTTCGCGGCGACGGGTAGAACCCTACCAGCTCTTTCGGGGTGGTCATGAACGGGTTTCCCCGGGCCCGGCGGTGCCGCCGGAGCCGGGCGCGGGACCCTGGTCCCCCGCGCGGGGCGGAAGTGGGGAAAACCCGGACGCGGTGGCCGGTCCGGACCTACTCTCAAGTTGTGTCAGGCGCGTCGGGCCGGGTGCTTGTTGTGGACGACAACAAGGTCATCCGGCAGTTGATCAGGGTCAACCTCGAGCTGGAGGGCTTCGAGGTGGTGACCGCGGCGGATGGTGCCGAGTGTCTGGAAGTCGTGCATCAGGTGAGACCCGATGCCGTCACCCTGGACATCGTCATGCCGAGGCTGGACGGCCTCACCACCGCGGCCCGGCTGCGCGCCGATCCGCGGACCCGCGACCTGCCCCTCGCCATCGTCAGCGCCTCCGCGCAGTGCGAGGTCGACGCCGGCCTCGGCGTCGACGCCTTCCTGGCCAAGCCGTTCGAGCCGAGTGAGCTCGTGGGGCTGGTGAGGCATCTGGTGGAGCGCAAGTCGCTCCAGGGAAGTCAGGTGGGCGGTGACGCCGAGGGAGCGGAGGACGGCGGCGCCCCGGAGCCGGTCGGCGAGACCGGACCGTCCACGCAGGCGACCGAGCGCGCCGGGTAGCCCGTACGCGCCGGGTAGACCGACCGTACGCGCCGGACAGCCCGTACGCGCCGGGTAGACCGACCGTACGCGCCGGACAGCCCGTGCGCGTCCCGACGGAAGCGCTGTGGTGGAGCGCCGTAGCGGAACCGACGCGGCGGAGGCGCCGCGGCGGAGGCGTGCCATTGCCCCGGGCGGCGGGCGCCGCTCCCCGTTCCCGCCGTCCACATCGCGGGACCCTCGCCCAATCGGCTCGCCCACTCACCCCCCTCCTCGCCTACCCTGGTCCCGTGACCCCCGTCGAGCTCTCCCGCACCGTGTTGCACGCGGTGCGTCGCGCTGTCGACGACGGGGAACTCGACGTGACGGTTCCTGCGCGTGCCGTCGTCACACCGCCGGGGCCCGGCGGATGCGGGGACTACGCCACCAGCATCGCCCTCCAGCTCGCCCGCCCGGCCGGGCACCCGCCCCGCCGGGTCGCGGAGATCCTCCGGCCGCGCCTCGCCGCCGCCGACGGCATCGGCGACGTCGCCATCACCGGACCGGGGTTCCTCAACATCAGTCTGCGCAGCGGCGCCCCCGTCGCCCTCGTCGGGGAGATCCTGCGGCGGGGGATCCGGTACGGGCACACCGACGGCTCGGGCGGCGACGGCGACGTGCCCGACACGGCGGGCGGCCGGAGCACGGCAGGCGGCCAGGGGCCCGGTGCCGTCCCCGGCACCCCCGTACGGCTGCGCTGCCCCCGCGAGGTCCGCGCCCTCGTCGTCATGGACGCCACCGCCCGCATCATGCGCTCCCAGGGCATCCCCGTGCGCACCGGGTGCGAGGCTCCCCCCGATGACGAGTGGATCTGCGTCCTCGGGCTCCGTGCCGACGCGTACGGCGGCACGGAGGCATCGCCCGGCTCCGAACCGCCCGGTTCCGGCGAGGACGGCGGGGACGGCGGGGAGATCCTCGTCCGGCCCGCCCCCGCGCCCGCCGACCCCCTCGCCCTCGGCCGCGACGCCGCCCGCTGGGCGCTGCTGTACCCCGCCGCCCACGACCGGCCCCGGATCACGGACGAGCACCTCGTCCAGCGGGAGGGCAACCCGCTCTTCCGCGTCCGCTACGCCCACGCCCGTACCCGTGCCCTCCTGCGCAACGCCGCCGACCTCGGCTTCGGCCCGCGGGCCGGCGACGTGGCCGGTGCGGCGGGAAGCCGTGAGCTGCTCGCCGTGCTCGCCGATCACCCGCGCGTGCTGGGCGCCGCCGCCCGCCACCGCGCCCCCGACCGTCTCGCCCGGCACCTGGTCACCGTCGCCGATGCCGTACTCCCGTTCCTGCCCGCCGTCCTTCCGCGCGGGGAGGAGAAACCCTCGGCCGCCCACCGCGCCCGGCTCGCCCTCGCCGAAGCCGCCGGGACGGTGCTGGCCGGCGGCCTGTCCCTGCTCGGCATCGACGCACCCGACCACCTCTGAAGAGCGAACAGAGAGTTCCGTAGAGCCATGAGCCGTTCCGCACACCCCGCCGGGCCCCGCCACGCCGACGTCCTCCCCGAGGGCCACTACGCCGCCCCGCCCGCCGACCTCAACGCCCTGGACCCCAAGGTGTGGGCGCAGACCGTCGACCGGGGGGAGGACGGCGTCGTCACCGTCGCGGGCCTTCCCGTCACCCAGCTCGCCGAGGAGTTCGGCACCCCGGCGTACATCCTCGACGAGGCCGACTTCCGGGCCCGCGCGCGGGCCTGGCGCACGGCCTTCGGAGACGGCGCCGACGTCTTCTACGCCGGGAAGGCCTTCCTGTCCCGGGCCGTCGTGCGGTGGCTGGAGGAGGAGGGGCTGAACCTGGACGTGTGCTCCGGCGGCGAACTCGCCACCGCGCTGTCCGCCGGCATGCCCGCCGACCGCATCGCCTTCCACGGCAACAACAAGTCGACGGCGGAGCTCGAGCGGGCCGTGCGCGCCGGGGTCGGGCGGATCATCCTCGACTCCTTCCAGGAGATCGTCCGCGTCGCCCACATCGCGCAGTCGCTGGGCAGGCGGCAGCGGGTGCAGATCCGGATCACCGTCGGCGTCGAGGCGCACACGCACGAGTTCATCGCCACCGCCCACGAGGACCAGAAGTTCGGGATCCCGCTCGCCGGCGGGCAGGCCGCCGAGGCCGTGCGGCGGGCCCTGCGGCTCGACGGGATCGAGCTCATCGGGATCCACTCCCACATCGGGTCGCAGATCTTCGACATGTCCGGGTTCGAGGTCGCCGCGCACCGCGTCGTCGGACTGCTGAAGGACATCCGGGACGAGCACGGGGTCGAACTGCCCGAGATCGACCTCGGCGGCGGCCTCGGCATCGCGTACACCAGCGACGACGACCCCCGCGAGCCGCACGAGATCGCCAAGGCACTGACCGAGATCGTCACGCGGGAGTGCGAGGCGGCCCGGCTGCGCACCCCGCGCATCTCTGTGGAGCCCGGGCGGGCGATCGTCGGACCGACCGCGTTCACGCTGTACGAGGTCGGCACCGTCAAGCCCCTGGAGGGACTGCGCACCTACGTCTCCGTCGACGGCGGCATGTCGGACAACATCCGCACCGCGCTGTACGACGCCGAGTACAGCGTCGCCCTGGTCTCCCGCGCCTCCGACGCCGAGCCGATGCTCGTGCGCGTCGTCGGCAAGCACTGCGAGAGCGGCGACATCGTGGTCAAGGACGCGTTCCTGCCGGCCGACCTGGCCCCCGGCGACCTCATCGCCGTACCCGCCACCGGCGCCTACTGCCGCTCCATGGCCAGCAACTACAACCACGTGCTGCGCCCGCCGGTCGTCGCCGTCAGGGACGGTGAGGCACGGGTGATCGTCCGGCGCGAGACGGAGGAGGACCTCCTGCGCCTGGACGTCGGGTGAACCGGCGGGTGCCGGGGACGGACTGCGCCGGGCGGAAGATCTTCCGCCCGGCGCCCCACGGAAAATGAAATAAATGTCTCACGATCCGGACGATCTGCAGAAAGTTCCGTCCGGTGCGTGAGACTGGTCCCACCGCAGAAGGTAAGAGGAAACGAGGTCGGATGATGCGTACGCGTCCGCTGAAGGTGGCGCTGCTGGGCTGTGGAGTGGTCGGCTCAGAGGTGGCGCGCATCATGACGACGCACGCCGACGACCTCGCCGCCAGGATCGGGGCCCCCGTCGAGCTGGCCGGGGTCGCCGTCCGGCGGCCCGACCGGGTGCGCGAGGGCGTTCCCGCCGAGCTCGTCACCACCGACGCCACCGCCCTGGTCAAACGCGGTGACATCGACGTGGTCGTCGAGGTCATCGGCGGCATCGAGCCCGCGCGGACCCTCATCACCACCGCCTTCGAGCACGGCGCCTCCGTCGTCTCCGCCAACAAGGCGCTGCTCGCCCAGGACGGGGCCGCCCTGCACGCCGCCGCCGAGGAGCACGGCCGGGACCTGTACTACGAGGCCGCCGTCGCCGGCGCCATCCCGCTGATCCGCCCGCTGCGCGAGTCCCTCGCCGGCGACAAGGTCAACCGGGTGCTCGGCATCGTCAACGGCACCACCAACTTCATCCTCGACAAGATGGACTCCACCGGCGCCGGCTACCAGGAGGCGCTCGACGAGGCCACCGCGCTCGGGTACGCCGAGGCCGACCCGACCGCCGACGTCGAGGGCTTCGACGCCGCCGCCAAGGCCGCCATCCTCGCCGGCATCGCCTTCCACACGCGCGTGCGCCTGGACGACGTCCACCGCGAGGGCATGACCGAGGTCACCGCCGCCGACTTCGCCTCCGCCAGGAAGATGGGCTGCACCATCAAGCTGCTCGCCATCTGCGAGCGGGCCGCGGACGGGGCGTCGGTCACCGCGCGCGTGCACCCCGCGATGATCCCGCTCAGCCACCCCCTCGCCTCCGTGCGCGGCGCCTACAACGCCGTGTTCGTCGAGTCGGACGCGGCCGGGCAGCTCATGTTCTACGGCCCCGGGGCCGGCGGTTCCCCGACCGCCTCCGCCGTCCTCGGCGACCTCGTCGCCGTCTGCCGCAACCGGCTCGGCGACACCACCGGGCCCGGCGAGTCCGCCTACGCGGCGCTGCCCGTGTCGCCGATGGGGGACGTCGTCACGCGGTACCACATCAGCCTCGACGTCGCCGACAAGCCGGGCGTGCTCGCCCAGGTCGCGACCGTCTTCGCCGAGCACGGGGTCTCCATCGACACCGTGCGCCAGCAGGGCAAGGACGGCGAGGCCTCCCTCGTCGTCGTCACCCACCGCGCGTCCGACGCCGCCCTGAGCGGCACCGTCGAGGCGCTGCGCAAGCTCGACACCGTGCGGGGTGTCGCCAGCATCATGCGGGTTGAAGGAGAGTAACCAGCAATGACCCACCAGTGGCGCGGAATCATCGAGGAGTACCGGGACAGGCTGCCGGTCTCCGACAGCACGCCGGTCGTGACGCTCCGCGAGGGCGGCACGCCGCTCGTGCCCGCGCAGGTGCTCTCCGAGCGCACGGGCTGCGAGGTCCACCTGAAGGTGGAGGGCGCGAACCCCACCGGGTCCTTCAAGGACCGCGGCATGACCATGGCCATCACCAAGGCCAAGGAGGAGGGCGCGAAGGCCGTCATCTGCGCCTCCACCGGCAACACCTCCGCCAGCGCCGCGGCGTACGCCGTGCGCGCCGGGATGGTCTCCGCCGTGCTCGTCCCGCAGGGCAAGATCGCGCTCGGCAAGATGGGCCAGGCCCTCGTGCACGGCGCGAAGATCCTCCAGGTCGACGGCAACTTCGACGACTGCCTCACGCTGGCGCGCGCCCTGAGCGAGAACTACCCCGTGGCGCTGGTGAATTCGGTCAACCCGGTGCGCATCGAGGGCCAGAAGACCGCCGCGTTCGAGATCGTGGACATGCTGGGCGACGCCCCCGACATCCACGTCCTGCCGGTCGGCAACGCGGGCAACATCACCGCGTACTGGAAGGGGTACAAGGAGTACGCCGCCGACGGCATCGCCTCCGGGGCCCCCCGCATGTGGGGCTTCCAGGCCTCCGGCTCCGCGCCCATCGTGCGCGGCGAGGTCGTCAAGGACCCGTCGACCATCGCCACCGCCATCCGCATCGGCAACCCGGCCTCGTGGCAGTACGCGCTCGCCGCGCGGGACGAGTCCGGCGGCCTCATCGACGAGGTGACGGACCGTGAGATCCTGCGCGCCTACCGGCTGTTGGCCGCCCAGGAGGGCGTCTTCGTCGAGCCCGCCTCCGCCGCGTCCGTCGCCGGCCTGCTGAAGGCCGCCGAGCAGGGCAAGGTCGACCCCGGACAGCGCATCGTGTGCACGGTCACCGGCAACGGCCTGAAGGACCCCGACTGGGCCGTCGCCGGCGCCCCGCAGCCGGTCACGGTCCCGGTCGACGCGGCGACGGCCGCGGAACGGCTCGGGCTGGTCTAGCGGGGGCGGCTGGGGCGGGGGCCGGCTCCACGGGATCCGGCTCCGGCAGGGTCCGGGCGCTGCGCCTGCCGGCCGGTTCGGCGGGGCGCCGCCCGGACGGGGGCCGTACGGTCCGGCCGGAAGCGGCCGTACCGCGTCCGGCCCTCTCCCGGGGCACCCCGGCGCATACCGTCGGACCCGGCCGGCCCGCTCCGCTCCGCCGAGCCCCGCCCCGCCCCGGTGAGCCCCCGCCCGCCCCGCAGCGCTCGGCGCGGGAAGGCGTAAGGGGACGCGTACCCGGGGAAGTTCCCCACAGGGGTTGCACAAGGGGCTTGCGACACGCATCGTGCGCCTTCCGTGCGCCCTATGTCGCCACAGAACCTTCCTTCGATAGGCTGTACCGAACCCGCCCGCCGCATATGCCCCGCATATGGCACGGGCCGTGCCGTCCCCCGGACCCGCAGTGGACCGGAAGCGGCCGGCCGTCAGCCCGGCAGCGGTCCCGGGATTCGTACGTCCTCGCATGTCCTTCGACCATCACGCAGCTCAAGGAGAGTCAACGAGCGATGGCCGGTCCAGCGTTCCGCGCCGCCGCCGTCCGGGTGCGCGTCCCCGCCACCAGCGCCAACCTCGGCCCGGGCTTCGACGCCCTCGGCCTGGCGCTGGGGCTGTACGACGACGTCGTCGTCCGGGTGGCCGACTCCGGGCTGCACATCGACATCGCGGGTGAGGGCAGCGAGACGCTCCCGCGCGACGAGCAGCACCTCCTCGTCCGCTCCCTGCGCACCGCCTTCGACGCCCTCGGCGGGCAGCCGCGCGGCCTGGAGATCGTCTGCGCCAACCGCATCCCGCACGGCCGCGGCCTCGGCTCCTCCTCCGCCGCCATCTGCGCCGGCATCGTCGCCGCCCGCGCGGTGACCATAGGCGGCGAGACCCGTCTCGACGACGCGGCCCTGCTCGACCTCGCCACCGAGATCGAGGGCCACCCCGACAACGTGGCGGCCTGCCTGCTGGGCGGCTTCACCCTGTCCTGGATGGAGGCCGGCACCGCCCGGGCGATCAGGATGGAGCCCTCCGATTCCATCGTTCCGGTGGTTTTCGTACCCGGGAAGCCGGTCCTGACCGAGACCGCGCGCGGACTGCTCCCGCGCACCGTCCCGCACGTCGACGCCGCCGCCAACGCCGGCCGCGCCGCCCTCCTCGTCGAGGCCCTCACCCGGCGCCCCGAGCTGCTGCTCCCCGCCACCGAGGACCGCCTCCACCAGGAGTACCGCGCCCCCGCCATGCCCGAGAGCGCGGCACTGGTGGAGCGGCTGCGGGCCGACGGCGTCCCCGCGGTGATCTCCGGCGCCGGACCCACGGTGATGGCACTGGCCGACGAGGGCACGGCCGACAAGGTCGAGGCGCTCGCCGGCCGGGACTGGGCGGCGAACCGGCTGGGCCTCGATCTGCAGGGCGCGAGCGTGCTGCCGCTCGCCACTTGACACACGGTTGCCGGATTGAGAGGGGGAATGTTCGTTGGATCCGGTAGTGTTAATCTCAAGTCTGCACCCGACCCCACCATGGCGAGGTGCCTCGTGTCCCCGTCCGGGACAGACATCCTTCCGGGAGCCCCCCAAGCCGCCTTGTGCGGTGCGCGCCGAGCACGGGCAGTACGGCGTACACCGGCACTGAGCGGTCCGCCGGGCACGCTCCGGAACCGGTGCGACCACGCCGCGTGATCCAGACACTGGGTGCCACGGCTCAAGGAAGCGCCATCACCAGATATTTCCTCCGCCGTTTCGGCGGATTACCGCCCCGGCACGGTCCACACAGCAAGGACCGAAGCCGGACAGCACAACCGGTCGCCGAGCCAGACAGGCCGACGTCCGCTCCAGGGAAGGACCCTTCGTGAGCGACACCACCGATCTGATGGGCGCACGTGTCGAGGAGACCGCTGCCGCGCCCGCCACGGACGCTGCCGCGCCTGCCACCGGTGCCGGCTCCCGGCGGCGCCGCGGTACCGGCCTCGAGGGCATGGTGCTGGCCGAGCTGCAGCAGGTCGCATCCGGCCTCGGCATCAGGGGCACCGCGCGCATGCGCAAGAGCCAGCTGATCGAGGTCATCAAGGAGGCGCAGGCATCCGGCGGGGCCGCACCGGCCAAGGCCGACGCCGCCGCCGAGACCAAGCCGAAGCGCCGCGCCACCTCCCGGTCCCGTACGGGCGACGAGGCTGTCGCCGAGAAGGGCGACAAGGCGGAGAAGGCCGGGAGGAAGGCCGACAAGGCGACTGCCGAGGCCCCCGCCGAGAAGGCCGTGGCCCAGCAGCAGATCGAGATTCCCGGCCAGCCCGCCAGCGACGACCTCCCCTCCGAGCGCCGTCGCCGCCGCGCCACCGCCGACGCCGGCAGCCCGGCCGCCGCCTCCGAGACGGTCGCCGCCGAGGCCAAGAGCGAGCCGAGGACCGAGGCGCCCGCGCAGCAGCAGAGCCAGGGCGAGGGCCGGTCCGAGGCCGGTGAGGGCGGCGAGGGCCGCCGCCGCGACCGCCGCGAGCGCGGCCGGGACCGCGACCGCCGGGGCAAGGGCGACGACCAGCAGCAGAACCAGGGCAACCAGCAGCGCCAGCAGCAGGGCGGCGGCCGCCAGGACCGCCAGGACCGCCAGGACGACGACGATTTCGAGGGCGGCCGCCGGGGCCGTCGCGGCCGTTACCGCGACCGCCGTGGCCGCCGTGGCCGCGACGACATCGCCTCCGAGCCGCAGATCGCCGAGGACGACGTCCTGATCCCCGTCGCGGGCATCCTCGACATCCTCGACAACTACGCGTTCATCCGCACCTCCGGCTACCTGCCGGGCCCGAACGACGTGTACGTCTCCCTCGCCCAGGTCCGCAAGAACGGCCTGCGCAAGGGCGACCACATCACCGGCGCGGTCCGCCAGCCCAAGGAAGGCGAGCGCCGCGAGAAGTTCAACGCGCTCGTCCGCCTCGACTCCGTCAACGGCATGGCGCCCGAACACGGCCGCGGCCGTCCGGAGTTCAACAAGCTCACCCCGCTGTACCCGCAGGACCGCCTCCGCCTGGAGACGGACCCGGGCGTGCTCACCACCCGCATCATCGACCTCGTGTCGCCGATCGGAAAGGGCCAGCGCGGTCTGATCGTGGCCCCGCCGAAGACCGGCAAGACCATGATCATGCAGGCGGTCGCCAACGCGATCACGCACAACAACCCCGAGTGCCACCTGATGGTCGTCCTCGTCGACGAGCGTCCGGAAGAGGTCACCGACATGCAGCGGTCGGTCAAGGGCGAGGTCATCTCCTCGACCTTCGACCGCCCGGCCGAGGACCACACCACGGTCGCCGAGCTCGCCATCGAGCGCGCCAAGCGCCTGGTGGAGCTGGGCCACGACGTGGTCGTCCTGCTGGACTCGATCACCCGTCTGGGCCGTGCGTACAACCTCGCCGCCCCGGCCTCCGGCCGCATCCTGTCCGGTGGTGTCGACTCCACCGCCCTGTACCCGCCCAAGCGCTTCTTCGGCGCGGCCCGCAACATCGAGGACGGCGGCTCGCTGACCATCCTCGCCACCGCCCTGGTGGACACCGGGTCCCGCATGGACGAGGTGATCTTCGAGGAGTTCAAGGGCACCGGCAACATGGAGCTCAAGCTCGACCGGAAGCTCGCCGACAAGCGCATCTTCCCGGCCGTCGACGTCGACGCGTCCGGCACCCGCAAGGAGGAGATCCTGCTCGGTGCCGAGGAGCTGGGCATCGTCTGGAAGCTGCGCCGGGTGCTGCACGCCCTCGACCAGCAGCAGGCGATCGAGCTGCTCCTGGACAAGATGAAGCAGACCAAGTCGAACGTCGAGTTCCTGATGCAGATCCAGAAGACGACGCCGACTCCGGGCAACGGCGACTGAGCCCAGGTCCGCCGCGTCCTCGACGCCGCACGAGTCCGCCCCGTCACCCGCGTGACGGGGCGGACTTCTGCTTTGTAAGATCGGCGGGCCGTAGTGGGGGGAAACGTATTTTCTGATACGCCACCGGGACGCTCGGGGCTGCCTTCGGGCCGCTCCGCCCCGGTGGTTCCTTTCTCTCTCCTGCGCGTGCAATCCGATCGGTGCCCCGTCCGCACGGACGCCACGGCGCCGCGCTGCCTCCCGGCAGGATCGACAGGAGACCTGAGTGACATCTACTTCCCGGAGAGCGCACAGAGCTCTCCCCGCGGCTGCTGCCGCACTCGCGCTGTCCGGCGCGGTCCTGGCAGCCGCTCCGGCCGAGGCGTCCGGCATACCCCCGGCCCCGGCCCGGCAGACCGTGGAGGCGCCGGCCGGCGCCTCCCGGGCGGAACTGCTCCGCCGCGTCCAGGGCGCCCGGGACGTGCTCGGGGCCGACACCACCACCGCCGCGCCGACGGCGGAACCGAAGCCCACCGCGAGCCCCGACGCCTCGTCCGGCACCGTCGACCCGAAGATCATCGGCGGCAAGGACGCGACCATCGCCGAGGCGCCGTGGATGGTGCAGCTGCACTACTACGACGACAAGGGCACCGCCGACGAGTCCGACGACGCCGGCTACTTCTGCGGCGGCACCCTGGTCGCCCCGGCGAAGGTCCTCACCGCCGCGCACTGCGCGTACGGCCTGGACTGGTCCCGGCACGGCGCCGTCGTCGCCGGCACCAACCGCATCCCGACCGGCCAGGACCTGCACGGCGGCCGGGCCGTCGGCGTGTGGCGCCAGTGGATCAACCCCACGTACAACAACCGCACCAGCGCGGGCGGCGACCTCGCGGTGCTGACGCTCTCCGAGGCCCTGCCGTACAAGACGCTCCAGGTGACGTCGAGCACGGACACCGCCTCGTACGGCAACGGCACCCCGGCGACGGTGTACGGCTGGGGGCGCACCAGCTCCACCAGCCAGGACATCTCGCCGACGCTGAGGAAGGCGACCGTCCCGATGCGGACGGACTCCGCCTGCAAGTCGGTCTTCGGCTCCTCCTTCGTCTCCGGCCAGATGGCCTGCGCCGGCAACCCGGCCTCCGGCCGGGACGCCGGGACGGTCTCCCCGTGCAACGGCGACTCCGGCGGCCCGCTCGTGGTCAACGGACGGATCGCCGGTGTCGTGTCGTGGGGCGTGAAGGACTGCGTCGAGTCGGGCGCGTACGGCGTCTACGCCAAGACCCGTTCCTACGTCGGCGCCCTCAACGCGCGGATCGACGACACCGACCTCGACTTCGACGGCCGGGCGGACCTGTTCGTCCGCACGCCCGGCGGGACGGCGTACGAGTACTACGCCCTGGGCAGGTCGCCGTGGCTGGGCGACCGCCTGGCACTCGGCGACTACAGCGGGATCACCCTGGTCCGCCAGGCCGACCTCGACCGGGACTCCTACCAGGACTACCTGCTGCGCACCTCCGACGGCGTCCTGTACCACTTCGGGTTCAACGGCGTCGACCACTACGAGACCACCCGGGTCGGCGGCGGCTGGAACGCGATGAAGAACATCGCGGTCCCCGGCGACCTCTCCGGCGACGCCCTGCCCGACCTGATCGGCCAGGACAAGTCCGGAGTCCTGTGGCTCTACCCGGGCAAGGGCAACGGCCTCTTCGGCACGCGCGTCCGGGTCGGCGGCGGCTGGGGCAGCCTGACCATCGCCGGCAAGGGCGACTACACGGGCGACGGCAAGGCCGACCTGCTGGCGCGGGACACCTCCGGCGTGCTGTGGCTGTACCCGGGGCGCGGCGTCGCCTCGCCCGCCTTCGGCACCCGGATCAGGGTCGGCGGCGGCTGGAAGTACAACGCCTACGCCGCCACCGGTGACATCGACGGCGACGGCAGGGCCGACCTGCTGGCGCGGGACACCTCCGGCGTGCTGTGGCTGTACCAGGGCCGCGGCGTCGCCTCGGCGCCGTTCGCCACCCGCATCAGGGTCGGCGGCGGCTGGGGAGCCTTCAACCTCTTCGGCTGATCCCCACACCGTGCCCTCCGCGCGCCGGGCCGCCTCCTCACCGGGGGCGGCCCTTCGCGCACAGGCACGAGCGCGCCGTGTGCGGACCGCCACACAGTGGGGACGCGGGGGAGTGCAACTCGTTCCGGAGGTGCCCCGCCGAACCCGGCAGGGCGATGATGGAATCGCAGGAGAGCCGAGGAGCACATGCCCGCCGACAGCACACCGGAGCCCGGCCCACCGGGCACGCCCGGCAGCACGGGCCCGCACCGCGCCGGGGGCCGCCGCCGCGGGCCCCGCGGCAGGCGGCGCACCGGCCTGATCGTCACGGCGTGGACCGCCGCGGGCATCGTGGCCCTCGGCGGCTCCGGAGCCGGTTACCTGTACCTCAAGCTGAACGGCAACCTCAGGAGCGTCGACATCGACCAGGTCCTCGGCGCCGACCGCCCGGACAAGGCCGGCAACGGCTCCGAGAACATCCTCGTCCTCGGCTCCGACACCCGCTCCGGCGGCAACGAGAGGCTCGGCGGCGGCACCGACGACGGCACCGCCCGCTCCGACACCGCGATGATCGTGCACGTCCACCGGGGCCACGAGGGGGCCAGCGTCGTCTCCGTCCCGCGCGACACCCTCGTCGACCGCCCCGCCTGCACCGACGCCGCCGGCCGGCGGCACCCCGCCGCGCACGGGGTGATGTTCAACTCGGCGTACTCCACCGGCGGCGCCGCCTGCGCCGTCAAGACCGCCGAGTCCCTCACCGGCCTGCGCATGGACCACTACCTGGAGATCGACTTCGCCGGCTTCGAGAAGCTCGTCGACGAGCTCGGCGGCGTCCGGGTCACCACCACCGAGGACATCGAGGACCCCGACAGCCACCTCGACCTGGCGGCCGGCACCCACCGGCTCGACGGCGAGCAGGCCCTCGGGCTGGTCCGCACCCGGCACGGCGTCGGCGACGGCTCCGACCTCGGCCGCATCCAGCTCCAGCAGGCCTTCGTCAAGGCCCTGGTCGACCAGGTGAGGGACATCGGCGTCCTCACCAGCCCCAAAAAGCTCTACGACCTCGCCGACACCGCCACCAAGGCCGTGACCACCGACTCCGGCCTCGGCTCGGTGAACTCCCTGATGGCCTTCGCGAGCAGCCTGAAGGGCATCGGCGCCTCCGATCTGCACATGGTCACCCTGCCGGTGCGCTACGACCCCGCCGACGGCAACCGCGTCCTGGTCCAGGAGGCCAAGGCTCGGCAGGTCTGGGACGCCCTCAGGCGCGACGAGCCGATCCCGAGGACGGCCACCGAGGGCACGGCCACCGGCGAGGCCGAGGACGTCGTGAGCGTCCCTCAGGGGGCGCGGGGAACGGCGCGGCCGGCCACGGCGCCCGCGCCCGCCCGCGCGGATCCCGGGGCGCCCCGGCGGGCGGACCCGCCCCCGCCCCGGGAACAAACGACGGCGGCCCCCGGTTTTGGGTGATGGCGCCAGTCCTGGCAGACTGGTACGTCGGCTCCGGTTCACGCCTCCGCAACCCGCGGATGCGACCCGGCGCCCTCCCGGAACCTAGGAGACACCTTGAAGCGCGACATCCACCCCGCGTACGTCGAGACGCAGGTCAGCTGCACCTGCGGCGCGTCGTTCACCACCCGCAGCACCATCGAGTCCGGCACCATCCGGGCCGAGGTCTGCTCCGAGTGCCACCCGTTCTACACGGGCAAGCAGAAGATCCTCGACACCGGTGGCCGTGTGGCCCGCTTCGAGGCCCGCTTCGGCAAGGCCGCCGGCTCCAAGAAGTAGCGAGCCCCATACCGCCGGTCCACGGCCGCGCCCCCAGCCGGGGGAGCGCCGGGACCGGCGTTTTTGGTCGCCCGCCTTCCCCTTCACCGCAGTATCAGGAGCCCCAAGATGTTCGAGGCCGTCGAGGAACTCGTCGCCGAGCACGCCGACCTGGAGAAGAAGCTCGCCGACCCGTCGGTCCACGCCGACCAGGCGAACGCGCGCAAGCTGAACAAGCGCTACGCCGAGCTCACCCCGATCGTCGCCACGTACCGCTCCTGGAGGCAGACGGGCGACGACCTCGAGACCGCGCGCGAACTGGCCGCCGACGACCCCGACTTCGCCGCCGAGGTGAAGGACATGGAGAAGCAGCGCGAGGAGCTCACCGAGAAGCTGCGCCTGCTGCTGGTCCCCCGCGACCCCAGCGACGACAAGGACGTCATCCTGGAGATCAAGGCGGGCGCGGGCGGCGACGAGTCGGCGCTGTTCGCGGGCGACCTGCTGCGCATGTACCTCCGCTACGCCGAGCGGGTCGGCTGGAAGACCGAGATCATCGACGCCACCGAGTCCGAGCTGGGCGGCTACAAGGACGTCCAGGTCGCCGTGAAGGCCCGCGGGCAGATCGAGCCCGGCCAGGGCGTGTGGGCCCGGCTGAAGTACGAGGGCGGCGTGCACCGCGTGCAGCGCGTCCCCGCCACCGAGTCCCAGGGCCGCATCCACACCTCCGCCGCCGGCGTGCTCGTCACCCCGGAGGCCGAGGAGGTCGACGTCGAGATCAACCCCAACGACCTGCGGATCGACGTCTACCGGTCCTCCGGGCCCGGCGGGCAGTCCGTCAACACCACCGACTCCGCGGTGCGCATCACGCACATCCCGACCGGGGTCGTCGCCTCCTGCCAGAACGAGAAGAGCCAGCTGCAGAACAAGGAGCAGGCGCTGCGTATCCTGCGCTCCAGGCTGCTCGCCATGGCGCAGGAGGAGGCGGAGAGGGAGGCCGCGGACGCCCGCCGCAGCCAGGTCCGCACCGTCGACCGCTCCGAGAAGATCCGCACCTACAACTTCCCGGAGAACCGCATCTCGGACCACCGCGTCGGCTTCAAGGCCTACAACCTGGACCAGGTCCTGGACGGCGACCTCGACGCGGTGATCCAGGCGTGCGTCGACGCGGACTCGGCGGCCAGGCTCGCCGCCGCGTAAGCGCAGGCCCGAGGAACCAGACCAGCCCTCGTACGAAGCACCGAGCACCGGAGGACGCGCGTGCAGCAATCTTTTGGGGGGCGACCCCCAGGCCCCCGCAGCGTGCTGCTCGCGGAGGTGGCCCAGGCCACCCAGCGGCTCGCCGACGCAGGCGTGCCCTCGCCGCGCACCGACGCCGAGGAGCTCGCCGCCTTCGTGCACGGCGTCAAGCGCGGTGCGCTGCACACCGTGAAGGACCGGGACTTCGACGCCCGGTACTGGGAGGTCGTCGCCCGCCGGGAGGCCCGCGAGCCACTCCAGCACATCACCGGGCGCGCCTACTTCCGCTACCTGGAGCTCCAGGTCGGGCCCGGCGTGTTCGTGCCGCGGCCCGAGACGGAGTCCGTGGTCGGCTGGGCGATAGACGCCGTGCGGGCCATGGACGTCGTGGAGCCGTGCATCGTCGACCTGTGCACGGGATCGGGCGCCATCGCGCTCGCCCTGGCGCAGGAGGTGCCGCGCTCGCGCGTGTACGCCGTGGAGCTGTCCGAGGACGCCCTGGTGTGGGCCCGCAGGAACGTCGAGGGATCCAGGGTGGAACTGCGCCAGGGCGACGCCCGGACGGCCTTCCCGGACCTCGACGGCCAGGTCGACCTGGTCATCTCCAACCCGCCGTACATCCCGCTCACCGAGTGGGAGTACGTCGCGCCCGAGGCCCGCGACCACGATCCGGAGATGGCCCTGTTCTCCGGCGAGGACGGACTGGACCTCATCCGCGGCCTGGAGCGCACCGCGCACCGGCTGCTGCGCCCCGGCGGCGTGGTCGTGGTCGAGCACGCCGACACCCAGGGCGGCCAGGTGCCGTGGATCTTCGCCGAGACCCGCGGCTGGACCGACGCCGCCGACCACCCCGACCTCAACAACCGCCCGCGGTTCGCCACGGCCCGCAAGGCCCTGCCGTGAGCGTTCCCCACACCCCGACTTCGCAGCACGTGTACGAGGAGGCCCGTTAGACATGGCACGGCGATACGACACCAACGACGCGACCGACCGCGTGACCGGTCTGCGCGAGGCCACGTCCGCCGTCCGCCGGGGCGAGCTCGTGGTGCTGCCGACCGACACGGTGTACGGCATCGGAGCCGACGCGTTCTCCCCGGAGGCCGTCGGCGACCTGCTGGAGGCCAAGGGCCGGGGCCGCAACATGCCCAGCCCCGTCCTCATCGGCTCCCCGAACACCCTGCACGGCCTCGTCACCGACTTCTCCGAGCTGGCCTGGGAGCTGGTCGACGCCTTCTGGCCGGGCGCGCTGACGCTGGTCGCCAAGCACCAGCCGTCCCTGACCTGGGACCTCGGCGAGACCCGCGGCACCGTCGCCGTGCGCATGCCGCTGCACCCGGTCGCCCTGGAGCTGCTCAACGAGTTCGGCCCGATGGCCGTGTCCTCCGCCAACCTCACCGGCCACCCGGCGCCGGAGGACTGCGACGCCGCGCAGGCGATGCTCGGCGACTCCGTCTCCGTCTACCTCGACGGCGGCCCCACCCCGGGCAACGTCCCGTCGTCGATCGTCGACGTCACCCGCCCCGTGCCCGTGCTGCTGCGCGAGGGCGCCCTGTCCCCGGACGAGCTGCGCAAGGTCGTACCCGACCTCGAGGTGGCCAATTGACCGCCCCTGACACGGGGCGTGGCATAGGCAGCGGGCAGTGGGCCGCCGAGGAGACGACGACGTTCGGCCTTCCGCGCGACAGCTTCCGCATCCTCCACGTCAGCACCGGCAACGTGTGCCGCTCGCCCATCACCGAACGGCTGACCCGGCACTTCGTGTCGGAGCGGCTCGGCGTGCTGGGCGGCGGCCTGATCGTGGAGAGCGCGGGCACCTGGGGTCACGAGGGCGCGCCCATGGAGCCCCACGCGGAGACCGTCCTGGCCGAGTTCGGCGCGGACGCCTCCGGCTTCACCGGCCGCGAACTGCACGACGAGCACGTCATCCGTGCCGACCTGGTGCTGACGGCGACCCGCGACCACCGGGCGCAGGTCATCTCCATGGGCCACTCGGCGGGCCTGCGCACCTTCACGCTGAAGGAGTTCACCCGCCTGGTCGACGCCATCGACCCGGCCACCCTGCCGCCCCTGGAGGAGGGCGTGGTCACCCGCGCCCGCGCCTTGGTGCGCGCCGCCGCCGCGCTGCGGGGCTGGCTGCTCGCGCCGAACGCCGAGGCCGACGAGGTGCTCGACCCGTACGGGGCGCCGCTGACCTTCTTCCGGTCGATCGGCGAGGAGATACACCAGGCCCTGGACCCGGTCGTCACCGCCCTGACCGGCGTCCCCGCACCGGCTTAGACGGCCGGGCGCCCCTCGCGCCCCGGGCCTACATTGGACGTACGTCACCGTCGACGCACGCCCGGAGCGCACCATGTCGGTCACCCACGCCCCCGCGGTCGATGTCCTGCGGCACCAGGACCCCGAGCTGGCCGAGGTCCTGCTCGCGGAACGCCACCGGCAGTCCACCACGCTCCAGCTGGTCGCCGCCGAGAACTTCGCCTCGCCGGCCGTGCTGGCCGCCCTCGGCTCCCCGCTCGCCAACAAGTACGCCGAGGGCTACCCCGGCGCCCGCCACCACGGCGGCTGCGAGATCGTCGACGTCGCCGAGACCCTCGCCGTGGAGCGCGCCCGGGCCCTGTTCGGCGCCGAGCACGCCAACGTGCAGTCCCACTCGGGCTCCTCCGCCGTCCTGGCCGCCTACGCCGCGCTGCTGCGCCCCGGCGACACCGTCCTGGCCCTGGGGCTGCCGCACGGCGGGCACCTCACCCACGGCTCGCCCGCCAACTTCTCCGGCCGCTGGTTCGACTTCGTCGGCTACGGCGTGGAGGCCGAGTCCGGGCTCGTCGACCACGACCAGGTGCGCGCCCTGGCCCGCGCCCACCGGCCCAAGGCGATCGTGTGCGGCTCGATCGCCTACCCCCGCCACCTCGACTACGCCTTCTTCCGCGAGGTCGCCGACGAGGTGGGGGCCTACCTCATCGCGGACGCGGCCCACCCCATCGGGCTCGTCGCCGGGAAGGCGGCGCCCAGCCCGGTGCCGTACGCCGACGTGGTGTGCGCCACCACCCACAAGGTGCTGCGCGGTCCGCGCGGCGGGATGATCCTGTGCGGGAGCGGCCTGGCGGAGCGGATCGACCGGGCCGTCTTCCCGTTCACCCAGGGCGGGGCGCAGATGCACACCATCGCCGCCAAGGCGGTCGCCTTCGCGGAGGCGGCGACCCCGGCCTTCGCCGCCTACGCCCACCAAGTGGTCGCCAACGCGCGGGCGCTGGCCGCCGCGCTGGCCGCCGAGGGGTTCGCCGTCACCACCGGCGGCACCGACACCCACCTGCTGACCTGCGACCCGGCGCCGCTCGGCGTCGACGGGCGCACGGCGCGCGGCCGGCTGGCGGCGGCCGGGATCGTCCTGGACTGCTGCGTGCTGCCGCACGGTGACGCCCGGGGGCTGCGCCTGGGCACGGCGGCGGTGACGACCCAGGGGATGGGGGAGGGGGAGATGCGCACGATCGGCGGGCTGCTCGCGCAGGGGGTCCTGGGGGCGGGGGAGGCCGGGGCCACACGTGCGCGGGTGCGGGAACTCGTCGCCGGATTCCCGCCCTACCCGGGGTGAGGCGGGGGAGGCACCTGCGCGTGCACGGGCGCACATGCAACCATGGTCGCTACCCGGAAGTCCTCACCCGTATGCGCGCCTCGCTAGGGTGAGGAGCCGGGAATGGCCAGCGAGACCTGTGGGGAAGCCCGTGCGTGAATACCTGCTGACGCTCTGCATCACGGCCGCGGTGACGTACCTGCTGACCGGACCGGTACGGAAGTTCGCGATCGTGGCGGGGGCGATGCCGGAGATCCGGGCGCGGGACGTCCACCGCGAACCCACTCCGCGGCTCGGCGGGATCGCGATGTTCTTCGGTCTGTGCGCCGGACTGCTGGTCGCCGACCACCTCACCAACCTCAGCGAGGTCTTCGAGACGTCCAACGAGCCGCGGGCGCTACTGTCCGGCGCGGCCCTGATCTGGCTGATCGGCGTCCTGGACGACAAGTTCGACATCGACGCCCTGATCAAGCTGGGCGCCCAGATGATCGCCGCCGGTGTCATGGTGGTGCAGGGCCTGACGATCCTGTGGCTGCCCATCCCGGGCGTGGGCAACGTGGCGCTGACCCAGTGGCAGGGCACGCTGCTGACGGTGGCCCTGGTCGTCATCACCATCAACGCGGTCAACTTCGTGGACGGCCTGGACGGCCTCGCGGCCGGCATGGTGTGCATCGCGTCGGCCGCGTTCTTCATGTACGCCTACCGGATCTGGTACTCGTACGGCATCGAGGCCGCCGCCCCCGCCACGCTCTTCGCGGCGATCCTGATGGGCATGTGCCTGGGCTTCCTGCCGCACAACATGCACCCCGCGCGCATCTTCATGGGCGACTCGGGCTCCATGCTCATCGGCCTGGTGCTGGCCGCGGGCGCGATCTCGGTGACGGGCCAGGTCGACCCGGACGCGATGCGGCTGTTCTCGGGCTCCGAGCGCAACACCGTGCACCAGATGGTGCCGGTCTACATCCCGCTGCTGATGCCGCTGACGATCATCGCGATCCCGGCCGCCGACCTGATCCTGGCGATCGTGCGCCGCACCTGGCGCGGCCAGTCGCCGTTCGCCGCCGACCGCGGTCACCTGCACCACCGGCTGCTGGAGATCGGCCACTCGCACAGCCGGGCCGTGCTGATCATGTACTTCTGGTCGGCGCTGATCGCCTTCGGCGCGCTGGCCTACTCGGTGAACTCGGCCTCGATGTGGAGCGTGCTCGTCGTGGTGGCGCTCAGCGCGATCGGCCTGGTCCTGCTCCTGCTTCCGCGCTTCAGGCCGCGCATCCCGGTCTGGGCCGAGCGCTTCGTGCCACCGCGCTACCGGCGCCGGCGGCAGGCGCCGGCCCCCGGCGCCGAGGTGCCGGCGGGCGAGGGGCTGCGCGAGTGCCACGGGGCCACCGCACTGGGGGAGCGGGTGATGGTCCCGGACCGGGTGCCCGCGGGCGACGGGCGGTAGCCCGCGGGCAGCCGGTGCGGGGCGCGGCGGCCAGGGGGAGGGAGTGCCGCCCGGCTGGTCGGGGAGCCGGCCGATCCGGACGGCCATGGCGCCGGCCTGGAAGCGGCTGCAGGCGTCCAGCCGGGTCGTCAGGGTGCCGGCGATGCGGCGTGCCGTGCGCGGGGAAGGCCCCCGGGCGCCTGGCGATCGTCTCGCCGGTGTGGCCCTGGAGGAGAAGTCCGGGGCCCGTCTTCTCCTGAGTGGGCGGTCCCGCTCGTCCGGCTCGGTGCGGCGCCCGGCGGGAACGCGTCGGCCCGGACGCTCTCGAACAGCGCGCACAGCGCGGACAGGCCGCCGTCCACCGGCCGACCGGCCGCGGCCCAGCGGCAAACGCCTCCGTACGCCCTCGCCGACGGTGTACGGGACGGCCGACTGATCCAGCGCGCACGCGTCCGAGGCCACCCCCGCCCGCACCACGTCCGCCCGCACGGGACCGGCTCGGCAGCCGGCCTGTTCAACGCCGTCCAGCAACTCGGAAGGCACCTTCGGCGTCCCGCCCTGCTCGGCAGCGACTTCCTCCGCACCGCCGGGTCCGGCGCCCCCGCGCGGCGAAGCGCCGCGCCGACAGGTGCCCGGAGCGCCTTCCGCGTCGCGGCCGGGCTGCTCCCCGCCACGGCTGCCGCCACCGCCTTCATGCGTCCGTGACGGCAGCGGGGTTCCGCACCCGCCGAATCCGCGCCCGGTCACACGGCGAACGCCCCGGGTGAGGCACCGAGGGGGCTGACGGCGTCAACAGGCCGCCCGCCGTCAGCCCCCATGGGTGGCCAAGGTAAGAATCTGACGAGAGCATTGCCAAGTCGTGGGGGAAGGAACTTCCCCAATACCAGACAAATGGCCACCGTATTTGCACAGACGCGCAGGGTCACTCTCGTGTGTGATGGCAAGCACACCCATTAGGTAAAGACTGCATCAAATAGTTTGTGATACGGTTCACGAGAACCCGGGACAGAGCTGAAGGGTCGCAGTGCGACGGCCCCTTGGTGCGGGACCGCATCACTCGGCCCGGGACTACGCTCGTCCATGACGACACCCCTGCCCCCTGTGAAAGCGGAGTTGCCGCCATGCCGTCCAATGACGCCCGGAACCTTCTGCAGTGCGCCGTGCCCGCGGCCGCTGCCGGTACGGTCGCCGTCGCCGTCGCCGGCGTGGTGGCCGGAGGCAAGGGGGCGTTGGGGGCCGCCGTCGGTGCGGCGCTGGCCATCCTGTTCATGGGGCTCGGTCTCTACGTCCTCCAGTGGACGGCAAAAACGCTCCCACAGCTGTTCCAGGCCATGGGGCTGATGCTCTACGTGGTCCAACTCCTGCTGCTCCTGATCTTCGTCGCCCTCTTCAGGGACACCTCCCTCTTCAATGTGAAGGCGTTCGCGGTCTCACTCGTCGCCGCGACCGTGGTGTGGATGGCCGCGCAGGCCCGAGCCCACCTGAAGGCCCGGATCTTCTACGTCGATCCGGACGCCGCGAAGAGCGAGCGGTCCGAGAAGACAGGGCTGTCGTCGTGAGGGGTAGGGGCGGAATAAAGACCGGTGGGAACTCCTGCTATCGTCCGGTGCCAACTGCGGCATCGCGGGCGCGGGCATCTGAGCTGACGCCTGCCCGACTGCGAGGCTCGATGCCCCTCAGCCGCCCCCACATCCGTAACACCAGTCCAGTGCCGAACCGCGGCCGCGTGCCGCGCCGACACAACGAGGTTGCCGTACCTATGCGCCACGCTGAAGGAGCCCGCGGTGAGTGCTGACCCAACGCAGGTGCTCGCCTTCGAGACCGACTGCCACATCTTCGAAGGGTGTGGATTCCCGGCTCCCGGCCTGCATTCCTTTGTCTTCAAGCCGCTCTTCACCGTCGGCGGGTTCGAGTTCAACAAGCCGATGCTGCTCGCGCTGCTCGGCACGGTCGCGATCGTCGCCTTCTTCTGGGCCGCGTTCGCCAAGCCGAAGCTCGTGCCGGGCAAGCTGCAGATGATCGGTGAGGCCGGCTACGACTTCGTGCGCCGCGGCATCGTCTACGAGACCCTCGGCAAGCGGGACGGCGAGAAGTACGTGCCGCTCATGGTCTCGCTGTTCTTCTTCATCTGGATCATGAACCTGTGGTCCATCGTCCCGGTGGCGCAGTTCCCGGTGACCTCCCTGATCGCCTTCCCCGCGGGGCTGGCCGCCATCGTCTACATCCTGTGGATGTACCTGACGTTCAAGAAGCACGGCTTCGTCGGAGGCCTGAAGAACATCACCGGTTACGACAAGAAGCTGGGCGCCGTGCTCCCGGTGATCGTCGTCATCGACTTCTTCTCGAACGTCCTGATCCGGCCGTTCACCCACGCGGTCCGGCTCTTCGCGAACATGTTCGCCGGTCACCTGCTTCTGCTGACCTTCACGATCGGCAGCTGGTACCTGCTGAACGGTCTGGGCATCGTCTACGCTGGCGCCTCGTTCGTGATGACCATCCTCCTCACCGCGTTCGAGCTCTTCATCCAGGCTGTTCAGGCGTACGTCTTCGTACTCCTCGCCTGCAGCTACGTTCAGGGCGCTCTCGCCGAGCACCACTGAGCCACCTCGCCTCCCTGTCCACCTGACTGTCCGGTGGCCAACCCCCACCGGTATATGCAAAGAGAAGGAAGAACCGGCATGTCCGCTCTCCAGACCCTCGCCGCCGACGGCCTCACCGGCAACCTCGGTTCGATCGGCTACGGCCTCGCTGCGATCGGCCCCGGCATCGGCGTCGGCATCATCTTCGGCATGGGTACGCAGGCCCTGGCCCGCCAGCCCGAGGCGGCCGGTCTGATCCGCGCCAACCAGATCATGGGCTTCGCCTTCTGTGAGGCCCTGGCGCTGATCGGTATCGTCATGGGCTTCCTCTTCCGTAGCTGAACCGCGCTTCGACGCAACTCCCTTAGACGGAAGGCACTGATGTGAACGCCCTGGTACAGCTGGCGGCGGAAGAGGAGCAGAATCCTCTGATCCCCGCGATCCCAGAGCTCGTCATCGGCCTGATCGCTTTCGCCATCGTCTTCTTCTTCCTCGCCAAGAAGCTCCTCCCGAACATCAACAAGGTTCTGGACGAGCGCCGCGAGGCCATCGAGGGCGGTATCGAGAAGGCCGAGGCCGCCCAGACCGAGGCCCAGAGCGTGCTCGAGCAGTACAAGGCTCAGCTCGCCGAGGCCCGGCACGAGGCCGCGCGCCTGCGCCAGGAGGCGCAGGAGCAGGGTGCCGCGCTCATCGCCGAGATGCGCGCGGAGGGCCAGCGGCAGCGTGAGGAGATCATCGCCGCCGGTCACGCCCAGATCGAGGCCGACCGCAAGGCCGCCGCGTCCGCGCTGCGCCAGGACGTCGGCAAGCTCGCCACCGAACTGGCCGGCAAGCTCGTCGGCGAGTCCCTCGAGGACCACGCCCGGCAGAGCCGCGTCATCGACCGGTTCCTCGACGAGCTCGACGACAAGGCGACGAAGGCCGAGGCCACGCGATGAACGGAGCGAGCCGCGAGGCCCTGGCAGCCGCCCGTGAGCGTCTCGACGCGCTGACGGACTCCACGTCCGTGGACGCGGGCTCGCTCGCCGACGAGCTGGCCGCCGTCACCGCGCTGCTCGACCGCGAGGTGTCGCTGCGTCGGGTCCTGACCGACCCGGCGCAGTCCGGTGAGGCCAAGGCCGAACTGGTCCAGCGCCTGCTCGGCACCCAGGTCAGCGGCCCGGCCGCCGACCTGGTGGCCGGCATGGTGCGCTCCCGCTGGTCGCAGTCGCGCGACCTGGTGGACGCGCTGGAGGAGCTGGCGAACACCGCCGACCTCACCGCCGCGCAGAAGGACGGCACGCTCGACGAGGTCGAGGACGAGCTGTTCCGGTTCGGCCGGATCGTCTCCGGCAGCACCGAGCTGCGGGCCGCGCTGACCGACCGCAAGGCCACCCCTTCGGCCAAGGCCGGGCTGATGCGCCAGCTGCTCGGCGGCCGGGCCAAGCCGGGCACCGAGCGTCTGGTCACGCGCCTCGTGACCGCGCCGCGGGGACGTAGCCTGGAGTCGGGACTGGAGTCCCTGTCCAAGCTCGCCGCCGAACGACGCAACCGCATGGTCGCCGTCGTCACGTCGGCGGTCCCGCTGAGCGACGCGCAGAAGCAGCGCCTGGGCGCCACCCTCGCGAAGCTCTACGGCCGTCCGATGCACCTCAACCTCGACGTGGACCCCGAGGTCCTCGGCGGGATCCGGGTGCAGGTCGGCGATGAGGTCATCAACGGCTCCATCGCGGACCGCCTCGAGGACGCCGGCCGCCGCCTGGCGGGCTGAGCGGCACCGCGGCAACTGAACACGCAGTACGTACTTACGGCCCTGGTTGGGCCGTGCAGAGGATTGCAAAGTTTCTGGGGGGAGCCCCCAGATCCCCCAAAGAAACTTCGGGCCCAACAAGGAGAGCAGGGAACTCAGATGGCGGAGCTCACGATCCGGCCGGAGGAGATCCGGGACGCACTGGAGAACTTCGTCCAGTCGTACAAGCCGGACGCGGCCTCGCGCGAGGAGGTCGGTACGGTCACCCTTGCCGGCGACGGCATCGCGAAGGTCGAGGGCCTGCCCTCGGCCATGGCCAACGAACTGCTGAAGTTCGAGGACGGCACCCTCGGCCTCGCCCTCAACCTGGAGGAGCGCGAGATCGGTGCCATCGTCCTCGGCGAGTTCAGCGGCATCGAGGAGGGCCAGCCGGTCACCCGCACCGGCGAGGTCCTGTCGGTCGCCGTGGGCGAGGGCTACCTCGGCCGCGTCGTCGACCCCCTCGGCAACCCGATCGACGGCCTCGGCGAGATCGAGACCGAGGGCCGCCGCGCCCTCGAACTGCAGGCCCCCACGGTCATGCAGCGCAAGTCGGTGCACGAGCCGATGGAGACCGGCTACAAGGCCGTCGACGCCATGACCCCGATCGGCCGCGGTCAGCGTCAGCTGATCATCGGCGACCGCCAGACCGGCAAGACCGCCCTGGCCGTCGACACGATCATCAACCAGCGTGACAACTGGCGCACCGGCGACCCGAAGAAGCAGGTCCGCTGCATCTACGTCGCCATCGGCCAGAAGGGCTCCACCATCGCGTCGGTCCGCCGCGCGCTGGAGGAGAACGGCGCGCTGGAGTACACGACCATCGTCGCCGCCCCGGCGTCCGACCCGGCCGGCTTCAAGTACCTGGCGCCGTACACCGGCTCCGCCATCGGCCAGCACTGGATGTACCAGGGCAAGCACGTCCTGATCATCTTCGACGACCTGTCGAAGCAGGCCGACGCCTACCGCGCCGTGTCGCTGCTGCTGCGCCGTCCGCCGGGCCGCGAGGCCTACCCGGGTGACGTCTTCTACCTGCACTCCCGTCTGCTGGAGCGCTGCGCCAAGCTCTCCGACGACATGGGTGCCGGCTCGATGACCGGTCTGCCGATCGTCGAGACCAAGGCCAACGACGTCTCGGCGTTCATCCCGACCAACGTCATCTCCATCACCGACGGCCAGTGCTTCCTGGAGTCGGACCTGTTCAACGCCGGTCAGCGCCCCGCGCTGAACGTCGGCATCTCCGTCTCCCGAGTCGGTGGTTCCGCGCAGCACAAGGCGATGCGCCAGGTCTCCGGCCGCCTCCGTGTGGACCTCGCCCAGTTCCGTGAGCTGGAGGCCTTCGCCGCCTTCGGTTCCGACCTGGACGCCGCGTCGAAGGCGCAGCTGGAGCGCGGTCAGCGCATGGTCGAGCTGCTGAAGCAGAACCAGTACGAGCCGATGGCCACCGAGGACCAGGTCGTCTCGATCTGGGCCGGCACCACCGGCCGGATGGACGACGTGCCGGTCGCCGACATCCGCCGCTTCGAGAAGGAGCTCCTGGACTACCTGCACCGCAAGGAGCAGGGTCTGATGACCTCCATCCGCGAGGGCGCCAAGATGTCCGACGACACGATCCAGGCGATCGCCGACGCCGTCGCGGAGTTCAAGAAGCAGTTCGAGACCTCGGACGGCAAGCTGCTCGGCGAGGACGCCCCGTCCACCGCCAAGTGACGTAAGGAAGGGACCTGACTCATGGGAGCCCAGCTCCGGGTCTACAAGCGTCGCATCCGATCCGTCACCGCGACCAAGAAGATCACCAAGGCGATGGAGATGATCGCCGCCTCGCGCGTCGTCAAGGCGCAGCGCAAGGTGGCGGCCTCCACGCCGTACGCGCGGGAACTGACCCGCGCGGTCACGGCGGTCGGCACCGGGTCGAACACCAGGCACCCGCTGACCACGGAGGCGGAGAACCCGACCCGTGCCGCGGTCCTGCTCCTCACGAGCGACCGCGGCCTGGCCGGCGCCTTCAACTCCAACGCCATCAAGGCGGCGGAGCAGCTGACCGAGCGCCTGGAGCGCGAGGGCAAGCAGGTCGACACGTACATCGTCGGCCGGCGCGGCGTCGCCCACTACAACTTCCGTGAGCGCAAGGTCGCGGAGTCGTTCACGGGCTTCACCGACGAGCCGTCGTACGCGGACGCCAAGAAGGTCGCGGCTCCGCTGATCGAGGCCATCGGCAAGGAGACGGCGGACGGCGGCGTGGACGAGCTCCACATCGTCTACACCGAGTTCGTCTCGATGATGACGCAGACGGCGGTCGACGCCCGGATGCTTCCGCTGCGCCTCGAGGAGACCGCTCAGGAGTCGGCGACGAAGGGCGAGATCCTTCCGCTGTACGACTTCGAGCCTTCGGCGGAGGACGTCCTCGACGCCCTGCTGCCGCGCTACGTGGAAAGCCGCATCTACAACGCGCTGCTCCAGTCGGCCGCCTCCAAGCACGCCGCCACGCGGCGCGCGATGAAGTCGGCCACCGACAACGCGGGCGAGCTGATCAACACGCTCTCCCGTCTTGCCAACGCGGCCCGCCAGGCCGAAATCACCCAGGAAATCAGCGAGATCGTCGGTGGCGCGAGTGCCCTGGCCGACGCGACCGCGGGGAGTGACAACTAATGACCACCACTGTTGAGCCGACCGCTGCGTCGGGCGTGGCCACCGGCCGCGTCGCGCGGGTCATCGGCCCGGTCGTCGACGTGGAGTTCCCCGTCGACGCGATGCCGGAGATCTACAACGCCCTGCACGTCGAGGTCGCCGACCCGGCGAACGCGGGCGAGCTCAAGACGCTGACCCTGGAGGTCGCCCAGCACCTGGGTGACGGCCTGGTCCGCGCCATCTCCATGCAGCCCACCGACGGCCTGGTCCGCCAGGCCCCGGTGACCGACACGGGCGCCGCCATCTCGGTGCCGGTCGGCGACTTCACCAAGGGCAAGGTGTTCAACACCCTCGGTGAGGTGCTGAACGTCGACGAGTCCTACGACGGCGAGCGCTGGCCGATCCACCGCAAGGCGCCCAACTTCGACGAACTCGAGTCGAAGACCGAGATGTTCGAGACCGGCATCAAGGTCATCGACCTGCTGACCCCGTACGTCAAGGGCGGCAAGATCGGTCTGTTCGGCGGCGCCGGCGTCGGCAAGACGGTGCTCATCCAGGAGATGATCTACCGTGTCGCCAACAACCACGACGGTGTGTCGGTGTTCGCCGGTGTCGGTGAGCGCACCCGTGAGGGCAACGACCTCATCGACGAGATGAGCGAGTCGGGCGTCATCGACAAGACCGCGCTGGTCTTCGGCCAGATGGACGAGCCCCCGGGCACCCGTCTGCGCGTCGCGCTGGCCGGCCTGACCATGGCCGAGTACTTCCGCGACGTCCAGAAGCAGGACGTGCTGTTCTTCATCGACAACATCTTCCGCTTCACGCAGGCCGGTTCCGAGGTGTCGACCCTGCTCGGCCGTATGCCCTCCGCGGTGGGCTACCAGCCGAACCTGGCCGACGAGATGGGTCTCCTCCAGGAGCGCATCACCTCGACCCGCGGTCACTCGATCACCTCGATGCAGGCGATCTACGTCCCCGCGGACGACCTGACCGACCCGGCCCCGGCCACCACCTTCGCCCACCTCGACGCGACGACGGTTCTCTCCCGTCCGATCTCGGAGAAGGGCATCTACCCGGCCGTGGACCCGCTGGACTCCACGTCCCGGATCCTGGACCCGCGCTACATCTCGGCGGACCACTACAACGCCGCGATGCGGGTGAAGAACATCCTGCAGAAGTACAAGGACCTCCAGGACATCATCGCGATCCTCGGTATCGACGAGCTCGGCGAGGAGGACAAGCTCGTCGTCCACCGTGCCCGTCGCGTGGAGCGCTTCCTGTCCCAGAACACCCACGTCGCCAAGCAGTTCACCGGCGTGGACGGTTCGGACGTTCCGCTGGACGAGTCGATCGCCGCGTTCAACGCGATCTGCGACGGTGAGTACGACCACTTCCCCGAGCAGGCGTTCTTCATGTGCGGTGGTATCGAGGACCTGAAGAAGAACGCGAAGGAGCTGGGCGTCTCCTGAGCCTCGCGCTCACCGTGGGCCCCGTGCTCACGTCCGAGGGGGCGGGCGCGTCCCGCCCCCTCACCCACGCCTACTAGACTTGTAACCAACACCCGGCTCTCCCGCCGGGTGGTGACCCGAGGAGCCACCCTTGGCTGCTGAGCTGCACGTCGCGCTGGTCGCCGCCGACCGTGAGGTCTGGTCCGGCCAGGCCACCCTGGTCGTCGCGCGCACCACGTCCGGCGACATCGGCGTCATGCCCGGTCACCAGCCGCTGCTCGGTGTGCTGGAGTCGGGACCGGTGACCATCCGTACGAGTGACGGTGGGACGGTCGTCGCCGCGGTGCACGGCGGTTTCATCTCGTTCTCGGACGACAAGCTGTCGCTGCTGGCCGAGATCGCCGAGCTGTCGGACGAGATCGATGTCCAGCGCGCGGAGCGGGAGCTCGAGCGCGCGAAGGCCGAGGGCGACACCACGGCCGAGCGCCGCGCGGACGTCCGACTGCGCACGGCGGCGGCGCGCTGACCCACCGGGGGCACCTCCCGGGCCGTTAGGCTCTGGGGGAGCCGTACTGTGACGTGACTCAGCCGCGGCTGGGACCGGAGTGATCCGGACCCGGTCGCGGCTGAGGCAGATGTGGGTGATTTTTACGTTCCGTTACCTAGGAGACGAGGAGGTCGGTGCCGATGGTCCTCGCTCTGACTGTGTGCGGAATCGTCGTCGCCCTCGTGGTGGTGGGACTGTTCGTCTTCGGTCTGCGCCGCCGGCTGATCCAGCGGTCCGGCGGCACCTTCGACTGCTCCCTGCGCTGGGACGCCCCCGAGCGGGGCGACGCCGGCGGCAAGGGCTGGGCCTACGGGGTGGCCCGGTACAGCGGTGACCGCGTCGAGTGGTTCCGCGTCTTCTCGTACTCCCCCCGCCCGCGCCGCGTCCTGGAACGCGAGGCGATCGAGGTGGCCGGCCGCCGAGTCCCCGACGGCGAGGAGGAGCTGGCGCTGCTGTCGGACTCCGTGGTCCTGATCTGTCTGCACCGGGGGGCCCGGCTGGAGCTGGCGATGAGCGAGGACGCGCTGACCGGATTCCTCGCGTGGCTGGAGGCAGCCCCGCCCGGTCAGCGCGTCAACGTCGCTTAGTGCCGGCTGTGCTCGTTGCGCTCGCCGTGCCTACTTCAGGCCGCTGCTGATCGCGCCGACCAGCTCGCCGTTGCCGGTGTCGCCGCTGAACTCCCAGAAGAAGGCGCCGCCCAGGCCCTGGCTCTTGGCCCAGGCCATCTTGGAGTTGATGGTGGCCGGGGTGTCGTAGGACCACCAGTCGCTGCCGCAGTGGGCGTACGCGGTGCCGCCGACGGTGCCGGTGGCCGGGCAGGAGTTCTTGAGGACCTTGTAGTCCTCGATGCCCGCCTCGTAGGTGCCGGCCGCCGGGCCGGTGGCGGTGCCGCCGGGCGCGGACTGCGTGACGCCGGTCCAGCCGCGGCCGTAGAAGCCGATGCCGAGCAGCAGCTTGCTCGCCGGGACGCCCTTGGCCTTCAGCTTGGCGATGGCGGCGGCGGAGGTGAAGCCCTCCTTCGGGATGCCGGGGTACGAGGTGAGCGGCGAGTGGGGAGCGGTCGGGCCGGTCTTGTCCCAGGCGCCGAAGTAGTCGTACGTCATCACGTTGTACCAGTCGAGGTACCGCGCGGCGCCGCCGTAGTCGGCCGCGTCGATCTTGCCGCCGCTGGAGGCGTCCGCGGTGATGGCGGCGGTGACCAGGTAGTCCTCGCCGAACTCGGCGCGCAGGGCCTTCGAGAGGTTGGCGAAAGCCGCCGGCCCGGAGGTGTCGCAGGTCAGGCCGCAGGCGTTCGGGTACTCCCAGTCGATGTCGATGCCGTCGAAGACGTCGGCCCAGCGCGGGTCCTCCACCACGGCCTTGCAGGACTTGGCGAACGCCGCCGCGTTCTGCGCGGCCTGGCCGAAGCCGCCGGAGTAGGTCCAGCCGCCGAAGGAGTACAGCACCTTGATGTGCGGGTACTTCGCCTTCAGCTGGCGCAGCTGGTTGAAGTTGCCGCGCAGCGGCTGGTCCCAGGTGTCGGCGGTGCCGCTGACGGACTGGTCGGCGGTGTAGGACTTCTCGTAGGCGGCGAAGGTGTCGTCGACCGCGCACTGGCCGTTCTTGACGTTGCCGAAGGCGTAGTTGATGTGCGTGATCTTCGAGGCGGAGCCCGAGGTCACCAGGTTCTTGACGTGGTAGTCGCGGCCGTAGACGCCCCACTCGGTGAAGTAGCCGAGGTTGGCCTTCTCGCCGGGCTGGGGGCCGGGGTCGCCGGTGCCGGTGGTGCGGACCTTGACGGCGCCGCTGGCCGGGCCGGTCTGGTCGGCGGTGTCGCGGGCCTGGACCGCGTACGAGTAGTCGGTGCCCTTGGTCAGGCCGGTGTCCGTGTACGTCGTGCCGGTGACGGTCGCGACCTTGGCGCCGTCGCGCAGGACGTCGTAGTTCTTGACGCCCCTGTCGTCGGTCGCCGCCGGCCAGGACAGCTTCACCGAGGTGTCGGTGATGTCGGAGGCGGTCGGGGTGCCGGGTGCCGAGGGGGCGGCGTCACCCGGGACGGAGGTGCCGTCGCAGGAGCCGCCGTTCAGCTTGCAGCCGGCCGGGGAGCCGGTGCCGGAGCCGTTGAAGCCGAAGGAGACGGAGGCTCCGGGGGCGAGGGTGCCGTTCCAGCCGAGGTTCCTGGCGGTCCAGTGGTCGCCGGAGTTGGTGACCGTGGCGTCCCAGGCGGAGGTGACCTTGGTGCCGGAGGGGAAGTCCCACTCGACGGTCCAGGCGTTGATGGTCGTGGTGCCGGTGTTCCTCACCGTCCACTTGCCTTCGAAGCCCGAGCCCCAGTCCTGGGTCTTGGTGTAGGTGGCCGTCGCGCTGGTGGCCGCCTGGGCCGGGGGCGCGAGGGCTACGAGGCCGGCCAGGGGGAGTGCCAGGGTGGCGAGTCCTGCCGCCGCTCTGTGCCTGAAGCGCATCGTGCGCCTCCTTGGAGTGTGGGGATGGCGTGGGCATGACCAATTGGCCGCCCGCAGTGCCGCGAGGATAGAAAGGTCTGGACCACCGGTCAATAGGTCTGGACCTTTGTTCCGGGCGGCTACCGGATCCCCCATTCCTGCGCGAGGATGGCCGCTTGCACCCGGCTGCGCAGCCCCAGCTTTCCCAGCAGGCGGCTGACGTGCGTCTTCACCGTCGCCTCGGCCATGTCCAGCCGCTCGGCGATCGCGGCGTTGGACAGCCCCTCGCCCAGACACGACAGCACCTCGCGCTCGCGCCGGGTGAGGTTCTCCAGCACGGCCGGATCGGCGGCCGTCCGCCGGGCGGCGGAGCCCGCCGCGAACTCGGCGATCAGGCGCCGGGTGACGGCCGGGGCGACGATCCCCTCGCCGCGCGCCACCGTCCGCACGGCCTCGATCAGGTCCCTCGCCTCGGTGTTCTTCAGCAGGAACCCGGCGGCGCCCGCGCGCAGCGCGCCGAAGACGTACTCGTCGAGGTCGAAGGTGGTCAGCACGAGCACGTCGGCCAGTTGCCCGGCGACCACCTCCCGGGTCGCCGACACCCCGTCCAGCCGCGGCATCTGCACGTCCATCAGGACCAGGTCGGGCCGCAGCTCGCGGGCGAGCGCCACCGCCTGCTCGCCGTCCGCCGCCTCACCCACCACCTCGATGTCGGACGCGCTGCCCAGGATGAGCACCAGCCCGGCGCGGACGGCGGACTGGTCCTCGGCGACCAGGACCCGGATCGGTCGGCTCATGCGGGATCTCCTTCCGTCAGGGGCAGGGTGGCGCGGACCACCCAGATCTTGCCGTCCCCGGCCGGCTCGGGACCGGCCTCGAACGTGCCGCGCAGCAGCGCGGCCCGCTCCCGCATGCCGACCAGGCCGGCACCGGAACCGGGCGCGCGCGGGCCGTCGCGGTCGCCGTAGGGACTGGTCACGCACACGTGCAGGACACCGTCGGCACGGGTGAGCGCCACCCCGACCGGGCCCGGGGCGGCGTGCTTGAGCGCGTTGGTGAGGGACTCCTGCACGATCCGGTACGCGGCCAGTTCCACCGGCGCGGGCAGGCCCTCGCCGTGCGCCGCCTCCAGGCGGACGTCGAGCCCGTTGGCGCGGGCGCCCTCGGCCAGGGCGTCCAGGCCGTCCAGGGTGGGGGCGGCGGACGGCGCGCCGTCACCGCCGGTGTCGCGCAGGAGGCCGATCAGCCGCCGCATCTCCGCCAGGCCCTCGACGCTGTTCTCCCGGATCACCTCCAGCGCCCGGCGGGTGGTCGCCGCGTCGTCCAGGGAGAGCGCGGCCGTGGAGTGGATGGCGATCGCCGAGAGGTGGTTGGCGACCATGTCGTGCAACTCGCGTGCCATCCGGGCGCGTTCGGCGTTCACCGCCTGTGCGCGGTCCATTTCGGCGAGCAGCGCCGTCTGTTCGGCGCGCAGCCGGGCGGCCTCGGCGGCGTCGCGGTGGTTGCGGACGATCAGGCCGGTGGAGGCGGGCGCGAACGACACGACGCCGAAGGCCACGCCGATCAGCAGCGCCTCGGGCACCCGCCACACCGCGAACGGCACCAGCGTGGCGGCCACCGACAGCAGCCCGGTGACCCAGGGGATGCGGCGGGCCGCGGCCGGGGTGCCGTACAGCACGGCCGCGTACGTCACGTCCGTGAACATCACCAGTGTGACCAGGTTGCCCTGGGTCACGGTGTCCAGGACCAGCGCGGCCGTGGCGACCGGCAGGGCGACGCGCGGGGCGGCCCGCCGCATCAGCTCGCAGGCCGTGGTCACCACGAGGGGGACGAGGAGCGGCCACGGGCCCGGGAAGAGCACGATCGGTTCGGTCTCCGGCCGGGGCGCCAGGCCCATGCCCCACAGCAGCAGCCCGCCGAGCAGCCCGGCGAGCGCGGCGTACGCGTCGAAGCGGTGCGGTCGGGGGAGGCGAGGGGCGGCCATGCTCCCATCCAACACGGCACGTGCCGCACTCGCCTGATGCCCGGGAAGGGTCCCCGACTGCACCTTTCGATGTACCGCGAGTTCGTCGCCGCCGACGACGACCGGTGCCGCTTCCACCGGGAGTCTGGAGGGGGGACCGAAAGGAGCACGTCGTGATCGTCGCGTTGGTCATCGCCTGCGAGGTGGGCTTCTGGGTGCTGCTGGCGGCGGGCCTCGCCTTCCGCTACCTGCTCGGGATGAGGCGCACGGGCATGGCCCTGCTGCTGTGCGAGCCGCTGCTGGAGGTGGTCCTGCTGGCCGTCACCGCGGCGGACCTGAGGAACGGCGCCGAACCGAGCTGGAAGCACGGCCTGGCCGCGGTGTACATCGGCTACACCGTCGGCCACGGTCACCGCACGGTGAAGTGGCTGGACGGCCACGCGGCGCACCGCGTCGACGGCCGCCCGCTGCCGCCCCCGCGCTACGGCATGGCCCGCGCCCGGTACGAGGGCAGGGTCTGGCTGGGCACGGTCGTCGCCGCGGCCGTGGCGACCGGACTGCTCCGGCTCGCCATGTGGTACGTCGACGACCCGGGCCGCACGGCCTCCCTGGAGAGCTGGCAGTACCTCGCCTGGCGGGTGGCCGGCATCCACGGACTGGTCGCGCTGGCGTACGTGATCTGGCCGAAGAAGGCCCCGGAGCCCGGCACCGGGACGGCCGTGGCCGCACGGGGGAAGGAGGGAGCGCGCCGATGACCCGCACGTCGAGGATGATCGTCGAGGGCGCCGTCACCGCCGTGATCGGACTGGTGCTGTGGCTGTTCACCGGGGGCGTGGAGGTCCCGGTGATCACCCCGGTCAAGGTCGGCCTGGTGCTGATGTGCGTCGGTGCGGCGCAACTCCTGTGGGGCCTGGGCCGGTCGGTGCGGGCCCGGTCCTAGGCGCGCCGTCCGGCCGCTCCCGCCCGCGGGCGCACGGCGGGAGCGGCCGGGCGGCCCCTCGGGGCCGAGGCGGGCGGGGCAGGCCCCGTCGCGACGCCCGGTGCGCGCTCTCGCCGCGCCGGCCGAAACCCCGGGCGCGTCCGGTACGGGGGCTTTCGGCCGGCACATCCGGGGCGTGCGCCGGACGCCGCTTCCCGGCCTCGCGGGGCGGTACGCCTAACGCTCCCCGCCCGGTACCCACAGCACGTCCCCGGTCTCCTTGTTCGCCGTCCGGGCGAGGATGAACAGCAGGTCGGACAGGCGGTTGAGGTAGGTCGCGGTGAGCGGGTTCATCGTCTCGCCGTGGACCTCCAGCGCAGCCCACGTCGAGCGCTCCGCCCGGCGGACCACCGTGCACGCCTGGTGCAGCAGGGCGGCGCCGGGCGTGCCGCCGGGCAGGATGAAGGAGCGCAGCTTCTCCAGCTCCCCGTTGAAGCGGTCGCAGTCCGCCTCCAGCCGGTCGACGTAGAACTGCTCGACCCGCAGCGGCGGGTACTCGGGGTTCTCCACCACCGGCGTCGACAGGTCCGCGCCCACGTCGAACAGGTCGTTCTGGACGCGGACGAGGACCTCGACGACCTCCTCGGGCAGTCCGCCCAGCGCGATCGCCGTGCCGATCACCGCGTTCGCCTCGTTGGCGTCGGCGTACGCGGCGATCCTGAGGTCGGTCTTGGGGACCCGGCTCATGTCGCCGAGGGCCGTGGTGCCCCGGTCGCCGGTCCGGGTGTAGATGCGCGTCAGATTGACCATGGGCCCAGAGTAGTTACGCCCCGGCCGTGCGGAACACGCGCGTGCCGACCGCCACGGACAGCACGGTCAGGCCGACGGCGACCAGGGCGCCGTACAGCATGTGCGTGGTGGCGTACCGGCCGACGTACGCGTCCCGCATGGCGTCCACCAGGTACCGCAGCGGCATGAAGTGGGAGAGCACGTCCAGCCAGCGCGGGCCCAGCGTCATCGGCAGCATCAGGCCGCTCAGCAGCATCGCGGGCATGGTCAGCGCGTTGACCACCGGCCCGAACCCCTGCGGGGTGGCGACCTTCATCGCCAGCGCGTACGACAGTGACGCCAGCGAGACGGTGAGCAGCGCGACGAACGCGAAGCCGATCAGCACGCCGGGCAGCGGGGCCCGCAGGCCCATCACCACGGCGGCCAGCACCAGCAGCACCGCCTGGAAGACGAACACCGTCGCCTCCCGCAGCACCCGGCCCAGCAGCAGCGCCAGCCGGCTGGCGGGGGTGACGCGCATCCGCTCGACCACCCCCTGGCCCTTCTCCAAAATGATCATGAATCCGGCGAACGAGGCTCCGAACAGGCTGAGTTGCAGTAACAGTCCGGGCACCAGCACCTGCCAGGAGCTGCCCCGCCCGCCCAGCGGCAGGTCGGTGAGGAGCGGCCCGAAGAAGAGCAGGTACAGCAGCGGCATCAGCACGCCGAAGAGCAGCGCGAAACGCGAGCGCAGCGACTGGCGCAGATAGCGGCCGTAGACGAGAGCGGTGTCGTGCAGCAGCATGCGGGGTCCTATACGGCGATGGGGGCGGTGCCGGCCGACGGGGGTCCCCCCGGCCGGGTTTGTTCGGGACCGGGGGAGGGGCCGCGGCCGGTGATGGCGAGGAAGGCGTCCTGGAGGGTGGCGTCGATCGAGCCGCCGTGCGCCAGCTTCAGGGCGCTCGGGGTGCCCTCGGCGACCACCACGCCCCGGTCGGCGATGACCAGGCGGTCCGCGAGAGCGTCCGCCTCGTCCAGGTAGTGGGTGGTCAGGAACACGGTCGTGCCGTGCTCGTCGCGCAGCCGGCGCACCAGCTCCCACAGGCCGGCGCGGCTGCCGGGGTCCAGCCCGGTGGTCGGCTCGTCCAGGAAGAGCACCCTCGGACGGTGGGTGAGCGCCATGGCGATGTCCAGGCGCCGGCGCTGACCGCCGGAGAGGGCGCCGCACCTGCGGTCCAGCAGCTCGGCCAGGTCCAGGTCGCGGGCGAGTTCCTCGGCGCGCTCGGCGGCCACCGCCTTCGGCAGGCGGTAGAAGCGGCCCTGGGTGACCAGTTCCTCCCGCACGGTGATCTGCGGGTCGACGCCACCGGACTGCGCCACGTACCCGCAGGACCGGCGCACCCCGGCGGGGTCGGTCGCCAGGTCGTGGCCGGCGACCGTGGCCGTGCCGCCGGTCGGCGCGAGCAGCGTCGTCAACATCCGCAGGGTGGTGGTCTTGCCGGCGCCGTTGGGGCCGAGGAAGCCGAGGATCTCCCCCTCGCGCACGGTCAGGTCGATGCCGCGCACGGCTTGGACGGGGCCGTTCCTGGTCCGGAAGGTACGGGCCAGGCCGGCCGTACTGATGATTGCCATGGCCCCAGAAAAACAGAGTCTCTTAAATTTTGCAATGTCCCCAAGTTTTCAGCGGGTCCAGCGAAGTTAGGATGCGGGCATGGCCGAGGGACTCAGGGAACGAAAGAAGCGGCAGACCAGGCAGTACATCTCCGATGTCGCCACGGACCTGTTCATCGAACGCGGTTTCGACGCCGTGACCGTCGCCGAGGTGGCCGAGGCCGCGAACGTCTCCGTCAACACCGTCTACAACTACTTCCCGGCCAAGGAGGACCTCTTCCTCGACCGGTCCAAGGGAGTCGTCGACCGCCTCTCGCGCTGGGTGCGCGGCCGGCGCGACGGCGAGTCGGCCGCCGAGGCGGTCCTGCGCGAGCTGCGCGAGGAGGTCGAGGCGGTGTCGCCCCGGGTCGGCCTGATGGAGGGGTACGCGAAGTTCATGCGGGTCGTGCAGGACTCGCCCGCCCTGCGCTCGCGCATGTGGGCCATCGGCCAGGAGGTCCTCCTCGACCTGGAACGGACCCTGCGGGAGGAGACCGGCGCCGCCGAGGACGATCCCGTGCCGGCCCTGATGGCCGGTCAGATCAACTGGCTGCACAGCACGGTGATGACCGGCATCGGACAGCGCATGCTGGCCGGCGGCACCCCCGCGGCCGTCTCCCGCGAGATGCTCGTGCTGCTCGACGAGATGGAGGGGCTGCTGAGCGGGAAAGTGCTCACCTACGCCGTCCGGGGCGCGGAGTGACCCTCCCCGGTGTGATGTCCGTCATGTGAGACGTGACGCGCGTTACTAACCGGTCACACAGCCCCGCGCGAACGCTAATGTCCGGCCGAGGGAAGCAAGGACAGCGCGTACCAGGGGAGTCGCACAGTGGCACGGAAGCTCGCCGTCATCGGAGCCGGCCTCATGGGGTCCGGCATCGCCCAGGTCTCCGCCCAGGCGGGCTGGGACGTCGTCCTGCGCGACGTCACCGACGCGGCGCTCACCCGCGGCACCGACGGGATCAAGGCGTCGTACGACAAGTTCGTGTCCAAGGGCAGGCTCGCGGCCGGGGACGCCGAGGCCGCGCTCGCCCGCATCACCCCGACCACCGACCTCGACGCCGCCGCCGACGCGGACGTCGTCGTCGAGGCCGTCTTCGAGAAGCTGGACGTCAAGCACGAGATCTTCCGCGCGCTCGACAAGCTGGTGAAGGACGAGGCGATCCTCGCCTCCAACACCTCCGCCATCCCGATCACCAAGATCGCCGCGGTCACGGAGCGCCCGGAGCGGGTCGTCGGCACGCACTTCTTCTCGCCGGTGCCGATGATGCAGCTGTGCGAGCTGGTGCGCGGGCACAAGACCAGTGACGCCACGCTCGCCGCCGCCCGGGAGTTCGCCGAGTCCGTCGGCAAGACCTGCATCGTCGTCAACCGCGACGTCGCCGGTTTCGTGACCACCCGTCTGATCTGCGCCCTCGTCATGGAGGCCGCCAAGCTCTACGAGTCGGGCGTCGCCACCGCCGAGGACATCGACCTCGCCTGCAAGCTGGGCTTCGGCCACGCCATGGGGCCGCTGGCCACCGCCGACCTGACGGGCGTGGACATCCTGCTGCACGCCACGGACAACATCTACACCGAGTCCCAGGACGAGAAGTTCGCCGCCCCCGAGCTGATGCGCCGGATGGTGGACGCCGGTGACATCGGCCGCAAGAGCGGGCAGGGCTTCTACACGCACTGACACCGCGACCGCCCGGAAAACGTCACACCCCGGGGTGAATTCGGTATCGGTTCGCTCACGGATGGCAACCGACGATCGGTTAACGCAGTCACAGGTTGCACACCGTTTTTCACCCATCACGGAGTACGACACCGCACTCACGACTCACGCACACGGGGAGCGCATATGCACATCAGGGGCGACCACGCCGAGCTGGTCGTCGGGGGCCGCCTCGACGTCCGCAGCGCGGCGGACGCCCGTACGGTCCTGCACTCGGCCGTCGACGACGGCGCCGGCGATCTGGTGCTCGACCTGTCAGAGCTGGACTCCTGGGACGCCACCGGGCTCGGAGTGATCATGGGGGCCCACCGGCGGGCCGGCCGCTGCGGCCGGCGGCTGGTGCTGCGCGGCGTGCCGCCGCAGATGCAGCGTCTGCTGGTGGCCACCCGGCTGCACCGGATCCTGGCCATCGAGGGCGGCATCGGAGTGGAGTCCCTGCCCCGGGTGTGACCCGTGTGCCCGAGGGGGCGGCAGGGGGTCGTCGGGGCGGGGGAGGCCGGGCCCCTCCCGGCGAAAGGTTCGGTGCACGCAATCCTCACGAGACTGTGACGTCTCGGGCAGCACGGGAACCCGGATTGTCGGAGATACTGAGCAAAGGTTTAAGGTTCGGCTGCCCGCTGCCTCGAAACCCTCAAGCGGGCCCGGACCAGAAGCGACAGCGCGGTGTGCGGCAAGGCCGGGAGGGGCTTGTTGGACATACGACGCTTTTGGGGGGCTTGAACCTATGGACCCGAACAACCGGGACCCCGAGGACCACGGCCACGAGGGTGACGGCAGCGCGCCGCGCCCGCGCCCGCCCAGGGAATCCCTCACCTCCGACTTCGGACAGCACGCGCCCGCGCTCGCCCGTACGGTGCAGCTCGTCTCCGGCGACTACCTGCTCACCGTCAACCCCGTCGACGGCAGCGAGATCGAGCTCTGCCCGCCCGGGGAACGGCCCGCGCGCCCCGAGAAGCTCACCGCGGCCGAACGGGCCGAGACCGACCGTGCCGCCAAACCGCCCGTCCCGCCGGGGCCGGTGCAGCCCGCGCTGCCGCTGGTGGCCCGTCAGGAGGAACGCGAGCGGCTGGTGCGGCTGCTGGCCCGCGGTCGTTCCGTACGCCTGACCGGACCGGCCGGCGCGGGCCGCACCAGCCTGCTCGACCTCGTCGCCGAGGACTGCGCCGACCTCGCCCCGGACGGCGTCGTCCGCCTCAGCGGCTTCCGCCGCACGGCCGACGAGCTGCTCTACGACCTGTTCTACGCCGTCCACCGCGCGCCCCTGCACCGCCCCGAGCGCGACGAACTGCTCTCGTACGTCCGGGAGATCGGCGCGGTCGTCGTCCTCGACGACATCGAGTTCGGCGGTGCCGCGCTCGACGAGCTGCTGGACGCCACCCCCGAGTGCGCGTTCCTGATCGGCGCCACCCCGGACGTTCCCGCCCCGTCCGCCGGATCCGCCGTCGAGGAGGTCCTCCTCGACGGCCTGGAGCGCGCGGACGGCGTGGAACTGCTGGAGCGCGCCGTCGGCCGCGTCCTCACCGACGACGAGGCCACCTGGGCCGGCGACCTCTGGTTCGAGTCCGAGGGCCTGCCGCTGCGCTTCGTCCAGGCCGGCGCCCTGCTGCGCCGGCGCGACCGGCTGCGGGCCGGGACCGACGCCGCCGACGAGTTCGGCGTCTTCTCCGACGACCACCCGGCGGACGCCGGACCCCGCGACGCCACCGAGCGCGAGGACGCACCCCGCGACGCCGCCGAGCGCGCCGGCGCCCGCCTGCCGTCGCTCGGCGAGGCCGCCGCGCCCGCGCCGCTGCTCGCCTCGCACCTGAGCGCCTGCGCCCGCGCCGTCCTGGAGTTCGCCGTCGCGCTCGGCGGCGAGGTGCCGCACCAGGCGCACCTGCCCGCCCTGGTCGGCGACACCCACGCGGACGCCGCCCTCGGCGAGCTGGCCGAGTGCGGTCTCATCTCCCCGGTCGGCTCCCGCTACCGGCTCGCCGCCGGGGTGCTCATCCAGCTGGAGGCCGCCGGCTACGCCGACGACGCCACCGGCCGGGCCCTGACCGCCGCCCGGCACTACGCCTGGTGGGCCGGTCACCCCTCGGTCACCCCGGAACGCGTCTGCGCCGAGGCCGACGCCGTACTGGCCGCCCTGGCGGTCCTGGCACCGGCCACGGCCCGGCCGGACGACGGCGCCGAGGACGGCGCCGAGAGCCCCGCCGTGGCGCTGGCCCGCACGGCGGCGCCCGCCTTCGCCGCCGGGCTGCACTGGAGTGCCTGGGAGCGGGCCCTGCGCGCCGGCAGCGAGGCCGCCCGGCTCGCCGGTGACGTGGCCGAGCAGGCCTACTTCCACCACGAGCTCGGCATCCTCGCACTGTGCGAGGGACACCTGGACCGGGCCCGCGCGGAGCTGGAGGCGTCCATCGGTCTGCGCGGCGCGCTCGCCGACAAGCGCGGCACGGTCGCCGGCCGCCGCGCCCTCGCCCTGGTCGCCGACCGGTCCGGTGACACACCCGGCCCCGGAGCCGGGGGCGTCACCACGCCTCCGTCCGGCTCCGGCCTCGGCGCCGCGGCGGCGGGCTTCGGCCCGACCGCGGGGGAGGAGGTGCCCGACGCCCGGCACGAGGAGTCGGCGTCACCGCCCAAGGGCGCACCCGCGGCCTTCCCGCCGCTCAGGCCGCCCGCCCAGAGCCCGGCCCTGGTGACCCAGCGCAGCGCCGCCTCCCCCGGCCCGGCCCGCGCGCCGCAGGGCGGCATCAAGGGATTCGCCCGGCGCAACCTCGTGGCGGCGGGCGCGGGCGCGCTGCTCGTCGCGGTGCTCGGCACGGTCGTCACCCTCGGCGCCACGTCCGACAACGAGGGCGGCGCACCCTCCGACCACGTCGGCGTCAACCCGTCCGCCAGCCAGGGCACCGGCGACGGCGGCCTGGGCGCCGACCGGGCGGACAGCGACCAGGGCGAGGGATCCGGCGGCGGACCGGCCGTCGGCCGGCCCACCGACCCGGGCCCCGACGGCACCCTGGGCACCTCCGACGACCCGACGCCCACCGGCTCGGGCGAGCCGTCGGACGATCCGAGCGGCACGCGGGAGCCGGGCGACCCGGACGACCCGACGTCCACGCCCTCCTCCGGCAAGCCGCCGACGTCCGGGAAGCCGTCGAGTCCCGGCAAGCCGCCCAGCTCCGAGAACCCGCCGCCGAGTACCGAGAACCCGCCGCCGAGTTCCGAGAACCCGCCGCCCAGTTCCGAGAACCCGCCGCCCAGTTCCGAGAACCCGCCGCCGAGTACCGAGGAGCCGCCTCCGCCGTCGACCACCGACTCGGCCAGCGGCCCGGCCCCCAGCGGTCCTGCGAGCACCACGGCGAGCGCGCCGGGGAGCGGCGGATCCCCGAGCGGGTCCGGTTCCGCGTCGGACGTCTTCGTCTGACGCCCCGCCCGCCCGGGCCGCGTGAGCACGCGGGAGGGCCGGGTCCGTTCGACGGACCCGGCCCTCCCGACGGTCGTGGCGCGGTCAGAACAACCGCAGCTTGTCGTCCTCGATGCCCCGCAGGGCGTCGTAGTCCAGCACCTGGCAGCCGATCCCGCGGTCGGTGGCCAGGACGCGGGCCTGCGGCTTGATCTCCTGGGCGGCGAAGATGCCGCGCACCGGCGCCAGGCGGGGATCGCGGTTCAGCAGGTCCAGGTAGCGGGTGAGCTGCTCCACGCCGTCGATCTCGCCGCGCCGCTTGATCTCGACGGCGACGGTCTGCCCGTCGGCGTCCCGGCACAGGATGTCGACCGGGCCGATGGCCGTCGGGTACTCGCGGCGGATCAGGGTGTAGCCCTCGCCGAGCGTCTCGATGCGGTCGGCGAGCAGCTCCTGGAGGTGCGCTTCCACGCCGTCCTTGATCAGGCCGGGGTCCACGCCCAGTTCGTGCGTGGAGTCGTGGAGGATCTCCTCCATCGTGATGATGAGCTTCTCGCCCGCCTTGTTGACGACGGTCCACACCCCCTCGTCGTCGCCGGTGCCCTCCTTCAGCGTGCAGGGCGGCGACATCCAGTTGAGGGGCTTGTAGGCCCGGTCGTCGGCGTGGATCGAGACGCTGCCGTCCGCCTTGACCAGGATCAGGCGGGGCGCCGAGGGAAGGTGGGCGGTGAGCCGCCCGGCGTAGTCGACGGAGCAGCGGGCAATGACGAGACGCATGGTCGGCAACGCTACTCGACCGGTCCGCCCCGACGCGATCCGCACCCCTGCCGCCGGGCCGGCGGGCCGCCGGCGGGGCGCCCCACTTCTCCCATTAGACCCGTGTTGAGCACTGGCCGATTGTGTGCCTACGGGTTGGTGCTGATCTGGGCGTTCTCCTGGTGCCGCCTCGCCCGGGTGCTTACGGTATTGAACGGGAGGTCGCGGGGTGTGTACACAGCGTGTGCGTTTTCGCGGACTTCCCTTACTGTCCGGCAACCCCTGCTGGTCGGGGGTGCGAGAGGAGAACCCATGTCGCTCGACGTCTCACCGGCCCTACTGGAACAGGCCGAGCGAGGCGAGGTCGACGAAGCCGACTTCGTCGACTGCGTCCGGACCTCCCTGCCCTACGCATGGGAGATGATCAGCTCCCTGGTGGCACAGCTGAAGGTCGACGGCGGAGCCTTCGCCGACAACCAGACGCCCCCGCCGGACGAGCAGGCACGCGGTCAGCTGCTGCGTGCGCTCGCGAGTGACGCGATACGCGGCGCGCTGCAGCGGCACTTCGGTGTACGCCTGGCCTTCCAGAACTGCCACCGGGTGGCGGTGTTCCCGTTGGACTCATCCGTCGACGAGACGCTGGCCCGTTTCACCTCGGTGCGCAGTCAGCTGCTGAACCAATCGCCGGAGCTCCGGGACTGCTGACGCGGAGGGACGTCGGCTTGCCGCTCCGTACGCGGGAGGTACGGTACGCACCGGAGCGGCAAGCTCCCCGCCGGACCCGGCGGTTCAGCGCAGCCGGGGCAGTACCTCGGCCCCGAGGCGCCGCACGTTCTCCTCGGTCGCCGCGAGATCGCCGGAGCCCTCGACGAGCAGCGCGAAACGGCTGATGCCGGTCCGCTCGCTGGTCGCCGCGAGCCGGTCGGCGCACAGCTCGGGCGTGCCCACCGGGTGCAGTCCGCACAGCAGTTCCGTGTACGCCAGCGGGTCGCGCATCCGCCGGGCCCGGCCGTCCACCGTGACATGGGCGTCGAGTCCGTACCGCAGCCAGCCGGGCATCGCCTTCAGCAGCGTCTCCGCCGCGTCCGTGTGCCGGTCCGCGATCTGGCAGACCCCGGCCGAGACGTGGGCCGCGCCGCGGATCTCCTCCGCCGGCCGCCCGCAGGCCCGCGCGTGCCGCTGCCACTGGATGACCATCTCGGCCTTCTCCTCGTCGCCGACATGCATGCCGAGCAGCATCGGCAGCCCGCGCTCGGCCGCCAGGCGCACGCTCCCGGGCGAGGTGCAGGCGAGGACGACCTCCGGTCCCGGGGTGTCGGTCAGGGCCTCCGACGGCCGCGGCACGACGGTGACTTCGCGGAAGCGGAAACGCTCGCCGTCCGCGCCCACCGCCGGTTCGCGCAGCCAGCGCATCAGCAGGTCGAGCGATTCGGGGAAACCCTGTTCGTACGCCTCCAGCCCACCGCCGAACACCTCCAGATCGACCCACGGCCCACCGCGCCCCACACCCAGCGAGAACCGCCCGCCGCTGGTGAGGTGCAGCAGCGCGGTCTGCTCGCCGAGGGTGACGGGGTGGGTGGTGGGCAGTACGCTGACCGCCGTGCCGATCCGGATCCGCCGGGTGCGGCCCAGCAGGAGAGCGGCCAGGGTGACGGCCGACGGGCACGTGCCGTAGGGCACGAAGTGGTGCTCGGCCAGCCAGACCGAGTCGAGCCCGGCCTCCTCGGCGACCTCGGCGGAGCGGACCGCGCGGTGCAGCGTCTCCCCCTGGCCCTGGCCGGGGAACTGGGCCGCCAACACGAAACTTCCCACACGCATGTGCTTTTCCTGCTTCCTGGCTCCGACGCGGAGCTCCCCCATCGGGCATAACCGTCCGACACGTACCGAGGACACGGTCGGGGCGGGGGATTTGCGGATTGTCTGCAGAGCGGGCCGCCGCTGGGGCGCCGCGCCGTCCGCGGGGCCGCGGGAGGTCCGAGGCGCGCGCCGTGCACGTGCCCGGGAGGGCCGGGGTGTGCGCCGTGCGCGTGCCCCGGTGCGCGCCGCGTAGGCTGGAAGCAGTCCGTACTTCCCGTATAGCCCCGTGAGGTGTGCTGTGTCCCCGCGTCGTAACCGACCCAAGGGAGCTGGTTCCTCAGGCCGGAGCGCCGAGGACGACCGCCCCGGCCGCTACGGCGGCTGGCAGTCCAGCGAGAGCTGGCGGGGCGAGGAGTGGAGCGTACGGCACGTGGCGGGGGCGAGCGCGCAGGGCAAGGCGTACCGCTGCCCCGGCTGCGACCAGCTGATCCCCGACGGCGTCGCGCACGTGGTGGCCTGGCCGCAGTACGCGGGGGTCGACGACCGCCGGCACTGGCACCGGGCCTGCTGGAACGCGAAGGACCGCCGCACCACGCGGGTGCAGCGGTCCCGTAACGCGCCGCGGTTCTGACGGGTCGTCAGTGCGTCGGCGCCTCACACGTCCCGCTTCTCCAGCAGCGCGAAGGCGCCGGCGAAGGCGGCGGCCGTCGCGCCCAGCCCGATCCACAGCGGGTCCCAGCCGGACGGGCCGGAGTCGCTGAGGGACTGGGTGTAGAAGACGCTGAGCTGGTTCGGGATCGAGTACTCCAGCAGGGCCTGGCGCACGTCCGCCAGCGACTGCGCGAACATGAACAGCGCGATCACCAGCGGGGCGAGCACGGCTCCGATCATGAGGGTGATGGCGCCCGCCGAGTGGCGGACGATCGAGCCGACGGCGAGCGAGAGCAGGCCGAGCAGGGCGATGTAGAGGGAGACGCCGACGGTGGCCTTCAGCCACTCGCCGCCCGTCGGGTCCTCGGCGCCCTTGCTCTCCAACATGGCCACGTGCAGGAAGGCCACGAGCGAGGACGACACCAGCGTCACGACGAACGCGACCAGGAAGAACACCACCGCCTTCGCCGCCAGCACCCGGCCGCGGCTGGGGCAGGCGGTCATGGTGGTGCGGATCATGCCGGTGCCGTACTCCGAGGCCGTGGTCAGCACGCCGAGCGTGATGATGCACATGCTGCCGAGCAGCAGGCCGAACATGCCGAGGGACAGCGCGTTCTCACCGGACAGGTCGGACGAGGAGCTCGACACCACCACGCCGGTCAGCAGGCCGATGCCGACCACCAGCAGCACGAACACGCCGAGCGTCCACATCGTGGAGCGCACCGACTTCATCTTCGTCCACTCGGAGGCGATCGCGTGTCCGAGGTGCGTGCGCACCACCGGGATCGGCGAGGTGTAGGAGGGGTACGACGGGCCGGGCGCGGCCTGCGGCATCGGGGGCTGGGGCGTGCTCATCGGGCGTCCTCGGACTTGGTCGGGTCGGTGACGGGAGCGGGGGCGGGTGCGGGTGCGGGGGCGGTCGGCGGCTGCGCCGGGGCCTGCGGCGCGGCCGGCTGCGCGTACGGGCCCGCGGGCGCCTGGCCCGGCGCGGGCTGCGGCACCGGCTGCGGGGGTGCCGCCGGCCCGGGCGCCGCGTGCTGGGGCGGCGGCGGGGCGTACCAGCCGGGCTGGCCCTGGCCGGGCACCGGCACCGGCGGCTGCGCGCCGGGCGGCGGGGGCTGCCGCAGACCGGCCTTCTGGTCGGTCGTGGAGCGGTAGTCCACGGCGCTCTGCGTCATCCGCATGTACGCCTCCTCCAGCGAGGCCTGGTGCGGCGACAGCTCCCACAGCCGTACGCCGGCGTCGTGCGCGATGTCGCTGATGCGGGGCAGCGGCAGCCCCGTCACCCGCAGCGCGCCGTCCTGCTCCGGCAGGACCTGCCCGCCCGCCTCGGTGAGCGCGGCGGACAGCTTCTCGCGCAGCTGCGGCTCGGTGTCCGGCGTCCGGACCCGGGCGAAGCCGGCGGAATTGGCCGAGATGAAGTCCCGCACGCTCATGTCGGCGAGCAGCTGCCCGCGTCCGATGACGATCAGGTGGTCCGCGGTCAGCGCCATCTCGCTCATCAGGTGGGAGGAGACGAAGACCGTACGGCCCTCCGCGGCGAGCGCCTTCATCAGATTGCGCACCCAGAGGATGCCCTCGGGGTCGAGGCCGTTGACCGGCTCGTCGAACAGCAGCACCTGGGGGTCGCCCAGCAGCGCGGCGGCGATGCCGAGCCGCTGGCCCATGCCGAGGGAGAAGCCCTTGGACCGCTTCCTGGCCACGTCCTGGAGGCCGACCACGCCGAGCACCTCGTCCACCCGCCGGGCCGGGATGCCCGACAGCTGGGCGAGGCTCAGCAGGTGGCTGCGGGCCGACCGGCCGCCGTGCACGGCCTTGGCGTCGATCAGCGCGCCCACCTGGCGGGGGGCGTTGGGCAGCTTGCGGTACGGGTAGCCGCCGATCGTGACGCGCCCGGACGTGGGATTGTCCAGGCCCAGGATCATGCGCATCGTGGTCGACTTGCCCGACCCGTTGGGCCCGAGGAAGCCGGTGACGGCACCCGGCCGTACCTGGAAGGACAGGTTGTACACAGCGGTCTTGTCGCCGTAGCGCTTGGTCAGGCCGACAGCCTCGATCATGCTCCGCACCCATCGAAAAGTTCAGGACAGCGGGGCACATGCCCCCGTAAGGGTTAGGAGCATATCGAGCCGCTGACGGTTCCCCTCGGGAGCGGGCAAAAGCCGGCCGTCGCTAGGGCCTCTCGTTTGGATCATGCCGGGCTCGCGGGGCCTGGTGCCGTGCCTCGCCGCGTCGTCGTCGGTTGCCATGGCTTTCGCCATGGCGCCCTCCTCCGCCTTGCGATGCACGGCACCGGGTCCCGCTCCCTGATCCGACCCGATCCAAACGAAAGACCCTAGGCGTCGCGGCGCTTGAGCACCACGTAACCGCCGATCAGTGCCGCGGCCACCCACAGCACCATGATCCCGAGGCCGCCCCACGGGCCGTAGGGAGTGTCGTCGTCGGCCGGCAGGACCACCTGCATGATCTTGCTGCCGGCCTGGTCGGGCAGGAACTGGCCCGCCTTCTGCGTCACGTCGACCGTGCCGAGGACGCTGGAGATCAGGAAGAAAAACGGCATCAGGATGCCGAGCGACAGCATCGGCGAGCGCAGCATCGCGGCGATGCCCATCGAGAACATCGCGATGAGGGTCATGTACAGACCGCCGCCGATGACCGCCCGCAGCACGCCCGGATCGCCGATCGACGCCTTCAGGTCGCCCAGCATCGCCTGCCCGAGGAAGAAGGCGGCGAAACTGGTGGCCATCCCGACCACCAGTGCCAGCAGGGAGGCCACCGCCACCTTGCCGAACAGGAAGGTGCCGCGCTGCGGCACGGCCGCCAGCGAGGTGCGGATCATGCCGGAGCTGTACTCGTTGGCCACCACGAGCACCCCGAACACGATCATCGCGAGCTGCCCCAGGCTCATCCCGGCGAAGCTGGTGAACGTCGGGTCGAAGGAGAGCCGGTCCTGCGGGCCCATGTCGCCGTACTCGCTCCTCGACAGCGCCGAGATCAGCATGCCGAGGGCGATCGTGACGACCGCCGCGAGGGACAGCGTCCACACCGTGGACGCCACCGACCGGATCTTGGTCCACTCGGACCGGACGACCTGTGCCGTGGCCATGGTCAGCCCCTCCTCCACTCGGTGCCCCACTGCTGCCCCGGCTGCTGTCCGGGGGGCCGCCCGCCGTGGGCGTGGTACTCCACCGACTCCGCCGTCAACCGCATGAACGCCTCCTCCAGCGAGGCCCGCTGGGGGCTCAGCTCGTGCAGCACGATCTGGTGCTGAGCGGCCAGCTCACCGATCCGCTCGGACTTGTCGCCGTCCACCTCCAGCACCTCGGCACCGCTCTCGGCGACCGTGATCCCCTCCCCGTGCAGCACGTCCAGCAGCCGCTCCCGCTGCGGGGTGCGGATCCGGACGTAACTGCGCGAGTTCTGCGCGATGAAGTCGGCCATCGAGGTGTCGGCGAGCAGCCGGCCCTGGCCGATGACGACCAGGTGGTCCGCGGTCAGCGCCATCTCGCTCATCAGGTGGGAGGAGACGAAGACCGTACGGCCCTGCGCGGCCAGCGACTTCATCAGGTTGCGGATCCAGTGGATGCCCTCGGGGTCCAGGCCGTTGACCGGCTCGTCGAACATCAGGATCCGCGGATCGCCCAGCAGCGCCGCGGCGATGCCCAGCCGCTGGCCCATGCCGAGCGAGAAGCCCTTGGCCTTCTTCCTCGCCACCGCCGTCAGACCGACGACGTCCAGCACCTCGTGCACCCGGGCGGACGGGATGCCGTTGGCCTGCGCCAGGCACAGCAGGTGGTGGTAGGCGCTGCGCCCGCCGTGCACGGCCTTGGCGTCCAGCAGGGCGCCGACGCACGTCAGCGGGTCCTTGAGCTCGTCGTAGCGCTTGCCCTCGATCCGCACGTCCCCGGCGGTGGGCCGGTCGAGCCCCAGCACCATCCGCATCGTGGTCGACTTGCCCGCCCCGTTGGGCCCGAGGAAGCCGGTGATGATGCCGGGTCTGACGGTGAAGGTGAGGTTGTTGACCGCCACCTTCTCGCCGTACCGCTTCGTCAGCCCCTCGAGCTCGATCATGCCGCCCACGCTAGAACGGGACGGGGCCCTCTGCCACCGCAATGACAGAGGGCCCCGCAGGTTTTCGGCCGAAGTGCGTCGACGCGTTACCGCGACTGCTGGGCGGGCACCCCGCGGGAGACCGGATCGTCGTCCGTGGACGGCGTGCCGGCGGCGGCCACCGCGGCACCCGTGAGGGTCGCCAGCATCTCGCGCACGTTCGTCAGCTGCGCGTTGATGGAGTCGCGGCGGTTGGTGAGCGCCGCCAGCTCACGCTCGGACTCCGAACGGATGCGGTCGGCCTTGGCGTTGGCGTCGGCCACGATGTCCTCGGCCTGGCGCTGCGCCGTCTCGACGGTCTGGCGGGCACGGCGCTCGGCGTCGGTGCGCAGCTTCTCCGCCTCCAGGCGCAGCTGCTCGGCCCGGTGCTCGATCTCCGCCAGCCGCTTCTCCGCCTTCTGCTGACGGGCGGCCAGGTCCCGCTCGGACTGCTCGCGGCGCTTGGCGAGGTTCGTCTCGAAGTCGGCGGCGGCCTGGGCGGCCTTGGCGCGGGTCTCCTCGAAGAGGGCCTCCGCCTCCTCCCGCTTGGACTGGGCGTCCTTCTGCGCCTCGGCCCGCAGCTGGGCGGCGTCGCTCTTGGCCTTCTCGACGATCCGCACGCCCTCGTCCTCGGCCTTCGCCTTGCGCTCGGCGGCGTACACCTCGGCGTCGTTGCGCACCTGCTGGGCCGCCGACTCGGCGAGGTCGCGGTGCTGCTCGGCCGCGCGCCGGGCCTCCTCACGCAGTTCCTTGGCCTCTTCCTCGGCCAGGCGCAGGATCTTCTCGACCCGGGCGCCGAGACCCGCGTACGACGGTTCGACCTCGGTGATCTGGGCCTGAGCGTTCTGGGTCTCGAGGTGGAGCTCCTCGATGCGCTTCTCCAGAGCGGTGATGCGGGCGAGAGCACTGTCACGGTCGGAGACGAGCTTGGAGATACGTTCGTCCACCTGAGCGCGGTCGTACCCACGCCGCACAAGCTCGAAGCCGTAGGGGGAAGTGTCGCTCATGGGGTTCCTGTCGAAAGAGACCGGTGAGGTGATAGGGGGAATCCTAGGGGTTTGGGCGGTGTGTCATCGAGCAGAAGCCCGATTGGTGGGGAGAATGACACCCCTTTTGAGTGGCTAACCGGGTGACGGCTTGCCAAACGTAGAGCCAAAGGCTCTAGCAGACACCGGAATTGCACCTCCTCGCTACTTGTCCGACGACTTGCCACCCGATCGGGGGGCGCCCACGGTCGCGCCCGCCTTGACCCCGCCGTCCTTGCCCGCGGGCGGCGCCTCGAAGGACTCCAGCGCCTCCAGCACGTCCTGGACCCGCGAGATCTCCGCGTTGATGTCCTCGCGGCGCCGCACCAGGGCCTCCAGCTCGCGCCGGCCCTCCTCGACCGTGCGCCGGGCCTCCCGCTCCGCCTCGGCCTTGATCGTCTCGGCCTCCTTGACGAGCGTGGCCTTCTTCTGCTCAGCCTCCTTCAGCAGCCCCTCGGCCCTCTTGACGGCGGCGATCCGCACCTTCCCGGCCTCGGAATTGGCCTCCGAGACGATCTCCTTGGCCTTCGCCTCCGCCTCGGCGAGCTGCTCCTCGGCGGCCTTGACCAGGGCGTCGCACCGGTCACCGGCCGACTTCATCGCCTCGGCGGCCTCACGGCGGGCCCGCTCGTGCAGCTCCTCGATCTCGGTGGTGAGGCGATCGCGCAGCTCCTCGGCGCGCTCCCTGATCCGGGTGGCGTCCTGGCGGGCGCCGACGAGCAGCTCGTCCGCGTCCGAGCGGGCCTTCTCCACCAGGGTGTTGCCCTGGATCGTCGCCTCGGCGACGATCCGCTCGGCCTCCTTGCGGGCCGCGCCCACCATCGTGTCGGCCTGCGACTCGGCGTCCGCCGTGGTCTTCAGCGCCTGCTGCTGCGCCTCGGTGAGCAGCTTGTCCGCCTCGGCCGTCGTCTCGGCGATGAGCTTGTCGACCTGCTCGGCCGCCTCCGAACGCCGCTTGTTGGCGTCCTTGCGGGCCTCGTCCAGGGTGCGCTCGGCCTCCTCGCGCGCCTGGGTCGTCACCCGTTCGGCCTCCGCCGCCGCGTCGGTCTTGACCCGCTCCGCCTCGGTGCGGGTCCGCTCGGCGTGCCGCTGCGCGGAGCCGACCGTCTCGGCGGCCTCGGCGCGCAGCCGCTCGGCCTCCCCGGTGGCGTCCGCCACCAGCTTCTCGGCCTTCGCGGCCGCCTCGGTGCGCACCCGCTCGGCCTCCGCGGCCGTCTCGGTCCGCAGCCGCTCCGCCTCGGTGGCCGCCTCCGCGCGGACCCGCTCGGCCTCCCCGGTGGCGTCCGCCACCAGCTTCTCGGCCTTCGCGGCCGCCTCGGTGCGCACCCGCTCGGCCTCCGCGGCCGTCTCGGTGCGGATCCGCTCGGTCTCGGCGGCCGTCTCCGTGGTCAGCAGCTCGGCTTCCCTGCGCGCCTCGGTGATGAGCGTGTCCGCCTGCGCCGCCGCGTCCGACCGGATGCGGTTGGCGTCCTCGCGGGCGTCCGCCCGGGTGCGCGCCGCCGCCTGGTCGGCCTCGGCGAGCGTGTCCGACGCCTGGGTGCGCACCCGCTGGGCGTGCTCGGCGACATCCGTGCGGATCCGCTCCGCCTCGGCCATCGCCTCGGACATCGTGCGCTCGGCGAGCGCCTTGGCGGCCTCGGCCTCCTCCTGCGCCTCGCGCCGCAGCCGGGTGGCGTCCTCGCCGGCCCGCTCCCGCTCCGCGTAGGCGTCGGAACGGACCCGGTCCGCCTCCTCCTCGGCCTCCCGGCGGGTACGCTCCGCCGCGTGCTCGGCGGCGCTGCGCAGCCCGGCGATCTCCTCCTGGGCCTGCTCGTGCAGCCCGGCCACCGAGTCGCGCACCTGCTGGGCGTGCTGCTCGGCCGCCGACACCATCTCGGCGGCGCGGCGGTCGGCCTCCTCGACCAGACGGGTCGCCTCGGCCTGCGCGTCCTCCACGCGCTTGCGCGCCGAGGCGAGCAGCTCCTCGCTCTGCTCCCGCGCCCGCTCGCGCTCCTGGTCGGCCTCCTGCCGGGCCGCGCCCAGCAGCTCCTCGGCCTCGCGGCGGCGCCGGGCGGCCTCCTCCTGCGCGGCGGACAGCGTCTCCGACGCCTCCGCGGCCAGCCGTTCGGCGGCGGCCTGGGCCTCCGCCCGCACCCGGTCCGCGCTCTCCTGCGCCTCCGTCTTCAGCCGCTCCGCCTCGGCCGCGGCCTCCGAACGCAGGCGTACGGCGACGGCCTCGCCCTCCGCGCGGGACGCGGACGCGTCCGAGGCGGCCTCGGTGCGCAGCCGCTCGGCCTCCGCCTCGGCCTGCTGCTGGAGCGTACGGATCCGCTCGGCGGACTCCGCGCGCAGCCGCTCGCTCTCCTCGGCGGCCTCCCGGCGGATCCGCGCGGCCTCCTCGCGCGCCTCGGCCAGCGCCTGCTCGGCGGCGGCGAGCCGCTCCTCGGCCTCCGACTTCAGCCGCGTCAGCTCCTCGGCGGCCTCCGTCTGCCGGGCCGCCATCGCCCGCTCGGTCTCCTCGCGCAGCTCGCGCGCGGCCCGCTCGGCGTCCTCCTTGAGCGCCTCGGCCTGCTCCGCGGCCTCCGTGCGGTGCCGCTCGGCCTCCGCGCGGGTGCGCTCCAGGGTCTCCTCGGCCTGCCGGCGCAGCGCCGTGGCCCGCTCGATGGCCTCGGTGCGGACCTTCTCGCTGTCCGCGGTCGCGGTCTGCCGCAGCTCGTCCGCGTCCGCCTTGGCCTTGGCGAGCAGCCCCTCGGCGGTCTTGGCCGCCTCCTCGATCTGCGCCACGGCCTCGCGCCGGGCCTCCGCGCGGATCCGGTCGCCCTCGTCGACGGCGTCGGCGCGCAGCTGCTCGGCCTCGCCGCGCAGCCGGCGGGCCTCCTCCTGCAGCTCGACCGTCTTGGCGCGGTACTCCTTGGTGTCGTCCTTGGCCGCGCCCTTGAGCTGCTCGGCGATGTCGTGGGCCTCGGCGCGCAGCCGATCAGCCTCGGCCTCGGCCTCCTTGCGGATCCGCTCGGCCTCCTCGGCGGCGGCCTTGGTGGTCTTCTTGGCCTCCTCCGACGCCTTGTTGAGGACGTCCTCGGCGGTCTTGGCGGCCTTCGACAGCTGCGTCGCCGTCTCCTCGGCGGCGAGTGTGCGGGCCTTCTCGGTGGCCTCGGCGACGATCTTCTCGGCCTCGGCGCGGGCGTCGGCGACCAGCTGCTCGGCCTCCGCCCGGGTGGCCTCGGCCTCCTTCGTCGCCTCGCCGACCAGCCGGGCCACCTGCTCCTTGGCCACGCGCGTGCGCTGCTCGTTGGCCGTCTCGGCGCTCGCCAGCGCCTTGGCGGCGGCCTCCTTCGCCTCGGCGACCAGCTTCTCGGCCTCGGCGCGGGCCTCGCGCAGCGCCGTGTCCGCCTCGGCCAGGCGCTGCTCGGCGGTCCGGCTCAGCTCCTGGGCCTGACGGCGGGCGGCCTCGGACTCGGCGGCGGTGACGGTGCGCAGCTGCTCGGCGTGGTCGGTGGCCTCCTGGGCCTGGGTGGAGGCGGCGTTCAGCAGCCGCTCGGCGTCCGCGCGGGCGCGGCGCAGCAGCTGCTCGGCCTCCGCGCGGGCGGCCTCGGCCTCGCTCCGCAGGCGTTGGCGGGCCTCGGCGGTCAGCCGCTCGGCCTCCGCGCGGGCGGTGGCCAGGGACTGCTCGGCCTCCGCGCGGGACTCCTCCAGCAGCCGGCGGGCCTGCTGCTCGGTACGGGCGCGCAACTGCTCCGCCCACGCCACGTTCTCGTTGACGTGCGACTCGACGGTCTGCCGGCGCTCGGCCAGCTCCTGGTCGAGCTGCTGGCGCCGGGTCACCGCCTCCTGGTGCAGCTCCGCCTGGAGGCGGGCCGCCTGCTCGGCGTGCTCCTGGAGGATGCGCTGGGTCTGCGCCCGGGCCTGGCTCAGCTCGCGCTCGGCGTCGGCGCGGATCTGGTCGGCCTGCATCTGCGCGTTGCGCAGCAACTGTTCGGCCTGGTAGCCGATGTCGGCGCTGTCGTAGGCGGGCCGGGACATGATGGTGCGGCGCGCCTCGTGCAGCTTGGCGCGCAGCACCTCGACCTGGTAGCCGAGGTCCTCGGCGTGCTGGATCGCCTTTTCCCGCTCGGTCCTCAGCCGCTTCATCTCGGCCTCGAACCGAGAGAGGTGGTCGACGTCAGCCGCCGGCTCTCGCTCCTGGCTCTCGTAGCCCCGCACTGCGCGGTCCCATCCGTCCCCTGGTCGCAAAACTCTCCGAACGAGCCCCCGACCGTCCGCCGGACGGGGCTCCCGGGGAATGGTGTCAGATCAACCGCGGAGCATGGGTTGCCGCCCCGGCGCTTGTTCCCCGAAACCCGGTCCCCGGCGGTCCCGTCACCTGGCGGTGGCAGGACCGGGTCACCCTGGACTGAGCGGCGACCGCGCCCAACCCTACCGGCCCCTTCGCGCGAGGGTCAGTGCTCAGGTGCCTCAACCGGCGCGGAAGTGACCAGTTCTGTCAGGACGCCATGGCAGTCCTTGGGGTGCAGGAAGGTGATCCGCGACCCCATGGAACCGCGCCGGGGCTCGTCGTACAGGACGCGTACGCCCTTGTCGCGGACGGCCGCGGCGTCGCCGTCCACGTCCGCGGTGCCGAAGGCGATGTGGTGGACGCCCTCGCCGTTCCTGGCGAGCCACTTGGCGACGGGGGAGTCCTCGCGAATCGGTTCGAGCAGCTGGAGGTACGAGGCGCCGCCGTCCGACGTATCGTTGATCTTGAGCATGGCCTCGCGCACGCCCTGCTCCTCGTTGACCTCGGTGTGGAACACCTCGAAGCCGTACGTGGCACGGTAGAACTCGACGGTGGCGTCGAGGTCGCGGCAGGCGATCCCGATGTGGTCGATTCGCGTCAGCATGGATTCAGTGCAGCGCTCCGGAGGTGATTACGCAACGTGCGCGCGATCACACCGACAGCCCGGTGACGGGCGGGATACCGCTCAGTACATTCGGGTAAACCCTCGTTCACTCCTCGGCCTGCGGGCCGGTAAGGAGATCGCAGCTCATGTCTTCTGGAACCTCTGGAACCGGCGGGGCCAACGGCACGACGTCCGTCATCGTCGCCGGTGCCCGCACTCCGATGGGGCGGCTGCTCGGCTCGCTGAAGTCCTTCTCCGGGGCCGACCTCGGCGGCTTCGCGATCAAGGCCGCCCTCGACCGTGCGGGCATCGGGGGCGACCAGGTGCAGTACGTGATCATGGGCCAGGTGCTGCAGGCCGGCGCGGGCCAGATCCCGGCGCGACAGGCCGCCGTCAAGGCCGGCATCCCGATGAACGTCCCCGCGCTCACCGTCAACAAGGTCTGCCTGTCGGGCCTGGACGCGATCGCCCTCGCCGACCAGCTCATTCGCGCCGGCGAATTCGACGTCGTCGTCGCCGGCGGGCAGGAGTCCATGACCAACGCCCCGCACCTGCTGCCCAAGTCGCGCGAGGGCTTCAAGTACGGCGCCGTCCAGATGCTCGACGCCATGGCGTACGACGGGCTCACCGACCCCTTCGAGGGCATCGCCATGGGCGAGTCCACCGAGAGGCACAACGCGCGGCTGGGCATCGGGCGCGAGGAGCAGGACGCCGTGGCCGCGCTGTCCCACCAGCGGGCCGCCGCCGCCCAGAAGAACGGCGTCTTCGAGGCCGAGATCACGCCGGTGGAGATCCCGCAGCGCAAGGGCGACGCGGTGCTGTTCAGCAAGGACGAGGGCATCCGCCCGGACACGACGGCGGAGTCGCTGGGCAAGCTGCGGCCGGCCTTCTCCAAGGACGGCACGATCACCGCCGGGTCGTCCTCGCAGATCTCCGACGGCGCCGCGGCCGTGGTCGTGATGAGCAAGGCCAAGGCGCAGGAGCTGGGGCTGGACTGGATCGCCGAGATCGGCGCCCACGGGAACGTGGCCGGGCCGGACAACTCGTTGCAGTCGCAGCCGTCGAACGCGATCCTGCACGCCCTGAAGAAGGAGGGGCTGGAGGTCTCGGACCTCGATCTGATCGAGATCAACGAGGCGTTCGCGGCCGTCGCCGTGCAGTCAATGAAGGATCTCGGCGTTTCCTCCGAAAAGGTGAATGTCAATGGCGGTGCCATTGCCCTGGGTCACCCGATCGGGATGTCCGGGGCGCGCCTCGTCCTCCACCTGGCACTGGAGCTGAAGCGGCGCGGCGGCGGGGTCGGCGCGGCGGCGCTGTGCGGGGGCGGCGGACAGGGTGACGCGCTGATCGTGCGGGTACCGAAGGCCTGACGGCGTCTTCGGGCCGGCCGACCTACCTTCTCCTTCTCGGGAACGGAGCTGTGATGCAGGACGTCTCCACGCTGGTGGCCCAGGCCAGGGAAGGCCGGCCGCGGGCCGTGGCCCGGCTGATCTCGCTGGTGGAGGGGGCGTCCCCACAGCTGAGGGAGGTCATGGCGGCGCTGGCGCCGCTGACCGGCGGGGCGTACGTGGTCGGACTGACCGGGTCGCCGGGCGTGGGGAAGTCCACGTCGACGTCGGCGCTCGTGACCGCGTACCGCAAGCAGGGCAAGCGGGTCGGGGTGCTGGCGGTGGACCCGTCGTCGCCCTTTTCCGGGGGTGCGCTGCTCGGCGACCGGGTGCGGATGTCCGAGCACGCCTCCGACCCCGGGGTCTACATCCGGTCGATGGCGACGCGCGGGCACCTGGGCGGTCTCGCCTGGGCCGCGCCCCAGGCGATCCGGGTGCTGGACGCGGCCGGGTGCGACGTGATCCTCGTCGAGACGGTCGGGGTCGGGCAGTCGGAGGTGGAGATCGCCGCGCAGGCCGACACGTCCGTGGTGCTGCTCGCGCCGGGGATGGGCGACGGGATCCAGGCGGCCAAGGCCGGGATCCTGGAGATCGGCGACGTGTACGTCGTGAACAAGGCCGACCGGGACGGGGCCGACGCGACGGCGCGCGAGCTGAACCACATGCTGGGGCTGGGGGAGGCGCGCGGGCCCGGCGACTGGCGTCCGCCGATCGTCAAGACGGTCGCGGCGCGGGGGGAGGGCGTCGACGAGGTCGTCGAGGCGCTGGAGAAGCACCGGGCGTGGATGGAGGAACGGGGGGTGCTCGCGGAACGGCGGCTGGCGCGGGCCGCGCGCGAGGTGGAGACGATCGCGGTGACGGCCCTGCGGGAGCGGATCGGGGACCTGCGCGGGGACCGGCGGCTGGGGGCGCTGGCGGAGCGGATCGTCACGGGGGAGCTGGATCCCTACCGGGCGGCGGACGAGCTGGTGGCGGGGGTGACCGGGGGCTGACGTCCGCCCGCGGCGGCCTGCGCGCCTCCGGTCGGGTGCGGTGCCCGCGGCGGCCTGCGCGGGTGTTCGGTGGTGGCTGGTGCGCCCCCTGCTCGAAGGGGCCGGGAAGCGGCGCCCCGGCGGCGGCCGCCGCGGCGCCGGGGCGCCTGTGGGGGCGGGGTCCGTTCGGCGGCGTCGTCAGTCGTCGTCGTGGTCCGCCGTGGCCTTGCCCGACCTCAGGTCGACGCGCCAGTCGTGCCCGTCGTCCCGGCCCGGGCCGTGCGTCTCCACTTCCCATCCCCTGGACCGGCCGTCCTCGTCCAGGTCCACCGACGTCACCTCACCGCCCTTGCCGGCGACGGCCTTCGCGGCGTCGGCGGCCGTCACGGCGGCACCCTTCAGGGCGGCCCGTACGGGAGCGGTGCCGTCGTCCTCGTCCTCGTCTCCGTCCTCGGCGCGGGCGTCGAGGACCTTGCCGGTGCCGGCGTCGACCGTGACACTGCGCCAAGTGCCGCCGGAGGTGAGGACGTCGACCTCCCAGACCGTGCGGTCCTCGCCGCCCTCGCCGCCCTCGTCGTCCAGTTCGGCGGAGACCGCGGTGCCCGGGGCGTGCCGCAGGGCGGAGGCGATGGCCTCCGGGGCCGTCACACCGGCGGAGGACGCCCGCGCGGCGTCATCGTCCCGGTCGTCCCGGTCGTCCCGGTCGTCGCGCGCGTCGTCGTCCGAGGCGCGCGCGCCGGTCTGCCGGGCCGGGGCCCCGTCGCCGGCCGCGGTCGCCAGCGCCGTCGCCGTACCGCCCCCGACCAGCGCGGCGGCTGTGAGGGCGGCGATCACGATGTTGCGCTTCATGGGGATCCTCCCGAGTCGTACGGCTTGTGACGTCGTCCACTGTCGCCGACCGACGCTGAGAGGAAGCTGAAGCCACCTGAAGCGATCTTCAGGTCGATTTTGCGACCCTCTACCCATGCACCCACCCGTCACCCGCCACCGCCCCGCCGGAGACCCCGCGCGCCGCCCCTTTCGCATCCTGATCGTCGAGGACGAGAAGCGGCTGGCCCTGTCGCTCGCCCGGGGACTGACGGCCGAGGGGTACGCCGTGGACGTCGTCCACGACGGGCGGGAGGGGCTGCACCGGGCCGCCGAGGGGACGTACGACCTCGTGATCCTCGACATCATGCTGCCCGGCCTCAACGGCTACCGCGTCTGCGCCGCCCTGCGCGCCGCCGGGCACGAGGTGCCGATCCTGATGCTCACCGCGAAGGACGGCGAGTACGACGAGGCGGAGGGGCTCGACACGGGCGCGGACGATTACCTGACCAAGCCGTTCTCGTACGTCGTCCTCGTCGCCCGGGTCAAGGCGCTGCTGCGGCGGCGCGGTCAGGGCGCCGGTCCCTCACCCGTGTGGGTCTGCGGGGACCTGAAGGTCGACACCGCGGCCCGCCGGGTCTTCCTGGAGGAGAGGGAGGTGGCGCTCACCGCCAGGGAGTTCGCCGTGCTGGAACAGCTCGTGATGCGCGCGGGCGAGGTGGTGTCCAAGGGGGAGATCCTCGAACACGTGTGGGACTTCGCGTACGAGGGCGATCCCAACATCGTCGAGGTGTACGTCAGCGCGCTGCGGCGCAAGCTGCGGGCCGGGCTCATCCGGACCGTGCGCGGGGCCGGGTACCGGCTGGAGGCGTCGCCGTGAGACGGCTGTTCGGTTCGGTGCGGGCCCGGGCGACGCTCGGCGCCACCCTCGTGGTGGCCGTCGCGCTCGTCGCGGCCGGGGCCGCCGTCCTGCTGTCCCTGCGGACGAACCTGCACGGCGAGGCGGGCACCCAGGCGGAACGCTCGGCACGGGCGGTGGCCACCGAGCTCGCCGTCGGCAAGGCGTACGACGAGCTGCCGCTGGACGCGGAGGACCGGCCCGTGCAGGTCGTGGACGAGGACGGCAGGCTGGTCGCCGCCAGCGAGGACCTGGAGCGGATCGGGGGGACCGGCACCGGCGCGGTCCGGCCGCACACGGGCGCGGACGTGGGCGAGGACGAGGAGGGCGACGGGGAACTGGAGCCCGGCGAGATCGGGGAGCGGCCCGCCTACAGCGACGGGTTCGCGACGATCGACGGGGAGACGGAGGACTACCGGTTCGCCGCGCTGCCCGTCGAGACCCCGGACCGGGGCACGCTCACCGTCTACGCCGGTGCCCCGCTCTCCGCCGAGCACGGTGCCGTGGGCAGCGCGACGACCGCCATGCTGATCGGCTTCCCGCTGCTGCTCGCGGTCGTCGCGGGCGTGACCTGGCTGGTCACCGGGCGCGCGCTGCGCCCGGTCGAGGGGATCCGGCGCGAGATGGCCGCCATCACCGCCTCCGAGGACCTGGCGCGGCGCGTCCCGGTGCCGGACACCCACGACGAGGTGGCCCGGCTCGCGACCACGACCAACGAGACGCTGGCCGCGCTGGAGGCGTCCGTGGAGCGGCAGCGGCGGTTCGTCGCCGACGCCTCGCACGAGCTGCGCAGCCCGATCGCCAGCCTGCGGACCCAGCTGGAGGTGGGCGCGGCCCACCCGGAGCTGCTCGACCTCGACGGTGCCGTCGAGGACACCGTACGGCTGCAGCGGCTCGCCGCGGACCTGCTGCTGCTCGCCCGGCTGGACGCGGGGGAGCGGCCCGCCGACGGGCGGGTGGACCTCGCCGCGCTGGTGCGGGAGGCGGTGGAGGGCAGGCCCGGGGTGAGCGTGCGGGCGCAGGAGGGCGTGGCGGTGGCCGGGTCGCGGGGACAGCTGGAGCGGGTGCTCGCCAACCTGCTCGACAACGCGCAGCGGCACGCCCGGTCGGCGGTCGAGGTGTCCGTGCGCAGGGAGGGGACCGCGGCCGTGGTCGGCGTCGCCGACGACGGGGACGGGGTGCCCGTGGAGGACCGGGAGCGCGTCTTCGAGCGGTTCGTGCGGCTGGACGCCGCCCGCAGCCGCGACGACGGCGGGGCGGGACTGGGGCTCGCCATCGCCCGGGACGTCGCCGTACGGCACGGCGGCGCGCTCACGGTGCGCGACGCACCGGCGGGCGGGGCCCTGTTCGAGCTCCGCCTGCCGGGTGTCTAGGGTCTTTCGTTTGGGATCAGGTCGGATCAGGGAGCGGGACCTGGTGCCGTGCGTCGCAAGGCGGAGGAGGGCGCCATGGCGAAAGCCATGGCAACCGACGACAACGCGGCGAGGCACGGCACCAGGCCCCGCGAGCCCGGCATGATCCCAAACGGGAGGCCCTAGGGGCCGTCCGGTCAGGGGCGGCCGCGCTGGCCCCGCAGATGCTCCGCGATGGGCTTGAGGGCCTTGTCGAGCTCGATGAGGGCCTCGGGGGAGAGCAGGTCGATGAAGTGCCGGCGCACCGACGCCACGTGGTGCGGCGCGACCTTCCTCATGGTCTCCAGGCCGTGCTCGGTGAGGACGGCGTAGAGCCCGCGGCGGTCGGACTCGCAGTTCTCCCGCCGCACCAGGTTCGCGTTCTCCATGCGCGTGATCTGGTGGGAGAGGCGGCTCTTGGACTGGAGGGTGGCGGAGGCGAGGTCGCTCATCCGCATCCGAACGCCCTCCGACTCGGAGAGGTTCACCAGGATCTCGTAGTCGTTCATCGTCAGGCCGAACGGCTGCAGGTCCTTCTCGAGCTGGTATGTCAACAACTTGTTGACTTCCAGGTGGGTGCGCCAAGCGCACTGCTCCGCATCGGTCAGCCAGCGGGTGGCCGTCTCGGTCTCCATGAATGAAGTCTACCTAAGAAGTTGAAAAGCTAACTATGAGGGGTTTTCCGTGACGGCGCGCACGCGTTCGACGTCACACTCCGCAGATTATCGCTCACAGCCCGAAGCGGCGCTGGAGGTCGCCCAGCTGTCCGGGAAGGCGCGGCGTCCCCGGCTGCTGTCCCCCGGTGCCGTGCGCTCCGCCGCCCGGCACGCCCGCGTCGTGCGGAACCGCGCCGGTGGCCTGCTCCGCCATCAGGGCCTCCGACGACTGCAGCAGCACCGTCCCCGCGCCCACGAACTCGAACTGGTGCTCCTCGCCGGAAGCCCCGCCCAGGCCCGTCAGCGCGCGCAGACCGCCCAGTACACCGGTCATGTACCCGTGGTCGTAGTGGTGGCACGGCGAGGGGCAGTCGGCCCAGCCGACCAGTGCCTGCGGATCCACCCGGAGAGGGGGTTCCATGAACACCACCGGGCCGTTGGACGCGGCCACGAACTTCCCGGTTCCGATCAGGGTCAGAAAGCCCGGCACGATCGACTGCTTGAGGGCGAGGCTTGGCTGAAAAGCGAGCAGGTTGCCCGAGCGAATGGTCAGATTGCCGTCCTCCAGGTCGTACGAGTTCACGTCAAACGCCCGGTCGGCGAGGAGCATCTTGCCCGAGCCCTCCGCCACGACCCAATCGCTCGCGTGCAAGGGCGAATGGAACGACGTACGCACCAGGCGGTCCAGCCGGCCGTGCCCGATCCCGTTGAAGTCGATCGACCCGTAGTAGGCAATCATCTTCCCCTTCTGCAGGAACCACCGGCTCCCCTTGAGCTCCACGCAGAAGGTGTACGCGTTCACGTTGTCGTCGCTCGGCAGCGTCACCGGGTCGTGCACCACCGGGCCGCCCGCCGTCCCGTACATGCTCACAGCTTCTCCTCGGAGGCCTGGACGTACACCGCGCCGCTGCCGCTCAGTTCCAGCTGGAACCCTTCCCCGGAACCGCGGCCCACCAGGTCGCGCCAGCCCAGCGCCGCGGACAGCCTGTTGCGTACGTCGCCGTGGTGGGCGACGTACGCCTGCGGGTCCACGCGCACCGGCCGCTGCGGGGTGACCGGGATCTCGAACACGCCCCCGTGGGCCATCACCGCCACCGCTCCGTGCCCTCGCAGCGCGGTCGTGAACAGCCCCTGCCCGCTCGCCTGCCCCCGCACCACGCCCATCACGCCGCCCTGCGAGCCCAGGAACACCGTCCGCTGCTCCAGGGTGCCCTCGAAGGCCAGCAGCCGGTCGGCCTCGACGTACAGCGTGTCACCGGACAGACGGATGACCTGCACGTGGTGGCCCCCGTGCCCGAACAGCACCGTGCCGCTGCCCTCGACGGTCATCAGCGGGGTGTCCTCGTCGGCGACCCGGCGCCCGATCATCGACATGATCCCGCCCTGGCCGCCGGCCGTGCTGGGCGTGAAGGACACGTCCCCCCGGTAGGCGAGCATCGCGCCGCGCTGGCTGAACAGCCGCTGCCCGGGCGTCACGGTCGCCTCGACCATCTTCGCGTTGATCTCCCGGAAGGTCATGTCACACGTCCCCCGCGATCGTGTTCCGCTCGCTCGGCTGCACGTAGACCAGCCCCTCCCCCTCGAACCGGATCTGGAAGGCCTCCCCGCCGCTCTCCCCCAGGAAGGTGCGGAACGTCACCCCGGACTGGAAGGACTGCCGCAGCCGCCCCTGGTGCGCCACGTAGGCCCCCGGGTCGACCAGCAGGGGGTACTGCGGATCCACCCGGAGGACCACCGCCGGGCCGTCCGACACGATCGCCGCCTGCCCGTGCCCCTCGACGGTCGTCGTGAACAGCCCGTTGCCCTGCGAGGCGCCGCGCGTCCCCGTGAAGCTGGTCCCCGTCCGCAGCCCGGCGTCCGCGGCCAGCAGGTTGCTCGACTCGACGTACAGCTTGTCCCCCTGGAGGCTCACGAGGCTGATCTCCGAGGCGCGGTCCGCGAACCAGCAGGTCCCGTGCCCCTTCACCTCCATCATCGTCATCTGCTCGCCCGTGAGCCGCCGGGTGACCATCCCCCGGACGCCCTCACCGCCGCCGCTCAGCTTCTTGAAGGCCATCTCGCCGTCGTACGCGACCATCGAGCCGTTCTTCGCCTTCACGGCGTCCCCGGTCATGTCGACGGCAAGCACCCTGCTGCTCTGAAGTCGGAACATCGCCACACCGCGACGGTATCCGCCGGCCGGGTCCGCCGACAGCTCCCACGGGGGTGGGACGGGCCCCGACCGCCCCCGGATCCCCCACCGGGGGCCGGGGTCGGGCGCGGCGCGGCGGTTTGCCACAATGGAGCGACGCTTGTGCGCGCGTTCACAAACCGTGCGACAGTTTCGGACCGTCTCCCACCGAAGGTGACCCGTGGACCTCAAGACCGCCACCGCCCTCCGCCGCCTCCGTCTGGTCTCGGCCCCCGAGGCGATCTCCTTCCTCCTGCTGCTGGTCTGCTCGGTGCTGAAGCGGACCACGGACTTTAACGCCGTGCCCGCGATGGGCATGATCCACGGCGTCCTCTTCATCCTGTACGTGATCTTCTGGGCCGACGCGTGGAACCGCGCCAAGTGGCCCCTGGGGACTGCCGCCCTCTACTTCGTCCTGTCCGTCCTGCCCACCGGCGGGTTCTTCGCCGACCGCAGGCTGCGCCGCGAGGCCGAGGCCGCGGTCATCGCCTCCCGCGCCCGCAAGGAAGGGATCGTCAACGCATGATCGTCGCATTCTCCGTGACGCCGCTGGGTGTCGGCGAGGACGTGGGGGAGTACGTCGCCGACGCCGTCCGCGTGGTCCGCGAGTCCGGGCTGCCGAACCGCACCGACGCGATGTTCACGTCCGTCGAGGGCGAATGGGACGAGGTGATGGAGGTCGTCAAGCGCGCGGTGGCCGCCGTCGAGGCGCGGGCGCCGCGGGTCTCCCTGGTCCTCAAGGCCGACATCCGTCCCGGTGTGACGGACGGACTGACGTCCAAGGTGGAGACGGTGGAGCGGCACCTCGCCGGGTAGCCGGCCGCCACGCGGCCGGCGTTCGCCCGGCACCCGGCGCCGGGGTGACCGTCGCCGGCTCGCGCGCCCCGGCGCCGCCGGGGCGCCTCCTCCCGGCCCCTTCGAGCAGGCGCCCCGGCGCCCGCCCGCACCGCCCCGGGGCACACCTCCCGGACCGTTCGGGCGCCGGGGGAAGCGCGATCGCCCGCCGCCGGACGGCACCCCGCCCACACCCCCACCCGCCTGGCCCTCCCGGTTCGACACACCCTCGCATCTCCCTTCCCGTGTGGGCGGATCACTCCGCACGCCGGAGGGCGCCGCGCGGCCGGAGGGTTATGACTGCGACACCCACAGCCACCCGGCCGGGCCCCTCACGGAGCCGCCCGGCCGATGCGGCCCGGCGCGGTGCCGCGCCCTCGCCACCGCCCTCCGGCCGCGTCCGGACGGCGGTGCGGCCCGAAGGGCGAGACGGGGGCTGTCCGGCATATGACCGGCCGGTAAGGTCTGGTGGCGTGCCGAAGCCCCTCAGTCTCTCGTTCGACCCCATCGCCCGCGCCGACGAACTCTGGAAGCAGCGCTGGGGCAGTGTGCCGTCCATGGCGGCGATCACGTCGATCATGCGCGCGCACCAGATCCTGCTGGCCGAGGTCGACGCGGTGGTCAAGCCGTACGGGCTGACGTTCGCGCGGTACGAGGCGCTGGTGCTGCTCACCTTCTCGAAATCCGGCGAGCTGCCGATGTCCAAGATCGGCGAGCGCCTGATGGTGCACCCCACGTCGGTCACGAACACCGTCGACCGGCTGGTGAAGTCGGGACTGGTCGCCAAGCGCCCCAACCCCAACGACGGCCGCGGCACCCTCGCCACCATCACCGACAAGGGCCGCGAGGTGGTCGAGGCGGCCACCCGCGACCTGATGGCGATGGACTTCGGCCTGGGCGTGTACGACGCGGAGGAGTGCGCGGAGATCTTCGCGATGCTCCGGCCGCTGCGGATCGCGGCGGGGGACTTCACGCAGGAGTGACCCTCCGGGGGCGTCGCGCGACCCGCCGGAAGATCGCGCGAAACGGGCGGTTACGCTCGGTCCCATGAAAAAGAGCGTGCTGACCCGTTACCGGGTCATGGCGTACGTCACCGGCGTGCTGCTGGTCCTGCTGTGCCTCGGCATGATCGCCAAGTATGCGCTGACGATGGACGGCGCCGACGGCTTCACCCGCGTCGTCGCCATCGCGCACGGCTGGCTCTACGTCGTCTACCTGGTCTTCGCCTTCGACCTGGGCGCCAAGGCCAAGTGGAAGGTCGGCAAGCAGCTGTGGGTGCTGATCGCCGGCACCATCCCGACGGCCGCCTTCTTCGTGGAGCGGAGGATCAGCCGGGAGCTGGCGGCGGATGCCGCCCAGGACGCCCCGGCGGTCGCGCGGGCGTAACCGGGCCGCCGTACGGGTATTCGTGCGGCGGTTCGCCATCGACATTTACTAGGACGTCCTAGTAAATTCGAAGGTATGGACGCTGACGCCATGGAGGAGGGCCGCCGCCGCTGGCAGGCCCGCTACGACGCCGCGCGCAAGCGCGAGGCCGACTTCACCACGCTCTCCGGGGATCCCGTGGAGCCGGTGTACGGGCCGCGGCCCGGGGACAGGTACGAGGGGTTCGAGAGGATCGGGTGGCCGGGGGAGTACCCCTTCACCCGCGGGCTGTACCCGACCGGGTACCGGGGGCGTACGTGGACCATCCGGCAGTTCGCCGGGTTCGGGAACGCCGAGCAGACCAACGAGCGGTACAAGATGATCCTCGCCGCGGGCGGCGGGGGCCTGTCCGTCGCCTTCGACATGCCGACGCTGATGGGCCGCGACTCCGACGACCCGCGCTCGCTGGGCGAGGTCGGGCACTGCGGCGTCGCGATCGACTCGGCGGCCGACATGGAGGTGCTGTTCCGGGACATCCCCCTGGGGGATGTGACCACCTCCATGACCATCAGCGGCCCGGCCGTCCCCGTCTTCTGCATGTACCTGGTCGCCGCCGAGCGGCAGGGCGTCGAGCACTCCGTGCTCAACGGCACCCTCCAGACCGACATCTTCAAGGAGTACATCGCCCAGAAGGAGTGGCTCTTCCAGCCCGAGCCGCACCTGCGCCTGATCGGCGACCTCATGGAGTACTGCGCGGCCGGCATCCCCGCCTACAAGCCGCTGTCCGTCTCCGGCTACCACATCCGCGAGGCCGGGGCGACGGCCGCGCAGGAGCTGGCGTACACCCTCGCGGACGGCTTCGGGTACGTCGAGCTGGGTCTGAGCCGCGGCCTCGACGTGGACGTCTTCGCGCCGGGGCTGTCCTTCTTCTTCGACGCGCACGTCGACTTCTTCGAGGAGATCGCCAAGTTCCGCGCGGCGCGCCGGATCTGGGCGCGGTGGATGCGGGACGTGTACGGGGCGAGGAGCGAGAAGGCGCAGTGGCTGCGCTTCCACACGCAGACCGCCGGCGTCTCGCTGACCGCGCAGCAGCCGTACAACAACGTGGTGCGCACCGCGGTGGAGGCGCTGGCCGCCGTGCTCGGCGGAACCAACTCCCTGCACACCAACGCCCTGGACGAGACCCTCGCCCTGCCCAGCGAACAGGCCGCCGAGATCGCCCTGCGCACCCAGCAGGTGCTGATGGAGGAGACCGGCGTGGCCAACGTCGCCGACCCGCTCGGCGGCTCCTGGTACGTCGAGCAGCTCACCGACCGGATCGAGGCCGACGCCGAGAAGATCTTCGAGCAGATCAGGGAGCGGGGCCTCAGGGCCCACCCCGACGGGCGGCACCCCATCGGCCCCATGACCTCCGGCATCCTGCGCGGCATCGAGGACGGGTGGTTCACCGGCGAGATCGCCGAGTCCGCCTTCCGCTACCAGCAGGCCCTGGAGAAGGGCGACAAGAAGGTGGTCGGCGTCAACGTCCACACCGGGTCCGTCACCGGGGACCTGGAGATCCTGCGGGTCAGCCACGAAGTGGAGCGGGAGCAGGTGCGGGCGCTGCGCGAGCGCAAGGCCGCCCGCGACGACGCGGCGGTGCGCTCCGCCCTCGCCGGGATGATCGACGCCGCCCGCCGCGGCACCAACATGATCGAGCCGATGCTCCGGGCGGTGCGGGCGGAGGCGACGCTGGGCGAGATCTGCGGGGCGCTCAGGGAGGAGTGGGGCGTCTACACGGAACCGGCCGGCTTCTAGGCCTCTCGTTTGGATCATGCCGGGCTCGCGGGGCCTGGTGCCGTGCCCCGCCGCGTTGTCGTCGGTTGCCATGGCTCCGCCATGGCGCCCTCCTCCGCCTTGCGATGCACGGCACCGGGTCCCGCTCCCTGAATCCGACCTGTCCAAACGAAAGACCCCAGGGGGCCGGCGTACGGAGCGCGGGCGGGCGCTCCCCGGCGCGGCGGGCGCGGTCAGCGCCGGCCGCCGCGCGCGCCGGTGCGGGCCAGCCCGTGCAGCAGGACCCGGGTGAAGCCGCGCGCCCACTCCTCGTCGGCCGGCTCCGCGCTCACCAGGGTGCGGTGGACCACCGCGCCGGCCACCATGTCGAAGATCAGGTCCACGGTGCGGGCGGTCTGCCGCGGATCCGGCTGCGGGGGAAGCTCCCCGCGCCGCTGGGCGCGGGCCCGGCCCTCCCGGACCAGGCGTTTCTGCCGGTCGACGATGAGAGCGCGGATCCGGGCGCGCAGGGCGTCGTCGCGGGTCGCCTCCGCCACCACCGCCATCAGCCCGCTGCGGGCCTCCGGGCGCTCCAGGATCGCCGCGAACTGCAGGACGACGCCCTGGATGTCGGCGCTGAGGGAGCCGTGGTCGGGGAGGCGGAGCTCGTCGAAGAGTTCCGCGACGGCGTCGACCACCAGTTCGTTCTTGCCCGGCCAGCGACGGTACAGCGTGGTCTTCGCAACCCCGGCGCGTGCGGCGACGTCTCCCAGGGTGAGCTTGGACCAGCCCAGTTCGACCAGGGCCGCCCGGGTCGCGGCCAGGATCGCGGCATCGGCCGCGGCACTGCGCGGGCGCCCGGCACGGCCGGCGTGGCCGGTGGGGGAGCGGGACTGCATCCCACGACCATAACCGCGCCTCCCGCGGGGCCGTGAGGGAGATCACCGGGGGAGGGTGTCCCCGGGGTCCCGGCCGGTATTACGCTACGACCCGTAGCGAAAGCTGCGGCGAGCGGCGCACCCGGCGTGTCCGGGCGCGTACGCGAGCGACGACCACGGGCGCGGGGTGGGGACCCGGCGCCGCGGGGCCTTTCGACAGGCCCCGCCGCCACATCGTTTTTCACAGACGCGGCCGGACGGGGGAGGATAGGCGCATGCAGCCACGGAACATGTCCATGAGCGGAGTCGTCGACCTCGCCGCGGTGAAGGCGGCCCAGGAGGCCAAGGCGAAGGCGGAGCAGGCGCGCGCCCAAGCGGCCCGGCAGGGCGGCGGCACCGGAGCCGTCTCCCCGGCCGATCTCGTCATCGACGTCGACGAGGCCGGGTTCGAGCGCGACGTCCTGCAGCGGTCCACCGAGGTCCCGGTCGTCATCGACTTCTGGGCCGAGTGGTGCCAGCCCTGCAAGCAGCTCAGCCCGGTGCTGGAGCGGCTCGCCGTCGAGTACAACGGGCGCTTCGTCCTCGCCAAGATCGACGTCGACGCCAACCAGCTGCTGATGCAGCAGTTCGGGGTCCAGGGGATCCCGGCCGTGTTCGCGGTGGTCGCCGGCCAGGCGCTGCCGCTCTTCCAGGGCGCCGCCGGCGAGACGCAGATCCGGCAGACCCTGGACCAGCTGGTGCAGGTCGCCGAGCAGCGCTTCGGCCTGACCGGCCTCACCGTCGACCCGGAGGCCGAGCCGGGCGGCGCCCCGGCCGCCCCCGCCCGTCCCGCCGGCCCGCACGACGCCGCGCTGGAGGCCGCCGTGCAGGCCCTGGACGCGGGCGACCTGGGCGGCGCCATCCGGGCGTACCAGAACGTGCTGAGCGACGACCCGGGCAACACCGAGGCCAAACTGGGCCTGGCTCAGGCCGAGTTGCTCCAGCGGGTGCAGGGGCTCGACCCGCAGCGGGTCCGCAAGGACGCCGCCGAGAAGCCGGACGACGCGCAGGCGCAGATGGCCGCCGCCGACCTCGACCTCGCGGGCGGGCACGTGGAGGACGCCTTCGGGCGGCTCACCGAGACGGTGCGGCGCACGACGGGTGAGGACCGGGACGCCGTACGGGTGCGGCTGCTGGAACTCTTCGAGGTCGTCGGCGCCGAGGACCCGCGGGTGATCGCGGCGCGCAGGGCGCTCGCGCGCGCCCTGTTCTGACCGGGGGAGCCTCCTCCGCGGGGCACGCCCCGAACCGCCTGGGCACGTGATTCCTGAGTGACGCTGGGACGACAGCAAGCCGGTGCGGCCGCGTTTTGCCAAATCTTGGCAATCGCGGCCGCTGTTACTGCCAGTAAGTCAGTGGTGGCGATCTGTCGGATTCTGTCCGAGGGCAAGGGAATTGTTCTGCCGTCGGCTACCACTGAGCGTCGCCGGATGGGGCCGGTGTGTCCCGTATCGGTCACCCGGTCGTTACTAGTGAGTAACGAACCCCCTTGTGTCTGCGGCGAGAATGCACAACGATCGGCGACGCTCGGTCCAATCCCGTACCCGACAGCCAATCGGGTCGCGGGACTTCCTGGGTCCCCACCGAGCAGGGCCGGCGGCAGTGGGCGCCGGCTCTTGGGCAGGGGGGTCTTCGCTCACCCGGCGAAGCCTGTCCAGCGAGGTTGTGCGTGATGTGCGTCAGGCGCGACCAGTGGTTGTCGCTCGGGGGTGATCGCCGGTGATTCGGGCGCGTTGTGCGTGCCGTCGAGCGCGGGCGCTCCCCTTCCCGAGGACGTAGCACTTCTCCCATCCCTGCCCGGCCGAGCCGCCGTCTGGGGCCGACCGGGGCCAGGAGATGTACGTCCGAGAAGGAGGAAACATGGAGTCCCAGGTGCGTGGCGGGACCAGATGGAAGCGGTTCGCCGTGGTGATGGTGCCCAGCGTCGCCGCCACGGCGTGTGTGGGCATCGGACTGGCGCAGGGCGCCCTCGCGGCGTCGTTCGCCGTGTCCGGCCAGCAGTTCAAGGTGTCGGCCGGCCACTTGCACGGTGTGGGTTTCGCGCAGTACGGCGGCATAGACACCGGCTACACCACGACCAAGGGCGAGAAGACGACCCGGCACCCGGTCGCGATCTCGTCGTTCGAGAGGGCCGAGATCACCGAGATGTGCCAGTCGGTCAAGACGGAGCTCCCCCTCATCGGGAAGACGATCTACCTCCGTCTGGACGCCGGCCCGAACGACGAGCAGAAGGTCGTGGCCACCAACCTCTACATCGACGTCGCCCGGCTCGACGCCGACGCCGAGTTCAAGAACATCGACATCGGTGTGGCGGTCAAGGACCTGACCGAGGGCCCCGACGTGAAGAAGGACGATGTCGTGCAGCAGGGCGGCTTCGCCCAGCAGGCGGAAGAGGCGGACCTCTACGAGGTGCGGCAGACGGCGTGGGCGACCACGGCCGGCAGCTTCAAGCTCAGCGGTCTGAAGATGCGTCTTGGCACGGACCCCGAGATGGAGTGCTACCCGGGGTGACCCGGGGCGGCTGAGCCGCCCCGGCGGGGTGGGGGAGCGCGCGCTTCTCCGCCCCGGCCCCGGCCCTCGCCCGGTGCTTGCGCGCCTGGCGTCGAACCCCACCCAGACTTCCGGCTTCTCCATGCCTACGGCCGAGCCGGTATGTACGACCACCGGACCCAGGGAGCTGTTTTCCATGAGTGCCGAGACTCCGGTTCAGAGCGCCGGGAACCTCACCCGGCTGCGACTGCGGTTCCGTGACTGGCGGGGCAGCCGACCGTTCTGGGCGGGTCTGTTCACCCTGCTCGGCGGGGCGCCGATCGCCTACTTCCCGTATGCCACGCTCCAGTTGGGCACCATGTCGATCACCATGTCGACGACGGCCGGTGCCGGTTCGCTGATCATCGGCGTGCTGCTGATCACGCTCGGGCTGACGATGTGGTTCCAGGCGGCCACACGCATCTTCGCGGGCGTCGCGGCGATCGTCCTCGCCCTGGTGTCCCTGGTGATCTCCAACATCGGGGGTTTCCTGATCGGATTCCTGCTGGCACTGGTCGGCGGCGCGCTCGCCGTCTCCTGGGCGCCGGGCAAGGCGGAGCCCGCCGGGCACGGGCAGCAGCCGGCGGGTGTCCCGGGACCCGGTGGAACGGACGCCTCCGAAGGGAGCGGTCCGAACGGTCCCCGGGCCGGGGACCGCGACGGGGGGCACCGTGTCGGCTGACGGGATCCGGGACGACAGCAGCGCGGGGGTGCCGCCGCGGGAGGGAACCGGGCCCCGCCACGCGGTTCCCAGGAAGCCGCTCCTGACCAGGTTTCACGTGCCGGCCGGCCGGGCGATAGCCCTGGCGGCGATGCCCACGGCGGTCCTCATGGGGATGGGGTTCACGCCGGGGCCGGCCCTCGCCGACAGCCCCTTGGCGTCGGCCTCGAACAGCCTGACGGCCGAGGAGTACGAGGCCTGCATGGCCGCTTTGGAGAAGAGCGGCACGGCGGAGCCGTCGCCCTCCGCGTCGCCGGGCGGGGAGGAGAAGGGCGGCGGGGGCGAGAAGGGCGCGTCGGCGGTGCCTTCGGCCTCCGCCGGTGCGGAGGGCGGCGTGCCGGAGGGCGGCGCGCCGGCGGAGGGCACCGCCCCGGGCCGGGCCCCTTCGTCGGATTCAGGTTCCGACGACGCGGCCCCCGAAGGCGGGCGGACCAGTCCTGCGCAACAGGGTGCGCGAGCGGTCGAGCCCTCCACGTCCCCCTCCTCGTCCCCGAGCGCGCGGGGCGCCGGAGCGGACGCCGCGGCCGGTGCCCCGCCTCCGCCGGAGCCGGAGGGCGGTGGCCTGCTGGAGGACCTCGGCGACGCCGTCGAGGGGGTCCTCACCGGCGGCGGGTCGCCGAAGGGCACGGGCCCCACGCCCACCCCCTCGGCATCCGCGAGCGCGGTCCCGTCCCCGTCCACCCCCGCCGAGGACCCGGCGGAGGACCCGGCGGAGGAGACGGCGGAGGACCCGGCGGAGGAGACGGCGGAGGACCCGGCGGAGGAGACGGCGGAGAAGACCGCCGGCGCGTCCGGCGCGGCGGCCGGGCGAGCCGAGCGGGCCGAGCGGGCCGAGCGGGCCGAGCGGGCCTGGAGGGCGGCGGAAGAGGTCGGGAAGGCCGCGGGGGAGACCGCCGACGGAGAGGCCACCGCCTCGCCCGGTCCCGGCTCCACCCCGTCGGCGAGCGCCTCCGCGGACCCCGCGGACTGCCCGATCGCCACGGACGCGGAGGGCGGCGTCGACAACGCCCTCCTGGTGCCCGACGACCCCTGGTACCTGGAGGCCAGTTCGCTGCTGCTCAAGGGCGCCGACTACCAGGGCGTCGTCGAGGTGGAGACGGCGAGCGGCACGACGAAGCGCGTGCTGAAGTACGTCGTCTCCGACGGCACCGACATCGGCGACCTGCACCAGATCGTCAAGGACCGGGGCAGCGGCAGGACCTACCACGTGCAGGCGGCCGAGGGTTCCACGTCCACCATCCGCGACGGCAAGACGATCATGTACACGGAGAGCATCTCCGGGAAGCTGCTCGGCCTGATCCCGATCACGTTCGATCCGGAGCACCCGCCGCCGCTGAACATCCCCACGGTCTACTTCACCGACGTCAAGGTCACCCAGGCCGGCCAGTTCGGCGGCACCCTGACCATTCCCGGGCTGCGTCAGACCATCACCGACTGACCGTCCCCCGTGGTCCCGTTGCCCTCCTCATCCGCTCACTCGCCCCCTTTCCCCCGCGGACCCGTCCGGGAGCCGCACGACGCCGAGGGCGCCTCCTGCCGATCGCGGGAGGCGCCCTCGGTGGCGTGAGCGGGCGGCGGACGTCAGTTGCCGCGGGTGCCCTCGCCCAGGTGGTGGACGCGGACCATGTTGGTGGTGCCGGGGACACCGGGCGGCGAGCCGGCGGTGATCACGACGATGTCGCCCTCGTTGAACCGGCCGAGCTTGACCATCTCCTGGTCCACCAGGTCCACCATCTCGTCGGTGCTGTTGACGAACGGCACGACGTGCGGCTCCACGCCCCAGCTCAGGGTGAGCTGGTTGCGGGTGGACTCGTCCGTGGTGAACGCCAGGATCGGCTGGGCCGCGCGGTAGCGGCACAGGCGGCGGGCGGTGTCACCGGACTGGGTGAAGGCCACCAGGCCCTTGCCGCCGAGGAAGTCGGCGATCTCGCAGGCGGCGCGGGCCACCGAGCCGCCCTGCGTGCGCGGCTTCTTGCCCGGGACCAGCGGCTGGAGGCCCTTGGAGAGCAGCTCCTGCTCGGCCGCGGTGACGATCTTCGACATCGTCTTGACGGTCTCGATCGGGTACGCGCCCACGCTGGACTCGGCGGACAGCATGACCGCGTCGGCGCCGTCCAGGATCGCGTTGGCCACGTCGGAGGCCTCGGCGCGGGTCGGACGCGAGTTGGTGATCATCGACTCCATCATCTGGGTCGCGACGATCACCGGCTTGGCGTTGCGCCGGCACAGCTCGATCAGGCGCTTCTGCACCATGGGGACCTTCTCGAGCGGGTACTCGACGGCCAGGTCGCCGCGGGCGACCATGACGCCGTCGAACGCCAGCACGACGTCCTCCATGTTCTCCACCGCCTGCGGCTTCTCCACCTTGGCGATGACCGGGACGCGGCGGCCCTCCTCGTCCATGACGCGGTGCACGTCCTGGATGTCCTTGGCGTCGCGGACGAAGGACAGGGCGACCAGGTCGCAGCCCATGCGCAGCGCGAACCGGAGGTCCTCGACGTCCTTGTCGGACAGGGCGGGGACGTTGACGGCCGCGCCGGGCAGGTTGATGCCCTTGTGGTCGGAGACGACGCCGCCCTCGATGACGATCGTCCTCACCTGGTGGCCGACGACCTCGGTGACCTTCAGTTCGACGTTGCCGTCGTTGATGAGGATCTGGTCGCCCTTGGCCACGTCGCCGGGCAGGCCCTTGTAGGTGGTGCCGCAGATCGTCTTGTCGCCCGGCACGTCCTCGGTGGTGATGGTGAACTCGTCACCGCGGACCAGCTCCACCGGGCCCTCGGCGAAGGTCTCCAGCCGGATCTTGGGACCCTGGAGGTCGGCGAGGACGCCGACGGGCCGGCCCGCTTCCTTGGCGGCGGCCCGGAGGCGGTCGTACCGCCCCTGGTGCTCGGCGTGGGACCCGTGGCTGAAGTTGAAGCGGGCCACGTTCATGCCCGCCTCGATCAGCGCGACGAGCTGTTCGTGGGAGTCGACCGCGGGGCCGAGAGTACAGACGATTTTCGAACGGCGCATGGGGCGATCCTATCGGTTTGTTTCGCTACGGAATATTCCGTCTGGCGGAAGGTACAAATGGGCGGGTGGGTGCTCACCCGTGAATTCCTCTGCCTCCCTCAGCTGTTCTTTCCGACCAGCGCGTAGGTCTGCGTCGCGATCTCCAATTCCTCGTCGGTCGGCACCACGGCGACCGCCACCCGGGCGTGCTCGGGCGAGACCAGCCGCGGCCCGTCGCCGCGCGCGGCGTTCAGCTCGCCGTCGATCGCCAGGCCCAGCCCCTCCAGGCCCGCCACCGCGGCTTCCCGCACCGGTGCGGCGTTCTCGCCGACCCCGGCCGTGAAGGCGACCGCGTCCACCCGTCCGAGCACGGCGTAATAGGCGCCGATGTACTTCTTCAGACGGTGAATGTAGATGTCGAAGGCGAGTCGCGCCCGTTCGTCACCCCCGTCGATACGACGGCGGATCTCCCGCATGTCGTTGTCCCCGCAGAGGCCGATCAGGCCGCTCCTCTTGTTGAGGAGAGTGTCGATCTCGTCGGCGGACATTCCGCCAACGCGCATCAAATGGAAGATGACGGCCGGGTCCATGTCGCCGGAACGCGTACCCATCACCAGGCCCTCCAAAGGGGTGAGCCCCATGGAGGTGTCCACGCACTTCCCGCCCCGTACGGCGGAGGCGGACGCGCCGTTGCCCAGGTGCAGCACGATCACGTTGACCTCGGAGGGGTCCTTGCCGAGCAGCCCGGCCGTCATCCGGGAGACGTAGGCGTGCGAGGTGCCGTGGAAGCCGTAGCGGCGGATGCGGTGCTCGTCGGCGGTCTCGACGTCGATGGCGTAGCGGGCGGCCGACTCCGGCATCGTCGTGTGGAAGGCGGTGTCGAAGACGGCGACCTGCGGCAGGTCCGGGCGCAGCGCCAGGGTGGTGCGGATGCCGGCGAGGTTGGCCGGGTTGTGCAGCGGGGCGACCGGGATGAGCCGCTCGATCTCGGCGAGGACGGCGTCGTCGATGACGGTCGGCGCGGTGAAGCGCTTCCCGCCGTGCACCACCCGGTGCCCGATGGCGGCCAGCTCGGGCGAGTCCAGGCCCAGCCCGTCGGCGGCCAGCTCCTCCGCCACCATCTTCAGGGCGGCCTCGTGGTCGGCTATCGGGCCGGTGCGCTCCCGGGGCCCGCCGCCGTGCAGCGGGGTGTGCCTGAACCGGGAGACCCGCTCGCCGATCCGCTCGACGAGGCCCGTCGCCAGCCGGCGTTCGTCGCGCATGTCGAGCAATTGGTACTTCACCGACGAGGAGCCGGAGTTGAGGACGAGGACGCGGGTCGAGCTCACTGGGCGGTCGCCTTCTCGCTGGGGGACTGCTGGGCCTGGATCGCCGTGATGGCGACGGTGTTGACGATGTCCTGGACGAGGGCGCCGCGGGACAGGTCGTTGACCGGCTTGCGCAGGCCCTGCAGGACCGGGCCGACGGCGATGGCGCCGGCCGAGCGCTGCACGGCCTTGTAGGTGTTGTTGCCGGTGTTGAGGTCGGGGAAGACCAGCACGGTGGCCTGCCCGGCGACCTCGGAGCCGGGCAGCTTGGTCGCGGCGACGGACGGCTCGACGGCCGCGTCGTACTGGATCGGGCCCTCGATCCTCAGGTCGGGCCGGCGCGAGCGGACGATCTCCGTCGCCTCGCGCACCTTGTCGACGTCCGCGCCGGAGCCGGAGGTGCCGGTGGAGTACGACAGCATCGCGATCCGCGGCTCCACGCCGAACCGGGCGGCGGTGGCGGCGGACTGGACGGCGATGTCGGCGAGCTGCTCGGCGTTCGGGTCGGGATTGACGGCGCAGTCGCCGTAGACCAGGACCTTGTCGGCCAGGCACATGAAGAACACGGACGACACGATCGAGGCGTCCGGCCTGGTCTTGATGATCTCGAAGGAGGGCCGGATGGTGGCGGCCGTGGAGTGCACGGAGCCCGAGACCATGCCGTCGGCCAGGCCCTCCTGCACCATCAGGGTGCCGAAGTAGTTCACGTCGGAGACGACGTCGTAGGCCAGCTCGACGGTGACGCCCTTGTGGGCGCGCAGGGCGGCGTACTTCTCGGCGAAGGCGTCGCGCAGGTCGCTGCCGGCCGGGTCAATCAGCTGGGAGTCGCCGAGGTCGATGCCGAGGTCGGCGGCCCTCTTGCGGATCCGGTCCACGGGGCCGAGCAGGGTCAGGTCGCACACGCCCCGGCGCAGCAGCACCTCGGCGGCGCGCAGCACGCGCTCCTCGGTGCCCTCGGGCAGCACCACGCGGCGCTTGTCGGAGCGGGCCTGCTCCAGCAGCTTGTGCTCGAACATCATCGGGGTGACCCGGTCGCTGCTGGGCGCGGAGACCCGGCGGGCGAGCTCGGCGGTGTCGGTGTGGCGCTCGAACAGGCCGAGCGCGGTCTCCGCCTTGCGCGGGGTGGCCGCGTTCAGCTTGCCCTCCAGGGAGAACAGCCGCGCGGCGGTGGGGAAGCTGTTGCCGGACACCGACAGCACCGGTGTGCCGGGGGCGAGGCGGGCGGCCAGGGTGAGGATGTCGTCGCCCGGCACCTCGTCCAGGGTGAGCAGCACACCGGCTATCGGCGGGGTGCCGGCGCTGTGCGCGGCCAGCGAGCCGACGACCAGGTCGGCGCGGTCGCCCGGGGTGACGACGAGGCAGCCGGGGGTCAGCGCGCCCAGGAAGTTCGGCAGCATCGCGCCGCCGAAGACGAAGTCGAGCGCGTCGCGGGCGAGCCCGGCGTCGTCGCCGAGGAGCACCTTGGCGTCCAGGGCGTGGGCGATCTGGGCGACCGTCGGCGCGGACAGCGCGGGCTCGTCGGGCAGCACCCAGCACGGCACCGGCAGCCGGGAGGCGAGCCGCTCGGCGATCTCGTCCCGGTCCTCGCGGGCGACCCGGTTGGCGATCATGGCCAGGACGTCGCAGCCCAGCCCGTCGTAGGCGCGGAAGGCGTTGCGGGTCTCGGCGAGGACGGACTCCGCGGTCTGCTCGCGTCCGCCGACCACCGGGATCACCGAGGCGCCGAACTCGTTGGCGAGCCGGGCGTTGAGCGCCAGCTCGTCGGGGAGCTGGGTGCCGGCGAAGTCGGTGCCGAGGACGAGCACCACGTCGTAGTCGCGGGCGACCAGGCGGAAGCGGTCCACCAGCGCCGACACCAGCTCGTCCGTGCCCTGCTCGGCCTGGAGGGCGGACGCCCGCCGGTAGTCCATGCCGTACACGGTCGCCGGGTCCTGCGACAGCCGGTAGCGGGCGCGCAGCAGCTCGAAGAGGCGGTCGGGCCCGTCGTGGACGAGGGGGCGGAACACGCCGACCCGGTCGACCTGCCGGGTGAGGAGTTCCATGACCCCCAGTTCGACGACCTGGCGGCCGTCGCCGCGGTCGATGCCGGTCACGTACACGCTGCGCGTCACGCGTGCTCTCCGTTTCCTCCGAGGGACACCCTGCGAGACGACATTGTCCGATGGGTACCGCTTCGTGTACAAAAATCGCCCACCGAGGTGAGCGGGACCCTCTTGACACTACCTCCGTCGGCAGATAAAGCGCCCGTCAGTGAAGAGCAGGTAAGAGGGGAGGGGCACAGCGGGGCGGACGGGGAGGAATCGGCACCGTTCCGGGAGACGTGAAAGAATCGAAGCCGGCTCACCGGTACCGACAGCGAGCAGGAGACACAGCACGATGCGCATCGGAGTCCTCACCGCAGGCGGCGACTGCCCCGGCCTGAACGCAGTGATCCGGTCGGTCGTGCACCGAGCGGTCGCCCAGTACGACGACGAGGTCATCGGATTCGAGGACGGCTACGCCGGTCTGCTGGACGGCCGCTACCGCACCCTCGACCTGAACGCGGTCAGCGGCATCCTGGCCCGCGGCGGCACCATACTCGGCTCCTCCCGCCTGGAGCGCGACCGGCTGCGCGAGGCGTGCGAGAACGCCGCCGACATCGCCCGCGACTTCGGCATCGACGCGCTCATCCCGATCGGCGGCGAGGGCACGCTCACGGCGGCCCGGATGCTGTCGGAGGCGGGTCTGCCGGTGGTCGGCGTGCCGAAGACCATCGACAACGACATCTCCTCCACCGACCGCACCTTCGGCTTCGACACCGCCGTCGGCGTCGCCACGGAGGCGATGGACCGCCTGAAGACCACCGCCGAGTCCCACCAGCGGGTCATGGTCGTGGAGGTCATGGGCCGCCACGCGGGCTGGATCGCCCTGGAGTCCGGCATGGCGGCGGGCGCGCACGGCATCTGCCTGCCCGAGCGGCCCTTCGACCCCGCCGACCTGGTGAAGATGGTCGAGGAGCGCTTCGCCCGCGGCAAAAGGTTCGCGGTCATCTGCGTCGCCGAGGGCGCCCACCCCGCCGACGGCACCATGGACTACGGCAAGGGCGCGATCGACCAGTACGGACACGAGCGCTTCCAGGGCATCGGCACGGCGCTGGCGCACGAACTGGAGAAGCGGCTCGGCAAGGAGGCCAAGCCGGTCATCCTCGGCCACGTCCAGCGCGGCGGCACGCCGACCGCGTACGACCGGGTGCTCGCCACCCGCTTCGGCTGGCACGCGGTGGAGGCCGCGCACCGCGGCGAATTCGGCATGATGACCGCGCTGCGCGGCACCGACATCGTGATGGTGCCGCTGGCGGAGGCGGTCACCGAGCTGAAGACCGTGCCGAAGGACCGGATGGACGAGGCCGAGTCGGTCTTCTAGGGCCTTTCGTTCGGATCGGGTCGGATCAGGGAGCGGGACCTGGTGCCGTGCATCGCAAGGCGGAGGAGGGCGCCATGGCAACCGACGACAACGCGGCGAGGCACGGCACCAGGCCCCGCGAGCCCGGCATGATCCGAACGAGAGGCCCTAGTCCCGCGACGGGCAGCGTCCGCCCGTCGGGGAGCGGCGTCCGGCGCGTGCCCCCGGTGCGCCGGCCGGAAGCCCTCGTACCGGACGTGCCCGGGCTTTCGTCCGGTGCGGCGGGAGCGCGTGCCGGGTCCCGCGACGCGGCGCGCGTCGCCCGCCGGGGGGAGGGCCGGCGCACGGCCGCGCCGCGGGGCCGGGGCGGCCACGGGCCGTTCGGCCGGGACCGCGGAGTGCGGGAACGCGCGGCCCCGGCGGCTGCCGAAGGCGCACGGCCCCGGTCACCCCTTCACCGCCCCGCCCAGCGCGAAGCCGCCGCCCAGCCGCCGGGAGATCAGCACGTACAGCAGGATCACCGGCGTCGAGTACACGACCGAGAACGCCGCCAGCTGCCCGTACGCCACCATGCCCCGGTTGCCGAAGAACTCGTTGATGCTCACCGACGCCGGCATCCGGTCCGGGGTGAGCAGCAGCATGAAGGGGACGAAGAAGTTCCCCCACATCATCACGAACGAGAACACCGTCACCACCGCGACCCCCGGCCCCATCAGCGGCAGCACGATCCGCGTCAGGGACTGCAGCGGGGACGCGCCGTCGGTCCACGCCGCCTCCTCCAGCTCCTTCGGGACGCCGTCCATGAAGTTCTTCATCAGCCAGATGGCGAAGGGGAGCTGGGAGGCGGCGAAGAAGAAGATCGTTCCCTGTGCCGTGTCGATCAGGTTCACCCGGACGAACAGGGCGTAGACCGGCACCATGATCGCGGTGATCGGCAGGCTCGTCGCGAACAGGATCGTCAGCAGGAAGGGCCGGTTCAGGCGCGAGCGGAACCGCGACAGCGGATACGCCGCGAGCGCCGCGCACGCCACCGTCAGCGCCGTCGCGCCCCCGCACAGGATCAGGCTGTTCAGCAGGGGCGTGAAGGTGACCTCCTCGGTGAGGATCGCCTCGAAGTGGGCCGTCGTGAGACCGTCGGGCGCCTTCACGCGCAGGCCGGCGCGCGGGTCCACCGCGGACAGCGCCACCCACAGCAGGGGCAGCGCGAACGCCGCGGCGGCCACCAGCAGCCCCGTGTCGGCGGCCAGCCGGCGCCGGAAGCGGCGGGAGGCGAGTGCGCGGGCCATGGGCGTCACACCTCCGTCCGCAGCAGCCGCAGGTACACCACCGAGAACAGCGAGCCGATCAGCAACAGCAGCAGCGCCACCGCCGTGCCGTACCCGATCAGGCTGTTCCGGAACGCCTGCTCGTACATGAACAGCGGCAGCGTCTGGCTCCTGCCGCTCGGACCGCCGCGGGTCATCACCCAGATCAGTCCGAACACCGACAGCGTCTGGAGGGTGTTGAGCATGAGGTTGGTGGCGATGGAGCGGCGGATCATCGGCAGCGTCACGTGCCACAGCCGGCGCCGGCCGCCGGCGCCGTCGATCTCCGCGGCCTCGGTGACCTCCTGGGGGATCTCGTCCAGCGCGGCCGAGTAGACCAGCATCGAGAACGCCGTGCCCCGCCAGACGTTGGCGAAGGACACCGCGAGGATCGGCAGCGTGAACAGCCAGTTCTGGGAGGGCAGATGCAGCCATTCCAGGATCGCGTTGAGGGTGCCCTCGCGGCGGAAGAACGCGTACAGCAGGAACCCGGCGACCACCTCCGGCAGCATCCACGCGGTGATCACGACACCGCCCGCCAGCGTGCGCACCGGTTTGGAGGCGCGCCGCATCAGCGCGGCCAGCGCCAGTCCCAGGGCGTTCTGCCCGATCAGCGACGACACCACCGTGAACACCAGCGTCAGCCACACGGCGTCGAGGAACGCCTCGTCCCGGAACGCCCGGCGGAAGTTGTCGAACCCGACGAACGACTCCTCGGCCTGGCCGGTCAGTTGCAGGTCGGTGAAGGCGATGGCGACGCAGTAGGCGATCGGCCCCGCGAGGAAGAGGAGCAGCAGGACGAGGGCGGGGGAGAGGGGAAGCGCCCGGAGCAGGGACCGGCGCGCTCCGCTCACTTCTCGACCACCTGGTCGCCGGTGGCCTCCCTCAGCGCCTCGTCGTAGCCGCGCGCCGCCTCCTCCACCGACTTCTCACCCGTCGTCACGGCCTCCATGGCCTCCTGGACGGCGACCGAGACCCTCGGGTACGCCGGATAGGCGGGCCGGTAGTGCGTGTGGGCGACGAGGCCGGTGAAGAACTCGGTGCCGGGCTGGGCGCCGGTGTAGGCGGGGTCCCCCGCGACGTCCTCGCGGACCGCGATGCCGGAGTTGGCGACGTACCACTTGCGGGCGTTGTCCTTGGTCTGCATCGTCTTGACGAACGCGAACGCCAGGTCGGGGTTGGCCGCCTTGGCCGGGATCGCCCAGGCCCAGCCGCCCGACATGCTGACCTTGCCGGGGGCCTGCCCGTGCTGGGTGGGCATGGCGGCCAGCCCCAGCTCCTCCGGCCACTCGGGCCACTCGTGCCCGCTGCCCTCCAGCCAGTCCTGCGGCAGCCAGGAGCCGTCCAGGGCGATGCCCAGCTTCCCCTCGGGCAGCAGCTCGCCGCGCACCGCGGTGGCGAAGTTGGGGTCGAGCGCGTCGGCGACGTCCGGGCCGAGCTTCTCCCGGTAGACCGTCTCGACGAAGGCGAGGGCGTCCTCGAAGCCCCGGCTCCCGGTGATCCACTTCTTGGCGTTCCTGTCGTACAGCGGGTCGGCGGTGCCGTCGCCCGTGCCGTACAGCAGCATCTGGAAGCCCTGCATGGTGGCGGCCTCACCGGCGGGTTTGCCGGTGTAGACGTTGAGCGGGACGACGCCGGGCACCTTCTCCTTGATGGTGCGGGCGGCGGCGAGCAGGTCGTCCCAGTCCTTCGGCTGCCAGTCGGCGGGCAGCCCGGCCCTGGCGAAGACGTCCTTGCGGAACCACAACCCGCGGGTGTCCGTGCCGTCCGGGACGCCGTACGTCTTCCCGTCCTCGCCCCTGACCGCCGCCTTCGCCGTGCCGATGAACCGGTCCCAGTCCTTCCACTTCGCCAGGTAGGGGTCGAGCGGTTTCAGATATCCGCTGGTGATGTCCGAGTTGATGAGGAAGGTGTCCTCGTACACCAGGTCCGGGGCGGTCTTGGGGGAGCGGAGCATCTGCTGGAGCTTGGTGTAGTACTCCGAGTCCGGGGCCTTGATCGGGACGAACTCGACCTTCTTGCCGGGGTGGGCCTTCTCGAACTGCTCCTTGATGTCCGCGAGGTAAGTGTCCATCACCTTCACGGAGTTGTCCGTGGACTGCTTGAAGGAGACCCTCAGCGTGTCCGGGTCGCTGCCGGAGCCGCCGCAGGCGGCCAGGGAGGACAGGGTGACGAGGGCGACGAGCGTGGTGAGCGGAGCGGTGGGGCGCACGGGCACGACCTCCTACGGGCACACGTCGTTGTGGCCGGGGCGCTGCCTGGTGAACGTAAGAGGGGCGGTCCGGCCGGGTCAATGCGTGTGCGGTGCGCAGCCGGTGCCTAGGGCCTCTCGTTCGGAGCATGCCGGGCTCGCGGGGCCTGGTGCCGTGCCCCGCCGCGTTGTCGTCGGTTGCCATGGCTCCGCCATGGCGCCCTCCTCCGCCTTGCGATGCACGGCACCAGGTCCCGCTCCCTGATCCGACCTGATCCAAACGAAAGACCCTAGTGTCCCCGTCCGGCCTCCCGGACCCACCGGTACACCAGCTCGGGCCGCCCCACCTGTCCGTACAGCGGGCTGCGCCCCGCCCGTCCCGCCTCCACCAGGTGCTCCAGGTACCGCCGGGCCGTGATCCGGGAGATGCCCACGACCCGGGCCAGGCCCGACGCCGTCAGGCCCTCGGCGGTGTCCCGCAGGGCCGCGCTCACCCGTTCCAGCGTCGGGGCGCTCAGGCCCTTGGGGAGGGCCGCCGGACTTGGGGCGCGCAGGGTGGCCAGGGCGCGGTCGACCTCCTCCTGGCCGCTCGCCTCGCCGGCCGCGCCGCGGAACTCGGCGTACCGCAGCAGGCGGTCCCGCAGGGTGGCGAAGGTGAACGGCTTCAGGACGTACTGGACGACGCCCAGCGACACCCCTTCGCGCACCATCGCCAGGTCCCGCGCCGACGTCACGGCGATCACGTCGGCGCGGGACCCGCCCGCCCGCAGCGTGCGGGCCAGCTGCAGCCCGTGCACGTCCGGCAGGTGCAGGTCGAGCAGGAGCAGGTCCACCGGCGTACGCTCCAGCAGGCGCCGGGCCTCGGCGCCGGTGTGGGCCTTGCCGACGGCCGCGAAGCCCGGGACGCGGCCGACGTACAGCACGTGCGCATCCGCCGCGACGGGATCGTCCTCGACGACCAGGACGCGTATCGGCTGTTCACCGGACACGGGCCTCCCCTTCCGTCGGCACCCCGGCGCGCAGCGGCAGCCGTGCCTCGAACACCGCGCCGCCCCCGTCGGCCGCCGCCACCGACAGGACGCCCTCGTGCCGGTGCACCGCCTGCCGTACCAGCGCCAGGCCCAGCCCGCGCCCGTCCGGCCCGGCCGGCTTGGTGGTGAAACCCCGCTGGAAGACCAGGTCCGCCTGGGCGGGGTCCACGCCCGTGCCGGTGTCCGCCACCCGCAGGACCAGTTCGGTGCCGTCGCGCGTGTAGGCCGTGACCGTGACCCGGGCCCGCTCGCTGCCCTGGGCCGCGTCCATCGCATTGTCGATCAGGTTGCCGAGGATGGTCACCAGGTCCCGGGCGGGCAGGGACGGCGGCAGCAGCCCGTCGTCCAGGCGGCTGTCCGGCGACACCACCAGCTCCACGCCCCGCTCGTTGGCCTGGGCCGTCTTGCCCAGCAGCAGCGCCGCCAGCACCGGCTCGCTCACCGCGGCCACCACCTGGTCGGTCAGCGCCTGCGCCAGTTCCAGCTCGGCGGTGGCGAACGCGACGGCCTCCTCGGCGCGGCCCAGCTCGATCAGCGACACCACCGTGTGCAGCCGGTTCGCGGCCTCGTGCGCCTGCGCCCGCAGCGCCTGGGTGAAGCCGCGCTCGGAGTCCAGCTCGCCCATCAGCGACTGGAGTTCGGTCACGTCGCGCAGGGTGACGATGGTGCCGCGGCGCTCACCGCCCGACACCGGCGAGGTGTTGACCACGACCACCCGGTCGGCGGTCGGGTGCACCTCGTCCACGCGCGGCTCGGACGCCAGCAGCGCCCCCGTCAGCCGCGCCGGCAGCCCGAGGTCGGCGACGGGCCGGCCGATCACGTCGTCCTGGGCGCGCAGGCCGAGCAGCTCCCGGCCGCCGTCGTTGATCAGCGCGATCCGGTACCGGCCGTCCAGCATCAGCAGCCCCTCGCGCACCGCGTGCAGGGCGGCCTGGTGGTAGTCGTGCATCCGGCTGAGCTCGGCGGCGTTCATGCCGTGGGTGTGCCGGCGCAGCCGGGCGTTGACGACGTAGGTGCCGACCGCGCCGAGGGCGAGGGCCCCGGCGGCGACGCCGATCAGCGCGGCGAGCTGGGACCGCACCCGCTTGCTGATCTCCTCCACCTTGATGCCGGCGCTGACCAGGCCGACGACCCGGCCGCCGTCCCGGACGGGCGCGACCGCCCGGACCGAGGGGCCGAGCGTGCCCGTGTAGGTCTCGGTGAAGGTGTCCCCCTTGAGCGCGGGTCCGATGTGGCCGCGGAAGCGGCGTCCGATCTGCCCGGTGTCGGGGTGGGTCCAGCGGATGCCCCGCGGGCTCATGATCGTCACGAAGTCGACGTCGGTGTCGCGCATGATCCGCAGTGCGTACGGCTGGAGGTCCGCCGTCGGATCGGGGGTGCGGATCGCCTCCCGCACGGACGCGGAGTCGGCGATCGCCCGGGCCACCGCCGCGGCCTGCCGGCCGGCCGCGTCCTCGGCCTGCGCCTGGTCGCTGACGTAGGAGAACAGTGCGTACCCGGCGACGACCACGGCGATCAGCACGGCCTGCACGGCGAAGAGCTGGCCGGCCAGGCTGCGGGGTCGGGGAATGGACAGGCGCATGCCGCCAGTCTGCCTCTTGGATGATCGGTGAACTAAATGAACGGAAGGGTGACCGCGCCCGTACGGCGGGAGATAGTCACGGCGACCCCCGGCCCGGGCCCTCAGCTGCCCGGGAACCCCGGATCCCCCGGACGTGAGCCGCACGCCGGTGACACCGACGACGTCGTCAAGGAGGGCCGCCGTGACCAGCGCAGCCGATACGGCACCTGCCGCGCCGAAGACCAAGCGGGACCGCACGCACTACCTCTACATCGCGGTGATCGTCGCGGTCGCCCTCGGCATCGCCGTGGGGCTGGCCGCGCCGGACTTCGCGGTCGGGCTGAAGCCGATCGGCACCGGGTTCGTCAACCTGATCAAGATGATGATCTCGCCGATCATCTTCTGCACGATCGTGCTGGGCATCGGATCGGTGCGCAAGGCCGCCAAGGTCGGTGCCGTCGGCGGGATCGCCCTGGCCTACTTCCTGGTGATGTCGCTGGTGGCCCTCGCCATCGGCCTGGTCGTCGGCAACATCCTGGACCCCGGCACCGGCCTGGCGGTCACCGACGCCGTCAAGGAGACGGGCCACGCGCAGGTCGACGCCGAGGCCAAGGACACCACCGAGTTCCTGCTCGGCATCATCCCGACCACCATCGTGTCCGCCTTCACCGGCGGCGAGGTGCTCCAGACCCTGCTGGTCGCCCTGCTCTGCGGCTTCGCGCTCCAGGCGATGGGTCCGGCCGGACAGCCCGTCCTGCGCGGCATCGAGCACATCCAGCGGCTGGTCTTCCGCGTCCTGGCGATGGTGATGTGGGCCGCCCCCCTCGGCGCGTTCGGCGCCATGGCCGCCGTCACCGGCTCCGCCGGCGTCGACGCGCTCAAGAGCCTCGCCGTGCTGATGCTCGGCTTCTACGTCACCTGCGTGCTGTTCGTCTTCGTGGTGCTCGGCGCGCTGCTGCGGATCGTCTCCGGCGTCAACGCCTTCTCGCTCTTCAAGTACCTGGGCCGCGAGTTCCTGCTGATCCTGTCCACGTCCTCCTCGGAGTCGGCGCTGCCGCGCCTGATCGCCAAGATGGAGCACCTGGGCGTCAGCAAGCCGGTGGTCGGCATCACCGTCCCCACCGGCTACTCCTTCAACCTCGACGGCACCATGATCTACATGACCATGGCCTCGCTGTTCATCGCCGACGCCATGGGCACCCCGATGTCGGTCGGCGAGCAGATCCCGCTGCTGCTGTTCCTGCTGGTCGCCTCCAAGGGCGCCGCCGGTGTCACCGGCGCGGGCCTGGCGACCCTGGCCGGCGGCCTGCAGTCGCACAAGCCCGCCCTGGTGGACGGCATCGGCCTGATCGTCGGCATCGACCGCTTCATGAGCGAGGCCCGCGCCCTGACCAACTTTGCGGGCAACGCCGTCGCCACCGTCCTGGTCGGCACCTGGACCAAGGAGATCGACAAGGAGCGGGTCGCGGAGGTCCTCGCCGGGCGGGTCCCCTTCGACGAGAAGACCCTCCTGGACGACGGCCACGGGGAGGCCCGCGCCGAGGCGTCCGAGCCGGACGGCGAGAAGGAACTGGCCAAGACCTGAGAGTCCTCCCCCCACCCGGGCGGTCCCCCGCCGCCCGGTCCCCCTGCCGCCCGGTCCCTCCGCGCTCCGCGGAGGGACCGGGCGGCACCTGTGTGCCCGGACCGCGCCCACGGTGCCGTGGTGCCGGGGCGCGCGGGCGGAACCACCGGTGGGCGGGCCGGAGCCGCCCTTGCCTTGACGTCGGCGTCAAGGGCTACGTTCGTCCGCATGCGAATCGGTGAGCTCGCCGCACGCGCCGGGACCACGACGCGCACGCTGCGGTACTACGAGGCGCGCGGACTGCTGTCCGCGCGGCGGGACGACAAGGGGCACCGGACCTACGACGAGCGCGACCTGCGGCTGCTGGAGCAGATCAGGACGCTGCGGGACTTCGGGTTCGAGCTGGAGGAGACCCGGCCCTTCGTGGAGTGCCTGCGCGCCGGGCACCCGGAGGGCGACTCCTGCCCGGCGTCGCTCGCGGTGTACCGGCGCAAGCTGGCGGAGCTGGACGCGCTGATCGGCGAGTTGCGGGGCGTGCGGGCGACGGTGGCGGCGCAGCTGGCGCGGGCGGAGTCGGTGCGCGACGAGCTGGCGGCCGAGGCGCTGGTTCCGGGGGGTCCGGAGCCGGTGTGCGAACTGGGAGGGTGAGGACGATGAGCAAGGCGAGGGGCGTGACCGAGGTGACGGACGAGAGTTTCGCGGCGGAGGTGATCGGGGCGGAGCTGCCGGTGCTGGTGGAGTTCACGGCCGACTGGTGCCCGCCCTGCCGGCAGATGGCGCCGGTGCTGGCCGCCCTGGCAGAGGAGGAGGCGGACCGGCTCCGCGTGGTCCAGCTCAACGTCGACGAGAATCCGGGCACCACCCACGCCTACAAGGTGCTGTCGATGCCGACGTTCATGGTCTTCCGCGACGGTGAGCCGGTGAAGTCCATGGTGGGCGCCCGGGCCAAGCGGCGGCTGCTCCAGGAACTGGCGGACGTCGTCTGAACCGGGACCGCGGCCGGACACACCGACATACACCGACGAAAAAATCCCCCGGACGCAATTGCGCCCGGGGGATCTCTTTGCGTATATTCAATCCTTCGCGATTCCAGTTAAATGGATCGCAAAAGAAGTCCAGTGGCCATAGTATATCCGGGCGGGAGCGGAATTGTCAAACACCGAATTTCCGGACGATGAATTGAGGCAGGAGCAGGAATTCATCGACGGGCTGTACGCGCGCGTGGACGCCCTGCGCGGCGACGCCGAGGCCTCCGTCACGGACGCCCTCGCCCAGGGCAGCACGCCCATGCAGGCCAGGCTGGAGCGGGACATCCTCGTCGCCGAGCGCTCCGGGCTGCTCGCCGCGCTGAACGCGGTCGACGGCTCGCTGTGCTTCGGCCGCATCGACCTCACCTCCGGGCGGACCCACCACATCGGACGCATCGGACTGCGCGCCGACGACGCCGAACGCACCCCGGTCCTCATCGACTGGCGCGCCGAGGTGGCCCGCCCCTTCTACCTGGCCACCGGCCACACCCCGATGGGCCTGCGCCGCCGCCGGCACATCGCCACCGAGGGGCGCACGGTCACGGCCCTGCACGACGAGATCCTCGACCTCGGCGACGAGACCCGCACCGGCCACGAGGACCCCTCCGGCGACGCCGTGCTGCTCGCCGCGCTGAACTCCGCGCGCACCGGCCGCATGGGCGACATCGTGCGGACCATCCAGGCCGACCAGGACCGCATCATCCGCGCCCCGCACCGCGGCGTGCTCGTCGTCGAGGGCGGCCCCGGCACCGGCAAGACGGCCGTCGCCCTGCACCGGGCGGCGTACCTGCTCTACGAGCACCGGGAGCTGCTCGCCAAGCGCGCCGTCCTCATCGTCGGCCCCAACCCCGCCTTCCTCGGCTACATCGGAGAGGTGCTGCCCTCCCTCGGCGAGACCGGCGTCCTGCTCGCCACCGTCGGCGAGCTGTTCCCCGGCGTGAGGGCGACGGCCGCGGACACGCCCGAGGCGGCGGCGGTCAAGGGCCGCGCCGGCATGGCGGACGTGCTCGCCGAGGTCGTCCGCAGCCGGCAGGCGCTGCCCGACCCGGTCATCGCCATCGAGCACGACCGCGAGGTCCTCATGCTCGACGACGGCCTGGTGAACGTCGCCCGCGAGCGCACCCGGGCCGCGAAGCTGCCGCACAACGTGGCCCGCGAGCACTTCGAGGGCCACATCCTCAACACCCTCACCGAGCTGTACGCCGAGCGCGTCGGCACCGACCCCTACGACGGCACCAGCCTGCTCGACGCCAGCGACATCACCCAGATCCGCGACGAACTCGCCGAGAACCCCGAGGTCTGGTCCGCCATCGACCGGCTGTGGCCCGTCCTGACCCCGCAGCGGCTCGTCGCGGACTTCCTCGCCGCGCCCGAGGCGTTCCTCCCCGAGGAGGACGCCGACGCGATCCGCCGCCCGGTCACCCGCGCCTGGACCACGGCGGACGTACCGCTGCTGGACGAGGCCGCCGAACTGCTCGGCGAGGACGACCGGACGGCCCGCGCCCGCGTCGAACGCGAGCGCCGGGAGCGGATCGCCTACGCGCAGGGCGTGCTGGACGTGTCGTACGCGTCCCGGACCTTCGAGTTCGAGGACAAGGAGGAGAGCGACCCGGAGGCCGCCGAGGTGCTCTCCGCGCACGACATCATCGACGCGGAGCGGTTCGCCGAACGCCAGGAGGAGGAGGACCACCGCAGCGCCGCCGAGCGCGCCGCGGCCGACCGCACCTGGGCGTTCGGGCACATCATCGTCGACGAGGCGCAGGAGCTGTCCCCGATGGCCTGGCGGCTGCTGATGCGCCGCTGCCCGACCCGCTCGATGACACTGGTCGGTGACCCGGCGCAGACCGCGGAGGCGGCCGGCGTCGGCTCCTGGGAGGAGATCCTCCGGCCCTACGTCGAGGACCGCTGGGAGCACACCCGCCTCGGCGTCAACTACCGCACCCCCGCCGAGATCATGGACCTGGCCGCGGCCGTGGTCCGCGCCGAGCACCCCGGCTTCGAGCCGCCGAGCTCGGTCCGTTCCACCGGCGTACGCCCCTGGATCCGCGCCACCGGCGACCTGCCGGCCGCCGTGGCCGAGGCGGTCGGCGAGCTCACCCCGGACGAGGGCCGCCTCGCCGTCATCGCCCCGCGCGAGCTGCACCGCGCGCTCGCGGCCCGCCTGGACGGCGTGACGGCAGGCGCCGAGCCCGACCTGACGCGGACCGTCGTCCTGCTCGACCCCCGCCAGTCCAAGGGACTGGAGTTCGACTCCGTCCTGGTCGTCGAACCCGGCCGCTACGGCACCAGCGACCTGTACGTGGCGCTGACCCGGGCCACCCAGCGGCTCGGCGTGCTGCACACCGGGCCGCTGCCGAAGGGACTGGCCGACGCGGCCGGATAGTGCCGCGGCGGACCGGCCGGCCCGGCGGTCCCGTCCGGGACCCGGCTTCCGGCCGGGCCGGCCGTGGGCCCCGGGCGGGCGTGCCGCGCGGACGGTGGGGCGGCCGGCCGGGAACGGCGGCTCAGCCGAGGACGTTCCCGCCCGGCCGCGGGGACGGGACCTCAGGCGGGGCGCAGCCAGACCGTCGCCAGGGGCGGCAGGGTCAGCCGGACGCTCGCCGGCCGGCCGTGCCACCCCTGGGGCTCCGGCTTGACCGGGTGGGGGTGGGTGACGCCGCTGCCGCCGTAGCGGGTGTCGTCGGTGTTGAGGACCTCGTGCCAGGCGGGGACGTCGTCGGGGACGCCGAGGCGGTAGTCGTGGCGGACGACGGGGGAGAAGTTGGACACCGCCAGCAGCGGTGTGCCCTCCGCGTCGAAGCGCAGGAACGCGAAGACGTTGTCCTCGGCGGCGTCCCCGACCACCCACGCGAAGCCGGACGGGTGCGTGTCCCGCTGCCACAGCGCCGGGGTGGCGCGGTAGACGGCGTTGAGGTCGCGCACCAGGTCCCGCACGCCCCGGTGGTCGGCCTCGGCCCCGTACTCCGGGTCCAGCAGCCACCAGTCGGGGCCGCGGGCCTCGGACCACTCGGAGCCCTGGGCGAACTCCTGTCCCATGAACAGCAGTTGCTTGCCGGGGTGGGCCCACATGAAGCCGAGGTAGGCGCGCTGGTTGGCCCGCTGCTGCCACCAGTCGCCCGGCATCTTGGACACCAGGGCCCGCTTGCCGTGCACGACCTCGTCGTGGGAGATCGGCAGGACGTAGTTCTCGCTGTAGGCGTACACCATCGAGAAGGTCATCTCGTGGTGGTGGTACTTGCGGTGCACCGGCTCGTGGCTCATGTACTGGAGCGAGTCGTGCATCCAGCCCATGTTCCACTTCAGCCCGAAACCGAGGCCGCCGAAACCGCTGGGACCCTGGTGGTGGGTGGCGCGGGTGACGCCGTCCCAGGCCGTCGACTCCTCCGCGATCGTCACCACGCCGGGGCACCGCCGGTAGACGGTGGCGTTCATCTCCTGGAGGAAGGCCACCGCGTCCAGGTTCTCCCGGCCGCCGTGCTCGTTGGGCCTCCACTGGCCGGGCTCGCGCGAGTAGTCCAGGTAGAGCATCGAGGCGACGGCGTCCACGCGCAGGCCGTCGATGTGGAACTCCTCGCACCAGTACACGGCGTTGGCGACCAGGAAGTTGCGCACCTCGCGGCGGCCGAAGTCGAACTCCAGGGTGCCCCAGTCGGGGTGCGCCGAGCGCAGCGGGTCCTCGTGCTCGTACAGCGGACGGCCGTCGAACTCGGCCAGCGCCCAGTCGTCACGCGGGAAGTGGGCCGGCACCCAGTCCATGATCACGCCGATGCCGGCCCGGTGGAGGGAGTCGACCAGGTACTTGAAGTCGTCGGGGGTGCCGAGGCGGGCCGTGGGCGCGTAGAAGCCGGTGACCTGGTAGCCCCACGACCCGCCGAAGGGGTGCTCGGCGACCGGCATCAGCTCGACGTGGGTGAAGCCGAGGTCCCTGACGTACGCGGGGAGCTCCTCGGCGAGCTGGCGATAGGTCAGCCCAGGCCGCCAGGACGGCAGGTGGACCTCGTACACCGACAGGGGCGCCTCGTGCGCCGGGCGGTCGGCGCGGCGGGCGAGCCACTCCGCGTCGCCCCACTCGTAGTGCGAGGCGTGGACGACGGAGGAGGTGGCCGGCGGGACCTCGGTGCGGCGGGCCAGCGGATCGGCGCGCAGCGTCTTCGAACCGTCCGGCCGCGTGATCTCGAACTTGTACAGCTCGCCCTCGCCCACGCCGGGCACGAACAGCTCCCACACCCCGCAGGAGCCGAGGGAGCGCATCGGGAAGCCGGTGCCGTCCCAGAAGTTGAAGCCGCCGCACACCCGCACCCCGCGCGCGTTCGGCGCCCACACCGCGAAACGGGTGCCGGTCACGCCCTGGTGGGTCATCGGGTGCGCGCCCAGCACCCGCCACAGCTCCTCGTGCCGCCCCTCGCCGATCAGGTGCAGGTCGAAGTCGCCGAGGGTGGGCAGGAAGCGGTAGGCGTCCTCGGTCTCCTGGACGGCCTCCGCGTAGGTGACGAGGAGCCGGTAGGCGGGAACCCCGGACAGGGGCAGCAGCCCCGAGAAGAACCCGTCCCCGTCGTCGTGCAGCTCGGCCCGCAGGTCGCCGGCGACGACGGTCACCGACCGGGCGTACGGCCGGAAGGCGCGGAAGGCGATCCCGCCGGGTACCGGGTGGGCGCCCAGGACGGCGTGCGGATCGTGGTGCGTGCCGTGGAGCAGCCGCTCCCGGTCGCCCGTGTCCAGGGCGGGGGAGACGGCGGCCGCCACCGGCTCGGGCGGCCGCGGGGCGGCCGCGGCCCCCTCCCCCCGCGCGGCGGCCTTCCGGGCCGGAACCGCCTTCTGGACCGGGACCGCCTTCTTCGCCGCGGTCCTCCTCGCGGGTTTCCCGGCCTTCCCGGCGGCCCTCTGCGCGGCCTGCCCGGGCAGCACCGCCTTCCGCGCGCCCTCCGTGTCCTTCACGGTCCTCGCGCCCTTCGCGGTCCCTGCGGTCTCTGCGGTCCGCGCACTCTCCGTGCTCTTCGCGGTCTCCGTGTTCTTGGCGGCCTTCACGGCCTTCACTGCCTTCGCGGTCTTCGCCGTCTTCTTCGCGGCGCTCTTCTTCTGCGCCGGCCGTGCGGCCGGCGGCTGCTCGGCGCCGGCTTCCTCGGCCGTCTTCTTCGGATGCGAACCGGTGGACGGGTCACGGGGGGTCACGGGCGGAGCCTCCTCGGCGAAGGTCGGGTCAGGTGGATCGGGCGGGATCGGCGACGGCCAGGCGGTGCGCCGCCGACAGGGGCACCGGGAGCCAGCCGGGGCGGTGCCGTGCCTCGTAGACGACCTCGTAGACCGCCTTGTCCGTCTCGTAGGCACGCAGCAGCACGGGATCGGTGCGCGGGTCCCGGCCGGCGACCTCCGCGTACCCGGTGCAGTACGCGGCCCGGCAGGCCTCGGCCCACCCCGGCACCGGGGCGCCGGCCGAGTGTGCCGCGTAGTCGAAGGAACGGAGCATTCCGGCGATGTCCCGCACCGGCGGCTGCGGCATCCGCCGCTCGGCGAGCGGCCTGGCCGGTTCGCCCTCGAAGTCGATCAGGGACCACTCCCCGTCAGGGGAGCGCAGGCACTGGCCCAGGTGCAGGTCACCGTGGACCCGCTGCGCGGTCCAGGTGCGGCCCTCGGCGGCCAGGTCGCCGAGGGCGGTGAACGCCGAGCGCAGCCCGGGCGCGCACGGCCGCAGCGCCGGCACCGCGCGCACGGCCTCCTCCAGCCGCGCGAGCATGCCGCCGACGAGCTGTTCCAGGGCGCTGTGGCCGAGGGTGACGGTCGGCAGCGCCCGGGCCAGCGCGGTGTGCACCTCGGCGGTGGCCCGCCCCAGCGCCCGCGCCTCGGCCGTGAAGTCCTCCCCCTTGGCCAGCTCGCGCAGCGCAAGCTCCCAGCCGTCGGCGGCGCCCTGCACGTAGGGCTGGAGGACGCCGAGGACCCACGGCCGGCCGTCCAGGTGCGCCGCCATCCACGCCGTGGGCGCCGGCACCCGCGGGCAGCCCTCGCGGGCCAGCACCAGCGGCAACTCCAGATCGGGGTTGTCACCGGGCACGATCCGGCGCAGCAACTTGAGGATGAACGTATCTCCGTACACGACCGACGAGTTGGACTGCTCGGCGGTCACCAGGCGCGGGACCAGGCCGGACCGTATCTCCTGGCGCCGGTCCCGCTCGAAACGGAGCGGGCCGATGCGGTCCCGGGTGCGCAGCGCCTCCAGGAGCACCTCGGCGGGGCGGGCGTCGTACAGGGCGTCGTAGACCGTGTGCCCGGCCAGCGGGCCCTGGGTGACGTGGCCGATCAGCGCGGGAGCCAGCCGGGGCGGCAGCGCCTCGCGCACGCCCACGAGCAGCTGGTAGCAGTCGCCCGGATGCGCCGGGGCGCCCGGGGCCGGTACGAGTGGCTGATGGACGCGCACGATCAGGTGGTACAGACCGAACCTGGCGTCGGCGGGGAGCAGCTCGGTGGCGGCGACCGGCGAGAACCCGGTGACCGGGCGCCCCTTGCCCGCGAACCACCGCTGCCGCGGCAGCCACTCCCGCAGCAGGGGGTCCAGTGACGCGAGGAGGCCGGGTGAAGCGGTGCCGAGAGGGGTGGCGGCTTCCGACATGGCGTCGTGTCCTTTCCCCGGGGGTGGTCGGGGTGTCACTGATGCGTGCCCCGGACGGCGCGGGGGAAACCGCCCCGCCCGGGAGCCTGGGGACCGGACCGGCCCGATCGAGCCGGTCCGGTGGCGGTCCGGCGCCACCGGGCGCTACACGGCCTCCTTGCGCAGCCGGAACCAGTAGAAGCCGTGGCCCGCGAGGGTGAGCAGGTACGGCAGTTCACCGATGGCGGGGAAGCGGACCCCGCCGAACAACTCGACCGGATGCCGTCCCTGGAAGGCGCTCAGGTCGAGCTCGGTGGGCTGGGCGAAACGGGAGAAGTTGTTCACGCACAGGACCAGGTCGTCCTCGTACTCCCGCAGGAAGGCGAGCACCGCGGGGTTGGAGGACGGCAGTTCGGTGTAGGTGCCCAGACCGAAGGCCGGGTTCTGCTTGCGGATCTCGATCATGCGGCGGGTCCAGTGCAGGAGCGAGGACGGCGAGGCCATGGACGCCTCGACGTTGGTCACCTGGTAGCCGTAGACCGGGTCCATGATCGTCGGCAGGGTGAGGCGGCCGGGGTCGCAGGTGGAGAAGCCGGCGTTGCGGTCCGGGGTCCACTGCATCGGGGTGCGCACCGCGTCGCGGTCGCCGAGCCAGATGTTGTCGCCCATGCCGATCTCGTCGCCGTAGTAGATGATCGGCGAGCCCGGCAGGGACAGCAGCAGGGCGGAGAACAGCTCGATCGTGTGGCGGTCGTTGTCGAGCAGGGGCGCGAGGCGGCGGCGGATGCCGATGTTGGCGCGCATGCGGGGGTCCTTGGCGTACTCGGCCCACATGTAGTCGCGCTCCTCGTCGGTGACCATCTCCAGGGTCAGCTCGTCGTGGTTGCGCAGGAAGATGCCCCACTGGCAGCCCGAGGGGATGGCCGGGGTCTTGGCGAGGATCTCCGAGACCGGGTAGCGGGACTCGCGGCGCACCGCCATGAAGATGCGCGGCATGACCGGGAAGTGGAACGCCATGTGGCACTCGTCGCCGCCCGAGGTGAAGTCGCCGAAGTAGTCGACGACGTCCTCCGGCCACTGGTTGGCCTCCGCCAGCAGCACCTTGTCGGGGTACAGCGCGTCGATCTCCTTGCGCACCCGCTTGAGGAAGGCGTGGGTCGCCGGAAGGTTTTCGCAGTTGGTGCCCTCCTGCTGGTACAGGTACGGCACCGCGTCCAGCCGGAACCCGTCGATGCCCAGGTCCAGCCAGAACTTCAGGGCCGAGATCATCTCCTCCTGCACGGCCGGGTTCTCGTAGTTCAGGTCCGGCTGGTGGGAGAAGAACCGGTGCCAGTAGTACTGCTTGCGGACCGGGTCGTACGTCCAGTTCGACGCCTCGGTGTCGACGAAGATGATCCGGGCGTCCTGGTACTGCTTGTCGTCGTCGGCCCAGACGTAGTAGTCGCCGTAGGGGCCGTCGGGGTCCTTGCGGGACTCCTGGAACCACGGGTGCTGGTCGCTGGTGTGGTTCATGACGAAGTCGATGATCACGCGCATGCCGCGCTGGTGGGCGGCGTCCACGAACTCCACGAAGTCGGCGAGGTCGCCGAACTCGGGCAGGACGGCGGTGTAGTCGGAGACGTCGTACCCGCCGTCGCGCAGGGGGGACTTGAAGAAGGGCGGCAGCCACAGGCAGTCGACGCCGAGCCATTGGAGGTAGTCGAGCTTGGCGGTCAGGCCCTTGAGGTCGCCGACGCCGTCGCCGTCGCTGTCCTGGAAGGAGCGGACGAGGACCTCGTAGAACACGGCGCGCTTGAACCACTGCGGGTCGCGGTCCTTGGCCGGGGTGTCCTCGAAGGTGTCCGGAACGGGCTCGTTGACGATCATGTGGTGGGTGACCCTCCGGTGTGCGGGGTGGACGGTCGCAGGACCGTGAAGACGTGCGCCGGGGCCCGCCCGGGTTCGAGGCGCACGTAGTTGGTCCTGCCCCAGTGGTAGGTCTCGCCGGTGAGCTCGTCGCGCACCGGCACCGACTCGTGCCATTCCAGGCCGAGTTGCGGCATGTCCAACGAGACCGTGGCCTCCTGGGTGTGGTGGGGGTCGAGGTTGACGACCACCAGAACCGTGTTCGATCCCTTCCGCTTCGAATACGCGATCACCTCGTCCTTGTCGGCGTGGTGGAAGTGCAGATCGCGCAGTTGCCGAAGGGCAGGGCTGGTGCGCCGGATGGTGTTGAGGCGGGTGATGAGGGGGGTGATGGTGCGGCCCTCGCGTTCGGCGGTGTCCCAGTCGCGGGGTTTGAGCTGGTACTTCTCCGAGTCGAGGTATTCCTCGCCGCCCTCGCGCAGGGGGGTGTTCTCGCACAGTTCGTAGCCGCTGTAGATGCCCCAGGAGGGGGAGAGGGTGGCGGCCAGGACGGCGCGGACCTCGAAGGCGGGGCGGCCGCCGTGCTGGAGGTAGGCGTGGAGGATGTCGGGGGTGTTGGCGAAGAAGTTGGGCCGCATGTACGCGGCGGCCTCGCCGGTGAGTTCGGTGAGGTAGTCGGTCAGTTCCCCCTTGGTGGTGCGCCAGGTGAAGTAGGTGTAGGACTGCTGGAAGCCGATCTGGGCCAGGGTGTGCATCATGGCCGGGCGGGTGAAGGCCTCGGCCAGGAAGATCACGTCGGGGTCGGTGCGGTTGACGGCGCCGATGACGCGTTCCCAGAAGACGACCGGCTTGGTGTGGGGGTTGTCCACGCGGAAGATCCGCACGCCGTGGCCCATCCAGAACCGCAGGATGCGGCAGGTCTCGGCGACCAGGCCGTCCATGTCGGCGTCGAAGGCGATGGGGTAGATGTCCTGGTACTTCTTGGGCGGGTTCTCGGCGTGGGCGATGGTGCCGTCGGGGCGGTGGTGGAACCACTGGGGGTGCTTGTCGACCCAGGGGTGGTCGGGGGAGCACTGCAGGGCGAAGTCGAGGGCGATCTCCAGGTCCAGTTCGCGGGCGCGGGCCACGAAGCGGTCGAAGTCCTCGATGGTGCCCAGGGCGGGGTGGACGGCGTCGTGGCCGCCCTCGGGGGAGCCGATGGCCCAGGGGACGCCGACGTCGTCGGGGCCGGCCGTCAGGGTGTTGTTGCGGCCCTTGCGGTGGGTGGTGCCGATGGGGTGGACGGGCGGGAGGTAGACCACGTCGAAGCCCATCGCGGCGATCGCGGGCAGGCGGCGGGCGGCGGTGCGGAAGGTGCCGTGGGGCTGTTCGGGGGTGCCCTCGGAGCGCGGGAAGAACTCGTACCAGGCGCCGTACAGGGCACGCTCGCGCTCCACCAGCAGCGGCAGCGGCTCGCAGGAGGTCACCAGCTCCCGCAAAGGGTGCCGGGCCAGCACCGCGTCCACCCCCGGCGTCAACGCCGCCGCCAGACGCGACGCGGCCGGGCGGGAGGCGTCCCGCAGGGCGCGGGCCGCGGCGAGGATCTCCCGCCGGTCCTCACCGCCCGGCACGCCCGCGGCGGCCCGCTCGTACAGCCGGGCGCCCTCCTCCAGGACGAGGTCCGTGTCGATCCCGGCCGACACCTTGATGCGCGCCTGGTGGCGCCAGGTGGTGACCGGGTCGCTCCACGCCTCGACGGCGTACGTCCACAGGCCCGGTGCCCCGGCGGTGACGGTGGCTCCCCAGCGGTCGGTGCCGGGCGCCAGCTCGCGCATCGGCGTCCACGGCCCGGGGCGGCCCTCGGGGTCTTTCAGTACGACGTTGGCGGCGACCGCGTCGTGCCCCTCCCGGAACACGGTGGCCGATATCTCGAACGTCTCGCCGGTCACCGCCTTGGCGGGCCGGCGTCCGTGCTGGACGATCGGACGGACGTCGAGGACGGGAATGCGCCCGACGGCGGTGGTCTCACCGGCCGGGTCCGGTCCGGGGGCCGGCCGGGGGGTGCCGGCCGGGCGTGCGGGGACTGCTTCGGTGCTGGGCGTCGGGGGTGCCGACGAGTGGTGCCTGGCGGGCATGACCGCTCCTGTCCGCGTCAACGAGGGGTGGGCGGATGACTGTGGGGAGGTGGGTCCTGCGGGATCTGCCTGAGGGGTGTACCGCAGGAGCCTTCCCACACTCTTCGGGTGGGCAATCCGGCGCTTTGTTAACTACTCGCGCGTATACCTGCGTACGAGTCCGGCCAGCTTGCGCGGCCCCCGGGGGCGGGGGCCGGAAGGCGGGCACCGCACGGGAAGGGGGCACGGCGGCCCGGCACTTGCCCGGTACGCGTGCGGCCCCGTCCGGGAGCGGACGGGGCCGGTGTGCCGTGCGCGGGGTCACGAACGCGGCACCTGCAGCAGCCTGTTCGGCGAGCCGGGGCCCGGGTCCGACACCTTGCCGGCGGCCGCCCCGTCGGTCAGCGCCTTCGCCACCTGCGCCGGTGTGGCCCGCGGGTGACCGGACAGGTGGAGCGCGGCGGCGCCCGCCGCGTGCGGTGCCGCCATCGACGTGCCCGACCAGGTCACCCGCCGGGTGTCACCGGTGTGGGACGCCGAGGTGACCGACACGCCCGGGGCGAACAGGTCCAGCGAGGAACCGTAGTTGGAGAAGGCCGCCCGGGTGTCCCGCCGGTCGGTCGCGCCGACCGTGATCGCCCGGCGTACGCCCGCGGGGGAGTACAGGGAGGCCGGCCGGCCCTCGTTGCCCGCCGCGACCGTGTAGGTGACGCCGGAGGCGATGGAGGCGCGGACCGCGGCGTCGAGCTGCGGGTTGCGGGGACCGCCCAGGCTGAGGTTGGCGACCGCCGGTTTCCTGGCGTGCCTGGTCACCCAGTCGATTCCGGCGATGGCCCGGGCCGTGGTCCCGGCGCCGTCGTCGTCGAGCACCCGCACGCCCACGACCTTCGCCCGCTTGGCGACGCCGTACGCCGTCCCGACGGCGGTCGCGGCGACGTGCGTGCCGTGTCCGTTGCCGTCCTGGGCGGTCCGGTCGCCCTGCACGAAGTCCCAGCCGTGGCTCGCCCGGCCGCCGAAGTCCCGGTGCGTGACGCGGATCCCGGTGTCGATCACGTACACCGTCACGCCCCTGCCCGCGGCCTCCGGCCGGGTGTGGCTCCGGTCCAGCGGCGGGTTCCGCTGGTCGACGCGGTCCAGGTTCCAGGGCGGCGGGTCCCGCCGGGGGCGGTCGACCACCACGCGGGTGTCCTGGACGACCGAGGCGACCCGGGCGTCGGCGGCCAGGCGCCCGGCCTGTCTCTTCGTGGCCCGGACGGCGAAGCCGTTCAGGACCGTGCCGTAGATGTGGCTGATTCTCACCCCGTACGTCCGGGCGAGGCTCTTTCCGGCCGCCGACGCGGCCTCCGTTCCCCCCTTGAGCGTCACCAGGTAGCTCCCGCTCACGGAGCCGGGCGCGCCGGCGCCGAGTATCCGCCCCTGGGGCGCGGCCTGCGCGGGCGGGGTGACGGCCGAAAGGGCCGCGGCACAGGCCACCGCGACCAGGCCCCCCGCCCGGCGCAGACGCGCTGTTCGCGTCCGTGCCATGGTGTGCTGTCCCCTCCTCGACACGGCGTACGGCCTTCGCGCCGGGCCCCTGGGGGGCGGCGCGGGGGTACGCCTCCGGGCAGCCTCTCGTGCGGGGCGGAGCGCCACAAGGAGGCCTGGGAAGGCGGAATCGGCCATATCGGGTGTGTGAGGGGGGAAGGGATGCGGTGGTTTCCGGCCGGGCGGGACCGGAGTGGACTGTGCGGGAGTGGAACGGGCCGAACATGACCGAAATTGGTCAGGTGAGTTCGGAACGGGTCGGGGAAGATCCGGCGACCGGGTGATTCAGGCCGAACAAGTGCTCAGGGGCGAACCACCCGGCGGGAGCCGTACCGCCGCCGGTACCGTCGCAGGGACGAGGTGACGCCCACCCGTCCCATCGAGCGACCGCGTTGAGGTGGAATGTGAAGGCGATCCGCCGACTGACCGTCCGTCCCGTCCTCCCCGACCCCCTGCGGCCCCTCAGCGACCTGGCCCGCAACCTGCGCTGGTCCTGGCACACGGAGACCCGCGAACTGTTCCAGTCCGTCGACCCCGAGTGCTGGGCCGCCTCGGGCGGTGACCCGGTACGGCTGCTCGGCACCGTCGACCCCGCCCGCCTGGCCGAACTGGCGGGCGACCGCCGCTTCCTGCGCCGCCTCACCGCCGCCGTCGACGACCTCGACGACTACCTGACCGGCAGCCGCTGGTACCAGGCGCAGACACGGGCGGGCACCCGGCTCCCCGCCGCCGTCGCCTACTTCTCACCCGAGTTCGGCATCACCGCCGCCCTGCCGCAGTACTCCGGCGGCCTCGGCATCCTGGCGGGCGACCACCTGAAGGCGGCCAGCGACCTCGGGGTGCCGCTCATCGGGGTCGGCCTGCTCTACCGGCACGGCTACTTCCGCCAGACCCTCTCCCGCGACGGCTGGCAGCAGGAGCACTACCCGGTCCTCGACCCCAACGAGCTCCCCCTGACCCTGCTGGAGGAGGCCGACGGCACCCCCGTCCGGGTGCGCCTCGCCCTGCCCGCCGGGCGGCAGCTGTGCGCCCGCCTCTGGCTGGCCCGGGTCGGCCGGGTCCCGCTGCTGCTGCTCGACTCCGACGTGGAGGAGAACGACCTCGGCGAACGCGGGGTGACCGACCGGCTCTACGGCGGCGGCAGCGAGCACCGGTTGCTCCAGGAGATGCTGCTCGGCATAGGAGGGGTCCGGGCGGTGCGCGCGTACTGCCGGCTCACCGGCCACCCCGAGCCGGAGGTGTTCCACACCAACGAGGGGCACGCCGGGTTCCTCGGCCTGGAACGCATCGCCGAACTGTGCGCCGACGGACTGGAGTTCGACTCCGCGCTGGAGTCGGTGCGGGCCGGTACCGTCTTCACCACCCACACCCCCGTCCCGGCCGGCATCGACCGCTTCGACCGCGAACTGGTCGCCCGCCACTTCGGACCCGGCGCCGAACTGCCGGGCATCGACGTCGAACACGTCCTGCGCCTCGGCATGGAGACCTACCCCGGCGGCGAGCCCAACCTGTTCAACATGGCGGTGATGGGCCTGCGCCTGGCCCAGCGCGCCAACGGCGTCTCCCTGCTGCACGGCCACGTCAGCCGGGAGATGTTCCGCGGCCTGTGGCCCGGCTTCGACCCCGACGAGGTGCCGATCACCTCCGTCACCAACGGGGTGCACGCCCCCACCTGGGTCGCCCCGGAGGTGTTCCGGCTCGGCGCCCGGCAGATCGGCGCGCAGCGCACCGAGGACACACTCGCCGTCGGCGGTTCGGACGACCGCTGGGACGCCGTCGCCGGCATCCCCGACCAGGACATCTGGGAGCTGCGCCGCACCCTGCGCGAGCAGCTCGTGACGGAGGTGCGGGCGCGGCTGCGGGCCTCCTGGCGGCAGCGCGGCGCCGGGACGGCCGAGCTGGGCTGGATCGACGGCGTCCTCGACCCGGACGTCCTCACCATCGGGTTCGCGCGGCGCGTCCCGTCGTACAAGCGGCTGACGCTGATGCTCCAGGACCGCGACCGGCTCACGGAGCTGCTGCTGCACCCCGAGCGGCCGGTGCAGATCGTGGTCGCGGGCAAGGCGCACCCGGCCGACGACGGCGGAAAGCGGCTCATCCAGGAACTGGTGCGGTTCGCCGACGACCCGCGCGTGCGCCACCGGATCGTGTTCCTGCCCGACTACGGCATGGCGATGGCGCAGAAGCTCTACCCGGGCTGCGACGTCTGGCTGAACAACCCGCTGCGCCCCCTGGAGGCGTGCGGCACCTCCGGCATGAAGGCGGCGCTCAACGGCTGCCTCAACCTGTCCGTGCGGGACGGCTGGTGGGACGAGTGGTTCCGGCCCGACTTCGGCTGGGCGATCCCCACCGCCGACGGCGCGGGCACCGACCCGGACCGGCGCGACGCCGTGGAGGCCGCCGCCCTCTACGACCTGCTGGAACAACGGATCACCCCGCGTTTCTACGAGCGGGGCCGCAGCGGGCTGCCCGACCGGTGGATCGAGATGGTCCGCCAGACCCTGAGCCTGCTCGGTCCCAAGGTGCTGGCCGGCCGCATGGTCCGCGAGTACGTCGAGCGCCTCTACGCCCCGGCCGCCGAGGCCCACCGGGCGACGGACCCCGACGCCGCGCACTCGCTGGCCCGGTGGAAGGCCCGGGTGCGCGCGGCCTGGCCCGGGGTGCGGGTCGACCACGTGGAGACGTCCGCCGCCACCGCCTCCGCCGAACTGGGCTCGACGCTCGGCCTGCGGGTGCGGGTCGGCCTCGGCGACCTCGGCCCGGACGACGTGGAGGTCCAGGCGGTCTCCGGCCGGGTCGACTCCGACGACCGCATCACCGACGCCACGGCCGTGCCGCTGAAACCGGTGGGCGGACCGGACACCGAGGGCCGTCTGCTGTACGAGGGACCGCTCGCCCTGGACCGTACCGGCCCCTTCGGCTACACCGTCCGTGTCCTGCCCGCCCACCGGCTGCTGGCGTCGGGCGCCGAACTCGGACTGGTCGCGGTGCCGCCGGAGGAGGTGGTGGAGGCGGCGGGGGTGCTGATGCGGTGAGCGTCACTCCTGCGCTTCCCCGCCGCTGAGCCGCTTCAGCACGGCTCCGCAGCGACGGGCGTACGCGTGCTGCAGGCCGCGGGTCGCCACCCCGCCCGCCCGGGAGTACCACTTGGCCGGGCGACTGAAGGCGGCGACGGTCAGCCAGACGGTGCCGTCCCCCGTCCGGTCCACCACGAACGCCTCCTCTCCGCACTCGGGGTGGCCGGGCAGGGTGCCGTACGCCCAGCCCGCCCGGCGGTGTTCCTCCACCGTCCAGACCACCCGGCAGGGCGCCTTGATCATTCCGGCGAGGGTGACGGTCACGTCGACGCCGGGCGCGGCCCGCTCCGCGCTCGCGTCGATGCCGACGCCCAGGGCCCGGTGCATCCGCCAGGTCAGGACCGCCTCGGCCGCCCGCCGGAAGACCGGCTCGCCCTCCCCGAGGCGGGTGCGGACGTGCAGGGGGTGGAAGCCCGGCGGGCAGTGGCCCTGCTCGCGGGTGGCGCCGACGTCGTCGTAGGTGAAGGACATGGGCACCAAGGGTAGGGCGGTGTCCCGCGGGACGCCGCCGTGTTCGCGGCGGGGCCGCGTCCGGGGACGCGGGAGGGCGCCGTCCCGGGGAGTCGAACCACCGGGAGGGCGCCCTGGTCTCGGACGGCGCGGCCCGTGAGGGGGGCGCCGTTCCGCCTCAGCCGCTCGCGCGCGCGCCGACGTTGACGGCGGCCCAGGCGTTCTGCACCGCCTTGTACTCGGCGCTGGACGTGCCGTACAGCTCACCGGCCGCCGCGAGGGTGCCGGTGCGGGCACCCGCGTAGTTCGTGGTGGAGGTGAACTTGGTGGTCAGGGCCCGGAACCAGATCTTCTCGGCCTTGGCGCGGCCGATGCCGGTGACCGGCAGGCCGTCCGAGGTCGGCGAGTTGTACGTGACCCCGTTGATCGTCTTGGTGCCGCTGCCCTCGCTCAGCAGGTAGAAGAAGTGGTTGGCCGGGCCGGAGGAGTGGTGCACGTCGATCGAGCCGATGCCCGAGTACCAGCTGTCCTTGGACGCCCCGTCCTTGCTGGGCTTGTCCATGTGGCGCAGCGGCGTGCCGTCGCCGTTGAGGTCGATCTCCTCGCCGATGAGGTAGTCGCCGACGTCGGAGGAGTTGTTGGCGTAGAACTCGACGGTGGTGCCGAAGATGTCGCTGGTCGCCTCGTTCAGGCCGCCGGACTCGCCGCTGTAGACGAGCCGCGCCGTGTTCGAGGTCAGGCCGTGCGTCATCTCGTGCGCGGCCACGTCGATCGACGTGAGCGGGTTGGCGTTGCCCGAGCCGTCGCCGTACGTCATGCAGAAGCAGCTGTCCGACCAGAACGCGTTGACGTAGTTGTTGCCGTAGTGGACCCGCGAGTAGGCGCCCGTGCCGTCGCCGCGGATGCCGTTGCGGCCGTGCACGTTCTTGTAGTAGTCCCAGGTCAGCGCGGCACCGTAGTGCGCGTCGGCGGCGGCCGACTCCAGGTTGGACGGGCTGCCGTCGCCCCAGACGTCGTCGGCGCCCGAGAACAGGGTGCCGGTGCCGGAGGTGCGGCGGTTGAGGTTGTACGTGCGGTGGTTGCCGCGCGCCCCGTCGGTGAGGGTGTACGACGATCCCGACCGCGTGGTGGTCAGGGGGACGGTGCCGCTGTAGACGGTGTGGCCGGTGCCGTTCTGGATCGCCTGCCACTCGTACAGCTTCTCGCCGGTGTTCGCGTCGGTGATCACGTGCAGTTCGTTCGGGGTGCCGTCGTGCTGGAGGCCGCCGACGACCGTCTCGTAGGCGAGGACCGGGCTGCCGCTCGCGGCCCAGACCACCGTGCGCGGCGCCCGGGTGACGTCCGGGCTCTCGGCCTGCGCCTTCGCCGCGCCGAGCGCCTGCCGCTCGGCCTGCGCGGCGGCGACCGCGGGCTTGGCGGACGCCACCGCGACCTTGGCCCGGGTCGCCTTGGCCACGCTCTCGGTGGCACCGGAGGGGGACGTCTCGACGACCAGGTCGCCGCCGAGGACCGGCAGTCCGTCGTACGTCCGCTCGTAGCGCGTGTGCACGGTGCCGTCGCGGTCCTTGATCACGTCGCGGACGACCAGCTTCTCCTTGGCACCCAGGCCCAGGGTCTTCGCGGTGTCCGCGGTGGCCGCGTCGGCCTCGCGCAGGAGTTCGGCGCGCTGGGCGGAGGTGAGGCGGACCGGCTCCGCGCCCGGGGCCGCCTGGGGGGCCGGCGGGGCGGCGGTGGCGGCGCCCGACTGGAGGGCGGTGGCGATCAGGGCGGCGACCCCGGCGAGGGCGAGGGCCGCGCCGCGGCGGGCCGTCCTGCGGCGGGGCATGGTGTGGGGGGCGCGTCTGTGGGAGGACCTGCTCAACACTGACTCCTTCTGCGCGGCCGCGGATCACGCGGCCAGGGGAGACCGGACGGCGGGCGGGCCGGCCGGGCGGAACGGGGGCGGTACGCAGAACGTGCTCGTGGACTCCGGCCGCGGCACAGCGGTGGGGCGGGGCTGTGGGGTTGCTGTGGAACGGCCGTGGGAAGAGTGGCAGGAAATCGAGGCGCTTGTCAGGAGCGCGTCAGTAAGTTGGCTGGAAATCGTTCGTTGTCCGGGAGTTCATGTTCGTTATACGGATTCGTTGCCCTGGCCCGGCCCGTTGTCGCTCCTCGCCCGTCCGCCCGCGTCTCCGGGCACGGCCACGCCGACGGCCTTCTGGCCGAGATCACTTCCCCCCGGCCACCTGGGCTTCCCCGGTCCCGCCACCGCTCCGTGCCGTTACCAGCGGCTCGTCCGCCCCACCCCGTAGGGCAGGGTCTTGGTCGTCAACGGCGGTGGCCGGAGGGCCTGCGGGCGCACCGGACCCCTCGCCGTCCCTCAGCCGAGCCGCTCGGCCGGTCCGACCCCGCACGGCCGGCGGCAGGTTCTCGACACCCTCCGCCACGGACCTCAGCGAGCCGCACCGCTCGAACGCGGAGGGCACACGCTCGGGGTTCAGCGGCACAGGACGCCGCTCGTCGCCTCCGGTCGCTCACGGGTCGGCACGCCGGGCGACCGGGATGCGGCAGAACTGCCGGGCCCCGCGCAGCCTCGTGCGCAGTTTCCGCTGGGTCGCCCGACTGTCGAGACGCACGTCGAGGGCTCCTGGAAGCGAGCTGTCGGCGCGCAGACCCGTGGGCAGTCGAGAGGCGTCGAGACCGTCACGCCTTGCGATGAGGACGCCGAACTCGTGGCGGCTCAACGCATCGGGCCCTGCGAGATGGTGGATGCCGGCCGCATCGCCCGATGCCAGTTCCAGAAGAGCGGCGGCCAGGTCCGTGACGTGCACCGGGCAGCGGATGTCATCGGTGAACAGGACGCCGTCCCGGCGGCCGGTGGCGAGTTCGCGCACGAGGTGCTCGTGTACGGAACGCCCATGGCCGATGATCAGCGAGGTGCGGGCGACGATCGCTCCCGGGTGCACGGCGAGGACCGCCGTTTCCGCCGCCGCCTTCGCCGCTCCGTATGGGGTGACGGGGGCGGGCGGGCTGGACTCGTCGTAGTGCGTCCGGGCACCGGAGAACACGGCGTCACTGGACACGTGCACCAAGCGGCTGCCGTACCTCGCCGCGGCCCTCGCGATCCGGGCGGGCCCCTCCGCCGTGACCGCCCAGTCGGCCTTGCCGCTCGACGCGTTGACGACGAGCTGCGGGCGCACCTCCGCCATGACGTCGTCCAGGCGTCGCGCGTCCCGCAGATCAAGGGCGTACCACGCGGCCCGGGAGGCGTCGCCGGGAGCCGTCGCGTACGTCGCGGCCGTGGCGTGCCCGGCCGACCTCGCCTGCCGGACCAGCTCGGCTCCCAGGAAGCCGCTGCCGCCGATGATCAGGGCTGTCGTGGGCGACGCGGTGGACCGGACCCGGCACGCGTCGGTGGAGGCCCGGTCCGCCGGGTCGCCCGACCCGGCGAGTGGTGCCGCCCGCTCCGACGCGCCCCCGGGGCCCTTCACGCCAGGCTCTCCCGCCATGCCCGGTGCAGGTCCGCGAACCGGCCGGCTCCGGCGATCAGTTCGGCGGGGGTGCCGTCCTCGACGATTCGGCCGTGCTCCATCACCAGCACCCGGTCGGCGATCTCCACGGTCGACAGCCGGTGCGCGATCACCACCGCCGTACGCCCCTCCAGCACCGTCGCCATCGCCCGCTGCACCGCCCGTTCGCCCGGGACGTCCAGCGAACTGGTCGCCTCGTCCAGGATCAGCACCGCCGGATCGGCCAGCAACGCCCGTGCGAAAGCCACCAGTTGCCGCTGTCCGGCGGAGATCCGGCCGCCCCGCTTGCGGACGTCGGTGTCGTAGCCCTCGGGCAGCGCGCTGATGAAGTCGTGGGCGCCGATCGCCTTCGCGGCCCGCTCGATCTCCTCCCGGGAGGCGTCCGGACGGCCGATCGCGATGTTCTCGGCGACCGTGCCGGAGAACAGGAACGCCTCCTGCGTCACCATCACCACCCCGCGCCGCAGCTCGGCCAGGGGCAGGTCGCGCAGGTCCACGCCGTCCAGCAGCACCCGCCCCTCGGTGGGGTCGTGGAACCGGGCGAGCAGCTTGGCCAGCGTCGACTTGCCCGCGCCGGTGGAACCGACGACGGCGACGGTCTGCCCGGCGGGGATCGTCAGGCCGAAGCGGGGCAGCACCTCGCCGCCGGTGCGGTAGGCGAAGCGCACCGAGTCGAAGACGACCTCGCGGCCGGGGTCCCGCGACACCCGCGGCGGCAGCTGCCTGGGCACCGCCGGCTCCGGCACGGTGGGCGTCTGCGCCAGCAGGCCCGCGATCTTCTCCAGCGAGGCCGCCGCCGACTGGTAGGAGTTCAGGAACATGCCCAGCCGGTCGATGGGGTCGTACAGGCGGCGCAGGTACAGCACCGCCGCCGCCAGCACCCCGAGGGCCAGCGAGCCGTCCGCCACCCGGTGGGCGCCCCACAGCACGATCCCGGCGACGGCCGTGTTGGCGACCAGCCGGGAGCCGGTGACGTAGCGGGCCATCTCCAGCAGCGCGTCGCCGTTGGCCCGCTCGTGCCGCCGGTTCAGGGTGGCGAAGGCGGCGTCGTTGGCGGCCTCCCGGCCGAAGGCGCGCACCGGCCGGATGCCGTTCATCGTCTCCACGAACCTCACGATCACGGCGGCCGTCGCCGTGGACTTGCGCCCGTACGCCTCCCGCGCCCGCCGCCGGTACGCCCGGACCAGCCCGTACAGCGGAGCGAAGGACGCCGCCGCCACGGCCCCGAGCCCCAGGTCCAGCCAGAGCAGCAGCGCCGTGATGTACGCGAAGGACAGGACCACCGTCACCAGCTCCTGGAGCCCCTCGTCGAGCAACTGGCGCAGCGCCTCCACGTCCGTGGTGGCGCGGGAGATGAGCCGGCCGGAGGTGTACCGCTCGTGGAAGTCGACGCCGAGCGCCTGCGCGTGGCGGAAGATACGGCCGCGCAGGTCCAGCAACACGTCCTGGTTGACGCGGGCGGAGGCGGCGATGAACGCGTACTGCAGCGCCCCGGCGCCCAGCGCGCACAGCAGGTAGCCCGCGCCCACCGCGACCAGCGGCCCCCGGTCGCCGCCGGTGAGGGCCGGTACGGCGCGGTCGATGGCGTACGCCACCAGCAGCGGGCCCGCCTGCACCACCGCCTGCTGGAGCAGCAGCAGGAGGGCGGTGACGGCGACGCGGGCCCTCATCGGCGCCAGCAGCGAACGCAGGAGCGCGGCGGTCGCGCCCGGCGGGGTGGGCAGGACGTCCCGGTCGAAGGGGTCGCCGGCCTCGTCGGGGCGGGGGCCGCCGGGTCCGCCGCCGGGCGCGGGCGCGGCGGGGGTGGACGTCGGGGGAGCCGTCATCGCGGGCCGTCCTCCTGTTCCGGTTCCCCGGCGCCCGACATCAGGTAGGCGTACTCGGCGTCGGTGCGCAGCAGTTCCCGGTGCGTGCCCACGGCCGTGACGCGTCCGCCGCGGAGCAGGGCGACCCGGTCGGCGAGCAGGACCGTGGACGGACGGTGCGCCACGATCAGCGCGGTGGCGCCGGCGAGCACCCGCCGCAGGGCGGCCTCCACGGCGGCCTCCGTGTGCACGTCCAGCGCGGACAGCGGATCGTCCAGCACCAGGAAACGCGGCTCGCCGACGACGGCCCGGGCCAGCGCCAGCCGCTGCCGCTGCCCGCCGGACAGGCTCAGGCCCTGCTCGCCGACCTGGGTGTCGACGCCCTGCGGCAGGGCGTGCACGAAGCCGGCCTGCGCCACCGCCAGCGCCCGCTCCAGCTCCGCCCGCCCCGCGCCGTCCCCGGCGCCCATCAGGACGTTCTCGCCGACGCTCGCCGAGAACAGCGTCGGCTCCTCGAAGGCGACGGCGACCTTGGCGCGCAACTGCGCACGGGGCATCGAGGCGATGTCCACGCCGTCCAGCGTGATCCGGCCCCCGGTCACCTCGTACAGCCGGGGGACCAGCGCGGTCAGCGTCGTCTTGCCGCTGCCCGTCGCCCCGACCAGGGCCAGGGACTCGCCGGGGCGGATGTGCAGGTCGACGCGGTCCAGGACGGGCGGGGAGCCGGGCGGGGCGTCGGGGTAGCGGAAGGTGACGTTCTCGAAGCGCAGGCCGCGGTCACCGGTGGGAACGGCCGGCCGGCCGTCCGCCGCCCGCGACGGCTCCGGCTCCGGCTCGGCGTCCATCACCTCGAAGTACCGCTGCGTCGCCGCCGCCGCCTCCTGGCCCATCGCCAGCAGGAAGCCGATGGACTCCACCGGCCACCGCAGCGCCAGCGCCGTCGACAGGAACGCCACCAGCGTGCCCGCCGACAGGTGCCCGTCGGCCACCCGCACGGCACCGACCACCAGGGCCGCCGCGATCGCGAGCTCCGGCAGCGTGACGACGACCGCCCAGATCGCCGCCAGCAGCCGTGCCTTGCCCAGCTCGGTGCCGCGCAGCGTCCGCGACAGCTCCCCGAACGCCCGCGCCTGGCTGCGGTGCCGCCCGAACCCCTTGACGATCCGGATGCCGAGCACGCTCTCCTCGACCACCGTCGTCAGATCGCCGAGCTGGTCCTGTGCCCGCCGCGCCACGGCGGCGTACCGCTTCTCGAAGACCGCGCAGGTGGCGATCACCGGCACGGCGGGCCCGAGGATCACCAGCCCCAGCACCCAGTCCTGCACCAGCATGACGGCCACGCCGACGACGATGGTCACCCCGTTGACGAACAGGAACGTCAGCGGGAAGGCGAGGAACATCCGCAGCAGCATCAGGTCCGTCGTCCCCCGGGACAGCAGCTGCCCGGACGGCCACCGGTCGTGGAAGGCGACCGGCAGCCGCTGCAGGTGCCGGTACAGATCCGCCCGCATGGCCGCCTCGACGCCCGCCAGCGGGCGCGCCACCAGCCACCGCCGCAGCCCGAACAGCAGCGCCTCCGCGCCCCCGAGCAGCAGCAGGCACAGCGCCCCCAGCCACACGCCCGCCGGGTCCCGGCCGGCCACCGGCCCGTCCACCATCCACTTCAGGACCAGCGGGATCACCAGCCCCGCGCAGGAGGCGAGGACCGCGACGAACGCGGCGGTCAGCAGCCGCGCCCGCACCGGCCGCACGTACGGCCACAGGCGCAGCAGCGCGCGAACGGCGGACCGCTCCTCGGCGGTGGGGTGTGTGGAGAGCATCGGTGGCGAGCCTACGGACCGTCACGGACCCTGCCCACCGGGTTTCCGCCTTCGTGGAGGCCCGCGACCCGGCCCCGCGCGCCGGTCGCACGCGCCGCCCGCACCGGCCGTACGGGCCGGTTCCACGCGCCGGCCGCACGCGTCGCCGCCCCCTGCGCGCCGGTCGTACGTGCCGCCGCCCCCTGCGCGCCGGTCGTACGTGCCGCTCCCGAGCACCGGTCACACCCCGTCATCAATCGATCGGGCGATGCGCCTTCGGGCGCGTCGGCCGGGGAGCCGGGAGGGGCAAGGGGACCGGCGGGGAGTCCACGGAGGGGAGACGCGGGGCGCGCGGCCTCAGCCGGCGACCTTCAGCAGCAGCACCGTCCGGGCCGGCACCGTGACCGTCGTCCCCGCCGGGTGCTCCACCCCCGGCGCCTCGGCCTGCTCCTCCCGGCCGGTGTCGAGGACCACCTCGTACCGCTCCGCCCAGGGCGGCCCCGGCAGTACGAAGTCCACCGGATGCTCCCCGGCGTGCAGCACGGCCAGGAAGCTGTCGTCGACGACCGGCGCGCCCCGCTCGTCCCGGCCGGGAATGTCCCGCCCGGACAGGTACATGCCCAGCGTGGCGGCGGGCGCGAACCAGTCCCCTTCCGTCATCTCCGTACCGCGCGGCGTGAACCAGGCCAGGTCCCGCAGCCCGTCCGAGGACTGCGCCCGCCCGGAGAAGAAGGCGCGGCGGCGCAGCACCGGATGGCGGTGGCGCAGCCGGATCAGCCGGGAGACGAGGTCGGACAGGGCCCGCCAGCCCGGGTCCTCCAGCAGGCTCCAGTCCACCCAGCCCAGCTCGTTGTCCTGGCAGTAGGCGTTGTTGTTGCCGCCCTGCGTGCGGCCCATCTCGTCGCCGGCGAGCAGCATCGGCACGCCCGTCGACAGCAGCAGCGTGGTGAGCAGGTTGCGCAACTGCCGCCGCCGCAGCGCCCGCACGCCCTCGTCGTCCGTCTCGCCCTCCGCCCCGCAGTTCCAGGAGCGGTTGTCGTTCGTCCCGTCCCGGTTGCCCTCGCCGTTGGCCTCGTTGTGCTTGCGCTCGTAGCTGACGAGGTCGCGCAGGGTGAAACCGTCGTGCGAGGTGACGAAGTTGACCGAGGCGTACGGGCGGCGCCCGCCCCAGGCGTACAGGTCGCTGGAGCCGGACAGCCGGTAGCCCATCTCCCGCACGTCCGGCAGGGCGTGGCGCCAGAAGTCCCGCACGGCGTCGCGGTAGCGGTCGTTCCACTCCGTCCACAGCGGCGGGAACGCGCCCACCTGGTAGCCGCCCGAGCCGACGTCCCACGGCTCGGCGATCAGCTTCACCCGGCGCAGCACCGGGTCCTGCGCGATCACCGCCAGGAACGGGGAGAGCATGTCGACGTCGTGCATCGAGCGGGCCAGCGCGGCGGCCAGGTCGAAGCGGAAGCCGTCCACGCCCATCTCCGTCACCCAGTACCGCAGCGAGTCGGTGATCAGGCGCAGCACGTGCGGCTGCACCACGTGCAGGGTGTTGCCGCAGCCGGTGTAGTCGGCGTAGCGGCGGGCGTCCGGCTGGAGGCGGTAGTAGCCGCGGTTGTCGATGCCCTTCAGCGACAGCGTCGGGCCCAGCTCGTTCGCCTCCGCGGTGTGGTTGTAGACCACGTCGAGGACGACCTCGATCCCGGCGGCGTGCAGCGCGCGCACCATCCGCTTGAACTCGCCGACCTGCTCGCCCGTGGTGCCGGAGGCGGCGTAGGCGGCGTGCGGGGCGAAGTAGCCTATGGAGTTGTAGCCCCAGTAGTTGCGCAGGCCCCGCCGCAGCAGGTGGTCCTCGTGCGCGAACTGGTGCACCGGCATCAGCTCCACCGCCGTCACGCCCAGCTTCACCAGGTGCTCGATCGCCGCCGGGTGCGCCAGGCCCGCGTAGGTGCCGCGCAGCTCCTCCGGTATCCCGGGGTGGAGCTTGGTGAAGCCGCGCACGTGCAGTTCGTAGATGACCGAGTCCGCCCACGGCGTCTTGGGGCGGCGGTCGTCCGCCCAGTCGTCGTCGTCGTGGACGACGACGCCCTTGGGGACGTACGGTGCCGAGTCCCGGTCGTCGCGCACGGTGTCGGCCACGTGCTGCTCCGGCCAGTCCCGGACGTGCCCGTACACCTGCGGCGGCAGCCGGAAGTCGCCGTCCACCGCGCGCGCGTAGGGGTCCAGCAGCAGCTTCGCCGGGTTCCAGCGGGCGCCGGTCCACGGGTCCCAGCGGCCGTGCACCCGGTAGCCGTAGCGCTGCCCCGGCAGCACGCCCGGCACGAAGCCGTGCCAGATCTGGTGGGTCAGCTCGGTCAGCGGGACCCGCCTCTCCACCCCCCGCTCGTCGAACAGGCACAGCTCCACCGCCTCCGCCCCGCCCGCCCACAGCGCGAAGTTGGTGCCCGCCACCCCGTCCGGCCCGACCCGGAAGCGGGCGCCGAGCGGTGTCGGCGCCCCCGGCCACGCGGGCACGGCGGGTGCCCGGCGCGGCCTGCCGTCCACGGCGGCGGGGCGTTCGTCCTGACCGTTGCCGGCGGCCCGCTTCCCGGCCACCGCCTCCTGCTCGGCTGCGCTGGACACGTGTCGGCCTCCCACGGCTCGTGGAACGACGTGGAAAAGGGCGCACGGTGTCCCGGCCACGGCTCCCCGTCGCGTCGTCCTCCCCCATGTTCTGCCCAGAGCATGGCTCGCACTCACGTTTCCCCGCGGCGGGCCCCGTCGTTAGGGGCGGGTGTGAGGCATGTACACAGGCGCGCGCGGCGCGCGGGGGCCGCCCTGGCCGCCCTACTGACCTGGGCGGGACTGCTGGCAGGGGCCGCCGGCTGCACCTCGGGCGGCTCCGGGGGCGGCGGCGTGTTCGACAAGCCGCCCTCCCGCGAGGAGATCATCCGGATCTCGCCGGCCGACGGCAGCGAGGGGGTGCGGCCGGGGGAGAGGCTGTCGGTGCGGGTGCCGGGCGGGCGGCTGGAGTCGGTCCGGGTCGTCAGGTCGCGGGACGCCCGGCGGACGCCGGTGCCCGGTCGCGTCGTCGCCGGCGGGTCGCGCTGGGAGCCCGCCGACGGCCGGCTGGCGCTCGCCGCCCGCTACACGGTCGACGCGGTCGCCGTGGACGGACGCGGACGCCGCTTCGCCCGGCACGCGACCTTCACGACGTACGTCCCGCGGGAACGCTTCATCGGCTACGTCGCCCCGGAGAACCGCTCCACCGTCGGCACCGGCATGATCGTCTCCCTGGAGTTCAACCGGGAGATCACCCACCGCGCCGCCGTCGAACGCGCCGTGCGCGTCACCGCCGTCCCCGCTGTCGAGATCCGCCCCCACTGGTTCGGCCGCGACCGGCTCGACTTCCGGCCCCGGCACTACTGGAAGCCCGGCACCCGGGTCACCGTCGCCCTGCGCCTGCGCGACGTCGAGGGGGCGCCCGGGGTGTACGGGCTGCAGGACCGGACGTTCTCCTTCACCGTCGGCCGCAGCCAGGTCTCCGTCGTCGACGCCGCCGCGCACACCCTGCGGGTCCACCGGGACGGCGACCTGCTCGCCACCGTGCCGATCACCGCCGGCGCCCCGGGGACCACCACGTACAACGGCAAGATGGTGGTGACCGAGATGCTGGAGGTCACCCGCATGGACAGCCGCACGGTCGGCTTCGGCGGCGAGTACGACATCCCCGACGTCCCGCACGCCATGCGCCTGACCGATTCCGGCACCTTCCTGCACGGCAACTACTGGGCGCCCGAGGACGTGTTCGGCCGGACCAACGTCAGCCACGGCTGCGTAGGCCTGCGCGACGTGCGCGGCGGCGGCGCCCACACCCCGGCGGGCTGGTTCTTCGACCGCAGCCTGGTCGGGGACGTCGTCGAGGTCGTGCGCAGCAAGGACAGGAAGGTCGCTCCCGACAACGGGCTCGGCGGCTGGAACATGAGCTGGAGGAAGTGGAAGGCGGGCAGCGCGGTGAAGTGACCGTGAGGCGGCCCCTCCCCGGCCTCCCCACCTGCGGCGCCGGAGCCGGATCCGGTACGGAACGGTGACGATCCGGGAGCGCCGACGCCCCTTGCCGGGCAGTTAATATGCGCCGGAGCGCGTAGCACGCGTTGGGGTGCGGGCCCGAGCGGGGCCCTGCGAGGGGAGAACAAGTGAACGGGCGACCGGTATCGGGGGCGTGGACCGACGCACGGGGGCGGAGCGCCAGGAGGCTGTCGGCGCTGCTGTGCGGTGTGGTGCTGACGGCCGTGACCGCGTGCGGCGGCGGATCGGATTCCGGGTCCGGCTCCGCCGACGGCAAGGGCAAGGGCTCCGCCGCGGCGCAGAGCGGGCAGTCCGAGGCCGTCGTCACCATCGCCCCGAAGGACGGCGCCGAGGGCGTCGACACCAGCGGCGCCCTGAAGGTCGGCGCCGCGAAGGGGAAGCTGACCGAGGTCGAGGTCAAGGACGCCGAGGGCGACGAGGTCGAGGGCGAGATATCGGCCGACGGCGCCACCTGGACGCCGTCCACCCACCTGGCCGCCTCCACCACCTACACGGTGCACGCGGTCGCCGAGGACGCCGGGGGCCGCACCGCCGCCGAGGACGCCCGCTTCACCACGCTGACCCCGAAGAACACCTTCATCGGCCACTTCGCCCCCGAGGACGGCTCCACCGTCGGCGTCGGCATGCCGTTCTCGATCCGCTTCACCCGCGGCATCACCCGCCCCGAGGACGTCGAGAAGGCCATCCGCATCACGACGGAACCGGCCGTCGAGGTCGAGGGCCACTGGTTCGGCAACGACCGGATCGACTTCCGGCCCGAGAAGTACTGGAAGGCCGGCACCAAGGTCACCGTCGACCTCGACCTCGACGGCGTCGAGGGCCGCGACGGCGTCTACGGCAAGCAGTCCAAGACCGTCTCCTTCACCATCGGCCGCAACCAGGTCTCCGTCGTCGACGCCGAGAAGCTCACGATGAAGGTCATGCGGGACGGCAGGACCGTCAGGACGATCCCGGTCACCACCGGCGCGCCCGGCTACGAGACCTGGAACGGCCAGATGGTCGTCAGCGAGAAGCTCACCGTGACCCGGATGAACGGCGAGACGGTCGGCTACGGCGGCGAGTACGACATCAAGGACGTCCCGCACGCCATGCGCCTGACCACCTCCGGCACCTTCATCCACGGCAACTACTGGGGCGGTGACGCCTTCGGCAACCGCAACGCCAGTCACGGCTGCGTCGGCCTGCGCGACGTGCGCGGCGGCTGGGACAAGAAGGCGCCGGGCGCCTGGTTCTTCGACAACTCGCTCATCGGCGACGTGGTGATCGTGAAGAACTCGAACGACGCCACCGTCGCCCCGGACAACGGCTACAGCGGCTGGAACATGTCCTGGGAGAAGTGGAAGGCGTAGCCCCCGCCGCCTGACGCACGGCCCCGGTGTGAGCCATCGCACCGGGGCCACCGCCGTTAGTGGCCGTTAACCTGCTGGGCATGACCGTACACCTCGAAGTCGAAGACGGCGTCGGTACGCTGCGCCTGGACCGCCCGCCCATGAACGCGCTGGACATCCCCACCCAGGACCGGCTGAAGGAGCTCGCCGAGGAGGCCGCGCGCCGCGAGGACGTGCGGGCCGTGGTGCTCTACGGCGGGGAGAAGGTGTTCGCGGCCGGCGCGGACATCAAGGAGATGCGGGCGATGGACCACACCGCCATGGTCCTGCGCGCCCGTGCCCTGCAGGACTCCTTCACGGCCGTGGCCCGCATCCCCAAGCCGGTCGTGGCGGCGGTCACCGGGTACGCGCTGGGCGGCGGCTGCGAACTCGCCCTGTGCGCCGATTACCGCATCGCCGGGGACAACGCCAAGCTGGGCCAGCCCGAGATCCTGCTCGGCCTGATCCCCGGCGCGGGCGGCACCCAGCGGCTGGCCCGGCTGATCGGCCCCTCCAGGGCCAAGGACCTGATCTTCACGGGCCGCCAGGTGAGGGCCGACGAGGCGCTCGCCCTGGGCCTGGTGGACCGGGTGGTGCCGGCCGCCGAGGTGTACACCGAGGCGCACGCGTGGGCCGCGCGGCTGGCCCGGGGCCCCGCGCTGGCGCTGCGCGCGGCGAAGGAAGCGGTCGACACCGGGCTGGAGACGGACATCGACACCGGCCTGGCCGTCGAACGGAACTGGTTCGCGGGGCTGTTCGCCACGGAGGACCGGGAGCGCGGGATGCGCAGCTTCGTGGAGGAGGGACCCGGCAAGGCGAAGTTCCTCTGACATCCGCCGGCGGCGCGGCCCGGGGCGCGTCACCGGCGTGACGTCCGCGGCGGGTCCCCCGAAGGGGCGGTTCGCGCCGGACGTGTGGCGCGTGGGGCCCGCCGTGCCGGGCGGCCCGCCGACCGCCGCCGGCAGGCCCGTCCGCGCAGGTCGCCGCAGGCCTCCTCGCCCTCCGTCGGACGGCCGGCACACGCCTCGCGTCGCCCCTCGGCCGGGGCGGGGCGGGATGCCGCGGGGGGGTATTCCCCGGGAACGGCCCCGTGCGGTGCACCGGGCGGCCATCATGGGGGGCATGGCGGGGCTGGAGGGTCTGGGGCGGCCGCGGGGAACCGGCCGGGCGCCTGCGGCGCGCTGGTCGCCGGCGGTCGAGGACGAACGTGCGCTCGTGGCGCTGGAGTCGTTCGGCAGCCCGGCGGAGAGCGAGGTCGAACTCCCCTCCCGTCCCGAGTCCGCGGCCGTCGCGCGGCGGCTCGCCCAGGTGGTGGCCCTGCGCCAGTGGGCGCTCCCCCCGAGGCTGACCGAGGACGTCGTCCTGCTCGTCTCGGAACTGGTGGGCAACGCCGTGCGCCACGCCGGTGCCCGCCGCTTCGGCCTGCGCATGCACCGCCATCCCGGCTGGATCCGCGTCGAGGTGCGCGACCCCTCCCGGGGGCTGCCGTGTCTGATGCCGGTGCGGGAGACGGACATCAGCGGGCGGGGGATCTTCCTCGTCGACAAGCTGTCCGACCGGTGGGGGGTCGATCTGCTGCCGTGCGGCAAGCGGACGTGGTTCGAGATGCGCGTGGTGGACCGCTAGGTCCGTACCGGGATGTGCCGTACCGGGGCGGGGTGCCCTGGGGCGAGGGCGTGCCGCGCCCCTGACCGGCCACCGTTCGGGCGAATCGCCCATTTTCGTTCATATTGCCCCTTAAATGGGGCGAATGACGCCGATGCATCGTCCCCCGACGCACCGCGGCCTGTCGAAAGGCGCCCTGGCCGCGGCCGCCGCCCTCGCCGCCCTCGCCGCCTGCGGCACCGAACGCGACGACCGGGCCGCCGAGCCCCGCGCCACCCGGGCCGCCGCGCCCGCCCCGACCGAGAAGAGGCCCGTCGACGGCCTGCCCGGCATGCCGCCCGTCCTCGACCCCGAGGACGTCTACGCGGCCGACCGCCCCAACAAGCTGTCCCCGGTGGTCAAGGACTTCCCCTCCCGGGTCTACGTCCCCAACACCGGGTCCGACACCGTCACGGTCATCGACCCCAGGACGTACGAGGTCGTCGACACCATCCCCGTCGGCCGCCAGCCCCAGCACGTCGTCCCCTCCTGGGACCTGAAGACCCTGTGGGTCAACAACAACCGCGGCCACACCCTCACCCCCATCGACCCCAGGACCGGCAAGGCCGGCAAGCCGGTGCGGGTGCACGACCCGTACAACCTCTACTTCACGCCCAACGGCAAGTACGCCGTCGTGATGGCCTCCCTCGACCGCGAACTGGTCTTCCGCGACCCGCACACCATGAAGGAGGTCAAGACCGAACCGGTCTCCTGCTACGGCGTCAACCACGCCGACTTCTCCCTCGACGGCCGCTACTTCATCGTCTCCTGCGAGTTCAGCGGCGAGCTGCTGAAGGTCGACACCGAGAAGATGGAGGTCGTCGCCCAGCGGAAGCTGCCGTTCGACGGCGCGATGCCGCAGGACGTGAAGGTCTCGCCCGACGGCAGCAAGTTCTACATCGCCGACATGACGGCCCACGGCATGTGGGTCCTGGACGGCGACAAGTTCACCGAGCCGGCCCTGCTGCCCACCGGCAAGGGCTGCCACGGCCTGTACGTCAGCCGCGACTCCCGCGAGATGTACGTCTCCAACCGGGGCGAGGGCACCGTCTCCGTCTTCGACTTCACCCGGGACAAGCTGACCAGGAAGTGGCGCCTGCCCGACGGCGGCAGCCCCGACATGGGCGGCGTCTCCGCCGACGGCAAGGTGCTGTGGCTGTCCGGGCGGTACGACTCGGAGGTGTACGCCATCGACACCCGCACCGGCAAGCAGCTCGCCCGTGTCAAGGTCGGCAGCGGACCGCACGGCCTCGCGGTGTACCCGCGGCCGGGCCGCTACTCCCTGGGGCACACCGGCGTCTTCCGCTGAGGCAGGGCGAGGTGCCACGCCGCCGGACGAGCGGCGGTCCGTGGCGCGCGGGCTCCGAGGGAGCCGGGCCGGGTGGCCGCCACACCACGCGCGAGGGAGGGCGGTTAATCTGATCTGCGCCAGCGGAACGGGCTGAGCGGACGACCTGAGCACGAGATGAGGGGCGGATCGGTGGCGGACATCGAGGAAGCACGCAAGCAGTTCGAGCGGATCGATACGGACGGGGACGGGTTCGTCACCGCTGCCGAGTTCAAGACCGCCCTCGCCCAGGGCGGTGACTGGAACGTGACCGAGGCGGTCGCCGAGGCGATCATCGCCAGCCGGGACGTCGACGGCGACAAGCTGCTGTCGTTCGACGAGTTCTGGGCCCACCTGAACAAGTGACGACGTGAACCGGGGGCGCCCGGCCGGTTTACCGGCGGGCGCCCCCTCGTCATGCCCCGTCCGCCCGGCGCCGGACGCGCACGGTCCAGCGGCCGTCGTGGCGCTCCAGGACCAGCGGCAGGTCGAAGCACTTGCCGACCTGGTCACCGGTCAGGACGTCCGCCACCGGACCCTGGGCGAGCGGGCGGCCGTCGCGCAGCAGCAGGGCGTGCGTGGTGCCCGGGGGCAGTTCCTCCAGGTGGTGGGTGACCAGGACCGTCGCCAGGCGCGGATGGTCCCGGCACAACTCGTCGAGGGCGCCGATCAGTTGCTCCCGGCCCGGCAGGTCCAGCCCGGTGGCCGGCTCGTCCAGGAGCAGCAATCGGGGCCGCGGCATCAGGGCGCGGGCGATCAGGGTCCGGCCGCGCTGCCCCTGGGAGAGCGTGGGCCAGCGCGCCTCGCGCAGCTCCTCCAGCCCCAGCGTCGCCATCAGCCGCTCGGCGCGCTCCACCTCCTGCGGCCCCGGCCGCCACCGGGGCACCGGTTCCACCGAGTTGGTCAACCCGGTCAGCACGACGTCCCGGACCCTGAGCGGCGAGGTGAGCGGATGGCGGGGATCGACGTGGCCGACGTAGGCGCGCAGCTCCCGCAGGTCCACGCGGCCCAGACGGCGGCCGAGCACCTCCACCGTGCCCCGCGTGGGGTGCGTCCGGGCGCCGAGCAGGCCGAGCAGCGTCGACTTGCCCGCGCCGTTGGCGCCCAGCAGCGCCCAGTGCTCGCCGGCGGCGACGGTGAGCGACACCTCCCGCAGGATCGGCCGGCCGTCCCGCACGACGTGCACGTCCTCGGCGCGCAGCACCGGTGTCACCGGGCCGCCCCGTTCACCGCGGACGGCACCGCCCGCACGGAGGCGGCCGCGACGCCCGCCTCCCGCGCCCGGCGGGCGTGCCCGGCCGGCCCCCTGCCTTCCGCGTCCCGGCGGGTGCCGCGGAAGGCCATGCGGACCAGCTCACCGGCGTACGGGTGGCGCGGGCGCGCCGGGAGCCGGTCGCAGCGCGCGGCGGAGTCGCGGACGGTGTCGATGCCGCGGAGGCCGGCCGTCGGGCCGGCGCCCCGGGCGCACAGGTCGAGGACGAGGGTCACCGGGCCGACATTACCGGTGCGCCCGCCGGTGCCGGACAGGCAGCCCTCGACGTGCTGGGCACCGGCCGGGACGGCGTGCTCGGCACGGGCGGCACCGGTGCCGCGGTCGCCGTGCGGGTGGCCGGAGGGTACGGCCGGGTCCCGGCGGGCCGGGCGCGGCGGCGGACGTACCCGGTCCGGCCGGCGCAGGCGCCCGGGGCGCCGATCTCGGTCTCCTTGACGCCCATGGGGACCGGCGGGGCGAAGAGGCGGCGCTTGCGGGGGTGTCCGCCGGCCCGGTCGGCGTCCGGCCGCCGTCGTGCAGGTCGACCGGGGCCCACGGGGGAGCGCGGCGGGTGCGGGCGGAGGGCCGGTTCCGGCCGGGCGCCGCCCGTCACCCGAACGCCACGGGCGCGGAATAGCCGGGAAAGCGGTGGGGTTCTCGCCCCACGAAGGACGCATGCACGTGCATCGGCATCTCTCCGGAAGGGCCTGTCATGAAGATCGGCATCATCGGCGCGGGCAACATCGGCGGCAACCTCACCCGGCGGCTCACCGCCCTCGGCCACGAGGTCTCCGTCGCCAACTCCCGCGGCCCGCACACCCTCACCGAGCTGGCCGAGGAGACGGGCGCGAGGCCCGTGCCCGTGGAGGAGGCCGCGCGCGGCGCCGAGGTCGTGGTGATCGCGGTTCCGGTGAAGGCGGTCCCCGACCTCCCCGCCGGCCTGCTGGACGGGGCGGCGGACGGCGTCGCCGTCGTCGACACCGGCAACTACTACCCGCGCGAGCGCGACGGGCGGATCGCGGGAATCGAGGACGAGGGCCTCACCGAGAGCCGCTGGACCGAACGGCGGATCGGCCACCCGGTGATCAAGGCGTTCAACGGCACCTACGCCCAGGACATCCTGGACCGCCCCCGCCCCGCCGGCGACCCCGACCGCATCGCGCTGCCGGTGGCCGGCGACGACGAGGCGGCCAAGGCGAAGGTCCGGGCCCTGATCGACGAACTCGGCTTCGACACCGTCGACGCGGGCGGCATCGACGACTCCTGGCGCCAGCAGCCCGGCACCCCGGTGTACGGCCTGCGGGGCGGTGCGGAGGCGGTGGCCGAGGCCCTGGCGGAGGCGTCACCGGAGCGCCCCGAGGCCTTCCGCGGCTAGGTTCTGCCTCTTTGGCCGGCGCCGGCTCCGGATGAGGATGCCGGCGGGGTGGAGTGCGGCCCGGTGGGCGATGGCGGGTCCGTCGGTCCGTGTGGCCGGGCCGCGCCACTGCTCGAGGCGGTTGATGCATCGTTCGACGGCGTTCCGCTGTTTGCAGGCATCGCGGTCGAAGCCGGACGGGCGGCCGGCTTGGCGGCCTCGTCGCAGCCGGTGGCCGATCGGGTCGGAGGGCTGCGGGACGACCGCGCGGACTCCCCGTGCGGGACCGGCGGGCTCGCCGGAGCGCATCGCCCCTTTTCGCATGTCCCGGCGGCGTGCTGGTGGGCCCGGACGACCGTGGAGTCCGCCGATGCCGTCCAGCCGATGTCGTCATCGGCATCCACTGCTGCCAGGACAGCGGCGAGGACCTTCTCCCGGGTGCCGTCGACGACCCATCCGATCGGCCGTTTATGGGCGGTTCGAGACGAACCGAGCTCGTCGGGCAGGTCCCGCCAAGGCGAGTTGGTGCGGTACTTCCACGCGATGGCCCCAAGGGTGCGGCGGTGATCGGCCCATGGCCGCCCGCGGACCGGATCGGCCGGCGTCGGCGGCTCGGTCCGGCCCCGCATCACATCAGTGATCACTGAACGTCTTTCATCCTGGCGCTTGAGGAGTAGAACGACCTGGCCAGGTGGGGTGGTGACGTGGCGAAGCCCCTCGTCGTTGGTGTGGTGATCTCACTCATCACGCCGACGCCGGGGGGCTTCGTTGGTTCCGTATCCTTCCATGCTTGACGTCCCGCACGAGCTGGTCGAGCACGTCTCGTGGCTCATCTACGCCCGAAGGCGTGAACTGCGTTCGCCCTGGCGACGGTTGAGCTGCTTCAAGCAGGCCCTTCTGACGCTGGCCCACCTGCGCAAGAACGAGACCTTCGCCCGGGTCGGAGCCGGGTTCGGCGTGTCCGAAGCGACCGCCTGGCGGTACGTGGACGAGACCCTCGAGGTTCTGGCCGCCTGGGCGCCCGGCCTGCATGAGGCCCTCGTCGGCCTGGGCGAGGGAGACTTCGTCATCGTCGACGGCACGTTGATCCCCATCGACCGCGTCGCCGCGGACCAGCCGTACTACTCCCAGAAACACCGCAAGCACGGCATGAACGTCCAGGTCATCGCACGGCCGGACGGCACCCCGCTCTGGTTCTCCCGCGCGACTCCAGGTCGCACCCACGACCTCACTGCGGCCCGCGCCCACGGCATCGTCCAAGCCTGCCTCACCCGGCAGATCCTCGTCCTCGCCGACCGCGCCTACCAGGGCGCCGGCGCCACCTTCCGCACCCCCTACTACCACCACAGCGAACAACCCGAGCACTACCAGCAGTTCAACCGCGACCACGCCCGACTCCGGGCCCCCGGAGAACGAGCCTTCGCCCACCTCAAGACCTGGCAGATCCTGCGCAGGGCCAGATGCTCCACACGCCGCATCGGAACGATCGTCCAAGCCGTCCACACCCTGCTGACCTGCGACTATTCAGGATGAAAGACGTTCACTGAGCTTCTTCGAATTGGCTACCGATCGGGTGATGGGCTGTGAAGCGCAACGAGCGAGGCCCCCGGGCTGTTGACCGAGATGTCTGACGTCTCAATCACGTTGCTCGGGGGCCTCGCACATCTGAACAGAATTCCTGACTCGGAGGACTAGCTCGGCTATGACATGTCCCTCGAACCCCGCGCCGATGGCTGATCAGGCGGGGATTTCAGAACGGATCGGGGCTGCTTCAGCGTTCCAGCCACCGTCGAAAGAACCTGCACGCGAGCCACCACCAGCATCGACGATTTCACGAGCCCCACGCCCCTCACGACGAGGACCCCATTCCCGGCAACCCCTCGGCTACTCCGTACCATCATCCGATCTCTTCCCCGCCGAGGCCAAGGTTCCGCCCAGTAGTGCCACCCCCAAGGGCCATGAGCGCATGTGCACCGGAAGGGTCACGCAGTGCTCCCCGATGCGCAGGAGCAGGCCCCTGCCCACCAGGTCCTGCGCGGCGGTGGCGCATCGCGGGTCCTGGGTCAGCTCGGCCCATGTGCATCCTTCCAGGCCTCGACGGAAGACATTCATCAGGACGGGATCGTCCACGACGATCCGGCTGCCGGATTCGGGGCGCTGGTCGACGACGGACAGGAACGCCGGCCCCTTGCGGAAGTAGAGGAGGCCGAACTGGCGGGAGGACCGCCACCGGCCGACGGGGAGGGGCCCCTCCTCCCGCACGGTAATCCGGTTGGGTGCGGGCAGGTGGTCGAGCCGCGGGAGCAGGTCGAGCTGTTCCGGGTCCAGCGTCAGCGACCAGGTGACCCGGGCGCCGACCGAGGAGCACTCGCGAATCAGCGCGATGATCCGCACGATCACGTGGCCGGGAAGGGCCGAGAAGTCCGCAGGTTCCGTCAGCCGCACCCCGGAGACGGGCACCCGGAGCAGCAGCGCCGCCAGCTCGGTGGCAGCCGGGAGCTCGGCCCCGCCGGTGCCGAGGATGAGCGTCGCGGCCGCGGGCCGGCCATCGGGCGAGGCGCCGCCCTCGCCGGAAGCCCGTGCCCTGAGTCCATCGACGTCCATCATCGTGCTCGTCACGATGCCGCGACCTCCTTGCCATTGATCAGCTTGCGTCGGTACGGGTCGACCTCGGGTGCGACGCTCACGTAGCGCCCCTCGTCCTCGAAGGCCAAGCCCCGGTCGACGAAGTAGTGGAGCATCTCCTCGATGTCCCCGTCCCCGACGGAGTGCCCGCCTTCGGCGAGCCGTCGGCGTATGCCCTCCCGGCCAGCCACCTGGAACATGCCGAGGTACGCATTGCTCTGGAGGTCGTCCAGCTCGATCACTTCCTCCGGCCAGCTGACACGGCGATCTTCGATGACGACCCGGCCCCGGTCGTCGGTCCAATAGGAGAGGGTGCTCTGCGGATATGCCTTGGCCCATTCCTCACAGGCCTGCTTCATCTCCTCCTCGATGGGCCCCGAAATTCCCTGGATGCTGGTGTCGAAGAAGAAAACCATGTCGTACAGCTGATCCCGTGGAACCCGGTAGATGAAGTCGTATATCTCTGACGGGCGGCGGAACATGAACCCCTGGGTGGGATCCTCGAACTCGGCCATCACGCTCTCGTCGCGGTCGCGGACGTTCTGCACGAATTGAATGTCGCTGATCGCTATCTCGGATTCGTCCGATCGCCCGAACAGCAGTCCCGAGGTGCGCGGGAGATGGGAGGGGACCCCGTTCTCGTCGCGGCTGTCCAGACACTTCCGACATTCCTGGACGGCATTGTCGATGAAACGCCTGAGGGGTTCGCTCTCGAAGCGGGCGGTCCTTGGCAGGTCGGCAGTCACACGCCGGGGATCCTCAAAGCTTGTCACTCGTGACTCCTCCGATTTCCTCGGTCGACCCATGCGATGCCAATCAGGAGTACCGGGCAAGCCAAACTACAACCAAGGATGCACCGGTCCTGCATTCCGGCTGACCGGGAGGCGGCCTGTCGTTATGATGTGCCCATGCATCTCTCGCCATCTCTGCGCTGGTGGCGCTCCTCATAGGAGCGGCCGCCTTTGATGCATGACAGGGCCGTTCGAATGGATGGACGGTCCTTCTGCGGCCCCTGGGCCAGGGATCGTGCCATCCTCACGGTGGCATCGACCCCAAGGAGACCTTGTGAACGCCGCACCCCAGACCACCGCCCCCGATGCCACCACCTCCGGCACCCCCGGCGACATGCTCGGCATGTCCGCCGTTCAGGCCCGCAGCGCGGTACTGGAGGAGCAGATCGTCAAGCACCCCACACAATTCCGGGTGCTGACGGGCGACCGCCCCACCGGTCGCCTGCACCTGGGCCATTACTTCGGCACGCTGCACAACCGCGTACGTCTGCAGAACCTCGGCGTGGAGATGTTCGTGATCATCGCGGACTACCAGGTCCTGACCGACCGCGATGTAGCAGACAACCTGACCGAGCACGTGGAGAACCTGGTACTGGACTACCTCGCCGTCGGGGTGGACCCGGCCCGCAGCACGATCTTCACGCACAGCGCCGTGCCCGCCCTCAACCAGTTGATGCTGCCCTTCCTCAGCCTCGTCTCCGTCTCCGAGCTGAACCGCAACCCCACGGTCAAGGACGAGATCACCCACTCGCGCCAATCATCCGTCAGCGGGTTGATGTTCACCTACCCCGTCCACCAGGCGGCCGACATCCTCTTCTGCAAGGGCAATCTGGTCCCGGTCGGCCAGGACCAGCTCCCTCACCTGGAGATCACCCGCACCATCGCGCGTCGTTTCAACGACCGCTACGGCAACGGCACCCCCGTCTTCCCCCAGCCCGACGCCCTGCTGTCGAGCGCACCGCTGCTGCTGGGCACGGACGGCACCAAGATGAGCAAGAGCCGCGGCAATGCCATCCTGCTGTCCGCCGACGCCGACGAGACCGCTCGTCTGCTCAAGGGGGCCAAGACCGACTCCGAGCGCCACATCACCTACGATCCGGCCAACCGCCCGGAGGTGTCGTCGCTCCTCCTGTTGGCGGCGCTCTGCCAGAACCGGCCCCCCGAGGAGGTGGCCGCCGAGATCGGCTCCGCCGGGGCCGCCGCGCTGAAGAGGACGGTGACCGAGTCCGTCAACGAGTACCTGGCCCCGATCAGGGCCCTGCGGGCCGAGTACGCGAAGGACCGCGGCTATCTCCGCCAGACGCTGCGTGAGGGCAACGAGCGGGCCCGGGTGGTTGCCGACGCCACGCTCGCCGAGGTGCGTGCAGCCATGAACAGCGTCTACTGAGGTCGGCCGGCGGGACGCCCCGGTTGCCGCAAGCGGTCTCCCGCCACCCGGTTCCTGCCGCCCACCGGGGCAGGTGATCGCGAGCAGGAGGCGAGGGCCGTGACTGCACCCTTGGGTGCAGTCACGGCCTGGGACGACATGATCCTCGTAATCTGGCGCCGTGACCGTGACCACCGGCAGAGTTCTCGCCACTGCATCACAGCCTCGTGTCTCGCTTTGCCGCGGGCTCCGCTACGCGCGTCTGGGCCTGGTCGAGGCACGGCCTGTCGTCCAGATCGTATTCCTCATGCGGTTCGCGGTGGGCGCCGCCTTTTCCGCTCAGGATCTGGCGGACGTGCCGAAGCTGGCCGCCGGAGGCCTCGCATGGTGGCTGGCCGTGGTGACCGCCTACCTCGTCAACGGTGTGCTGGACGTCAAGGAGGACCGCGCCAACGGGTCCGCCCGTCCGATCGCCCGGGACGATCTGCCGGAGCGGACGGCCGCGGTGCTCACCGCGGTCGCGGCCGCGGGGTCGCTACTGCTGTCGCTGTTCGTTCCCGGGCTCACCGTATGGGTGGCGCTGTTCCTGCTGCTGGGCTGGCTCTATTCGGCACCGCCGTTTCCCGCGAAGCGCTGGAGCAGCACTTGCGCGGTGGTGGTGTTCGGACTCGGATGGACCTCGTTCGCATCAGGTGCCGTTGCCGTAGGAGGAGAACTGGGCCCGGCCGGACTGGTCTTCGCCGCCGTGATGAGCGCCTGGATGGCCTTGGTGGGCGCGGTCGTCAAGGACCTCGGCGACATCGACGGGGACGCCGTCGGCGGGCGCCGCACCGTGGCCGTGCGGCACGGCGCCGGCCGGGCCCACGCGGTCGCGGCGGCGGGTGCCCTCCTCGTCGGCACGGGCGCCGTTCCGGCGGCACTGGCCTGGGCCCCGCTGACACTGGCCGGAACGGTTCCCCTGACGATCGGAGCCGTCTGCGTGGTGGCGCAGATCGTCCGTACGGCCGGGGGCACGGACGGGGACAGGAGAACCCGCCGCAGCGCGTACCGCGTGTTCATGCGCACTCAGTATGCGGCGAACATCGCCATGATGCTCGCGCTGCTGCTGCACGGACCTGCGTGACGGCTGTCCGTGTGCCGGTGCGCGTCAGTGAACGTCTTTCATCCTGAATAGTCGCAGGTCAGCAGGGTGTGGACGGCTTGGACGATCGTTCCGATGCGGCGTGTGGAGCATCTGGCCCTGCGCAGGATCTGCCAGGTCTTGAGGTGGGCGAAGGCTCGTTCTCCGGGGGCCCGGAGTCGGGCGTGGTCGCGGTTGAACTGCTGGTAGTGCTCGGGTTGTTCGCTGTGGTGGTAGTAGGGGGTGCGGAAGGTGGCGCCGGCGCCCTGGTAGGCGCGGTCGGCGAGGACGAGGATCTGCCGGGTGAGGCAGGCTTGGACGATGCCGTGGGCGCGGGCCGCAGTGAGGTCGTGGGTGCGACCTGGAGTCGCGCGGGAGAACCAGAGCGGGGTGCCGTCCGGCCGTGCGATGACCTGGACGTTCATGCCGTGCTTGCGGTGTTTCTGGGAGTAGTACGGCTGGTCCGCGGCGACGCGGTCGATGGGGATCAACGTGCCGTCGACGATGACGAAGTCTCCCTCGCCCAGGCCGACGAGGGCCTCATGCAGGCCGGGCGCCCAGGCGGCCAGAACCTCGAGGGTCTCGTCCACGTACCGCCAGGCGGTCGCTTCGGACACGCCGAACCCGGCTCCGACCCGGGCGAAGGTCTCGTTCTTGCGCAGGTGGGCCAGCGTCAGAAGGGCCTGCTTGAAGCAGCTCAACCGTCGCCAGGGCGAACGCAGTTCACGCCTTCGGGCGTAGATGAGCCACGAGACGTGCTCGACCAGCTCGTGCGGGACGTCAAGCATGGAAGGATACGGAACCAACGAAGCCCCCCGGCGTCGGCGTGATGAGTGAGATCACCACACCAACGACGAGGGGCTTCGCCACGTCACCACCCCACCTGGCCAGGTCGTTCTACTCCTCAAGCGCCAGGATGAAAGACGTTCAGTGAACCTTTCTCATCCTGAGCGCCGAGCGGTCCTGATGGTGTGAGGGCGCCGACGGTTCGGCCGATGCGGTTGGTGCCGCGCCGGACCCTGCGCGGGATCCGCCATCGCTTGAGGCGGGTGAAGGCGCGCTCGCCCGGTGCCCGCAGGTGAGCGTGGTTTTTGTCGAACCGGGCGTACTGCTCGGGCAGGAGATGTGCTCGACCACCTCCTGCCGGACGTCGGGCATTGGTACGACACGGGACCGACGAGGCTCCTGTGTTGAGTGCTGATGGGTGAGATCACCAACACACCGGGCAGGAGCTTCGTCCCGTCATGCCCCTACCCACCGGCCACCACCACCCCTGAGCGCAGGGTGAGAAGAGTTCAGTGGTAACCGAAAGCCTTGTTGACTGCGTCGATACGGGAGACGGCGTCCAGCTTTCCGTAGATGTTGTTGAGGTGCCGCTTCACGGTCGCCGTCGTTATGCCGAGCTGGCGGGCTATCTGGCTGTTGCTCATCGCCTTCGCGACCATCTCGAGCACCTCCCTCTCACGCCGGGACAACACCGAGCAGGCCGCGGCGTGCGCCGGCGCCACCTTCGAGGCGCACCCTTCGGCGTCGTCGTCCAGGACGCCGTCGGACGCCCGGGCGGTGGCCTCCCCATAGCCGACGACCCCGGCGTAGAGACGGTTTCCGGAGCTGTGGCGGAAGGCGGAACTAATCAGCAGCAGCGCAGACGCTCGTCGCGCGGGCGCCTCGTACCGCACTGCAGTACGGATGATCGGCTGCATGGCATTCCACAGGAGTTCCACCGCGCGAATCGACTCGGCCACCGCGATCCCCTGGTTGGCGCGGTCGGCGCCTACGAGGCGCGAGTACTGCCAGACTTCGACCGGTTCCGGCGGCTGGTCCCCGTTCAGTGTCGTGATGCAGTCCTCTACGATCGCTTGCGCCTGATCGCGGCATTTCGGCCACGCCTCCCTGTCCATCACCAAAGGACTTCGGACCGTCCGCAACGCCGTTTGATAGGAGTGGATGACGGCAGGAATTGCGGTGCGCAGGAACCGCGCCGCAGCCGGATAGCGCATAGGCCCTCCTTGCTGCACCCTTGTCGAACCGGGTGGTTGCACCGATCGGTGCCGCGCCCCAACGCGGCAGCGGCCAGGAGGCGGCGACTTGCAGAGGCTAACAATGCCGTCCCCCTGGCCCATAGTCGCCTGCCCGACTTCAAACGATCTTGGCAATTGACCGTATGCCGCATCGCGATGAGGCGGAGCCCCGGGGTGTTCCTCGGTTGTCCGGTTCGGTCACTGCAGTCAGCCGACTGCGTCCGAGAGCCGATCGAGGGCCGAACCCTGTGTGGCGGCCGATTGTTGATCTTGCTGGGGCAGAGGACCGTTGGCGAGAGCAGCGGTCAGGCCGGGGGCATCGGGGGCGGTGCCGGCGGCAGCGCGCAGCCGGGCCGCACAGGCGGTGATGCGGCGGTACCAGTCCGGGAACAGAACTTGCGCGGCCGGGTGGAGGAAGGGGTGGCGGGCAAGGTCGCGGTGGTTGGCCAGTCCTCCGGGCCCGCGTCAGGGCGAAGCCGCCGGGGTTCCAGGCCGGCATGTCCATGTTGCGGCTGATCACGCAGGCGGGGTTCGGCCGTACTGATTCCAGCAGCAGTTCCAGGTGGGAGCGCACGGTGCGGCTCGGAGCCGGAGGCGGCTCCGACACGTAGCGGGCGGCCCGGGCGGCGATCTCGTGCAGGTGCTGGTGTTCCCGGTCGTCCGGGCACAGGGCGAGCGCGTCGAGGACGGCAGGGCCGGGGCGAGTTTCCCTGCCGCGTTCCAGGCGCACGTAGTAGTCGATGCCGATCCCGGCGAGGGTGGCCAGTTCCTCGCGGCGCAGTCCAGGCGTACGGCGGATGCCGGTGCCGATGGTGAGTCCGGCCCGCTGCGGGTTGGTCCGGGTGCAGCGGGCGCGCAGGAAGCGGCCCGCTCGACCGCCCGCCGCTCGGGCCGCTGCAAGCTCCACCCCATCCGGCCGGTCGGCAACCGCCGCACCGATGCCCGCGACAAAGACACCCCCGTCACCCGCTCGACCACCGGGCCGACCCGCTCCAAAATCCACAGATCAGCCTCGAAGCCATGCGCCTGGGCGCCTTGCTCCAGTACGGTCCGCACCCGCTCGACCTGGACGTCGTCCAGCTTGGACGGACGACCGGTGGCCGGGCGCCGCCGCAAGGCGTGAGTGCCGCTCCCCCTCCCACACCCGTTTCCACCGCCGCACGCTCCCGGCACTGGCCTCCAGCATTCGTGCGATCTCGGCATTCGAGCGTCTTTGCTCGAACGACTCGGCTGCCCGTACACGCCGTGCCTCGGCCAACTGCGGTCGCGTCAACGAGGGAACGGCGGACCCGGAGACAGCACGCGAGGGCTTGAAGGACACGGCACCAGGCTCCCGCCAACGAGTCCGCCACGCCCACGGAGCCAACGAAGCCTCAGCAGGGGCGTGCACCTCGTAGGCGGCCCGGCGCCTGCACAGGCCGATGGAGGAGGGGCCGAGGAGCCGCTGCCGTGAGCGGGGCCGGCTCCGGTCGTCCCGGTGAGCACCCTTCCACAAGTCGGGGACCGGGACAGTGGCGCGCTCGGTGGCGCTGCCGGTGGTCATGGAGTCCCGCACTCTCATGGGTTGGCTGCCCTGCGGGTCGCGGCCCGAGGGCGGTGAGCGGGCCACTGCCGGTGATCGGGACCCTGACGGGGCTGGTGACACCGGCCGTGGCGATCCGGTCGGCGGCTGGCCGGTGAAGTCATTTCCGCCTGCGCCCGTCGTCGCTACGCCGCCCAACGATGTGCCGGTATGTGCGGCGGGGTAAGTCAGTGCACCGTCACGGCCGACGCCGCCCCTCTCCCACGTCGGCAGCCTGCGGCGCGACAGGCGCCCGATGGCCTCATCGAGCTTCCGCGCCGTGGGCTGTTGCGGCCCTGGGCCGACATGCCCGCAGGTATTCGCGGACGGGGCCGTTGCTGTAGGCCTTGTCGGCGGCGAGACGGTCCGGCCTCCTGCGGGGTCCGCCCGGCCCTGGCCGGGGCACGCGGATCTTGTCCAGGACGGGCTCGAACTGGGTGCAGTCCGCTCACTGTCCCGGTGTGACGATCAGGGACAGCGGGCGGCAGCGGCCGTCCGCGCTCGGATGGAGTCTGCTGGTGAACCCGCCGCGTGGGCGGCCCGGGCCCTCACCTCCAGCACCACCTCCACCAGGCGGGCGACCAGACTCCGCCACGGCGTTCCGTCCTGGTGCTCCACCTCGTCGGCCTCCTTTGACGCGAGGGCCGACGGCGGGTCGGTGCGGGCGCCGGCCGCGTGCTGATGCGCGCGGACGATGGTGGAGTCGGCCGAGATGTCCCAGTCGATCCCGCCGGCCGCGGCCCGGACCTGCCGGAGCAGACGCTCCCACGTGCCGTCGGCCGACCACGGCCGGTGGCGTTCACGGACCGTCTTCCCCGGGCCGAACCGCTCGGGCAGGTCACCGAACGCCGGTCCGCACCCGGTGCGGAATCCCGTCGATCACCTGCCGGTGATCCCGCCACCTGCCACCACGCCCGTCGCTGACCGGTGGGAACGGCCGCAGCCGTTCCCACTCGGCATCCGTCGGATCACCCGGCCTCATGTCCACGTCGACGACGCGACCGCGGAACGGTCACGTGATCGGCAGGACAAGTCCCAGGCGCGCAGGGGGCCGTGCCGTCAGGCCCCCTCGGCCCATCTCCTCAGCGCCGCCTTGCTGCCGAAGTCGGCGACGTTCCTGTCCAGGGGATCGCTGGTGTACTGGTGGAAGCGCCACTTCGCCCGGATGCGGGGCTCGCCCGCGGTGACGTAGTCGGCGATCCACAGGCCGTCCCCGGCGTAGGAGGTCGTGTCGACGTTCAGCCAGAAGTCGCGGTTGCAGTAGAGGACGACGCGATGGCGGGGCCGCAGCTCCTTCACCTTCTTGATGAAGCGGTCCTTCTCGGCGTTGCTCGCGCGCGTCCCCGCGCTCGTCGTCTCCCAGTCGACGGCGAGGATGTCACCGGCCCGGTCGGGGGCCTTGCCGACGAAGTACTCGGCCTGGGCGGTGAGGTTGCCGGGCCACAGGAAGTGGTAGAAGCCGACCACCAGCCCGGCGGCACGGCCGCGTTCGGTCTGGTCGGCGAGTCTGGGATTGACGTAGGAGCGGCCCTCCGTCGCCTTGACGAAGACGAAGGAGAGGCCGTCCGTGTCGTACGAGGCGGACTGGTAGGAGCTCACGTCGATGCCGTGCAGCATGGGGTCTCCCGGGAGGGCCTTGAACGGCTGGCGGTGGTGGGGTTATGCCCCCGGCGGCGCGCGGCCGACCCCCGCCGGAGCGGAGTCGTCCGTTCTCTGGTTGGCTCCGGTGGTCCACCGGCGTGCGGCTCAGCACTCGATGATGTTGACCGCGAGCCCGCCCCGCGCCGTCTCCTTGTACTTCACCGACATGTCGGCGCCGGTCTCCTTCATCGTCTTGATGACCTTGTCCAGCGACACCTTGTGCGTGCCGTCGCCGCGCATCGCCATCCGCGCCGCCGTGACCGCCTTGACCGCGGCCATGCCGTTGCGTTCGATGCACGGGATCTGCACCAGACCGCCGACCGGGTCGCAGGTCAGGCCGAGGTTGTGCTCCATGCCGATCTCGGCGGCGTTCTCCACCTGCTCGGGACTGCCGCCCAGCACCTCGGCCAGCGCGCCCGCCGCCATCGAGCAGGCCGAGCCGACCTCGCCCTGGCAGCCGACCTCCGCGCCGGAGATGGAGGCGTTCTCCTTGAAGAGCATGCCGATCGCGCCGGCGGCCAGCAGGAAGCGGACCACGCCCTCCTCGTCGGCGCCGGGCACGAAGTTCATGTAGTAGTGCAGGACCGCCGGGATGATGCCGGCCGCGCCGTTGGTGGGGGCGGTGACGACCCGGCCGCCGGCCGCGTTCTCCTCGTTCACCGCCATCGCGTAGAGCGTGATCCACTCCATGGCCAGGGCCTGCGCGTCGCCTTCCGAGCGCAGCTTGCGCGCGGTGTTCGCGGCGCGGCGGCGCACCTTCAGGCCGCCCGGCAGGATGCCCTCGCGGGACATGCCGCGCGCCACGCACGCCCGCATCACCCGCCAGATCTCCAGCAGGCCCGCGCGGATCTCCTCCTCGGTGCGCCAGGCCCGCTCGTTCTCCAGCATCAGCGCGGAGATGGACAGGCCCGTCTCCCGGGTCAGGCGCAGCAGCTCGTCGCCGGTGCGGAAGGGGTACTTCAGGACCGTGTCGTCCAGCTTGATGCGGTCCGCTCCCACCGCGTCCTCGTCGACGACGAAGCCGCCGCCCACCGAGTAGTACGTCTTGGCCAGCAGCTCGGCCCCAAAGGCGTCGTACGCCCGCAGGGTCATGCCGTTGGCGTGGTAGGGGAGGGCCTTGCGGCGGTGCAGGACCATGTCCGCGTCGAAGTCGAACGCGATCTCCCGCTCGCCGAGCAGCCTCAGCCGGCCGCCGGCCTTGATCGCCTCCACCCGCTCGTCGGCACGCTCCACGTCCACCGTGCGCGGCGAGTCGCCCTCCAGGCCGAGCAGCACCGCCTTGGGCGTGCCGTGGCCGTGGCCGGTCGCGCCGAGGGAGCCGTACAGCTCCGAGCGCACGGAGGCGACGGAGTCCAGCAGGCCCTCGTTGCGCAGCCGCCGGGCGAACATGCGGGCCGCGCGCATCGGGCCGACCGTGTGGGAGCTGGACGGGCCGATGCCGATCGAGAACAGGTCGAAGACCGAGATGGCCACGGGGACTCCTCAGGACGGGGGTGGTGCGGAGGGGGGTGGGGCGCCGTGCCCGCTTGTGGCGGGCACGGCACCCCGGGGACTTGCTCGTCCGGGCCTACTTGTTCAGGCCGGAGTACAGCGGGTGCTTGTCGGCCAGGGCCTTCACCCGGGCCTTGAGGGGCTCCACGTCGCAGGACGGCTTGAGCGCCTCGGCGATCACGTCCGCGACCTCGGCGAAGTCCTCGGCCGTGAAGCCGCGGGTGGCCAGCGCCGGGGTGCCGATCCGCAGACCCGAGGTCACCATCGGCGGGCGCGGGTCTGCGGGGACGGCGTTGCGGTTGACCGTGATGCCGATCCCGTGGAGGCGGTCCTCGGCCTGCCGGCCGTCCAGCTCGGAGTCGCGCAGGTCGACCAGGACCAGGTGGACGTCCGTGCCGCCGGTCAGCACCGACACGCCCGCCGCCCTCACGTCGTCCCTCACCAGGCGCTCGGCCAGGATGCGGGCGCCCTCCAGCGTACGGCGCTGGCGCTCCTTGAACTCCTCGCTCGCCGCGACCTTGAAGGCGACCGCCTTGGCGGCGATCACGTGCTCCAGCGGGCCGCCCTGCTGACCGGGGAAGACAGCAGAGTTGATCTTCTTGGCCAGCTCGGCCGTGGAGAGGATCACACCGCCGCGCGGGCCGCCCAGCGTCTTGTGGGTGGTGGTGGTGACCACGTGGGCGTGCGGCACCGGGTTGGGGTGCAGCCCGGCCGCCACCAGCCCGGCGAAGTGCGCCATGTCGACCATCAGGTACGCGCCGACCTCGTCGGCGATCTTGCGGAACGCGGCGAAGTCGAGCTGACGGGGGTAGGCCGACCAGCCCGCCACCATCAGCTTCGGCCGGTGCTCCCGGGCCAGCCGCTCGACCTCGGCCATGTCGACCAGGCCGTCGTCACCGACGTGGTAGGCGACGACGTCGTAGAGCTTGCCGGAGAAGTTGATCTTCATGCCGTGGGTCAGGTGTCCGCCGTGGGCGAGGTCCAGACCCATGATCGTGTCGCCCGGCTCGAGCAGCGCGAACATGGCCGCCGCGTTGGCCTGGGCGCCCGAGTGCGGCTGCACGTTGGCGTGCTCGGCGCCGAACAGCGCCTTGACGCGGTCGATCGCGATCCGCTCGACCACGTCGACGTGCTCGCAGCCGCCGTAGTAGCGGCGGCCCGGGTAGCCCTCGGCGTACTTGTTGGTCAGGACCGAGCCCTGCGCCTCCATGACCGCGACCGGGGCGAAGTTCTCCGAGGCGATCATCTCGAGGGTGGACTGCTGGCGGTGCAGCTCGGCGTCGACCGCGGCGGCGACGTCGGGGTCGAGCTCGTGCAGGGGCGTGTTCAGAAGCGACATGCGGTCCACGACTCCTCAGCCGGCGGTGAAGGCGGTGTACTCGTCGGCGGAGAGCAGGTCGGACGGCTCCTCCGAGACGCGCACCTTGAACAGCCAGCCGCCCTCGAAGGGCTCGGAGTTCACCAGGGACGGGTTCTCGACGACGTCCTCGTTGATCTCGGTGACCTCACCGGAGACCGGGGAGTACAGGTCGGAGACGGACTTGGTCGACTCCAGCTCGCCGCAGGTCTCGCCCGCGGACACGGTGCGGCCGACCTCGGGGAGGTCGACGAAGACGACGTCACCGAGCGCGTTCGCCGCGTGCTCCGTGACGCCGACCGTCGACACGCCGTCCTCGGCGGCCGACAGCCACTCGTGCTCCTTGCTGTAGCGCAGCTGCTGGGGGTTGCTCATGGCCTGAATTCTCCTGTACGCGGGGGAGTGGTGCTGACGGGGGGACTGCTGGGACCGCTGGTGAGCAGCGGAAACGTGCGCGGGGTCACACGCGGGACGCGGCCGCGCCCGGTGGCTGTTCCGGGACGGTTCCCGGGGGCTACTTCCGGCGCTTGTAGAACGGCAGCGCCACGACCTCGTACGGCTCGTGGGTGCCCCGGATGTCCACGCCGACGCCGGGCGTGCCCGGTGCCGCGTGCGCCGCGTCGACGTACGCCATCGCGATCGGCCTGCCCAGCGTGGGCGAGGGGGCGCCGGAGGTGACCTCGCCGATCACCTCGCCGCCGGCGACGACCGCGTACCCCGCGCGCGGCACCCGGCGGCCCCGGGCGACCAGGCCGACCAGGACGCGCGGCGGGTTCTGCTCGGCGCGCGCGGCGGCCCGGAGCAGGGCCTCGCGCCCGACGAAGTCGCTCTCCTTGCCGAACTTCACCACGCGGCCGAGCCCGGCGTCGAACGGCGTCAGGGAGGTCGTCAGCTCGTGCCCGTACAGCGGCATGCCCGCCTCCAGGCGCAGCGTGTCCCGGCAGGACAGGCCGCACGGGACCAGGCCCGCGCCCTCGCCCGCCCCGGTCAGCGCCTGCCACAGCTCCACGGCGTGCTCCGGCTTCACGAACAGCTCGAAGCCGTCCTCGCCGGTGTAACCGGTGCGCGCGATCAGCGCCGGGACCCCCGCGACCGTGCCGGGCAGGCCGGCGTAGTACTTCAGCCCGTCCAGGTCGGCGTCGGTGAGGTTCTCGAGGATGCCCGGGGACTCGGGGCCCTGCACGGCGATCAGCGCGTAGGCGTCGCGGTCGTCGCGCACCTCGGCGTCGAAGCCGACGGCGCGCTCGGTGAGGGCGTCCAGCACCACCTGGGCGTTGGAGGCGTTGGCGACCACCATGTACTCGGTCTCGGCCAGCCGGTACACGATCAGATCGTCGAGGATGCCGCCGTCCTCGCGGCAGATCATGGTGTAGCGGGCGCGGCCCGGCTTGACGGCCCCGATGTCGCCGACCAGGGCGTGGTCCAGCAGCGCGGCGGCCTGCCGGCCGGTCACCGTGATCTCGCCCATGTGCGACAGGTCGAAGAGGCCGGCCCGGGTGCGCACGGCGGTGTGCTCGTCGCGCTCGGAGCCGTAGCGCAGGGGCATGTCCCAGCCGGCGAAGTCGGTCATGGTCGCGCCCAGCGCGCGGTGGACGGCATCGAGCGCGGTGCGGCGCGGCGGGGACGCGGAGGACGCGGGGGACACAGGGGATTCGGTACTGCTCATCGGACGGTCGTCTCCCAGGGCGATGGGGCCCCCTCGCGCGAGCGCTGCCGAGCGTGGGGGAGGGCGAGGAAGGTCCTCCCCATCTGTCATCGGAACCTGAGAGGTTCGCCATGACACCCGCGCGAGGCGGCGGCCACGGCTTGCACCTTGGGTGGGGCCGCTGGGACAGCGGCCCGCTTTTCAGATGTGCCTCGCCCGCGCGGTAACGGGGCCTGAGAGATTCAAGGGAGGGACTTGCTCCTTCGGCGCCCCAGCCGGTGGCTGGGGACTCTCCCGCGCGGATTCAAACGGCCGGTATGCAGTTGGCGCGCTCATCATTGCACGCCTCGCCCGATCACGGCAGGCCGCGATCTGTGACCGGCCTGTAGCGCGATGCGCACGGAAAAGAAAGACAGCCGGGATTACCTTCTCTTTACACTCGACGGGGATGGGAACTCGTGAACCGCCCCAGGGGAGGACGATCACGGTGAACAGGACCACGGCGTTGGCCACGACCTCGGGCCTCGCGCTGCCCGAGCAGCCCTCCACCTCGGCCCGGGAGGCATGCGGGCCGCTGCCCGCGCCCATGGTCCGCGATCTGCGCGACCGGGCCGGCCGCAGCCCGCACGCCCTGCTCTTCGGGCCCCGCGACCTCGTCGTGGTCACCGGCCTGCCCGGCAGCGGCAAGTCCACGCTGATGCGTCGCACCGTGCGCGGCCGGCGCGTGGACTCGCAGGACACCCGCGACCGCTGGGACCGCAGAATGCCGCGCTTCCTGCCGTACGCGGTCTACCGCCCCCTGGTCCGCCTCTCCCACTACGCCGGGCTGCGCCGCGCGCTGCGCTCCGGCGAGGGGGTGGTCGTGCACGACTGCGGCACCCAGGCGTGGGTGCGCGCCTGGCTGGCCCGCGAGGCGCGGCGCCGGGGCGGCACGCTGCACCTGCTGCTGCTCGACGTCAGCCCCGAGGAGGCGCTGGCCGGGCAGCGCGACCGGGGCCGCGGGGTCTCCCGCTACGCCTTCCGCCGCCACCGCGCGGCCAACGCCCGCCTGCTGCGCGACGCACAGCGGGGCGACCTGCCCCGCGGCTGCGTCTCGGCGGTCCTGCTGGACCGTGCGGCGGCCGACGCGCTCCACCGGATCGGCTTCGCGGGCTGACCGGGACCGGCCGGGCCGGACCGACCGGATCAGCCCGACCGGGCACGGTCCGCCGTCCGCCGGCGCGTACGGCCGTACGGGTTAGCCTTTTCAGCCACAGCAGTGGCTTCGGAGCAGGCGGTAGGCAGATGGACTTCCCGGCGGGTTTCTCCGCGGACTTCCCGGCGCAGGCGCAACCCCGTTCGCACGGCGGGTGGCCCGGCAACGAGCTGGAGGAGGTGCTGTCGGCCGCGCTCGGTGCCGGGCCGTCGGCCAACGGACGGATCGTCGAGGTGCTCGGCCGCAGCTTCCTGTGGGTGCCGCTGCCCAACGGCGGCGGTCCGCACAGCGGCCCCCTCGACCTGCCCGCGCTGGAGATCGAGGGCCAGGCGTACGTCCCGGTCTTCAGCTCCGAGGAACAGCTGCGCCAGGTCGCCGGCGCGCAGATGCCGTACACCATCGCCCCCGCGGTGGAGTTCGCCCGCGGGCTGCCGCCGCAGGTCGGCATCGCCGTCAACCCGGACGGCGTGGTCGGCATCCCGCTGCCGCCGCCCGCCGTGGCCGAACTGTGCCGGGCCGGGCGGACCCCCCTGGAGGGGGAGGCGGGCGGCGGCCGGGTCCGCCTCTTCGAGCCCGACTGGCAGGACGACCCGGTCGACTTCCTCGCCGCGGCCCGCGCCGAGTTCGACGCCGTCGGCGTCGTCCGCACCGCCCGCCGTTGCCTGGCCGCCATCGAGACCGACGATCCGGTGATGTTCGTCGGCGTCGAGCTGTCCCACTGGGAGGGCGACGCGCGCGCGATCCCGCTGGAGGCCCTCGGGCGGGCCCTGGGCAAGGCGCCGGTGACCTGGCCGGTCAACCTGGTGCTGCTGGAGGCGGCCCAGGATCCCGTGTGCGACTGGATGCGGGAGAAGGTCCAGCCGTTCTACCGCAAGGACCCGTGACCGGCCGGTCCGGCGGCGTCGCGCGCGCGACGCTCCTCCCTCCCGACCGCATAACCTGGTTTCATAGCGCGGTCGGGTGTTGCACGAAGGGGCGGTAGAAGAGTGAGCGCGAGCGGCACGGCCGCGGCCGGGCAGGTCGAGCACATGCTGCGCCAGGTGACGCCCGGGCGCTACGACGCCTACGAGGCGCTGCTGCGCGCGCTCGCGACCCCCGGCTCCGGCCAGGTCTGGATGCTGCTCTGGCACGGCCAGGCCGGTTCCCCGGACGCCCAGTACGGGAGCATGCAGGTCGACGGCCACGGCTACGCGCCCTGCGTCACCTCCGCCCAGGAACTGTCGGCCAGCGGCTGGAACCGTTCGTACGAGGTGGCCGACGGACTGGAGGTGGCCCGCGCCCTCTACCCGGACCACTACGGCCTCTGGCTCAACCCGCACGCCCCCGGCGGCGGGGTCGGCATCCCCTGGCTGGACCTGCGCCGGATCGCCACCGGTCTGGACCGGCAGCCCGCCGGGCCGCTGCGGCTGTCCGAACCGGCCATCGAGATCCCGCAGTTCTACGCCCTGCTCACGCAGAACGCCCACCGCACCCCGGCCATCCGCTCGCTGCGCCGCGCCTGGGTGCAGCCGGCGCTCGGGGCGCCGTACCTCGCCATCGGCCTCGACGTGTACGACACCTCCCCGGCCGCCGTGAACTCGGTGCGGACGATGATGCAGCAGTCGATCGGCGCGGTCCCGGACGGGCTGCCGGTGTCGACCGTGGCGATGTCCGACGCGTACGACCCGGTGGCCCTGTGGCTGCGCGCCAACGCCCGCCCCTTCTACGACCGCGAGGCCCACGCGGCCGCGCCGTCCCAGGCCCCGGCGGCCGGATACGGCTACCCACCGGCCCCCGGCGGATACCCGTCCGCACCGTGACCCGTACCGGTCGGCAAACGGCCCGGGCCACGCCCGGGGCGGCGCGTCTTCGCGCGTAGAGGACGGCGGAAGGCCCCGCTCTGCCCTTCATGCCCAACTCGCGTGCGTCCGAAGCCTGTTACCGGCCGTCCGGATAACGAAAACCGGCAGACAGCATCACGGTTGCGCATCCTTTCCCCGTCAAGTCTGGCAACAGATCACCGGCGCGTTGAAGACTCCCGGGAAAGCACGGGCCGGTCGGACCTGTGTACGAGTCGGAACAACCGCTACAGCGGCAGCCAGGGGGGGTCGGCGATCGTCGGCCCGAGAGGGGTCGATCGCACCGTGACCGCACCGATCGAAACTACCGGGGCGGAAGCCGGAGTACAGCCCGAGGCCGTGCTCTCCGGGGTCAGGAAGAGCCAGATCGAGGGGCGTTCGCTCACCCAGATCGCCTGGACGCGCTTCAAGCGGGACAAGGTGGCGGTGGCGGGAGGCGTCGTCGTCGTCCTGCTCGTCCTGATGGCCGTGCTCTCCAAGCCGATCCAGTGGGTGTTCGGCATGGATCCCAACAAGTTCAACCAGGACCTGATCGATCCCGCGCTGCTCGCGCCCAAGGGCGGCTGGGGCGGCATGAGCTGGGACCATCCGCTCGGGGTCGACCCCCAGTACGGCCGTGACATGCTCGCCCGCATCATCGACGGCTCCTGGGTCTCCCTCCTGGTCGCGGGCGGCGCCACGGTCCTGTCCGTGGTGATCGGCACCGTGCTCGGCGTCGTCGCCGGTTACTACGGCGGATGGATCGACAGCGTCATCAGCAGGATGATGGACACCTTCCTGGCCTTCCCGCTGCTGCTGTTCGCCATCTCCATCTCCGCCTCGGTCCAGGACGGTTTCTTCGGACTCGACGGGCTCCCGCTGCGCATCTGCGTGCTGATCTTCGTGATCGGCTTCTTCAGCTGGCCCTACATCGGCCGCATCGTGCGCGCGCAGACGATGAGCCTGCGGGAGCGCGAGTTCATCGAGGCCGCCCGGAGCATGGGCGCCCGCGGCCCGTACGTCCTGTTCCGGGAGCTGCTGCCCAACCTCGTCGCACCGATCCTCGTCTACTCGACGCTGATCATCCCGACGAACATCCTCTTCGAGGCCGCGCTGAGCTTCCTCGGAGTGGGCATCGCCCCACCGCAGGCCTCCTGGGGCGGAATGCTCAGCAACGCTGTGGATCTCTACACCGCGGATCCCCAGTACATGTTCGTGCCCGGACTGGCGATCTTCATCACCGTCCTGGCCTTCAACCTGCTGGGTGACGGGCTGCGTGACGCGCTCGACCCTCGCAGCAAGTGATCTATCGATTGAGGGGGCTTTTTCAGGTGAAGACGAGAAGGGTGACCGCCGCGGTGGCGTCGGTCCTGGCGCTCTCGCTGGGCGCTGCCGCGTGCAGCGGCGGGGGCGACGACAACGACGGCAAGGGGGGCAGCGCCAAGAAGGACGCGGCGCTCACCGGCATCGTCAACGCGTCGGACAAGAAGGGGGGAACGGTCGCGTACGAGCACTCGGACGTGCCGGACTCCCTCGACCCGGGCAACACCTACTACGGCTGGGTGCAGAACTTCTCCCGGCTCTACGGCCGGACGCTCACCACCTTCAAGCCCGCGGCGGGCAAGGAGGGCCTCACGGTCGTCCCGGACCTGGCCGAGTCCCTCGGCACGCCCAGCGCCGACGCCAAGACCTGGACGTACAAGCTGCGCAAGGGCGTGAAGTTCCAGGACGGCACGCCGGTGACCTCGAAGGACGTGAAGTACGCCATCGAGCGGTCCAACTTCGCGCCCGAGGCGCTGTCCAACGGCCCCACCTACTTCAAGGCGTACCTGGTGGGCGGCGACGAGTACAAGGGCCCGTACAAGGACAAATCGCCCGATGGCCTGAAGTCCATCGAGACGCCGGACGACCACACGATCGTCTTCAAGCTGAAGCAGCCCTTCGCCGACTTCGACTACCTGGCGACGTTCTCGCAGACGGCGCCGGTGCCGCGGGCCAAGGACGACGGCGCGAAGTACGTGCAGCACATCGTGTCCTCCGGTCCCTACCAGTTCCAGTCGTACGAGGAGGGCCGCGGCGCCACCCTCGTGCGCAACCCGCAGTGGGACCCGAAGACGGACCCGATTCGCAAGGCCCTGCCGGACAAGATCACGATCAAGTTCAAGGTCAACCCGGTCACGGTCGACAACAACCTGCTCGCCGACAAGATCACGGCCGACGCCGCCGGCACGGGTGTGCAGCCGCAGACCCAGCCGAAGGTGCTGCGCGGCAAGTACGCGGACCAGACCGACAGCTCCTACGCCGGCGCCACGCAGTACATCGCCCTGAACCTGCACGTGAAGCCGTTCGACAACATCCACTGCCGCAAGGCCGTGCAGTGGGCCCTGGACAAGCAGTCCGTGCTCGACGCCATGGGCGGCCTGCCCAAGGGCGACGTGGCCACCACGCTGCTGCCCCCGTCGGTCAACGGCTACACGAAGTTCGACACCTACGCGACCGAGGGCCACAAGGGTGACCAGGCCAAGGCCAAGGAGGAGCTGAAGGCGTGCGGCAAGCCGAACGGCTTCTCCACGATCCTGACGGCCCGCTCCGACCGTCCCTCCGAGATCGCGGCCGCCACGGCCGTCCAGAACTCGCTGAAGGGCGTGGGCATCAACGTCGAGATCAAGCAGTTCCCCTCCGGCAAGTACTTCTCCAACTTCGCCGGTGTCCCCAGCTACGTCCACGAGCACAAGCTCGGCATGCTGTCGATGGCCTGGGGCGCCGACTGGCCGACCGGCTACGGCTTCCTCGACCAGGTCGTCAACGGCGCCGCCATCAAGCCCTCCGGCGGCAACAACCTGATGGAACTGGACGACCCGAAGATCAACAAGGCCCTGAAGGACGCCATCGCCAACACCGACGACGCCGCCCGCACCAAGGCCTGGGGCGACATCGACAAGATGGTGCTCGACAACGCCTCGGTCGTTCCGCTGGTCTACCGCAAGAACCTGCTGCTGCGGCCAGCCTCCGCGTCCAACGTCACCGTCACGCAGGCCTACCTCGGCATGTACGACTACCTGCTGATGAGCGCTTCCAAGTAACAGCAGGCCAGGATTTCCCGAAAGGCAGGTGAAGGCACCGGGCGGCCGGAGCGGGCACCACCCGCTCCGGCCACCCGGAGCCGTACAGCTGTGGCTGCGTACATCCTCCGACGCGTCATGGGCGCGGTGCTGTTGCTGCTGGTGGTCAGCGCAGTCACCTTCGCGATCTTCTTCCTGGTCCCCCGCCTGGGCGGCCAGACAGCCACCCAGCTGGCCACCCAGTACGTCGGCAAGGACGCCAACCCGGAGTCCGTCGCCGCGATCAAGCAGAACCTGGGACTCGACCAGCCCCTCTACGTCCAGTACTGGGATTACCTCAAGGGCCTCGTGGTGGGCGCCGACTACAAGTTCGGCCCCGACGCGACGCACTGCGACGCACCGTGTTTCGGGTACTCCTTCAAGAGCCACGTCGAGGTGTGGCCCCAGCTCCTGGAGCGAATACCGGTCTCCTTCTCCCTGGCGATCGGCGCCGCGGCGGTCTGGCTGCTCTTCGGCGTGACGACCGGCGTGATCTCGGCGCTGCGCAAGGGCAAGCCCGTCGACCGCGTCTCGATGTTCATCGCGCTCGCCGGCGTCTCGCTCCCGATCTTCTTCACCGGCCAGGTGCTGAACGCGCTCTTCGTCTACGAGATCCCCATCTGGGACGGCATCGACTACGTACCGTTCACCGAGAACCCCGTGGACTGGGCCTGGCACCTGCTGCTGCCCTGGATCAGCCTGGCGTTCCTCTTCTCCGCGCTCTACGCCCGGCTCACCCGTGCGGGCATGTTGGAGACCATGGGCGAGGACTACATCCGGACGGCCAGGGCCAAGGGCCTCAGGGAGACCACGGTGGTGGCCAAGCACGGCCTGCGCGCCGCGCTGACCCCGATCGTCACCATCTTCGGCATGGACTTCGGCACCCTCATCGGCTCCGCGGTGCTCACCGAGACCGTCTTCTCCCTGCAGGGCATCGGCGCCTACGCCGTCCAGTCCATCAAGGACAACGACCTGCCCATCGTCATGGGCGTGACCCTGGTCGCCGCGTTCTTCATCGTCTTCTGCAATCTCGTCGTCGACTTGGTGTACGCCGCCATCGACCCCCGGGTGAGGTACTCGTGAGCAAGCTCGACAAGGCCGCGCTCGGCGAACCGGCCGCCGCCGCCCCGCCCGGCGCGGACGCCGGGTTCCTGTCCGTACGCGATCTGCGCATCCACTTCGACACGGACGACGGCTTGGTCAAGTCCGTGGACGGAGTCAGCTTCGACGTGCGGCGGGGCCAGACCCTGGGCATCGTCGGCGAATCCGGCTCCGGCAAGTCCGTCACCTCGCTCGGCGTGATGGGCCTGCACCGCTCGGCGCGCGCCAAGGTCTCCGGCGAGGTGTGGCTCGACGGCCGGGAACTGATCGGCGCCGACCCCGACGAGGTGCGGCGGCTGCGGGGCCGGAAGATGGCGATGATCTTCCAGGACCCGCTGTCGGCGATGCACCCCTACTACACGGTGGGGCAGCAGATCGTCGAGGCGTACCGCGTCCACCACGACGTCAGCAAGAAGGCCGCGCGTCAGCGCGCCGTCGAGATGCTGGACCGCGTGGGCATCCCGGAGCCCGCCAAGCGGGTGGGCAGCTATCCGCACGAGTTCTCCGGCGGCATGCGCCAGCGCGCGATGATCGCCATGGCGCTGGTGAACAACCCGGAGCTGCTCATCGCCGACGAGCCGACCACCGCCCTGGACGTCACCGTGCAGGCGCAGATCCTCGACCTGATCCGGGACCTGCAGAAGGAGTTCGGCTCCGCGGTCATCATGATCACGCACGACCTGGGCGTCGTGGCCGAGATGGCCGACGACCTGCTGGTCATGTACGGCGGCCGATGCGTGGAACGCGGACCGGCCGAGGCGGTCTTCTCCAGCCCCCGCCACCCCTACACCTGGGGCCTGCTCGGTTCGATGCCCCGCCTCGACCGTGACCAGACCGACCGCCTCATCCCGGTCAAGGGCTCCCCGCCCTCCCTCATCGACGTCCCGTCCGGCTGCGCCTTCAACCCGCGCTGCCCGTACGCCGACGTGCCCAAGGACGACGTCACCCGCACGGTCCGCCCCGAGCTGACCGAGGTCGGCAGCAGGCACTGGGCCGCCTGCCACCTGTCGCAGGAGCAGCGGGAGCGTATCTGGACCGAAGAGATTGCGCCGAAGCTGTGAGCGAGAACGCCAAGGACGAAGCAGTGGCCCTTCCTGCACAGAGCAAGGGCGCCGGGTCCGCCGCCCCCGCCGAGGACGCCGCCCCCGGCGAGGTCCTGCTGAGGGTGACCGGCCTGCAGAAGCACTTCCCCATCAAGAAGGGGCTGTTCCAGCGGCAGACCGGCGCGGTGCACGCGGTCGACGGCATCGACTTCGAGGTCCGCTCCGGTGAGACCCTGGGCGTCGTGGGCGAGTCCGGCTGCGGCAAGTCGACCATGGGCCGGCTGATCACCCGGCTGCTGGAGCCGACCGCCGGCAAGGTCGAGTTCGAGGGCAGGGACATCACGCACCTCGGGGTGAGCGGCATGCGTCCGCTGCGCCGCGACGTGCAGATGATCTTCCAGGACCCGTACTCGTCGCTGAACCCGCGCCACACCATCGGCACCATCGTCGGCGCCCCCTTCAAGCTCCAGGGCGTCGAGCCCGAGGGCGGCGTCAAGAAGGAGGTGCAGCGGCTGCTGTCGGTGGTCGGACTCAACCCCGAGCACTACAACCGCTATCCGCACGAGTTCTCCGGCGGCCAGCGCCAGCGCATCGGCATCGCCCGCGCCCTCGCGCTCAACCCGAAGCTGGTCGTGGCCGACGAGCCGGTCTCCGCGCTGGACGTGTCGATCCAGGCGCAGGTGGTGAACCTGCTGGACGACCTCCAGGAGGAGCTCGGCCTGACGTACGTGATCATCGCGCACGACCTGTCGGTCGTCCGGCACGTCTCGGACCGGATCGCGGTGATGTACCTCGGCAAGATCGTGGAGCTGGCCGACCGCGACCTGCTCTACAAGTCGCCGATGCACCCGTACACCAAGGCCCTGCTGTCGGCGGTGCCGATCCCGGACCCGGCGCGCAAGTCGGCCAGGAGCGAGCGGATCCTGCTCAAGGGCGACGTGCCGTCGCCGATCTCCCCGCCCAGCGGCTGCCGCTTCCACACTCGGTGCTGGAAGGCGACGGAGATCTGCAGGACCACCGAGCCGCCGCTGAAGGAGCTGCGGCCCGGCCAGCGGGTGGCCTGCCACCACCCGGAGGACTTCGAGGACCAGGCCCCGCAGGACACGGTCCTGCTGTCCGCGGCCGGGAAGGCGGCGGAGCCGGTACCGGAGAAGGAGCCGGCCGGGGCGGCGAAGGCGGTGGCCGCGGAGGCGGGGACCGGCGCGGACGCCGAGGAGACGCCCGCCGGGGAGACGCCCGCCGAGGGGGCCGGCGGGAAGACCACGGACAAGTAGCACGCCCTGCTGTCCAGCGAGCCCCCGCCTTCGTTTGCAAGGCGGGGGCTCGCCGACGGGTGAGAATGACAGGGTGCTCCAGCAACTGTTCAGCCCGTCCGTCCAGCACACGCTCGACCTGATCGGCATCTTCGTCTTCGCGATCTCCGGCGCGCTGCTGGCCGTCCGCAAGAACTTCGACGTGTTCGGCATCGCCGTCCTCGCCGAGGTCACCGCACTCGGCGGCGGGCTGTTCCGGGACCTGGTCATCGGGGCCGTACCGCCCGCGGCCTTCACGGACCTGGGGTACTTCGTCACCCCGCTGCTCGCCGCCGCCCTGGTCTTCTTCCTCCACCCGCACGTGGAGCGCATCCAGACCGGCGTGAACGTCTTCGACGCGGCGGGCCTGGGCCTGTTCTGCGTGGCCGGGACGACCAAGGCGTACGAGTACGGACTCGGGCTGACCGCCTCCGCCTGCCTGGGCCTGGCGACCGCGGTGGGCGGCGGCGTGCTGCGGGACGTGCTCGCCAACGAGGTGCCGTCGCTGCTGCGCTGGGACCGCGACCTGTACGCCGTGCCGGCGACGGTCGGCGCCGCCCTGGTCGCGCTGTGCATCCGCTACGACGCGCTCACCCCGGTCACCAGCGGCCTCGCGGCGGTCACCGCCTTCGTACTGCGCCTGCTCGCCATGCGGTTCCACTGGCGGGCCCCGCGGGCGTGGAACCGCCGCTCGGAGGCGCGGGAGGAGTAGGGTCCACCGGCGCATCACCGAAAGCTACCGCTTAGTATTTTGTTGTTGTAGCGTTCGGCCATGCCAGAAGCAGCCTCCGCGCCGGCCGCGCGGGCCACCATCGGCGACAGCGAGTTCGACCGCGACACCGCCGTCACCCGGCGCGAGCCCGGCGTCCCCGGCCTCTACGACATCGACCTCTCCGCCGGCTGGACGATCGTCAACGCCGTCAACGGCGGTTATCTGCTGGCCGTCCTGGGCCGCGCGCTCGCGGACGCCCTGCCGCACCCGGACCCCTTCACCGTCTCGGCGCACTACCTGACCGCCTCCCGGCCGGGCCCGGCCGTGGTCCGCACCGAGGTCGTGCGCACCGGCCGGACGCTGTCGACCGGACAGGCCTCGCTCCTCCAGTACGACGAGGAGGGCCGCGAGGTCGAGCGCGTCCGCGTCCTGGCCTCCTACGGCGACCTGGACGCGCTGCCCGACGACGTCCGCACGACGGCCGAGCCGCCCGCCATCCCGCCCATCGAGCAGTGCCTCGGCCCCGAGGACGGCCCCGCCCCCGTTCCCGGCAGCTCCGCCATCACCGACCGGCTGATGCTCAAGCTGGACCCGGCCACGCTCGGCTGGGCGCTCGGGCGGCCGTCGGGCAGGGGTGAGATGCGGGGCTGGTTCGGCCTCGCCGACGGCCGGGACGCCGACCCCTTCTCGCTGCTGCTGGCGGTGGACGCGCTGCCCCCGACCGCGTTCGAGCTGGGACTGTCCGGCTGGGTGCCCACGGTCGAGCTGACCGTGCATGTGCGCCGCCGCCCGGCGCCGGGTCCGCTGCGGGTGTCGATCACCACCCGCAACCTCGCCGGCGGCTTCCTGGAGGAGGACGCCGAGGTGTGGGACGACGCCGGCCGGCTGGTGGCGCAGTCCCGGCAGCTGGCCCGGGCCAGGCTCGGCTGACCGTCCCGGCCGTCCCGGGCCCGGGACGGCCGCCGCCCGCGGGAAGGCGCGCCGCGCCCGTCCCCGCCCGCGACGCGGGCGGGGTGCCGGCACCGGTCCCGGGGTGGGCGATCGGTCCCGGGGTGGGCGATCGGTCCAGCCAGTGGTGACGGCCGGTGCCGACGAGCCGCAGCCGGCGGGCCGCGACCCGGGCGACGCGCGCCCACTCCTCCCCGGGGGCGTTCAGCGCCTCCCGACCAGGGCCACCCCGAGGTCCGCCGTGGAGCGGAAGTGGCGGTGGAAGGCGGTCGGCGAGACACCGGCGGCGCGCGTGACCTCGCGCAGGCCCGGACCGCTCAGGCTCTGCTCCTCCAGCAGCACCGGTGCCGCGTCCAGGGAGGCCCGCCGGGTCCTCCGCTTCTGGGCCCGCCGGACGCCGAGGGTGTGACTCATGCCATGCAGCCGACGACCGTTCCCCGGGATGGAGAAGTCGTCACGGGCATTGGTCCGGGTACTCGGTGAGCAAATGTGACTACAGTCGTTCACCGAACTGGGGGTTCCCGGCCGTGCTCTTCCTCGTCGCAGCGTTCCTGCTCCTCGGCGTGGTACTGGGCACCGTGGCCCACGCGCCGCTCCCCTTCTCCGTCGCCGCCGGCGTCGTCATCGCCCTCTGGCTCGGCGTCTTCGCACTGCGCGAGCGGCACGGCCGCCGCCGGGGCACGTCCGCCCGCTGACCGCCCCCGCGCACGAGGCCCCCTCCGACCGTCAGGAGCCGAGCACCGTGAACCCCACCGCACCGGCCCGCCGCCCGACCGGCCTGCGCGACGCCGACGGCATGGCCGTGGCCTCCTTCGTCCTGGGCCTGCTCGGCCTGCTCGTCTTCAACGTCGTCCTCGGGCCCCTCGCCCTCGCCCTGGCCTGCGCGGCCCTGCGGCGCGGCACCGCCCGCCGCGGCCGTGCGCGCCTCGGGCTCGCCCTGGGCGCCGCGGACCTGCTGGTCCTGGCCGTGTTCATGCGAGCGGACCACACGCTGTCGTGGGGCTTCTGAGGCCGCCCCGGGCCCGCGGGCCGCGCCCGCCCCGGCCGGAACGCGTCCCGGCCGCCGCCCCGGCCAACCGCGGCCTGAGCCCCGCCGGGGGCGCCCCGTAGAATCGGCGTCACCATGGCTTACCTCGACCACGCCGCGACCACCCCGATGCTTCCCGAGGCAGTCGAGGCACTCACCGCGCACCTGGGCGTCACCGGCAACGCCTCCTCCCTCCACGCATCCGGCCGCCGCGCCCGCCGTACGGTCGAGGAGGCCCGCGAGACCCTCGCCGAAGCCCTCGGCGCCCGCCCCAGCGAGGTCGTCTTCACCTCCGGCGGCACCGAGGCCGACAACCTCGCCGTCAAGGGCCTGTACTGGGCCCGCCGCGACGCCGACCCGGCCCGCACCCGCGTCCTGGCCGGCCCCGTCGAGCACCACGCCGTCCTGGACGCCGTCCACTGGCTCGGCGAGCACGAGGGCGCCACCGTCGAGTACCTCCCGGTGGACCGCTACGGCCGCGTCCACCCCGAGGCACTGCGCGAGGCCATCGCCCGCAACCCCGACGACGTCGCCCTGGCCACCGTCATGTGGGCGAACAACGAGATCGGCACGGTCATGCCGGTCCGTGAACTGGCCGACGTGGCAGCCGAGTTCGGCGTCCCGCTGCACGCCGACGCCGTCCAGGCCGTCGGTCAGCTCCCGGTCGGCTTCGCCGCCTCCGGGCTCGCCGCGATGACGGTGTCCGGCCACAAGATCGGCGGTCCGTACGGGATCGGCGCGCTGGTCCTGGGCCGCGAGTACAGCCCCGTCCCCGTCCTGCACGGCGGCGGCCAGGAACGCCACGTCCGCTCCGGCACCCTCGACGTACCGGCCATCGCCTCCTTCGCGGTCGCCGGCCGGCTCGCCGTCGAGCAGCGCGAGTGGTTCGCCCGCGAGATCGGCGCCCTGCGCGACGACCTGATCACCGCGGTCCGCACCGCCGTCCCCGACGCGATCCTCGGCGGCGACCCGTCCCCCGAGGGCCGCCTCCCGGCCAACGCCCACTTCACCTTCCCCGGCTGCGAGGGCGACTCGCTGCTCCTCCTCCTCGACGCCCAGGGCATCGAGTGCTCCACCGGCTCCGCCTGCACCGCGGGCGTCGCCCAGCCCAGCCACGTCCTGCTGGCCACCGGCACCGACCCCGACCTGGCCCGCGGCACCCTCCGCTTCTCCCTGGGCCACACCTCCACCGAGGCCGACGTCGAGGCGGTCGCCAAGGCCATCGGACCGGCGGTGGAACGGGCCCGGGCCGCGGGCCTGACGTAAGGGCACCCACCGCGTCCCCACCGCGTCCACGGCCGACGCCCCCGAGGCCCCCGTACCGCTTCGGCGCCGCCGCCTGCGACGCCCTCCCCGGTCCGCGCCCCGCCCCGGCGGGCCCGCCTCACGCGGGCGCCGTACGCGCCCGCCGCACCAGCCGCAGATACCGGTCCCAGTCCCAGTGCGGGCCCGGATCGGTGTGGTCCGTGCCCGGCACCTCCACGTGGCCGATGATGTGCTCGCGGTCCACCGGGATGCCGTACCGCGCGCAGATCCCGGCCGTCAGCCGCGCCGACGCCTCGTACATCGCGGCGGTGAAGTCCTGCGGCCGGTCGACGAACCCCTCGTGCTCGATGCCGATGCTGCGCTCGTTGTAGGCGCGGTTGCCCGCGTGGTAGGCCACGTCCAGCTCGCGGATCATCTGCGTGACGCGGCCGTCCTGACCGACGATGTAGTGCGTGGCCGCCTGGTGCGCCGGGTCCTGGAACGCCCTCACCGCGCTCGCGAAGCTGCCCTGGGTGACATGGACGACCACCATGTCTATGCCGAAGTCCGCGGGCCGGTCCGCGCGCCGCCAGTTCGCCTCCGACGCCGCCACCCAGCGGGCACCGCCGTAGTCGACCTCGCCCTCCGTGCGCGGCTTGTCGACGCCGGGCGCCCGCCACCACAGGCGGCCCAGCTCGTCCCGCGCCAGCACCGCCGCCCCCACGGCCGCCGCCGCCCCGCCGACGATCAGGGCCCGCCGGCCCATGCGCCGGTCCCCGTCCTTCGCTGCCTGTCTCGCGCCCATGTAGCCGTGAACGCCTACCCGGCGGCCCCGGTTCCCGCGCCCCCGTACCCTGGAGGGGTTATGACTGACACCCCGCAGCGCACCCGCCCCCTCCGCGTCCTGGCCGCCATGTCCGGCGGAGTCGACTCAGCCGTCGCCGCCGCCCGCGCGGCCGAGGCGGGCCACGACGTGACCGGCGTCCACCTCGCGCTCTCCGCGAACCCGCAGTCGTTCCGCACGGGCGCGCGCGGCTGCTGCACCATCGAGGACTCGCGCGACGCCCGCCGCGCCGCGGACGTCATCGGCATCCCGTTCTACGTGTGGGACCTCGCCGACCGCTTCCGCGAGGACGTCGTCGAGGACTTCGTCGCCGAGTACGAGGCCGGCCGCACCCCGAACCCGTGCCTGCGCTGCAACGAGAAGATCAAGTTCGCCGCGCTGCTGGACAAGGCCCTCGCCCTCGGCTTCGACGCCGTCTGCACCGGCCACTACGCCAAGGTGATCGTGAACGAGGACGGCACGCGCGAACTGCACCGCGCCTCCGACCTGGCCAAGGACCAGTCCTACGTCCTCGGCGTACTGGACGACCGCCAGCTCGCGCACGCGATGTTCCCCCTCGGCGACACGGTCACCACCAAGGAGGAGATCCGCGCGGAGGCCGAGCGGCGGGGCCTGGCGGTCGCGAAGAAGCCCGACTCCCACGACATCTGCTTCATCGCCGACGGCGACACCCAGGGCTTCCTGGCCAGGCGGCTGGGCAGGGCCGAGGGCGACATCGTCGACGAGGCCGGCAACAAGCTCGGCACCCACGAGGGCGCGTACGGCTTCACCATCGGCCAGCGCAAGGGCCTGCGGATCGGCACCCCCGCCCCCGACGGCAAGCCCCGCTACGTCCTCGACATCTCCCCGGTGACCAACACCGTCACGGTCGGCCCGGCCGCCGCCCTGGACGTCACCGCCCTGACCGCGATCAGGCCGCGCTGGTGCGGCGCGGCCCCCACCGGCCCCGGCACCTACACCGCCCAGCTGCGCGCCCACGGCGACGAGACCGAGGTGAGCGCCGAGGTCGTCGACGGCGAGCTGCGCGTGCGCTTCACCGAGCCGGTCCGCGGCGTGGCCCCCGGCCAGGCGATCGTGCTGTACGACGGCACGCGCGTGGTGGGCTCGGCGACGATCGCCTCCACCGCCCGCGCTACGGCCGGCGCGGCCTGAACCGGCCCCGCCGGTTCCCCGGCCGGCCCTCGGGCTCGCGCGTGTCCGGCGGCCGCCACGCGCGTGCCGCGGCCGGGGGAGGGCGGCCGTCAGCCGGCCAGGAACTCCGCCAGCACCGGCGCCAGCACCCCCGGCTCCACCATGTGGGTCTGCCGCTCCACCGGGCGGTACGTGCCCTCCCCGACGGCCTCCGCGATCGTCCGGGCCGCCTCGCCGAACCACGCCGGGCTCGCGTCGCCCGCCAGGGCCAGCACCGGTGCGGTGACCGAGGCGAGCCGGGACAGGGGCGGGCGCCCGTCGCCCAGCACGGCGTCGTCCTGCGCGAGGCTCGGCGCGAGGATCTCCAGGCTCGCCCACATGGGGGACTGACGGGCGCCCCGGATGACCTCCTCGCCCAGCCCGGTGAAGCGGAGGAACGACTCGACCGCGTCCCCGCGACGGCCCTGCGACAGCGCTTCCTCCAGCGCCCGCGAGTACTCCGCGCGCCTCCTCGCGCCCGCGTCGTCCATGGCGTACGGCACCTCGTAGACCGCGACCCGGCGCACCGGCAGCCCGTCCGCCGCCGCCCGCAGGGCCAGCGCGCCGCCCGACGAGACGCCGTACAGCGACGCCTCGCCGCCCTCCGCCTCGATCAGCGCCGCCAGGTCCTCGACCTCGCGCTCCACCGCGTACGGCGGCGTGTCGCCGCTCCCGCCGCGGCCCCGGCGGTCGTAGACGACCACGCCGAAGCGCCCCGAGAGTTCGGCGGCCAGCGGTGCCAGCGTGGCCCCCGTCGACAGCGCGCCGCTCACGAGGACCACCACGGGGCCCCGCCCGGTGCGCTCGTAGGCGATCGGTGTGCCGTCACGTGAAAGAGTCTGCTTCTCCATGTCTGTGCAGACTGCCCTACGCGGCGTGTTCAGGGGCTCACGACACATCCACGTCGTAGAAGCACAGGTGGTCCTTGATCTCCGCGACGTCCGGCTCCGGGTCCGGTACGCCCACACCGCGTCCGGCGCGCCCGGCAGCGACCAGTACGACGCGGTGCCCTTGTAGGGGCAGCGCGTGCGCGTCCCGGACGGCGTCAGCAGGTCCACGCGCACGTCCCCGGCCGGGATGTAGTAGCGGTCGGGACAGCCCGTCTCCCGCAGGAGCAGCGGCCGGTCGCTCTCGGCCAGCACCTCCTCGCCGTGCACCACGCGCACGTGCCGGTCGCTCCGCTCGATGGTGATGTGGTGCCCTCCGGTCACGATCGACCCTCCTTGGGTAGCCGAGTCCTCCGGTACAGCGCACGCTGAAGCGGAGTTCTTCCCGCCCGGCCGGGGCCGTCCCGCCCGGCGCGCACCCGCAGGAGGAGGTCCCATGGGAGCCGTGCACCCGGCCAGGAACCGCAGCCGCCTCGCCCACCAGGTCCGCTACGCCCTGCGCCACCCCGGACGCGTTCCCGCCCACGCCCGGCGGGCCGTGCGCGACGCCCTGCTGCGGCTGCGCCACCGCGGCGACCACATCGCCTACTACCGGGCCGTGATGGCCTCCGACACGGCCCGCGGCGCCGAGGCGGCCGTGGGGCACAACCCCTCGCGCGAGCAGTGGGCGCGGATCGGGCGGATGCAGTTCGACTACCTGGTGGGGCACGGGCTGGAGCCGCACCACCGGATGCTGGAGATCGGCTGCGGCAACCTGCGCGCCGGGCGCCTGTTCATCGACCACCTCGACACCGGCCACTACTACGGCATCGACATCTCGCCGCACATCCTGCTCGCCGCCCAGGACACCCTCGTACGGGAAGGGCTCCAGGCCAAGCTGCCCTACCTGGTGCTCGCCGACGACCTCACCTTCGCCTTCCTGCCCGAGGGGCACTTCGACGTCGTGCACGCGCACAGCGTCTTCTCCCACTCGCCCCTGCACGTCATCGAGGAGTGCTTCGCGCACGTCGGCCGGATCCTCGCACCCGGCGGCTTCTTCGACTTCACGTTCGACCGAACGGAGGGGGAGGAGCACCAGGTGCTGCACGAGGACTTCTACTACCGGACGCAGACCCTGGTCGACCTGGCCGCGCGGCACGGCCTGGCGGCCCGCCTCATGGACGACTGGGAGCGGCTGCCGCACCGCCAGTCGAAGATCCGGGTGACCGCCCTGCCGGAGCCTGCCCGTACGGTGGGGGGATGAACATCTGCGTCTTCCTCTCCGCCGCCGACCTCGACGAGCGCTACACCCGTCCCGCCAGGGAGTTCGCCGAGCTCATGGGCAAGGGCGGGCACACCCTGGTGTGGGGCGGTTCGGACGTCGGGCTGATGAAGGTGGTCGCCGACGGCGTCGAGGAGGCGGGCGGGCGGCTCCTGGGCGTCTCGGTGGAGTTCCTGTCGGACCGGGCCCGCGAGGGCGTCGAGGAGATGGTGATCGCCCGCGACCTCGCCGAGCGCAAGCGGCTGCTGCTGGAGAAGGCCGACGCCGTGGTGATCATGGTGGGTGGCACCGGCACGCTGGACGAGGCGACCGAGATCCTGGAGCTGAAGAAGCACGGGCACACCGACAAGCCGGTCGTGCTGCTGAACACCGCGGGCTTCTACGACGGGCTCAAGGAGCAGTTCCGCCGCATGGAGGACGAGGGCTTCCTGCCGCGCCCGCTGACCGAGCTGGTGTTCTTCGCCGAGGAGCCGGTGGGCGCGCTGGCCTACCTGGAGGAGGCGCTGGGCATCGGGTGAGCCGGTGATGCGAGCATGGCGGACATGGCTACACATGTGATCACCGGAGCGGGTTCCGGCATCGGCGCGGCCGTGGCCCGCCGCCTGCACGCACGCGGCGACGACCTGGTGCTGCACGCGCGCGACGCGGCCCGCGCCAAGGAGCTCGCCGCCGCGTTCCCCGGTGCGAAGACGCTGGTGGGCGACCTCGCCGACCCCGACAAGCTGTCCTGGGCCCTGTCGCACCAGACGCTGCCGGACCGGGTGGACTCCCTGCTCCACATCGCGGGCGTGGTCGACCTCGGCCCGGTCGGCGAGCTGACCACGAAGACCTGGCGCCGCCAGATCGACGTCAACCTGATCGCCCCCGCCGAGCTGACCCGCCTCTTCCTGCCCCAGCTCCGGGTCGCCCAGGGCCACGTGGTCTTCGTCAACTCCGGCTCCGGGCTCCACGCGCACGCCGAGTGGGCCGCGTACGCCGCCTCCAAGCACGGCCTGAAGGCGCTGGCCGACGCCCTGCGCCAGGAGGAGCACGCCAACGGCGTCCGCGTGACGTCCGTCTACCCGGGCCGCACCGCCAGCCCCATGCAGGCCAAGGTGCACCAGCAGGAGGGCAAGGAGTACGACCCGGCCAGGTGGATCGACCCCGAGTCGGTGGCCACCACCGTGGTGATGGCCCTGGACCTGCCCAGGGACGCGGAGGTCAACGACCTGACCGTGCGCCCGGGGCGGTGACCGGCACCGGCCGCCACGCCCTCGGGCGGACCGCCCGGTGAACCCTCCCCGGAAGGGTTACGTACTCTTCCGGGGTGAGCGAAAACAGCCAGTTCAGGTTCGGTCCCGCCACCGGCGTCGGATCCATGCCGGGCACGGACGCGCGTGAGGCGGTCAAGACCGCCACCGGCACCTTCGAGGACTTCCCGTTCCTGCCCGAGCTGCCCGCCCGCGGGCCCGGCGCCGACATGATCGGCCGCACCGCCGGGATGCTCGTCGAGCTGTACGCGCGCGTGGAGCCCAGCGGCTGGCGGCTCGGCGACCGGCCCGGCCGGGACACCCGGCGGGCCCGCTCCTGGCTCCGCGAGGACCTCGACGCGCTGGAGGAGTACACGCAGGGCTACGAGGGACCGCTGAAGGTGCAGGTCGTCGGTCCCTGGACGCTGGCCGCCGCGCTGGAGCTGCGCAACGGCGAGGCCGCCCTCTCCGACGCCGGTGCCTGCCGCGACCTGGCCGCCTCCCTCGCCGAGGGACTGCGCCTGCACCTGGCGCAGGTGCGCGGCCGGGTCCCGGGGGCCCAGGTCGTGCTCCAGCTCGACGAGCCGTCCCTCACCGCCGTCCTGCACGGCCGGGTGAGGACCGCCAGCGGCTACCGCACCCACCGCGCCGTCGACCGGCAGGTCGTCGAGTCCACCCTCCGCGACGTCGTCGGCGTGCACGACGGCGGCCCGGTCGTGGTCCACTCCTGCGCCCCGGACGTCCCGTTCGCCCTGCTGCGCCGGGCGGGCGCGGCGGGCGTCTCCTTCGACTTCTCCCTCCTGACCGAGCGTGACGACGAGGCGATCGGCGAGGCGGTGGAGGGCGGCATCCGGCTGCTGGCCGGTGTCGTGCCGGGCACGGACGGCCCATTGTCGGACCCTGCGGGTAGCGTCATGGGGGTCAGGACGCTGTGGCGCAGGCTGGGACTGCATCCGGGGCTTCTCGCCCGGGCGGTCACCCTCACGCCGGCGTGCGGACTCGCGGGCGCGTCCCCCGAGTACGCGCGCCGGGCGCTCGCCCACTGCGTCCGGGCGGCGAGATCCCTCGCGGACAACCCAGAGTAACGGGAGGACGACACGGTGGCCGGCGACAAGCAGGCGGAGACGACGAACGTGCCCGCCGAGGCGCGCGAGAAGCACGTGCGGCTCGCTGAGCAGATCGAGGAGCACCGCTTCCGGTACTACGTGAAGGACGCCCCCGTCGTCAGCGACGCGGAGTTCGACCGGCTGCTGCGTTCCCTGGAGGCCCTGGAGGAGGAGTACCCCGAGCTGCGCACGCCCGACTCGCCGACCCAGAAGGTCTCCGGCTCCTACGAGACGGAGTTCACGGCGGTCGAGCACCGGCAGCGGATGCTCTCCCTGGACAACACCTTCAACGACGACGAGCTCGCCGCCTGGGCCGAGCGCATCGCCAGGGAACTGGGCGACCAGACCTACCACTTCCTGTGCGAGCTGAAGGTCGACGGCCTCGCCGTCAACCTCACCTACGAGCGCGGCCGCCTCACCCGCGCGGCGACCCGCGGCGACGGCCGCACCGGCGAGGACATCACGCCCAACGTCCGCACCATCGCCGAGATCCCGGAGCGCCTGAAGGGGGAGGAGGTCCCCGACCTCGTGGAGGTCCGCGGCGAGGTCTACTTCCCGATGGAGAAGTTCGAGGAGCTCAACCGCCGCCTGGTCGAGGCCGGCGACAAGCCCTTCGCCAACCCGCGCAACGCCGCGGCCGGTTCGCTGCGCCAGAAGGACCCGCGCGTCACCGCCACCCGCCCGCTGCACATGGTCGTCCACGGCATCGGCGCCCTGGAGGGCTTCACGGGTCCGGCCCGCCTGTCCCAGGCCTACGACCTGCTGAGGACCTGGGGCCTGCCCACCTCCCGGCACAACAAGGTGGTCGACGGCCTCGGCGGCGTCCGGGAGTTCATCGCGTACTACGGCGAGCACCGGCACTCCGTCGAGCACGAGATCGACGGGGCCGTCATCAAGCTGGACGAGATCCCGCTCCAGGGACGCCTGGGCTCCACCTCGCGCGCGCCGCGCTGGGCGATCGCCTACAAGTACGCACCGGAGGAGGTCAACACCAAGCTCGTCAACATCCGCGTGGGCGTCGGCCGTACGGGCCGGGTCACGCCGTTCGCCCAGGTCGAGCCGGTCACCGTCGCGGGCTCGGAGGTCGAGTTCGCCACGCTGCACAACCAGGACGTGGTCAAGGCCAAGGGCGTCCTCATCGGCGACACGGTGGTACTGCGCAAGGCCGGTGACGTCATCCCGGAGATCCTCGGCCCGGTGGCCGACCTGCGCGACGGCAGCGAGCGGGAGTTCGTGATGCCGAGCGAGTGCCCCGAGTGCGGCACGCCGCTGCGGCCCATGAAGGAGGGCGACGTCGACCTGCGCTGCCCCAACGCCCGCACCTGCCCCGCCCAGCTGCGCGAGCGCCTGTTCTACCTGGCCGGCCGCAAGGCGCTGGACATCGAGCACTTCGGCTACGTGGCCGCCGCGGCCCTCACCAAGCCGCTGGAGCCCGCGGAGCCGCCGCTGAAGGACGAGGGCGATCTGTTCGACCTCACCGTCGAGCAGCTGCTGCCCATCAAGGCCTACGTCCTCGACCAGGACAGCGGCCTGCCCAAGCGGGACCCCAGGACGGGCGAGGAGAAGATCGCCACCGTCTTTGCCAACCAGGAGGGCAAGCCCAGGAAGAACGCGCTGGCGATGCTGGAGAACATCGCCGCCGCCAAGCAGCGCCCGCTGGCCCGGATCCTCACCGGCCTGTCGATCCGTCACGTCGGCCCGGTCGCCGCCGAGGCGCTGGCCCGCGAGTTCCGCTCCATCGACCGTATCCAGCAGGCCGACGAGGAGGAGCTGGCCAACACCGACGGGGTCGGGCCCGTCATCGCCGCCTCCCTCAAGGAGTGGTTCGCCGAGGAGTGGCACCAGGAGATCCTGCGCAAGTGGAAGGCCGCCGGCGTCCGCATGGAGGAGGAGAGTTCGGGGGAGGACGAAGGACCCCGCCCCCTGGAAGGGCTCACCGTCGTCGTCACCGGCACCCTGGAGCGCTTCACCCGGGACGGTGCCAAGGAGGCTCTGCAGGACAGGGGGGCGAAGGTGACCGGTTCGGTGTCGAAGAAGACCTCGTTCGTCGTGGTGGGGGACAACCCCGGCTCGAAATACGACAAGGCCGTGCAGCTGAAGGTTCCGGTCCTGAACGAGGACGGTTTCCGGACCCTGCTCGAACAAGGGCCCGAGGCCGCGGCGGAAGTAGCACTTCCGTCCGGGGAATAGCGGTTGAAGGCCACTCGATCGGTGCATATCAGATGCATACGGGTGGCCGGGGCGCATTCGGGCGACCGTCGACGACCGCTGCCCGTGGAAGCCTTCCGCGGCCTACTGTTGAGGTGTGCGCCCGCCGTGCCCAGCTGCGGTCGGGGCATCCCCGTGCTCCACGGGAGCGGGGGGGAAGGGTTTTCCAACGTGGCGCCGTTGATGGTGGTCGCGGCGGGGGTCGCGTGGCGTGGGCACCGCCGGCTGTGAGAGGGACGGGAATGGAACCGACCGAGAGCGCCGCCCCGGGCTCCCGGCTGCGCCGGTACCGCAGGGCGAGCGCCTGGCGGGTCAACCGGTGGGCCGGGTGGTCCTCGGAGCGCGGCGGCGCCGAGAGGCGCGCCGCCCCGCCGCACGCTCCGGGAGGGGACCGTGGCGCGGGACCGTACACCGCGGGCCGCCGAACCGGCGGGCCGCGCCCGGCGGACGGCCGGCAGCCCGGACCGCACGCCGCGGCCGGCGGCGCCGCCCCGGCTGCCGCCGAACGCGGCCACTCCCTCTCCGGCGCCGACGCCGACGCCGAACGGCACCTGTCCTGGCCCGCGTTGCCCGCGGCCGTCGTCGCGGCGGCCGGATTCGTCCTGGGCGCCGGGTTCTACCGGGCGTTCGGCGGCGGCCACGCCCTCTTCCCGTCCGGCACCACCGGCTGGTCCCTGGCCGTGCTCACCGGGATCATCGTCGGCCACCTCGTCATGCTCGGCCGGGCCCGCTGGTGGGGCGGCACCGGCTCCGGCGCCGCCCTCACCCTCGCCGTCCTGCTGCTGTACGGCTGGATCCCGGCCGGCATGGTCAGCCTCACCGTCGTCGTGCTCGTCGGCGCCGCCCGCCGCGGCCGCTGGCGGCAGGGCGTGCTGCACGGCGCGGTGGACGTCCTCGGCATCGGCGCCGGCGCCCTGCTGCTGGGAGCCTCCGGCTCCGTGCCGTCCGTCGAGGCCCCCTGGGACCCCGCCACCTGGACGCTCTACACCGCGCCCGAGGTGGTGGGCGTCGCCGTCGCCTACCTCACCGTCACCCGCGTCCTGCTGTGGTACCTGAACACACCGCGCGGCGGCCTGCCCACCATCGCCCGCACCGCCCTGCTCAGACAGGGCCTGCTCGCCGCCGCCCTGCTCGGCATCGCTCCGCTGATCTGCGTGGTCGCGTTCGCGCAGCCGCTGCTGCTGCCGCTGTTCTCCATCCCGCTGATCGCCCTGGACTCCACCCTGTGGATCGCCCGCGCCCGCGCCGAGGAGCAACTGCGCGACCCGCTGACCGCACTGCCCAACCGGCAGTGGCTGCTGGAGCGGATCTGGACCGCGCTGGACGACGCCGAACGCATCGACGCCCGCGCCGCCCTGGTCCTGATCGACCTCGACCGTTTCCGGTCGGTCAACGACACCCTGGGGCATCTGGCCGGTGACCGGCTGCTGCTGCAGACCGCCGACCGGCTGCGGCTGGCGCTGCCGCGCGGAGCGGAGGTCGCGCGGCTGGGCGGCGACGAGTTCGCCGTCTTACTGCCCGTCGCCGACTCCACGACGTCCGTGACCCGCCTCGCCCGCGGCCTGATCGCGGCCCTCGGCTCCCCGCTCGACCTGGACGGCCTCACCCTGGTGCTGGAGGCCAGCGCCGGCGTCGCCGTCTTCCCCGACCACGCGCTGGACGCCGAGGGATTGCTGCGCCGCGCGGACGTGGCGATGTACCAGGCGAAGCGGGACCGCACCGGCGTCGAGGTCTACGAGTCCAAGCGGGACTCCAACACCCCGGACCGGCTGGGCCTGCTGGGCGACCTGCGCCGGGCGCTGGACGCCCGCGAGGTCGAGCTGCACTACCAGCCCAAGGTCCGCTTCGACGGCCAGGTCGCCGGCCTGGAGGCCCTGGTGCGATGGGTGCACCCCGAGCGGGGCAAGGTGCCGCCGGACGAGTTCATAGCGATCGCCGAGTCCTCCGGGCTGATGCCGCACCTCACCGAGTACGTGCTGGAGACGGCGCTCGGACAGGTCGCCGCATGGCGCTCCCAGGGCCTGTTCGTGCCGGTCGCGGTCAACGTCTCCCCGCGCGACGTCCACACCCCCGGCTTCGCCGGCTCGGTCGCCGCCCGGCTGGCCCGCCACGGCGTCCCCGCCGGGGCACTGCAACTGGAGATAACCGAGCACGTCCTGCTGGAGGACCCCCAGCGCGCCGCCGACACCCTCGCCGGACTCACCGGCCACGGCGTGAAGATGTCGCTGGACGACTTCGGCACCGGCTACTCCTCCCTCGTCCACCTGCGCCGCCTCCCCGTCAGCGAGCTCAAGATCGACCGCTCGTTCGTGGCCCGGCTGGCCGTCGACACCGAGGACGCCGAGATCGTGCGCTGCACGGTCGACCTGGCCCACTCGCTCGGCCTGCTCGTCGTCGCCGAGGGTGTCGAGGACGACGAGACCTGGGAGCGCCTGCGCGACCTGGGCTGCGACGCCGTCCAGGGCTGGCTGGTGGCCGCCGCGATGCCGCCCGAGGAGACCACCGCCTGGCTGCGCGCCCGCGGCTCCCGCGGCTGGCAGCGCCCCGCCGCCGCCCTCCCGGCCGCCGCGGCGGACGACCCTGGACGGGTCGGGTGACACCCCCCGGCGGCACCGTCGCCTGACACCGCCCGGCGCCACCGCCGCCCGGCACCGCCCGGTGACACCGGTCGGGGCGGGCGCCGCCGGCGGGCCCGGCGGAGGCCGGAGGGGAAACCGTTTCACGGGCACCGGACCCCGCCCCATAGGATTGGTCCCAAACCACTCACACTCACCCCAGAGGAACGCTGCATGCCTGGCATCACGCGCGAGGAGGTCGCCCACCTCGCCCGGCTGGCGCGTCTGGAGCTGAAGCCCGAAGAGCTCGATCACTTCGCGGGACAGCTGGACGACATCATCGGCGCGGTGGCCCGCGTCAGCGAGGTCGCCGACCAAGACGTACCGCCGACCTCGCACCCGCTCCCGCTGACCAATGTCATGCGCCCGGACGAGGTCCGACCGTCGCTCAGCCCCGAGCAGGCGCTCTCCGGCGCCCCGGCCCAGGAGCAGCAGCGTTTCAAGGTGCCGCAGATCCTGGGGGAGGAGTAGCCCGCCATGTCGGACTCCATCATCAAGCTGACCGCGGCCGAGATCGCCGCGAAGATCGCCTCCGGCGAGCTGACGGCCGTCGAGGTCACCGAGGCCCACCTGGCCCGGATCGAGGCCGTCGACGAGAAGGTGCACGCCTTCCTGCACGTCGACCGCGAGGGCGCGCTCGCGCAGGCCCGCGCCGTCGACGCCAAGCGGGAGCGCGGCGAGAAGCTCGGCCCGCTGGCCGGCGTGCCGCTGGCGCTCAAGGACATCTTCACCACCGAGGGCGTGCCCACGACCGTCGGTTCGAAGATCCTCGAAGGCTGGATCCCGCCGTACGACGCCACGGTCACCAAGAAGCTGAAGGCCGCCGACGTCGTCATCCTCGGCAAGACCAACATGGACGAGTTCGCCATGGGGTCGTCGACGGAGAACAGCGCCTACGGCCCGACCGGCAACCCGTGGGACCTCACCAGGATCCCCGGCGGCTCCGGCGGCGGTTCCTCCGCCGCCCTCGCCGCCTTCGAGGCCCCGCTCGCCATCGGCACCGACACCGGCGGCTCCATCCGCCAGCCCGCGGCGGTCACCGGCACGGTCGGCGTGAAGCCGACCTACGGCGGCGTCTCCCGCTACGGCATGGTCGCCTTCTCCTCCTCCCTGGACCAGGGCGGTCCCTGCGCCCGTACGGTCCTGGACGCGGCGCTGCTGCACGAGGTGATCGCCGGCCACGACCCGCTGGACTCCACCTCCATCGACGCCCCGGTCCCGCCGGTCGTCGAGGCCGCCCGCAGCGGCAGCGTGGCGGGCATGCGCGTCGGCGTGGTCAAGCAGTTCCGCGGCGAGGGCTACCAGGCCGGCGTCATGCAGCGCTTCGAGGAGTCCGTCGAGCTGCTCAAGGAGCTGGGCGCCGAGATCGTCGAGCTGGACTGCCCGTCCTTCGACCTCGCCCTGTCGGCGTACTACCTGATCGCCCCCTCGGAGTGCTCCTCCAACCTCGCCCGCTTCGACGGCCTGCGCTACGGGGCGCGCGTCGGCGACGACGGCACGCACTCCGCCGAGGAGGTCACCTCCCTGACCCGCGAGGCCGGTTTCGGCCCCGAGGTCAAGCGCCGCATCATGCTCGGCACGTACGCGCTCAGCTCCGGCTACTACGACGCGTACTACGGCAGCGCCCAGAAGGTCCGCACGCTCATCAAGCAGGACTTCGAGAAGGCGTTCGAGCAGGTCGACGTGATCGTCTCCCCGACGACCCCGACCACCGCCTTCCCGATCGGCGAGCGCGCCGACGACCCGATGGCGATGTACCTCGCCGACCTGTGCACCATCCCGACCAACCTGGCGGGCAACGCGGCCATGTCGCTCCCCTGCGGCCTCGCCCCGGAGGACAACCTCCCGGTCGGCCTGCAGATCATCGCCCCCGCCATGAAGGACGACCGCCTGTACAGGGTGGGTGCCGCCGTCGAGGCCGCCTTCGTGCAAAAGTGGGGCCACCCGCTGCTCGAGGAGGCTCCGTCGCTGTGAGTGCACTGTCCAAGGCCAAGGGCTTCAAGAAGTCCAGGTCCGGTCTCTACGTCTCGATGGCCACCTCGGCCTTCGGCGTGATCGGCGTGGTCAAGCAGATCAAGAAGGCCCGCACCGAGAACGACACCCTGCGGCTGATCGACGCCGTCGTGACCGGCGCCGCGGTCGTCACCAACCTCGCCATCCTCTACCGCGAGCTGAAGAGCTTCGGCGACGACGACGTCCTGCTGGGCTGAGAGGGAATTTCCACCGTGACCACCACGACCGACCTGGTGTCGTACGAGGACGCACTCGCGTCGTACGACCCCGTCATGGGCCTCGAGGTCCATGTCGAACTCGGCACCAAGACCAAGATGTTCTGCGGCTGCTCGACCGCCCTGGGCGCCGAGCCGAACACCCAGACCTGCCCGGTCTGCCTCGGCCTGCCCGGCGCGCTGCCGGTCGTCAACGCGACCGGCGTCGAGTCCGCCATCAAGATCGGCCTCGCGCTCAACTGCGAGATCGCCGAGTGGTGCCGCTTCGCCCGGAAGAACTACTTCTATCCGGACATGCCGAAGAACTTCCAGACCTCCCAGTACGACGAGCCGATCGCCTTCGACGGCTACCTCGACGTGCAGCTGGAGGACGGCGAGACCTTCCGCGTGGAGATCGAGCGCGCCCACATGGAGGAGGACACCGGCAAGTCGACCCACGTCGGCGGCGCCACCGGCCGCATCCACGGCGCGTCGCACTCCCTGCTCGACTACAACCGCGCCGGCATCCCGCTCATCGAGATCGTCACCAAGCCGATCACCGGTGCCGGGGAGCGCGCTCCCGAGGTCGCGCGGGCGTACGTCCGTGAGCTGCGCGAGCTGATCCGTGCGCTCGGCGTGTCCGAGGCCCGCATGGAGATGGGCCAGATGCGCTGCGACGTGAACCTGTCGCTGATGCCGAAGGGCGCCGAGAGGTTCGGCACGCGCTCGGAGACGAAGAACGTGAACTCGCTGCGTTCCGTGGAGCGCGCGGCCCGCTACGAGATCCAGCGGCACGCGGCCGTGCTCTCCTCCGGCGGCACGATCGTCCAGGAGACCCGCCACTTCCACGAGGACACCGGGTCCACGACCTCGGGCCGCGTGAAGGAGGAGGCCGAGGACTACCGGTACTTCCCGGAGCCCGACCTGGTGCCGGTCGCCCCGTCCCGCGAGTGGGTCGAGGAGATCCGCGCCTCCCTGCCCGAGCTGCCGCTGGTGCGCCGCAACCGCCTGCGCGAGGAGTGGGGGATCTCCGGCACCGACATGCAGGCGATCCTCAACGCCGGTGCGCTGGACCTGATCGTCGCCACGATCGACGCCGGGGCCGACGCGGCCTCCGCCCGCAAGTGGTGGATGGGCGAGCTGGCCCGCAGCGCCAACGAGTCCGGCAAGGCCCTGGACGAGCTGTCGATCACGCCGGCGCAGGTCGCCCGCGTCACCGAGCTGGTGGCCCGCGGCGATCTGAACGACAAGCTGGCCCGCCAGGTCATCGAGGGCGTCCTCGCCGGTGAGGGCGGGCCGGACGAGGTCGTGGAGAAGCGCGGCCTGAAGGTCGTCTCCGACGAGGGCGCGCTCACCGCCGCCGTCGACGAGGCCATCGCCGGCAACCCGGCCATCGCGGACAAGATCCGCGGCGGCAAGGTCGCCGCGGCCGGCGCCCTGGTCGGCGCGGTCATGAAGGCGACCCGGGGCCAGGCGGACGCGGCGCGCGTCAAGGAGCTGATCCTTCAGAAGCTGGGCGTCGACGAGGGCTGACCCGGCGCGCTCCACGCCTCCCGAGGGGGCGCACCGGAACCGGTGCGCCCCCTCTTCATGTGAGTAGGCCCACGAACCCGCAAGGGATCGCCTTCCGCTGCGGGAGTGGCGTTCGCGTCACTCATGCGTTCTTTGCGGGCTGTTCACGTCTGCACGCGTGCTTTCGTGTCCTGAACGACTCTCTCCGGTCAAAGATCAACCGCCGGCACATCTGGGAGCACGTTCGTGGCAGCCCTCGTCGGCTGGTGTGTCCGACGCCGCCTCGTCACCCTCCTGCTCCGGCTCCCGGCCCTCGCCGGGGCCACCGCGGCCGCGGCGGCCACCGGCTGGGCGTACTCCGACGACTACGAGGTGCCCGGCACCGAGCCGGGCCGCGCCTCCCGGCTGCTCGCCTCCGGCCTCCCCGGCCTCGGCGCACAGCGACCGTTAAGGGACCTCTCAGACAGCGTCCGTACGGTGCGGGGCATGGGAACGAAGACAGTGGACGGGACCGGGGCCGCGACGCGGGCCGACGAGGACACGGCGGACGGCGCCGAGGAGAGCGCGCGGGCCGCGGCGGAGATCGAGGAGACGGGTACCGGGGAAGCCGGCACCGGGGAACCGAAGGGTGCGGGGGAGGCGGGGGACGACGCCGACGCGGCCGGGAAGCCCGAGGCGGCGGGGCCCTCCGGCGTCGGCCAGGGCGCCGGTGCCGTCGTCTCCGCCGGGCTCGGCGTCGTCTCGCTGACCGGCGGCTGGGTCGGCACCGTGGCCTCCGCGCGCGAGTCGCTGATCGGCCAGTTGGAGACCTCCTCCTCGTCCGACGTCGCCACGATGATCGAGAAGGGCTACGGCGACGCCTGGCACGCCACCGCGCTGTGGGGCGGCCTGTTCGCCCTGGCCGCGCTGATCGTCGGCGTCGTGGTGCTCGTCCGGCCCGCCTTCGGGGCGCCGGGCCGGCCGCAGGCCCCGTGGACCAAGTCGGTCGCCTGGGCGGGTGTCGCCCTCGGCGTCATCGGCCTGCTGCTGGCCGTCCTGAAGTACACCGACGTCCTGCTCGGTCTGCCGTCCACGGGCTGACACACGTCACCGCAGGTCCACAGGGGTCCCGGGACGTCCGCACGTGACACGGCGGACGTCCCGGGACCCCTTCCGCGCCCGCAAAGCCCCTCCGGGACCCCGCGCACCCCCTGATGCCCCCGCGTACGCCCTTGGGGCCCGCCCCAAGACGCGGTCGCCCTCCTCGCCCGGCGTCGCGGACCGCGGCGGGGCTGCGGCGGTGACGCACTCCCTCGGTCCGCTCCCGGCCGGAGCACGCCTCCCCGGGGCGGCGGACCGGGACGTACGCCGAACGGATCGACGGCCGGGTGAGGCACCGTGTCCGACGCGCCGCGGGGACTGTCCGCCCCCGGCCGCAAGCACACCCTGGGCGAACGGAACCGGCTGGAGCCCACCCGGGAGGACGCGGGCGGCGGCGGTCCCGGCCGCGGACCGATGGACCCGGAGCCGGGGAAGGCCGTCGTACGGCCGCCGCACCGGGACGGGGCGCGGCCCGCCGGGGAGCGGGGGCCCCGGCTACGTCACCCTCAGCTCCAGGATCCGGTCGTCCCCCTCCTCCGGGTCGCCCCGGCCGTCCGTGTTGCTGGTCACCAGCCACAGCCGGTCGCCGCCCGCCGCGGCCACCGTGCGCAGCCGGCCGTACTCGCCCTCCAGGAAGGACTGCGGGTCGGCCGCGGCCCCGGTGCCCTCCAGCGGGACGCGCCACAGGCGTTCGCCGCGCAGGCCCGCCATCCACAGGGAACCGCCGGCGTGGGCGACGCCGCTGGGGGAGGCCTCGTCCGTGCTCCACTGCGCCAGCGGGTCACGGAAGGAGTCGTCGCCGGACCGGCCCTCCGCCTCGGGCCAGCCGTAGTTGCCGCCCGGCTCGATCGCGTTCAGCTCGTCCCATGTGTCCTGGCCGAACTCCGAGGCGAACAGGCGCTGTTCGGCGTCCCAGGCCAGGCCCTGCACATTGCGGTGGCCCAGGGAGTACACCGGGGAGTCCGGGAAGGGGTTGCCCGGCGCCGGCTCGCCTTCCGGGGTCAGGCGCAGGATCTTGCCGCCGAGGGAGTCCTCGTCCTGGGACAGGCCCGTGTCGCCGCTCTCGCCCGTACCCACGTACAGCATCCGGTCCGGGCCGAAGGCGATCCGGCCGCCATTGTGGACCACCCCTTTGGGGATGCCCTTGAACACCGTGTCGGGCGCGCCCAGCTGCTCGCCGGACCGCTTCCGCTCGTCGTACCGCATGCGGACGATCCGGTTGTCCGAGGCGGACGTGAAGTACGCGTAGACCATGTGGTCCGAGGCGTAGCCGGGGGAGAGCGCGATGCCGAGCAGACCGCCCTCCCCGGCCGGTGACACCCCCGGCACCTCTCCCAGCTCCGTCTTCTCGCCGGACCGGGCGTCGACCCGCGTGATCGTGCCCGTGTCCCGTGAGGAGACGAGCAGGTCGCCGTCGGGCAGCGGGGCCAGGCCCCAGGGACTCCTCAGGCCCGTGGCGAGCGTGCGGACCACCTTCACGGACCCCTCGGCCGCGGGGGCCGCCCCGGTGTCCGGCCGCGAGGGCGGGGCCTGCGCGGTCGTACGGCCCGGCGAGGCGCCCGCGTCCGGCGCGCCCTCGCCGCCGGAGGAGCAGCCGGCCGTCAGCACCAGCGCGGCGGCGGCCAGCACGGCCGACACGGCTCGACGTTGCACGATCGTGGTCCTTTCGACGCGGCGGGTTCTCCCTGTCATACACCGTTCGCGCCCCACAGGTTCCCGGTCCCCGGACCCGGAATCGCGGGTGCCGGGCCCCCGGGACCGGGCGGCGGCGCGAAGGCTGTGGCGGGCCGGTCGGGCGGGGCGGGTCAGACGGGCCGATCAGGCCGCTCGGACAGGGGCCCGGCGGCCGGCTTGTCTCAGTCCCACGACCCCTGCGCGGCGGGAAGCCCGGCGATCTCCGCCAGGTCCCGCGCCGTCAGCCGCAGCCCCGCCGCCCCCGCGTTCTCCGCCGCCCAGCGCTCCCGCTTGGCGCCCGGCACCGGCACCACGTGCCGCCCCTGGGCCAGCACCCAGGCCAGGGCCACCTGCGCGGGCGTGACCTGCTCGCCGTGCCGGGCCGCGACCCGGCGCAGACCGGCGACGATGGGCTGGTTGGCGGCCATCATCTCGGCCGTGAACCGGGGGTGCCGAGCCCGCACGTCGTCCGGTTCGAAGCCCTCGCCGGGCGTCAGCGTGCCGGTCAGGAAGCCGTTGCCGAGCGGCATCGCGGCGAGGAAGCCGATGCCGCGCGCCTCGCACCACGGCAGCAGGGCCCGCAGCGCCTCCGGCGACCACACCGACAGCTCGGCCTCCACGGCGCTCACCGGGAAGACCTGCTGCACCCGCTCCAGCTGCCGGATCGTCCCGTCGTGCAGCCCCGCCCCCTGCCGCCGCGCCGACCGCGCCCCCACCGCGCACAGGCCCAGCGCCCGCACCTTCCCGGCGCGGACCAGCTCCGCCATGGCGCCCCAGGTCTCCTCGACGGGGACCTCCGGATCGGCGCGGTGCAGCTGGTAGAGGTCGATGACGTCGGTCTGCAGGCGGCGCAGCGAGGCGTCGCAGGCCCGTCTGACGTAGCCGGGGCGACCGTTGGCCACGATGTGCTGGTCCCCGACCAGCAGCCCCACCTTGGTGGAGACGAACGCCTCCGCCCGCCGCTCCTTCAGGACCCGCCCCAGCAGCAGCTCATTGGTGAACGGACCGTACATGTCGGCCGTGTCCAGCAGGGACGACCCCACGTCGAGCGCCCGGTGCACCGTCCTGAGCGACTCGTCGCCCCGCTGCCGCGACGCGCTGTACGCCCAGCTCATCGGCATGCACCCGAGCCCGACGGCCCCCACCGCGAGTGCCGCCGCGCCGATCGTCCTGCGCTCCACCTGGTCGTGACCCTCCCTCGTCAAGGCCACCCAACCTAACCTCTGCGCCGCCACGCCCCTGACATAGCCTCCAGGCCATGACTGCTGACGTGTGGCTGCCCATCCCGCCCGACGAGATCGAGGGGCTCCCCGAGGGCCCCGCCTACCGCTTCTGGGACGGCGCCGAGGACTTCCCCGCGGACCCCGCCGACTGCGTGTTCTACGTCGTGCCCTACATGAGGCCCAGCCCGCTGTGCGTCCGGCCCCTGCCGCGGATGAGCTCCGTCCGGGTCGTCCAGACGCTCTCCGCCGGCATCGACCACGTGGAACCGGGGCTGAAGGACCTGCCCGACGGCATACGCCTGTGCAACGCGCGCGGCGTGCACGAGGCCAGCACCGCGGAACTGGCGCTCACGCTGATCCTGGCGTCGCTGCGCGGCGTCCCCGACTTCGTCCGGGCGCAGGAGCGAGGGGAGTGGCTGGGTGGGTTCCGGCCCGCGCTGGCCGACAGGACCGTCCTCATCGTGGGGTACGGCTCGATCGGCGCGGCCATCGAGGACCGGCTCGCGCCCTTCGAGGTGGCGCGGGTGGCGCGCGTCGCGCGCTCCGCGCGCACCACGGCGCGCGGGCCGGTGCATCCGCTCACCGAGCTGCCCGCCCTGCTCCCGGAGGCGGACGTCGTCGTGCTGTCCACGCCGCTCACCGAGACCACCCGCGGCCTGGCGGACGCGGACTTCCTGGCCCGGATGAAGGACGGCGCGCTGCTCGTCAACGTCGCCCGCGGCCCCGTCGTCGACACCGAGGCGCTCCTGACCGAGCTGGAGAGCCGCCGCATCACCGCCGCCCTCGACGTCACCGACCCCGAGCCGCTACCCCCGGGGCACCCCCTGTGGCAGACGCCGGGCGTGCTGATCAGCCCGCACGTCGGCGGGCCGACGTCCGCCTTCCTGCCGCGCGCGAAACGGCTGCTGACGGACCAATTGCGCCGCTTCGTGAACCAGGAGCCGCTGCGCAACGTGATCCTCACGACGGGCGCGTCCGGCGCGTGACCCGCGTGCCCGGTGCGTGAGCCGCGTGTCCGGTACGGCGACCCCGTGACCGGACGCCGGGCGCACCCGGCGCGGTGAACAAGCGGCGCGTGCGCCGGGCGCATCGACGGGATCCACCCGCCCCGAGTGCCCGGCGCGCCCTTCGCACCAGGGGCGTGGCCGGTTTTCGTACCGTCCGCAATCCTCCGGGTGCGGGGGTTTTCGCATACTCCTTGCTCGTCACGGAGAGTAGAGAACCTATGTCCCTGCGTGACGGCACTGGTGTATCGTCCCGACAGGGGTTGCGCCGCGCACCGTTCGGCGCCGGGGATGGACGTTTCAGACTGCGAGGGGGGCGACGGGCGATGCACGGCCTATGGACGAACGATCCGACGCGGCGGGGCCGCCGGCGGCGACCTCCGCGCACGGCCGCGCGCGGACGCGGCCACCACAGCCACAGCCATCACCAGCGCAGGCCGAGCGGCCGCAGGCGGCACGTCCAAGGGGCGCTGCCGGACCCGCGGGATCCGGCAGCGGCGCGGACCGGGAGGCCCCGGTGAGCTCGCCACCTTCCGCTCCCGCACCCGCCCTCGACGGCGTGCTGCGACCGCAGCAGACGCCGGGCGCCCCGCCGGCCCGGGCCGGCGGCACGTACCTGGGACGGCAGCTCGCCGTCGCCCTGCTCTGCGCGGCGTACGCGATCGGTTCGGCGTTCGGCTGGGGATCCGACCGACTCGCCGTGATCATGGGGGACTTCGGGCTGGCCGCCGTCGCGGGCGCCGCGGCCGTCTCCTGCTTCGTCCACACGCGCAGAAACCGGGTCCGCTTCCGGGCGGCCTGGCTGATGTTCGCCCTCTCCTCGGCGATGACCTGCCTGGGCAACCTGACCTGGGGCTGGTACGAAGTCGTCCTCGCGCGGCCCGTGCCCCACCCGAGCTACGCGGACCTGTTCTTCCTGTGCTTCGCGCCGCCGGCGATCGTGGGGCTGCTGGTGCTCGCCAAGCGGCCGGTGACGAAGGCCGGCTGGATCTGCCTGGCCCTCGACGCCTGGCTGATCGGCGGCTCCCTGCTGACGCTGGCCTGGAGCCTGGCGCTGGAGCAGGCCGCGCGGGCCGACGGATCCAGCGTGGCGCACAGCGCGCTGGCGCTGGCGTACCCCCTGCTCGACATCGCCCTGATCAGCATGGTGCTCGCGCTGCACTTCCGCCGCGCGCCGGTGTACCGCTCCAGGGTCAACACCGCGATCGGCGCCCTCGCCCTGACCGTGATGTGCGACGCCCTGTTCACGTCACCGCTGCTGCACGGCAGCTACCGCTCCGGCCAGTTGCTGGACGCCGGCTGGTTCGCCGGCTCCCTGCTGCTCGCCTACGCCCCCTGGGCCCCGCCGGGCCGCGGACGGCCACCGCACGAGGAAGCGCCCGACGGGCACGCGGGCGGGGTGCGCGGGCACCTGCCCGGACAGCGCGCCGCGGGACACCCGCCCGCGCCCGCGCCGGGCGGCGACCACAGCCGCTATCCGGCCGCCCGGCCCATCGCCGGGTCGCTGGCCGCGCTCACGCCGTACCTCGCCGCCGCGGTCTGCACGCTGGGGATCCTCTACAACGTCCTCAACGGCCGCAGCGTCGACCGCGTGGTGCTGCTGATCGGCGGCACGGTCGTCCTCGCCCTCGTCGCGCGCCAGGGCATCATGCTGCTCGACAACATCACCCTCACCCAGGAGCTGGCACAGAAGGAGAACCACTTCCGCTCCCTGGTGCAGGGCTCCAGCGACGTCATCATGATCGCCGCGCCCAACGGCATCCTCCGGTACGTCTCCCCGGCCGCCGCCGGCGTCTACGGCCGCCCCGCGGAGGAACTGGTCGGCACGGAACTGGCCGGGCTCATCCACCCGGACGACCTGGGCTGCGTGGTGCACGAGGTGCGCCGGTTCCTCGCCGCCGACCCGGTCGAGGAACCCACCACCCGCATCGAGTGCCGCTTCCGCTCCGGCGACGGCGGCTGGCTCAACGTCGAGTCGACCGTCAACCGCCACCACGGCGGTCTGATCTTCAACAGCCGGGACGTGACCGAGAGAGTGCGCCTGCAGGCGCAGCTCCAGCACAACGCCGAGCACGACCCGCTCACCGACCTGCCCAACCGCGCCCTGTTCACCAAACGCGTCCAGCAGGCCCTCTCCGGCCGCCGCGCCTCGGACCGGGGCGCCGCCCTGCGCGGCACGGCCGTGCTCTTCATCGACCTGGACGGCTTCAAGGCCGTCAACGACACCATCGGGCACCAGGCCGGGGACGAACTGCTCGTCCAGGCCGCCCGCAGACTCCAGGAGGCGGTCCGCCAGGGCGACACCGCCTCCCGGCTGGGCGGCGACGAGTTCGCGGCCCTCATCGCCGGGGACGGCACCCGCGACCGGGCCGCCCGCGAACGGCACATCCTGGAGCTCGCCGACCGCCTCAGGATGACGCTGTCGCAGCCCTACCTCATCGACGGCAACGATGTCCGCGTCAACGCCTCCATCGGGGTGGCCTTCGCCGAGCCCGGCCTCGGTGCGGGCGAACTGCTGCGCAACGCCGACCTGGCGATGTACCGCGCCAAGGCGGGCGGCAAGGGCCGCGTCGAGCTGTACCAGCCGCAGATGCAGCAGGACGTCGTGCGCAAGGCGGAACTGGCCACGCGGCTGCGGGCCGCCCTGCACGACGGCGAGTTCGCCCTGCTGCACCAGCCGGTGGTCTCCCTCCAGGACGGCCGGATCGCGTCGGTCTGCGCCCAGCCGCGCTGGCGCTCCTCGCAGGGGGTGCTCTTCACCCCCGCCGAGTTCCTGCGCGTGGCCGAGGACGGCGACAGGACCGCCGAACTGGACCGCTGGGTCCTGCGGGAGGCCATCGAGCAGGCCGCCGAGCGCGCGGCGGCCGGGCTGTCGGTGCCCGTGGCCGTCCGCCTCGGGGCCCGCCGCCTGCTGGACCGCTCGATGCCGCTCGGCTCCGTCGAGGCCCTGCTCACCCGGCACGGACTGCCGCCCGGCTCCCTGCTGATCGAGCTGTGCGACCTCGACCCCCGGGTCGGCCTGGAGGAGCTGGAGCGCCGCCTGAACGCCCTCAAGCGGGTCGGCGTACGGATCGCGCTGGACGGCTTCGGCAGCGGCTACGCGGCGATCACCGCGCTCCGGCGGCTTCCCCTCGACGTCCTCAAGCTGGACCGGAGCCTGGTCGAGGGCGTCGTGGAGTCGGCCCGGCTGCACAAGATCACAAGTGGTCTGCTCCGCATCGCCGCCGACCTGGGACTGACGTCCGTGGCCGAGGGGGTGGACCTGCCCGAGCAGGCCGTCGCCCTGCGCGCGATGGGCTGCACCCACGGGCAGGGCATCGCCTTCTCCGGCCCGCTGGACGAACACCGGCTGCGCCGGGCGCTGGGCACCGGCCTCTACCCGCTGCCGCACGGTCCGGCCGGGCCCGCCCTCGCGGGCAGCGGCGCGGGGGTGTACGCCGGCGGGGTGACCAAGGGGATGACGGGCACGGCCGGAAAGAGCCGGTCCGGCGCCGTGGCCGGTGGGGTGGCCGGCGGTGTCACCGGCCACGTGCCGGCCGTCTTCACCGGTGGCACGCCCCTCCGCTCACATAATGAGACTCCCGTCCCACCCACTTGACAGTGGGTGCGCGCCGGGGGGAGGGTCAATGCCATGCGCACCCGAATTCTCGTACTTGGACAGCGCGTCGGCTGAAGCTGGTGACATCCGGGCCGACCCGGAGCTCCAGCGACCCACACCCGGCGCGCTCCCCTCGCTTGCCTTACGGCACGAGGGGTTTTTTGTTGCACCAGCACCTGCCGAACCGCGGTCACCCACCGCGCGAACCTCGCAAAAACCCTCAGCATCGAGAAGAGAATGCCGATGACCGAGCAGGCCACCGGGGCCCCTCATCCGCAGCCGCGGCCCCGATCCGGAGGACAGTCCGCCCCCATCGAGCACGTCACGGGCGCGCAGTCCCTCATCCGCTCCCTCGAGGAGGTCGGGGCCGACACGGTATTCGGGATTCCCGGCGGTGCGATCCTTCCCGCCTACGACCCGCTGATGGACTCCGGCCGGGTGCGCCACGTCCTGGTCCGCCACGAGCAGGGCGCCGGCCACGCGGCCGAGGGCTACGCCCTGGCCACCGGAAAGGTCGGCGTCTGCATGGCGACCTCCGGTCCCGGCGCCACCAACCTCGTCACGCCGATCGCCAACGCCCACATGGACTCCGTGCCGCTGGTCGCGATCACCGGCCAGGTCGCCTCGTCCTCGATCGGCACGGACGCCTTCCAGGAGGCGGACATCGTCGGCATCACCATGCCGATCACCAAGCACAACTGGCTGGTCACCAAGGCCGAGGACATCCCCCGGGTGATCGCCCAGGCGTTCCACGTCGCCTCCACCGGCCGCCCCGGCCCGGTCCTGGTCGACATCGCCAAGGACGCCCTCCAGGCGAAGACCACCTTCTCCTGGCCGCCCGTCATGGACCTGCCCGGCTACCGTCCGGTGACCAAGCCGCACGCCAAGCAGATCCGCGAGGCCGCCAGGCTCATCACCTCCGCCAAGCGGCCCGTCCTCTACGTCGGCGGCGGCGTCCTCAAGGCCCGGGCCACCGCCGAGCTGAAGGTGCTGGCCGAACTCACCGGAGCGCCCGTCACCACCACCCTGATGGCGCTCGGCGCGTTCCCCGACAGCCACCCGCTGCACGTGGGGATGCCGGGCATGCACGGCGCGGTCACCGCCGTCACCGCGCTGCAGAAGGCCGACCTGATCGTCGCGCTCGGCGCCCGCTTCGACGACCGCGTCACCGGCAGGCTGGACAGCTTCGCCCCGCACGCCAAGATCGTCCACGCCGACATCGACCCGGCCGAGATCGGCAAGAACCGCGCCGCGGACGTGCCGATCGTCGGCGACGCCCGCGAGGTCATCGCCGACCTGATCCAGGCCGTGCAGAAGGAGCACGGCGAGGGCCGCCGGGGCGACTACTCCGCCTGGTGGAAGGACCTCAGCCGCTGGCGCGAGACCTATCCGCTCGGCTACGACCAGCCCGAGGACGGCTCGCTGTCCCCGCAGGCGGTCATCGAGCGGATCGGGCAGCTCGCCCCCGAGGGCACGATCTTCACGGCGGGCGTCGGCCAGCACCAGATGTGGGCCGCCCACTTCATCCAGTACGACCGGCCCGCCACCTGGCTGAACTCCGGCGGCGCGGGGACGATGGGCTACGCCGTCCCGGCCGCCATGGGAGCCAAGGCCGGCGTGCCGGACAGGACCGTGTGGGCGATCGACGGCGACGGCTGCTTCCAGATGACCAATCAGGAGCTCACCACCTGCGCCCTGAACAACATCCCGATCAAGGTGGCCGTCATCAACAACGGCGCCCTCGGGATGGTCCGCCAGTGGCAGACCCTGTTCTACAACCAGCGCTACTCCAACACCGTCCTGCACTCCGGCCCCGACGACGTCAACCCCGAGGCCCGGGGCACCCGCGTCCCCGACTTCGTGAAGCTGGCGGAGGCCATGGGCTGCCACGCCATCCGCTGCGAGGACCCCGCCGACCTCGACAAGGTCATCGAGGAGGCGAACTCCGTCAACGACCGTCCGGTCGTCGTCGACTTCATCGTCCACGGGGACGCGATGGTCTGGCCGATGGTCGCCGCCGGCACCTCCAACGACGAGATCATGGCCGCCCGGGACGTCCGTCCCGACTTCGGCGACGGCGAAGACGACTGAGCGAGGAAGAGCGAGAAGGAAGACCACACATGTCCAAGCACACGCTCTCCGTCCTGGTGGAGAACACCCCCGGCATCCTCGCCCGGATCGCCGCCCTCTTCTCCCGCCGCGGCTTCAACATCGACTCGCTCGCCGTCGGCGTCACCGAGCACCCCGACATCTCCCGCATCACCATCGTGGTGAACGTCGAGGACCTGCCGCTGGAGCAGGTGACCAAGCAGCTCAACAAGCTGGTCAACGTGCTCAAGATCGTCGAGCTGGAGCCGTCCCAGGCCGTGCAGCGCGAACTCGTCCTGGTGAAGGTGCGCGCCGACAACGAGACGCGCTCCCAGATCGTCGAGATCGTCCAGCTGTTCCGCGCCAAGACCGTCGACGTCTCCCCGGAGGCCGTCACCATCGAGGCCACCGGAGGCAGCGACAAGCTGTCCGCCATGCTCAAGATGCTGGAACCGTACGGCATCAAGGAACTGGTCCAGTCCGGCACCATCGCGATCGGCCGCGGCGCCCGCTCGATCACGGACCGCTCGCTGCGCGCCCTGGACCGCACCGCCTGACGCACCCCGCGGGCGGCCCGCCGGCCGCCCGTGTCCCAAGACCCCCGAACCTCCCTCCCCCCCACCGGCATACGGTGGGACGCAACACCCGCACCCAAGGAGAGAACCCAAAGTGGCCGAGCTGTTCTACGACGCCGACGCCGACCTGTCCATCATCCAGGGCCGCAAGGTCGCGGTCATCGGGTACGGCAGCCAGGGCCACGCCCACGCCCTGTCCCTGCGCGACTCCGGCGTCGACGTGCGCGTCGGTCTGCACGAGGGCTCCAAGTCCAAGGCCAAGGCCGAGGAGCAGGGCCTGCGCGTGGTGACCCCGTCCGAGGCCGCCGCCGAGGCCGACGTCATCATGATCCTCGTCCCGGACCCGATCCAGGCCCAGGTCTACGAGGAGCACATCAAGGACAACCTGAAGGACGGCGACGCCCTGTTCTTCGGCCACGGCTTCAACATCCGCTTCGGCTTCATCAAGCCCCCGGCCGGCGTGGACGTCTGCATGGTCGCCCCGAAGGGCCCGGGCCACCTGGTCCGCCGCCAGTACGAGGAGGGCCGCGGCGTCCCCTGCATCGCCGCCGTCGAGCAGGACGCCACGGGAAGCGCCTTCGCGCTGGCCCTGTCGTACGCCAAGGGCATCGGCGGCACCCGCGCCGGCGTCATCAAGACCACCTTCACCGAGGAGACCGAGACCGACCTGTTCGGTGAGCAGGCCGTCCTGTGCGGCGGCACCGCCGCGCTGGTCAAGGCGGGCTTCGAGACGCTGACCGAGGCCGGCTACCAGCCGGAGATCGCCTACTTCGAGTGCCTGCACGAGCTGAAGCTGATCGTGGACCTCATGTACGAGGGCGGCCTGGAGAAGATGCGCTGGTCGATCTCCGAGACCGCCGAGTGGGGCGACTACGTCACCGGCCCCCGGATCATCACCGACGCCACCAAGGCCGAGATGAAGAAGGTCCTCGCCGAGATCCAGGACGGCTCGTTCGCCAAGAACTGGATGGACGAGTACCACGGTGGTCTGAAGAAGTACGACGAGTACAAGCGGCAGGACTCCGAGCACCTGCTGGAGACCACCGGCAAGGAGCTGCGCAAGCTCATGAGCTGGGTGAACGAAGAGGCGTGAGCCTTGCGCCGAAGGGGCCGGAGCGGATCGCCCCGGTCCCTTCGGCGAGCCCGGACGGCGTCGGGCGCCCGGCGTTGTCCAACCCGTCCAGCCACGGACGGATGATCCTTCCGAAGCGGCGTAAGCCGACGCCCCCGGCGCCACTAGACTGCTGCACAACAAACGCGTCAGGCCCACAGCGTCGTGCGTCTTCCACGCGGCTAGCAAACCTCCACCGCCTGCGGCCGTCGGGACGGCCGTCCGCATTGGACTTGTGAGGACTCACGTGAGCTCGAAACCCGTCGTACTCATCGCTGAAGAGCTGTCGCCCGCGACCGTGGACGCGCTTGGCCCGGACTTCGAGATCCGCCACTGCAACGGGGCGGACCGGGCGGAACTGCTCCCCGCCATCGCCGACGTGGACGCGATCCTGATCCGCTCGGCCACCAAGGTCGACGCCGAGGCGATCGCCGCCGCGAACAGGCTCAAGGTCGTCGCGCGCGCCGGTGTCGGCCTGGACAACGTCGACGTCTCCGCCGCCACCAAGGCCGGCGTGATGGTCGTCAACGCCCCCACCTCCAACATCGTGACCGCCGCCGAGCTGGCCTGCGGCCTCCTCCTCGCCACGGCCCGCAACATCCCGCAGGCCAATGCCGCGCTGAAGAACGGCGAGTGGAAGCGCAGCAAGTACACGGGCGTCGAGCTGGCCGAGAAGACCCTCGGCGTCGTGGGCCTGGGCCGGATCGGTGCCCTCGTCGCGCAGCGCATGTCGGCCTTCGGCATGAAGGTCGTCGCCTACGACCCCTACGTGCAGCCCGCGCGGGCCGCGCAGATGGGCGTGAAGGTGCTGTCGCTGGACGAGCTGCTGGAGGTCTCCGACTTCATCACCGTCCACCTGCCCAAGACCCCCGAGACGCTCGGCCTGATCGGCGACGAGGCGCTGCGCAAGGTCAAGCCGACCGTCCGCATCGTCAACGCCGCGCGCGGCGGCATCGTCGACGAGCAGGCGCTGTACGCGGCGCTGAAGGAGGGCCGCGTCGCGGGCGCCGGCCTGGACGTGTACGCCAAGGAGCCGTGCACCGACTCGCCGCTGTTCGAGTTCGACCAGGTGGTCTGCACCCCGCACCTCGGCGCCTCCACCGACGAGGCGCAGGAGAAGGCCGGCATCGCCGTCGCCAAGTCGGTGCGCCTCGCGCTCGCCGGCGAGCTGGTCCCGGACGCGGTGAACGTGCAGGGCGGTGTCATCGCCGAGGACGTCAAGCCGGGCCTGCCGCTCGCCGAGCGCCTCGGCCGGATCTTCACCGCGCTCGCCGGCGAGGTCGCGGTCCGCCTCGACGTCGAGGTGTACGGCGAGATCACCCAGCACGACGTGAAGGTGCTGGAGCTGTCCGCGCTCAAGGGCGTCTTCGAGGACGTCGTCGACGAGACGGTGTCCTACGTCAACGCGCCGCTGTTCGCGCAGGAGCGCGGCGTCGAGGTGCGGCTGACCACCAGCTCGGAGTCGGCCGAGCACCGCAACGTCGTCACCGTGCGCGGCACCCTCGCCGACGGCGAGGAGGTGTCGGTCTCCGGCACGCTGGCCGGCCCCAAGCACGTCCAGAAGCTCGTCGCCGTCGGCGACTACGACGTGGACCTCGCGCTCGCCGACCACATGGTGGTGCTGCGCTACGAGGACCGTCCCGGCGTCGTCGGCACCGTCGGCCGCATCCTCGGCGAGGCGGGCATCAACATCGCCGGCATGCAGGTCGCCCGCGCGGCGGTCGGCGGGGAGGCGCTGGCGGTGCTGACCGTCGACGACACGGTGCCCGCCGGGGTGCTGGGCGAGGTCGCCGCGGAGATCGGCGCGACGTCCGCCCGCTCGGTGAACCTGGTCTGAGGCGGCCGTCCCCGGGGGCCGCGGCCCCCGGGCCCTGGCTCCCGGCCCCTGACGGGCCCCGTCCTCAAGCGCCGGACGGGCCGACCGGCTCGGCCCGTCCGGCGTTTTCCGTGTCCGTTCCGGCGCGCGCCCGCACCCGGCGCAGGGTCACCGACGCCAGGACCGCCGCCCCGGCGAGCACCGCGGTGCCCGCGATCGCCGCGCCCTGCATCCCCTGCGTGAACGCCTCCCGCGCCGCCGTCGCCAGGGCGTCCCCGGCGTGCCCCGGCAGCCCCTCGGCGACGGCCAGCGCCCCGCCCAGCGTCTCGTGGGCCTCGGCGGGCGCGGAGTCCGGCACCTCGCGGCGGTAGACGGCGGTGCCGACGGAGCCGAGGACCGCCATGCCCAGCGCGCCGCCGAACTCCGCGCCGGTCTCCATGAGGGAGGACGCGGAACCCGCCCGCTCGACCGGGGCGGCGCCCAGGGCCAGGTCCATGATCTGGGACATCACCGTGGTGACCCCGGAGGCCAGTACCCCGGAGGCCACCAGCACCAGCGCGAGTGAGTCCGCACCGGCGAACGCCAGCAGTCCGAAGCCGCCCGCGGCGCAGACGAAGCCGGCCGTCACCACGCGGGCGCGGTGGACGCCCCGCTGCACCAGGTGGGTCGCCAGGGGTGCCGCGAAGCCGATCGGCACCGAGGGGGCCAGCGCCCACAGGGCCGCCTCCATCGCGCTCTTGCCCAGTACCGACTGCAGGTACTGCGTGGTGAAGAACGCCGACCCCATCATCGCGAACATCGTGATCAGGTTGAGGGCGACGGCCGGGCCGAAGCCGCCGCCGCGGAACAGCGCCGGTGTGATCATCGGTGACGCGGCCGTCCGCTGCCGGTGCACGAACAGGGCGGCGAAGAGCAGCCCCGCGGCGACCGGCACGGCGTACCGCACGTGCCAGCCGTCGGACGCGATCTCCTTGAGGCCGTAGACGACCGGGAGGACCGCGGCCATCGACAGCGGGATGCCGATCCAGTCGAAGCGGCCCGGGTCGGGGTCCTTGGACTCGGGCAGCAGCACGGGGCCCAGGACCAGCAGCAGGGCCATCGCCGGCAGGTTCACCAGGAAGACCGAGCCCCACCAGAAGAGCTCCACCAGCACGCCGCTCAGCACCGAGCCGAGGGCCACGCCCGCCGTCATCACGCCGGACCAGACCGCGATGGCCTGCGCGCGTTGGCGGGAGTCGGTGAACAGCGAGCGGACCAGGGCCAGCGTCGAGGGCATCAGGGTGGCGCCGCCGATGCCGAGCAGCGCGCGGGCCGCGATGAGCAGTTCGGCGCTGTGGGCGTACGCCGCCGCCAGGGAGGCGAGGCCGAAGGCGGCCGCGCCGATCAGCAGGAGCCTGCGGCGGCCGATGCGGTCGCCCACCGCTCCCATGGTGATCAGCAGGCCGGCCACGGCGAAGGCGTAGATGTCGAAGATCCACAGCTGCTGGGCGCCGGTGGGTTCGAGGTCCGCGCTGATCGCCGGAACGGCGAAGTAGAGGACGGAGACGTCCATCGAGACCAGGAGCAGCGGGAGCATCAGCACGGCGAGCGCCGTCCATTCGCGGCGCCCGGCGCGGTGCGGGTTCGTCGTCATGACGGTGACTGTACGCATGTCTTATACGTCTGTCTATGACGATTGTTTAATACGGGTGTATGGGGTGCCGGGTAGGGTGGGGGCATGGGACACCGCGAGGATCTGCTCGAGGGCGCCAAGCGCTGCCTGCTCGCCAAGGGGTTCGCCCGCACGACGGCCCGGGACATCGTCAGGGAGTCGGGGACCAACCTGGCGTCGATCGGCTACCACTACGGGTCGAAGGACGCGCTGCTCGCCCAGGCCTACGTGGCGCTGGTGGAGGAGCTCTCCCTCGCCTTCGACGGTGAGGTGCGCGGAGCGCCGGGCTCCCTGGAGCGGTTCGCCTCGATCTGGTCGAACATCATCGCCACCATGCGGGAGCCGGGCTCGCTGTGGCGGCTCAGCATGGAGATCGTGAGCATGGGCGACCAGCTGCCCGAGGTGCGCGACCACCTCGCGCGGGCCCAGCGGGAGGGATCGCGCGGGTTCGTCACGCTGTTCACGGGGGTGCCCGAGGAGGAGACGCCGGACGAGGTCGTCGACACGCTCGGCGCCTTCTACACGACCCTGATGATGGGCGTCATGGCCCAGTGGACCTTCGACCCGAAGACCGCGCCCGAGGCCGACCGGCTCACCGAAGGGCTGCGCCGGGTGGTCGAGGCCGCCACTCGGACGTGACGCGCCCCTCGCGCAGTTCGACCACCCGGTCGGCGAAGTGCCGTACGACCGCGCGGTCGTGGCAGATGAACAGGTAGCCCAGGCCCAGTTCGTCCTGGAGGTCCGCGAGGAGGTTCAGGACGCCCGCCCGGACGGAGGGGTCGAGGGCGGACACCGGCTCGTCCAGGACCAGCAGGCGGGGGTCGGAGGCGAGCGCGCGGGCGATGCCGGCGCGCTGGCACTGGCCGCCGGACAGCTCGTGCGGACGGCGGTCGCCGCACGAGGGGTCGAGGCCGACCCGGTCGAGCAGTTCGGCCACCCGGGCGGGCCCCTCGGCGGCGGTCCAGCGGCCCTGGACCTTCAGCGGTTCCGCCACGGCGTCGCGGATGCGGTGGCGGGGGCTGAGCGAGCCGTAGGGGTCCTGGAGGACCGGCTGCATGCGGGGGCGCAGCGGGCGCAGCTCGCGCTCGGACAGGCCGGTCAGCTCCCGTCCCTCGAAGCGGACCTCACCGCCGTCCGGGCGGCGCAGCAGGAGCACCGCGAGGGCCGTGGAGGACTTCCCGCAGCCGGAGGGGCCGTCGAGGGCGAGGGTCTCGCCGGCCTCCAGCGCGAAGGAGACGTGGTCGACGGCCGTCACCGGGCCGTAGCGGACCACCAGGTCGCGGACGTCCAGCAGGGGCTCGGTCACACGAACTCCCGGATCGGGTCGGGGACGTCGGCCGCCCGGTGGCAGGCGACCAGCCGTCCGTCCAGCAGCTGCGGCTCCGGGTCACGCGTCCGGCAGGGGTCGGCGGCCAGCGGGCAGCGCGGGGCGAAGGCGCAGCCGGCGCCGGGGGAGCCCGGCGCGGGCGGGGAGCCGGGGAGCGCCGGGAGGCGGCGGCGGGGCGGGCCGTCCGGCCGGGGGAGCGAGGCCAGCAGGCCGGCGGTGTAGGGGGCGCGGGGGCGGGTCAGCACCTCGTCGGCGGGGCCGAGCTCGGCCGCCCGGCCGGCGTACATGACCAGGACGCGGCCGGCGTGCCGCCGTACGGCGTCCAGGTCGTGCGTGACGAGGACCAGCGCGGCGCCGACCGCCTCCCGCTGCTCGGCGAGGACCCGCAGCACCTGCTCGCGGCGCTCCTCGTCCAGCGCGGTGGTCGGCTCGTCGGCGACGACCACGTCCGGCTCGTTGACGGTCGCCATGGCGATCACCGCGCGCTGCCGCATGCCGCCGGAGTACTCGTGCGGGTACGCCCGCGCCCGGCGGGCGGCGTCCGGGATGCCGACCCGCTCCAGCGCCGCCACCGCCCGCGCCGCGGCCTCGCGCCGGGACACCCGCCGTACCGACCGCACGGCGGCGGCGAGCTGGTCGCCGACCGGGTGGACGGGGGAGAGCGCGGACAGGGCGTCCTGCGGGACGAGGCTGATCCGCCGCCCGCGCTCGGCGGCGAGGTCGGCGGAGCCCCGCAGCAGGACGGTGCCGCTCGTCGTCGCGCCGCGCGGCACCATGCCGAGCAGCGCCCGGGCCGTGAGGGACTTGCCCGCGCCCGACTCCCCGACGACGCCGAACACCTCACGCGGGCGGACGTCGAAGGTCACCCCGCGCACGGCCTCGACACCGCCGAAGGCGATGCGCAGTCCGCGCACGGTCAGCAGGGGGTCGCCGGAGCGCGGTGCCGTCGGGGAGAGGTCAGGCTTCACGCGGGGTCTCCTTCCGGGCCGGACGCGGTACCGGGTGGCGTCCGGGTTCCGTTCCCGCGGCGCGCGGGGCGCGGGCCGGGCGCTTGCGGGGGGTGCGGCCCCGGGTGAGGGCCGATGCCGACACCGCGAGGCCCGCCAGCAGGGCCAGGGCGACGGCGGGGGCGAGGGCGGCCCAGGGGGCGCGTTCCACATAGGCGCGGGACTCGTCGAGCAGCAGGCCCCACTCGGGTGCGGGCGGCTGCGCGCCCAGGCCCAGGAAGCCCAGGGAGGCCAGGGCGAGCGCGATGCCGGGCAGCCGCAGCAGGGCGTGCCTGGCGACCGGGGCGGCCACGGACGGCAGGACGTGCCGGGTGAGGATCCACCACGGTGACGCGCCGATGGCCCGTTGCGCGGTCAGGAACGCCGACGCCCGCACCTCCTGCACCAGCGCCGCCGCGTGCGCGGCCAGCGGCGGCCAGGAGATCAGCGCGACGGCGAGGGCGGCCCCGCCGGTGCCGGGCCCGGCCGCCGCGGCGACCAGGATGCCGACGATCACCGGCGGCAGGGCGTTGGCGATGTCCGCCGCGCCCGCCGCGACGCCCGGCAGGAACCCGAGCGCCAGCCCGGCCGCCAGGCTCAGCAGGCAGACGGCCGCCGCCGTGCCGACCGTCGAGGCGGCCCCGTGCCCGAGCCGCGCCAGCACGTCCCGGCCCAGCCCGTCGGTGCCCAGCGGGTACGCCCAGGAGGGCGCCGCCAGCCGGGCGGTGGTGTCGACGGCGTAGGGGTCGCGCAGCAGGCCCCAGCCGACCGCGGCCAGCAGCGCGGCGGCGAGGACCACCGGCACCGCCGGGCGCGCGCGCACCGGCCGGGCCGGGGGCAGCGCCAGCCCGGCCTCGCGCAGGGCCGGCCCCAGCAGCCGGCGCCGTACCAGCGCGGCCAGCGCGCCGGTGACCAGGCCGAGGACGAGCAGGGCCAGGACGGCTCCCTGGAGCAGGGGCAGGTCCTGCGACTTGGCCGCGCCCAGCGCCGTACGCCCGATGCCGGGCACCGCGAACACCGTCTCCACCGCGACCGCGCCGCCCGTCAGCCCGACGGCGACCATCCCGAACTGCGGGACCAGCGGCGGCAGCACGCGGCGCAGCGCGGCGGCCGAGATCCGGCCCCGGCTCACTCCCGCGCTCCGCCACAGCTCCACCCACCGCTCGTCCAGCACGGCGGGCAGCGCGTCCGCGACCAGCCGCCCGAGCAGCCCGCCCGCCGGGACGCCCAGCGCGAGGGCGGGCAGCACCAGGTACCGTGGCCCCTGCCAGCCGGACGTCGGCAGCCACCCCAGCCACACCCCGCACACCAGCAGCGCGACCGTGGCGAGCAGGAACTCCGGTACGGCGGCCAGCATGGCGGCGCCCGCCCCGGCCGAGCCCCGGCCCCGCACCAGCACCGGTGCCACCAGCGCCACGGCCAGTACCACCGCCACGCCGAGCGCGGCGGCCATCAGGCCCAGTGACACCTGGAGCCCGGAGAGCACGGACGGCAGGACCTCCGTCCCCGACACCCAGGAGGTGCCGAGGTCGCCGCGGAGCAGCCCGGCGGCCCAGTCGCCGAGCAGGGGGAGCGGACCGGCGTCCAGGCCGAGGTCCCGGCGGACGGCGTCCAGGGCCTCCGCGGTCGGCTCCTGCTCGGCGGACCGGGCGCGCAGCACCGTCAGCGCCGGGTCCCGGCCGGAGAGCCAGGGCAGCAGGCCGACGGCCGCCACCACCGCGACGAGGGACAGGGCGCGGGTCGTCCCCGCTGCGGTCGGCCTCACTTCAGGTGCGTGTCGATGGTGACCAGCTCCCGCTCGCGCGGGTCGTGGGCGACGCCGACGACATCGGCGGCGTCGCCCTGGATCACCCGCTCGTGGAGCATCGGCACGGCCGCGTCGGTGGCGAGCACGGCGGCCTCGGCCCCGATGACCGCCGCGCGGCGGGCGTCACCGGTCGGCGTCCCGCCCGCCTTCGTCAGCGCCCGGTCCACGGCCGGGTCGGCGAGCTGGGAGATGTTGAAGGAACCGTCGGAGGCGAAGTCGCTGTAGAGGTACGCCGCCGGGTCGCCGGAGTCGAGGACGGTGGCCCGGGAGAGGATGAAGGCGTCGAACTCGCCCGCCAGCGCGTCCGATTCGATGTTCGCGTACTCACGGACCTCCAGCTTCACCGTGAACCCCGCCTTCTGCAGCTGCTGTTGCAGCGCGGCGGCGACCTCGGGCAGCTCCGCGCGGTCGGTGAAGGTGCCGATGGTGACGGTCGCGCCGTCCGGGTCGCCGGCCTCGGCCCGCCGCACCGGCCCGCGCAGCCCGGCCGCCCACGGCAGCGCGGGCCCGAGCAGCCCCTCGGCCACGTCGGCGCGCCCCTCGTACACGCCCTTCACGATCGACTCGGCGTCGATCGCCTCCCGGGCGGCGGCCCGCAGCGCGGGGTCCTCGAAGGGGCCCTTGCGGGTGTTGAGGTAGAGCGTGTTGGTGCGCGGCATCGGGACCTCGGTGATCAGCTCCTCCTCCAGCAGCGCGGCCTGCGAGACGGGCACCGCCTCGACGATGTCGGCCTCGCCGCTGCGCAGGGCGGCGGCACGGGCGGTGCCGTCCGGCACGAACCGCACGTCGATGCCGGGGGCCTTGGCCCGGCCGCCCCAGTAGTCGTCGTAGCGGTCCAGGGTGGCGGAGGAGGTGCCGTCGACCTTCGTCAGCTCGAAGGGGCCGGTGCCGGCGCCCACCGGGTCGACCGTCTTCCCCTCGTACGCCTTCGCGGCCAGGATCGACAGCTGCGGGGAGCTGAGCCGCTGCGGGACGAGCGGGTCCTCCTCGGCGGTGGTGACGACGACCGAGTCGGGGCCCGCCGCCTTCACGGTCAGCCGTACGCCGTCCAGGATGCGGGGCTTGGGGGAGGCGGTGGCCGCCTCGGTGAGGGAGCGGACGACGGCCTCGGGGGTCAGCTCGGTGCCGTCGTGGAAGGTGACGCCGTCCCGGAGGGTGAAGGTCCAGCTGCGGCCGGACTGCTTCCAGCCGGTGGCGAGCGCCGGCTCGGCGTCGCCGTCGGCGTCCAGCTTGACCAGCGTCTCCGCCGTGGACCAGCGCGACAGCTTGAACGCGTCGTCGGACAGCGGCGACAGGCCCGAGCGCGGGGGCTGCATCATCGCGACGCGGATGCGCTCGCCCCCGTCGGCCCCGGCGGCCCCGGTCGACGAGAAGCAACCGGTCAGCAGGGCGGAGGCGGCGAGGGCCGCGGACAGGGGCAGGAGGCGGGCGGGGACGCGCACGGGACACTCCGGGTAAAGGGCCGGTCAAAGGTTGAGTGTGCGACGAACCGTAGCACGATGACAATCGTTTTCAGGTCAGGGGTGCCGCGACGGCCCCCGCCCCCGGGAGCCGCTTACAGCCGCGCCCCCTTCAGCGCCATGTGCAGCAGCAGCCGGTCCTCCCCGTCGTCCAGGTCCAGGCCCGTGAGCCGTTCGACGCGGGAGAGGCGGTAGTACAGGGTCTGGCGGTGGATGCCCAGCTCGGCGGCGGTGCGGCCGGCCTGTCCGGCGCGGTCGAGGTAGACCTCGGCGGTGCGGGCCAGCTCGCGGTGGGCGGGGGAGAGCAGGGCCCGTACGGCGGGATCGCGGGCGGCCCCGGGCGGCAGGGCGGTCAGCAGGCGGAACGGGCCGATCGACGCCCACTCGGCGACCGGCCCGAGCCGCGGCTCGGCCAGCGCCGCGCGCGCCGCCGCCGACGCCTCCCGCCAGGCCGCGCCCAGCTCCGCGAGCCCGGTGCGCGCGGCGGCGATCCCGGCGGCGGGGCCGGTCGCTCCGCCCCCGCCGCGCGCCCGCTCCAGCAGCCGCCCCGCCGCCGACACCGCCGGGGCCGGCACGTCCGCCGAACGGAGCCGGACCAGCAGCGCCAGGGCCGAGCGGGCCCGCCCCGCCGCCTCGCGGCCGTGCGAGGCACCCCCGTCCCACGGCACCGTGCACAGCGCCGTCGCCCCCGGCACCGTACGCACCGACGGGGCGTCGTCCGGGCCCACCGGGGGCCAGGGCGCCACGCACACCACCGTGTGCGGGTCCCCGGCGCGGGTCCCGAGGGCGGTGCGCAGCTCGGCGACGGCCATCTCCCGCTGCCAGTCGCGCTCGGCGGTGAGCACCGCCCGCAGCTCCCGGCTCAGGTCGGCGCCGCGGGTGGCCTCGTCCGCCAGCAGGGCGCCGATCCGGCCGGCCACCTCCATCGCCGCCGCCAGCTGCGGCGCGGTCGGGCCGGGGTCGGTGTCCAGCAGCCAGACGTAGCCGAGGACGACGCCCCGGTGGCGCACGGGCAGGCAGACACGGCCCCGCAGGACCCCCGCCTCCGGCGCCGGCGGGATGCGGACCGGGCCCGTCGCGCGGGTGATGCCGAACCCCTCGAACCAGGCCCGCACGGCCGCGGTCGACCGCCGGGTGAGGATCGAGCGGGCGCGTACCGGGTCCAGCGCCGACGGATCGAGGTCGCCCTCGCTGTCGTAGGCGCCGAAGGCGATCAGCTCGAAGTCGCGGTTCTCCAGGGTCGCGGGGGCGCCCAGCAGCTCCGAGATCTCGTCGACCAGCTCCTGGTACTCACCCCTGAAATCCGACGTCATCCGGGCATTCTGCCGTATGGAAACAGGACCTTCATACATCTGTCTGAGAACCGCGGCACGGATGCGTGACAGCTGTAGATGGCCCACGATCGGAGGGATCCTTAGGTTTCACGGTGGTTCTCCGTGCCGTTCCCGAAACGACGGGTGACGGCCCTTGGCGCATGTGTAAGTGGAGGTGCCCCGTGCTGGGTCCCGTGATTCTCGCCGCGTCGCGCAGCGACCGGATGCGACGTCTGGTCTCGGCGGCCCCGGTGACCAAGCCGGTCGTCGACCGCTTCATCCCCGGCGAGACGGTCGACGAGGTCCTGCCGATCGTCCGTGACCTCACCGGCAAGGGCCTGGAGCTGACCATGGACGTGGTCGGCGAGGACATCACGACCCCCGAGCAGGCGGAGGCCGCCCGGGACGCCTACCTGGAGCTGATCGACCGCCTGGCGCCGCTGGAGCTCGGCACCCGCGCCGAGATGTCGGTGAAGCTGTCCATGTTCGGGCAGGCGCTGGACGGCGGTCACGAGCTGGCCCTGGAGAACGTCCGCCCGGTGGTCGAGGCCGCCGCCGGGATCGGCACCACGGTCACCCTCGACGCCGAGGACCACACGACCCTGGACTCGATGTTCGCCATCCACGACGAGCTGCGGAAGGACTTCCCGCAGACCGGCTGCGTCATCCAGTCCTACCTCTTCCGCACCGAGGCCGACGCGCGCCGCCTCGCCGCGAACGGCTCTCGCGTACGGTTGGTGAAGGGCGCCTACAAGGAGCCCGCCGAGGTCGCTCACCAGCACAAGCACGAGATCGACAAGGCGTACGTACGGATCCTGAAGACGCTGATGGAGGGCGACGGCTACCCGATGATCGGGTCGCACGACCCCCGTCTGATCTCCATCGGCCAGGAGCTGGCCCACCGCGCCGGGCGCAAGCCCGACGAGTACGAGTTCCAGATGCTGTACGGCATCCGCAGCGAGGAGCACCTGCGGCTGGCCGCCGAGGGCCACCGCATGCGCGTCTACACGGCCTACGGCACCGACTGGTACGGCTACTTCATGCGGCGGCTGGCGGAGAAGCCGGCGAACCTGCGCTTCTTCGCCCGCTCGATGGTCACCAAGGGCTGAGCCCGTCACCGCCCGCAACACCGCTCAAGATCAAGGAGTTCGGAACCCATGGACGCTGTGACCCAGGTCCCCACCCCCGTCAACGAGCCGGTGCACGGCTACGCCCCCGGCTCGCCCGAGCGCGCCCGCCTGGAGGCCAAGCTCAAGGAGCTGGCCGAGAACCCGATCGACCTGCCCTGCACCATCGGCGGCGAGCGGCGCATGGGCGGCGGCGAGGAGTTCCAGGTCGTCCAGCCGCACAACCACAAGGCCGTCCTGGGCACCTACCGCAACGCCACCCGGCAGGACGCGCAGGACGCGATCGACGCCGCCCTGGCCGCCGCCCCGGCCTGGCGCGCGATGTCCTTCGACGACCGCGCGGCGATCATCCTGCGCGCCGCCGAGCTGCTGACCGGCCCGTGGCGCGAGACCCTGGCCGCCTCCACCATGCTCGGCCAGTCCAAGACCGCTCAGCAGGCCGAGATCGACACCCCCTGCGAGCTGGCCGACTTCTGGCGCTTCAACGTCCACTACGCCCGCCAGATCCTGGCCGAGCAGCCCCCGGCCAACTCCCCCGGCGTGTGGAACCGCCTCGACCACCGCCCGCTGGAGGGCTTCGTCTACGCGATCACGCCGTTCAACTTCACGGCGATCGCCGCCAACCTGCCGACCGCGCCCGCGCTCATGGGCAACGTGGTGGTGTGGAAGCCGTCCCCGACGCAGACCCACGCCGCCGTGCTGACCATGCGGCTGCTGGAGGAGGCGGGCCTGCCCAAGGGCGTCATCAACCTCGTCACCGGCGACGGGCTGGAGGTCTCCGAGGTCGCCCTGAACCACCGCGACCTCGCCGGCATCCACTTCACCGGCTCGACCAAGACCTTCCAGTACCTGTGGAAGACGGTCGGCAACAACATCGAGAAGTACCGCGCCTACCCGCGCCTGGTCGGCGAGACCGGCGGCAAGGACTTCGTCGTCGCCCACCCCAGCGCCGACCGCGCCGTCCTCAAGACCGCCCTGACCCGCGGCGCCTTCGAGTACCAGGGCCAGAAGTGCTCCGCCACCTCCCGCGCCTACATCCCGGCCTCCATCTGGAACGACGGTTTCAAGGAGGAGTTCGCCGCCGAGGTCGACGGCATCGCCATGGGTGACGTCACCGACCTGTCGAACTTCATCGGCGCCGTCATCGACGAGCGCGCCTTCGCCAAGAACAAGGCCGCCATCGACCGCGCCAAGAACGACCCCGCCTGCACGATCGTCGCCGGCGGCTCCTGCGACGACTCGGTGGGCTGGTTCGTCCGCCCGACCGTCATCGAGTGCACCGACCCGGAGAACGAGGTCTTCCGCACCGAGTACTTCGGCCCGATCCTCGCCGTGTACGTCTACGAGGACGACCGTTACGACGAGATGCTGACCCAGATGGAGTCGGTCTCCGACTACGCCCTCACCGGCTCGGTCATCGCGCGCGACCGCGCGGCGGCGGCGTACACGATGGAGAAGCTGCGCTACGCGGCCGGCAACTTCTACATCAACGACAAGTCGACCGGCGCCGTCGTCGGCCAGCAGCCCTTCGGCGGCGGCCGTGCCTCCGGCACCAACGACAAGGCCGGCGCCCCGCAGAACCTGATGCGCTGGACCCTGACCCGCGCCATCAAGGAGACGCTGGTCCCGCCGACCGACTACACCTACCCGCACATGGGCTGACGCCCCACGCCCCACGGACGGGCCGGGTCCACGCGCGGACCCGGCCCGTCCGTGTGCCGCGAAAGCACGGGCGAGGGCACCGGGCGCCTCGCGATACCGGCGTCATGGCCCGCACCGCGCACACCGCCGGCCTCACGTCCGCCGGACTCACCGCCGTCCGCGCCCTGCCGCACGACGCCTTCGGCGGCGGTCTCACCGACGAGGACCGGGACCACACCCCGGGCGGCGTGCACGCCCTGGTCCACGACGGGCGGGGGCCCGCCGCGCACGGCGCCGTCGTGACGCGGCGCGTGCGCCACCGGGGGCGGTGGCGGCGCGTCGGACACGTCGAGGGTGTCGCGGTACGGGCCGGCGCGCGGCGGCGGGGTCTGGGCGGGCGGGTCATGGCGGCCCTGGAGGGGATCGTCGCCCGCGCCCACGACTTCGGCTCGCTCTCCGCCGGGGATGGGGGCGCCGCGCTCCGCACCGCCCGCGGCCGGCACCCGTGGGGCGGCCCGATCGCCGCCCTCGGCCCCGACGGCGTCGTCCCGCTGCCCGACGAGGAGGGCAGCACCCGCGTCCGGCCCGCGCCGGGCGGCCCCGAGGACCGGCTGGTCTCCGACCGGCGGGACGGAGACGTGCTCTGACGCTCTGACCTGGGCCGTCTCAGATAGTAGGAAGTCCGAGTAATTGTGCAGACAGATGCTCCGCCCTCCCTTAGTTTTGTAGGAGCCGAACGTCTCGCTCGACCCAGCGAATAGCGGTCGTGAGCCGGGCCCCGCGCAGGCGACCCCTGCGGCCCACCGCTCCCCGCCCCTTCCGGCGTCTCGAATCGAAACCCGTCTTCCGTGCCACCCCGTGTGCCGAAGGAGTCGATCCCCATGCCCGAGACGACCGTCCGCCGCCGAGTCCGCCGCGTCTCCCACGCGAGCGAGTCCGACCGCAAGAACGCCGCCGCCGCCCTCCAGCGCGCCCTCGACCGCCGGGACAACGGCGGGGAGACCGGCCACTGAGCCGCCCCCGTCGCCGCCGACGCGCCGGTGTCCGCATGGCGGACGCCGCGTGTCATCCCCTGGGACGAGGAGTAGGGTGCCGCGCATGTCGGCAAGCTCTCGCACCCTCAATCTCGCAGTGATCCCCGGTGACGGCATCGGCCAGGAGGTCGTGGCCGAAGGCCTGAAGGTCCTCTCCGCCGTCCTCCCGCAGGATGTGAAGCTGGAGACCAAGGAGTACGACTTCGGCGCCAAGCGCTACCACGCCACCGGCGAGACCCTCACCGACGCCGACCTCGACGCCCTGAAGCGGCACGACGCCATCCTGCTCGGCGCCATCGGCGACCCGTCGGTGCCCTCCGGCGTCCTGGAGCGCGGCTTCCTGCTCAAGCTCCGCTTCGCCTTCGACCACCACGTCAACCTGCGGCCCAGCAAGCTCCTGCCCGGCGTCGCCACCCCGCTCGCCGGCCAGCCGGAGATCGACTTCGTCGTCGTCCGCGAGGGCACCGAGGGCCCGTACACCGGCAACGGCGGCACCATCCGCAAGGGCACGCCCCACGAGGTCGCCACCGAGGTGTCCGTCAACACGGCCTACGGCGTCGAGCGCGTCGTCCGCGACGCCTTCGCCCGCGCCCAGGCCCGCCCGCGCAAGAAGCTCACGCTGGTCCACAAGAACAACGTGCTGACCTTCGCGGGCCACCTGTGGACGAACGTCTTCGACAAGGTGGCCGAGGAGTACCCCGAGGTCACCACCGAGTACATCCACGTCGACGCGGCGACGATCTTCCTCGTCACCCAGCCCGAGCGCTTCGACGTCATCGTCACCGACAACCTCTTCGGCGACATCATCACCGACCTCGCCGCGGCCGTCTCCGGCGGCATCGGCGTCGCCGCGAGCGGGAACATCAACCCCTCCGGCGAGTTCCCGTCCATGTTCGAGCCGGTCCACGGCTCCGCCCCGGACATCGCCGGCCAGGACAAGGCCGACCCCACCGCCACGGTCCTGTCCGTCGCCCTGCTGCTGCGCCACCTCGGCCACGAGGCCGAGGCGGTCCGCATCGAGGACGCCGTCGCCGCCGACCTCGGCGAGCGCGGCGGACTCCCCGCCCGCAGCACCTCCCAGATCGGCGACGCGCTCGCCGCACGAGTAGCCGGCTGACCCGGCTGCCCGATCCCACCCCCCGAAGCCGCCGGGTCCCTCGCGAAGAAGGCACCCGGCGGCTTTCCCCCCGTCCCCGCCGGGTGCGACCATCGACCCCTGGGCCGCCATCACCCCCTTCCCTCCGCGGACGGCCCGCGCGCGATAATCGAACGCGGAGCCGCGACATGAGGGAATGCTCGGACGTCCTACCACTGGCCACCGGCCGTACGGGCGTGAGCGCGGCCCGTCACGACAACCGGTGAAGGACATCCATCCATGACGACGCCCACGATCGAGCTCAAGCCCTCCGCCCACCCGCTCCCCGCCGCGGAGCGCGAGGCGATCCTCGCCAGCCCCGGATTCGGCCGCCACTTCACCGACCACATGGTGACGATCAAGTGGTCCGAGGGCCGCGGCTGGCACGACGCGCAGCTCGTTCCGTACGGGCCGATCTCCCTCGATCCCTCCTCCCACGTCCTGCACTACGGACAGGAGATCTTCGAGGGGCTGAAGGCCTACCGCCAGCCCGACGGCTCGGTCGCACTCTTCCGCCCGGAGGCCAACGCCCGCCGCTTCCGCAGCTCCGCCCGCCGCATGGCCATGGCCGAGATGCCCGAGGAGCTGTTCATCGCGGCCCTGGACGCGCTGCTGACCCAGGACGCCGACTGGGTCCCGCCGCACGGCGGCGAGGAGTCCCTCTACCTGCGCCCCTTCATGTTCGCCTCGGAGACCGGGCTCGGTGTGCACCCGGCCACCGAGTACCTGTTCCTGCTGATCGCCTCGCCCTCCGGCGCCTACTTCGCCGGCGGCGTCAAGCCGGTCACCATCTGGGTCTCCGAGGACTACGTCCGCGCCGTGCCCGGCGGCACCGGCGACGCCAAGACCGGCGGCAACTACGCGGCCTCCCTGCTGCCCCAGGCCGAGGCCGCGGCGCACGGCTGCGACCAGGTCGTCTACCTCGACGCGGCCACCCGCACCAAGGTCGAGGAGAGCGGGAGCATGAACATCGCCTTCGTCTACGGCGACCGGATCGTCACCCCCGAGCTGACCGGCTCCATCCTGGAGGGCATCACCCGCGACTCCCTCCTCCAGGTCGCCCGCGACCTCGGTTACACCGCGGAGGAAGGCGTCGTCACCCTCCAGCAGTGGCGCGAGGACGCCGCCTCCGGTGCTCTGACCGAGGTCTTCGCCTGCGGCACCGCCGCCGTGGTCACCCCCATCGGCCACGTCAAGACCAAGAGCGACGCCTGGACCCACGGCGACGGCACGCCCGGGCCGGTCACGATGCGCCTGCGCGAGGCGCTGCTGGGCATCCAGCGCGGCATCACCGAGGACAAGCACGGCTGGATGCACAAGCTGGGCTGACCCCCACAGGTCCTGATCGACGGGGCCGCCGCGGACACGACGTCCGCGGCGGCCCCGTCGCGTTCCGCGCGGACGAGGCGCCCTCCGCTGCCGGCACGCCGCCCAATTTTTAGAGTGATGTTCAATCGAATATGCGACAGCTTGCCCACAAAGACCTTGCGGTAAGGGAACCACACGTTAGAGTGTCGCTCTAACGTGTGAGAGGCAAGGAGGTGCCCGGTCATGAGGCTGACCCCCACGGAACGCGACCGGCTGCTGCTGTTCGGCGCCGCCGAACTGGCCCGCGCCCGCCGGGCCCGCGGCCTGAGGCTGAACGTGCCGGAGGCGACGGCACTCGTCGCGGACACCGTCTGCGAGGCCGCCCGTGACGGCGCCCGCCTCGCGGAGGCCGTCGAACGCGCCCGGTCGGTGCTCGGCCCGGACGACGTCCTGCCCGGTGTGGCGGACATCGTCACCGAGGTGCACGTCGAGGCGGTCTTCGACGACGGATCCCGGCTCGCGGTCGTCTCCGACCCCATCGGCCGGGGGTCCCCCCGTGAAGCAGGGGGAGGGCCGGGCGCGCTGCTGCCGGGGCCCGCGCACGCCGACCCCGAGCCGGCCGTGCGGCTGACGGTCACCAACACGGCGGCCGTGCCGGTGTCGGTCACCTCGCACTTCCACTTCTTCGAGGCCAACCCGCGCCTGGACTTCGCGCGGGAGCGGGCCTACGGCATGCGGCTCGCCGTGCCGGCCGGTTCGTCCGTGCGCTTCGGGCCGGGCGAGAGCCGCGAGGTCGGGCTGGTGCCGATCGGCGGCGGACGGGTCGCGATCGGCTTCGCCGGCCTGGTCGACGGGCCGCTGGACGCGCCAGGGGCGAAGGAGGAGGCCCTGCGGCGGGCCGCCGCCTGCGGATACCTGGGGGTCGCCCACGACCCGCAGGCCGCGCCGGCCCCGCGGACCGCGCCGGAAGGAGGCGGGCGATGAGCCGCTCGAAGGGACGGGAGATCGGCGAGTCGGTCCACGTCGACCCGCACGCCTACGCGGCCGCCCACGGTCCCCGGGCCGGCGACCGGATCCGGCTCGGCGATTCGGGGCTGGTGATCCGCGTCGAGTCCGACGCGCAGAGGTACGGCGACGAGTTCCTCGCCGGTTTCGGCAAGACGGCCCGCGACGGACTGCACCTGAAGGCCGCCGCCGTCCGCGCGACCTGTGACGTCGTCATCAGCAACGTCGTCGTGATCGACGCGGCGCAGGGGATCAGGAAGGTCTCCGTCGGCATCCGCGAGGGGCGGATCTGCGGCATCGGCCGGGCGGGCAACCCGGACACCCTCGACGGCGTCGACGTCGTCGTCGGCACGGGCACCTCCATCGTGTCCGGCGAGGGCCTCATCGCCACCGCCGGGGCCGTCGACACCCACGTCCACCTGCTGTCGCCGCGCATCATGGAGGCCTCGCTGGCCTCCGGCGTGACCACCGTCATCGGCCAGGAGTTCGGTCCGGTGTGGGGCGTCGGCGTCAACTCGCCGTGGGCGCTGAGGCACGCCTTCAACGCGTTCGACGCCTGGCCCGTCAACATCGGCTTCCTCGGCCGGGGCTCCTCCTCCGACCCGGCACCCCTGATCGAGGCCCTCGCCGAGGGCGGGGCCTGCGGCTTCAAGGTGCACGAGGACATGGGCGCCCACACCCGGGCCCTGGACACCGCGCTGCGCGTCGCCGAGGAGCACGACGTCCAGGTCGCCCTGCACAGCGACGGCCTGAACGAGTGCCTCTCCGTGGAGGACACCCTGCGCGTCCTGGAGGGCCGCACCATCCACGCCTTCCACATCGAGGGCTGCGGCGGCGGACACGTCCCCAACGTGCTGAAGATGGCGGGCGTCCCCAACGTCATCGGCTCCTCGACCAACCCCACCCTGCCCTTCGGCCGGGACGCCGTCGCCGAGCACTACGGCATGATCGTCTCCGTCCACGACCTGAAGACCGACCTGCCGGGCGACGCCGCCATGGCCCGCGACCGCATCCGCGCCGGGACGATGGGCGCCGAGGACGTACTGCACGACCTGGGAGTCATCGGCATCACCTCCTCCGACGCGCAGGGCATGGGCCGGGCCGGCGAGACCGTCCGCCGCACCTTCGCCATGGCCGGGAAGATGAAGGCCGAACTGGGGCCGATGGAGGGCGACGGCGAGGGCGACGACAACGCCCGCGTCCTGCGCTACATCGCCAAGCTGACCATCAACCCCGCCATCGCCCACGGCCTGTCCCACGAGGTCGGCTCGATCGAGGTGGGCAAGCTCGCCGACATCGTGCTGTGGCGCCCGGAGTACTTCGGCGCCAAGCCGCAACTCGTCCTCAAGGCCGGCTTCCCGGCGTACGGCGTGGTCGGCGACCCCAACGCGGCCACCGACACCTGCGAACCCCTCGTGCTCGGCCCGCAGTTCGGCGCGCACGGCGCGACGCCCGCCGACATCTCCGTCGCCTTCGTCGCCCGGGCCGCCCTCGACCGGGGCGGCGACGGGATGCCGACCCGCCGCCGCCGGGTCGCCGTGCGCGGCACCCGCGGCATCGGCCCGGCCGACCTGCGCCTGAACCGCCGTACCGGAGCGGTCGAGGTCGACCAGCGCACCGGCCTGGTCACCCTCGACGGCGCCCCGGTCCGCTCCGACCCGGCCGACTCGGTCCCCCTCAACCGCCTGTACTTCCTCTGAGCGCACGGTTTCGTCCGTCTTCCCCCAAGGAACCCCATGACCACCCCCGCCGCCGACGGTTTCCGCATGCCCCCCGAGTGGGCCCCGCACGAGCGCACCTGGATGGCCTGGCCCGGCCCCAACCCCACCTTCGACGACCCCGAGGACCTCGCCGCCGCCCGCGCCGCCTGGGCGTCGGTCGCCCGCGCGGTCCGCCGCTTCGAGCCGGTCACCGTGGTGTGCGGCCCCGGCCGGTCGGAGGAGGCCCGCTCCCTGCTCGGCCCGGACGTCGACACCGTCGAGCGGGACCTCGACGACGCCTGGATGCGCGACATCGGCCCCACCTTCGTCACTGACGGGCGGGAACTGGCCGCCGTGGACTGGACGTTCAACGGCTGGGGCGCCCAGGAGTGGGCCCGCTGGGACCACGACTCCCGGATCGGCGCGTACGTCGCCGGCCTCGCGGGCGCCCGCACCTACGCCTCGAAGCTGGTCAACGAGGGCGGCGGCATCCACGTCGACGGCGAGGGCACCGTCCTGCTCACCGAGACCGTCCAGCTCGGCCCCGAGCGCAACCCCGGCTGGACCAGGGAGCAGGTCGAGGCGGAGATCCACGCCCACCTCGGCACCGAGAAGGCGATCTGGCTGCCGCGCGGCCTCACCGCCGACTACCCGCCCCACGGCCACGGCACCCTCGGCCACGTCGACATCGTCGCCGCCTTCGCCGGCCCCGGCGTCGTCGTCGCCCACCACCAGCCGGACCCGGCCCACCCCGACCACGAGGTGACCGAGGAGGTCATCGGCATCCTGAGGTCCGCCACCGACGCCCGCGGGCGCCGCCTGGAGGTCGTCGAGGTCGCTGCGCCGACCGTCCTGGAGGCCGACGGCCACTGGGCCGACTACTCCTACATCAACCACTACCTCTGCAACGGGGGCGTCGTGCTGTGCGCCTTCGACGACCCGCGCGACGAACTCGCGGCCGGGATCTTCCGCCGCCTCCACCCCCGACGGACCGTCACCCTGGTCGACGCGCGTACGATCTTCGCCGGCGGTGGAGGCATCCACTGCATCACCCAGCAGCAGCCGAAGGTCTAGGAGCCGCAGATGGCCGGTGCGGCACGGCCGCGCAGGAACGCGCCACCGCGCGAGCAGGTCCTGGCCGCCGCCATGGAGATGATCGCCGAACGCGGTCTGGAGAAGCTCACCATGGCGGCGCTGGGCCGCGAGGTCGGCATGAGCAGCGGCCACCTGCTCTACTACTTCGGCTCCAAGGACGAACTGCTGCTGCGGACCCTGGAGTGGAGCGAGGGCCGCCTCGGCGCCGAACGCGGCCGGCTGCTCACCCGCGGCGGGACCGCCCGGGAGCGCCTGGACGCCTACGTCGACCTGTACGTCCCCGACGGCCATCGCGACCCGCACTGGACGCTGTGGCTGGAGGTCTGGAACCGCTCGCAGAACGCCGCCGCGGACGCCCGCGACCGGCAGGCCGCCATCGAGGGCGCCTGGCACCGCGACCTGGTCGCCCTGCTCGCCGAGGGCGTCTCCCGCGGCGAGTTCCGCCCCGTCGACCCCGACCGCTTCGCGACCCGCCTGCGCGCCCTCCTCGACGGCTTCGCCATCCACGTCGCGATCGGGCTGCGGGGCGCGGACCGGGCGCACGTCCTCGGCCACGTACGGGAGTTCCTGGACGAGAGCCTCCTCGCGGACACCTGAACGCCCGCCCGGGTTGTACGTCATGCGTCGGATTGACCCGGTCCTCGCCGGTGCGCTTGGCTGGGGCAGCCCTCGGCGCGGGGCCGGGGGAGAAGCGTCCGACCAGGGGGAAGTGTGCGTACAACCATGCGGGGGATGTCCGTCGCCGTGCTCGCGGCGGTGACGGCGGCGGTGTCGGTGGCCCCGGCCACGGCCGTGCCGGAGCCGCGGACCGAGCGGATCACGGTGTCGGCGGCCGGCGAGCAGTTGGCGGCGTCCTCGGGCGGGCCGTCGCTCAGCGCCGACGGGCGTTACGCGGCGTTCGCCACGGCCGACGCCGGTGTCGTACCGGGTGACACCAATGGGGAGTCCGACGTGTTCGTCCGGGACCTGCGCCGGGGCACCGTCGAACGGGTCAACGTGGCGACCGACGGCACGCAGGCCGACGCCGGCAGCCACAGCGCCCGGATCAGCGACGACGGCCGGTACGTGGCCTTCATCTCCGGCGCCCGGACGCTGGCCGAGTGGTCCGAACCGTCGGCCACCCGGCCGTCCGACGTCTACGTCCACGACCGTCGCACCGGCCGCACGGAGCGGGTCAGCGCCGCCCCCGACGGCGGGACCGCCCTTGTCCGGGACGGCTTCGACCTCTCCGGCGACGGGCGCTACGTCGCCTTCAGCGCCGCGCGGATGGAGAGCGGGGGCTCCGGCCACACCCGCGCCTATGTCACCGACCGGCGCACCGGCGAGACCCGGCTGATCAGCGACCGCGTTCCGGCCGACTGGTACGTCCCGAACGTGCGGCTGAGCGCGGACGGTACTCACCTCGCCTACACCCAGCGCCATCCGCGCGGCGGGCCCGGCGAGCTGTGGCTGGCCGATCTGCGCACCGGCGAGCAGAAGCAGCTCAACGTGACACCGGAGGGTGAGAAGACCGACGGCGTGCCGGCGGGCGTATCGCTCTCGGCGAACGGCCGGTATGCGGTGTTCAGCTCCTTCGACGACGCACTCGTCCCGGGGACACCGGCGTACACCTGGGAGCTGTACCTCCGCGACACCCGCACCGGCACCACCCGGCGGATCACTCACGAGGGCACGGGCGGGCTGAGCGGGGGCCAGCTCTCCGCCGACGGCCGCACCCTCGCCTACCAGCGGGAGACGGCCCTGCCGGACGGCGGCACCGCCGACAACGTATACGTCCGGGACCTGGCCACCGGACGGACCACGCTCGCCACCCCGGGAGTGACCGGCGAACCGCTCACCGAGGGCTACACCGCGCCCACCGGCTTCGCCCGCGGCGGCCGGCTGCTGGGTCTCGCCTCGTCCTCGGCGCAGCTGGTTCCGGGGGACACCAACGGAGAGTCGGACGGCTTCGTCCGCCGTGTGCGGTGAGTGAACAGAAGCTCGCATACTGAGACACCCGTGAACGCGGGGGCGGTCTGTGCCAGACTGCCCCCGTGCTCTCGTTCGCCACGATTATTGGCAGCAGGCGCGCCGGTCCGCAGTGACCGCCACGTACGACCCGGTACGGGCGGACACCGTCGTCCTCGACCCGCGCGCAGACCTCTCGCACCCGCGAGAGGTTTTTCGTTTTCCCGGCCCACCCCGAGCCGGGAAGGGAGCGCGAGGGATCATGAGGACGGTGGAGCCGGTCATTCCGGTAGACCGAGATCCCATACAGGAGCCCTGAAGATCATGACCGCAACCAGCGAGCTCGACGATTCGTTCCACGTCTTCGACACCACGCTCCGCGACGGCGCGCAGCGGGAGGGCATCAACCTCACCGTCGCGGACAAGCTGGCCATCGCGCGGCACCTGGACGACTACGGCGTGGGCTTCATCGAGGGCGGCTGGCCCGGCGCCAACCCGCGGGACACGGAGTTCTTCGCCCGCGCCCGGCAGGAGGTCGAGTTCCGGCACGCCCAGTTGGTCGCCTTCGGCTCCACCCGCCGCGCCGGCACCACCGCGGCCGAGGACCCGCAGGTCAAGGCGCTGCTGGACTCCGGCGCCCCGGTGATCACGCTGGTTGCCAAGTCCCACGACCGGCACGTCGAGCTGGCGCTGCGCACCACCCTGGACGAGAACCTGGAGATGGTCCGCGACACCGTCTCCCACCTGCGCGCCCAGGGCCGCCGCGTCTTCGTCGACTGCGAGCACTTCTTCGACGGCTACCGCGCCGATCCGGAGTACGCCAAGGCGGTCGTCCGCACGGCCGCGGAGGCCGGGGCGGACGTCGTCGTCCTCTGCGACACCAACGGCGGCATGCTCCCGGCGCAGATCCACGCCGTGGTCGCCACGGTCCTCGCCGACACCGGCGCCCGCCTCGGCATCCACGCCCAGGACGACACCGGTTGCGCGGTCGCCAACACCCTCGCCGCGGTCGACGCCGGCGCCACCCACGTCCAGTGCACGGCCAACGGCTACGGCGAGCGCGTCGGCAACGCCAACCTCTTCCCGGTCGTGGCGGCGCTGGAGCTGAAGTACGGCAAGAAGGTCCTCCCCGAGGGCAGGCTGCGCGAGACCACCCGCATCTCGCACGCCATCGCCGAGGTCGTGAACCTCACCCCCTCCACCCACCAGCCCTACGTCGGTGTCTCCGCCTTCGCCCACAAGGCCGGCCTGCACGCCTCCGCCATCAAGGTCGACCCCGACCTCTACCAGCACATCGACCCCGGACGGGTCGGCAACACCATGCGGATGCTGGTCTCCGACATGGCCGGCCGCGCTTCGATCGAGCTGAAGGGCAAGGAGCTCGGCATCGACCTCGGCGGCGACCGGGAGCTGGTCGGCCGGGTCGTCGAGCGGGTCAAGGAGCGCGAGCTCAAGGGCTACACCTACGAGGCCGCCGACGCGAGCTTCGAACTCCTGCTGCGCTCGGAGGCCGAGGGCGGGCCGCTGAAGTACTTCGAGGTCGAGTCCTGGCGCGCGATCGTCGAGGACCGCCCCGACGGCACCCACGCCAACGAGGCCACCGTCAAGCTGTGGGCCAAGGGCGAGCGCATCGTCGCCACCGCCGAGGGCAACGGCCCGGTGCACGCCCTCGACCAGGCCCTGCGCGTGGCCCTGGAGAAGATCTACCCGCAGCTGGCCCGGCTGGAGCTGGTCGACTACAAGGTCCGCATCCTGGAGGGCAGGCACGGTACCCAGTCCACGACCCGGGTCCTCATCTCCACCTCCGACGGACGGGGGGAGTGGGCCACGGTGGGCGTCGGGGACAACGTCATCGCCGCCTCCTGGCAGGCCCTGGAGGACGCCTACACCTACGGGCTGCTGCGGGCCGGGGTGACGCCGGCGCGGTAGATCCCCTCCCGTAGCGGGCGCCGCCCCCCGGACCGGAGCGCGGCGCCCGCGAGCGCTCCCACCCGATCCGGGGCGGACTCCTGTGCGATGGGTGACCTATTTGGGTTAATTTCGGGTAGTTTCTAGGTATGAAGGCCGCGACAGTCACCCGAGGTCCCGCCGGACTGCTGATCGCGCTGGCGATCGCCGTCCTGACCGCCGCGGCCGCCTTGGCCGCCCCGTCCGCGCAGGCCGCCCCGTCCGCCCCGTCCGCGCAGGCCGCCCCGCGCGCCCCCGCGGCCACCGACGTCTCCGCCATCGCCGAGGCCCTGCGCGAACGGCCCGTGTACGTCGATCCGGCCGCCTCCGCACTGCTGTCCGAGGGCGAGGCCCAGGTCCTGGCCGACCGGATCGAGGACGCGGACAAGCCGCTCTTCGTGGTGGTGCTCCCGGCCGACTACCCCACCGAGAACCTCTTCACCGACCTGCGCACGGCGACCGGTGTCACCGGCCTGTACGCGGTCCGGCTCGGCGACCGGTTCGACGCCCGCGCCGACTCCGCGGTGCTGCCGCGCGCGGCCGTGGGCAACCTCGTCGGCAGCGTGCAGGGCGAGGACGCGCGCACCCAGCTCGACAACTTCACCGACCGCGCCCTGGCCAACATGGGCGGCGGGGCGCCGAGCGGCTGGAACGAGGGCGCCGGCGGCGGGGTGTCCACCACCGCGCTGATCACCGCGGGCGCCGTGCTCGTCGCCGGCGGCGCGGGCGCGTACACGCTGGTGCGGCGCAACCGGCGCCGTCACGAGGAGGAGCAGCGGGCCGCCCTGGAGAGGCTGCGGGTCGTGGTGGACGAGGACATCACCGCCTTCGGCGAGGAACTGGACCGCCTGGACTTCCACCCGGCCGAGGCGGGCGCCGACGACGCCATGCGCGCCGACTACACCCGCGCCCTGGACGCCTACGAGGAGGCCAAGACCGCCATGGCCGACGCCCGCGGACCCGAGGACGTCCGCGCCGTCACCCAGGCCCTGGAGGACGGCCGCTTCTCGCTCGCGCAGCTCGCCGCCCGCAGGGAGGGCCGTCCGCTGCCCGAGCGGCGCCCGCCCTGCTTCTTCGACCCGCGCCACGGCCCGTCGGTCGCCGACGTCACCTGGACCCCGCCGGGCGGCGCGACCCGCGAGGTCCCGGTCTGCGCCGCCGACCGGACCCGCCTGGACGAGGGCCGGGACCCGATGGTCCGCGAGGTGGACACCGAGTACGGCCGCCGCCCGTACTGGGACGCCGGTCCCGCCTACGGCCCCTGGGCGGGCGGTTACTTCGGCGGCGGCCTCCTGCCCGGCCTGCTGGTGGGCACCATGCTCGGCGGCATGATGGCCACCCCCACGTACGCCGCCGACTACGGCTCCGGCTACGGAGACTTCGGCGGCGGCTACGAAGGCGGTGACGTCTCCGGCGCGGACTTCGACTCCGGTGACTTCGGCGGCGGGGGCGGTTTCGGCGGAGGCGACTTCGGCGGCGGCGGTGGCGGAGGGGACTTCGGCGGCGGGCTCTGACGCCCCTGCGGGCGCCTCCGCTGCGCCGGGCGCCCGGGCGCCCTCGGTCCTCCCGCCCCGCCCGCGGCGGCCCGGCGGAAGGGCGGGCCCACGACCGCCGACCGGGACGGCGGGTACGCCGCACCCGGCCGGACCGCCGCCGAGCGCGGCCGGGAGGGACGTCCGCCCACCCGGCGGGCCCACCCTTCCGGGCCGGGCGCGCGGGTCCGCGCCGAGCGCGTGCCGCCGCCCGCCGGACCGCCCCGGCCGGCCGGTTCCGCGAAGGGGCGGCGCCGGCGAGGTTCCCCCGGCGCCGCCCGGGTGGTAAACGGCAGGAGCATGACCCCACCCGCCGCCCCGCCCCCCTCCGGCCCCCCGCCGTCGCCCCGTTCCGCCCCGGCCGCCGCACACCGGCCCCCCACCCGCCGCGCCGTCCTGCTCGCGGCGGCCCTCGCCACCGCGCTCGCCCCGGCTCCCCCCGCCCGCGCCGCCCCGGCGGACCCCGACCCCTACGCCGCCCTCCGCCGCCGCTGGCTCGGCATCGCCCTCGGGGCCGGCTACGACCCGGCCGCCGAACCGTACGCCTCCCGCCTCGCCGAGACCGGCGCCCTCGCCCGCGCCTTCCGGGCCGCCATGGCCCCCACCCCCACCTCCCTGTGGCCCGGCCGGCCCTTCGACCCGCCGTCCGGCATCACCTTCGGCTACGGCCGCCTGTGGACCATGACCCAGGCGTACGTCCAGCAGGGCACCGGCTCCACCGGCGACCCCGCCCTCCTCGCGGACGTCCTGCGCGGCCTGGACCACCTCTCCGCCACCGTCTACCACCCCTCCACCACCCCCTACGGCAACTGGTGGGAGTGGCAGATCGGCAGCCCCCGCCTCCTGACGGACATCACCGCCGCCCTGTACGACCACCTCGGCGAGGACCGGATCGCCGCCGCCTGCGCCGCCGTCGACCACTTCGTCCCCGACGCCGCGCTGGGCGCCTACACGGGCACGTCCACCGGCGCCAACCGCGTCGACCTGTGCCGCTCGGTCGCCCTGCGCGGCATCCTCGGCCGGAACCCCGCCAAGATCGCCCTGGCCCGGGACGCGCTCTCACCGGTCTTCCCGTACGTCACGCGGGGCGACGGCCTGTACGCCGACGGCTCGTTCGTCCAGCACACCTGGGTGGCGTACTCGGGCACCTACGGGCAGGTCCTGCTCGACGGCCTCGGACGGCTCTTCACCCTCCTCGCAGGCTCCGAGTGGGAGGTCACGGACCCCGCCCGGCAGAACGTCCTCGACAGCGTCGAACACGCCTTCGCGCCGTTCCTCCACGACGGGCTGATGATGGACGCCGTCAACGGGCGCGCCATCAGCCGCGGGTACCTGGAGAGCGACGACCGGCGGGTCATGCGCGGCGACCACTTCCACGGGCAGGGCGTCATCGCGGCGATCGCGCTGCTGGCGGGCGGGGCGAGCCCGGCGGAGCGGGACCGCTGGCACGCGCGCGTGAAGGGGTGGATCGAACGGGACACGGTCAGCCCCGTCCTGACGGCGCGGCAGTTCGACGTGGCCGACCTGGCCCGGCTGCACGCCGTCGCCGCCGCGCCCGTCCCGGCCGCGCCCGAGCCCGTAGGGCACCGCCTCTTCGCGGCCATGGACCGCGCCGTGCACCGCCGCCCCGGCTTCACCGTCGGCATCGCCATGGCCAGCGACCGCATCGCGCACTACGAGTGCGGCAACGGCGAGAACCCGCGCGGCTGGCACACCGGCGCCGGGACGACGTACTGGTGGGCGGGGTCCGGCGGAGGATCGGACCAGTACACGGACTGGTTCTGGCCCACCGTCGACTGGTACCGCCTGCCCGGCACCACCGTCTCCACCAAGCGGCTGCCCGACCGGGCGGGCGGTGAATGGGGCGCGCCCAAGCCCGACGTGCGCTGGGTCGGCGGCACCACCGACGGCGAGTACGCGGCGATCGGCCAGCACCTGAAGGGCCTCGGCTCGACCCTCGAGGCCCGCAAGTCCTGGTTCTGCCTCGCCGACGAGGTGGTCTGCCTGGGCGCCGGGATCACCTGCGCCGACGGTGTGCCCGTCGAGACGGTCGTCGACAACCGCAACCTGGGGGAGGCCGGCGCCACCGCCTTCACCCGGGGCCCGGGCTGGGCGCACCTGGAGCACCACGGCGGCTGGATCGTCCTCGACGGCGAACTGAGGACCCTGCGCGAGGACCGCACCGGCGCCTGGTCCGACATCAACAGCGCCGGCACCACCGAACGCCGCACCCGCCGCTGGCAGACCCTCTGGCTGGACCACGGCACCGATCCGGACGGCGCCGGCTACGCCTACGTCCTCCTGCCCGGCGCCGGCCGCCGCCGGACCGCCCGCCGCGCCGCCGCCGCGCACCGGCTGTCCGTGCTCGCCAACGACACCGCGTGCCAGGCCGTCGCCGTTCCCTCCCTCGGGGTGACGGCCGCGAACTTCTGGCAGGCTGGCACGGCGGGCCCGCTCACCGCCACGGCGGGCGCGAGCGTGCTGGTCCGCCACCGGGGCCGCACCGCCGCCCTGCGCGTGAGCGAGCCACCGCGCACCGGCCGGCCGCTGGAGATCGTCTGGGACCGTCCCGTGCGCGGGGTGGCGCGGGCCGACGAGACGGTCGAGATCCTCGGCACCGGCCGCCGATTGCGCCTGCGCGTCACTCCGGGGGAGGAATGCGCCACCCACGGATGTGAGGTGACTCTCGGCTGACCGCTTTGTACGGCCCCTACAAGCGGTGGGGCCCCTGAGCAGTCGAAACGGCTGCATGTCGGCGGGGTTCTGTTCAGGGGTACCAGGAAAACCCGTCGGAGACTGTACGGAGTCGACGGCTCGCTTTTCTCGGTCCGCTTCGTATGGTCGCTACATGACCGTTTTGGATGATGCGCCGAGCGAACCGAAGGACGCGCGCGGGCGAGTGGCCGAACTGCACGAGATTCGTGCGCGGGCACTGGCCGGCCCCAGCGAGCGGGCGACGCAGGCGCAGCACGCCAAGGGCAAGCTGACCGCACGCGAGCGCATCGAGCTGCTCCTGGACCCGGGCTCCTTCAACGAGGTCGAGCAGCTGCGCCGCCACCGGGCCACCGGGTTCGGCCTGGAGGCGAAGAAGCCGTACACCGACGGCGTGATCACCGGGTGGGGCACGGTGGAGGGCCGGACGGTCTTCGTCTACGCCCACGACTTCCGCATCTTCGGCGGCGCGCTGGGCGAGGCCCACGCCACGAAGATCCACAAGATCATGGACATGGCCATCGCGGCCGGTGCCCCGCTGGTGTCGCTGAACGACGGCGCCGGCGCCCGCATCCAGGAGGGCGTGGCCGCCCTCGCCGGGTACGGCGGCATCTTCCAGCGCAACACCAAGGCGTCCGGTGTCATCCCGCAGATCAGCGTGATGCTCGGCCCGTGCGCGGGCGGCGCGGCCTACAGCCCCGCCCTGACCGACTTCGTCTTCATGGTCCGCGAGACCTCGCAGATGTTCATCACCGGCCCGGACGTCGTCAAGGCCGTCACCGGCGAGGAGATCACCCAGAACGGGCTCGGCGGCGCGGACGTGCACGCCGAGACGAGCGGCGTGGCCCACTTCGCCTACGACGACGAGGAGACCTGCATCGCCGAGGTGCGCTACCTCCTCTCCCTGCTGCCGCAGAACAACCGGGAGAACCCGCCGCGGGTGGAGTGCGCCGACCCGGTCGACCGCCGTTCGGACGCCCTGCTCGACCTGGTCCCGGCCGACGGCAACCGGCCCTACGACATGGCCAAGGTGATCGAGGAGATCGTCGACGACGGCGAGTACCTGGAGGTCCACGAGCGCTGGGCGCGCAACATCATCTGCGCCCTGGCCCGCCTGGACGGCCAGGTGGTCGGCATCGTCGCCAACCAGCCCCAGGTGCTGGCCGGCGTCCTGGACATCGAGGCCAGCGAGAAGGCCGCCCGCTTCGTGCAGATGTGCGACGCGTTCAACATCCCCATCGTCACCTTCCTCGACGTCCCGGGCTTCCTGCCCGGTGTCGACCAGGAGCACGGCGGCATCATCCGCCACGGCGCGAAGCTGCTGTACGCCTACTGCAACGCGACCGTGCCGCGCATCTCCCTGATCCTCAGGAAGGCGTACGGCGGCGCCTACATCGTCATGGACTCCCAGTCCATCGGCGCCGACCTCACCTACGCCTGGCCGACCAACGAGATCGCCGTGATGGGCGCCGAGGGCGCCGCCAACGTCATCTTCCGCCGGCAGATCGCCGAGGCCGACGACCCCGAGGCCATGCGCCAGAAGATGGTCAAGGAGTACAAGGCCGAGCTGATGCACCCGTACTACGCGGCCGAACGCGGCCTGGTGGACGACGTCATCGACCCCGCCGGGACCCGCGAGGTGCTCGTCAGGTCCCTGGCCATGCTCCAGACCAAGCACGCCGACCTGCCGTCCCGCAAGCACGGCAACCCGCCGCAGTGACCCCGAGGAGCCTGTCGCATGTCCACACCTGACATCCGTGTCGAGAAGGGCCACGCCGAGCCCGAGGAGGTCGCCGCCATCACGGCCGTCCTGATGGCCCGCGCGGCGGCCCGCCCCGCCGAGATCGCCGCGCCGGCCCGCGGCGGCCGCGTGCGCGCCGGCTGGCGCCGCCTGGAGCGCGAGCCGGGCTTCCGCGTCCCGCACAGCTGGCGCTGACCGGTACGGAAAAAGGGCCCCTCCCCACAGGAGGGGCCCTTTTCCCGTACCGGTGCGGTCACAGGCCCCGAGGCGCGCGGCGCCCGGCCACCCGCGCCCCGCACCCGGCACACGACACGGCAACGGCCCCCGACGGCCACTGGGCCGTCGGGGGCCGTTGCGCAACCATGCCGCGGGGCTACCGCAGCCGTGCCATCAGCGCGTGTTCCACGAGCGTGATCAGCGCGCTCTTGGCGTCCGCGCGGTGGCGGGCGTCGGTGGTGATGATCGGGGTGTCGGGGCCGATCTGCAGCGCCTCGCGCACCTCGTCCGGCGTGTACGGCTGCTGGCCGTCGAAGCCGTTGAGGGCGATCACGAACGGCAGTCCGCTGTTCTCGAAGTAGTCGACGGCGGGGAAGCAGTCGGCGAGCCTCCTCGTGTCGACCAGGACCACCGCGCCGATGGCGCCGCGCACGAGGTCGTCCCACATGAACCAGAAGCGGTCCTGACCGGGCGTACCGAACAGGTACAGGATCAGGTCCTGGTCGAGCGTGATGCGGCCGAAGTCCATGGCGACCGTCGTGGTCGTCTTGTCCCCGGTGTGGGTGAGGTCGTCGATGCCCGCCGAAGCAGACGTCATGACGGCCTCCGTGCGCAGCGGGTTGATCTCCGAGACGGCGCCGACGAACGTGGTCTTGCCCACGCCGAAGCCGCCCGCCACCACGATCTTCGCGGAGGTGGTGGAGCGGGAAGGACCGCCGCTAGAGCTTGCGAAGTCCACTGAGCACCCTTTCGAGCAGTGTCACGTCTGGCTGGCCGCCGGCGTTCTCGTCGCCGCCGGGCTGATGGATGGCGACCAGTCCCGCCTCCGCCAAGTCGGCGACGAGGATCCTGGCCACGCCGAGGGGGATGGTCAGCAACGCCGAGATCTCGGCGACCGACTTGATCTCTCGGCAGAGGTTGCAGATCCGCTGATGCTCGGGCAACTGGCCCTGCATCTGGTGCGGCTGCGCGGTGGTGTGCACCAGCGCCTCGATGGCGAGCTGGTAGCGGGGCCTGGTACGGCCGCCCGTCATGGCGTACGGACGCACCAGGGGGTTGTTCGACGTCCCGGAGGGCGCCGGCTCAGGGGTGCGGCGCGGAGGCTGCACGGGATGGATGCGCGGAGCCTGCGGCTGGTCGTACGGCGACGGGCCGGGGACCGGCGGGACGTACGGCTGGCCGTGGCTCGGTGCGGAGGGGAAGTTGTACCGGTTCTGGGAACCATCGACCGGACCCTGTGCAGGGTCGTACGACCAGTTGCCCGACGACGAACCGCCTGGGGGTGTTGCCACTTTCTCCTCCTCCGACTGTGCCTGGCACCCATCATTGTGGAGCCGCGTCCCGAAACCTTACGGCCCCGGGACGCCAAAACGCACCGTCTGTCCTTTAGTTGAGAAGGCTCCCTTGGAGCTCCGCGCGGAGATCCGGGGTCAGGACCGTGCCGGCGCGGTCCACGAGCAGGGCCATCTCGTACCCAATGAGGCCGATGTCCGCCTCCGGGTGCGCGAGAACCGCGAGCGAAGAACCGTCGGAGATGGACATGATGAAGAGAAATCCTCGCTCCATCTCCACAACCGTCTGGTTCACACTGCCGCCCTCGAAGATGCGCGAGGCACCGGCGGTCAGCGAGGTCAGACCGGAGGCGACGGCCGCGAGCTGGTCGGCGCGGTCGCGCGGGAAGCCTTCGGACATCGCCAGAAGGAGTCCGTCGGCGGAGACCACCACCGTGTGGGACACCCCCGGGGTGTTGTCCACGAAGTTGGTGATCAACCAGTTCAGGTTCTGTGCCGCCTGGCTCATCGGGCTCACACTAACGCTCCTGGTTGTAGGTGCTGTCAGGACCGAAGCCCTGGCCGTTCGTTTCACTGCCTGCGCTGCGGCCTCGTTGGACGCCGCGCCGCAGGTTGCTCAGCCTGCCCCGGACGTCCTCCGGGGCGCGGGAGACCTGTGGGCCGCCCTGGGTGGTGGATTCGGCGGAGCCGTCGACCAGGTTGGCCTTGGGAATCCGCCGCGGCAGGCCGGAGGAGGTCACTCCGCCCGCCTTGGGCTTCCGGAGCTGAGCGGCCTGGTGCCAGCGTTCGTCGTTGACCGAACGCCAGGAGCCGTCGTTCTCCGGGGCGGAAGCCGGCGCTTCCTGCTGCACGGGCTGCGCGCCACCCGCGTCGCCCTCGCCGGAACCGCGGCGGGGAAGCCCGGCGTCGGTCATCTCGTGGGCGGCGGAGGGAGCCGTTCCCGGATGGCCGAAGCCTACGTGGTCCGCCTCGCCGGCGTCAGCGGCCTGCGCGGATTCCGCTTCGGGGGCATTCGCAGGGTACTGGTTCGGGTAGCCGTTCCGGTAGGCGTCCTGCTGCGGCCAGTCGTCCTGGTGACGCCGCTGCGCGAAGGCCGGGAAGCCCTCCGGCGCACCGGTGCCGGCCGCCGCGGGGTCCTCCTGGGGCGGTTCCGTGTACGCGGGCTCGGGGTAGCCGCCGTTCGGCCGGAAGCCGTCGCCCTGCGGCAGACCGCCACCCTGCGCGAAGTGCTGGTCGCCGTAGGTCTGGTGCTGTCCGGTGTCGTAGCCCGCCTGCTGGTCGCCGTAGGTCTGGTGCTGTCCGGTGTCGTAGCCCGCCTGCTGGTCGCCGTAGGTCTGGTGCTGTCCGGTGTCGTAGCCCGCCTGCTGGTCGCCGTAGGTCTGGTGCTGCCCCGTGTCGTAGCCCGCCTGCTGCTGCGGGTGGCCGTCCTGGCCGTCGCCGTAGCCGAGCTGCGGGTGCTGACCGGTGAACTGGTCGGCGTACGGGGTCTCCTGGGCGTCCTGCGCCGCCTGCGGGGCGTGCCGGCCGTGCGACTGGGACTCCAGGGCCGCACGGCGCTCCTCGCGCATCAGGGAGCGGCCGACGGGGTTCAGCCCGCGCGGGTCGTCGGAGGCCTCGGAGTAGCGGCTGTCGTCGAAGCCGAGCTCCGCGGCCGTGCGCACCGGCTGCTGGTGGGCATCGGCACCCGGGACGTTCTGCTCCGGGATGATCTGCGAGACGGTGAACTCGTCGCGCTCGGCCTGCTGCTCGCCGCCACCGCCGTGCGTGATGGCGTCCGGCAGCATGACCAGCGAGGTGGTGCCGGCCTGCTCGCCCGAGGGGCGGAGCTGGACGCGGATGCCGTGCCGGTCGGACAGCCGGCCGACCACGAACAGGCCCATGCGCTGCGAGATCGTGGCGTCCACGGTGGGCGGGTTGGCCAGCTTGTGGTTGATGTCCGCGAAGTCCTCGGCGGTCAGGCCGATGCCCTTGTCGTGGATCTCGACCATCACGCGGCCGTCCGGCAGCCGGGTCGCGGTGACGCGGACCTTGGTCTGCGGGGAGGAGAACGTGGTGGCGTTCTCCAGCAGCTCGGCGAGCAGGTGCACGAGGTCGGTCACGGCCTGGCCGTGGATCTCGCAGTCGGGAACACCGGCCAGCTCGATGCGCTCGTACTGCTCCACCTCGGAGGAGGCGGCGCGCAGCACGTCGACCAGCGGGACCGGCTGGTCCCAGCGGCGGCCGGGCTCCTCGCCGGCGAGGACCAGGAGGTTCTCGCCGTTGCGGCGCATACGGGTCGCCAGGTGGTCCAGCTTGAAGAGGTTCTCCAGCTGGTCCGGGTCGGCCTCGTTGTTCTCCAGGTCGGTGATCAGGCTCAGCTGGCCCTCGATCAGCGACTGGTTGCGGCGCGAGAGGTTGGTGAAGATCGCGTTGATGTTGCCCCGCAGCAGCGCCTGCTCGGAGGCGAGCCGGACCGCCTCGCGGTGGACCTGGTCGAAGGCACGGGCGACTTCGCCGATCTCGTCGGTCGAGGTGATCGGGATCGGGGTGACGCGGGTGTCGACACGGCCGGGGTCGGTGCGGGAGAGCTGGTCGACCAGCATCGGCAGGCGCTGCTCGGCGATACCGAAGGCGGCGCTGCGCAGCTGGCGCATCGAACGGCTCATCTGGCGGGCCACCATGCCGGCCAGGATGAACGCGGCGAGCAGGGCGATCACGACGACCGCACCGGTGATGAACGCGTCGCGCTGGGCGTCGTCGGCGATGCCGGCGGCCTCGGCCACCGCGGCATCGGTCATGTCCGTCTCGATCGTGCGGTACGCGTCGAACTTGAGGGTGTTGACCGCCCACCAGTTCTCAGGGGTGATGCCCTGCCGGGCCAGGGCGGCGCGGGCGCTGCTCTGCGTGGACGACAGCTGGGCCAGCTCCGAGACCATCGTCGTCGGGTTCGACGGCGGGGGCACGTAGTCCGGGTCCTTGGCCTTGGCCTCCTTGGCCATGGCCGCGGCCTCCGCCCTGACCTTCGCCTCGGCCTCGTCGAGCTTCTCGGCGTCCCCCTCGAGGCCGCCGCCGAGGTACTCCTCCATGGCGATGCGCTCGAGGTAGGCGTACGACGACAGCGCGACGCGCTGGCTGGCCAGGTGGCTGGGCTCGGGGCCCGGCTTGACCAGCAGCTGCATGCCGATGGACCGCTCCAGCGACAGCGCCGCCTTGGTCAGCCCCATCGCGTAGACGGCACGGCCGTAGGAGGTGATGTTGCCGGTGCCCAGACCGAGCTCGTTGGCGAACTCCATCAGCGGGTGGGCGACCTGGGTGTAGCCCTCCTGGGTCTCCACGCCCTTGAGCTTGGAGGTGTAGGCGGCGGCGCGCAGCGTCTGGAGCTTGGGCTCCTGCTCGTGGAACAGCTTCAGGCGCCGCTCCAGGCCCGGCTTCTGCGGCATCTCCTGCGCCGCCCGGTCGAAGGCGTCGGCCGCCTTGTCGGTGGCCTTGCGCACCTTCACGACGGTCTGGTCGTCCTGGCCCTTGCCCTGGAGCAGCGGCGCCGCCGAGACGTCCCGCTCGTTGTAGAGGGCGTCGGCGTACGCCAGCGAGGCCTGCACCAGACGCGCGGTCTTCTCGGCGTCCTCGGCCTCCTGCCAGGTGTCGATCGAGCTCTTCACCTGGAAGCCGCCCATGACCAGGCCGACCAGCACGGGTATGAGGAGGATCGCGTTGAGCCGGGTCGTCACCCGCCAGTTGCGCGGGGAGAAACGGCCGCCGCTCGGGGCGGGCGCGGCCGTCGGTTCCGGACCGGGCACGGGGGCGGGCGCCGCTGTGCGCGGCGGCGGGGTGAAGTTGCCCCGAGCCGCCGACGGCTCGGAACTGTTCTTGCTTCGCCTCACTCGACCAACAACCTCTCGGCGGTCGGCACCAACGTGTGCCGCAGTGTTTCAGAGCCCGGTACGCCATCGAGTACGCAGTACGACTGGGTACGTCTTTGACCAGGGGGCAGTTCAGGCATTCCAGCACGACGACCTGCGCTCTTCCAAACAGTGGAACCAGGGGATCCCACACGAGGCAACCGCCCGATAAAACGGTCATAAAGAGCGAGCCCCGTCAAAAGACGGGGCATTCGTGAGCACAGTGAGACCGGATGTGCGCGACGCGTGGTTGTACCACCCGATTCCTCTGCCGAAACGTTATGAACATCGAAGCCGACCGTGTCAAAGGCCACAGCCGGTCCCGCGCCGCCTCACGGCGTCCCGCAACTGTCGCGGTCCGCCGCCGATTTGGCCGCTACCGCAGCCGTGCCATCAGCGCGTGTTCCACGAGCGTGATCAGCGCGCTCTTGGCGTCCGCGCGGTGGCGGGCGTCGGTGGTGATGATCGGGGTGTCGGGGCCGATCTGCAGCGCCTCGCGCACCTCGTCCGGCGTGTGCGCCTGCCGGCCGTCGAAGCCGTTGAGGGCGATCACGAACGGCAGTCCGCTGTTCTCGAAGTAGTCGACGGCGGGGAAGCAGTCGGCGAGCCTCCTCGTGTCGACCAGGACCACCGCGCCGATGGCGCCGCGCACGAGGTCGTCCCACATGAACCAGAAGCGGTCCTGACCGGGCGTACCGAACAGGTACAGGATCAGGTCCTGGTCGAGCGTGATGCGGCCGAAGTCCATGGCGACCGTCGTGGTCGTCTTGTCCCCGGTGTGGGTGAGGTCGTCGATGCCCGCCGAAGCAGACGTCATGACGGCCTCCGTGCGCAGCGGATCGATCTCGGAGACGGCGCCGACGAACGTGGTCTTGCCCACGCCGAAGCCGCCCGCCACCACGATCTTCGCGGAGGTGGTCGACCGGCCTCCGTCAGAGCTTGCGAAGTCCACTGAGCACCCTTTCGAGCAGTGTCACGTCCGGCGCTCCGCCGGCGTTCTCGTCGCCACCGGGCTGATGGATGGCGACCAGTCCCGCCTCCGCCAGGTCGGCGACGAGGATCCTGGCCACGCCCAGCGGCATGTTCAGCAGCGCCGACACCTCGGCGACCGACTTCACCTCGCGGCACAGGTGGCAGATGCGCTGGTGCTCCGGAAGGAGCCCCACGAGCACGGCCGGGTCGGCCGTCGTGCTGATCAGCGCCTCGATGGCGAGCTGGTACCGCGGCCTGGTGCGGCCGCCGGTCATCGCGTACGGACGGACCAGCGGCTGGTCGCCCTCGTCCTCGTACGGCTCCGCGTACGGATCATGAGAGGCGGTGGGCGGGTTCATGGATCCTCCGGGCAGGACAGCAAGTCGGTCAGTCAAGCCGTCTGACGGGGCCGGTGGGGGGATTGTGGCGGCCGGACGGTGATTTGGTGAGGTGGGTGGTGCCGGGCCGATCAGTGAAGCAGACTGCCTTGCAGTTCGGCGCGCAGGTCGGGCGTGAGTACCGCCCCCGCGCGGTCGACGAGGAGGGCCATCTCGTAGCCGACGAGGCCGATGTCGCACTCCGAGTGGGCGAGCACGGCCAGGGACGAGCCGTCCGAGACGGACATCAGGAAGAGGAACCCGCGTTCCATCTCCACGACCGTCTGCGCCACCGTGCCGCCCTCGAAGATCCGGGACGCCCCGGCGGTCAGCGAGGTCAGGCCGGAGGCGACGGCCGCGAGCTGGTCGGCGCGGTCGCGCGGGAACCCCTCGGACATCGCCAGGAGGAGTCCGTCGGCGGAGACCACGACGGTGTGGGACACCCCCGGGGTGTTGTCCACGAAATTCGTGATCAACCAGTTCAGGTTCTGTGCCGCCTGGCTCATCGGGCTCAACTAACGCTCCTGCTGGTGAGTGGGCCGCGGGAAGCTGCCGGTCTGGGCGGCTCCCGCCTGTCGGCCCTGTGCGATACCCCGACGGAGATTGGTCAGCCGGCCACGCACGTCGTCGGGCGCGCGCGAGATCTGCGGACCGCTCTGGGTCTGCTGCTGCTGAGCCGTGCCGGGCACGAGGTTGGCCCGGGGCACGCGGCGCGGCAGGCCTGAGGTGGTGACACCGCCCGCGGCCGGCTGCCGGACCCGCTCGGCCTGCCGGACGAGCTCGTCGTTCGGCGAGCTGCGCCAGGCTGTGGCGGCGGGACGCCGGGCTGCGGGGGAGGCCTCCTGCGCCTCCTGCGCCTCCTGCGGCGGCTCGGCCGCCGGGCCGCCCTCCTGCGCACGCTGCTCGCCGCGGAACCAGTCGGTCTCCAGCGTGTCGTACAGCGGCGTACGGCCGCCGGTACCGGTGCCGGTGCCGGACGTCGAAGGCAGCGCCTCGGACTCCTGGCGGGCGGGACGCGCCTGGGCAGTGGGGAAGCCGGACTGCGCGTGCGCGCCGCCGTCCTGCGGCTGCTCGAACCGGCCCGCCGTCCCGGACGGGTTGGCGCGCTCCGGCAGGGCGTGCCGGCCCGTGGAGCCGTTGTCGTACGCCCGCGGGGCGGCGAACCCGTCCGCGGACGCGGGATCGTCCTGTCCCGCGGACGTGCCGAAGAGGTCCGTGCGGGCGGACGGCCCGGTGTGCTGCGGATCGCCGGCACCGGGAGCCGGGGCGCCGAAGTCCCGGCGGGCGAACTCGGCGGTCGATCCGGGGCCCTGGCGGTCGCCGGTCGCCGGGAACGCCGGCATCTGCGCCGTGGAGCCGGGGTCCTGACGGTCGTCGGCGCGCGGTGCGCGGGACGCCGGGGAGACGTCCGGCTCCTCGTGGCCGCGCGGGGTGTCCAGCGAGGCGCGCGGCGCCGGAGGCTTGGCGTCGCCGTCACCCCAGCTGGGCACGCGGGGCTGCGGACCGCCACCGGGAAGCTCGGCCCGCGGGCCACCGCGCGGCGGCAGCTGCGGCCGGCGGCCCCGCTCGGCGTCGCCGCCGGACTCGCCCTTGCCGCGCCGCCGCGTCGGGCCGGTGCCCGGCCGGGGCTGGTCGAGGCCGGCGGAGGAGCCGCGACCGCCGAAGGCGTCCGGGCGCTGCGGCGCGTTCAGTCCCGCGGCCTGCAGGCCCTGCGGGGCACCCGGGGCCTGGCCGGCACCGGCATCGGCAGCTCCGGCCGGGCCCGGGCGGCCCTGCTGCGGCGCCGGAGCCTGCCGGCCCCGCGGTCCGCCCGGCTGCCCCGGACGGCCGTCGCGCCCGGTCAGCGCGGTGCGCGCACCGGGGCCGCCGCCGAGGGCACCGCCCCCGGGAGCGCCGGGCCCGCGGCCACCGCCCTGGGCGGCCGCCGCCCGCCGGGCCGCCGCCGCGCCGGCCGCGGCCTGCGCGACGGCCGAACCGCCGCTCGCGCCGGGCTGGCCCTGCTTGGGCTGGGGCTTCCTGCCGCCCTGGGCGACGTCGACGGGCAGCATGACCAGCGCGGTCGTACCACCGGAGTCGGAGGGGCGCAGCTGGATGCGGATGCCGTGCCGCTGCGACAGCCGGCCGACCACGAACAGACCCATGCGGCGGGAGACGGAGACGTCCACCGTCGGGGGGGAGGCGAGCCGCTCGTTGATCGCCGCCAGGTCCTCCGGCGACAGACCGATGCCGGTGTCGTGGATCTCCACCAGGACGCGGCCGTCGGGCAGCGCGTGACCGGTGACCTTGACCTTGGTCTGCGGCGAGGAGAACGAGGTCGCGTTCTCCAGCAGCTCGGCGAGCAGGTGCACGAGGTCGTTGACGACCCGGCCGGCCACCTCGGTGGTGGGCACGGACGACAGCTCGATGCGTTCGTACTGCTCCACCTCGGAGGCGGCGGCGCGCAACACGTCGACCAGCGGGACCGGGCGGGTCCAGCGGCGGCCCGGCTCCTCGCCGGCGAGGACGAGGAGGTTCTCGCCGTTGCGGCGCATGCGCGTCGCGAGGTGGTCGAGCTTGAACAGCGAGGAGAGCTGGTCCGGGTCGGCCTCGCGGGACTCCAGTTCGGAGATGAGCGACAGCTGGCGCTGGATCAGGCCCTGGGAGCGGCGCGAGAGGTTGGTGAACATCGCGTTGACGTTGCCCCGCAGCAGGGCCTGTTCGGCGGCGAGGCGGACCGCCTCGCGGTGCACGTCGTCGAAGGCCGCGGCCACCCGGCCGATCTCGTCCCGGGAGTGCAGGCCGACCGACTCCACGGAGGTGTCCACGTCCTGCGGGTCGGACTCCGAGAGCTGCTTGACCAGCTCGGGCAGGCGGTCCTGGGCGACGCGGGTCGCGGTGTCCTCCAGCCGGCGCAGCGAGCGGATCATGCTGCGGGCCATGACGAAGGCGCCGACCATCGACACACCGAGCACGAGCAGGATCAGCGCACCGGAGATGATCGCCTCGCGCTCCGACTCGCTGTGCAGCTCGCGCGCCTTCTGCTCCATGTCCTCCAGCAGCGAGTGCTCGATGTTCTTCATCTGCTGGATCTTGGTGGAGCTGTCGTCCAGCCAGTCCTGGTAGGACCGCTTCTCGATCCTCTCGATGGCGCCGTCGGTGCTCAGCACGCGGCCCGCGTACTTGTCGGAGGCCTCGATCGTCGGGTTGCCCTGGTCGATGGGCTTGAGGAGGTCCTCGGCACCGTCGCCGTAGATGCTGGTGAAGCTGCGCAGCTCGGAACGCTGGCTCTGCAGCGCGGCCTCGGCGTAGAGCCGGTCGTTCTCGGAGAGGTCGCCGGCCTCGCTGGTGCTCGCGGGCAGTGCCGCGGCGATGACCGCGCGCTGCACTGAGGCGTACTCCTTGGCGGTCGAGAACGCCGCCAGGGCGCGCGTGCGCTGGATCATCTCCGGGTTGCTGGTCGCCTCCGCCATGTCCTGCGAGAGGTCGAGCAGGTTGGTGATCAGGCGGTGGTAGGCGTCGACGGTCCGGGTCGAGTTCTCCCTGGACTCGTAGGCGGTGCTGCGGATCTTGTTGAGGTCGTTCAGGTCGCTCGCGAGACCGACGAGGCTGTCCCGGACGCCGTGGAGGGTGCCGTCCTTGCTGGCGCTGTCGATCTCCTCGGAGCTCTCGAGGAAGTTCTTCAGCGCCCGGTCGGTCTTCTCCCGGTCGCCCTTGACGGACAGGGCGCTGGCCTTGGAGCCGTGGGCCAGCGGACCGGCGGACTGGTCGCGCTCCTCCTGGAGCGCGGCGGCCAGCTCGGTGGCCTGCTTCGTCATCTCCGTCAGCAGCTTCATGTTGTCGAGCTGCTGCATGTCCTCCAGGGACTGGCTGATGCGCATGGCGCCCAGCGAGGTGGCCGCGACCACCGGGAGCGCCAGCAGCGACACCAGACGCGTGGAGATGCGCCAGTTGCGCAGGGCCATGCGCGAGCCGGGGCCCACGGGTTCCTTCGGCGGCTTGACCGCCGGCGAGGGGCTCGCCGGCCCGGAGGGGAACGACGCGCCGGGGCGCCCGGAACGCCCGCCGCCGGACGCGGCCGGGCCCTGCTTCTGGGCGTGCTGGGGCGAGGAGCCGACGGCCATGGGACCAGTCCCGCCGTGCGGCTCCGGGTCCGCCGAAGCGCTGCCATCCCTCTTGAAACGTCCCTGCACTAGCGTCGCAACCTCTGGACCAGGCGCCCTGCCGCGTGAACGGCCGGGCACGGTGTCGGCGTCATGGGGGCGCCCTGAATACGCCCCCGTGGTGTGGTCGTGAGTGACCGGCGCTGGTTCCCCCTTCTCGCCCGCCGCTCGGCGCTTGACTGCGCTCCCTGTGCGCCGGCTCGATCCTGCGGCGGTCCGTGGAATTCCAGCACAGTGCCGGATCTCCAACAAGGCCCATGGGACGGGCCACGGCCTAGGTGACGGCTTGTGAGTGACGGATCACCGCGCGTAGAAAGTGATCTTTGCTGAAACGGGCTTATGCGGGCAATCCGCCCGACTTCAAAGGGTGTCCCAGTCGCCATGATCAGGAGCGGAATGATGGCTTCAGGTATCCGATGTCCGTTTCGTTGCGGTGGAATGCGGGTCTGGATTGACCGAATTGCCCATGCTTAAGTGAGGAAACTCACATGCTGATCGCGAGGCCTCCCCGTCTTGGGGTGGGAATCGCATGTTTAGCCTGGCGCTTTACAGAGATGGCAAAACCGACAACTCGCGCCCGCGCGGGGGTCCCAGGACCCTCCCGGCGCCCGGACACGACAAGGATCTCGTACAACCGTGAAGACGACGATGATGTTCCACAAGATCGCCAACCCGCGGCGCACCACGCTGGCGCACCTGAAGGACGCCGGCTCGCTGCAGACGCCGGAACGGCCGGAGCACCCCGTCGAGCTCCCCGCCCGGACCGCCAACCCCAAGCGGACCGTGCTGAACGAGATCCCGGCCCAGGCCACGGCGGCCGAATAGCGGGCACCGTGCGGTACGCACCGCACCGCACGGACGGAGCACCCCGGCCGCCGGCCCCCAGCCGGCGGCCGGACGCGTACCCGGGGACGTCCGCGCGGCGCGTCCGGCGACGGCCCGCCCGGAACGCGCGGGGCGCCCGCCGGGAATGCGCGAGGCGCCCGGCTCCCGCCGCGTTAGCCTGGAGCGTCAGACTTCAGCCAGCTCAGTCAAGGGGCCAAGCAACCCGTGCGCATCGCCAGGTTCTCCATCGACGGGAACGTAGCCTTCGGCGCGGTCGAAGGCGACCAGCCGGAGGAGCTCGTCCTCGACATCATCAAGGGCATCCCGTTCGCGGACTTCGAGCTCTCCGGCACCAAGGTGCCGCTGAGCAAGGTACGGCTGCTGCCGCCGGTGCTCCCCAACAAGATCGTGGCCTTCGGCCGCAACTACGCCGAGCACGCGCGCGAACTCGGCAACGAGGTGCCCGACGCCCCGTTCGCCTTCTTCAAGCCGTCCACCTCCGTCATCGGCCCCGGCGACGAGATCCAGTACCCCTCCTTCTCGCAGGAACTGCACCACGAGGCCGAGCTCGCCGTCGTCATCGGCCGCATGTGCCGCGAGGTCCCGCGCGAGCGCGTCCAGGACGTGATCCTCGGCTACACCTGCGCCATCGACGTCACCGCCCGCGACGTGCAGAAGCGTGAGAAGCAGTGGGCCCGGGCCAAGGGCTTCGACACCTCCTGCCCGCTGGGTCCCTGGGTGGAGACGGACCTGGACCTCGCCGCCGCGTCCGACCTGACCATCCAGCTCACGGTCAACGGACAGCAGCGCCAGCTCGGCCGCACCAGCGAGATGATCCACCCGATCGAGGACCTGATCGTCAACATCTCCGAGGCCATGACGCTGCTGCCCGGCGACGTGATCCTCACCGGCACCCCCGCGGGCGTCGGCCCCCTCAACGTCGGCGACGAGGTCGCCGTCACCATCGAAGGCATCGGCACTCTCACCAACAAGGTTGTCAAGCGTGGCTAGCGCACCCGGCTCTCCCGTACGCGTCCGTTTCTGTCCCTCGCCCACCGGTAACCCCCACGTGGGCCTGGTCCGCACCGCCCTGTTCAACTGGGCGTTCGCCCGGCACCACGGCGGCACCCTGGTCTTCCGCATCGAGGACACCGACGCGGCCCGCGACTCCGAGGAGTCGTACCAGCAGCTCCTCGACGCGATGCGCTGGCTGGGCTTCGACTGGGACGAGGGCCCCGAGGTCGGCGGCCCGCACGCGCCGTACCGCCAGTCGCAGCGCATGGACCTCTACAGGGACGTCGCGCGCAAGCTCCTGGAGGGCGGCTACGCCTACCACTGCTACTGCTCCCAGGAGGAGCTGGACACCCGCCGCGAGGCCGCCCGCGCCGCGGGCCGGCCCTCCGGCTACGACGGCCACTGCCGCGAGCTGAGCGACGCCCAGGTCGAGGAGTACAAGGCCCAGGGCCGCGAGCCGATCGTCCGCTTCCGCATGCCCGACGAGACGATCACCTTCACGGACCTGGTCCGCGGCGAGCTGACCTTCACCCCGGAGAACGTCCCGGACTACGGCATCGTCCGCGCCAACGGCGCCCCCCTCTACACGCTCGTCAACCCGGTCGACGACGCCCTGATGGAGATCACCCACGTCCTGCGCGGCGAGGACCTGCTCTCCTCCACCCCGCGCCAGATCGCCCTCTACAAGGCGCTGATCGAACTGGGCATCGCCAAGGAGATCCCGCACTTCGGCCACCTGCCGTACGTGATGGGCGAGGGCAACAAGAAGCTCTCCAAGCGCGACCCGCAGTCCTCCCTCAACCTCTACCGGGAGCGCGGCTTCCTCCCCGAGGGACTGCTCAACTACCTCTCCCTGCTCGGCTGGTCCCTCTCGGCCGACCAGGACCTCTTCACGATCGACGAGATGGTCGCGGCCTTCGACGTCCGCGACGTGAACCCCAACCCGGCCCGCTTCGACCTCAAGAAGTGCGAGGCGATCAACGGCGACCACATCCGCATGCTGGAGGCGAAGGACTTCGCCGAGCGCTGCCGCCCGTGGCTGAAGGCCCCCTTCGCCCCCTGGGCCCCGGAGGACTTCGACGAGGCCAAGTGGCAGGCGATCGCGCCGCACGCGCAGACCCGCCTGAAGGTCCTGTCCGAGATCACCGACAACGTCGACTTCCTCTTCCTGCCCGAGCCGGTCTTCGACGAGGCCAGCTGGAACAAGGCCATGAAGGAGGGCTCGGACGCCCTGCTGCGCACGGCCCGCGAGAAGCTGGACGCGGCCGACTGGACCTCCCCCGAGTCCCTGAAGGAGGCCGTCCTGGCGGCCGGCGAGGCCCACGGCCTCAAGCTCGGCAAGGCCCAGGCCCCGGTCCGCGTCGCCGTCACCGGCCGCACGGTCGGCCTGCCGCTCTTCGAGTCCCTGGAGATCCTCGGCAAGGAGAAGTCGCTGGCCCGCATCGACGCGGCGCTGGCGAAGCTGACCGCGTAGGACGGCCCACGCGCCCGTCAGGGGCGGCACCCGCGGTCACCGGGTGCCGCCCCTTCGCCGTTCCCGCCCCGGACCCGCTGTCGTGCCGGGCGTTACTGTTCCGGCACCGCGGCGCCGCACGCCGCCTCCGGGCCGTGCGACCCCGCCGGTTCCCGGTGAACACCCCGCTTCGGAAAGGCGCCCTCATGCCGATGTCCGCCCGTGACTACACCTGGCTGTTCACGCCGGGCAGCACCTTCGCGTACGAGTCGGGGACCGCGGGCGTGATCCACGTCGCCGACGGGGGCGAGCTGTGGCTGCCCACCGGGCGGGTCGTGGCCTGCGACCCGTTCGTCTGCCTCGGCCGGGGCGAGAGCGAGCCCTTCACGGTCGCCGTCGAGCCCGGCCGCTACCGCGTCGAGGCGGCCGTGGCGACCCTCACCCGGCCCGGCGAGCCCCCGTCCGGCGACCCCCACCTGCGGGTCGCCGCCGCCCGCCTCGTCATCCGCGACGAACCCGCCACCGCCTGGGAGCTCGCCCTGCTCCCCGGCCAGGACCCGGCCGAACTCGGCGACGAGGAGTTCTACGGCTACGGCGTCGACGCCGGCACCGGCTGCTTCCACGACGCGGCGGCCGAGGCGTCCTTCCCCGAGTGCGAGGACGACGAGGGGCCCCTGTGGGACGCCTTCGAGAACAGCGACTGGGCGCCCGGCCCCCACCTGGTCACCGCTCCGGGGACCGGGCACGCCCTCGCCGCGTTCGGCTCCGGCTGGGGCGACGGCGTCTACCCGACCTGGATCGGCCGTACCGCGGCCGGCGAGGTCGCCTGCTTCGTCACGGACTTCTTCGTCGCCCCGGACCCGGACGGGTCCGCCGCGGCCACCGCCTGACCGGCCCCGCCCGCCGGAGGTTGCCGCGATCCCGCCCGCTCCCGCGCGTCCGGCGCTACCGTCGGTGGCATGGCGATACGAGCCGTCGTCTGGGACGTCGACGACACCCTCTTCGACTACACCACCGCGGACCGCGAGGGGCTGCGCGCCCACCTCGTGGCCGAGGGCCTGCTCGAGCGGTACGGATCCGCCGAGCGGGCCCTGGCGCTGTGGCGGGAGATCACGCAGGCCCAGTGGGCGCGGTTCGAGACCGGCGAGGTCGACTACATCACACAGCGCCGCGACCGCACCCGGATCTTCCTCGGCCGCGATCTGAGCGACACCGAGGCCGACGCCTGGTTCGACCGCTACCTGGCGCACTACGAGGCCGCCTGGGCCCTCTTCCCGGACGTCCTGCCCGTCCTGGACGCCCTGGCCGCCAGCCACCGCCACGCGGTGCTGTCCAATTCCAGCCTCACCGTCCAGGACCGCAAGCTGCGCGTCCTGGGCGTCCGCGACCGCTTCGAGACCCTCCTGTGCGCCGCCGAGCTCGGCGTCTCCAAGCCCGAGGCCGCCGCCTTCCTGGCCGCCTGCGACGCCCTGGGCCTCGCCCCGCACGAGGTCGCCTACGTCGGCGACCACCCGGAGATCGACGGCCGGGGCGCCGCCGACGCCGGGCTGCTGTCGGTGTGGATCGACCGCGGCGGCACCCGCGCGACCCTCGACCCGCCCACCGGACCGAGGCGCATCGCGTCCCTCGCCGAACTGCCCGGCCTCCTCGGTCCGGATACTCGTTTTGGAGCCCCGTCCTCCTTCGGGTAATGTTCTTCCTGCGCCGCGGGGAACGGACCGAAAGGCCGGAGCCCCGAAGCGCAAGCTAGAACAAGATCCCCTCTGGGGCTTGCGTTCCAGTGGCCTATGGTGTAATTGGCAGCACGACTGATTCTGGTTCAGTTAGTCTTGGTTCGAGTCCAGGTAGGCCAGCTCGCAGAGCTCATCTGCACCCGCGGATCCCATCCGCAAGCCCCCGTTGTGTAGCGGCCTAGCACGCTGCCCTCTCAAGGCAGTAGCGCCGGTTCGAATCCGGTCGGGGGTACTGGTTCCGATTACATCGGAATCGCTAGGGCCCCCGTTGTGTAGCGGCCTAGCACGCCGCCCTCTCAAGGCGGTAGCGCCGGTTCGAATCCGGTCGGGGGTACTGACTGGTCTAAACCACATTGGTCTATGGTGTAATTGGCAGCACGACTGATTCTGGTTCAGTTAGTCTTGGTTCGAGTCCAGGTAGACCAGCTCGGACCTGCGGAAACGCAGAGTCCACGCCCCCGTTGTGTAGCGGCCTAGCACGCCGCCCTCTCAAGGCGGTAGCGCCGGTTCGAATCCGGTCGGGGGTACGCACAGGATGGCCCCCCGCTTCGGCGGGGGGCCATCGGCGTTCTCGCCTCCGCTCGTTGCCGGACCGTCCGGCGTGTTCAACTCCCCGTACGGGGGGTTCCTTTGGATCAGGTGCCGGGAGGGCCTGCCGCGGCGTTGAGGCCGGCCCTCCCGGCGGCGGGCCAGGCTCACCCCGAGCGGCGCAGCGCCTCCGACAGGCGGCCGGCGGCGTCTATGACCGCCTGGGCGTGCATCCGGCCGGGGTGACGGGTCAGGCGCTCGATGGGGCCGGAGACCGAGACGGCGGCCACCACGCGGTTGGAGGGGCCGCGCACGGGCGCGGAGACGGACGCCACGCCCGGTTCGCGCTCGCCGATCGACTGGGCCCAGCCCCGGCGCCGTACGCCCGACAGGGCCGTCGCCGTGAAGCGGGCGCCCTGCAGACCGCGGTGCAGGCGCTCCGGCTCCTCCCAGGCCAGCAGGATCTGCGCCGAGGAGCCGGCCTTCATCGTCAGGGTGGAGCCGACCGGGACCGTGTCCCTGAGGCCCGACAGGCGCTCCGCCGCGGCGACACAGATACGCATGTCCCCCTGGCGGCGGTAGAGCTGCGCGCTCTCGCCGGTGACGTCCCGGAGATGCGTGAGCACCGGGCCCGCGGTCGCCAGGAGGCGGTCCTCGCCCGCCGCCGCGGCCAGCTCCGCCAGGCGCGGGCCGAGGACGAAGCGGCCCTGCATGTCGCGGGCCACCATGCGGTGGTGTTCCAGGGCCACGGCCAGGCGGTGGGCCGTGGGTCGTGCCAGTCCGGTCGCTCCGACCAGACCCGCAAGGGTGGCCGGACCGGACTCCAGAGCGCTCAGGACGAGTGCCGCCTTGTCCAGAACGCCGACGCCGCTACTGTTGTCCATGCAACGATACTTGCGTCTCACTCTGTGAAACGCAAGTTCAATTTTCCGTGGAACGCGCCACCCTGGAGAGCACGACGTCACAGCGGCCCGCGGACACGAGGGCCTGGTGGCGGATGCCCGGAAACAGGGGTGCGGGCACCGCCTCCTCAAGATCTCTAGTTGGGTCGGCCGTTCCGTGCCGACCGGAGGGAAAGCGATGGGTAGGACACTCGCGGAGAAGGTCTGGGACGACCATGTCGTCCGGCGCGCCGAGGGCGAGCCCGACCTCCTCTACATCGATCTGCACCTGCTGCACGAGGTGACCAGCCCGCAGGCCTTCGACGGCCTCCGCAAGAGCGGCCGCAAGGTGCGCCGCCTCGACCTGACCATCGCCACCGAGGACCACAACACCCCGACCCTCGACATCGACAAGCCCATCGCCGACCCGGTCTCCAGGGTCCAGCTGGAGACGCTGCGCAAGAACTGCGCCGAGTTCGGCGTCCGGCTGCACCCGCTGGGCGACGTCGAGCAGGGTGTCGTCCACGTCGTCGGCCCGCAGCTGGGCCTGACCCAGCCCGGCACCACCGTGGTCTGCGGCGACTCGCACACCTCCACGCACGGCGCCTTCGGAGCGCTGGCGTTCGGCATCGGCACCTCCCAGGTCGAGCACGTGCTGGCCACCCAGACGCTGCCGATGGCCCGCCCGAAGACCATGGCGATCACCGTCGAGGGCGAGCTGCCCGAGGGCGTCACCGCCAAGGACCTGATCCTGGCGATCATCGCGAGGATCGGTACCGGCGGCGGCCAGGGCTACATCCTGGAGTACCGCGGCGAGGCCATCGAGAAGCTCTCGATGGAAGCCCGCATGACCATCTGCAACATGTCGATCGAGGCGGGCGCCCGCGCGGGCATGATCGCCCCCGACGAGACCACCTTCGCCTACCTCAAGGGCCGCCCCCACGCCCCCGAGGGCGCCGACTGGGACGCGGCGGTGGAGTACTGGAAGACGCTGCGCACCGACGACGACGCCGAGTTCGACGCCGAGGTCGTCATCGACGCCGCCGAGCTGTCGCCGTTCGTCACCTGGGGCACCAACCCGGGCCAGGGCGCTCCGCTGTCCGCGGCCGTCCCCGACCCGGCCTCGTACGAAGACGCTTCGGAGCGCCTCGCCGCCGAAAAGGCCCTGGAGTACATGGGGTTGGAGGCCGGGCAGCCGCTGCGCTCCATCGAGGTGGACACCGTCTTCGTAGGTTCCTGCACCAACGGCCGCATCGAGGACCTGCGCGCCGCCGCCGAGATCCTCAGGGGCCGCAAAGTCGCCGACGGCGTACGGATGCTGGTCGTCCCCGGCTCCGCGCGGGTCGGGCTCCAGGCCGTCTCCGAGGGGCTGGACGTGGTCTTCAAGGAGGCCGGCGCCGAGTGGCGGCACGCGGGCTGCTCGATGTGCCTGGGCATGAACCCCGACCAGCTCGCCCCCGGCGAGCGCTCCGCGTCCACCTCCAACCGCAATTTCGAGGGACGGCAGGGCAAGGGCGGCCGTACGCACCTGGTGTCGCCGCAGGTCGCGGCGGCCACCGCGGTCCTCGGCCACCTCGCCTCCCCGGCCGACCTGGCCGCCGCCGACGCCCCCACGCCCGCTGGAGTCTGATCAGTCATGGAAGCCTTCACCACCCACACCGGCCGGGCCGTCCCGCTGCGCCGCAGCAACGTCGACACCGACCAGATCATCCCCGCCCACTGGCTCAAGAAGGTCACGCGCGACGGGTTCGAGGACGGGCTGTTCGAGGCCTGGCGCAAGGACCCCGAGTTCGTGCTCAACCGCCCCGAGCGACAGGGTGCCACGGTGCTGGTCGCCGGCCCCGACTTCGGCACCGGCTCCTCCCGCGAGCACGCCGTGTGGGCGCTGCAGAACTACGGTTTCAAGGCCGTGATCTCCTCCCGCTTCGCCGACATCTTCCGCGGCAACTCGTTGAAGAACGGCCTGCTCACGGTGGTCCTGGACCAGAAGGTCGTCGACCGGCTGTGGGAGCTCACCGAAGCCGACCCCACCGCCGAGGTCACGGTCGACCTGGTCGGGCGCGAGGTGCGCGCCGAGGGCGTCACCGCCTCCTTCGAGCTGGACGAGAACTCCCGCTGGCGACTGCTGAACGGCCTCGACGACATCTCGATCACCCTGCAGAACGAGGCGGAGATCGCCGCGTACGAGGAGAAGCGCCCGGCGTTCAAGCCGCGGACGCTCCAGGTCTGACCCCGGCCGAGCGCAAGGCCGACTTTCGGCCATCCCAAAGCCCACCCTGTACCCCCGATCGGGCCGATCGGGGGTACAGCCGTATCCGGGCCCGGACGGTCCCGCGCGTCACCACCCGGATCCTCAACGCCCCACGTTAGAAGGGGGATTGCCGGGGTACGCGAGGCGCGTGACCGCGGCTTCGACGGTGGCGCACAAGGCCGTCCGAGGCGGCAGTTGCCCCCCTGCGCAGGCGACAACTCGCCCCAGATGGCACAATCTGTGCATGGAACACGACGGCCAACTCGAGCTCTATACGGCGGTCGCGGTCCAGCTCAAGGAAGCGCACGCCAGGGTGCGCGCACTGCAAGTCCCGGAGGGCGTACGGGTGGCGCTGACCCGGAAGCTGCTGGTCATTACGGCCGCGGCCAAACACGATCTCGCCGGTGCGGCAAGGCGCCTGGAGCGGTTCAGCGCGGATCTCGACGAGGGGCGATTCCCCGAAGGGGAACGCTGAACGGGCCGGGACAGTCGAGTCGGTTGCGGCACAAGGGTGATAAGCCCGTTTCGTGTTTGATTTGCGGTATATATCTGCCTAACGTGCGAAAAAGCTGGAACACTTTCGTTCCGGCGATGTCTCCGAAGGGGAAGACGTGAACAAGGCGCAGCTCGTAGAAGCGATTGCCGACAAGATGGGCGGTCGCCAGCAGGCCGCCGATGCCGTCGACGCGGTACTGGACGCCATCGTCCGTGCGGTGGTCGCGGGTGACCGGGTCTCGGTCACCGGCTTCGGTTCCTTCGAGAAGGTCGACCGTCCGGCCCGCTACGCCCGTAACCCCCAGACGGGCGAGCGGGTTCGGGTCAAGAAGACCTCCGTCCCCCGTTTCCGCGCGGGTCAGGGCTTCAAGGACCTGGTCAGCGGCTCGAAGAAGCTCCCGAAGAACGACATCGCGGTCAAGAAGGCCCCCAAGGGCAGCCTGTCCGGCCCGCCGCCCACGATCGCCAAGGCCGCGGGCAAGAAGGCCGCCGCCAAGAAGACCACAGGCGCGGCGAAGAAGACGACCGCCAAGAAGACCACCGGGGCGGCGACCAAGGCCACCGCGGCGAAGAAGACCACCGGGGCGGCGACGAAGACGGCGGCCAAGAAGGCCCCCGCCGCCAAGACCGCCGCGGCGAAGAAGACCACCGCCAAGAAGGCGCCGGCGAAGAAGGCGCCCGCCACGAAGGCGGCCGCCAAGAAGACGACCTCGCGCAAGACGACCGCCAAGAAGACCACCGCCCGCAAGAAGTAGCGGGCGGCAGGAGACAAGGGCACTCACGCGCCGGGCCGGACTCCCTCACGGAGTCCGGCCCGCGGCCTGTGCGGGACCGGGCCCGGGGACTCAGAACGTCTGCAAGGTCACCAGCGTGATCCGCCGCCCCTCACCCTCGCCCTCGGTCTCGATGCGCACCCGCTGGCCGGGGCGCAGCAGTCTCAGGCCTCCCGCGTCGAACGCCGCCGCGTCGAAGGGGACGGGCGTGCCGTCGTCGAGCAGCACCTGCCCGCTGCGGCTTTCCGGGTCGTAGGTGTATGCGGTCGCCTGCATGGCGGCAGCCTACTGCCCCGGCACCGGATCCCGCCCCGGCAGCAGTGCCGCCGCCGCGGCCGTGCGCGGGCCCACGCCCAGCGCCAGCGCCGCCCGCAGATCGTCGCCGGTGTCGACGTCCTGCCGTACGGAATCCACCGCCGCCAGGCGGAGTTCCACCGCCCCGGACGCGTGGTGGCGGGCGCGGGAATCGGGGCCGAAAGCGGGCCGCAACGCCTGTCCCGGGGCGGCGGCCAGCAGCGTCGTGCCGATTGCGGCGGCATCGGCGAGAAAAGCGCGCGGGAATTGCGCGGCGGCTTCCAGGACACGGGCCAATTCGGCGGGGCGCAAGGCCGGAAGATCGGCATTGAGGGCGGCCACCGGACGGCCGGGACGCGAGGCCCGTACGACCGCCGCCGCGTGGGCCAGGGCGGCGTTCAGGCCTTCGCGGGGTCCGTCGGGGACGATGCCGGCGCCCAGCGCGGCCAGTTCCCGGCCGGCCCGCGCGTCGTCCGTGACGACTGCCACATCCGCCACCGCCGGGCAGGCCAGCGCCGCCGCCACCGTGTCCTGCGCGAAGGCGAGCGCGAGGTGGGGCCGCACCCCGTCGTCGGCGGTGTCCGACAGCCTGCTCTTGGCCCGGGCCAAGGGCTTCACGGGCACGACCAAGGTCCACTGCACGAGCGTTCCGTCCCTCTCTTGTCGTGGTCATTGTCCCCCGTCGACCCGGCCGTCCCCAGGGCGGGGCGTACGGTGTTCTCGACAGACCGGCGGCCTGGGGCGACACTTGTGCGGCCCCTTGGCCGCGCCCAGGCCCTAGAGGAAGGTGTCCGCGTGCCCCGCCGCAGAATCGGCTTCTGGTACCGCTTCGCCGCGGTGATCTGCAAACCGCCGCTGGTGGTGCTGCTCAAGCGGGACTGGCGCGGAATGGAGCACATTCCGGCCGAGGGTGGATTCATCACGGTCGTGAATCACAATTCACACATCGATCCCCTCGCATACGCGCATTTCCAGTACAACACCGGGCGTGTGCCGCGATTCCTGGCGAAGAGCGGTCTTTTCAAGAAAGGATTCGTCGGCGCCGCGATGCGCGGCACCGGACAGATCCCCGTATACCGCGAGAGCACGGACGCGCTGAGCGCCTTCCGGGCCGCGATCGACGCCGTGGAGCGCGGCGAGTGCGTCGCCTTCTACCCCGAGGGCACCCTCACCCGCGACCCGGACGGCTGGCCCATGACCGGCAAGACCGGTGCCGCGCGCGTCGCCCTGCAGACCCGGTGCCCGGTGATCCCCGTCGCCCAGTGGGGCTGCAACGAGGTGCTGCCGCCCTACGCCAAGAAGCCGCGCCTCTTCCCGCGCAAGACCCACCACGTCCTCGCCGGACCGCCGGTGGACCTCTCCCGCTTCCACGGCAAGGAGATGTCCGCCGACGTCCTGAAGGAGGCGACGGAGGTCATCATGGCGGCCATCACCCGCCAGCTGGAGGAGATCCGCGGGCAGAAGGCGCCCGACACCCCCTACGACCCGCGCCGCGAGCGGATCGAGCAGCGGCGCCGGACGCAGGCGCAGAGGCAGCGGGACAAGCAGGTGGAAGGGCAGGGAACGTGAGCGGACCCCTCAAGGCGGTCGTCTTCGGCGCCGGGTCGTGGGGCACGGCCTTCGGCATGGTGCTCGCCGACGCGGGGTGCGAGGTCACCCTGTGGGCGCGCCGCCCGGACGTCGCGGACGCCGTCAACTCCACCCGGACCAACCCCGACTACCTCCCCGGTGTCGAACTCCCGGAGAACCTCAGGGCCACCATGGACCCGGCCGAGGCCGCCGCCGGCGCCGACTACACGGTCCTGTCCGTCCCCTCCCAGACGCTGCGCGGCAACCTCGCCGCGTGGGCGCCGCTGCTCGCGCCCGACACCGTCCTCGTGTCCCTGATGAAGGGCATCGAACTCGGTTCCGCGATGCGGATGAGCGAGGTCGTCGAGGACGTCGCCAAGGTCGGCCGGGACCGGATCGCCGTGGTCACCGGCCCCAACCTCGCCCGGGAGATCGCCGCCCGCATGCCGGCCGCCGCCGTGGTCGCCTGCACCGACGAAACCGTCGCCCGGCGGCTCCAGACCGCCTGCCACACGCCCTACTTCCGGCCGTACACCAACACCGACGTCGTCGGCTGCGAACTCGGCGGCGCGGTCAAGAACGTGATCGGGCTGGCCGTCGGCATCGCCGACGGCATGGGACTGGGCGACAACGCCAAGGGATCGCTCATCACCCGCGGCCTCGCCGAGACCACCCGCCTCGGGGTCGCGCTCGGCGCCGACCCGCTCACCTTCTCCGGGCTGGCCGGCCTCGGGGACCTGGTGGCGACCTGCTCCTCGCCGCTGTCCCGCAACCACACCTTCGGCACCAACCTCGGCAAGGGCATGAGCCTCGAGGAGACCATCGCGGTCACCAGGCAGACCGCCGAGGGCGTCAAGTCCTGCGAGTCGGTGCTGGATCTGGCCCGGCGCCACGGCGTCGACATGCCGATCACCGAGACGGTCGTCGGCATCGTGCACGAGGGCAAGCCGCCGGCGGTCGCGCTGAAGGAGCTGATGTCGCGCAGCGCGAAGCCCGAGCGACGCTGAGCGACGGCCGCGCCACGCGACCCCGCCGACGCTGTGCCCTGCCCCTACGGGCGGGTACTCTCGTCGCGATATGAGCACCGAGAACCTCCCCCAGAGCCCCGGGCAGCCGACGCGCAAGCCGCGTGTGGCCGTCGTGTTCGGCGGGCGCAGCTCCGAGCACGGGATCTCCACGGTCACCGCCGGAGCCGTCCTGAAGGCCATCGACCGGACCAAGTACGACGTCCTGCCGATCGGCATCACCCGGGACGGCCGCTGGGCGCTCGCCGCCGACGAACCGGAGCGCATGGCGATCACCGAGCGGCGCACGCCCAGCGTCGAGGAGCTCGCCGAGTCGGCCGAGGGCAGCGTGGTGCTCTCCGTCGACCCCGGCAGCCGCGAAGTCGTCTACAGCGAACCCGGCGCGGTGCCCAAGGCCCTGGGCGAGGTCGACGTGGTCTTCCCGGTGCTGCACGGCCCGTACGGTGAGGACGGCACCCTGCAGGGCCTGCTGGAGCTGTCCGGCGTGCCGTACGTGGGCTCCGGTGTGCTCGCCTCGGCCGTCGGCCAGGACAAGGAGTACATGAAGCGGGTGTTCACCTCCTTCGGGCTCACGGTGGGCCCGTACGTGGTGATCCGGCCGCGCGAGTGGGAGCGGGACGTCCGCGCCGCCCGCAAGAAGATCGTCGACTTCGCCGGCGAGCACGGCTGGCCGCTGTTCGTGAAGCCCGCCCGCGCGGGCTCCTCCATCGGCATCACCAAGGTGGACGACCTGTCCGCCCTCGACGAGGCGGTCGAGGAGGCCCGGCGGCACGACCCGAAGATCATCGTGGAGGCGGCGCTCACCGGCCGCGAGATCGAGTGCGGGGTGCTGGAGTTCGAGGACGGCCCGCGGGCCTCCGTACCCGCCGAGATCCCGCCGCCCGAGACGCACGCGTACTACGACTTCGAGGCCAAGTACATCGACTCCACGCCCGGCATCGTGCCCGCGCCGCTGACCGATGAGGAGACGGCCGAGGTGCAGCGGCTGGCGGTGGCGGCGTTCGAGGCGGCCTCCTGCGAGGGGCTGGTGCGCGCGGACTTCTTCCTCACCGGGGACGGGGAGTTCGTCATCAACGAGATCAACACGATGCCCGGCTTCACGCCGATCTCGATGTACCCGCAGATGTGGCAGGCCAGCGGGATCGGCTACCCGGAGCTGGTGGACCGCCTGGTGCAGGCGGCGCTGCGCCGCTCCACGGGACTGCGCTGAGGGCCGCACCGGCCGGATGACGGATCAGTCGGCGATCCCCTCGGGGATCGCCTTCTTCACGGCGGGGGCCAGGTCGACCAGCGGTGCCAGGCCGTCCCGCGTGCGCTCCTTCGGGATCGTCACCTCTACATAGGCCCTGCGCAGCGTGGTGGTGAGCCGGACCGACCCGTCGTTCCGCTTCTGCAGCAGCCACCCCACGCCTTCCACCTCGACGCCGTCGGCCTCCGGGTCGTCCATCGCGGCGGGCCGCGGCACACCGCAGCGCAGTATGATCACCGGGTTTCCCCAACCCGCCGTCAGGGCGGACCGGGGCTTCGGGTCCTCACGGTCCAGACCGTCCACCTTCGACGGCAGTTCCCCGTCCAGGTTCCGGCAGAGCTTCACCGCGTCCGTGCCGGGGCTGGGGACCGCCGCCGAGGCGCTGCCGTTCCCCGGGGAGCAGCCCGCCCCGGCCAGGAGCAGGGCGAGCGCGGACGGAACGAGGACGAAGCGGTGCCGGTGCGGGAAGGAGTTCACCGGCACAGGGTAGACGGGGGCTAGAGATGGACGACGGGGCAGGTCAGGGTGCGGGTGATGCCGTCCACCTGCTGAACCTTGGCGACCACCATGCGGCCGAGGTCGTCGACCGTGTCGGCCTGGGCGCGCACGATGACGTCGTACGGACCCGTCACGTCCTCGGCCTGGATCACACCGGGGATCTCGCTGATGGTCTCGGCGACGGTCGACGCCTTGCCGACCTCCGTCTGGATCAGGATGTACGCCTGTACCACGGAACCTCCAGGGCGGCCACGAGGATCATGTGGGGGAAAGGAACGCCACGGTATCGCGTCGCCACTCCCCGCGGGGAGACCTGCGGGGGCCTCGGCACGCGCGCCGGGGTGCGGGGAGGATACGAGTTGACGGTTCCGGGGGAGACGGCTTCGACCGGTCCTTCGGCCGGCACTTCGACCGTAGCGAGGACAGAGATGACGCGCGACCGGGCCCGGACAGGGACAGAAGGGGAGCAAGGGCAATGAAGGGCACTGTTGGTGAGCTCGGGGAGTTCGGGCTCATCAGGGAGCTCACCTCCCGTCTCACCACCACCCCGGCGGTCCGCATCGGCCCCGGCGACGACGCCGCGGTGGTCGCCGCGCCCGACCGCCGGGTCGTGGCCAGCACCGACGTCCTGGTGGAGGGCCGGCACTTCCGCCGCGACTGGTCCACCGCCTACGACGTGGGCCGCAAGGCGGCGGCGCAGAACCTCGCCGACATCGCCGCGATGGGCGCCGTCCCCACCGCGCTGCTGCTCGGCCTGGTGGTGCCCGCCGAACTGCCGGTGACCTGGCCGACCGAGCTGATGGACGGGCTGCGCGACGAGTGCCAGGTCGCGGGCGCCGCCGTGGTCGGCGGCGACGTGGTGCGCGGCGACGCCGTCACCGTGTCCATCACCGCCCTCGGTGACCTGCGGGGTCAGGAGCCGGTGACGCGGGGCGGTGCCCAGCCCGGCGACCTCGTCGCGGTGACCGGCTGGCTGGGCTGGTCCGCGGCCGGGTACGCCGTGCTGTCCCGCGGGTTCCGCTCGCCGCGGGCCTTCGTTGAGGCCCACCGCCGCCCGGAGCCGCCGTACCACGCGGGCCCGGCCGCCGCCGCGCTCGGCGCCACCGCGATGTGCGACGTCAGCGACGGGCTGATCGCCGACCTCGGGCACATCGCCGAGGCGAGCAAGGTGCGCATCGACATCCGTTCCGGGCAGATCGACATCCCGACCCAGATGCACGACATCGGGCAGGCCGTCGGCGTCGATCCGATGCAGTGGGTGCTGACCGGGGGCGAGGACCACGCGATCGTGGCGACCTTCCCGCCGGACGTGAAGCTGCCGGCCCGCTGGAAGGTCATCGGCGAGGTCCTCAATCCCTCGGCGCTGCCCCAGGTGACCGTCGACGGGGCATCCTGGACGAGCAAGGGCGGCTGGGACCACTTCGGAGAGGACATCGAGTCATGAGCGCGCTGCCCAGGGTGCTGACGGTCGCGGGGTCCGACTCCGGCGGCGGCGCGGGCGTCCAGGCCGATCTGAAGACGATGCTCGCGCTCGGCGTGCACGGCATGAGCGTGATCACCGCGGTGACCGCGCAGAACTCCCTCGGCGTGCAGGGCGCCTGGGAGCTGCCGGTGGACGCGGTGCGGGCGCAGTACCGCAGCGTCGTCGACGACATCGGCGTCCAGGCGGTCAAGACCGGCATGCTGGCCTCGGCGGAACTGGTCGAGACGGTCGCCGAGTTGATCGCCGGCACCCACGCGCCCGCGGTCGTCGACCCGGTCGGCGTCTCCAAACACGGGGACCCGCTGCTGGCCGCCTCCGCCCTGGACTCCGTACGCACCAAGCTGCTGCCGGTGGCGACCGTCGCCACGCCCAACCTCGACGAGGTGGCGCAACTGACCGGCGTGCGCGTCGCGTCGGAGCCCGACCTGCGCCGGGCCGCCGCGGCCGTGCTGGAGTACGGACCGCGCTGGGTGCTGGTCAAGGGCGGCCACCTGCCCGGGGACGCCGTGGACCTGCTCACGGACGGCTCCGAGGAGCACTGGCTGCGGGCGCCCCGCCACGACAACCGGCACACCCACGGCACGGGCTGCACCCTCGCCTCGGCGATCGCCTCCCAACTGGCCAAGGGGCAGCCGGTGCCGGAGGCGGTGGCGGCGGCCAAGGAGTACGTCACCGGGGCGGTCGCGGCCGGGTTCCCGCTCGGCGGGGGCATCGGGCCCGTGGACCACGGGTGGGCCTTCAGGGCGGACGGGGCGGGGCCGGGGGCCTGATGCCGGTGGCGCCGTACCCGGCGTCGCCGAGCAGCACCGCGCGGCCGTGGGCGAGGCGGTCGGCGCGGATCTGCGCGATGGCGTCGAAGCGCAGGCCTCCGGTCCCCTCCAGGGCCTTGGGGACGGCCGGCGCCTCCCAGCCCATGCCCGCGAACCGGCCGGTGAGGATCCGCTTCCCGGCGGTGACGTCCCGGCGGCCGTACGCCGGGGGCTCGGACCGGAGGACCGGCAGGGCACACAGCTCCGGTACGAGCTCGGGGCCGCCGCCGAGCGTGGGATCCGCCTCGCTCCGGTCCCGCGCGGCGGCCGGCCGCGGCTCCGTGAGCCGCGCCACCCGCGGGTGCGTGCCCGGCAGGTCGGGCGGGGCCGGGTCGCGCCGCGGCGCGGGCGCCTCCCGGAGCGGGGCGCCGTCGGCGGTACGGAGGCCCGAAGGGCCCGGGACGCCGAAGCGCACGGGCCGAATTCCGGCAGGTGCGGGCCGGGCACGGCTCGGAGCGGCTGTTCCCGGTGCTCTGCCGGGCACGCAAAAAGCCGGCCCACCTTTCGGTGGACCGGCTCAGTGCAAGCGAACCAGCAGTGGCCGCGCGCTCTTGCTGAGCGTCAGCGCGAGACCTTGCCGGCCTTGATGCACGAGGTGCAAGCGTTCACGCGCTTCGGCGTCCCGCCGACCACGGTACGCACACGCTGGATGTTGGGGTTCCAGCGGCGGGACGTACGGCGGTGCGAGTGCGAGATGTTGTTGCCGAAGCCCGGCCCCTTGCCGCAGACGTCGCAGTTGGCAGCCACGGGTCACTCCAAAGACTTCAGATGCACTTACGGTTAATCCCGGCATGCCGGGATCGAGATCCTGGGCTCTTGCGAGAGTTCCGAGATCTGAGTGGCGCTGCCAGGGGAACTAGCCCGATCGGATCGGGCAACCGGAGCAGCATACAACGGCTGCTCCCGTACAACGAAACTACCATGGCAGCTCAGGAGCCGGTTCCCGGCCCTCTTCCGGCGGGTACCGCCCCGGGGTCTACGCTGCGTGCCACATTCAGCAGCTCAGGGAGGCGCAGGTGGCGCAGGTGCCGCGGAGGTTCTTCGACGCTCTGGCGGTGCGCACCTGGTGCGGTCTGGCGCTGCGCGCGCTGGGGGGCGCGCGTGAGGAGATCGACGCGATCAACGTCTATCCCGTCGCGGACGGGGACACCGGCACCAACCTGTACCTGACCGTCGAGTCGGCCGCCGCCGCGGTGGAGGCGGTCTTCGCGGCGCACGAGGTGGGCACCGGCGCCACGGCCGCCGGCGAGGCGCCCGCGTCCGGCGGGCCGTCGCTGGCCGAGGCCGTGCGGGCCATGGCCCACGGGGCGCTGATCGGCGCGCGCGGCAACTCCGGCACGATCCTGGCGCAGCTGCTGCGCGGCATGGCCCAGGTCCTCGCCGGCCGGGGTGAGGGGGTTCACACCGACGGGCCCGGTCTGCGGCTCGCCCTGCGGCACGCGGCCGACTCCGCCCGGCAGGCCGTGGCCCACCCGGTCGAGGGCACCGTCCTGACGGTCGCCTCCGCCGCCGCCGACGCGGCCGAGGGGACGGAGGGCGACTGCGGCGCCGTGGCCCGCGCTGCGTACGAGGGCGCCCGGACGGCGCTCGCCGCGACGCCCGGCCGGCTGCCGGCGCTGCGGCGCGCGGGAGTGGTCGACGCCGGCGGGTGCGGGCTGGTGTGGGTGCTCGCCGCACTGGTGGAGGCCCTGACGGGGGAGGCGCCGGCCGCCGGCGCGCCCGCGGCGAGGACGGCGCTCCCCCTCGGCCCCGGCGGCGCCCGCGCGCGCGGGGAGCACGCCGGCCGGGACGCCCCCGCAGGCCCCCGCGGAGACGTCCTCGGGGCCGGCTCGGAAGAGGACGGCCCGCCCGGTGCGTGCGACCGGCCCGGCGGTGGCCCCTCCTTCGAGGTGATCTACCTCCTGGAGGCCGGCGACGCCGCCGTCGCACGGCTGCGGGAGCGGCTCGACGCCCTCGGGGACTCCCTCGTGGTGGTCGGCGGCGACGGACTGTGGAATGTCCACGTGCACGTCGACGACGCCGGCGCCGCCGTCGAGGCGGGCGTCGAGGCCGGGCGGCCGTACCGCATCCGGATCACCCACTTCGGTCAGGGCGACGCGCGCGCCGCCGGAGACGGGCACCCGGCCTGCGAACCGGCCCAGCGCGCCGTGGTGGCCGTGGTGCCCGGCGAGGGACTGGCCGGACTGTACTCCCAGGCCGGTGCCACCACCGTCCTGGCCCGCCCCGGGGAGCCGCCGGCGAGCGGGGAGCTGGTGGCGGCGGTACGGCGGGCCCACGCACGCGAGGTCGTGCTGCTGCCCAACGACGCCGAACTGCGCCACACCGCCGCCGCGGCGGCCGAGCAGGCCCGCGCGGCGGGCGTCCGCGTGGCCCTCATCCCGACCCGTTCCGCGGTCCAGGGCATCGCGGCGCTCGCCGTGCACGAGCCCGGCCGCCGCTTCGACGAGGACGTCGTGGCGATGACCTCGGCGGCGGGCGCCACCCGCTACGCCGAGGTCACCGTCGCCGAACGCGAGGCCTGGACCACGGCCGGCATCTGCCAGGCCGGGGACGTGCTCGGCCTGATCGACGGGGACGTCGCCGTGATCGGGCCGGACGTCACCGCCACCGCCCGGACCGTCCTCGACCGCATGCTCGCCGCCGGGGGCGAAATGGTCACCCTGGTCCTCGGCGACGAGGCCCCCGAGGCGGTCGCCGAGCACCTCGAAGCGCGCGTCCGGGAGGCGTACCTCGCCGTCGACACGGTGGTGTACCGGGGCGGCAGGCAGGGGGCGCTGCTGCTCATCGGGGTGGAGTAGCCCCGGCCCGCCCGCCCCGCTCCTGTTCCCTCCTCGTCCCCGCTCCCTCCCCTCCCGGTCCCGGTCCCGGCCGCGCCGCCACGCGCTCCGCCCGAGCCGTCCGCCCCGCCGGGCACTGCCGGGCACCTGCGCGGCGTTGTCAGTGGCGTGGTGTGCAATGGATCTCGTGCCCGCACTGCGAGAACCACTGCAACAGCCCCTGAAGTCGGTGCTCGGCCCCGCCACCGCGAAGGTGATGGCCGAGCATCTCGGCCTGCACACCGTCGGCGACCTCCTCCACCACTACCCGCGCCGCTACGAGGAGCGCGGACAGCTCACCCACCTCGCCGACCTCCCCATGGACGAGCACGTCACGGTGGTCGCCCAGGTCGCCGACGCCCGCCTGCACACCTTCGCCTCGCCGAGGGCCCCGCGCGGCAAGGGGCAGCGGCTGGAGGTGACCATCACGGACGGCAGCGGCCGGCTCCAGCTGGTCTTCTTCGGCAACGGTGTGCACAAACCCCACAAGGAACTCCTGCCGGGCACCCGCGCGATGTTCGCCGGCAAGGTGTCGGTCTTCAACCGGCGTCTTCAACTGGCCCATCCGGCCTACGAGTTGCTGCGCAGTGACGACGTGGACGGCGCGACGGAGTCGGTCGAGAGCTGGGCCGGTGCCCTCATCCCCATCTACCCGGCCACCGCCAAACTGGAGTCCTGGAAGATCGGCAAGGCGGTCCAGACGGTGCTGCCCAGCGCCCGGGAGGCCGTCGACCCCCTCCCCGAGTCCCTGCGCGAGGGCCGCGGCCTGGTCCCCCTCCCCGAGGCCCTGCTCAAGATCCACCGCCCGCACACCAAGGCGGACATCGCCGACGCCCGCGCCCGGCTGAAGTGGGACGAGGCCTTCGTCCTCCAGGTCGCCCTCGCCCGCCGCCGTCACGCCGACGCCCAGCTTCCCGCCGTCGCCCGCAGACCCGCGCCCGACGGCCTGCTCGCGGCCTTCGACGCCCGCCTCCCCTTCACCCTCACCGAGGGCCAGCAGAAGGTCTCCCGGGAGATCTTCGCGGACCTGGCGACCGAGCACCCGATGCACCGGCTGCTCCAGGGCGAGGTCGGCAGCGGCAAGACCCTGGTGGCCCTGCGCGCCATGCTCGCCGTCGTCGACGCGGGCGGGCAGGCGGCGATGCTGGCGCCCACCGAGGTGCTCGCCCAGCAGCACCACCGCTCGGTCGTCGAGATGATGGGGGAGCTCGCCGAGGGCGGCATGCTCGGCGGGGCGGAGCACGGCACCAAGGTGGTGCTGCTGACCGGCTCCATGGGCGCCGCCGCCCGCCGACAGGCCCTGCTCGACCTGGCCACCGGCGAGGCCGGCATCGTCATCGGCACCCACGCGCTCATCGAGGACAAGGTGCAGTTCCACGACCTCGGCCTCGTCGTCGTCGACGAACAGCACCGCTTCGGCGTGGAGCAGCGCGACGCCCTGCGCGGCAAGGGGAAGCAGCCGCCGCACCTGCTCGTCATGACCGCCACGCCCATCCCGCGCACGGTCGCCATGACCGTCTTCGGCGACCTGGAGACCTCCGTCCTCGACCAGCTCCCGGCGGGCCGCTCGCCCATCGCGAGCCATGTCGTCCCGGCCGCGGACAAGCCGCACTTCCTGGCGCGGGCCTGGGAGCGGGTGCGCGAGGAGGTGGCGGGCGGCCACCAGGCGTACGTCGTCTGCCCGCGCATCGGGGACGACGCCGAGGAGGCCGCCGGCGCCAAGGGGGCCGGCGGGAAGGACCCTTCCGAGGGCGAGGCCGGCAAGCGTCCGCCGCTCGCCGTCCTGGAAGTCGCCGAAGAGCTCGCCCGGGGCCCCCTCAAGGGCCTGCGGGTGGAGGTCCTGCACGGCCGCATGCAGCCCGACGACAAGGACGCGGTCATGCGCCGCTTCGCCGCGGGGGAGGTCGACGTGCTGGTGGCCACCACCGTCATCGAGGTCGGCGTCAACGTCCCCAACGCCACCGTGATGGTGGTCATGGACGCCGACCGCTTCGGCGTCTCCCAGCTCCACCAGCTCCGGGGCCGCGTCGGCCGCGGCGCGGCGCCCGGCCTGTGCCTGCTGGTCACCGAGATGCCCGAGGCCAGCGCCGCCCGGCAGCGGCTGAACGCGGTCGCCGCCACCCTCGACGGCTTCGAGCTGTCCCGCATCGACCTGGAACAGCGCCGCGAGGGCGACGTACTCGGCCAGGCCCAGTCCGGCGCCCGCTCCTCCCTGCGCGTCCTCGCCGTCATCGAGGACGAGGAGGTCATCGCCGAGGCACGCAGGGAGGCCGCGGCGATCGTGGCGGCCGACCCCGGCCTGGAGCACCTGCCGGGACTGCGCACCGCCCTGGACGCCCTGCTGGACGCCGAGAGGGAGCAGTACCTGGAGAAGGGCTGAGGGCGGCGCCGCGGCCCGGTGCCGCCCCCACCTGCCAGACTGGACCCCTGACCGCACTACTCACAAGGACCCCAGATGACCCGCGTGATCGCCGGCGTGGCCGGCGGACGTCGCCTGGCCGTTCCGCCCGGGAGCGGCACCCGCCCCACCTCCGACCGCGCGCGTGAGGGCCTCTTCTCCACCTGGCAGTCCCTGCTCGGCGGCCCCCTGGACGGCGAGCGGGTCCTCGACCTGTACGCGGGTTCCGGCGCCGTCGGCCTGGAGGCGCTGTCCCGGGGCGCGGGTCACACCCTGCTCGTCGAGGCCGACGCCCGCGCCGCCCGCACGGTCCGGGAGAACGTGAAGGCCCTCGGACTGCCCGGCGCCGAGGTCAGGCAGGGCAAAGCGGAGCAAATCATCCGCACGGTGCCCCCGGCCCGGCCGTACGACCTGGTCTTCCTGGACCCGCCGTACGCCGTCTCGGACGACGATCTCCGGGAGATTCTGCTCACACTCCGCACGGAGGGCTGGCTCGCGGCAGAAGCCCTCGTCACTGTGGAGCGCGGCACCAGGGGCGGTGAATTCCGGTGGCCGGACGGCTTCGAGGCGCTCCGGTCCCGTCGCTACGGCGAGGGAACGTTTTGGTACGGTCGCGCCGCCTCTACGTGCGAAGACGCACGATGACCGGACCGGAGAGCGAGGGATCACAAGTGCGCCGCGCCGTCTGTCCCGGGTCGTTCGACCCGATCACCAACGGACACCTCGACATCATCGCCCGCGCGTCCAGGCTGTACGACGAGGTCTACGTCGCGGTGATGATCAACAAGTCCAAGAAGGGGCTCTTCGCGATCGAGGAGCGGATCGACCTCATCCGCCAGGTCACGGCCGAGTACGGCAACGTCCGTGTCGAGTCCTTCCACGGCCTGCTCGTCGACTTCTGCAAGCAGCGCGACATCCCCGCCATCGTCAAGGGCCTGCGCGCGGTCAGCGACTTCGACTACGAACTGCAGATGGCCCAGATGAACAACGGCCTCTCGGGCGTGGAGACCCTCTTCATCCCCACCAACCCCACCTACAGCTTCCTGTCGTCCTCCCTGGTCAAGGAGGTCGCCACCTGGGGCGGCGACGTCTCCCACCTGGTGCCCGAGGCGGTCCTCGGGGCACTGACCGAGCGCCTGCGCAAGGACTGAGCGCGACCGGGCCGGGTGCCGTCGCCCACCCGCGGGCCCGCCGCGGGGCCGTCGTGCGCCCGTCGTGCGCCCGCCATCGGCCTGACCATCCGTCACCCGGTGTCCCCCGGCCGCCCCGGGGCCGTACAGTCGTCCCGTCCGTCTCCAACACAGCTGTAGAGAGTGGCGAGCACAGGTGGACGTGCAGAAGAAGCTCGACGAGATCGTCACCATGGTCTCCGGGGCCCGGGGCATGCCCATGTCGGCCTCGTGCGTGGTCAACCGCGCCGAACTGCTCTCGATGCTGGAAGAGGTGCGCGCGGCTCTGCCCGACTCCCTCGCCCAGGCGCAGGAGCTGATCGGCGACCGCGAGCAGCTGGTCGCGCAGGCCCGCCAGGAGGCCGAGCGGATCATCGAGAGCGCACACGCCGAACGCGGCTCCCTGATCTCCGGCACCGAGATCGCCCGCCGCTCCCAGGCCGAGGCCGACCGGATCCTCGCCGAGGCCCGCCAGGAGGCCGAGGAGATCCGCGCCGAGGCCGACGAGTACGTCGACTCCAAGCTCGCCAACTTCGAGGTCGTCCTCACCAAGACCCTCGGCTCCGTCGGCCGCGGCCGGGAGAAGCTGCTCGGCACCGGACCCGGCCTCGACCAGAACGGCTACGAGGACGAGGACGCCCCCGAGCGCAGCCACGACCCGGAGACCCTGCGCCGCGACGCCGACGCCTACGTCGACGCCAAGCTGGGCGCCTTCGAGGCCGTCCTCGCCAAGACGCTGGAGGCGGTCGGCCGCGGCCGGGAGAAGCTGCACGGCCGCATCGCCAGCGACGACCTCGGTGCCCTCGCCGACGACACCACCACCGTCCAGCACTCCAGCGACGCCGACTACCTCGCCGACCTGGCGGCCCTCGCCGCCGGGCCCGCCGCCCCGCCCCAGCCCCCGGCGGCACCTCCGGTGGTGCCGGCCCAGCCCTCGTACGGCACCCAGGAGGCCTACGCCTACCAGCAGCCGCCCCAGGCCGACCCGTACGGCTACCAGCAGCAGTACGGGGGGCAGGACCCCTACGGCTACCAGCAGGCCGACCCGTACGCCACCTCCGCCGGCTACGCCCCGGCGGAGGGCTACGAGGCCCAGCACGGCGCCCAGGAGGGCCCTCGGGGAGCACACCAGGGGGACCCCGGAGCGGGCCACCAGGGAAGCCACCAGGGATACGCCCTGGACGAGACCAGCCTCTTCGACACGAGCATGATCAGTGCAGAGCAGCTGCGCCAGTACGAGGAGCGGTACGGACAAGGGCGCTGACCGCGGATTGGGCTGGGAGCGAAAGGTCCAGTATCCTGGCTCTTCGGTCGCGTATACGTCCGCGATCAGCGCTGCCCGGGGACACCGCAGGGCGGCGTCCCCCGAGCTCGACGAAGACCGAAAGCAGGAATGGCCCTGAACGCCCGCCTCGACCACCGCAACCCTCTCGTGTTCGACACTCACGAGCTGGGGCGGCGGCCCGGTGCGCTGCAGCGCCTGACCCGCACGGTCGACGCTCCCCGGGACCTCGGTATCCAGGGAGTCGTCGGGGTGCCGGAAGGCGCCCCGGTGGAGCTCGAACTCCGCCTCGAGTCGGTCATGGAGGGTGTGCTCGTCACAGGCACCGCCCGTGCAACGGCCGAGGGAGAGTGCGTAAGGTGTCTGGAGCCGGTCGAGCTGGAGCTCGAAGCGGACTTCCAGGAGATGTTCTCGTACCCTGACGCCGACGACCGGGGCCGCCCCGTTGCGGAACCCGGCGACGACGCCGAGGACGACGAGGACAGGCTCTTTGTCGAGGACGGTCTGATCGACCTCGAAACCGTGCTGCGTGATGCGGTGGTGCTCGCACTGCCGATGCAGCCGGTGTGCCGGGAAGACTGCCCCGGTCTGTGCGCCGAGTGCGGGGCACGGCTGGCGGACGACCCGGACCACCACCATGACGCCGTCGACATCCGGTGGGCGGCACTGCAGGGACTCGCCGATTCACTCGAACCCGGCGATAAGGACGACAAGAGCGGCGCCGAAGCGGGCGTCGACGAGAAGCAGGAGAAGTAGCCGTGGCTGTTCCGAAGCGGAAGATGTCGCGCAGCAACACGCGCCACCGCCGGTCGCAGTGGAAGGCTGCGGTCCCCACCCTGGTTGCGTGCGAGCGCTGCCACGAGCCCAAGCTGCAGCACATCGCGTGCCCGTCGTGCGGCACCTACAACAAGCGCCAGGTCCTCGAGGTCTGAGCGGCTGGTGAGAGGCACTGTGTCCACTGCCAAGAAGGCGGAAGACGCCGAAGCCGGCAGTTCCCGCCGACGCGGGAGCGGCCCGGGGGACAACCAGGCCTCGTCCCACACGCTTCTGGAAGGGCGGCTCGGCTACCAGGTCGAGTCCGCCCTTCTGGTGCGAGCACTGACCCACCGTTCCTACGCGTACGAGAACGGCGGTCTGCCGACGAACGAGCGGCTGGAGTTCCTCGGGGACTCCGTCCTCGGCCTCGTCGTCACCGACACGCTGTACCGCACCCACCCCGACCTGCCCGAAGGCCAGCTGGCCAAGTTGCGGGCCGCGGTGGTCAACTCGCGCGCGCTGGCAGAGGTGGGACGTTCGCTCGACCTCGGCTCCTTCATCCGGCTCGGCCGCGGTGAAGAGGGCACGGGCGGCCGGGACAAGGCGTCCATCCTCGCCGACACCCTCGAAGCGGTGATCGGCGCGGTCTACCTCGACCAAGGCCTCGACGCGGCGTCCGAACTGGTGCACCGCCTGTTCGACCCCCTGATCGAGAAGTCCTCCAACCTCGGAGCCGGCCTGGACTGGAAGACCAGCCTCCAGGAGCTCACCGCGACCGAAGGACTCGGCGTGCCCGAGTACCTGGTCACGGAGACCGGCCCCGATCACGAGAAGACCTTCACTGCTGCCGCCCGCGTCGGAGGCGTCTCGTACGGCACCGGCACCGGCCGCAGCAAGAAGGAGGCGGAGCAGCAGGCCGCCGAGTCCGCGTGGCGGTCCATCCGGGCCGCGGCGGACGAACGCGGCGGGGCGACGGCCGCCGAAGCCGTCGTCCAGGACGGCGCCGACACCTCGGTGGCCTCCGCCTGACGTCGAGCCCTGACCGAGCGCCCGTCCCCTCCCCGGGGGGCGGGCGCTCGGTCCTTGCGGCGGCCCGGCTCCCGCCGCGAGCCTCAAGACGATCCGGCAGCGGTGGGCCCGGGCCGTGCGCCGGACCGGACAGGTATGTTCGGGCCACATACGTATGGACAGGGGAGCACATGCCCGAGTTGCCCGAGGTCGAGGTCGTCCGGCGCGGCCTGGAGCGGTGGGTCGCCCACCGCCCCGTCGCCGACGCCGAGGTGCTGCACCCGCGCGCGATACGCCGCCACGCCGCCGGCGCCGACGACTTCGCCCACCGCCTGAAGGGCCACCGCATCGGCACCCCCAGCCGCCGCGGCAAGTACCTGTGGCTGCCCCTGGAGGACACCGGCCAGGCGATCCTCGCCCACCTCGGCATGAGCGGCCAGCTGCTGGTCCAGCCGCACACGGCGCCGGACGAGAAGCACCTGCGCGTCCGCGTCCGCTTCGCCGACGGCCTGGGCACCGAACTGCGCTTCGTCGACCAGCGCACCTTCGGTGGCCTGTCGCTGCACGACACCACCCCCGACGGGCTGCCCGACGTCATCGGGCACATCGCCCGCGATCCGCTGGACCCGCTCTTCGACGACGAGGCCTTCCACCGGGCGCTGCGCCGCAAGCGCACCACGATCAAACGGGCCCTGCTCGACCAGACCCTGATCAGCGGCGTCGGCAACATCTACGCCGACGAGGCCCTGTGGCGCTCCCGCCTCCACTACGAACGCCCGACGGCCGGCCTCACCCGCCCCCGCACGCTCCAGCTCCTCGGCCACATCCGGGACGTCATGAACGCGGCCCTCGCGGTCGGCGGCACCAGCTTCGACAGCCTGTACGTCAACGTCAACGGCGAGTCCGGCTACTTCGACCGCTCGCTCGACGCGTACGGCCGCGAGGGCCTGCCCTGCCGCCGCTGCGCCACCCCGATGCGACGGCGCCCCTGGATGAACCGCTCCAGCTACTACTGCCCGAAGTGCCAGCGGGCGCCCCGCGTCACGCCGTAAGGCGCCACCGGCCCGGCGCCGGCCCCCGATCCGGCCGAAGCGCGGGGGAAGCGCGGGGGAAGCGCGGGGAAGGGACACCGGACGCGGGGCTCGCGCGGCCTCAGTAGCCGAAGTCCTGCGTCCACCACGGGCCGCCCGACCCGAAGTGCACACCGACCCCCAGCGTCGCGAAGTCGCAGTTCAGGATGTTGGCACGGTGGCCGGAGCTGTTCATCCAGGACTCCATGACGGCCTGCGCGTCGGCCTGGCCCCGGGCTATGTTCTCGCCGCCGAGATTGCTTATCCCGGCCCTCTCGGCCCGGTCCCAGGGGGTCGCGCCACCGGGGTCGGTGTGGTCGAAGAAGCCCTGTTCGGCCATGGCGTCGCTGAAGTCCCCGGCCAGGTCGGCGAGGGCGCTGTTCGCCGCGAGGGGGCTGCAGCCCACCTTGGCCCGCTCCTGGTTGACGAGCCGGAGCACCTCCGCCTCGGCGGCGGCTTCCCGGGACACCGTCACGGGGGCGCTGGACCGCTCCGGCTCCCGTGTGGCCGTGCGGGCGGGCGCCGGGTCCGTCTTCCCGCCGGCGGAGGCCGTCGGCTTCCGGGGGGCCGCCGGTTCGTCCGGCTCCGCCGACTCCTTCGCCGCCTGCGACCCGTCCGGCCCGGCGGACCGCGTCGGCGTCCCGGACGGCGCCGCGGAGGGGGTGGAGGAGGGCGAGGCGGACGGGGTGGAGGAGGGCGTGGCGGACGGGGACGCGGCGGGCGAGGAAGGGGAACCGGAGCCACCGGTGCCGGGGCTCGTGGCCGTGCCGCCCCCGCCCTCGGCACTGCCCAAGGTGCCGCCCTGCTCGGCGGGGGTGTTGGCCGGGATGCCGGCGGACCGCGCCTTGTCGGCGGTGCCGCCGCCGAGCCGGTAGTTGTCGAGCCCGGGCACCGCGCCCGAGGTGACGGCGACCGCGCCGATGGCGACGGCGGCGGAGACGCCGAGCAGGCCCGTGCGGACCGGCGCCGCGCCCTTCCTCCGGCGCCGGAGGGTCCCCGCACGCCGTGTGCCGGGGTCGGGCGTGAAACCACCGGAACCGTCGGGGCCGTCGCCCGGGTGCGGGACGGGACCGGTGCCGGCCCGTCCGGAGCCGCCGGCGAGCGCGCCGTCCTCCGCGTCGTCCGTCCCGAAGAGGTACGCGTCGCTCCTCGCGCGGACCTCGGCGTACGCGTCGGGGTCCGGACGGGGCGCGGTCCCCGTGGCGGGGCGGTCCGCCGGAGTCGAGTTCAGCGGGTCGTACCCCTGTGCGGAGGGGCCGTCGGTGTGCCCGGCCCCCGCGGCGCGGCCGGCGGCGGAGCGTCGATGGCGTCCCATGTCCTGGCCTTCCCTCGTCCTCGCGGTCGACTCATCCTCGCGATCACTGTGTGATCACTGTGAAACTCACACGAACGGGTGAGTTTCGTATGAGATGCATCGGGTCGGGACGGTACCGCATGACGCGTGGGGACGATGTGCCCGCGGAGAGATCGGCCGGTTAGGTTGCACCCATGAGCGAGGATGTACGGCTGGTCGCCTGGGTGCGAGGACACGTCCAAGGTGTGGGTTTCCGCTGGTTCACGCGGGCGCGGGCCCTGGAGCTCGGCGGCCTGAGTGGTTTTGCTCTCAATTTGGACGACGGGCGGGTCCAGGTGGTCGCGGAGGGCCCCCGGGAGCGCTGCGAAGTCCTCCTGGACTGGCTCCGCGGTGACGACACGCCCGGGCGCGTGGACGGCGTCACGGAGATGTGGGACACACCCCGCGGCGGCTACGACGGCTTCGCCGTCCGCTGATCCCGGCCCGGGACGTCCCGCGGGCGGCCACCGGGTCCGCCCCCGGCGGCCGCCCGGCAGGAGAACGAGCAGGTGACCGCGGAGAAGGGCTTGCCTCCGCGGGCCGCGCGCGACAAGATGATCGCCACGCCCTGAGGGCCCCGCAGGAGTCGCAGCGCCGCCGTTCCCGGCCGCGCGCCCCCGGTTGCCCGCCCCTACAGGGCGTGATCGTGTTGACCGTCAAACTTTTTGGTGAGACGCTGAAAGCCCGCGCACCTTAGCTGTTTGGCATGGCTGAACGGCAGCACAACTCCAGACCTGCCAAGCATCACGGGTGCAAAAAACCCTCACGACCCACACCGCTTCGGTCGGTCACTCAGTGTGGAGGACCATCCATCATGGCAAAGGCGCTTCTCGGTTACGTCGGCGGCTCCGACCCTCGACTCCTCGCCGAGATGCGACGGCTCCAGCAGCGCGTCCAGGACCTGGAATCCGAGCTCGTACGGATCCAGGCGGAGAACGAGGCGCTGACGGCTGCCGCTTCTCACGACAGGATCATGGAGAGCGTTGACGCACACCAGGCGGAGCCTGCGCTGACCTGATCACTGCCTGCTCACGACAGCACAAGCAGTGGTTGGGCTGCCCGTATCAACCGCTCGGTTGTCAGATTTGCAAGGGACGCCTCGGCGTCCCTTCTTTCTTGCCCCCGCGTCCCTGCCCCGCGCATCCTTTCAGTGTCTTAACGTCTGATGTGCCCTGCGCCTCCATCCGTGAAACCGCGGGAGGCCGCCGGTTCGCGAAGCGGGACGACCCCGGAGGGTAGAGTCCGACGGCGTGCACCTGAAGGCCCTGACCCTGCGCGGGTTCAAGTCGTTCGCCTCGGCGACCACGCTCCGCTTCGAACCGGGGATCACGTGTGTCGTCGGACCGAACGGCTCGGGCAAGTCCAACGTCGTGGACGCGCTCAGCTGGGTCATGGGGGAGCAGGGCGCCAAATCGCTGCGCGGCGGCAAGATGGAGGACGTCATCTTCGCCGGCACCACCGGCCGCCCGCCGCTCGGCCGCGCCGAGGTGTCGCTGACCATCGACAACTCCGACGGGGCGCTGCCCATCGAGTACTCCGAGGTCACCCTCACGCGGATCATGTTCCGCAACGGCGGCAGCGAGTACCAGATCAACGGCGACACCTGCCGCCTCCTCGACGTCCAGGAGCTTCTCTCCGACTCGGGCATCGGCCGCGAGATGCACGTCATCGTCGGCCAGGGCCAGCTCGACTCCGTCCTGCACGGCGACCCCATGGCCCGCCGCGCCTTCATCGAGGAGGCCGCCGGCGTCCTCAAGCACCGCAAGCGCAAGGAGAAGGCGCTGCGCAAGCTGGACGCGATGCAGGCCAACCTCGCGCGCGTGCAGGACCTGACGGAGGAGCTGCGCCGACAGCTCAAGCCGCTCGGCCGCCAGGCGGCGGTGGCGCGCAGGGCCGCCGTCATCCAGGCCGAACTGCGCGACGCCCGGCTGCGCCTGCTCGCCGACGACCTCGTACGGCTGAGGGAGGCCCTCCAGGCCGAGATCGCCGACGAGGCGGCCCTCAAGGAGCGCAAGGAGGCCGCCGAGCAGGACCTGAACCGGGCCCTGCGGCGCGAGGCCCGGCTGGAGGACGAGGTCCGCCGGCTCACCCCGCGCCTGAAACGCGCCGAGCGGACCTGGTACGAGCTGTCCCAGCTGGCCGAGCGGGTGCGCGGCACCGCCTCGCTGGCCGACGCGCGCGTGCGCAGCGCCACGTCGGCGCCGGCGGAGGAGCGGCACGGCCGGGACCCGGAGGACCTGGAGCGCGAGGCCGCCCGCGTCCGTGAGCAGGAGGCCGAACTCGAAGCCGCCCTGGAGGCCGCCCGGCACGCCCTGGACGACACGGTCGCCCACCGCGCCGAGCTGGAACGGGAACTGGCCCGGGAGGAGCAGCGGCTGAAGGACGCCGCCCGCGCCCTCGCCGACCGCCGCGAGGGCCTCGTCCGGCTGAAGGGCCGGCTCGGCGCCGCCCGCTCGCGCGCCGCCGCCGCCCAGGCCGAGATAGAACGCCTGGGCGCCGCCCGGGACGAGGCCCGGGAACGGGCGGTGACCGCCCAGGAGGAGTACGAGGAGCTCAAGGCCGAGGTCGACGGTCTCGACGCCGGCGACGCCGCACTCGCCGAACGGTACGAGACGGCCAGGCGCGAGCTGGCCGCGGCGGAGGCCGGGCTGGCCGCGGCCCGCGAGGCGGCCGGTGCCGCCGAGCGCCGGCGCGCCGCCACCCGGGCCCGGCACGACGCCCTCGCCCTGGGCCTGCGCCGCAAGGACGGCACCGGTGCGCTGCTCGCCGCGCGGGACCGCCTCACCGGCCTGCTGGGCCCGGCCGCCGAGCTGCTCACCGTGTCCCCCGGCTACGAGGTTCCGCTCGCCGCCGCCCTCGGCGCCGCCGCCGACGCGCTCGCGGTGGCCACCCCGGCCGCCGCCGCCGACGCCCTGCGCCTGCTGCGCGCTCAGGACGCGGGCCGGGCCACCCTGCTGGTCGCCGGTGCCCCCGGCGACGTACCGGAGGACGACGTACCGGACGGCACGGAGGCCGGCGGGCCGCCGTACGCCGCCGGTCTCGTGCGCGGGCCGGACGCGCTCATGCCCGCCGTGCGGCGGCTGCTGCGCGGGATCGTCGTCGTCGGCACCCTGGAGGAGGCCGAGGACCTCGTGCGCGCGCGGCCCGGCCTGACCGCCGTCACCGCCGAGGGCGACCTGCTGGGCGCGCACGTCGCGCAGGGCGGGTCCGCCGGAGCGCCCAGCCTCATCGAGGTGCAGGCGTCCGTGGACGAGGCCGCCGCCGAGCTCGAAGGGCTGGCCGTCCGGTGCGAGGAGCTCGCCGAGGCGCAGCGCGCGGCCGAGGAGCGGCGCCGGGAGTGCGCCGCGCTCGTCGAGGAGCTGGGGGAGCGGCGCCGGGCCGCCGACCGGGAGAAGTCGGCCGTGGCCCAGCGGCTGGGGCGCCTCGCCGGGCAGGCGCGGGGCGCCGCCGGCGAGGCGGAGCGGTCGGACGCCGCCGCGCGGCGGGCCCAGGAGGCGCTCGAGGAAGCGCTCGCCCAGGTGGAGGAGCTCGCCGGGCGGCTCGCCGTCGCCGAGGAGGCACCCCTCGAGGAAGAGCCCGACACCGCGCGGCGCGACCGGCTCGCCGCCGACGGGGCCAACGCCCGCCAGACCGAGATGGAGGCCCGTCTCCAGGTCCGTACGCACGAGGAACGGGTCAAGGCGCTGGCCGGACGGGCGGATTCGCTGGACCGGGCCGCCCGCGTGGAACGCGAGGCACGCGCGCGTGCCGAACGGCGGCGGGCCCGGTTGCGCCGCGAGGCCGCCGTCGCCGCGGCGGTCGCCTCCGGTGCCCGGCAGCTGCTGGCGCACATCGAGGTCTCCCTCGCCCGCGCCGACCGGGAGCGGACCGCCGCCGAGGCCGCCAAGGCGCGCTGCGAGCGGGAGCTGGCCGCCGCGCGCGCCGAGGGCCGGGACCTCAAGGCGGAGCTCGACAAGCTGACGGATTCGGTCCATCGGGGAGAGGTGCTCGGCGCCGAGAAACGGCTGCGGATCGAGCAACTGGAGACCAAGGCGCTGGAGGAACTCGGCGTGGAGCCGGCGGGGCTCGTCGCCGAGTACGGGCCGGACCGGCCGGTGCCGCCCCCGCCCCCCGCCGAAGGCGAGGAGCTGCCGCAGGACCCGGAGCATCCGCGCAACCGGCCCCGGCCCTTCGTGCGCGCCGAGCAGGAGAAGCGGCTGAAGGCGGCCGAACGCGCCCACCAACGGCTCGGCAAGGTCAATCCGCTGGCCCTGGAGGAGTTCGCGGCGCTGGAGGAGCGGCACCGGTTCCTCGGTGAGCAGCTCCAGGACCTGAGGAAGACCCGCGCCGACCTGCTCCAGGTCGTCAGGGAGGTCGACGAGCGGGTCGAGCAGGTCTTCGGCGAGGCGTTCCGGGACACCGCCCGCGAGTTCGAGGGTGTGTTCGGCCGCCTCTTCCCGGGCGGTGAGGGGCGCCTGGTGCTGACCGACCCCGGCGACATGCTCGCCACGGGCGTGGACGTCGAGGCGCGTCCGCCGGGCAAGAGGGTCAAGCGGTTGTCGCTGCTGTCCGGCGGGGAGCGGTCGCTGACCGCCGTCGCGCTGCTCGTGTCGATCTTCAAGGCGCGGCCGAGCCCGTTCTACGTCATGGACGAGGTCGAGGCGGCTCTCGACGACACCAACCTGCAGCGGCTGATCGGGATCATGCGGGAGCTGCGGGAGACCTCGCAGCTGATCGTCATCACGCACCAGAAGCGGACGATGGAGGTCGCCGACGCGTTGTATGGCGTGTCCATGCAGGGCGACGGTGTGTCGAAAGTCATCTCGCAGCGGCTCCGCTGAGGCTCCGGCCGGACCCACCGTAGGTCTAGACCTGTCGTGACCTGCGTGTCTGGAAACCTCCCCCCTGAGAGGTTCAACTCTTTAATGCAAGGTCAACAGCCGTGGCTGAAAACTCACAGTCGTTGGCCTATTGACTTCGAAACTTGAAGGCATAGTCTCTGCAACGTTGCTTTTACCTTCAGGTACCTTCAGGTCACCTCGAAGGGCTTTACCCACCCCGGCAGCGTTGCCGGTGGCCCGAGGAGTACACGTGACCAGCACAGTGCAGGCACCCAAGACAGGAGCCAGGACGGCTCATCCCGAACATCTCGGGCACGTCATCTTCATCGCGGCGGCGGCCGCGATGGGCGGCTTCCTCTTCGGCTACGACAGCTCCGTCATCAACGGTGCCGTCGAGGCCATCCGGGACCGTTACGACGTCGGCTCCGCGGCGCTGGCCCAGGTCGTCGCCATCGCGCTGATCGGCAGCGCCATCGGCGCGGCGACCGCCGGCCGCATCGCCGACCGCATCGGCCGCATCCGCTGCATGCAGATCGCCGCGGCCCTCTTCATCGTCAGCGCCGTCGGCTCCGCCCTGCCGTTCGCGCTGTGGGATCTCGCCTTCTGGCGCGTCATCGGCGGTTTCGCCATCGGCATGGCCTCCGTGATCGGCCCCGCCTACATCGCCGAGGTCGCCCCGCCCGCCTACCGCGGCCGGCTCGGCTCCTTCCAGCAGGCCGCGATCGTCATCGGCATCGCCGTGTCGCAGCTGGTCAACTGGGGCCTGCTGAACGCCGCCGGCGGCGACCAGCGCGGTGAGCTGCTGGGCCTGGAGGCCTGGCAGGTCATGCTCGGTGTCATGGTCATCCCGGCCGTCCTCTACGGCCTGCTGTCCTTCGCCATACCCGAGTCGCCGCGCTTCCTGATCTCCGTCGGCAAGCACGACCGCGCCCGCGCGATCCTCGTCGAGGTCGAGGGCAAGGACGTGGACCTGGACGCCCGCGTCGCCGAGATCGAGACCGGCATGAAGCGCGAGGAGAAGTCCTCCTTCAAGGACCTGCTGGGCGGCTCCTTCTTCTTCAAGCCGATCGTCTGGATCGGTATCGGCCTGTCGGTCTTCCAGCAGTTCGTCGGCATCAACGTCGCGTTCTACTACTCCTCGACGCTGTGGCAGTCGGTCGGCGTCGACCCGTCGGCCTCGTTCCTCTACTCGTTCACGACGTCGATCATCAACATCGTCGGCACCGTGATCGCGATGATCTTCGTGGACCGCATCGGCCGCAGGCCGCTCGCCATCATCGGCTCGGTCGGCATGGTGATCGGCCTGGCGCTGGAAGCCTGGGCCTTCTCCTTCGACCTGGTCGGCGGCAAGCTGCCGGAGACCCAGGGCTGGGTCGCCCTGATCGCCGCCCACATGTTCGTCCTCTTCTTCGCCCTGTCGTGGGGCGTGGTCGTCTGGGTCATGCTCGGCGAGATGTTCCCCAACAAGATCCGTGCCGCCGCCCTGGGCGTCGCCGCCGCCGCGCAGTGGATCGCCAACTGGGCCATCACCGCGAGCTTCCCGTCGCTGGCCGAGTGGAACCTCTCCTTCACCTACGTGATCTACACGGTCTTCGCCGCGCTCTCCATCCCGTTCGTCCTGAAGTTCGTGAAGGAGACGAAGGGCAAGGCTCTGGAGGAGATGGGCTGACCGGCCCGTCCGGCAGACCCGAAAGACCCGAGGAGAAGGGCCAAGTCCCCGCTGCCCCTCTCCTCGTACCCGAGGCGCACTGCCCCGGCTCCCCGACCGCGAGGTCGGTGGCGCCGGGGCAGTGCGCTTTTCCCCGGCGTCGGCGCGTCCGCGTCGGCCGGTCGCCCTCCGGGACGGGTGCCGGCACAGGCCGGGCCTTCCCCGGCGCCCGGCCGGACGCCGCCCCGCGCGCTGCCGCCCCGGCCGGCGAGCCGCTCCCGCCACCGTTCCCCGCCGCTCCGCCCGCGGACCGCCGGGCCTCCCCGGCCTCGGGGAACAGGGGCGCCCAACTCCGCCGGGGCAGGCGTTCGCGGAGTACGGGCGGATCGCCAGGACCGAGCACCTGCCGCGCGTGGTCGCCCCGGCGAGGACACCTACCGCAGGCAGATGAACCGGCAGCTCACCGTGCAGGAGTCCGCCACAGGCCGGCCCGGGACGTGTGCCGCGGCAAACGCGGCACCATCCACCAGGTGTACCGCGAGGGCATGGAGGGCCGGCTCGGCGCGCTCGGCCCGGTCCTCAACGCCATCGTGCTGTGGACGACGGGTTACATCGACGCCGCCGTCGCCCAGCCGAAGGCCGAAGGCCACGGACTCCGCGAGGAGGGCATCGCCCGGCTCTCCCCGCTCAAGCACCGCGACCCGAACCTGCTCGGCCGCTACAGCCTCGCCGCCTCGCCCCCCGGCGGCCGGCGCTCTGCGCCCGCTGCGCGACCCGGACACGATCGAGTCGGACGAGGACGACGACGGCGGACAGAGCTGAAGCGCCGGTCGTGCCGGGCGGCAGGGCGTCTGCCGAGCACCCGGTATGCGGCCGGGCCGCGGGGCCGGGCCGTACGATGAAACGGTGACCGCGCGCAGTTTCTCAGGCAGCCGCCCCGCCGGGCGGCTGTTCGCGCTGCTGGTCCTGGCGGTGCTGGCCGGAGTGCTGGGCATGCATGCCCTGTCCCCCAGCCCCGTGACGGCGGCCCACCCCGGCGGCGGCCACGCCACGGTCATGGCCCACGCGGACAGCGGCTCTGCCGTGGTCGGGGAGTGCTCGCACGCGGCTGGTGGAGCGGGCCATCTCGGTCACGCCGACGGCACGTGCGCGGCCACCGGTATCGGCTCCCCCTACACCCCGCCCGCGCTGAGCGCCGCGTTCACCGATCTGCCCGCCGCTGCCACCCGGCACGGCGGAACACCGGCGTCGTCCGTGAGCGGCCGGGCGCCGCCGGACCTTTCCGAACTGCAACTCCTGCGGATATAGAGCGGCCCGCACGGCACCTCTGCCCCGGTCCTGCCGGGAACCGGTGCCGATACTCCAGCGCACCCTCTTCTCCCGCATCCGCGCATGCCCCCAGGGCCTGCGTTCGAAGGAGTCGCACCACCATGAACAGCAAGCGTTCCCTCGTCCGTCGCACCGCCGCTTCCGCCGCCGCCGGCGCGGCCGCGCTCGTCCTGGCCGCGTGCGGCGGCAGCGGCGACAGCCCGGCCGGGCACGACGGCCACAGCACGAAGTCCCCCTCCGCCTCCGCTTCGGCCTCGCAGGGGCAGCACAACGCGGCCGACGTCGCCTTCGCCAAGGGGATGATCCCCCACCACCGCCAGGCGGTCGAGATGGCCGACCTCGCCCTCTCCCGGGCCGAGTCGGCCGAGGTGAAGACGCTCGCCGCGGACATCAAGAAGGCCCAGGACCCGGAGATCGAGACACTGTCCGGGTGGCTGGCGTCCTGGGGCGAGGAAATGCCCGCCGAGGGCGCCATGGACCACTCGATGCACGGCGGCGGGATGATGACCGCCGAGGAGATGCGGCAGCTCAAGGAGGCCTCCGGCAAGGCGTTCGACACCGCCTTCCTGGAGATGATGATCAAGCACCACGAAGGCGCGGTCGAGATGGCCAGGACCGAGCAGGCCGACGGCGCCTATGCGCCGGCCAAGGAGATGGCCGGGCAGATCGTCACGTCGCAGAGTGCGGAGATCGAGCGGATGAACAAGCTGCTCGGCAAGAACTGATCCGGCCCGGCAGCCCGGGGGCGGGCGCCCGCAGGTGCCCGCCCCCGGGCGCACCCACCGTCGTTCTCCTCCCTTGACGACAGCTTGGACCCGGCGTGATCACCCTCCGCCCGCATACGGCGGCGCCGCACTCGCACCGCATCCCTCCCGGCGGCGGCCGGCCTGCTGCTCGCCGCCCGCTCCACCTCCGCCACCGGTGAGCAGTCCGCAGAACCGGACCCGGGGACCGGCCATCTGCACGGGCTGGGCGTCGACCCGGCCGACAACGTGTCTACGCCGCCGGCCACCACGGCATCTTCCACCTCGGCGACGGCACGGCCCACCGCGTGGCCGGCCGCTATCAGGACACGATGGGCTTCACCGTCACAGGCCCCTGCGCCTTCCTGGCCGGCGGCCACCCCTCACCGGCAGGCCCGGACGCCGCCTCGCCGCACCTGGGCTCGGTCCGCAGCACCGACGCCGGCCGCGCCTGGTCCGTCCTCCATCAGCCGTCCGCCGCGACGACCAAGCCGGACCACCTTTAGGAATACCCCCAGGGGGTATATTGTTCGTGAAGTGGAACCAGATGGCACGTCACACCGGACGGGACAGGGGATGAAGGCCATGGACCACGGCACCGACCACGCACCCGCCACGCACGACCACACCGGCCACGGACACGCAGGTGCGTCGTGGCCGACCGCTGCCAAGGCAACCCTGCACTGCCTCACCGGCTGCGCCATCGGCGAGATCCTCGGCATGGTCATCGGCACCGCCCTGCTGTGGGGCAACGTGCCCACCATGATCCTGGCGATCACCCTGGCGTTCATCTTCGGCTACTCGTTCACGCTCTTCGCGGTCCGCCGGGCCGGCCTGGACTTCAAGAGCGCGATCAAGGTCGCCCTCGCGGCAGACACCGTCTCGATCGCGGTCATGGAGTTCGTCGACAACGCGATCATCGCCCTGACCCCCGGAGCGATGGACGCCCATCTCTCCGACGGTCTCTTCTGGTCGGCCCTGCTGGGGGGATTCGCCGTCGCCTTCCTGGTCACCACGCCGGTGAACAAGTGGATGATCGGTCGCGGCAAAGGCCACGCGGTCGTCCACGCCTACCACTGAGTCGAACCGGTGTGGGCCGCGAGACGGCCCGCACCGACACCTTCCTCCGCACCGCCGAACCGGAGCCGGCCGAACGGGCCGCGCTCGACCAGGGGCGACCGTACTGCGAAGCCAGGGCTACACCCTGCGCGTGACCGCCGTCCCCGTCGTGCACTTGCCAGCTCCTCGCCCGCTGCCGGCCGCTCGGCGACGGCCACGGCATCCCGGCTGTGCCGGCCCAGCGCAAGGGCCCGCCGTGAGTACGAGAACCGCGCCGGCACCCCCGCGCCCCAACCAGGATCGTTCCCGGCGCCAACCGCTGTGCCGATGGTCCCCGAGGCCGTCCCCGCTCCCGCGGACCGTCGGGCTTCCCGCTCCCGCGGACCGCCCGGACCGGCCTTTCCCGAACGCGGCCCGGCGGCGGCACGTACGGTCGGCCGCCGAAGGCGCATAGCGGTGGCCGGAGGTGCGAACGGCGACGTCCCCCCTTTCGCCCGGCCGGGCGAAAGGGGGGACGCGCAGACGTGGAGACGCGGCGCGGAGCCGGAATCCGAGGGTCAGACGGCGACCGAGTCCGGCTGTGCGGCCCGTTCGGCGGGGTCCGCCTGCCCGGCGCGCCGCGCCGGCGCGACCACCGCCGGCTTCGGCAGGGCCAGGTACAGCAGGCCGGAGATCACGACCGTGGCCACCCAGCCCAGGCCGTACTCGCCGATGACGTTGTTCGTGGCGAGCGGGCCGGTGAACCAGTCGGAGGTGCTGAACATCAGGCCCGCGATCAGGCCCACCGCCCAGGCGGCCACCGCGGCGGGGGAGAACCCGCCCCGGTACCAGTAGGCGCTGGTGCGCCCGGTGTCGGCCATGGCCTCGCCGTCGTACTCCTTGCGGCGCAGCATGTCCGCGCCGAAGACGCCGACCCAGGCGGAGAAGGCGACCGCCAGCAGCGACAGGAAGGCGATGAAGGAGCCCATGAAGCTGGTCGCCACCAGCATCAGCACGCCACCGAAGACCAGCGAGATCACGGCGTTGACGGAGACGGCCCAGTGCCGCGGGACCTTGATGCCCAGGGTCTGCGCGGTGAAGCCCGCCGAGTACATCGACATCGAGTTGATCAGCAGCATGCCGATCAGCGCGATCAGCAGGTACGGCACCGCGATCCACGTCGGCAGGATCTCGCCGAGGAAGGAGACCGGGTCGGAGGCCGAGGCCAGGTCCGGGGTGGAGACCGCCATGACCACGCCCATGAGGACCATGGGCAGGACGACGATGCCGGCACCGCCGACGGTGACGCCCACGATGCCCTTGGCGGAGGCGGTGCGCGGCAGGTAGCGGGTGAAGTCGGGGGCGGACGGGATCCAGCTGACGCCGCCCGCCGCGATCAGGCCCACGCCGGTGACCACCGCGGCCACCGAGCCGGCGGGCCGGTCGAAGACCCGCGCCCAGTCCGTGTCGACCACCAGGTACACCAGCACCAGCACCGAGAAGACACCGAACAGGTACGTCGCGTACTTGTTGCACTTCTGGACCGCGTTGATGCCGAGCCCGGAGATCGCGAAGGTCGCGACGACGAAGGCGAGCAGCATCACCATGTCCAGGACGCTGTTGGCCCGTATGCCGAACAGGATGTCCAGCACGGAGAGCATCGCGTAGGCGCCGGTGACCGCGTTGATCGTCTCCCAGCCCCAGCGGGCGACCCAGATCAGCGAACCGGGCAGCAGATTGCCGCGCTGCCCGAACACCGCCCGGGACAGTGCCATGCCGGGTGCGCCGCCGCGCTTGCCGGCGATGCCGATCAATCCGACCAGCCCGTACGACACGATCGGGGCGGCCACGGCGACCACCAGGGCCTGCCAGAGGTTGAGGTGGTAGGCCACGACGAGGCTCGCGCCCATCGTGAGCAGCAGGACGCTGATGTTGGCGCCCACCCAGGTGGGGAACAGCTCGCGCGTCCTCGCGGTGCGCTCGTGGTCGGGCACCTGCTCGATGCCGCGGGTCTCCAGGGCGCCTTCGGTCTCGGCGATTTTGCTCATGAAAGTCGGGTTTCCGTGCCTCGGTCGTGGGGGCGTGCCCGGGGCCGCGTGGGTCCGATCCCCGGGCTGAGGGGGGAGAGGAGGAAAAGGGGGAGAAAGAAGGGAGGAAGGGGTCGTCCGGACTCTACGCGCGTTGACGCGTCGTCTTCCATCGTACTTTGCTCCGACTCCTTACTCACAGGGCCCTTTGTCCTTGGGAGGAAGATACAAAACGCCCCTCCTCGCGCCCGTGTGAGCGGACGCGCCCGGAGCGGATGTGACGACGTGGCACGTCCCGGCACGAGCCGTGCCACCCCCGCGTACGCCTTGGCGCACCCGTTCCGTCGTCCCGCCGACGGGCTCGGCCGTCAGCCGATACCGGACGGGCCGTGACCCCGCCTCCAGGGCTCTGCGCCGGCGACGAGCCGGGGCGCGGGCCGACCCGGTCCGGGGGCGCGCGGACCCCCGCGGACAAAGGGGGGCGGGGGCGAGGGGTCGCGCATACTGGAGCCGTTATGGAAATCGTCATCCTTGCTGTAGTCATCGCCGTGGTCGTGCTCGGCGCGCTCAGCGGGCTGGTGGTGGGCAGTCGCCGCAGGAAGCGGCAACTGCCCCAGCCGCCGCCCGCCGCGCCCGACATCACCGCCCCCCCGGCCGAGCCGCACGTCGGTGAAGAGGCCGAGACGCCGCGCGACGAACCGCGCCGGACGGTCGAGGAGGTGGATCTCCCGGACGGTGGCACCGGTCCCGTCGTCGTCGGGGAACCGCCCGCCGTCGAAGGGCTCGAAGCGCCTCCGATCGAGGTTCCCGAGCCCACCGCCGGCCGTCTGGTCCGGCTCCGCGCCCGACTCTCCCGCTCCCAGAACGCCCTGGGCAAGGGCCTGCTCACGCTGCTGTCCCGCGAGCACCTCGACGAGGACACCTGGGAGGAGATCGAGGACACGCTGCTCACCGCCGACGTCGGTGTGCAGCCCACCCAGGAGCTGGTGGAGCGGCTGCGCGAGCGCGTGAAGGTGCTCGGCACCCGCACGCCCCAGGAACTGCGCGCCCTGCTGCGCGAGGAGCTGCTCACGCTGGTCGGCCCCGACATGGACCGCACGGTCAGGACCGAGCCGGAGGGCCGCAAGCCGGGCATCGTGATGGTCGTCGGCGTCAACGGCACCGGCAAGACCACCACCACCGGCAAGCTCGCCCGTGTCCTGGTGGCCGACGGCAACTCCGTCGTCCTCGGCGCGGCCGACACCTTCCGTGCCGCCGCCGCCGACCAGCTCCAGACCTGGGGTGAGCGGGTGGGCGCCCACACCGTGCGCGGCCCCGAAGCCGGCGACCCGGCCTCCGTCGCCTTCGACGCGGTCAAGGAGGGCAAGGAGATCGGCGCCGACGTCGTCCTCATCGACACCGCCGGCCGCCTGCACACCAAGACCGGCCTCATGGACGAGCTGGGCAAGGTCAAGCGCGTGGTGGAGAAGCACGCCCCGCTGGACGAGGTGCTGCTCGTGCTCGACGCCACCACCGGCCAGAACGGCCTGGTCCAGGCCCGTGTCTTCGCCGAGGTCGTCGACATCACCGGCATCGTGCTCACCAAGCTGGACGGCACCGCCAAGGGCGGCATCGTGGTCGCCGTGCAGCGCGAGCTGGGCGTGCCGGTCAAGCTCATCGGCCTCGGCGAGGGCGCGGACGACCTCGCGCCGTTCGAGCCGGAGGCGTTCGTGGACGCGCTGATCGGTGACTGAGACGCGGTTACCCAACGCTTCGGACGCAGGTGCCGGAACCGGCGGCTGCCCGAGAAGGAGCGCCCGCCCCGGCATCCGCCGGGAGCGGGCGCTTCGCCGTACGGGCGCGTACGGAACGCGGCGGCCGGCGCCGGACGCGGGCGTTTCGCCGTACGGGGCGCGTGCCCGTTTCGCCGGGGGCTGCCGTTCGGCCCATGCCGCGAACGCGGAGTCCGGTAGGCACCGGCTGCCTCGCTGTCGTCACTCGCCGGCGCTCCGTGCGCCCGTGCCGATCCGCTCCTCCGCCTCACGGCCGCGCGCACCGGACCCCGTCACCGGCGCCGGCCGGTGACGCCACCTCTCCGCGGTCCGATCCCGGCGACGGGCTTCAGGTCCGCGACCGGTGTGCCAGGTACGCCAGCGTCCCCAGCAACAGCCGCGCCGCCGGCGGCCTGGTCGCCGAGTCGAGGGCGGGCGGGCGCAGCCAGCGCACCGGGCCGAGCCCGCCACGGTCGGAAGGCGGGGCCGTGATGTACGTACCGGGACCGAGGCCGCGCAGATCGAGGGCGGAGGGGGTGTCCCAGCCCATGCGGTAGAGCAGCCGGGGCAGCTCGGCGGCGCCGCCCGGCGCGACGAAGAAGTGGGCGCGGCCCTGCGGGGTCGCCGTGACCGGGCCGAGCGGCAGGCCCATGCGCTCCAGCCGGGTCAGGGCCCGGCGTCCGGCGGGCTCCGCCACCTCGATCACGTCGAAGGCCCGGCCGACCGGCAGCATCACCGAGGCGCCGGGGACCTCGGCCCACGCCTCGGTCACCTCGTCCAGCGTGGAGCCGGCGGGGATCTCCGCCGCGAAACCCAGCGGGTGCGCGCCCGGGGCGCGGCAGTCGCGACGGCCGCAGGAGCAGGCGCCCGCGGCGGCCCGCGCACCCGGTACGACGTCCCAGCCCCACAGTCCGGTGAACTCGGCCACGATCGTGCACTCCGACGAGCGGCCACGGCGGCGCGAACCGGGCCGGATGTCGCGGATGCCCCGACCGCTGCCGATGGTGAACCCCATACCCCCTCCAACGGTCCGGCGCACCGACGGTTACGCAGCGGACACACGAAGTGACTCTCTGCCTTCACATCCCCGGCGCCGCGCGATCCAGACAGCGCCTTGTGGCACTCGGGGTGGTGAGTTCGGCTGCGTGCGCTCCGGTGTACACCGCTGCACCCACTCCTGTTCAGCCGCTGTCAAGTGAATCGCGCGGAGGTCACCACTCATTCATTCGATGGGGTGGCGAATGGTGGCGTTTCCGTGAAGCCCGTCCCGGGCGGGTGATCGTAGGATTACTTTGTGTGCACGGAGCCTGGAGGCACATGCACACGTGGGTATGCCGGAGGCAAGGCGGCTCTCCGCCCGAAGGGCGACAAGCGTCGGACGAACGGCTGTGACCACGGCGTTCCGGCAGGGCTTCGGCGCACTCGGCGACAAGTGGTCTCAGGGATGGGGGCGTTTCAGTGGGCGGCAACGGCGGAAGCGGGACGAGCGCTGGACACGCTGCGCACACCGGGCCCGCCGTGAGCCCCGAGAAACGCCCCAACGAGCTGCTCGCGTCGTGGTTCGTGCGCAGCGGCTGGTCCAAGGGGGAGCTCGCCCGCCAGGTCAACCGCCGCGCCCGCCAGCTGGGCGCCCACCACGTCTCCACGGACACCTCGCGCGTGCGGCGCTGGCTCGACGGGGAGAACCCGCGCGAACCGATCCCGCGCATCCTGTCCGAGCTGTTCTCCGAACGCTTCGGCGTCGTCGTCTCCATCGAGGACCTGGGCCTGCGCACCTCCCGCCCGCTCCCCTCCGCGACCGGTGTCGACCTGCCCTGGACGGGTCCGCAGACCGTGGCCCTGCTCAGCGAGTTCTCGCGCAGCGACCTGATGCTGGCGCGGCGCGGCTTCCTCGGGACCTCGCTGACCCTCTGCGCGGGCCCGTCCCTCATCGAACCCATGCAGCGCTGGCTGGTTTCCGCGTCCCCGGCCGCCCGGCCGGACCCCGAGCCGGTGCCCGCGACGCGCGTGCGGGGACGCCTGTCCAAGCCCGAGCTGGACCTGCTGGAGACGACCACCGTCATGTTCCGCCGCTGGGACGCCCAGTGCGGCGGCGGTCTGCGCCGCAAGGCGGTCGTGGGCCAGCTGCACGAGGTGACCGACCTGCTCCAGGAGTCCCAGCCCGAGTCCGTGCGCCGGAGGCTGTTCAAGGTGGCCGCCGAATTGGCCGAGCTCGCCGGCTGGATGTCGTACGACGTCGGGCTCCAGCCCACCGCGCAGAAGTACTTCGTCCTCGCCCTGCACGCCGCCAAGGAGGCGGGCGACCGGCCGCTCGGCTCGTACATCCTCTCCAGCATGAGCCGGCAGATGATCCACCTGGGCCGGCCGGACGACGCGCTGGAGCTGATCCACCTCGCGCAGTACGGCAGCCGGGACTGCGCCGGCCCGCGCACCCAGTCCATGCTGTATGCGATGGAGGCCCGCGCCTACGCCAACATGGGCCAGCCCGGCAAGTGCAAGCGGGCGGTCCGCATGGCCGAGGACACCTTCGCCGACGCCGACGAGTGGGACGAGCCGGACCCCGACTGGATCCGCTTCTTCTCCGAGGCCGAGCTGCACGGCGAGAACTCCCACTCCTTCCGTGACCTCGCCTACGCCGCCGGCCGCGACCCCGCCTACGCCTCCCTGGCCGAGCCGCTGATGCGGCGGGCCGTGGAGCTGTTCGAGAAGGACGGCGAACACCAGCGGTCGTACGCGCTGAACCTGATCGGCATGGCCACCGTGCACCTGCTGCGGCGCGAACCCGAGGAGAGCACCGCCTACGCCAGGGAGGCCATGCGGATCGCGGCCAAGGTCCGCTCCGAACGCGTCAACACCCGTATCCGCAAGACGATCGACACGGCCGCACGCGACTTCGGCGACCTCGCAGAAGTCGGCGACCTCACCGAACGGCTCGCCGTCGAACTCCCGGAGACCGCCGTGGCGGTCTGACACCTCGTGGCGTCAGCGCCCCGCAAGCCCCGGCCGCGGCCGGCCTTCCCGAACCGCCCGACTCGGCTCCCCCCACGCCAGGTCAGCGGAAGGCCACCGCGGCCGGTTCCCTCGGTCGCGCCACGATAACGGCCGCACGGCCGGACATCTCGCAGTTCATCGACGCGTAACACGCACGGCGCCTTCGTCACGGCGGCGAAACAACGAGGGGCCCCCATCGAAACCGCGCTGCGCCAGTCTCGTGGCGCAGAACCGGCCCACCCCTCACACCGCTCCGGCATCCGCTCCGGCTTCGCCCGCACGGGGCCGCACCAACGACGAGGAGACGCCGATGGCACCAGCCATCACGCTCGCCGCAGAGACGGAGCTCTCTGCCGCCAACACAGGCTTCATGCTCATCTGCACCGCCCTGGTGATGCTCATGACCCCGGCACTGGCCTTCTTCTACGGAGGCATGGTCCGCGTCAAGAGCACCCTGAACATGCTGATGATGAGCTTCATCAGCCTCGGGATCGTCACCGTCCTGTGGGTGCTGTACGGCTTCTCCCTCGCCTTCGGCACGGACTCCGGCAGCCTCGTCGGCTGGAACTCCGACTGGGTCGGCCTCGGCGGCATCGGCCTGACCGAGCTGTGGGACGGCTACACCGTCCCCGTCTTCGTCTTCTGCGCCTTCCAGCTGATGTTCGCGATCCTCACCCCCGCCCTGATCAGCGGCGCCCTCGCCGACCGGGTGAAGTTCACCGCGTGGGCGCTGTTCGTCGCCCTGTGGGCCACGGTCGTCTACTTCCCGGTCGCCCACTGGGTGTGGGGCGCCGGCGGCTGGGCCTTCGAGCTGGGCGTCATCGACTTCGCCGGCGGTACGGCGGTCCACATCAACGCCGGTGCGGCGGCGCTCGGCGTGATCCTCGTCATCGGCAGGCGGATCGGCTTCAAGAAGGACCCCATGCGCCCGCACAGCCTGCCGCTGGTCATGCTCGGCGCGGGCCTGCTGTGGTTCGGCTGGTTCGGCTTCAACGCCGGCTCCTGGCTGGGCAACGACGACGGCGTCGGCGCGCTGATGTTCCTCAACACCCAGGTCGCCACCGGCGCCGCCATGCTGGCCTGGCTCGCCTACGAGAAGATCCGCCACGGCGCGTTCACCACGCTGGGCGCCGCCTCCGGCGCGGTCGCGGGCCTGGTCGCCATCACCCCGGCCGGCGGCGCGGTCTCCCCGCTCGGCGCGATCGCCGTCGGTGCCGTCGCCGGACTGCTGTGCGCCATGGCCGTCGGCCTGAAGTACAAGCTGAACTACGACGACTCCCTCGACGTCATCGGCGTCCACCTGGTCGGCGGCATCGCCGGCTCCCTGCTGGTCGGATTCTTCGCCACCGGCAAGGGCCAGTCCGACGTCGCGGGCCTGTTCTACGGCGGCGGCCTGGAGCAGTTCTGGAAGCAGTGCGCCGGAGTCTTCGCCGTCCTCGCCTACTCCCTGGCCGTCTCAGCGCTCCTGGCCTTCGCCCTCGACAGGACGATCGGCATGCGGGTGTCGGAGGACGACGAAGTGGCCGGCATCGACCAGGCCGAACACGCCGAGACCGCATACGACTTCAGCGGGGCCGGCGGCGGTGCCGCCCGTACGGCCGCCGCGCCGGTCCCGGTTGCCGTCCCGGCCGAGAACAAGAAGGTGGACGCATGAAGCTCATCACCGCCGTCGTCAAGCCGCACCGGCTCGACGAGATCAAGGAGGCCCTCCAGGCCTTCGGAGTGCACGGCCTGACGGTCACCGAGGCCAGCGGCTACGGCCGCCAGCGCGGCCACACCGAGGTCTACCGGGGCGCCGAGTACACCGTCGACCTCGTGCCCAAGATCCGCATCGAGGTGCTGGTCGAGGACGAGGACGCCGAACAGCTCATCGACGTGGTGGTCAAGGCGGCCCGCACCGGCAAGATCGGAGACGGCAAGGTCTGGTCCGTCCCGGTCGAGACGGCCGTCCGGGTCCGCACCGGCGAGCGCGGCCCGGACGCCCTCTGACACGGCAGCAGAACAGGAGCCACCGGGTGACGAGCACGGACGTGACGAAAGAAGCAGAGGACTCGGGACCCGGCGGCTACGCGGCGGCCCGGCTGCGCCTCCTCACCGAGGGGGCGCGGTCCGGGCCGCCGCGCCGCAGTGCCCTCGCCGGTCTGACGGACGACTGGCTGGCCGGCCTCTTCGACGCGGGAGCGGCGGAGCCGAGGGGCGTGGCACTGGTCGCCGTCGGCGGCTACGGCCGCGGCGAGCTGTCCCCGCGCAGCGACCTGGACCTGCTCCTGCTGCACGACGGCGGCGACCCGAAGGCGGTCTCCGCCCTCGCCGACCGCCTCTGGTACCCCGTGTGGGACCTCGGCATCGCCCTCGACCACTCCGTCCGCACCCCCGCCGAGGCCCGCCGGACGGCCGGCGAGGACCTCAAGGTCCAGCTCGGCCTGCTCGACGCCCGCCACCTCGCCGGCGACCCCGCCCTCACCGCGGGACTGCGCACGGCGGTGCTGGCCGACTGGCGCGACCAGGCCCCCAAGCGCCTTCCCGAACTCCGGGAGCTGTGCGCCGAACGGGCCGCGCGCCAGGGCGAGCTGCAGTTCCTGCTGGAGCCGGACCTGAAGGAGGCGCGGGGCGGGCTGCGCGACGCCACCGCCCTGCGCGCCGTCGCCGCCTCCTGGCTCGCCGACGCCCCGCGCGAGGGCCTCGCCGACGCCCGGCGCCGCCTGCTCGACGTACGCGACGCGCTCCATCTGGCCACGGGCCGGGCCACCGACCGGCTCGCGCTCCAGGAACAGGATCAGGTGGCGGCCGAGCTCGGCCTCCTCGACGCCGACACCCTGCTGCGGCAGGTGTACGAGGCGGCACGCGTCATCGCCTACGCCGGTGATGTCACCTGGCGGGAAGTGGGGCGCGTGCTGCGGTCGCGTGCGGCGCGTCCGCGTCTGCGCCAACTGGCCAGGGAGCGGGGCGACTTCCTCAGAAGGGCGGTGGCGGGCGACGGGAAACCGGCCACCGAACGGTCCCCGCTGGCGGAGGGCGTGGTCGAGCAGGACGGCGAGGTGGTGCTCGCCCGCACCGCCCGCCCCGAACGCGACCCCGTGCTCCCGCTGCGCGCCGCGGCCGCCGCCGCGCAGGCCGGACTCCCGCTCTCCCCGCACGCCGTACGGCGCCTCGCGGCCACCGCGCGCCCCCTGCCCACGCCCTGGCCCGCCGAGGCGCGCGAGCAGTTCGTCACCCTGCTCGGCTCCGGCCGCCCCACCGTCGAGGTGTGGGAAGCGCTGGAGGCGGAAGGGCTGATCACCCGCCTCCTGCCCGACTGGGAACGGATCCGCTGCCGCCCCCAGCGCAACGCCGTGCACCTGTGGACCGTCGACCGGCACCTCATCGAGACCGCCGTCCGCGCCTGCGCGTTCACGCGCCGTGTCAGCCGTCCCGACCTGCTGCTCGTCGCCGCGCTGCTGCACGACATCGGCAAGGGCTGGCCCGGCGACCACTGCGTGGCCGGCGAGACCATCGCCCGCGACGTGGCCGCCCGCATCGGCTTCGACCGCGCGGACACCGCCGTCGTCGCCACCCTCGTACGCCACCACCTGCTGCTCGTCGAGACGGCCACCCGGCGCGACCTGGACGACCCGGACACCGTCCGCGCGGTCGCCGACGCGGTCGGCGCCCAGGGCACCCTGGAACTGCTGCACGCCCTCACCGAGGCCGACGCCCTGGCCACCGGCCCGGCGGCCTGGTCGTCCTGGCGCGGCTCCCTCGTCACCGAGCTGGTCGGACGGGTCTCGGCCGCCCTGTCCGGGAACGCCCCCGCCGATCCCGAGGACGCCGCCCCCACCGCGGAACAGGAACGGCTCGCCGTCGAGGCCTTCCGCACGGGCGGCCCCGTACTGGCGGTGCGGGCCCAGGCCGAGCCGCCCGCCGAGGAGGCGGCCGGGGAGCCCGCGCCGCTCGGGGTCGAGCTGCTGATCGCCGTACCCGACCAGCCGGGCGTGCTGCCCGCCGTCTCCGGTGTCCTGGCCGTGCACCGGCTGACCGTCCGCACCGCCGAGCTGCGCTCCCTGCCGCTGCCGGACGGCGTCGGCGGTTCGGTCCTCCTCCTGGACTGGCGGGTCGCCGCCGAGTACGGCTCCCTGCCGCAGGCCGCCCGGCTGCGCGCGGACCTGGTGCGCGCCCTGGACGGCTCCCTGGACATCGCCGCCCGCCTCGCCGAACGGGACGCCGCCTACCCCCGGCGCCGGGGCGTGGCCGCGCCGCCGCCGCGGGTGACGGTCGCGTCGGCCGCCTCGCGCCTGGCCACGGTGATCGAGGTGCGCGCGCAGGACGCGCCGGGACTGCTGTTCCGGATCGGGCGGGCGCTGGAGGAGGCGGGGGTGCGGGTGCGCAGCGCGCACGTGTCGACGCTGGGGTCCAACGCCGTGGACGCCTTCTACGTCACCACCGGCGAGGGCGCGCCGCTGCCGGGGGAGGAGGCCGCGTCCCTGGCCCGCCGCCTGGAGGAGACGCTGCGGGCGTGAGGAGTCCGGCACGACCGTGACCCGGTGGTGTGGAGCCGGGATACCCTGGAGGGCGATTCACCAGCCGTCACCGACCCCGAGGACCGCGAGCGCCGTGTTCGACACTCTCTCCGATCGCCTGTCAGCGACTTTCAAGAGCCTGCGTGGCAAGGGGCGGCTGTCCGAAGCGGACATCGACGCCACCGCGCGCGAGATCCGCATCGCGCTCCTCGAGGCGGACGTGGCCCTGCCGGTCGTCCGGACGTTCATCAAGAACGTCAAGGAACGGGCCCTGGGTGCCGAGGTCTCCAAGGCGCTGAACCCGGCCCAGCAGGTCCTCAAGATCGTCAACGACGAGCTCGTCACCATCCTCGGCGGGGAGACCCGGCGCCTGCGCTTCGCCAAGCAGCCGCCCACCGTGATCATGCTCGCCGGCCTCCAGGGCGCCGGTAAGACCACCCTCGCGGGCAAGCTGGGCCGGTGGCTCAAGGAGCAGGGCCACTCGCCGCTGCTGGTCGCCTGCGACCTCCAGCGCCCCAACGCCGTGAATCAGCTCAGCGTGGTCGCCGAGCGCGCCGGCGTCGCCGTCTACGCGCCCGAGCCGGGCAACGGCGTCGGCGACCCGGTCAAGGTCGCCAAGGACTCCGTCGAGTTCGCGAAGGCCAAGGTCCACGACATCGTCATCGTCGACACCGCCGGCCGCCTGGGCATCGACCAGGAGATGATGCAGCAGGCCGCGGAGATCCGGGACGCGGTCCGGCCGGACGAGATCCTCTTCGTCGTCGACGCGATGATCGGCCAGGACGCGGTCAACACCGCCGAGGCCTTCCGCGACGGCGTCGGCTTCGACGGCGTGGTGCTCTCCAAGCTCGACGGCGACGCCCGCGGTGGCGCCGCCCTGTCGATCCGGCAGATCACCGGCAAGCCGATCATGTTCGCGTCGAACGGCGAGAAGCTCGACGACTTCGACGCCTTCCACCCGGACCGCATGGCCTCCCGCATCCTCGACATGGGTGACCTGCTCACCCTGATCGAGCAGGCGGAGAAGACGTTCAGCCAGGAAGAGGCCGCCAAGATGGCCTCCAAGCTGGCGTCCAAGAAGGGCCAGGACTTCACCCTGGACGACTTCCTGGCCCAGATGGAGCAGGTCCGGAAGATGGGCAGCATCAGCAAGCTGCTCGGCATGCTCCCCGGCATGGGCCAGATCAAGGACCAGATCAACAACATCGACGAGCGGGACGTCGACCGCACGGCCGCCATCATCAAGTCGATGACCCCGGCCGAGCGCCAGGACCCGACGATCATCAACGGCTCGCGCCGCGCCCGCATCGCCAAGGGCTCCGGCGTCGAGGTCAGCGCGGTGAAGAACCTGGTCGAGCGGTTCTTCGAGGCCCGCAAGATGATGTCCCGCATGGCCCAGGGTGGAATGCCCGGCATGCCTGGTATGCCCGGCATTCCGGGCATGGGGGGCGGGCCCGGCCGGGCGAAGAAGCAGCAGAAGAAGGCCAAGGGCAAGCAGCGCTCCGGGAACCCGATGAAGCGCAAGCAGCAGGAGCAGGAGGCCGCCGCCCGCCGCGCCGCCGCCGCGCAGAACGGCGGTGCCCTCGGGCTGCCCCAGCAGGGCCCCCAGGACTTCGAGCTGCCGGACGAGTTCAAGAAGTTCATGGGCTGACGGACCGGCCCGCGCGTACGGCACCGGGGGCACCCCTCGCATCGGGGCGCCCCCGGTGCCGTATGACGTATCCACGCGTGCCCGCGCGGCGTTCCTGTCGTAGCGTCCGGATATGGCCGACACCTCCCCGCCGCGCAACGCCCCGGAACCGCCCTGGCGGACCGAGGGCACGCCCGAGGAGCCGCAGAAGCCGCCGCCCGGCGGGCGGCGCGTGCGCCGCGGCTGGTGGAGCCTGGTCGCCGCCGCGCTGGTCGTCTACCTCGTCACCAACCTCGTGCTGTCCTTCCTCGACGGGGGCGACGAGCCGACGATCTCCTACACCGAGTTCAGCAGGCAGGTCGACGCCGGCAACGTCAGCAAGATCTACAGCAAGGGCGACGCCATCCAGGGCCAGCTCAGGAAGGCCCGGGACGATCCCGATGGCGACGGCACCTACACCATGTTCCGGACCCAGCGCCCGGCCTTCGCCGACGACCGGCTCTGGGAGGACCTGACCCGGCACCGCGTCACCGTCACCGCCGAACCGGTCGTGCAGCAGCGCGGCTTCCTCGCCAACCTGCTGATCTCGCTGGCGCCGATGCTGCTGCTGGTCGTCCTGTGGATCGTCATCGCCCGGCGGATGCGCGGGGCGATGGGGGGCGCCGGCGGCATGCTCGGCCGCAAGGCGCCGCCCAAACCGGTGGAGCTGGAGCCGGGCCGCGGGCGCACCACGTTCGCGGACGTGGCCGGCATCGACGAGGTGGAGGGCGAGCTCAACGACGTCGTCGACTTCCTGAGGAACCCCGACGCCTACCGCCGCATGGGAGCCAAGATGCCCCGTGGCGTCCTGCTGTCCGGCCCGCCCGGTACCGGCAAGACCCTCCTGGCGCGCGCGGTGGCCGGTGAGGCGGAGGTGCCGTTCTTCTCGGCGTCCGCCTCCGAGTTCATCGAGATGATCGTGGGCGTCGGGGCCTCCCGGGTGCGGGAGCTGTTCGCGGAAGCGCGCAAGGTGGCGCCGTCGATCATCTTCATCGACGAGATCGACACCATCGGCCGGGCCCGCGGCGGCGGCTCCGGCATGGGCGGCCACGACGAGCGCGAGCAGACGCTGAACCAGATCCTCACCGAGATGGACGGCTTCTCCGGCGCCGAGGGCGTCATCGTCATCGCCGCCACCAACCGCGCCGACATCCTCGACCCCGCCCTGACCCGCCCCGGCCGCTTCGACCGGGTCGTCAGCGTCTCCCCGCCGGACCGGGGCGGCCGGGAGGCGATCCTGCGCATCCACACCCGTGACATCCCGCTCGCCCCCGACGTCGACCTCGCACAGGTCGCCCGCACCACCCCCGGCATGACCGGCGCCGAGCTCGCCAACCTCGCCAACGAGGCCGCCCTCCTCGCCGTCAAGCGCAAGCAGCGGCACGTGACGCAGGCGGAGCTGTCCGACGCCTTGGAGAAGGTCCAGCTGGGCGCCGAACGCGCGCTGGTCATGCCCGAGGAGGAACGCCGGCGCACCGCCTACCACGAGAGCGGCCACGCCCTGCTCGGCATGCTCCAGCCGGGCGCCGACCCCGTCCGCAAGATCACCATCGTCCCGCGCGGGCGCGCGCTCGGCGTGACCCTGTCGACGCCGGACTCGGACAAGTACGCGTACACCGAGGAGTACCTGCGCGGACGCGTCATCGGGGCGCTCGGCGGCATGGCGGCCGAGCACGTCGTCTACGGCGTCGTCACCACAGGCTCCGAGAACGACCTGGAACAGGTCACCCGGATCGTCCGCGGCATGGTCGCCCGCTGGGGCATGAGCGAACGCGTCGGCCGCCTCTCCGCCCTCCCGAACGACGCCCAGCAGACCTACGGGCTCGCCGCCGCCCCGCAGACCCTCGACGCGATCGACGGCGAGATGCGGCGGATCGTCGACGAGTGCTACGAGGAGGCCTGCCGCAAGCTGCGCGACCACCGCGGGCAGCTGGACGCGCTGGCCCGGGCGCTGCTCGCGAACGAGACGCTGGACGAGGCGGAGGCCTACCGGATCGCCGGGATCACGCGCCTGCGCAAGGACGCTCCGGGGACCTGACGGTCCCGCGCCGCGTCCCGGCGTTCGTCACGGCACGCGGGCGATCAGGTACCGGAACACGTTCGGCATCCACACCGTCCCGTCCTCGCGCCGGTACGCGTGCAGCGCCTCCGCCAGCTCCTTGTCCACCTGCTCCTGGTCGGTCGCGGTGACCGCCGCGTCGAACAGCCCCGTCGACAGCAGGCCCCGCACCGCGCTGGCGACGTCGGCGTACCCGAAGGGGCAGGCCACCCGTCCCGAGCCGTCCGGCCTGAGGCCCGCGCGCTGGGCGACCTCCTCCAGGTCGTCGCGCAGCGCCGGCCGCCAGCTGCGCGCGCTGCGCAGCGGATCGGCCAGCTTGGTGGCCACCCGTAGCACGGACGATGTGGTGCAGCGCTCCGGCGGACCCCAGCCGGCCAGCACCACCGGCGCCCCCCGCTCGGCGAGCGGCGTCGCCTGCGCGAGCAGTTCTCCCAGCCCCTCCGAGTCGCCGGCCAGGCACCCGATGGGCTCGAAGGCGGTCACCAGGGTGTACGCGGTACGGCCGGCGTCGTCCGGGTCGTCCACGTCCCGGGGCGAGCCCTGGACGATCCGGGTGTCCGCACGCGCGCGCGTGTGCTCCGTCCCCGCCGTCCCGGGCAGCAGCCGCTCCCGGGCGAGGGCCAGCCGTTCCGGTGCGCGGGAGTCGACGCCGGTGACCGCGGCGCCCCGGGAGGCGGCCAGCAGCAGCGCCAGTCCGGAACCGCAGCCCAGCCCCAGCAGCCGGGTGCCGGCTCCCACGTCCAGTCGCTCGTAGACGGCCTCGTAGAGCGGTACGAGCATCCGCTCCTGGATCTCGGACCAGTCACGCGCGCGTGCCCGCAGGTCCACGCCGGGCGCCACCCCCGCGTGAGATGGGTGCCGCCGCACGAGCGTAGGTGTCATAGGAAAGCGCCCCAATCGCCGAGAGTTCTCGCAAGTTGCCGCTGTGCCCTGTTGTCGGTGGCCCCCGTGCAGTGCGCCCGCACTCCCCGTATGCCAGGAAACTCCGGGCTCGCCGTCACGTCCAGTGGTCGAGGGGGCCGGTTTGCGTAATCGGCGGGTGCGTGGCGAGATTTCACCTTCCCGCAACCTGGGCCCGCGCCGGCGCGCTCCGGCCGGGGCGCCCGTTCCCGCGCCCAGGACCGACCACCCCCCGCGCCGGCGCCGGCAACCGGACGCCGGGGCCGGACCGGCCGGCGGCGGCCCGGCACGCGGCACCACGGCGATCCGGCCGTACGGGTGCGGGCCGGGGGAGCGAACGCGGCGGGAAACGGACGCCCGCGTCGAGGCGGTGGGCGCCTCCGGCGGGACGCGTGCGCCGGTTTCGCGGCCGACGTCCCCGGTCCCGCCGTGAGGGGCGGCGAGGCGGTTCCGGCCAAGGTCCGCGAACCCGGCCGACCGGCAGCGGGCCGCGGGCGACGGCCGGCCGGGCCCGCGGTGACCGCACGGCGTCCGGCCGTCGGGGGCGGGCCGGTGCCGGACGCCGACGCCCCGCCCGGTAACGTCGCCGTCGGCGCGCGCGTCAGCCGGGACGGTGTCCTCCGGCGCACACGCGACCGAAACGCTCCTTGCGCGCCGGCGCATCGCGCACGTCCCGGCGCGTGGACACGCGCTGCACGCGGGCGCGTACGGCGGGCTACGCACCACCTTGGTACGAGCTGTGCGGCTTCTCCGCAGATCGGCGCACCCGCCCTCGTCGGCGCGCATCGGTGGCAACTGACGGGTACGAGCAAAATATTTGAGATGCCCCGGAATAGGAACACAGCGGTACCCAGGCTCGTTGCCGTTACGTGAGCACGACACCACCTGTTCTCGCCGCAGAGCTGGCGCAGGCGTGGGCCGACATTCAGCGGCACCACCCCGAGCTGCCCGATCTTGCCGCGCCCGAGTCCCTGATCGGAGAGTCGTCGTCCGCCTGCGGGCACACGCTCTCCTTCGAACGACTGCTCCATGAGGCAGTCCACGGCATCGCCGCGGCGCGCGGCGTACGCGACACCTCCCGCGCCGGCCGGTACCACAACCGCAGATTCCTCGCGATCGCCGAGGAGCTGGGCCTGGACCACCCCGAGGAGCCGCACCCGAGCAGCGGTTTCTCGCTGGTCACGCTCACCCCCGAGGCGAAGCGCCGCTACCGTCCGACCATCGAGCGCCTCCAGCGCGCCCTGAAGGCCCACTCCGCGGCGACCGCGGCCGACTCCGCCCGCACCTTCCGCGGCCCGGCCGCCCGCCACGGCTCCTCCGGCGGCGGCGTGCGCGTGAAGGCGGTCTGTGACTGCGGCCGCAACGTACGGGTCGTCCCGTCCGTGCTGGCCCAGGCCCCGATCGTGTGCGGCGGCTGCGGGAAGCCGTTCCGGATCCCGGAGGTCGTGGGCGCGGCGGCGGGCTGAGGGCGGAGCTGCGCGCGGCGGCCGCGTCCGTGCCTCCGGTCCGGTGCCCCCGGGCCGGAGGCGGTCCGCCAGGTGTGGCAGAATGGCTAGCTGTACTCGACAGCCGCATAGGACCCCTCTCTCCTCCGGCTGACGCGTCCATCGGGCACTCGGGTACCGCAACCCCACGCGGCTCTCTCGCCGTGCCCAACCACGTCAATTCCAGGAGAACCCACTCCCGTGGCAGTCAAGATCAAGCTGAAGCGTCTGGGCAAGATCCGTTCGCCTCACTACCGCATCGTCGTCGCCGACTCCCGTACCCGCCGTGACGGCCGGGCCATCGAGGAGATCGGCAAGTACCACCCGACGTACAACCCGTCGGTGATGGAGGTCGACAGCGAGCGCGTGGCGTACTGGCTCTCCGTCGGCGCCCAGCCCACCGAGCCCGTGCTCGCCATCCTGAAGAAGACCGGCGACTGGCAGAAGTTCAAGGGCGAGCCCGCCCCGGCTCCGCTGCTGCAGCCGGCCGAGAAGCCGGCGCGCCCGTCGTTCGAGGCGATCGGCGGCGAGGACGAGGGCAAGGGCGAGGCCATCACCCCGAAGAAGAAGGCCGAGAAGAAGGACGAGGCTGCGACCGAGTCTTCTTCGGCTGAGTCGACCGAGGCCTGAGCATGCTCGAGGAGGCTCTCGAGCACCTCGTGAGGGGCATCGTCGACAACCCTGACGATGTGCAGGTCGCCTCGCGCAACCTGCGCCGTGGACGTGTGCTCGAGGTCCGGGTCCACCCGGACGACCTCGGAAAGGTGATCGGCCGCAACGGCCGCACCGCACGCGCTCTGCGCACCGTCGTGGGCGCCATCGGCGGCCGCGGCGTCCGCGTCGACCTGGTCGACGCGGACAACGTCCGCTGACGCTTATCGCAACCGGCTCGGGCCGGGGAGGGCCACAGGGCCGTCCCCGGCCCGTAGTCGTATGACAGGAGATTCACACAAGTGCAGCTGGTAGTCGCTCGCATCGGCCGCGCCCACGGCATCAAGGGCGAGGTCACCGTCGAGGTCCGTACCGACGAGCCGGAACTGCGGCTCGCCCCCGGCGCCGTCCTGGCCACCGACCCCGCCTCGGCCGGGCCGCTGACCATCGAGACGGGCCGCGTCCACAGCGGCCGCCTCCTGCTGCGCTTCGAGGGCGTGCGCGACCGCAACGCCGCCGAGGCCCTGCGCAACACCCTCCTGATCGCCGAGGTGGACCCCGAGGAACTGCCCGAGGAGGAGGACGAGTACTACGACCACCAGCTGATCGACCTCGACGTCGTCACCGAGGACGGGACGGAGGTCGGCCGGATCACCGAGATCTCCCACCTGCCCTCCCAGGACCTGTTCGTGGTGGAGCGCCCCGACGGCAGCGAGGTCTTCGTGCCGTTCGTGGCGGAGATCGTCACCGAGATCGACCTCGAGGAACAGCGGGCCGTCATCACCCCGCCGCCGGGCCTCATCGACGACCGGGCCGAGATCGCCTCGTCGAGGGACGAGAACGCATGAGGCTCGACGTCGTCACGATCTTCCCCGAGTACCTGGAACCGCTGAACGTCTCCCTCGTCGGCAAGGCCCGCGCGCGCGGGCAGTTGAACGTGCACGTCCACGACCTGCGCGCGTGGACGTACGACCGGCACAACACCGTCGACGACACCCCTTACGGCGGCGGCCCCGGAATGGTGATGAAGACCGGGCCGTGGGGCGACGCGCTGGACACCGTCCTGGCCGACGGTTACGAGACGGGCGCGGCCGAACCCGCCCTCGTCGTGCCCACCCCCAGCGGCCGTCCCTTCACCCAGGAACTCGCCGTCCACCTCTCCGAGCGCCCCTGGCTGATCTTCACGCCTGCCCGCTACGAGGGCATCGACCGGCGCGTCGTCGACGAGTACGCCACCCGCATGCCCGTCTACGAGGTCTCCATCGGCGACTACGTCCTCGCCGGCGGCGAGGCGGCCGTCCTCGTCGTCACCGAGGCGGTGGCGCGGCTGCTGCCGGGCGTCCTGGGCAACGCCGAGTCCCACCGCGACGACTCCTTCGCCCCCGGCGCCATGGCCAACCTCCTCGAGGGACCCGTCTACACCAAGCCGCCCCTGTGGCGCGGCCGGGACATCCCCGAGGTGCTGCTCAGCGGCCACCACGGGAGGATCGCCCGCTGGCGCCGCGACGAGGCCCTCAAGCGCACCACGGCCCACCGGCCCGACCTGATCGAGCGCTGCGACCCGAAGACCTTCGACAAGAAGGACCGCGAGATGCTCTCCATCCTGGGCTGGGAACCGGACCCGGCGGGGGAGCCGTACGGGCGATTTTGGCGCAGGACTCCGGGCGTGGAAGAATAGGCCGCTGCTGTGCGTCCGTCCGGCGTGCGCCCCTGCCACAGGGGGAGACGACGCCCGCTCCGACCCGCACGGCCCCGATCCGAACCACCTAGTCCCGTTGATGACCTGTGGCATCAGCGAAGAAAGCAGACGAAATGTCTCACCTGCTCGACTCCGTCGACGCCGCGTCGCTGCGCAGCGACATCCCGGACTTCCGCCCGGGTGACACCGTCAACGTCCACGTCCGCGTCATCGAGGGCAACCGCTCCCGTGTGCAGCAGTTCAAGGGCGTAGTCATCCGCCGCCAGGGTTCCGGCGTGCGCGAGACCTTCACGGTCCGCAAGGTCTCCTTCTCCGTCGGCGTCGAGCGCACCTTCCCGGTGCACACCCCGATCGTGGAGAAGATCGAGCTCGTCACCCGCGGTGACGTGCGTCGCGCCAAGCTGTACTACCTGCGCGAGCTGCGCGGCAAGGCGGCGAAGATCAAGGAGAAGCGCGAGAGCTGAGCGCGCTCGGGGGTTCACAGCGGGGCCGGATAGCATCGGGCCCCGATGGACACCGAAGCACAGCCGACGGAGCGCGACCGCTCCCCCCGCCCTTCCGACGCCGAGGACCCCTCGGAACCGGAGGAGCGGGGGGGACGGTCGCGTTTCGCGTTGACGGACCGCGTCACGGAATGGGTCCCCGGCGGCTGGATCACCGTGACCCTGCTGGTCCTGCTGCTCTGCCTGCTGCTGGTCTTCACCTACGTCCTGCAGCCGTTCCGGATCCCCAGCGGATCCATGGAGCGCGGGCTGCGGATCGGCGACCGCGTGCTCGTCAACAAGCTGGCCTACCGTTTCGGGGACCGGCCGGGGCGGGGCGACGTCGTCGTGTTCGACGGGACCGGGTACTTCGGGCGCGGCGACTACATCAAACGCGTTGTCGGGGTGGGCGGGGACCGCGTGGTCTGCTGCGACGGCGAGGGGAGGATCGAGGTGAACGGACAGCCGGTCGACGAGTCGGAGTTCCTGTACCCCGGGGACAGCCCCTCCACGGTCCGCTTCGACGTCGTCGTGCCCGACGGCAGGCTGTTCGTCCTCGGTGACCACCGCAGCGACTCCAGCGACTCCCGGGACCACCTGGGGTCGCCGGGCGGCGGCATGATCCCCGTGGACGAGGTGATCGGCCGCGCCGACTGGATCGTCTGGCCCCTCGGCCACGCCACCCACCTGGACCGTCCCGGTGGCTACGCGCGCGTGCCCGCCGGGCGGGAGGGGGCGGGCGGCCATGGGTAACCGCGGCAGACCCCGGCGTGACGCCTCCGGCGGCCCGGCGGGCGACCCGCCGCCCGCCGGCAGGCGGCCCGGCGGCCGGACCCGCGCCGAGCGGCGCAGGCTCCAGCGCAAGGTCAAACGGCGCCGCAGACGCAGCGCGGTGAAGGAGGTGCCCCTCCTCGTCGGCGTCGCCGTCCTCATCGCCCTGGTGCTGAAGACCTTCCTCGTCCAGGCCTTCGTGATCCCCTCGGGCTCCATGGAGCAGACCATCCGGATCGGGGACCGGGTCCTGGTAGACAAGCTCACCCCCTGGTTCGGTTCCGAACCGCGGCGCGGGGACGTCGTCGTCTTCCGCGACCCCGGCGGCTGGCTCCAGGGCGGGCAGACCGCGCAGAAGGACGCCCCGGCCGTCGTCAAGCAGGTCAAGGAAGGCCTCACCTCCATCGGCCTGCTGCCCTCCGACGACGAGAAGGACCTCATCAAGCGGGTGGTCGGCGTGGGCGGCGACCGTGTCCGGTGCTGCGACGCGCAAGGGCGGATCACCGTCAACGGCGTCCCCCTGGACGAGGGTTACCTCCACCCCGGAGACGTCCCCTCCACCATCCGGTTCGACGTCACGGTCCCCGAGGGGCGGTTGTGGGTGATGGGCGACCACCGGTCCAACTCGGCCGACTCCCGCGCCCACCAGGACCGCGAGTACGGCGGTACGGTCTCCGAGGACCAAGTGGTCGGGCGGGCCGTGGTCATCGCCTGGCCGTTCGGCCACTGGAGCACCCTGGGGGAGCCGGAGACGTACGCGGCCGTGTCCGACGCGGCCTCGGGGTCGACCGCCGCGCCACGCCTGTCGCATAGGGTTGCCCCCGACGATCCGAACGGAACGATCCAGCTCCCGAGCCCTGCGGAACTCCCGCTCGTTATGGGAGTGGTGGGCCTGCGCCGCGCATGGGGCAGGCGGCGGCAGAGAGTGAGGAGTTGGCGTGGGGGATACGGCGGTCGGCGCACGGTCCGGACACGACGGCGAGGAGCATCGCGGACGTCCGGTGGAAGCGGCCGGCCCGGCCGCGGACACCACCGCGACCTCCGGGAGCGGCTCCGGGACGACGACTGAGGACGGCAGGGTGACGGGCGAACAGACCGGCGGAAACGAGGACCGGGGGCCGGGCGGAGCGCGGCCCCCCGAAGGGGCCAGGCAACAGCGTTCCTTCTGGAAGGAGCTGCCGATCCTGATCGGCGTCGCGCTCGTGCTGGCGCTGCTGATCAAGACGTTCCTGGTGCAGGCGTTCTCGATCCCCTCCGACTCGATGCAGAACACCCTCCAGCAGGGCGACCGGGTCCTGGTCGACAAGCTCACCCCCTGGTTCGGTTCCGAACCCGAGCGCGGCGAGGTCGTGGTCTTCCACGACCCCGACGACTGGCTGGCGGGCGAGCCGACCGCCGACCCCAACCCCCTGCAGAGCTTCCTCAGCTGGATCGGCCTGATGCCGTCCGTCGAGGAGAAGGACCTGATCAAGCGAGTGATCGGCGTCGGCGGCGACACGGTCGAGTGCAAGGGCGCCGGCCCGGTCAGGGTCAACGGCAAGGCACTGGACGACCAGGACTTCGTCTACCCCGGCAACACGTCCTGCAGCGTCGACGACAACGGCGGCCAGTTCAAGGTCGAGGTCCCCAAGGGATACATCTGGGTCATGGGCGACCACCGCCAGAACTCGCGTGACTCCCGCTACAACCGGTCCGACAGGCACAACGGCATGGTTCCGGTGGACGAGGTCGTCGGCCGCGCCATCGTGATCGCCTGGCCGGTCAACCGCTGGTCCACCCTGCCGGTGCCGGACACCTTCGACCAGCCCGGCCTGAACGCCGCGCCCGCGATGGCCGGCGCCCTGTCGGTCGCGCCGCAGGGCCTCGCCCTCGCCGGCGTCGTACCGGTCGCGCTGTGGCGCCGCCGGCGGACCGCCCCTGCCGGGACCCGTTGAGGGCCTGCCCGGAGACCCTCCGGGCAGGGCGGGCCGTACGCTGGCGAGCCCCGATCACCGGGAAGGGCTGACCTGCCGGGTACCGCCGGGTAGGGTGCGGATCCATGGGCGGCGAGAGCATGACACGCACGGCACCGCGCGGCGGTGGTGCCACCACGGGCCCGGCGGGCAGCAGGGCCGGGCAGCGGTTGTCCGGGCTGGCCGTGGCGCTGGGTCTGGTGCTGTTCCTCGGCGGCTTCGCCTGGGGAGCGGTGGTCTACCGGCCGTACACCGTGCCGACCGGTTCGATGTCGCCGACCATCGACGCCGGTGACCGGGTCCTGGCGCAGCGCATCGGAGGGGAGGACGTCCGCCGCGGTGACGTCGTCGTCTTCAGGGACGCCACCTGGGCCGACGCCCCCGTGGTCAAGCGTGTGGTCGCCGTCGGCGGCGACACCGTCGCCTGCTGCCGGGACGGCAGGCTGACGGTCGACGGAAAGAAGATCGACGAGCCCTACCTGCCCGAGGGAACCGCGGCCGAGGACGGCTCCTTCCCGGCCGTGACCGTCCCGAGGGGACGGCTGTTCCTGCTCGGTGACGAGCGCGGCACCTCCCTGGACTCCACCGCCCACCTGACCGAGACGGCCCGCGGCACCGTCGCGAGCGACGCCGTCGAGGCGCGGGTCGACGCCGTCGCCTGGCCCATGGACGGCATGCTCCGGCCCGCGACCGGCTTCGAGGTGCTCGGCCCCCTCTCCTCGCCCGGCCCGATCCGGACGGTCCTGGCGCTGGTGGTCGCCGGCGTGGTGCTGATCTTCGGCGGCGCGGCCTACGGACCGCTCGCCCAGCGGGCCGCCGCCTCGCGCGCCCGGCCCGGGACGGAGGCGACCGGTGCCCGCTGAGGCGACGCGGGCGGGGTGGGGCGCGTGCGAGGGCGGGCTGCGCAGGGTCGCCCGGGTGGTGCTGCTCGACCCGCGGGACCGCATCCTGCTGCTGCACGGTCACGAGCCGGACGATCCGGCCGACGACTGGTGGTTCACGCCCGGCGGCGGCGTGGAGGGCGACGAGACCCGGGAACAGGCGGCCCTGCGGGAACTGGCCGAGGAGACCGGAATCACCGAGGTCGAGCTCGGCCCGGTGCTGTGGCGGCGCCGGTGCTCCTTCCCCTTCGCGGGCCGCCGCTGGAACCAGGACGAGTGGTACTACCTGGCCCGTACGGCCCAGACGGCGACCGCGGCCGCGGGCCTGACCGAGCTGGAACGGCGCAGCGTCGCGGGAACGCGCTGGTGGACGTACCGGGAACTGGCCCGGGCACATGAGACGGTGTATCCGAACAGACTTGCCGAGCTGCTGCGCACGCTGCTCGACGAAGGTCCCCCGGCCCGGCCCGTGACCCTTGACCCGGAAATCGTCTAGGGGCTCACGGGACTGGCGCACAATGGTGGGATCGCACGGCTGAAGGGGAACATGCCATGAGCGCCGAGGACCTCGAGAAGTACGAGACCGAGATGGAGCTCAAGCTCTACCGGGAGTACCGCGATGTCGTCGGTCTGTTCAAATACGTGATCGAGACCGAGCGGCGTTTCTATCTGACCAACGATTACGAGATGCAGGTCCACTCGGTCCAGGGCGAGGTGTTCTTTGAGGTCACCATGGCGGACGCGTGGGTGTGGGACATGTACCGGCCGGCGCGGTTCGTGAAGCAGGTACGTGTACTGACGTTCAAGGACGTGAACATCGAGGAGCTCAACAAGAGCGACTTGGAGCTGCCGAGCGGGTGACACCGGGCGGCCCGTCACCCGTGGGGGTGAGCGAGTTCTCCACAACCGCCGGGCCGTCCACCGAGATCCGACAGCTCGTCGCCCCGCCCGCATCGTAGGCACCGGAGGTGGTGCCGAGATGAACGCACGAGGAGCGCTGGGCAGGTACGGCGAGGACCTGGCCGCACGGCGGCTGTCCGAGGCCGGGATGACGGTCCTGGAGCGCAACTGGCGCTGCGGCCGGGCCGGCGAGATCGACATCGTGGCCCGGGACGGGGACGTCCTGGTCTTCTGTGAGGTGAAGACCCGCCGAGGCGGCCGCTTCGAGCATCCGATGGCCGCCGTGACCCCGGTGAAGGCCGAGCGGCTGCGGCGGCTCGCCGAGCGCTGGATCCAGACCCATGGCGGAGCGCCGCCCGGCGGCGCCCGGATCGACCTGATCGGCGTGGTGCTGCCGGAGCGCGGAGCCCCGGTCGTCGAGCACGTGCGGGGGGTGGCGTGATGGGGTTCGCGCGGACGTGCTCGGTGGCCCTGATCGGGGTCGAGGGCGTGGTCGTCGAGGTCCAGGCCGACCTCGAACCGGGCGTCGCGGCGTTCACGCTGGTGGGACTGCCCGACAAGAGCCTGTCGGAGAGCCGGGACCGGGTGCGGGCCGCCGTGGTCAATTCCGGGGCCGAATGGCCCCAGAAGAAGCTCACGGTGGGCCTCAGCCCGGCGTCGGTGCCCAAGGCGGGCAGCGGCTTCGACATCGCCGTCGCCTGCGCCGTCCTCGGCGCCGCCGAGCGGATCGACCCCCGCGTGCTCACCGACATCGTGATGATCGGCGAGCTGGGCCTGGACGGGCGGGTCAGGCCGGTCCGGGGCATCCTGCCGGCGGTGCTGGCCGCGGCGGACGCCGGTTTCGAACAGGTGGTCGTGCCGGAGTGTGCCGCCGCGGAGGCGTCCTTGGTGCCCGGGGTGTCGGTGCTGGGGGTGCGCACCCTCCGCCAGCTGATCGCCGTCCTCGCGGACGAGCCCGTGCCCGACGAGGAGCCGGGCGAACGGGGCCGCCCCGATCCCCTGGCGGCCGGCCTGCGCGTGCCCGGCGCGGGCATCCACCTCGTCGGAGCGGCGCAGTCCGACCACGGCCACGACCTCGCCGACGTCGTCGGCCAGACCTCGGCGCGCACGGCGGTGGAGGTCGCCGCGGCCGGCGGGCACCACCTCTTCCTGGAGGGCCCCCCGGGCGCCGGGAAGACGATGCTCGCCGAGCGGCTCCCCGCGCTCCTGCCCCCGCTCGGCCGGGAGGAGTCGCTGGAGGTCACGGCGGTGCACTCGGTCGCGGGCCTGCTGCCGCCGGGCAAACCGCTGATCGACGCGGCCCCGTACTGCGCCCCGCACCACTCGGCCACGATGCAGGCACTGGTCGGCGGCGGCCCCGGAGTCGCCCGGCCCGGTGCCGTGTCCCTCGCTCACCGAGGCATTCTGTTTTTGGATGAAACGCCGGAGTTCAGCAGCCACGCCCTGGACGCACTGCGGCAGCCCCTGGAGGCCGGGCACGTCGTCATCGCGCGCAGCGCGGGCGTCGTGCGGTTCCCCGCGAAGTTCCTCATGGTGCTCGCCGCCAACCCCTGCCCCTGCGGGCGCTTCTCGCGGACGGACACCCTGTGCGAGTGCCCGCCCTCGGCGATCCGCCGCTACCAGGCCAGGCTCTCCGGCCCGCTGCTGGACCGGGTCGACCTGCGCGTCGAGGTCGACCGCGTCACCCGCACCGAACTGGCGGCGCGCGGCACCTCCGGCGAATCCACCGCGACCGTCGCCGCACGCGTCCGGGCGGCCCGGGAACGGGCCGGCGCACGCCTGGCCGGCACGCCCTGGCGCAGCAACAGCGAGGTCCCCGGGCGCGAGCTGCGCCACCGCTGGCCGGCCGCGCCGGGGGCGATGGACGAGGCGGAGCGGAGCCTGGAGCGGGGCGTCCTGACCGCCCGCGGCCTCGACCGGGTGCTCCGCGTCGCCTGGACCGTCGCCGACCTGGCCGGCCACGACCGGCCCGGTGCCATGGACGTGGCCCTGGCGCTCCAGCTGCGGACCGGCGTGCCCCGAGGCGTGCCCATGGCCATCGGGGCACCGGCGTGACCGCCGGGGGCGGCGTGGACCCCGAGCTGCTCGACCGCGTCTTCCTCACCCGGGTCCTCGAGCCCGGTGACGAGACCGGCGGGCGGTGGGTGCGGGAGCGCGGCGTGCGGGAGGTGGCCCGGCGGTTGCGAGCGGACGGGGCGGCCCTGCCGGGCGTGAGCGCGAAGCGCTGGGCGGGGCTGCGGGCGCGGGCCGAGCGGGCCGATCCGGGCGGCGACCTGGCCGCCGCCCGGGCGGCGGGCGTGCGGTTCGTGTGTCCCGGCACCGTCGAATGGCCGGGACAGCTCGACGACCTCGGGGACGCCCGGCCCCTGGGGCTGTGGGTGCGCGGACGGCCCGACCTGCGGATGTGGGCGCTGCGGTCGGTGGCCGTCGTCGGCGCCCGCGCCTGTACCGCCTACGGCACCCACATGGCGGCCACGCTCGCCGCCGGCCTCGCCGAACGGGGCTGGGTCGTGGTCTCCGGCGGCGCCTACGGAGTCGACGGAGCCGCCCACCGAGGGGCCCTCGGCGCGGGAGGCGCCACCGTCGCCGTACTCGCCTGCGGCGTCGACCGGCCCTACCCACGCGGACACGCCGGGCTGATCGGCAGGATCGCGGACCAGGGGCTGGTGGTGGGGGAGCTGCCGCCGGGTGAGCATCCGACCCCGAGCAGGTTCGTCCTGCGCAACCGGGTGATCGCCGCGCTCACCCGCGGCACCGTGGTCGTCGAGGCCGCGCACCGCAGCGGCTCGCTGGCCACGGCACGGGCGGCCCAGCGCCTGGGCCGGCACACCATGGGCGTGCCCGGCCCGGCCACCAGCGGGCTCTCCGCGGGCGTGCACGAACTGCTGCGCGGGGGCGCCACCCTCGTCACCGACGCCGCGGACGTCGTCGAGCTGGTCGGGGCGATGGGCGAGCTGGCCCCGGAGCGACGCGGCCCGGTGCTCCCCGCCGACCTGCTGCCCGTGCCCGCCCGTCAGGTCCTGGCCGCCCTGCCGGCGCGCCGGACGGCGGCGCCGTCCGAGATCGCGAGGGGCGCCCGGACGACGGAGGACGACGCGATCGCGAGACTGTACGAGCTTCGAGCACTCGGTTACGTCGAACGACACGTCGACGGCTGGAGGTTGACACGCCAGGCCGTGATGTCCAGTCGAGCCGGTCGGCCGCCATGCTGACCGAGCGTGTTCGGCCGTCCGAGGGAACACCGAGAGCCTTGGGAATCACCGCAGTTGAGGCAGGTGTGTGATCACGCAGAGCGATCATCATGCCTCCGGTGCGGTGTCCCGCGGAACGTATCGGCGTACAATTCCCCCTCCGCCCTTCGCGCACCGCGACGCCTCAGTCACGCTACGCTCACGAGAACCCTCCCACACGGATCGGCAAGCGGGCCCGGGACGACAGGTCACCGAGGCACCTCACTTCACGGCAGAACGGCACAAGGCGACGAATGCCCCAGCACACCTCCGGGTCCGACCGGGCGGCGATCCCCCCAGCCGCCCGGGACGGTGGCAGCGTGCGGCCGCCCGCCCCCTCGACGCTCGACGAGCTGTGGCGGTCGTACAAGGCGACAGGGGACGAGCGGCTGCGGGAGCAGCTGATCCTGCACTACTCGCCCCTCGTGAAATACGTGGCGGGCCGGGTCAGCGTCGGGCTGCCGCCCAATGTCGAGCAGGCGGATTTCGTCTCCTCCGGGGTGTTCGGGCTGATCGACGCGATCGAGAAATTCGACATCGACCGCGAGATCAAGTTCGAGACGTACGCGATCACGCGCATCCGGGGCGCGATGATCGACGAACTGCGGGCGCTGGACTGGATCCCGCGCTCCGTGCGGCAGAAGGCGCGGAACGTCGAGCGGGCCTACGCCACGCTGGAGGCGCGGCTGCGGCGGACCCCGACGGAGGGCGAGGTGGCCGCCGAGATGGGCATCGCCGTCGAGGAACTCCACACCGTGTTCAGCCAGTTGTCGCTGGCCAACGTGGTGGCGCTGGAGGAGTTGCTGCACGTCGGGGGCGAGGGCGGCGGCCGGCTGAGCCTGATGGACACCCTGGAGGACACCGCCGCCGACAACCCGGTGGAGGTGGCCGAGGACCGGGAGCTGCGGCAGTGGCTGGCGCGGGCCATCAACACGCTGCCCGACCGGGAGAAGACCGTGGTCACGCTGTACTACTACGAAGGGCTCACCCTCGCCGAGATCGGAAACGTGCTGGGCGTGACCGAGAGCCGGGTGAGCCAGATCCACACCAAGTCGGTGCTGCAGCTGCGGGCGAAGCTGGCCGGATTCGGACGCTGACCCGCCCGCGGGCGCGGCACGGCAGCCGTGTGGGGAGGGAGCGCCTCCCGCCCGCGGCGGCGCGTCCGTAAAGTGGACGGCGTGCCAAGGATTCGAGCGGCCTCCGTGGCCGAGCACCGGTCGATGCAGCGTGCCGCCCTGCTGGACGCGGCACGCTCCCTGCTGTCCGAGGGCGGGACGGAGGCGCTGACCTTCCCGGCCCTCGCGGAGCGCACGGGGCTGGCCCGGTCGTCCGTGTACGAGTACTTCCGGTCGCGTGCGGCGGTCGTCGAGGAGCTGTGCGCGGTCGACTTCCCCCTCTGGGCGGCGGAGGTGGAGGCGGCGATGGCCGCGGTCGACGGGCCGGAGGCCAAGGTCGAGGCGTATGTGCGCAAGCAGCTCGACCTCGTCGGCGACCGGCGGCACCGGGCCGTGGTGGCGATCTCGGCGAGCGAACTGGACGCCGGGGCCAGGGAGAAGATCCGGGCGGCACACGGCGGTCTGGTCGCGATGATCGTCGAGGCGCTGGGGGAGATGGGGCACGCGCAGCCCCGGCTGGCGGCGATGCTGCTGCAAGGGGTCGTCGACGCGGCGGTGCGGCGCATCGAACTGGGGGCCGCGGAGGACCCGGAGTCGGTGACGGACGCGGCGGTCTCGATGGCACTGCGGGGCGTACGGGGCTGACGGGGCGGCGCCGGGTGGCGCCGTCTTCGCCACCGGCGCGACGTGCCCGCCTGCATGGCGTGCCCGCCTCCGCGCGCCCCACCGGTCTCGCGCAGGGGGCGTGCCCGGCCGCCGGATGCGCCGGTGTGCCTGCCGGCGGCTGCGCGGGGCGGGCCGCTGCCCGGCCCAGCCGAAGGGGGTGCGGCCCCGGCCGCACGGCGCGGGGTGGTAGCCCCCCGCCCCCGCCCCCGCCCTCCCCTCCCCTCCCCCGGTCACCGTGACGGACGAAGCGTGCCCGGCAGCGCCACGGCCGGTGGAGCCCCGGCGCGGTCCCGCTCGCACCTGCTCCGGCCGCCCTGGACCGGGCCGGAAGGCGGCGGCCGTCACGGCGGCTGGGGCACGCCCAGCACCGGCAGCAGGCGCGACGGGCCCGTCCGCAGCAGCCACGGCGGCAGCAGCGCCAGGGGGTTCAGGTAGGTCCCGGCGCCGCGCAGGCCCCAGTGCAGGCACGGCGCCGCGCAGTGGGACCCCGTCGGCTCCACCGCGCCGATCACCTCGCCCGCCGCCACCTCCTCGCCCTCGCGCACCGACGCCCGGACCGGTTCGTACGTCGTCCGCAGGGGCGGGTCGCCCGTGCCCGCGAGTTCCAGCGAGACGACGCCCTTCCCGGCCACCCGGCCCGCGAAGGACACCCGGCCCGGAGCCACCGCACGCACCGGGGCGCCCGGTGGCGCGGCGAGGTCCACGCCGCGGTGACCGGGGGCGTACGGGCCGGGCGGAGGTGCCCAGCCGCGCAGGATCGGGGGGCGGGTGCCGACCGGCCAGGTGCGGCCCACGGCCGGTACCGCCGGGCCGCCGGGCCGCCCGCCGGCCGTGACCGCCGCCGCCGGAGCCGGGCCCGGCGGCGGGGCGGGAACCGGCAGCAGCGCCGCCAGGAGGACCGGCCACGTCCACGGGTGCACACATCGCCTCAGTCGCATGCGGGAACCCTGCCGCACCGCCGCCGACGACGGCCGGGACCTGTGGACTACTCGCCGGTTGTGGACGGCGGCGTCACCCGGTGCCCCGCGGGTCCCGTACACTTCTGGTGGCGATCCGGGCCACCGGGTCGACTTCGCACGCCCCGGTATCGGGGCCGGCACGCGTCGGTCCCCCGGTATCAAGCGCCCCTCGGTCCTTCGCGGCACGGCGCACCGCGGGCGTCAGGCGCGGGAGCCGTCCGGCACCCGCGGCACAACCGAGAACTCAAGGAGAGTACGGCCATGGCCGTCGTCACGATGCGGGAGCTGCTGGAGAGCGGCGTCCACTTCGGTCACCAGACCCGCCGTTGGAACCCGAAGATGAAGCGCTTCATCTTCACCGAGCGCAACGGCATCTACATCATCGACCTGCTCCAGTCGCTGTCGTACATCGACCGCGCCTACGAGTTCGTCAAGGAGACCGTCGCCCACGGCGGCACGGTCATGTTCGTCGGCACGAAGAAGCAGGCGCAGGAGGCCATCGCCGAGCAGGCCACCCGCGTCGGCATGCCCTACGTCAACCAGCGCTGGCTGGGCGGCATGCTCACCAACTTCTCGACCGTCTACAAGCGCCTGCAGCGCCTGAAGGAGCTGGAGCAGATCGACTTCGAGGACGTCGCGTCCTCCGGTCTGACCAAGAAGGAGCTCCTGGTCCTCTCGCGCGAGAAGGCCAAGCTGGAGAAGACCCTCGGCGGTATCCGCGAGATGCAGAAGGTGCCCAGCGCCGTCTGGATCGTGGACACCAAGAAGGAGCACATCGCCGTCGGCGAGGCCCGGAAGCTCAACATCCCGGTCGTCGCGATCCTCGACACCAACTGCGACCCCGACGAGGTCGACTACAAGATCCCGGGCAACGACGACGCGATCCGCTCCGTCACCCTGCTCACCCGTGTGATCGCCGACGCCGTCGCCGAGGGCCTGATGGCCCGCTCCGGCGTCGCCGAGGCCGGCAAGGGCGACAAGGCCGCGGGCGAGCCGCTCGCCGAGTGGGAGCGTGACCTGCTCGAGGGCGAGAAGAAGGACGCCGAGGCCGAGAAGCCGGCCGAGGCCGCTCCCGCCGAGGCCCCGGCCGCGGAGGCTCCGGCTGCCGAGGCCGAGCAGGCCTGACCGACCCGTCAGCGTCAGTGGTGACGGCGGGAGCGGTGACATGATTCCCCCTCGTCCCGGGGACGGGGGAGATGCCCTCACCGCTCCCGCCGTTCACCCTTAGGTCGGCGGAAGGACAGCGCGGTCCGGCTCCATGGGTCGCGCAACCCGCAGATCTTCGATCTTCCAGACTTCGAGAAAGATTCACAGACTCATGGCGAACTACACCGCCGCCGACGTCAAGAAGCTTCGTGAGCTCACCGGCGCCGGCATGATGGACTGCAAGAAGGCGCTGGACGAGGCCGAGGGCAACGTCGAGAAGGCCGTCGAGGCGCTCCGCATCAAGGGCCAGAAGGGCGTCGCCAAGCGCGAGGGCCGTTCCGCCGAGAACGGTGCCGTCGTCTCGATCATCGCCGACGACAACTCCTCCGGTGTCCTGGTCGAGCTGAAGTGCGAGACGGACTTCGTCGCCAAGGGTGACAAGTTCCAGGCCGTGGCCCAGGCCATCGCCGAGCACGTCGCCAAGACCTCCCCGGCCGACATCGAGGCGCTGCTCGGTTCCGAGATCGAGCCCGGCAAGACCGTCCAGGCGTTCGTGGACGAGGCCAACGCCAACCTCGGCGAGAAGATCGTCCTGGACCGCTTCGCGCAGTTCGCCGACGGCTTCGTGACCGCGTACATGCACCGCACGATGCCCGACCTGCCCCCGCAGATCGGTGTCCTCGTCGAGCTGGACAAGCCGAACGCCGAGGTCGCCAAGGGCGTCGCCCAGCACATCGCCGCCTTCGCGCCGAAGTACCTCTCCAAGGAGGACGTCCCGGCCGAGGTCGTCGAGGCCGAGCGCCGCATCGCCGAGGAGACCACCCGCGCCGAGGGCAAGCCCGAGGCCGCCCTGCCGAAGATCGTCGAGGGTCGCCTCAACGGCTTCTTCAAGGACGCCACGCTGCTCGGCCAGCCGTACGCGCTGGACAACAAGAAGTCCGTCCAGAAGGTCCTGGACGAGGCCGGTGTCACCCTGAAGCGCTTCGCGCGCATCAAGGTCGGCATCTGAGTCCGCACCGCGACGGACGCGCGACCCCGGTAGGGTCGACAGCGGTCGTCTGCGCGTTCGCGTAGGCCGATCCGCACACGCGGGCAGCGGACGACAGCAGATCTGACGAGGAGGCCATTGCCGCGCATGGGATGTGAACCACCCACCGGCAATGGCCTTCTTCGCATGTGCAACACGTAACAGAGGCGGGATCTCCATGACCACCAAGGCCGACAAGAGCGATGACGGCAAAGTACGCGGCCGGTTTCTGCTGAAGCTGTCCGGAGAGGCCTTCTCCGGCGGCGGCGGCCTGGGCGTCGACCCCGACGTGGTGCACGCCATCGCCCGCGAGATCGCGGCCGTCGTGCGGGACGGCGCGCAGATCGCGATCGTCATCGGCGGCGGCAACTTCTTCCGCGGCGCGGAGCTCCAGGTACGTGGCATGGACCGCGCCCGCTCCGACTACATGGGCATGCTCGGCACCGTCATGAACTGCCTCGCCCTGCAGGACTTCCTGGAGAAGGAAGGCGTCGACTGCCGCGTGCAGACCGCCATCACCATGGGCCAGGTCGCCGAGCCGTACATTCCGCTGCGCGCCGTGCGCCACCTGGAGAAGGGCCGCGTCGTCATCTTCGGCGCGGGCATGGGCATGCCGTACTTCTCCACCGACACCACCGCCGCCCAGCGCGCCCTGGAGATCGACGCCGAGGCGCTGCTGATGGGCAAGAACGGCGTCGACGGGGTCTACGACTCCGACCCGAAGGCCAACCCCGACGCGGTCAAGTTCGACGCGCTCGGCTACGGCGAGGTCATCACCCGCGACCTGAAGGTCGCCGACGCCACCGCCATCACCCTCTGCCGCGACAACAAGCTCCCCATCGTGGTCTTCGAGCTCTTGAAGGAGGGCAATATCGCCCGCGCCGTCAAGGGTGAGAAGATCGGCACGCTGGTGGGTGACGAGGGCAGCCGGGACTGACCTCGGACCCGCCCCCGGCCGGGGCCGCGCCTGTCCGCACCACCTGTACGGGGGACGGACGGGACGGAGCCGGGCCGGGGGATGGACAATGTCCTGCCGGTCGGGAACCGTGCAGGAAGAAGACGCGACGCAGCCGGCCGCCGCCCCCGCAAGGAACCGCAGCCGGGCCTACTCAAGACACGCAGGAGCAAGTGGTGATCGAAGAGACCCTCCTCGAGGCCGAGGAGAAGATGGAGAAGGCCGTCGTGGTCGCCAAGGAGGACTTCGCCGCGATCCGCACGGGCCGTGCGCACCCGGCGATGTTCAACAAGATCGTGGCCGACTACTACGGCGCGCCGACGCCGATCAACCAGCTGGCCTCGTTCTCCGTGCCCGAGCCGCGCATGGCCGTGGTGACGCCGTTCGACAAGAGCGCCCTGCGCAACATCGAGCAGGCGATCCGCGACTCCGACCTGGGCGTCAACCCGAGCAACGACGGCAACATCATCCGCGTGGTGTTCCCCGAGCTGACCGAGGAGCGCCGCCGCGAGTACATCAAGGTCGCCAAGGGCAAGGGCGAGGACGCCAAGGTCTCGATCCGTTCCGTGCGCCGCAAGGCCAAGGACGCCATCGACAAGCTGGTCAAGGACGGTGAGGTCGGCGAGGACGAGGGCCGCCGTGCGGAGAAGGAGCTCGACGACACCACCGCCAAGTACGTCGCCCAGGTGGACGAGCTCCTGAAGCACAAGGAAGCGGAGCTGCTCGAGGTCTGATGAACGACTCTTCCTGGGGGGCGCCGCCGCAAGCCGGGTACTGGGGGCCCACCGATCAGGGGCACGCCCAGGGGGCAGCCCCGGCGGGTCCCGCGTACGATGCGCACCAAGCGCAGCAGACTCGCCCCATGCCCATCGTGCCCGACGTACCCGAACACGGCGGAGACCAGGATGACGACCGGGGGGCCGCTCGGCTGAGCGGCCCCTCGTTCCGCGACGGGCCGCCGCCGGGGCCGTACGGGTCGCCGCGGCCGGGACCCTACGGGCCGCCGCGGCCGGACCCGTACGGCACGCCGCAGTCGTGGCCCCACCACACGCCGCAGGCACCGCCCTCGGGGGCCGTGCCGCAGAATCCGGAGCCCATGCCCGACGCCCCGCAGCCGGCACCCGCGCCGCAGAAGAAGAGCGCGGGACGCGACCTGAGCGCCGCGATAGGGGTCGCGGTCGGGCTCGGAGCGGTGATCGTCGCGTCCCTGTTCATCGTCAAGGCCGTCTTCGTCGGCGTGATCGCGGTCGCCGTCGTGGTCGGCCTGTGGGAGCTGACCAAACGGCTGGACGAGCGCAAGGGCATCAGGGTGCCCCTGGTGCCGCTCGCCGTCGGCGGTGCGGCCATGGTCGTCGCCGGATACCTGCGCGGTCCCGAGGCCGCCTGGGTGGCGATGTCGCTGACCGCGCTGGCGGTGCTGGTCTGGCGCATGACGGAACCGCCCGAGAACTATCTGAAGGACGTCACGGCGGGCGTGTTCGCCGCCTTCTACGTGCCGTTCCTGGCCACGTTCGTCGCCCTGATGCTGACGGCGGACGACGGCCCGTTCCGCGTCCTGACGTTCCTGCTGCTGACGGTCGTCAGCGACACCGGCGCGTACGCCGTCGGCTGGCGCTTCGGCCGCAAGAAGCTCGCACCCCGCATCAGCCCCGGCAAGACCCGTGAGGGCCTGTTCGGGGCCGTCACGTTCGCGATGGCCGCGGGCGCGCTGTGCATGCAGTTCCTGATCGACGACGGCTCCTGGTGGCAGGGTCTGCTGCTCGGCCTCGCGGTCGCGGCCAGCGCCACGCTCGGCGACCTCGGCGAGTCGATGATCAAGCGGGACCTGGGCATCAAGGACATGGGCTCGCTGCTGCCGGGCCACGGCGGCATCATGGACCGCCTGGACTCGCTGCTGCCGACGGCTCCGGTGGTGTGGTTGCTGCTGGTGGTGTTCGTGGGTACGAGCTGACCTGCGTCTTCCCCGGTGCGGGGCCCGTCGTCCACAGGACGGCGGGCCCCGCTTCGCATGTCCGGCGACACCGGAGAAACCACGCCCGGGCCCGGAGAATTCGGATCCGACATCGAGACGATCTCGCTCATGACGCGATCATTTCGCAGGGCTCACCCGGCAAACCCCTCCGGTCACGGCACCGGTCACCGCAAGTGCCGTCGCCGTGCCGGTCGGTCGCTCCCGCACGGCGGGGAACCCCGACGCATCGCCCGTCAGCGGTGGTGGACGGCCAGGGGACGGCCGTCCACCTCGTGGACCTGGACCGGGGTGTCGAAGATCCGGGTGAGCAGATCGGGGTCCATCAGCTCGGCCGGGGTGCCGTGGGCGGCGATTGCGCCCTCCCGCAGTGCGATGATGTGGTCGGAATAGCCGGCCGCGATGTTGATGTCGTGCACCACCAGGACCACGGTCTTGTCCAACTCGTCCGCCGCGGAGCGCAGTTGCTCCATCATCTGGACCGCATGCCTGATGTCGAGGTTGTTCAGCGGCTCGTCGAGCAGCACGTAGCGGGTGTCCTGGGCCAGCACCATGGCGACATAGGCCCGCTGCCGCTGGCCGCCGGAGAGCTGGTCGAGGTGGCGGCCGGCCAGGTCACCCAGGTCGAGGAAGTCCAGGGCCCGGTCGATGTGCTCGTGGTCCGCGGCGGTGAGCCGCCCCCGGCTGTGCGGGAACCTGCCGAAGGCCACGAGTTCCCGCACGGTGACCCGGGCGGTGAAGTGGTTGTCCTGGCGCAGGACGGCCAGCCGCCGGGCGGTCTCGGCCGACGGCGCGCGGTGGACGTCCGTGCCGTCCAGGAGCACCGTGCCGGCGGTGGGCTCCGCCAGCCTGCCGAGCAGGGTGAGCAGCGTCGACTTGCCCGCGCCGTTCGGCCCGATCAGCGAGGTGATGCCGCCCTCCTCGATGCGGCCGCTCACCGGGCCGAGGACGGTGTGGCCGCCGTAGGACTTGACCAGATCGTGGAACTCGATCACAGGGTGCCCTTCTTGAGCAGGTAGGCCAGGAAGACCGCGCCGCCGAGGAACTCGATGACGGTGGTGAGCATGCCGGACGCGTACACGATGTGCTCCATCGTGAACTGGCCGACGAGCAGGGTGAACAGGCCCGCCAGGAAGGCCATCGGCAGGACGACGGCATGCCGGTGGGTTCCCGCGAGCTGACGGGCCAGGAGCGCCGCGATGAAACCGAAGAAGGTCATCGGGCCGGCCAACGCCGTCGACATCGCGACCATCAGCGAGACCACGATCAGCGCGCCGGTCAGCTCCCCGCGGTGGTTCAGGCCCAGTCCGGTGGCCGCGTCCCGGCCCAGTAGCAGGACGTCGAGCCGGTACCGCCGCCGCCACAGACAGAGGCCGGCCGCGGCGCACACGGCGAAGGCGAACGGCAGGTGCGTCGCCTCCACCGATCCCAGGCGGCCGAACAGCCGCGCGGAGAGCACGTCGTAGTCCGCGGGCGCCAGCATCCTCTGGAGGAACAGCGACAGGCTCTGGAAGGCGACGCCCAGCACCACACCGGCCAGCAGCAGCACGTGGAGGCTGCCGGTGGGGCCGCTGAACAGCCAGCGGAACAGCACCGTGGTGAAGGCGACCATCAGCGCCGTCTGCACGACCAGCTTGGCGAGCCCGTCGGTCGCGGCCAGCGCGGTGCCGCCGAAGAGGAACACCGTCAGCGTCTGCATCAGGGTGTAGACGGCGTCGAAGCCCATCAGGGACGGGGTGAGGAGCCGGTTGTGGGTGGCGGTCTGGAACACGACGGTTCCCACGCCCTGGGCGAAGGCCGCCACCACCATCGCGCCGAGCAGGGTCAGGCGCCGCTCGATCGCGAACTCGAACGATCCCTTGACGAACAGGAACAGGAAGCAGAGCGCGGCCACCACGACGGCGCCACCGACGGCGATCAGGCGTACGCGCGGGCTCGGGCCGCGCCGCCCTTCCTTCGAGGTGCCCGGCGGCCGCGGGAGACGGCCGGGGGCGGCCGGCGCCCGGACGGTTGCGGATTCAGGCATGGACGGCTTCCCCTCGTGCGTGCCGGAGCAGGACCAGGCACAGGAAGACGGTGGCCCCGACGGCCCCGAGGATCACCGAGGCGGGAATCTCCAGCGGGGCGACGACGGTGCGGCCGATCAGGTCGCACACCGTCAGCAGGGCGACACCGCCGAGCACCGCCCAGGGCAGGTTGGAGCGCACGTCGTCGCCGCGCACCATGGAGACCAGGTTGGGCACCACCAGTCCGAGGAACGGCAGGAAGCCGACCACGACGGAGGTCACACCGGTGGCCAGCGCCACCATCACCAGGCCCAGGCCCAGGACCCGGCGGTAGGACAGGCCCAGGCTCACCGCCATGTCCCGGCCCAGTCCGGCGATGGTGATCCGGTCGGCCACCGCGTACAGCGCGACGACCAGGACGCCGACCACCCACAACGGCTCGTAGGTGCCCTTGACCACCGAACTGAAGCCGCCGGAGCGCCAGGCGGACAGCGTCTGCATGAGGTCGGTGGAGGCGGCGACGTAGGTGGTGACCGCGCCGACCACGGCGCCCAGCATGATGCCGACGATCGGCACGATCACCTGGGAGTGCAGCGCGAGCCTGCGCAGCAGGCCCAGGAAGAGCACGGACCCGGCGAAGGCGAAGGCCGAGGCACACGCCATCTTCGCCAGGACCGGAGCACCCGGTGCCACCAGGGTGAGCAGGAGCACGCCCAGCGCGGACCACTCGGTCGTGCCGGTGGTGGTCGGTTCGACGAAACGATTCTGCACCAGCATCTGCATGATCACCCCGGAGACCGCCATGGCGGCCGCGGCCAGGACGAGGGCCAGCGTGCGGGGCACCCTGGAGATCAGGAACATCCGCCGTGCCTCGGGGTCGTGCAGCAGGGAGTGCAGGTCGATGTCGTAACCGCCGGTCATCAGCGACACCACCATCAGCCCCAGGACGGCCAGTACGGCACAGGGCAGAGCGAGACGGCGCAGCATGCGCACCTCCGCTGGGTCTGTGAAGGGAAGGGTCCGGGACTACTCGGCGGCCTTGGCGAAGGCTTCGGCGATCAGCTCGAAGCTCGCCGTGTAGGCCTGGGCGCCTTCGGTCACGTAGAAGTCGGCGGGCAGGTAGACGATCTGGTCCCGGGACGCGAACGTGGTCTTCTTCCAGGCGTCCTGGCCCTTCACCAGGCTCTTCGCGGGGGTGGGCGCCTCGCCCTCGCCCTTGAAGACGCCGGTGTCGCGGTCCATCACGATCATCCAGTCGGGGTTCAGCTTGGCGACGGTCTCGGGCGCCAGTCCGGAATCGTTGTGGACCGAGGTCTCCTCCTGGCCCTCGGCGGAGAGCACGTTCCTCAGGTTCAGCGGCTCGGCCAGCCGGCCGATGCGGCTCGCGCCGTTGTCGATCTTTCCGCCGCTGGCGACGGCCAGGAAGACGGTCTCGCCGTCCGTCGCCTCGATCGCGGCCTTCTCGGCCGACTCCAGCTCGTCGACGATCTTCGCGGCCTGCTCCTCCTCGCCGAAGAGCTCGCCCAGCTGCTCGGTCTGCGTCTTCAGCGAGGCGACGTACCCGCCCTCGGCCTCGTCCGAGGGGGAGATGTCGACGGTCGGCGCGATCTTCTCCAGCTCGTCCTGCTGCTCGGCGAAGCGGTAACCACCGATGATCAGGTCGGGTTCGGCGGCGTTCAGCTCCTCCAGCTTCGGTTCGCGGTGCGAGCCGACGTCCGCGATGGAGTCGTCGTTCCGCCAGTCGTCGTACCCGGTGGCGGGGAGCAGTTCCTTGGGCGCTGCGACCGGCTTGATGCCCAGGGCCTTGAGGGTGGCGAAGGAGGTGTTGTCCAGTGCGGCGACCCGCTCGGGGTTCTTCGGGAACCGCTTCTCGCCGAGGTTGGTGGTCAGGGTGACCTGCTCCGCGCCCGCGGCGCCGGCCGTCCGACCGGAATCCGTACCGGAGGAACAGGCTGCCAGCAGGGCCACGGAGCCGAGGGCGGCGCCGAGGGCGATCAGCGGACGGGCAGGGCGGGGCCGGAACGCGTACATGATCTGCTTTCTGGATCGGATGCCGACGAGCGGCAGGGGGGCTCGGCACGGACCTGCGGACGGCCGGGCACGGCGGGGCCGGCCGCGGTGAACCGGTGACCCGCATCGGTAAGGCTACCCTTGCCTAAGTGGTGCTCCGTACCTTCTGGCCGGGAATGACATGATCTTGCTGTGGCCGGTGTGAACACCGCGCCGGGGCACTCCCGGGCGGTTCCGCCCATCAGGAGGGGCCCGCGGCGGTTCGACGGGTTCACCACCTCGCCGCGATGCGCAGGAGCGGAATCCGTTGTGCGGAGGCCGGCCCCGAGCCCGCCGCTTCAGGACCGCACGCCCCCGGCCGGGGCGGCCGAAGGTGACGGTGGGCACCCGGGGCGACCGTTCCCGCTCCGCTCCGGCCCGGGCTCCCCGAGTCGATCTGCGACACTGGAACCACCATGCCCAAGCCCGGAGAACTCACTTTCGTCGCCCCGCGCGGAGCCAAGAAGCCGCCGCGGCACCTTGCCGACCTCACGCCCGCCGAGCGCAAGGAGGCCGTCGCCGCGATCGGCGAGAAGCCGTTTCGCGCCAAGCAGCTCTCGCAGCACTACTTCGCGCGGTACGCGCACGACCCGGAGCAGTGGACCGACATCCCGGCCGGCTCCCGCGGCAAGCTCCAGGAGGCGCTGCTGCCGGAGCTGATGACCGTGGTGCGGCACCTGTCGACCGACCAGGGCACCACGCGGAAGACGCTGTGGCGCCTGTTCGACGGGACGCTCGTGGAGTCGGTCCTCATGCGGTACCCGGACCGGGTGACCATGTGCATCAGCTCACAGGCCGGGTGCGGCATGAACTGCCCGTTCTGCGCCACCGGGCAGGCCGGTCTGGACCGGAACCTGTCCACCGCGGAGATCGTGCACCAGATCGTGGACGGCATGCGGTCCCTGCGCGACGGCGAGGTGCCGGGCGGCCCGGCCCGGCTGTCCAACATCGTCTTCATGGGCATGGGCGAGCCGCTCGCCAACTACAACCGGGTCGTCGGGGCCATCCGCCGGCTCACCGATCCCGAGCCGGACGGGCTCGGGCTGTCGCAGCGCGGGATCACCGTCTCGACGGTGGGCCTGGTCCCGGCCATCCACCGCTTCGCCGACGAGGGCTTCAAGTGCCGCCTGGCGATCTCGCTGCACGCGCCCGACGACGAGCTGCGCGACACCCTCGTCCCCGTGAACACGCGGTGGAAGGTGCGCGAGGTGCTGGACGCCGGGTTCGAGTACGCCGCGAAGTCCGGGCGGCGGCTGTCCATCGAGTACGCGCTGATCCGGGACATCAACGACCAGGCGTGGCGCGGCGACCGGCTCGGACGGCTGCTCAAGGGCAGGCCCGTGCACGTCAACCTCATCCCGCTCAACCCGACGCCGGGCTCCAAGTGGACCGCCTCGCGGCCCGAGGACGAGAAGGCGTTCGTGGAGGCGATCGCCGCCCACGGTGTGCCGGTGACCATCCGGGACACCCGTGGACAGGAGATCGACGGGGCGTGCGGGCAGCTCGCCGCGAGCGAACGGTAATCTGACCACCGTAAGAAAATATTCATATTCCGACAGGGGAGCGCCACAGCGCTGAGAGTGCGGCACCGGCCGCAGACCCTCCGAACCTGGCCCAGGTCATTCTGGGTAGGGAGATCGGTCATCACTCGAGCTGTTGCGCCCCGCCCGGCACTCCTCCCGAGGAGTCCGGGCGGGGCCGCGTCTCTTCCTGGTCACCCAGGAGGACATCAGTGAGCATCACCAAGAAGGCCACGATCCTGGTCGTCGGACTCGGCCTGGTCACGCTGTCCGCGTGCGGGTCGTCCGAAGGCGGCGGGGAATCCGGCGGCTCCAGGACCGTGACCCTGGTCAGCCACGACTCGTGGGCCGCGTCGAAGAGCGTCATCGCCGCCTTCGAGAAGAGCTCCGGCTACAAGGTCAGGGTCCTGGAGGACGGCGACGCCGGGCAGGCCGTCAACAAGGCGATCCTGACCAAGGACAACCCGCAGGGCGACGTCTTCTTCGGCGTCGACAACACCCTGCTGTCGCGCGCGCTCGACAACGGGCTGTTCCAGCCGTACGAGCCGAAGGACGCGGACCGGGTGAAGCCGGAGTACCGGGCCGGCCGGGACGAGCACCGGGTCACGCCCGTCGACACCGGCGACATCTGCGTCAACTACGACAAGGAGTGGTTCAGCGAGCACGAGCTGACCCCGCCCTCCTCCTTCGACGACCTGGTCAAGCCGCAGTACAAGAACCTCCTGGTCACCGAGAACGCCGCCACCTCCTCGCCCGGCCTCGGCTTCCTCCTCGGCACCGCCGCCGAGTACGGAAAGGAGGGCTGGCAGGACTACTGGAAGAAGCTGAAGGCCAACGGCGTGAAGGTCGTCGACGGCTGGGAGCAGGCCTACAACGAGGAGTTCTCCGGTTCCGCCGGCGGCAGGAAGGCCAAGGCGGACCGGCCGCTGGTCGTGTCGTACGCCTCCTCGCCGCCCGCCGAGGTGATCTACGCCGATCCCCGGCCGGACACCGCCCCCACGGGCATCGCCCCCGACACCTGCTTCCGCCAGGTGGAGTACGCGGGGCTGCTGAGCAACGCGAAGAACCCCGAGGGCGGCAAGGCACTCCTGGACTTCCTGATCGGCAAGCGGTTCCAGGAGGACATGCCGCTGAACATGTTCGTCCACCCGGTGCGGGACGACGCGAAGGTGCCGCGGGAGTTCACGGAGTACGGGCCGCAGGCCGAGGACCCGCGGACCCTGGACCCGGACGAGATCGCCGACCACCGCGACGAGTGGGTCAAGACGTGGACCTCGCTCGTACTGAAGTAGCCGGGCGCGGCGGGCGCCGGGGGAGCGCGGCGCGGCTCGGGCTCATGGCCGTGCCCGTCGCGTTCTTCGCCGTCTTCTTCGCCTACCCGGTCCTCGCGATCGTCGGGCGCGGGCTGAGGGACGGCGACGGCTGGCACCTCGGGCGGGTAGGGGAGGTGCTGGCACAGTCCGGCGTCCGGCACGTGCTGTGGTTCACCACCTGGCAGGCCCTGGCCTCCACCGCGCTGACGCTGCTGGTCGCGCTGCCCGGCGCGTACGTCTTCGCCCGCCTGGACTTCCCCGGCAAACAGGTGCTGCGGGCCGTGGTGACCGTCCCGTTCGTGCTGCCGACGGTCGTCGTCGGGGCCGCCTTCCTCGCGCTGGTCGGACGGGGCGGGCCGCTGGACGAGTGGTGGGGCGTACGGCTGGACACCACCGTGTGGGCGATCCTGCTCGCGCACGTCTTCTTCAACTACGCCGTCGTGGTCCGCACCGTCGGCGGGCTGTGGGCGCAGCTCGATCCGCGGCAGGAGGAGGCCGCGCGGATGCTGGGCGCCTCGCGCCCGGCCGCCTGGCGGACGGTCACCCTGCCCGCGCTGGCACCGGCCGTGGCCGCCGCCGCGCTGATGGTGTTCCTGTTCACCTTCACCTCCTTCGGCGTCGTCCAGATCCTCGGCGGGCCCGCCTTCGCCACCCTGGAGGTGGAGATCTACCGGCAGACCGCGGACGTCTTCGACCTGTCCACGGCCGCCGTGCTGACCATGGTCCAGTTCATCGCGGTCGGCGCGATCCTCGCCGTGCACGCCTGGTCCGTACGGCGGCGGGAGAGCGCGCTGCGGCTGGTGGACGCCTCGGTGACCGCGCGCCGGCCGCGCGGGGCGGGGCAGTGGGCGCTGCTGGCCGGTGTCCTGGCGACCGTCGCCGTGCTGCTGGTGCTGCCGCTCGCCGTGCTGGTCGAGCGGTCGCTGGACGCGCCCGGTCTCGGTTACTACCGGGCCCTGACGGGCGCGGACAGCGGCATCTTCCTGGTCCCGCCGATCGAGGCGGTCGGCGCCTCCCTCCGGTACGCCCTCGCCGCCACCGCCATCGCCGTGGTGATCGGCGGCCTCGCCGCGACCGCGCTCACCCGGCGGGACGCGGGCCGCCTCGTGCGCGGGTTCGACGCGCTGCTGATGCTGCCGCTCGGGGTGTCCGCGGTGACGGTCGGCTTCGGGTTCCTGATCGCGTTGGACGAACCCCCGCTGGACCTGAGGAGTTCGTGGATCCTGGTGCCGCTCGCGCAGGCGCTGGTCGGCGTCCCCTTCGTCGTACGGACCATGCTGCCGGTGCTGCGGGCGGTGGACGCCCGGCTGCGGGAGGCCGCCGCGGTGCTGGGCGCGTCGCCCTGGCGGGTGTGGCGCGAGGTCGATCTGCCGCTGGTGCGGCGGGCGCTGCTGGTCGCGGCCGGCTTCGCGTTCGCGGTGTCGCTGGGCGAGTTCGGGGCGACCGTCTTCATCGCGCGGCCCGACAACCCGACGCTGCCGGTCGCGGTGGCGCGGCTGCTGGGGAGGCCGGGCGAGATGAACTACGGGCAGGCGATGGCCCTGTCGACGATTCTGATGGTGGTGTGCGCGGTGGCGCTGCTGGTGCTGGAGCGGCTGCGGACCGACCGGACCGGGGAGTTCCAGTGACGCTGCTCAGCCTTCGGGGCGCGACCGTCCGCTTCGGCGGGCGGACCGTGCTGGACGCCGTCGACCTCGATGTCGCGGAGCACGAGACGGTGTGCGTGCTCGGGCCCAGCGGCAGCGGCAAGTCGACGCTGCTGCGGGCCGTCGCCGGACTCCAGCCGCTGGACGGCGGGGCGGTGCTGCTCGGCGGGCGGGACCAGGCGGGTGTGCCCGCACACCGCCGCGAGGTGGGGCTGATGTTCCAGGACCACCAGCTCTTCCCGCAGCGGGACGTGGGCGGCAACGTCGCGTTCGGGCTGCGCATGCACGGCGTGCCGCGCGCCGAACAGCAGGACCGAGTAAGGGAGTTGCTGGAACTGGTCGGATTGCCGGGCGCCGCCCGCCGGGCGGTGGCCGCGTTGTCCGGCGGGGAGCAGCAGCGGGTGGCGCTGGCCCGGGCGCTGGCGCCCCGGCCGCGGCTGCTGATGCTGGACGAGCCGCTCGGGCAGCTCGACCGCTCCCTGCGGGAACGGCTCGTCGTCGAACTGCGGGAGCTGTTCGCCCGGCTGGGCACCACGGTGCTCGCGGTGACGCACGACCAGGGCGAGGCGTTCGCGCTCGCCGACCGGGTCGTGGTGATGCGGGACGGGCGGATCGCCCAGTCGGGGACGCCGCTTCAGGTGTGGCAGCGGCCCGCGGACGCGTTCGTGGCCCGCTTCCTCGGCTTCGAGAACGTCGTCGCGGCGACCGTCGCCGGGCAGGCCGCGGACACGGCCTGGGGCAAGGTGCCGGTGCCGCGGGACGCCCCGCAGGGGGAGCGCACACTGCTCGTGCGACCGGCCGGCGTACGCCTGGTGCCCGCCGGGGAGGGGCTGCGCTGCACGGTCGTCGCCCGCACGTTCAAGGGCACCCATGTCGCCGTGCGCCTCCAGCCGCAGGACGCGCCGCGCCTGGAGGCGGCGTGCGCGCTGCGGGCGGCGCCGGAGGTCGGGGACGAGGTCGGGGTGGGGTTCGACCCGGACGAAACCGTGGTGCTCGGCTGACCGGCCCGTCGTAGGGTGCGGGGCATGACACTCCTCGCACACGACCGGTACTGCGACGAAATAGCCCGCCAGGTACGGCAGTTCAGGAATCTGATCACCTCCGGTGCCGACCTGGCCGCGACCGTGCCGACCTGCCCGGACTGGACCCTGGAAGAGCTGGTACGGCATGTCGGCGGCGCCCTGCGCTGGGTGGAGCTGCTGGTGCGGACCCGGGCACAGGAGGAGATCCCCGTGGAGCGGGTGCCCGAGAGCGGCGGGCCGCGGACCCGGGGGGACGCCGGGGCACTGGACGCGTGGTTGGCCGAGTCCGGCGAGGCGGTCGTCGCCGCGCTGCGCCGGGCCGGGCCCGACGCGAAGGTGTGGTCGTGGGCGGGGATCCCCACCGCGGGGTTCTGGGCCCGCCGGATGACCCACGAGCTCGTCGTCCACCGGGCGGACGCCGTGCTGGCGGCCGGTCCTCCCGAAGCGGGGCTTCCCGAGGCGGGACTTCCCTTCGAGGTCGGGCCCGAGGTGGCCGCCGACGCGCTCGACGAGTGGCTGGAGACCGTGCGGTTCGTGCAGCGGGTCCGGCCGGACGGCCCGGCGGGACAACTGCGCGGAGCGGGGCGCAGCCTCCACCTCCACGCCACCGACACCGCTCCCGAGCTGGACGCCGAGTGGCTGGTCGAGCTGACCGGGGACGGCGTCGACTGGCGCCGCGGCCACGAGAAGGCGGACGTCGCGCTCCGCGGGCCGCTGACCGTCCTCCTGCTCGCCTTCTACCGTCGGCTGCCCCTGGACACGCCGGGGCTGGAGGTCCTCGGCGAGCGGGAGCTGCTGGAGTTCTGGCTGGAGCGGGCCAGCTTCGGATGAGGGAGCCGGCCCGTCCCCGGTCCGGGGCGGGCCGGCTGCCCGGCGCGGTGCGTCAGCGGTCGTTCTTCGCCCCGCGGCGGCGCAGGCCGAGGAAGACCGCAGCGCCGCCGATCACGACCAGGGAGGCCGCGATCCCGGCGATCAGCCCGGTGTCGGAGCCGGCCCCGGTCTCGGCGAGGCGGGACTCACCGGCCGGCGAGGGCGCGTTGCTCACGGCGCCGGCCGGAGCGGTGCTCGGGCTCGCCGGGGCCGACGAGGCCGGGGCCGACGAGACCGGCGGCCGGGGCGAGGCCGGCGGGGCCGGGGCCGAGGAGGTCTGCGACGGCGTGGGCGTGGGTGTCGGAGTGGGCGCCGGCGGCTCCTCCGTCGCGCAGGCGGTGGCCGGGGTCACGAGGTTCGGCTCGATGTCCTCGTCGACGTAGCCCGCGGCCTTGACGTGGACGCGGTACTCGGCGTTCGGCTTCCAGTCCTCGGTGAAGGTGATCGTGGTGCCTTCGCGCGAGCCCTTGACGACCTGCTCGCCGACCTTCTTCACGTCGGTGCCGTCGTTGTGGAGGAAGACGGTGACGGTGGCCGGGACGCCGGAGGGGTCGACGTCGGTGACGGTGATGACGCCCTTGCCGCCGTCGCACTTCGCGGCGGCGGAGAACTCGCTGATGTCGCAGGCGAGCGCGGTGCCGGCGGCGCCGACGGCGAGGGCGGCCGAGGCGGCGGCCACACCGAGGGAACGCGCGGGACGCAGGGCGGCACGGCGGGACGCCGTGCGGCTGAGGAGGGACGGGACTGCCACGGTGGTCCTTACGGGATGCGTGGATGAGGGGGGTGGGCGGGGCACGGGACATCGCCGGAGCGACTCGGCCCCCAGCAGACCCACAGGTCTACGAGTGCTGCACCAGTAGTGTCAACGCATCTGTGAATCAAGGGAGTTGGCTTTGCCCTTTCATTAACCGCCAAGGCGTTCCGGTGCCTCGGGCGCCCCGGAGGCGGTTCGCGCCCGGCCGGTGACCGGCGGCGTGCACGACGGGGCCCCGGCCCCCGCCGGACAGCCGGGGAAGACGGTGCCCGCGGGCGGCGCGGGGCGGCCGGCCGGTGCCGGACGCACCCGCCGACCGCGCCGGTCCGTCAGCCCTGGGCCGCCGCCGGGTCCATCCACACGACCTCCCAGGTGTGGCCGTCGAGGTCGTCGAAGGCGCGGCCGTACATGAAGCCGAGGTTCTGGGTCCGGCCCGTGGCCGTGCCGCCCAGGGAGATCGCGCGGTCGACCAGCTCGTCGACCTTCTCGCGGCTCTCGGCGCTCAGAGCGATCAGCACCTCGCTGGTCCTGGTCGCGTCGGCGATCTCCTTGTCGGTGAAGGTCGCGTAGAACGGCTTGGTGAGCAGCATCGCCACGATGGCGTCGCCGATCACGACGGAGGCCGCGTTCTCGTCGCTGAACCGGGGGTTGATCGTGTAACCGAGCTCCGTGAAGAACTTCTTCGAGGCGTCGAGGTCGTTCACGGGCAGGTTCACGAAGATCATCTGCTGGTACGCGGTGGTCATCTGGGTCTCTCCCCGTCAAGTGGTCCATGGGGTCCGTGCTGTTCGAAGGGGTAGACCCGGGGCAGCGGCGGAACTCATCGGCGTCCGGGGAACTCCCGCGGTTCCCTCCCGGGGCTGCCGCGCGGCCGGCGTCAGCGGGCCGGCGGCAGCGCCGCCAGCTTCGCCACGGCCAGGGTCAGCGGGCCGAACAGCGCCAGCAGCGCGACGGCGCGCAGGGCGGCGGCGGCGCGCAGCACCGTGCCGGAGGCGCCCAGGCGCAGCAGCGCGGCCGTGGTGCCGGCGCGGGCCTGCCTGGTCTCGACGGCCGCGGTGAGCAGCGTGGCCACGGCGCAGCCGGCCACCACCAGGGCACCGAGGGTGGGCAGCGGCCCGAAGGGCGGTCCGCCGTTCGCGGACAGGGCCGTCGCCGCGTGCGCCGCCGACGCCACCGCGCAGACCACGCCGAGGGGGCGGCCGATGCGGGACGCCTCCTCCATCAGCGTCCGGCCGGCCAGCAGGCGCAGGGCCCCGGGGCGGAACGCCTGCACCAGGCGGCCGCACAGGTGGGTGAGGCCGGGGCCGGCCAGGGCGAGACCGAGGGCGGTCAGGACCCAGCCGGTCAGGACGCCGGCGGCCGGGGTGCCCGGGGCGGCGTCGGCGCGGCCCGCGTAGGTCTCCACGGCCAGGCCGGCGGTGAGCACGGCGATGCCCCAGGGGAGGGTGGCGGTCGCCCGGTGGGGGGCCGCGGTGCCGGGGGCGTGCGGGTCACCGTCCGCCGGGTGCGGGGCGGCGGGTGCCGGGGCGGTGGCAGCCGTCTCGTGCGGGTCACCGCCCACCGCGTGCGGGGCGGCGGGTGCCGGGGCGGTGGCGTCCGCCGTGCGGTCCGGTTCCGCGCACGGGGCACTTCCCGTCCGTGCGGCGGATGCCGCTGCGCGCGCGCCGGCCGCCGTCGCTTCGCGGGCGGTGGGGGCCGCCGCCCCCCGTGACGCGGCAGCCGCCGCCTCCGGAACCGGCTTTGCCGTTCGTTCCGGGGGGACGGCTGCGGTCCGGCGGTCCGCCGCCCCGCCCGTCCCGCGGCGGGCGCCGAAACGCCCGTACGCCCCGAAGGTCTCGCGCGCCGCACCGACCCCGTACGCGCCGAAGCGACCGTACCGGCGGGCCGGGCCCGGGCCGGGGCGGGCCTCCCGGGGGCGCAGCGCCAGCGCGACCGTCGCCGACGCGGTCGCCGGGACCAGTGTCAGCAGGGTCAGGACGGCGGGCAGGGGCAGGGGCTGCCCGGCGGCGAGGGCGTCGCCTGCGGCACCGTCGAGGGGGCGGCCGGTGAGGTCGCCGCGCAGGTGGAGGAAGGACAGCAGCGCCAGCACCGAGCCCAGGGCACAGGACAGGGCCGTGGCCGTCGCCGAGAGGACCGCCAGGCGGCCGGGCCCCAGTCCGGCCGCCGACAGGCCGGGGCGGGGGCGGGTGCCGGGGTCGGTACGGGCCACGGCGAGGGCGAAGTACACCGTGGCGGCCAGGGGCGCCGCGCACCAGGCGAGGCGGGTGAGGGCGGCGGGGGAGGCCGGACGGCTCAACGCGTGGCCGAGGGCGCACAGCAGCAGGAAGCCCGTGCCCGCCGACGCCGCCGCCACCAGCAGGCTGCGCAGCCGGGCGGCGAGGCGGGCGCCGCGGCTCAGGCGGAGAGCGAGCACGCGGCCCGGCCTTCCGGCGCGGCGGGCTGGGGGACGGGCGGCAGGTGCACGGTGTCCACCCGCCGCCCGTCGAGCAGCGACACCGTGCGGTCGGCGAGGGCCGCGGTCTCGGAGTCGTGCGTGGCGAGGACGACCGTGATGCCGTGCGATCGGGCCGCCGTGGTCAGGGTGCGCAGGACCTGGACGCGGTCCGCGCGGTGCAGGGGCGCTGCCGGTTCGTCGGCGAAGAGGACCGCGGGCGCGGTGGCGAGGGCGCGGGCGATGCACACGCGCTGCCGCTCGGCCTGCCGGAGCGCGCGCGGGCGGCTGCGGGCCCGGTCGCCGACGTCGAGGCGGTCCAGCCACTCCAGGGCGGCGCTCCTGGCGCGGCGCCGGGCGGTGCCGCGCAGCATCAGCGGCAGGGCAGCGTTCTCCCACACGGTCAGTTCGGGGACGAGCGCGGGCACCGGGTCGATCCAGCCGAAGCGGTCGCGGCGCAGCCGTTCCCGGCGCAGCGGGCCCAGGGTGTGCAGGGCCGCGCCGTCGAACCAGACCTCGCCGCGCTGCGGCCGCACCAGGCCGGACAGGCAGTGCAGGAGCGTGGTCTTGCCGCTGCCGCGCGGACCGCTCACCGCGAGGATCTCGCCCTCCCGGACGCCGAGCGAGACCCCGCCGAGCGCGGGGGAGCCGTCGTGGTGCTGGAAGTGCAGGGCGCATGCCCGGAGCACGTCGTTGTCCGGCGGGGCCACCATGGGCGTACACCTCGGTTCGGATCGAGAAATGCCGTGTGCTGTCGCGAAATCCCCCGTGCGGGGGAACGACGGCAGGGCCGATCGGTCACAGGGCACGCTAGGCAGGACACGCGGGGAGGCCGGACAGCACGCGGCCCCGGGCCTCCGTTTCTCACTCGAACGGGTGGCGCCGGGGCCGTTGACGGCCACCCTTGAGGGTGGTCGGGAAGCGCGATCAGAGCTTCGTCCACGCCTCCGTCAGGGTGGCGCGCAGGATCTGCTCGATCTCGTCGAACGTCCTCTGGTCGGAGATCAGCGGCGGGGCGAGCTGGACGACGGGGTCACCGCGGTCGTCGGCGCGGCAGTACAGGCCGTTGTCGAAGAGCGCCTTGGAGAGGAAGCCGTACAGGACGCGCTCGGTCTCCTCCTCGTCGAAGGACGCCTTGGTGTTCTTGTCCTTCACCAGCTCGATGCCGTAGAAGTAGCCGTTTCCGCGGACGTCGCCGACGATCGGCAGGTCGTGCAGCTTCTCCAGCGTGGAGCGGAAGGCCGCCTCGTTGTCCAGGACGTGCTGGTTGAGGTTCTCGCGCTCGAACAGGTCGAGGTTGGCGAGGGCCACGGCCGCCGACACCGGGTGGCCGCCGAAGGTGTAGCCGTGCAGGAAGGTGTTGTCGCCCTTGTAGAACGGCTCGGCCAGGCGGTCGGAGATCACGCAGGCGCCGATCGGGGAGTAGCCCGAGGTCATGCCCTTGGCGCAGGTGATCATGTCCGGGACGTAACCGAACTTGTCGCAGGCGAACGTGGTGCCCAGGCGGCCGAAGGCGCAGATGACCTCGTCCGAGACGAGCAGCACGTCGTACCGGTCGCAGATCTCGCGCACGCGCTGGAAGTAGCCGGGCGGCGGCGGGAAGCAGCCACCGGCGTTCTGCACCGGCTCCAGGAAGACGGCCGCGACCGTGTCCGGGCCCTCGAAGAGGATCTGCTGCTCGATCTGGTCGGCGGCCCAGCGGCCGAAGGCCTCCGGGTCGTCGCCGAAGAGCGGGGCGCGGTAGATGTTGGTGTTCGGGACCTTGTGCGCGCCCGGCACCAGCGGCTCGAAGGGGGCCTTCAGGCCCGGCAGGCCGGTGATGGACAGCGCGCCCTGCGGGGTGCCGTGGTAGGCGACCGCGCGGGAGATCACCTTGTGCTTGGTGGGCTTGCCGACCAGCTTGAAGTACTGCTTGGCCAGCTTCCAGGCGGTCTCGACCGCCTCGCCGCCGCCGGTGGTGAAGAAGACCTTGTTCAGGTCGCCGGGGGCCTCGCCGGCCAGGCGCTCGGCGAGTTCGACGGCCTTGGGGTGGGCGTAGGACCAGACCGGGAAGAAGGCGAGCTCCTGCGCCTGCTTCAGCGCGGTCTCGGCCAGCTCGGTGCGGCCGTGGCCCGCCTGGACCACGAACAGGCCGGCGAGACCGTCGAGGTAGCGCTTGCCCTTGTCGTCGTAGATGTAGGTGCCCTCGCCCCGGACGATGGTGGGGACGGGGGAGTTCTCGTACGAGGACATGCGGGTGAAGTGCATCCACAGGTGGTCGTACGCGGACTTGCTGAGGTCCTTGGGACGGGCGGTGCTCACGGCTATCGGGTTCCCCACATGTAGGTCTGCTTCTTGAGCCTGAGGTAGACGAAGCTCTCGGTGGAGCGCACTCCGGGGACGGCCCGGATGCGGCGGTTGATGACCTCCAGCAGGTGGTCGTCGTCCTCGCAGACGATCTCCACCATCAGGTCGAAGGACCCCGCGGTCATCACCACGTACTCGCACTCGGGCATGGCGGTCAGCGCGTCGGCCACGGACTCCACGTCGCCCTCGACGTTGATCCCGACCATCGCCTGCCGGCGGAAGCCCACGGTCAGCGGGTCCGTCACGGCGACGATCTGCATGACGCCCTGGTCGAGGAGCTTCTGGACGCGCTGGCGCACGGCCGCCTCGGACAGGCCGACGGCCTTGCCGATGGCGGCGTAGGGACGCCGGCCGTCCTGCTGGAGCTGCTCGATGATGGCGAGGGAGACGGCGTCCAGGTGCGGCGAGCTGCCGTTCCTGGATTCGCGGTGGGTCTCTCGGACGGACTCGCGGGAGTCCCGGGAGTCCCTGGGGTCTGCGCTTCGACTGGCCACGCCCTCACTGTGCACGAGGTCTCGACAGTTTCGCAAGGCGGGATCGATGTATTTCGTTGTTTGAAGAGCCTTGCCTTGCGGATTTCGCAACCCAGAGGCGATCGGGGGTGTTGAAAACGCGGAGTCACGGACTAGGGTGGGTGTCTCAGTGATTGGACACCCCGAACCTGGAGGGCCGGCAGTGAGCACCGAGCTGGGACGGCTGCGCAAGCTCCGCAATTACGTCGACGGCGAGTTCCGGGACGCCGCCGACGGACGGACCACCGAGGTGGTCAACCCCGCCACGGGCGAGGCCTACGCCACCGCGCCCCTGTCCGGGCAGGCGGACGTGGACGCCGCGATGGCCGCCGCCGCCGCGGCCTTCCCGGGCTGGCGCGACACGACCCCGGCCGAGCGGCAGAAGGCCCTCCTGAAGATCGCGGACGCGTTCGAGGAGCGCGCCGAGGAACTGATCGCGGCGGAGGTGGAGAACACGGGCAAGCCCATCGGGCTGACCCGCACCGAGGAGATCCCGCCGATGGTCGACCAGATCCGCTTCTTCGCGGGCGCGGCCCGGATGCTGGAGGGCCGCTCGGCCGGCGAGTACATGGAGGGCCTGACCTCCATGATCCGCCGCGAGCCGGTCGGCGTCTGCGCGCAGGTCGCGCCGTGGAACTACCCGATGATGATGGCCGTGTGGAAGTTCGCCCCGGCGATCGCGGCGGGCAACACCGTCGTGCTCAAGCCGTCGGACACCACGCCCGCCTCCACCGTCCTGATGGCGGAGATCATCGGTTCGATCCTGCCCAAGGGCGTCTTCAACGTCATCTGCGGCGACCGCGACACCGGCCGCCTGATGGTCGAGCACCCGACCCCGGCGATGGCCTCCATCACCGGCTCCGTCCGGGCCGGCATGTCGGTCGCCGAGTCCGCCTCCAAGGACCTCAAGCGCGTCCACCTGGAACTGGGCGGCAAGGCCCCGGTCGTCGTCTTCGAGGACACCGACATCGCCAAGGCCGTCGAGGGCATCTCCACGGCGGGCTTCTTCAACGCGGGCCAGGACTGCACGGCCGCCACCCGCGTCCTCGTCCAGGAGTCCATCCACGACGAGTTCGTGGCCGCGCTGGCGAAGGCCGCCTCCGAGACCAGGACCGGCATGCCCGACGACGAGGACGTCCTGTACGGCCCGCTCAACAACCCCAACCAGCTCGAGCAGGTGGCCGGCTTCATCGAGCGCCTGCCCGCCCACGCCAGGGTCGAGGCGGGCGGCCAGCGGGTCGGCGACAAGGGCTACTTCTACGCCCCGACCGTCGTCTCCGGCCTGAAGCAGGACGACGAGATCATCCAGAACGAGGTCTTCGGCCCCGTCATCACCGTCCAGTCCTTCACCGACGAGGACCAGGCCGTGGAGTACGCCAACGGCGTCGAGTACGCGCTCGCCTCCTCGGTGTGGACCAAGGACCACGGCCGCGCCATGCGGATGTCCAGGAAGCTCGACTTCGGCTGCGTGTGGATCAACACCCACATCCCGCTGGTCGCCGAGATGCCGCACGGCGGTTTCAAGAAGTCCGGTTACGGCAAGGACCTGTCGGCGTACGGCTTCGAGGACTACACCCGCGTCAAGCACGTCATGACGTCGCTGGACGCGTGAGCCCGCGGGGCGGCGCCCCGCACACGGCCCCGGACGGGAACTCCCGTCCGGGGCCGCGGTGTCGCCGCCGGGCGTGCGAGTCCGCGGCCGAGGGGGTGACGGGACGTCATGTCCCGGTCGGCGGGCTCGACGCGGCGTCAGCCGTTTCCCGCCAAAACCCGGCGGCACGCTGCCCGTACGCCCCGGTTCCCGCACCCCTCCCGCAGCTCCCCCTCGGTGTGTCCCCGGCCGCCCACCGGCCGGCGGCGTTCCCGTCGGTGACGCCGACGAACTCCGTGGGACCGGCCGACGCACCGTGGCCCCCGCCCGCCGCACCTCCTACGATGAAGGCCGCCGTCGGGGAGGGGAGACGTGACCCGCAGCAACACACCGCAGCGGTCCGGGCGCCGGCTGGAGGACAGGATCGCGTGGGCGGTCCGCAACGCGGACGGCGTGGTCGCCATAGGGCTGGCCCTGGTCGTGGGTCTGCTCGACCTCCTGGACGACGACCTCGACGACAACGTCGTCTCGGGTGCCACCCTGCTCGTCCTGGCCGCGCTGGTCTACGGATCGCTGACCGAACGCCGGCGCCGGCTGGCGGACATCCGGCAGGCGACCGAGGGGACGGGCCGGGCGATCGAGGACCTGTCCATGGTGCGCAGCCTGTCCGGTCCGGAGATCGCGCTGGCCCACGAGCGGGCCCGCCGGGAGACCTCCCGCTGGGTGTTCAAGGGCGGCACCGGCACCTACCTGCGCGCCGTCACCCTCCCCGAGTGCGTCCTGGAGGCCCAGCGGCAGCGCCGCTCCCTCAGCATGAAGATCGACATCGTCAATCCGGCCGACGACCGGGTCTGCGAGGCCTACGCACGGTTCCGGCGCACCTTCGGCTACCGCAACGAGGCCGACGCGTTCGCGCAGTGGACCACCGAGCGCACCCGCAAGGAGGCGTACGCCACCGTGCTCGCCGCCGCCTGGCACCGGCAGCGGCTGGACACCCTGGAGATCGACGTCCACCTGTCCTCGGTGGCGCCGACCCTGCGCTTCGACCTGTCCGACACCTGCCTGATCATCACCCAGGACGACCCGCGCCGGGTGAGCCTGTACGTGGAACGGGGCCGCCCGCTGTACGACTACTACGTCACCGAGCTGCACCAGAGCCGCGAGCAGGCGGTCAAGCTCGACCTGCGGGAGGCCACCGCGCTGAGCGACGAGCCGACCGTGGACGAGGTCAGACGGCTGATGGACCGGCTGGGCCTGCCGCTGCCGGCGAGTTTCACCGACCGCGATGTCGGCGACATCATCGACAGGGCGCTGCGCGCGGAGGATCCCTACCGCAGGTGAGCGGCGACACCGAGCGACATCTCAGGGGGGAGAGGCGCGATGGACTACTCGGCCCTGGAACGGGCCGCCCTGCGACAGGCCGCCGCCGAGGTGATGCGGCACGCCGCATCGGAACTGGAGCAGGTCGCGTCGGGCCGCCGCGACCTGCGCGCGGTGCGGCATCCCCTCGGATTCGTCTGCCTGCCGATCCTGCGGGACGGCCCGCGAGGCGTCTGCGTCCACGTCTTCGGGGGCGTCGGGCCGGCCGGATCGCCGGAGGCCCGGCCGGGCCCGGCGGCCCCCCAGGTCCACTCGCACAGCTGGGATTTGACCAGCACGGTGCTGTACGGACGGCTGGACAATCGGCGTATGAGGGTCCACGAGGAGACCCTCAGTCCCACCCACCGGGTGTTCGAGGTGCACAGCGACCCCTCGGGCGTGGACGAACTGCGGCCCACCGGACGGCTGGTGGCCTGCCGGCCCGGCACCGAGCAGACGAGCGTGCGCGGCCAGACGTACGACCTGCCGGCGGGTGTCTTCCACACCACCGTGGTGCCCGGCGACCGCCCCACGGCCACGCTGGTGCTGGGACGGACGCTGCCCGGCCGGGCGGACCTCTCCCTGGGCCCGTTGCGGGCACCGGGGCACCGCATGGTCCGCCACAAGTGCGACGCGACCCAGACCGCCCGGATCGCGCGGGCCGCCCTCAGGAGGATCCATGAACCCGAACCCGAACCCGAACCCGGCCCGCCCGCCTGACCCGCCGGCCCGCTACGCCCGTGAGCACCGCACGGCGGTGGACGCCGCCGAGGAGGCCGGGGCGCTGCTGCGGTCCCGGATCCCGGACGGTTTCGCCGCCCGCTCCAAGGGCGGGCACGGCGATGTCGTCACCGACCTGGACCTGATGGCGGAACGCCTGGTGACGGGCCGGATCCGGGAGCGGTTCCCGCACGACCGGATCCTCGCCGAGGAGACCGGGGAACACCGCGGCGAAGGCGGCGGCAGCGGCCGTACCTGGCTGGTGGACCCGCTCGACGGCAGCAACAACGTCGTGATCGGACTGCCCGTGTACGTCGTGGGCATCGCCCTGTGCGTCGGCGAGGCGCCGGTGGTCGGCGTGGTCCACGACCCCGTGACGGGGCGGACCTGGTCGGCGCTGCGCGGCGGCGGCGCGCACGGGCCGCACGGCAGGCTCGCCGGGGGCCGGGGCGGCCGGCCGCTGTCACCGGCGGGGCCGCTGCTGGCCTGGACCCAGGGGCACGGCGTGCGCCGCGACGACCCGGCGGCGCGCGCGCTGCGGCACACCCTGGAGGCCCGGTCCCGGCGCCTGCTCCAGCTGTGGGCGCCGCTGGTGGCCTGGGCCATGCTGGCGCGGGGGGACATCGACGGGTTCGTGGGCTACCGGGCGGAGGGGATCGACCTGCCGGCCGGGGAGCTGCTGGCCCGCGAGGCCGGGGTGGCCGTCCGGCACCTGGACGGCCGTGAGTTCGGCGGCGGCTTCGGCGGGCCGGACACCGAGCGCTCCTTCGTCGCGGGACGGCCCGAGGTGCTGCCGCACCTGATGGGACTGGTGGCGTCCTGCGCCCCCGCGGACCCCGCGCGGCCGGCCCCCTCCCGCGCCGCGCGCCGCTCGTCACCGTGACCGGGGCGGCCGCCGGGGACGTACGCCGCGGCCGCCGGGGCGGCGCGTCACGGTCCGGGGCGCCGGGACGGCGCGTCGTGGTGGCCGGGGCCCGCTACCGGGTCAGCGCCAGTGCCAGCACCGAGGCCGCCACCGCGGTCACCGCCAGCACCGCGCCGGTCCCCAGCAGCCGGGTGACCGGCACCCGCACCCCGTACGCGTGGCACCGCTCGTACCACAGCAGCGTCGCCAGCGACGCCCACGGCGTCACCACCGGGCCCACGTTGGTGCCGATGAGCAGCGCCAGCAACTGGTCGTGGTTGCCGAGCGGCACGGCCGCCTCCCCGGCCAGGTAGACCGGGAGGTTGTTCAGGACGTTCGACAGTCCCGCGCCCACCGCCGCCGCCCGGAACAGGCCCGCCGGGCCGCCGTCCTCGCCGACCGCGGCGGCCAGCAGCTCGTGCAGCCCGTTGGCGTTGACCGTCTCGACCACCAGGAACATGCCGGGCACCATCACCAGCAGCCGCCAGGGCACCAGGGACAGCCGCAGCTCCGACCGGCGGCGCACCGCGAAGGCCGCGACGGCGACGGCCGCCGCCGCCGCGGACGCCATCCACAGCTCCACGTCGGCGACCAGGATCGCGGCCAGGAAACCGGCACAGGCCAGTGCGCAGGCCCGGAACAGCACCGGGTCGGCGGGCCGGTGCACCGGCGGCGGCGTGTAGCGGTCGCGGTTCCCCGCCCGTACGTCCTCGGCGCGGGCCGCGCCGGGCCCACCGCCGACCGGGGCGCCCGTGTCCGCGCGGCCGGGCGCCGGCCGGTCCCGTGCGGCGTCCCGCCCGGGGGCGCCCGGGGCCTCCCCCCGGCGCCCGCGCCGCCAGAAGAACAGCCACAGGCACACCATGGTCACCGCGATCGCCGCCAGCTGCGGTGCCCACATGCGGGCGGCCAGGCCCGCCGGGGTCAGCGCGACGCGGTCCGCGGCCAGCAGGTTCGTCAGGTTGGACACCGGCAGCAGCAGGCTCGCCGTGTTGGCCAGCCACACCGTGGTCATCGCCAGCGGCACCGCCGCGATGCCGACCCGGGAGGCGAGCGCCAGCATCACCGGGGTCAGCAGCACGGCCGTGGTGTCCAGGTTCAGGGCGACGGTGGTGACCGAGGCGAAGGCCACGCAGAGCAGGAACAGGGCCGCGTAACTGCCCCGCCCGGCGCGGGCCACGCGCGCCGCCACCACGTCGAACACCCCCGCCTTGCTGGTCAGTTCGGCCAGCACGATCACCGTGCCGAGGAACGCCAGCAACGGGGCGATCCGGTGCATCGCGTCACCGGCCGGCCCGGTCGGCAACAACCCGGAGGCCAGGCAGAGCAGCCCCGTCACCAGCAGCCCGATCGCCAGCCGGTCCAGCACATGCAGACGCAGAAAGACACGCACGCAGGGAAGGGTCGCACATCCGTGCGCGGCCCGGGAGCGGGTCCGCCACCCCGCCGGCACGCCGGGGGCCTCCCGGCCGGAACGCGGCCGGCAAAACCCGTCTGAACCGAGGGAGGGCAGGGGCATGATGGATCCATGGTGGCTCGTCAGAACACCCCGGGGGACACCGGGCCATGGGACTTCTTCATCAGCTACTCGCCGGCCGACGAACGCTGGGCGTCCTGGATCGCCTGGACCCTGGAGGAGGCCGGCTACCGCACCGTCCTGCAGGCCTGGGACTTCGTGCCGGGCACCAACTTCGTCGACTTCATGGACCGCGGGGTCAGCGAGTCCGCCGCCGTCATCGCCGTCCTGTCCCGCAACTACGAACGCTCCCGGTACGGCCGCATGGAGTGGCAGGCCGCCCTGCGCGCCGACCCCGACGCCCCGGAGCGGCGGTTGCTCACCGTGCGCGTCGAGGACATCCCGGTGGAGGGCCTGCTCGCCACCATCACCTACGTCGACCTGGTCCCGGTCACCGACCCGTCGGCCGCCCGCGACCTGCTCCTGACCCGGGTCCGCCAGGCCCTCGACGGCCGCGCCCGGCCCGCTCTGCGCCCCGGCTACCCGGGCGGCGGCGATCCGCCGGCCCCGCCCGCCGGCCCCCCGGCCCCCGTCGCGCCGGCGCCCGGCCGGCCGCTGGGCCGCCCCGGCTGGGCGGGGCGGCGCAGGCCCGCGGCGGCGCCGGTCTACCCGCGGGTCGCCGGGGACACCGGGGCGCGCGAGGCGGTCACCGTGCTCCACCTGGCCGGGCCCGCCTTCGGCCGCGGCCAGGACCCGGCCGGGTTACAGGCCGCCATCTGGGGCGACCTGGTCGAGCTCACCGACACCGGGGCGCCCGCCCCCGACCTGCTGGTGGTCACCGGCGACCTGACCGCCTCCGGCAGCCCCCGCGAGTTCGAACAGGCCCTGGCCTTCCTCACCGGGCTGCGGGCACTGCTCGGCCTGGAGCCGCACCGGGTGGCCGTCGTCCCCGGCGGACGCGACGTCAACCAGGCCGCCTGCCGGGCCTACTTCAGCACCTGTGAGGCCGACGAGATGCCGCCCCGGCCGCCGTACTGGCCCAAGTGGCGGCACTACGCCCGGCTCTTCCAGGAGCTCTACCAGGGCCTCGACGCGGTCTTCGACAGCGACCAGCCCTGGACCCTGTTCCCCGTCCCCGAACTGCACACCGTCGTCGCGGGCCTGAACTCCTCCATGGCCTACAGCCACCGCCTCGACGACCAGTACGGCATGATCGGCCCCGAGCAGGCCGCCTGGTTCGCGCAGGCGCTGCGCCCGTACGAGACCGAGGGGTGGCTGCGGATCGGCGTCCTGCGCCACCCGCCCGGCGACCCCAGGCACTCCGGGGCCCGCCGCACCGCCGGCGCGCGGGGCACGACCGCCCCGGACGGCTCGGGTCCGCTGCGCGACACCGACGTGCTGGCCCGGCTGACCGCGCCCCGGCTGCACCTGCTGCTGCACGGACCGGACGAGCCCGGCGCGGCCCCCGTCCTGGCCACCGCCTTTGGCGAGGTGCCCGTGCTCGGCGCGGCCGGGCCCGGCCGGCACCGGCTGCTGCGCATCGGCCGCGACGGACTGGCGAGCTGGGACGTCCCCGGCGAGCCGCAGCGCCACCAGGCCGCGTGGCGGCGGGCCCACCGCGCCTTCGGCCCGGTCCCGGACGGGGCGCCGGACGCCGGCGATCCGCACGGCGCCCCGTCCGGCGCGGCGCTCCCGGCCGGGTCCGCCGCACCGGAGCGGGAGCCGGAGCCGGAGCGCGAGCCGCGCGCGGTGCAGTCCCCGGCCGAGGTGCTGCTCGCCCGGGTCGCCGAGGTGTGCCGCACCCGCCACGAGGGCGCCCAGATCCGCCCGGTCGCCGGACCGGTGCCGCAACTGCTGGTCACCTGGACCGAGTCGGGCTTCGTCCGCCAGCAGCGGGTGGCCGTGCACACCGGCACCCCCACGGCCGACGACATCGAGCGGTTCACCGCCCTCGTCCACGCCGCCGACACCGAGACCGAGGCCGAACTCGTCCACGACGGCCCGCCGCCCGCCCACGACCTGCGCGACGCGGCCCGCCGCAGAGGCGTCAGGGTGCGCAGCTTCACCGAGTTCCAGGGCCTGCTCGACCTGCGGGGCTACGTCGCCGCGCAGAACGAGCGGCTGCGCACCGACCCCCGCTACCCCCCGGACATGTACCTGCCGCAGCGGTACCGGGAGGTGGAGCGCCTCGGCGCCGAGGACCGCGACCACCTGGTCGACGGCATGCTCCGGCTGCTCGACTCCGACCAGGGCCGCTTCCTGCTGCTGCTCGGCGACTTCGGGCACGGCAAGACCTTCGCGCTGCGCGAGCTGGCCCGCCGCATCCCGGCCGAACTGCCGCACGTCATCCCGCTGCTGGTGGAGCTGAACGCGCTGGACCGGGCGTACTCCTTCGAGGGACTGGTCGCCGCCCACCTCGCCGCCCACGGCGTCGACAACATCGACCTGCGCGCCTTCCGCTACATGTTCCAGCAGGGCCGGATCGTGCTGCTCTTCGACGGCTTCGACGAACTCGTCAACCAGGTCAGCTACGACCGTGCCGCCGAACGCCTCCAGGTGCTGCTGGACTCCGTCGTGGACAGCGGCAAGATCGTGGTCAGCAGCCGCACCCAGCACTTCCGCTCCCAGGACCAGGTGCTGACCGCGCTCGGCGAACGCGTCGGCCTGCTCCCGCAGCGCCGGGTGCTGTCCGTGCAGGAGTTCACCCCGCAGCAGATCCGCGCCTACCTGGTGAACCGCTACGACGGCGACGAGCGCGCCGCCGACCGCCGGCTGCGGCTGCTGGAGGCCATCCCCGACCTGCCCGCCCTGTGCCGCAACCCCCGGCTGCTCGGCTTCGTCGCCGACCTCGACGACGACCAGCTGCGCGCGGTCGCCGGAGCCGGACGCGCGCTGAGCCCCGCCGGGCTCTACCGGGAGGTCCTCACCGCCTGGCTGCGCTTCGAGGAGCACCGCGGCACCGGCGGCCCCGGCCGGGCGCCCGGGCTCAGCCTCGACCAGCTGTGGAACGCGGTCACCGTGCTCGCCCTGCGCCTGTGGGAGAGCGGCCAGGACGCGCTGCGGCTGGACGAGCTCACCGACGTCGCCGAGACGCTGGCCGGACTCGCCGACACCCGGCTGTCGGTGCCGCAGACCGCGCACGCCATCGGCTCCGGCAGCCTGCTGGTGCGCAGCGACGACGGCGTGTTCCGGTTCATCCACGGCTCGGTGGTGGAGTGGCTGATCGCCCGGGAGTGCGCCCTGAGGCTGGCCGCCGGCGACACCGCGCTGCTGGCCCGGCGCCAGCTGAGCCGGCTGGCCGTGGAGTTCCTGTGCGACCTGGCCGACCACCGCGCCTGCCAGGAGTGGGCCGAGCGGACCCTGAGCGGCGCCGGCGGGGACGAGCACGCCCCGGCCCTCCGGGGCGAGGAGATCGCCCGGGCCAACGCCGTGAAGGTCCTCGCCCGGCTCCGGGTGCCCGCCCACACCGACCTGCGCGGCGCCTCCCTGGCCGGGGAGGACCTGTCCTACCGCGACTTCTCCGGTGTCGACCTGACCCGCGCCGACCTCACCGACGCCCGCCTGGTCGGCGCCAACCTCTCCGGCGCCGTGCTGCGCGGCACCCGGCTGACCGGCGCCCGGCTCGACGGCGCCGACCTGACCGGTGCCGACCTGCGCGGCGCCGACCTGCGGCGGGCCCGGCTGATCCGCACCGACCTGACCGGCGCCCGCGTCGAGGGCGGCCGGTGGCGGCGCGCGGCGCTGATCTCCGCGACCACCGCGGAGGGGCTGCCGGCCGTGCCCGAGCTCGCCACGGCGGCGATCGCCCCGGGGATGAGCGTCGACTCCGGCTTCCGGCCCTCCGCGGTCGGCGTGCCGTACGGGTTCGACACGCGCACCAGCCGCCTGCCCGAACCCATCTCCTACAGCCCCGACGGCGAACTCCTCGCCGTGGGCAGCGAGGACGGCGGCGTCCTGGTCTGCGACGCCGACACCGGCACCCCCCTGCGCACCCTCCAGGGCCACACCGGCCGGGTCTACGCCGTCAAGTTCCGCGAGCGGGTGCTGGCCACCGGCAGCGCCGACGGCACCGTACGGCTGTGGGACCCGGTCTCGGGCCGCTGCCTGCACCGGCTGGAGATCCACCCGGGCGGGGTGTGGCCGGTCGTCCTGAACACCGGCGGCTCCCTGCTGGCCACCGGCGACGCCGACGGCACGGTCACCGTGTGGGACACCGCCACCGGCACCCCCCTGCACCGGCTGCCCGGTCACGCGGTGCCCGTCTACACGGTCGCCTTCGCACCCGACGACGGCCTGCTCGTCACCGGTGACGCGGCCGCCGCCGTACGCCTGTGGGACCTGGCCGACGGGCGGCCGGCCGGGGACCTGCCGGGCCACCGGGGCGCGGTGTTCCGGGCCCGCTTCTCCCCGGACGGCGCCCTGCTGGCCACCGGGGACATGGGCGAGGGACGGGCCGGCACGGTCCGGGTGTGGGACCTGGACGCCCGCCGGGTGCGGCACGGCTTCACCGGGCACGCGGGCCGGGTGTACACCCTGGACTTCCACCCCGGCGGCCGGTTCCTGGTCAGCGGTGACACCGAGGGGGAGGTGCGGCTGTGGGACCTGGAGCGGGGCGGCTCGGCCGGGCTGCTCGGCGGCTGCCGCGGCGCCGTGTACCAGGTGCTGTTCGACCCCGACGGGTCGCTGCTCGCCGCCGGGGACAGCTCCGGGGTGGTCCGGCTGTGGCGGTTGGGCCCGGAGGCCGGACCGGCCCCCGACGGCCGGCCCGCCGCCGTCCCGCTGACCCGGCAGCCCACCGAGCACCGCGGCTCGGTGTGGGTGTGCAAGTTCCGCCCGCACGGCGACACGCCCGCCCCGGAGACCGGCTCCCTGCTGGTGACCGGCGGCAACGACGGCGTCGTACGGCTGTGGGACCCCGCAGCCGGCCAGGGCCGGCGCATCCTGCGGGGCCACGGGCGCCGCATCAACAGCCTCTCCTTCAGCGCCGACGGCTCGATGCTGGCGGCCGGCGGCAACGACGGCGTCGTCCGGTTGTGGCACTCCGTCTCCGGGCGGCGGCTGCGCGAGCTGACCGGGCAGAGCGACCGCCTGGTCTCGGCGGTGTTCAGCCCCGGCGGGCCCCTGCTGGCCACCGCGAGCAGCGACGGCAACATGTACGTGTGGAACGCCGTCACCGGCGAGTACCAGCGGGAGATGGACGTCGAGACCGAGCACGTCTGGGCGGAGGCGTTCAGCGCCGACGGCGAGGTGCTGGCCACCGCCAACGACGACGACACGGTCAGGCTGTGGTACCGGGCCACCGGCGCGCACGTCGCCACCCTCGCCGAGCACTACGGCCGGGTCCGCTCGATCGCCTTCCGCTCCGACGGCGCCGTCCTGGCCACCGGCTGCGACGACCGCAGGGTACGCATCTGGGACATGGCCGACGGCCGGCTCACCGAGGTCCTGGACGGGCACACCGACCGGGTCTACGCCGTGGCGTTCGCGCCCGACGGGTCCTGGCTGGCCAGCGCCTCCTGGGACGGGCGGGCGGTGATCTGGCGGGACGGCGCCGCCGCGCACCGGCTGACCGGCCACACCGGCCGGCTGTGGACGGCCGCGGCGCACCCGCGGCTGCCCCTGCTCGCGACCGCCGGCGACGACCGGACGGTCCGCCTGTGGGACCCGCGCACCGGCGAGGAGAAGGCCGTCCTGACCGGTCACACCGGCCGGGTGCTGGCGGTCGCCTTCAGCCCCGACGGCTCCCTGCTGGCCAGCGGCGGCGAGGACGGCACGGTCCGGTTGTGGAACGTGCCCGCCGACGCCCCGGCCGGCCTGCGCGCCACCCTGGTCGGCATGCCGGAGGGCTGGGCCGCGCTGGCACCGTCCGGCGGATACAAGTACGAGGGCGACGTCACCGGCGAGTTCTGGCACGCGATCGGCATGTGCCGCTTCGAGCCGGGTGAACTCGACGGCCACCTGCCGGGCGTGCGGAACGTGCCGCCGGACGATCCGCTGGAGTGAGGCGGAACCGGAGCGCCCCGGCCCGACACGGCGGCCGCTCCGGGGCGTCGGCCACCCCGTCCCGCCGGAGGGCCCGCACGGGCGGGACGGGGCGGCCGCGCTCAGACGCCGGCCGGGGCGAGCACGATGTCGAAGCGGACCTTCGTCCAGGTGCCGTCGACGACGCGCCCGTCAGGGGTCGGCGTACCGGCCGGCCGGCGCTCGAAGTCCTTGATCAGCGACTCCTTCACGCCGAAGACCGTGTCGGAGTCCAGGAGTTCGTCGCCCCGGACGAAGATGTGGGTCACGAGGGTCCTGCACCCCGGCGCCTCGACCATGAAGTGCAGGTGCGAGGCCCGCATCGGCGAACGGCCGGTCGCCTCCAGCATCCTGCCCACGGGCCCGTCGTGCGGGATCGGGTACGGCGTCGGCGTGATGCCCCAGAAGCGGTAGCTCCCGTCGGCCTCGGTGAACAGGTGCGCCCGGGCCGCGACCCGGCCGTCTCCGTACTGCACGTCGTAGAAGCCGTCCTCGTCCGCTTCCCAGACCTCGATCCTCGCCCCGGGGACCGGGTTGCCGTCGACGTCGGTGACGGACCCCTCGACCCAGCACGGTTCGCCGGCGGCGCCGAAGGACATGTCCCCGCCCGGCTCGATCTTCGGGGACCCTTCGACGAAGAAGGGGCCGAAGACGGTGGCCTCGGTGGCGTCGCCGTAGGCCTCGTTGTTGATCGTGATGGTCTGCATCGACGCTCCGAGGGTGTCGGAGAGCAGGATGAACTCCTGGCGCTTGTCGTCCGTGATGTGCCCGGCGGCGGTGAGGAACTCGATGGCCTTGCTCCACTCCTCCTCGGTGAGGCGGACCTCGCGCAGGAAGGCGTGGAGGTGCTTGACGAGCGCCTGCATCAGCTCCTTCAGGCGGGGGTCCCGGCAGGAGTCGAACGAGGCCTGTACGCGCGCGAGCAGGTCTTCCTCGCGTGCGGCCTGCTCCGGCGAGATGGCGTGGACGGGCGTGGGGGTCACGCGGGCTCACTTCCTTCCCAGGCCGCGCGCAGCAGCGCGGTGAGGTTCTCCTCGGTCACGGGAGCGGGGTTGCCGCCGGGAACGGCGGCGAGGATGGGCGCCACCGCGCGGGTGATGCCCTCCTCCGGCATGCCGTGGTCGCGCAGCGCGCGCGGGGCGTCGAGCGTCTTGCGCAGCGCCGCGAGGCCCTCACCCGCGGTCGGGCTCCCGAAGGCCCGGGCGATGCGCCGTTCGGCCTCGGGCGCGGAGGGGGCGTTGTGGGCCAGTACGTGCGGCAGCACCACCGCGTGGGTCTGGGCGTGCGGCAGGCCGAACATCCCGCCGAGCACGTGGCAGATCTTGTGGTGCATCCCCGAGCCGGCCGACGCGAAGGCGACGGCGGCCAGATGGGCGCCGTACAGCGTCCGCTCGCGTCCCTCCAGCCCGGTCGGGTCGGCGGCCACGGCGGGCAGTCCGCGGGCCAGTGCGCGGATGCCCTCGCCGGCCAGGGCCCGGTCGATCGGGTCGGCCCGCGGCCCCCACATGGAGTCGACGCAGTGCGCCAGCGCGTTCAGGCCGCTGGCCACGGACGTCTCCACCGGCAGGCCCAGCGTCAGGGAGGCGTCGTAGACGACCGAGCGCGGCAGGACCCGGGCGTCGACGCCGGTGGTCTTCACCTCCCCCTCGGTGAGGCCCCAGACGTTCGTGGCCTCCGAACCGGCGTAGGTGGTGGGGACCGCCACGATCGGCAGACCGGTGGTCAGCGCCACCGCCTTGGCCAGGCCGGTCGTCGAGCCGCCGCCGACACACACCAGCGCGTCCACGCGGCCCGCGGTCGCGGCCCGGCGGGCACGCTCGGCCACCTCGACCGGAACGTGCATGACGACCTCGTCGTGGCGCACCGCGACCGGCAGGTCCGCGCCGATGCGGTCGGCGAGGGACGCCCGCGCCGGCGCGGCGATGAGCATGACCCGCGTCGCGCCCAGGCCGGCCACCTCGGCCGCCACGGCGGCGGGTGCCCCGCCGGGGGCGAAGACGACGCGCTGCCCCAGCGTTTCGTGAGTGAACCGCACGGGTCAGTCCCTTCCGAGGATCGTGGTGAGGGCGCCGCGAAGTGCCGCCTCGGGGTCCTCGGCGAGACTCATCGAGCGCCACGCGACGTGCTTGTCGGGGCGGACCAGGATCGCGCCCGACTCCTCGACCTCACGCAGCCTGGCCCAGTCGTAGTAGAGGTCGGTGACGTCGCGGCCCGGGCCGATCACCACCGTCTCGAGCGGGACGCCGAGGTCCCGCGAGACCTTCTCGGCCGCTCCCGCCCACTCCTCGCCCGCGATGCCGGTGAGCAGGGTCCAGCGCGTGTACGGCGCCAGGTCCATCAGGGCCAGCTTGGTGACGTGGTCACCGACCCACGCGTGCGGGAGGTGGGCACCCGGTGACGTCGACATGACGTAGAAGAGGTCCTCGTCCCCGCCGGGCGCGGGCCGCGTGCCGTCGGAGACGATCGCGGTGGACTCGTAGAACTGCCCGAGCTCCACGCCATGGGCGTTGAACTCGTAGTTCTTGGTCTCCATCGCGGTGACGAGCGCGGCCCGCTTGGCCGCGCCCTCGGGTGTGTCGGCCTTGCGCTCCTCGATCGCGGCCCACATCCCCGCCTCGTCCCTCGCGTCGAGGACGCCGAGGGCCCGGAAGATGCCGGCGAACTCGCGGCTGGACCTGTTGGCCCGCTTGACGATCCGCTCGGCCACGGGAGCGCGCTCGGCCGAGTACGTCTCCAGCAGCGACGGGCCGGCCTGCCCGCGCAGCACGGCGGCGAGCTTCCACGCCAGGTTGTAGGAGTCCTGGACGCTGGTGTTCGAGCCCAGGCCGTTGCTCGGCGGGTGGCGGTGGACGGCGTCACCCGCGCAGAAGACACGGCCCTTCTGCAGGTGGGTCGCGTACATCTCGTTGTTGCCCCAGAGGCTGGTGCCGGTGATCTCCACTTCGAGGTCCGGCATGCCCAGCAACTGCCGCACGATGCGGACGGCCTCGGCCTCGTCGACCACCGGCGGCTCGCCGTCGATGTCGTAGCCCCACACGATGAGCCACTCGTTCCAGGGCCGCACCATCCGGACCAGGCCGGCGCCGATGCCGCCGACGTCGGCACCCGGCTGGATCACCCAGTACAGGACGGACGGCCGGTGCCCGACGTAGCTCTCGATGTCGGCCTTGAACGTGATGTTCATCGAGCCGGCGATGTCCATCGCGCCCTCGTAGGGCAGGCCGATGTCCGCGGCGACCTTCGACCGGGCGCCGTCGGCGCCGATGAGGTACTTCGCCCGGATGTCGTACTCCTGGCCGGTGAGCCGGTCGCGGACCCGCACCGTGACGCCCGTGTCGTCCTGCGTGTGCGACAGGTACTCGGTGGAGAAGCGGGTCCGGGTCCCGCGCGCGGTGGCGTTCTTGACGAGGATCGGCTCGAGGTAGTTCTGCGGGATGTCGACGGTGAGGCAGGGGGAGGCCAGCCGGTAGTCGGCCTCCCGGTCGGGCCCGGTGCCCCAGGTGCGGATGCGGCCGATCTCCTCCCCCGCTATGGAGGTGCAGAAGACGGTGTCGCCGATGAGGTGGTGGGGAGTGGCGTCGGCCAGCACCTGGTCCTCGATCCCCAGGTCGCGGAAGATCTCCATCGCCCTCTGGTTGGTGATGTGCGCGCGGGGCGTGTTCGCGGTCCAGCGGTACTTGGTGATCATGATGTTGTCGATCCCCAGGGTGGACAGGGACAGCGCCGCCGCGGCACCGGCCGGACCGGAGCCGACGATCAGGACGTCGGTCTCCACCTGCGATGACGTCGAAAGCGCGGTCCCACCGGGACCGTCGTCGAACTGGGGCACGTCGGATGCCTCACCTTCTGCTCACGGTGCTCTGCGAGCAGCGTGGCACCGGCGCCGTCCCACCCCGGCCGGATCGGTGGGGGGACGGCCGAAATCCGTACGGACCGATGGGCTCAGCGGTGTTTCGCGGCCGCACGGCGCAGTTCACCGGCGGCGATGCCGAAGCGCTCCCGGAAGGTCTGCGAGAAGTGCGCGGCCGACCGGAAGCCGCACATGGCCGCCACCGCGGCCGTGGACAAGGTGGGAGCGTGCGGGCCGGACAGCAGGGTGTGGGCGAGGTCGAGCCGCCGTCCGAGCACGTGGCGGGGGAAGGTCCTTCCCGTCTCGGCGAAGACGCGGGTGAGTTGGCGGACGCTGACGCCCACCGCCCGCGCGACCTCGGTGGCCGAGAGCCGGGGATCGCGGAGCCTGTCCTCGATGTGGGCGCAGGCCAGCGCCCGGTGCAGGACATGGGGCCGGACGGCGCCGCCGCTCACGAGGGCGGACAGGAGGTCCACGAGGGTCTGTTCGTCGGGCGGCGCAGGGTCCCGGCCGTCGAGGGCGCGGCCGACGAGACGGGTGATCGCGCGGCCGTACGGGTTGGCCTCGTTCCCGCGGACGATGAGCGGTTTCCCGGGGGCGGGGAGGCGGACCTCCTCCGGAAGGGCACGGCGGTCCGCGCGCAGGACCAGTTCGTCCAGGCCGTCGCCGAATCCGCGCGCGAAGTGCCCGTCCGCGTCGCAGACGAGGAGGTCGCCGGGGCGCAGGACCTGCCGTCGCCCCGCTTGCTCGAACAGCGCGTTCCCGCGGAGGGAGACGAAGACCGCCACGGCTGCTGTCGGCTGCCGTCCGACGAGGTCGGGGGAGCGCTCCACCGCGTGCGCCGTGGTCCGGACCCGGGCCAGACGGACCCGGTCGAGCTGGAGGTTGTCCTCCCGGGCCCGGAACTCCTCGTTTTCCCGCGTCCGGCACGTCAGCGCGATCAGGGCGTCCGCGTTGTGCTTCTCCCAGGCCGGCAGCCGCCGTTGCGGTGGGACCTGTGCCGTGGAGAACGCCCGCACCGGGCGGATCACCGTGGGGGGCGCGTGAGTTGCGTGCATGGGGACGAGCCGGGGTTCCGGGGGAAGCGGTCAGTCCTGTGCCGGTCGACGGCCATGTCCTCCCGGACGGTCATGGCCTGTCGGTCCCGGACCTCGCGCGGTGAAGGTCCGTTCGTGCGCTCACCGTAGGGTCGGGTTGTTTATGTGTCAACCACCGTGGGGGTACCGGCAGATGGGCGCGCTCCGCTTCGACGGACGCCGGGATCAGGGGCTCCGACCCGGAGGGACGAGGCCCGTCACGGGGAGCGCGGGGAGGGGGAAGCCGCGTCCGCGCCGGAGCGCTAACCGCGCTCGCGCAGCGCGCACAGGGTGTCGATGCGGTTCGTCGTGATCGAGTCGACGCCGGCGGCCAGGAGCCGGCGCATCGAGCGGCGGGTGTCGGGCGTCCACACCGACAGCAGGTGGCCGTCGCGGTGGACGCGCTCGGCCAGGGCGCGGTCCACCAGCGAGAAGCGGTAGTTGAGCCAGCGCGGCCGGACCGCCTCCAGCAGGGCCGGCCGCGGCGGCGCCAGCGTCGTCCACGTCAGGGCGATCTCAGCGGCCGGGTCGGCGGCGCGGACGGCGAGCATGACGCGGGCGCCGGCGCAGTAGTACACGCGGTCCTGCGCGCCGCACTCCCGTACGACGTCCACGATCCGGCGCACCGCCCGCGGACCCGGGGCGCCGGGCAGGTCCAGCATCACCCGGCTGCCGTCCGTCGCGGCCAGGGCCTGCGCCAGCGTCGGCACCCGGCCACCGGTCAGGTCGCGCACCTCGGCCGCCGTCAGGGAGAGCAGCGGACGGTCCTGCTCCCACAACCGCTTCAGCGTCTCGTCGTGCAGCAGCACGGGGACGCCGTCGCGGGTGAGCCGTACGTCGATCTCCACCGCGTCCGCGCCCAGGCGGAGCGCGGAGCGCAGCGAGTCGAGGGTGTTCTCACGGAAGCGGTAGGGGTCGCCGCGGTGGGCCACGGCCGTCACGGTGTGCATGCGGGCCATTGTGGCGGGACGCGGCGGGCCCCCCGCCCGGCGGGGTTCAGGAATCGAGCCACCGGGCGGTGTACGCGTCGATCTCCTCCTTGAGCGCGGCCTTGCCCGCCGCGTCGAGGAAGGACGCCTCGACGGCGTTCTTCGCCAGCTCGGCCAGGCCCCGCTCGTCGAGGTCCAGCAGCCGGGCGGCGACCGCGTACTCGTTGTTCAGGTCGGTGCCGAACATCGGCGGGTCGTCGGAGTTGACCGTCACCAGGACCCCGGCGCGCGTGAACTCCCTGATGGGGTGCTCCTCGAGGGTGCGGACCGCGCGGGTGGCGATGTTGGAGGTGGGGCACACCTCCAGCGGGATGCGGTGCTCGGCGAGGTGCGCCAGCAGCCGCGGGTCCCGCGCGGAACTGGTCCCGTGGCCGATGCGTTCGGCCCGCAGGTGGGTGAGGGCGTCCCACACCGTCTGGGGACCGGTGGTCTCGCCGGCGTGCGGCACCGAGTGCAGACCGGCGGCGATCGCCCGGTCGAAGTACGGCTCGAACCGCGGGCGCGGCACGCCGATCTCGGGGCCGCCGAGCCCGAAGGAGACCAGGCCCTCCGGGCGCAGCCGGTCGTCGGTGGCCAGCCGCGTCGTCACCTCGGCGGACTCCAGGCCGGCCTCGCCGGGGATGTCGAAGCACCAGCGCAGGACGGTCCCGAAGTCGGCCTCGGCCGCCTTGCGGGCGTCCTCGATGGCGTCCATGAAGGCGCGCTCGTCGATGCCGCGCCGGACGGAGGAGTACGGGGTGACGGTCAGCTCGGCGTAGCGGATCCGCTGCCGGGCCATGTCCCGGGCCACCTCGTACGTCAGCAGGCGGACGTCCTCCGGGGTGCGGATGAGGTCGACGACGGACAGGTACACCTGGATGAAGTGGGCGAAGTCCGTGAAGGTGAAGTAGTCGGCCAGCGCCTCGGGATCGGCGGGGACCCGGCTGTCGCGGTGGCGGGCGGCCAGCTCCGCGACGATCCGGGGGGAGGCGGATCCGACGTGGTGCACGTGCAGTTCGGCCTTGGGCAGCTGGGTGATGAAGGCGTGCAGGTCACGAGGGACGCGCGCGTCGACGAGACGGTCGGTCAAGGTTCCTCCCCGGAAGCGGCGTCCTCGGCCGGGCGGGCGGACCGCGGGACGCGGGTGATCGGCTGATCGGTGGGTCGGGGATCATCGTAGGCCGGTCCCGTGCCGCAGGGGGCGGGCCGTAGCATGGCGGGACGATCGACCCAGGGGGACGCGACATGACGGACGCAATGCAGCCGGGCGGGGATTCCGCGGGCGGTCACGACCCGTGGGCGCCCCCCGAGGGCAGGACGCCGCCGGCCAAGGGAGCCGGGCCCGCCGGCGCGGCGCCCGGGCAGCAGCCGCCGTCCGTGCACGACCAGGCCACGACGGCCTCGGTGCCGGCCCCCGGGTACGGCCCCCCCGGCCCCATCCCGCCCGTCGGGCCCCCCGCCCCCGGGGAGGCGGCCGCCTACGGCGGCGGAGCCTTCGCCGTGCCGCCTCCGCCCGTCGCGCCCACCGGCCCGGGCGTCCCCGGCGGTTACGGCTACCCGGCGCCGCCCCAGGGCTACGGCTGGCCCGGCGCGCCGATGCCCCCGCAGAACGGCATGGGCACCGCGGCGATGGTGCTGGGCATCCTCTCCTGCTGCCTGTTCTGCCTGTACGGCGTGGTCTCCGTGGTGCTCGGCATCCTCGCCGTGGTCTTCGGCGTCAAGGGACGACGCAGGGCCGAACGCGGCGAGGCCGCCAACCACGGCCAGGCGGTGGCCGGTCTGATCACGGGCGCCATCGGCATCGTCCTCGGCCTCGCCGTGATCGTCCTGATCGTCATCGGGATCACCTTCGCCATCAACGAGGAGCGGGAGTCCGACCCTTACTACGGCGCCGCCCGCCCGGGACCGGTCGCCGCGGCGACGGACCGCTGATCCCTTCCCGCCGTCTCTCCCCCCCGCCCCGTCCCGGCGGGGCCTCGCCGAGGGGAGGGCGACCGCGCCGCCCGGACGCCGGCGAGGGGAGGGCACCTCATGCCCGCGCCCGGCCCGGACCCGGTGGGTTCGGGCCGCCGCCGTCCCGTCCCCTCAGCCCGCCCGCAGCCGCGCCCGCGCCTCCATCAGCGCGAACCCGAGCAGGTTCAGCCCCCGCCACCTGCGCGGATCCGTCGCCGCCTCGTCGTGTGCCGCCAGCCCGATGCCCCACACCCGGTCCACCGGGCTCGCCTCCACCAGCACCCGCTCGCCGGTGTTCAGCAGGAACTCCCGCAGGCCGGCATGGGCGGCGAACTTGTGGACGCCGCCCTCGACGACGATCCCGAACCGCTCCCGCTCCCAGACGGACTCGTCGAAACCGCGCACCAGCCGCCCCTCCCTCTTGGCCTGGGCGGGATGCTCCGCCGCCAGCACCCGTGCCTCGGCCTCCGCGTCCGCGAAGAGCCGCGCCTTGCACGCCATCATCCAGTGCTCCGCGGTCGCGTACTCCACCCCGTCCACGGTGAACGGCGACGGCCACCACTGGCTCAGGCAGCCCGGACCGATCCGGCCGTCCGGCCGCGGCCGGTGTCCCCAGAAGCAGAGGTACTTGGTCCGCGCCCCCACGCGTATCCGGTCGATGAGGGCTTCCCGCGAGCGGACCGCTCCCGTGATCTCTTCCATGGGCGGGAGTCTGGCAGGTGCCGTCGGCACCCCGTCCGCCCCGGTGATCTGCGAATCACCACTTGATCGACAGATTCCGTCGCGTAACCAAAAGGAAACAACGGAATCACTTGTTGGAGTCCAAGTGCTCTGCCAGGATCGGCACTCACGCCGAGCCTGAGCCACACCGGCACCTCGCGGAGGCGTCCCCTCGGGACCGGTCCCGTCGGCATCCGGGCCCTCGGGGACGGCCCCACGGTGACGCGGCGGTGGTCCGCGAGGACCGGCACCGCACAATCTTCGGGGACCGACAGCCAGCTCACGGGCCGCCGACCGCGGCCGACCCACCCGAAAGGGCATCACGCGCATGGAGCAGTACGAGCCCGAGCGCCTCTCCGCGGCCCAGGTGGCCGCCGTACGGCGCGGCTTCCGCGCCGGCCGGGCCTCCCTGACCCGCCGTTCACTGCTGCGCGCCGGTGCCGGCGGCGTGCTCGCGGCGGGCGGCCTCGGGACGCTCAGCGCCTGCGGCATCCCCCCGGCGGGCAGGACGCGGGACGGCGCGCCGGCCGAGGACCACTCGGCGCGGGAGAAGGAGGTCGTCTTCTCCAACTGGACCGAGTACATGGACGTCGACGACGGCGGCACGCGGCACCCGACGCTGGAGGAGTTCACCAGGCGCACCGGCATCGAGGTCAGGTACACCGAGGACATCAACGACAACAACGAGTTCTTCGGCAAGATCAAGCCGCAGCTCGCCGCGGGCCAGGACACCGGCCGCGACCTCATCGTCCTCACCGACTGGCTGGCCGCCCGCCTGATCCGCCTGGGCTGGGTGCAGAAGCTGGACCCGGCCAACCTGCCGCACGCCTTCGCCAACCTCTCGCCCCAGTTCCGCGAGCCCGACTGGGACCCGGGCCGCGCCTACTCCTATCCCTGGCAGGGCATATCGACCGTCATCGCCTACAACGAGAAGGCGCTGGACGGCATCGAGGTGACCTCGGTCTCCGACCTGCTCGACAACGCCCGGCTCAAAGGGCGCGTGGGCCTGCTGGCGGAGATGCGCGACACCGTCGGCATGACCCTGCTCGACATGGGCAAGGACCCGGGCCGCTTCACCGACGACGACTACGACGCGGCCGTCGCCCGCCTGCAGCGCGCCGTCGACAAGGGGCAGATCCGCCGCTTCACCGGCAACGACTACACCGCCGACCTCAGCAAGGGCGACTTCGCCGCCTGCCTGGCCTGGGCCGGCGACGTGGTCCAGCTCCAGGCGGACAACCCGGACATCGGCTTCGTCGTCCCCGACAGCGGCCACATCACCTCCAGCGACAACCTGCTGGTCCCCGCCAAGGCCCGGCACAAGGCCAACGCCGAACGGCTCATCGACTACTACTACGAGCCCCGGGCGGCCGCCGAACTCGCCGCCCACATCAACTACGTCTGCCCGGTCGACGGTGTGAGGGAGGAGCTCGCGAGGATCGACGCGGACGCGGCGGACAACCCGCTGATCCTTCCCGACAAGGCCATGCAGGCCGGGGCCCGTGCCTTCCGCTCGCTCAGCTCGACGGAGGAGACGGCCTACGAGGCGAAGTTCGCGAAGCTCACCGGGGCGTGACGAGATGAAGACGACGGACACGGCCGGCGCCGTGCGGACCGGCGGCGACGTCCGCCTGACCGGCATCAGCAAGACCTACGGCTCCTTCACCGCCGTGCACCCGCTCGACCTGACCGTGCCGCGGGGTTCCTTCTTCGCCCTGCTCGGCGCCTCCGGCTGCGGCAAGACCACCACCCTGCGCATGATCGCCGGCCTGGAGGAGCCCACCACCGGCACCGTGTCGCTGGGCGACCGGGACATCACCCACCTGCCGCCCTACAAGCGGCCGGTGAACACCGTCTTCCAGTCCTACGCCCTCTTCCCGCACCTGGACGTCTTCGAGAACGTCGCCTTCGGTCTGCGCCGCCGCGGCGTCAAGGGCGTGCGGAAGCGGGTCGAGGAGATGCTCGACCTGGTGCAGCTGGGGGAGCAGGCCCGCAAGAAGCCCCACCGGCTCTCCGGCGGCCAGCAGCAGCGCGTCGCGGTCGCCCGCGCCCTGATCAACCACCCCGAGGTGCTGCTGCTCGACGAGCCGCTCGGCGCCCTCGACCTGAAGCTGCGCCGCCGGATGCAACTGGAGCTCAAACGCATCCAGACCGAGGTCGGCATCACCTTCGTGCACGTCACGCACGACCAGGAGGAGGCCATGACGATGGCCGACACGGTCGCCGTGATGAACGCGGGACGGGTGGAGCAGCTCGGCGCACCCGCCGACCTGTACGAGAACCCGCGCACCACGTTCGTCGCCAACTTCCTCGGCACCTCCAACTTCATCGAGGCCGAGGTCGACTCCCGCAGCGGCGACGACGTCGTCCTGAAGGCGTGCGGCGGCAGGCTGGTCCTGCCTGCGGCCCGGTGCGCCGCGCCCGTGACGGCCGGCGGCAAGGTGCTGGCCGGCGTCCGCCCGGAGAAGATATCGCTGACGCACGCCGACGACGCCGGCTCCCTGCCCGCGGGCCGCAACCGCCTCGCCGGGAAGATCGCCGAGGCGGGTTTCACCGGCGTCTCCACGCAGTACGTCGTCGACGGCCCCGCCTGCCCGCGCTTCTCCGTCTACGTCCAGAACGTCGACCGCGACGCCCGTCTGGTGCCCGGCGCCGACGTCGTCGTGCACTGGAGCCCGGCGCACACCTTCGGTCTGGACGCCGCCCAGGACGCCGGGGCCGGCGTGGAGGAGGCCGTCCGATGACCGTCACGCCCACCCAGGCGCCACCGCCGCCCGGCCCGGCCGCGCCGGAGCGGAGGCCCCCGCGCAGGCGGGGCCGCCGGACGCCGTACTGGCTGCTGCTGCCCGGCGTCCTGTGGCTGGTCGTCTTCTTCGCGCTGCCGATGGTCTACCAGGCGTCCACGTCCGTGCAGACGGGCTCGCTGGAGCAGGGCTACGAGGTCACCTGGCACTTCGCCGCCTACGGGGACGCCCTGTCCGCGTACTGGCCGCAGTTCCTGCGCTCGGTGACCTACGCCGCCACCGCGACCGCGCTGTGCCTGCTGCTCGGCTACCCGCTCGCCTACCTGATCGCGTTCCGCGCGGGCCGCTGGCGCAACCTGATCATGATCGCGGTGATCGCGCCGTTCTTCACCAGCTTCCTGATCCGCACCCTGGCCTGGAAGACGATCCTCGCCGACGGCGGCCCGGTCGTCGGCGCCCTGGACGCGCTGCACGTCCTGGACGTCACCGGCCGGCTCGGCTGGACGGCCGGCGACCGCGTGCTGGCCACACCGCTGGCGGTGGTGTGCGGTCTGACGTACAACTTCCTGCCGTTCATGGTCCTGCCGCTGTACACCTCCCTGGAGCGGATCGACCCCCGCCTGCACGAGGCCGCCGGCGACCTGTACGCCCGGCCCCTCACCACCTTCCGCAAGGTCACCCTCCCGCTGTCGATGCCCGGCGTCGTCTCCGGCACGCTGCTGACCTTCATCCCGGCCGCCGGCGACTACGTCAACGCCGACCTGCTCGGCTCCACCGACACCCGCATGATCGGCAACGTCATCCAGACCCAGTTCCTGCGGGTCCTCGACTATCCGACGGCCGCGGCGCTCTCCTTCATCCTGATGGCCGCGATCCTCGTCATGGTCACCGTCCACATCCGCAGGTCCGGCACGGAGGATCTGGTCTGAATGGCCTTCGTCAACTGGCTCAAGCGCAATCTGGTCGTCCTCGCCGGACTGCTGACGCTCGTCTACCTGCTGCTGCCGAACATCGTCGTCACGGTGTTCTCCTTCAACCGGCCGAAGGGCCGTTTCAACTACGAATGGCGGCAGTTCTCCACGGACGCCTGGAAGGACCCGTGCGGGGTCGCCGGCCTGTGCGGCTCGCTCTCCCTCAGCCTCCGGATCGCCTTCTGGGCGACGCTGGGCGCCACCGTGCTGGGCACGATGATCGCCTTCGCGCTGGTCCGCTACCGGTTCCGCGCGCGGGGCGCGGTCAGTTCGCTGCTCTTCCTGCCGATGGCGATGCCGGAGGTGGTGATGGCGGCCTCGCTGCTCACCCTCTTCCTCAACATGGGCGCCCGGCTCGGCTTCTGGACCGTCCTCGTCGCCCACATCATGTTCTGCCTGAGCTTCGTCGTCACGGCCGTCAAGGCGCGCGTGATGTCGATGGACCCGCGGCTGGAGCAGGCGGCGCAGGACCTGTACGCCGGCCCGTTCCAGACGTTCCTCCGGGTCACCCTGCCGATCGCCGCGCCCGGCATCGCGGCGGGCGCGCTGCTCGCCTTCGCGCTCTCCTTCGACGATTTCATCATCACCAATTTCAACGCGGGCTCGGCCGTCACCTTCCCCATGTTCGTGTGGGGCTCCGCCCAGCGCGGAACGCCCGTGCAGATCAACGTCGTCGGTACGGCCATGTTCGTCGTCGCCGTGCTGTCCGTCCTCGTCCCGATGCTCGTCGGCAGCCGCCGCGGCAAACACAAGGCGTAGAACCCCGTAGGGAGTTGACATCATGGCCCCGAGCGCCATGAACCGCTGGACGAAATCCCTCTCCGAGGCCCGGCCGGTCCCGTACTGGCTGGACGATCCCGGCAGGCCCCGCCCCGAACCCGCCCTCACCGGCACCGGGAGCTGCGACCTGCTGGTCGTCGGCGGCGGCTACAGCGGACTGTGGACCGCCCTCGTCGCCAAGGAACGCGATCCGCGGCGGGACGTGGTGCTGCTGGAGGGCCGCGAGGTGGGCTGGGCCGCCTCGGGCCGCAACGGCGGTTTCTGCGCCGCCTCCCTCACCCACGGCCTGCCCAACGGCCTGGCCCGCTGGCCGGAGGAGATCCACAGGCTCCAGGAGCTGGGCGCCCGCAACCTCGACGAGATCGAGCGCGCCGTCGCCCGCCACGTCCTCGACTGCGACTTCGAACGCACCGGCGAGATCGACGTGGCGACCGATCCCCACCAGGCCCGGGAACTGAGGGAGCTCCACGAGGAGCTCACCAGCCGGGGCCTGGCCGACGGCATCGAGTACCTGGACACCGACGCGGTGCGCGAGCAGGTGGACTCCCCGACCTTCCGGGCGGGCCTGTACGACCGCCGGGGCGTGGCCATGCTGCACCCCGCGAAGCTCGCCTGGGGCCTGAAGCGGGCCTGCCTGCGCCTCGGCGTCCGCATCCACGAGCACACCCCCGCCCTGACGCTGCGCCCGCACGGGGCCGGCATGGCCGTCCGCACCCCCTACGGCGCCGTCCGCGCCCGCCACGTCGCCCTCGGCACCAACGTCTTCCCCAGCCTGGTCAGGCGGGTGCGCGCCTACACCGTCCCGGTCTACGACTACGCCCTGATGACCGAGCCGCTCACCGTCGGCCGGCTCGCCGCGATCGGCTGGAGGAACCGCCAGGGCCTGAGCGACAGCGCCAACCGGTTCCACTACTTCCGCCTCTCCGCCGACAACCGGATCCTGTGGGGCGGCTACGACGCGGTCTACCCCTACGGCGGACGGGTGCGCGCCGAGTACGACGACCGTCCGCGGACCTACGCCAGGCTCGCCGGGCACTTCTTCACCTGCTTCCCGCAGCTGGAGGGCGTCCGCTTCACGCACGCCTGGGGCGGCGCCATCGACACCTGCTCCCGCTTCTCGGCGTTCTTCGGCACCGCCCACCGGGGGAGGGTCGCCTACGCGGCCGGGTACACGGGCCTGGGGGTGGGGGCCACCCGGTTCGGCGCCGAGGTGATGCTGGACCTGCTGGCGGGGGAGCGCACCGAGCGCACCGAGCTGGAGATGGTCCGCAGGAAGCCGCTGCCGTTCCCGCCGGAGCCCTTCGCCTGGACCGGCATCGCGCTGACCAAGTGGTCCCTGGCCCGCGCCGACGCGCGCGGCGGGCGGCGCAACCTGTGGCTGCGGACGATGGACCGGCTGGGGCTGGGCTTCGGCAGCTGAGCGGCGCGCCCGCGCGGCCGGGGCCGGGCCGGATGCCTCCCGGGCCGGTCCGCGGCGACGGTCACCCAGGGGATCGCGGTCGCCGGGACCGGTGCCGGCCGCCCCGGCCGGCGGCCACCCGCAGGCAGACGAGCAGCACCGTTCCCAGGCACCAGCTCGCCACCACGTCCAGCGGCCAGTGGTAGCCCCGGCGCACCAGCCCGAACGAGACGCCGAGGACGAGGACGGCGCCGGTCGCGACCAGCGTGCGACGCGCGGCGGCCGAGCGCAGCCGGGGGAGCAGGAGCAGAACGGCCCCGCCGTACGCGACGACGGCGGTGGCGGTGTGGCCGGACGGGAAGTAGCCGACGGCCGGCGGCACGACCGGCGTGCCCGGGCGGGCGGTCCACTCCTTCAGCGGGACGATCAGCAGCGGCACCAGCGCCATCGCCGCGGCGCCGGCGAGCGGCGGCAGCCACCAGCGGCCCGCCCCCGCGGCCCGGCCGCGCCACGCGGCGCGGACCAGCGCGGCGGCGAGGACGGGCAGGGCCACCCGGACGTCGCCGAGGTCGGCGAGCAGTTCGGAGAAGCCGTCCGGACGGACCAGCGCCCGGCTGAGGCGCTCGTCGGCGCGCACCAGCGGACCGTCGGCGACGACCTGCCAGGTGATCAGCGCGAAGAGGAGCGCGGGCAGCACGAGCAGGAGGAGAAGGGGGAGCGGGAGAAGAGGGGGAGCCGGCCGCCCGGGAACAGGGGGGGAGGTTCCGGGACGGCCGGCGTGACCGGAACGCCGCACGCCCCGGGGGGTCTGGGACGTGCGACCGTCCGATCGGTGAGGAGACCCGGAGTTGGAAGCTCCGGTTGTGTGCGCGAAGGCACGACCAGATCGAAGCTGGGGAGGCCCCGGCCTGGTGTCGCCCGCGGTCTCCCGCGGGCGGGGTGTGTCACTCATCTGCGGAGAACCTACGACAGGGCGGGGGCGCAGGACAGGGCGATCGTCGTCCTGCCATCCACCTCCCACACGTTCTTCACACGCCCTGCCGCCGACCGCGCCAGACGTGCGGTGCCCCCGCTCGGATGTGCGGGCGGGCGTGCGCGCGAAGGCGGGGTCAGATGCCCGCGAACGCCTGCTCGATGATGTCGAGGCCCTCGTTGAGCAGGTCCTCGCCGATGACCAGCGGCGGCAGGAAGCGCAGCACGTTGCCGTAGGTGCCGCAGGTCAGGACCAGCAGGCCCTCGGCGTGGCAGGCCTTGGCCAGCGCGCCGGCCGCCTCGGGGTCCGGCTCCTTGGTGGCGCGGTCCTTGACCAGCTCGATGGCGATCATCGCGCCTCGGCCACGGACGTCGCCGATGACCTCGAACTTCTCGGCCATGGCCGTCAGGCGGCCCTTCATGACCTCCTCGATCCGCTTCGCCCTGGCGTTGAGGTCGAGCTCCTTCATCGTCTCGATCGCGCCCAGCGCACCGGCGCAGGCGACCGGGTTGCCGCCGTAGGTGCCGCCCAGGCCGCCCGCGTGCGCGGCGTCCATGATCTCGGCGCGGCCGGTGACGGCGGCCAGCGGCAGACCGCCCGCGATGCCCTTGGCGGTGGTGATCAGGTCCGGGACGATGCCCTCGTCCTCACAGGCGAACCACTGACCGGTGCGGCAGAAGCCGGACTGGATCTCGTCGGCGACGAAGACGATGCCGTTGTCCGAGGCGAACTGGCGGATCGCGGGCAGGAAGCCCTTGGCCGGCTCGATGAAACCGCCCTCGCCGAGCACCGGCTCGATGATGATCGCGGCCACGTTCTCGGCGCCGACCTGCTTGGTGATCTGGTCGATCGCCTGGGCGGCGGCCTCGGGGCCGCAGTTGTCCGGGCCGGTCGGCCAGCGGTAGCCGTAGGCGACCGGGACGCGGTAGACCTCGGGCGCGAACGGGCCGAAGCCGTGCTTGTACGGCATGTTCTTCGCCGTCAGCGCCATGGTCAGGTTGGTGCGGCCGTGGTAGCCGTGGTCGAAGACGACGACCGCCTGGCGCTTGGTGTACGCGCGGGCGATCTTCACCGCGTTCTCGACGGCCTCGGCGCCGCTGTTGAACAGTGCCGACTTCTTGGCGTGGTCGCCCGGGGTCAGCTCGGCCAGCGCCTCGGCGACGGCGACGTAACCCTCGTACGGCGTGACCATGAAACAGGTGTGGGTGAAGTCGGCGAGCTGCGCGGACGCCCGGCGCACGACGGCCTCGGCGGAGGCGCCGACGGAGGTCACGGCGATGCCGGAGCCGAAGTCGATCAGGCGGTTGCCGTCGACGTCCTCGATGATGCCGCCGCCCGCGCGCGTGACGAAGACCGGCAGCGTGGAGCCCACGCCCTGCGCGACCGCGGCGGTACGGCGGGCCTGCAGCTCCTGCGACTTCGGTCCGGGGATGGCGGTGGCGACGCGGCGCTCCTGCGGAAGTGCGGTCATGCGGGGCTCCTGGGGGTGTTACGGACGCTTTCCTTCTGTTCTCGCAGGCTAGGACGGGGACAGGGGGGCGGGCATGCTCCATGTGGGCGTTGTCCGACGGCCCGGTTGTCCGCGGTGGACATAGCGGTGGCCGGTGCCGGACGGAGAGGCGTGCCGTGCCGGGTGGAGTGGTGTGCGCACGGGGTGGCCGGTGCCGGACGGAAGGGCGTGCCGCTGGTGCGTCCGGGCGGGTCCGGCCGCGTAAACGGTGAACTCCCCTGGCCGGGGGCGTTAGATTGACTCGCTGATGGGTCACGGAACGGTTGGTGGAACGGCCGGTCAGGGGGCAGGGGCGATGGACAGCGACGGGAACCGTGACGCGCGGGGCACGCACGCGCACCCTGTGCCGCGTCCGGCGGGTCCGCCCGGGACGCCCGGGCTGCCGGGGGCGTTCGAGGGGTCCGGAGCACCCGGGGTGCCCGAGATGCCCGCGGTGCCGCCGCGTCCGGCGCGCGCACCCGGGACACCCCCGCCGCCGGACGGCTCGGCCTTCCTGGCCTGGCTGCGCACGCCCCGGCCCGAGGCGCCGCCCGGCGTCTGGCGGTTCGGGCACCGGCCGCGGCCGGCCGAGGAGCCCGAGCAGGTCCCGGCCCGGCAGCTGCTGAGCGGGGCGCTCATCGCCCTCCTGGTGGGCTGGCTGATCTGGTCGCTGCTGTGGAACGGCTACCTCGGCAGCTGGTGGGTGCTGCCCCTGGAGCTCTTCACGCCGGACTCCTGGCGCCGGAACAACGACCGCGTCGGCAACGCCGTCCTCTGGTACGGCTACTACACGGTCATCGCCCTCGCCATCCTGCTGTTCACGGCCCGCCTGGGCCGGTGGTCCGAGGTCTGGCGCCGCTACGGCCCGCCCGCCTGGCGCGGGACGGCCCCGGGCGCCGAGCCGCCGCACGCCCCGGGCGAGGACCCCGCCGAGTGGCCCGCCCTGCGCGCCGCCGGGGCCGCGGACGCCGCCGAGCGGCTCGCCCGCGACGCCCGCGCCGGGTTCATGAGGGACGTCGACCACGCCCGGATCACCCGCGCCTGGCAGGGCGTGCGCACCGGCCGCCACAGCCTCGCCGCCTTCACCCGGGCCGTGCTGGAGGACGGTGCCGCCGCCTGCCCGCACCCCTCCGGCGCCCGCGACCTGCCCGCCCGGCAGGCCCCGCACGACCTGGTCACCGGGCAGGTCCGGCTCGGCACCACCGCCGACGACCCCCGCAACCCGTACGCCTACCGCGGCACCGGTCTCGCCCTCGGCCCCGAACTGCTCGGCACCTCCCTGCTCGCCGTCGGGCCGGCCGGCTCCGGCAAGACCGGCAGCCTGGTGAGGCCGCTCGCCGAGTCGCTGTGCCTGCACGCGCTCGCCGGGCGCGCCGCGGTCGTCGTGGTCGGCGCGGCGGGCGCGGGGCTCGGCCCGGCCGACGCCTACGACGTCGTCGTACGCATCGGGAACCCGGACTCCGTCCACGACCTGGACCTGTACGGCGGGAGCACCGACCCCGACGAGGCGGCGGCCGTCCTCGCCGAGGCCCTCGTCGGGGACCTCGCCGACCCGCACCCCGGCAGCGACAGCCGCCGCTCCACCACCGTCCTCGCCCAGCTCCTGGGGCCCTTCCGGGCGGTCCACGGCCGCTTCCCCTCCGTGCCGGAACTGCGGCAGCTGCTCGACGGGGCGCCCGCGCCGCTGGCCGCGCTGCGCCAGGCGCTCCAGGACGCCGGACAGGAGTCGCTGCTGCGGGAGCTGGACGCCCGCGAACGCCAGATGGCGCACCCGGGCGACGTGGCCGGGGTGCTGGCCGACCGGGTGGCGCTGCTGGACCGGCCCGCCTTCGCCCCCTTCTTCGACACCTCCGGCCGGTCCCGGCCGTTCTCGCTCAGGGCGCTGGACCACCCGGTGCGGGTCCGCATCGACCTGCCCGAACGCGGCCACGCCGACGCCTCCCGCATCCTGGCCCGCCTGGTGCTCGCCCAGTTCACGGCGAGCGTGGCGGTACGGGAGGACCGGTCGCTCTTCGCCTGCCTGGTACTGGACGACGCGAGCGGCGTGGTCACCCCGGAGGCGGTGCGCGGCATCCAGCGGCTGCGGTCGGCCCACGCCGGGGTCGTGCTGACCCTGCGCACCCTGGACGACGTACCGCGTGCGCTGCGCGGCCCGCTGCTCGGCGCCACCGGCTGCCGGATGGCGCTGTCCGGGCTCACCCCCTGGGACGGGCAGGACTTCGCCGAGGTGTGGGGCAAGGAGTGGACCGAGGCCCGCGACGTCACCGACCGACAGATCATCGCCGAGACCCCCGCGGGCAAGGCGGCGCACATGCTGCGCCGGGTGATCACCGGCAAGGCGCCGACCGCCCGGGCGGTCACCGTCCGCCAGGTCGAGCGGGAGCGCTGGTCGGCGTCGGAGCTGGCGCACGCCGTGCCGCCGGGTCACGCGGTGCTGTCGCTGACCACCGTCCGGGGCGAGCACGCGCCGCCGCTGCTGGTGGACCTGCGGGGGTGAGCCCCCGGTCGGGCACGCGGGACCGTACGGGCTGCATGGACCATACGGTGAGGCAGAATCGATCCAGGTCGTTCATACGTCGCGGCCAAAAGATCGCCGGGATGATCGCGGTGATCACACCTTCCTGACGCAGACCTGAAGGCCCCATGCCCCCCACCCTCGCCTCGCTCGTCCACCACTCCGCGCTCAAACTGACCGTGCGCGCGGGCGAGGACCGCCTCGACGTGCCCGTGCGCTGGGCGCACGCCAGCGAGCTCGCCGACCCCGTCCCCTACATGGAGGGCGGGGAGCTGCTGCTGATCACCGCGCTCAAGCTGGACGCGGAGGACCCGGAGGCGATGCGCCGGTACGTGCGGCGGCTGGTCGGGGCCGGGGTCGTCGGGCTCGGCTTCGCCGTCGGCGTCAACTACGACGAGATCCCCCAGGCCCTCGTCGACGCGGCCGAACAGGAGGGGCTGCCGCTGCTGGAGGTGCCGCGCCGCACCCCCTTCCTCGCCATCAGCAAGGCCGTGTCCGCCGCGATCGCCGCCGACCAGTACCGGGCGGTCACGGCGGGCTTCGCGGCCCAGCGCGAGCTGACCCGGCAGGCGCTGGCGGACGGGCCGGAGGGCCTGCTCGGCGCGCTCGCCGCCCAGGTCGACGGCTGGGCGGCGCTGTACGACGCCTCCGGCTCCGTCGTCGCCACCGCACCGGAGTGGGCCGGGCGCCGGGCCGCGCGGCTCACGGCGGAGGTGCAGCGGCTGCGGGAGCGGCCCGCGCCCGCCTCCTCGGTCGTGGGCTCCCCCGACAACGAGGACCGCGTCGAACTGCACTCCCTCGGCACCGGACGCAGGCCCCGCGCCGCGCTCGCCGTCGGCACCGCCGCCGCCCTCGGCACCGCCGAGCGGTACGCCGTCCACTCCGCGATCGCCCTGCTGACCCTGACGACGGAACGCTCCCGGTCGCTGCACGCGGCCGAGCAGCGCATCGGCGCCGCCGTCCTGCGCATGCTGCTCGCCGCCGAACCCGACCACGCGCGCGCGGTCGCCGGGGACCTGTACGGCGACCTGCTGGACGCCCCCTTCCGGATGATCGTCGCCGAGACGGCGCCGGGACCGGCCGCGCGGGCCCACGCGCCCCTGCCGCCGGCGAAGCCCGCCGCCGCGGCGCCCGCGGCCGACCAGGGCGGCGGCCCGCTCGGCGCCCTCGCCGAGGCCGTGGAGTCGGCGGCGGCCCGCGCGGGCGAGGCGGTGCTCGTGGTGCCGGAGGGGGAGCGGCTGGTGGTGCTGGCCGCCGACGGGGGAGCGGCGGTCGCCGCCTGCACGGAGCACGCGGCGGCGCTGCAGGGGGGACGGACGGCCGGCGCGCCGGAGCCGGCGGCGGGCGGCGAGGGCGGCGAACTGGTCGTCGGCCTGTCCGCGCCCTCCGGCCCCAGCGGCGCGTCCGCCGCCTACCGGCAGGCCGAGCAGGCACTGTCGGTGGCCCGGCGGCGCGGCAGGGTCTGCGTGGAGCACGAACAGCTCGCGGCCGGTTCGGTGCTGCCGCTGCTCGCCGACGACGCGGTGCGCGCCTTCGCCGACGGGCTGCTGCGCGCCCTGCGCGAACACGACGCGACCGGACGCGGCGACCTGGTCGCCTCCCTGCGCGCCTGGCTGTCCCGGCACGGCCAGTGGGACGCGGCGGCGGCCGACCTCGGCGTGCACCGGCACACCCTGCGGTACCGGATGCGGCGCGTGGAGGAGATCCTCGGCCGCTCCCTGGACGACCCGGACGTGCGGATGGAGCTGTGGCTGGCGCTGAAGGCGACGTCGCCCGAGCAGAGCTGAGCGCGGGACCGCACGGGACCGCGAGCGGGGCCGGGGGCACCCGCCCGGAAACCCGGGGCGTCCACCGGACGGAACCCGCCGGCGTGCGCCGAAGCGGCGTGTCTCCGTCCCCCACTGCTACGTTCCGGACAAACGTCCCTCCGCCGTCCCGCCCCTACCGTGGACCCAGCACCCCTGTACACCCCCAACGCGGAAGGGCCGGGACTCCACATGACTTCCCCCCACGCCTTCTGGCTCGCCGGCCGCCAGGCCACCGGCGAGGACACCTTCGACGTCACCTCCCCGTGGGACGGCCGCCTCGTCGGCGAGGTCGCCGTGCCGACCGACGCGCAGGTCGAGGAGGCCGTGGCCGCCGCCTACGCGGTGCGGGACGAGTTCGCCGCCACCCCCGCCCACGTGCGCGCCGCCGCTCTGGACCACGTCAGCCGGCGCCTGGCCGAGCGCACCGAGGAGATCGCCCGGCTGATCTCCGCCGAGAACGGCAAGCCGATCAAGTGGGCCCGCGGCGAGGTCGGCCGCGCGGTGTCCGTCTTCCGCTTCGCGGCCGAGGAGGCCCGCCGCCACAACGGCGGCGACGGCCAGCGCCTGGACACCGACGCCGGCGGCCAGGGCCGCCTCGCCCTGACCCGCCGCTTCCCCAAGGGCGTCGTCCTCGGCATCGCGCCGTTCAACTTCCCGCTGAACCTGTGCGCCCACAAGGTCGCCCCCGCGATCGCCGTCGGCGCGCCGATCATCCTCAAGCCGGCCCCGGCCACGCCGCTGTCCGGCCTGGTCCTGGGCGAGCTGCTCGCCGAGACCGAGCTGCCCGCCGGCTCCTGGAGCATCCTCACCGTCCCCAACGACCGCATGCCCGCCCTCGTCCAGGACGAGCGCCTGCCGGTCATCTCCTTCACCGGCTCCGACAAGGTCGGCTACGCGATCATGGACTCGGTGCCGCGCAAGCACTGCACGCTGGAGCTGGGCGGCAACGGCGCGGCCGTCGTGCTGGCCGACTGGGCGAGCGACGAGGACCTGGACTGGGCCGCGAACCGCATCGCGACCTTCTCCAACTACCAGGGCGGCCAGTCCTGCATCTCCGTGCAGCGCGTGATCGCCGACGCCTCCGTCTACGACCGCCTGCTGCCGCGCATCGTCGCCGCCGTCGAGGCCCAGGTCACCGGCGACCCGAACGACGACAAGACCGACGTCGGCCCGCTGGTCAGCGAGGACGCCGCCAAGCGCGTCGAGTCCTGGGTCACCGAGGCCGTCGGGGCCGGCGCCTCGCTGCTCACCGGCGGCGAGCGCGACGGCGCCACCTACGCCCCGACCGTCCTGGCCGACGTCCCGGCGGACGTGACCATCGCCTGCGAGGAGGTCTTCGGCCCGGTCCTGACCGTGCAGAAGGTGAACGGCGAGGCCGAGGCGTTCGAGGCGGTCAACTCCTCCAAGTTCGGCCTCCAGGCGGGCGTCTTCACCCACGACCTGCAGACCGCCTTCCGCGCCCACCGCGCCCTGGAGGTCGGCGGCGTGGTCATCGGCGACGTCCCCTCCTACCGCGCCGACCAGATGCCGTACGGCGGCGTCAAGCAGTCCGGCGTGGGCCGCGAGGGCGTCCGGTACGCGATGGACGACTACACCTACGAGCGGGTCCTGGTCCTGACCGGCCTGGCCCTCTGACGGCCGCACCCCTCAGGCCGACGGCCCGGGCCCGCTGTGCGGGGGCCCGGGCCGTCGGCGTCCTCACCCGGGCCGGCCCGGAGCCCGGTGGCTCCCGGCCGGTTCCGCGGTGGCGGTACGGCCACCTGCGACGCGGAGGAGGGCCGGCTTCCCGGCATCGTCGCTGCCGTGCGGGTGACCACGCGCAGGTCCGCGCCGGGGCAGAGCGGCCCCGGCCCGCCGCCCCATGGCCGCCCCGGCCCGAGCGCAGGCGGCGTACAGGAGGGGGAGGCCCCCTCCGGCGCATGGCGTGCCGGTCCCCGCGGCCCCTCAGCCGGAGAGGCCGGCGAACCCGACCCGCGCCACCCGCAGCCGGCCGCGCAGCGTGAGCCGCAGGTCGTGCACGCCCTCGGCGGCGAAGGCGGCACCGAGGGTGGTGTAGTCGTACGGACCCGGGGCGGGCGCACCGGACGTGGCAGGAGTGACGACGGGTGTGCCGGGCGTGGCAGACGCGTCGGATGCGCCGGGCGTGCTGGATGCGTCGGGCGTGGCGGAGATGCCAGACGCGGCAGGCGTGGCAGACGTCCCGGGCGGCAGCGACAGCGACAGCGTCGCGAGCACCGGGCCGCCGGCGAGGGACACCTCCACCGTGCCCTCGCCCGCCGCCTCCACGGTCACCCGCGTCACGCCGGTGCCGAAGTCGCAGTGGCGGTAGAGGAGTTCGCCGGTGCCGCCGTCCGTCGCGGGGGTCACCGCGTCGCCCGACACCTTCGTGCGGTCCACGAGCGCGATGCCGCTGTGCTCGTCGAAGGAGGCCGCCTCCAGGCCGTGGGCGGCGACGGGGCGCGGGGCGGCCGGTTCGCCGTCGAGGACGACCGTCTCCCGCAGTCGGACGTCCTCGCTGGAGGCCCCGGCCAGCAGCTCGTACGGGCCCCGCTCCCGCCGCCACCGGCCGTGCGCCGCGTCCCAGAACGCGAAGGACGACAGGGGGAGGGTGAAGGAGAGCTCCGCGGACTCGCCGGGGGCGAGGGTGACGCGGCGGTGCGCCACCAGCTCGCGGCGCGGGCGCGGCACCGACGGGTCCGCGGCCCGCGTGTAGAGCTGGGCGACCTCGTCGGCGGTGACGGCGCCGGTGTTGGTGACGGTGAAGGAGACGCGCACCTCCGCGTCGTCGGCGCGGGCGCGCAGGTCCGTGTAGGAGAACGTCGTGTACGACAGGCCGTGCCCGAAGGGGAACAGGGGGGTGCCGTCGAAGTAGAGGTAGGTCTGGCGGCCGCCGATGACGTCGTAGTCGAGCAGGTCCGGCAGGTCGGCGTCGTCGGCGTACCAGGTCTGCGGCAGGCGCCCGGCGGGGGAGACGTCCCCGGCCAGCACCCGGGCCAGGGCGGTGCCCGCGGCCTGGCCGCCGTGCGCCGTCCACAGCACCGCCGGGAGCGCGGCCGGGTCGACGGCGTAGGGGTAGGCCGACACCAGCACCAGCGCCGTACGGGGGTTGGCGGCGCGGGCGGCGCGCAGCAGGCGCTCCTGGTGGGCGGGCAGGCGCAGCGTCGTGCGGTCCTCGGTCTCCCGGCCGTTGATGTGCGGGTCGTTGCCCGCCACGACCACGACGACGTCCGCCCCGGCGGCGGCCCGCGTCACCGCCTCCTCGCCGCGCTCGGCGACGACCACCTGGAAGACCTCGGGGGCCTCGGGGTCCTGCGCCTCGGCAACCTTCACGCCGTCGGCGGTCACACAGACGTGCCGTCCCGTCCCGAGGTGCCTGAGGAGGTGACCGTCCCCGTGCGGCTCCAGGCGGAACGTCTCCTGCACCACCCAGCCGCCGGGCTGGTCGGCCGAGGCGCGTACGTAGCCGTCGTCGGCGACCGACAGGTAGCGGCCGTCGGGGGCGCGCAGGGTCAGGACGTCCTCGCCCCAGTCGACGAGGGCCAGTTCGGTGCCGGTGGCGTCGGTGGTGAGCGGGGGCAGGTCGGTGCGGCCGGAGAGCAGCGCCGGGTCGAGGGCGCCCTCGGCGCCGCGTGCCTCGCCGGGGGTGTCCTGGGCCGCCGGCACGCTCAGGAACGCCCCGGCGGAGGTCTTGAGCAGGATCCGGTCCACGCCCTCCGCGAAGACGACCCGCTCGGCGCCGAACCGCTCGCGCAGGCCGTCCAGCGGAGTGGAGCGGTGGATGAGGGTGCCGCTGTACCAGTCGAGCTTGCACTCGTCGGCGAGCAGGCCGACGACGGCGATCCGGGCGTCCGGGGCCAGCGGCAGCAGGCCGTCGTTCTTGAGCAGGACGACCGCCTGCTCGGCGGCCTCCCGGGCGAGCGCGCGGTGCTCCGGGGTGTCGAAGGCGCCGTCCTCCTCGTACGCCCCCGGGCCGTCGAACTCGCCGAGGCGGAAGCGGACCGACAGCTGGCGGCGCACGGCCGTGTCGATGTCCGCCTCGGTCAGCAGGCCCTGTTCGAGGGCCCCGCGGACGCGTGCGGTGATCTTCGAGGAGTCCGTGCCGTGGTCGGTGAAGCTGTCCACGCCGGCCCGCAGCGCGGCGGCGGTCGCCTCCTCGTGGGTGTCGAAGTAGTGCTCGGAGTCGACCAGGTTGGACGGTGCCCCCGCGTCCGAGCAGACCAGCAGCTCCTGGTCGGTCCAGGCGCGCAGGTGCTCGCGCAGGTACGGCGAGACGTGGTTGGGGCGGCCGTTGACCAGGTTGTACGCCGGCATCACCCCGGCCACCGCGCCCGCCTCGACCGTCTCGCGGAAGGCGCGCAGGTCGTATTCGTGCAGCACGCGCGGGCGGACGGAGGACGAGGAGGTGTCCCGGTCGGTCTCGTTGTTGTGGGCGAGCCAGTGCTTCAGGACGGGGGCGGTGCGCCAGTACACCGGGTGGTCGCCGCGCAGGCCGCGGGTGTAGGCGGTGGCGATGGCCGAGGTGAGCTTCGGGTCCTCGGAGTAGCCCTCCTCGTTGCGGCCCCACAGGGGGTGGCGCAGCAGGTTGACGGTGGGCGCCCAGACGTTGAGGCCGACGCGGTCGTCCCGGGCGCGCATCGCGCGGGCCTCCCGGGAGACCGCCTCGCCGACGCGCCGTACGAGGTCCTCGTTCCAGGTGGCGCCCAGGCCCACCGCCTGCGGGAAGACCGTCGCCGGACCCATCCACGCCACACCGTGCAGGGCCTCCTGGCCGGTGCGGAAGGCGGCGACGCCGAGCCGCTCCACGGCGGGCGTGAACTGGTGCAGGAACCCGATCTTCTCGTCGAGCGTGAGCCGCGCCATCAGGTCGTCGATGCGCTTGCCGAACGGCAGGTGCGGATCCCGGAAGGGCGGCACGGACGGCGTGGATGTGGACACGTGGGGTTCCCCTTGCGATGGACTTGCGACAGATCGGCACGGCGCTTTCGAAGCGCTTCGATGCTCATGAGGCGTCACGGCCGTGTCAAGACACCGCGAGGTAACAACATCCGTTTTTCCCCGCGTTGACGACCCCTCGGGACGGTCCTGGCGTTCGGCGAATCTTGCGAACTCCCCTTGTGCACCCCTTGGTGTTCACTTAACCTCGCTGCAACATCGAAGCGCTTCGACTATGAGAGTCCCCCAGCACCGCGCCTCTCCTCCGCGGACCGCTTCAGCTCAGCCAGTTCCACTCGAGACACCGCAGCCGACGGCTCCACCGCCGGGTGTCCTGGTGCGCCATGAAGGGTTGACGCAATGACGCCGAACGCCGTCTCCGGCCCCAGCCGGAGGAACTTCCTCGCCTCCTCCGCGGTCGCCGCCGCAGCGGTGGCGGGCGGGATGCCGCTGCTCGCCGCCTGCGGCGGATCCGACGGGGGCTCGCGGGAGGGCACCACGTCCGGCAAGGACGCCGAGAAGCTGCTGCCGGCGTACGTGGCCAGCAACGTGGTCACCCCCGACATCCCCAGCAGGAACGGTTCCGCGGTCGGCTTCACCGGCAAGCTGGACATGGCGGACCTGAAGACCTCGGTGCCCGAGAAGCTCGGCAAGGGCGGCAGGGTCACCGTCATGTCGCCGTTCTGGGGCTCCCCGCCCAAGGGCGGCAACGCCTACTACCGGGCGATGAACGACCTCATCGGCGTCGACGTGCGGTGGCAGAACCAGGACGGCAACACCTACGACCAGAAGCTCGGCGCGGTCCTCGCCTCCAGCAACGTCCCGGACGTGGTGGTCGTCCCCGGCTGGAACATGACGGGCAAGATACCCAGCGCCGTCATCAGCAAGTTCGCCGACCTCGGCCCCTACCTGTCCGGGGACGCGGTCAAGGACTACCCCAACCTCGCGGCGATCCCCACGGACGCCTGGCGGCGCTCCATCTTCGGCGGCAAGCTGCGGGGCCTGCCCATGCCGTCCTCGTACGTCACCGGCATCGTGCCCCTGTACCGCAAGGACGTCTTCGACAAGGAAGGGTACGAAGTCCCCAGGTCGGCCGACGAGTTCCTGGCGCTGGCCAAGGAGATCACCAACGCCAGGGCCAAGCGCTGGGCCTGCCTGGACATGAAGTGGACCGCCTTCAACGCCTTCGGCGTGCTCTCCGGCGAGGAGAAGTCGCTCGGCTGGAACGAGGTCGACGGCAAGCTGGTCTACCGCATCGAGACCGAGGAGTACCTCGAGGCGCTGGAGTGGACGCGCAAGCTGTTCGCCGCCGGCGTCGTCCACCCCGACGCCGAGCTGGGCAAGAGCAGCGCCACCGACGCCGGACCCAAGTTCGCCGCGGGCGAGTTCCTCATCTACAACCAGGACATCTCGCAGTGGTGGAGCCGCACCGCCGAACAGGCCACGCAGAACCCCGACTTCAAGGTCTGGGGCATGGACGTCTTCGGCCACGACGGCGGCGAGCCGAGGCTGTGGGCCAAGAACCCGGCCGGCATCTTCGCCTTCGTCAACGAGAAGGCCTCGAAGGACGTGATCCGCGACGTGCTGGCCGTCGCCAACGTCACCGCCGCGCCGTACGGCACCAAGGAATACATGATGACCAACTACGGCGTCGAGGGCACCCACTACACCGTCAAGGACGGCGTGCCCACCAAGACCGACCAGGGCAACATCGACGTGATGAACGCCTACGTGATGATCTCCAGCCCCGCGGCGACCATCGCCCACCCCGACTTCCCCGAGGTCGCCAAGGGCCAGGTCGAGTGGCAGCAGCGGATGGGCGCCTTCACCAGGAAGTCGTCCTTCTACGGCATGCAGATCACCGAGCCCGCCCGCTGGACCAACCTCTCCAACGACTTCGAGCAGCTCGAGGACGACATCGTCCGCGGCCGCAAGAAGATCGGCGACATGCAGCAGGCCGTCTCCGAATGGCGGAGCAAGGGCGGTGACAAGCTGCGCGACTGGTACAAGAAGCTGCTCGACGAGAACGGTTCGGCGGCGAACTGACCGGCACCGAGGCGAGGAGATACGGCCGTGTCCCACAGCACGGTGCCTCGGAGCGGGACCGAGGCCGAAGCGACGAAGAAGACCCCGAGCGCGCCCGGCGGCGCCCCGGGGGACCGGAAGCGGAAACCGCCCGCCGGGAAACTGAGCCTGAAACTCCGGTTCAAGCGCGACCGCGTGCTGCTGCTGATGACGCTGCCGGCCGTCCTGCTGATCCTGCTCTTCAACTACCTGCCGATCCTCGGCAACGTCGTCGCCTTCCAGGAGTACGACCCCTACATCAGCGACAACGGGATCGTCTCCATCCTGAACAGCCCGTGGGTGGGCCTGGAGAACTTCCAGCGCATCTTCGAGGACTCCGCCTTCTGGAACGCGGTGGAGAACACGCTGGTGCTGTTCTTCCTCCAGCTCGTGCTGTTCTTCCCCATCCCCATCCTGCTCGCGCTGCTCATCAACAGCGTGGTCAGGCCCCGGGTGCGGGCGGTCGCGCAGGCCGTCCTGTACCTGCCGCACTTCTTCTCCTGGGTGCTGGTCATCGCCGTCTTCCAGCAGCTCTTCGGCGGCGCCGGCATCCTCTCCCAGCTGCTGCGCCGGCACGGGTACGACGGGCTGGACCTCATGTCCGACCCGAACACCTTCCCGCTCCTGCTCACCGCGCAGAGCGTGTGGAAGGACGCCGGCTGGGGGATCATCGTCTTCCTCGCCGCGCTGGCCTCGGTCAGCCCCGACCTGTACGAGGCCGCCGCGATGGACGGCGCCGGACGCTGGCGCCGCATGTGGCACGTCACCCTGCCCGCGCTGCGCCCGGTGATCGCCCTGCTGCTGGTGCTGCGGGTCGGTGACGCCCTCACCGTCGGCTTCGAGCAGATCCTGCTCCAGCGCGACGCCGTCGGACCGGGGGCGGCGGAGGTGCTGGACACCTTCGTGTGGTGGAACGGCGTGCGCAACCAGGACTTCGGTTACGCGGCCGCCGCGGGACTCGTCAAGGGCGTCGTCAGTCTCGGCCTGGTCCTGGCCGCGAACAAGGTGGCCCACCTCATGGGCGAGCAGGGGGTGTACAAGAAGTGACCGCAGTCGTCGACAAGCCCGCGCGCACTCCGGGCCGCTGGGCGGCCCCGCCCCGGCCGGTGTGGGAGGAGAGGCCCGGCCCGGCCGGGGTCGCCGGCAAGGGACTGGTGCTGGCCCTGGCCTGCCTGGCGATCCTGTTCCCGCTGTGGATCGTCGTCGTCACCAGCCTGTCCTCGCGCAGGACCATCGACGAGGCCGGCGGACTGGTGATCGTCCCGAAGGACATCACCTTCATCGCCTACCAGGAACTGCTCGGCGGCGGCCAGGTCACCCGCGCCGCGGTCATCAGCGTCCTGGTCACCCTCGTCGGCACGCTGTTCTCGATGACGGTGTCGGTGCTGTGCGCCTACGGCCTGTCCCGCAGCGGCTCCCTCGGCCACCGCTGGCTGCTGATGCTGCTGCTGGCCACCATGTTCTTCAGCGCCGGCCTCATCCCCACCTACCTGCTGGTGCAGTCGCTGGGGCTGACCGACAGCTACCTCGCGCTGATCCTGCCGAGCGCGGTCAGCGTCTTCAACATCCTGGTGCTGCGCGGCTTCTTCACGGGCATCTCCCAGGAGCTGATCGACAGCGCCCGCATCGACGGCGCCGGGGACTTCCGCATCCTGTGGCAGATCGTGATGCCGCTCTCCCGGGCGGTGCTGGCGGTGATCACCCTGTTCTACGCCGTCGGGTACTGGAGCGCCTGGTTCAACGCCTCCCTCTACCTGAACGACCAGGACATGATGCCGCTGCAGAACGTCATGATCCAGCTCGTGCAGAAGCAGGAGGCGCCGGTCGGCCTCGGCCAGGCGATCAAGACCGGTGAGCTGTCCGGCCTGGCCGTGCAGATGGCCGTCATGGTCATGGCCCTGCTGCCCGTCGCCGTCCTGTCGCCCTTCGTCCAGCGCCACTTCAAGAAGGGCATGCTCACCGGCGCGGTCAAGGGCTGACGCGCCGGGCCGGGCACCCCCGCCCCGTCGCGGCCGGCCCGCACCCGCCGGCGGCCGGCCGCGACGGTCCCACCCTCCCCGCACCTCGGCCGCGTTCCCTTCCTCCCTTCTCCTCCCCGCCCTCTCCCGCCCCCGAGCCGCACAGAACGAGGTATGTCATGTACGCGTCCCGTCTGAGTCGCCGCGCCGTTCTCGCCGGGACCGCGGCGAGCGCCGCGCTCACCGCCGTCCCGCTCGCCCCCGGGCGCGCACAGGCCGCCGGCGGCGCGGCCCGGGCCGCCGCCTACCGCTGGCGCAACGTCGTCATCGGCGGCACCGGCTTCGTCACCGGCGTCCTCTTCCACCCGTCCGCCCGCGGCCTCGCCTACGCCCGCACCGACATCGGCGGCGCCTACCGCTGGGAGAGCCGCGCCGCCCGCTGGGTCCCGCTCCTGGACCACCTCGGCTGGGACGACTGGAACCTGCTCGGCGTCGAGGCGATGGCCGTCGACCCCGCCCACCCCGACCGCCTCTACCTGGCCCTGGGCACCTACGCCCAGCCCTGGGCCGGCAACGGTGCCATCCTGCGCTCGACGGACCGCGGCGCCACCTGGCGGCGCACCGACCTCACCGTCAAGCTGGGCGCCAACGAGGACGGCCGCGGCACCGGCGAGCGCCTGCTGGTCGACCCGCGCGACAGCGACACCCTGTGGCTGGGCACCCGGCACGACGGACTGCTCAAGTCCACCGACCGGGGCGCGAGCTGGGCCCCGGTGCCCGGCTTCCCGCCCGCCCCCACCGCCACCGGCCAGGGCGTCACCCTCCTCGTCGCCGCGGGCCGCGCCGTCTACGCCGGCTGGGGCGACGCCGGCGGCACCGCGCCGAACCTCTACCGCACCACCGACGGCACCACCTGGCACCCCGTCCCCGGACAGCCGGCCGGCGCCGCCGCCCGGGTCCCGGTCCGCGCCGCCTACGACGCCCACGCCCGCGAGCTGTACGTGACGTACGCCGACGCGCCCGGCCCCAACGGCCAGTCCACCGGCAGCGTGCACAAGCTGCGCACCACCGACGGGACGTGGACCGAGGTCACGCCGGTCCGGCCGGGCGGTACGACGGCCGACGGCTCGGCGGACACCTTCGGCTACGGCGGCGTCGCCGTCGACGCCCGCCGCCCCGGCACCGTCGTCGTCTCCACCAACAACCGCTGGGCCGCGGTCGACACCCTCTTCCGCACCACCGACGGCGGCCGGACCTGGACCTCCCTGAAGGACTCCGCCGTCCTCGACGTCTCCGAGACGCCGTACCTGAAGTGGGGCGGCGACGAGCCCAAGTTCGGCTGGTGGATCCAGGCCCTGGCCGTCGACCCGTACGACTCCCGGCACATCGCCTACGGCACCGGCGCCACCATCTACGGCACGCGGGACCTGACCCACTGGGCCCCGTGGATCCGCGGCCTGGAGGAGGCGTCCGTCACCCAGCTGATCTCACCCCCGGCCGGGGCCGCGCACCTGCTGAGCGGCTCGCGGGACATCGGCGTGATGTACCACGAGCGGCTCACCGCCTCCCCCTCGCGCGGCATGGCGGCCGACCCCGTCTTCGGCTCGGCCACGGGACTGGCGCAGGCCGCGCGCAGACCGGCGTACGTCGTCCGGACGGGCTGGGGCGACCACGGCAACGGCGCCTTCTCGCACGACGGCGGGCGGACCTGGGAACCCTTCGCGGCCCAGCCCCCCCTCGCCAAGGACGCGCCGGGGCCGATCGCCGCCAACGCCGACGGCAGCGTGCTGCTGTGGTCCTTCGCGCACTGGGACGGCACGAAGTACCCGGCCCACCGCTCGGCGGACAACGGAACCACCTGGACCGAGGTCCCCTCCTTCCCCCAGGGCGCCACACCGGTCGCCGACCCGGTCGACCCGGCGCGCTTCTACGCCTACGACACCGGCACGGGGACGCTGTACGCCAGCACCGACGGCGGCCGTTCCTTCACCGCCCGCGCCACCGGCCTGCCGGCCGGGGACAGCCAGTACGAACTGGTCGCGGCACCGGGCCGCTCCGGCGACCTGTGGCTGAGCACGAAGGAGAACGGGCTGTACCGCTCCACCGACGGCGGAGCCGCCTTCCGCAAGGTCACCAGCTGCCGTACCTCGCACACCCTCGGCTTCGGCAAGGCCGCCGACGGCGCGCACTACCCGGCGATCTACCAGGTCGGCTCCCTCGACGCCGTCCTCACCGCCGTCCACCGCTCCGACGACGAGGGCAGGACGTGGGTGCGGATCAACGACGACGCCCACCAATGGGGCTGGACCGGCGAGACCATCACCGGCGACCCCCGCGTCCACGGCCGCGTCTACCTCGCCACCAACGGGCGCGGCATCCAGTACGGGGAGCCGGTCTGATGCCGAACCGCACCCCGAACCTCGGCGACGCCACCCGCGGCCGCCTCCTCTTCGGCGGCGACTACAACCCCGAGCAGTGGCCCGAGGAGACCTGGCACGAGGACGTCCGGCTGATGAAGGACGCCGGCGTCAACTCCGTCACCCTCGGCGTCTTCTCCTGGTCGAAGCTGGAACCGCGGCCCGGCGAGCGGCACTTCGGCTGGCTGGACCGCCTGATGGACCTGATGCACGGCAACGGCATCGGCGTCGTCCTGGCCACCCCCACCGCCTCGCCCCCGCCGTGGCTCGGCCGCCTCCACCCGGACACCCTGCCCCGCGACGAGGACGGCCACGTCGAGTGGTGGGGCGGCCGGCAGCACTTCTCCCACTCCAGCGCCGCCTACCGCCGCCACGCCGCCGCGATCACCGAGGCCCTGGCCGCCCGCTACGCCGGCCACCCCGCCCTCACCATGTGGCACATCAACAACGAGTACTGCACCTACGACTACGGCGACGAGGCCGCCGCCCGCTTCCGCACCTGGCTCCGGGACCGGTACGGCACCCTCGACGCCCTCAACACCGCCTGGGGCACCGCCTTCTGGAGCCAGGGCTACGGCGACTGGGAGGAGGTCGTGCCGCCGCGCCGCACCCACTACCTGAAGAACCCCGCCCAGGTGCTGGACTTCCGGCGCTTCACCTCCGACATGCTCCTGGAGTGCTACACCGCCGAACGCGACATCGTCCGCCGCCACACCCCGCACCTGCCGGTCACCACCAACTTCATGCCGCTGTGGTTCGGCCAGGACGCCTGGCGCTGGGCCGAGGAGGAGGACGTCGTCTCCGTCGACCTCTACCCCGACCCGCGCGACCCCCTCGGCGCCCAGCACGGCGCCCTGGTGCAGGACATGACCCGTTCCCAGGCGCACGGCCCCTGGATGCTCATGGAGCAGGCGACCGGGCAGGTCGGCTGGCGCCGCGTCAACCCGCCCAAGCCGCGGGGCCTGAACCGCCTGTGGTCCCTCCAGGCCGTCGCCCGCGGCGCGGACGCCGTCTGCTACTTCCAGTGGCGGCAGTCCCGGCAGGGCGCGGAGAAGTTCCACTCCGCGATGGTCGGCCACGCGGGGGAACGGGGCCGCGCCTTCCAGGAGGTCCGGCGGATCGGCGCCGACCTGGCGGCGATCGCGCCCGCGGTGGAGGGCCGGCACGTCCGGGCGGACATCGCGGTCCTGCACGACTGGCACTCCTGGTGGGCCGGCGCCCAGGAGGCCCACCCGTCCGCCCGGGTCGACTACCCGGAGATCCTGCGCGCCTGGCACCGCGCCCTGTGGGAGGCGAACCTGCCCACCGACTTCGCCCACCCCGAGCACGACCTCACGCCGTACGAGGTGGTGGTCGTGCCCCAGCTGTACGCGCTCACCGACGCGGCGGTCGACAACCTCCTCGCCCACGTCCGCGGCGGCGGCGCCCTCGTCTGCGGATTCCTGACCGGCGTGGCCGACCAGGACGACCGGATCCGGCCCGGCGGCATGGACGCCCGGCTGCGCGCCCTGTTCGGCATCCGCACCCTGCACGAGTGGTGGCCGCTGGAGGAGACGGAGAGCGCCGACTGCGGCGACTGGCGCGGCACGCTGTGGTCGGAGGAGATCGAACCCGACGGCACCGCCGACGAGACCCTCGCCTACCGGGGCGGCGAACTCGACGGGCTGCCCGCCGTCCTGCGCAAGGGCCGGGCCTGGTACGTCTCCACCCTCCCCGAGCCGCAGGCGCTGCGCACCCTGCTCACCCGCGTCGCCGCCGAGGCGGGCGTGCGCCCGGTGCTCGACGGGCTGCCGGCCGGCGTGGAGGCCGTCCGCCGCGGCGAGGCCCTGTTCCTCCTCAACCACGGCCGCGCGCCGGTGACCGTCGAGGTGCCGGGCACCCACCGCGACCTGCTGACCGGCGAGACCGTCACCGGCCGGGTCGCCCTCGGCCGCCACGGCGTCGCGGTGCTCGCCTCATGACCGGCCGCCTCGTCCACGGAACGTGGGAACCGGCCCCGGCCGCCCGCTGGGAGGACGCCTTCCTCAGCGGCAACGGCCACCACGGCGCCCTGGTGTACGGCGACCCGGACGACGACCGGGTCGTCGTCACCCACCACAGCCTCGTCCGCCCGGTCGGCGACGACGAGCAGCGCCGCCCGCCCCGGCTGGCCGCCGCCCTGCCCGCGCTGCGGGAACGCCTGCTGTCCGGGGACCTCACGGCCGCCGAGTCCTTCACCGACGGCCGCCCGCTGCGCTGGGTGCGGCCCTTCCACCCCGCCTTCCAGACCCGGTTGCGCAAACCGCCCGGCACCGGCCACGGGTACCGCCGCCGCGTCGACTTCGCCACCGGCGAGACGGAGGCCGTCGCCGGCGCATGGCGCAGCCGCGTCTTCGTCTCCCGCGCCGACGACGTCGTCGTCCAGCACGTCACCGCCGGGCACCTCTCCCTCGACCTGTGCCTGGACCCGCACCTGCCCGGCGCCCCCGCCCGCCTGGGCATCGCCCACGGAGCCGTCCTCACCCCCGAGGGCGCCCTGCTGACCCTGCGCGCCCGCTACCCCGGCAGCGACCTCGCCTGCACCGGCGTCACCCTGGCCGCCGTCACGGGCGGCACGGTGACGATCACACCCCCCGGCGTGCGCGTCGAGGGCGCCCGGGAACTGCTCCTGCTGACCCGCGTCCACCGCCACACCGGCGACCGGGACACGGTGGCCGACGGCCGCGCCCTGCGCGACCTGCTGACCGCCCGGCCGTACGACGACCTCCTCGCCCGGCACCTCGCCCTGCACCGCACCGCCTACGAACGCGTCACCCTGGACCTCGCCGCCGACCCGGCCGAACGCGCCCTGCCGGGCTCCGAACTGCTGCGCCGCCCCCGCAGCGCGGCGCTGGCGGAACGGCTCTTCGCGGCCGGCCGCTACCACCTGCTGTCCTCCAGCGGCCTCAACCCGCCCCGCCTGACCGGCCTGTGGACCGGCGACTGGGACACCGCCTGGTCCGGTGCCTTCACCGCCGACGCCAACCTCAACCTCCAGACGGCCTCCGCCGCGGCGGCCGCCCTCCCGGAGGTCACCGAGGCCCACGCCCGCCTCGTCCACCGGCAGCTCCCCCACTGGCGCGACAACGCCCGCGAGATCTTCGGCACCCGCGGCGTGGTCGCCCCCGCCCACTCCGACGGCGAGAGCGGGCACTCCTACCACTTCAACCGCGAGTACCCCCTCCACCTGTGGACCGCCGGCGCCGACTGGCTGCTCAAGCCGCTCGTCGACCACGACGACGTCCACGGCACCCGCGACCCGCGCACCGCCGCCGCCCTGGCCGAGACCGCCCGCTTCTACGAGGACTTCCTCACCCCCTCCGACGTCGACGGCCACGTCGTCGCCGTCCCCTCCTACTCGCCGGAGAACCGGCCCGCGAACGGAAGCTGGGGCGCGATCAACGCCGCCATGGACCTCTCCGCCGCCCGCCACGCCCTCCTCACCGCGGCCGACTACCACCCGGGCACCCCGGACGCCGACCGCTGGCGCGCCCTCGCCGGCCGGATCCCGCCCCACCGGATCAACGAGGACGGCGCCCTGGCCGAGTGGGCCTGGCCCGGCCTGGAGGACTCCTACGACCACCGCCACCTCAGCCACCTCTACGGCGTCTGGCCGCTGGACGAGATCAACCCCTACGACACCCCCGGCCCGGCCGCCGCCGCCCACCGCGCCCTGCGCCTGCGCGGCGCCGAGAACGACTCCGCGCACGGGCACCTCCACCAGGCCCTGATCGCGGCCCGGCTCCGCGACGCCCCACACGCCGCCCGCGCCCTGGCCGCCGTCCTGGAGGGCGACTACTTCCACGCCTCCTTGATGAGCGCGCACTACCCGGGCCGCGACGTCTACAACGCCGACGCCGCGCACACCCTGCCCGCCGTGCTGATCGAGATGCTCGTGCAGTCGACGCCCGGCCGGCTGGTCCTCCTGCCCGCGCCGCCGGCGGCGTACCCGAGCGGTGCGCTGCGCGGGGTGCGGACCCGGTTCGGGGCCACCCTCGACCTCACCTGGACCCCGCACGGCACCACCGCGGTCCTGCGCCCCACCCGCAGCCGCCGCGTCGAACTCCGGACCCCCACCGGCGCCGAACCGCTCGACCTCGTCGCCGGAGAGGACCGCGTCCTCACACTGCGGACGCGGTGACCCCCGTCATTCCCCCCACCCATGGAAGGGACACCATGGCAGCACCCCGCACGTCGAGCCGCATCGTCAAGGCCCTGCTGGCCCTGGCCCTGGCGCTCGGCGCCACGGCCGGCCTCGCCGCCGCCCCCGCCCACGCCGCCGTCTGGAACTCCTGCGACCAGTGGGGCAACACGACCCTGAACGGCTACACCCTCTACAACAACATCTGGGGCTCCGGCGCCGGCAGCCAGTGCATCTGGGCCGACTCCGGCACCAGGTGGGGCGTCCGCGCCGACCACCCCGGCACGGGCGGCATCAAGTCCTACCCCAACGCCAAGAAGGTGATCAACAAGCCGATCACCTCGCTCACCTCGCTGACCAGCAGCTACAACGTCACCGTCCCGTCGTCCGGCGCGTACAACACGTCGTACGACATCTGGGACACCGACTACGACTACGAGATCATGCTCTGGGTCAACCACAACGGGGCCGTCGGCCCGCTCGGCACCGCCCAGGGCAGCGTCACCCTCGGCGGCCACACCTGGAACGTCTACAAGGGGAACAACGGCGCCAACGAGGTCTTCTCGTTCCTGCGCACCTCCGACTCCACCTCCGGCACGGTGAACATCCTGCCGGTCCTGAAGTGGATCAAGGACACCAAGGGCTGGATGGGCAACGAGACCATCGGCGACGTGCAGTTCGGCTACGAGATCACCTCGTCGCCCGGCGGGCTGGACTTCACCACCGACAACCTGACCGTCAGCGGCGGCTGATCCCGCCCGCCGCGGGGGCCGGTCCCGCCCGGGACCGGCCCCCGCGCGCTCACTCCACGACCGGCAGCTCGGCCCCGTCGCGCAGGAACAGCGGGATCCGCTCCAGCGGGGCGTCGACCGTCACCGCCGCCCCGCCCTCGTACGTCCGGCCCGTCCACGCGTCCGTCCAGCGCGCCCCCGCCGGGAGGTGGACCGTGCGCCGCGTCGCGCCCGCCGTCAGCACCGGGGCGACGAGCAGGTCGGGACCGAAGAGGTAGGCGTCGTCCACCGACCAGGCCGCCCGGTCGCCGGGGAACTCCAGGAACAGCGGCCGCATCACCGGCAGCCCCTCCTCGTGCGCCTCGCGCATCACCCGCAGCACGTACGGCTTCAGGCGCTCACGCAGCCGCAGGTAGGCGGTGAGGATCCCGTACGCCTCCTCGCCGTAGGACCACACCTCGTTCGGGCCGCCGGTCATCTCCGGGCCCAGCGGCATGCCCGGGTCGCGGAAGCCGTGCAGGCGCATCAGCGGGGAGAGCGCCCCGAACTGGAACCAGCGGATCATCACCTCGCGGTAGGCGGGGTCGTCCGGGTCGCCGCCGTGGAAGCCGCCGATGTCCGTGTTCCACCACGGGATGCCCGACAGGGCGGTGTTGAGGCCGGCCGCGATCTGGCGGCGCAGGGTCGCGAAGTCGGTGCCGATGTCGCCGGACCACAGGGCGGCGCCGTAGCGCTGGCTGCCCGCCCACGCCGAGCGGTTGAGGGTGATCACCTCCTCCTCGCCGGACGCGCGCAGGCCCTCGTAGAAGGTGCGGGAGTTCTCGGCGGGATAGAGGTTGCCGACCTCCAGGCCGGGGCCCGCCCAGTAGCGCAGGTTCTCCGGGAAGCCGGGCTTCAGCTCCGGCTCGCAGGCGTCCAGCCAGAAGGCCGAGATGCCGTACGGGTCCAGGTAGTTCTCCTTCACCTTCGACCACACGAACCGGCGGGCCTCGGGGTTGGTGGCGTCGTAGAAGGCCACCTGGACCGTCGAGGCGACCTCCTTGTCGGGCCAGTCGGCGTGGGCCATCGGGCCGTACTGGGTGCCGATGAAGTAACCGCGCTGCTCCATCACCGGGTGGTTCTCGCTCAGCGGGGAGACCGACGGCCACACGGAGACGACGAGCTTGATGCCGAGCTCGTCCAGCTCGCGCACCATCGCCGCCGGGTCCGGCCACTCCTTCGGGTCGAACTTCCACTCGCCCAGGTGCGTCCAGTGGAAGAAGTCGCAGACGATCGCGTCGATGGGCAGGCCCCGGCGCTTGTACTCCCGGGCGACGGCGAGGAGTTCGTCCTGCGTGCGGTAGCGCAGCTTGCACTGCCAGAAGCCGGCCGCCCACTCCGGCAGCATCGGGGTGCGCCCGGTCACCGCGCTGTAGCGGCGCTGGGCGCCGGCCGGGTCGCCCGCGGTGATCCAGTAGTCGATCTGGCGGGCGGAGTCGGCGACCCACCGGGTGCCGTTGTGCGCCAGCTCCACCCGGCCGATCGCCGGGTTGTTCCACAGCAGGGTGTAGCCGCGGCTGGAGGTCAGCACGGGGATGCCGACCTCGGCGTTGCGCTGCACCAAGTCGATCACCAGGCCCTTCTGGTCCAGGTGCCCGTGCTGGTGCTGGCCCAGGCCGTACAGCTTCTCGCCGTCGTAGGCGGCGAACCGCTGCTCCAGCCGGTGGTGCCCGTTGCCGACCGCCGTGTACAGGCGAGGGCCGGGCCACCAGAAGTGGGCGCGCTCCTCGGCCAGCAGTTCCGTGCCGTCGTCGGTGCGGGTGAAGCGGATCATGCCCTCGGCGTCGACGACGACGGTGAGCGCGCCGACCGTCAGCCGCCCGGCCCCGTCCTCGACCTCGACGGTGTACGCCGTCGGCGGGGCGTCCTCCAGCAGCGCCCCCGGCAGCCCCTGGAGGACCGGGCCGCCGAGCCGGGCCCGGACCCGGACCGCGTCCGGCCCCCAGGGCTCGATCCGTACGGTCTCCTGGCGGCCGCTCCACTCCAGCGCGCCGTCCCGCTCGCGGAACGTTCCGACGGTGGGGGAGGACTGGGCGAGGCTGACCTGGGTCTGGTTCTCGGCGGGCGACGTCACGTGGAGTGCTCCTGGAGGAAGGGCAGACGGGGAAGTGCCGCGGTGGGCAGGGAGAACACGCGGAGGAAGCGCTGGGCGGAACGGGGAGGCGGACGGGGGAGGGGTGCGGAAAGGGGCGAGGGGCGGGGGAGAGGCGCGGAAAGGGGCGGGGGGTCAGGAGGCGGTCGGCGCCGGTCCCGAGCTCGCCCGGACCGTCAGCTCGGGCGCGAGCAGCACGACCTCGTCGCCGCCGCGGCCGTCCAACTTGGCGACCAGGTGCTCCACGGCCCGCCGGCCCATCTCCTGCGCGGGGACGGCGACCGACGTCAGCCGCACCGAGGCCTGGACGGCGACCTGGTCGGGGCAGATCGCGACCACCGACACGTCCTCGGGCACCGCCCTGCCCTGCTGGCGCAGCAGGGCGAGCAGCGGTTCGACGGCCGACTCGTTCTGCACGACGAACCCGGTGGTGCCCGGACGCTCGTCGAAGACGCGGGCGAGGGTCACGGCCATCGCGTCGTACCCGCCCTCGCACGGGCGGTGCAGCAGCCGCAGCCCCAGCTCCCGCGCCCGGCCGCGCAGCCCCTCCAGGGTGCGCTCGGCGAAGCCGGTGTGCCGCTCGTAGACCGCGGGCGCCTCACCGATGACAGCGATGTCACGGTGGCCCAGCGCCGCCAGGTGTCCCAGGCACAGGGCACCGGCCGCCCGGAAGTCGAGGTCGACGCAGGTCAGGCCGGAGGGGTCGGCGGGCAGGCCGATCAGCGCGGACGGCAAGCCGGCGCCGCGCAGCAGCGGCAGCCGTTCGTCGTCGAGCTGGACGTCCATCAGGATCATCGCGTCGGCCAGCCCGCTGCCGGTGACGCGGTGCACCGCGTCCGGGCCCTCCTCGCCGGTGAGCAGCAGCACGTCGTACCCGTGCGTGCGCGCGGTGGTGGCCACCGCGACGGCGATCTCCATCATCACCGGTACGTAGATGTCCGTGCGTAGCGGAATCATCAGCGCGATGATGTTCGACCGGCTGCTGGCCAGGGCGCGGGCGCCGGCGTTCGGGTGGTAACCCAGGGTCCTGATGCTCTCCTCGACCCGCTGCCGGGTGGTCGAGGAGATGGACCGCTTGCCGCTGAGGACATAGCTCACCGTGCTCGCCGAGACTCCGGCGTGCTGGGCGACCTCGGCGAGGGTGACCATCCGCTCTCCAAGCTGTGTGAAGCGCTTCGACAATGCGCGGGGACCTACAGGGTGGGCTTGAGTGGTCCGACAGTAGCTCCGGCGGGTCGGTAAGTCCATAGGTCGTCGAAGCGCTTCGACGACCACGTTCTCCCACCTCCGCGCCCGTGCCGTCCCGCCGCGGGACCATCGGCCGAACGGCCGTACGAAGGCTGGTGGAACCGCCCTGGATCAGGTACATACGATCCAGTAGCACCGACTCGTACCGTACGTCCGCAAGTGCCGGACCGGCCGGACCGCCGGCCGGCGGACCCGCCCGGTCCTCGTGGACGCCCCCCGACGATCCCGATGCGCGGCGAGGTGAGCCTCATGTCCGCACCACCCACCCCCTCCTCCCGGCCCGTCGTCACCGAACGCGAGGCCCGCCGGGTGGCGGAGGCGGCCCGGGAACAGGACTGGCGCAAGCCCAGCTTCGCCAAGGAGCTGTTCCTCGGCCGCTTCCGCCTCGACCTCATCCACCCCCACCCGCTCCCGGCCGACGAGGACGTCCAGCGCGGCGAGGAGTTCCTCGCCAAGCTGCGCGACTTCTGCGAGACCAAGATCGACGGATCCCTCATCGAGCGTGACGCGCGGATCCCCGACGAGGTGATCGACGGGCTCAAGGAACTCGGCGCCCTCGGCATGAAGATCGACACCAAGTACGGCGGCCTCGGCCTGACCCAGGTCTACTACAACAAGGCCCTCGCCTTGGTCGGCTCCGTGAGCCCGGCGGTGGGCGCGCTGCTCTCCGCCCACCAGTCGATCGGCGTGCCGCAGCCGCTGAAGCAGTTCGGCACCCGGGAGCAGAAGGAGGAGTTCCTGCCGCGCTGCGCCCGCACGGACATCTCCGCCTTCCTGCTGACCGAGCCCGACGTCGGCTCCGACCCGGCCCGCCTGGCCACCACCGCCGTCCCGGACGGCGACGACTACGTCCTCGACGGCGTCAAGCTGTGGACCACCAACGGCGTCGTCGCCGACCTGCTCGTCGTCATGGCCCGCGTCCCGAAGTCCGAGGGGCACAAGGGCGGCATCACCGCCTTCGTCGTCGAGGCCGCCTCCGAGGGGATCACCGTCGAGAACCGCAACGCCTTCATGGGCCTGCGCGGCATCGAGAACGGCGTCACCCGCTTCCACCGGGTCCGCGTCCCCGCCGCGCACCGCATCGGCCCCGAGGGCGCCGGCCTGAAGATCGCCCTGACCACCCTCAACACCGGCCGCCTGTCGCTGCCCGCGATGTGCGTCGGTGCCGGCAAGTGGTGCCTGAAGATCGCCCGCGAGTGGTCGGCGGCCCGCGAGCAGTGGGGCAGGCCCGTCGGGCTGCACGAGGCGGTCGGCTCCAAGATCGCGTTCATCGCGGCGACGACCTTCGCCCTGGAGGCCGTCCTCGACCTGTCCTCCCAGATGGCCGACGAGGACCGCAACGACATCCGCATCGAGGCCGCCCTCGCCAAGCTGTACGGCTCGGAGATGGCCTGGCTGATGGCCGACCACCTGGTCCAGATCCGCGGCGGACGCGGCTTCGAGACGGCGGCCTCGCTCGCCGCCCGCGGCGAGCGCGCGGTCCCCGCCGAGCAGATCCTGCGCGACCTGCGCATCAACCGGATCTTCGAGGGCTCCACCGAGATCATGCACCTGCTCATCGCCCGCGAGGCGGTCGACGCCCACCTGTCGGTCGCGGGCGACCTCATCGACCCCGACAAGTCCCTGTCCGACAAGGCGAGGGCGGGCGCACAGGCCGGCGCCTTCTACGCCAGGTGGCTGCCGAGACTGGTCGCGGGCGCCGGTCAGCTGCCGACGTCGTACGGCGAGTTCAAGCACGAGGTCGACCTCTCGGTCCACCTGCGCTACGTCGAGCGCACCGCCCGCAAGCTGGCCCGCTCCACCTTCTACGCCATGTCCCGCTGGCAGGGCCGGATGGAGACCAAGCAGGGCTTCCTCGGCCGGATCGTCGACATCGGGGCGGAGCTGTTCGCGATGAGCGCCGCCTGCGTCCGCGCCGAGCTGCTGCGCGGCCGCGGCGACCACGGCCGCGAGGCGTACCAGCTCGCCGACGCCTTCTGCCGCCAGGCCCGCATCCGCGTCGAGGAGCTCTTCGGCCGGCTGTGGACCAACACCGACGACCTCGACCGCACGGTCGTCAAGGGCGTCCTGTCGGGCACGTACGCCTGGCTGGAGGAAGGCGTCCTCGACCCGTCCGGCGACGGCCCCTGGATCGCCGACGCCGCGCCGGGCCCGAGCCGGCGGCAGAACGTGCACCGCCCCATCGGGTGAGAGGCCCCGGGCGCCTCCGGTCACGCCCGGGTGCCCCCGGCCGCTCCCGCCCGTCCCCGGGCGTCCCCGGGCGTCCTCCGGGTGGACGGCGCGTCCCTCGCCCGGGGGACGCGCCGTCCCGCGCGGGGGACGCGCCGTCCTGCCGGACGGCGGCAGCGGCCACAATGGGGGGATGAGCGACAGCCCTGCCCCCCTCGCCGACCCGCACCTCGTCCACGACCCGGTGGCGGGAGACGGCCCGAAGGACGTGGTGATCCTCGGCTCCACCGGGTCGATAGGCACCCAGGCCATCGACCTCGTGCTGCGCAATCCCGACCGCTTCCGGGTCACCGGCCTGTCCGCGAACGGCGCCCGGGTCGCCCTCCTGGCCGAGCAGGCGCACCGGCTGCGGGCGCGGACCGTGGCGGTAGCCCGCGAGGACGCCGTACCGGCGCTGCGGGAGGCCCTGCGGGCGCGGTACGGCACGGGGGAGCCGCTCCCCGAGATCCTCGCCGGCCCGGACGCGGCCACCCACCTCGCCGCCTCCGAGTGCCACACCGTCCTCAACGGCATCACCGGCTCCATCGGCCTCGCCCCGACCCTGGCCGCCCTGGAGGCGGGCCGCACCCTGGCGCTCGCCAACAAGGAGTCGCTCATCGTGGGCGGCCCGCTGGTCAAGGCCCTCGCCAAACCCGGGCAGATCATCCCGGTCGACTCCGAGCACGCCGCCCTCTTCCAGGCCCTGGCCGCCGGCACCCGGGCCGATGTGCGCAAGCTGGTCGTCACCGCCTCCGGCGGCCCGTTCCGCGGCCGGACCCGGGCAGAGCTCGCACGCGTCACCGTCGAGGACGCCCTGGCCCACCCCACCTGGGCGATGGGCCCGGTCATCACGATCAACTCCGCGACCCTCGTCAACAAGGGGCTGGAGGTCATCGAGGCGCACCTGCTGTACGACGTCCCCTTCGACCGCATCGAGGTCGTCGTGCACCCGCAGTCCTACGTCCACTCGATGGTGGAGTTCACGGACGGCTCGACCCTGGCCCAGGCGACGCCCCCCGACATGCGCGGCCCCATCGCCGTCGGTCTCGGCTGGCCCGAACGCGTCCCCGACGCGGCACCCGCCTTCGACTGGAGCAAGGCCTCCACCTGGGAGTTCTTCCCCCTCGACGACGAGGCGTTCCCCGCGGTGAACCTCGCCCGGCACGTCGGCGAGCTCGCGGGCACCGCCCCCGCGGTGTTCAATGCCGCCAACGAGGAGTGCGTCGAGGCCTTCCGGACCGGCACGCTGCCGTACCTGGGGATCATGGAGACCGTCACCCGGGTCGTGGAGGAACACGGCACGCCGCGCACGGGAACCCCGCTCACCGTCGCGGACGTCCTCGAAGCGGAGGCCTGGGCGCGTGCCCGCGCCCGGGAACTGGCGGCACAGACGGCGGAGGCCCGTGCATGACGACCCTGATGTTCATCCTCGGCATAGTCGTCTTCGCCATCGGCCTGCTCTTCTCGATCGCCTGGCACGAGCTGGGGCACCTGTCCACGGCGAAGATGTTCGGCATCCGCGTGCCGCAGTACATGGTCGGCTTCGGCCCGACCATCTTCTCGCGCAAGAAGGGCGAGACCGAGTACGGCGTCAAGGCCATCCCGTTCGGCGGCTACATCCGCATGATCGGCATGTTCCCGCCCGGCCCCGACGGCCGGCTGGAGGCCCGCTCCACCTCCCCCTGGCGGGGCATGATCGAGGACGCCCGCTCGGCGGCGTTCGAGGAACTCGAGCCGGGTGACGAGACCCGCCTGTTCTACACGCGCGCCCCGTGGAAGCGGGTCATCGTGATGTTCGCGGGCCCGTTCATGAACCTGATCCTGGCGGTGGCGCTGTTCCTCACCGTCCTGATGGGCTTCGGCATCTCCCAGCAGACCACCACCGTCGCCTCGGTCTCCCAGTGCGTCATCGCCCAGACCGAGAACCGCGACGACTGCAAGAAGACCGACCCGGCCTCCCCGGCCGCCGCCGCGGGCCTGAGGGCCCGCGACGAGATCGTCTCCTTCGACGGCGTCCGCACCGACACCTGGGACGAGCTGTCCGACCTCATCCGCGCCAACCCGGGCAAGGACGTGCCGATCGTCGTCGAACGCGACGGCCGCCAGGTGACCCTGCACGCCCGGATCGCCACCAACAAGGTCGCCAAGAAGGACTCCGACGGACAGATCGTGGAGGGGGAGTACGTCACCGCGGGCTTCCTCGGCTTCAGCTCGGCCACCGGTGTGGTCAAGCAGGACTTCGGCGAGTCCGTGACCTGGATGGGCGACCGGATCGGGGAGGCCGTCGACTCCCTGGCCGCCCTCCCCGGCAAGATCCCCGCCCTGTGGGACGCGGCCTTCGGCGACGGCCCCCGCGAGCCGGACTCCCCGATGGGCGTCGTCGGCGCCGCCCGCGTCGGCGGCGAGATCGCCACCCTCGACATCCCGCCGACCCAGCAGCTGGCCATGTTCGTCATGCTGGTCGCCGGCTTCAACCTCTCCCTGTTCCTGTTCAACATGCTCCCGCTGCTGCCGCTCGACGGCGGCCACATCGCGGGCGCCCTGTGGGAGTCCCTGCGCCGCCACACGGCGAAGCTGCTGCGGCGTCCGGACCCGGGCCCCTTCGACGTGGCCAAGCTCATGCCGGTGGCCTACGTGGTGGCCGGGATCTTCATCTGCTTCACGATCCTGGTGCTCATCGCGGACGTGGTGAACCCGGTGAGGATCTCCTAGACACCACGCGTTCACGACGTCCCGGCAGGCTCTCCTGCCGGGACGTCCGCCGAAGGTGGGGGTTTGGCGGGCGCGGTGTGCCCGGCCCGGAGCACGTGTCGTAATCTCGAAGCCTGGAGCCCGCCCGCTGACGGGACCGGAGCTTGATCCACGACTTGGGGTTGCACAGCAGATGACTGCGATTTCTCTCGGCATGCCGTCCGTTCCGACCAAGCTCGCCGAGCGCCGGAAGAGCCGGCAGATCCAGGTCGGATCCGTGGCGGTGGGCGGGGACGCGCCCGTCTCGGTGCAGTCCATGACGACGACCCGCACCTCCGACATCGGCGCCACGCTCCAGCAGATCGCGGAGCTGACCGCCTCGGGCTGCCAGATCGTCCGGGTCGCCTGCCCCACGCAGGACGACGCCGACGCGCTGGCGGTCATCGCGAGGAAGTCGCAGATCCCGGTCATCGCGGACATCCACTTCCAGCCCAAGTACGTCTTCGCCGCCATCGAGGCGGGATGCGCGGCGGTGCGGGTGAACCCGGGCAACATCAAGAAGTTCGACGACCAGGTCAAGGAGATCGCCAAGGCGGCCAGGGACCACGGCACCCCCATCCGCATCGGCGTGAACGCGGGCTCCCTGGACAAGCGGCTGCTGCAGAAGTACGGCAAGGCCACCCCCGAGGCGCTGGTGGAGTCCGCGCTGTGGGAGGCCTCCCTCTTCGAGGAGCACGACTTCCGCGACATCAAGATCTCCGTCAAGCACAACGACCCGGTCGTGATGATCGAGGCCTACCGCCAGCTCGCCGCCCAGTGCGACTACCCCCTGCACCTGGGGGTGACCGAGGCCGGTCCGGCCTTCCAGGGCACCATCAAGTCGGCCGTCGCCTTCGGCGCGCTGCTCTCCCAGGGCATCGGCGACACCATCCGCGTCTCGCTGTCGGCCCCGCCGGTGGAGGAGGTCAAGGTCGGCCTGCAGATCCTGCAGTCCCTGGGCCTGCGCCAGCGCGGCCTGGAGATCGTCTCCTGCCCCTCCTGCGGCCGCGCCCAGGTCGACGTCTACAAGCTGGCCGAGGAGGTCACCGCCGGTCTGACGGGGATGGAGGTGCCGCTGCGGGTGGCGGTGATGGGCTGTGTCGTCAACGGGCCCGGCGAGGCCCGCGAGGCCGACCTCGGCGTCGCCTCCGGCAACGGCAAGGGGCAGATCTTCGTCAAGGGCGAGGTCGTCAAGACCGTCCCCGAGTCCAAGATCGTGGAAACCCTGATCGAAGAGGCCATGAAGATCGCCGAGCAGATGGAGAAGGACGGCGTCGCCTCCGGCGAACCGTCGGTGTCCGTCGCCGGCTGACCCCCGCCCCTCCCCGCGCCGCCCACGGGGCAGGACCTGGGGGCGGCGCCCCCGTTTCACGGCAGGTACAGTGCGGGGACCAGCGACCTTGGAGGTGAGGCCCCGCACCGTGTTGACGCAGACCACCTCCCGCGTGCTCGGACCGGGCGACCTGGACGCCGCGCTCGCCGTCCTCGACCGCGAGCCGGTCGCGAACGCCTTCGTGACGTCCCGCGTGCAGGTCGCCGGCCTCGACCCGTGGCGCCTCGGCGGCGAGATGTGGGGCTGGTACGAGGACGGCACGCTGACGTCCCTGTGCTACGCGGGCGCCAACCTCGTCCCCCTGTGCGCCACTCCGCGCGCGGTCCGCGCCTTCGCCGACCGCGCCCGCCGCGCCGGCCGCCGCTGCTCCTCCATCGTCGGTCCCGCCGGGCCCACCGCCCAGCTGTGGCGGCTGCTCGAACCCGACTGGGGCCCGGCCCGCGAGGTCCGCGCCCGCCAGCCCCTCATGATCACCGACCGCATGCCCGCCGGTGTCGCCCCCGACCCCCGGGTCCGCCGCGTCCGCAAGGACGAGATGGACACGATCCTGCCGGCGTGCGTGGCCATGTTCACCGAGGAGGTCGGCGTCTCCCCGCTCGCCGGCGACGGCGGCCTGCTCTACCAGGCCCGCGTCGCCGAACTGGTCGGCTCCGGCCGCTCCTTCGCCCGCTTCGACGCCGACGGCCGCGTCGTCTTCAAAGCCGAGATCGGCGCCGTGACCGACCGGGCCTGCCAGATCCAGGGCGTGTGGGTGGCACCCGAGTACCGGGGCCAGGGCCTTGCCGCCCCCGGCATGGCCGCCGTCCTGCGCTACGCGCTCACCGAGATCGCCCCGGTCGCGAGCCTGTACGTGAACGACTTCAACACCCCCGCCCGCCGCACCTACCGGAAGGTGGGCTTCCAGGAGGCCGGCGCGTTCATGAGCGTGCTGTTCTGACCAGCCGGGGCTCCGCCCCCATACGGTCCGGCACACGCGGGTAGGCTCCCCGCCATGGACCTCGTGATCGGCCCCCTGGACCTCTCCGCCCGCGTCGACGAAGCCCTCGCGGTCCAGGCCGTCGCCTTCGGTCTGGGCGCCGACGAGGTCGCCGTGCGCCGCCAGATCGTCCTGCGCCACATGACCTGCCCCGGGGCCCGGGCCCTCGGCGCGACCACCGCGTCGGGCGACCTCGTCGGCTTCGTCTACGGCATGCCCAACGACCGCTCCCACTGGTGGTCCACCGTCGTCGAGCCCTATCTGCGCGCCCGGGACCACGAGGACTGGCTCGACGACTCCTTCGTCATCACCGAGCTGCACGTCCACCCCCGCCACCAGAACCACGGCATCGGCCGCGCCCTGATCACCACGATCACCGACGGCGCCGCCGAGCCCCGCTCCATCCTGTCGGCCATCGACACCGAGAGCCCGGCCCGCGCCCTGTACCGCTCCCTGGGCTACCGCGACCTCGCCCGCCAGGTGATCTTCCCCAGCGCCCCCAAGCCGTACGCCGTGATGGGCGCCCCCCTGCCCCTGCGCAGGCCGTAAGGGCTTCCTGCGGATCCCCGCGGCGTCGCCGGGCCCCCACGCCGGGAGCACGCACCGCACGCCGCTCCCCTTCCCCGGAGATCCCTCGGAAGCCCCCGGCCCCCGGCCGATTTCCGCCCCGCCGGACCGCCCGGCTAACCTCGTTTGCCATATCACCCTCTCCCGCACTCCCGGCTTCGCCGGGGCGGGGGGACCTTCAGCAGCAGGAGATACGAGAACCATGGCGAACGCACCGGTCCAGCGCATGTCCCAGTTGTTGGCGAAGACGTTGCGCGACGACCCGGCGGACGCCGAGGTCCTCAGCCACAAGCTGCTCGTCCGCGCCGGCTACGTCCGCCGCACCGCCGCCGGCATCTGGACCTGGCTCCCGCTGGGCAAGAAGGTCCTCGCCAACGTCGAGCGGATCGTCCGCGAGGAGATGGACGCCATCGGCGCCCAGGAGGTGCTGCTCCCGGCCCTGCTGCCGCGCGAGCCGTACGAGGCGACCGGCCGCTGGGACGAGTACGGCCCCGAGCTGTTCCGCCTGAAGGACCGCAAGGGCGGCGACTATCTCCTCGGCCCCACCCACGAGGAGATCTTCACCCTCCTCGTGAAGGACCAGGCGTCCTCCTACAAGGACCTGCCGGTCATCCTGTACCAGATCCAGACCAAGTTCCGCGACGAGGCCCGGCCGCGCGCGGGCATCCTGCGCGGCCGCGAGTTCCTGATGAAGGACTCCTACTCCTTCGACGTCGCCGACGAGGGCCTCGCCGAGTCCTACGCCCTGCACCGCCAGGCCTACCAGCGCATCTTCGAGCGCCTCGGCCTCGACTACCGCATCTGCGCCGCCACCGCCGGCGCCATGGGCGGCTCCAAGTCGGAGGAGTTCCTCGCCCCGGCCGACGCCGGCGAGGACACCTTCGCGGACTGCCCGAACTGCGACTTCGCCGCCAACACCGAGGCGGTCAGCTACGAGTTGAAGCCGGTCGACGCCTCCGGCGTACCCGCCGCCGAGGACATCCCCACCCCCGGCACCCCCACCATCGAGACCCTCGCCGCCTCCCTCGGCGTCCCGGCCTCCGCCACCCTGAAGAACCTCCTCGTCAAGGTCGACGGCGAGATCGTCGCCATCGGCGTCCCCGGCGACCGCGAGGTCGACCTGGACAAGGTCGAGGCCCACTTCGCCCCGGCGACCGTCGAGATGGTCACCGAGGCGGACTTCGCGGCCCGCCCCGACCTGGTCCGCGGCTACGTCGGCCCGCAGGGCCTGAAGAAGGTCCGCTACCTCGCCGATCCGCGCGTGGCCCCCGGCACCGCCTGGATCACCGGCGCCAACAAGGCCGACACGCACGCCAGGAACGTCGTCGCGGGCCGCGACTTCGAGGTCGACGAGTACGTCGACGTCGTGGTCGTCCAGGAGGGCGACCCCTGCCCGAAGTGCGGCACCGGCCTGAAGCTGGACCGCGCCATCGAGATCGGCCACATCTTCCAGCTCGGCCGCAAGTACGCCGACGCCCTCAAGCTCGACGTCCTCGGCCAGAACGGCAAGCCGGCCCGCGTCACCATGGGTTCCTACGGCATCGGCGTCTCCCGCGCCGTCGCCGCCCTCGTCGAGCAGCACGCCGACGACAAGGGCCTGGTCTGGCCCAAGGAGGTCGCCCCGGCCGACGTCCACGTCGTCGCCGCGGGCAAGGCCCTCCAGACCGAGCTGGCCCTCGACGTCTCCGGCAAGCTGGCCGCCGCCGGCGTCCGCGTCCTGGTGGACGACCGGGCCGGCGTCTCGCCCGGCGTGAAGTTCACCGACGCCGAGCTGATCGGCGTGCCGACGATCCTGGTCGCCGGACGGCGCGCCGGCGAGGGCGTCGTCGAACTCAAGGACCGCCGCACCGGCGAGCGCGAGGAACTGACGGTCGAGGAGGCCGTCGCCCGCCTGACGGCCTGACCCGCCGACCCCGCACGCCTCGGGGCGCCCACCGGCCGGCGGGCGCCCCGAGGCGTGTCCGGGCGGCTACAGCCAGCCCGCGAACTCCAGCAACAGCTCCGCGTCCTTCTCCCGGCCGACCCGGCGGGCCCGTACGCCCGATTCCACCGCCCGGAACAGCGTCCAGCCGCGCAGCCGCTCCTGGTCGACCTCCAGCGACTCGGCGAGCCGCTTCACCCGCCGCCGGGTGGTCGTCGCCCCCGACGGCTGCGCGATCAGGTCCTCCACCCGGTCCCGCACCAGCCGCGCCAGGTCGAAGGCGCTCTCGCCGACCACCGGGTCCGGCCCCACGGCCAGCCACGGCATCCGGTCCCCGGCCAGCACCTTGCTCTGCCGGAACGTGCCGTGCAGCAGCAGCCGTTCGGGCGGCGCGGCCAGCAGCTCCTCGCGCACCGCGAGCGCCGCCTCCACCAGCGGCGCCACCTCCGGATCGGCCGCGGCGCCCGCCCGCATGGCCCGGGCCTGCCGCCCGGTCCGCTCCGCCACCGTCTCGAACGGGTGTCCGGCGGGTGGCTCGACCCACAGCCGCCGCAGCGTTCCCGCCGCCTCCAGCAGCGCCTTCGCCTCCGGCAGCGACCGCACCGACACGTCCGGGCGCAGCCGCTCCAGCAGCAGGACGCCCTCGGCCGCGTCCGCGTCGTCGAGCAGCCGTACGGCGCCCCGGCCATCCCAGTGCGCGAGCGCGACCCGCTCACTTCCCGGCCGCGCCCGCGGCGGGGCCAGCTTCAGCACGGCCGGTGTCCCGTCCGGCCGCCGCACCAGCACGACCAGGCTGCTGCGCCCGCCGGGCACCTGCACCCGCTCGACGGTCAACCCGCGCAGCGCGACCGCGTGCCGCGCCAGCGAGGGCAGCCGCTCCAGCCAGTCGTCACCGTCCGGTGCCGTCTCGCCGAGTGCCCTGACCAGGCGCCGCGGCGGTTCGAAAGCCATGCGCGAGTCGTTCCCTTCCCGTACTGCGTGCCGTCCTGTGGGCCTCGTCCCGTACGCGCCCTCCCGTACGTGTCCTCCCCGTACGTGCTCACGCCGTCGGTGCCGTCGAGGCCGACGGGCCGGCGGCGGCCCGCTCGGCCAGACCAGGGAAGGCTACGCTCCCGCCGCGCCAGCGCACCGCCCGGACCGCGGCTTCCCGCAGCGCGTCCGCCGCCGCGGCCCGCCGTTCGCCCGGGGCCGCGCGCACCAGGTCGGAGTAGACCCCGGCCACCCTGTCCTCCAGTTCGGCCGCCAGCCGCACCGCCGCGTCGGCGTCCGGCACCGGGAAGGGCAGCGCGTAGCCCGCCGCCGCGGCGACCGGCTCGCCGCCCCGGTCGCGGACCTGGCGCACCAGCGCGTCCCGGCGCGCGCGGTGCGCGTCGTAGGCCGCGCGTGCCTGGGCGCGCCGCTCCTCGCCGATCCGGCCGCCGACGACCCCGTAGCCGTACACCGCCGCGTGCTCGGCCGCCAGCGCCGCCTGAAGGGCGTCCAGCTCCCGGTCCCTCGCCTCGCTCACCCGTCACCCTCCGTCAGCAGATACACGTGTGCCGCCCCGGCCGCCGCCACCGAGGCCAGCAGCCGCGCCAGTTCGCCCGGCACGTCCGCCAGCGCCCCGGCCCGCCGGTCGGCCAGCGCCCGCTCGGCCGCGGCGAGTTCGGCCAGGGCCTCCTTCTCGTCCCCCGGCACGGCGGCCGACGGGGAAGGGGAGGGCGACACCCGGGCGGGGGACGCCTGCGGTCCGGCCGCCGGGGTGCCGCCGAACGCCTGCGCGTGCCGCACGACCTCCTCCCGCAGCGGCCGCAACCGTCCGGCCAGTCCCGGATGCGCGGCGATCACCGCGTCGTAGCGCGCGGCAAGTCGCTCGCTGTCACGGGCCGCCCGCGCGCGGGCCCGTGCGGCTTCCGCCGGGCTGCCGTCCGTGCTGCCGGAGCCCGGCCCGGACGAGCAGCCCGCGAGCAGGGCGGCCCCGGCGGCCGAGGCGAGCAGGCTCCTTCTGCGCGGCCCCCGGCGGGTGCGCGGCGATGAGGTGAACGGCGGCACGGCAGACGTCCTCGGGAACTCGTACGAAACGAATGCGACAGAAACGACGACAGAAACGACGGCAGGGACGGTGACAGGGATGACGGCGGAGGTGTGGCCGGAGTGCAACAGGATGCAACAGGATGCGACAGAAATACGACAACGAAGGGGACTTGAAGGGGAGAAAAATGAGAGAGGGTGAACGGAAGTGACTCGAAGCGATCCGGAACGCGGGGCGGCGGACCCATGATCACGTTACCCGGAGGCCCGCCCGGCACCACTCGGCGGCACCGGGTCGCCGCCGCCGCGCTGCCCGGGTGGACGGCAACACCCTTCCGGACCGGATACCCTTTGACCTGACACGCGACCATCCCACAACAGCACACGCGGCCGAGGAGTCACCCGGATGAGCACCACCCAGAGCGAGAGGCTGCGAGAACTGCTGGAACCGCTCGTCACCTCCCAGGGGCTGGATCTCGAGGAGATCGCGGTGGACTCGGTCGGACGCAAGCGGGTGCTGCGCGTCGTCGTCGACTCCGACACCGGTGCCGACCTGGACCGGATCGCCGATGTGAGCCGCGCGCTCTCGGCGAAGCTCGACGAGAGCGACGCGATGGGCGAGGGCGAGTACACCCTCGAAGTGGGAACCCCGGGCGCGGAGCGCCTCCTCACGGAACACCGGCACTACGTGCGCGCCACCGGCCGGCTGGCGAAGTTCCAGCTGGCGGAGGGCGGCGAGCTGGTGGCCAGAATCCTGACCGTCGACGACGACGGTGTCGACGTCGAGGTCCCCGGGGTCAAGGGGCGCAAGCCCACCGCACGCAGACTCGCCTTCGGCGACATCGCCAGGGCGCGCGTGCAGGTCGAGTTCAACCGCAAGGACGACACGTCCCACAAGAAGGAAGAGGAGGCGTAGCCGTGGACATCGACATGAGCGCCCTGCGGGGCTTGGTACGGGAGAAAGAGATCTCCTTCGACCTGCTGGTCGAAGCGATCGAGTCCGCCCTCCTCATCGCCTACCACCGCACCGAGGGAAGCCGCCGGCACGCGCGCGTGGAGCTCGACCGGGAGACCGGACATGTGACCGTGTGGGCGAAGGAGGACCCCGACGACCTCGAAGAGGGCCGGGAACCCCGCGAGTTCGACGACACCCCGTCCGGCTTCGGCCGTATCGCCGCCACCACCGCCAAGCAGGTCATCCTGCAGCGGCTGCGCGACGCCGAGGACGACGCGACGCTCGGCGAGTACGCCGGCCGCGAGGGCGACATCGTCACCGGCGTGGTCCAGCAGGGCCGCGACCCGAAGAACGTGCTGGTCGACATCGGCAAGCTGGAGGCCATCCTGCCCGTGCAGGAACAGGTCCCCGGCGAGACCTACCCGCACGGCATGCGCCTGCGGTCGTACGTCGTCCGGGTCGCCAAGGGCGTGCGCGGACCGTCCGTGACCCTGTCCCGCACCCACCCCAACCTGGTGAAGAAGCTCTTCGCCCTGGAGGTGCCGGAGATCGCCGACGGATCCGTCGAGATCGCCGCGATCGCCCGTGAGGCAGGTCACCGCACCAAGATCGCCGTCCGCTCCACCCGGTCGGGCCTGAACGCCAAGGGCGCCTGCATCGGCCCCATGGGCGGCCGTGTGCGCAACGTCATGGCCGAGCTGAACGGTGAGAAGATCGACATCGTCGACTGGTCGGAGGACCCGGCCGAGATGGTGGCGCACGCGCTCTCGCCCGCCCGTGTCTCCAAGGTGGAGATCGTGGACATGGCGTCCCGGTCCGCGCGGGTGACCGTGCCCGACTACCAGCTGTCGCTGGCGATCGGCAAGGAAGGGCAGAACGCCCGGCTCGCGGCCCGGCTGACCGGCTGGCGCATCGACATCCGCCCGGACACCGAGCAGTCGGCGGAATAGCCCGCGACCGGCCGGGAAAGAGATCGTTGGGCCGACCGGGGAATGGATCCGGGCCGTGGAACGCTGACATTACGACAGCTTCCGGTGCGCCACGTGTTCGATTCTCCCCTCGTAGGGGTGATGTCGGCCCGGGGAGGTAGACTGAGGAGTGTCTGGCCGGACGCATGCCCGCGCATGCCCTGAGCGCACCTGTGTGGGGTGCCGGGAGCGAGCGGTCAAGAACGAACTACTGCGGATCGTGGCGGTCGAGGGCGCGTGCGTCCCCGATCCGCGCGGTACGCTGCCAGGCCGGGGTGCGTACGTACACCCCGCCACGGCCTGTCTCGATCAGGCGGTACGCCGCCGGGCGTTCCCGCGGGCACTGCGCGTCCCGGGACCGCTCGACGTAAAGGCGTTGCGCCACCACGTCGAGCAGGCACAGGGTTGCTGAGGGCAACCTGGTAAGGAAGACGTACCGCACGGAACCCCGTGCGGTCTGGTACCTCGCGAGTCGAAAGCAGGTCGAGATTGCGATGAGCACTCGATGAGTACGCGATGAGTACGCCCATGAACTAGCGACGGTCCGGACGCAACCCGGACCTCAAAGGAGCGAAGTGGCTAAGGTCCGGGTATACGAACTCGCCAAGGAGTTCGGTGTGGAGAGCAAGGTCGTCATGGCCAAGCTCCAGGAACTCGGTGAATTCGTCCGTTCGGCGTCTTCGACGATCGAAGCGCCTGTCGTACGCAAACTGACTGACGCATTCCAGCAGGGCGGCAACGGCAAGTCCGCCGCCCGGCCGGCGGCCCCCAAGAAGGCCGCCCCCAAGCCCGCCGCGCCGGCCCCGGCGCAGGCGGCACGTCCGGCTCCGGCCGCCCCGCGGCCGGCCGCCCCCAAGCCTCCGGCCGCCCAGCAGCCCGCGGCTCCGTCGGCGCCCGCGCCGGCCTCCCCCGGTCCGCGCCCGACGCCGGGCCCCAAGCCCGCGCCGCGTCCGGCCCCCGCGGCTCCGGAGTTCACCGCTCCGCCGTCCGCTCCGGCCCCGGCTCCGGCCGGTCCGAAGCCCGGTGGTGCCCGTCCCGGCGCGCCCAAGCCCGGCAACCGTCCGGGCTCCGGCCAGGGCCAGCAGGGCGGCCAGGGCCGTCCCGCCGGTCAGGGCGGCGGACGCCCCGGCGCCCCGGCGCCGCGTCCGGGCGGCCGTCCGGCCGGCCCGCGTCCGGGCAACAACCCCTTCACCTCCGGTGGCAACGCCGGCATGGCGCGCCCCCAGGCGCCCCGTCCGCAGGGCCCCCGTCCGGCCGCGCCCGGCGCCCCCGGCCCGCGTCCGCAGGGTCCCGGCGGTGCCCAGGGCGGCGGTCCCCGTCCCCAGGCTCCGGGCGGTCCGCGTCCGACCCCGGGCTCGATGCCGCGTCCGCAGGGCGGCCCCCGTCCCGGCGGCGGCCCCGGCGGCCCGCGTCCGAACCCCGGCATGATGCCGCAGCGTCCCGCTGCCGGCCCGCGCCCCGGCGGCGGTCCCGGCGGCGGCCGCGGCCCGGCCGGAGCCGGCCGTCCCGGCGGCGGCGCGCGTCCGGGCGGCGGCGGCTTCGCCGGCCGTCCCGGTGGCGGCGGCGGTGCCGGTCGTCCCGGCGGTGGCGGCGGCTTCGCCGGCCGTCCCGGCGGTGGCGGCGGCTTCGGCGGCGGCGGTGGCCGTCCCGGCTTCGGCGGCCGTCCCGGCGGTCCCGGTGGCCGCGGTGGCACGCAGGGCGCCTTCGGCCGTCCCGGCGGTCCCGCGCGTCGCGGCCGCAAGTCGAAGCGGCAGAGGCGCCAGGAGTACGAGGCCATGCAGGCCCCGTCGGTCGGCGGCGTGATGCTGCCTCGCGGCAACGGCGAGACCATTCGCCTGTCGCGCGGTGCGTCGCTCACCGACTTCGCGGAGAAGATCAACGCCAACCCGGCGTCGCTCGTCGCGGTCATGATGAACCTCGGCGAGATGGTCACCGCGACCCAGTCCGTCTCCGACGAGACGCTGGAACTCCTCGCCGGCGAGATGAACTACACCGTTCAGATCGTCAGCCCGGAGGAGGAGGACCGCGAGCTGCTCGAGTCCTTCGACATCGAGTTCGGTGAGGACGAGGGCTCCGAGGAGGACCTGGTCGTCCGTCCGCCGGTGGTGACCGTCATGGGTCACGTCGACCACGGTAAGACCCGACTGCTCGACGCGATCCGCAAGACGAACGTCATCGCGGGCGAGGCCGGTGGCATCACCCAGCACATCGGTGCCTACCAGGTCACGACCGAGGTCAACGACGAAGAGCGGAAGATCACCTTCATCGACACCCCGGGTCACGAGGCGTTCACCGCCATGCGTGCCCGCGGTGCGAAGTCGACGGACATCGCGATCCTCGTGGTCGCGGCCAACGACGGTGTGATGCCGCAGACGGTCGAGGCCCTGAACCACGCCAAGGCGGCCGACGTGCCGATCGTGGTCGCGGTCAACAAGATCGACGTCGAGGGCGCCGACCCGACCAAGGTGCGCGGTCAGCTGACCGAGTACGGCCTGGTGGCCGAGGAGTACGGCGGCGACACCATGTTCGTCGACATCTCCGCCAAGCAGGGTCTGCACATCGACTCCCTGCTGGAGGCCGTGGTCCTCACCGCCGACGCCTCGCTCGACCTGCGGGCCAACCCCAACCAGGACGCGCAGGGCATCGCGATCGAGTCCCGCCTGGACCGCGGCCGCGGTGCCGTGGCGACGGTCCTCGTCCAGCGAGGCACGCTGCGGGTCGGCGACACGATGGTGGTGGGCGACGCCTACGGCCGCGTCCGCGCCATGCTCGACGACAACGGCAACAACGTGGCCGAGGCCGGCCCGTCGATGCCGGTCCAGGTCCTGGGCCTGACCAACGTCCCGGGCGCCGGCGACAACTTCATCGTGGTCGACGAGGACCGTACGGCCCGCCAGATCGCGGAGAAGCGTGCCGCCCGTGAGCGGAACGCGGCGTTCGCCAAGCGCACGCGCCGCGTCTCCCTGGAGGACCTGGACAAGGTGCTCAAGGCCGGCGAGGTCCAGCAGCTGAACCTGATCATCAAGGGTGACGCTTCCGGTTCCGTCGAGGCCCTGGAGTCCTCCCTGCTCCAGCTGGACGTCGGCGAAGAGGTCGACATCCGCGTCCTGCACCGCGGCGTCGGTGCGGTCACGGAGTCCGACATCGACCTGGCGATGGGCTCCGACGCCATCGTGATCGGCTTCAACGTGCGCGCCGCCGGGCGTGCCGCGCAGATGGCCGAGCGCGAAGGCGTGGACGTCCGGTACTACTCGGTCATCTACCAGGCGATCGAGGAGATCGAGGCGGCCCTCAAGGGCATGCTCAAGCCGGAGTACGAAGAGGTCGAGCTCGGCACGGCGGAGATCCGCGAGGTCTTCCGCTCGTCCAAGCTGGGCAACATCGCGGGTGTGCTCATCCGCTCCGGCGAGGTACGCCGCAACAGCAAGGCGCGCCTCATCCGCGACGGCAAGGTCATCGCGGAGAACCTCACCATCGAGGGTCTGCGTCGCTTCAAGGACGACGTCACCGAGATCCGCGAAGGCTTCGAGGGCGGTATCAACCTCGGAAACTTCAACGACATCAAGGTCGACGACGTCATCGCGACGTACGAGATGCGCGAGAAGCCGCGGGCGTAACACCCGGCAGACGGTGGGCACTGGCCGACGGGACATCCGTTCCCGTCGGCCAGTGCCGCGTCCCCGGGCGCGCGCGGACCGGGCGGAAACCCCGTCGAGGCAGCGCGCGTGTTCGGGGTACCGTTCTTGATGTCCCTGCCCGTACGGATGGCAGGGCCATCGATCCCGTACCGGCGGGTGAACCGGTTGCACATGTATGTGGGGACGCTGTCCTTCGACCTCCTCCTCGGCGACGTGCACTCGCTGAAGGAGAAGCGCTCCGTCGTCCGCCCGATCGTCGCCGAGCTCCAGCGGAAGTACGCCGTGAGCGTCGCCGAGGTGGACCATCTGGACCTCCACCGCAGGGCCGGTATCGGCCTCGCGGCGGTCTCCGCCGACGCGGGGCACCTGACCGACGTACTGGACCGGTGCGAGCGGCTGGTCGCCGGCCGTCCCGAGGTGGAGCTGCTGTCGGTCCGACGGCGCTTCCACGGCGACGACGACTGACGAACCGAGCCGACCCAAGCACGACACGAAGAAAAGAAAGAACGGGAGACGGACCAGTGGCCGACAACGCGCGGGCTAAGAGGCTGGCGGACCTCATCCGAGAGGTGGTGGCCCAGAAGCTGCAGCGCGGGATCAAGGACCCGCGGCTCGGCTCTCACGTCACCATCACGGACACCCGGGTCACGGGTGACCTCCGGGAGGCGACCGTCTTCTACACCGTCTACGGCGACGACGAGGAGCGCCAGGCCGCGGCAGCCGGTCTGGAGAGCGCCAAGGGCGTCCTGCGCTCGGAGGTGGGCCGGGCGGCGGGCGTGAAGTTCACGCCGACCCTCACCTTCGTCATGGACGCCCTGCCGGACACCGCCCGGACCATCGAGGACCTCCTCGACAAGGCGCGGCAGTCCGACGAGAAGGTGCGCGAGGCGTCCGCGGGCGCCTCCTACGCCGGTGGCGCCGACCCGTACAAGAAGCCCGCAGACGAGACGGACGACACCGCCGAATGACCGCCAAGCACACCCCGCCCGACGGCCTCGTCATCGTCGACAAGCCGTCGGGCTTCACTTCGCACGACGTCGTCGCCAAGATGCGGGGCATCGCGAGGACGCGGCGCATCGGGCACGCCGGCACCCTCGACCCGATGGCCACCGGCGTCCTCGTCCTCGGCGTGGAGAAGGCCACCAAGCTCCTCGGGCACCTCGCCCTCACCGAGAAGGAGTACCTCGGCACCGTCCGTCTGGGCCAGACGACGCTCACCGACGACGCCGAGGGCGAGATCACCGCGTCCACCGACGCCTCCAAGGTCGGGCGGGAGGACATCGACGCCCGGATCGCCGAGCTGACCGGGGAGATCATGCAGGTGCCGTCCCGGGTCAGCGCCATCAAGATCAACGGCGTGCGCTCCTACAAGCGGGCCAGGGAGGGCGAGGAGTTCGACATCCCCGCCCGGCCCGTCACCGTCTCCTCCTTCACCGTGTACGACGTCCGGGACGCCGTCGCCGAGGACGGCACGCCGGTGCTGGACCTGGTGGTGTCGGTGGTCTGCTCCTCCGGCACCTACATCCGCGCGCTCGCCCGCGACCTGGGCGCCGGTCTGGGCGTCGGCGGCCACCTCACCGCCCTGCGCCGCACCCGCGTCGGCCCGTACAAGCTGGACGCGGCGCGCACCCTGGACCAGCTCCAGCAGGAGCTGACCGTGCTGCCGCTCGCCGAGGCGGCCGCCGCCGCGTTCCCGCGCTGGGACGTGGACGACCGGCGCGCCCGGCTGCTCGCCAACGGCGTACGGCTGGAGATGCCCGAGGTGTACGCGGGTGCCGGTGCGGTGGCCGTCTTCGGGCCCGAGGACCGCTTCCTGGCCCTCGTCGAGCACCACCGGGGGAAGGCCAAGAGCCTCGCCGTCTTCGGCTGAGGAGCACGTGCGTCCGCGGGCCGGCCGGTCCCGCCCGTGGAACGGCGGCCACGGGACCCCCAAGCCGCCGCTCCACGGTCCCCCCTCGCTTCCCCCGCCTTCCGAGGTGTATCCAAGACCCCCGCTCCGTTCACCCGTCCGGGCAGGCGCTCGGAGTGAACCGGGGGAGCGGAAGGGGGCGCGTTCGGCACACGAACTGTCCCGCTGATCATCTCCCGCCTAACGTCGGACCCACGGCAGGGTGGACGGCGGTGTACGCGGGGAGGCTCGACGATGACGTCGCGGAACCGGTCCCGAGAGGAGCGCGCGCCCCGCTTCGGAGCGGCCGAAGGGCTCGGGCCCCGGGGGCACGCCTCCGACGCCGCCCTGGTCCGCATCCACGACCCGGCCGGCCGCCTGCGCGGCACCGGATTCGCCGCCGACCACCACGGCACGGTGATCACCAGCCACGAAGCGGTCGACGGCCTGCCCCGCCTCGCCCTGTACGGCGCCGGCGCGAGCGCCCGGGTCGTGACCGCCGACGCGGTGACCCCGCTGCCCCACAGGGGCCTGGCCCTGGTCCGCGCCGAGGGCCTGGACGCGGCGCCCCTGCCCGTCACCGTGCGCGACCGTATCGAGCCCGGCACCTATGTGCGGATCGCCGCGGGCCGCTGGCGCGAGGCGCGGATCCTCGGGAGCGGCGAGGTGACGTACACGGCCACGGACCGCTCCCACCTCCTCGGCGGGGCACTGGACCTGGCGGTCGGCACGGCGGGGCGGGACGCGCTGCGGCCGGGCGGGGGAGCGGCCGGGGGACCGGTGGTCGACACCGCGACCGGTGCCGTGGTCGGTGTCCTCGGCACCGCCCTGCGCTCCGGGCCGCGTGAGGCCTGCTTCGCCGTGCCGCTGCTCGCCCGCGCCCCCGGCCCCGCCGGGGCGGGACGCCGCGGGCACGCCGACGGTCCGCTCGCCGACCTGCTCGCCGAGAACGCGGCGACGGTCCCGGCATACGGCGCCGACCTCAACCTGGCGGGCGTCCTCGAACTGACGGCCGCCTCGGCCGGCCGGGACGGCCCGCCGGGACCCTTCGGCCCGGGCGGCACCGCGGTCGAGCCAGTCGAACGGATGGGCGTCGTCCGGGAGCTGTGCGCGTTCGCCGGCGGTCCGGCGTCCGTCCTCGGACTCGTCGGGGCGCCCGGCAGCGGCCGTACGACCGCCCTCGCGGCCCTCGCCGCCCGCCGGCCCCCGGGCCGGGCACCGCTCCCCGCGCTGTGGCTGTGCGGTGCCGACCTGCGGGACGACGACACCTCGGTCGCCGACGCGGCGCACAGGGCGCTGGCCCGCGCCGCCCGCGTCGTGACCGCCCCGGACCGCGCCTTTCCCGTCGGCCCGGGTGAGGTCGCCCCGGAGCACCTGGCCCGGGCCGCCCGCACGGCGGGCCGTCCCCTGCTGCTGTTCCTGGACGGCCCCGAGGAGGTGCCGCCGCTGCCGGCCCGCCGGCTGCGCGAGTGGACCGAGGGGACGGTGAGGTGGCTGCGGGAGACGGGGGCGCGGCTGGTGGTCGCGTGCCGGGCGGAGTACTGGGAGTGGGCGGGGGCGCAGTTCCCGCGGGAGACGCTGTACGGCGCTGGAGGTGCGGTCGAGGCTGGTGGTGCGGCCGGTGCCGGGGATGCGATCGGGGCCGGGAGCGCGGCCGGAGCGGTGAATGTGTCCGGGGCCAAGGGGGTGACCGGGGCCGGGACCGGAGGCGTGGCCGGGAGCGGGACCGGGACCGGGGAAGCGTTGCGGTCCGGGGAGAGCGCGCCCCTCCCGGCCGTCCCCGGCGGCCCGCCGCCCTGGTTCTCGCTCCGGCCCCTGCCGCCCTGCGTTCCCCTGGGCGACCTGACGGAGGAGGAGGCCCGGCGGGCGCGCGCCCGGTACCGCGTCCCCGAGGGAGTCCTGCCGCAGGCCGACGCGCGGCATCCGCTGACGCTCCGGCTGCTGTCGGAGGTGTGTGCCGCGCTTCCCGGGGGCCGGGGCCCCGTCCGCACCGACCGGGACGAGGTGTTCTCGGCCCACCTGGACCTGATGTGCCTGCGGATCGCGACCCGCCTCGCGGCGGAGAACGGCCTGCGCGGCACCGCCGTCCGGCGGCTGGCGGCGAAGGTCGCCGGGCAGGCGCACGAGGCCGCCCGGCGCAGCCTGGGCCCCGGGCAGGGCACGCTGGACCGGGAGGCGTTCGCTTCGGTGTTCCCCTGGGGGCGGGCCCCGGCGCGGCTCGGCGGCGGCACCGGCTGGGCCTTCGCCGTCCTCGCCGAGGGCCTCCTCGTGCCCGCCGCGAGCGGCTACCGGTTCGCCCACGAGGAGTTCGCCGACTGGATCCAGGGCATCCACCTCGACCTGGACGAGGCGTTGCGCGTCCTGGTGCACCACCGCGCCCCGCGCGACGGGCACGGCGCCCGGCCCGTCCCCGTGCCGTACCACCGCGTCGGCTCCGTCGCCGAGGCGATGCTGCACCTCGCCCGCCACCGGGGTGGACGCCAACTCGCAGACAAGCTAGAGGATTTGGTGTGCGCGATGGAGACCGGCCCGCACTCCTGGTGGGCGGCCCGGCTGCTGGGCGAGGTCCTGCCGCGCGTACCCGACGCGTCGCCGTACGCGGACGTCCTGCGGCTGCTCGCCGACCGGATCACGGCCTGGCGCGCGGAGGACCGCCCCGTACCGGAGGAGTTCGGCCCGGACTTCTGGGCCGCGCTCGCCCTGCCCCGGGACGTCCGCGCCGATCTGCTCCGCCGCCTGGTCCTCGCCGACGGGCCTCCGCACGAGCCCGGACCCCGCTACCTCGGCACCGCGGCCCGGCTGCTCGCCGACGACCCCGGGGCCGTACAGCCGCTCCTGATCCGCTGGTTCGACGACGAGCGGCCGCTGCCCCGCGCCCCGCACGCCACCGTGGCCACGGCCGCGCAGGCCCTGCTGCACACCCGGCGCCACCTCGCCCTGGACGACCTCGTCGAGGCGCTCGCCGGCAGCACGAACCGGCGGGCCGGGGAACTCCTCACCGTCCTGGCGGAGGAAGAGCCGTCCGCCCTGTGCCGGGCCGCCGTCCGGTGGGCGCGCGACGAGCGCCCCGCCCGGCGCGTGGCGGCGGTGACGTACGGGCTGCGCGCCGCCCCGCACGTACGCGCCGGCGCCGACCGCGACCTGCTGCGCCACGCCGCCCTCCACCTGCTGGACCGTCCCGAGGACACCGTCCTGCACGGCGGCGCGCTCGCCCTGCTCGTCCAGGACCCGGACGCCCGCGCGCAGCATCTCCCGCGAGCCCTGCGGCACTTCGCGGCGGGCGACCCCTACCTCCCGCCGGTCGCGATGGCCGCGGCCCTGCCCACCCATCCGCAAGCCGTCCTGGAAGCCTTCCGGGCCCGCCTGCGCGGTGCCGACGCCGGGGAGGCGCTGCGCAGGCTCGCCGACGCCGCCACGCCGGACCTCGCCGGCCGGGTCGCCGAGGTCCTCGGGGAGGCCGTGGCCGAGCGCCCGGAGAACGTCCGCCACGTGGCCGCGTACGTCGAGCAGCGCCTCGACCCGCGGGAGCCCGCCGGAGCCGGTGCCGGTGACGTCCGCGCCGTACTCCTGCCCCTGGTCACCGGCCTCCTGGACGGCGGCCCCGAGCCCGTGCGGGCCGCCCTCGCCACCGTGCTCGCCACCCCCGGCGCCCCCGCCTCCGGCCCGCTGCGCGGCGAACTCCTCGACGTCCTGCTGGCGCGTGAGCGCGACCCCGCCGTCCTGGACGCCCTGCTGCGCGCCGCGGCCCGCCACGACGGCGACGACCTGCGCGGCCTCGTCCACCGCACCGCCTTCCTCCTCGTCCGCACCCCGGACGGCGCCGCCCGCTTCGACCGCGCCCTGGCCGACCTGGGCCGCCACGTCCCCGGCTTCGCCGCCCGCGTGACCGGCTGGCTGGCCGACGCCCCGGGGGAGTGGGCGGTGCTGGTGGGGCCCGGCACGCGCCGGACGCTGGAGAGCCTGGCGGGCGCCCGGGTTCCCGTATGACCGGACGGCTGCACGGGGCCTTGGACCCCGGACGGACGCACGGCGGCCAGATGTCCGAACGGACGTGCGGACGCACGGGTGCCGGACGTGTGACGGGCCCGGACGGCCGGGCCCCGGCCGGGTGCGTGCGCCCGGTCACACCGCCCATGCCGGTGCGGGTGGGAGGGGTGCGGCATGGCACCCTTAGACCTGCGTAGAGGCGTAAATCACGGACACGGGTTCGACGAGTACTCGACAAGGAGCAGTCACAGTGCAGCGCTGGCGTGGCTTGGAGGACATCCCCCAGGACTGGGGGCGCAGCGTCGTCACCATCGGCTCCTACGACGGTGTGCACCGCGGGCACCAGCTGATCATCAAGCACGCCGTGGACCGCGCCCGCGAGCTGGGCGTGCCCGCCGTCGTCGTGACCTTCGACCCGCACCCCAGCGAGGTCGTGCGCCCCGGCAGCCACCCGCCGCTGCTCGCCCCGCACCACCGCCGCGCCGAACTCATGGCGGAGCTGGGCGTGGACGCCGTCCTGGTCCTCCCCTTCACCGCGGAGTTCTCGAAGCTGTCGCCGGCCGACTTCGTCGTCAAGGTCCTCGTCGACAAGCTGCACGCCAAGGCCGTCGTCGAGGGCCCCAACTTCCGCTTCGGCCACAAGGCGGCCGGGAACGTCGAGTTCCTCGCCGAGCAGGGCAGGACCTACGACTTCGAGGTCGAGGCCGTCGACCTGTACGTGAGCGGCGAGGCGGGTGGCGGTGAGCCGTTCTCGTCGTCCCTGACCCGGCGCCTGGTCGCCGAGGGCGACGTCACGGGCGCCGCGGAGATCCTGGGCCGTCCGCACCGGGTCGAGGGCGTGGTGGTCCGGGGCGCCCAGCGCGGCCGCGAGCTGGGCTTCCCGACGGCGAACGTCGAGACCCTGCCGCACACCGCCATCCCCGCCGACGGCGTCTACGCCGGCTGGCTGCACGCCCAGGGCGAGATGATGCCCGCCGCGATCTCCGTCGGCACGAACCCGCAGTTCGACGGCACCGAACGCACGGTGGAGGCGTACGCCATCGACCGCGTGGGGCTGGACCTGTACGGGCTGCACGTCGCGGTCGACTTCCTGGCCTTCGTCCGCGGACAGGCGAGGTTCGACACGCTGGAGGCCCTGCTGGAGCAGATGGCCCACGACGTCGAGCGGTGCCGGGAGCTGGTGGCCGCGGCCGGAGGGCGGGCCTAGGCAGGCCGAGGTCGTCCACGAACGCCGGAGGGCCGGCACCATATGGTGCCGGCCCTCCGGCGTTCGTGGACGATCCGTCGTTATTGCTGTGTCCAGCCGGGTGGTACGACACCGTGCTGCGGCTGGTTCTGCTGCGGATCCTGCGACGGCGGTGCGGACTGCTGCTGCCAACCCTGGCCCGGTCCCGGTTGCTGCTGCCAGTCCTGGCCCGGCTGGGGGGCACCGCCGGGCGGGGTGTAGGGCTGCTGGGGCGGAGACACGAATCCCTGCTGAGGCTGTCCCTGCGGGGGCGCGAATCCTTGCTGGAGCTGCTGGTGCGGCAGGTTCGGGTTACCGAAGCCCTGTTGCGTACGGGCGATGTCCTCGGCGACGAGGGCGGCGAGATCGAAGTAGGCATCACGCGTCTTGGGACGCATCATGTCGAGGTCCACCTCGGCGCCTGCCGCGAGGTGCTCGTCGAAAGGGACCACGACGACACCGCGGCAGCGGGTCTCGAAGTGCGCGACGATGTCCTCCACCTTAATCATCTTGCCCGTCTCGCGAACACCGGAGATCACGGTGACCGACCGCTGGACGAGATCGGCGAACCCGTTCGCCGACAGCCAGTCGAGCGTGGTCGAGGCGCTGCTCGCGCCGTCCACCGAAGGGGTGGAAATGATGATCAGCTGGTCGGCGAGGTCGAGGACCCCGCGCATCGCGCTGTACAGCAGGCCGGTCCCCGAGTCCGTGAGGATGATCGGGTACTGCCTGCCCAGCACGTCGAGCGCGGCTCGGTAGTCCTGGTCGTTGAAGGTGGTGGAAACCGCCGGGTCCACGTCGTTGGCGATGATCTCGAGCCCCGACGGCGCCTGCGAGGTGAAGCGGCGGATGTCCATGTAGCTGTTCAGCTGCGGGATCGCCTGCACCAGGTCGCGGATGGTGGCGCCTGTCTCGCGCCGGACCCGTCGACCGAGGGTGCCGGCGTCCGGGTTGGCGTCGATCGCCAGGATCTTGTCCTGACGCTCGGTGGCGAGCGTGGCGCCGAGCGCCATGGTCGTCGTGGTCTTGCCGACACCGCCCTTGAGGCTGATCACCGCGATCCGGTAGCAAGACATGACCGGCGTACGGATCAGCTCCAACTTCCGCTGCCGCTCCGCCTCTTCCTTCTTGGCGCCGAACTTGAAGCGGGACGGGCCCGTGTTGTTCTTGCGTGCCTTGGGCTGATGGCGCAGCAGCCGGTCGGAGGTGAGCTCCACGGCGGCGTTGTAGCCGAGCGGGGTGCCGGGTGCGGCCTGCTGCTGAGGGGCACCGGGCCCACCGGGCTGAGGACCGGCCGGAGCGGTCCAGCCTTGGTTGTCGTAGGCGGTGGGCGGGACAGCGGGATGCTGCTGGGGCTGGGCAGGCGGCTGCTGCGGGGGAGCCGGCTGGTGGGGTGGCTGCTGCTGGGGCTGGACAGCCTGCGGGTAGCCGTAACCCGCTTGCTGAGGTGGGTAACCGTAACCGATGTACCCGGGCTGGGGCGCCTGCTGCGGGTAGCCGTAACCGGCGGGCTGCGGCTGTCCGGGATAAGGCTGCGCGGGGTGAGGGGCCTGCCGCGGGTCGACCGGTACAGGCTGTCCGCCCTGCGCCGCCGGGTAACCCGGGTGCGGCTGCTGTCCCGGATGACCGGGCTGCTGGACCGGGCCGAACGAGCCCTGTGGAGGGAACTCATGTCCGGGCTGTCCGGGCTGAGGCTGAGGGTAGCCGTATCCGGCGGGCTGCCCGGCTGCGGTCTGCGGGCCGACGGCCGGGGCCTGCTGGTACGGCTGCCCTGCCTGTTGCGGTACTCCCTGGACGGGCTGTGCGGGCACGAACCCCTGCGGCAGCGGCGGGAGTCCCTGGTCGGCTTGGGGCGGCGTGGGGACCTGCTCGGCGGGCTGCGGCTGCTGTTCCGGCGCCGCGGACGCGGGAGCGGCAGGCACGGCCTCGGGAGCGGCAGTCACCGGCTCTGCACCCGCCTCTGCCCCGGCTTCCGCCGTCGTCGGCGCGGTTTCGGATTCGGTCTGTGTGACGGAGTCCGCGTCGGACCGGACGTCCGCTGACTCGTCGCCCTGCGTGCTCGGCACGGACCCGGCGGAGTCACCCGGCTCCGCCTCGTCGCTCCGCTCCTCCTCCGGTTCCCCGTCGTCATCGGCACCGCCGAACAGCCGCGCCGCCTCGGCATCGGCGGCAGGGTCGACCACGACTTCCGGCTGCCCGGCTTCCGGCTGTGAGGGCATCGGCTGTGCGGGGGCGGGCTGTTCGGGCGCGGCGGCCGCCGCGGGGACACCCGTCGCCGGGGTGGCGGGCTGGGACGGACCGCCCTGGGCCCCCTCGTCGGCCGGACGCAGCACGGGGAAGCCGGGCGCGGTGGGGGACGGGGCGGACGTGTGCTGCTGGGGCGCTCCGTAACCACCCGGCGTGTCCTGGCCCGGCTGTGGCGCACCGGTTCCGGTTCCCGACCGCTGGGGGTAGCCGTATCCGCCGGGCGCGGAAGCGGTGCCCGGCGCCGTGGGCTGCGGAAATCCGTAGCCACCCGTGGCAGTACCCTGCTGGTCCGCGCCGGGTGTGCCCTGGGGCTGGGCGGGCTGCGTGGATTGCGCGGGCTGAGGCAAGGGCTGCGCGGATTGCTGCGGTACGCCCTGCGGCTGCGGCTGCGGCTGCGGCTGCGGCTGCGCCGGTGCGGGAGCGTGCGGTGCGGGACCGCCAGGCGGCCCGGTGGGCGAGCCAACGGGCGGTCCGGTCGGGGGCGGCGGCGATGTGGATCCGGCGTCCTGCTGTCCACCGGCCGCGGAGCCACCGGTGCTTTGGGCGTACCAGGCGGGAGGCGTGTAGACGATTTCGAACTCGCCGGTGAGATCCACCTCGTGATCGTCCCCGTCCGAGGAAGGGCTGCCGCCGTTGTACTCGGACCGATCCCTGTTCACTGCTTGCCTCCTGGTCAGCCACTGCTGCTGAGCTGGTCGTCATCGCGGCCGGGCGGACCGAGTGGCGAGTCCCACGCGACTGCGATCGTCACCGCACCATCAGAAGCCTAATCACTCGCCTGGCGGGACGGAAAAGCCCCACGGCGCGATCGGAAAGACCCGACGGGCGGTCGGCGGGCACCGCTCCCGGAGACAACGGCACGTCAGTCCATACGGCGCGCCGCGCCGAGCAGGCCCGTCTCCGCATCGGTGGGTTCGGTCATGACGAACTTGTAATGCTTACGGGTGCACCACAGGGCGACGCCGTCGTGAAGGGTCGACAGGTGCTGGAGATGCTCCTCCGGGATGCTCAGCGTGTCGCGCACGACCTCGGTCTCGTAGGGCGAGATGCGTTGGATCCCGACCAGATGGGCCTGGGCCAGCCAGCGCGGCGCGTGCTCGCTGACGAACGGCAGCACCGTCACCACGGCCTGCCACGGCACGGAGGTCACCCGCCCGCGCGGCGGACGGATGCCGCAGTCCCGGAACAACACCACCGGACTGGAGACGGAGGGCCCCTGCGCGGGCACCCGCCCCACCGGATAGACCGTCACGCACTGCTGGCCACCGCCCGCCGTCTGGGCCAACTGCTGCCAGGCCTGCGGACGACCGGTCTCGACCCCCACGCGCGCTCCCGTCGCGGCGGCGCGCAACGCCAGCACCTGGGCGAGCCACAGACCCCCCACGAGGACGATGTCGAAGGCGGTCGGACGGGACAGGCCGAGCACGGCCGGCTGTGATTCCGGGTCGGTGCCGATGACCACGCCGTCGTCACCGATCGGCATGCTGATCGCCGCGAGCTCGTCGGCGGTGACGACATGACGGTTCCGACGCGGCCCGCGTAGCCCGAAACCCGGGCTGAAGATGCGACGTTGCTGCTGCTGCGGCGTCTGCGGCTGCCGGACGACGGGAATCATGCCCGTGTCGGTGGGCGATGCCACATGCGCGGGCGTGCGTCCCGAGGCGGACCGGCCCTGCTGTCCCGGGGGCATGGTCGAGGCGGGATGGGACATCAGTTCGTACCTCCGAGCGGCAGAGTGGCGAGAGCACCGGGGACTTGCTCCCGGTCGAGACGGACCAGACCGACCTTCGCGGCACTCGCGGCCCGTTCCAACTCGCGCCCTACCTCGACGAGTTCGCTGTCGCCACGGGCGGTGACGCGGATATGCCCGGCCAGAGAGACACCCCGGTTGCCGGCCTTGCTCAGAGTCATGCTGAACGTCGTGGCGAGCACCGGCAGCGAAGTGAACCGTGTGACCAGTTCGGGCAGCGTCACACCGCCGTTCCCCAGCTGAGGCCAGCGGGAGACCCAGTACGTCGTGTGCCACCGGTCGTCGACCCGCCAGCTCCGTGCCGACTCGACCGTACGCCGCTGGGGGGAGCGCCCATCCTGGGCATGCTGCGCGTTGACCCGCGGGTTCAGGCAACTGGACGTCGCCAGCGCCTGCACCAGCTCGTTCTCGTCCAGGATGGTCGCCTTGAAGCCGGCCCCGGCCAGCCGGCTCACCAGCTGGTCCGCCACCCGCAACAGCGCGCGCTGCGCCCCGGGAACGCCGTCCCCGCGGGCCTGGACCGCCTCCGGGCACAGCTCCGGGTCGAGTTTGAGGGCGACCCAGGTGAGCCGGAGTGCGGGAGAACCGGCCTGTGCCTGAAGAGGACCGTACGACCGCGCGGCGACGGATTGCGGGGGCAGATGAGGTGCGGGCGCCGGCTGGGTGTGCTGCACGACTTGCGCGGAAGCGAGACGGATCCCGTCGACCTCCAGGGCGTCCTGGATCAGCCGGAGCGGCAACTGACGGCCGGCGGAGCCAGGGCGCAGCGGCTGGTCTCCCGGCTGTACGAAGAGCACGGCGGTCAGGAAGGTCCCGTCGCCGATCATGCCGATCGAGCGATCGTCACGGGAGACGAAGTTGTACGTCCGCAGGGCGGGGTCGCACTCCACGGCAGGCACCAGCATCGGGTCCGTCCCGGGTGGGACGGGCAGCTTGGCCTCGCGCCGGCGGCGCTTCAGCGCGCGCGCCGTCTCGTACCACTCGGGCAGCGGACGACTGCCCCGGCGCAGGACCGCCAGGAGCAGCAGTAGGGCCGCCACGACACCGGCCGGGGCCAGCAGCCAGGACACGTCGGCGGCCCAGGCGACCAGCATGATCGCCGCCGCGAGTTCCACCAGGATGAGCTGCTGCAGTCGCACCGGGCCCAGACCGCCGGGACGGGGCAGCGTGCGCGGCGACGCGGCGGCGGGGGCGGACGGAGCGGCCGACGTGCGTCTGCCGCTCGGATCCCCCTGTTGCTGCTGTGCGCGGCGTCCGCGCCGAGTGCTCGTAGCGCTGGTCATCCCCCGGGACATCCCTTTCGCGAAGTAGTGGCCGTTCGCCGTGCGGGATCGTCTGCCCGAGATCCCGGCGACGGGCCAGGGGCACCGACGGCCCACATCATCCGTGCGAGTGGCTCACGGTACCCGCTGCGGAACGTGAGGTGACACAGGGGACACCGAAACCCCGGGTGGCCAGCCTGTCACGGACCGGTCTCGCATGGTGGAGCGTTGAGGTGAAGCTCTGTGAAGATGCGGGGTCCGCCGTGGACCTGTTGGGCCACCGTTCCGCGGCGCAGGGCATAGTAGGTGCCTGCGCGGCCGAATCGGCTTTTCGAGCCCGATGATTCGAGCACCGGCTTTCCGAGCCCGATGACCGAGCACGAGGGAGCCGTGGCCCGCCCACCGAGCAGGGCCGAGCGCTCGGCCACGATCGAGCGCCACGACCACGATCGAGCATCACCACACGATCGAGATCACACAACGGGAGAAACGGGGACCATGGCAACGCGTCGGGATGAACTCGCCGCCTACACGTTCGCTCGCAAGCGCACCGTCGCGGCGTTCCTGGCGCCGTCGCCGGGCGGTTCGGAGGAAGGCGCGCCGCGCCCGGTCCGTACGGTGATGCCCAGCCTGGCGGTCGGTGTCGTCCTGGTGGTGGGCTTCATCGCCTGGGGTGTGATCAAGCCGGCAGCGCCCAAGGGCTGGGACACCCCTGGTGAGCACATCATCGTCGACAGCGACTCCACGACGCGCTACGTCGTCCTGAACGACGCGACGTCGAACGGCAAGAAGGTCCCGACGCTCCACCCCGTCCTTAACTACGCCTCCGCCAAGCTCCTTCTGGACAAGGGTAAGGGCAGCGTCATCGAGGTCCCCGGCAAGGAGATCGACAAGAGCGGCATCCCGCACGGCGCGACCCTCGGCATCCCGTACGCCCCGGACCGGTTGCCCTCCAAGGACGACGCCGAGAAGCCGAAGACCTGGGCCGTGTGCGAGCGCCCGGCCCCGGGGTCGGAAGGCGCCATCGACCGCGCGGTCTTCGTCTTCGATGCGGAGGACGCCAAGTCGCTCGGCAACGCGGGCAAAGTCGATTCCCGCGAGGCCCTGTACGTCGTCGACTCCAGGACCTCCCGGGAGTACCTGGTCGACGGCAAGGGGAACCGTTTCCTGCTGGGCGGTGAGCCGGACATCGACACCACCACCATGGAGCAGCTGCGCGCCGCCGTCATCGGCACCACGGCCGAGCCGCAGCCGGTGAGCCAGGAGTGGCTGCGCACCCTCAATGAAGGCGGGGCCATCACTTTCCCGGAGGTCCCGTCCGCCGGTGAGCCGACCTGGGTCCGAGGGCTCCCCGCCGAGGCGGGCACGGTGGGCCGGGTGCTCAAGGCGCGGGACGCGCAGGGTGAGCAGTACTACGTCGTCCTCAAGGACGAGGTCGCCGCCATCACGCCCTTCGTCGCCGACCTGCTCAAGGCGTCACCCTCCGCCAAGCTGGCGTACGGGACGGACGGGATCGACGACATTCAGGTCGACACCCCGGACATCATTGCGGCCAACGGCGGCCCGGCGGACAGTTTCTACGCGGACAAGGGCTGGCCCCAGGCCGTTCCGCGGCAGGCCAACCCCGCGGCCACAGCGACCGGTGAGGCCCGTACCACCTCGTGCAGCGTCTACAACGGCACCATCGGCGCGGACAAGAAACCGCAGCTTGCCGCCTGGGCCGGCAAGGCTTATCCCAAGAGGGTCATCGCCGATTCCCTGAGCGCCTACGTCTCGTCCGGCTCCGGGCTGCTCTTCCAGGAGGTCACCGGTGCGGCCGGGGGAGGTGGTGCGACATACCTGCTCACGGATACGGGCCTGCGGTATTCGCTGCCGTCGAACAACGACAGCGAAGCGCAGGAAAGCGGCAGCGGTTCGGCTTCGTCCTCGTCGGGGGACGAGGCATCGGGCGGCTCGCAGGGCCCGAGCGAGACGGACAAGGCGCGCACGCGGCTGGGTTACGAGGACGTCTCCAACCCTGCGATCGTGCCGCAGTCGTGGGCGACATTCATCCCGAAGGGGCCCACTCTGGACACGGGCAGCGCGGCACAGCCGCAGAGTCAGTGACGGCGGAGCCGTGAACGGCGCCCACTGGCGATCGCTCAACGTTCCTGCGTCCAGCGGTACTTGAGAGGGGCACGGCCCGCGGATCACAGGGTGATCGCTCAAGTGTGTGAGCCCTGTAACTGATTGGTCGGGCCTGTGGTCGAGGGGTGGGCTGACGATAGAGTGATTGCAGCGCTCAAGCGCGTGAAGCTTCTCCGGGCACCGGTACTGGTTTCCCGGATCAACGACGACATGGGGGAAGGTTCATCATGGCCGGCCAGTTCCGGGTAACAGAGGACGAACTCAGCAAGCTCTCCGGTGACATCAACACCGTGAACGGTCAGCTGCAGGGCGAGATCCGCCGGCTCAACGGAGTGATCGACCAGATCGCCGGCGGCTGGCAGGGCCAGGCGGCGAAGTCCTACCACCAGCTGCAGGAGCGCTGGAACGCGGACGCGAAGAGGATGAGTGACATCCTCAACGACATCAGGGAAGCCGTGGACTCCACGCGGAGCAACTACTCCGCGTCGGAAGAGCAGCAGAACGCCGAGATCAGCAAGATCATGTCTGACTTCGGCTGATCGAGTCACCGGATCCAGCGGTTCGCCGGCTCTTTTTTGATCTCGGTCTATCTCGGCCGCTCTCTACCGACTTCCTACGACTCTTCCTGAAAGGGAACGACGATGTCGATCCTCGTCAATTACGCAACCATCACCAACGCCTCCACGGACGTGCGCACGACCGCCGGTCGTATCAAGCAGCAGCTCGATGACCTCGAGGCCGCGGTCAAGCGCGTCGCCAACACCTGGGAAGGCGAGGCGCAGGAGGGTTACCAGCGCAAGCAGCGCGAGTGGGACCAGACCGCCGCGGACCTGCACGCGACCCTGCTGAAGATCGCCTCGGCGCTGCAGAACGCGGCTGAGAACTACCAGGCCACCGAGAAGAGCAACGCTCAGACCTGGGGCTGAGCGCCCGCCGGCGACCCGAGGGGCATGAGATGAAGAGAATCGGCCCAGCCGACGCCAAGGCGTCCGCTGGGCCGAGCTCTGCTTCAGGGCTTTACATGATCCTCCCGGGACCGTATGCATCACATCCCGCAGGTATTCGTACCCGCCGACACATCCGTCACGCACACATGATCCAGCTTCGAAAGAAGCAAGGAAGCCCTGGGGGCCTGAACATGGGGGGCCTGAACGTGAAGGGCCGGACCGCCCGCTCACGCAGCCGTAAGAGTGGAACCCGCGCACTACAGCGGGTTTTCGGCGTGCTCGCGGCCACCGGCATATGCTGTGCGGCGGTGCTGCCGGCGACGGCGGCACCGGCGGATACGGTGATGCCCACCCGCCTCACGGCTTCCGGCGCCGGTGGCTCCGGAAGCCCGGACTTCGGCCTGTCGGCCAGCACGGAATGTGTCTTCGGAGGCGACGTCATCAAGCCGACGCCGTGGTCACTCCAGCGGATTCTCCTGGACCAGCTGTGGGGACAGGCGACGGGCAAGGGCGTCACGGTCGCGGTGATCGACACGGGCGTCGACGACTCCAACGTCCAACTGCGCAGCGCCATGGCCTCCGGTGGCAAGTCTTACGTCGGCGGCTCCGCGAACGAGGACCTCGAAGGCCACGGCACCCGGGTCGCGGGCATCATCGCCGCCCGTCCGATCAAGGGGACCGGTTTCGTGGGCCTGGCCCCTGACGCCAAGATCCTCTCCCTCCGCTACACGGGCGGAGAGGAGAAGCAGGGCAACTCGCGGACCATGTCCCAGGCGATCCGCGACGCGGTCGCCAAGGGCGCGAAAATCATCAACATCTCTTCGGACACCGCGAACAAGGAAGACAACACGGAACTGCGCAACGCCGTCGCGGCGGCCGTGAACGCAGGCGCCCTGATCGTGGCGGCCGCCGGCAACGACGGAGCCGACGGCAATTCCGCGAAGACCTACCCCGCCTCCTACCCGGGTGTCCTGGCGGTGGCAGCCTCCGACCGTAACGACGAACGGGCCTTCTTCTCTCAGGCGGGCGACTTCGTGGACGTCGCGGCACCGGGCGTCGGCATGGTCTCCACCGTTCCCAAGGGAGGCCAGTGCACCGCCGACGGCACGAGCTTCGCGGCTCCGTACGTCGCGGGCGTCGCCGCCCTTCTGAAGGAGAAGTACCCCGCCTGGAGCGCGGCCCAGATCGCCACCCGTATCGAGGAAACCGCCCAGCGCCCGGGCCGCGGCCCCAACCGCTTCATCGGCTGGGGCGTCGTCGATCCGGTCGCCGCCCTCTCGGAGGAGTCCACGCCGGGCACCTCTCCGAAGCCCGACCCGCCGGTCGAGGCAGGCTCGGGTGGGGTCATTCCCATGGCGGTGACCATGGGGGAGAGCGAGGCGGAACGGGAACGCCGGACAGCGATCTACGTGCTGGGCACGGGGCTGGCCCTGGTTCTGGTGATCGCGGGGAGCGGGGTGGCTGTGCGGGACTGGCGTAGCAGACGGGGTGGCCGAAGCGGACGAGCTGGCCAGGCTGGGCGATTGGGTTAACCCGTCCGGGTGAATGACTTGGTCACCGATCAGGTGCCGACAACTTGAGAAACAGGGGAGAGGACAACGGGGTATGAGCAACGGAATGCGGGTTGACCTGAGCGCGCTGGATGAGGTCATCCGCAAGCTCTGGTCATTGCTGGACGACATGGACAAGGCAGGGCAGACGTCGCGGTACAACACGGAAATCCCCGTCAGCGCATTCGGGAGGAGCGACACCTTCCTGGAAGCGGGTGATCTCTTTAACGCTCACAAGGAAGCGAAGAGCGATCTTGAGGGTGCGATCAAGGGGCTGCACGACCTGATCGACAGGTTCGGCAAGAGCACCTCCAAGGTGAAGGACAAATACACCGAGCAAGAGTACGCGAACAAGCGCCAAATGGGTGGTGACACGGGGGGATCGAACGGCGAATTTGCAAGGTAGTCGGATCGAGAATCACCTGTTAAGGGAGGAGTTCAAGTGGCCGGTGACAAAAACCTGCCTGAGCCCGTGATTGTAAGTGACGTCTGCGTTGCAGACCCGGATCGGCCTCAGACTAAAACCCAATTCATCAACTACTCGCTCAAAGAGCTCAAGCAGATGCTTGAGGGAACCAATCCAGGCTTGATTGAGGAGACGGGCCGTCACTGGGGAAAGGTTAATGAAATCCTTGCCGGTGGTGAAGGAGGAGGTATTGCTGGCCTACTCGATAAGTCGGTCGACAATGTCCTGGAGCACTGGGAAGGGGAAGCAGCCCAAGCGTTTGAAAGAGAGGCGCGCAAGATCGCACAGAGCCTCCGGAATGTGGCTTGGCATGCAGATCTCAACAGTTCTCAGATGACTGACGCCGCCTCGCAGCTAAGCAGGTACAAGGCGCAGTTGGACGATATTAAGGAGCCCAGCGGCTGGGCTAAGCTGGGTGATGCTCTCAGTGACTGGAAATGGGATAATGGGGAATCCGTAGCTAACGATCTCCAAGATCGCAAGCTGACCGCGCAGGAAGTAGCGGAAATTAACGAGGGTAAGATCGGCGCAAGTCGAGAGGCTCAACTCAATGGCGTTGCTGTCATGGAGAACCTGGGCGCTCAGTACACGCGTATCGCAGGAAATCTGCAAAGAAATCGGGTAAAAGATTCCGGAGACGGGCACGTCGGGGAACCGAATCGCGACGTTGAGTACCCACCACCTGTTACCCCTGGTGGTGGTGGAGCGTCTCGACCGGGCGCCTCAGTATCGGGTAGTAAGCCTTGGAGCGCAGGCCCTACCGCCAGCGTCAAACCAGCCCCAACGGTGCCTCGTGGACAGGGCATCACGGGAGGCACGCAACTCCCGACAGCTAAGACTAAGGTTGACAGCATTTCCCCAGGTCTAACAGGGGTTGGCCCAGGTACCAGCGCCGGCGGTCCCAGTGTCGGTGGCAGCGGTGTCGGGACTGGTGGAGTTCAGGGGCCAGGTATCGTGGCTCCTAGTGGAGGAACCGGTGTCGGCCGTGGTGCCATGGCTGGGCGAGGTGGCATTGGCGTTGTGGGCGGCCGGGGCGGCATGGCCGGTGGTGGGGCGGCAGCAGGGCGTGGTGCTGGAGGACGAGCTGGTACCGGCGTTATGGGGGGTGCGGGAACCGGTGCGGCTGGCCGCAGTGGCGCTGGTGCTGGCGGCCGTGGAGCTCTCGCTAAGTCCCGCGGCGGTGTGGTAGGCGCGGCCAAGGGGATCACTGGCAAGGGAGCCGGTGGCGGTGGGGGTCTACACGGCAGCCGTGGTGGAACCCAGCATGGCGCCATGGCTGGCGGAATGGCTGGCGGTATGGGGGGCCGCAACGGTCGACGGCCCAATGACGAAAACAGCCAGGGGGAGCGTCCCGACTACTTGGTCGAAGACGAGGAGACCTGGATCTCGGAAGAAGACCGCAATCGGAACGTACCGCGGACTATCGAGTAAACACACGAGCGAGCCGCACGCAGAAACGTGCGGCTCGCTCGCATACAGGCTGGCGGAATCAGTCGTAGTTGAGTGAGGAGCAAGGAAGTGATTTTCAAGCGAGCTTGGTCTACGACGGGAGTCGTGGCGCTGACAGGAGTTTTGCTCCTCACTACGGCCTCCACTGCCTCGGCAGACTATGTTAGAGATCAACAATGGGCCTTGAACGCATTTGCAGCGGAAGATGTCTGGGCTGAATCCCAAGGGCAGGGCGTTACCGTTGCAGTTGTCGACTCTGGAGTCGACGCTAGTCACCCCGATTTGAGTGGCCAGGTTCTTGAGGGGAAAGATTTTACAGGCGGAGGGAACGCCCAAGAGGATATCATCGGTCACGGAACGAAGATGGCAAGCATTATCGCTGGTCATGGGCACGGTGCGGGAAATACCTCTGGTGTGATTGGTCTTGCGCCGAAAGCTAAAATTTTGCCGTTGCGCACCCTTCAAACGAGAGAAGATAGGAATCTGGATGAAACGTGGGGCGCTGCAGTTCGATATGCAGTAGATCAAGGTGCAAAGGTTATCAATCTTTCTTTTGGTAATGATGGCGGTGGTAAGACTCTGAGCGCGGGTCGCGATGCCATCGCGTATGCGCAAGCGCACGATGTTGTAGTTGTTGCGGCCGCAGGTAATGAAGGATCTGTTGCTGTCAGTGAACCAGCAGCACTTCCCGGAGTTGTATCTGTCGGCGCTGTAGATGAAGAGGCCAACCTTTGGAAGGATTCTAATACTGGAAAGGGGCTAACACTTACAGCGCCAGGCGTGAAAATTGTTGGCGCAAATAAAACAATGCCCAATGGATACGGTGTGTCTAGCGGCACCTCGGAGGCTACAGCCTATGTATCCGCCGCTGCCGCTTTGGTCCGCTCCAAGTACCCTGGCCTTACCGCAGGCCAAGTAATCAACCGTCTTATCAGGACAGCCACCTTTGCGCACCATAAGGGGCTGACCGCGCCCGACGAAGAATACGGTTACGGGATCGTTCGTCCTTACTCGGCGCTCACGATAGACATTTCTGCTGACTCAAAGGAGAATCCTCTCGGCCAGCTCCAGTCGACCAGTTCCAAGACTTCGGACACCTCGCCCCAAGCCGGGAAGAGGGAATCCTCTAGCAATAACACCCTTATCCTTGTTGGCAGTATCGCGATAATTGTGGTCATCGGCGCGATTGCCTTCGTCGTGTCCCGCGGTCGCCGCAAAGGTAACGGAGGATCCGGCGGTGGAGGCCCTGAATTCCCCAGGCACTCATCTGTTCAGCAGTCGTACCCCACTGCTCCCAACCAGGGGTATCTAGCTCCTCCGGGGCAGCCGCACCAGGATCCCTACACCCAGCAGCCCCCGCATCAAGGGCAGTAGGAACCCCCCTTCGTAAGGGCTGCGGATTGCCGACGAAATGGTGCTGACTATCACAAATCTTTTCGTCAACGTCTTGCTCGATATTGCGGCTCTCTCCTCTGGGTTCTCATCATGGCATCGGTCATGTCTGGCGAATTCCTATGGCTGGCACTGCTGAACGATGCATATCTCTAAATTCAGTCGGATCTAATTGGCCGCTGAGGGGCCGGAAGCAACGGTACTGCGATAAATGGGCTCGAGAGCGGAAAGGGGGCCGCTTTGGTGGGTGCCGTCAGTCTTGCCGTCTTCACGGTCTTCGCGATGACACGCGGTCGTCGCAATTCGACACCAATCCAGTCAATCCTGGGGGCGGAGCTCAGCACCCCATATAGGCTAATCGCCCCAATAATCGATCTATCCAACCACTCAGCAGCGATATATCCCCGCTACTCTTCCATGACAAGGACACCCAACTATGATAAATCATCCACTGTGTCTCCAGCGGAACTGGCGGCCCTTGGGCCGCTCACATATCAGGCAAACATGGGGGTGAGCTCCTGTGGTAGCAGTCCACGTCTTCGTGATTAAATAAGCTTATCGTAGTTGGTAGAAAGACTGCCGCCGTCCAGCTATAGGAACGACGAGGGGACTTATGAGCGGGGGATTCCATGTCGAGGGTGACGCTCTGCGTAAGTACGCGAAGGCTGTGGAAGCTGCAGCTGGCCGGATCGATGGCATCCGCGCCCGTACGCAGCAGATGGAGCTGACGCAGCAGGTGTTCGGGAAGCTGCCTCAATCGGACGAGCTGAAGGCCGACTACGACACTCAGCGCGAGGAGTCCGGCAACGACCTCATCAGTGCTATCGAAACGCTGTACTCGATAGCCGACGCGCTCAAGAATTCCGCAGCCGCTTACGACGACACAGAGGAAGACAATAGGGGCATGATGGGCGGAGTTTACTGATGGGAACGGGACAGGCGGCGGGCGATGTCCTGAGCCGGATCAACTTCGTCCTGGACTGGAGTAACCCGCTTGCTGGTGTTCTCGATGAGATCATTCGGGGAATTATCAAGCAATTCAATTTGGACGAATTGCTGGAGCAGGTCAGCGGAGACAACGAGCTCCTCACCGAGACCACGATCCAGTGGCGCAAGGCGGCCAATGATCTACGTGGTGTCGCCGAGGACCTGGTTGCCGACCGCCGTGCGCTGGCTGCCCAGTGGCAGGGCGAAGCCTTTACAAAGTTCGACGCCATGATGACCGAGTTCGAGGAAGCTCTCAGGGGCGAAGCTGCGGACATGGACACCATGGCAGAGCTCCTAGAAATGGCGGCCCAGGAATGTGCAGCCGCCGAGCAGTTGATGCTCGAGCTAATCGTCGAGATCGTCGAGGCGGCACTCGCGGCCGCCGCAACCACCGCAATCCTTTCGCTCCTGACGGCGGGTGCAGCGGCGGCCATCGGTCCACTCATCGCGACTGCGGGCATCGCTCACAAAGCGGCGAAGGCCGTGAAGATCACCGCGAAACTGGCGGACGCTTTGGCAGACATCGCCAACCGCATGCAATTGCTGCGCAAAATGGAGAAGGCTCGGGATGCGCTACGTAAGGGACCCAAGTACTTCAGTGGCGGCCTCAAACGCTACATAAAGAAAGTGGATGAACAAGGCAATCCAATTGCTGAGCGCAATCCCAATGACCTGGCCTTGTGGGTGGGTTACAAAGTTGTCAAGAGCGGCGTGAAGGGCGTCGTCAAGGACGCTTTTGGCGCGGACCCGGTAGGGGCGGTTCAGGGGAGTCTGCTGGAGGACGGGCCAGGGGTGGCAGAGGAGCGTTACGAGTACCACCAGCGTCCTGATCCGCAGCGTTTTGAAAAGCGTACGGATGTGACTCCTTCGGGTGCGGCTAGGACAGTGAGGGACGACTTCGGGTGAGCCGAACGGATCAGGCGGACTTCGTCCGTGAAACGGTTGAGCGGGCCAGGGCGTTGGTGCCAGCGGGTGAAGAACTGCGCGCTGATAGCGGGGCCAGTTTGGCGATGCGGTCGCCGTCGCCCGGCTATTTTCGCCGTCCGCGCGTTCTTCGATCCGAGCGCCGTACGCTCGGTGGTTGGTTTTTGATCCCGGTGAGCTGGCTCTTGAGGCTTTTTACGGCCACCTCTTGGAACCCATTCGAGTGGCTGGTCGAAGCGTTCACGGAACGTGAGGAGAAAAGGCCGGGAAAGCCGTTTCACGGCGGCTGGAACAGCTTGGCCGGCCATCTGGCCCGCAGCTTGGTGCCCCGGACGAAGAACCCGGCAAATCCGGCGACCGTGGTGATACAAGTGACCGACCACTGCCTGCACATTGTGTACGTGTCCCGTGTGCGTTCCTTCACCGGCAAGCCCGGCCCTATAGAAGCGGGGTGGGCCACGGATATTCGTAATGTGACCTGGATTCGGGATCGCAGCGACATAGTGGGCGGCGACCATGAGATCGGTTTCATCGATGGCTCCTGGTGCACGGTCAACTTCTGGGGCGAGGAGTGGAGCCGGATGTTGGATGTGTTTCCGATCCGGTTGAGCCACCTTGATCCGATTCCGAACCCGAGATGATTATCCAGCTTTGAGTTGGTGACAGGGCCTTTTCTCCAACTTGCTATTGGTCAGAAACTCGTGGGTTTCTCTTCCAGGGTGTAACGGGTGGCGGGATTGCCGAAGTAGCCGCGGGCGATGTGCGGCTGGCGTTAGTGTCTGCGGAAGAATCGGCGGGTCTCGGCGGCGAGTTCGGTCTGGTTCCGGGCCCGGTGCTGCTTGGGCATGATGTGCTCGAGGGCGGCGTTGACCGGCTCGTCGGGGTTCAGCTCGGGCGAGCACGACGACAGAAAGTGCAGCTCGACGTCGTCGGGGTGGGTGGTGAGCCAGTCGCGGACCTTCTTGGAACGGTGGACGGAGCGCCTGTCGACCACGAGGTGGGCTTTTGTGGTTGAAGTGGCCGATGAGTCGACCCAGGAAGCGGTACATCACCTCGGCGGTGAAGCTTCTCGCCGATGACTACAGGAACATCCTGCTTGGCGACGCGCACACGGTGACATTCACCGCTCCCTCGCTGTCCACGATGAAGAGTGGGGCAGACCTCGAGCAGGGGACTGTGGCTGCCTCGATGTGCAACGACTTCGGGTGAGGAGAGAACCACATGACGAGCCCAACGGCGGCACCCGATATCAAGCAGGTGCTGAAGCACAACAGACGCGTGTAGACGAGGCACGTCGCAGGTCGTGTCGCTCTCGGTCTGGTCCTGATCGCGCTGTCGTTCGTGCTGCACGCAGCGGGAGTCCCAGACTCCTTTTTCACAGCGCTTCCCGTCCCCGCCGGTTTTTTCGTCCTGCTGTTTCTGTTTCTTCGGACCAGGCACGGACGGCGTCTTGAGGTTGATCCCCGGGAGTGGACACCGGGTTTCATGCGATGAGTGAACGTCTTTCATCCTGAATAGTCGCAGGTCAGCAGGGTGTGGACGGCTTGGACGATCGTTCCGATGCGGCGTGTGGAGCATCTGGCCCTGCGCAGGATCTGCCAGGTCTTGAGGTGGGCGAAGGCTCGTTCTCCGGGGGCCCGGAGTCGGGCGTGGTCGCGGTTGAACTGCTGGTAGTGCTCGGGTTGTTCGCTGTGGTGGTAGTAGGGGGTGCGGAAGGTGGCGCCGGCGCCCTGGTAGGCGCGGTCGGCGAGGACGAGGATCTGCCGGGTGAGGCAGGCTTGGACGATGCCGTGGGCGCGGGCCGCAGTGAGGTCGTGGGTGCGACCTGGAGTCGCGCGGGAGAACCAGAGCGGGGTGCCGTCCGGCCGTGCGATGACCTGGACGTTCATGCCGTGCTTGCGGTGTTTCTGGGAGTAGTACGGCTGGTCCGCGGCGACGCGGTCGATGGGGATCAACGTGCCGTCGACGATGACGAAGTCTCCCTCGCCCAGGCCGACGAGGGCCTCATGCAGGCCGGGCGCCCAGGCGGCCAGAACCTCGAGGGTCTCGTCCACGTACCGCCAGGCGGTCGCTTCGGACACGCCGAACCCGGCTCCGACCCGGGCGAAGGTCTCGTTCTTGCGCAGGTGGGCCAGCGTCAGAAGGGCCTGCTTGAAGCAGCTCAACCGTCGCCAGGGCGAACGCAGTTCACGCCTTCGGGCGTAGATGAGCCACGAGACGTGCTCGACCAGCTCGTGCGGGACGTCAAGCATGGAAGGATACGGAACCAACGAAGCCCCCCGGCGTCGGCGTGATGAGTGAGATCACCACACCAACGACGAGGGGCTTCGCCACGTCACCACCCCACCTGGCCAGGTCGTTCTACTCCTCAAGCGCCAGGATGAAAGACGTTCATTGAGCCTTTTCAGTGTGGCCACCGATCGGGTGATGACCTTGGTGCCCGCAACGGACAGGGCTCCCGTGCCGTTGGGTGAGGTGTTCGAAGTCTCAACCTGCCGGTCCAGGAGCCCTGTTGGTTCCCTATCCTGCCGCATTCGACCTGCCTCATGCGCTGGTCGAGTGGGTCACGATGCTTATCGTCACCCGTGAGGGTGACCGCCGCTGCAAGCTCCCGCCGCACCAGCGCGCCCTCGTCGCTCTCGCCTACCTGCGCAAGCACGACACTCTCGCGCAGATCGCCGCCGGGTTCGGCATATCCGTCGGCACCGCCCACGCCTACACCACCGCCGTCGTGCGGCTCCTCGCCGACCGGGCGCCGGGCCTGCTCAAGACCCTGCGCGAGCACGACCCGGACTACGTGCTCCTGGACGGCACCCTCAGCGAGTGCGACCGCCTGGGCGACGGACGCGCCGATTACTCCCACAAACACCGGCGTCACGGCGTGAACGTGCAGGTCGTCACCGATCCCGAAGGCCAGCTTCTGTGGATCTCGCCGGCCTTGCCGGGCCGTGCTCACGATCTGACCGCCGCACGCACCCACCGCATCATCCGAATCTGCGAACGCCAGGGCGTCCCGATCGTCGCCGACCGCGCCTACATCGGCGCCGGCTCCGGGGCCACCACCGCCATCCGCCGCCCGCCCAACGGCGAACTGTCACCGACAGAACGGACGCTGAACCGGGCACTCGCCCAGGCCCGAGCTCCCGTCGAACGAGGCGTCGCCCGCCTGAAGGCCTGGCGGATCTTTCGCCGGAGCCGCTGCAGCCCCAACCGCATGACAGACATCGCCGCCGCGGTCCTCACCCTGGAGAGGCAACGCTGAAAAGGCTCATTGAACGTCTTTCATCCTGGCGCTTGAGGAGTAGAACGACCTGGCCAGGTGGGGTGGTGACGTGGCGAAGCCCCTCGTCGTTGGTGTGGTGATCTCACTCATCACGCCGACGCCGGGGGGCTTCGTTGGTTCCGTATCCTTCCATGCTTGACGTCCCGCACGAGCTGGTCGAGCACGTCTCGTGGCTCATCTACGCCCGAAGGCGTGAACTGCGTTCGCCCTGGCGACGGTTGAGCTGCTTCAAGCAGGCCCTTCTGACGCTGGCCCACCTGCGCAAGAACGAGACCTTCGCCCGGGTCGGAGCCGGGTTCGGCGTGTCCGAAGCGACCGCCTGGCGGTACGTGGACGAGACCCTCGAGGTTCTGGCCGCCTGGGCGCCCGGCCTGCATGAGGCCCTCGTCGGCCTGGGCGAGGGAGACTTCGTCATCGTCGACGGCACGTTGATCCCCATCGACCGCGTCGCCGCGGACCAGCCGTACTACTCCCAGAAACACCGCAAGCACGGCATGAACGTCCAGGTCATCGCACGGCCGGACGGCACCCCGCTCTGGTTCTCCCGCGCGACTCCAGGTCGCACCCACGACCTCACTGCGGCCCGCGCCCACGGCATCGTCCAAGCCTGCCTCACCCGGCAGATCCTCGTCCTCGCCGACCGCGCCTACCAGGGCGCCGGCGCCACCTTCCGCACCCCCTACTACCACCACAGCGAACAACCCGAGCACTACCAGCAGTTCAACCGCGACCACGCCCGACTCCGGGCCCCCGGAGAACGAGCCTTCGCCCACCTCAAGACCTGGCAGATCCTGCGCAGGGCCAGATGCTCCACACGCCGCATCGGAACGATCGTCCAAGCCGTCCACACCCTGCTGACCTGCGACTATTCAGGATGAAAGACGTTCAATGACCGGGCCGGATTCGACCGACCGCGGCAAGCCGGGATCGAGGATTCACCTGATCACCGACCGAAACGGTGTGCCGCTGTCGCTGGGCGTCTCCGGTGCCAACCCACACGACAGCCTCGGCTTGGAGCCGCTCGTGCGCGGGATTCCGCCCATCCGGTCGCGGCGCGGCCCGCGCCGCCGATGTCCGGCCAAGCTCCATGTAGACAAGGGCTACGACTACGACCACCTGCGGACATGGCTTCGCGAGCGTCGCATCCGTCACCGCATCGCCCGCAAGGGCCTCGAGTCCTCGACGCGGCTGGGCGCCACCGCCGGGTCGCCGAAAGGACGGTCTCCTGGCTGGCCGGCTGCCGAAGGCTGCACCGCCGCTACGAGCGCAAGGCCGAACACTTCCTGACCTTCGCCAGCATAGCCGCAGCCCTCATCGGCTACCGCCGACTCACCAACTGAAACGACGTCTAAAGTGAGGCAAACATCTGTCGCACCTCGTTGACGGAGCGTTGTGCTCCTCGACGATCATGAGCAGCACGAAAGGGATTTATCCGTGCAATCCAATCAACCTTATTGGCATGCACCTCCCGGTGTGACACCTGGGATGCCGGGGCCGTTGCCCCAGGCCGTGCCGCCCGGGAAGCCGAGAGGCCGCGTCCGTAAAATCTTCGGTGTCCTGCTGATCCTGATCGGAGTGGTCCCTCTGCTGGGGGCGGGTTTCACCGTATTCAAGAATTTTCAGAACGCCGCGCAGCGGAATTCCAACGACGCTTTCATTCCCGCAGCCTGGCACAACATGGCCAGCGACGAGTTGTTCCCCGATCGTCTCACCTGGATTACTACCGCCGGAACGCATCAGCTTTGGGTGAGGCAGGGGATCGCGGGGAAAGCCGACTCCTGTGAAGACACTTTCACGGAGTATCTCGTGCGCAAGGCCCTGAAAGACAGGTGCAAGCTCGTCCTCCGGGCCACCTACACGGACCTGGGCAGCGAGATGACGGCAACGATCGGCCTCGTGGTGGCCGGATCGGTCGATGATGCTCTCTCGATCGCCTCGTCGATCGAGAGAGGCCAGTCCGAGGCTTCCAACAGCCTCCGCGTTCCCACTGTCCGGCCGCTGGCGGTTCCGGGCACTCCGGCTGCCGAGTGGAGCGACGACATGGCGTTCGGCGGCGCCGCGCAGAAGCTGTTCACCGCCGGTTCGCCCTACCTGGTGGCCGTCACGACCGGCCCCACGGATTCCGCCCGCTCGGTCGGCGAGCTGCCCGAGCCGTGGGACGTGATGGCCCATCGCGAGAAGCAGCCGTACCGCAGCATGGCGGAAGCCCTCGCGTGGGTGTACGCCGAGGACCTGGACCGAAGGATGAGGGGCAAGTGATCCGACGACTCGTCACCAGCACCGTACTGGCAGTCTCGCTGACGGTCGCCGGCGCCTCGACGGCATCCGCTGCGCTCCCCAAGGGGTGGGAGCTGCCCGCCATGTCCGTCCCGGCGGCCCAGTCCGTGAGCCGAGGAGAAGGCGTCACCGTCGCGGTCCTCGACACCGGCATCCGCACCGACCACCCGGAGCTGAAGCACCGGGCCAAGGAAGGACCGGACTTCCTCGGTGGGGGGGACGACAAGTCCGAGCCCTGGTATGGCGGCCACGGCACGGCCATGACGTCCAGCGTCCTCGACGTCGCGCCCGAAGCCGAGGTCCTCGGCCTGCGGGTCATCCGGGACCCGGAAGATCCCGCCTACCAGACACCGGAAGAGGCCATGGAGCAGGGCGGCTCCTCCGACAACGGGCGCGCCATCGCGCAGGCGATCACCTACGCGACGGACCACGGCGCCGACGTCATCTCGATGTCCCTGGGGTCCGGCAGCGTCTGGAACACCCTTGACAAGGACGACGTCGCGGCCGTCGAGTACGCCTTGTCGAAGGGCGTCGTACTCCTCGCCGCCGCCGGCAACGAGGGGAACGTCGAGAAAGGGGAGGACAACATCATTTCCTACCCCGCCGCCTACCCGGGCGTCATCGGTGTGGCGGCTGCCCTCCCGGACGGATCACGCGCGTCGTTTTCGTCCGTCCACTCCTACGTGGACATCGCGGCCCCGGGCGTCGACATCAACGCGGCGGACTCCCGGTCCAGCGGGCGCAAGCCCGGGGACGGGACTTCGACAGCGTGTGCACTCGCCGCGGGGGTGAGTGCACTCATCGTTTCGAAGTACCCCGATCTCGCTCCGCGCCAAGTGGCGCAGGTCCTGAAGGAGACCGCCTCGCACGGTTCCAGCGGCCCCACCGTGGAGACCGGTTACGGAATGGTCGACGCGGACGCTGCCCTGAAGGCCGCTGCCAGGCTCACTCCGCAGAAGGCGGTGCCGATCGGGGAGGCAGGCGCCGGCACACACTTCGGCCCCGGAGACGACGGCACGCCCAAAATGGTGTCCCAGGGGCTGGATCCCGCGTACTTCGGGATCGCGGCCGCCGGAGCCTTCGTCGCCCTCGTCACCATGCTCGGTGGCTTCCTGCTCCTCCGGAGCGGTCGCCGGCTGCAACAGCAGGGACGCCTCGGTGCCGGCGGGCTCGGCGCGCCCACCGGCCCTCCCGGACAGTTCGCCCCGCCGCCGGGCCTGCCGCAGCAGAACCCGTACCAGCAGCCCGCCCCGCCGCCTGGTCAGTGGGCGCCCCGGGAGTAGACCTCGGCGGTGCGGAACGGGGACCAGGGGTCCTGGGCCCCATGGACCCGGAAGACCTAAAACGCCTGTGCCATGCCCGGGACCTGAGGAAGGAACCCACCGTGCCGCCCCGCCGCAGGGGCGACGGTCCCTGATGTCCTTCCGCCAACCTCCCGGGCATGGCCTCGCCGGTCCTCGTCGGCGCTCTTCTGCTCGGCGAGTGCCTCGGCTGATCAGCCGTTCGCCACCGGGCCTTTGACTGTCCTCAACCGGGCGCGGGCCGACCGCTGTACGGACCAGGCCCGTAACACTGGCCCGCGCACCCGCACTTCAGCGCTGGCACCGCCCCGAGCGGCTTTGCCCGCCGATCAGCCGGCTGCCGACGCTGTCCGAGAACGTTCGGCTTCGCCCTGGCCCGTTCACGTCCCACTCATGGGCAGGGCTGGAAGCTTGCACCCCAGCGCAGGTGCCTGCGACCGGAACCGTCCGGCCAGGTTCGCAACCGGCTTCGGCGCGGCAGTCTGGGCGGACGTCCGCCGACCTTCGACAAGCAGGTCTACAAGCGGCGCAACGTTGTCGAACGGTGCTTCAACCGCCTCAAGCAGTGGCGTGGCATCGCCACCCGCTACGACAAGACCACCGAGTCCTGCCAAACAGCCGTCACCCTCGCATCACTGCTGCTGTGTTCCCCTCACGGAGCGAATGGGCGGGGGCAGCCGATGACAGCCGCACAGTGCGATGACCGACTCCAGGTTCACCCTGTGGGTGTCCTCGACGGTGGTATGGCGACCGGGCCCTCGACCCGGGCTCGAGTCGAGGGCTTGGTCACCGTCGAGTTCAGGGCACAAGGCCGTTCACGGCGTACGGCTCCGGGTGCGCTGACGGTGTCCTTTGACGTCGGGACGGCCGACGTGGCCCGCCGGGCGCTCGGATTCCCCGAGCCAGAGCTGGGGGACGTGCTGCTGGACCGCCGTGAGCACCTGCTGCCGGCAGGCGGCGGGGAAGGGCAGGCGATAACGCAGGCGGGGAAGGTCGGGGCGCGGCGGGTCCTCGTCGCGGACCAGCGTCCACAGGACCGGGTCATCCCGGTCGATCGGGCCGTCGGGAAGCAGTTCCAGGGAGTACACCTTCTGACTGCGACCGAATCTGCTCCAGTAAAGGCCGACTCCGGCCAGGGTCTGCCAGGGGATGACATTCCGCCGGTCGCCGTTCTCCACCCACAGGCCTGTGTGGTCGAACAGGACCCTGGTACGGCGGTTCGCCCACTGGGCGATGAAGAGGAACACGCCGGTGATACCGAGCAGCACCATGAATGCCAGACCCACGAACCCCGCGACGGTGGACTCGCCCTTCTGGTTCCCGGTGGCGACCACGACGGCGCCACAGACGCCGACCGCGCCGATCGCGATGAGGAGGACGGAACAGGGGAGTCCGGTCATGGCACCGCGGCGACCGGTACGGATCACCGTGGCATCCGGCGCGGGGGAGGGAGCATGCGGGGACGACATGGTGTGTGAGCTTAGCGAACTCCGTCACGCGGTCGGAGGGATCGTGTCGGACACCGAGACCACCGTTCACGCCCGATCGTCCGCTGTTCCAAGCCCCTCGTCGACGCCGCAGGGCGACATTGCTCAGAAGAAGTAACCGATCAGGAACGACACCCCGGCTCCGACAAGTCCCACCCCGGTCATCGCGATTACGGCCGGTCGCGTCGCTCCCCGCCTCGACGCTTCCCACGCCGTATCGTACGAGATACGGCTCCGGCCGAACGGCGCGTAACCCGTGACGAGACAGAAGACGCCGAGCCCTGTGAGAACCCAGCCGCCGAAGAAGACGCCGAACCAACGCCAGGCCCGGTCCATGCCGGACTGGACATAGTCGGCATCCCCAGAAGTCTCCGTCGGGGGAGAGGCCGACTGCTGCACCGACAGTTCCGTGCCCTGCGGGTACCGCTGCCTGACCCGCACTGCGGCGTCCGCGTCCTCGCTCCTGCCGTCCTCGGACACGAACGTTCCCCGGCATTGGACGGGCCGATGGTTCTTGCGGCTGCTGCGTGAGGCGTTGTGGGGGTAGCTCACCTCGCACTGCTTCACGGTGAGAGTGCCGTGCGTGCCCGCCCATTCCGCCGCATAGACCCCTTCGTATGTGCCCCATCCGCTCAGGGCGAGGCCCGCCAGGAGGAGGACCAGGCCGCCCGCGCGTCCGAGGCGGCCCAAGGCCCGTGCGACGCACCCGGTGAGGGAGCGGTCCAGGCCGGCGCCTTTTCCGGTTCCTTGTGTGCGAGCCATGCGATGCGGTCCTTCTCCTCTTCTGCCGATGGGGCCAGCATGGCAGCCGCGCGTGGTGGGAGATACTTCAGGTGGTGAGACGCGAGGAACAGTGAGGAGAAGCGACATGACCAGGCGATCCCAGAACTCGCCGAACCCGCATGGCTCTCCTCCGGACCGCGGTGTGCTGGACGAGGCACTGGAACCGGAACAGATACGTTCTCTGAACTCCGCCCTGCGCAAGCTGTCCGAGACCGATGCCGCGGGCAAGGACATGCAGGAGGCGGCGAAGAAGCTGCTCTCCGGCCGCCTCGCTCTGCGTGACGCTCTGGACAACCCTGCGGTGGCACGAGCCCTGAGCGGCGGAGGCATGGCGTCTCTGCGCGGTCAGTGGGAGTCGCTGTCCGAGGAGGAACGCGAGCAAATCAGGAGCGGAGAGGCGCCGGCGAGCGACGACCCCTCTGAGGCGTCCCCGAGGGCGACCGAGCCGGGACGCGCCGGGGACCGGTCCTCGCGGCAGGAGAACAAGGTCAAAGGGCGGCACAACGGGGGATTCCCGTTGTACTGACCAGGCAGTAGGACATTCGGACATGCGTGTTCGTTACACGCCGGGGTGGTGAGGCGTCTGGCGCTGTCTGCGGTACAGCGCGATGGCCGTCTCGGTCGGGTAATTGGGGACGGTGACGGTCTCACCGGTCTCCTTGGAGACCACGATTTTGCTGCCGCCGGGCGGAGCGGGCCGGGGTCGGCCGGCGGCGTCCGTGGCAGGGGGGAACTCCGCGTACACCAGGTATCCGATGTCGAATTCCTCGACGCGCAGCTGGGCGGAGGTACCGTCGGGCAGCTCGGGCTGCGCGTAGCGGCTGCGCACGATGTCGAGGGCCTGCTCGGGACTGATTGGCGGTGCCGGGTTGTCCGCGGTCACGGGTTGCTCTCCTTGGTTCTCTCGGTGGGGTTCTTCGGAAGGCCGGTCAGAACAGCCCGTGCCACATCTGCTCGACGATCAGCGACCACCAGGCGTCCGCATGCGCCAGCGCGGACGCGTCGACGGCCACCAACCGTTCCTGCAGGGCCGCGACTTCCGCGCCGGCCGCGACCGGGTCCAGGCCCCGCATCCGTTGCCGTGCCGTGGCGAGCAGCGCCAGGCAGCGGGCGAAGGCGGCCACCGAGCCGTTGACGTAGCGAGCCGCGGCGGTGACCGGGTCCACCGACCAGACCGTGCCGAGGCCGTCCGGCTGTCCTGTACCCGGACGGTACTGCACCGCCACGACCGCGACTCCGTCGAAACCGATCCGGACCAGGTGCGCCAGGGAACCGACCTTCTCCTCGCCGGCCGGGCTGCGTCGCTCGCGCAGATTCGTGGCGACATCGGTGAACAGGCCGCCGACGGGAGGCGTGTCGGGCCGGTCGGCGGTGAAGAAGAGCGGGAGATCGGTGGGGAGCCCTGCCCAAGTGAGTGTCGACTTGGTGGTCTCGGGCAGGGGGGCGGCAGCGATGTCGTCGGCGTCGTAGCGGCGTACGCCGTCCGGGCCGAAGACCTCGACGAGGTGGTGGCCTAGGGTCACGTCACGCATCGGCTCCGCAGGTGTCACCCTGGTGGGAACCGGGAGGCGGTGCGGGCGGGGCGGCGGCTGCTGACCCGCGATCCGGTGCATCGTCTCGACCTGCTCGACCAGTGCGGCGATGCCCTTCGCGCGTGCCTCGGGGCGGGCACCGTATGTCTGAGAGTAGGAGAGCCGGGCGTTGGGGAAGGCGTTGAGGAGTTCGGCTGTGTAGCCGCCGGGGAGCAGGCTGGGACGCAGGTCGGTGTGGACAGCAAGGACATTGTCGACGGGTACGTTCATCCGCTGCAGCTCGGCCCACGCCTGGTACTCGGCGGGAGGCTGGCCCGGGGCGGAGGTGCGGTAGAGGGTGGTCTCCTCTCCGTTCGCCGGGGCGACGTAGGTGAAGACGGCGGTGTTACCGGGACCGGTGACCGGACGGGCGCCTTCGGGCGCGTCCGTGTACGGCGCCGTGCCGTCGTGCTTCTGCCGGTACATCTGTACGACCTCCTCGACCGGCACCGACGGCCAGACCGTCAGCTCGCCGGTATGCCGGTCCACGACTCCGCACGCGTCACCGATCTCGGCGGGCGGCCGCCGTTCCCCCGTCTCCGGGTCGCGCCCGGGTTCCGCGGGCGCGATCCATACGACCCAGCCCAGGTCGAACTCCCGCACCCGTACCTCGCGGTGCGGCTCCGCCGACCCTTCCGGGTTGAGCCAACGGTCGGCGACGGCAAGCGCCTGCTCCTGGCTGATCACGGAGGGCTCCTTCGAGGTGGTCGGTCGAGCGGGTGAGGAGGCCGAGCGGGTGGAAGAGAACGGGCGGTATGCGTCTACGAGGCTATCGCCGGATCCGTCGGTCGGATGCGGAGGGCCTTCGCCCCGCGCTCGGTCGCGACGACGAGGATGCCGTCGGGGGAGAGATCGGCGGAGGTGAACGGTGCGTCGGAGATCAGCGCGGCCACGACCTCCCCACTCGCCCGGTCCCAGACGCGCAGGTAATCGGCGCCGCGGCTCAGCCTCAGCGGGGCGGCGGCCCGCTCCTCCTCGGACGGGCACAGGACCTGCCCGAGTGCGACGTTGCCGGGGACGTCCGGTCGTACGAGGCCGTGGACGAGCACCGCGGACTCGCCCCTCTCGTCCACCGGGTGCGCGCCGGGAGTGCCCGGTGGTACGACGAGCACCGCCACGCGGGCCGCGGGTGCCTCGGCGTCGGGGAGGCTGCCGACCGCCACTTCGCTGATGCCGGTGACGGGCAGGCTCCACAGGGTCCGCCAGGGCAGGTCGAGGCCGAGCCGGTGGACGGCGTCGGCGTACTCGGGCAGGCCGTCCTCGACGAACGCCGTCTCCAGCAGGGCGGCACGCCACAGCTCGGAGGCCTCGTGCCGGGTGAGCAGGGGCGCTGTGCGCAGGTAGGTGCGGGCGGGTGCACCGAGCGTCTCTGGGGGGACGGCCTCGACGGCGGCCCGCAGCGGCACCGGGTCGGCGTGGACGAACAGCCCGGGGTCGGTGAGGAGCTGGGGCAGCAGGCCCGCCGCCAGGGTGTGCCCCGCGATGTGATCGCGTACGTAGGGGTCGGCCTTGCTCCAGTCCTGCTCCGGCACAGCCTCCAACAGCGCCATCGCGATCTGCGTCTGGGCGGCGCGGACGTTCGGCAGACCGGCGCGGATCTCCTCGCCGATAGCCGGGTGCAGCAGGCGCAGCAGCGTACGCCCGCTGTTCCCGCGGTCGTCTCCGTCTCCGCCCGCCTTCCGCTCCACGGGTTGCACGAACGGACCGGCGAGCAGCATCCCGTCTATGACGGCCCGGCTCATGTCCTGCCCGGCGACCGCGCTCGCCAGCCGCGTCCACAGGTGGATGGGAATACCGTCGCCCTCGGCCAGGGCGAGCGGTGCCAGCATCAGCCGCAGCGTCCGGGGGTCGGAACCGAGCCGTCGGGCGTGCAGATCGAGTGCCTCGCCCACCGAGGTCGGCAGGTGGCTCTCCTCATCCGGGTCGAAGCCTTCGGGAGCGGTGAGGATGCTCTGGACCGCGAGCTGGACGACCAGTGGACTGGTGCCCGCACGGCGCCCGATGGCCGCGGAGAGGGAGCGCCGGCTCTCGAGGTCCACAGCGAACGGCAACACCCGTCCGGCGAATTGAGGACTCAATGCCGCCTGGGCGTGCCGTACGAGCCCTTCGGGGTCAGCCCACTGCGGCTCGTCGAGATCGACGATCTGCACGGTACCGGGCGGCAGGCCCGCGGCCAGTTCGGTGACGAGGTGCCGCGGCAGCTCCGCCACAAGGCGGACCGAGTCGAGGGCGGCGAGCGGTGTGAGCACATGGCGTACGAGCACGGAGGGTTCGTCCGTGTGCCTGACCGGGCCTGCCTGATCCACGTCCAGAACGACGATCGACACGGGTTCGTCGATGACTGCCAGCTCTGCGTAGATGTCCTCGGTGCGGACCGCCGGTAGTCCATAGTGATCGGCGAGGGCCCAGAGAAATTGCTGGGCTGTCAGCCCGCGCGCGTTCGCCGCGGCGGGCGCGGGCAGCTCAGGAGGCACACTTGACGGGTCGAGCCGATCGAGGTCCAGCCGCTTGCGGGATTCCGGGTCGCAGAGCATCAGAAACCCGGTGAGCAGCCGTGAGCGGCCACTGCCTGAATTGCCCGTCAAGGCCACCACCCGAGGCGTCCCTGGCCGTGCCGTGCGCCAGGCGGTGAGCGCACGCAGGGCGTTGATACGGCCACCTATGTGGGGGTGTGGAGCGTAGCCGCCGGTTGAATCGGTCATGGATTTCCGTCCTCCGCTGGCGCGGACGTGTGCGAAGGCTTTCGACTGTCGGGCGGTTCAGGCCGGTGGCCGGCACGGGCTTCAGACGGGCAGGGCGCCCTTGAAACGGGAGTTGGGCACGTCGGGGTGGGTGGTGGCGAGCCAGCCGTGGCCGTGGGTGTGTTCCGCGAGCATGGGGCCGGGATGGACCGAGAGGTTGTCGGCCGCAGTGAACGTGTCGGGAACGCCTTCGGCGTACTCCTCAGCCTCGTCCTCGTCGGCTTCCTCCATGTACCAGACCTCGAAGGGCAGTGGTTCTCCTTCGAATCGCGGGTCGTCGTAGGTGCCGTAGCTCCGCACCACGTGGCCGTCGCGGGCGACGTACCAGTTCTCGGCGGAGTTGTAGGGGTCGAGGACGTAGAAGTGAGCCTCGCTACATCGCCCGCTGAGTACCCTGGCCAGCCGAAAACCGTCGAGTTCGTCCAGGAACGAGTTTCCCCACAGCATGCGCCAGTTCTTGATCTGCCCCTTTGCGCGCCAGTTCTCGAATTCCGGGGTGATGAAGACCCGGTAAGCCGTCTGTGTCTCACCCCGGGAATCCTGGAACTGCAGGGAGTCGGCGGCCTGGGTGGCGGCGGCCACGCCCATGACGGTGGTGACCGGGCGGAGGTCGTGCAGGCCGAGAGCGGCTACGGCGTCGTCGAGCCGGTCCGCCGGGAAGGCCAGCCAGCGGCCGGCCTCCATGGGAACTTCCACCGGGAGTTCCTCCAGCAGCTTGATCCGCACGAGGCGTTCCACGGCACGCCGGTCGGCCTCGTCGAGTGCGTCCGCACCGCCCAGGTTGACCAGCATCTCAAGCGCCTTGCCGCGCAGCTGGCCGGGGCCTTCACGCCGGATCTCACGCAGGCGAGGCAGAGCCTCGTCACCCAAGCGATTGAAGAGGGATTCGACGTCCCGCCTCACCCTCTTTGGTTGTCCGTCGCGGAGGTAGGGCAGGAGCTGGTCGACGCCCTGTGCGCCGAGTGCGACGAGAGTGTCCTCCGCGGTCCTGCGAACGGTGCGGTCCCTGGCCGAGAGGTCCCGTACGAGGGTGTCAATGGCTTCTGGCATGGTGCATAGCCTAGTTCTGGCACATGGGAGCGGTTGAGGGTGTTCCCCTGAGCGGCGTCTGACTTGCGTGCCGTCACTTCATCAGCGCAGGAAGGATCGCGTCCCAGGTTTTCTTGAGGGCAATGATGTGTCGATCAAATTCTGCGGCAATGGCTTGCTCCTTAAGGGTCCTGGTCTCTTTGCGCTGAGCGTCCAGCTCCTTGGTTATGGACTTGATGAGTTGTGCGCCTGATTTTCCCTCGAGTCTGTCCAGTGCCCTCGCGAGCCGTTCTCCATCACTCTTGTAGCGTTCGCTCCATTTCTCTGTCATGTGCTCCTTTATTTCGTCGTCCGACATGCCTTTCAATTTCTCAAGGGTTTTGTCCCTCTCGCTGAGCATCTTTTTGCGTATTGCAACGCCTGCAGGATCGTCTCGGTAGGTCGTGCTGTAATGGATCGGTACGTCGTTGAAGCGCTCGTCCAGGAGGACCGTGGAGCACTTCATGTGTCCCTCGCCTTGTCCGCACGGCTCGCGCTCGGTATAGAGACCCAACGGTGTGTACTTCGCGCCCTCGGGGTCCACACGCTTGAGCCAGTCGAGCAGATGTCTCTCCGAGTGACGTGGTTGAACTCCTGGCAATTTCTGATTGGCCGGAACAGAAGAGTCCACGGCATAGGTGACTTCGTGGTCCGGTGGTGGGCCCTGCACTTCGAGGACCGCGAAGTTCTTGCCACTGAAGTCTGGCCCGCTGCGCCTGACCTTTCCCGCTTCGTCGGAGGGGAGCTTTTTGAAAAAAGCCCTCTTGAAGAGCTGGTTGACCGCCATCCGATGCAGTCGCACACCGAGTGACTCCCTGGACAGCTTGGCGCCTCGGTCGGGTGTTTTCGGTGCTGGGTCGCCCTCGCCCTCACCTCGGTAAGGGCGGTTGACTCGCTCCGGGTTGGCGCCCACGCTGTGCTCTTTGTGGAAAGAGAAGCTGAGCCGGGCAAGCGAAGCGACGACCGCCTGCTGCTCTCCTTGCGAGAGCCGATCGAACCCCTCCAGGTGTTGGCTGAGTTGGGCCCTGGTGAAGCTATATGGGCCGTCGGGGTCGGGGTGCGGACCGTCTTTGGAGGTCGCCCGCAGTACGCGTGTGAGTTCGCCCGACTCCGCCCACTGCTGGAGGCGGTCGTGAATCCGGTCCAGTTCGACTCTGTGGACGTCTCGCTGCATGCGTAGGTCGCTCTGCAGTTGGTCGGGCTCGATACCGTATTCCCTGGAACCCGTGCCTTCAGGATCTGCATGCGTGCGCGAGACATCACTGTCCGGGCCGTTTTTAGTGACACGGCGACTCTCGTCCGAAGTGTCGCTTTCACCGCGGTCGTGAGGAACGGTGTAGGGGTTGTCGTCTTGGCCATCTGCGTTGTCTTTGGCAGACCCCGGGGATTCGGGCCGGGCCGGGGTCTGCGTCGTCGCGGTCGGCTGCCCGGACCCCTTGCCGGAGGTCCGGCCCTGCTCGTCAAGCCGCGTTGCTCCGTCCAGGCGCGACCGCTGGTCCGAGGGGCTTGGTGTATCCGGGGACGGCTCCCGGCCATTAGGTGCGCTGTCCGGCTCGGACGGGCTGCCACTGTCGTTCTGGGGGTTTTGGTTGTTCTCCGGTTGTCCGTCGTTCTTGGCGCGGGGTTGGGTGGTGTCGATGGGGCGCTGGTCGGCGTCGAGGGGGATGTGCCAGACGTGTGCGGCTTGGTCGAGGTGGAGGGGGGTGTGGCTGACGTCACCGCTTTGGGTGTCGATCCAAATGATGGTGCCGTGGTGGTTGACGGCGTTGAAGGCGTGACCGCCTCCGCCGGGCCAGTCGACCTGGACGATGGCGGCTGCGCCGTGTCCGGCCTGCTGGAGGGTGGAGGCGATGGTGTGCGCGGTGTCGGGGTCGCCTCCGGGGCCGGCGTAGGTGTGGGCGGCACCGGTCCAGCGGATCTGGTTGGCGTTGGCGTTGTGCTCGGGGGACCAGGGGTCGGGGTTGCCGTGTTCGTCGAGGTCGATGGTGCGGGGAGCGGAGACCTGGGGGTTGCCGTACCAGGTCTCCAGGAAGGAGCGGGAGCAGTCGGCGCAGTTGTTGCTGCGTCCGGGGACGGTGTTGCCACCGTCGTTCTGGAGTTGGGTCCAGGGGCCGAAGGGGTCGGGGAAGCGCTGGGGGGTGCCGTCCTCGGTGTGGGGGACGGCATCGGCCAGGGCCTGTTGATCGGCGGGGTCGGGCGGGGTCAGACCGCCGGGGGAGTGGTTCAGGTCGGCACGGATGGTTTCCAGGCTGTCCTGCTGTGGCTGCTGCGGGCTGGGGGTGGTGGCGGGCGAGCCTGGGGGCTGGGGTGTGGCAGGGGCCGAGTGTGACGGTGACGCCGCAGGTCCCGGGGTGGGAGTGATGGTGTAGAGGGGGACCGCTGTCACCTGCTGTTGGGTGTGAGGTGCGTTCTGCTGCGGGGTGTGGGGGTGGGCGGCCGGCTGCTGCGGGGTGCTGGGCGTGTTCGGGGTGTTGGTCGCGGGCCGCTGGGGTGGCCGGGCAGGGCCGGTGCCCGGCTGGTGCTGGCCGCTGGGCGTGCTCTGGGGGGTGGGGCCGGACTGAGGCGAGGAGTTCGCCGTCCTGCTGTTGGGTACCGAGGCCCGGTCGGAGCCTGCGCCGGTTGAGGTGGGGGGCGTGGTCGTCGGAATGCCGGCGGACCTGGAGGGGGACGCCTGAGCCGGGTTCTGGTGGGGGGTGGTCTGAGTAGGGTGCTGGCTCGGGGCTGGGGCCGTGCCGGGGGCCGGGTTCGTGTTCGGGCTGTGGGTGCGGGGGCCTCCAGCCGCGTCCGGGGTGCTGCGGGGTGTGGTGTTGCCGTCCGGGGCGTTGCCGGGGGTGCGCTGGGCCGGTATGCGGCTGTCCGGTGTCGGGGCGGTCCGGGGCGTCGTCGGTGATGTGGGGTTCGGGGTGGAGGCGGGGCCGGTTCCCGTGGCCGCGGACGGGGCGCCGGGTGCGGTGGCGGAGGAGTTCCTTGCCGGACCGGAGTTGGGGGTGGGGCTGGTTGTGGAGGGCGTGCCGCCGGATGTGAGGGTGCCGGGACGTGTGCCTGTCGTGCCGCCCGCATGTGACGGAGGCGTGGGCGAGGACGGCATGGTGGAACCACCGTCCGTACGGCCGCTGCCCCCGCTGGAGGAGGTGTCGGTCGTGGCTGGTGCGGGGGCGGTGTTGGGCTGGGCGGGGATGCCGGCGGCGAGGCTGTCGATGGAGGTGCTGATCGCGCTGCCCCCGGGCGGGGACGACATACCACTGGATGAGGTGGGAGTGGGCGCGGAGTGCGGGGTGGGTGAGGACAGGCCGGAGACGGGGGATCCGCCACCGGAGGGGGAAGGACCGGCCGAGCCCGGAGCACCGGACGAACTGCTGTTGTCCGACGCGTTCGACGAGGTACCACCGGGTGTGGGATCGTCGAAATCCGACAGGGACGGCCCTGAGTGCGACGTCGTCGGTCTCGGGTACGAGACGTCCGAGGAGGACGGACCCTGCCCGGACCCGGAGCCTGGTTCGGGGTCGGGGCCTGTGCCCATGTCCGGCACGCCGACACGGCTGCCGCTGGTGTCGGCGGAGATCCCCCCGCCGATGTCCGCTCCCGGTCCGGACCCGGCGTCCGAACGCGTCGTGGAAGACGATGGGGAGTCCGAACCCCTGGGGACGGAGCCCGGATTGGAGCGGGTGGCCCCTGAGCCGGAGTCGCCGTCACTGCCGCCGTCTCCGCCGTCCGCCCCCGGAACCTCCGGCGTGCCCGGTGTCCCGCCATAGCCGTCGATGCGGCTGTCGATGGCGTGGTGGAACCGGTTACCCGCCTTCTGGCCCAGGCTGTCGCGCACCCCTTCGGCCAGGGTCTGCGGGGTCTGCTTGATGGCCTCCCAGCCGCCCTGGACACCGGCGCTGGCGGTCTGGGACAGGTCGAAGCCCTGCTGGGCACCGAAGCCGACATTGACCGACTGCCGCACCAGATCGGTGATCATCGCCTCGACCGCGGAGATCGCCGGCTCCTTCAACGCCTCGACGACCGCTTCCATCAAGGCCTGCTTCAGCTCGTCCAGAAGACGGCGCACGATCAGCCGGGTGGCCTGGGTGGCGCCCAGGGCGGCGACCTCGGACAGACCGAAGGTGAAAGGGGCGGCGACCTGCGCGGCGGCGATCTCGATGGCCAAGGCGATCAACTGGGCGATGACCGCCCACTTGGCGAATTCGACGAGGTAGGCGCAGGACTCCAGCACGTTGGCGATGATGTATGCGGCCTGGGCGGCGTCGGCCAGGTAGCCGTCACTCCCGCCGCTGCCGCCGTCGAACTTGGCGTAGGCCTTGGTGAATGCGTCGATCGATTCACCGGCGTTGTGCGCGACGACCGTACGCGCGCTGGCGTTGGCCGCGGTGTGCAGACCGGTGACGTCGTCACCGAACGTCCGCCACAACTGGGCGGACTCCCTGAGCTTGTCCTCGTCCGCGGTCGGCCAGTTGTAGCCGAGCATCTGCAGGACCCACTCAAGCTCGTCCGGCAGCATCATCGACACAGCAGCAACCCCCGTCACCCACCACGACCGCACAACCCTCCTCGCCCACCGAGAAAAACCACACGGTTGTACGGCCTTCGCACAGCTTACGGACACGCCCGCAAGCGGCTTCAGAGGGGTGTTGTCACAAAACCGTTGCAGAACAGCACTGTTCCCCGGCATCCGGCATCACCGTGAGTGCGAGGCCCGTGATGGGCAACGCCGCCTCGTCTTGACGTCACCCGACAGCGAACTGGTGCCGGTGCAGGCAGGGGTAGCGAGGACGGTTCGGCCGGTCGGACGCGGAGGAACTTCGGGCGTGTTTCCAGGAACAGTCGGACGTGAAGTGCGCGAGGGAACGGTCACGGCAGGCGCGGAGCGCGTGATGGTCTCATGGCTGCCGGGGCGATGCCGACGCTGGTCTGCCTCTTTCCGGTCGGGGTGCGCCTCAACATCGATATAGGGAGGCGACTTTGGTGTGTTTCATACGGCGGGTGCCTCAGTTCCACAGGCATCGGCGTGGCGTTGGTGAGGTGAGGACGCACTCACTGGGCCATGATGGCGATCGTTCCCGGAGCGGTGGGCGCGTCGCTGGGGGATGTGCTGTCCTAATCCCGCTCGATCAGCTGTCGCGAAGAGCCGGCCAACGCCTACTGCGGCGGCCGACGACCAGTCGGCAAGCGAGCCGCAGGCCGGCTCGGATCCCGGTGAAGCACACGTGAAGCCGAGGCGCCGGATGCCGTGACGGTGAACGCCCCGGTCTTACTCCGACCCGCATTCCACGCTCTTGCCGGGCAACCGGTCGTCCGTCTTGTCCTCGGGCGAGTCGCAGTCAACGACCATCAGCAGCGGCTCACCCTTGAGGGACCGCGGCTTCGAGCCAGCCCTCGGTCTCCGGGCCGCTCATGGGTCGCTGTCCTTCGCCGGGTCCCTTGCCGCCGCAGACTCATTCACGTACAACGCCGATCCCAGGCACCGAACTATGCCGGCAGCAAGTAAAGGTACCGCCGTAAACGGCCGAGACCGCAATCGGGTGCGGCAGCCGAGGTGACAATCGAAGTCCCGAAGACGACCTACTCGGCCGACACCCCGCCATTGTGCGGCGCCGGTTCCAGGTCGAACTCCCCGTCCCGCGCTCCGAGCACGAACGCCCGCCACTCCGCCTCGGTGTAACGCAGCACGGTGTCGGGGTCGAGGGACGACCGCATGGCCACCGCACCCCCCGGCAGGTATGCGATCTCGACTCGCTCTTCGTGCTTCTCAGTGCCGGGCGCACAGTGCCACTCGACCCCCGAGATGTCGAGAGCGTACAACTCGTCCCTCTCCCGTTCCTTGCGCGCCTTGACGTCCTCGACCTGCGCGTCGACCTTGTCGTCCTGGGCTTCGGTCATCCTGCTGGGCCTCTTTCCGACGTGCGAACCAAGTATGTGTCCCAACCCTACTGGCGTAGGCGGAGCACACGCTCCGGGAAGGACGAATCACCCCCGGTCCACGGCGCGTTCCCGGATCAGAGATCCTGCCGGGGACGCAACGAGGCGTGCACCTCCGACGGCATCTCCACCTGGCCGTCGTACTGGGAGGTCAGATCCCGCCAAGCGGCGTCCTCGTTACCCTCGTTGCGCTCGTGCCGCACGCCCATTTCGGTGAAGGCCAGTCCCATCCCCGCGAGCCGCTCCGCCAGGCTGCCCATCGACTGGTACATGCCGTCGCGCAGACCCTCGTAGACGACTCCGAACTTTTCGCCGATCTCGTCATCACCCCACGGCGGGGTGGTGCCGTTGCCGCCTTCGAGCGCGGTTAGCCCCGTCTGCAGGCGCTTGACCGCCTTGCTGAAGTCCTGGCCCACCGTGAACATGTTGAAGCCCTCGGTCTTGAGAACCGAGGGATCGGCGCGTAGCCCGTCATTGGCCACAACTGCCCCCCGTAACTCGGTTGTTCTGTCGCAACACCACCCTAGCGACCGCACCGGGCCCGAACCCACCCTCTCGCACGCAGCCCATCACCTCACATACGATCCACCCCAGACGCGTCTCACTCCTCCCACCCACACGCACCGGGGGGGGCGGCACCCATCCGGGTGCCGCCCCCCCTTCCGCACGGAGGTGCCCGCCGGTCAGAACCGAGCTGGCAGCCATGCCGTCTGAATCAGCTGCCCACTGCGCCGACGCGTGTGAAAGTACCCCCGACCGGGCGGCAGCTGCGACGGAGTGATGTTGCCGAGCAGCGCACCCTCCGTCCGGTCGCCCGAGAGTACGACGCCCTGTGCGCCCAGCTCGCGCAGGCGCTGCATCACCGGCTCGTACAACGACCGACTGGCACCGCCCGAGGCGCGCGCGATGATGATGCGCAGACCGATGTCCCGGGCGAAGGGAAGGTACTCGAGGAGCGGAGACAGAGGATTCATGCCCGTTGCCACCAGGTCGTAGTCGTCGATGATGACGAACGCGTCCGGGCTGCTGTACCAACTGCGGTTGCGCAGCTGTTCGGGCGTGACGTCCGGGCCCGGCATACGGCGGCTCATCGAACCGGCTAGCCCTTCCAGGGTCTCCGTCAGCGCGGGCGCCGACGGGCAGTAACGCGACAGGTGCGACTCGGGCACGCCCTCCAGGTGGGCACGCCGATAGTCACCCATGACGATCTTCGCCTGATCCGGCGTGTAGCGCTCGGTGATCTGCTTGATGAGCAGGCGCAGCATCGCGGACTTACCGGACTCGCTCTCACCGAAGATGATGAAGTGCGGGTCCGTCTCGAAGTCGACGAAGACCGGGGCCAGTGCCGACTCGTCGATGCCGATGGCGATACCGCGGTCCGGATGCTCGAACCCCTTGGGCAGCCGGTCCGCCGACAGCATGGTGGGCAGCAGCCGTACGGCCGGAGCATGGTTGCCCTGCCAGTTGTCATTGATGCCCCGGACGAGGATCGACGTCGCCTCCGCCAGGTCCTCCGTCGCCGACGAGCCGTCGACTCGCGGCAGTGCCGTCATGAAGTGCAGCTTGTCCGGGGTCAGGCCGCGGCCCGGCATGGTGGCGGGTACGTTCTGCGCGACCTTGCGGTCGATCTCCGACTCGGTCGGGTCGCCGAGTCGCAGCTCGATGCGGTTCTGGAGCATGTCCTTGAGTGCGGGCCGCACCTCGGTGTACCGGCTCGCGGTCAGGATCACGTGCACACCGAAACCGAGACCGCGGGTCGCGATGTCGGTGACGGTCGCTTCGAGCATCTCGTAGTCCGTCTTGAAGGTGGCCCAGCCGTCGATGACGAGGAAGACGTCACCCCAGGGCTGGTCGGGCAGATGCCCCGCGGCCCTGCGCTGCCGATAGGTCTGGACAGAATCGATGTTGTGGGCGCGGAAGTACTCCTCGCGGGCGTCGAGGATGCCCGCGACCTCGCTGACCGTACGGCGTACCTTCTCGGCGTCGAGCCGGTTGGCGACCCCGCCGACGTGCGCCAGCTCCTCCATCGTGATCAGACCGCCACCGCCGAAGTCCAGACAGTAGAACTGCACCTCGGACGGAGTGTGGGTCAGTGCGAACGACGAGATGAGCGTGCGCAGCAGGGTCGACTTGCCCGACTGCGGACCGCCGACGAACAGGCCGTGGCCCGCACCGCCCGAGAAGTCCCGGTACAGCACGTCACGCCGCTGCTCGAACGGCTTGTCCACCAGGCCGACCGGCACGTTGAGCCGGCCGAGCGCCGTGTACTCGGGCGCGGTCAGGCCACGCTCGGAGGTGACGGCGAGCTGGGGCAGGAGCTGCTCCAGCGAAGGAGCCTCGTCGAGCGGGGGCAGCCACACCTGGTGGGCGGGCGGCCCCTGGTTGACCATCCGGCTGACGATGACGTCCAGAACGGTGTCGGCGAGAGCATCGTCCACACGGTTGTCGGTCTCCGGCTCCGGGACGACCGGCTGCGGGGGCAGCGCCACGTACTCCGCCGTGAACAGCGCGGGACGCAACTGAGTGGAGCGATTCACGCGAGATGGACCCTCGCCGTGGTACGGCCCCGACACGTACGCCGCCTTGAAGCGGACCATGGTGTCGGTGTCGTACCGCAGGTAACCGGAACCGGGGATCGACGGCAGGTGGAAGGCGTCGGGGACGCCGATCGCCGTACGGGACTCGGCGGCGGAGAAGGTCCGCAGACCGATCCGGTACGACAGGTAGGTGTCCAAGCCGCGCAGCTTGCCTTCCTCCAGACGCTGCGACGCCAGCAGCAGGTGCACACCCAGCGAACGGCCAATACGGCCGATCTGGATGAACATGTCGATGAAGTCCGGTTTGGCGGTGAGCAGCTCGGAGAACTCGTCGAGCACGATCACCAACGACGCCATCGGTTCCAGCGCGGCGCCCGCGGCCCGGGCCTTCTCGTAGTCGTGCAGGTTGGCGTAGTTGCCCGCGGTGCGCAGCAGTTCCTGGCGGCGCTGCATCTCACCCGTGATCGCGTCCCGCATACGGTCGACGAGGGTGAGGTCGTTTGCGAGGTTGGTGATGACGGCCGCGGTGTGTGGCATGTCCGCCATGCCCGCGAAGGTCGCACCGCCCTTGAAGTCCGCGAGGATGAAGTTCAGCGTCTCCGAGGAGTGGGTGACCGCGAGACCGAGCACCAGGGTGCGCAGCAGCTCGGACTTGCCGGAGCCGGTTGCGCCGACGCACAGGCCGTGCGGGCCCATGCCCTCCTGAGAGGCCTCCTTGAGGTCGAGCATGACCGGCTCGCCGTTCTCGCCGACACCAATCGGCACCCGCAGTCGCTCGTGCAATGTGCGCGGACGCCAGGTGCGGGAGACGTCGACGGACCCCGCGTCTCCGATGCCCATCAGGTCAGTGAAGTCCAGGTTGGACAGGAGGGGTTCGCCCTCCTCCGCGGAGCCGACCCGGAAGGGTGCGAGTTGACGCGCCAGCGACTCGGCCTGCGCCTGGTTCAGCACATCGGGCTTGCCGCTGTACGCGGACTCGTGGCCGACGAACAACTGCATTCGGTCCGGCTTCACATAGGCCGTCAGGCCGGCGCGCAGCTCCTCCTCCAGATCGCCCGGGGCGATCTCCAGAAAGGTGACGCCCTGGAGCCCTTCGGCGCTGGCGAGTTCGGAGTCCGGTGGCACGGTGCCGCCGTCCAGCACCACGATCAGGTGCGGCTGGTCGTAGACCGGGTTGGCCTCACGGTTCCAGCGCGGTCTGTCGTCCAGCTGGTCCGCCAGCGCCTCTTCCAGCTCTCCGAGGTCGTCGAAGAGGAGCCGGGCTGAGCCGGCTCCGTCCTTGGCCTTCGGGTGCTGGCTGTGTGGCAACCACTTGATCCAGTCCCACTCTGCCGCCGCGGACGGGTGCGCCACCACGGCGACCAGTAGATCTTCTGGCGAATGCAGCGTCACCAGTTGAGCCAGAGCCGCACGGGCGTTGCCGTAGACCGTGTCCGTGTCCCCGCAGATCGTGACGTGGTAAAAGGCGCGCAACGAGACGGAGACGGGCAGGTCAGTCAGACTGCCGTGTGCGTCGAGGAAGGCCTTCATGGCCGCTGCGGTCAGCGGCTCCAGCTCGTCCTTGGGAGCCGTCACCGGGGCGACCAGCGGAGTGTTCAGCTGCTGGGTGCCGAGGCCGATCCGCACGGAGGCGAAGTCCGCGTCGGTCGGGCGCCGCTCCCACAGGCGCTTGCCGTCGGCCGCCACCGCCCACAGCTGATCCGGGTCGGGGTGCTGGAAGAGCTGGCTGCGCCGCTGCAGTTCCGCCGTCTTGCGCACGTCCTTGCGGACCTGCTCCAGATAACGGAAGTAGTCGCGCCGGTCCTGAGCCATCCCGGCACCGCCGCCCTGCCGGGACTTGGCGAACTGGGCGATGGCCATGGCCACGGTCGAGGCCAGCATCAGCCCACCGACCACCCGCATGTAGGGCGGCAAGTTGGGCATGAAGAAGAAGCCGACGGAACCCAGCATGCCCATCATCGGGAGCAGGTTCATCAGCATGCTCTCGTCGCCCTCACGAGGGATCTCGGGGGGCGTCTCCAGCTTGACCTCGCCGTCCGGTACGACCGGAGGCGGTATCCGCGGCGGCCGTTTGATGATGACGACGCTCACCGATGCACTCATCCTTCGTGATTGATACGTCCTGGCACCGACGCCCCCGTGTACCGCGACGTGCTTCCCGTTCGCGTAGGCGTCGTCCGCGTAAGCGTCGATCCTACTGATGCGCCCAGTGCGGGGGAGAGCCAGGAGGATGGAGATGCCGAGGGATACGGAGAGAATTGAGGGAGGCAGGCCCTGTGTTTTGCGCGGTAACGGATAGGGTGGCGCTCCACGTCGTAGCGAACGGCGTGAAGCAGCCTTGTCTAGCAGGGGGAACACCAGGTGAGCACGGGGACTTCGACAGGTTTCTGCCGAATCACCATCGCAGCACCGGACAGCCGTGTCGATGTCGCGCTGCCCGAGGACCTGCCGATCCAGGACCTCTTTCCTGAGATCATCAGGCTCTCGGGCCTGGTCCAGTCGGACACCAGCCCCGCTGGCTACCACCTTGTGAGCCGTGAGGGTCAAGTGCTCGACGCGAGCCGTTCGTTGCTCGAGCACCGGGTCAGAGACGGTGAGGTGCTGCTTCTGCGGACCTTCGCGGATTCCCTGCCGCCAGCCGTGCATGACGACGTGGTCGACGCGATCGCCGCTGCGGTCAAGCAGGACATCCGCAGTTGGAATGACAATCTGATGCGCGTGGCCGGCCTCATCTCCGGCGCGTTGCTGCTGGTCATGCTCGGCTTCGTTTTCTGGTTCGCGGACCCGGTCCGGCACGACATGAACGGCCTCCAGGGCATCCTCGCCGGAGTGACGGCACTCGCCCTGACGGCACTGGCCGGAGTGCGGGCCCGGGTGTACGACGATCGCGGCTCCGCCGTCGCGCTCGGCATCTCGGCGCTGCCGCACGCGCTCATCGCGGGCTCCGGCGTCATCCCCCAAGACGCCGGTGAAGGCCCCGGAAGGCTCCAGTTCCTCGTCGGCTGCGTCGCTGTCCTGCTGTTCTCCGTCGTGTTGATCATGTTGCTGCCGCAGGGAGACGCCCCCTTCGTGGCCGCGGCACTGGCCTCCGTGATCGGCACGCTCGCCGCGTTCTGCGGCGTGCTCACCGAGGCGGAACCGCAGGAGATCGCCGCCGGCACCTCGGTCGTCGCGCTCGCGGTCGTCGGCTTCCTGCCAGGCTGGTCGGCCCGCTTCGCCAAACTGCCGATCGGCTTCCGTAACCCGGAGGACCTGGCCAGGGCTCGACGCGAGGGCCGCGACGGCGACCTTGAGGCCGTCGACGTCCAGCGCATCGTCGCCCAGACCAGCCGGGGCCATGAACTGCTGCTCGGACTGGTCGGCGGCTGCGCCGCCGTCATCATCGGCGCCGGTGGTGCGGTGCTCGGCTTCAGCGACAGCGGCTGGGCGCAACTGCTCGCCCTGTGCACTGGCCTCGCCGCGATGCTGAGGGCTCGCCTGTTCCGCTACACCGCTCAGGTCACCTGCCTGTTCGTGGCCGGTGTCGTCACGCTCGGACTGCTGGTCCTCGGCCTTGCGATCTCACCCCCGGCCGACATTGTCATGGAACTGCTCAAGGGGAACTCCGGGCCGGTCGACGTGCGGACCCTGTGGCTCGGCGCCTCGGTCGCGGCCGGCGTGCTGCTCCTGATCGCGATCGCCCTGATCGTGCCCCAGAAGGGTCTCTCTCCCTTCTGGGGGCGCATGCTGGACCTCGCGGACTCGCTGGTGCTGCTCTCCCTGGTCCCGATCTGCCTGGCCGTCCTCGACATCTACGGCAAAGTCCGCGGTGGCCTCTGAGGTCCACTCGCCGGACGCCGGGGCACGGCGGAAATCCTGCCACCTCCGGGCTGGTACCCTGAGTGACGACCGTATGTGTACGCACCCCCGGAGCCGCAGGCCCTGCGCCAGGTTCTGGAGGACGCGCCCAGCGGATCCCGCCGTCCGAGTCGCGGAAGTCCCCCCGAGAAGAAGACCGGGGGCACTCGGTGGCCACTCACAGACTATGAGGAGTACGCGTGTCGCTCGACGCCGCTACGAAGAAGCAGATCATCGCCGAGTTCGGTACCAAGGAGGGTGACACCGGCTCCCCCGAGGTCCAGGTCGCTCTGCTGTCCCGCCGGATCTCCGACCTGACCGAGCACCTCAAGACCCACAAGCACGACCACCACTCCCGCCGTGGTCTGCTGATCCTGGTCGGTCAGCGTCGCCGCCTGCTGCAGTACCTCGCCAAGAAGGACATCCAGCGCTTCCGTGCGCTGGTCGACCGCCTCGGCATCCGCCGCGGTGCGGCGGGCGCCAAGTAAGACGCCGTGGAGGGAGCGGTTCCCATCGTTCGGGGGCCGCTCCCTTTGCTGTACGTGCGCGGTGTCACCGCCGCTTTGTAGTGTGGTAGCACCATGTGCGACAGCACGGCGCACGCCGTGCGGTCGCACGCTCATCGCCACGACACGACGTGAGAAGACCCGCCCGGATGGGTAGCCGGTCCTCACACGCAACCGAACGAACCGAACGAGGAGGAGCGCACCACGCCGCCGCCGGTCCTCGGTAGTGGCCCCCGGGGGGACGAACCCCCCGGGTGCTTCGATCGAAGACCGGCCCGCAACCGGACGGCGCGCTTCTCCGCCCCGTCCCCCCGCCACACGGGCGAGGAGGGACGAAAGACGACAAGTAACGGAGAAAACGCTGGTGGAGAACGAGACCCACTACGCCGAGGCCGTCATCGACAACGGCGCCTTCGGCACCCGCACCATCCGCTTCGAGACGGGCCGCCTGGCCAAGCAGGCCGCCGGTTCCGCCGTGGCGTACCTGGACGACGACACCATGGTGCTGTCGGCCACCACCGCCTCCAAGCAGCCCAAGGACCAGCTCGACTTCTTCCCGCTGACGGTGGACGTCGAGGAGCGGATGTACGCCGCCGGCAAGATCCCCGGCAGCTTCTTCCGCCGTGAGGGCCGGCCCTCCGAGGACGCGATCCTCACCTGCCGCCTCATCGACCGCCCGCTGCGCCCGTCCTTCAAGAAGGGCCTGCGCAACGAGATCCAGGTCGTCGCCACCATCATGGCGCTCAACCCCGACCACCTGTACGACGTCGTCGCGATCAACGCCGCGTCCGCGTCCACGCAGCTGGCCGGCCTGCCCTTCTCCGGCCCGATCGGCGGCGTCCGCGTCGCGCTGATCCGCGGCCAGTGGGTGGCCTTCCCGACCCACACCGAGCTCGAGGACGCCGTCTTCGACATGGTCGTCGCGGGCCGCGTCCTGGAGGACGGCGACGTCGCGATCATGATGGTCGAGGCCGAGGCCACCGAGAAGACCATCAAGCTGGTCGAGAACGGCGCCGAGGCGCCCACCGAGGAGGTCGTCGCCGCCGGTCTGGAGGCCGCGAAGCCCTTCATCAAGGTCCTGTGCCGGGCCCAGTCGGACCTGGCGTCCAAGGCCGCCAAGCCGACCGCCGAGTTCCCGATCTTCCTGGACTACCAGGACGACGTCTTCGAGGCGCTGACCGCCGCCGTCAAGCCCGAGCTCGCGCAGGCGCTCACCATCGCCGGCAAGCAGGAGCGCGAGGCCGAGCTGGACCGCGTCAAGCAGCTCGCCGCCGAGAAGCTCCTGCCGGAGTTCGAGGGCCGCGAGAAGGAGATCTCCGCCGCCTACCGCTCGCTGACCAAGCAGCTGGTCCGCGAGCGCGTGATCAAGGAGAAGAAGCGGATCGACGGCCGCGGCCTCACCGACATCCGCACCCTGGCCGCCGAGGTCGAGGCGATCCCGCGGGTCCACGGTTCGGCCCTGTTCGAGCGCGGTGAGACCCAGATCCTGGGCGTCACCACCCTGAACATGCTCCGCATGGAGCAGCAGCTCGACACCCTGTCGCCGGTGACGCGCAAGCGTTACATGCACAACTACAACTTCCCGCCGTACTCCACCGGCGAGACCGGCCGCGTCGGCTCCCCCAAGCGCCGCGAGATCGGCCACGGCGCCCTCGCCGAGCGCGCCCTGATCCCGGTCCTGCCGACGCGCGAGGAGTTCCCCTACGCGATCCGTCAGGTCTCCGAGGCCCTCGGCTCCAACGGCTCGACGTCCATGGGCTCGGTCTGCGCCTCCACCATGTCGCTGCTGAACGCCGGTGTGCCGCTGAAGGCCCCGGTCGCCGGTATCGCCATGGGCCTGATCTCCCAGGAGATCGAGGGCGAGACGCACTACGTCACCCTCACCGACATCCTCGGTGCGGAGGACGCCTTCGGCGACATGGACTTCAAGGTCGCCGGCACCAAGGAGTTCGTGACCGCCCTCCAGCTCGACACCAAGCTGGACGGCATCCCCGCCTCCGTCCTGGCCGCGGCCCTCAAGCAGGCCCGCGACGCCCGCCTCCACATCCTCGACGTGATGATGGAGGCCATCGACCGGCCCGACGAGATGTCCCCGCACGCCCCGCGGATCATCACCGTCAAGATCCCGGTCGACAAGATCGGTGAGGTCATCGGCCCCAAGGGCAAGATGATCAACCAGATCCAGGAGGACACCGGCGCCGAGATCACCATCGAGGACGACGGCACGATCTACATCGGTGCCGCCGACGGCCCCTCCGCCGAGGCCGCCCGCGCCACGATCAACGGCATCGCCAACCCGACGATGCCGGAGGTCGGCGAGCGCTACCTCGGTACGGTCGTCAAGACGACCACCTTCGGCGCGTTCGTCTCCCTGCTGCCCGGCAAGGACGGCCTGCTGCACATCTCGCAGATCCGCAAGCTGGCCGGCGGCAAGCGCGTGGAGAACGTCGAGGACGTCCTCGGTGTGGGCCACAAGGTCCAGGTCGAGATCGCCGAGATCGACTCCCGCGGCAAGCTCTCCCTCATCCCCGTGATCGAGGGCGAGGAGTCCACCGACGACACGAAGAAGGACGACGCCGACCAGTGACGTCCCCCGGCTCCAAGGCGACGGCCCGCACCTCCTCGGAGGCGCGGGCCGTCGCCCGTACCCAAACCCTCATCCAGGGCGAGAACGGCATCGGTACCGTCCGCAAGACCACCCTCCCCGGCGGCCTGCGCATCGTCACCGAGACCCTGCCCTCCGTCCGCTCCGCCACCTTCGGCATCTGGGCGCACGTCGGCTCCCGCGACGAGACCCCGGCGCTCAACGGCGCCACGCACTACCTGGAGCACCTGCTCTTCAAGGGCACGTCCCGCAGGTCCGCCCTCGACATCTCCTCCGCCCTCGACGCGGTCGGCGGCGAGATGAACGCGTTCACGGCGAAGGAGTACACGTGCTACTACGCGCGCGTGCTCGACACCGACCTGCCGCTCGCCATCGACGTGGTCTGCGACATGCTGACCGGCTCCCTCATCCTCGAAGAGGACGTCGACGTCGAGCGCGGCGCCATCCTCGAAGAGATCGCGATGACCGAGGACGACCCGGGCGACTGCGTGCACGACCTGTTCGCGCACACGATGTTCGGCGACACCCCCCTCGGCCGCCCGGTCCTCGGCACGGTCGACACGGTCAACGCCCTGACCGCCGACCGCATCCGCCGCTTCTACAAGAGGCACTACGACCCGACCCACCTCGTGGTCGCGTGCGCCGGCAACGTCGACCACGACAAGGTCGTACGCCAGGTCCGCGCCGCCTTCGAGAAGGCCGGCGCCCTCAAGGACCCGGGCGCCCGGCCCATCGCCCCGCGCGGCGGCCGGCGCACCATCCGCACCGCCGGCCGCGTCGAGCTGATCGGCCGCAGGACCGAGCAGGCCCACGTCGTGCTCGGCATGCCGGGCCTGGCCCGCACCGACGAGCGCCGCTGGGCCATGGGCGTCCTCAACACCGCCCTGGGCGGCGGCATGTCCTCGCGCCTCTTCCAGGAGGTCCGCGAGAAGCGCGGCCTGGCCTACAGCGTGTACTCGTACACCTCGGGCTTCGCCGACTGCGGCCTGTTCGGCGTGTACGCGGGCTGCCGCCCCTCCCAGGTGCACGACGTGCTGAAGATCTGCCGCGACGAGCTCGACCACGTCGCCGAGCACGGTCTGTCCGACGACGAGATCGGCCGGGCCGTCGGCCAGCTCCGGGGCTCCACCGTCCTCGGCCTGGAGGACACCGGTGCGCTGATGAACCGTATCGGCAAGAGCGAGCTGTGCTGGGGCGAGCAGATGTCCGTCGACGACATGCTGGCCCGGATAGCCTCCGTCACCCCGGACGACGTCCGGGAGGTCGCCCGCGACGTCCTGGGACGCCGGCCCTCGCTGTCGGTCATCGGCCCGCTGAAGGACAAGCAGGCCGACCGGCTGCACGACGCCGTCGCCTGATCCCCTCAGGCCGGAAACCCTTCGGTTAAGGAAACAGAACATGAGCAAGCTGCGCGTGGCGGTCCTCGGCGCCAAGGGCCGGATCGGATCCGAGGCGGTCCGGGCGGTCGGGGCCGCCGAGGACATGGAACTGGTCGCCGCCCTCGGCCGCGACGACAAGCTGGAGACGCTGGTCGAGACGGGCGCCCAGGTCGCCGTCGAGCTGACCACCCCCGCCTCGGTCATGGGCAACCTCGACTTCTGCGTACGCCACGGCATCCACGCCGTCGTCGGTACGACGGGCTGGACCGACGAGCGCCTCGGGCAGCTGAAGGGCTGGCTGGCCCGGTCCCCCGAAGTCGGCGTGCTCATCGCGCCGAACTTCTCCATCGGGGCCGTGCTGACCATGAAGTTCGCGCAGATCGCCGCCCCGTACTTCGAGTCCGTCGAAGTCGTCGAACTGCACCACCCCAACAAGGTCGACGCCCCGTCCGGCACCGCCACGCGCACCGCCCAGCTCATCGCCGAGGCCCGCCGCCAGGCGGGCAGCGCCCCCGCCCCGGACGCCACGGTCACCGCGCTGGACGGCGCCCGCGGCGCGGACGTCGACGGCGTCCCGGTGCACGCGGTCCGCCTGCGCGGCCTCCTCGCCCACCAGGAGGTCCTGCTCGGCGGTGAGGGGGAGACCCTCACCGTCCGCCACGACTCCCTGCACCACAGCAGCTTCATGCCGGGCATCCTGCTGGGCGCGCGCCGCGTGGTGACGACTCCGGGTCTGACCTTCGGCCTGGAACACTTCCTGGACCTGGACCGAGCCTGACGTCATGCGCGCCAAGCTCTCCTACGCCCTCACCGCCGCCGTCCTGGTCTTCTACTTCGTCCTGGTCGGCAGCCGCGGGGTGCTGCTCATCCAGACCGGCACGCTCCTCACCGTGACCTTCGGTGTCGCGGTGCTGGTCCTGCCGGTGATCGGCCTGTGGTTCCTGTGGAAGAACACCCAGTTCGTCCGCAGGGCCAACCAGCTCGCCGCCGAACTCGACGCCGAGGGCGGCCTGCCCGTCGACGAGCTGAGGCGCACCCCCGGCGGCCGGATCGACCGCGACTCGGCCGACGAGGTCTTCGCCCGGCGCAAGGCCGAGACGGAGGCGGCGCCCGACGACTGGCGCACCTGGTTCCGCCTCGCCGTCGCCTACCACGACGCCCGGGACACCCCGCGCGCCCGCAAGGCGATGCAGCGGGCGATCGCCCTGCACGACGGCAGGCGGACCGAGGCCGTCTGACCGCGCGCCCGCGCACATGGGTGGGGCCGGACCGCATACGGTCCGGCCCCACCCATGTGCGCGGTGATCTCAGCCGCGCCGGTACTCGTACGCCCACGCCTCCACGGAGTCCGCGGCCCGGTCGAAGGCCTCCGGCCGGGCGAGGAAGTCCGCGTTGTGCGTCGTCAGCAGCGGCGACGCGTCACCGGCCGCCCGCTCCCGCCGCAGCAGGACCAGGGCCTGGCCCTGCACCGTGCGCGGCAGCCCCAGCCAGCGCACCGGCTGCTGCACCGTCCGCACCTGCGAGACCTGTCCCCAGGGCGCCGTACGCGTACTGAGGAAGGCCACGTGCCGCAGCCCCCGCGCGCTCACCCACACGCCCATCCGCAGCAGCCGCAGCGCGCAGACGATGACGGCCGCCGCGGCACCGAGGGCCGCACCGGCGGACGCGGGCGCGGCCGTCGCGGCGATGACCACCGCCGCGAACAGCACGAGCGAGGCGAGCAGCAGCATGAACGCCGCCGCCCCCACGCGCCACGGGCCCGGACGGTAGGGCCGGCGCCAGCGATCGCGGTCGTGATGCGGCAGCGCTGCGTCGTCGGCCGCCTCGAAGGCACGGTCGGCCGTCAGGAAGGGCAGGGGCACGGCGGGTCCTCACTCGTCCAAGGCGTGGCGTGGGCTGTGCCCGGTGAGGTTATCGGCCTGTGTTCCAGGTCACCACTCCCGGGGGTCCGGATGGAGTCAGGACCGGCGCGGTGACCCTCAGCGGCCGTCGGACGCCTGCGACTGCTGGGTCTGGGACGAGGAAGGGTCGAGTGACAGGGCGGGCATCCCGATGACCAGGGAGCCCACGAGGGCGGCGACGATGGTCAGGCCCAGCAGCCAGCGTCCGGCCAGCTGGCCGAAGGACACCGGCTCGGGGGGCGGGGGAGTGACATTGCTGCGGAACCTGTCGGCCTCGGCGAGGAAGGCGAAGGGGACGGGCTCGCGCCGGCGGAACATCAGGACTGCATCTCCTTTCGGGGAACGGACCACTGCTTTCGGCGGTACTACCGGTACAGACGAACGATTCCCCCCGCAGGTGCCCGGTTTCGTCGACTTCATCGCGGCACGGCGTCGAACGCCCCGTTTGGCGGGCCGTAGAGTGGCTGCGCCAAGAGACGAGATGGGAAGGCCCTCCGAACCGTGACCGAAACCCCTGACGACGACTTCAAGATCGATCTCCGCAGCGACGTCACCGTGGAGCTCGTGAAGCACAGCGCGGCCGATGCCGACGTGCTGTTCGCGGCCCGTGTCTCGACCGTCGGCGAGCAGTCCCTCGACGAGCTGGACAAGGACCCGGAGCGTTCCAAGGGGCTGATCAACTTCCTGATGCGGGACCGGCACGGCAGCCCCTTCGAGCACAACTCGATGACCTTCTTCATCAATGCGCCGATCTTCGTCTTCCGCGAGTTCATGCGGCACCGCGTGGGCTGGTCGTACAACGAGGAGTCCGGCCGCTACCGCGAGCTCCAGCCGGTCTTCTACGTGCCGGACGACTCCCGCAAGCTGGTCCAGCAGGGACGGCCGGGCAAGTACGTCTTCGTCGAGGGCACCCCGGCCCAGCACGAGCTCGTGGGGCGCGCCATGGAGGACTCCTACCGCCAGGCCTACCGGACCTACCGGGAGATGCTCGCCGCCGGTGTCGCCCGCGAGGTCGCCCGCTCGGTGCTCCCGGTCGGCCTGTACTCGTCGATGTACGCCACCTGCAACGCCCGCTCGCTCATGCACTTCCTCGGCCTGCGCACCCAGCACGAGCTGGCGAAGGTCCCTTCCTTCCCGCAGCGGGAGATCGAGATGGTCGGGGAGAAGATGGAGGCGGAGTGGGCCAAGCTCATGCCGCTCACGTACGCCGCCTTCAACGCCAACGGCCGCGTGGCCCCGTGAGGCATCCGCTCCCCGGTCCGGGACGGATGTGCGCGTCAGCCTCGCGAAGTGTCCGTATTGCGGCATTTCACGAAGTTCATCTAGCCTGATCGAACGGACCCGGCACTGCTTGAACCCCCGAGCAGGCAGTGCCGGGCTCCACCTTTGTCGCGACTTGTCGCCCGCCCCTCGGGCAGACCCCACCCCGTGCAACGAGTAGCGTGTAACCATGGCTCCGACCTCGACTCCGCAGACCCCCTTCGGGCGGGTCCTCACCGCCATGGTCACGCCCTTCACGGCGGACGGCGCACTCGACCTCGACGGCGCGCAGCGGCTCGCCGCCCACCTGGTGGACGCAGGCAACGACGGCCTGGTCGTCAACGGCACCACCGGCGAGTCCCCCACCACCAGCGACGCGGAGAAATCGGACCTGGTACGAGCCGTCCTGGAGGCGGTCGGCGACCGCGCCCACGTCGTCGCCGGCGTCGGCACCAACGACACCCACCACAGCGTCGAGCTGGCCCGCGCCGCCGAGAAGACCGGCGCCCACGGCCTGCTCGTGGTCACCCCGTACTACAACAAGCCCCCGCAGGAGGGCCTGTACCGGCACTTCAAGGCCGTCGCCGACGCCACCGGGCTGCCGGTCATGCTGTACGACATCCCCGGCCGCAGCGGCGTCCCGATCAACACGGAGACGATCGTCCGCCTCGCGGAGCACCCGCGGATCGTCGCCAACAAGGACGCCAAGGGCGACCTGGGCCGCGCGAGCTGGGCCATCGCGCGCTCCGGCCTCGCCTGGTACTCCGGCGACGACATGCTGAACCTGCCGCTGCTCTCCGTCGGCGCCGTCGGCTTCGTCTCGGTCGTCGGCCACGTGGTCACCCCCGAGCTGCGCTCCATGGTCGACGCGTACGTCGCCGGCGACGTGCAGAAGGCCCTGGAGATCCACCAGAGGCTGCTCCCCGTCTTCACCGGCATGTTCCGCACCCAGGGCGTCATGACCACCAAGGCGGCGCTCGCGCTGCGGGGCCTGCCCGCCGGCCCGCTGCGCCCGCCCATGGTGGAGCTCGGCCCGGAGGAGACCGAGCAGCTCAAGATCGATCTTGCCGCCGGCGGGGTAGAGCTCTGACCAGCAGACTTCGCAAGACCGCGCACCACCCGCGCGCGACTGGACCCCACAACTGAATAGGCAGGCCACCGGTGCCTGCACCCGTCCACGACAACTGCTTCTGCACGAAACGTCACGCGCGCCACGTGCCACACCGGTACGTGGCGCGCGTGGTGAGGAGAGTCTTTTGAGTCATCCGCATCCCGAACTGGGCCCGCCCCCGCCGCTTCCCGCCGGCGGCCTGCGGGTCACCCCGCTCGGCGGTCTCGGTGAGATCGGCCGGAACATGACCGTCTTCGAGTACGGCGGCCGCCTGCTGATCGTCGACTGCGGAGTGCTCTTCCCCGAGGAGGAGCAGCCCGGAATCGACCTGATCCTCCCGGACTTCTCGTCCATCCGGGACCGCCTCGACGACATCGAGGGCATCGTCCTCACACATGGCCACGAGGACCACATCGGCGGCGTTCCCTACCTCCTGCGCGAGAAGCCGGACATCCCGCTGATCGGCTCCAAGCTGACCCTCGCCCTCATCGAGGCCAAGCTCCAGGAGCACCGCATCCGCCCGTACACGCTGCAGGTGGAGGAGGGCAACCGTGAGCGCATCGGCCCCTTCGACTGCGAATTCATCGCGGTCAACCACTCCATCCCCGACGCGCTGGCCGTCGCCATCCGCACCCCCGCGGGCATGGCGGTCCACACCGGCGACTTCAAGATGGACCAGCTCCCGCTGGACAACCGCCTCACGGACCTGCACGCCTTCGCGCGTCTGAGCGAGGAGGGCATCGACCTTCTCCTCTCGGACTCCACGAACGCCGAGGTCCCCGGCTTCACGCCGCACGAGCGGGACATCTCGGGCGTCCTGCGCCAGGTCTTCGCCGGAGCCCGCAAGCGGATCATCGTGGCGAGCTTCGCCAGCCACGTCCACCGCATCCAGCAGATCCTGGACGCGGCGCACGAGTACGGCCGCCGCGTCGCCTTCGTCGGCCGCTCCATGGTCCGCAACATGGGCATCGCCCGTGATTTGGGCTACCTGAAGGTGCCTCCGGGCCTGGTCGTGGACGTCAAGACCCTCGACGACCTCCCGGACCACGAGGTGGTCCTCGTCTGCACGGGCTCCCAGGGCGAACCGATGGCGGCCCTGTCCCGCATGGCCAACCGGGACCACCAGATCCGCATCGTCGAGGGCGACACGGTGATCCTGGCGTCCTCGCTCATCCCCGGCAACGAGAACGCGGTCTACCGCGTGATCAACGGTCTGACCCGGTGGGGCGCCAACGTCGTCCACAAGGGCAACGCCAAGGTCCACGTCTCGGGCCATGCCTCGGCCGGCGAGCTGCTGTACTTCTACAACATCTGCCGCCCGAAGAACCTGATGCCGGTCCACGGCGAGTGGCGTCACCTGCGTGCCAACGCGGAACTGGGCGCCATGACCGGCGTCCCGCACGACCGCATCGTCATCGCCGAGGACGGCGTGGCCGTCGACCTGATCGAGGGCAAGGCGAAGATCTCCGGCAAGGTCCAGGCCGGCTACGTGTACGTCGACGGCCTCTCGGTCGGCGACGTCGGCGAGCCCGCCCTCAAGGACCGCAGGATCCTCGGCGACGAGGGCATCATCTCGGTCTTCGTCGTCATGGACGCGTCCACCGGCAAGATCACTGGTGGCCCGCACATCCAGGCCCGCGGCTCGGGCATCGAGGACTCGGCCTTCGGCGACGTGATTCCCAAGATCACGGAAGCCCTGGAGCGCTCCGCCCAGGACGGCGTCGTCGAGCCCCACCAGCTCCAGCAACTCATCCGCAGGACGCTGGGCAAGTGGGTCTCCGACACGTACCGGCGCAGACCGATGATCCTCCCGGTCGTCGTGGAGGTCTGACGACCCGTCGGGCCCTGACCCGCACGAACCCGGAGCGGGACGCCGCGATTTGCATCGGGGCGCCCCGCTCCAGTACGTTTACAACCCCGCCGAACGGAAACCTGATCACTTCACGTGATCCGGAGCCCCGGAGGGCGGGAAATCCGACTCAGAAACCCTGATAAAGTCGGGATCGCCGGAAAGGGAAACGCGGAAGCGGGAACCTGGAAAGCACCGAGGAAATCGGATCGGGAAACGATCTGATAGAGTCGGAGACACCGAAGGGAAGCGCCCGGAGGAAAGCCCGAGAGGGTGAGTACGAAGGAAGCGTCCGTTCCTTGAGAACTCAACAGCGTGCCAAAAGTCAACGCCAGATATGTTGATGCCCCGTCCGTCGGTTTTCTGCCGATGGTCGAGGTTCCTTTGAAAAATCACAGCGAGGATGCTGTGTGCGGGGGGATTATTCCTCCTCTCGCACCGCTCTCGTGTGTGTCGCCCCGAGTACGGGGAAGCATTCACGGAGAGTTTGATCCTGGCTCAGGACGAACGCTGGCGGCGTGCTTAACACATGCAAGTCGAACGATGAAGCCCCTTCGGGGGTGGATTAGTGGCGAACGGGTGAGTAACACGTGGGCAATCTGCCCTGCACTCTGGGACAAGCCCTGGAAACGGGGTCTAATACCGGATACGAGTTTCACGGGCATCCGTGAGGCTGGAAAGCTCCGGCGGTGCAGGATGAGCCCGCGGCCTATCAGCTTGTTGGTGAGGTAATGGCTCACCAAGGCGACGACGGGTAGCCGGCCTGAGAGGGCGACCGGCCACACTGGGACTGAGACACGGCCCAGACTCCTACGGGAGGCAGCAGTGGGGAATATTGCACAATGGGCGCAAGCCTGATGCAGCGACGCCGCGTGAGGGATGACGGCCTTCGGGTTGTAAACCTCTTTCAGCAGGGAAGAAGCGCAAGTGACGGTACCTGCAGAAGAAGCGCCGGCTAACTACGTGCCAGCAGCCGCGGTAATACGTAGGGCGCGAGCGTTGTCCGGAATTATTGGGCGTAAAGAGCTCGTAGGCGGCTTGTCGCGTCGGTTGTGAAAGCCCGGGGCTTAACCCCGGGTCTGCAGTCGATACGGGCAGGCTAGAGTTCGGTAGGGGAGATCGGAATTCCTGGTGTAGCGGTGAAATGCGCAGATATCAGGAGGAACACCGGTGGCGAAGGCGGATCTCTGGGCCGATACTGACGCTGAGGAGCGAAAGCGTGGGGAGCGAACAGGATTAGATACCCTGGTAGTCCACGCCGTAAACGGTGGGCACTAGGTGTGGGCGACATTCCACGTCGTCCGTGCCGCAGCTAACGCATTAAGTGCCCCGCCTGGGGAGTACGGCCGCAAGGCTAAAACTCAAAGGAATTGACGGGGGCCCGCACAAGCGGCGGAGCATGTGGCTTAATTCGACGCAACGCGAAGAACCTTACCAAGGCTTGACATACACCGGAAAACCCTGGAGACAGGGTCCCCCTTGTGGTCGGTGTACAGGTGGTGCATGGCTGTCGTCAGCTCGTGTCGTGAGATGTTGGGTTAAGTCCCGCAACGAGCGCAACCCTTGTCCCGTGTTGCCAGCAGGCCCTTGTGGTGCTGGGGACTCACGGGAGACCGCCGGGGTCAACTCGGAGGAAGGTGGGGACGACGTCAAGTCATCATGCCCCTTATGTCTTGGGCTGCACACGTGCTACAATGGCCGGTACAATGAGCTGCGATACCGTGAGGTGGAGCGAATCTCAAAAAGCCGGTCTCAGTTCGGATTGGGGTCTGCAACTCGACCCCATGAAGTCGGAGTCGCTAGTAATCGCAGATCAGCATTGCTGCGGTGAATACGTTCCCGGGCCTTGTACACACCGCCCGTCACGTCACGAAAGTCGGTAACACCCGAAGCCGGTGGCCCAACCCCTTGTGGGAGGGAGCTGTCGAAGGTGGGACTGGCGATTGGGACGAAGTCGTAACAAGGTAGCCGTACCGGAAGGTGCGGCTGGATCACCTCCTTTCTAAGGAGCACTTCTTACTCGGACTTGTCCGGGTCAGAGGCCAGCATGCGAGCGAACGTCTCGCACTGGTTGCTCATGGGTGGAACGTTGACTACTCGGTCCGATGCTGGGCCGGAGGCTGTTAGTACTGCTCGTAAGGGCGTGGAACGCATGATCTTCGGGCAGGGTCTGGCCGGGCACGCTGTTGGGTGTCTGAGGGAATGATCTTCCTTCAGTCGCCGGCCCCAGTGAACTCCGGTTGTGTCCGGGGGTGGTGGGTGGCTGGTCGTTGTTTGAGAACTGCACAGTGGACGCGAGCATCTGTGGCCAAGTTTTTAAGGGCGCACGGTGGATGCCTTGGCACCAGGAACCGATGAAGGACGTGGGAGGCCGCGATAGGCCCCGGGGAGTCGTCAACCAGGCTTTGATCCGGGGGTGTCCGAATGGGGAAACCCGGCAGTCGTCATGGGCTGTCACCCGCTGCTGAACACATAGGCAGTGTGGAGGGAACGCGGGGAAGTGAAACATCTCAGTACCCGCAGGAAGAGAAAACAACCGTGATTCCGGGAGTAGTGGCGAGCGAAACCGGATGAGGCCAAACCGTATGCGTGTGAGACCCGGCAGGGGTTGCGTATGCGGGGTTGTGGGATCTCTCTTTCACGGTCTGCCGGCCGTGAGACGAGTGAGAAACCGTTGATGTAGGCGAAGGACATGCGAAAGGTCCGGCGTAGAGGGTAAGACCCCCGTAGTCGAAACGTCAGCGGCTCGTTTGAGAGACACCCAAGTAGCACGGGGCCCGAGAAATCCCGTGTGAATCTGGCGGGACCACCCGCTAAGCCTAAATATTCCCTGGTGACCGATAGCGGATAGTACCGTGAGGGAATGGTGAAAAGTACCCCGGGAGGGGAGTGAAATAGTACCTGAAACCGTGTGCCTACAAGCCGTGGGAGCGTCGGACATCAGCTTGCTGGTGTCTCGTGACTGCGTGCCTTTTGAAGAATGAGCCTGCGAGTTTGCGGTGTGTTGCGAGGTTAACCCGGGTGGGGTAGCCGTAGCGAAAGCGAGTCCGAATAGGGCGGTGGAGTAGCACGCTCAAGACCCGAAGCGGAGTGATCTAGCCATGGGCAGGTTGAAGCGGAGGTAAGACTTCGTGGAGGACCGAACCCACCAGGGTTGAAAACCTGGGGGATGACCTGTGGTTAGGGGTGAAAGGCCAATCAAACTCCGTGATAGCTGGTTCTCCCCGAAATGCATTTAGGTGCAGCGTCGTGTGTTTCTTGCCGGAGGTAGAGCACTGGATAGGCGATGGGCCCTACCGGGTTACTGACCTTAGCCAAACTCCGAATGCCGGTAAGTGAGAGCGCGGCAGTGAGACTGTGGGGGATAAGCTCCATGGTCGAGAGGGAAACAGCCCAGAGCATCGACTAAGGCCCCTAAGCGTACGCTAAGTGGGAAAGGATGTGGAGTCGCAGAGACAACCAGGAGGTTGGCTTAGAAGCAGCCACCCTTGAAAGAGTGCGTAATAGCTCACTGGTCTAGTGATTCCGCGCCGACAATGTAGCGGGGCTCAAGCGTACCGCCGAAGTCGTGTCATTGCAGCATACGGGCCAACGCCTGCTGTGATGGGTAGGGGAGCGTCGTCTGCCGGGTGAAGCAGCACCGGAAGGTAGTTGTGGACGGTTGACGAGTGAGAATGCAGGCATGAGTAGCGATTCACACGTGAGAAACGTGTGCGCCGATTGACTAAGGGTTCCTGGGTCAAGCTGATCTGCCCAGGGTAAGTCGGGACCTAAGGCGAGGCCGACAGGCGTAGTCGATGGATAACCGGTTGATATTCCGGTACCCGCTGTGAAGCGTCAAACATCGAGCATCGTGATGCTAAGGCCGTGAAGCCGTTCCGGACCCTTCGGGGAAAGGAAAGTGGTGGAGCCGCCGGACCAAGCGGTTAGTAGGTGAGTGATGGGGTGACGCAGGAAGGTAGTCCATCCCGGGCGGTGGTTGTCCCGGGGTAAGGGTGTAGGACGTCAGGTAGGTAAATCCGCCTGGCATACAGTCTGAGACCTGATGCCGAGCCGATTGTGGTGAAGTGGATGATCCTATGCTGTCGAGAAAAGCCTCTAGCGAGTTTCATGGCGGCCCGTACCCTAAACCGACTCAGGTGGTCAGGTAGAGAATACCGAGGCGTTCGGGTGAACTATGGTTAAGGAACTCGGCAAAATGCCCCCGTAACTTCGGGAGAAGGGGGGCCACGTCTGGTGAAGGCACGTGCTGCTGGAGCTGGGTGTGGCCGCAGAGACCAGCGAGAAGCGACTGTTTACTAAAAACACAGGTCCGTGCGAAGCCGTAAGGCGATGTATACGGACTGACGCCTGCCCGGTGCTGGAACGTTAAGGGGACCGGTTAGCTTGGATTCGTCCAGGCGAAGCTGAGAACTTAAGCGCCAGTAAACGGCGGTGGTAACTATAACCATCCTAAGGTAGCGAAATTCCTTGTCGGGTAAGTTCCGACCTGCACGAATGGCGTAACGACTTCTCGACTGTCTCAACCATAGGCCCGGTGAAATTGCACTACGAGTAAAGATGCTCGTTTCGCGCAGCAGGACGGAAAGACCCCGGGACCTTTACTACAGTTTGATATTGGTGTTCGGTTCGGCTTGTGTAGGATAGCTGGGAGACTGTGAAGTTCCAACGCCAGTTGGGGTGGAGTCGTCGTTGAAATACCAGTCTGGTCGTGCTGGATGTCTAACCTGGGTCCGTGATCCGGATCAGGGACAGTGTCTGATGGGTAGTTTAACTGGGGCGGTTGCCTCCTAAAGGGTAACGGAGGCGCCCAAAGGTTCCCTCAGCCTGGTTGGTAATCAGGTGTTGAGTGTAAGTGCACAAGGGAGCTTGACTGTGAGACCGACGGGTCGAGCAGGGACGAAAGTCGGGACTAGTGATCCGGCGGTGGCTTGTGGAAGCGCCGTCGCTCAACGGATAAAAGGTACCCCGGGGATAACAGGCTGATCTTCCCCAAGAGTCCATATCGACGGGATGGTTTGGCACCTCGATGTCGGCTCGTCGCATCCTGGGGCTGGAGTCGGTCCCAAGGGTTGGGCTGTTCGCCCATTAAAGCGGTACGCGAGCTGGGTTTAGAACGTCGTGAGACAGTTCGGTCCCTATCCGCTGTGCGCGTAGGAGTCTTGAGAAGGGCTGTCCCTAGTACGAGAGGACCGGGACGGACGAACCTCTGGTGTGCCAGTTGTTCTGCCAAGGGCATGGCTGGTTGGCTACGTTCGGGAGGGATAACCGCTGAAAGCATCTAAGCGGGAAGCCTGCTTCGAGATGAGGACTCCCACCCACTTGATGGGGTAAGGCTCCCAGTAGACGACTGGGTTGATAGGCCGGATCTGGAAGCACCGTGAGGTGTGGAGGTGACCGGTACTAATAGGCCGAGGGCTTGTCCTCAGTTGCTCGCGTCCACTGTGTTGGTTCTGAAACCACGAACGGCCATTTTGCTGGTTGTTGTTTGTTTCATAGTGTTTCGGTGGTTATAGCGTAGGGGAAACGCCCGGTTACATTCCGAACCCGGAAGCTAAGCTCTACAGCGCCGATGGTACTGCAGGGGGGACCCTGTGGGAGAGTAGGACGCCGCCGAACAATTATTGATAAGGGTTGGACCCGGAACGTAAGTTCCGGGTCCAACCCTTTTTTTCTGCGCGTCACCGGAAGTTCACGTTGCGCGACGAGCATCACCGCATGGGTACTGCTGCAATGCTCAAGGCCGCCGGTGTCGGAGTCGGTGATGAGGTCATCGTGCCGGCCTTCGGGAACGTGGAAATAGCCCAAGCCGTCGCCCAGGCCGGTGCGCTGCCGGTGTTCGCGGACATAGATCCGGTGACCTACTGTCTCGAGCCGGCCGCGGTCGAAGCGGCCGCGGGGCCGCGGACGGCGGCCGTCGTCGCCGTACATCGGTTCGGTCGGCAGGCCGACATGGCACTGTTGTATGGGATCGGGCAGCGGCATGGGCTGTTGGTGTTGCAGCACGGGGAGAACCAGGCGCCGCGCGACGAGGTGGCGCAGCGCAGGCAGAGGGCGGGCTACCTCGACGCCAGACTGCGGGGGGTCCGCACTCCTGAGGGGGGCGACGGGCACACCTACCAGCAGTACGTGGTGCGGGTGCCGGGGAACGGGCGGCCGGACCGGGACGCCTTTGCTCGGGCCGTACGGGCCAAGGGAGTTGAATGCCGGGTGCCGGTGAAGACACCCGTGCACAGGTTGCCCGAGTTCTGGCGATGCGTGTCGCTGCCCGAGACCGAGCGGGCCGCCGACGAGACGCTCGCGCTGCCGGTGGACGCCTCCTTGACGAAGCGGGACATGCAGCGGATCGTGGCCGCGTGCAACGCGCTCGGTGGGCTGTTGGAGCCTGCTTCCTGAACGGCAGGGCGGAGCCGCGGTCGTGTTTGGGAGCACGGCCCTGTTCAGGGTATGATCTATTTCGTTACCGCGAGGGAAACCTCGAAAAGGCAACAGGCCCCTATAGCTCAGTCGGCAGAGCGTCTCCATGGTAAGGAGAAGGTCAACGGTTCGATTCCGTTTGGGGGCTCCGGACAGAAAGGCCCCGCCCTATGGGCGGGGCCTTTCGCGTGCCCTGACGACTGGTCGGCCCAGCCGCGTCCGCGGTGTCGGTGCTTGGCCCCCGGGGGCGCGACAAAGATTGTTCAAGCCGCAGCCGGGAGCCCTTCCGAAGCACCACGACGGCGTCATGCGGCTCAGCTCGACGAGGCACAACGCTTCGCGGCCCCGGCGGCTCGTGGCCGGAACAGGGATGAACGCCGGCATCGGACGGGACGCACGTCCCTCGGCCCGTGATCTGTCGACCCGCTGGACGGACGACCCCCCGGCCGCTCCCCGAGCCGGGGGCACGGGTCGCCGGCGGGGTTCCCGGCTCGGGCACGGTGGTGCCCGGTGCGGCCGAAGCGGACCAGGCGGCCTGACGGCCGCGTACCGGTGTCGGCGTCCTAGTCCTGGTGGGGCTCCGGCACGCGCATCGTGAGGATGGCCATGTCGTCCGACGGGGCGTCCGAAGCGAAGCGTTCCACCGCGCGCATGATGCGGGCCGCCACAGCGCCCGCCGTCAGGCCCGTGCAGGTCGTGAGGACGTCGGCGAGGCCGTCGTCGCCCAGCATGCGGCTCCCCTCGCGGCGTTCGGTGACGCCGTCCGTGACGCAGAGCAGGACGTCGCCCGGGTCCAGGGTGACCGTCTGCTCGTACAGCTCCAGGTCCTCGATGACGCCGAGGAGCGGCTGGGGCTCGGCGGCCGGCTCGACCGTGCCGTCCTGGCGCAGGCGCAGCGGGAGGGGGTGGCCGGCGCAGACCACCTTCAGTTCCGCGCTTCCGTCGTCTTGGGGGCGCAGTTCGCCGTACAGCAGGGTCAGGAAGCGGCTGCGGGCGCCCTCGTCGAGGATCGCGGAGTTCAGACGCTCCAGGACCGCCGGGCCGCTGAGGCCCTCGCGGGCGAGGAGGCGCAGGGCGTGGCGGGCCAGGCCCGTGACGGCCGCCGCGTTCGGACCCGTACCGCAGACGTCGCCGATGGCGAAGCCGTAGGCGCCGTCGCGGATGGGGAAGAGGTCGTAGAAGTCGCCGCCGACCTCGTTGCCCTCGCCGGCGGCGCGGTAGATGACCTCGACCTCGACGCCGTCGATCTGGGGGAGGCCGGGCGGCAGGAGGCTGCGCTGGAGGGCCTGGCTGATGGCCGTGCGCTCCGAGTACAGGCGGGCGTTGTCCAAGGCCAGGGCGGCGCGGCGGGACAGATCCTCCGCCAGTTCGAGGATCTCCTGGCGGAAGCGCTCGTCGGTCGGCTTGCCGAGGGTGAGCATGCCGATGACGCGGTTGCGGGCGACCAGCGGGAGGACAACCGTCTCGCCGCCGACCGCGGCGGCGGTGGCGAGGGTGGGGCCGATGCCGGGCGTGACCTGGTGGGGCGGGCCCGAGCCGAGGCCGAGGCTGCGCATGGAGGTGCGCAGCGCCGTCTGGTGGGCCACCTCGCCGGGGGCGGTCCAGACGCGGGCGCCCGGAGTGGGGACCGGATCGGGCGGGGGAACCTTGGACAGCAGGGACTTGATGCCGTCGATGAGGTCCTCGTCCTCGTGCAGGACGTAGGAGAGGTAGGGCTCGGAGGCCTGGTCGGCGATGGTGTAGACGGCGCACCAGGTGGCCAGGGTCGGGACCGTCATCTGGGCCATCAGGGCCAGGGTCTGGTCGCGGTCGAGGGTGCCGGCGAGGAGGTCGGAGGCCTCGACGAGGAAGCTGAGGGAACCGCGGCGCAGGCGTTCCAGTTCGCCCAGGCGGGCCGACTCGACGGCGAGCGCGATGCGGTCGGCGGCGAACTGCAGGCGCAGGGCCTCTTCGTTGGAGTAGCGGCCGGGGGCCTCGGCGGCGACCCCGAGGGAACCGGTGAGGCGGCCCTCGACCTTGAGCGGGACCGTGACGACCGAGCGCATGCCCGTGCCGTTGAGCAGCGGTACGGCACCGGGGACGGCCACCAGGTCGTCGTGGACTGCGGGCATGCGGGCCGAGCCGTAACGGCCGGGGCCCGCCTCGACGGGGACGCGGGCGAAGCGCTGGCGGGCGGAGGGCAGGCCGGTGGAGGCGCGGACCTCCAACTCCGTCTCGTCGTCGGTGGCCAGCAGGAGGAAGGCGGCGTCGCCGTCGAGCATGTCGCGGGCGCGTTCCACCGTGCGCTGGAGGAGGCCGTCCAGGTCGTCCGGCGCGGGCGAGCCGATGAACACCTCGAACGGGTCGGCGCTCGGGCCGTCCGAGGCGGTGTTCGTGTCGGAGACGGGGGCACGCAGCGGGGTCTGCAGGACGGCGCGTTCGTGGTCCCGGACCAGGAGGCAGACCGTGGAGGGCTCGCCGCCGGTGTCGCGGACGCGGAGGTGGGAGGCGTACACCGGGATCACGCGGCCGTCGGCGCCGCGGATGCCGTAGGTGCCCTCCCAGCGGGAGAGCCGGAGGGCCTCGGCGATGCCCGTGCTGGTGCCCGGGGTGTGCGGCCAGGCCGCGAGGTCGGCGAGGGGCTTGCCGGTGACCTGTTCGGCCGCGTAGCCGAAGAGTTCCTCGGCGTCCTCGTTCCACGACGTGATGGCGCCGGCGCGGTCGATCTGGACGACGGCGACGCGGATCCGGCCGTCGGCGAGGGGGAGGAGGCCGGCCGGGAGGCAGGGGCCCGCGGAGCGGGTGCCGACCTGCCGCTCCGGCGGGGCGAGCTGGAACCAGACGTTCTTGTGCGTCGGCGTGTACTCCACACCCCAGCGGTCGGCCAGGGCCGCGCACAGTTGGAGGCCGCGTCCGCCCTCGCGGTCGGGGCTGCTCATGCTGACGGCCGCCTCCTGGAGGGGCACCTCGCGCTCGGGGTAACGGTCGGCCACCTCGATCCGCACGCCTTCGTCGGTGCGCAGGCACAGGACGTCGGCGGAGGTGCCGGCGTGCACGACGGCGTTGGTGACCAGTTCGCTGGTGAGAACGACGGCGTCGTCGACGATGTCGGCGAAGCCCCAGCCCTGGAGGGTGTCGCGGACGAAGGAACGGGCGCCGGCGACCGATCGTCCGACGGGCTCGAAGGTGGCGGCCGCGCGCGCGGTGATCACGGAACTCCTCGACGCTTCCTCGACATGCAGGGCTTCGCCGCCGGCCGGTTCCTGCCGCTGCTGCGGCATACCCGTCGGCTGGGGGTCCGGGGGCTGCGCCCCGGGAATCAGTCCGGTGGTCATCTGCGGCCGCCCCTCCGATGCCCGCTCGTTCTCGTGCCACCGCCCAGGCCGGACGGACCGGTGCGGCTGGACAGCCGCATGCAAGGTTACTTACCTTCGCCGTCCGTGCGGATGCCGGTCCGCAGTGTTTCCGCCCGGAGGGTGTGCGGACGATGTGCGAAGCTGCCGAACTGTTATGGCCTGGTTCGGCCGGGGTGAAACACTGGGCAGGCTTCCTGTGAAGGTCCGGGCGGACCGGGTGGCTCGCACGTCCGCGGACGGCGGCCCGGGAAACGGTCCGGCAGCCCGGGCGGGAATGCGCAGCAGTACGGGATATACGCAGTAGTAACCGGTACGCCGAGCGGTTGTACCAGGGCACAGCAGTAACGGTCGACCCCTGCGGGAGGGACACAGTGGAGTCTGGCGCAGCGGCGCGGGGCACGAAGGCGCGCGCGAAAGGCGGACCGTCCCTGAGTAACCGGCGCACATCGCGCAGCGGGACCACCGTGGTGGACACGGCCTCCTTGAACCGGCTGCTCGCGGCTCTGGTGTCGATGCGGGACGGGAACTTCCGCAAGCGGCTCACGGTGACCGGCGACGGCGTGATGTCGGAGATCGCGGCCGTGTTCAACGAGGTCGCCGACCGCAACCTGCACCTGACCGGTGAGCTCGCGCGGGTGCGGCGCATGGTGGGACGTGAGGGAAAACTCACGGAGCGGCTGGAGACCGGCGCCTGCGAGGGGTCGTGGGCGGCCGCCATCGACCACTCGAACGCGCTCGTCGACGACCTGGTGTGGCCGGTCTCCGAGGTGAGCCGGGTGCTGTCGGCGGTGGCCGAGGGTGATCTGTCGCCGCGGATGGAACTGCGGACGCAGGCGGCGGAGGGGGTGTCGGGGCATCCGCTGCGCGGGGAGTTCCTGAAGGTCGCGCGGACCGTGAACAACCTGGTCGACCAGTTGTCGACGTTCACCGACGAGGTCACGCGGGTGGCCAGCGAGGTGGGCACGCAGGGCAAGCTGGGCGGGCAGGCCCGGGTGCGCGGGATGTCCGGTTCGTGGAAGGACCTGACGGACTCGGTCAACACGATGGCGCACCGGCTGACGGCCCAGGTGCGGGACATCGCGCTGGTGACGACGGCGGTCGCCAAGGGAGACCTGTCCCGGAAGGTCACGGTTCACGTGGCCGGGGAGATGCTGGAGCTGAAGAACACCGTCAACACGATGGTGGACCAGCTGTCCGCGTTCTCCTCCGAGGTGACGCGCGTCGCGCGCGAGGTGGGCACCGAGGGCGCGCTGGGCGGGCAGGCCCGGGTGCCGGGGGTCGCCGGGGTGTGGAAGGAGCTGACCGACTCCGTCAACACCATGGCGGGGAACCTGACCGCGCAGGTGCGCGGGATCGCGGAGGTGACGACCGCGGTCGCCAACGGCGACCTGTCGCGGAAGGTGACCGTCCCCGCGCGCGGTGAGGTGGCGCAGCTCGCCGAGACCATCAACCAGATGACCGAGACGCTGCGGATCTTCGCGGACGAGGTCACGCGGGTCGCCAACGAGGTCGGTGCCGAGGGGCGGCTGGGCGGCCAGGCGAACGTGCCGGGCGCGGCCGGCATCTGGAAGGACCTGACGGACTCGGTCAACACGGTCTTCCGGAATCTGACCACCCAGGTGCGGGACATCGCCGCCGTGACGACGGCGGTGGCCAACGGCGACCTGTCGCAGAAGGTCACGGTCGACGTCGCGGGCGAGATGCTGGAGCTGAAGAACACCGTCAACACGATGGTGGACCAGCTCTCCGCGTTCGGCGCCGAGGTCACGCGGGTGGCGCGGGAGGTCGGTGTCGAGGGCGAGCTGGGCGGCCAGGCGCAGGTGCCGGGGGCGGCGGGGACCTGGAAGGACCTGACGGACTCGGTGAACACGGCGTTCCGCAACCTCACCGGGCAGGTGCGCAACATCGCCCAGGTGACGACGGCGGTCGCCAACGGGGATCTGTCGCAGAAGGTCACCGTGGACGTGTCCGGCGAGATGCTCCAGCTGAAGAACACCGTGAACACGATGGTGGACCAGCTCTCCAGCTTCGCCGACCAGGTGACGCGGATGGCGCGGGACGTGGGCACGGAGGGCCGGCTGGGCGGTCAGGCGCGCGTCGACGGGGTGTCGGGCACGTGGAAGGAGCTGACGGACTCCGTCAACTTCATGGCGGGGAACCTGACCTCCCAGGTGCGGCAGATCGCGCAGGTGACGACGGCCGTGGCGCGCGGTGACCTCTCCCAGAAGATCGACGTCGACGCGCGCGGGGAGATCCTGGAGCTGAAGAACACCATCAACACGATGGTCGACCAGCTCTCCGCGTTCGCCGAGCAGGTCACGCGGGTGGCTCGTGAGGTGGGTACGGAGGGCCGGCTGGGCGGTCAGGCGCAGGTGCCGGGTGTCGCCGGGGTGTGGCGTGACCTGACCGACTCGGTGAACGGCATGGCCGGCAACCTCACCGCGCAGGTGCGCAACATCGCGCAGGTGGCGACCGCGGTGGCCCGGGGCGACCTCTCCCAGAAGATCACCGTGGACGCGCGCGGGGAGATCCTGGAGCTGAAGAACACCCTGAACACGATGGTCGACCAGTTGTCCTCCTTCGCCCAGGAGGTCACGCGCGTGGCCCGTGAGGTGGGTACGGAGGGCATCCTGGGCGGCCAGGCCGAGGTGCAGGGCGTCTCCGGCACCTGGAAGGACCTCACCCAGTCCGTCAACGGCATGGCGAACAACCTGACCCTGCAGGTGCGCAACATCGCCGAGGTCACCACCGCCGTCGCCAAGGGCGACCTGTCGAAGAAGATCACCGTCGACGCCAAGGGCGAGATCCTGGAGCTGGTCACCACCGTCAACACGATGGTGGACCAGCTGTCGTCCTTCGCGGAGCAGGTGACCCGGGTGGCCCGTGAGGTGGGCACCGAGGGCATCCTGGGCGGTCAGGCGCACGTGCCCGGCGTCACGGGCATCTGGAAGGACCTCAGCGACAACGTCAACCTGATGGCGAAGAACCTCACCGTCCAGGTCCGCAACATCTCCCAGGTGGCCGCGGCCGTCGCCAACGGCGATCTGACGCGGACGGTGACGATCGAGGCGCGCGGCGAGGTCGCGCAGCTCGCGGACACGTTCAACACCATGGTCAAGACGCTGAGCTCGTTCGCCGACCAGGTCACCAAGGTGGCCCGTGAGGTGGGCACGGACGGCATCCTGGGCGGTCAGGCACACGTGCCCGGCGTGGCCGGCACGTGGAAGGACCTCACCGAATCGGTGAACCAGATGGCGTCCAACCTGACCGGCCAGGTGCGCAACATCGCGATGGTCACGACCGCGATCGCCAAGGGCGACCTGACCAAGAAGATCGACATCGACGCGCGCGGGGAGATCCTGGAGCTGAAGACGACCATCAACACGATGGTCGACCAGTTGTCCTCCTTCGCCGAGGAGGTCACGCGCGTGGCCCGTGAGGTGGGTACCGAGGGCCAGCTCGGCGGCCAGGCGCGGGTGCGGGACGTCGACGGCACCTGGCGGGACCTGACGGAGTCCGTGAACGAGATGGCCGGGAACCTGACCCGGCAGGTGCGCGCCATCGCGCGCGTGGCGACCGCGGTGACCCGCGGCGACCTGAACCTGAAGATCGACGTGGACGCCGCGGGCGAGATCCAGGAGCTTCAGGACTACATCAACAAGATGATCGCCAACCTGCGCGACACCACGATCGCCAACAAGGAGCAGGACTGGCTCAAGGGCAACCTGGCCCGCATCTCGGCGCTGATGCAGGGCCGCCGGGACCTGGAGGACGTGGCCTCGCTGATCATGAGCGAGCTCACCCCGGTGGTGTCCGCGCAGCACGGCGCGTTCTTCCTCGCGTTGCCGCTCGCCGACAACCAGGAGGTCGGCGTGGCCGACGACGATCAGTACGAGCTGCGGATGCTCGGGTCGTACGGCTATTCGATGGGCTCCATGCCGACCTCGTTCCGGCCGGGTGAGGGACTGGTCGGCACGGCCGCCCACGAGAAGCGCACCATCCTCGTGGAGAACGCGCCGAACGGGTATCTGAAGATCTCCTCCGGGCTCGGCGAGGCGCCGCCCGCGCAGGTGATCGTGCTGCCGGTGGTCTTCGAGGGGAAGGTGCTCGGCGTCATCGAGCTGGCGTCCTTCACGCCGTTCACGCAGATCCAGAAGGACTTCCTCAACCAGATCGCCGAGATGATCGCGACCAGCGTCAACACCATCTCGGTCAACACCAAGACCGAGCAGCTGCTGAAGCAGTCGCAGGAGCTGACCGAGCAACTGCGCGAGCGGTCGGCGGAGTTGGAGCAGCGGCAGAAGGCGCTGCAGGCGTCCAACGCCGAACTGGAGGAGAAGGCGGAGCTGCTGGCCCGGCAGAACCGCGACATCGAGGTGAAGAACACCGAGATCGAGGAGGCGCGGCAGGTCCTGGAGGAACGCGCCGAACAGCTCGCGGTCTCCATGCGCTACAAGAGCGAGTTCCTCGCCAACATGTCGCACGAGCTGCGCACGCCGCTCAACTCCCTGCTGATCCTGGCCAAGTTGCTGGCGGACAACGCGGAGGGGAACCTGTCCCCGAAGCAGGTCGAGTTCGCCGAGACCATCCACGGCGCGGGCTCCGACCTGCTGCAGCTCATCAACGACATCCTCGACCTGTCGAAGGTCGAGGCGGGCAAGATGGACGTCTCCCCGACGCGCATCGCCCTCGTCCAGCTCGTCGATTACGTGGAAGCCACCTTCCGCCCGCTGACCGCGGAGAAGGGCCTGGACCTGTCGGTGCGGGTCTCCCCGGAGCTGCCGGCCACTTTGCACACGGACGAGCAGCGGCTGCTGCAGGTGCTGCGCAACCTGCTGTCCAACGCGGTGAAGTTCACCGACTCCGGGTCGGTGGAGCTCGTCATCCGGCCGGCTCGCGACGATGTCCCGCAGGCCATCCGGGAGCAGCTGCTGGAGGCCGGTTCGCTGACCGGTCCGGAGGCGCCGCTGATCGCGTTCTCGGTGACCGACACCGGCATCGGGATCGCGGCCAGCAAGATGCGGGTGATCTTCGAGGCGTTCAAGCAGGCCGACGGCACCACCAGCCGCAAGTACGGCGGTACGGGCCTGGGACTGTCCATCTCGCGGGAGATCGCCCAGCTGCTCGGCGGCGAGATCCACGCGCAGAGCGAGCCGGGCCGCGGCTCGACGTTCACGCTGTACCTGCCGCTGCATCCGAGCGAGCTGCCCCCGCACGGCTACCAGTCGGCCCCGCCGGCCCTGGAGGCGGGCGGGCCGGCGGTCTCCGCGGGCGGGCCCCTGGACCTGCCCGAGGCGGCGGACGCGCGGATCGAGACGCCGGCCGAGGCCAAGCCGTACCAGGATGCGCATCACGACGGCATGCTGTTCCGGCGTCGCCGCAGGGGGCTGCCGGAGCTGGAGCAGCGCCCCGCGCAGCCGGCGGAGCAGTGGCCGGGAGTGGAGCAGGACGCGGCGCCGCGGTCGCACCGGGTCATCCGGTTCGGCGGCGAGAAGGTGCTGATCGTCGACGACGACATCCGGAACGTGTTCGCGCTCACCAGCGTCCTGGAGCAGCACGGCCTGTCCGTGCTGTACGCCGAGAACGGCCGTGAGGGCATCGAGGTGCTGGAGCAGCACGAGGACGTCGCGGTCGTCCTGATGGACATCATGATGCCCGAGATGGACGGGTATGCGACGACCACGGCGATTCGCCGGATGCCCCAGTTCGCCGGGCTGCCGATCATCGCCCTGACCGCCAAGGCGATGAAGGGCGACCGCGAGAAGGCGATCGAGTCGGGTGCCTCCGACTACGTGACCAAGCCGGTCGACCCCGATCACCTGCTGTCGGTGATGGAGCGGTGGATGCGGGGGGAGTGAGGAGTGCCTCGGGACGGCGTGCGGACGTGGTGTGTGCGCACGGCGGGAACCTTGGGATTTCGCGCACAGGTGCCGATCCGGTGTGTGCGGTGCCGTGTAGAAGTGCGGGATTCGGGGAACCTTCTGGTCTCCCACCGCGTTTCTGCTACGTGCACAGTGACATCGCGGTGACAGGGTGTGGTGACAAGCGGGGTGCGGCTACGATGACCGGCACAAGGACGGGCGACGCAAGGGAGTCGTCCTCTGGGGCGGTGCCCGCCGGCGCCTCCCCAAGTCCTGTGGACCGGGGAGGCCCCACGCCGGGGCGAGGAGGGCGGGCCATGGTGCAGAAGGCCAAGATCCTCCTGGTCGATGACCGGCCGGAGAATCTGCTGGCGCTGGAGGCGATCCTTTCGGCGCTCGATCAGACGCTGGTGCGGGCATCGTCCGGGGAGGAAGCGCTCAAAGCACTGCTCACGGACGATTTCGCGGTCATTCTGCTGGATGTCCAGATGCCGGGAATGGACGGTTTCGAGACCGCCGCGCACATCAAGCGGCGGGAGCGGACCCGGGACATCCCGATCATCTTCCTCACCGCGATCAACCACGGTCCGCACCACACCTTCCGCGGGTATGCGGCGGGCGCGGTGGACTACATCTCCAAGCCGTTCGACCCGTGGGTGCTGCGCGCGAAGGTCTCCGTCTTCGTCGAGCTGTACATGAAGAACTGCCAGCTGCGGGAGCAGGCGGCACTGCTGCGGCTGCAGTTGGAGGGCGGCGGCAGGAGCGCGGACGGCGAGGCCAAGGAGCCGGCGGGGCTGCTGGCGGAGCTGTCGGCGCGGCTGGCGGCCGTCGAGGAGCAGGCCGAGGCACTGTCCAAGCAGCTGGGCGACGAATCGACGGACGCGGCGGCGGTGGCCACGGCGGCCCACCTGGAGCGCAAGCTCACGGGATTGCGGCGCGCCCTGGACGCGCTGGAGCCGGGCACCTCCGGCGGTCAGCCCGCGGTGAACTGACGCCCCGGCGGCCCGGCACACGGCGATCGGGCGGACGGCCGGGGACCGGCGCCGTACCGGGCGGTGGCCGTCCTGGGACGCCGGTGTCCCCCGGAGCACCGTGACGCCGGTGCGGCGGGCGCCGTGAAGGCGCGTCAGGTCCCCGTGGGTTGCGCGTGGTCCTCGCCCCTGCCGGCCTGTCAGCCCCACGCCGCCTCGACGGCGACACGAACGGGTGAAGCAGGAGACACACGTGTCCGCTCCCGCCTCCCCCGGTAATCTCACACCCATGGCCCCACGTCCTTCCGCAGCCAAGAAGCAGCCCGCGAAGAAGCCGGCCGCTCCCGTGAAGGCTCCGGCGAGGAAGGCCGCCGCGAAGAGGGCCCCCGCCGCGAAGAAGGCGCCCGCGCGGAGGGCACCCGCCAAGAAGGCCGCGGCGAAGAGGCCCGCACCCGCGTCGGCACCCAGCCCCACCAGCGGCGTGTACCGCCTCGTGCGCGCCCTCTGGCTGGGCCTCGCGCACGCCGTCGGCGCCGTGTTCCGCGGCATGGGGCAGGGCGCGAGGAACCTCGACCCGGCGCACCGCAAGGACGGCGTCGCGCTGCTGCTGCTCGCCATCGCGCTGATCGTCGCCGCGGGCACCTGGGCCGACCTGGAGGGCCCCGTCGGCGACCTCGTCGAGATCCTGGTGACCGGCGCGTTCGGCCGACTCGATCTGCTCGTGCCGATCCTGGTCGCCGTCATCGCCGTGCGCCTCATCCGGCATCCGGAGAAGCCCGAGGCCAACGGACGCATCGTGATCGGCCTGTCCGCGCTCGTCATCGGCGTGCTCGGCCAGGTCCACATCGCCTGCGGCTCGCCCGCCCGCAGCGCCGGCATGCAGGCCATACGGGACGCCGGCGGCCTCATCGGCTGGGCGGCGGCGACCCCGCTGTCGTACACCATGACCGATGTCCTGGCCGTTCCGCTGCTCGTGCTGCTGACGGTCTTCGGGCTGCTGGTCGTGACGGCGACCCCGGTCAACGCCGTCCCGCAGCGGCTGCGACTGCTCGGCGTGCGCCTCGGCCTCGTCCGCGACCCCGCGGCCGAGGAGTTCACCGAGGACGACGAGCGGTACGAGGAGCAGTGGCGGGAGGCGCTGCCGACGAAACCGCGCAGGCGCGGCCCGGTCCCGGCGGCGTACGACGCCGGGACCGCCGAGCAGGAGGCACCGGCCCGGCGCCGCGGCAGCCCCCGGCGGTACGCCGCGCCGCAGCCCGGCACGAACCGGCGGCCGGACGCCGTGGACATCGCCGCGGCGGCCGCCGCCGACCTCGACGGGGCGGTACTGCACGGGATGCCGCCGTCGCCGGTGGTCGCCGACCTCACCCAGGGCGTGCGCGCGGGCGACCGCGAGCAGGCCGTGCCGACCCCGGCGCCCGTACCCGCCGCGCGACCCGAGCAGGAACACCCGCGGCCCGGGCCGGCAGAGCCGAAGAGCGCGGTCCCCGACCTCACCAAGACCCCGCCCGCCGAACCCCGCGACCTGCCGCCGCGCGCCGAGCAGCTCCAGCTGTCCGGCGACATCACCTACGCGTTGCCGTCCCTGGACCTCCTCAGGCGCGGGGGCCCCGGCAAGGCGCGCAGCGCCGCCAACGACGCGGTCGTGGAGGCGCTGACCACCGTCTTCACCGAATTCAAGGTGGACGCCCGCGTCACCGGCTTCACGCGCGGGCCGACGGTCACCCGCTACGAGGTCGAGCTCGGGCCCGCCGTGAAGGTCGAGCGGATCACCGCGCTGACGAAGAACATCGCCTACGCCGTCGCCAGCCCGGACGTGCGGATCATCTCGCCGATCCCCGGCAAGTCGGCGGTCGGCATCGAGATCCCCAACACCGACCGGGAGATGGTCAACCTCGGGGACGTGCTGCGCCTGGCGGAGTCCGCCGAGGACGACGACCCGATGCTGGTGGCCTTCGGCAAGGACGTCGAGGGCGGCTACGTCATGCACTCGCTGGCGAAGATGCCGCACATGCTGGTCGCGGGCGCCACCGGCTCCGGCAAGTCGTCCTGCATCAACTGCCTGATCACCTCGGTCATGATGCGGGCGACCCCCGAGGACGTCCGGATGATCCTGGTCGACCCCAAGCGCGTGGAGCTGACGGCGTACGAGGGCATCCCGCACCTGATCACGCCGATCATCACCAACCCCAAGCGGGCCGCCGAGGCACTGCAGTGGGTCGTCCGCGAGATGGACCTGCGCTACGACGACCTGGCGGCGTACGGCTACCGGCACATCGACGACTTCAACCGCGCGGTGCGCGAGGGGAAGGTCGAACCGCCAAAGGGCAGCGAACGGGAACTCCAGCCGTACCCGTACCTGCTGGTGATCGTGGACGAGCTGGCCGACCTGATGATGGTCGCGCCGCGCGACGTCGAGGACGCCATCGTGCGGATCACGCAGCTCGCGCGCGCGGCCGGCATCCACCTGGTGCTCGCCACGCAGCGGCCGTCCGTCGACGTCGTCACCGGCCTGATCAAGGCCAACGTGCCGTCCCGCCTCGCCTTCGCCACCTCCTCCCTCGCCGACAGCCGCGTCATCCTCGACCAGCCGGGCGCCGAGAAGCTGATCGGCAAGGGCGACGGGCTGTTCCTGCCGATGGGCGCGAACAAGCCGGTGCGCATGCAGGGCGCGTTCGTGACCGAGGAGGAGGTCGCGGCCGTCGTCCGGCACTGCAAGGAGCAGATGGCGCCCGTCTTCCGGGACGACGTCGTCGTCGGCGGCAAGCAGAAGAAGGAGATCGACGAGGACATCGGCGACGACCTCGACCTGCTGTGCCAGGCGGCCGAACTGGTGGTCTCCACGCAGTTCGGGTCGACGTCCATGCTCCAGCGCAAGCTGCGCGTCGGCTTCGCCAAGGCGGGGCGCCTGATGGACCTGATGGAGTCACGCAACATCGTCGGACCGAGCGAGGGGTCCAAGGCGCGTGACGTCCTGGTGAAGCCCGACGAGCTGGACGGCGTGCTCGCCCTGCTCCGGGGGGAGGCCGAAGGATAGGGGGCCGGGGCGCCGTCTGCCCCGCGGAGCCGAGCGGGGCGGACGGGTGCGTGATCGTGACCCATCCGTAGCGGATCATCGAGCAACCGTTTCCCCGCGGTGTACGTCAAGTTGGGGGAAGTGGCAAACAGTGGACCACCGTCGGGATGCCGGGCCATTCCGATGGCGTACAAAGTCCCGCCGCCCGGTTGCCCCACCCGTTTGCATCCCCCCTAGACTGAACGTCCAGCACAGGTGGCTATACGCTCGAAAGGCGCCCCCGTGTCCATCGGCAACTCCCCTGAAGACGAGCGTCCGTTCGAAGACGTTTCCGAGGAAACCCGCCCCTCCATCGGCCGTGCCCTGCAGCAGGCGCGCATCGCCGCCGGGTTGACCGTCGACGACATCAGCGCCGCCACCCGAGTCCGTATCGCCATCGTGCACGCCATCGAGGCGGACGACTTCGCGCCCTGCGGCGGCGACGTCTACGCCCGCGGCCACATCCGGACCCTGGCCAGGGCCGTACAGCTCGATCCGGAACCGCTGATCGCCCAGTACGACGCCGAACGCGGCGGGCGGCCGGCGCCGACCCCGGCCGCGCCGCTGTTCGAAGCCGAACGCATCCGTCCCGAGCGGCGCGGGCCGAACTGGACGGCGGCCATGGTCGCCGCGATCGTCGTCGTGATCGGCTTCGTCGGGTTCACGATGGTCAAGGGCGGCGACGGCGGCGGCAGGGAGCAGGTCGCCGGGGGCGCCGCGCCCACGACCGGGACGTCCGCCCCGCCCCGCGCCGGGACGACGAAGAAGCCCGCCGACCCCAAGCCGGACCCGACCGACAGCGCCATCGCCGCCGCGCCCCGGGACAAGGTGACGGTGCAGGTGAGCGCCCCCGACGGCCGCAGCTGGATCTCCGCCAAGGACCACAGCGGGCGGCTGCTCTTCGACGGCCTGCTCGAGCAGGGCGACTCCAGGACCTTCCAGGACAACTCGAGGATCGACCTCGTCCTCGGGGACGCCGGCGCCATCCAGCTGTACGTCAACGGCAAGAGGATCCAGGACGATTTCCGGCCGGGTTCCGTGGAGCGGCTGACGTACACCAAGGGCGATCCCGAGGTCGGATAAGCGGCCCGGGAGGCGGAGTGGGTACGGGGCCGGCCGGGATCGGCCAACCCCGTCGACGTGGGCCGTCAGCGGGACGAAGTACTCTTGAGCCCATGCCTGAACGCCGTACCGTCGCACTGGTCACCCTTGGCTGCGCCCGTAACGAGGTGGACTCCGAGGAGCTCGCAGGCCGTTTGGAAGCGGACGGCTGGCAGCTCGTGGAGGACGCCGCGGACGCGGACGTCGCCGTCGTGAACACGTGCGGCTTCGTGGAGGCCGCCAAGAAGGACTCCGTCGACGCCCTCCTGGAAGCCAACGACCTCAAGGGCCACGGCAGAACGCAGGCCGTGGTGGCCGTGGGCTGCATGGCCGAGCGGTACGGCAAGGAGCTCGCCGAGGCCCTTCCCGAGGCCGACGGCGTGCTCGGCTTCGACGACTACACCGACATCTCCGACCGCCTCCAGACCATCCTGAACGGCGGGATCCACGCCGCCCACACCCCGCGCGACCGGCGCAAGCTGCTGCCGATCAGCCCCGTCGAGCGGCAGGCCGTCTCGGAGGAGGTGGCGCTGCCCGGCCACGGCGCGCCCGAGGACCTCCCCGACGGCCTCGCCCCGGCCTCCGGCCCCCGCGCGCCGCTGCGCCGCCGCCTGGACGGCTCCCCCGTCGCCTCGGTGAAGCTGGCCTCCGGCTGCGACCGGCGCTGCTCGTTCTGCGCCATCCCCTCCTTCCGCGGCTCCTTCATCTCCCGCCGCCCCGGCGACGTGCTGAACGAGACGCGGTGGCTGGCCGAGCAGGGGGTGAAGGAGATCATGCTGGTCTCCGAGAACAACACCTCCTACGGCAAGGACCTCGGCGACATCCGCCTGCTGGAGGCGCTGCTGCCGGAACTGGCCGCGGTCGACGGCATCGAGCGGGTGCGCGTCAGCTACCTCCAGCCGGCCGAGATGCGCCCGGGGCTGATCGACGTCCTGACCTCGACGCCGAAGGTCGCCCCGTACTTCGACCTGTCCTTCCAGCACTCCGCGCCCGGCGTGCTGCGCGCGATGCGCCGCTTCGGCGACACCGACCGCTTCCTGGAACTGCTCGACACCATCCGGAGCAAGGCTCCCGAGGCCGGCGTGCGCTCCAACTTCATCGTGGGCTTCCCCGGCGAGTCCGAGGCCGACCTCGCCGAGCTGGAGCGGTTCCTGAACCACGCGCGGCTGGACGCCATCGGTGTCTTCGGCTACTCCGACGAGGAGGGCACGGAGGCGGCGACGTACGAGAACAAGCTCGACGAGGAGGTCGTCGCCGAGCGGCTGGCCAGGGTCTCCCGCCTCGCCGAGGAACTCGTCTCGCAGCGGGCCGAGGAGCGCGTGGGCGAGACCGTGCGGGTGCTCGTGGAGTCCGTGGACGACGAGGAGGGCGTGTACGGGCGCGCGGCGCACCAGGCGCCCGAGACGGACGGCCAGGTGCTGCTCACGAGCGGCGAAGGTTTGAGCACCGGTCTTATGGTCGACGCGAAGGTGGTCGGTACGGAAGGTGTCGACCTCGTGGCCGAGCCGCTGCGGGGCTCGCTCGCGTGGAGTGAGGAGGCGGGCAGATGACCGGGATCCCGGCGTCCGCGGCAGGAGGCCCCTCCGGTGCGCGCAGGGTCGGCGCGCGGGTGGTGCCGGGCGCCGCTCAGGCGGGGCCGGTGGCGGCGGGGCGTGCGGTCCCGGGCGGCACCGTGGCACGGGGAGCCGACGCGCGGGGGACCGGAGGGCGCGTGGCCGGTGCCGGCGTCCCCGCCGACGGCGGGAACGCCGGGCCGGGTGGGTCCGGGACGGGTGACGGCGGTGCGCCGGGCAGCGGTGGTGCTTCCGGTGCCGGGGACGAGGCCGGGTTCACGGCCGCTCACGGAGGGGCCCTTGGTGAGGGTGCCGCGTCCGCGGAGGCGGAGTCGCCGGGCGGCGCGAAGCCGGCGCGGGGCGGGAAGCTGGCCGCTGCCGCCGTCGACCAGGCCAGTGTCTGGAACGTCGCCAACCTGCTGACGATGCTCCGGCTGATCCTCGTACCGGGGTTCGTCGCGCTGATGCTGGCCGACGGCGGGTACGACCCGGCGTGGCGCTCGCTGGCCTGGGCCGCCTTCGCCATCGCCATGATCACCGACCTCTTCGACGGACACCTGGCCCGCACGTACAACCTGGTCACGGACTTCGGGAAGATCGCCGACCCCATCGCCGACAAGGCGATCATGGGGGCGGCGCTGATCTGCCTCTCGGCGCTGGGCGACCTGCCGTGGTGGGTCACCGCCGTCATCCTCGGCCGGGAACTCGGCATCACCGTGCTGCGCTTCGTCGTCATCCGCTACGGCGTCATCCCCGCCAGCCGCGGCGGCAAGCTCAAGACGCTCACCCAGGGGGTGGCGGTCGGGATGTACGTCCTGGCGCTGACGGGGCCCCTGGCGACCCTGAGGTTCTGGGTGATGGCGGCGGCGGTCGTCCTGACCGTGGTGACCGGACTGGACTACATCAGGCAGGCCATCGTGTTGCGCAGGCGGGGAATCGCCGAGCGCCGGGCGGCGTTGAAGGAGACGGAAGCTTGAGTTCCCCGGCCGCCGACGTGGTGCGACTCCTCACGGTGAGGGGGGCGACCCTCGCGGTCGCCGAGTCGCTGACCGGTGGTCTCGTCGCCGCGCAGATCACGTCCGTCCCCGGGGCGTCCAAGGTCTTCCTGGGTTCGGTCACCGCCTACGCGACCGGGCTGAAGCACCGGCTGCTGGGCGTGGACGCGGCCCTGCTGGCCGCGCGAGGCGCGGTGGACCCGCAGGTCGCGGCCCAGATGGCGGCCGGCGTGCGGAAGGCGCTCGGCGCCGACTGGGGTGTCGCGACGACCGGTGTCGCCGGCCCCGACCCACAGGACGGACAGCCCGTCGGAACGGTGTTCGTGGCCGTGGACGGGCCCTCGGGAACCGCCGGGGATTCCGCCTCGGGCGGAAAAGTGGAGGCGCTGCGGTTGAACGGAGACCGCGCGGAAATTCGTATGGAGAGTACACGGAGCGTGCTCGGACTCCTTTTGAAGGAGCTTGCGGGCGAACAGACCGGGAATGAGCGGGCACAGGATACGGAACGGAACGGGGGGTTTTGATGTTTGCAGCCCTGAGTGAACACGACATCGCTCCCCGCACGGCCGCGGCGCGAGGCGGTACGGTGGGGCGTGAAGGATGCGGCTACGCGGTCCGAGGAGGGAGCCACCGATGATTCTGCTCCGTCGCCTACTGGGTGACGTGCTGCGTCGGCAGCGCCAGCGCCAGGGCCGTACTCTGCGCGAAGTCTCCTCGTCCGCCCGAGTCTCGCTCGGCTATCTCTCCGAGGTGGAGCGGGGGCAGAAGGAGGCTTCCTCCGAGCTGCTCGCCGCCATCTGCGACGCGTTGGACGTACGGATGTCCGAGCTCATGCGGGAAGTGAGCGACGAGCTCGCCCTCGCCGAGCTGGCCCAGTCTGCTGCTGCCACCCCCAGCAACCCCGTGCCCACGCCGGTTCGCCCCATGCTGGGCTCCGTGTCGGTGACCGGTGTGCCACCGGAGCGGGTGACCATCAAGGCGCCCGCCGAGGCGGTGGACGTCGTCGCCGCCTGAGGACGGGTGCGGGCCTGCGTCACGTCATGGCGCGGATGTGAAGTCGGTGCAGGCCAAGCAGGCTGAGAAGAAGTACGAGGCCCCGGCCGGGGCCGCTCCGGAAAACTCGGAGGGACCCGGCCGGGGTTTTCGTATGGGCGCACCCCCTTCGGTGACGGTGGGTGAGCGACTCTTTCCGGTGCGTTTGCCGGGGCGCGGCGCTGCGGTCATCGTGGAGGGACGTGGCGGGGGGTGAGCCTGCGGAGGTGCCGATGTACGTCGTGAAGAGCCCGTTGTCCGACGCGAATCTGAAGACCGTCTCCGAGGCCCTGCAGGGAGCCCTCGTGGACTTGGTGGACCTGGGGCTGGTGGCGAAGCAGATCCACTGGAACGTGGTCGGGCCGCGCTTCCGGTCCGTGCACCTTCAGCTCGACGAGGTCGTCGGTACCGCGCGCACGCACTCCGACACGGTGGCGGAACGTGCCGCGGCGCTCGGTGTTCCGCCGGACGGCCGCGCCGCGACGGTCGCCGTCGGCAGCGGCGTCGGGGTGACGCCGGAGGGGTGGGTCGACGACGGGACCGCGGTGCGGACCCTCGTGGACGTGCTGGGTGCGGTGATCGGCCGGATGCGGGAGCGGATCGCCGCCACCGGCGAACCGGATCCGGTGAGCCAGGACATCTTCATCCGGATCACGGCGGACCTGGAGAGGCACCACTGGATGTTCCAGGCCGAGAACGGCTGACGCCGTCCCCGGCCGAGGAGCGGACGGCCGGCGCCGGGCCGGAGGCGGTGGGCTGGAGGTGGTGGCCGTGGCAGGGCGGGCCGTGCGCCGGGGGGTCGTACTGGGAGTGGGCGCGCTGTGGTGGTGGGCCGTGCTGAGGCTGGCGGTGGCACCCGGAGCCGGGGTGGTGGAGGGAGTGGTCGCCGCCGGAGGGTGGGGGCTGAGCGTGCTGCCGGTGCACTGCGCGCCGAAGGAACGGGCGGCGGGCGCCGTGGGCACGGGGCGGTGGCGGCGGGCTTGGAGGGCAGGGGCGGCCGGGCGGGAGGGGCGGCGGGGCCGGCCGGACGGTGGCGCCGGTCCGGCGTAGCACTGGCCGTCTTCCCCCTCCCGTGTCCCTCGCGTCGCACGCCGCCTGCGGGCGTCGAGTTTTCCCGCGATCGGTGCCGCCTCTTCACCACCGGACGCCCGGTGAGCTAACATACAACCAAATGGTTGTAGATGGAGTTGTGGGCGATGCCGTGGACCGCCTGTTCCACGCTCTGGCCGATGCCACGCGGCGCGACATCCTCCGCCGCTGCGTGCGGGGCGAGCTGTCCGTGTCGCGGCTGGCAGAGGAGTATCCGATGAGTTTCGCCGCGGTGCAGAAGCACGTGGCGGTACTGGAGCGGGCCGGTCTGGTCACCAAACAGCGCCGCGGGCGCGAACAGCTCGTGCGCACCGAGCCCGAGGCCGTGGACCGGGCGCGGCAGGCCCTCGACGAACTGGAGACGGCGTGGCGCGGACGGGTGGAACGGATGTCCCGGCTGCTCGCCCCGGAGCCCGATCCCCAGGGGAACGACCCGACGGAAGGACAGGAACGATGAGCGTCACCAGCGTGGACAAGGACCTTGACAACCTGACCCTCACCCTGGTCGCCGACTTCGACGCCCCGATCGAACACGTGTGGCAGTTGTGGGCCGACCCGCGGCGGCTGGAACGCTGGTGGGGTCCGCCGGGCTACCCGGCCACCGTGGAGGAGCACGACCTGACCGCGGGCGGCGAGGTCGGCTACTTCATGACCGGCCCCGGGGGCGAGAAGTACCGCGGCTGGTGGCGGATCGCGTCCGTCGCCCCGCCGACGTCCCTGGAGTTCGTCGACGGCTTCGCCGACCGGGACGGAACGCCGAGCACGGACATGCCGACCACCACGGTGCGCATGCGGCTCACCGCACACGGCGGGGGGACGCGGATGGAACTGCGCTCGGTCTTCGACTCCCGCGAGGACATGGAACGGCTGGTGGACATGGGCATGGCCGAGGGCCTGCGGCAGGCGGTCGGCCAGATCGACGCCCTGCTCGCCGCCTGACCCGGTCAGCCGGCCCCGGCCCGGCCGCGCGGCGCGGGCGCGGGGCCCCACTGGCAGCCGGGGCACCAGTAGGTGGGGCGTTCGCGGGAACCGTCGCCCTGGTCGGCGAGGCGGACAAAGGAGCGGCAGCGCAGGCAGGGGCGGGATGCGCGGCCGTACACGAACAGGTCCTGGCCGCTTTGGCCCGTCGTGCGGCGGACCGGGCGGTCCCGGTTGGCTTCCAGGAGTTTCCTGGCGAGTTCCAGGAGCAACGCGGCGCGTTCGGTGGGCAGCTCGCCCACCGGCAGCCAGGGCGTGACGCCGAGCAGGAAGCAGAGCTCGCACTTGTAGACGTTGCCGATGCCGGCGAGGTTGCGCTGGTCGAGCAGGGCCTCGCCGACCGGGCGCGCCGGGTCGGCGAGGAGGTTCGCCAGCGCCCGCTCCGGATCCCAGTCCGCGCCCAGCAGGTCCGGGCCGAGGTGGCCGACGGCGCGGTGCTCGTCGGTGGTGCGCAGGAGTTCCAGGACGGGGAGGCGGTAGCCGACGGCCGTGCGGTCGGCGTTGCCGAGGACCGCGCGGATCTGGTGGGCGGGACCGCCGCTCCAGCGCCGGCCGGGGGCGAACACCCTCCAGGCGCCGTCCATCCGGAGATGGGAGTGCAGCGTCAGACCGCCCTCGATACGCGTGAGCAGGTGCTTGCCGCGCGGGACGACGGCCAGGACCTCGCGGCCGGTGAGGTCGACGGTGGCGTACCGGGGCACCCGCAGGTCGCTGCGGGTCAGCACCTTGCCCGCGAGGGCGTCGTGCAGCCGTCGCGCGGCCTGCCAGACCGTGTCTCCTTCGGGCATGGATCCAGGGTGACACGGCGCAGGAGCACGAGGGCGGGCCGCGCGGGCCGGCGTGGGAACCGCGCCGTCAGGCCCGCAGACGCAGGCCGCGCGGCGTGGCGATGAAACCCGCTGCCTCCAGGAGGGCGCCGAACGGGGAGGTCAGCGCGGCGGCACCGTTGACGCGCTCCACCGTGACCGTGCCGAGGGAACCCTCGCGGGCGGCCGCGGCGAGCGCCTCCACGGCCGCGTGCAGGCGGGGGTCGCCGGCCGCGTGCTCATCCGGGGACGAGGGCCAGGCCAGCAGCGTCTTGCCGCCGCGCTCCATGTACAGCGTCAGCTCGCCGTCGACGAGCACCACCAGGGACCCCGCCTTGCGGCCGGGCTTGTGCCCCGCGCCGGCCGGGGGCTCGGGCCAGGCGAGTGCGGCACCGTAGGCGTTCGCCGGGTCGGCGGCGGCCAGGACGACCGCTCGGGAGGAGGGGGAGGGGCGGTCGCCGGACCGGTGGCCGGGGCGGTCGTGTGCGTAGGCGCCCCATAGGGCGCTCGTGACGTGCTGTGGAGCGCCGCCACGAGGGCCGCCCGCGCCCGGTGCGTCGTAGTCGCGGGGGGAGACGTAATCGCCGGGGGCGAGCCGGTCGAGGGCGTACGGGGAGCCGGCGACGGGGGCGCCGAGGACTTCGGCGGGGGAACCGCCGGGCGGGCCGTAGATCCCCGGGGCGCCGTCGGTGGAACCGGGGCCCGGCAGGGCGTCGCCGCGGTCCCGGGCGTTGGCCACGGCACGCAGACGGTCCACGGCCCCGTCCATGGCGAACTGCGCGGCGCCCAGTCCCTCGACCACGTAGCCGCGCCGCGCCTGACCACTCTCCTCGAACACCGACAGGACGCGGTACGCCGCCGAGAATCCGCCCTCCGCGCCCTCGGCCGCGACGGCGCCCCGGGTCACCACGCCGTGCCGGTCCAGGAGCGTGCGGGCCAGGGCATGGGCGCGCACCGTGGCGTCGGCCTCCCGGGCGGGCAGGAGCGACCAGCGGCCGGCGACGGTCGGCGGGCCGCCGCGGGAAGCGGAGCGGGCCGCGGCCGTCAGGGAGCCGTAGCGTCCCCGTGGCACCGTGCGCCGGGCGCGGTGGGCCGTGGAGCCCGCGGTGCGGCCCGAGCCCAGCAGGGAGCGCAGGGGCGCGAGCGTGTCATTCGTCAGCCGCCCCGACCAGGCCAGGTCCCACAGGGCGTCGGCCAGCTGCGAGTCGGTGACGTCGGGGTGCGTGGTGGCGCGGACCTGATCGGCGATCTGGCGGAAGAACAGGCCGTAGCCGCCGGACAGGACGCCGAGCACCGACTCGTGGAGCGCGGTGAGCTCCAAGGGGTGCGGGGGCGGCAGGAGCAGCGGGGCCGCGTCCGCCAGGTAGAGGGAGACCCAGCCGTCCTTCCCGGGCAGCGAGCCCGCTCCGGCCCACACCACCTCACCGGCGGCGGTCAGCTCGTCGAGCATCGCGGGGGTGTAGTACGCCACCCGGGAGGGGAGGACCAGCTTCTCCAGAGCGGAAGCGGGCACGGCGGCTCCCTGCAACTGCTCGATCGCGCGCACCAGGCCGTCGGTGCCGCGCAGCGCATGACCCTTGCCGACGTGCTGCCACTGGGGCAGGAACTGGGCGAGCGCGGCCGGCGGCACCGGCTCCAGCTCGTGCCGCAGCGCGGCCAGGGAACGGCGGCGCAACCGGCGCAGTACGGCCGCATCGCACCACTCCTGCCCGATGCCGGCCGGGTGGAACTCACCCTGGACCATCCTGCCCGTCGCCGCGAGCCGGTGCAGGGCGCCTTCCGTGACGGCCACGCCCAGGCCGAAACGGGACGCCGCCGTGGCCGATGTGAACGGGCCGTGGGTGCGGGCGTAGCGGGCGAGCAGGTCACCGAGCGGGTCCTTGACCGGCTCGGTGAAGGCCTCCGGGACACCGACCGGCAGCGCCGTGCCGAGCGCGTCCCGCAGCCGGCCCGCGTCCTCGACCGCCGCCCAGTGCTCCGCGCCGGCGACACGGACCCGGATCACGCGGCGGGCGGCGGCCAGCTCCTCGGCCCACCCCGGTTCGGCGCCCCGCTCGGCCAGCTCGGCGTCCGTCAGCGGGCCGAGCACCCGCAGCGCGTCCGCCACGCCCTCCACGTCCTTCACGCGGCGGTCCTCGGTGAGCCACTGCAGCTCGCGCTCCAGCTCCGTCAGCACGTCCGCGTCGAGCAGCTCGCGCAGCTCCGCCCGGCCGAGCAACTCGGCCAGCAGCCGCGAGTCGAGGGAGAGGGCGGCGGCACGCCGCTCGGCGAGCGGGGAGTCCCCCTCGTAGAGGAACTGGGCGACGTAACCGAAGAGGAGGGAACGGGCGAAGGGGGACGGCTCCGGCGTGGTGACCTCGACCAGGCGCACCTTGCGGGACTCCAGGTCGCCCATCAGCTCGACCAGGCCGGGGACGTCGAAGACGTCCTGGAGGCACTCGCGGACCGCCTCCAGGACGATCGGGAACGATCCGTACTCGCTCGCCACCTCCAGCAGCTGGGCGGCGCGCTGGCGCTGCTGCCACAGCGGGGTGCGCTTGCCGGGATCGCGGCGCGGCAGCAGCAGCGCGCGGGCGGCGCACTCCCGGAAACGGGCGGCGAACAGGGCCGAGCCGCCCACCTGGTCGGTGACGATCCGGTCGACCTCGTCCTTGTCGAAGACGACGTCGGCCGCGCCCACGGGCGCCTGGTCCGCGTCGTACCCGGTGCCGGCCCTCACCGGCTCCTGATCCAGCAGGTCCAGACCCAGCAGATCGGCGTCCGGCAGCCGCAGCACGATGCCGTCGTCGGCATGCATGACCTGCGCGTCCATCCCGTACCGCTCGGACAGACGGGTACCGAGGGCGAGGGCCCAGGGGGCGTGGACCTGGGCACCGAACGGGGAGTGCACGACCACCCGCCAGTCGCCGAGCTCGTCGCGGAACCGCTCCACGACGATCGTCCGGTCGTCCGGGACGTGGCCGCACGCCTCGCGCTGCTCGTCGAGGTAGGACAGCACGTTGCCGGCCGCCCAGGCGTCCAGGCCCGCGGCGCGAAGGCGCGTGCGGGCGTCCTCCTTCGGCAGGGAGCCGACCTCGCGCAGGAACGCGCCCAGCGCGCGGCCCAGCTCCAGCGGGCGGCCCAGCTGGTCGCCCTTCCAGAACGGCAGCCGCCCCGGGACGCCCGGGGCGGGGGAGACCAGGACCCGGTCGCGGGTGATGTCCTCGATGCGCCAGGAGCTGGTGCCCAGCGTGAACACGTCCCCCACGCGGGACTCGTACACCATTTCCTCGTCGAGCTCGCCGACCCGGCCGCCGCCCTTCTTCGGGTCGGCCCCCGCGAGGAAGACCCCGAAGAGTCCCCGGTCGGGGATCGTGCCCCCGGAGGTGACCGCCAGGCGCTGTGCTCCCGGGCGTCCGGTGACCGTGCCGGCGACGCGGTCCCACACCACCCGCGGGCGCAGTTCGGCGAAGGCGTCGGACGGGTAGCGGCCCGCGAGCATGTCCAGGACGGCGGTGAACGCCGACTCGGGCAGCGAGGCGAAGGGGGCGGCGCGGCGGACCGTGGCGAGCAGGTCGTCGACCTGCCAGGTGTCCATCGCCGTCATCGCGACCAGCTGCTGCGCCAGGACGTCCAAGGGGTTGGCGGGGATCTTCAGGGACTCGATGGCGCCGGAGCGCATCCGCTCGGTGACCACGGCCGCCTGGACGAGGTCGCCGCGGTACTTCGGGAAGACCACGCCCGTGGAGACGGCGCCGACCTGGTGACCGGCGCGGCCGACGCGCTGCAGGCCGGAGGCGACCGAGGGCGGGGACTCCACCTGGACGACGAGGTCGACCGCGCCCATGTCGATGCCGAGCTCCAGGCTGGAGGTGGCGACCACGGCGGGCAGGCGGCCCGCCTTGAGGTCCTCCTCGACGAGGGAGCGCTGCTCCTTGGAGACCGAGCCGTGGTGGGCGCGGGCGATGACCGCGGGCGCGCCCTGGGCGGCCCCGGAACCGCCCATCAGCGCGGCGGGGGCGTGGTCCTCGCCGAGGGGTTGACCGGTCGCGCGTTCGTAGGCGATCTCGTTGAGCCTGTTGCAGAGGCGCTCCGCGAGGCGGCGGGAGTTCGCGAAGACGATCGTGGAACGGTGGGACTGGACCAGATCCGCGATCCGCTCCTCCACGTGGGGCCAGATCGAGGGGCGTTCCGCGCCCTCGGTGCCGTCGGCGGCCGGGGAGCCGCCCAGCTCGCCCAGGTCCTCGACCGGGACGACGACGGAGAGGTCGAACTCCTTGCCCGACTCCGGCTGGACGACCTCCACCTTGCGGCGCGGGGAGAGGAAGCGGGCGACCTCGTCGACCGGACGGACGGTCGCCGACAGGCCGATGCGGCGGGCCGGGCGGGGGAGCAGCTCGTCGAGGCGCTCCAGGGAGAGCGCGAGGTGGGCGCCGCGCTTGGTGCCGGCCACCGCGTGCACCTCGTCGAGGATGACGGTCTCGATGCCGGTCAGCGCGTCGCGCGCGGCCGACGTCAGCATCAGGAACAGGGACTCCGGGGTGGTGATCAGGATGTCCGGGGGACGGGTGGACAGGGCGCGGCGCTCGGCGGGCGGGGTGTCGCCGGAACGGATGCCCACCCTGACCTCGGGCTCGGGCAGGCCCAGGCGGACGGATTCCTGGCGGATGCCGGTGAGAGGGCTGCGGAGGTTGCGCTCGACGTCGACGGCGAGGGCCTTCAAGGGGGAGACGTACAGGACGCGGCAGCGCTTCTTCGGGTCGGCGGGCGGGGGCGCGGAGGCCAGCTGGTCCAGGGCGGCGAGGAAGGCGGCGAGGGTCTTTCCGGAGCCGGTGGGGGCGACCACCAGCACGTCCGAGCCCTCCCGGATGGCCTGCCACGCGCCGGCCTGGGCGGCGGTGGGCGCGGAGAACGCGCCCGTGAACCAGCCGCGGGTCGCGGGGGAGAAGCCGTCCAGGGCCCGGTGTGCGGAGCTGACCATGCGTCCATCGTGCACCGGGGGACTGACAATCGGGCTGTGCGCGCTGTGCGGCGGCTGGCTGACCGGGCCGCGCAGGCCGGCTCCATCGCGTGGACGTGTCCGCCGTCCTCGTTGCGGCGGGCGTCCGGTGCCGTCTCCGCCGGGCCGGCACCACCGCCCCGGTGGCGGAAGGCGAAGGGGCGCTGTTCCGGCCACGCGCGCGGTGGGCCGGACGAGACGTCCGGCGCGGGCGAACGGGGAGTGCGGGGAGTGCGGGGAAGCTCCGGTTTCGGCCGTGGGCCGGACCGCGGGGGAAGGGAGCGGCCTTGGCAGGCGGGCCGGGCTCGGACCCGCCCCGGGGGGCGGGATACTGGGGGCATGCGGTTGACGGTCTTCTGGCAGCGGATGGCGGACCACTTCGGTCCCGGTTACGCCGACACCTTCGCGCGCGATCACGTGATGACGGAGCTCGGCGGGCGTACGGTGCGGCAGGCCCTGGACGCCGGCTGGGACGCCAAGGACGTGTGGCATGTGGTGTGCACCGTCATGAACGTGCCACAGGAGAGGCGCTGATCGGTTACGAAGATCATGGAAAGGTGATCGGCTGCCGGTGGCGTGGGCGAGACTTGGTCCGTGGCACCCATTGACGAGAGCTCACCCCCGCCCGGCCCGACGCCGCCCGCCCGGACCACCACCGGACCGGGCTCTCGCATGCCGCGGTGGCTGCCGCGCGCCATGGTGCTGGCCTTCGCCCTCTATGCCGTGTTCCAGCTTGGCAGCTGGGCCTTCCACCAGCTCACCGCCCTACTGATCAACATCCTCATCTCCTTCTTCCTGGCCCTGGCCATCGAGCCCGCGGTGAGCTGGATGGCCGCGCGCGGGATGCGCCGAGGCCTGGCCACCGGTCTGGTCTTCCTCGCCGTGATGGTCGTCGCCGCGGGTTTCGTCATCCTGCTCGGGTCCATGCTCGCGGGCCAGATCGTCAGGATGGTCGAGGACTTCCCCGAGTACCTCGACTCCGTCATCAACTGGGTCAACACCCACTTCCGCACGGAGCTGAGACGGGTGGACATCCAGGAGGGCCTGCTCCGTTCCGACTGGCTGCGCACCTACGTGCAGAACAGCGCCACCGGCGTCCTGGACGTGTCCGCCCAGGTCCTCGGCGGCCTCTTCCAACTGCTGACGATCACGCTGTTCTCGTTCTACTTCGCCGCGGACGGCCCCCGGCTGCGGCGTGCGCTGTGCTCCGTCCTGCCACCCGCCCGGCAGGCCGAGGTGCTGCGCGCGTGGGAGATCGCGGTGGACAAGACCGGCGGCTACCTGTACTCGCGCGGTCTGATGGCGCTGGTCTCCGGCGTCGCCCACTACGTCCTGCTCGAGGTCCTGGGCGTGCCCTACGCGCCCGTGCTGGCGGTGTGGGTGGGACTGGTGTCGCAGTTCATCCCCACCATCGGCACCTATCTCGCGGGCGCGCTGCCCATGCTGATCGCCTTCACGGTCGACCCCTGGTACGCGCTGTGGGTGCTGATCTTCGTCGTGGTCTACCAGCAGTTCGAGAACTACGTGCTGCAGCCCAAGCTGACCTCGAAGACCGTCGACATCCATCCCGCGGTCGCCTTCGGCTCGGTCGTCGCGGGCACGGCTCTCCTCGGGGCCGTCGGCGCGCTGATAGCCATTCCGGCGGTCGCCACCCTGCAGGCGTTCCTCGGGGCGTACGTGAAGCGGTACGAGGTCACCGACGATCCCCGTGTCCACGGGCGCCGGGATCGCGGATCGGGTCCGGGACCGCTGACGCGCGTGCGGGGGCTGTGGGCGCGAAGGGCGGGAGCGGCGGGGCCGGGGAGGGTCGGTGACCCTGGGAAGGGTCCCTCCTGAGGTGTCGGCCCCCTACCCGCCCGCCTGGGCAGGCGGGCGGGAACGGTGTGGTGGTTCGGGGACCGGCCGTCCCGGAGCGCGGTCGCGGGTCCCGGGGGCCGCGTGGGGCGCTTGACACAAAAATCGAACATCCATTCTCATGGAGGCTGTGGTCGGGCTCAAAAGCGGGGGTTTCGTCCGAATTTCGGTCGATAGGTACCCGAGTTGTCCACAGGCCCGGCCCGCGTCGAGGCGCATTGTCAGTGGCAGGCGTTAGCGTCTTTGACGTGAAGCGATCGACTCAAGCAAACCGGGTGGAACCCATGGCAGGAACCGACCGCGAGAAGGCTCTGGACGCCGCCCTCGCGCAGATTGAACGGCAATTCGGCAAGGGCGCGGTCATGCGCATGGGCGAGCGGTCGAAGGAGCCCATCGAGGTCATCCCGACCGGGTCGACCGCGCTCGACGTGGCCCTCGGCGTGGGCGGTCTGCCCCGCGGCCGAGTGGTGGAGATCTACGGACCGGAGTCCTCCGGCAAGACCACGCTGACCCTGCACGCCGTCGCCAACGCGCAGAAGGCCGGTGGCCAGGTCGCCTTCGTGGACGCGGAGCACGCCCTCGACCCCGAGTACGCGCGCAAGCTCGGCGTCGACATCGACAACCTCATCCTCTCCCAGCCCGACAACGGTGAGCAGGCCCTGGAGATCGTGGACATGCTGGTCCGCTCCGGCGCCCTCGACCTCATCGTCATCGACTCCGTCGCCGCGCTCGTCCCGCGTGCGGAGATCGAGGGCGAGATGGGAGACAGCCACGTCGGTCTCCAGGCACGCCTGATGAGCCAGGCACTGCGGAAGATCACCAGCGCGCTCAACCAGTCCAAGACCACCGCCATCTTCATCAACCAGCTCCGCGAGAAGATCGGCGTGATGTTCGGCTCTCCGGAGACCACCACCGGCGGCCGGGCGCTGAAGTTCTACGCCTCGGTGCGCATCGACATCCGCCGCATCGAGACGCTGAAGGACGGCACGGAGGCGGTCGGCAACCGCACCCGCTGCAAGGTCGTCAAGAACAAGGTCGCGCCGCCCTTCAAGCAGGCCGAGTTCGACATCCTCTACGGCCAGGGCATCAGCCGCGAGGGCGGCCTGATCGACATGGGCGTGGAGCACGGCTTCGTCCGCAAGGCCGGTGCCTGGTACACGTACGAGGGCGACCAGCTCGGCCAGGGCAAGGAGAACGCTCGCAACTTCCTCAAGGACAACCCCGACCTGGCCAACGAGATCGAGAAGAAGATCAAGGAGAAGCTGGGCGTGGGCGTGCGCCCCGAGGAGCCGGCCGCCGAGCCGGGCGCGGACGCGGCGGTGTCCACCGCCCCGGCCGACGCCGCGACGGTGCCCGCACCGACGACCGCCAAGGCCGCCAAGCCCAAGGCCGCGGCGGCCAAGAGCTGACCCGTGACACGACGGACCGACTGGGCCGAGCACGCCTCCCTGGACGCGGTCACGCGTGAGCCGGGGAGAGCGGACGGGAGGTTTGCCGGGGCGGGCGGCGACGGACGCGGCGGGGACTTCGCCGGGGCCGGTGACCGCGCGTACGGGGAGGAGGGGGCCCCGGGCCGGGCGGACGCGCACGCGTGCGCGAACGGCTGGTACGACGGCGAGGCGGGTTCGGCCGCGGACCCGGACGGCAACGCCGTGTACGACGACGGTTCGCCCGGTGAGGGAGGAACGCGTCGCGGCGGTGGCCGGGCCCGTGGCGCGGGTGGCGCCTCTCGAGGGCGTCGCCGACGGGGCGACGGGGAGCCGTTCACCCAGGACGGAGGTGCCCCCGCCTCGTCGAGGGCCGAGAAGGGGGGACCTCCAGGGGATCCGGTCGAGCGGGCACGGGCAATCTGCCTGCGCCTGCTCACCGGGACCCCGCGCACGCGGAAGCAGCTCGCCGACGCCCTGCGCAAGCGGCAGATCCCGGACGACGCCGCGGAGGAGGTGCTGTCCCGGTTCGAGGAGGTCGGACTGATCGACGACAGCGCCTTCGCGGACGCCTGGGTGGAGTCCCGGCACCACGGCCGCGGCCTGGGCCGGCGGGCTCTGGCCCGGGAACTGCGGACCAAGGGCGTCGATCCCACCCTCATCGACGCGGCCGTCTCCCAGCTCGACTCCGAGCAGGAGGAGGCCACCGCGCGGGAACTCGTCGACCGCAAACTGCGCTCCACCCGGGGCCTCGACCGCGACAAACGACTCCGCCGTCTCGCCGGCATGCTGGCCCGCAAGGGCTATCCCGAGGGCATGGCCCTCAGGATCGTGCGGCAGGCGCTGGAGGAGGAGGGCGAGGACACGGACTTCCTCGGCGACGAGGTGTACTGAGACGAGCGTTCCGCCGGGACGCGCGCGAGCCCTGACAGCCGGCCGCGCCCCTGTCCCCCTGGCCCCTACGGTGCCAGTACCGGCAGCCCCGCCGCCCGCCACGCCCGGAACCCTCCGGTCAGGTCCGTCGCCCGGTGCAGTCCCAGGCGGTGCAGGGACTCCGCCGCCAGGCTGGAGGCGTAGCCCTCGTCGCAGACGACCACGATGTGCAGGTCGTGACTGGTGGCCTGCGGGAGGCGGTGGCCGCCCAGCGGATCGAGGCGCCACTCCAGTTCGTTGCGTTCGACGACGACGGCTCCGGGGAGCAGGCCGTCCCGTTCGCGCAGGGCCGCGTACCGGATGTCGACCAGCAGTGCCGCACCGGTCCGGGACGCCTCGTACGCCTCCCGGGGCCCGATCCGTTCGTAGCTTTGGCGCACGCGTTCCAGCAGCGCGTCGATCCCGGTGGGCGGTCCGCTCGCCCCGGCCGCCGGCCGGCCCGTCGTGCCGCCGCTCACTGCCAGTCCTCAGGGTGCTCGACCTGCTCCAGGCGCAGTACCGGACCGGTGCGGCTGTAGCGGCGGATGCGGGGCAGCGGCGGGTAGTAGGCGTGGACGGAGACGGCGTGCCGGCCGGGGGAGTCGTTGAGCACCTCGTGGACGTGGTGCCGTCCGAAGGCCCGCCCCTGCCCGGCCGTCAGCCGGCGTTCCCGGTCGACACCGGCGGTGAGCTCCAGCGCCGTCCAGCCCTCGGTGGGCAACCGGGCGGCGAGCGAGTGCTCCACGAGCTCGCCGGAGGCGGTGACGAAGGCGCCCAGGGAGTCGGCGTGGTCGTGCCAGCCGGTACCCGCGCCGGGCGGCCAGCCGATCAGCCACGCCTCGCTGCCGCCGGGCCCGTCGAGCCGTACCCAGGTGCGGCCGTGCGGGTCGAGGGGGAGGGAGGCGATCAGTTCGGGATCGCCGGCGGCGCGCCGGACGAAGCCGAGGAGATCGGCTTGCGTGGGAGGGGCGACGACGGCGGACGCGGAAGGGGTCGCGGACACGGGTTACCGTCCTGGTGGGAGTTCGCGGGAGACGCGCGGCGGCGTGGAAGCGCGGACGGGCGAAGGAGGGGAGGCCCGGGGAAGCGCGCATGCGCACAAGCGGCGCGCGAAGGGGGAGGCGAATTCAGCAGGAGGAGCGACACACGCAGCCCGCATAGCGGACGAGGTCCATATGGACCCTCCGCCACAGGCGCACACACGTGTCGGTCATGATCCGGAGTACACCACGGCAGTGAGGAACGGTCAACCCACCGTCACCTCGGGGAGGGGGCGGCGGTGGGTGCCCTTCGGGACGAGCCCGTCGAGCGGACGCCGTCGCCGTCCCCTTCCGCCTCCGCTGCCCGGTGCGTCGCCGCTCCCGGCTCGGCGCGGACCGGCTTACGCACCCGTCCCGGCCGGGGCTCCCGCACCGGCCGCGGTCTTCGCCGCGCCACCGCCCACCGCGGCCTCGGCCGCCGTGTACAGGTCGGCCGGGCGCACGCCGCTCAGCGCCGTGACCAGGTGGCCGTCGGGCCGTACCAGCAGCACCGTGTGGGCGGCGGCGCCGGGATAGCTCTCGGCGACCAGCAGCTCGGCGCGGCACGGCAGTGCGGTCACCGCCGCCGCCAGCCGGGGCATGACGCCGGCGGTCACCCAGTGCTTGCGTTCCCACACGCCCGTGCCCGGCGCGATCAGCACCACCAGCAGCGCCCCCCGGCCGAGCCGGTCCCGCAGCCGTACGAAGGTGCCGTCCTCCGCCGTGACCCGCACATCGATGACCTGCGCACCCGGCGGTGTGTCCACGGGCACCTCCCCGTCGAGGCGAGGAGGTGCCAGCGGCGAATCGGCGTACGTCGCGGGCGCGCCCAGGGCGCCGCGCCCCAGATGGCCGTCGGTGAGCAGCGCGTCGTGCCCGCGGGCGGTGCCGGGCATGCGGACCCGCAGCCCTTTGCCGCCGCGCAGCAGCGGCAGTGCCTGATCGGCGGCGCGCAGCCGGGCGGCGACGGCCGCGCGCCGTTCCGCCTGGTAGCTGTCGAGGAGGGTCTCGTGCGGGCCGTGGTGCCAGGCCAGGGCCAGCTTCCAGGCGAGGTTGCCGGCGTCCCGCAGCCCCTCGTCGAGACCCTGCGTGCCGAGCGCGCCCAGCAGATGGGCCGCGTCCCCGGCGAGGAAGACCCGACCGACGCGCCAGCGGCGGGCCAGACGGTGGTGGACGATGTGCACGCCGGCGTCGAGCAGCTCGTACGCCGGGGTGGCCCCGTCGTTCCAGCCGGCCAGCGTCTCGCGGATCCGGGTGACCAGCAGCTCCGGCGTGACCAGGTCCTTGCCCGGCGGCAGCAGCCAGTCCAGGCGCCACACCCCGTCCGGCAGCGGGCGGGCGGTGACCTCCCCGGCCGGCGGGCCGGACATGCGCCACGGCGGCATCCGGTGCAGCAGCGCCTCGCCCGGCCAGGGGAGCTCCGTGCGCAGCGCGGCCACGGCGTGCCGTTCCACCGCCGTACGGCCGGGGAAGCGGATGTCCTGGAGCTTGCGCACGGTGGAGCGGGGACCGTCGCAGCCGACCAGGTAACTTCCGCGCCACCACGTGCCCTTGGGGCCGCGGGCGTGGGCCGTGACGCCGGAGGACTCCTGCTCGACGGTGTCCAGGCGGCTGTCCACGGTCACCTTGACGAGCGATTCGCGGGCGAGGGCGGCGCGCAGGGCACCGGTCAGCACGTGCTGGGCGATGTGCAGCGGAGCGGGAGCGGTGGCACCGTCCCGCTCGTCCTCGGGCCCGTTGCCGAAGCCGTCGGCGCCGTCGCGGCCGGCGAGGTCGACGTGGTCACCGAAACGGACCTCACGCGTCACCTGCTTGCGCCGCATCGACCGCCATCCGGCCCAGCGGGCTCCGGCCTCGGCGAGCGGCTGCCCGGTCAGCCGCTCCAGGAGGGCGGCGGTGTCCTCGCGCAGGACGACGGTGCGCGCGGGACGCGGCTCGTCCTTGCCCGGGCCCTCGTCCAGGACGACGCACGGCACTTCCTGACGCGCCAGCGCCAGGGCGAGCGTGAGCCCGACGGGCCCCGCTCCGGCGATGATCACCGGGTCCACGGCGCGGCGCCCCCTGCCCGTGGTGGTGTCGTGAGGGACGCAGGTGAACACAGAGGCGGAGCAGGGTGCACGGTCACAGAACGTATGCAACCTATTGCCGCAGCTTGCGTCAAGCGACGGAGGCAGTGGCGATCATGCCACTGCCTCCGTTGACGGACCCGCGGGATGACCGGGTGTCAGAGGGTGCCGCCGCCCACGGTCGTTCCGGCGTTCGGCTGGTTGTCGTCCGCCGTGAGCACCGCGCCGGTCGACTTCTTGGCCCGCCGCAGCCGCCGCTCCAGCCAGCTCGCGAAGGACGTGAGGGCGAAGTTGAGCGCGATGAAGATCACCGCCACCACCGTGAAGCTGGCGATGGTGTTGGCGCCGTAGTAGGCGCTCATCGTGCTGGCCGCGGAGAGCAGCTCGGAGAAGGTGAGGACGGCACCGCCCAGGGCGGTGTCCTTCACGATCACCACGAGCTGGCTGACGATGGCCGGGAGCATCGCGGTGACCGCCTGCGGCAGCAGGACGACCCGCATCACCTGGCCCTTGCGCAGGCCGATCGCCAGGGCCGCCTCGGACTGGCCCTTGGGCAGGGCCAGGATGCCGGCCCGGACGATCTCCGCCAGGACGGAGGCGTTGTAGAGCACGAGGCCGGTGACGACCGCGTAGAGCGGGCGGTCGTCCGAGCTGACGTCCGTGTACTCGGCGAAGAGAGCCAGACCGAAGATCATCAGGACCAGCACGGGGATGGCCCGGAAGAACTCCACCACGACCGAGGCCGGCACGCGGACCCAGGCGTGGTCCGACAGCCGGGAGATGCCGAGCACCGCGCCGAGCGGCAGCGCGATGACCATGGCCAGCGCCGCGGCCTTCAGGGTGTTCACCAGACCCGGCCAGATGTACGTCGACCAGGCCTCGGTGCCGGAGAAGAACGGCTTCCACAGGTTCCATTCCAGCTGGCCCTTGTCGTCGAGGGTGCGGAACACCCACCACAGCAGGGCCGCCAGGGCGACCAGGAAGACGACCGTGAACAGGACGTTGCGCCGCTTGGCGCGCGGGCCCTGGGCGTCGTAGAGAACGGAGCTCATCGCTTCACCGCCACCTTCTTGCCCACCCAGCCCAGGATCAGACCGGTCGGCAGCGTCAGACACACGAAACCGAAAGCGAAGATGGCGGAGATCAGCAACAGTGCCGCCTCGTTCTCGATCATCTCCTTCATCAGCGTGGCCGCCTCGGCCACGCCGATGGCGGCGGCCACCGTGGTGTTCTTCGTCAGGGCGATCAGGACGTTCGCCAGCGGGCCGACGGACGAGCGGAACGCCTGCGGCAGCACCACCAGGCCCAGCACCTGGCTGAAGCTGAGGCCGATGGCGCGGGCCGCCTCGGCCTGCCCGACGGGCACGGTGTTGATGCCGGACCGCAGCGCCTCGCAGACGAAGGCCGAGGTGTAGAGGGCCAGACCCAGCACGGCGAGCCGGAAGTTGATCGTGTCGACCTCGTCCGCGCCGAGTTGGACGCCCAGGGTCTGGTACAGCCCCAGGGACGTGAACAGGATGATCACGGTCAGCGGGATGTTCCGCACGATGTTCACGTAGGCGGTCCCGAAACCGCGCATCAGCGGCACCGGGCCGACGCGCATGGCGGCCAGCAGGGTGCCCCAGATCAGGGAGCCGACGGCGGAGAGCACAGTCAGCTGCACCGTCGTCCAGAAGGCTCCCAGCAGGTCGTAACCTTCAAGAAAGTCGAACACGATCTCCCGCGCTTCCGCGTGTAGGGATGCCCGCCCCGGTGCGCCGCCCCTCGCCGAGGGCGGCGCACCCCGTCAGGCGCTGCCTCAGCTCTTGATGTCGCCGATCTTCGGCGCGGGCTCGTTCTTGTAGTTCGCCGGCCCGAAGTTGTCCTGGACGGCCTTGTCCCAGGACTTGTCGGCGACCATCTCCTCGAGGGCTTTGTTGATCTTGTCCTTGAGGTCGCTGCCCTTCTTGACGCCGATGCCGTAGTTCTCGTTGGTCATCTTGAAGCCGCCGAGCTTGAACTTGCCCTTGAACTGGGACTGGGCGGCGTAACCGGCGAGGATGGAGTCGTCCGTGGTCAGCGCGTCGATGGCGCCGTTCTGCAGGCCGCTCAGGCAGGCCGAGTACGTCGGGTACGGCTGCAGCTGGGCCTTGGGCGCCAGCTTCTCCTTGACGTTCTGCGCCGAGGTCGAACCGGTCACCGAGCACAGCTTCTTGTTGTTGAGGTCCGCCTGCGACTTGATGGAGTCGTCGTCGGCGCGGATCAGCACGTCCTGGTGGGCGAGCAGGTACGGGCCGGCGAAGTCGACCTTCTCCTGGCGCTGCGGGGTGATCGAGTAGGTGGCGGCGATGAAGTCGACGTCACCGCGCTGGAGCATGGTCTCGCGGTCGGCGCTCTTCGACTCCTTCCACTCGATCTGGTCCTCGCTGTAGCCGAGCTTCTTGGCGACGTACGTGGCGACGTCCACGTCGAAGCCCTCGTAGCCGTCGGGGGTCTTCTGGCCGAGGCCCGGCTGGTCGAACTTGATGCCGATGGTGATCTTCTTGTCACCGCCGGAGGAGCCGTTGTCGCCACCGCCGTCACCGCCGCACGCGGTGGTGGTCAGGGCGAGCGCGAGGACGGTGGCCGAGGCGGCGGTGACCTTGCGGAGCTTCATGGTGAACATCCTTTGGCTGTGATCAGAGCTGTGATCAGACGGAGACCGGACGCGGGCCGTCGGGGACGGGCGGCGCGGTCGCCGCGAACGGCCGGCGCGAGACGCGGCCGGTGACGTGATCGCCGGAGACGGGTGACGCGGTCGCCGACGGCGGCGTCAGTGGTGCAGGATCTTCGACAGGAAGTCCTTGGCGCGGTCGCTGCGCGGACTGCTGAAGAACCGGTCCGGCGTGGCCTCCTCGACGATCCGGCCGTCCGCCATGAACACCACGCGGTTGGCGGCCGAACGGGCGAAGCCCATCTCGTGGGTGACGACGATCATGGTCATGCCGTCGCGGGCGAGCTGCTGCATGACCTCCAGCACCTCGTTGATCATCTCCGGGTCGAGGGCCGACGTCGGCTCGTCGAAGAGCATGACCTTCGGGTCCATCGCCAGCGCCCGCGCTATGGCGACGCGCTGCTGCTGGCCGCCGGAGAGCTGCGCGGGGTACTTGTCCGCCTGGGCGGCCACACCGACCCGGTCGAGCAGGGCGCGGGCCTTCTCCTCGGCCTGCTTCTTGTCGGCCTTGCGGACCTTGATCTGGCCCAGGGTCACGTTCTCCAGCACGGTCTTGTGCGCGAAGAGGTTGAAGGACTGGAAGACCATGCCGACGTCGGCCCGCAGCCGGGCCAGCGCCTTGCCCTCCTGGGGCAGCGGCTTGCCGTCGATCGAGATCGTGCCGGAGTCGATCGTCTCCAGGCGGTTGATGGTGCGGCACAGCGTGGACTTGCCGGACCCGGAGGGCCCGATGACCACGACGACCTCGCCGCGGGCGATCGTCAGATCGATGTCCTGGAGCACGTGCAACGCGCCGAAGTGCTTGTTGACGCTCTTCAGGACGACCAGTTCGTCGGTCGCGGCCACGTCTTCCTTGGCCACCGATACTTCGGTCATCGCTCTAAGGCTCCGTCCTCCTCGGTTTCCGGAGGACACTAGTGATCCCGCACGACCTGCGTCATTACATCTGAGGGGAATCTGAGCATCACGATCCGATAGCAATCGGACACGTGTCGTAGCACTTGTCGCCTGGGTGCGTATCGTCCGGGTAACTTCAGGCGGTTCGCAACCGGAATCCCCTTGACGCCGTCGGTCTCCATCGGCGTGACTGCACAAGCACGCGCGCGCGTGCACGCGTTTTCCTACACGGACCGAGCGTACGGCTGGTGAACCGAAGGGGGCCCGGATGAGACTGCTGCTCGTCGAGGACGACAACCACGTCGCCGCGGCCCTGTCCGCGGTCCTGGTCCGGCACGGTTTCGAGGTCACCCACGCGCGCAGCGGCGAGGAGGCCCTCCAGGCGCTCGTCCCCGAGGGCAGCGGCTTCGGTGTCGTCCTGCTCGACCTGGGCCTGCCCGACCAGGACGGCTACGAGGTCTGCAGCAAGATCCGCAAGCGCACCGGCACGCCGGTGATCATGGTCACCGCCCGTTCCGACGTCCGCTCCCGCATCCACGGACTGAACCTCGGCGCCGACGACTACGTGGTCAAGCCGTACGACACCGGGGAACTGCTCGCCCGGATCCACGCCGTCAGCCGGCGCACGGTCCACGAGGAGACCGCCCCCGGCGGCGAGGGCGCCCTCGCGTTCGGCCCCGTCCGGATCGAACTGCCGACCCGCCGGGTCAGCGTCGACGGTACGGCCGTCCAGCTCACCCGCAAGGAGTTCGACCTGCTCGCCCTGCTGGCGCAGCGCCCCGGAGTGGTGTTCCGCCGGGAGCAGATCATCAGCGAGGTCTGGCGCACCAGCTGGGAGGGGACCGGCCGCACCCTGGAGGTGCACGTCGCCTCCCTGCGCGCCAAGCTCCGCATGCCGGCGCTCATCGAGACCGTACGCGGCGTCGGTTACCGCCTCGTCGCCCCGGGCTCCTAGCGAGGCCGGGTGCGCGCGCGTCTCCTCCCCCTGCTGATCGTCCTGATGGCGGCCGTGCTGCTGGCGCTCGGCATCCCGCTCGCCGTCAGCGTGGCCGCGGCCCGGCAGCAGGAGGTCGTCGTCGACCGCATCGACGACGCGGCACGCTTCGCCGCGCTGGCCCAGTTCGTCACCGACGTGCCCTACGGGCCCGGCCCCGCGGTCACCGACGAGCGCCTGGCGATCCTGCAGAGCGAACTCACCAGCTACCACGACGTCTACGGCATCCGGGTGGGCGTCTTCCACCGCAACCGCGTCCCCATGGCCAACGCGCCGACGACCTGGTTCCTCCCCCCGGCGGGCGAGGAGCGCTCCGCCTTCGACGAGGCGCTGCTCAGCCGCCGCAGCCACGATCCGCCGCAGGTGTGGCCCTGGGAACGCGACCGGCTGGTGGTCGCCTCGCCGGTCGTACGGGACGGCGACGTCGTCGCGGTCGTGGTCACCGACTCGCCCACCGGCCCGATGCGGTCGCGCACCCTGCGCGGCTGGCTGGTCGTCGGCGTGGGCGAGATCGCCGCGATGCTGCTGGCGGTCGGCGCCGCGCTGCGGCTGACCGGCTGGGTCCTCAGACCCGTGCGGGTCCTCGACGCCACCACCCACGACATCGCCACCGGGCGGCTGAAGTCCCGGGTGGCGCCCGCCGGGGGGCCGCCGGAACTCAGGCGGCTGGCCAAGTCGTTCAACGAGATGGCGGACCATGTCGAGGACGTGCTGGAGCAGCAGCGCGCCTTCGTCGCCGACGCCTCGCACCAGCTGCGCAACCCCCTGGCGGCGCTGCTGCTGCGCATCGAGCTGCTCGCCCTGGAGCTGCCCGAGGGCAACGAGGAGATCGCCTCCGTCCGGGCCGAGGGAAAACGCCTGGCCCGCGTCCTGGACGACCTGCTCGGCCTGGCCCTGGCCGAGCACGCCGAACCGGACCTGAGGCTCACCGACATCGGCGCCCTGGCCGCCGAGCGGGTGGCGGCCTGGGCGCCGACTGCCGAGGCCAAGGGCGTACGGCTGGTGGGCCGGTGCCCGGCGACCACGGCGTGGGCCGACCCGGTGGCGCTGTCCAGCGCGCTGGACGCGGTGGTCGACAACGCGGTGAAGTTCACGCCCCGGGACGGGACCGTGCGGGTGACCGTCGCCTCCGACGGCGCCACCGCCACCATCGTCGTCACCGACACCGGCCCCGGCCTGACCGACGAGGAGCTCACCCGCGTCGGCGACCGCTTCTGGCGCAGCGGACGGCACCAGAACGTCAAGGGGTCCGGCCTGGGCCTGTCCATCTGCCGGGCCCTGCTGGAGGCGGGCGGCGGATCCGTCTCGTACGGCCACCACGAGCCGCACGGGCTGAAGGTGACGGTGACGGTGCCGAGGTCGGCGCCCCCGGGCTGACCGGGCGGACGGGCGGCTCGCCCCGGCCGCCCGCGGTTCGTGCCCGGCCGGTGGTCCGTCCTACGGTTTGACCGACCGGTAGTAGCGCCGGGCGCCCTCGTGCAGGGGGAGGGGGTCGGTGTAGATCGCCGTGCGCAGGTCGACCAGCTGGGCGGAGTGGACGTGCGCGCCGATGCCGTCCCGGCTCTCGATCACGGTCCGGGTCAGCCACTCGGTGAGCCGCGGATCGGTGTCCTCGCGGGTGATCAGCAGGTTGGACACGGCCATCGTCGGTACGGGGGTGGCGTTCTGGATCGTGAGATAAGCGGACTCCGGGATGGTGGACGCGCGGTAGTAGCGGGTCGCGCCACCGCGTCCGTGCAGCCGGGCGACGAGGTCCTCCTCTATGGGGACGAACCGGAACGCGGCCTTCTCGGCGGTCCGCCGCAGGCCCTCCGTGGGCAGCCCGCCCGACCAGAAGAACGCGTCGACCTGCTTCCCGAGCTGCCCGGGCCCGGTGTCGATGCCGTCCGACCGGGGCGTGATGTCCTTCTCGGGGTCGATGCCCGCGGCCCGCAGCAGCCGGGTGGCGATCAGCCGCACGCCCGAGTGCGGCAGCCCGATGGCCACCCGCTTGCCCCGCAGGTCGGCGACGGAGCGGATGTCCGAGTCGGCGGGCACGACGAGCTGTACGTAGTCGTCGTACAGGCGCGCCACCCCGCGCAGCCCGTCGGCTCCGGGCCGGCCGGCCATCTTGTACGTCTCCACCGCGTCGGCCGCGGCGATCGCGAAGTCGGCCTTCCCCGTCGCCACGCGCTCGACGTTCTCCTGTGAGCCCGCGCTGGTCAGCAGCCGCACCCTCAGGTCCGGCATGTCCTTGGCGAACTCGGTGCGCAGCAGCTCGCCGTACTTCTGGTACACCCCCGCGCGCGTGCCGGTGCTGAACGAGACCGTCCCGCGGGGCGGCTCCTCACCGAGGGGCAGCAGCCACCACAGCAGCAGCCCGAGGACGACGGCGCCGGCGACCGCCCCCCGCAGGGCCCGGCGCCCGCCGATACGGCGCAACAGCGTGGACATGGGCGCGATCCTGCCAGCCGGCACCGGCGCTGAACAGGGCGGGGCACACAGCGGAGCGGGAAAGGGGCCGTGGACTGGGCCGCCACCGGGAGCCGCCGGACGGGAACGCCGCGGGCGGTCGTCGAGCCGGCGGATGAACGGCTCCTCCTCGCCCGCCGGCCCGGTCCGCGCCCTCCACCTCGCCTCGGGCCGGACGCCGCAGCACGCCCGGCGAGGTTCCGGCCGGGCCGGCGGCCCGGCGGGGGAACCGCTCACGGGAGCGGCCGGGGTCTCGGCGCACGGCCCGCCCGGCCGGCTCGCGCACGAACCGGCCGGCGTCGTCCACGTCGCGTACGGCACCACTCTCGCGTACGGCACCACTCTCGTGCACGGCACCACTCTCGTGCACGGCACCACTCTCGTGCACGGCACCACTCTCGTGCACGGCACCGCCCTCGTGCACGGCATCGGCCTCGACGAGGTCATCGCCGAGACCCACTGCTCCGGCAGGACCGGGCTCGGGCCCGACGGCCGGACCGTCCGTCGGGCCGACGGCGAGGTCCTCCAGGGGAAGCACTCCCGGTCCCCGGACGCGGCGGGCGTGCCGCGACCAGGGACGGGTGCCGCAGGGGGCCTGACCGGGGCCGCTCCGTCCCGGCCGGGCCGCCTCAGTCGCCCACCGGTGCCTCCGCCCCCGCTTCCGCTTCCGCTTTCGCCGTCCGCGGCGCGGGCAGCTCGGTGCCGGTGTCCCGGCGGGCGGCGGCGCGGCGGCGGGTCAGGCGGGTGGCCAGGGGCTCGGTGTAGCGGGCGGTGAGCGGGCCGAGGACGACCAGGATCAGGACGTACGCCGTCGCCAGCGGGCCCAGCGACGGCTCGATGCCGGCCGAGACCGCGAGCCCCGCGATGACGATGGAGAACTCGCCGCGCGCCACCAGCGCGCCGCCCGCGCGCCAGCGGCCCCTGACGGAGATGCCGGCCCGCCGTGCCGCCCAGTACCCGGTCGCGATCTTGGTCAGGGCGGTGACGACGGCCAGCGCCAAGGCGGGCAGCAGCACCGGCGGGATGCTCGCCGGGTCGGTGTGCAGCCCGAAGAAGACGAAGAAGACGGCGGCGAACAGGTCCCGCAGCGGACTCAGCAGCGTGTGCGCGCCCTCCGCCACCTCCCCGGACAGGGCGATGCCCACCAGGAACGCCCCCACCGCCGCCGACACCTGCAGCTGCTGCGCCACGCCCGCGACCAGGATGGTCAGGCCCAGCACCACCAGCAGCAGCTTCTCCGGGTCGTCGCTGGAGACGAACCGGGAGATCACCCGCCCGTAGCGCACCGCCACGAACAGCACCAGTCCCGCCGCGCCCAGCGCGATCGCCAGCGTCAGGCTTCCGGCCAGCAGCCCGACCCCGGCCACCAGGGCCGTGACGATGGGCAGGTACACCGCCATCGCCAGGTCCTCCAGGACCAGGACGCTGAGGATCACGGGCGTCTCGCGGTTGCCGACCCGGCCCAGGTCGCCGAGGACCTTCGCGATCACGCCGGACGACGAGATCCACGTCACCCCGGCCAGGACGACCGCGGCGACCGGGCCCCAGCCGAGCAGCAGCGCCATCGCCGCGCCGGGCAGGGCGTTCAGCGCCCCGTCGACCAGCCCCGCCGGGTAGTGGGACCTCAGGTTGGTGACCAGGTCGCCGGCCGTGTACTCCAGGCCCAGCATGAGCAGCAGCAGGATGACGCCGATCTCGGCGCCGGTGGCCACGAACTCCTCGCTCGCGCCCAGCGGCAGCAGCCCGCCCTCGCCGAAGGCCAGACCGGCGATCAGGTACAGCGGGATGGGGGAGAGCCGGAAGCGGGCGGCGAACCGCCCCAGAAGGCCGAGGCCGAGAATGATGGAACCGAACTCGATCAGCAGGACCGCGGAGTGCACCGTCTCCCTCACTCCCGCCCGAGTATGGTCGCGGCGGCGTCGACACCCTCGCGCGTGCCGATGACGATGAGCGTGTCCCCGCCCGCCAGCCGGAAGTCCGGCGCCGGCGAGGGGATCGCCTCCGCCCGCCGCAGCACCGCCACGACCGACGCGCCCGTCTCCGTCCGCATCCGCGTGTCGCCCAGCACCCGCCCGTTCCAGTGGGAGGCCGCCGACACCTCGATCCGCTCGGCGACCAGCCCCAGGTCCGTGGTGTACAGCAGGCTGGCGCTGTGGTGGGACGGCTTGAGCGCGTCGATCAGCGCGCCCGCCTCCGCGCCCGTCAGCCGCAGGGACTGGGCACAGGAGTCGGGGTCGTCGGCCCGGTACACGCTCACCGTGCGGGCACCGTCGCGGTGGGCCACCACCGACAGGTGGCGGTGCTCCCGGGTCATCAGGTCGTACTGCATCCCGATGCCCGGCAGCGGCGTCGCCCTCAGGCGTGGAGCGGACACGTCTCTTCCCCTTCGTCCTCTTGCCGTTCTCGCCGCGCACGCCGCACGTGCGTGACGCGCTCGCGACGCCGCCATGCTGCCATCCGCGCGTACGGTGGCGATATGGGTGTCGTGACGGATATACGCCGCCGGGCCGGAGCGGCGAGGCTGGCCGCGGTGGAACCGTGCGCGAGGACCGGAAGGAGCGGGAAGAGGGCCGTGTCGCTGTTCTGGCGGATCTTCTCGCTCAACGCCGCGGGTCTGGTCATCGCCACGGCACTGCTGCTGGGCCCGGTCACCGTGTCCACCCCCGTCCTGCCGGGCGAGGCGCTGATCCTGCTCGCGGGCCTCGCCGCGCTGCTGGCGGGCAACGCCGCCGTCCTGCGGATCGGGCTCGCCCCGCTGCAACGGCTCAGCCGGGCCATGGCCACCGCGGACCTGCTGCGCCCCGGAGTCCGTCCGGCGGTCGCCGGACCCGCCGAGGCGGCCGAGCTGATCGCGACGTACAACACCATGCTGGACCGGCTCCAGGCCGAGCGGACCGCCGGCGCCGCCCGCGCGCTGCAGGCGCAGGAACGCGAGCGCCACCGCATCGCCCGCGAACTGCACGACGAGGTCGGCCAGACCCTCACCGCCGTCCTCCTCCAGCTCAAACGGGTCGCCGACCGGGCGCCGGGGGACCTGCGCGGGGACGTCACCCAGGCGCAGGAGGCCACCCGGGCCGGTCTGGACGAGATCCGCCGCATCGCCCGCCGGCTGCGGCCCGGCGTCCTGGAGGAACTCGGCCTGACCAGCGCCCTGCGCTCGCTCGCGGCCGAGTTCACCCACGACGGGCTGACCGTGCGCCACCGGATCGCCGCCGGCCTGCCCCCGCTCACCGCGGAGGCCGAACTCGTGATCTACCGGGTGGCCCAGGAGGGCCTGACCAACACCGCCCGCCATTCCCGCGCCGACCGCGCCGAGCTCCACCTGCGCCCGCTGCCCGACGGCGTCGAACTCCTCGTCCGCGACAACGGTACCGGCCTCGCCGGCGCCACGGAGGGCGCCGGCATCCGCGGCATGCGCGAACGCGCCCTGCTGACCGGAGCCGGGCTCCGCGTGGGCCCCGCTCCCGGGCGGGGGACGGACATACGCCTGCGGGTACCGGCCGCCCCGGACGCCGCCGGTCCGCCCCCGCCGGCCGCCGGCGGCGACGCCGCACGTCCGGACCCGCCCGTACCGGCCGCCCCCGGAGGCCGCTGATGCCCGCGCGGCCCCCGATACGCGTCCTGCTCGCCGACGACCACACCCTCGTCCGCCGCGGAGTGCGCCTCATCCTGGACGGCGAACCCGATCTGACGGTCGTCGCCGAGGCCGGCGACGGCGCCGAGGCGGTCGCCGCGGCCCGCGCCACCGAGGTGGACCTGGCCGTCCTCGACGTGGCCATGCCCCGCACGACCGGCCTCCAGGCCGCCCGCGAACTCTCCCGCCGCCTGCCCGGCCTGCGCATCCTCATCCTGACGATGTACGACAACGAGCAGTACTTCTTCGAGGCGCTCAAGGCCGGGGCGTGCGGCTACGTCCTGAAGTCCGTCGCCGACCGCGACCTGGTGGAGGCGTGCCGGGCGGCGGTCCGCGACGAACCGTTCATCTACCCGGGCGCCGAACGTGCTCTCGTCCGCTCCTACCTGGAGCGCCTGGACCGCGGGGACGGCCTGCCCGCGCGGCCGGTCACCGAGCGCGAGGAGGAGATCCTCAAGCTCGTCGCGGAGGGGCACACCTCCAAGGAGATCGGCGAGTTGCTCTTCATCAGCGCCAAGACCGTCGAACGCCACCGTGCGAACCTCCTCCGGAAGCTCGGCATGCGCGACCGCCTGGAACTCACCCGTTACGCGATCCGCGCCGGCCTGATCGAGCCCTGAGCCCGGTTGTCCACGGGCGGCCCGAGCCACTGCCGCCGACCGCCTACCCTTGTCCCCATGAGCAGCATCGACCGGAGCCAGTCAGTGGGCGGCACACGCACATACGAGGTACGCACCTACGGGTGCCAGATGAACGTCCACGACTCCGAGCGATTGGCCGGGCTGCTGGAGGACGCGGGCTACGTCCGCGCCCCCGAGGGCTCCGACGGCGACGCGGACGTCGTCGTCTTCAACACCTGCGCGGTCCGCGAGAACGCCGACAACAAGCTGTACGGCAACCTGGGCCACCTCGCCCCGAAGAAGGCCCGGCGCCCCGGCATGCAGATCGCGGTCGGCGGCTGCCTGGCGCAGAAGGACCGCGACACCATCGTCAAGCGGGCCCCCTGGGTGGACGTGGTCTTCGGCACGCACAACATCGGCAAGCTGCCGGTGCTGCTGGAGCGCGCCCGCGTGCAGGAGGAGGCCCAGGTCGAGATCGCCGAGTCGCTGGAAGCCTTCCCCTCCACGCTGCCGACGCGGCGCGAGAGCGCGTACGCGGCCTGGGTCTCCATCTCCGTCGGCTGCAACAACACCTGCACCTTCTGCATCGTCCCCGCCCTGCGCGGCAAGGAGAAGGACCGCAGGCCCGGCGACATCCTCGCCGAGATCGAGGCCCTGGTCGCCGAGGGCGTGTCCGAGATCACCCTCCTCGGCCAGAACGTCAACGCCTACGGTTCCGACATCGGCGACCGCGAGGCCTTCGGCAAGCTGCTGCGGGCCTGCGGGAGGATCGAGGGCCTGGAACGCGTCCGCTTCACCTCCCCGCACCCGCGTGACTTCACCGACGACGTCATCGCCGCGATGGCCGAGACGCCGAACGTCATGCCGCAGCTGCACATGCCGCTCCAGTCCGGCTCCGACACGGTCCTGAGGGCGATGCGCCGCTCCTACCGCCAGGAGCGGTACCTGGACATCATCCGCAAGGTGCGCGAGGCCATCCCGCACGCCGCGATCACCACCGACATCATCGTGGGCTTCCCCGGCGAGACCGAGGAGGACTTCGAGCAGACGCTGCACGTGGTGCGCGAGGCCCGCTTCGCGCAGGCGTTCACCTTCCAGTACTCCAAGCGGCCCGGCACCCCCGCCGCCGAGATGGAGGACCAGATCCCCAAGGAGGTCGTCCAGGCGCGCTACGAGCGGCTGGTGGCCCTCCAGGAGGAGATCTCCTGGGAGGAGAACAAGAAGCAGGTCGGCCGCACCCTGGAGCTGATGGTCGCCGAGGGCGAGGGCCGCAAGGACGACACCACCCACCGCCTCTCGGGCCGCGCCCCCGACAACCGCCTGGTGCACTTCACCAAGCCCGAGCAGGAGGTCCGGCCCGGCGACGTGGTCACCGTCGAGGTCACCTACGCCGCCCCGCACCACCTCCTCGCCGAGGGCCCGGTGCTGGACGTGCGCCGCACGCGCGCGGGCGACGCCTGGGAGAAGCGGAACGCGGCGCGGAAGGCCGAGCCGGCCGGCGTCATGCTGGGCCTGCCGAAGATCGGCGCGCCCGAGCCGCTGCCGGTCGCCGCGAGCGGCTGCGGCTGCGACTGACCGGCGGGCGCGGCGGGAAGGAAGGCCTCATGCCGTACAGCGTGGAGTTCACCGAGCGCGCGGCCCGCGTGAGGGACAGCCTTCCCGCCGACCGGCGCGAGGTGCTGGAGCGGGGACTGGCCATCCTGCTCGCCGACCCGCGCCACAAGTTCTCGCACCCGGTCGGCGACGACGAGTCGACCCGCGAGATCGCCCTGTCGCGGAACCTGTTCGTCGAGTACGTCATCAGCGACGGCAAGCTGGTGGTGCTCGTCCTGACGGTGATCGATCTGACGGACGTGCTGATCGAGGAGTGACGGGTGGCGCACCGGCCGCGCCCGACGGGCGGGTACCGCTGCCCGCCGGCGGCCTTACGGCGTTACGCTGCCGATCATGCTTGTCGCCGCCGCAGTCTGCCCCTGCCCGCCCCTCCTCGTGCCCGAGGTCGCCGCGGGCGCCGCACCCGAGCTGGACGCCGCGCGTGCCGCGTGCACGGACGCGCTGGGCGTGCTGGCCGCCGCCCGGCCCGACCGGCTCGTGGTCGTCGCACCCGGCGAGCACGACGGCGTGAGGACGTATCCCGAGGGCACGCCGGGGACGTTCCGCGGCTTCGGCGTGGACCTGGACGTACGGCTGGGACCCGGCGCGGCCCCGGAGGCGCGTCCGGCGTCCGGCGGGGGAGCGACGGCCGGGACCGGACTGCCGTACGGGCTCGCCGTGGCCGCCTGGCTGCTGGGGCGCACCCGGTGGTCCGACGCGCCGATCGACGCGCTGACGGTCGGGGACGCGCTCCCGGCCGAACGGTGCCTGGCCGCCGGACGGGACGTGGCGGCGCGCGCCGGGCGGGTGGCGCTGCTGGTGATGGGGGACGCCAGCGCGTGCCGCACCCTCAAGGCGCCCGGTTACCTCGACGAGCGGGCGGCGCCCTTCGACGCGGAGGTCGTGCGCGCGCTGGGGGCCGCGGACGGGGCTGCCCTCGCCGCGCTGGACACGGGGCTCGCCCGCGAGCTGAAGGCGTCCGGGCGGGCGCCCTGGCAGGTTCTGGCGGGCGCCGCCGAGGGTGCGTCCCTCGGCGGCGCGCTCCTGTACGAGGACGCGCCCTACGGCGTGGGGTACGCCGTGGCCGCCTGGTCGTAGCGGGGCGCCGCGGCGGGGCCCGGCGCCGTCCGGCCCGCGAGCGCGCGAAACGGCGGACGGCCGGGGCTGTCGTGCCCCGGCCGTCCGCCGATGACGCCGGTGCGCCGGTCAGGAGACCGGCGGTGGGCCGGGCGGCGGCATGGTGCCCGGCGGCGTGGTGTCCGGCGGCGTGGTGTCCGGCGTGCCGCCGCCCGTTTCCGCCGCGGTGCCGTCCTTGTGCGCGAGGCGGTCCACGGCGCCCCTGGCCTTGCCCGTGCCGGTCCTGATCCGGTCGCTGTACTTGCCCTTGGTCCTCTCGTCGACGGCCCTGGCCGCCCTGTCGAGACCGTGCTGGATCCTGTCCCCGTGCTGCTGCGCGAGGTCCGCGACCCTGCCCTTCGCCTTGTCCAGCAGACCCATGGCTCACCTTTCCCGGCGGGGCGCTTACGTGCGGGCGCCCTCACCGGCCTCGTTGTCGGCCGCCTTGCCGGCGGACTGCTGCTGGGGGATGTCGACGCTTTCGGAACCGGCGTCCCCGGCGGCCTCCGTCACCGCCGGCTGCGCCGCCGGACCGGCCCCGGCGCCGTCGGCTCCCTTCCCCGCCGCCTCCTCCGTCTGCGCGGGGGCCGGCGCGTCGGCCTGAGCCTCGGCCGCCGGCGCCTCCTCCGTAGCCTTCGACCTCCGGAGAAGCCGTGCAAAAACGCCCATATCAACTCCATACATTACTCGTGCGGGCGAAATCCCGCGTTGCCCGGTGCGTCCGTTTGCGCTCTCCGGGCCACCGCCTCGGTGATCCGGCGGCGGGAACCTCGCAACGAGGCAACGACCCCGCGAGCGCGTCGTCACGTAACTCGTTCGAGAGAGGGCTCGGAGGTTTGGGAGACTGGGGCGGTGAGCAGCGCATCCCCCACCCCCCGCGTCATCGCCGTCGTCGGTCCCACCGCGGCCGGAAAGTCCGATCTGGGCGTCTTCCTGGCCCAGCGGCTCGGCGGCGAGGTCGTCAACGCAGATTCCATGCAGCTCTACCGGGGGATGGATATCGGTACCGCCAAGTTGACGCCCGAGGAGCGCGGCGGCGTCCCGCACCACCTGCTGGACGTCTGGGACGTGACGGTCACCGCCTCCGTCGCCGAGTACCAGCGCCTGGCCCGCGAGCGGATCGACGCGCTGCTCGCCGCCGGGCGCTGGCCGATCCTGGTCGGCGGCTCCGGCCTCTACATCCGCGGGGCCGTCGACAACCTGGAGTTCCCGGGCACCGACCCGCAGGTCAGGGCCCGGTTGGAGGAGGAACTCGCGCTGCGCGGCCCGGGAGCGCTGCACGCCCGCTTGGCCGCCGTCGACCCGGAGGCCGCACGGGCGATCCTGCCCGGCAACGGCCGCCGCATCGTCCGGGCGCTGGAAGTGATCGAGATCACCGGGCAGCCCTTCACCGCCAACCTCCCCGGCCACGACTCGGTCTACGACACCCTGCAGATCGGCGTCGACGTCCCCCGCCCCGAGCTGGACGACCGCATCGCGCGCCGGGTCGACCGGATGTGGGAGGCGGGTCTCGTCGACGAGGTGCGCGCGCTGGAGGCGCGGGGACTGCGCGAGGGGCGTACGGCGTCGCGAGCGCTCGGCTATCAGCAGGTCCTCGCGGCGCTCGCCGGGGAGTGCACGCTGGAGGAGGCCCGGGCCGAGACCGTGCGTGCCACCAAACGCTTCGCGCGCCGTCAGGATTCGTGGTTCAGGCGGGATCCGCGGGTGCACTGGCTGAGTGGGGCCGCGGAGGATCTCGTGGAACTTCCGCGGCTCGCTCTGTCGTTGGTCGAACGACCGGTTACAGCCTGATCACGTCATGGCATCGGGAGGCCCCGGCCGTCATCGCGGCCTCCGGTGCCGTGCCATCATCAAGCTTCGATCGACCAAGTGGAGTCCGAGTTGGGAGGGCGCGTGGCGATGGAGGCCGGCCCTCGCGACACCGCACGAAGCACCGAACACGTCACCGCCGACCGCGGCGGACCGGAGCAGGCCGGGGCGGCCCGTCTGAGCCCCGACGGCCCCGAGGAGCCGCAGGGCGGCGTCACGGCCGACGGTCCCGAGCCCGATGAGATGTACCCGGGCGGGGAAGAGGTCGAGGTCGAGCTGCGTCCCCAGCGCAAACTGCGCATCTGGCAGCTCGCGCCCATCGTGGGCCTGGGAGCGCTCGGATCCCTGATGTTCGCCTTCCCGCTGGCGTTCGACTTCGGCGACAGCGGGGCCGTGATCGCGATGCTGGGCCTGCTGATCTGCTCCTGTGCGGCCGGCTGGGGCATGACGGCCGCTCGCCGAGTCGGCTACACCTGGCCCGGCCTGCCGCAGCGGGGCTCGGGCCGCCGCCCCGACTGGCGGGTGATCCTCGCGTACGTCGTGGTGGTCGCCGCCGTCGCCGTACTGGCCGTGTGGCGGGTGGCCCGGCTCCGCGGCTGAGCCCGCGCACGGCCCCCGGTCCGTGCCCGGGCTGTCGCGCCCACCCCGTACGATCGAGGAATGAGCACGCGGATCGCCTTCCTCAAGGGCCACGGCACCGAGAACGACTTCGTGATCGTCCCCGACCCGGAGAACGCCATCGACCTGTCCCCGGCCGCCGTCGCCGCCCTGTGCGACCGCCGTGCGGGGATCGGCGGTGACGGGCTGCTGCACGTGGTGCGGTCCGCCGCGCACCCCGAGGCCGCCCACCTGGCGGCCGAGGCCGAATGGTTCATGGACTACCGCAACGGCGACGGCTCGGTCGCGGAGATGTGCGGCAACGGCGTACGCGTCTTCGCCCGCTACCTCCAGCGCGCCGGGCACGCGGCCGAGGGCGACCTCGCGGTCGCCACGCGCGGGGGAGTGAAGACCGTCCACATCGCCAAGGACGGGGACATCACCGTCGGCATGGGCCGGGCGGTCCTGCCCGAGGGCGAGGTCACGGTGAGCGTGGGCGAGCGCAGCTGGCCCGCGCGCAACGTGAACATGGGCAACCCGCACGCGGTCGCCTTCGTGGCCGACCTCGGCCACGCCGGCGACCTCTCCTCCCCGCCGCCGTACGCGCCGGCCACCGCCTACCCGGACGGGGTGAACGTGGAGTTCGCCGTCGACCGCGGCCCCGGCCACGTGGCGATGCGCGTGTACGAGCGCGGCTCCGGCGAGACCCGCTCCTGCGGCACCGGCGCGTGCGCCGTCGCCGTCGCCACCGCCCGCCGGGACGGCGCCGACCCCGCCGTCACCGGGACCCCCGCGACGTACACCGTCGACGTGCCGGGCGGCACCCTCGTGATCACCGAGCGGCCCGACGGCGAGATCGAGATGACCGGCCCCGCGGTGATCGTCGCGGAGGGTGAGATCGACCCCGAGTGGCTGGACGAAGCCGTCCGCCGCAGGGGATGACCGGGTGCCCGGCCCCCGCACCCCGGTGCCGGGTCGCGGAACGAAAACGTAAACCCCCCGCCCATCGCTCGAATGGGTGATCCGTTTCACGCTCGGCGAGAGGCGGTCGGCCGCACGTGATGGGCTCGATAGCATCAAGCACCGGCCCGGACGGGGGACCGATGTCGTCCCCTGAGCCGTGTCCGCCCTGGGGCGCCCCGTCCGCCGGTTCACGCAGCCGGAGGTGCCCATGAACGCGGAGGCCACGAATCCTGCGACCCCGGGCCCGGTGATGCCCGCGGTCACCGGCGCCGCGACCGCGCCCCGAAAAAGGGCCCGCCCCCGGATCGACCTGCGCCGCCTGGGCCGCGCCGCGCTCCTCGGCCCCGCCGCCCGCGGCCGGCTGCCCGACGCCATCGGCCACGTCGCCGAGGCCCACCGCGCCCACCACCCCGACGCCGACCTCGAACCGCTGCGCCGCGCCTACCTGCTGGCCGAGTCCTCGCACCGCGGCCAGATGCGCAAGAGTGGCGAGCCCTACATCACCCACCCGCTCGCCGTCACCCTCATCCTCGCCGAGCTCGGCGCGGAGACCACGACCCTGACCGCCTCCCTCCTCCACGACACCGTCGAGGACACGGAGGTGACACTCGACCAGGTCGGCGAGGAGTTCGGCGAGGAGGTCCGCTACCTCGTCGACGGCGTCACCAAGCTGGAGAAGGTCGACTACGGTGCCGCCGCCGAGCCCGAGACCTTCCGCAAGATGCTCGTCGCCACCGGCAACGACGTCCGCGTGATGTCGATCAAACTCGCCGACCGGCTGCACAACATGCGCACTCTCGGCGTCATGCGCCGGGAGAAACAGGAACGCATCGCCAAGGTGACCCGGGACGTCCTCATCCCGCTCGCCGAACGGCTCGGCGTCCAGGCGCTGAAGACCGAGCTGGAGGACCTCGTCTTCGCGGTCCTGCATCCCGCCGAGTACGCGCACACGCGCGAACTGATCGCCGAGAACGCCGCCCGCGCCGAGGACCCGCTCGCCGTGACCGCCGACGCGGTCCGCGCCGTCCTGCGCGAGGCCGACATCCCGGCCGACGTCCTCATCCGGCCCCGCCACTTCGTCTCCGTGCACCGCGTGTCCCGCAAACGCGGCCCGCTCCGCGGCGCCGACTTCGGCCGCCTGCTGGTGCTGGTGAACGAGGACGCCGACTGCTACGCCGTCCTCGGCGAGCTCCACACCTGCATGACGCCCGTCGTCTCGGAGTTCAAGGACTTCATCGCCGTACCCAAGTTCAACCTGTACCAGTCGCTGCACACCGCGGTCACCGCCGAGGACGGCCAGGTCGTCGAAGTCCTCATCCGCACCCACCAGATGCACAAGGTCGCCGAGGCCGGGGTCGTCGCCCTCGGCAACCCCTACGCCCCGGCGTCCGACGACCCGGCCGACGGCGAGCGCGCCGACCCCACCCGCCCCGGCTGGCTCTCCCGCCTCCTCGACTGGCAGCGAGCCGCACCCGACCCCGACACCTTCTGGTCCACCCTGCGCGAGGACCTCGCCCAGGACCGCGAGATCACCGTCTTCCGACCCGACGGCGGCGCGCTGAGCCTGCCCGAGGGCGCGAGCTGCGTGGACGCGGCATACGCGCAGTACGGCGAGGACGCGCACGCCTGCATCGGCGCCCGCGTCAACGGGCGGCTGGCCACGCTGAGCACCGTCCTCAAAGACGGCGACACCGTGCAGTTGCTCATGGGGCAGGACCCGGCCTCCGAGCCCTCCCGCGCCTGGCTGGAGCACGCGCACACGCCCGCCGCCCGCATCGCCATCCAGCGGTGGCTGACGGCACACCCGGACCACGGCGACTCCGGAGCGGTGCCCGAAGCGGGCAGGGCCGCGGCCCTGCCGCGGCCCGCCCCCGCCGACGCGCCCGCCGCGGCGAGGGCCGCACGCCCCGGTGCCGACGTCCTCGTCGACCGGCCGGGCGCCGTGGTCCGGCTGGCCGGTTGCTGTACGCCCGTGCCGCCCGACGAGGTCACCGGGTTCGCCGTCCGCGGGGGAGCGGTCACCGTGCACCGCGTGCGGTGCCCCGCGGTCGCGCGCATGAAGAGCGCGGGACGCCCGGAGGTCGGCGTGCGCTGGGGCGACACCACCGAGTGCCGGGTCACCCTGCTCGCGGAATCGTTCGTCCGTCCGCATCTCCTGGCGGACCTGACGGAGGCCATGGCCCTGGAGGGCGCCGAGATCGTCTCCGCCACCGTGGAGCCCCCGGACCGGCAGCGCGTCCGCCACACGTACACCGTCCGGCTGCCGGACGCCGCCCACCTGCCCGCCCTGATGCGCGCGATGCGCAACGTGGCCGGTGTGTTCGACGTGAGCCGGACGCAGTCGCCGGGCACCTGAACAAGGGGAGGCCACGCCGTGCGGCATGCCCGCCGGTGTGCGCCGGGCGCGCGGCATGTCCCAACCCGTTCGGGTGCGCCGGGCGCGCGCCGCCGCCGTACCGCGCGCCCCCGCTGATAGCCGTGGGGCATGCCGCACACCCCCCGCACCCCCGGCGCGCGAAGCCCGCGCAGGCGAGGACCCCGCCGACTCCGGGCCACGGCGCTGCTCGCCTCCGCCGTCTCCGTCTGCCTCGTCGCCGCGAGCGCCCCCGCGGTCCCGCTGGGCGTCGGCGACCGCCTCTTCCCCCACTTGGGCAACCCCGGGTACGACGTGGTGTCGTACGACCTGTCCTTCACCTACTCCGGCAGGAACGACGAGCCGCTGCGGGCCGTCACCACCATCGACGCCCGGACCACGGCCGACCTGGACCGGATCAACCTCGACTTCGCCCACGGCTCGGTCGGCTCGGTCGAGGTCGACGGGAGACCCGCGGCGTTCGCCGGCGCCGGCGAGGACCTCGTCATCACTCCCCGGGCCTCACTCCCCAAGGGCGGGCGGACACGGATCACCGTGCGCCACACCAGCGTCCCCACCTCCCCGAAGGACCGGCAGGGCGGCTGGGTGCGCACCGCGGACGGTCTCGCCCTGGCCAACCAGGCCGACGCCGCCCACCTCGTCTTCCCCTGCAACGACCACCCCTCCGACAAGGCCCTGTTCACCATCCGCGTCACCGCGCCCGACGGCCACACCGCCGTCGCCAACGGCCTGGCCGCCGGAGTGGACCGGGCGGGCGGATCGACGACCTGGACGTACCGGACCCGGCACCCCATGGCCACCGAGCTCGCCCAGGTCTCCATCGGCCGCTCCACGGTGCTGCGCCGCACCGGCCCGCGCAAGCTGCCCGTACGGGACGTCGTGCCCACGCGGTACCGCGCCGCGCTCGAACCGTGGGCGGCCAGGACCCCGGCGCAGCTCGCCTGGATGGAGAGCAAGATCGGGCGCTACCCCTTCGAGTCGTACGGGCTGCTCATGGCCGACGCCCCCCTGGGCTTCGCGCTGGAGACCCAGACCCTCTCCCTCTTCGGCACGGGGCTGTTCACCGAACCCGCCTACTCCCCGTGGTACGTCGAGTCGATCATGGTGCACGAGTTGGCCCACCAGTGGTTCGGCAACAGCGTCAGCCCGCGCACCTGGTCCGGCCTGTGGCTCAGCGAAGGACACGCCACCTGGTACGAGGCCCTGTACGCGGAGGAGAAGGCGGGCAGGTCGCTCCAGGAGCGGATGCGGACGGCCTACGGCGCCTCCGACGGCTGGCGCGCCGCGGGCGGGCCGCCGGCCGCGCCCAAGGCGCCCGGGCCCGGCCGGAAGACGGGCATCTTCCGGCCCAACGTCTACGACGGCTCCGCGCTCGTGCTCTACGCGCTGCGCCAGGAGATCGGCCGCCCGGCCTTCGAGCGCCTGGAGCGGTCCTGGGTGACGCGCCACCGGGACGGCACGGCCTCCACCGCGGACTTCGTCCGGCTCGCCTCCCGGACCGCCGGACGCGACCTGAGCGGCTTCCTCCACGCCTGGCTGTACGGCGAGAGGACCCCGCCGATGCCCGGTCACCCGGACTGGAAGCCGGCACCCGCCGGCCCGGCGCCCGCGACGGAAACAGCAGGTCGATAAGGCGGTGACGAGACGTCCCGTGCCGTGCGACCATCTTCGGGACGGCACGGCACGGGGTGTTCGGGAATCTCCCGGGGTACCCGTGTGTTGTTCCAGGTGACGGACCCGCTCCGACGCTCGGGCTCCGTTCCGTCGCCGCAGACGGTTTCCCAGCTACGTAAGGATCCAATGACCTCCTCTTCTTCCCCTTCCCAGGACACCAAGCGCCTCGCGCACACCTACCCCGAGGGTCTTCGGGCCGATGCCCTGATGGAAGAGGACGTCGCCTGGAGCCACGAGACCGGCTCCGAGTGGGACGGCGACCAGCTCGACCGCTCCGAGCGCGCGGCCCTGCGCCGCGTGGTGGGCCTCTCCACCGAGCTCGAGGACGTCACCGAGGTCGAGTACCGGCAGCTCCGTCTGGAGCGCGTCGTCCTCGTCGGCGTGTGGACCACGGGGACCGCGCAGGACGCGGAGAACTCCCTCGCGGAGCTCGCCGCCCTCGCGGAGACCGCGGGCGCGCTCGTGCTCGACGGCGTGATCCAGCGCCGCGACAAGCCCGACGCGGCCACCTACATCGGCTCCGGCAAGGCGGACGAGCTGCGGGAGATCGTGCTGGAGACGGGCGCGGACACCGTCATCTGCGACGGTGAGCTCAGCCCCGGCCAGCTCATCCACCTCGAAGACGTCGTCAAGGTCAAGGTCATCGACCGTACGGCCCTGATCCTGGACATCTTCGCCCAGCACGCCAAGTCCCGGGAGGGCAAGGCGCAGGTCGCGTTGGCGCAGATGCAGTACATGCTGCCCAGGCTCCGCGGCTGGGGCCAGTCGCTGTCCCGGCAGATGGGCGGCGGCAAGGGCGGCGGCCTCGCCACCCGCGGTCCCGGTGAGACCAAGATCGAAACGGACCGGCGACGGATCCGCGAGAAGATGGCGAAGATGCGCCGGGAGATCGCGGAGATGAAGACCGGCCGCGAGATCAAGCGCCAGGAGCGCAGGCGCAACAAGGTGCCGTCCGTCGCCATCGCGGGCTACACCAACGCCGGCAAGTCCTCGCTGCTCAACCGCCTCACCGGCGCGGGCGTGCTGGTCGAGAACGCCCTGTTCGCGACCCTCGACCCGACCGTGCGCCGGGCCGAGACCCCGAGCGGACGGCTGTACACGCTCGCCGACACCGTCGGATTCGTCCGGCACCTGCCGCACCACCTGGTCGAGGCGTTCCGCTCCACGATGGAGGAGGTCGGCGACTCCGACCTGATCCTGCACGTGGTGGACGGTTCGCACCCCAACCCGGAGGAGCAGCTGGCCGCCGTGCGCGAGGTGATCAGGGACGTCGGCGCCACCGACGTACCCGAGATCGTCGTCATCAACAAGGCCGACCTGGCCGACCCGCTGGTGCTCCAGCGGCTGCTGCGGATCGAGAAGCGCTCCATCGCCGTCTCGGCCCGCACCGGCCGCAACATCGACCAGCTGCTCGCGCTGATCGACGACGAGCTGCCGCGGCCGTCGGTCGAGATCGAGGCGCTGGTTCCGTACACGCACGGCAAGCTGGTGGCGCGCGCCCACGGCGAGGGCGAGGTGATCTCCGAGGAGCACACCCCGGAGGGCACCCTGCTCAAGGTGCGGGTGCACGAGGAACTGGCGGCGGAGCTCACGCCGTACGTTCCGGTGACGGCCGGCTGAGGTTCGTGACCGCCCGCGACCGAGGGTCGTGGCGACGCCCGAGGGCCCGTCCCCTTCCGCTGGGGACGGGCCCTCCGTCGTGCGCGCGTCACCGGCCGCCGCGTGTCCCGCCCGCGCTCCGCCGCCGGCTCACCGGCCGGCGAACTTCTCGCTGACCGCGTCGTACACGTTCCTGGCCTCCTCGCCCAGCCGCGGACCGGCCAGCCAGCCCGCCGTCACCGGGCCGATCGAGGTGTTGGAGATCAGCGCGGGCCGGCCGTCGGACCCGGTCGCCACCCAGCCACCGCCCGACGAACCGCCGGTCATGGTGCAGCCGATGCGGTACATCGTCGGATCCGAGGCGTCGATCGACAGCCGGCCCGGCTCGTCCCGGCACCGGAACATCCTCTGCCCGTCGTACGGCGCCGCCGCCGGATAGCCGATCGCCGTCACACTGCCCGTCCGCGGTACGGCCGGCGCGTCGAAGTCCACCGGCAGAGCGGAACCGACCGTCTCCTCCAGCGACTTGCCGCCCCACTCCTTCTCCGGAGTCACGTGGAGGACGGCGAAGTCGTACGGGGCGCCCTCCCCGCCCCTCGTGCCGCCCTGCTCGATCCACTGGTCCGAGGTCTGCGCCCAGTCCCCCCACCAGACGCCGTAGGGAGCGACCTCCTGCGCGGTGGCGTCCGACAGTTCCCCGGTCGGCACGGCCGCGTTGTTGTACGACGGCACGAAGGCGATGTTGCGGTACCAGCCGCCCCTCTTGCCCGCGTGCACGCAGTGGCCCGCCGTCCACACCAGGTTGGACTTGCCGGGGTGGGCCGGGTCCCGCACGACGGTCGCCGAACAGACCATCGAGCCCTCGGGGCCGTCGAAGAACACCTTGCCGGCCGTGGCGGCGCTCTCGTGGTACGTCGGCGGCACGGCCTGTGCCCGGACCGGCCGCGGCTCCGGGTCGGTCACACCCCGGTCGGCGGAGAGGTCGCCGGCGTCGACCTCCCGGTGGGGCTCCTCGGCGTCCCGCATGCGGTCCGGGTTCCACAGGTCCTCGATGATCGGGTTGACGAAGTCCTGCGCCTCGCGCAGCCAGTCCTCCTTCCCCCAGTTCCTCCAGGCGCCGTTCCTCCACTCGTCGACGTCGATCCCGTGCTCTTCGAGCTTGTCCTTGATGTGGTCCGGGATCCGGACGGAGCCGTTGCCGCCGTCCGCGGCCGAGGCGGAGGCGGTGGGCTCACCGCCGGCCTCCGCGCCCCCCGACCCGCAAGCGGTGGCGGTGAGCAGCAGCGCCGAGACGAGGGCGACGGCGGCCGGGACGCGGGAGGTTCCGCGGCGCCCGCCCCCGCTTCGGCGCGTGACGGACGACGGCCGTATGGATCGCATGGTTTCCGACTCCCCCTGCTGATTACCGAACGGAACGTGGTGCTGCGGCCGTGATCCCTCGCCGGCCTTGGGCCGGGCCACGCCGACGTCACGGCACCCGGGAACGGCACCACACCCTATGCGGTCGCCGTGGGGAGACCCGGCGGCACGGCAACGGTCACGCCGGGGAGCGGATCGTGAAGCGACCCGTAACCCGCTGGACTCCCCGGGGTTGGAAGCGGTGGGGGGCCGGATGCCCGGGCGCGGCCCCCGGTGCCGAGGGCGACGTGATGTGCCGACGTGCCCGTGGACAGCGGGAGGACAGGGAGCCGTGGCGGAATCCGCGTACGGGGGGTTCGCATCCGACGGGGGCGGCGGGGGGCGTGCGTCCGCAGGGGCCGGAGGGGGGAGGAGGCCCGGCGAGGGCGGTGCCGGGCGGCTGCCGGCGGGCACCGCCGCGGGGAGCGCCCGGGGTGCGGCCCCCTCCGGGAGAGGCACGTGGACCGGGACGCGCGGCGCCTCCGGGGGACGCGTGAGGCACCAGCCGGCGTGCGAGCCGACGGCACGCACCCATGCCCGCGCCCTTCCCGTCGTGCCGGTCCGCGCGCGGGGGCTCACCGTCGAGGGCGCGGACGGCCGCCGCTATCTCGACTGCCTGTCCGGCGCCGGGGCCCTCGCGCTGGGCCACAACCATCCGGTCGTCCTGGAGGCGATCCGGGACGTCCTCGACTCCGGCGCCCCGCTGCAGGTCCTCGACCTGGCGACCCCCGTCGGGGACGCCTTCGTCACCGAACTCCTGCGCACCCTGCCCCGCGGACTCGCCGGCCACGCGCGCGTGCGGTTCTGCGGACCCGCCGGCGCGGAGGCGCTGACGGCCGCCGTCGGACTGGTCCGCGCCGCGACCGGGCGGACCGGCGTGGTCGCCCTCACCGCCACCTGCCACGAGCCGTCCGCCGTCCTGCCCGGCGCCTGCGGCGTGCCGGCCGCGCACCTGCCGCGCCCGCGGCACCACCACTGCCCGTTCGGTGCCGACGGGGAGCGGGGGACCGAGCGCGCGGCGCGGTGGGCCGAGTCCGTTCTCGACGGCCGGGAACCGGGCGTGCCGCTGCCCGCCGGGGTGGTCCTGGAACCCGTGCAGGCATGGGACGGAGCGGTCGCCGTCCCCGACACCTGGACACGGCGCGTGCGGCAGGTCACGACCGACCGGTCCATTGCGCTGATCGCCGACGAGAGCCACACCGGGGTCGGGCGGACCGGAGCCTTCTGGGCCGTGGAGCACAGCGGCATCACCCCGGACGTGATGGTCCTCTCCCAGGCCGTCGGCGGCGGCCTGCCCCTGGCCGTCGTGGTCCACCGCGACGACTTGGACGTCCCGCCGCCCGACACCGACCGCGGCGCCTTCCGCGGCAACCAGCTCGCCATGGCCGCGGGCGCCGCCACCCTCGCCCACGTCCGCGAGAACCGGCTCGACCGGCACGCGGCCGTCCTGGGCACGCGGATGCTGGCCCGGCTCCGTGAGCTCGCGGCGCGGTTCCCCTGCGTCGGCGACGTCCGGGGACGAGGACTGATGATCGGGATCGAGATGACGGACCCGGACCCGGACGCGGGGGCCGGTACGACCGCCGCGCAGACGCCGGCTCCCGTACCGGGCGGCTGCGCGCGCCGCCCCCGCCCCGCCGCGGCCGTACTCGCGGACACCCTCCGGCGGGAGTGCCTGCGGCGAGGCCTGATCGTGGGCCCCGGAGCCGGACACCCCGGTGTCGTACGGCTGCTCCCGCCGCTGACGATCACCGAGGAGCAGGCGGTGGCGGTCCTGGACCGGCTGGCCGACGCGGTGGAGGCGGTGGCCCGCCACCACCCCGGCCGCGTACCCGGGCACCCGCCATGCCGTCGGGGCTGAGACGTCCGGTGGTCCGGCGCAGCGCGCTCCCCGGGCGGGACCGGGCGGCGATACGGACGTCCGCCCCTCCGGACGGGCCGCCCCCGGCGTCCTGCCCGGCCGGCACCCGCGCCGTACCCGCCCGCATCCGTCCCCCGCTCCCGCACCACAGCCCACCCCGAGGACCGTCGTGAACACCACCGCACCCGCGGACCGCCTCCCCTCCCCTCAGCCACCGGCCCGCCCTGCCGCGGGATCTCCGCAGGCGGGCTCCCCGCGCGCCGGCTCCCCCGGTGAACGGCCGCCGAGCCCGCCCGCGGCCGAGCGGGTTCCCCGGCAGGGCGGCGCGGCGGACGCCGGGCGGCCGAGCGCGGCCCCCGGCGACCTCCTGGAGCATCCGGACCCGTCCGTCGCCGCCCAGGCGGCCGCCGTCGAGAACCTGCTGCGGTGCTGGGTGCGCGAGACCGGCCTGCCCGCGCCCGGCGACGGCGTCCTCCGTGTCCCGCTGCCCGCCAGCGGCACCGCACTCCTCGTTCCCGTCCGCTACTGGTCGCCGACGGGCTGGCACCGCTTCGGCCTTCCGCGACTGGCCGACGCCCCCGCCTCGGCCCCACCCGCCGACGCGGTCACGGTCGCGGCCCTGCTGGCCAGGGAGGCCGCCGGGGCCACCGAACCCGCCGGTGAGGGCCCCACCGGTGTGGTCGGGGCCGAGTTCGTCGCGCGCGTCGCCGACTCGGTCCGCCGTACCGCCGTCTTCGTCCGCGACCGCCGGAAGAACCCCGTCGGCCCCTCCGACCGCTTCCTCGCCGCCGAACAGTGCCTCGTCCTCGGGCACCCGCTGCATCCGGCGCCGAAGAGCCGCGAAGGGTTTTGCGAGGACGAGGCGCGGCGGTACTCGCCCGAGACGCGCGGCTCCTTCCCCCTGCACTGGCTGGCCGTCGCCCCTTCCGTCCTCGCCTGCGACTCCGCCTGGACCGAGCGGGGCCGTCCGGTCCCCGCGCCCCGGCTCACCGCCCGCCTCGCCGGACCCGGTCCGGCGCTTCCCGAGGGATACACGGCCCTGCCCCTGCATCCCTGGCAGCTCCACGAGATCCGCCACCGGCCGCGGACGGCGGCGCTGCTGGACGCCGGGCTCCTCCGGGACCTCGGCGCCCGGGGCGCCCCCTGGCATCCCACCTCCTCCGTACGGACCGTCCACCGAACCGGCTCCCCCGCCATGCTCAAGCTGTCGCTGGGAGTGCACATCACCAACTCCCGTCGTGAGAACCTCCGCAAGGAACTCCACCGCGGCGTCGAAGTGCACCGCCTGCTGCGCTCCGGCCTGTCCCCGCAGTGGCGGTCCGCGCATCCGGGCTTCGACATCGTCCGTGACCCGGCCTGGATCGGGGTCGACGACCGGGACGGGGAGCCCGTGCCGGGACTCGACGTCGTGATCCGGCACAACCCCTTCGGCCCCGCGGACGACGTGTCCTGCGTCGCCGCCCTGGTCGCGCCCCTGCCCCGGGCGGGCGGCCCGGCGGCCGGCGGGCAGGCGCACGACACCGCGCCGCGGTCCCGGCTGGCCCAGGTGGTGACGCACCTCGCCCGGCGGACCGGCCGCCCGCGCGGGCTCGTGGCCGCCGAGTGGTTCCTGCGCTACCTCGAACAGGCCGTGCGCCCCGTGCTGTGGCTGGAGGGGGAGGCGGGGATCGCGCTGGAGGCGCACCAGCAGAACACGCTGCTCCTGCTGGACGCCGACGGCTGGCCCGCGGGCGGCCGCTACCGCGACAACCAGGGCTACTACTTCCGCGAGTCCCGGCGCGCGGAACTCGACGCCCGGCTGCCCGGTATCGGCGCCCGCAGCGACACGTTCGTCCCCGACGAGGTCGCCGACGAGCGCTTCACGTACTACCTCGTCCTGAACAACGTGTTCGGGCTGATCGGCGCCTTCGGCTCCCAGCACCTCGCCGACGAACGGCTGCTGCTCGCCGCCTTCCGCCGTTTCCTCGCCGGCGCCGCCTCGGGTCCGCGCCCGCTGCGCAGCACGCTGCCCGCCCGGCTCCTGGACTCGCCCGTCCTGCGCTGCAAGGCCAACCTGCTGACCCGGGCGCACGGCCTCGACGAGCTCGTCGGCCCGGTCGCCACCCAGTCCGTCTACGTCACTCTCCCCAACCCCCTTCACCGCTGACTCTTCCGAGGGCCAGGCCCGACCCCCGTCTCCCGAGAGGAGCGACGCCGTGCTTCCCACCGACGCGAGCGCCGACGCCGGAACCGTCCCGGCCACGGACCCCGGCACCGATCCGCGCCCCTGCGAGGGCACGGACAACGAGGACACCCTGGACCTGCGCCTGCCCGACGCGTTCCTGGAGTCCCGCGCGCGGGACGAAGTCCCCGCCGCCACACGGCCCTCGGCCGGCGACGACCTGCTCGACCGGGTGGCGGCCTGGGGCCCGGCCGTCACGGCCGCGGGCGTGTTCCACCTCGTTCCCGTCCGCGTCGAACGGGACCTCCCGCTCGTCAGCCGCTGGATGAACGACCCCGCCGTCGCCGCGTTCTGGCAGCTGGACGGGGCGCCGGACGTGACCGAGGCCCACCTGCGGACCCAGCTGGACGGCGACGGACGCAGCGTCCCCTGCGTAGGCGTGCTGAAGGGCACACCGATGAGTTACTGGGAGATCTACCGGGCCGACCTCGACCCGCTGGCCCGGTACTATCCCGCCCGGCCCCACGACACGGGGATCCACCTCCTGCTCGGTGACGCCGCCGACCGTGGGCGGGGGCTCGGCAGCCTCCTGCTCAGGGCCGTCGCCGACCTCGTCCTCGACCGCCGGCCCATGTGCGCGCGCGTCGTCGCGGAACCCGACCTGCGCAACACCCCTTCCCTCGCCGCTTTCCTCAACGCCGGTTTCCGCCTCTCCGCCGAGGTCGACCTGCCCGCCAAGCGGGCCGCCCTCATGGTCCGGGACCGTCATCCGCGCCACCTGCCGTAGTGCTGCGCCGCAGCACCGTCATGTCCGCTGCGCCGCTCGCGTCGCCCCGGTTCCCCCCTTGCCGTTCCTGCCTTCCGCCGACCGGTCCGCGCGGCGCCAACCGCGCCTCCAAAAGCCCCTGGAGGCCCCCGATAGGCCGTTCCGGAAGCCCCAGAAGCCTGCAGAGCCCACAGGAGTCCCCGTGATCCCCTGCCCCGTCCCCGCCTCGGTCCCACGTTTGTCAGTCCCGGGCCGTAGGGTGGTCGCGCTATGACGAAGCCCTCCCTCCCCGAACTCCTGCACGCCGCCGTCGCCGCCGTCGGCGGCACGGAGCGCCCCGGCCAGGTGGCCATGGCCGAAGCCGTCGCCGCGGCGATCGACGACGGCTCCCATCTGCTGGTCCAGGCCGGTACCGGCACCGGAAAGTCGCTGGGCTACCTCGTGCCCGCGCTGGCTCACGGGGACCGGGTCGTCGTGGCGACAGCCACCCTCGCCCTCCAGCGCCAGCTGGTGGAGCGGGACCTGCCGCGCACGGTGGAGGCGCTGCACCCGCTGCTGCGCCGCCGCCCGGAGTTCGCCATGCTCAAGGGCCGGTCGAACTACCTGTGCCTGCACCGCCTGCACGAGGGCGTCCCGCAGGACGAGGAGGAGGGCCTCTTCGACCAGTTCGAGGCCGCCGCTCCCACCAGCAAGCTCGGCCAGGACCTGCTGCGGCTGCGCGACTGGGCGGACGAGACGGAGACCGGTGACCGCGACGATCTCACGCCGGGTGTCTCGGACCGGGCCTGGTCCCAGGTGTCGGTGTCGTCGCGGGAGTGCCTGGGCGCCTCGAAGTGTGCGTACGGCGCCGAGTGCTTCGCCGAGACGGCCCGCGAGCGCGCCAAGCTCGCCGAGGTCGTCGTCACCAACCACGCGCTGCTCGCGATCGACGCCATCGAGGGCGCCCCGGTCCTGCCGCAGCACGAGGTGCTGATCGTCGACGAGGCGCACGAGCTGGTCTCCCGCGTCACCGGGGTCGCCACCGGCGAGCTCACCCCCGGCCAGGTGAACCGCGCCGTGCGCCGCGCCGCCAAGCTCGTCGACGAGAAGGCCGCCGACCAGCTCCAGACCGCCGCCGAGGGCTTCGAGCGGCTGATGGAGCTGGCCCTGCCCGGCCGCCTGGAGGAGGTCCCGGAGGACCTCGGCTACGCCTTGATGGCGCTGCGCGACGCCTGCCGTACGGTCATCTCGGCGATCGGGGCGACGCGGGACAAGTCCGTCCAGGACGAGGACGCGGTCCGCAAGCAGGCCCTGGCCTCCGTGGAGAACGTGCACGACGTGGCGGAGCGGATCGTGAACGGCTCCGAGTGGGACGTCGTCTGGTACGAGCGGCACGACCGCTTCGGCGCCTCCCTGCGCGTCGCCCCCATGTCCGTCTCGGGCCTGCTGCGCGAGAAGCTGTTCGCGGACCGGTCCGTCGTCCTGACCTCCGCGACCCTGAAGCTGGGCGGCGACTTCAACGGTGTGGGCGCCTCGTTGGGCCTCGCCCCCGAGGGCACCGAGGGCGACGACGTCCCGCGGTGGAAGGGCGTCGACGTCGGCTCGCCCTTCGACTACCGCAAGCAGGGCATCCTGTACGTCGCCAAGCACCTGGCGCGGCCCGCCCGGGACGGTGACCGGGCGGACATGCTGGAGGAGCTGACGGAGCTGATCCAGGCGGCCGGCGGCCGCACCCTGGGTCTGTTCTCCTCCATGCGGGGGGCCCAGCTGGCCGCGGAGGAACTGCGTTCCCGCATCCCCGAGTTCCCGATCCTCCTCCAGGGGGAGGAGACGCTTGGCGAACTGATCAAGAACTTCGCGGCCGACCCGAGGACCTGTCTCTTCGGCACGCTCTCCCTGTGGCAGGGCGTCGACGTCCCCGGTCCCAGCTGCCAGCTGGTGGTCATGGACAAGATCCCGTTCCCGCGTCCGGACGACCCGCTGATGAGCGCCCGGCAGAAGGCGGTGGAGGAGGCCGGCGGCAACGGCTTCATGGCGGTCGCCGCCACGCACGCGGCGCTGCTCATGGCGCAGGGCGCCGGCCGTCTCGTACGGGCGTCGGGAGACCGCGGCGTGGTCGCCGTACTGGATCCGCGGCTGGCGACGGCCCGGTACGGGGGTTTCCTGAAGGCGTCACTGCCCGACTTCTGGTACACCACGGACCGCAACCAGGTCCGCAAGTCGCTGGCCGCGATCGACGCGGTGGCGCAGCAGGCCGAGGTCTCCTGAGCCGGAGGCCGGTGGCCGCAGGCCTCGTGGTCCCGGACGGCTCGGGGGCCGGGGCGTCCCGGAGCCGGGCGTGCCCCACTTTGGGCCTGGACAGCACAGGACCCCGGAACCGGCGCAGAGGTTCCGGGGCCCGGTCAGGGAGGCGGACGGGGTGCGGTCTGTCCGCCGCGGCGCTCAGACGCGGCGCAGGACGGCCACCACCTTGCCGAGGATCGTCGCGTCGTCGCCGGGGATCGGCTCGTACGAGGAGTTGTGCGGCAGCAGCCAGACGTGTCCGTCCTCGCGCTTGAAGCGCTTGACGGTGGCCTCGCCGTCGAGCATCGCGGCCACGATGTCGCCGTTCTCGGCGACCGGCTGGCGGCGGACCGTGACCCAGTCGCCGTCGCAGATGGCGGCTTCGATCATCGAGTCGCCGACCACCTTCAGGACGAACAGCTCACCGTCGCCGACCAGCTGCCGGGGCAGGGGGAAGACATCCTCGACGGACTCCTCCGCGAGGATCGGGCCACCGGCGGCGATGCGGCCGATCAGCGGCACGTACGACGCGGCGGGCTTGCCCGCGGTGTCGGCGGGCTGCACGGTGGCGGCCTGGTCGGAGCCCCGCACCTCGTACGCGCGCGGGCGGTGCGGGTCGCGGCGCAGGAAGCCCTTGCGCTCCAGGGCCATCAGCTGGTGCGCCACCGAGGAGGTGCTGGAGAGGCCGACGGCCTGACCGATCTCCCGCATCGACGGTGGGTAGCCGCGCCGCTGCACCGAGTCCCGGATGACTTCGATCACCCGGCGCTGGCGATCGGTGAGTCCGGAACTGTCCGCCCGGATGCCTGGAGGCCGGCCCGGCATGGAGCGCTTGTGCCCCTCGGGATTCGCGGCTTCGTTCATCGCGTGCACCGGCTCCAGGCGGCCCTGGGAGCGGTCCTGGGCGGTGATGGTGGCGCTGTCTGCGGTGGTGGTCACGGCGGCCCCTCTCGATGGTCTCCCTGCTGCACAACGGTAGTTGCTTTCGAAAGGTTGCGCCAAACACACGTTCGAGTGAAAATCCGCAGACTGCGGGACATGATCACGTTTCCAGGTGTATGGCCGTCGCAGGCGGTCGACGGGCAAAAGGACCCATTGTTGTACTCTTCACCGCCGGGGTGATCGCTTCGCCGTTCGCCTCAGTCTGCCATTCGGCGTCCCGTCCGGCAGGCGTCGGCCCTCATCTCTGCGGGAGTCCCACGCCCCCTCCTCGTGACGTCCACGCCGCTTCCGCGCGCGTGGGCGGCGGCCTGTCGCGCCCGGCGGCGCCGGTGCCGACGCGTGCCCGTGTCCGGGCGCGCGCGGACGGATCGGGCGGGTCCGCGGGGTGGGAGCGGCGGCGGTGCGTGACCGTGCGGATGCGTGCGGATGCGACACGCGCGCAGGACGTGCATGTATGAGCCAATCCCCACATCTAGTGGTTGGATTGCGGCAGCGGCCCAGAAGTTGTGGTGCCCCTGGTCTTCGGGCCCTCGGGGATCGCCTATGCTTGGGGCTGCTTCGAGGGGCCCGTGAGGCCTTGCGAGGCTATTGAGTCTGCTGTGAGGAGGGTTGGAGTTCATGCACTGCCCCTTCTGCAGGCACCCCGACAGCCGCGTCGTCGACAGCCGTACGACCGACGACGGCACGTCGATCCGCAGGCGCCGTCAGTGCCCTGACTGCTCCCGTCGTTTCACGACCGTGGAGACGTGCTCGCTCATGGTGATCAAGCGGTCCGGGGTCACCGAGCCCTTCAGCCGCACGAAGATCATCAACGGCGTGCGCAAGGCGTGCCAGGGGCGGCCCGTCACCGAGGACGCGCTCGCCCAGCTCGGCCAGCGGGTCGAGGAGGCGGTGCGGGCGACCGGCAGTGCCGAACTGACCACCCACGACGTGGGGCTGGCGATACTCGGCCCGCTGAAGGAGCTGGACCTCGTCGCCTACCTGCGGTTCGCGTCCGTCTACCGGGCGTTCGACTCGCTGGAGGACTTCGAGGCCGCGATCGCGGAGCTCAGGGAACGGGCGGAACACCCCGACGGGGACGGCGGGAATGCCGGCGCGGGGAGCCAGGAAGACGGCCGCGGGCCGGCGGGGACCGGACAGGTCCCCGAGCCCGCAGGCGCCGCCGACTGACCGGCGGGCCGGGACCGTTCGCAGGAGACGGGACCGGCCGGGCGGCGGCGAATCGAAAGACCTGTCGCGGGCTGAGTGAGGTGCCCGCGGCACCAGACAGAACACCGTGCCACGGAATAAACGGGGCACTTCAGGGCGTTTTCGCCCGTATATGGGAGGCGGCATGACAGAGACGGCGAGCGGTCCGGCACGGAGTTCCCGCGCCAAGAGCCCCAAGACGGGCAAGGGACTGCGTATCGAGCGCATCCACACCACTCCTGGGGTCCACCCCTACGACGAGGTGGCCTGGGAGCGCCGTGACGTCGTCATGACCAACTGGCGCGACGGCTCGGTCAACTTCGAGCAGCGCGGCGTGGAGTTCCCCGACTTCTGGTCGGTGAACTCGGTCAACATCGTCACCAGCAAGTACTTCCGGGGCGCCGTCGGCACCCCGCAGCGCGAGACCAGCCTCAAGCAGCTGATCGACCGCATCGTGAAGACGTACCGGAAGGCCGGTGAGGACCACAAGTACTTCGCCTCGCCCGCCGACGCCGAGATCTTCGAGCACGAGCTGGCCTACGCCCTCCTGCACCAGATCTTCAGCTTCAACAGCCCCGTCTGGTTCAACGTCGGCACCAAGCAGCCCCAGCAGGTCTCCGCCTGCTTCATCCTGTCCGTCGACGACTCCATGGAGTCGATCCTCGACTGGTACAAGGAAGAGGGCATGATCTTCAAGGGCGGCTCCGGCGCCGGCCTGAACCTCTCCCGCATCCGCTCCTCCAAGGAGCTGCTGTCCTCCGGCGGCAACGCCTCCGGCCCGGTCTCCTTCATGCGGGGCGCCGACGCCTCCGCCGGAACGATCAAGTCCGGTGGCGCCACCCGCCGTGCCGCCAAGATGGTCGTCCTCGACGTGGACCACCCGGACATCGAGGACTTCATCGAGACCAAGGTCAAGGAAGAGGAGAAGATCCGCGTCCTGCGCGACGCGGGCTTCGACATGGACCTGGGCGGCGACGACATCACGTCCGTCCAGTACCAGAACGCCAACAACTCGGTCCGTGTGAACGACGAGTTCATGAAGGCGGTCGAGGAGGGCGGCAAGTTCGGCCTGCGCGCCCGCATGACCGGTGAGGTCATCGAGGAGGTCGACGCCAAGCAGCTCTTCCGCAAGATCGCTCAGGCGGCCTGGGCCTGCGCCGACCCGGGCATCCAGTACGACGACACCATCAACAACTGGCACACCTGCCCCGAGTCCGGCCGGATCACCGCGTCGAACCCGTGCAGCGAGTACATGCACCTGGACAACACGTCCTGCAACCTGGCCTCGCTGAACCTGATGAAGTTCCTGAAGGACGACGGCAAGGGCAACCAGTCCTTCGAGGCCGAGCGCTTCCAGAAGGTCGTCGAGCTGGTCATCACCGCGATGGACATCTCGATCTGCTTCGCGGACTTCCCCACCCAGAAGATCGGCGAGAACACCCGCGCCTTCCGCCAGCTCGGCATCGGTTACGCCAACCTCGGCGCCCTGCTGATGGCCACCGGCCACGCCTACGACTCCGACGGCGGCCGCGCCCTCGCCGGTGCCATCACCTCCCTGATGACCGGCACCGCCTACCGCCGCTCCGCCGAGCTGGCCGCGGTCGTGGGCCCGTACGACGGCTACGCCCGCAACGCCGACGCCCACAAGCGCGTCATGAAGCAGCACGCCGACGCCAACGACACGGCCGTCCGCATGGACGACCTGGACACCCCGGTGTGGGCCGCCGCCACCGAGGCCTGGCAGGAAGTGCTGCGCCTCGGCGAGAAGAACGGCTTCCGCAACGCCCAGGCGTCCGTGCTCGCCCCGACCGGCACCATCGGCCTGGCCATGGGCTGCGACACCACCGGTGTCGAGCCGGACCTCGCACTGGTCAAGTTCAAGAAGCTGGTCGGCGGCGGCTCGATGCAGATCGTCAACGGCACCGTCCCGCAGGCCCTGCGCCGCCTGGGCTACCAGGAGGAGCAGATCGAGGCGATCGTCGCCCACATCGCCGAGCACGGCAATGTGATCGACGCCCCCGGCCTCAAGCAGGAGCACTACGAGGTGTTCGACTGCGCCATGGGCGAGCGGGCCATCTCCCCGATGGGCCACGTCCGCATGATGGCCGCGATCCAGCCGTGGATCTCCGGCGCCATCTCCAAGACGGTCAACATGCCGGAGACGGCGACCGTCGAGGAGGTCGAGGAGATCTACTTCGAGGCATGGAAGATGGGCGTCAAGGCGCTCGCCATCTACCGCGACAACTGCAAGGTCGGCCAGCCGCTGTCGGCCAAGAAGAAGGACGACAAGAAGAAGACCGAGGAGCAGCCCGCCGCGGCCGAGCCCAAGGTCGAGAAGGTCGTCGAGTACCGCCCGGTCCGCAAGCGCCTCCCGAAGGGACGTCCCGGCATCACCACGTCCTTCACCGTCGGCGGTGCCGAGGGTTACATGACGGCCAACTCCTACCCGGACGACGGCCTGGGTGAGGTCTTCCTGAAGATGTCCAAGCAGGGCTCGACCCTCGCGGGCATGATGGACGCCTTCTCCATCGCGGTCTCCGTCGGCCTCCAGTACGGCGTGCCGCTGGAGACGTACGTCTCGAAGTTCACCAACATGCGTTTCGAGCCCGCCGGCATGACGGACGACCCGGACGTGCGGATGGCGCAGTCGATCGTCGACTACATCTTCCGCCGCCTGGCGCTGGACTTCCTGCCCTTCGAGACGCGCTCCGCGCTCGGCATCCACTCCGCCGAGGAGCGCCAGCGTCACCTGGAGACCGGCTCGTACGAGCCGGCTGAGGACGAGGTGGACGTCGAGGGCCTGGCCCAGTCGGCGCCGCGCACCCAGGAGCTGAAGGCCGTCGCCACGCCGAAGGCCGAGTCCGAGGCGGCCAAGCCCGCCCCGAAGCAGGCCCACACCAGCGCCGAGCTGGTGGAGATGCAGCTGGGCATCCAGGCCGACGCCCCGCTGTGCTTCTCCTGCGGCACGAAGATGCAGCGGGCCGGTTCCTGCTACATCTGCGAGGGCTGCGGTTCGACCAGCGGCTGCAGCTGAGCCGACGCGTAGAACCCCATGACCGAGGGGCGCCGGCCCACCGCCGGCGCCCCTCGGCCGATCCGCGCCCTGGCGGTGATCAGGGCCGCCTCTTGGCGCCCATGGCGCCGGTGAACGTCGTGGGGTCGCCCTCGAAGCCGTGGACGCCGGCGCGGAACTCCCACGCGCCGGTCTCGTCCCGCACGAACTCCGCGACCGACGCCGCCGTTGCCCCGAGGACACCGCCGAAGTCGTCCTGAGCCAGGTCGGTGTACCCCTCACGGATACGGAGCCCGGGGTTGGTGACGTCGGCGAACGTACGACGTCCGGGGCGCTGCTGGATGACGACACCGGCCACCACGCGCGCGTAACGGGCGTCGAGCCGGTCCAGCTCCAGCGTCATGACCTCGTCGAAACCGAAGCCCTGGCCGTCCCTGCTGTCCCGGTTGAGGTAGATGGTGCCGTCGGGGGAGCGACTGTCGAAGTGCACCACATAAGAGGGATCACCGTACGGATCGCCCGCCGGATAGGTCGCGGCGACGATGTCCAGATCCGCGGGCGGCTGCCCCGCGGGAGACGGGTCCCACCTCAGTGCGACCTCGATCTTGCGGATGCCCTTGCTGAGGCCGTTCACAGACCTTTCCCCTTCCCCGGTGCCGCCCCGCCGGTCCACCCCAACTGCCGGACGGCCGCGGCCGATCGTCCATCCTGCCACGCCGCGCACGCGCATGCGGGCGGACGGCCCATCCAAGCGTGACCTGCGCCACCCCCCGTGGCCTTACCATGGCGCGGTGCTGGTCAAGTGGATTCGCTGCACCGTGGTGGACCGCCGCGGCTTCGAGCGGGGGCAGCGGAAGTGGGCGGGGCTTCTGGGGGAGCCGGGGTTCCGGGGGCAGGGCGGAGGGTGGAGCAGGGGGCGGCCCGGTGTGGCGCACCTCTTCGCCTTCTGGGAGAGCCGCGCCTTCTACGACTCCTTCATGGCGCGCTCCCACGACCGGCTGGCGGCGTCCCAGTCGGGCACCTTCAGAGACGCCCAGGTCAGGCTGTTCGACCACCGGTTCGACGTGAAGACCGGCTTCGAGCCGCGCTTCTCCGACGCCGACCTGCTGCGGGTGGCGCTGTGCCGCGTGCACGAGGCCCGGGCCGAGCACTTCGTGCTGATGCAGGAGAAGGTCTGGAACCCCGCGATGGCCGGCTCGCCCGGCATGGTCCGTGGCCTCTTCGGCGAGGCGCCGGGCAACGAGTACCTGGTGCTGTCGATGTGGCGGTCGGCCGCCGAGCACGGCAAGTACCGCGCCGAACGCGTGGAGCGGCTCGCCCTGCGGGCCCAGACGGAGGCCGACATCGCCGCCCTGACCGGGGACATCGTGGAGCTGGAGCCCTCCTGGACGGTCTGACGTCCGGGACGCGCGCCGGGACCCGTGGCTCGCGGCCGCGTGACCTGCGCCGTACGGGCCCGCCCGGGCGCCCGTCCGCTCCCGGCCCGCTCCGGGAACGGCCCGTGGACCACGCCGCGGACACGGGGTCCGGTACGGACGTCCGCCGCGTCGCCGCCCCTCGCCGACGCCCCGTGCCGTCCGCGTCGCCTTCCTCCGCCGCGCAGCCGCACGCACCGGTCCCCGCTCACCGGCGCCGGCCGGTGACGTCGCTCCTCCGCGATCTGATCCGAACGGCAGCCCGTAGGGTTCCGGCATGGCACGACCACGGCGCATCGTCCTCGTCCGGCACGGCGAGTCGACGGGCAATGTCGACGACTCCGTCTACGAACGCGAGCCCGACCACGCACTGGCGCTGACCGAACGGGGACGGCGGCAGGCCGAGGAAGCGGGCAGGACGCTGCGCGAACTGTTCGGCCGCGAACGGGTCAGCGTGTACGTCTCCCCGTACCGCCGGACGCACGAGACGCTGCGCGCCTTCCGCCTCGACCCCGAGCGCGTACGGGTCCGTGAGGAGCCCCGGCTGCGCGAACAGGACTGGGGCAACTGGCAGGACCCCGAGGACGTGCGCCGGCAGAGGGCCTACCGGAACGCCTACGGTCATTTCTTCTACCGCTTCGCGCAGGGCGAGTCCGGCGCCGACGTGTACGACCGGGTAGGCGGCTTCCTGGAGAGCCTGTGGCGCAGCTTCGAGGCCCCCGACCACCCGCCGAACGTCCTGCTGGTGACGCACGGGCTGGCCATGCGGCTGTTCTGCATGCGCTGGTTCCACTGGACGGTCGCGGAATTCGAGTCGCTCGTGAACCCGGGGAACGCCGAGATGCGGATACTCGCCCTCGGGGAGGACGGCAAGTACGCCCTCGATCGGCCCTTCGAGCGGTGGCGGGATCCGGAATCCGTACGGGACCACCGGATAGAGTGGCGGAGCGATGACCGCTGACTCCTCTTCCGACGGGCGCCTGGAGCGCGCCCTGGCGAGCCTGCGCGGACTGTCGGTGGGGGACGCGCTCGGCTCCCGGTTCTCCGTGCCGGTGAACCACCCGCTGCTGCGGCGCCGTGAGCTGCCGCCGGGCCCCTGGCCGTGGACGGACGACACGGAAATGGCCTGCTCCGTCGTCGCCGTGCTCGCCGCCCACCACCGCATCGACCAGGACGCGCTGGCCCACTCCTTCGCCACCCGCCACGACGCCGGCCGGGGGTACGGCCCCACGGTCGACCGCCTGCTCCGGCTCATCCGGGAGGGCGGCGACTGGCGGGAGCTCTCCGCGGCGCTCTTCAACGGCCAGGGCTCCTGGGGCAACGGCGCCGCGATGCGCATCGCGCCGCTGGGCGCCTGGTACGCCGACGATCCCGAGCAGGCGACCCACCAGGCGGAGATCTCCGCCTACCCCACCCACCAGCACCGCGAGGCCGTGGTCGGCGCGATGGCCGTCGCCGCGGCCGCCGCCCTGGCCGCCGCGCCCGGCGGCCGGCCCCGCCCCGAGGCACTCCTGGACGGCGTGATCGAGCTGGTGCCGAGGAAGAGCGCGGTGGGCGCGGGCCTCAGGCGCGCCCGCGACATGCTCGACTACGGGGACGCGACCACGGTCGCGGCCGTACTGGGCTGCGGGCGGCGTACGACCGCCCACGACACGGTCCCCTTCGCCCTGTGGTCGGCCGCGCGGTCCCTGGACGACTACGAGCGGGCCTTCTGGACGACCGTCCGAGCCGGCGGGGACATGGACACCACCTGCGCCATCGTCGGCGGGGTGCTCTCCTCCGGGAAGACCGGGTCGCCGCCCGCCGCGTGGGTGGAGCGGACGGAGGACCTGCCGGGCTGGGTGCCGGGGCCGGCCTGACCCCGTACGGAGCTCCGCGCACGCGCCGGGAACCCTCCGTGGCCGGCCGCGCGTCGTCGCGGCATCCGCTGTGCGGGGTCCGGGGCCGGATCGCACGCCGGATCCGGCGGCGTCACCGGAAGGGTCGTGGGACTCGTCCTGCCGTGCTCGCCCCGGTCGCGGGTTTGACCATTTACGAATGCGATGCCATACGGGTTGAGCGCTTCGTGTAGTGACCCTCCGCGAGGTGCGGAGCCTCGTCGCTTGAATGCTCAGAGGGACTGTAGTGCGCGGAAATGGCGCAGCAAGTGGGGTGGTCGGGTGGCGACCCCAGGTGTTTTCGGTGTGATATGGATGATGACCGTGTGCCGCTCGAAGATTAGCCGATGCGAATGACCTGGCTATTCCCTCGAAGGGGTGAGCGACCGGTCGGCGGTTCCGCCGCTGCGGCGCGGAGGCGCCCGAGGGCGGGGCCGCGACGGTGCGGAGGCGCCGGGGGACCGGGGTGTCGAACGCGGTCCGGGGCGGCGTAACCTAGGGACGCCATGCCGTACGAACCACCTACTCACACCGTCGAGCGCTCCCTGCGCGCCACGACCGGAGCGAAGGTCATTGCCGGTGTCGACGAGGTGGGGCGCGGCGCGTGGGCCGGTCCCGTCACCGTCTGCGCGGCGGTCACCGGACTGCGCCGACCCCCGGAAGGGCTCACCGACTCCAAGCTCCTCACCGTCAAGCGGCGCACCGCGCTCGCCGAGGAACTGCGCGAGTGGGTGGCGTCCTATGCGCTGGGACACGCCTCCCCGGAGGAGATCGACGATCTGGGGATGACGGCCGCACTGCGCCTGGCGGCCGTGCGGGCCCTGGAGGCACTGCCCGTCCGCCCCGACGCGGTGATCCTCGACGGCAAGCACGACTACCTCGGAGCACCCTGGAAGGTCCGTACGGTCGTCAAGGGTGACCGGTCGTGCGTGGCGGTCGCGGCGGCCTCGGTGATCGCCAAGGTTCAGCGCGACAAAATGATGGCCGAACTGGGTGTCGACCATGCAGACTTCGGTTTCGCGGACAACGCCGGGTATCCGTCGCCCGTGCACAAGGCCGCACTGGAGGAGCGGGGCCCCACCCCGTACCACCGGTTGTCGTGGGCGTATCTTGATGGGCTGCCCCAGTGGCGGCACCTCAAGAAGGCCCGCAGCTGGGCGGAGGGAAGCGTTCCGGAAATCGAGGGCCAGCTCGGCTTCGATTTCTGACGGTTCCGCTCGTACGCATGTGCCACCCGCCGACGCGAGCCGCACCAGCGTTTGATAAACATCAGCTTATGCCTCTCATTCCCGAGGAGCCTCAGATTCACGAGAGTGCCCAGGGTCCCCGCGCCACTCCGGCCAGCGGCCGCACCGCGCCGACCCCCCGCCCCGTTCCCGGCCCCCGTCCCGCGGCTCCGTCGCGCCCCGGTCGTCCCGGGCCCCCCCGACCCGCGCCGCCGGCCCAACGCGCGCCGCGCGACGTGGCCCCCAAGCCCGGACCGTCCGGCCCGGCCGCACCCGCCGCCTCCACCACTCCGCAGATCCAGCTGATCCCGGCTACGGCCGAAGGCGCGCTCGACGCGGCCGAGGAGGCCGTGGACCTGCTCCTGGACTCCGGCCGTGCCCCCGGCGACGTGCTGGTGATCACCACCGGTGAGCCGCATCCGTGGGCCACCCACGAGCTGTCCTTCGGCGAGACCGCCTACTGGGCGCAGCACGACGCGGGCGACGACGTCTTCTACGCCGACGCCGCCGTCGCGGACCGTGCCGCCGCGCGGCCCGTGGTCGTGGTCGCGGTCAACGGCGGTTCCGAGGCCGTCGCCGCCACCGCCCTGTCCCTGGCCCATTCCCGGGCCGGAGCCCTGCTGATCGTCTGCGGTGATCCGCAGCGGATCAACTCGGTGCTGGGCACGGGGGCCTGAGGGACCGGTCGCACCCGGCCGCACACCGGCGTGGTGTCCGGAGGGGGCCGGTCCGGAGTGTGCCGGACCGGGTCCCGCGCGGTGGACGGCCCCGGCCTGTCCGGTCGGCCGGAGCGCTCCGGAGGGGGCCGAGGCACCGGGTTTCCGGCAGCCGTTCGGTGCGGTTGTCCGGCCCTCGAGGTCCGGTCCGTCGTGCGGGCGTACCGCGCGTGGTGCCCGGTGCGCAGTGCCCATCGGGGGGCGGGAGTCGAACGGGTCAGCGGGCCGCGGCGCGGCGCAGCACCTCTGAAGCGGCGCCGCCGGTGCGCGGAGGCGGGGGCGGGGCCATCGGCGTGGCGAACGGCTCCGGTGCGGACGTCGCGTTGGGGCGGCGGCCGCCACGGCCCTCGCCGAGGACCTGCCAGCCGTCCCGGGTGAGCGTGACGTAGGCCCCGCAGCGCAGCCCGTGCAGTGTGCACGCGTCGCGCAGTCCCCACATCCACGCGCCGTCCTCCTCCGTCCACCGCGCGTCGCCCTCGCGGCAGCGCAGCAGTACGGCGGTGCGCACGGGCGTGCGGCGCCGCAGGTCGTGCGGGACGATCCGGCGGAGCTGGGAGAGCAGCACGTTGCGGAGCATCCACCCGTCGGCCGGGACCGGGCGGCCGGCGAACGAGGCGCTCGCACGCAGCCGTTCGTCCGGATCGAGCACGGCCACGATCACGGTGCCCGGCTTCGGATGGTGCCGGGAGTGCAGTCCGCCGACGACCTCCCGAGGGTTGCGCAGCAGCGGAATCCCGGCAGCGGCCCACTCCGCGGGTTCGAGCACGCGGTTGGCGGAAGTGGCGGGCGGTGACAACGATGCCGCCGAGGCCGAAGCGAATCCGAAGGACACGTTCCTCCCTTCGGCTACGCGCCCGTACTGCGGGCGAGGTCGGATTCCTGGGAGCGCGCACCGCAGTGAAGCTCTGCCGGATCACGGACGAGCCGTGCGGGGGCGGACTTCGATTCTTCCTGTCGAACTCGGATGCGGCAACGAGCAATTGGGGCCACCGACCGATAACGGGTGATACGAGTCTTATATCCCTACCCAGGTCGTCGCCGGGTGAAGCACGGGGCCTTCGGGGCACGATGCCCCCCGGCGGGCGGGACCGCGTGCCACCCGGTCGTCCGCGGGGATGCGCAGGACGGTACGCCGGACGCCGGGCCCGCCGGGCCGCGGCCGGCGGTACGCGCGTGCCGGAGGACGACGCCCGCCGGGGGAAGAAAACACCAGAAACCCAGGGAACGGCGAACCGCCGGGAGTGCCAAGGCGCCGGACCGCCGTACGGCCGCGCCTCGGCGGCGGACCGCGCCCACGGCGTGGGTCGGGCCCGCCGGCCCGTGGGAGGTTCCGGCAGCGGCCGTCACGTGATCACCCTTGAACGGCCAGGACCAGGGGCAGCACCCCCGGCGCGCCGGCGCGGCGGAGCATCCGTGCCGCCACCGCGAGGGTCCAGCCGGTCTCGGTGTAGTCGTCCACGAGGAGGACCGGTCCCCGCAGGTCGGCAAGCGCGCCGGCGAGGGCGGGCGGCACGGTCAGTGCTCCCGTGAGGGCCTTGAGACGCTGGGCGCTGTTGCTGCGGAACACGGGGGGCGCTTCCCCGGTGTACTCGACGCCGCCCAGCAGCGGCAGGCGGCCGACCGCGGCGATGTGGGCTGCGAGGGAGCCGACCAGCTGCGGTCGCGTCCGCGAGGCCATGGAGACCACGCCGGCGGGGCGCGGCGGGGCGTCCGCCGCGCCCGAGGCCCAGCCGCCGGGACCCTTCGCCCAGTCGGCCAGGACTCCCACGACAGCCTTCGCCACGTCGTCGGGCACGGGTCCGTCCGGAGCGTGGGGCGCCAGCATGGGCCGCAGCCGATTGCCCCAGCCGATGTCCGACAGCCGCCCCAGGGCCCGGCCCGGCGCGGCCTGCTCGCCGGCGGGGATACGTCCCTTGAGGTCGACGCCGACCGCGGGGAGCCCGGTCGGCCACATCCGGCGGGGCTCCACCTCGACACCGGCCCGGCCCAGATCACCGCGCGCGGCATCGAGCGCTTCGGCGGACGTGTCCGCGGTGAAGCGGGGGCCCGCGCAGTTGTCGCAGCGGCCGCAGGGCCTGGCGGCCGTGTCGTCGAGCTGGCGTTGCAGGAACTCCATGCGGCAGCCGGTCGTGGACGCGTACTCACGCATCGCCTGCTGCTCGGCCTTCCGCTGCCGCGCGACCCAGTCGTACCGCTCGGTGTCGTAGGTCCACGGCTGTCCGGTCGCGATCCAGCCGCCCTTGACCCGCTTGACCGCCCCGTCCACGTCGAGCACCTTGAGCATGGCTTCCAGGCGGGAGCGGCGCAGCTCCACCAGAGGTTCCAGGGCGGGCAGCGACATGGGGCCCTTCGCGCGCGCGAGGACGTCCAGCGTGCGGCGCACCAGTTCCTCCGGCGGGAAGGCCAGGGAGGCGAAGTACTCCCAGATCGCCTCGTCCTCCCGGCCGGGGAGGAGGAGCACCTCGGCGTGCTCGACGCCGCGCCCGGCACGCCCGACCTGCTGGTAATAGGCGATGGGGGAGGAGGGCGAGCCGAGGTGCACGACGAAGCCCAGATCGGGTTTGTCGAAACCCATGCCGAGCGCTGAGGTGGCGACCAGGGCCTTGACCCGGTTGGCGAGCAGATCGTCCTCGGCCTGCTGCCGGTCGGCGTTCTCCGTCTTGCCGGTGTAGGAGGCGACGGTGTGACCGCGCTGCCGCAGGAAGGCCGTCACCTCCTCGGCGGCGGCCACGGTGAGCGTGTACACGATCCCGGAGCCCGGCAGCTCGTGGAGGTGGTCGGCGAGCCAGGCCAGCCGGTGTGCGGCGTCCGGCAGCCGCAGCACGCCCAGGCTGAGGCTCTCCCGGTCCAGCGGGCCACGCAGCACCAGGGCGTCCGACGTACCCCCGGTGCCGAGCTGCTCCGCGACGTCGGCCGTCACGCGCGCGTTGGCGGTGGCGGTCGTCGCGAGCACGGGCACGCCGGGCGGGAGGTCGGCGAGCATCGTGCGCAGCCGCCGGTAGTCCGGGCGGAAGTCGTGGCCCCAGTCGGAGATGCAGTGCGCCTCGTCGACCACGAGGAGACCGGTGGCGGCAGCCAGCTTGGGCAGCACCTGGTCGCGGAAGTCCGGGTTGTTCAGACGCTCCGGGCTCACCAGGAGGACGTCGACCTCGCCTGCGGCGATCTCGCTCTGGACGGTGTCCCACTCCTCGGTGTTGGAGGAGTTGATGGTCCGGGCGTGGATGCCGGCGCGGGCCGCGGCCTCCACCTGGTTGCGCATCAGCGCGAGGAGCGGGGAGACGATCACGGTCGGACCGCCGCCCCGGGCGCGCAGCAGCGCCGTCGCCACGAAGTAGACCGCGGACTTGCCCCAGCCCGTGCGCTGGACGACCAGGGCCCGGCGCCGGTCGGCGACCAGCGCCTCGATCGCCCGCCACTGGTCCTCGCGGAGCCGGGCGCAGCCCGAGGCGTCCCCGACGAGACGGGCGAGGACGGCGTCGGCGGCGGTTCGCAGGTCCGTGTTGCTCGTGTGCTCCATGTCTTCCATACAACAGGACGGGACCGACAAGCGGGGCAGCGGGAGAGACCCGGGAGGCGAGGACCTGCCTCGTCGGGACGCGGCGTCGGGCCGGGCGGCGTCCGCGGGTGGGACCTGGTGAGCGTAGGCCGGTGAGCGCGGGGACCGCCGTCTGGCATGCCCCTGATCGGAGTTATCCACAGGCCAAAGCGGAACGTTACGTTCCGCGAGATGGTCGGCGCATGACGAACCACAGCGAAACGTCGGGCCCCTCGGGCGAGGGCGGCGTCACCGGACGGCACCGGACGGATCAGGTCGCCTGCACCGCGTACGACGGACACGCCGCCGAACACCAGGTCACCCTGCGCACTCCGGCCGAGCTGGCGGATGCCCTGCCCTACCTGCTCGGGCACCGTCCCGAGGACAGCATCGTCCTGGTCGCCCTGCACGACCGGGACGGCCGCGGCCGCTTCGGCGGCAGGGCGCGGCTCGGCATTCCCGCGCAGCCGGACGACTGGCCGTCCGCGGCCCGGCAGCTGGCCCACGGGCTGATCACCGGCAGCGAGCGCAGGGGCACCCGGCCCGAGCGGATGGTCGCCTACGTCTGCCAGGAACCGCCCCGGGGCCAGTCGGGGCGGGAGGTGATGGAACGCCTGCGGCCGCTGGTGCAGAAGCTGCGCGTCGAGTGCGGGGCTCTCGACGTCCCGGTGATCGAGGCACTGTGCATCTCCGACGGCCGCTTCTGGTCCTACTGCTGCCCGGCCGGAGCCTGCTGCCCGGCCGAGGGCACCCCCATGGGCCTGCCGGGCACGTCCGTGCTGGCCGCCGCCGCCGCTTACGCCGGGATCCAGGTCCGCGGCTCACTGGGCGAACTGCGCGCCAGGCTGCTGCCCCGGGAGAACTCCGCCGCCCTCGACCAGGAGGCCGCCTTGGACGCGGCCGGCCTGGCGCTGGTCCCGAGGATGCTCGACGAGACGAGCCGCGCGGACGTGGCCGAGGAGACTCTGGCACTGGCCGCGCGGATCATGGGCCGTCTGGCGGCCGCCCCGCCCGTGACCGCAACGCTCGCGGCGGACGCCCGCGACGACGAACTGGTCCGGCACGACGAGGCCGCGAGACTGATCATCGGATTGCAGGACCGCACGACTCGTGACCGCGCCGCCGAGTGGATGGAGGGCGACGAGGCGGGACCCGCCCTCCGGCTGTGGCGGGCGCTGGCCCGGCGCTGCGTCGGGGCGTACGGCGAGCACGCCGCCCCGCCCCTCACCCTGGCGGGCTGGGTCGCCTGGTCCACCGGCGACGAACTGGAGGCCCGGGAGGCGCTGGCCATGGCCCTGGGCGCCGACCCCCACTACCTCTTCGCCCGCCTCCTGCACCAGGCGTGCAACGAGGGGCTCGATCCGGAATCGGTACGTCGTTGTCTGCGCGCGGAGCGCGGCGGCCACGGCGGCACCACGACCGGCGGCACGCAGTCCCCAGCGGACACCGCGAAGCCGGCGGAGTGCCAGTCCGCCGGCTTCGAGCCCGCGCCCGTCCCCGTACCCGCAGCCGAGCCCGTGCCCGCGCCGGAGACGATGCCGGAGCGCCGGAGCCGTACGCGCTCCGCCGGCGCGACCGGTGGCACCGTAGGGCGGGGAAGGGCGCGGGGGCGCGATGTGCGGTCCGACGCCACGCGCCCACGCACCCAGGAGCGAGGCAAGCGCCCCGGCGACACCCGGACCGGGCGTACGCGTGCGCGCACTCCCGAGGCGGGAGGCCCACGGGGGACGGACCGGCTGCGCCGTGACGTGTGCCCGGAGGAGACGGGCGCGGGAGACGGCGGCACCGAGGGTGAGGGGTGAGGGGTGAGGGGCGTCTCGAGAGTGGCCGGCGCCCTCCTGCCGGCGGGGAGCACCGGGGCGGGGACGGCACGCCGTCCGGACCCGGTGCCACCGACCGGGAACACCGCCCGCCGTGGCGGCCCCGCCCGGGGCGTGACCCGGAGGACGCCCGTTCCGTTCACCTGGAAGGCGGAGGGCCCGGACGGGCCGTGCCGCCGCGCCGCCCCCGTCCCGTCGACCTCGACCCCTCCGTTCGGCGCCGTACCCGAGGCGTACAAAAACGCAGAGGAAGCCCTTCCATGCATCAGCCGTCCCCGCCTTCCGCCCCCGACGCCGGCCCCGACGTGGGCGGGGCCGCGTCGCCTTTTGCCGGCTCCGGTCCCGCCATGGGCCGGGCCGTGCCGACGGCAGGGCCCGGAACCGGCCGACCGCGGGCGGCGGACCGGCACGTGAGCGGGGGCCCGGAGGCGGAACAGCGGCGGAGGGCGGACCACGCGGCGGAGCGGCACCGGGGCGGTGGCGGTCAGGAGGAATGCCGCGGCGAGGACCGCGTGGCCGAGGCGGCGGGGCGGCTCCGCTCCCCGGCGCCTGGAACGTTCACCGGCGGGGGCCGGAACCGGGGCCCGCGCCCGCCCGCCCGCCCGGCGGACACCCCGGCCCCCGCCCGGACGCCGAGCGGGGCGCCGTTCCCGGTGACCGGCCCGCCCGCCGATCTTCCGTCCACCCACACAGCCCTCATCTGTGTCGCTCTGCCGGGCCTCGCCGTCTCCACGGGGCAGGGGCAGCTGACCGGCCGGGGTCTGGAGGGGTACTACCGAGGGGGCCGCCGCCTGCTCTCACGGTGCAGCCTCCGCGTGGCCGGCCGCGAACCCCTCGAAGTGCAGGCCCGGATGACCGGTGCGGACCGGGCCCGCTTCGTGGGGACGCTCCGCGCCTCGTCCCCGCCCGGCCCCGACCCGGACGTCGTGGTCGAACGCATCCGGCACGCGGACGGCACCGAACGGATCACCCTGCACAGCCGGGCCTCCCGCACGCTGTGCCTGCCGGTCGAGGTGGCCCTCGGCACGGATCTGGCCGATCTCGGGGCGATCGCCTCGGGCCGTGCGGGACCCGAGCTGCCCGCCGACGTCCATGCCGCCGGTCTGCGCTGGGCCGGCCGGGCCGGCAGCTCGGTGATCACCGCCGATCCGCCACCGGCCGACGCCCTGGCCTCCGCGGGAGTGCTGCGGTGGGAGCTCGTGCTGCCCCCCGGCGGCAGCACGAGCCTGGAACTGCGCGTGCGGCCCGACGGCGCGGGCCCCGTCCGGGCGGTGGGCCGCACGTCGACCGGCTGGCCGGCGCCCGCGGCCGCGGCGGGCGACGACCCCCGTGTCCCCGCCCTCCTGCGAACGAGCCTCGACGACCTCCGGGCCCTGCTGCTGCGCGACGCGACGCACCCGGCCGACCTCCACCTCGCGGCCGGAGCTCCCTGGCGCTGCGGCCTGGCCCCCGCGGAGGCGCTCACCGCGGCCCGGATGGCGCTGCCCCTCGGCACCCGCCTCGCCGCGGGCACCCTGCGGATCCTCGCCCGCAGCCAGCTCTCCGCCCCGGGACCGCGCTCCGGCATGGTCCCCGGACCGAGGCGGGACGCCGGCCCGCACCTGCCGCCGGGCTGCACCGGTACCGAGGCCACCCTGCTCTTCCCGGTCCTCCTCGCGGAGGCCCGGCGCTGGGGGCTTCCCGAGCAGGAGACGGAGGAATTGCTGCCGGCGGCCGAGCGCTGCCTGACCTGGCTGCGGACCGCGGTGGGCGACGGTGTCTACGTACCGGACCCGCATTCCGACGGCTTGGTCCGCTGCGAGACGCAGGCCCACGCCCACCGCGCCGCCCTGCTCGGCGCCGACCTGCTCGACTCCTGCGGCAGGCCCGGTGGCGCCGGACTGCGGCAGTGGGCCGAGGAACTGCGGGCGGCCTTCCGGCAGGACTTCTGGACCGACGATCCGGCAGGGGGTGGACCGGTGGCGGCCCGGACCCCGGACGGGCGTCCCGTGCCGCACCCGGGCGCGGCAGCCGTCCACCTGCTGGACACCGGACTGCTCGGCGGCGGTGCGCAAGCGCCGGGCCTGCTCGACAAGGCGCGGACCGGCCACCTCGCCCGGCTGCTGGCCAGCCCGGCCATGGACTCGGGATGGGGGCTGCGCGGACTCGGGACGAAGGAACCGGGATACAACCCGTTCGGCCACCGCGCGGGGGCGGTGCGGGTCCAGGAGACGGCGGTCGCCGTCGCGGGCCTGGCCGCCGCCGGCCACGAGAGGGAGGCGAGCTCGCTGTTGAGAGGCATAGTGGCCGCCGCCGAACTCTTCGGCCACCGGCTGCCGGAGATGTACGCGGGCGAGCGGCGTACGGACGGCGGCGCGCCGCTGCCCCACCCGGCGGCCTGCCGGCCCGCCGCCACGTCCGCGGCCGCCGCCGTCCTGCTGCTGACCACGCTCGTGGGGATCCGTCCCGACGCCCCGGCCGGGACGGTCACCCTGCGTCCCGTGCGCAGCGCGCCCCTGGGCGAGATCGGCCTCACGGGGCTGCGGGTCGCGGGCGGCCCCTTCTCCGTACGGGTCAGCCGACTCGGCCTAGCCATGGTCGAGGAGGCGGCCGACGGGCTGCTGCTGAGGTCGTGACCTCGCATGACGCGGCGCCGCACAGGACCGGGAACGGAGGGACGAGCGGTACGGCGGGCGGACACGGCTCAACCGCCGCGGCACCTGGGAAGGGAGTGTTTATCGTCAGGGAGACGACTATGATCGCCGCATGTCCTACGACCCGTCAGCGTTCCCGCCCTTCGCCGTCACCGTGGACCTCGTCGTGCTGACCGTGCGACGTCATTCCCTGTGCGCGTTGGCGGTGCGCAGGGGCGAGCCGCCGTTCCAGGGACGCTGGGCCCTGCCCGGGGGATTCGTCCGGGCCGACGAGGACCTGGCTCAGGCGGCGGCACGCGAACTGGCCGAGGAGACCGGTCTGCGCGTCCACGACCCCTCGGCGCCCCTCCAGGACAACGGCGCCCACCTCGAACAGCTCGCCTCGTACGGAGATCCCCGGCGCGATCCGCGGATGCGCGTGGTCAGCGTCGCCCACCTCGCCCTCGCCCCCGACCTCCCCGCCCCGCGGCCGGGCGGTGACGCCGGCGACGCGCGCTGGGCACCGGTCGAGGAGCTGTTGGAGCAGGGCGGATACGGCCGGGACGGCGAGCCGGTGGCGCCGCTCGCCTTCGACCACGCCCAGATCCTGGCCGACGGGGTGGAACGGGCCCGCTCCAAGATCGAGTACTCCTCGCTCGCCACGGCGTTCTGCCCGCCCGAGTTCACCGTCGGCGAGCTGCGCCGCGTCTACGAGGCGGTGTGGGGCGTGGCACTGGACCCGCGCAACTTCCACCGCAAGGTCACCGGGACGCCGGGTTTCCTCGTCCCCACCGGTGGTACGACCACACGCCAGGGCGGCCGGCCGGCCCAGCTCTTCCGCGCCGGCGGTGCCACCCTCCTCAACCCTCCGATGCTGCGTCCCGAAGCGTGACGCCGAGCGCCCTGCCCGGCGCGGTCCGTCCCGCGGACCGGACCCCGAAGACGGCGACGGAGCGCGCCGGGGGAACGGGCGGCGGACAGGGGTGCGGTCGGGCCGGTCCCCGTGCGGCGGACGGACGTCAAGGTGCCCGGAAAATCGGACATAACGCGCTATCTTGCTGCGGGTGATCCAGGCCTTCGGACTGACCAGCAAACCCCGCAAAGAGCTGCCACCCGCCGTCGACGACGTCTCGTTCGAGGCGCACGCGGGTCGCGTCACCGCGCTGCTCGGAGCGTCGGGCGCCGGCAAGACGACGGTGATCCGGCTGATGCTCGAACTCCAACAGGGCCGAGGCGCCACGTACTTCAGGGGCCGCCCCCTGCACCGTATCGCCCATCCCTCGCGCGAGGTGGGCGTGCTGCTGGGCGATGTGCCGGGGCATCCGGCCCGGACGGTCCGGGGCCACCTGCGCATGCTGTGCGCGGCCGTCGGCGTTCCGGCGCGGCGCGCCGACGAAGTCCTGGAGGCGGTGGGCCTCGTGAGCCTGCGCGACGAGCGCCTCGGCACACTCTCCCGCGGCATGGACCGCCGGCTCGGCCTGGCCTGCGCCCTGCTCGCCGACCCCCACACCCTCGTCCTCGACGCCCCGACCGACGGCCTCTCCCCTCGTGAGGCCCGCTGGCTCCACGGCGCCCTGCGTACCTACGCCGTCCAGGGCGGCACCGTCCTGTTCTCCACGGCCGACCCGAAGGAGGCCGCGCGCACCGCCGATCGCGTCGTCACGCTGGACCGGGGCAGGCTCGTCGCCGACCAGGAAGCCGCGGACTTCGCCCGCACCCGGCTGCGCCCCCGCGTCGCCGTCCGCAGTCCGCACGCCGCCCGCCTCGCCGCGCTGCTCGCCAAGGAGGCCCGCGTGGCACGACGTTCCGTAGAGGTGGTGCGCGAAGGGGGCAACCGCCTGTCCGTGTACGGCAGTACGTGCGCCGACATCGGTGAGACCGCCTTCCGGCACGGCATTCTCGTGCATCAACTGGCGGATGAGATCGGCGACATGGGGCCCGGCGCGGGATCGGCGCCCCCGGATCACAGGTCCGCCGCCCACGACCACCGCTCCGCCCGGGACCACGGCGCCGACCCGGGGCGGCGCCTTCCCCGGGAGCGACGCGCCGGTGCGCGGGCCCACCGGGACGGCGCCGGTCACGGCACGAACGGGCGGCCGCCGGCCGACGCCGCCGATGCGCCCTCCGGTCCGCCGGAGCAGGCCCCGGACACTCGCACGGGAACCGAACAGCGCCCGGACCAGGATCCGGCGGAAGCCACTCCGTGTACGGTTCCGGACACCTCGGGCCCCGGCCCGCGCCAGGCACCCGAACCCGCGGAACCCGCCGCCCCCCGCGCGAGCCTCCCCTCCGCGGAAACCGCCCTCCACACGGCCTCCGCCCGCACCGGGGCCGCCTCCGCCGGAGCCGTCCCCGCCCGTCCCCCCCTCCTCGCCCCGGTCTCCCCGCTTCCGCCCCCCATCTCCGTCCGCTCCGCCCCCAGCCCCCTGCGCCCCCTCCGCTACGAGATCCGCCGTGCCGCAGGCGTCGGTACCGGGTTCCTCACCGCCGCTGTCGTGCTCGCGGTGTCCGCGGTGACCGCTGTACTGCTGGCTCGCGTCGGGCACACCCCGCAGCCGCGCCTGCTCGCCGCGTGGCCGCGGGAGCTGCCGCTGCCGCCCGCCGCGCTCGGTGCGGGGCTGCTGGGCGCGCTCTCCTTCGGGGACGAGTTCCGTCACCCCGCCCTGGCGGTGGACCGCGGCACCGTGCCCCGCAGGCTGGGGCTGCTCGCCGCCAAACTCCTGGTCTCCGCCGCCACCGCGCTGCTGCTGGCCTTCCTCACCGTGGGCTGCGACGCCGAAGTGCTCTATCTGTTCTACGGGCAGGAGTTCACCCGTCTTCCCACCGACTGGCCGTCCCTGGTCGCGGGGTGGGCCGGCCTCGTGGTCGGGTGCGCCTGGGCCGGTGTGCTGGCCGCCGGACTCTTCCGGTCCACCACGGCCGGACTGGCCGCGGTCGTCGCCGTCCCCGTCCTCGTCCTGCCACTCGTACAAAAGGTCTGGGAGGGATCGTCCGTACGGGCCGCGACGGGGCTTCCGGTGCGGCTGCGCGAGGTCTTCCTGACCCAGTGGCCCTTCGGGGGAGAGCGCTATCTGGTCGCCACGCTGCGCGTACTCGCCCAACCCGTCGGTGGTGCGCTGACGTTGTCGCTGACCGCTCTGTTCTGCGCTTATCTGCTCACGGCCCTGCGCGGAAGGGTCAGATGAAGGCTGCCCGATCCGGTTCCGCCCCGGTTCCATACCGGCCCTGTGCACAACTCCCCGTGGAAAGTCCATTTCTTTCCGATAAGGCGTCAATTGCGACGGGGTGAGCGATCACCCTTTCGTGTGCTTTTCACCAAAGACCTCAAGGGAGTTGGAGGCACCGCCGACAAAGGATGCGTGAGTACCCTTGCGCAGACCATGATGACCGCCGCCCGCTCCGCAGACTCCGGCCTCGCGAGCCCGGGCGAACTCGACCGCTACCCCTACGCCGAGACGCCCGCCGTCGACCGCGTCGGACCCCCCGCCTGGGAGGGGGCGGATCCCGAGCTCGGCCGCGTGGGCCGGCGCGCCGCGGGCAGCCGCGGACGCGGGCTGCACGGGCAACTCGTCCAGCAGCTGGGTCAGATGATCGTCTCCGGTGACCTGGGTGCCGACCGCCCGCTGGTGCCCGAGGAGATCGGGCAGCGTTTCGAGGTGTCCCGCACCGTCGTCCGCGAGTCGCTGCGCGTCCTGGAGGCCAAGGGTCTGGTCAGTGCCCGCCCGAACGTCGGTACGCGCGTGCGTCCCGTGAGCGACTGGAATCTGCTCGACCCCGACATCATCGAGTGGCGGGCGTTCGGGCCGCAGCGCGACGACCAGCGCCGAGAGCTCAGCGAGCTGCGCTGGACGATCGAGCCGCTCGCCGCCCGCCTCGCCGCCGGGCACGGACGTGAGGATGTCCAGCAGCGCCTGGCCGACATGGTGGAGATCATGGGCCACGCCATGGGACAGGGCGACGCGCTCACCTTCTCGCGCGCCGACGCCGAGTTCCACGCCCTCCTCATCCAGGTCGCGGGCAACCGCATGCTGGAGCACCTGTCCGGGATCGTCTCCGCGGCCCTCCAGGTCTCCGGCGGCCCGGTCACGGGCTGCGACCGGCCGAACGAGGCGTCACTGGTGCAGCACGGCAGGATCGCCGACGCCCTCGCCGCCGGCGACGGCGCGGCGGCCGAGGCGGCCATGCGCCAACTGCTCACGGTCCATCCCGAAGTGGAACGCGTGGTGCCCGCCCCTCGCGAGCACTGACCGCGTTCCGCGCAGCGGCGCGGCCGGGACCGCCGGCCCCCTCCTCCGGCCGTGCCCGGCCGATGCGCCGTCGCCCGCGGGCTCCGCGGAATCCCGGCGATTCCGCGGAGCCCGGTGGCCCGGCGAGACGGCGGCGTCCTGTCCGGGGGCGGATCAGTGCCACGGATGACCTCTTTCGATCACATCTGACAGGTTTTGAACGCTTACGGGGTGTGACTCGGGCCACGCGGATTGGGCGTAACGCTCGTGGAAGCAGCGCGATGACCTAAGAGGTGACAGCCGCGGAGGAATACGGACGCCGTTCACGGCGCTGTGCATCTCCCGGCCCCCGCCCGCGCCGTCGGCCCATCCCCAAGCCGGCGGTCGGCCCCTGTCCGCCCGGACGGGGCCGGAAGCCGTTTTCCAACGTTCCGAGAGGTTGTTCGTGTCGGCCAGCACATCCCGTACGCTCCCGCCGGAGATCGCCGAGTCCGTCTCTGTCATGGCGCTCATCGAGCGGGGAAAGGCTGAGGGGCAGATCGCCGGCGATGACGTGCGTCGGGCCTTCGAAGCTGACCAGATTCCGGCCACTCAGTGGAAGAACGTACTGCGCAGCCTCAATCAGATCCTCGAGGAAGAGGGTGTGACGCTGATGGTCAGTGCCGCAGAGCCCAAGCGCACCCGCAAGAGCGTCGCAGCGAAGAGTCCCGCCAAGCGCACCGCGACCAAGACGGTCGCGGCCAAGGCGGTGACCACCCGGAAGGCCACCGCGACCGCCTCCCCGGCGGCGTCCGCCGGTGACCCCGCCACCGGGGAGGAGGCGCCGAAGAAGGCGGCCGCCAAGAAGACGACCGCCAAGAAGGCGGTGGCGAAGAAGGCCACCGCCAAGAAGACGGCTGCCAAGAAGACCGCCGCCAAGAAGGACGACGTCGAACTGCTCGACGACGAGGTGCTCGAGGAGACCAAGGTCACCGACGAGCCCGAGGGCACCGAGAACGCGGGCTTCGTGCTGTCCGACGAGGACGAGGACGACGCGCCGGCCCAGCAGGTCGCCGCGGCCGGTGCCACCGCCGACCCGGTCAAGGACTACCTCAAGCAGATCGGCAAGGTCCCCCTGCTCAACGCCGAGCAGGAGGTCGAGCTCGCCAAGCGCATCGAGGCGGGCCTGTTCGCCGAGGACAAGCTGGCCAACTCCGACAAGCTGGCGCCGAAGCTCAAGCGCGAGCTGGAGATCATCGCCGAGGACGGCCGCCGCGCCAAGAACCACCTCCTGGAGGCCAACCTCCGTCTGGTCGTCTCCCTGGCCAAGCGCTACACCGGCCGCGGCATGCTCTTCCTGGACCTCATCCAGGAGGGCAACCTCGGTCTGATCCGGGCGGTCGAGAAGTTCGACTACACCAAGGGCTACAAGTTCTCCACGTACGCCACCTGGTGGATCCGCCAGGCGATCACCCGCGCCATGGCCGACCAGGCCCGCACCATCCGCATCCCGGTGCACATGGTCGAGGTCATCAACAAGCTCGCGCGCGTGCAGCGCCAGATGCTCCAGGACCTGGGCCGCGAGCCCACCCCGGAGGAACTGGCCAAGGAACTCGACATGACCCCGGAGAAGGTCATCGAGGTGCAGAAGTACGGCCGTGAGCCGATCTCGCTGCACACCCCGCTGGGCGAGGACGGCGACAGCGAGTTCGGTGACCTCATCGAGGACTCCGAGGCCGTCGTCCCGGCCGACGCGGTCAGCTTCACGCTCCTGCAGGAGCAGCTGCACTCCGTGCTCGACACCCTGTCCGAGCGCGAGGCGGGCGTCGTCTCCATGCGCTTCGGTCTCACCGACGGTCAGCCGAAGACCCTCGACGAGATCGGCAAGGTGTACGGCGTGACGCGTGAGCGCATCCGTCAGATCGAGTCCAAGACGATGTCGAAGCTGCGCCACCCGTCGCGTTCCCAGGTGCTGCGCGACTACCTCGACTAGGTCACCCGGCCGCACGACCGGCCAGGCCCGGCTCCCGCGCGGGAGCCGGGCCTTCGTGTTGCCGGGGGACGCCGGCACCGCGTGCCGCAGGTGCGGGACGCGGCGAAGTCGATCACTCTGGGTGTCTCGCCTCTACCTCGGAGTGAGGAGACCGCATGCGTCGCCGCGTTGTCCGGGTGCTGGCCCGGTCACTGGTCCTGGCCGCCACAGCGACTGCCGTACCGCTGGGATCCGCCGCCCCCGCGACCGCCGGCGGCCTCGTCGTCGGAGGCTTTCCGGTCGACGCGTCCGACAGCCCGTGGGTCGTGGCGCTGTCCAGCCGTGAACGGTTCGGGGGTACCCGGGCGGGTCAGTTCTGCGGGGGAGTCGCCGTGGGCCGGGCCACCGTGCTCACCGCGGCCCACTGCCTGGGCGGGAGGGTCCTGGGGACGCCGGTCGAGCGGGTGCGCGACCTGAGGGTCGTTGCGGGCCGCACGGACCTGCACGCGGACCAGGGGCGCGAGATCGCCGTCCGTGACGTCTGGGTGAACCCGGCCTACGACGACGTCAGCAATGCCGGGGACTACGCCGTCCTGACCCTCGCCGAACGCCTCCCCGCCGGGTCGTCCCTGGCGATGGCCCCCACCGGTGACGCCGCGTACACACCGGGCACGGACGCCCTCGTCTACGGGTGGGGGGACACCTCGGGCGCCGGCGACTACGCCGGCAGTCTGCGGGCGGCGCGTGTGAGCGTCCTGCCGGACGCGGTGTGTGAGGAAGCGTATCCGAGCGGTGCCGAAGCGGAGTACCGCGGCGACGGCATGCTGTGCGCGGGAGAGATGTCCGGTGGCCGCGACGCGTGCCAGGGGGACAGCGGCGGCCCGCTGGTCGCCCGCGGAAAACTGATCGGACTCGTCTCGTGGGGCAGCGGGTGCGGACGCTCGGGCAGCCCCGGGGTGTACACGCGGATCTCGGCCGTCCTGCGCGCGCTGGGCTGGGAGGCCGCCGCGGCGGGACGGAGTGAAGGCACCTGACGGGCGTCGCCGACGGGGACACGAGCACGGGCGGCCGCCCCTGCGGTTACAGGGGCGGCCGCCCGTTCCCGGCCTGTGCCGGGTTGGCTCGTCGTCTGATGCGAGGTGGCCGTCTGGTGCGAGGTGTCAGCGCTCCTCGTCGGAGGCGTTTGCCGGAACGGAGGTCAGGCGCTCGGTCTCGTCCTGTATCTCAGCGGCGATCTTCTTGAGTTCCGGCTCGAACTTGCGCCCGTGGTGGGCGCAGAAGAGCAGTTCCCCGCCGCTCAGCAGGACGACGCGCAGGTAGGCCTGGGCGCCGCAGCGGTCGCACCGGTCGGCGGCCGTCAGCGGGCTTGCGGAAGTCAGAACAGTAGTCACGTCGCCTCTTCTCTAGCTCGACGAGCTGTCGTACCAGGGTCAACATCCAACCAGCCCCAAACGTTCCCGCTCGTGGCTTTTCCTCGAAAGAATCTTCCGGGGAGGTCGGCTGCTGCCGGTTGGCGGCGAATGTGCCGTATTGCGTGTCAGTCGTGTCGTACGGGTTCGCGCGGTCGGTCAGGGTCGGTCCCACCGGCTGGGTTGCCGGTTGTTCATGAGGACGTGCCCGGAGCCTAGATGGTTCATGCCTCGATGGAAACGTGATGTGTGCTTCACCCCGTCAAGGGATCGAACGCATATGCGATCCTGGACTAGTCTGAGCTCCTGGTGAGGGTGGCGTTACAACGGCTCTACCAGGCATCGGTACCCTCTCACCGGTGACTGACGCCGCGCCCTTACCCAGAAGGGCCCCATCTGAAATTCAGCGAGGAGCGAACCGCGTGACCGCCGAGACGTCCGTGCCGTCCACAGCGCTGCTGGCAGGAGCAGACCGGGACGGTTCCAACTACACCGCGCGGCACCTGCTCGTCCTCGAGGGGCTCGAGGCCGTGCGCAAGCGCCCCGGCATGTACATCGGCTCGACCGACAGCCGTGGCCTGATGCACTGCCTGTGGGAGATCATCGACAACTCCGTCGACGAGGCCCTGGGCGGGTACTGCGACCACATCGAGGTGATCCTCCACGACGACGCGTCGGTGGAGGTCCGCGACAACGGCCGCGGCATCCCGGTCGACGTCGAGCCCAAGACCGGCCTGTCCGGCGTCGAGGTCGTCATGACCAAGCTGCACGCCGGCGGCAAGTTCGGAGGCGGCTCGTACGCCGCCTCCGGCGGCCTGCACGGCGTCGGCGCCTCCGTGGTGAACGCCCTGTCCGCCCGGCTGGACGTCGAGGTCGACCGCGGCGGGCACACCCACGCCATCAGCTTCCGGCGCGGCGTCCCCGGCGCCTTCTCCGGCACCGGTCCGGACGCGAAGTTCGAGGCCAGGAGCGGTCTGCGCAAGGCCAAGAAGATCCCCAAGAGCCGCACCGGCACGCGCGTGCGCTACTGGGCCGACCGCCAGATCTTCCTCAAGGACGCCAAGCTCTCCCTGGAGAACCTGCACCAGCGCGCCCGCCAGACCGCGTTCCTGGTGCCCGGCCTGACGATCGTCGTCCGCGACGAGTTCGGCCTCGGCGAGGGCGGCAGCAAGGGTGAGGAGTCCTTCCGCTTCGACGGCGGCATCAGCGAATTCTGCGAGTTCCTGGCGAGCGACAGGCCCATCTGCGATGTCCTCCGCTTCTCCGGGCAGGGCACGTTCAAGGAGACGGTTCCCGTCCTGGACGACCACGGTCAGATGACGCCCACCGAGGTCACGCGCGAGCTCGGCGTCGACGTCGCGCTGCGCTGGGGGACCGGCTACGACAGCACGGTCAAGTCGTTCGTCAACATCATCGCCACCCCCAAGGGCGGCACCCACGTGGCCGGTTTCGAACAGGCGGTCGCGAAGACGATGAACGAGGTGCTGCGCGCCAAGAAGCTGCTGCGCGTCGCCGAGGACGACATCGTCAAGGACGACGCCCTGGAGGGCCTCACGGCGGTCGTCACGGTCCGCCTCGCCGAGCCCCAGTTCGAGGGACAGACCAAGGAGGTCCTCGGCACCTCGGCGGCCCGCCGCATCGTGAACAACGTCGTCTCCAAGGAACTCAAGGCGTTCCTGACGTCCACCAAGCGGGACGCCGCCCAGCAGGCCCGCGTCGTCATGGAGAAGGCCGTCGCCGCGGCCCGTACCCGTATCGCCGCCCGCCAGCACAAGGACGCGCAGCGCCGCAAGACGGCCCTGGAGTCCTCCTCGCTGCCGGCCAAGCTCGCCGACTGCCGCAGCGACGACGTCGAGCGCAGCGAGCTGTTCATCGTGGAGGGGGACTCCGCGCTGGGCACGGCGAAGCTGGCCCGGAACTCCGAGTTCCAGGCGCTGCTGCCGATCCGCGGCAAGATCCTCAACGTCCAGAAGTCGTCCGTGTCGGACATGCTGAAGAACGCCGAGTGCGGCGCGATCATCCAGGTCATAGGAGCCGGTTCCGGCCGGACCTTCGACCTCGACGCGGCGCGCTACGGCAAGATCATCATGATGACCGACGCCGACGTGGACGGCTCCCACATCCGGACCCTGTTGCTGACCCTGTTCCACCGCTACATGCGGCCCATGGTCGAGGCGGGCCGGGTCTTCGCCGCGGTGCCGCCGCTGCACCGCATCGAACTGGTCCAGCCGAAGAGGGGGCAGGACAAGTACGTCTACACGTACTCGGACCGCGAGCTGCGCGACAAGCTCATGGAGTTCCAGAGCAAGGGCATCCGCTACAAGGACTCCATCCAGCGGTACAAGGGCCTCGGCGAGATGGACGCCGACCAGCTGGCCGAGACCACCATGGACCCGCGCCGCCGCACCCTGCGCCGGATCAACCTCACCGACCTGGAGGCCGCCGAGCAGGTCTTCGACCTCCTCATGGGCAACGACGTCGCGCCCCGCAAGGAGTTCATCTCCAGCTCGGCGGCGACGCTGGACCGGTCGCGCATCGACGCCTGACGCGACGCCGCGGCCCGGGCCGGCGACCGCCCCACCCGAGGGGTGGAAACGGAGGGGGAAGAGCCGGGGGCCCTCCCGGCCTGCCCGTTCCCGGGCAGGCAGTCGAGCAGCGATCGTTCCCGGCGCGGCCCGGGCCGGTCCGCAACCGTGGCCGGTGCGCGCTCGCCGGCGTCGTGGCGGCCCGGACGGCGCAGCGGCCGGTGCGGATCGCGGCGGGAACCTCCTCGGTGCCCGTGCCCGTGCCCGTGCCCGTGCCCGTGCCCGTATCCGTGGCGCAGGCGGGGCACGGGCAGCCCGGCCGCGCCGCTGCCGGGGGCACGAGCGAGACGGCGCGGGCCTGAACCGGCCGCCCCGCGGCGGGGAGGCGCAGCTCACGCGGTGGTGTCGCGCTCAGGCGCGGGTCGCCCACACGTAACGGTGCTCCGGCCGGCCCGCGTCCCCGTACCTGAGGGTCAGCCGGGCCCGTCCCGTGCGCTCCAGGAGCTTCAGGTAACGCTGGGCGGTCTGTCGGCTGACGCCGGTCCGTTCGGCGATCTCCTGGGCCGAGAGGGGGCCGTCGGCCTTCATCAGGGACTGCCGCACCAGCTCCGCGGTGGTGGGGGAGTGCCCCTTGGGCAACCCCGGCTCGGACGGCGCCGACAGCGCGCCGAAGATCCGGTCCACCTCGGCCTGCTCCGCCTCGCCGCCGCCGTCCAGGGTGCGGCGCAGCTCCGCGTACGCCTCCAGCTTGGCGCGCAACCCCGCGAAGGCGAACGGTTTGACCAGGTACTGCAGCGCGCCGTGCCGCATCGCCGCCTGCACGGTCGACACGTCCCGCGCGGCCGTCACCATGATCACGTCGGCCTGGTGGCCGCGCCGGCGCATCTCCTGGACGACCGCCAGCCCCGTACGGTCGGGCAGGTAGTGGTCCAGGAGGACCAGGTCGAGGCGGGGCAGCGTCCCCAGGCTGCGCAGCGCCTCCGCCGCGCTGTGCGCCTCACCGGCGACGTGGAAGCCCGGCACTTTCCCGACGTAGGCGGCGTTGACCCGCGCGACCCGCGTGTCGTCGTCCACGACCAAGACCTCGATCATCGTGTCTCCTCCTCGGCGGCGGTGTCCGCGGGTGCGGTCAGGGCGGGCTGCGGGATCCGGTCCGGCTCCGCCAGCGCCTCCGGCAGGACGACGGTGAACTCCGCGCCCCCGCCGTGCGTCTCGCCGACCGTCGCGCTGCCGCCCTGCCGTTCGGCCAGCCTGCGCACCAGGGACAGCCCGATGCCGCGCTGCCGGTGCGCCGGCGGTTCCTTGGTGGACCATCCCTCCAGGAAGACCGACTCCCGGTGTTCCGGCGGGATCCCGGGTCCGGTGTCGCGCACCCGGAGGACCGCGGTGCGGCCTTCCGCGCGCAGTTCGACCTCCACGCGCGCGTGCCGCGTCCCGGCGACGGCGTCGAGCGCGTTGTCGACCAGGTTGCCGACGATCGTGACGAGTCCCCGCGCGTCGATCAGGCGGTCCGGGAGCCGGGTCCGGTCCGAGACCCACAGGGCCACGCCGCGCTCCGCCGCCACGGTCGCCTTGCCGACCAGCAGGGCGGCGAGCAGGGGGTCCCGGATCCGCTCGGTGACCTGCTCCGAGGTGGCCCGGTGGTCGCCGACCACCTCGCCCACGAACTCCACGGCGTCGTCGTACATCTCCAGCTCCAGCAGCCCCAGCAGCGTGTGCATGCGGTTGGCGTGCTCGTGGTCCTGGGCCCGCAGGGCGTCGATCAGGCCGCGTGTGGAGTCCAGCTCCCGGCCGAGCTGCTCCAGTTCGGTGCGGTCGCGCAGGGTGGCGACGGCGCCGCCGTCGCCGGTGGGCATCCGGTTGGCGACCAGGACCCGCTGGCCGCGCACGGTGAGCAGGTCGGTTCCGGTCACCCGGCCGGCCAGCACGTCGGCCGTACGCCCCTCGCCGAGTGCCTCGCCGGGGGAGAGGCCGACGGCTTCGCCACCGATGCCGAGCAGGCGCTGCGCCTCGTCGTTGAGGAGGCGGATCCGGCCGGCGCGGTCCAGGGCGACGACGCCCTCGCGGATGCCGTGCAGCATGGCCTCGCGTTCCGCGAGCAGCGCCGCGATGTCCGAGAAGGCCAGGTCCCGGGTCTGCCGCTGCACACGGCGCGAGATCAGCCAGGCGGCCAGCGCGCCGACGGCCAGGGCGCCGCCGGCGTACGCGAACAGTCCCGGGATCGCGTGGAGCAGCCGGGCCCGGACGCTGTCGTAGGCGATGCCGACGGAGACGGCCCCCACGATCTCACCACCGCTGTCGCGCAGCGGCACCTTGCCGCGGGCGGAGCGGCCGAGCGTGCCGTCGTCGATCTCCATGACCTCCCGCCCGGCCAGCGCCTGCCCGGGGTCGGTGGAGACGACGCCGCCGACCCGCCGCGGATCGGTGTGCGACCAGCGCACTCCCCGCGCGTCCATGACGACGACGTACTCCGCCCCGGTGGCCCTCCGGATCCGTTCCGCCTCCCGCTGCACCGGGCCGTTCGGCGACGGGCGGGTATTCCGCAGGTCCCGCGCGATCTGCGGCTGCTGTGCCGTGGTCTGCGCGATCGCGAGCGCCCGGCGCATCGCCTGGTCGTCCAGCTGATCTCCGAGCGGCGCCAGGAACAGCCCGGTGGCGAGCACCGCGACACCCGCGGCGATCGCCAGCTGCATGAGCAGCACCTGTGAGAACACCCGCCGGGGCAGTCCGAGGCGCAGGCGGCGCGCGGGGGGAGTGGGGCTCATACCCCGACGGTACGTGGCGGCGCGGGACGTGCCGCAGAGGGGTGCGGAGCGGATTCCCGCGCTCGGCCCGGCCAAGTCCTGGGCCTGTGCTGCCGCGCGCCGCCCGGCGCGGTCAGCTCACGAGCGCCGCCGCCATCGTCAGCTCGCGGACCGTCTGCACGTCCATGCGGGCCGGCGAGCCCAGGACCGACGTCCCGCAGCTCTCCGGGCGCGGCGGCAGCGCGGCCCCCTGCGTCACGACGACCCGCCAGCGCCTGCCGTCGGAGTGGGCGACGGTCACCTCCCAGCGCGGGGCCGCGCCGTCGGTCCGTGCGACGCTCAGCGCGTCCGCCGCGTGTTCGCCCGTCGCCGCGCGCACGGCCAGCTCGGCCGCCTGGCCGGGCCGCTCCCACGCCGAGCTTCCGCGACAGCCGTCGACGACGATCCTCCCCTCGCGCACACCGCGCAGGATCTCCCTGACGGCCCGGGCCCCCACCCGGCCGTACGCGTAGCCGTAGGGCAGCACCAGCAGCGTGGGTGAGAAGCGGTGGCCACCCAGGTGGGTGACCTCCCAGACGCCTTCGACACCCGAGGCGGCGAGTTCGGCGGCCAGCGGCCGGCCGAGGAGCGCGCAGCAGCGGTCGCGCTTGCCGTTGGTGCAGACCAGCGTGAGCGGGCCGCCCGCGTGGGGGCGGCCGTCGAGCGCGGCGTCGAAGGTGCGGTGGTCGCCCCGGCCGAGGGTGGCGAAGTCGAGGTCGAGCAGCCGGTGCGGATCGGTGATCGTGGCCTCGCGCACCCAGGCGTTTCCCGGGACGGTGTGGGCCGCGTACACCCGTCGCTCGGCGGACGAGTCGCAGTCCGCGTGGTGGCCGGGGCGGCGGATGAGCGCGATACGCACTCCCGTGCCCTCGGCGGCCTTCTCCAGGGCACGGCCGAGCCCGGGGTCGAGGTGGCTGGAGGTGAGGGCCTTGGCCCCCCACGGACCGGGCTGTTCCAGCAGCAGCCAGGTCCTCGCGGTGGCCGCGGTTCCCGCGACGGGCTCCTCGAGGTCCCGGGAGACGGTTGAGCACGTACTCACAGAGGTGAGCCTAACCTGACTTGGGTGGCGGCGACTTTCGGCCGTGCCCGGGTGTGGCATCGGGAGCCGCCCCGGGCGCCGGGATGCTGTGGCACCGGAGTTCCCGAATACCGTCCGCCCATACCTCACGGATCTCGGAAAACGCACCCTCCGCAAGCGTTTCCGTCCGTGCCGTTCCGTCCGGGGAGCCGTCCGCGCCGGGCGTCACCACCCTCCTCGTCCGCCGTGCGCCTCCTCGCCCCGTCCGGGCAGCGGCCGAGGCGGTCGCGGACCCACGTACGTCCCGCTCGGGCGCATGCGCAGCGGATCTTCCCCGTACTCCTCCAGGGCGTGGGCGATCCAGCCCGCCGTACGGGCGACGGCGAAGATCGTCTCCCCTGCCGTGGCGGGCATCCCGGAGGAGGCGGTGAACACGGCCAGCGCCAGGTCGACGTTGGCGTGCAGCGGAGTGTGGCGGGCGGTGGTGGCGACGATGTCACGGGCCGCGGCGAGGGCGGGCGCCGCCGCGGGGATCTCCTCCAGGAGGGCGAACAGGGCACGCGCGCGGGGGTCCTCACCGGGATAGAGCCGGTGGCCGAGTCCCGGAACGCGGCGGCCGGCGCGCAGTTCGTCCGTGATCACCGGTGCGGCGCTGCCCTGGTCGAGCACCTCCAGCAGCAGCCGGTGGGCGAGCCCGCTGGCCGCACCGTGCAACGGGCCCTCGATCACCCCGAGACCGGCGGAGACGGCCGCGTAGGCGTGTGCCCTGGCCGACGCGGCGACGCGTACGGCGAGTGTCGAGGCGGCCAGGTCGTGGTCGGCGAGCAGGGACAGCGCCCTGTCCAGGACCTTCAGTGACGCCTCGTCGGCGGGCCGCCCGCTCAACCGCCCCCACAGGCGGCGGGCCAGCGGCCCTTCGTCGCGGTGACCGGGCGCGACCGGCGGCAGGGCGGCGACCAGGGTGGGGACGAGGGCGCGGGCGGTGCCGAGCACGGCGGCCTCGGAAAGGTCGAAGCGCAGCGGATCCGCGGTCGCCGCGGCGGCTGCCGCCACCCGCAGCCGGTCGGTGGGGCCGGCGTGCTCGGGCAGGGCGTCGACGGCCCGGCGGGCGGCTGCGACGGGGGCGTCGGGAGCGTGGAACGCGGCGCCGGGACGCAGCCTTCCCGTCCACAGCCACTCGGCGACCTCCTCGTAGGTGTGGCGGGCCGCCAGCTCCACCGCGTCGACGCCCCGGAAGTAGTACCGGTCCGTGTCGATGAGCGTGATGCGGGTGCGGACGGACGACTCGGCGCCGGACGCCGTCCCGGTACCGCTCTCCCGCCTGTTGCGCCGGGCGAGCGCCTCCACCTCCGCGGCGGCGAAGGTGCTGCCCCGTCCGCCGGGCTCGCGCCGGCTGCTGAGCTGGCCGCGGCTGACGTACGCGTACACGGTCTCGGGCTTCACGCCGAGGAGTGCGGCGGCCTCCTTGGTGCTCAGGCGCCGCTCTGCGCCGACGGACCGGCCGGATTCCTGATCACGCATGGGATCACCGTATCCACCCTGCCTGAACATTGATTCAGTCAATATTGACTGGCGAATCGTCAAGTGTGGATAGTCGAATCAACCAAAGGAGAGGGCTGGGAGGAAGACATGACGGACAACAGGCCCGGAACCGCGCTCGTCGACGTGCCGCGGGGGCTCGCGGGCGTCGTGGTCACCGACACCGAGATCGGTGACGTCCGCGGGCTCGAGGGCTTCTATCACTACCGCCAGTACTCGGCCGTGGAGCTCGCGCGGACCCGCTCCTTCGAGGACGTGTGGCACCTGCTGGTCCACGGGGAACTGCCGGACTCGCGGCAGAGCGCCTCCTTCGCCGCGCGGACCGCCGCGCTGCGGCGGCTGCCCGACCGGGTGAGGGCGGCCCTGCCCGCCCTCGCGGCGGCCGGCGGGCGTTCCGGCCCGCTCGCCGGAATGCGGACGGCGCTGTCGCTGCTCGGCGCCGCGCAGGGCTTCCGCCCGGTGTACGACATCGATGCCGACCGGCGCCGCCGCGACGGCCTCGTGGCGGCGGCGGCGGTGCCGACGCTGCTCACCGCGCTGCACCGGCTGGGACGGGGACTGCGGCCGGTGGAGCCGCGCGAGGACCTGTCGTACGCCGCGAACTACCTCTACATGCTGACGGGGTCGGAACCGGACGAGGAGCGGACGCGCGCCGTCGAGCAATACCTGATCTCGACCATTGATCACGGATTCAACGCGTCGACGTTCACGGCACGGGTCATCGCGTCGACGGGGGCGGACATGGCCGGCTGCCTCACGGGGGCGGTGGCGGCGCTCTCGGGGCCGCTGCACGGGGGAGCGCCCGCCAGGGCGCTGGACACTCTCGACGCGATCGGTACGCCGGACCGCATCGACTCCTGGATCCGTGAGCGCGTCCTCGCGGGTGAGCGCATCATGGGCTTCGGCCACGCCGTCTACCGCACCGAGGACCCCCGCTCCAGGATGCTGCGTGAGGTGGCCCGGCGGTTCGGCGGTCCGCGAGTCGAGTTCGCCGTCGAGGTCGAGCGGCGCGTCGAGGCGATCCTCGCGGAACTGAAACCCGGCCGGGAGCTCCACACCAACGTCGAGTTCTACGCGGGCGTGGTGATGGAACTGTGCGGCCTGCCGCGGGAGATGTTCACGCCGACGTTCGCGGCGGCGCGGGTGGTGGGCTGGAGCGCGAACGTCCTGGAGCAGGCGGAGGACAGGAAGATCATCAGGCCGGTGGCGCGGTACGTGGGGCCGAAGGCGCCGGCGGCCGTGCCCCGGGCGGCCTGACCGCGGGGCCCGGCCGTCGACGCCGGGCTCCGCTTCGGCCTTCGCGCGGACGGCTTCCCACCGACGCCGTTGCTCCCGCGGACCGTCGGCAAGGCCGTGATCACCGCACTCGTGCCACCTGGGCGCTCGCCGCTCGCCCACCTCGGAGCGGTTCCCGCGGCTCGTATCCTGGGACGGCATTCCGGTTTCGTTCCCGCACCGGCGCCGTGTGCCGGTGCGCGGTGACGCGAGAGAGGTCGTACACGTGGGGCAGAGCCCGACTCCGCAGATCCCGGTCGTCGTCCTCGCCGGATTCCTCGGCTCCGGGAAGACGACCCTTCTGAACCATCTCCTCCACCGCAGCGGAGGCAGCCGCATCGGCGCCCTGGTCAACGACTTCGGGGCGATCGAGATCGACGCGATGGCGGTGGCGGGGGCCCTCGGCGACTCCACCGTCTCCCTCGGCAACGGGTGCCTGTGCTGCGCCGTCGACACCGGCGAGCTGGACCTCTACCTGGAGCGCCTGGCCGCGCCCGCCAACGGCATCGACGTCATCGTCATCGAGGCCAGCGGTCTCGCCGAGCCGCGGGAGCTGGTGCGCATGGTCCTCGCCAGCGAACACCCCCGGGTCGTCTACGGCGGGCTCGTCGAGGTCGTCGACGCCGCCGAGTTCGACGAGACCCGTGCGAGGCATCCCGAGATCGACCGGCATCTCGCCCTCGCCGACCTGGTCGTGGTCAACAAGCTCGACCGGGCGGCGGACGGCGACCGGGTGCTCGGCCTCGTCCGTTCCCTCACCGACCGCGCCGCCGTCGTCCCGGCCACCTACGGCCGGATCGACCCCGAGTTCCTCTTCGACTGCAAGCCGAGCGAGGAACGCGTCGGACAGCTGTCGTTCGACGACCTCCACGACCACTCCCGGGAGGGGGACGGGGAGCACACCGGCCACCTGCACACCGGCTACGACAGCCTGTCCTTCGTCTCCGACGCCCCGCTGGACCCGCGCCGGCTGATGGCCTTCCTCGACAGCCGGCCCGAGGGGCTGTACCGGATCAAGGGATACGTCGACTTCGGCCCGTACGACGTCCGCAACCGGTACGCCGTCCACGCCGTCGGGCGCTTCCTGCGCTTCTACCCGGAGCCCTGGACTCCGGACGAGGCGCGCCGCACCCAGCTGGTGCTCATCGGCTCCGGCATCGACGCCTCCGCTCTCGGCAAGGAGCTGGAGGCGTGCAGGAGCGACGCCCCGCACGCCGACGAGCACGGCATGTGGGGCGTCCTGCGGTACGTCCAGGACCCGGACGATCCGGATGTGGACCCGGATGATCCGGACCTGGACGATCCGGCTCCGGATACGGCTCCGGAGCCGGACGCGAGCCTGAGGGACCCGTCGCTCTAGACGACCGGCCCCGCCACCACCGCGACCGTCTTCGGCAGGGACACGCCGGAGCCGTCGCGGCGCGGGTCGATCTCCGGGAGTTCGGCGGGCGAGCCGTTCTTCTGGGCGGCGCGGGCCGGGGCGGCGCCCGCCCAGGCCAGGGACAGGCAGTCCTCGCCCTTCAGGAACCGCTGGCAGCGCACACCGCCGGTGGCCCGCCCCTTGCGCGGGAACTGGTCGAACGGGGTCAGCTTGGCCGTGGTCTGCACGGAGTCGTCCAGCGTGCCGCGCGAACCCGCGGCCGTGAAGACGACCGCGTCCGCCGCCGGGTCGATCACCGTGAACGAGATGACCTTCGCGCCCTCGGCGAGCTTGATGCCCGCCACACCGCCGGCCGGCCGGCCCTGCGGACGCACCTGGGAGGCCTGGAAGCGCAGCAGCTGGGCGTCGTCGGTGATGAAGACCAGGTCCTCCTCGCCGGTGCGCAGCTCGGCCGCGCCGACGATCCGGTCGCCCTCCTTGAGGGTGATGACCTCCAGTTCCTCCTTGTTGGCCGGGTAGTCGGGCACCACGCGCTTGACGACGCCCTGCTCCGTGCCGAGCGCCAGGCCGGGGGAGGACTCGTCGAGCGTGGTGAGGCAGATCACCGTCTCGTCGTCCTCCAGGGAGACGAACTCCGCGAGCGGCGCACCGCCCGACAGGTTCGGCGCCGCCGCCGTCTCCGGGAGCTGGGGGAGGTCGACGACGTTCAGGCGCAGCAGGCGGCCCGCCGACGTGACCACGCCGACCTCGCCGCGCGCCGTGGCCGGCACGGCCGAGACGATCACGTCGTGCTTGACGCGCTTGCCGCCGGAGTCGGCGGGGAACGGCTCGGCGTTCGCGGTGCGGGCCAGCAGCCCCGTCGAGGACAGCAGCACCCGGCACGGGTCGTCCGCCACCTGGAGCGGCACGGCGGCCGGGGTGCCCGCCGACTCCAGCAGGACCGTACGGCGGTCGGTGCCGAACTTCTTGGCGACCGCGGCCAGTTCGGAGGAGACCAGCTTGCGCAGCTCCGCGTCCGACTCCAGGATCCGGGTCAGCTCCTCGATCTCGGCGTTGAGCCGGTCCTTCTCGGCCTCCAGCTCGATGCGGTCGTACTTGGTCAGCCGGCGCAGCGGCGTGTCGAGGATGTACTGGGTCTGGATCTCGCTCAGCGAGAAGCGCTCGATCAGGCGCTGCTTGGCCTGCGCGGAGTTCTCGCTGGAGCGGATGAGGCGGATGACCTCGTCGATGTCGACCAGCGCGGTGAGCAGGCCCTCGACCAGGTGGAGGCGGTCGCGCCGCTTGCCGCGGCGGAACTCGCTGCGGCGCCGGACGACGTCGAAGCGGTGGTCGAGGTAGACCTCCAGCAGCTCCTTCAGGCCCAGCGTGAGCGGCTGGCCGTCGACCAGGGCGACGTTGTTGATGCCGAAGGACTCCTCCATCGGCGTCAGCTTGTAGAGCTGCTCCAGCACCGCCTCCGGCACGAAGCCGTTCTTGATCTCGATGACCAAGCGCAGGCCGTGCTCCCGGTCGGTGAGGTCCTTGACGTCGGCGATGCCCTGGAGCTTCTTCGAGCCGACCAGGTCCTTGATCTTGGCGATGACCTTCTCCGGGCCGACCATGAACGGCAGCTCGGTGACGACCAGGCCCTTGCGGCGCGCGGTCACGTTCTCGACGGAGACCGTCGCGCGGATCTTGAAGGTGCCGCGGCCCGACTCGTAGGCGTCCCGGATGCCGGACAGGCCGACGATCCGGCCGCCGGTGGGCAGGTCGGGGCCCGGGACGTGCTTCATCAGCGCGTCGAGATCGGCGTTCGGGTACCGGATCAGGTGCCGGGCGGCGGCGATCACCTCGCGCAGGTTGTGCGGCGGCATGTTGGTGGCCATGCCGACGGCGATGCCCGAGGCGCCGTTGACCAGCAGGTTCGGGAAGGCGGCGGGCAGCGCCACCGGCTCCTGCTCCTGGCCGTCGTAGTTGGGGGCGAAGTCGACGGTGTCCTCGTCGATGGACTCCGTCATCAGGCTCGTCGCCTCGGCCATCCGGCACTCGGTGTAGCGCATGGCGGCCGGCGGGTCGTCGTTGCCCAGCGAACCGAAGTTGCCGTGGCCGTCGACGAGGGGCACACGCATGGAGAAGGGCTGGGCCATGCGCACCAGGGCGTCGTAGATCGACGCGTCACCGTGCGGGTGCAGCTTGCCCATGACCTCGCCGACGACGCGGGCGCACTTCACGTAGCCGCGGTCGGGGCGCAGCCCCATCTCGTTCATCTGGTAGACGATGCGGCGGTGCACCGGCTTCAGGCCATCGCGCGCGTCCGGCAGGGCGCGGGAGTAGATCACCGAGTACGCGTACTCGAGGAAGGAGCCCTGCATCTCGTCGACGACGTCGATGTCGAGGATCTTCTCCTCGTACGAGTCGTCGGGCGGCGGGGTCTTCGTACTGCGGCGGGCCATCGCTGCCGGCTCCTTGCTGAAGCGTGGACGGGGATCTGACGCGGACCATTGTGGACCGGGGCACTGACAACGGCCGACGAGGACCCGTCATGGGCTGCCCGGCCCGGTGCTGCCCGCAGGGTACGCCCTCACCCCCGGTGACCTCGCACCCCGTGCTCGCTCTCGGCGTACGGCGGCCGGGAACTCCGCCGCCGGTCCGCACGCTTGCATACAGTGGCAGGACCGGCAGGAAGACTGCGGTTCACCCGATGATTCCGCGATCGAAGGGACGTACATGCCCATGGGTCACACGGCCACAGCCCAGGCAGGCTCCGGCGGCCTGACAGCGACCGAGCACCGCCTGGCCAACGGCCTGCGCGTGGTGCTCTCCGAGGACCACCTGACCCCGGTCGCCGCGGTGTGCCTCTGGTACGACGTGGGCTCGCGCCACGAAGTCAAGGGGCGCACCGGTCTGGCTCACCTTTTCGAGCACCTCATGTTCCAGGGCTCGGCCCAGGTCGAGGGCAACGGTCACTTCGAGCTGGTGCAGGGCGCCGGCGGCTCGCTGAACGGCACCACCAGTTTCGAGCGCACCAACTACTTCGAGACCATGCCCGCCCACCAGCTGGAGCTCGCCCTCTGGCTGGAGGCCGACCGCATGGGCTCCCTGCTGACCGCCCTCGACGAGGAGTCGATGGAGAACCAGCGGGACGTGGTCAAGAACGAGCGCCGCCAGCGGTACGACAACGTGCCCTACGGCACCGCGTTCGAGCGGCTGACCGCCCTCGCCTATCCGGAGGGCCACCCCTACCACCACACCCCGATCGGCTCGATGGCCGACCTGGACGCGGCGACCCTGGAGGACGCGCGCGCGTTCTTCCGGACGTACTACGCGCCGAACAACGCGGTGCTGTCGGTCGTCGGCGACATCGACCCCGAGCAGACGCTCGCCTGGATCGAGAAGTACTTCGGCTCCATCCCGTCCCACGACGGCAAGCCCGAACCCCGCGACGGCTCGCTGCCCGACATCATCGGCGAGCAGCTGCGCGAGGTCGTCGAGGAGGAGGTCCCGGCCCGCGCGCTGATGGCCGCCTACCGCCTCCCGCAGGACGGCACGCGCGCGTGCGACGCCGCCGACCTGGCCCTCACCGTCCTGGGCGGCGGCGAGTCCTCCCGCCTGTACAACCGGCTCGTCCGCCGGGACCGCACGGCCGTCGCGGCGGGCTTCGGCCTGCTGCGGCTCGCGGGGGCGCCCTCGATGGGCTGGCTGGACGTGAAGACCTCCGGCGACGTCGAGGTGCCGGTCATCGAGGCCGCCATCGACGAGGAGCTCGCCCGGTTCGCCGAGGAGGGCCCGACGGCCGAGGAGATGGAGCGCGCCCAGGCCCAGCTGGAGCGCGAGTGGCTGGACCGGCTCGGCACGGTCGCGGGCCGCGCCGACGAGCTGTGCCGGTACGCCGTCCTGTTCGGCGACCCCCAGCTCGCCCTGACCGCCGTGCAGCGCGTCCTCGACGTGACGGCCGCGGAGGTCCGGGAGATCGCCCAGGCCCGCCTGCGCCCCGACAACCGCGCGGTGCTCGTGTACGAGCCCGTCGCCGCGGACGCCGGGACCGAGGCCACCGACGACAACGAGGAGGCGGCCAAGTGACCGAGCTCGCCACGATGGAATTCCACCCCCGCCCGTCGGCCGGCGAGCCCAAGCCGTGGGCGTTCCCCGCCCCGGAGCGAGGGACGCTGGACAACGGCCTGACGGTTCTGCGCTGCCACCGCCCCGGCCAGCAGGTCGTCGCCGTGGAGGTGTCGCTGAACGCGCCCCTGGACGCCGAGCCGGCCGGCCTCGACGGCGTCGCCACGATCATGGCGCGGGCCTTCTCCGAGGGCACCGACAAGCACTCCGCCGAGGAGTTCGCCGCCGAGCTGGAGCGCTGTGGCGCCACCCTCGACGCGCACGCCGACCACCCCGGCGTCCGCCTGAGCCTGGAGGTGCCGGCCTCCCGCCTGGCCAAGGCGCTCGGCCTGGTCGCCGACGCCCTCAGGGCGCCCGCCTTCGCCGACGGCGAGGTCGAGCGGCTCGTCCGCAACCGCCTCGACGAGATCCCGCACGAGCTGGCCAACCCCTCCCGCCGGGCCGCCAAGGAGCTCTCCAAGGAGCTGTTCCCGGCCGACTCGCGCATGTCGCGCCCCCGTCAGGGCACGGAGGAGACGGTCGCGAACATCGACTCCGCCGCCGTGCGCGCCTTCTACGAGCGGCACGTCCGCCCGGCCACGGCCACCGTCGTGGTCGTCGGCGACCTCACGGGCATCGACCTCGACGCGCTGCTCGGCGACACGCTCGGCGCGTGGACCGGCTCCCCGGCCGAGCCGCGGCCCGTGCCCCCGGTGGTCGCCGACGACACCGGCCGGGTCGTCATCGTGGACCGCCCGGGCGCCGTGCAGACGCAGCTGCTGATCGGCCGCACCGGGCCGGACCGGCACGACCGCGTGTGGCCGGCGCAGGTGCTCGGCACGTACTGCCTCGGCGGCACCCTCACCTCCCGCCTGGACCGCGTCCTGCGCGAGGAGAAGGGCTACACCTACGGTGTGCGGGCGTTCGGCCAGGTCCTCAGGTCCGCGCCGGACGGCACGGGCGCCTCGATGCTCGCCATCAGCGGTTCCGTCGACACCCCGAACACCGGTCCCGCCCTGGCGGACCTGTGGTCGGTGCTGCGCACCCTCGCCGCCGAGGGGCTCACCGACGCCGAGCGCGACGTCGCCGTGCAGAACCTGGTCGGCGTGGCGCCGCTGAAGTACGAGACCGCGGCGGCCGTGGCGAGCACGCTGGCCGACCAGGTCGAGCAGCACCTCCCCGACGACTACCAGGCCGAGCTGTACCGGCGGCTCGCCGCCACCGGCACCGTGGAGGCCACCGCGGCGGTCGTGAACGCCTTCCCGGTGGACCGCCTGGTGACGGTCCTCGTCGGTGACGCCGCGCAGATCAAGGCGCCCGTCGAGGCCCTCGGCATCGGCGAAGTCACCGTCGTCGCGGCCGAGTAGGCCGGCCGCCGGGCGATCCGGCGGCGGCACGTGCGCGCGGGGCCCTGGTGACGCATCCGTCACCAGGGCCCCTTTATGCCCGAATTGGGGCGGAGGTTGCCTGTCTGGCCTGTGGGATGTGCAACAAAAGCCGCCTTCCGTTTGGGGATTGAAAGGTGTCCCCTTTAGCGTCTTCCAGGCTGTTCGTCAGGCAGTGCGCCGCACCCGCGGCACCGGACAGCCATCGCCGAGTCCCCGTACGGCGCGAGCCAGGGGAGCCGGGGACCCAACGCAGTCCCTGGGGTGAATCGGACGCCCGCGCGCAGCGAGGGGGTCCGTAGGAGACCTTCCTGCTCCGAACCCGTCAGCTAACCCGGTAGGCGAGAGGGAAGGAAAGGACCAGTCTGTCCATGGCGTTCACGCGCGCCACCGGGAAGCACCGTCGCCCCAGCCGGACGCAGCGCACCACCGCCCGCGCGGCGGGTGTCGCGGCGCTCACCACCACCGGTGTCGTCGGCACCGTCGCGGCCCCGGCGTTCGCCGCCGAGCCGGCTCCCGAGCAGACCGGCCTCACCCCGGTCGTCACGATCGGCGGCTCCATCGCCGACGAGATCGACGCCCAGGCCGCCGCGCAGGAGCAGGCGGCCGAGGAGGCCGCCCTGCGCAAGATGGCCGAGGAGGCCGCGCGCGAGCGGGCCGCCGAGGCCGCCAAGGAGGCGAAGGCGGCCGCCGAGAAGGCCCGTGCGGCCAAGGAGCGCGCCGCCCGCGAGGCCGAGCGCAAGCGCCTGAACACCTACGTCATGCCGATCGCCGGGTCCTACGTCTCCACCGCCTACCGGGCCGGCAGCTCCCTGTGGTCCTCCGGCAGCCACACCGGCGTCGACTTCCACGCCGCGAGCGGCACCTCCGTGCACGCCGTGGGCGCCGGCACGGTCGTCGCGGCGGGCTGGGGCGGCGCGTACGGCAACCAGGTCGTGATCAAGATGCACGACGGTACGTACACCCAGTACGCCCACCTGTCCTCCATCGGCGTCTCCGTCGGCCAGACCGTCGCCCCGGGCCAGCGGATCGGCCTGTCCGGCGCCACCGGCAACGTCACGGGACCGCACCTGCACTTCGAGGCGCGCACCAGCCCCGAGTACGGCTCCGACATCGACCCCGTCGCCTACCTCCGCGCGCACGGCGTCACCCTCTGACGCCTCCGACGCCCCGGACGCCGCCGCGCGTCCGTACGCCCCGGCCGCTTCCCGGCCGGGGCTTTCCGGTGTTTCGGGCCTCACCGGCCGGCGTCTCAGGGCCTCACCGCGCATTGCTCCAAGGCCTTGCCGCCCACCCTCCGTCCAAATCCCCGTTGACCAAAAAATACCCATGAATTACGGAGGGCCGTCGGAATTTCCGGCCTGCTGGCATAGAGTCGACCGCCACGCGCCCATCGTCGGCGTTTCACGGTGATCAAGGCGGAGGTCGGTCATGCGCATTCCGGCGCATTCGGTATGCACGGCGATCCGGGACGACATCGTCGCCGGTGTCCACGAACGCGGCAGCCGGCTCACCGAGGAACTCCTCGCCCGCCGCTACGGCGTCTCCCGCGTCCCCGTCCGTGAGGCCCTGCGCACCCTGGAGGCCGAGGGGTTCGTGGTGACCCGGCGGCACGCGGGCGCGTGCGTCGCGGAACCCACCGAGCGGGAGGCCGCCGACCTGCTGGAGATCCGCCTGCTGCTGGAGCCGCTCGGCGCCGCCCGGGCCGCCCAGCGCCGCACCGAGGCGCACTTGAAGGTGCTGCGCGGCCTGGTCAGGCTGGGGCAGGCGCGTGCCGGGCGGGGCGCCGGCGAGGACCTGAGCTCCCTGGACGGCTGGTTCCACGAGACGCTCGTCCAGGCGTCCGGCAGCCCCGCGCTGATCGCGATGCTGACCCAGCTGCGCCACAAGATCACCTGGCTCTACGCCGTGGAGGCGCCGGTCGGCGCGGTGGAGCTGTGGGCCGGGCACGGCGCGATCGTGGACGCGGTGGCGCGCGGCGACAGCGAGCGGGCGCGGGCCCTCATGGCGTCGCACACCGAGCGCTCGACGGCCGCGCACCGGCTGCGCCCACCCGCCGCGGGCGGGCGGGCGGCCCCCGTGAGGACCTCGCAACACCGCCTCAACACACCGAGTCTGTCGAATTAACACAGGGGCCGTATACAAAGAGGAGGTATTCGAGTGCGCTCGTCCTTCCCGCTGTCCTTTTCTTTTGGGTTCCTCTTTGTGTGGGCCCGTGATGGGAAAGCGAACGCTCGCGGAAGAAAACACGAGCGCTCGCGCCGGGAATGCGGGCGCTCAGGCCGGTAATGCGTGTATTCGTGCCGGGAATTCGCGTGCTCGCGACGAGGACGTGAGCGGTCGCGCGGGAAACGAAAGAGCCGCGCCCCCGGGGGAGGGGTACGCGGCTCTTCCTCCGGACGCGGAAGCGGCCGGGGGCGGCTCAGACGGTCTCGGGAAGCTCCTCCAGCCCCTCCGCGACCAGCTTCGCCAGGCGGTCCAGGGCGGCGTCCGCGCCCTCGGCGTCGGAAGCGAGGACGATCTCCTCGCCGCCCTGCGCCCCCAGACCGAGGACGGCCAGCATGGAGGCCGCGTTGACGGGGTTGCCGCCGGCCTTGGCGATCGTCACCGGGACGCCTGTGGCCGTGGCGGCTCGGACGAAGATGGAGGCGGGGCGGGCGTGGAGACCCTCGGCCCAGCCGACGTTGACGCGGCGCTCAGCCATGTGATGCTGCCCTTCGGATGTTCAGGGTTGTCTAGACCAGTTTTCCATATCGCGGCGCACGCTCAAAGCGGTCGTCCGACCGCCCCCGGCGGGCGCCGCGCCGCGGCCCGGCGTCCCCCGCGGCCTGCCCCGCGCCGCCACCGTACGCGAGTCGTACTCTGGGGCCCATGCAGACCCCGTCGGACCGGCACGAGTATCCCGCCCACTGGGAGGCCGACGTGGTGCTGCGCGACGGAGGCACCGCGCGCGTGAGGCCCATCACCACCGATGACGCCGAGCGCCTGGTCAGCTTCTACGAGCAGGTCTCGGACGAGTCGAAGTACTACCGCTTCTTCGCACCCTACCCCCGCCTGTCCGCCAAGGACGTCCACCGCTTCACGCACCACGACTTCGTGGACCGGGTGGGACTCGCGGCCCTGGTCGGCGGCGAGTTCATCGCCACCGTGCGCTACGACCGGATCGGCGCCGACGGGGCGCCCGCCCCGGCACCGGCCGACGAGGCCGAGGTCGCCTTCCTCGTGCAGGACGCCCACCAGGGCCGCGGCGTCGCCTCCGCGCTGCTGGAGCACATCGCCGCCGTCGCCCGCGAACGCGGCATCCGCCGTTTCGCCGCCGAGGTGCTGCCCGCCAACACCAAGATGATCAAGGTGTTCACCGACGCCGGGTACACCCAGAAGCGCAGCTTCGAGGACGGCGTCGTCCGCCTGGAGCTCGACCTCGAACCCACCGACCGCTCGCTCGCCGTGCAGTACGCGCGCGAACAGCGTGCCGAGGCCCGCTCGGTGCGGCGGCTGCTCGCCCCCGGCTCCGTCGCCGTCGTCGGCGCCGGCCGCACCCCCGGCGGCGTCGGCCGCAGCATCCTCGGCAACATCCGCGACGCCGGCTTCACCGGCCGCCTGTACGCCGTGAACAAGGCCCTTCCCCAGGAGTGGAAGGAACTCGACGGCGTGCCCGCCCACCGCTCGGTGCGGGACATCGACGGGCCCGTCGACCTCGCGGTCGTCGCCGTGCCCGCCGAGCAGGTGCCCGAGGCCGTCGCCGAGTGCGGGGAGCACGGCGTGCAGGGCCTGGTCGTGGTCTCCGCCGGATACGCCGAGAGCGGCCCCGAGGGACGCGAGCGCCAGCGCGCCCTCGTACGGCAGGCGCGCGCGTACGGCATGCGCATCATCGGGCCCAACGCCTTCGGCGTCATCAACACCTCCGCCGGGGTGCGGCTCAACGCCTCCCTCGCGCCCGAGGTGCCCCGTCCCGGCCGCATCGGGCTGTTCGCGCAGTCCGGGGCCATCGGCATCGCCCTGCTGTCCCGGCTGCACCGGCGCGGCGGCGGGGTCACCGGCGTCACCGGCGTCACCGGCGTCTCCTCCTTCGTCTCGTCCGGCAACCGGGCCGACGTCTCCGGCAACGACCTGCTCCAGTACTGGTACGACGACCCGGACACCGACGTGGTCCTGATGTACCTGGAGTCCATCGGCAACCCGCGCAAGTTCACGCGCCTGGCCCGGCGCACGGCCGCGGTCAAGCCGGTGGTCGTCGTCCAGGGCGCGCGCCACCGGGCCGCGGCGCCCCAGGGGCACGCCGTACGGGCCACCCGGCTGCCCCACGCGACGGTGTCCGCACTGCTGCGGCAGGCCGGGGTGATCCGCGTGGACACCATCACCGAGCTGGTCGACGCGGGGCTGCTGCTCGCCCGGCAGCCGCTTCCGGCCGGGCCCCGCGTGGCGATACTCGGCAACTCCGAGTCCCTGGGCCTGCTGACCTACGACGCGTGCCTCGCCGAGGGGCTGCGGCCGCACCCGCCGCTGGACCTGACGACGGCCGCCTCGGCGCGGGACTTCCACGCGGCGCTCTCCCGCGCGCTGGCGGACGACACCTGCGACGCCGTCGTCGTGACGGCGATACCGACGGTGGGGGAGGGGCCGGACGGCGACGCGGCACTCGCCGAGGCACTGCGGTCCGCCGCGGCCCGGACCCCCGCCAAGCCGGTCCTCGTCGTGCACGTGGAGCTCGGCGGACTCGCGGAGGCCCTGTCGGCGGCGGCGAGCACGGCCCCGCAGACGACCCCCGGCACGCCGTTCGTCCCCACCGCGCCCCCCGTCCCCGGAGCACCGCCCGCCCCCACCGCCCCGGTCCCCCCTGCCGAGCAGCCCCCTGCCGAGTCTCCCGCCGGCGAACCTCCCCCCGCCGGCGAGGCCCCCGGGGGAGCCCGCCCGATCCCCGCCTACCCGGCCGCCGAACGCGCCGTCCGCGCCCTCGCCGAAGCCGTCCGGTACGCCCAGTGGCGCCGGGAGGCCGCCGACCCGGGCAGGGTGCCGGAGTACGAGGACATCGACGAGAAGGGCGCCGCCGGGCTGATCGGCCGGCTGCTCTCCGGGGGCCGGGGGCTCAGCCTCGGCACGGAGGAGACCTGCGACCTCCTCGGCCGGTACGGCATCCACGTCCGCCGCGCCCTGCCCGCGCCCACCCCCGACGCCGCCGTCGCCGCCGCCGGCGGCATCGGCTACCCCGTGGCCCTGAAGGCCACCGCCCCGCACCTGCGGCACCGCGCCGACCTGGGCGGCGTACGCCTCGACCTCGCGGACGAGGAACAGCTGCGGCGGGCGTACGACGAGTTGACCGCGCTGTTCGGCACCCCCCGGGAGCTGCGGCCGGTGGTCCAGGCCATGGCCCCGCGCGGCGTCGACACCGTCGTGCGGGCCGTCATCGACCCGGCGGCCGGAGCGGTGCTCTCCTTCGGGCTCGCCGGGGCCGCCACCCAGTTGCTCGGCGACACCGCGCACCGGCTGATCCCGGTCACCGGCCGGGAGGCGGCCTCCATGGTGCGGTCGGTCCGCACCGCGCCCCTGCTGTTCGGCTGGCGCGGCTCGGCCCCGGTCGACACCCCGGCCCTGGAGGAGCTGCTGCTGCGCCTCTCGCGTCTCGTCGACGACCATCCCGAGGTCGTCGCGGTCACGCTGGAGCCCGTCGTCGTCGCCCCGCGCGGCCTGAGCGTGCTCGGCGCCTCCGTCCGCCTGGCACCCCCGCCCGCCCGGGACGACCTCGGCCCCCGGATGCTGCCGTCGTACTGAACCCCGCGCCGGACCCCGCCCCCGCCCCGAAGGGCCGGACGACGCCGAGCGGGTGCCCTCGCAGTCGGTGCGCCCCCGTAGGATGGACGGCATGGCCAAGACCAGTACGACGACCCAGGGGCTGCGTGCGGCGATCGAGCGCAGCGGCTACTACCCGGCCCTCGTGGCCGAGGCGGTGGAGGCCGCCGTGGGCGGCGAGCCCGTCCGGTCGTACCTGGTCCACCAGGAGACCACCTTCGACCAGAACGAGGTGCGCCGGCACGTGACCGTGCTGGTCCTCACCGACAACCGCTTCATCGTCAGCCACACCGACGAGCAGGCCGCCGACGACACCTCCCCGACGCCGTACGCCACCACGTCCACGGAGTCCGTCAAGCTCGGCCGGATCTCCTCGATCGTGGTCAGCCGCGTGGTCGCCAACCCCGAGCGGTACAAGCCGGGCCAGCTGCCCCGCGAGATCGTGCTGACCATCGGCTGGGGCGCCGTCTCCCGCATCGACCTGGAGCCGGCCGCCTGCGGCGACCCCAACTGCGAGGCCGACCACGGCTACACCGGCAGCTCGACCGCCGACGACCTCAGCCTGCGCGTCAGCGAGGCGGGCGACGGCCCCGAGACGGTGCGCCAGGCGCTGGCCTTCGCCCAGGCCCTCTCCGAGGCGACCGCGGACACCGGCCGCTGATGTCGCACCCGTCTCCCCCCGCCGGCCCGGCCGCCTGGGGCACCGACCCGGAGCCGCTCCCCGTGGCCTCGGCGCCCGTTCCCGAGTACGGCACCGGCTCCCTCGCCGACCTGCTGCCCACGCTCGCCGCGGGCATGGGCGTGCCCGGCATGACCGCCGCGATCGGGGAGCTGGCCCCCGCCGACCGCGCCTGCGTGTTCCTGATCGACGGCCTGGGCTGGGAGCAGCTGAAGGCGCACCCGCAGGACGCCCCCTTCATGACCTCGCTGCTGGGCACCTCGCGCGGCGGCACGGGACGCCCCCTCACCGCCGGCTACCCGGCGACCACCGCGACCTCCCTCGCCTCCGTCGGCACCGGCCTGCCGCCCGGCGCCCACGGCATGCCCGGCTACACCGTGCGCGACCCCGCGACCGGCCGGCTGATGAACCAGCTGCGCTGGAAGCCGTGGACGGACCCGCACGCCTGGCAGCCCCGGCCCACGGTCTTCCGGCTCGCCCACGAGGCGGGGGTGCACACCGCCCAGGTGTCCTCGCCCACCTTCGCCGACACCCCGCTGACCAGGGTCGCGCTCAGCGGCGGGACCTTCCACGGGCGGCTGACCGGCGAGGAGCGCATGGACCTGGCGGCCGAGCAGCTCGCCGCCGGCGACCGCTCCCTGGTCTACACGTACTACGCCGAGGTGGACGGCGCCGGCCACCGCTTCGGCGTCGACTCCGACACCTGGCGAGGCCAGCTCGCCCACGTCGACCGGCTCGTCCAGCGCCTGGCCGAGCAGCTGCCGCCGCGCACCGCGCTCTACGTCACCGCCGACCACGGCATGATCGACGTGCCGTTCGACGAGGAGCACCGGATCGACTTCGACGAGGACTGGGAGCTGCGCGCCGGTGTCGCCCTGCTCGGCGGCGAGGGCCGCGCCCGTCACGTCTACGCCCTCCCCGGCGCCGAGAACGACGTTCTGACCTGCTGGCGCGAGGTCCTCGGCGAGCAGTTCTGGGTCGCCTCGCGGGACGAGGCGATCGCGGCAGGCTGGTTCGGCCCGCACGTCGAGGAACGCGTGTACGACCGCATCGGCGACGTGATCGCCGCCGCCCACGACGACGTCCTGCTCATCGCCTCCGAGCGGGAGCCGAACGAGTCGGCGATGACCGGCAACCACGGCTCGATGACCCCCGCCGAGCAACTGGTCCCCCTGCTCGAAGTACGTACCTGAGAACCCTGGAACACGCACGCCCCGTGTGGCCCCGCACGCGCGTGCGTGCCCGACGCCCCCGTACGCCCTCCCTCCGAAAGGTGCTCGTCCCCCCATGCCCGAGCTGGTGTTCTTCTCCGGAACGATGGACTGCGGGAAGTCGACGCTGGCTCTCCAGATCGAGCACAACCGCTCGGCGCGCGGCCTCGTGGGCATGATCTTCACGCGCAACGACCGGGCCGGCGAGGGCAAGCTCTCCTCCCGCCTCGGCCTGGTCACGGACGCGGTCGAGGCGACGGACGGGATGGACCTGTACGCCCACCTCGTCGACCACCTCTCGCACGGCGGCCGCGTGGACTACGTGATCGCCGACGAGGCGCAGTTCCTGGCCCCGGACCAGATCGACCAGCTCGCACGCGTGGTCGACGACCTGGAGATCGACGTCTACGCCTTCGGCATCACCACCGACTTCCGCTCCAAGCTGTTCCCCGGCTCCCAGCGCCTGGTGGAGCTGGCCGACCGGATCGAGGTGCTCCAGGTCGAGGCCCTGTGCTGGTGCGGGGCGCGTGCCACGCACAACGCCCGCACCGTAGGGGGCGTCATGGTCGTCGAGGGCGCCCAGGTGGTCGTCGGCGACGTCAACCAGTCCGCCGGCGAGGTCGGCTACGAGGTGCTGTGCCGCCGCCACCACCGGCGCCGCATGACGGCCGCCACGGCCCACGCGGCGGCGCTGTCACCGGACGTCCTGCCGGTGACCTCCGGCTGACCTTTGCCCGGCCGGGGTCCCGACGCGGTCCGTCACCCCGCCCGTTCCTCGGCCCGGACCCGTCCGGACGGAGCGGGAGCCGGGCCACCGGGGCGGCAGGACGAGAAGGCCACCGTTGATCAACGTTCAAGGGTGTACGGCTATGATCCTCGCGGCAAGGCCGTAGCGCAGAGGTCGTCGCGCCCGAGCATCAAGCTGGAGGACGTCGGTTCGAATCCGACCGGCCTTGCCGCCCTTGTCGTGGAGGAAAGTCGATTGGCGTCGGTCCGTCCTGGGCGGGCGGAGGGCGATGCCGCCCTCGGCGAGCCGGGCACCGGCGACGGACCGGTGGAGTGGTGATGACGCAGCCGACACCCGTGCGCTGCCCGGCGATCGAGCATCCGGACATCCCGATCGGCGACCCGGCCGGCCTGGACCCGCTGCTGGCCCGGCTGCGGTCGGCGCGAACGGTGGGGACCGACGAGACCTTCCCGCTCGGCACCCTGCGCGCGGACGGGCGTGTCGACCTGTGCAAGCAGGGGCTCGGAGCGGCCGGCACCGCTCGCCTGATGCCCGTCGCCGCCTCTTCACCGCACGCCCGGCACGTCCTGCTCGGCACCAACGCCATCGGGAACGAAGGGGCCTCGACGGTCGCCCGGGCACTCGGCGATGGCCACGGTCTGCACACGCTCTACCTCGGCTGCAACCGCATCGGCCCGGAAGGCGTCGGCGCGCTCGCCGACGCGCTGTCGGCGGACGGCACCGTCCGCGCCCTGTGGCTCAAGCGCAATCCGGTGGGTGACGACGGCGTCCTCGCGCTCGCCGCGATGCTCCGCCGCAACACCACCCTGCGCACCCTCGATCTGGTCAACACCGGCCTCACCACCGAGGGGTTGCGCGCCCTGCTCGACGTCCTGACCGGCCGCCCGCACCCGGTGGAACGTCTCTTCCTCGGCGGGAACGGCCTGACCGCCGACGCCGCCGGGCTGCTGGCCGCGCTGATCCGCGAGGCGGGTGTGCGCGAGCTGTACCTGCCCGCCAACCACCTCGGCGACGAAGGCGCCGCCGTCCTCGCGGCCGCGGCCGGCTCCGGGCGCCCGGTACGCCTCGGGCTGGGCGGCAACGGGATCGGCCCCGCCGGTGCGCGCGCCCTCGCCGACGCCCTGGACGGCATCGAGGCGCTCGACCTGGGGCGGCCGATGTCGGAGCGGAGCCTCGGCGCCCCCGCCAACGCCACCGGCGACGAAGGCGCCCGCGCCCTGGCCGCCGCGCTCGCGGGCAGCCCCCTGCGCCGGCTGGAGCTGTGCCACACCGGGCTCACCGGGCGGGGCGCGAAGTCCCTGCTGGAGGCGGTGCCGGACGACTCGCCGCTGGAGTACGTCGGTCTGGGGCCCGGGCTGCCCCGGAAGGTGAAGCGGGCCTTCACCCAGCGCCTGCGGCCCGTGACCGGGGCCCATCCCGACCTGCGCGCGATAGGAAGTGTCTACCGGTGAGTCCCCGCCCGGAATCCCGTTGCTTCCCGCCGGAGGATGCGGCGAGTTGGCGGCGGATCCGCCGCTACGCGGTGCCCCGGAGGATGATCGAGCACGCCGCCGAACGCCGCGCGGCCGGTGACTGGCGCGGGGCGTGCGCGGCGGCCGGCGTGGACGTCGCCATCGACCTGGCGGAGGTCGCCGAGCACTGCGGCCACGACGTCACCGCGGCCCTGGAGGACGATCTGCGCCACCTGGTCCCGGACCTGGTGCGCTGGCACCTGCCCCGGGTGCTGAGCGGCTGGACCACGCTCGACACCGACCGGATCGTGGTCCTCGCCCGCTACCGGCCGGTGGAGGCGACCGAGGGGCGCCGCCGCACGCCGTACCTCCACCTCACCACGCCCGCGATGCTGGAGGGACCGCAGCGCGTCACCCTGCGCTTCGCAACGGTCGCGGACGAGAAGGCCGCCGGCGTCTTCGGACGCCGGAGCGAGGACTGGCGGTACGCCCGGCACCTGTGGGACGCACGGCACACCGCCGAACTGCTCGAGAGGTGCGGTGGCCGTGAACGGCCGCCGTTCTTCCACCCCGACGGCAGGCCGCGTGACGCGGACGAGCTGCCCGCGGCCGATCCCGGTCCCGATGACGCGGCGGCACGGGCCGAATGGGCCACTCTGCTGCACCAGAGGGGCGAGGTCCTGGCGGCCTTCGCCGCGGCCGGGATCGAGGCCGATCTGACGCCCCCGAGCGGTCCCGGGTGGTTCCGGACCGGTCCGGAGTCGTTCCTCGGCAGGCTCGCGCTCGATCACACCCGCCTGGAGCGGGAGGTCGGCCGGCTGAGGGGCGAGGGCGTCGGGGACCGCTTCCTCATCGCCGGCGACCGGCGCACGCACGTCCTGCTGGAGCCGGCGGCTCCCGGCCGCCGCACCGGGCTGCGGGTGAGGGTCGTCGACCGGGACGAGATCAAGGACGCACCCTTCCTGGCCGAGGCGCTCTGGCGCAGGCTTCCCGACCTCGACCTGATGCGCGTCGGCGGGGTCGAACCGGAACATCTGCACCCGCTGGTCCGCGAGGCGCTGTTCCCCGCTCTCCGGGTACCCGACGGTACCGGCGGCCCGCCGGGGCCCGACCTCCCCGCACCCGTTCGGGTGCGCTGCCGTGGCGCATGGCACGAGGTGGGCTTCCGCGCGGGCGGCCTGCTCGCCATGCCGCACAGCGACGAGGAGCAGCAGCGCGAGCGGGCCCTGCGCGCGTTCGGTGGTGCCGTCGCCGGATGCTTCGCCGTCCAGCAGACGTGGGCGTCGGGCAGCGGCCGGCTGCCGAAGGCTCTGCGGGTCCAGCGGCGGGACCTGTTCCTGCGTGCCCAGCACGGTGACACGCACGGCGTGCTCCATCTCCTGGACGCGGGCGTGGACCCCCGGGTCCGCGACGCCCGCGGACGCTCGCTGCTCCACGTGCTGCACCTGCTCGACCACGAGCCGCTCCTGCCCCGGCTGTTGGCGGAAGGGCTCGACCTGGAGGCCCGGGACGACCAGGAGCTCACACCGCTGTTCGTGGCGGTCAACGACGGCGGTTCCAGGGCCCTCGTGGAGGCCTTCCTCGCCGCCGGCGCCCGGATCGACGTGATCGACGGGTCGGAGTTCTCGCTGGCCCAGATCGTCCGCCGCTACAAGCGTTCCGACCTGGCCTTCCTGCGAGAACGCGTTCTGGAGGAACACCCGGGCATCGGCGTCGACTGGTGGGACGAGTGGATGGACGAGCGCGAGAGGGACGACGAGAACGACCGGAACGACGAGGAGGTGCCCTGGTGAACACCGTCCCCCGCACCGGACCGGATCCGCTGGCCGCCGCGGACGAGCTCGTCGCCAGGTTGCGCACGCGGCGCACCGAACCCGCCGCCAACCCCCGGCTGGAGGCGCTCGCCCTGGCGGTGACGGCCAATCAGCCCGTCCTGCTGTGGGGCGAACCGGGCATCGGCAAGTCGGCCGGCCTGGAGCAGCTCGCCGCCGGACTCGGCCTTCCCCTGGAGACGGTCATCGCCAGCGTGCACGAGCCGTCCGACTTCGCCGGGCTGCCGATCGTCGGGGACGATCCGGCCGCGACCGGCGTGCCGATGGCCCCGCCCGACTGGGCGGTCCGGCTCGCCCGCGCCGGGCGTGGCCTGCTCTTCTTCGACGAGCTGTCCTCCGCGCCCCCGGCCGTGCAGGCGGCGCTGCTGCGGGTCGTGCTCGAACGCCGGGTCGGCAGCCTCGTCCTGCCCGACGCGGTGCGCATCGTCGCCGCCGCCAACCCGCCGTCGAGCGCCGCGGACGGCTGGCACCTCAGCCCGCCGCTCGCCAACCGCTTCGTCCACCTCCACTGGACCCACGATCCCGCCACGGTCGCGCGCGGCATGGCCGGCACGTGGCCGGAGGTGGCCGTCCCCACGGTCGATCCGGCCAAGGTGCCCGGTGCCGTCGCGCGGGCCCGCGGCGCCGTCTCCGGTTTCCTCACCGCCCGGCCGGGCCTGGTCCACCACATACCCGCCGACGCCGAGAGCCGGGGCCGGTCGTGGCCGTCCCCGCGGACCTGGGAGATGGCGCTGCGGCTGCTGGCGACGGCATACGCGACCGGCGCCGGCCGCGAGGCGACGGCCGCCGCGCTCACCGGTGCCGTCGGGGACGGCGCGGGCATCGAACTGCTCTCGTACCTGGAACACCTCGACCTTCCGGACCCCGAGCGGGTCCTCGCCGACCCCGGCGCGTTCGCCCTGCCCGAGCGCGGCGACCGGCAGCTGGCCTTCCTCATCGCGGTGGTCGCCGCCATCCGGAGCGATCTCACCCGGCCCCGCTGGGAGGCCGGCTGGGCGGTCCTGGCCAAGGCCGTGGACGCGGGCGTACCGGACGTGGCCGCCCGGGCCGCCACCGACCTCGCGGCGATGCGCCGGCTCGACTGGCCCGTGCCTCCCGGCATCGACGGGTTCTTGGACCTGCTGCAGATGTCCGGGGCCCTGCCCGGCGGCCGGTGAAGCCCGCAGGCATGACGGAATCCCGCGGGAACCTGGACATGACCAAACTGCTCGCCGCCCGCTACCGGGCGGCGAGCGACCGGCCCTATCTGGCATCAGCCCTGTACGCCCTGACCGTCGTGGCGAGCCGTGAGGTGCCGACGATGGGGGTGGACCGCCACTGGCGCTGCTACGTGTCACCCGTCTTCGTCGACGCGACCCCCGTGGAGGAACTCGCGGGCGTCTGGGTGCACGAGGCGGCGCACCTGCTGCGCGACCACCACGGCCGCGCCGACCGGCTCCCCGCCGCCGACCAGCGCTACCGGCACCGCGTCAACGTCGCCCAGGACTGCGAGATCAACGACGACCTCCTCGCCGACGGGCTGCGCCTGCCCGCCGGGCGTGTCGAGCCCCGCCTCCTCGGCCTGCCCGAGGGGCAGCTGTTCGAGGCGTACGTGCCGCAACTACCCCCCGGCGTACGGGAGTGCGACTGCGGATCGGGCGCCCACGGCCGCCCGGTGCCCTGGGAACTCCCGGGCTCCGCCGACCCCGCCCGGCTGGGTGAGGCCGAGGCCCAGGCGCTGCGCCGGCAGACCGCCGAGGCGATGCGCGCCCACCAGCGCGCCCGCGGCACCCTGCCCGCGGGCTGGCAGCGCTGGGCCGAGGAGGTCCTGGAGCCCACGGTGGACTGGCGGCAGGCGCTGGCCGGCGCGGTCCGGGAAGCCGCCGCGTGGGCCGGCGGGGCCGTCGACTACACCTACCGCCGCCCGTCGCGCCGCACACCGGCGCTGCGCGGCGTCGTCCTGCCGAGTCTGCGTCGTCCGCTGCCCCGGGTGGCCGTCGTCGTCGACACCTCGGGCTCGATGGGCGACGCGGAACTCGCGGCCGCGCTGGGAGAGGTTACGGGCGTCCTGCGCGAGGTCGGCGTGCGGGGCAACCGCGTCACCGTCCTCGCGTGCGATGCCGACGTGCACGCCGTGTCCCGGGTGACGGCCACCGAGCAGATCACCCTCGGCGGCGGTGGCGGCACGGACCTGCGCGTCGGGATCGACGCCGCACTCGCGGCGCGGGACCGCCCGTCCATCGTCGTCGTCCTCACCGACGGCTACACGCCCTGGCCCGACGAAGTCCCGTCCTGCCGCCTCGTCGCGGCCCTGATCGGCCCCGGCGCGCCGCAGCCCCCGCACTGGGTGGAGACGGTACGCGTCACCGCCTGACGGCCGGTCAGCCGATGCGGGTTCCCGCGCCGCCGACCCGGACGCGCGGGTCACCCGCGCGCAGCGTCACCGTGAGCTCGCCGGGACGGCCCAGGTCCTCGCCCTGGTGCAGGGTGAGGACGGCGTCCTCGGGGACCAGGCCGAGCTCACGGGCGTACGCGCCGAACGCGGCGGCCGCGGCCCCGGTCGCCGGGTCCTCGACGACGCCGCCGACGGGGAACGGGTCACGGACGTGGAAGACGGTGGCCGACTCCCGCCACACCAACTGGACCGTGGTCAGGTCCAGGCGGTGCATCAGGGCTTCGAGGCGCGCGAAGTCGTAGGCGAGGTCCGCGAGGCGGGCGCGCGTCGCCGCCGCGAGGACGAGGTGGCGGGCGCCGGCGAACGCGACGCGGGGCGGGAAGGCCGGATCGAGGTCGGCGGCCGGCCAGCCGAGCGCGGCGAGTGCCTCCGCGAGGTCGGCGCCGCCGATCTCCTCGACGTGCGGCTCGACGCTGGTGAGCGTGGCCCTGACCGTCCCGCCCTCCTCGGTCACCTCCACCGGCACGGTGCCGGCGCGCGTCGCGAACACCAGCTCCCCGGGGCCGATCCGCTCGGCGAGCGCGACGGCGGCCGCGACGGTGGCGTGCCCGCAGAACGGCACCTCGGCCCTGGGACTGAAGTAACGGATGCCGTACGCCCGTCCCTCCCGGCCGCCGAGGCCCTCCGGGGGCGCGGTCAGGAACGCGGATTCCGAATACCCGAGGTCGGCGGCGATGGCCAGCATGTCGCCGTCGTCCAGACCGGTGGCGTCCAGCACGACGCCGGCGGGGTTCCCGCCGTCGGGGGTGCTGGAGAAGGCGGTGTAGCGCAGTACCTCGGGCCGTGGCGTCTTCGTCGTCATGCCCACGGCAACGCGGGGTGGACCATGGCTATTCCGGCCTCGGGGAGCGACGGGGCGGCCCGTGTGCGACGCCCTGACGGGGCGGGAGTACTCGTCCGGGAGCGGTCCGGGAACGGGGTCCCGGAGGACCGGACGCGAGAGCCCCGCCGATCACCACCGCGGTCGGCAGGGCTCCGGCGACCGTACGGGGGTCAGACGCACCGCTCCGACGAGGCCAGCCCGACGAACCCTGCCCACGCCTCGCGCGAGACGGCGAGTACGGGTCCGGCGACGGCCTTGGAGTCACGGACGTGCACGGTTGCCGAACCGGCCGCGACTTCTACGCACTGACCGCCCTCGGTTCCGCTGTAGCTGCTCTTGAACCAGACGAGGCCGGATGCGGCGGTCGAGGACTCGACGTTGTTCATAGCGCTCCCAGCAACCCTTCGATGAACTCCGTTGACTCTCGCGGACTGAGAGCCTGGGATCGGATGATCCCATAGCGTGCGGTCGCGAGAGCCGTCTGTTCCGGGTCGGTTTCAAGAGCACTGGTCGCGTGCGTCTCGGCGTAGACGAACCTCCTGCCGTCCTTCCGGGTGACGACCGTGAACGGCCCGTTCACGCCCGCGTTCTCCTCGCATTCGGTCGGCATGACCTGGATCTCGACGTTCTGCTTCTGGCCGATGAGGAGAATGAGCTCCAGTTGTCCCCGCAGCACCTCCGTGCCGCCGTACCGATGCCTCAGCACCGCCTCGTCCATCACGAAGCTCAACAGCGGGGTGGGCCGCCGGTCGAAGATGTCCTGGCGGGCCAGTCGAGCGGTCACCCGCTGCTCGACCGTTTCCGGGTCCAGGGGCGGACGCCGCATCGCGAGCAGCGCCCTCATGTAATCCTCGGTCTGGAGCAGGCCGTTGACGACGTGGGTGTCGTACATGAGCAGCTCAAGGCACTCCTTCTCCAAGGCCGCCATCCCCTGGAAGAACACCGGATACTGAGCGCGCTCCACCTGCTCCTTCCACAGGCACAGCAACCCGCCGGCGCCCAGCACCTCGTCCGCCCGCTCGATCGCCCGGGGCGACGGGATCCTCCGCCCCTGCTCGAACGACGCGATCGTGGACGCCGAGTACCCGAGGCGCCGCCCGAACTCCTCGCGCTCCAGTCCCTCCCGCAGCCGCAGCGCCTTCATGGTCTGCCCGAACGCGACAACGACGCCGCGCCCCGCCTCGTCCTCCGGTCGCCGCCCGGACCCGTCGTCGCTGTCCCAGCCGTCCCCGAGGCTCACGAACGCTCCCGTCCCGCCGCCGTTGCCACGCTCCCCGGGAACCGCCCCGGCCCCCGCCACCGCGTCCTCGCGCTCCGCCATGACCACCACCGCCTCCTCCCGCTCAACGCCCCGCGGAGGACGCCGTCACGGCACGCGGCGCGTACCCGTGCGGACAACACGCGTACAGCAGACCCCTGTCGCCGCGTCACCGCTGGTCACGCCAGACCACCGACAGGACCGTGAGGGCATGACGACGAAACCCATCGATCCCGCCGGCACCACCCAACCCGCCACCCTCCGCGCCTTCTTGGAGGCACCACCGCCGGACCGCGCCTTCGAGATGCGCTTCACCTCCACGCCCCGCGGTGCCCGTCTCGCCCGCCGCCTCACGGCCGTCCGCCTGCATGCGTGGGGCATCCCGTACGGCACCGGCCCGCACGACGCGATCGTGCTGATCACCGCCGAACTCGCCGCGAACGCCGTGCGCCACGGCCACGTCCCCGGCCGGGACTTCCGCCTCCGCCTGCACGCCGCACCCGACGGCGGCACCGTGCGCGTCGAGGTCACCGACACCCGCGCCGAACGCCGGCCCCGCCGCCCCGCCGTCCCGGAGGACGCCGCCGGGGCCGAGGAGACCGGCCGCGGGCTGCTCCTCGTGTCGCGGCTCGCGGCCCGCTGGGACTGGCACCCGCGCCCGGACGGACCGGGCAAGACGGTCTGGGCGGAGTACGCTCTTCCGGCTCTCTCCGAGACCTCGTGCCCACCCGGCCGCGCCCCGTCCGCCGGCGAACGGGGCGCTTCGGACGCCGAACCGGACCGGCGGCCCGGTGGGACGAGAGCACGGTGACCGGCGCGCCCCGGCCCGCGCTCAGCGCGCCGCGTCCGCGTCGTACACCACGAGGGCGATCTGCACGCGGTTGTTGAGGTCCAGCTTGGCCAGGATGTGCGAGACGTGCGTCTTGACGGTCGGTACCGACATGTAGAGCTCCGCCGCGATCTCCGCGTTGGTCCTGCCCCGCCCCACCGCGAGCGCCACCTCCCGCTCCCGGTCGCCGAGCAGCGCCAGTCGCGCCCGCGCCCGTTCGGCCCGGGCCTCGCGCCCGCCCGTCCTCTCCGACACCTGGGCGATCAACTGCCGTGTCACCGCGGGCGAGAGCACCGGCTCGCCCGCCGCCACCTTCCGCACCGCCGCCACGATCTCCTGGGGCGGGGTGTCCTTCAGGACGAAACCGGCGGCACCCGCGCGCAAGGCCCGCAGCACGTGCTCGTCGGTGTGGAACGTGGTCAGCACCAGCACCTCGGGCGGATGAGGCAGCCTTCGCCCGGGGCCGCCCGGAGAGCCCGGGCGGCCCCGGGCCCGCAGCGCTTCGGTGGCGGCGAGGCCGTCCGTGCCGGGCATCCGGATGTCCATGAGCACGACGTCGGGGGAGTGCTCGGCCACCAGTGCCGCCACTTCGGCCCCGTCCGCGGCCTCGGCGACCACCTCCACGTCCGGCGCGCCCCCGAGCATCAGCCGCAGACCGGAGCGCACCAGCGGGTCGTCGTCGACCAGGAGTACTCGGATCATGACGGGCACGTTAGCCGTCCACGGCCCCGGCGCCGTCCCAGGGCAGCCGGGCGCGCAGCACGAACGAGCCGTCCCGGGGGCCGTGTTCCAGCCGCCCGCCGGCCAGCCCGGCGCGTTCGCCGAGCCCGATCAGACCGTGCCCGGCACCGGGGATCGCCGTTCCCGGGCCGTCCGGGAGCGGGTTCGCCACCACCACCGTCAGCCCCTCCCCGGGCCGGCCCGACACGGTGACCGCGACCTCGGCGCCGGGTGCGTGCTTGCGGGCGTTCGTCAGGCCCTCCTGCACGATGCGGTACGCGGTGCGGCCGGTGACGGCGGGAAGCGTGTCCGCCTTCCCGGCGGTCCCGACCTCCTGGCGGTACGCGACGTCCGCCCCCGCCTCACGGGACTCCTCCACCAGCCGTTCCACGTCCGCCAGCGTCGGCTGCGGCCGCCCCTCGGCCCCGTCCGGGACCGCCGTCGGCGACCGCAGGACGCCGATCACCTCGCGCAGGTCCTGCAGCGCCCGGTGCGCGCTGTCGCGGATCACCCCGGCCGCGTGCCGGACGTCCGCCGCGGGAGCGCCCGGGTTGAACTCCAGTGCCCCGGCGTGCACGCTCAGCAACGACAGCCGGTGGGCGAGGACGTCGTGCATCTCCCGGGCCATCTCCTCCCGCACCTGCCGCCGTGCCTCCTCGGCGGCCCGGACCGCGCGTTCCTCCAGCGACGCGATCAGCGCCCGCCGGGAACGGACGTACAGCCCCCAGCCGACGGCACCCGCCACCAGCGCGAAGTACGTGAGGGCCGATCCGGTCGCCTCGGACTCCGCTTCCGGTCCCTCGACCAGGAACGCGAGGAACTGCACCAGCGCGACCGCCGCCACCCGGGCGGTGACGGGCCGCCTCCGGTGCGCCGCGACCGTGAACAACGCCACCAGCGTGGCCCCGGTCAGATGATGGAAATACGTTCCGGCCAGCATCAGCGCCACGGCCTGCTGCGCCGGCCACCGCCGCCGCAGGAACACCGATGCGCAGGCCAGCCCACCGGCTACCTGATCGGCGATCCGCTCGCCACCGGACATGCCCTCGTCCACGTGGACCGAGTCCGCCGTGACCACGGAGAAGACCACGGCGAAGAGGAAGAAGGAGATGTCGACGACCCGGTCGCGGCGACTGCGCATACCGCCGAACCTATGCCCGCGGAGCAGCCGTCCGGCCCCGCGTGCCGTGGGTCGATACTTTGGGACTACAAGCCCACCGCTCCCGCATGCCCAAGTCCGATACGGTCCTGGCCCGTTGTCCCTACGGTTCGGCTCATGAAGGGCATTCTCGGTCTCATCGGTTTCGTACTCGTCGTCGGCGGCCTGCAGGGCATCGTCCACGAGGCCTTCGGCACGTGGATTCCGCTCATGGGCTTCATGAGGCACCTGTACGTCGACGGCTGCGAGTTGTACGTCGGCATCGCGCTCGTCGTCCTGGGCGTGGCCGTGAACACCGCCGCGCGGGAGGCCCCGAGGAAGTAACGACCGCCCGGGGCCGTCCCCTTCCGACGTCCGGCGTGCGAAACCCCCGTCGGCGGTCCCCGCCGCACCCGCGGCGGGCCCGGTGGGCCGGCCGGGGCGCGTCGGCCGCCCCGTGCGTCAGGATGGGGCCATGAACGCCATCATCTCCGCATCCGAACTCGCCGGTGAACTGGCGGGCGGGAACCCGCCGGTCCTCCTGGACGTCCGCTGGCAGCTCGTCGCCGCCAAGGCGGCCGGTGCGCCGGCCTTCGACGGCCGTGCCGAGTACGCGGCCGGGCACCTGCCCGGCGCGGTCTTCGTCGACCTGGACCGGGAGCTCGCCGCCCCGCCCGGCCCCGAAGGCCGCCACCCGCTGCCCGATCTCGCGGAGTTCGGCGCCGCGATGCGCCGGGCGGGCGTGTCGTCGGGCCGGCCGGTCGTCGTGTACGACGGCGGGCAGGGCTGGGCGGCGGCCCGCGCCTGGTGGCTGCTGCGCTGGACGGGCCACCCGGACGTGCGGGTCCTCGACGGCGGGCTGCGGGCGTGGGAGGGGCCGCTGTCGACGCAGACACCCGTTCCGGAGCCGGGGGACTTCGAGCCGGTGGCGGGGACGGGCGGCTACCTGGACGCGGACGGAGCGGCGGCGCTGGCACGGTCCGGGGTGCTGCTCGATGCGCGCGCGGGGGAGCGGTACCGGGGCGAGGTGGAACCGATCGACCGGGTCGGCGGGCACATCCCCGGTGCCGTGTCCGCGCCGACGACCGAGAACGTGGCGGCGGACGGCCGGCTCCTGCCCGCCGGAGAGCTCCGCGCCCGCTTCGAGGCGCTGGGCGCGGTCGAGGGCACCGAGGTCGGGGTGTACTGCGGCTCGGGCGTCTCCGCGGCCCACGAGGTGCTGGCGCTGGCGGTGGCGGGCATCCCGGCGGCGCTGTACGTCGGGTCGTGGTCCCAGTGGTCCTCGGATCCCGAACGGCCGGTCGCCGTCGGACCGGATCCCCGGTAGGAGCGGCCGGCCGGGCGCTGCCGACGGGGCGCGAGGGGGCCCGCCGCTCCGCGACGCGGGCCCTCACCGCCGTACGGCCGGCTGCTCCCGGGGCTTACTCCTGCTTCTTCCGGCGCGTCCCGAACACGATCTCGTCCCAGCTGGGCACCGCGGCCCGGCGCCCCGGGCGGACGCCGTCGGCCTCGGCCTGACGGTCGGTGGCGCCGACGAGACGGTCGCGGTGGCTTCCGACGGAGCGGGGCATGAGCACGTCGGCGTAGGCGGAACCGGCCGAGGCCGCGGGGGCCGGGGGTTCCTCCGCCGCGGATTCGTCCTCCGGTTCCCCGGCGGACTCCGACGGGCGCTCGGGAACGACCAGGTCGCCCCGGAAGCTCGGCACCGCCTCCAGCAGGCTGGTCAGCGAGTCCCGTTCGCCCGTGCTCTCCTCGGCGGGTTCGGACGCCTGCGCGGGCAGACTCGGGCGTTCCCGGTCGGTGGTGCGGTCCAGCGGGCGGTCGCGCGGCAGGCGCGCGATGCGCGGGACGAAGGGGAAGCTGGGCTCGGGCGCGGCGAGGTCGTCGGTCTCGCCGATCAGCGCGCGCGCCTCGTCGTCGACGGCCTGGACGAGCCGGCGCGGCGGGTCGTACGTCCAGCTCGCCGAGTGGGGTTCGCCCGCGACCCGGTAGACCAGCAGCACCTCCCAGGTGCCGTCGTCGCGGCGCCAGGAGTCCCACTGGACGGTGTCCTTCTCCGCGCCGCGCAGCAGCAGCCGCTCCTGCACGGCCTCGCCGAGGGGCGGACCGGAGTTCTCGCCGGGGCGGCGGACGGGGGTCTTGCGGGCCCGCTCGGCCATGAAGGCGCGCTCGGCCAGGACGGGGCCCTCGAAACGACGTACGCGGTCCACCGGGATGCCGGCCATCTGGGCGACTTCCTCGGCGCTCGCGCCCGCACGTATCCGCGCCTGGATGTCACGGGGGCGGAGGTGGCTCTCCACCTCGATCTCGATCTGGCCGAGGCGGGGACGGTCGCCGCGCACGGCGGCACGGAGCCGTTCGTCAATCGGAAGCGTGTACTCCGTTGAGTCCGCAGCCTTCAGCACCAGCCGTGTGCCGTCATTCGAGACGGCCACGACACGCAGTTCGGGCATGGGGACCTCCCGGGTGGTGCCTGCCGACGTCACGTGCGTCGCTGCTTCCGCTCTGTCGAGTGTGGCCTGCCCGGGTGCAGCCTGCCACAACCTTGCCGAGTTGCCCGGCGTGTCGGGCGCGGGCCCTGGATCGCCGTTATGGCACGGTTACCTCTTCGCCACGCTAAGTGACCAACTCCGTCACCCTGTGCACCTAGCCCCCTCCCGGTGGTCCGTCAAGGTCTCGTACCCCCTGTCGGGAGATCTGACCCAGGGTTCGCCACAGTACTCCATTCGGGCCATGTGCGTGGATCGGCACGCCGTCCGACTTCCGGCAAGGGGCGGGGCTCGGTCACCCGGGGCGGTTTCCGCGTCGGCACAAGGGGGCGGCGCGGCGGGCTTCATGCAATCACCAGAAACGGAACTAAAGGTTTCTTCCGTATGTCCCCTTCTGATGTGGTTGGTTGACCGAGCGGCAGAAGTCGGCCGAGTACGGGAATGGCGGGCAAGGGGCGAGGATGCGTGAAAAGCCCGCTGTCCCGGCCGTGGCGCAGTCCCGGAGCGGGAGGGACCGCCCTCCGGGGCGAGGCGGGCAGGAAGCCGATCGACCTGAACACGTCCCGGGTCGCGGGCGGCGCGCTCGCGGCGGCGGTGGCAGCCGAGCGCGCCTCCTCCTCCGGCGTCACGATGGCCGGAACCACCGCCTGCGGACTCACCTCGTGCCGCGGCCCGGGCGACGGCACCGGGGACGGCGCCGCGCCCGCCCCGAGCCCCACCGGGAGCCGGGGTGCCGACGAGGCCCGGACCCGGCGTCCAGCGGCTCGGCTACGGCCCCAGAATCCTCCGCAAGTGGTCGTTCTGGAACCGGCGATCCGGGTCGAGACGGTCCCGCAGCGCCGTGAACTCGCCGAAGCGCGGGTAGAGCCGGGACAGGTGCCCGGCGTCCCGGGTGTGCAGCTTCCCCCAGTGCGGCCGGCCCTCGTGCGCGGTGAAGATGTGCTCGGCGGCGGTGAAGTACCCCCGGTAGGGCGTGCCCTTGAACATGTGGACGGCGATGTAGGCGGTGTCCCGGCCGGAGGCGGTGGAGAGCGTGATGTCGTCGGCCGGGGCGGTGCGCACCTCGACGGGGAAGCTGATCCGCAGCCGCGAGCGGTCGACCATCGCCTTCAGTTCGCGCAGCGTGTCGATGACGGCCTCGCGCGGGACGGCGTACTCCATCTCCACGAAACGCACCCGGCGCGGCGAGGTGAAGACCTTGTAGGGGATGTCGGTGTAGGCCCGCGCGGACAGGGCCTTGCTGGAGATCCTCGCGATCGCCGGGACGGTGGCGGGCACCGCGCGGCCGACCCGGTTGGCCACCTGGAAGACGCCGTTGGAGAGGAACTCGTCCTGGAACCAGCCCTTCAGCCGCCCCATCGGCTGCTCCGGGCCCGCGCTGCGGTTGTTGCGCTTGGTGATGGTGTTCCCGGTGTGCGGGAACCAGTAGAACTCGAAGTGCTCGTTCCCGGCCCACAGTTCGTCGAAGTCGGCGAGGACCCGGTCGAACGGCATGGGTTCCTCGCGGGCCCGGAGCAGGAACAGCGGCTCCACGGCGAACGTGAGCGCGGTGACGACACCGAGGGCGCCCAGACCGACGCGGGCGGCGGCGAAGACCTCCGGGTTCTCCCCCGCGGAGCAGGTGAGGAGCGAACCGTCGGCCGTGACCAGCTCGATCCCCCTGATCTGGGCGGCGATCGAGGCCGAGTCGCGTCCGGTGCCGTGGGTGCCGGTGCCGGTCGCGCCGGCGACCGTCTGCTCCATGATGTCGCCCATGTTCGCCAGCGACAGCCCCTCGCGCGCGAGGGCCGCGTTGAGCCTCTTGAGCGGGGTGCCGGCCGCGACCGTGACCGTCATGGCGGCGCGGTCGATGTCGCGTATGCCCGTCAGCAGGTGAGGCCGGATCAGCACACCGTCCGTGGCGGCTATGGAGGTGAAGGAGTGGCCGGCGCCGACGGCCTTCACCCGCAGTCCGTCCTCGGCGGCCCGGCGCACGGCCTCGGCCAGTTCCCCGGCGGACGCCGGGACGACCTCCCGCGCGGGACGGGCCGCCACGGTGCCTCCCCAGTTACGCCAGGTGCCGCTCTTCCCGCCCGTCTTCCCGTTCGCCGTAATGTTCAACGGTCCCTCCCCGACCCGGAGCCGGCCGCGTGAGCCGGCGGTACCCGAGGAAACCGACCGCGGCCGCGACGGCCCCGGCCACCGCCGGGACCACGTACCCGGCGCGCGCCCCGGCCGCGTCGATCACCCAGCCGGCCGCGGAGGAGCCGAGCGCCACCCCCACCGCGAGCCCGGTGCTCACCCAGGTCATGCCCTCGGTGAGCTGCGCGCGTGGTACGTGCTGTTCGATGAGGGACATCGTCGTGATCATCGTGGGTGCGATGGACAGGCCCGCGACGAACAGCGCAACGGCCAGGAACGGCAGGTTCCCGACCAGTAGGAGGGGGATCATACTCACGGCCATCGCGCACACGCCCAGCAGCCAGCGGCGTTCCGGCTCCCCGGTGAAGCGCAGCAGCCCGAAGACCATGCCCGCCACGCAGGAGCCCGCCGCGTAGAGGGCGAGCACGAGGCTGGCGGCGGCCTGGTGCCCCCGCTCGTCGGCGAAGGCCACGGTGACCACGTCGACCGCCCCGAAGATCGCCCCCGTCGCCACGAACGTGGCGACCAGCACCTGCAGGCCGCGCGAGCGCAGCGCGCTGCCGCCGCCGCGCTGCTCGCGCGGATGCGGCGCGGGCTCGGTGGCGCGCTGCGCGGTCAGCCAGAAGACGCCGACGGCGAGGAAGCAGGCGGCCAGCAGCGGACCGGCCTCCGGGAACCACGCCGTGGACAGGCCGATGGAGATGATCGGCCCGAAGATGAAGCACACCTCGTCCACCACGGACTCGAAGGAGTACGCGGTGTGCAGCTTCGGGGTGCCCCGGTACAGGGCCGCCCAGCGGGCTCGGACCATCGCGCCGACACTGGGCACGCAGCCGACCCCCACACAGCACACGAACAGCACCCAGTCCGGCCACCGCCAGTGCGCGGCCGCCAGCAGCCCGGCCGCCGCGACGAGCGACACCAGGGTCGCCGGGCGCAGCACCCGCCGCTGCCCGTACTGGTCGACCAGCCGTGAGACCTGCGGTCCCGCGACCGCCGCGGCGAGCGCGATGGTGGCCGACAGGGCGCCGGCCAGGCCGTACCGCCCGGTCAGCTGCGAGACCATGGTGACCACGCCGACGCCCATCATCGACAACGGCATGCGGCCGAGGAGGCCCGCGGCGGAGAAGCCCTTGGAGCCGGGGGCGGCGAACAGGGCGCGGTAGGGGCTGGGCACGGGGTCTCCGGTGGTCCGGTACGGCTCGGGCGGGACAGGACCGGCACGACGGGCCGGTGGATGCGGCAGGTCGTGCGGGACAGTGCGTCCGTAAGGCGCCAATGCGGCTGATACAGCTTACAGGTTAGGTGACCCTTATACACCTCCGAGGCGGCGGGGGCGCCGCGTGTCACCCCCGCCGTTTCCCGGCTGTCGGTGGCGGGTGGCAGGATCGAGACATGCCAGACGTGCTCGACGCCACCCCCTACGACGCCCTGCTCCTGCTCTCGTTCGGCGGCCCCGAAGGGCCGGACGACGTGGTCCCGTTCCTGGAGAACGTGACGCGCGGGCGCGGCATCCCCACCGAACGCCTGAAGGAAGTCGGACAGCACTACTTCCTCTTCGGCGGAGTCAGCCCGATCAACGCGCAGAACCGCGCCCTGCTGGACGCTCTGCGCAAGGACTTCGCCGAGCACGGCCTGGACCTGCCGGTCTACTGGGGCAACCGCAACTGGGCGCCGTACCTGACGGACACCCTGCGCGAGATGGTCCGCGACGGCCGCCGCCGCATCCTCGTCCTCGCCACCAGCGCCTACGCCTCCTACTCGGGCTGCCGCCAGTACCGCGAGAACCTCGCCGACGCCCTCGCGGCCCTGGAGTCGGAGGGCCTGGAGCTGCCGAGGATCGACAAGCTGCGGCACTACTTCAACCACCCGGGGTTCGTCGAGCCCATGATCGACGGGGTGGTGCGGTCCCTCGCCGACCTGCCGCAGGAGGTCCGGGACGGCGCCCACATCGCCTTCACGACCCACTCGATCCCGAACTCGGCCGCGGACACCTCCGGCCCGGTGGAGGAGCACGGCGACGGCGGCGCCTACGTCAAGCAGCACCTGGACGTCGCGCGGCTGATCGCCGAGGCCGTCCGCGAGCGCACCGGCGTCGACCACCCCTGGCAGCTCGTCTACCAGTCCCGCTCCGGCGCCCCGCACATCCCGTGGCTGGAACCCGACATCTGCGACCACCTCGAGGAGCGGCACGCCGCCGGGGTCCCGGCCGTGGTCATGGCCCCCATCGGCTTCGTCTCCGACCACATGGAGGTCCTGTACGACCTCGACACGGAGGCCAAGGCCAAGGCCGAGGAGCTGGGGCTGCCGGTGCGCCGCTCGGCCACCGTCGGCGCCGACCCGCGCTTCGCCGCCGCCGTCCGCGACCTCGTCCTGGAGCGGGCCGCCACCGAGCGCGGCCAGCGGGTCGCGCCGTGCGCCCTGGGCGCGCTCGGCGCCAGCCACGACCTGTGCCCGGTGGGCTGCTGCCCGGCTCGCACCCCCCGGCCCGCCGCCGCGGGCGCCGACAGCCCCTACGCGTGAGGAGCCCCGTGACCGACCCCCTCCACTCGGAACTGCTGGAACTGGCCCGGGAGGCCGCCCTCCGCGCGGGCGAGCTGCTGCGCGACGGCCGTCCGGCCGACCTCGCGGTCCACGCCACCAAGTCCAGCCCGGTCGACGTGGTCACCGAGATGGACCTCGCGGCCGAGAAACTGATCACCGGGCTGATCACCGAGCGCCGCCCGGACGACGGCATCCTCGGCGAGGAGGGCGCCGCCACCGAGGGAACGAGCGGCGTCCGCTGGGTCGTCGATCCCCTCGACGGCACGGTGAACTACCTCTACGGCCTGCCGAGCTGGGCCGTCTCCATCGCCGCCGAACAGGACGGCGAGACCGTCGTCGGTGTGGTCGCCGCCCCGATGCGCGGGGAGACCTACCACGCGGTCCGCGGCGGCGGCGCCTGGGTGACGGGGACACGGCAGGAGCGCCGGCTCGCCTGCCGCCCCGCGCCGCCCCTGGACCAGGCCCTGATCTCGACCGGCTTCGCCTACGTCGCCGAGGTCCGCGCCCATCAGGCCGAGATCGCCGGGAAGGTGATCCCCCGGGTGCGCGACATCCGGCGCGGCGGCTCGGCCGCGATCGACCTGTGCGACGTGGCCGCGGGCCGCCTCGACGGCTACTACGAGCGCGGCCTGAACCCCTGGGACCTGGCCGCGGGCGACCTGATCGCCCGGGAAGCGGGCGCGCTGACCGGCGGACGCCCCTCCCGGCGCCCGTCGCGCGAACTGGCGGTCGCGGCCCCGCCGGGCGTCTTCGAACCTCTCCAGGGCCTCCTGGAGGACCTCGGCGCCTGGCACGACTGAGGGGGCGGCGACAGCCCGCCCGCGGGACGCGCGGCCGCGCGTCCCGCGGGCGGACAGGCGGAAAGGCGGGAGCCCCGGCGCTGGAACTCGCCGGGGCTCCCTCTTGTTCGTTCCATCCGTCGTACGCGGGCCGGATCAGGCGCTGTTCGCGCCGACCTGCACACCGTGCTCGGCGGCGAGTCGGCGAAGGTCGTCGAGCTCGCTCAGCTCGACCTCGACGAGGAAGTCGTCGCCCTCCTCCCGGGCCCGCGACAGGTCGGACTCGGTCGCCTCTATGCGCTGCAGAAGTCCTGCGGTGAAAGCGTCCATGCTGCGCCCCCTCGTCCTGGGTCGTGGGTCGGTGGCACGGGGGTGTGCCATTGCGGGAAAGGTGGCGATCACGTCTGCGACGGGTGCCCGGCGCCGACCGGCCGGGCGGCGACGGTGCCGGACACCCACGCCGCCCTGCGGGAAGCGGATGGCTGTGCACCAGGTGGTCGTACGGTACGCGCAGAGCGTGATCGTGGGGTGTAAAGCCGTCCTCCCCACACGCCTTCGCGCGGAAACCTCGGCCGGGTAAGAAAATTTCCCGCCCCTGCCCCGTCCCCGCTTCCGTTCCCGCCCCGAGCCGGCCGCCCGGCTTCCGCCTTACCGCCGACTTATGGCCGAAAAGGGCAGGATGGAGGCGACACACTCACCAAGACCCCTGCCCGCTCGCGCCCCCGGGGCGCCACGGGCGTTCCATGAGGAAGGACAAGCGACGTGCGCGTACTCGTCGTCGAGGACGAGCAGCTGCTCGCCGATGCGGTGGCCACCGGACTGCGCCGGGAGGCCATGGCCGTCGACGTCGTGTACGACGGTGCGGCCGCTCTGGAACGCATCGGCGTCAACGACTACGACGTGGTCGTCCTCGACCGCGACCTCCCACTGGTGCACGGTGACGACGTGTGCCGCAAGATCGTCGAGCTGGGCATGCCCACGCGCGTGCTGATGCTGACGGCCTCCGGTGACGTCAGCGACCGGGTGGAGGGCCTGGAGATAGGCGCCGACGACTACCTGCCCAAGCCGTTCGCGTTCAGCGAGCTCATCGCCCGCGTGCGGGCCCTGGGTCGGCGCACCAGCGTGCCGCTGCCACCGGTCCTGGAGCGCGCGGGGATCAAGCTGGACCCCAACCGCCGCGAGGTCTTCCGCGACGGCCGGGAGATCCAGCTGGCGCCCAAGGAGTTCGCCGTCCTGGAGGTCCTCATGCGCAGCGAGGGCGCGGTGGTCTCCGCGGAGCAGCTGCTGGAGAAGGCGTGGGACGAGAACACCGACCCGTTCACGAACGTGGTGCGGGTGACCGTCATGACGCTGCGCCGCAAGCTGGGCGAGCCGCCCGTCATCGTCACCGTCCCGGGTTCCGGGTACCGGATCTGATCGCCCGTGGCCACGACACCCGCGCCTCCCCAGGCGCCCCCCAAGCCCACCTGGGACCCCCGGCCGGCCCCGCCCTTCCCGTGGCTGCGCCCCACCATCCGGATAAGGCTCACCCTGCTGTACGGCGGGATGTTCCTGATCGCCGGCATCGTACTGCTGTCGATCATCTACCTGCTGGCGGCGAACGCGCTGAAGGTGGGCAGCGACCTGCCTTTCAGGATCGTGTCCGGACAGGTGTCCAGTGAGATCTGCCACCTGCGGAGCCTGGAACTGCCCGCGGACGAGCTCAACCGCTCACTGAACGACTGTGTCAACGAGCAGCGCCAGCACGCCCTGGACAGCCTGCTCAGCCGCTCCCTCCTGGCCCTGCTCGGCCTGGCCGTGATCGCCTTCGCCTTCGGCTACGCCATGGCCGGCCGGGTGCTGTCGCCGCTGGGCCGGATCACCCGCACGGCGCGCGCGGTGGCCGGTTCCGACCTCTCCCGCCGGATCGAGCTGGACGGCCCGGACGACGAGCTGAAGGAGCTGGCGGACACCTTCGACGACATGCTGGAGCGGCTCCAGCGGGCCTTCACCGCCCAGCAGCGCTTCGTCGGCAACGCCTCGCACGAGCTGCGCACCCCGCTGGCGATCAACCGCACCCTTCTGGAAGTGCACCTGTCCGACCCCGACGCCCCGGTGGAGCTCCAGCAGCTCGGCAAGACCCTGCTGGCCACCAACGAACGCAGCGAACAGCTGGTGGAGGGCCTGCTGCTGCTCGCCCGCAGCGACAACCAGATCGTCGAGCGCAAGCCGGTGGACCTCGCCGAGGTGGCCACGCAGGCCATCGACCAGGTGCACGCCGAGGCGGAGGCCAAGGGCGTGGGGATCCGCGGCCGGCGCAACCCCGCGGTGGTCCAGGGAAACGGCGTGCTGCTGGAGCGGATCGCCCTGAACCTGGTGCAGAACGCCGTGCGCTACAACGTGGCCGAGGACGGCTGGGTCGAGGTCACCACCGACATCGAGCACGGCCAGGCGGTCATGGTGGTGAGCAACACGGGACCGGTCGTGCCGGCGTACGAGATCGACAACATCTTCGAGCCCTTCCGGCGGCTGCGCACCGAGCGCACGGGCAGCGACAAGGGAGTGGGCCTCGGCCTGTCCATCGTCCGGTCCGTGGCCCGGGCGCACGGCGGGCACATCTCCGCCCGGCCGCGAGAGGGAGGAGGGCTCGTGGTGCGGGTCACCCTGCCGGTCTGAGATCATGGCGCCGATCACCGAGCCGACCTGCGGGGATGTTCGCTTTGGGCTGAATTTCCGAACCGCCGGGCCCTCGGACCACCAGAGATCACGTGTGTGATCGATCACAGCGGCACTTTTCCGGTCATTCACTCTCCGTGATCTGGTAATCCTGTAAAACGCCCGGAAAATCCGGGTTTTCAGGGGTCTTGATCACGGGAAGTACACGGGGAGGCGGCTTTGAAGCGCGGCCATGCGACCGTGTACGGTCCCCATCGCCATCCAAGCCGATCACTCATGCGGAGTCCGGTTGGGTGTCGATTGAGTAACAGACCTTGATGTGAGGCAAAATCTCCGCCTCAGGTCGGGCACAAGTCCGGCCTCTCACGCGTTACGTGCGCGGAAGACACCGCAGACACCCAGAGGGGGAGAGCGACATGGCAACCGATTACGACACTCCACGCAAGACCGACGACGACGTCGACTCGGACAGTCTCGAAGAGCTGAAGGCCCGGAGGAACGACAAGTCGGCCTCCGCGGTGGACGTCGACGAGTTCGAGGCCGCGGAAGGCCTCGAGCTTCCCGGCGCCGACCTCTCGAACGAGGAACTGGCCGTCCGGGTGCTCCCGAAGCAGCAGGACGAGTTCACCTGCATGAGCTGCTTCCTGGTGCACCACCGCAGCCAGCTGGCCCGGGAGAAGAACGGCCAGCCGATCTGCCGCGACTGCGACTGAGGACCGGTCGGCCGTGACTGGCTCGACCCCTCCTTGGAAGCGCCGCTTCCCCAAGCGGGGAGCGGACCGAGGGCCGCACGACGGCCCACAACGCGCGCGTGACGCGGAGCGAGGCCCGGCCGGCACAGGAGGGGCCTCGCTCGAACCGGCGGCCGAACGCAGCGACCTCCCGGCACCCGTGGAGGTCCCCGCGCCGGCCGCCCGACGCCGGGTGGCGGTGATCCGGGACAAGGCCCGGCAGGGCGCCCGCAGGGGCGGTGACCGCGCCCGGGCCGCCCTGGGCCACCTCGCCGACCGGATCATCGAGCTCGCCCCGCGCATCCCCGTACGGGACCTGGCCACGCTCCGCCGGCAGTTCCCGGACCTCGGCCCCGAGGAACTCGCCGACAAGCTGGTGGCGGGCGCCGTGAGGGGCACGGCCACGGTCGGAGCGGGCGTCGGCGCGGCCGCGGCACTGCCCGTGCCGCCCGCGATGCCCACGGAGCTGGCCGCCGAGGTCACCGGCGTCGCGGCGATCGAACTGAAGCTGATCGCCGAACTCCACGAGGTGTACGGCGTCCGCCCGCCCGGCGGCCTCAAGCAGCGCAGTACCGCCTATCTGAACTCCTGGGCGTCGGAGCGCCGGGTCGACGTGAGCAGACCGTCGACGCTGAGCACCGCGCTGAACGGGCACGCCAAGCGCGAGCTGCGCCAGCGGATCATGAAGCGGATGATCCGCAACCTGCCGAACCTCACGCCGTTCCTGGTCGGAGCGGCCGTCGGCGCGGCCATGAACCGGCGGGAGACCAGGAAGCTCGCCGAACGGATCCGCGCGGACCTGCGCAAGGTCCAGGTGCCGTGGGACGCGCTGGAGGAACTCCCCGCCCTGGAGCGCCCGGCGGACGCCCTGGAGATGGGCGGTTCCACGAAGGAGCCCGATCACGGCCGCCCCGGAGACGGCGGCCGCTGAAACCGCCGCCCGGCAGGAGGCGTGCGCCGGCACGCCGGGCCCCGGCCGGCGGCCACGGCGGGCGTTCCCCGGTGACGCGGGCCCCGCTGGAGCACGTCCGGTACCGGCCCCGCACCCCTGCCGGGGCGTCCGCGGCGGGACGGCGCCCGGATCACCACCGCGGCGCGGCGCGGCGCCCGCCGACACGGCCCTTTGGGCACCTCTTCCCGCAGCGGGCGCCCGCGGCCCGGAGGGCGCCGCCCTGCCCCGGCGGACCGGCGCGGGCCGGGCCGTACCGGCCCGGAGGGCGTCGGTGGCGGTGCCCCGCGTGGCCCTACGCGGCCGCCTTCGCCGCGCGCAGGGCCTCCACCAGGCGCTCCGGCTCGCGGGTCGACAGGTACAGGTACGGGGTGGGGTCCTGCGGATCCGTGACCTCGACGCGCACGGCCGTGGGGATGTAGGCGCGCAGCAGCAGGAAGGCGCGGGTGTCGGCCTTGTGGGTGCGCCAGGCCCGGGCCTCCTCGGGGCCGAGGATCTCCGCCTCGCCCAGTGCCGCGACCGGGACCTTCGCGTCACCCGCGATCAGCGAGTCGCCCACCACGCGGATGCGCACCGAACCGTAGGCGCTGGCCGCCACCGCCGCCACCGCCGTGCCGCCGGCGAGGCCGCCGAGCATCGGCAGCGTGCCGAACGGCAGCAGGATCAGGGCGGCCGAGACCCCCACCAGGAAGGAGATCAGCCACCAGGAGCGGGGCGCGGTCAGGCGTTCTTCGTACGGGGCGGCGGCAAGCTGCATGGCGTCAAGCTTGGCACGGTATCCGGGGACCGTCGGCGCGCGGGTAAGGTCTGCGCCTGTGAGTGGTACTTCCGCGGCTCTTCAGCCCCCCGCCGACGCGGTGCGCCCCGTGCGCCATCCCGACGCGCCCGCGCCCGGCGAGCTCCTCGGCGCGCACTACGGCCAGTGCTTCGGCTGCGGCGGCGAGCAGCCCCACGGACTGCGCCTGCGGGCGCGGGCCGGCGAGGGCGTGTCGATCACCGCCGAGTTCGAGGTGCGGCCCGCCCACCAGGGCGCCCCCGGCCTCGCCCACGGCGGGGTGCTCGCCAGCGCCCTCGACGAGACCCTCGGCTCGCTCAACTGGCTGCTGCGCACCATCGCCGTGACCGGGCGGCTGGAGACCGACTTCCTGCTGCCCGTGCCCGTCGGCACGACGCTGTACCTGGAGGCCGAGGTGACCGCCGTGGCCGGACGGAAGATCTACTCCACCGCCACCGGCCGCACCGGCGGCCCGGACGGCCCCGTCGCCGTCCGCGCCGACGCCGTCTTCATCGAGGTCGGGGTCGACCACTTCGTCGAGAACGGCCGCGAGGAGGAGATCCGCGCCGCCATGGACGATCCGGACCGGGTGCGCCGTGCGCGGGCCTTCGAGGTGAACCCGTGACCGCCGCCGGCCGCGACCCCGTGGAGGTCCTGATCCGGCGCGTCGATCCGGACGTACCGCTCCCGACGTATGCGCACCCGGGTGACGCTGGTGCCGATCTGCGCACCACCGTCGCCTGCGAACTCGCCCCCGGCGAGCGGGCCGTCCTGCCCACGGGGGTGTCTGTGGCACTCCCGGAGGGGTACGCGGCCTTCGTGCACCCGCGTTCCGGCCTCGCCGCCCGATGCGGTGTCGCCCTCGTGAATGCCCCGGGGACGATTGATGCCGGGTACCGTGGGGAGATCAAGGTGATCGTGGTGAATCTCGATCCGCGCGAGCCGGTGCGGTTCGAGCGCTTCGACCGGATTGCCCAACTGGTCGTCCAGCAGGTCGAGAGGGTCCGCTTCCGCCAGGTCGCGGAGCTTCCCGACTCGGCGCGGGCCGAAGGGGGCTTCGGGTCCACCGGCGGCCATGCGGCGGTGGACCGGACAGACGGCACGAGCGGCACCAGCGGTCAGGCCGCCGCAGGCGGCACGACGGGTGGGAATCGATACGCTTCGGTCGTATCCGACCGGGAAGGACAGTGACGTGTTCGGACGTCGCAAGAAGAAGGGTGCCGCCGAGGACGCGGCCGGCGAGGCCGAGCAGGTCGTCGACAGCGTCGACACCGAGGCGGACGACGAGGGCGAGCGCGAGCGGCTGCGGCTCGAACCCGGACCGCGGCCCGACGGCCCCTGGGACATCTCCGAGGTGCGCGACCCGGCCGAGGGCCGGGTGGACCTCGGCGGCCTGTTCGTACCGGGCGTCGACGGCATGGAACTGCGGGTGGAGGTCGCGGGCGACGCGATCGTCGCGGCGACGGTCGTCCTGCGCGACAGCGCCATCCAGCTCCAGGCCTTCGCCGCGCCCAAGCGCGAGGGCATCTGGGGCGAGGTGCGCGAGGAGATCGCGGCCGGCATCACCCAGCAGGGTGGCATCGTCGACGAGGTCGAGGGCCCGCTCGGCTGGGAGCTGCGGGCCCAGGTGCCCGTGCAACTGCCCGACGGCACGGGCGGTTTCCAGGTCGTGCGGTTCGTCGGTGTGGACGGACCCCGCTGGTTCCTGCGCGGCGTGATCTCGGGTCAGGGCGCGGTGCAGCCGCAGGCCGCCGGGCTGCTGGAGCAGATCTTCCGGGACACGGTCGTGGTCCGCGGCGAGGGGCCGATGGCGCCCCGCGACCCGATCGTCCTGAAGCTGCCGAACGACGCGCAGATGGTCCCCGAGAGCGTCCAGCAGGAGGAGGGCGGATCCCGCTTCTCCGGCGGCATGGGCCAGCTCCAGCGCGGCCCGGAGATCACCGAGGTCCGGTGACGGGCCCGTACCGGCCGGAGTGGACGAGGAGGGCCGCGCCCCGTACCGGGGCGCGGCCCTTCGTCCGTGCGGATCCCCGGGACACCGTGTGCGCACCCCCCGGTGCGCCGGGAACGCCCTGCGCGGACCGGCACACGCGTGCGGCACGCGACGCGACGGGCGGTCCCGGCCGATGCCTCGTACGCCGTTCCGCCGGCCGGCGGCGGGCCCGCCTCCCCGGGCCTTCCCCGCGCCACGGCGACGCCCCGCGCGGCGCGGTGCCGGCCTCGGGCCGGGGCAGGCCGTGGCCCGCGGCTCCGCACGGCGCGGCCGAGCCGCGGGCCGGAGGCGGACCCGTCGCACCCGAGGCACTTCATCACCGAGCCGGGGACGGGGGCCGGCCCGGGCGCTGAGGCGGCGTGCGAGTGGACGCGCGTTCGGGCGGTGGCGCGTTCGAGTACCGGGGCCGGGGGCTACGTACCCGTCGGTGCGCCCCGGTAGGCTTCAGGCATGAGTGCTGTTCCTCGTCCCGACAAGCCGGTGGGCCGGTTCCGGCGCATGTTCGACCGGCTCTCCTCGTCGCAGGAGGACCTGGAGTCCGAGGAACTGCGGGAGGACGCCGACACCGCCGGCTGCACGCCGATCGGTGACTGCCAGGACCGGCAGATCGTCACGGTCACTGGTACCTTGCGCACGGTCACCCTGCGGCCGCGCGCGGGTGTTCCGGCCCTGGAGGCCGAGCTGTTCGACGGCTCCGCCGCCCTGGACGTGGTGTGGCTGGGCAGGCGCTCCATCGTGGGCATAGAGCCGGGGCGCAAGCTCATCGCATCGGGCCGGATCTCGATGAGCCGGGGCCGCCGGGTGCTGTTCAACCCGAAGTACGAACTGCGACCCCTCGGACGGGAGTAGCCGGTGACGTCCCTCGACAAGCCGACCGAAGACACCGACAACACCGGAGACAACGAAGCGGACCGCGCCCGGGCGGTGACGGAGGCCGCGCTGTTCGAGGCGTTCGGCGGGGTCCGGGGCATGATCGAGACGGTGCTGCCCGGCCTCCTCTTCGTCACCATCTACACGATCAACAAGGACCTGCACCTGTCGGCGATCGCGGCGCTGGCCGTGTCGCTGGCGCTGGTCGTGGTCCGGCTGGTGACGAAGGACACGGTCAAGCACGCCTTCAGCGGCGTCTTCGGCGTCGCCTTCGGTGTCGTCTTCGCGATGATGACCGGCAACGCCAAGGACTTCTACCTGCCGGGCATGCTCTACACGCTGGGTCTGGGGCTGGCGTACATCGTCACCACCCTGGCCGGTGTCCCGCTGATCGGCCTCATCCTCGGGCCGGTCTTCAAGGAGAACCTCTCCTGGCGCACCCGCAACCCGGGCCGCAAGAAGGCGTACGAGAAGGCGAGCTGGGCCTGGGGCCTGATCCTGCTGGCCAAGTGCGCGATCCTCTTCCCGCTGTACTGGTGGGCGGACACCACCCAGCTCGGCTGGGTCCTGGTCGCCCTGAAGATCCCGCCCTTCCTGCTCGCGGTGTGGCTGACCTGGGTGTTCCTGGCGAAGGCACCCGCTCCCATCGACGTGTTCGCGGAGATGGAGGCCGCCGAGAGGGCCGAGAAGGAGGCCAAGGACGCGGAGGAGCGGCGGCGGACGGCCGGGAGCTTCGAGGAGGCGAGGGAACCGCTGGCCGACGAGACGCTCCAGCGGCTCGCGGACGGCGAGGACCGGTCCGCCGCCGATTCCCGGGGCCGGCACCGGAAGGGCTGACGGCCCGCCGCGGTACGAGAAGCACCGGCGCGAGAGGCACCGAGCCACGAGCGGTACGACGCGGAGCGTGAGGCGTGCGACGCCGAGCATCGCGGGGTGTACGACGCGGGGGGCGTCCGGAGATCTCCGGGCGCCCCCCGCGTCCTACCGGGCGGGTCAGCCCGCCGTGTCCCGGCGCCGCACCGACAGCAGGTCCTCCAGCTGCTCCTCACGGGCCTGCGCGGCCACGAACAGCAGCTCGTCGCCGGCCTCCAGGGAGTCCTCCTGGGTCGGGGTCAGCACGCGGGTGCCGCGGATGATGGTGACCAGGGAGGTGTCCTGGGGCCACTCCACGTCCCCGACCTGGGTGCCGGCCAGCGCCGACTCCTCCGGCAGGGTCAGCTCCACCAGGTTGGCGTCGCCGTGGCTGAAGCGGAGCAGCCGGACCAGGTCGCCGACGCTCACCGCCTCCTCGACCAGGGCCGACATCAGCCGCGGCGTGGAGACGGCGACGTCCACGCCCCAGGCCTCGTTGAACAGCCACTCGTTCTTGGGGTTGTTCACCCGGGCGACGACGCGCGGAACGCCGTACTCCGTCTTCGCCAGCAGCGAGACGACCAGGTTGACCTTGTCGTCGCCGGTCGCGGCGATGACGACGTTGCAGCGCTGGAGCGCCGCCTCGTCCAGGGACGTGATCTCGCAGGCGTCGGCGAGCAGCCACTCCGCCTGCGGGACGCGCTCGACCGAGATGGCGGTCGGCGCCTTGTCGATCAGCAGGACCTCGTGGCCGTTCTCCAGCAGTTCGCCCGCGATCGAGCGGCCGACCGCGCCGGCTCCGGCAATGGCGACCCTCATCAGTGACCGCCCCTCTCTTCGGGACCCTTGGCGAACGCCGCCTCGACCTTGTCGACCTCGTCGGTGCGCATCATCACGTGCACCAGGTCGCCCTCCTGCAGCACCGTCTGCGAGGTGGGCAGGATCGCCTCCCCGAGCCGGGTGAGGAACGCCACCCGCACGCCGGTCTCCTCCTGGAGCCGGCTGACCTTGTGGCCCACCCAGGAGGTGGAGGTGTGCACCTCGGCGAGCTGGACCCCTCCGGTGGGGTCGCGCCACAGCGGCTCGGCGCCCGAGGGCAGCAGGCGGCGCAGCATCTGGTCGGCCGTCCAGCGGACCGTGGCGACGGTGGGGATGCCCAGGCGCTGGTAGACCTCGGCTCGGCGGGGGTCGTAGATGCGGGCGGCGACGTTCTCGACGCCGAACATCTCACGGGCCACACGGGCGGCGATGATGTTGGAGTTGTCACCGCTGGAGACGGCGGCGAAGGCACCGGCCTCCTCTATGCCCGCCTCGCGCAGGGTGTCCTGGTCGAAACCGATCCCGGTGACCCGCCGACCGCCGAACGAGGAGCCCAGGCGGCGGAAGGCCGTGGGGTCCCGGTCGATCACGGCGACCGTGTGCCCCTGCTGCTCCAGGGTCTGGGCCAACGCGGAACCAACTCTTCCACAGCCCATGATGACAATATGCATCGCGTCACACCGCGCTTCCCACAGGCCCTGTGACCTTCGTCGATCTCGTGCTCATGTCTCTCTTCTCGGCTCGCCGGGCGACACGTCACGGCCCGGACGCGGACCGCGAGGCACCATCATGCCGGTGGGCACCGGAGGAGACGCCCTCCGGGGCCCGGGACGCCGGGTTCCCCTGCCGGGGACCAACGTATCCGCCCGGGCCGGGAGCCGCCGAGGGCCCGTGCGACCCCGCCGGTGTGCGCCGGGGCCACCCGGCCGGGACGGGGCCGGTTCCCGCCGGCAGCCCTTCGTTCCCGCGGCGGACCGGTCCTCCTCCCCGGGGTGATCCGCCCCCGGCGCCGGAGCCGTGACGGCGGTCTTCCTCCGCGGCCGGCCGGACGGCGAACCGCCGGCGCCGTGTCCGCCGCGGCGCGGTGACCGGCGCGCACGCCCGCCCGGTGCCGGCGCAGGGCCGGGGCATCGGGCGGGGAGAACCGCTGGTGCGGGAGGTGCGGGGGACAGGGCGCCCAGGAGGGCGTGAGGAGGCGGGCGAAGGGGATGCGGACCGTTCGAGGGGTGGGCGCGAACCTCTGAGGGGCGGGCGGGCGGCGGCCCCGTGCGATGCGGCGCGGCCGGGGCGACGGGGAGCCGGCGGGGAACACGTCGCACCGACCGTCACCTCCCGGCCGACGACCGCCGCCGCACGATGCTGCGGACACTGGCGAGAGTCAGGAATCCGAGGCCGGCGAGGGCGGCCACGGCACCGATCAGCTCCGCGGTGACGTGCATGGGACCTCCAGAGGGCCGTGCGGGCCCGGAGACGGACGAGATTTGTCATATAGGCATGACGGCCTCGCGACCTGCGGAATCCGCAGGCTCCCCGCCTCGCGAGTTCACCCGGAGGGCAGACGGCGGACGGAACAGGGGTGGCGGGTGGGCGCCCCCCCGTTCGAACGCTTACGATCCTCTGTTGTGTCCAAACTGACCGACGTGCCCAAACGGATTCTGATCGGGCGCGCACTGCGCAGTGACCGGCTGGGCGAGACGCTCCTGCCGAAGCGCATCGCACTCCCCGTCTTCGCCTCCGACCCGCTGTCCTCCGTGGCGTACGCACCCGGCGAGGTGCTGCTGGTCCTCTCGATCGCGGGCGTGTCGGCGTACCACTTCAGTCCCTGGATCGCGGTCGCGGTCGTCGTGCTGATGTTCACCGTGGTCGCCTCCTACCGCCAGAACGTGCACGCCTATCCCAGCGGCGGCGGCGACTACGAGGTGGCCAACACCAACCTCGGCCCGAAGGCGGGGCTGACGGTGGCGAGCGCGCTGCTGGTCGACTACGTCCTGACCGTCGCGGTCTCGATCTCCTCCGGCATCGAGAACCTCGGCTCCGCGATCCCGTTCGTCGTCGAGCACAAGGTCCTCTGCGCGATCGCCGTGATCCTGCTGCTGACGCTGATGAACCTGCGCGGCGTCAAGGAGTCCGGCACGCTGTTCGCCATCCCGACGTACGTCTTCGTCGCGGGCGTCTTCATCATGATCGGCTGGGGTGTCTTCCGCGCGCTGGTGCTCGACGACACCATGCGCGCGCCGACCGCCGAGTACGCCATCAAGCCCGAGCACCAGGGCCTGGCGGGCTTCGCCCTGCTCTTCCTGCTCCTGCGCGCCTTCTCCTCCGGCTGCGCCGCGCTCACCGGCGTCGAGGCCATCTCCAACGGCGTCCCGGCCTTCCGCAAGCCCAAGTCCAGGAACGCGGCGACCACGCTCGCGCTGATGGGCCTGCTCGCCGTCACCATGTTCTGCGGCATCATCGGCCTGGCCATGGCCACCAAGGTCCACATGGCCGAGAACCCCGCCGCCGATCTGTTCCGCGACGGCGTCCCGGTCGGCCCGGACTACGTCCAGCACCCGGTGATCTCCCAGGTCGCCGAGGCCGTCTTCGGCGAGGGCAGCTTCCTGTTCGTCGTGCTGGCCGCGGCCACCGCGCTCGTCCTCTTCCTCGCCGCGAACACCGCGTACAACGGCTTCCCGCTGCTCGGCTCGATCCTCGCCCAGGACCGCTACCTGCCGCGCCAGCTGCACACCCGCGGCGACCGCCTCGCCTTCTCCAACGGCATCGTGCTGCTGGCCGGCGCGGCCATGCTCCTGGTGTGGATCTACAGCGCCGACTCCACCCGCCTGATCCAGCTCTACATCGTCGGCGTGTTCGTCTCCTTCACGCTCAGCCAGATCGGCATGGTCCGCCACTGGAACCGCCACCTGGCCACCGAGAGGGACCCGGCCAAGCGCCGCCGCATGGTCCGCTCGCGGGCCATCAACGCCTTCGGCGCCTTCTTCACCGGTCTGGTGCTGGTCGTGGTCCTCGTCACCAAGTTCACGCACGGCGCGTGGGTCGCGCTGCTCGGCATGTGCATCTTCTACGCGACGATGACGGCGATCCGTAAGCACTACGACCGCGTCGCCGAGGAGATCGCGGCCCCGGAGGGCCCGCCGAGCGACGACATCGCGCGACCCTCCCGCGTCCACTCGGTGGTCCTGATCTCCAAGATCCACCGCCCGACGCTGCGCGCCCTGGCCTACGCCAAGCTGCTGCGCTCGGACACCCTGGAGGCGCTCAGCGTCAACGTCGACCCGGCGGAGACCAGGGCGCTGCGCGAGGAGTGGGAGCGGCGCGGCATCGACGTACCGCTGAAGGTGCTGGACTCGCCCTACCGCGAGATCACGCGGCCCGTCATCGAGTACGTCAAGGGCCTGCGCAAGGAATCGCCGCGCGACGCGGTGTCCGTGATCATCCCCGAGTACGTGGTCGGCCACTGGTACGAGCACCTGCTGCACAACCAGAGCGCCCTCAGGCTCAAGGGCCGCCTGCTGTTCACGCCGGGCGTCATGGTGACCTCGGTGCCGTACCAGCTGCAGTCCTCCGAGGCGGCCAAGCGGCGGGCGCGCAGGCAGCAGGAGTGGAGCGCGCCCGGATCGGTCCGGCGGGGCCCGGCCCAGGAGCGGGCGAAGGAGTCCTCGCCGTCCACGTAGACTGGTGGGCTGGTGTCCGTCCGGACCCCTGTCCCCGTTCCCGTTCCCGTCCCTTTTCCCGTTCCTTCCGTGTTCCCCCCGTGTTCGCGCCGGATCTCGTACTGGAGTCGCCCCGCCATGCAGGCAGAAGAGAAGAAGTCGCTGGTGGGTGAGGAGTACGAGGTCGAGATCGGCCCCTTCGCCCACGGCGGTCACTGCATCGCCCGTACCGCCGCCGGCCAGGTGCTGTTCGTCCGGCACGCGCTGCCCGGCGAGCGGGTCGTGGCCCGCGTCACCGAGGGCGAGGAGGGGGCCCGCTTCCTGCGCGCGGACGCGGTGCGGATCCTCCAGGCGTCCAAGGACCGCGTCGAGGCTCCCTGCCCCTTCGCCGGCCCCGGCCGCTGCGGCGGCTGCGACTGGCAGCACGCCAAGCCGGGCGCCCAGCGCCGCCTCAAGGCCGACGTGATCGCCGAGCAGCTGCAGCGGCTCGCGGGCCTCACCCCCGAGGACGTGGGCTGGGACGGCACGGTGATGCCGGCCGAGGGCGACAAGGTGCCCGCCGGCCAGGTCCCGGCGTGGCGCACGCGCGTGCAGTACGCCGTGGACGCCGAGGGGCGCGCGGGCCTGCGCCGGCACCGCTCGCACGAGGTCCAGCCGATCGACCACTGCATGATCGCCGCTCCCGGCGTCTCCGAACTGGGCATCGAGAAGCACGACTGGGCCGGGATGGAGTCCGTCGAGGCGATCGCGGCGACCGGCTCCCAGGACCGCCAGGTCGTCCTCACCCCGAGGCCCGGTGCCCGGCTGCCGCTCGTCGAACTGGACCGCCCGGTCTCCGTGCTGCGGGTCGACGAGAAGTCCGGCGGCATCCACCGCGTGCACGGCCGCCCCTTCGTCCGCGAGCGCGCGGACGGCCGCACGCACCGCGTCGGCGCCAGCGGCTTCTGGCAGGTCCACCCGAAGGCCGCCGACACCCTGGTGACGGCCGTCATGCAGGGCCTGCTGCCCCGCAAGGGCGACACCGCCCTCGACCTGTACTGCGGCGTGGGCCTGTTCGCGGGCGCGCTGGCCGACCGCGTCGGCGAGAAGGGCGCGGTGCTCGGCATCGAGTCCGGCAAGCGCGCGGTGGAGGACGCCCGGCACAACCTCGCCGACTTCCCCCGCGTCCGCATCGAACAGGGCAAGGTCGAGTCCGTCCTGCCGCGCACCGGCATCACGGAGGTCGACCTCGTCGTCCTGGACCCGCCGCGCGCGGGAGCGGGCCGCAAGACGGTCGCGCACCTGTCGTCGCTGGGGGCGCGGAGGATCGCGTACGTGGCCTGCGACCCGGCGGCGCTCGCGCGGGACCTGGCGTACTTCCGGGACGGGGGGTACCGGGTGCGGACGCTGCGGGCGTTCGATCTGTTCCCGATGACGCATCATGTGGAGTGCGTCGCCATCCTTGAACCTGCCGCGAAGGGTTCCTGACCTGCGGTTTTGTGCGTGCGTATTATGTGCGGTGTGGGCGTTACGGGCGATATCTTGACGCTGAAATGACGCTCGTGACGCTCATTTGACGCTCGTTCTGATGGTGCGTCACCTGGCTGATCGTGCAGGTCACGCTGGCTGGGAGGCGCGTTCCCGCGGACTGGTTTTGCGGGAGCCTGAAGAAAAATTCGCTGGGTTCCGGCGCCGCTGATTGCGGCGGCAGGCGCGCTGCCGCCTTTCTCAGGCGGGCCGGGCGTCTGGCGGTGCGGCTGCTCAGTACGTGGGGTCGGCCGTAGAGGCTCCAGCCGCGCAGGAACGGCTTGAGGTCCTCGTCCTCGACGTCTACCCGGCCCGTGAGGGCCCGATCCCCGGTGTCACCAGCGAGCTGATCATTGAGGTGGCCCGGGTCGCGGGCGCCGACGTGACCCCCGTGCACGACAAGGTGAGGTCGCTTCCGCCGTTGCGGGAATGGCGAAGCCCGGTGATCTCGGATGTGCTGCTCCAGGGCGGTCAGGTGGCCCTGGAGTCGCTGCTGCCGGGCTTTCTGGCGCAGTTGCGGGAGGCGGGGGCGCCCGCGTGGGCATGCCGTCGGACCTGGTGCTTGTGGCAGAGCGGCCGGTGACTGCGCCGGGTGCCCGCGTCGACGTACATCTACACCGGTTCCCGCGCCCAGCTGGAGGCGCTGGTGCGGCGGAGAGTGCTGGCCAACCCGCTGATCAGTGTCGTGGAGGGGGCCGATGTCGTGGGGCTGCTCGGTGACGCCTCCCGCGTGCGGGGCGTGCTGCTGCGGGACTGCTCCGGCGACGCCCGCGGGGAGCAACGGGCCCTGGAGGCCGACCTGGTGGTCGACGCCTCCGGCAGCGGCACGAAGGCTCCGCAGTGGCTGACGGCGATTGGTGCCGAGGGCCCGTACGAGGAGACCATCGACACCGGTTTCGCCTACGCCTCCCGCGTCTACCGGGGCAGGGACGGCGTCCTCGACGGCGAGACACTCGGCTACTACGTCTATCCCGGCCCCGAGCAACTTCCCCGAGCAACTTCACGGCGGTGGTGCGCTGCCGCTGGAGGACGGCAGCCATCTGGTCGTCGTCTCGGGGCTGCGCGGCGACGAACCGCCCACCGGTGACGCCGAGTTCGTGGCGTACACCAGGCGGCTCGGGCATCCGCTCCTGGACCGGTGGCTCATGGACGCCGAACCGCTGTCCGCGGCGATGGGCTACCGGCGGACCACGAACGTCCGCTGCCGCTACGACCTGCCCGGCCGCCGCCCGGCCGGGTTCCTCGCCATCGGCGACGCGCTGTGCACCTTCAACCCGATCTACGGGCAGAGCATGTCCAGCGCCGCGATGAGCGCGGTCGCCCTGGGTGAGGCGCTGGCCGACCGGCGCCGGACGCCCACGACGCGGCGCGTGCAGCGGGCGCTTCTCACGGCGTCCCGGCAGGCGTGGGACATCTCCGCCGGGGCGGACCGCCCGATGTCGGGCGCGATCGGCACCGCGCTCGACGGTGGGCCTGTCGACCGGGTCGCCGGCTGGTATCTGCGGCGGGTCCAGGAGCGGTCGCCGGGCGACCCTGTCGTGGGGCGTGCCTTCCGCGCCGTCCTCACCCTCTCCGAGCCCGTGACCGCCCTGTTGGTCCCGCCCGTGGCCCGGGCCGTCCTCTTCGGACCGCCCGCGCCGACGCCCGCCGAGCCGCACGAGGCACCGGAGCAGAGACCGGGGGACTGAGGCCCTCCGGTGAGGCCCTCCAGCGAGCCTTCCAACGAGGCCTTCCGGCGAGGCCCGGCAGGCGCGGCGTGCGGGAAGCCGTCGAGCTAGTGGTCTAGACCTTACGCGCTTGGTCGGGCATGATCGGGTCATGGAGAAACCGCACCTGCCAACCACCGAGTCCGCCGTCGTCGCGATCCGCGAACTCGCGGTGGAGTTCGAACTGACCATGTCGGTCACCGACGACATCGGCGCGGACCAGACGTCACGGCGTACGTCGGCCGAGCTCTTCTCGGTGTTCGACCCCGGCGGCTCGCTGCCGCACGAGGCGTACGTGGAGCTGGCGGGGTCGCCCGAGGTGAGCGTCCGGCTCTTCCCCGAGGACGACGCGAGGATCACCGTCGACGGGGTCGAGTTCCATGATGTCCCCCGGGACTCCGTCCCCGCCTTCCTCCGGTCCGTCTACGGCGGACTCGCCCGCACCAAGGGGCGGCTGTTTCCCCCCGGCCAGTGGCTCGTCGTGCCGCTGCCCGGGGACGAGACGTACAAGGAACTGATCGTGGACCCCAACCTGACGCCCTGGCTGGCCCGGAGTGCGCGAGGCTAACGAGCTCGTGCACGGTAGGCAGGGAGGCGTCGAGAATCGCGGCGGGGCTCGGCGTTCACATCGGTCGTGCTGATGTCAGGTCCGCGGTCTGCTGGTGGGACAGCAGACCGGCGACGGCCTGGACGGCGTGACTCATGTGCTCGCGGCGGCCGAGGTGGCGAGTCAAAACACGCCAGTTCTTCAAGTGGGCGATGCCATGCTCGACCCGGATCCGCCTCGAGGAGTGCGCCTTGCGCTGGCGCTCGTACATCTCCTCGTACCAGTCCGGAGCATTCTTCTTGAACTTGCGGTGGGGTGGTGTGATCACCCGGCCGCCGGTCTGGGCGCCCAGGCCCTGATAGCCGGCATCGGCAAGGATCTCAACCACGGGTCCGTCGGCCAGGAGTTTGACCAGCCCGAGCTGGCGGGCATGGCTGATGTCCGCGCAGCTGCCGGGCCTGGCCGGGCTGCAGAACAACAGCCGCCCGTCCTCGTCGGTGACCACCATGGTCTTGACCGCGTTCTGCTTGTTCTTGCCGGAGATGAACGCATCCCGGTCCTTGCATCCGGCGGCCGGCCGGCGGACCCGAATCTCGGTGCCGTCGATGATCCCGGTCTTCCCGCTGACACCGAGGTGATCGATGACCTCGGCCAGAGTCCGTAGTCGAAGGCCAGGGCTCACCGTGCATCCTCGCTCGACGAGCAGCGGTCGCACCTCGCCGATGGCGCGGGTGATGGTGGAGCGGTCCACTCCGAACCAGCAGGCCAGCAGGTCGTGCGTGACCCCGTGTCGGAGGTGCACGAGGGTGGCCAGGAGCCGGTCGACGAACACCAACCGGGTGCTTCGCACCCGCGCCCACTGCACGCTTCCGCGGCCGGGACGCAAGCTTGGCCTGGTGCCGTTCATGCCACAACGGGCCCAGCTCAGAAACGAGTTAAGCGATCACGTCGGCCGACAGGCCCGTGATCCTCCGGTCGCTGATGATCGCTGCACGAGATGCGTTCCCCACCACACGACCATGATCGACGATCAGGAGCCCGACGCCTCCCTGCCTACCGCGCACGAGCTCGTTAGGTCGTCATGACGCTCGTTTGACGCTCTGGGCGTCCGTGCGCAGGACAGCGAGCCGAGAAAGAGGCTTTGACCTGGCCCTTTCCGAGACTCGCTCAGGCCGACATCTTTCCGATGACGCACCACGTGGAGTGCGTGGCAATTCTCGAACCTGTGGGCAAGCCGTCTTGACCTGCGGTTTTGTTGTCCGGGTCGGTTGCTCGACCTGTTTCCCCCGTGCAGCAGCCTGAGCGGACGGATCGACCTTCGTTACTTCGCTGACCTGCGAATTCGTGAGCGCGGCGCAGCACCACGCGCGCCGCACGGACACCGACGGATCCGCGTCCGGCCAGCAGGTCGCCCTCCCGCTGTACTCGGCCCACGGGCTCCTCGCGGGACGGCCAGGCGGCCTCGGCGGTGAGGCGGGCCCGGGTGTTCCGGGCGAGCCAGCGGTGGACGGCCAGTTCGTTCGCGGTCACCACCTGCTGGGTGGTTCACTGGGCGGTCTCCCGCTTGGGCGCCTGGGGCCGGTGGTGCCGGGCCTCGAATTCTTCGGGTGGGAGGCGTCTGGTGTCGTACCAGCCGACCCACCGGACGACGGCACGTTCGACCTGGTCAGCGTCTCGCCAGGGCCCTCGGTGCTCGATCAGCTCGGCTTTGAAGGAGCCGTTGAGGGTCTCGGCCACCGCGTTGTCGTGACTGTCGGTGACAGAGCCGACCGACGCGGTCGGGCCGGCCTCGATCAGGCGCTCGCCGTAGCGAATGGGCACCTGTTGACCGGGTTCAACCAGTTGTGGCAACACTCCTGATCAGAGAGGTGTGTTGTGGGACGTCCAACAGGTTGGACGACGGAGTTGACGGGTCGGTCACCGAAGAAGTCGCCGGGACGGCCGTCGACTCGGCGCGTACTTCCGGGGTGCAGGCGTCAGAGCTGTGCTTCCCGTCTGCCGGATCAACCATGCCCGGCTTCAGGACCGCTACGAACACCGGCTCGGCTCAGTCCGGGCCGTGCCGCGAGAGGCGTTCCTCGACGACGGCCGGTTCGAGTACGAGGACGACGGCTGGTACCGGCTGACATTCCTCGACGGCCGACGCGGCGGCGGCCTGGACCGGGTCTACGGCCGCGGTCGTGAACCTCCACGCCACGTGGCGGCCGAAGTCAGTCGGCCGCCGCGGCCCCGGCTTTGGCGATGAGCATGTCCAGAAGCGAGAGCAGCGCACCGCGCGCGTCGTCACGGGAGCGGGCATCGATCAAGTGGAGGGGTGTGTTCGGGTCACGCAGATGCAGCGCCGCCCTGATCTCCTCGGCGGTGTAGGGCTGTTCGCCGTGGAAACAGTTGGCGGCGACCACGAACGGAAGCCCTCGGTTCTCGAAGAAGTCGACGGCCGGGAAACTGCGGTCGAGGCGTCGTGTGTCGACAAGGACGATCGCCCCGAGTGCCCCGTTCAGCAGGTCGTCCCACATGAACCAGAAGCGCTCCTGGCCAGGTGTGCCGAACAGGTAGAGCACGACCTGTGCGTCGGTGAGGGTGATGCGGCCGAAGTCCATCGCGACGGTGGTAACCGTCTTGGACTCGATGCCGTCGAGGTCATCGACACCGACGCCCGCGCTCGTCAGCCGCTCCTCGGTGCGCAGCGGCTCGATCTCGGAGACCGTCTCGACCAGGGTCGTCTTGCCGACGCCGAATCCCCCAGCGATGAGGATCTTGACGGGGTTCGCTTCCGGGGCAGGGGTGTCATATCCGGGCAAGGTTGTCCCTGATTCTCATGAGCAGGTGGACATTGGTGGTCTCGTTTCCTTCCAGGGGTGGCCGGTGCTCGATCAGCCCCCGATCGGCGAGTTCGCCGAGGAGAAGCGTCATGGGAGTGAGGCGGATGTGCATGCGCGCCGCGATCTCGGCGACCGCCAGGCCGCCCGGAGACGAGCACATCGCGAGGATGGCCTGCCACTCGCTGGGCAGGCCGCGGTGGCCGTCCGCGACGGCCACCGCCGTGATCGTGGTGTCCATGGTGAGGGCGGTGTGTGCAGCCGCCGTACGTCCGTCGGTCAGCGCGTACAGCCGCGTCCGGCGGTGGCCTCCCTCCCGCGGCCCGGGCTCGTCCGCCATTACGACCGCTGCGCCTGGCCGCGTTCAGGCGTGCTCAGCCACTCACCGAGCGCCTGAGCGGTACGCACGGCTTCACCGCCCAGCTCCCCCAGCCGCGCCTTGCGGGAGGTCACCACGATGAGCGTGCTGCCCTCCCCGCACCCGACGATGCAGAGATAGCTGTCGTCCATCTCGACCAGCTGGCGGATCACCCGGCCGCCGTTGACCTCCCTGGATATCGCCTTCATCGTGGAGGCGATGCCGGAGGACGCGGCGGCTATGCGCTCCGCCTGGTCCCGTTCCAGCTGGTACGAGCTGAGCTTGATCCCGTCGTTGGACAGGAGTACGGCTCCCTGGATGCCGGCGATCCTGCTCAGGTTGTTGTCCAGGACGCTGTAGATCATGTCGTTCGTTGTCGTCGTCATGGCTGATCCTGTCGGAGTTCTTCTTCCACTGTCTGAGTCCCGCGTTCGTAGTCCGCCCAGGCGTCAGCCACTTCTTCGGGTGTCGCCGTGTCCTGAGCGACGGCAGTCTCCGGTGCGTGTGGCGCGCGGAGCTGCTCGGCGATGTGAGCCTGCGGGACCCGTTCGGGGAGGGCCGGCTTCGCGTCACCGCCCCGTGTCGCGGAAAGGACCGGCGGCCTACTCCTCACCGGCCGCTCGGGCGAGCGCTCCGGCGTCCTGCGGCCGGCCGCCCCGGTCTTCGCGTGCAGGACCAGCTCGGGCTTGCGCTTGTCGAGCGGGCCCGGTGCCGGGGCGGGCGTCGCCGCCGCGCGCGGCGCTTCCTTTCCCGCCTGGAGCGGTTCGGTCGGCACAAGGAGTTCCCTGGGAAGGATCACCACGGCCGACGTCCCCCCGTATACCGAGCGGCGCAGCGTCACTGTGGCCCCGAGCTGTTCGGCGAGGTGGCCGACCACGAAGAGTCCGAGCCGGTGCGCGTTCTCCGCCAGGACGGAATACGGCGGGGCCGAGCGCAGACGCCTGTTCATCTCCTCGTAGGTCGCGGCGGTCACCCGAGGCCCGCGGTCCTCGATGTCGACCGACAGCCCGTCTGTCACCAGTTCGGCACGGACGACTACCTTCGACTGCGGCGGGGAGAACCGGGTGGCGTTGTCGAGGAGTTCTGCCAGGAGGTGGCTGATCTCGCTGATCGCCCGCGGTACCACGCTGATCTCGTCCAGGGCATGGCGCTCGATCCGCCGGAAGTCCTCGACTTCCGCGGCGGCTTCGCGCAGCAGGTCGGCGACGCGCATGGGCTCGGTGTGCGGATCGGGGATCTCCCCACCTGCCAGGATGAGCAGGTTCTCGATCTGCCGCCGCATACCCACCGTCAACTGGTCGGACCGCATCAACCCGGCGAGAAGCTCCTCGTTGTGTCCGAAGGCGTCCTGCAGTTCGTCGGTGAGGGTCAACTGCCGGCTGACCAGGTTTCCGGTGCGCGAGGCGATGCCCGCGGCGAACATGCCGAAGCCCTGACGCTCGGCCGCGAGCCGCGCATGCCCGTCGACGGACACGGAGACGACCCTGGCGAACGCGTCGCTGATACGTCCGACCTCGTCCCGGTCTCCGCTCACCGAGGGCAGCGCATCGTCGTCGACGGGCTGCCCGCGCTGGAGCCGGGAAACGACATCCGGCAGCGTGTCCTCAGCAATGGCCACCGTACGTCGGTGCAGACCGCGCAGGCGGCGGAGCACGGAGCGCGTGGTGAGCACGATGACGGCCGCGACGGCAAAGACGGCTGCGCCGTTTCCGACGATCAGCCAGATGACCTCGTTCTCCAGCTGCGTGGCCTTGGCGTCGGCGTGCACGAGCAGTGCTCGTCCCTGTTTCGCGTCAAGCGCGGCAAGGCGCGACGCGAACTCGTCATACGCGGCCTGCCAGGCGTCGGCTTCCTCGGGCAGCTCGATCCCGGACGCGGTGTTCTGGTGGTCGGAGATGACCGCGTTCTCGATACGGACCTTCGTCTTCCAGCCGTCCGAGGCGAAGACCTGGTCGTAGGCCGCTTTGTCCTCGGCCGTCAGATACGGCGCGACCCACTCGTCGTACTGGTACCGCTGGGATCCGACGGAGTTGACGAATTCGGCGAACCCGGAAGGGCTCAGACGCCTGGACGGCCCGGCCATGGCGAGGATGGTGGTCTCGCGTGCCACCATCTCGGACACCGTGAACACCGTGACGACCAGGCCGCTCTCCTGGATGAGCTCGGCGTCTTCCGCATGGCTGAACTCGTTCTGATACACCCGGATGATGCGGTCGACGAGGCCGGAGTAGTAGCCGATCGTCCGATCCGCGTCCCCGCTGCGGGCGTCCGCGCGCTCGCGGAACGCGGCCAGGTCCGCGAGGCTGCGCTTCAGCTCCGCGACGTAATGATCGTCCTCGCGCCCGGTCGCCGCCAGAGCTCCGTCCGCCGCCCGGCGGTACTCGTCCGCGGCCCGGTCCGTGGCCGCGCGCTGCTCGCGCAGCTCTTTTTCGGACACGGAGCCGCTCGCCCACCGTGTGGCGGTCATCGTCCGCTCAGCCTGCAGTTCGACCATCAGCCTGGTCAGGGGTCCATCGGTCCGCTCACCGACTGCCACATCAGCGCGTAGTTGCTTCGACTGGTGTACCAGCGGCTGTGCGGTCATGACCACTTGGACACTCATCGCCAGAATGGGGACGATTGCCAGCCAAATGAGCAGCGTACGCAGGCGCAGAGTGCGTCGCCGACGGGCCGTCGGCTGCTCTCGTGTGCCTTCGGGTTCTATGGGAGACATCAGTCCTCGGGGAGCGGGAAACCAGGGGGGACGACCCGACCGCCGAGACTAGACGCAACCTTGGGTTCAGGGCTGGGGGAAAGTCCGGTTCGGCTTTGGCGCGACGTGAGGTACCGATCATAACCGGCCATGCCGGAGAAACGGAGAGATGACTTCCGTTGGTCACATGTGGTAAAGGCGACGGAGCATTGCACATCGGGTGTTGGCGTTCACCTGACGCCTGGGCGCAGGCGTGCTCGTGCAGACGGGGCCACCCGCTCTCCCGGCCGCACGTCTTGGACCCCGGCCGCACGTCTTGGACCGACCGGCACATGGGTCACCAGAGGCGTCGGGTGATGGGCCGGCCATCCGAGCGGTAACGGCGCGTCGATCGTCGGACGAGCATGCGGAGCGTGACGAGAGCGGCGGCGAGGCGGAGGGAGAAGTCCGCGTCTCGCCGACCCGGAGCAGACCGGCCCCCTGCTGGAGGGCTGGTCCCGGTTCGCCGTACGCCACCTGCTCGACGAGACCGACGCCCCGCGCCGCGGTTCGCAGACCCGACACCTCGAACCGCGGCTGTACGACATGCCCTGGCTGGCCCGCTTCTTCCTCGACCGGCACCGGGCGCACGGCCGGGAAGAGGACCTGGAGCGCGCCGCCCGCATCGTCGAGCGCCGCTTCGACCTGGGCGGTGCCACCCACCTGTCCATCGACGACTCCCCGACCACGACCGCCCTCTGCGACAGCCTCGACGCCGCCGGCCGGAGCGCCCGCGCCGGACGGTTGCGCGACCTGCTGGTCGACAGCGCCCGCCGGTTCGCGCGCATGGGACGGCAGCTGCCCGCCCACGAGGTCAGCTACGAGCAGGCGATCGTCGCCCCGCTGCTGGACCTCCTCAGCGACGCCCACGCCCTGACCGGCGACGCCGTCCTCCACGACGCGATCGAGGAACGGCTGCCCTGGCTGCCGGCCTTCGGCGGCCCCCAGCCCCACGCACGCCTGCACGGCATCGCCATCCGCCACTGGGACGGCTACTGGTTCGGCCGGAACCGGCTCTGGGGCGACGTCTTCCCCCACTACTGGAGCACCCTGACCGCCACGACCCTGCTGCGCCTCCCGGCCACCCTGCGCACTCCCGACACCGACCGCCTCGCCGAGACGATCTTCCGCGCCAACATGGCCAACTACCACGAGGACGGCTCGGCCACCTGCGCCTTCGTCATGCCCTCCACCGTCGACGGCCGCCCCGCCCACATCGCCGACCCCCTCGCCAACGACCAGGACTGGCACCTGGCCCTGTGGCTGCGCCACCACGACGCCTGAGTGACACCGGGGCATGACGCGCCCGACACTCGTAGGCGCGGCACCCGCCGGGCAACGGCTCGATGAGTCCGAGGGAGCGTCGATGTTGCCGCGACGACGAGCCAGGTGCACAACGGTGGTCAGCTCGGGTGGTGGTGGGGGCTGGCGCCTGTGACGCTCGTTTGACGCTCCGGGCCCCCGTGCCCGACCCCTGAAACCGGGAAGGCAGTCCTGACCTGGGTTTTCTTGGCCTTGCTTCGGCCGACACCTTTTCGATGACGCATCACGTGGAGCGCGGGGCGATCCTTGGGACTGCTGCAAAGGACGTCTGACCTGCGGTTGCGCGGCCCAGGTGGGTCGCGCGGCCTGTTTTCCTCCGTACGGCGGGCCGGGCAGACCCACTGCTTGTTCAAACTCATCTGACCTGCGGTTACAAGGTGTGGCGGGGGTCGTACGAATGATGTCGGCGACGTGCATTCATCATTGTTGACGCTCGGATGACGCTCGATTCGTGAGACTGAAGCAGGGCCGCGTTGCTCGGCCGGCGATGGGCGAATGGGGCCGGCAGGTTGCCCTCGTTCGCGACGCGTCGGCGTGACCGTCGCCCGCGAGGGACAGCCGACAGCCGGCTTACGCAAAGGGCGCAAGCCGGTGATCGGTCATGACGTCGTCCGGTTCCGTCGGTGACGACGGAGCGCATGCCGGAGGAGTCCCACAGCCGCTCCCGGGCCGTCCGGTCGCGGACGCCCAGGACGTCACCCGCACGGACTCGGTGCGCGGCACGTCCCGGGTGCTCCGATCCGCTTCAGCCGCCGATGGGCGTTATTGCTGAGGGAGCCGGGACCAGTCGGTACCCGCCGTCCTCGCGCAGCACGTGTCCGGCGGTCGGCGGCGGGAAGTGGCTCCCGAGCAGGAGAGTTGACGTACCGGCCAGTGAGCCGAGCATCTGGTTCCGGGTCCTGGCCGCGAGTTCGGGAGCGACGTCCACACAGCTGCAGAGCTCCGGATGCGCCATCTGGACCGGGTGGTGGATGCTGTCGCCGGTGACCAACGCGGTCTCGCCACGGCTGCTCAGTTCCACCGCTACCTGCCCCGGGGTGTGGCCGGGAGTGGGCAGCAGACGGATGCCCGGCGCGACGTCCGTGCCCTCGTCCGCGACATCGATGAGGTCGAGCAGACCTGCTTCCCGGACGGGATGGACCGAGTCCCGGAACATCTGCCGACGCGCCTCCTCCATGTCGACACCCGCCCAGTAGTCCCACTCGGTGCGTGAGGTGAGATAGCGCGCGTTCGGGAAGGTGGGCACCCAGGCGTCGCCCTCGGCACGCGTGTTCCACCCCACGTGGTCGGCGTGGAGGTGGGTCAGGACCACGAGGTCAACGCTCTCCGGCGCGAAGTCCACCGCCCGTAGCCGTGCTTCGTAGTCGCTGTTCAGGTTGTGCCAGGCGGGGTTGGCGCGCTGCTTCCCGTTTCCGATGCCGGTGTCCACCAGCACCCGCATGCCGTCCACCTCGACGGCGAAGCTGTGGCTCGCCAGGCGCAGGACGCCTTGTTCGTCGGCGAATTCGGGGTTCAGCCAGGGAGTCCGGCTCACGAGGTCGGTGGTTGCCCCCGGCAGCAGCCACGGACCGGTCTGGGCGGGCAGGACCACTTCGTCGATGCGTCGTACGGTGTGGCTGCCCACCGTCCAGGAAGAGGCGGGGGGAGTGGGGGACTCGGTCGTTTGTGATGAGGTGGGCACGGCGACTTTCCTTACCTGTTACGGGTCGCGAGGACGGAGATGTCGGGAGCGGGTGTGTCGGGTGAGACGGATGTGCAGTTGCTCGTCGCCGGGCGGGAGCGGGTGTCCGGGGACGGTGTCCGGCGCCGACTGCGCAGCGGCGCGGTCAGCGTCGCGACTGCGACGGTCGCCAGTACGGCCACGCAGCCGGCATAGGCCAGTGCTGCCGCACGCAGCCCGAAGCCGGCGGTGAGGGCGCCGGCGCCGATGGCGGGCAGACTCATCGCCAGGTAGCTGAGTACGTGAGAGGAGGCGAGCGTGCCGCCCTTCTCCCGGGCCGGGACCGAGTCGACGACCGCGCGCAGCGCACCCTGGGAGACGGCTCCGAAGCCGAACCCGGCCAGCGCCGCCCCGGCGAAGAGAAGTACGGGGCCGGCGATATGGAGGGCACCCAGGGTCAGGACGGCCGCCGGGATCACCGCGCAGCTCCCGAGAAGAGCGGAGACGTCGGCACGCATCCTGCGCGTGAAGTACACCGTCGGGGCGGCGACGGCCGTCAGCGTGAAGAAGACCATGCCGCCGGCGTATTCGGGTCCGCCGGGGGAGATGAGCCGTGTGAAGCCCGGTCCCAGGGACGAGTAGAAGCCGCCGAGTGCCCAGACGGCGACGACGCCGGCGCCGTTGAGCAGGAGAGCGTGGGCGGCCGCCGACGGCAGCGCCAGGTGGGGCCGCATCGAGCGCAGTGCTCCGGGACGGCGGCGGACGGTCTCGGGCGTCGAGACAAGGGCGATGGCCTGCGCGGCGAACACGGCGATCAGGGCCGCGTACACCGTGATCGTCGGAACGGGGGCGAAGCGCACCATGAGGGTGGCTGCCAGGACGCCGGCCGCCATGCCCGTCACCGGCGCGATGCTGTTGGCCAGAGCGGGGCGACCCGGCCGGGCGGGGTCTTCCAGGTCGAGGAGAGCCGCACCTGCCGCGCTGGTCGCCGCGCCGGTCGCGATGCCCTGCAGCACGCGGGCGCCGATCAGGGTGGTCAGGCCGCCGGCCGTCGCGAACAGTGCCATGGAGGCGATCTGGACCGCGAGCGCGCCCAGGAGCACGGGGCGGCGTCCGACATGGTCGGAAAGGGTCCCGGTCGTCAGCAGTGCGATCAGGAGCGCCAGAGCGTAGGCGCTGAAGACCACGGTGATGTCGAGGGACGACAACTGCCACCGAGCCTGGTAGTGGGGGTACAGCGGGGCCGGCGCGCTGGATGCGGCGAGCAGCGCGATCAGGATCGAGGCGTGCAATGCGAACGGCAGGCGCCCGGATGGGGAGGTGCGGGGAGGCGCGGGGCCCGCGGGGACGCTCTGCATGAGGGTCCTTCCCGTGCTAAAAGCGATTGGTTTGCTTTAAGGCACCGTAGGTCCTACGATCGACTAAAGCAAATAATTCGCGTTTACGGCGGCCGGAGGTCCTGCATCAGCCCCGGCCCGTCGCGCCGCACAGATCCGGAAGGAAGCCATGGCCAGCGAACTCACCCCCCAAGAGGCAGCCCGAGGGGCGCTGCGGGCGGGGCTCCCCCTCGAGGACGGCCGACATGAAGGAGTGGCCATGACGGCCAACTACATCCACTCCGTGATCAGCACGTTGCGCGAGCTCGATTTCGGCGAGATCCCTCCCGCGTCCTCCTACCGAGCCGGACAGGGGGACGCCGATGCAACCGTTTGAGCTGTCGCTGACCGAAGCCTCCCGTGCGGTGCGCACACGGGAGCTGTCCCCCGTCGAACTCACCGAATCGGTGCTCGCCCGTATTGCCGCCGTCGAGGGACGGCTGGGCGCCTACGTCACCGTCGCCGCCGACGCGGCCCTGGCCGCAGCGGTCCGCGCCGAACGGGAGATCTCCGGAAGCGGACCGCGCGGGCCGCTGCACGGGATCCCCATGGCGCTCAAGGATCTGATCGACGCGGAGGGGATACCCACCACGGCGAGCTCGCACGTCCGGGCAGGGCACGTGGCGGAACGCGACAGCCGGGTGGCCGAACGGCTCGGCGCCGCCGGGGCCGTCCTCCTGGGCAAGACGCACACGCACGAGTTCGCCTACGGCCTGACCACTCCGCAGACGAAGAACGCCTGGGACCACAGCCGGGTCGCGGGCGGGTCGAGCGGCGGCTCGGCGGTGGCTGTCGCCGCCGGCGGGGCGACGTTCGCCATGGGCACGGACACGGGCGGTTCCATCCGGGTCCCCGCGGCCCTGAACGGCGTGGTGGGCCTCAAGCCGACCTACGGCCTGGTCCCACGCACAGGCGTGACCTCGCTGTCCTGGTCCCTGGACCACGTGGGCCCTCTCACCCGCACCGTCCAGGACGCCGCGCTGGTGCTGTCGGCGACCGCCGGCCACGACCCGCGCGACCCGGCGAGCGTGTCCGGCCCGATGCCGGACCGCTTCCCGGGAGACGACCTGCGAGGACTGAGGGTCGGCGTACCGCGGAACCACTACTTCGACCGGGTCGCGCCCGAGGTCGAGGAGTCCGTACGTGGCGCGATCGAGCGGCTGGCGGAGCTGGGGGCGGAGCTCGTCGACGTCGAGATCCCGATGGCGCGTTACATCCAGGCCGTCCAGTGGGGGCTGATGGTTCCCGAGGCCACCGCCTACCACGAGCGGTCGCTGCGGGCCACCCCCGACCTGTACGCGGCGGACGTTCGCATCCTGCTGGAGGCCGGCGAGCTCACCTCTGCGGGCGACTACCTCCGCGCCCAGCGGGCCCGCACCATGATGCGGGACGCCTGGGCTCGCATGTTCGACGGAATCGACGTCCTCGCCGCGCCGACGGTGCCGATGACCGCCGCCGAGGCGGGGCAGGAAGCCGTCGAGTGGGCCGATGGCACGACCGAGGCCGTGTCGGACAGCTACGTCCGCCTCTGTGCCCCAGCCAACATCACCGGCGTCCCGGCCCTCACCCTGCCGGTCGGTCACGACCGCGCCGGACTGCCGATCGGTATGCAGCTGATGGCGCGCCCCTTCCACGACGCGACGGTGCTCCGTGTGGGCCGGGTCTACGAGGAGTCGGCGGCCGGCGCGGGGCGGCTTGCTCCCCTCGCTGCCTGAGGGAAGGCGGACGTTTCGGCCGGCATGCGGTCGCGTCGCTGCAGGGGCGTCCGCCGTGCTGGGGCGCCCGGATGCGCAGCCCCGCGGGTCGCCGGTGCCGGCCGCCGCCTAGAAGCAACAAAATCGCATTAAGGTGGATCGCATGAGTCCCAGGCCCATGGTCCGCCCCGGCGGGCGCAGCGCACGCGTACAGGAGTCCGTCCATGCGGCGGTACGTGAACTCGTGGAGGAGGTGGGCCGCGACGCGCTCACGGTCCCGATGGTGGCCACTCGGGCGGGCGTGACCCCCTCCACGATCTACCGTCGTTGGGGCGACCTGCAGGAGCTCCTGTCAGACGTGGCCGTCGAACGACTGCGCCCGGAAACGGATCCGGCCGATCTCGGAAGCCTGCGGGCCGATCTCGAGGCATGGGCGGAACAGTTCGTCGACGAGATGGCCTCGCCGTCCGGGCGCGCCTACATCCGGGACGCCCTGCTCGGCGGCCCCGACGGGACCAATGCCGGTCAGTGTTCGGCGTATGCCGCGGAGCAGATCGACGTCATGCTGGCCCGTGCGGTGCAGCGGGGGGAGCCGGTGCCCGGGACGGAACTGCTGATCGACCGTGTCGTGGCGCCGATCATGTACCGCATCCTCTTCCGCCCTGGCCGACTGGACGCCGCATACGCGCGCGAGCTCGTGACGAACGCCGTGTACGCCCAGCAGACCGAGGCCGGTGCTCGCCCCACCCAGGCCGCCGCCCCTCGGCGCTCGAAGAAGAACCCCGGCAACTGACCGCTTCACTCATCGGGCGGTCTGGCCGCTGGCCGTGGAGACCGAGCGGCCGGCCGTACCGGCAGGGGTTCTGAGATCCCGGCAACGACCGACCAGGACGTGGCCCTTGGGCGTGACGCCCGCTTGACGCCCCGTGCGCACGAAGGGCCCTTCGGCGGAGTAGAAAACGGCTCCTGACCTGGCGTTATGCGGGATCCATCCTGCCGGGACATCCTTCCGATGACGCACCACGTGGAGTGCGTGGCGATTCTGGAGCCTGCGGCAAGGGCGCCCGACCTGTTGTCGCGTGGGCGGGGACGATCGACGGCGAGTCGAGTCCATCTGTTCCCGGGAGTCCACCGCGTGGAGCGTGCCGCAGTTCCCGCCACGTGTCTCATCCACGGCTTCGCGCACGGGCACGGGGCGGGAGCGCTCCGTCCCACCTTTACGGAAGGCGGCCGGGAACGTCTCGACGCTCGCCGGCCGCTGATGTGACGGGGGCGTCGTGACGCTCGCCCGGTCGGTTGTCGGCCCTGGCCGGGCGCCTCGTCGATGCCGAGGCCGAGTGAGGCGTCGGGGGTTGCCGAGTCGCACGTACACCGGCTGACCCGCGCGCCGTCGGTGGTGGGCGCGCCGGAGGTCTCCGGTGCCTTGCCGTTGTCGCGATCGACCAGGACGTACCAGGCATGGGTGTCCACCGTCGCCGCCTCGGCGGGCGCCGGATCCATCGCGGCGAACATGCCGATTGCGAGGGTCGCCGCCACCAGGGCGGCGACCCGGGACCATCGGCGATGTCTGGTTTGTGGCAGGTCCCGTCAGGTGCGGGTCCAGCGTTGGTTGCTGCCGTTCGAGCAGGAGTAGAGCTGGATCAGGGTTCCGTTGGCGGTGCCGCCCGCGACGGTGTCGAGGCAGAGGCCGGATTGGACGCCGACGATGGATCCGTCGGAGTTGAGGCGCCATTTCTGGTTGTCGCCGCCCCAGCAGCTGTAGATCTGGACCTTGGCGCCGTTGCCGGTGCCGGCGGCGTCCAGGCACTTGTTGCCGTAGACCCTGAGCTCGCCGGCGTTGGTGTACGTCCACTGCTGGTTGGTGCCGCTGTGGCAGTCCCACAGTTGGAGCTGGGTGCCATCAGCGGTGCTGGTGCCGGGCACGTCCAGGCAGCGGCCCGAACCGACGCCCTTGATCTGTCCGGAATCCGCGGGGGGCGTGGTGGAGCCGCCGTTGAGCGCGTTGAGGACGGCGGTGTAGGCGGGCTTCTTGCTGCCGTCGCCGTTGAACAGCAGCGGCGTGTCCCCGGACCGCCAGGAGTCGGTGTCGCGGACCCCCCAGACGGTGATGCCGAGGCAGCGCGGGACGGCCAGGCAGTCGTTGACCACGCTGGCGTAGGTCGAGGCCGGGGCGCCCTGGATGTCGAGTTCGGTGATGGCCACGTCGACGCCGAGGGCGGCGAAGTTCTGCAGGGTGGTACGGAAGTTGCTGTTGTAGGGGCTGCCGCTGTTGAAGTGCGCCTGGAAGCCGACGCAGTCGATCGGCACGCCGCGCTGCTTGAAGTCCCGGACCATGGCGTACATGGCCTGGGTCTTGGCCCAGGTCCAGTTCTCGACGTTGTAGTCGTTGTAGCAGAGCTTGGCCGCCGGGTCGGCGGCGCGCGCGGTGCGGAAGGCGACCTCGATCCAGTCGTTGCCGGTGCGCTGCAGGTTGGAGTCGCGCCGGGCGCCCGAACTGCCGTCGGCGAAGGCCTCGTTCACGACGTCCCACTGGGCGATCTTGCCCTTGTAGTGGGCCATCACGCCGTTGATGTGGTCGATCATCGCCTGGCGCAGTTGGCTGCCGCTGAGGCTCTGCATCCAGCCGGGCTGCTGGGAGTGCCAGGCCAGGGTGTGGCCGCGCACCTGCTTGCCGTTCTGCACCGCCCAGTTGTAGACGCGGTCGGCGGCGGTGAAGTTGAACTGGCCCCGCTGCGGTTCGGTGGCGTCGATCTTCATCTCGTTCTCGGCCGTCACCGAGTTGAACTCACGGTTCGCGATCGTCGTGTACGTCGAGTCGCTCAGCCTGCCCGAGGCGATGGCGGTGCCGAAGTAGCGGCCGCTCTGCGCCGCCGCGGCGCCGAGCGTGCTCTCGGCGGCGTGTGCTCCCGGCGGCGCGACCAGTGCGGTGACCACACCGAGGACGCCGACGACCAGCGCCAACAGCAGGCCGCGGATCCTCCGGCGGACAACGGGTCTGGGAAGGGCGTACGAGCCCATGACTGTGCCTCCAAGGTGGAAATCACGGAAGGGCCGAAGCGCAGGGGGGTGCGTCGTCCGCTCCGCTTCGGCAGGCGGACGGGACGGGCCGGAGCCCGGGCGGCACGGGATCACCCCTGGTGCGAACCTCACCGGGACGAAACGGGGTGACGCGGGTGCTTTGGTGCGCGGGTCCGTGGTGCGGTCGTGCGTGGTTCTGCCGTGCGGCACGGATGGCCCAAGGCCGGTGCGGTTCGAAAGATCGAGCTGGGGCCGGTTTCTCCGACAGGAATGATTGAGGTGTTGACGATGCGCCGTCAACACTTCTACAGGAAAAGTTTCTGTCCCTTGTTCGAAACCTTCGGAATCCCGGTGGGCCGAACGGCACCCCTCGGCTCCGCCATGGGCGAGTCGTGAGGGGCTGTTTGTGGACGGATCGGCGACCGCGGTGAGTCACTCGACCTGCCGGCCGGGTCTCGTGGTCGCGGGCAGGGCGGCTGTGGCCGCCTCCGCTCCGGCGCCAAGTGTGCGAAGCTCGGCCGTTTGCCGGTGTGACGTGCGACGTTTCGCGCGTGGATTCCCGCAAATGTTTCGACGTCGATGGCGACACATGCGAAAGGTATTGACGCCGTTCACCGGCTCCCTATCATTCTGGGTGCTCGATACTTCGGCCTCTGTTCGATATAACGAACGCATCTGGTCGCTCCATCACACAGCAGGACAAATTCCCGTGACGCCGCCCGAGCGCAGACCGCAAGGGCCCGTACCCATACGTATGTCATGGACCCGCCAATCTGCCGTCGCGCTCTCGGGCCGCCGCACACCGCACCGCACCGACAGTCCGGACACCCTCTGACGAGGCCGGCCGGAACCGCTCACTCAAGGTTGAGGAAGTCCCCATGCACAGAGGAAGTTTGAGCCGCAGGCATCCGTCTGCGGTGCTCGCCGCCGTGGTCGCGGCCCTGGCCGCGTTGGCGGCGCTGCTCGTCGCCACCACTCCGGCTCAGGCGGCCACCAGTGGCGCCTTGCGCGGTGCAGGTTCGGGCCGGTGCCTCGATGTGCCGGGCGCCGTCCAGACCGACGGCACGTACCTGCAGATCTACGACTGCTGGAACGGAACCAACCAGCAGTGGACGTTGACGGACGCCAACCAGCTGACCGTGTACGGCAACAAGTGCCTGGATGTTCCGGGCCACGCGACCACGGCCGGTACCCGGGTGCAGATCTGGTCCTGTTCCGGCGGTGCGAACCAGCAGTGGCGGGTACATTCCGACGGCACGGTCGTCGGCGTGGAGTCCGGGCTGTGCCTGGAGGCCGCGGGCGCCGGCACGGCCAACGGCACGGCGGTGCAGCTGTGGACGTGCAACGGCGGCAGCAACCAGAAGTGGACCGGTCTGACCGGGACGCCGTCGACGGGCGGCACGTGTTCTCTTCCGTCGAGGTACCGGTGGTCCTCGACGGGTGTGCTGGCGCAGCCGGCGAACGGGTGGGACGCGGTGAAGGACTTCACCACCGTGACGCACAACGGCAGGCACCTGGTCTACGCGTCGAACTTCTCGGGATCGTCGTACGGCTCGATGATGTTCAGCCCCTTCAAGAACTGGTCGGACATGGCGTCGGCCGGCCAGACCGGGATGAACCAGGCCGCGGTGGCGCCCACGCTGTTCTACTTCGCGCCCAAGAAGATCTGGGTGCTGGCGTACCAGTGGGGTGCGTGGCCCTTCATCTACCGCACGTCGAGCGACCCCACCAACCCCAACGGCTGGTCCTCCCCGCAGCCGCTGTTCACCGGGAGCATCTCCGACTCCGACACCGGCCCGATCGACCAGACCCTGATCGCCGACGACCGGAACATGTACCTGTTCTTCGCCGGTGACAACGGCAAGATCTACCGGGCGAGCATGCCGATCGGGAACTTCCCGGGCAATTTCGGCTCGTCGTACACGACGATCATGAGCGATACGAAGGCCAACCTCTTCGAGGGCGTACAGGTCTACAAGGTCCAGGGCCAGAACCAGTACCTCATGATCGTCGAGGCGATGGGCGCGAACGGGCGCTACTTCCGCTCCTTCACGGCCTCCAGCCTGAACGGGTCGTGGACCCCGCAGGCCGCCAGCGAGAGCAACCCCTTCGCGGGCAAGGCCAACAGCGGCGCCACCTGGACCAACGACATCAGCCACGGTGACCTGGTCCGCAACAACCCCGACCAGACCATGACCATCGACCCCTGTAACCTGCAGTTCCTCTACCAGGGCAAGGACCCCAACGCGGGCGGCGAGTACAACCGACTGCCGTGGCGGCCGGGCGTCCTCACCCTGCAGCGCTGACCTTCCCGATCCACGGTGACCGTGAGGTGGTGTGGTCCGCGGGCGTGTGGGCGAGTGGTTCACGGCGGGGCCGGTTCCACCTGCTGACCGACACCACCGCCTCGAGGAACCCCGGCCGCGCGGCGGCCGGGGTTCCTCCCGCCTCCCGGTGCGGACTCGCGGGAGCGCCGCTCGGAGCGGTTCGCGACCGGGCAGCCGTCGTACTCGATCCTGGTCCGCGGCGCGCCCCAGGTCCGCTCCGGCCTGGCGGGCGTCTGACGGGCTGTCAGTGACCTCGCGCCCGGGCCGAGAAGGCGCGGCGTTCCGGCGGGCGACCCCGGTCGCCCGCCGGAGTCGCGCGCTTACCGCCGGGAGGGGGCGGGGGATGCCGGCGGCCTCGTCGGTGCCGCCCGTGCCGTGGCCGTTGCTGCGCCGCAACGTGCTCGGCACCATCTCCGGCGTCAACCGGGCCACCGCGGAAGCGACCGCCCTGCAGCAGGGGCGAGGGGTGTATCCGGTGGCGCGGCCGGTTGTGTCGGGGAGCCGGCGCATGCGTGTGGGGGAGTGGAGGAAGGCGGTGCCGCCGCTGACCTCCGGATGTGGGAAGCGTTTCGTGAACCGTCTTTCGAAGGGGTCGACGGCGTGCGGGCCGCGTAGCCGGACCGTGCGGTGGAACGCGCGCCGGGAGCCCCGTGAGGGGGTGGGGCAGGTCGCGGTGGAAGGGATGGCACTGTCCCGGCCGGTCCGCTGAGGCCGGCGGCGGGTGGTGTGCCCGCTCGTCCCGGTAGCCGCCCCGCAGTCGAGGGAGCCGGAGGTCCGTCAGGGCGGGGCTGAGGGATTCGGGGGTCCGGGTGCGGCACCGCACCTCGACGCAGGCGGCGGTCGCGGATGTCGCCGCGTCGTACGCGGTGACTCATGCCGGGCTGTTCGTGCGCAGTCGTTCCCGGTGGGCCGCCACAATCGCGTCCACACCCGATCGAAAGTTTCGAATGTCGCACACATGCTTGCGGTGCCTCCTTCCCTTGCCTCACTCCATCCCTCGCAACGGTTCGCGTCATAGATGGCTTGACCAGCGAAGATGTATTCGCCGAGACCCCTTCGGTGAGGGAAGTGTTTCCGAAAGGTTGCCGAAAGTATTGACAGGGTCATGGCGCTCTACGAAAACTGTGGCACCGAACGACAGGAGGCCGTCGTTCCCCTCGCGTCATGTGACCGGGGACGGCGGCCGGTCGTTGCGGCGCGACGACGGGCGATTCCCGCCGTGTTCCTTGCAAGGCCGCAGGCGGCAGAAACCGGCCGCCCCCCCACCAGCCTTCATCGGGAGGACGCATGCAGCAGGACGGCACGCAGCAGGACCAGATCCAGCAGAACCCCGCTCCCTTCGGCGGCTTGAGCCGACGAGGCTTCCTCGGCGGCGCCGGCACGGTCGCGCTCGCCACCGCGTCCGGGCTGCTGTTGCCCGGCACCGCCCACGCCGCCACCACCATCACCACCAACCAGACCGGTTACGACGGCATGTACTACTCGTTCTGGACCGACGGCGGCGGCTCCGTCTCCATGACGCTCAACGGCGGCGGCAGTTACAGCACCCGGTGGACCAACTGCGGCAACTTCGTCGCCGGCAAGGGCTGGAGCACCGGCGGGCGCAGGACGGTCCGCTACACCGGCTACTTCAACCCGTCGGGCAACGGCTACGGCTGCCTCTACGGCTGGACGTCGAACCCGCTGGTGGAGTACTACATCGTCGACAACTGGGGCAGCTACCGGCCCACCGGCGAGTACAGGGGCACCGTCTACAGCGACGGCGGCACGTACGACATCTACAAGACGACGCGGTACAACGCCCCCTCCGTCGAGGGCACCCGCACCTTCGACCAGTACTGGAGCGTCCGGCAGTCGAAGGTGACCAGTGGCTCCGGCACCATCACCACCGGCAACCACTTCGACGCCTGGGCGCGCGCGGGCATGAACATGGGCCAGTTCAGGTACTACATGATCATGGCCACCGAGGGTTACCAGAGCAGCGGGAGCTCGAACATCACGGTCAGCGGCTGACCTCCGTCCGGCGAACAACCGGTGGCGGGATCCGTCCTCGTGGCGGATCCCGCCACCGTGGCGAACTCGCCACCGCGGTGAGGGCCCCGGCCTTCGGCCGGGGGAGGGCCGGCCGGTTCGGCAAGAGGGGCACCGTCCGACCTGGGGTGCCGGGGCGACGGTGTGGTCTTCCCACTCCCGCACGAGGAGAGGCCGAGCGCCTCCACGGCTGGGGCTGGCCCTACGACGGCGAAGGCAACCGCACCGTCACCCTCCTCGTCGCCGAACTCGCCGCGAACGCGGTCCGGCACGGCGGAGTCCGCGGCCGCAACTTCCGCTTGCACCTCACCCTCCGCCCGGAGGACCCCGCCGTCCGCATCGAGGTCACGGACGCCCGTGCCCGGTGCTCTCCCCGCGCCGTCAGCCGATCCGGACTCCGGCCGAGGGCTGCTGCTCGTGGACGCCCTCTGCACACACTGGGGAACGGCCCGCGACGCCCCTTACACCAAGACGGTCTGATGCGAAGTAGCCCTGGCCTGCCTGCCAGCGGCGTCTGCCACCTGAGCTTCATGACAGGCACGGAATTCAGGAACGTCGCCTTCCTCTGGGGCTGGTGGACTTCTTTCGAGACGGTGTGGATCGCCGTGCCGTGGCAGACCCGCACCCGTGTGTGGGGCGGCGGGGTGTACCGGCTGCCCGGCAGGCGACACATCCGGCGCGGCGCGGCCGAAAGACGCGTCGGGACGCTGCTCGCGGCACTGGGGCGCAAGGGAGTGCCGGCACAGGACCGGCCGAAGAAAGAGCGACTCGTCGACCGCTGGCACCGCATCGTCGTGGGCCGGTGTGTCCCCGTACTGCTGCAGAAGTCCCCCTCCTGGTGGCCGTGTCCCCTTCTGGTGGGGCGATCTTGCCCGGCCGGACCCCGGTGACGCCTCCGCGGGTGATCGTCGGCGCCCGGTTCCTCGCGGACGCGCCGCAGCCCGACGAGGCGGGTGCCGCCGCCGAGCCGCTCAGAACCCGGCTGCCGACGGGAGCCGACGAGCTCGCGGTGGCTGCGGGTTCACCTCCGGGTCGTTTCTCTTCCCGGGTGGGGGAGTGGTCAAGGACTTGCCGACGGCTGCAGGCGTGGCTGCCCTCGTCGTGATCTGGCCGCCCCTCCATGAGGACCTGTACCGGGACGGCAGGCTTCTTGCGGGTGGTTCACCGAACACCGCGGACCCGGGACCGTTGAGGAGGAGCCGGGCCGCCCGGCATCCTCCGCGTCACCGGGCCGGCTTCCGCCACTGCCCTGACCGATCTTCCGTCACCACGGGATCACCGACGGTAGGGTGAGGAACGATCACAGCGAGCACGACGATCCGCAGGGCGCGCGGTCGAGGCGGGTCGGCTCGCGGCTCCCCCCTTCCCGGCGAGCCGACCGGCCCGTGACCGGCATCCGGGTCCGCGGTCCGGCGTGCGGCCGGTCCGGTGGCCCGGCGACCGGGACGTCCGGTTCCCCGCCGTCACGCATGGCCGGCGGCAACCCGGCAATGCGCCAGGTGTGACACGCAGGGGAAGGGCCGTCCCGGTCCTGGTGACCGCCGTGGGGCGGCGTGGCCGCGGCGGTCGGGGTCCCGCCGCACCGGTGGTTCGCGGCCCCTCCGCTCACGCCCATGCGTGTCACCGGTTCCACCCGGCCGCGTCCGCACACGCTCCGCCGGCGCGTCGCCCTCCGCACCGCGCGCTCCCGCGAGGAACCGTACGAGTGGCTCGCGCCAGGACGGTCACCCGCCTTCCGGGAGGCCGGCAGGCCGCCCACCCCGACCGCTTCACCGCCCGACCTGGAGGATTCACGTGTCCCGTACCGTTGCCCGCGTCATCGTCGACGCGCTGAGGGAACTCGGCGTGCGTCAGGTGTTCGGCGTCGTGGGAGACGCCCTCAACCCCCTGACGGACGCCATCCGCACCACCGAGGGCCTCGAATGGGTGGGCTGCCGGCACGAGGAGGCGGCGGCGTTCGCCGCGAGCGCCCAGTCGCAGCTCACCGGCACCCTCGGCGTGTGCATGGGCACGGTCGGGCCCGGTTCCGTCCACCTCCTCAACGGGCTGTACGACGCGGCCAAGAGCCACGCCCCGGTCCTGGCCATCGCCGGCCAGGTACCGCTCGCCGAACTCGGCAGCGACTACTTCCAGGAAGTCGACAACGACGCCCTCTTCAGCGACGTGGCCGCCTTCCGCGCGACCATCACCTCCCCCGACCAGCTCCCGCAGATGCTGGAGACGGCGGTGCGCCACGCACTGGGCCGCAAGGGCGTCGCCGTCCTCACCGTGCCGGGCGACCTGGGGGAGCGGGAACTGACCGGTGACCGGCCGGCCCGGTTCTCCCTGAACGCTCCGGTGAGCCGGCCCGACGGACCGGCCGTCCGCCGCGCCGCGGAACTCCTCGACCGCTCCGAACGGGTCACCCTGCTCGTCGGCGAGGGCGCCCGCGCCGCTCGCGAGGACGTCCTCGCCCTCGCCGACCGCCTGGCCGCGCCGATGGTGCTCACCTTGAAGGCCAAGGCGGGGTTCGAGGGCGACGGCAACCCCTTCCAGGTCGGCCAGACGGGACTGATCGGCAACCCCGCCGCCGCGCAGGCCCTCCAGGACGCGGACACCCTCGTGCTGCTCGGCACGGACTTCCCCTACCGGGACTGGTATCCCGAGGGCCGGACCGTGATCCAGGTGGACACCGAGGCCACCCACATCGGGCGCCGGGTCCCGGTCGACGTCGGGCTGGTGGGGGACACCGGCGCCACCGTACGGGACCTCCTGGCCGCCCTCCCCGCCGCGACCGCCGGATCCGGGGGCGCGCGCGACCGCTCCCACCTGGAGAAGGCCCGCGACCGCTTCGACCGGTGGCGCACGAGTCAGGCCCGGCTCGCCGACCCGTCGCACGACGAGGGCGTCGTGGGCCGCATCCGTTCCGCGCTGGACAACCGCGCCCACGACATCCGCCCCGAGGCGCTGGCCGCCGCCGTCGACCGGATCGCGGCCGACGACGCCGTCTTCACCTCCGACACGGGCATGGCCACGGTGTGGCTCTCCCGCTTCGTGGAGATGCGCGGCGAGCGACGCCTCATCGGCTCCTACAACCTCGGCTCGATGGCCAACGCCATGCCCCAGGCACTGGGCGCCCAGTGCCTGGACCGCGAGCGCCAGGTCGTGGCCTTCTGCGGCGACGGCGGACTGAGCATGCTCCTCGGCGATCTGATGACCCTGAAGACGTACCGCCTCCCCGTCAAGCTCGTCGTCTTCGACAACCGCCGGCTGGGCATGGTGAAACTCGAACAGGAGCAGTCCGGTCTGCCCGAGTTCGGCACCGTGCTCGACAACCCCGACTTCGCCGCCGTGGCCGAGGCCATGGGCATCACCGGCATCCGCGTGACCGACCCGGCCGAGCTGGACGACGCGGTGCGGCGCGCCTTCCGCACTCCGGGCCCGGTCCTGCTCGACGTCCTGACCAACCCCGACGAGGTCGCCGTCCCGGCCAAGCCGACCGTCGAGCAGGGCTGGGGCTTCGCGGTCGCCAAGGTGAAGGAGGTCGTACGGAGCCACGGGGAGCCGACCGGAGACTGACGGAAGTTTTCCGGAATGCCGGCCGGTGACCGGGGTAGGCGCCTGCTTGCCGGACACTGGGCCGGCGAGGATGAGGCGATCGAAAGGGAGGGGCGCATGATGACGACGACCGTGCAGGCCGCTGGACGGACGGTGGACGTTCCGGAGGTCGCGGACCCCTCCAAGGTCGCGCCGAAGGACGCGCGGGAGCTGTCGAAGGTGTTCTTCGATCAGCTGGCGGTGCTGGAGGAGGGCACGCCCGAGTACCAGTACGCGCGGAACACGCTGATCGAGATGAACATGTCCCTCGTCCGCTTCGCGGCCGGCCGGTTCCGCAGCCGCGGGCCGGAGGAGATGGAGGACATCGTCCAGGTCGGCATGATCGGTCTGATCAAGGCCATCGACCGGTTCGAGCTGACCCGCGAGGTCGAGTTCACCTCCTTCGCGGTGCCGTACATCGTGGGGGAGATCAAGCGGTTCTTCCGTGACACCTCCTGGGCCGTGCACGTTCCGCGCCGCCTTCAGGAAGCCCGTGTCCAGCTGGCCCGTGCCAACGAGGAACTGCGCACCCGGCTGGGCCGGACGCCGACGGTCAAGGAGCTGTCCGAGCTGATGTGCCTGCCGGAGGACGAGGTCGTCGAGGCCCAGCTGGCCTCCAACGGCTACCGGTCCGCCTCGCTGGACGCGGCGATCAACGGCAGCGAGGACGGCGAGGCCGCGCTGGCGGACTTCATCGGTGACGAGGACGCGGCTCTCGGCCTGGTCGAGGACTTCCACGCCCTCGCTCCGATGATCGACGAACTGGACGAGCGCGACCGCAAGATCATTCACTGGCGGTTCGTGGAGGAGCTCACGCAGGCGCAGATCGGCGAACGCCTCGGCGTCTCCCAGATGCACGTCTCCCGGCTGCTCTCCCGCCTCCTGGCGCGTCTGCGCGAGGGCATGCTCAGCACCACCTGACGGCCGTCGCCGCGTCGCCCTGGGGGGCGGCGCGGGCGCCGGGCCCGGAGCCTCACCGCGCGGGGTCCTGCCGCATGCCGGCAGGACCCCGCGCATGTTGGACGCGCAGGCGCCCGGGAACCGGGACACCGGTTCCTCCGGACCCCCTGGACCTCCTCGTCCTCCGGCACGAAGGCGAACCTCCGGCACGAGGGTGGAGGGGGCACGGGTGTCCGTGACGCGACAGGGCCTCCGCCGGAACCGCCGCCCGCGCGGTGGACCGGATCACGGGCCGGGCTCGGCGGACGGGCGGCCGGCGGGTGCGGGGGTCAGTCCCCGGTGAGCACGTCCTCCGCCGTCTCGTGCAGCGCCAGGACGGAGGTGAGACGGGTGAGTTCGAGGATGCGTCTGACCTCCGGCCGGACCCCGGTCAACGCGAACCGGTGCCCCGCGTCCGACCGCCGGCGGTGTATGTCGACGAAGGCCCCCAGCGCGCTGGAGTCGCAGAACTCCACCCGGGTGAGGTCCAGGATCAGCAGCGGGACGTCCTGTATCTCCGTGGCGGTCAGATGCCCCAGCAACTGGGGCGCGGTGTGGTAGTCGATGGGGCCGTCCACGGTGACGATCGCGTGCCGTGGACCGCGGTGCGATGCGAGGGTCAGCGTCGGGCCGGTGGGGAGCAGGCCGTCGGAGCCGCCGGTCGGGGGTGAGCTGTCGGCGGGCTCGCGCGCCTCGGAGCCGGGGGAGGGGATCATCAGGGGCGGCTCTCCTGTGTCCGGGGCGAACGGGTCGGCTGGCTGTCCCGGTGCCGGGCGGGGCACCGGCCGGGATACGTCGTCACGAGGTCTTGACCTCCGCCCACACCACTTTCCCTCCGTCGATCCAGCGGGTACCCCATCGTGTCGCGATGGCGTCGACCAGGAATATGCCCCGGTGCCCGAACTCCCCGGGGTGGGAAACGATCAGGCGGGGCTCCTCGGGGCTGCTGTCCGTGACCTCCAGGACGACGCGCTCACCGGCGCGCCGCAGCTCCACGCGCAGCGGGGTCCTGGCGTGGCGGACGGCGTTGGCGACCATCTCGTCCGCTATCAGCATCATGTCGTTCGCCAGATGGCGCAGGCCCCACTCGTGCATGGCCTTGGACACCAGGTCACGGGCGTCGGGGACCGCGCTGGAGACCGGGGCGTAGTCGCGGGCGACCGCCACCTGGTGCGACGTGTCCTCGGGCCGGTGCAGGTACAGCATGGCGATGTCGTCGTCGTGCTGACCGCCGGCCAAGGTCTCCAGCCAGGAGTCGCAGTCCGCCTCGATCTCGCCCACGGGCCCGGCCAGCAGCTCCCGCAACTGCCGCAGCCCGTCGTCGATGGGGCGGCCGCGGCGTTCGACCAGGCCGTCGGTGTACAGCAGCAGCCGCGATCCGGGCGGCAGGGAGACCTCCTGCTCCGCATAGCGGTGCCTGCCCACCCCCAGCGGCGGTCCGATCTTCCCGTCCAGGAACCGCACGTCGCCCTCCGGGTCGCGCCAGACCGGCGGCAAGTGGCCGGCGACGGCGGCGCGCAACTGGTCCCGGCGGGTGTCGAGCACCGCGTACACGCAGGTGGCGATGGAGCCGGGGGCGATGTCGTCCACCAGGACGCTCAGCTGTTCCAGCACGTCGGTGGGGGCCAGACCGAGCTGCGCGTAGGCCCGGCAGGCCGTGCGGACCTGGCCCATGACCGCTGCCGCCTTGACTCCCTTGCCCATCACGTCACCGACGACCAGCGCCACTTCGCCGTCCGGGAGCGGTATGAGGTCCACCCAGTCGCCGCCGGCGCCGCGATCCCGCGCGGCGGGCAGGTACCGTGACGTGCTGGCGATCCCGTCGACCTGCGGCAGCGCCGGCAGCAGGTGGCGTTGCAGCTCGGCGGCCGCTTCCCGTTCCTGGCGGTACGTCTGCGCGTTCTGCAGCGCGATGGCGGTCTGCGCGGCGACACCGGTGACCAGGCGTTCGTGGCGTTCGGTGAAGACCCCCCGCTCGGGGTGGCCGAAGAAGAACCCGCCGAGCACGGCCCCCCGGGACATCACGGGGACGGCCAGGTAGCTCCGCACCGGCAGGTGCCCTTCGGGCATGCCGTGGTGCGGCGCGTTGTGCCCGTAACGCGGGTCCTCGGTGATGTCGTCGGACCGCACCACGCCAAGGCCCCGGAAGGTCTGCTCGAACACCTGGGTGTTGCGCGGCATGGGGAACTTGTCGAAGGCCGACCGGTCGACACCGGAGATCACATAGAGCAGGTACGACTCCCCGGTCTCGCCCAGGACGTTGTAGAAGAAGGCGCCGAACGCCGCCCCGGACAGGCGGGTGGCGGCGTCGACCGCGTGCTGGACCAGCGCGTCGAGGTCGAGCTCCGCGGCCAGGACGCCGCCGACCTCCTGCAGCAGCTCGACGATCGCCGCTTCCTCGCGCAGTTCCCGCTCCCGCTGCTCCCGTTCCCTCTGGGACCGGCGCAGCTCCGTCGTGGCGGAGCGCAGCTCGGCCACCACCGTCTCCAGGTGCGCGGCCCGCTGTTCCACCAGGCTCTCCATGTCCTCCAGGGCGGTGCGGGCCGCGTCCGCCTCCACGGCGGGCGACGGCCGGCCGGCGGACAGCAGTGCCAGGCGCGTGCTGCCGGTGACGGTGCGGAAGAGCGGGGCGACCTCGGCGGACAGCGGAACGCGGGAGAACAGCACCACCGCGAACCACTCACCCGGCGACAGGATCCCCCCGAAGGCCAGCACGGAACGCACGCCCTGCCCGGGGAGGAGTTCTTCCAGGCCGTCCACCCCGCTGCCGGACACGTGCACGACCTCGAGGCCGTCCGCCGGCGCCCCCGTGCCGTCCGCGTCCCCGGCCGCCACCCCCAGGCGTTCGAGCAGCCGGCGCACCGGCCCCGTCTCGCGGGTGGCGCGGGAGGAGGGCAGCGGTATGTGCAGCGGACCGGGGCTCCGGGTGCCGGGCCAGCGGACGTCCGGGCCACGGAATCCGGCCAGGGTCACGTGCCGTGCGTGCTCTCCGGGGAGTCCCGCGGCCGCCGGTGCCGCGGTGGCGGCGTTCCGCGACCCGGCGAGGAAGACGCCCACCGCGGCACAGGCGGGTCCGTCACGCCCGGCGACCAGGCTGTCGTGGAAGAAGTCGGCGACCCTTTGCGCCGCCGCGTCCGGTGAGGGCGCACCGCTGACGGCCTCTCGCAAGCGAGTACCGCATCGAGCTGTTTCACTGAGACCGAAGGCCGACAGATCGAACCGGACGTCCTGCACGCTGTGTCACACCTCGAGAGCTTAAGAGGGCAGGGCCATGGACAAACAGCAGGACCATGGACATAACAGGTTAGCCCCTGGCCGATTCTAGGTCGTCCCGATCCGTACTGTCGATCTGCTGCCCGGTCGCTCCGCACTGATGCGGCGCGGGCCGCCCTCGTTCGGTGTGACACGGTGAACGCCGCCCGCGGCGGTGGCCTGCGGCCGCCCGGTCGTTCACCGTCGTGCCGCTCCGCGCACCCGGCTCCCGTGGCGGCCCTCCCGGGGCGGGAGGGCCGCCACGGGTGAGGACCCGAGCGCTTCCTTGTCTTCACGGCAATCGGCCGCACGTGCGTCCGCCGCGAACGCATCGCCCGGCGACATGACCTGTAAGCGGTGGGACCGTGCGCAGTTCCAGGGGGTGGAAAGGCCGGCGACGGCGTTCGGGCCCTGGTCGAGGCCACTGGCTCGAAGGGCGCGGGCCGGGGAGGTGCGGCCGTCTCGCTGCCGTGCCGGGCGGACGCCCGCGGTCCCGGGAGCGGCCCGATCGCCGGGACACGGCGAACCGAATCTCCTCCCGTCCTCCTGTGCGAACGTTGCGCTCCGGCTGGATCAATATCTGTGCCCGCAGGCCGAGGTTTCAACGGAACATGCAGACAGATTTTCTGCCGCAGTAAATGAGGTGGGATTCTTCACCGTACTCGGGCCGCTGTGGCGTGCTACTGTCGATCTCAGTTGCAGTTGTGGTTCCCGAAACTTCAAGTGCCTCCGGGCGGCTCCTGTGCCGCTGGAAGTGCTTTTGTGTATCCGGTCTTTTTCCGGCGGGGTGATCATCGCAGCGACGCGGGGTCCGCGCAGTGCGGACCCCGAAGCACTGCCCCGAAGGAGAAATGACATGGCTGCTGGTACCGTGAAGTGGTTCAACGCGGAAAAGGGCTTCGGCTTCATCGAGCAGGACGGTGGCGGCGCCGACGTGTTCGCCCACTACTCGAACATCGCCGCGCAGGGCTTCCGCGAGCTGCTCGAGGGCCAGAAGGTGACCTTCGACATCGCGCAGGGCCAGAAGGGCCCGATGGCCGAGAACATCGTCCTCGCCTGACGCTTACGCGCACTCGGCAGCCGGGGCCCGCATCCTTTGGGGTGCGGGCCCCGGCTGTTTCGTTTCCCGTTGAGGCCGCACCTGTGGGCGGTGACCGGGAAAACCGCAGGACCACCGCCCGCGACGTGCCTCAAGGGGTGCGCGCGACCTTTCGTGGATTCATCGCGGTGGACACCCGGACATTGCGTCCGCCTTGCGTCACCCATATCGGTGCCTGCGCCCGCACGGATTCTCCGTCGGCCAGATCCACTTTCGCATTCCACCGGCCCATTCTTGCAATTCTCCGTGCTGAGCGTCGCTGCGGGAATTCCTTGACATGTGTCGCCTCAAGGAAGGTCCCGCAATGAACCGCACACGCACGAACGACCGCCTCGCCCGCACCCGTGACGACGGCACCGGCCCCGACGCAAACGGCCGCCGATCCGGCGGGCCGGGCCGTTCCGGTGGGCAGGGCCGTCGTCCCGCCGTCCAGGGGGAGTTCGCGCTGCCCGGGACGACCACTCCCGCGCTTCCCGCCGTGGAGGACTTCGCCGGTCTCGACATGCCCGGGCCCCTGCTGGCCGAGCTCGTCCGGCAGGGCGTGACCGTGCCCTTCCCGATCCAGGCCGCGACCCTGCCGTACTCCCTCGCCGGCCGGGACGTCCTCGGCCGCGGCCGCACCGGCTCCGGCAAGACCCTCGCCTTCGGACTGGCGCTGCTGGCCCGTACGGCCGGGCAGCGCGCCGAGGCCGGGCAGCCACTGGGGCTGGTCCTCGTACCCACGCGCGAACTGGCGCAGCAGGTCACCGACGCGCTCGCCCCGTACGCCCGCTCCGTGAGGCTGCGACTGGCCACGGTGGTGGGCGGAATGCCGATCGGCAGGCAGACGAGCGCGCTGCGCGGTGGCGCCGAGGTCGTCGTCGCCACGCCGGGACGCCTCAAGGACCTCGTCGACCGCGGCGACTGCCGGCTGGACCAGGTGTCCGTCACCGTCCTCGACGAGGCCGACCAGATGACCGACATGGGCTTCATGCCGCAGGTCACCGCCCTGCTCGACCTGGTCCGTCCCGAGGGACAGCGCATGCTGTTCTCCGCCACCCCCGACCGCAACGTCGACCTGCTCGTGCGCCGCTGCCTCAGCGACCCCGTCGTGCACCCCGTCGACCCCTCGGCCGGCGCGGTCACGACGATGGAGCACCACGTCCTCCACGTCCACGGCGCCGACAAGCGCATGGCGACCACCCGGATCGCCGCACGCGACGGCCGCGTGATCATGTTCCTCGACACCAAGCACGCCGTCGACGGCCTCACCGAGCACCTCCTCGACAGCGGGGTACGGGCCGCCGCCCTGCACGGCGGGAAATCGCAGCCGCAGCGCACCCGCACGCTGGCGCAGTTCAGGAGCGGGCACGTCAACGTGCTGGTGGCGACCGACGTCGCGGCGCGCGGCATCCACGTCGACAGCCTCGACCTGGTCGTCAACGTCGACCCGCCCACCGACCACAAGGACTACCTCCGCCGCGGCGGCCGTACCGCCCGCGCGGGGGAGTCCGGCAGCGTCGTCACCCTGGTCACCCCCGGCCAGCGCCGCGGCGTGACCCGCCTCATGGCAGCGGCCGGCATCGTCCCGCGGACCACCCGGATCCGCCTCGGGGAGGAGGCCTTGCACCGCATCACCGGGGCCCAGGCCCCCTCCGGCGTCCCGGTCGTCATCACCGCACCGGTGGCCGAACGCCCCGAGGAGCGCCGCGCCACCTCACGCGGCCGGCGCCGCCCCGTCCCGGCGGCGCGCCCCGCGCCCGCACGGCGGTCCACCGCCGGTGCGGCGGCGTAGGGCCTTCGTGACCAGGAAGCCGGCCCGACTCCGCAGGAGGCCCCTCTTGACGCTGGACCAGACGCGACTCCGCCCGGCGAGCACCCACCCCGCGCACGGCACGGCGGCCGACACCGTGGACGCGGCCGGACCGCAGGTCTGGCAGGACATGACCGTGGAAGTGGCGCTGTCCGTGATGGCCGCCGCCCGGACGGGCCGCCTGGTCGTCTGCGACGAGGACGGCCTGTGCACCGGTCTGGTCACCCGGGCGCGGCTCACGGCCGTTCGCGACGGCTCCGGATACACGGACCGGATCCGCCTGGGCGACATCGCCGACGTCATCGGGCCCCTCGCCGCGCCGCCGGCCACGCGGGCCGCGCCCGCCCGCGTCGACGGCCCGCTGCGGAGGGCTTCCGCGATGCTGGGCACCCCCCTGTCCGGCTGACCGGCGGGACGAGGGGGTGCCGAACGGAACGGTGAGTGCCCCGCCGGCACGTCGGCGGGGCACTCACCGTTCCGTCCGGCCCTCGGCGCGACGCCGGTGCAGCGGCTCCGCAGCCGCCCTCGCGGGGCCGCCTCGACACCGCCGGTGCCTCGGCCTCGCCGCGGCCGAGGGACCGCGCGTCCGGTCGCCCGGCCACCACTGCCGGCCCCGGCCGCCGGCGTCATCCGATCGTCCCGACGCGGCGGGGGCGGGTACCCCGCCGCGTCGGGACGAAGAGATCACACCGACAATGGATCATTCGGTCCCTCTCTGCGGGTAACGTCAAGGCATGAGTCATCCGCATCCCGACCTCAAAGCCCCTCCGCCCCTTCCCGAAGGAGGGCTGCGGGTCATCGCCCTGGGCGGCCTGGGTGAGATCGGCCGCAACATGACCGTCTTCGAGTACGCCGGCAAGCTGCTCGTCGTCGACTGCGGCGTGCTGTTCCCCGAGGAGACCCAGCCCGGCGTGGACGTGATCCTGCCGGACTTCACCTCGATCCGCGACCGGCTGGACGACGTCGTGGCCGTCGTACTCACCCACGGCCACGAGGACCACATCGGCGGCGTGCCGTACCTGCTGCGCGAGCGCTCCGACATCCCCGTCGTCGGTTCCAAGCTGACGCTGGCGTTCCTGGAGGCCAAGCTCAAGGAACACGGCATCCGCCCGCGCACGGTGCGGGTGCGGGAGAACGACCGGCGCGGCTTCGGGCCCTTCGACTGCGAGTTCGTGGCGGTCAACCACTCCATCCCGGACAGCCTCGCGGTCGCGATCCGCACCGGCGCCGGGATGGTGCTGCACACCGGCGACTTCAAGATGGACCAGTTCCCCCTCGACGAGCGCATCACCGACCTGCGCGCTTTCGCCCGCCTGGGCGAGGAGGGCGTGGACCTGTTCCTCACCGACTCCACCAACGCCGAGGTACCCGGCTTCACCACCTCCGAGCGTGAGCTGAACCCGGCGATCGAGCAGGTGATGCGCACCGCGCCGCGGCGGGTCATCGTCTCCAGCTTCGCCAGCCACGTGCACCGCATCCAGCAGGTCCTGGACGCCGCCCACCAGTACGGCCGCAAGGTCGCCTTCGTCGGCCGCTCGATGGTCCGCAACATGGGCATCGCCCGTGACCTGGGCTACCTGAAGGTCCCGTCCGGTCTGATCGTGAGCACGAAGGAGCTGGAGAAGCTCCCGGACCACAAGGTCACCCTGGTGTGCACCGGCTCCCAGGGCGAGCCGATGGCCGCGCTGTCGCGGATGGCCAACCGCGACCACATGATCCGCATCGGCAAGGGCGACACCGTCCTGCTCGCCAGCTCCCTCATCCCCGGCAACGAGAACGCCATCTACCGGGTGATCAACGGACTCACCCGGTGGGGCGCCCACGTGGTCCACAAGGGCAACGCCAAGGTGCACGTCTCCGGGCACGCCAGCGCCGGCGAACTCGTGTACTGCTACAACATCGTCAAGCCCCGCAACGTCATGCCCGTGCACGGGGAGTTCCGTCACCTGCGGGCCAACGCGGACCTGGCCATCCGTACCGGCGTCGACCCCGACCGGGTCGTCATCGCCGAGGACGGCGTCGTGGTCGACCTCGTCGACGGGCGGGCGTCCATCACCGGCAAGGTCCCCGCCGGCAACGTCTACGTGGACGGCATGGAGGTCGGCGGCGCCACCGAGGCGTCCCTCAAGGACCGCCTCACCCTCGCCGAGGAGGGCGTCGTCACCGTCGTGGCCATCGTGGACGCCGACACCGGCGCGCTGGCCGAGCCCCCCGACTTCCTGGCCCGCGGCTTCGTGCACGACGAGACCACCTTCGAATCGGTCGTCCCCGTCATCGAGAAGACCCTGGCCGGAGCGGCCGAGGAGGGCGTCGGGGACGCGCGCCAGCTCGAACAGCTCATCGCCCGCTCCGTGGCGAACTGGGCGTTCCGCACCTACCGCCGCAAGCCCCTCATCATCCCGGTCATCATCGACGCCTGAGCCACGGCCCGGCGGCGGAACCGATCCCGCCGGCCGGCTGCCGGCCGGTGGGAGGGATCCTCGTCCGCGTCGGCCGCGGCCCGCCTCACCCGGTCGCGCACCGCAGTCCCGACCGGACGGAACTCCCCGGCGATCCGGCCGGGCGGCCGGGCGGCCACCGCGCCGGCACGGCTCGGCAGGACGCCCGCCGTGAACCCGGGCGGACGTCGGCGATGGACGAGGCTCCCGCCTTCCCCGCTCCCCACGGCGGGCGTCCTGCCGGGCCGAATCCCTGACCCCGGATGTCCGCCCCGGCGGATCGAGCCCGGTGGCGGAGGCGTCTCATTCCCCTCGCGCGGGTTCCCCCGGTGCCGGCTTCATCAGCTCCGCGTTGAACTGGGCGCCGATCAGAAGGGCCAGGTTGGACAGCCACAGCCAGACCAGGAAGACCACGGCGCCCGCCAGTGAGCCGTACAGGCGGTGGTAGGTGCCGACATGGGCGGTGTAGAAGGCGAAGCCGAGTGAGGCGGCCAGCAGGAGCACCACCGCCAGCGTGCCGCCGGGCGCCATGTTCCCGACGGGGCGGGAGGACGCCGGACCCGAACGGTACAGGACGAGCACCAGGGTGACGGCGACCATGGCCACGACCGGCCACCGCAGCGTGTCCCAGACGTCCTGCGGCCCGGTACCCAGCTGCAGCGCCCGGCCCAGACGCCGGGCCAGGCTCCCCGTGACGAGCAACGCGAGGGTCGACGTGAGAAGCAGGGAGATCAGGACGAGGGCCGTGACGATGATGCGCGGAGCGGTGCGCCACACCGGCCGGTGCGAACCGACTCGGTGCATGGCGTGCAACGCCCGGCGGAAGACGCTCAGGTAGCTGCATCCCGACCACAGGGCTCCCGTTCCTCCGAGGAAGATCAGCGTCCACGCGGCCGACGACTGTCCGGCCATCTGCCGCAGGGTGCTGCGCAGCAGCGCGCGGGATTCGGCCGGGGCGGCCTGCGCTATGCGGTCGATGACCTCCGGCTGGGCCGTGGGCATGGTCAGGCCCAGGATCGACAGGATCACCAGGAACAAGGGGAACAGGGCCAGGACCGCGTAGTAGGTCAGCGCGGCGGCCCAGTCCGTGACGTCGTCGTTCCAGACGGCCGCCGGTGTCCGGCGCAGCGCCGCCCACCAGCGGGCCCCGTGGCCGTCTCCGTCGTCCATGACGCGGGTGCTTCCGCCCTTCGGTCGATGCGCGTATGACCGTACGCGTTCCGGGCCGTCGGTCCGGCCGGTGGAGGGACGCGGCGGGGCGGGCTTTCGGCCCCCGCCTCCCTCGGCCGCCGCGCGACGGGCACAGCCGTCGACGCGCCCCCGTGTGTCCCCAGGGGACACACGGGGGCGCGCACTCGGCGGCGACCCGGATGACGATCCGGAACGAAACGTGATGATGCCGCTGAGGAGGGGCGACCCCGCAACCGGGCCGGGCCGGCCCCTTCTCGGATTGCCGGTGGGGGAGGAGCGGTCAGCGCTTGAACGCGTCCTTCGCCTTCTCCTTGGCCTCGCGGACGTCACCCGTGCTCTTTTCCGCCTGCCCCTCGGCGGCCATCCGGTCGTTTCCGGCAGCCCTCCCCAGGGCTGCCTTTACCTTGCCCTCGGCCTGCTCGGCCTTTGCCTTTGCCTTCTCGCCGGCGTTCATGGGAGAGCACCTCCTGATAGGTCTTTCCGCTGTCGCGGTAACCCGCTTGTGCCCCGGGCTTCCCTTTACAAACAAATCGTCTTGGGCGAGTAAGGGAGGGTGTGCGGGGCAGATGAGTGTGCAGGAGGTCGATAGACATGGTTCCCTTGCTGCTGGTTCTGCTTCTTGCGCTGATCCTTTTCGGTGCCGGCTTCGCCGTCAAGATCCTCTGGTGGGTCGCCGTCGCCGTTCTGGTGCTGTGGCTTCTCGGCTTCGTCATGCGTTCCACCACGGCCGGTGGTGGCCGCGGCCGCTGGTACCGATGGTGACCTGACCCGCGCACCCCCTCGACACGGGGGCCGGCCGACATGTCGGCCGGCCCCCGTGCGCGCGTCGGACGCGTGGATGGCCGACTCGTGGCCGTACGGCCCCGCGCACCGGGCGGCACTTCGCCCTTACCGGCCCTTCGGCGACGTGTCGCGCTCCGCGGGCGTTTGCCCGCTCCGGGCGTGATCCTTTCGACCGCGCCCGTTTCCGGCGGTCACACCACGGTCACGTGTGGTGCGGAACGGCACGAAAGATACGGCGGATCGCCAAGAGCCCACCTTCCCGAGGTCCGCGGCTTGGCGGCCGACGTCTTTCAGGAGGTCGTCGAGGCGCTCGACGTAAAAATGTTCACCTGTTTATCCCCGGGAACGTCAGGATCCGCCGGAAAACGTCCCCCCTTTACGGCCCGCAGTACGAATTCAGAATCGGAACGTCCCCCGGCCTGGAAAGCACCCCCCTCGGGGGGGCGGGAAAGCGGCCCGCACTGCCGCATCAGCGTCGATCGCGCCGTAGCCGGGCAGGGCACTCCCACCGCCGACGGGAGGGTGGGCCGTGGTGGTCAGGACGTCGTTCACCTGTGCCGGGGTCAGCTCGGGATTCCTCGCCCTCACCAGCGTGACGACGCCTGCGGCCGGCGCACACGCCGGTGAGGTGCCGTCTACCCGCTCGCAGCCGCCGGTGCTCTTCGCGCTCGCGAGGCCGGCGCCGGGCGCGGGCAGGGCGCACCGCGGCGGACGGCCGTGGCGCGGGACTCGGCCCGCGCGGGTGCGTCAGAAGGGCGGCCGGGCAGACGGAGTGTGTGCCGGTGCGCCAGTGGGGCCGAGGCGGGAAGGAGTGCTGCGGTGAGTGACGTGGAGCGGGACGCGGGCGGGCGGCGGATGCTGGCCGGGCTGCTGGCCGCCAGCCACCTGGTGCCACTGGAACTGCTGCCGGCGAAGACGGCCGAGCACGCGCAGGCGGCGGGTTTCTCCCAGGTGCTGATCTACCTGGGCGACCTTCAGCGCAGGGTGCTCCGGCTGCTGACCGGCAGGGGCCTCGACGCCGGGCGGGGGGCGGACGACGAGGACGCCGAACTGAAGGTGGAGGGGACGCTGGCGGGGCGGGCCTACCAGCTCGGGCATCTCGTGCCGGGTGGCCGGGCGGAACCGGGAGGGGGACGGGCGGTGGCCAGGCACTGGTGGGTGCCGCTGCTGAACGGCGCCGAGCGCCTGGGCGTGCTGCGGGTCACCACCGGGAGGGAGGACGAACGGGTCAGGGAGGACATGAGCAGCCTGGCCTCGCTGGTGGCGCTGATCGTGCACAGCAAGCACGGCAGCAGCGACTCCTTCACCCGCCTGACGCGCAGTCGGCCGATGAACATCGCCGCCGAGATGCAGGTGCATCTGATGCAGCCGCACTCCTACGCGGACGGGCGGGTGGTGATCTCCGCTTCGATGGAACCGGCCTACCAGTCCAGCGGGGACGCGTTCGACTACTCCACCGCCGGTGACGTGGTGCATCTGGCGATCTTCGACGCCATGGGCCACGACACGGCGGCCGGGCTGAGCGCCAACCTGGCCATGGCCACCTGCCGCAACACCCGCCGCCGGGGCGCCGGCTTGGTGGAGATCACCGAACGGATCGAGGAAGCGCTCATCGAGCAGTACGGGCGGCAGCGCTACGTCACCGGCATCCAGGCCGACCTGGACACCTCCACCGGCGTGCTGTCCTGGGTCAACCGCGGCCACCACCCGCCGATCCTGATCCGCGGCAACCGCGGTCACACCGTGCTCTCCAGCCGCCCCGCCCACCCCATGGGCACCGGCCTGGGCCTGAAGGCCACCGTGTGCCGGGAGCGGCTGGAGCCGGGGGACCGGATCGTGCTGTACACCGACGGCATCATCGAATCCCGCACGGCCGGCGGCACCGAGTTCGGCCTGGAGCGGTTCACCGACTTCATCCTGCGCCACCAAGCGGACGGCCTGCCCGTTCCCGAGACGCTGCGCCGCCTGACCCGCGCCGTGCTGGACTACCACGACGGACGCCTCCACGACGACGCCACCATCCTGGTGTGTGAATGGCTCGGACCGGCCGGATCCACCGCCCAGGCGGCGGACCTCGTCGGCATCCACACCCCTCGGCCGCTCCAGTCCGTCCCGGACCCGGAGCGAGGACAGGGGGGAGCGCCGTGAGCGGCACCCGCGAGACACCCCCGACCGGGACCCGCGCGCCCTGCGGTGGGAACGCGGGATCCGCGGTTCCCGTCGGCGTCCCCGGCGCGGCGCCGCCACCGGGGAGGCGCAGAGGTGTACTGACCCGGTAACGGGCGTCCGCTCGCCCTCGCGCAGCCGGTGTCCGGCCTGGCAGAGTGGACGGGTACGTCGCACCGCAGCGGGGGAGGCACGGGAGAGATGACGGCGACGATCTCCGTGAGGATCGAGGGGCCGGTCGGGCTGGACGAGCCGGAGGAACTCCTGGAGGAGCTCGGGCGGGAGACGGGACTGACCTGGCGGCTGGAGACGGCCGGGCGGGACGGCACCCTCGACGGGGGCCTCGCCGTCGTGCTGCTGGAGGCCGTGCTCGGCGGGGCCGTCGGGGCCGTGGTGCAGGCCACCGCGCAGCGGGTGATCGAGAACTGGCGGGGCCGCAGGCTCGACCCGCCGCCCGTCACCATCGTCGTCGTTCCGCCCCCGCAGTCCGCGCAGTCCGCGCAGTCCCCGCAGGACCCGCAGTCCCCGCAGGACCCGCAGTCCGCGCAGGGCTCCGGTGGCCCCGCCGCCCCCGAGGGGAGCTGACCGGCATGGCATCCCGGGCGTTGGTGATCGGGGTCGGGACGTACGGCCCCGACTCCGGCATAGAGGGACATCCGACGATCGAGGCGAGCGCCCGCGCGTACGGGACCGCGCTGGCCCGGGACCCGCGGTGGGGCGCCGCGGCCCGGTCCCGGGTGCTGGAACCGGACCGGACGCGGACCGCGGACGGCGTGATGCGCGCACTCCAGGAGGCGGCGGCGGCCGGCGAGGGGCCGGAGGACACCCTGCTCGTGGTGTACGTCGGGCACGGCGCGTACTGGCAGGACGTGCCGGGCGGCCAGGTCCACTTCGCGGTCGGTTCCTCCCGGAGCAACGAGCCCTGGACCTGGCTGTCCGCCTGGTACGTGTACCGGGCGATCAGGAAGAGCAAGGCCGGCCTCAAAGTGCTCATCACCGACTGCTGCTACTCCAACATGCTGCCCCACCTCGGTGCCGAGTCCGCCCTGCCGGGCGCCCTCGGCACCCGCTCCGAGGGCACCTGCGTGCTCACCGCGGTCAGCGGCAGCGTCCACAACGCGTCGGCCGACGCCTGCCAGAACCTCCCGTCCCCCCTCGACACCTGCACGCCGTTCAGCGGCCACCTGCTGAACGTGCTGGAACAGGGCATGCCCGACCACGCCGGCGACCTCACGCTCGGCGCGCTCCGCGCCGGCGTCGACGAGGGCATGCAGGCGTGCGGCGTCCACCACTCGCCCCGGATGCTGCTGAACGACGCCTCCGAGGCGGCCCCGCTGTTCACCAACCACGCCAAGGGCCGCCGGCCCCGGGCGCGCGCCCTGGACACGGTGGAGGACTGGGTCCGCGAGCTGCTCCTCAACGGCGAGCGCAACCTGCCCGCCCTGATGCGGCGGCCGGACCTCGCGGGCCGTGTGGTGGTGCGGCTGAGGACCGGGGACGAGCAGCACCGCGACCTGGCCCGCCGGGTCGACCGGCGGGCCGGCGAACTGCTGACCAACCCGGCCGACTTCGTCCGGTACTGGGGTGAGATCGAACCCGCGCTGCTGGGCGGCGGATGACCGCCCCCGAAAGCGCCGAGGGCGCCCGCCGCACCGACCACTTGTTCCAGCCGGCCGTGGCCGAGGCGCTGAACGAGGCGTACGCCTGGGTGGCGCGGATCCCGGTCCGGCAGTTCGAGGCGATCCTGCGCAAGATGCGGAGGGAGAAGGGCGGCGAGGCGATGGCGATGCGCGCCCTGTACGCGTTCGCCCTGCGCCGCCCGGTCGAGCAACTGGTCGCGGCCGCGCGCGACTTCGATCCGCGGGACGCGGTCATGCTGATGGCGACGGCGGCCCTGTCCCGGCCGGTCGGGGAGGCGGCCGAGCTGGCCGTGCGGCAGCAGGAGGAGGAGTCCGGCAGCGAGCGCGCCCCGGTCACCGCGAGCATCCTGCACGACGTGGCCTGCCAGCGCACGGTGTTCGACGTGGCCGTGTTCGTTCGGGTCCTCGACGAGCGGCGGCCCGCGCTCGCGGAGCGCACCGTGAAGGTGTTCGCGAGCCCCGGCTCCGGCCGCACCAACCTCGACAAGGCGCTGCTGTACACCGCGCTGCGCGACGAGGGCTGCCACCGCCAGGCCGACCGGCTGCTCGAACTGACCCTGCAGGCGATCGCCGACAGCGCACCGGGCGCCGCCGGACACGGCGAGGAGGGCGAGGAGATCGCCGACCTCGCGGGCGCGTTCCAGCACCTCAGCCCGGTCGGGCAGGTTCTGGAGCGGTGGGTCGGGGAGCGGCTGAAGGCCTCGGACGCGACCCAGGTGGCGACGACCCGCCGGTGGGTGGCGAAGCTGATCGCCCGACGCGGTGACGGCCACGACTCCCTCGCCCGGTACATCGGCCGCACCGCGCACCCCCGGCACGTGGTGAGCCTCTGCGCGCTGCTGGCGAGGGAGGAGGAGTCCGCCGACAAGTGCGCCCTGGTGCGGCGCCACGCGGCCGGGCGCGAGCGCATCCAGGAGCTGGCGGCGCTGGTGTCGTACTGGCACAAGGAACCGGTCCTGACCCGCACCACCCGGCAGTTGCTGACCGATGTCGTGGCCGGCCCCTCCGTCCCCGGCTCCGCTCCCCGTTCCCTGTACGAGCTGCAGCAGCTCGACGAGTGGCTGCAGCTGGAGGACGCCGACCCCGAATGCTCCCGGCTGTTGCGCCAGGTCGCCGCCGTGCACGTCGAGGGGCGCTCCGGCGCCGACCTGGTGGCCCTGCTGGGCCGCGTGGAACGCAGCCGTGAGCGCAGCCGGGCCGCGCAGGAGGCGGGGTACCGGCTGGCCACGGCCGTCATGGCCGCAGGCGCGGACCGGGACCGGTTCGTGGACTGCCTGCGCGCGCTGCACAAGGCCAGGCAGTCGGTCGCCGTGCACACGGCCTGCCGTGAACTCTCGGAGCCGTCCCCGGGGACGGCGGCCGACGCCGCGCTGGTCGCCGATGTCGCGGGACGCCTGCACCGCGCCGGACTGCACAAGGTGGCCTGGACCCTGCTCGAACGGTTCCTGGAGAACGAGCAGTTGGTGACCCCGTCCGATGTCGTCCAGGTCGTGGACGGGGTGCTGGCGCTGCCGCTGCCCGACGCGGAGCTGCTCCTGCGCGCCACCGTGGGCCGCTGGTCGGACGTCGGCCACCGCGACGACGCGGTGGCCGAGCTGCGGGCGGCCGGGCGGTCCGAGGCGGCGGAGTGGGTCATCAAGTCCCTGCGGTGACGGGCGCCTGCCGGGACTCGCGGCGGGGAGCGGGCAGGGTGGGCGGTACGGCCGCCATGTAGCGGCGGGCGGCCCGGACCATCAGCGGGAACACCACGGCCGCCGACAGGGCGGCGATCAGCCGCGTCACCAGGGCGGCCTCGTCGCCCAGGACGTCCCGCAGCAGGGTGCTCCCCACGAGTACCGCCAGGTACGTGAGGAACAGCAGCACCGGCCGTACCGCGGGGTCCTTGCGCACGGCGAAGCGGGAGACGTGGTCCCGTGCGTCGTAGCGGCGCAGCAGGCGCCCGGCGAACGGCAGGTCGCGCCTGGCCAGCCAGGGCAGCCCGAGCAGCAGGGCCGAGCCGATCCCCACGGCGGCCATGCCCCGCCACACGTCGGCCCACCCCGCCTCGTGGATCACGACGGCGATCGCGACGAAGGCGGCGTAGGAGAGGACGCCGTGCACCGCCCGGCGCGTCCGCCGGAACCTCCGCAGTTCCAGCGCGGCCAGGACGACGCCCGGCATGGCGTACACCACCAGCGTCGGCACGCTGTTGAGCGCGACCAGCTTCTCCCAGTTGCCCTGCACCACGGCGAGCAGCACCAGGCTGATGGCCAGGTTGACCAGCAGGATCATCCAGTACGCGTCGATCTCGGCGCCCCGGAACCGGAACGAGGCCCGGCGCGCCGTCTGCAGCCCCCGGTGGGTGAGGTGGGCGCGGCTCAGCGCGGCGACCTCACGGGTCAGGGCGTGGGTGAAGACCAGTCCGGCGCCCATCGGGGACAGCACCGCGTTCAGCCGGACCAGCCAGGCCAGCCAGGTCATCGACGCGGCCACGGCGAACTGGGAGTACGGGGACTCCAGCATGTTCCCGGTGAGTCCGTCGCAGTGCCTGTCGAACACGTACTGCAACGCCGTGTACAGCGCGAACGCGCCGACGAGGGTGCCGTACACCGCCCACCGCAGACGCGCCGCCTCCCCCATGCCGCGCCGTTTGACGTTGCCGGCGAAGTCCAGCGGGGCCTGGAAGCCGATGTACGCGTAGATGACGGCGCCGCCCAGCACCACGTACAGCGGTGACAGGCCGTCGGCCTGGTCCTTCAACTGCTGGGAGCTGCCCGGGCGTTCGCTGAAGTACCACGCTTCCCCCGGTGGGCAGCCCTCGGTGGTGTCGAACGCGGCCAGCCCCAGGAAGACGACGATCAGCACGGGGATCAGAACCTTCACCACGGTGACGAAGAGGTTCAGCCTGATCAGCCGGCGCGGCGGCAGCAGGTTGAGCCCCGAGATCAGCACCAGGAACGCGATGGCCCACAGGCCGCCCGTGAAGGAGAGGTCGTTGGCCTGCTCCATCCGCTGCGTGGTGAGCCCGTCGACGTCCTTCAGCGCCTCCCCGTTCTGCAGCAGCGAGGGGAACCAGTGGGCCAGCCCGCGGACCATGGCCGCCGCCTCGCTCGCCGGGTTCACGGCGTACCCGATCCACAGCCCGGCCGCCACCACCGTGGCCACGAGCGGCCCGGCGGCCTGCAGCGGGAGGAAGATCAGCCCGCCCGTCTTGGGGACGGCGATCCCCAGCTCGACCATCACGGCGGCGATCAGCAGCATCAGCGCCCCGCCGACCACCCAGGCCCACAGGGCGTCCTCACCGGTGGCCCAGTGGGCGTGACCGGCGGCCAGCAGCCATCCGGAACCGATCACACCGCCGGCGGCGAGGCCCACGAGGTCCAGGGCGGAGAGTCGGCGCTGCTCGTCCGCGTCCCCCGCCGAGCCCGCCGGTGCCGCGCCCCGGCTGTCCACGCACCTCAACTCGCTCCCCCCTTCACCGGAGTTTCGGTGGAGCCAGGCTAACGGCGCGGGCGGCGTCGGAGGCGGTGAACGGCACCGGTGGTCCGGCGCATCGCGCCGCCCGGCGAAGCGCGCGGCGCCCGCCGGGCCGGACGCGCCGACGCGGTGCTCCCCCAGCGGCGTTCACCAGAAGGTCACGCGCACGTGGCCGATGTTCACCCGGAGTCGGTCCCCGCTTCCCGCGGCCTCCCCTAGCCTGCAGCGATGTGCGTCGCGCGGCGCCGTAAACGTGGACGCGCGTGGCGCAGACATTCGATTCCCGGGCCCGGCCGGACACCGGCGGGCCCCGCGTCCCGTCCGGGAGTGACCCCCCATCGCCGCCGAGCCGATCACCGCCGCCGACCCCGCGCACACCCCCGCCCCCGGCGCCCCGGGGGCGCCCGCCCCGCGCCCCCGGGGCGAACACCGGTACGACATCGACCTCATCCGGGTCCTGGCCTCGATCGGCGTCATCGTCTGCCACGCCGCGGGCCTGCTCATGACGGCCGTGGACCGCGCCCCCGCGGGCGGGCGGCCCGTGTACTGGACCGCACTCGCCGGGGACGCGCTGAGCCGGTGCGCCGTCCCGCTGTTCTTCGCGATCGCCGGCTGGGTCGTGCTCTGCGGGGCGCCGCCCCGGGACGGCGGGCAGATCCGCAGGCGGCTGGTGCGCATCGTCGTGCCGATGGGCGTGTGGACGGTCGCCTACCTCGTGTGGGCCCGGGCGCGCGAGACCACCTCCGATCCCGTGCGGCAGCTCGCCCGGGACGCGGTGTTCGGCTCCGTGCGGCCCGCCTTCCACCTGTGGTACCTGTACGCCTACGTCCCGGTGATCCTGCTGCTGTCGGTGGCGGTCCTGCTCAGGGCCGGCAAGCGGCCCTGGGGCGCGGGCGCCGTCCTCCTCGGCCTGGCCCTCGCCCCGACGCTCCTGGGCGACCTCGCGCGGCTCCTGGACGTCCGCATGCCCCCCTTCTCCTGGCAGTTCGGCGTCTACCAGGTGGTGTACGCGGTCGCCGGCGCCGCCCTGCTGTCGCTGCCCCGCTCCGCCCTCGCCGGCCGCGGACGGCGCCTGCTGTGGCTGGCCGGCGGAGTGTGCGCGTGGGGGGCGGTGGTCGCGTACGAGCACCGGGTGCACTTCCCCGGCCCGTACGCGTCGGCCGTGGTGGCGCTGCTGGCGGGGACCTTGCTGATGGCCCTCAACCGGATCAGGGTGCCCGAGCGGCTGCGCCCGCTGCTGGGCCGGCTCGCCGGGGTCTCCTTCGGCGCCTACCTGGTCCACCTGATGTTCCTGGAGGCCCTCGCCCCGCACGTGGTGTCGGCGGGGGCGGGCTGGCCGGGCGCGCTGGGCGCCCTCGCCGGGCTGACGGCGGCCACGGTCGTGCTGTCGTTCGCCGCCGCCCTGCTGTGGACGCGGCTGCGGCTGGCCCGCTGGCTGGGCTGAGCCGGGCGCGGAGCGCCGGGGCCGGGGAGGGGACCGGGGGCGGGAGGCGGGCTCCCGCCCCCGGTCACTTTCCGGTGCCGCGCCGAACCGCCCTGCGCACCACGCGCCTGGCCCGCCTGACCTGGAGCTTCGCGCGCACCTGCGGGCGGCTGCCGGGGAGGTTGAGCTCGGCCAGCCGCAGCTCGGGGAAGTAGTAGCCGGGGGTGGTGGCCAGGTTGTCCCGCAGCCAGGCCGCCGTCGGCTCCCGCAGCTGCGCGTACGTCGTCGGCTGCATGCAGAAACCGATCGCCCGGACCAGCGGTGACAGCGACTCGGGGGCCGCGCCGACGGGGGCCGGGTCCTGCCCGCGCTCCAGGTCGGGCACCAGGTGGTCGACGACGGCCAGCGGCACGCGGTTGCTGTTCGGGTACGGCTTGAGGCGCTCCATCACCAGCGCGGTCCCCACCCGGGCGACGGGTATGCCGTAGTAGGCGGAGGCGGTCACCATCGCCGTGGAGAAGCAGCCGACGACGAGTTCGGGGCCGCAGTGGTGGTACAGCGTCTCGGCCAGCAGGGGCGCGTCCAGCACGGTGAGCCGGACGCCCGCGTCCGCCGCCGCCTTGCTCAGTGCCGCCGTGTAGCCGGCGGGAGCCGTCGGGTGGGGCTTGAAGACCACGGACCGGTGCCCGGCGCGCGCGGCCCCGGTGAGCATGCGGACGTGGAGGTCCTCTTCCTCCTCCGGGCTCAGGATGTTGATCGCCGCCAGGTACTGGCCCAGGAGCACGGCCGTCGGCGCCTCCTCCAGGACGGGCGCCAGCCGCGGGTCGTCCGCCGCGTCCCGGGAGATCTCGTCGAGCACCTCGCGGAACGCCTCGTCCGGGACGACCTCGGGGCCGACGCCGTACTCGGACAGGAGCATCGGGGTCAGGCCGGGGACCAGGTCGAGGTGGAGCAGCCGCCGGATGCGGCACGCGATGGTCAGCGGCAGCTTCTCCCGGGTGGGGCCGTAGCTCATCAGGCCGTCGGCGTACACGTGGACGGCGCTCTCGGAGAAGATCCCCGCCAGCGCGCGGGCCGGGTTGACCTGGATCGACTCGACGGCGAGCTCGACGGGGTCCCGCGCGTCGATGTCCCAGGCCAGACGGAACGCCTTCTGCCACAGCGCCGTGTCGTTCCCCCGCGGGCCCCAGGCGCTGGGGTGGTACGGGCTGATCGCCTCGTTCCAGTCGACCACCGAGTCGAACCGGCCGGCCAGGCGCGCGTACCCGTGCATCTCGTCCAGGCGCAGCGCGGCCTCCGGTACGGCGGCGTTGTTGGAGACCAGCAGGATGCGCCGGGCCTCGTCGCGCGGCCCGAACAGGCCCGCGTCGAGCGCCGCGGCGAGGGTGGCCGCTCCGTACAGGGTCGAGACCTGGAAGATCTGGGTCTTGCGCGGCGTGCCGTGCGCGAGGGCGCGGGGCGTGCTGGTGGACGCGTCGAAGGGTATGTCGAGGGGCATGGATCAGGCAGCCTTCCGCCCGTCGCGCAGGCGGCTGAGCAACCTGCTCCGAGTCGTGTCGATGGTCCTGAGGGTCTCGGCGAGCACCTGCTCGGGCATGCGGTGGAGCGCGGCCCTCGCCTCGTGCCGCAGCCGCTGGGCCGCCGAGGCCTCGTACTCGTTCGCCTTGCCGATGTGGAAGGCGATCATCGCGCAGTAGGTCCGCACGGCCTTGGGGAGGAAGCGCTCGGCCTCCGGGTCCTCCTGCAGCTCCCGCAGCAGCGTGTCGTAGGCCGGGATGAAATCCAGCTGACGGGAGTCCTTGATCTGGGTGAGCGAGGTCGCGACCCCCCGGCGGTAGAACACCCCGTGCAGACCGAGGGACGCGTACGTCCTGGCCTTCAGGTGCAGGCGCCAGATCCACAGCCGGTCCTCGGCCGTGCGCAGGTCGGTCGCGAATCGCATTCCACCGTCGTCGAAAAGGTGCCGGCGGTATATTCCCGCCCAGACGAAGGGGTAATCGACCATCGTCTCCATGTGGACCGGCGCTATTCCGTCGCGCGGATCCATCACCGTATTGCGCATGCGGGCCGCGGGCCGCCGGATCACCCGCTCGGTCCCGGTGGCCTGGACGTGATCGGTGCGGGCGAAGTCGCAGCCCAGCTCCTCCGCCGCGCGCACCAGCTCGGCGAGATGGCCCGGACCGTACCAGTCGTCGCCGTCGAGGAACGTGATGAACTCGCCCTCCGCCGCGTCGATACCGCTGTTGCGCGCCTGGGCGATGCCCATGTTCTCCTCGTGCCGGATCACCTTGACGCGGGGGAGTCTCTCCGCCCAGCGGTCGATCGTCCAGGGGGTGGAATCCGTGGAGCAGTCGTCGACGAGCAGGAACTCGAAGTCGGGATCCGCGTTGTTGGCGAGACTCCTCAAAGTGCTCTCGGCGAAAGGTCCCACATTGTGCATGGGGACGACGACGGACAGTTTCGGCACGCGGGCCTCTCACAATCGAAGGTCGGAGATTAGAACAGGCTAACTATCCTCACGACGGGAGCGGTGTCGGCCGGGGCGCGAAGAGGTGAATTCCATTCACGGCGGAAGTGAACACTTGGTGGCGCGCGTCCGGGCGGGGAGCCGGGCGGAGGACTTGTGCGCGGGTGTACAGGGGGCCGCGACACTCCCTGTGGCGGAAGGCCGTTCGAGAGCGCTTCCGAGAGGCCGGGTCGGGCGCCGTGGCCCGTACACGCCGGCTTGTACGGGCCGCGGACCGGCCCCGCTCGTAACCCCGCCCGGCCGCCGGGGCGTTGTACGACCGCAAGGTGTGCCACCAGCGCGACAAGGGGGTCGTCGGCCATGGCGAACGGCAGCGCACTCGAACCGTCCGACAGTCTCAGGGCGTTCGGCGCGGCCCTGAAGGCATTCCGCGAACGCGCCCTGCTCACCCAGGAGCAGCTCGCCGAACGGCTCAACTACTCGCACGCCTCCGTCGCCTCCGTCGAGCAGGGGCGGCGGATGCCGACCGCCCAGTTCGTCGAGCGGGCGGAGGAGGAGCTGGAGGCGTTCGGGGTGCTGCGGGCCATGGCCCGGCACGTCGGACGGCGGCGGGGGCTGGCGGTCTGGTTCCGGGAGTGGGCGCAGCTGGAGGAGACGGCGGTGGGGCTGTGCACGTACGAGTGCCGGGTGGTGCCGGGACTGCTCCAGACCGAGGCGTACACGCGGGCCGTGATGCGCAACGTGCCGCCCCCGCCCACCGAGGAGCAGCTGGAGCAGCGGATCGCCGCCCGGCAGGCGCGGCAGGAGCTGCTGCGGCGCACTCCGCCGGTCGCGTTCAGCTTCATCGTCGAGGAGGCGGTGCTGCTGCGGCACACGGGCGGTGAGGACGTCACCCGGGAACTGCTCGACCACCTCCTGGCCTGCACCGAGCTGTGGAACGTGGAGCTGCAGATCATGCCGCTGCGGCAGCCGTACCACGCGGGCACGGACGGGCCGATGCAACTGCTGGAGACCCCTGAGCGGCAGTGGCTGGGGTACGCGGAGGGGCAGAAGACCGGCCAGCTCGTCACCGACCGGGAAGCGGTGAGCGTCATGCAGATGCGCTATGCCAAGATGCGCTCACAGGCCCTGTCCCCGGCGGACTCGGCGGAGTTGTTGCAGCGGATGCGAGGAGCGCGATGAGCACCGTCAGCGAGCTGGACTGGTTCAAGAGCAGCTACAGCGGCTCCGAGGGCGACAGCTGCGTGGAGGTCGCGCACGCGCCCGGGGCCGTGCACGTGCGGGACTCCAAGGACCCGGGCGGCCCGGAGCTCGCCGTCTCCCCGTCCGCCTGGGAGGCCTTCCTGGGACGCGCCGCCCTCTGAACTTCCCCGGCATGCCTCGACTCGCGCGGTGGGGCCGGCCACACGGTGTGCCACACCTGTCACCCGGCGGTGGGTGGAGGACTTCTTCCCCGACGATGTGGCCGGACGCGGAAGTCGCGGAGCCGCGCGAACCGGCCCGTGCGCCGCTGCCCCGGCGGGGCGTCCCCGCGGGGGAGCGTGGACCGGCTCCGGAGGCACGGCCGCTCGGGCGCGGTGCCCGACTGCTCATCCGCCCTCGCAGGTCTTCCGCAGATAGCCGGAGCTTCCCTCGGTCAAAAGGTCCATGTCGCGGCGGCCGACGCTGATCTCGTCGCCCCAGCTGTCACAGACCGCTCGCAGTCCCCCGCTCGGTGTGCTCGATGACCATGACGTGAGGGCCGAACGCGTTGACGTAGCAGATGGTGTGGACGCCGGGCACCGGGGACGCCGTGTGGTCGCCGGTGACGATGTCCACCCCGTCCGGCGGTGCGTGGGCGCCGCCGAGCCGGTGGCCGAATGCGGCGTACGCAGTCGTGGGCCGGACTTGTCGGGACGGCGAAGCCCCGTACCGCGAGCAGTGGCCGGACCTCGTGCATCACCCGGGTGACGGTGGGCCGGCTCACTTCGTGCGGTTCGGCCATCACTGCGTTTCCGGCGCTCGAGAGCGGACGGTGAGATCAGGTCGCCAACCTGCGGATGTGCTCCGCTAATTAAGTCATATGAAACGATGAATGGTTAAGATCATCGGGTGGACATACCCGATCTCAACCGGACCACGGCGGAACCCTTATCGCATGCCGAACCGGAGACACGTGTGCTGGTGTGTCCGGCCTACGGGAGCAGTGAGTCGCGCAAGCACTGGCATGACACCCTCGAACGGGAAGTCACCTTCGTGGAGGAAGGGCTGGCGCGCCACCTGACGACTGGTCAGCTCGACCGTCTCGTCTCCCTCCACCCTGAGGGTGCGGCCCGTTTCTGGGGTGCCACGCCGACCCACGACAAGGCGATGGCCAAGGTGCGCACCGGCGATGTGGCCCTGTTCACCGGGAAGGGCAAGGTGCTGGCCGTGGGCGAGGTCGGCGCCGTGTTCGTCAACGAGGAGTTCGCCGACGCGCTGTGGCCACCCCGACCGGGAGGCAAGAGCTGGCGCACGGTGTACAGTCTGCGCGATTTCGTTCCGGCCGACGTTCCTTACAAGGTGCTGGCACGGCTGATCAAATACTCGGACAACTACATGTTTCCCGGCCAGCTGGTGCTGGAGGGTGACAAGGCGCGGGCCGTCGTCGACGGGCTGCGCATCACCACCCGGACGGTCATGGAACAGCTCGGCCTCGTGGAACCGCCCGTCCTCGGCCCGGTGCCGTCCCGGCGAGCCGGACTGGAACGACAGCACACCCCGACCGTCAGCTTCGAGCGCGCGGCGGCGACGACGCTTTACCGGCGTGAGGAACAGCCGCTGGTGGAGGAGTTCTGTGCCACGCTCACCGTCACCGCCGGACGGTACCGCTGTCCCGTGGGCGTGTGCGACATCTACCTGGAGGGGCCCGACGGCGTCGAGGTGATCGAGGCGAAGAGCCGCACCGCACACGCGTACGTACGGGAAGCCCTCTCCCAACTGCTGGACTATGCCCCGCACAGCCCGCTTCCCGCCGACCGGCTCGCCGTACTGGTGCCCGCCCCGCTCGACGAGCGGGAACTGTCCCTGCTCCACCGGTACGGGATCGACTGCATCCACCGGGTCTCCCCGGGTGTCTTCCAGCGGGTTCCGGCCCCGGACGACAGACGGCGTCTGATGAGAGGACTGTGGACGGCGAGCTGAGTCCAGGGCGCGGCGGCGAGGCGCCCCCGCGACGGTGACGCGCCACCTGCTCACTCAGTCGAAGTACGACTCCAGCCCCCCGCGCCGCCGCACGTCCAGCGTCGCGCAGTGGAACGAGCCGCCGAACGGGGCGTAGTGGAGCAGGTCGCACGGGATCGGTTCGAAGCCCCATTTCTCCAGGGCGCGCAGCATGCCGGTGTGGTGCCGTTCCGCGATCACCCGTTTGTCGTCGACCATGAGGACGTTCATGCTCAGCCACTTGCCGCACATGGACGTGATCTTGAGCAGGCGGTCGTCGACGGGGTCCGGTTCGGGGGCGACCAGGATGTCCCAGGAGCGCAGGACGTCGGGGAGGCGGTCGACGTCGACGTACTCGGGGTTGACCAGGGCCTTGCCGGGGGCGAGCAGGACGAAGGTCGTGTCGATGTGCATGGGGGTGCGGCAGCGGCTCTCGATCTCGTGGATGCGGTAGCCGGGGCCGAGGTGGCGGCGCAGCCAGTCGATGCCCATGCGGTTGGTGACGTTGCTGCGGGTGACGAACAGGTCGCGTCCGGCGCGGACGAAGTCCGCCGCGTCGAACACCGGCTCGAACTCGGTGAGGATGTAGCGCATGGGCTCGTCCGGCCCGGGGACGCGGAAGTCCGCTTCGAAGAGGTCGTCGGTGAGCTGCGGCTTCGGGGCGGACGTCCAGCGGGCGCCGCGCCGGAAGTAGTCCTTGAGGATCGTGCGGTAGGAGTGGGTCTCGAAGTACCGGCACGGCCAGGCCATCGGGGTCTCGATGATCTCGTCGCCGATCACGAGCATGCTGTCACGCGGGCAGGTGTTGCAGAAGCCGCGGGACGTCCAGTCGGGGGTGGAGAAGCGTTTCCCGTGGTCGACGGCGTCCGGGCGGGTGACGGTGACGCCCAGGGAGCGCAGGAGGGTGACGAAGTCGTCGAGCTCCTGCTGGGCCCGCTCCACCAGGACGCGCGGGTACTTGAACCCGGCGGCGAGCCCCTGCAGCCGCGCCGCCCACGGCGGGATGTTGCAGGAGACCACCGGGTGGTCGGAGGGGATCGTCGCACCGTCGAGGCGGCCGACGACGATCTCCTCCAGCGGGTCCCATTCGTTGTGCGAGTTGACCGGCGAGACCAGGGACTCCGCCGCGCTGGTGCCGGTCGTGGTCGACGGCGCCGTCATCGGACGTGGGCCGGGGTCCGCGCCGGGGCGTCACCGTTCGCGCCCGCCGTCGCCGTCGCCGTCAGGGGGCCGGTTCTCCGCGTCACCGCCATGCTCACCGCTTTCGATCGCCGTGCCGACAACGTCCCGCACCGGGTGCGCTACTCACCGTCGCGCGAGGGTGGCGCGCCCGTCAACCGGGCGAGTGGCAGTCGGCGTACCGCGCCGGCCGGGGACGGGCCCGGCCGGCGGTCGCCGCCCGGTGTCAGCGGGCGGCGGCGGGGCCGTCTGGGAGCAGCGGGGCGCCGGTGCGGGCCGCGATGTCCTCGACGGTGACGTCCGGGGCGGTCTCGACGAGGACGAGGCCGTCGTCGGTGACGTCCAGGACGCCGAGGTCGGTGATGACGCGGTGGACGCACCGCTCGCCGGTCAGGGGCAGGGTGCACTCGCCGAGGATCTTCGGGCTGCCGTCCTTGGCGGTGTGCTCCATCAGGACGATGACGCGGCGGGCGCCGTGGACCAGGTCCATCGCGCCGCCCATGCCCTTGACCGTCTTCCCCGGGATCATCCAGTTGGCGAGGTCGCCGCGGGCGGAGACCTGCATGGCGCCGAGGACGGCGGTGTCGATGTGGCCGCCGCGGATCATGGAGAAGGAGAGGGCCGAGTCGAAGAAGGAGGCCCCGGGCAGGACGGTGACCGTCTCCTTGCCCGCGTTGATCAGGTCGGGGTCGACCTCGTCCTCGGTGGGGTAGGGGCCGGTGCCGAGGATGCCGTTCTCGGAGTGCAGGACGACGTGCGTCCCGGGCGGCAGGTGGCCGGGGACGAGGGTGGGCAGACCGATGCCGAGGTTGACGTAGGAGCCGTCGGCGAGCTCGGCGGCGGCACGGGCGGCCATCTGGTCGCGGGTCCAGGCCATCAGGGACGCACCGTCCTCTTCTCGATCCGCTTGTCGGCGGCTTCCGCGGGGCTCAGGTGGACGACCCGCTGGACGAAGACGCCCGGCAGGTGGACCTCTTCGGGGCGCAGGCCGCCCGGGTCGACGAGTTCCTCGACCTCGGCGACGGTGACGCGGCCCGCCATGGCGGCGAGCGGGTTGAAGTTGGCGGCGGCGCGGCGGAAGACCAGGTTGCCGTGGCGGTCGCCGCGCCAGGCCCGCACCAGGGCGTAGTCGGTGGTGATGCCGTGCTCCAGCACGTGGGGGCGGCCCGCGAAGTCGCGGGTCTCCTTGGGCGGGGAGGCGACGGCCACCGAGCCGTCGGCCGCGTACCGCCAGGGCAGGCCGCCCCGTGCCACCTGGGTGCCCACGCCCGCCGGGGTGTAGAAGGCGGGGATGCCCGCGCCGCCCGCGCGCAGGCGTTCGGCGAGGGTGCCCTGCGGGACGAGCTCCACCTCCAGTTCGCCGGTCAGGTACTGGCGGGCGAACTCCTTGTTCTCGCCGACGTAGGAGCCGGTCACGCGGGCGATGCGGCCGGCGGCGAGGAGGACGCCGAGACCGCGGCCGTCGACGCCGCAGTTGTTGGAGACGACCTCCAGGCCGCCGGCGCCCTGCTCGTACAGGGCGCGGATGAGGACCTCGGGGACGCCGCTGAGGCCGAAGCCGCCGACGGCGAGCGAGGCGCCGTCGGGGATGTCGGCGACCGCCTCGGCGGCGCTGCCGATGACTTTGTCCACGGTGTGGGTGTTCCTTCCGGTTCAGTGCGCCGCGCCGGGCAGGACGGCGGACCAGCCGCCGTCCACGACGAGGTTGGCGCCGGTGATGTACGCGGCCTCGTCCGAGGCGAGGAAGACGGCGGCGTTGACCACGTCGTCGGGCCGGCCGATCCGGCCGAGGGGGATGTGGCGGGCGATGGAGCGCATCGGGTGGTCCTCGGCGAGCAGGTCGCCGCGGGAACCCTCCGTGTCGATCATCCCGGGGCTCACGCAGTTGGCGCGGACGCCGTACGGGGCGCCCTCGGCGGCGAGTTGACGGGTCAGGGCGATCACCGCGCCCTTGGACGCGGAGTGCGCGGTGCGCCGGTTGGTGAGGGAGCCGGTGAGGCCGGCCGTCGAACCGACGGTGAGGACGCAGCCGCGGCTCGCGACCAGGTGCGGCCAGGCGGCCCGGACGGTCAGCCACACCGAGTCCAGCTCGGCGCGGACCGTGAACGCGAAGTCCCCGTACGGCTGGCTGTCGATCGCCCCGAAGCGGACGGCACCGGCGTTGGCGTAGACGATGTCGACGCCGCCGAACGCGTCGGCGGCCTCCTCCACCCAGGCCCGGACGGAGTCCTCGTCGGTGACGTCCAGGGGGCCGGGGGTGAGGGCGGTGCCGCCCTCGCGGGCGATGAGCCGCTGGGTCTCCACGGCCTCCTCGTGCAGCAGGTCGCCGCCGACCACCAGCGCGCCCTCGGCGGCGAACCGCAGGGCCGCCGCACGGCCCTGGCCGCGGGCGGTGCCGGAGATCAGGGCCACCTTGCCCTCCAGCCGTCTCATCCTCCGCCCTCCGGGTTCCGCAGCGCGTCGGAGACGGACTTGACCCCGCCGTGCGCGGTCAGCCCGCCGTCCACGGGGATCTCGGCGCCGGTGATGAAGGAGGAGTCGTCGGACAGCAGGAAGACGACCAGCGGGGCGACCTCGTCCACGGTGCCGGTGCGGCCCAGCGGCGTCTCGCGGACGTTCGCCTCGCGGAACGCCGGGGCGGCGGAGGCGGTCATCGCGGTCTCGATGTAACCGGGGTGGACGGTGTTGACGCGGATGCCGCGCGGGCCCAGTTCCAGGGCGGCGGTCCTCGACAGGCCGCGCAGCGCCCACTTGCTGGTCGTGTAGGCGACCGGGTAGTGGGCGGTGAGGGCCGCCGAGGAGCCGACGTTCACGACGGAGGAACCGGGCGGCATGAGGGGCGCGAGGTGCTGGATGCCGAGCAGGGGACCGGTGACGTTGACCGCGTGGACCCGGGCCATGTCCTCGGGACGCACGTCGCCGACGCGGGCCCGCCAGGTGACGCCCGCGTTGTTGACCAGACCGTGGACCTGCCCGTACGACTCCCTCAGCTCGGCGGCGAGCGCGGCCCAGTCGTCCTCACTGGTGACGTCGAGCCGGCGGCAGCCGGGCGCCTCGGACACGTCGGTGGCGATGACGCGGGCGCCCTCGCGGGCGAGCGCCTCCGCTTCCGCGGCGCCCTGGCCGCGCGCCGCGCCGGTGACGACGACGACCTTGCCCGGCAGCCTCCCGGGACGCGGATCACCGTTCACGGCCGCTCCCGGCTGCGGCGGCGGCCGGCCGGCAGCGGCACGGGCTCGGCGCCGGGGACGACGGTGTTGGTGAGCGTGCCGATGCCTTCCACGGTGAGGCCGACGGTGTCGCCGGGCTCCAGCGGCGGCGGGGTCCGCTCGCCGCGCCGGCCCCACAGCTCGGCGAGGCAGCCGCCGTTGCCGCAGGTGCCCGAGCCGAGCACGTCGCCGGGCACGACGCGGGTGCCGCGGGAGGCGTAGGCGGCCATCTCCTCGAAGGTCCAGCTCATGTTGGACAGCAGGTCCTCGCCGACCACCCGGCCGTTGACCTCGGCCCTCAGTGCCAGGCGCAGGAAGCCCTCGCCGTCGCGGTACGGCTCCAGCTCGTCGGCGGTGACGAGGTACGGGCCGAGGGCGGTGGCGGTGTCCTTGCCCTTGCAGGGGCCGAGGCCGACCTTCATCTCCGCCGACTGCAGATCGCGCGCGGACCAGTCGTTGAGGACGGTGTAGCCGACGATGTGGTCGCGGGCCCGGGCGGGGGTGAGGTCGCAGCCCTCGCGGCCGATGACGGCGGCCACCTCGAGTTCGAAGTCGAGCACGGCCGAACCGGGCGGCACCGGGACGTCGTCGCCGGGGCCGTGGATGGCGTGTGGGTTGGTGAAGTAGAAGGTGGGGGCCGCGTACCACTGCTCGGGCACGCCGGACGCGCCGTCCACGGACCGCCGTACGCCCTCGACGTGCTCCTCGAAGGTGACGAAGTCCCGTACGGAGGCGGGCCGCAGGGGAGGCAGCAGCTTCACCTGGGAGACGTGCGGGCCGGGCGGCACGTCGAGGGCCGCCGCGCCGGCGGCGAGCAGTCCGGGCAGGCCGCCCGTCTCGGCGAGCAGACCGGACAGGGAGCTCACGCCGGGCAGCGGGTGGAGGGTGCCGTCGTCCTCGACGACGGCCACCCGGGGGCGGTGGCGGTGCTCGTACGTGGCGAAACGCATGGTGCGGCTCCTGGAAGGGGTGGGCGGGGGCGGCCGAGGGGGGGGCGCCGCCGGGGCCGGGGGCGCGGCGGTGTGCGTCAGGGCGATGGACAGCGCCGTCGCGCCCCCGGGGTGCGGGCGGTCGCTCAGACCGGCGGGGCGACGAACACGCCGCGGTCGGGGTCGTTGAAGGACTCCTTGGCCACCAGCTCGTTCATCGGGTTGGCGGTGCCCCACTGGTCGGTGACCTCGGGCTGGGAGAAGTCGTAGACGTGGGGGTGCCAGGTGTCCTCGTCGAGCAGCTCCAGCTCGGTGGTGTACTCGACGGTGTTGCCGTGCGGGTCGAGGAAGTACGTGAAGGTGTTGTCGCCCGCCATGTGCCGGCCCGGGCCCCAGATCTTCTTGTAGCCGGCCCGGATGACGCGGCCGGAGCCGCGCATGTACTCGTCGATGCCGCGCATCTCGAAGGAGACGTGGTGCAGGGACGTGTGCGGGCCCTTGGCCAGCGCCATGGAGTGGTGCTGGTTGCTGATCCGCATGAAGTGCATGACCTCGCCCATGCGCGGCGAGCTCAGCGTGTCGGAGAGGCGGAAGCCGAGGTGGCGCTCGTACCACTCGCGGGTGCGGTTCAGGTCGGGGGAGTTGAGGACGACGTGGGACAGCTTGACCGGGATGGCCTCCTTCTCCTCGATCTTGCGGTGCTGCCGCACCTCGACGTCGGCGGAGACCTCGATGGTGCGGCCGTCGACGTCGAAGAAGCGGAAGCCGTAGCCGCCGCCGGGGGTGTCGATCCGGCCGGGCCGGGAGATCAGCTGGACGCCGCCCGCGAGGAGCCGCTCGGCGAGCGTGTCGACGTCGGCGGGCGAGGCGGCGCCGTAGGAGACGAGGTCGAGGCGCTTCTCCTCGGCCTTGCGCAGCCGCACGACGTACTGCTCCGGGGAGCCCTCGGCGGCCAGGAAGGAGATGCCGGAGTCCTCGGCGACCTTGGTCAGGCCCCAGACGCCGGCGTAGAAGTCGAGCTGCTTGTCGTAGTCGGGCACGGCGAGGTCGACGTGCCGCAGGTGGGTGAGCAGGCGTGCGCTCATGACGGGTTCCTCCTCAGGAGAGGGCGAGGTCGAGCAGGGCCGAGGCGTTGCCGCCGCGTACGGCGTCGAAGTCGGCGTCGGGCAGGTGCGCGGCGCGCAGGGCGCCGACCGGGTCCTCGGTGCCCATGTCGAAGGGGAAGTCGGAGCCGAGCAGCACCCGGTCGGCCCCCGCGACGCGGACCAGCTCCCGCAGGACGTGCGGGTCGTGGACGAGGGAGTCGAAGTACAGCCGCTTCAGATAGCTGCTGGGCGGGTGGGCGCAGCCGGCGCCCGCGTCGGAGCGGGCCGACCAGGCGTGGTCGGACCGGCCGATGTGGGTGGGCAGGTAGCCCCCGCCGTGCGCGGCGATCAGCCTCAGCCCGGGGTGGCGGTCGAGCACCCCGGAGAAGATCAGGTGGGAGAGCGCGACGGCGTTCTCGGTGGGCTGGCCGACGGTGTTGGACAGGTACCACCGGTCCAGGCGCTCGTCCAGGGTGCACCCGAAGGGGTGCAGGAAGACGAGGGCGCCGGTCTCCTCGGCCCGCGACCACAGCGGCTCGTAGGCCGGGTCGGACAGCTCGCGGCCCGGCGCGTGGCTGGAGATCTCCACGCCGGCCAGGCCCTGCTCCAGCGCGTGGTCCAGGGCGCGGACCGCGTGCCGCGGGTGCTGGAGCGGGGCGAGCCCGAGGCCGCGCAGCCGGTCGGGGGCGGCCGAACAGTGCGCCGCGGTCGCCTCGTTGGCCAGCCGGTACACCTTCTCGGCGGTCCCCTCGTCCGTCCAGTAGTGGTAGTGCGAGGGCGAGGGGCTCACCAGCTGCACGTCCACGCCCTGGGCGTCCATCGCGGCCAGCCGCACGGCCGGGTCGGTCAGCTTCGGGACGCGCTCGCCCACCATGGGACCGCTCACGGCGAGGGCGGCGGGGCCGTTGCGGCGGGCGTCGAGCTCCCTGGCCTCGGCGTGGCCGGGCAGACCGGCCACGAGCGCGTCGATCCCGGGCAGCAGGACGTGGGCGTGCACGTCCACGGTGGGGCCGGAGGCGGTCGGCGCGGTCACGGCAGCTCCCTCAGCATCGTCATGGTGCGGCCCATCAGGCCCGCGACGTCGGCGTCGCGGACGCCGTCGAGCTGCCACTGCCCGATCCGCACGGACGCCTCCACGACCGGGCGCACGCGCCGCACACGGCGCTCGTAGTACGCCTGGAAGAGGGCGTCGTCCCAGGTGCCGGTCCCGGTCAGCATCCGCGCGAGCACGAGCGCGTCCTCCAGGGACAGCGCGGCGCCCTGGGCGAGGGTGGGCGGGCAGCAGTGGGCGGCGTCGCCGGCGAGGACCACGCGGCCCCGGTGCCAGGAGCCCTCGACCAGCATCCGGTCGAACCAGGTGTAGTTCACCTTCGCCGGATCGGTGATGTGCTCGGTGATCTGCGGCCAGAAGCCGCCGTAGGCCGAGGTCAGGCGCCGCATCTCGGCGGCGTAGGTCTCCGGCGGGATCGAGGCGCGGTCGCGGTTGGCCTCGACGACGTACGCGTAGATCGTGTCCTCGCCGGTGGGGCAGTAGCCGGCGATGTAGGCCGGGCCGCCGTAGGCGAGGTCGGTGCGGACCAGACCGGCCGGGCGCGGCGCGGCGACCCGCCAGATGGCCATGCCGGTCGGCTCGGGCCTGGCGGTGATGCCGATGGCGGCTCGGGTGGCCGAGCTCAGGCCGTCGGCGGCGATCACCAGGTCGTAGCGGCCCTCGGTGCCGTCGGTGAACCGGACGGTGACGCCGTCGCCGTCCTGGTCCAAAGACGTCGCCCGGGTGCCGAGCCGCACCTGGGCGCCGCTGGCCCGGACGGCGTCGATGAGGATCCGCTGGAGCCGGGGCCGCTGCATGCCGACGGTGGCGGGCAGGTCGTCGCCGCCGGTGCGCAGGTCGTCCTGGACGTGCAGGACGGTGCCGTCGGGGGCGGTGATGCCGACCGACCCGAAGGCGTAGCCGGACGCCTCGACCTGCTCCCACACCCCGAGTTCGCGCAGCACGCGCAGGGCGTTGCCCTGGAGGGTGATGCCGGAGCCGGCGGTGGCGTTCCAGTCGTCCTTGGCCTCGATCAGGTCCACGGACAGGCCGGCCCGGCGCAGCAGGATCGTCACGGCGTTGCCGGCCGCGCCACCGCCGACGACGAGGACCGTGCGGGGTTGAGTCATGGGGAACTCCCTTGTTCCACGGGGCTGGTTGGGCCCCGCGTACTACTTGACGGCGATCGGGTTGACGGGCGAGCCGACCGCGCCGGTGACGGGCAGGGGAGCGGCGGTGAGCCAGAACGCGTAACGGCCGTCGGCCGCGCAGTCCTCCGCCAGCGCGTCCAGGTCCCACATCTCGCCGATGAGCAGGCCGATGTGGGGGATGGCGACCTGGTGCAGCGGCTGGAAGGCGTGCTCGAACTCGTTGGGCCGCACCTCGAAGCCCCAGGTGTCGGTGGCGATCGCGGCGATCTCGGTGCGGTGCAGCCAGCGGGCGGTGGTGAAGGACAGGCCGGGCGCCGGGCCGCCGGCGTAGTCGCCCCAGCCGTCGCGGTGTGCCCGGGTGAGCTGCCCGGTCCGTACGAGGACGATGTCGCCGCGCCCCACGGTCACGCCGTGCGCCTCGGCGGTCGCCGTCAGGTGCTCCTCGGTGACGGCGAAACCGTCGGGCAGTTCGCCGTCCTCGCCGATCACGCGGCCGACGTCCAGCAGGACACCGCGGCCGGCGACGTGCGGGGCCATGTGCTCGATGCCGGTGACCAGGTCGCCGTCGGAGGTGACGACCTTCTCCGCCGGGCGTCCGTTCCACGCCTTGCCGTGGTCGAAGATGTGCCCGAGCCCGTCCCACTGGGTGGAGCACTGCAACGGCATCGCGATCACGTCGTCGGCGCCGCCGATGCCGTGCGGGAAGCCCTGGTTGCCGAGGGCGGCGTCGGTGCCGGTGTCCAGCATGGTGTGCACCGGGTTGGTGCGCCGCCGCCACCCCTTCTGCGGGCCGTTCATGTCGAAGCGCTGGGACAGGGAGAAGCTGACGCCCCGCCGGACCAGGGCCGCGCCCTCGCGCCGCTTGTGCTCGTCGAGGAAGTTGAGGGTGCCGAGCCGGTCGTCCTCGCCCCAGCGGCCCCAGTTGGAGCACGCCTCGGCGGCCTCGGCGATCGCGCCCTCGGGGTCGTCGCGGTCGAGCGTCACGACGCCTCCGCCACACAGCGGGTGCGCTGGACGCCGAGGCCGGTGATGGTGGACTCCATGACGTCGCCGTCGCGCAGCAGCCGGCCCCAGTGCATGCCGTTGCCGGCCGGGCTGCCGGTCAGCACCAGGTCGCCGGGGAGGAGGCGGGCGCTCTGCGAGGCGTGGGACACCATGCGCGCCACGTCGAAGATCATGTCCTTGGTGGACTCGTCCTGCATCGTCTCGCCGTTCAGCTTCAGCGTCAGCCGCAGGTCGCCGGGGTCGGCGATCGACTCCGCCGGCACGATCCAGGGGCCGAGCGGGGTGAAGCCGGGGGCGTTCTTGCTGCGCAGCCAGTCGGTGCCGATCTGCGGCATGTCCCGGCGGAAGACGGTGGCGCGGTCGGTGAGGTCGTTGGCGATCGTGTACCCGGCGACGTACTCCAGCGCCTCCTCCACCGGGACCCGGTGGGCGGGCCGGCCGATCACGGCCGTCAACTCCAGTTCCCAGTCGGGTTTCTCGGCCCACGCGGGCAGCACCACGTCGTCGTACGGGCCGGTGACGGCGCTGGGCAGGCCGATGAACACGTACGGCAGGTCCTCCGCCGCCCGGCGGTCCATGATCTCCGCGGCCTCGGCGCGCCGCTCCTCCTCGGGGCGGTCGTCGCCGGGGGCGCGGTGGGCCACGTGCAGGTCGATGACGTGTTGGCGGTAGTTGGCGCCGGACTGGAAGACCTGGCGCGGCTCGACGGGCGCGTGCACCCGGAAGTCCGCGAGCGGCCTGCGCGCCCCACCCGGTTCCGCGGCCAGCGCGCGCAGCCGCGGCAGGGCGGCCGCCCAGCGCTCCAGCAGGTCCCGGACCGTCAACCGCCCTTCGCCGAAGGCGGCTTCGAGGTCGAGCACCCGGCCGTCGGGGGTGACGAGGGCGGGGAAGGCCGGCCCGTCCGGAGCCGACAGGGTGGCGAGGGCGAACGGTCCGGCGAAGAGAGCGGACGCGGGTTCGGGTTTCACGGACATGTCCTCCTGATTGCGGTGTGACTAATCTGGACCCGCCACCCGTGATCAGGGAAATAGATTCCGTGGATGACTACTATCCACCGCGTTGATGCCCTGTGCGGGGGTGCGGCATTTGCCCGCCGCTGTCCGGCGCCGTCCGCAAGGGGAAGTCCCGTGAACCTGGCCAGCCTCGACCTCAACCTCGTCGTCGCCCTGCGCGCGCTGCTGGAGGAGCGCAACGTCACCCGGGCCGGACAGCGCGTCGGCCTCAGCCAGCCCGCCATGAGCGCCGCGCTCGCCCGCCTGCGCCGCCACTTCGACGACGACCTGCTCGCCCGGGTCGGCGGCCACTACGAACTCACCGCGCTCGGGCAGGTCCTCCTCGACCGCACCTCCACCGCCTGCGACCTGCTAGAACGCCTCTTCGCCAGTCAGGCCGACTTCGATCCGGCGAAGGAGAGCCGCGAGTTCAGGCTCCTGGCGTCCGACTACGCCGTCTGCGTCTTCGGCGCCGAACTCGCCCGGACCGTGCACGAGGAGGCCCCCGGCATCCGGCTGCGCTTCACCCAGACCCCGCCCACCGTGGCCGACGACACCGCCGCGCTGCTGAGCGCCACCGACGGCCTGCTCATGCCGCACGGCGTCATCAGCGGCTTCCCCGCCACCGACCTGTACGAGGACCGCTGGGTCTTCCTCGTCGCCGACGGCCATCCGACCGTCGGCGACCGGCTGACCCGGCGGGACGTGGCCGAGCTGCCCTGGGTCACCTACCAGCGGACCTACGACGCCCCCGCCGTACGCCAGCTCGGCATGCTCGGCATCGAACCCCGCGTCGAGGTCTCCGTCGACAGCTTCCAGCTGCTGCCGCACCTGGTGGCCGGCACCCGGCGGATCGCCCTGGTGCAGGCCCGCCTCGCCCGGCTGCTCGCGCCGGTCGCCGCCGTGCGCGCGGTGGAACCGCCCTACGAGGCGGTTCCGCTGCGGGAGGCCCTGTGGTGGCATCCGGTGCACACGCACGACGCGGCCCACCGCTGGCTGCGCGAGACGGCGGCACGGGTCGGGGAGCGCCTGGCGGGGACGGGGCCGAGGACCCCGTAGTCACCCGGCCCCTGCGGAGCGTTCACACGCAGACCGGCGGCACCGGGAACCCGGCCCGCCCGGCCGTGGCGCATCACCGCGCCCATGCGCCGGCGCTCACCCGCCACCGGCGCCCGCCGCCACCAGTGCCGCCAGCTCCTCCGGCGTGCGCGGGCCCGCCTCCCCCTCCGCCAGCGCCCCCCGCGCGTACAGCAGCCGGGCCACCGCCACCCCCCACGGCAGCCGCAGCCCCGCCTCCCGCAGCAGGTCCGCGCGGGCCAGCAGCCCGGCGGCCGGGCCGGTGCGCACCCCGCCCCCCGGGGCGAGCAGCGCGGCGTCGTCGGCCCAGCGCAGGGCGAGGTCGACGTCGTGCGTGGCCATCACCACGGTCGTCCCGCCCGCGCGCAGCCCGTCCAGCGTGAGGAGCAGCCGTTCCTGCCCGTCCGGGTCGAGCCCGGCGGTCGGCTCGTCCAGGATCAGCACCCGGGGCCGCATCGCGACCGCCCCGGCGATCGCGGTCCGCTTGCGCTGCCCGTACGACAGCAGATGGGTGGGCCGGTCGGCCAGCGCCCCGATGTCCAGCGCGTCCAGCGCCTCCGCCACCCTGGCCCGCACCTGCGCGTCGGGCAGACCGAGGTTCAGCGGCCCGAACGACACGTCCTGCGCGACCGACGCCGCGAACAACTGGTCGTCCGGGTCCTGCACCACCAGCTGCACGGTCGTCCGCAGCCGCGTCAGCCCCTTCCGGTCGTACGTCACCGGCTCCCCGTCCACCACCAGCTTCCCCGCCCGTGGCCGGAGCCCGCCGCTGAGCAGCCGCATCAGCGTCGTCTTGCCGCTGCCGTTGCGGCCCAGCAGCGCCAGCGCCCGCCCCTCGCGCACCGCGAAGTCGAGCCCGTCGAGCACCGCCGGCCCGTCCTCGTAGCCGAAGGACACGCCCCGCAGGGCGACCACCACGGAATCGTCGCTCATGTCAGGAACCCCTCCAGTACGAAGGTCAGGGCGGCCAGCGCCGCCAGCAGCGCGGCGCTCGCCGCCGTGAAGGGGACGGAGACGCGGGCCTCGGGCACCAGGACGCGCAGGGTGCCGTCGTAACCGCGCCCGGCCAGCCCAGCCTGGAGCCGCGCCGCCCGCCCGAAGGCGCGTACGAACGCGGTGGCGCCGAGCCCGCCCAGGGACCGCCAGGCGGCGGCCCGGGTGGTGTGCCCGAGCCGTGCGGCCTGCGCGTCGCGCACCCGGCGCACGGAGTCCAGCAGCAGGAAGCTCATGCGGTACGTCACCAGCGCCACGTCGACCACCGGCGCGGGCACCCCGGCCCGCACCAGGCGCGGCAGCAGGTCCGACACCGGCGTGGTGAACGCGAACAGCAGCACCCCGAGCGAGGCCGCGCAGGACCGCAGCAGCAGTTCCCCGGCCCGCACCCACCCCCCGTCGGCGAGCGCCACGGGGCCGTCCGCCCCGCCGACCCGCACCAGCAGCGGCAGCGCCCCGGTCACGCAGAACCCCAGCGGCACCCGGATGGCCCGCCACAGCCGTCGCCCCGGTACGCCCGCCGGGCCCAGCAGTACGGCGAGAGCCGTCACCAGCACCAGCGCCGCGCCCGGCCAGGGCGGCAGGCAGAGGGCGAGCCCGGTGAGGCCGAGCCCGAGCACGGCTTTGTCCACGGGGTGGCGGCGGCGCCAGCGGCCGGCGTGCGCCGCCGCGTCGATCGGCAGCACGGCGCGGCCTCAGTCCCCGTCGCCGGCGGGCTCCGCGGTGTCCCCGCGCGCGCCGTCACCGTCCCGCGTCGCCGCCAGGGCGCGTTCCTCGCCCTGCCGCCGCCCCCGGCGCAGTCCGAAGAAGTACGCCAGCACGCCCGCGCCGATCGCCGCCTGCACGGCGAACAGCGCCGACTCGATCTCCCCGGAGGGCGGTTCGTACAGCGGGGAGAACCACGGCTCGTAGTCCGGGTCGATCTCGGTGATCACCGTCTCCGCCTCGGCGTCGGCCCCCGCGAACGGCTCCTCCTTGTGGTCGCCGAGCCCGAGCGCCAACGGCAGGACGGCCAGCGCGGCCACCGCCAGCAGCAACAACGCGTTGATCTTCGTGTTCCGCCTCACCGGGCCACCGCCTCCCGTGCCTCCCGCCGGTCCGCCACCACGCCGAGCCGGGCCAGTTCCTCCTTGCTGGACTGCGTCAGCAGCCGCATCACGAGCACGGTGAGCAGTCCCTCGCTCACCGCCAGCGGGATCTGGGTGAGGGCGAAGACGGAGCCGAACTTGCCGAGCGCGCCCGAGAACCCGCTGCCCGGGTCGGGGAAGGCGAGCGCCAGCTGCACGCTGGTGACGCAGTAGGTCGACAGGTCGGCGACGAACGCGGCGGCGAACACCGCGACCGCCAGCGGCGCGCCGCATCGCCGCAGCAGCCGGTACACGCCGTACCCGGCCCACGGCCCCACGACCGCCATGGAGAAGACGTTGGCGCCGAGCGTGGTCAGCCCGCCGTGCGCGAGCAGCAGCGCCTGGAAGAGCAGGGTGATGGTGCCGAGCACCGCCATGACCGGCGGCCGGAACAGGATCGCGCCCAGTCCCGTGCCGGTGGGATGGGAGCAACTCCCGGTCACCGAGGGCAGTTTGAGTGCAGACAGGACGAACGTGAACGCCCCGGAGGCGCCGAGCAGCAGCGTGCTCTCGGGATGCTCCCTCACCTCACGGGTGAGCGACCGGACTCCGTGGACGACGAACGGCGCGGACGCGACACCCCAGGCGATCGCGTGCGCCGGAGGCAGAAAGCCCTCGGCTATGTGCATGGCTCAGCAGACCCTCTCCAGCACCTCGTGGATGGACGACGCGCCTTGGCCGGTCTCCTGGCTGACGGGTACCACCGCCCGTGCTCCGCCTTCCCGGGTCCCGAAGGACCCAGTGGCCGCCCGCGAGGGCCGGAGCCGGACTTCCCGATCACAGTGGCGAGGGCCGCACCGGCATCACACCGGATTTCCCGTTCACCAAGGCGTGGCGACAGTAGTGCTCCCACGGGGGCGGTGACAAGCCGGACCGAACGGGGCGAGCGGCCCACGGGAACACGCCCGGCCGTGGGGGCCCCGCGACTCGGCCGGCCGACCCCGTGTCGCTGTTGGGCCGATCGGGTGACATGGCGTAAGAATTGGCTGATGCAGGCAACAAGGCGAGTCGAAGCGGGGAGCCGGTGAACAGCCACGACGTCACCGATGAGCAGTGGGAAGGGCTCGCCCAGGTCGTGCCGTTGCGGGGCCGCGACGCCTGGCCGTCCTCGGTGGGCCACCGCGCGCTGCCGGAGGCGGAGACCGAGGCCCGGCGCCGCTTCGTCGTGCTGCGGGTCAACGTGTTCGCCGACGCCCGCGAGGTCGCCGAGACCCTCATGGCGGGCATCCCGGTCCTGCTCGATCTGACCGGCGCGGAGACCGAGGTCGCCAAGCGGGTCCTGGACTTCAGCACGGGCGTCGTCTTCGGCCTGGCCAGCGGAATGCACCGGGTCGACCGGAACGTGTTCCTGCTCACCCCGGCCGGCACCGAGGTGACCGGGCTCATGGAGGGCGCGGAGGCCCCCGGCGTCTGACGGCCCTTTCGGGGGCGGCGGGGCGAGACGGCCCCGGGAGGCGAGGGGGGCGGACCCGCCCGGTCCCCCGATCGTGGGAAGGGACCGGTGGCGGAACGGTTCGCCCGACGGCGGAGCCCTACGGTCCGGACATGACCTTGCCGACCCCGCCGGCCGTTCCCGCACCGCCGCCCGCGGTGCCGCGCGATGACGACGGGAGGCGCCCCGACCGGCCGTGCGTCACCGAACTGCGGCTGTCCGCCTTCGCCGCGCACCGGCGCGTCACCGTCCCCCTCGCACCGCTCACCCTCCTGACCGGGCCCAGCGGCAGCGGCAAGACCAGCGCGCTGCGGGCGTACGAGGCCCTGGCCCGGCTCGGTTCCGGTGCCGGACTCGGCACGGTCTTCCCCGACCCGGGCGCCTGCGTGCCCGAGCGGGCCCGGCCCGACGCCCAGCGGCGCCGCGGCTTCCGCATCGGCTGCACGGCCGACGGCCCCGAGGGACCGGTCCGGCTCGACGTCGCCGTTCAGGCGGAACCCGAACTGCGGATCGTGGGCGAGCGGCTGACGGCCGGCGGACTCGTGCTGCTCCAGACCGCCCTGCGCGACCCCGGCCGCCGCGCCGTGCAGGCCGCCTGGCACACGGCCGGACCGGCGTCGGTGACCCGCGCCCCGCTGCCCGACGACCGGCTGGGCACCGCCCTGCTGCCGCTGCGGGTGGCCGGCAAGACGGACGGGCAGCGCAGGGTGCTCGCCGCCGCCGAGCAGATGCTGGTCGCCCTGCGCTCCGTCTTCGCCTGCGACCCGTGCCCCGCGCGGATGCGGAAGCCGGTGCCGGCCGGCTCGGGGCGGCTGCTCGGCGGCTGCGACAACGTCGCCGACGTGCTGTGGCGCACCCGCACCGAGTGCGGACGGCGGCACGCCCGGTTCGTCGAGGCGGTGCGCGCCGGATGCGCCGGGCCGGTCGCCGACGTGCTGGCCGAACCGGTGGCCGGCGGAGCGGTCCGCGCGCTGCTCGACCGGGGCGGCGGCACCCGCACCGGCCTCGCGCGCCTGGGCTACGGCGAGCTGCGCTACCTCGCGCTCGCGCTGGTCCTGCTCACCGGGCCCGGGGTGCTGGAGGTCGACGTGGCCGGCGAGGTCCCCGCCGCCCTGCAGACGCTCACCGTCCTCGCCGACGGCCTCGACCGGGGCCTGGACGCCCGCCAGCGCGTGGAACTGCTGCGGCTGGCGGCCGGGATGTGCGCCCGAGGGCACGTCCGGCTCGTCGGCACGATCAGTGACGCGTCATGGGCCGCCGGGGTGGACGGGCCGGACGGGGCGGACGGGGTGAGGGTGGTACACCTGGGCCGTGACACACGCCTCTGAACCCCCCGGACCCGGCCCCCTCGGCTCCGGCTCCCCCGGCCTGGCGGAACTGCAACGCAGGCTCGCCGAGTTCGCCGCCGCCCGGAACTGGCAGCCGTACCACACCCCGAAGAACCTCGTCAGCGCGCTCAGCGTCGAGGCGTCCGAACTGCTGGAGATCTTCCAGTGGCTGACGCCGGAGCAGTCGGCCCGCGTCATGGACGACCCCGGCACCGCGCACCGCGTCACCGACGAGGTCGCCGACGTCCTCGCCTACCTGCTCCAGCTGTGCGGGGTGCTCGGCATCGATCCGCTGGCCGCGCTGGCGGCGAAGATCGAACGGAACGAGCGGAGGTTCCCGGTGCCGGGCAGCGGTACGGCCGGCGAAACGTGACGACCGGGGGGACGCCCGGGAAACGGGCCGGAACTGCCCGCCGTACCGAGGAACAACTTCATCCGCTATTACTCTCCGCAATCGAAACCCTGCCCGAAACCGAATTGTTGTCCACAGATTTCCGCCTTCCTCTGGCTTTTGGCCCTCGATACCTTCACTCTGGGTAGTGGACAGCGGAGTTCGGGCGGACGTGCGCGGAGCACGTCGGACAGACGGGGGCGGCCCATGGACGCGGTGCGGCTCATCGTGACGAGCAGGCGCGCACTGGCCGCGAGCGGCGACGTGCCTCAGATCCTGGGGGAGGTGTGGCAGGCACAGGCCCTGGCGCAGGCGATCGGCAGCCGCCTCGCGGTCTTCGGCCCGCCCGAACTGCGGGGCGAGGCACTCGGACTCACCGAGCTCGCCGGCCGCGGCTGCGGCGTGCTGCAAAGGCCGGGGCTCGCCCCCGGTGAGCTGCGCGCCGCCCAGCTGACCGAAGTGGGCGACACCCGCCAGGCGCTGGCCCGCCTCGACGGCCTCCTCGGCGAGATCGGCATCGCCCTCGTCGGCATCGCCTGCGCCGCGGACGACGAAGGCACCTACTGGCAGTGCATGGAGGCCATCGACGCGGCGGACGAGTCCAGGGACCGCGTCCTGGAGATGCTGCGCAGACTGGCGGACCGGGAAGGGGCGTTGCCGGAGCGCGAGGCGGGCTGACCGGCCGGAATCACTGATCGCTGTAGCGGAAGTCGCCCACGCTCCACGCGGTGACGTCCTTGATCGCGACACGGTACATGCCGCCCGTCTCCGGAATGCCCGTGCTGCCCTGGAGGATCCGCGCCAGATGGAAGTGCAGATGTGTGGGCGGCTCACCGCCGCCGGTCCCGGCGGCCCCGTCGCCCTCGAAGACGGGGGAGAACGCCCGCAGCCGGTCGGAGCTGCGCAGCACCTCCGACACGCGCTGCCTCCAGACGGCCTGGGGGGCCAGCCGGCCGGTGATGACGGCACCGCCCACGACGACCGTCAGCGACATCTGATTGCTGTGCTCGGCCTCCACCATGGTGGCGATGCCGACGAGCAATTCGTCAGGATGCGACATGGGAGCCGATTGTATGGGGCCCGGGGGCGACCGGAGGGAACACCCCCCCGGCGAAGATCCGCTCCCGGTACGTCCCGGCGGGGGAGGAGCGACTCGGCGATCACCCGGCGGGCGGGGCACGGGCGCGGGGACCGCGCGGCACCGGGGCCCTCCCGCGCCACCCCGCGCGGCCGGGAGCGCGGCGGGGGCCCGGCGGGAGGGACGCCCGCCCGAGCGTGCAGGATGGACGCATGGATCTCCGCATCTTCACCGAGCCCCAGCAGGGGGCCACCTACGACACCTTGCTCACCGTGGCGAAGGCCACCGAGGACCTGGGCTTCGACGCCTTCTTCCGCTCCGACCACTATCTGAAGATGGGCTCCGTGGACGGCCTTCCCGGCCCCACCGACGCCTGGATCACCCTCGCCGGCCTGGCCCGCGAGACCAAGCGCATCCGGCTCGGCACACTGATGACCGCCGGAACCTTCCGGCTGCCCGGTGTGCTCGCCATCCAGGTCGCGCAGGTCGACCAGATGTCCGGCGGCCGGGTCGAACTGGGCCTGGGCGCGGGCTGGTTCGAGGAGGAGCACAAGGCGTACGGCATCCCCTTCCCGAAGGAGAAGTTCGCGCGCCTGGAGGAGCAGCTGGAGATCGTCACCGGCCTGTGGGCGACCGAGGTCGGCAAGACGTACGACTTCCACGGCGAGTACTACGACCTCACCGGCTCGCCCGCGCTGCCCAAGCCCGCGCAGAAGAAGGTCCCCGTGCTCATCGGCGGCCACGGCGCGACCCGCACCCCGCGCCTGGCCGCGAGGTACGCCGACGAGTTCAACATCCCCTTCGCCTCCATCGAGGACACCGAGCGCCAGTTCGGCCGGGTCCGCGCCGCCGCCGAGCAGGCCGGGCGCGAGGCCGGCGACCTGACGTACTCCAACGCCCTCGTCGTCTGCGTCGGCCGGGACGACGCCGAGGTCGCCCGCCGCGCCGCCGCGATCGGCCGCGAGGTCGAGGAGCTGAAGCTGAACGGGCTCGCGGGCTCCCCGGCCGAGGTCGTCGACAAGATCGGCCGCTACGCCGAGGTCGGCTCGCAGCGGATCTACCTCCAGATCCTCGACCTCGACGACCTGGACCACCTGGAGCTGATCTCCTCGCAGGTGCAGACGCAGCTGTCCTGACCGCACCCGACGGCACAGGAACAGGACGCACGGGACGCGGCGGCGCGCAAGACGGGCGGGGCGGACGAGGGACCGGATAAACGAAGGCGCCGGCCCGGCCCGCTGTGCGATGGTGTGACCGCCGTCCCGCGGAGCTCCCGGAATCACCCTTCCGGGGGCTCTCGCGCACGGCGCCCCAAGTCGTCGACCGGCCGGAGAGGCCTCCGCATGTTCCTGACCGTCACCACCACCGGAACCCCCGAACGCCCCGCCACCGACCTCGGCTTCCTGCTGCACAAGCATCCCGACAGGGCGCAGGCGTTCCCCACCTCCTACGGCACGGCCCACGTCCTCTACCCCGAGGCCGGGGACCGGCGCTGCACGGCGGCGCTGCTGCTGGAGGTCGATCCGGTGGCGCTGGTCCGGCGTGGCAGGGGCAAGGGCCGGGGCGGCGCGCCCGACTCGGCGCTCGCGCAGTACGTCAACGACCGTCCCTACGCCGCCTCCTCGCTGCTCGCCGTCGCGCTGAGCGGCGTCTTCTCCAGCGCGCTGCGCGGCGTGTGCAGGGCGAGGCCCGAGCTTCCCGCCCGGCCCCTGCCGCTGCGCATCGAGGTGCCCGCGCTGCCCGCCCGCGGCGGCCCGGACCTCGTGCGACGGCTGTTCGAGCCGCTCGGCTGGGCGGTGACGGCGGACCCCGTCCCGCTGGACACCGCGTTCCCCGAGTGGGGCGATTCGCGGTACGTGCGGCTGGTCCTGGAGTCCGGGGCGCTGACCCTCGCCGAGGCCCTGCGCCACCTGTACGTCCTGCTCCCCGTCCTCGACGACGCCAAGCACTACTGGGTCGCCCCCGACGAGGTCGACAAGCTGCTGCGGGCGGGCGAGGGCTGGCTGCCCGCGCACCCCGAGCAGAAGCTGATCACCAGCCGTTACCTGTCGCGCCGCTGGTCGCTGACGCGACAGGCGCAGGAGCGGCTGGAGCTGGCGCGGCTGGCAGAGGCGGACGACAGCGAGCCCGAGGAACTCGACAACGCGGTCGAGGAGGAGGCCGGGACCGCGACCGGGGCCGGGACCGAGGGCGTGGCGGGGACGGGGACCGGGGACGCGACAAAGGCAGAAACCGGGGCCTGCGCCGAGACCGGGGAGAAGCCGGTGCCGCTCGCCGTGCGGCGCAGGGAGGCGATCCTCGCCGCCCTGCGCGAGGCCGCCGCCGCCCGCGTCCTCGACCTCGGTTGCGGGGAGGGCCACCTGGTCCAGGCGTTGCTCAAAGAGCCGCGCTTCACCGAAATCCTCGGCGTCGACGTGTCGGTGCGCGCGCTCACCGCCGCCTCCCGGCGGCTGAGGCTCGACCGCATGGGGGAGCGGCAGGCCGCGCGCGTGCGGCTCCTCCAGGGCTCCCTCGCCTACACCGACCACCGGCTCGAGGGGTACGACGCCGCCGTGCTGAGCGAGGTGATCGAACACCTCGATGCGCCCCGGCTGCCCGCCCTGGAGCACGCGGTGTTCGGCGCGGCCCGCCCCCGCACGGTCGTCGTGACCACGCCGAACGTCGAGTACAACGTCCGCTGGGAGAGCCTCCCGGCCGGACACGTCCGCCACCGCGACCACCGCTTCGAGTGGACCCGCGCCGAGTTCCGCGCCTGGGCGGAGACGGTCGCCGCACGCCACGGGTACGGCGTGGAGTTCCGGCCCGTCGGCCCCGACGACCCCGAGGTGGGACCGCCCACCCAGATGGCCGTGTTCACGAGGGGCACCACGGTCCCGACCGAGAAGGAGGCGAAGGCCGCATGACCACCGAGACGCCCGTCGAGGGCCGCACCCTGCCGGTCACCGACCTCTCCCTCGTCGTACTGATCGGCGCCTCCGGCTCCGGCAAGTCCACCTTCGCCCGCCGCCACTTCAAGCCCACCGAGGTCATCTCCTCCGACTTCTGCCGGGGACTGGTCGCCGACGACGAGAACGACCAGGGCGCGAGCGGGGACGCCTTCGACGTCCTGTACTACATCGCGGGCAAACGGCTCGCGGCCGGCCGGCGCACCGTCGTCGACGCCACCAGCGTCCAGTCCGAGGCCCGGCGCCGGCTGATCGAGCTGGCCAGGCAGTACGACGTGCTGCCGATCGCGATCGTGCTCGACGTGCCGGAGGAGGTGTGCGCCGCGCGCAACGCGGCCCGCGCCGACCGCGCCGGCATGCCGCGCCGCGTGATCGGGCGCCACGTCCGCGAACTCCGCCGCTCCCTGCGCCACCTGGAGCGCGAGGGCTTCCGCAAGGTCCACGTCCTGCGCGGCACCGACGAGGTCGAGCACGCCACTGTCGTCACCGAGAAGCGGTTCAACGACCTCACCCACCTCACCGGACCGTTCGACATCATCGGCGACGTCCACGGCTGCTCCGCCGAACTGGAGGCGCTGCTCGGTACGTTGGGCTACTCCGACGGTGTGCACCCCGAGGGCCGCACCGCCGTCTTCGTCGGCGACCTCGTCGACCGCGGCCCCGACAGCCCGGGCGTGCTGCGCCGCGTGATGGCGATGGTGAAGTCGGGCAACGCGCTGTGCGTACCCGGCAACCACGAGAACAAGTTCGGCCGGTACCTCAGGGGCCGCAAGGTCCAGCACACCCACGGCCTGGCCGAGACCGTCGCGCAGATGGAGGGCGAGAGCGAGGAGTTCCGCGCCGAGGTGCGGGAGTTCGTCGACGGGCTGGTCAGCCACTACGTCCTCGACGGCGGCAGACTGGTGGTCTGCCACGCCGGGCTGCCGGAGAAGTACCACGGCCGCACCTCCGGCCGGGTCCGCAGCCACGCCCTGTACGGCGACACCACCGGGGAGACCGACGAGTTCGGGCTGCCGGTGCGCTACCCGTGGGCGGAGGACTACCGGGGCCGGGCCGCCGTCGTCTACGGCCACACCCCCGTCCCGGAGGCCACCTGGCTCAACAACACCATCTGCCTGGACACCGGCGCCGTCTTCGGCGGCAGGCTGACCGCGCTGCGCTGGCCGGAGCGCGAACTGGTCGACGTACCGGCCGAGCGGGTCTGGTACGAGCCGGTCAGGCCGCTGCGCGCCGAGGTGCCCGGCGGGCACGGGGGCCGGCCGCTGGACCTGGCGGACGTGCACGGGCGGCGGGTCGTGGAGACCCGGCACGCGGGCCGGATCACCGTCCGGGAGGAGAACGCGGCGGCGGCCCTGGAGGTCATGAGCCGCTTCGCGATCGACCCCCGGCTCCTGCCGTACCTCCCGCCGACCATGGCGCCCACCGCCACCTCGCGGATCGACGGCTACCTGGAGCACCCGGCGGAGGCCTTCGCGCAGTACGCCGCGGACGGCGTCGCCCGGGTCGTGTGCGAGGAGAAGCACATGGGCTCGAGGGCGGTGGCGCTGGTGTGCCGGGACGCGCAGGCGGCGCGCGTGCGGTTCGGAGTCGACGGCGGGCCCACCGGGTCCCTGTACACCCGCACCGGCCGCCCCTTCTTCGACGACGCGGCCGTCACCGAGGAGATCCTCGGCCGGCTGCGCGCGGCGATCGGCGAGGCCGGCCTGTGGGACAGGCTGGAGACGGACTGGCTGCTGCTGGACGCCGAGCTGATGCCCTGGTCCCTGAAGGCGTCCGGGCTGCTGCGGTCGCAGTACGCCGCCGTGGGCGCCGCCTCCGGCGCGGTGTTCCCCGGCGCGCTGGCCGCCCTGGAGGGCGCGGCGGCCCGCGGCGTCGACGTCACGGAGCTGCTCGCGCGCCAGCGGGAGCGGGCCGCCGACGCCGCCGCGTTCACGGCCGCCTACCGGCGCTACTGCTGGACCACCGACGGCCTGGACGGCGTCCGCCTGGCCCCGTTCCAGATCCTCGCCGTCCGGGGCCGCAGCCTCGCCGGCCTGCCCCACGACGAGCAGCTCGCGCTACTCGACCGGCTCGTCGAGCACGACGGCAGCGGCCTGCTCCGGACCACCCGGCGGCTGTACGTCGACACCGGCGACCCCGAGTCGGTGCGGGCCGGCACCGACTGGTGGCTGGAGACGACCGGCCGCGGTGGCGAGGGCATGGTCGTCAAGCCGGTCGGAGCGCTGGTGCGGGACGGGAACGGGCGCCTGGTGCAGCCCGGTGTCAAGTGCCGGGGCCGCGAGTACCTGCGGATCGTCTACGGTCCCGAGTACACGCGCCCGGACAACCTCGCCCGGCTGCGGCAGCGGTTCCTGAACCACAAGCGGTCGCTGGCGCTGCGCGAGTACGCCCTCGGCCTGGAGGCCCTGGACCGGCTGGCGGACGGCGAGCCGCTGTGGCGGGTGCACGAGGCCGTCTTCGGCGTCCTGGCGCTGGAGTCGGAGCCGGTGGACCCGCGCCTGTGACGCGGTGCGCGCCGGCCCCGCAGTGGTCCCGCTCCGCCCGCCGGTCGATTCCGGCGGGCGGAGCGGGCGTCTCACCCGTCCCCCGGCCGGGACCGTCGACGTCCCGTCCCGCGGGCGCGAGGCGGCCGTGGGGGCGGGCGGCGTGTCGGCCCCGGCCGTCGAGGCGGCGGACCGGGAGGGGGAGCGGCCGGGAGCGCCGTGGCGAGGGCCGTCCCGCCGAGCGGTGAGGGGCCGGGCGCCGTCCGTCCGGACCCCACGCCCGTAGGCTAGGCGCCGCCCGGCGTCGCATCACAGGTCGTACGCGTGCCGGGGACGGGGGCACAGGCGCACGCGGGGGGCGGCCGTCCGCCCCACGGGGCCGGCCGACCCCCGGCGGGGCCTTTGCGCGCCCGCGGGGTACTCGGTCCGCACCGCACCGCCCCGCACGTACCCGCCCGTTTCGCGCGCGCCCGCGTACGGCGGCGCGGCCGTCCGTGCGGGCGGGGGATGAACCCCGTCCGAATGGTCAGGATGAAGGCATGGGATTCCACGTCGACTCCGAGGCCGGGCGGCTGCGCCGCGTCATCCTGCACCGGCCGGATCTCGAGCTCAAAAGGCTCACGCCCAGCAATAAGGACGCGCTCCTCTTCGACGACGTGCTCTGGGTGCGCCGGGCGCGCGCCGAGCACGACGGTTTCGCCGACGTGCTGCGCGACCGCGGGATCGCCGTCCACCTCTTCGGCGACCTGCTCACCGAGACCCTCGACGTCCCGCAGGCCAGGGAGCTGATCCTGGACCAGGTCTTCGACGAGAAGGAGTACGGCCCGCTCGCCACCGACCACCTGCGGGCCGCCTTCGAGGCGCTGCCCTCCCGCGAGCTCGCCGAGGCCCTGGTGGGCGGCATGACCAAACGGGAGTTCCTGGACGCGCACCCGGAGCCGGTCTCGGTGCGCTTCCACGTGATGGAGCTGGACGACTTCCTGCTCGGCCCGCTGCCCAACCACCTCTTCACCCGCGACACCTCCGCCTGGATATACGACGGGGTCTCGATCAACGCGATGCGCTGGCCGGCCCGGCAGCGCGAGACCGTGCACTTCGAGGCGATCTACCGGTACCACCCCCTCTTCCGGGACGAGCCGTTCCACGTCTGGTCCGAGGGGCTGGCCGACTACCCGTCGACCATCGAGGGCGGTGACGTGCTGGTCATCGGCAACGGCGCGGTCCTCATCGGCATGAGCGAGCGGACCACGCCGCAGGCCGTGGAGATGCTCGCCCACAAGCTGTTCGCCGCGGGCTCCGCGCAGACGATCGTGGCCCTGGACATGCCCAAGCGCCGCGCCCTGATGCACCTCGACACGGTGATGACGATGGTCGACGGCGACACCTTCACCCAGTACGCGGGGCTCGGCATGCTCCGCTCATACACCATCGAACCGGGCGTAGGGGAAAAGGAGCTGAAGGTCACCGACCATCCGCCGGAGCACATGCACCGGGCGATCGCCGCCGCGCTCGGCCTGAGCGAGATCCGCGTGCTGACCGCCACCCAGGACGTCCACGCCGCGGAACGGGAGCAGTGGGACGACGGCTGCAACGTGCTCGCCGTCGAGCCGGGCGTCGTCGTCGCCTACGAGCGCAACTCCACCACCAACACGCATCTGCGCAAGCAGGGCATCGAGGTGATCGAGATCCCGGGCAGCGAGCTGGGGCGTGGCCGGGGCGGGCCGCGCTGCATGAGCTGCCCGGTGGTGCGGGACGCCGTGTGAGGGCCGCCCGCACAGCAGTCTGTATAAGAATTCTATTCGTTGTATAGTATTTCAGTTGTCCTGTTCCCGTCCCTCTGGAGCGCCCCATGGCGACACTCCCGGCCGCCCTCGCCGGCCGCCCCTTCCTCAAGGAGCTCGACTTCACCGCTGAGGAGTTCCGCTCCCTGATCGAGCTGGCCGCCGAGCTGAAGGCCGCCAAGAAGGCCGGGACCGAGCGGCGGTACCTGAGCGGGAAGAACATCGCGCTGATCTTCGAGAAGACCTCCACGCGCACCCGCTGCGCCTTCGAGGTCGCCGCCGCCGACCAGGGCGCCTCGACGACGTACCTGGACCCGTCCGGGTCGCAGATCGGCCACAAGGAGTCCGTGAAGGACACCGCCCGCGTGCTCGGCCGCATGTTCGACGCGATCGAGTACCGCGGGGACAGCCAGGCGAAGGTGGAGGAGCTCGCGGCCCACGCCGGCGTGCCCGTCTACAACGGCCTCACCGACGACTGGCACCCCACCCAGATGCTCGCCGACGTGCTGACGATGACCGAGCACAGCGCCAGGCCCCCGGAGCGGATCGCCTTCGCCTACCTCGGCGACGCCCGCTTCAACATGGGCAACTCCTACCTGGTGACCGGCGCCCTGCTGGGCATGGACGTGCGGATCGTCGCCCCGAGGTCCTACTGGCCCGCGCGGGAGATCGTCGACCGGGCCCGGGAGCTGGCCGCGGCGAGCGGCGCCCGCGTCACCCTCACCGAGTCGGTGGCCGAGGGCGTGCGGGGCGCCGACTTCGTCGCCACCGACGTATGGGTCTCCATGGGCGAGCCCAAGGAGGTCTGGGCCGAGCGGATCGCCGCCCTCGCCCCGTACGCCGTGACCATGGACGTCCTGCGCGCCACCGGCAACCCGGACGTGAAGTTCCTGCACTGCCTGCCCGCCTTCCACGACCTGGGCACCAAGGTCGGCCAGGAGATCTTCGACGCCCACGGCCTGGACTGCCTCGAGGTCACGGACGAGGTGTTCGAGTCGGCGCACTCGGTCGTCTTCGACGAGGCGGAGAACCGGCTGCACACCATCAAGGCGGTCATGGTCGCCACCCTCGCCTGAGCCGCGGCCCGTCCGGACGGGCCCCAAGCTGACCGGCGGCTCGGAGCCACCCCTTCCGCGGCCGCCGCCCGCGGCACACCCGTCGCCCCCGCACCACCAGAAACGAGCACCACCCGCATGCCCCGCATCAAGTCCCCCCACCTCCTGGTGGCCGAATCCGGCGCCGACCGCGAAGGACACGGCCTCAAGCGGACGATGGGCCTGTTCCAGCTCATCTGCTTCGGCGTCGGCGCCATCGTCGGCACCGGCATCTTCGTCGGCCTGTCCGACTCGGTCGGCGAGGCCGGCCCCGCCGTCGTGATCTCCTTCGTGCTGGCCGCGATCACCTGCGTGTTCACCGCGTTCGCCTTCGCCGAGCTGGGCAGCGCCATCCCGGTCTCCGGATCGTCGTACTCCTTCGCCTACGCCGGACTCGGCGAGACCACCGCCTTCCTGGTCGGCTGGTGCCTGCTCCTCGAATACGGCGTGTCGGTGTCCGCGGTCGCGGTCGGCTGGAGCCAGTACGTCAACGAACTGCTGGACAGCATCATCGGCCTGACGCTCCCGGACGCGCTCTCCGCGGGCCCCGGCGACGGTGGCGTGGTCAACCTGCCCGCCGTCGTCGTCATCGCCCTGGCCTGCGTACTGCTGGTGCGCGGGGTGCGTGAGAGCGCCCGGGCCACGGCCGCCATGGCCGTCCTCAAGCTCGCCGTCCTCGTCGCCTTCTGCGCGATCGGCTACACCGCCTTCAAGGACGGCAACCTCACCCCGTTCTCCCCGGCCGGACTCGGCGGCATCGGCGCCGGCACCACGGCCGCCTTCTTCTCCTACATCGGCTTCGACGCGATCACCACCGCCGGCGAGGAGGCGAAGAACCCGCGCCGGGACGTCCCGGTCGCCATCCTGGTCTGCATCGGCCTGGTCACCCTGCTGTACTGCGCGGTCGCCCTCGCCGCGATCGGCGCCATCGGCGGCGACGAGGTCGGCGGCCGGCCCGCCGCCCTGTCCTACGTCGTCGACGAGGTCACCGGTTCCACGGTCGGCGGCGCGATCGTCGCCTTCGGCGCGGTCGTCGCCATCGCCTCGGTGGTGCTCACCGTGACGTACGGCCAGACCCGCATCCTGATGTCGATGGCCCGCGACGGACTCGTCCCGCCCGTGTTCGAGAAGGTCTCCCCGCGCACCGCCACGCCGGTCGCCGGGACCCTGATCGTCGGGATCGTCTTCGCGCTCCCGGCGGCGTTCGCCTCGCTGGACTCGGTGGTCAACCTGTGTACCATCGGCACCCTGGCCACCATGGCGGCCGTCAACATCGCGGTGATCGCGCTGCGCCGCCGCGAGCCGGGCCTGGAGCGCACCTTCCGCGTGCCGCTCTACCCGGTGATGCCGCTGCTCGGCGTCGGCTTCTGCCTGTACCTGATGTACGAGACGGGCGTGACGACCTGGGTCCAGTTCGCCGTGTTCCTGGCGGCGGGGCTCGCCCTGTACCTGGCCTACGGGCGCCGCCACTCCCGGCTCGCCCAGGCCCCCGTCACGCCGGACGACGCTGAGCGGGCACCACAGGCAGTCTGAACCAGACCGCCTTGCCGGAGCCGGTGGGGCGGTGGCCGCAGGAGGAGCTCAGGGCGCGGATCAGCAGCAGACCGCGCCCGTACTCCTGCCAGGGGTCGGGGGTGATGTCCACCGGACGGGTCAGGTCGCCGGGCGGCGCGGGGTCCGGGTCGTGCACCTCGACCTGGCAGGCGGTCGGCATCAGTTCCACGACCAGCTCGATCGGGGCGCTGCCGGAGGTGTGCTCCACGGCGTTGGCGACCAGCTCGGCCGTGAGCAGCTCCGCGGTGTCGCAGTCGGCGGCGTGCTCCTGCTCGGCCAGTGCCGAACGCACCAGCGCACGGGCCACGGGCACGGCCGCGGTGGTGTGCGGCAGCGCGATGCGCCAAGAGGCCGACGGGCGAGGCGGCACGGAGTGCCTCCATGGGGAGCGGTGGTCGGGCGACGGGCGGGTGGGGGATCGATCGTGCACGGCTAGTCCGTTCATGGAGCAGGCTGTCCTGCTTTCAACCGTATGCATGGTACGGCGCCGCCCGGCAGAGCCGCTCGACGGGCACCACGCGGGGCCCTCGGCCCCGGCCACCGGAGGGCCTACCCGGGTGAACGGTCCCTGTCCCGCGGGTGCTCCCGCTGTTACCGCGTTGTCGACATCCGGTGACGCCGCCGATGTGCGGTGACGGACGCGTCCCATGTGACCGCAGGGCACGGAAGCCGGTCGTCCCACCGGGCCCGCCGCCCGGACCGGCCACCGCGTCACCACGACGACGGTTACAGAGGGGCGACGGTTCGAGGGGCGGCGCTCGGCGAGACCGCGCCCGTCCGGGGGGCCGCCCGTCACGGGTCCCCTCACCGGTTCCGTCGCCCCCACCCCTCACCCCCGCCGGCGGCACCCCCGCCGACGGCACCGGCGCGTCGAGCCCGCCGACGGCGTCGTCACCGCCGCCCCGCCCGTGCCGGGAAGCTCGGCGCGTCCGCCTTCGGCCCCACGCCGACCCGCGCGATCCGCTCGCCCGGCTGCCCCGGCACGGTCCGTGCGCGCCCAGGCCCCGGCTCACGCCGGGCAGCGGGCTCCGGGACGGGCGGCGACGGATCGCGGGCAGCCCCGGCTCCGGCCCCTCGGGCGCGGGCGTCGGGTCACAGGTAGCCCCAGGTCCGGCACATCGGGCGCAGCGCCTCGGCGATCTCGCCGGGTTCCGGCAGCGGGCGGCCCGGCTGGACCGTGCCCGTGCGGATCGTCTCGCGCCAGTCGCCCAGGCCCCGGACCAGCCTGCCGCCCCCGCCGCCGTATTCGAGCATGGCCGGTTCGTACTCCACGCCGAGGAACGCGCACAGGCGGCGCATCTGCTCCTCGGGGGCGGCGGTGATGTCCTCGTAGCGCACGGTGTGCCCGCCGGAGTCGGCCGCGCGGGCGGCCTCCACGGCCTCCATGTAGCGCAGCGCCTCGGTGACGGCCACCGGGTAGGGCCGCTTGACCGGGTCGCTCTCGTGCCAGGAGCGGGCGACGGACTCCGGGTGGCGCAGCAGGAACACGAACCGGGCGTCGGGCCAGCAGTCCCTCAGCCGCTGGTGGACGAAGGCGTTGCCGGGCGTCTTCTCGACGATGACGTCCTTGCCGGACCTGACCAGCTCGCGGTGGAGGACGCGGTCCCACAGCAGGTGCTCCAGGTCGCCGCGCGCCAGGTCCAGGGCGGTCATGGCGCTGCGCGCGACGGCGTCGCCGTGGTCGACCCGCAGGTGGCGCAGGTGCAGCTCGTGCGGCGCGTGCAGCCGGGAGTGGGCGCCCAGCATCATGCGCAGCAGGGTCGAGCCGGAACGCACGGAGGAGATGACGAAGACCGGCTGCCGCAGCAGCCGTTCGACCGGCAGGTCCTCGGACGACGGCCGCCGGTAGGCGGGCGCGGTCCGCTGTCCGGGCCGGGCGGCGGCCGCTCCCGGCCGGGCGGGGGTGGACCGGGGGGCCCGCCGTACCTGGAGGCCGACGGTGGCGGTGAGCGCCCGGTTCAGGGTACGCGTGAGACTCATGAGCCGGAGGCTAGGCAGGGAACCTGAGAGAACCGTGGGAGCTTCTTGAGGGCTGCCTTATCGCCCACGGCTCGGCCGTCGACCCGGCTCGGCCGGCGTTCCGGTTCAGTCGCCGCCCCGGTTCAGCCGGCGCTCCGCTCCGGCCGCAGCCCCCGAGTACGCCGCGCCCGCGTACGCAGCCCCCGCGTACGCCGCGCCCGAGTACGCCGCGCCCGCGTCGCGCGGCCGCTCGTCGGTGCCCGGAAGACGGCCGCCGACGACGCGCCCCGACCGCGGCCGGCAGCCGGATCAACTGGGTGAGGGGCACCGGGCCCGGCGCGCGCACCGGCCGGGGAGCCGAGGGGCCGGGGGACGCGCCCGCTGCGGCGAACGGCCGCGTGAGGGCGCTCGTGGACACCGGCTCCGCAGCGGGCTCGCACTCGCCACCGAACGGGTGAGGATCACGGCCCCCCGCCCACCGCCGGGTAGCCGTGGAAGCCCCGGCCGGGTAGCAGTGGAAGCCCCACGGGAGCCCCCACCCCCCCCACCGACCGGGAGGTCCTGCCATGCCCGTACGTTCCGTGCGCCCCCTTCTCGCCGCGGCCGCCGGTGCCGCCCTGCTCCTGCCGGCCGCCCCCGCCGCCGGCGCCGCCCCCGCCGCCGGCGCCGCCCCCGCCGCCGGCGCCGCGGTCCCGGCGGTCCCGGCGGCCCCGGCCGGGACCGTCACCATCGACCCGACGGGCCGCATCGCCCCCGACGGCACCGTCACCCTCTCCGGCACCTACCGCTGCGCCGACAGCACCGGCCCGGTGTTCGTCAGCTCCTCCGTGGCACAGGGCCCCCCGACCGTGCATCGCAACGTGGGCGGCACCCGGGCCGTGTGCGACGGTGCTGAGCGCCGCTGGGTCCACACGGACAGGCCCTTCCCCGCGGCCCCGGTGCGGCCCGGCCCGGCCCACGTGCAGGCCGCCGTCATGGAACTGCGCCCCGCGGGCTTCCTGCTGCTGCCCCACTTCCACGCCTTCCGCGGGCAGGACGTCACGCTCGTCGCGGACTGAGCCGCTCCGCGACCGCCGGACCGTCTGCCCGGGGAGTGCCCGGGACCGCCCGGCAACGGGCCGCGGTGGGCGCGGTTCCCCGCGGGCGCCGGTTCCAGTCGCACGTGATGCGCGGGGCGGGCGTGCCGGACGCCGCCTCGGGCGGGGGCGGAACGCCGACGCCGGGGACGCCGTCCCGCCCGGGCCACCGGCGCGGGGACCGGCCGCCGGCCGGACGCGTCCGGCGGTCGGAGCGGCGAAGGGGGCCGGTGCGGCGGAGAGCCGGGAGCGCGTCGTGCGGGCCGTGAACGGGTCGCGGCCGCCACGCGCACGGCGCCCCTAAGGCGTCTCAGCCCGCGGGCGGGCGGAACTCCGGCTGGTCGATGAGGCGCAGCCAGCTGCCGTCCGGCTGGCGCCGGACCACCTGCGCCCGTGCGCCCGCACCGTCCCCGGGTGGAGTCGACGTCAGCGCGATGTCACCGCGGACCAGCGTCGGAAGCGGCTGCTCCGGCTCGAAACGCGGGGCGTCGGCCAGCATCTTCTCGAACAGTTCGCGAATGGCCTCCCGGCCCGTCGTGACGCTGCCCGGCGGATAGGCCATCACGGCCTCCTCCTCGTACAGCGCGGCGAGACCGGCGGCGTCACCGGCGTTGGCGCGCTCGACGAAGAGGCGGGTGAGGTCCTCCGGCTTCATGGCCTTCTCGTGCTCGGGCACGGCTGTCCTCCCTGGACTCCGGATGTGAGGTGACTGGACTCCGGACGTGACCGGATGTGATGGGACGAGTCTCCGCCGCGCCAACCGGATAAGTCCAAGCAATTGTTTTGATCAGCTGTATAACCTTCAGCTATGGAATTGAGGCAGCTGAAGTACTTCCTCGCCGTCGCCGAGGAACGCAACTTCACCCGGGCCGCCGAGCTGGTCCGCATCAGCCAGCCTGGAATCAGCGCCCAGATACGCCAGCTCGAGGGCGAGCTCGGGGCGACGCTCGTCGACCGGTCGGGCCGCCGGGCCGAACTGACCGCCGTGGGCGAGGTCGTACGCGACCACGCGCGGTCCGTGCTGGCCGCGGTGGAGGCGCTGCACCGGGCCGTCGACGAGATGAACGGGCTGGTCCGGGGCCGGGTCGTGGTGGGCATGGTCAGGGCGTGCACCGTCACCCCGCTGTTCGACGCGCTGTCCGGTTTTCACCTCGCCCACCCCGGGGTGGAGATCAGCCTGGTGGAGGACGACTCCGACCGGCTCGTCGAGCGGGTCCGCGAGGGGACCGTCGACCTGGCCCTCGTCGGCGTGGCCGGCCGGGCACCCGGCGACCTGGACGGATGGCAGGTCGTCAGCGAACCGATCGTGGCCGTGGTGCCGGCCGGCCATCCGCTGGCCGGACACGACGGGATCACCCTCGCCGAGCTGTGCGCCCACCCGATCGTCTGCCTGCCCCCGGGCACCGGCATCCGCGCCGTGCTCGACCGGTCGGCCGCCGCGCACGGCCTGACCCCGGCCGTCGCCCTGCAGGCGAGCGCCCCCGGCGCGGTGCTCGACCTCGCCGCACGGGGACTCGGGGTCGGTGTGCTGTCCCCCTCCATGGTCGGCGGGCGCGAGGGGCTGCGGACCGTGGCCGTCACCGACGCCGACGTACCCGGCGTGCTCGCCCTGGTGTGGGCACCGGTCAAGAGCCCGGCCCTGCGCGAACTGCTGCTGCACTGCCGCCGGTCCTTCGGCGAGCCCCGCCCCGGCACCGGAACGGCCCCGACGGGCACGGCGGCCGCCCATCGGTCAGCCGTGTGAACAACGCTTCAGGCCGGTACGGCCGGCCGCTGTGCGGCGCCCGTACCGGCCGCGGCACCCACCGGGGGGCGCGGGAACGGCACTATGGGAGCGGGCGAGCGCCGGGCGGCACGGGAAGCGGGCCCGGCTCCCCTCGCCCGGCGCCCGGCAGCGCCCTTCAGCCGGCGTCCGGCAGCGCGTCCGCGTCGGCCCTGCGCCGCGCCCGGCGGGCGTTCTCCTCCCGCACCGCGTCCAGCCACCGCCAGGGCCGGATCTCGTCCAGGGCGAGGCCGGGACAGGCCAGTTGGTGCGGAATGCGGCAGGTGGTGCCGGGCGGGGGTTCGTCCAGGCCGCCGTTCCACGCCTGGCCGCCGGTGTCGATGTGCCAGCGGTGCCCGCCGGGGACGAGGTGGGCCGGGATCGGCGGTCCGGGTTCGAGGAGAACGTGCTGCCCGGTGTAGGTGGGACGGCGCTCACCGGTCAGCCCGCAGTGCGGGCACACGGGCGGGGCGGGCGGCTCGGGCCCGTGGGCGCCGTCGACGGCGGCCTGGGCGCGGTCGGCGTTCTCCCACGGTGCCGGTGTGCCGGGGGCCGCCTGCCGGTGGCCGTCGGGACCGGGCAACGGGATGATGCTTTCGTCGGGTCCGCCCATGGCGACCAGCGTGGAACGCGCCGGCCGGCGCCCGGAAGGGGACATCTCGGTCGCAACGGGAGCAGACGGGAGGGGCACACCGGCGTACCGGGGGGCGCACGGGGGCCCGCCCGCCACTCGCCCCGGAGCCGGCCCCCGCGCCCCGCACACCGCCCCGAGCCGGAACGGACCGCCGGCGCCGAGGGCCTCGTGCCTTCATGGTGCGGCGCCCCGTCCCCGCGCCCGTGGCCGTCCCGTGGCCGCGCACCGCTGCGTCACCGGCGGCGACCGGCCCCTGGAACCGATGGCCGGCCACGTCCGCGGGGAGCCGGAACCCCCTTGTGAGGACACCGGCCTGCGGTGGCTTCCCGCTCCACCCGGGCCACCGGAGCGCCGCCCGCCTCCAGTCGGCGCTCCGGCGGTCCGGCCGGCGGTCCGGCGGATATTCCCTACCGCCGCGGCCGGACAGGACGCAGACTCTTCCCATGTCCGACATGGAGTCGTTCCTGGAGGCGGTCACCGCGTGGGCGGCCGGTGGCCCCGGCGGTTCCGCACGCGAGCTGGCCGCGCGGCTGCCCGTCCGGGCGGTCGTCCTGCTCGAAGGGCTCAGCGACGCCGCGGCGGTCGACGCGCTGGCCGCGAGCCGCGGCCGGGACCTGGCGGCCGAAGGGGTCTGCGTCCTGCCGATGGGCGGCGCGATGAACGTCGGCCGCTTCGCCCGCCTCCTCGGCCCGTCCGGCCTGGGCCTCCGCCTCGCGGGACTGTGCGACGAGGGGGAGCGCCCCTACTACGCCCGCGGCTGGGAGGGGGCCGGTGCGGCACGGCACGGGTTCTTCGTCTGCGCGGCGGACCTGGAGGACGAGCTCATCCGCGCCCTGGGGGTGACACGCGTGGCGGAGCTCATCCGCGCACAGGGCGACCAGCGCCCGCTGGAGACCTTCTTGCGCCAGCCCGCACAGCAAGGCCGTACCGCACGGCAGCAGTTGCGGCGCTTCCTCGGCACGAAGAAGGGCCGAAAGATCCAGTACGGCCGCGTCCTGGCGGAAGCCCTCGACCCCCACCGCACACCCGCTCCGCTCGACGGCCTGCTCACCGGACTCTGACCACCGGGCCCGCGCCTCACGGGGGTGCGCGGCGCCGCCTCACCCCCCTCTCGGCCGGCGTCCCTTCGGGACGGAGGGCGAGGCGGCACCCGCCTCTCAGATGTCCCGGAACGTCTCGATCTGCGCCCCGATCGAGTTCAGCCGCTCGGCCAGGTCCTCGTAACCGCGGTTGATGACGTACACGTTGCGCAGCACGGACGTGCCCTCCGCCGCCATCATCGCCAGCAGGACGACCACGGCGGGGCGCAGGGCGGGCGGGCACATCATCTCGGCGGCGCGCCAGCGGGTCGGGCCCTCGACCAGGACGCGGTGCGGGTCGAGGAGTTGGAGCCGGCCGCCGAGGCGGTTGAGGTCGGTCAGGTAGATGGCCCGGTTGTCGTAGACCCAGTCGTGGATGAGGGTCTTGCCCTGGGCGACGGCCGCGATCGCCGCGAAGAACGGGACGTTGTCGATGTTCAGGCCCGGGAACGGCATCGGGTGGATCTTGTCGATCGGTGCCTCCAGCTTGGAGGGCCGGACGGTGAGGTCCACCAGCCGGGTGCGGCCGTTGTCGGCCACGTACTCCGGGGTGCGGTCGTGGTCGAGGCCCATCTCCTCCAGGACCGCCAGCTCGATCTCCAGGAACTCGATCGGCACTCGGCGCACCGTCAGCTCCGACTCGGTCACGACGGCGGCGGCCAGCAGGCTCATCGCCTCGACCGGGTCCTCGGAGGGGGAGTAGTCCACGTCGGTGTCGATGTCCGGCACGCCGTGCACGGTGAGGGTGGTGGTGCCGATGCCCTCGACCTTGACACCGAGCGCCTCCAGGAAGAAGCACAGGTCCTGGACCATGTAGTTGGAGGAGGCGTTGCGGATGACGGTGACGCCGTCGTGGCGGGCGGCGGCCAGCAGCGCGTTCTCGGTGACGGTGTCCCCGCGCTCGGTCAGCACGATCGGGCGGTCGGGGCTGACCGAACGGTCGACGACCGCGTGGTACTGGCCCTCGGTCGCCGCGATGTCCAGGCCGAAGCGGCGCAGCGCGATCATGTGCGGCTCGATGGTCCGGGTGCCGAGGTCGCAGCCGCCGGCGTAGGGCAGCTTGAAGCGGTCCATGCGGTGCAGCAGCGGGCCGAAGAACATGATGATGGACCGGGTGCGCACCGCCGCGTCGGCGTCGATGGCCGCCATGTCCAGCTCGCTGGGCGGCACGATCTCCAGGTCGACGCCGCCGTTGATCCAGCGGGTGCGCACGCCGATGGAGTTCAGCACCTCCAGGAGGCGGTAGACCTCCTCGATGCGGGCGACCCGGCGCAGCACCGTGCGCCCCTTGTTGAGCAGCGAGGCGCACAGCAGGGCCACGCACGCGTTCTTGCTCGTCTTCACGTCGATGGCACCGGACAGGCGGCGGCCGCCGACCACCCGCAGGTGCATGGGGCCCGAGTAGCCCAGAGAGACGATTTCGCTGTCCAGTGCTTCACCGATGCGGGCGATCATCTCAAGGCTGATGTTTTGATTGCCGCGCTCGATGCGGTTCACCGCGCTCTGGCTGGTGCCGAGCGCCTCGGCGAGCTGCGCCTGCGTCCAGCCGCGGTGCTGTCGGGCGTCACGGATGAGCTTGCCGATGCGTACGAGGTAGTCGTCTGCCATGGGGTTGAGGCTATCTCAGATATGAGATGGCGCCTCTTGGGGGGTCTGTTCGGGTGACGTTTCGTCAGCGGCGCCTGGTCGTACGGGTGCGACGCCACCCGAAAGGACCGGGCAAATCCATTGATGTCGTACTACGTCCAGTGCTGCTGCGGGTGTACCGCGGACCTCGTCCGCCGCCGACGGTGAGGGACCAGGAGCGTTTGTTGAGGTTCAGGCGCACCCCGGGCAGGACGCGGAAGCTCTTGCGGAACGTGAGGGGCATCATGTCTCCTTCCGGCCGGGCGGGCGGGCAGGTGGGTCCGGTCCCCTTCGGTTACCCCGGCGTTGCGTGCTGATGGCGTGGATTCCCGTTTCGTTCCGCTCCGCTCCGTTCGGGACGGGGCCGGTACGCGACGGACCTCCGGTGGGGGAGTGTCGGCGAGGCGGAGGCCGGCGGCGTACGTGCCGAAGGCCCGGCGGCCCTGGAGCCGGCCCGGCCCGGGCCGGGTGCGGGGGCGTTTGCGGGTGCGGCTCCTGCGGTCCTCGGTGCGGTCCCCGCGAATTCCGGCGTGATCCTTGCGTGCCCGGCGTGCCCGGCGTGCCCGGCGTGCCCGGCGTGCCTGGCGTTTCCCCGGGCCGTGGCGTGTTCGGGCGGGGCCGGGCGTCGGGCGCGGGCCGTTCCGGACTGCGCGAACGGCGAACGCGGCCTCGGCCGCGGCGGCCGGCGGGGGGTGATCCGCACCACGCGGGCGCGCGGATCACCGGGGTCGGCCCCGCCGGACCGCCCTCCCGCCGAGTGGGCCGGAGTCCGCTCCCCGGCCCGGCGCGCGCCTGCGGGCGCGGGGCAAACGGCGCCCCGGCATGACCGCCGCGCCCCCATGTACTAGAGTTATCTCGACATCGAGATATCTGCCGAGGCGCACCACAGCCGCCACCCTGGTAAGGGTTACCTAACTTAGCCTTACCTCAGCGGATCGGCCAGGACCGCGTGGCGGCAGGATGCGGTGGTACGCGTACATAAATGAAGGAGACTGTCGTGTCGGCGAACAGCTTCGACGCCCGCAGCACGCTGCAGGTGGGCGACGAGTCGTACGAGATCTTCCGGCTGGACAAGGTGGAGGGCTCGGCCCGGCTGCCCTACAGCCTCAAGGTCCTGCTGGAGAACCTCCTCCGCACCGAGGACGGCGCCAACATCACCGCCGACCACATCCGTGCCCTCGGCTCCTGGGACTCGCAGGCCCAGCCGTCGCAGGAGATCCAGTTCACGCCGGCCCGCGTGATCATGCAGGACTTCACCGGTGTGCCCTGTGTCGTGGACCTCGCCACCATGCGCGAGGCGGTGAAGGCCCTCGGCGGCGACCCGTCGAAGGTCAACCCGCTCTCCCCGGCCGAGATGGTCATCGACCACTCCGTCATCGCCGACAAGTTCGGCACCGCCGACGCCTTCAAGCAGAACGTCGACCTGGAGTACGGCCGCAACCGCGAGCGCTACCAGTTCCTGCGCTGGGGCCAGACCGCCTTCGACGACTTCAAGGTCGTCCCGCCGGGCACCGGCATCGTCCACCAGGTGAACATCGAGCACCTGGCCCGTGTCGTCATGGTCCGCGACGGCAAGGCCTACCCCGACACCCTGGTCGGCACCGACTCGCACACCACCATGGTCAACGGCCTCGGTGTCCTGGGCTGGGGCGTCGGCGGCATCGAGGCCGAGGCCGCGATGCTCGGCCAGCCGGTCTCCATGCTCATCCCGCGCGTCGTCGGCTTCAAGCTCACCGGCGAGCTCCAGCCGGGCACCACCGCCACCGACCTGGTGCTCACCATCACCGAGATGCTGCGCAAGCACGGCGTGGTCGGCAAGTTCGTCGAGTTCTACGGCGAGGGCGTGGCGGCCACCAGCCTCGCCAACCGCGCCACCATCGGCAACATGTCGCCGGAGTTCGGTTCCACCGCCGCGATCTTCCCGATCGACGACGAGACCCTGAACTACCTGCGCCTGACCGGCCGTTCCGAGCAGCAGGTCGCCCTCGTCGAGGCGTACGCCAAGGAGCAGGGCCTGTGGCTGGACCCGGCCGCCGAGCCGGACTTCTCCGAGAAGCTGGAGCTCGACCTGTCCACGGTCGTGCCCTCCATCGCCGGCCCCAAGCGCCCGCAGGACCGCATCGAGCTGTCCCGCGCCGCCGAGCAGTTCGCCGCCGACGTGCTCAACTACGTCGAGGCCGGCGTCACCGGCGGCGACGACCGCAAGCCGGGCGTTCCGCAGCAGGAGCAGCCGCACGGTGTCGCCTCCCCGGTCGACGAGGCGTCCGCCGAGTCCTTCCCGGCCTCCGACGCCCCGGCCTACGGCAACGACGACAACGGCGCCGGCGCCCCGCAGCACTCGGCCGTCGTCCCCGGCCCCGGCCCGTCCAACCCGGTCACCGTCACCGCCCCCGACGGCACCACCTACCAGCTGGACCACGGCGCGGTGACGGTCGCGGCCATCACCTCCTGCACCAACACCTCCAACCCGTACGTCATGGTCGCCGCCGCCCTGGTGGCCAAGAAGGCGGTCGAGAAGGGCCTGACCCGCAAGCCGTGGGTCAAGACCACCCTCGCCCCGGGCTCCAAGGTCGTCACCGACTACTTCGACAAGGCGGGCCTGACCCCGTACCTCGACAAGGTCGGCTTCAACCTCGTCGGCTACGGCTGCACCACCTGCATCGGCAACTCCGGCCCGCTGCCGGAGGAGGTCTCCAAGGCCGTCAACGACCACGACCTCGCCGTCACCTCGGTCCTGTCCGGCAACCGGAACTTCGAGGGCCGGATCAACCCCGACGTCAAGATGAACTACCTGGCGTCCCCGCCGCTGGTCGTCGCGTACGCGATCGCCGGCTCCATGCGGGTGGACATCACCAAGGACGCCCTGGGCACCGACACCGACGGCAACCCGGTCTACCTGAAGGACATCTGGCCGACCGAGGCCGAGGTCAACGAGGTCGTCGCCAACGCCATCGGCGGGGACATGTTCGCCAAGTCCTACTCGGACGTCTTCGCGGGCGACGCCCAGTGGCAGGCGCTGCCGGTCCCGACCGGCGACACCTTCGAGTGGGACCCGGAGTCCACCTACGTCCGCAAGCCCCCGTACTTCGAGGGCATGCAGATGGAGCCGGCCCCGGTCGAGGACATCTCCGGCGCCCGCGTGCTCGCCAAGCTGGGCGACTCGGTCACCACCGACCACATCTCCCCGGCCGGTGCCATCAAGGCCGACACCCCGGCGGGCAAGTACCTCACCGAGCACGGTGTGGAGCGTCGTGACTTCAACTCCTACGGCTCCCGCCGGGGCAACCACGAGGTCATGATCCGCGGTACGTTCGCCAACATCCGCCTGCGCAACCAGATCGCGCCGGGCACCGAGGGCGGCTACACGCGTGACTTCACGCAGGAGGGCGGCCCGGTCTCCTTCATCTACGACGCCTCGCAGAACTACCAGGCCGCCGGCATCCCGCTGGTCGTCCTGGCCGGCAAGGAGTACGGCTCCGGCTCGTCCCGCGACTGGGCGGCCAAGGGCACCGCGCTCCTCGGCGTCAAGGCCGTCATCGCCGAGTCCTACGAGCGCATCCACCGCTCCAACCTCATCGGCATGGGCGTCCTGCCGCTGCAGTTCCCGGAGGGCCAGTCCGCCGAGTCCCTCGGCCTGACCGGCGAGGAGACCTTCTCCATCTCCGGCGTCACCGAGCTGAACGAGGGCCGCACGCCGCGCACGGTGAAGGTCACCACCGACACCGGCGTCGAGTTCGACGCGGTCGTCCGCATCGACACCCCCGGCGAGGCGGACTACTACCGCAACGGCGGCATCATGCAGTACGTGCTGCGCAACCTGATCCGCAAGTAGGCGGTACGGCACGGCGGTCGAAGCCGTGCGGGGCCGCATCCCCGTCACCGGGGGTGCGGCCCCGCGTGTTTTCCCGGACGCGCTCGCGCCTGCCCGGATACGCGGAACGGGCCGCCCCCGTGGGGAGCGGCCCGTCGCGGTGCCTCGCGGAAGGCGGGGATCAGAACAGCAGGCGGTACGTGTTCCAGCCGCCGCTGCCGATCTGCACCCGGGACTTGTACGGCGCGGCGGCGCTGCCCGTGCCCTTGTACAGCCACAGGGCGCCGTCCTTGTCGCGGGCGACCAGGTCGGTGACGCCGTCGAGGTCGATGTCGCCGACGGAGACCAGGTCGTTGTAGATGTTCCAGCCGCCGCCGACGCGGGTGCGGGTCTGGAACGGGGCCTTGTAGTCGCCGGTGCCCTTGTAGAGCCACAGCACGCCCGAGCCGTCCTTGGCGACGATGTCGTCCTTGCCGTCGCCGGTCAGGTCGCCCTTGCCGGCGATGTGGGTGTAGGTGTTCCACCCGCCGCCGACCTTGTAGCGCTGGGTCAGCTTGCCGTTGCCGTAGCCGAGGTACAGCCACAGCACGCCCGAGCCGTCCCGGGCGATGAGGTCGTCGGCGGCGGCACCGCCGAGGTCGCCGGCCGAGAGCAGGCGGTCGTAGATGTCCCAGCCCTTGCCGACGACCGTGCCCTCCTCGCTCCACGGCCAGTAGTACAGGGTGCCGTCGGTGACGTCCCACAGGCCGTCCGAGGAGCCGTCGTCGTCCTGGTCGGCCTGGGTGACGAAGCGGGAGCCCTCCCAGCCGTAGCCGACGTTCACGCGCGTGTCCAGGCCGCCGTTGCCGTCGGGCACGTAGCCCCACAAGTCGCCGTTCCTGTCCACGCCGTACAGCGCGTTCACCGGGGCGTACTCGTCCTCGGCGGCGGTGCTGAACTTCGAGGTGCCGGACGGCTTCGCCGGGACGTCGACGGACGCGAGGGAGCGCCCGGGGTTGTCGGCGGCGACCGCGCTCGTGCCGGTCGCCACCAGAGCGGCGGTGAGCGCCGCAGCCGACACGCGTGCCAGGGTGCGACGGCGCGTGTTCAGGCCGGAGCTTTTTGCCACGTAGGTCTCCAGAGTCATGAGGAACGGACCGTGCCCGGGCCGTCCGGCCCGGCATGATCCAGGGATACTCCGTGATCCTCACATGTGTTTTTTGTGCGTCAAACAGATTTACGGGCGATGTACGAATGCGGTACAGAAGCGGAACGCAAGTGCAATGTGGGCCGTACAACCTTTTGTGTGGCTCCGGTGTCGGCCGGTGCGTCAAGAGGGAGAAAACGAGCCGTAATTGACGGTGCGTCAGGCAGTGGCGGTGCTCGTCCGCGTGCCGCGCCGGTGCGGCCGGAGCGTCCGGACCCGCCGGCGGACGGCCGGGTGGAAGGCGCCGCCGCCGTCGCGAGTGCCGCGGACCCGGAGCCTCCCGCCGTCCGGGTGGGACTCCGCTTGCCGGCGGGCGCGCCACCGTACCGGGGGCGGTGGGCCCGGAACAAGCCCGGACCCACCGCCCGTTCACGCCAGCAGCTCCACCTCCGCCAGCGTGTGCGTGCCGTCGAGGACCAGGCGGTACCGGCTGTGGGTCCTCGGTGACTTCACGGAGAAGACACGGGTCTGCCGGTCCCAGGCGAAGGACTCGCCGGAGCGCTGGTCCAGGGTGTGCCACGTGGTGCCGTCCGAGGAGCCCTGGAGCTTCCAGCCGGCCGGGGCCCCCGTCCGGTCCGCCGGCGAGGTCAGGGTGTACTGGACCGCCTTGACGCCCCCGCTCACCGGCAGGTCCACGGAGGTGACGGCCGTCTCCGTCGCCGACGTGTCGTCGAACAGGGCGCCGTCGCCCTCGACGGCGTCCCTGCGCGGCGCCGGCACCTCGTCGCCCTTCGTGATCGACACCGGTGCGGCGTCCTCACCGGTGCCCCAGGAGGACGGCCGCGGGCCCATGTCGAACTCCAGCACCCCGCCCCGGGCGACGAGCGCGTGGGGGAGGGAGGTCGACGTCCACTTCTTGCCGTTGACCTTCAGGCCCTGCACATAGACGTTCCTCCGGTTGTTCTTCGGGGCCTTCACCACCAGCTCACGGCCGTTCTCCAGGTGGACGGTCGCCTTGGTGAACAACGGGGAGCCGACGGCGTACTCACCGCTGCCCATGACCAGCGGGTAGAAGCCGAGCGCGGAGAAGAGGTACCAGGCCGACTGCTCGCCGTTGTCCTCGTCGCCGTGGTAGCCCTGCCCGATCCCGCTGCCGGTGTACAGCCGGGAGAGCACCTCGCGCACGTATCTCTGGGTCTTCCACGGCTGCCCGGCCGCGTCGTACATGTACAGGGCGTGGTGGGCGACCTGGTTGGAGTGCCCGTACATGCCCATCCGCACGTCCCGGGCCTCGGTCATCTCGTGGATGACGCCGCCGTAGGAGCCGGTGAACTCCGGGGAGGCCGTCTCGGGCGTGGCGAGGTACTCGTCGAGCTTGTCCGCGAGGCCCCCGCGTCCGCCGTAGAGGTTGGCCAGGCCCCGGCTGTCCTGCGGGGCGGTGAAGGCGTAGCCCCAGCCGTTGGTCTCCGTGTAGTCGTGGCCCCACACGCGCGGGTCGTACTTCGAGGACTCCACCCGCCAGTTCCCCCCGGCGTCCTTGCCCTGGAAGAAGCCGGCCTCCGGGTCGAACAGGTTGACGTAGTCCCGGGCGCGGTTCAGGAAGTACGCCGATTCCTCCCGGTAGCGCTTCTCGCCGGTCTCCTCGTACAGCTTCCGTCCCATGCGGGCGATGCCGTAGTCGTTGAGGTAGCCCTCCAGCGCCCACGACAGGCCCTCGTGGGTCTCGGTGCTCGTGTAGCCGAGGAACGGGGAGGTCGCCATGCCCTTGCGGCCCACGCCCGGGGACGGCGGCACGGCGGTGGCGTTCTTCACGGCCGCCTCGTACGCCGTCCTCGCGTCGAAGTCGACACCCTTGACGTACGCGTCCGCGAACGCCACGTCGGAGGAGGTGCCGGTCATCAGGTCCGCGTAGCCGGGGGAGGACCAGCGCGAGGTCCAGCCGCCGTCCTTGTAGTGCTGCACGAACCCGTCGACCAGCTCGCCGGCCTTGGACGGGGTGAGGAGGGAGTACGCCGGCCAGGTCGTCCGGTAGGTGTCCCAGAAGCCGTTGTTGACGTACACCTTGCCGTCCACGATCTTCGCGCCGGTGTGCGTCGGGGTGTCGGGCCGGGGCATCCTCGAGAACGGTGAAGCGTACTTGTACGTCCCGTCGACCTTCTCGAAGCCCGAGTTCGGGTACAGGTACAGCCGGTACAGGCCGGAGTACAGGGTGGTCAGCTGGTCCGGGGTCGCGCCCTCGACCTCCACCTTGCCGAGGATGCGGTCCCACTGCCGCTGGGCGGCCTTCCGCACCGCCTCGAAGCCCCGGTCTGCGGGTATCTCCTGGCGCAGGTTGTCCCTCGCCTGGTCGACGCCGATGAGCGAGGTCGCCAGGCGCAGGGTGACCGTGCGGTCCTCGCCCGCGTCGAAGCGCAGGTGGCCCTTGACGCCGCTGGACCCGCCGCCGGTGACCCTCTTGTCGAACTCGCCGTACACGAACAGCCGCGTCGCCCCCGTGGACAGCCCGGACTTCACGTCCGAGTAGCCGGTGACGGTGCCGTTCTCCCGGTCCAGGGTCAGGCCCGCCTGGTCGGTGACGTTGTCGAAGATCACGCTCGCGTCGTCGCCGGGGAAGGTGAAGCGCATGATCGCCGCGTGGTCCGTCGGCGCCATCTCGGCCTTCAGGCCGTTGTCGAACTGCACCCCGTAGTAGTACGGCCGCGCGGTCTCGTTCTCGTGCCGGAACGCCAGCTCGCGGGCCTCCCGGCCGGTGTCCGGGGTGCCGGACGCGGCCGAGGGCATCACCTGGAAGGTCTGCCGGTCGCCCATCCACGGGCTCGGCTCGTGGCTGGCGCCGAACGCCTGGATCGTCGGCAGGTTGTCCGCGTTGTTGCCGCGCGCGTAGTCGTACAGCCAGCTCAGCGAGGACGCGTTGGTCACCGGCGTCCAGAAGTTGAAGCCGTGCGGCACGGCGGTCGCGGGGATGTCGTTGCCGCGGGAGAAGGCTCCGCTGGAGTTCGTGCCGCGGGTGGTGAGCGCGTAGTCCGACAGGTGCGCCTCGGGCTTGGCGGGCGCGACGGACCGGATCACCACGTCGTCCAGCCAGCCCCGGAACTTCGCCGGGCCCCTCGGGGAGTCGTACGCCACCAGGATCCGGTCGACGGTCCTGCCCGCCGCGACCGACCCGATCCGCGAGACGACGTCGTTCCACTGGTTGACGTACAGGATCTTCGCCTCGCCCTGCCCCCGCGGCGTCAGCGGGAACCCGTGCTGGTCGGTGGCGCGCAGCTCGCTCAGGTACGTGCCGTCGGTGAAGGCCAGGTCGACGGAGACGTTGGTGGCGTCGTAGTCCGGGTCGCCGTCGGCCATCGACGGGAAGACCCGGTACGACAGCTGGGTGTTCCGGCCGACCTTCACGTCGACGTCGAAGACCTTGTTGTACGAGTACGCCCGCCCCTCGGCGGTGTGCCGCCCGGCGTACCGCAGGGCCCGCTTGCCGGTGAAGCCGGCGCCCGCCTTCGCCGTCGGCGAGCCGCTCGGGCCCCGGTCGACCAGGGACCGCATGTCCTGCGGGACCGGGCCGTCACCGCCCCCGGAGGACAGCTGCACATCGGCGAGCTGGAGGATCTCGCCGCCGTTGTTCTCCGTGAACTCCAGCCGGAAGTGCCGGAATTCGGCGGGCGCGGCGAGGTCGTACGTCTTCGTCTGGAACCGCCGCTCGAAGGACTCCCCGGAGCGGGTGTCCAGGGACTGCCACGCGGTGCCGTCCGCCGAGCCCTTCAGCGTCCACTGCGCCGGGTCGCGTTCGCCGTGGTCGTTGGCCGAGGTCAGCGCGTACCGGGCCACCTTCACCGGAGCGTCCAGGTCGAACTCCACCCACCCGGTGGCGGCGAAGGTGAGCCACTTGGTGCCCGGCTCGCCGTCGACCAGGTTCTCCTTCACCTCTCCCGCGCCGGCGTTCTCGCCGCTGGCCCGCACCCCGGTGACGCGGTCGGCGACGTTGCCCGGAATGCCGCTGCTGTACCCGCCGTCCACGCCCGAGGCCCGCCTGCCGCCGCCGGGGGCGGTGTCGACGGTGTTCAGCCAGTCCGGAGCCGGGTCCGCCGCCTCGAACGACGACGCGAACCCCCCGTCGGCCGGGGCGGGCGCGCCGGGCAGGGCGACCGCCGCCCCCTGCGAGCCCACCGCCAGCGCGAAAGCGGTCACCACCGCGACCGCCGGGCCCCGTCCGCGCCGTCTTCCGCGCCGTCTTCCGTGCCGAGTTCCGTGCCGCATACGCCAGCACCCTCCCTGCGCCCGTCCGGGAATGAGACAACGTTGTCAAGTTCGAGGCGCACGCATCAGTAGGGCGTCAAGTGGTGTGAGGTGTCAAGGTGTTGGGCGCGACGTACGGGTCCGCGGCCGCCGGTCCCCCCTGCGCGGAACGCGCAGGCCGCCCAGGTTTCCGCGAGGTCTCAACTCGGAAAAGACCCATGACCGACCGTGCGTTCGATCTTGCTTAACCGACCGAAAGTGGACTATACCTGTCGGCCATCCGGGAATCCGTCACCACACCTGAACAGCATCCTGCGCACCACCTCGCACCACACCACTTCCTGCACGACCCAGCGCGACCCGACCGCGGTGCCGGGGAGGATCCGGTTCACCGCCTGAGTCCTGGAGAAGGCGAGGACTTGAGCATGGGATCCACTTCCGCCGACAAGAGCGGCACCGACGGCACCGCGGGCGTCGGCCGCCGCGACCTGATCAAGCGTTCCGCAGCGCTCGGCCTGGTCTCCGTACCGGCGATGGGCTTCCTGTCCGCCTGCGCGAGCGGCGGGGGCGGCGGGGACGGGAAGAAGGCCAAGGCGGGCAAGAAGAGCGCGAAGAACCCGCTGGGCGTCAACGAGAGCGCCCCGATGGAGTTCGTGCTGTTCGACGGCGGCTTCGGCACGGAGTACGCCGAGGACGCCGTGCGGGTCTACGAGGAGAACTTCCCCGGGGCGTCGGTGAAGTTCTCCGCCACCCAGAAGATCCAGTCGACCCTCCAGCCGCGCTTCAACCAGGGCACCCCGCCGGACCTCATCGACAACTCCGGCGCCGAGCAGATGGACATGGGCACCCTGGTCGGCAAGAACCAGCTCACCGACCTCACCCCGCTGCTGGACGCCCCGTCCTACGACGACCCGGGCAAGAAGGTCCGCGACACGCTGCGCACCGGCATCGTGGAGATGGGCCGGTTCGACGGCGAGAAGGTCTGGGTCCTGTACTACGCCTACACCGTGTACGGCGTCTGGTACTCGAAGAAGGCGCTGGACGCGCTCGACGAGCAGTACCCCGAGACCTGGGACCAGATGCTCGCGGTGTGCGAGAAGGCGAGGAAGAAGGGCATCGCCGGCTGGACCTACCCGGGCAAGTACCCGTACTACATCCCCTTCTCGCTCTACCCGATGATCGCCAAGGTCGGCGGCACCGAAGTGCTCGACGCCATCGACAACCTGGAGCCGAACGCCTGGAGGCACCCGGCGGTGAAGGCCTGCTTCGAGGCGTACTACGAGCTCTATCGGAAGGGTTACGTCCTGCGGGGCACCCCGGGCCTGGACCACATCCAGTCGCAGACCGCCTGGGCCCGGGGCAAGGCGCTGTTCCTCCCCAACGGCTCCTGGGTGGAGAACGAGTCGGCCAACGTCATCCCGGACGACTTCGAGGTGACCGTCTCCGCGCCCTCCGGCCTGGACTCCTCCGACAAGCTGCCCTTCGGCGCCATCTGGGCCTCCGGCGGCGAGCCGTTCATCGTCCCGGCCAAGGCGAGGAACGGCGCGGGCGGCATGGAGCAGCTGCGCATCATGCTCAGCGAGGCGTCGTCCAGGAACTTCACCAAGAAGGTCAAGTCGCTGACCGCCTACAAGGGCGGCACCGACGACAACGACCTCACCCCGGGCCTGAGGTCCGGTGTCGAGGCGCTGCGGAAGGCCGGCTCGAACGTGGTGAACCCGCGGCTGCAGGACTGGTACGTGCAGCTCCAGAAGGAGAAGATCGGCGTGGCCGGCCTGGGCGAGATGATGGCCGGCCGCCTCACCCCGGCGGAGGCGATCAAGAAGATCCAGGGCTTCGCCGACGAGACCGCCAAGGACGACTCGATCAGGCACTACAAGCACCGGTGAGGACCCGTCGGCGGGGCCTGCCCGGTGCGTGCGCACCGCGCGGGCCCCGGTGGCGGTGCCCGCGCGCGAAACGGGGTCGGTAGCAATGCAGCACGGCAAGTACCGGTTCATCGTGGGATTCCTGGCGGTCCCCCTGGGGTTGTACGCGCTCTTCGTCGTCTGGCCGTTCGTCCAGTCCGTCTACTACTCGTTCACGGACTGGACGGGGCTGAGCCCCGAGTTCGAGATGGTGGGCCTCGCCAACTACGAACGGATGCTGGACGACGACATCTTCTGGAGGTCCTTGCAGCACAGCCTGCTGTTCGCGCTGCTGCTGCCGGTGGTGACGATCGGGCTGGCGCTGTTCTTCGCCTTCATGATCAACGTGGGCGGGCGGCGGCGCCGGGGCGGGCCGGTGATCTCCGGGGTCCGCGGCTCGTCCTTCTACAAGATCGTCTATTTCTTTCCGCAGGTGCTCTCCATCGCGATCGTCGCCCTGCTGTTCGCGTTCGCGTACAACCCGGACAGCGGCGCGATCAACTCCCTGCTGCGCGGGATCGGCCTCGACGGCGTCCAGCCGCTGTGGCTGGGCGACCCCGGTCTCGCGCTGTGGTGCGTGATGGCGGTCCTGGTGTGGTCCACCACCGGCTTCTTCGTGGTCCTGTTCTCGGCCGGCATGGCCTCCATCCCGGCCGAGCTGTACGAGGCGGCCCTGCTGGACGGCGCCAACCGGATCACGACGTTCTTCCGGGTCACCCTGCCGCTGCTGCGGGACACCGTGCAGTCCGGCTGGATCTACATGGGCATCCTCGCCCTGGGCGCCGAGTCGTTCGCGGTGGTGCAGATCATGACGACCGGCCCCGGCGGCCCCGACTACTCGACCACCGTCATGGTCCTGTACGTGTACCAGAAGGCGTTCCGGGACGGTCAGGCCGCCTACGCCACGACCATCGGAGTCGCCCTGCTCGTCGTCACCCTGGCCTTCGCGGCCGTGGTGATGCGGCTGGGCCGGCGCGAGCGGCTGGAGTACTGATCACATGAAGACGACCCAGACCCCCGCCCCCCCGCCGGCCGGCGATCCCGGTCCCGCCGTCCGCAAGACCGGCGCGCCGGCCGGCGGCCCCGCGCGGGAGAGGAAGGAGGGCACCGTCCTCAACGTCTTCTCCCACGGCGTCCTGGTCATCTGGGCGATCATGGTCGTCCTGCCGCTGGTATGGGCGGTGATGACGTCCTTCAAGGACGACCGGTCCATCTTCTCCTCGCCCTGGTCGCTGCCGGACACGCTGCGCTTCGACAACTGGTCGCGGGCCTGGACCGAGGCCGACATGAACGACTACTTCCTCAACACGGTCCTCGTGGTGGGGGGTTCGCTCGTGGGCACGCTGGTGCTCGGCTCGATGGCGGCGTACGTGCTGGCCCGCTTCGACTTTCCCGGCAACCGGTTCGTCTACTACCTGTTCATCGGCGGCATGAGCTTCCCGGTCATGCTGGCGCTGGTCCCGCTGTTCTACGTGGTGAACAACATGGGGCTGCTGAACACCGTCCACGGGCTGATCCTGGTCTACATCGCCTACTCGCTGCCCTTCACGGTGTTCTTCCTGACCGCGTTCTTCCGTACCCTGCCGACCTCGGTGGCGGAGGCCGCGTTCGTCGACGGGGCCTCGCACACCCGGACGTTCTTCCAGATCATGCTCCCGATGGCCAAGCCGGGTCTGATCAGCGTCGGCATCTTCAACTTCCTGGGCCAGTGGAACCAGTACATGCTGCCGACGGTGCTCAACACCGACCCGGACAAGCGCGTCCTCACCCAGGGACTGGTGCAGCTGGCGGTCAGTCAGGGCTACAAGGGCGACTGGTCGGGCCTGTTCGCGGGCCTGGTGATGGCGATGCTGCCGGTCCTCGCCGCCTACGTCGTCTTCCAGCGGCAGGTGGTCCAGGGGCTCACGGCGGGTGCCCTGAAGTAGACACCGGACATGCGCGGCGGACACGCCGGAGTAGCACCGTGTAGTGCCCTGAGCGCACTGGGAAACCGTTCGCAAGTTTGCTCACATGCCGCTTCCGGCCCGACCGGGGGGCGGCATACGGGTGCGTGCGCGGGGCACCCGGATGCGGTTCAACCTCTTGACGGGAGGCGACCCGAACAGCTCAGCTTAGAGTTCACTAGTTGGACATGGAACGGGGCCTCATCGAAGCGGTCCCGTGCGCGGGAGGTCGTCGTGGAGACTCCGGGGTCGCAGTCGTCGCTGCACCGAGCCAACCTGGAGAGGGTCGTCCGGGCCGTGCGGCTGGCCGGATCGCTCACGCAGGCGGAGATCGCGAGGACGACGGGCCTGTCCGCGGCGACGGTCTCCAACATCGTGCGGGAGCTGAAGGAGAACGGGACGGTCGAGGTCACACCCACCTCCGCCGGCGGCCGGCGGGCCCGCAGCGTCTCGCTGAGCGGGGACGCGGGCATCGTCATCGGCGTCGACTTCGGGCACACGCATTTGCGCGTCGCGGTCGGAAACCTCGCCCATCAGGTCCTGGCCGAGGAGGCCGAACCGCTCGATGTGGACGCGTCCGCGTCCCAGGGCTTCGACCGGGCGGAACAACTGGTCGAGCGGTTGATCGAGGCGACCGGCGTCGACCGCTCCAAGGTCGCCGGCATCGGGCTCGGCGTACCCGGTCCGATCGACGTGGAGTCCGGGACGCTGGGCTCCACCGCCATCCTGCCCGGCTGGGGCGGCACCCGGCCCGCCGAGGAGCTCAGGGAGCGCCTCGGCGTCCCGGTGCACGTGGACAACGACGCCAACCTGGGCGCCCTGGGCGAACTGGTCTGGGGCAGCGGCCGGGGCGTGCGGGACCTGGCGTACATCAAGGTCGCCAGCGGTGTCGGCGCCGGGCTGGTGATCAACGGCAAGATCTACCGCGGCCCCGGCGGCACCGCCGGGGAGATCGGTCACATCACCCTGGACGAGGCGGGCCCGGTCTGCCGCTGCGGCAACCGGGGCTGCCTGGAGACCTTCGCCGCCGCCCGCTACGTCCTGCCGCTGCTCCAGCCCAGCCACGGCACCGACCTGACCATGGAGGGCGTCGTCCGCCTGGCCCGCGACGGCGACCCGGGCTGCCGCCGGGTCGTCGCCGACGTCGGACGCCACGTCGGCAGCGGCGTCGCCAACCTCTGCAACCTGCTCAATCCCAGCCGCGTGGTCCTCGGCGGCGACCTCGCCGAGGCCGGCGAGCTGGTGCTCGGCCCCATCCGGGAGTCCGTCGGCCGCTACGCCATCCCCAGCGCCGCGCGCCAACTCTCCGTGCTTCCCGGGGCACTCGGCGGCCGTGCCGAGGTGCTCGGCGCCCTCGCCCTGGCCCTCAGCGAGATGGGTGATTCCACCCTCTTGGACGGCAGCGCGGCCGGATCCCTGCCCACCACCGCTCCCGCCTTCACTTAGAGAACGGATGGCACCGTTGCCATCTCGTTAAGGATTTACTTCTTGACGTCGTACGTATGGCCGAGTTGACTTCCAGCCACCTCGGCCGCAACGACGCGGCCTCGTCAGGGAGGTTTCTGAAGTGAACACGCGTATGCGTCGTGCCGCCGTCGCCGTCGCCGCCGGTGCGATGGCCGTTTCGCTCGCCGCCTGTGGCAGTGCGAAGGAGGCCGGCGACAAGAACGAGCCCGCCTCGTCGTCGGAGAGCACCAAGAAGGACGACGCCATCAAGGTCGGCCTGCTCCTTCCGGAGAACAAGACCGCGCGTTACGAGAAGTTCGACCGCCCCTTGATCGAGAAGAAGATCAAGGAGCTGACGAACAACAAGGCGGAGATCCAGTACAACAACGCCCGCCAGGACGCCAGCCTCCAGGCCCAGCAGGTCGACACGATGATCACCAACAAGGTGGACGTGCTGATCCTGGACGCGGTGGACGCCAAGGCCGTCAAGAACTCCGTCCAGAAGGCCGTCGACAACGGCATCAAGGTCGTCGCCTACGACCGCCTCGCCGAGGGCCCGATCAGCGCCTACACCTCGTTCGACAACGTGGCGGTCGGCAGAACCCAGGGCGAGGCCCTGCTCAAGGCGCTGGGCGACAAGGCCAAGGACGGCCAGATCGTCATGATGAACGGCTCCGCCACCGACCCCAACGCCGCCCAGTTCAAGGAGGGCGCCCACTCCGCCCTCGACGGCAAGGTGAAGATCGGCAAGGAGTACGACACCAAGGAGTGGTCGCCGGACAACGCCAACGCCAACATGGAGGCGGCGATCTCGGCGCTCGGCAAGGACGAGATCGTCGGCGTCTACTCCGCCAACGACGGCATGGCCGGCGGCATCATCACCGCCCTGAAGGCCGCCGGCATCGCGGACATCCCCGTCACCGGCCAGGACGCCGAACTCGCCGGTGTGCAGCGCATCATCGCCGGTGAGCAGCACATGAGCGTCTACAAGCCGTACGCCCCCGAGGCCGAGGCCGCCGCCGCGATGGCCGTCGCGCTGGCCAAGGGCGAGAGCCTGGACGCCATCGCCAAGGACAAGGTCTCCAGCGACAGCGCCAAGGACGTCCCGGCCGTCCTCGTCGAGGTCACCTCGCTGACGAAGGACAACGTCAAGGACACCGTCGTCAAGGACGGCGTCTACACGGTCGACGAGATCTGCGCCGGCAAGTACAAGGCCGCCTGCGACAAGCTCGGCATCAAGTAAGCGGCAGGCCCGGTACCGGGCCTGCGGGCAGCCGCGCGTCCCACGACCCGCCGGACCCGTCCCCGGGATCCCGCCCGGGACGCCCTGCCCCCCGCCTTCTCCGGCGCCCCGTGTCACACACGGTCCCGCAAGCTCGTGCGGGGCGCCGGACGGAACATCCCGCGGGTATCCCCCGCCCACCCACCCTGCATTTCCGCACACCCTTCCGCCGGGTCAGGCGGCGAAGGAGATGGTTCACGTGTCCGCTACGCCCGTGCTGGCGTTGCGCGGGGTCTCCAAGCGGTTCGGTGCCGTCCAGGCGCTCACCGACGTAGAGCTTGAGGTCCACGCCGGTGAAGTGGTCGCCCTGGTGGGCGACAACGGCGCCGGAAAATCCACGCTGGTCAAGACGATCGCCGGCGTGCACCCCATCGATGAAGGCGCCATCGAATGGGAAGGCAGGACCGTATCGATCGGCAAGCCGCACGACGCCCAGAACCTGGGCATCGCGACGGTCTACCAGGACCTCGCGCTGTGCGACAACATCGACGTCGTCGGCAACCTCTTCCTCGGCCGTGAGCTGAAGAAGTTCGGTGTCCTGGACGAGGTCGAGATGGAACGCCGCTCCCGCGAGCTGCTGACCACGCTGTCGATCCGCATCCCCAGCGTCCGCATCCCGATCGCCTCGCTCTCCGGCGGTCAGCGCCAGGTCGTGGCGATCGCCCGCTCCATGCTCGGCGAGCCCAAGCTGGTCATCCTCGACGAGCCCACCGCCGCCCTCGGCGTGGAGCAGACCGCCCAGGTGCTCGACCTGGTCGAGCGGCTGCGCGAGCGCGGCCTCGCGGTCATCCTCATCAGCCACAACATGGCCGACGTGAAGGCGGTCGCCGACAAGGTGGCCGTGCTGCGCCTCGGCCGCAACAACGGCGTTTTCGAGGTCAAGACGACCTCGCAGGAGGAGATCATCTCCGCCATCACGGGCGCCACCGACAACGCCGTGACCCGCCGTGCGGCGCGCACGAGTGGGGAGGTCGAGAAGTGAGCACCGAGAACAAGACCCCGACGGGCGAGACCGTCACGGCCGAGCAGGACAAGCCCGCCGTGCGGAACCCCGAGGCCGCGTCCGCCGCGGTCACCGCGGTCGACCCGCGCCTGCTCGTCCGCGAGCAGGGCCTGGCCGGCTACGTCGGCGAGTTCAAGCGCAAGATGAAGGCCGGCGAACTCGGCTCGCTGCCGGTCGTCGTCGGCCTGATCGTCATCTGCGTCGTCTTCCAGAGCCTGAACTCGGCGTTCCTGTCCGCGCAGAACATCAACGACATCACCGTCACGATGGTCGGCACGGGCATGATCTCCGTCGGCATCGTCTTCGTACTGCTGCTCGGCGAGATCGACCTGTCCGTCGGCTCGGTCAGCGGCGCGGCCAGCGCCATAGCCGCCGTCCTCGCGGTCAACCAGGGCTGGCCCGAGTGGCTGGCCGTGCTCACCGCCGTCGCGGCGGGTGCCCTCATCGGCGCGGCGCACGGCTTCTTCTTCGCCGTCCTCGGCGCCCCCGCCTTCGCCGTCACCCTGGCCGGCCTGCTCTTCTGGCTGGGCTTCATGCTCCAGACGCTGGGCGAGAACGGCACCATCAACCTCGACAGCGACGGCCTCGTCGGCCAGCTGACCACGTACTTCTTCTCCGACATCGCCGCCGCCTACGGCCTGGCGACGCTGGTGACGGCGATCTTCTTCGTCACCTCCTTCCTCGGCAACCGCCGCCGCGAGGCGGTGGGCATCCCCTCCCGCCCGCTCAGCGACACCGTCCTGCGCACGGCGCTGCTGGCCGTGGTCTCCTTCGCCGCGGCGTTCATGTACAACCAGTACAAGGGCCTGCCGCTGGCCACGGTGATCTTCCTGGTGTTCCTGGTCGGCACGGACTTCCTGCTGCGCCGCACCTCCTACGGCCGCAAGGTCTTCGCGCTCGGCGGCAGCGTCGAGGCGTCCCGCCGCGCCGGCATCAACGTCACCGCCATCCGGATCTCGGTCTTCGCGATCTCCGGCGGCTTCGCCGCCATCGGCGGCCTCTTCCTGGCCTCCAAGATCGCCTCGGCCAACCAGAGCGCCGGCACCGGCGACCTGCTGATGAACGCGATCGCCGCGGCCGTCATCGGCGGTACCAGCCTCTTCGGCGGCCGGGGCCGCACCTGGAACGCCCTGCTGGGCGTCCTGGTGATCGTCTCCATCCAGTACGGCCTCCAGCTGGAGTCCATCGCCGAACCGGTGAAGTACATGATCACCGCCGGTGTGCTCCTGACCACCGTCGTCATCGACTCGGTCACCCGCAGGACCCAGAAGACGGCCGGCCGCGCCTAACCGGCGGCCGCCCCATGGGCCCGTGCCCGGCACCGACGTCGGTGCCGGGCACGGCCGTGCCCGCGTACGGCCGTGCCCGGACACGGACCGGGCCGCACCCGGGTCCGGGCGTGCGCGTAACGTACGACGCACGCCCGGGCACCGGCCGCCGGGCCGGAACATTAGACTCGACAGGCCCGGCAACAGCTCGAACAGCTCTACTGCAAGGAGGCACGGGTGCCGCTGCTGACCCGCATCAGGGGACCGCGCGATCTGGACCGGCTCAGCCTGGAGGAGCTGGACCAGCTGGCCGGGGAGATCCGGACCTTCCTCGTCGACGCGGTCTCCAAGACCGGCGGCCACCTCGGCCCCAACCTCGGCGTGGTGGAGCTCACCATCGCCCTGCACCGCGTCTTCGAGTCGCCCAAGGACAAGGTGCTCTGGGACACCGGCCACCAGTCCTACGTGCACAAGCTCCTCACCGGCCGTCAGGACTTCTCGAAGCTGAAGATGAAGGGCGGCCTGTCCGGCTACCCCTCGCAGGCGGAGTCCGAGCACGACGTCATCGAGAACAGCCACGCCTCCACCGTCCTGGGCTGGGCCGACGGCATCGCCAAGGCCAACCAGCTCAAGAAGCGCGACAGCCACGTCGTCGCCGTCATCGGCGACGGCGCGCTGACCGGCGGCATGGCCTGGGAGGCGCTGAACAACATCGCCGACGCCAAGGACCGCCCCCTCGTCATCGTCGTCAACGACAACGAGCGCTCCTACGCCCCCACCATCGGCGGCCTGGCCAACCACCTGGCGACCCTGCGCACCACCGACGGTTACGAGCGTTTCCTGGCCCGCACCAAGGAGGTCCTGGAGCGCACGCCGGTTGTCGGCCGCCCGCTCTACGACACCCTGCACGGCGCCAAGAAGGGCCTGAAGGACTTCATCGCCCCGCAGGGCATGTTCGAGGACCTCGGCCTGAAGTACGTCGGCCCCATCGACGGCCACGACATCGAGGCCCTGGAGTCCGCCCTCACCCGCGCCAAGCGCTTCGGCGGCCCCGTCATCGTGCACTGCCTCACCGAGAAGGGCCGCGGCTACCAGCCCGCCCTGGCGGACGAGGCCGACCGCTTCCACGCCGTCGGCAAGATCCACCCCGACACGGGCCTGCCGATCGCCACCTCCGGCGCCGACTGGACGAGCGTCTTCGGCGACGAGATGGTCAAGCTCGGCGAGGAGCGCGAGGACATCGTCGCCATCACCGCCGCCATGCTCCAGCCGGTGGGCCTGGACAAGTTCGCCAAGCGCTTCCCGGAGCGGGTGTACGACGTCGGCATCGCCGAGCAGCACGGCGCCGTCTCCGCGGCGGGCCTGGCCCACGCCGGCGTCCACCCCGTCTTCGCCGTGTACGCCACCTTCCTCAACCGCGCCTTCGACCAGGTGCTGATGGACGTGGCCCTGCACAAGTGCGGCGTCACCTTCGTCCTGGACCGGGCCGGCATCACCGGCACCGACGGCGCCTCCCACAACGGCATGTGGGACATGTCGATCCTCCAGGTCGTTCCCGGCCTGCGCCTGGCCGCCCCGCGCGACGCCGACCAGGTCCGCGCCCAGCTGCGCGAGGCCGTCGCCGTCGAGGACGCCCCCACCGTGGTCCGCTTCTCCAAGGGCGCCGTCGGCCCCGCCGTACCGGCCGTCGGCCGCGTCGGCGGCATGGACGTGCTGCGCGAGCCCGGCACCGACACCCCGGACGTCCTGCTGGTCTCCGTCGGCGCGCTCGCCCCCATGTGCCTGGAGGCTGCGGAGCTGCTCAACAGCCAGGGCATCTCCACCACCGTCGTCGACCCGCGCTGGGTCAAGCCCGTCGACGAGGCCATGGCCCCGCTCGCCGAGCGCCACCGCGTCGTCGTCACCGTCGAGGACAACTCGCGCGTCGGCGGCGTCGGCTCCGCCATCGCCCAGGCCCTGCGCGACGCGGGCGTCGACGTCCCCCTGCGCGACTTCGGCATCCCGCCGCGCTTCCTCGACCACGCCTCCCGCGCCGAGGTCCTCGCCGAGATCGGGCTCACCGCGCCCGACATCGCCCGCCAGGTCACCGGGCTGGTCGCCAAGCTGGACGGCCGGTACGACCGTGCCCGGACCGAGGTGGAGGCGGCCCGCGACTGACGGGCGCACCGCCTGCCTCCGGATGGGCCGGTTCCGCCACTCGTTGCAGTGGCGGGACCGGCCCATCCGTGTGATTCCACCCACGTCCGGGCATGGGTACCACGCCCCCTCTCGGTCATGTCGAGCATGTCGAGGACGACAAGCGTGGGAGGTATTCCATGAGCAGCAGTCTCTTCCGGACGAAGAGAATCGAGCAGTCCATCCTCGATACCGAGGAACCGGAGCACGCGCTCAAGAAGTCCTTGTCCGCGTTCGACCTGACCGTCTTCGGTGTCGGCGTCATCATCGGCACCGGCATCTTCGTCCTGACCGGCACGGTCGCCAAGAACAACGCCGGGCCCTCCGTCGCGCTGGCGTTCGTCGTGGCCGGTGTCGTCTGCGCGCTCGCGGCGCTGTGCTACGCCGAGTTCGCCTCCACCGTCCCGGTGGCCGGATCGGCGTACACCTTCTCCTACGCCTCGCTCGGCGAGCTGCCCGCCTGGATCATCGGCTGGGACCTCGTCCTGGAGTTCGCGCTCGGCACGGCGGTGGTCGCCGTCGGCTGGTCCGGCTACATCCGGTCGCTGATGGACAACGCCGGCTGGCAGATGCCCGAGGCGCTGGGCGGCCGGGACGGCGCCGACGGCTTCGGCTTCGACATCCTCGCCGCCGCCCTGATCCTGGTGCTGACCGCCGTCCTCGTCCTCGGCATGAAACTGTCGGCACGGCTCACCTCGATCATCGTCGCCGTCAAGGTGGCGGTCGTCCTCGTCGTGATCATCGCCGGGGCCTTCTTCGTCAAGGGGGCCAACTACGACCCCTTCATCCCGAAGCCGCAGCCCCAGGAGGCGGGCGGAGGCCTGCACTCCCCGCTGATCCAGCTGATGTTCGGCTGGGCCCCGGCCAACTTCGGCGTGATGGGCATCTTCACCGCCGCCTCCGTCGTCTTCTTCGCCTTCATCGGCTTCGACATCGTCGCCACGGCCGCCGAGGAGACGAGGAACCCGCAGCGGGACATGCCCCGCGGCATCCTCGGCTCCCTGTTCATCTGCACCGCCCTGTACGTCGCCGTGTCGATCGTCGTCACCGGCATGCAGCACTACAGCAAGCTGTCGGTCGACGCCCCGCTCGCCGACGCGTTCAAGGCCACCGGGCACCCCTTCTACGCGGGCGTGATCAGCTTCGGCGCCGCCGTCGGCCTGACCACGGTGTGCATGATCCTGCTGCTCGGCCAGACCCGGGTGTTCTTCGCGATGAGCCGCGACGGGCTGCTGCCCCGCTTCTTCTCCCACGTCCACCCCCGCTTCCGCACCCCGCACCGGCCGACCATCCTGCTCGGCGTGGTCATCGCGATCGTCGCGGGCTTCACCAGCCTCAGCGAGCTGGCCGAGCTGGTGAACATCGGCACGCTGTTCGCCTTCGTCATCGTCGCCGTCAGCGTGCTCATCCTCCGCCGCACCCGCCCCGACCTGCACCGGGCCTTCCGTACCCCCTGGGTACCGGTCATCCCGGTCCTGTCGGTGGGCGCCTCGCTGTGGCTGATGCTCAACCTGCCCGCCGAGACGTGGGTCCGGTTCGCCCTCTGGATGGCGATCGGCATCGTCGTCTACTTCCTCTACGGCCGCCCCCACAGCCGCCTCGGCCGGGGGGAGGAGACCCCGGTCGGCGAGGTGTTCAAGCCGTCGGGAGGTGACAGCAAGTAGTCGCGGCCGTCACCGCCGACAGCAGCCTTCGGCCCCGTATGTCCCCCTAGGTGGTGACTGCGGGGCCGGATAGCGTGCAGCCATGTGCGCGCAGTCCCTCGCCCCGTCACGCACGGTATCCAGCCGGCGGGCCCGTGCCGGGTACTGGACCCGGCTGCTCCCCCTGCTCGCGCTGCTGGCCTGCGTCACCCGGATCCCGTCCTTCACCCGCCCGTTGTGGAACCCCGACGAGGGCTACCTCGCCGTCCAGGCACGCCTGCTGGCGCAGGGCGGCGAGCTGTACCAGACGGTCGTCGACCGCAAACCGCCGCTCGTGCCGTGGCTGTACCAGGGAGCGTTCGCCGTCGCCGGGTCCGAGTCGCTCACGCCGGTACGGATCCTCGCGGTCCTCGCCCAGCTCGCCACCGCGCTGGCGCTCGCCTCCCTGGCCCGGCGCCGCTGGGGCGACACGGCGGGCCGCACGGCCGGGACGCTGTACCTGCTGGTCTCCGTCGGCCTCAATCCCGAGGACGCCCAGGCCGCGACGTTCGAGCTCTTCACACTGCCGTGCACGGCGGCCGCGCTGTGGTGCGCCGACCGCCGCCTCTGGGGCACGGCCGGCCTCGCCGCCGGCTGCGCCTTCCTCGCCAAGCAGACGGGCGGCGCGGTCCTCGTGCCGGTGCTGTGGCTGTGGTGGACGCGGGGCGGCGGGCGGGGCGGCCCGCTGCGGCTGGGAGCCGGGGCGGCGGCCCCGGTCCTGGGCGGGGCCCTGGTCACCGACCCCGGCGGTTTCCTCTTCTGGACGGTGACGGGCTCGGGTACGTACGCCTCACTCGGGAGCTCGGGGCCGCACGCGCTGGCCCGCGGGCTGGCCAACGCCGCGATCCTGGCGGTCGCCTGCGCGGGACTGCTCCCGCCGATCGCCAGGAGCCTGCGCGCCGGCCGTGAGGGGGCGAGGGGGCCGGCGGGCGGTCGCGGCGGCCGCGCAGGGGGAGGAACGCCGGAGAGCGGGCGCGGCGGTACGGCGGACCTGTGGCTGTGGCTCGCCGCGTCGGGCGGCGCGGTCATCGCGGGCTTCCACTTCTTCGGCCACTACTACCTGCAACTCCTCCCGCCCCTCGCCCTGCTGGCCGCCTCCGCCCTGCGCGGCCTGCCCCCCGAGCGGCGGACGGCGGCATCGCGCACCTCGGCCTGCTGCTGCGTCCTGTTCCTGGTCTGGGGCCTGTGCGCGCCCCGGGCCGAACTCGACCACGCCCGGCGCCTGGCCGGCACCGTCGCGGCCCGTACCGCACCGGGCGACCGCGTCCTGGTCTGGGGCATGCACCCGGAGACGTACTGGCTCGCCGGCCGGACCCCCGCCACCCGCTACCTCACCGCGGGCCTGCTCACCAACTACAGCGGCGGCCGGAACGGCTCCCGGGTCGGCGAGAAGTACGCCGTCGTGGGGACCTGGGCGGTCTTCCACCGGGAGATGGACCGGCATCCGCCCGCCCTGGTCGTCGACGACTCGCGGGGCAAGCCCTACGGGCCGGACCGGGTGCCGGGGCTGCGGCGGCTGCTGGCGCACGGGTACGTGCCGGCCGGGACGGTGGACGGGGCGGTGCTGTACGTACGCGGCGGCGGCCGGTGAGGCGGCGGAACCGGCACGGGCGCGGGGCGCGCCCGCGCGTCACGCCGGCCGGACCGTCCGGGGCCCCGTCACCCGCGCCCCCAGCTCGGTCACCCGGCGGCGCAGCTCGCGGTCGGCCGTCACCACCAGGACGGGCCGGTCGCCCGCCCGCGCGACCAGATCGACCATGTGGTCGTCGCCGCTGCCGGGCGCGGCCTCCACCCGGACACCGGGCGCGGCCTCCACGCCCCGGGCGGCGCCCTCGACGACGAGGACGATCTCCACCGGGCCCTCGCGCCCCGGCACCCCGTCCGCCGCCAGCCGGTCCCGCAGCCGCTCCGCGGCCCCGCGCCGGTCCCGCCACCAGCCGTCGGGCACCGACCCGACGACATTGGCCGCGTCGACGATCACGAGCAGAGGGGTGTTGTCGTCCATGCGGCCAGGGTCGCACGCCGGCCCCCGGCCGGGCGGACCCGCCCGCCACCGGTGCCGCCGCCCCGCATAGAGTGAACGGGTGAACGGCGAGTGGTTCCTTCGCGGCCGGGACGGCCGCCTCTGCGTCTATCTGCCGTCGCGCGACACCGTGCGGTGCCGCGCCGAGCTCGGGCCCGGCGGGCCCTGGGAGGCACCGCGCACGGCCGGCGGCGACCAGAAGCTCCACCCGGGACTCTCGGTCGGCCAGGGCGCCGACCGCTACACCCACCTGGTCGCCTGGCGCCCCACGGTCCCCGGCGAGTCCGGGCTCGTGCACAGCACGCACTTCCGGCCGCGGCTCGCGCCCCTGGACTGGCAGCCGATCGGCCACCCCAACAAGACGGGCGACCGCACCGGCACGCCCGCCGTCGCGGTCGACGCGCAGGGCCGCGCCCACGTCTTCGTCCGCAACGGCGGCGGCGGGATCAGCATGCGGGCCCAGAAGGAGAAGGGCGGCTGGGACCCCTGGCGGGACCTCAAGGGCAAGGACGTCCAGGAGGAGCCCGCCGCGGTGACCGGCGAGTCCGGCAGGGTCGAACTGTACGCGGCGGTCCCCGGCGCCATCCTGCACTGGGCGCAGGAGAAGGCGGGCGCGCAGCCGGTCCTGGGGGAGAGGATCGAGGTGCCGGTCCGGCCGGGCACGCTCCGGGCGCTCGCCACCTCCGCCGGGCACACCACCGTCTTCTTCACCGACGACGCCGGCGACCTGTGCGCCTGGCGCCCCGGAGGCAAGCCCGTGCCCCTGCTCGCCGCCGCCGGTCCCGGCCCGGTCTCCGCCGTCCGCTGCGTCATCGACGGCCACGACTGCACACTGCTCGCCCAGCGGGCGGCGAGCGGCCGTCTCGCCCTGGCCGCCTACCCCACCGAGCAGGAGCCGGCCGGCGCCTGGTGGGCGGAGACCGGCCCCCGCCTCCCCGAGGACGCCGAGGTGTCCCTGACGCTGGACGAGGACGGCCGGGTGGTCGCCGCCGCCCTCGCCCCGTCGACGGGCCGGCTCCTGCTGACCCGGCGCAAGGACGAGCCGGGGCTGGCGCTCCAGGAGTGGCGGGAGGTCTGACGGCCGGACGTCCGCGGCGGGGCACCGGGTCGTCCACGCGACCGCCCCGCCGTCACCGGCCTGCCCGGCGACGGCGCGCGGGCCGGCCGCACCCGCTCCGGCCCGCGTCCGGGCCGCCGGACGCCGGCGTCCCGCGCGGGCGGCACCGCGGCGGCCGGACATCCGGCGGGCGGTCCGCGCACCACCGAGGGCGCGGGCGGCTGGAACGCCGTCGTGCTCGTCCCCCGCTCCACGGGCCCGGACGCGGCGAAGGGCCTTCGCGCACCGCGAAGGCCCTTCGTCCCACGTGAGCCGTCACGCCGGGACCGACGCCACCCCCGGCTCCAGGAACCGCTTGCCGGTCACCCGCTCGGAGACACCCTCGCGGTCCAGGTACGGCGTGATGCCGCCCAGGTGGAAGGGCCAGCCGGCGCCGGTGATCAGGCACAGGTCGATGTCCTGCGGCTCGGCGACGACGCCCTCGTCGAGCATGAGCCCGATCTCCTGCGCCACCGCGTCGAGCACGCGGGTGCGGACCTGCTCCTCGGTGAGGACGGTGTCGCCCTGCTTCAGCAGCGCGGCGACCTCCGGGTCCAGCTCGGGCCTGCCGCTGTCGTAGACGTAGAAGCCGCGCTTGCCGGCCTCGACGACCGCCTTCAGGTTCGGGGAGACCGTGAAGCGGTCCGGGAACGCCCGGTTGAGCGTCTCGGAGACGTGCAGGCCGATCGCCGGGCCGACCAGCTCCAGCAGCACCAGCGGCGACATCGGCAGGCCGAGCGGCTCGACCGCCTTCTCGGCGACCTCGACCGGGGTGCCCTCGTCGATGACGTTCTGGATCTCGCCCATGAAGCGGGTCAGGATGCGGTTCACGACGAACGCCGGGGCGTCCTTGACCAGCACCGCGGTCTTCTTCAGCTTCTTGGCGACGGCGAACGCGGTCGCCAGCGAGGCGTCGTCCGTCTTCTCGCCGCGCACGATCTCCAGCAGCGGCAGCACGGCGACCGGGTTGAAGAAGTGGAAGCCGACGACCCGCTCGGGGTGCTCCAGCTTCGAGGCCATCTCGGAGACCGACAGCGAGGAGGTGTTGGTGGCGAGGATCGCGTGCGCCGGGGCGACCGCCTCGACCTCCGCGAACACCTGCTGCTTGACGCCCATCTCCTCGAACACGGCCTCGATGACGAAGTCCGCGTCCGCGAAGCCCTCGGCCTTGTCCAGGACACCGGTCACCAGCGCCTTGAGCCGGTTGGCCTTGTCCTGGTTGACGCGGCCCTTGCCGAGCAGCTTGTCGATCTCGGCGTGGACGTAGCCCACGCCCTTGTCGATCCGCTCCTGGTCGATGTCGGTCAGCACGACCGGCACCTCCAGGCGGCGCAGGAACAGCAGCGCGAGCTGACTGGCCATCAGGCCCGCGCCCACGACGCCGACCTTGGTGACCGGACGCGCGAGCGACTTGTCGGGCGCGCCGGCCGGGCGCTTGCCGCGCTTCTGCACCAGGTTGAAGGCGTAGAGGCCGGCGCGCAGCTCACCGCCCATGATCAGGTCGGCGAGCGCCCGGTCCTCGGCGTCGTAACCCCGCTGGAGGTCGCCGTCCTTGGCGGCGGCGATGATGTCCAGGGCGCGGTAGGCGGCCGGGGCCGCGCCGTGCACCTTGGAGTCGGCGATGGACCGGCCGCGCGCGACCGCCTGGTCCCAGGCCTCGCCGCGGTCGATCGCCGGACGCTCGACGGCGATCTCGCCCTTGAGGACGGACGCGGTCCAGACGAGGGACTGCTCGAGGAAGTCGGCGCCCTCGAAGAGCGCGTCGGCGATGCCCAGCTCGTAGACCTGCCCGCCCTTGAGCTGCCGGTTCTGGTTGAGGCTGTTCTCGATGATCACCGTCACGGCCTTGTCGGCGCCGATCAGGTTCGGCAGCAGCGTGCAGCCGCCCCAGCCGGGGACCAGGCCGAGGAACACCTCGGGCAGCGAGAACGCCGGGACGGCCGCGGACACCGTGCGGTAGGTGCAGTGCAGGCCGACCTCGACGCCGCCGCCCATCGCGGCGCCGTTGTAGTAGGCGAACGTCGGCACGGCGAGGCCCGACAGGCGCTTGAAGACGTCGTGGCCGCCCTTGCCGATGGCGTGGGCGTGGTCCCACTCCTTCAGCAGCTCGACGCCCTTGAGGTCGGCGCCGACGGCGAAGACGAACGGCTTGCCGGTGATGCCGACGCCGACGATCTCGCCGTCCGCGGCCTCCTTCTCCACCTGGTCGATGGCGGCGTTCAGGTTCGCCAGCGACTGCGGGCCGAAGGTGGTCGGCTTGGTGTGGTCGTGCCCGTTGTCCAGGGTGATCAGCGCGAAACGGCCCGCCTGGAGAGGCAGGTCGAAGTGGCGTACGTGCGCCTGCGTGACGACCTCGCCCGGGAACAGCTCGGCCGCACCCTTCAACAGCTCGGCGGTGGTGCTCACTTGTCCCCCTCGAAGTGCGGGTTCTCCCAGATGACCGTCGCGCCCATGCCGAAGCCGACGCACATGGTGGTCAGGCCGTAGCGGACGTGCGGCTGCTCCTCGAACTGGCGGGCCAGCTGCGTCATCAGGCGGACGCCGGAGGAGGCCAGCGGGTGGCCGAAGGCGATGGCGCCGCCGTACTGGTTGACGCGCTCGTCGTCGTCGGCGATGCCGTAGTGGTCGAGGAAGGCCAGCACCTGCACGGCGAAGGCCTCGTTGATCTCGAACAGGCCGATGTCGGAGATGGACAGGCCGGCCTTGGCCAGGGCCTTCTCCGTCGCCGGGATGGGGCCGTAGCCCATGACCTCCGGCTCCACGCCCGCGAAGGCGTAGGAGACCAGGCGCATCTTCACCGGCAGGCCGTGCTCGCGGGCGAACTCCTCGCTGGCGATGACCGAGGCGGTGGCGCCGTCGTTCAGGCCGGCCGCGTTGCCCGCGGTGACCCGGCCGTGGACGCGGAACGGCGTCTTCAGGTTCGCCAGGTTCTCCAGCGTCGTACCCGGGCGCATCGGCTCGTCGGCGGTGACCAGGCCCCAGCCGGTCTCGCCGCCCTCGGGGTCGGTGCGGCGCACCGAGACCGGCACCAGGTCGGCCTGGATCTTGCCGTTGGCGTAGGCCTTGGCGGCCTTCTCCTGCGAACGCACCGCGTACGCGTCGGCGCGCGCCTTGGTGAGGTGCGGGAACCGGTCGTGCAGGTTCTCCGCCGTCATGCCCATGAACAGGGCCGACTCGTCGACCAGCTTCTCGCTGACGAACCGCGGGTTCGGGTCGACGCCCTCGCCCATCGGGTGGCGGCCCATGTGCTCGACACCGCCCGCGATGGCGACGTCGTACGCGCCGAAGGCGATGGAGCCGGAGACGGTGGTCACGGCGGTCAGGGCGCCCGCGCACATGCGGTCGATCGAGTAGCCCGGGACCGACTGGGGGAGACCGGCGAGGATGCCGGCCGTGCGGCCGATGGTCAGGCCCTGGTCGCCGATCTGCGTGGTCGCGGCGATGGCGACCTCGTCGATCGTCTTCGGGTCGAGGCCGGGGTTGCGGCGCAGCAGCTCCCGGATCGCCTTCACGACGAGGTCGTCGGCGCGGGTCTCGTGGTAGACGCCCTTCGGGCCCGCCTTGCCGAACGGGGTGCGGACGCCGTCGACGAAGACGACGTCCCTGACGGTACGAGGCACGATGGCTCTCCTCCAGGGTGCTGGGTGGCACTGCTGCGGCACGCATGCACTGAGCGCGCGCTCAGCCTCCATGCTACTTGTGGGTAACGTAGCTGCCCAGTCCCCCCGCCCGGAGCGGTGAAGGTCACACCTTTCGGGGGGCGCGCGGGTACGCGAGCGCCCCCGGCCCCGCGGAGATCCTGGCGTGATCTCGACGTCGCGGAACCAGGGGCGGTAGGGCCGGCAGGGTGCCGGGCGCGAGCCGGTGGGGCGCCGGGCCCGGGTGGCCCCGCCCGTCCGGGGCCCGGGAGCGGCCGGCGGGGTCCGTACGGGCCGTCAGGGACGCGCCGCGAGGGCGGTGACCAGCACGGGCGTCACCTGCTCCACCTGCCACGGCCGGGCCCCGTACCCGGCGAGCGCGGCTGCGACCGACTCGGCGTCGAGGGAACTCGGCGGCTCCCAGCACACCCTGCGGACCGTGTCCGGCGCGATCAGGTTCTCCTGCGGCATGTTCAGCTCTTCGGCCAGCGCCGTCACCCCGGCGCGGGCCGCCGACAGGCGGGCGGCGGCGGCCGGGTCCTTGTCGGCCCAGGCGCGCGGCGGCGGCGGACCGGCCACGGCCTGCCCCGGCTGCGGCAGCGCGGACTCCGGCAGCGCCCTGGCCTGGTCGATCGCGGCCTGCCACTGCTCCAGCTGCCGCCGGCCCATGCGGTGCCCGAACCCGTTCAGCGCGGCGAGCGCGTGCACGTTGGGCGGCAGGGCCGTCGCGGCCTCGACGATGGCCGCGTCGGAGAGCACCTTGCCCGGTGAGACGTCCCGGCGCTGCGCGATCCGGTCCCGGGCCTGCCACAGCTCCCGGACGGCGGCCAGCTGCCGCCGGCGGCGCACCTTGTGCATGCCGGACGTCCGGCGCCAGGGGTCCTTGCGGGGCTCGGGCGGCGGCGCGGTGGCGATGGCGTCGAACTCCTGCCGCGCCCACTCCAGCTTGCCCTGCCGGTCCAGCTCCTTCTCCAACGCGTCGCGCAGGTCGACGAGGAGCTCGACGTCCAGGGCGGCGTACCGCAGCCAGGGCTCGGGCAGCGGGCGCGTGGACCAGTCGACGGCGGAGTGCCCCTTCTCCAGGACGAAACCCAGGACGCTCTCGACCATCGCGCCGAGGCCGACCCGCGGGAAGCCGGCGAGCCGCCCGGCCAGCTCCGTGTCGAACAGCCGGGTGGGCACCATGCCTATGTCGCGCAGGCAGGGCAGGTCCTGGGTGGCGGCGTGCAGCACCCACTCCGCGCCGGACAGGGCCTCGCCCAGACCGGACAGGTCGGGGCAGGCGACGGGGTCGATGAGCGCCGTCCCGGCGCCCTGGCGGCGCAGCTGCACCAGGTAGGCGCGCTGCCCGTAGCGGTATCCGGAGGCGCGCTCGGCGTCGACGGCGACGGGGCCGGACCCGGCGGCGAAGGCGGCGGTCACGCGGGCGAGGGAGGCCTCGTCCGCGATCACCGGCGGAATGCCCTCGCGCGGCTCCAGCAAAGGGATCGGCGCCTGAGTCTCAGACGGTCCGCCGTCGTCCGGAGGGGCGCCTCCGGTGGTTCGTGGTGAACGGTCTGCTGTGGTCTCGTGGGCGTCGGTCACATGTCAAGGGTATCTGTACTGAGCGATCTGCTGACCTGCGGTTTCGGCCGAAAGTTCGGCTGACCTGCGGAAAAGACTTCTCGGCCCTTGTCGTGCTTTCCGGGCGTTTCCCGCCCTCGCGCGGCCTCGGGGTGCCCGCGGCGGCGGGCGGTGGGACGCGGGACCAGCCGGTCGAGGCCGGGGACGGCCGTCACCGGCGCGTCTTCGCGACGGCCGTCGGTCGGGTGACGACCGCGGTGAGCCGACGCGGTGACCGGTCGGGCGTGGTGCGCGCGCCTTCCACCTCACATCCGCATGTCGATCCTCGGTACGGCTCTCCAGTCGGTGCCCGTCCGCGATGCCGGCACCGGCGAATACGGTGATCTCCCTTCCCGCGGCGGGGGAACCCCGGTGATCCACGTCCCGCAGCCGGACGGCAGCCCGGCGCCCAGGAACATCCGGCCGGAGGCGGCTTCCGCCGTCGCCCTGCGTTCCGGCTCCCTGCACGAGGCGCGTCCCGTACGCGCAGGCGTGCGGTATCCGGCGGTGGGCCGGCCTCACGACGCGGACGTCGGCGGGAGGCGGCCCACCGCGTCCGTCGGCCGTCGAGCCTCTTGCACGGGAGCCGGCGCCCGGGTCCCGTGCCGGGCCGTCCTCCCGGTCGTCGTCGAGGGGCACCCGGTGGCCGGCGGGTCGGCCGGGCACCGCGCGTCGGCCTGTCCGGCCCATCCGGCCCGCCTGTCCCTGGCCGGCGGGTCCGGCCGTCCGCCACCGTGGCCGGGACGCCTTGCGGAACGCCCCCGTGACGGCGCAAGCGCCTTGCCGGGTTGCCCGGACAGGAGGATCGTGGGATGAGGGGCCGACTGCTACGCCGGCGAACGGCAACGCGCCGTTGCGCGGTGGACCCGCATGATCCGAGCCTTGCCGCACAGACGGCGCACCTCCGCAATCGGGCAGCGCACGGAGTGGATGGGGCAATGAACGGACCTGTCAGCGGACCCCCCGGCGGCCGGCCGGAGCGGGCCGAAGCACAAAATCACGCATCGCCGTACACCGGCCGGTACATGATCCTGCTGGACCAGGCCGATGCGCGGCAGGGCCTGGAGAACCTGCGCTCCGCGGCCGGTGTCCGAGCCGTCGAGCGGGTGTCGGGAGCCGACCCGGGCGAATCCCAGGAAGTCCTTGCCCGGGCCGACACCTCGGTGCTCTTCGACAACCTCGGGGTCGCGGTCGTCGAGACCGATCCGGACCAGCGCCACACGCTGGTGACCGCCGCCGAGGGCAATCCCGCCGTCATCGCGGCCGAACCGGAACGCTACGTGTACGCCATGATGATCACAGAGGCGGAACGGACGGCGACCCACTCGTTCCCGGCCTACCGCAGCGACGACGAGCAGGTCGCCCGGCAGGCCCGTGCCGAGGTGACCGCGCACCGCGGTCCCGCCTGGGACGAGACCAACTGCACCTGGGGCCTGCAGGCGATCCGGGCGCCCTTCTCCACGCCGACCGGGCGCGACGTCAAGATCTGCGTGCTGGACACCGGTGTCGACACCAGCCACCCGGACCTGACCGGCTGCCTCGAGGAGACCGCCTCCTTCGTCACCGGGGAGACCGTGGAGGACGGCCACGGCCACGGCACCCACTGCATCGGCACGGCGGCGGGCCCCGCCGATCCGTCGAACGCGCCCCGCTACGGGGTCGCCCACGAGGCCAGGGTGCTGGCCGGCAAGGTGCTCGGCAACCGCGGCTCCGGTACGGACGGCCAGATCCTCGCGGGCATGTCCTGGGCCGTGTCGCGCGGGGCCCGGGTGATCTCCATGTCGCTCGGCGCACCCGTCGAGCCCGGGGAGCTCTTTCCGCACACCTACGAGCAGGTGGCCAGGCGGGCGCTGCGGCTCGGCACGGTCTCGGTCGCCGCGGCCGGCAACGAGAGCGACCGGCCCGGTCTGGTCAGGCCGGTCGGCCGACCCGCCAACTGCCCGTCGATCCTCGCCGTCGCCGCGCTGAACAAGGACCTGGCCACCGCGTTCTTCTCGTGCGGCGCCATCAACGGCGAGGGCGGCGAGGTGAACATCGCGGCTCCCGGCGTGGGGGTGCTCTCGGCCGCCCCGGGCGGCGGCTACCAGTCGATGATGGGCACCAGCATGGCCGCACCCCATGTCGCGGGCGCCCTCGCGCTGTACGCGCAGGCGTACCCCGACGAATCGGCGGACAAGCTGTGCGGACGTCTGCTGGCCGGCGCCTATCCCCTGCCACAGGCCACCGAGGACGTCGGCGCCGGACTGCTCCAGGTCCCGTGAGCGGGCCGGACGCCCCTCGGACGGTCGGGGTCATCCTGGCGGTCGACCCCGACCGGTTCGCGCACGTGGTGGGCGCGCTCCGCCGAACCGGGCTGCGCGTGACGAGTGAACAACCGCTGCTCGGCTCCCTGTCGGGGACTGTGGCCGAGGAGCGCGTCCCCGCCCTGGAGGCGGTCGACGGCGTCCTGTCGGTGGACCTCGACGGCTCCGTCTCCCTGCCGCCGCCCGATGCGCCCGTCCAGTGATCCGTCTCCGTGACCGGCCGGCGGGCCCGTCGCCGGCACGTCCTCCTGAACGCCGCCGTCTTCCTCCTCGCCGCTGATGGCGACGCTCGTCTCGCCGGGTTCGCCCGGGCCCCGGCCTCGTCGCCGCCCCGGCCGGGCGGAGAAGCCCTGGTGCCGCGCGCGGCCTGCTCGGACTTCAGGAGGGCGAACCGTGCGGCCTCGAAGTGCGCCACGTCGGTTTCCCGCGCCGTGAGGTGCGGGTCGGGCGGCGGTCCGTGCGACATCACCGGAAAGGGCGCGGGAGGCGTCTTCCCGGGGTCGGCCGGGACCCGTGAGGCCGGGCCGCACCGCGCTGCCGTGGGAGGCGGAGCCCCGGGGCCGCACCGGCCCGCGCGAGCCCGTGGAGCCAAGGCGCTACTGATTCCTCCCGAACGCGCGGGGAAGGCCCGTGCGGCGCTCCCCTCGGGCACGGTGGTCCGGCGTCCCGAAGCACGCGAACGCCGCGCTGGAGGTTGCGGGCCGCGACGAACGGGCGCCGGCCGCGACCGCACCGCAGGGTCTTCGCCCCTACCGCGCGATTCCGCCGGTCAAGCGCCGCGAGTCCGTGAGGACCGTCCGGAGGTGTCGGGGGCACCCGGAGCCGAGCATCACGCCCGACACGTGCGCCCACCTCTGGAGGGAGGGCGAGGACACGCCCCGGGCCGCAGTCGAGGCAGCGCTCGACGATGTGCCCCGCTGTGCTCCGAGGGGGCAGGCCGGACGGCTCTTCGCACGGGTCGGGGCCGTGCCCGGGCGGGACGGGAGGGTCCGTGCGGCGAGGGCTCCCGCCGACGGAACGTTCCGTCGGCGGGAGCCCGGGGGTCGTGAGCCGGTCAGGACGGTGAGGGGGCCAGTCCGCGTGGGTGGGGGCGGCCGGAACCGGCGGCCGATCCCGTCGGCACGGGTGAAGGGCCGGGGAGGGGAGGGGAGGGGGAGGAGGGCGGAACGGGGGAGGGGCGGGGCAGGTGGGGAGGGGCGGATGGGGACGTCAGTGGATGATGCCGGTCCGCAGGGCCACCGCGACCATGCCGGCCCGGTCGCCCGTGCCGAGCTTGCGGGCGATGCGGGCGAGGTGGCTCTTGACGGTCAGCGCGGACAGGCCCATGGAAACACCGATGGCCTTGTTGGACTGGCCTTCGGCCACCAGCCGCAGCACCTCGACCTCGCGGCCGGACAGCTCGCGGTAGCCGCCCGGGTGGCTCGGGGCACCCGGGGGGCGGCGGTGCAGGCGGGCGGCGGCGGCGCCGATCGGGGCGGCACCGGGCCGGGTGGGGAGCCCGACGTTGGTGCGGGTGCCGGTGACGACGTAACCCTTCACACCGCCCGCGAGGGCGTTGCGTACGGCGCCGATGTCGTCGGCGGCGGACAGGGCGAGCCCGTTGGGCCAGCCCGCGGCGCGGGTCTCCGACAGCAGGGTCAGGCCGGAGCCGTCGGGGAGGTGGACGTCGGCGACGCAGATGTCGCGGGGGTTGCCGATGCGGGGACGAGCCTCCGCGATGGACGAGGCTTCGATGACATCGCGTACACCGAGCGCCCACAGATGACGGGTGACGGTCGAGCGAACGCGCGGGTCGGCCACGACCACCATGGCGGTCGGCTTGTTCGGGCGGTAGGCGACCAGGCTTGCGGGCTGCTCGAGGAGAACGGACACCAGGCCTCCTGGGGGTGGGGGACGGGACCGGCTCGTGGGGGAAGAAGCCGGGACGAACCGTGCTTTCAAGGTCACAGTGGTCTTCGGCAGCGGACCAGCCCGCCTTTAGGGAATGATCACGATTCGGTGAGTAACAATCCGAGCAATTCGGACACGCGGTCGATCATTCGAAGACCGAACGGTTCCGCTCTGCGTCGTTACGCGCTCGAAAGTGGCCGTATCGACAAAGTGACGTGATCTTCGGCGTGGTTCCGCCGGGCACGGGAGAGCCGGTCGGGGAGGAAGGAGAGGAGGGGGAGGGAGTGGGGAGCCGCCGGTGGCACCGGGGCGGGCCGGGGCGGGAGTCGCAGGGGCGCTGCCGGGCCGGAGGCGAGGCGGCCGTGCGGCCGGGGCCGCCGGCTACCGGGACTGCGGACCGCGCCGCTGCGGCAGCGTCACCACCGAGGCGTCGCCCGGCCCGGCCGGCGGCAGCCCCGCGACCTGGGCCAGCAGATCGCACCAGGAGGCCAGGTGGGCGGCGGTGTCCGGCGCCCCGCCCAGGCCCTCGCGCGGCGTCCAGGAGGCGCGGATCTCGATCTGCGAGGCGGACGGGCGCGCCGCGAGGCCGCCGAAGTAGTGGGAGCTCGCGCGCGTGACCGTGCCGCTGGGTTCGCCGTACGCCAGGCCGCGCGCCTGCAGCGCGCCGGTCAGCCAGGACCAGCACACCTCGGGCAGCAGCGGATCCGCCGCCATCTCCGGTTCCAGCTCCGCGCGCACCAGCGTCACCAGCCGGAAGGTGCCCCGCCAGGCGTCGTGGCCGGCCGGGTCGTGGAGCAGCACCAGCCGCCCGTCGGCCAGATCCTGGTCACCGTCGATGACCGCGGCCTCCAGCGCGTACGCGTACGGCGCGAGCCGCTGCGGCGGGCGCGTCGGCTCCACCGCGATCTGCGGCCGCAGCCGCGCGGCCCGCAGCGCCTCGACCGCGGTCCTGAAGGGCAGCGGCGCCGCGCCCCCGTGCCGGACCTCCCCCTCGGTGCCCTTCGGGTCGTCCATTCCGCCAGCGCCGTCCGACATTCGTCCCTGAGCCGCAGCCATGCGGGGAAGATTAAGCGGAACGGGGCTCCGGCGCGGGGAGGGACACCCGCCTGCGGGCGCGATGTCCGGATCGCGCGGCGCGCGGGCCGGAAACCCCCCGCGCCCCGCCCGCCGGGACCGCGGTCCGCCGCTGTCGCAGGGGCGTGCGAGACTTTCCGTCGTGAGTGCCAACGACAGCCCCGCGGGCAAGCAGCCGACAGCCACGTACGAGTCCGCCTTCCTCAAGGCGTGCCGGCGCGAGCCGGTGCCGCACACGCCGGTGTGGTTCATGCGGCAGGCCGGGCGCTCCCTGCCGGAGTACCGCAAGGTGCGCGAGGGCATTCCGATGCTCGAGTCCTGCATGCGGCCGGAGCTGGTCGCCGAGATCACCCTCCAGCCGGTGCGCCGGCACGGCGTGGACGCGGCGATCTACTTCAGCGACATCGTCGTCCCGCTCAAGGCGATCGGCGTCGACCTCGACATCAAGCCCGGTGTCGGCCCCGTCGTCGAGCGCCCGATCCGCTCCCGCGCGGACCTGGCGCAGCTGCGCGACCTGACCCCCGAGGACGTCTCGTACGTCACCGAGGCGATCGGCCTGCTCACCCGCGAGCTCGGCGCCACGCCGCTCATCGGCTTCGCGGGCGCCCCCTTCACCCTGGCGAGCTACCTGGTGGAGGGCGGTCCGTCCCGCAACCACGAGCACACCAAGGCGCTCATGTACGGCGACCCGCAGCTGTGGGCCGACCTGCTCGACCGCCTCGCCGACATCACCGCCGCCTTCCTGAAGGTGCAGATCGAGGCCGGTGCGAGCGCGGTCCAGCTCTTCGACTCCTGGGTCGGCGCCCTCGCCCCCGCCGACTACCGGCGCTCGGTCATGCCCGCCTCGGCGAAGGTCTTCCGGGCCGTCGCCGGGTACGGGGTGCCGCGGATCCACTTCGGCGTCGGCACCGGCGAGCTCCTCGGCCTGCTGGGCGAGGCGGGCGCCGACGTCGTCGGCGTCGACTGGCGCGTGCCCCTGGACGAGGCGGCCCGGCGCGTCGGTCCCGGCAAGGCCCTGCAGGGCAACCTCGACCCCGCCGTCCTGTTCTCCTCCCCGGAGGCGGTCGAGGCCAAGACCCGCGAGGTGCTGGACGCGGCGGCCGGCCTGGAGGGCCACGTCTTCAACCTCGGCCACGGCGTCCTGCCGACCACCGACCCGGACGCGCTGACCCGCCTCGTGGAGTACGTCCACACCCGGACGGCTCGCTGACCGGACCGGTGGGGCGCGTCCCCCCGGACGCTCGCCGGCCCGCACGTGGGGCCGGGCCGCGGGGCCCGCGCCGCCGGCCGGCCGCGGGCCCCGCGGCCCGGTGGTCGGCCTCGTGTACGGTCGGGTCGGTATCGTGCGGTCGCTCCCGTCTTCGACCGCTGTGGTGCCCCGGTGAGCCCGCGCCCCGCACCGCCGCCCGCGCCGCCGGGCCGGTGCGGCGACGACGGATGCCCCGGGGCGGGGCGGGTGCCGGAGCGCAGGAGGTGAACGGTGGTGGCCGAGCAGGACGGAGAGGGACGCGCCGCCGGTGCTGCTCCGGAGCGCGCGCCCCGCACGCGCAACCCGCGCGGGCAGGGTGAGCGGCTGCGGGAGGAGATCCTGCGGGCCGGCGGACGTCTCCTGGAACAGGTGGGCAGCGAGGACGCCCTGTCGCTGCGCGCGGTGGCCCGGGAGGTCGGCATCGCCACCCCGAGCATCTACCGCCACTTCTCCGACAAGACCGAACTGGTGTGGACGGTCCTGGCGGAGCACTACGAGCGCCTGGCCGAGGTCATGGCCGAGGCCGACGCCTCGGTGCCCGAGGGCGACCCGCTGGCCGGGCTCCGTGCCCAACTGGGCGCCTACTGCCGTTTCGCGGTGGCCAACCCGGCCAAGTACCGCCTGATGTGCGAGACCTGGCAGACCCCCGTGGAGGACGAACGCCTCCACGGCCACCCGGCCGGGCTGCTGCTGCGCGGCCTGGCCCGGGCGCTGGAGCGCTGCGAGGACGCCGGGTGGCGGGTGCGGGGGACGCGGGCGGAAGCCCCGTACCTCCTGTGGTGCTCGCTGCACGGGCGGATCACGTTGTGGCGGGTCATGCCGCGTCAGAAGGATCCGGCGCGGCTGGACCGGTTCGTGGACGAGCTGTTGGATCTGCTGCTGGAGCGCTGAGCGGGGAGCCCGCGCGCGCCGGCCGCCGTCATCGGCCGCGCCGGCACCATGGCTGCCCGCCCGCCCCCTCTCCTGTGGAGGCACGTGCTTTCCCGCGGGTGTGCGGCGGTCTCCGCGCGGCCCGCAGGGGGATACCGCCCCGCCTGCCCGTGACGTCCAACTTCCTTGCCATCGCCCGAATTTCGCGCTTCCTTTGTCGGACGGGGCCGTGTCGCGCCCTAGGGATACATGTGTAAGCTAACAAGCGTTAGCCAAGGTCCTTCGCCCCCCACACAAGGAGCGGCATGTCCACCACCGCACCCTTTCCCCCGCTGCCCACCAAGCCGCCGTCCGGCTGCCCCTTCGACCCGCCCGAGGGCCTGACGCGGCTGCGCCTGGAGGAACCGCTGTCCAAGGTCACGCTGGACGACGGCAGCTGGGCCTGGCTCGCCACGCGCTACACGGACGTCCGGGCGATCCTCGGCGACCGGCGCTTCAGCTCCGACACCTCCACCCCGGGCTACCCGGTCAGCGGCATGACCGGCGGCAGCCCCCGCCCGGACGCCGCGCGCGGCTTCATCCGCATGGACCCGCCGGAGCACACCCGGCTGCGCCGCATGGTCACCCGCGACTTCATGGTCAAGCGGGTCGAGGCGCTGCGCCCCACCCTCCAGCGGCTCACCGACGAACTGTGCGACGAGATGGAGCGCACCGACCGCTCCGAGCACCCCGTCGACCTCGTCCGGGCCCTCGCCCTGCCGCTGCCCTCGCTCGCCATCAGCCTGCTGCTCGGCGTCCCCTACGAGGACCACGACACCTTCCAGCGGCTGACCGGCACCCTGCTGTCCCGCGAGACCGGCGAGGAGGAGCGCGCCCCGGCCCGCGCCGAACTGCTCGCCTACATCGACGGCCTGGTGCGCGCCAAGGTGGCCGAGCCGGGCGACGACATCCTCAGCCGGCTCGCCACCGAGCAGTACGCCCGGGGCGAACTGACCCACGAGGACCTCGTCGCCTTCGCCGTCCTGCTGCTGGTCGCCGGCCACGAGACAACCGCCAACATGATCGGTCTGAGCGCCCTGTCCCTGATGCTCGACCCCGAGACCGCCGACCGGCTGCGCGAGGACCCCTCCCTGATCCGCGGCGCCGTCGAGGAACTGCTGCGCTTCCACAGCATCATCCGCAACGGCCCCCGCCGCGCCGCCCTGGAGGACGTCGAGATCGGCGGGCAGCTCATCCGCAAGGGCGAGGGCGTCATCGTCGCCGTGCCCTCCGCCAACCGTGACGAGACCGTCTTCCCCGACGCCGACCGGCTGGACATCGGCCGCCCCAACGCCCAGCACCACGTGGCCTTCGGCTACGGCATCCACCAGTGCCTCGGCCAGGCCCTGGCCCGCGCCGAGCTCCAGGTCGTCATCGCCACACTGCTGCGCCGCTTCCCCACGATGCGGCCCGCCGTGCCGGTGGAGGAGATCCCCTTCCGCACGGACATGGTCATCTACGGCTGCCACGCCCTGCCGGTCACCTGGTGAACCCGCCCCCACCCACCCCCGCCCTCATCAAAGGAGTCCCCTCATGAACATCACCGTCGACGAGGCGAAGTGCTGCGGTGCCGGCCAGTGCGTGCTGGTGGCCCCGGAGGTCTTCGACCAGCGCGACGAGGACGGCATCGTGGTACTGCTGAACGCCACCCCGGACGCCGGTCTGCACGCCGCCGTCCGTGACGCCGCCACCATCTGCCCGGCCGCCGCCATCCAGGTCCACGAATGAGCGCCGCCCGCCCCCGCATCGCCGTCGTCGGCGCGTCGGCGGCCGGGCTCGCCGCGGCCGAGGGGCTGCGCCGCCTCGGCTGGGACGGCGCGATCACCCTCGTCGGTGACGAGCCGCACCTGCCGTACGACCGGCCGCCGCTGTCCAAGCAGGTGCTGTCCGGCGCGTGGGAGCCGGAGCGCACCGCGCTGCGGGACGCCGGACGGATCGAGGGCCTCGGCCTCGACCTGCGGCTGGGCACCCGGGCCGCCGGCTGTGACCCGGCCCGGCGGGAGGTCACCCTGGACGACGCCGAGCGCACCGTCCTGACCTGCGCGGGCGTCGTCGTCGCCACCGGGGTGCGCGCCCGCACCCTGCCCGGCACCGAGGGCGTCGAGGGCGTGCACGTGCTGCGCACCCTGGAGGACGCGCTCGCCCTGCGGCGGCGGCTCGCCGAGCCGGGCCGGCGCCTGGCCGTCGTGGGCGGCGGCGTCCTCGGCGCCGAGGCCGCCGCCGTGGCCCGCGGACTGGGGCACCACGTCACGCTCATCGGCAGCCGGGACACGCCCATGGAACGCGTCCTGGGCCGCGAGGTCGGCGAACTGCTCGCCGAGGTCCACCGCGACCACGGCGTCATCCTGTACCCGGGCGCCACCGTCACCGCCGTCGCCACCGCTGACGGCCGGGCGACCGGGGTCGAACTGGCCGACGGCACCACCGTGGAGGCCGACGACGTCCTGCTCGCCATCGGCTCCGAACCGGCCGTCGGCTGGCTGCGCGGACCCGCGGCCGAGGCCGTCGGCCTGGACCTGTCCGACGGCCTCGGCTGCGATCAGTACTGCGCCGCCGCACCGGGCCTCTACGGCGCCGGCGACGTCGCCCGCTGGTACCACCCGGGGCTGGGGCGGCGGATCCGGGTCGAGCACCGGATGAACGCCGGCGAGCAGGGGCTGGCCGCCGCCCGCAACCTCCTCGCCGAGCTGGACGGCGAACGCTTCGGCGTGCGCCGCCCGTTCGAGCCGGTGCCGTACTTCTGGTCCGACCAGTACGACCTGAAGCTGCACGCCTACGGCCTCCTCGCCGGCGCCCGGCGCGTCCAGATGCTGCGCCTGGACAAGGAGCCGCTGCGCCTGGCCGCCCTCTACGGCGACGAGGACCGCGTCACCGGCGTCCTCGGCATCGGCCTGACGCCTCGCCAGGCCCGGGGGCTGCGGCCGCTCGCCGCCGCACCCGGCCCGTGGGAGGAGGCCACCGCGCGGCTCACGGAGACGGTCGCGGCCTGAGCCGCCGTCTCCGCCGGCCCGCGGCGCGGCCCGGCCCCGGGTGCCCCGGACGGCCGGGTGCCCGGGACCTCCGCCCCGCCGGCCGGAGCGTCCGCCGGCCCCTCCGGCCGCAGCGGCACGACAGCCAAGACGGCCGGGAGCGGCGCCTCCCGGACGCGGAGCGCCGGCTCCCGGTCCCGAGCGGCCCGTGGCGAAGCACCCGGACGGCCGGTCGCCGCCGCGGCCGGCCGTGGCCTCGTGCGGCCGGCTCCTACCAGGCCCGCCGCGCCCGCCGCCCGAAGAGGACGCCGCGCGGTTCCGGCGGCGGGGGCGTGCCGGGCTTGAGCGGCCAGGCGAGGAGCAGGCCGGCCACGAAACCGACCACGTGCGCCACGTAGGCGACCGTGCCGGCGTCGGAGACACCCTGCCCGGCGGAGTAGAACGCCTGGAGGACGAACCACAGGCCCAGCACGATCCAGGCCGGCAGCCGCAGCGGCAGGAAGATCAGGAAGGGGACGAGGACCCACACCCGCGCCCTCGGGTACAGCACCAGGTACGCGCCGAGGACACCGGCGATCGCCCCGGAGGCGCCGATCAGCGGGTCGCCGGAGCCGGAGTTCACCAGGGCGAAGCCGTACGCGGCCGCATACCCGCAGACCAGGTAGAACAACAGGAACCGCAGGTGCCCCATCCGCTCCTCAACGTTGTTGCCGAAGATCCACAGGAAGAGCGTGTTGCCCAGCAGGTGCAGCCAGCTGCCGTGCAGGAACATCGCCGTCAGGACGCTCAGCTCGGGGGACTTGTCGTAGCCGGGCGGGGCGATCACGCAGCCCGGCCCCTGCGGGCCCACCCCGACGTCACCGGTGGGCACCAGCCGCGGCATCCGGTGGTGGATCAGCTCCTGCGGCACCGCCGCCCACTGGTCCAGGTACGCCTGGAGGTGGCACAGCTGGGCCAGACTGCCGTCGCCGGTCACCGAACCGGCCATGCCGGGCATCGTCAGGAACACCACGAAGTTCGCGGCGATCAGCGCGTACGTCACCCAGGGCGTGCCGCGCACCGGGTTCACGTCATGAACGGGAATGACCACGAGGGACATGTGCCCGCCGGGCGGCGGGCGAATCGGTGAACTCCCGGCCGGAGATCGCCCCGGTCTCACACCCCGGCCTCCCGCACCTTCGCCGCCGCCTTGCGGGCCGCCACCAGCACCGGGTCCCACACGGGGGAGAAGGGCGGCGCGTACCCCAGGTCCAGGGCCGTCATCTGCTCCACCGTCATGCCCGCCGTGAGGGCCACCGCCGCTATGTCGACCCGTTTGCCCGCGCCCTCCCGGCCGACGATCTGGACACCGAGGAGGCGGCCGGTGCGGTGTTCGGCGAGCATCTTCACCGTCATGGGGGAGGCGCCCGGGTAGTAGCCGGCGCGGCTGGTCGACTCGATGGTGGCCGTCACGAACCGCAACCCCGCCCGCCGCGCGTCCTTCTCGCGCAGCCCCGTGCGGGCGATCTCCAGGTCGCAGACCTTGCTGACGGCGGTGCCGACCACACCGGGGAAGGTGGCGTAGCCGCCGCCGACGTTGGTGCCGATGACCTGGCCGTGCTTGTTGGCGTGGGTGCCGAGCGCGATGTGCCGCTCCTGGCCGAAGACCAGGTCGAGGACCTCGACGCAGTCGCCGCCGGCCCAGACGTTCTCGTACCCGCGCACCCGCATCGCCCGGTCCGTGAGCAGCCCGCCGTGCGCGCCGAGCGGCAGCCCCGCCGCCGCGGCCAGCGAGGTCTCCGGACGCACGCCGATGCCGAGCACCACCACGTCGGCCGGGAACTCGGCGTCCCGCGTGACCACCGCCCGCACCCGGCCGTCGTCCCCCGTGAGCACCCCGGTGACCTCGGCGTCGTTCACCATGGTGATGCCCATGCCCTCCATGGCGTCGTGCACCAGGCGGCCCATGTCCGGGTCCAGGGTCGCCATCGGCTCCCTGCCGCGGTTGACGACCGCCACCTCGTAACCGCGCTTGACGAGCGCCTCCGCCATCTCCACGCCGATGTAGCCGGCGCCGACGACCACCGCGCGCCGGCCGCGCGTGCGGGCCAGCGTGTCCAGGAGCGCCTGGCCGTCCTCGAGGTTCTGCACGCCGTGCACTCCGGGCGCGTCGACGCCCGGCAGGTCCGGGCGGACCGGGCGCGCGCCGGTCGCGATCACGAGGTGGTCGTACGGCGTCCAGGACTCGGCCCCGGAATCGAGGTCGCGCGCGCGTACCCGCCCGCCTTCCACGTCGATCCCGGTGACCTCGGTGCGCAGCCGCAGGTCGATGTCGCGCGCGCGGTGCTCCTCGGGCGTGCGGGCGATCAGCCGGTCCCGCCCGGGGACGTCACCGCCCACCCAGTAGGGGATGCCGCACGCCGAGTACGAGGTGAAGCGGCCGCGTTCGAACGCCACGATCTCCAGCTCGCCGGGGCCCTTCATGCGGCGTGCCTGCGACGCCGCGGACATGCCCGCCGCGTCGCCGCCGATCACGACCAGCCGCCGCCGCGCGCCCCGCGCGCCACTCGTCCTCATGTGCGTGCTCATACCCATGCGGACACGCTACGGGGACGGAACGCGCCCGGTCCTCCCCCGGCCCTGTCCGTCCCCTCGGCGCCGGAGGCGGCCGAAACCGTCGGCGCGGAACGGTCCCGAGGAGGCCACGGCCGGGCACGGGCCGGGGGCCGGACCGCGCCGCCGGTGCCGTTTGAGAGGCTGGGGGCATGCGTGAAGAGCAGACCCGTGCGGGTGCGGGGCATGTCGTCGTCATCGGGGCCGGCATCGCGGGGCTGGCCGCCGCCCACCGGTTGCTGGAGCGCGGGGCGCGGGTGACCGTGCTGGAGGCGTCCGGCCGGGTCGGCGGCAAGCTGCTGCCCGGTGAGATCGCCGGAGTGCGGGTCGACCTCGGCGCCGAGTCGATGCTGGCCCGCCGCCCCGAGGCCGTGGACCTGGCCCGTGCGGCGGGCCTCGCCGACCGCCTCCAGCCGCCGGCCACCGCGACCGCCGCCCTGTGGACCCGGGGTGCGCTGCGCCCCATGCCCAAGGGTCACGTCATGGGCGTCCCCGGCACCGCGTCCGCCCTGTCCGGCGTGGTGTCCGAGGAGGGGCTCGCCCGGATCGAGCGCGACGCGGACCTGCCCCGCACCGAGGTCGGCGACGACGTGGCGGTGGGGGAGTACGTGGCGGCGCGGCTGGGCCGCGAGGTCGTCGACCGGCTGGTCGAACCGCTGCTCGGCGGCGTGTACGCGGGCGACGCCTACCGCATCTCGATGCGCTCGGCCGTCCCGCAGCTCTTCGAGGCCGCCCGCACGCACACCTCCCTCACCGAGGCGGTGCGCGCCGTCCAGGGCAGGACGGCCGCCGCCCCGCAAAGCGGCGGGCCGGTCTTCATGGGCATCGCGGGCGGCATCGGCACGCTGCCGGCCGCGGTCGCCGCGTCGGTGCGGTCCCGCGGCGGCGAGATCGTCACGGGAGCCCCGGTGACGGAGTTGCGCCGCACCGCGCCCGCCGGGTGGCGGGTCGTCGCAGGCGGGCGGGGGCTGGACGCCGACGCGGTCGTCGTCGCCGTCCCGGCGCCCGCCGCCGCCGGCCTGCTCAAGGCCGAGGCGCCCGCCGCGGCGGCCGAGCTCGCCGCCGTCGAGTACGCCTCCATGGCCCTGGTCACCCTCGCCTACCGCCGCTCCGAGGCCGCCGCGCTGCCCGAGGGCAGCGGCTTCCTCGTGCCCCCGGTCGACGGGCGGACCATCAAGGCGTCCACGTTCGCCTCCCGCAAGTGGGGCTGGATCGCCGAGGAGGACCCGGACCTGGTGGTGTTGCGCACCTCCGTCGGCCGGTACGGCGAGACGGAGATCCTCGGACGGGACGACGACGCCCTCGTGGCCGTCTCCCGGCACGACCTGAAGGAGGCGACCGGCCTGGACGCCACGCCGGTCGCCACCCGCGTCACCCGCTGGACCGACGGCCTGCCGCAGTACCCCGTCGGCCACCACGCGCGCGTGGCCCGCGTCCGCGAGTACGTCGGCAGGGTGCCGGGGCTGGCCGTGTGCGGGGCGGCGTACGACGGCGTCGGCATCCCGGCGTCCATCGCCAGCGCGTACGCGGCCGTGGACCAGATCCACGGTGACCTGCGCGCCGTGCGGGAGCTCACCGCCCACCCGGTGCAGAGCCTGCACGGCGGAGCGGGAGAATAGGGCCATGAGTGACGACGCCTCCACCCCCGCCCCCGCGCGGACCCCGAACAAGGGCAAGCTGGCCAAGGACCTCAACGAGGTCATCCGCTACACCCTCTGGTCCGTCTTCAAGCTGAAGGACGTGCTCCCCGAGGACCGTGCCGGATACGCCGACGAGGTCCAGGAGCTGTTCGACCAGCTCGCCGCCAAGGACGTGACGGTCCGCGGCACCTACGACATCTCCGGCCTGCGCGCCGACGCCGACCTGATGATCTGGTGGCACGCCGAGACCAGTGACCAGCTCCAGGAGGCGTACAACCTCTTCCGCCGCACCAGGCTGGGCCGCGCGCTCACCCCGGTGTGGTCGAACATGGCGCTGCACCGCCCCGCCGAGTTCAACCGCTCGCACATCCCGGCGTTCCTCGCCGACGAGACGCCGCGCGACTACGTCAGCGTCTACCCGTTCGTGCGCTCCTACGACTGGTACCTCCTGCCGGAGGAGGACCGCCGCCGGATGCTCGCCGACCACGGCAAGATGGCCCGCGGCTACCCGGACGTGCGCGCGAACACGGTCGCCTCCTTCTCCCTCGGCGACTACGAGTGGATCCTCGCCTTCGAGGCCGACGAGCTGTACCGCATCGTCGACCTCATGCGCCACCTGCGCGCTTCCGAGGCCCGCCTGCACGTCCGCGAGGAGGTCCCCTTCTTCACGGGCCGCCGCAAGGACATCGCCGAGCTGGTGGCCGGGCTCGCCTGATCAGGACGCGGGCCGGGGCGCCGCGGTCCGCCCGGGCCGGTCCCCCACCGGCTCCGGTGCCGGACGCGGGGCGCGGGACGCGTCCCGCGCCGGGAGCCGGCCCCACAGGAGGTACGCCTCCAGGTGACCGTTGACGCAGGCGTTCGCGCCGTCCGCGACGCCGTGCGTGCCGGCGCCCCGCTCGGTCACCAGCGCCGAGCCCGCCCGCCGCCGGGTGCCCCGGCTCCCCGCCGACGTGCCGCCTCAGCCGCCGCGGCGCTCGGCGTGCCGCTCCCGGTGGGCGAAGGCCGCGCGCAGGTCCGGTTCGCCGGTCGCGTGGACGCCGTGCACGGCCACGGAGGTGAGGAACACTCGCTCACCGTCCGCGCCGTCCGCCTGCCGGACGAGCGCGTCGAGCAGCCGCTGCCCGGCGGGGGACGCCCGGCGCGTGTACGGATGGACCTCCATGCGCGCCATGGCGAGGCAGCCCAGGGCCAGGGCGAGCGGCAGCGTGAACCACAGGGCGACCAGGTGCCGCGGCACGTCCGAGGGGACGGGCAGGGACACGGCGGTCACCCCCAGCGCGCACACGGCGACGGCGGCCAGGCGCACCTGCCGGACGGCGGCCGCCACGCCGCCGCGGCCGCCTTCCGGCACGGCCAGTCCCGTGCCGACGAGCCGCTCGGCGAGCCCGCTCACCGCGTCGGCCGCCGCGGCGGCCGACCGCACGGGCGCGATCCGGGACTGCCCGCCGGGCCCGATGGCCCCGACGACGGACCGCTCCATCTCGTCCCGCCCGCGCGGGTCGACGACGGTGACCCAGCCGGTGCGGGCCAGCAGCAGCCGGCGCCGGCGCACCATGGAGACGAGCGTCAGGTCGACGACGCGCCCGGGTCCGCCGGACAGGAACGCCGCCTCGTACAGGGTCAGTTCGCGCCCTACGGGCGCGTCCGCCGTGTCCGCGGTCGCCGTGCGCGCCGCGGTCAGACACAGCCGTGTGCATGCCGTGCCGGCGAGGGCCCAGGCGGGCAGCAGGAGGAGGACCCAGAACATGCCGCGTTTGTACGTCAGGGGCGTCGGCCGCACCATGCCTTTTCAGCATCCGGACGGAGCGTTGCCGGTATGTCACGTTCCGCTTCGCTCCCGGTCAGTGCCGCGACAGCACCCGGCGCGTGGCCCGCGCCAGCCGTACGGCCGGCCGGCGTGACCGCGGTGCCGGTCCCGACCGCTCCAGCCACCACTTCCGCAACTCCCGCCGCGCCCGCGGGTCCTCCGGCAGACCGTCGGCCAGCAGCAGTGCGGCGAAGTCGAGCGCGTCCCGCCGGTACCCGCCGGTCAACGGGCGTCCGTGGGCGTAGGCGAGGAAGAGCGTCCGGTAGCCGTCCCCGAGGATCACCGGCAGTTCGGGCGCGACCTTGGCCACGATGCCCGCCCGCTTCGCGGCCAGCGCCCGCGCCTGCACCCGCAGCCGCGCCCGGTCGAACCCCTCGGGCGCGGGTATCCCGGCGACCAGCGCGGACAGCAGCGCGGCCTGCGCCAGGCCGAGCCGCTCCCGGGCGGATTCGGTCCCGGGGGCGTCCGCGGGGGCCTGCGCCCTTCCGCAGGGGCCGGCCGGCCCGGCGTCCGCGCCTTCGGCGCGCGCCCCGGCCGCGTTCCGCCGCCCCGCGCGCAGCGCCGCCCGGATCGCGTCCAGCTCCCCCTCCAGCTCGGCCGGTTCGGGGAAGTTCTCGTCCCGCTCCAGCAGCACGCCCGGCGGCGCGACCCGGGAGGCGAGGCCGGTCAGGATGTCGAGGACCGGCCGCGGGACGGGGTGGGCGTGGCTGTCGTGCCAGACGCCGTCGCGTTCGTAGCCGCCCGCGACGTGCACGTAGGCGATGGCCTCCAGGGGGAGTCCGGCGAGCGCCTCGGCCGGGTCCTCGTCGCGGTTGACGTGGTTGGTGTGCAGGTTCGCCACGTCGATCAGCAGCCGCACCCCGGTGCGGTCGGTCAGCTCGTACAGGAACTGCCCCTCGGTCATCTCCTCGTCCGGCCAGGAGAACAGGGCTGCGATGTTCTCCACGGCGAGCGGCACGGGCAGCGCGTCCTGCGCGATGCGGACGTTCTCGCACAGCACGTCGAGCGCGTCCCGGGTGCGCGGCACCGGCAGCAGGTGTCCCGCCTCCAGGTGCGCGGACGCGGTCAGCGGCCCGCCCGCGCGGACGAACGCGATGTGCTCGGTCACCAGCGGCGAGCCCAGCGCCCCGGCCCGCTCGGCCAGCGCGGCCAGCCGGTCCGGGTCGGGCCGTCCGGCACCGCCCAGGCCCAGGGAGACGCCGTGCGGCACGACGGTGACACCGCGCTCGCGCAGGCGCCGCAGGGAGGCGGGGAGGTGGTCGGGGCATATGTTCTCGGCCACGACCTCGACCCAGTCGACGCCCGGCATGCGCTCCACGGCGTCCGCGATCTCCGGCCGCCACCCGATGCCCGTCCCCAGTCGCTCCATCGTCCCCCTCCTCCGCACGCCGGGGAGCCGTCCCGGCGGTGAGGGGGGTATGGCCCCGCGCCGCGCGCGCCAACCCCGGCACGGGCACGTTCAGAGGAACATTTGAGGTTCGGGCAGAAGGGGCGGGCGGGTCCCGGGCGTCCCGGGGCGCCGGCCCTACCGCAGCGCCGGGTGGTCCGCGACCACCGTGCAGGAGCCGGGGGCGATCTCGGTGAAACCGGCGTCGCGGACCACGGGCAGGCCGCTCGCGGTCAGGCGCCGCCAGTCGGCGGGGTCCGCGGTGCGCACGGCCAGCGGGAAGCCGGCGTCGCGCCAGGCGGCGCGCTCCTCGCCGTCCAGTTCCCACCAGGCGAGCTGGGCGGCGTGGCCCGTCTGCGCCATCGTCTTGCCGGCCGACATCCGCAGGTCCGGGTTGGTCCACAGCACGGGCGCGGACGGGTCGGCGTCCACCGGCGGCTCCGGGTCGTCGAGGTCGGTGCCGGAGACCTGGAGGCGGGCCAGGTCCTTGGGCCAGCCGTCCAGCGGCACGGGCGGGAAGACCCGCACCTCGGCCGCCTTCCCGGTCACCGTGATGCCGGGCAGCGCCTCGGCGCGCCGCCACTCGGCGCCGCGTGCCCGCCGCACCACCTTGCGGATGCGGGCGTCCTGCCAGTCCCGCACCGCCCGCGCCCACTCCCCGTCGCCCAGCGACCGCTCGTCGGCGAGCAGGGCCAGCACCGCGCGGGCCGAGGTCTCCAGCGCGTCCGTCCGCGGCGGCGGTGCCGCCCGCTCGATCCGGACCACCAGCGGCAGCACGTACTCGCGTGCGCCGGCCTCGGGGCGGGGGGAGCTGTCGTTCACGGGCGTCGGGTCCTGGTCCTGGCTCACGCCTCCCAGTGTGCCAGCCGGAAGATCGGTGCCGGAGGCGGCCGGGGGTCCGCCCGCCCGCTGCCCGTCACCCCGAGCAGGCCGTGCGCTGGGCCTCCTGCCACTCGCAGCGCGGGCAGAGGGTGATCCCCTTGTACGACTCGGGGTACTCCGTCGGCTCCCGGCACAGCACGCATTCCGCGTACGGCGGTCCGTCGGCCCCGGGCGGCCGGGCCGCGTCGATCAGGCAGTAGTCGTCGCCGTCGCTCATGCCTCCAGGGTAGGCCGGTCACCGGCGTCCGGCGGCGGCCCCGATCAGCTGGGAGACCTTCACGAAGCGGTAGCCCTGCCGGCGCAGCTCGGGGACGACGGCGCGCACCGCCCGCTCGGTCACCGGGGCGGCGCTGCGCGTGCAGTGCAGGACGACCACCGAACCGGGCCGTACGCCGTCCAGGACCTGCCGGGCCACCGCGTCCGCGTCGGTGGCGAACGCGTCGCCGCTCACCACGTCCCACTGCACCGCCGTCACACCGGTCGCGGCGATCGCCCGCAGCGCCCGCCGGTCGTAGCAGCCGCCGGGGAAGCGGAAGTACGGCTTCGCGTCGGGTACGCCCGCCGTGCGGAAGGCCGTGTACGCCCGTTCCACATCCGCCCGCATCCGGTCCGCGGGCAGGGCCGGCAGGCCGTAGCAGTCGCCGGTGAAGGCGTGGTGGCTGTAGGAGTGGTTGGCGACCTCGAAGAGAGGGTCCCGTCCGATGGAGCGGGCCTGGTCCGGGTACTCCTCCGCCCACCGCCCGGTCATGAAGACCGTGGCGGGCACCTTCAGCTCCCGCAGCGCGGCGATCAGCCGCGGATTGTCGAACCGTTCGCCCGCCGCCGCCCGCGGCCCCTGGTCGGCGGTCATGTCGGCGTCGAAGGTCAGGGCCACGGTCCTGTCCGGGGTGCGGGGGCCGTTCTCGAAGACGGGGGCCAGGCCGGCCGGGCCGGGGGCGAGCGTGACCGGCCCGGCCGGGGCGGACGGGGGGCGGGCGGAGGGCGCGGCGGACGCGGAAGCCCCGGAGGGCCCGGAGGACGCGGAGGGGACGGGGCGGGGCTTTCCGGGTGCCTGGGGCTGGGGTGCCTGGGTGGTGCCGCAGGCGGCGAGAGCGCCGCCCAGGGCGCAGACGGCGGTCACACGGCGCAGTAGAGCGATCACTGCATGAACGTATGACCCTTTGTTCCGAATGTACGAATATGCGCGCGCGGGCGGGAGCGAGTCTCACCCGCCCGGACGGGCGGGCGTGGCGGGACGGGCGGACGCCTCAGATGTCCCGTCGTTCCAGCGGCCGGGTCGCCGGGCCCTGGATCACCTTGCCGTCCGTGTCGAAGCGGGAGCCGTGGCAGGGGCACTCCCAGGCGCGCTCGGCGGCGTTGAAGCCGACCAGGCACCCCAGGTGGGTGCAGCGCGGGGAGACGGCGTGCAGGGCGCCGGCCTCGTCCCGGTAGACCGCGAGCCGGTCGCCGCCCGCCCGGACCACGGCGCCCTCCCCGGGCGGCAGCGAGTCCAGCGGCGGCGCGGGCCGCAGCCGATCGCCGACGAAGTGGCCGGCGACCTCGGCCTGCGTCTTCAGGAACTGCGGCGCCTGCCGCACGGCCGTGCGCACCCGGCGCGGGTCGTACAGCTCGCTCCAGGCGCACTCCTCGCCGGTGAGCTGCCGGGCGAGCAGCCGCCCGGCCATCAGGCCGCCGCTCATGCCCCAGCCCGCGAAGCCGGTGGCCACGTAGGTGTGCCGGGCGCCTGGGTGCAGCGGGCCCACCATGGGGACGGTGTCGGTGGGATCGTTGTCCTGGGTGGCCCAGGCGTGGGTGAGCTCCACGCCGGGGAAGTGCTCGCGGGCCCAGGCGGACAGGCGTCCGAAGCGCTCCCGGGTGTCGCCCGTGCCGGGGGTGAAGTGCTCCCCGGTGATCACCAGCAGCCGCCGGCCGCCGTCGTCGCCGTACGGGGCCGTGCGGACCGACCGCGTGTTCTCGTCCGGCGTGATGTACATGCCGTCGGGGTCCCGGTCGGCCTCGACCGTCCCGGCGACGACCAGCTCGCGGCGCGGGGAGAGGCGGGTGAACAGCAGCGCCCGGTCGAAGATCGGGTAGTGCGTGGCGACGACGACGTCCCGGGCGGTCACCGTCGCGCCCGTGCCGGTCGACACGCGGCACGGCTCGCCCTCGTCCAGGCCGTGCACGGTGGTGTGCTCGAAGATGCGCCCGCCGCGCCCGACCAGGTCCTCGGCGAGGGCCAGCAGGTACTTGCGGGGGTGGAACTGGGCCTGGCCGGTGACCCGGACCGCGCCCGCGACCGGGTAGGGCAGCCCGGTCTCCGTCACGAACGAGGCAGGCAGCCCCGCCTCCTTCGCGGCGGCGGCCTCGGCCCGCACCTCCTCCACGCGACCCGCGTCACGGACGTACGTGTACGCGCTCCGGGTCTCCCAGTCGCAGTCGATGCCCAGCTCCTCCACGATCTCGGCGGCGCGTTCGATCGCCTCCGTCTGCGAGCGGGCGTACAGCCGGGCGCCCTCGGGGCCGCGGGTGCGGCGCAGCTTGCCGTAGACCAGCGAGTGCAGGGCGGTGACCTTGGCGGTGGTGTGCCCGGTGACACCGGCCGCGATCCGCCCGGCCTCCAGCACCGCCACGCTGCGCCCGGCCCGTGTCAGCTCCCAGGCGGTGCACAGCCCGGCGATGCCGCCGCCGATCACGGCGACGTCGACGTCGAGGTCGTCCTCCAGTGCGGGGTGGGGGGCGCCTGGAGCGGTCTGGAGCCAGTACGAGTCGCTGACGTGCGGATTCTGCGTCATGTGACTCCGGGTACCCCGGCGAGGCCACTTCAGTGACCGGACACCGCGGGGACCGCGGCGCCCGGCCGGGTGGTCCTTCGACGGCCCGCGGCTACCGGCGCCAGGGCCCGGTCACCGCGAAGGTCGTGCCGGGGGTGTAGCAGTTGACGTACATGGTGCGGCCGTCGGGGGAGAAGGTGACGCCGGCGAACTCGCCCCACTCCGGTTCCCGGGGCGTGCCGATGTTCTGGCGGCCCCGGGCCATCGCGTAGACCTCGCCGCGCCGGGTCACGCCGAAGACGTGCTGGGCGCCGCTGCCGTCCTCGCAGACCATCAGGCCGCCGGCGGCGAGGCAGATGTTGTCCGGCGACTCCCCGGGCAGCCGCACGTCCGTGTCCGGGCCGAAGACGACCACCAGGGTCAGCCGGTGCCGCTGCGGGTCGTACCGCCAGACCTGTCCGTGGTGGTCGGCGGCCGAGCCCTCGGCGCTGCGGGCGAAGGACGACACGAAGTACACCGACCGCCCGCCCCAGTAGCAGCCCTCCAGCTTCTGCGCGTGCGTGATGCCCTTCGGCCCGAAGTCCTGGAGGCGGACGGGGGTTTCGCGGGCCTGGGGGTCCGGTACGTCGACCCACTCGACACCGTCGAAGGACATCCCCGTCTCCTGGACGGCGGACAGGTCGGGCACGCCGGGCACGCGCATCGCCTGGAGCCGGCCGCCCGCCCGCAGCGAGCCGGGACCGCCGAGCGGCTTGACGGGCAGGAACCGGTAGAAGAGGCCGAACGGCCTCTGGAACGCGTCCTCCGTCTCGTACACCACGCCCCGCCGCGGGTCGACGGCTGTCGCCTCGTGCTGGAAGCGGCCCATCGCGGTCAGCGGCACCGCCCCGGAGCGGTGCGGGTCGACCGGGTCGACCTCGAAGACGAACCCGTGGTCCTCGGCGTACCCGGCGATCCCGGCCTTGTCCTCGGTCTCCTCACAGGTCAGCCAGGTGCCCCAGGGGGTGGGGCCGCCCGCGCAGTTGACGGCCGTACCGGCTATCGCGACCCGTTCGGACAGGACGTCGCCCCGGGGGCCCAGCGTCAGGGCCGTGCAGCCGCCCTTGCCGGCCGGGTCGTAGGTCAGGCCCTCGACCGTGGGGACACCCAGGCGGGCGGTGGCGCGGTTCTCGTGGTTGCGGACCAGGTGGACGCGGCCCGCTCTGCCCGGGAAGGCCGACATGCCGTCGTGGTTCGAGGGGACGAGCCCCTCGCCGGAGCGGAGCGGGTCGCCCTCGCGGGACAGGACCCGGTAGCGGAACCCCTCGGGGAGGTCGAGCAGGCCGTCCGGGTCCTCGACGAGCGGTCCGTAACCGCCGTGGCCGAGGTTCCGCGCGGCGGCGGTGTCCGCGAAGAGCTCGGAGAGGTTTCCGGCGAAGGCGATCGAGACGCCCAGCGCGCCGGCGCGGGCGAGTATCCGGCGCCGGGAGGGGGAGCCGTCGGCGGTCGTGGTGCCGGTCGTGGTCTCGGGCATGGGGAAACCTTCCTGCTGGCGGACAGGAACAGCGATCCCGCCGTGTCTATCACCCCGGTACGCGCCCCGGGAACCGCACGGATACCACCGGTCGCTTTCCGTCACGTTCCGGTGGGCCGCTCCGCGGCGCGGCCGGACGGGATCTGCTGCTGGGCCCTCTCCAGGAAGCGCAGCAGTTCGACCGGGAAGGGCAGGACGAGGGTGGAGTTCTTCTCCGCGGCGACCGCGACGACGGTCTGCAACAGGCGCAGTTGCAGCGCGGAGGGGGTGTCGGCCATCTGCTGCGCGGCCTCGGCGAGCTTCCTGGACGCCTGGAGCTCGGCGTCGGCGTTGATGACCCGGGCCCGCCGCTCGCGGTCGGCCTCGGCCTGCCGGGCCATCGACCGCTTCATCGTGTCGGGCAGGGACACGTCCTTGATCTCCACCCGGTCGATCTGCACGCCCCAGCCGACGGCCGGACTGTCGATCATCAGCTCCAGGCCCTGGTTGAGCTTCTCCCGGTCCGACAGCAGGTCGTCCAGCTCGCTCTTGCCGATGATCGACCGCAGGGAGGTCTGCGCCATCTGGGAGACGGCGAACCGGTAGTCCTCGACGTTGACGACGGCCGCCGCCGCGTCCACGACCTTGAAGTACACCACGGCGTCCACCCGCACCGTGACGTTGTCCCGGGTGATGCCCTCCTGTGCGGGCACCGGCATCGTCACGATCTGCATGTTGACCTTGCGCATCCGGTCGACGCCCGGCACGACCAGGTTGAACCCGGGCCGGCGCACGTCGCCGTGGAGCCGGCCGAGCCGGAAGACCACCCCGCGTTCGTACTGCTTGACGACCCGCGCCGCCGCGGACAGGTACACCACACCGGCCGAACCGGTCGCCGCGGCCGCCGTCAGCAGCTCCTGGAGCATGACGACCTCCCTGCTCAGGGATCCCTTTCGTCTGCTCCTGTCACGATATGCCGAGTGCCCGGTCCGGGGCCACGCCTCCGGACCGGGCACTCGGGACGCGGCTCGCCGCGGCCACCGCAGCGGACCGCAGCGGCGCGGGTTACCCGGCCGCGGCCCCGGCCTTGGCGGCCGGCGCGGCCTCGCCCCGGACGGCGGGCTCCGTGACCTTCACCGGCTCCGTACCCGTGGCGCTGTGCTGCTTGGCCCAGTTCTCCAGCGCCGTACCGCAGGCGTGGTCCAGGTGGTGCAGCCCCGACAGGTCCAGTTCGACCGGCCGGTCCTGGGGCAGGGACTCCAGGCTGTCGAGGATCTTCGGCAGCCGCAGGAAGGTCGCGTTGCCCGACAGGTACACCTGGATGGGGCCGGCGCCCTTGTCGATGACCTCCAGCCGGACGTGCGAGGCGTCCCAGGCGGTCTTGATCACGGACAGGGCCAGGCCGATCAGCACGCCCTCGAACATGTTCACCGCGACGATCGACACGGCGGTGACCACCAGGATCAGTGCCTCGCCCCGGTGCGAGCGCCACAGCGGGACCAGGTTCCGGAACGGGATCAGCTTCCAGCCCGCGTGGACCAGGATGCCCGCCAGCGCGGGCAGCGGGATCAGGGCCAGCGCGGCCGGCAGCAGCGCCGCGAACAGCAGCAGCCACACGCCGTGCAGGACCCGGGACGCCTTGGTCCGCGCGCCCGCCGCGACGTTGGCGGAGCTGCGCACGATGACCGCGGTCATCGGCAGCGCGCCGAGCACACCGCACAACGCGTTGCCCGCGCCCTGCGCCATGAGCTCCTTGTCGTACTGGGTGCGCGGCCCGTCGTGCAGCCGGTCCACCGCGGCGGCGCTGAACAGGCTCTCCGCCGACGCGATCAGAGTGAAGGCGAGGATCGTGCCGATCAGGCCGATGTTCGCCAGTCCGGCGAAGTCGTCCGCGCCGGGCGGCTGGATGGAGTCGAACAGGCCCTGCACCTCGACGGTCGCGACCGGCAGGTTGAAGGCGAGCGTGGCCAGCGTCGCCAGCACGACCGCGGCGAGCGCGCCCGGCACGGTCTGCGCACCCTTCGGCAGCCGCTTCCACAGCACCATCACCGCGACGGTGCCCGCGCCCACCGCCAGCGAGGCGAGCGCCTCGGTGCTGCCGACGGCGTCGGCGGCGGCTCCCGGCAGACCCAGGATCTTGTCGACGCCGGAGGCGGGTGCCTCCAGCCCCGCCGCCGCATACAGCTGGCCGGCGATGATGACCAGACCGATACCGGCCAGCATGCCTTCGACGACGGATATGGATATCGCCCGGAACCAGCGCCCCACCTTCAGGGCGCCCATGACGAGCTGGAGCAGTCCGGCGGCCAGCACGATCACGCCGAGCGCGGGCAGCCCGTAGGTGTCGACCGCCTCGAAGACGAGCACGGTCAGGCCGGCGGCCGGCCCGGACACCTGCAGGCTGCTGCCCGGCAGCAGGCCGGTGACGATCCCGCCGACGATGCCGGTGACCAGGCCCAGTTCGGCCGGGACGCCGGAGGCGACGGCGACGCCCACGCACAGCGGCAGGGCGACCAGGAAGACGACGAGGGAGGCGGCGAAGTCCTGCCGCAGGTGGGGAAATTTCGACATCGCGGTCATCGCGCTCTTCCCCCCGCTCACAGGGCCTCGAACGCACCGGTGTCCGCGCGGTGTTCGCGCACGGTCCCGGTGTGGACCTCGTAGTACCAGCCGTGCAGGCTCAGGTCGCCCTCCGCCAGGCGCCGTTCGACGCAGGGGTAGGCCCGCAGGCGTTCCAGCTGGGCCAGGACGTGGTTCTGCACGGCCTCGGCGACCGTCGGGTCGGACGGGTCGGAGCACTTGGGCTCCTCCGCCGCGTGCGCGAGCCACGCGCGCACGGCGGGTACGGCGGTCAGGTCGTCGCCGCGCACCACCGCGCCCACGGCGCCGCAGTGCGAGTGGCCGCAGACGACGATGTGCCGCACGCCGAGCACCTGCACGGCGTACTCGACGGTGGCCGCCTCGCCGGCCGGACGGTCGGCGGCGTAGGCCGGGACGACGTTGCCCGCGGTGCGCAGCTCGAAGAGCTGGCCGGGGCGGGCGCCCGTGATCAGGGCGGGGACGACCCGCGAGTCGGAGCAGGTGATGAACAGGACCTCCGGCCACTGGCCTTCGGCGAGGGGGGCGAACTCCTCAGGGCGCTGTCCGAACGTGCGGGCGTGGTCGATGAGGGGCTGCATGTGTGGTGATTCCTCCTGGCGCGCGTGGGGACGCGTCGGATGGGACAGGACAGGACAGACAGGGGAACTGCTCTGCCGCTCAGCAGCGGAAGACCTGGAGCGCCGCCGGGGAGTGGTCGTCCGGCGGTCTCGGTGCGCGGGGACGGGCCGCGCCGGGCGCGGTCTGCGCGTGGGCGGCCTCCGTGGACGGCCCGCACAGCGGGCGTTCGGGGCCCTCGGCCGCCGGGACGGACGCGGTGCGGTGCCGGTCGCGGACGCGCAGCGGGCCGGGCAGGGCGCCGGGGCGGCCGGTCTCCTGGCAGGTGGCGGTTTCGTCGCGCGGCGCCATACCGGAAGGAACGTTTCCGGGCTGGATGCCGGCCGCGGCATGACGTGCCGTGTGCGCGGATGCGAACGGCGCGGTGAGCGCGAGGAACGGAAGGACGAACAGCAGGGCGGTGAGGACCGACACCGCGGCCCGGGCCGTCTTGCCTCCGGACATGCGTCCCCCCTCCCGCCGACTCGTAGTTCTAGCGCGCACCAATACTTGGTCAACGCTTGGTCAAGAAACACGTTAACCCTACAGAGCCGTTTGCAGGGTTAACTCGATGTTTCGGATGCGGAGAGAGCCCGAAAAGAGCGGGTGGTGTGGCCAGAACCGGCTCTTGAAAACCGGGATTTGACGGTGTAACGGGGCGTGATCGGCTCTCGCCGTGACGGAGGGTCAGTCCTCGTCGACGAGGCGCGCCGCGTCCCGGGCCAGCGCGGTGAGACGGGAGATCGCCCGGAAGTACTTCTTGCGGTAGCCGCCCCGCAGCATCTCCTCGCTGAACAGCCGGTCGAAGGGCAGACCCGAGGCGAGGACGGGCACCTCGCGGTCGTAGAGCCGGTCCGCGAGGACGACGAGGCGCAGCGCGGTGGACTGGTCCGGCACCGGGCGGACGCCGGTGAGGCAGACGGCCGTGATGCCGTCGGTCAGGGCGCCGTAGCGGCTCGGGTGGACCCGGGCGAGGTGGTCCAGCAGTCGCGGGAAGTCGTCGAGGGAGGCGCCGGCGGTGGCGTGGGCGGCGCGGGTGACCTGCTCGTCGGAGTGCGGGGCGGGCGCCTCGGGCAGACCGCGGTGGCGGTAGTCCTCGCCGTCGATGCGCAGGGTGCGGAAGCGGGCGGACAGGCCCTGGATCTCGCGCAGGAAGTCGGCCGCCGCGAACCGGCCCTCGCCGAGCTTGCCCGGCAGCGTGTTGGAGGTGGCGGCGAGCGCGACGCCCGCGTCCACCAGCTTGCCGAGCAGGGTCGACACCAGGACGGTGTCGCCGGGGTCGTCCAGTTCGAACTCGTCGATGCACAGCAGCCGGTGCCCGGACAGGGTCTGCACGGTCTGCTGGAAGCCGAGCGCGCCGACCAGGTTGGTCAGCTCCACGAACGTGCCGAACGCCTTGCGGGAGGGTTCGGCGTCGGTGGCGTGCCACAGGGAGGCCAGCAGGTGGGTCTTGCCGACGCCGTAACCGCCGTCGAGGTAGACACCGCGGGGGCCGGCCGGGGTCTTGGGCGCCCTGGGCTTCCCGAAGCCGAGGAAGCCGCGCCTGCCGCCGCCTGCGCCCGCCGCGCCCAGTCCGGCCGCGAAGTCCTCCAGGACGCGGACGGCCTCGGCCTGGCTGGGCTGGTTCGGGTCCGGGACGTACGTGCCGAAGCGGACCGAGTCGAAACGGGGTGGCGGCACCATCTCGGCCACCAGCCGGTCCGCGGGGACGTGCGGCTCACGGGCGCACAGGGACAGCGGGGCGGAGCCGGCCGTCGGGGCGGACCCGGCGGCGGCGGAACCGGAGGCGGCGGAGGAGGACGACACGGTTCCCCATGCTAGGCCTTCCGAGCGGGGGACGCCGGGCCGGGGTGGGCCGGTCACGGGGCGGGGATGGGATCCGGGCGCCGTGGAACACTGCACGACATGCGACGCCTGTTCCCCGTGACCCACGAGACAGCAGACCCGGATTTCGGCCCCGCCCCCGGGGCGGACACGGCCGACCGCGAGTGGAGCCTCGCCGAGCTGGCCGCCGCCTACGCCTATCCGGAGCCGGGCGCGGGCGGGCCGGGGGTGTGGCTGCGGGCCAACATGGTCTCCACGCTCGACGGCGCCGCCCAGCACGAGGGCCGCTCCCAGCCCATCTCCGGCGCGGCCGACATGCGGATCTTCGGCACCCTGCGGGCGCTGGCGGACGTCGTGGTCGTCGGCGCGCAGACGGTACGGCAGGAGGGGTACCGCCCGGCACGCGCGCGGGCCGAGTTCGCCGAGCTGCGCCGGGCGGCCGGGCAGGGGCCGGCCCCTGCGGTCGCCGTGGTCAGCGCCGGTCTGGAGCTGGACTTCTCGCTGCCGCTGTTCACCTCACCGCTGGTGCCCACGCTGATCCTGACGGGCGCGGCGGCGCCCCCGGAGCGGATCGCCGCCGCGCAGGAGGCGGGCGCCCGGGTGGTGATCGCCGGGGACGGTGCCGGGGTGGAGCCGGCCCGTGCCGTCCGGGCCCTGGCCGACCTCGGCCACACCCGGTTGCTGACCGAGGGCGGCCCGCGGCTGCTGGGCCAGTTGATCGCGGCCGGTGTCCTGGACGAGCTGTGCCTGACCGTCTCCCCGACGCTCACCGCGGGCGACGCGCAGCGCGTCGCCGAGGGGCCGTCGGTGAAGGTGCCGCGGCGCTTCGAGCTGGTGTCCCTGCTGGAGGAGGAAGGTTTCCTCTTCAGCCGGTACCGGCAGGTCTGAGGCGGGAAACCGGCGAGGACGGGGCACAGGGCTGCCGGGGCGCGGCTCGACCGGACCGCCGCGGTCCTGTCCGTGCCGCCACCGCGTCGCCCGTGCCGCCGCTCCCCCTCGGTCCACTCACGTACCCCGAGCGCACGTTCGATCCGTACCGCCACCGGTCGGGTAATCGGCGGAATCTTCCGTTCCGTTTAGCCTCCGGCGGGCACACTGACTCCGGCAGTATCCGTGTGCGGTCACGGGGCAGGATGGTTTCCGCAGGGCCCCGCCAGGGCCCCGCGGGCGGGCCCGCGGGCCCTCGAGGGAAAAAGGGGCGTCTGGTGTTCACAAGCGTTTTGATGATCGAGAAGGCACTGACGTCCGCCGACGTGGAGTTCGTCACCACCTTGCACGGGGACGAGCCGGTCTCCTTCCACGTGCTGCTCCAACCGCGCGGCGAGCAGGCCGACCGTCTGCTGCGCGCCATCGACGACATCGCGCTCGGCGAGCTCGACGAGGCCGTCCGCGAGGGCGAGACCCCCGAGGGGGAGGAGGCGCTGTCCATGGGGCAGCGCGCCCTGGAGGTGTCCTTGACCGCCCTGCGCGCCGCCGGCGGCGAGGCGGAGGGGCGCCTGATCGAGGACCGTCCGCTGGACGAGCTGAAGTCCCTGGTCGAGGAGGTCGGCGCCGACGAGGTGATCGTCCTGACCGATCCGCACTACGTGGAGGAGTTCTTCCACCGGGACTGGGCCTCACGGGCCCGGCACAGGGTCGGGGTGCCGGTGCTGAAGCTGTTCTCCCACAGCAAGGCATAGGCTTGGGCCGCGTTCCCGCGCCGGGAGCGCGCGCCGTCGCAGCCGCGCGGCGCCGGCCGTCACCTCGTACCACCGCGCGTACGGGGTGGCGTACCGCATGGCGCACCACTTGTCGTATCACTCGTCGCACCACTGGGGAGAAACGCGCATGGCACCCGGCCTTCCTACCGCCATGGACCGACCGCACTTCATCGGCATCGGCGGCGCCGGGATGTCGGGCATCGCGAAGATCCTCGCGCAGCGCGGCGCCCGGGTGGCCGGCAGCGACGCGAAGGACTCCGCGACCGCCGGGGCCCTGCGCGCGCTGGGCGCGACCGTGCACATCGGGCACGCGGCGGAGCACCTCGCCGACGACGCGAGCTGCGTGGTCGTCTCCTCGGCGATCCGGCCGGACAACCCCGAGCTGGTGCGCGCCGCCGAACTGGGCGTCCCCGTCGTGCACCGCTCCGACGCGCTGGCCGCGCTGATGGCGGGCCTGCGCCCGATCGCGGTGGCCGGCACGCACGGCAAGACCACCACCACCTCCATGCTGGCGGTGGCCCTGTCCGAGCTGGGCCTGAACCCCTCGTACGCCATCGGCGGCGACCTGGACGGCCCCGGCTCCAACGCGATGCACGGCGAGGGCGAGATCTTCGTCGCCGAGGCGGACGAGAGCGACCGCAGCTTCCACAAGTACGCCCCCGAGGTCGCCGTCGTCCTGAACGTCGAGCTCGACCACCACGCCAACTACGCGTCGATGGACGAGATCCACGAGTCCTTCGAGACGTTCGCCGGGAGGATCGTCCCCGGCGGCACGCTGGTGATCTCCTCGGACCAGGAGGGCGCGCGTGAGCTGACGCGGCGGCTGGCCGGCTCGGGGAACGCCGTGCGGACGGTGACGTACGGCGAGGCGGAGGACGCCGACGTGCGGATCCTGTCCGTGGTGCCGCAGGGGATGAGGAGCGAGGTGACGGTGGTGCTGGACGGCGCCGAGCTCACCTTCGCCGTCTCCGTCCCCGGCCGTCACTACGCGTACAACGCGGTGGCCGCCCTCGCGGCGGGCGCGGCCCTCGGCGTCCCGGCCGCGCAGCTGGCTCCCGCGCTGGCCGCGTACACGGGCGTCAAGCGGCGCCTGCAGCTCAAGGGCGAGGCGGCCGGCGTCCAGGTGATCGACTCCTACGCCCACCACCCGACGGAGATGACGGCGGACCTGGAGGCGATGCGCGGCGCCGCCGGGGACGCCCGCATCCTGGTCGTCTTCCAGCCGCACCTGTTCTCCCGCACCCAGGAGCTCGGCACGGAGATGGGCCGGGCGCTCGCCCTGGCGGACGCCTCGGTCGTCCTCGACATCTACCCGGCCCGCGAGGACCCGATCCCCGGCGTCACCAGCGACCTGATCATCGAGGCGGCCCGGTCGGCGGGCGCGGACGTCACGCCGCTGCACGACGGGGCGGAGGTCCCCGAGACGATCGCGGGAATGGCCAAGCCCGGTGATCTCGTTCTCACCATGGGCGCGGGCGACGTCACGGACCTCGGCCCGCGCATCCTGGACCGTCTGTCGAAGTGAGGGGCTGAGGGATCGTGCCGTACGACGTGGAGAAGCCGGACGAGCAGTGGCGCGCGGAGCTGTCCCCGGCCGAGTACGCCGTCCTGCGCCGGGCGGCCACGGAGCCCGCCTTCACCGGTGAGTACAACGACACCATGACGAAGGGCGTCTACTCCTGCCGGGCCTGCGGCGCGGAGCTGTTCACCTCGGACACGAAGTTCGCCTCCCACTGCGGGTGGCCGTCCTTCTACGACCCGAAGGACTCCGACGCGGTGGAGCTGGTCGAGGACCGGTCCCACGGGATGGTGCGGACCGAGGTGCGGTGCGCGCGGTGCGGATCGCACCTCGGGCACGTCTTCGAGGGGGAGGGGTATCCGACCCCGACCGACCAGCGGTACTGCATCAACAGCATCGCGCTGCGGCTGGAGCCGGACGAGGGCTGACCCCCGACCGGGACCGACGGCGGGACCGGGAGCGGTCCGGGACGGACGCGTCCGCAGCGGGCCTCCGCGGGACGGACGTACTCAAGCGGACGTATCCGAGGCGCGGAAGAGCCGGAACGCGGCCGTCCCGCGCGGCGCAGCGGAATACTGGTGCCTCCTCACCACACGGCGACCAGGGGAGCGGATCGGTGGACACTGCCGGAGAAGCGGACCGTCGGGGCGGGGGCGGCGGGCGGCACGCGGTCGTCGTGGGCGGGAGCCTCGCCGGGCTCCTGGCGGCGCACGTCCTGGCCGGGCACGCCGACCGGGTGACCGTCGTCGAACGCGACCGGTTCCCGGACGGCGGCACGCCGCGGCCCGGCGTGCCGCAGGGCAGGCACCCGCACGTCCTGCTCCAGGGCGGCCAGACCGCCCTGGAATCGCTGCTGCCGGGCTTCCTGGCCCAGCTGCGGGCGGCGGGGGCGCCGCGGGTGGGCATGCCGTCGGACATGGTGCTGTGGCAGGACGGCCGCTGGCTGCGCAGGGTCCCCTCGACGAGCCACCTCTACACCGGCTCCCGCGCGCAGCTGGAGGAACTGGTGCGGCGGCGGGTCCTCGCCGACCGGGTGATCGGCGTGGTGGAGGGTGCCGAGGCCGTCGGACTCCTCGGCGACGCCTCGCGCGTGCGGGGCGTAGTGCTGCGGGACCGCTCCAAGGACGCCGGCGCGGAGCACCGGACCCTCGAGGCCGACCTGGTCGTCGACGCCTCCGGCAGCGGCACGAAGGCCCCGCGGTGGCTCGCGGCGATCGGCGCCGACACCCCGCGCGAGGAGACCATCGACACCGGGCTCGCCTACGCCTCCCGCGTCTACCGCGGCAGGAGGGGGGCCCTCGACGGCGAGACCCTCGGCTACTACGTGTACCCCTGCCCCGACCAGGTCCACGGCGGCGGTGCGCTGCCCCTGGAGGACGGCACCCACCTGGTCATCGTCTCGGGGCTGCGCGGCGACGAACCGCCGACGGAGGCCGACGGGTTCGTGACGTACGTCAAGAGGCTGCCGCATCCGCTCCTGCACCGGTGGCTGGACGAGGCCGAACCGCTCTCGCCGCCGTTCGGCTACCGGCGGACCGCGAACGTCCGGCGCCGCTACGACCTGCCCGGCCGCCGCCCGGCCGGATTCCTCGCCACCGGCGACGCCCTGTGCACCTTCGACCCGATCTACGGGCAGGGGATGGCCGTCGCCGCGATGAGCGCGGTCGCCCTGCGCGACGCACTGGCCGATCCGCGCCGGACCCCCACGACGCGGCGCGTGCAGCGGGCACTCCTGGCGGCGTCCCGGCAGGCGTGGGACATCTCCGCCGGGGCGGACCGCAAGATGCCGGGCGCGGTCGGCACGGCTCTCGACGGCGGGCCCGCGGACCGCGTCGCCGACTGGTACCTGCGGCGTGTCCGGGAACGCTCCCCCGGCGACCCCGTCGTGGGGCGCGCCTTCCGCTCCGTGCTGACCCTCTCCGCGCCCGTCACCGCCCTGTTCGCCCCGCCCGTGGCCCGGGCCGTCCTGTTCCGCCCGCCCGCGCCGACGCCCACCGAACCGCCGGCCGCGCCCGAGGAACCGGGGGCCTGAGCGGGGCCGCCCGCCGGCCCGGCGCGGCGGCCGGGAGAACGGCCGGAAGAAACGACACGGCGTCTACACTCTCCCCCCGACGGCCCGCCGACGCCGGTCGGAAGCGCGGGCCCGGAGCCACCCGGGGGTACGGGGTCTTGATACGGATCGATGAAGTCACCAAGCGCTATCCGGACGGCACGGTGGCGGTCGACCGGCTCCGTCTGGAGATACCCGACCACGCGATCACCGTCCTCGTCGGACCGTCGGGCTGCGGCAAGACCACGACCCTGCGCATGATCAACAGGATGGTGGAGCCCAGCGAGGGCACCATCCTCCTCGACGGCGAGGACATCCGGCGGCAGCCGGTCACCGCACTGCGCCGGTCCATGGGATACGTCATCCAGAACGCCGGCCTCTTCCAGCACCGCACGATCCTCGACAACATCGCCACCGTGCCCCGCCTGCTCGGCTGGGGCAGGCGCAGGGCCCGGGCGCGGGCGGCGGAGCTGATGGAACGCGTCGGCCTCGACGCCTCCCTCGCCAAGCGCTACCCCCACCAGCTCTCCGGCGGCCAGCAGCAGCGCGTCGGCGTGGCGCGGGCGCTCGCCGCGGACCCGCCGGTGCTGCTCATGGACGAGCCGTTCTCGGCCGTCGACCCCGTGGTGCGCAAGGGACTCCAGGACGAACTGCTGCGCCTCCAGGACGAACTGGGCAAGACCATCGTGTTCGTGACGCACGACATCGACGAGGCGATCAGGCTCGGTACCAAGGTCGCCGTGCTGCGCACCGGCGGGCGGCTCGCCCAGTTCGCGCCGCCCGCCGAGCTGCTGTCCGAGCCGGCCGACGCCTTCGTCGAGGACTTCCTCGGCGCCGACCGCGGCATCCGGCGGCTGTCCTTCTTCCCCTCCGCGGACCTGGAGCTGACGACCGGTCCGGTCGTGCCGGCCGACGCCACCGCCGAACGGATCGCCGCCTCCGGCGCCCCCTACCTCCTCGTCACCGACACCGACGGACGTCCCCTCGGCTGGAGCCGGCCGCAGGACCTGACCGCCGGGGACGTCAGGCCGGAGCGGCTGCTGCCGTACGGGAGGCCGTTCGTGCCCGGCACCGACTCCCTGCGGGCCGCCCTGGACTGCGCGGTGCTGTCGCCCACCGGCTGGGCGGTCGCCGTGGACCGCGGCGGCCGGGTGGCCGGGGTCGTCTCCCAGCAGGCGATCGGCGAGGCGATCCGCGGCGCCCACGCCGGGGAACGCGCGAGCAGCAAGATCGCAGGGTGAGCGGCGTGCCCGACGGTTTCTTCGACATCCCCAGCGACCTCCAGCACAGCTACCCGGGCCTGATCGGGCTGCATCTGCGCGAGGCCCTGCTGCCGGTCCTGGCCGGACTGCTGCTCGCGCTGCCCCTCGCCCAGTTGTGCGTGCGGCTGCGCCGGCTGTACCCGCCCGTGCTGGCCGTGACGACCGTGCTGTACGCCGTCCCGTCGCTGGCCTTCTTCGTCGTCCTCATCGACTACACCGGCCAGACCGAGCTGACGGTGATGATCCCGCTCGCCGTCTACAGCCTGGTGGTGCTCCTCCCGGCGATCGTCGACGGGGTGCGTTCGGTGCCCGGGGAGACGCTGGCCGCCGCCACCGCCATGGGCTTCGGCCCCGTACGGCGCTACCTCCAGGTGCAGTTGCCGATCGCCGCGCCCGCGATCGTCGCCGGGCTGCGGGTGGCCACGGTGTCGAGCATCTCGCTGGTCAGCGTCGGCGCCCTCATCGGCAACCAGGGCGCCCTCGGCAACCTGCTCGCGGCGGCGCAGAAGTACGACCGGCCCGTGCTGGCGGTGAACTCCGTGCTCACCACGGCCGTCCTGGCGATCGCGTGCGACGCCCTGCTGGTCCTGGCCCGCCTCCTGCTGACGCCGTGGATGCCGCGCGGCGCGCGGCGCGGTCCGAGGGCCGTGGTGCGGGAGGAACCGCGCACGGCGCGGGAGGCGGCCCGGTGAACGTCCTGGACTTCGTCCACGCCTTCTTCGGCGACAGCGCCCACTGGCACGGCCACGACGGCATCCCGCACCGCCTGCTGGAACACGTCCAGTACTCGCTGCTGGCCCTGCTGCTGGCCGCCGCGATCGGCCTGCCCGTGGGGCTGGTGACCGGGCACACCGGCCGGGGCGGCAACGCCCTCGCCCTCGTGGCCACCGCCGCCCGCGCGCTGCCCAGCTTCGGCCTGCTGGTCCTGATGGCCGTCCTGCTCGGCATCGGGCTGGTGCCCGTGATGATCCCGCTGGTCGTCCTCGCCGTCCCGCCGATCCTGGTGACCACCTACGAGGCGCTGCGCTCCGTGGACCCCTCCCCGGTGGACGCCGCCCGCGGCATGGGCATGGGCGAGGCACGGATCCTGTTCCGGGTCGAGGTGCCGGTGGCGCTGCCGCTGATCCTCGGCGGCCTGCGCTCGGCGGCCGTCCAGATCGTCTCCACGGCCACCATCGCCGCGTACGTCAGCCTCGGCGGACTCGGCCGGTACATCGTCGACGGGCTCTACCAGCGCGACTACGAGAAGGTGGTCGGCGGCGCCACCCTGGTGGCCGTGCTGGCGCTCGTGACCCTCGCGGTGTTCTGGGCGGCGGGCCGGCTGGTGGTGTCGCCGGGAGTGCGCGGACGCTGACGCCACCGGGCCGCGGCCTCCACCGCGGAGCACCGTGCGCGGCGGAAGCGGATCGTCGCGCACGGCGAAAAGTAACCAGCCCGTTGTTGACTGACCTGCAAGGGGCTGGATTGGATCAGTGGATGACGTCTTCCGCGAAGAGCAGCAGGCCCGGGACGAGGCACACCGGCGCGACGGCCGTCGCGCTCACCGCCGCGGCGGCGCTGCTCGCGGGCTGTTCGTCCGGCGGCACCTCCGACGATCCGCTGGCGGGGGAGAAGGCGCAGGCCGGCACCGTAGTCGTCGGCTCGAACAACTTCGCCGAGAGCACACTGCTCGCCGACATCTACGGCGAGGCCCTCAAGGCCAAGGGCATCAAGGTCGAGTACAAGCACAACATCGGCAGCCGCGAGACGACGTACGGACTGATGAGGAACGGTTCCGTCACCGTCCTGCCGGAGTACAACGGGGCGCTGCTGGCCTACCTCGGCGTGAAGACCACGCCGGGGACGGTGGAGGAGACCACCAAGGCCATCGAGGACGAGCTGGACCCGGGGCTGGCGCTGCTGGAGCCGTCGCCCGCGCAGAACAAGGACTCCGTCACCGTCAACGCGGCCACCGCCGAGGAGTACGGGCTCACCGCCGAGTCCTCCATCGGCGACCTGAAGGACATCGCCGGGGACCTGGTCATCGGCGGTTCCCCGGAGTTCCAGACCCGGCACCAGGGCCTGGAGGGCCTGAAGTCGGTGTACGGCGTCGAGTTCGAGTCGTTCAAGGCGCTGGACGCGGGCGGCCCGCTCACCCTGGCGGCGCTGCGGAAGAACACCGTGCAGGCCGCGGACGTCTTCACCACGGACCCGGCCATCGCCGAGGAGAAGTTCGTCGTCCTGAAGGACCCGAAGAACCTCTTCGGGTTCCAGAACGTGCAGCCGCTGGTCCGCGAGGGCGACCTGCCGCAGGAAGGCGTCGAGGCGCTCGACGCCGTCTCCGCCGGGCTGGACACGGCCGCGCTGCGGGAGCTGGACGCCCGGATCCAGACGGGCAAGCGGGACCCGCTGGACGTGGCCAGGGAGTGGCTGAGGTCAAAGGGGCTCGTCTGACGCCGGGCCGCCCCTCACGCACGAGGAAGGCGTCACGGTCCGGCGACGGCGTCCGGGCGGCACCCCGCGTCCCGGCCCGCCGCGCGGGCCGTTCGCGCGGTGTTCACACGATGGTGTGATCATGTCCCGCGCTCCGGGTGCCGCCGAAGGGCCGTGGGTAGGGCCCGCCCATGACGCAGCAGCCCTTCGAACTCCCGCACTTCTACCTGCCGCACCCCGCGCGGCTGAACCCGCACGTCGAGGAGGCCCGCGCCCATTCCACGGCATGGGCACGCGAGATGGGCATGCTGGAGGGCTCCGGAGTGTGGGAGCAGGCCGACCTCGACGCCCACGACTACGGCCTGCTGTGCGCCTACACCCATCCCGACTGCGACGGCCCCGCCCTCTCCCTCATCACCGACTGGTACGTGTGGGTGTTCTTCTTCGACGACCACTTCCTGGAGAAGTTCAAGCGCACCCAGGACCGCGCCGGCGGCCGGGAGCACCTGGAACGGCTGCCGCTGTTCATGCCGACGGACCCCGCCGCCCGCGTACCCGAGCCGAAGAACCCGGTCGAGGCCGGCCTCGCCGACCTGTGGGCCCGCACGGTGCCGTCGATGTCGGCCGGCTGGCGCCGCCGCTTCGCGGTCGCCACCGAACACCTCCTCAACGAGTCGCTGTGGGAGCTGTCCAACATCAACGAGGGGCGGATCGCCAACCCCGTCGAGTACATCGAGATGCGCCGCAAGGTCGGCGGCGCGCCCTGGTCGGCCGGGCTCGTGGAGTACGCGACCGCCGAGGTGCCCGAGGCCGTCGCCGGTTCCCGGCCGCTGCGGGTGCTGACGGAGACGTTCTCCGACGCGGTGCACCTGCGCAACGACCTCTTCTCCTACCAGCGCGAAGTCGAGGACGAGGGCGAGCTCAGCAACGGCGTGCTGGTGCTGGAGACCTTCTTCGGCTGCTCCACCCAGCGGGCCGCCGACATGGTCAACGACGTCCTCACCTCCCGGCTGCACCAGTTCGAGCACACCGCCCTCACCGAGGTGCCCGCGCTGGCCCTGGACATGGGCCTCACCCCGGCCGAGACCGCGGCGGTGGCGGCCTACGCGAAGGGCCTGCAGGACTGGCAGTCCGGCGGCCACGAATGGCACATGCGCTCCAGCCGGTACATGAACGAGCGGGCGCGGCCCACGAACCCCTGGGAGCGCCCGTCCGGGACCGGCACCGCCGCGGCCGACGTCCGCGCCCTGCTGGCGGCGGCCGGCGCCGAACGGCTGCGGTCCTACACCCACACACCGTTCCGGAAGGTCGGCCCGTCCCTGGTGCCCGAGTTCCACCTGCCCTTCCAGGTGCGCCTGAGCCCGCACCTGGAAGGGGCGCGGGAGCGCATCACCGGGTGGTGCAGGCGCATGGGACTGCTGTCGGAGGGCGTCTGGGACGAGGAGAGGCTCGTCGCCTTCGACCTGCCGCTGGCCTCGGCCGGGATGCACCCCGAGGCGGGACCGGACGAGATCGACCTCATCACGCAGTGGCTGGTCTTCGGCACCTACGCCGACGACTACTACCCGGTCGTCTTCGGTCAGCGCCGCGACCTGCCCGGCGCCCGCCTGTGCACCGAACGGCTGTCCGCGTGCATGCCCCTGGACGGCGAGCCGGTGCCGCCGCCCGCCAACGCCCTGGAGCGCTCCCTCGCCGAGCTCTGGCGCCGCACCACGACCGGGATGAACCGTCAGGCGCGGCAGAGCGTACGGGACTCCGTCGACGTGATGACCCAGAGCTGGCTGTGGGAGCTGTCGAACCACATCCAGCACCGGGTACCGGACCCCGTCGACTACCTGGAGATGCGCCGGGCGACCTTCGGCGCCGACTTCCACATGAGTCTGAGCCGCCTGGGCCACGGCCCCGGCATCCCGGACGGCGTCTACCGCAGCGGGCCCATGCGTTCGCTGGAGAACTCGGCCACGGACTTCCTCATGCTCGCCAACGACCTGATCTCCTACCAGAAGGAGATCGAATACGAGGGCGAGTTCCACAACGGCGTCCTGGTCGTGCAGAACTTCTTCCAGTGCGACTACCCGAGCGCCGCCGGGGTGGTCGCCGACCTGATGAACCAGCGCATGCGGCAGTTCGAGCATGTTTGCTCCCACGAACTCCCCTTGTTGTACGAGGAGTTCGAACTGCCGGACACGGTGCGCCAGGCCGTGGAGCGGCATGTGGCGGATCTGCGGAACTGGGTGGCGGGCGTCCTGCACTGGCATCTGGAGTGCCGTCCGCGCTACGGCGCCGAATACCTGGGCCGCCGTACGCACGGCTTCCTGCCCGACCGGCCCCCCGCCGCGCCGGTCCTCCCACGCGCGTTCGCCCCCGCGCCGGACCGAGCCGGAGCGGGCGCGGCTTCCCGGACGCCGGCGCTCGTCGCGCCGTCCGAGTCCGCGGGCGTCCTCGGCGGCACGCCGAGGCCCACCTGGGCCCATCACCCGTCACCTTCCTGACCGGGGGCCGACCGGGAAGAAGCCCCCGCCCGGCCGGACAGGGCGGCCCGCGGGGTACGGCGGCGGGGCCGGCGCGGACTCCGGCCGGCGGACGGAGCCGCCCCGGCCCTCGGCGGGCCGTGGTCTCCCGGCGCTGACCGGTCCCCGGTCCCACCCGATCGTGACTCCTCACCCGATCGTGACTCGTCGGGAGCCGGCGGGCCGGGTAGAGCACCTGCCGGAGGTGGTCCATGGAACAGACCGCGTTGCGTCCCAAACCGATGCCCGGACAGGATCGCGGCGGTGGTGCCGACCGGAGCCCCGCCCGCCGTCCGCCCGGCAAGGGCCTGCGCCGCCGGAGGTTCGAGGCCCTGCGGTCCGGTCTGGTGGCCGGCGCCCTCCTGGTCATCGCCGGAGTGGGGCTCGGGGCGGCGGGCGCCACCGTCATCGGCGGGGGCGCGCCCGTCGGCGCGCGATGGCAGGCGGGCGGGAACGGAACCGGGACGGTGCCGGGCGGCGCGTCCGCGACCCCGGCCCCGCCCTCGCCGGCCGCCGCGCCCTCCCCGGCGCGCGCCCGCGCGACCCTCGGTGTGGAGGCCGTGGACGCCGTCAGGCCCGGGGCGATGGTCGTGGGGGTCCACGTCCCCGGCCCCGGGTACGCGGCCGGCCTGGTCCGCGGCGACGTACTGCTCGCGTTCGGCACCACCCGCATCGACTCGGCCGCCGACCTGGCCCACGCCGTCGCCCGCGCCCGTCCGGGTGTCGCGGTCAAGCTGACGGTGCGGCACGAGAGCGGGGCGTACCAGCAGCTGACGGCGGTCCCGGGGGTCGTCACCTGACCGTCCCCCGGCCGAGGCCGCCCGGGTCCCCTCCCCCCGCGGCCTTCGGCGGCCCGCGGAACCGGCTCGCGCCGCCCCCTCGCTCCGGGCAGGATGCTGCCCGTGGTCACGTCACTTCCAGGGAGGCCCCGATGACCGGCACCATGCCCGCGCCCTTCACCGCAGACGACTACCGGGCCCGCATGGAGCGCGCCGCGCGGGAGGCCGCCGGCGCCGGGCTGGCCGGGCTGCTGGTGGCCCCGGGACCCGACCTGGTGTGGCTCACCGGGTACGCGCCCACCGCGGAGACCGAACGGCTCACCCTCCTCGTCATCGCCCCCGGCCGGGAACCCGTCCTCGTCGTCCCCACACTGGAGGCCCCGGACGCCGAGAAGGCGGCCGGGGCCCCCGCCCTGACCCTGCGCGACTGGACCGACGGCACGGACCCCTACGCCGCCACCGCCGCGCTCCTGGACGGGTCGGGACGCTTCGGCATCAGCGACAACGCCTGGGCACTGCACCTGCTGGGCCTGCAGAGGGCCCTGCCCGGCACCTCCTACGCCTCCCTCACCGAGGCCCTGCCGATGCTGCGGGCCGTGAAGGACACGGCGGAGGTGGAACTGCTGGCCGCCGCGGGCGCGGCGGCGGACGCGGCGTTCGAGGAGATCCGGAAGGTCCGCTTCGCCGGCCGCCGGGAGTCCGCCGTCGCCGCCGACCTCGCCGACCTGCTGCGGCGCTACGGGCACGCGCAGGTCGACTTCACCATCGTCGCCTCCGGCCCGAACGGCGCCAACCCGCACCACGAGGCGGGCGACCGCGTCATCCGGGACGGGGACATGGTCGTCCTCGACTTCGGCGGCCTGAGGGACGGCTACGGTTCCGACACCTCCCGCACCGTCCACGTCGGCGAGCCGACCGACGAGGAGCGCCGGGTGCACGACATCGTGCGCGAGGCCCAGGAGGCGGGTTTCCGCGCGGTGCGCCCCGGCGTGGCGTGCCAGGAGGTCGACCGGGCCGCCCGCGCGGTGATCACCGACGCCGGGTACGGCGAGTACTTCATCCACCGCACCGGACACGGCATCGGCGTCACCACGCACGAGCCGCCGTACATGATCGAGGGCGAGCGGCGGCCCCTCGTGCCCGGCATGTGCTTCTCCGTCGAACCCGGCATCTACCTGCCGGGCCGTTTCGGGGTCCGCATCGAGGACATCGTGACGGTCACCGAAACCGGCGGCCGGCGCCTGAACGACACGACCCGGGAGATGGTCCTGGTGGAGTGACGGACCGCGCCCCGACCGCCCCGGGCGCGCCCGCGCACACCCACGGCCCCCCAACGACACGGCGTGACCATGACCCAGGCACCGACCCCCACCGCGGACACCATCCGCCGACTGGTCCGATCCCTGCTCGAGGACGGTACGGGCGGCACGGGACGCCCGGACGCCGCCGGCGGGCCCGACGTCCGGCCCGTCGCGGCGGGCACGGCCCCCACCGCCTGGTGGGTCGGCACCCGTCACGTGCTGCGCCTGGCCGCCGACCGCGAGGCCGGCGTGCGGCAGCGCCGGGAACTGCGCCTGCGCGACCTGGTCCGCCCGCACGTCCCGGTCGGGGTGCCGGTGAGCGTGGCCCGCGGCGAGTGGGCGCCGGGCCTGCCCTGCACGCTGGACACCAGGGTGCCCGGCGGCTCGGGCGAGGAGCACGACGTGTCCGCCCTCGGCGAGGCCGATCTCGCCGGACTGCTCACGGGGCTGCGGGAGGTGCCGGTGCGGCAGGCGGAGACGCTCGGCGTGCCGCGGACCGCCCCGCGCGACCTGCGGGCGCTGCGCCGGGCCGCCGAACGCGCCGCCCGGCGCCTGGCCGAGGCCGACGAGTTCGACCCGGCCCCGCTCACCCGGCTCACCCCGTCGGCCACGGCACAGCTCGCCGCCCAGCAGGGCGGCCCGGTCCTCGTCCACCACGCCCTGACCGGCGAGCACCTCGCCGTCGGCGCCGACGGCCGGGTGCGCGCCGTCCTCGGCTGGGGCGACGCCGTCGTCGGCGACCCCGCCGAGGACATCGCCGGGCTCGCGCGCGCCGTCGGTGCCCCGGCCGCCGTGCGCGCCGCGACCCTCGCCGGATACGGCGCCCGCCCCTGCCTGCGCGGCCTGTGGCTCGCCCGCTGCGACACGGTCGTCCGCCTCGCCGCCGCCCTCACGGGCCGCGCCCCTGCCCCGCCGGCCCCGCTGCGGTCCCAGCTGCGGCGCGCCTGGGAGGCGATCCTGCTGGAGCGGGTGACGGAACCGCGCGACGACGGCGCGGAGGACGCGGCCCGCCACGGGGACGACGCGGCCGGCCACGGGCAGGACGGGCCCGGCGTCCCGTGACCGGCCTGCCGGCCGGCCCGCGCCCCGCGGCCCGCCGCGCGCTCACTCCTGCAGCAGTACCACGCCCGACTCCCCGGGAACGCGCAGCATCCCGTCCCCGCCCGGGGCGTCGACCGGCTCCCACGCGGCGAGCACGCGCGCGGGGCGGGTGCCCAGGGGGATCGTCGCCGGCTCCGCGCCGAGGTTGACGGCCACCCGGATGTCCCCGCGCCGGAAGGCGAGCCAGCGCCGGTCGCGGTCGTAGGCGACCTTGGTGTCGGCGAGGTCGGGATCGGTGAGGTCGGGCTGTGCGTGCCGGAGGGCGATGAGCGCGCGGTACCAGGCCAGTACGCGCGCGTGGGGCTCGCGCTGCGGTTCGGACCAGTCGAGGCAGGAGCGGTCGCGGGTCGCCGGGTCCTGCGGGTCGGGCACGTCCTCCTCCTTCCAGCCGTGCGCCGCGAACTCCCGCCGCCTGCCGCGCCGTACCGCGTCGGCGAGCTGGGGATCGGTGTGGTCGGTGAAGAACTGCCACGGGGTGCCCGCCGCCCACTCCTCGCCCATGAACAGCATCGGCGTGAAGGGGGCGGTCAGCGTCAGCGTGGCCGCGCAGGCCAGCAGCCCGGGGGAGACCAGGGCGGACAGGCGGTCGCCCCGGGCGCGGTTGCCGACCTGGTCGTGGGTCTGGCTGTAGCCGAGCAGCCGGTGCGCGGCCACGCGTGTGCGGTCCAGGGGGCGGCCGTGTCCGCGGCCGCGGAAGCTGGAGTACGTGCCGTCGTGGAAGTAACCGCCGGTGAGCGTCTTGGCGAGGGCGGCGAAGGGGTCGCGGGCGAAGTCGGCGTAGTAGCCCTGTGACTCCCCGGTCAGCGCGGTGTGCAGGGCGTGGTGGAAGTCGTCGTTCCACTGCGCGTGCACGCCGAGGCCGCCTTCCGCGCGCGGGGTGATGACGCGCGGGTCGTTCCGGTCGGACTCGGCGATCAGGAACAGCGGGCGGCCCGTCTCGGCGGCCAAGGCGTCCACCGCCGCGGACAGTTCCTCCAGGAAGTGGCACGCGCGCGTGTCCACCAGCGCGTGCACCGCGTCCAGCCGCAGCCCGTCGATCCGGTAGTCGCGCAGCCACGCCAGCGCGCTCTGGACGAGATACGCGCGCACCTCGTCGGAGCCGGGCGCGTCCAGGTTCACGGCGTCGCCCCACGGGGTGTGGTGGAGGTCGGTGAAGTACGGGCCGAAGGCGGGCAGGTAGTTGCCGGACGGGCCGAGGTGGTTGTGCACCACGTCCAGGACCACGCCCAGGCCCAGGGAGTGGGCCCGGTCGACGAAGCGTTTCAGCGCGTCGGGGCCGCCGTACGGTTCGTGCACCGCCCACAGCGAGACGCCCTCGTACCCCCAGCCGTGCCGGCCGGGGAAGGGGCACAGCGGCATCAACTCCACGTGCGTGACACCCAGTTCGGCCAGGTGGTCCAGCCGCTCGGCGGCGGCGTCCAGCGTGCCCTCACGCGTATACGTGCCCACGTGCAGCTCGTACAGGACCGCCCCCGGCAGCGGGCGCCCGGGCCACTCGGCGCGCCAGGCGTACCGCTCGTGGTCGACGACCGCGCTCAGCCCGTCCGGGCCGTCCGGCTGCCGCCGCGACCGCGGATCGGGCAGCACCGGCCCGTCGTCCAGCGCGAAACCGTACCGGGAGCCGTCCCGCGCCTGAGCCTCCCCCCGCCACCACCCCGGCCGCTCCGGATCGCGCTCCAACGCGCGCGTGACGCCGTCGCACTGGAGCGTCACACGGCCGGCCTGCGGTGCCCACACCTCGAACTGCACGGACGGTTCCCCTTCGTCTGCTCACGGTGACGTAGCCCGTCCATCGTGCTGCACACACGGTCGATCCGCTGGTGAATGGCGTCTTTCGCGCCGGGTGTCGCCGGGGACGCGCGCGGGGCGGCCGTCCGGCCGTTTTCTGGACACCCAGGCCGCGCTGTCCGACAATCACACGCGTGACGTCGTCTTTCGAATTTCCCGCCTGCCCCGCGCGGCTCTCCGACGCGGAGCGGGACAAGGCACTGAAGGCGCTCCGGGACGGCGTCGCCCTGGGCCGTCTGTCGCACGACACGTTCATCCGCCGGATGGAGCTGGCGCTGGCCGCCCGCCACTCGGAGGAGCTCGTCGCGCTCACCGCCGACCTGCCCACCGAGAACCGGGTGTCGCGGCTGGTGTTCGGAGCGGTCGAGGCGGTGTCCGGCTTCACCGTACGGCTGCGCCGGGCCTGGCAGGCCGAGCGGCTCCCCAAGCTGCTGCTGCCCCACCCCGGCGCCGGCCGGCCACTGCGCATCGGCCGGGATCCCGCCAACGGGCTGCGGCTGAGCCACGAGACGGTCTCCCGCGTGCACGCCGAACTCGGCTTCCAGGGCGGCATGTGGGTCCTGCGCGACCTCGGATCGACCAACGGGACGACCGTCAACGGGCGCCGGGTCGTCGGCGCCGCCGTCGTCCGCCAGGGCGACCAGGTCGGCTTCGGGCAGATGGTGTTCCGGCTGTCGGCCGACTGAGCGGGCGTCAGAGGGAAGCGCGCCCCGCCCCGGCCCCGGCCGGCCGCGTCGGGACCGCGTACCTTCCGCTCCCCGCAGCGGTGTTGACGTGCCCGACAAGTCGTGTCTGACTGTGCGTACACCGCGCACCGCGGGTGAACCGCCGGCGCCCCATCGTGGAGGTGTGCCTTGACGCCCCTCCGTCGCTATCCGACCGCCGACGAACTCGGCGCCCGGGCCGCCGTGCTCGCCGACCGCCACCCCGGCACCGCGCGCCTGCGCCGCGTCGGCGCCTCCCGCGCGGGCACCCCCCTGTGGCTGCTGTCCGTCGGCCGCGGCAGCCGCCAGGCCCTGGTGGTGGCCGGACCCCACGCCAACGAACCCGTCGGCGGCGCCACCGTACTGCGGCTGGCCGAACGCGCCCTGGCCGACCCCCGGCTCACCGAGGACGCAGACGCCACCTGGAACCTGCTGCTGTGCCTCGACCCCGACGGCCTGCGCCGCAACGAGGGCTGGCTGACCGGCCCCTACACCCTCGGCCGCTACGCGCGTCACTTCTTCCGCCCCGGCTTCCTCGAACAACCCGAATGGCTGCCCGACGGCGCGGCCCGCGCCGCCCTGCCGGAGACCCGTGCCCTGCTCGCCCTCCAGGACGAACTGCGGCCCTTCCTCCAGTGCTCCCTGCACGGCGTCGACGTCGGCGGCGGCTTCGTCGAGGTGACCCACCGCCTGCCGGGCCTGCCGCAGCGCCTCGCCCACACCGCGGCCCGCCTCGGCATCCCCCGGGAGCTGGGCCCCTACGACGCCCTGTACTGGCCGAAGCTGGGCCCCGCCGTCTACCGCATACCCCCGCCGCGCCGGGGCGACCCGACCGAGGCCATCACCGAGGCCGCCGTGGAGTCGACGTGGTGCCACCCGAACCGGTACGGCACCGTCACCGCGGTCGTCGAGGCGCCGATGTGGGGCGTGGCCGCCGTGGCGGACGGCTCGCCGCCCGCCGACCCCGACACGCTCCTGCGCGCCGCCAGCCGCGCCCTGCGCCGCGACACCCGGATCCTGCGCGCCCTCCTCGCCCGCGTCCGGCCCCACCTCGCCCCCGGTCCCGACACGGCCCGCCTGCTCGCGCCCGTCGACGACTACCTCCTGGTCTGCCCCCGGCTCGCCGACACCTGGGACCCCGACACCGACGACGGCACGGGGCGCCCCCTCCCACCGCTGACCACCGCCCACCTGACCGCCTTGCGCATCGCGGCCCGCCGGCTGGTCCTGCGGACGGCGGGACTGCTGCACCAGCTGGTGCGGGGCGCCGGGCGCGATCCGGCCGGCGCGCTGCCGGAGCTGGACCGGCTCCTCGACGCGTGGTGCGCCGACTACCGCGACGGCTGCGGGGCGCGCTGGGTCCCGGTCGCGCGCCAGGCCGAGTACCAGGCCCGGATGGTGCTCGCCCTGTTCGACCTCGCCGGGCGGCACGCGCCCGGCCGCTCCCGCCCGGACAGCCCGGACCACCCGGACCACCTGGGGCATCCGGACCGCCCAGGGCATCCGGACCATCCGGAGCGGAGCCCGCGGGCCGCCGTGCCACTGCGTCGGGACTGACCTGCCGGGCCCGCGCCCCGCGGCCCGGCCGTGCGGGACCACGGGACGCGGGCTGCGGCGTTCACTGCTGGTGCAGCCCGCGCCCCGCCAGCGTCAGGAACGCCTCGCCGACCGCCTCCGACAGCGTCGGATGCGCGTGGACGTGCCGCGCCACGTCGAAGGGCTCGGCGTCCCAGCCGACGATCAGCTGGCTCTCGGCGATCATCTCCGACACGTGCGGGCCCACCAGGTGCACGCCCAGCACCCGCCCGCCGTCCGCCTCGGCGACGACCTTCACCATCCCGCCCCGCCCGTGCACCATGCCCTTGGCGACCGCGGTCAGCGGCATCGTGTTGACGTCCACCTCGTGCCCGCGCGCGCGTGCCTCCGCCTCGCTCAGGCCCACGGAGGCCGTCTGCGGCGACGAGTACGTCACCCGGGGCACGGCCGCGTAGTCGACGGGAACGGACGCCACACCCGCCAGCGTCTCGGCCGCCAGCAGGCCCTCCGCGAAGGACGCGTGGGCCAGTCCGAGCGACGGCGGCGGCAGCAGGTCGCCGACCACGTGGATGCCGGGCACCGCCGTCTCCAGCCGGTTCCAGTCGGCCGGTACGACGAACCCGCACGCGTCCGTCGCCAGGCCCGCGGCGGCCAGGTCCAGGCCGTCGGTGACCGGGGCGCGGCCCACCGCGACCAGCAGCCGCTCGGCCTCCACGGCGCGGGTCTCGCCCCGCGCCGTGCGCACGCGTGCGCGTATCCCGTCGTCGAGCACCTCCGCGTCCAGGAGCCGGGCGCCCGCCTGCACGTCGACACCGCGCTTCCCCAGACCGCGCGTCAGGTGACGGGCCACGTCCGCGTCCTCCAGCGGCACGATCCGGTCGGCGGCCTCCACGAGGGTGACCTCCGCGCCCATCGAGCGGTGGAAGGAGGCGTACTCCACGCCGATCGCGCCGCCGCCCAGCACCAGGACGGACGCCGGCAGCCCCGGCGCGAAGAGCGCGTCGTCGCTCGTCACCACGCGGCGCCCGTCCGGGGCGAGCCCGGGGAGCGCGCGTGGGCGCGAACCGGTGGCCAGCACGATCCCCCGGCGCGCGGTGAAGTCGTCCCCGCCGCCGTTCCCGCCGTCCCCTGCGTCCACCCGCACCGAGCGCGGTCCCGTCAGCCGGGCGCTGCCCCGCACCACCCGCACGCCCGCGTGCGAGAGATGGGCCTCCACGCCCTTGTGGTTGCGCCCCACGATGTCGTCGCGGGTGGCGACCAGCGCCGCCCAGTCGACGGAGTCCAGCGTCGCCCTCACGCCCCAGCGCTCGCGCGCCTCGGCGATGCCGTCGACGAGTTCGGCGGCGTGCAGCATCGCCTTGCTCGGGACGCAGCCGCGGTGCAGACAGGTCCCGCCGACCTTGTCGCGCTCGACGAGCACGACGTCGAGGCCCAGGGCGGCGGCGCGCAGGGCGGTGCTGTAACCGCCGGTGCCGCCGCCGATGACGATGACGTCCGGTGTGTTCATGGTCATCAGCCTCCGCCCGCCCCTTGCCATGCGTCCAAGGCAATGTTGTTGTGGGTCCGATGCAGAGCCTCTATGGGAGGGGCAGTGGCGCACCGGCGCGGGGGCGGGGATGAGTCTGCGGCAGATGGAGTACTTCCTGACCGTCGTCGAGGAGGCGTCCTTCACCCGCGCGGCCGAGCTGCTGCACGTCACCCAGCCCGCGCTCTCCCACCAGATCAAGGCCCTGGAGCGGTCGGTCGGCGGTGCGCTGCTGGAACGCATGCCGCGCGGCGTGCGCCTGACCCCGATGGGCCGCGCCTTCCGGCCGCACGCCGAACTCGCCGTCCGCAGCGCCGCCCAGGCCCGCCGCGCGGCCCGCGCCGCCGCCGGAGCCGAGGGCGGCGAACTGCACGTCGCGGCCGTCCACGCGGTGGCGGTCGGCATCCTCCCCGACGCCTTCGCCCGCTGGCGTGCCGCGCACCCCGGCGTCCTGCTGCACCTGCACGAGTACGCGACGACCGAGGCCCTGGAGGAGGCGGTCGAGCGCGGCACCGCCGACCTCGCCGTCGGCCCGGCGCCCGCCCAGTGGGCCGGCACCGTCGTCCCCCTCGGCCAGGAGGAGATCGTCCTCGTCGTCCCCTTCGACGACCGGTTCGCCAACCGTACGACGGTGACGCTGCCCGAACTCGCCGACCGCAGCTGGATCCGCTGCGCCATGGAGGCGGTCGTCGAGGGGCGGCGCTTCCTCGACTGGGCATGCGAACGCGCCGGATTCAGCCCCCGCACCGCCGTGTACACCGAGCACACCTCGACGGCCGTGCGGATGGCCGCCGCCGGGGTCGGCGTCTGCACCGCGCCCTCGTACGTCGTGCGCGGCGCGGTCGGCGAGGACTGCGTGGTCCTGACGCCCGACCCGCCCTGGAAGCGGATGCTGGCGGTCTTCTCCCGCGTCCCGCCCACCGGCGCCGCCGAGGCCTTCGTCGACCTCCTGCGCGCCACCTGGCCCGGGCAGCCGGCCGCCGCCCCGCCCCGGCCGCCCAGCGGCGTCCGCGACGGGCTCCGGGCAGCGGCCGGCTGACGGCCCCGGGCCGGGTCAGCCGGGCTCCCCGCCCGCCTCCACCCGCTCCAGCAGCGCCACCGGCAGCGGCGCGAACAGCTCCTCCACGCGCGCGTGCCCCGAGAACACGCGCTCCGGGGCGAGCACGTCGGCCCACCGCCCCGGCGGCAGCGGCAGCACCGTCTCCCGCCAGCCGCCCTCCTGGGCCAGCCGCAGCGACAGCCGGGTCACGGCCGTGAGCACCTCGCCGGAGCGCGCGAACGCCACGCAGTGGCCGGCCGCGGGGCCCTCGGCGGCCAGCGGCTCGTACGTCGCGGTGCCGCCGAAGGCGCCCGGCCGCCGCGCGCGCAGCCGCAGCGCCGCCCGCGTCACCGCCGCCTTCTCACCGGGGTCGGCGGGCGGATACGCCACGGGGCGCCGGTTGTCGGGGTCCACCAGCGCCCGGTACTCGGCCTCGGTGCCCTGGTAGAGGTCCGGCACGCCCGGCATCGTGAGGTGGACCAGGGCCGTGCCGAGCACGTTGGCCCGGATGTGCGGCTCCAGGCTCTTGCGGAAGGCGGCCACCCGCTCGCCCGGCGCCCCGCACGGCCCCGCCGCCACGAACCGCTCCACGGCCTCCTCGTACGACGGCTCCCGCTCCGTCCAGCTGGTGTGCGTCCCCGCCTCGCGCACGTGCTTCAGCAGCGCCTGCCGCACGCGCTCCGCGTCCGCGGGCCCCAGTCCGAACACCGTCTGCCAGGCCGCCCACGCCAGCTGCGCGTCGGGCACGCCGTCACCGGCGCGGGCGACCTCCGTCAGGACGTCCGCCCAGCGCCGCGGCGCCTCGGTGAGCACGGCCAGGGCCGCCCGCACGTCGGCGCTGCGCTTGGTGTCGTGCGTGGAGACGACCGTGCCGGTCAGCGGCCAGTCGCGCTGCACGCGCGCGCAGTAGGCGTGGAACCGCTCGGGTGAGACCGCCGTCGTGCCCGGGTCGCCGCCCACCTCGTTCGCCGACAGCAGCGGCACGTAGCGGTAGAACGCGGTGTCCTCGACGGACTTGGCGCGCAGCGCGGAGGCGGTCTGCGCGAACCGGGTCCGGAACTCCACGTGGTCCGGCCCGTCCCCGGCCCGCCCCAGCACCAGGTCCCGGACGACGTCGACCGCGCCGGCCTCCTCCGGCACCGCGAACGCCTCCCGCGCCTGACGCGCCGCCTCCTCGGTGACGACCGACGCCGCGTCGACCGAGGCGTACGGCCGGTAGACCTCCATGCGGACCAGCAGCTCCCGCAGGGCGGTGCGCAGCGCCCACGGCGCGCGGTCGCGCAGCGCGGGATCCGGCGAGGCGGCGCACAGGCGGTGCGCCACCCGGGTCAGCCGGTCGCACTCGGTGGCCAGCTCGTGCGTGAGCACCTCGTACGCCGCCCGCCGCGCCGTCGCCGCCCAGTCGCCGCCCCGGTCCGCCTGCGGCGCCGCGAAGCGCCGGTACCGGCCGAGGAGCTCCCCGTGCCCCGACGGGTCGGTGAAGAGCCCGTCGACGTGCCGCAGGGCGTCGTAGCCGGTGGTGCCCGCCACCGGCCACGACGCGGGCAGGCGCTCCCCGTCCGCGAGGATCTTCTCCACGACCGTCCACCGGCCGCCGCTCGCCTCGTGCAGCCGTCGCAGGTAGGCGTCGGGGTCGGCGAGCCCGTCGGGGTGGTCCACGCGCAGCCCGTCGATCACGCCCTCGCGCAGCAGCCGCAGGATCGTGGCGTGCGTCGCCTCGAACACCTCCGGGTCCTCCACCCGCACCCCGATCAGCTCCGAGATGCTGAAGAACCGCCGGTAGTTCAGCTCCGTGCGGGCCAGCCGCCACCACACCGGCCGGTACCACTGCGCGTCCAGCAGCTGCGGCAGCGGCAGGTCCCCGGTGCCCTCCCGCAGCGGGAAGGCGTGCTCGTGGTAGCGCAGCACGTCGCCGTCCACCCGCAGGTCGCCGACCACCTCGCCCAGCGGCCCGCCGAGCACCGGCACCAGCACCTGTCCGCCCTGCGCCTCCCAGTCGATGTCGAACCACCGCGCGTACGGCGACGCGGGCCCGTCGCGCAGCACCTCCCACAGGGCGCGGTTGTGGCGCGGGGACATCGCCATGTGGTTGGGGACGATGTCCGCCACCAGGCCGAGCCCGTGCTCCCGCGCGGTGCGCGCCAGCGCGCGCAGCCCCTCCTCGCCGCCCAGCTCCTCCCGTACGCGCGCGTGGTCCACGACGTCGTACCCGTGCGGCGAACCGGGCACGGCCTCCAGTACGGGGGACAGGTGCAGGTGCGAGACGCCGAGCGAGGCCAGGTACGGCACGGCGGCCGCCGCGGCCCCGAAGGGGAACTCGGGCTGGAGCTGGAGCCGGTACGTCGCGGTGGGGGCGGCGGCCGGCGCAAAGGCCCCGGGGCCGGCGGGCACCACCGGGTCGGTTCGCTCAGGTGTCATGCAGAGCTACGTACCCGCCCGGCCGTCTTTCGTGTCATCGGCCCCTCCACGGGCGTACCCGCGCGGGCCGGCCGCGAGCGGGGGGAGCGCGCACCGGAGCCGTGCCGGGAGGTCACCGCCCGGCCGGCGCCCGGCCGCCCCCGCCGGCGTCCTCGCGCTCGCCGCGCCGGCGGCGCGTCCGGCGCCGTACGCCGGACGCGCCCTCCGCGGGCGTGCCGGACCGGCCGGCACGCCCGCGGGCAACCGAGAGCTCAGACCGGCCGCTGCAGCACCGTCAGACTCCGGTCCACCAGCGTCAGCCGCTCCCCGGCGTGCACCTTCGGGCCCGTGTCCGGCGGTACGCCGTCCGGGCGGGAGGTGTCGACCACCACCTGCCACTGCCGGCCGTGGTCCATCGGGACGACGAACTCCAGCGGCTTCGGCGAGGCGTTGAACATCAGCAGGAACGAGTCGTCCGTGATGCGCTCCCCGCGCGGGCCCGGCTCGGAGATCGCGTTGCCGTTGAGGAACACCGTCAGCGCCGACGCCTGCGCCGAGGTCCAGTCCCGCTGGGTCATCTCCCGGCCCTCGGGAGTGAACCAGGCGATGTCCGACAGGTCGTCGCGGGTGCCCTCCACGGACCGCCCGTGGAAGAAGCGCCGGCGGCGGAAGACCGGGTGGTCCTTGCGCATCCACACCATCGCGCGCGTGAACTCCAGCAGCTCGCCGGGCAGCCCCTCGCCGTCGGGCCACTCCACCCAGGACAGCTCGTTGTCCTGGCAGTAGGCGTTGTTGTTGCCCCGCTGGGTGCGGGCGAACTCGTCACCGTGGCTGATCATGGGCACGCCCTGGGACAGCAGCAGGGTGGCGATGAAGTTCCGCATCTGCCGCGCCCGCAGCTCCCGCACGGCCGGGTCGTCGGTGTCGCCCTCGACACCGCAGTTCCAGGACCGGTTGTGGCTCTCGCCGTCCCGGTTGTCCTCGCCGTTGGCCTCGTTGTGCTTGTGGTTGTACGACACCAGGTCGTGCAGGGTGAACCCGTCGTGGCAGGTGACGAAGTTGATCGACGCGAGCGGACGCCGGCCGTCGTCCTGGTACAGGTCGGACGACCCGGTCAGCCGGGACGCGAACTCCGCCAGCGTCCGCGGCTCGCCCCGCCACAGGTCCCGCACGGTGTCCCGGTACTTGCCGTTCCACTCGGTCCACAGCGGCGGGAAGTTGCCCACCTGGTAGCCGCCCTCGCCCACGTCCCACGGCTCGGCGATCAGCTTCACCTGGGAGACCACCGGGTCCTGCTGCACCAGGTCGAAGAACGACGACAGCCGGTCCACCTCGTGGAACTGCCGGGCGAGCGTGGCCGCGAGGTCGAAGCGGAACCCGTCGACGTGCATCTCGGTGACCCAGTACCGCAGCGAGTCCATGATCAGCTGGAGCACGTGCGGGGACCGCATCAGCAGGGAGTTCCCCGTGCCGGTCGTGTCCATGTAGTAGCGGGGGTCGTCCGTCAGCCGGTAGTAGCTCGGGTTGTCGATGCCCTTGAAGGACAGCGTCGGGCCCAGGTGGTTGCCCTCGGCGGTGTGGTTGTAGACCACGTCGAGGATCACCTCGATCCCCGCCTCGTGCAGCGCCTTCACCGCCGACTTGAACTCCAGGACCTGCTGGCCGCGGTCGCCCCAGGAGGCGTAGGCGTTGTGCGGGGCGAAGAAGCCGATGGTGTTGTAGCCCCAGTAGTTGTTCAGCCCCATGTCCACCAGGCGGTGGTCGTTGACGAACTGGTGCACCGGCATCAGCTCCAGCGCGGTGACCCCCAGCTTGGTCAGGTGTTCGATGATCGCCGGATGGGCGAGCGCGGCATAGGTGCCGCGCAGCTCCTCGGGCAGCCCCGGGTGGCGCATGGTGAGGCCCTTGACGTGGGCCTCGTAGATCACCGTGCGGTGGTACTCGGTGCGGGGGAGCCGGTCGTCGCCCCAGTCGAAGTACGGATTGACCACGACCGACGACATGGTGTGCGGCGCCGAGTCCAGGTCGTTGCGCCGGTCGGGCTCGTCGAAGTGGTAGCCGTACACCTCCTCGCCCCACTGGATCGAGCCGCTGATCGCACGCGCGTACGGATCCAGGAGCAGCTTGGCGCTGTTGCAGCGCAGTCCGCGCTCCGGCGCGTACGGGCCGTGCACGCGGTAGCCGTACCGCTGACCCGGCATCACGCCCGGGAGGTACGCGTGCCGGACGAACGCGTCGCTCTCGCGCAGCTCGATCGCCGTCTCCGAGCCGTCGTCGTGCAGCAGACACAGCTCTACTCGGTCGGCGGCCTCCGTGAAGACCGCGAAGTTGGTGCCGGCGCCGTCGTAGGTGGCGCCGAGTGGGTATGCCTCTCCAGGCCAGACCTGCATGGACACGACTCTTTCAGGTGGGGGGCGGCGGCGGGGGCGCCTTGGCCCCGAGTCTGCGCGGAAGTGGGAGAACCACCTAGGTCTTATCCCCCCTTACCGGACGATCAAGCAGTGGTGCGGGTCCGCGCTCCCGGGACCGCTGGGAACGGGGGGCGCGGTACCCGGCGCCGTCACCGCTATGAATCCGCTCACTCCGGGGGAGCTTCGTGATCATAATGGACAGGCGCAAAACGGTAGTTGGGGACAAGCCTGTCCATCGGGCTGCACCGCGCGCCGCTCCCGGAGTACCCTTCCTTGATCGTTGAGACGGGGAGTGCCCGGGGGAGCGGAAGGCGGTGCGCGGGTGGGCTCGGGAGGGCTGGAGCTGCCCCCTGGTGACGAGGGTCACGAGGGGAACTCCACGGACGTCCCGCCCGGTGCGGTGTCCCTGGCGCGGCCGGTGAACGCGGGTGCGATCGGTCCGGAGCTGGACTGGGACGCCGAGGCCTGGCACGAGGTGCGCACCCGTGCCCAGCGGGCCGGCCGGGCCTACATCTGGCTGAACCTGGTGGAGCAGCGGCTGCGCGCGGTCGTGGCCGCCGTGCTGCGGCCCGTGTACGAACCCGTCCACGGCGACGAGTGGGTGGTGGCCGCGGCCGGGCCCGCCGGACAGGAATGGGTGCAGCGGGCGGTCGCCGTACGGGAGGTCAGCCGCCGCAAGGGCTACCTGCTCGACCCGGCCGACGACAACGTCCTCAGCTTCCTGACGCTCCCGCAGCTGCGGGAGCTGATGGTGCAGCACTGGCCCTGCTTCGAGCCCTACATCGACGAGCGGCGGGACCTGGAACTCGCCCTCGACGAGCTGGAGGTGACCCGCAACGTCGTCTCCCGCAACCGGGCGCTGTCGGAGGCGGTGCTGAACCAGGCCGAGCGGGCCTCGGCCCGGCTGCTGGAGATCCTCGGCGCGGGCGGCGACGTCCCCTCGGCGCGGCGGCTGCCCGTCGACGCGGTGGAGGACCTGGTCGGCGACCGGTACGCCGACGTGGTGGCGGTCCACCCGGACCGGGTACGGCTGCTGCGCCAGTTCCCCGCCGAGGACATCTTCGGCGGCGCCCGCCGCCTCGACGCCATCGGCACCGGCCTCAACCTGCTGGTGCAGAACTTCTCCGGGCGGCGCCTGGTGCGGCTGGCCGAGTCCGGCTGCCGGGTGCGGCTGCTGTTCCTGAACCCGGCCTCCAGCTCGGTCAAGCGGCGCGAGCGCGAACTGGGCATCAAGCGCGGAGAGCTGAGCCGCGCGGTGGAGACGAACATCCTGCACATGCGCCGGGTGCGCTCCCGCCTGCGCGACCCGGGGGCCTTCGAGATCCAGGTCTTCGACGAGACGCCCCGCTTCACGGCTTACCTCGTCGACGGCGACGGCGCGGACGGCATCGCGGTCGTGCAGTCCTATCTGCGCCGGACGCGGGGCATGGAGGCTCCCGTCCTCGTCCTGCGCAACGGGAGCAGACTGGTCAAGTCGGACCATGTCGACGAAGGCGGACTCTTCCCCACCTATCGCGAGGAGTTCGAGCTGATGTGGGCGGATTCGCGGCCCGTGTCGTGAATGACCCCCTGCGGGGGCCTTGGGCGAACGCGGCCGGGCAGGGCCTGAGCGCGGTCCGGGCGTCAGGGGCTCCCCGGATTGTCAGTGGCGCGTGCGAAGGTGGGAACCACCGGGGGAACGCACCACCGAGAAGGGGGCCGCATGGGCTGGCACCGGGAGCTGCTGATCGGCTTCGACCTGGAGACGACGGGGACCGACCCGTACGAGGCACGCATCGTCACGGGCGCCGTGATCGAGGTCAGGGACGGGGAGCCGCAGGGCCGCCGGGAGTGGCTGGCCGATCCGGGCGTGGAGATCCCGGCGGACGCGGTCGCGGTCCACGGGATCAGCAACGAGCGGGTGGCGGCCGAGGGCCGGCCGGCCGGGCAGGTGACCGACGCCGTCGCCGGCGCCCTCGTGGACCACTGGCGGGCGGGCGTCCCGGTGGTCGCCTACAACGCGGCCTTCGACCTGACCCTGCTCTCCGCCGAACTGCGGCGCCACGGACTGCCGTCCCTGCGCGACCGGCTGGGCGGCCGCGATCCGGGCCCCGTCATCGACCCGTACACGATCGACCGCGCCGTCGACCGCTACCGCCGCGGCAAGCGCAACCTGGAGGCGGTCTGCGCCGAGTACGGCGTCACGCTCGGCACCGCCCACGACGCCACGGCCGACGCCCTCGCCGCGGCCCGGCTGGCCTGCGCGATAGCCGCCCGCCACCCCGAGGTCGCGGCCCTCGGCCCGGCGCAGCTGCACCGCCGGCAGATCGAGTGGTACGCCGAGTGGGCGGCGGACTTCCAGGACTTCCTGCGCCGCAAGGGCGATACGGGCGCCGTGGTGGACGGCACGTGGCCGCTGCGGGAGCCGGCACGGGAACGGGTCTGAGGCCGGGCGCTCCCTCGCTCCCCTCCCCGTGCGCCGCCCCGCCGGCGCCGGCGCGTGGAGGACCGCAGACCGAGGGGCGTCAGAACGGATACCAGCGCACCGCGGCGTCCCCGTCCCGCAGCGACGCCACCCGGCGCCGGAACTCGGCCAGCGCCCGGGGGTTGCCGGGAGCGTGCTGCGCCACCCACGCGCAGCTGGCCGTCTCACGGGCGCCCCGCAGCACGTCGCACCCCTCCCACTCCCGCACGTCCCAGCCGTAGGCGGCGGTGAAGGAGTCGTACGCCTCGGCCGGGAGGCCGTAGCGGTCCCGGGAGAGGGCCATGACCACCAGGTCGTGCTCGCGCAGGTCCGAGGAGAAGGTCTCCAGGTCGACCAGGACCGGCCCGTCGGGTCCGACGTGCACATTGCGGGGCAGCGCGTCGCCGTGGATCGGTCCCGGCGGCAGCTGCGGGGTGAGCGCGGCGGCGGCCGAGGCGAAGCCGTCACGGCGCTCGCGCAGATACGCCGCGTCCGCGGGGTCGATCGCGTCGCCCGCCAGGCGCAGCCAGCGTTCCACGCCGCCCAGCAGGTCGCGGGGCGGCAGACCGAAGGAAGGGGAGGGCAGCGCGTGCACGATCCGCAGCAGCTCGGCCAGGTCGCGCGGCTCGGCTGCCCGCACCGGTGCGGGCAGCCGGTGCCACACGGTCACCGGGTGCCCCTCGGCCAGCAGTGCCCTCGGCTCCGCCGCCCGCACCGCCGGCACGCCCGCCTCCTCCAGCCACACCGCGATGTCCAGCTCCCGGCGCGCCCGGTCGAGGAGTTCGGCGTCGCGGCCCACCTTGACGACCAGGTCACCGGCGGCGAACACCGCGTTCTCGCCCAGGGCGAGCAGCCGCGCGTCCCGTGCCGCGCCGGGCAGCACCCCCGCCGCGGCCAGTACGTCCCGCGCCCGTGCCTCGTCCATCGTCCGCCTCCGTGTCCGTCGCTCCGTCGTGTACGCGCACGCGTACGTCTGCGGCCGTCTCCCGACGTCCGGGGCGGTCCCGGCGTGGGGGGACCGGCCTTCGCCGGGTTCGCGCAGTCCGTCGGCCAGTGTCGCATCGGCACAGGTGGGACGGTGCGCGCGGTGCCTTGACGGGGCACCGCCCCTTCACGACCATGACCAGGCCGTCCGCGCCGCGGGAAGGGGCTGATCACGTGAGACCGGCGACCGAGGCGAGGGGACCGGCGCGCCGCGCGCCCGGCACCGGCCGGCCGCGGCGGCCCGCCGGCCACGGCGCGTGGTTCCTGGTGCTGCCCGCCCTGCTCCCCATCCTGGTGCTCAGCGTCGGGCCGCTGCTCCACGGCATCCTGCTGGCGTTCACCGACGCCCAGTCGGGCCGGACGGAGCCCACGCGGTGGATCGGCGGCCTCAACTTCCGGGACCTGCTCCACGACACGCTGTTCTGGGAGTCGTTCCGGATCGGGCTGGTGTGGGCCGTCGGGGTGACCGTCCCGCAGTTCCTGCTCGCGCTCGGCCTCGCCCTGCTGCTCGACCGGGACCTGCGGCTGCGCCGGCTGGCCCGCGCCCTGGCGATCGTCCCCTGGGCCATGCCCGAGGTCGTCGTCGGCATCATGTGGCGGCTGGTCTACAGCCCGGACGCCGGCATCCTCAACGAGACCCTGCGCGATCTCGGTCTCGGCGGCGGCCGGGACTGGCTCAGCGGCCTGGCGACCGCCCTGCCCGCCGTGATCGTCGTCGGCGTCTGGGCGGGCATGCCGCAGACGACCGTCGCGCTGCTCGCCGGTCTGCAGAACACCCCGCGCGAGCTGCACGAGGCCGCCGCCGTCGACGGCGCCGGCGCCTGGCGCCGCTTTCGCACCGTCACCTGGCCCGCCCTGAAACCGGTCGCGCTGGCCATCACCGCGCTCAACCTGATCTGGAACTTCAACGCCTTCGCCCTGGTCTACGTGCTGACCAGCGGGGGCCCCGGCGGACGGACCCGCCTGCCCATGCTGTTCGCCTACGAAGAAGCCTTCCGCTACGGCCAGTTCGGCTACGCGGCGGCGATGGGATGCGTCATGGTCGCCGTGATCTCGATTCTGCTGGCCGTCTTCCTCGCCGGCCGCCTGAGGGGAGGTGAGGACGCGTGAGGTCCTCCGCCGCGGCCCGCGCGGGCCGGTACGCGGCCCTGCTGGCGTACCTCGTCTTCCTCGCCTTCCCGTTCCTGTGGCTGCTGTCCACGGCGTTCAAACCGCCGCGCGAACTGGCGAGTCCGCACCCCACCTGGATCCCGCGGGACCCCACCCTCGCCAACTTCCGGCAGGCCCTCGACGAACAACCCCTGCTCCGGGCCGCGTTTACCTCCCTGGCCACCGCTCTCGGGGCGGCGGTGATCACCGTACTGATCGCCACGCCGATGGCGTACGTCATGGCCCGGTACCGCGGCAGGCTCACCAAGGCGGCCACCGGGTGGGTGGTGGTCAGCCAGGCCTTCCCGTTCGTCCTGCTGATCATCCCGCTCTTCCTGGTGCTGAAGGAGCTGCGGCTGATCGACTCCGTGCCGGGGCTGGTGGCGGTGTACGTGGTGTGGTCCCTGCCGTTCGCGTTGTGGATGCTCGCCGGGTACGTGCGGGCCGTGCCGGTGGAGCTGGAGGAGGCGGCGGCGGTCGACGGGGCCGGGCGGGCGCGCACGCTGGTGTCGGTGACGGCGCCGCTGCTCGCGCCCGGGATCGCGGCGACGGCGCTGTTCGCGTTCGTCACCGCCTGGAACGAGTTCTTCTTCGCGCTGGTGCTGCTGAAGACACCGGAGAAGCAGACCCTGCCGGTGGTGCTCACCCACTTCATCGGCGCGGAGGGCGTCGCCGACCTCGGCCCGCTGGCGGCGGCGGCCTCGCTGGCGACGCTGCCCTCCCTGGCCGTCTTCGCGCTCGTCCAGCGGCGGATCACGGGCGGCGTGCTCGCCGGGGCGGTGAAGGGCTGATGCGGACGAGGATCCCCGCGGCGGCCGTCGCCGTCCTGCTGCTCCTCCTCGCGGGCTGCTCCTTCGGCGGCACCCGGGACGACGGCCGGATCACCCTCCGCTTCCAGTCCCTGGCCTGGCAGCGGGAGTCGGTGGCGGCCACCAGGGAACTGGTGCGGGAGTGGAACGCGGCCCACCCGGACATCCGGGTCGAGTACGTCCAGGGGAGCTGGGACAGCGTCCACGACCAGCTGCTCACCTCCTTCGAGGGCGGCGAGGCGCCCGACGTCATCCACGACGCCTCCGACGACCTCGCCGACTTCGCCCACGGCGGTCACCTCGCCGACCTGACCGGTCTGCTGCCCGAGCGGCTGAGGGCGGACATCCCCCGGCACAGCTGGGACGCCGTCACCTTCGGCGACGGCGTCTACGGCGTGCCGTTCCTCCAGGAGCCCCGGGTGCTGATCGCCAACGCGGCCTGGCTGAGGGAGTCGGGCGTCCGGATCCCGACCCCCGGGCGGCCGTGGAGCTGGGAGGAGTTCCGGCAGGTGACCGAGCGGCTGAGCGGCGACGGGAAGTACGGCGTGGCCTGGCCGCTGAGGGAACCCGTGTCCGCCACGCTCAACCTGGCCCTCACCACCGGCGGGCAGTTGTTCCACCGCGGCGCGGACGGCAAGGTCACCGTCCGGTTCGAGGCGGCCGACCAGGTGGTGCCGCGCACCGTCCACGACCAGGTCAACACCGACCGCAGCGCACCCGCCTCGACCCTGGGCAGCGGCGGCTCCGACACCCTGCCCGGCTTCTTCGCCGGCCGGTACGCGATGGTGCCGCTCGGGTTCTCCTACCGCCAGCAGATCGCGCAGCAGGCGCCGGAGGGCTTCGGGTGGCGGGTGCTGCCCGCGCCGGCCGGCGCCGGCGGGCTCACCCAGGGCGTCAGCCCGCAGACGCTGTCCATCGCCGAGGACAGCCCGCACAAGGAGGAGGCCGTCGCCTTCCTCGACTTCCTGCTGCGCCCGCCGAACATGGTGCGCCTCGCCCTCGGGGACTGGATGCTGCCCACCGGTACCCAGGCGCTGAAGGACCCCGCCCTGCGCACCGAAAAGCACGGCTGGGCCATCGGAACGGCCCTCGCCGGCCACCTCCGCCCGGCGCCCGCGCAGTCGGTGCGGGGCTATCCCGAGTGGAAGGACAAGGTCGCGACCCCCGCGTTCCAGGAGTACTACAGCGGCGCGATCGGACTTCGGGAACTGCGCGAGCGGCTGGAGGAGGACGGCAACCTGGTGCTCGCCCGCTACCAGCGCTGAGGGATGCGAGGGCGCCGGACACCACCGGAGGACAAACCGATTGCACGAGACGTATCGTCTCGGTTACGGTGCGGGCATGACGAACCCCGCCCACATCGCCATGTTCTCCATCGCCGCGCACGGCCACGTGAACCCGAGCCTGGAGGTGATCCGCGAGCTCGTGGCGCGGGGACACCGGGTGACGTACGCGATCCCGCCGGTCTTCGCGGAGAAGGTCGCCGCCACCGGAGCCGAACCGAAACCCTGGAACTCCGCGCTGCCCGGCCCCGACGCCGACCCCGAAGCCTGGGGGTCCACGCTGCTGGACAACGTCGAGCCGTTCCTCGACGACGCGATCCAGGCGCTCCCGCAGCTGATCGAGGCCTACCGCGGGGACGAGCCGGACCTCGTGCTGCACGACATCACCTCGTACCCGGCCCGCGTCCTCGCCCACCGCTGGGGCGTGCCCGCGGTCTCCCTCTCGCCGAACCTCGTCGCCTGGGAGGGCTACGAGGAGGAGGTCGCCGAGCCGATGTGGGAGGAGCCGAGGAGAACCGAGCGCGGACGGGCCTACTACGCCCGCTTCCGGAGCTGGCTGGAGGAGAACGGCATCACCGAGGACCCCGACGCGTTCGTCGGCCGCCCGGCCCGTTCCCTGGTGCTGATCCCGAAAGTGCTCCAGCCGCACGCCGACCGGGTCGACGAGAGCGTGTACACCTTCGTCGGCGCCTGCCAGGGCGACCGCGCCGCCGAGGGGAGCTGGCAGCGCCCCGCCGGCGCCGAGAAGGTGGTCCTCGTCTCGCTCGGCTCCGCCTTCACCAAGCAGCCGGAGTTCTACCGCCGGTGCCTGAAGGCGTTCGGCGACCTGCCGGGCTGGCACGTGGTGCTCCAGATCGGCCGGCACGTCGACCCCGCCGACCTCGGGGTCGTACCGGGCAACGTGGAGGTGCACTCCTGGGTGCCCCAGCTCGCCGTCCTGAGGCAGGCCGACCTGTTCGTCACCCACGCCGGCGCGGGCGGCAGCCAGGAGGGCCTGGCCACCGCCACCCCGATGATCGCCGTGCCGCAGGCCGTGGACCAGTTCGGCAACGCCGACATGCTCCAGGAGCTCGGCGTGGCCCGGCACCTTCCCGCCGAGGAGGCGACCGCCGAGGCGCTGCGCACGGCGGCCCTCCGGCTCGTCGACGACCCGGAGGTGGCCCGGAAGCTGAAGGAGGTCCAGGCCGGGATGGCGCGGGAGGGCGGCACGCGGCGGGCGGCCGACCTCATCGAGGCGGAGCTCGCGTCGAGCCGCGGCGCGAGCCGGGAGGAGGGGGCGTGAGCGTGGGGGCACTCCGCCCTTGACCGGTCCCGCCCCTGGTCCGCTCCGTCCCCGATCGGTCCCGGGCGGGGCGCGTGCGTCCGGGCGGGGACCACGACCGGGTCTGCCGGTTCCCCGGGAACCGGCAGACCCTCGCGCGGCACGGGAAGCGGGACGAGGTGCGGCCCGCCGGCCGCTCACCCCGCCGCCGGTGCCCGCCCGCCTCGCGGACCGCGCGGACAGCGTCCGCGAACGCGGCGACCGGGGAGGACGGCCGCCCTAAGCTGGGCGGATGACGACGACGTACGCGGCGCTGCTGCGCGGGATCAACGTGGGCGGCAGCAGGAGACTCCCGATGGCCGACCTGCGCGCGCTGCTGGCCGAGCTCGGCCACACCGGAGTACGCACCCACCTGCAGAGCGGCCAGGCCGTGTTCACGTCCGGACGCGGCGACGAGGAGTCACTGGCCGCCGAGCTCACGTCGGCCATCGGGGAACGCTTCGGCTTCCCCGTCGACGTGATCGTGCGCGACCACGCCTACCTGGAGGCCGTCGCCGAGGCGTGCCCGTTCCCGGCCGCCGAACTGGAGGCCAAACAGCTCCACGTCACCTACTTCTCCGCGCCGGTCGGCCCCGAGCGCTTCGCCGGCATCGACCAAGCCGCCCACCTCCCCGAGGAGTTCCGGCTCGGCGACCGCGCGCTGTACCTGTACGCGCCGGACGGCCTGGGCCGCTCCAAGCTGGCCGAGGCCCTCTCCAGGCCCCGGGTGAACAAGGGCGTGATCGCCACCACCCGCAACTGGAACACCGTCCTGAAACTGGTGGAGCTGACCCGCGCCTGAGCCCGGCGTCAGGCCCCCACCACCGCCCGCACCGGCACCCGGGCCTCGTCGTACCGCTCCAGCAGCAGCCGCGCCACCTCCGGCGCGGGACCGAGGACGTCGGCGAGGACGTCCGCCCCGGCCGCGCCCCGGGCGATCCGGTCCGGCAGGAAGCCGGGCGCCAGGACGTACGGGGCGACCGCCACCCGCGGGCAGCCCAGTGCGCGCAGCTCGCGCACCGCGTCCTCCGTGCGGGGAAGGGATGCGGAGGCGAACGCAGGCCGCACGGCGCACCAACCGGTGTGCCGCCACTCCCGCGCGATTGCTGCGATCACTGCGATCGCCTCCGGGTCGGTGGACCCCGCCGAGGCCAGGACGACCCCGGTCGAGGACTTGTCGGCGGGCGTCAGACCCGCCTCGTACAGGCGCCGCTCCAGCGCCGCCGTCAACAGCGGGGAGGGGCCGAGCACCTCGGCCTGCCGCACGCGCAGCCGGGACGGCGCCTGGGCGAGGACGGCGGGGATGTCCGCCTTGGCGTGGAAGGCGCGGGTCAGCAGCAGCGGCAGGGCGACGACGTCCCGCACGCCCTGCGCCGCCAGGGACTCCAGCACCCCCGGCACCGAGGGGACGTTGAAGTCGAGGAACCCGGTCTCCACGCGCAGGCCCGGCCGCAGCGACCGCACCCGGCGCACCAGGGCGTGCACGGTCGCGGCGTGCCGCGCGTCGCGGCTGCCGTGGGCGATGACGAGCAGGACCGGAGAGGGCATGACGGGCCTCAGTTCCGTACCAGCAGACCGCGGCTGCGCAGCACCCACCGCTCCAGCGGGCTGAAGATCAGCAGGTCGATGGCGATGCCGACGATCAGGATGAGCAGGATGGCCTCGAACACCATGGCCATGTCGCTGGCGTTGCGGCCGTTCTCCAGCAGCTGGCCCAGGCCGACACCGAGGTCGGGGAAGGACGCGATGATCTCCGCGGCCATCAGGGAGCGCCAGGAGAACGCCCAGCCCTGTTTCAGACCCGCCACATAGCCGGGAAGCGCGGCCGGCAGCACGATGTGCCAGGTGCCCTTCAGGCCCGTCGCGCCCAGGGTGCGGCCCGCGCGCAGGAAGAGCGGGGACACCTGGTCGACGCCGGAGACCAGGCCGTTGGCAATGGAGGGGACCGCGCCGAGCAGGATCACGGCGTACATCATCGAGTTGTTCAGGCCGAGCCAGATCACGGCCGGCGGCACCCACGCCACCGAGGGGAGGGACTGCAGGCCGGAAAGGATCGGACCGATGGCCGCGCGCACGAACTTCACCCGCGCCACCAGCAGGCCCAGCGGGGTGCCGATCAGCAGGGCGAAGCAGAAGCCGAGCAGGCCGCGCGAGACGCTGGTCCAGATGTAACCGAGCAGCTCGCCCTGGAGCCAGGCGTCCCGGACCACGTTCCACACGTCGGCCGGGGCGGGCAGCTTCGTCGGATCGTCGACGATCCCGAAGGAGACCAGCGCCTGCCACATCGCCAGCACCAGCACCACCGCGAGCACCGGCGGCAGGATCTTCTCCGTGAACGTCTGCCGGAAGGGTTTGCGGCCCTGCTGGACGGTCTCCAGCGCGTCCAGGCCCGCCTCCAGGCCGGCGAGGTCGCCGCCGTCCTTGGCGGCGGTCGTCGTCGTGTCAGTGCTGGCCATGGCGGCGGATCTCCCCACGCAGTTCTTCGGTGATCTCGACGGACAGCTCCGCCACGGCGGTGTCCTCGATGCGGCGCGGATGCGGGATGCCGACCGTCCACTCGCGCGCGATGCGCCCGGGACGGGAGGACAGCAGCACCACGCGCTGGGCGAGGCGGACGGCCTCGCGCACGTTGTGCGTGACGAACAGCACGGACAGCCCCGTCTCGCGCCAGATCCGGGTCAGCTCGTCGTGCAGCACGTCCCGCGTGATGGCGTCCAGCGCCGCGAACGGCTCGTCCATCAGCAGGAGCCTGCTCTCCTGCGCGAGCGCCCGCGCCATCGCCACCCGCTGGCGCATGCCGCCCGACAGTTCGTGCACCCGCTTGCCGTACGCGCCGCCCAGCCGGACGAGTTCGAGGAGCTCCTCGGCCTTGCCGCGCCGCTCGGTCTTCGGCACGCCCCGCAGCTTCAGGGCGAGTTCGATGTTCTTGCCCGCGGTCAGCCACGGGAACAGGGCGTGCTCCTGGAACATCAGCGCCGGGCGGCCGTCGGTCGTGATGCTGCCGGCGCTGGGCTTGTCCAGGCCCGCCACCAGGTTCAGCAGGGTGGACTTGCCGCAACCGGAGGCCCCCAGGAGGGTGACGAACTCGCCGGGCGCGACATCGAGGCTGATGTCGTCCAGTACGAGCTGCCGTCCGGCGGGGCCGGCGAACGACTTCGAGACGTGCTCGATCCGGGCGGCGCAGGTCGCCGCCTCGGTGCCGTCGGCGGCCTTGGCGAGGGTCGTGGCCATGGTCGTCACCTCCTGGGTACGGGTCGGGGTCCGGGCTTACTTCACACCGAGGCCGGCGTCGTCGACCGCGGGCCGCCCCGCCGCCTCGAGCACCTTGTTGAGCAGCGTGAGGTCGTAGATGCCCTGGAGATCGGGCTTCTCCAGCAGGCCCGCCCTCACCGCGTGCCCGGCCTGGGCGTCGAGGGTGGCGGCCAGCGGGTCGTCGGTGACCTGGATCGACTCCCACGCCGGGTCCAGGACCTCGGCGGGCAGCGCCTTGCCGGTGTCGGCGGCCAGCTGCTCGTTGGCCGCGGCCTTGGCCTCCTCCGGGTTGGCCTTGATCCACTCGTTGGTCTCGACCGACGCCCTCAGCACGGCCTCGACGGCCTCGGGGTGCTCCTTGAGGAACGACTGCGACACGACGATGTTCGTGATGACGAACTTCCCGTCCGGCCACAGGCTCGCCTCGTCCAGGAGCACCTTGCCGCCCTCGGCGACCAGCTTGGACGCGGTGGGCTCGGGCACCCAGGCACCGTCGACGGAGCCCGCCTTGTAGGCGTCCGGGGTGACCTTGTTGTCGCTGCGGACGACGGTGACGTCGCCCTTGCCGCTCTGGGCGTCGACCTTCCAGCCCTGCTCGGCGGCCCAGTTGAGGAACGCCACGTCCTGTGTGTTGCCCAGCTGCGGGGTCGCGATCCGCTTGCCCTCGACGTCCTTCAGCGACTTGATCTTCTCCGGGTTCACCACCAGCTTCACCCCGCCCGAGGCCGAACCGCCGATGATCCGCAGGTTCCTGCCGTTCGACTTGGTGTAGCCGTTGACGGCCGGGGACGGGCCGATCCAGCCGATGTCGAGGGAGCCGGAGTTGAGCGCCTCGATCTCCGACGGCCCGGCGTTGAAGACCGCGTACCGCGCCTCGGTGGCGCCCAGCGCCTTCTGGAAGAAGCCCTTCCGGTTGCCCACCAGCGCGGTCGCGTGGGTGATGTTGCCGAAGTAGCCGATCCTGACGGAGTCCAGCCCGTCGGTCTTCTTCGCCCCGGCGGCGACCTGGGCGGTGCCGTCCTCCTTGGCCTGGGAGCCGTATCCGCAGGCGGCGAGGGCGAGCAGGGGCAGGGAGGCGATCACCGCGAGGCTGCGGCGCAGGGCGGGGATGGCAGGCACGGGAGGCGTTCCTCTCGTTGGCCCGGCGGTCACGGTCCCCGTCGCGGGGTCAGGCCGTGGCCGGGAGATCGGCGGGTCTTCGGCTGTGCGGACGTGCGGTACGGGCGCGCGGGCAGTGCGCGTACGTCACCGTCCACATCGCGCCACTCCGCCCTGCCCGCTGCCGAGGGCGCCGCTGCCGACGCGGCCGCCCTCCTTGGCGAACGTGGAGTAGAAGTCGGGGGAGCGCATGCTCAGAAGTCCCACCCGTCGTCGTCCGCGTCCCGGACCGGCTCGGGGGCCGCGAAGGACTCGCCGACCATGCCCGCGGTGAGCGTGGTGCCGTCGCTCGGGTCGATCAGGATGAACGATCCGGTGCGCCGGGAGGCGGCGTAGGAGTCGAGCGGCAGCGGCTCGGCGGTGCGGATCCTCACCCGGCCGATGTCGTTGGCCGCCAGCCGGCCCGGGTGCGGGTGCAGGGACAGGTCGTCCAGCGTCAGCCGGGACGGGATGTCCTTCACGATCGCCTTGACCGTGCGGGTGCCGTGCTTGAGCAGCACCCGGTGGCCGACGGTGAGCGGGGCGTCGGCGACGTGGCACACGGTCGCCTCGACGTCCTGCGTGGTCGCCGGGGCGTCCTGGCTGGGCACGATCAGGTCGCCGCGGGAGATGTCGATGTCGTCCGCGAGCAGCAGGGTCACCGACTGCGGTGTCCAGGCGACGTCGACCGGCTCGCCCAGCAGGTCGATGCCGGTCACCGTCGTCGTCCGGCCCGACGGCAGGACGGTGACCTCCTCGCCGACGCGGAAGGAACCGGCGGCGATCTGGCCGGCGTAGCCCCGGTAGTCGGGGTGCTCGGCGGTCTGGGGGCGGATCACGTACTGCACGGGCAGACGGGCGTGGCAGTGCGCCAGGTCGTGGCTGACCGGGACCGTCTCCAGGTGCTCCAGCACCGTCGGGCCGCCGTACCAGTCCATGTGCGCGGACGGCTCCACCACGTTGTCGCCGACCAGCGCCGAGATCGGGATGGCGGTGACCTCGGGGACGCCGAGCTCGGTCGCGTACGCCGTGAACTCCTCGGCTATGGCCGCGAACGCCTTCTCCTCGTAGCCGACCAGGTCCATCTTGTTGACGGCGAGGACGACGTGCGGCACGCGCAGCAGCGCGGCGATGGCGGCGTGGCGGCGGGTCTGCTCGACGACGCCGTTGCGGGCGTCGACCAGGATCACCGTCAGCTCGGCGGTGGAGGCGCCGGTGACCATGTTCCGCGTGTACTGCACGTGGCCCGGGGTGTCGGCGAGGATGAACCGGCGCCGGGGGGTGGCGAAGTAGCGGTAGGCCACGTCGATGGTGATGCCCTGCTCGCGCTCGGCGCGCAGGCCGTCGGTGAGCAGCGCGAGGTCCGGGCCCTCCTGGCCCCGGCTCGCCGAGGCGCGCTCCACGGCCTCCAGCTGGTCGGCGAGGACCGACTTGGAGTCGTGCAGCAGCCGCCCGACGAGGGTGGACTTGCCGTCGTCGACGGATCCGGCGGTGGCGAACCGCAGCAGGGTGGTGGCCGAGAGCTCCTCGGTCGTGATCGTGCTCATCTCTAGAAGTACCCCTCGCGCTTGCGGTCTTCCATCGCGGCCTCGGAGAGCTTGTCGTCGGCGCGGGTGGCGCCGCGCTCGGTCAGCCGGGAGGCGGCGATCTCGGCGATCACCTTCTCGATGGTGTCGGCGTCGGAGTCGACGGCCCCGGTGCAGGACATGTCACCGACGGTCCGGTAGCGCACCAGCCGCTTCTCGACGGTCTCACCGTCCCTGGGGCCGCCCCACTCGCCGGCGGTCAGCCACATGCCGTCCCGGGCGAACACCTCGCGCTCGTGCGCGTAGTAGATCTCCGGCAGCTCGATGCCCTCGCGGGCGATGTACTGCCACACGTCCAGCTCGGTCCAGTTGCTGAGCGGGAAGACGCGGACGTGCTCGCCGGGCGCGTGCCGGCCGTTGTACAGGTTCCACAGCTCGGGGCGCTGGCGGCGCGGGTCCCACTGCGAGAACTCGTCCCGCAGGGAGAACACCCGCTCCTTGGCCCGCGCCTTCTCCTCGTCGCGGCGCCCGCCGCCGAAGACCGCGTCGAACTTCTCGCTCTGGATCTTCTCCGTCAGGGGGAGGGTCTGCAGCGGGTTGCGGGTGCCGTCCGGGCGCTCCTTGAGCACGCCCCGGTCGATGTAGTCCTGCACCGAGGCCACGTGCAGCCGCAGCCCGTACCGGGCCACCGTGCGGTCCCGGTAGGCCAGGACCTCGGGGAAGTTGTGCCCGGTGTCCACGTGCAGCAGCGCGAACGGCACCGGCGCGGGGGTGAACGCCTTCAGCGCCAGGTGCAGCATGACGATGGAGTCCTTGCCGCCGGAGAAGAGGATCACCGGGTTCTCGAACTCGCCCGCCACCTCGCGGAAGATGTGCACCGCCTCGGATTCGAGGGCGTCCAGGTGGGAGAGCGCGTACGGGCTGCCGGTCTCCCCGGTGACGGCGGCCACGGTGCCGGTCGTGCCGGTCATGCCAGTCCCCTTTCGCTGAGCAGGGCGTACACCGACGCCGCGGACTCCTGCACGGTCTGGTTCTGGGACTCGATGCGCAGATCGGGCGCCTCGGGCTCCTCGTACGGGTCGTCGACGCCGGTGAGCCCGGTCAGCTCGCCCGCCGCCTGCTTGGCGTACAGCCCCTTCACATCGCGCACCGAGCACACCTCCACCGGCGTCGCCACGTGCACCTCCAGATACGGCGTGCCGTGCTCCTGGTGCCGCTTGCGCACCGCGTCGCGGCTGTCGGCGTAGGGCGCGATCACCGGGACCAGGGCCGTGACGCCGTGGCGGGCGAGCAGCTCGGCGACGAAACCGATGCGCTGCACGTTGGTGTGCCGGTCCTCGCGGCTGAAGCCGAGGCCCGCCGAGAGGAACTCGCGGATCTCGTCGCCGTCGAGCACCTCGACGCGGCGGCCCTCCTCGCGGAGCCGTCCGGCCAGCTCGTGGGCGATGGTGGTCTTGCCGGCGCTCGGCAGACCCGTGAGCCAGACGGTGGCTCCGGTCGTCACGTGGTTCTCCTGGATCGCAGTGGTCGCATGGCTGACAGAAGTAACAGCGGGACCTGTGGGCTCCGTATGCGTGCCTGTGGCCGTCATGTGTGCAGCCCGCACTCGGTCTTGGCCCGGCCCGCCCAGCGGCCGGCGCGCGCGTCCTCGCCCTCGAGCACCCGGCGGGTGCAGGGCGCGCAGCCGACGGAGGCGTAACCGTCCATCAGCAGGGGGTTGGTCAGGACGCCGTGCTCGGCGACGTAGGCGTCCACGTCGTCCTGCGTCCAGCGGGCGATGGGGGAGACCTTGACCTTTTGCCGCTTGGCGTCCCAGCCGACGACCGGGGTGTTCGCCCGGGTCGGGGACTCGTCGCGGCGCAGGCCGGTCGCCCAGGCGAGGTAGCCCTTCAGGCCCTCCTCCAGCGGCTGGACCTTGCGCAGCCTGCAGCACAGGTCGGGATCGCGGTCGTGCAGCTTCGGGCCGTACTCGGCGTCCTGCTCGGCGACCGTCTGGCGCGGGGTGAGCGTGATGACGTTGACGTCCATCACGGCCTCGACCGCGTCCCGGGTGCCGATGGTCTCCGGGAAGTGGTAGCCGGTGTCGAGGAACACCACGTCGACGCCGGGCATCGCGCGGGACGCGAGGTGGGCGACGACCGCGTCCTCCATCGAGGAGGTCACGCAGAAGCGCTTGCCGAAGGTCTTCACGGCCCACTGGAGGATCTCCGGCGCGGAGGCGTCCTCCAGTTCGCGGCCCGCCCGCTCGGCGAGCTCCTTCAGCTCCTCGGCCGTGCGCTCTTCCTGAGCTGCCGTCATATTCCGTCCCCTCCCGTGGAGTCGGACTGGAGCCCCCGGGCCAGCAGCCCGAGGAACCTCAACTGGAATGCGCGGTTGCACCCCACGCACTCCCAGGCGCCGTGACCCTGTTCGCCGGGGCGCAGGTCCTCGTCGCCGCAATAGGGGCAGTAGAAGGGGGCTGCGCGCTCGCTCACGACAGTGCCTCCTCGGAGGCGCGGGCCGCCCAGGCGGCGAACCGCTCGCCGTCCTCGCGTTCGGCCTGGAAGCGCTTGAGGACGCGCTCGATGTAGTCCGGAAGTTCCTCCGCCGTCACCTTCAGGCCGCGCACCTTGCGGCCGAAGCCGGCCTGGAGGCCGAGCGCGCCGCCCAGGTGCACCTGGTAGCCCTCGACCTGCTCGCCCCGGTCGTTCAGGACCAGCTGGCCCTTGAGGCCGATGTCCGCGACCTGGATACGGGCGCAGGCGTTCGGGCAGCCGTTGAGGTTGATGGTGATCGGCTCGCCGAAGTCCGGCAGGCGGCGCTCCAGCTCGTCGATCAGCTGCGAGCCGCGCTGCTTGGTCTCCACGATGGCGAGCTTGCAGAACTCGATGCCGGTGCAGGCCATGGTGCCGCGCCGGAAGGAGGACGGCCGCGCGGTGAGGTCCAGCGCCTCCAGGCCCTCCACCAGCGAGTCGACCTTGTCCTGCTCGACGTCGAGGATGATCATCTTCTGCTCGACGGTGGTGCGGACCCGGCTGGAGCCGTGCGCCTCCGCAAGGTCGGCGATCTTCGTCAGCGTGGCGCCGTCGACCCGGCCGACGCGCGGCGCGAAACCGACGTAGAAGCGGCCGTCCTTCTGCCGGTGCACACCGATGTGGTCGCGCCACTGCCGCACCGGCTGCTCGGGCGCGGGACCGTCGGTCAGCTTGCGCTTGAGGTACTCGTCCTCCAGCACCTGCCGGAACTTCTCCGCGCCCCAGTCGGCGACGAGGAACTTCAGCCGGGCCCGGTTGCGCAGCCGGCGGTAGCCGTAGTCGCGGAAGATCGAGATGACGCCCTCGTAGACGTCCGGGACCTCGTCGATCGGCACCCAGGCGCCGAGCCGCACGCCCAGTTTGGGGTTGGTGGACAGACCGCCGCCGACCCAGACGTCGAAGCCCGGACCGTGCTGCGGGTGGCGCACGCCGACGAACGCGACGTCGTTGATCTCGTGCACGACGTCCAGCAGCGGCGAACCCGAGATGGCCGTCTTGAACTTGCGGGGGAGGTTGGAGTACGCCTTGTTGTTCAGGACGCGGCGCTTCATCTCCTCCAGTGCCGGCGTGGCGTCGATGATCTCGTCCTCGGCGATGCCCGCCACCGGGGAGCCGATCATCACGCGCGGGGTGTCACCGCAGGCGGTGACGGTGGACAGGCCGACGCTCTCCAGCCGGTTCCAGATCTCGGGCACGTCCTCGATCCGGATCCAGTGGTACTGGACGTTCTGCCGGTCGGTGATGTCCGCCGTGCCGCGCGCGAACTCCTGCGAGACCTCGCCGATCACCCGCAGCTGCGCCGTGGTCAGCGCTCCGCCGTCGATGCGGACGCGCAGCATGAAGTACTCGTCGTCCAGCTCCTCCGGCTCCAGCACCGCGGTCTTGCCGCCGTCGATCCCGGGCTTGCGCTGGGTGTACAGCCCCCACCACCGCATCCGGCCGCGCAGGTCGTTGGGGTCGATCGAGTCGAAGCCGCGCTTGGAGTAGATCGTCTCAATGCGTGTCCGCACATTGAGACCGTCGTCGTCCTTCTTGAACTGTTCGTTGCCGTTGAGCGGGGTGAAGTGGCCCGCGGCCCACTGGCCCTCGCCGCGGTGACGGCTCACCTTGCGGCGGACGGGCGCGGCGGCAGGGTCGGGTGGGGTGGCGGTCATCGTGGACACGTCCTTCGGGACAGGCGGAAAGCGGCTCTGACCTGCTCGGCAAAGCGCGTGGGCATGCGTGCGCTTCATTGCGCGGGAATGAGGCGATGCGGGGGAATCCGGTACTGCTGGGTGCTGCTGGAGGAGCTCTCAGCGCGCCGGACAGATGGCGCTGGACACGCGGCCGAGGTCGACGTGACGTCGACTCACCAAGGCAATTCCAGTTCCAGGCATGACGGAAGCGTGGCATGACGATCTGGACACAGTCCAGCTTCGTCCAAAATGCAGACACCCTTGTCTCACAGGACGAGACAAGGGTGTCGCCGGTCACACGGTCCGGACGAGGCCGGGGCCGTGCGGATCAGGCGGGGAAGGCCCCGGGCCAGGGGCCCGGCGCCGGCGCCTGCGGCTCCTCCTCGACCTTGGTGTCGAACAGCCGGAAGCCGCGGCGCAGGTAGTTGTCCATCGCGAACTCGCCGTCCTTGCTGCACGTGTGCAGCCACACCCGCTTGGTCTCGGCCAGGCCCGGCCAGCGGTCCGCGAGGTCCCAGGCGCGGGCCGTGCCGTAGGACAGCAGGTGCCCGCCGATGCGCCGCCCCCGGAACGCGGGGAGCAGCCCGAAGTACTCGATCTCCACCACCCCGTCGCCCCGCGGGGTCGTCTCCACGTACCCCGCGGGCGTGCCCCGGTCGTAGGCCACCCAGGTCTCCACGCCGGGCCGCCGCAGGTGCTCCTGCCACTGCGCGTACGTCCAGCCCAGCCGGTCCGTCCAGTGGACGTCACCGCCGACCGCGGTGTACAGGAAGCGGCTGAACTCGGGCGAGGGCACCTCCGAACGGACGATCCGGACATCTCCCTCGGGGGCGGCGGCCGGAAGGAGGTCCGCCGGGTCGGTCTGCTCCAGGGACCAGGTGGTCACGGGGATGTTGGTCATGCCGGTCAGGGAACCATCCGGCACGCGGCCCTGTCGACCGGCCGGGCCGCGGGCCCGCCGGGGGAGGCCGGTCAGCGCAGGGCCGCGTCGATCGAGGCCAGCGGCACGGCGAACAGCGCGCGGCCGGACTGCGACCAGACCTCGCCGGTCCGCCCGTCGTACGACAGGGACCCCGTCTCCCCGCTCCAGCAGTGCTTCGACCGGTCGGCACCGCACTCGACGACCTCGGCGCCCGCGCCGTCCTGCCGCCCCAGGACGGCGCGGCCCCCCGGCTCGCGGGCCGCGCGGGTGAGGTACCAGCCGGTGCGGTCGGAGCCGGACGGGCGGTGCGCCAGGACGCCGCCGATTCCGGCGGCCCGGGTCTCGTACACCTCCACGGCGTCCACGTGCCCGGCCGCGTCGGCGGCGAGCGGACCGGTGCGCGCCCCCTCCTCGCCGAGCGCGTAGCGCCACAGGCGGGCGGGCCGGCCGGCACCCGCCGGCACCCGCTCACCGGCGACCACGCCGGCGGGGGAGGCCGTGCGGTCCAAGGAGAGCGCGGCGGGGCGCGGCGCGGCACCGGCCGGGCGGTAGGCGGCGACGGCGGGGAGCACGTACCGGTAGCCGTGTGCCGACCAGCCGCCGGGCACCCGGCCGACGGCCCCGGCGCCGACGGTGGTGCGGAGCACGCGGTCCATGTCGTAGGCGTACAGCGTGGCGCGGTCACCGGCGCCGGCGGTGACGAGCAGCCTGTCCCCGTACCAGACCATGCCGGAGACGGGGGAGCCGAGGCTGCGGTAGTCGCGTCCGCCGTCCACCGGGACGACGAGCAGGGCCGACACGTGGCGCGGCCGGTCCGGGTCGTCCGCGTCGACGAAGGCGACCCGGGACAGGGGCCGGTCGGCGGGGGACGGGCCGACGCCCCGGCGCGGGCCGGGGCCGTCCTCGCCGCCGCTGTCGTCGTGGCCGCCCCCTTCCTCGGACGACCAGGCGGAGAGGATCACCCGGTGCCCGCCCCAGCGGCCGTCCGCGGAGGCGCCCTCGGAGGTGGTGACGGCCCCGGGACGCCACCCCCGGGTGTCGTCCTCGCTCCAGCAGTACGCCCGGGTGGCCGCGGGCGCCACGGGCAGCGCGGCGCGTTCCTCGGCAGTGCAGTCGGCGGCCTCGCGCAGTTCGCGGTCGGCGGAGCCGAGGACCGTCCGCGCGCCGACGGGACGGCCCATCGACGAGGAGAGCCGGTCGAGCCAGCGGGCGGGCACCCGGTGCTCGGTGAGGCGCAGTTCGCCGCGCGCGGCGGGGGAGTCGAGCGCCCGGAGCGGTCCGGGGCCGTCGTCGACCTGGGCCTGGGAGGCGCTGATCAGGGTGGCGGCGGCGGTGAGGGAGAGGGCGGTTCCGGCCAGGGCCGCGCGCAGGGCCCGGGCACGTCGGCGCCGGCGGTGTCTGCCGCGATGCTTCATACAACCTCCCCAGGCGCCGGGCCAGGAGCGCCCGATGGTCCCGCGTTGACCGAGAAGCAGGTGGGACGACCCACAGGGGATGCTACGGCAGACAGGGGGGCGGCGGGCCAATACCCCGCACATACGCGGGAGATGAGGCAGGCAGGCGGGGAGGGGCGCACGGGCCGCGCGCTCAGTCCGGGGCCGCGGGGGTCCGCCGCCGCGTCACTGCGGGTGCCGTCGAGTGCGGCAGCAGGTCGCGCGGGTCGTCCGGGAGCAGCACCCGGACCTCGGCGTCCTCACGGAAACGGTACGGTCGGTGGCGCAGGTGGGCCCCGAGGTACCGCCGTACCCGCGACATCTCGGCGCGCACCGTCACCGTACGGGCCGGGTCGCCGAACAGGTCGGCGGCGAGCGCCGCGGCGCTGCGGCCGGTGCGGTGGACGGCCAGGACGTAGAGCAACTCCGCGTGCCGGGGGCTCAGTCCGTACGTCCAGGAGCCCGCGCCGCCGGCCACCTCCACCGACCAGTGGCGCGGCTGCCGCAGGTCGAGCACGATCCGCGTGCCGTCTGCCGGTACCGCTTCCCCGGCCACCGCCCGCACCAGCCAGCCCCCGGCGAGCGGCTCCAGGGTGCACGGCCCCAGCGCCGGCAGCCATCCGGGGCCCGCCGCCGGGGACTTGGGCAGCGCGACCCGGCGCGTGTACGGCATTCCCGTCACGGCGGCGGTCCAGCCGTCCCGGTCCACCACCACCGCGCGCCCGCCGGTCCGGGCCAGCACCGGTGCCGCCACCGCGCGCAGCCGCTCCAGCGACCGCGTGTGCGCCTCGCGCAGCCGTGCCTCGGCCAGCCCGGCCACCGACTCGACCCAGGCGAGCGTGGCCGGGTGCATCGTCTCCAGCGGTCCGCTGACGTCCACCACGCCGATCAGCCGTCCGTCGCGCGGGTCGGTGATCGGCGCCCCGGCACAGGTCCAGGTGGCGTGGGAGCGCACGAAGTGCTCGGAGGCGAAGACCTGCACGGGCCGCCGGGTGACCGCGGGGGTGCCCACGCCGTTCGTGCCGACGACGTCCTCCCGCCAGTCGGCCCCGAGTTCGAAGCCCAGCTTGTCGGCCTTGCGCAGCACGGGCGCGCTGCCCTCGCGCCACAGCACCCGGCCCTCGGCGTCGGCGACCACCATGATGTGGTGGGCGACGTCCGCGACCGACAGCAGCCCCTGCCGCAGCACCGGCAGCACCGTGCGCAGCGGCGAGTGCGCGCGCCGCCGCTCCAGCTCCTCGCGGGACAGCAGCCCGGAACGGAAGTCGTGGTCGGGGTCGACCCCGCTGCGCAGCATCCGCTGCCACGACTGCTCGATCACCGGGCGCGGACGCACCGGTGCGCGCCGGCCGGAGAGCCTGGCGGAGCGGACCTCGCTGAGCACCCGCGCCGCCCGCGCCGTGTCCACGGCGGCGATCTGCGTCACGTCCATCGGCGAGAGCGCCACTGGTTCCCGTCCTCCCGGAGAAAGGGCCCGGGCGACCGCGGCCGCCGTGCGGCGGCCGGCCGCGCTCCCCGGCGTCCGTCGTGCACCACGTCCCGCACCGCGCCCCATACTGCCGCTCGTGCCGAACGGGGGAACACGGACGGGGGCACACAGATCAGCAGAAAGTTGCAACCCCCTGCAACCCTGGTGGACGGCCCCTCGAAGGGCGGACACTTGAGCGACGCCGTCCTGAACGGCGTTCGCGGCCTCGACCGGGCCCGTGAGGCGGGGGTGGTGCCGTGTCGGCGCAGCACCACCCCCGCGCCCCGGCGCCCCGGCCCTCAGGGGACGGGCCGCGCCCGCTCCACCACCGACGCCAGGTCCAGCGTGGCCGGCAGCGTGCCGAACGAGGCGCCCCCGTCACCGCCCAGCCGCGCGGCGCAGAACGCGTCGGCGACCTCCGGCGGCGCGTACCGCACCAGCAGCCACCCCTGGAGCACCAGTGCCAGCCGCTCCACGAGCCGCCGCGCCCGGCCCTCCGCGGCCTGGAGGTCGGACAGCTCGGTCAGCAGGTTCTTGATCGCTCCGTCCAGCCGGTGATCGGCGCCGCGCGCCCGGCCCACCTCCGTCAGGTAGGCGTCCAGCGCCTGCGGCTGCCGCCCGAGTGCCCGCAGCACGTCCAGCGCCTGGACGTTGCCCGCGCCCTCCCAGATCGAGTTCAGCGGCGACTCCCGCACCAGCCGGGGCATCCCGGACTCCTCGACGTACCCGTTGCCGCCCAGGCACTCGGCCGCCTCGACCGCCACCGGCGCGCACCGCTTGGTCACCCAGTACTTGGCCGCCGGCACCGCGATCCGCAGCAGCGCCCGCTCCTGCTCGTCGCCGCCCTCGCCGGCGTCGTACGCCGCCGCCAGCCGCAGCGCGAGCGTGGTGGCCGCCTCCGACTCCACGGCGAGGTCGGCCAGGACGTTGCGCATCAGCGGCTTGTCGATCAGCCGGCCGCCGAACGCCTCACGGTGGGCGCAGTGGTGGACGGCCTGCGCCACGGCCTGCCGCATCAGCCCCGCCGAGCCGAGCACGCAGTCCAGCCGGGTCGCGGCGACCATCCCGATGATGGTCTGCACCCCCTGTCCCTCCTCCCCGACCCGGCGGGCCCAGGTCCCGGCGAACTCGACCTCGGCGGAGGCGTTGGACCGGTTGCCGAGCTTGTCCTTCAGCCGCTGGATCAGGAACACGTTGCGGGTGCCGTCCGCCAGCACGCGCGGCACGAGGAAGCAGGTCAGCCCTCCGGGTGCCTGCGCCAGCACCAGGAAGCCGTCCGACATCGGCGCCGAGCAGAACCACTTGTGGCCGGTCAGCTCGTAGGTGCCGTCCTCGGCCAGCGGCCGGGCGGCCGTGGCGTTGGCGCGGACGTCGCTGCCGCCCTGCTTCTCGGTCATGCCCATCCCGAACAGCGCCCCGGCCTTCAGGTGCGCGGGCCTGAGCTCGCGGTCGTAGACCGTGGAGGTCAGCCGGGGCACCCACTCCTCGGCCAGGGCCGGGTCGGTGCGCAGCGCGGGCACCGCCGCGTGGGTCATCGACAGGGGACAGCCGTTGCCGGCCTCGACCTGCGTCCACATCAGGAAGGCCGCCGCGCGCCGCACGTGCCCGCCGGGCCGGTCCCAGGCCGCGGTCAGGCCCGCCGCGACGCCCTTGCCGAGCAGCCGGTGCCAGGCGGGGTGGAAGTCGACCTCGTCGATCCGGTGGCCGTAGCGGTCGTGGGTGCGCAGCTTCGGCGGGTTCTCGTTGGCCTGGGCGCCCCACTCCTGCACCTGCGCGGAGCCGCAGCTTCGGCCCAGCCCCGACAGCTCCGCGAGTGCCTCGTCGCGCAGCCCCGGCGCCAGGTGCCGCTCCACGGCCTCCCTCAGGGCCCGGTCGGCGGTGAAGACGTCGTAGCCGACGAGCGGCGGCGCCTGGTTCGTCACGCGGTGGGTGCCGCCGCCCGCGGCGCCCGCCGCGGGTGCCGTGCCCGCCGCGGCGTCCGCCGCCGCGCCTGTCCCGCCTGCCCTGCCCGCCGCGTCTGCCATGCCTGCCATGTCTGCGAACCTACCGCGCCCGCACCCGCGAGGGGAGTGCGTCCGGCTACCGGAAGGGATTGCTCCGTTCCGGTGCGGTCCGCAGGTGGGGACAGTCATGCGCGGCGGATACCGTTAGCACGTGCAGCCAGCAAGTGAAATCCCCGAGCAGCCCTCCGGCCGGCTCCACCGGGCCCGTGCCCTCTACCGGAACGTCTCCAAACGCAGGACCGCCTGGCTGCTGCTCAAGGACACCGTCAACTCCTGCATGGAGTACCGCATCCTGGGACTGGCCGCCGAGGCCGCCTTCTTCACGCTGCTGTCCGTGCCGCCGCTGCTGCTCAGCATCATCGGGCTGCTCGGCTACGTCGACATGTGGACCGGCGCGGACACCATCCAGAGCCTGAGGACCAACCTCCTCGACGCCTCCCGGACGGTCCTGTCCGACCGGGGCGTGAACGAGATCGCGGAGCCGATCCTGGACGACGTGATGAAGGGCGGCCGGGTGGACGTGATCTCCCTCGGCTTCCTGTTCGCGCTCTGGTCGGGTTCGCGCGCGGTGAACGTCTTCATCGACACCATCACCGTGATGTACGGCCTCGACGGCGTCCGGGGCATCGTCAGGACGCGGCTGCTGGCGTTCGCCCTGTTCGTCGTGGCCCTGCTGATCGGCTCGGTGGCGCTGCCGCTGATGGTGGCCGGGCCGGACGCGGTGGTGCGGGTCGTGCCGTGGTCGGCGACCGTCGTACAGGTGCTGTACTGGCCCGTCGTCATAGTCCTGTCGATCGTGTTCCTGACGACGCTGTACCACGTGTCCGTGCCGGTCCGCTCCCCGTGGATCGAGGACGTGCCCGGCGCGCTGGTCGCCCTCGCGATGTGGGTGCTCGGCAGCTTCCTGCTGCGCATCTACCTCACCAGCACCGTCGAGGGCCCCACCATCTACGGCTCGCTGGCCGCGCCCGTCGCCGTGCTGCTGTGGATCGGCGTGTCCGCGTTCGCCGTGCTCGTCGGGGCCGCGGTCAACGCCGCGATCGACCGGGTCTGGCCGGCCGCCGCCACGGCCGCCGCCCGCGAGGCCAACGAGCGGCTGCGCCAGGCGCAGGTCGCCGAGTACGTGGCCCGCGCCGCCGCCAGCGGCGCCGCCGGCCCCGACATGCCCTCCGAGTTCCCCGAACGCTGGTCCCGCTTCCTGCCGCCGGAGGACGTCACCGCCCGGCTGCGGGCCGCCGCGAAGAGCGTGCCACCGCAGAAGCCGGAGGACCCCTGACCCCGCCGGCCCCGCGCCGGGAGCGGGGATCGCCCCGGTGGCCCCCGGCGTAGTCTGGGGCCGTGTACACCGAGCGGGCGTCCCGGCTGACCGGCGCGGTGGTGTGGACGAACGCCCCCTCCGGGACCGGCGCCGTGCGCGTCCTGCCCGACGGCTGCATGGACCTGCTGTGGCACGAGGGGCGGCTGCTGGTCGCGGGGCCGGACACCCGTGCGCACGTCGTCGAGGGCGTGCCCGGCCGCTGGGCGGGCGTCCGCTTCCACCCCGGCACCGCGCCCGCCCTCCTCGGGGTGCCCGCGCACGAACTGCGCGACCGGCGCGTCGACCTCGCCGACCTGTGGCCCGCCGCCCGGGTGCGGCGCCTGGCCGCCCGGGTGAACGCCGCCGCCGACCCGGCGGGCGCCCTGGAGCACCTCGCGCTGGACCTGGCGGCCCGCACCGGTCCCCTCGACCCGCTCCCGCGCCGGATCGTGGCCGCCCTCGCCGCGGGCCGCTCGGTCGCCGAGACCGCCGAGGCGCTCGGCATCGGCGCCCGCCTGCTGCACCGTCGCTCCCTGGCCGCCTTCGGTTACGGCCCCAAGACGCTGGCCCGGGTGCTGCGCCTGCGGCGCGCGCTGGCGCTGGCCCGGGACGGCGTACCGCTGGCGGAGACCGCCGCCCGGGCCGGTTTCGCCGACCAGGCCCATCTGACCCGCGACGTCCGGGAGCTGACCGGCCTGCCCCCGACGCGCCTACTGCGGTAGCGGCGCGAACAGGTCGACGCCGTTGCCGTCCGGGTCGTTCACGACGGCGTACCGCTGGCCCCAGACGGCGTCCCACGGCTTGAGCTCGCCCCGGTACCCGGCTCCGGTCAGCTCCTCGTACAGCGCGTCCACCTCCTGGGGCGTGTCGCACAGCAGCGCGAGCGAGTGCCGGCCGCCACCGGCCGGCGGCCGCCACCCGGGGTGGAAGGAACGGACGGTGTCCTCGGTGTCGAGCAGCAGCCGGACCCCGCCCGGCAACCCGGCCTCGGCGTGCGGCGCGGTCTCGCTGCCCTCCGGGAAGCCGAAGCCGAGGCGGCGGTAGAAGGTCACGGAAGCGGCCATGTCGGAGACGACCAGGCCGATGGCGTCGAATCGTGCGGTCATGGGGGAACCGTAGGCGGGGCGTGCGGCGCCGGTCTTGAAGGAATCGGACACATGGCTCACCGGCTCCCGCCGGGAACCTTCGTACGACAAGATGGCCGCATGACTCGTCTCACGCGTCTGCTGCCGCTGTCGCTGCTGCCGGCCCTCGTACTGCTCACGGCTTGCGGCACGCAGGAGGCGGGCCCCGAAGCGGCGGGCACCCCCTCCGCCGGGGCCGCCGGGACCGCGGGCTCGGCGGACCGGGCGAACCCGACGGACCCGGCCGGTCACGGCGGACTGGACGCCCGCGCCCGCGCGCTCGGCGTGGCACCGGAACTCGTCCACGTCACCGAGGCCGCCGGCTACACCCTGGCCCGGCAGTCCGTCGGCGTGCTCGGCGACGACGGTTTCTCCGCCACCTACGTCGCGCACGGGAGCGGCGCCCGGTTCCGCCTCTCCGTCGAGCGGGGCTCGATCGACGCGGACACCTGTCCCCGGCAGCCCGTCGGCGACACGTCCGGGGAGCGGACGAGGTGCATGCGCGAAGGCGGCCTGTGGTACCGCACCGGCGCGGGAGGGCACGAGTACGCCCGGCCCGGGGACGGGTACGTGGTGCGGGTGTGGGGCGAGGCGGACGCCGTGCCCCGCGACGTCCTGCGCGCCGCGGCCCGGGCGGTCCGCCGCCCCGGCGCCGCCGAGGCGGCCACCCTCCTGCCGGCCCCCCGCCTCGCGGGCACCGAGCCCCCGGTGGAACGCGGCGACCTGCCCTCCTTCGGCGACGGGGCGCCCCTCAACGACGTGGAGGCGGGCGGCTGATGGCACCCCGGCTGCTCGTCTTCACCCGCACCACCGACTACCGCCACGACTCCATCCCGGCCGCCGTCGCCGCCCTGCGGACGCTCGGCGCCTTCGAGGTCGACCACACCGAGGACCCGGCGGCACTGGAGGCATCGCTGGACCGGTACGCCGCGGTCGTCTTCCTCTCCACCAGCGGCGAGGTGCTCACCCCCGCCGGACGGACCCGGCTCGCGGCGTACGTCGAGGGGGGCGGCGGCTTCGCCGGCGTGCACGCGGCGGCCTGCACCGAGTACACGTGGCCGTACTACGGCGAGCTGCTCGGCGCCCGCTTCGCCCGCCACCCCGCCCACCAGCCCGGCCGCGTCCGGATCGAGGACCGTGACCACCCGGCCACCCGGCACCTGCCCGCGGTCTGGGAGTTCACCGACGAGTGGTACGACTTCCGCACCAACCCGCGCGGCTCGGTGCACGTCCTGGCCGCCGCCGACGAGTCGTCCTACGAGGGCGGCGGCATGGGCGGCGACCACCCGCTGGCGTGGTGCCGGGAGCAGGGCGCGGGCCGGGTCTTCTACACGGCGCTGGGCCATGCCGCCGACGCGTACGAGGACCCCGCCTTCCGCGCCCACCTGGGCGGGGGGATCGCGTGGGCGGCGGGGCCGGAGCGGCACCGGTGAAGCCGCCCGCCGGCCCGCCTACTCCGGCGGCGTGGGCGTGTCGTGGGTGTGGTACATCGCCTGGACGTCCAGCTCCAGCTGGACGGTCGGCCCGACGACCGCGATGCCGCGGGCCAGCATGGAGCGCCAGTTCAGGGTGAAGTCCTCACGGTGCAGCTCCGTCTTGGCCAGGGCCGCGCAGCGCAGTTCCTGGTCGTAACCGCCGTTGACCGTACCGAGGTACGTGGTGTCGAGGTTGACGGAGCGGCTGGTGCCGTGCATGGTCAGCGTGCCCTGCAGGGTCCACTTGGAGCCGCCCTGGTAGACGAACCGCTTGCTGGTGAAGTCGATGTACGGGTAGCGCTCGACGTCGAGGAAGTCGGCGGAACGCAGGTGGTTGTCACGGGTCTTGTTGCCCGTGGTGATGCTGGCGGCGTCGATGCGCACCGAGACCTGGGAGTCCGCCATGGTCGGCGCGACGCGGATGGAGCCGTCGAAGCGGGTGAAGCGGCCGTGGACATGGGCCATGCCCACGTGCTTGGCGATGAAGCGGATGGCGGTGTGCGGCGGGTCGAACAGCCAGGTGCCGGGCGGCGGGAGCTCCTGCTGCGGGGCGGGCTGCAGCATGACGCGCGCGGGCGGAGGGGCCACACCGGCGGCTATCTCCACCGTCTCGCGGGAGGGCGACAGGCCCTCGGCCATGGTCCGCACGCTGTAGGAACCCGGGGGCAGCGTCGCCGTGAAGAAGCCGTACGGGTCGGTCGTGCCGCGGGCGGCGACGCGGTGGCTGCCCAGCTCGGTGACCGTGACCTCCGCTCCGCCCATGGGCTGCCCCGTGGGGTCGACGACCTCGCAGGCGAACGCCCCCGCGCCGGACGGCAGGGGGATCGACAGGGCCGACACGGCATCGGGGCCGTTGGAACGCCGGCGTCGGAACAGTCCGAAGGCCATGGTGTTCACCTCTCTTGGTACGTGTCTCTGCGCGCGGGCCCCGCTGAGCCGGGTGTGTTCGCGGTCGCCAAGGACCGCTGGGAACAAGCTGGAGGCGCGGAGAGGGAGAAATGCTTTAACGATCATAGAGCTGCCTGTGTGAGGCAGTGGCTCTCCGGTGCCGGAGCCGGTAACCGACTTTTCCGGACGGCCAGTCACCGCAAATCGGTGTATCCGTGGGCCATATCGCCCCACCTCCACAGGCATGCTTTGCACCACTGCTGTGGCGAAGAACACCCGGGACGCCGCACCGCGCGCGGACCGCGGCGGCGCCACCCGCGCGACTCCGTCAACTCCTCCCCGGCGGCGCCGTGCTCGCGCGTTCCACCAGACGGGTCGGCAACTCCGTGCGGTCGCTCTCCGGGCGGTCGCCGTCCCTCAGGCGCAGCAGCAGGCGCAGGGCGGTGGCCGCCGTCTCCGCCAGGGGACGGCGGACCGTGGTCAGTGCCGGGGCGGCCCAGCGTGCCTCGGGCAGGTCGCCGAAGCCGACCACGCTCACGTCGCCGGGCACGCGCAGGCCCCGTTCCGCCACCGCCTCGTACACCCCGAGCGCCATCGGGTCCGAGCAGACGAAGACGGCCGTCGGCGGCGCCGGCAGGTCGAGCAGCTCCCGCATGCGGTGACGGGCCGCGGCCCGGTCGGCGGCGTGCCGGACGTACTCGGGGCGGTGGGGCACGCCCGCCGCGGCGAGCGCCGCGCGGCAGCCCGCGAGCCGGGCGTCGTCGGACGGTCCGGGTCGGTGGCCGGCGATGACGGCGATCCGCTCGTGGCCCAGCGACAGCAGGTGCCCGGCCGCCGTCGCCCCGCCCTGCCGGTCGGCGGCTCCCACCGACACCACCCCCGGCGGCGGTTCCACGGCAGGGTCGATCATCACGAACGGGATGCGGTGCCGCTCCAGCCAGGCGTACTGCGACGCGCTCGGTTCGGCCAGCGCCAGGAGCGCGCCCGCCGAACCGCGCGCGGCGAGCCGGGCCAGCCGGTCACGACCCGGCCCGCCCTCCCGGGACGGCTCCGGGGCCGCCGAGACCACCACCTCCAGGCCCGCGTCGTACGCCGCCGCCTCCACCCCGCGCAGCACCGCACCCGACCAGGAACTCTCCAGGGAGCACAGCACCAGGTCGACCAGCCCGGACGCCCGCGCCGCGTCGAAGCGGGGTCTGCGGACGTACCCCAGGCGGTCCAGCACCTCCGTCACCCGGCGGCGGGTCTCCGGCGCGACGTCCTCACGGCCGTTGACCACCTTCGACGCCGTCGGCACCGACACCCCCGCCTCGCGGGCCACCACCGCCAGGGTCGGCCCGGTGGCCGCCCTCGCCCTCCCCGCCGTACGGACCATCGGACAACCACCTCTCCGGCCCGCCCGAGGGCCTGGATGGAAGGCTGAAAGGTGTAGAAAGCGCTTCCTAATGTAAGGGGCCGACCGCTTCCCGCACCGGTACGGACAGGAATACATCCGGGCGGCGTGCTGCTCCGGCATGAACGGTGTACGAGCGTGGCAGAGGGCCGGCGGCCCATGACGGCAGGGGACCGGACGGACCCCGCGGCCACCGGCCCGGTGGCCGCCACGCCCCACGGGGTGCCGCGTGCGGAGCCCGGCCCCCCGGGGCCGGGAGGCGGCCCTGTGGGCGCCGGGGACCCCGGCAGGGCCGACAGGGGCATCAGGGGCGCCGGGGTCGGGGTTCCGGGCGGGCCGGCGACAAGGGCAGGGAGCCGGCCGAGGGCGGGCGAGGGCTGCTGCCGGTGTCGGAGCTGGCGGACGAGTGGGGCGTGGGGGAGCGGGACCCCGGGAGAACCGTCCGGTGCGAGTTCGCGAGCGGACCCCGGTGACGTCCCGGTCCCGGGGCCGCTCGCGCTCAGCGGTGTCCGAAGGGCTGTCTCAGTAGAGGGGGAAGGCCCAGCCGCCGGGGTACCAGGGTTCGCGTTCGCCGCGGAAGGCCGCCGAGGCGAGGGAGAGCGCGCCACGCCGTAGTTCCTCAACGAGGCCGGCGGCGCCGAGGGCGGTCAGCGAGGTGCCGCCGAGGAAGACGGCGCCGAGTTCCGCCGCCGACAGCCGTAGGTCGGCCGGAGCGGTCGTGGGCGCGCAGACGGCCTTCCCCGCTTCCGCCTGCAGCCGGTGGCGCCCGCTGTTCCACGGGCAGAAGTCGTCCCGCACGTCCAGCACGAGGTCCAGCGGAAGGCTGTAACCCCGACCGGCCAACGCCCGGTCCACGTCGGCCGGCCGCAACCACAGACGGTCCACCGGCGCGGCCTGAACCGCTCGCGGCTCGACGAGCAGGTGCGGCAACGGTTCGTCCACGGCCCCTTCGTAGTCGATCCAGGTCATCAGGTCGATGCCGGCGAGGAAGCGCCACAACGCCGCATAGGACTGGCGCGAGCACGCCGCCAGCTCCACCACCTCCACCACCCCGGCGGTGCCGCCGGGCCCGTCCGGTGCGGAGCCGTACCGGTAGAGCGCGTAGCCGGTGGCGCGTCCGTCGCGCTCCTGGTGCACCGCGGCCCGCAGCGAGGTCGCCGTACCGCGCCGGTGCGGGTAGTCGGCGAGGCGCACCGCCCAGTGCGGCGCCTGCCGGTCGGGCCAGCCGACCGTAGCGGTGCGGACCCGGTCGTAGATCTCCTCCAGGACGGGGCGGGCCTGGGCGGGGTGCCGCAGCCGGACGGTCCCTTCGCCGAAGTCGGTGTCGGGGCGGAACCGCATGGCGCGCCGGTCGCAGCGCATCCGGTTGCCGAGGGTCGCCGGGCCGTAGCCGTACCGTCCGTAGATGCCGGCCTCCGAGGGGCGGAGCGCGGCGACCGGCTCGCGCCGTTGCTCGTGCAGGTCGGTCAGCTGGGCGCGCATCATCGAGGTGAGGATGCCGCGGCGGCGATGTGTCGGGGCCACGCCCACGGAGGCGATCCCCGCCACGGGCAGGGCACCCCCGGGCACGGTCAGCGTGCGGCTGTAGACGGAGGCTCCGGCGACCGGCTCGCCCCCGTCGAACACGGCCAGGGTGCGGGCGAGGTCCGTCGCGGCCCGCTGGTCGGCCAGCTCCTCCTCCGAGCGGTCCATGCCGTAGGTGTCGGCGATCATGCGTGCCCAGGGCACGAACTCCTGCTCGGTGACGCGGCGGACGGAAAACCGGGAAGTGGTCATCGGACATGAATACAACACACCGGACCGGGCCGTCTCCCACGTTTCGCCGTGGGGGTGGGGCGGGGCCGCGCCACCGCTCCGGCTCGGTGACGCGGCGTTCGACGGGGTGCGCTGTCCATGGGCGTCGCGGTCGAAGGCTGGCGTCCTCGCGTACGGTCTCGGTGATGGCGCGGAAATCCTTCTTGAGGATCGCGCCGTGGTTGCTCGCGACCTTCACGCCCTCGATGTCCGGGTTGCGGGCGGTCACCGCGTCGAGGCGGGCCCGCCGGTCGGCGGCCTGGACATGGGACTCGGTGGACCTGCGGCCGCCCTCACCGTCGCCGGACCGCTCATCGCGCTGTCCCTGCCCCTCCTGCTGACGGTACGGATACGGCCCCTCGTGGCGAGCGACGCCGAGCGGATGAAGCCCGGCACCGCGCGGCGGGACCTGATCGACGTTCGCACCGTGGTCTGCGGCCACACCCACATGCCGTTCGTCCGCCTGGCCCACGGCCGCCTCGTGATCAACCCCGGCAGCATCGGCATGTCCTACGGAAGGGCCGGAGCACACTGGGCCCTCCTGGGCCCGGGCGTCGAACTGCGGACCACGGACTTCGACATCGAGGCCGGCATCAGCCGGGTCGCCCAAGACTCGTCCTACCCCGGAATCACCGAGTGGGCCGACTACTTCCTGCACGCACGCGCGACCGACGCGGACGCCCTCGAAGCCTTCGCCCCGCGGGACGGGCGTGACCACACACAGTGACGCTCATCCCGTTCTTCCGTGGTGGTGGGCAGCCGGACACCGCCTGCGCGATCAGCGACCTCTACCGATCCCTGTCCCGATTCCCATCCCCAGGGTTCAGGTCAGGCCGGCCCCCCTCAACGCCCCCGCGATAGCCGTGATCGCCTCCGGCCCCACCCGGCAGCAGCCGCCGATCAGCCGGGCCCCGGCCGCGTACCAGCCCGTCACCCGCTCGGCGCCGAACGTGGGGCGGCCGTCCCAGGCGCGGGCCCCGGCGTCCCAGGACTCGCCGCTGTTGGGGTAGGCGAGGACCGGCTTGCCGGTGACCCGGGCGGCGGTCCCGACGGCGCCGGGCACGTCCTCGGGCGCGCAGCAGTTCACGCCGACCGCGATCACCTCGTCCGCCTCGGCGGCCAGGGCGAACGCCTCCTCCAGGGGCTGTCCGGCGCGGGTGCGGTCGCCGGTGACGGTGTACGACAGCCAGGCCGGTACGCCGAGGCCGCGCACCGCGCGCAGCAGGGCCGCCGCCTCGTCGGTGTCGGGGACCGTCTCCAGGGCGAGGACGTCGGGGCGGGCGGCGGCCAGGACCTCCAGGCGGGGCCGGTGGAAGCGCTCCAGCTCGGCGACGGTGAGGCCGTAGCGGCCCCGGTACTCGGAGCCGTCGGCGAGCATCGCCCCGTACGGTCCCGCCGAGGCCGCCACCCACAGCGGGCGGGACGTCCGGGCCCGCCGTGCCGCCTCGCGGGCCAGTTCCACGCTCAGGGCCATGAGCCCGGCCGCCTTCCCGGGGCCGATGCCCCGGCGGGCGAAGCCGTCGAAGGTGGCCTGGTAGCTCGCCGTGATCGCGACGTCCGCGCCCGCCTCGTAGTAGGCGAGGTGGGCCGCGACGATCGCCTCCGGGTGGTCGGCGAGCAGCCGGGCCGACCACAGCGCGTCGCTCAGGTCGTGCCCGGCGGACTCCAGCTGGTTGGACATGCCGCCGTCGAGGACGACCGCGCGCGTGGCGAGCGCCTCGGCGAGGGAGGGGGCGGGCCGCGGGACGCCGTTGTCGCTGGTCATGCCACGACGCTAACCGAAAGGGGTGGCGGTGAGGGGAGCGGAAAGCGCTGTCTCTTTTCTCGTCCGCCCCGTTGACCTCCCGACGGCTCGCCCTTACCTTTTCGGCGTTCGCTATCACAGATGCAGTTCGACATGTCGAACGAACTGCGCTTCTCGCGAGAGGCCGCCCGCATGAGCCGCGCCGACGACCTGCCCGACGCCGCCCCCAATCGCCGACTCGTCCTGAAGGGCGTCGCCCTGGCCGCGGGCGCCCTGGCCGCCGCCCCCGGCGCCGCGCACGCCGCCGCTCCCGACGAGGTGTCCGCCCGGCGCCCGAAACCGGCCCCGTACGTGAACCCGCTCGTCCGCAACCGGGCCGACCCGCACATCCACCGCCACTCCGACGGCTTCTACTACTACACGGCGACCGTCCCGGAGTACGACCGCATCGTCCTGCGCCGCTCCCGCACCCTGAACGGCCTCGCGACCGCCGCCGAGTCCGTAATCTGGCGCGCGCACCCCACCGGCGAGATGGCCGCGCACATCTGGGCTCCGGAGATCCACCGCATCGGCGGCAAGTGGTACGTCTACTTCGCCGCCGCGCCCTCCCACGACGTGTGGGCGATCCGCATGTGGGTCCTGGAGAACGCCCACCCCGACCCGTTCCGGGGGACCTGGGTGGAGAAGGGGCAGATCAAGACGGCGTGGGAGACCTTCTCCCTGGACGCCACCACCTTCACCCACCGGGGCAGCCGCTACCTGGCCTGGGCCCAGCACGAGCCCGGCATGGACAACAACACCGCCCTGTGGCTGTCCCGGATGGCGAACCCGTGGACCCTGACCGGGCCTCAGGTGCGGCTGTCCACACCGGAGTACGACTGGGAGTGCGTCGGGTTCAAGGTGAACGAGGGCGCCTCGGTGATCGCCCGCAACGGGCGGCTGTTCATGACGTACTCGGCCAGCGCCACCGACGCCAACTACTGCATGGGCCTGCTGACCGTCGACGCGGACGCCGACCTCATGGACCCGGCCAACTGGTCGAAGTCGCCGGTGCCCGTCTTCACCAGCAACGACACCACCAAGCAGTACGGCCCCGGCCACAACAGCTTCACGGTCGCCGAGGACGGCCGCACCGACGTCCTCGTCTACCACGCGCGCCAGTACAAGGAGATCGAGGGCGACCCGCTGCACGACCCCAACCGGCACACCCGGGTGCAGAGACTGGGCTGGAAGCCCGACGGCACCCCGGACTTCGGCATTCCGGTGGCGGACACAGCCGCGGGGAGCGCGTGAGATGAACACGGCGTCCGCACGCCTGCGGGCCGGTGCGGTGTCGGCGCTGGTCGTGCTGGGCACCGTCCTGTCCGCCGGGCCGGCCCGGGCCGGTCAGGCGCCGCCCCGGCCCCTCGGCATCGAGCACTGCACCGGCGGCGTCTGCCACTTCGACGTGCCGCCGGGGACGTACGACGTGACGGTGCTGCTCGGCGGCGAGACCGCGTCCGCCACCGCGATCACCGGTGAGACCCGGCGGTCGCTGCTGGCGCAGACGGAGGGCCCGGCCGGCGAGCGGGTCACCCGCGGCTTCACCGTGGACGTCCGCACACCCGAGGGCGAGCCCACCGGGGCCGCCGGCACGCCCGGCCTGGACCTGGTCGTCGGAGGTGCGGCGCCCGCGCTCGCCGGCATCCGCGTCACCCCGGCCCGGCACGCCCGCCAGATCCTCCTCGTGGGCGACTCGACCGTCTGCGACCAGCCGGGCGAGCCGTACACAGGCTGGGGCCAGCAACTGCCGCGCTACCTGCGCAAGGGACTGTCGGTGGCCAATCACGCCGACTCCGGTGAGAGCACGGTGAGTTACCTGGCCGACCCGCGCCTGTGGGACACCGTGCGGGCGCGGATCCGCCCCGGTGACCTGGTGCTGATCCAGCTCGCCCACAACGACAAGACTACCGACGAGCGGACCTACCGGGCGAACCTTCAGGCACTGGTCGCGGGCGCCCGGGAGCGGGGCGGGCGGCCGGTGCTGGTGACGCCGGTGGTGCGGCGCTGGTTCAACGCCGACGGAACCCTGGACAACGGCACCGCGCTGCTGGTCAACGGCCTCGGCGTCGACCATCCGGCGGTCATCCGCTCGGTCGCCCGGTCCCTGGACGTGCCGCTGATCGACCTGACCGCGCGGACCAAGGCGCTCGTGGAGTCCCTCGGCGTCGAGGGCTCCAAGGCGCTGTACCTGACGGACGAGAAGCGCGACAACACCCACACCTCCCTCCGGGGCGCCACCGCCTACGCGGAGCTGGTCCGCGACGCGCTCGTCGCCCAGCACCTGATTCCCCCCGGCGCGCAGGCGCACGAGCCCCGGCCGCTGTGAGCGCCGGTGCCGGGGGGAAGCCGGCTCGGTCCACCGGCCCACGCCACCCCGGCAAGGTCCCTGCCCGTGGCCGGGGTGGCGGCCCGGCCGGCGGTCCGTCGCGCCGTGCACCGGCGCGGTGCTAGGAGGCGATGAGGGCCTGGGGCGCGGCCTGCTTGATGCGGGTGTTCAGCCACCTCAGCTGGCGTCGGGTGTCGGCCTCGCAGGTCTCCACCACGTCCAGCAGTTCGCGGTCGCGCGTTCCCTGGGCCGCCTGGCCCAGGACGGTCCAGGTGATGTCGACGAAGGAGGCGAGGGTGTAGAGGTCCTGCAGGTCGCGCAGGAGGCCGACGCCGCCGGAGCGGGTTGCGGGCAGCTGGTCGGCGTACAGCCGCTCGGGTTCGTCCTCGCGCTGCTCGCCGTAGCGGTCGGCGAGGGGCGCGAGCCGGTCGACGTGCGCATCGCTCATGCGGGCGAGGGTGTGGCAGAGGCCGTGCACGTCCGGTTCGGCGGCGTGGCCGTCGGCGACCCGGCGGAAGGCGTCGGCCAGGGTGCGCGACGCGGTGTGCTGCAGACCGACGTAGGTGGCGAGGTGCATGGATCAGTCCTCCGTGCCGGTGGCGGACGCCGTGGTCCCGCCGGAGCCCGGTTGCCCGGCCGATGCCTCCGGCGCCGGGGCGGGTTCCGGCGGTTCACCGGCGTTCAAGCGTTCGTGCACGTCGGCGTCCGGACCACCGACGGTGGGCGGGACGCCGTCGGGGTCGGCGGGCGCGGAGGCCGTGGTGGTCGGGGCGGGGGAGGGGCCGGTGGCATCGGCGATCCTCGTGACCCTGACCGCCCCGATCTTGTACAGCGGCTGCTTGGAGACCGGGTCCCACTCGGTGATCGTCAGTTCGTTCGCGGCGCGCGGGTCGTCGCCGGGCGACGACCCGTCGGTACCGGGCCGGTCCCAGTAGCCGTAGTGGAACGGGGCGAACACCACCCCGTCCCGGCCGCGTCCGATCCGCGCCGGGGCCTGCATCGCCCCACGAGGCGACTCCACCCGCACCACATCGCCCTCGCCCACTCCCAGCCGTGCCGCGTCGCCGGCGGACAGCTCCACCCACACTCCGGGGGCCGCACGACGGAGCTGGCGGGAGCGCCCGGTCTTGGTGCGGGTGTGGAAGTGGTAGACGGTGCGGCCGGTGGTCAGGACGAACGGGTAGTCCTCCCGGGGGCTCTCCGGCGGCGGGACGTAGGGGGCGGCCTTGAGGAACGCGCGGCCGTCGGGGTTCTTGGCACGGTATTCCCGCGCGCTGAGCACCCCGCCGGTGAGCAGGTCGTGGCCGTACGTCTCGCAGACGTCCGGGTGGGTGGGGAAGTGCGCGTCCGCGTACAGGCGGTCGGTGCCCTCGGGCGCCTCCTCGTTCACGGGCCAGGGGATGCCGCTGCCGCCGCGCAGCTTGTCGTAGCTCAGGCCCGTGTAGTCCACCAGGCGGCCGCGGGTGCACTCCTTCCACGCCTCGAAGGCCTCTTCCGGGGTCGACCACTTGATCAGCGGGGCGCCGTCCTTGTCGGGGAAGTCCATGCGCCGGGCGTAGTCCAGCCAGATGTCCAGGTCGCTGCGGGCCTGGCCGGGCGGCTCGACGGCCTTCTCCGACAGGTGCACGGTGCGGTTGACGTTGGTGAAGGTACCCTGCTTCTCGCCCCACAGGGCGGCCGGCAGGACGACGTCGGCGTAGCGGGCGGTCTCGGTGAGGAAGCCGTCCTGCACGACGGTGAAGAGGTTCTCCTGCCGGAGGATCTTGCGGATGCGGGGCAGTTCCGGCAGGGAGACGGCCGGGTTGGTGCCGGAGATCCACAGCAGGCCGATCGAGCCCTGCTCGCAGTAGCGCCAGATCTGCATCGCGTGGGTCGGCGGCGCCCAGTGCGGAATGGTCATCGGATCCACGTTCCACAACCGCGCCAGCTGCCGGACGTGTTCGGGGTTGTCCCAGTTGCGAAAGCCCGGCAGGTCCCCGTCGGCGCCGCACTCGCGGGTGTTCTGGGCGGTGGGCTGGCCGTTCATCTGCAGGATCCCGCACCCGGGGCGCCCCAGCATCCCCCGTAGCAGGTGCAGGTTGTTCACCGCGCAGGCGGCGGCGGTGGCCTGGTGGGACTGGAAGAACCCCTGCAGCACCGTGGACAGCACGCGCTCGGAGGTGCCGAAGATCTCCGCCGCCCGGCGGATGTCGTCGGCCGGGACCCGGCAGATGCCGGCCGCGTGCTCGGGGGTGTAGGGCTCGACGGTGGCCTTCAGCTCGTCGAAGCCGAGGGTGTGCGCCGCGATGTACTCCTCGTCCAGCCAGCCGTTGCGGACGACCTCGCGGACCAGGGCGTTCATCAGCGCCTGGTTGGTGCCCGGCAGCGGTGCCAGGTGCACCCCGCCGGTGGCCCGCGCGGCCTCGGCGACCTTGGTGGTGCGGGGGTCGACGGCGACGATCCGCGGCGGGTTCGGACCGTGGACGCGGTCCAGGACGCGCATCCACAGCACGGTCTGGGTCTCGGCCATGTTGTGCCCGAACAGGAACACGGCGTCGGTGGCCTCGATGTCGCTGTAGCTGCCGGGTTGCCCGTCCGAGCCGAAGCTCTCCTTCAGCGCGGCCGCCGCGGTCGCCGTGCACAGGCGGGTGTTGCCGTCCATGTGCGGCGTGCCCAGCCCGGCCTTCCCGATCACGGCGAGGGTGTAGTACTCCTCCAGGAAGAGCTGCCCCGAGGTGTAGAAGGCGTGGCTGAGCGCCCCGGCGTCGGTCGCCAGCAACTGCCGGGACCGCTCGACGATGCGGCCCATCGCCGTGTCCCAGTCGCTCTCGACCAGCTCACCGCTCCGGTCGCGCACCAGCGGGCGGGTGAGCCGGTCGGTACGGCTCCACTGCCACGACCCGTACAGGCCCTTGGGACCCAGCCTGCCGTGGTTGACGGTGTCGGCCGCACGCCCCCGGACGCCGACCATGCGGCCGTCCTTGACCGCGATGTCGCAGCCGCAGCCGTTGCTGCACAGCACGCACGCCGACTGCACCCACCGGTCCACCTCGTCCTCGGCCACGGAGGCGTCGAGATGGGTGTCGACCCGCACCGGCCAGGGCGTGTCCCTGGCGTGCGGTGTGCGGGCACCCCAGACGTCGGCGATCCGGTCACTCACAGGCGGCCTCTTCCAGTGGGAGGGGGACACGGGCTGCCCACAGGTACCCGCTCATCGGCGCCCGATATCCGTGCGGGAGGAAAACCACCTGCCGGACGGAGACGGCGGTGACCGCCGTTCCGAGGCCACCGCCACCGGGGTCCTCGGGCAGCCGGAGCCCTTCCCGCCCGAGGCCCCCCGCCGCCTCACCCGGCGGGTGCCGCGACATCTCGCACCGCCGCACGCGGACCGGTCCGGCCACCGCGGGAACCGGTGGTCCCGCCCCCGTCGCGCGCACCGGGCCAAAGGGGCTTTCCCGGTCGGCCTCGGGTGGCTGGGGCCTGCGGCCCGTGGTCACATGGACACATGTTCGCCTTCTTCTCCAGCCGCCTCGGATGCCTCGGATCGCTGCTGGTCAGCCTGGTCGGAACCGCGGTCCTCCTGCTGCTGCTCTACAGCTGCCAGCGCCTGTAGGGCATCGGGGCGCAGGTCCTGGGGCGCGGCCGCGCGCCGCCGCCCGGTGCCCGCCGGCCGCGCCGCTCGGGGCGCGGCCGGCAGGCGGCCGGGTTCACGCGGTGCGGTAGGCGTCGATGATCGTCTGCCGCAGGGTGTTCCCGTCGGTGTCGGTCAGCTCCGCGCGCAGGGAGACGCCGGTGCCCGCCGGCGGGTTGTGGAGGGTCACCGCGCCGTCGTCGACCGGGAGCGGGGCCCACGAGGAGCCGCCGTCGGTGGAGGCCCAGACCCGCAGCGAGCGGAGGCGTCCGCCCGCCGCCGCGCCCTCCACGGTGACCGGGACGCGGACGGTCGTGCCCGCCACCGCGGTGCCGGTGAGGCCGAGTCCGGGCGAGAAGCGCACGGTACTCACCGGCACGGGCGCCGGGCCGGTGGTCGTGCCGGAGGCGAAGGCCCACGACGCGGTGACGCGGGTGGTGGCGCCGGTCGCGCCCTTGCGGTGGACCGTAGTGGTCAGGCGGTACGTCGCACGCTCCGACGGGACGGTGAACTCGGCCTGGCCGGGTGCGCCGGACCGGGTGCCGACGAGCACACCGTCGCGGAACAGCGTGGTGGTGGCCGAGTCGTACGACGGTGACGAGGGCACGTGGCCGTCGCCGTCGGCGAGCAGCGGGACGTCCACGGTGAGCCGGTCGCCGTCGCGTTCGACGCCGGGGCGGCCGGCGAGGGAGGGGCCGAAGACGGCGTTGTCGAAGGTGTGGGTGGTCGTGGTACCGGCCCGCGGCGCGATTCCGTCGGCGGTGTAGCGGTTCAGCACCGACCCCGACGCGCCGCGGGTCTCGTAGGCGACGTCCCAGGTGCCGCGTTCCGGGGTCACGAGGTAGGTCGCGGTACCGGGGGCGGTCAGGGTCCCGGTGATGCCGACGGTCGGCCCGGAGGTCGGCTGCAGGTCGAGGGTGGCGGTCCCCGTGGTGCCCGGTCGCGCCGCGCCCCCGATCCGCAGGGTCGCCAGCTCCTCCTTGGCGTACCGCCGGGTGAGCCCCGTCAGGGCGCGGGTGCCGGTGAAGGTCTGGCCGAGTGCGTAGCCGCCGGTGTCGGTCGTCCAGTACGCGTCGAACCACTGCTTGACCGAGCCGGGTTCGGCCTCGGGGCCCAGGTGCGCGACGCGCAGGTTCGTGCCGGCACTGACGATGTTGGCCAGCCGGCTGACGCCGTCGTGGGTGACCTCGACGAACATGCCGCTGTGCGCGAAGTGCGCGGAGCTGTCGGGGGGCCGTACGTCGACGGGGGCGGTGGTCCGCGCGTCGACGGTGACGGTGGTGTCGCGGTCGAGGTCGAGGCGGGGCTGGACGAGGAAGTCCGTGCCGGTCCCCTCGATGGTGCTGTCCAGCATGTACCGGCCCCGGGGCAGGCGCACGGTGGTCGTGCCGGACTCGTCGTACGGCTCGGTGGCCCGGTCGGCTCCCGGGCCGGAGAACCCGGTGACGTGGGTGCGGTAGTCGGCCGTCGGGCGGCCGGTGCGGTCCAGGTGCCTGATCGTGAGGGTGAACGTCTCCTGCTCGGCGGCAAAGGCCGCGGGCTGGCACACCGGCGTCATGCCACCGAGCAGGGCGGCGAGCGCCAGGGTCCGCAGGACGCCCCGGCGGGACACGGAAGGAACAGAGGAAGTGGTCATGACCTGTACTGCGCCACCGGGCACCGGAGTTCCTGTGATCCACGTCACGCGCTAGGGGTGGGTGGTGGCCCGGGCGCGGTGTGGTGCACGTCACCGGAACCGGAGGGGCGGGCGGGGCAGAGCGGAACGTGGAATCAGTCATGAGGAATCGCTTCCGTCGCGGAGACCCCGAGGCCCTGGCGGAGCTGTACGACGAACACGCCAGGGTCCTGTACCGCTACGCGTTGCGTGTGACGGGCGACTGGGCGGAGGCGGAGGACGTCGTCTCGGCGACCTTCCTGGAGGCGTGGCGCGGCCGGGAGGGGCTGCGCCCCGAGGGGGACGGCCTGCGCCCGTGGCTGCTGGGCATCGCCACCAACGTCATGCGCCGCAACGCCCGCGCACGCCGGCGCCGCGACATGGCGCTCGCCCGCGTCCCGGAACGCGGCTCGGTCCCGGACTTCGCCGACGACCTCGTCGGGAACCTGGCGGACACCGAGCACCTGCGCGCCGCACACGCCGCGCTGGCCCGTCTGCGGAGCCGCGACCGGGAGGTGTTCACCCTCGTGGTGTGGGCGGGCCTGGACTACGCGGCCGCGGCCGAGGCGCTCGGCGTACCGGTCGGCACCGTGCGGTCGCGCCTGTCCCGCGCCCGTACCCGACTGCGCGAGCTGACCGGGCGCGAGGCCCGCGCCGCACACCCGCAGACCACCCGGGCGGGAGCCGAGCGGCAACGGGCCGAAGGGCCGGGCTCCCTGGGCCGCCCCCGACTCACCCGTACCGGGCCGCGCTCCCGCGGCCCGGCCGTCGACCAGGAGAACCACGGATGAACCTCAGCCCGCGGCGCCGTTCCCCCCGCCCGTCCGAGGAAGGCGAACGCCTCGACCTCACCGGCCTGCTGCCCCCGCCGCCGGTGCCCGACCTCGCCCCCGACCGCGAACTGCTCCTGAAGGAGAGGCTGCTGCGCGAGGCCGCCCTCACCGAACCGTCCGCGGGCCGCACCGCTCGCGCGGCGCACCCGCGGCGGCTGGTCCGGGTGCTGGCTCCGGCCCTCGCCTGCGCCGTGGCGGTCGGCGGCATCGTGGTGGTGAACCTCCAGGACACCGCCGGACGCGGCACCGCGGGGGTCAGGGGGACCGCCGCCCCCGACGTGCCCGAGGCGGCGCGGCTCCTCGACCGCATCGCGCTCGCCGCCGCCGCGCAGGAGCGGCCGGCGGTCCGCGCCGACCAGTTCGTCTACGTCGAGAGCAGGGTCGCCTACGCCGGGCAGAACGCCGCGGGGGGCCCCGTCTCCCTGGTACCCGTGCACCGGCGGCAGGTGTGGCTGTCCGCCGACGGCAGCCGCCCCGGCCTGCTCCGCGAGGAGGGCCGGCCCGACAGCCGCCTCGACGCCGAAGCGCCGGTCCACACCCTCGACGGACCGGGGGCGACGCCCCGCCCGGGCACTCTCCACGACGACGGTCCCTCGATCGGCGACCCGACCCACGCGTACGTCGCGTCGCTGCCGACCGACCCCGACGTCCTGCTGGAGCTGATCCGGAAGGAGACCGGCGAGGGCCGGGACCCGGACCAGCAGGCCTTCACCGCGATCGGCGGGCTGCTGGCCGAGACGTGGGCGCCGCCGCGGGTCAGCGCCGCGCTGTACCGGGCCGCCGCGAAAATCCCAGGAGTGACGGTGGTCCGCGCGGCCCGCGACGCCGCGGGACGCGAGGGGGTGGCCGTCGCCCGCACGGCACACGGCCGGCAGACGCAGTGGATCTTCGACCGGAACACGTACGCGTTCCTCGGTGAACGCACCGTGCTCATCGAGTCCGGTGACGCGGGCCCGGCCGGAACCCTGCTCGGCACCTCCGCCGTCCTCACCAAGGCCGCCGTCGACCGTGCCGGGGAGGTTCCGCGGTGACGGTGGGGCCGCCCCCGTCGGCCTTCCGGGGGCCACCGGGCGCACACCGCGCGAGCGCGACGTCAGCCGTGGGGGCGCGGCGGCGCCGACCGTTCGGCCGGCGCCGAAGCGACCGTCCCGTACCGTGCGGGACATGAGCGACTCCGCACGGCACGACCCGACCGCGGCGGCCACCGGCTTCGCCGCCCTGCACCGCGCCGGTGATCCACTGGTGCTGCCCAACGCCTGGGACCACGCCTCGGCGCGTCTGCTCGCCGCCCGGGGCTTCCCCGCGATCGGCACGACCGGCCTGGGTGTCGCGGCCGCCGCGGGGGTGCCCGACGGGACCTCGGCGACCCGGGAGGAGACCCTCCGGCTGGCCCTCGCCCTCGGCTGCGAGCCGTTCCTGCTGAGCGTCGACGCCGAGGACGGTTTCAGCGACGACCCGGACCGGGTGGCCGCGTTCGCGGGGGAGCTGGCGGCCGCCGGGGCCGCCGGTATCAACCTGGAGGACGGCACGGGATCCCTCCACCGGCACGCCGCGAAGATCGCCGCCGTGAAGTCGGCCGTGCCGGGGCTCTTCGTCAACGCGCGCACCGACACGTTCTAGCTCGGCGACGGCGACGCGGACCTCCACGCGACCCTGCGGCGCTTGGACGCCTACCAGGAGGCGGGCGCCGACGGGGTGTTCGTCCCCGGGCTCACCGACGCCGCCCGGATCGCCGCCCTGGTGGACGCCCTCGACGTCCCCCTCAACATCCTCTACTCGCCCGCCGGCCCCTCGCTGCCGCACCTCACCGGCCTCGGCGTACGCCGGGTCAGCGTCGGTTCGCTGCTGTACCGCAGGGCGCTGGGCGCGGCCGTCGAGGCGATGGCCGACGTCCGGGCGGGCCGGGAACCGAAGGGGACGGCACCGACGTACGCCGAGGTCCGGGCGCTGGGCAGGGGCTGAGGCGGCGGGGCGGGTTCAGGCGACCGGAGCCATGTCCTCGCGGGTGGGGACGGTCCCGGTCAGCGGGGTCGGGCTCGGCGTGGCGGCCAGCACCCTGCGGTAGACCGCCTCGTACCCGGCCGCCATGGTGTCCGGCTGGAAGTGCTCGATGACGTGGTTGCGGCAGTCGCGGGAGTCGATCGAGCCCACCGCCTCGATCGCCTCGGGCAGTTCGGCGACGTGCTCGCGGACCAGACCGGTCACCCCGTCGACGACGACCTCCGGGACCGAGCCGCGGCGCAGCGTGACCACCGGGGTGCCGCACACCATCGCCTCGATCATCACCATGCCGAACGGCTCCTCCCACTGGAGCGGGAACAGCAGGCAGCGCGCCCGCGCCAGCAGCCGCTTCTTGCGCTCGCCGGTCACCTCGCCGAGCCACTCCACACCGGGGCCGAGACGCGGCTTGATCTCGGCCTCGAAGTAGGCGTGTTCGGCGGGCTCGCTGCACTTGGCGGCCAGCTTGATCTCCCGGCCCGCGGCGAGGGCGGCGTCGATGGCCAGGTGCATGCCCTTGTCGGGGGTGCAGCGGCCCAGGAAGAAGACCCAGTCCTCCTTGTCGCGCCGGTAGGGGAAGTCGCCGGCGCGCAGCGCGTTGTGCACCGTGCCCGCCCAGTTCAGGTCGGGGGCCTGGGAGCGCTGGGACTCCGATATCGCCACCAGGTGCACGCTGTCGCCCAACTGCCGGTAGTAGTCGCCCGGTTCGCCGTCCAGCGGGCCGTGCGTGGTGACGACCGTCGGAACGCCGCGGCCGCGGGCGAGCAGCGGCCCGGCCAGGGTGTGGTCGTGGACGACGTCCACGTCGAGGTCGTCCAGGAGGCGGCCGGTGGCGGCGGCGTGCCACACCTCCGGCAGCGGTTCGCCCAGGCGCGGGCCCTGCGGCACGTCGTAGGTGCGCAGCATGCGCTGGGCGCGGGTGCCGTTGCGGCCCGCCGCGATCAGGGTGACGTCGTGGCCGCGGGCCACCAGCGCGTCGGTGAGGTCGGCGCACATCGCCTCGATGCCCCCGTAGCCGCGGGGCGGGAGCTCGAACCACGGCGGCGCGACCATGGCGATACGAAGCGGCCGGTTGCTCAACGCAGCTCCTTTCGTTCGGTCGTCGCCCGTCGCCGCCCGCGCCCGCGGGCACGGCGGTGCCTCGCCGGCGCGTGCCCGCCGTGCCCGGACACGCGGGCAGGCGGGGGCGACGGATGCGGGGCGACGGGACAAAGGGGGGCCGGCCGCGGGCGGCGTCGGCCGCGGCGGGCTCCGGGGGGAGGGGAGGTCTGAGGTCAGCCGGGGTGCGGCGGATCCACCGCCGGGCACGCGCAGGGCGTCTCGGACAGCCGCATCCCGGACGGCAGGCCGGTGACGCGGACGCCGCCGTCGCGGCCCACCGCCATGCCCACCCGGGCGGCGCCCACCGGCACGTCGGTCAGCCGCAGCGCGCCGTAGCGGGCCGGCAGCGCGGGGTCGAGGCGGAGCACGCCGTGCGGCACGCACACCTCGGCGCCGAGCAGCACCCGCAGCAGGTACAGGGGGGTGGCGGAGGCCCAGGCCTGCGGGGAGCAGGCCGCCGGGTAGGGGACCGGCTGGGCGTACTCGGTGCGGTCGAAGCCGCACAGCAGCTCCGGCAGGCGCCCGCCGAAGGCCGCGGCGGCGTCCAGGACGGCCTCGGCGACGCGGCGGGCGTGGGCGGTGAAGCCGTAGCGCCGCAGGCCCGCGGCGACGATGCCGCTGTCGTGCGGCCACACCGAGCCGTTGTGGTAGCTCATCGGGTTGTAGGCGGCCATGGTGGTGGCCAGCGTGCGCACGCCCCAGCCGCTGAACATCTCGGGCGAGAGCAGGAGTTCGGCGACGGCGGGCGCCTTGTCGGCGTCGACGATGCCGGTCCACAGGCAGTGGCCCATGTTCGAGGCCAGCGCGTCGACGGGACGCTTGTCGCCGTCCAGCGCCTCGGCGTACCAGCCGCGCTCGGGCAGCCAGAACACCTCGTTGAAGCGCTCCTTCAGCAGCCGTGCCCGCTCGTGCCACTTCTGCGCCCCGGACGGATCGCCGGTGTGCTCGGCGAGCAGGGCCCGCGCCCGGTAGGCGGCGTAGACGTACCCCTGCACCTCGGCGAGGGCGATGGGCGGCTCGGCGAGCCGGCCGTCGGCGCTGTTGACGCCGTCCCAGGAGTCCTTCCAGCCCTGGTTGGCCAGGCCCCGGTCGGTGGAGCGCCGGTACTCCACGAATCCGTCGCCGTCCCGGTCGCCGTACCGCTCCACCCACTCCAGCGCCCGGTCGGCGTGCGGCAGCAGCTCCCGTACGGCGTCCGGATCGACGCCCCAGCGGCACAGTTCGCCGAGCAGCATCACGAACAGGGGGGTGGCGTCGACGGTGCCGTAGTACACGGTGCCGCCCAGGGCGAGGGAGGCCTCGACGCCGAAGCGCAGCTCGTGCGGGATCTTGCCGGGCTCCTCCTCGGTCACCGGGTCGCTCTTCACGCCCTGGTAGCGGGCGAGGGTCTGCGCGGTGCCGAGGGCGAGCTGCGGGTCCAGGGGCAGCGCCATCAGCGCGGTGAGCAGGGAGTCACGGCCGAACAGCGCCATGAACCAGGGGGCACCGGCCGCGACGACGGGCGTGTCGGGGTGCTCCGGGTCGAAGATGCGCAGGGCGCCGAGGTCCTGGCAGCTGCGGCGCAGGGTGAGCGCGAGCGACTCGTCGCCCACCTTCACGCGCGGCCCGGTCTCGCGCCACTCGGTGTTGCGCACCGACGGGCCGGCCTGCTCCACGGGCCGCTCCAGCGGGAACGACGTCGGCGTCTCCACCCCGTCGATCACCGGTGTGACCAGCACGGAGGCCCGCCAGGTGCCGCGCGGCGGCACGACCGCCCGGAAGGTGAGCTGGCCGGGGGAGCAGATGGCGTTCTCGGCGGCGATCCGCACGCCCCGGCTCTCGCCGCGCCACTGCCGGCTGATCGCCAGCACCCCGTCGCCGTAGTCGACGCCGTACTGCCCGCGCGGCGCGACCCGCCCCTCCTTGACCTCGAACAGGTCGGCGAAGTCGGCCTCGGCGCGCAGGGTGAGCACACAGGCCGCGGCCTCGTTGCCGAGGTTGCGCAGCACCAGGTCCTCGCGCATGCCCGCGCCCACGAACCGGCGCCGCTCCACCAGGACGGTGGCCTCGCTGTGGCCGGGACGCGGCCGGGCCCGGCCCAGGAACAGGGCCTCGTAAGGCTCCTCGGCTATGACGGAGAGCGGGTCGACCTCCTCGTCGTCCAGCCGCAGCTGCCAGCCGGACAGGATGCGGGTGTCACGGTGGAACAGTCCGTGGGCGGTGCCGGGCGCGAGGTCCCCGCCCCGCTCGGACAGGCAGAACGACGATCCCTCGATCAGTGTCACCGCGTCGCTGCCGCCCTGCGTCGCCTCCCCGGCGAACGTCCAACCCGCGCCCATCGATCACCTTCCCGCCACAACAGTCCAAGACAAGTCAAGACAGGCCAAGAACAGCCAAGATCAGGAACACGGGCACCGCGTCACGGAGCGCGCACGCGCACGCACGTGAGCACGAAACCCGTGAGAAGAGGGTTGATCGGTCATTTTTTATACGACGCAGCTCAACTTTCCTGCAAGTGACCGCAGGGGTCGGCGCGACGGCCGCCGCTGCGGCCGCTCGGACGCTCGAGCCCCGTGGGGCGGCCCGCGCCGCCGGGGACGACGAGCGGGACGGGACCACTGCCGGAGACGTCGTAGTGGTCGCGGTGCCGGTCAGGCCGGTCGGTCGTGGTCCGTCCCCTCGCGGGGCCAGTTCTCCAGCGTGATGTGCAGGGCGTCGACCGCCTTGTCCCAGGACGCCTGGACGTCCCGGGCGGCGCCGAAGCCGCCGGCCGCCTCCAGGACGCAGTAGCCGTGGAAGGTGCTGCGCAGCAGGCGCACGGCGTCGGTGAGGTCGGGTTCCTCCAGGCCGTAGGCGCGGAGCACGCCGTAGGTGATCTCGGCGGTGCGGCGCAGGGCGGGGGAGGCGGCGGCGAGGTCCCGGTCGACGCGGATCTGGGTGGCCGCGTACCGCCCGGGCCGGGTCAGCGCGTACTCCCGGTAGGCGCCGGCGAAGGCGGCCAGCGCCTCCTTCCCGGCGCGCCCGGCCACGGCGGCGGCGATGCGGTCGATCAGCTCGTCGCCCGCGAACAGGGCCAGGCGGGTGCGCAGGTCCTGGAGATTCCTGACGTGCGCGTACAGGCTCGCGTCCCTCACCCCGAAGCGGCGCGCCAGCGCCGACAGGGTGACGTTCTCGAAGCCGGCCTCGTCGGCGAGTTCGGCGGCTGCCGCGACGAGGCGGTCGGCGGTGAGCCCGGCGCGGGGCATGGGACGACCTCCGGAACAGAAACCTAGGGCTCCTAGAAAATAACCTAATGGCCCTAGAGGGTCGAGGGAGGTGGACGCGCCGGACCCGGGACGGAGCGGGGGGACACCCCCGGGAGCGGTCGGCGGCCGGGTGCGCGAGCGCGCGCGTCCGATCGCCCGGACGTCCCCCGCCGGCTCGTCCGGCGCCCGCTCCCTTCGCGCCGGACGAGGGCGGCCGTCAGCCGATCGGCGCGTACACCACTCCCAGCTTGTCGATCTCGTCACCCGACCGTCCCGTGAAGCCGACGATCTGCCGGCCGGGCGGGGCCGTGAAGGTCCTGGCGTCGGACGTGGCCGTGCCCGCGGACAGGGTGCGGCCCCCGTCCGTCGTGAAGGACGCCGAGAAGATCCTCGTACGGCCGTCCTTTCGGCCCTGGGTCAGCCTCACCGAGGTGAGGTGCTCGCCGGGGGCCAGGGTGAGCGACGCCGCCGTACCGCCCGTGCCGCCGTGGCTCAGCGTCGTCCCGTCGTCGTGGGTCAGGGACACCGCGTCGAGGCGGGAGGCGCCGCGCAGTGTCAGCGTGCGGGGGGCGGGGGAGGCCGGCAGGTCGTCCGCGTCGTTGAAGGCCGTGCCGTGCGGGCCGCCGAAGAAGTCGCTGGCGCGCAGGGAGGCGTCGGGGGTGTAGGAGAAGCCGACCGTGTGCGGGAAGTGGTCGGACAGGTGCGTGCCGTCGGAGCGGAGGAAGGACTCCCACTCGTTGTGGTAGCGGGTCGCGGTGAGGTTCAGCAGCCTGCTGCCCCGGTACAGGACCTTGTCCACCACCTCGCAGTCGTCCGCCGGCGCCGCCGCGTCGCAGACCAGGGCGTCACCGCCCGGCGCCGGAGGCGTGCCGCCCCGCACCAGGCGCACCCACGCGTCCGTCAGGCCGTTCTCGGTGAGCAGCGTGCGGATGTTGTCGCCGGTGCGCGTGTACCGCGTGTTCGTGTCGCCCATGACGATCACCGCGTTGCCCGCGGAGTTCGCCCGGATGAAGTCGGAGAGCTGGTCGATGTTGGCGCGGCGGGCGGCGAGGGCGTCGTCGGTGGCGTCGGCGTTGGCGTGCACGTTGTACAGGTCCACGAACACGCCCTCGGCCAGGCGGACCCGGGCGAGGGTGAAGCCCTTCGGGGTGAGGCAGTTGGTGCCCGTGCAGTCCTTCCACCTCACTCGCTCGAAGTCCTCGAAGGGAACGTCCGAGAGGGTGTTGAGGCCGTCGCCGACGCCGGCGCCGCCGCTGGTCGGCGTGCGGTGCGGGTGGGTGTCGTGGGCGTAGAGGGACGCGTGGTAGTTGAAGTCCTCCTGCACGTTCACGATGTCGTACGGGGCGAGTCGCTCTCCGATCAGCGGGGTGTTCGTCTCCGGGTCGCTGTCACCGAGACCGAGGGGGAGGCCCGCGATGTTGTACGTCAGGACGGTGAAGGAGCCGGGGACCGCGGCGGCGGCAGGGGGCGCGCCGGTGCCGGTGGGGCCGGTGAGGGCCAGGGCGGCGGTGAGGGCGACGATGAGTCCGAGTCGTCTCATGCCGCTCATGTTCGGCCGAACTGCCGTTGCAGATACGGGTGTTCGAGAAAACGGCGGGAAAGTGCGCGGAGCGGCCGCTTCCGGGCCGCCCGCCGCTCATCTCCGAGTTATTTAAGGTTCATCTTCCACCTTGATCCTCCTCACGCGCGGCGCACCAGCGCGGCGCGGCGGAAGACGGCCGCGGAAGGCAGCGGCGATCAGGAGGCTCAGCATGGGACACGGCCACGGCCACGGGCACGGGCATCACCACGGACACGGTCACGACCATGACCACGAGGCGCCGGTGCTGCCCGCCGCGTTCGACACCTCCGTGCCCGACGAGGCCCTCAGCCCCGAGCAGCGGTCGCGCCGCTCGCTGCTGCGCCGCGCGGGCCTGCTCGGCGCGGGGCTGGCCGCCGGGAGCGTCCTCGGGCAGGCGACGCCCGCCGCCGCGGCGGCGGGCGGCCGGCGGAACAAGGGCTTCCTCTGGCTCGCCGGCGACCACCACATCCACACCCAGTACAGCAGCGACGGCAAGTACCGCGTCGTCGACCAGGTCCGCCAGGGCGCCCGGCACGGCATGGACTGGCTCGTCATCACCGACCACGGCAGCACCACCCACGCCAGGATCGGCGTCGAGAAGGTCAACCCGGACATCCGCGAGGCCCGCGCCGCCCACCAGGACACCCTGGTCTTCCAGGGCCTGGAGTGGAACATCCCGGCCGCCGAGCACGGCACCGTCTTCGTGCACCCCGGCAAGAACGAGGTCGCCGTCCTCAAGCAGTTCGAGACCGACTACGACGGCAGCGTCAAGGGCGCCACCGACTCCACGCCCGCCAACGAGGCGCTCGCCATCGCCGGTCTCGCCTTCCTCCACGACCAGGTCAGGAGGCGCAAGGTCAAGGACGCGCTGATGCTCGCCAACCACCCGGCGCGGCGCGGGGTCGACTCCCCGCACGAGATACGCGCCTGGCGCGACGCGACCCCCGCGAGCCGGCGGATCGCCGTCGGCTTCGAGGGCGCCCCCGGCCACCAGGCCGCCGGCCTGCCCGCGCCCCTCGGCATGGGCCGCGCCCGCGGCATCTACGACAACAACCCCGGCGCCAACTCCTTCCCCGGCTACCCCCTGGAGTCCTACCGCACCTGGGGCGGCTTCGACTGGATGACCGCCACCGTCGGCGGCCTGTGGGACAGCCTCCTCGCCGAGGGCAAGCCGTGGTGGATCACCGCCAACTCCGACTCCCACCAGGTCTACGCCGACACCGCCGTGCGCGGCTCCGGCGGGGACTTCGCCGCCGACGGCCGCTACCCGGACCCGGTCTACGGCGGCAAGATCGACATCACCCAGGGCGACTACTGGCCCGGCCAGTACAGCCGCACCCACGTCGGCGCCGACGGCTTCTCCTACGCCGCCGTCATGGACGGCATCCGCGCGGGCCGCGTCTGGGTCGACCACGGGCAGCTCATCGACGCCCTCGACGTGCGCGTGGCGGGCGGTGGCCGCTGGGCCACGCTCGGCGGCGCGCTGCACGTGAAGAAGGGCACGCGCGTCACCCTGACCACCGAGGTGACCCTGGCCGGCGGCCCCAACTGGGCCGGTTTCGTGCCCCGGCTGGCCCGCGTGGACGTCATCCAGGGCGACGTGACGGGCGAGGTGGAGGACAAGGACACCTTCACCGCCCCCACCGCCAAGGTCGTCACCTCGTACGAGGTGGGCAAGGAGACCGGCACGGTCCGCCTCACCTACGACCTCGGCCGCGTCGACCGCCCCCTCTACGTCCGGCTGCGCGGCACCGACGGCAACCGCACCGCCGTCGGCGCGATGGGTGCCGCCGTCGACCCGGCGGGTCCGGCGCTCGACGTCGTCGGCGACGCCGACCCCTGGCGCGACCTGTGGTTCTACTCCAACCCGGTGTGGGTCCTGCCCTCGTGACGCCGCCGCACGCCCTCACCGTGGACGCGGGGACGCGGGACCTGCGCGCGGCCGACCACCTCCTCCACGCGCTGGCGGACGAACTCCCCCTCCCCGGGGACGTGTTCGGCTGCACCCACCTGGTGCGCGGCGACCACCCGCACGCCGCGGTCTCCCTGGCCCGGCCGGCCGGGCCGCTCCCGCGCACCGTCCGGGAGCGGCTCACGGCGCGCGGGTACGACGTGACCCCGGGCCTGCCGGACGCGGCGGGCCGCGCGGTGCTCTACCCGGGCGCCGCCTCGCTCGCCGGCACGCTGACGGTCGCGGAGCTGATCGCGCGCTCCGCGATCGACGCCGTGACGGTGCTCGGCACCCCGGAGCGGCCCGCCCCGCACACCCGCCTGGTGACGCGGGACCACGTGCGCCCGCAGTGGCGGGACGGGCGGCTCGTGCTGGCCGCCGTACCGGCCGCCGGAGGGGCCCTGGTCCCCTTCGAGGTCCCGGACCCGACGCCGTGCTGCGCGGACCACTGAGGCTCCCTCGGCGGACCGGGCGGTCCGCCCGGTCCGCCCGCGGTCCGCGCCCGCCCGGGGCGCGGCCGGCGCCGGCCGCGCCGCCCCTCCTCCGTAGGTGTCGCCCACGTCCCCGGCGTCCGGCAGCAGGCGGGCGGCCGGGCCCGCACGGCGTCCCCGGCGGCGCGGTCCGCCGTCCGTCGGCCGCTCACCGGCGGAGCGTGACGCCGGGCGCCCGGCGGCCTGCCGGGGCGGGACGGGGGAGGTCAGCCGCCCAGCACCTCCCGCACGAACGCGTTGGTGAACTTCCCCGCCGGGTCCAGCTCCCGCGCCAGCGCGCGGAAGTCGTCCAGCCGGGGGTACCGCTCGCGCAGCACCGCCGCCGGCGTCGTGAACACCTTGCCCCAGTGCGGGCGTGCCTCGAAGGCGTCCAGCGCCTGCTCGACCCGCCGCACCACCGGCAGCACCGCCTCGGTGTCCTCCACCCAGGTGAAGTGCACGGCCACCGTGTCCCGTCCGTGGGACGGGCTCAGCCACTGCCCGTCGGCGGCCACCGCGCGCACCTCGCAGGTCTGGAGGACCGGTGCCACCGTCGCCCGTATCGCGTCCAGCGCGCGCAGTGCGTCGAGGGCGTGCCGGTGCGGCATCAGGTATTCCGACTGGAGCTCCGCGCCGCTGCTCGGGGTGAACTCGGCCCGGAAGTGCGGGAGCCGTTCGTGCCACGGGCCCGGGACGCCGAACTGCTCGGTGCAGTTGACCGCGGGCATGCCGGGGACGGGGTGCATCTTCTCGGCGGCGGGCGTGGCCCACGGGAAGCCGGACAGGGGCTGGTCGGTGCGCCGCTTGAGCCACACCTGGCGGAAGCCGGGGGCCCGCCAGTCGGTGAACAGGCTCACGCTGTAGGCCGCCGCCATGACCGTCTCGAAGGCGGCGGTGTCCAGCCCGTCGAGCGGCAGTTCGGTGAAGACGTGCTGCTCGACGTCGAAGGCCGGTTCCAGGTCCAGGGTGAGCGCGGTGACCACGCCGAGCGCGCCCAGGGAGGTGACCGCCCCGCCGAACCGCGCGTCGCCCCGCCCGATCACCACCGTGGAGCCGTCCGCCGTGACCAGTTCCACCTCCCGGACGGCCGAGGCCAGCGGGCCGTTGCGCACCCCGGAGCCGTGCGTGCCGGTCGCCACCGAACCGGCCACCGAGATGTGCGGCAGGGAGGCCATGTTCGGCAGCGCGAGCCCGTGCGCGTGCACCCGGCGGGCCAGCTCCGCGTACCGCACCCCGCCGCCGACCCGCACCGTACGGGCCGCGGTGTCCACGTCGGTCTCGGCCGGCAGCGCGGCCAGGGACAGCAGGACGCCCCCGGCGCCGGGCTCGGCGATCTCGTTGAAGGAGTGCCCGCTGCCCAGCACCCGCACCACCGGGCTGTCGCGGACCAGGGCCCGCAGCGCGTCGAGCGAGTGCGGCCGGTGCAGCTCCCCGGCCGTGTAGGTGATGTTCCCGGCCCAGTTGGTCACGGTCGAGGTCACGGTCATCCGGTCGCCCCTTTCCGGGGAGTCGAGCACCAGCAGGTCATCGCTGGAACCTATCCCGGGGGCCGGCCGGTGCCGCCGCCGGGTCGGGGTGGGAGTGGGACCCGTCACACACCCCGCGTGGAAGCGCCCGTGCGCCGCCGCCCGGCCCTCCCCCGCCGGGGCACGTTGCGCGCCGTGGGGGGACCCGGCGCCCGTGGCGCGAAGACGGGGGCATACCGTGAGATGTCGTACGCCTGAGCCGGGAGGAGACACGGATGGACAGCCGTACCGCGCTGGTCGAGGATCTGATGGAGCGGTTTCCGCACGTGCCGCGGGAGGCCGTCTTCAAGGAGGACCTGCTGCGGGGCGGCGTGGCCTTCGACCCCTCGGCCCTCAGCGACAACGAGAACGGCGAGGTCAAGCCGAAGTCGTACTTCATCTTCTCCTTCGACCACGGGACCCTGCCCGAGCTGGGCGAGGCCGCGCTGCGCCGCCCGCCCGAGGAGATCATCCTCACCGGCGGGCCGTACGACCTGCGCCGCACCGTCGTCTCGGTCCGCGTGAACCCGTCCTCGCCCTACCGCGTGGCCGCGAACGAGGACGGCGTGCTCGGCCTCTACCTCGACGGGAGGCGGATCGCCGACGTCGGCGTCCCGCCGATGCCCGAGTACTACCGGCACACCCTCTCCAACGGGAAGTCCGTCATGGAGGTGGCCCCCACCATCCAGTGGGGCTACCTGATCTACCTGACCGTCTTCCGGGTCTGCCAGTACTTCGGCGCCAAGGAGGAGTGCCAGTACTGCGACATCAATCACAACTGGCGCCAGCACAAGGCGGCCGGGCGGCCGTACACGGGCGTGAAGGACGTCGAGGAGGTCCTCGAGGCCCTGGAGATCATCGACCGGTACGACACCCAGAAGGCGTCCACCGCCTACACCCTCACCGGCGGTGCCATCACCAAGACCGTCGCCGGCCGCGACGAGGCCGACTTCTACGGCCACTACGCCAAGGCCATCGAGGAGCGCTTCCCCGGCCGCTGGATCGGCAAGGTCGTCGCCCAGGCCCTGCCCAAGGCCGACGTGCAGCGGTTCAAGGACTACGGCGTGCAGATCTACCACCCCAACTTCGAGGTGTGGGACGAGTACCTGTTCAAGATGTACTGCCCGGGCAAGGAGCGGTACGTCGGCCGTGACGAATGGCACAAGCGCATCCTGGACTCGGCGGACGTCTTCGGGGCGCGCAACGTCATCCCCAACTTCGTCGCGGGGGTGGAGATGGCCGAGCCGTTCGGCTTCAAGACGGTCGACGAGGCGATCGAGTCCACCACCGAGGGCCTGCGCTTCTTCATGTCGCACGGCATCACGCCCCGCTTCACCACCTGGTGCCCCGAGCCGACCACGCCGCTCGGCAAGGCCAACCCGCAGGGCGCGCCGCTGGAGTACCACATCCGCCTGCTCCAGGCGTACCGGCAGACGATGGAGGACTTCGGCCTGTCCTCGCCCCCCGGCTACGGCCCGCCCGGCGCCGGCCGCGCGGTCTTCTCGGTCAGCTCCTTCATGGACAGCCTTCCGGCGGACGAGCCCGTCGAGGCGTGACCGGAGGTCCGGTGCGCGGGACACGCCGCCGTCCGCGCACCGGCTCCGCGCCGTCCGGACGGCGGTCTCACACCGGCTCCGCGCCGTCCGGCGTCGGCTCCGCCGCCGGCTGCGAGGCCTCCGCCCCCGGGAACGGAGGCCTCGCCCTAGTGCCGCCCGCCTTCCGGCGCGGCACGAACTCCCCGGCGTACGGCTTCACACCGGACGGCCGCGACCGCGCTCGTCGAAACCCGGCTGCTCGCCGGCCGCGTCGAATTCTTCGTCCCCCGCGAACCCGACCGAGCGCAGCAGCCCCTCCCGCGTGCCCTCCGGCCCGCAAGCGCTCGACGCCCCGCTGCTGGGAGCAGCCGTCCCGGCGCGCACCGCGTTCGTTCCTGGCTGGGACGGGCGTCGGGACGAGGCGGCTGAACGCATGGTCGCCGCCCGCGGCTAGGTCGTGTCCCCCAACTCCTGCGTGAGCACTGGGAACAGAGGGCTCCGTCGAAGCTCGTAGAATCATGGCGTGGCATTCATGAGCACCCCGCACTGCTGCTTCCTCTGATCGGAGGACTTTGAGGGCGATGCCGGACGGCGTCGCCCTCCTCGGTGTGCCTGTGGTGTGAAACCACGCTCCCGTCGCTGCCCGTTCCTTCCTGAGGCAGTGACGCTCTGAGCGCGCAAGCAGGCACGAACCCTTCCCTCCACCCCTTGTCAGGAGTGCCTCGTGCCCGTGTCGCTTCCCCCTGCCCTCGAGCTGTCCCTCGATCTGCTGCGCTGCCCGACGTGCCGCACGCGCCGCCTGCACCCCGACCGCGGCGCACTGCGCTGCCCGGTGGGCCACACCTTCGACATAGCCCGTCATGGCTACGCCGGCCTGCTGGCGGGCACCCGTGCCACCAGTGGCGACGACCCGGCCATGATCCGGGCCCGGGACCGCTTCCTGGCCACCGGCGCCTACGCGCCCATCCGCGAAGCCGGGGCCCGCCTGGCGGCCGACGCCGCGTCGGAGCAGGCCACGGTCGTGGACGTGGGATGCGGCACGGGCTACTACCTGGCCGGCGTACTCGACCAGCTGCCCGGCGCCCGTGGTCTGGGGATGGACACATCGGCGCGTGCGCTGCGCTCGGCAGCTCGTGCCCACGACCGAGCCGCAGCGGTGGCCTGGGACGTCTTCCGTCCCTTCCCGCTGGCCGGCAAGGTGGCCGATGTCGTGCTGGACGTGTTCGCCCCGCGCAACCCGGCAGAGTTCCACCGCGTGCTGCGCCCGACCGGCCGGCTGATCGTGGTCCGCCCCACCGGGCGGCACCTGGCCGAGCTGCGTGGTCGGTTGCCTGCGATGGTCACGGTCGACCCGGCCAAGGAGCAGCGCCTGCACCGGGCGCTGGAGCCCTTCTTCGAGGCCGTCGTCACCGAACGGGTGGAGTACCGCGCGATCCTGTCCAGGCCGAATGCCCTGGACCTTGTGGCGATGACGCCGAGCGCCCGCCATGTGAGCCGTGCGGACCTGGACGATGACGGCCTCCTGCCCGACCGGGTCACCGTCTCCGTGCTGGCCACCGCCTACCGGCCTCGGTGACCACGGGCGGGCCCACCAGCACGTCACGAACACGGCCCGGTCGGAGAAGGACACCGACGTCGCCACCCCCGGCAGCAAGAGCGAAGCTCTTGCTGCCGGGGGTGAGCCATCCGAGGGGCGGGAGGCACGTCGGTGGCAGAAGCACCGCGGAAACTGATGTCGGGTTGGCCTTTCCGCGGACCAACGCGTCACAACTGGGCTTCTTCGACCGGCCGACTTCCGGCTGCGGGGCAAGAGATCTCTGGTCTCACCCTTGGTGACAGGGGGCTGATGGCCAAGGGGCATCGCGATGACCGAAGGTGTGACTGTACCGGCTTGTTGCCCGAAGACGTCAGCCGAGGAGCAGGCGGTGTTGAAACGTGCTGGAATCTGCAGCAGGTTGATCGAAGAGTCGGCGTCAAGGTGTGGCTGCCACGCGAGGGGATGATCCATGGCAAAGGACGTGAAAACGTTCCGTTGTGCTCATCAAGGATGCGGAGCAGATGTTCCCGCGTATGTGGGCGGCACTTCCCGCGCTGCCGCCTTCCACGCCAGGGCGGCCAGGCACCCTGTCGCTGGGCTGTTGGGTGAGGAGAGCGCGAAGGCCGACGCAGACCGGAAGGAACCTCGCGGTCATCCACTGCCGGCTCATACCTCGCAGCCGGTGACCGTCATGCGCACCCGCAGCAAGGGAGTTCTCGTCGCCGTGGGCGCCCTCGGAGTGATTGCAACTTTCATCATCCTCGGCATCGTCAATGACCCACGGCCCCCGACCATGCCTGACCAGATCGGCAATACCCCGGCTGAGGCGTACCAAGCAGCCGAAGAAGCCGGATACCAGTCCATCGACGTTCGGGTGGGCCACCCCGCCAGCAAGTCCAGCGACCAGCAGCCCAGCAGTGTCGAAGGAACCGGTGGGCTCAAGGACGGCGATGTCCTGGCCGACTACGCTGCTTGGACCGTATGTGTCACCGAATCAAAACATGTGGGCACCGGGTCCGGGTCCTGGTCAGTGGACTTCTACCTGGTCAAAAACGCCTCGGACTGCAGGGACGGCAAGATCCCCTTGGCCAGGCGGCGGGAGTACGAACGCTACGCAGGCGAAGCTCGTATCGCCGCGAACGCGGCCCTTCAGGAGGAAGAAGCCTCTCACAATGCTGAGACGAGCCCAACCCCCGACCCCGTTCCTGATCTGGACGGCGCTTCTGAATCGGAATCGGACCTCGATCGGGGTAGCGGAAGCGGTATCGAGGAATCGGGCACGGGCGGATACCGTGGAAGTAATCCGGACTACTACGACGGAAATTACGAGAACGACGATGAGTGGCACGAACGATACGGGAGCCCCGACGAGTACTATGACGGTAACTATGACAACGACGACGAATATCACGACCGCTACGGCCGAAATTCTCGCTGATGCCCCATCTGCGGATCGTGATTTTCATATCCGAGGTGCAGCTTCTCTCCGGTAATGGCTGATGCGTGATCGTCGCTGAGCACGGTGGCCCCAGTCGGACCAGCCAAGCGGGTGGGCGATGCAGTGGAGGAGCTGGACGACGAGCGCGGTGAGCAGGCGCTGAATCCCGGTACAGGGCAGTGGGACCAGCCTGTCCGCGCCACGTGAAGGACCGAGGCCGGGCCCGCCACCCGGAGCCCCCCGTCCGGCAGCGGCGGCACCGGCAGCTCACGCGGTCTGCGTCACCGCCAGGGGAAGGCCGCGCAGTTGACGGCGCGAGGTGATGTCGAGCTTTTTGAAGATATTGCGCAGGTGGGTGTCGACCGTGCGTGGGCTCAGGAACAACTGGGTGGCCACCTCCTTGGAGGTGGCGCCCGTGGCGACAAGCCGCGCGATTTGGAACTCCTGCGGCGTGAGCTGGTGCTGTGCCTCAGCCCTCGGCTTCCGCACCTGCTCGCCGGCGGCCGCCAGTTCACGGGCGGCGCGTGCGGCGAACGCTTCCGCTCCGATCGACGAGAGCTGCTCGTACGCGGCACGCAGTTGGGTGCGGGCCTCGGAGGGGCGCCCCTCACGTCGCAGCCACTCACCGTGCAGGAGTCGGGCGCGCGCGAGATGGACGGTGCCTTCGCTGCGACCGAGCTGAACGATCGCCTCCTGGTAGAGCTCGTCGGCCGCCGGGCCGTCCGTGAGGAGCGCCCGGGACCTCAGCTCGACCCCCGCCGCCCAGGGGGTGCGGCTGGCCCCGGCGCGTTCGGAGAGGCGCTCCATCACCGGGAGGGCGAGATCCCGCCGTCCGGCTCGCGCCGCCGCCTCCACGAATTCCACCGGGATCCAGGAGTGGAAGCCCGGTTCGTCGAGATCGCACGCGGGACGGGCCGCCCGCAGAGCCTCCTCGTACCGGCCGAGACCGTTGTGCAGCACGGCGCGGGCGTACTCGGTGACATTGGCGAGTCTGCCCTCCCCTCGCTCGTGGGCCGCGCGCATCGCGACATCGGCCAGTGCGGCCGTCGCGGCCTCGTCCCCCCGCCATGCGGCGAGGGAGACATCGACGTACACCACGGGCGGGGCGCCGGCGTCGACCGCGATCGAGTGGGTCTCGTCGACGAGTGCCGCCGCGTCGCCGAACTCCCCTGCGTGGATGTGAGCGAGGGCGCGGAAACTCAGGAGTACGGGAAGAGACGCCAGGGCGCCGTGCTGCCGGCACAGGGAGATCTGGCGGTCGGCCAGAGCTCTCCAGGCGGCGTCGTCCCACAGGTCCATCGCGGCGTTGCAGGCCATCCACACCTCGCCGAGGCCGTACTCGCTGCCGTCGTCGGCACGACGGTGGAGGTCGACGGCGCGGCGCAGCTGCGGGACGGCCGCGGTGTACCCCTCCCTCACCTGAGCGGCCAGCCCTTCGAGAAGTATGTCCAGCGGGCGCGGGGGGTCTTCGGCGGGCGGCATGGCATGTGCCGCGTCCGCCACCTCGAGCAGGCGCGGCCCCTTGGCGAACCGGCCGACGAACACGGCCGCCGCAAAGGCGTCGAGCAGCAGCTCCCGGGCACCGGCGGCATCGCAGCGCGTGGTCAGCTCCGCGGCCCGCAGGAGTCCGGCCACCGCTTCGTCGTCGCGCTTCCTGTCGAAGGAGACCCGGGCGCGCAGGGCGGCCGCCTCCGCCCGTCGGGGCTCGTCGTCCGGTCCCAGGTTCGTCTCCGACATCGCCACCAGCGTCAGAGCCGCTTCCGCAGCGCCTGTGTCGCGCTTGGCCCGGGCCGCGGCCAGCGCGCGTACGGCACGGCGGCCGGGATCCGGCGTGAGGGTCGCCGCTCGTTCGAGAAAAGCGGCGGCCGCCGCGATGCCACCGCGTGCCCGTGCGCGTCCGGCGGAGTGTTCGAGTGCCGCGGCGACGCCCTCGTCGGGGCCGGCGGCCGCCATGGAACGGTGCCAGGCCCTCCGGTCGGGTTGGGCGTCGGCGTCCGTCACCTCGGCGAGCGCCCGGTGCGCCGCGCGGCGGTCCTCCGGGGAGGCGGCGCGGTAGACGGCGGAACGCACCAGTGGGTGCCGGAACCGGACCCAGGCGCTGACGGTCAGCAGCCCGGCGTCCTCGGCCGGTGTCACGGCCGCCGGATCGACGCCGAGAAGTTCCGCTGCCCGCCGCAGGAGCGATGGCTCCCCGATCGGCTCCGCCGCCGCCGTCAGCAGCAGGAGCCGGGTGTCCGCGGGCAGTCCTTCCCAGCGGCTGCGGAAGCCGGCCTCGACACTTCCCGGTGCGGGCACCGCCTCGGGAACGGCGAAGCCGCCCGCCAGTTCGGCCGTCCGCGGCAGCTCCAGCAGGGCGAGTGGGTTGCCCCGCGCCTCGGCGATGATCCGCTCACGTACCTGGCGGTCCATCGGCGCCCGGAACTGGGAGGCGAGCAGTCCGCGGGCATCGGCGTCGGCCAGACCTTCGAGGCGCAGCTCGGGAAGGTCCGTCAGTTCCGCACCGCCCGAGGGCGCCCGCACCGCGAAGACGACCGCCACCGGCTCGTCGTGAAGCCTCCGTGCGACGAAGGAGAGGGCCTGCGCCGAGGCCCGGTCGAGCCACTGGGCGTCGTCGACCAGGCAGAGCAGGGGCTGTTTGCCCGCCGCCTCCGACAAGAGGTTGAGTACTGCCAGGCCGAGGTGAAAACGGTCGGGCGTACCGCTGCTCAGCCCGAAAGCCGCCTCCAGCGCGCCGCGTTGAGGGCCCGGCAGGCGCTGCAGAACACTCAGCATCGACCCGCAGAGTTGGTGCAGCGCCGCGAACGCGAGCTCGCTCTCGAACTCGGCTCCGGACACTCTCAAGGTGCGTACCCCGGGCGCCGTCCTCATGTACTCCAGCAGGGCGGTCTTGCCGATACCCGCTTCCCCGCGGATGACGAGGGCGCCACCCCGTCCTGCCTGTGTCCGGTGGAGTAACCGATCGAGCACGTCCGACTCGTGACGGCGGCCGAGGAGCACGGGACGCCGGGGAACGAAGCGGTTTGCCGGCATAGGGCCTCCGCCGCCGTGACACCTCGGTGGGCGGCGCCGGGAGCGGGGGGCGTCGAACCTGCCCGGGACGACCGTCGAAGCCACGCGGCACAGTCTCTGAGCAGCGGTTATACCCCCTCGCCGGGAGCGTATGGCATGGCCGTTCGGCGCGTCAACGAAACGCCGGACGGAGATCCGGTCACGAGCGGCACGCCGGTGACGGTCGCTGTTCCGGGGCGGACCGGACGCCGCCGGGTACAGCTTGCTCGCGGCGTGCCGGCTCAGAACGTGATGGTCACCTTTCCGCGGATGTGCCGGTGGGCGAAGTCGACGAGCGCGCGCCGCGCTTCGGAGAACGCGTACTCGGCTCCGATCGCGATGCGCAGTCCGCCCGTGGCCGCCTGCGCGGCAAGGGCCGCAAGCCGCCCGTCCGGGGTGGTGGTTCCTCCGTACACGGCGGTGACGCCGCGCTCGAAGGACGCCGGTCCGCCCAGGGGCGAGACGAGGCGGCCGCCGCCGCGGGCCGCGCCGGCGGTCAGCGCCAGGGCGGGGCCGGTGTTCGCGAGGTCGAACACGACGTCGACTCCGCCCGGTACGAGCCGGAGAGCCTCCTCGGTGATGTCCACGTGCTGGTAGTCGATGGTGTGCAGCGCTCCCAGACCGTCCAGGAACTCCTGGTCGCCGGTGCGGCCGGTCGCGAGCACGACGAGGCCCGCCTGGCCGGCGAGCTGCACGAGGTAGGAACCCACGCCACCACCTGCGCCCACCACGAGCACGGTGTCGCCCGGGCTCGTTCCCGAGATGTCGAGCAGCGCCGCTGCGGTCAGCGCGGCGGTCGGGAGCGCGGCTCCCTGCGCCGCGGTCAGTCCGGCGGGCCGTACGGCGGCCGCGGCGGTGGCCTTCACCAGGACGTACTCGGCCAGTGCTCCCGAGGGGACGCCGTTCCAGGCCACGATCGCCTCGCCGACGGTGAAGCGGGTGACGTCGGCGCCGACGGCCTCGATCACCCCGCTGACGTCGACACCGGGCACGAACGGGTGCCGCACCGGCAGCACGTGCCGCATCGTTCCGGTGATCAGGGCCTTGTCGATGGCGTTGAGGGCGGTCGCCTCCGTCCGGACGAGCACATGGTCCGGCCCGGGTACGGGTCTGGGCAGGTCGATGAACTCCAGGTCCTCCAGCGGTCCGTAGGCGGTGGCGGCAAGGGCTCGCATGATGAGTCTCCTCCGTGGTGCGGGTTCAGCGGACGAGGTGGCCGTGCGGGGCCGGCGGCGTGGGACGACAGCGGGCGTGGAGGCCTGGCCGGCCGTTACAGGTGCAGAGTCCGGCGAAGCCAGCGCACCCGCGCCGCCCTCGCGTCCCTGGACAGGGTCGCGTCGGGCACGAGGGCGTCGAATCCGTGGAAACCACCGGGCCAGACGTGCATCTCGGCCTCTCCACCGGCCTGCCAGACGCGCGTCGCATAGGTGACGACCTCGTCCCGGAACGTTTCGGCGGAGCCCACGTCGATGAGGAGCGGAGGCAGCCCGGACAGGTCCGCCGCACGCGCCGGTGCGGCATAGGGGGAGACGTCGGGCCCGCCTCGCAGGTCTCCCAGCAGCGCGCTCCAACCGGTGTTGTTCGACGTCCGGTCCCACACTCCGAGCCCGGCCATCTGATGGCCGGAGACCGTGGTGTCGCGGTCGTCCAGCATGGGGCAGACGAGTATCTGCCCCGCCGGCGCCGGTTCGCCCCGGTCCCGCATGAGCAGCGTGAGCGCGGCGGTGAGGCCGCCACCCGCGCTGGCCCCCGCGACGACGATGCGGCCGGGGTCGATGCCGAGTTCGCCGGTGTGGGCCGCGGCCCACCGCAGGCCCGCGTGGATGTCCTCCAGGGCGGCGGGGTAAGGATGCTCGGGGGCCAGCCGGTACCCGACCGAGACGAGTACGAGGTGCAGTTCCTGCACCCAGTCCAGCATCTCCGCGAGGAGACTTCGGTTGTCTCCGAAGACCATCCCGCCGCCGTGGGTGAAATAGACCGCGGGCAGGGGTCCCGAGACTTCGGCCGGGCGGCAGACCAACAGGGGGACCGCCGGCGCGCCGGCCGGGCCCGGTACCCGGAACTCCTCGACCACGAGGGACCCGCCCCGGCGCAGTTCCTCGTCGGAGGGGCGCGCGGCGCGCATGGTCCGGCGTATGCCCGGGATCATGCCGGGCAGGACGGTCGTCGGGATGAGTTCGGACAACGGGCCGAGAGCATTGGCCAGTTCGGGATCGAAGGGGGGCGGTGGTCCGATGCGGCCGGTGGTGGTGATGGTCACTCCTGTTGTACGGGGTGGACGCTGGGAACAGGACCCGGCTTCCCGGCGGGGCCGGATCGGGGCAGGAAAGGACGCGCGGACCGCGGTGGCCGCGCCGTTCCGCCCGGTGCAGTACGCAAGGCGTTGCGGCAACGGCGACCGCCGGGCGGAACGCAGTGTCCGATCGCCGTCGGGACCGTCCGCCCACGCGGACGGGTCGGTCCCGCCCTCCGGCCCGTTCCGATCAGCCGCGGGGCGAGGACCGGAACCCGGGCCTTCGGGTCCCGGCCGGGCTGAAAAGTGCCGGGGCCCGGCCGGGGTCCGAAGACACGAGGGACGTCATCCCTTGTCGAGCCCGAGAAGCTGCAGTTCCCAGGCGAGGCTCGTACCGAAGCTGCCGCCGTGCTGCAGCATGATGTCGGTGATGCCGGGAACCGTCTCCTCCCGGGCCCAGTCCCGCTGCCACTCCGAAATGACGGTGCCGGCGCAGGTGGGGATGACACCGGCCTGGATCATGCGCTGGATGCCGCGCTCGTGGGCCTCGGTGGTGGTGGCGCCCGAGGCGTCCGTCACCGCGAAGACCCGGTAGCCGTCGGCGAGGGCGTGAACGGCGGGCCAGGCCAGGCAGATGTCCGTCCACAGGCCCGCTATGACGAGGTCCCTGCGCCCGGTCGCGGCCACGGCGTCCACGACGCGCTGGTCCTCCCAGGTGTTGATCGTGGTGCGGTCGATCGGGGTCTGCTCGGGGAAGACTTCCTGCAGCTGGCGGATGATCCGGCCGCCCCGGTCCTCCACCACGGTGGTCAGGACGGTCGGGACGTCGAACAGCTTGGCGCCCTTCGCCAGGGCCGTCACGTTGTTGACCACCAGGTTGGTGTCCGTGCTGCCCATTCCCGCGAACTGGGCGCCCTGGTGGTCGATCAGCAGCAGAACCGAGTTCTCGGGGGTGAGCAGAGCGTCGAGGCCGGTGTAGGTGATGCCGTGGTCCGTCATGGGAGGCTCCGGTGTCCGTGTCGGTCGCGGCGCCCACTGGCCGCCGTCGACTCGAAGTTCCCACGTGGCCGCAGGCCCGCGCATCGGCGATCCCTACGTAAGCCAGGTACCTACTGAGGACTCCGGGTCGCTCGGCCGGTTCCGTTCGGCGGCGTCCGGCGGTGAGCCGGCCGGCGAAGGTGATGCCGAGGGCTTGGAGTGCGGCCTTCCGGCGCGTGGTCCGGCGTTCGCGTCCGGTGCCGGTCGGGTCCGGGCACACGACGGCCGGGTGGACGCGTGTGAGGGCGGCCTGGTCGGCAAAGGAGCGGCTCCGGGCCCGGACGGCCCTGCGGGTCCGTGCGTTGACGCTCTCGATCGCGTTGGTGGTGCGGACGATCTCGCATTTCCACGTCGAACCGGAGGAAGGGCACGAACTCCCCCCAGGCCGCCTTCCGGAGCCGGGCGATCGCCGGATGCCTCCCGCCCCAGTCATCGGTGCACTCGTCGGGTCGGGCCGGCGAGTTCAGTGTGCCCGTGGCGCGGACACGCAGGCCGAACAGGGGGATCTCAGGGCCGGCATCAGGATCGGAGGCGGGGACGGGAGCGCGGCGTCGATTCTCACGGACACCGTGACGGCCGTTCGACCAGGAGCCGGACTCGGGCGACAACCGGCCGTGACGGATCTGGAGTTTCCCCGGCAGCTCATCGAGGTCCTCTGCCGCGTGCTTCGTCATGGCCGCGATCACGATGCGTGCCGCCGCGGCTGCGTCCTGCCGAGCGTCATGGTGCCGCCCGGTCGGTAGTCGGCTGTCTCGAAGTCAATCGCAATCCACTCGGTACTCATGGCCCCCAAGCTTCATGCGATCCTCATGTGTTTCCCGAGGTCCGGGGAGCTGCCCGAGGGGCGAGTGGCCTCGTGGTCCTGTCCGTCGGACGGAGAAGAGGCCGTCCTGGACGAACTCGACGGTGCGCCGTGGGGGTGGAACAGGCCCAGCAGCATGCCGGACACGGTCCGTGATCCCGGCGACGGTGCAGGCGGACCGCGTCGGGCGTAGGCCTTGTGCCAGTGAGACGGCTCGCTCTGCCGAGCTGCGATCCACGAGCGGAAGGGGGCCGGAAAACATGATGGCGCGCGATCGCCGGCGGCTCTAGGCTGTGCCGTGTCGGCGAAGCGCTCTGTGAGTGCTGTTCGTTCGAACCGAGATCTCCGGGAGGTGTGACCGATGGCTGTCTCCGTGGTGGGCCCTGCCCGCATCCAGTCGCTCGTTCCGTTCACCTCCGTGGTCTCCGGCTGACGCCTCCCTCCTTCCGCGCCTGTGATGCGTGGCGCCGGGGGCTGCCCTTCGAAGGGTTTCCCTTGAATCTCTCTTCTCCTTCGGCTTCGTCGCACCCGCTGGCCCGCTTCGGCTGGGACGAGGGGTGGGAGGCCGAGTTCTCCCCGTATGCCGTGCAGGGTCTGGTACCGGGCCGGGTGGTCCGGGTCGACCGGGGGCTGTGCGATGTGGCCACTCCGGACGGTGTGGTCCGGGCGGACACCGAGTTCGTCGTTCCCCGTGACCCGATGAAGGTCGTGTGCACGGGGGACTGGGCCGCGGTCGACCCGGAGGGCTCCACCCCCCGTTACGTGCGGACGTTGTTGCCGCGGCGGACGGCGTTCGTGCGGTCGACCTCCTCGAAGCGGTCCGAGGGTCAGGTGCTGGCCACCAACATCGACCATGTCGTGATCTGTGTGTCGCTCGCGGTCGAGCTCGACTACGCGCGGATCGAGCGGTTCCTGGCGTTGGCCATGTCCTGCTCGACGGGTGAGGCACTGCTGCGTAAGGCGGCGGACCCCTGGGAGTCCGGGGCGCAGCCCGTGGTCGTGCTCACCAAGGCCGACCTCGTGCCGGACCCGGCGACGCTGGCGCACCTCGTCCAGGACGTCGAGACGGCCGCCCCGGGCGTGCCGGTGCTGCCCGTCAGCGCGCTGTCCGCGGAGGGGTTCGACGTCCTGTCCGCCGTCGTCAGCGGCGGCACGACCGTGCTGCTCGGGCAGTCCGGCGCCGGCAAGTCCACCCTCGCCAACGCGCTGCTCGGCGAGGACGTCATGGACGTCCGGGCCACCCGGGACGTCGACGGCAAGGGACGCCACACCACGACCACCCGCAACCTGCTCCCGCTGCCCGGCGGGGGAGTGCTGATCGACACGCCCGGGCTGCGCGGGGTCGGGCTGTGGGACGCGGGCGACGGCGTCGGCCAGGTCTTCGCGGAGATCGAGGAACTGGCCGCCGGGTGCCGCTTCCACGACTGCGCCCACGAGAGCGAGCCCGGCTGCGCGGTCCGCGCCGCCCTCGACGCCGGTCGACTGCCCGGACGGCGGCTGGAGAGCTACCGCAAGCTGCTGCGGGAGAACCAGCGCATCGCCGCCAGGACCGACGCCCGGCTCCGCGCCGAGATGCGCAGGGAATGGAAGCGCCGGGGCGCCCAGGGCAGGGCGGCGATGGAGGCCAAGCGCGGACGTCTGCGGTAGGGGCCGGCCCCGCGCGGCGGCAGCGGCGGCAGGAGCACCGTCATGTCCGATTTCCGCCAGCCCGGACGGCCGGACCGGCGGAGACTGGACAACGTGATGGACGAGGACACCAGGTACGAGGCGGTGCGCAGCCGGGACGCCCGGTTCGACGGGGCGTTCTTCTTCGCCGTCGAGACGACCGGCGTCTACTGCCGGCCCAGCTGCCCGGCGGTCACGCCGAAACGGCACAACGTGCGGTTCTTCGCGACGGCCGCCGCCGCGCAGGGCTCCGGGTTCCGGGCCTGCCGGCGGTGCCGTCCGGATGCCGCGCCGGGCTCCGCGGAGTGGAACGCGCGCGCCGACGTCGTGGGCCGGGCCATGCGGCTGATCGGCGACGGCGTCGTCGACCGCGAGGGCGTCACCGGGCTCGCCGCCCGCCTCGGCTACAGCACCCGGCAGGTGCGGCGGCAGCTCACCGCCGAACTGGGCGCCGGACCGGTCGCCCTCGCCCGCGCCCAGCGGGCGCACACCGCGCGTGTCCTGCTCCAGACCACCGGCCTGCCCGTCACCGAGATCGCCTTCGCGTCGGGGTTCGCCAGCGTGCGGCAGTTCAACGACACCGTCCGCGCCGTGTACGCGGCGACCCCCGGCGAGCTGCGCGCCGCCGCGCCCGGAGGCGGCCGGGCCCGCCGCGCGCCGGCCCCGGCCGCCGGGATCCCGCTGCGGCTCGCCCACCGCGGCCCCTACCGGGCGGGACCCGTCTTCGACCTGCTCCAGCGGGAAGCCGTCGCCGGCATCGAGGAGGTGACCGGCACACCGGGCCACCGCGTCCTGCGGCGCACCCTCCGCCTCCCGCACGGCACCGCGATCGCCACCGTCCACGAACGCCCGGGCGCCGCGCGAACCGCCCGGCGGGGCGCCCACCCCGGCGGCTGGCTCGACGCCCGGCTGCACCTCACCGACCACCGCGACCTGACCACCGCCGTCCAGCGGCTGCGGCGGCTGCTCGACCTCGACTCCGACCCGTACGCCGTCGACGAGCGGCTCGGCGCCGACCCCCGGCTCGCCCCGCTGGTCGCCGCCCGCCCCGGACTGCGCTCACCCGGCGCCGTCGACCCCGAGGAGCTCGCGGTGCGGGCGCTGGTGGGGAGCGCGCGGGCCGCGCGGCTGGTCCGGCGGTACGGCAAACGGCTGGACGCCCCTTGCGGTAGCCTCACCCACGTCTTCCCCGAACCGGCCACCCTCGCCGCCGCCGAGCCCGACGGCCCCCTGGGCGCGCTCACCGCCGCCCTCGCCGACGGCACCGTACGCCTGGACCCCGGCGCCGACCGGGACGGCGCCCACCGGGCCCTGCTCGCCCTGCCGGGCCTGGACGCCCGTACGGCCGCCGTCATCCGCGTCCGGGCCCTCGGCGACCCGGACGTGGCCCCGCCCGGCGTGGACGCCCCCGACACCTGGCGCCCCTGGCGCTCGTACGCCCTGCACCACCTGTGCGCGGCAGGAGAGTTGGAGTATCCGTGACCATCGACACCGTGACCATCGACACCGCGTCCGCCGAGGCCGGCACCACCTACTGGACCGCCCTCGACAGCCCCGTCGGGCGGCTCCTGCTCACCGCCGGCCCGGACGGGGCGCTCACCTCCGTGTCGGTCCCCGGCCAGAGGGGCGGGCGAACCGTCCAGGAGGACTGGCGGCGCGATCCCGGGCCCTTCCGCGCCGCCGCCGAGCAGCTCGCCGCCTACTTCGACGGGGAGCTCAGGGAGTTCCGGCTGCCGTTGCGCGCCGAGGGCACCGCCTTCCGCACGCGCGTGTGGGACGCCCTGGACGCCGTGCCGTACGGGACGACCACGACGTACGGCGAGATCGCCGCGCGGATCGGCGCCTCCCGGGCCGCGGTCCGGGCGGTCGGCGGCGCGATCGGCGCCAACCCCCTGCTCATCGTCCGGCCCTGTCACCGGGTGATCGGCGCGGACGGCTCCCTGACGGGATACGCGGGCGGGCTCGCGTGCAAGACGCGGCTGCTGACGCTGGAGGGCGTGCTCGGCCGGGCGGACGTTCCCGCCGGGTTCAGCCCGCGATGACCGCCCCCAGCCACGCGGCCGCCACCAGCAGGCAGGCGAACAGTTCCGCCAGCACGCCGGAGCCGCCCGAGCGCATCACCGCGCGCAGCGCCGCCACCGCCTCGCCGTGCCGGCCCAGCCGCAGCCGCTCGGCGAGGTAGACGCCGCCCATGAAGCCGGGGAACGCCCCCACCACCGGGATCAGGACGAACCCGAGGAAGGCCCCCGCTCCCGCGAACACCGCCAGCCGGCCGGTGGCGCCGCTCGCGCGCAGCCGCCGCGGCGGCAGGGCCCAGCGCACCGCCTGGGAGAGCAGCAGGACGGCGGTGGCCCCCACCAGCACGCTCCACGCCACCGGGCGGGGGTCCTTGAGCGCCCACCACAGGACGCCGGCCCACACCAGCCACGAGCCGGGCACCCCGGGCAGCAGCACCCCGCACAGCCCGAGCAGGATGACCAGGCCGGCCAGCAGGAGCTCCACCACTCCCATCCCACCAGAGTGCGGGAGGCCGGCGGCGCCCGCAGAACCGGTGCGGTGCGCGCCGCGGACGCGGCGGTCAGCGCTCCCGGGCCACCCAGCCCCGCTCGTACGCGTGCCAGCCCAGCTGCAGCCGGGTCGTCACCCCGGTCAGCTCCATCAGCCGCTTCACCCGGCGCTGCACGGTCCGCAGCCCCAGGTCGAGCTGTTTGGCGACACTCGCGTCGGTCAGGCCGGCGAGCAGCAGGGACAGGATCTCCAGGTCGGTGGGGTCGGGGCCGTCCGGTTCCCGCTCGGTCACCCCGGACGGGCCGAGCCGCAGCGGCAGCGCGTCCCGCCACACCGACTCGAACAGGCCGCGCAGCAGCTCCAGCAGCCCGCTGGCGTGGACGACCAGCGCGGCGGGCTCCGCGCTGCGCGCGGTGAGCGGCACCAGGGCCAGCGACCGGTCGGCGACCACCAGCTTGGTCGGCACCCGGTCCGCCACCCGCACCTGCTCGTCACGGCCGAGCGCGGCCGTCAGCCCGGTGACGCCCTCCGGCAGGTCCAGCACCGCCCGCTCGACCACCACCCGGTAGCGCACCCCGCGTCCGGCCGCCTGCTCCTCGGCGTCGTTCTCCGCTCCGAAGACGGCGATCGGGTTGCCGGTGACCAGCGCGCACACCTCCTCGCCCGCCCCGAGCCGGAGCTGGAGGAAGCGCTGGGCGACCGCCGCCGCGCCGGTCACCACCTCGACCAGGTCGTGCGCCGCGGGCTCGGCCGCCGCCGCCCGGTACTCCTCCGCCAGCAGCGCCGCCGCCAGCTCCGCCTTCTCCAGCTCGTGCCGCTGCCGGGTGAGCAGCGCGCCCAGCGCCACACCCGGCGGCGCGGCGACCCAGCGGCCGGGCCGTGCCGAGGACCGGGCCGCGAGCCCCTGCCGTTCCAGCCGGCGCAGGGCGTGCTCGGTGGCCTGCTCACCGAGGGCCAGCCGCCGCGCGAGATCGGGCACGTCGGCGGCGCCCACGGCCACCAGCGTCCGGTACGCCGCCTCGTGCGTCTCGTCCAGCCCCAGCACTCCCAGCATCAAGCGCAGCCCCTCCCCTGAACCCGGCCCAACCCGGCTCGCCCCGCCGCCCGTGGCGGAAAACGGCCACGGCGCGAACCCGCCTGCGCACATCATCGCCGTACCGCCCGCCCCTCTGCCAAGGCGGGGGCGCCGGGGCCCCGGCGGCCGTCCGCAGGGCCCCTCCGGGAGCCCGGGACGCGGAGCCGTTCCGGCGTCGCCGGGCGGTTCCTCCGCGGGGGGTGGAACCGTCCGGCGGCCACCGCCGCATCGCCGTAAGGCCGTTCGGTGTCCCACCCGCCCCGGCGTTCCCGCCGGTCGCGGTCCGGCGCAATTTCCGGATCTCCCGTTCTCCCGCGGCCCGCGCGGTGGACAATCGGGACATGAGCCAGCAGGGGGGAAGGCCCACCGGTCACGAGGACGACTGGTGGGGGCAGTTGTACGACGACTCCATCGGCGACACCGGTCCCACGGCCGCGGCCGATTCCCTGGACGACCGGTTCACCTCGGCGGCCGAGGCGGTGGGGGAGGCGGACGGGCCACCGGCGGACGACGCGGGGCGGCACGCGGGCCCACGCGCTCCCGGCGGCCCCCTCACGCCGGACGCCGCCGGCCGTCCGCCCCGGCCGCCGGACACCGCGGACGGCGTCCCCGCGCCCCGTGCCGGGGACCGGCGCGCCGGTGACTCCGAGGACGCCGCGCGCCGCGCCGGTCCGCCGCCCCCGCGCGCCCCCTGGGAACCGCCGCCCGCCCCACCCGCCGACCCCGTCGTCCTCCCGCCCGGACCCGGACCGGGATCCCACCGGCCGGCCGGACCGGGCCCCGCGCAAACCCCGGCCGCGGACGTCCCGGCCCCCCGCAGGCCGCCCGACCCGCCCACACCCCCACCGGCGACCGCACCCGCACCGCCACCGGCGACCGCACCGGCAGTCCCACCCACGCCCACACCCCCACCCCCACCGCCACCGCCCCCGCCCTCGTTCCCGCTCCGTTCCCCGTCGTCCCCTCCCCCCTCCCCACCCGCGTCCCCGGCCCCGGTTCCTCCCGTGCCCGAGCCCCCTCCCACCCGGTACGACACCCCAGGCGTCCCGAGCGGCCCCCTTCCCGCCGCACCGGCCGCACCCCCGCCCGAGCCCCGCGACCACATCGGCTCCGGTCCGCCCACCTACGACCCCGAGCCCACCGCGCTGCCGTCCGCCGACCCCGACAACCCGGACGACCTGATCCCGGACACCGTGCTGGACGGCGCCCACTACGGGACCTGCACCCTGCGGGCCGTCTCCCTGCGCGGGGACTCCGCCCGGTTCCGCGGCGAGCGGCGCCGCGACGCGCTGCTCGTCGCCCGCTTCGGCGCGGGCGACCGGACGCTGGTCCTGGTGGCGATGGCCACCGGGGCCCGCGCCACCCCCGGGGCGCACCGGGCCGCCGCCGAGCTCTGCCGCTGGATCACCCGGGCCGTCGGCCGCAGCCACCCGTGGCTGCTGGCGGACCTCCGGGCCGCCCGGCGCGACGACCTGAAGTCCGGCCTGCGCCGCCTCACCGACCGCAGCCTCGGCAGGCTCCGCGCCGGCGCCGCCGAACAGGGCCTCACCCCCGACGCGTACGCGGCCACCCTGCGCTGCCTGCTCCTGCCCGGCGACCCGGACTGCCGTACGCGCGTGTTCTTCGGCGTCGGAGCGGGCGGGCTGTTCCGGCTGCGGGACGGCGCGTGGCAGGACATGGAACCCCGTGCCGCCGACGTCGCCGATGCCCCCGGCACCCCCGGCACCCCCGGCACCCCCGGCACCCGCGGCATCGGATCCGGGCCGTCGCCGGAGCGGGCCCCCGAGGGCGGCCGGCTCACCCCGGACCCGGGCGCCGCCCCGCCGCCCGGCCCGTACGGGGAGCCCGCCGGACCGCCCCACGGACCCTTCCGCTTCCGCGCCTGCGTCGCCCGCCCGGGTGATGTGCTCCTGATGTGCACCGCCGGTCTGGCCGAGCCCCTGCGCGGCGAGGCGGAACTGCGCGAACACCTCGCGCGGCGCTGGTCCGCCCCCACCGCGCCGGGCCTCGCCGCGTTCCACGCCGACGCCCGGGTCAGGGCGAAGGGGTACGCCGACGACCGTACGGCCGCCGCCGTGTGGGAGGCGTGACGGCGCCCGCTGTGGATTCATGGGACCCGGGGAGCCTCCGGAGGCCCCGAAGCCCCCACAGGAACCCGGAGCACTCCCGGAGCACCCGGAGCAAGCCGAGGACCCAGCGGACCGAAGGGCACACCACAGCCATGGCCAGACAGAACGTCGCGGAACAGTTCGTCGACATCCTCGCCCGTGCCGGAGTCCGGCGCCTCTACGGCGTCGTCGGCGACAGCCTCAACCCCGTCGTGGACGCCGTACGCCGCCACGCCGCCATCGACTGGGTGCACGTGCGGCACGAGGAGGCCGCCGCCTTCGCCGCCGGCGCGGAGGCGCAGATCACCGGCGAGCTGACCGCGTGCGCCGGCTCCTGCGGGCCCGGCCACCTCCACCTCGTCAACGGCCTGTACGACGCCCACCGCTCCATGGCCCCCGTCCTCGCCCTCGCCTCGCACATCCCGTCCAGCGAGATCGGCCTCGGCTACTTCCAGGAGACCCACCCCGACCGGCTGTTCACCGAGTGCAGCCACTACTGCGAACTGGTCTCCACCCCGCAACAGATGCCGAGGGTGCTGCGGACCGCCGTCCAGCAGGCCGTCGGCCGGCGCGGCGTGAGCGTCGTCTGCCTCCCCGGTGACGTCGCGGGCGAGCCCGCCCCGGAACGCACCGCCGACACCGACCTGGTCACCTCCTGTCCCACCGTCCGCCCCGGGGACGGCGAGATCGACCGGCTGGTGCGGCTGATCGACGACGCCGACAAGGTCACCCTGTTCTGCGGCAGCGGCACGGCGGGCGCGCACGCCGAGGTCATGGAGTTCGCGGAGAAGATCAAGTCCCCGGTGGGGCACGCGCTGCGCGGGAAGGAGTGGATCCAGTACGACAACCCGTTCGACGTCGGGATGAGCGGGCTGCTCGGCTACGGCGCCGCCTACGAGGCCACCCACGAGTGCGACCTGCTGATCCTGCTCGGCACGGACTTCCCGTACAGCGCCTTCCTGCCCGACGACGTGAAGATCGCCCAGGTCGACATCCGGCCCGAGCACCTGGGCCGCCGCTCCCGGCTGGACCTCGCGGTGTGGGGCGACGTGAAGGAGACCCTGCGCTGTCTGACCCCGCGGGTGAGGGCCAAGAAGAACCGGCGCTTCCTGGACAAGATGCTGAAGAAGCACGCGGACGCGCTGGAGGGGGTCGTCAAGGCGTACACGAAGAAGGTCGACAAGCACGTCCCCCTCCACCCCGAGTACGTGGCGGCGGTGCTGGACGAGACGGCCGACGACGACGCGGTGTTCACCGTCGACACCGGGATGTGCAACGTGTGGGCCGCGCGCTACCTCACGCCCAACGGGCGCCGCCGCGTCATCGGCTCGTTCTCGCACGGCTCGATGGCCAACGCGCTGCCCATGGCGATCGGCGCCCAGCTCACCGACCGGCGGAGGCAGGTCGTCACCCTCTCCGGCGACGGCGGGTTCTCCATGCTGATGGGCGAATTCCTCACCCTCGTCCAGCACGACCTGCCGGTGAAGGTCGTCCTCTTCGACAACTCCTCCCTCGGGATGGTGGAGCTGGAGATGATGGTCGCCGGGCTGCCCTCCCACGGCACCGCCAACAAGAACCCCGACTTCGCCGCCGTCGCCGAGGCCTGCGGCGCCTACGGCGTGCGCGTCGAGAAGCCCAAGCAACTCGCCGGGGCGCTCAAGGACGCCTTCCGGCACAAGGGGCCGGCCCTCGTCGACGTCGTCACCGACCCCCACGCCCTGTCCATCCCGCCGAAGATCAGCGCCGACATGGTCACCGGTTTCGCCCTGTCCGCCTCGAAGATCGTCCTGGACGGAGGGGTCGGCCGCATGCTCCAGATGGCCCGCTCCAACCTGCGCAACATCCCGCGTCCCTAGAGGTCCGTCCGGGGAGGCCGGGGCCGGTCCGGCGGCCGGCCCTCTGCTGTCGGCAGATCCGCTTGGCCGGGCGGCGGTCCCGGTGCTTGGGTGCCGGCATGGAGATCCTGGTTCTGGGCGGAACGGCATGGGTGGGTCGGGAGCTGTCGCGGCAGGCGGTCGGTCGCGGCCATCGGGTGACCTGCCTCGCGCGCGGCGAGAGCGGAGAAGTGGCGGACGGAGCGAGGCTGGTCGCCGCCGACCGGCGCGATCCGTCGGCGTACGGGCCCCTGCTCGACCGCGCATGGGACGCGGTGGTCGAGGTGTCGTGGCAGCCGGGCTTCGTCCGCGGGGCGCTCGACGCGCTGGGCGGCAGGGCCGGGCACTGGGTGTACGTCTCGTCCGGCAGCGCCTACGCCTCCCACGCCACGCCGGGGGCGGACGAGACCGCGGCCCTGCTCGCCCCGACCGACCGCAGCGAGGTCGACCGCTCGTCGTACGGCGAGGCGAAGGTCGCCTGCGAGCGGGCGTCGGCGGCCGCCGTGGGCGACCGCCTCCTCGTCGCACGGGCCGGGCTCATCGGCGGCCCGGGTGATCACACCGGGCGCTGCGGCTACTGGGTCGCCCGCGCCGCACGCGATCCGCACGGGCCGATGCTGGTCCCCGACACGCCGGCCCTGCCCACCCAGGTGGTCGACGTGCGGGACCTCGCCTCCTGGCTGCTCGACGCCGCCGAGACGGGGACCACCGGCACCTACGACGCCGTCGGCCCGGTCGTTCCGTTCGGTGAGTGGATCGAGCTGTCCCGATCCGTCGGCGGGCACACCGGTCCGGTGGTCGCCGCCGGATCGGCGTGGCTGCTCGCCCACGGCGTGGCCCAGTACATGGGACCCGAGTCGCTGCCGATGTGGCTGGTCGAGCCGGGCTGGGAGGGGTTCTCGGCCAGGGACGGGTCCGCGGCGCGCGCCGCGGGGCTGCGTCACCGGCCCCCGGCGGAGATGCTGGCCGACACCTTGCGCTGGGAGCGCGAGCAGGGGCTGGACCGGGAAAGGAGCGCAGGTCTCAGCGCGCGGCGCGAGCGAGAGTTGCTCGACGCCCTCGGCTGACGGCGCCGGACCGGTCCCGCACACCCGGGCGCCCCCGCGGGCGCCTTCCGTACGGCCCGGTTCACCCCGCCGGACACGACACCGGCCGCGCCGCCGCGCTGGTCGCACCGGCGCCGACGCCACCAGGCCACCGCGCGCCGCGGCCGGCGCCGCCGCCGACGCGCCGAGGCATCCGGCACCCGATCACGGAGCCGCACCGCGGTGCCGGTGGCCCTCGCGCCGCTGTGGCAAGGGGCCAAGTTCGGCCAACTTCGTCACCGGCGGCCCGGCAGGACTGCCTCGCCCCCGATCGGGCAAGGATCCCCGTGAACGTGTTCGAGCAGCAGGGGGACCGACATCGGCACGCGGGCGGGGGAATGAAGAGGCAGGCGGGAGGGGGCGGCCCGGCGACGGTCGGCACCCCCTCGGCACACGGCACGGCGGAGCAGCGGACCGGCGGCACCCGGGGAGCCGCGAACCAGCTCAGACGCAGACTCGGGCGGGCGGACCTGCGGGCCGTCCCCGAGGCGCGCAGGGCGCTGCGCGAGCTGCTGCGGCACTGGGGCAGACCCGGGCGGTCGGAGATCGCGGAGCTGCTGACCAGCGAACTCGTCACCAACGCGCTCGTCCACACCGACGACGACGCCGTCCTGACGGCCACCGTCGGGCCGCACGGCCTGCGGGTGGAGGTACGGGACTTCGTGGCCCGGCGGCCCCGGCAGCCGCGCGTCCCGGCTCCCGGTGACGCCACGCACGGCAGGGGGCTGGTGCTGCTGGAGTCCCTCGCGGACGCGTGGGGGGTGCGGGCGCACGGGGTGGGCAAGTCGGTCTGGTTCGAACTGGACGCCGAGGCGGCGTGACGGCCCGCGGTCACGTGACCGCCGAAGGGGGGCGTGGCCCGAGGCCACGCCCCCCTTCCCTGAGCAGCCGCAGCCGAGGCACGGGGCCGGCCGGTCTCACCGGTCCCACCCGCCGGTCAGCCCAGCTGCTGCTCCAGATCCTTGAGTTTGCGTTCCAGGGAGTCCAGACGAGGCAGGGCCTGGGTGTCGTCCTCAGCGGTGAGATCGACGGTGGCCGGGCGGTCGGCCCCGCCGCGCGCCGGCCGCAGGGAGGGCCGCGCGCGCCGGAACGGCCGCTCCGGCAGCACGGGGGCCGCGGTGGACGTGGCCGGCCCGGGCGGGGCGGGCTCCGCGGAGGCCCGGCCCGCGCCCCGCTCCACCGCCTGCGCCTCGATCTCGGCCCGCGGCCCGTCGCCACGCCCGGGGAACCCCCGGTGGCCCCGGCTGATGGCCTTCAGGTGCGCCCGCTCCAGGCGCTGCCGCTCGCGGCGCCGCTGCCGGGCCTCCTCCTTCCGCCGCCGGTCGTCGCGCACCTCCTCGACCGCCTCGTCCAGGCTGCGCACCCCCTCCAGCAGCATGAGCGACCAGGCCCGGTAGGTCTCCCGGGGGGCCCGCAGCCAGCGGACGATGCGGATCTGCGGCAGCGGGCGGGGCACCAGGCCCTGCTCGCGCAGCGCGGCCCGGCGGGTCTGCTTCAGCGCGCGGTCGAACAGGACCGCCGCCGACAGGGACATGCCGGCGAAGAAGTGCGGGGCGCCCGCGTGGCCCGCGCCCCGCGGCGCGTGCACCCAGTTGAACCAGGCCGCCGCCAGCGCGAACGTCCACACCAGCATCCGGGAGCCGAGCGCCGCGTCACCGTGGCTGGCCTCGCGCACCGCGAGCACGGAACAGAACATCGCCGCCCCGTCCAGCCCGAACGGGACCAGGTACTGCCAGCCGTCGGACAGCCCGAGGTTCTGCTCGCCGAAACCGACCAGGCCGTGGAAGGAGAGCGCCGCCGCGACCGCGGCACAGCAGAACAGCAGGACGTAGGAGACGGTGCCGTAGACGGCCTCCTTGCGCCTGCGGCGGTCCCCGGCGCGCTCCCACGAGTCGTCCGCGCTCGCGTGCTCGCCCGAGGTGCGCCTGCCGCGCGCGAGCACCGCGACCGCCACCGGCACGCCCAGGAGCAGGACGGCGCCCGGAAGCAGCCAGTTCAGGGATATGTCGGTCAGTCTCATCTGGGTCCCTTGCCGTGCGATAGGGCGTGACGCCCGCCATGGTGGCCCAGAGCCGGTGGCCCCCAGGGGGTTTCGCGGCAAGAGGCCGCCAAGGGAGGGCGGGAGGGACGGCCGGGACGAGGTTCTTTTCGAACTGGCGCCTGAATCAGGCGAATTGAGTTCGAATAAGAGTGCCGGTAAGGGTGGTTCCGCGGAGGCTTCCAGTGGTCCGCGGGACGGCCCCGGACCGGGTGCGGCCGTAGGGGATCCCCGCGCGGACGAGCCCTGCCGGCGCCGGGGGCGGGAGGGCGCCCGGCGCGTCAGCGGGCGACGGCGGCCGACTTGCGGACGCGGTCCGCGTCGCAGGTGCGCGGGCAGGTGGCGCAGGTGTCCTCGGGGCGCACCGTGTAGAACATGCAGCAGCTCGCCCGGTCCCGGGTGCGCACCGGCTCCCCGTCCGGACCGGTCAGCTCGCGGAAGGCCGCCGCGCCGACGTACGGCCGGGTCGCCCCCGGCAGCAGCAGCTCCAGCTCGTGCCGCGCCCGCTCCTCCTCGCCGAGCAGGTGGGCGACGTACCACAGGCCCTCGACGACCTCGTCGGTCGCCATGCCCCACAGCGCGCGCCCGCGCCGCCGCGTGCGGGGTCCGAAACCGGTCAGCACCGGCTCCAGGTGCTCGGCGACCGCGGCCCGGACCTCGGCGCGCAGCGCCTCCTCGCCGGCGACCACGCGGGCGCCGGGCAGCGAGGCCGCCGGATCGCCGGGCAGGCAGGCGAAGCCCTGCGGGCGCACGGCCATCCGCCCGACGGACAGACCGGGAGCGGTGCGGTCGAACGAGACGTGCGTCACGGGGTAGCGGGGCACCCTGCGGTGCAGGAACCACGGCACGGTGATCAGCAGGCAGGCGGGCCAGGCGTACCGGTGCAGCCCGAAGCTCGCCACCACGTCCGGGCGCGCCCGCAGCCCGTAGTCGCGCAGCACCTGTGCGTCGTCCCAGGCCAGGAACTCCGTCAGGTCGGCACCGCCCTGGGCGAGCGAGGCGGCGGCGACCCAGCCGCCGCCTCGCGGCGCCTGTTCGCCCGGGCCGAGCTCGGTGACGGCCAGCCCGGGGAAGACGTCGGTCAGGCGGGCGTAGGCGTCAGCGACGGCCGAGCGGGGCACGGGCATGCGGGACCACCGATCACGTCACAACGGGCGGGCTGATTAAAGGTAAGCCTTACCTTATCCGGAGATCGTCGGGATGTGAACTGACGTCCACTGCGCTTATCGTGCTCGGCGGACGGGTGACTGCACGCCGTCCCGCCCAGTACACCGAACCGTCGCGCCGACCCGTCCGGAGGATCCCGTGAAGCAGGACACGCAGGGCTCCGCCGTCCCGGGCGAGGCCACGGCGCGCCCGCCGCGGGTGCCGCCCCAGCCGGGCGCCGCGGACGGGGAGCGGAGCCGGGCGGGCGGGGCCGGGCCCGCGCGCGGCGAGCACACGCACGGCGAGCCGCCCGCCGCCCGGACCCGGCCCCTCATCCGGCGGTCCTCCGTGCGCGGGCAGATCCTCGACGCCCTGCGCACCGCGCTGGTGGCGGGCGACCTGCGGCCCGGCGAGGTCTACTCGGCCCCGGTGCTCGGCGAGCGGTTCGGCGTGTCGGCGACCCCCGTGCGGGAGGCGATGCAGCAGCTCGCGCTGGAGGGCGCCGTCGAGGTCGTCCCCAACCGGGGTTTCCGCGTCCTGGAGCGCAGCGGACGGGAACTGGCCGAGCTGGCCGAGGTCCGGGCGCTGATCGAGGTACCGGTGATACTGCGCCTGGCCCGTACGGTGCCCGCCGCGCGCTGGGCGGAGCTGCGCCCCTTCGCCGAGGCGACCGTCCGCGCCGCCTCCGCCGGGTGCCGGGCCGGCTACGCCGAGGCCGACCGCGCCTTCCACGGCGCGGTGCTCGCCCTGGCCGGCAACGACCAGCTGGTCCGGATCGCCGCGGACCTGCACCGCCGCTCCCAGTGGCCGCTGGTCGGCCTGCCCGCGGTGCGCGGACGCGCCGACCTGGTGGCCGACGCCCACGAGCACACCGCGCTGCTGGACGCGCTGATCGCCGGGGACCCGGACGTGGTGCGGGCGCTGGTGGAGGACCACTTCGCACCCTCCTGAGCGGCCGCCGACCACCGGCGCGCCGCCCGGCCGCCGCCCCGCGCGCCGGGCGACGGACCTCGCCCGGGGCTCCCCCCGGGCGAGCCCCGGTCCCTCGGTCGTTCCTCAGGCCGTCGCCGCTCCCGCCGCCGGTGGGGCCAGGTGCCGGGCCAGCCAGGTCGGCACTCCGCCCAGCAGCCGGTACAGGCGCCGCGCCTCCTCCCGCAGCCGGGACGCCTCCGGCTCCGTCTCCGTGTCGGCGAGGGACACCAGCGCGGGGGCGGTGCCGACGAGGTAGCCGAGCTCCTCGCGGATCCGCAGCGACTCGGTGAACCCGTGCCGGGCCTCCGCCACCTCCCCGTCCCGCAGGGCGAGCCCGGCCAGGTGGCGCCAGGTGAACGACAGCAGCAGCGCGTCGGCGTGCGCGGTCGCCGCGGCGTGCGCCCGCCGGTACGCGGCGCGCGCGGCCTGCGGGGAGCGGGTCAGGTTCTCCGCGAGCAGCCCCCTGCGGAAGTCCAGCAGCGCCCGCCGCGGCGCCCCCGGCGGGATCAGCGCCGCCGCCCGGCCGAGCGCGGCGCGCGCCTCGTCGGCCCGGTCCCGCACGCCGTGCAGCGTGGCGGCGTAGGCGAGCTGCCCGCGTTCGCACGCGGCGGCCCCGCGCTCGTCGTCGGTGTGGGCGAGGGCCTCGGCGGTGCGCAGCGCGTCCTCGGCCTCCGCCCAGCCCTGCTCGGTGTACAGGCACCGCTCCACCAGCAGCGCGGCCCGCTGGAGCGCGGCGGCGGCGGTGACGGGCTGGATCAGCGCCGCCGCCTCCGCCCAGCAGGCGCGCGAGCGCAGCCGCCACACCGCGGTCTGGAGCGGATCGTCACCTGCGGTCGTTCCCGTACCAGACATGGCGGTATGCGCCACCTCGCCCTCCCAAGCACGCCGTCGAGCCGTCGAGTGGTGGCCGCATCTCAGCACGAACCGACCGGCCCGGCCAAGAGGGTGGGTGAAAGATTTCACAAAGTCGTGGGGCTCCCGGGCCCGCGGGTCTCAGCTCATCCGCAGCGCCAGGAAGAAGTCGAGCTTGTCCTCCAGCCGCGACAGGTCACGCCCCGTCAACTGCTCGATCCGCCCGACCCGGTAGCGCAACGTGTTGACGTGCAGGTGGAGCCGGGTGGCACAGCGCGTCCAGGAGCCGTCGCAGTCCAGGAACGCCTCCAGGGTGGGGATCAGCTCGGCGCGGTGGCGGCGGTCGTAGTCGCGCAGCGGGTCGAGGAGCCGGGCCGTGAAGGCGCGGCGGACGTCGTCGGGGACGAACGGCAGCAGCAGGACGTGCGAGGCGAGCTCCTGGTGTCCGGCCGCGCACACCCGGCCCGGCCGGGCGGCGGCCACGCGCCGCGCGTGCCGCGCCTCCTCCAGCGCGCCGCGCAGCCCCTCCGCGGAGTGCACCGCCGCGCTGACGCCGAGCGTGACCCGCCCGTCGCCGTCCAGCCCGGCCGCCAGCGGGGTCCGTACGGCCTCCAGCAGCGCGTCGGCGAGGATCCCGGTCCCGTACTCCTCGTGCTCGCCGGAGACGGCCGGGAGCGGGACGAGCGCGACGGCCTCGTCGCCGGTGTGGGCGACGGCGATGCGGTCGGAGGGCTCGGGGCCCGCCGCCAGGGGGTCGACGAGGATCTCCTCCAGCAGGGCCTGGGCGGCCGGACCGGGCGGAACCTGCCCGTCCTCCCACTCGACGCGGGCCACCACGACCTGCCAGTGCGGGGCGGCGCCGAGGCCGGGCAGCAGCACCGGCGCGGCGACCCGCAGCCGGGCCGCGATCTCGGCGGGCGCCGCGCCCGCCTGCACCAGCTCCAGGACCTCCTGCGCCAGGCGCCGCCGCACCGTGCGCGCCGCGTCCCGCCGGTCCCGTTCGACGGCGATGAGCTGGGTGACGCCGTACAGCAGGTCCAGGCGTTCCTCGGCCCAGTCCCCGGCGTCCGCCTCGACGGCCAGCAGCCAGTCGGACAGGACCGTCTCCCGGGCGGCCTGCGGGGACCGTCCCCCTTCGGCCGCCGCCGGGCGGTGCCCCGAGCTGCGCACCGGGAAGAGGCTGAACGTCCGCGAGGGCGGGGTGCCGAGCGTCACCCGGTGCGGCGCGCGCCGGCCCGCGCGGGCGGCGGCCAGGTGCTCGGCCGCGAGCTGCGCGCAGACGTCGGAGGGCAGGGCGGGGCCGGTCGCCTTCGGGCCCGCGATCAGCCGCCCGGTCGGCGACAGCACCCAGGCCCGCAGGTCCAGGTCGGAGCGGAGCAGGTCCAGCACCACCTCCGGGCCGCCGCCCGCCGGGCCCGACGTCATCATCCGGCGGTGGCGGTCCACGACGGCCGCGAGGTCCCCGGCGCGTTCGCCGGAGACCTGCCGCACCACGTGCTCGGTGATCGTGGCGAACGCCACCGACTCGTGCACCGCGAACAGCGGCAGCCGGTGCCGGGCGCAGGCCACCACCAGGTCGTCGGGCACGTCGCCCAGCTCGGCCTCGCCGGCCGCGAGCGCGGCCACCCCGGCCTGCGTCAGGATCCGCACGAACGGCTCGGAGTCGGCGGCGTCCCGCCGCCAGGCCAGGCCGGTGAGGACCAGCTCCCCGCCCGACAGGTAGCGGCTGGGGTCCCTGAGGTCGGTCGTCATGACGCCGCGTACGGTGCGGTCCAGCTCGTCCTCGCCGCCGAGCAGCCTCAGGCCCAGCGCGTCGGTGTCCAGCAGTGCGCGCAGCCGCATTCTCGTCGCCGCCGTTCCTTGTCTAGAAGAGTTCGTCGCATGGTCGACGGGGCCGGGCCGGGGCCCGTTCGGCGGCGGACGAGCGTCGCTCGCCGCCGACTCGGACATGTGCCCTGCGTCACACCGTCGAGTCGCGTGTTTCCACGGGAAAACACGGAGGTTACCGAGGTCCTCCGTTCATACGAATCTACAAGATGCCCGGCCTGGCCAGCCAATTCCTTCATGGTTTCCGTGACTGACCCCCGCGGAGTACGGGGCGGTGTACTGGCCCCACTCCGCGTCAACAGCACAGGGACGAGCCGGGCCCGCCGCACACGGATCGGCTCGGTCCGCACGACCCACGAGACCGAACCGAGAAGAGAGCCGGTCATGGACTTCCTTCGCCCCGCCAGCTGGGAGGAGGCGCTCGCCGCGAAGGCGGAGCACCCCACCGCCGTGCCGATCGCGGGTGGCACCGACGTGATGGTCGAGATCAACTTCGACCACCGCCGGCCCGAGTACCTCATGGACCTGAACCGCATCGGCGAACTCTCCGAGTGGGAGGTCGGCGAGGACACCGTACGGCTCGGCGCCTCCGTGCCGTACACGAAGATCATGGAGAACCTGCGCGCCGAGCTGCCGGGCCTCGCCCTCGCCTCGCACACGGTCGCCTCCCCGCAGATCCGCAACCGCGGCGGCGTCGGCGGCAACCTCGGCACCGCCTCACCGGCCGGTGACGCCCACCCCGCCCTCCTCGCCGCCGGCGCCGAGGTCGAGGCCGAGTCGGTGCGCGGCTCCCGCCGCATCCCGATCGACGAGTTCTACAAGGGCGTCAAGCGCAACGCGCTGGAGCCCGACGAGCTGATCCGCGCCGTGCACGTGAAGAGGGCGGACGGCCCGCAGCAGTTCTCCAAGGTCGGCACCCGCAACGCCATGGTCATCGCCGTGTGCGCCTTCGGGCTCGCGCTGCACCCCGGAACACGGACCGTGCGGACGGGGATCGGCTCCGCCGCCCCCACCCCCATCCGGGCCGAGGCCGCGGAGGAGTTCTTGAACGCGGCGCTGGAAGAGGGCGGCCTCTGGGACAACGGGAAGATCGTCGCCCCGTCGGTCGCCAAGCGGTTCGCGCAGCTGTGCTCGGCCGCCTGCAACCCGATCGACGACGTCCGGGGCACCGCGAGCTACCGCCGCCACGCGGTCGGCGTCATGGCCCGCCGCACGCTGACCTGGACCTGGGAGTCCTACCGCGGCGCCCGCCGCGCCACCGAGGGAGCTGCGTGATGCGCGTCAACTTCACCGTCAACGGACGGCCGCAGGAAGCCGACGACGTGTGGGAGGGCGAGTCCCTGCTGTACGTGCTGCGCGAGCGGCTCGGCCTGCCCGGTTCCAAGAACGCCTGCGAGCAGGGCGAGTGCGGCTCCTGCACGGTCCGCCTGGACGGCGTGCCGGTCTGCTCCTGCCTGGTCGCCGCCGGTCAGGTCCAGGGCCGCGAGGTCGTCACCGTCGAGGGCCTGGCGGACCACGCCCGGCAGCGCGCCCGCGGCGACGGCGGCTCCCGCGGCACCCCGCCGGACGAGGCCGAGGGGCGGCGGGCCCAGGGCGGCGAGGCGCGGACCGGCGAGGGCGGCACCTCCCCGCACGCGGCGCTCGCCCCCGTCCAGCAGGCGTTCATCGACGCCGGCGCCGTCCAGTGCGGCTTCTGCACGCCCGGCCTGCTGGTCGCCGCCGACGAGATGCTGGAGCGCAACCCGAACCCGACCGACGCCGACATCCGCGAGGCGCTGTCGGGCAACCTGTGCCGCTGCACGGGCTACGAGAAGATCATGGACGCGGTCCGCCTGGCGGCCGCCCGCCAGTCCGAGGGGGTCTGAGCATGCCGGCCGACGGCGCACCCGCCGAAATCACCCAGGGGTCGCGGACGAGGGGCGGCATCGGCGAGTCCACGCTCCGCCCGGACGGCATCCTGAAGGTCACCGGCGAGTTCGCGTACTCGTCCGACATGTGGCACGAGGACATGCTCTGGGGCCAGATCCTGCGCTCCACGGTCGCCCACGCCGAGATCGTGTCCATCGACACGGGCGAGGCCCTCGCCCTGCCGGGCGTGCACGCCGTGCTGACCTACGACGACCTGCCGGCCGAGGTGAAGCACTACGGCCTGGAGATCCGGGACACCCCGGTCCTCGCCCACGGCAAGGTCCGCCACCACGGCGAGCCGGTCGCGATCGTGGCCGCCGACCACCCGGAGACCGCCCGCCGCGCCGCCGCCAAGATCAAGGTCGAGTACCGCGAACTGCCCGTCGTCACCGACGAGGCGAGCGCGCTGGCGCCGGACGCGGTCCTCGTCCACGAGAACCGCGACGACCACCACTTCGCCCACGTCCCGCACCCCAACATCGTCCACCGCCAGCCGATCGTCCGCGGCGACGCCGACGAGGCCGCGGGGAGGGCCGACGTCATCGTCCGGGGCGAGTACACCTTCGGCATGCAGGACCAGGCCTTCCTCGGCCCCGAGTCCGGCCTCGCCGTGCCCGAGGAGGACGGCGGCGTCCACCTCTACATCGCCACCCAGTGGCTCCACTCCGACCTGCGCCAGATCGCGCCCGTGCTCGGCCTGCCCGAGGAGAAGGTCCGCATGACGCTGGCCGGCGTCGGCGGCGCGTTCGGCGGGCGCGAGGACCTGTCGATGCAGATCCACGCCTGCCTGCTGGCGCTGCGCACCGGCAGGCCCGTCAAGATCGTCTACAACCGCTTCGAGTCCTTCTTCGGCCACGTCCACCGCCACCCCGCCAAGCTCTCCTACGAACACGGCGCCACCAAGGACGGCAGGCTCACCCACGTCAAGTGCCGCATCGTCCTGGACGGCGGCGCGTACGCCTCCGCCTCCCCGGCGGTCGTCGGCAACGCCTCCTCGCTCGGCATCGGCCCCTACAAGGTCGACGACGTGGAGATCGAGGCCATCGCCCTCTACACCAACAACCCGCCCTGCGGCGCCATGCGCGGCTTCGGCGCGGTCCAGGCGTGCTTCGCCTACGAGGCGCAGATGGACAAGCTGGCGAAGAGGCTCGGGATGGACCCGGTGGAGCTGCGGCAGCTCAACGCCATGGAACAGGGCACCCTCATGCCCACCGGCCAGCCCGTCGACTCCCCGGCGCCGGTCGCCGAACTCCTGCGCCGCGTCAAGGCGATGCCGATGCCGCCGGAGCGCCAGTGGGAGTCCAGCGAGGGCGTCGACGTGCGGCAGCTGCCCGGCGGCCTGTCCAACACCACGCACGGGGAGGGCGTCGTCCGGGGGGTGGGCTACGCGGTCGGCATCAAGAACGTCGGCTTCTCCGAGGGCTTCGACGACTACTCCACCGCCAGGGTGCGCATGGAGGTCGTGGGCGGTGAGCCCGTGGCGACCGTGCACACCGCCATGGCGGAGGTGGGCCAGGGCGGCGTCACCGTCCACGCGCAGATCGCCCGCACCGAGCTCGGCGTCGCCCGGGTGACCATCCACCCGGCCGACACCCGGGTCGGCTCGGCGGGCTCGACGTCGGCCTCCCGGCAGACGTACGTCACCGGCGGCGCCGTGAAGAACGCCTGCGAGCTGGTGCGCGAGCGGGTGCTGGAGATCGGGCGCCGCAAGTTCGCCTCCCGCCACCCGGCCTGGGCGACCGCCGAACTGCTGCTGGAGGACGGCAAGGTCGTCACCGACGGCGGCGAGGTCCTCGCCGACCTGGTGGACGTCCTCGAAGGCGAGGCCGTCGAGGTCGAGGAGGAGTGGCGGCACCGGCCGACCGAGCCCTTCGACCTGCGCACCGGGCAGGGCAACGGTCACGTCCAGTACTCCTTCGCCGCGCACCGCGCGGTCGTCGAGGTCGACACCGAGCTCGGCCTGGTCAAGGTGATCGAACTGGCCTGCGCCCAGGACGTCGGCAAGGCGCTCAACCCGCTCTCCGTCGTCGGCCAGATCCAGGGCGGCACCACCCAGGGCCTGGGCGTGGCGGTGATGGAGGAGATCGTCGTCGACCCCAGGACGGCGAAGGTGAGGAACCCGTCCTTCACCGACTACCTCATCCCCACCATCCTCGACACGCCGACCATCCCGGTCGACGTGCTCGAACTCGCCGACGAGCACGCCCCCTACGGGCTGCGCGGCGTCGGCGAGGCCCCCACCCTGTCGTCGACGCCCGCGGTCCTGGCGGCCATCCGCGCCGCGACCGGGCTGGAGCTGAACCGGACGCCGGTACGGCCCGAGCACCTGACCGGCACCGCGTAACCGGCCACGAGCCCTCCGGGCGGCGCACCGCGGGACGTCACACCGTCCCGCGCCGCCCGGGGCGGTGCCGTCCCGCGCCGCCCACGGGACGGGCCGCACCGCGAGGCGGCGGGCACCGGGCAGGCGCCCGGCACGTACCGGCGGCACCCCGTTCGTTCGTCTCGGGCCGTCCCCCGGGTCGTGCGGCCGAAGCACATCCCGAATCCCGCAGCCGCCGCGCGCGGTGGCCACCCGTCAGGGAGGTTGCACGCGGGTGCCCCTATGAACCCTGGGAGCAGGCCCCACATGACCCAGCAGTCACCGGAGCCGAGGAGTGCCGCGCGGGACGCGGGCGAAGGCGCCCGCGTCCCGGCCGGACGCTCCCGGCTCGACCGGTACTTCCACATATCCCGGCGGGGATCGACGGTCGCGCGGGAGGTGCGCGGCGGGGTCACCACCTTCATGGCGATGGCGTACATCCTCCTGCTCAACCCCCTGATCCTGTCCGGCGAGGACGCGGCGGGGAACACCCTGGCCGCGAAGGCGCTGATCACCGCGACCGCTTTCGCCGCGGCCCTCACCACGCTGCTGATGGGTTTGGTCGGCAGGGTTCCGCTCGCGCTGGCCGCGGGCCTGTCCGTCTCCGGGGTCCTCGCCTCGCAGGTCGTGCCCGAGACGACCTGGCCGCAGGCGATGGGCATGTGCGTGATGTACGGCGTGGTCATCATGCTGCTGGTCGTCACCGGTCTGCGCGAGATGATCATGAACGCGATCCCGCTCGCCCTCAAGCACGGCATCACCATGGGCATCGGCCTGTTCATCGCCGTCATCGGCTTCCACAAGGCCGGCTTCGTCCACCCGGGCGAGGCGGGCACCCCGCTCACCCTCGGCCCGGCGGGCGAACTCGCCGGCTGGCCGGTCCTCCTCTTCTGCGGCACCCTGCTGCTGATCTTCATGCTCCAGGCGCGCGACGTCCCCGGCGCCATCCTCGTCGGCATCGCCGCCGGCACGGCCGTCGCCGCGCTGCTGAACGCCGCCGGGGTCGTCGATCCCGGGCAGTGGGCCAACGGCGCCCCCGAACTGCACGGCGGCGCCGTCTCCATGCCCGACTTCTCGCTCTTCGGCGACGTCGAGTTCGGAGGCTGGGGCGAGATCGGCGCGATGACCGTCGGCGTGATCGTCTTCACGCTCGTGCTCGCCGGGTTCTTCGACGCGATGGCCACCATCATCGGCGTCGGCACCGAGGCCGGGCTCGCCGACGACAAGGGCCGCATGCCGGGCCTGTCCAAGGCGCTGTTCGTCGACGGCGCGGGCGGCGCGATCGGCGGTGTGGCCGGCGGCAGTGGCCAGACCGTGTTCGTCGAGTCCGCGACCGGCGTCGGCGAGGGCGCCCGCACGGGCCTCGCGTCGGTCGTCACCGGCGCGTTCTTCGCGGCCTGCCTCTTCCTCACCCCGCTGACGGCGATCGTGCCGCAGGAGATCGCCTCCGCCGCGCTGGTGGTCATCGGCGCGATGATGCTGACGAACGCCCGGCACGTGGACTGGGCCGACCGGGCCACCGCGGTCCCGGTCTTCCTCACCGTCGTCCTGATGCCGTTCACGTACACCATCACCGCCGGTGTCGCCGCGGGCATCGTCTCCCACGTCGCCGTCAGGACCGCCCGGGGCAAGGCGCGGGAGGTCGGCGCCTTCATGTGGGCCCTGACGGCGGTCTTCCTCGTGTACTTCGCCCTCGGCCCCATCGAGAGCTGGCTGGGCGTGCGCTGACCGCCCTCGCGGGCACCCTTTCCCCAACCGCCGCCGAAGGAGACCGACAGATGCTGGACATCGCCGAAGAGCTGCACCGGTGGGTCGAGCGGGGACGCGACTTCGCCGTGGCCACCGTGGTGGCCGTCGACGGCAGCGCGCCCCGCCGGCCCGGCGCCGCGCTCGCGGTGGACGCCGACGGCACGGCGATCGGCTCGGTCTCCGGGGGCTGTGTGGAGGGCGCCGTGTACGAGCTGTGCCGACAGGCGCTGGAGGACGGCGAGACCGTCCTGGAGCGCTTCGGCTACAGCGACGAGGACGCCTTCGCCGTCGGCCTGACCTGCGGTGGCGCCATCGACGTCCTCGTCACGCCGGTGCGGGCGGACGCCCCCGCCCGCCCGGTGCTCGCGTCCGCGCTCGCCGCCGCCGCCGGCGGGGAGGCGGCGGCGGTGGCGCGGATCGTCTCCGGCCCGGCGGAGCTGAGGGGCCGGGTGCTCGCGGTCCGCCCCGACGGGTCCTGGGAGGGCGGCTTCGGCGCCCACCCGGAACTGGACCGCACGGTGGCCGCGGAGGCGGGCGCCTTCCTGGACTCCGGCCGCACCGGCACCCTGGAGGTCGGCGAGCGGGGCTCGCGCTGCGGAGCGCCGCTCAGGCTGCTGATCGAGTCCTCCGTCCCGCCGCCCCGCATGATCGTCTTCGGTGCCGTCGACTTCGCCTCGGCGCTGGTCCGCGTCGGCAAGTTCCTCGGCTACCACGTCACCGTGTGCGACGCCCGCCCGGTCTTCGCGACCCCGGCCCGCTTCCCGGAAGCCGACGAGGTCGTCGTCGCCTGGCCCCACGAGTACCTGGAAGGCACGGACGTCGACGGCCGCACGGTCCTGTGCGTCCTCACCCACGACGCCAAGTTCGACGTCCCCCTGCTGAAACTCGCCCTGCGCCTGCCGGTCGCCTACGTCGGCGCGATGGGTTCGCGCCGCACCCACCTGGACCGCGACCGGCGCCTGCGCGAGGTCGGCGTCACCGACCTGGAACTGGCCCGCCTGCGCTCGCCCATCGGCCTGGACCTGGGCGCCCGTACCCCGGAGGAGACGGCCCTGTCCATCGCCGCCGAGATCGTCGCCGACCGGCACGGCGGCAGCGGGGCGTCCCTGACCGGCGCCCACACGCCGATCCACCACGACGGGGGCGCCGGGCCGGCGGGGCGGATCGGGTCGGTGGCCTGAGCCGTCGCGCCGGCCGAGCGGCGCCGGCCCGGCCGCCCCGGTCGCGCCCGGCCGGCCCGGGGGTGCGCAAGCCGCCGGGGGAGGGCGCTCAGGGCCGCCTGAGCAGCCGGTTGACCGTCCGGCCGAAGACGTACCGGCCGGCGCCGCGCAGCACGCCGTCGAGGGCGCCCGGCAGCAGCCGCACGCGCAGCTCCTCGCGCCAGACCACGCGGGTCCGGCCGCCGGGCCCGGGGCGTACGTCGATCTCCGCCCAGCCGCGGACCACCCGGCCCCGCTTCTCCAGCCGGCACCGGCCGGGCGCACCGTCCCGCGGGGGCTCCCAGACGGTCACCTCCATGGTGTCGTCGAAGGAGAGGGGGCCGACGCCGGTGCGGGCCACCACGATCGTGCCGGGGCGGGTCGGCGGGGGAGTGGCGACGGCGACGCGGGTCAGCGGCACGGCCCCGCCGTGGCGGGGCCACTCGGTGAGCCGGCGCCAGGCCTCGTCCAGGGGGAGCGGTGCCGTGCGTTCGAGGAAGAAGGTGACCACGCCACGATCGTAGGGAACACCCCGGCGGACGGCGCCTTCGCCGCCGGCCCGCCCGCGCGATGCGGTGGCGCGGGCGGCGCGGGACGCTCCGTCGAACTCCGGTTCGAGGTAGAGGGGTGCTCACCGGGCTACTCGCGCGGACACGCACGTGACGGCGAGCGAGAGGAGAGCGCCGTGAGCGAACGCCCTGTGAGCGGACGGGCCTGGCGCCGGGCCCTGGTGACCGGCGGAGCCGGTTTCGTGGGCTCCCATCTGTGCGGCAGGCTGCTCGACGCCGGCACCGACGTCGTCTGCCTCGACAACCTGGCCACCGGATCCCGGGGCAACGTGGCCGAACTGGAGCGGCGGCGCGGCTTCCGGTTCGTCCGGGCCGACGCCACCGACCCGCACGCCCTGCGCGCCCTGCCCGGCCGGTTCGACCTCGTCCTGCACTTCGCCTGCCCGGCCTCGCCCGCCGACTACCTGCGGCTGCCGCTGGAGACCCTCGACGCCGGCAGCGCCGGCACCCGCAACGCCCTGGAGCGGGCCCGCGCCGACGGCGCCCGCTTCGTCCTGGCCTCCACCTCCGAGGTCTACGGCGACCCGCTGGAGCACCCGCAGCGCGAGACGTACTGGGGCAACGTCAACCCGGTCGGCCCACGCAGCGTCTACGACGAGTCCAAGCGGTTCGCCGAGGCCCTGACCACCGCCCACCGCCAGGTGCACGGCACCGACACCGCCATCGTCCGCATCTTCAACACCTACGGGCCCCGCATGCGCACCGGCGACGGCCGCGCCGTGCCCACCTTCATCGCCCAGGCCCTGGACGGCGTACCCCTCACCGTCGCCGGCGACGGCAGCCAGACCCGGTCCCTGTGCTACGTCGACGACACCGTCGGCGGCGTCCTCGCCCTGGCCGCCTCCGGTGAGAGCGGGCCGATGAACATCGGCGGCGGCGAGGAGATCACCGTGCTGGAGCTGGCCCGGCGCATCGTCGAGCTCACCGGCTCCGGTTCCCGCATCCGGTTCGTCGAACGCCCCGTCGACGACCCCGGCCGACGCCGGCCCGACACCGCCCTCGCGCGGCAGAGGCTCGGCTGGCGGCCCCGCGTCGGCTGGAGCGAGGGGCTGGAACGGACCATCGGCTGGTTCGCGCATTCCGTGGCGGCCTGAGACGATTTATCACCTCAAGCAGTGACAAAGGGTGGCTTCTCCGTAATCAAGCTGTCTCCAAGTGTTTGAGACAGCCGTGGTGCGGCACCCGCGAGCCTGGAGGCATCATTTGCACAACAGCCACAAATGACCCAGGCAGTACAGAAGCCTCAAAAGCCCCGAAGATCCCCGAAAACGCCGGAAGACCCACCCGCCGCCCGGGACGGAGCACCCCATGCGCATCCTCGGTATCAACGCCCTGTTCCACGATCCGGCCGCCGCCCTCGTCGTCGACGGCAGGACCGTCGCGGCCGCCGAGGAGGAGCGCTTCAGCCGCCGCAAGCACGGCAAGCGGCCGGTGCCGTTCTCCGCCTGGGAGGTGCCGGAGCTGTCGGCGCGCTGGTGCCTGGAGTGCGGCGGTGTACGGCCCCGGGAGCTGGACGCCGTCACCTACTCCTTCGACCCCCGGCTCGCCCGCCCCGCCCGCGACATGGGCCTGGACGACCCCTGGGACCCGCTGCGCCTGGAGTACGCCCGCCGCGCCCCCGAATTCCTCGCCGAGGCGCTGCCCGGACTCGACCCCGAGCGGGTCGTCTTCGTCCCGCACCACGTGGCGCACGCCGCCTCCGCCGGCCCCGCCTCCCCGTACCCCGACAACGACGTCCTCGTCCTGGACGGCCGCGGCGAGTCCGCCTCCCACCTCGCGGGCCGCTACCGCGACGGCAAGCTCGACACCCTGTTCACGCAGGCGCTGCCGCACTCCCTCGGCCTGGTCTACGAGGAGCTGACCGAGCACCTCGGCTTCCTGCGCAGCAGCGACGAGTTCAAGGTGATGGCCCTCGCCTCCTACGGCAAGCCCCGCTTCCTGGAGAGGCTGCGCGAGCACGTCCACGCCACCGGCGACGGCGGCTTCCGCGCCCACGGGGCGAAGTGGGCCGAGTTCGCCCCGGCCCGCGCCAAGGACGAGGACTGGACGCAGGACCACGCCGACCTGGCCGCCAGCGCCCAGGCCGTCCTGGAGGAGACGCTGCTCGACCTCGTCCACTGGCTGCACCGCCAGGCCGGCGGCGAGGCGCTCACCCTGGCCGGCGGCGTCGCCCTCAACTGCGTCGCCAACTCCAGGATCGCCGAGCTGGGCCCGTACCGGCACGTGTGGGTGCAGCCCGCCGCCGGCGACGCCGGCACCGCCCTGGGCGGCGCCCTGCACGTGGCCGGGCAGGCGGGCCCCCCGCAGCCCATGCCCGGCGCCGACCTCGGGCGCGGCTGGAGCGACGGGGAGCTGCGTGCCTGGCTGGAGACGGCCGCGGTCCCCTACGAGGAGCCGGACGACATCGCCGAGACCGTCGCCGAGGAACTGGCCCGGGACGGCATCGTCGCCTGGTTCCAGGGTCGCAGCGAGTACGGTCCGCGCGCCCTCGGGCACCGCTCCCTGCTGGCCCACCCGGGCCGTGCAGAGAACCTGGAGCGCCTCAACCGGGTCAAGGGCCGCGAGGAGTTCCGCCCGGTCGCCCCGATGGTGCTGGCCGACCGCGCCGCCGAGATCTTCTTCGGCGGGCCCCTTCCCAGCCCGTACATGCTCTTCGTGCACGACGTCGCCGCCGCCTGGCGCGAGCGCATCCCGGCCGTCGTCCACGTCGACGGCACCGCCCGCATCCAGACCGTCGAGGAGCGCCGCGAGCCGCTGGTGGCCCGCATGCTGCGCGCCTTCGAGGAGCGCACCGGACTGCCCGTCGTCGTCAACACCAGCCTCAACACCGCCGGACGGCCCATGGTCGACGACCCGCGCGACGCGCTGGAGTGCTTCGGCTCCGCACCGGTGGACCTGCTGGCGATCGGGCCGTTCGCGGTCCGCCGCGGGAAGGCGTTCGCATGACCTCCTACGCCGTCGTCGTCCCCACCCTCGCGCGCGACACGCTCGCCGACTGCCTGGCCGCGCTCGCCGCCGCGACGGGGCCGCGCCCCGAGCAGATCGTCCTGGTCGACGACCGGCCCGAGCCGGAGGCCGGCCCGGAGGCGCTGGAACACCCGCTCGCCGTCCTGGGCGACCTGCGCGCACGCACGGTGGTGCTGCGCAGCGGCGGGCGCGGACCGGCCGCCGCCCGCAACACCGGCATACGCGCCGTCACCGCCCCGTGGACCGCCTTCCTCGACGACGACGTCCAGGTCGGCCCGCACTGGTGCGACCAGCTCGTCCAGGACCTCACCGAGGCCGCCCCCGACACCGGGGCCGTCCAGGGCGTGATCGCCGTCCCGCTGCCCGGCGAGCGGCGCCCCACCGACTGGGAACGCGGCACCGCAGGCCTCGCGCGGGCCCGCTGGATCACCGCCGACATGGCCTACCGCACCGAGGCGCTCAAGCAGGTCGGCGGCTTCGACGAACGCTTCCCCCGCGCCTTCCGCGAGGACGCCGACCTCGCGCTGCGCGTCCTCGGCGCGGGCTGGCGCATCCGGCAGGGCCGGCGCACCACCCGGCACCCGGTGCGCCCCGCCTCCCGCTGGGTCTCCCTCCGGCAGCAGCGCGGCAACGCCGACGACGCCCTGATGCGGCGTCTGCACGGCGCCGGCTGGTGGGAGAAGGCGGTGGCACCCCGGGGCCGTATCCGCCGGCACGCCGCCGTCACCGCCGCCGGGGCGGCCGCGCTCGCCCTCGCCGCCGCCGGGCGCCCGCGCGCCGCCGCGCTCGCCGGGCTCGGCTGGGCCGCCGGCACCGCCGAGTTCGCCTGGGCCCGCATCGCCCCCGGACCGCGCACCCGGCACGAGGTGACGACCATGCTCGTCACCAGCGCCCTCATCCCGCCGGCCGCCACCTGGCACCGGCTGAGCGGGGCGTGGCGGCACCGCAACGCCCCCGCCTGGCAGGAGGTGGCCGCATGAGCCCCGTCAAGGCCGTCCTGTTCGACCGCGACGGCACCCTCGTCCACGACGTCCCCTACAACGGCGACCCCGAGAAGGTGCGGCCCGTCGACGGGGCCCGGGAGGCGCTCGCCCTGCTGCGCGAGCGCGGCATCCGCACCGGCGTCGTCACCAACCAGTCCGGGATCGCCCGCGGACTGCTCACCGACGCCGACGTCCGCGCCGTCAACCGGCGCGTCGACGAACTGCTCGGCCCCTTCGACGTGTGGGCGGTCTGCCCGCACGGCCCCGACGACGGCTGCCACTGCCGCAAGCCGCGGCCCGGCCTGGTGCTGTGGGCGGCCGGCCGGGTGTGCACCCACCCCGCCGACTGCGTCGTCGTCGGCGACATCGGCGCCGACGTGGAGGCCGCCCGCGGCGCGGGCGCCCACGGGATCCTCGTCCCGAACGAGCGGACCCGGCCGGAGGAGACGGCGACGGCCGAGCACATCGCCACGGACCTGCTGACCGCCGTCCGCGCGGTGCTCGGCGGACGTCCCCCCGGCGGCCGGATCATCGCGGACGAACGCCCCCTGGAGCGGGCCTACGCACCGCAGCCGCCGCCCGCCGACCCGTGCGGGAGACCGCGATGAGGGCCGGGGGCGCCGGGGCCGTGCGCAGAGCCGTGGTCGCCCGGCTCGACAGCTTCGGCGACGTCCTGCTCGCCGGGCCCGCCGTCCGAGCCGTCGCCGCCCGCGCCGAGCACGTCACCCTGCTGTGCGGCCCGCGCGGGGCGCCCGCCGCCCGGCTGCTGCCCGGCGTGGACGAGGTCCTCGTCTGGGACGCCCCGTGGGGCGGCTTCGACCCGCCCGCCGTCGACCGCGCGGAGATCGACGCGCTCGTGGACCGCATCGACGCCGACACGGGCCTGATCCTGACCTCCTTCCACCAGTCCCCGCTGCCCACCGCCCTGGTCCTGCGCCTGGCCGGCGTCCGCCGCCTCGCCGCCGACAGCGTGGACTACCCCGGCTCACTGCTGGACCTGCGCCACCGCCGCGCCGAGCACGCCCACGAGGCCGAGGCGGCGCTCGACCTCGCCGAGGCGGCCGGTTTCCCCCGCCCGGACGACGGGCGGCTGCGCGTGCTGCCCCCGCCGGACACCACCGGCCTGACCGGGCCCGGCCCCTACGTCGTGCTGCACCCGGGCGCCAGCGTCCCGGCCCGCGCCTGGAGCCTGCAGCGCTGCGCCGAGGCCGTACGCGAACTCACCGCGGCCGGACACCGGGTCGCCGTCACCGGCGGCCCCGGCGAGCGCGACCTGACCGCGTACGTGGCGGGGGAGCACGCCCTCGACCTCGGCGGCCGGACCCGGGCCCCGGAGCTGGCCGGCGTCCTCGCGGGCGCCGCGGCCGTCGTCACCGGCAACACCGCCCCCGCCCACCTCGCCGCCGCCGTCGGAACCCCGGTCGTCTCCCTGTTCTCGCCCGTGGTGCCCGCCGAGCGCTGGCGGCCCTACGGCGTGCCGTACGTGCTCCTCGGTGACCAGGACGCGCCCTGCGCGGACAGCCGGGCCCGGGAGTGTCCCGTCCCCGGCCATCCGTGCCTGAACACGATCACGGGCACCGACGTGGCCGCCGCCGTCGACAAGCTCCTGGGGGAAGCATGAGGGTCCTCATCTGGCACGTGCACGGGTCGTGGACCACGGCCTTCGTGCAGGGCCCGCACACCTACCTCGTCCCCGTCACCCCCGACCGGGGGCCCGACGGCCTGGGCCGCGCCCGCACCTGGGACTGGCCCGAGTCGGTGATCGAGGTGCCCCCGCAGCGGCTGCGCGACGAGGAGGTCGACGTCGTCGTCCTCCAGCGCCCGCACGAACTCGACCTGGTCGACCGGTGGCTGGGCCGCCGCCCGCCGCTGATCTGGCTGGAGCACAACGCCCCGGACGGCGACGTGCCCCGCACCCGCCACCCCGCCGCGGACGTCCCCGGCGTCACCCTCGTCCACGTCACCCACTTCAACCGGCTGATGTGGGACTCCGGCACCACCCCCGCCACCGTCGTCGAGCACGGCGTCATCGACCCGGGCCCCCGCTGGACCGGCGAGTGCGAGCGCGCCGCCGTCGTCGTCAACGAGCCGATCCGGCGGGGCCGGACCACCGGCACCGACCTGCTGCCGGAGTTCGCCCGCGCCGCCCCGCTCGACGTGTTCGGCATGCGCACCCAGGGCCTGGCCGAGCACATCGGGGTCCCCGCGGACCGCTGCCGCACCCTCGACCTGCCGCAGGGCGAGCTGCACACCGAGCTCGCCCGGCGGCGCGTCTACGTCCACCCCGTCCGCTGGACCTCCCTCGGCCTGTCCCTGCTGGAGGCCATGCACCTGGGCATGCCCGTCGTCGCCCTCGCCACCACCGAGGTGACCGAGGCGGTGCCGCCCGGCGCCGGAGTGGTCTCCAACCGCGTCGACGTACTGACCGACGCCGTACGGGACTTCCTGGCCGATCCGGCGCACGCGCGCGCGGTCGGCGAGGCGGCGCGTGCGGCGGCCCTCGCCCGCTACGGGTTGTCCCGCTTCCTGGACGACTGGGAGCGGCTGCTGAAGGAGGTGACCCGATGAGGATCGCCATGGTGTCCGAGCACGCCAGCCCCCTCGCCGCGCTCGGCGGCGTCGACGCCGGCGGCCAGAACGTCTACGTGGCCCGCCTCGCCGAGGAGCTGGCCGAGCGCGGCCACGACGTCACGGTCTACACCCGGCGCGACGCGGCCGACCTGCCCGACCGGGTCCCCCTGCCCGGCGGCGCGGTCGTCGTGCACGTGCCGGCCGGGCCGCCCCGGGCCGTTCCCAAGGACGACCTGTTCCCCCACATGCCCGCCTTCGGCGCCCACCTGGCGCGGGCCTGGGCGCGCGAGACGCCCGACGTGGTGCACGCCCACTTCTGGATGTCCGGCATGGCCGCCCGGATCGGCGCCCGCCCGCACGGCGTCCCCGTCGTGCAGACCTTCCACGCCCTGGGCACCGTCAAGCGGCGCCACCAGGGCGCGCGGGACACCAGCCCGCACGAGCGCGTCGGCATCGAGCGGCAGATCGGCCGCACGTGTGAACGCGTCCTGGCGACCTGCACCGACGAGGTGATGGAGCTCGCCGACATGGGCGTGCCGACCCGCCGGGTGTCCATCGTGCCGTGCGGCGTGGACGCCGAGCACTTCCGCCCCGGCGCCGGCACCGGCGGCACACCGCCGCGCCGGCAGCGGCACCGGCTGCTGTCCTGCGGCCGGCTCGTCCCGCGCAAGGGCTACGACCAGGCCATCCGCGCCCTCGCCCGCGTCCCGGACGCCGAACTCGTCGTCGCGGGCGGCCCGCCCGGCGGCGCGGTCGAGACCGACCCGGAGGGCCGGCGCCTGCTGCGACTGGCCGAGGAGAGCGGCGTGGCCGGCCGGGTGCGGCTGCTGGGCGCCGTCGACCCGCACGACATGCCCGCCCTGATCCGCAGCGCCGACCTGGTGCTGTGCACCCCCGTCTACGAACCCTTCGGCATCGTGCCGCTGGAGGCGATGGCGTGCGGCGTGCCCGTCCTGGCCACCGACGTCGGCGGCCACCGCGACTCCGTCGTCGACGGGGTCACCGGGCGGCTCGTCGCCCCGCAGGACCCCGGGGCGATCGCGGAGGCCACCCGCGCGCTCCTCGCCGACGAAGGGCTGCGCCGCCGGTACGGCACGGCCGGCCGGGAACGCGTCCTCGCCCACTACACCTGGCGGCGCGTCGCCGACGGCGCCGAGCGGGTGTACCGGCGGACGCTCGCCGACCACGCACTGTCGAAGGAGGTGGCGTGATGACCGTCCAGCCGCCGATCGTCGCGCACTGCGACGAACTCCAGGGCGCCCTCACCGCGTTCCGCGCCTCGGCGCACATCACCGAGGGCTGGGGCACGCGCCTGGCCGCCGTCCTGTCCGGCGGCGGACGGCTGCTCGCCGCCGGCAACGGCGGCAGCGCCGCCCAGGCCCAGCACCTGACCGCCGAGATCGTCGGCCGCTACCGCGAGGACCGGCCGCCGTTCTCCGCGATCGCCCTGCACGCCGACACCTCCGCCACCACCGCCATCGCCAACGACTACGGCGTCGGCGAGGTCTTCGCCCGCCAGGTCCGCGCCCACGGCCGCCCCGGCGACGTGCTGATGCTGCTGTCCACCTCCGGCGCCAGCGCCAACCTGCTGTCCGCCGCCGACGCCGCCCGCGCGGCCGGTGTCCGGGTGTGGGCGCTGACCGGGCCGGCCCCCAACCCCCTGATGGCCGGCAGCGACGAGTCCCTGTGCGTGGAGGCGCCCGTCACGGCCACCGTCCAGGAACTCCACCTGGTCGCCGTGCACATGATCTGCTCGGCCTTCGACGCGGCGATCGAACGCGGCGTCGGGGGCGGCACCGGAGGCGGGACGCGCGACGGCCGCAGGCGGAACGGCCACGGGCGGAACGGCCACGGAGGTGACCGGACGCATGGCTGACAAGACCCCGCTGCTCGTGGTCGGCGACGCCCTGCTCGACCGCGACCTGAGCGGCTGCGCCGACCGGCTGGCGCCCGACGCCCCCGTGCCGGTCGTCGCCGAGTGCGCCGAACGGGTCCGGCCCGGCGGCGCGGCGCTCGCCGCGTACCTCGCCGCCCGCGACGGCCGCGAGGTCACCCTCGTCGCCGGCATGGGCGACGACCCCGCCAGCCGCGAACTGCGCGACCTGCTGGAACCCTGGCTGACCCTGATCCCGCTGCCGCTGAGCGAACCCCTCTCCGAGAAGACCCGCGTCCTGGCCCAGGAGCGGCCCGTCGTCCGCCTCGACCGGGGCGGCGGACACGTCCGCGAGGCCACCGGCGCCGCCCGCGCCGCCGTACGCGCCGCCCCGGCCGTCCTCGTCTCCGACTACGGCCGCGGCGCCGCCGACGCCCTGCGCGACGTCCTCGCCGAGCGCCCCCCGCTGGTGTGGGACCCGCACCCGCGCGGCGGCCCGCCCGTGCCCGGCACCCGCCTGGTCACGCCCGCCGAGAAGGAGGCCCACGGCTTCGCCCCGCGCGGCGGCGCGGCGCCGGGCACGCTGCGCGCCGCCGCGCACAGCGCCACCGCCCTCGTACGGGACTGGCGCGTGACCGCCGTGGTGGTGACCCTCGGCGCGCGCGGCGCCCTGCTCACCTACGGGGAGCACCCGCTGCTCGTCCCGGCGCCCGCCGCCCACCACGGCGACTCCTGCGGTGCCGGCGACCGGTTCGCCGCCACGGCCGCCGCCCTGCTCGCCGACGGCGCGCTGGTGGGGGAGGCCGTGGAGGGCGCCGTCCTCGCCGCCTCCGCGTTCGTCGCCGCCGGCGGCGCGGGCGCCGTACCCCGCCCCGACGCCCGGCCCGCGCCGGTTCCGCCGCCCGACGCGGACGACCCGCACGCCCTGGCCGCCCGCGTCCGCGCCCAGCACGGCACCGTCGTCGCCGCGGGCGGCTGCTTCGACCTGCTGCACGCCGGGCACGTCGGCCTGCTCCAGGCCGCCCGGCGGCTCGGCGACTGCCTGGTGGTGTGCGTCAACTCCGACGCCTCCGTGCGGCGCCGCAAGGGCGAGGGCCGCCCCGTCAACCCGCTCGCCGACCGGATCCGCGTCCTGCGCGCCCTGGCCTGCGTGGACGCCGTCGCCGTCTTCGACGAGGACACCCCCGAACGCCTCCTGGCCGACCTGCGCCCCGACGTGTGGGTCAAGGGCGGCGACTACGCGGGCGCCGAGCTGCCCGAGGCCGCGCTGCTCCAGGAGTGGGGCGGCCAGGCGGTCCTCCTGCCCTACCTGGACGGCCGCTCCTCCACGGCGCTGATGGAACGGGCGGCGGAGGGGGCGCGATGATCGAGGCCCCCGCGCCCTGCATCCCCCGTGTCCCCCGCGTCCCCCGGGTCCTCGTCCTGCGCGCCCTCGGCCTGGGCGACCTGCTCGCCGGCGTCCCCGCGCTGCGCGCGCTGCGCCGCGCCCACCCCGGCCACGAACTGGTGCTGGCCGGCCCCGGGGAACTGGCCCCGGTGGCGGCGGCGACCGGGGCCGTCGACCGGCTGCTGCCCGCCTCCGCGCCCGGCCGGGCCGTGCCCCGCACCCTGGACTGGACCGGCCCGCCCCCCGACGTCGCCGTGGACCTGCACGGCAACGGCCCGCTCAGCCACCGCCTGCTGATGGGCCTGCGCCCGCGCAGGCTGCTGGCGTTCGCGCATCCGCGGACCCCCGAGGTCGACGGCCCGCCCTGGTACGCCGAGGAGCACGAACGGGACCGCTGGTGCCGGCTGCTGACGTGGTACGGCGTCGACGCCGACCCCACCGACCTGCTGCTGCCGCGCCCGCCCGGCCCGTCCCCGGCCCCCGGCGCCGTCGTCCTGCACCCCGGCGCGGGCGCCCCCTCCCGCCGCTGGCCCGTCGAGCGGTACGCGGCCGTCGCAGGGGCCTTGCGCGAGCGCGGCCTGCGGGTCGTGGTCACCGGGGGAGCGGACGAGGACGGCCTCGTGGCGCGGCTCGCCGAGCTCGCCGGCCTGCCCGGCACGGACGTCTTCGGCGGCGGCCTGCCCCACGGCAGGCTGTCCGCGCTCGTCGCCGACGCCCGCGCCGTGGTCAGCGGCGACACCGGCATCGCCCACCTGGCCGTCGCCCACGCCGCCCCCTCCGTCACCCTCTTCGGCCCGGTCCCGCCCCACCGCTGGGGTCCGCCCGCGCACCCCCGCCACCGCGTCCTGTGGCACCCGGGCCCCGACGGCGACCCGCACGGACGGGAACCCGACCCGGCGCTGCTCCGCATCACCGTGGAGGAGGTGCTCGGCGAACTGCGCGCCCTGGACACCCCGGGCACCCCGGTCCCCTCGGACACCGCCGGCGCTCCGCCCGCCTGAGCCCGCCCGCACTCCTGCCGGGGCACCATGGGCGACGCGGCGCCAGCCACCCGCGAGCGGGCGTCCACCGGCACCGCGGCACGCCCCCACCGGCATCACCACCCGCCACGCTCCGCGAGCCTTACCGTCCCCCGCCACCCGCTCGACGCCGACCTGGCCGCGAACGGCTGGTGGCCGACGTACGCCGGCCACCTGACCGCCCACCACCGGGCGCCGGCGGCCCGGGACGCCACCCCGCGCCGCACCCACGGCATCCGCAACACCCGTGGTTCACCTGGCCGCGCCGTCCCGCCCGGCCCGCGCCGCCCCGCGCGACGCCGCCTCCCCGCGCGCCTTCACCGAGGCGGCGGCCGCACTGCCGTGGGTGCTGCGGGAACGCCGGGCGCTGCCGCCGCGGATCGGGGCCGGGCCGCGCCGCTGGAACCGGCCCGGCGCGGCTCCGGGGCCCGCGGCCGCACGGGGCGGCCCCGCACCGGCGGCGGCGCGGGGCCGCCCCCGCGCGGACGGGCGCCCCCGCCCCGCCCGCAGGCTCCCGGACCGCCTCGGAGCCGGCCGGGCGTCCGCACCCGCGGCCCCGGCGGCGCTCAGTCCCGCGTGCCCTCCGTGCAGCGGCACAGCAGCCGGAACGCGGCGAACAGCGTCACCGGCCACACGAGCGCGAAGGCCCAGATCACAGCCGGCTCGGAGGTGACGATCCCGGTCACCATGAGCGTGACGGAGAGGGCGGACAGGAGCGCGACCGTCCGCCGCCGCGGGCGGTAGGCCGCCAGCCGGGCCAGGACGGATCGGCGCCCCGGCCGGAACGTGCGCATCCACCGGTCGAGCCGGCGGTCGCGGCGCAGGTCGCGCTCCAATTCGTCGAGGATGCGCTGCTCGCGTTCGGTGAGCCGATGGGCGGTCACTTGTCTCCTCCTCTGTCTGCCGTGGTGGCGTTCACGGTGGCGTGCGGTCCGGCGGGCCGCAGCGCCGGGCCCGGGGTCTCGGCCAAGCCGTCCGCGCCGTCGAAAGGGGCGTCCGCCCGGAAGCCCGCCTCGATCCGCCGGGCCCGCTCCCGGCCCTCGCCCGGGGACCGGCCCCACCAGCGCTCCGGTCCGGCGGCCGGGCCCGGGCCTCGGCGTCCTCGTCCGCCGGCGGCGCGGGCCGGCCGCGGACGCGGGCCCGCGCGGACACCGTCACGCCGCCCGTGACGAGATCGACCGCGAGGGCCGGCACCCGGCCGGAACCGGTGGCGGCGGGGGCCGGGACCGACGGCGGAGACGCCGACGGCGGTCCGCGCGCAGTGCGCGAAGCGCCGGTGCGCCTCCTCGACCTGCGGCCCGCGCACCGGGCCGCACACGAACGACAGGTGCGGGTACGCCGCCGGATCCACGCCCTCGAAGTGCGGCCCCGCAGCCCGGAACCCGGAACTCCGCACGACGTCGTGCGCCGCCCCCGCACCGCGCGGCACGTCCTCGACCCGGCGCGGCGCCGGCACGTCCCCGGCGGTCGCCTCCCCGTCCGGGAAGCTGAACCACCCCGTCACCAGGACTCTCCGTGGTCCCTGCACAGTTCCCCTGAGTGCCCCGGCGGCCGGGGACCAATCGCCGAGGCCGCATCGACCGGGAACGGTGATCACCCATCCACGAAGAGCTTTAAGCTGCAACGAAGTTGACCCGCCGCGAGAACACTTCAGTGAGGCTTTCCCATGGACCACACGCCCGATGACGTCAAGGACCGCCTGCAGACCGACCGCCCGCACTCCGCCCGAGTCTGGAACTACCTGCTGGGCGGCAAGGACAACTACCCCGTCGACAGCGAGGTCGGCGACGTCATCCTCGCCGAGTTCCCGGAGTTCGCCTCCGTCGCCCGGCTCCAGCGCCGGTTCCTCGCGCGGGCCGTGCGCTTCCTGGCGGGGGAGGCCGGCATCCGCCAGTTCCTCGACGTCGGCACCGGACTGCCCACCGCGGACAACACGCACGAGCTGGCCCAGCGCATCGCGCCGGAGAGCCGCGTCGTCTACGTCGACAACGACCCCCTCGTGCTGACCCACGCGCAGGCCCTGCTGACCAGCAGTCCCGAGGGGGCGTGCGCCTACATCGACGCCGACGTGCGCGACCCGGAGCGCATCCTGGCCGAGGCGTCGCACACGCTGGACCTCAGCCGGCCGGTCGCCCTGACCATGCTGGGGATCATGGGGCAGGTCGCCGACGCCGACCGACCCGCGGAACTGGTGTCCGCGCTGCTGTCCGGCCTGCCGTCGGGCAGCTACCTGGCCCTGAGCGACGGTACGAACACCAACGAGGCGCTCAACACGGCCGTCGCGGTCTACAACGGGCAGTCGGCCAACACCTACCACCTGCGCGCCCCCGAGGAGATCGCCTCCTTCTTCGACGGACTGGAGCTGGTGGAACCCGGAGTCGTGTCCACCGCGGCCTGGCGCCCGGACCCCGCGGAGGCGGCGCGGACCACGGCCGAGGTCGCGGTCTGCGCGGTGGCCCGCAAACCCTGACCCGACGGGTGCGCCGGCCCGCCCCGGCGCACACCCCGCCGCGCCCCTACGGCAGCCACCCCGCCCGCCGCGCCGCCACCACCGCCTCCCCGCGCGTGCGCGCCCCCAGTTTCCGCATGGCCGAGCGCAGGTACGCCTTCACCGTCTCGGCGCGCACCCCGAGCCGTTCGGCGGCCACCGCGTTGGTGGCCCCGGCGGCGACGCACGCCAGGACGTCCACCTCCCGGGGAGCCAGGCGCACCCCGCCCGCCACGGGCCCCGGACCGGCCGCCAGCATCCCGCACACGCCCAGCAGCTCCGCCCGCAAGGACGCGTCCGCGACGCGCGGCAACAGCGCCCGCAGCGCCGCGTGCGCCTCCCGGACCTGCTCCCAGGCGCCCTGCGCGGCGGTGCCCGGCACCGGCCGGGCCGCCGCCACCAGCTCCCGCGCCTCCTCCCGCAGCAGCAGCGCCTGTTCCACGTCCCGCGCCGCCTCCACGGCCGCGCTCAGCGTGCGGTCGCCCAGGGGCCGCGGGGCGCGCAGGGCGCCGTACAGCACCCCGCGCACCCGGCGCCGTACGACCACCGGGACCGCCACCACCGAGCGCAGGCCCTCGGCGGCGACCGGGACGTCGTACTCGTGGCTGATGTGGCGGGCGGCGGAGTAGTCCGTCACCGCGCACGGCCGGACCAGCGCGACCGCCTTGCCGCCCAGGCCGCTGCCGGGGGCGACGGCGAGGGAGCTGAGCGCGGCCGTGGAGGTACCGCTGAGTTCGCTGATGCGCACCCGCCGCCGGCCGGGCTCCACCAGTCCGCCGAAGACGACGGGAAGCCCGGTGGCGCGCCGCAGCCGTCCCAGCGCGCTGCGGATCTCCACCACGTCGGCCGCGTCTGCTGCCACGTACTTCGCCCTTTCCGGTACGCCTCGCCGGGGGCGCCCCGGTTCGGGGGCTCCTCCCGGCGCACACCCCCGTTCGGGGGTAGTGAGACCTGCATCACGGATTACACGATGGCAGCGAGCCGCCCGGCAATGGTCCGGCACCGAGGAGGACAGATGACGACGGCGACGGAACTCTTCCGCAGGGCACGCGACTTCCTGCTGGAGCACCGCGAGGACTATGCCACCGCCTACGCGGGCTTCGCCTGGCCCCGCCCGGAGCGCTTCAACTGGGCGCTCGACTGGTTCGACGTCATCGCCGACGGCAACGACCGCACCGCGCTGCACATCGTCGAGGAGGACGGCTCCGAGGTGCGGGTGTCCTTCGCCGAGATGTCCGCCCGCTCCGACCGGGTCGCGAACTGGCTGCGGGAGCAGGGCGTCGCCGCCGAGGACCGGGTGCTGGTCATGCTGGGCAACCAGGCCGAACTGTGGGAGACGGCGCTCGCGGCGATGAAGCTGCGCGCCGTCGTCATCCCCGCCACCCCGCTGCTCGGCCCCGCCGACCTGCGCGACCGCGTGGAGCGCGGCCGGGTGAGGCACGTGATCGTCCGCGCCGGGGACACCGGCAAGTTCGCCGGCGTGCCCGGCGACTACACGCGCATCGCGGTCGGCGGCGCGGACGGGGACTGGCTGCCGTACGAGGACGCCCGCGCCGCCCCCGGCACGTTCACCCCGGACGGCCCGACCTACGCCGACGACCCGCTGATGCTGTACTTCACCTCGGGCACGACGGCCCGCCCCAAGCTGGTCGAGCACACCCACGCCTCGTACCCGATCGGGCACCTGGCGACCATGTACTGGATCGGCCTCGAACCCGGTGACGTGCACCTGAACATCTCCTCGCCCGGCTGGGCCAAGCACGCCTGGTCGAACCTGTTCGCCCCGTGGAACGCGGAGGCGACCGTCTTCCTGCACAACTACACCCGGTTCGACGCCGCCCGGCTGATGGCCGAGATGGACCGTGCGGGCGTGACCACCTTCTGCGCCCCGCCCACCGTGTGGCGCATGCTCATCCAGGCCGACCTGACCCAGCTCGCCACCCCGCCGCGCGAGGTGGTGGCCGCCGGTGAGCCGCTGAACCCCGAGGTGATCGAGCAGGTCCGCCGGGCCTGGGGCGTGACCATCCGAGACGGCTTCGGACAGACGGAGACGGCCGTGCAGGTCTCCAACAGCCCCGGCCAGGTGCTGAGGACCGGCTCGATGGGCCGGCCCAGCCCCGGCTACCGCATCGAACTCCTCGACCCGGTCACCGGCGCGCCCGGCGCCGACGAGGGGGAGATCGCCCTGGACCTGTCCGACCGCCCGGTGGGCCTGATGGCCGGCTACCACGGCGACGCCGACCGCACCGCCGAGGTGATGGCCGGGGGCTACTACCGCACCGGCGACATCGGCGCACGGGACGAGGACGGATACCTGACGTACATCGGGCGCAGCGACGACGTCTTCAAGGCGTCCGACTACAAGATCTCCCCGTTCGAGCTGGAGAGCGCGCTGCTGGAGCACGAGGCGGTCGCCGAGGCGGCCGTCGTCCCGGCGCCGGACGAGCTGCGCCTGGCCGTCCCCAAGGCGTACGTCGTCCTGGCGGCGGGCTGGGAGCCGGGACCGGACACGGCGAAGGTGCTGTTCGAGCACTCCCGTCAGGTCCTCGCCCCCTACAAGCGCATCCGCCGCCTGGAGTTCGGCGACCTGCCCAAGACCGTCTCCGGCAAGATCCGCCGCATCGAGCTGCGCGAGGCCACCGCGGCCGGCTCCGGGGCCGAGTACCGCGAGGAGGACTTCCGGTGACCGCGCTCTCCTACGCGCACGGCACGAGCGGCACGGCCCTGCTCGGCGACACCCTCGGAGCCAACCTGGACCGCGCCGTGGCCACCTGGCCGGACCGCGAGGCGCTCGTCGACGTGCCGTCCGGGCGGCGCTGGACGTACGCCGAGTTCGGCGCGCGGGTCGAACGGCTGGCGTCCGCGCTGCTCGCCTCCGGGATCACCAAGGGCGACCGGGTGGGCATCTGGGCCGTCAACTGCCCCGAGTGGGTCTTCGTCCAGTACGCGACCGCCCGCATCGGCGCGATCCTGGTCAACATCAACCCGGCCTACCGCGCCCACGAGGTCGAGTACGTCCTGAAGCAGTCCGGCGTCCGGCTGCTCGTCGCCTCCCCCAGCCACAAGAGCAGCGACTACCGGGCGATGGTCGAGGAGGTCCGGGGCAGGTGCCCCGAGCTGCGCGAGGCCGTGTACATCGGCGACCCGGGCTGGGAGGCGCTGCTCGCCCGGGCGACCCCCGCTCCCCGCCACGAAGAGCTCTCCTGCGACGACCCGATCAACATCCAGTACACCTCGGGCACGACGGGCTTTCCCAAAGGAGCGACCCTCTCCCACCACAACATCCTCAACAACGGCTACTTCGTCGGGGAGACCATCGCTTACAGCGAGCAGGACCGGGTCTGTGTCCCCGTGCCCTTCTACCACTGCTTCGGCATGGTCATGGGCAACCTCGCGGCGACCTCGCACGGCGCCTGCGTGGTCATTCCGGCACCGTCCTTCGATCCCGCGGCGACCCTGCGCGCGGTCCAGCAGGAGCGCTGCACGTCGCTGTACGGCGTGCCCACCATGTTCATCGCCGAGCTGAACCTCCCGGACTTCGCCGCGTACGACCTGTCCTCCCTGCGCACCGGCATCATGGCGGGCTCGCCCTGCCCGGTGGAGGTGATGAAGCGGGTGGTCGCCGAGATGCACATGGAGGAGGTCTCCATCTGCTACGGCATGACGGAGACCTCACCGGTCTCCCTGCAGACCCGGATGGACGACGACCTCGAACACCGCACCGGCACCGTCGGCCGTGCCCTGCCGCACATCGAGGTCAAGGTCGTCGACCCGGCGACCGGCGCCACCCTGCCCCGCGGCACGGCCGGCGAGCTGTGCACCCGCGGCTACAGCGTGATGCTCGGCTACTGGAACGAGCCCGAGAGGACCGCCGAGGTCGTCGACGCCGGCCGCTGGATGCACACCGGCGACCTCGCGGTGATGCGCGAGGACGGCTACGTCGAGATAGTCGGCCGCATCAAGGACATGATCATCCGGGGCGGGGAGAACATCTACCCGCGCGAGGTCGAGGAGTTCCTGTACGGCCACCCGAAGATCGCGGACGTCCAGGTCGTCGGCGTGCCGCACCAGCGCTACGGCGAGGAGGTCCTCGCCTGCGTGATCCCGCGCGACGCGGCCGACCCGCTCACCCTGGAGGAACTGCGGACGTACTGCGAGGGGCGGCTCGCCCACTACAAGGTGCCGAGCCGGGTGCAGAACCTCGACGCCTTCCCGATGACCGTCTCGGGGAAGGTGCGCAAGGTGGAGCTGCGGGAGCGCTACGCGGCGCGGTGAGGGCGGAAGGGGCCCACCGGACCGGCCCCAGGTGCGGGCGGCCCGCGGACGCGGGGCAGACGTGGAGCCGCGGGCCGTAGCCTCGGGCGACGTCGATCACGGTGTGGTTCGCCGGGGGGAGTGCCGGGAGGCCCGGTCTGCTTCAGGGCGGCCGGCGGCTCGGGCCGGCCGGCCCCGGAGATGCCCCCCGTCCACGTCACCGGGGGCAACGACTACGACACCCGGGTGGACATGACCGTCGGGGACCAGGAGGAGTCCTTCGGCATCGGGAGGGACGCCTGGACCGCGGTGGGCGGGAGCGCGCACGAGCGGGGCCGCGAGCACTTGCCCGCGGAGATCGGGGCTTCCCGGTGGCCCTCCGCCGGGCGCCTCCGTCCGATCCGCCACCGAGGAACCCGCCGACGCGACACACCGGAGCCGCGCGCCCGACCGCGGGGCCGCCGGGCACGACCGCCCCGCCGGCCGCCGCCGTGACGAGCCCCTCCTCCGCCTCCTCCGGCGCCGTCCGCACCCGTACCGCGCAGGTCGCCGTCGGCGACCACGACCGCGGCTGCTCCGGCGTCCTGGTCGACGCCGAACGGCTGCTCACCGCGGCCGGCCACCCCGCCGGCGGCCCGGCCGCGAGCCTCGCGACGCCCGCGGGCAAGCCCCGGTCGAGGGCCACCGCGACCATCGGCCGCACCGGCCCTCGGGCACCGCGGGTGCCGTTCGGGGCCGTCGAGCCGGTGCCGCGTGCCGCGATGCCCGCGGGCACGTCCCTCGCCGGCCTCCGGACCTTCCCCGTCCGCCCGCGTCCCGACCGGTCCATCCCTTGACGGCCTCGGAACACCCCCCTACATTGCTTCCAGATCGCAGAAACTAACTTCCATAATACGGAATTGCTCACCGCGGGGCGCGACGGGAGTGCGAATCCGACAGCCGAAGCAGGAGTACTCGATGGCTCGTATGACCGCTGCCCGCGCGGCAGTTGAGATCCTCAAGCGTGAGGGCGTCACCGACGCGTTCGGTGTGCCGGGCGCGGCGATCAACCCCTTCTACGCGGCGCTCAAGGCCTCCGGCGGCATCACCCACACCCTCGCCCGCCACGTCGAGGGCGCCTCCCACATGGCCGAGGGCTACACCCGGACCCACCCGGGCAACATCGGCGTCTGCATCGGCACCTCCGGTCCGGCCGGCACCGACATGATCACCGGTCTGTACTCGGCGACCGGCGACTCGATCCCGATCCTGTGCATCACCGGCCAGGCGCCGACCGCGGTGATCCACAAGGAGGACTTCCAGGCCGTCGACATCGCCTCCATCGCCAGGCCGGTGACCAAGATGGCGGTCACCGTCCTGGAGGCCGCGCAGGTCCCCGGCGTCTTCCAGCAGGCGTTCCACCTCATGCGCTCCGGACGCCCCGGCCCGGTCCTGGTCGACCTGCCGATCGACGTCCAGCTGACGGAGATCGAGTTCGACCCGGAGACCTACGAGCCGCTCCCGGTCTACAAGCCGGCCGCGACCCGCGCCCAGGCCGAGAAGGCGATCGGCATGCTCAACGCCGCCGAACGCCCGCTGATCGTCGCGGGCGGCGGCGTCGTCAACGCCGACGCCGCCGACCTGCTGGTGGAGTTCGCCGAGCTGACCGGCACCCCGGTCGTGCCGACCCTGATGGGCTGGGGCGTGCTGCCCGACGACCACGAGCTGAACGCCGGCATGGTCGGCCTGCAGACCTCGCACCGCTACGGCAACGCCACCTTCCTGGAGTCCGACTTCGTCCTCGGCATCGGCAACCGCTGGGCCAACCGCCACACCGGCAGGCTGGACGTCTACACCGCGGGCCGCACGTTCGTCCACGTCGACGTCGAGCCCACCCAGATCGGCAGGATCTTCGCCCCGGACTACGGCATCGCCTCCGACGCCGGGGCCGCCCTGGAGCTGTTCGTCGAGGTCGCCAAGGAGCTGAAGGCGGCCGGCCGGCTGCCCGACCGCTCGGAGTGGGCCGCCGCCGCGCAGGAGAAGAGGGCCACCCTTCAGCGCCGTACGCACTTCGACGACGTCCCGATCAAGCCGCAGCGCGTGTACGAGGAGATGAACAAGGCGTTCGGGCCCGAGACCCGGTACGTCTCCACCATCGGCCTCTCCCAGATCGCCGGCGCCCAGATGCTGCACGTCTACCGCCCGCGGCACTGGATCAACTGCGGTCAGGCCGGCCCGCTCGGCTGGACCGTCCCGGCCGCACTCGGCGTCGCCAAGGCCGACCCGGACGCGCAGGTCGTCGCACTCTCCGGCGACTACGACTTCCAGTTCATGATCGAAGAACTGGCCGTCGGCGCCCAGCACAAGATCCCCTACATCCACGTGCTGGTGAACAACTCCTACCTGGGCCTGATCCGGCAGGCGCAGCGGGCGTTCGAGATCGACTTCCAGGTCAACCTGGAGTTCGAGAACATCAACTCGCCCGAGCTGGGCGTCTACGGCGTGGACCACGTCAAGGTCGCCGAGGGCCTCGGCTGCAAGGCGATCCGGGTCACCGACCCCAGCGAGCTGGGCGCCGCCTTCGAGCAGGCCAAGAAGCTCGCCGCCGAGCACCGGGTGCCTGTCGTCGTCGAGGTGATCCTGGAGCGCGTCACCAACATCTCCATGTCGGGCACCAACGACATCTCCGACGTCGTGGAGTTCGAGGAACTGGCGACCGAGCCGGAGCACGCCCCCACCGCCATCAGGACGCTGAAGGCCTGACGGCCCCCGCGCACCACCGCAGCGGCCCCCTCCCACCGGAGGAGGGCCGCTGTCGTGTCCGCCCGCCGGGCGCCGTTCACTGCCCCCCGCCCCCGCCCCCGCAGCCGCCCCGGCTCCTGCCGCGATCCCCGTGGTACGGGGGCCGGACGCCGCCCCGGCCGCGGCTCCGGGCCGACCACGGCGGCCGTGACGGTGGCACGCGTTCCGGCCCGAAACGGGTCGATCCCGTACGGTGCCGGCGGGGCCGGCGGCCGCCGGTTCACGACGGAGCCCCGGCAAAGGCCCGCCGCCCCGTGCCGGCGGGCCCCGCGCGGCGGGTGTGCCCGCGGCCGGGCGGTCCGAGCCCGCCGGGTCCGGAGGTTGATTCGAGGACGCCGTGGCGCGCCCACGGCCGTCGCCGTAGGCGCGCGGCCACCGAAACCCCGGACGCGCACGCGGAAGCGCCGGATGCGGGACCGTCCGCATCCGGCGCTCCTGGCCCGGTGAGGGTCTGTGTTCGCGGGCCGGCCGTCCGGCGGGCCCCCGGGCGGGGACGGGCGGCCGGGACCGCGGCGGCTGCGACGGGAACCGGGCCCCCTCCCCTCAGGTCGAAGGAGGGGGCGCCGGGCCCTTCACCACCGCACTGGCTCGCAGGCCGCCGCGGTCCTCGTCCTGCCCGCGGCGCACCGGCCGGCCACCCCTCATCCGGGCCGCCGGTGCCGCGGGCCGCGCGTACGGACCCGGCCTTCCCGCCGAGGTCCGTACGCGAGCCGGTGTCAGTCCTCGCGCAGGGCGCGGACCGCCTCCTCCACGCGCTTGCCGTAGTCGGCGTCGGCGGCGTGGAAGTGGGCCAGGTTCTTCTCGATCACGTCGTCGCGGGAGACCCGCGACAGGCCGCCGGCGATGTTGGCGACCAGGCGCCGCTTCTCCTCCTCCGACATCAGGCGGTACAACTCGCCGGCCTGGAAGAAGTCGTCGTCCTTGGCGTGCTGCGGGGCCGCGTGGGTGCCCGTGTGGCCGCGGACGGCCAGCGGCGCCGACAGCGGGCGGCCGGTCTGGACCGGGCCGTCGTAGGAGTTCGGTTCGTAGTTCTTGGCGTACCGGCCCTGGGAGTTGGACGCCATGAGGCCGTCGCGGCCGTAGTTGTCCGCACCGCCGGGCACGGCCCTGGGGGCGTTGACCGCGAGCTGGGTGTGGTTGACGCCCAGGCGGTAGCGGTGCGCGTCCGCGTAGGCGAACAGGCGGCCCTGGAGCATCTTGTCGGGGGAGGGGCCGATGCCCGGAACGAAGTTGTTCGGGGAGAAGGCGGCCTGCTCGACCTCGGCGAAGACGTTGTCCGGGTTGCGGTCCAGCACCAGGCGGCCCACGCGCTTGAGCGGGTAGTCCTTGTGCGGCCACACCTTGGTCAGGTCGAACGGGTTGAAGCGGTAGTCGGCCGCCTCGTGTGCCGGCATGAGCTGGACGTGGAGGGTCCAGGACGGGTGCACGCCGCGCTCGATGGCCTGGAGCAGGTCCGTCTGGTGGGAGTCGGGGTCCTTGCCCGCGATCTCCTGGGCCTGCTCGGTGGACAGGCAGCGGATGCCCTGGTTCGTCTTGAAGTGGTACTTGACGAAGAAGGCCTCGCCCTTGCCGTTCGTCCACTGGTAGGTGTGCGAGCCGTAGCCGTTCATGTGGCGGTAGGACGCCGGGATGCCGCGGTCGCCCATCAGCCAGGTCACCTGGTGGGTGGCCTCGGGGGAGTGGGCCCAGAAGTCCCAGACGTTGTCCGGCTCCTGCCTGCCGGTGAACGGGTCGCGCTTCTGGGAGTGGATGAAGTCGGGGAACTTGATCGGGTCCTTGACGAAGAACACCGGGGTGTTGTTCCCGACCAGGTCGTAGTTGCCTTCCCGGGTGTAGAACTTCACCGCGAAACCGCGCGGGTCGCGCACGGCGTCCGCGCCGCCGAGGTTGCCGGCCACGGTCGAGAAGCGCACGAAGACCTCGGTGCGCTTGCCCACCGTGTCCAGGAAGTCGGCGTGGGTGTAGCCGGTGACATCGTCGGTCACCTCGAAGTGGCCGTGGGCACCGGAGCCGCGGGCGTGCACTACGCGCTCCGGGATGCGCTCGCGGTTGAAGCGCGCGAGCTTCTCCAGCAGGTGCTGGTCCTGGAGCAGGAGCGGGCCGCCGACGCCGGCGGTGGCGGAGTTCTGGTTGTCGGCGACCGGGGCGCCGGACTCTGTCGTGAGCACGCGCTGCGACATCGTGGACCTTCCGTGCGAGGAGTCAGCGGAAACTTGTTTCCGCTTCGTGGAGCGTAAGTTCAGGCGTTCAGTGCGTCAACAGTTTGTTGAAGTCAATTCCGGGCCGGTGCCGGGCCGTTCCGATCCGGTACCGGGTGGCACCGCCGCCTGGGCGCGACAGGACAGGTGTCGGCGGCGGTGCCACCCGGAGATCTGGGGTGGGGCGCCGCGTCAGACCCGGGCGCCGGAGAGGCGCTCCACGGCCCGCAGTAGTGCCGAGTGGTCCAGGCCGCCGTCGCCCTGGGCGCGCAGGGAGGCGACCAGCTGGGCGACCACGGCGCCGACCGGCAGGGCGGCGCCCACGTTGCGCGCGGCGTCGGTGACGATGCCCATGTCCTTGTGGTGCAGGTCGATGCGGAAGCCCGGCTTGAAGTCGCGGGTGAGGAAGTTGTCCTTTTTCCGCGTCAGCACGGTGGAGCCGGCCAGGCCGCCGTTGAGGACGTCCAGCGCGGCGGCGAGGTCCACGCCGGACTTCTCCAGGAAGACCACGGCCTCGGCGCACGCCTGGATGTTGACCGCGACGATGAGCTGGTTGGCGGCCTTCACCGTCTGGCCCGAGCCGTGCGGGCCGCACAGCACGATGGTCCTGCCCAGCGCCTCGAAGATCGGCCTGGCCTCGTCGAAGTCGGCCCGCTCGCCGCCGACCATGATGGACAGCACGGCCTCGATGGCGCCGGCCTCGCCGCCGGACACCGGGGCGTCGAGCACCCGGACGCCCTTGTCCCTGGCGTTCCTCGCCAGGTCGACCGAGGTCTGCGGGGTGATCGAGGACATGTCGATCAGCAGGGCACCGGACCTCGCGTTCTCCAGGATGCCGTCCGGGCCGTAGGCGACCGCCTCGACCTGCGGGGACGCGGGCACCATCGTGATGACGACGTCGGCGTCGCGCACCGCCTCGGCGATCGAGCCGGCCGCGGTGCCGCCGGCGGCGGCCAGGCGGTCCAGCTTCTCCTGCTCCAGGGTGTAGCCGGTGACCTGGTAGCCCGCCTTGACCAGGTTCTCGGACATGGGGGAGCCCATGATGCCGAGGCCGATCCAGGCGATCTTGGGGAGCGTGCTCATGGTGGGGTGCCTCTCTGCGGTGCTCTTGACATCAGGGGGTGTTCAGCGGGCCGCTCGGGCCTCGCGGGGCAGCCAGTCGAAGGCCTGCGCGCTCGGGCGGTCGCCCGGCTTGTACTCCAGGCCGACCCACCCGTCGTAACCGGCCTTCGCCAGCAGGCCCAGGAGTTCCTCCAGCGGGAGCGAGCCCGTGCCCGGCGCCCCGCGGCCCGGGTTGTCGGCGATCTGCACGTGACCGGTCTTCGCGGCGTACCGCTCGATGACCCGCGGCAGGTCTTCGCCGTTCATGGACAGGTGGTAGAGGTCCATCAGGAACCGCGCGTTGCCCAGGCCGGTCGCCTCGTTGACCTTGTCGACGACCTCGACCGCGGCCGGCGCCGACACCAGCGGGTACAGCGGCGACTCGGGCTTGTTCAGGGCCTCGATCAGGAGGACGGCGCCGATCCGGTCGGCCGCGCGGGCCGCGCGGACCAGGTTCTCCAGCGCGAGCGCGTCCTGCTCGGCCGGGTCCGCGCCCTCGACGCGGTTGCCGTACAGCGCGTTGAGCGCCTCGCACCCCAGCGACCGGGCGAAATCGGCGGCCACGTCGATGTTGGCGCGGAACCCGTCCGACTCCTCGCCCGGGACCGACAGGGCGCCGCGGTCCGGGCCGGGGAGCCGCCCGGCGTAGAAGTTCAGGCCCGTGAGCCGGACGCCCGCGTCCTCGATGGCCTTCCTCAGGGCGTCGAGCTCGGACCGCTCGGGGACGGGCGCGTCGATCCAGGGCCACCACAGCTCGACCGCGGTGAAGCCGGCCGCGGCGGCGGCCGCGGGACGCTCCAGGAGCGGGAGTTCCGTGAAGAGGATCGACAGGTTGACGTCGAAGCGCTGGTCTGCGGCGGTGCTCCACGCGAAACCTGGCATCGGGCCGCGCTCCCTTCCGTGTCGAGTTTCCGTAATGCGAAAGTTCATTTCTGAGTAATGGAAGATTGCCGCCGGGTGTCGGGGGTTGTCAAGAGGGGTCCGCGGAAACGGTCACCGCGCGTTAGGTTGGGCGGGTGCGATTGAGAGTGGAGTTCACGACCGAGCCCTTCGACCTGGACCAGGCGCCGCCGCACGCGGTGGTGGCCCGCGAGGTCGTCGAGGCCGCCGAGCTGGAGGCGGTGGACGTGGGCCCGTTCGGCAACACCGCCGAGGGCCGCGCCGACGCGGTGCTCACCGCCGTGGACGCGCTGCTGCGCAGGACCCTGGAGGCGGGGGCCACCCGGATCTCGCTCCAGGTCAACGTGGTCGGGGAGGGCGAGCGGTGACCGGCTTCGCGGAGGAGCCGTTCGTCGCGGCCGTCAAGCCGCTGGTCGACGCGATCGGCGGCCAGATACTCCCGCCCGACGAGGCCGGCCGGGACGACGTCGTGCTGTCCTGGGAGGGCAGCGACGTCGTCGCCGTGCGCCTGCCGCAGCTCGCCGACTCCCTGGACCGCATCCTGGCCGCCATGGAGCGCGGGCGGGGCAGGCCGCTGGCCGAACTGGACCGCAAGGCCAAGCAGGAGGTCGTACGGACCCTGGAGGCGCGCGGCGCCTTCTCGGTGCGGCACGGCGTGGAGACCGTGGCGAGCGCGCTGGGCGTCAGCCGCTTCACCGTCTACAACTACCTCAACCGCGAGAAGGGCGCCTGACCGAGCCCCTCCGTCCGGCCTGGCCGCCCCCTCCCGGCCAGTCCGGGCCCCCGCGTCCCGGCCCTCGTCGAAAGCCGCCGTTCCGGCCCCGGAGCGGCGGCTTTCGGCTCTCCCGGGGCCCGCGGCGCGACTCCCGACGGCCCCTCGGGCAGGGGCCGGTGCACGCCGCGATGGCCGCCCGTATTTGTTACCCCGAATTTTCAACAAACTGTTGACGGCGTGTTTCCGAGGGCGTTAGCTATCGGCACGCCCGTTCAGCACAAGGCCACGGAGGCTCCCGTGACGTCCACTTCCACGCCGCCGGGCCTGGCCCGATTCAACGCCCTCGACCAGGACGCGGCCCTCGCCGCGCTCCACGAGGCGTGCTCCTCCACGGCGTGGGCCCGGCGACTGCTCGCCGCCCGCCCCTACGCCACCACCGAGCACCTCCTCGCCGCCAGCGACGCCGCCATGGCCGAGCTGACGGCCGAGGACCTCCGGGAGGCGATGGCCGGCCACCCGCCGATCGGCCGTCCCAGACCCGGTGACCCCACGTCGGCCCGGGAGCAGAGCGGCATGGCCGGCGCCTCCGACGAGCTCAAGTCGGAGATGCTCGAACTGAACCTGGCCTACCAGGAGAAGTTCGGCCACGTGTTCCTCGTCTGCGCCACCGGCCGGACCGGCGAGCAGATGCGCGACGCGGTCAGGGAACGGATCGGCAACCCGCCCGAGCGGGAGCGGGAGATCGTCCGCGCCGAACTGGGCAAGATCAACCGCATCCGGCTCTCCCGACTCGCCGAAGAGGACGCCCGAGCATGAGCACCAGTACCACCGCCTCCGTGTCCACGCACGTCCTGGACACCAGCGCCGGCCGCCCGGCCGAGGGCGTCACCGTCCGTCTCGCCGCCCGAGCCGGCCGCGACGCGCAGTGGCAGGACCTCGGCGGCTCCGCGACCGACGCGGACGGGCGGTGCAAGGACCTGCCGGCCCCGCCGGAGGGCACGACCCACGTACGGCTCGACTTCGAGGTCGAGCGGTACTTCGAGCACACCGCGAAGAAGCAAGCCGATGCGCAGCAGGACGCCCCCGCGACTCGGGACAGCGGCACGTTCTTCCCGGAGGTGGCGATCACCTTCGCCGTCGAGCCCGGTGAGCACTACCACGTACCGCTGCTGCTCAACCCGTTCGGCTACTCCGTTTACCGAGGGAGCTAGCTAAATGCCCACGATCCTGGGACAGAACCAGTACGGCAAGGCCGAGAACCGAGTCGTCAAGATCACGCGGGACGGCGCCACCCACCACATCAAGGACCTGAACGTCTCCGTCGCCCTGTCCGGCGACATGGACGAGGTCCACTACTCGGGCTCCAACGCCAACGTCCTGCCGACCGACACCACCAAGAACACGGTGTTCGCGTTCGCCAAGGAGTACGGCATCGAGTCCGCCGAGCAGTTCGGCATCCACCTCGCCCGTCACTTCGTCACCTCGCAGGAGCCGATCCACCGGGCGCGCATCCGCATCGAGGAGTACGCCTGGGAGCGGATCGAGACCTCCGACGCCAACAGCAAGTTCATCGGCGCCGACGAGGTCAAGCACTCCTTCGTCCGCAAGGGCCAGGAGGTCCGCCTCACCCAGGTCACCTACGACGGTGAGAAGTGGGAGGTGATCTCGGGCCTGAAGGACCTGGTCGTGATGAACTCGACCAACTCCGAGTTCTGGGGTTACGTCAAGGACGAGTACACGACGCTCAAAGAGGCGTACGACCGCATCCTGGCCACCCAGGTCTCCGGCCGCTGGCGGTTCAACTGGAACGACGACGAGCAGAAGATGCCCAACTGGGAGAAGTCCTACGAGCAGACCCGCAAGCACATGCTCCAGGCCTTCGCCGAGACCTACTCGCTCTCGCTGCAGCAGACGCTGTACCAGATGGGTTCGCGCATCATCAACCACCGCAGCGAGATCGACGAGGTCCGCTTCTCCCTGCCGAACAAGCACCACTTCCTGGTGGACCTGGAGCCGTTCGGGCTGAAGAACGACAACGAGGTCTACTTCGCCGCCGACCGTCCCTACGGCCTGATCGAGGCCACCATCCTGCGGGACGGCTGTGAGCCCCGTATCCCGGTCGACATGACCAACCTCTGACGCGGGACGCGCGCCCCCGGCCCGGCACCGGGTCCGGGGGCGCGCCACACCGGAGGGAACACCATGGCACAGCCCGCAAAGGGGCCGGCACAAGCCCCCTGTTCCACCCCGCCGGAGCACACCGAGGACGCCGTCACGTCCGTGCACCCGGTGGACGAGAAGCTCCGCCCCTCGCGGCTCGTCCCCGCCGCGCTCCAGCACATCGCCGCGATGTACGCAGGCGTCGTCACTCCTCCGCTCATCATCGGCCAGGCCTGCGGCCTCGACCTCGCGGCCCGCACCCGGCTGATCGCCGCGAGCCTGCTCATCGCGGGCGTCGCAACCCTGATCCAGACCATCGGCGTCAAGGGCTTCGCCGGCAACCGGCTGCCCTTCGTCAACGCCGCCTCCTCCGCGGGCATCGCCCCGATCCTCGCCATCGCCGAGACCAACGGCAAGGGCGACCAACTCCCCGCCGTCTACGGCGCGGTGATGGTGGCCGGAGCCTTCTGCCTGGCCGTCGGTCCCTTCTTCGGGCGGCTGCTCCGCTTCTTCCCGCCCCTGGTCACCGGCGTGGTGATCACGCTCATCGGCGTCACGCTGATGCCGGTGCCCGTCGGCTGGGCCCGGGGCGGCGACGAGGGCGCCCCCGACTTCGGGGCCATGCCGAACCTCGCGCTCGCCGGGTCCACCCTCGTCGTCATCCTGCTGATGCAGCGCTTCGGTAAGGGCTTCCTCAAGCAGGTCGCCCTGCTGTTCGGCCTGCTGGTCGGCACCCTGGCCGCCATCCCGTTCGGCATGGCCGACTTCAGCGCGATCTCCTCCGCCCCGATCGCGGCGCTGCCCGCGCCCTTCGCCTTCGGCACGCCCGTCTTCCAGCCCGCGGCCGTCCTGTCGCTGTGCATCGTGATGCTGGTCCTGATGACCGAGTCGTCCGCCGGCATGCTCGCCCTGGGCGAGATCTGCGACCGCCGCGCGGACTCCGGGACCCTCACCCGCGGCCTGCGCACCGACGGCCTCGCCACCCTGATCGGCCCCGTCTTCGGCGGCTTCCCCACCTCCGCCTTCGCCCAGAACGTCGGCGTCGTCTCGCTGACCCGGGTACGCAGCCGCTACGTCGTCGCCGTCGCCGGCGCCACCCTGCTGGTCCTCGGTGCCTTCCCGGTCCTCGGCGCGGTCGTCTCCCTGGTCCCCATGCCGGTCCTCGGCGGCGCGGGCATCGTGCTGTTCGGCTCGATCGCCGTCAGCGGCATCCGCACCCTGTCGGAGGCCGGACTGGACGACAGCTCCAACATCGTCCTGGTGGCCGTGGCGCTCGGCACCGGCATCATCCCGCTGGCCGCGCCGACCTTCTACGCCGAGTTCCCGGCCTGGGCGCAGACCGTGCTCGGCTCCGGCATCAGCGCCGGTGCGATCGCCGCCGTCGCACTGAACCTGTTCTTCCACCATCTCGGCACCCGGGGCCGCACGGCTCCGGCACTCAAATCCCCCTAGGGTCCTGCCGTGCCCTCCCCGTGGGTGGGAACCCGCCCGCCCACGGGCCGCCACCGAGACACGAAGGAAGCAGCATGGCACCATCGGCAGCCCAGCGGGTCGTGATCGAGAACTGCGCGATCGCGACCGTGGACGCGGGCGACACGGAGTACGCCTCGGGGCATCTGGTCCTCGCCGGCGACAGGATCGAGTCCGTCGGCGCGGGCAGGGCACCGGAGGGCCTGGAGAACGTGGTGCGCCGCATCGACGCCACCGGTCACCTGGCCACACCCGGTCTGGTCAACACCCACCACCACTTCTACCAGTGGATCACGCGGGGCCTGGCCACCGACCACAACCTGTTCGACTGGCTGGTGGCGCTGTACCCGACGTGGGCCCGCATCGACGAGCCGATGGTGTACGCGGCGGCCCAGGGGTCGCTCGCCATGATGGCCCGCGGCGGTGTCACCACCGCCATGGACCACCACTACGTCCACCCGCGGGGCTCCGGCGACCTGTCCGGCGCGATCATCCGCGCCGCCCGGGAGACGGGCGTCCGCTTCACCCTGGCCCGCGGGTCCATGGACCGCGGCGAGAAGGACGGCGGCCTGCCGCCGGACTTCGCCGTGGAGAGCCTGGAGGACGCGCTCGCCGGCACCGAGGCCACCGTCGAGGAGCACCACGACGCCTCCTTCGGCGCGATGACCCAGGTCGCCGTCGCGCCCTGCTCGCCCTTCTCCGTCTCCACCGAACTGCTCCGGCAGGGCGCCGAACTCGCCCGCCGGCTCGGCGTGCGCCTGCACACCCACGGCTCGGAGACCGTGGAGGAGGAGAAGTTCTGCCACGAGCTGTTCGGCATGGGCCCCACCGACTACTTCGAGTCCACCGGCTGGCTCGGCGAGGACGTGTGGATGGCGCACTGCGTCCACATGAGCGACTCCGACATCGCCGCCTTCGCCCGCACGGGGACCGGCGTCGCCCACTGCCCCTCCTCCAACGCGCGCCTGGCGGCCGGCATCGCCCGCGTCCCCGACATGCTCGCCGCCGGGGTGCCGGTCGGCCTCGGCGTCGACGGCACCGCCTCCAACGAGTCCGGCGAACTCCACACCGAACTGCGCAACGCCCTGCTGGTCAACCGCCTCGGCACCCACCGCGAGGCCGCCCTGACCGCCCGCCAGGCGCTGCGCCTGGGCACCCACGGCGGCGCGCGGGTCCTCGGCCGGGCGGACCAGATCGGATCCCTGGAGGCGGGCAAGCTCGCCGACCTGGTGCTGTGGAGGATGGACACCCTCGCCCACGCCTCCATCGCCGACCCGGTCGCCGCGCTCGTCCTCGGCGCCCCGGCCCCGGTCACCGCCTCCTTCGTGGGCGGCCGCCAGATCGTCGAGGACGGCCGGCTGCTCACCGTCGACGAGGACGCCGTCGCCCGCTCCACGCGGGACGAGGCGCGGCGGCTCGCGCGGATCGCCGCGCGCGGCTGAACCCCGTACCCCGGTACGGCACTCGGTCACCGGCCGGGAGGGACGGCTCCCGGCCGGCAGCCGCGGACCCGAGCGGGGTCCGCGGCGGCCGTCCCCGGGGCGCGCGTGGACGCGCGCGCCCCGGCACGGTTCCCGTTCTCCCGAACGGCCCGTCCCGGTCCCTCCCCGCACTCTCGGCTCCGCTCGTCGAGCAGGGGGAGGAAACCCCCCATGACCACCCGCACCACCTCCATGACACCCACGTCGACGGAGACGTGTAACCGACCGGAGGAGAGCCGCCGTGGCCGACCACCCCGTAGACGAGAAGCTCCCACCCGTGAAGATGGCGACCACGGGCCTGCAGCACGTGGCCGCCATGTACGCGGGAGTCGTCGCCCCGCCCCTGATCGTCGGCGCGGCCGTGGGCCTCTCCGGCGTCGAACTGACGTTCCTCACCGGCGCCTGCCTGTTCACCGCGGGCCTCGCCACCCTCCTCCAGACCCTCGGGGTCTGGAAGATCGGCGCCCGCCTGCCCTTCGTCAACGGGGTCACCTTCGCCGGCGTCGCCCCCATGACGGCGATCGTCGCCTCCACCGACGACAAGTCCGACGCCCTGCCGGTCATCTTCGGCGCGGTCGTCGTCGCCGGCGTCCTCGGCTTCCTCGCCGCCCCCTTCTTCAGCAAGGCGGTCCGCTTCTTCCCGCCGGTGGTCACCGGCACCGTCATCACCCTGATCGGCGTCTCCCTGCTGCCCGTCGCCTTCGGCTGGGCCCAGGGCCCCAGCCCCGCGGCGGACGACTTCGGCTCGGGGACCAACCTGGGCCTCGCGGCCGTCACCCTGGTCATCGTCCTGCTCCTGCGCCGCTTCACCCGCGGCTTCGTCAAGCAGATCGCCGTCCTGCTGGGCCTGGTCGCGGGCACGCTCGTCGCGATCCCCTTCGGCGTCACCGACTTCGGGCCGGTCGCCGACGCGGACGTCGTCGGCTTCCCGACCCCGTTCCACTTCGGCGCGCCCCAGTTCCAGATCGCCGCGATCGTGTCCATGTGCGTCGTCATGGTCGTCTCCATGACCGAGTCCACCGCCGACATGCTGGCCCTCGGCGAGATCGTCGAACGCCCGGCCGACGAGAGGACCATCGCCGCCGGACTGCGCGCCGACACCCTCGGCTCCGCGCTCAGCCCGCTGTTCAACGGCTTCATGTGCAGCGCCTTCGCGCAGAACATCGGCCTGGTGGCGATGACCCGCATCCGCAGCCGGTTCGTCGTCGCGGCCGGCGGCGGCTTCCTGATCCTGATGGGCCTGTGCCCGATCGCCGCCTCGCTCATCGCCGTCGTACCGCGCCCGGTCCTCGGCGGCGCGGGCGTCGTCCTCTTCGGCTCGGTCGCGGCCAGCGGCATCCAGACCCTGGTGCGGGCCGGCCTGGACAAGGACAACAACGTCCTGATCGTGGCGGTCTCCCTGGCCGTCGGCATCATCCCGATCACCGAGCCGGAGTTCTACCACTCCTTCCCGGAGACCGCGAAGATCATCCTGGACTCGGGCATCTCCACCGGCTGCGTGGCCGCCGTCCTGCTGAACCTGGTCTTCAACCACATCGGCAAGGGCCGGGACGCGCAGGACGTGACCCATCCGATGGAGGCGGGGGAGGAGATCAAGGGGGTACGGCCGGCGTCCGCGCACTGAGCCGCGCCGGGGAGGCCTCCCCGGCGCCCGGCCAAACCCCTCGCGCGCAGGTGCCGCACCAGCGGCAGCGGCCACCGTGAGGGGGAAGCGCGGTGACCGTGCCCCGCCGGCGAGGCCTGACCGAGCGGGCCGCCGACGCCGCGATCGACTCCGCCTGCCGCGATGGCCGGCCGCCCTGACGGGAGGCCGGCCATCGCGCGTTCGTGGTGCTCCCGTCAGGTACTTCCGGTCCGGCCGGCTCGGTCGCCGCGGTGGGCCATGGGCCTCAGGAGTCGAGCACCGCGGCCACGGCCTCGATCTCGACGAGCTGGTCCTCATAGCCGAGCACGGTGACGCCCATCAAGGTGCTGGGGACGTCATGGTCGGCGAACGAGTCCCGGACCACCTCCCAGGCAGCCACCAGATCCTCCCGCCGGGCCGATGCGACGAGAACCCTGGTGCTGATGACGTCCTGGAGTGACGCGCCGGAGGCAGCGAGAGCGGCCCGCATGTTCTCGATCGCTTTCGATGCCTGACCCGCGTAGTCCCCGATCGCTGCCGTCGAGCCGTCGTCGTTGAGGGGACACGCCCCGGCGAGGAAGATCAGGCGGGAGTCGGCGGGCGCCGTGGCCGCATAGGCGTACTCGGCGATGTCGGACAGGGAGGCGGAGCGGATCAGCGTGACGGCACGAGCCACGGTCGTCGGGTCCTTTCCCTCAAGAGGTGGGCGCGGACATCCTGTCAACGACCCGCCGGCACCCGCCTCCCCTTTTCCCGCCACCCCCTCGGCAATGCCGACGTCTCCGGTCGGCACTCGCGGTCCGGGTGATCACCAGCTGACTCCGGAACCCGTGGGGAGACGCTGTTGCCAGTGCTCAACGAACCCACGGTCCGGCCGCGACCCGGAGTAACGGCAGAAGGACCGGCCGACCGCCCGGGAGCCGTGGCCCACGGCTCGTCCCGCTCCGAGGCGGCGTACTTCCGGCACCGCGTCGGGAGTGCGCCGTCCCGTCCGCGTCCTCCGCTGCCCGCCCGTGGGGCAGGCCGTCCCGGTGGTCTCGTCGGCCAGCCCCGTTCCTCACCCGGGACATGAGTGATCCCCACAGCGGGCAGGCCCGCGCGGGGAAGACACCGACAGGCCGTCGCCCGCCGCTGCCACTACCGGGAACGCGGCTCAGGACACGAACTGTCGTCGGAGCGCCGGAGTCCGAACAGGCCGGGATCGGCGGCCAGTTCCTCGAACCGCCGTCGCGGATCGGCCACCAGCCGGCGCTCCCGCAGGTCCAGCAGTCCGCCGACCGCCTCGATCTCGGCCGCCACCGTGCCGTCCGCCTTGCGGATCGTCTGCCGGATCCGGAACGTCTTGCCCTCGCCCCATTCGAAGCCGCAGCTCACCTCCACCTCGTCACCGGCGAGCAGCTCCCGCCGGTAGCGGACGGTGGTCTCCAGCACCACCGGGCCCACGCCCCGGGCCATGAGGTCCGCCTGCCGGATCCCGGCCGCCTGGAGCAGCGACCAGCGGGCGTGCTCCGCGTAGTTGAGATACACGGCCTGGTTGAGGTGACCCTGCACATCGGTCTCGTACCCGCGCACGGTCACCGGTACGGAAAACGGCTCGCTCACGGCTGCTGCCTCTCGACGACGTCGTGGACCTTCCGACCGGCCGATCCTGACACGACGGACCGTCACACCTTGCGCGGGGACGCCAGCAGGTAACGGTCCCTCGTCCGCGGCTCCGCGTGCTCACCGACGTGCCACCCCGCCCGCTCCAAGGTGGCCGCGCAGGCCCGCAGCGCCGCCCCGTCGGGCTCGTGCACGGCCACGGCGTCCGGCTGCGGGGTCGCCCGCACCCGGTAGCCGCCGAGGCCGTCCGGGCCGGCCGGACGGTGGCCGGCCGCCTCCAGGGCGAGCGCGGCGGCCTGCACCAGGTGCGACCGCTCCCAGCCGCACGGCCGGTCCGTCGCCCCGTCGGCGTTGGTCATCCGGCGCAGCTCCAGCAGCCCCTGCCAGGCACCGCGCACCTCGCGCAGTCGCGCGGGCCCCACCGCGCCCGGCACCTCCTCCTCACCGCCGACCCGCGCGGCGAACACGCCGTCGGCGGTCGCGGCGGCCCCCTGCCCGGCGGGCCCGGACGGCTCCCCGGCCCCGGCGTTCCCGGCCTCGCGCACCCGGTGCCCGGCCGGCGTCAGGTAGTGGTCGTGCGGTGGCCGCGGATGCCGGAAGGCCAGCCCCCGCTCCACCAGCGCCGCGAGCTGCGCCCGCGTCCCCCGCAGCCGCCCCGTGACGGGATCGGCGGCGTCGATGACACGCCGCTGGGCGGCGGTCGGCGGTCGTGTCACGGCGTGCTCCTTCCTCGGTGCCTGGCGGGTCGCGCCGACGCCCCGCGGCCGGTACGGGACCGGACGCGGGGCGCGGCGGGCCGTACGTCAGTGATCGGCGGCGTACGAGACGAAGGCGGCCCACTGCTCCGTCCCGAAGGCGAGCCGGGGGCCCTGCCCGTACTTCGAGTCGCGTATGTGGATGGTGCCGGGGGTGGAGGCGACCTCGACGCAGGCCGCGCCGTCAGGGTTGCTGTGGCTGCTCTTGAACCACTCCAGCTCCAAGCTGTCACCGGCCGAGGACTTCATGCTCATGTCTCTCCAAGGAGTTTCTCGATGAAGGCCAGCGACTCCCGTGGGGTCAGGGCCTGAGCCCGGATGATCCCATAGCGCAGCTCGAGCAACTGGACCTCCTTGGGATCAGAGATCAGTCGGCTGGTCAGCTGCACCTCGTTGTGCCCCACGGTCTTGCCCTCCCGAAGCCTCAGCAGGTGAAAAGGGCCGTCGAGACCGGAGTTGTCCTCACAGTCCAGCGGGAGCACCTGGATCTCCACGTTCCGCATCTGGCCGATCTCCAACAATCGTTCGAGCTGTCGGCGCAGCACCATTGTGCCCCCGATGCATCGGCGCAAGGTTGCCTCGTCGTGGATGAAGCTGAACGAGGGGATCATCTGCTCGCTGCCGATGACGGCCTGGCGGGCCAGACGCGCTGCCACCCGCCGCTCCAGCTCATCCTCGGAGAACACCGGGCGCCGCGTGCCGAAGACCGCCCGCAGGTACTCCTCCGTCTGCAACAGCCCGTTGACCACGGAGTTGTCGTAGGCGCAGATCTCGACGGCCTCCGCCTCCAGCTTGGCCAGGTCCCGCACCTTCTTCGGATACCGGGCCTCCTCCACGTCCTTCCTCAGCCCGAGGATCATCCCGCCCGTCCGGAGGACCCGGTCCGCCCCCTCCAGGAACGGCCCCTTCGGCGCCCGCCGCCCCCGCTCCACCGACGACACCTGCTCCTCGCTGTAACCGATCGCCGCGCCCAGCTCGGCCTGGGTCATCCCCGCCCGCTCCCGGCACATCTTGACGACCCTGCCGACCGTCCGCAGGACGGCCGCCGACTCGTCGTCCCCGCCGTACGGTTCCGTCCCGTCGACGCACCGCGGTCCCTGCCCCGTCACGTCCATGCCCGACACCTCCCTGTGCCGCCCGGACCCAACTCCCCACCGGTTCCCGAGGTCACGCGCCGCCGCCCGGACACTTCCGGACAGGGACCGGACAACGGCGTCGCGTACCGCCGACGGCGCCGTTCGGCGTGGAGCACTCTGGCCAACCGGGGGGACGGGGACGCCGGCACCGCCCAGCGCACGGTCCGGCACTCCGGCATCCGCCTCCCGGCCGCCCGTGCTCCGTGCCCGGCCGGCACAGGGGGCCCGTCACGAACCGGAGCGGGGTGCCGGCCGGGCGCCGGGCGGCTACTGCCGGTACCCGCCGAGGAACCGCCCGATCCGCCCGATCGCCGCCTCCAGGGTGTCCGCGTGGGGCAGGGTCAGGATGCGGAAGTGGTCGGGATAGGGCCAGTTGAAGCCGGTGCCCTGGACCACCTGGATCTTCTCCCGCAGCAGCAGGTCCAGGACGAACTTCTCGTCGTCGTGGATCTTGTGGACCTTGGGGTCGAGGCGCGGGAAGGCGTACAGCGCTCCCTTCGGCTTCACGCAGGACACGCCCGGGATCTCGTTGAGCCGCTCCCACGCCACGTCGCGCTGCTCGCGCAGTCGCCCGCCCGGCGCGGTCAGCTCGCGGATGGACTGGCGGCCCCCGAGGGCGGCCTGGATGGCGTACTGGGCGGGCGTGTTGGCGCACAGGCGCATGGAGGCCAGCATGGTCAGGCCCTCCAGGTAGTCCTTGGCGTGCTGCTTGGGGCCGGTGACGACCAGCCAGCCGGAGCGGAAGCCCGCCACCCGGTACGTCTTGGACAGGCCGCAGAAGGTGAGGACCACCAGGTCGGGGGCGAGGGCGGCGGCCGAGTGGTGGACGGCGCCGTCGTAGAGGATCTGGTCGTAGATCTCGTCGGCGAAGACCATCAGGCCGTGGCGGCGGGCCAGGTCGAGGATGCCCTCGACGATCTCCTTGGGGTAGACCGCGCCGGTCGGGTTGTTCGGGTTGATGATCACGACCGCCTTGGTGCGGTCGGTGATCTTCGACTCCATGTCGGCCAGGTCCGGGTTCCACTCGGCCTGCTCGTCGCACAGGTAGTGGACCGCCTTGCCGCCCGCGAGGGTCGTCACCGCCGTCCAGAGGGGGAAGTCGGGGGCGGGGACGAGGATTTCGTCGCCGTCCTCGACCAGGGCCTGTACGGCCATGGTGACCAGCTCCGAGACGCCGTTGCCGAGGAAGACGTCGTCGACGCCGACCTCCAGGCCGAGCGTCTGGTAGCGCTGGGCCACGGCCCGGCGGGCGGAGAGGACGCCGCGCGAGTCGGTGTAGCCGTGCGCCCGCGGCAGCATCCGGATCATGTCCTGGATGATCTCCTCCGGCGCCTCGAAGCCGAAGGCGGCCGGATTGCCGGTGTTGAGGCGCAGGACGCTGTGGCCCGCCTCCTCCAGCGCGTTGGCGTGCTCTATCACCGGGCCGCGGATCTCGTAGCAGACCTCGCTGAGCTTGTTCGACTGCCGGAACTCCATGAGCGGCTTCCCCTCCGGTATCTGGTGTTGCTTGGTTTTACCAAGTTGGGGCTTGGAAAGTCCAACAACTTGTCTAGACTGCGCCGCATGTCACCCCGCACTCGCCGAAGTTACGACCAGTACTGCTCCGCCGCCCGCGCCCTCGACCTCGTCGGCGACCGCTGGACCCTGCTGATCGTCCGTGAGCTGCTGGCCGGTCCGCGGCGCTACACCGACCTGCACGCGGACCTGCCCGGCGTCAGTACGGACGTACTGGCCTCACGGCTGAGGGACATGGAGCGCGACGGGCTGGCGACCCGCCGCCGGCTGCCACCGCCCGGCGCCGCCTACGTCTACGAACTCACCAGCCGCGGCCGGGAGTTGTTGCCCGTCCTCCAAGCGCTCGGGAGGTGGGGCGCGGCCGAGCTGGGGGAGCGGCGGCCCACGGACGCCGTGCGGGCGCACTGGTTCGCGCTGCCGCTGCTGCGGGCGCTGGAGGCGGTGGGCGGGAGCGCGGCCGAGGGTCTGGTCGAAGTGCGGCTGGAGGAGGGGGACTTCCACGTCCGCGTCGGCGCCGCGGAAGGTCCCGTGTACGGCGACGGGCCGGCCCCCGCGGAGCCCGACGCCCGGCTGGTCCTCGACGCCGCGACGTGTGCGGCGATCGGCCGCGGGGAGACCGGCCTGGCGCGGGCCGTGGAGGAGGGCCGCGTCGAGGTGACGGGCGAGGGGCCGCTCGCCAAGGCGCTCCGGGAGGCGTGAGGAACGGCCGGAGGGCCCGCCGCGCGTGAGCGGCGGGCCCTCCGGCGGGGTCCTTCGTCCGGCCCCTCGTCGGGCCCTCCGGCGGACCCTCCCGCGAGGTCTCAGACCCCCGGCGGCACCCGTGGGGGCCGCCCCGATCCGCGCGTCAGCGCGTACCCGGCGACGCCCGCCAGCGCGGCCAGCACGCCGCCCGCCGCGGTCCACACCCAGCGGTCGGACCACCGGCCCGACGACCACCCGTCGTCGGGTTCCAGTCCGAACAGCACCGCCGAGGAGCCGTCGCCGTCCCGGTCGTCCGCCGCGATGCCCGGCACCAGCGGCTCGGCCAGGGAGCCGTCCACCGCGGCCGGCCCGCCGACGTCCTCGGCGTCGACCCGGATCTCGGCGCCGACCGGCAGGCCCCGGTCGGCCGTGGGCAGGCCGACGGCCGTGAGGCGGACGTAGTACGTGCCCGGCAGCGGGTCGTTCGCCCACGGTTCCGCCCAGGCGCGGACCGTGCGCAGCACGCAGGCCAGCTCCACGGAGGCGGCGCCCGCCGCCGCGGTGCGGGTCTGGGCGCCGTACTGGCAGGCCTGGCGGCGGCGCAGGCCGTCGTACACGTCGATCCGCCAGGTCTGGGCGGCGTGCGCCGCGGGCAGCTTCACCGTCGCCCGCACGGTGGGGCGCTGCCCGGTGTCCGCGGGGAAGGACCAGTACAGGTAGTCGCCGGCGGCGCCGTCCGCCGTGGCCCGCCGCCCCTGCTCGATCTCGGTCGCCGTGCGGAACGACGTGCCCGCGAACGCCGGCGCCCCGCCGTCGTCCGACGGGTCCGGGGAGGGCGTGCCGGCCGCCGCGGGGGCCGCCGCGAGCCCGAGCAGCACCAGTGCGGCGCCCAGTACACGGGGAACACGCAGGGGGATACGTGGGGAAATGCGCATCAGTTGGTCCTCCAGACCGCGACCCGCCAGCGTGACAGCCAGCCCCAGAGGAGACCGGCGAGGAAGCCGGCCAGGACGAGCACGCCCAGCAGCCACCAGCCGCGCCCGAGGCCGAAGGAGGCCACGTCGCCCGCCGGGTCGGGGCCGTCGACGACGTCGACCGTCAGCTCCAGCGGCAGACCGGGCGTGCTCTTCACGCCGGAGGCCGCCGAGAAGGAGTGGGTGACCTGGAGGCAGACGGTCTCGGCGGCCGGCTCGCCGTCGTCGTCCCGCTCGGCCTTCGGGTACCGCAGGCCGGTCGAGATCACGTCCGTGCGGCCGTTGCCCGCCGCCTCGCCGCGCACGATCTCACGGCCGTGCGCCGTCACCGCCCGCAGCAGCACCCCGTAGGAGGGGTTGACGGCCCGGTCGGCGGCCACGCTCACCGAGGCCCGCAGCTCCTGGCCCGGCAGCACCTCCACGCGGTACCAGCGCTGCTGCCCGAACTCCTCCCGGTCGGTGTACAGACCGGACTTCAGCACCGGTGCCTTCGCGCAGCTGCCCGCGCCCTCGACGGCCACCGGCGTCACCACCGGATCGGCCGCCCGGTCCACCAACTGGCTCACCCGGTCCGACAGTTCGTCGGTGTGCTCGACGGAGGTGTACGTCCCGCCGGTCGCCTCGGCGATGCAGCCGAGCTGCTGTCGCATCTTCGCGTTGGGGACCAGGCCGAGCGTGTCGATGGTCAGGCCGATGCCCTTGGCGGCGATCTCGCGGGCCACTTCGCACGGGTCGAGCGGGGCGCAGGTGTCCTCGCCGTCGCTGATCAGCACGATCCGCTTGGAGCCGGTGCCGCCGTCGAGGTCGTCGGCCGCCTCCAGCAGGGCGGGGCCGATCGGCGTCCAGCCGGTGGGCACCAGGGTCGCCACCGCCGCCTTGGCCTCGGTGCGGTCCAGCGGGCCGACCGGGTAGAGCTGTGCGGTGTCCTTGCATCCCGTCTTGCGGTCGTCGCCCGCGTAGTCGGCGCCGAGGGTGCGGATGCCCAGCCGCACCTCCTCGGGCGTCGCGTCGAGCACCTCGTTGAACGCCTGCTTCGCCGCGGCCATCCGGGAACCGCCGTCGATGTCCCGCGCCCGCATCGAGCCGCTGACGTCGAGTACGAGGTTCACCTTCGGCGCGTCCTCGCCGGCGGGTTCACCGGCCGCCGCCCCGGCCGGGAGGGCGAGCCCGGCCGTCAGCGCGGCGAGCAGCGCGCCCACGCCTGCCGCGAGCCGTTTTCTTATGATCATCGGCGGATCTTATGGAGCGCCGGTGCCGTGCTCCAAAACGGACCGTCAGCACGCGGGCTCGTGGAGGGGGTTGGGCAGCTCGCCCCACAGGTCCCCGCCCGTCCCCGGCGACAGCCGCATCAGCGTCAGCGCCTTCACCGGCAGCGGTTCGTCCAGGAGCGCCACGAGGTCCGGGGTGCGGGGCAGATCCCGTACGGCCGTCTCCAGGGCGTCCCGCAGCGCCGGGCCCGATCCGGCCGCGGCGGCCAGCGCACCGCCCACCAGGGAGCCGAACAGCTTGCGGCGCAGCGCCCGTTCGTCGTCCGTGACGATCCGCGAGGGCAGACCGGTCGCGGTGAGCCCGTGCCGGGCCAGGCGGGCCGGACCGACCCGGATGTCGGCCAGGTCACGGTAGACCAGTCGCCGCGGGGCGCCCGACGCGTCCAGCACGACCAGCAGGTTCTGCCCGTGCGCCTCCAGGGCCACGCCCAGCTCCAGCAGGCGCAGCCCGGCGGCGAGGGCCAGCCGGGCGAAGGCGGCCAGCCAGGCGGCGGAGCCGGGCAGCCCGGTCGTGGCGAGCGCCGCCACCGGCAGCACGTGCTCGCCCGGCGCCGCGTACACCGCCGGCGCCTCGCGCACCATCGCCGCCAGGTCGGGCGAGCCGTCGGTGGCGGCGCCCAGCGTGCGCGTCACGCGCAGCAGCCCGTCCGTGCGCGCCGCCAGTTCCTCCCCGAACGCGGACAAGGCCGCGGAGGCGGTGACGGAGGCGACGGAGATGTCCCGTACCGAGGAGGTCAGCCGGGCGCTCAGCGCCGTCTTGACGTGCGGCCCGCCGGGCAGGGCCAGGGTGCGCAGGGACATCAGCGGGTGCGCGGCCAGCCGGGCCCCGCCCCGCCGCTTCAGCACGTGCGCCGCCTGCCAGGGATGCACCGGGACCAGCACCCGCCCCGCGTCCCGCAGCTCCGGCGGCCACTCCCCGGCCACCAGGCACCGCGCGGCGGGGACCGGCACCAGCCCCAGCTCCACCACCGGCCGGTGCTCGGGCCCGTAGGCGAGTTGCTCGGCCACCGAGAACCCCGGGCGGGAGCGGCAGCCCGGATGGAACGGGTGCCCGTCGACGACCCGCTGCTCCCACTCCCAGTCCCGCCGCGGCCACGCCCGCCCGCCCGCCGGGCCGTCGTCCGGCTGCCCGGCCCGGGCCAGTGCCGTGGAGGCCGCGCTGTGCCCGAGTTCGGCGGCGAAGGCCGGGCCGTGCGGTACGGCCAGGTCCCGCACCAGCGCCGCCGGGTCGGCGTACGCGACACCGTCGAGGCGGACGGCGGTGACGTAGGCGTCGGTGCGGTAGGGATCGGCGGCCGGGCCGCACAGCCGGCGTCCGTCCCGCAGCCGCAGCACCAGGGAGCCCCGGCCCGGTTCCCGGCGCTCGACCCAGGGCAGCGGCTCGTACGCGAGCGCGCGCCACAGCCGGGACAGCACGGCGGCGCGGGCGCCGGGCAGCTCGGCCGCGTACCGGGGGAGGAGACCGGGCCGTACGGCGGCCAGCTCCTCGGCGACCTCGGCCTCGGCGGTGCGGGGACGGTGCACGGGCGGACTCCTCGGGTAGGAATAGGTCTCACGACGCCGGGGACGCCAGACATACTGACCGCCCCGGCCCATGGACGGACCGTAGGGAACGAGTGGATCGCGTGGATCTCCTGCCCCCGCCCGCCGGCGACGACCCCACGGGTGACGCCACCCCGGCCCGCGTCGGTACCCCGGCGGGTGACGGCGGCGCCCGGGGCCGCGGCGCGGACGTCGCCGGGCGCGCCGACGCCTACGCCGCCGCGCCGCTGCTCAACTGCCTGCTGCGGGAGGTGGCCGAGCCCCTCCCCGGCCGGGGCTCCGGCGAGCGGAGGGTGTACCGGCTGCCCGGCACCGGCCGGCTGCTGCGGGTGCTCGCCGGGCGGCGGCCCGCCGAGCCCGAGACGTACGAGGCGGGCCGCTGGCACCGCCTCGGCCACACCGAACTGGTGAAACTCACGGCCGAGGAACTGACCCGGCACACCGGCCTGCCCAACCACGAACTGCCCACCGAGATGACCGACAGCCGCGACGCGGTCGCCGCGCTGCTGGCCGCCAGGGACCTCGCCGCCCCGCCCGGCGACCCCTACCTCGTCTCCGAGCAGTGCCTCCTCACCGGCCACCCCCACCACCCCGCCCCCAAGGCGCGCGGCGGCGGACCGCAGGCCGGCTGGCTGCCGTACGCGCCCGAGGCGCACGCCCGGTTCCCGCTGCCCCTGCTCGGCGTGCGCGAGGACGCCGTCGCCGAGGAGGGCGACACCGCGGCCCTGGACGCCCTCGGCACGGCCCCGCCCGGTTACCGGCTGCTGCCCGTCCACCCCTGGCAGCTCGACCTGGCCGGCCCCGCGCTCACCGCCGCCCTCGCCGACGGGCGCCTGCTCCGGCTGGGCCGCACGCCCTTCCCCGTCTGGCCGACGGCCGCGATCCGCACCGTGTACGCACCCCGGCGGGACCTGTTCCTGAAGTTCAGCCTGGACGTCCGCATCACCAACGACATCCGGCGGCTGTGGCGCCACGACCTGCTGAGGCTGCGCCGCACCGACGCCGCGGCGACCGCCGCCCTCGCCGCGGTCGGGCCGCCGGCGGCCTGGCTCGGCGACCGCGGCTACCGCACCGCGGACTTCGCCTTCGAGGAACTGGCCGTCGTCGTCCGCGGCGGGCTGCGCGACCGCCTGGCGCCCGGCGCGACCCCGCTGCTCGCCGCCGGGCTGGTGGAGGGCTTCCCGGGCAACCCGCTGGAACACGCGGCGGACCCCGCCGCCTGGTGGCGGGCGTACCTCGCCGCGGTCGTACCGCCGGCCCTGGCGGCCTTCGCCGACCACGGCGTCGTCCTGGAGGCCCACCTGCAGAACACGCTGGTCGCCGTGGACGGGCGGGGCACGCCGGTGCAGGCGCTGTTCCGGGACGCCGAGGGCGTCAAGCTGCTGGCCGACACCCCGCGCGCCGCCGGCTGGGAGCGGCTGGTGTACTGCCTGGTCGTCAACCACCTGTACGAGATCGCCGCCGCGCTCGCCGAACACCACCGGGGATTCGACCCCTGGCCGGCCGCCCGCCGCGAGCTGGCCCGGCACGGCCTCCCCGAGATCCCCGCCCTGCTCTCCTCGCCCACCCTGCCCGGCAAGACCAACCTGCTGCTGCGCTGGACGGGCGCGGACGGCGCCGACGCCCGCTACCGGCCGCTGCCCAACCCGCTGGCCCGTACCTGACCCGAACCGCTCACCGGTCCGCGCGAGCGGCTCACCTGCAGCGGCGCCGGTCGCAACGGCGGCCGCGTGCCCCCGCCGCGCCCCGAGCCGCCCGCCGCGACGTCCGGCCGCCGGCTCCCGTCACGCCGGAGCCCGGAAGCCGTGCCGATCGGGGGGCGCCCGGCGAGGTCCCGCCGCCCGGCCGGGACCCGGGGGCCTCGTGTCAACCCTGTCGGCCGGTCAGGGACGCGACGTGGTCCCGGATCGCCGCGGTCACCGCCCCAGCGTGGTGGTTCAGGTAGAAGTGGCCGCCCGGGAACGTCCTCAGCTCGAAACCGGCCGAGGTGTGCTCGGCCCAGCCGCGGGCCTCCTCGACGCTCGCCACCGGGTCGTTGTCGCCGAGGAGGACGAGCAGCGGGCAGGGCAGGGGCGGGCCGGGGCGGTGGCGGTACGTCTCCACGGCCTCGTAGTCGGCGCGGATCACCGGCAGCAGCAGGGCCCGCATCTCGGGGTCCTCGAAGACGCGGACGTCGCTGCCGCCGAGCCTGGCCATCTCGGCCACGATGCCCCGGTCGTCGCGCCGGTGCACGTTCTCGTCACGGAAGCTGGTCGGCGAGCGGCGGCCGGAGACGACGACGGTGAGCGGCGGCGTGCCCCCGTCCGCCAGGCGCCGCGCCACCTCGGCGGCGACCAGTGCGCCCATGCTGTGGCCGAAGAGGGCCAGCGGGCGGTCCGCCCAGGGACGGATCGCCTCGGTGGCCTGCCGCGCCAGTTCCCCGACGGAGCGAACGACGGGCTCCGCCCTGCGTTCCTGGCGTCCCGGGTACTGGACGGCCAGTACCTCGAGGTCCGGGCTCAGCGCCGCGGAGACGGGATGGAAGTAGGTCGCGGCGCCGCCCGCGTGCGGGAAGCAGACGAGCCTGGCGCCGGCCTCCTTAGACGGGTGGAAACGCTGAATCCACGCGCTCTTCTCCTGAACCCTGCTCGTCACCTGGGGCCCCTCACACATGGTTGGCGTACCGGAGCGGGACCGCGCCCGCCGGGCAAGCCTCTCAACGGGCGCACCCCGGGCCAACCCCTAGCTGGGGTGCATAGGGGCTGCTGTCCGGGCCGGGTCGCGGGGAAGCGGCGTCGTCGGCCGGCGACGGTGAGCGGGGCCCGGCGCGCGGGGCTGCGAGGCGGAGGGGGAATCGACGCGGACGGCACGGACGGCATGGAGCGTCGGCGAGTGACGACGGCGCGGTGGACGCCCGTGCCGGACCCCGTGTCCCCGGCGCGATCCGAGCGACAACCCAGGGGAGGCCGGGGGAAGGGGAAGGGTCCCACCGCCTGTTCAGGCGGTGGGACCCGGTGGGACGCCCCGCGGGGGATTCGGGGCGCCCGGTTCAGGGTGGTTCGGGTGGCTCGCCCGGTGGCCCGGGAAGGGGCACCGGGGCCGTCGTCACGCGGCCGCGGTCGCCGCCTCCACCGGGCGGGACTTGGTGACCCGCCAGGTCGGCAGCAGGGTCGCCGCGGCGGTGATCACGACGGCGCCGGCCACGATCGTGAAGTAGATCCACAGCGGTACGGACGGGACCAGTTCGTCCAGCTTCGCGAGGCTGTAGGGGAAGAAGGTGATGGTCGCGGCGACCGTGCCGAGGACCACCCCGACGATCGAGGTGAGCACGCTCTCCAGGCCCATCATCGCCATGACCTGCTTCCTGGTGAAGCCGGTGAGCTGCTGGAGCCCGAACTCCCGGCGGCGGCGGCCGGTGGCCGCGATCAGGGTGTTGACCACGGAGATCGCGGTGTAGCCGACGATCAGCCCCACCACCAGGTAGTTGATGGTGGCCAGCTGCTGCTGGCCCCCGGTGCGCCCGGCGGTCAGCGCGCCGCTGTCCGACACCTCGACGCCCGGCTGGTCCTTGACGAGCGCGGTCACCGCGGCGGTCACCTCGGCGGGATCGGCCCCCGCGGCGTGGTGCACCAGGATCTGCCCGGCGACCCCGTCGGTGGTGTGCGCCGCCAGCAGCGGGGCGGGCATCAGCAGCGCCGTCGTCTCGCCCTCCGGCTGGTAGGTGGCCACCACCTTCACCGTGACCGGGGTGCCGTCGCCGAGCCTGAGGGTGACGGTGTCGCCGACCCCGCGGCCCAGGGACTCGGCGTGCTCGACGGTCAGCGCGACGCTGTCGCCGCGCAGGTTCGACAGCGACCCGGTGGCGGCCCGCACCGTGAGGTTCCCCGCGTCGTCGACGCCCTGCAGCGGCCGGCCGTCGCCGGTCTGCTCGGCGTCCTCGGGGCTCTGCACGAAACCGGTGCTGGTCACGTAGGAGGAGGCCGCGTCGACGCCCGGCACCTGCCGCACCCGGTCGAGGGTGCCGGGAGCGAACCCGCCGGCCCTGGCGGTCAGCACGTCGTCGGTGCGCAGCACCCCGTTGTGCGCGGCCCGGTTGGAGGCGTCCTCGATCTGCTGCATGTACAGGGTGCCGGTGGCGACGCCGGTCAGCAGGATGATCGGGGTGATGGTCGAGGCCAGACGGATGGTGTGGGCACGGGCGTTGAGCACCGCCATGTACCCGGTGAGTCCGGTCAGCGCGCGCATCGGGCCCTGCAGCAGCCACACGATCGCCTTGGTGAAACCGGGGGCGAGCAGCGCCAGGCCGATGGCCCACATGATGCAGGCGGGGCCCGCCGTGCTGGCCGTCAGGTCACCTTCCATCATCGTCACGGTCATGACGGCCATGCCGGCACCGCCGGCGAGGAAGAGCACCGACAGCACGATCCGGGTACGGGTCAGCCAGCGGCCCTCGGTGGCGCTGCTCGCCAGGGCGTCGGTGGCCCGGGTTCCGGCGATCTTGCGGGCGGTGATGTACGCGGCGCCGACCGACGCCAGCAGCGAGGCCACCACGGCGACGACCGCGGGCGCCAGGCTCTGCCGGAACTCGACGGCGCCCGAGATGATCCCGGCGTCGACCAGCTTGTCGAAGAGGAGGCCGCTGAGCAGCGCGCCCGGCAGGCAGCCGAGCACCGAGGCCAGGACGGAGATCACCAGCGTCTCGCTGAGGATCATGCGGCGCAGTTGGGACGGGGTGGTGCCGATCGCCTTCAGCAGGGCCATCTCACGCTGCCGCTGCTGCACCGTCAGGCCCAGCGTCGAGGACGCCCCGAACATGGCGACCAGGATCGCCCAGCCGCCGAAGATCGCGGAAAGCATGATCAGGTTCTGCTGGCCGGCGGCGGCCTGGGGGAACTCCGCGAGCCCCCGGTTGTCGCCGGTCAGCGTCACGGCGGCACCGTCCAGCGCCTTGTCGATCCGGTCGCGCAGCTCGGCGGTGTCCGTGTCCGACGCGGGCAGCACCCCGATCGCGTCCACGGTGTCGTCGCCGCGCAGGGCCGCGGCCTGCCCGTCGCTGAAGAACACCGCGGGCCGGGACGCCGTACGCCCGCCGGACTGCTCGACGATGCCGGTGAGCCGGTACTCCTGGGTACGGCCGGTGGCGACGATGCGCACCCGGTCGCCCACGTCCGCGCCGGCCCGCTCGGCGAGACCGGTGTCGAGCACCACGTCGCCCACCGCGCCGGGCCGCGCTCCGGCCGTGAGGGTATAGGGGGTGAGCTGGGCGGAGCTCCAGCCGTGGCCGAGCTGGCGGTGCTCGTCGCCGGCGGCGCCGTCGGACAGGGGAGTGACCGGGCGGCCGTCGCGGACGACGGCCACCGGGAAGGACACGTCGGTGACCGCCCGTTCCACCCCGGCCACGTCCTCGACCGCGCGCACCTGCGCCTGGCCGAGCCGCACCCGCTCGCTGAGCTGGGAGCCGTCGTACTCCTGGTCGCCCGCCACCACGATGGGGGCCGCGGCGAACCGCTGGGCCGGCACCGCGTCGCGGACGCCGCTTTCCATGAGCCCGCCGCAGGCCATGATGAGGGCCGCGCCGAAGAACATGGCGATGAAGGTGGCCACGAATCCACCGAGGCGGAACCGCAGCGTGTGCAGTGCCAGGGACAACATCAGTACATGCCTCCGGCCGCGGTGGACTGCCGGCCGTGCACGGCGGGCGCCTCGTCGGCCCACGCGCCCAGGCGGGTCATGCGCTCGGCGACCGCCTCGGCCGTCGGGTGGTAGAGGTCCCCCACGAACCGGCCGTCGGCGAGGAAGACCACCCGGTCCGCGTAGGACGCGGCCACCGGGTCGTGCGTCACCATGACGATGGTCTGCCGCAGCGCCCGCACGGACTCCTGCATCAGCAGCAGCACCTCGCGGGCGGTACGGGTGTCGAGCGCGCCGGTCGGCTCGTCGGCGAAGACCACCGCGGGTCCGGTCACCAGGGCGCGGGCGATCGCCACGCGCTGCTGCTGGCCGCCGGACAGCTGGGCGGGCCGGTTGTTCCTGCGGTCGCCGAGCCCCACCCGCTCGATGATCTCCGCCACCCGCTTGCGGTCGGGGCGCCGCCCCGCGAGCTTCAGCGGCAGGGTGACGTTCTGTGTCACGGACAGGGCGGGCAGCAGGTTGAACGCCTGGAAGATGAAGCCGATGCGTTCGCGCCGCATCTTCGCCAGTGTCGTCTCGTCGTAGTCACCGAGGTCCTCGCCGTCCAGCAGGACGGTGCCCGAGGTCGGCCGGTCGAGTCCCGCCGCGCAGTGCAGGAAGGTGCTCTTGCCCGAGCCGGACGGACCCATCACGGCGGTGAAACTGCCGCGCTGGAAGGCCAGGCTGACGCCGTTGAGGGCCGTCACCGAGTTGGCGCCCTGGCCGTACACCTTGTGGACGGCTTCGAGCCGTACCGTGTCGTCTACAGCGATGGTGGTGTCCATTCACACTCCCTGAACCTGTCGCGTGGGGGCCGCGATCACGTTGTCCACGCTAGGGACGGGCAGGGGTGCGCGCCGATGGGTCTTCTTCCACAACCGGGGTGGAGGAATCCCTACCCCCGACCGGGACCGATCCCCACCGCCCGGCCGGCGCCGGCATGCGATCCTTCACTCGACGCGGGCGGCCGTGGAGCACAGGAGGCTGGGGCAGTTGGACAGGGTTGGGACCGCACGGTCACCGAAACGGCGCGGGCTCGCGGAGCGGCTGCGCTGGTGCATGCGGGGACTGCTGGTCGCCGTACTCTCCCAGGCCGGGAGCGTCGTCCTGCTGACCGTCACGGTCACCACCTTCGCCGCCATGGCGATCGGCATAGGGTTCCTCGTCCTGCCGGTCGTCATGACCGCCGTGCGCGGTCTCGCCGACTTCCACCGGCGCACCGCCCGGGAGTGGACGGGCGAGACCATCGACACCCCCTACCGGCGGACCACCGTCGACGGTGCCTACGACACTGCGGGCACCTTCACCCACTGCCGCCGGCTGCTCTCCGACCCCGCCACCTGGCGGGACATCCTGTGGATGCTGCTCGACGCCCCCGTGGGCCTCGTCCTCGGGCTGCTGCCGGTGTCCCTCGTCGCCTACGGCCTCAACGGCATGTTCGTCACGCCGTTCCTCTGGCAGAGCATGGGCCCGCACTGGGGGTTCGGCGCCACCTGGTTCATCACCGACCAGGGCGACGCCAACCTCGCCATCCCGCAGGGCTTCCTCCTCGTGGTGACCGGCCTGCTGATCGCGCCGGCGCTGGGGCGGCTGTACATCCGCTTCAACCGGGCCCTGCTCGCGCCCACCCGCAACGCCCGCCTCGCCCTGCGCGTGGAGGAGCTGACCGAGACCAGGTCCGAGGCGGCGGAGGCACAGGCCGCCGAGCTGCGCCGGATCGAGCGGGACCTGCACGACGGGGCGCAGGCCCGTCTCGTGGCGCTCGGCATGAAGCTCGGGCTCGCCGACACGCAACTGGAGACCAACCCCGAACTGGTGCGCCAACTCCTCGCCGAGGCCATGGAGTCCAGCAGCCAGGCGCTCAGCGAACTGCGCGACCTGGTGCGCGGCATCCACCCGCCGGTGCTCGCCGAGCGCGGACTCGACGGCGCCGTCCGGGCGCTCGCGATGGCCCTGGCCATCCCCGTCGAGGTCCACATCGACCTGCCCGGACGGCCCCAGCCGCCGATCGAGTCCGCCACCTACTTCGTGATCGCCGAGGCGCTCGCCAACGTCACCAAGCACAGCGGCGCGAACCGCGTCAGCATCCGGCTCTGGTACGCCGACGGCCGCCTTCGCGCCGAGATCGGCGACAACGGGCGCGGCGGCGCCGAGGCCGAGGGCGGCAGCGGCCTGCGCGGCCTCCAGCGCCGGCTGGCGTCCTTCGACGGAAAACTCGACATAGACAGCCCGATGGGCGGACCGACCCTAGTGACGATGGAGCTCCCGTGCGAGTTGTGATCGCGGAGGACCTGGCCCTGCTGCGGGAGGGACTGGTACAACTCCTGACCGCACACGACTTCGAGGTGATCGAGGCGGTGGACAACGGCCCGGCGATGCTGCGGGCTCTGCTCACCCACCGTCCCGACGTCGCCATCGTCGACGTGCGGCTGCCCCCCACCTTCACCGACGAGGGACTTCAGGCCGCCGTCCAGGCCCGCGCGCAGGTGCCGGGCCTGCCGATCCTGGTGCTGTCCCAGCACGTGGAGCAGATGTACGCGCGGGAGCTGCTGTCCGACCAGAACGGCGGTGTCGGCTACCTGCTCAAGGACCGCGTCTTCGACGTGCGCCGCTTCGTCGACATGGTCAAACAGGTCGCCTCCGGAGGGACCGTGATGGACCCCAAGGTGGTCTCCGAGCTGATGACCAAGCACAACACCGAGACCAGCCCGGTGCACAGCCTGACCGAGCGGGAGCGCGAGGTGCTCGGCCTGATGGCCGAAGGCCGCTCCAACGCGGCCATCGCCGCGCGGATGTTCGTCTCCGAAAAGGCGGTCAGCAAGCACACCAACAGCATCTTCTCGAAGCTGGGCCTCACCGTGTCCGGGGACGACAACCGCCGTGTGCTGGCGGTACTGGCCTACCTGAACGCGGAGGCGCGGCACCCGTCGGCGAAGCAGGAGCGGAGTACCCCATGAGCCATCCCACGGCGGCGCCCGTCCACGCGCCCCCCAGAGCCGGGCGAAAACAGTGGACGGGACTCGCCGTCCTCATCATCGCGGTCCTGCTGGTCTCGCTCGACATGCAGGTCCTGTCCTACGCGCTGCCGTTCGTCAGCGCCGAGCTGGCCCCCAGCAGCGCGCAGCTCCTCTGGATCGTCAACATCTACCCCTTCGTCCTCGCCGGGCTGCTCCTGACGATGGGCGCGCTCGGCGACCGGACGGGCCACAAGCGGCTGCTCATGGGCGGCGCCGTCGTCTTCGGCGCGGCCTCCGCGGTGGCCGCCCTCGCCTCCAGCCCCGAGATGCTGATCGCGAGCCGCGCCCTGCTCGGGCTCGGCGGCGCCACCCTGATGCCGGCCACCCTGTCGCTGATCCGCACCATGTTCCGCGACGACGGGCAGCGCAGGACCGCCATCGCCGTGTGGACCGGGGCGTTCGCCGGCGGGGCCATCCTCGGCCCGCTCCTCGGCGGCGTACTCCTCGAACACTTCTGGTGGGGCTCGGTCTTCCTGGTCAACCTGCCCGTGATGGTGCTGCTGCTGGTCCTCGGATCGCTGCTGCTGCCGGAGTCCAAGGCGGCGGAGCCCGCCAGGTTCGACCTGTTCAGTGCCGCCCTCTCGCTGGCCGCCGTGCTGCCCGCCGTCTACGGCATCCAGCGCATCGCCGAGAAGGGGCCGGGCGCCGTGCCCGTGGCCGCGATCGCCGCGGGTCTCGCCGTCGGCTGGTACTTCCTGCGACGCCAGCACACGCTCGCCGAACCCCTCCTGGACGTGCGGCTCTTCGGCGACCGGGCGTTCAGCGCGTCCGTCGCGACCAGTGTGCTCGCCATCTTCTCCCTGGTCGGCTCGGGCCTCTTCACCGCCCAGTACCTCCAGATGGTGCTCGGCTTCGGCCCGTTGCGGGCGGGCCTGTGGGCGCTGCCCGCCGCGGGTGCCGCACTGGTCAGTTCAGGGCTCGGTCCCGTGCTGGCCCGCTTCGTGCGTCCGGGTGTGGTGGTGACCTGCGGCCTGGTGACCGGGGCGCTCGGGTACGGGGTGCTCGCCCAGCTGCACGCCGACTCCGGCGTCGGGACGCTCGTGACCGGCACCGTCGTCATGTCGGCCGGCATCACCCTCGTCATGACCACCACCTCCGACCTGGTGATCGCCACCGCCCCGCCGGACCGTGCCGGGTCCGTCTCCGGACTCTCCCAGACCGCCACCGAGTTCGGCGGCGCCTTCGGCGTCGCCATCCTCGGCTCCATCGGCACCGCGGTGTACCGCGACGACGTCGCCGGGCGGGTACCGGCGGACCTGCCGTCGGACGCGGTGCGCTCCGCGCGGGACACCCTCGGCGGCGCCGTGGAGGCATCCCGTCACCTGCCCGCCCGCGCCGGGGACGAACTGCTCGCCGTGGCACGAGAGTCGTTCGCTCACGGTCTGCGCGCCGCCTCCTGGACCGCGGCCGGGCTGCTGCTCCTCATGGCGGTGGTCTCCCTGTTCCTGCTGCGGCACGCGCGAGGGGCGTCCCCGGAGACGGCCGCCGCGTCCGCCGCGCCCGTCACGGCGGACGCGGCCGGCGACGAGGCACCGGCGGTGTCCGGGCGGAGCTGAGGCCGGCACGCGACGAAGGGGGCCGGCCACCGCGGAAACGGTGGCCGGCCCCCTTCGTCGTCCGCCGTCCGGGGCGGCGCACCCGGCCGGAGTCAGTCGGCGTCCAGCTCGCTGTCGAGGATGTCGAACAGCTCGTCCGCGGAGACCGACTCCAGCTCCGCCCGGTCCTCCTCGGCCGTGCGTTCGTCGGCCGGCCGGGCCACCTCGCTCCACTGCGCCACCAGCGCCCGCAGCCGGGCCGTGACGCGGGTGTGCTCGTCCACGTCGGGGGTGACCGTGCTCATCGCGGCCTCCAGGCCCGCCAGCTCGGCCTCCAGGGCCTCCAGGGGCGACACCGCCGCGCCCCCGCCTCCCACCAGTTCGGTCCGCAGGTGACGGGCCGCGGCCAGCGGGGTCGGGTGGTCGTAGATCAGGGTGGACGGCAGCCGGAGCCCACTCACGCCGCCCAGCCGGTTGCGCAGTTCGAGCGCCGTCAACGAGTCGAAGCCCAGCTCCACGAAGCCGCGCGCCGGATCGACGTCCGCGGCCCGCGCGTGGCCCAGCACCTCCGCCGTGTGGCCGCGCACCAGGTCCAGCAGGGCGCGTTCCTGCTCCTGCGGCGCCATCCCCGCCAGCCGGCCCGCCAGGTCGCCGCCCCGGGACCCGTCACCCGTACCGCCATCGCCCCGGGTCACGGCCCTGCGAGCGGGTGCCCCGGGCAGCGCGCGCAGCATCGCGGGCACGCCCTCGGCGCTCCGGCCGGCCGCGACGCGGGTGACGTCCAGCGCCATGGGGAGCAGCACCGCGCGATCCGGGACGTCCCCGGCGAGCGCCGCGTCGAACAGCGCCAGGCCCTCGTCCTCCGCGAGCGGCCGCATCCCGGAGCGTTCCATCCGCCGGACGTCGGCCTCGGTGAGCCCGTCGCTCATTCCCGTGTCCGCGGCCCACAACCCCCAGGCCAGCGAGAGCCCGGCCAGTCCCCGGGCCCGCCGGTGCTGGACCAGGGCGTCGAGGAAGGCGTTGGCCGCCGCGTAATTGGCCTGTCCCGCGGCGCCGAGGGTGCCCGCCGCGGACGAGTACACCACGAACGCGGCGAGGTCCGCGTCCGCCGTCGACCGGTGCAGGTTCAGCACCGCGTCGACCTTGGGCCGCAGCACGGTGTCGAACCGCTCGGGCGTCTGCGCGGCCAGCGTCGCGTCGTCGAGCACCCCGGCGGTGTGGATGACACCGGTCAGCGGGTGGGCGTCCGGGATCTTGGCGAGCGCGGCCCGCAGCGCGTCCTCGTCGGCCGCGTCACAGGCCACGACGTCGACGTGCGCGCCCGACTCGGCGAGCTCGGAGACGAGTTCGCCGGCTCCGTCGGCGGCCGGACCGCGGCGGCTGAGCAGCAGAAGGCGCCGTACGCCGTGCTGTGCGACGAGGTGACGCGCGACCACCCGGCCGAGGCCGCCGGTGCCACCGGTGACCAGCACGGTGCCCTCGGGCGCGAACCGGATGTTCCGGGCCTCTGGGACGGTACGGCCGGCCCGGTCGGCGGTGGGCGTGACCCGTACGAGCCGCGGGGCGAGGGCGGTGCCGTCGCGCAGGGCGAGCTCGGGTTCCCCGCCGGTCGCCGCCGCCGCGGGCAGGGACTTCCACGACTCCGGCGTGCCGTCCACGTCCACCAGCGCCACCCGGCCCGGGTGCTCCTCGCGCACGGCGCGCACGAGCCCCCACACCGCGGAGCCCGCGAGGTCGAGCACCTCCTCGGCCTCGCCACCGGGGCGGGGCGCGGACACCGCCCGCCGGGTGACGACGACGATCCGGGTGTCGCTGAACCGATCGTCCACGAGCCACCGCTGGAGCAACGACAGCACCCGTCCGGTCGCGATCCGCACCGCCGCGGCAGTCCCCGCCGACACGGGGACCGGCTCGGAGCCGGACAGTGACGTGTCGGGTCCCTCGTCACCGTGCAGCACCACGATCGGGGGAACGACGGCGGGCAGTTGGGCCTCCGCCCCGGCCCGCCAGGCGTCCTCCGCGGTGTGCGCGCCGGAGAGCCGTACGGTCAGGAGCTCCGCGGCGGGATCGCCCACCCGCGGGAGCGGCACGAGAGTCCAGTCGACACCGAACAGCGGGTGCCGGGCGGCCCCGCTGTCCGGAAGCTGTCCGGCGGTGATGGCGCGCAGCACGAGCGAGTCCACGGACACCACGGTCTCGCCCCGCGCGTCCGCCGCGAGAACGGACAGCGCGTTCCCCGGGGCACGGGTGATCCGCACCCGCAACCGGGTCGCCCCGGAGGCGTGCAGGGTCACGCCCCGCCACGCGAAGGGCAGCAGCATGCCCGACTGCTCACCGCCGCTCTGCGGGCCCTCGAGGTCCAGGGCGTGGAGGGCGGCGTCGAGGAGGGCGGGGTGGAGGCCGAAGGCGTCGGCGTCGTGGTGTGCTTGGTCGGGGAGGGTGACTTCGGCGTAGAGGTGGTCGCCGTCGCTCCAGGCGGCGGTGAGGCCTTGGAAGGTGGGGCCGTAGTGGTAGCCCTGGTCGGCCAGGGTCTCGTAGGTGTGGTGCAGGGGGATGGGTTCGGCGCCCGGGGGTGGCCAGGTGGTGAGGTCGTCGTCGGGGTCGTGGTGGGTGGGCTGGGGGGTGAGGGTGCCTTCGGCGTGCTGGGTCCAGGGGGCGTGGGGGGTGTGGGGGCGGGTGTGGATGGTGAGGGCGCGGCGTCGTTGGTCGTCGGGGGCGCCGACGGTGACCTGGAGGTCGAGGCTGTGGTCCGCCGGGAGGATCAGGGGTGTTTGGAGTGTCAGTTCTTCCAGGTGGGGGGTGCCGGTGTGGTCGCCGGCGTGGATGGCGAGTTCGACCAGTGCGGTTCCGGGCAGCAGGACGGTGCCCATGATGCGGTGGTCGGCCAGCCAGGGGTGGGTGGTCGTGTTCAGGGAGCCGGTGAGGATGGTCTCCTCGGCTCCGGCACGGTGCAGCACGGCCCCCAGCAGGGGGTGCCCGGCGGAGGACTGCCCCAAGGCGGTCACATCGCCGAGTTCGGCCACCGCGTCGATCCAGTAGTGCTGTCGTTGGAAGGGGTAGGTGGGCAGGTCGACGTGGCGGGTGGGGGTGGTGTGCAGGGCGGTCCAGTCGACGGGGTGGCCGTGGGTCCACAGGTGGGCCAGGGCGGTGAGGGCTTCGGTGGGTTCGGGCCGGGTCCGGCGCAGCAGCGGGAGGCAGTGTGCGCCGTCCTGGGGCAGGGTGTCGGCGGCCATGGCGCTCAGTACGGCGTCGGGGCCCAGTTCCAGGAAGGTGGTGACGCCGTCGTCGGCCAGGGTGCGTACCGCGTCGCTGAAGCGGACGGTGTCGCGGACGTGGCCGGCCCAGTACTCGGGTGAGGTGACCTCGCCGGTCGTGATGGTGCGTCCGGTCACCGTCGACACCAGCGGGATGCGCGGCTCGGCGTACCGCAGCACCTGGGCGACCTGCCGGAACTGGGTGAGCATCGGTTCCATCAGCGGGGAGTGGAAGGCGTGGGAGACCTTCAAGCGGGAGGTCTTGCCGCCCTTGGCCCGTACCGCTGCCACGACCGCTTCCACCCGGGCCGCGGCACCGGAGACGACCACGGAGGCGGGGCCGTTGACGGCGGCGACGGCGGCGTCGTCCGCCCCGGCCAGCAGGGCGCGCACCTCCTCCTCGCCGGCCTGCACCGCGGCCATCGTCCCGCCCGGGGGCAGGGCCTGCATCAGCCGGCCGCGCGCCGCGACCAAAGCGCAGGCGTCGGCCAGGGAGAACACGCCCGCCACGTGCGCGGCGCCGATCTCGCCGATGGAGTGGCCCATGACGACGTCGGGACGCACCCCCCAGGACTCCACCAGCCGGAACAGGGCCACCTCCAGGGCGAACAGAGCCGGCTGGGCGTACTCGGTACGCTCCAGCAACGCCGCCTCCCGCGACCCCTCCACCGCGAACAACACCTCCTTGAGTGGACGCGGAAGCAGCGGATCCAGGTGGACACACACCTCGTCCAGGGCGTCGGCGAACACCGGGAACACCTCCGCCAGCCCGGCGCCCATGCCGACACGCTGAGCCCCCTGACCGGTGAACAAGAACGCCAGCCGGCCCTCGGTCGCGCTCGCCTGGACCAGGCCCGGGGTGGTCTCCCCGGCCGCCAGGGCGCGCAGCCCCGCCAGCAGCTCGTCGCGGTCCGTGCCGAGGACGACCGCGCGGCGGTCCAGCCGGGCGCGCGTGGTCGCCAGCGCCGCGGCCACGTCCACCGGATCCGGGGCGTCCGCGGCGTCCAGCAAGTCCAGCACCCCCTTGGCCTGCGCACGCAGCGCGGCCGCGTTCGCGGCGGACACCGGGAGCAGCACGGGACCCGAAGGAGTGGGGAGCTCGGCAGACGTGTCCTGGACGGGCTCCGGGCTCGGCGACTGCTCCAGGATGACGTGGGCGTTGGTGCCGCTGATCCCGAAGGAGGACACGCCGGCTCGGCGGGGCTCCTCGCCGCTCCACGGCACGGCCTCGGTCAGCAGCTCGACCCGGCCGGCCGTCCAGTCCACATGGGGCGTCGGCTCGTCCACGTGCAGGGTCTTGGGAAGCACCCCGTGCCGCATCGCCATGACCATTTTGATCACTCCGGCGACACCGGCGGCGGCCTGGGTGTGTCCGATGTTGGACTTGATGGAGCCGAGCCACAGGGGGTGGTCCGCGGGGCGGTCCTGGCCGTAGGTGGCGATGAGGGCCTGTGCCTCGATGGGGTCGCCCAGGACCGTTCCGGTGCCGTGTGCCTCGACGGCGTCGATGTCGGCGGGGGAGAGGTGGGCGGCGGCCAGGGCCTGGTTGATGACGCGTTGCTGGGAGGGGCCGTTGGGGGCGGTGAGGCCGTTGCTGGCGCCGTCCTGGTTGACGGCGGAGCCGCGCACCACCGCGAGGACGGGGTGGTTGTTGCGCCGGGCGTCGGAGAGCCGCTCGACCACCAGCACGCCGACGCCCTCGGAGAGGCTCGTGCCGTCCGCCGCCCCCGCGAACGCCTTCGCCCTGCCGTCGAAGGCGAGGTTGTGCGCCCGGCTGAAGTCGATGAACGTCTCGGGCGTGAACATCACCGACGCGCCGCCGGCGAGCGCCAGTTGGCATTCGCCGCTCCGCAGCGCCTGCACGGCCAGGTGCAGTGCCACCAGGGACGAGGAGCAGGCGGTGTCGACCGTGACCGCGGGGCCTTCGAGGCCGAGGGTGTAGGAGACTCGGCCGGAGGCGACGCTGCCCAGGCTGCCGTTGCCGAGGTAGGCGTCGACGCCCTCGGGGACGGGGGAGTTGCCGAGGCGTGAGGCGTAGTCGTGGTACATGATGCCGGTGAAGACGCCGGTGCGGCTGCCGCGCAGGGCGTGGGGGTCGAGTCCGGCGCGCTCCAGGGCCTCCCAGGACGCCTCCAGCAGGAGGCGCTGCTGGGGGTCGGTGGCGAGGGCCTCCCGGGGGGAGATGCCGAAGAACTCGGCGTCGAAGTCCGCCGCGTTGTAGAGGAAACCGCCCTCGATCGCGTGGCTGGTGTTCGGCCGTACCCCGTTGGTGTCGCAGATCTCCGCGAGGTCCCAGCCGCGGTCGGCGGGGAACGTCGAGACGCCGTCGCGGCCCTCGGCCAGCAACTCCCAGAGCTCCTCGGGGCTGGTGACGCCCCCGGGGAAGCGGCAGCTCATGCCGACGATCGCGATGGGCTCGTCGGGGACCGTACCGGCCGGCCGCGCCGGGGCCGCTTCCCGCGGTTCGTCGGCGCCGCCGACTCCGGCGAGCAGGAACTCCGCCAGGGCGGCCGGTGTGGGATGGTCGAAGACCAGGGTGACCGGCAGTCTGATGCCGACGGCCGCGCCCAGCCGGTTGCGCAGCGCCACGGAGGCGAGCGAGTCGAAGCCCAGGTCCCTGAAGGCGCGCTCCGGGTCGACGGCCTCCGCGCCGTCGTGCCCGAGGATGCCCGCGACATGGGTGCGTACCAGGCCGAGCAGCAGCCGGCGGCGCTCGGGCGCCGGCATCCGCAGCAGCCGATGGGCCAGCGTGTCGTCACCGTCCGCCGCGGCGGACGCCATCGCTCGCCGTGCCACGGGCCGCACCAGGCCGCTCAGCAGGGGTGGCAGGCCGCCCGGCCGGTCGCGCAGCGCCTTCAGGTCGAGCCGGACCGGCAGCAGCACCGGGGCCGACCCCGAGACCGCGATGTCGAAGAGGGCCGCGCCCTCCTCCGCCGACAGGCCCAGCACCCCCGACCGCGCCAGCTGTGCGACGTCCGCCTCGGTCAGGTGGGTCGTCATGTCGGACTTCTGCGCCCACAGGCCCCAGCCGAGGGAGTGGGCGGGGAGGCCGTGTCGGGTGCGGTGGTGGGCGAGGGCGTCGAGGAAGGCGTTGGCGGCGGCGTAGTTGGCTTGTCCGGCGCCGTCGAGGGTGGCGGCGGCGCTGGAGTAGAGGATGAAGTGGGTGAGGTCGAGGTGGGTGGTTGCCTGGTGCAGGTGCCAGGCGGCGTCTGCTTTGGGGGTCAGGGTGGTGTCGAGGTGGGTGGGGGTCTGGTTGGTGAGGGTGGCGTCGTTGAGGGTGCCGGCGGTGTGGATGATGCCTTTGAGGTGGGGGAGGGTGTTGATGAGTTCGGTGACTTGGGTGGGGTCGCCGACGTCGCAGGTGTGGAGGGTGACGTGGGCGCCGAGGTCGGTGAGGTGTTGGGTGAGTGTGGTGGCGCCGGTTGCGGTGGCTCCGCTGCGGCTGGCGAGGGCGAGGGTGCGTATGCCGTGGTGGGTGACGAGGTGTTCGGCGATGAGGGTGGCCAGTGCGCCGGTGCCTCCGGTGATGAGGAGGGTGTCCTGCGGGTCCCACGACTCGAAGCCGGTGGCGGCGGGGGTGTCCGGGGTCGCGCGCACGAGCCGGGACACGTGGGCGACGCCACCGCGCAGGACGATCTCCGGCTCACCGCTCGTCAGCGCCGCGGCGGCGAGCCGTCGCGCGGACTCGGGCGTGCCGTCCGTGTCGGCCAGCACGAAGCAGTCCGGCGTCTCCGCCTGCGCCGCCCGGACGAGCCCCCACACCGCCGCGCCGACCAGGTCCGTCGGCACCCCCTCGGGGCCCACCGCCCCGCGGGTGACCACGGCGAGACGGGACGTTGCCGGGCGGTCCTCGGCCAGCCAGCCCTGAAGCGCGGCCAGCACGCTGCCGAGGGTGGCGCGCAGCAGCTCCGGCATCCGCTCGGCCTCCGGGACCTCGACCGGCGGGACCGGGAGGACCAGCAGCTCCGGCGCGGCGCCGGCGCCCGCGGGCTCGCCCGCCGGAAGCAGCGCGGCGTGGGCGGCGGCATCCGCGGCCCCGTGGCCGGGCAGCAGGGCCCATGAGGTCTCGGGCGCGGTGGAGGCATCGTCGGGCCTCGGCTGCCACTCGACCCGGAACAGCGAGTCGCGGTGCGGGGCCGGGGCGGTCGACGGACCGTCGAGCGCGACCGGGCGCAGGATCAGCCCGTCGACGGAGGCCACCGGCGCGCCCGTCGGGTCGGCCAGGCTCAGGCTCACCGTGTCGTCCCCGTTCGGTGCGACCCGCACCCGGAGCGCCGCGGCGCCCACGGCCCACAGGCTCACCCCGCTCCAGCTGAAGGGCAGCCGGATGCCGTCGGCGGTGCCGGTCGCGGCGGTGGTGCCGAAGGGGCCGAGGCCCGCCGCGTGCAGGGCCGCGTCGAAGAGCGCGGGGTGCAGGCCGAACCTGGTGGCCTCGCCGCGGGCGTCATCGGTGAGGGCGACCTCGGCGAACACCTCGTCACCGCGTTGCCAGGCGGCGGTCAGTCCCCGGAAGACCGGGCCGTAGCCGTAGCCCTCCTCCGCCAGCCGCTCGTAGAGGTCCGTCACGTCCAAGGCGGTGGCGCCCTCCGGCGGCCACGGAGCCGAGGCATCCGCGGGCTCGGGCCGTGCGGGCTCGGGAACCAGGAAGCCGGTGGCGTGTCCCGTCCAGCCCGTCTCGTCGCCGCCGTCGGGCCCGGTGCCGGCCGGCGGGCGCGAGTGGATCGTCACCGGGCGCCGGCCGTCCCGGCCGGGCACGCCCACGAACACCTGGAGCTGGACGCCCCCCTTGTCGGGCAGCGGCAGCGGGGCGGTCAGGGTGAGTTCGTCGATCCGGCCGCAGCCGACCTGGTCACCGGCGCGGACGGCGAGTTCCACCAGCGCCGTGCCCGGCAGCAGCACCGTGCCGCCGGCTGCGTGGTCGGCCAGCCACGGATGGGTGTCCAGGCCGATCCGGCCCGTCAGCAGCGCGCCGTCGGCGTCGGCGAGGCCGATCGCGGCACCCAGCAGGGGGTGGTCGGCGCCGTCGAGCCCGGCCGAGGCCACGTCGGAACCGCCCGGTTCCGGGCGCGGCCAGTACGAGCGGCGCTGGAACGGATAGGTGGGCAGATCCACCCACGACGGCTCGTGCGGTGCGAACACCGGCCCCCAGTCCACGCCCACCCCGCGCACCCACGCCTCCGCGAGCGAGCGGTGGAAGCGGCCCATGCCGCCGTGGTGCCTGCGCAGTGAACCGAGCGCGGCGGCGGGCCGCCCCACGGCCTCCCCGGTCTCCTGGATGCCCACCGACAGCACCGGGTGCGGGCTCGCCTCGACGAAGACGGTGTGCCCCTCGGCCAGCAGCACCCGGGTGGTCTCCTCGAAGCGCACCGTCCGGCGCAGGTTGCGGTACCAGTACGCGGCGTCGAGTCCAGTGGTGTCGATGACGGACGCGGTCACCGTCGAGTAGAACGGGATGCGGGAGGCGCGCGGGGCGATGTCCGCGAGAACGTCGAGCAACTCCTCCTCGATGGCCTCCACATGGGCGGAGTGCGAGGCGTAGTCGACCGGGATCTTCCGTGCCCACACGCCGTCCGCCTGCAACTCGGCGTGCAATTCGTCGAGCGCGCCCGAGTCGCCCGAGACGGCCACCGATCCCGAGCCGTTGACCGCGGCCACGGACAGCCGCCCGTTCCAGCGCCGCAACCGCTCCTCGACCCGATCGGCGGGTGAGGACACCGACATCATGCCGCCGGGACCCGCCAGCCGGCGCGCGATGATCCGGCTGCGCAGGGCCACCACTCGGGCGGCGTCCTCCAGGGAGAGGGCGCCCGCGACGCACGCCGCGGCGATCTCGCCCTGCGAGTGGCCGACGACGGCGGCGGGCCGCACCCCGTGAGCGCGCCACAGCTCGGCCAGCGACACCATCACGGCGAACAGCACGGGCTGCACCACGTCGACGCGCTCCAGGGAGGGGGCGTCGGGATCGCCGCGCAGCACGGCCAGCAGGTCCCAGTCGGTGAACGCGCTCAGGGCCTGCGCGCACTCGTGGACGCGCCGGGCGAACACCGGTGACGAGTCGAGGAGTTCGACCGCCATGCCGGCCCACTGCGAGCCCTGTCCGGGAAAGACGAAGGCCACCTTGGCCCGGCTGGCGGCCGTGCCGCTCGCCAGGTTGTCGGGGGTGTCGCCCGCCGCGGCGGCCCGCAGCCCCGCGAGCAATTCGTCCCGGTCGCCCGCGACCAGCGCGGCGCGGTGCTCCAGCGCGGCGCGGGTGGTGGCCAGCGAGTGGCCGAGGTCGACGAGGCGGACACCGAGGCCGCCCGCGACCCGCTCGGCGAGCCGCCCCGCCTGCTCGCGCAGCGCCGCCCTGCTCTTCGCGCTGAGGAGGAACGGGTACGGCTGCGCGGCCGCGGCGGCCGGCTCCGCGGACGGGGCCGGCTCGCTCTCCGGCGCCTGCTCGATGATCACGTGCGCGTTGGTGCCGCTGAGCCCGAAGGAGGAGACCGCGGCGCGGCGCGGACGGTCGCGCACCCACGGCAGCGGCTCGGTGAGCAACCGCACGGAACCGTCCTCCCAGTCCACCTTGGAGGAGGGGGTGTCCACGTGCAGGGTCCGCGGCAGCACCCCGTGCCGCAGCGCCAGCACCGACTTGATCACCCCGGCCACACCGGCGGCGGCCTGGGTGTGCCCGATGTTGGACTTGACCGAGCCGAGCCACAGCGGATCGCCCGCGGAACGGTCCTTGCCGTACGTGGCGATGAGGGCCTGCGCCTCGATGGGGTCGCCCAGGACGGTGCCCGTGCCGTGGGCCTCCACGAGGTCGACGTCCGCGGGGGTGAGTCCCGCGTCGGTGAGCGCCTGGCGGATCACCCGCTGCTGCGAGGGTCCGTTCGGCGCGGTCAGGCCGTTGCTCGCGCCGTCCTGGTTCAGCGCCGAGCCCCGCACCACCGCGAGGATGCGGCGCCCGTTGCGGCGCGCGTCCGACAGCCGCTCCAGCACGAGCATGCCCACGCCCTCGCCCCAGCCCGTGCCGGCGGCGGAGTCGGCGAAGGACCGGCAGCGGCCGTCGAGCGCGAGCCCGCGCTGCCGGCTGAACTCCACGAACGTACGGGCCGTGGACATCACGGTGACCCCGCCCGCCAGCGCGAGACCGCACTCGCCCTTGCGCAGCGCCTGTACCGCCAGGTGCAGGGCCACCAGCGACGACGAGCAGGCCGTGTCGACCGACAGGGACGGTCCTTCGAGGCCCAGCGTGTAGGAGACGCGCCCCGAGACGATGCTGCCGTCGGTGCCGGTGACCATGAACCCCTCGGCGCCCTCGGGCACGGTGCCCACCCGCACCGGGTAGTCCGTGGCCATCACGCCCGCGTACACACCGGTCCGGGTGCCGACGAGGGACTGCGGGTCGATGCCGGCCCGCTCGAACGCCTCCCAGGACACCTCCAGGAGCAGCCGCTGCTGGGGGTCGGTGGCGGTGGCCTCGTGCGGGCTCATCCCGAAGAACGCCGCGTCGAACTCCGGTGCCCGGTGCAGGAATCCACCCTGCCCGGTGTAACTGGTGTGCGGCCGGGTGCCCTCGGGATCGACCACCTTGTCGAGGTCCCATCCCCGATTGGCGGGGAAGTCGGTGATGGCGTCGGTGCCCGAGTCGACGAGCGACCAAAGGTCCTCCGGGGACTCCACGTCCCCCGGGAAGCGGCAGCTCATGCCCACGATGGCCACCGGCTCGGCGGCGGCGGCCGTGGCCTCGTCATACCGTCGGCGCAGCCGCTCGTTCTCCAGCAGCGACGCGCGCAGCGCCTCGGCGATCTTCTGCACGGGTGTGTCCACGGTCGTCACTCGCATTCCTGCTCGCTCGTATGGCTGGTGACTTGAGTCGTCCACGGCGGGACGGGGGCCCCGGCAGGGCCCCCGCCGCCGTCATTCGGGCTGTTCCGAGTCGCTGCGCTCGAACGCCTCACGTATGAGATCGTCGATGTCCATCGCCAGGATCGCGTCGCTCTGGTCCTCCTCGGCGCCGTGCCCCGCGTCGTCTTCCGGGCCGTCCGCCGCCCCGTCCACCGCGAGCCCGGCCGGGGCCAGGGCGAGCAGCGCGTCGAGCAGCCCCGCCTCCCTGACCCGGGCCAGCGGCACCGAGGCGAGGACGCGCCGCAGCGCGTCCTCGTCCGCCTCCGCGGTCCCCCGCGCCCGGGCCTCCGCGGACCCTGCACCCGCGGTGATCTCCTCCAGCGCGGGCACCAGCTCCTCCAGCAGGGCCCCCGCCAGGGCCTGCGGTGTCGGATAGTCGAAGATCAGCGTGGCGGGCAGCCGCTGCCCCGTCGTCTTCTTCAACCGGTTGCGCAGCTCCACCGCGGTGAGCGAGTCGAACCCGGACTCCTGGAACGTCCGGGCCGGATCGACCGCGGAGGCGTCGGCGTGCCCGAGCACCGCGGCCACCTCGACGCCGATCACGTCTTCGAGCAGCCGCAGGCGTTCGTCCCCGGACAGCGGTGCCAACCGCTGTTCCAGCGTCGCGAGATCGGCCGGAGCGGCCTGTTCCGCGGTGTGCGCGGTGGGCCTGGCGGGGGTGGCGGGGCGGAGGTTCGCGGTGAGCGGCAGTCCGGGGTGCCGGGGGTTGATCCGGACGGGGAGCAGTGCGGGGCGGCGCGTGGTGAGGGCGGCGTCGAACAGGGCGAGGTTCTCGGCGGTGGCCAAGGGCAGCAGAGAGCTGTTGCCCAGCCGCTCCAGGTCGTGTCGGGTGAGGTTGGTGGCCATGCCTTGGCCGGTGTTCCACAGGCCCCAGCCGAGGGAGTGGGCGGGGAGGCCGTGTCGGGTGCGGTGGTGGGCGAGGGCGTCGAGGAAGGCGTTGGCGGCGGCGTAGTTGGCTTGTCCGGCGCCGTCGAGGGTGGCGGCGGCGCTGGAGTAGAGGATGAAGTGGGTGAGGTCGAGGTGGGTGGTTGCCTGGTGCAGGTGCCAGGCGGCGTCTGCTTTGGGGGTCAGGGTGGTGTCGAGGTGGGTGGGGGTCTGGTTGGTGAGGGTGGCGTCGTTGAGGGTGCCGGCGGTGTGGATGATGCCTTTGAGGTGGGGGAGGGTGTTGATGAGTTCGGTGACTTGGGTGGGGTCGCCGACGTCGCAGGTGTGGAGGGTGACGTGGGCGCCGAGGTCGGTGAGGTGTTGGGTGAGTGTGGTGGCGCCGGTTGCGGTGGCTCCGCTGCGGCTGGCGAGGGCGAGGGTGCGTATGCCGTGGTGGGTGACGAGGTGTTCGGCGATGAGGGTGGCCAGTGCGCCGGTGCCTCCGGTGATGAGGAGGGTGTCCTGCGGGTCCCACGACTCGAAGCCGGTCCCGGACGCCTCGGCCGGGCCGGCCTCCGCCAGCCGCGCCGCGTAGACGCCGTCCGGCGTGAGGGACACCCACGGCTCACCACTGGCGACCGCGGCGGGGAAGCGGCGGAGCGACGCCTCCGCGCCGTCCCACGCGGCCAGTACGAAGCAGCCCGGGTTCTCCTCCTGGGCCGCGCGGACCAGACCGCCGACCGCGGAGCCGACCAGGTCGGCGGGGCCGCCCGTCCCCTGCGCGACGACGACCAGCCGCGATGCCGCGAGGCGCGGCTGCGCCAGCCACTGCTGGAGCGTGCCCAGCACATCTCCCAGGACCGTACGCAGCCGTGCGGGCAGCGTCACCGCGCCGTCCGGGTCCCCCGTACCGAACTCGACGGCCGGGACCGGCAGCAGCACCACCGGCGGGACCGTGTCCCCGAGCGAGGCCACGTCCCGGCAGGCCCGCGCACCCGTCCAGGACCACTTGTCCGCCTCGGGGCCGAGCACCACCCAGTCGCCGGGTGACTCCCCGGCCTCGGACGTCGCGACCGGGACCCACTCCACGTGGTACAGCGGCAGTGAAACGTCGCGGGCCGCCGCGATCTGCTCGGCCGACACCGGACGCGCCGCCATCGAACGCACCGTCGCCACCGGCGCCCCCGTCAGGTCGGCCAGGTCGAGCGACACCGTCTCCGCGTCACCGCCGACCGCCGAGAGCCTGACCCGCAGCGCGGTCGCCCCCGAGGCGTGCAGCGACACGTCGCTCCACGCGAACGGCAGGCTCGCCCCGCGCCCCGGTTCCCGGGTTCCCCTGCCCAGCAGTTCGCTCGCGTGCAGGGCGGCGTCCAGGAGCGCGGGGTGGAGGCCGAAGGCACCGGCGGTGGCGTGCGCGTCCTCCGGGAGGGCCACCTCGGCGAAGACCTCGTCGCCGCGCCGCCAGGCGGCACGCAGGCCCCGGAACACCGGGCCGTAGTCGAGCCCGTCGGCGGCCAGCGTCTCGTAGAGCCCGTCCAGGTCCACGGTGGCGGCGCCCTCCGGCGGCCACACGCCGAGGTCGGCCCCGGCGGGCGCCGCTCCCGCGCCGGTGGCGAGGAAGCCGTCGGCGTGCCTGGTCCAGGCCTCCGGCGCGGTGTCCACGGCCCGCGAGTACACGCCGACCTGACGCCGCCCCGACCCGTCCGGCTCACCCACGGTCACCCGCAGGTCGCGGGCACCGCTGCGGGGCAGGACGAGCGGCGCTTGGAGGGTCAGCTCCTCCAGCAGTCCGCAGCCCACGTGGTCGCCGGCCCGCAGCGCGAGTTCGACGAGCGCGGCCCCGGGCAGGACGGCGGTGCCCATGACGAGGTGGTCGGCCAGCCAGGCGTGGGTCCGCAGGCCGATGCGCCCCGTCAGCACCACACCGCTCGATTCCGGCAGGGTGATCGCCGCGCCGAGGAGCGGGTGCTCCGCGGCGTCCAGACCGGCGGAGGCCACGTCGGCCCGCTCGGCCACCGCGTCGATCCAGTAGTGCTGTCGTTGGAAGGGGTAGGTGGGCAGGTCGATGTGGCGGGTGGGGGTGGTGTGCAGGGCGGTCCAGTCGACGGGGTGGCCGTGGGTCCACAGGTGGGCCAGGGCGGTGAGGGCCTCGGTGGGTTCGGGCCGGGTCCGGCGCAGCAGCGGGAGGCAGTGTGCGCCGTCCTGGGGCAGGGTGTCGGCGGCCATGGCGCTCAGTACGGCGTCGGGGCCCAGTTCCAGGAAGGTGGTGACGCCGTCGTCGGCCAGGGTGCGTACCGCGTCGCTGAAGCGGACGGTGTCGCGGACGTGGCCGACCCAGTACTCGGGTGAGGTGACCTCGCCGGTCGTGATGGTGCGTCCGGTCACCGTCGACACCAGCGGGATGCGCGGCTCGGCGTACCGCAGCACCTGGGCGACCTGCCGGAACTGGGTGAGCATCGGTTCCATCAGCGGGGAGTGGAAGGCGTGGGAGACCTTCAGCCGGGAGGTCTTACCGCCCTTGGCCCGTACCGCTGCCACGACCGCTTCCACCCGGGCCGCGGCACCGGAGACGACCACGGAGGCGGGGCCGTTGACGGCGGCGACGGCGGCGTCGTCCGCCCCGGCCAGCAGGGCGCGCACCTCCTCCTCGCCGGCCTGCACCGCGGCCATCGTCCCGCCCGGGGGCAGGGCCTGCATCAGCCGGCCGCGCGCCGCGACCAAAGCGCAGGCGTCGGCCAGGGAGAACACGCCCGCCACGTGCGCGGCGCCGATCTCGCCGATGGAGTGGCCCATGACGACGTCGGGACGCACCCCCCAGGACTCCACCAGCCGGAACAGGGCCACCTCCAGGGCGAACAGAGCCGGCTGGGCGTACTCGGTACGCTCCAGCAACGCCGCCTCCCGCGACCCCTCCACCGCGAACAACACCTCCCTGAGCGGACGCGGAAGCAGCGGATCCAGATGGACACACACCTCGTCCAGGGCGTCGGCGAACACCGGGAACACCTCCGCCAGCCCGGCGCCCATGCCGACACGCTGAGCCCCCTGACCGGTGAACAAGAACGCCAGCCGGCCCTCGGTGACGGTTCCCCGGACGACGCCCGCCGCGTTCCCGCCCGCCGCGATCGCGCGCAGTCCGGTGAGCAGCTCCTCGCGGTCCGGGCCAACGGCCACCGCGCGGCGCTCGAACTGCGCCCGGGTGGTGGCGAGCGCCGCGGCCACGTCCACCGGATCCGGGGCGTCCTCCTCCTCCAGCAGCTCCACCAGGGCTTGGGCCTGCGCCTTCAGCGCGTCGGCCGTACGGGCGCTGAGGGCCACCGGCAGCAGTGGCGCGGCGGACGGCTGCGCCGTGTCCTCCGGCTCCGGCTGCCGGGGGGCCTGCTCGATGATGACGTGGGCGTTGGTGCCGCTGATCCCGAAGGAGGACACCCCCGCGCGCCTGGGCCGCTCGCTCTGCCACGGCCTGGCCTCGGTCAGCAGCTCCACCCGCTCCGCCGACCAGTCGACCTTCTTCGAGGGCTCGTCCACGTGCAGGGTCTTGGGAAGCACCCCGTGCCGCATCGCCATGACCATTTTGATCACTCCGGCGACACCGGCGGCGGCCTGGGTGTGTCCGATGTTGGACTTGATGGAGCCGAGCCACAGGGGGTGGTCCGCGGGCCGGTCCTGGCCGTAGGTGGCGATGAGGGCCTGTGCCTCGATGGGGTCGCCCAGGACCGTTCCGGTGCCGTGTGCCTCGACGGCGTCGATGTCGGCGGGGGAGAGGTGGGCGGCGGCCAGGGCCTGGTTGATGACGCGTTGCTGGGAGGGGCCGTTGGGGGCGGTGAGGCCGTTGCTGGCGCCGTCCTGGTTGACGGCGGAGCCGCGCACCACCGCGAGGACGGGGTGGTTGTTGCGCCGGGCGTCGGAGAGCCGCTCGACCACCAGCACGCCGACGCCCTCGCCCCAGCCGGTGCCGTCCGCGGCCTCGGCGAACGAACGGATGCGCCCGTCGCTCGCGAGTCCCCGCTGCCGGCTGAAGTCGATGAAGGTGTCCGGCGTCGACATCACCGTCGCGCCGCCGGCGAGGGCGAGCGAGCACTCGCCGTTCCGCAGCGCCTGGATCGCCCAGTGCAGTGCCACCAGGGACGAGGAGCAGGCGGTGTCGACCGTGACCGCGGGGCCTTCGAGGCCGAGGGTGTAGGAGACCCGGCCGGAGGCGACGCTGCCCAGGCTGCCGTTGCCGAGGTAGGCGTCGACGCCCTCGGGGACGGGGGAGTTGCCGAGGCGTGAGGCGTAGTCGTGGTACATGATGCCGGTGAAGACGCCGGTGCGGCTGCCGCGCAGGGCGTGGGGATCGAGTCCGGCGCGCTCCAGGGCCTCCCAGGACGCCTCCAGCAGGAGGCGCTGCTGGGGGTCGGTGGCGAGGGCCTCCCGGGGGGAGATGCCGAAGAACTCGGCGTCGAAGTCCGCCGCGTCGTGCAGGAAGCCACCCTCGATCGAGTAGGTCTTCCCGGGCTTGCCCGGCTCCGGGTCGAAGATCTCCTCGATGTGCCAGCCGCGGTCGGCGGGGAACGTCGAGACGCCGTCGCGGCCCTCGGCCAGCAACTCCCAGAGCTCCTCGGGGCTGGTGACGCCCCCGGGGAAGCGGCAGCTCATGCCGACGATCGCGATGGGCTCGTCGGGGTCCGCGTCGGACGGCGCCACGGGGATCGCGGGGACCGCCGCGGTCGCGTCGCCGAAGAGCTTGTCGTTCAGATGGTCGGCAAGCGCCTGCGGCGTCGGGTGGTCGAAGACGAGGGTGGCGGGCAGCCGCAGGTCCGCCACCTTGTTCAGCCGGTTGCGCAGCTCCACCGACGACAGCGAGTCGAAACCGATTTCGGTGAAGGCCCGCTTGGGGTCCACGGCGCTCGGACTGTCGTGGTGCAGCACCCCGGCGACATGCGTACGGACCAGGTCCAGCACAGCGCGTGCGCGCTCCGCGGGCTGGAGACCACTCAGCCGGGTCACGGCCGTCGGACCCTCGGCCGCCTGCTCCGCGGTGTGCGCGGTGGGCCTGGCGGGGGTGGCGGGGCGGAGGTTCGCGGTGAGCGGCAGTCCGGGGTGCCGGGGGTTGATCCGGACGGGGAGCAGTGCGGGGCGGCGCGTGGTGAGGGCGGCGTCGAACTGGGCGAGGTTCTCGGCGGTGGTCAGGTGGAGCAGCGGCCCGCTGTCGAGCCGGGCGAGGTCGTGTCGGGTGAGGTTGGTGGCCATGCCCTGGCCGGTGTTCCACAGGCCCCAGCCGAGGGAGTGGGCGGGGAGGCCGTGTCGGGTGCGGTGGTGGGCGAGGGCGTCGAGGAAGGCGTTGGCGGCGGCGTAGTTGGCTTGTCCGGCGCCGTCGAGGGTGGCGGCGGCGCTGGAGTAGAGGATGAAGTGGGTGAGGTCGAGGTGGGTGGTTGCCTGGTGCAGGTGCCAGGCGGCGTCTGCTTTGGGGGTCAGGGTGGTGTCGAGGTGGGTGGGGGTCTGGTTGGTGAGGGTGGCGTCGTTGAGGGTGCCGGCGGTGTGGATGATGCCTTTGAGGTGGGGGAGGGTGTTGATGAGTTCGGTGACTTGGGTGGGGTCGCCGACGTCGCAGGTGTGGAGGGTGACGTGGGCGCCGAGGTCGGTGAGGTGTTGGGTGAGTGTGGTGGCGCCGGTTGCGGTGGCTCCGCTGCGGCTGGCGAGGGCGAGGGTGCGTATGCCGTGGTGGGTGACGAGGTGTTCGGCGATGAGGGTGGCCAGTGCGCCGGTGCCTCCGGTGATGAGGAGGGTGTCCTGCGGGTCCCACGACTCGAAGCCGGTGGCGGCGGGGGTGTCCGGGGTCGCGCGCACGAGCCGGGACACGTGGGCGACGCCACCGCGCAGGACGATCTCCGGCTCACCGCTCGTCAGCGCCGCGGCGAGCGTGGGCAGGGCGGGCCGCACACCGTCCCAGTCCAGTAGCACGAAGCGGTCCGGGTGTTCGGCCTGTGCCGAGCGCACGAGCCCCCACACCGCGGCGCCCGCCACATCCACCGGCTCCGCGGAACCGCCCTCCGGACCGACCGCTCCCCGGGTCACCACCACGAGCCGGGACGACGCGAACCGCTCGTCGTCCAGCCACCGCTGCAGCGCCTCCAGCACACCGCCCGCGGCCTCGCGCACCCGCTCCGGCACGTCGGTGCCGTCCGCGCCCCGGGGGCAGGTCAGCACGACGACCTCCGGCGCCGAGGTGAGGGCCGCCAGATCGGTGTGGGCGGTGGCGCCGGCCCACTCCCACTCACCGGACCCGGCTCCGAGCGCCGCCCACGTGCCGGCGGCGGGGGCCGTCCGGTCCGCGGCCAGGGGCAGTTCGGCCCACTCCACCGCGTAGAGGTGGGTGTCCGCGCCGTCGCGGGCCGCGGCGATCCGTTCGGCCGACACCGGGCGCATGGCCAGCCGGTCCACCTCGGCGACGGGCCGGCCGGCCGGGTCGCTGAGGAGGAGCCGTACGCCGTCCTCGCCCGACCTGGTGATGCGCACGCGCAGCGTGGTCGCGCCGGTCGCGTGCAGGGAGACGCCGCTCCACGCGAAGGGCAGCACGGTCTGCCCGTCCCACGTGCCGCCCTCGCCGAGGTCGGTGGCGTGCAGCGCCGCGTCGAGGAGTACCGGGTGGAGCGCGAACGCGGCCGCACCGTCACGTGCCTGCTCGGGCAGTGCCACCTCGGCGAAGATCTCGCCGCCCCGCTGCCAGGCGGCCTTGAGGCCCCGGAAGGCGGGCCCGTAGTCGTAGCCCTGGGCTGCCAGTTCCTCGTAGGTGCCGTCGAGCGGGATGGGCGTGGCGCCCGGCGGGGGCCAGGCGGCCGGGGTGAAGCCGGTGCTCGGCGCCGGGGAGCCGGGCGTGAGCGTGCCCGTGGCGTGCAGGGTCCACGGGGCGTCGTCCTCCGCGCCGTGCGGCCGGGAGTGGATGGTGACCGAGTGGTCGGACTGCGAGGTCTGGACCCGGAGGTCGGTGAAGGCGTCGGACCGGAGCGCGAGCGGGACGTGGACGGTGAGCTCCTCCAGCCGGGGCGCGCCGGTGCGGTGCCCCGCGTGCAGGGCCAGCTCCACGAAGGCGGTGCCGGGCAGCAATGGGGTGCCCATGATCGCGTGGTCGTTCAGCCACGGGTGGGTCCGGGCGCTGATGCGTCCGGTCAGGACGGTGGTGCCGGTGCCGGGGGCGTTGACCAGCGCGCCCAGCAGGGGGTGGTCGGCGGGGAGCTGCCCCAGGGTGGAGACGTCACCGCCCTCGGTGACGCTCTCCAGCCAGTAGCGCTGTCGTTGGAAGGGGTAGGTGGGCAGGTCGACGTGGCGGGTGGGGGTGGTGTGCAGGGCGGTCCAGTCGACGGGGTGGCCGTGGGTCCACAGGTGGGCCAGGGCGGTGAGGGCCTCGGTGGGTTCGGGCCGGGTCCGGCGCAGCAGCGGGAGGCAGTGCGTGCCGTCCTGGGGCAGGGTGTCGGCGGCCATGGCGCTCAGTACGGCGTCGGGGCCCAGTTCCAGGAAGGTGGTGACGCCGTCGTCGGCCAGGGTGCGTACCGCGTCGCTGAAGCGGACGGTGTCGCGGACGTGGCCGGCCCAGTACTCGGGTGAGGTGACCTCGCCGGTCGTGATGGTGCGTCCGGTCACCGTCGACACCAGCGGGATGCGCGGCTCGGCGTACCGCAGCACCTGGGCGACCTGCCGGAACTGGGTGAGCATCGGTTCCATCAGCGGGGAGTGGAAGGCGTGGGAGACCTTCAGCCGGGAGGTCTTGCCGCCCTTGGCCCGTACCGCTGCCACGACCGCTTCCACCCGGGCCGCGGCACCGGAGACGACCACGGAGGCGGGGCCGTTGACGGCGGCGACGGCGGCGTCGTCCGCCCCGGCCAGCAGGGCGCGCACCTCCTCCTCGCCGGCCTGCACCGCGGCCATCGTCCCGCCCGGGGGCAGGGCCTGCATCAGCCGGCCGCGCGCCGCGACCAAAGCGCAGGCGTCGGCCAGGGAGAACACGCCCGCCACGTGCGCGGCGCCGATCTCGCCGATGGAGTGGCCCATGACGACATCGGGACGCACCCCCCAGGACTCCACCAGCCGGAACAGGGCCACCTCCAGGGCGAACAGAGCCGGCTGGGCGTACTCGGTACGCTCCAGCAACGCCGCCTCCCGCGACCCCTCCACCGCGAACAACACCTCCTTGAGGGGGATGTCGAGCTGGAGGTCGAGGTGTCCGCACACCTCGTCCAGGGCGTCGGCGAACACCGGGAACGCCTCCGCCAGCCCGGCACCCATGCCGACACGCTGAGCCCCCTGACCGGTGAACAAGAACGCCAGCCGGCCGCCCGCCACCCGGCCCCGGACGGTCCCCGGGGCCTCGCCGCCCTCGGCCAGGGCGCGCAGCCCCGCCAGCAGCTCCTCCCGCCCGGCGGCCGGGAGCACCGCGCGGTGGTCGAGTGCGGCCCTGGTGGTGGCGAGCGCCACGGCCACGTCCTGGGGGTGCGGGGCGGCGCCGGACGCCAGCACCTCCAGCACTCCGCGGGCCTGCGCCGTGAGCGCCTCCTCGGTGCGGGCGCTGAGCACCAGCGGCACCGTGGGGGCCTCGGTGTCCGGACGGGCCGGGACCTCCTCGGCCGCGGGCGGCTCCTCGATGATGACGTGGGCGTTGGTGCCGCTGATCCCGAACGCGGAGATGCCCGCACGGCGCGGCCTGCCCTCCGGGGTGTCCCAGGGCCTGGCCTCGGTGAGCAGTTCCACCCGGCCCGCCGACCAGTCGACGTGCGGGGTCGGGGCGTTGACGTGCAGGGTCTTGGGCAGTGTGCCGTGCCGCATGGCGAGCACCATCTTGATCACACTGGCCGCGCCGCCGGCGGCCTGGGTGTGGCCCAGGTTGGACTTGGCCGAGCCGAGCCACAGCGGCCGGTCGGCGGGGCGCTCCTGGCCGTAGGTGGCGAGGATGGCCTGCGCTTCGATCGGGTCGCCGAGCTTGGTGCCGGTGCCGTGCGCGTCGACCGCGTCGACGTCGGCCGGGCGCAGCCCCGCGTCGGCCAGCGCCTGCAGGATCAGCCGCTGCTGGGACGGGCCGTTGGGCGCGGTGAGGCCGTTGCTCGCGCCGTCCTGGTTGACGGCCGAGCCGCGCACCACCGCGAGCACCCGGTGGCCGTTGCGCCGGGCGTCGGAGAGGCGCTCCATGACGAGGACACCGGCGCCCTCCGCGAAGCCGGTGCCGTCCGCCGCCTCGGAGAACGCCTTGCAGCGGCCGTCGGCCGCGAGCCCGCGCTGCCTGCTGAACGCCGTGAACATGCCGGGGCTGCCCATCACGGCCACGCCGCCGACCAGGGCGAGCGAGCACTCGCCGTTCCGCAGCGCCTGGGCCGCCAGGTGCAGGGAGACGATGGAGCCCGAGCAGGCGGTGTCCACCGTCACCGCCGGGCCTTCGAGGCCGAGGGTGTACGAGACGCGGCCGGACGCCACGCTCGGCGCGTTGCCGGTCATCAGGTAGCCGTCCAGGCCCAGGGGGGCCTGGTGGACGCGGGTGCCGTACTCGTGCACCTCGGCGCCGAAGAACACCCCGGTGCGGCTGCCGCGCAGCGAGGACGGGTCGATGCCCGCGCGCTCCAGGGCCTCCCAGGAGGTCTCCAGGACGAGTCGCTGCTGGGGGTCCATCGCCAGCGCCTCACGCGGGCTGATCTTGAAGAAGTCGGCGTCGAACTCGGCCGCCCGCTCCAGGAAGCCGCCCTTGTCGACGTACGACGTGCCCGGCTGGTCGGGGTCGGGGTCGAACATGCCGGGGACGTCCCAGCCGCGGTCGGTGGGGAAGTCGCCGAGCACCTCGCGGCCCTCGGCCATCAGCTCCCAGAACGCCTCGGGCGAGTCGATGCCGCCGGGGTAGTGGCAGCCGATGCCGATGATGGCGATCGGGTCGTCGTCGTCGCGCACCGTGCGCGGGACGGTGACGGCGACCGGCTCGGGCGCGATGCCGAGGGCCCTGCCGCGCACGTAGCGGCTCAGCCCTACGGGGGTGGGGTGGTCGTAGACCACGGTGATCGGCAGGTCGACGCCGGTGGCCGCGACGAGACGGGCGTGCAGGTCCACCGACGACAGCGAGTCGAAGCCCAGCTCCAGGAAGGGGAGCGCGGTGTCGACCGCGTCCCCGGTGTCGGGGCGGGCCCGGCGCAGCGCCGCGACGGTCTGCGCGTGCACGATCTCCAGGACCGCGCGCTCCTGCTCGGCCGGGGTCAGTCCGGACAGCCGCTCGGCCAGAGCGGACTGCGGCGTCTCGGGCGTGTCATCCGGCTCGCCACCGGACTCGGAAGGAACGTTCTCGGGCTCGGTCATTCGGTGCACTCCAAAAGAGATTCCGGGGCGAGGAACACGGCGGAGACGGCCGGCCGGGACCGGGCGGTCCGGCGGGCGTCAGGACGGCGGGCGCTCCCCGTGCAGGAACGGCCGGTCGTGGCCGCGCTGCACGTAGGAGAGGGCGTCGAGCAGGTCGGAGGAGGTGACGGGGCGGGTCCCGCGGCCACCGGCGAGGCCCGTGATGGGCAGCGACCCGGTGTCGGCCCAGCGCAGCCAGCCGTCCTCGTCGATGTAGCTGCGGCAGCGGCCGGCGTTGTCCGGGTGCAGGCAGTACGGGATGTCCAGGTAGCCGCGCTTGAACGCGAGCAGCAGCGCGCTGCCCAGGTTCGAGTGGCTGTTCAGCACCGCGTCGACGAGTGCGCGGGCCTCGGCGTACGTCTGTGAGTCCCGGGCGGCCTCCCGGGCCGGCGAGGCCCCGGCGGGGGAGGCGGCGCCCGCGGCCGTGCGGGCCACCCGGTCGGCGTGTTCGAGCGCGACGACGTTCTCCGCGATCGTGGGGATGCGGCGGGACTCGGCGACCGTCTTCACGATCAGACGCTCCGAGCCGGTGTCCACCGCCAGCTCGGCGGCCTGCCCGAGTAGCCCGAGGCACCCCTCGGGCGTGGTGGGGTAGACCCCCATGTAGGCGTAGATCACCACGTGCCAGTCCGCGTCCGGCAGCAGCTCCGCGCAGAGCCGGCGCAACGCGAACACCGCCTCGCGGTCCTGCGCGCCGTTCGTCTGCTGGGCATAGCTGACGGACACGTCGTCGACGCCGAGGCAATGGAAGAACAGCGCTTCGAGGACGCTGACGGCGACCAGCATGCTCGGCGGGCAGAGCTGGCCCAGCATGCAGCCGCCGAAGGTCTCCAGGTGCGGCCGCGCACCCCACGCGCGCGACTCCGCGAGCAGGGCGGTGCTCCGCTCCCAGTTCCGCAGCGACTCGTCGAGGGGCGTGCGGCCGTACGGCAGGCAGTACGAGACCGGGCCGCCCTCGGTGGCGCTGAGCCCGGCCCGCATCAGGGCGGCGAAGATGTCGAACGGCGCCGCCGAGCCGTGCCGCACCTGGACGGGGAAGTCGTCGGCGTGGATGCCGCTCAGCACCGAGCGGGTGGTGTCCACGTCGTGGGTGACGATCGGGAAGCCGTTGATGCCGATGCCCTCGCGCAGCGCGGCCTCCACGGCGGCGAGATCCCCCACCCTGGTGAAGCTGTCCAGGGTGAGCGTGCCCACGGTGGTGGCGTCCGCGTCCCGGGTGGCGAGCAGGCCCTCGCGCATCACCCCGGGATCGCCGAAGCCCATGCGGGGCTGTACGACGAGCCGTCCGGCGCGGGCCGAGCGGCGCACGAACGCGCCGAAGTCCCCCACCAGGGGACCGGGTCCGCCGGTGCGCGCCGGGGCCGGCGCGCCCTCCCGCGGCGCCGCGGCGAAGCGATCACTCACGACAGCTCTCTTCGGGGTATGCCGCCGATGAAGCGCCGGAAGGCGGTGATCTCCCGCGCGCCGTCCTCGAAGACGCCGTCGAAGCCCGCGGCGACCAGTTCCGCCGCGTGTCCGCCGTCCTCGCCGCCCGTGATGCCGAGCTTTCCGCCGATGACCGCGGGCAGGGCCCTGAGCCGGTCCTCCGCGCGCAGCTTCCCGATCAGCCGCAGGCCGTCCTGGTGACCGTGCCCGTTGACGCTGCTGAGCACGAGCATGACGGGCACACGTTCCAGGCACTCCCGGATCAGCAGCTCGTCGGGCACGCACGGGCCCAGGTTGACCACGTCGTAGCCGTGTTCCTCGAGCAGCAGCTGGAGGAAGACCAGGTTCCAGGTGTGCGCGTCGGATGCCAGGCCGGCCACCAGGACGGTCTCCCGGCGTCGCGCCGCCTCGGCGGTGTCCCGGGGAGGCGCGGTGCCCCTCTCCTGGTCCGCCCACGCCGACCCCCGCGCGGGAAGCGTCATGCCCGCCCCCCGCCCAGCGGCGCCCCGCCGTCCAGCGGCGCCACCTCGGCCCTGCCGTGCTCGATCCGGGTCGCGGACACCACCTCGCCGCCGCGCACCAGCACCTCCGCGGGCGCGGGGCGCCCCAGGAACATCAGCAGACTCGCGGTGGGCCCGTACGCGCCCGCGTTGGGGATGGTGAGGACATCGCCGACGCGCAGGGCGGGCAGGCTCACCTGCCGGCCGAGCACATCGCCCGGCGTGCACAGCGGCCCCACCAGGGCGGCGCTCAGACCGGTGCCGTCCGCGATCTGCGCGGCCTGCCCGGGCCCCTCCGGCCGCACCGCGACCGGCAGCAGCCGGCCGAGCCCCGACATGCCGCCGAAGGTGTTGATACCGGCGTCCAGGATGACGAACGTGCGGCCGCGGCTCTCCTTGATGTTCACGACCCGGGTCAGCAGCACCCCGCTGTCGCCCACCAGATAGCGGCCGGACTCGCAGGCGAAGTGCACCCCGCCCCGGCGCCACCGAGGGAACGTCTCGTCGAGCGCGTCCTCCAGGCGCTCGCGCAGCTTCTCGTACACCGGGCGCTCGCCGGGCACCGCGTACGGCGCCGCGAACCCGCCGCCGATGTCCACGAACCGCAGCGGCAGCCCGTGCTCGCTCTCCAGGCGCGCCGCCACCGCCAGCGTGTTGCGGAACTCGCCGACCAGGCTGTCCTCGTCCGAGGCGTTGCTCAGCGGGAAGAAGTGCGCACCCGCGAGCCGGGTGCCGGCCACCGTCCGCAACCGGGGCAGCACCTCTCCCAGCGTCTCCGCGTCGATGCCGAACTGCGAGGGCCTGCCGGTCATCCGGATGCTGGTGGTGGCGCTGGCCGAGGCACTGTTGATCCGCAGCAGACAGTCGGCCTCGACACCCTGCGCCACAGCGGCCGCGCCCACGTGCTCCAGATCCGTCAGCGACTCCACGGAGAACAGCCGGACCCCGGCGCCGAGGGCGTCGCGCAGCTCGCCGTCGGTCTTGCCGGGTCCCGTGTACAGCATCCCGGCCGGGTCGAAGCCGGCCTCCAGGGCGGCCGCCAGCTCCCCGACCGAACTGATCTCGGCGCGGCACACCCGCCCGTCGCCGGTCGCCAGCACCCGCAGCACCTCGGGGTGCGGGTTGGCCTTGACGGCGCTGAAGAGACTGAAGGGTTCGGGCAGGGCGTCCAGCAGATCCTGCCGTGCCGCCGCGACCCGGTCCAGGTCGTACACGTACAGCGGGGTGCCGTACCGCGCGGCCAGTTCGGTGTACCGGGTCACTTCTCGCTCCCGTCGAGCAACTCGGCGAGCTGCTTCTTCTCGCTCTTGCCGTGCAGGGTCAGGGGGAACTCGCCGAGCACGCGGCAGACCGCGGGCACCTTCTGCGGTTCGAGGCGGGCCGCCAGCTCCCGCAGGACCACCGGCGGGGCCAGCTCCGACTCCACGAACAGCGCCAGGTCGTGCCGCTCGGTGGGCGGCAGCGCCGCGGCCTGGCGCACCCCGGGGATGTCCATGGCGGCGGACTCGATCTCGATGGTGCTCATCCGGATGCCCTTGCGTTTGAACATGTCGTCGCGGCGGCCCTGGAAGTACAGGTAGCCGTCCTCGTCGCGGCGGCCGTAGTCGCCGGTGTGCAGGCGCAGTTCGCCGGTGGGTTCGTGGCGGCGGAACGCGCGGGCGCTCATCTCGGGGTTGCGCCAGTAGCCGGGCATCACGTGCGGGCCGACGACGACGATCTCGCCCAGGTCGCCCGCGGGCACCGGCTCCCCGTCCTCGCCCAGGACGAGCACCCGGGTGCCGGGCAGCGGCAGGCCCACCGAGCCGGGCCGCTCGCGGTCCTCCTGTGGCGGCATGATGGAGACGCGCTTGCACTCGGTCTGGCCGAACTGCCGCACCACCCGCACTCCGGGGAACGCCTCGCGCAGCGTGTCGATCGTCGACTGGGGCAGCGCGGCACCGGTGTTGGTGAACATCCGCACCCGCGGCGCGGGCCCCTCGAGGCGGCGCGCCAACGTGGCGATCATGGTGGCGAGCGACGGCACGATGGGCACGATCGTCGCCCCGCTGTCCCGGATGGCGGTCAGCAGCCGCAGGTCGGACTCGCCGTCGGCGAGCCTGATCTCACTGCGGCCGACCGCGCACATCAACACCTTGTACAGGCCGTAGTCCCAGGACATCGGGAAGCGGCAGAACACCACGTCGTCGGGCCGGTAGCCGAGCACCTGGACCATGGCGCGGGTGGCGAAGGTGATCTGCGCGTGCGGGCAGACGACCGCCTTCGGCGCCGCGGTGCTGCCGGAGGTGTAGACGAGGACCGCCGGCGCATCGGACGCCACGTCGACGGCCGAGCCGGGGCGAGGGCCCCGCGCGGCGATCTTCTCCACCTCGCCCCACACCCCGCCGAAGGGGTGCACCGGCACGTCGGTGATGCCCTCGAACGACTCCTGCCGGCCCTCGGCGCAGACGACGAGCGCCGGTTCCGCGTTCCCCAGCACCGAACGCAGGTGGAACTCCTTCATGTTCGGGTTGAGCGGCACGAACACGACGCCGCGGCGGGACGCCCCGTAGAACAAGGCGGCCAGTTCCCGGTTGGTGGGGAGCTGGACGACCAGCCGGTCACCCGGACCGAGGCCCTGTGCCGCGAGCCAGTCGGCGAAGGCGCGGCTGTACTCGTCGAGACGGGCGTAGCTCCACCGTCCGTCGGCGTCGCTGACCGCCACCGAGGACGGCACGGACGCCACCGCCTCGTCCAGCAGGTGGTGGACCAGGCCGTCATGCCGGTGGCCGGGCACGGGGTCCCCGTGCGTCGTGCCGGAGGTGCTGTCCAACGCTGGTCTCCTGTCAGATCGTCGGCGTGCTGCTGCCGCCAGTGGTCTCGCTGGTGTTGCCGGCGCCCTCGCCGGCGGTGCTCTCGCGGGCGGCACCCAGCCGCTCGGCGGCGCGCGCCCGCAACGCGCCGCGGTCGGTCTTCCGGTTGGAGTTGAGCGGGAACTCGTCCAGGTGCCAGTAGTGCCGCGGCGTCATGCCCATCGGCAGAACCTCGCGGAGCTGCCGGGCGAAGACGGCGGCGGGCACCTCCCGGCCGGTGTAGAACACGACGAGTTCGGTGCCGGAGGCACCGGCCACGTCGACCGTGACCGCCTCCGTGACGCCCGCGCAGCCGCGCAGCGCGTGGTCGACCTCCGGCAGTTCCACGCGCCAGCCGGCGATCTGCACTTGGGAGTCGAGCCGTCCCAGGTAGGCCAGTTCACCGCTGTCGCCGATCCTGCGGACCCGGTCGCCGGTGCGGTACCAGGTGCGCGCGTCGTGCTCCAGGAACCGGCCGGCGTCGTCCGCGGCGTCCAGATAGCCGCGTGTCGTCTGCGGCCCCGTCACGCACAGTTCGCCCTCGTCCGCCGCGGGACGGCCGTCCGCGCCGAGCAGGAGGTGCTCGTGGCCCCCGTTGACGTGGCCGATCGGCACCACGCCGTTGACCGCGATCCGGGCGGAGTGCCCCTCCCAGCGGTGCGCGGCGATCGTGATCGTCAGTTCGGTGGGCCCGTACAGGTTCTCCAGCGCCGAGCCGGACGCGGCCGTCTGCCAGTCCGCCGCGTCCCGGCAGGTGAGCGCCTCACCCGCGAAGAAGCTCCAGCGCAAACCGGGCAACGAGCCCGGGGCGAGCCCGCCGAGGCGGCGCACCAGCGGGATCGCGCTGGGCGTGGAGAACCACACCGTCATCCGGTTCCCGGCCGCGAATGCCGGCAACTCCCGGTACGCGCCGGGCGGCACCCACAGGGCGGTGGCCCCGGCGCCCCAGGCGCAGAACAGGTCGAACATGGCGCAGTCGAAGTTGAGGTCGAACGTCTGCGAGAAGACGTCGTCCGGGGTGAAGTCGTACCGCTCGTCCTGGAGCCGGAAGTAGTGCGCCGCGCTGCCGTGGCTGATCGGCACTCCCTTGGGCCGGCCCGTGGACCCCGAGGTGAACAGTACGTACGCCGTGTCCGCCGCCCGCACCGGGCGCGGTGCGACCAGGGCGCCCGCGGCCCCGGGCAGGATCCGCTCCACCCCCGGATGCGTGCCGGACGGGCCGTCGGGCGCGAGGACGGGCAGCGGCCCGTCGAGGCTGTCCGGGCCCAGCGGTGGTTCGCCGTCGGGGCCCGGCGCCATCAGCTCGGGCAGCTGCGCCCAGCCCGCGGCGTCCGCGACGACCGCGGACACCTGCGCGGAGCGCATCATGCGCCGCGTCCGTGCCGGAGGGAAGCCCGGCTGCAGCGGCACCACCGTGGCGCCCGCGTACAGACCGGCGAGGATGCCGACGTACGCGTCGATCCCCTTCGCCGCCAGGACGGCCACGGTGCCGGGCGGCTTGCGCACCGCCCGCAGCAGCGCGCCGGCCCAGACCAGTGCCCGCTCGTGCGCCTGTTCGTAGGTGACCGACTCGGTTCCGACCCGCACCGCGTCGTTGTGCGGCGCGAGGCGGACCCCGCGGACGAAGCGCTCGTGCAGCGCCGATCCCATGGCCGAGTCCACCGCTCCTCCTTCGATGCCCACTGCTCGTCGCTCACCGCCCCCGGGGGACGCGGGCTCAGGCGGCCTGCTCGGTGCGGAGCCCGGACAGCACCTTCCACAGCACGCCGGGGGTTTCGAACGTCTCCTTGCCGAGCGCGTCGTCGTGGAAGCGGACGCCGTACTCGTTCTCCAGGGTGGCGAGCAGCTCGACGATGCCGAGCGAGTCGAGCCCCAGGTCGCGCAGGCCGGTGTCCTCGGTGAGCGGTTCGTCGGCGCCGAGGAACGGCAGGAAACCGCGCAGCAGGTCCTCGAACTTCGTGTCCCACATGGTCAGTCGCCTTTCGGAAGGGGTGAGCGGGGCGGAGGTGGTCAGGAGCGGGCCGGCCGCGGCTGGAGCGCCAAGCGCGGGGTGGCCGGCACGACCTCGAAACTGGCCGTCGTGCGCGGCACCCGGCCGAAGAGCCGGTCGTGTCCCGCCACGCACACGGTGCCGACGCCGGCCTCGCGCAGCGCGTCGACGACGGCGGGCCACCGCATCGGGAGCACGCAGCTGTCCAGCAGCATGGCGCGCACCCCCTCGCCGGTGGTGATCAGCGAACCGTCCTGGTCGGAGACGACCGGAACACGCGGTGCCGCGTAGTCGAGCGCCCCGAAGACCTCCGTCTCGGCGCGCTCGCGCAATCCCCCGAAGAGGGAGCAGTGCATGGGGGGCCGCATCGAGTACAGCGGCAGGCCGCCCAGCGAACGCAGCCGGGGCTCCAGCCGGGCGAGGTTGTGCTCGCGCAGCGTCAGCATGAAGAAGTCGTCGTCGATGTAGCTGGAGATCTCATAGACCTCCTCGCGCTCGTCGAGCTCCGCGAGCGCCTCGCGCAACTTCTCCTCGGGCACCCGGACGAACGAGAGGGTGACCAGGTCCTTGAACTCGGTGCTGAAGTAGTCGTCGAGCAGCCGGGCGAACCGGGCCGTGGCCAGGACCGCGTCGGGGAGGTCCAGCGCGCCGCAGTAGGCCGCCGCGGGCTTCTCGCCGAAGCTCGGCCCGGCGCACAGCGCGGCCTCGACGCCCAGGGTGTGCTCCGCCCACCGGGCCAGCGCGAGGGAGTTGAGCATGAAGGCGACCTGGGCGTACTCGCTGTAGTCGCCCTCGGTCTGCCGGTAGCGGTCAAGGAGCGAGTACCCCAGCACCTTGTCGGCCTCGGCGACCAGCTTCCGTGCGAAGGGGTTGACGACCATGAACCTGCCCACCTCCGAGAAGGGGGTCGGCCCCATACCAGGGAAGATCATCGCGGTTGCGGTGCGGGCTTCGGTGGTCATGGCCTACTCCTCGGGGGCGAGCAGCGCGCCGGTGCCGGCGTCGCGCACCGTGATCGCGGCCGCCGGGCAGGTCTCCGCGGCGTCGAGCACCGCGTCGTCCGGCTCGGTGGTCGCCACCCGCGGCGAGGACTTGCCCGCCTGGAGTTCGAAGAGGGCCGGAGCGTAGTTGGCGCAGACCGAGGCACCGATGCAGGCCGTCCTGTCGACGGCGACGGACCAGCCGCTCACCACGCCACTCGCAGACTCTTCATGCCCCGTACCAGCACTCCCTGCTTCCACACGACGCCGTCGGCGCCGTCGGCGAAGTCCAGGGTGGGGAAACGCTCGACGAGCACGCTCAGCACGCTCTGCAGCTCCATCCGGGCGAGCTGCGCGCCCAGGCAGTGGTGCGGGCCGTGGCCGAAGCCGATGTGCGGGTTGTGCTCGCGGGTCAGGTCCAGTTCGTCGGGGTTGTCGAAGATCTCGGGGTCCCGGTTGGCGGCGGCCACCGAGCCCAGCACCGGCTCGCCCTTCCTCACCGTCACGTCGCCGAACTGCACGTCCTCCAGCGCGTACCGGGCGAACATCGCCGAGTAGTTCAGCGGGATCCAGCGCAGCAGCTCCTCGACCGCCCGTGGCACCAGCTGCGGGTTCTCGCAGAGCAGTCGCCACTGGTCGCGGTGGGTCAGCAGGGCGTAGAGGAAGTTGGGTATCTGCGAGGAGGTGGTCTCGGTGCCGGTGACGAGCAGCCCACCGGTCACACTCATGACCAGCTCCTGCTCGCTGAGCCGGTCGCCGTCCTCGTCGCGGGTCTTCACCAGCGCGCCGAGCAGGTCGTCGGTGGGGTTGCGGCGCCGTTCCGCGACCAGCGAGCTGACGTACTCGAACAGCTCCTTGGCGTTTCTCTCGACCTCCTCGTACGGCAGCGCCGTCGTGGACACCATCGCCTCCGACCAGCCGCGCAGCTTCGCGCGGTCGGCCTGCGGCACGCCCAGCATCTCCGAGATCACGGTCACCGGCACGGTGATGGCGAGGTTGTCCACGACCTCGAACGGGCCGCCCTGTTCGGCCATGGCGTCGGCGAGGCCCTCCACGATCCGCCGGGTATCGGAGCGCATCAGCTCCACCCGGCGGGTCGTGAACGCCTTGACGACCAGTTTCCGCAGCCGCGCGTGGTCCGATCCGTCCATGCCGATCAGGCCGTCGTCCAGGTCCTCGATGGCGTGCGTGCGCGGTTGGTCGCGCGTCCTGGCCATGGCCCGGCTGAACCGCGGGTCGGCGAGCACCGTGCGCACGTCGTGGTAGCGCGTGGCCAGCCAGGCGGGTTCGCCGATCGGGAGCTGCACCCGGCTCAGCGGCTCCTCCGCCCGCAGCTTGGCGTACATCGGGTGGAGATCGAGCCGGTTCGGTTCGCTGAACGGATAAGCGCGAACCTCGCGTGTGACGGTCACCGCGTGCCCCTTCTTCTGAATCAACGGGTCTGCTTGTTCTCTGCGCTCTGTATTTCGCGGAGGAATTCGATCAGTACCGGAAAGAAGCGTTCCGGCTCTTCGAGGTGCGGCATGTGGCTCGAGTTCTCGAATATTTCCCAGCGGGCCGTGGCGATGCCGTCGAAGTACGGTTGCACGGTGGCCGGAGTGGCCTCGTCGTGGCGTCCGCTCAACAACAGCGTGGGAACCCCGATGCGCGGAAGGACGTCTTCGACAGACCAGTCCTTCAGGGTTCCGATGACATGGAATTCATTGGGCCCGTTCATGGCGTGGTAGACGGTCGGATCGTCATTGATCTCCATGAAGGTGGCCAGGTAGTCCCGCGGCCACGGAAGGACGCGGCACACATGCCGGTCGTAGAAGACCCGCATGGCCGCGAAGTACTCCGCGGTGTCCGTGGTGCCGGCGGCCTCGTGCCGCACCAGCGTCGCCTGCACATCGGCCGGCAGCCGTTCCCTGAGGACCTTCATCTCCTGGAGCCACAGCGGCATCGACGCGGGCGAGTTGGCGATCACCAGGCCCCGCAGCCCCGCCGGGCGGTCCCCGGCGTGGGAGGCGGCCAGCATCCCGCCCCAGGACTGCCCGAACAGGATGTAGTCGTTCCGGATTTCCAGGTGCCGGAGCAGGTTGTCCAGCTCGTCGCGGAAGAGCTCCACGGTCCAGAAGTCCGTCCCCTTGTCCGGGAGCCGGGTCGAGCCGCCGTTGCCGAGCTGGTCGTAGTGGACGACCGGCCAGCCGGCGTCCGCGAGCGCCGTCATGCTCAGCAGGTAGTCGTGCGTGCTGCCGGGGCCGCCGTGCAGGACGACGACGGGTGGCAGCCCGCGGCGCAGGTCACCGGTGACGCGGTACCACGTCTCGTAATCGCCGAAAGGGACGGTTCCCTTAACAGACGGTGTCGACGACATGTTCCCCCAGCCCGGTGTCGGTGTTTTGCAGTCTGGACGCTGGGAACGCTATAGCAGCGTGTACGGCCGGGAAGACCCCTAGCAGCCCCTACGAGCCCTTATCCGGTATGGGTCCGGATCTTCTGCGAAAGGGATTCGCAGCGAACGGCGATGACATCGGGGCCGCTCCCTCGTTAATTCTGTGTTACACCCCCAGGTAATCCGCGGCGGCTCCTGCGCGCCCACGTGGGGGCGACCGCTCCGAGGGCACCGGTAGGGGGAGCTAGGGGGGTCTATGGGTGGTCTGCGGCGCCGGGTTCCCCGTAGCGTTCGGAGGGACATTCCGAACGGGTTCAGGGGGTTCCTGGGTGGAAAGCGAGAAAAAGCTTCTCGACTACCTCAAGCGGGCAACGGCCGACCTTCGGGAAGCGCGCCGCCAATTGCGCGAGGCCGAACGCAGGGACCACGAACCCATCGCGATCGTCGGCATGAGCTGCCGCTATCCCGGCGGGATCACGTCCCCCGACGGGTTGTGGCGACTGCTGGCGGAGGGCCGGGACGGCATCGGTGAATTCCCCGCCGAACGCGGCTGGGACATCGAGCGGCTGTACGACCCCGATCCCGACAAGCCGGGAAAGACGTACGCCCGCGAGGGCGGTTTCCTGCGCGACGCGACCGCGTTCGACGCCGAGTTCTTCGGCATCGGCCCCCGCGAGGCGCTGGCGATGGACCCGCAGCAGCGCCTTCTGCTGGAGGCGTCCTGGGAGGCCCTGGAGCGCGCCGGACTCGACCCCCACGCCCTGCGCGGCAGCCGCACCGGCGTCTTCTCCGGCGTCATGTACCACGACTACGCCTCGCGCCTGACCACCATTCCCGGCGAGGTGGACGGCTACATAGGCAACGGCAACTCCGGCAGCGTGGTCTCCGGCCGCGTCTCGTACACCCTCGGCCTCGAAGGCCCGGCGGTGACGGTGGACACCGCCTGCTCGTCGTCCCTGGTGGCACTGCACTGGGCGATCCAGGCGCTGCGGAGCGGCGAGTGCTCGCTCGCCCTCGCCGGCGGAGTCACCGTCATGTCGGTGCCCGACACCTTCACCGAGTTCAGCCGGCAGCGCGGGCTCGCGGCCGACGGCCGGTGCAAGGCCTTCGCCGAGGCCGCGGACGGCACCGGCTGGGGCGAGGGCGTCGGCGTGCTGGTGGTCGAGCGGCTCTCCGACGCCCGGCGCAACGGCCACCGGGTGCTCGCCCTGGTGCGCGGCAGCGCCGTGAACCAGGACGGCGCCAGCAGCAGCCTCACGGCGCCCAACGGCCCCTCCCAGCAGCGCGTCATCCGTGCCGCGCTGGCGAACGCGGGGCTGCGGCCCGGTGACGTGGACGTGGTGGAGGCGCACGGCACCGGCACGGTTCTGGGCGACCCGATCGAGGCGCAGGCCCTCATCGCCGCCTACGGCCAGGACCGCGCGGCCGACCGCCCCCTGTGGCTGGGCTCCGTCAAGTCGAACCTGGGGCACACTCAGGCCGCCGCGGGCGTCGCCGGCATCATCAAGATGATCATGGCGATGCGGCACGGGGTGCTTCCCAAGACCCTGCACGTGGACGAGCCCTCGAAGAAGGTCGACTGGTCGGCGGGGCGGGTGGAGCTGCTGACCGAGGCCAGGCCGTGGCGGAGCGAGCGGCCCAGGCGCGCGGGGGTGTCCTCCTTCGGGATCAGCGGCACCAACGCCCACGTCATCATCGAGGAGGCCCCCCGGCCCGACGAGCTCCCCGCGCACCCGGAGGCCTGCCTCCGGACACCGCCCCTGGTGGTGAGCGCCCGTACGGCCGACGCGCTGAAGGCGCAGGCCCAGGCCCTGGTGGAGCTGCTGGAGGAGGAGGACGCCCCGGATCCGGTGGACGTGGCCGCGGCGCTCGCCACCACCCGGGCGCAGTTCGAGCGCCGCGCGGTGGCCGTTGGCCCGGACCGCGAGGAGCTGCTCACCGGACTGCGCGCGATCGCGGCGGGCGGGAACGCGGCGGGCGTCGTCCGGGGAACCGTCACCGAGGGCCGGCTGGCGTTCTTGTTCACCGGTCAGGGGGCTCAGCGTGTCGGCATGGGCGCCGGGCTGGCGGAGGTGTTCCCGGTGTTCGCCGACGCCCTGGACGAGGTGTGTGTCCATCTGGATCCGCTGCTTCCGCGTCCGCTAAGGGAGGTGTTGTTCGCGGTGGAGGGGTCGCGGGAGGCGGCGTTGCTGGAGCGTACCGAGTACGCCCAGCCGGCGCTGTTCGCCCTGGAGGTGGCCCTGTTCCGGCTGGTGGAGTCCTGGGGGGTGCGTCCCGACGTCGTCATGGGCCACTCCATCGGCGAGATCGGCGCCGCGCACGTGGCGGGCGTGTTCTCCCTGGCCGACGCCTGCGCTTTGGTCGCGGCGCGCGGCCGGCTGATGCAGGCCCTGCCCCCGGGCGGGACGATGGCCGCGGTGCAGGCCGGCGAGGAGGAGGTGCGCGCCCTGCTGGCCGGGGCGGACGACGCCGCCGTCGCCGCCGTCAACGGCCCCGCCTCCGTGGTCGTCTCCGGTGCCGCGGCCCGGGTGGAAGCGGTCGTGGCAGCGGTACGGGCCAAGGGCGGTAAGACCTCCCGGCTGAAGGTCTCCCACGCCTTCCACTCCCCGCTGATGGAACCGATGCTCACCCAGTTCCGGCAGGTCGCCCAGGTGCTGCGGTACGCCGAGCCGCGCATCCCGCTGGTGTCGACGGTGACCGGACGCACCATCACGACCGGCGAGGTCACCTCACCCGAGTACTGGGTCGGCCACGTCCGCGACACCGTCCGCTTCAGCGACGCGGTACGCACCCTGGCCGACGACGGCGTCACCACCTTCCTGGAACTGGGCCCCGACGCCGTACTGAGCGCCATGGCCGCCGACACCCTGCCCCAGGACGGCGCACACTGCCTCCCGCTGCTGCGCCGGACCCGGCCCGAACCCACCGAGGCCCTCACCGCCCTGGCCCACCTGTGGACCCACGGCCACCCCGTCGACTGGACCGCCCTGCACACCACCCCCACCCGCCACATCGACCTGCCCACCTACCCCTTCCAACGACAGCACTACTGGCTGGAGGAAGCCCCCGGCGGCCCCGCGGACGCCACCGCACTCGGCCAGACCGCCACGCACCACCCCCTGCTGGGGGCCGTGCTGCACCGTGCCGGAGCCGAGGAGACCATCCTCACCGGCTCCCTGAACACGACCACCCACCCCTGGCTGGCCGACCACCGCATCATGGGCACCGTCCTGCTGCCCGGAACCGCACTGGTCGAACTCGCCATCCACGCCGGCGACCACACCGGCACCCCCCACCTGGAAGAACTGACACTCCAAACACCCCTGATCCTCCCGGCGGACCACAGCCTCGACCTCCAGGTCACCGTCGGCGCCCCCGACGACCAACGACGCCGCGCCCTCACCATCCACACCCGCCCCCACACCCCCCACGCCCCCTGGACCCAGCACGCCGAAGGCACCCTCACCCCCCAGCCCACCCACCACGACCCCGACGACGACCTCACCACCTGGCCACCCCCGGGCGCCGAACCCATCCCCCTGCACCACACCTACGAGACCCTGGCCGACCAGGGCTACCACTACGGCCCCACCTTCCAAGGCCTCACCGCCGCCTGGAGCGACGGCGACCACCTCTACGCCGAAGTCACCCTCCCCGACCAAGCACACCACGACGCCGACGCCTTCGGCCTCCACCCCGCCCTCCTCGACGCCGCCCTCCACGCCAACCTCTTCGCCGAGGGCGACAGCCGGGCGGATGCCGTGGGACCCCGGCTGCCCTTCGCCTGGAGCGGGGTGACGGCGCACGCCGCGGGCGCCACCGCGCTGCGGGTACGGGTGACCTCCCGCGGCCCCGACGAGGCGTCGGTGCTCGCCGCGGACGCGACCGGCGTCCCGGTGATGTCGATACGCTCGCTGGCCGCGCGGGCCGTCGGCGCCGAACAGTTGACGGCGGGCGGCACCGGGGACGGGACCGACGTACTCCTGCGGCCCACCTGGAGCGAGCGGGCCCAGTGGCCCGCGGCCGAGGAGCCGGCCGGTGACTGGGCGCTGATCGGCACGGACGCCGACGCGGGGATCGCCGCGGCCTTCGGCGACAACGTCCCGGTCTACGCCGACCTGACGGCGCTCAGCGCCCTCGCGGGTCCCGCGCCGGACCACGTGGTCCTCGTCTGCGCCGCCGGCTCGGCGGACGACGGGGCGGACGGGCTGCTCGACCGGATGCGCGCCGCGACCACCCGGGTGCTGGAGACCGTGCAGGGCTGGCTCGCGGACCCGAGGTTCGCCGACTCCCGCCTCACCGTCCTCACCCGCGGGGTCACCGGGCCGGAGCCGGCGCGCGGCGCCGTCGTGGACCTGGCCCGCGCCCCGCTCGCGGGCCTGGTGCGCTCGGCACAGAGCGAGCGACTGGAGGCCCGCATCCTGCTCCTCGACTGGGACGGCACCACCTCCTCCCAGGAACGGCTGCGCGCGGCCGCCACCGCTACCGGCACCGAACTCGCCCTGCGCGACGGCGCCCTGTGGGAGCCCCGGTTGGTCGAGGAGCGGCAGGCCCCCGCCGGCTCGCTGCACGCGGCGCGCCTGGACCCGCGGGGCACCGTACTCATCACGGGCGGCACCGGCGGCCTCGGCGCCGCGGTCGCCCGGCACCTGGCCGACCGTCACGGTGTCCGCCACCTGCTGCTGGTCAGCCGCCGCGGCGAGAACGCGCCCGGCGCGGCGGAACTCCGCTCCGAGCTGGCCGCGTCGGGTGCTCGGGCGCGCCTCGTGGCCTGCGACGTGGCGGACCGCGCCGCGGTGGAGAAGCTGCTCGGCGAGATCCCGGCCGACCGACCGCTCACCGCCGTCGTCCACACGGCCGGCGTCGCCGACAACGGCCTGATCGGGACCCAGACCGCGCGGAGTCTGGACACGGTCATGCGGCCCAAGGCCGACGCCGCCTGGCACCTGCACGAACTGACGCGCCATCAGGACTTGGCGGCCTTCGTGCTGTTCTCCTCGGCGGCCGGCTACTTACTCGGCGCGGGGCAGGCCAACTACAGCGCCTCCAACGTCTTCCTCGACGCCCTCGCGCGCCACCGCAGGGCCGAGGGACTGCCGGGCCTCTCACTCGCCTGGGGCCTGTGGTCCGAGACCTCGGGCATGGCGGGCGAACTGGGCGAGGCCGACCTGCGGCGGATGCGGCGCATGGGCCTGCGCCCGCTCGTCACCGGCTCCGCACTCGACCTACTGGACGCGTCGCTGGCGGTGGACGCCCCGGTGCTGGTGCCGGTCGGCGTGGACATGACGGTGATCGGCTCGCCGGGCGGTCCGGTGCCGGCGCTGCTGCGGACGCTGGTGCGCACCCCGGTGCGGCGGGCCGCCCCGGCCCCGGCGCCCGCGTCCGCCGCGGAGGCGCTGTCCATGATGGAGGCCACCGACCGCACCCTGCGCCTCCTCGACCTCGTACGGGAGAACGCGGCGGCGGTGCTCGGCCACTACAGCGGCGAACTCATCGAGCCCGGCAAACCGTTCAAGGACGTCGGTTTCGACTCGCTGGCCGCCGTCGACCTGCGCAACCTGCTCAACGCGGCCACCGGTCTCCGGCTGCCCGCGACCCTGGTCTTCGACTTCCCGACCCCGGCCGCGCTGGCCGCGCACCTGGCGACCGAGCTGGCGCCCGCGCTGTCCCAGGGACAGCCGCTGTTCGCCGAGATCGACCGCCTGGAGTCGGCGCTGCTCGCCTCGCCACCGAGCGACGATGGGCACGAGCCGGACCACGCCGCGGTCACGGCCCGTCTGGAGACGCTGCTGCGCAAGTGGCGGGACCGGCACGGCCCGGCGCTGAGCGCCGGGGTCCGCCCCGACTTCGAGTCGGCCACCGACGACGAGCTGTTCGCCGCGCTGGACGGCGAGGTCGGACTGCCGTAGCGGAGGACGGGCCTCAAGGGGCGGACCGGAACCGGTCCGGGCGCCATGGCCCGCCCCGGCCCACGACACCGCGGCGCCCCGGCCCCGGCTTCCCGCGCCCCCGCACTCCTGTCATCCCGGGCCCCCGCCCGCAGCCCCATCCGGCTCCGACCGACCCCAGATTGGTTCAGACACGATGGCGAACGACCAGAAACTGCGCGAGTACCTGCGGCGCGCGACGGCGGACCTGCACGAGACCCGCCGCCGTCTGCGCGAGGTGGAGGACGGCCGGCACGAGCCGATCGCCATCGTCGCGATGGGCTGCCGCTATCCGGGCGGGGTGACCTCCCCCGAGGACCTGTGGCGCGTCGTCGACGAGGGCATCGACGTGGTCGGGCAGTTCCCGGCCGACCGCGGGTGGGACATGGACACCCTCTACGACCCGGTGCCCGGACGCACGGGCCGCAGCTACGTCCGCGAGGGCGGCTTCCTGTACGACGCGGCCGACTTCGACCCGGCGTTCTTCGGCCTGAGCCCCCGGGAGGCCCCGGAGACCGATCCCCAGCAGCGGCTGCTCCTGGAGACCACCTGGGAGACCTTCGAACGGGCGGGCATCGACCCGGCCACCCTCAGGGGCAGCAGGACCGGCGTGTTCGCCGGGCTGATGTACCACGACTACGCCGGCGGCAGCACCGCGGGCAGTCTGGTGTCGGGGCGGGTCGCCTACACCTTCGGCTTCGAGGGCCCGGCGGTGACGGTGGACACCGCGTGCTCGTCGTCGCTGGTGGCGCTGCACCTCGCGGCCCAGGCGCTGCGCGACGGGGAGTGCTCGCTCGCCCTCGCCGGCGGGGTGACCGTCATGGCGGGCCCGGGCATGTTCGTGGAGTTCAGCAAGCAGCGCGGACTCGCCCCCGACGGCCGCTGCAAGTCCTTCGCCGGTGCCGCCGACGGCGCGGGCTGGGCCGAGGGCGTGGGCGTCCTGCTGGTGGAGCGGCTCTCCGACGCCCGGCGCAACGGGCATCCCGTCCTCGCGGTGGTGCGCGGCTCGGCCGTCAACCAGGACGGCGCCAGCAACGGCCTCACCGCGCCCAACGGCCCCGCCCAGCAGCGCGTCATCCGCCAGGCCCTGCACAACGCCCAGCTCGCCACGGGGGACGTCGACGTGGTGGAGGCGCACGGCACCGGCACCGTGCTCGGCGACCCGATCGAGGCGCAGGCCCTCATCGCCACCTACGGCCAGGACCGGCCCGCGGACCGCCCCCTGTGGCTGGGCTCCGTCAAGTCGAACATGGGGCACGCGCAGGCCGCCGCCGGCGTCGGCGGCGTCATCAAGATGGTCGAGGCCATCAGGCACCGCAGGCTCCCGCGCACCCTGCACGTCGACGAGCCGACGCCGCAGGTCGACTGGAGCGCGGGCCACGTCCGGCTGCTGACCGAGCCGGTCGCCTGGGACAGCGAGGCACCGCGCCGGGCGGGCGTCTCCTCCTTCGGCCTGAGCGGCACGAACGCCCACGTCATCATCGAGGAGACACCCCCCGAGCCGGCCGGGGCGCCCGCGCCGTCCGCCGTCCGGGGCCCGCTGCCCCACCTGCTCTCGGCGCGCGACGAGCGCGCGCTGCGCGCCGCCGCGGCCCGGCTGCGCACCCGGCTCACCGTGAGGACGGACGACACGGCGGCCGACGTGGCCTTCTCCCTGGCCACCACCCGGGCCGCCTTCGACCGGCGGGCCGTCGTCGTCGCGGACGACCGCGAGAGCCTGCTGCGCCGCCTCGACGCGCTGGCCGCGGGCGAGGAGAGCACCGGCGTCGTGCGCGGCACCCCCCAGGGCCCCGGCGGCCGCACCGCCTTCATGTTCGCGGGCCAGGGCTCCCAGCGCCTCGGCATGGGACGGGAGCTGTACGCCTCCCAGCCCGCGTTCGCGGCCGCCTTCGACGCCGTCACCGCCGAGCTCGACCCCAAACTCGCCATCCCCGCGCGCGACGTGATGTGGGCGGCGCAGTCGGAGCGGAACGCGGCCGAGCTGAACCGCACCGGCCATGCCCAGGCCGCGCTGTTCGCCGTCGAGGTCGCCCTGTTCGGCCTGCTGGAAAGCTGGGGCGTCCGCCCGGACCTGCTGATCGGCCACTCCATCGGAGAGATCGCCGCGGCCCACGCCGCCGGCGTGTTCACCCTTCCCGACGCCTGTGCCCTGGTGGCCGCCCGCGGGCGGCTCATGCAGGACCTGCCCGCCGGCGGCGCCATGGTGGCCGTCGAGGCGGCCGAGGGGGAAGTCCTCCCGCTGCTGGGCGACGAACTCGGCGTGGCCGCCGTCAACGGCCCCTCGGCCGTGGTCCTCTCCGGTGCCGAGGACGCCGTTCTCGCCGCCGCCGAGCACCTGCGCGAACGGGGCCGCAAGACCTCCCCGCTGCGCGTCAGCCACGCCTTCCACTCGCCGCGCATGGAACCGATGCTCGAGGACTTCCGCAAGGCCGTCGAGGCGATCCCGATGAACGCGCCCCGCCTGCCGATCGTCTCCAACCTCACCGGAAGGCTCGCCACCGGAGGCGAACTGACCACCGCCGACTACTGGGTGCGGCACGTGCGCGAGACGGTCCGCTTCGCCGACGGCATCACCACCCTCCTCGAACACGGCGTCGGCACCTTCGTCGAACTCGGCCCCGGCGCCACCCTCACCGCCCTCGCCCGGCAGTGCGTCACCCCCGACGCCGACCGGCCGGACACCGCCTTCGTCGCCCTGCTGCGCGCCGACCGCCCCGAGCCGGCCGCCCTGTTCACCGCCCTCGCCGAACTCCACGTACGCGGCACGCCCATCACCTGGCCCGCGGTTGCCGGGAACTGGGGCGGCAGGCGGGTGGACCTGCCCACCTACCCCTTTCAGCGGCAGCGCTACTGGTGGGACGAGGACAGCGCCACCCCCGGCGCAGGGGGCGGCGCGGCACCCGCCGACGCGGGCGACACCGCCTTCTGGCACGCCGTGGAGCACAGCGACGGCGCCGCCCTCGGCGACGCGTTGCACGCGGGCGACGCCGAGCGCGACGCGCTGAACGCCGTACTGCCCCTGCTCGCGTCCTGGCGCTCCCGCCGTGTGCGGGAGGCCACCGCCGACGCCTGGAGCTACCGCGTCGACTGGCAGGCCCTCGGTGAGCCCGCCGCCGACACCGCCACGACCGGGGCCTGGCTCGTCGTCACCCCCGACGAGCCCGCCGCCGACCGCTGGGCCACCGCACTCGGCGAGGCCCTGGCCGCCCGCGGGGCGACGGCCCACCGCGTCACCGTCGACGACGGCGAACTGGCCCGCCTCGGCGGCGCCGGAGGGCCGGCCGCCACCGACGACGCCCGGCGCGCACTCGGGGACCGGCTGCGCACCGCGCACGGCGACGGCGAGCCGGTGCGCGCCGTGGTCTCGCTGCTCGCCCTCACCGCCGGCGCGCACGGCCTCACCGCCACCGTCTCCCTCGCCCAGACGCTGGGCGACAGCGCCGCCGACACCCCCCTGTGGTGCCTGACCAGCGGGGCCGTCGCCGTCAGCGGCGCCGAGGAGCTGCCCCATCCGGAGCAGGCCCAGGTGTGGGGCCTCGGCCGGGTCGTCGCCCTGGAGCACCCGCAGCGCTGGGGCGGCCTGGTCGACCTGCCGCCGGTACCCGACGAACGCACCGCGGCCCGCCTGGTCTCCACCCTCGCGGCCGGGGAGACGGACACCGGGCCGGAGGACCAGGTCGCGATCCGTGCCTCCGGCACCTTCGGGCGCCGCCTCGCCCACGTCCCCGCCGACACCAGCATCGAGGGCGCCGGTACGGGCTGGACTGCGCACGGCACCGTCCTGGTCACCGGCGGGACCGGCGCCCTCGGCGCCCACGTCGCCCGCTGGCTCGCCCGACGCGGCGCCGACCACCTCGTCCTCACCAGCCGCCGCGGCCCCGAGGCGCCCGGCGTCGGGGAACTGTCCGCCGAACTGACCGCGCTCGGCACCCGCGTCACCGTCGCCGCCTGCGACGCCGCCGACCGCTCCCAGCTCGCGGCGCTCCTCGACACCCTGCCCGCCGAACACCCGCTCACCGCCGTCATCCACACGGCGGGCGTCCTGGACGACGGCGTGCTGGAGTCCATCACCCCCGACCGGCTCGAGGGCGTGCGCCGCCCGAAGGCGGAGGCGGCACGCCACCTGCACGACCTCACCAAGGACATGGACCTGACCGCGTTCGTCACCTTCTCCTCCGTCGCCGGACTGCTCGGCAGCGCGGGACAGGGCAGCTACGCCGCCGCCAACGCCTACCTCGACGCCCTCGCCCACCACCGCCGGGCCCTCGGCCTGGCCGCCACCTCGGTGGCCTGGGGCCCCTGGGACGGCGGCGGCATGGCAGGCGAGGAGGCGTCCCAGGACCGCTCCTGGTGGCGCGGCCTCGCCCCGATGGACGCCGACCTGTGCCTCACGGCGCTCCAGCGCGCCCTCGACGCACGGATCCCGTGCGTCGGCGTGCTCGACGCCGACTGGCCGCGGCTCGCGGAGGGCTTCACCGCGAGCCGGCCGAGCGCGCTCCTCGCCGGCCTCCCCGAGGTCCGCGCCGCCGCCACGCCCGGTCCCGGCACCGCCGCCGGGACCGCGGAGGCGGCCTCCGGCCTGGTGGCCAGGCTGGCGGCGCTGCCCGAGAGCGAGCAGCGCCGCGAAGTGCTCGACCTGGTGCGCGGGCAGATCGCGCTCGTCCTCGCCTACGACGGCCCCGGCACGGTGCAGTCGAACCGCGCCTTCAGCGAACTCGGCTTCGACTCGCTCACCGCGGTCGAGTTCCGCAACCGCCTGACCACCGTGACCGGGCTGAAGCTCCCGGCCACCCTGCTCTTCGACTACGCGAGCCCGGACGTCCTGGCCGCGCACCTGCACGGCGAGCTGTGCCCGGACGGGGCCGGCCCCGCCGTGCCCGTCCTCGCGGAGCTGGAGCGCATCGAGTCCGTGGCCGCGGCCCTCTCCGCCGAGGAGATCGAACGCAGCCGCATCAGCCACCGGCTCCAGGAACTGGTCGACGGCCTCAACGCCCGCACCGGCAAGGCCGCGGGCCCGGACGGCCCCGCGGTGGCGGACGCGGCCACGGTCGCCGGCCGCCTCGACAACGCGTCGGCCGAGGACGTCTTCGACTTCCTCGACAAGGAGCTCGGACTCTCCTGACCCGCTGCCCAGTCCCCAGCCCCACCCCATTCTTCCCGAACCTCCCCGTGCCGCCGCGCCCGGGAGACGACACATGGCGAGGCCCCGATGGCGAACGTGAACGAAGCGAAGCTCCTCGACTACCTCAAGCGGACGACCGCGGACCTGCACGCCACCAAGCAGCGGCTGCGGGAGATGGAGAATGCCGGGCAGGAGCCCATCGCCATCGTCGCGATGAGCTGCCGTCTCCCCGGCGGCGTACGGACGCCCGAGGAGCTGTGGCGGCTGCTCGCCGCGGGAGGGGACGCCATCGGGGACTTCCCCGAGGACCGGGGCTGGGAGACCGCGACCGCCGCGGCCGGGAACCTCGACGACGGCACGGACTACGCCCGCAAGGGCGGATTCCTCTACGACGCCGGGCAGTTCGACCCCGCCTTCTTCGGCATCTCGCCCCGCGAGGCACTGGGCATGGACCCCCAGCAGCGCCTGCTGCTGGAGACCGCCTGGGAGGCGTTCGAGCGCGGCGGCATCGCACCGGACTCGTTGCGCGGCGGCCGCGTCGGCGTCTTCACCGGTACCAACGGGCAGACGTACTTCGAGCTGAAACTGCCCGAGGAGGCCGAGGCGTACCTGGCCACGGGCAGCAACGCCGCCGTGCTCTCCGGCCGCATCTCCTACGTCCTCGGCCTCGAAGGCCCCGCGGTCACGGTCGACACCGCCTGCTCCTCGTCGCTGGTGGCGCTGCACCTCGCCATGCAGGCCCTGCGCAAGGGCGAGTGCACCCTCGCGCTCGCGGGCGGCGCCACCGTGATGGCCACCCCCGACCCCTACGTCGCCTTCAGCCGGCAGCGCGGACTCGCCGCCGACGGCCGCTGCAAGGCGTTCTCGGAGGCCGCGGACGGCACCGGCTGGTCCGAGGGCGTGGGCATGCTCCTGGTGGAGCGGCTCTCCGACGCCCGGCGCAACGGGCATCCCGTCCTCGCGGTGGTGCGCGGCTCGGCCGTCAACCAGGATGGCGCCAGCAACGGCCTCACCGCGCCCAACGGCCCCTCCCAGCAGCGCGTCATCTGGGACGCTCTGGCCAGCGCACAGCTCTCCGCCGACCAGGTGGACGTGGTCGAGGCGCACGGCACCGGCACGGTTCTGGGCGACCCGATCGAGGCGCAGGCCCTCATCGCCACCTACGGCCGCGACCGCGCGGCCGACCGGCCGCTGTGGCTGGGCTCCGTCAAGTCGAACCTGGGCCACACCCAGGCCGCCGCGGGGGTCGCCGGCATCATCAAGATGGTCATGGCGATGCGGCATGGGGTGCTCCCGCGGACCCTGCACGTGGACGAGCCGTCGTCGAAGGTGGACTGGACCGCGGGACACGTCCGGCTGCTGACCGAGGAGGTCCCCTGGGACGCCGGCCGGCCGCGCCGCGCGGGCATCTCCTCCTTCGGCATCAGCGGCACCAACGCCCACGTCATCCTGGAGCAGGCGCCCGAGGAAGAGCCCGCACGGGACGCCGCCGAGCGCCCGGAGCCCGCGGACCCGGCGCTCTACCCGGTGTCCGCCGCGAGCCCGGCGGCGCTGCGTGCGCAGGCCAGGGGGGTGCTGGACTTGCTGGAGGGGGAGGGCGCCCCGGACCCGGTGGACGTGGCCGTGGCGCTGGCGACCACGCGTGCCCAGCTGGACCGCCGCGCGGCGGTCGTCGCCACGGACCGTGAGGAGCTGCTGGCGGGGCTGCGCGCCCTGGCGGCGGGCGCGAGCGCCCCGGGCGTGGTGGAGGGCACGGTGGCGGGCGGCCGGCTGGCGTTCTTGTTCACCGGTCAGGGGGCTCAGCGTGTCGGCATGGGTGCCGGGCTGGCGGAGGTGTTCCCGGTGTTCGCCGACGCCCTGGACGAGGTGTGCGGACACCTCGACCTCCAGCTCGACATCCCCCTCAAGGAGGTGTTGTTCGCGGTGGAGGGGTCGCGGGAGGCGGCGTTGCTGGAGCGTACCGAGTACGCCCAGCCGGCTCTGTTCGCCCTGGAGGTGGCCCTGTTCCGGCTGGTGGAGTCCTGGGGGGTGCGTCCCGACGTCGTCATGGGCCACTCCATCGGCGAGATCGGCGCCGCGCACGTGGCGGGCGTGTTCTCCCTGGCCGACGCCTGCGCTTTGGTCGCGGCGCGCGGCCGGCTGATGCAGGCCCTGCCCCCGGGCGGGACGATGGCCGCGGTGCAGGCCGGCGAGGAGGAGGTGCGCGCCCTGCTGGCCGGGGCGGACGATGCCGCCGTCGCCGCCGTCAACGGCCCCGCCTCCGTGGTCGTCTCCGGTGCCGCGGCCCGGGTGGAAGCGGTCGTGGCAGCGGTACGGGCCAAGGGCGGCAAGACCTCCCGGCTGAAGGTCTCCCACGCCTTCCACTCCCCGCTGATGGAACCGATGCTCACCCGGTTCGAGAACGTGGTACGCGGCCTCGCCTTCCACCAGCCCGCCCTCCCCTTCGTCTCCACCGTCACCGGACAGAGCACCGACCCCGTCACCCCCGAGTACTGGGTCGGCCACGTCCGCGACACCGTCCGCTTCAGCGACGCGGTACGCACCCTGGCCGACGACGGCGTCACCACCTTCCTGGAACTGGGCCCCGACGCCGTACTGAGCGCCATGGCCGCCGACACCCTGCCCCAGGACGGCGCACACTGCCTCCCGCTGCTGCGCCGGACCCGGCCCGAACCCACCGAAGCCCTCACCGCCCTGGCCCACCTGTGGACCCACGGCCACCCCGTCGACTGGACCGCCCTGCACACCACCCCCACCCGCCACGTCGACCTGCCCACCTACCCCTTCCAACGACAGCACTACTGGATCGACAACGCCGCGGTCGCCGGCAACGTCGCGTCGGCCGGGCTCGACACCGCCGACCACCCCCTGCTGGGCGCCGCCATGATGCTGGCGGACTCCGACGGCGCGCTGTTCACCGGGCGGCTCTCCACCGCCACCCACGCCTGGCTCGCCGACCGTGCCGTCGCCGGGACCGTCGTGTTCCCCGAGACAGGCTTCGTGGAGCTGGCCATCCGCGCCGGTGACCAGGTCGGCTGCGGGGTGCTCGAAGAGCTGACGCTGGAGGCGCCCCTGGTGCTGCCCGAGCGCGGCGGCCGGCAGGTGCAGGTCACCGTGGGCGCCCCGGAGGGCGACACGGGAACCCGCGCGGTGCGGGTGTTCTCGCGCGCCGAGGACGCCGCGGGCGACTCCTCCTGGACGAGGCACGCGACCGGTGTGCTGGGCACCGGTGCGCGTCCCGCGACGGACGCCTCCGCCCTCGCCGAGTGGCCGCCCGCCGGGGCGACCCCCGTCCCGGTCGAGGACGCGTACGAGCGCTACGCGGCGGCGGGACTGACGTACGGCACCGCCTATCGGGGCCTCAAGGCCGCCTGGCGGCTGGACGACGAGCTGTTCGCCGAGGTCGCGCTGCCCGAGCGGGCCGCCAAGGACGCCGAGCGGTTCCGGCTGCACCCCGCCGCCCTGGACGCCGCGCTCCAGAGCCTGGCCCTGCCCGGCTCCGCCGCGGACGCCGGGCAGGACCCGCGCCCCCGGCTGCACGCGCAGTGGCGCGGCGTCACCCTGCACGCCACCGGTGCGTCCGCACTGCGGGTGCGGCTCTCGCCGCTGGGCGGCGACAGCTTCACGGTGGCCGTCGCCGACGCCGCGGGCGAGGCCGTCGCCTCGGTGGAGTCGCTGACCGTACGCCCCGCCACGGCCGCCGAACTCACCGGAGACGGTGGAGTGCGCTTCCCCGAGTCGTTGTTCCGGGTGGAGTGGCAGCCGGCGGTGGGTGGGGTGTCCGGTGGTGTGGTGGATGTGGCTGGGTTTGATGATGTGGTGTCGGGTGCTGTGGTGGGGGTGCCTGATGTGGTGGTGCTGCGGGCGTTCGGGGATGTGTCGGCCGGGGTGCCCGAGGGTGTGTCGGGGTTGTTGGAGCGGGTGTTGGCGGGGGTGCAGTGGTGGTTGGGGCAGGAGCGTTTTTCGGGTTCGCGGTTGGTGGTGTTGACGCGGGGTGGTGTGTCGGTTGACGGGGGTGGTGTGGGTGATGTGGCGGGTGCGGCGGTAGCGGGTTTGGTGCGGTCGGCGCAGGCGGAGAGTCCTGGCCGGTTGGTGTTGGTGGATGTGGAGGGTGGGGAGGACGGGGAGTTTCCGCCGGGGTTGGCGGGGCGTGTGGTGGGTGTGGGGGAGCCGCAGGTGGCGGTGCGTGGTGGTGCGGTGTGGGTGCCGCGTCTGGTGCGTGCCTCGGTGCCGGTGTCGGCGTCGGGTGTGGGTGCTGCGGGTGTGGATGTGAGTGGTGGGACGGTGCTGGTGACGGGTGGCACCGGTGGTCTGGGTGGGGTGTTGGCGCGGCATCTGGTGTCGGTGTGGGGTGCGCGGCGTTTGGTGTTGGTGAGTCGGTCCGGTGGTGGTGCGGGTGTGAGGGAGTTGGTTGATTCGCTGGTGGGGCTGGGTGCGGTGTCGGTTGAGGTGGTGGCGTGTGATGTGGCGGATCGGGAAGCGTTGGCGGGGGTGCTGGCGGGGATTCCGCGGGAGTTTCCGTTGGTGGGTGTGGTGCATGCGGCGGGTGTGCTGGATGACGGTCTGGTGGGGTCGTTGTCGGTGGAGCGGTTGCGGGGTGTGCTGCGGCCGAAGGTGTGGGGTGGGTGGAATCTGCATGAGTTGACGCGTGATCTGGGGCTGGGGTTGTTTGCGGTGTTTTCGTCTGCGGCTGGTGTGTTGGGTGCGCCGGGGCAGGGGAATTACGCGGCGGGCAATGCGTTTTTGGACGGGTTGGTGCAGGCGCGGGTCGCGGAGGGTTTGCCGGGTGTGTCGTTGGCGTGGGGTGTGTGGGGGGATGAGGGTGTGGGGGGGATGGGTGGTGGGTTGTCGGAGGGTGACCGGTTGAGGATGGCGCGGGGTGGTGTGCTGCCGTTGTCGGTGGCGCAGGGGGTGGGGTTGTTCGATGTGGGGGTGCGTGCGGGTGCGGCTGTGGTGCCGGTGCGTCTCGATGTCGACGCGTTGCGGGCGCAGGGCACGGAACTGCCGCCCCTCTACCACCACCTCACCGGCCGGCCCGCCCGCCGCCGGGCCACCTCGCGTACCGCGGCCGCTGCCGCCGGCTCGCTCGGCGAGCGCCTCGCCGCACTTGCCGAACCCGAGCGCAGGGAGGCCGTCCTCGACCTGGTGCGGGGGCAGGTGGCCACGGTGCTCGGCCACGCGGTCCCCGAGGCGATCGAGCCCGGCCGCGCCTTCGGCGACCTGGGCTTCGACTCCCTCACCGCGGTCGAACTGCGCAACGGGCTGAACACGGCGACGGGCCTGCGGCTGCCCGCCACCCTCGTCTTCGACTACCCGACCGCGGACGACCTCGCCGACTTCCTGCTGGCCGAGGTCGGCGGGGACATGGCCGCGGCCGCGCTCCGGCCGGCCACCGACCTCGTCGGTGACGATCCGATCGTCGTCGTCGGCATGTCCTGCCGTTACCCCGGCGGCGTCGAGTCGCCGGAAGACCTGTGGGACCTGGTGCTGGACGGCAGGGACGCCATCACCGACTTCCCCGGCAACCGCGGCTGGAATCTCGACCGGCTCTACGACCCCACCGGCACCCGCCCGGACACCACCTACGTCGACAAGGGCGGCTTCCTCCACGACGCCGCCGACTTCGACGCCGAGTTCTTCGGCATCAGCCCCAACGAGGCCCTGATCACCGACCCCCAGCAGCGTCTCCTCCTGGAGACCTCCTGGGAGGCGTTCGAACGCGCGGGCATCGACCCGGCCACCCTCAAGGGCAGCGCCACCGGTGTCTTCGCCGGTGTCGTCTACCACGACTACTCGGGCAGCAGCAGCTCCGGCAGCATCGTCTCCGGCCGCATCGCCTACACCTACGGCCTCGAAGGCCCCGCGGTCACGGTGGACACCGCCTGCTCCTCCTCGCTCGTGGCCCTGCACCTCGCCGGCCAGGCACTGCGCACCGGCGAGTGCGACCTCGCCCTCGCGGGTGGAGTGACCGTCATGGCCTCGCCCGCCGCCTTCGTGGAGTTCAGCCGCCAGCGCGGCCTGTCCCACGAGGGCCGCTGCAGGGCGTTCGCCGCCGGGGCCGACGGCACCGCCTGGGGCGAGGGCATCGGCGTGCTCGTCCTGGAGCGGCTCTCCGACGCCCGGCGCAACGGGCACCCCGTCCTCGCGGTGGTGCGCGGCTCGGCCGTCAACCAGGACGGCGCCAGCAACGGCCTCACCGCGCCCAACGGCCCCGCCCAGCAGCGCGTCATCCGCCAGGCGCTCGCCAACTCCCGGCTGAACCCGGCCGACGTCGACGTCGTCGAGGCGCACGGCACCGGAACGGTCCTGGGCGACCCCATCGAGGCACAGGCCCTCATCGCCGCCTACGGCCAGGACCGCCCCGCGGACAGCCCGCTGTGGCTCGGCTCGGTCAAGTCCAACATCGGCCACACGCAGGGCGCCGCGGGCGTCGCCGGCATCATCAAAATGATCATGGCCATGCGCCACGGCGTCCTGCCCAGGACCCTGCACGTCGACGAGCCGTCCGGGCACATCGACTGGACGTCGGGCACCCTGCGGCTGCTGACCGAGGAGGTCCCCTGGGACGCCGGCCGGCCGCGCCGCGCGGGCATCTCCTCCTTCGGCATCAGCGGCACCAACGCCCACGTCATCATCGAGCAGGCGTCGCCCGAGCACGACCACGAGCGGGCCGCCTCCTCGGACGACGGCCCCGCGCGGGACGCGCTGGTGCCGTGGGTCGTCTCCGGCCACGGCGAGGACGGACTGCGCGCCCAGGCCGCACGCCTCGCCGCGTACGTCACCGAGCACGGCACCCTGAGCCCCGTGGACATCGGCTGGTCCCTGGCCACCCGGCGCGGCGCGCTGGAACGGCGCGCCACCGTCCTCGGCGCCGACACCGCCGAACTGCTGGCGGGCCTCGCGTCCGTCGCCGACGGCACCGCCGACGGCACCACCCGCACCAGCGGCAAGACCGCGTTCCTCTTCACCGGCCAGGGCGCCCAGCGCCCCGGCATGGGCCGCGAGCTGTACGACACCTACCCCGCCTACCGGCGGGCCTGGGACGAGATCCGCGAGCACCTCGACGCACTGCTCGAACGTCCCCTGGACGAGGTCCTGTCCGCCACCGAGGGCACCGCCGAGGCCGCGCTGCTGGACCGCACCGAGTACGCCCAGCTGGCTCTGTTCGCCCTAGAGGTGGCCCTGTTCCGGCTGCTGGAGTCCTGGGGCGTCCGGCCCGACGTCGTCATGGGCCACTCCATCGGCGAGATCGCCGCCGCGCACGTCGCGGGCGTGCTCTCCCTGGCCGACGCCTGCGCCTTGGTCGCCGCGCGCGGCAGGCTCATGCAGGCGCTCCCCGCGGGCGGCGCCATGATCGCCGTCCAGGCGAGCGAGGACGAGGTGCTGCCGCTGCTCGCCGACGCGCCGGGAGCCGGCCTGGCCGCGGTCAACGGCCCCGGCGCGGTCGTCCTCTCGGGCCCCGAGGCGGCGGTGACGCAGGTCGCCGAACGGCTGCGGGCCGAGGGTCGCAAGACGTCCCGCCTCAACGTGTCGCACGCCTTCCACTCGGAACTGATGCGGCCCGTGCTGGACGACTTCCGGCAGGTGCTCCAGGCGCTGTCCTTCGGCGAACCGCGGCTGACCGTCGTCTCCAACGTGACCGGCGACGTGGCGGTGGGGGAGGATCTGCGCACCGCCGAGTACTGGCTGCGGCACGTGATCCACGCCGTGCGCTTCGCCGACGGCGTGCGCACCGCGGTGGACCGCGGCGTGACCCGGTTCGTCGAGGTCGGCCCCGACGGCGTGCTGACCGGCCTCGCACAGACCTGCCTGGAGGAGACCGAGGGCGTCGAGCGCCCCGAGCGCATGGCGCGTTTCGTGTGCGTGCCGCTGCTGCGCAAGGGACGCCCGGAGGCACGGGCCCTGCTCACCGGCCTCGGCCGGCTGCACGCCGCGGGCGGCGAGGTCGCCTGGCCCGCCGTGTTCGACGGCACCGGGGCCCGACCCGTCGACCTGCCCACGTACGCCTTCCAGCGGCAGAGCTTCTGGGAGCAGACGCAGGACGGCCAGGGCGATCCGGAGTCCATCGGCCTCGGCGCCACCGACCACCCGCTCCTCGGCGCGGCCGTGGCGCTCGCCGACGAGGGGGGCCACCTCTTCACCGGGCGGCTCTCGGCACAGACCCAGCCCTGGCTCGCCGACCACGTCGTCGGCGGCTCGGTCTTCTTCCCCGGCACCGGCTTCGTCGACCTGCTGATCCGCGCCGGCGACCGGGTCGGCTGCGGGGTGCTCGAAGAGCTGACGCTGGAGGCGCCCCTGGTGCTGCCCGAGCGCGGCGGGGTCCAGGTCCAGGTCGTCGTGGGCGTCCCCGAGGGCGACGCCCGGCGCCGCTCGGTACGGGTGTACTCACGGGACGAGGCCGCCACTGCGGAGACCCCCTGGATCCGCAACGGCTCGGGCACGCTGGTCGCCGCGGCGCGCGGCGGCTCCGGCGGGTTCGACCTCGGGGCCTGGCCCCCGGCGGGCGCCGAGCCCGTCACCGTCGAGGGCGTCTACGAGCGCTACGCGCAAGGCGGCTTGTCCTACGGTCCCGTTTTCCGCGGCCTGCGCGCCGCCTGGCGGCTGGGCGAGGACGTGTACGCCGAGGTCGCGCTGCCGGACGGCGTGGCCGTCGACAGGTTCGGCGTGCACCCGGCGGTGCTGGACGCGGCGCTGCACGCCGTGGGACTGACCGGTGCCGGACAGCGGGCCGCCCTGCCGTTCGCCTGGTCGGGCGTGGAACTGTTCGCCACGGGTGCCACCGCGTTGCGGGTGCGGGTGCGCCCGCTCGGCCCGGGTGCCGCCGTGTCGCTCGACGTGGCGGACACCACCGGGCGCCCGGTGGTGTCCGTGGACCGGCTCGACGTACGGCCGATCGGCGAGGAGCAGCTCACCCGCACCCGCGCCGAGTACCCCGAGTCGTTGTTCCGGGTGGAGTGGCAGCCGGCGGTGGGTGGGGTGTCCGGTGGTGTGGTGGATGTGGCTGGGTTTGATGATGTGGTGTCGGGTGCTGTGGTGGGGGTGCCTGATGTGGTGGTGCTGCGGGCGTTCGGGGATGTGTTGGCCGGGGTGCCCGAGGGTGTGTCGGGGTTGTTGGAGCGGGTGTTGGCGGGGGTGCAGTGGTGGTTGGGGCAGGAGCGTTTTTCGGGTTCGCGGTTGGTGGTGTTGACGCGGGGTGGTGTGTCGGTTGACGGGGGTGGTGTGGGTGATGTGGCGGGTGCGGCGGTAGCGGGTTTGGTGCGGTCGGCGCAGGCGGAGAGTCCTGGCCGGTTGGTGTTGGTGGATGTGGAGGGTGGGGAGGACGGGGAGTTTCCGCCGGGGTTGGCGGGGCGTGTGGTGGGTGTGGGGGAGCCGCAGGTGGCGGTGCGTGGTGGTGCGGTGTGGGTGCCGCGTCTGGTGCGTGCCTCGGTGCCGGTGTCGGCGTCGGGTGTGGGTGCTGCGGGTGTGGATGTGAGTGGTGGGACGGTGCTGGTGACGGGTGGCACCGGTGGTCTGGGTGGGGTGTTGGCGCGGCATCTGGTGTCGGTGTGGGGTGCGCGGCGTTTGGTGTTGGTGAGTCGGTCCGGTGGTGGTGCGGGTGTGAGGGAGTTGGTTGATTCGCTGGTGGGGCTGGGTGCGGTGTCGGTTGAGGTGGTGGCGTGTGATGTGGCGGATCGGGAAGCGTTGGCGGGGGTGCTGGCGGGGATTCCGCGGGAGTTTCCGTTGGTGGGTGTGGTGCATGCGGCGGGTGTGCTGGATGACGGTCTGGTGGGGTCGTTGTCGGTGGAGCGGTTGCGGGGTGTGCTGCGGCCGAAGGTGTGGGGTGGGTGGAATCTGCATGAGTTGACGCGTGATCTGGGGCTGGGGTTGTTTGCGGTGTTTTCGTCTGCGGCTGGTGTGTTGGGTGCGCCGGGGCAGGGGAATTACGCGGCGGGCAATGCGTTTTTGGACGGGTTGGTGCAGGCGCGGGTCGCGGAGGGTTTGCCGGGTGTGTCGTTGGCGTGGGGTGTGTGGGGGGATGAGGGTGTGGGGGGGATGGGTGGTGGGTTGTCGGAGGGTGACCGGTTGAGGATGGCGCGGGGTGGTGTGCTGCCGTTGTCGGTGGCGCAGGGGGTGGGGTTGTTCGATGTGGGGGTGCGTGCGGGTGCGGCTGTGGTGCCGGTGCGTCTCGATGTCGACGCGTTGCGGGCGCAGGGCACGGAACTGCCGCCCCTCTACCACCACCTCGTCCCCTCCGTGCGCCGTACCGCCGCCGTCGGTGACGGGACCACCGCCGACTCCCTGCACCAGCGGCTCTCCGCGCTCACCCGGGCCGAGCGGGAGCGGACCCTGCTCAATGTGGTACGGGGCCAGATCGCCGACGTCCTGGGCCACGCCAACCCCGCGTCCATCGCACCCGACCGCGCCTTCAGCGACCTGGGCTTCGACTCCCTCACGGCGGTCGAACTGCGCAACGGGCTGAACACGGCGACGGGCCTGCGGCTGCCCGCCACCCTCGTCTTCGACTACCCGACCGCGGGCGACCTCGCCGGCTTCCTCCACGACGAACTGCTCGGCACCCTCGACGCCCCCACCGCCACGGCGGTGCGGCACGAGGCCCCCGTGAGCGACGACCCGATCGTCGTCGTCGGCATGTCCTGCCGCTACCCCGGCGGCGTCGAGTCGCCGGAAGACCTGTGGGACCTGGTGCTGGACGGCAGGGACGCCCTCTCGGAGTTCCCCGAGGACCGCGGCTGGGACACCCACGCGATCTTCGACCCGAAGGGCGAGCGCCCGGACACCACCTACGTCGACAAGGGCGGCTTCCTCCACGACGCCGCCGACTTCGACGCCGCTTTCTTCCGCATCAGCCCCAACGAGGCGCTGAGCACGGACCCCCAGCAGCGTCTCCTCCTGGAGGCCTCCTGGGAGGCGTTCGAACGCGCGGGCATCGACCCGGCCACCCTCAAGGGCAGCGCCACCGGTGTCTTCGCCGGCGTGATGTACCACGACTACCCGACCAGCCACAGCGCGGGCAGCATCGTCTCCGGCCGCATCGCCTACACCTACGGCCTCGAAGGCCCCGCGGTCACGGTGGACACCGCCTGCTCCTCCTCGCTGGTGGCGCTGCACCTCGCCGGCCAGGCACTGCGCGCCGGTGAGTGCTCACTGGCGCTGGTCGGCGGCGTGACGGTGATGGCCACGCCCGCCACCTTCCTCGAGTTCAGCCGGCAGCGCGGGCTCGCCGCCGACGGCCGCTGCAAGTCCTTCGCCGAGGCGGCGGACGGCACCGGCTGGTCCGAGGGCGTCGGCGTGCTGGTGGTCGAGCGGCTCTCCGACGCCCGGCGCAACGGCCACCGGGTGCTCGCGGTGGTGCGCGGCAGCGCCGTGAACCAGGACGGCGCCAGCAACGGCCTCACCGCCCCCAACGGCCCCTCCCAGCAGCGCGTCATCCGCGCGGCGCTGGCGGACGCCCGGCTCTCCACCGACGAGATAGACACCGTGGAGGCGCACGGCACCGGCACGGTCCTGGGCGACCCGATCGAGGCGCAGGCCCTCATCGCCACCTACGGCCGCGACCGTACGGCCGAGCAGCCGCTGTGGCTGGGCTCCGTCAAGTCGAACCTGGGCCACACCCAGGCCGCCGCGGGCGTCGCCGGCATCATCAAGATGATCATGGCGATGCGGCACGGGGTGCTCCCGCGGACCCTGCACGTGGACGAGCCGTCGTCGAAGGTGGACTGGACCGCGGGGCGGGTGGAGCTCCTGACGGAGCCCAGGCCGTGGGAGACCACCGGGCCGCGGCGTGCCGCCGTCTCCTCTTTCGGGATCAGCGGCACCAACGCCCACGTCATCATCGAGCAGCCCGCCGAGGCCGCCGAGCCGGACTCCGGGTCCACGGAACGGGACGACGTCCCCGGCACCCTCCTGCTCCCGGTGTCCGCCGCGGACCCGGCCGCGCTCCGGGCCAAGGCACAGGACCTCGCCGGGCTGCTGGACGCCGCGGACGCCCCGGATCCGGTGGACGTGGCCGCGGCGCTGGCGACCACGCGCGCCCGGCTGGACCGCCGCGCGGTCGTCCTCGGCACGGACCGCGACGAGCTGCTGGCGGGGCTGCGCGCCCTGGCGGCCGGGGAGACCACCCCGGGCCTGGTCCAGGCGAGCGCGACCGAGGGCCGGCTGGCGTTCTTGTTCACCGGTCAGGGGGCTCAGCGTGTCGGCATGGGCGCCGGGCTGGCGGAGGTGTTCCCGGTGTTCGCCGACGCCCTGGACGAGGTGTGTGTCCATCTGGATCCGCTGCTTCCGCGTCCGCTCAGGGAGGTGTTGTTCGCGGTGGAGGGGTCGCGGGAGGCGGCGTTGCTGGAGCGTACCGAGTACGCCCAGCCGGCTCTGTTCGCCCTGGAGGTGGCCCTGTTCCGGCTGGTGGAGTCCTGGGGGGTGCGTCCCGACGTCGTCATGGGCCACTCCATCGGCGAGATCGGCGCCGCGCACGTGGCGGGCGTGTTCTCCCTGGCCGACGCCTGCGCTTTGGTCGCGGCGCGCGGCCGGCTGATGCAGGCCCTGCCCCCGGGCGGGACGATGGCCGCGGTGCAGGCCGGCGAGGAGGAGGTGCGCGCCCTGCTGGCCGGGGCGGACGACGCCGCCGTCGCCGCCGTCAACGGCCCCGCCTCCGTGGTCGTCTCCGGTGCCGCGGCCCGGGTGGAAGCGGTCGTGGCAGCGGTACGGGCCAAGGGCGGCAAGACCTCCCGGCTGAAGGTCTCCCACGCCTTCCACTCCCCGCTGATGGAACCGATGCTCACCCGGTTCGAGAACGTGGTACGCGGCCTCGCCTTCCACCAGCCCGCCCTCCCCTTCGTCTCCACCGTCACCGGACAGAGCACCGACCCCGTCACCCCCGAGTACTGGGTCGGCCACGTCCGCGACACCGTCCGCTTCAGCGACGCGGTACGCACCCTGGCCGACGACGGCGTCACCACCTTCCTGGAACTGGGCCCCGACGCCGTACTGAGCGCCATGGCCGCCGACACCCTGCCCCAGGACGGCGCACACTGCCTCCCGCTGCTGCGCCGGACCCGGCCCGAACCCACCGAAGCCCTCACCGCCCTGGCCCACCTGTGGACCCACGGCCACCCCGTCGACTGGACCGCCCTGCACACCACCCCCACCCGCCACGTCGACCTGCCCACCTACCCCTTCCAACGACAGCGCTACTGGATCGACGGCTACTCCCCGTTCGGCGCGGCTTCGGGCGGCGGCGATCATCCGTTGCTGGGTGCGGCCGTCGCCCTCGCCGAGACCGACAGCCTGGTCTTCGGCGGGAAGCTCTCCACCCGCACCCAGCCCTGGCTGGCCGACCACACCGTCGGCGACACCGTACTGTTCCCCGGCACCGGGTTCGTGGAGATGGCCGTCTCCGCCGGTGACCAGGCGGGCTGCCCGGTGCTCGCGGAGATGACGCTGCAGACGCCGCTGGTGCTCCCGGAGCGCGGTGCCGTCCACACCCAGCTCGTGGTGCAGGCCCCCGACGACTCGGGCCGCCGCACCTTCAGCATCCACTCGCGTGGTGAAGGCACCGTGGACGAGGCGCCCTGGGTGCGGCACGCCTCGGGTGTGCTCGCCACCGCGGAGCCCACCGCCGAGGACGGCGAGGAGTTCGCCGTCTGGCCTCCGGCGGGCGCGGTGCCGGTGCCGGTGGAGGGGGTGTACGAACGGTTCGCCGAGGGCGGCCTGTCCTACGGTCCCGTCTTCCGCGGCCTGCGCGCCGCCTGGCGGCTGGGCGAGGACGTGTACGCCGAGGTCGCGCTGCCGGACGGCGTGGCCGTCGACGGGTTCGGCGTGCACCCGGCGGTGCTGGACGCGGCGCTGCACGCCGTGGGACTGAGCGGCGCGGGGGAGCGGGCCGGACTGCCGTTCGCCTGGTCGGGCGTGGAACTGTTCGCCACGGGTGCCACCGCGTTGCGGGTGCGGGTGCGCCCGCTCGGTCCGGGTGCGGAGTCCGGCGCCGGGGCGGTGTCGCTCGCGGTGGCGGACGCCGCCGGGCAGCCGGTGGCGTCGGTGGAACGGCTGGATATACGGCCGATCTCCGAGGAGCAACTGGCCCGGGCGCGCACCGAGTTCGTCGACTCCCTCTACCGGGTGGACTGGACCCCGCTGCCCGCCGCCGACGTCGCCGGCACCGGGAAGTGGGTGGTGGCCGGCAGCGGTGCCGCCGCGTGGTCGGAGGCACTGGCCACGGTGGTGGGAAGCACGGCGGCGGTGCCGCGGGTCGAGGACGCGGGCGACGCGGACATCGTCGTACTGCCCGTCCTCGGCGCCACTGCCGCCACCGGAGCCACGGATGCCGCGGGAGCCGTGCGCGAGCTGGCGCACCGGACACTCGCCGACCTCCAGACCTGGCTGGCGGACGACCGGTTCACCGCCGCGACGCTGGTGGTCGTCACCCAGGGCGCGGTGCCCGCAGCCGACGGGGACGTCACCGACCTCGCGGCCGCCACCGTGAGCGGGCTCGTACGGTCCGCGCAGATGGAGCAGCCCGGCCGGATCGTGCTGGCCGACCTGGACGGCACCGACGCCTCACTGACCGCCCTGCCGGCGGCGGTACGCAGCCGGGAGCCCCACGTATCCCTCCGCGACGGCATGTTGGCGGCCCCCAGGCTGGCCCGCGTTCCCGCCGTCCCCGCCTGGGCCGGACCAAAGGAGCGGGCCTGGGACCCCGAGGGCACCGTGCTGGTGACCGGCGCCACCGGCGCTCTGGGCGCCCTGGTCGCACGCCACCTGGTCACCGAACACGGCGTCCGCCGCCTGCTGCTGACCAGCAGGCGCGGCCAGGACGCGCCGGGTGCCGCCGAATTGCGCGCGGAACTGACCGGGCGCGGGGCGCACGTCACGCTCGCCGCCTGTGACGCCGCCGACCGGTTCCAGCTGGCCGGCCTGCTGGCGGCGGTCCCCGCCGAACATCCGCTGACCGCGGTCGTGCACGTCGCGGGAGTGCTCGACGACGGCGTCATCGGCTCGCTGACCCCGAAGCGCCTGGACAGGGTTCTGCGGCCCAAGGTCGACGCCGCCTGGAACCTGCACGAACTGACCCGCGACCTCGACCTGTCGGCGTTCGTGCTCTTCTCCTCCATCGCCGGCGTGCTCGGCGTCCCGGGGCAGGGCAACTACGCCGCCGCCAACGCCTTCCTCGACGCCCTCGCCCAGCACCGGCGCGCCCACGGCCTGGCGGCCACCTCGCTGGCCTGGGGCCTGTGGGCGGACGACGGCGGCATGGCCGGTCGGCTGAGCGGCACCGACACCCATCGCATGACCCGGTCCGGCGCGGGCGCGCTCACCGCCGAGCGGGGCCTCGCCCTCCTCGACGCCGCCGTCCTCGGCGAGGAGCGCACCGGCGCCCCCGCCGACGCGCTCCTCGTCCCCGTCGCGCTGGACGCGCGGGCCATGGCGCAGGGCGGCGAAGGGGACCTGCCGCCGCTCTTCCGCGGCCTGGTCCGGGCACCCGGGCGCCGTGCCTCCCAAGCCGTCGCGGCGGCGCCCGCCGGCTCCCAGGGGCTGCGCGCCCGCCTCGCCGAGACGCCGGCGGCCGAACGGACGGACCTGCTCGTCGAGGTGGTGCGCGGACACGTCGTGGCGGTCCTCGGCCACGCCGACACCGAGGGGGTCGACGCCGACCGGCCCTTCAGCGACCTGGGCTTCGACTCGCTGTCCGCCGTGGAGTTCCGCAACCGCCTGGGCGCGGCGACCGGGCTGCGCCTCCCGGCTGCGCTCATCTTCGACCACCCGAGCATCAGGGCCGTGGCGGGCCACCTGCGGGAAGAACTCGCTCCCCGGGCCGGGGAGGACGGGGCGGACGGTGATTCGGCCGAGGCCCGCGTCCGCAGCGCCCTGGCGGCCATACCGCTGTCCCGGCTGCGGGAGGCGGGACTCATGGAGAGCCTGCTCGAACTCGCGGGGATCGCGGCGGACGCCCCGGCCACCGGGGACGCGGACGCCACCGGCTCCATCGACGCCATGGACGCCGACGCCCTGATCAGCATGGTGCTCGCGGACTCCGGCCCCGGCGGAGGCACGGAGGGGGACGGCGACGTGGACGGCGCGTACGGATACGACCGGGACGGGTTCGACGCCAACGACACGACGTGGGAGAAGTGACACCGCCATGACAGAGACCACTCGTCCGGGCCGGGCGGCTCAGCCTCCCGGGTCCGATGGCTCCGGCGCGAAACTCGTCGACGCGCTGCGGGCATCGATCAAGGAGACCGAGCGGCTGCGCGAGCAGAACCGCAAGCTGACCGCCGCCGCGCGGGAACCCCTCGCCATCGTCGGGATGGCGTGCCGCTACCCCGGTGGGGTCCGCTCCCCCGAGGACCTGTGGCGGCTGGTCTCCGAAGGGGCCGACGCCATCACCGAGTTCCCCGCCGACCGCGGCTGGGACCTCGACGCCCTCTACGACCCCGATCCGGAGCACGACGGCACCACGTACTCCCGGCACGGCGGGTTCCTCCACGACGCCGGGGACTTCGACCCCGCCTTCTTTGGCGTGGCGCCGCGCGAGGCCCGCGCGATCGACCCCCAGCAGCGGCTTCTGCTGGAGGTCGCCTGGGAGGCGCTGGAGCACGCCCGACTGGTGCCGGGCACACTGCGGGGCAGCCGCACCGGCGTCTTCACCGGGGTGATGTACCACGACTACATCAACAGCTACGGCAGCGGCAGCGTCGTCCCCGGCCGGGTCTCCTACACCTTCGGCTTCGAGGGCCCGGCGGTGACGGTGGACACGGCCTGCTCGTCGTCGCTGGTGGCGCTGCACCTGGCGGCTCAGGCGCTGCGGAGCGGCGAGTGCGAGCTCGCGCTCGCCGCGGGTGTCACGGTGATGGCCACGCCGGGGACGTTCGTCGACTTCAGCCGGCAGCGCGGGCTCGCCGCCGACGGCCGGTGCAAGTCCTTCACCGAGGCCGCGGACGGCACCGGCTTCTCCGAGGGCGTCGGCGTGCTGGCCCTGGAGCGGCTCTCCGACGCCCGGCGCAACGGCCACCGGGTGCTCGCCCTGGTGCGTGGCTCGGCCGTCAACCAGGACGGCGCGAGCAACGGCCTCACGGCGCCCAACGGGCCCGCCCAGCAGCGCGTCATCCGTGCCGCGCTGGCGAACGCCCGGCTCTCGGCCGACCAGGTGGACGTGGTGGAGGCGCACGGCACCGGCACGGTTCTGGGCGACCCGATCGAGGCGCAGGCCCTCATCGCCACCTACGGCCGGGACCGGCCCGCGGACCGCCCCCTGTGGCTCGGCTCCATCAAGTCCAACATCGGACACACCCAGGCCGCCGCCGGTGTCGCCGGAGTGATCAAAATGGTCATGGCGATGCGGCACGGGGTGCTTCCCAAGACCCTGCACGTGGACGAGCCCTCGAAGAAGGTCGACTGGTCGGCGGGGCGGGTGGAGCTGCTGACCGAGGCCAGGCCGTGGCGGAGCGAGCGGCCCAGGCGCGCGGGGGTGTCCTCCTTCGGGATCAGCGGCACCAACGCCCACGTCATCATCGAGCAGGCGCCGGACGCCGGGGAGGCCCGGGAGGACGGCCCCGCGCGGGAGGGCACCCGCACACCGGTGCTCTGGCCGATGTCCGGCGCCACCGCCCAGGCCCTGCGCGACCAGGCCGCGGCCCTGCGCGCCCGTATCGAGGGCCCCGGGGCCTTCTCCCTCGCCGACCTCGGCTACTCCCTCGCCACCACCCGTACCCATCTCGACCACCGCGCCGTCGTCACCGCCGCCGACGCCGCCGAACTCACCACCGCCCTCACCGCGCTCATCGACGACGCACCCGCGCCGAACCTCGCCCGTGCCACCGCCCACACCAGCGGCAAGACCGCCTTCCTGTTCACCGGTCAGGGGGCTCAGCGTGTCGGCATGGGCGCCGGGCTGGCGGAGGTGTTCCCGGTGTTCGCCGACGCCCTGGACGAGGTGTGCGTCCATCTGGATCCGCTGCTTCCGCGTCCGCTCAGGGAGGTGTTGTTCGCGGTGGAGGGGTCGCGGGAGGCGGCGTTGCTGGAGCGTACCGAGTACGCCCAGCCGGCGCTGTTCGCCCTGGAGGTGGCCCTGTTCCGGCTGGTGGAGTCCTGGGGGGTGCGTCCCGACGTCGTCATGGGCCACTCCATCGGCGAGATCGGCGCCGCGCACGTGGCGGGCGTGTTCTCCCTGGCCGACGCCTGCGCTTTGGTCGCGGCGCGCGGCCGGCTGATGCAGGCCCTGCCCCCGGGCGGGACGATGGCCGCGGTGCAGGCCGGCGAGGAGGAGGTGCGCGCCCTGCTGGCCGGGGCGGACGACGCCGCCGTCGCCGCCGTCAACGGCCCCGCCTCCGTGGTCGTCTCCGGTGCCGCGGCCCGGGTGGAAGCGGTCGTGGCAGCGGTACGGGCCAAGGGCGGCAAGACCTCCCGGCTGAAGGTCTCCCACGCCTTCCACTCCCCGCTGATGGAACCGATGCTCACCCAGTTCGAGAACGTGGTACGCGGCCTCGCCTTCCACCAGCCCGCCCTCCCCTTCGTCTCCACCGTCACCGGACAGAGCACCGACCCCGTCACCCCCGAGTACTGGGTCGGCCACGTCCGCGACACCGTCCGCTTCAGCGACGCGGTACGGTCCGTCGGGGCGCGAGGCGCCACTCGCTTCGTGGAGATCGGTCCGGACGCGGTGCTTTCCGGCCTCGTCCAGCCGAGCCTGAGCCCCGAGGACGCCGAGCGCGCCACCGTGGTTCCCCTGATGCGCAAGAACCGCGCCGAGGCCGCCACCCTCCTCACCGGAGTGGGGCTGCTGCACGCCGCCGGCGCCGGGGTGGACTGGCAGGCGCTCTACGGGGACAGCGGCGCACGTGCGGTGGACCTGCCCACCTATGTCTTCCAGCACCGCCGCTACTGGACCGCCTCGCCCGCGCTCTTCGGCGGGGCCGTGCCGGACGTGCCCGAATCGGCGGCCGTCGGCGAGACCGCCGACGATTCCGCGGCCGACGGGCTCCGTGCCCGGCTGGACGCGCTCCCCGAACCCGAGCGGGAGAAGCTGCTGACCGAGGTCGTCATGGAGCACGTGGCCGCGGTCCTCGGCCATGACTCGGCGGAAGTCCTCGCCCCGGAACGGGGCTTCCTCGAAGTGGGCGTCGACTCGCTGTCCGCGATGGAGCTGCGCAGGAACCTCCGGCGGGTCACCGGCCTGGAGATCGCCGCCGCCGCGGTCTTCGACCTCGGCACACCGGCCCGCCTCGCCGCGCACCTCGCCACCGAGCTGCGCTCCGCACCACCGCCGGACGCGCCCGGGGGGACCACCGCGCCGGCCGCCGCCCCGGCCGGAGGGCCGGAGACCGTCGGCGGGCTGTTCCGAGCCGCGGCCCGCGACGGCAGGATGACCGAGGGCATGGCTCTGCTGGGTGCCGTGGCGGAGCTGCGCCCCGCCTTCACGACGGCCGCCGGGACCGGTGTCGTCAGCCCGCCGGTGCGGCTGGCCAAAGGCCCTGAGGGCCCCGTGCTCATCTGCTTCCCGTCTCCGATGGCGCTCGCCGGGGCCCAGCAGTACGCGCGGTTCGCAGCGGGCTTCCGGGACGTGCGCGACGTGCATGTCGTCCCCCCGCCCGGTTTCGTGGACGGTGAACCGCTGCCCGCGTCGGTGGACGCGGCCGTCGACCACTTCGCGAGGAGCGTGCGGGAGTTGGCGGGCGACACGCCCTTCGTCCTGGTCGGCTACTCCTCCGGCGGTCAGTTCGCGCACGCCACCGCCGGCCGAATGGAAGGCGACGGTGTGCCACCCGCGGGGGTCGTGCTGCTCGACACCTACCTCCCCCTCGACGGCGACGACGAGCGGGCCACCGGTGCCACCGACGCCGCCGACGGGCTGTGGGCCCGCATGCTGGCCGGAATGATGGCGCGCGAGGACCACTTCGGGGGGTTCTCCACCGCCCGGCTCTCGGCGATGGGCCGTTACGGCACCCTCATGCGGCAGTGCGCCCCCGGGGAGATCGAGGCGCCCGTCCTGTTCGTACGGCCGACGGAGTCGTTCGTCGACGAGGTGGAGGGAGCCGGTGGATCCGCGGCCGCCATCGGCGGGGACGACGGCAGTTGGCGCTCCTCCTGGCCGGCCCCGCACACCCTGCGCGAGGTTCGGGGTAATCATTTCACCCTGCTGGAGGGGGCGGCCCGGGCCACCGCCGGGCTTGTCGAGGAGTGGCTGCGGTCCCTCCAGGGGAACGGTCTGTCCTGACGCCGCGTCCTGTGCGGTGGGGCGGACCAGCCGCCGGCGGTGGCACATGATCGCGGAGCCTTCGCGGGAAAACCCTCCGGGGCCTGGTTCGGGACTCGTCGACCCGCCGGGCCCCGGCCGGGCCCGCGGCCGCCACGTCCCGGGAACGGCGACCGCGTGACCGGGCGGGGGCGCGAACTCCGCCGACCGCTCGGGTGACTGGGCGTCAACCCGACGTCCAGGCCGATCTTCCCGGCCACACGAGCCCGTACGTCGTCGCGGGGCGCGTCCGCGTCCCAGACGCCCCGGTCCGGCAATCTCCGGAAGGTGTCAGAGCTCGGGTGACCAGTGCATTCCGTGGGCTGCCGGCTCTTCCTGCGCGCCACCTGCCCCGGCGGGCCGCGGACGCGTTCCGCCTCCGCCCTCGCGGATTTGCCCGGAAAAATCGGTCTGCCATCCGACCGAAAACCGGCTTCGACTCCGTCGACCGGGGCGCTGTTTCAGCCATTCCCGCCACGCCGGGGCAACGAAGACTCCCGCTTCGGGACGTCGATCGCTGCCGGAATCCCATTCCCGGCCATGATCGGGAACCTTCGGGCATTCGAATGCGTTTGCTATCTTTGCCTGACCCGAGGGGAATGGACGTGTACGGGGGATGGTATGGAAACACGGCCAACGACGCAGCTTGTCGACCGCGAGCGTGAACTGTTCACGCTCACCGCTTTGCTCGGCGACTCCGCGGGAGGGCGCGGTGGTATCGCTCTCGTCAGCGGACCGAGGGGCAGTGGGAAGACGCAGTTAATCCAGACTTTCTGTAAACAAGCGGAGGCGGCCGGCGCGACCGTACTGACCGCGGCTGCCTCTCCGGCGGAGCAGGAGGTCCCGCTCGGTGTGATGGACCAGCTGTTCAGGAGCGAGGAACTGCCGCTGGAGTTGCGGGACCGGGTCGGCGAACTGCTGATGGAGGAGGTGTCCGCCAGCCGGGGCCGCGATCCCATCCTGGCGGGCCAGCCGAGCATCACGGTGGCTCACGGGCTGCGGTCGGTCCTGCTGGAGCTCGGCAGGCGGGGGCCTGTCGTCATGAGCATCGACGACCTGCAGTTCGCGGACGGCCCGTCCTTGCAGATGCTGCTGTTCCTGCAGCGCAGGACGAAGGCGTCGCGGACGCTGTTGCTGCTCGCGGAGGAGTCCACGATCCGCTCGCCGCACCCGGTGTTCCACGCGGAGCTGTTCCGGCAGCCAAACTGCCGCAAGATCCGCCTGCGGATGCTCTCCCGGGCCAGCACCCGCGCCGTGATCGAGGCGAGATTCGGCCCGGCCAAGGCGACCGAGCTGACCGACTCCTACCACGAGGCGTCGGGTGGCAGCCCGCTCTTCCTGTCCGCGCTGCTCGACGACTACGAGGCGGCCCACCGCACGGCCGCCGGCGACCACCGGAACGAACCGGCCATCCCCGACGAGGCGTTCCGCAACGCGCTCATGGGATGCCTGTTCCTGGCCAGTCCCGCGGTGCTGGACGTCGCGCGCACCGTGGCCGCGGCGGGTGAGGTCATGCCCCCGGCGTCCATCGCCCACATCCTCGGCCGGAACACCGCCACCGTCGAGCACGCGGTCGCCACGCTCACCGCCACCGGCCTCCTGCACTCCGGCAGGTTCCGCCACCCCACGGCGCGTGCGGCCATCCTGGAACAGGTGCCCCCGGACCGGCGGCAGGAGCTGCACCTGCGGGTCGCGACCGTGCTCCAGAACGAGGGCACGCCGCCCGGCCCGGTCGCCGATCAGCTTCTTGCGGCGGGCAGGGCACCCGAGAGCTGGATGATCGGCGTGTTGAGGGACGCGGCCCGCGCCGGACTGGCCGCGGGCCGCACGGAGACGGCGGGCGAGTACCTCAGGCTCGCGCTGACGTACGGCACGAACAGCCGCCAGCTCGCCGAGCTCATCGCGGACCGTATGCGCGTCGACTGGCGGAAGTCGCCCCTGCGCGCGATGCGCCACACCACCTGGCTCAAGGACGCGCTGCGCCGCGGTCACCTGTCGGGGCAGGACTCCTGCCTGCTGGTCCGCAACCTGCTGTGGCACGGCCGGTACGCCGAGGCGCGCGAGTCACTGGCGCTGTGGGAGGAGAACGAGGCGCAGGACCGCGAGGCCCCCTCGGAGGAGCTGTCGGCCTTCACCTGCTGGGTCGCGTACACGCACCCCTCGCTGACCGCCGTGACCGCGGGTGCCCCGGGGGCGGGGGGAACTGCGGGGGCCGCGGACGGCCGGCCGGTGGACGGGGCGACGGCCACGGGCCCGGGGGCCGTGGTCCAGTCGGTGCGCTCGCTGGGCCGCAAGGCGATCACCGAACTGGCCCGGCTGCTCGACCAGGGCGCCGAGGACGGCACGGTGACCACCGCGGAGGGCGTCCTGCACAGCGTCAGCCTGGGGGACGACACCCTCGTCCAGCTCCACGCGGCGCTGCTCACACTGCTCTACGCGGACCGCCCCGACAAGGCGGCGGCCTGGTCGGAGGAGCTGCTGAAGGTCGCGGCGGCGCACGGTTCGACGTCCTGGCAGGCCCTGTTCGCGGCGGTCCGCGCGGAGGCGGCGCTCCGGCAGGGGGACATGGCGGCGGCCGTCCGGTACGGGGAGGCCGCGCTGGGACAGCTCCCCCCCACCGGCTGGGGTGTGGCGCTCGGCGGCACGCTGGCGATCCTGATCCAGGCCAACACCTGCATGGGACGGCACGAACAGGCGGTGGAGTACGTACGGTTGCCGGTGCCGGACACGCTCTTCGAGGGCCGGTACGGGTTGCCCTACCTCTACGCGCGCGGGCAGTTCCACCTGTCGCGGGACAGGCCCGCCGCCGCGCTGGCCGATTTCGAGAGCTGCGGTCGGCTGATGGATGCCTGGGGCCTCGACCTGCCGTCGTTCGTGCCCTGGCGCGGCGGGGCGGCGGAAGCGGCGCTGGCCCTCGGGCAGCGCAGGAGGGCGCGGTCCCTCATCGAGGACCAGCTGAGCCGCACCGGCACGCATCTGCCGAGCACCAGGGGCGCCTCGCTGCGCGTGCTGGCCGCGGCGTCGGACCCGAAGGAGCGTCCGGCGCTGCTGCACCAGGCGGTCCGGCTGCTCCACCCGGACATCAGCCGGTACGAGCTGGCCCGCGCACTGTCCGATCTCGGCGACGCCCACCGGCAGTCGGGCGATGCCGACCGGGCCGGGACGCTGGCGGGCGACGCGGCGGAGATGCTGCGGTCGTGCTCAGCCGCCACGGAGTGGGAGTCGCCCTCGCCGGTGCCGGAGCCCGCACGCCCGCCGCTGCCCGAGGCGGCGACCGGAGAAGCGGAGGGCAGACCGGACGGCGCCGAACTGCTGACGGAAGCGGAGCGGCGGGTCGCGGAGCTCGCCGCACTGGGCTCCACCAACCGGGCGATCGGCCGCAAACTGTACATCACGACCAGCACCGTGGAGCAGCATCTGACGCGCGTCTACCGGAAGCTGAGCGTCAGCCGGCGGGCGGACCTGGCGGGGCGACTCAACATCGTCTCGACGGACGACGCCGAATCGGCCTGATCCCATAAGGCCCCGGCTCCCGGCCGTCGGCCGGGAGTCACCGCCGCGGTCCCGTCGGGCCCGGGTACGGCCTATGGCTCATAGCTCCACTCCAGGTAGCGCTCGATCTCGTCGGCGGCGCGCCGCGCTCCCCCCGCGCGGCGCACCTGCCGTTGGAACTCCCGGACGGAGCGGTTGATGCCGGGGTCCTCCACGACGGCGGTGACGGCGTCGGCGAGGGCGGCGGAGTCGGCGTCCTCGGGGGCCACCTGGACGCCGAGGCCGAGTTCGGTGACCCGGTCGGCCACCGCGCGCTGCCGGCGCGACGTCGGCACGACGACGACCGGGGTGCTGAAGTACAGCGACTCTATGACGCTGTTCAGGTCCGCGTGGCAGACGACCGCGGCCGCCCGGCGCAGCACCACGGCCTGTGGCACGTTCTCGTGGATCTCGACGGCGGGGGGCTGCTCGCCGGGCGGGAGCAGAGTCTCCGGATCACCGTCCGCCGCGATCACCAGATGGAACGGTTTCTCGGCGAAGGCGGCGGCGCAGGCGTGGAGAAAATTTTGGGGATCACTTGTGAATGTATGGTCGAGGGTGAGGAATACGATGGGCCGGTCCGTGGTCGGCGGCACCCACCGTTCGGCCATCGTGCGCTCGGGTATGCAGGGTCCGACGAAAGCCACATGACCGTCGAAGAGGTCGCTGTCGGCCTGGAACTCCGGGGGTAGCAGCGCTATCGACAGGGGTTCGGGCTTCGTGTAGAAGTCGCTCGGCGATATGCCGGCCCTTCCCGCCGGCGAGAGGAACCGGAGAAGCCGCTCCCGGATGCGGGCGGGCAGGGTTCTGACGCAGGCGGTGTTGTCGGCGTCCGGCGCCGCCCGGGGCGCTTCGCCGCCGTCGGCCATGTCGCCGTGGGCGAACGAGGGGAGGATCTGCACGGCGGGCCGGTTCCAGCGGCACGTCAGGAGGCGTGCGGTGATCCGCGCCGACGCGTCGTAGAGCACCAGGTCGGGCAGGTCGTCGGCGAGTGCGGAGTGGATGTCCTCGGCGCAGTCGAGGGTGTCCGCGACCGAGACGGGGTCGGCCGTGCCGCCGCACGCCCAGGGGTCCGCGTCCGGGCCGCGGGTGGGGCAGGACTCGTGCACGAGGACGTCGACCCCGGTGGCGGTGGCGCGCGGGGCGAAATCCCGGGTGGTCACGTAGGTGATCCGGTGCCCGCGCCGGCGTAGTTCCTGGGCTATCGGCAGCGTCGAGCGGGTCCGCGGCTCGGCCGGGGAATTCAGGATGACGATGCTGTAGCGCGGTGCGAGGAATTCGTCAGACATGACGATGTCCTCCCTTTCTCATGGCCACCGCAGCGCGGATGATCGTCGGCTCACGCGACATCGGATCGCATCCTGTTTTCGAGCGCCGGAGCTTGTCTCGTACCGGGCGGTGCGCGAACATTTGGGTTCCCGCAACCGAATGCTTTCACTGTAATCGAAGAATCACGGAGAGACATAGTCCCTCACCCCCCTAAGGGGTGCGTATTGGCAAATTCTCGCCACTTTCCACGGCATATTCGGCCGAGTCCCGGCGGAAACGTTTACCGAACTTCAAGGGGTGGTGTCGTCCCGATTCGCGGGACGACCGTCCGGTCGGCGCGTCGGCCGAATGCATCGCGAGGCACCCGTAGGGGGCGGGCCGGCCGGGAGGAGCGCTCCGTCGGGGAACGGATCCGGCCTGCCGGACACCCCCTGCGGCGATAACCCTCGGTTACTATGGTCACTTCATGCCGGAGGGCGGAGGCCGGGGGCGTAACGGCCCTTGACGGGCCGCTGTGGGGCAGGGGGCCGCGTGTCAGCCGGGATGCCCCGGTCCCTCCCGGGTTGGCGACGGGCCGCGCCGTACCGGGCGCCCTCGGGGGCGTCCGTGGGCCGCGAGGAAGAAGAGGCGGGTGGCCTGTGAAAATGCTGAGAGATGTCACCGCGACCCGTTACGTCGAACCCCTGCGCACCGGTGGCTCCGTCCCCGGCGTCGTCGAGGCCGACGACCTGGGCACGTACGTCGTCAAGTTCACGGGCTCCGCTCAGGGGCGCAAGGCACTGGTCGCCGAGGTGATCGTGGGGGAGCTGGCGCGGGCGCTCGGACTGCGCGTGCCCGAGCTGGTCCTCGCGCACTTCGACCCCTCGCTCGGCGCGCACGAGCCGCACCAGGAGGTACGGGAGCTGCTGCACGCCAGCGCGGGTCTCAACCTCGGCATGGACTTCCTGCCGGGCGCGCGGGACCTCACGCCCGAGGTGGCGGAGGTGTTCCCGGTCGATTCCCTGGAGGCGGGCCGGATCGTCTGGCTGGACGCCCTCACCGTCAACGTCGACCGCACGGTCCACAGCTCCAACCTCATGGTCTGGCCCACCTTCGGCACCGCGCCGGCGCGCCTGTGGCTGATCGACCACGGGGCGGCCCTCGTCTTCCACCACCGCTGGGACACCTCCGAGCCCCGGAAGTCCTACGACTTCCGCCACCACGCCCTCGGCCACTGCGCGCCGGACGTGCGGGCCGCCGACGCCGAACTGGCGCCGAAGGTGACCGACGCGCTGCTGCGGGAGGTCCTCGCCGAGGTGCCCGACGCCTGGCTGGAGGGCGAGCCGGGCTTCGCGACGCCGGACGAGGTGCGCGGCGCGTACGTCGGCTACCTCTCCGCGCGCGTGAAGGCCTCCGGCGACTGGCTGCCCACGGACTTCCCCAGCCGCGAGGAGCTCGCCGCCGAGGAGGCGCGCCGCGCGGCGCGGACCCGGCGGGGACGGCCGGACTGGCTCAAGCGGGTCCCCGACCTGCACGGCAAACCCGCCGCTGAACAGGATTGGTCGGTGCACCTGGGATGACGGACATCCAGCGCGTGGAGATCGAGTACTGCACGCGGTGCCGCTGGCTGCCGCGGGCGGCCTGGCTGGCACAGGAGCTGCTGACGACCTTCGAGGCCGAACTGACGGAGCTGGCGCTCAAGCCGGGAACGGGCGGGGTGTTCGTCGTGCGCGTGAACGGCGAGGTGGTCTGGGACCGCCGTGAACAGGGCTTTCCCGAGCCGACGGCCGTGAAGAGGGCCGTACGGGACCGGGTGGCGCCGGAGAGGCCCCTCGGTCACACGGACCGCACGGACGCCTGAACGCCTGGACGGCTCCGGGCGCCTGGACGGCTGGACGTCCGGGCGCCCGGATGCGGATGTCCGCAACGCCCGCGCCCCCGGTGCCGTGCGGCACCGGGGGCGCGGGCGGCGCGGCGCGGTGGGTCAGCCCTTGAGCTGCTCGTACGCCGGCAGGGTGAGGAAGTCGGCGTAGTCCTCGTCCAGGGAGACCGTCAGCAGCAGGTCGTGGGCCTCCTGCCAGTGGCCGGCCGCGAACGCCTCGTCGCCGATCTCGGCGCGGACGGCGTCCAGCTCCCTGGCGGCGACCTCGCGGACCAGGTCGGCGGTGACCTTCTCGCCGTTGTCGAGGACGACCCCGGCGTTGATCCACTGCCAGATCTGCGAGCGGGAGATCTCGGCGGTGGCCGCGTCCTCCATCAGGTTGAAGATGGCGACGGCGCCCAGGCCCCGCAGCCACGCCTCGATGTAGCGGATGCCGACCTGGACGGCGTTGACCAGGCCCTCGTAGGTGGGCTTGGCGTCGAGCGAGTCGATGGCGATGAGGTCCTCGGCCTTGACGTCGACGTCCTCGCGCAGCCGGTCCTTCTGGTGCGGCTTGTCGCCGAGGACCTTGTCGAAGGACTCCATGGCGATCGGCACCAGGTCGGGGTGGGCGACCCAGGAGCCGTCGAAACCGTCGTTCGCCTCGCGGTCCTTGTCGGCGCGGACCTTCTCGAAGGCGACCTTGTTGACCTCGGGGTCCTTGCGGGAGGGGATGAACGCCGCCATGCCGCCGATCGCGTGCGCGCCGCGCTTGTGGCAGGTGCGCACGAGCAGTTCGGTGTAGGCCCGCATGAACGGGGCGGTCATCGTCACCGCGTTGCGGTCCGGCAAGACGAACCTGGCGCCGCCGTCGCGGAAGTTCTTGACGATGGAGAAGAGGTAGTCCCAGCGGCCCGCGTTCAGGCCGGCGGCGTGGTCGCGCAGCTCGTAGAGGATCTCCTCCATCTCGTACGCCGCCGTGATCGTCTCGATCAGGACGGTGGCGCGGACGGTGCCCTGCGGGATGCCGACGTGGTCCTGCGCGAAGACGAAGATCTCGTTCCAGAGGCGGGCCTCCAGGTGCGACTCCGTCTTCGGCAGGTAGAAGTACGGGCCCTTGCCGAGGTCGAGCAGGCGCCGGGCGTTGTGGAAGAAGTACAGGCCGAAGTCGACCAGGGCGCCGGGGACCGGCACGCCGCGCTCGTCGACCAGGTGCCGCTCGTTCAGGTGCCAGCCGCGCGGGCGCATGACGACCGTCGCCAGCTCCTCGTCCGGGCGCAGGGCGTAGGACTTGCCGGTCCGCTCGTCCGTGAAGTCGATCCTCCGCGTATAGGCGTCGATCAGGTTGAGCTGGCCGAGGACGACGTTCTCCCAGGTGGGGGCGGAGGCGTCCTCGAAGTCGGCGAGCCAGACCTTCGCGCCCGAGTTGAGGGCGTTGATGGTCATCTTGCGGTCGGTCGGACCGGTGATCTCGACCCGACGGTCCTGAAGGGCTGCCGGGGCGGGGGCCACCTTCCAGGAGTCGTCCTCGCGGATCGCGGCGGTCTGGGGCAGGAAGTCGAGCGTGCAGGTGCGGGCGATCTCGGCGCGGCGCTCCGCGCGGCGGGCGAGGAGCTCGTCACGCCGGGGCGTGAACCGCCGGTGCAGCTCCGCCACGAAGGCGAGCGCGGCCTCGGTGAGGACCTCCTCCTGCCGGGGCAGGGGTTCGGCGTCGACGATGGCCAGCGGGGACGGCGCTGGTGCGGACATGGGCTGTCACTTCCTTCAGCGAGCTTCGTGGCACGGGGTGTCAGGGGCCCGGACAGGGCGGCAGGTGCCCTGCGGAGCGGCCGGGCGCTTCTGAAAAGTGGATAGTAGTTTCCTTATGGTGGAAGTTCAATGGTTTGTTGATGTCGAGATTCTCCGAATCGAGGGAAGGCGGCGCCGGGTGCCACCCCTTCACTCGAGGTGGGCCAGGTCGGCCTCGGTGTCGATGTCGTAGGGCCGGGCCACGTCCCCGCACTCGACGAGCGCCACCGCCTCCTCGTGCTCCTTCAGGTAGGCGCGTGCCCCCCGGTCCCCGGTCGCAGTCGCGGCGATGCCGTCCCAGTGGGCCGCGCCGAGGAGGACCGGATGCCCGCGCGCCCCCGCGTACGCGGCCGAGACCAGCGAGGACTCGTCCCGGCAGGCGGCCCGTACCCGCGCCAGCGCCTCCGGCCCGATGCCGGGCTGGTCCACCAGCGACACCAGTGCCGCCCGCGCCCCCGTCCCGGCGAGCGAGGCGAGCCCGGCCCGCAGCGATGTGCCCATGCCCCGCTCCCACGCGGGGTTGTCCACCAGGACGCACTCGCCGAGTGACGCGCTCCGGCGTACGGCGTCGGCGCGCGCCCCCAGCACCACGTGCACGCGGATGCAGCCGGCCGCCCGCAAGGCGTCGGCCGCGTGTTCGACGAGGAGCCGTCCCCGGTGCTCGAGCAGTGCCTTCGGGCGTCCGCCGAGCCGCCGCCCGCCCCCGGCGGCGAGGAGCAGTCCGGCGACCCGGTCTTCGTTGTCCGTCATGGGTCCTGCATACCCGGCCGCCGGCCGGGCAGGCGGGGTGCGGGCGGCGGACGCCAGGCTTGCCGGAGGCCGAATTTCGGTCCGCGTGGTGGCGTGCCGCGCACCGGGTGGCGTTTACTGGCCCGCGTCTCCGGCGCCCGCCCAGCGCCCTGGGGTGCTCGGCGTGGGAACGACGTGGAGGCGCACGACGGTGTGCGAGGGGGAGGGGCCGTGTTGCGGAGCGTGGAGCGGGAGTCGAAGCGGGGGCCGGTGTCCGGCGCGGACGAGGACGTGAGGGTGACGGCACTGCGGACCGCGGTGTTCCGGTTGCGCCGCCGGCTCGCCGTGCTTCCCACGGAGTTCCCCGACCGGGTCATCGCCGAGGAGGAACTGGCCGCGCTCGCGGCGATGGCGTCCCACGGCGTCCCCGAGGCGCCGCGGCTGCGCCGCTCCCTGCTGCTGATCGCCGGAGCGATCGGTTCGGTCAGCGCCCTGTCGCGGGAACTGACGGACGTCCGCGGCGCCGTGGAGTTGTTCGGGGAGCCGCCGCGCAGGTGAGGCGGCGGGACCGCCGCGCCCCGGCCGGCCGGCCGGCGGCCGGGGGCCGTCCTGGGCCGGGCGCCGCGTGGCGGCAGGGGCGGCGGTGCGGTGGCCGCGGGGCGGGACGTGAGCCGCGGGCGTGGGCGACCGGCCGGTACCGCGGCCGGCCGGCTCAGGCCGTCGGGTTGCCGCCCGAGGCGGTGAGCGCCTCCGACAACTCCGCCGCCACCTGCTGCAGCACCGGCACGATCTTCTCCGTCGCCGCCTCCGTGACCCGGCCGGCCGGGCCGGAGATGGAGATGGCCGCCGCGGTGGGGGAGTCGGGCACGGGGACCGCCAGGCAGCGGACGCCGATCTCCTGCTCGTTGTCGTCGATCGCGTACCCCAGCCGCCGCACGTCCTCCAGTGCCGCCAGGAAGCCCTCCGGCGTGGTGATCGTCTTGTCGGTGGCGGCCGGCATGCCGGTCCGGGCGAGCAGCGCCCGCACCTCCTCCGGCGGGAAGCCGGCGAGCAGCGCCTTGCCGACACCGGTGGAGTGCGGCAGGACGCGCCGGCCGACCTCGGTGAACATGCGCATCGAGTGCTTGGACGGCACCTGGGCGACGTACACGGCCTCGTCCCCGTCGAGCAGTGCCATGTTGGCCGTCTCGCCGGTCTCCTCCACCAGGCGGGCGAGGTAAGGACGCGCCCAGGTGCCCAGCAGCCGGGAGGCCGACTCGCCGAGCCGGATCAGGCGCGGGCCGAGCGCGTACCGGCGGTTGGGCTGCTGGCGTACGTACCCGCAGGCCACGAGCGTGCGCATCAGGCGGTGGATGGTGGGCAGGGGCAGTCCGCTGCTCGCGGACAGTTCGCTCAGGCCGACCTCCCCGCCCGCGTCCGCCATCCGTTCGAGCAGGTCGAAGGCGCGCTCCAGGGACTGAACGCCACCGCCGGCGGCGGACTTGGCGGTGTCGGTGGTGCTGGCGCTGGACGTCGGCACGGCGCGTTCCTTTCGGGACTGGCGGAGGGCAAAAGCCTACCCGGCGGCCGGTTGACTCCCCGCTTGTGGATAGCTACGTTCTGCTTGGCGAAATTCTAATTTCGCTTTGTGGAAACGTCCAGGGCGGCTTCCGGAGGGGCCCCGGGGCGGACTCCGGGGGTCCTGCGGGCGCACCCGTGAAAAGTGTGCCCTTGACGAGGGGCGAAGGGGGAGTGAAGACTCCTTCAACAGAACGTTGAAATTCCGTTGTGTGGCGGTGGATCCCGTTTCCCGTGAGGGGCTCCGGCAGCCCGCCGGTGACGGGCCCGGCAGACGAACGGCGGCGAAGAGAGGGGTTCGGGTGACCGACGCTGAACTGGTGCTGCGCTCGACGCGCGTCATCACTCCCGAGGGGACGCGCGCCGCTTCGGTCCAGGTGACCGGGGGCACGATCACGGCCGTCCTGCCGTACGAGGCGCCCGTGCCGGACGGCGCCCGACTGGAGGACGTCGGCGACCACGTCGTCCTGCCCGGTCTGGTCGACACCCACGTGCACGTCAACGACCCCGGCCGCACCGAGTGGGAGGGCTTCTGGACCGCCACGCGCGCCGCGGCGGCCGGCGGCATCACGACCCTGGTCGACATGCCCCTCAACTCCCTCCCGCCGACCACCACCGTCGACCACCTGCGGACCAAGCGGAAGGTGGCCGCCGACAAGGCCCACATCGACGTCGGTTTCTGGGGCGGCGCCCTGCCCGACAACGTCGAGGACCTGCGCCCGCTGCACGAGGCCGGCGTCTTCGGCTTCAAGGCGTTCCTGTCCCCGTCGGGCGTGGACGAGTTCCCGCACCTGGACCAGGAGCAGCTCGCCCGGTCGATGGCGGAGATCGCCTCCTTCGGCGGCCTGCTCATCGTGCACGCCGAGGACCCGCACCACCTCGCCGCCGCCCCGCAGAAGGGCGGCCCCCGGTACGCCCACTTCCTCGCCAGCCGCCCGCGCGACGCCGAGGACACGGCCATCGCCCACCTGATCGCGCAGGCCAAGCGGTTCGACGCGCGCGTGCACATCCTCCACCTGTCCTCCGGCGACGCGCTGCCGCTGATCACCCGGGCCCGGGCCGAGGGCGTCCGCGTCACCGTGGAGACCTGCCCCCACTACCTGACCCTGACGGCGGAGGAAGTCCCGGACGGGGCAAGCGAGTTCAAGTGCTGCCCGCCCATCCGCGAGGCCGCCAACCAGGACCTGCTGTGGCAGGCGCTGGCCGACGGCACCATCGACTGCGTCGTCACCGACCACTCGCCCTCCACGCCCGACCTGAAGACGAACGACTTCGCCACCGCCTGGGGCGGCATCTCCGGCCTCCAGCTCAGCCTGGCGGCGGTGTGGACCGCGGCCCGCAAGCGGGGCCACCGCCTGGAGGACGTCGTCCGCTGGATGTCGACGGCGACCGCCGCACTGGTGGGTCTGGACCGCAAGGGCGCCATCGAGGCCGGCCGCGACGCCGACTTCGCCGTCGTCGCCCCGGACGAGACCTTCACCGTCGACCCGGCCTGCCTCCAGCACCGCAACCGCGTCACCGCCTACGCGGGCCGCACCCTGCACGGCGTCGTGAAGTCCACCTGGCTGCGCGGACAGCGCATCGTGGCGGACGGCGACTTCACCGAGCCGAAGGGACGCCTCCTGTCCCGGACGCCCTGAGCGCACCCGCCGGCGTTCCCGACCCTCCGGATCCGCACCGCACCCGACTCCCGAAAGGCAGGACCTGATCCCCGTGACGGCGATTCCCAGCTTCACCGGCGACGCGAACCCCTACGGAGGCGGCGACCCGTACGCGGACTACCGCACCGCCGACTTCCCCTTCGCCCACCACGCCGACCTCGCCGACCGCCGGCTCGGTGCCGGTGTCATCGCCGCCAACGACGAGTTCTTCGCCCAGCGCGAGAACCTGCTGGTACCCGGGCGCGCCGAGTTCGACCCCGAGCACTTCGGGCACAAGGGCAAGGTCATGGACGGCTGGGAGACCCGCCGGCGCCGCGGCGTGTCCGCCGAGCACCCCTGGCCGGCCGAGGACGACCACGACTGGGCGCTCGTCCGCCTCGGCGCGCCCGGCGTGATCCGCGGGATCGTCGTCGACACCGCCCACTTCCGCGGCAACCACCCGCGGGCGGTCTCCGTCGAGGGCGCCAGTGTGCCCGGCTCCCCCTCGCCCGAGGAACTCCTCGCGAACGACGTGAAGTGGACGACACTGGTCCCGCGCACCGCGATCGGCGGCCACGCGGCCAACGGCTTCGCCGTCACCGCCGAGCGGCGCTTTACCCACCTGCGCCTCAAGCAGCACCCCGACGGCGGCATCGCCCGCCTGCGCGTGTACGGCGAGGTCGTCCCGGACCCGAAGTGGCTGGCGGCGCTCGGCACCTTCGACGTGGTCGCCCTGGAGAACGGCGGCCGGGTCGAGGACGCCTCCGACCTCTTCTACTCGCCCGCCACCAACACCATTCAGCCGGGCCGCTCCCGCAAGATGGACGACGGCTGGGAGACCCGCCGCCGCCGCGACCGGGGCAACGACTGGATCCGCTACCGGCTGGTGGACCGCTCGCAGATCCGCGCCGTCGAGATCGACACCGCCTACCTCAAGGGCAACTCGGCCGGCTGGGCGTCGGTGTCCGTCAGGGACGGTGAGGACGGCGAGTGGCGCGAAGTCGTCCCGCGCACCCGGATGCAGCCCGACACCAACCACCGCTTCGTCCTGCCGGAGCCGGCCGTCGGCACGCACGCGCGCGTGGACATCTTCCCCGACGGCGGCATCTCCCGCCTGCGCCTGTTCGGCTCGCTGACCGAGGACGGCGCGGACCGCCTCGCCGCCCGCCACCAGGAACTGGGCGGCTGACCCACCGCCCCGGCCCGCGGGGCGCGCCGGACGGACAGCGCCGGCGCGCCCCGCGTTCCACGGCGTTCCACCGGCGGAGCCGCCCCTCGTCAGGCGGCGTGACCGCCGTCCACCGAGAACTCCGCGCCGGTGACGTAGGCCGCGCCCGCCAGATGGGCGACCGTCGAGGCGACCTCGTCGGCCGTGCCGAAGCGGCCCAGGGCGGTCATCGCCGCCTGCCCGGCCGCGTACGGGCCGTCCGCCGGATTCATGTCGGTGTCGATCGGACCCGGATGGACGATGTTCGCGGTGATGCCGCGCACGCCCAGTTCGCGGGCCAACGCCTTGGTCAGGCCGGTCAGGGCCGCCTTGCTCATCGCGTAGAGCGTGCCGCCGGGGCCCGGCACCCGCTGGGTCAGGCAGGTGCCGATCGTGACGATCCGGCCGCCGTCGGCCATCCGCGCGGCGGCCGCCTGGGAGGCCAGGAACACGCCGCGCACGTTCACCGAGAGCACCCGGTCGACATCGGCGAGCGTGATGTCCCCCAGCGGACCGAGCAGGCCGACGCCCGCGTTGTTCACCAGCACGTCGAGACCGCCGAGCGCCTCGGCCGCGCGTCCCACCGCCCCGGCCGCCTCCCCGGGGTCGGCGGAGTCGGCCCGCAGCGCCACCGCGCGGCGCCCCAGCGCCGTCACGCCCCGGACGACCTCCTCGGCCGCCTCCTCGTCCCGCACATAGGTGAGGGCCACGTCCGCGCCGTCCCGGGCGAGCCGCAGCACGGTCGCCGCGCCGATGCCCCGGCCGCCGCCGGTCACGAGAGCCTTCTTGCCGTCGAGAGGTGCTTGGGTGTTCATCGGGTTCATGGGTCCATTCCAGCCGCCCCGGCGCCGGAGCACCGGCGGCGATCGGACATCCACCTCGGCCCGCCGGGAACTCCCGTACCCGGCCGCCGCGTTCACCCCGTGTGACCCTCCAGCACGAGATCGCGGGCAACGTCACGCAGATGGCGGTCGTCACCCTCCGGCCGGGTCAGACCGTGTACGGCGAAGCGGACAGGTTCCTGTTCAAGACGCCCGACGTGACCGTGGAGACCCGGCTGACCGGCCCCCTCGGCGGCGGCGGGCAGCGGTCACCGGGCGGCGGCGCCGACGGCCTGCTGCGGCAGGCGGTGGACACCCCCTCGTGGATCGGCCGGCGGGTGCCCGCGGGCGAGTCGATCGCCTTCCAGCACTTCACGGCCCGAGGCGGCGAGGGCACGGTCGGCTTCGCGGGCGTCCTCCCGGGCGAGATGCGCGCCCTGGAACTGGACGGCACGCGCGCCTGGCTCGCGGGGAAGGGCGCCTTGGTGGCCGCCGAGTCCACCGTCGCCCTCGCCGTCGCCTGCCGGGCCGCGCGCACCGGCACGAAGGGCGGCGAAGGGTTCGTCCTGGAGAGGTTCACCGGCCGCGGCACGGTGATCATCGCGGGCGCGGGTGACCTCGTCGACCTCGACCCGGCCGATTTCGGCGGCCGCATCGAGGTGGGCACGGGGTGCGTGGTCGCCTTCGAGGAGGGCATCCGGTACGGCGTGCGGCGCGCCGGCGGCCTGAACCGCCCGGGCCTGATGAACGCCGTCCCCGGGGGCGGGGGCCTGTCCCTGGCCGCCCTGGAAGGCAGCGGCCGGGTCATCCTCCAGTCCCTGACCCTCGAAGGCCTGGCCAACGCCCTGCGAGGGGCAGGAAACGGCGGCGGGCAGGGGCCGGCGGCGGCATCCTCCCCACGCCCGCCGGGTGAGCGATGAGTCGCGGGTGCCGGCGGGGTCTGAAGTGGTGACACGGATCCCGCGCACGGAGAGGCACCCGCCATGGGCAAGCTCGTTCTCACCACCTTCCTCACCCTCGACGGCGTCTACCAGGCACCCGGCGGACCCCGGGAGGACACCCGCGACGGCTTCGGCCAGGGCGGCTGGAGCGTCCCGTACGCCGACGAGGACTTCGGCCGGTTCGTCGACGAGGTCTTCGGCCGTGTCGGCGCCTTCCTCCTGGGCCGCCGCACGTACGACATCTTCGCCTCCTACTGGCCGAAGGTGACCGACCCCGCCGACCCGGTCGCCGGCAGGCTGAACGGCCTGCCCAAGTACGTCGTCTCCACCACCTTGGACCGGTCGGAGTGGGCGGGCACGACCGTGGTCCGCGGCGACCTCGCCAAGGAGGTCGCCGCCCTGAAGGAGCGCACCGACGGCGAGCTCCAGGTGCACGGCAGCGGCGCCCTCGCCCGGTCCCTGTTCGCCCTGGACCTGATCGACACCGTCCACCTGCTGACCTTCCCGGTCGTGCTCGGCGCCGGACGCCGCCTGTTCCCGGAGGGCACCGTGCCGACCGCGTTCCGGCACACCGGCGGACGCGTCACCGCCACCGGGGTGTCCATCCAGTCGTACGACCTGGTGGGCCGCCCCGAGTACGGCTCGTACGAGTCCCCGGAGAACGCCTGAGGCGGGTGGCGGCGCATCACACCGGTCTGCCGCCCGCGGGGAGCGTGACCCGGGCGGCAGGTTAACTTCCCTGAAACACAAGGGACTTGAGGTGAAATTCCGCTGGTTGTCATTGACATGCCGACGTCTACGCGCGTCATCATGACGGCATGAGATTCCCCCCGCGCGCCACTCGGACCGGCGCCGCAGCCGCTCTCCTGTCCGCCCTCCTCGTGGGCGGCACCGTCTCCGCGACCCCGGCCGCCGCCGCCCCCGCGGCGGTCGGCAGCATCTGCTACAGCGACCTGCCGTCCCAGGCCCACGACACGCTCGGCCTGATCGAGCGGGGCGGCCCCTTCCCGTACGAGCAGGACGGCACGGTCTTCCGGAACCGGGAGGGCGTCCTGCCCACCCGGCCGACCGGGTACTACCACGAGTACACCGTGATCACGCCCGGCTCCTCCACGCGCGGCGCGCGCCGCATCGTCACGGGTGAGGGCTACCGGGAGGACTACTACACCGCCGACCACTACGCTTCGTTCGACCTGGTGGACCACGGCTGCTGAGCGCGGTCCGGGAGGCACCGGCACCCGGATGCGCGGCCCCGCGGCCCCGGTCGGTCCTCCGGCTCCCGCCCGGACGCCTCCGCCGGGCGGCCTGCCGGCCCGCACCGGCGCCGGGGGGCGGCCCACCCCCTGGGATCACCCCGCCAGCGTCTCCGCCGCCCCCGGGATCTCCGCCAGACGCACCGGCCGGCGTTCCCGCCGGGACAGCTCGCACGCCTCGGCGATCCGCAGGGCCTGCAACGCCTCCCGCCCGTCACAGGGGTTGGCCCGCTCGCCGCGCACCACCTCGACGAACGCCGACAACTCCGCCTCGTAGGCGGGCCGGAAGCGTTCCGCGAACCCCGTCCACGGCTTGCCGGCGGCCGGCGGCCCGGCCGACCCGGTGGAGGCGATCGGCGTCCGGTCGTCCAGGCCGACGGCGATCTGGTCGAGCTCCCCGGCCAGTTCCATGCGGACGTCGTAGCCCGCGCCGTTGAGCCGGGTCGCGGTCACCGTGGCGAGCGCGCCGTCGGCGAGGGTCAGCAGCGCCGCGCCGGTGCCGACGTCGCCCGCCGCGCGGAACACCGGCGGACCGGCGTCGGACCCGGCCGCGTACACGTCGACCACCTCCTGCCCGGTGACCCAGCGCAGGATGTCGAAGTCGTGGACCAGCGTGTCCCGGTACAGCCCGCCGGACACCGGCAGATACGCGGCCGGCGGCGGCTCCCGGTCGCTCGTCAGCGCCCGGACGGTGTGCAGCCGCCCGAGCCGCCCGGACCGCACCGCCTCCCGCGCCCCCGTATAGCCCGTGTCGAAGCGGCGCTGGAAGCCCACGTGCAGGACCGTCCCGGCCGCCTCGACCTCGGCGAGCGCGTGCAGCGTGCCGGGCAGGTCGAGCGCGATGGGCTTCTCGCAGAAGACCGGCAGCCCCGCACGCGCCGCCCGGCCGATCAGCCCGGCGTGGGCCGGGGTCGCCGTCGCGATCACCACGGCGTCCACGCCCCACCGGAAGACCTCGTCCGCCCCCGGCGCCGCCGTCCCGCCCAGCCGCTGCGCCAGCTCCTGCGCGCGCGCCCCGTCCGCGTCCGTGAGGATCAGCGAACCGACGTCGCGATGGCGGCTGAGCGTGTGCGCGTGGACGGCGCCGATCCGGCCCGTGCCGATGACCCCGATACGCATGCCATCAAGGTGGGCTCGGCGCCCGTCCGCTGTCAACGAGCATGTCCGGACAATCTGACTACACGACTTCCCGTCATCAGCGCGCGGAGTTACGCTCGGGCCCGTGCCGAAACCGGAAACGACCCCGACCGTGCCGCTCGACCTCACCGTGGACCGCGGCAGTCCCGTGCCGCTGTACTTCCAGCTGTCGCAGCAGCTGGAGGCGGCGATCGAGCGAGGGGACCTGACACCCGGCAGCCTGCTGGGCAACGAGATCGACCTCGCCGCGCGCCTGGGCCTGTCCCGGCCCACCGTCCGCCAGGCCATCCAGTCGCTCGTCGACAAGGGGCTGCTCGTGCGCCGCCGCGGCGTCGGCACCCAGGTCGTGCACAGCAGGGTCAAACGGTCCCTGGAACTCAGCAGCCTCTACGACGACCTGGAGGCGGCGGGACAGCGTCCGGCCACGAAGGTCCTGGTCAACACCGTGGTCCCCGCCGACGCGGAGATCGCCGCCGCCCTCGGTGTCCCCGAGGGCGGCGACGTGCACCGGGTGGAGCGGCTGCGGCTGGCGCACGGGGAGCCGATGGCGTACCTGTGCAACTTTCTCCCGCCGGGCCTGTTCGATCTGGGAACCGGGCAGTTGGAGGCCACCGGCCTGTACCGGCTGATGCGCGCCGCCGGGATCACGCTGCACAGCGCCCGCCAGTCCATCGGCGCCCGCGCCGCCACCGCCGCCGAGGCGGAACGGCTCGGCGAGAGTGAGGGCGCCCCGTTGCTGACCATGCAGCGCACCACGTTCGACGACACCGGCCGCGCGGTCGAGTTCGGCACCCACGTCTACCGGCCGTCCCGCTACTCCTTCGAGTTCCAGCTGCTCGTGCGGTCGTGAGGCGTGTGCCGTTCCCGCGGCCCGCGGGGCGCGCGCCTGCCCGTCCCCCGAGGGCGGTCGCCCACCTTCCTCTTAATGTTCGGACAAAATGACTGGCGTATGCTCCCCGGAGGCAGGGCGCCGGAGGCCCATGTCCGACAATGGGGCGTTTGGGGCGGTGGGAGAACCTGCCCTCACATATGACAGAGCACGGCAAGAAGGGCACGGCCTCGTGGCACGGTTTCGGACCTGGGTAGGCATCGCGGTGGCAGGAGCGCTGTCGCTGTCGCTCGCCGGATGCAGCAGCACCGGCGGCAAGCGCGCCGAGGACGCCCGCAAGGCCGCGGCGGCCCAGGGCGGAACGGCGGTGGACACACCGCGCTGGACCTTCGCGATGATCACCCACTCGGGAGACGGCGACACCTTCTGGGACATCGTCCAGAGCGGCGCCGAACAGGCCGCCGCCAAGGACAACGTCGACTTCCTGTACTCGCACGACGACGAGGCGCAGCAGCAGGCGCAACTCGTGGACGCGGCCGTCGACAAGAAGGTCGACGGGATCATCGTCACGCTCGCCAAGCCCGACGCGATGAAGGCGGCCGTCGCCCGCGCGCGCAAGGCGGGCATCCCGGTGGTCACCGTGAACTCCGGCTCCGCGGAGTCGAAGGAGTTCGGTGCGCTCACCCACATCGGCCAGGACGAGACGATCGCCGGCGAGGCGGTCGGCGAGCAACTGAACGCGCGCAAGCGGAAGAAGGCGGTCTGCGTCCTGCACGAGCAGGGCAACGTCGGCCACGAGCAGCGCTGCGACGGCGTGGAGAAGACCTTCGACGGCACCGTCCAGCGGCTGTACGTCAACGGCACGAGCATGCCCGACGTCCAGTCCGCCATCGAGGCCAAGCTCCAGACCGACAAGTCCGTCGACGCCGTCGTCACGCTCGGCGCCCCGTACGCCGACACCGCCGTGAAGGCCAAGCAGGGCGCGGACAGCGACGCCGAGATCGACACCTTCGACCTCAACGCCAAGGTGGTCGCCGGACTGAAGGACGGCACCCTCGGCTTCGCCGTCGACCAGCAGCCCTACCTCCAGGGCTACCAGGCGGTCGACCTGCTGTGGCTGTACAAGTACAACGCCGACGTCCTCGGCGGCGGCCGGCCGGTGCTCACCGGGCCGCAGATCATCACCAAGGACGACGCCGACGCGCTGGCGGACTTCACGAAGCGGGGGACGCGATGAGCGCCATCACCGGCACGAAGGCCACGAACGGCGGGGACGAGAGGGTCCTGCGGACCTCGCCGCTGCGCAAGCTTCTGAGCCGCCCCGAACTGGGCTCGGTCGTCGGCGCCCTCGCGGTCTTCGTCTTCTTCGCCCTGGCCGCCGACAGCTTCCTGCGCCTGTCCAGCCTCGGCACGGTCCTGTACGCCGCCTCCACCATCGGCATCATGGCCGTACCCGTCGCGCTGCTGATGATCGGCGGGGAGTTCGACCTGTCCGCGGGCGTGATGGTCACCTCCTCGGCGCTGATCTCGTCGATGTTCAGCTATCAGATGACCGCCAACGTCTGGGTCGGCGTCGGCGTGTCCCTGCTGGCCACCCTGGCCATCGGCGCCTTCAACGGCTTCATGCTGACCCGCACGAGGCTGCCGAGCTTCATCATCACGCTCGGCACTTTCCTGATGCTGACCGGCATGAACCTCGGCTTCACCAAGCTGATCGACGGCACCGTCTCCACCAAGACCATCGCCGACATGGAGGGCTTCCCCTCCGCCCGGGACGTCTTCGCCTCGACGCTCACCGTCGGCGGCGTCGCCATCAAGATCACCATCGTGTGGTGGCTCGCGCTGGTCGCCGTCGCCAGCTGGATCCTGCTGCGCACCCGCGCGGGCAACTGGATCTTCGCGGTCGGCGGCAACAAGGACGCCGCCCGCGCCGTCGGCGTCCCCGTGAACAAGACCAAGATCGGCCTCTACATGGGCGTCGCCTTCGGCGCCTGGGTGGCCGGCCAGCACCTGCTCTTCTCCTACGACGTCGTCCAGTCCGGCGAGGGCGTCGGCAACGAGCTGATCTACATCATCGCCGCCGTCATCGGCGGCTGCCTGATCACCGGCGGCTACGGCAGCGCCGTCGGCTCGGCGGTCGGCGCGCTGCTGTTCGGCATGACCAGCAAGGGCATCGTCTTCGCCGAGTGGAACCCCGACTGGTTCAAGTTCTTCCTCGGAGCCATGCTGCTCCTCGCGACCCTGCTCAACACCTGGGTCCGCAAGCGCGCGGAGGCCACCAAGTGACGCAGACCGCACCGCGTACGGCGCTCGTCGAGCTGTCCGGCGTCGGCAAGCACTACGGAAACGTCCGCGCCCTCGAAGGGGTCTCGCTCCAGGTCCACGCCGGTGAGATCACCTGCGTGCTGGGCGACAACGGAGCCGGCAAGTCCACCCTCATCAAGATCATCGCCGGTCTGCACCAGCACGACGACGGCACGTTGGCGATCGAGGGCGAGGAGACCCGCCTGTCCTCCCCGCGCGAGGCCCTGGACCGCGGCATCGCGACCGTCTACCAGGACCTGGCCGTCGTCGGCCTGATGCCGGTGTGGCGGAACTTCTTCCTCGGCTCCGAGCCGCGCAAGGGCACCGGCCCCTTCAAACGCCTGGACGTCGACCTCATGCGCGAGACCACCCGCGCCGAACTGCTCCGCATGGGCATCGACCTGCGCGACGTGGACCAGCCCATCGGCACCCTCTCCGGCGGCGAGCGCCAGTGCGTGGCGATCGCCCGCGCGGTGTACTTCGGCGCGAAGGTGCTGGTCCTGGACGAGCCCACGGCGGCGCTCGGCGTGAAGCAGTCCGGCGTGGTGCTGAAGTACGTGGCGGCGGCCCGGGACCAGGGCCTGGGCGTCGTGCTGATCACCCACAACCCGCACCACGCGTACCTGGTGGGGGACCGATTCGTGCTCCTGAAGCGGGGCACGATGGTGGGGAATCACACACGGGACGAGATCACCCTGGACGAGCTGACCCGCCAGATGGCGGGCGGCAACGAATTGGACGACCTCCGCCACGAGCTGCAACGCCCCTGAGGGGACGGGGAACCGCCCGACCGGCCACGACGCGCCCGCGGACGGCGGACGCCGGGGCACGCCGGGCGCCACCGCGCCACTCCCCCTACGACACGCAGCGTGAGCGTACGGCAGAATCGGCTCCGATGAGCACCTACCGCGACCTCACCGCCCCCATCGGCTCCCGCCGGGCCACCGTGCTGCGCACGGTGGGCACCCGGGAGCGCCGCTCGCACCTGACGGCGCCCCGCGTGCCCACCGTCGGCATCGACATCGGCGGCACGAAGGTGATGGCGGGCGTCGTCGACGCCGACGGCAACATCCTGGAGAAGCTCCGCACGGAGACCCCGGACAAGTCCAAGAGCCCCAAGGTCGTCGAGGACACCATCGTCGAACTGGTCCTGGACCTGTCCGACCGGCACGACGTGCACGCCGTCGGCATCGGCGCGGCCGGCTGGGTCGACGCCGACCGCAACCGCGTGCTGTTCGCCCCCCACCTGTCCTGGCGCAACGAACCCCTCAGGGACCGCCTGTCCGGCCGGCTCTCCGTGCCCGTCCTGGTCGACAACGACGCCAACACCGCCGCCTGGGCCGAGTGGCGCTTCGGCGCCGGCCGCGGCGAGGACCACCTCGTCATGATCACGCTCGGCACCGGCATCGGCGGCGCGATCCTGGAGGACGGTCAGGTCAAGCGCGGCAAGTACGGCGTCGCCGGTGAGTTCGGCCACATGCAGGTCGTTCCCGGCGGCCACCGCTGCCCGTGCGGCAACCGCGGCTGCTGGGAGCAGTACAGCTCCGGCAACGCACTGGTCCGGGAGGCCCGCGAACTGGCCGCGGCCGACTCGCCGGTGGCGTACGGGATCATCGAGCACGTCAAGGGCCAGATCCCCGACATCACCGGCCCCATGATCACCGAGCTGGCGCGCGAGGGCGACGCCATGTGCATCGAGCTGCTCCAGGACATCGGGCAGTGGCTCGGCGTCGGCATCGCCAACCTCGCGGCGGCCCTCGACCCGTCCTGCTTCGTCATCGGCGGCGGGGTCAGCGCGGCCGACGACCTGCTGATCGGCCCCGCCCGCGACGCCTTCAAACGCCAGCTCACCGGGCGCGGTTACCGCCCCGAGGCCCGCATCGTCCGCGCCCAGCTCGGCCCCGAGGCCGGCATGGTCGGCGCAGCCGACCTGGCCCGCCTGGTCGCCCGCCGCTTCCGCCGGGCCAAGCGGCGCCGGGTCGAGCGGCACGACCGCTACGAGAAGTACGCGGAGGCCCTCCGCTCGGCCCGGGAGGCGTCGTGACGGACGCCCCGCCGCAGCGGGCCGGGTCCCCGGAGGACCCCGGACCCCCGCAGGCCCCCGGGAACCCGGCCGGAGACCGCCGCCGCGTGATCCGCCGCAGGGCCCTCACCCTGCTCATCATCGTGCTCCTCATCGGCATCCCTGCCGGATACCTGGTGATCTCCGCCAACCAGAGCCGGGACAGCGGCCGGGACAAGGAGGAGAAGTACTCGGCGACCGGCCTGACCGAGGGCTGGCCGTCCAAGCTGCAGCGCCGCATCTACCAGGTGCCCGTCCCGCACCCCGCCGCCAAGGTCGCGTACTACGAGACGAACAACTGGAAGACAAGCCGCCTGTACGTCCAGTTCGAGACCACCGCCGCGGGACTGGACGCCTTCCTCGCGGGCGTGGGCGTCCACCGGGACGACCTCGAACGGGACCGCGTCACCATCAGCGGCCGCGACCAGCGGATCACCGGCTGGAAGCTCACCGGACCCGGCTCCTGGCAGGGCCTCGTCCACGAGCAGGAGAACCCGGCCCCCACGCACGACATCGTCGTCGACATGGCCGACCCGGACCGCCCGATGGTGTACGTCGTCTCCCGCACGGTTCCCTGACGCCCCGCACGGCAGTCCGGCGCGGTGCCCGTGGGTGTGGTCCGGCAGTCCGGCCGGTGCCCGGGAGCGCGGCCCGGGGCCATCCGTCGCCGCCCGGCCGGCCGGCGGAGCCGATTGTCAGACCCCGCCCGTAGAGTCGAAGACATCCGATCGGACCCGCGGGCGGGAGGGGCAGGACGTATGAGCGACAGGACCGTGCTGCCCGGGCCCGCGCAGGCGGTGCGGGAGTCCGCGCCGGACGTCCCCCTCCGGCTCGCCGCCGTCTTCCTGCCCGCGCCCCTCCCGCGCGAGGGCCGGGTCGCCTTCTGGGACCCCGACGGCGGGGACCTGCCGGTCCAGGACACGGAGCTCACCGTCGTACGGCGGCACGGCACCGGCGTACGGCGCAGGACCACACCCGCGCTGTCGCTCCCGCTCGCCGAGGCCCTGCCCCTGCTGGCCCACGCCCGGCACGCCCCGGCCGCCCATCCCGCCACCGCCTGCTGGGGCGCCGCCGCCCTGCACGCCCTGCGGCTGACCGCGCGCGGCCGGCTGCTGCCCGGCCTGACGGCGACGGGCCACGACGCCTGGCGGGCCGGACCGCTGGACCCGGACGACCTCGCGCACCTGCGCGCGGTGGCCGCCGCCCTGCCCCCCGAGGGGCACGCGGTGCCGCTGGACGGCCCCGGACCGATCCGGCTCCCCGAGCCCGAAGCGCTGGTGCGCGCCTTCCTGGACGCGGTCGCGGACACCCTGCCCCGCACCCCGGCCGCGCCCCACGCCGCGGGCAGGCCCTTCGCCGCGCGCGAGCCCCGGCACCTGCCCACGGCCCACGACTGGGCGGCGGAGGTCGCCGCGGGCATGGACGCGGGCGTGCGGATCTCGCTCCGCCTGGACCTGTCGGCGTACGACCTGTTCGACCGCGGCGACGACACCGGCGGGGTCCGCGGCGCCGGCGCGGCGGTCGTCCAGGTGCACAGCCTCGCCGACCCGACCCTGGTGGCCGACGCCGCCGCCCTGTGGGCGGGCACGGCGGACGCCGCCTTCGGGCCTCGCGCGCGGGTGGACGCCGCCCTCGCGGTGCGCCGCGCGGCCCGCGTCTGGCCGCCGCTCGACCGGCTCGCCCGGCAGGACGTGCCGGACGTCCTGGCCCTGTCCGAGGAGGAGCTCGGCGACCTGCTCGGCGTCGCGGCCACCCGGCTCGCCGCGGCCGGGGTCGCCGTGCACTGGCCCCGCGACCTCGCCCAGGACCTGACCGCGACGGCGGTGGTCACGCCCGCCCCCGGCTCGGCGACCGACGGCACCGGCTTCTTCGAGAGCGGGGAGCTGCTGCGGTTCCGCTGGCAGCTCGCCCTCGGCGGCGACGCGCTGACCGAGGCCGAGATGGACATGCTCGCCGAGGCCCACCGCCCCGTCGTGCGGCTTCGGGACCGCTGGGTCCTGGTCGACCCGGTCCTCGTCCGCCGGGCCCGCAAGCGGGAGCTGGGGCTGCTGGATCCCGTCGACGCGCTGTCCGTCGCGCTCACCGGCAGCGCCGAGGCCGACGGCGAGACGGTGGAGGCGGTGCCCGTCGGCGCCCTGGCCGCGCTGCGCGACCGCATCACCGCGGGCGTGGACCCGGCCGAGCCGCCCCCCGGCCTGCACGCCACCCTGCGCGACTACCAGCTCAGGGGCCTGGCCTGGCTGGACCTGATGACCTCCCTCGGCCTCGGCGGCTGCCTCGCCGACGACATGGGCCTGGGCAAGACGGTCACCGTCATCGCCCTGCACCTGAAGCGGGCGCGCGACGAACCGACGCTCGTGGTCTGCCCGGCCTCGCTGCTCGGCAACTGGCAGCGGGAGATCCACCGGTTCGCCCCCGGCGTCCCCGTCCGCCGCTTCCACGGCCCCGACCGCAGCCTGGACGGCCTGACCGGCGGCTTCGTCCTCACCACGTACGGCACGATGCGCTCGGCGGCACCGGAGCTCGCCGGGCGGCGGTGGGGCATGGTCGTCGCCGACGAGGCGCAGCACGTCAAGAATCCCTACTCGGCCACGGCGAAGGCGCTGCGCACCATCCCGTCCCCGGCCCGCGTGGCCCTGACCGGCACACCGGTGGAGAACAACCTCTCCGAGCTGTGGGCCCTGCTCGACTGGACCACCCCCGGCCTCCTCGGCCCGCTGAAATCCTTCCGCGCCCGGCACGCGCGCGCGGCGGAGAACGGTGAGGACGACGAGGCGGTGCGGCGCCTGGCCCGCCTCGTCCGCCCCTTCCTGCTGCGCCGCCGCAAGTCCGACCCGGGGATCGTTCCCGAACTGCCGCCGAAGACCGAGACGGACCACCCCGTCCCGCTCACCCGCGAGCAGGCCGCGCTGTACGAGGCGGTGGTGCGCGAGTCGATGCTGGCCATCGAGTCCTCGCAGGGCATGGCCCGCCGCGGGCTGGTGCTCAAACTGCTCACCTCCCTGAAGCAGATCTGCGACCACCCCGCGCTCTTCCTGAAGGAGGAGAACCCACCCGGAGCCGGCGACCGCCTGGCCGCCCGCTCCGGCAAACTCGCCCTCCTCGACGAACTGCTGGACACCGTGCTCGCGGAGGACGGTTCGGCGCTCGTCTTCACCCAGTACGTCGGCATGGCCCGCCTCATCACCTCCCACCTGGCCGCCCGCGCGGTCCCCGCGGAGCTGCTGCACGGCGGTACGCCCGTGCCGGAACGGGAGCGCATGGTGGACCGCTTCCAGGCCGGAGCGACCCCCGTCCTCGTGCTCTCCCTGAAGGCGGCCGGGACCGGCTTGAACCTCACCCGCGCCGGTCACGTCGTCCACTTCGACCGCTGGTGGAACCCGGCCGTCGAGGAGCAGGCCACCGACCGCGCCTACCGCATCGGCCAGACCCAGCCCGTCCAGGTCCACCGCCTGATCACCGAGGGCACGGTCGAGGACCGCATCGCCGAGATGCTGGAATCCAAGCGGGCCCTGGCCGACGCGGTCCTCGGCACCGGCGAGGCCGCCCTCAGCGAACTGACCGACCGCGAACTGTCCGACCTGGTGTCCCTGCGGAGGCCCACATGACGCCCGGACCCGCCGACGAGGCCCGCCGCGCCCTGCGGGCCGCGCGGAAGCGGCACGAGGAGACGCCGGGACAGCACCCGGCCGGCGCCGCGTCCCTGCCGCGCGCCGCGGAGACGGACCCGGCGCCGGGGGCCGCCGGTGCCGCCGCGGCCACGGAAGGCGCGGACGGTGCCGCGCGGGCCGCGGACGGCGTACCCCTCACGGACGCCGAGGCGGCCGCGGCAGGCGCGCGGCGTGCGGAAGCCGGTGACGACACGGAGACGGGAGGCCCTGCCGGTCCCGGCGAACCCGCCGGGGCGGCGACACCTTTGGCGGACGGTGACGGGCGCCCCGGTCCCCGCCCGGCCGACGCGGCCCGGGCGGCGCTGCGGCGGGCGGTGTCCGCACGGCGCGCCGCACCACACGGTACCGACGACTCGGCAGCCGGGGATGGACCGGCCGGGGACGGACCGGCTCCGGGCTCGTCCGCGCGTGCCCGTCGGGAGGAGCCGGACGGTCTTCCGCTCCGAAGGCCGCGCCGGCCCGCCGGCGCGGCCCGCCCCGACAGCTCCGCTCCGCCGACCCGGCGCACCGCGGGCGACCGCCCCGGGGACGCCGCGCGTGAGGCCCTGCGAGCGGCCCTCCAAGAAGCGCGGCGGACCCGCGCCGACGACGCGGCAGGGGAGGCCGGAAGCACGTCCGGCCCGTCACACTTCGGGCCCTCCGCACACCCCGGGCCCTCCGCACCCCCCGCGCAGCATCCCGTGCCCCGCGCCCGAAGCACCTCGCGCACCGAGGCCGCCGTCCGGGCGCGTACCGTACGGGAGTTGTTCGCGGACGCGTTCCCGATGCCGGCCGGGACCGGCCCCGCCGGGGAGGATTCCGCCGCCGTCCCCGCCGTCCCCGCCGTCCCCGCCGTCCCCGCCGTCCCCGCCGTCCCCGCCGTCCCCGCCGTCCCTCCCGGACTCCCCGAGCCGCCCGCGGGCTCCCCGGCCGGCGCGCCGCGGCAGTCCGAACCGTCCGGTCAGCCGCCCGGTCGTACCCTCCCCGCACCACCCGCCCCGCTCCAAGTCCCCCGCTCCATGGCCGCTCCGGAGCGCGACGGCGAGCACCGGCGCACCTTTCCCGCCTTCCCCGCCCGCACGGCGGCCGACGGCGGGTTCGCCGAGACCTGGTGGGGCAACGCGTGGGTCACCGCGCTGGAGGAGGCCGCGCCGGATCCCGAGCGGCTGGCACGGGGGCGGAGGTACGCGGAGGACGGACACGTCGACGCGATCACCGTGACCCCCGGTCAGGTACTCGCCTACGTGCGCGGCAGCCGCCCGCGCCCCTACCGGGTGCGGGTGCGGCTGCGCACGCTCGACGACGCCGCGTGGGAGCGGTTCCTGGACACCGCCGCCGAGCGGCCGGGACACATCGCCGCCCTCCTCGACAAGGAACTGCCCCCCTCGCTCGCGGACTGCGGCGTCCCCCTGCTCCCCGGCCCCGGCGACCTCGTCCCGCACTGCAACTGCCCCGACTCCGGCGCCCCCTGCAAACACGCCGCCGCCCTCTGCTACCAGACGGCACGACTGCTGGACGCCGACCCCTTCGTGCTGCTCCTGCTGCGCGGGCGCGGCGAACGCGAACTGATCGACGCCCTGTCCCGGCTCAGCGCCGCCCGAGCGGCCCGCGCCGCCCGTTCCGGGCAACCCGCACCCCTGCCCGGCGTCCGGGCGAGCAAGGTGCTGGCACCCCGCCGGCTCCCCCCGCTGCCGGCCCCGTTGCCCGCGCCCGCGCACCCGGAGCAGCCTCCCGTCTACCCGGCGGCGCCCGGCGGCCCGGACCCCTTCGCACTGGACCAGCTGGCCACCGACGCCGCCGCCCGGGCGCACGCGCTGCTCACCACGGGCCGCGACCCGGTCGGCGGTCTGACGCTGTGGCAGGACGCCGTCCGCCTCGCCGCCGCCCGCCCCGGCTCCGGGCTCACCGCCGCCACCCGGGCCCTGTACGCCTCCCTCGCCGCCGCCACCGGCCGCACCACCGCCGACCTGGCGCGCGCGGTCGCCGCCTGGCGCCAGGGCGGCCTGGAAGGCCTCACCGTCCTCGAAGAGCCCTGGGACCCGCCGGCCGGCCGCTTCGACCGCGCGCGGCCCCTCCTCCTCGCCGCCGACCTCCCCGCCTTCCGCCCCCGGCGCAACCGCCTCACCCATCCCCAAGGCCACGTCCAGCTCCGCCTGGGCCGGGACGGACTGTGGTACGCCTACGAGTCGGAACCCGGCCGCGAGGACTGGTGGCCCCGCGGCACCCCCGACCCCGACCCGGTGGGCGCCCTGACGGGTCTGGGCACACTCGGCGACCCCTCCTGACACCCCGCCCCATCCCCCCGGCCGGCTCCGGCACGCCTTTCCCGCGCAGGGCGCGGAGCGAGCGACGGCACGGGCGGGAGTTCAGCCACCGGGTGCTGGGCGTCGGTCAACCGGGCGACACCCAGCGGCCGTTCCGCACCGCCGGCACGCTCGGCGTGCGCCATCCGACGGACCCGGCGCGCACCGCGGGGTCCGTCGAGGACTCCCTCGCGAGCTGCGGCATCGCGTACCCGAGCGTCGACCTCGACGCGCTCCCCGCCGCGGTCGCGCCCGGCGTCGCCGCCCCGCCGCCCGCGGGATGCCGATGGACGTCGTCGAACGCGTCCGCCACCAGGGGCGGCCGGTGGCGAGCTCGCGGTCCGCGCCATCGCCGAGCCGAACCCGGAGTTCGACGTGGACGGGCGCACGGCCCGCGCCGGTGCCCGCCTGATCCGCCGCGCGGCGACCGCCCGGGCGTGACATCCCCGCGGGCGGGCACCCGGCCCGTCCCCGGACAGGCCGCCGGGCCGTGCGAGCGAGGGAAGCCGCGGCCCGGCGGCCGCGGCGCGCGCGGGGAAGACAGCCGGAAACGCGCCGCCTCCCCGCCCGCCGGGGCACAGGGGAAGGCGGCGCCGTGCCCGGACGCGCTTCGCCGGCGAGCTTTGGGCGTCATGTCCCTCTCCGGACGGCCCGCGATGCGCAAGGCCACGGAACTCGTGTGGAACGAGCCGGAGTCGCAGCCGGGGAGGCCGCCACCGCGGCGCCCGCGTCGAGGGAGGGCGGTCCGGTCAGGCCAGCGGGCCGGTGACCGACTCCGCGGCGGCCAGGGCGCCGCCGGAGGTGACGTACCGGACGGTCGCCTCGATCTCGGGGGCGAGCCAGCGGTCCGTGCCGGGTCCCTCGACCGTCTCGCGCAGTCCGTCGCGCACCGCCGCCGTGGCCGGCCCCGGCGTCAGCGGGGCCCGCAGGTCCAGGGCGCGGGCGGCGGTGCAGAGCTCCACGGCGAGGACGCGGCCGAGTCCGTCGACGGCGCGGCGCAGCTTGCGGGCGGCGGACCAGCCCATGGAGACGTGGTCCTCCTGCATGGCGCTGGAGGGGATCGAGTCGGTGGAGGCCGGCACGGCGAGCCGCTTGAGCTCGGAGACGATCGCGGCCTGCGTGTACTGCGCGATCATGTGGCCGGAGTCGACACCGGGGTCGTCGGCGAGGAAGGGGTTGAGGCCGCGGCTGCGGGCGGGGTCGAGGAACCGGTCCGTACGGCGTTCGGAGATCGAGGCGACGTCGGCGACCGAGATGGCCAGGAAGTCGAGCACGGCGGCGATGGGGGCGCCGTGGAAGTTGCCGTTGCTCTCCACCCGCCCGTCGAGGGTGACCACGGGGTTGTCGATGGCGCTGGCCAGCTCGCGGGAGGCGACCAGTTCGGCGTGGGCGAGGGTGTCCCGGGCCGTGCCGTGGACCTGCGGCGTGCAGCGCAGCGAGTACGCGTCCTGGACGCGGGTGCACTCCGGGCCCTTGTGGCTGGCGACGATCGCCGAGCCGGCGAGCAGGGAGCGCAGGTTGGCGGCGCTGTCCGCCTGGCCCGGGTGCGGGCGCAGCGCCTGCAGGTCGGCGGCGAACACGGCGTCGGTGCCGAGCTGGCCCTCGACGCTCATCGCGGCGGCGATGTCGGCCGTGCGCAGCAGGCGGCGCAGGTCGTGGGCGGCGAGGACGAGCATGCCGAGCATGCCGTCGGTGCCGTTGATGAGGGCGAGGCCCTCCTTCTCCTCCAGGACGACCGGGGTGATGCCCGCCTCGGCGAGCGCCTCGGCGGCGGGCCTGCGCACGCCGTCGGCGGTGCGGACCTCGCCCTCGCCCATGACGGCCAGCGCGCAGTGTGCGAGGGGGGCGAGGTCGCCTGAGCAGCCGAGCGAGCCGTACTCGTGGACGACCGGGGTGATGCCGGCGTTCAGCAGCGCGGCGTAGGCCTGCGCGGTCTGCGGCCGTACGCCGGTGCGGCCCGTGGCGAGGGTGGACAGGCGCAGGAGCATCAGCGCGCGGACGACCTCGCGCTCGACCTCGGGGCCCGAGCCCGCCGCGTGCGACCGCACCAGGCTGCGCTGGAGCCGGGCGCGCAGCTCGGTGGGGATGTGCCGGGTGGCCAGAGCCCCGAAACCGGTGGAGACGCCGTAGTGGGGCCTGGCGTCGTCGGCGAGGGCCTGGACGACCTCGCGGCTGCGGGCGATTTCCTTCAGCGCCTCCGGGGCGAGGGCCACCGGGGTTCCGCGGCGGGCAACGGAGACGACTTCGTCGGCGCAGAGCGGGCCGACACCAACAACAACGGTCATGTCCCCATGAAGCCGCAGGCCGACGGGGTTCGCGAGAGCGTCCGGGCCGGTAGTGTCTGGTATCCCAGACGATCCGGGAGAGCACTGTCTGGAATCCCGGACAGTTGGTTTGCGCACCCACTGGCTTTACGGTCGGTCCATGAGCATCGTCCCGGCCGCCGCGCAGGTGCTGGCCGTGCTGCGCTACCTGGCGCGGCAGGCCGCTCCCGTGCCCGCGGCCGCCATCAGCCGCGACGTGGGCCTGCCCCGCTCCACGACGTACCACCTGCTCGACACCCTCGCCGCCGACGGCTTCGTCGTCCACCTGCCCGAGGAACGGCGCTACGGCCTCGGTGTCAGCGCCTTCGAACTGGCCTCCGGATACCAGCGCCAGGCGCCGCTCCAGCGGCTGGCGCGGGCGCCGCTGGCCGCGCTCGTGGACCGTACCGGGCACAACGCGAACCTCGCCGTGCTGCACGGCCGCGAGGTCATCTACGTCATCGAGGAGCGCGCTCCGGGCCGGCCGCCGCTCGTCAGCGAGGTGGGGGTGCGGCTGCCGGCCCACCTGACCGCCAGCGGCCGGGCGGTGCTGGCGCTGCTGCCGCCCGCGCAGGTGCGGGCGATCTTCCCGGACCGGTCGGCCTTCGTGCAGCGCCACGGTGTCGGCCCCGCGTCGCTGACGGCCCTGCGCGGCCTGCTGGCCCAGGTGCGGCGCCGCGGCTACGCGACGGAGGAGGGCGAGGTGACGGTGGGTCTGTCCTCCGTCGCCGCGCCCGTGCTGGACCACCACGCCCACCCGATCGCCGGGGTCTCCGTCACCTTCCCCGGCGAATCGGCCGACGAGGCGGAACGCCACCGGATCGCGGGTCACGTGGCACAGACGGCGCGGGAGCTGACCCGCCGGGTGGGGGGCGTCACCACGGCGTGACGCCGGCGGGTCCGCGCGCTTCGCGGAGCGGTCCGGCGCCGGGGCGGCGACCGTGCGGCCGGCGCCTTCACGCGGGGGAGGGCACCATCCGGGGAGAACGGCTCGGGCGGTTCCGGCGCCCGCCCGGGCGGCCGCCGGGTCCGGATGGTCCAGGAGGGCGCGAGCGCCCCGGACGGCGAGGGCGACCGCCCGCGTGATCACGTACCTCTTCCTCACCGATGTCCGGACCGTGCGCGGGGACCGCCGGTGGCGGCCTCCCCGTCCGGGGACGACGCGCGGCACAGGCGCCGGTCCGCGACGCCGACGCGCTCGTCCGCTGCCGCCGGCTCCGGAATCGCGTCGGTGCCGTTCCACGCGTGGGCGCCCTCGGAACGGGTGGTGACGTCCCGGGGCCCTCCGCCCCCTCCCGGCGCGATCCGGTCCGCGGGCGATTCCGGCCGCCGAACTCCTTCCGGCCGGAAAGCGGGCCCCGGCGCCGCGTCACCGGCGCGCGCGGCCCGCCGCGGCGCCGGTCCCGGCCTTGAGCTCGGGCTCCCGCAGAGCGCCGGAGAGGGGAAGCCCCCCTTGGCGCAGGGGCACCAGTTCGGCCCGCAGCACCATGGTCGCCGCCCCGATGGCGGGAGCGGTGGCGGCCGAGTCCGACAACCGTACGGACACCGGGTGCGCGGCGCGCGCGAAGAAGGTGCGGTCCAGCTCCTCCCGCACGACGGGCAGGTACACCGAACCGGCGACGGCCAGGCTCGGGCCCGTGAGCACCAGCGTCTCCAGGTCCATGACGTTGGCGAGCGCCCGCGTGGCCAGGGCGAGCCAGCGCGCGGAGTCCTCCAGCAACTCCCGGGCACCGCGGTCCCCGAGCCGGGCCGCCCGTGCCACGGCCGCGAAGTCGGCGGTCACCGAGGGCCGTTGCCCGCCCGGCCCCTGGGTCAGCCCGGCCGCACGCGAGACGCGCGCGTCGGCCCGTGCCTGCGTCACCACGGCGGCCGGGCCCGCGAGCGCCTCCGTGCACCCGCGCGCGCCGCACCAGCAGTCGGGCCCGTCCACGTCGAGGCACATGTGGCCGATCTCGCCGGCGTTGCCGCTCCGGCCGCGGTAGACGACTCCGTCGATCATGAGGCCGGCGCCGATGCCGGTCCCCATGTACACGGCGGCGAAGCTCGGGGTGCCGCGCACCACGCCGGACCAGTGCTCCCCGAGGGCCGCCGCGGTGGCGTCGTTCTCCAGGACGACCGGAAGACCGGTGGCCTGCGCCAGCGCCCGGTCGAGGGGGAACTCCTCCCAGTGCCGCATCGACGGGGGTGTCAGGCGCATGCCGCTGGCCGGGGTGAGCGGGCCGGGTGACACCAGGCCCAGCCCCAGGACCAGGTCCCGGCTGATGCCGACCCCCTGGATGAGCCTGTCCACCTCGTCGGCCATGCGGGCCACGACCACGGGGGGATCGTCGGTGCCCGCCCCGGCCCTGGACATCCGGGCCACCACCGAACCGCCGAGATCGGTGAGCGCGTACGTGATGCCCGAGTGGTCGAGATGGACGCCGACCGCGTAGCGGGAGCTCTCGTTGAGCGCCAGCAGGGTGCGCGGCTTGCCGCCGGTGGACTCGGAACGGCCCACCTCGGCCACCAGGCCGTCGTCGATCAGGCGCCGCACCACGGTCGAGATCGTGGCCCCCGTGAAACCCGTCGCCTCGATCAGCCGCACACGGCTGATGGTTCCGGCCGCCCTGATGACGTCCAGTACCGCGGCCCTGCTGGTCGCATGCGGCATGTCCCGTGCCGGCCCGCCCATCGATGTCCTTCCGGCGCCCAGGCAGGCGCTGCGTTTCGGCCGGATTCCCCGGCGTCGAACCAGTTTATTTGCACGACGAACATAGCAATGGCCGAGAGAGGGCAGTACTGCCGTCTTCTGATCGAAAGGCGCCGGGCGGGAGCGGTGTCCGTACGGGGCGGGGTCGTCGGTCGGCGAATCCGTCCCAAGTTCGGGCCGATGTGTTGACTTTCTTTCTTCACCAGCTTAACAATCTCGCCACACACGCGTGGTTCCCGGCCTCCACGAGGCGGCTCCGGGAGCCCCGGCCGTCCGGCAGGGACCGCCTCGGGAGAGTGGCCAATATGTCCAGGATTCGTAGTGAGTGGCGCCGCGTCGGCATCGCGGGGGCCGCGGCCCTCGGCCTCGTCCTCACGGGGTGCGGCTCCGGTGGCGGCGCCGGCGGCGGCGACTCCGACACGCTGGTCGCCTACACGGGCCAGAGCGGCGACTACCAGATCAACTTCAACCCGTACTCGCCGACCGTGATCGACGGTCCGGGCACGATCTTCGAGCCGCTGTTCTTCTACAACCTCACGCGCAAGGAAGCACCCGCGCCGCGGCTGGGCACGGCGTTCTCCTGGAACGAGCGGGGCACCGAACTCTCGATCACCCTCCGGTCCGACGCCGAGTGGAGCGACGGGCGGAAGTTCACCGCGGACGACGTCGTCTTCACCTTCGACATGATCCGCAAGAACCCCGGCATGAACAGCACGGGGTACTCCGGCACCGCCACGGCCGTCGACGCCACCCATGTGAAGGTCACCTTCGACAAACCGTCCTTCAGTGAAGGCCCGCAGATCCTCGGCAAGTTCTGGATCGTGCCGAAGCACATCTGGTCGAAGATCGCCAAGCCGACCGAGGACGTGATGAGGAACCCGGTGGGCACCGGGCCGTACAAGCTGGCCGAGTTCAAGCCGCAGGCGTTCACCCTGGAGGCGAACCCGGACTACTACGGGGGCGCTCCCGCGCTGAAGAAGGTCCGCTTCGTCGCGCTCTCCGGCAACCAGTCGGGCGCCGACGCCCTCAAGGCCGGCCGGATCGACTGGCAGACCGGGCCCGTCCCCGACATCGCGAACGTCGAGAAGAACTACCCGGGCTACAAGGCCGTCACGGTGCCGATGAACCAGGTCGCCCTGTTCACCTGCGCCGACACCGACCTCGGCTGCTCGGGACCGCAGACCGACCCGGCGGTGCGCAGGGCGATCTACTACGCGATGGACCGCACCCAGCTCAACGCGCTGGCCTTCGAGAACACCGCCAGTGAGATCTCACCGGGCTTCGCCCTGCCCGAACGCGACAAGGCGCTGGTGTCCGACAAGCTCACGGACCGCGTCGCGCCGATGCGGCCGCAGGTGGACAAGGCCGCCCGCCTGCTCCGGGACGCCGGCTACACCAAGGGCTCCGACGGCATCTACGCCAAGAACGGCAGGAAACTGGCCCTCACGGTGAAGGTCGTCTCCGGATGGACCGACTACATCACCGCGGTCACCACGCTCGCGGAGCAGCTGAAGAAGGCGGGCATCAAGCTCACCGTGCAGCAGTCGTCCTGGAACGAGTGGTCCGACGCCCGCGGCCGGGGCCAGTACCAGCTGCTCATCGACTCGCTGTACCAGGGGCCGGCCCCCGACCCCTTCTACCTGTACAGCTACTTCTTCTCCGCCAGGACCACCGCACCGGTCGGCCAGGCCGCCAACCCCAACTTCGCCCGGTTCGAGGACGCCGAGGTGGACGCCGCCCTCGACGCCCTGAAGGCCATCGAACCGCAGGACACCGCCGCCCGGCAGCCGCACTACGACACCATCCAGACCGAGATCGAGAAGTCGATGCCGTACATCCCGGTCCTCACCGGCGGCACCACGAGCGAGTTCAACGCGAGCAAGTTCACCGGCTGGCCCACCGAGGACGACCTCTACGCCTTCCCGGCGGTCTGGAGCCGGCCCGACAACTCCCAGATCTTCCTGCACCTCAAGCCCGCCAAGCGAGGGAAGTGAGGGAAGTGAGGGAAGCGGACATGACCGAGCCCGTCGAGGAGGAGCGCCCCATGATCGGCAACGGCCGATGAGGTACTACGCCCGCAAGACCGGTTTCTATCTCGTCGCCCTGTGGGCGGCCGTCACCCTGAACTTCTTCATCCCCAGGATGATGCCGGGCAACCCGGTGGACATCCTGATGGCGAAGCTGCAGCAGCGTGGCGGCACGGTCGACCCGGCGGTCCGCAGGTCCTACGAGCTCCTCCTCGGGGCCGACCGCAGCGAGCCGCTCGCACAGCAGTACTTCTCCTACCTGGGGAACATGCTGCGCGGTGACTTCGGCGTCTCGGTCAGCGCGTACCCCGCCAAGGTGTCGGACGTGATCGGTCAGTCCCTGCCCTGGACGATCGTCCTGATCGGACTGGCGACACTGATCTCCTTCGTCCTCGGCCTCGTCCTCGGGACCCTGGCGGGCTGGAAACGGGGCACCTGGCTGGACTCGGTCATCCCGGGCACCACGGTGCTGGCGGCCGTGCCCTACTTCTGGCTGGCCCTGATCCTGGCGGCCCTGCTCTCCTCCACGCTGCACTGGTTCCCGCTGCTCGGCGGATACGACGTGTCCCTGTCCATGGGCTGGAACTGGCCGTTCATCTCCTCGGCCGTCTACCACGGCATCCTGCCCGCGCTCACCATCGTGGTCTCCTCCGTGGGCGGATGGCTGCTGGGCATGCGCAACATGATGGTGTCCACCGCGGCCGAGGACTACATCCTCACGGCACGCGCCAAGGGCCTGCGGGGCAGCCGCATCATGATCCGCTACGCCGCGCGCAACGCGGCGCTGCCCTCGGTCGCGGGGTTCGCCACCTCCCTGGGCTTCGTGGTGTCCGGATCGGTGATGACCGAGCAGGTCTTCTCCTATCCCGGCATCGGCGGCCGGCTGCTGCAGGCGGTCGAGAACAACGACTACGCGTTGATGCAGGGCATCTTCCTGGTCATCACCGTCGCGGTCCTGGGCGCCAACCTGCTCGTGGACCTGCTCTACGGGCTGATCGACCCCCGCACCCGAGCGGGCAACTGAGCGGAAGGACCGTCCGTGACGAGTGTCATCCCTCCCTCCAGCGGGCTGGAGGACCCGCCGCCCGGTGCCGAGGCCGGCGCGGTGCCCCCGCCCCCCGTCCGGCGGACCGGCTGGCGCGCCATGCTGCCGGCCTGGACGCCGAAGCTGGCCGTCGGCCTCGGCCTGGTGGTTGCCATCGCGCTGTTCGGCCTCATCGGGCCGGTGTTCGCAGGCGATCCGGACGCCATCCGCGACATCGGCCTCACCGCACCGAGCGGTGACCACTGGCTGGGCACCACCCAGACCGGCCAGGACGTGCTCGACCAGCTCACCCACGCCACGCGGGGATCGCTGCAGATCGGGTTGCTCGTCGGCGTCATGGCCACGGCCCTGTCCGCCGTGTTCGGTGTGATCGGCGGCTACCTCGGCGGCGTTGTCGACGAGGCGTTCTCGCTGTTCTCCAACGTCATGCTGGTCATCCCCGGTCTTCCGCTGGTGATCGTCATCTCGGGGTTCGTCCCCGCCGACCAGCGCGGATCGTGGACCATCGCCCTCGTCCTGGCCCTCACCGGCTGGGCCGCGGCGGCACGCGTCCTGCGCGCCCAGACCCTCTCCCTGCGCAACCGCGACTACGTGGCCGCGGCCAGGGTCGCCGGGGAGAAGCCCTGGCGCGTGGTCTGCGTGGAGATCCTGCCCAACCTGCTGCCGGTGCTGGCCTCGCAGTTCGTCTTCTCGGTGATCGCCGCCATCCTCAGCGAGGCGGGCCTGTCCTTCCTCGGCCTGGGCGCCTCCAACTCCTCCACGCTGGGCACCATGCTGTACTTCGCGCAGAACGGCTTCGCGCTCCAGCGGGAGGCGTGGTGGTGGTTCGTGCCGCCCGGCCTGATCATCGCCGCCTTCGGATGCGGGCTCGCCCTCGTCAACCTCAGCCTCGACGAGATCATCAACCCGCGGCTGCGCCGGCCCGGCCGCAAGCGGGCGGCCCGGGGCACCTCCGGGAGCAGCCGGAAGCACGCCGTGAGGAGCACCGCCGCATGAACCGGAATCCGTCGTCGACGTCCGCAACGGCAGCCGGGACGGGCACCCAGGAAGCGGTGCTGACGGTGCGGGACCTGAACGTCGTGTACCGGAGCGACCCGCCCGTGCACGCCGTCAAGGACGTCTCCCTCACGCTCCACCGGGGCGAGATCCTCGGCCTGGCCGGCGAGTCCGGCTGCGGCAAGAGCACCCTCGCCTACGCCGTCAACCGCCTCCACGACTGGCCCGCCGAAGTCACCTCCGGATCGGTCACCTTCCACGACCGTGACGGCCGGGACCTCGACCTGCTCGCCCTGCCCGCCGAGCAACTGCGCAGGTTCCGCTGGTCGAAGCTGTCCATGGTGTTCCAGGGCGCGATGAACGCCCTCAACCCGGTCGTCTCCGTACGGGCGCAACTGGAGGACGTGCTCACCACGCACCGCCCCGGCATGTCCAGGCAGGAGCGCAGGGCGCGCTGTGCCGAGGTGCTGGAACTCGTCGGTGTCGACCCCCGGCGGATGGACTCCTTCCCGCACGAGCTCTCCGGGGGCATGCGGCAGCGCGTGATGATCGCCATGGCCCTGCTGCTCGACCCCCAGGTCATGATCATGGACGAGCCCACCACCGCCCTCGACGTGCTGGTGCAGCGCGGCATCCTGCGCGAGATCCTCCGGCTGCGCGACGAACTCGGTTTCGCCGTCGTCTTCATCACCCACGACCTGCCCCTGCTGCTTGAACTGAGCGACCGCATCGCGGTGATGCTGCGGGGCGAGATCGTCGAGTACGACACCGCCGAGGCGGTCTACCGGCAGCCGCGCCATCCCTACACCCGGCGGCTGCTGGACTCCTTCCCGAGCCTCACGGGGGACCGCGGGGCCTTCCTGCGCGACGGTACGCCGGCCGCCCGGGAGACCGTGCCCGACGCGGAGCCCGCCGGCCCCGGCACGGCAGACCACGACCAGGTTCGTTCCCACAGGGGTGCCCGATGACCACGCTGGAAGTACGCGATCTCGTCAAGGAGTTCACGCTCAGGTCCGGCCTGCGCCGCACCCGGCTGCGGGCCGTCCACCGGGTCGGCTTCACGCTGCTGCCGGGCCGCACGGTCGCCCTCGTCGGGGCTTCCGGCTCGGGCAAGTCCACCGTCGCCCGTATGATCGCCCGCCTGGAGAAGCCCACGTCCGGCACCATCGCCGCCGTCGGCCCGGACGGGGCGCGGGTCGACGACCGCCGTTACCGGGACCATGTGCAGATGGTCTTCCAGGACCCGTTCGCCTCCCTCAACCCCTTCCACAGCATCGAACACCACCTGGCCCGGCCCCTGGTGCTGCACGGACGGGCGAAAGGACGCGAACAGGTCCGTGAGCGGGCGGCGCAGCTCCTGGAGCGCGTGAACCTCCCCGCCGGCCTCGTGGACCGGCGCCCGCACGAACTCTCGGGCGGCCAGCGCCAGCGCGTCGCCATCGCCCGCGCCCTCGCGCCCGGAGCACAGGTGATCGTCGCCGACGAGCCCGTCTCCATGCTGGACGTGTCGAGCCGTCTCGGCGTCCTCAACCTCCTGGCCAGGCTGCAGCGGGAGGACGAGCTCGCGGTGCTCTACATCACCCACGACCTGGCCACCGCACGGCACTTCTCCGACAGCGTCCTCGTGATGAACCGCGGGCGGATCGTCGAGCGCGGCCCGGCCGACGACGTCATCCTCAACCCGCAGCACCCCTACACCCAGACCCTGGCCGCCGCCGCCCCCAACCCCGAGCTGCGCGGCCGGCTGCGCTCGGCGGAGCCCGAACCGAAGGCGGCCTCCGACCGCGACCACCTCACGTACGACCACGACGCCCGGCGGTGGATCGACGTCGACACCGAGCCCGGCGCCCTCGGCGCCACGGCGGAGGCCTGACGCCGTGGAGAGCACCGGCGAACCGCCGATCCGGACGGGCACGGGATCGACCTGACGTCCGGGCCGCCCCCGGCCTGCCCGGCCGCTCCCTCGGCGCCCCGCCAGCGCACCCCGCGCCGACGCGGAAACCGCCCCCGGCCGAGACCGAGTCCTCGGACGGGGGCGGTTTCCCGGCAGCCACCGGCACCCCGGCACCACCGCCGGCGCCCGTCCGCGCCGCACGGGACGCACCCGCGCCGCGGCGGGCGGCCGGCCCGGGCCCCTCGCGGTCCGGCGGGGCTACACGCGCGTCGCCCTCAGCAGGACCAGCCGCTCCGGATACAGCACGGGCGCCTGCAGCCCGGCCTCCGCCAGCACGGAGCCGGGCAGCTCCACGCCCTCCTCGCTCCACCAGGGAAGACGGATGCCCCAGTGGTGCGCGATGCCGTCCGGCACGTCCCCCGGGGCCTGCGGACGGACCCGGTAGACGGCGTGCGGGTCCAGGCCGGGCAGCCGCACCGGACCGGCGGGGCAGACCTCGGACGTGCCGCCGGCGACCAGCGCGTAGACCGCCTCGGACCCGTCCCCGGCGACCACTCCGTGCACCTGGAGGGCCGGATCGGCGTGGTCGCCGTGGACCGCGGTCCCCGAGTGCAGCAGCGGACGCAGTTCCTTGTACAGGGCCACCCACCGCGCCAGCCGGTCCAGTTCCTCCGGCGCGGCGGAGGTCAGGTCCCATTCGATGCCGAAGTGACCGAACAGCGCGGTGCCGGCCCGGAAGTCGAGCGGGTGGCCGCGCCCGGTGGTGTGGGACACGGGCGAGCCGACGTGCGTGCCCATCAGCTCCAGCGGGACGAGGGCGTTGGTCCACCGCTGGATCTGCTGCCGCTCCAGGGCGTCGATGCAGTCGGACACCCACACCCGGTCCGTACGCTCCAGGATGCCGAGGTCCACCCGGCCGCCGCCCGAGGAGCAGGACTCGATCTCCACGCCGGGGTGCAGGGAACGCAGCTCGTCCAGCAGCCGGTAGACGGCCAGGGTCTGGTCGTGCACACCGGCCCGCCCCCCGGGCTGGTGCCCGGCCTCGACGAGGTCGCGGTTGTGGTCCCACTTCAGACAGGAGACGGGGTAGGTGGTCAGCAGGTCGTCCAGCCGCTGGAGGATGTACGCGTACGCCTCGGGCCGGGCCAGGTCCAGGACCTGCTGGTGGCGGGCGGCGCCGGGCAGCCGGCCGCCGGTGGCCATGATCCAGTCGGGGTGCGCGCGGGCCAGGTCGGAGTCCTCGTTGACCATCTCCGGTTCCACCCAGAGCCCGAACTCCATGCCGAGCCCGGTGACATGGTCCGTCAGCGGACCGAGCCCCTCGGGCCAGACCTCGTCGGAGACGTACCAGTCGCCGAGCGCCCGGCGGTCGTCACGCCGTGCGCCGAACCAGCCGTCGTCCAGGACGAACCGCTCCGCGCCCACCGCGGCCGCCGCGTCCGCGAGCCGTTTGAGCCGGTCCAGGTCCTGGTCGAAGTAGACCGCTTCCCAGGTGTTGACGACCACGGGCCGGGGCGAGGACGGGTGGTGCGGGCGGGCCCGCAGGTGGCGGTGGAAACGGGCGGACACCTCGTCCAGGCCGCGTCCGTAGGCGCCGTACTGCCAGGGCGTGGAGTAGCTCTCGCCCGGCCCGAGCGACACCTCGCCGGAGAGCAGCAGTTCCGCGGAGCCGAGCAGCGCGACGGAGTGGTAGGTGCGCTCGGCGAAGGTGCGGTGGTTGCCCGACCACGCCGTGTGCACGGCCCAGACCTCGCCGCTGCGGTTGCCGAAGCCCCGGGTGCCGGCCGCGAGCAGGTACGCCGCGTCGAAGCCGGTGCGGCCCCTGCGGTTCTCGCGGACCCGCAGCCCCTGGGTGAAGGCGGTGCGCTGGGGGCTGCGTTCGCGCAGGTGGTGACCGGTGAAGTCGAGCAGCTCCACGGCGGCGGCCGGAACGGGCAGGGTGAGGTTGACCGCGTCCACGGCGAACGGGGTGTCCGCGAGGTTGGTCACGGTGGCGCGCTGGCGCACCAGCCCCTCGGGCGTCAGCTCGATGGTCAGCGCCAGGCCGAGGGCCGCCGCCGTGTCGCGGGCGTGCACGACGACGGTGCCGTGGCGCTCGCCGCCGGTGCCCCCGTCGGCGGCGAGTTCGGTCCGGGTGACGCGGAAGGCGGAGGAGAAGTCCGCACCGCCGCGGTTGCCCACCAGCCCCGGCGTGCCCAGCCAGCCCGCCGACTGCTCGGGCAGCACGCAGACCTCGACGGGACGGTCGACGGAGAAGCCGACCGGCTGGGGCAGCGACGCCAGCCGCAGGGCGTGGAGGTGGGCCGCGGACAGGTCTCCCAGGTCGGCCCCCCAGTGCAGGACGCGCGGGAGGGTGCCCCCCGAGAAGTCCAGGACCACAGCGGTGCCCGCGGCGCGCAGATGGACCGGATCGGACGTGGAGGTGAGGGAATCGGCTGGCACGGCGGCGCCTCCTCGGGGTGGGCGTTCACGTGTCGTTGACTTACTTAATTCAGCGACGTAACAATGCTCGCGAGCCTAACGGCCCCGTCCGGAGGACACCAGGGTCCGGCGATGACGGATGTCCCGGCCGCGGGCTTCGATCCGACGGGAGTGAACATGGCGCGTACGACCCTGCACGAGGGCTGGCTCCTGAGCGCGACCCGCGGCCCGGTGCCGGACGCCGTCCGCGGGCGCACGGTGCCGGCCGAGGTGCCCGGCAGCGTGCACCTCGACCTGATGGCCGCGGGCCTCATACCCGACCCCTACCTCGACCGGGCCGAGGAGGAACTGGTCTGGATGCACCACACCGACTGGCGGTACCGCCTCACCTTCGAGGCGGCGGCCGCGCGGGCGGGGGAGCGCGTGGACCTGGTCTTCGACGGCCTGGACACCGTCGCGGCCGTCACCCTCAACGGCCGGCCGGTCGGCACCACGGCCAACATGCACCGCGGCTACCGCTTCGACGTCCGCCCCCACCTCGTCGACGGCGCCAACGACCTCACCGTGGACTTCGCCTCCGCCCTCCAGTACGCCGAGGAGACGGAAGCGGCGCTCGGCCGCCGCGAGCACGTCTATCCCCACCCGTTCAACATGGTGCGCAAGATGGCGTGCAGCTTCGGCTGGGACTGGGGCCCCGACCTGCAGACCGCCGGCATCTGGAAGCCCGTCCGCCTGGAACGCTGGCACACGGCACGACTGGAGCGCGTCCGGCCCCTGGTGAGCGTCGAACCCGACGGCACCGGAGTGGTGGAGGTGCACGCGGACGTCGAACGGGCCGCGGCCGACGGACCGGAGCTGGTGCTCACCGCCGAGGCCGGAGGGGCCCGGGCGCGCGCCGTGCTCGCCGCCGGCGACACCACCGCCGTACTCCGGCTCACCGTGCCCGACGCCAGGCTGTGGTGGCCCGCCGGCTACGGCGACCAGCCCCTGTACGACCTCCGTGTCGCCCTCGCCGCGGCCGAGGGGCACGGCGACCCCCTGGACACCGCCGACCGGCGCGTGGGCTTCAGGAACATCACCGTCGACACCACGCCCGACGAGACCGGCACCCCCTTCACCTTCGTCGTCAACGGCACCCGCGTCTTCGCCAAGGGCGCCAACTGGATCCCCGACGACCACTTCCTGACCCGGATCACCCGCGAACGCCTCGAACGCCGCGTCGAGCAGGCACGCGCCGCCCACATGAACATGCTGCGCGTCTGGGGCGGCGGCATCTACGAGACCGACGACTTCTACGACGTGTGCGACGAACGCGGCATGCTCGTCTGGCAGGACTTCCCCTTCGCCTGCGCCGCCTACCCCGAGGAGGAGCCGCTGCGCGGCGAGGTCGAGGCCGAGGCGCGCGAGAACGTCGCCCGGCTGGCCGGGCACCCGAGCCTGGCCCTGTGGAACGGCGGCAACGAGAACCTCTGGGGCTACGCCGACTGGGGCTGGCCCGGGCAACTGGCCGGCCGCACCTGGGGGCTGGGCTACTACACCGACCTGCTGCCGCGGATCGTCGCCGAACTCGACCCGACGACGCCCTACGCCGACGGCAGCCCCTACACCCCCGGCGCCCCGGTCGGCGGCACCCACCCCAACGACGAGGACCACGGCACGCGCCACGAGTGGGAGGTGTGGAACCGGCTCGACTACACCGCCTACCGCGACCACGTCCCGCGCTTCTGCTCCGAGTTCGGCTTCCAGGGCCCGCCGACCTGGGCCACCCTGACCCGCTGGATCCACGACGAGCCCCTCGGCCCCACCTCGCCCGCCTTCCTGCTCCACCAGAAGGCGGAGGACGGGAACGGCAAGCTGGAGCGCGGCATGGCCCCGCACCTGCCGACCCCGCGCTCCTTCACCGACTGGCACTGGGCCACGCAGCTCAACCAGGCCCGCGCCGTCGCCTTCGGCGTCGAGCACTTCCGCTCCTGGTGGCCCCGGACCGCCGGCACGCTGGTGTGGCAGCTCAACGACTGTTGGCCCGTCACCTCCTGGGCGGCCGTCGACAGCGACGAGCGCCCCAAGCCGCTGTGGTACGCGCTGCGCAGGGCCTACGCCCCGCGCATGCTGACCTTCCAGCCCCGCCGGGGCAGGCTCGTCGTCGCCGCGGTCAACGACACCGACGAGACCTGGACCGGCCGCCTGTCGCTCGACCGCCTGACACTCCAGGGCGTCGTCCTGGCCGGTGCTAAAGTCGACCTCCGGGTGGGCCCCCGTTCGGTCGTGCTCGTGGAACCGGACGACGCGCTGCTCACACCGGACGAGGTCAGGCAGGAGGTACTCGTGGCGTCCTCGGAGGACGTACGCGCCGTCCACACCTTCTGCGAGGACCGGGACCTCGCCTACCGGCCCGACGCGCTGAGCGCGCAGGCGCACGCGGTGCCGGGCGGCTACCGCGTCGACGTACGGGCCACCTCCTTCGTCCGCGACGCCGCCGTACTGGCCGACCACGTCGCCCCCGACGCCGTCGTCGACGACATGCTGGTCACCCTGCTGCCGGGCGAGACCCACACCTTCCACGTCCGCACCGGCCAGACCCTCGACCCCGCTGTCCTGACCGCCGCGCCCGTGCTGCGCTCCGTGAACAGCCTCTGCCACGCGACACCGGAGACCGGATGACCCCTGCCCACCGCGACCGCTCCCGGCCGGGCGCCCTGGGCCTCGTCCTCGCGCGCTCGACCCGCCTGCTCGGCGTGGAGCCCTTCTTCATGGAGTTCATCACCGGCGTGGAGGAGCGCCTGGTGGCCCGTGACATGTCGGTGCTGCTCCACGTCGTCCCGACGTACGAGGAGGAGATCGCCGCCTACCGCCGCTGGGCCGAGGGGGGCCTGGTCGACGCGGTGGCCGTGGTCAACCTCACCGAGGGCGACCGCAGGCCGGCCGTCCTGCGCGAGCTGGGCCTGCCGGCGGTCCTCGTCGGCACCTGGCGGGAGGACCCCGCACTGCCGGCCGTGCGCACCGACGACGGCGGCCCCGTCCGCGAGGCCGTGGCCCGGCTCGCGGAACTCGGGCACCGCGTCGTCGCCCGCGTCGCGGGACCGCGGACGCTGCTGCACACCCGGGCCCGCACCGCGGCCCAGGAGGAGGCGTGCCGGCAGGCGGGCGTCGAGGCGGTGGTCGTCGACGGCGACTACACGGCCGAGTGCGGGGCCCGGCTCACCGCCGAACTGCTCGGGCGCAGCCCCCGTCCGACGGCGATCCTCTACGACAACGACGTGATGGCGGTCGCCGGCCTGGCCACGGCCAAGGACCTGGGCCTGGAGGTTCCCGCCGATCTGTCGCTGATCGCCTGGGACGACTCCACCCTGTGCCGGCTGGCCTCGCCGCCGCTGACGACCATGACCGTCGACGTGCACCGCTTCGGCGTACTGGTCGCCGAAGCCGCCCTGGACCACATCGACGGGCGGCCCGCCACGGAACGCTGGTCCCCGACGGCCCACTTCGTGCAACGCGGAACGACGGGTCCCGCGCCCGCCCGGGCGGAGTGACGGGCCTGCCGGGCGGACGGGCGCGGAGCGGCACCGGGTCCGCCCGCGGCCGGTGCGGGACGTGCCGTGGCCCCGGGGCAGCCGGGACGGTGCCCACCGCCGGGTGACCGCTCCGCCCGGCGACGGACCGGTCGCCGCCCGGACCGCGCCGGATCCGCGCGGGCCGCACGCCACCCGGCGCCGGACGCCGCCACGGACCGGGACGGCGGTGCCGGGCGACGGGAGCGGCGGGGACGGCGCGCCGGCCCCCTTCGGCGCGGTGACCCGGCGGGCCGGTGTCAGCCCGACAGCCGGGCCTTCCAGATCTCCTCGCTGGGCCACCGGTGGGCCCAGTCGGCGGAAACCTCCGCGTAGTCCCGGTGCGCGGGCCGGGGCGCCTGGATCTCGATCAGGTCCTCGACGACGAAGCCGCAGGACCGGAGCAGGCGGAGCATCTCGCCGTGCGGCAGGACGAACTCCACGTGATCTCCCCGGTCCAGCCGGTCCAGGCCGAACTGCGCGCGGGACAGGGTGGTGGACGCCTGCCCCTCGGGCGGTGCGCACAGCGCGAACAGTGGCGAGTAGCGCATGAACACCAGCAGCCCGCCGGGGACGAGAAGCCGGGCGGCCTCCGGGATCCACCGGTAGGGGTCGCACCACAGCGAGGCGCCGTACTCGCTGATCGCCAGCTCGAAGGTGTCGTCGGCGCAGGGCACCGCCTCGGCCCCGCCCAGGACGAGGGGGAAGCCGACGCCGAACTCCGCCTGCATCGCGCGAGCCGTGGCGAGCTGTTTCTCCGACAGGTCGATCCCGACCGGGCGGGCCCCGGCCGCGGCCAGCCAAGCGGAAACGTAGGCGGTGCCGCACCCCAGCTCGATGGCGGACATCCCGGCCAGGTCGTCGGGGAGCACGCGGACCCGCGACTCGGGGGTGGCCCACAGTCCCCAGCGCGGTTCCGCCTGCGACCAGTGGTCGCGGGCGAGCGGCCCGTGCCACGCGGCCACCTCGTCGTCCCAGTAGCGCCGGTTCCGCTCCACGTGGTGTGCACGACCGTCATGAGCAGTCATGGAGGTATCCGAGCGGAGGGGCCACCGGTTCCGCAACGGGATTACCGGCTTTCCGCCCCCGCCGGGGCGGGGCACACGGCTGCTCCGCCGGTTCTTCGCCGCGCTGACCGGAACACCGCGGGATCAGCCGGCGACCGCCCCTCGACGACCGGGGGGTCAGGCGCGGCGCCACAGGGCGAGGGCGTCGGGAGTCGCGGACGGCCGCGCGGACCGCGGCCGGCCCGTCGCACCGCGCCCGGCGCGCGGCGGGACGCCGCTGTGCGAGGTGGACGACGACGGCCGCGCTCCGCCCGCGCCGAGCTTGCGGGTGCCCGGTCAGTCCGCGCGCTTCCACGTCAGCACCCGTTGCTGCACGCGGCCGTCGACGACGGCGTGCCCGCGCAGGGTCAGTACGTCGCCGTCGAGCGACAGGGTGCGGGTCTGCTCGGTGCCGGCCCAGGCCGGGTTGGAGCACACCTCGATGGCGTGGACGACGGTGTCGGGCGCGGTACGGCGCCAGCCGCCCGCGTATCCCATGTAGGCGACGGCGCCGGGCGCGGGGGTGCCGCGCGCCATGTTCACCGACATGTAGCCGTCCGCGTAGTACAGCAGCCCGTAGGGTTCGGGGCCGAGCGGTCCCTCGCTCGTGCGGCCCCGGTCGTCCTCGTCGTGGTAGGAGACGAGCTGCCACCGGCCCAGCAGCTCAGCCGCGGACATCGGGAGCCACCCCCACGGTCTCGGGGCGCACGCCGATGGCGATCAGCCGGGCCATCAGGTGCGGGAAGAACGGCAGGAGCCGGTTCAGCCGGACCACCAGCGGTCGGTCGGTGCTCTTGCGGTGGGCACTGGGATAGAGGTCCCCCAGCAGGTGGAGCTGCGCCAACTGGACCACGCGCATCGGCAGTTGGCGGCGGCGCTGCACGGCCCGCAGATGTTCCCTCCCCGGGGTGAGCCCGGCCCGCAGTACCGGGCCGAGTATCCGCGCCGCGGCGACGGCGTCCTGCACCGCCAGGTTGATGCCGACGCCGCCAGCCGGTGACATGGCGTGGGCCGCGTCACCGATGCACAGCACACCGGGGGCGTACCAGCGGCGCAGGCGGTCGATCCGGACGTCGAGCAGCTTGACGTCGTCCCAGTCGCGGATCTCCTCGTCGAGTCGTGCCGCGAAGCCGGGATGGGCGCGCCGGACATCGGCGCGGAACCGCTCGATCCCCGCGCCGCGCACCGCGTCGTATCCGCCTTTGGGGATCATCTGGACAGCCTGCCAGTAGGTCTGGCGGTTGATGGCCACCACCAGGTAGCCGGCGCGGGCCTTGATGGTGGGGACGACTTCCCCTTCGTGCCTGCTGAGCCGGAACCACAGGGCGTCCATCGGGGCCGCGTCGCCCGCCAGCGGCAGCGCGGCGGCCTCGCGGACGACGGAGCGCCGCCCGTCGGCGCCGACGACCAGCCTGGCCCGCACCTCGAGCGGACCGTTGGGGGTCTTCGCGACGACCCCGGAGACCCGCCCGCCCTCCTTGACCAGGCCGGTCACCTCGGCCTGCCGCTCCAGCCGGAAACCGGGCCGGGTCCGGCCGGCTCCGGCCAGGAAGTCGAGCACGTCCCACTGCGGCATGAACGCCATGAAACGGAACCGGCCGGGCAGCCGGCTGAAGTCGGCGAAGACGCACGGTCCGGCGGCGGTGTCCATCGTCATGGCCGGTGCCTTGGCGTGAGGCAGTCTCAGGAAGTCGTCGACCAGTCCCAGTTCGTCCATGACGCGCAGCGTCGAGGGGTGGACCGTGTCACCGCGGAAGTCCCGCAGGAAGTCCGGGTGCTTCTCCAGGACGGTGACCCGCACGCCCTGCCGGGCCAGCAGCAGGCCGGCCATGAGCCCTCCGGGTCCACCTCCGACCACGCACACGTCGGCCTGTTCGACTCTCACCGCACGCTCCTTCCTGACGCCGTGGCCGCGAAGGTGCCCGCGGGCGCTCGAGCCCTGGTCGAGCCGGTGGCGGAGCTGGAACCGCCCGAGATAGTCACTTTCCTCTAGGTAATGACTATGCCTTGCATAGTAACTTCGGGTGCAGTGCACCGGGCCGCGCGCCCACACGCCCCTCGTCACGATCGGAGACGGACCCCATGAGCAACGCCACCAAACTGGCGATCATCTACTACTCCTCCACGGGAGTGGGCACCGCCATCGCGAAGGAGATCGCCGAGGCGGCGGAGAAGGCCGGTGCCGACGTGCGCCTGCGGAAGGTGACCGAGCTGGCGCCGCAGGAAGCCATCGACTCCAACCCCGCCTGGGCCGCCCACCACCGTGAGACGGCGGATGTGCCCGTGGCGGTCGCGGACGACGTCGCCTGGGCGGACGCGGTGATCTTCGGCAGCCCGACCCGCTTCGGCAACATCTCCTCGCAGCTCAAGCAGTTCATCGACACCCTCGGTCCGCTGTGGATGCGCGGTGAGCTGTCCGACAAGGTCTACAGCGGATTCACCTCGTCCGCGACGCAGCACGGCGGCCAGGAGTCCACGCTGCTCGCCCTCTACAACTCCTTCCACCACTTCGGCGGCATCGTCGTGGCCCCGGGCTTCGTCGACCAGGGCAAGTGGGCGGACGGCAACCCGTACGGCACCTCGCACGTGGACGGCAACGGCACGGTTCCGGTCGACGACGTCACGCGCGGTGCGGCCCGGATCCAGGCCGAGCGGGTGGTGCGCATCGCCGGCGCGGTGAAGGCCGGTCTGGCGGCGCTCTGACCGGTGACGGCCGACGCGCCCGCCCTCCCCGGGAAACCCCCGGGGAGGGCGGGCGCGTCGGCGTTCGCGTGCGGGGCTCACGTGTCCTGGTTCGCCCGGCGGGCGGCCAGGACCTTCTCCATGTGCTGCGCGGACCACTCCGCGAGGGCGTTGAACACCGGGATGAGCGTTCGCGCCAGTTCGGTCGACTCGTACTCCACGCGTGGCGGCATCTCGGCGAAGTAGGAACGCGTCACCAGTCCGTCGCGCTCCATCTGCCGCAGCCGCTGGGTGAGCACCTTGGGCGTGCAGTCCGGCAGCAGCTTCTGCAGCTCCGTGAAGCGCAGCTTCCCGTGGTGGTTGAGCACCCAGAGCACCGGAGTCGTCCACCGGCCGAAGACCAGGTCGATGACCGGGGTGATGGGGCACGGACCGGACTCCGGTCCGCGTGTCCCCGGTGGCCGATTCGCGTTCATGCTTCCTCCCTCAACAGCTACTATCCTCTTGGTAATTACTATACTTTGCAGAGTAACTTCCTTTCCGCGCCTCCAGACGGGGCGCTGCGGAAAGGAGACACCATGGCCACGAACATGGTCCTGCCCCGACGCTCGGGAGGGCGGCCGGAGACCGGCCGCACCGTGCACGCGCAGCTCAGCCAGACAGGTCCGATGGAACTGCATCAAGAGCTGTGGCACCGGATGGCGAAGCTGGACGGCGTGGCTGTCGGACGCAGCCATGTGTCGTTGCCGCGGTCGCGGGCCCTGCACCTGGAGCCCGCCCTTGCCGAGGGACCCGACGCCGCCTTCCTCGCCGGCACCGAGTTCGCGCACCTGCACTCCGTGGACGACGGCAGCCTGCACGTGATGCTGCCGTTCGCATGGGCGGCCGACGCGATCGAGGCCGGCTGGGCGGAGTACCACCCGCTGGTCGCCAGGGGGCTGCTGCCGCAGAGCGCGGTGATGGTCTACGGACCGCGCGACCCTCACGAGCTGGACGTCGTCTGGCAGCTGGTCGAGCGGAGCTACGCCTTCGCCCGCGGCCTGCTCTGAACCGCCCCACCCCCACCCGATTCCCGAAAGGACAACCGCGCATGAGCGCCTCCGCCTTCGGCACCTTCAGCGTCCTGGTCATCAGGACCGACAACCTGCCCGCCATGACGGAGTTCTACCGCGACATCCTCGGCCTGGAGCCCAAGGCGTCCGGCGAGACCTTCTCCGCCTTCCACACCGGCGCCGGCGGTGAACTCGTGCTGTGGAAGGACGCGGTGCGGCCGTTCGTCCCCGGTTTCGCCGGCGCCGACCTGGAGGCCGCCCGCACCGACCTGGTCAAGAGGGGCGGCGAGCCCACGGAGATCGACGACCACCCGGGCGGCAAGCACTTCTACCTCACCGACCCCGACGGCAACACCATCGCGTTCAGCAACGGCTGACCTGCCGCCGGTGTCCCTGCCGCCGGATCCCCCGTCCGGCGGCGGGCCCCACCCCCGCGACTCCTCCCGACGAAGGACCTTTCGACCATGGCCCCCTCCCGTGTTCAGGCCAAGCGGCTCGGTGTTTATCTCTCCGGATGCGCGGTGTTCGCCGCGGGCGCCACCTTGTTCATCCACTCCTCCTACGGCGTCGACCCGCTGGACACGCTCGCCCTCGGGATGCTGGAACACCTGCCCCTCACCATCGGCATCGCCCAGGCCGCCGTGGCCGTCGTCTGCATCGCCATCTGGTCGGTGTGGAACCGGCGCCGTCCGGTCGTCTCCCCGTTCATCACCTTCTTCCTGTGCGGAAGCCTGATCGACCTGATGCGGCTGGCGGACACCTCCGCCGTCCCCGCGCCGCTCCAGCTGGCCCTCGGCGTTCTGCTGTGCGCCTACGGCTCGGCCCTCATCATCATGAGCGGTATCGGCATCCGCGCCATGGATCTGGTTGTCCTGACCATGACATCACGGTGGCGCTGGCCGTTCTGGGTGGCCAAGGCGTCGGTGGAGGCCGTGCTCCTCACGCTCGGCTTCCTCCTCGGCGGGCCGGTCGGCGTCGGGACCCTGTGCTTCCTCGTCTTCGTCGACGGCCTCATCCAGCCGTTCATGATCCTCAACCAGCGTGCCCTGGGCATGGAGAACCGGGGCCTGACGGTCGCCACCTCCCTCCCGGCCCCGGCCGTGGCCGTTCAGCGCTCCTGAACGGGGCGCGACCGCACACAGCGACGGAAAGGACCACCGTGACCGCGTCTTTCCCCCCTTCCGGTTCCGCTCCCGCGTCGTCACGAGTACCGCTCGGCACCACCGGCATGACGATCTCCCGCGTCGGACTCGGGACCTGGTCCCTCGGCAGTACGGACTGGGGCCCCCAGGACGACACCGACTCGATCGCGACCATCGGAGAGGCCGTCGGCTCGGGCGTCAACTGGATCGACACCGCGGCCGCCTACGGCCTCGGCCACTCCGAGCGGGTCGTCGGCCGCGCTCTGGCCGCCCTGGCCCCGCACGAGCGTCCGTACGTCTTCACCAAGTGCGGCGTCGTCCCCGACGAGCGCGGGCTGCGCAAGGTGATGACCCCGGCCAGTGTCCGCACCGAACTGGAGAACTCGCTGCGCCGCCTCGGCGTGGACCACATCGACCTCTACCAGGTGCACTGGCCCGGCGACGGAAAGCTGCTCGCCTGGGGCCCGGTGACCGACGACCCCGGCGCCCCGGACCTGGGCACCCCGCTGGAGGAGTACTGGCAGACCATGGCCGACCTCAAGCGCGAGGGCAAGGTCCGCGCCATCGGCCTGTCCAACCACGGCGTCGACGAACTCGAACGTGCCGCGGCGATCGCCCCGGTCGACGCCGTGCAGCCGCCGTTCTCCGCACTCGACCGCGGCACCGCCGACGTCCTCGCCTGGTGCGCGCGCTCCGGCGCCGGCGCGATCGTGTACCAGGCGCTGAAATCGGGCCTGCTCACCGGTGCCTGCACCGCCGAGCGGGTGGCCGCCCTCCCCGAGACCGACTGGCGGCGCCAGGCCCCCGACTTCACCACCGCACTGCACCGCAACCTCGCCGTCGCCGACACCCTCGGCAAGGTCGCGGCCCGGCACGGCGTCACCACCGCCGCGGTGGCCATCGCCTGGGTCCTGGCCTGGCCCGGCGTCACCGGAGCGATCATCGGCGCACGCAGGCCCGGACAGGCCGCGGACTGGGCCGCGGCGGCGGACCTCCGGCTCGGCGAGGACGACCGGCGGGAGATCTCCCAGGCCCTGCGCACCCATGTGCCCGAGGCCGGTCCCGTGCATCCTTGACCCGGCGCCAACCGGACCCGAACCCCGCGGCCCACGACCCTGGAGGACCCCCTTGTCCGACCAATCCCCACCGGCCAGGCCCGCCCGGGCGGCGCTTTCCGTGCTGCTCTTCGCCTCCACCCTCGCCGTCATGGCCGGCTCGATCATCACCCCCGTCCTGGAGGTCATCCGCGGCGACCTCGACGTCAGCGGCACCGCCGCGGGACTCATCATCACCGCGCACGGCCTCGCCATCGCCGTGACCAGCCCCGTCGTGGGCCGGTTGATCGACCGCTTCGGCGTCCGGGGCCCGCTCACCGCCGGACTCGTCCTCTACGCGGTGGCGGGCGCGGCGGGGCTGTTCACCGACGACTACGCCCTGCTGATCGTCAGCCGGCTCGTGTTCGGGATCGGTGCGGCGGCCGTCTTCAGCGGCACGACCGTGGCCATGCTCAGCCTGTACCAGGGCCCCGAGCGCGACCGGGTCATGGGCTGGCGTTCCACCGCGACCAGCGTCGGCGGTGTCGTGTGGCCGCTGATCGGCGGCGCGCTGGGCGGCCTGTCCTGGCACGCGCCGTTCGGCGTCTACCTGGTCGGCATCCCCATCGCCCTGGCCACGCTGCTCACCCTGCCCGACGACCCGCCCCCTCCCGCGGGCAAGAACGCCGGCCTGCTGCCGCTGCTGCGCACCCGGCCCGCGCTCGTCGGCTACTACGCCCTGCAGGCGGCGGCCGCCGTGCTGCTGTACGGCGTCGTGGTCTTCCTGCCCCAGCGGCTCGGCGAGATCGGCATCGAGTCACCGTTCCTCGTCTCCCTCTACACCGTCGCCATGATGGCGGCCATGAGTCTGGTGGGACTGGTGTACGCCAAGCTGCGGGCGGCCGCCGGCTATCCCACACTGCTGCGGACCGCCGCCCTGACCTGGGTGGCCGCCTTCGCCCTGCTGGGCCTGGCCGACCAGCCGTGGCTGATCGTCGTCGCGCCCGTCCTGTTCGGCATCGGGCAGGGCATCGCCTTCCCCGCCCTGACCGTCCTGGTGGGCGAGGCGGCCCCGGCCGAACTGCGCGGCCAGGCCACCTCGCTGTCCGGCACGGCCAACTTCGCCGGCCAGTTCGTCTCGCCGCTCATCCTCGGTCCGGTGATCGGGGCCACCTCGATCACCTCCGGCTTCCTCACGGCGGCCGGCCTCTCCCTGGTCGTGCTGCTGGCGCTGAGCGGCATGCGCGACACCCCGCGGCAGGCAGCCGGCCCCGCCTCGCCCGGTGCGCCGGACGCGACGGCCGACTCCCCCCAGGCGCGGCGCGCTTGACAGCACCTCACGCCCCCACGCACCGGCTCCGGAACCCAGGCGACCCCAGCCCGGGTTCCGGAGCCGGTCCCGCGTCGCCGGGCGGGGGACCGGCTCCACCGGCCCGCCGCGGCGCTCGAACCATGGCAGGACATCTCACCCCCGGTTCCTCGGACATGCGGGAGAACTCCATGGCACCATCCGATCTCGACCCTCTGATCCTCGGTTTCACGGCCCTGTCCGAAGGCGCGGTCACGGACGCGGCCGCGCCGCGCGGCCCGTCGGCGCCGCCCCGCGCGGTCCCCGCCGGGCCCCTGCGGATGCGGCAGGCGCGCTCCGGCGGACATCACCATCCGGGCGGACCGCACCCTTCCGGCGGGGCGGCCGCCCGTGACGCCCCCGCAGCGCCCGGTGAGCGGCAGTCCGGACCGACGGGCCCCGTCCTGATCCGGTCCACCCTCCTGGGGGCGGCCATCGCGTGCCTCATCCAGTTGGTGTGCATGGTGGCCGGTGCGGTCCACCCCCTCCGCGACGGAGGCGGGGGCGCCGACACGGGCGAGGGCTGGCTGGTCGTCGCGGCGGCGGCGGTCTGCGCGTGGCCGGCGGCCATGGGGGTGCGCGGATCGCGTGGCCGGCAGGTGTTCCTCGCCGCGTCGGCCTTCGTCCTCGTGTGGGTCCTGCCCCCCGCGCACCTCGCCTACGTGGCCCTGTGCACCGTCGTCTCGGCGGCGGGCGGATGCGCGCTGCGGCGCGTCACGGCCGCCCTGGCGGCCACTCGGGCCAAGGTGTGGGCGGAACGCGGGCGGCTGCTGCGGGAACGCCGGCGTCTCCGCCGCGACCTGCACGATCTGATGGGCTACACGCTGTCGGCCGTCGTGGTCCAGGCGGAACTGCTGAACCGGCGACTGGCGCAGGAGGGCGCAGCCGCCTCGCCGGAGGCCGCCGAACTGGTCCGCCTGGGGCGCCATGCCGGATACTGCCCGCCGCGGCCGACGCCCCCCACCCCGTGCCCGGTGGGTTTCCGGTCCGGCTCCACTCCTGTCGCCGAACTCCCGTCGCCGCCCTCGAGCGCAGCGGTCGCACCCGCGCCCCCGACGCACGGCACGCCTTCGCCTCACTGCCTCAAGCGCCTTCGTGACCTGGGCGCGTGCCGCGGGAGGCGCGGCCGGCGACCGATTGCCCTCCCTGGCCGTGAGTCACGTCATCCGGACGCCGGGAGCCGCCCGAAAGAGGGAGCGCGCGAAGATCGGCGTCCAGCACGCGCATCAACCCACCGACCCGTCCGCCCCCACCCGGTGCCGCCGGGAAGCGCGTGGGCACCTCGACGCCGACCGCAGTCGCGTGGCGCACGGCCCGCCGAAGGTGTTCGGCGCCGAGGGCCCGATCGTCGCCGGCGACGAGTTCGGCCGCTCCGGCCGCGTGGGCGGCGGCTCCGAGTATGTGCTTGACCTGGGTGGCCTTGGCCGGCGGATGCAGATAGGCGGCGCCCGCCGCGGACGCCGCCGCCCACGCAGCCTCGCGCGCGGCCGCGGTGTCCGCGCTCCCGGCCGCCTTGAGGGCCGCCGGCGCCGTGTCGCGCAGCGCCTTCCCGCGCTCGCCGCCCCGGGCGAACCCCCACGCGGCACCGACGGTGTCCCGGGGGCGGGTCATCCGGCCGGTCGGCCTCGAATATCCCGAGCGCCACCTGCGCGCACGCCGCGGCGAACGCGGTGACCTCACGGAGCTCCTGCTTGCTCAGAACGGTCTCGCTCGCTTCACCTGTCACGACCCCGTCCTCGGCCGCTGCCCCGGGCGGGAAGGCGGCACGGCCCGCCAACCCGACTGCCGAAGGGGCGACTTGGCTCCCCGGTTCCCGGAATGCCCTGACACGGGGCCGCGTACGCCGCGTACGCCGGAAGCGGTGGTGCCCGGTTCTCATCGGTCTGCGGTAAATGCCTGGACCGGAAACCTCCCCGGACGGGAAACTTCCGACTTCCGAACCTCGGGGAGTGAGATGGGGACGACAGACACGCCAGGGCCGACGCCGAGCAGGGGCGCGGTCGTTCTGGTACTGCGCCGTTACGGCCGGGAACTGCTGCGGCTGAAGCTGCTGGCCCTGCCCGCGCTGCTGCTGCCGGCCGTGGGCAACATCGGCATCCGCTACATCGCCCCCCTGCTGATCGCCAAACTGGCGGGGCGGGCCGCCGACGAGGGCGGCCTCACCCTCGCCTCGGCGCTGCCATACGTGCTGGGCTTCGGTGTGACGCTGCTGCTCGCCGAGGCCGTGTGGCGGATCGGGCAGCACTGCCTCAACCGCGTGGACGCCCTCGGCATGGAACACCTGTACGTGAGCGGCATGGACGAACTCTTCGCCAAGGACGCGGCGTTCTTCCACGACAACTTCGCCGGCTCCCTGACCAAACGGGTGCTCAGCTTCGGCAAGCGCTTCGAGGACTTCGTCGACACGGTGACGTACCGGATCGTGGGCAGCCTCGTCCCCCTGGTGTTCGGTGCCGTGGTGCTGTGGGGCTACGAACCGGTGCTCGTCGTCGGCCTCCTGGTGATGATCGTGCTGACCGCGGTGGCCGCGACACCGCTGATCCGTCGCCGGCAAAGGCTCGTCAACGAACGCGAGGCGGCGATCGCCCGGGTCTCCGGCCACGTCGCCGACAGCCTCACGAACATGGAGACCATCCGGGCGTTCGCGGCCGAGCGGCGGGAGGCCGACGAGCACCGCAGCCGTGTCGCGGACTCCCGGCGCCTGACGCTGAAGTCGTGGGACTACGGCAATCTGCGCGTCGACACCCTGATCGCCCCCCTGTCCGTGCTGACCAACGTGCTGGGCCTGCTGGCCGTCATCGCCTTCGGCGGCTCGGGACAGGGAGTGGAGGAGGTCGTCGTCGCGTTCACCTACTACTCCAACGCGACCCAGATCATGTTCGAGTTCAACCAGATCTACCGGCGTCTGGAGAGCTCGATGACCGAGGCCGCGCAATTCACGGAGCTGCTGCTGGACCCGCCCACCGTGCTCGACCCGGCCGAACCCGAACCGCTCGCACCGCGGGACACCGGCATCCGCTTCGAGGCGGTGACCTTCGCCCACGCGGGTGCGAAGCCGATCTTCCAGGGGCTCGACCTGGACGTGCCCGCGGGCGCGCGGATCGGTCTGGTCGGCAGGTCCGGCGGCGGCAAGACCACGCTCACCCGGCTCCTGCTGCGGATGTCGGACATCGACGGCGGACGCATCCTGATCGGTGGCCAGGACATCAGCCGGCTGCGCCAGGCCGACCTGCGCTCCCTGATCGCCTGCGTCCCGCAGGAGCCCGCCATGTTCCACCGCAGCCTGCGGGACAACATCGCCTTCGCCCGGCCCGGCGCCACCGACGACGAGATCCGCGCGGCGGCCGCGGCCGCGCACGTCACGGAATTCGCCGACCAGCTCCCCGACGGCTTCGCCACCTTGGTGGGGGAGCGGGGGGTGAAACTCTCGGGCGGCCAGCGCCAGCGCGTCGCCCTCGCCAGGGCCATCCTGCGTGACGCCCCCATCCTGCTGCTCGACGAGGCGACCAGCGCGCTCGACTCGGAGAGCGAGCTCCTCGTCCAGGACGCCCTGTGGCGGTCGATGGACGGACGCACGGCCCTCGTGGTCGCCCACCGCCTGAGCACCGTCGCCGGCATGGACCGTCTCGTCGTCCTCGACCGCGGGAGCGTCGTCGAGCAGGGCACCCACGAGGAACTGCTCGCGGCGGGCGGCGCCTACGCCAAGCTGTGGCAGCACCAGTCGGGCGGTTTCCTCGGCGGGAGCGGCGGGCCGGCCCCCGGGCGCCCGGCCCCGCAAGCCGGTCCCCGTGGGCTCCCCGGACCGGCCGGACCGGTGCCGGACGGGGTTCCCCGTCGCCGGCCGTCGCCGGATTCGGGGTACCCCGCGGGCCGGGGCTGAGCGTGCTCCGCGGGCCCGGACCGGACCCGCGGAGCACCCCCGGGCCGGCCGGTCAGCAGGGCTTGCGCCAGGCGTCCAGCTCCGGCTTCTTCAGCATCGACGACAGCCGCAGCTTCCGGGCCAGGGGGCAGAAGTCGGCGGTGGACCGCTCGTACTCCACGTGGAAGACCGCCTTGCCCGCCGCGACGAACGGTTCGAGCAGGGCGCACTCGCCGTACTGCGCGCACTCCTCGTTGACCGCGAAGTCGAAGTCGTCCAGCAGGTCCGGGATCTGGGGCAGGTCGTTCTTGAGGCCCACGGCCAGGCCGCGCTCGTGCGCGATCTCGGCGATCATGCGGTTGTAGCGGATCTGGTCGCGGGCCGTGAGGGGGAAGCCGGTGTCGTGGGCGTAGGCCTCGACCAGGTCCGGTTCCACCGCGTCGAACCCCTTGTCCCGGCACATGTCGAAGCGGCGCTCCATGACGGGGCGCAGCGCCCGCGTCCGGCGGATGTCCAGCCAGCGCTCGCCCCGCCAGCCGTTGGGCCCGCCCAGCACCGAACGGGGGAAGGCGTCCCGGTCGGGACGGAAGTCCTCCCAGGCGCCCACGTTGACGTAGCAGATCACCCTGCGCCCGTCCCGGTGCAGGCGGGCGACGTCCGAGGCGCTGCTCTCGAAGCCGTCGATGTCGTAGACGGGCACGTCGACGGACGGGTCGACCCTGCCGTCGAGCTGCCACTGCCAGGCCAGCCCGGGACGCGGCCGCCACCACGTGCCGCCGGCCCCGGCGTCCCCGCCGCCGGAGCACGCGGCGAGGGCCGTCACCAGGATCAGGGCGACCACCACGGCCACCGCGGGCCGCCTCACCGCTCCGCCTCGGCCAGCGCGGGGGTCAGCCGGGACCAGGGGTTGGGCGGTTCGCCCGTCACCGGCCCGCACACGGCCGCGCCCCGCTCGCGCGCGGTGCGCACGGCGAGCGGCACGAGCGGCTCGGGCACCCCGTAGACCAGGTGGCACAACCGTTCGGGCGGGTGCCGGGCGGTCCACGCGGGGCGGCTGAACGCCGACACGTACCGGGACCACGGACCCTCGAAGGTGACGGTCAGATCGGCGAGCCGCGCGTAACCGGGAGCGGGGTGGACCCCCGGGTTGAGGACGACGGGGGAGGCCCCGAGCCGGCGCACGGACCGCACCAGGCGGCGGCAGGCCGCCAGCCCGTCCCGCGCGGCGGTCACCCGGTCCAGGAAGCAGCCGTCCACGCCGTACCACTCCCGGTGCCTGCGCAGGTCGGCCACGGCCCCGGCCGGGTCCCGCGCGCCGTAGTCCGTGTCGACGTAACCGAGCAGCCGGGCCCCCGCCGAGCGCAGCGCCCCGGCGGCGGCGGCGAACGCCGGATCCGGGCTGTCGCCGGGCCCGCTGGCGGGGTTGAGCACGACGGCGTAGGTGCGCGCGGCACGGGTGATCAGCCGGTGCCACGCGGCGGGGTCCTCCGCCGGATGGACGTACAGCGGGATCAGCAGGCTCACCGCGCCGCCGCCCCTTCGGCGCCGCAGGGCCGCGCGCCCGCGGCCGCCCACAGCGCCGCCAGCGACGCCTCCAGGGAGCGCGAGGGCCGCCAGCCGAGGATGCCGCGGGCCGCGGTGATGTCCGAGCACTGCCACGAGACGTCGGCGGAGCGCGTGGAGCCGCCCGCGTCCTCCTCCACGATCCGGCCCCGGAACCCGGCCGCGTCCGCCAGCGTCCGCACCAGTTCCCGGACCGGGACCGCGCCGCCGCCGCCGACGTTGAGGACCGGCGGGAGCGGTCCCGGCGCGGTGACCGCCAGCGCCACCGCCTCCGCCACGTCGCGCACGTCCACGAAGTCGCGGTACGCGGACAGGTCCCCGAGCCGCAGCGTCGCCCGCGGACCGTGCCCGGCGTCCGCGAGCAGCGCGGCGACCCGGCCGGGCAGTCCCGTGGGCGGAGCCCCGGGACCCACCGGATTGCCCACCCTCAGCACCACCGCGTCCAGCCCCGACGCGGTCACCGCCACCGTGCCCGCCAGCTTGGTCGCGCCGTACGGGCCGGCCGGAGCGGTCGCCCCGGACTCGGTCACCGGACGGCCGGGCGTGCCGGGGCCGTACTCGGCGGCCGAGCCCAGGTGCACCAGGCGGGCCCGGGGAGCGGCCCGGCGCAGCGCCGCGCACAGCACGGCGGGCCCGCGGGCGTTCACCTCCGCCAGGGTGACGGCGTCGCCGCCGGTCGCGCCCGCGCAGTTGACGACGGCGTCGGGCGCGACGCGGGCCAGCGCGGCCGCGAGCTCCCGAGGGCGGTCGCAGGCGAGGTCGGCGGTGACGTCGGCGGCGGGGGAGCGGCCGCCGAGGAACAGCCGCGCGCCCGGCAGGGCCCGCAGCCGTTCGACGACATGGCCGCCCAGGTAACCGGTGGCGCCGAGGACGAGGATGTGCATGAAGCGTCAGGCTCCCTTGAGCAGAAGCGACTTGCGGCTGGTGAACTCCGCGTTGGCCCGGTCGTAGTCGTCGGGACGGCCGATGTCCAGCCAGTATCCGTCGAACTCGTAGGCGTGCGGCGGCCGCTGGGCGGCGAGCAGGTCGAGCACCAGCTCGTCGAAGCCCAGCGGCAGCCCGGGCGTGTAGCCGTCGAGGGTGGCGCGGGAGACGCCGTAGACGCCCATGGAGACCCGGTAGTCGATGCTGGGCTTCTCGGTGAAGGCGACGACCCGGCTCTGGTCGGTGGTCAGCACCCCGAAGTCGATGTGCACCTTGCGGGCGTAGGTCGCGATCGTCAGCGGCGCGCCCGACGCCTCGTGCCGGCGCAGCACATCGGCGTAGTCCAGGTCGGTGAGCACGTCGCCGTTCATCACGAGGAAGTTCTCCGGCAGGCGCTCGCGCAGGGTGAGCAACGGGCCCATGGTGCCCAGCGGGTTCTCCTCGGTGGCGTAGTCGATGTTCATGCCCCACTGGGAGCCGTCGCCGACATAGGCGCGGATGATCTCGCCGAGGTGGCCGATGGCGATGGTGCAGTGGGTGAAGCCGGCCGTGGACAGCTGCCGCAGCACGATCTCCAGGATGGCGTGCTGGTCGCCGATGGGCACCAGCGGCTTGGGCAGCGCGGTGGTGTACGGCCGCAGCCGGACGCCTTTTCCTCCGGCAAGGATGACTGCGTGCATGGCTTACCTCCAGCGGATGCGTGCCGGTCGGGTCAGATGTTGTAGATGCCGGTCTTGTAGCGGGCCAGGTTGGCCGGGTCGCCGAACCACTCCACGGTCCGCGCGAGCCCCTCCTCCAGCGTGTGGCCCGGTCGCCAGCCGGTCGCCGCGGTCAGCCGGCCGGCGTCGGCGACGAGCCGCATCACCTCGGAGTTGGCGGGCCGCAGACGCGCGGGGTCCTCGCGGACGTCGAGGGGCGCGTCCATCACCTTGCCGATCAGCGCGACCAGGTCGCCGACGGAGATCTCCCCGCCCGTCCCGGCGTTGAAGGTGCGGCCCACCACCCGCTCCGCCGGCGCCGTGCCCACCGCCAGGAACGCCTGCGCGGTGTCCGCCACGAAGGTGAAGTCCCGGGTGGGGCGCAGATCGCCGAGGGTGATGGTGCGCTGCCCGGCCGCCACCTGCCCGATGACGGTGGGGATCACCGCGCGCATCGACTGCCGCGGCCCGAAGGTGTTGAACGGCCGCAGCGTCACCACGGGCGTGTCGAAGCTGGCGTGGTAACTGTCGGCCAGCCGGTCGCCGCCGGCCTTCGAGGCGGCGTACGGCGACTGGGTGTTGATGGGGTGGTCCTCGGTGATCGGCACGGTCTGCGCGGTGCCGTACGTCTCGCTGGTGGAGGTGTGCACCAGGCGCGGGGTGCCCAGCGCGCGCACCGCCTCCAGCACGTTGAGCGTGCCGGTGACGTTGGTGTCCACGTAGCTGTGCGGGGCCTGGTAGGAGTACGGGATCGCGATGAGCGCGGCCAGGTGGTAGGCGCAGTCGGCGCCGTCGAGCAGACCGCGCACCGAGCCGGGGTCGCGGACGTCGCCGAGGACGATCTCCACCTGGTCCAGGACGTCGGCGGGCAGCGTCTCCAGCCAGCCGTAGGAGGAGAACGAGTTGTACTGGGCCATGGCCCGGACACGGTGGCCGGAGGCGACGAGCGCCTCGGTGAGATGGGAGCCGATGAACCCTTCGGCTCCGGTGACGGCGGCGAGCGGTGCGGAGGTCAACTCTCGGTTCCTTTCGTCGGGTGGTGCGGTGGGCGGGGACGGGCCCCGGTGAGCGGTGCCCGGGGCGGCCGCCCGGTGGTCAGGAGTGCGGGGAGGGCCTGCCGAGCAGGTGGATCGCGCAGGCCGCCAGGCAGACCGCGGCCGCCCCGCAGACCGACGGCAGCACGGCCGGGCCCGGCGGCAGCCCGAGCCGGGTGGCCGCCCCGGCAGCGGCGGCGGCCAGGAGGCAGAGCACGGCCGGCGGCCAGGCCGCCCCGAACGCCTGGAGCAGCAGGGCGGTCCACAGGGCGGCCGCCAGCAGCAGCAGCGCGGCCGGGTCCGAGGCGGTGAGCAGGGCCGGGGGGAGCAGCAGCAGGAGGTACCCCGACAGGCACAGTCCGAGGACCGCGGCCGAGCGGAGCAGGAACGCCCGGGGCGTCGCGCTGACGCGCAGCGCGGAGACCGACCAGCCGCGGTAGCGGTACAGCAGCCACTCGGCCGGACCCATGCTCACGGTCAGGGCGATCACCGCGTACGGGTCCCGCCGGCCCTCCAGCACGACGAGGACCGCCGCGGCCAGCCCGAACAGGCCGTAGGGGAGCGAGGAGAGCAGGCGCGGCCGGGGACCGTCGGACGCGGCCGGGGCGGCGAGGCCCGCCCGCAGGACGTGCCCGGCGGCGGTGAGCGTGGCCAGCAGCGCCAGCAGCACCAGCCCCGTCCGCAGCGGCGGGCCGGGATCCCACCACGGCAGCGCCGCGGCACCGGCGATCAGCGGGCTCAGCGCGGCCAGCAGCAGCCGCTCCCGGCCCAGGACCAGCAGCACCCCCGCCGCCGCGAGGTACAGCGACTGGGCCGCCGCCACCGCGGTGACGGGGCCGCCCCCGGCGGGCAGCGCGGCCAGGCCCGTCGCCGCCGCCGCGCCGAGCAGCGAACCGGTCAGCAGGGTGCGGGCCGCTTCCCGGCGCCCCGCCACCAGCCGCAGGTGCGCCCGGTGGCCCAGCGCCTGCCCCCACGCCCAGGAGACGACGCCCGCCGCGATCAGGACGGCGGCGTGCCGGTCGGCCCGCCACAAGGGGGCGGTGAGCAGATAGGCCAGGGCGGGCAGCGCGAACAGCACCCCGCGCAGCAGGCAGCGCACCGTGTCGGGCCGCCACGGATCGGCCGCGGGCGGCGGCTCGGGAAACGTCCGGGGCACCCGCGCGTACAGCGCGGACGCCAGCGAGAACAGGTTCGGATGGCCGTAGCGCTCCTTGATCACGGAGGCGGTCATGCCCTCCGACTCCAGCAGCGCGGCCACCTCGTACGGATGGACGGCGGGGCCGACGCGGTCGGCCAGTTCGGCGGCGAGCGCGCTGACGGCCTCCTCGTCGGGCCCCTGCCGGGGCAGCCGTATCGTGAGGGTGGTGTCGTCCAGGGCCCAGCGGGGCCGGCGGCGGGGCCGGGGCGGCCGGGCCAGCCGCAGCGCCAGCGTCTCCTGCTCGGCGCCGCCGGGTTCCAGGGACATCGGCCCGCTCATCCGGTCAGGCTCCTCGGGCCGGTGACCGCCGGGGCGGGCAGGACGATCCGGGCGGGCGTCTCCCGCGCCTCCGCGGCCAGTTCGTGGTAGATGGAGCGGAAGGTGTCGATGGTCTGGCGCAGGGTGAACTGCTCGATGACCCGCAGCCGGGCCGCCTCGCCCATGGCCCGGCGCCGGGCCGGGTCGCGCAGCAGCTCCAGTGCCGCGGCGGCCATCGCCTCCGGGTCGCGCGGCGGCACCACCAGACCCGTGTCGCCCACGGCCTCCCGTACTCCGCCCACGTCCGTGGAGACGGTGGCCCGCCCGCACGACATCGCCTCGATCAGCGTGAACGGGAAGCCCTCGCTGATGCTGGAGAGCATCACCACGTTCCCGGCGGCGTAGGCGTCCTTGATGTCGTCGACGCGCCCCTCGAACGTCACGGCGTCGCCGTGCCCCAGCTCGGCGGCGAGTGCCTCGCAGCGCTCCCGGTAGCCCTCCCCGCCCCGGGGCGTCCCGCCGAACAGCCGCAGCCGCACATCGGGCAGTTGGGCCCGGACGACGGCGAAGGCGCGGATGAGGGTCTCCAGGTCCTTGATCGGGTCGACCCGCCCGGCCCAGCTCAGGGTGAGGTCCTCCGGTTCGGGCCCGGCCGGGGGGAACGCGGCGGGGTCGACGCCGTTGTAGACGGTGCGGATCGACGCCGGGTCGGCCCCGCCCTGCTCCTCCCACAGCCGGTTGTAGCGGTTGCCGGGGGTGATGAGCGCCGCCCGGCGGTAGGTCTCCTCCGCCAGCAGCCGGAAGAAGCCCAGGACCACCGCCTTGACCGGCCAGCGGTACGGCGCGGTCCGGTAGCCGAGGTAGCGCTCGCGCAGGTAGACGCCGTGCTCGGTGAGCAGCAGCGGAACCCCGTGCCGTGCCAGCGCCGCCAGCCCCGGCAGTACGGCGACACCGCCGCTGACCGCGTGGGCCACGCCCTCCTCGGGCGGCGCCGCGGCCAGGGGGCGCAGGGCGTGTTCGAGCAGGGCGGTCGCGGTGAGCGCGTCGTGCAGCGTCGGCCCCGCCTCCCGCACCACCAGTCCCGGCCGCGTCCACACCCCGGTCAGGATCGTGATCGCCGTGTCGCCCCGCAGGAAGGGGCCGAGCAGGCCGTCCGCCGCCGCTTCGGCCAGTACGTACAGGGCGGGCGCGAAACCGTCCTCGGCGCGCGGGTCGACCAGTGCGGTCAGGAACCGTTCGTAGGCGTCGGCGAGGCGCCGGCGGGCACGGCCGCGGGGCGGGCGGCCGGGGGGAGCGGCGCCCCACATCGGCACGGACACGACGCGCGACACGTGTCCGGGCAGGTCCCACACGATCGGCTCGCGCCCGGTGCCGGTGACGGCGATGACGTCGAAGTCGAGGTCGGGCATGCCGGTGACGAGCTGGTCGCACCAGACGCTCACACCGCCGTGGCTGTGCGGGTAGGTGCCTTCGGTGAGCAGGGTGACGCGCGGTGCGCCGGAGCGCCGCGCGCCGTGGTGTATGTGCATCGTCGTGCTCCACGGCCGAGGTGTGGGGTGGTCGTGCGGGCCCCCGCCGCCGATGGGCGGCCGGGGCCCCGGTGCCGCACTCCGGTCAGCTCGCCGTGCCGGGGAGGACCGGCTCGGCCACGCCCCGGGGCACCCGGGTGACCGGGGCCGGGGCGGTGGCCGGTGTGGAGCCGTCCGCGCCGGTGGCCGTGGAGGTGGGCGCGGATGCGGACGCCGACAGGGTGAGGGTGAGCGGCGCGGTGCCCGGGTCGGTCCAGCCGGACCGCTCGCCGGCGTACGCCTCGCCGAAGGCCGTTCCGGCGCGCGTGGTGCCCTGCGGCATGGTCGCGGGGACCGCCACGCCGTCCGGGCCGTCGACGGTGACGGTGTCGCCGACGCGGTAGGCCGTGACCTGCCCGCTCCGCACGGCCGCCCGCCAGGCGGCACGCCGCTGGAGTTCCTTGCCGATTTCCTTCATCCGCAGGTTGACCACCGGGGTGTTCTGCGCGAACAGCGTGTCGTAGGTGTCGAGCACACCGTCCATGACCGGGTAGGCGATGCGCTCCTCGGCCAGGTTCGACTGGTGGATGAAGTGCGGCTTCGGGTCGTTGGCGAGGACGTGGCCGAGGGCGATCCGCTGCTCCAGGGGCACGATGTACCCGGTGTAGCCGGTGGCCGGGTCGAGCGGGGCGGGCAGGCAGGTGGTGGTGGCCGGGTTGTCCTCGCAGATGCCGCTGCCGCCCTGGGCGCGGCTGGTGTAGATCCAGTTGTACTCGTCGACCTGCTCGGCGGCCCGCGCCGCGTTGTAGAAGATGTTCATCGGGTAGCGGGGGACCGTGGTGGCGGGGCCGACCCGCCGTTGCTCCGGTTCGCGGGAGTTGTCCGAGGCCAGCCAGGTGACGCCGGCGTCGGCCAGGGCGAGCGCCAGGTTGGGGTTGTCGGTGGGCTGCTGGGGCAGTACCCGCAGTCCGGAGTGCTCACCGGTGACCAGCTCGTCGTTGTCCAGGGGGAGTCCGGCGAGCTGCCCCCAGAGACGGTTGTGGACGATCTCGTCGGCGACCTCGAAGCGGCTGACCCACTTGGTGTTTCCGTCGGCGTCGGTGGCGCACCGCCAGGGCACCACCGAGGTGTCCTGCTCGCAGCCGAGGAAGGCGTGCGTGTACGTGTGGTTGATCCAGCGGAACTCGTCGCGCCGGGCGAGGAGCCTGTCGGCCAGCGGGTCGGCGCCGTTGTTGTCCTCGCGGTGGTCGGCGCTGCCGGCGCCGTTGTAGGCGAAGTCCATGGTGAAGCCGCGCTCCCGCTGCCAGGCGACGGCGTGGTCGACGTCCGCGGGCGACATGCGGATCGGGTCCGGGGTGGCGTTCGGGTCCGTGCAGTCCACGTCGCCGGGCGTGCAGTTGAGGGCGGAGTTCCAGCGGTCGTCCGCCGCGAACACGTCGTCGACGTGGACGGCGAAGTAGTTGCGGGAGAGGCCCAGGTGCACGCCGCCGGTCATCCACCGCACGATGCCGCGGGCCAGCAGCCGGAACTGCTGCTGGTGCCGGTTGTAGACGAAGGTGACGACCAGTTCGCGCCGCCCGTCGTGCCGGTACTCGCCGACCAGGGAGCCCCGCTTCGTCGTGCCCGGGATCGGCGCCTGGACGTACGGGGTGAAGTCGGCGCCGGCCACCGGCGTGGACAGGTAGGCGTAGCTCTCGCCCACGCTGGGCGAGTTGTCCTCGAACGGCACCGGGCCGTCGAGGTAGCCGAACGGGCCCGCGCGGCCGGCGTCCGTCACCTCGGCCCGCACCCCGTCGACGCTGCCGGAGTAGCCGCCGTTGACCGGGTACTGGAGCCCGGCCTCGGGGCGGGCGTAGGTGTACGCGTCGACCTGCGGGATGCCGTAGGCCTTCTCGTAGGCCGCGAGCGCGGCCATCTCCGCGGAGTCCGCGGGGAACGGGTTGTCGTTGGGCAGGACGACGGCCTGGAATTTCGCGCGGTCCCGTCCGTCGGCGGTGTCCGCGAGGTAGTGGGCGTCGATCACCGGCCGGTCGGACCGGGTGAGGTCGATCTCGGTGTACGGCGTTCCGGCGGCGTCCAGCTCGGCCGCGATGGCCTCGGTGGACGGGCCGCCGTCGCTCACGATCAGCACCCGCAGGTCCACGCGGGGTGCCGGGGCGTCGGCGGATGCCGCCGTGGCCGGCACCCCGAGGGTGGCTATGAGTGCGCCCGCCGTGAGCAGGGCGGTGCGTATGGTCCGCTTCATGCGGTGATGTCCCCTCCCCCGGGCAGGGGTGAGCATCGCTCCGCAGAGCGGACGCACCCCCCTCGTGCGGCGCCGGCTTCCCCCTCAGAGGCCGGTCGTCGACACGTCCGTCGCGTCACATGGTGAGGTCTCTGTGGAAATTTTGTGGCTCCGCCGCGAAACCTGGCGAAAAACTGCAGGGGTACGACAGGGGGCGGTGCCGGGCCTACGCGGGGTCCGGCGACCCGTGGTACGGGCTGGTCCTGCTCCGTGCCGGGGAATCCGCGCAGGTGGGAGAAGATGCGTCACCGGCGGGCCGATGGCCCGCCGGTGGAGGGATCGTGCGCGGGGTCCGCGCCGAACCGGGAAGCGTTGGCCGGTTTCCGGCCAACGCCTCGTCCGGCTGTGCGTCAGGCGCAGAGAACGCGCGTCTCGGGGGTGTGGACCGGCCCGCCGCTGTAGTTCGTGCTGTCGCTGAACTCGGCGTAGAAGTACGAGTAGAAGCCGATGTTCCCGTTGCAGCCGGAGTCGGCGGCGATCTGCAGCGTCAGGGTCACCGTCCGGCTCTGGCCGGGCGGGATGGGGGCGTTGTAGTTGGTGCCGAGGTTGGAGGGGCCGGTGCCGGAGCAGGGGGTGCTGCCGTCGGCGGTGGCGAGGCTGCAGCCGGTGATCGCGTACTTCAGGTCGGGCCGCTGCGTGGTCAGCCAGGTGGGGTCGATCGTCTGGTAGACGAACCAGAGGTCGTAGGTCTTGTTGTTGGTCAGGGTCATCGTCAGGTTCACCGTGCCGCCCGGTGTGGTGGTGGCGGCGTCGGTGGTGAACTTCAGGTCGGCGGGGTTCGGTTCGGCCGCGCTCGCGGAGGGGGCCAGGCCGAACAGGGCGAGGGCGAGGGCGAGGACGGCGCTGAGGCCGAGGCGCCTCATCAAGGGTGATCGCATGGCCCGGGAGGCTAGACACGGGGTGAACGCGCCGTCTCCCCCCGCGCCGGCGTCCCTGGGCGACGACGGCCGAAAGTGGACGTCCCGGCAAACGCATGTGGAAGAAGTGTGCGGGCGGGGTGGAGGTCGCATAGGCGCATGGTGGAGTAGGTGTGGCGGGTGAGGCCGGGGGCGAGACCGGACCCGGCGCCCCGGGGGGACGGTGACGGCGGCATTGGCCGGTATTCGTCGCACCACCTTCCATCCACAGGGGCCGCGGCCGGGGACGGCCACGCGCCTTTGACCGGCGATCCGCCGTCCGGCAGCCCGCCGGACCGGCACCCGGAGCCCCGCGCCGAGCCGGGGCCGTGATCCTTCGCGATCGGCCGGAAGTCGCCGGTGGTCACTTCCTCCCCGTTGAAGTGACGGCCCGTCGCCGCTTCGATGACCCCTGCCGGGGCGTCCGCCACCGGCGTCGACGACAAGTGGGGGGTTGGGGAACCGTGCGTCACACCAGAGGGGCCAGAGCCCGCAGGGGCGGCCGCAGACGGCGGCTGAGCGGTATAGCGGGTGCGGCGGCGCTGACGGGCGTCGCCGCACTCGTCGCCGCGGCGGTGCCCGCGGGCGCCGCGACCGGAGCGGGGACGCCGCCGTCCGGCCCGGGGCAGGTGGTCCCCGGACCGGAGACCGAGACACCGGCCCTGGTCAGGGGCATCCGGGAGCAGGCCCCCGACGCGGGCAGCGCGGCGGGCGCGGCCCGCGCGTACCTGGAGGAGAAGGAGGAGCGGTACCGGATCGCGCACGCCGAACGCGACCTCGTGCCCGCCGGGACCACCGCTTCGGGGACCCGGGAGACCGTACGGCTCCAGCAGCGGCACAAGGGCGTGCCCGTCCTGGGCGGCCAGTACGTCGTCCGCATGGAGAACAAGGGCGGCGAGCGGATCGTCACCGGCACCTCCGGCAAGTACTTCACCGGGCTGACCACCGGTACGACGGCCGAGGTCGGGGAGGAACTCGCCGTCGAACGGGCCGTGAACCGGGTCCTCGACGACCTGGGCGCCGACAACTTCGCGACGGCGCCGCGCGAGGGCGAGGAGGAAGGATCCCCGCTGCGGGGAACCGCCCGCGGCCTCGTCGTCCTGCCCATGGGAACGGGTGTCCTCACCCAGCACGTCACCGTGCGCGGCACCGACCCCGCCGACGGCGAGCCCGTGCTGCAGGAGGTGTACGTCGACGCCCGCGCCGGCTACCCGGTCCTCGGTTACAGCGGCATCAAGACGTTCCGGACGCCGGGCCGGGCCGCGGGGGAACCCGCGCCGGAGGCGGCCGGGCAGCGCTCCACGGCCGCGCGGGAGACGGGCGGCGGCGTCCGGCTCGACGGCACGGCCGTGGACCTGGACGTCTCCCACGACGAGGAACGCGGCCTGTACGTGCTGCGGGACCGCACCCGGATACCGGACGACGGCTCCGGTGACCGCGCCCTGACGACCTGGGACGCCCGCGGCACGAACGTCGGCGACGTGAGCGGGCAGTGGCCCCAGGGCATCGGGGAGTTCGCCTCGCCCACCCCGGAGTTCGGCGGCGAGGCCACCGAAGCGGGCGCCGTCGACGCGCACTGGGCCGCCGCGCGGGTCTACGACCACTACCGCGACAAGCACGGCCGCGACAGCCTCGACGGCCGCGGCATGAGCATCGACTCCCTGGTGGGGGTCACCGAGTTCGGCCAGCCGTACGTCAACGCCTTCTGGGACGGGCGGAAGATGGTGTACGGCACCGGTGACGCGGAGTACCGGCCGCTGTCCGCGGCCCTGGACGTCGTCGGCCACGAGATGACGCACGGCGTGATCGAGCACTCGGCGAACCTCGTCTACGCGGGCCAGTCCGGTGCCCTCAACGAGGCCATCGCCGACTACTTCGGCAACGCCGTCGAGACGGACGTGCTGGGCATCCCGGTGACGGACCCCGACTCCGGCCTCCTCGGCGAGCGGCTCTGCCGCACGAAGACCCCCCGCGAGTGCGCCCTGCGCGACCTGAACGACGGGCGGACCACCACCAAGTCCTTCCTCGGCCTGGACTTCGCCAACGACAACGGCGGGGTCCACCTGAACTCCACCATCTTCGGCGGCGCGCTGTGGGACGCCCGCGAGGAACTGGGCGCGGACCTCGCCGACAAGATCGTCTACAAGGCGCTGACCGAGTACCTCACCCCCCTCGACGGCTTCACCGAGGGGCGGGCCGCCGTGCTCGCCGCCGCCCAGGACCTCGGGGTCGCCGGGGACGGGCTGAGGGCGCTGCGCCGCGCCTTCACCGCCCACGGCATCGTGCCCGGCTGGGAGCTGGCCCTCGGCGTCGACTCCGACCCGCTCCTGGACCGGATCAACACGACCGGTACGGGCCTGGGAGCGGGCGGCGGCTGGTGGGCGGCGTCGAAGTCGAACGAGGACGGCTCGGAACCGTACTCCGTGTGGGCCGGCCGCGCCGACGGCAAGGGGCAGCTCAAGCTGATGAGCCCCAACGACGGCCGCTACCACGTCAACCCCGCCACCGACGGCACGACGGTGGTGTGGCAGGCGTACAGCCCGGGCTCCGTGGAGGTCCTGGCCCGGCCGCTGGCGGGCGGCCCCGTGAAGAAGCTGTGGAGCGGCCGCAACGTGGGGAACGTGACGGACGTCGACGGCGACCTGGTCACGTTCAGCTACGCGAACGTCGGCGGGCGCTCGGGTGTGGCCTACCTGAGCCTGAAGGACCCGGCGGACGTCGTGACCGTCGGCGGGGGCACCTACCGCAGGGCGTACTCCCCTTCGGTCAGCGACGGCAAGGTCGCCTACCAGGAGTGGCAGAGGGTGGGGCTGGCGGTCCGCGCCGTGTACGAGTGGAGGATGCTCGTGGTCGACACCGCCACCGGTGAGACCACGGTGGTCCACGAGGCCCCGAGCACCCTGAGCCACGGCCCGACCGCCCTCGACGGCAGCCACGTCTTCTGGCTCGCCGAACGGGACGCGGACCAGAACGGGACGGCCCTCTTCCGCGCCCCGCTCGACGGTTCCGGCGTGGTGGAACTCGGCCCGGAGACGGGGTGGGGCACGCTGCAGCCCCGCGAACTGACCGCGTCCGAGGACAGCGTGACGGTCGCCGCCTACGACCCCGACGCCCCCCTCGGCAACGAGACGACCCCCAAGCTCCACCAGTTCGCGGCCGCCGGCACCCCCGGCGCGCAGGGCACCTACAAGGGCCGCGTCTCCTGCAACCGCGGCAGTCAGACCCACCCCGCGGCCGTCGACGGCAGCCGGGTGGTGTGGCTGGACGCGACGACGGGCACCACCGACGTGGTGACCCGCGCCCGGCCGACGGGCAGGTGCGGCTGATCCACCCCGGCGGGCGCGGGCGGCCTCCCGCCGGGTGACCCGCGCCCGCCCGGCGACCGGTGCCGCCGGCCCCGTCGCGTGCCTCCTCGGGCCCGGGCACTCAGGACCGGTGCCGGCCCGGCGGGGCACGCGCCGCGTGGGCGGGACGGGCGGGGGCCGGGTGAACGGGACAGGCGGGGCCCTCGGGCGTCGCGACGACCCGGCATCGGCCCCGCGGTCCCCGGCCCGCGGGGCCGATGCCGGCCCGGACGCCGAACGGATGCGCTACATTTTGCCTCGCCTTGACCGCGATCTTTCACAAGCCTCATGCCTGGGAGCCGGCAGACTCATGACCGACATCGTCAACGGACTGGGGCGGGCCGCCGCCTACGGTGCGCTGGGCCTCGTTCTGCTCGTCCTCGGCATCGTCCTGGTCGACGTGCTGACCCCGGGGAAGCTGGGCCGGCAGATATGGGAACAGCGCAACCGCAACGCCGCCCTGGTCCTCAGCTCCGCACTGCTCGGCATCGGCGGCATCGTCTTCACCTCCATCTGGACGACGTACGAGGACTTCGGCAAGGGCCTGGTGTCGACCGCGGTCTTCGGGCTGCTGGGGCTGGTGATGATGGCGGTCGCCTTCCTCGTGGTGGACCTGATCACACCCGGGCGCCTGGGCGCGACACTGGTCGACCCGGAGCCGCACCCGGCGGTGTGGGTCACCGCGTGCTGCAACCTCGCCGTCTCCGCCGTCATCGCGGCCTCCATCGCCTGACCTCCCGCACCCGGGCACCGCTCGCCGGGCCGGCCCGGGGCGGTCACGAGCGGTGCCGCTCGGGACCGGGCCACCGGCGTGCCGCGCCATCGGCCGCACGAGTCGTCACCCTCGTGGTCACGAGCGGTGCCGCTGGCGGTCGGCGGGATCCGCACCGTGAGGACCGGCGAGGGCGCGGATGGACCCGGGAGGCGGGACCGGGCACGGTCTGCGGCGTTGCCGGCGTGACGGGTCCGGCGCCGGCGGGCCGCGGGGCGGGCCCGGCGGCCGGACGCCACGGCGCCGGATGCGAAAACGCCTTCGGCAGGTCGTCGCTCCCCACGTAGAGTGCCGTCGCGAGGGCGCCCGAGTCGTCCATCACGAAACGGTCCTGGACGCCCTCGTTCTGGTCTCCGTCGGCACCCCTCGACCTCGACCATCCGGTGGGGCCTGCCCCGCCACCAGCACCCGGAAGGGATCGCGGCATGCCCGGCGACCGTCTCATGCGCATCCGCAGTGCCGAGTTCCAGGCCATGGCCGAGAGGGTCCTGCGGGTCACCGAGCTCACCTCCCGCCTGAACGTCCTGCCCTTCGAGGACGAGGCGGGCAAGGCGGAACTGTTCGAGCAGATCCTCGGCAAGCCACTGCCGCCGCGCGTCACGGTCTATCCGCCCTTCTACACGGACCACGGCCTGAACCTCGACCTCGCCGAGCGCGTCTTCATCAACCAGAACTGCACGTTCCTGGACTACGCCGGCATCCGGCTCGGCGAGCGCGTGATGATCGGACCGAAGGTCACCTTCATCACCAGCGGCCACCCGGTCGATCCCGGGGAGCGGCGGCTGTACCTCACCGGCGCACCCATCGACGTGGCGGAGAACGTGTGGATCGGTGCCGGTGCCACGATCCTGCCCGGCGTCAGCATCGGCCGTGACGCCGTGGTCGCCGCCGGCGCGGTGGTGGCCGACGACGTCCCGCCGGCAAGCCTGGTGACCGGCGGCAAGGCGACCGTGCACCGGAAGTGGTGAGGCCTGCTCGGGTGGCGGGCCCGACGCGCCGGCACTCGCAGCCGGAGAGGGCGCCGAGGGGGCCCGGGCCGGGGACGGCCGAGGCCGACCCGGCCGATGGAGCGGAAGGTCTTGGCGGCCTTGGGCTCGGTGAGGGACGCGGTCGCTTCCGCGGCGCTCATCGACAGCACGCCACGGATGGGCGTGCTCCTGCCGGAGGACGGACCGCGGCCGGCGCGTACGGGTGGCCCGGCGGCTACGAACGCGCCGCCGGAACCCCCGGCCCTTCGACCCGGTCTGCCAGTTCCCAGGCGTACGGCGGCTGGGCCCCCGGTCGCCCGCAGGTGATCGCGGCCGCGCGCGCCGCGAAGGCGAGGACGTCGGCCCACTGCCCCTCGTCGAGTTCCGGGGCGCCGGTGAGCGCGCCGTGGCTGTCGAGCCGGTGCAGCAGCGCGGCGTTCACCGTGTCGCCCGCGCCGATGGTGTCCACGACGTCCACCCGTTCGCCGGGGACGGAGAGTTCGAGACCGTCCCGGGTCAGCACCGTCAGTCCCGCGCCACCCCGGGTGAGCACCACCGCGTACGGTCCCGCCGTGAGCCATTCCCTGGCGGAACCCACCGGGTCGTCCGACTGCGCGAGCCACGTCGCGTCCTCCTCGGAGAGCTTGAGGAGGCGGACGTGGGGCAGCCAGGAGCGGAAGCGGGCCCGGTAGGCGGCCGGGTCGGTGATCAGATCGGCCCTGATGTTCGGGTCCAGGGCGGTGAAGACGCCGCGGCCGGACTCACGGCGCATCAACTGTTCGTAGGCGCCGGCCCCCGGTTCCAGTACGAGCGAGCAGGAGCCGAAGGAGACCGCGCGGGTCGGTTCGGGCAGTTCGTCCGGGAGGCGGAAGAGGCGGTCCGCGGTGCCCTCCACGTGGAAGCCGTACGAGGCGGATCCGTCCGCGCCGATGTGCGCGACCGCGAGCGTGGTCGGCTCGTCACCCCGCTGCACCAGCGAGGTGTCCACCCCGTCCGCCGCGAGCCCGCGCAGCAGTGCCGTCCCGAAGCGGTCGGTGGACAGGCGCGAGCAGAAAGCGGTGGTGGAGCCGAGGCGACCCAGTGTGACGGCGGTGTTGTAGGGGCCGCCGCCGCGCCTGGGCAGCAGTGCGGGCAGTTCGTCACCGTCGGCGGGATCCGCGGGATCCGCGGGATCCGCGGGAACAAGGTCGATCAGTGCTTCACCGGCGACGACGATCATGGGTCCGGGTCCTTCGGTACACGTGCCTGGGAGGGATGGGGGTGCGTGGGGCGTGGAGGGGGAGGAGGTCAGTCGGCGCAGCCGCAGGACCCGCGGTGCACGAAGGTGCAGGGCAGGCGGAGGGTGCGCGGGGCGCGGTCCGGATCGGCGAGCCGGTCGAGCAGCAGCCGTACCGCGGCCGCGCCGATGTCCCGGCTCGGCTGGGCGATCGCGGTGAGCCGCGGCGTGAAGAGGTCGGCCCAGGAGAAGTCGTCGAAGCAGGCGAGCGCCATGTCGTCCGGAACGGCGCGGCGCGCGGTGCGCAGGGCCCGGAGCGCGCCGATGGTCATCGCGTTGTTCGCGGTCACCAGGGCGGTGGGGGGTTCGGTCCGCGCGAGCAGGCGGTGGGCGGCCTGTTCGGCGCCCTCGGCCGAGGAGTTCCCGCCGACGACGAGCTCCGGCGCGTACGGCAGGCCCGCCCGCCGAAGTCCCTCGCGGTATCCGGCGAGTCGCTCGGTGGTGGTGCTGAGTCCCGGAATGCCCGCGATCAGGGCGATCCGGGAGTGTCCCAAGTCCGCCAGATGCGTGACGAGCCGGGCCATCGGCTCCTCGTTCTCCGCGCACACCTGGTCGTACCCGTCGCCGACGAGGCGGTCGAGGAAGACGGCGGGGAGTTTGGCGCGCTCGAGGTAGTCGAGCATCGCCGCGGGCTCGGGGGACGGGGCGACGATGACGCCGTCGACGCGCCGCTCGTGCAGCAGCCTGACGGTTCTGAGTTCGTGTTCGGGCGTGTCGTGCGGGTCGGCGGTCAGGAGGCTGTAGCCGTCGGCGAGCGTTCCGCCCTCGACGCCCTGGAAGATCTCCGTGAAGTAGGGGTTGCTGATCGCGGAGACCACGAGCCCGATCGACTTCGTGCGCGAGGTCACCAGGGAGCGGGCCAGCGTGTTGTGGGTGTAGCCCAGCTCTTCGATGGCGGTGCGGACGGCCTCGCGCGTGGCGGGGCGCACGGGGCGGGTGTTGTTGAGAACGTGCGAGACGGTGGCCACGGAGACCCCTGCCCGCCGGGCCACATCGGTCATCGTCGCCATCGCCCGTGAGCCTCCCGGCACCGCGTCGCTGTCTTTCCCGCCTACTCCTGGGACGCCGAACATATCTCATCGTGTACGTGACGTAAACGCTTGCGTAAGCGTTTACGCCGTGATTGCATCCCGGCCAGGTCACGACGAAGTGAGGAGCGAGCCGATGCGCGCAGTTCTGGTCAGTGGGCCCGGGCAGGTCACGGTGACCGACGTACCCGATCCCACGCCGGGCCCCGGTGAGGTGATCGTCGCAGTGAGCTCGTGCGGCCTGTGCGGCACGGACATGCACATTCTCGGCGGTGAACTCCCCTCGGTGAGCTACCCGTTGGTGCCGGGGCACGAACTGACCGGCGAAGTCGTCGCGTTGGGCCCGGGCGTGACCGGCCCGAAGGTCGGCTCCCGGGTCGCCGTCGACCCGAACATGCCCTGCGGTGCCTGCCATTACTGCCGTATCGGGCGCGGCAACCTCTGCGAGGACTACCGCGCGGTCGGCGTCACCCAGGACGGCGGCTTCGCCGAGCTGGTCGCGGTGCCCGCCCGCTGCGCCTACACACTGCCCGACACGCTGTCCGACGCCGCCGCGGGCCTGGTGGAGCCGCTGTCCTGCGCGGTGCACGCCCTGAACCGGCTGCCGCGCCGGCCCGGCGAGCACTACCTGATCTACGGCGCCGGCACGATGGGCCTGATGATGGCCGCGGTCGTGCGGAACGCGGGCGCCGCCTCCGTCTCGATGGTCGACCTCAACGAGGACCGGCTCGCCTTCGCCCAGTCCTTCGCGGCGGATTCGGTGGCGGCGGACGCCGACGCGTTCGACCGCCCGTCCGGCTTCGAGGTCGTGATCGACGCGACCGGCGCGATCCCCGCCATCGAGGACGGGCTGGGCAGGGTCCGCAAGGGCGGTACCTTCCTGCAGTTCGGCGTCAGCGACCCGGCCCGCAAGGCCACGTTCTCCCCGTACCTCGTCTACAACAGCGAGATCGACATCATCGGCTCGATGGCCGTGCACAACAGCTTCCAGCCCGCCATCGACCTGCTCGCCTCGGGCCTCGATCTCGACCCGCTGGTCAGCGACGTCCTCGGACTCGACGACTTCGACACGGCCGTGGCCGCCTTCAAGGCGGGCACCGGCCGCAAGATCCACCTCGCGCCGAAGGCGGTGGACCGCGGATGAGCGCGCTCACCGGCTCCCCGGAGGCCGGCGCCCGTCACCCGCTGGACCGGATCGGCATTCCCAGGGTGCTCTTCTGGGGCTATGTGGGCCTGCTGTTCTTCATGATCGGTGACGGTATCGAGACGAGTTACCTGTCGAAGTACTTCAGCACCGGCCTGGGCTTCTCCGACACCGGTGCCGGCGCGATCATCACCGTCTACGGGGTCACCGCCGCGATCGCCTCGTTCCTGGGGGCCGGCCTGTTCTCGGACCGGTGGGGGCCCCGGCGGGTCATGATGGCCGGCGCCGGCATATGGATCGTCTTCCACGCCCTGATGCTCACGGTGGCGATCCCCGCGGAGAGCTACCCGCTGGTCATGATCACGTACGGACTGCGCGGCTTCGGCTATCCGATGTTCGCGTACGGGTTCCTGTCCTGGATCATGGCGGTGGCGCCCAGGGACCATCAGAGCAGGGCCGTCGGCTGGTTCTGGTTCTTCTACAGTTCGGGCTACCCCATCATCGGCTCGTTCGTGTTCGCCGCGGCCATGCCGGTGATCGGCTTCTACTCCACGCTGTGGGTCTCCCTGGCCGTGATCGCCGTCGGCGTCCTGATCGTCCTGCTGCTGCTCCGGGAGCGCACGGGCTTCACCGGGCTCGCGCCCGGCCGGGACTCACGCGCGGAGCTGGCGGGCACCTTCAAGATCCTCTTCGAGAAGCCGAAGCTCGGCATCAGCCTGATCATCCGGCTGATCAACACCACCCCGTCGTTCGGCATGTGGGTCTTCATGCCGTTCTTCGCCCGGGACCTCGGCTTCAGCGACGGGGAATGGAACAGCCTGCTCGTGATCATGATGGTCACGAACCTGGGCGCCCTGCTCGTCTTCGGCGTGCTCGGCGACAACTGGAGCGGGCGCAAGACCTGTGCCCTCTTCGGCGGTCTGCTCGGCGCCGTCGGCTGCCTGGTGTGCTACTACCTCCCGGCGGCAGCGGGCCACGACTTCCCGGTGGCGGCCCTCGCGGTCGCCGTCTACGGAGCCGGCCTGGCGGGCTACGTTCCGCTGCCCGCGATGATGGTCGCCCAGGCACCCGACCGCCGGGGCCAGGTGATGGGCGTCTACACCCTGGGCGCGGGCCTCAGCGTCGCCGTCGGCCCGCTCATCGGCACCCTCTCGTACAGCACCTGGGGCTTCCAGGGGCTGATGTGGATCTACGGCGGAATGCTCCTGCTCAACGCGGTGCTCTGCATGTGCGTCACCTCGCCCGGCGACGGAATGCCCGACGAGGGCGAAACCGTGGCCGGCACGGCCGGGGCACAGGACGCGGGGGCGGAACCGGCTCCCGACGTGAAGCTCTGACCGCTCGCCTCCGACGCGGTGATCCCGGCGCTCCGGCAAACACCGTCCCGCGGGCCGTACCTCGTCCCGAAGTACCCGAAAGGCCGTGAACCCCGTGTCCCAGCTTCCCCCCACCATGCGCGCCGCCGTACTGCACGGCCCCGGGCGACTCGTCATCGAGGAGCGCCCGGTCCCGGCCCCCGGCCCGAATCAGGTCCTGGTCCGGATCGACGCGGTCGGCACCTGCGGCTCCGACGTGCACTACTGCCGGTACGGCCGCACCGGCGACTTCGTCGTCACCGAACCGGTGATCCTCGGCCACGAGCCCTCCGGCACCGTGGCCGCCCGCGGACCCGGCGCCACCCGGGCCGATCGGCTCGCCGCGGTCCCGGACACCGCGGGGGTGGGCCGCGGGCCGGGTGGCCAAGCCGCTCCCGGGTGACGTCCGGGTGGCCGCGCCGCACGTTCACGGCGGTGCGGCCACCGCCGCTTCCGGAGGCGTCCGGCCCGTCCCCGCCGACGGCGAGGGGAGCGACTGCCGCTACGTCGCCTGCGTGACCGCGGGCCGGGGGGAAGTCGCCGCGCCGGCATGGCGTACGGCCGACTCGTCCCGCCCGTAGAGCGCCGTGAGCAGTTCGATCACGGCCTGGAGGGCGGAATGCGGTTCGTCCCGCCACCAGGCGAGCCGGACCGCGATCGGCTCGGCGTCGCGCACCGGCCGGTAGACGACGCCGGGGCGCGGGTACTGGTGCGCGGTCGACTCGGCCGTCATCCCCACGCAGCGGCCCGTGGAGATCGCGGTCAGCCAGTCGTCGACGTCGTGCGTCTCCCTCGTCGCCGGACGGGAGTCCGGTGGCCACAGCTCCGTCGTGGCGGTGCCCGTCCTCCGGTCGATCAGCAGCGTACGCCCGGCGATGTCGGCGAGCCTCACGGAGCGGCGCCCGGCCAGGGGATCGTCGGAAGCCATGGCGCACAAGCGCCTTTCCAGCCCCACGACGACGGAGCCGAAGCGGCGGTCGTCCAGTGGCCTGCGCACCACGGCCAGGTCGCACGCGCCCTCCGCCAGTCCGGCGGTGGGGGAGTTGACGCGGACGAGCTGCAGTTCCGTCTCGGGGCGCGTCTCGGCCCAGCGGCGCTGAAAAGCCAGGGTGTGGCGGCCGACGGCCGACCAGGCGTAACCGATCCGCAGGCAGGCGCGGCCCGAGGCGGCCTCCCGGATCAAGCCGTCCACCTCGCCGAGCACGCGCCGGGCATGTGCCACCACGCGCACCCCCGTCCCCGTCGGAGTCACCTCACGGGAGGTCCGGCGCAACAGCCGTACTCCGAGGGCGCGTTCGAGCGAGGCCAGTGTGCGGGACACGGCGGCCTGGGAGACTCCGAGCGCGATGGCGGCGTCGGTGAAGCTGCCCTCGTCGACGATCGCGACGAGGCACCGCAACTGCCGCAGTTCCACATCCATGACCCCATCGTATGGACCGGTCCGCTGACGCATTTTGTACGGGAGCCGCGCGGCCGCAGGATCGGGGCATGCCCACGGCCCCCGCCCACCGCACCACCCCGCTCCCCTCCGCCCCGGAACCCGGCGGGCGGCGCCTGGCCGGTGTGATCACCATGATCGGCAGCGGCTTGTCCAACCAGACGGGTGCCGCGATCGGCTCCCTGGCCTTCCCCGCCCTCGGGCCCGTGGGCGTGGTCGCCGTACGCCAGTACGTCGCCGCCGTCGTCCTGATGGCCGTCGGCCGGCCCCGCCTGCGCGCCTTCACCAAGCGCCAGTGGTGGCCGGTCCTGCTGCTGGCCCTGGTGTTCGCAACGATGAACCTGTCCCTGTACAGCGCCATCGACCGCATCGGCCTCGGTCTCGCGGTGACCCTGGAGTTCCTCGGGCCCCTCGGCATCGCCCTCGCCGCCTCGCGCCGCCGTGTGGACGCGTGCTGTGCGCTGATCGCCGCTGCGGGCGTCATCACGCTGATGCGCCCGCGGCCTTCCACCGACTACGCGGGGATGGGCCTGGGACTGCTGGCCGCCGTCTGCTGGGCGTCCTACATCCTGCTCAACCGCACCGTCGGCCGGCGCGTCCCGGGAGTGCAGGGAGCGGCGGCCGCCGCCGGACTCTCCGCCCTGCTGTTCCTGCCGGTCGGCATCGTCCTCGTCGTCGAGCGCCCGCCGACCGCGGGGTCCGCCGCCTACGCCCTGGCCGCCGGCGTCCTCTCCTCGGCCGTCCCGTACCTGGCGGACCTCCACACCCTGCGTCACGTACCGGCCCGGATCTTCGGGCTCTTCATGAGCGTCAACCCCGTCCTGGCCGCCGTGGTCGGCTGGATCGTCCTCGGCCAGGAGCTGGGGCCGATCGAGTGGGCGGCCGTCGCAGCCGTCGTCGCCGCCAACACGCTCAGCATCCTGACCGCACGCACCTGACCGCACGCACGTGGGGCGCTTCGCCCCGCCTCCGCCGGGCGGGGCGCGCGTTCACCACCGGGCCGGTCCGTGCCGCCGGCGTCCGGCCGAGCTCTCCGCGGCCGAGGGCTGCGACCACGACCACCCGCGCCTCACGGCGAGGTGCCCTCTCACGCCGCGCCGCCTCCTTCACGAGTGGTGGGGGCGGCGGATCGGTGGACACGAACCGTGTTCCCGGGCGCTGCGTTCGGTAACGGGGGCGGTTTCCCCGTCCGCCCCGCCGTCAGCGTGCGGGCGCAGCGGTGCGAGGGACGGCCGCGCGGTCCCCCCGGGCATGGCACGGGGCGGGGTGGTTACTCGGCCGCCATGACTGATAAACGGCCACTTGCCCTGATCACCGGCGCGTCCAGCGGAATCGGCCGCGAGCTGGCCCGGCAGTTCGCGCTCCACGGTTACGACCTCGTGGTGAACGCCGAGGACGAGTCGCTGGAGACCGCCGCCCGGGATGTGCGGGAGTCGGGGGCGCAGGTCCGCGCGGTGCGCGCGGACCTGCGCACCGACGAGGGACGCGTCCGGCTCCTGGACGCGCTCGACGGCCTGACGGTCGATGTCGCCGTCCTCAACGCCGGGGTGGGCCGAGGCGGCGCCTTCGTGGACACCGACCTCGCCGACGACCAGGAGGTCATCGACCTCAACGTCACCGCGACCGTGCGGCTGGCCAAGCCGCTGCTGCGGGCCATGGTGGCGCGCGGGGCGGGCAGGATCGCCTTCACCTCGTCCGTCGCCGCGGCGATGCCCGGTTCCTTCCAGTCCGTCTACAACGCGTCCAAGTCGTTCGTCCAGTCCTTCGCCCAAGCGCTGGCGGAGGAGGTGAAGGACACCGGCGTGACGGTCACCTCCTTCATGCCGGGCCCGACGGACACGGACTTCTTCGAGCGGGCGGGCATGGCGGACGACACCCGGATCGGCGCCATGAAGAAGGACGACCCCGCGCAGGTGGCCGAGCAGGCGTTCCAGGCGATCGTGAAGGGCGAGAAGAAGGTCGTGACCGGGTCGCTGAAGACCAAGGCGCAGGGGCTGGCCGAGAAGGTGCTGCCCGACGGGGTCAAGGCGGCGGCCCACCGGCGGCTGGCGGAACCGGGGACCGGAGCCGAAAAGGATCCCAAGCGGCAGGAGTGACCCGGGGGCAGCGGTGTGGTCGCTGAACCCCGCCGGTGTCGGACGGGCCGCCACGGGCACTCCAGGGGCATGAGCACCCACCGGCTGGTTCCCGAGTCCCTGGCCCTGCTGACCGAAGGCTATGCCTGGCTGCCCGACCTGCTGCGCGCCGAGGACGACACCGCGCTGAACCTCCGCCTCCTCGGCCACCCGGTCCTGGTCGTGCGGGGTCCGGACGCGGTCCGCTTCTTCTACGACGAGGAGCACGTACGCCGGCACGGGGCGCTCCCCGGCCCGGTCCTGAGCACCCTCTTCGGCCACGGCGCGGTCCACACCCTCGACGGCGACGCGCACCGGCACCGCAAGTCGTTCTTCCTGCCGCTGCTGGAGGCCGACGCGGTGACAGGGGCGGCCGGGCACATCGCCCAAGCCTGGGACGAGGCCGTACCGCGCTGGCGGGCGCGACCGGAGGTGGTGCTCTTCGACGCCGTGAGCCGGGTGATCACGCGCGGGGTCTGCCGGTGGGCCGGCGTTCCCCTCGCCGAGGACGAGGAGGAGCCGCTGGCGCGGGACCTGGTGGCCATGGTGGACGGTTTCGCCACGGCGGGCCCCCGGCACTGGCGGGCCAGGCGGGCCCGCACCCGGCAGGAACAGCGGTTCGCCGCCCTCGTCACCCAGGTGAGGTCCGGCGCGGCCGAGGCCCCGGCCGGTTCCGTGCTGGACCGCGTCTGCCGCCACCGCGACGCCTCCGGCGCCGAGCTGACGCCCCGGACCGCCGCGGTGGAGCTGCTCAACGTCATCCGCCCCACCACCGCGCTGAGCTGGTTCGTGTCCTTCACCGCGCACGCCCTGCACCTCTGGCCGGAGCACCGGGAGCGGCTCCGGTCGGGCGAGGCGGGGTTCGCCACGGCGTTCGCCCATGAGGTCCGCCGGTTCTACCCCTTCGCCCCGTTCCTCGGCGGCCGGGCCGTCACCGACCTGACCTGGCGGGGCCGCCACGTCCCGGCCGGCGGCCTCGTCCTGCTGGACGTCCACGGCCAGAACCACGACGAACGCCTGTGGAAGGACCCGTACGCCTTCCGCCCCGAGCGGTTCCTCGCCCACCCGCCCGGCCGGGACGAACTGATCCCCCAGGGCGGAGGGGACCCGCGCACCGGACACCGCTGCCCCGGCGAGGCCATGACGGTGGGCGTCCTGGAGACGCTCGCCCGGCGCCTGGCGGCCCTGGACCACCAGGTCCCGCCGCAGGACCTGACCATCCCCCTGAACCGCATCCCCACCCGGCCACGCAGCGGAATGGTCATCCGGGTGCTCGCGTAGCGGGAAACGGGCTGCCCAGGGGGTCATCGGGCCACCGGGGACGGCAGGCTGCCCCCCGGCTCCCGCGTGCCCGGCGCCGGGGACCGCCGCTCGGCCGACGGTGACGGCGCCGCGCGATGGCGTCGTGCCGGAGGGCCCGCCAGGCGCAGCGCTCAGCCACACCCTTGGAATTGATCATCTAGTGCAGTTCGACGGGACCGTAGCGCGCGTGCGGCTCCTGCCGCATCAGCGCGTCGTACCGGTCGGCTACCGAGAAGTGCCAGAACTCGGTCGCATAATTGGTAAAACCTGCGTTCTCCATGGCGTGGAGCAGCAGCATGCGGTGGTGGCGCGCGCGATCGCTGGGGTTCGGGGCGTGAGTGAAACAGGCGCCGTCGCTCTCCTCGGGGGAGGCATTGACACGGGTGCCGAGGTCGAGTTCGCGGCCGTCCTGGTCGACGAGGGTGACGTCCACGGCCGCGCCCGCGGAGTGGGGCGCGATCTCCGGTGGTGACACGTACCGGCTGGCGGCCTGGTACAGCCGCTCAGCTGCCCAGTCGGGGTGAGCGGCGGCCAGTTCGTCCCGGTACTCGGTGAAGTAGCGCTGCTGTAGGGCCGGCGGCCGGTAGCCCTCGACGAACAGCAGATCGGTGCCGGCGAGCAGGAGCGAGCGGGCGTGCTCCAGCCGGACGAGAACGCCCTCGCGGACGTGGGCGAACGCGCCCAGCGGGTCTTGCTTGCGGGGATCGACGCGGAAGCTGTGGTCACGCACGTCGACGAGCGGCTCCCCGCACTCGCGCACCGGGATCGCGGCGACCCGCGGATCGGACATCAACACCGGAGGGTTCATCAAGTCTCCCTGAGACGGTTTGCACTGCGGCGGCGGGATGGGGGAGGCGGAGGCCAGGCCGGTGTCCCGCAGGATACGCGCGAGGGTGTCCTGCAGCGTGCTGTCGGCCGGGATCACGGTCTCCGGACCACCGGGCAGCAGATCCAGCTCGCGGTACCAGGAGGAGAGGTGGCCGTCGGTGACGTGCGCCAGGTACGCGGCATCCGCCTTCGACGCGTGCCGGACCAACGTCGTTTCCAGCGGCACGTCCAGGTAGTAGCAGCTGGAGACGCCGCGGTGGTCCCGTACCAAGGTCGTGATCATGTGGCTGTAGCGGTCGGCGTACAGGATTCCTTCGAGCACTACGTGAAAGCCTGCGTTCAGTGCCTCGCGTGCGATTCTCCCCAGCAGGGCGATGTTGGCGCCGCGCGCGGTGTCGTGCTCCCTGAGCACGTTCCGGCGGATCACGTCCTGGCCCACGATCGCGATTCCGCGGCCGTGGTGTTCTCGCAGGCCCCGGGCCACACTCGACTTGCCCGACGCCGAGTTGCCGCGGATCACCACCAGGCGGGTGTCTCCACGGCCGACCGCAGTCGCGGTGGACATACGGCGGTGTGCGCCGCTCGGTGTGCCGGTCATGCGGGCCAGCCCGTCTCGCTGTACGGGTTCCCGCTCCGGATCTTTTCGATGGCTTGACGGGTGTAGGGGACGAGGTTGTCGGGCAGCGCGGCGGGGTCCCGGAACGTCCACTGGGTGCACTTGTCCGGCTCGCGCAGTTCCGGCTCGCCGGTCCAGGTGCGGACGCGTAAGAACAGGCCCATGCGGGGCGGGTTCCCGGCCTTGTCGATGTGGTGGACGACGTGGACGAGTTCGATGTCCTGGCGCTCGATGTGCAGGCCGGCTTCCTCCCGTGCCTCCCCGATCAGACAAGTAATGGCGCTCTCTTGCTCGCAGTGGCCGGCCAGGACGTGCCAGGTGGACGGCGCGAACGCGGAGTCGGGGTGGCGCAGCCCGAGCAGCACCGTCCCGTCGGATCGCTCCAGGTAGAGGTGGACGCCGATGACGTTGAGAACCGTTCCGTGCGGTGCAGCTGGACGGTGCTCCTCGTGCGACGGAAGCCCGCTCCGCGACGCAGCGCTGGAAGCGCTGGCCGGGAGGCTGGCGGCATGGCGCCGTACGAGGTCGCTGGTGGTGGGCGCGATGCGCAGGCGGAAGAGGAACCGGAGGTCGAAGTGCTGGTGGCCGGGTTCGCCTTTGCCCGGGTGGGCGTCGATGTCGAACGGCACGGCCTCGTAGCCGGGCCACGGTGCCACCGCCTGGAGTGGGATCCCGGTTTCCTCGTGCAGCTCCCGCAGCGCTGCCCCTGCCAGGGACTCGTCCTCGGGCTCGGTGTGTCCACCGGGAGCGAGGACCTTCCCACCGGCCAGGTGCAGCACGTGCAGGACGCGGCCGAGCGGGTTGACGACGATCGCGCCGCAGGTGACGTGTCCGGTGAAGGTGGAGCGGCTGGCGATGTCGGTGGGACGGTCGAGGGCGTCGAGGAGTCCACCGAGCTGCTCGCGCTCATCAGGGTGGCGAGCGAGGTACGTCTCCACGGTGGTGCGGATGTGATCGTGCGACAACGGCATGGGGCTACCTCGGGGTGGTGTGGAGCGGGAGGTGACGAGGCGGGTGGGGCGTTCGGGTCAGGTCAGCCGCATCCCCTCCGCCGGGACCTCCTCGATGGCGGCGGAGCGAGCGGTGGGCAGGCCCCACCGCTCGCGTGCCGTGTCCGCGGCGAGCTGGGCCTGCCGGGCTCCGGGCGGGCCCCAGCCCAGCAGGGCGGCTGCCTGGGCAGGGGTGGCGAGCAGGCGGGCGAAGGGGTGGCCTGTGGCAGGGTCGACGGCCGCCGGCCCGATGGCGGTGACCCGGGCGGCCAGGCGGAGCCTCGCGTTGGAGCCCACGCCGCCGTGGACCTCGCCGGTCTCGTCCGGCACCCAGCCCAGTCGCACCGGATCGGCCAGAGTGAGCTGGGCTTCCTCGGCGGCTTCGCGGTGAAGGGTGTCCTCGGGCGTCGCGTCGGTGCTCTCCACCGCGCCGCCGGGCAGCATCGGCAGCGCGCCCCGCGGGCCGGGGTCGGCCAACTGGTGCAGCGCAGTATTGGGTCTCGTCGAATGGTTCCGCATAGGTAGCTCATTTGAGTTGTAACAGGATTTTCCCGTCTTGCCCTGGTTGGGCGGGCCCACCTGTGTGTACTGCGTGCGCAGTACACACAGGTGTACGTGGTGGGACGACGATGTGAGGGCGGAATTCCGGAACTGTTGATGCTGCGTGGGAAGGAGCTGCGGGTCGCGATCGGGCGACTCGCGCAGTCGTGGGGACGGCTTTCCGCGCTGTGGTGCGCGGCGACGCCGGCGATTCAGTCGGTACTACCGCGCACCCGTCCATCGCAGTGGTCGTTTCGTAGGGAGACTTTCGTGTCCACTATTGCCCGGTGGTGCCATGCACACCGGCTTTCGGTTGTGCTGCTGTGGCTGGGTCTGATCGTCGGCCTGGGGGCTGGGGCGATGAGCGCCGGTGCCGCGTACACCAACAGCACCAATATGCCGAACACCGAGTCCAGCACTGCGCTCGACCTGATGAGCGAGGGCTCTGCCGGGGCGTCCGGGGACAGCGGCACGATCGTCTGGCAGACCGACAAGGGCAGTGTCACCGCTTCGTCGGTCGAGCAGCCGATGGAAAAGGCCCTTGCCCAGATCGCTGACGCGCCGGGTGTGGCGTCGGTGGCCAGCCCTTACAGCGAGCGGGGTGCTGCGCAGATCAGTGAGGACGGGCACACCGCGTACGCGACGGTGACCTTCGACAAGGGCGGCGCCGACCTGCCCGAGGACCAGGTCGAGCACGTCCAGGATTTGGCGTCGCAGGCCCGTACCGGCTCGCTGGATGTGGAGTTCGGCGGGGTGGCGTTCGGGACCGGTGTGTCGGTGTCGGAACTGAGCGAGATCATCGGCGTCGGGGCGGCGCTCGTGGTGCTGCTGCTGATGTTCCGCTCGGTGTGGGCGGCGGCGCTGCCGATCCTGACCGGCGTCGCGGGTGTGGGCACGGCCCTGTTCGCGACGATCCTGCTCAGCCACGTCGTCACGCTGCCGGACACGACGCCGACCATGGGCGCGCTGATCGGCCTGGGCGTGGGCATCGACTACGCCCTGTTTATCGTGTACCGGCACCGGCGGGGCCTGATGGCGGGCATGAGCGTGGCCGAGGCGTCGGCGAAGGCGCTGAACACCTCGGGGCGTGCGGTGGTCTTCGCCGGCCTGACCGTGGTTGTCGCTCTGCTCGGCATGCTGACGCTCGGCGTCGGCATTCTCAGCGGGATGGCCCTGGGCGCTGCCATGACCGTGGTCCTCACCGTCCTGGCGGCCGTCACCCTGCTCCCCGCCATCCTGGGCCTGCTCGGTCACCGGGTGCTCGGCCGGCGTCAGCGCCGTGAGGTGGCGGCGGGCCGGTTCACCGTGCCGGGTGAACCGAAGGGACGCTGGGCTCGCTGGGCCACCGGGGTCCAGCGCCGTCCGAAGGCCATGGTCGCGGTCTCGGTCGTGGTGATGGCGGCTATGGCGCTGCCTGGCCTGTCGATCCGGCTCGGCGCGGCGGACGCCGGGAACGACCCGACCTCCTCCAGCAGCCGCCAGGCGTATGACATGCTCGCCGACGGTTTCGGCCCTGGCTTCAATGGTCCGCTGGTGCTGGCCGCCCAGGCGCCTGACGCGCAGGCGCAGGTACAGCTTGCTGATCTGGTCGGCGAACTGAAGACCGTCGACGGGGTGGCCTCGGTCACCGCGGTGCCCATGCAGCCGGGCCAGGACGTCGGGGTGATCACGGTGCTCCCGGACAGCTCTCCCCAGTCCGAGCAGACCACCGCTCTCATCAACCATCTGCGCGACGACGTGATCCCGGCTGCGGAGCAGGGCAGCGACCTGCAGGTCTACGTCGGCGGTGTGACCGCGAGCAACGCGGACTTCGCCTCCACCCTCACATCCAAGATCCCGTTGTTCCTCGGTCTGATCGTGATCCTGGGCTTCGTCCTGCTGACCTTGGCCTTCCGCAGTCTGCTGATCCCGGCGTTCGGCGCGGTGATGAACCTGCTCACCATGGGCGCGGCGTTCGGCGCGATCGTGCTGGTCTTCCAGCACGGCTTCGGCGCGTCCCTCCTCGGTGCCGGATCGGCGGGACCGATCGAGGCGGTGGTGCCGGTACTCATCGTGGGCGTGATGTTCGGCCTGTCCATGGACTACCAGGTGTTCCTGGTCAGCCGGATGCACGAGGAGTGGTCCCACACCAGGGACAACCGACGCTCGGTTCGCATCGGGCAGGCCGACACCGCGCTGGTCATCGCGGTGGCCGCCACGATCATGTTCTGCGTGTTCGCCGCCTTCGCGGGCGGCGGGATGCGACTGATCGCCGAGTTCGGCGTGGGCCTGGCCGTCGCGGTCCTGCTGGACGCGTTCGTGGTCCGCATGATGCTCGTTCCGGCCCTGATGCACCTGACCGGCACGGCGAACTGGTGGCTGCCCCGCTGGCTGGACCGCCGACTGCCGCACGTGTCCGTGGAGGGTGACAGCAGCAGCGACCACACCGGCCCGCCCGCACCCCAGGCCACGCTCGAGAAGGAAGACGCCGCGGCGAGGTGGTAACACCTGACAGCGGCACGACCTGACGGGACTGCGGTGCGCAGGAGAGAACAGCACACTCTCCGGCGCACCGCAGACGTCTGCGCGCAGCGTCCCATGACGCCGGTCGCGCCCCCATGTCGACCCGGGAGAGAGACTGCTGACATGCCGCGTACCGAATGGCTCCACCACCCCACTGGACCCGACGCGGGCCGCGCGGCGTCGTCGACCGCCCGACGGCAGGACCTGGCGCTCGCGACGCTGATCGTCCTCATGCAGGTGATCGCGGCCTCGCTGGTGGACAACACCTGGCAGGCCCCGCACCCGGTCCGGGTCGTGCTGATCCTGCTCAGTGCGGTCCTCCTGCTGCGGCGGCACCGGCAGCCGCTGCCCGTGGCCGTACTCACGGTCCTCACCGACAGCGCCATGCTGATCCTCCCGCCCCACCAGTCCTGGCTGCCCATGGCCGGCCTGGTCGCCCTGTACACGCTGGCCACCCACCGCGAACGCCGCCTCTCCTTCAGCGTGGGCGCAGCCGCCGGCCTGTGGCTGACCACGGCGTCCGTGCTGGCACGGCCCGGCGAGTTCCTGGGCGCCCTGGTCTACTTCGACTACGCGATCGTCGCCGTCGCGGTCGGAGACTCCGTCCGCAACCGGCGCGCCTACCTCGCCCAAGCCCAGCAACGCGCTACGGAGGCCGAACGCACCCGGGAGGAGGAGGCCGAGCGCCGGGTCCGCGAGGAACGCATCCGCATCGCCCGGGAACTCCACGACGTGGTCGCCCACCACATCACCCTGGTCAACGCCCAGGCAGGTGTCGCCCGCCACCTCATGCACCGCCACCCCGACAAGGCGTACGAGGCGCTGAGCCACATCACCGAGACCAGCGCCGCGGCCCTGGACGAACTGCGCTCGACCGTCTCGCTGCTGCGCCGCGCGGACGACCCGCCACCGTCCTTGCAGCCCGCTCCCACCTTCGACCAGTTGGACGCGCTCCTCGACAGCTTCCGCCACAGCGGCCTCCATGTCCGCTTCCACCGGGAGGGCACACCACGCCCTCTGGCCGCATCGGCCGATCTCGCCGCCTACCGCATCGTCCAGGAGAGCCTGACGAACGCGCAGAAACACGGCAGCGAGCCCACCGCCGACGTCCGCCTCACCTACACCGACCAAACCTTGTGGATCAGCGTCACCAACCCGGCCCGACCCGGACAGCACGGCGCAGGAACAGGCCACGGCCTCATCGGCATGCGGGAGCGTGCAGATGCCGCCCACGGCACCCTCACCACCGCCCTGCGCCCCGACAAAACCTTCCATGTCCAGGCCACCCTGCCCCTGCACCCCGCGAAGAACGACGAACCAGCCCAGCCCGCAAAGGACGACCAGCTGTGACCCTGCGCATCCTCCTCGCCGACGACCAGGCCCTCCTGCGCGGCACCTTCCGGCTCCTGATCGACGCCGAAGAGGACATGGAAGTCGTCGGTGAAGCCGGAACCGGCCGCGAAGCGGTCGAACTCGCCCGCAGCAAGCGCGCCGACATCATCGTGATGGACATCCGCATGCCCGAGATGGACGGCCTGGAGGCCACCCGCATCATCGGCGCGGACGAGGACTTCGCCGGAGTGAAGATCCTCATCCTCACCACCTTCGAGGAGGACCAGTACGTCGCCCAGGCCCTGCGCGCCGGAGCCAGCGGCTTTCTCGGCAAGGGCATCGACCCGGCCGACCTGCTGAAGGCGATCCGCACCATCGCCGCCGGCGAAGCACTCCTGTCCCCGACCGCGACCAAGGCCCTCATCGCCCGCTACCTCACCCAGCCGACTGCCGCCGCCACGGAACACCTGCCCACCCGCCTGGCCGCCCTGACCCCCAGAGAACGCGAGGTCATGGCCCTGATCGCCACCGGGCTGACCAACAACGAGATCGCCGAACACCTCTTCATCACCCCGTTCACCGTCAAAACCCACGCCAACCGGGCCATGGCCAAACTCGGAGCCCGCGACCGCGCCCAACTCGTCGTCATCGCCTACCAGAGCGGCATCGCACAGATCGGCCCCTCCTAACGGCCCCCGACCGCACGTGATCTGCAATCGGGCTGACGAGCCCTGGCACCCAGCTACGCCCTAGCTGTGCTGTTCCGGGACGTTGGTGACACGCGTGCTGGGTGCTTGAACGGGTGAGGGCCTTCTGGGTTCGGTGTGGATTGCGACATCTACGCCCGACCGCCGGTCGATGCCCAAGCGGCGAGGGAAGGCTCACGAGAAATCCAGCGGCGAGCTCTTTGGAATGGTTCATTCTCTTCTGGTGACAGACAAGTCACTCAAGGGCGGTGGGTGGTGGTCGGTCTTTCATCCGCATGGCGACGTAGCTGGCGCGGTCTGTGGCGGAGTGCTGGTGCCAGCGGTGGGCCGTGGCGTCGCTGGTGCCGATGAGGTCGGCGAGCAGCTTCCAGTGCACGCTGCTGACCAGGGAGAGCCAGGCGCCGTTGCGGGCGAGGCGGGTGGCGGGGATGCCGTGGCGGATGAGTCGCTCGCTCAGGGCGTTCGCGGTGAGGTGACGGCCGGGGCGCATGCCGGGGAAGAGGTAGGGGGTCGCGCGTGCGCGAGCGATGACGGTCGGTGGTGTGCGGTCGCGGTGTTCCCGAGACGGGCACGGTAGGCGGCGAGCATGATCTGCCCGTCCACCGGGCGCAGCCGCTGCACCGCGTCCCGGGTCTCCAGGAAGGCGTACTCGGACAGCTCCTCGCGCGGCAGACGGATCGCCTCCACCTGGTCGGGGGAGAGGGTTCCCCCGTCGAAGACGAACCGGACCTCGCCAGGGCAGGGCGTGCCGAGCCGAAGGTCGGGGTGGTGCGGGGAGAAGGAGTGGACGGCGAGCACGGCCGAGAGGGGCAGATCCAGGCCCAGTTCCTCGGAGATCTCGCGACGGCAGGTGACGTGTGGATGTTCACCGGCTTCGACGACGCCTCCGGGCAGCAGCCACGAGCCGTCCTTGCGATAGGTGGGGTGCACCAGCAGCACCCTGCCCACCTCGTCAGTGATGATCGCGGCGGCGCCGAGCCACGCCGCGTGCCGGGATGCGGCGTACTGCGCTGCGGGCAGGGCCGCACGCGGTGGGACGTGGTCCGAAGGGGGGACGGGGGAGGGCACGTGGCTCTGCCTTCCGGGACGGTGGGCGGGCGAGTGGGCAGCGACGAACGGCTGGGGGGATCAGGGGGTGTCGCCGCTCATCCGGCGCTGCAGCTCCCACAGGGTCCGGAAGAGACCTGGCTGCTGGGTGAGTTGGGCGTAGGTGCCTTCCTGGACGATCCGCCCTTCGTCCAGGACCACGATCCGGTCGGCGACGGCCACGTTGGTGAGCCGATGCGTGATCAGCAGGATGGCGCGGTCCTTGGCCAGCTCACGCAGGCCGGTGAAGATCCGGTGCTCGGCGCGGGCGTCGAGCGCGGCCGTGGGTTCGTCCATCACCAGCAGCGCCGCCTGCCGGTGAAACGCGCGCGTGAGGACCAGACGCTGCCACTGCCCGCCGGAGAGCTGCTGCCCGCCGAACCACTCACTGGTCAGCAGGGTGTCCAGCCCGGAGCGCAGGCCCGGCAACATCTCCGCGGCGCCGGAGGCCTCGCATGCGGCAAGCAGCGCTGCGTCGCTGGTGTCGCCCTGCCCGAAGGTGATGTTGTCGCGCATCGTCAGCGGCAGGTACGTGAACTTCTGCGGCACCAGCGCGACGTGCTTCCACGCCCCCCACGGGTCCAGGTCCGCGGTGGAGGCGTGGTCCCAGGCCACGTCGCCCTCGGTGGGCAGCAGCAGCCCGCACAGCAGGCGCGAGAGGGTTGTCTTGCCGGAGCCGTTCTCCCCGACCAGTGCCACGATCTCCCCGCGCCGCACGTGCAGGGAGACGTTGCTCAGGCTGTCCTTCGGGGCACCGTCGTAGCGGTAGGTGACGTCGCGGACTTCGAAGCGCTCCGGGGCCGCGGTCACGGGCGCGGTGCCACGGGAGTCGGTCATGGCCTGGCCGTGGGCGTTGTCGAGGAAGTTCTGCCAGTCCTGCACGTACCAGCCGGTGCGCACCAGGCGTGCCCCGCCGTTGATGATGCCGCGCACCGAGCCGGTGGCGGTCTGGAGGGCGAAGACGGCGCCGCCGCCGGCCGCCAGGCTCATCCGCCCGGAGGCCAGGAGCCACAGCAGCGCCGCCCACACCGCGGCCGAGGCGATCCCGCCGGCCACGGCTCCGGCCAGTCCCATCCGGGCACCGGTGTTCGCGGCTTTTCGTTCGGCGGCGTTGACCGAGGCGGCCAGCTTCCGGTACCGGCCGATGAGGAAGGGGCCGGCCAGGCAGGCGCGCATCTCCTCACTGGACTCCTGATAGGCCATGTGCCAGCGCAGCTTGCCCAGCATCCGGCGCCGCCCGGAGGTCTCCAGCCCGGCAAGGTAGAGCACGCGCGCGGAACGGACGTAGGCGGCGGCTTGCGGCAAGCAGGCGAGGAACAGCAGGGGAAGGAGAAGGGGGTGCAGGACGGTCAGGACGGTGGCGCCGGCCGCGAGCGTGGCGGTGGCCGCGAGGACGTCCTGGGCTTCTTCGACGAGGTCGGGGGTGACCTGGGCGCCGCGGTCGGCGATGTCGTAGGCGTCGTTGTAGCCGGGCTTGTTGTTGGCCGCCAGTTCTGCGCCGAGCGCGGCCTCGATCATCGTCAGCTCCGCCGCCCGGCCGAGCACCGGACGCAGACGGCCGGTCAGCCAGACGACCGTGATGCCCAGCAGCGCGCGCAGGCCGGTGGCGGCGGCGATCACAGCCAGCTGCGGGGCAGCGTCCCACAGCCGCTCGGTGATGTCACCCGAGGAGATCAGCGCGGTGATCGTGCCCGTGACGGCCAGGAGGCCGAGGGCCGCGAGGACGCCGGTCCCGATCTGGCACACCAGCAGACCGATGGTCGCGCCGCGGTCCACGCGCCAGGCCATCTGCACCGAGCGCCGCACCAGCGAGGGCAGGCGCCGCGCCATGGTGCGGGAGGTCAGCAGGGAGCCGGCCTGAAGCCTCGACTCGTCGCGGTAGAGGAATTCCTCCTCTCGAACACCGGCCTCCTGCGGTTCGTCGTCCGGCACGGTCCCCCTTGGCGGCTGCGGCGGCTGGTCCTGCGTGATGGCCGAGGTCATCGTTCCCCCTGGGACGGTCGCTGCGGCTGAGTCGTGAGGTCTAACGACATGGCTGCGATTTCGAACACACGTCATTCGGTCGTGTTGGGGAGCCCGCTATTTCCTGCGTCAGCCGACCCCGCGGGCGTGGGATCTCTGGTCCGGCTTGGAGCGGCTGCGGGCAGGAAATGGCCGAAACGCCGACGCCGCCAGACACCGTGGGAGCACGGCGGGACCATCCCGGTCGTCCCTCCCGGCCTGGATCTGGTTCGGCCTGCAGCAGCCTTTCCAGCTCTGTCCCGGCGTGGCCGGCCGCGCCCGTCAGAGCCTCGTGGTGGTGGGCGGACAGGACGCCCGGTCCCAGTCCCGCCGCGGCGACCACCGCGTCGAGCGCGTCTGTCGCGCGATCGTCCAGGGCGGACGCGGCGACGGGGCGGTGCAGTGCGTCACGTGCCGCGTAGGCATCCAGTCGGGCGACGCTGACAAGGGAGTCGACCAGGCGGGCGGCATGGCGTCCGGTGCCGTCCGGTTCCAGGGCCGACAAGCCCGTCCGGGTCTGAAAGGCGGCGGTCGGCGGATCGGGATGAGCAAGGAGCTGGACGGCTTCATCAAGGATTGGCTGTGTTCACAAGAACGGGTTCCGGCTCAGCTTCTGTGGACCTGTTGCGGAGCGTTACCGGGTGACGGCCACGGTGGCGTGCACCGGAGAGCGATCGTGCAGGCCGGACACATGGCCAGTCGCGTTGAGAAGTACCTCGCCCATCTTGATCGGCTTTCCGGAGGAAGGGAGCCCTGTTTCTTTCCTGTCGAGTCGACCAAGCAGGGGCTGCGGGGCGTGACGGAGATCGTGTACGACAACCTGCCGGACGGGCTTCTCACGGTGCTCACCTACGGCTTGTCGCTGGCAGAACATCCGGATTGGCAGCACGGCTCGCCGGAACTCTGCCTCAGTGTGAACTCGACCAACGTGATCTGGGCTCACGCGGTGGGCTTCCTCGCCGAGCAGCTCCGTGGAACCTGCCCGTTCAGTTACGGCAGCACGATCAACTTCGGTGAGCGCATCGTGCCCGAGTCAGAGATGACGGCATTCTGCGTGTTCGCGCCGCTGGTCCTCGACAGAGACGACTACCTGGGCATCGACGTCGGCGTTCCGGGACACGAGGGCCACGGCGTGATCACCATCCAAGGGATGTACCCCATCCACGAGGTCGAGCGGCAGTTCATCGACGAGCACGGGCTTGAAGCCTTCTGGAAGAGCGACTGGGAGCCCACCGACGTGCTCCGGCGCCCCGCGATCTGATCTGGGTGGGGCAGCGGCCTTCGGATCCTTGGCCTCGGCGGGCTGCTTGACGGTCCGCCAGGCCGTGCCGAGCTGACGCTGGATCGAGCGGTGGCTGTGCCCGGCCTCCAGCGGTGCGTGGACAGCGGCATGCCGGGCCTGGGTGCGGTCGGCGAACCGATGTCCGGTCGGCCGGGGTGAACCGGACGGGCCCTCCTCCGGGGCGGGCTCCGGCTCGGGTTCGGAGGCGGCCGGGACGAGGACACGGAGGCGACGGCGGTGCTGGGCGACGGCCCGTTCGGCGGCTTCGCTCGGGTTGTGCCAGAGGTGCCACCGGTCCGCGACCTGGACGGTCTGCGGGGCGCCGGCGGAGGCGCCTTCGGCGAGGAACGGTGCCCGGTCCCGGCGCACAGGTTGAAAATCAAGCCAAGGGTTGTCCCGTAATTGCTGGTTGCGGTACGGGAATTGCGTCGCTGATGAGTTCGCGGTGCCGGTATCGTCCGCTCTCCCGACTCGCCGCACCAGCGGCCTGCGTAGAGAGCGATGCAGATGACCAACCAGCAAGTAACGACGACCCTGTGGCGCCCCACCGGCCCCAAGGAGCTGGATCTGGTTCGGGAGCTGAACTGGCGTGCCTGGCCGCCCCGGCTGCCCGAGCAGCCGATCTTCTACCCGGTCCTCAACGAGGACTACGCAGTCAGGATCGCGCGGGACTGGAACGCGAAGCACGATGGCGCCGGCTTCGTCACTCGTTTTGAGGTCGAGTCGGAGTTCTTGAGCCGGTATCCCGTCCGGCAGGCCGGTGGGCAGACGATCCTCGAGCTCTGGGTTCCGGCCGAGGAACTGGACGACTTCAACGCCCACATCGTCGGCGAGATTCAGGTCGTCCACGAGTTCCACTGAGGCGGGGCCCTGCTGGCGGGGCATGCTGCGGTGCGATGAATTCCGACGTGGCTGGTGTGATCTCGGTGTCGGAGCCTTCCTGGATGGCCCCGTTCAGCGGGTTGAGCCCGCGCCAGTTCGGCAAATTGATCACCGCGCTCCGGCGGGCGGGTGCGGATCCGGCGCGCAAGGGCCGGCCGTGGAGCCTGCCGCTGAAGGACCGTGTGCTGCTGGTCGCCGCGTACTGGCGGACCAACTTGCCCCTGCGGCAGCCGGCGCCGTTGTTCGGGGTGTCGAAGTCCGCGGCCGACCGCATCATCGACCACCTCGGGCCGTCGCTCGCCCTCCAGCAGCGCAAGCGGTTCCGCAAGGACACCGTGCTGATCGTGGGCGGAACCCTGGTCCCCGCCCGTGACCACCGTGTCGCCGAGCAGTCGAAAAACTACCGGTACGCCACAACCACCAAGTCGTCATCGACGCGGACACCCGGCTGGTCGTCGTGGTCGGCCGCCCGTTGCCCGGCAACCGGAACGACTGCAAGGCATGGGAGCTGTCCGGTGCGAAGGCCGCCGTCGGCAGAACCACAGTGATCACCGACGGCGGCTACCAGGACACCGGACTGACCATCCCGCACCGCCGCAAACCCGGCCAGAGCGAACTCGAGCCGTGGAAAGAGGAACACAACATCTCGCACCGCAAGGTCCGCGCCTGCGTCGAGCACGCCTTCGCCCGGATGAAGACCTGGAAGATCCTCCGCGACTGCCGCCTCAAAGGCGACGGCGTTCACCACGCCATGCTCGGCATCGCCCGCCTGCACAACCTCGCCCTCGCCGGATGACGAAGCAACGAGCAGGTCGGCGAACACGCTGTAGATCATTTACGGGCTAGCGAAGACCTCGCCTTCCACAGCCGCCGACGAGAGCATGGCCGTCGGCCTCGCCCTGTTCGCCACGGCGTGGCACCGGTGGCGGCTGGGCTGACGCCCGTCCTTTCCGGGCCGCCGACCCGGTTGCGGGGGCGGCCCTTCGAGCTGCCGGCCGTTAGTGCCTCGCGGCCGAGCGTGCCCTGATGGTGAGGGCGGCCAGGGCCATCATCAGGGCGCCGAAGAGCGCGGCGCAGGCGTACATCGTGAAGCCGATGTCGGCGTTGCCCGCCGCGAGGAGGGCGCCGCCGATCCACGGGCCGAAGATGGCGCCGAAGCGGCCCATGCCGGAGACCCAGCCGAGGGCGGTGGGGCGGTCCTCGTCGTTGTGGTGGGTGCCGACCGTTGCGTAGACCATGGTCTGGCCGGAGAAAAGCAGCAGCCCGGCGCAGAAGACCACCGCGTACAGGACGCCGACCGGCATCCCGACGCCCATGAGGTAGACGAAGACGGCGGTCAGGACGAACCAGGCGATGACGACCTTGCGCGGGCCGATGCGGTCGGCGGTGCGGCCGGCGATGAGCATGCCGCAGATGCCGCCGACGTTCAGGAACGTCGAGAAGAGCAGCGAGTCGCCGGTCTCGTAACCGAGGTCGACCATGATCTTCGGCAGCCACTGGCCGACTCCGTAGACCAGGAGCAGACCCGCGAAGGAGGTCAGCCAGAAGCACAGGGTGGTGGACCACTGGCCGCCTCGAAACAGATTCTTCAGCGCGTCCAGTTTGTCCCCGCGGTTCGCCTTCGGCTCGGCCAGTTCGGTGCCGTAGGCGGCGGCGAGCAGCTCGGCGTCGGCGCGGCGGCCGCGGGTGAGCAGGTTGGTGGGCGACTCGGGCAGCAGCTTGAAGGCGATCGGGAGCAGGAGCAGCGCGGGCATCGCGGAGGCGATGAAGGCAGTGCGCCAGCCGTGGTCGTCGACCAGCCAGAGAGCGATCAGCGGGGCCAGGGCGCCGCCGGTCTGGTGGGCGGTCATGATGATGCCGGTGGCGAGGGCGCGGCGGCCGCGCGTGGTGAACTCCATGCCGTACGAGATCGCGATCGGCAGCAGCGCGCCGAGGCCGAAGCCGCATACGAAGCGGAAGAAGCCGAACTGGCCCGTGGACTGGGACCAGCCGGTGCCCAGCGTGGCGAGGGTGAAGATCACGACACTGACGAAGACGGTGACGCGGCGGCCGATCCAGTTCGAGGCCATGCCGGACAGGATCGTGCCGAGCAGCATGCCGAAGTTGGCGTAGCTGCCGATCGTGCCGGCGACGTCGGGGGTGAGGCCGAGGCTGTGGCCGCCGAGCATCTTCGGGAGCACGGAGCCGTAGATGAACGTGTCGATGCCGTCGAGGAGGACGAGTGCCCAGCACAGGGTGATGACGGCGGTGCGGCTGCGGCGGGGCGCCGTCCCGGTCGCCTGGGCGAGCGGGGAGGTGGCGGAGGAGGACATCGTTGTTTCCTCTCGTGCGGGACGTCAGGACGGGGCCTGGTCCCTGGCTGCAAGGGCTGTGGGGCCGGTGCGGCTCGCGCGGCCGGTGGGGAGGACGGGCGGAGCATGCCCCCGAGCTGCGGACTCCGCGCGGGGAGTTGTCGGCTCGCTGTGGCGTAGACGTTAAGAAGCCACAGGCATTACGTCAACACTTTTGTTAACAATCTAAGCGACGATTTGGCCCCGGGGCACGGGTGGTAGCCGTTCCCCGGGGCCGAACCGTCAGATCAGATCAGGGCTGCACGGGCGGTGTGCCGTGGGTGTGGAAGGACTCGATGGTCTTCAGGCCCCATGCCTGGCCCTTCTTGCGTTCCTCCTCGGTCCAGGTGATGAGCGGCCAGTCGGGGGCGAGGACGAGGCGGGTGAGCGGGTTGCAGAGCTCGATGCGGTTGCCGCCGGGTTCGTAGACGTAGAGGAAGAACGTCTGCTGGATGGCGTGCTTGTGCGGTCCCGTCTCGATGAAGACGCCGGTGTCGATGGCGAGGTCGGCGGCTCGCAGGATGTCCTCGCGGGTGTCGGTGGCGAAGGCGATGTGGTGCAGGCGGCCCTCGCTGCCGGTCCAGTCGGACGTGTAGACGACGTCGTACGACTTGTCGGTGTACGTCAACCAGCGTGCCGCGATCTTGCCGGAGTCGAGCCGGATCTGCTCGGTGGGGCGGGCGCCGAGGAGCTGTTCCTGCCACTCGGCGTTGGCGAGGACGTCGGCGGCGAGGAAGTTGACGTGGTCCAGGCGGCGGACGCCGACGCCGCGGTTGGGTTTGGCCTGTGGCTGGTTCTTCAGCGCGGGCTTCAGCTCCTCGGGGGCCCGGTAGTGCTCGCTCTCCCAGTACAGGGCGTGCTCGTGGCCGTCGGGGTCGGTGGTGACGTAGAGCCGGCCGAGACCGGGCTCGTCCTCGGTCCACTTGCCCCTGCCGCCCGCCACCTCGATGGCCTCCACCCGGCGCCGGAGCGCCTCATCGCTGGAGGTGCGCAGCGCGAGGCGGCCGAGGCCGGGCTGGTCGCGGGCGGTGAGGACGAGGCTGTGGTGCTCGTAGTCGTCGAAGGTGCGCAGGTAGACGGTGTCGCCGTCCTGCCCGTTGACGGTCAGGCCCAGGAAGTCGGTGAAGAAGGCGACGGAGGCGTCCAGGTCCGGCGTGAACAGCTGGGCGTGGCCGATGTGGGCGATGTCGCCGAGAGGCGGGGTCATGAGTGACCTCCTGTGGGTGGTACGGGGAAGACGGTGCCGTCGAAGATCTTGCGGGCGGTGCGGACGACGGCGGTGCGACGGGCTCTCAGGCCGTCCTCGGGGGTGCGATCGATGCTGCTCTCGATGTCTGTGAAACCACTGGGATGCTCGATGCGCAGCCGATCGCCCTCTTCGGGGAGGGCCGCGATGCCGTGCGCGACGCTTCCCTCGATTCGCAGCCCGGCCGCCACGCTCGCGGCGCCGAGGACGCCTATGGAGGTGTGGACGCGGGCCGGGATGAAGGTACGGGTGGTGACGGCGCCGCCGTGGCGGGGCGGCGAGAGGAGGGTGAGCTTGGGGACGGTGGTTTCGGTGACGTCGCCGAGTCCCATCAGCTTCCCGGCTTCCAACCGGATTTCGTGGAGCCGGGCGGTCAGTTCCCCGTTGGCCTCCAAGTCCTCGGGGGCCTCCTGACCGGTGACCTCGAGGGCCTCGGCCGGGATCAGAACGGTTGGCATGCCGTTGTCGACGCACGTGACCTCGATGCCGGCGACCGTGTCGCGCGCGTTCCCCGTGGGCAGCAACTGCCCCTCCCGCCGGGGGAATTCGATGACCACGGCAGCTGCGCTCCCGGGGACACCGGAGATTTCCGTGTCGCCGCCGTAGTCGACGCGGCCGTCAGGGGTCGGGAACGTCGCCGTGGCGAAGTCACCGGAGTTCACCATGCGGATGCGCACGGATGTCTCGCTGCTGCCTGCTCGTACGAGTCCGCGCTCGACAGCGAACGGGCCGACCCCTGCGAGCAGGTTGCCGCAGTTCTGGCGGTCCGAGACCACTGCTTTGTCCACGGCGACCTGGAGGAAGAGGTAGTCGACATCGGCCTCGGGGTCGGTCGACGGGGACACCACGGCAACCTTGCTCGTGAGGGGGTGGGCGCCGCCGAGACCGTCGATCTGGCGCGGGTCCGGGCTGCCCATGACCCTCAGCAGAAGCTCGTCGCGGGCTGTCTGTTCGGTTGGCAGGTCGTCGGCCAGGAAGTAGGCGCCCTTGGAGGTGCCGCCGCGCATCAGCATGCAGCGGACCCCCGCGGGGCCGGTCACGACTCGACCTCCTCGTAGGTGCGGTACTCCACGCCGAGTTGCTTGAGCTTGTCCCGCAGCCCGTAGCGGTCCAGGCCGAGTTCGCCCTCCAGGAAGGCGGCGCGGGCGGCGGCCTCCTTCCGCTCGCGGGCCTCGGACGCCTCGGCGGTCTCGCGGGCGTGCTCGCGCGGTACGACCACGACGCCGTCGTCGTCGGCGACGATCACGTCACCGGGGCGGATCACCTGGCCGCCGATCACGATCGGTACGTTGACGCTGCCACCGGTCGCCTTGACCGTGCCCTGCGGGCTGACGGCGGCGGACCAGGCGGGGAAGCCCATCGCGCGCAGTTCGGCGGTGTCGCGGATACCGGTGTTCAGGACGACGCCACGCACCCCGCGATGGGCGAGGGCTGTGGCGAACAGCTCGCCGAACAGGCCGTCCGCGCACGGCGAGGTGGTGGTGACGACGAGGATGTCGCCCTCGCCGCACTGCTCGACCGCCGCGTGGATCATGAGGTTGTCGCCGGGCCAGCACAGCACCGTGACGGCGGTGCCCGCGACCCGGACGCCTTGCTGGATCGGGCGCAGACGGGTGCCGAGGAAGCCGGTGCGGCCCATGGCCTCGCCGACGGTGGCCGTTCCGTAGCCGGCGAGCGCCTCGACGGCCTTCGCCTCGGCCTTGGGCGGGCTGGTGACGATGACGCCGGGCATCAGGCGAGCTCCTTCGCGATCTGCGGGTAGGGCCGCATGTACGCCTCGGCCATGGTCTTGTGGGCGAGGCCCAGGTTGGGGCCGGCGTTCCGCTTGAGCTGGACGCCTCGGCGGACGGCGAGATCGGTGTAGTAGTCCCACAGGTGCTGCTGGGCGCCGAGGCACTCCATGGCCTTGCGCTTGGTGTCCCAGACCTCGGTGATGTCGAGGAGGACCTCCGGCTTGAAGCCGCTCATCTCGGGCTGGTGCGGTTCGAAGTAGAAGACGGGCGGGGCGCCGATGATGCCGCCCTCGCCGGGGTAGCCGATGGCCTGGGCGAGGACCCGGGCCTCCAGGGCCATGCGGTTGGCGGCCGGGTGGTCGCCGTTGTACGGGTCCTCGACCGGGTGCGTGAGCACGACGTCCGGCTGCGTCTCCCGGTAGACGGCGACGAGCCGGTCGGTCAGCTCGGGGGTGGCGAGGAGCGGGTAGTCGCCGGCGTCGAAGAAGCGAACCTCGGCGCCGAGCGTCGCGGCGGCGCGCTCGGCCTCCTCGCGGCGGATCGCCTTGATCTCGTCGAGCTTCTTCCCCTCCCGCCACGCCTTCGCCGACTCGCCGCGCTCGCCGAAGGTCAGGCACGCGATGGTGACCTTCTCGCCCCGGGACGCGGCCAGGGCGATGGCGCCGCCCGCCCGCCACACGAAGTCGCCCGCGTGCGCGGTGACGACGAGGGTCGATCGGGGCGGAGTGGCGGCGGGTGCGCCGTTGCCGTGGGTCATGCTGCATCTCCTTGGTGACAGGTGCCGCACCCGCCCCAGGAGCGCGTCTCAATCGGCGCGCAGGGCGTCGATCACGCTGCTGAGGTGGGCGCGAACGGCCGTCTCGGCCGCTTGCGGATCCCTGGCCCTGATCGCTTCGATCAGGGCCAGGTGCTCACTCAGGGACTGCTGCGGACGTCCCGGCCGCAGCGCCAATTGGAAGCGGTGACGCACCAGTTGGGCATTGAGCCGCTCCAGAAGGCCGACGGCCGTGTGCTGGCCGGAGGCGTTCCGGATCAGGCCGTGGAGATCCTGGTTGAGCTCGGAGTAGGTGACTGGATCGCTGTCGGCGACCGCCTTGGACATGGCCTTGCCCAGGCTGGTCAACTCGTCGAGCTGCGCGTCGGTGGCCTCGGTCGCCGCCTTGGCCGCGCACAGCCCTTCGAGCGCCATCCGGCACTCCGTGATCTCCACGGCCTCCTCGACCGTCACCACCCGCACCCGGGAACCGCGGTTGCGGATCCGCTCGACCAGCCCTTCGGCAGTCAGGTCCAGCAGTGCGGCACGCATGCTGGCACGCGTGACGCCGTAGCTCTCGGCGAGCTCGTTCTCCACCAGCCGCTGGGCCGGCGCCATCTCGCCCTGCAGGATCGCCTTCCTGAGCCGCTCCAGCGCGTACTGCTTGGCCTGCTCTCCGGAGCCTGGACGGGCTTCCTTCGGCATCTGCCCTCCCTGAGTGAGTGCCTGTCGACGCTAAATCTAGGGCAACAGAATTGTCAACGATTCTGTTCTCAATTTTGAGGACGGGGCGCGTCACGGCGGATGCGGCAGACGGCGCCCGATTGTCCTCGTCGAGGGTCAGGTCGCCGGCGAAGGAGGGCGGAGTGGCCGTTGCCGTCGTCACCGCCGGCTTGCTGCCCTGCGGTGATCGCACGTCGGTAGCGGCGCAGATGCCGCAGCGTGTTCAGGCCGTCCCCGGCGGTCGGCTCCGGCAGGGAACGGCGGAACGCGCGGCCGATGTGGCGGCGTCGGTGGCTAGCTCTTGTAGCCCGTCACCTTGGCGACCCACTCGATGAAGTCGCCCGGGTCCTCGTTGGTGGCGTGGCCCTTGTCCCAGTAGTACGCGTGGTCGACATCGTCACCGAGGTTGTCCGCGGCCATGGCGAGGTTCGCGGCGACGGTCAGTGCGGTGTCGGTGTCGGACGTGCCGAGCCGGATCCACCAGTGCCTGGAACGGTTCGGGTTGCGCTCTTCGAGGAGGTGGAACATGGGGTTCATCAGCTTCAGCTTCTCGGGGATGTCGCTGTCGACCCGCTTGCTGCCGAGCCCGGTGGTGTCGTTCTTCGCGCTGTAGGCGGTGAAGTGACGGGCCTTGGTGGTGCCCTTGCCGAACTCGTTGTTCTCACCGGAGGACAGGTCGAACGCGTCGAAGGCCGGCTGGGTCTTCTTCCGCTGTGCCACGTGCGCGAGGTAGCCCTCCCAGGTGAAGGTCGCCCGGTTGTTCTTCCACGTGATGAATGTGTTCTTGGCCAGGTATGCCTCGCGTTCGGAAGCCGACAGGGCCGCGAGGTACTTCGTCGCCGACGGCTGCAGGTAGTGCTCCAGGAGGTAGTCGGCGTAGTTGCGGGCGGTGATCTTGCCGAAGCCCGAGCCCTTGAGGCCGCGGAGTTTCAGGCCCGCCTGGTATTCGGCGAACTGCGACTGGAGTTCCTTCGACACGCTCTGGTCGACGGTCTTGCCGGTGGTCTGCGTGGGCAGGGTGCCCCAGTTCCACTCGTAGGCGCCGTCGGCGTGCTCCAGGTCCGTGATCGGGCACCAGGCGCCGGTCGCGAAAATGCTGTCGGAGGCGTCGGCCGCACCGGCCTCCCTGAGGTACGGCTCGTAGATCTTGCTGTCGCCGGAGGCGCCGAGCAGGGCCGAGGAGGCGCCGCCCGCGCTGGTGCCGGTGGACACGATCCGCTCGACGTTGCCCGGGATGCGCCCCCTGTTGGCGCGGATGTAACGCACGGCGGCCTTCAGGTCGACGATCACCGCGGGTGCGGTGCCGTAAAAGCTGCCGGAGGAGTCGGTAAGGCTGCGTCCGCGGGTGCCGGGCTCCACCACGACGTAACCGGCGACCAGGGCCAGCTTCGCGAGGTTCACCATCCCGTTGATGGCGCCCGTGCCACCCGCCATGCCGCCGCCCGTGCCGCCCGACGGCATGCCGCTGGGCATGGGGCCGCCCATGCCGGTCATCTCCAGCTTGGCCTGGCCCACGCCGGTCGCGTCGGCCACGCTGGTAGGCATGTAGGCGCCCACCGCGTTGGCGAGCACGATGGGGGCGTTCGAGGCGTCGACCGCCTTGCCGTCGATCTTGACCGGGACGCTGACGACCAGGCTCTGGTGGCCGGAGTCGTTCGGGTTCGTCACGTAGTCGCGGGCCTTGTAGAAGCGGTACGTCACCGAGTGCTCGGTGCCGGACGCGTCGGCGATCGACTCCGTCTTCTCCGTGAAGTCGTCCTGGTCGAAGACCAGGGAGTCGTTGACCGAGGTCTCCTTGCTGTCGGTGCCGCCCGCGTTCTCCGCCTGTGCGGTCAGAGCGATGCCGCCGATGGCTGCGACCCCCGCGGTCGCACCGAGCCCTATGACTACGCTCCTGCGATTCACTGCCCTGTGCTTCATGATCATCTCCTCGCCGCAGCGGGTTGTCCGCCGTCCGTGGGGGGGTGCTTCACGTCGAGTGTGCGGGATCCAGCTCTTTATTTTCAATGGTTGAAAAATTAGAAGACCGTGAGACCGGGAGTGCTGCGGCGACCAGGCACAATCGAGACGTGAACACCCCCGCTCCCACCGACTCCGCGGCCGTGCGCCGGGCCAACCTCTCCTTGGTCCTGCGGTACGTCGCCGCGCACGGCCCGTGCGCACGCACCGAGGTCGCGGCGGGCACCGGCCTGGTGCACGCCTCGGTGACGGCGCTCGTCGCCGACCTGATCGATCGCGGCCTGGTGGCGGAAGTGGGCGCCGCCTCCTCCGGAGGCCGCGGCCGTCCGCGCCGACTGGTGAGCCTGGTGCCCGGGCGAGTGCGGACCACAGCCGTTCATGTGGCCTGGGGGTACAGCACGGTGATGACGTCCGACCTGGCCGGCGTACCCGGCCGGCCGCGCGAACTACCGAATTCCGGAGGGCCGTTCGGGCCGTTGGAGTTCTTGGCCGATGACATCGCCTCCGCCGTCGACGCCGTCGGTCCCCCGGAGCCAGGAGTCCATCATGGCCGTCTGGTGATCGCTCTGTCCGGACCGGTCACCGAAAGGACTCAGGACGCGCCGAGCCCTGCGCGCAGTGCCTCGCGCCTTGCCCGGCTTGTGGCCGACCGGCTGCCCGGACTGCCGTGCCCCGTCGACGTGGTCAACGACGCCAAGGCCGCGGCCTTGGCCGAGTACCACGCCCTCGCCTTGCGGGGTGGCACCGTGGCGTATGTGAAGTCGGACGCGGGAGTGGCCGGTGCGCTGATCGTCAACGGCCGTGTCTTTCACGGCAGTCACGGTCTGGCCGGGGAGCTCGGGCACATCCCGGTCTCCCTCGACGGGCCGGTCTGCCGGTGCGGCGCGATTGGCTGCCTGACCACGTACGTCAGCACCCGCGCGGTCCTGGAGGAGGCCGGCCTCGGCAGTTCGGCTTCGCCTCACCACACCAGCGCCGCCCTCACCGAACTCGACCACCGCCTGCGTGCAGGGGAGCCGAGCGCTCTGGCCGCACTGAACCGCGCCGGGCACGCCCTGGGCGCCGCACTCCAGTCGCTCACCGGAGTGACCGACCCTGATCATGTCGTCCTGGGAGGCCGACTCGCCGACTGGCTGCCCTGGTTGAGGCCCGGCATCGACGCCCGCCTCGCCCCGCGCCGGGGCGCCTTCCCAGCCTTTTCCCCTGCCGTCACGCCCGGGACCCTCGGTGCCGACGCGGCCCTCCATGGTGCGCTCGCCGCCGGACGCGAACACATCCTCGCCGACCCGGCCGCCGTTCCGAAGGGATCCTGACGTCGGCCGCGCGGGTGCTGTGGCCGGCGATGGCTCAGGACCTGCCTTTGGTCGCCGTACGCTGTGCGCCGACGCGAGCGAAGACGGTGAGGTCGCGGTCGGCCGCGTCGTACGTGCCCTCGGTGAGGCCCTCGTCCGTCTTGTCGTAGGCGGACGTGGACGTGATGTCCGCGTAATTGAAGGCGGGCTCCGGGGTGTCGAAGTTCGGCGCGGTGTGGATCCGCACTGGCCCAGGCCATCAGCCCTGACCTCGGGCGGCCGATGACCCCCGGCCGGCACCGTGGACTTCGTCATCGCCACCACACCAGCCGCATCACTGGACCTCCGCGTGATGCCGGCCGGGACCGCAGAAGGCTCAGCCGTGAGCCGTGCTGCCCCGTTGTCGGCACGGGCATGTCCGCGGAACCGCCGAGGCGGACGGTCACGGGGGTCAAAAGCCCCGGAAGGTCACCTTCTTGCGTGTCGTGAAGCCGAGGCGCTCGTACGGCGCGATGACGCCGGTGTTCGTCTCGGCGACGTGCAGGAGAGGACGCTCGCCGCGCGCCAGGATGCGTGCGGCGAGCGCACGTACCAAGCGGGTGGCGTGGTCTTGGCCCGTGCCTCGGGGGCGGTGCAGACGGCGCTGATCTCCGTCCATCCCGGGGGCCGCAGGCGTTCCCCGGCCATCGCCACGAGGACGCCGTCGACCCTGACACCCGGGTAGGTGCCGAGTTCCTGGGTACGGGACCAGGACGGCCCCGGCTCGGTCCGGGTGACGAGGTCGAGCATCTCGTGTACGTCGTCCTTGCCCAGTACGACCATGTCGCTGTCGGGCTCGGCGCCGCGCCGGTCGGGAAGGGGGCCGCCGGACCAGATCAACTGACGGCCCGCCAGGCTGAAGACGGGCTCCCGGTCCGGCGGCGGGCCGGCCGGACAGCTGAACATGTCGGCGAAGGCACCCGGACCGAGCAACGCGGCGAGGTCGGCCCAGTCCCGCGCCCCCGGCTGGACGGGCACGGCGGAGAAGGTCGCCACGTCGGCGCAGCAGGTGGCGGCTCCACCCAGCCGTCGGGCGAGGTGCGCGTGCGGGCCGCCGAGCGATTTCCCCACCGGATCGTCGAGTACCGAGTCGTCGATCATCATCCCTGCAGTCCCACATCCGTGGCGGACGTAGTGCCCGATCGATGTCACCTGCCGCGGGCGCCCCCGGTTCCGCGGTCGAAAAGTTTCGCGTCCCTGTACCCGACCGGGTGGCGTTGCTTTCATGTGACCGCTGTCGCCGGAGCAGGCTCACGTACATGCGAGGAGTGTCCACGTGCTTTCCACCGGGGTCGGGGTTCCGCAGTGGCTCTCCTTCGCTACGGGGCGTGCGGTGCTCGACCCGGTGACGGGCGCGCCGGTGCAGTTCCTGGACGACCGGGCCCCGGTGCGGCGGTTTCTGCTCGACCAGGCCGCCGCGCCCTGGCACTCGGTGGAGCACCAGTGGGGGTCCGGGTACCTGATGACGGACAGGGGAGCGGCCCGCTGGCTCGCGCCGTCGGGCCTGCGGGTGGTGGGCGACGCCGTGGAGGCGGTGCACGCACCGCTGCCCGGGGTCCGGGTGGAGGTGCGGCGGTGCGTGGACGGGGACGTGCTGCGTGAGCGCTACACGGTCCTCAACGGCGCCGACGAGCCGCTCGCCGTCACCGGCCTCGGCATCCAGACGCCCTTCGCCGACTGGTACCGGGACGCGCGAACCTCCCTGGAGGAGGCGGTGCATGCTCACGTCTTCACCGGGGGCACGTGGGCGTGGGTGCTGGCCCAGCCGATGTCCGGCGAGGGGCGCTGCCTGGGGCTGATCGTGCGGGAGGGGGCCGTGCGGGCGTACTCGGTGGAGTCCCGCAACCAGGCGTCGCTGTCCGACGTCCGCGGTCATCTGGTCCTCCAGGTCACCGACCACGCCCGCAACCCGGACGCGTTCGGCGGGCAGCCGGTGCTGCGCCTGGCGCCGGGGGAGTCGACGTCGGTGGTCTGGGAGCTGGGCTGGTACGCGTCGGCAGACGAGTTCACCGCCGCCACTCGGCCGCCGGCCGCCTTCTCCGCGTACGCCGCCGAGCTCGGGACCCCGATCGTGGTCGAGGCGGCGTCGGTGAGCAGCCCGGACCCGGAGGTGAAGGTGGAGCGGGAGGCGGACGGCCGGTACCGCATCGAGGCGTCCGCGCACGGCACCCGCACCCTGGACATCGGTGAGGGCGCCCGTACCGAGGTCCTCTTCCACCTCCCGCTGGAGGAGGTCGTCCGCCGCCGCGTCGCCTACATCGTCCGCCACCAGCGGGCCACGGAACGTCCCGGCCTGCTCGCCCACGCCTTCGTCCCCGTGGACACCAGGACCGGACTGACCATCGGCACCAACGGCTGGCCGGACTGGTCCGACGGCTCCGAGCGGATCGCCATGCCGCTGCTGCTGCAGGCCGCCACGGCCCGCGGTCTCGCCGACCCGGAGCAGACCGGCCCCCTACTGGAGGGCTGGTCCCGCTTCGCCGTACGCCACCTCCTCGACGACACCGACGCCCCGCGCCGCGGCTCGCAGACCCGACACCTCGAACCGCGGCTGTACGACATGCCCTGGCTGGCCCGCTTCTTCCTCGACCGGCACCGGGCGCACGGCCGGGAAGAGGACCTGGAGCGCGCCGCCCGCATCGTCGAGCGCCGCTTCGACCTGGGCGGCGCCACCCACCTGTCCATCGACGACTCCCCGACCACGACCGCCCTCTGCGACGCCCTCGACGCCGCCGGCCGGAGCGCCCGCGCCGGACGGCTGCGCGACCTGCTGGTCGACAGCGCCCGCCGGTTCGCGCGCATGGGACGGCAGCTGCCCGCCCACGAGGTCAGCTACGAGCAGGCGATCGTCGCCCCGCTGCTGGACCTCCTCAGCGACGCCCACGCCCTGACCGGCGACGCCGTCTTCCACGACGCGATCGAGGAACGGCTGCCCTGGCTGTTGGCCTTCGGCGGCCCCCAGCCCCACGCACGCCTGCACGGCATCGCCATCCGCCACTGGGACGGCTACTGGTTCGGCCGGAACCGGCTCTGGGGCGACGTCTTCCCGCACTACTGGAGCACCCTGACCGCCACGACCCTGCTGCGCCTCCCGGCCACCCTGCGCACCCCCGACACCGACCGCCTCGCCGAGACGATCTTCCGCGCCAACATGGCCAACTACCACGAGGACGGCTCGGCCACCTGCGCCTTCGTCATGCCCTCCACCGTCGACGGCCGCCCCGCCCACATCGCCGACCCCCTCGCCAACGACCAGGACTGGCACCTGGCCCTGTGGCTGCGCCACCACGACGCCCGATAATGTCCACGATAATGCTAGTCATATTGTTAACAATCTTGTAGCGTGCGTCACGCCTTGACCCCGAGGCATCCGCGAAGCACCTGGTGCTCGATGAGGGGAGACCCATGCAGAGGTTGACCACGTCCTGCGGACGAGACGCACTCGCCCACCCGCCGAGCGTGCGGGCGGAACGCCCCGTGATCCGCACACGCCTCCTGAGAGGGGCGGCGCTCGCGGGCTCCCTCGTCCTCACGTCCGTCGCAGTACCGGCCACCGTCGCGGCGGCCGCCCCCGCGCAGAGCCGTGGCCATGCCGCGGACCCCCAGGACGCGGCGCTCGCCTTCGACTCCTCCGGCTACACGACGATCACCGTCACCGTCGACGGCCGTCCCCTGACCGTGCGCTGGTACAAGGAAATCTGCTACGTCGCGAACCCGGTCGCCGCGGCGGCGCAGCAGCCCGGCGGTCCGGGCGGGGGCAGCACCACCATCCCCAACACCGCCTGCGGCTACCAGAGCATGAACGTGTTCGTCCCCGAGAGCGCCTTCGGCGACCAGCGGGTGCCGATCTACTTCGCGGTGAACAACAGTGGCTGGATGGCCAGTCACATACGGGCGAGCGTGACCGCCGGCACCTCCTACAACAGTGCGACGAGCAACGTCGGTGCCACCCTGAAGGCGGGTTACGTCTTCGTCGACGTCGCCAGCCGCAGCCGCGGACTGGTCGGTGCCGACGGCTCGTTCCCCGGCAAGGCACCCGCGGCCGTCACCGACGCCAAGGCCGCCGTGCGCTACCTGCGTCTGAACGACGCCGCGATGCCCGGCAGCGCGGAGCGGATCGTCGTCAACGGCACCAGTGGCGGCGGCGCGCTGGCGTCGATCCTGGGCGCTTCCGGCAACAGCGGCGAGTACGCCCCGTACCTCGCCGCAGTCGGCGCCGCCGGCATCGACGCCAAGGGGCACAGCACCCTGCGCGACGACGTCTTCGCCGTCAACGCCTACTGTCCGATCACCGACCTCGGCAATGCCGACATCGCCTACGAGTGGCTCTACAACGCCCTCGGCACCCGCGACACCACCGGACAGAACCCCTCTCCCGAGGAAGCCGCGGAGATGGCGGCCCGGTTCGCGGCGTACGAGAAGAGCCTCGGACTGCGCAACCCCGACGGCTCCCGGCTCACCGCCGCCACCATGCTCGACACCATCGAGAAGGAGGTCGTCCGCTCCGCCGAGACCTACCTGAAGGCGGACCCCGCCCACACCATCCCGCCGCTGGGCGGCACCTTCCAGATCACGTCAGGGGGTACCACCAAGTCGTACGTCAACGACTGGATCGACGTCGACACCGCCACCCGCACGGTGCGCTCGATCGACATGGCGAGGTACCTCGCCTTCGTCGCCACCCAGGCCGCCCTCAAGACGACCCCCGCCTTCGACGCCGTGGGCGTCGACGGGAACACCACCAGCCGCACCGAGACCAACCTCTTCGGCCCGCCGACGCAGACGTACCTCAACTACACCGAGTTCGGCTGGAACCACAACGACGTGCCCGGCGACGGCAGCGGCCTGGACGACACCGGGCTGACCTGGAAGCAGTACACCGCGCAACACAGCTCCACCGTCGACGATCAGGTCCACCTCATCAACCCGATGGACTTCATCGGCACCGCTGCCGACACGGCGCCGAACTGGTACGTCCGCCACGGCACCCGCGACCGCGACACCGCATTCACCGTCTCGGTCAACCTCGACCGCGCACTCGCCGCCGACAAGCAGGTCGAGGACCTGGACTACCGGCTCGCCTGGAACCAGCCGCACGCCGGGAACTACGACGTGCCCGAGGCCATGGCCTGGATCGCCCGGATCGTTCAGAAGGCCGGCGACCCGCTCGCATAACGGACAGGACCGCTATCGGCCGCCCCGTCCGAGGACAGGGCGGCCGGGCGATCGAGCACGCTGACTGCACGGGACCGGCTCCTTCGCCCACCGGCTGGGAGTCACCGACCGTATGCCGGTCGGAGTTTCTGCACGCGGACAGCCCCCGACCGCGAGGCGTCGCCGCGATCGGCGCATGGCTGGACCGGCCTGCGCGTCGACCCACTCACCCAGGAGATCACGGACTTCGCCCTCCATCTCGCGGCGGCCGATTCCGGCGGGTGACCAGGAGCGATCAGCGTGGTGTCTGACGCGCGACCGGCCGGAACTTGTCCGAAGCAGGTCCGGCCACATCCTCCAGTCCCCCAGCTCCCGCCCAGGCCCGCCGTCTGCTCGGCAAGCCGGACCCGCTCGATGCGCAGGCCGCAGCGCGAGCCGTGCTCAGCGGTCGGGCCCGGGCCCAGGCCAAATCCGGCGACGGACCCGTGCACGCCGCCCGGATCTACAAACTCGCCAAGGACTCCGCGGTCAAGGCCCGCACCCAGGCGATCAACCAGCTCAAGGCCGTCCTGGTCATCGCCGACCCCGCCCTGCGGGAATGACTGTCGAGCCTGGGCAACGCCGCGCTGTTCCGCACCTGCGCGACCCTCAGCCCACCCGATGGTGGGGGAGACGAGGACGCGGTGACCCAGGCCACCCACCTGACGTTGCGCATGCTCGCCGAGCGTGTTGAGCAGCTCACCGGGCAGATCGATGAGCTGAACCAGCGCCTGACCCGGCTCGTCGAACGCCACGCCCCGCAACTGCTCGTACCGGTGGGCATCGGCCCGGACAGCGCCGTCACTCTCCTGATCACCATGGGGGACGATCCCGAGCGACTGAACACCGGGGCGTCCTTTGCTGCCCTCTGCGCAGTCAGCCCCATCGGGTACTCCTCTGGCCGGCGGAGTACGCGCCGGCTCAACCACGGCGGAGACCGCCAGGCCAACGCCGCCCTGCACCACATCGTGTTCACCCGCCTGCGTCACGATCCGCGCACCCAGGCGTACTGCGAACGCCGCACCCGGGAGGACAGGACCCGCCGTGAGACCATCCGATGCCTCAAGCGGTACGCAGCCCGCGAGGTCTTCAACCTGGTCGGACCGGTTTCCCGTACCCCCGCGTTACAGGGGCGTCCGTGAGACGTGAGAGGGTGCGGGGCGTGAGTGAGACGCCGTCGAACACCCTGCAATACCGCTTTGACGGGCCAGAAGAGGCCCCGGTCCTGATCCTCGGTCCCTCACTGGGTACCACATGGCACATGTGGGACCGGCAGGTCCCCGAGCTGGCCAAGCAGTGGCGCGTCCTCCGTTTCGACCTGCCGGGGCACGGCGGCGCCCCCGCGTATCCGGCCGGTTCCGTCGCCGAGTTGACGGCCCGTCTGCTCGCCACCCTCGACGGGCTCGGCGTGCAGCGCTTCGGCTACGCGGGCTGCGCGCTCGGCGGTGCGATCGGCGTCGAGCTGGCCCTGCGCCACCCCGAGCGCCTCGCCTCGCTCGCGCTGATCGCCGCCTCGCCGAGGTTCGGCACCGCCGACGAGTTCCGCCAGCGCGGCGTGGTCGTACGGACCAACGGGCTCGACCCCATCGCCCGTACGGCCCCGGACAGGTGGTTCACCGGCGGGTTCGCCGCGGCGCAGCCCGCGATCACCGAGTGGGCCGTGCAGATGGTCCGCACCACCGACCCCGGCTGCTACATCGCCGCCTGCGAGGCGCTCGCCGCGTTCGACGTACGGGCCGAGCTCGGCCGGGTCGGCGTGCCCACCCTCGTCCTGGTGGGCTCCGACGACCGGGTCACCGGCCCCGCCGAGGCCCGCACCCTGGTCGCCGGCATCCCGGACTCCCGTCTGGCCGTCGTCCCCGACGCCTCGCACCTGGTCCCCGTCGAGCAGCCCGCCGCCGTCACCGAGCTGCTGGTGACGCACTTCGGCACCGCCTGGCAGCCCGTCCACGACTCCGCCACCGGGCAGACCGCGATCCCCGCGGCCCCCGTCCGTCCGGTCCCGGCCGCGCCGGTGCCGCCGCGGGCCGCGCCGGTCCAGCCGGCCGCCGAGACGGCCCCGGCCGTGGCGGAGCCGCGGCCCGGCGGACGGCCGGACGCGTACGACGCCGGGCTCAGGGTGCGCCGCGAGGTGCTCGGCGACGCGCACGTCGACGGAGCGCTGGCGGAGGCCGGCGACTTCGCCGGGGACTTCCAGGACTTCCTCACCCGCTACACCTGGGGCGAGGTCTGGGACAGGCCCGGCCTGGACCGCCGTACCCGCTCCTGCGTCGCCCTCACCGCCCTGGCCGCGGGCGGGCACCTGGAGGATCTCGCCGCCCACACCCGGGCCGCCCTGCGCAACGGGCTCACCCCGGACGAGATCAAGGAAGTGCTGCTGCAGACGGCCGTCTACTGCGGCGTGCCCGCCGCGAACCGGGCGTTCCGGGTGGCACAGCGGGTCGTGCGGGAGGAGACCACCCCGCAGGGGTAGCGGGAGCCCGGGACGGCCCGGACGGTCCCGCCACCCGGACGCGCCCTGCGGCCCGGGGCGGAGGCAGGATGGATCCATGAAGCTGATCAAAAAGTCGCACGCCTGCGTCCGGCTGGAGAAGGACGGGCAGGTGCTCGTCCTGGACCCGGGCGGTTTCAGCGAGGAGGACGCCGCGCTCGGCGCGGACGCGATCCTCGTCACCCACGAGCACCCCGACCACTTCGACGAGCTGCGGCTGCGGGCGGCGATGGAGGCCAACCCGGCCGCGCGGGTCTGGACGCTGAGGGCGGTCGCGGAGCGGATCTCCCCGGCGTTCCCGGGCCGCGTGCACACCGTCGGCCACGGCGACACCTTCACCGCCGCCGGCTTCGACGTGCAGGTCCACGGCGAGCTGCACGCGGTGATTCACCCGGACATCCCGAGGATCACCAACGTCGGCTACCTGATCGACGACGGCAGGGTCTTCCACCCCGGCGACGCCCTCACCGTCCCCGACCACCCGGTGGAGACGCTGATGCTGCCGGTGATGGCCCCCTGGAACAAGATCTCCGAGGTGATCGACTACGTCCGCGAGGTCCGGCCGCAGCGCGCCTACGACATCCACGACGCCCTCCTGACCGACCTGGCCCGCCCCATCTACGACCGGCAGATCGGGCAGCTCGGCGGCGCGGAGCACCTGCGGCTGACGCCGGGGGACAGCGCCGAGGTGTGAGCCGGGCGGCGCACGGCCACCGGGCGGGACCCGGCGGTGGGCGGGCCCCGGTTCGCCGGTGCCGCCCGGTAGGTTGTGGGACATGCGCATCGCGACCTGGAACGTGAACTCGATCACCGCTCGTCTGCCGAGGCTGCTGGCCTGGCTGGAGAGCAGCGGCACCGACGTGCTCTGCCTCCAGGAGGCCAAGGTCGCCGAGGAGCAGTTCCCGTTCGACGAGCTGCGCGAGCTGGGCTACGAGGCCGCGGTGCACGCCACCGGCCGGTGGAACGGCGTCGCGGTCCTCTCCCGCGTCGGCCTCGAGGACGTGGTCAAGGGCCTTCCCGACGGGCCGGACTACGACGGCGCCCAGGAGCCCCGCGCGGTCTGCGCCACCTGCGGTCCGGTCCGCGTCTGGTCGGTGTACGTGCCCAACGGCCGCGCCGTGGACCACCCGCACTACGCCTACAAGCTCCGCTGGTTCGAGGCGCTGCGCGCGGCCGTCGCCGGCGACGCGGCCGGCAGCCGCCCGTTCGCCGTACTGGGCGACTACAACGTGGCCCCGACCGACGACGACGTGTACGACCGCTCCGTCTTCGAGGGCTCGACCCACGTCACCCCGGCCGAGCGCGCCGCGCTGGCCGCGCTGCGCGAGACGGGCCTGTCCGACGTCGTGCCGCGCCCGCTGAAGTACGACCGCCCGTACACGTACTGGGACTACCGCCAGCTCGGCTTCCCCAAGAACCGCGGCATGCGGATCGACCTCGTGTACGGCAACGCGCCGTTCGTGAAGGCGGTCGAGGACGCCTACGTGGACCGCGAGGAGCGCAAGGGCAAGGGCGCCTCCGACCACGCGCCGGTCGTGGTGGACCTGGACGTGTGAGGCCCCGGCTCGCCGCCCGTCATCCGGTGAGCAGCCGCAGGTCCACGGAGTCGGCGAGCGCCGCCAGTCCCGCGTCCCCCGGGTGCAGGTGGTCGCCGCTGTCGTACGCCGGGAGCATCCGGGACGGCCGCGCCGGATCGCGGACGACGGCGTCGAAGTCGAGCACCGCGTCGAAGGCGCCCGTCCCCCGCAGCCACGCGTTCACCGCGGCCCGCTCCGCGTCGACGGCGGCCGTGCACCCCGCCCTGCCCCCGCAGGGCGGCACGGTCGCCCCCAGCATCCGCAGCCCCCGGGCGCGCCCCCGGCCCGCGAGCTCCCGCAGTCCGGCGATCACGCGCTGCGCGTCCGTGCCCGCCAGCAGGTCGTTCACGCCCTCGAAGACCACCGCCGTGTGCACGGACGTCCGGGCGAGCACGTCACGGTCGAACCGGTTCAGGGCGCTCACCCCGGCCGTGTCGGTGGACACCCCGTCGCCGGGGTGGCGGCCCCCGGTCACCCGGTTGCCCGAGACGCCGTGGTTGAGCACCCCGTAGCGGGGGACGGCGTCCTGCGCGAGCAGGCGCCGGGCCAGCACGTCGGGCCACCGCCGGTTGGCGTCCACCGCGGACCGGTCGCCGTCGGTGATCGAGTCGCCGAGCACGGCCACGGACCCGGGACCGCCGCCGACGTCCACGCCGGTCAGCAGCGGCCAGCCGGTCAGGACCGAGGTGTACGGCCCGGCGGTGCCGTCCGCCGCGGCCACCGCAGCCGGGCGCCCTGCACGGTGAGGACGCGGCCGGGCGTCCAGCCGGCCGCGGCCAGGTCCTGCGTCGACAGGGAGGCGCCCGAGCCGTCGAAGTCCGCCTCGCCCGGCCGGGCGTCGTCGCTGACGGCGGTGTTGTCGAAGAACCGCTCCAGCGGCAGCGGCCCGGCCCCGTTCCCGGCGGCGGCCGGGGCGGTGGAGGCGGCCGGCACGAGAACGGCCGACAGGGCGGGGGCGACGACGGCACCGCGGACCCCTGGGCGCACGACGGCTCCTTTCCTTCCACGACACGACACGACACGACGCGACCCGACCCGGACGACGCGACTCACGCGGCACGGCCCGCATGTCACGGGCCCGTACGTCACGACTCGCGGACACCACCCACAGGACACCCTTCACACGGTGCGGGGGAAAGGCGCGTTGAGGCGAATGGCGGATGCGTGCCTGTGGTGCGTACGCCGGTACGAATGCCAGTCTGGAGGTATGAACATCCCCTTCCTGGGCAATCGGCGCGAGAAATCCGTCATGGCTGTCGATCCCGAGGGCATCGCCGGGCTGCTCGCCGAGTGCGAACTGCTCCGCTCCCAGGCGTCCGGGGACGGTGTCCCGCTCGACGACACCGCCGCCTCGCTGGAGGCGCTCGACCAGCTGGTGCCGCGCTGGCGCGACGACGGGGAGGTCCTGCCCTGGCTCGGCAACGACGCCGGCCTGTACCTGGGCACCGTGATCGTCCGTACCGTCCCCGGCGCCGCCTGGCGGATCCGGTCCGACGGGCAGCCCGTCGTACGGCTCGCCTCCGGCCGGGAGTTCGACGTCGTGGCCTGCGGGCTGGAGTGGGCCACCAGCGGTGCCCCCCAGCTGTCGCAGCTGTACGCGGAGGTCGCCGAGGCCTGACCGCGGCCGTCCGGGACGGCCCGGCGGCATCAGGAGGCACGGTGGGGGATGCGGGGCGCCGGCACGGGCGGGGCGGGCTCGCCCTCGCCCCCGAGGCCGCCTCCGGGCGGACCACGACCCCCGCCCTGGCGGCCGACACGGCTCCCGCCGACGGCCACCGCAAGGAGGAGGAGTGGCCCGCCGGCGAGTGCGTGGAACACTCCGAGCGGCTGGAGCGGCACCACCGCGCCCGTGACCGGCATCCGGTGGTCCGGGGCGGCCCGCCGCCCGTGACCACCGGTACATCCGGCACCCCTCTGGGATTCCTCCGTGCCCAGGACACCCTTCACACCCGTCGTCCGCCGGACGGCCGCCGTGTTGATCACCCTTCTGTCGGCGGCGGCGTGCGACGGCACCGGGGCGCAGACCGCGACGGTCCCCGCGGACCGCGTCACCGGCAACTGGCAGGCCGGCGGCGGGACGGCCCTGGCTCTCGCCGCCGACCGCACCTTCACCGCGTCCGGGCTGAACGCGGGCGAGCTCGCCGACACCGGCTGCCCCGGCGGGCACGCCGACGGCGACTGGGCCTTCTTCGCCGACCAGGGCGGCGGCCTGTACGTCACCTCCCGGCAGGCCCGGTCGGGATCCGAGATCGGCCTGTCCTTCTCCGGGTCGTCCGACGAGCCCTGCCGGCTCACGCTGACGGTCGTCGACGACGGCGACACCCTGTGCGCCACGTTCGACCCGGACGTTCCCTGCGACCTGGACGTCCGCTTCACCCGCGAGCGCTGACACCCGCCCGGGCCCCCTGCCGCCCGTGCCGGGCCGGTCGCCGCTGCCGGCATCCGCTCGGGAAACGCCCGATGCGGCCGATGTGACCCCGGGTGCGGCCCGGGCGTCGGCGGAGCAAGGGGTCATGGAGGGCCGCGGGCAAGGCGTGTGCCGACACCCCCGCTCCCGGCTTGCCGCGGAACACCGGTGGCGTCGGACCGGCACGACGCCGCGCACGTCGCCGGTCACGACCGCGCATGCCCGCGGACGGCGACGGGCCCGTACCCGGCAGATCCATGACGCGGCCATGACGATGAATTAGGCTGCCCGGACGGCCTGACACTGGAGGTGCGGATGCGTCGTCCTGTCGTACGGAAGCTGGCGGTCCTGGCGGTCTCGGCCGCCGTGGTGACGGTGGGGGCCGCGGCCCCGCCGTCCGGGCGCGAGGGCCCCGCCGGGAAGACCCCGGTCGCCGTCGGGTACGGCGGCGCGGTCGCGAGCGTCGACCCGGACGCCTCCGCCGCCGGCATCGAGGTGCTGAGGAAGGGCGGCAACGCCGTCGACGCGGCCGTCGCCACCGCCGCCGCGCTCGGCGTCACCGAGCCCTACTCGGCCGGCATCGGCGGGGGCGGCTACTTCGTCTACTACGACGCCAAGTCCCGTACGGTGCACACCGTCGACGGCCGGGAGACGGCCCCCCTGACCGCGGGCAAGGACCTGTTCACCGAGAACGGCAAGCCGATCCCCTTCGCCGAGGCGGTCAGCAGCGGCCTCGCCGTCGGCACCCCGGGCACGCCCGCTACCTGGCGGACGGTGCTGGACAAGTGGGGCAGCCGCAAGCTCGCCACGCTGCTGGCGCCCGCCGAGCGGCTGGCCCGCGACGGCTTCACCGTCGACGAGACCTTCCGGAAGCAGACCGCCGAGAACGAGGCCCGGTTCCGGTACTTCCCCGACACCGCCGAGCTGTTCCTGCCGGGCGGGGAACTCCCGGCCGTCGGCTCCACCTTCAAGAACCCCGACCTCGCCCGCACCTACCGGGAGCTGGCCGGGAAGGGCGTGGACGCGCTCTACCGCGGTGACATCGGCGAGGACGTCGTCGCCGCCGTCAACAAGCCGCCCGTCGACCCGGACTCCGGCTGGAACGCCCGCCCCGGAGACCTGTCGGCCCAGGACCTGGCGGCCTACCGCACCCGGCTCCAGGCACCCACGAAGACCTCCTACCGCGGTCTCGGCGTGTACTCCATGGCGCCCTCGTCCTCCGGCGGCACCACGGTCGGCGAGGCCCTCAACATCCTGGAGCGGACCGACCTGTCGAGGAAGCGGACGAGCGAGGCCCGGTACCTGCACCGCTTCATCGAGGCCAGCCGCGTCGCCTTCGCCGACCGCGGGCGCTGGGTCGGCGACCCCGCCTTCGAGGACGTGCCGACCCGTCAGCTGCTGTCGCAGCGGTATGCCGACTCCCGCGCCTGCCTGATCAAGGACGACGCGGTCCTCACCAGCCCCGTCGCCCCCGGCGACCCGCGCGACCCCGCCCCGTGCGCGGCCGGCGGCACGGCGGTCCCGACGACGTACGAGGGCGAGAACACCACGCACCTGACGACGGCCGACAAGTGGGGGAACGTCGTCGCCTACACCCTCACCATCGAGCAGACCGGCGGCAGCGGCATCACCGTGCCCGGCCGCGGCTTCCTGCTCAACAACGAGCTGACCGACTTCTCCTTCGCGCCCGCCGACCCGGCCGTGCACGACCCGAACCTGCCCGGCCCCGGCAAGCGGCCCCGGTCGTCGATGTCGCCGACGATCGTCCTGGACCGGCACGACCGGCCGGTCGTCGCGCTCGGCTCGCCCGGCGGCGCCACCATCATCACCACCGTGCTCCAGACCCTGACCGGGTTCCTCGACCGGGGCCTGCCGCTCGTCGACGCGATCGCCGCGCCGCGCGTCAGCCAGCGCAACGCGGCCCGCACCGAGATGGAGCCGGGGCTGTACGGCACCGACACGCAGCGCCGCCTGGAGGCCATCGGGCACTCCTTCAGCAGGAACCCGGAGATCGGCGCCGCGACGGGGATCCAGCGGCTGCCGGACGGCAGGTGGCTGGCCGCCGCCGAGAAGGAACGGCGCGGCGGCGGCTCGGCGATGGTGGTGCGCCCGGCCCGCTGACCGCCACCGCGCCGCCCGTCACCGTTCGGGGGCGGGCTCGGGCCGCGTACGGAAGGCCAGCCGCCCGTCCTCGACGTCCACCGTCACCCGGCCGCCCCCGGCGACGCGGCCGTCCAGCAGCAGCCGCGACAGCTCGTTGTCGACCTCCCGCTGGATGGTGCGGCGCAGGGGGCGGGCGCCGTACTCCGGCTGGTAGCCGTGCTCGGCGAGCCAGTCCACGGCGGCGTCGGTGAAGTCGACGGCGACGTCCTGCGCGTGCAGCAGGCGGCGGGTCTGCTCCAGCAGCAGGCCGGTGATCCGCCGCAGCTGCTCGGAGCTGAGCTGGCGGAAGACGACGATCTCGTCGACGCGGTTGAGGAACTCCGGCCGGAAGTGCTCGCGCAGCGGACGCAGCACCTGCTCGCGCCGCGCCTCCTCGTCCGCGTCCGCGCCGCCCGCCCCGAAGCCGATGCCGGCGCCGCGGCGGGTGATCACGTCGGAGCCCAGGTTGCTGGTCATCACGACGACCGTGTTGGCGAAGTCCACCGTGCGGCCCTGGGAGTCGGTCAGCCGCCCGTCGTCGAGGACCTGGAGCAGGACGTTGAAGACGTCCGGGTGCGCCTTCTCCACCTCGTCCAGCAGCAGCAGCGAGTAGGGGTGGCGGCGCACGACCTCGGTGAGCTGGCCGGCCTCCTCGTGCCCGACGTACCCGGGCGGGGCGCCGACCAGGCGTGAGACGGTGTGCCGCTCCTGGTACTCGCTCATGTCGAGGCGGACCATGCGGTCCTCGCTGCCGAACAGCGCCTCGGCCAGCGCCCGGGCCAGCTCCGTCTTGCCGACGCCGGTCGGGCCGAGGAAGAGGAAGCTGCCGATCGGCCGGTCCGGGCTGGCGAGCCCGGCGCGCGAGCGCAGGACGGCGTCGGCGACGACGCGGACGGCCTCGTCCTGGCCGACGACCCGTTCGTGCAGGTGCTGCTCCAGGCCCAGCAGCCGGTCCTTCTCCTCCTGGGTGAGACTGCTGACCGGGATGCCGGTCTGCCGGGACACCACCTCGGCGATCGCCTCGGTGCCCACCACCAGGTTCTGCCCCTCGTCGGCCTCGCCGCCGCCGGCCGCCTCGGCGATGCGCTGCTTCAGCTCCACGATCCGGTCGCGGAACCGGGTCGCCTGCTCGTACTGCTCGTCCGCGACCGCCTGGTCCTTGTCCCGGGTCAGCTGCTCGACCTCGCGCTCCATGGCCCGCACGTCGGTGCCCTTGGTGCGGGCCCGCAGCCGCACCCGCGCCCCGGCCTGGTCGACCAGGTCGATCGCCTTGTCCGGCAGCCGCCGGTCGGTGAGGTAGCGGTCGGACAGCTCCACGGCCGCCGCCAGTGCCTCGTCGGTGTAGCGGACCTGGTGGTGTGCCTCGTAGCGGTCGCGCAGGCCGCGCAGGATCTCCACCGTGTCGGAGGTGGTCGGCTCCGACACCAGGATCGGCTGGAAGCGGCGGGCCAGGGCCGCGTCCTTCTCGATGCGGCGGTACTCCTCCAGCGTGGTCGCGCCGACGATGTGCAGCTCGCCGCGGGCGAGGGCCGGCTTGAGGATGTTGCCCGCGTCCATCGACCCGCTCTCGCCGCCCCCGCCCGCGCCGACGACGGTGTGCAGCTCGTCGATGAAGATGATCAGCTTGTCGGAGTGGGCGCGGATCTCGCCCACGATGTTGTTCAGCCGCTCCTCGAAGTCGCCCCGGAAACGGGTTCCGGCGACCACGCCGGTCAGGTCCAGGGCGACCACCCGCCGCCCGGCGAGCACGTCGGGCACGTCGTCGTCGGCGATGCGCTGCGCCAGCCCCTCGACGATGGCGGTCTTGCCGACGCCCGCGTCACCGATCAGCACCGGGTTGTTCTTGCCGCGGCGGGAGAGCACCTCGACGGTCTGCTCGATCTCCTCGTCCCGCCCGATCACCGGGTCGATGCGGCCCTGCCGGGCCTGCTCGGTCAGGTCGCGTCCGTACTTGTCCAGGGTCGGCGTGTTCGTCGGCTGGGGCCGTTCGGCACGGGGCGCCGCCGCCTCCGGTGCCTCGGCCGGCAGGCCGGGGGGCGCGAACCGGGCCGAGTGCAGGATGTGCCCGGCGGCCGAGTCCGGATTGGCGGCGAGCGCGCTGAGCACGTGCTCCGGGCGGATGTACCCGGCGCCGCTGGCCCGGGCCAGCTCGTGGGCGTCCAGCAGGGCGCGCTTGACGGCCGGCGTCAGGGACAGCGAGGTGGGCGGCGGGGTCTCGCCGGGGCCGTGCTGGGCCGGGCCGGAGCGCTCGTCGATCTCCGACGCCAGCGAGTCGGGGTCCGCTCCGGCCCGGCTGAGCAGGCTCCGGGTCGGTTCCGCGGACAGCGCGGCCCGCAGCAGGTGCTCGGTGTCCAGGTCCCGGCTGCCGTGCTCGGCGGCGTACTGGGCGGCACTGCGCACCAGCTCCCGGGCGGGCTGGCTGAGCAGCCGGCCGATGTCTATGTGCCGGGGCCGCGGTCCGCCGAAGAACCGGGCGAGGAATTCGGCGAAGGGATCGCCCTCCGGGCTGATGAAGCCGCTGGTCATCGCTGTCCGTCCTCCGGTGTCCTCCGCTGGTCGACGTGCCGGGGCCGGGTAACCCGGTCGGGGCCCGCTCATGCCACGATGACACGTCGTCCCGCGGCGGGCACGTTCGGGAAACGGCGGCGGCACCCGCCCCGCGGGCCCCTCCCGCGCCTGCCCGCCGGGTCCGTCCGCGGCCGCTCCCGGACGCCCGCCGTGCCCGTTCCCGGGCGTCCCTCCCGCGTCCGCCCCAGGTCTCCCGGACGGCCCTCGTCCGGTGCCGGCGGGTCCCCGTGCGGACGGCGGGCGGTCCCGTGTCCGCCGGGACCGCCCGCCTCGTACGCGACGCCGGTCGGCGTGTCCGTCCCCGGTTCCACCGCTCCAATTGCCATACCGGTATTTGAATGGGGTCGTGGCGGTAGGATGGCGGCATGGTGCGTACCCCACTGACCCCCGAGGAGCGGGAACGCGGCGAACGGCTCGGACGGCTGCTGCGCCAGGCGCGCGGTGACAGGAGCATGGCGGACGTCGCGGCGAGCGCGGGGATCTCCGCCGAGACCCTCCGCAAGATCGAGACCGGCCGGGCCCCGACCCCGGCCTTCTTCACGGTGGCCGCGCTGGCCCGCGCCCTGGGCCTGTCGATGGACGAACTGGCGGGGCACTGCGCGCTCGCCGAGGTCTGATCCGACGTCACCCCCTACGGTGCCCCGCCCCGCCCCGTGCCCCAGTGGCCACGCTGTTCCCGCCGGCCCCACGGGTCCCATCGCCCGCTCACCCACCGGGGTGCGAAACGCGATCGAAATCCCGGCTTGGCGACGATGGTCTTGGCAAGCCCGCCCGAGAGGCTTACGTTCATCCCTCTACGGCCTGCTCCACGGGCGTAGAGGCGCTTTCGTCGCGTCGAAGGAGCAGCTCATGGCCAACGTCGTACGTGCCGCCCTGGTCCAGGCCACCTGGACCGGCGACACCGAGTCCATGGTGGCGAAACACGAGGAGTACGCCCGCGAGGCGGCCCGGCAGGGCGCGGGGATCATCGGGTTCCAGGAGGTCTTCAACGCCCCCTACTTCTGCCAGGTCCAGGATCCGGAGCACTACCGCTGGGCCGAACCGGTGCCCGACGGCCCGACGGTGCGCCGCATGCAGGAGCTCGCGCGGGAGACCGGCATGGTGATCGTCGCGCCGGTGTTCGAAGTCGAGCAGCCGGGCTTCCACTACAACACCGCGGCCGTGATCGACGCCGACGGAACCGTCCTCGGCACCTACCGCAAGCACCACATCCCGCAGGTCGAGGGGTTCTGGGAGAAGTACTACTTCCGGCCCGGCAACCTCGGCTGGCCCGTCTTCGACACCGCCGTCGGCAAGGTCGGCGTCTACATCTGCTACGACCGCCACTTCCCCGAGGGCTGGCGCCAACTCGGCCTCGCGGGGGCTCAGTTGGTCTACAACCCGTCCGCCACCCACCGCGGCCTCTCCGCCCACCTGTGGCGGCTCGAGCAGCCCGCGGCGGCCGTCGCCAACGAGTACTTCGTCGCCGCGATCAACCGCGTCGGCCAGGAGGAGTACGGCGACAACGACTTCTACGGCACGTCGTACTTCGTCGACCCGCGCGGGCAGTTCGTCGGAGACGTGGCCAGCGACACCAAGGAGGAACTGGTCGTCCGCGACCTCGACTTCGGCCTGATCGACCGGGTGCGCCGGCAGTGGGCCTTCTACCGCGACCGCCGGCCCGACGCCTACGAGGGGCTGGTGCGCCCGTGACCCGGGACCTGTTCAGCCGCCACCGCGCCGTCCTGCCCGACTGGCTCGCCCTCTACTACGAGGACCCCATCGAGATCACCCACGGCGAGGGCCGCCACGTCTGGGACGCCGCCGGCAACCGGTACCTCGACTTCTTCGGCGGCATCCTCACCACCCTGACCGCGCACGCCCTGCCCGAGGTGACCAAGGCGGTGAGCGAGCAGGCCGGGCGGATCCTCCACTCCTCCACGCTCTACCTCAACCGGCCGATGGTCGAACTCGCCGAGCGCGTCGCCCAGGTGTCCGGCATCCCCGACGCCCGCGTCTTCTTCACCACCTCCGGCACCGAGGCCAACGACACCGCCCTGCTGCTGGCGACGACGTACCGGCGCAGCAACACGGTCCTCGCGATGCGCAACAGCTACCACGGCCGCTCCTTCGGCGCGGTCGGCGTCACCGGCAACCGCGGCTGGTCCCCGACCTCCCTGTCCCCGCTCCAGACGCTGTACGTCCACGGCGGCGTGCGCACCCGCGGTCCCTACGCCGCCCTCGACGACAGGGGCTTCATCGACGCCTGCGTCGCCGACCTCACCGACCTCCTCGGCCACACCCGCCCGCCGGCCGCGCTGATCGCCGAACCGGTCCAGGGCGTCGGCGGCTTCACCTCCCCGCCGGACGGCCTGTACGCCGCCTTCCGCGAGGTGCTGCGCGACCGCGGCATCCTGTGGATCTCCGACGAGGTGCAGACCGGCTGGGGACGCACCGGCGACCACTTCTGGGGCTGGCAGGCGCACGCCCGCAGCGGCCCGCCCGACATCGTCACCTTCGCCAAGGGCATCGGCAACGGCATGTCCATCGGCGGGGTGATCGCCCGCGCCGAGATCATGAACTGCCTGGACGCCCACAGCATCTCCACCTTCGGCGGCACCCAGATCACGATGGCGGCCGGCCTCGCCAACCTCGTCCACCTGCTGGAGCACGACCTCCAGGGCAACGCCCGGCGGGTCGGCGGGCTGCTCATCGAGCGGTTGCGGTCGATCGCCGCGCACGTTCCGCACGTCCGCGAGGTGCGCGGGCGCGGGCTGATGATCGGCATCGAGCTGACCCGGCCCGGCACCGACGAGGCGGACCACCAGGCCGTGTCCGCCGTGCTGGAGGCGGCCCGCGCGGGCGGACTGCTCGTCGGCAAGGGCGGCGGGCACGACACCAGCGCCCTGCGCATCGCCCCGCCGCTGTCCCTCACGGTCGCGGAGGCCGAGGAAGGCGCCGCGATCCTGGAGCACGCCCTGGCAAGCCTCCGGTAACCGGCGGCCGAGCGGAGGAGCGAACCCACCGGGGCCACCACCTCGAGGCCGTCCCAAGGGCCCCGGGGTGGTGGCGCCGCGCTCCCACCGGACCGCGCCCCGGCACCACCGTCCACGGCAGGAGAGGGAACAGCAGCATGAGCAGCAGCCGTACCGTCATCCGCGGTGGCCTCGTCGTCACCGCCTCCGACGAGATCCACGCCGACGTGCTGATCGAGGACGGCCGCATCGCCGCCCTCGCCGCGTCCGGCACCCCGGCCGCCGCGTCGTTCACGGCGCCGCGGGTCCTCGACGCCACCGGCAGGTACGTCCTACCGGGCGGCGTCGACGTCCACACCCACATGGAGTTCCCCTTCGGCGGCACCCTGGCCTCCGACACCTTCGAGACCGGCACCCGGGCCGCCGCCTGGGGCGGCACCACCACGATCGTGGACTTCGCCGTGCAGAGCGTCGGCCGCTCCCTGCGCGAGGGCCTGGACGCCTGGCACGCCAAGGCGGAGGGCAACTGCGCGATCGACTACGGCTTCCACATGATCGTCTCCGATGTGAACGAGGAGACGCTGAAGGAGATGGACCTCCTCGTGGAGGAGGGCGTCACCTCGTTCAAGCAGTTCATGGCGTACCCCGGTGTCTTCTACTCCGACGACGGCCAGATCCTGCGCGCCATGCAGCGCGCCTCGGACAACGGCGGGCTGATCATGATGCACGCCGAGAACGGCATCGCCATCGACGTGCTGGTGGAGCAGGCCCTCGCCCGCGGCGAGACCGATCCCCGCCACCACGGCGAGGTGCGCAAGGCGCTGCTGGAGGCGGAGGCCACCCACCGCGCCATCCAGCTCGCCCGGGTCGCCGGGGCCCCGCTGTACGTCGTGCACGTGTCGGCCCAGGAGGCGGTCGCCGAACTGGCCGCGGCCCGCGACAAGGGCCTGCCGGTCTTCGGCGAGACCTGCCCGCAGTACCTGTTCCTGTCCGCCGACAACCTCGCCGAGCCGGACTTCGAAGGCGCCAAGTACGTGTGCAGCACGCCTCTGAGGCCCCGCGAGCACCAGGCCGCGCTGTGGCGGGGACTGCGGACCGACGACCTCCAGGTCGTCTCCACCGACCACTGCCCCTTCTGCTTCGCCGGCCAGAAGGAACTGGGCCGCGGCGACTTCTCCAGGATCCCCAACGGCCTGCCGGGCGTGGAGAACCGCATGGACCTGCTGCACCAGGCCGTGGTGGACGGCCACATCTCGCGGCGGCGCTGGATCGAGATCGCCTGCGCCGCCCCGGCCCGCATGTTCGGCCTGTACCCGCGGAAGGGGACCATCGCGCCCGGCACCGACGCGGACGTCGTGATCTACGACCCGCGCGCCGAGCAGGTGATCTCCGCCCGCACGCACCACATGAACGTCGACTACTCGGCGTACGAGGGCAGGACCGTCACCGGACGGGTCGACACCGTTCTCTCCCGGGGAGAGGTCGTCGTCGACCGGCGGACGTACACGGGCCGCGCCGGGCACGGCACCTTCCTGCCCCGTGCCACCTGCCAGTACCTGGGCTGAACGCCCCGGCCGCACCGGCTCGTACGCGAAGGGCCACGCCGTGGCCTCCGGACCCGTGCGGAAGGCCGGCGGGTCCGCGGCCGCCGAGTCCGGTGTCACACGTCGGACAGGTCCCGCAGCAGCGGCAGGAGCTGCTCCAGACGCCGGGCGCCGAGCCGCTCGGCGGGCCAGCTGTTGACGCGTGCGACCGCAGGGGCGATGCGCCGCAGGAGCTCGTGGCCCTCGGGGGTGAGCCGGACCTGGTGGCGACGGCGGTGCGCGGGGTCGACCTCACGGGTGATCCAACCGCGCGAGGCGAGCCGGTCGAGCATGGTGGCCATGGTGGACCGGTCGATCGCCGTGGCCTTGCTGAGCTCGACCTGGGTGACGCCGGGTGAGTCGGCGAGAACGGTCAGAACGGCGTACTGGGGGGCGGTGAGATCGGGGACCTCGGCCTGCCAGACCGATGTGAGCTGTTGCAGCGCGCGGCGCAGCAGGTGCATGGGGGTGTCGGTGAGGGACTGCTCGGACATGACCGAGGGATCTCCGAATCGTTCCAGCGCAGCTAGCGCAGCCGGGGTGCGGGACAGGGGCGACGGTGCGGGCGCCCGCCGGAAATCTTGGCACGGACGGCCGGAGGGGTGCCGGGCCCGATGATTTCAGTACACGAACTATCTGTAGACTGAATATCTGTGTACTGATAAATGTTTCCCGGGAGGTTCCGTGCAGCACCCGTCCGACCTTCGCGAGCACATCGACGCGCTGGAGAAGCTGGGCGATCTCGAGCGCGTCCACGATCAGGTGGACTGGCACCTCGAGGCCGCCGCCCAGACCCGTTACAGCACCGAGCGCCGGCTTCCGGCCCCGCTGTTCGAGAACGTCAGGGGCGTCGCCGAGGGCTTCCGCCTGCTGGGCGCCCCGGCCGCACTCGGCTCCGACCCGAACCGCCCGTACGCGCGGGTGGCGCTCAGCGTCGGACTGCGGCCGGAAGCCACCGGACGCGAGATCGTCGAGCACCTGGTCGCCACCCGGCACCGCCCCGGCGTGCCGCCCGTCGAGGTCGCCGCCGAGTCGGCCCCGGTGAAGCAGAACGTCCTGCGCGGGGACGACGCCGACCTGGAACGCTTCCCCGTCCCCTTCGTGCACGAGGGCGACGGCAACCGCTACGTCAACACCTACGGCGTGATCATCGCCCAGACCCCGGACGGCTCGTGGACCAACTGGTCCATCGCCCGGATCATGATGATCGACGGCAAGCACATGACCGGTCTCGTCATGCATCCCCAGCACATCGCCCAGGTCTGGCAGCAGTGGGCCGACCTCGGCAAGCCCATGCCCTACGCGCTGGTGCAGGGCGGTGACCCGGCGATCCCGTACGTCGGCGGCATCCCGCTCGGCGACGGTGTCGACGAGGCCCCCTACATCGGGGCGCTGACCGGTCGGCCGCTGGAGGTGGTCAAGGCCGAACTGTCCGACTTGATGGTTCCCGCCGGCGCCGAGATCGTCATCGAGGGCCACCTGTCCGTGGAACGCCACGGCGTGGAGGGGCCGTTCGGCGAGTTCGCCGGGTACATCCCGCGCGAGACCGGCCTGCAGCCGGTCTACAGCGTGGAGGCCATCACCCACCGGGACGCGCCGATCTGGCCGCTGGTCGCGGAGGGCAAGCCGGTGGACGACTTCCACACCGTGACCGGCATCGGTGAGGCGGCCGGCGCGCTGGACGCGATACGCGAGGCAGGCCTGCCCGCGGCCTCCGCCTGGGCGCCGCTGAGCGCCGCCAGCCACTGGCTGGTCGTCACCGCCCCGGGGAACTGGCGCGAACTGCTGCCCGGGGTGAGCGCGGAGGAGTACGCGCGCCGCGTCGGCGAAGCGGTGTTCGGCACCAAGTTCGGCCTCTGCCTCCCGCAGGTGTTCCTGCTGGACGACGACTTCGACCCTACCGACGACGCGGACCTGCTGTGGGCGCTGGCCACCCGCGTCCACCCCGACGGACGCGTGGTCCGCTTCGAGGACGGCCCGATCCTGCCGCTGCTCACCTGCTACACCCCCGAGGAGCGGCACGCCGCCCGCGCGACCAAGGTGGTCCACGAGGGCCTGCTCCCCGCGCCCGGCGAGCGCGATCGGCAGAGCACCTTCCAGGAGGCGTACCCGGTCGAGGTGCGGGCCAAGGTACTGGCGCGCTACGCGCGCTGACACAACCGCCGGGCGGACCGTCCGGCGGCCGGGACGGCCCGGCAGGACCGTCCCGGCCGGCGCCCGCCAGGGCGCCGACGACGAGGTGCCGCCGACGCGGGCGGACACGGGAGCGAGCACAGGGAAGGTTGTTTCATGCGACTGATCGTCGGGATGACCGGCGCCACAGGGGCCGTGTTCGGCATCCGGCTCCTGCAGGAACTGCGGGAGCAGCCGGAGGTGGAGACGCACCTGGTCCTGAGCCGCTGGGCGAAGGCGACCATCGCCATGGAGACGGGGTGGACGTCCCGGGACGTCGCCGCCCTCGCCGACGTCGCACACGGCGCGGACGACCAGGCGGCGCCCATCTCCAGCGGTTCCTTCCGCACCGACGGGATGGTGATCCTCCCCTGCAGCGCGAAGACTCTCGCCGCGATCCGGGCCGGGTACGGCAGCGATCTCGTCGCACGGGCCGCGGACGTCGTCGTCAAGGAGGGCCGGCGTCTCGTGCTGGGCGTCCGCGAGACTCCCCTGTCCACCATCCACCTGGAGAACATGCTGGCCATGTCGCGGATGGGCGCGACCATCCTGCCGCCGATGCCGGCCTTCTACAACAAGCCGCAGAGCATCGACGACCTCGTCGACCACGTCGTCGCCCGTGTCATGGACCAGTTCGGCCTGGACAGTGGCCGAGCGGTGCGCTGGGAAGGCCCCTCCACATCGCGCGGTCCCCGCACCCCGCGTGCCGAGTGACCGGCGGAGCCGGCGGGGACCCGTGCCGAGAAGGCGTGGGGGGCCCGGGTTCCTCCGGTTCCGGTGACCGGGCGGGTGGCTGTCTCGGCGTGGTACCCGAGCGCTTTCGCGGGCCGAGGCCGTCGGGACGTTCCGCTCGGAGGGCGCCCCCGTCCGTGCGCCGCCCCCGCAGGTGAACTCCCGGCCTGGGGCCGCCGCGGTGGCCCCAGGCAGCCGACGCCGCCGGGCACCTGCCCGTCTGCCTCTCGCGGCGGGTGAGAACGCCGGCGGCGTCCCGGGCACGGCGGGAGCCTTCCCGGACCCCGCGGGACCCGGCACGAACGCCGGTTCCCGGGGGTCCGGGGGATTGGCGCGGGGCGGAGTTGCCGAGAGGATCGGCGCCATGGACTTCGGACTCGTTCTCCAAACCGATCCGCCCGCCGCCCGGGTCGTCAGCCTGATGAAGCGCGCCGAACGCAACGGCTTCACCCACGGCTGGACCTTCGACTCCGCCGTGCTGTGGCAGGAGCCGTTCGTGATCCACAGTCAGATCCTCGCGAACACCACCCGGTTGAAGGTCGGCCCGATGGTGACCAATCCGGCCACCCGCACCTGGGAGGTCACCGCCTCCACCTTCGCCACCCTCAACGACATGTTCGGCAACCGCACGGTCTGCGGCATCGGCCGCGGTGACTCCGCGGTGCGCGTCGCCGGCCGCAGGCCCACCACCCTGGCCCGCCTCGGCGAGGCGATGAGGGTGATCCGGGCGCTCGGCCGCGGCGAGGAGGCCGACCTCGGCGGCGGTACGGTCGTGAAGTTCCCGTGGGTCCGGCCGGGCGCCGAACTGCCGGTGTGGATGGCCGCGTACGGCCCCAGGGCGCTGAAGCTGGCGGGGGAGGAGGCCGACGGGTTCATCCTCCAGCTCGCCGACCCCTACCTGACCGGGTACATGGTCGAGGCGGTCAGGAGCGCGGCGGTCTCGGCCGGCCGCGACCCGGCCGAGGTGACGGTCTGCGTCGCCGCCCCCGCGTACGTCACCGCCGACGACTCGCCCGACGCCCTCGCCCACGCCCGCGAGCAGTGCCGGTGGTTCGGCGGCATGGTCGGCAACCACGTCGCCGACCTCGTCGCCCGGTACGGCGCGGACGGCAGCGTCGTACCGCAGGAACTCACCGACTACATCGAGGCACGGCAGGGCTACGACTACGCCCACCACGGGCGCAGCGGCAACCCCGACACCCGGTTCGTGCCGGACGAGATCGTCGACCGGTTCTGCCTGATCGGGCCGGCCGAACGGCACGTCGAGAGGTTGAACGCGCTGCGCGCGCTGGGCGTCGACCAGTTCGCCGTCTACGCCATGCACGACGCGCGGGAGGCCGTGATCGACGCGTACGGGACGCGGGTGATCCCCGCCGTGAACCGCTGACCCCCTCCGCCACCCGGGTCACCCCCGGCGGGCGGGTGGGACCGGCGGGCCGTCCTCGCCTTCGCGGCCGGCGGCGCCGGCTTCCCCCGCCGAGCGCCGAGCGCCGAGCGCCGAGCGCCGAGCGCCGGTCGCCCCGTCCCGGCACCGGCGCCGCCGGCCGACCACGGCCGGGCGGTGGGGCCGGGCACGTCGAGGCTGCTGCCGCCGCTCCGCCGCAGGCCGGCCGCCGTCCGGCGGCGGCCGGCCGTCCCGTACGGAAGGGAGGCGGGTCAGCCCCGGCCGTCCCCCAGCGCGGCCACCGCTTCCTTCGCGGCCTTGATGGCGCCCTTGTTGATCTCGTCCGTGCCGGGTGCCTTCCGCGTCTCGAAGTCACTGCCGTTGTACGTGACGACCACCAGCGCGTTGGACGCGCGGACGATCACCGTGCCCTCACGGGTCTGCTGCCCGTCCTCGGTGACCAGGTTCACCACGGAGTACGCCGCGTCGCCCAGCCCCGGGACCTCGCCGCCGCCGCGGTCGTCGTCGAGGCGCTCCTCGTACGACGCCCGTGCCGCCTCGTCCGACTCCATGACCTCGAAGGAGACGTCGAGCCAGCGGTAGTCGTACTCCTTGAGCGCGTTCCACGAGCAGGTGCGGCGCACCTGCGTGTCCGTGGACGGTATCTCCTTCCCCTCCTTCTTCGCCCCCGGGACGAGGGACGAGACCGTCGCCTCGGCCAGGCTGGCGCACGGCGCGGGGGCGGAGCGGTACGTCTTCGGCACGGCCTGCGTCGAGGGGGCGGAAGGGGACCGGCTCCCGGCCCCGGGGGCGGCCTCGTGCCCGGTGGCGGGAGCCGCGGCGGGCGGTCCGGACGGCGGTTCGGACGCCAGCGCCCAGCCGGCCGTGGCGAGCACGGCGACCGGGGCCAGGCGCACGGCCAGGGCGAGCGGCAGGGGGAGGGAACGCACGGCGCACTTCTCTTGGGGACGGTGCGGAGTGTGTCCGCACTGCGGACGGGACGACAGTTTCACACGAGTCCCTGTGGGGCGGAAGTGCCACCTCACTGTGTACAGGCGCGGTGACGGGACCGGCCCGTCGACGGCTCCGATTCGGCATGGTTCATACGCGTGCGGGTGTTTTCACCGGCATGCGCCGGCGCGCGTACGGCCTCTCCGGGGACGGCGTCGCCGAACCGGGCCGGCTGCCGCCCGCCGGCCGGAGGGGCTCGTTCACCGGCGCCGCCTTGCGGGCGAGCCCCGCCCACGCGGGAACGGCGGCCGGCGGGCCCACCGCGCGGTGGGCCCGAGGGGCGGGACGCCCGGCCCCGGGGCGGCCGGGCCGGCGGACCCGCGGCGACCGGACCTCAGGGCACCCGGGCCGTCCACGCGGGCGACGCGAACTTGGTGCGCGCCAGTTCCCGCGCCCGGGCCAGCTCCTCGTCGGTCACCTTGCCCCGGGTCAGCCCGTACCGGCCGCGGAACGATCCGATCATCCGGTCGATGACGGCCTCACGGGACAGCCCGGTCTGCCGGCGCAGCGGGTCCACCCGCTTCTTCGCGCTCCTGGTGCCCTTGTCGGACAGCTTCTCCCGGCCGATGCGCAGCACGTCCAGCATCTTGTCGGCGTCGATGTCGTACGACATGGTCACGTGGTGCAGCACGGCACCGGGGCCGCCGTCCGGTCCCACGATCCGCTTCTGCGCGGCTCCCGCGATCTTGCCCTGGTCGGTGGCGATGTCGTTCAGCGGCTGGTACCAGGCCCTGATCCCCATGTCGCCGAGCGCGCCCAGTACCCAGTCGTCGAGATAGGCGTAGCTGTCCTGGAAGGACAGGCCCTGCACCAGCGCTCCGGGCACCGACAGCGAATACGTGATCGTGTTGCCCGGTTCCACGAACATCGCGCCGCCGCCGGAGATCCGGCGCACGACCTGCACGCCGTGGCGGGCGGCGCCGTCGGCGTCGACCTCGTTGCGCAGCGACTGGAAGCTGCCGATGATCACCGCGGGGGCGCCCCACTCCCACACGCGCAGCGTCGGGGGCCGCCGCCCCGCCGCCACCTCGCTCGTCAGTACCTCGTCCAGCGCCATGTGCAGGGCCGGGGACTGCGGTTCCTCGTGGATGAGCTGCCAGTCGTAGTCGGTCCAGTCCGTGGCGTGCGCGAGGGCGCGGCGCACGGCGATGCCGACGCCCTCCGAGGTCAGCCCGTACATCACGGTCCCCTCGGGCAGCGCCGCGTCGATCCGGGCCGCCAGACCGGCCGCGTCGGTGTCCGCCGGGGCGCCCTCCAGGGCGCGGTTCACGGCGTCGAGCGCCTCGTCCGGTTCGAGGAAGAAGTCGCCCGCCACGCGCGCGTGGCGCAGTACGCCGTCCTCGGCCTCCACGTCCACGACGACCAGCTTGCCGCCGGGGATCTTGTACTCACCGTGCACCCGACTGTCTCTCCGTTCCCGGTCCTGCGGTCCCGACCGGTCGACCGCGTTCGCCCTCGGCCAACGCCGGACCAGGGCGGATGATTCCCGTGACCCCCGGCATGCCGCGCGGGCAGCGGGTCGTTACCGGCCCTTCACCACGAGGTAGGCGATGCCGATGAGCGCGGCCAGTGTCAGGGCGGGGGCGGCCAGGACCTTCGCCATGGCGGTCAGGGCCCTGGCGGCGCCGGCCGGCCAGGCCCCGTAGCGGTCGCCCCGCGCTCGCAGATCGTGCCGGGCGAACGCCTCCAGGACCAGGGCCGCCGCCGCCGTGACCAGGCAGGTGACGAGCGGCGGGAGCACGCCGGCCTTCTCCACCTGGGCCTGGAGCTCGCCCACCGCCCCTGGGCCGACCTGGTTCTCCACGACTTCCACGACCCGCGCCACGGTCATGGCGAGCGCGACGAGCGAGGCGACGGCGGCGGCCAGTGCGGCGGTCGCGAGGACGGGGGAGAGGGAGGACTTCCGCCGGGGCGGGGACGGGGACGGAGGAAGGGGTGGCGGGGGCGGGGGAGGAGGCGGGGGCTTGGCCCGGACCCTCGGCGGGGGTGGCGGCGGGGATACGGCCTGGACCGTCGGCGGGGGTGGCTCGCGGTCGGGCGGCGGGGGTTTGGCCCGGACCGTCGGCGGAGATGGCTTGGGGCCGGGTGGCGGGGGCTCGGCCCGGACCGTCGGCGGGGGCTCGCGGCCGCTCTCCCGGGGAGGCGCTTCCACGCGCTCCGGTTCCACCACCGCCTCCACGTGGACCACCGCGTCCGCGGTGACCCCCTTGAGCACGATGTCGCCGCTCAGGCGCCCCTCGGTGGACGGGATCACGGTGACGTCCAGACCTTCCTCCGACTCCTCGGCCCGCAGCCAGCCGTGCGTGGAGTGGGCCACGCAGCAGCGGGCCAGGGGCGGCCCGGCCAGGGTCACGGACCGGTGCCGCGGTGCCGACCCCCGCGGCAGCGGCCCGAAGTCCAGGCGGGCCGGGTCGGGCTGGAGGCGGACCTCGCGCAAGGCGCTGCTCGCCTCGTCGGCGATCTGCCGGATGTCGTTGCGCGCGACCTCCTCCAGGGCCTGGCGTGCGCCCTCGGCGATGGGGAGGGACTCGTTCCGCAGCCGGGAGCGCAGTTCGGCCACGGCACCCAGGCGGGCGAAGGCGTTCCTGCTGCCGAGGGCGCTCCTCACGGAGGGCGGGAGACCGACGGGGACGATCTTGATACGGCGGTGCTTGCTGTGCGCCAGATGCAGGTCCCCCTGCATCTCCACGGTCCTGCTCGGCGTCTGGTTCGGGTTCTGCTCCCGTACGTGGTCGAAGACGTAGTCGTACAGGTCGTCCAGGGAGACCTCGCCGTCCGCGTCGAGATCGGCCTCGCCGGTCCTCAGGCCCTCCACCACCGCGTGGGTGAACACCGACGGGCGGGGCCCGGAGTCCTCGGTGAGGTCGGGACCCTCGAAGGCGTACTCCATGGAGTTGGACGCCGTGATGACGGCCCAGCCCCGCCCGCTGGGCGGCTTCTCGGTCCTGAAGGATTCGAGTACGTTCACGTCTCCGGAGGCGCGGACGGAGGACGAGCCTTTGGAGAAGGCGCCGCCGTAGCAGCAGTCGAGGAACAGGACGGTGCTGCCGGCCCGCGTGCGGGACATGCATCCGCGCACGAACTGGGCGGGGACCGCCGTGGCGTCCAGCATCCGGGGTTCGGTGTCGCTGGCGGCGAAGTACAGCTCGCCGGACTCGCTCTTGAGCCCGTGGCAGGAGAAGTGCAGCACCAGGGTGTCGTCGCGCCGGCGGTCGGTGAAGAAGCCCTGGATGCGTCTGCGGATGACGTGGGCCGGTTCGTTGCGCACGACCTCGACCTCGAAGTCGCCGATCTCCGGATCGTGCAGGACCTCGGCGAGGGCGGTGGCGTCCTGCGCCGGTGCCCGCAGTTTCTTGAGCCCCTGCTCGTCGTAGCGGTCGTTGGCGATGATCAGAGCGTGCCGGGAATCCGTCATGGCGGGGTCCCCGCCGCGGAGTGCTTGCGCACGAAGAGGTCGAAGGCCTCGGTGACCTGCTCGTCGCCGGCCTTCGAGATCTCCAGTGTGTCGTCGTCCAGCGTCAGGCGCAGCGAGGGGCGCCGGTCCTGGCACCGGCCCAGCCAGGAGCGGACCACGGTCACCACCTGGGCCAGGGCGGCGGCCGACGTGCCCAGGTTCACCAGGAGGGTGCCGATCAGAGCGACGTCCACGGCCCGCGCCCCGGGCGGGACGTCCTCACCGGAGGCGGCCGACACGTCGTCCACGTCCAGGGCGAGCAGTTCCTCACGCAGATAGGCGGTCAGCTCCGCCACGCGTTCGGCTTCCGCCCCCTCCTCCGACAGGAGGATCATCAATGTGTTGCTCTCCACCGGCTCAGCCCCCTCGATCGTGCCAGGGGCGGCGCGGAGCAGATCGTGGGTGGCTCCACGTCGGCTTCCTCCAGTCTCCGCCCCCGGCCGCGGCGGGGCAAATCAGCCGTGGCGGGCCCGCGGCCGGGGGTGGGGGACTCGGGGGGAGGGAGGCGGGGACTTCGGGGCGGGACGTGCGGGGCTGCGCCGGTGCTGCCGCAAGGGGCCTCCCGCGGCAGCCGCGCGCGGGAGGCCGTCCGCCGTACGGGTCAGGAGGCGGTGCACGCCCCGATGGCCGGCGGGGTGGCGGTGCCGTTCTTCATGACGGTGAAGCCGAAGCTGGTGGACGCCCCGGCGGCGAGGTTTCCGTTGCCGCTGGGCCTCATGGTCATGACGTTGCCGCCGCTGTCCCAGGTGGGCGAGCCGTTCCAGGTGGTGGAGATCCGCTGCGGCGGGGTGAGCGTGACCGTCACGCTCCAGGTGCTGATGGGCGCGCTGCCCGCGGTGACCGTGACCCGGCCGTTGAAGCGGTCGCCCCACTCCTCGGCCTTGGCGTAGGTGGCGGTGCAGGACGCGCCTCCGCCGCCTCCGCCACCGGAGGAGCCGCCCAGGGCGTTCAGGACCGCCGTGTAGGCGGGCTTCTTGGCGTAGCCGGAGTCGAACAGCAGCGGTGTGCCGCTCGCGCGCCAGGAGTACTTGTCGGTGATGCCCCAGACGGTGATGCCGGTGCAGCGCGGGACGGCCAGGCACGCCTTCACCACGTTGCCGTAGCTGGTGGCCTGGGAGGTACCGGAGCCCTCGATGTCGAGCTCGGTGATCTGGACCTCGACGCCGAGGTCGGCGAAGCGCTGGAGGTTCGCCTGGTAGTCGCCCGGGACGGGGGAGGCGCTGTTGAAGTGGGACTGGAAGCCCACGCAGTCGATGGGCACGCCGCGCGCCTTGAAGTCCTTGACCATGTTGTAGACGGCATTGCTCTTCGCGTTGACGCCGTCCGTGTTGTAGTCGTTGTAGCAGAGCTTGGCCGCCGGGTCCGCGGCGCGGGCGGTGCGGAACGCCTCCTCGATGAAGCCGTTGCCGAGCTTGTCCTGGAACGGGGAGCTGCGGCGGGCGCCGCTGGAGCCGTCCTGGAACGCCTCGTTGACGACGTCCCAGCTGTGGATCTTGCCCTTCCAGTGGCCCATGACCCGGTTGATGTGGTTGGTCATCGCCGAGCGGAGGTCGGCCGCGCTCAGGCCGCCGACCCAGCCCGGCAGCTGGGAGTGCCACACCAGGGTGTGGCCGCGCACCTTCATGCCCCGGCTCTGGGCGTGATTGACGATCCGGTCGGCGGCGGAGAAGTCGAACGAGTTGCGGGTGGGCTCGACGGCGTCCCACTTCATCTCGTTCTCGGGCGTGACCGAGTCGAACTCCGTGTCGAGCGTGGAGACGTACGGGGCCTCGCCCAGGTGGCCGGCCGCGACGGCGGTGCCGAAGTAGCGGCCCTTGGCCGCCGCCGCGGAGGCGAGGGTCGTCGCCGCGTCGGCCGTCCCGGCCAGGGCGGTGACGCCGGTCAGGGCGAGCAGGCCCGCCAGGCCGGCCCCCAGGGCCGTGCGGGCCCGGGGCGGAGACGTACGGCGCGTGAGGAGCATGGGCATGTCATCCCCTTCTGCGGCCACCGCCGGGTCGGCGCGGCCTGCGGGTGGGAGGGTGGATGAACTCTTCCGGAATCGTCGATCCGAAAGTTTCGGGGATCTTTCCGAGCGGCTGCGGGAGAACGTACGGCCCACCGACCGCCGGGTCAACCGGTCGTGCAGGAATCGATAACCGCGGCCGAGGGGGATTTCCGGTCGGCAAGCTCTGTTGACGATGTGACGGCTGCCCCATACGGTGACGCGGCACCATGCCGAAAGGCTTCGAAACATTCGAGGCAGGCTGGGCCTCACCGGCCCGCTGCCACCAGGTGTCCCGGACACCCCGGACACCCCGGACACCGAGGAGTGCTCGCCCGTGAAGGTGCTGCGCCTCGTCACGGCCGCCGCCGTGACGTCGACCCTCGCCCTGCTCCCCCTCGCGACCGCCGGTCCCGCGACCGCGGGGACCGGCGCCCCGCAGGACCGGCCGCTGCGGCAGCTCGCCGCGGACGACCGGCTGCGCGTGGGCACCGCCGTCGACACCACCGCCCTCGCCCAGGACGCCCCCTACCGCGCGCTCGCCGGCTCGGAGTTCTCCTCCGTCACCCCGGAGAACGTCATGAAGTGGGAGGTGATCGAACCGCGGCGGGGCGAGTACGACTACGCCGCGGCCGACCGGCTCGTCCGGTTCGCCGAGCGGCACGGGCAGAAGGTCCGCGGCCACACCCTCGTCTGGCACAGCCAGCTGCCCGCCTGGCTCACCTCGGGCGACTTCACCCCCGACGAGCTGCGCGCGATCCTGCGCCGCCACATCACCGACACGGTGCGGCACTTCAAGGGCCGCATCTGGCACTGGGACGTGGTCAACGAGGCGTTCAACGACGACGGAACCCTGCGCGACAGCATCTGGCTGCGCGAGCTGGGCCCCGGCTACATCGCCGACGCCTTCCGCTGGGCCCACGCGGCCGACCCGCGCGCCAAGCTCTTCTACAACGACTACAACATCGAGTGGGCCGGCCCCAAGAGCGACGCCGTGCTGGACCTGGTCCGCACCCTGCGCGCCGAGGGCGTGCCCGTCCACGGGGTCGGCTTCCAGGGGCACCTCGGCATCCAGTACGGCCTGCCCGACGGCGTGGCCGACAACTTCCGGCGCTTCGACGCGCTGGGGGTGCAGACCGCCGTGACGGAGGCGGACGTACGCATGGTCGTGCCGGCCGACGAGGAGAAGCTGCGCGCACAGGCCGAGGGGTACCGGCTGCTCCTCGACGCCTGCCTGCGCGCACGGCACTGCGTCTCGTTCACCGTGTGGGGCTTCACCGACAAGTACTCCTGGGTGCCCGACACCTTCGAGGGCGAGGGCGCCGCCAACGTCCTCGACGAGGAGTACCGGCCCAAGCCGGCCTACCGCGCGCTCCAGGACCGGCTGGCGGGGCGGGCCCGGTCCGCGGCATCCGGCTGAGTGTTCCGGGACCGGCCGGCGGGTCCGCCGGCCGGTCCCGGGCGTCCCCGGGTCACGCGTCCCGCGGCGGCGCGGTGCTCTGCCGCACCACCAGCCGCGTCGCCAGCTCGATGCGCTGCGCCGCCTTGCCGGGGTCGTCGGGGCGCAGCAGCATGCGGGTCGCCTCCTCGGCCATGTGCCGCAGCGGCTGGTGGACCGTGGTCAGCGGGGGGCTGGACCACTGGGCCGGGGGGACGTCGTCGTACCCGACCACCGACAGGTCCTCCGGCACGCTCAGCCCCTTCAGCCGGGCGGCCTCCAGCACCCCGAGCGCCTGGAGGTCGCTGCCCGCGAAGATCGCCGTCGGCCGGTCCGGGCCGTCCAGCAGGTCCATGGCGTGGGTGAAGCCGCCCTGGACGTGGAAGTCGCCGAAGCGGACCAGGCGCGGATCGGCCTCCAGGCCCGCCATCGCCATGGCCGAGCGGTAGCCGTCCAGGCGGGCCAGCGAGCACAGCATGTCCTCGGGGCCGGTGATGATCGCGACGCGCCGGTGCCCGCGGTCGGTGAGGTGACGGGTGGCCGCGAGGCCGCCGGCCCAGTTGGCGGAGCCGACGGAGGGCACGTCCGGGTCGGGGTCGCCGGCCGGGTCGATGATGACGAACGGGATGGAACGGGACCGCAGGTGCCGTTTGACGTCCTCGGGGAGCGTGGAGAAGACCAGGACGACGCCGAGCGGCCGGCGGCGCAGCACGCCCTCGACCCACTCGGGCGCGGGGGCGTGCCGGGTGCCGCTCTCGGTGAGCACCACGGTCGCCTTGTTGGCCTTCGCGACGGTCTCCACCCCGCGGATGATCTCCATCGCCCAAATGCTGTCCAGCTCGTGGAAGACGAGTTCGACGAGTGGCGAGGGCGGCGCCCCGTGGTGCCTGCGGCGGTAACCGTGCACCCTCAGGAGCTGCTCCACCTTGGCGCGGGTCACCGGGGAGACATCAGAACGGCCGTTGAGGACCTTCGAAACTGTCGGTAGTGAAACACCCGCCTCTTTCGCCACCGCGGCCAGGGTCACTCTGCCGCTCACCTCGTCGTCATCGTGCATGGGCGCAGCATAGGTCACGGGCGTCGGTAACGGTTTGGCCGCGTGCGTGCAGGACCGTTGACCACGAATCGGATCTCCACCTACTGTCCGACGGCATGGACTTTCGGCGATGGAGCCGAAACTTTCGAAAGGCGAACGATGAAGACACGTGTGCGGTTGCCCCGGCTGCTCGCCTGCGGTGCGACGCTCGCCCTGGCCCTGTCTCTGACGGCCTGCGGCAACGGTGACGGCGGGGGGGCGTCGGACGACGGGAAGATCCGCGTCCTGGTCTACGGCGACGCCACCAACAAGGTCGAGAAGAAGATCGTCGACACCTTCAACAAGAAGTCCGACGTCAAGGTCGTCCTCGACACCATCCCCGGCGCCGACTACCAGCAGAAGCTCCAGACGATCATCAACACGCCGCAGGCACCGGACATCTTCTTCAACTGGGGCGGCGGCAGCATCAAGCCGTTCGTCAAGGCCGATCTGCTGATGCCGCTGGACGACTTCATCGAGAAGGACCCGGGACTTAAGGCGAACTTCCTGCCCACGGTCTTCGACAGCGCCGTCGTCGACGGCAAGGCGTACGGCGTCCCGATGCGCGGCACCCAGCCGGTCCTGCTGTTCCACAACAAGGAGGTGCTCGACAAGGCCGGGGTGAAGCCGCCCACGACCTGGGACGAGCTGCTGGACGCGGTGGAGAAGCTGAAGGACGAAGGGGTCACGCCCATCTCCCTGGGCGCCGGCGACCGCTGGCCGACCATGATGTGGTTCGAGTACCTCTACGACCGTGTCGCCGGGCCGGAGCTGTTCCAGAAGGCCCTGGATGGCGACAAGGACGCCTGGGCGAGCGCGGACAGCAAGAAGGCGCTGAGCATGCTCAAGGAGCTCGTCGACGCGGGCGCCTTCGGCAAGAACTACGACTCCGTGAAGTACACCAACGGCTCCTCGCCCGCACTGCTGGCCTCCGGCAAGGCCGGCTTCGAGCTGATGGGCTCCTGGTACTACGCCCAGCAGCAGGAGGACGCCAAGGAGTTCGCGGAGACCGCCCTCGGCTACACCGCCTTCCCGGCCGTCCCCGGCGGCAAGGGCGACCCGGCCGACGTGGTCGGCAACACCAACAACTTCTACTCGGTGCTGAAGAAGACCAAGCACCCCGAGGCCGTCGCCGAGTTCCTGAAGCTCATGTACTCCGACGAGTTCGTCAAGGAGCAGCTGGCCATCGGCAACCTGCCGACCACCACCAGCACCAGGAAGTTCCTCGACACCGCGGCCGACCCGGAGTACTCGCGCTTCCAGTACGACCTGGTGGAGAAGGCCCCGGCGTTCCAGCTGTCGTGGGACCAGGCGTACCCGCCGTCGGCCATGACGCCCATCCACCAGGCCGTGCAGCAGTTCTTCAGCGGCCAGATCGACGCCGACGGCTTCATCGAGGCCATGCAGGCCCTCCCCACCGAATGAACCGCATGACCACACAGACCACGAGCGCTCCCGTCGCCGCCGAACCCCGCAAGGCGGCCCGGCGGCGGCCGGAGGTGTCCTCCGCTTCCCGGGTGGGGCGTCCCGGGTTCCTCTGGGCGCTGCCCGCCACCGTCTTCTTCGCCCTCTTCGCCATCGTCCCACTGATCATGGTGGCGGTGCTGTCCTTCACGACCTGGAACGGCCTCGGCTCCCCCGAGTTCGTCGGCCTCGACAACTGGACGCGCCTGGCCGACGACCCGGTGATGCTCAAGAGCGTCTGGCTGACCCTGCTGCTCACCGCGCTCGGCGTGGCGCTCCAGACGCCGCTGAGCATCGTGCTGGGCGTCTGGGCCGCCGGCCACCAGCGCAACCGGGCGGTGCTGTCGGTCGTCTACTTCATCCCGCTGCTGCTGTCCGCGACGGCCGTGTCCGTGCTGTGGCGGGCCCTGCTCGACCCGAACTTCGGCATCCCGTCCCGCGTGTCCTGGCTGTTCGGCGACGGCAACCTCTTCGGCGGGCAGGCCACCGCCATCGGGGTGCTGGCGTTCGTCAGCACCTGGCAGTTCACCCCGTTCCACACCCTGATCTACCAGGGAGCCGCCCGCGCGATCCCGCAGGTGCTGTACCAGGCCGCCGAGATCGACGGAGCGGGCCGCTACCGGCAGTTCTTCCACATCACGCTGCCGCAGCTGCGCAACTCGGTCGTCACCTCGATGATCCTGATGATCGTCGGCGGTCTGACCACGTTCGAGACGGTCCTCATCCTCACCCAGGGCGGACCGGGCACCGACACCACGATCAGCGCGTACTACATGTACCAGAAGGCCTTCAAGGGCTTCGACTTCGGCGCCGGCGCCGCCATCGCCCTCGCCCTGGTGATCGCGGCCACCGTCGTCTCGCTGATCGTCGTCCGCGTGTCCGGCTACGACAAGATGCGCAGCGACATGGAGGGTGTGTCATGAGCCGAGGCACGAGAAGCCGCCCCAACTACCTGGCCGGCGCGGGCTCCCTGGTCTGGCTGTTCCTGGTCGGACTGCCGCTGTACGTGATGCTCGCCGCGACGGTGCGGACCCGGGCGGACTACTCCGAGAACGGCCCCCTGTCCTTCCCGGACAGCTTCACCCTCGACAACTACACCCGGGCCTTCGACTCCGGCTTCGGCCGGTACTTCCTCAACACCCTCCTCGTCACCGCGTGCGTGATCGGCATCGTGCTGCTGCTGGTCCCGCCGCTCGCCTACGCCATCGTCCGCAACCGCAGCAGGGTCACCTCGCACGTCTTCCGGCTGTTCCTGCTGGGCCTCGCCATCCCGGCGCAGGCCGTGATCGTCCCGATGTTCTACCTGATCAGCGAAGCCGGCCTGTACGACAACCTCCTCGGCGTCATCCTGCCCACGGCCGCGTTCTGCCTGCCGATGTCCGCCCTGATCCTCAGCGGCGCCATGCGCGACATCTCCCCGGAACTGTTCGAGGCCATGGCCATGGACGGCGCCACCCCGCGCCGCATGTTCTTCCAGCTCGTCCTGCCGCTGTCCCGCGGCGGGCTGTCCACGGTCGTCGTCTTCTCGGCGCTCCAGGCCTGGAACGGCTTCCTGTTCCCGCTCGTCCTGACCCAGTCCGACTCCACCAAGGTGATCACCCTGGGTCTGTACAACTTCCAGACCGAACACGGCATCGACATCCCCGGTCTGCTGGGGGCCGTGGTGCTGTCCATGGTCCCCGTCCTGCTCGTCTACCTGTTCGCCCGTCGCGCCCTGGTCCAGGGGCTGATGGGCGTGGGAGGAAAGTGACCGCCAACGTGGCCGTTGAGACCACCCCCGAAGTCCCCCTCTGGAACGACCCCGCCCACTCCGTCGCCACCCGGGTCTCCGCGCTCATCGACGCGATGACCACGGAGGAGAAGATCGCCCAGCTGTACGGCGTGTGGGTCGGCGCGTCCGACGAGGGCGGTGAAGTCGCCCCGCACCAGCACGACATGGAGGAGGCCGTCGATCTCGACGCCCTCCTGCCCGCCGGGCTGGGCCAGCTCACCCGCCCCTTCGGCACCGCTCCCGTCGACCCCGCCCTGGGCGCCCTGTCCCTGGCCCGCACCCAGGCCCGCATCGCCGCCGCCAACCGCTTCGGCATCCCCGCGCTCGCCCACGAGGAGTGCCTCGCCGGGTTCGCGGCCTGGGGCGCCACCGCCTACCCCGTCCCGCTGTCCTGGGGCGCCACCTTCGACCCGGACCTGATCCGCCGCATGGCCGCCGCCATCGGACGCGACATGCGGTCCGTCGGCGTCCACCAGGGCCTCGCGCCCGTACTGGACGTGGTGCGCGACGCCCGCTGGGGACGGGTGGAGGAGACCATCGGCGAGGACCCCTACCTCGTCGGCTCCATCGGCACGGCCTACGTCCAGGGACTGGAGTCCGCCGGAGTCGTCGCCACCCTCAAGCACTTCGCCGGCTACTCGGCCTCCCGCGCCGGACGCAACCTCGCCCCCGCCTCCATCGGCCCCCGCGAACGCGCCGACATCCTGCTGCCCCCCTTCGAGATGGCCGTGCGCGAAGGCGGCGCCCGGTCCGTCATGCACGCCTACACCGACACCGACGGCGTTCCGTCGGCGGCCGACGAGGCGCTGCTGACCGGACTGCTCCGCGACACCTGGGGCTTCGAGGGCACCGTCGTCGCCGACTACTTCGGCATCGCCTTCCTCAAGACCCTGCACGGCGTGGCGGGCGACTGGGCCGAGGCCGCCGGCACCGCCCTGACGGCGGGCGTCGACGTGGAACTGCCCACCGTCAAGACGTTCGGCGCGCCCCTGGCCGAGGCCGTGCGCGCGGGCCGGGTGCCGGAGGCGGTCGTCGACCGCGCCCTGCGACGGGTCCTCACCCAGAAGGCGATGCTCGGACTCCTCGACGCGGACTGGAACCCGGTCCCGCCCGCCCTCGCCGACGCCGACCGGGACGACCCGGACGCGCTGCGCGGCACGATCGACCTGGACACCCCCGAGAACCGCGCCCTGGCCCGCGCCGTCGCCGAGGAAGCGGTCGTCCTGCTCACCAACGACGGCACCCTGCCGCTGGAGCGGCCCCGCCGCATCGCCCTGGTCGGCCCCAACGCCACCGAGCCGACGGCGGTACTGGGCTGCTACTCCTTCCCCCTGCACGTCGGCGTCCACCACCCCGGCACCCCGGTCGGCATCGGCCTGCCCACCCTCGGCGACACCCTGGCCCGCGAGTTCCCCGACGCGGAGCTGACGATCGTCCCCGGCACCGGTGTCGACGACGGCGACGTCTTCGGCATCCCGGAGGCCGTCCAGGCGGCCCGCCGGGCCGACGTCGTCATCGCGGTCCTCGGCGACCGGGCGGGACTCTTCGGCCGCGGCACCAGCGGCGAGGGCTGCGACGCCGAGTCGCTCGCCCTGCCCGGCGCCCAGCAGCAGCTCCTCGACGCCCTGCTGGACACGGACACGCCGGTGGTGACCGTCCTGCTCGCGGGACGGCCCTACGCGCTCGGCCGCGCCACCACCGAGGCCGCCGCGATCGTCCAGTCGTTCTTCCCCGGCGTGGAGGGCACCACCGCCCTCGCCGGGATCCTCAGCGGCCGGACCGACCCCAGCGGACGCCTGCCGGTCAGCGTGCCGCGCGGACCGGGCGCCCAGCCGTCCACCTACCTCGGCGCGCGGCTCGCACACGCCAGCGAGGTGTCCAGCATCGACCCCACGCCCGCGTTCGGCTTCGGGCACGGGCTGTCGTACACGTCGTTCGACTGGAGCGACCTCGAAGTGGAGGCCGCCCAGGCGCCCACGGACGGCGAGTTCCGCCTCGCCCTCACCGTCCGCAACACCGGCGAACGGCACGGCACCGAGGTCGTCCAGCTCTACCTGCACGACCCGGTCGCCTCCGTCGTCCAGCCGGTGCAGCGCCTCGTCGGCTACACCCGGGTGCCGCTCGCCCCGGGCGAGGCACGGCGGGTGCGCGTCGCGGTCCCGGCCGACCTCGCCTCCTTCACCGGCCGCGACGGGCGGCGCGTGGTCGAGCCGGGCGAGCTGGAACTGCGCCTGGCCGCCTCCAGCACCGACCCCCGCCTGACGGCGACGGTCACCCTGACCGGTCCCGCCCGCCACGTGGACCACACGCGCGCCTTCCACGCGGCCTTCGGCCAGGAAGCGCTGCCGCGGGAATGACACGGCCTCCCCGGTCGCCCCGGACCTCCCCGGCCGCCCGGGTCCCGGGCGGCCGGGGAGGTCCGGCACGGGAGCGCCGGCCACCGGCTCGGATCGCCTCGCCGGCCCCCAAGGGCGTGCTCGCGGCACCGTCTCACCGGGTGGTCGCGAGGGCCGCCGCGCCGGCGGCTCATGGCATCGCGGTGACCGCGAGGAGGGCGAGGTCGTCGCGGCGTCTGTCGCCCCACCGCTCGAGGGCCGACGTGAACAGGGCCCCGGCGATCTCCTCGGCCGGGCTCCGGCCGGCGGGCACCCGCAGGGCCCGTACTTCATCGGCGAGGTCCTCCGGTTCGCGGGAGCGGTAGTTGCCCGCTCCTTCGGTGAAACCGTCGGTGTAGAGCACCAGCGTGTCGCCGGGATGGAGGTCGAGGGAACGCACCGGGTGGTGCAGGTGGTCGAAGACTCCCAGCATCGGCCCGTGTTCCCGGAGCAGGCTCGTGGTGCCGTCGGCCCGGCGCAGGATCGGGTACGGGTGGCCCGCGGAGGTCACCTGTATGCGCGGGCCCTCGGCGGCGCACGGGTCGATGAGGACGTAGACAAGGGTGCAGAAGGGGCTGTCGTCGCGGCGCAGTGCCCGGTGGACGAGGGGCAGGACGTAATCCGGTGCGGGGTCCTGCTGGGTGGCGGTCCACAGGGTGTGCCGCACCAGTCCGGTGGCCGCGGCGGCGACGGGGCCTTTCCCGCAGACGTCCCCCAGGGCGAGGGCCCACCGGCCGTCGTCGAGAGGGAAGACGTCGTAGAAGTCGCCGCCGATCTGCAGGCTGTCGCCCTGGGCGCGGTAGCGGGCGGCGATGTCCAGGCCGGACATGGCCGGCAGGGCGGGCGGCAGCAGCGGGGCCTGCAGGGCTTCGGTGGTGGTGCGCAGCCGGTTCAGCAGGTCGTCCTGGCGGATGCCCACGGCGATCCGGTCGGCTATTCCCGCCAGGGCGTCCAGCGCGGTCGAGGGGAGCGGGTCGCGGGAGAAGAGGGCCATCACGCCTATGAGGTCGCCGTTGGCGACCAGCGGATACCCGGCGAAGGCGGTCATGCCCTCGCGCCTGGCCCATTCCTGGTCGTTGACGTGAGGATCCCCGATGACGGAGTTGGTCAGGTGCGGGCGGCGTTCGGCGGCGATCATCCCGATCTTGAGCTGTCCGACCCTGACGCGTGAGTGGCCGCCGTCGAGATGCGTGTACAGGCCCGCGCTGGCCACCAGTTGCAGCAGGTCCTCCTCCGGCTTGAGGACCCACACCCGGGCGAAAGCCGCACCCAGGCGGTCGACGACGGCCTGCGCGCAGCGCTGCAGACGCTCGGGAAGCGGGGCATCGCTCGTCATGGCGTCCGCCACGTCGCCGGCGAGCAGGGCGTGACTGGTCCGCTCCGCCAGCTCCCGCCGCATGTCGGTGGCGGCGGTGACGTCTTCGAGCACGGCGAGCGTGTACACCGTGCCGTCGGGTGCCGTTGTCCGCTGGGTGCCGATGCGCAGCAGCTGCGGTCTGCCGTCGACGATCCGTGCGAACAGCGAGGGCGGGGTGGAGTTCTCGCCGGCCGTCGTGAGGTGACCGGTCAGCTGCGCGCGGGTGTGCTCGGGAAAGAGGTCGGGCAGCGGACGGCCGATGGAGCCGCCGGTCAGGGAGAGGATGCCTGCGGCTTTGGGGTTCCAGGCGATGATCCGGCTCTCGTCGTCCAGCGCGAGCGCGCCGACGAGGCTTTGGTGGAACAAGGGGCCGAACAGCTGCTCGCCGGGCTGGCGGACGGGCGCGACGGCCGCCTCCAGACTGCGCTGGAGGGCGGCCTGCGTCGTGCGGTAGCCGTGGGCGCGTATGAGCTGTTCCAGCGCCGCACGGGCGATGCCGGGAAGACGGTGCAGGTCCTTGGCGGTGACCTGGTTGTCTTCCCTGGTGAGCAGGGAGGGCATCTGTGTTTTCCGCCGGTCCCCGTCGTCGACGAGCATGACGATGGCCAGCTGGGGGATGCGGGCCTTGAGGGTGCTGATGAGGCCGTTGGGGGTGGCGACGGCGGGTCCGACGACGAGCAGCGTCGGCCGTCCCTCGCTGTCGGGGCCCGGGGCCTCCGGGTGTTCCATCCGCTGGATCTCGGCGTCCGCGGCCAGCTCCGTGCGCAGAAGGGATTCCGCGGCCTCGTCCAGACCCGCCAGGAGCACACGACAGCGCAGGGCGGTCATGTCAGTCCTCCAGCAGCGGACGTCCCAGCAGCGCCCGGCCCGTCCACGTCCGCAGGGTGTCGGTGAGCGGAGCCATCACGTGGGCCGCCCGCGCATCGCGCAGGTGCCGGTGGAGGGGGCCGTCTTGGGCGTAACCGATGCCGCCGGTCAAGGTCAGCGCGTCGTTGACGACGGCCTGGGCGGTCTCGGAGACTTCGGCCTTGGCCGAGCACAGTCCCAGCAGTGCCTCGGGGCCTCCCGACTCGGCTTCGAGGGCCGCCTGGTAGAGGAGGCGGCGTGTGCGTTCCACGCGGGCCCACATGGTGCCCAGCCGGTGCTGGACGAAGGGACTGGCCGCCGGAGTGCTGCCGCTGTGGGCGTACTGCCGGCGCAGCACGTGCGCACGTGCCTCCTCCATCGCGGCCGCCGCCACGCCGAGGTAGGTGCCGGCCATGGCCATGAGGAAGAACGGGGCCACGACGTTGAAGACGTACCAGATCTCGTCGCCCTCTTCGCCCAGCAGGCGGCTGCGGGGCACGGCGGTGGCGTCCAGGCTCAGCGTGCGCGAGTCGTTGCCGCGCATGCCCATGCCCTGCCACGGCGGGCCCCAGGTCATGCCGGGCGTGTCGTGGTCCACCACGACGCAGGAGAACTGCCCGGGCAGGGCGTCGCTGTCCGCGGCGACCGTGGACAGCACGTAGGAGTCGGCGTGCCCGCCGTTGGTGACGAAGCTCTTGGCGCCGGTCAGCCGCAGCTGGTCGGCGTGGGTGGTCATCCGGGTCTGCGAGATCCAGAACTCCCCGCCGGTGCCGGGCTCGGACAGCGCCAGGGTGGTCAGGTGCTCGCCCGCGGCGATCGGCTTGAGGTAGCGGGAGCGCTGGTCACCGGTGGCTTTCGCGGCGATGACCGCGGAGGCGACCAGGTGCATCCCAAAGCAGATGGAGGTGGAGGCGCACGCCTGGCCGGTGACCTCACCGACCTGGGCCACGGCCAGCAGTCCGTGGCCCATTCCCCCGCAGTCCTCCGGGACGACCAGACCCCCGAGCTCGGCGCGCAGCGCGGACACCCCCTCGGCCGGCCAGCGGCGCTCCGCGTCCACGGACGCCGCACGCGGGGCCAGGACCTCTTCGGCCAGCCGTCGGGCGGTCGCCACCGCTGTACCCAGCTCCACTCTCGTCACCCCAACCACCTTCATCGCTGTGCTGTCGTCCCGGGGGACAACAGCACTTCTTGCCTACCGGTAGCATTCCACCCCATGTCACAGCGGGGCCAACGGGCGCCCCTGCCCCGTTCCGGCCGCTCCGGCCGCCGGAATCGACGTCTTCTCGGCCCCGGACGGTCCGCCCGGCCGGGCGCCCAGCCGTGGTGACGCCGGTGAGCCGACGAGCCCGTGCCGTGCTGCCCGGTGGTCTCCGGCGGGTGCCGCGGGCCGGGTCAGTCACCGTGACGCAGTGCGCGTGCCGCGACCTCGCGCAGGGGCAGACCGAGCGCCTCCGCGGCGGCCCTGAGGTCCTCGTACTCGCACTTGGCGCCGTACGGTCCGCGTTTGATGCGCACCGTGTGGCCCTCGACGTCCACCGTGGAGGCCGTGCGCGGCAGGGCGGTGCGGTTCGTCCGCCCCTCCCGCACGCCGAGCGTTCCGGTCTCGGCGAACAGCGTCTCGCGCAGCCGGCCGGCGTCGCCGGGGCGGCACAGCACGTGGACGATGTGGGCAGGGCGGCCCTTCTTCATCACCGCGGGCACCACCCAGGCGTCCAGGGCGCCCCGGGCCAGCAGCCGGCCCATCAGGTGCCCGAGCGTCTCCCCGGTCACGTCGTCGAGGTTGGTCTCCAGTTGCACCAGCTCCTCTTCCCCGCCGGGCACAGCGGACTCCGCCTCGCCGAGCACGGCCTGCAGCACGTTGGGGCGGCCCGGGAAGCGTTTCGTCCCGGCGCCGTATCCGGTCCGCGCCGGCCGCATCGCGGGCATCGGGCCGTAACCGGCCCCGGCGGCCCGCAGCAGCGCTGCGCCGGTCGGGGTGACCGTCTCGCCCGCCACGTCGATGCCGCGGACCCGGGCACCGGTCAGCAGCGCGATGGTGGCGGGCGCCGGCACCGGCAGGACGCCGTGGCGGGTGCGCACCTCACCGCTGCCCACACCGACCGGCGCGCTGTAGACCTCGGTCACCTCCAGAGCGTGCAGCGCGGCCGCCACGCCGACGGTGTCCACCACGGTGTCCAGACCGCCCAGCTCGTGCAGGTGGACCTCGGCCGGGTCGGTGCCGTGCAGGGCGGCTTCCACCTCGGTGACGGCCGTCACGGCCCGTGCGGCCATCTCGGCGACGGCGGGCGGCGAGGCGGCCCGGACGCGCCGGAGCAGTTCCGCCGCGCGCCGTTCGGTCGCCTCGTCGTCCACGTCGACCCGCGCCCGGGTGGCGCGGATGCCGTCCACGTCCACGCGCTCGGCCTCCAGGCGCCAGCCGGTCAGTCCCGTGGAAGCCACCGCCTCGCGCACCGTCTCCACCGGTGCGCCCAGGTCCAGCAGGGCGCCCAGCAGCATGTCGCCGGACAGGCCGGTGGCCGGGTTGAGCCACAGGATCACAGCCGCCGCCCGGTGGTGCGGGCGAGCCGGAAGGCCGCCATGGCGGCGGAGAACCCCGAGTCGATGTTGACCACGGTCAGGCCGGCCGCGCAGGAGGACAACATGGCCAGCAGGGCGGTCACCCCTTCCAGGGAGGCGCCGTACCCGGTGGAGGTGGGCACCGCGACGACCGGGGCGGCGACGAGTCCGCCCACCGCGCTGGCCAGTGCCCCCTCCATGCCCGCCACGACGATCACGGCGTCGCTCGCGCGCAGGTCGTCGGCGACCGCCAGCAGCCGGTGCAGCCCCGCCACGCCCACGTCGCGGATCACCTCCACCCGCAGCCCGACGGCCGAGGCCACAGCGGCGGCCTCGGCGGCCACCGGACCGTCCGAGGTGCCGGCGCTGACCACGCAGACACGGAAATCCCCGGCGGGGGCGGGCCTCCACACCAGCAACCGGGCCGCCTCGTCCCACCGCCCGTCGGGCACCTCGCCCAGGACCTCGGCCGCCGTGTCGGCGCCGACCCGGGTGACCAGCACCGGCCCGTGGTTGGCCGTCAGCAGGCGCCGGACGATCGCGATGATCTCGCCGGATGTCTTGCCGGGCCCGTACACCACCTCCGGCAGCCCCTGACGGGCCTCCCGCGCGGTGTCGACCCGGGCGAAACCGAGGTCGTCGAAGCCCGGCCCGCCGTCCTGTCCCCGGCGGTCGCTCATGCCCGCGCCTCCCGCACCGACGGCATGTCGAGCAGCACGTTCATCCGGCCGCTGCTGAAACCGGCCAGGTCCAGGGCGCAGAACACGAAACCCGCCTCCCTTACCGCCGCGTCCAGCTCGGTCCGCACCCCCACGGCCCGGTCGATGGCATCCGCGGGCAGCTCCAGCCGCGCCACGGTGCCCTCCGCGTGTGCCCGAACCCGGCAGTCGGCGAAGCCCAGCGCCTTCACCGACGCCTCGGCCCGTTCGATCCGGGCCAGCACCTCGGGTGTCACCGGATCCCCGTAGGCCACCCGGGAGGCCAGGCAGGCGGCCGCGGGCTTGTCCGCGACGCCGAGATCCAGTTCCAGCAGGCGCGCCACGGCGCGGACCGCCGCCTTGTCCAGGCCGGCGTCCACCAGCGGCGCCACCGAGCCCCGCTCGGCGGCCGCCCGCAGCCCCGGCCGGTGGTCCCCGAGGTCGTCGAGGTTCGTGCCCAGGGCCACCGCGGCCCCGGACAGCTCCGCCAGCGGCGCCAGCGCGTCGAACAGCGCGCTCTTGCAGTGGTAGCAGCGGTCCCCGCCGTTGACCCGGTACTCCGGGCGGTCCTGCTCATCGGTGCACACCTCGATGTGCCGCAGACCGCGGGCCCGGGCGAACGAGCGGGCGAACTCCCGCTCCGCCGTCGGCAGGCTCGCCGACACCGCCGTGACCGCCACCGCCCGCTCGCCGAGCACCTCCCCCGCCACGGCCGCCAGCAGGCAGGAGTCCACACCGCCGGACAGCCCCACGATCAGTCGCTTCTCCTGCGCCAGCCGCCCCCGGAGCCGCTCCAGCGCCCGGTGTGTCTCCAGTCCCTCGTCCATATCCTCACCACTGTAGGGCAGCACCGCTCGCCGGTACCCACCAATACCGTTCCGGCGCACTGCTCGTACGACGGCGGCGAAGGGGGGAGCCGGGGCATGCCGAGCACGGGTGCGCGCCGTGCCTCCCGTGCCACTCCGGTTGCGCCTCTCGGCGAGGGAACGCCGAAAGCCGTCGGAGCGCACAGCGGCCGGTCCGGGGCCGCGGTCACCGTTCGGCCCGGTCGTGGAGGTGGACGGGAGCGTCGCCGGGCGCCTTGGCGCCGATCGCTTCGACGCACGTGTCCGGGGCCCGGCCGCCGGCGCGTCCGAGCGGGCGGACACGGGGGAGCCGCGCGGGTGCCGACCGCACCGGATCCGGCCGCGGTTCCCTCAGGCGCACCGCGAGCGCGGTGTCCCGGCCGTCCGGTGCGGGCGGATCCGCGTGCGGCTCCGGTCGCCGTACGCGCACGGGCCCGGCGGCTCGGCGGGCCGCGTCCCCCGCGGCCCGGGGCCGGTCGTCACCTTCGGCCGCCGGCCCGGCCGACGGGACGCGGCCCCACGCGCCGCGCGGCGGCCGCGGCACCGGCGACCGGGCCCGCGACCGCCACCGCCGGCGCTCTCCCGTGGACCGTGGGAGGTCACATCCTGCGGGAGGCGGGAGCCGAACCACGGGTGAGCAGCGCGCCCAGGGCGATCATGCCGATGCCGAGCACGAAGTGCAGCCAGTCGTCGGCCGTGTTCAGGGGAACGAAGTTCGCGTCGCTGTCGTGGCCGACGATCAGGCCGTACAGCCACAGCACCAGGTAGATGGCGCCCCCGGCCAGCAGGAACGTTCGTGCGGCGGAGGCCGTGCGGGACATGGCGAGTCCCGCCACACCGAACGCCAGGTGCACGAGGTTGTGCAGGATGGACACCTGGAAGATCCCGAAGAGGTCGGCGCCGGAGTCGTGCGAGGCGAACTTCATCGTGTCGTAGTCCGTCGTGATGCCCGGGATGAATCCCAGGATCCCCACCAGCAGGAACACCGATCCAACCAGCATCGCAGCCTGCTGGACGGGGGTACGGGCACCTCTCGGCGCATGAGTGCGCGTCGTCATGTCGGTGGCCTTCTCGCTCGAGGCGCGTCCCGGTGAGCGCCTGTGGGACGGCGGGTACCCAGGACTCCGTTTCGCTACCCTCGATGCCGGCCCGCCGGTGGACGCGGGGGCGGGCCGCGCCCCGGTGCGGCGCCCCGCGCTCAGCGGCACGCCCCTGCGCGGCCGCTGAACGGGAGGAACGTCGAAGTCCTGCCGGGGCACCGGTCGTGCCCCGTGGTCCGGGGCGGTGCTCGGGCGGCTTCCGGACGGGCGCGGAGGATGCCGCCCCGCAGCCTCGGCGGCCGCGAGGACGGGTGCTCCGCCGGCCGGGCCGCCCCGTCGGGGCGGGACGGGCGCCGGCGAAGCGGGAGCGGAGGATCACGCCGGAGCTGTGGCCGAACGCGGCGCCGAAGGAGCCGCCGGCAGGTGATCGGCCGCGGCGCGGGCGCGGCGCCGTGGACGGCCCGGGCGGGGGACCGGCACGTGGCGTCGACGGTGGCGGCGTCGACCGCGCGCGGGGGACGCCCGTCTCCGCGACGAGCCGGTTCACGGGCACGCGCCGGGATCCTCAACCCCGCGGTGCCCGGTCGCCGGCTCCGCCTCGTCGCCGGTCACGAGCACGACCCCGGCCGGTGCCCGCCCGGGCGGAACGGAGGCGCCCACCCGGGCGCCCGGCCATGCGGCGCCGTCCATAGGGTGTGGGCACCACACGAGACAGCGAGGTGAAGGACCTGTGTTCACGACCCGCCCCACCCTCCAGGGCACCTTCGGCATGGTGTCCTCCACCCACTGGCTGGCCTCGCAGACCGCGATGGCGGTCCTGGAGGACGGCGGCAACGCCTACGACGCCGCCGTGGCGGGCGCGTTCGTCCTGCACGTCGTCGAGCCGCACCTCAACGGACCGGCCGGTGAGGTGCCGATCCTGATCGCCCCGGCGGGCGGCGGGGTACGGGTGCTGTGCGGACAGGGCGTCGCCCCGGCCGGGGCGACGGTCGCGCACTACAAGGGGCTCGGCCTGGACCTCGTTCCCGGCACGGGCCCGCTCGCCGCCGCCGTGCCCGGCGCGTTCGACGCCTGGATGCTCCTGCTGCGCGACCACGGCACCAAGTCCCTCGCCGACGTGCTGAGGTACGCCATCGGCTACGCCGAGCACGGCCACCCGCCCGTGGAGCGCGTCGGCGAGACCGTCGAGACGGTGCGCGAGCTGTTCGAGACGGAGTGGACCTCCTCGGCCGAGGTGTACCTGCCGGGCGGACGCCCGCCCCGCGCGGGTGAGCTGTTCCGCAACCCCGCCCTCGCCGCCACCTGGAAGCGGCTCCTGGCCGAGACCGCCGGGACGGGGGACCGCGAGGCGCGGATCGAGGCCGCCCGCGAGGTCTGGCGCACCGGGTTCATCGCCGACGCCCTCGTGCGGCAGGCCGCGCGCCCCACCCTCGACACCAGCGGCGAGCGGCACACCGGCACCCTCACGGCCGCCGACCTCGCCACCTGGTCGGCGACGTACGAGACACCGGTGACGTACGACTGGAACGGCTGGACCATATGCAAGCCCGGCCCCTGGAGCCAGGGCCCCGTGCTGCTCCAGCAGCTCGCCCTGCTCCCGCCCGAACTGCCGCCCTACGGCTCCGCCGACTACATGCACCTGCTGATCGAGGGCTGCAAGCTCGCCATGGCCGACCGGGAGGCCTGGTACGGGGACGCCGCCGACGTGCCCGTCGAGGAGCTGCTGTCGGACGCGTACAACGCGCAGCGCAGACGGCTCGTCGGAGAGAGCGCCTCGTACGAGCTGCGGCCCGGCAGCCCCGGCGGGCGCACCCCGCGCCTGGCCGCGCACGCGCGCGCGGCGGCCGGGGGCGCCGGTTCCGACGCGCCGGGCGTCGGCGAGCCCACGGTCGCCAGGAGCCCGCTCCCCCCGGTGCCGGGCGAACCGCCCGTCGCCCCCGACGGCACCACCCGCGGCGACACCTGCCACCTCGACGTCGTCGACCGCTGGGGCAACATGGTCGCCGCCACGCCCAGCGGCGGCTGGCTCCAGTCCAACCCGGTCGTGCCGGAACTCGGCTTCCCCCTCGGCACCCGGCTCCAGATGACCTGGCTGGAGGAGGGCCTGCCGAACTCCCTCACGCCGGGCCGCCGGCCCCGCACCACCCTCACCCCCTCGCTCGCGCTGCGCGACGGCGTCCCGGTCATGGCGTTCGGCACGCCCGGCGGGGACCAGCAGGACCAGTGGCAGCTCCACTTCCTCCTGGCGGTCGCGCTGCGCGCGCGGGTGCGCGGCGGCCTCGACCTCCAGGGCGCCATCGACGCCCCGAACTGGCACAACGACAGCTTCCCCGGATCCTTCTTCCCGCGCGGCATGCGACCGGGCGGCGTCACCGTCGAGTCCCGCACGGACCCGGCGGTCGTCGCGGAACTGCGGCGCCGCGGCCACGACGTCACCGTCGGCGACCCCTGGTCGGAGGGGCGGCTGTGCGCCGTCGCGCGGGAGCCGGAGACCGGGGTCCTGTCGGCCGCGGCCAACGCGAGGGGCATGCAGGGGTACGCGGTGGGACGCTGATCCGGCCCGGTCCCGGCCGGTGCGCCCCGGTTTCGTCCGGAGCGCACCGGCCGGGTGGGGGCCGCCGGGGGCGCGTGCTCTCATGGAGCCATGATCGAAGACAGCGAAACCATCGACGGGTTCCTCGCCCGGCACGCCTCCGACGTGGAGGAAGCCGTCCGCAAGGCCGCCACACTGGAGATCATGCCGCGCTGGCGGCGCCTCGCCGCGCACGAGGTCGACCAGAAGACGGGGCCGCACGACCTGGTGACGGACGCCGACCGCAAGGCCGAGCTGTACCTCACCGAGGCGCTCGTCGCCCTGCTGCCCGGCTCCGTCGTCGTCGGCGAGGAGGCGGTGCACGCCAACCCCGCCTCCTACGAGGCGCTCCGGGGCGAGGCGCCGGTGTGGATCGTCGACCCCGTCGACGGCACCCGGCAGTTCGTGCACGGCGACACCGGGTTCTGCACGCTGGTCGCGCTCGCGCAGCACGGCGTCCTGCGGGCTTCCTGGACCTACGCGCCCGCCCGCGAACAGTTCGCCACGGCCGTACGCGGCCGGGGCGCGTTCCTGGACGGGGAACGGCTGCACGCCGGACCGCCGGAGCCGGGCCGTGACCTGCGGGTCGCCACCTCCCACCCGGACTACACGACGCCGGAGCAGAAGCGCGCCCTGCTCGGCCTGTGGACCCGGGGCGTCGCACCCCGCGCCTGCGGCTCGGCCGGACTGGAGTACCTCGCCGTCGCCCGCGGCGAGTCGGACGCCACGGCGTTCTCCTGGGAGGCCGCCTGGGACCACGCCGCCGGGCTGCTGCTCGTCGAGGAGGCGGGCGGCACCCACCTGACCCGCGCTGGCGAGCCCTTCCGCATCACGGGCGGCAACGACCTGCCGTTCACCGCGGCCCGTGACGCGGCCACGGCCCGGCAGGTGGCGGCACTGCTGTCGGGCGGGGCCGCCTGAGCGCCGCCCGCGTGCGGTGCCGGGGAGCGGACCCACGGCCCGGGACCGCCGGTGCCCCGGCATATCCTGATCCTCAGTGGCCGTCGGCTGACGAAGGGGTCCCAAGGTGCCGTCGATGCTCGATGCGGTCGTGGTGGGGGCGGGGCCGAACGGGCTGACCGCCGCGGTGGAGCTGGCCCGGCGCGGCTTCTCCGTGGCCGTGTTCGAAGCGCGCGGCACCGTGGGCGGGGGCGCCCGCACCGAAGAGCTCACACTCCCCGGTTTCCGGCACGACCCCTGCTCCGCCGCCCACCCCCTCGGCATCAACTCGCCCGCCTTCCGCGCCCTGCCCCTGGAGCGCTACGGCCTGCGGTGGCTGCACGCCGGGCTGCCGATGGCGCACCCGTTCCCGGACGGCTCGGCCGCCGTGCTGGCGCGGTCGGTCGGCGAGACGGCCGCCTCGTTCGGACCGCGCGACGCGGGCGCCTACCGCAGACTGGTCGAGCCCTTCCTGCCGCGGTGGGACACCCTCGCACGCGACTTCATGTCCCTGCCGCTGACCGCGCTGCCCCGCGACCCGGTCACCCTCGCCCGCTTCGGCCTCGCCGGCCTGCCCCCGTCGACCTGGCTGATGCGCCGTTTCCGCGACGAGAGGGCCAAGGCCCTGTTCGCCGGACTCGTCGCGCACGTCATGGCCCCGCTGAACTCCTTCGCCACCAGCGCCGTCGGACTGGTCTTCGCCCTGGCCGCGCACGCCCGCGGCTGGCCCGTCGCCCGCGGCGGCTCCCAGGCGATCTCCGACGCCCTCGCCGCCCTCCTGACGGACCTCGGCGGCACCGTGCACACCGACTACGAGGTCAAGCGCCTCGACGACCTGCCGCCCGCGCGCGCGTACGTCTTCGACACCTCGCCCACCGCCCTGGCCCGGATCGCGGGCCTGGGCCGGTACTACGACGGCTACCGCTACGGCCCCGGCGTCTTCAAGATCGACTACGCGCTGGACGGCCCGGTCCCGTGGACCGCGCCCGAGGCCCGCGCCGCCGGCACCGTCCAGATCGGCGCGGACGCCAAGGAGATCGGCGCCGCCCTGCACGCGGCCTCCCGCGAGGGCCGCGCCCCCGACGCCCCCTTCCTCATCACCGTGCAGCCCAGCGTCGCCGACCCCACCCGCGCCCCGGCCGGCAAACACGTCTTCTGGGCGTACGGGCACGTACCCCACGGCTGGACCGGCGACCTCACCGACGTCATCGAACGTCAACTGGAGCGCTTCGCCCCGGGCTTCCGCGACCGCGTCCTGGCCCGCGCGACCGCCGGCCCGCCCGAACTCGCCGCCCGCAACGCCAACTACGTCGGCGGCGACATCGCCTCCGGGGCGGTCCGCGGCCTGCAGACCGTGCTGCGGCCCAGGCTGTCCCTGTTCCCGTACGCCACCCCGCACCCGGCCGTCTTCATCTGCTCGTCGGCCACCCCGCCGGGCCCCGGGGTGCACGGCATGTCGGGACACAACGCGGCGAAGGCCGTCTGGCGGAGGCTCAGGCAGACATGACGACCCTCACCCTCGTCCAGGGCGACATCACACGCCAGAGCGTCGACGCGATCGTCAACGCGGCCAACTCCTCCCTGCTGGGCGGAGGCGGCGTCGACGGCGCGATCCACCGCCGCGGCGGCCCCGCGATCCTCGCCGAGTGCCGCGTGCTGCGCGCCACGCGGTACGGCAGGGGCCTGCCCACCGGGCAGGCGGTCGCCACCACCGCGGGCGATCTCGACGCCCGCTGGGTGATCCACACGGTGGGCCCGGTGTACCAGGGCGCCGGCAGCGATCCGTCCCCGCTCGCGAGCTGCTACCGCGAGTCCCTGCGCGTCGCCGACGAGCTCGGCGCGCGGACGGTGGCCTTTCCGGCCATCTCCACCGGCGTCTACGGCTGGCCGCTGGAGGACGCCGCGCGTATCGCCCTGGAAGCGGTCCGGCAGGCGGACACCGAGGTCGAGGAGGTCAGGTTCGTCCTCTTCGACGACCGGGCCTACGCCGCCTTCGCCGAGCAGGCCGGCTGAGCCGCCGGCTCCCCGCGCCGCGCCGCCGGCCTCCTCCGCCCGCACCACGGCAGCCTCGCCCGCCGCGGCGGGCAACTCGGCAGGGCCCCGGGCATCGGCCTCACCGAACCCCCGGACTGACCCGGGCCAGCCTCGCTCCCAGGGCATGGCGGCTGCTCGAGGACCGAGGAGGGTCCGCCCGGCCGCCGGGTCCGGCCCGGAGGGCGATCCGCCCCGCTCACTGATCCGTTCGACGGTCGTACGTCTGTACGCGCAACGGTGCCTGGGTGTACGGTCTCGGGCCAATGGGCTTTGGGAGCGCTCCCATAACCGTTTCCGCTTCGCATGAGGAGGGACGCTTTGAAACGCTTCACGGCTTTACTGGCGGCCTGCGCGACGACCCTGGGCCTCACGGCGCTGACCGGCACCCAGGCGGCGGCAGGCCCCCAGGCGGCGGCCGCCACCGGCTGCAGAGTCGACTACACGGTCACCAACCAGTGGCAGGGCGGCTTCCAGGCCGGGGTGAAGGTCACCAACCTGGGTGACCCCGTCACCGGATGGACGCTCAAGTTCACGCTGCCGGACGCGGGGCAGAAGGTCACCCAGGGCTGGAACGCCACCTGGTCGCAGTCCGGTTCCACGGTCACCGTCACCAACAGCGACTGGAACCGCACGCTGGCCACCGGCGCGGCGGCCGACCTGGGCTTCACCGGAACCCTCACCGGTGCCAACCCGAAGCCCACGGCGTTCACGCTCAACGGCGTCGCCTGCACGGGCTCCGTCGGAGGGGAGGAGCCCCCGCCCGACCCGGACCCCGGTCCGGGCACCGGCACCCCCGTCGGCATCAACGGGCAGCTCCACGTCTGCGGCGTGAACCTGTGCAACCAGTACGACCGCCCCATCCAGCTGCGGGGCATGAGCACGCACGGCATCCAGTGGTTCGGCAAGTGCTACACCAACGCGTCCCTGGACGCGCTGGCCAAGGACTGGAAGTCGGACCTGTTCCGCATCGCCATGTACGTGCAGGAGAGCGGCTACGAGACCGACCCGGCGGGCTTCACCAGCCGCGTCAACAGCCTCGTCGACATGGCCGAGGCCCGCGGCATGTACGCGCTGATCGACTTCCACACGCTGACCCCGGGCGACCCGAACTACAACCTCGACCGCGCCAAGACGTTCTTCGCCTCCGTCGCCGCCCGCAACGCCGGCAAGAAGAACGTGATCTACGAGATCGCCAACGAGCCCAACGGCGTGAGCTGGACGGCCATCAAGAACTACGCCGAGCAGGTCATCCCGGTCATCCGCGCCGCCGACCCGGACGCCGTGATCATCGTCGGCACCCGCGCCTGGTCCTCGCTGGGCGTCTCGGAGGGCTCCAACGAGACCGAGGTCGTCGACAACCCGGTCAACGCCACCAACATCATGTACGCCTTCCACTTCTACGCCGCGAGCCACAAGGACAACTACCGCGCCACGGTGAGCCGGGCGGCCGCGAAGCTGCCGCTGTTCGTCACCGAGTTCGGCACGGTGAGCGCCACCGGCGGCGGAGCGATGGACCGGGCGAGCAGCGTGGCCTGGCTGGACCTGCTCGACCAGCTGAAGATCAGCTACGCCAACTGGACCTACTCCGACGCCAACGAGAGCAGCGCGGCGTTCAAACCCGGCACCTGCAACGGCGGCGACTACAGCAGCAGCGGTGTGCTGACCGAGTCCGGGGCGCTGCTCAAGAGCCGCATCAGCACCCCCGACACCTTCCCCACCAGCTGACCGCGGGCGGGGTTCCCGCTCGTCCGGAGCCCCTCCCGCGGCCGCGCGCCGGCACATTCCGGATGTCCGGCGCGCCGGCCGGGCCCACGCGGTGAACACCGCGTGGGCCCGGCCGCCGCGCCGCTCAGCGTGCGCGCCGCACGTACGCGTCCGCTCCCGGGCTGCGCGGGCCCGGGGCCAGACCGTCGGCCGCCGAGGAGAAGGCCACCGTCCGCCCCCGCGCGTCGAGCGGCCGGTCGCCGGTGTACGCCCGGACCGGTCCGCCCCCGGCATCGGTGATCGCCACCCTGGTACGGCCCTTGCGCAGGTCGCGCAGGTACCAGGTGCCCGGATCGTCCGACCCGGCAGCAAACGCCCGGAAGAGCAGGTACCGGCCGTCCCCGCTCAACGCCCCGTCGGCGGTGGACAGGGCGGGGTCGGGCGCTTCGACGATGCGCAGGACGCCGGTGCGCAGGTCGCGGACGAAGACGTTGGAGGCCGCGCCGTTGGTGTCCGCGGGGCCCAGGTCGGTGGCGGTCGAGGTGAAGGAGGCGTGGCGGCCGTCGCCGCTGAGGCCGGCCTGGGAGGCCCTGCCGTTGGGACGGGTGCCGCCGGGTGTGGTGTGCAGCGACCGGTGGGCGCCGGTGCGCGGATCCGTCACCACGACGTCGGATCCCGGATTCTGGTACGGCCAGTGGCTGTAGGTCGAGTACACCAGGACGCCGCCGTCGTCGCTGAGCCGCGGGGCGTGGGACCGGTGCAGGTTGAACGGCTGCTTGGTCAGCTCCCCGGTGCGCATGTCGCGCACGGCGATCATCGAGCCGGGCCGGGGGACCTCCTCGCTCGAGGTGAACGCGACGTGGCGGCCGTCGGCGCTGACGGCCGCCTCCAGGGCCCACCGCATGTGACTGCCCAGGTCGTTGCCGACGTACCTCAGTTCCCCGGTGCGCAGGTCGCGCCGGTAGACCGACGGTTTGTCGTGGACCTCGCCCGGGATGAGGTCCGGGGAGGCCGACACGAAGACCACGTACCGGCCGCTCGCGCTGATGGCTCCCGCGGTGCCGCCGCGCCCGGACTGGCCTCCGGCGGCGTCCGTGCTGACGCGCTGGGTGCGGCCGGTCCGCAGGTCGCGCAGGAAGACGTCCGGGGCGCCGTTGGTGTCGCCGGGGACGAGGTTGGAGGCCGACGAGGTGAAGACCGCGTAGCGGCCGTCCGCGCTGAGCGACGGGGCCGCCGACCCCGCGTCGGCGCCCTGGGTGAGACGGAGGGCGTGCCGGGCGCCCGGCTTCTTCCCGTGGTGCGCGTGCTCGTGCTGCGCGCCCCGCGGTGCCGGCTGGGCCGCCGCGGGCGCCGCCGAGGTGACACAGGCGGCGACGGCCGTGGCGACGGCGACGGCCGCGGTGCCGAGTCCTCTTCGGCTTCCTCGCATGGTGGGTTCCTCCTTCGGAAGGTGGGCGCCGGGCGCCGTCCCCGCGGCGGCGCGGGGACGGCGCCCGGCGCCCACGGGTCCGCCCCGGCGGGCGGTCAGCGCATCGTGCGGACGTACACGTCGCCGCCCGGGCTGGGCGCGCCGGGCGCCAGGGCGCCGTCGGCGGACGAGAAGACGACGGTGCGGCCGTGGGCGTCGACCGGGCGCTCCCCGGTCGTGGCGGCGGCGGGAGTCCCGTCCGCGGTGTGGCTGACCGGGGTGGTGCGTCCGCTGCGCAGATCGGTGCGGTACAGGTGGGTGGTGCCCCAGACGACGCCGGGCGGCGTGAAACCGAAGACGACGTAGCGGCCGTCGCCGCTCAGCGACGGAAGGATGCTGTGGCCCTGTGCGGCGGGCGCCTCGACGCGCCGCAGCGCCCCGGTGCGCAGGTCGGTGACGAAGACGTCGTGCCGTGCGCCGTTGGGGTCCTCCCCGGGTACCAGGTCGGTCGCCTGCGAGGCGAAGGCGGCGACCCTGCCGTTGCCGCTGACGGCCGGGTATCCCGAGCGTGCGGTGGTGGTGGAGCCGTCCGCCGCCACGTCCAGCCGCCGCGACTGGCCGGTCCGCAGGTCCAGGACGAAGACCCTGGACGGCGGGTACTGGACCGGGGCGGGGACGCTCTCCCAGTAGACGAGCCGGCGGCCGTCGTCGCTGAGGTGGGCCTCGCTCGCGTAGGGGGACTCCAGGACCGTCAGCCCGCCGGTGGCGAGGTCCCGCACGGCGGTGCGGTGGCCCGGGCGCCCGGTTCCGGTCTGCCGCGCGGTGAAGGAGACGTACCGCCCGTCCGCGCTGGCGGACGCCCCGACCAGCGTGCCCTTCCCCGGGTACAGGTCGTCGGCGCCGCCGACCCAGTCGGTCGCGCCGGTTCTCAGGTCACGGCGGAAGTAGCCTGTCCGCTCCTGGCCGGGGATCAGGTCGCGCGACCGGAAGACGACATGCCGCCCGTCGGCGCTGATCACCGGTGAACTGCCGCCGTACGGCGCCTGGGAGCCGTCCGCGGTCAGGCCCACCCGTGCGGTGCGACGGGTCCGCAGGTCGTGCAGGAAGACGTCCGGGGCGCCGTTGGTGTCGCCCGGCACCAGGTTGTCGGCGGACGACTCGAAGACGACGTACCGGCCGTTCGCGCTGACCGACGCGTCCCCGGAAGGGCCGTTCGCCCCCTGGGTGACGCGCCGGACGGACGGCCCCTTGGACTTCTGCGACTTCTGCGACTTCTGCGCCTTCTGCGCCTGTACGTCCTGCGGCGACGCGACGGCGCCCGCGGGCGTCATGAGCGTCATGGCGCACGCCGAGGCGGCGACCGCCGTCATCAAGGATCTGAACACCGTACGCATGAATCCCCCCTGATCCATCCGTGCCCGGCCCCCACCGGGCACCCGTCGATGCAAACCCACCGCCCGCCCCGTGACAATCCGTTGTTTGCCGTACAACCCGGCGGCGAGATCAGCGGTCCGTACGCGCGTTTGACGGCGGGAACGGGAGTGCGAGGGTGCCCGTCGTCCGCGGGGCCGCACTCCGCACCGACCGTGCCCGAGGCCTTCGCAACCCACCGTGTTCACAGGACCACACAAAGTCCGACGGGGTTATTGAATCGATTGTGTTCGGGTCCTAGGGTGACTCTGGCTCAGAGGTTGCCCTGTCACCGGCAGTTGTGATCCTGTCCAGCACCAACTTCCGTCACACGACGGCGGGTCGGGTCACTTGTGTCCCGTGCGGCCCGGACGCCGGCCGCGTTCGGCCCGACAACGCCGCGGAGCGGGATCCGGCAGCCTCCCGAAGCCGGTGCAGCACACTGTCGTCCCGAGAAAGGCCACGGTCATGCCGCACGCGCACGTCTCACCCACCGGACTCCCGGCCCCCCGCCCGGTCGTCAGCCGTCGCCGCCTCCTGGAGGGCGGAGCCGCTCTCCTCGGTGCCCTCGCGCTGTCCGCGCACCCCGCCGCGGCCCACGCCGCCGGACGCCGCGCCGCCGCCGACGCCCCCGCGGCCTGGAACGACTTCGGTGTCTTCCGCCTCGGCACCGAGCCCCCGCACACCACTCTCATGCCGTACGCGGACGTGAGACAGGCCCTGGCCGCCGACCGCACCCGTTCCCCGTACCGGCTGAGCCTGGACGGGCAGTGGAAGTTCGCCTACGCCGACCGCCCCGACGACCGTGACCCCGACTTCCACCGCACCGACGTCGACGACGGCGACTGGGACACCATCCCGGTCCCGTCCGTCTGGCAACTGCACGGCTACGACCGCCCGATCTACCTGAACATCACCTACCCGTACTGGGGCCCCAACGGACTCGGCGAGGACCCGCAGCCCCCCGCCGCGCCCACCCGCTACAACCCCGTGGGCCAGTACCGCCGCACCTTCACCGTCCCCCGCTCCTGGTCCGGACGGCGCACCTTCCTGCACTTCGAGGGCGTCAAGTCCGCGCACTACGTGTGGATCAACGGCGAACTCGTCGGCTACGACGAGGACTCCTTCACCCCTTCCGAGTACGACATCACCGACCACCTCAAGCCCGGCACCAACCAGATCGCGGTCGAGGTCTACCGCTACTCCGACGGCGACTGGCTGGAGGACCAGGACATGATCCGGCTGAGCGGCATCTTCCGCTCGGTCTACCTGTACTCCACCCCGGCCGTGCACCTGCGCGACTTCAAGCTCGACACCCCGCTGAACGACACCTACACCGCCGCCGAACTGGTGGTCACCGCCGGCGTGCGCGCCTACGGCGGCGGCGGTGCCGGACGCCACACCGTCGAGGTCCAGCTGTACGACGCGCGCGGCCACGCCGTCTGGAAGCGGCCGCTGGAGCAGCCCGCCGACCTCGGCACCGCCCGTGCCGGCGAGGACGTCGTCGTCCGCGCCGCCAGGGCCGTGCCCGCGCCGAAGCTGTGGTCGGCCGAGCACCCGTACCTCTACACCGCCGTCCTGCGGCTGCGCGACCCCTCCGGCAAGGTGATCGAGACCCTCTCGCACCGGGTCGGCTTCCGCGAGTTCGCGCTCAAGGACGGGCTGATGCGCATCAACGGCAAGCCCGTCTCCTTCCGCGGCACCAACCGGCACGAGATGCACCCGGCGCGCGGCATGGCCCTCACCCGCGAGGACATGATCGAGGACATCGAGGTCATCAAGCGGATGAACATGAACAGCGTCCGCACCTCGCACTACCCGAACAACCCGTTGTGGTACGAACTCGCCGACGAGTACGGCCTGTACCTCGTCGACGAGACCAACCTGGAGACCCACGGCATCCGCGAGGAGTACCCGGGCGACCACCCCGAGTGGACCGCGGCGTGCGTGGCCCGCGCGCAGAACATGGTCCACCGCGACAAAAACCACGCCTCGGTCGTGATCTGGTCGCTGGGCAACGAGGCGGGCGGCGGCTCCACCTTCACCGCCATGCACGACTGGATCCGCTCCTACGACCCCACCCGCGTCATCCAGTACGAGGGCGACGACCGCCCCGGGATCAGCGACATCCGCTCGGAGATGTACGACACGCCCCAGCGCGTCGAGCAGCGGGCCAAGGACACCTCCGACACCCGCCCGTACGTCATGATCGAGTACTCCCACGCGATGGGGAACTCCAACGGCAACTTCAAGAAGTACTGGGACCTGGTCCGCCGGTACGACGTGCTCCAGGGCGGCTGGATCTGGGACTTCGCCGACCAGGCGCTGAGCTGGCCCGTCCCGGACCGCGTCCTGCTGACCGAGTCCGGCCCGGCCGGGCTGCGCGGCGAGATCCTCGCCCCGGGCGGCACCTTCGACCGCGACGAGGGCCTGTCCGGCGGCACGGTCTTCGCCCGCGACGACCGCCTCGACCTCACCGGTTCACTGACACTGGAGGCGTGGGTCACCCCGCACGTGACGGGCTATCACCAGCCGATCATCGCCAAGGGCGACACCCAGTACGCGCTGAAGCAGAACGGCGGGAGGCTGGAGTTCTTCATCCACTCCGGCGGCCAGTGGATCACCGCGACCTGGGAGCTGCCAAAGGACTGGACCGGCCGCGAGCACCACGTCGCGGGCGTCTTCGACGCCGGCGCCGGCACCCTGACCCTGCACGTCGACGGGGAGGTGAGGGCCACCCGCACCACCACCCGGCGGCCGGGCAGCACCACCGCGCCCCTCGCCCTGGCCACCGACGCCGACAACTGGACCCGTGAGTTCAGCGGCACCATCCGCCGCGCCCGCGTCTACGCCCGCGCCCTGACCGCCGCCGAACTGGCCGCCGAGGGGCGCGGCCCGGGCGACGACGGCGTGCGGTTCTGGTTCGACGCCGCCACCGTGAAGGTGACCCGGAAGAAGCCGCGGGACAAGACCTTCTTCGCCTACGGCGGCGACTGGGGGGACAACCCCAACGACGGCAACTTCGTCGCCGACGGCATCGTCACCGCCGACCGCGGCCACACCGGCAAGGCCGCCGAGGTCAAGCGGATCTACCAGGCGGTCAACGTCGCCCCGGCCGAGGGCGGCCCCGGCGCGGTCACCCTCACCAACGAGTACCTGTTCACCAACCTCCGTGAGTTCGACGGCCGGTGGGCACTGGTCGCCGACGGGAAAACCGTGCGGGAGGGCAGGCTGACCCGCGAGCAGCTCGACGTGGAGCCGCTGTCCGCCAAGGACGTCACCTTGCCCGTGCGGCTGCCGGACGACCCGGCTCCGGGTACCGAGTACTTCCTCGAACTGTCCTTCACCACCAAGGAAGCCGCACCGTGGGCGAAGGCCGGCTTCGAGGTGGCCCGGCAGCAGCTGCCCCTCGGCCCCGGAGGCCCGGCCGTGACCCCCGCGCCGCTGACGAGCGTGCCCGCCCTGCGGTACGAGGACGGCGAGCGGGAGGTCGTCGTGCGGGGCGAGGACTTCTCCCTCGCCGTCGACAAGCGCACCGGCACCCTCACCTCCTACGAGGCCGGGGGCACCCGCCTGATCACCTCCGGGCCCGTGCCCAACTTCTGGCGGGCGCCCACCGACAACGACAAGGGCAACGGCCAGCACACCCGCAACCAGACCTGGCGCGACGCCGGCGCCCGCCGCGAGGTCACCGGCGTCACCGTGCGCGCCCTGCGCGACCGGGCCGTCGAGATCGGGGTCACCGGCACGCTGCCGACCACCGTCGAGTCGACGTACACCACGACGTACACGGTCTTCGGCAACGGCGAGGTCAAGGTGGACAACACCCTCCGCCCCGGCGCCGCGAACCTGCCGTACATCCCGGAGGTCGGCACCCTGCTGTTCCTGCCGCGCCGCCTGGACCGGCTGCACTACTACGGCCGCGGCCCCGAGGAGAACCACTGGGACCGCAACAACGGCACCGACGTCGGTGTGTACTCCGGCACCGTCGCCGAGCAGTGGACGCCGTACATCCGCCCGCAGGAGAACGGCAACAAGACCGACGTCCGCTGGGCCGCCCTCACCGGCCGCGACGGCACCGGCCTGCTGGTCTGCGGCGAGCCCCTGCTGGAGATCAACGCCTCGTACTTCACCCCGGAGGACCTGTCGTCCGGCGTCCGCCACGACTACCAGCTCACCCCGCGCGACCAGGTCGTCCTGCGGGTGAACCACCGTCAGATGGGCGTCGGCGGCGACAACAGCTGGGGCGCCCACACCCACGACGAGTACAAGCTGTTCGCCGACCGGGACTACTCCTACACCTACCGGTTGCGCCCCCTGGCCGACGTCCGCGAGGCGATGGCGGCCTCACGGCGGCGCACGGCGGCCGACTGAGCCCGGCCGCGAGCCGGGAGGCCCTGTCGTGATCGGGAGCCCGGACCCGGGGTACCGGGCTCCCATGGGTGAGATTCTCGTCGGGGCGTGTTCGTGGACGGACCGGCAGCTGGTGGCGAGCGGCTGGTATCCGTCGGGGCGGCGGGACGCCGAGGGGCGGCTGCGGCACTACGCCTCCCGGCTGCCCGTCGTCGAGGTGGATTCCGGGTACTACGCGCTGCCCAGCCGCCGCAACAGCGAGCTGTGGGTGGAGCGCACACCGGACGGCTTCCGCTTCGACGTCAAGGCGTTCTCCCTGCTGACCGGCCACCCCACGCGCGTCGAGGCGCTCCCCGCCGACCTGCGCCGGGCCGGTTTCGGCCCGGCCCGGCGCGGGCGGGCGAGCCCGGCGCTGCTGGACGAGGTGTGGGGGCGGTTCGCGCAGGCGGTCGAGCCGCTGCGGGCGGCCGGGCGGCTCGGCGCCGTGCTGTTCCAGTTCCCGCCGTGGTTCGCGCCGGGCGACGAGGCCGGGGAGACGCTGCGGGAGTGCGCGCGGCGCACGGCGGGCTGGCCCGTCGCCGTGGAGTTCCGCCATCCGGGGTGGTGGCGGGCGGAATGCGCCGAGGACACCCGCGCCCTGCTCGCCGGGCTCGGCGTGAGCGCCGTCGGCGTGGACATGGCGCAGGGGCTGCCATCCTCCCTGCCGCCGGTGGCGCCCGTCACCCGGCCCGCCCTGGCCGTCGTACGGTTCCACGGCCGCAGTGCGGAGTGGGGGAGGGGCAGCAAGGAGGACCGGTTCCGCCACGACTACTCCGTGGCCGAACTCGCCGCGTGGGTGCCCAGGCTGCGGCGCGCGGCCCGGCAGGCGGACGAACTGCACGTACTGTTCAACAACTGCTGCGCGGACGCCGCCGTGCGCGCCGCCGAGACGATGAGCGGGCTGCTCACCCGGTCGCGTCGCTGATCCCCAGCCGCAGGTGCTCCACGTGGTACACGGCCTGGTCGAGCAGTTCGGCCACGTGGTGGTCGTGCAGCGCGTACACCACCGACCGGCCGCGGCGCTCGCCCACCACCAGGCCCAGGTTGCGCAGCAGCCGCAGCTGGTGAGAGCACGCCGACTGCTCCATGCCCACCTCGGCGGCCAGCTCCGTGGCCGGCAGCGGACCCTCGCGCAGCCGCGCCAGGATCAGCAGGCGGGACGGGGTGGACAGGGCCTGGAGCGTGGTGGCGACCTTCGCGACGTTGTCCGCGTCCAGGCGTACCCGCCCGGCGGCTTCCTGTGCGGGGATGACGGCTCCATGACCCATGCGGACATCCTACTCACCGCCCCTGAACGCATGAACGAATGCACTGATGAACTCTTGAACGAGTCTTCATGTGTTCCTGTATGGTGACCGCGTGTCCACGACCCTCACTCCCACCCCCGTCCCCGCCCCGGCCCGGCAGGCGCCCCGCCGCCGCACCCGCGTCCTCGCCCTGCCCGAGGCCCGCTGGGCGCTGGCGTCGCTGATCGCCTTCCTCCTGGCACTCGCCCTCGACCTCGGCGGTGCCCCCGTCTGGGCTTACGGGCCGCTGTACGCGCTCGCCTACGCCGCCGGCGGCTGGGAGCCCGCGCTGGAGGGGCTGCGGGCGCTGCGCGAGAAGACCCTCGACGTCGACCTGCTGATGATCGTCGCGGCACTGGGCGCGGCGGCGATCGGGCAGGTCCTGGATGGCGCCCTGCTCATCGTCATCTTCGCCACCTCCGGCGCCCTGGAGGCCCTGGCCACCGCCCGCACCGCCGACTCCGTGCGCGGCCTGCTCGACCTCGCACCCACCACCGCGACCCGGGTGACCGGGGACGGCCGCGAGGAGACCGTCCCCACCGCCGAGCTGGCCGTCGGGGACGTCCTGCTGGTGCGGCCGGGGGAGCGGATCGGCGCCGACGGAACCGTCACCGACGGCACCAGCGAGGCCGACCAGGCCACCATCACCGGCGAGCCCCTCCCCGTCCTCAAGCGCCCCGGCGACGAGGTCTTCGCCGGCACCCTCAACGGCACCGGCGCCCTGCGCGTCCGCGTCGAGCGCGACCCCGCCGACTCGGTCATCGCCCGGATCGTCACCCTGGTCGAGGAGGCCTCCCGCACCAAGGCCCCCACCCAGCTGTTCATCGAGAAGATCGAGCAGCGTTACGCGGTCGGCGTGGTCGCCGCCACCCTCGCCGTCTTCGGCGTCCCGCTCGCCTTCGGCGAGGACCTCACCGACGCCCTGCTGCGCGCCATGACCTTCATGATCGTCGCCTCGCCGTGCGCGGTCGTCCTCGCCACCATGCCGCCCCTGCTGTCCGCCATCGCCAACGCCGGCCGCCACGGCGTCCTGGTGAAGTCGGCCGTCGCCATGGAACGCCTCGGCGAGATCGACGCCACCGCCCTGGACAAGACCGGCACCCTCACCGAGGGCGCCCCCGAGGTGACCGCCGTACGCCCGCTGCCCGGCTCCGGCCTCGACGAGGACGCCCTGCTCGCCCTCGCCGCCGCGGCCGAGCACCCCAGCGAGCACCCGCTGGCCCGCGCGATCGTGGCCGCCGCCCGCGCCCGCGACCTGCCCCTCGCCCCCGCGCGGGACTTCACGGCCACCCCGGGCCGCGGCGTGCGCGCGGTCGTCGACGGCCGGGAGGTCCTGGTCGGCCGGGCCGAGACCCCCGAGGGCGCCGAGACCACCGTCCAGGTCACCCGCGACGGCACCCCCGTCGGCACCCTCGCCCTCACCGACCGCCTGCGCGCCGACGCCGCCGGAGCCACCGCCGCGCTCACCGCCCTCACCGGCGCCGCCCCCACCCTGCTCACCGGCGACAACGCGTCCGCCGCCGCCCGCGTCGCCACCGCCACCGGCATCACCGACGTCCGCGCCGACCTGCTCCCCGAGGACAAGGTCACCGCCGTACGCGACCTGGAGCGGGCGGGCCGCAAGGTGCTGTTCGTCGGCGACGGCGTCAACGACGCGCCCGCCCTCGCCGCCGCGCACACGGGAATCGCCATGGGCCGCGCGGGCTCCGACCTGGCACTGGAGACGGCCGACGCGGTCGTGGTGCGCGACGAACTGGCCGCCGTGCCCGCGGTCGTCCGGCTGTCCCGGACCGCCCGCCGCCTGGTGGTGCAGAACCTCGTGATCGCGGGGACGTTCATCACCGTCCTGGTGCTGTGGGACCTCATCGGCCACCTGCCGCTGCCGCTCGGCGTCGCCGGACACGAGGGCTCGACCGTGCTGGTCGGCCTCAACGGGCTGCGGCTGCTGCGGGAATCCGCATGGCGATCCGGCCAGGCGCAGGAAGCGTGAGGGTGATGTCGGATTCCCGCCAGCCCCGGCGCGGCCGGCGGGCCATGCTGGACGCATGCAGACGGGGATGCACACCGACACCGAGCGCTGCGTGCGCGCCGTCCGGTCCAAGGACGCCCGGTTCGACGGATGGTTCTTCACGGCCGTCCTGACCACCGGGATCTACTGCCGGCCCAGCTGTCCGGTGGTGCCGCCCAAGCCGGAGAACATGGTCTTCCACCCGAGTGCGGCGGCCTGCCAGCAGGCCGGGTTCCGGGCCTGCAAGCGCTGCCGCCCGGACACCACGCCCGGCTCCCCGGAGTGGAACCGGCGCGCCGACCTCACCGCCCGCGCCATGCGGCTGATCGCCGACGGCGTCGTCGACCGCGAGGGCGTGCCCGGTCTCGCCGCCCGGCTCGGCTACAGCACCCGGCAGATCGAACGCCAACTGCTCGCCGAGCTGGGCGCGGGTCCCCTCGCCCTCGCCCGCGCCCAGCGCGCCCAGACCGCCCGGCTGCTCATCGAGACGACGGCCCTGCCGATGGCGCAGATCGCCTTCGCCGCCGGCTTCGCCTCCCTTCGCGCCTTCAACGACACCGTCCGCGAGGTGTACGCCCTCTCCCCGAGCGGCCTGCGCGCCCGCGCCCCGCGCGGCCGGGCCGCCCCCGCTCCCGGCGCCCTCGCCCTCCGGCTCCCCTTCCGCGCCCCCCTCACCCCCGACAACCTCTTCGGCCACCTCGCCGCCACCGCCGTACCCGGTGTGGAGGAGTGGAGGGACGGCGCCTACCGCCGCACCCTCCGCCTCCCCTACGGCCACGGCGTCGTCGCCCTCACCCCCCACCCCGACCACATCGCCTGCCGTCTCACCCTCACCGACCTGCGGGACCTGTCCGTCGCCGTCAGCCGCTGCCGCCGCCTGCTCGACCTGGACGCCGACCCGGCCGCCGTCGACGACCGGCTGCGTGCCGACCCGGTCCTGGCGCCCCTGGTCGACAAGGCCCCGGGCCGCCGCGTCCCGCGCACGGTCGACGAGGCGGAGTTCGCCGTACGGGCCGTGCTCGGCCAGCAGGTCTCCACGGCAGCCGCCCGCACCCACGCGGCCCGCCTGGTCACCGCCCACGGCGAACCCGTCGACGACCCCGAAGGCGGTCTCACCCGCCTCTTCCCGGCCCCCGGGGCGCTCGCGGAGCTGGACCCCGCCACCCTGGCCCTGCCCCGCACCCGCCGCACGACGCTCACCACCCTCGTGGGCCGGCTCGCCGACGGCTCCCTCGACCTGGGCCCGGCCGGGGACCGGGCGGACACCCGCGCCCGCCTCCTCGCCCTGCCCGGCTTCGGCCCCTGGACGGCCGACGTGATCGCGATGCGGGCCCTCGGCGACCCCGACGCCTTCCTCCCCACCGACCTCGGCGTCCGCCGCGCCGCCCGCGGCCTCGGCCTGCCCTCGACCCCGGCGGCCCTCACCGCCCGCGCCACCGCCTGGCGCCCGTGGCGGTCCTACGCGGTCCAGTACCTGTGGGCGACGGACGACCACCCCGTCAACTTCCTTCCGGAATGAGGACATCACCGTGAAGCGGCACACCGTCACCGACAGCCCGTACGGCCCCCTCACCCTCGTCGCCGACGACGGCGTCCTGTGCGGCCTGTACATGACCGGCCAGCGCCACCGCCCGCCCGAGGAGAGCTTCGGGCCCCGCGACGACACCCTCTTCGGGGAGGCGGAGGAGCAGCTCAAGGCGTACTTCGCGGGCGAGCTGAGGGAGTTCACCGTCCCGCTGCGGCTGACCGGCACCCCGTTCCAGCGCCTGGTCTGGGAGGAACTGCGCCGCATCCCCTACGGCGAGACCCGCACCTACGGCCGGCTGGCAACCGCCCTCGGCAGTGCCGCCGCCTCCCGAGCGGTCGGCCTCGCCAACGGCCGCAACCCCGTCGGCATCATCGTCCCCTGCCACCGCGTCATCGGCGCGAACGGCGGCCTCACCGGCTACGGCGGCGGCCTGGAGCGCAAGCAGCGCCTGCTGGACTTCGAACGGGGGGCGGCCCTGTTCTGACCGGCACCCCCGCCGCCCGGCCGCCGCGGCAGCGCCGGCGGGGCCGTGCCGCTCGGCTCCCGGACCACCGCCTCGGCCCGGTCGTCGTACGGCGCCGACGGCGATCAGGCGGGCCCCGTGGACGGCGGCGACACCGGCGCCCGGTGCGGGCGGCGGCCCCCGGGGCGCCGTGGAGCCCGTCGTCCGCGGCCGAGTCGGGCGCGGTCACCGCACGGGGCGGGGGCCGCCGAGCGGGACGAGGCGCTGCGGGAGTGCCGACCGCCCGGCCCCGCGACACCGAGGGCCGAGCCGCCGGAGTCAGCCGACCCGGTGGCCGTTCTCCAGCTCCGCCGTGCCCGAGCCGTCCGCCAGGACGTCCAAGCCCGCCAGGACCCGGCGGCCGAGGGCGCCCGGCAGGTACTCGGCCAGCTCCTCGCGCGGCACGAGCCGCCAGGACAGCAGCTCCTCCTCCTGGAGGCGGATCGCCTTGAGGTCCTCCTCGCCGAGGACTCCGCCGTCGTACAGGTACGCCACCAGCGGCGGCCGGTCCGTGCCGGCCACCCAGTCCACCGCCAGCAGCCGGCCCAGCGGGACGTCCAGGCCGATCTCCTCGGCGGTCTCCCGCCGCGCGCCCTGCCGCGGGGTCTCGCCGTCGTCGGACTCGATGGTGCCGCCCGGCAGCGCCCACCCGTCGCGGTAGTTGGGCTCGACGAGCAGCACGCGGCCCTCGGCGTCCCGGAAGAGGGCGGCGGCACCGGCGAGGACGCGGGGCAGACCCGCGATGTACGTGGCGAAGTCCTGAGTCGTGGTCATCCAGGAAGGGTAACCAGACGGCCCGGACCGTCTCCCCGGCTCACCGCGCGGTTCGGGGAGCTCGGGAGGCTCGGGGAGCGGATTCCCCGCGCCGCACCACCCGGGCGTACGGCGCGCCGCGCGAGCGGCACGGGCCGTCAGGCACCGCCGGCCAGCCGCAGCGTCCGCTCCGCCAGCTCGCTGATCCGTACGCCGTCGAAGCCGAACACCGCGCTGCGGACCGTGTCCCGCAGCGGTTCCTTCCACTGGTCGGGGATGGCCGAGGCCCCGCCGAACACCCCGGCCACCGAACCCGCGGTCGCCCCGTTGGAGTCGGTGTCCAGGCCGCCGCGGACGGTCAGGGCGATGGTGCGGGTGAAGTCGCCGCCACCGTACAGCAGCCCGGCGGTGAGGACGGCGGCGTTGGGCACGACGTGGATCCAGTCGAACCCCGCCGTCTCCTCGGACACGGTGGTGAGGGTGTCCTCCCACGTCATCCGCGTGTCGTGGAGCGAGACCACCCGGCGCACGGCGCGCGCGAGGCGGCTGCCCGCCGGGACCACGGCCAGCGCCCGCTCCACCGCCTCGCGCACGGTCGCCGCCGTGAACGCCGCCGAGATCAGCGCCGCCGCCCACATCGCGCCGTACACCCCGTTGCCGGTGTGCGACAGCACCGCGTCCCGGCGGGTGAGCAGGGCGGCGCGGCCGGGCTCGCCGGGGCAGGTCCAGCCGTGGATGTCGGCACGGATCAGCGCGCCGATCCACTCCTGGTACGGGTTGTCGTACGTGGCGGTCAGGGGCGGCTTCAGCCCGTTGGCGAGGTTGCGGTACGCCGCACGTTCCGCCGTGAACGTCTGCAGGTACGGCAGTCGCAGCAGCCACAGGTCGCCGACCTGCTCGGTGGTGAAGCCGAAGCCGTGCGTCTCCAGCAGGTGCAGGCCGAGGACGGCGTAGTCGACGTCGTCGTCGCGGCAGCTGCCGTGGACGCGTCCGCGCACGCAGCCGCGCCACTCCGGGCGCATGTCGAGCGCGTCGGCCTCGTCGGCCGGCTCGGGCAGGTAGTCGGTCAGGGGGAGGGCGCCGGCCCGCCGCAGATAGCGGTCGATGCGCTCACGCGTCCACACCTCGCCCTGCTCGACCGGCTTGCCGAGCATGTTGCCCGCGATCCGGCCCAGCCAGCCGCCGAGGACGCGGTCGGCGAGGTCCGGCTCTCCGCTCACAGAGGTCATGGTGATGGTGTACCCGCATCCGGGCCGGTCCAGGGGCTGGGCAGGGGCATGACGGCGGGGGCGTCCTCCGGTTAAGGTCACAGCGGCGCGACTGGCCCCGGCGCACACGGATGCGCGCGGGGCCCGGAGAGCGAGGGGAAGGCAAGTGGCGGACGCTGCACGGGAGGGGGCCCGCGGGGTCCTCGTCGCCGCGGACAAGTTCAAGGGGTCGCTGACGGCCGTCGAGGTCGCCGAGCGGGTCACGGCCGGGCTGCGCCGGGTCGTGCCCGGCCTGCGGGTCGAGGCCCTGCCGGTGGCCGACGGCGGTGACGGGACCGTGGCCGCGGCGGTCGCGGCCGGGTTCGAGCGGCGCGAGGTGCGCGTCGCCGGGCCGCTCGGCGGCCAGGTGACGGCGGCGTTCGCGCTGCGCGGCGACACCGCGGTCGTCGAGATGGCCGAGGCGAGCGGGCTGCAGCGGCTGCCGGCCGGTGTCCTCGCCCCGCTGACGGCCTCCACGTACGGCTCCGGCGAGCTGCTGAGGGCCGCCCTGGACGCGGGCGCGCGCACCCTCGTCTTCGGCGTCGGCGGCAGCGCCACCACGGACGGCGGAGCCGGCATGCTGACGGCGCTCGGGGCGCGGTTCCTGAACGCGCGGGGGGAGCCGGTGGCACCGGGCGGCGGGGGTCTCGCGGAGCTGGCCACGGCCGACCTGTCCGGCCTCGACCCGCGCCTCGCCTCCGTCGAGCTGGTGCTCGCGAGCGACGTCGACAACCCGCTGACCGGCCCGAAGGGAGCCCCGGCGGTCTACGGGCCGCAGAAGGGCGCCTCGCCGGACGACGTGGAGGCGCTGGACGCGGCCCTCACGCACTACGCGAAGGTCCTGGAGGACGCCGTGGGCGCGAAGGCGGCCGAGTGCGCCGCCTCCCCGGGCGCGGGCGCGGCGGGCGGCATCGGCTACGGCGCGCTCCTCATCGGCGCCCGCTTCCGCCCCGGCATCGAGGTGATGCTCGACGTCCTCGGCTTCGCCCCGGCGCTGGAGCGCGCGGACCTGGTGATCACCGGGGAGGGCTCCCTGGACGAGCAGACCCTGCACGGCAAGGCCCCGGCCGGTGTCGCCGCCGCGGCGCGGGCCGCGGGCAAGGAGGTCGTCGCGGTCTGCGGCCGCCTCGCCCTGCCCGCGGAGGCGCTGGGCCGGGCCGGGATCCGCCGGGCGTACCCGCTGACGGGGATCGAGCCGGACGTGGAGAAGTGCATCGCGCAGGCCGGTTCGATCCTGGAGCGGGTCGCGCAGGACATCGCGCGGGACTTCCTGGCCTGACGGCTCCGGCCGGCGCCGGGGTGTCCTCCCCCGCCGCCCTTTCCCGGAGCCCGCTCGGGGCCGCTCCGGCCCCCGGGGGCCCCGTCCGCGAACGCCGGACGGGCCGGCCGCTCCCGAGGGTCCCGTGTCGTCCGACCGGGACGAGCGGTGGGCGGGCACGGGCGCGGGGGTCCGGGACCGCCCGCCTCCGGCGGGGTCCGTCCACGCCGGACACGCGGAGATACGCGGACAAGCGAAGGGCCCCGGACCGAGTCGGTCCGGGGCCCTTCGCAGCGGAGCGCTACGGCAGCTGTGCCGCCCGCGCCTCGCGCCGGTTGTCGCGAAAGTTGTTCACCCGGCGGGCCGTGGCGAACAGCGGGATCACCGCGCCCATCACCAGCTGCAGCGCACAGCCGGTCTGGAGCAGCAGCTGGCCGCTCGGGGCGTCGAAGGCCCAGGCGGCCAGCAGACCCATCGACAGCACGATCCAGGAGAGCATCGCCACCGCGAGGCGACCCCGCGGCTTGGGGTACTCCACCCGGCTCACCATCAGCCAGGCCGTGCCGAGGACGGCGAGGACCGTCGCCACGAAGGGCAGCTCCAGCAGCACGATCGACACGACCGTCAGCGCGCCGAACGGCGACGGCATGCCCTGGAACGTGCCGTCCTTGACGGTGACGCACGAGAATCTCGCGAGCCTGAGCACCACCGCCAGGAGCACCACGATCGCGCCGACCGCCGCCACCCGCTGGTGGGCGTCGTCCGCGACCATGCCGTAGACCAGGACGAAGTACGCCGGGGCCAGGCCGAAGCTGATCAGGTCGGACAGGTTGTCCAGCTCGGCGCCCATCGGCGAACTGCGCAGCTTGCGCGCCACCAGGCCGTCGAACAGGTCGAAGACCGCCGCGCACAGCATCAGGATGACCGCGGTGGCCGCGCTGTGCCGGGCCATGCCCGTCTCCTGGCTGCCCGACAGGTGCGGGATCAGGATGCCGGTGGTGGTGAAGTACACCGCCATGAAGCCGCACGTGGCGTTGCCCAGGGTGAGGGTGTCCGCTATCGACAGGCGCAGCGAGAGGGGCATCTCCTCCTCGTCGTCCGCCTCGGCGGCCTCGGGCACCCAGCCCGTCTGGGTCTGCGGATCAATCACGGTCAATGCGAGTCACCCCTGCCACGGTCTTCTGGCCGACCTCGACCGCGACCTCCACGCCCTCGGGCAGGTAGAGGTCGACGCGCGAGCCGAAACGGATCAGCCCGATCCGCTCGCCCTGCTCGACCTTGGTGCCCTCGGGCAGGTAGGGGACGATGCGGCGGGCCACCGCGCCGGCGATCTGGATCATCTCGATGTCGCCGAGCTCGGTGTCGAAGTGCCAGACGACCCGCTCGTTGTTCTCGCTCTCCTTGTTGAAAGCGGGAACGAAGCCGCCCGGGATGTGCTCGACCGACGTCACCGTGCCGGCCAGCGGCGCACGGTTGACGTGGACGTTGAGCGGGCTCATGAAGATCGCGACGCGGGTGCGTCCGTCCTTCCACGGCATGATGCTCTGCACCACACCGTCGGCGGGTGAGATGACCCGGCCCTGGGCGATCTCGCGCTCGGGGTCGCGGAAGAACCACAGCATCCCCGCCGCGAGCGCGGTGGCGGGGACGGCGATGGCCTTGGCGGCGCCGGAGCGGCGTGCGCGGGCCAGGCTGACGGCCGCGGTGGCGACGGTCGGGAGGAGCCACGGCGATGCTCCGCGCGCGAGGCGTACGCCGGCCAGGCTGTCGCGAGGTGCAGAGGTTTGGCTGTGGGGCATGGATGACCTTCGTAGCGGATGATGCCGCGCTTCGACGGGGGACGGCGGCTTTCCGGCGATCGTAGCGGCTCGGGGCGACAACTGGGTAAGTCAGGAAGCGGAGTCGGCGGCCGAAGAGCGCCTACGGGGTGTGATCTTCTTCTCCAAGAAAACACCCCGTAACCGGACATCTAGCCCTGGAATCGATACTCTTCGAGCAACCTGCGGCCGATGATCATTTTCTGGATCTCTGCGGTCCCTTCGCCGATGAGCAGCATCGGTGCCTCGCGGTAGAGGCGCTCGATCTCGTACTCCTTGGAGAAGCCGTAGCCGCCGTGGATCCGGAAGGAGTCCTCCACGACCTCTTTGCAGTACTCGGAAGCGAGGTACTTCGCCATCCCTGCCTCAAGGTCGTTTCGTTCCCCGGAGTCCTTTTTGCGTGCCGCGTTCACCATCATCGCATGAGCGGCCTCCACTTTGGTGGCCATCTCGGCGAGCTTGAACTGGATCGCCTGGTGCTGCGCGATCGGCCTGCCGAAAGCGTGACGCTGCTGGGCGTACCGGACACCCAGCTCGAAGGCGCGCCGAGCGACGCCGCAGCCGCGCGCCGCCACATTGACCCGGCCCACCTCCACGCCGTCCATCATTTGGTAAAAACCTCGGCCGGTCTCCCCGCCGAGCACCCGATCGGCCGGAACGCGCAGACCGTCCATGATGAGCTCGGTGGTGTCGACCCCCTTGTAGCCCATCTTCTCGATCTTGCCCGGGATGGTGAGTCCGGGGCGGACCTCCCCGAAGCCGGGCTCCTTCTCCACCAGGAAGGTCGTCATCGACCTGTGCGGGGCCGCGGCCGCCTCCGAGGGCGCGTGACCCTCGTCACTGCGGACCAGGACGGCCACCAGCGACGAGGTGCCGCCGTTGGTCAGCCACATCTTCTGGCCGGTCAGGACGTACTCGTCGCCGTCCCTGACCGCCTTCGACGTGATCGCCGACACGTCCGAGCCCAGGCCCGGCTCCGACATCGAGAAGGCGCCCCGGACGTCTCCGGTGGCCATCCTCGGCAGGAAGTGGTCCTTCTGCTCCTGCGTGCCGTGCTGCCTGAGCATGTACGCCACGATGAAGTGCGTGTTGATGATGCCGGACACCGACATCCAGCCGCGGGCGATCTCCTCCACGCACAGGGCGTACGTCAGCAGCGACTCGCCCAGGCCCCCGTACTCCTCGGGGATCATCAGGCCGAACAGGCCCAGCTCCCTCAGGCCGTCCACGATCGCCTGCGGGTACTCGTCGCGGTGCTCCAGCTCGGTCGCGACCGGGATGATCTCCTTGTCGACGAAGTCCCGGACGGTGGAGAGGATCTCCTGCTGGACGTCGGTCAGACCGGAGGTCTGTGCGAGTCGGGCCATCACCGCTTCCCCTGTTCCATCGGCTCGGGGCGGCCCGGCTGCTCGCCGCCGCGCTCCTTGACGTACGTCTCGGTCGGTACCATCACCTTGCGGCGGAAGACGCACACCAGGGTGCCGTCCTGTTTGTAGCCCTTGGTCTCGACGTGGACGATGCCGCGGTCGCCCTTCGACTTCGAGGGCCACTTGTCCAGCACGGTCGTCTCGCCGTAGATCGTGTCGCCGTGGAAGGTCGGCGCCACGTGCCTGAGCGACTCGATCTCCAAATTGGCGATGGCCTTGCCGGAGACGTCCGGCACGCTCATGCCGAGCAGGAGGGAGTAGACGTAGTTCCCGACCACCACGTTCCTGCCGAAGTCGGTCGTGCTCTCGGCGTAGTGGGAGTCCAGGTGGAGCGGGTGGTGGTTCATGGTGAGGAGGCAGAAGAGGTGGTCGTCGTACTCCGTGACCGTCTTGCCCGGCCAGTGCTTGTACACCGCCCCGACCTCGAACTCCTCGTAGGTGCGTCCGAACCGCATCGCGCTCACGCCTCCGGGATCTCGAACGTGCTGGTGCGCTTCATGCCGGCGGCGCGGCCCTTGCCCGCGACGACCAGGGCCATCTTGCGGCTGGCCTCGTCGATCATCTCGTCGCCGAGCATCGCGGAGCCCTTCTTGCCGCCCGCCTCGGAGGTGTGGTACGCGTACGCGTCCAGGATCAGCTCGGCGTGGTCGTAGTCCTCCTGCGAGGGCGAGAAGACCTCGTTGGCGGCCTCGATCTGACCGGGGTGCAGCACCCACTTGCCGTCGAAGCCGAGGGCGGCGGCGCGGCCGGCGACCTCGCGGAAGCCGTCGACGTTGCGGATCTGGAGGTAGGGGCCGTCGATCGCCTGGAGGTCGTTGGCGCGGGCGGCCATCAGGATCCTCATCAGGATGTAGTGGTAGGCGTCGGCCGGGTAGCCGGGCGGCTGCTCGCCCACGACCAGCGACTTCATGTTGATCGACGCCATGAAGTCGGCCGGGCCGAAGACGATCGTCTCCAGGCGCGGGGAGGCCTGCGCGATCTCGTTGACGTTGTTCAGGCCGCGGGCGTTCTCGATCTGCGCCTCGATGCCGATTCGGCCCACCTCGAAGCCCATGGTCTTCTCGATCTGGGTGAGGAGGAGGTCGAGGGCGACGATCTGCTGGGCGTCCTGCACCTTCGGCAGCATGATGCAGTCCAGGTTGGGGCCGGCGCCCTCGACGACCGTGACGACGTCCCGGTACGTCCACTCCGTCGTCCAGTCGTTGACGCGCACGACCCGCGTCTTGCCGGTCCAGTCGCCCTCGTTGAGGAACTTCACGATGGTGTGCCGCGCCTCCGGCTTGGCGAGCGGCGCGCACGCGTCCTCCAGGTCCAGGAAGACCTGGTCCGCCGGGAGGCCCTGGGCCTTCTCCAGGAAGCGCGGGTTCGAGCCCGGTACCGCCAGGCAGGAGCGCCGGGGGCGGAGGCGGTCGACGGAAGGGGATGCGGCGGAGCCGCCCGTGGGGAGGGCGGGGGCGGGCGACGGGTGGGCGGTCATGCGGGGACCTCCAGGGGGTCGAGCTTGTTCGCGTTCCGGATCTCGTCCACGATCCGGCCGATGATGCCGGTGATGTCGAAGTCCTTCGGGGTGAAGACCGCGGCCACTCCGGCGGCCCGCAGCAGTTCGGCGTCACCGCTTGGGATGATGCCACCGGCGATCACCGGTATATCTGTGGCACCGGCCACACGGAGCCGCTCCAGCACGTCGGGGACGAGCCGCGCGTGCGAGCCGGAGAGGACGGACAGGCCCACCGCGTGCACGTCCTCCGCCAGGGCCGCGTCCACGATCTGCTCCGGGGTGAGCCGGATGCCCTGGTAGACCACCTCGAAGCCGGCGTCGCGGGCCCGTACGGCGATCTGCTCGGCGCCGTTGGAGTGCCCGTCCAGGCCCGGCTTGCCGACCAGGAAGCGCAGCTTGCCGACGCCGAGGTCCCGGGCGGTCAGCTCCACCTTGCGGCGCACCTCGGACAGCTTGGAGCCCTCCCCGGCGGGGACCGCCACGGGCGCGGACGAGACCCCGGTCGGCGCCCGGAACTCGCCGAACACCTCGCGCAGGGCCCCGGCCCACTCGCCGGTCGTGACGCCCGCGCGGGCGCACTCCAAGGTGGCCTCCATGAGGTTCTCGGTGCCGCGCGCGGCCTCCTTCAGCCGTTCCAGCGCCTTGCAGGGGCGCGGGTGGTTGAAGGGCGGCTGGTAGCGGGTGTCCCGCCAGTGCCGCAACGACTCGATCACCTGTTCCTCCACCGCCGGGTCCACCGTCTGGATCGCGGTGTCCAGGTCGGCGGTCAGCGGGTTCGGTTCGGTCGACTCGAAGACGTTGACGCCGACGATCCTCTCCTGGCCGGACTCGATCCGGGCCCGGCGCGCCGCGTGCGAGGCGACCAGCTGCGACTTGAGGTAACCGGACTCGACGGCGGCCAGCGCGCCGCCCATCTCCTCGATCCGGTCCATCTCGGCGAGCGCGGCCCGCGCCAGCTCGTCCACCTTCGCCTCGATCACCTTCGAGCCCTCGAAGATGTCGTCGTACTCCAGCAGGTCGCTCTCGTACGCCAGCACCTGCTGGATGCGCAGCGACCACTGCTGGTCCCAGGGGCGGGGCAGGCCGAGGGCCTCGTTCCAGGCGGGGAGCTGCACGGCACGCGCGCGTGCGTCCTTGGAGAGGGTCACGGCGAGCATCTCCAGCACGATCCGCTGGACGTTGTTCTCCGGCTGGGCCTCGGTCAGGCCGAGGGAGTTGACCTGGACGCCGTAGCGGAAGCGGCGGTGCTTGGGGTCCTCGATGCCGTACCTCTCCCGCGTGACCTCGTCCCAGATGCGGCCGAAGGCGCGCATCTTGCACATCTCCTCGATGAAGCGGACGCCGGCGTTCACGAAGAAGGAGATCCGGCCGACGACGTCGCCCATGCGCTCCTGCGGCACCTGGCCGCCGTCGCGCACGGCGTCCAGGACGGCGATCGCCGTCGACATCGCGTACGCGATCTCCTGCACCGGCGTGGCGCCCGCCTCCTGCAGGTGGTAGCTGCAGATGTTGATCGGGTTCCACTTCGGGAGGTGGGAGACCGTGTACGCGATCATGTCCGTCGTCAGGCGGAGGGAGGGCCCGGGCGGGAAGACGTGCGTCCCGCGCGACAGGTACTCCTTGACGATGTCGTTCTGGGTCGTCCCCTGGAGCGTGCCGACGTCCGCGCCCTGCTCCTCCGCGACGACCTGGTAGAGCGCCAGCAGCCACATGGCCGTGGCGTTGATGGTCATCGAGGTGTTCGTCCGCTCCAGGGGGATGTCCCGGAACAGCCGGCGCATGTCGCCGAGGTGCGCGACGGGCACCCCGACCCGGCCGACCTCGCCGCGGGCGAGGACGTGGTCGGGGTCGTAGCCGGTCTGCGTCGGCAGGTCGAACGCCACCGACAGACCCGTCTGGCCCTTGGCGAGGTTGCGCCGGTACAGCTCGTTGGAGGCCTCGGCGGTCGAGTGCCCCGCGTAGGTCCGCATGAGCCACGGCCGGTCCTTCTGGCGCTCTGTCATCTGCGCCCCTCAGACGTTCCGGAAGCGGTTGATGGCGTCGAGGTGCCGCGCGCGCGTCTCGTGGTCGCGCACGCCCAGGCCCTCCTCGGGGGCGAGGCACAGCACGCCGACCTTGCCCTGGTGGGCGTTGCGGTGGACGTCGTGGGCGGCCTGGCCGGTCTCCTCCAGCGGGTAGACCCTGGACAGGGTGGGGTGGATCTTCCCCTTGGCGATGAGGCGGTTGGCCTCGTACGCCTCGCGGTAGTTGGCGAAGTGGGAGCCGATGATCCGCTTCAGGGACATCCACAGGTAGCGGTTGTCGTACTGGTGCAGGTAGCCGGAGGTGGAGGCGCAGGTGACGATCGTGCCGCCCTTGCGGGTGACGTAGACGGAGGCGCCGAAGGTCTCCCGCCCCGGGTGCTCGAAGACGATGTCGACGTCCTCGCCGCCGGTCAGCTCGCGGATGCGCTTGCCGAACCGCTTCCACTCCTTGGGGTCCTGGGTGTGCTCGTCCTTCCAGAACCGGTAGTCCTCGGCGGTGCGGTCGATGATCAGTTCGGCGCCCATCTTCCGGCAGATCTCCGCCTTCTGCGGCGAGGAGACGACGCAGATGGGGGTCGCTCCGCCGGCGAGGGCGAACTGCGTGGCGTAGGAGCCGAGCCCGCCGCTCGCGCCCCAGATCAGGACGTTGTCGCCCTGCTTCATCGCCGCGCCGTTGCGGGAGACGAGCTGCCGGTAGGCGGTGGAGTTGACCAGGCCGGGGGCGGCCGCCTCCTCCCAGGACAGGTGGTCCGGCTTCGGCATGAGCTGGTTGGTCTTCACCAGCGCGATCTCCGCCAGTCCGCCGAAGTTCGTCTCGAAGCCCCAGATGCGCTGCTCGGGGTCGAGCATGGTGTCGTCGTGGCCGTCGGGGGACTCCAGCTCCACGGACAGGCAGTGGGCGACGACCTCGTCGCCGGGCCTCCAGGCGTTGACGCCGGGGCCGGTGCGCAGGACGACGCCCGCGAGGTCGGAGCCGATGACGTGGTACGGCAGGTCGTGGCGCCTGGTCAGCGGCGAGAGCCTGCCGTAGCGCTCCAGGAAGGCGAAGGTCGGCACCGGCTCGAAGATCGAGGTCCACACCGAGTTGTAGTTGACCGAGGAGGCCATGACGGCCACCAGGGCCTCGCCCGGCCCGAGTTCGGGCACCGGGACCTCGTCCAGGTGGATGGACTTGCGCGGGTCCTTGTCGCGGGTGTCCAGGCCCGCGAACATCTCGACCTCGTCCTTGTGGACGGTGATGGCGCGGTAGGACTCGGGGAGCGGCAGGGCGGCGAAGTCGGCCGGCGTGGAGTCGGGCGACTGGATCGCGGCCAGGATGTCCTTCATGGTCACGGTGTTGCCTCCGGCGATGAGCGTCCCGGGCAAGGGGCGCCGAGGGTTGCGGCGGTGCTGCTGAGGTGGTGTGAGGGGGCCGTCGGTCCGGCGGGTGGAGCGGTTCGGCGGCGCTTTGTGGCGCGGGAGGGTGCCTGTGACGCAGGCGTCCGGGCGCGTGGGCCGAAGGCCCGCGGGGACAGCCGGCGCGCGGTGGGTCGCTGCGCTCCGGCCGCCCGGACACCTTCAACGTATGGCACCCTGTGTCAGCCCGCAAGGCACTGGGTGCCAGTAATTGCTCTCAGATGAAATCTTTACGCATCAGATGAGCGATGATCGATCGAAGGGGGCGGTGAGCGGCCGGAAAACGGCCCAGGGCATGACGAAACGGCCACCCCTGCGGGGTGGCCGTCCTCACGGCTCGCGGCGCGGGGACGCGGGCTCAGCGGTCCTTGAGCGCCTGCTCGATCGTGCGCATGACCTCGTCGAGCGGGGCGTCGGTGCGGGCCACGGTCACCAGCACCTCGCCCCGGGCGGAGGCGGTCGCGGCGGCCGGCCGCGGGGCCGCGGTGCGGCCCGCCATGATGCCCGTGCCGAACGTCTTGCGCACGATCGCGAAGGCGTGGTCGAGCTGGGCCTCCACGTCGCCCTGCCCGCCCGCCCGCAGCCAGCGCCGCAGGACGTGGTTGTGGGCGGTGACCACGGCGGAGGCGGCGACCTCCGCCAGCAGCGGGTCGTCGTTGGCGTCGTCGGCGTGCGCGTGCTCGTCGAAGTGGCCGAGCAGGTAGCGGGTGAAGAGGCGCTCGTAGCGGGCCACCGACGCGATCTCCGCCTCGCGCAGGGCGGGCACCTCGCGCGTGAGCTTGTAGCGGGCGACCGAGATCTCCGGGCGGGCCGCGTACATCTTCATGACTTCCTTGATGCCGCGGCACACCGTGTCGAGCGGGTGCTCGTGCGCGGGCGCGGCGTTGAGCACGGCCTCGGCGCGCACCAGGGTGTCGTCGTGGTCCGGGAAGATCGCCTCCTCCTTGGAGCGGAAGTGGCGGAAGAAGGTGCGGCGGGCGACCCCGGCCTGGGCCGCGATCTCGTCGACGGTGGTCGCCTCGTACCCCTTGGTCGCGAACAGCTCCATCGCCGCCGCCGCCAGTTCCCGGCGCATTTTCAGCCGCTGGGCGGCGGCGCGGCCGCCCGCGGTGCTCTCCGGCGCGTCGGGCGCGGCTGGTGTACGTGAGGACTTGGCGGGCTGGGACATGCCCCGAACGTACTGCATGTGCGCAGCTCGGTGCGCATGACCGGGGCCCGTCCGGAGTCCGGGGGGCGGGGGAGGGGTGCCCCGGGCGGGCGCGGACCGCCCGCCCGGGGCCGGCGGCCCGCCCCGGCCGTCACCGGGCCGGAACCGGTCGCCGGACCGCTCAGCGCCTGGCATGCTCGCGAAAGCCCCGGCCGGTCTTGCGGCCGAGGCAGCCCGCGGCCACCAGGTGCTCCAACAGCGGCGCCGGCGCGAGCCCCGGGTCGCGGAACTCGCGGTGCAGGACCTTCTCGATGGCCAGCGAGACGTCCAGCCCGACGACGTCCAGCAGCTCGAAGGGGCCCATCGGGTAGCCGCCGCCCAGCCTCATCGCCGTGTCGATGTCGTCGAGCGAGGCGTAGTGCTCCTGCACCATCTTCACCGCGTTGTTCAGGTACGGGAACAGCAGCGCGTTCACGATGAACCCGGCCCGGTCCCCGCAGTCCACGGGGTGCTTCCCGATCGCGGCGCAGACCTCGCGGACGGTGGCGTGCGCGTCGTCCGCCGTCAGCACGGTGCGGACCACCTCCACCAGCCTCATCGCCGGGGCCGGGTTGAAGAAGTGCATGCCCACCACGTCCTGCGGGCGCGAGGTGGCGCGGGCGCAGGAGACCACCGGGAGGGAGGAGGTGGTGGTGGCCAGGACGGCGCCCGGCCGGCACACCTTGTCCAGCGCGGCGAACAGCTGCCGCTTGACCTCCAGGTCCTCCGCGACGGCCTCCACCGCCAGGCCGACGTCGGCGAAGTCGTCGTAGGTGCCGGTGGGCCGGATCCGGTCCAGGGCCCGTGCGGCGGCCTCGGCGGTCAGCCGGCCCTTGCCGGCGGAGCGGGCCAGGGAGGCGCCGATGCGGGCCTTGGCGGCCTCGGCCTTCTCCGCGCTGCGGGCGGCGAGGACCACCTCGTACCCGGCCTTGGCGAAGACCTCCGCGATGCCGGACGCCATGGTGCCCGAGCCCGCCACCCCGACCGAACGCACGGAGCGTCCGGGAACCCGCGGGCCGTCCTGCCGCGGTGTCAGCGCGTCCGGCACCGCGACCGGACTGCCGGGCGCCTCGTAGGTGTAGAAACCGCGCCCCGCCTTGCGGCCCGTCAGCCCCGCCTCGCCGAGCTGCCGCAGGATCGGGGCCGGGGCGTGCAGCCGGTCGCGGGAGGCGGCGTACATGGCCTCCAGGACGGTGCGCGCGGTGTCGATGCCGATGAGGTCGAGCAGGGCGAGCGGACCCATCGGCAGCCCGCAGCCCAGCCGCATCGCGGCGTCGATGTCCTCGCGGGAGGCGTACTTCGCCTCGTACATCGCCGCGGCCTGGTTGAGGTAGCCGAACAGCAGCCCGTCGGCGACGAAACCGGGCCGGTCGCCGACCGCGACGGGCTCCTTGCCCAGTTCCAGGGCGAGATCGGTGACCGCCGAGACGGCCGCGGGCGCCGTCAGCACGGACGAGACGACCTCCACCAGTTTCATCGCCGGGGCGGGATTGAAGAAGTGCAGGCCCAGCACCCGTTCGGGGCGGGCCGAGTCGGCGGCCAGGCGCGTGACGGACAGGGCGTTGGTGCCGGTCGCGAGGATGGTGTCCGGCCGCACGACGCCGTCCAGTTCCCGGAATATCTGCTGCTTGACCTCGTACGACTCCGGCGCCACCTCGATCACCAGGTCGGCGTCGGCCGCCGCCCGCAGGTCGGTCGAGGTGCGCACCCGGGCGAGGGCGTCCGCGCGCTCCCGCTCGGTCAGCCGTCCGCGGGCGACGGCGCGGGCGGTGGCGGCCTCCAGCGCGGCGAGGGCCCGCGCGGTCTGGGCTTCGCCGATGTCGATGCCGACGACGTCGCGGCCGGCACCGGCCAGGACCTCGGCGATGCCGGTGCCCATGGTGCCGAGGCCGACGACGGCGACGGTCCGGAGCGGGGACAGGGGGGTGTCGGACAGGGGAGAGGCCATCGCGGACTCCAGGAATGAGGGGTGACGACGGGAGGACGCCTCCGGGTGCGCCGACGGGCGCACCGGGTGCGTCGTGCGGGAGGAGTGCGGTGCCGCCGGGCTGCGAACGCACGCGCCCGGTGCCGTCGGGCGGGGCGTGCGCACGCCCGCGCGCGGCGGCCGGACCGGCCGGCCCTGTCCCGAGGCCGAGCCGTACTGCGGTACCCGAGGTACCGGGCCGACGTCCCCCACCGCCTGACGGCGGGGGTGGAGTCCCCGCGTGGCGGCCGCGTCACCAGACCGCCGCGAGGAGCGTCGCGAGTGGATGACTCGCTCGTCTGAGCTTAACCGCCCGGTAACGAGCGCGCCAGCCCCCGTCCTTGGCGGGATGCGTCCGCGATGTGCGCCCCCGGCGGCCGGCCCCCCTAATCTCGGTGCCATGGACGAAGAGTTGCGATCGGTGACGGAGCGTCTGCGGGCCGAGTCCGGGGGCACGGCGGCGTACGAACGCCTCGCGGCGACCGGGGACCGCGACGAACTGGCGGCCGTCCTCACCGAGCCCGGACAGCCCTTGTGGGCCCGGGAACTGGCCGCGTTCCGGCTGGGGCTGGCGGGGGACCGGCGGGCCTTCGAGGCCCTGGTGCTGCTGCTCAACCACCGCGACCCGCCGCGCTGCGCCTCCGCCGCCCACGCCCTCGCCCGCCTCGGCGACCCGCGCACCGCCCGGGCCGCCGCCGCGCTCGCCACCAACGAACTGCGCGTCGCCTACGCCCTCCACCCGGTCCGCCTCCTGGTCGAACTGCGCGCCCCGGAGGCGGTGCCCGCGCTGATCACCACGCTGCGGCGGCGGCTGCGCCCGCACGACCCCTACCGCCGGGTGGCCCTCGCCTGCGTCGAGGGCCTCGGGACGCTCGGCGACCCCCGTGCCCGGCCCGTCCTCGACGAGGCCCTCGCCCACCCGGCCCTGGCCGAGGCGGCGGTACGGGCGCTGGCGCGGATCCCCGGGCGGCGGTGAGGCGGGGCCGGCCCACCGGCCGCCCGGCGCAGCGGATCCCGGGCACGGCGGTACCGTCCACGACGAGGGTCTCGCAACGCCGCTCGGCGGCACCGGGGCCGAGCCGGGGCACTTGTCCCCCGGTCGTGCGGGGGTGTGCCGCCAAGCCGGGTCCGAACGCCCCGATTTGGCGGCCGGAGGCCGGGATGGTTGGCTTGCCCCGACCCTGAGAACCACCTCCTGGAGGAACCCGATGGCGCAGGTCGAGGCCACGACGGAGCGGATCGTCGCCGCGGACGCGGAGACGGTGTTCGACACCCTCGCCGACTACAGCGGCACGCGCGCGAAGCTGCTGCCCGAGCAGTTCAGCGAGTACGAGGTCCGCGAGGGCGGCGACGGCGAGGGCACCCTCGTCCACTGGAAGCTCCAGGCCACCAGCAAGCGCGTCCGCGACTGCCTGCTGGAGGTCACCGAGCCGACCGACGGCGAGCTCGTCGAGAAGGACCGCAACTCCTCCATGGTCACCACCTGGCGGGTCACCCCGGCCGGCGAGGGCAGGTCCCGGGTCGTCGTCACCACCACCTGGAAGGGCGCCGGCGGCATCGGCGGCTTCTTCGAGAAGACCTTCGCCCCCAAGGGGCTCGGCCGCATCTACGACGCGCTGCTGGCCAGGCTCGCCGCCGAGGTGGAGAAGTAGCCAAAAGGTATTTTTCGGGGGCGCGTTGGCGCCCTCACCGGTTCGAGTGATCCCCGCGCGTGCGCCGGCGTGCGCCGTAACTCGTCGCACTTGTTCGCAGTTGCCCCTCCACGCGGGACATGTGCGCAAGTGCGACGAGGGGAGCCACACGTGGCCGGGACGACTCCGGTGCGGGACGAACCGGTCGCCGCGCCTTTCACGACCGGGGCCCCGGAGCCGGCGCAGGCCCCCCCGCTCGGTCCGCGCCGGGTCCGGCTGGTCTTCTGCGGGCTGATGCCGGCGCTGCTGCTCGCCGCCCTGGAGCAGATGATCGTCGCCACCGCGCTCCCGAAGATCGTCGGTGAGCTGCACGGCCTGGACAAGATGTCCTGGGCGATCACCGCCTACCTGCTCACCTCCACCGTCGGACTGCCGATCTACGGCAAGCTCGGTGATCTCTGGGGCCGCAAGGGCGTCTTCCAGTTCGCCCTCCTCGTCTTCGTCGTCGGCTCCGCGCTCGCGGGCCGGGCGCAGACCATGGACCAGCTCATCGCCTTCCGCGCGGTGCAGGGCGCCGGCGCGGGCGGCCTGATGATCGGCGTCCAGGCGATCATCGCGGACATCGTGCCGCCGCGGGAGCGGGGCCGGTTCATGGGTCTGATCGGCGCCGCCTTCGGGCTGGCCTCCGTCGCCGGCCCGCTGCTCGGCGGCTACTTCACCGACCACCTCTCCTGGCGGTGGTGCTTCTACATCAACGTGCCGTTCGGCCTGGTGACCATGGCCGTCGTCGCCGTCGTCCTGAAACTGCCGAAACCGCAAGGCAAGCCCCGCCTGGACGTCCTCGGCTCGCTGCTGCTGGCCGCCGCCTCCACCTGCCTGGTGCTGCTGACCAGTTGGGGCGGCACCGAGTACGCCTGGGACTCGCGCGTCATCCTCGGCCTGGCCGCCGGCGCGCTGGCGGCCACCGTCCTCTTCCTGGCCGCCGAGCGCTTCGCCGCCGAACCCCTCATCCCGCTGCGCCTGTTCCGCGACCCGATCTTCACCATCACCGGCCTGGTCGGCCTCGTCGTCGGCATCGCCCTGTTCGGGGCCGCCGGCTACCTGCCGACCTTCCTGCAGATGGTCGACGGCGCCTCCGCCACCGAGTCCGGCCTGCTGATGCTGCCGATGACGGGCGGCATCGTCGGCGCCTCGATCGTCTCCGGGCAGCTCGTCAGCCGCACCGGGCGCTACCGCGCCCACCCCGTCCTCGGCGGCGCGCTCTGCGTCGTCGGCATGTGGCTGCTGTCCCGGCTCGACACCGACACGCCCCGCCTGCACTACAGCGTCTGGACGGCCGTCCTCGGCGCCGGCATCGGCATGGTGATGCCCGTTCTCGTCCTCGCCGTGCAGAACTCCGTACGCCACGCCGACCTGGGCACCGCCACCAGCGCCAACAACTACTTCCGGCAGATCGGCGGCAGCGTCGGCGCCGCGATCTTCGGGACCCTCTTCGCCGACCGGCTCACCGACGCCCTCGCCGACCGGCTCCCCGCCGGGGCCGGCGCCGGGCTGCCCGCCGCCGAGTCCCTCACCCCGCAGCTCGTCCACGCACTGCCCCCGCGGCTGCGCGACGCCTACATCCAGGCGTACGCCGACGCGATGCCCCGGATCTTCCTCTACCTGGTGCCGGTCCTCGTCCTCGGCCTGCTCCTCGCCCTCTTCCTCAAGGAGACCCCCCTGGTGAACAGCACCGCGCCCCACCACGCCCCCGCCACCGAGACGCGGGCCGCGCCACAGCCGGCCGGCCCGATCCCCCGGGCCCGCTCCCCCCACGCCGCCGGCACCCCCGTCTGCGGCACGGTGCAGCACCCCGACGGCACCGTCGTGCCCCGCGCGGCACTCACCCTCATCGACGTCGCCGGGCAGCAGGTCGGCCGGGGCGCCAGCGGCGACGACGGCCGGTACGCGCTGGGCACGCCGGGCCCGGGGCCGTACGTCCTGATCGCCGCGGCCGGCGGCCACCAGCCGCAGGCGGTCTCCGTGACCGTCGGCGAACGCCCCGTCGAGCTGGACGTCGTCCTCGGCGGCGCCGGACGCCTGGCCGGCACCGTCCTCACCGCCGACGGCACCCCCGTGCGGGATGCCGCCGTCACCCTCACCAACGTGCACGGCGAGGTCGTCGCCAGCACCCGCAGCGGCCGTGAGGGCGGCTACGTCATCACCGAGCTGGTGGCCGGCGAGTACACCCTCGCCGCCAGCGCACCCGCCTTCCGCCCGGCCGCCCTCCCCGTCACCGTCCAGGCCGCCCGGGAGACCCGGCAGGACGTCGAGCTCGCGGGCGGCGCCGTGCTGCGCGGCACCGTGCGGGCCGGTGACGGACGGCCCGTGGAGGACGCGCGGGTGACCCTGCTCGACGCGGCCGGCAACGTCGTCGACACGCTCACCACCGGCCCCGACGGCACCTTCCGGTTCGTCGACCTGTCCTCCGGCGAGTACACCGTGATCGCGGCCGGCTACCCGCCCGTCGCCACCGTGCTCCAGGTGGCCGGAGGCGGACGCACCGAACGCGACCTCCAGCTCGGGCACGAGGACTGACCCGTCCCGGCACCGCTCCTCACGCGGTCCGGTACGGCCGGACCCGCCCCGTTTGCCGTCGGCGCCGCGTGGGGACCCGGCCGCTCATGGACCGTACAACGTCACGTCGCCGCGGCACGCGGCGGAACCGGGCCCTGTGGCTGATGGAACGCCTGGAGAACCGGCCATGGGCCGATCCGGTGATCGACGCACTGCGCACGGGGGTGCGGGCCCTGCCGCTGGGCGGCGGCCGGGACCTGCTCCACGGCAAGTGGGTGGGGCATCCGGTGCACCCGCTGATGGTGCAGGTGCCGATCGGGAGCTGGCTGTCCGCGGGGGTCCTGGACCTGCGGCCCGGCCGCTCCCGGGAAGCGGAGCTGCTGATCGGCGTCGGGCTGGCCGCCGCCGCGCCCGCCGCGCTCGCCGGAGCCGTCGACTGGGCGGATCTGCACCGCCGGCAGTTGCGCGTCGGACTGGTCCACGCGCTGTCCAACACGACCGCCGTCGCCCTGTACGCGGCCTCCCTCGCCTGCCGCGCCAAGGGCCGTACGGCGGCCGGCCGGGTCCTCGGGTACCTGGGGCTGACCGCGGTCGGCGTCGGCGGCGCGCTCGGCGGGCACCTGTCCTACCACCAGGCGGCCGGCGCCAACCACGCCGAGGAGGTCCCGCAAGTCGTCACGGACGGCTGGCACCGCATCGGGGGCGTGGACGAGTTCCCGGCGGGCCGTCCCGTACGGCGCAGCGTGGACGACGTGCCGGTGCTGGTGGTCCGCGAGACCGGCGGCACGGTCCACGCCCTGGCCGAGCGGTGCAGTCACCTCGCGGGCCCGCTGTCCGAGGGAACGATCTCCGACGGATGCGTCACGTGTCCCTGGCACGGCAGCGTCTTCCGGCTCTCCGACGGCTGGAACGTGCGCGGGCCCGCCACGGCGCCCCAGCCCGCCTTCGACACCCGCGTCGTCGACGGCCACGTCGAGGTGCGCCTGCGCCGGCCGGACGGGCAGGCGGACCCGGAGGACGACGGGGAGGAGGCCGCCGGGGCCTGACCGGGCGCGCCCCGGCGGGCACACGCCGGGCATGACGAAGGGGGCGGGCCCCGCCCGGGTGGTACCGCCGCACCCGTCCGCGGCCGGTCCCCGGGCAGGAGTGCCCGCACCGCCCCGGGCGGCGGAAGGCCCGCGCCGGCCCGTGGACGGACGGATCCGCTCTCGCGCCCCGCACGCCGTCACGGGCAGCGGGCTTTCGCGCACGGCCGCCGGAAACACACCGCCGCCCCGGTGATCGGATACCGGACCAGCGGCTACATTGGCGGCACCGTTGCCGTGCGAGGGAGGACGGAGCCGGGCATGAAGATCCTCATCAGCGCCGACATGGAGGGCGCGACGGGCGTCACCTGGCCGGCCGACGTGCTGCCCGGGACGCCCCAGTGGGAGCGGTGCCGGTCGATGTTCACCTCCGACGTCGACGCCGCCGTGCGGGGCTTCTTCGACGGGGGCGCGGACGAGGTGCTCGTCAACGAGGCCCACTGGACCATGCGCAACCTGCTGCTGGAACGGCTCGACGAGCGGGCGCAGATGCTCACCGGACGGCACAAGTCCCTGTCGATGGTGGAGGGCGTGCAGCACGGCGACGTGGACGGCGTCGCCTTCGTCGGCTACCACGCGGGCGCCGGCATGGAGGGCGTCCTCGCCCACACCTACCTCGCCAACTCCATCACCGGGGTGTGGCTGAACGGCGTACGGGCCGGCGAGGGACTGCTCAACGCGCGCGTCGTCGCCGAGTACGGCGTCCCGGTGGTGCTCGTCACCGGCGACGACGTGGCCTGCGAGGAGGCGCTCGGGTACGCGCCCGAGGCGCTGAAGGTCGCCGTGAAGGACCACGTGTCGCGGTACGCGGCCGTGTGCCGGACGCCCGCGCGGACCGCCGCCGAGATCCGGGCGGCGGCCGAGGAGGCGGCGTCGCTGGCGGTGCGTCACGAACCGGTGCGCGGCGGGCCGTACACCGTCGCGGTGGAGTTCGACGCCGAGCACCTGGCGATGGCCGCGACGGTCGTGCCGGGGGTGGAACGCACCGGGGAGCGGAAGGCGGCGTACACGCACGGGACCATGTACGAGGCGATCCGGACGTTCAAGGCGCTCACCACGATCGTCTCGGCGGCGGTGGAGGAGCAGTATGGCTGACCGGCCGGACGAGCGGGCCCTCGACGAGGTCGTCACGTTCACCTCCGACCTCATCCGGATCGACACCGCCAACCGGGGCGGCGGCGACTGCCGGGAGCGGCCCGCCGCCGAGTACGCCGCCGCGCGGCTCGCGGAGGCGGGGATCGACCCCGTCCTGCTGGAGCGGACCAAGGGCCGGACCAACGTCGTCGCCCGCATCGAGGGCACCGACCCCGCGGCCGGCGCGCTGCTCCTCCACGGCCACCTCGACGTGGTGCCCGCCGAGGCCGCCGACTGGAGCGTGCACCCGTTCTCCGGGGAGGTCCGCGACGGGATCGTGTGGGGGCGCGGCGCGGTCGACATGAAGAACACGGACGCGATGATCCTCGCCGTGGTGCGGGCCTGGGCCCGGCAGGGCGTACGGCCCCGGCGGGACGTGGTGATCGCGTTCACCGCGGACGAGGAGGCCAGCGCCGAGGACGGCTCCGGTTTCCTCGCCGACCGGCACGCCGCGCTGTTCGAGGGCTGCACGGAAGGCGTGGGCGAGTCGGGCGCCTTCACCTTCCACGACGGCGCCGGGCGGCAGCTCTACCCGATCGCGGCCGGGGAGCGCGGCACCGCATGGCTGAGGCTGACCGCGCGCGGCCGGGCCGGACACGGATCCAAGGTGAACCGGGAGAACGCCGTCACCCGGCTCGCCGCGGCCGTCACCCGGATCGGCGGGCACGCATGGCCGCCGCGCCTGACCCCGACCGTGCGCGCCGCCCTCACCGAACTGGCCGCCCTGTACGGCATCGAGGCCGACCTGAGCGACGTGGACACCCTGCTGGACAAGCTCGGGCCCGCCGCGAGCCTGGTCGAGGCCACCGTCCGCAACAGCGCCAACCCCACCATGCTGGAAGCCGGTTACAAGGTGAACGTGGTCCCGGGAGCGGCCGTCGCCCATGTCGACGGGCGTTTCCTGTACGGCACCGAGGAGGAGTTCCGCGCCACGCTCGACCGGCTCACCGGGCCGGACGTGGACTGGGAGTTCGCCCATCGCGAGGTCGCACTCCAGGCACCGGTGGACTCGCCGACGTTCGCGCGGATGCGGGCCGCCGTCGAGGCGTTCGCCCCCGAGGGGCACGTGGTGCCGTACTGCATGTCGGGCGGCACGGACGCCAAGCAGTTCTCGCGGCTGGGCATCACCGGTTACGGCTTCGCGCCGCTGAGGCTGCCGGAGGGCTTCGACTACCAGGCCCTCTTCCACGGCGTCGACGAACGCGTCCCCGTCGAGGCGCTCCACTTCGGCGTCCGCGTCCTGGACCGCTTCCTGCGCACGGCCTGAGAGATCCGAGAACCCGAGAGTCCGAGAGAAGGGGACAGCGTGCAGACCTTGGCGTACGGATCGTGGCCCTCGCCCGTGGACGCGGCGCTCGCCGCCGCGCACGACGGGCGCCCGGAGGACGTGGGCTTCGTCGGCGACGAGGTGTGGTGGACCGAGCCGCGGCCCGCGGAGGGCGGGCGGCGCGCACTGGTGCGCAGGCGCGCCGACGGAACCGAGGAGACGGTGCTGCCGGCGCCGTGGAACGTACGCAGCCGGGTCGTCGAGTACGGCGGCCGGCCCTGGGCCGCGGCCGTGGACGGCGGGGGCCCGCTGGTGGTGTTCGCGCACTTCGCCGATCAGCGGCTGTACGCCTTCCGGCCGGGTGCGGGCGAGCCGCGCCCGCTGACCCCCCTCTCCCCGGTCGGTGGCGGACTGCGCTGGGCGGAGCCGCAGCTCATCCCGGAACGGGGTGAGGTGTGGTGCGTCCTGGAGGAGTTCACCGGTGACGGGCCCGCCGACGTGCGCCGGGTCCTCGCCGCGGTGCCGCTGGACGGCTCGGCGGCCGGAGACCGGGGCGCGGTGCGGGAACTCACCGGGGAGCGGCACCGGTTCGTCACCGGGCCCCGCCTCTCGCCCGACGGGCGGCGTGCCGCCTGGCTCGCCTGGGACCACCCGCGCATGCCGTGGGACGGCACCGAACTGGTCCTCGCCGACCTCGCCCCCGACGGCACCTTCCACTCGCCCCGGACCGTGGCCGGCGGACCCGAGGAGTCGATCGCCCAGGTGGACTGGGCGCCCGACGGCTCCCTGCTGTACGCGAGCGACCGCACCGGCTGGTGGAACCTCTACCGCGACGGCAGGCCACTGTGCCCGCGCGCGGAGGAGTTCGGCGGGCCGCTGTGGAAGCTGGGCCGGCGCTGGTTCGCCCCGCTGGAGGGCGGCCTGATCGCCGTCCTGCACGGCCGCGGCGCCCCCGCCCTCGGCGTGCTCGATCCGGAGACCGGCGAGATCGCCGACGCGGTGGGCCCCTGGACCGAGTTCGAGCCCTCGCTCGCCGTGCTCGGCGAGCGGGTGGTGGCCGTGGGGGCGGGCCCGCACAGCGGCTACGAGGTGATCGAACTGGACACGCGGACGGGCCGCGCCCGCGTGATCGGTGCCGCCCACCACGACACCGTGGACCCCGCCTACCACCCCCGGCCCCAGGTCCGTACCTTCACCGGCCCGGACGGGCGTGAGATCCACGCGCACGTCTACCCGCCGCACCACCCCGAGTGCGCCGCCCCCGACGGCGAGCTGCCGCCCTACGTCGTCTGGGCGCACGGCGGGCCCACCAGCCGGGCCCCGCTCGTCCTCGACCTGGAGATCGCCTACTTCACCTCGCGCGGCATCGGCGTCGCCGAGGTCAACTACGGCGGCTCCACCGGGTACGGGCGGGAGTACCGCAACCGGCTGCGCGAGCGGTGGGGCGTCGTCGACGTCGAGGACTGCGCCGCCGTCGCCCGCGCCCTGGCCGACGAGGGCACCGCCGACCGGGACCGGCTCGCCGTGCGCGGCGGCAGCGCGGGCGGCTGGACCGCCGCCGCCTCGCTCGCCGGCACCGACGTCTACGCCTGCGGCACGATCCTCTACCCGATCCTGGACCTGGCCGGCTGGGGGACGGGGGAGACCCACGACTTCGAGTCGCGGTACCTGGAGACGCTGATCGGGCCGTACGCCGAGGTGCCCGAGCGGTACGCGCAGCGGTCGCCCGCCGAGCACGCCGACCGGATCACCGTCCCGTTCCTGCTGCTCCAGGGCCTGGACGACGTGATCTGCCCGCCCGTGCAGTGCGAGCGCTTCCTGGCCCGGATGGCGGGCCGCGGGGTGCCGCACGCCTACCTCGCCTTCGAGGGCGAGGGGCACGGCTTCCGGCGGGCGGAGACGATGGTGCGGGCCCTGGAGGCGGAACTGTCGCTGTACGCGCAGGTCTTCGGCCTGGAGCCGAAGGGGATCCCGGTGCTGGAGCTGACCGGGTGACGTCCATGGAACCCCTGCTGCGTCCGGCCCGGCTCGCCCCCGGCGCCCGGGTGGCCGTCGTCGCGCCCAGCGGGCCGGTGCCCGAGGAGCGGCTCCAGGCCGGGCTCGACGTGCTGCGCGGCTGGGACCTCGACCCGGTCGTGGCGCCCCATGTCCTCGACCGGCACGGCACGTTCGGCTACCTGGCGGGCACGGACGCGGACCGGGCCGCCGACCTCCAGGCCGCCTGGTGCGACCCGTCCGTCGACGCGGTGCTGTGCGCCCGCGGCGGGTACGGAGCGCAGCGGATCGCCGACCTGCTCGACTGGGAGGCGATGCGGGCGGCCGGGCCGAAGGTGTTCGTCGGCTTCAGCGACATCACGGCGCTGCACGAGGCGTTCGCCACCCGGCTGGGGCTGGTCACGCTGCACGGGCCGATGACGGCGGGCGTGGACTTCCTCAAGAACGCGCGGGCGCAGGAGCACCTGAAGGCCACGCTGTTCGCCCCGGAAGAGGTCCGCACGATCGCCTCCGGCGGAACGCCCCTGGTGTCCGGGCGGGCGCGGGGCGTCACGCTCGGCGGCTGCCTGTCCCTGCTCGCCGCCGAACGGGGCACCCCGCACGCCCGGCCCCGCGCGCGCGGCGGGCTGCTGTGCCTGGAGGACGTGGGGGAGGAGACGTACCGGCTGGACCGCTGCCTCACCCAGCTGCTGCGCGCCGGCTGGCTGGACGGGGTTTGCGGGGTGCTGCTCGGGTCCTGGGAGCGGTGCGGGCCCTACGAGCGGCTGCGCCCGCTGTTCGCCGACCGGCTCGGCGGCCTCGGGGTGCCGGTGGTGGAGGAGTTCGGCTTCGGTCACTGCGAGGGGGCGCTGACGATCCCCTTCGGGGTGGCGGCCGAACTCGACGCCGACGCCGGCACGCTGACGCTCGGCGAACCGGCGCTGCGCTGAGCCGGCACGGTACCGGGCCGCCGCCGGGGGCTCTCGGGCGACGGCGGCGGTCCCACCGATCCGGCCACCGGTGGGGCCGGCCCGGACGGGCGGCCAGGGGACACCGGGGCGACCGGGCCGCCGGTGACCGGGGGGTGGCCCGCGGGCGGGCGTCGTAAGCTGGCGCCGTGCCCCACCACGCTTCCCCGTACCTCGCCGAAGGTCCCCGCGTGGGTGTACGCCCCCTCACCCGCGAGGACGGCGCCGAGTTCACCGCCCGGGCGCGGGAGAGCAGGGACCTGCACCGCCCCTGGCTCTTCCCGCCGGACAGCGCCGAGGCGTACGCGGTCTACGCGGGCCGGCTGATCGAGGACCCGGCCAGGGCCGGGTTCCTGGTGTGCGAGAAGGACGACGGTTCCCTCGCCGGTTTCGTCAACATCAACAACATCGTCCGCGGCGGCTTCCTCAGCGGGGCCCTGGGCTACGGCGCCTTCGCGCACGCGGCGGGGCGCGGGCTGATGCGGGAGGGGCTCGGCCTCGTCGTGCGGTACGCGTTCGGGCCGATGGGGCTGCACCGGCTGGAGATCAACGTCCAGCCGGGCAACGCCGCGTCGATCGCGCTGGCCCGCGCCTGCGGGTTCCGGCTGGAGGGCTTCTCCCCGGAGATGCTCCACGTCGACGGGGCCTGGCGCGACCACCAGCGGTGGGCCCTCACCGCCCGGACGGAGACTTCCGGCCGCCCCTCCCCGTGAGCGGGTCCGCGACCTGCGCTCCACGGTCACGGACGATCACCCGGTGGGGTCAGGCGCGGCGGTCGACGTACTCGTACACCGCCCCGTCGGGGTGCCTGGCGATCAGATTGCGGCCCGCCGGGGTCGCGACCGGGCCGGCGATGATGTCCGCGCCCAGTCCGGCGAGAGTGCGGTGGGCGTCCTCGACGTCCGTCACGGCGATCGTCGCGGCGACCTTGCGCAGTACCTCCAGCTCGGACTCCGGTCCGCTCATCAGCAGGAAGCAGCCCACCGCGGCCACCTGGACGCCGCCGCGCTCGAAGCGCAGGGCTCTGCCGCCGGCGAGACGCTCGTAGAAGGGGATCGCTTTCTCCAGGTCGTCGACGCAGACGCGCAGCGTCGCTCCGAGAATCTCCATACGGGTGAGCCTAGTTGGAGCAGGTACCCACGCGCCGCGGGGGTGTCGCGCGGGGCGTTGCGCGTACCGGTCCGACCCGGGTGTCGCGCGCGGTTCCGACCCGGGTGTCGCGCGCGGTGGCCGATGGTGACCGGCGGGGGCGTGGCGGGCCGGCGCGACGGGCCGCGGCGGCCGGGACCCCGGAGCCCGGCCGCCGGGACGGCCCGCCGCCTCAGGTCTCCTGCCGCAGCTGCGGCAGCACCTTCGTGCGGTAGAAGTCGAAGAAGCCGCGCACGTCGGGGCCGATCTGGTTGACGTAGATCCGGTCGAATCCCGCGTCGGCGAACCGCTTCAGCTCCGTCACGTGCTCGTCCACGTCGTCGCCGCACACCCGGTTCTCGCGCACCATGTCCTCGGTGACCAGGGTCTGCGCCTGCTCGAAGTGCCTGGGGGAGGGCAGGACCTGGCCCAGTTCACCGGGCAGCAGCTCGTTCGCCCACAACCGGTGCACGGTCCGCACCGCCGCGTCCCTGTCGGTGTCGTAGCAGACCTTGGTGCCGCCGCTGACCAGCTTCCCGCCGCCCCCGCCCTCGCGGTACCGCTCCACCATCGAGGTGTCCGGCATCATCGTGATGTAGCCGTCGCCGATCCGGGACGCCAGCGCCGTCGCCGCGGGCCCGAAACCGGAGACGTCGATGGGCACGGGCTGGTCCGGGACGGTGTACAGGCGGGCGTTCTCCACCGTGTAGTGCGGGCCGTGGTGGTTCACCTCCTCGCCGGTGAACAGGCGGCGCATGATCTGGACGGCCTCCTCCAGCATCTCCAGCCGCACGTGCGCGGGCGGCCAGGTGTGGCCGACGATGTGCTCGTTGAGGGCCTCGCCGCTGCCGACGCCGAGCCGGAAGCGGCCGTTCGTCATCACCGCGCTGGTCGCCGCGGCCTGCGCCACCACCGCCGGGTGGATCCGCACGGTCGGGCAGGTCACCGCCGTCTCGATCGGCAGCGACACCGCCTCGGAGAGCGCGCCGATCACCGACCACACGAACGGGCTCTGCCCCTGCGCGTCGTTCCACGGGTGGTAGTGGTCCGAGATCCACAGCGCCTGGAAACCGGCCTGCTCGGCCATGCGCGCCTGCTCGATCAGCTCGGCGGGCCCGTACTGCTCGCAGGAGAGGAAGTAGCCGTACTCGGGCATGAGGGGGTCGCCTCCGGGGACGTGGGGGTGGTTCCGGCTCCGGGTTACCCGCGGGCCGGTCCGGAAACCGCCGGTGGGGACCGGTACGGGGCCGGCCGACGTTTGGGTGCCCTGGTCAGGGGGACGTGGAAGGCCCACGAGGTACGCGACAGCCCGGAGGCGAGAGCGTGAGCCGACCCCGCATCGCGATCGTCGGTGCCGGTTTCGCCGGGTACCGGACGGCCCGCGCCCCGTCCCGGTCCACCCGGCGCCAAGCCGGCATCGCCCGGCCGGATGCCGCCGGCCGCTTCCTCCACCCGCTGCCCCGGAACGCCGCCGGGACGCGCGAACCGCGCCGGATCACCCCCTCCCCGCCCGGCGCGCCGCCGCGCGTGCGGCCGGGACCGGGCGGGGCCGGCCGGACCGGTCCCGGCGGGTGCGCCGCGCACCACACCGGCCCCGGGAGTGACGACGGCACCCTCCGTCACGGCCGGCCGGTGCTCGCCCCCGGCAGCGCCGACGGGCCGCCGCCCGTCCCCCGCGCCGCCGGGCACGCCCACGGCTTCCGCGGGCCGCCCAAGGCGCTGTACCCCCGCGACCACGCGACCCGGCGGACGGAACCGGCCGCCGCCGGCGACGATCCCGCGCCCGGTCCCGTCGAACGGTCCGACGCCCTGCGGAAGGAGACTCATGAACACCGGTGAACTCGTCGAACTCGGACAGCAGTTGCGCGTGGACAGCGTGCGCGCGTCCGCCGCCGCGGGCTCCGGGCATCCGACCTCGTCGATGTCCGCCGCCGACCTGATGGCCGTCCTCCTCGCGAACCACCTCCGCTACGACTTCGCCCGCCCCGCCCACCCCGGCAACGACCGCCTCGTCCTCTCCAAAGGGCACGCCTCACCCCTGCTGTACGCCGCCTACAAGGCGGCCGGCGCCATCGACGACGAGGAGCTGCTCACCTTCCGCAAGCTGGGCAGCCGTCTGGAGGGCCACCCCACGCCGCAGCGGCTGCCGTGGGTCGAGACGGCCACCGGTTCGCTCGGGCAGGGCCTGCCGGTCGGCGTCGGCATCGCCCTGGCCGGCAAACGGCTGGACCGCACGGACCACCGGGTGTGGGTGCTGTGCGGCGACAGCGAGCTGGCCGAGGGGTCGGTGTGGGAGGCCGCCGAGGCCGCCGCGTTCGAGAACCTCGACAACCTCGTCGCGATCGTCGACGTCAACCGGCTCGGCCAGCGCGGACCGACCCGGCTCGGCCACGACCTCGACGCCTACGCGCGCCGCTTCCAGGCGTTCGGCTGGCACACCGTCGAGGTCGACGGCCACGACGTGGACGCCGTCGACCGCGCCTACGGCGAGGCCCTGTCCACCCGCGGCCAGCCCACCGCGATCCTCGCCCGCACCCTCAAGGGCAAGGGCGTCGAAGGGGTCGAGGACCGCGAGGGCCTGCACGGCAAGCCGCTGCCCGACGCCGACGAGGCGATCGCCGCGCTCGGCGGCCCCCGCGGCATCCGGGTCCAGGTGCACGAGCCGCCGGCCGCGCGCGCCCCGCGCACGGTGGAGCCCCGGCGCGCCGAGCTGCCCCGCTGGGACATGGGCGAGAAGGTCGCCACCCGCGACGCCTACGGCAAGGCGCTGGCCGCGCTCGGCACCGCGCGCGGTGACGTCGTCGCCCTCGACGGCGAGGTGGGCGACTCCACCCGCGCCGAGTTCTTCGCCAAGGAGCACCCCGACCGCTACGTCGAGTGCTACATCGCCGAGCAGCAGATGGTCGCCACCGCGGTGGGCGTAGCGGCACGCGGCTGGGTGCCGTACGCCTCCACCTTCGCGGCCTTCCTGACGCGGGCGTACGACTTCGTGCGCATGGCCGCCGTCAGCGGCTCCGGCATCAACCTCGTCGGCTCCCACGCGGGCGTCGCCATCGGCCAGGACGGGCCCAGCCAGATGGGCCTGGAGGACCTGGCGATGATGCGGGCGATCCACGGCTCGACCGTGCTGTACCCGTGCGACGCCCACCAGACCGCCCGGCTCGTCGCCGCCATGGCCGATCTGGACGGGATCCGCTACCTGCGCACCTCGCGCGGCGGGAGCGAGGTGATCTACGGGCCCGACGAGGAGTTCCCGATCGGCGGGAGCAAGGTGCTGCGCTCCTCCGGCGAGGACCGCATGACCCTCGTCGCGGCCGGGGCCACCGTGCCCGAGGCGCTGGCCGCCGCCGACGCGCTCGGCCGCGAGGGCATCCCGGTGCGCGTGATCGACCTGTACTCCGTCAAACCCGTCGACCAAGCCACGCTGCGGCAGGCCGCCGAGGAGACCGGCTGCCTGCTGACGGTGGAGGACCACCGCGCGGAGGGCGGCCTCGGGGACGCGGTCCTCGACGCGTTCGCCGACGGGCGGCCCGTGCCGCGCCTGGTGCGGCTCGCCGTCCGTACGATGCCGGGCTCGGCGTCCCCGGCCGAACAGCTGCACGCCGCGGGCATCGACGCCGAGTCGATCGCGGCGGCCGGCCGCCTGCTGGTGGAGCAGGCGGTGGTGCCGTGAGCGGCGACGGGGCCACCCGCGCCGTGCGGGCCGGGCGGCGCACCGTGCAGGTGCACCGCCCGGACAAGGTGCTCCTGCCCGGTGACGGGCGCGCCGGGCAGCCCGGGGCGTACACCAAGGGCGACCTCGTCGACTACCACCGGGCCGTCGCCCCGTTCATGCTGCCGCACCTGCGGGACCGCCCGCTCATGCTGGAGCGGCACCCGGACGGCCTGGACGGCCCCCGGTTCATGCAGAAGAACACCCCCGGGCACTACCCGGAGTGGATCGCCCGGGCCGAGGTGGCGAAGGAGGGCGGCACCGTGTGCCACACGGTGTGCGACGACACGGCCACCCTCCTCTACCTCGTCGACCAGGCCGCGATCACGCTGCACCGCTGGATGTCCCGGACCGGTGCCGTCGACCGGCCCGACCGGCTGGTGTTCGACCTCGACCCTCCCGGCGAGGACTTCGCCCCGGTGCGGGAGGCCGCCTCGCTGCTGCGCGAGCTGCTCGACGAACTGGGCCTGCCCTGCGCGCCGATGACCACCGGATCACGCGGCCTGCACGTGGTCGTCCCCCTGAAGGGGCATCAGGAGTACGACGACGTCCTGGCGTTCGCCCACGACGTGGCCGGCGTGCTCGCCGCCGCCCACCCCGACCGGCTCACCACGGCCGCCCGCAAGAAGGACCGCGGCGAACGGCTCTACCTGGACGTCCAGCGCAACGCCTACGCGCAGACCGCGGTCGCGCCCTTCACCGTCCGGGCCCTGCCGGGCGCCCCCGTGGCCACCCCGCTGTCCTGGTCCCAGCTCGACGACCCCGGCCTGCACGCCCGCCGCTGGACCGTCGCCGACGCCGTCGACCAGGCCCGCACCGACCCCTGGGCCGGGATCGCGAACCGCGCGCGGACCCTGGGGCCGGCCCGGCGGCGGCTGAACGCGCTGCGCGGCTGAACGCGCCGCGCGGCTGTCCTGGACCCCGCTTGAGCAGGCACGCCGTGACCGCCTGCCGACGGACGCGTCTGTGGAGGTTTGGCGAACACGCTTGCGGCCACACGAAGGGGGAGGTGGCCATGTCGAACACGAAGAACACATCCGATTCACAGACCAGGCAAGAGAGTTCACACAACACACAGGACTCTCGCGAAGCGACGGAAGACAACACCGGCACTACCACGCACAGCACGGCGGACCGCCGGCTGAGCCCCATGGAGGTGCTGCGCCAGGCGCGCGAGCAGCTCGCGGAGCTCACCGGGATGGCCGCCGAGTCCGTGTCGTCCTTCGAGCGGACGGAGGAGGGCTGGGCACTGGAGGTCGAGGTCCTCGAACTCGAACGGGTCCCCGACACCATGAGCCTGATGGCGACTTACCAGGTGGAGCTGGACCACGACGGCCTGCTCACCGGGTACCGCCGCGCCGGCCGCTACGAACGCGGCCGGGCCGACGCCCGCGGGCGCGGCGGCCGCTAGGCCGCCCGACCGGACCCACACCCACATCAAGGGAGGAACAGCCGGCATGACTGTCGTACCGGCACAGCAGACCGGTGGTGGAGGCGGAAGCTCCGGCCTCTACGACGTGCTCGAACTCGTTCTGGACCGGGGCCTCGTCATCGACGCGTTCGTGCGCGTCTCCCTGGTCGGCATCGAGATCCTCAAGATCGACGTGCGGGTCGTCGTCGCCAGCGTCGACACGTACCTGCGCTTCGCCGAGGCGTGCAACCGGCTCGACCTGGAGTCCGGGCCACGCAAGAGCCCCGGCCTGCCCGACGTGGTCGGACAGGTCACCGAGTCCGGCGCCCGCGGCAAGTCCAAGGGGGCGCTGTCCGGCGCCGCGCAGACCATCTCCGACGCCTTCAAGCAGGCGCGTGAGGAGGGCGAGGGCGAGTCCCGGCCGCGCGCCCGCAAGACCACGTCCGCCCGCAGGAGGGAGGAGCAGGAGTGAGCACCTACGTCTACGGCATCACCGCGAGCACGCACCCCTCGCTCCCCGAGGGCATGGGCGGTGTCGGCGACCCGCCGCGCCCCGTGCGCATCCTGCGGGAGGGCGAGCTGGCGGCCGTCGTCAGCGACGCGCCCGAGGGGCTGCGTCCCAAGCGCAAGGACCTGCTCGCCCACCAGAACGTGCTCGGCGAGACGGGCGCGGCCGGCTGCGTGCTGCCCATGCGGTTCGGCATCGTCGCCCCGGACGACCGGGCCGTCACCGGGGTGCTGGCCGAGCGCGCCGAGCACTACCGGGAGCGTCTGCGGGCGCTGGACGGACGGGTCGAGTACAACGTCAAGGCCAACCACGTGGAGGAAGCCGTCCTGCACCACGTGATGGCCGAGAACGCGGAGATCCGCGCCCTGGCCGAGGCCAACCGCAAGGCTGGCGGGGGAAGTTACGAGGACAAGATCCGGCTCGGTGAGATGGTCGCGGGCGCGGTCCAGGCCCGGGAGGCCGAGGACGCCGCCGCCCTCCGGCGCGTCCTGGAACCGGCCACCGAGGCCGTGAGCACCGGCCCGGAGTCCACGGGCTGGCTCGCCAACATGTCGTTCCTGGTGGACCGCGCCTCCGCCGAGCGCTTCTTGGCCGCCGTGGAGCAGGCCCGCCGGGACCTGCCGCACCTGGAGGTGCGCGTCAACGGACCGCTGCCGCCGTACAGCTTCGTCGAACCGGGTCCCGCCGAGCCCGCGGCCACCGCGGCCGGCGGCGCGGGTACCGGGGCGGGATGACGGCATGGGCCTGATCTCCGAGGTGCTGCTGCTGCCGTTCGCCCCGGTGCGCGGCAGCGCCTGGGCCATCAAGCAGGTGCTCCGGGAGGCGGAGCGGATCCACTACGACCCCGCCACGATCCGGGCCGAACTCGCGCGTCTGGAGGAGCGGCTGGAGGCCGGTGAGATCAGCGAGGAGGAGTTCGACCAGCAGGAGGACGAGCTCCTGGACCGGCTGGAGATCGCGTCGCGCGGTGGCGCGGGAACGGGCAACGGGACGGCACCATGAATCGAGCGGGACTGGGCCTCGCGGTAGGGGCCGGATACCTTCTGGGACGCACGAGAAAGCTGAAACTCGCCCTCGCCGTCGGCACCCTGGTCGCCGGCAGGCGGATGAACCCGGGTCCGCGGACGGTCGCGCACCTCGTCTCCCGGCAGCTGCGGGACAACCCGCAGCTCAGGGAGATCGGGGACCAGCTGCGGCAGGACCTGCGCGGCGTCGGCAAGGCGGCCTCGGACGCCGTGATCGAGCGGCGGCTCGACGCGCTCGCCGACCGCCTCCACAGCCGTACCTCCCGGGTGCGCGACCAGCTGGCGGGCGGGGCGTCGAAAACGATCGGTACGGGCGGTCCCGGTTCCCGTGGGGCGAAGGACGCCGGGAGCCGCGACGGCTACGACTACGACGACTACGACGACTACGACGGCGACGAGGAACGCGGGGACGGCGAGGACCGGGAGGAGGAGCGGGAGTCCGCGGAGCGGCGCGCGCCGCGTGGCCGCGGGGCGGAGAAGAAGGCCGCGTCGAAGAGGACCGCGAAGAAGGCGCCCGCGAAGAGGACGGCCGGCGGCAGGGCCCCCGTGAAGAAGGCGGCGGAGAAGAAGACCGCGGCGGCCGGGAGGACCGCGGGGCGGACCACCCGTTCCCGGACACCGAAGGGAGGCGGCGAGCGATGACGCGGACCCTCGGACCGGCGGGCTCCGCGGCACGGTCGGCCACGAAGGACAACCCCCTCGCCGACGTGGCGCGCGGCGAGGCCGCCGACCGGCTCAAGGCGGAGGCGCAGGAGTACCTCGCCGCGCAGGCCCAGCGCCTGCTGGTCGGCGTCGGCCGCAAGCTCGGCGAGACCACCGTCAGGCTGAACGACATCGCCGAGGGGAACAGCCCCGGTTTCGCCAGGCTCGCCCTCGGCGTCGGCCGCAAGCTCGCCCAGGGCAAGAGCCCCCTGCGCGCCGCGCTGGAGCTCGGCGCCTCGCGCGCCAAGGACGATGTCGCCGGCGCCCTGAGGAACCTCGGCGGCGGAAGGGGCGGACGCACGGGCGGCGGGCCGACCGTCGTCGTCGAGTACGTCGACGTCGGCGTGCCGCTGCGCACCGCCTATGACCAGTGGACGCGGTACCAGGACTCCAGCGCCTTCGCCGAGGGCGTCAGGAGCGCGCACCGCGCCGGCGGCACGGCCTCCGACCGGCAGCTGAAGGCCTTCCGGTCCCACCGCGGCTGGAAGGCGAGGACCACCGAGCAGATCCCCGACGACCGGATCTCCTGGACGGCGGAGGGCGCCAAGGGCGCCATGAGGGGCGTCGTCTCCTTCCACCGGCTCGCCGACAACCTCACCCGCGTCCTGCTGGTCGTCGAGTACCACCCCAGGGGCCTGGTCGAGAGGGCCGGCAACCTCTGGCGCTCCCAGGGCCGCCGGGCCCGTCTCGACCTGAAGAACTTCGCCCGTTACCTCACACTCGAGGGAGGGGCCGGGGACGGCCGGCGCGGCGGGATCCGCGACGGCGAGGTCGTCCGCGGCCATGAGGACGCCGTCGCGCAGGAGCGGGAAGGCGGGGAACGGGAAGGCCGGGACGCGGACGCCGGGAGCCGGGAGGACGCCGGGGAGCAGGGCGCCCGCGGGCGGTACGAGGGCGACGGGGGCTACGAGGAGGAGGAAGAAGAGGAAGGGGAGGTCCCGTACGCCGAGGAGGGCGACGTGTACGCCGAGGAGGGCGACGCGTACGCCGAGGAGGGCGACGCGTACGCCGAGGAGGGCGACGTCTACGAGGAGGGCGACGCCTGTGCGGAGGAGCCCGAGGAGGAAGCCGAGGTCGAGTACGAGGATGCGCACGCCGGGCGGGGGAGCCGCCGATGACGACCCCCGGCCGACTGCCCGAGCCCTATGGCCAGGGACAGGGCGCCAACCTCGCCGACATCCTGGAGCGGGTGCTCGACAAGGGCGTCGTCATCGCGGGCGACATCAGGATCAACCTGCTCGACATCGAGCTGCTCACCATCAAGCTGCGGCTCGTCGTCGCCTCGGTCGACAAGGCCAAGGAGATGGGCATCGACTGGTGGGAGAGCGACCCGGCGCTCTCCTCGAACGCCAGGAACAAGGAACTCGCCCGGGAGAACGCCGAGTTGCGCGCACGCCTGGCGGAACTGGAGTCGGGCCGCGCACCGGAGGAGGCACCATGACCGGACTGCGGTACGTCTACGCCGTCTGCCGTCCCTTCGGCGCGGCCCTCCAGGCCCAGCTGACGGGGGTCTCGGGTGATCCGCCCAGAGTGCTGAACCACCGCGGGCTGGTCGCCGTCGTCAGCCATGTGCCCGAGGCGGACTTCTCCGAGGAGGCGCTGCGGGCCCATCTGGAGGACCTGGACTGGCTGGCCGCGACCGCCCGCGCCCACCAGCAGGTCATCGACGCGCTCACCGCCGTCACCACGCCGCTGCCGCTCCGGCTCGCGACCGTCTTCCGGGACGACAGCGGCGTCCGCGTGATGATGGAGGAACGGGAGGAGTACTTCCGCCGCACCCTCGACCGGCTGGAGGGGCGCGTGGAATGGGGCGTGAAGGTGTACGTCGAGAGCGACCCCCAGCAGGGCGCCCGGGCGGCGCGGCCGGCCGGCAAGCCGGCGTCGGGCCGTGACTACCTGCGGCAGCGGAGCATGCGGACGCGGGCCCACGAGGACATGTGGCAGCGCGCCGAGGAGTTCGCGACGCGGCTGCACCGCGCCCTGTCCGCCCGGGCCGACGACGCCCGGCTGCACGCGCCGCAGAACGCCGCGCTCTCCGGCGCCGCCGGCCGGAACGTCCTCAACGCCGCCTATCTGGTGCGGCGGGACGTGTCCGAGGAATTCGTGGAAATGGTGGACCGCACGAAGGACGAGGCTCCGGGAATTCGCGTGGAACTCACCGGTCCTTGGGCTGCCTATTCCTTCGCCGGAGAGGACGCCGGGAAAGAGCAGGGGGCGGACGCGGCGGACGCGGCGCGGAATCCCGGGGACACCGCGGGGGAGGGGGCATGACCGTCGTCGAACGCCGTGAGATCGCCCTGGTGGACCTGCTCGACCGGCTGCTGGCCGGCGGAGTGGTCATCACGGGGGACATCACGCTGCGCATCGCGGACGTCGACCTGGTCCGCATCGACCTCAATGCGCTGATCAGCTCGGTCAATGCCAACGTGCCGTCGCCGTGGGGGGAGTGAGGTGACCGAACACCGCAACCGCGTCGACCTCGAACCCGACACGGTCGAACGCGATCTGATCAAGCTGGTGCTGACCGTGGTGGAGCTGCTGCGCCAGCTCATGGAGCGCCAGGCGCTGCGCCGCTTCGACGAGGGAGACCTGACCGAGGAGCAGGAGGAACGCATCGGGCTCACCCTCATGCTGCTCGAGGACCGCATGACCGAGCTGCGCGAGCGCTACGGACTGCGGCCCGAGGACCTGAACCTGGACCTCGGGCCGCTCGGACCGCTGCTGCCCCGGGAGTGAGCCTCCCGGGGCGGTCCCGGTCTTCCGTCACCACCTGTACCAACGCCCCCTGCCGCCACCTGCGGACGTGCCGCGGACCACGAAGCCCAGCAGCCACAGCGCCAGGACGGCCAGGGCGACCCACCAGAGCACCTGCACGGCGAATCCGGCACCGAAGAGAATGAGCGCGAGAAGCAATACGAGCAGAAGTGGAACCATAATGTGAACCTCCTGTCGTAATTATTTCCCGGAACCTACAGATCAGCCTTCTTTCCGGCACAGAATCTGTCCGTGCGGCACGCTGAACCAGCCGTGGGGTTGCTTCCCCCATTCCCGCCAGGCGGCCGAGACGGCCCGCAGCTCGGCCTCGGTCGCGTGGCCCCCCTCGACGGCCCGCTCGGCGTACGCGGACGCCACGGTGCGCTCCGCCCACAGCCCGCTCCACCACTCCCGCTCCTGGGGGGTGGAGAAGGTCCAGGTGGCGGACGTGGCGGCGACGTCGGTGAAGCCCGCCCGCAGGGCCCAGGACCTCAGCCGGCGTCCCGCGTCCGGCTCGCCCCCGTTGGCACGGGCGACCCGGCGGTACAGGTCCAGCCAGGTGTTCAGCCCCGCCGACGCCGGGTACCAGGTCATGGCGGCGTAGTCGCAGTCGCGGACGGCGACGAGACCGCCCGGTTTCGTCACCCGCCGCATCTCGCGCAGGACCCGGACCGGGTCGCCCACGTGCTGGAGCACCTGGTGGGCGTGGACGACGCAGAAGGTGCCGTCCGGATGGTCCAGGGCGTGCGCGTCCGCGACGGCGAAGTCGATGTTGGTCAGCCCCCGTCCGGCGGCCGCGGCCCGGGCCTGCTCCAGGACCTCCGGGGCCCGGTCGACGCCGGTGACGTGCCCGTCCGGCACCCGGGCCGCCAGGTCGGCGGTGATCGTGCCCGGGCCGCAGCCGATGTCCAGGATCCTCATGTGGGGCTTGAGCGAGCCCAGGAGGTACGCCGCGGAGTTCTCGGCGGTGCGCCAGGTGTGCGAGCGCAGCACGGACGGGTGGTGCCCGTGGGTGTAGACGGCGGTCTCCCGCGGCTTCGGCATGGCTGGTCCCCTCGTCGGTGTCCGGTCGCGCCGCCGTCCGGGGACCCCGGGTCACCGGGCGCCGCGACGGCGTCACCGTACGCCCTGGCGCCACATAGTGAGAACAGCGTATTGAAATGTGGACTGACGAACCGTCACTCACCGGGCAGCGGACGGTAGACGACGAGCGCGCCGGGCAGTTTCTCCAGCGTCAGGTCGCCCTGCGTCTCGGTGATCTCACCGTCGTACGCCAGCAGCGTGCCCGGCGCGACACCGGCCAGACGCAGATGACTCACCTGGACGGCGGCGTGGGCGGGGGAGCGGGTCAGCGGGCCGGCGAGCGCCGCCGACAGCAGGCGCAGGGCCGGCCGCGGGCCGCCGTGCACCACCCGGACGTCGAGCTGTCCGTCGGCGAGGTCCATCCGGCGGCCCGGGGCGAGGCCCATGCGGTGGTAGGTGCCGTTACCGGCGAACAGCATCCACAGCGGACGGGGGCGGCCCCGCACCTCGGCCTGGAGCGGATGCCGGTCGGCGCGCAGCACCCGCACGGCCGCGAGCACCCCGGCCGGCCAGCCGCCGATCCGGTGCGACCAGCGCTCCCGCTCGCGCACCAGCTCCGGGTACACCCCGAGGCTGAAGGTGTTCAGGAAGATCCCCTGCCGCGTCCCCGAGGAGAACCGGCCCACGTCCACGCGCACCCCCTCGCCCCGGGTCAGCGCCCGGCACAGGTCCCGCACGTCCTCCACGCCCAGGTCGTACGCGAAGTGGTTGAGGGTGCCGCCGGGCAGGACGGCGAGGGGCACGCCCTGGCGCAGGGCGATCCGGGCGGCGGTGTTCACGGTGCCGTCGCCGCCGCACACGCCGAGCACCCGGGCGCGGCCGGCGGCCTCCTCCAGCTCCGTCCCGACCTCCTCCGGCGCGCACTCGACGATCTCCGCCCGGGGCAGCGCGTCGCGCAGCGCCCGGACGCGGTCCGCCGTGCCGGACGCCGTGTTGGCGACCATCACCAGCCCCTCGCCCTCGGGCAGCGCGGGCACGTCCGCGCGGGGCCGGGCCGACGGGACGACCTGGGCGCGCGTCGGCACCAGGCCCCGTACGGCGAACGCGGCGCCCACGCCGAGGGCCGCGCCGGCCAGCACGTCGCTGGGGAAGTGCACGCCGGTGTAGACGCGGGAGAGAGCGACCGAGGCGGCCACCGGCGCCACCGCCGCGCCCCAGGACGGGGACTCCAGGGCCACGCCGGTCGCGAACGCGGCGGCCGACGCGGCGTGCCCCGACGGGAAGGATGTGGTGATCGGCTGCCGCTTCAGCCGCCGCACCAGCGGCACCGGGTCCATCGCCGGGCGGGGCCGGCGGACCGTCCGCTTGCCCAGGGTGTTGATGGTCAGGGAGGCCAAGCCGAGGGAGGCGAGGCCGCGGGCGGCGGCCCGGCGGGCCCTCGGAGTGCGGGAGACGGCCAGCGCGGCGGCGGCCACGCCCCACAGCACGCCGTGGTCGGCGCTGCGGCTCAGGCGCGGCAGCAGACGGTCGGCACCGGGCCAGGAGCGGGCGGCGACGGCCTCGAACAGCCGACGGTCCAGCTCCAGGAAGCCGTTGCGGACGGGGTGCGGGCCGGGCGTCGGGACGGTGAGGTCTACGTCGGGGCTCATGCCTTCCGCCTACCCGGCCGCGCGGGTTTCCTGCCGGGTCCGGGCGGCGGCGCCGGGCGCGGACGGCCCGGGGCGAAAACCGCTTGCCGGGCCGTGTACCCCCCTCCACAATCGCTGCCCATGGGACATCTCGAAGCCGCGCACCTGGAGTACCACCTCCCCGACGGGAGGGCGCTGCTGGGCGATGTGTCCTTCCGGGTGGGGGAGGGTGCCGTCGTCGCCCTCGTCGGCCCCAACGGGGCCGGCAAGACCACCCTGCTGCGCATGCTCGCGGGCGAGCTCAAACCGCACGGCGGCAGCGTCACGGTGAGCGGCGGCCTCGGGGTGATGCGGCAGTTCGTGGGGTCCGTGCGGGACGAGACGACCGTACGCGACCTGCTGGTGTCCGTGGCGCCGCCCCGCGTCCGCGAGGCCGCGCGGGCGGTCGACGCCGCCGAGCACGCCGTGATGACGGTCGACGACGAGGCCGCCCAGCTCGCCTACGCGCAGGCCCTCGCCGACTGGGCCGAGGCGCGCGGGTACGAGGCGGAGACGCTGTGGGACATGTGCACCACGGCCGCGCTGGGCGTGCCCTACGAGAGGGCCCAGTGGCGGCGGGTGAGCACCCTCTCCGGCGGCGAGCAGAAACGCCTCGTCCTGGAGGCGCTGCTGCGCGGCACCGACGAGGTGCTGCTGCTCGACGAGCCCGACAACTACCTCGACGTGCCCGGCAAGCGCTGGCTGGAGGAGCGGCTCGCCGAGACCCGCAAGACGGTGCTGTTCGTCTCCCACGACCGCGAGCTCCTCGCCCGCGCCGCCGAGAAGATCGTTTCCCTGGAGCCCGGCCCGGCGGGCGCGGACGCGTGGGTGCACGGCGGCGGCTTCGCCACCTACCACCAGGCGCGGCGCGAGCGCTTCGCCCGCTTCGAGGAGCTGCGCCGGCGCTGGGACGAGAAGCACGCCCAGTTGAGGAAACTGGTGCTCACGCTGCGGCAGGCGGCGTCCGTCAGCCACGAGATGGCCTCCCGTTACCAGGCCGCCCAGACCCGGCTGCGCAAGTTCGAGGAGGCCGGCCCGCCCCCGGAGCCACCGCGGGAGCAGGACATCAGGATGCGGCTGCAGGGCGGACGGACCGGCGTGCGGGCCGTCACCTGCGAGGGGCTGGAACTGACCGGCCTGATGAAGCCGTTCGACCTGGAGGTCTTCTACGGCGAACGCGTCGCCGTCCTCGGCTCCAACGGCTCCGGCAAGTCGCACTTCCTGCGGCTGCTCGCCGGGGACGACGTGGCCCACACCGGCCGCTGGAAGCTCGGGGCGCGCGTCGTGCCCGGCCACTTCGCGCAGACCCACGCGCACCCCGAGCTCCAGGGCCGCACGCTGCTGGACATCCTGTGGCGGGAGCACGCCCAGGACCGGGGCGCCGCCATGTCCCGGCTGCGCCGCTACGAGCTGACCGCCCAGGCCGAGCGGACGTTCGACCAGCTCTCGGGCGGCCAGCAGGCCCGCTTCCAGATCCTGCTGCTGGAACTCCAGGGCGTCACGGCCCTGCTGCTGGACGAACCGACCGACAACCTCGACCTGGAATCGGCCGAAGCCCTCCAGGAGGGCCTGGAGGGCTTCGACGGCACGGTGCTCGCGGTCACCCACGACCGCTGGTTCGCCCGCGCCTTCGACCGGTTCCTCGTCTTCGGCAGCGACGGCCGCGTCCGCGAGACGCCGGAGCCGGTGTGGGACGAGCGGCGGGTGGAGCGGGCCCGCTGACCCGCCGCCCGGCCGGACCGGCGCTTGAGCGGGCGCCCCGAAGGGGCACCCCGGAGCGTTCCGGGGCTCACTTCCAGCGCAGGAGTGCGCCCAGGCCGCCCACCGGGGCGTCCGCGTTCTCGGCCGCGTCCGGCGGCAGCGCCTGGGTCACCGCGATCGCCGGGGCGCCGGTCATCACCGCCGAGCGCAGCAGGGCGTCGTCCGCGCGGGCGGACCAGGAGTGCTGCTCGCCGAGCGTCTTCAGCTCCGTACGGCGCATCGCGAGCTGGTCCGGGTCCTCGCCGATCCACACCTCGCGGTGCGTGTCGGGGCCGTCGGGGATGACCAGCAGCTCGTCGATGCGGTGTTCGCGGGCGGCCTCGACCAGCGCGGGCACGCCCTCCACCGCCGCGGCCCGCCCCTCGCCGTCCGGGGTGCGGGCGGCCAGGAACCTGTCCAGGTCCCCGTGGACGCGGGCGCGCACGTGCTCGGCGCGCAGCCGCTCCACCTCGTCGTCCAGCAGCCTGCTGCCGGCGCCGCGGGTGGCCTCCACCACGCAGTCCAGCAGCCGCTTGGGCAGCCGCTCGTGCACGGCCCGCCGCTCCCGGTCGTCGCCGACCAGGATCAGCAGGTCGGCGCCGGTCTCCTCCTGGCACACGGCGAGCGCGTCGGCGATCTCGGCCGCGTTGTGCTCCCAGGTGTTCTCCACCCGGAGCTGGAAGTGGCGCTCCGACCATTCGGCGCTGCTCGTGCGGTGGATCGGCCACTGCCGACCGGTCACCCCGCCCGCGTCCTCGCTGCCGAGCGCGCTGCGCAGCTCGAAGTCGGCACCCCTGCGGTCGATGTACGCCACCACGCACACCGGGTTCTCGCCCATCAGCTCCAGCAGCGGCGAGACGCGAGGCAGCGGCGCCCAGTGGGCGACAGTGCCGCCCTGCGGGGGACGGGCCAGCGGCGGGTCGAGGACGACCCGGCCGGCCCGCGCGAACAGGGCGCGCCCGTGCGGGTCGGACGAGTGACGCAGATCGTCCACCGCCTCCTGCACGGCCCGGCAGGTCGCCTCGTCGGCGCCCTGCGCCGCCAGTTCCCGGGCGACCGCGCCGGCCGTCAGCTGCCGCTCGTGGGCGGTGTCCTCCGCGTGCCGGGACAGATCCACGTACACGGAGGCCCAGGGGCCCGGCTGTTCGTACAAGGGGTGCAGAAAGGCGAGATCCATGGCTCCCTCCCGGATGCCACTCGGGGGTGGTAGTGCTCGCCGGGCGGGTACCCGGACCGCATGAACGAACACGACGAGCGGGAGATCACCGCGACCGGGATCGAACCGGACCGGCTGGACGACCAGCAGCTCATGAAGGAGCTGGAGACCATCCACCGCACGCGGCACGACACGTTGCTGTACGGCTCGAACGACGCACTGCGGGCCCACAACGAGCGCATGGCACAGCTGGAGGGCGAGTGGCTGCGCCGCAACCCCCGCCGCCCGGTCGCCGCGGGCCGCACCCGCGAGGGCGCCCGGGAACGGAGCAGCGGGGAGTCGGCGGCTCCCGGCGTGTGAGGGCGGGCCGGGCCCGGGGACCGCGCCGCCGGGCCCGGCACACACGGACGCGCCGGCCGGGCCTCCGGTGGAGAGGCCCGGCCGGCGCGTCCGTGTGTGCGGCAGCGGTGGCCGGCGCGGGTGCCGGTTCAGCCGCCGGTCTTGGCGAACTCCGCGAGGTACGTCTCGCAGAACGCCTTCAGGTCGTCCGGCTTGCGGCTGGTGATCAGCCGGTTGGGCCCGCCCTCGCAGACCTTCACCTGTTCGTCGACCCAGGTGCCGCCCGCGTTGCGGATGTCGGTCCGCAGGCTCGGCCAGGACGTCAGGACCCGGTCGCGGACGACGTCCGCCTCGACGAGCGTCCACGGGGCGTGGCAGATGGCGGCGACCGGGCGGCCCTGGTCGAAGAAGTCCTTCACGAACGCCACGGCCTTGTCGTCCATCCGCAGGAAGTCCGGGTTGGCCACCCCGCCCGGCAGGACCAGCCCACCGAACGAGTCGGCCGACGTCTCGCCGACCACCTCGTCCACGGGGAAGGTGTCCGCCTTGTCGAGATGGTTGAACGCCTGGATCTCACCGGACTTCGTCGACACGAGCACCGGCTCGTGACCGGCGTCCACCGCGGCCTGCCACGGGTCGGTCAGCTCGACCTGTTCGACACCTTCGGGTGCCACCAGAAAAGCGATGCGCATGGTGTTTCCGTGCTCCTTACGTTGCGTTGCGACTGGTCAGACGGGTGGGGGCGGAGCACCGCCCGAGGCGCCCCGCACCTCCCGGGTATCCGGTTCGGCACGGCTGATGTCGGCGAGCGGCGACGCGGGATCCTGCGCCTCGGCCAGATCGCCGAGGCTGACCATCCCGACCGGCAGGCCGTTCTCCACGACCGGCAGCCGGCGCACCGCGTGCTCCCGCATCAGGGCCACCGCGGCCGACGCGGGGTCGTCCGGGGCGACCACCAGCGGATCGGGGGTGCAGACCGATCCGGCGCCCACCGCCAGCGGGTCCAGGCCCTCCGCGACGGCCCGCACCGCGATGTCACGGTCGGTGAGTACGCCGACGACCCGCTGCCCGTCGGCCACCACCACGTCGCCGATGTTCTGCGAGCGCATCAGGCGCGCCGCCTCGACGAGCGAGGCGTCCGGGCGGACGGCGACCACGCCCGGGGTCATCACGTCCTTCACGAACTCGGCCATCGGCAGGGAACCTCCCTGGTCCTCCCGGTCGGCGGCCCCGCCACCCGCGGCGCCCCCGGCCGGGGCTCTCTTCGCCTACTCCGGCCCGGCCCGCCCGGCGGAACCGGGCCCGGTCAGGGCCTGGGCCAGCTGCTGGACGTTGCTGAAGCGCTCCTTGTGCGGCAGCTCCTCCACGCGCTCGACGAGGGCGTCGGGGGCGTGGGCGCGGCGCAGGGCGCGGGACAGCTCCCGCGGGTTCGCCGGGAACGTGCCGCGCGTCAGGGTCCGGGCCAGCTCCAGCCGGAGCGCCTCCAGGTACGTCGGCCCGCGGCTCGGCGTCACCGGGCCGCGCGCGACCTCCGGGTCGTCCTCCGCGGTCGGCTCCGGGTCGTGCCACTCCTCGCTGCGGGTGGGGTGCCCGGACCTGAGCAGGCCCTGCAGTTCGTGCTTCATCTCGTCGTCGCGGTGGAAGCTCAGCCGGTCACTGCCTCGCTGCATGTCTCCCTCCAGACTCTCGGGGTGGCCCTCGCGTACCCGAAGACCGGACGCCGACACGGATTCGGGCGGGGTCGACCCGATTTCGGCGGGGATCGTACGGACGTACGACAAAGAGGGCGCGGACGCGCGCCAGGGATCGTGCGGACGTACGAGAGGCGGGATTGGCCCGCCGGGCGCAGGGAACCCGGCCCGCGCCCCCCACGCCGCCCCCTGACGGGAAGGACGGACCATGGCGGTGCTGTTCGCCGTGCTCATCCCGGCCCTCATGCTCGGCGTGGTGCTGGCCCTGGGCCGGTACGAGGAACTGGTGCTCCCGGGCGCCGATCCGCAGCCCGGCGCCCTCGACCCGGTCACCGCTCCCCCCGCTCCCCCGGGCGCGGCGGACATTCCCGCGCCTTCGCCCTAGGCGTGCCGTCGCGGGACGCCGGCGGCGCGCGTGCCGGGCACCCGCCGGGAGCGCGGCCGTGGTCTTCCACCGGCCGCCGGCGGTCCGGGCCGGTACGCCGTCAGCCCTTCTTCCCCGGCATGTCCTCGTCGGCGGGGCGGCGATCCGCGTGCGCGCTCCCGCCGCAGGGGTGCCGGGTCTCGTACTGGTGGAGGAGATAGCCCGCCCGTACCCGGCTGCGGGCACCGAGGCGCTTCATCATCTCGTTGATGTGGCGTTGGCATGTCCGTACCGACATGGCCATGCGACGGGCGATCGCCTTGTCGTCCTCGCCGTCGATCAACAGGCGGACGATGTCCGACTTCATGGCCTCCGAGGCGGCGATGGCCTGCCGGCGGCCCATCCTGACGGGAAAATCGGCCGCCTGGGACCAGAGGCGGCCGAAGGTGCCGGCGATGAAATCCACCGTGCTGGGGTCCCGGAGGATCATCACGCCGTGCGGGTCGTCGTGCAACGGAACGACGGCGACGGCACGGTCCAACCCGGTGGTCGATCCGGCCGCAGAACTCCAGGGTGCCGTCCGGCCGCCACACGGCGAGATCGCCCGTCCGGTACATGCGTTCGCCCGGCGGGCCGAACGGGCACGGCAGGAACCGCTCCGCGGTGAGACCGGGCAGGCGCAGGCAGCCGCGGGCGAGGCCGGCGCCGGCGATGAGCAGCTCGCCCTCCTCGCCGGTGGGCACCGGGCGCAGCTCCGCGTCGAGCACGTACGCCCGGGTGTTGATCACGGGACGGCCGATCGACGGTACCCGGACGCCGGCGACGACCTCGACGGCCGGGGCGTCCACCGTGGCCTCGGTGGGGCCGTAGGCGTTGAACATCCGCCGTCCGGGCGCCCACCGGTCCACCAGCTTGCCGGTCAGCACGTCGCCGGCGGTGGCGATGGTCCGCGGCGTGCCGTACTCGGTGACCGGCAGGGCCGCGAGCACCTGCGGCGGGATGGTCACGTGGGTGACGCCCGTGCGGTCGATGAGTGCGCCGAGTCCGTCCCCGGACAGGCAGTCCTGGGGACGGATGACGGGGGCCGCGCCCGAGCCCGGAGCCATCACCGGGTCGCCCACGGAGCAGTCGAAGTTGAACGAGGCGAACAGGAGCACGCCGTCGCCCTCGGTGATGCCGAACCGCTCGATGTGGTCCACCGCGAGGCTCGCCGGTCCCGTGTGGGTGACCACCACGCCCTTCGGCGTGCCGGTGGACCCGGAGGTGTGGATGACGTAGGCGGCGTTCTCGGGGCGGAGCGGGGCGAGCCGCTCCGCGTCCGTCAGGTCGTGCGGGGACTGCGCGGCGATCCGCTCGGCGGTACCGGGGTGGTCCAGTACGAGGCGTGTGGTGCCCTCCGGCAGCACGGACGCGGCCGACTCGGTGGCGAGGGCCAGCAGCGGCGCCGCCGAGGCCGGCAGGGCGGCGATCCGGGCCGGCGGGTACTCCGGAGCCATCCGGCGGATCGGCGGGCCCGGCGTCCGGTGGGTCCGAGGGACCTGGCGGCCGGCGTCGCTCCCTGCGACGGGTTCTCGCCGACCTGTGGTGCAGCGGTGTGGAACCGTCCTTGCACACTCCGTCAACCTGCCCTAGATTTCCGTCCGTTGCGAAGGCCGCTGAGCGGTGAACGCTCAACCTGAGAACCCCGGCCGGTGTGGGCCGGGCAGACGCCGAGGACTTCGGCCGAGACTTCATCCGCGGCGGCGCGGACCGGCGGCGCTGTACCGGCCGCACCCGCACCAGCGTGCCCGCGTGCCGGGCGCGTGAGCGGCCCCCGGGGACATCCACGCGGGGCCGGGCCGGCCGCGGCCATCCGACCTCCCCGGCAGACGACGGCGCGACGGACGCACGCGTGCGCGCAACCGATCACCGCGGGGACACCACCGGACACCGTGCCCGGCGCCGTGTCGCGTGCTGCGCCGGGCACCTCTTCCGGTGGCCGTCCTTCCAGCCAGAACTCGAGGAGCTGTGTGTCCCACATGTTCAAGGGGCTGATCCCGCCGCCCGGCCCCCCACGCGGCCTCGCCCTGGCCCAGATGGTGTGCCGGCTCGGAGACGGGGCCTACAACATCTGCGCGGCCCTGTTCTTCACCCGGATCGTCGGGCTGTCACCGCTCCAGATGAGCCTGGGCCTGACCATCGGCTGGTCGGTGGCGCTCGTGCTGAGCGTTCCGCTGGGACACCTGGCGGACCGGGCCGGTCCGCGCGGCACCGCCGTCGTGCTGTTCGTGTGCGCGGCCCTGTCGATCCTCTCCTTCGTGTTCGTCTCGTCGTTCGTGCCGTTCGTCGTCGCGTCGTGCGTGTACGCGGTGAGCCAGCGCGGCGGCTCGGCGGCCGAGCAGGCCCTGCTGGCCGGCCTGGTCCCCAAGGACCAGGTCACCCGGGTCCGCGCGTACGTCCAGTCCAGCTACAACGCGGGCATGACGATCGGCGCCGGACTGGGCGGGCTCGTGCTGATCTTCGACAGCCGGGAGGCGTTCTACGCGGCGTTCGTGATGAACTCCTTCGCCTTCCTGGTCTCCGCCTGGATCCTGCACCGGCTGCCCGCGGTGGCGCCCCGGCCCGCCGCTCGCGCCGGGAGGACGGGCACCCCGGACGGCCGGCACGACACGTCGGTGTTCCGGGACGCCCCCTACGTCGTCCTCAGCGTCCTGAACACCTTCCTGCTCCTGTACGTTCCGCTCATCGCCGTCGCCCTGCCCCTGTGGATCAGCGAGCACACCTCGGCCCCGGTGTCGCTGCTGTCGGTGATGCTGATGCTCAACACGATCGTGGTGGCGCTGTTCCAGGTCCGGGTCTCCGAAGGGGTGAAGGACCTCGCCAGTGCCGCGCGCTACCTGATCCTGGGCAGCTTCCTGCTGGCCGCCGCGTGCGTCGCGTTCGCCTTCTCCGCGGCCGGGGACTCCGCCTGGAGCGCGGGTGTCCTCCTCGTCGTCGGCGCGGCCCTGATGGTGTTCGGCGAGATGATGCAGGCCGCCGGGGAGTGGGAGGCCAGTTTCGGCCTGGCGCCCAAAGGCAAGACGGGCCAGTACCAGGCGTTCTTCGGCAACGGCATCACCGTCTCGGAGATGCTCGGCCCGCTGGTCCTCACCGGACTGATCGTCTACTGGGGTGCGCCCGGCTGGATCCTGCTCGGCGTGATGTTCGTCGTCGTGTCCTTCGCCATGACCCCGGTCATCCGCTGGGGCGGCCGCGTCCGCGCCGAGAAGGAGCGCTCGGAGCAGGAGGCGGAGACGCTCCACGCGGTGGACGCCGCCCCGGCCCCGCGCGGGGGCGAGGAGGGACGGGACGAGCCGATGGAAGAACGGCTGTAGCCCGAGGGACCCGAGGGACCCGAGACGCTCCGGCGGCGGCCGGGACGCAGCCCGGCTCCCGTCCTCCGGCCTTCCGGTCCTCCGGGCCGGCTCTCCCCGCGCCCGGGTGGGCGCTTCTGCCGGGGCACCGGAGGAACCCGGCCGCACGCCCGGCGAGGTGCGCGGCCGGTGCCGGACCGGTGACGGGCCGGCCCCGCCGGCGCCCCGCGGGCACCCGGACCCGGTCTCACCCGAACGGGCGGTACCGTCGCGCGAATGGTGCCCGGCCGCGCGCGGGCCGGTGGCGGGCGGGCTGTGATGGCGGAACGGGGGCGCGCGCGACGCGCCCCCCGCAGCCGCCGCTCGAAGGAGCCCGTCCCATGCACCGCACCGCCCGCGCCCTCTCCGTCGCCGTCCTGGCCGGCGCCGCCCTGTGCCTCCCCGCCGCGGGACCTGCCGCCGCGGGGTCCGCCGCCGTACCGGCCGTGCTCGCCGCGGGACGCGAAGTGCCGCACGAGCCGGCCGGCGAGTCGGACGCGGAACCCGGGGCGCCGGACGAGCCGGTCGGGGACGTCGCGGAAACGGAGGAGCCGGCGGGGGAGGCCCCGGACGCGGGTGACGCGGGCGATCCGCTCGGGGAGGCTACGGAACCGGGGACCCCGCTCGGGGAGATCGCGGAACCGGACGGTACGGCCGCGGCGGCCGGGGAACCGTGCCCGGAGGGCGAGGGCCACGACGGGTCCTGCACCGGCGGCACCGCGCCCACCGGGAGCACCGGCGGCCCGGGCGGCACGGGGAACACCGGCAGTGTCGGCGGGACCGCCCGGCCCTGTCCCGCCGTCTCCGCCACCCCCGCACCGCCGCACGGCGACCCCTGCGGCGGTGCGGGGGTGCCGCGCGGGGTGCGGGCGGGGCAGGGCGGCGCGTTCGCCGGCTCCGTGCCCGCGCTGGTCGCCGGCGGCGTCCTGATGGCGGGCGCGATGGGTGCCGCCGCACACCGGCTGCACGCGGGGGGACACCGGAGGAACCGAGGATTCCGGGAAGACGGGGACCGTTGACCTGACCACCCGCCCCGGCGCTGTGATCCGCACAACGCGTCCCACGACCCATGACCGGGCGCCGTCATGGGTACTCAAAGACCTGGGCCGCTCACCGGACCGAGGGCCACGGAGCACGCGGGGCGGCGGGGGACCACGTCACGCACCACGGACAGCGCGGAGGTAGGGCATGCGGCGGACGGCCTCCGAAGGACACGGCCCCGTCCGCTACGGGCCACCGCTGCCCGACGACGGGTTGCCCGTGCCGCCCGAACTGTCCGGTGTGCTCGCCGAGGCGGCGTCCCGCACCGCGGGCGAGCCGATCGGCGGCGGCCCCGCCCTGCGGGAGGCGGCCTGCGGCCACTGGTCCCGGCGCGGGCTGTCCTGCGAACCCGGCACCGTGGCCGCCGCGCCCGGCACCCCCGCCCTGCTGCTGGCGCTGACCGCCGCGCTCGGCGGCGACGTCCTGGTGCCGCGCCCGTGCGCCGCCTGGTGGGGGCCGTACGCCCGCCTGCTGGGGCGGCCCGCCTTCCACGTCGCGACACCCGCCGAGTGCGGCGGTGTGCCCGACCCGTACGCCCTGCTGGAGACCGTGCGCCGGATCCGTGCCGAGGGCGGCGACCCCCGCCTGCTGGTGCTGTCGGTCGCCGACGATCCCACCGCCACCGTCGCCCCGCCCGAACTGCTGCACGAGACCGTGGAGGCCGCCGCCGGCGAGGGCCTCCACCTGGTCAGCGACGAGACCTGGCGCGACACCCTGCACGACCCCCACGACACGGTGCTGCTCAGCCCGGCCGAGATGCTGCCCGAGCAGGTCACCGTCGTCACCGACCTCACCGGCGCCCTGCTGCCGGCCGGCTGGCCCGCCGCCCTCGCCCGCTTCCCGGCGTCCGCCGCCGGGGACGGCCTCCACGCACGCGTGCTCGACGTGCTCACCGCCCTCGACGCCCGCGTCGCCGCGCCGGTCGCCGCCGCGGCCGCGTACGCCCTGACCGAACCCGAGCCGGTCACCGGGCACCGCGCCGCCGCCGTACGCCTCCACGCGCGCGTGGCCGCCGCCGCGCACCGCACCGTCGTCGCCGCGGGCGCCCTCGCCCGGCCCCCGCGGGCCGGACGCCACCTGTACGCCGACCTCGGCCCGCTGCGCGGTGCCCTCGCCGGGCACGGCGTCGGCGACGCCCAGGACCTGGAGGACTTCCTGACCGCCCGGCTCGGCATGCCCGCGCCCGGCGGCCACCGCTTCGGCGACGACCTCGGCGCCCTGCGCGTGCGGCTGTCCACCGGCCCCCTCCTGGGCGCCACGGACGACGAACGCGCGGAATGCCTCACCTCACCCGCACCGTTGGAACTGCCGCAGGTGCAACGCGCGTTGACCGCACTTGAGTCGGTCTTCGACGACCTCCGCGACGCTCGGCGATAGGAGCCTCCTCGATGACGCAGCAGCCCGATTCGATCACGGCCACGCCCGCCCGGGACACCGGTGCCCAGGCGGACACGTCATCCACGGCAGACCCGTTCCCGCCGCTCGCCGAACCCCGCCCGCCGGCCGAACGCCGCGTGTGGCCGCGCACGTTCCACGACCGGCTGACCGCCCCGCTGCCCGGCCTGCGGGCCTTCGCCCGGTTCGCCCGCGAGGGCGCCGTCAGACCCGGCCCCGAAGGTCTCGCCGACATCCCCCGGCTGCCGTACGCGCCGGGCCCGCTGCCCCGCGTCGACGCCCGAACCGTCGCCGTCACCTGGGCCGGACACGCCAGCTGGGTGGTGCGCATCGGCGGGCTGACCGTGCTCACCGACCCCGTCTGGTCCCGCCGCATCATCGGTACGCCCGCCCGCGTCACCCCCGTCGGCGTCGCCTGGGACGCCCTGCCGCACATCGACGCGGTCGTCATCAGCCACAACCACTACGACCACCTGGACGCGCCCACACTGCGCCGCCTCCCGCGCGACACCCCGGTCTTCGCGCCCGCCGGACTGGGACGCTGGTTCCACCGCCGCCGGTTCACCCGCGTCACCGAGCTGGACTGGTGGGAGGCGACCGAACTGCACGGGGTGCGCTTCGACTTCGTCCCCGCCCACCACTGGTCCAAGCGCACCCTCACCGACACCTGCCGCACCCTGTGGGGCGGCTGGGTCCTCACCGACCCCGACGGGCAGCGCGTCTACTTCGCCGGCGACACCGGCTACGGCCACTGGTTCTCCCGCATCGGCAGCCGCTACCCCGGCATCGACCTCGCCCTGCTCCCCATCGGCGCCTACGAACCGCGCTGGTGGCTGCGCGACGTCCACTGCGACCCGGAGGAGGCGGTCCGCGCCGCGCAGGACCTCGGCGCCCGCCGCATGGCCCCCATGCACTGGGGCACCTTCGTGCTGTCCGCCGAGCCGGTCCTCGAACCCCTCGTCCGGGTCCGCGCCGCCTGGGAGCGGGCGGGCCTGCCCCGCGAGAACCTGTGGGACCTGCCGGTGGGGGGATCACGGGTGCTCGACTGACCGGTCCGGGCGCCCGCGGCCGAAGGCCGCTCACCGCGCGGCGCCGCGCACGCCCGCACCCGCCCGGCGGGCCCCACGGCCCGGAACGCCCGGCCGCACCGGCCACGGCGGGTGCGGGGCGCGGCCGGCCGGGGGCCGTCGCCCGGGTGGTGGCGCGCCGGCTTCCCCCGCGGCCCGCCCACGCGTCACGATCGCGGCGGTGGCGGTTCTCCTGCCGTCCGCGATCACGCTGAGCGTGACGGGGATCCGCCGGCGGATGCTGCCGGTGCCGGCGGGCGCTGCCGTGACCCGGACGGTGCAGTGGACCGGCCCGCGCCGCCCCGGGAGCCCGCGCGTCGGCACCGCGACCACGCTCGAAGTCTGATCATCGCCATCGGAGTCCGGCCACTCGCCGTGCCGCGCCACCGAAGGCGGATCGGTCCAGGGGACCGTCCCGGAGCGGCGAGGCGGTTCCGGGTGCGAAACTGCGGTCATGTTCGTACAGCTCCTCGCGGCCACGGGCGTGCTCGCGGTCCTGACCATGGTCCCGGGCCCGGACATGGCCGTGGTGACGAAGCGGGCCATAGCCTCCGGCCGGCGGGACGGCCTGCGCACGGTCGGCGGCATCGCGGCGGGACTGCTCACATGGGGTGTGCTCACCGTGGTCGGCCTGGCGGCCGTCCTGGCGGCGTCCGCCACGGCCTACACGATCGTCAAGCTTGCCGGTGCCCTCTACCTCGGGTTCCTGGGCATCCAGGCTCTGCTGCAGAGCCGGCGCGGACGTTCGGCGGCTCCGGGGGACATCCCGCCCCCGGCCGGCAACCCGTGGCGCACGGGCCTGATCAGCAACGTCTTCAACCCGAAGATAGCGGTCTTCTACACCGGCCTTCTGCCCACGCTCACGCCGTCCGGCTTCTCACCGCACGTGGGGATGACCCTGCTCGTCCTCATCCACGCGGCCCTCACCCTGGTCTGGCTCGGCAGCTACGTGCTGGTACTGGCCAGGGCCCGCGCCTTCTTCGAGAAGCCCGCCGTACGACGCGCCATGGACCGCATCACGGGTGTCGTCCTGATCGGGTTCGGAGTCAAGGTTGCCGTCTCCCGGCCCTGAGCCCCGGGGAACCGCGGATCCGCGGTTCCCCGTTCCGCGTCCTCGGCCACGCGGCCCCTGCCGCCGATCAGGCCCCGGCCGTGCCCCGCACCCGCCGCCACATCCCCGGCGCCGCGCCGACCAGCACGGTCAGCGCGACCGCCGCGGCCACGCCCTCCCACGGCTCCTTGAACAGCGAACCGCCCAGAATCCCGATCAACTGGTACGTCACCGCCCAGGCCAGGCAGGCCGGCAGGTTGCCCTTGGCGAAACGGCGCAGCGGCCACCGCGCCATCAGGCAGGCCAGCATCACCGGGATACGACCCGCCGGGACCAGCCGGGACAGCACCAGCACGGCCACGCCGTGACCGGCCAGCTTCTCCTGCGCCTGCGCCAGCCGGTCCTCCGGCGCCCGCGCCCGGATCGCCTCCAGCCAGCGCGAGCCGTTCCTCGAACCCATGCCGCGCCGCCCCAGCCAGTACAGCGCCAGGTCCCCGAGGAACGCGGCCAGCGACGCCGTCACGAACACCAGCGCCAGCGGGAACGGCGCCGTCTGGTGGAAGGCCACCACCGCCGCCGAACTCACCAGAGCTCCCGTCGGCACCACCGGCACCAGCGCCCCGATCAGCACCAGCAGGAACAGCGACGGATAGCCGAGCGCCTGCTGAGTGGTCTCCGGCGGCACGGCCGTCGAGGCGGCGGCCAGCCACGTCACCGGACGACCTCCGGGCGCACGCTTTCCCCGTGCGCCAGCCGGTGCACCGCCACGCCCGGCGCGCGCAGCGCCGCCAGGCGCACGAAGTCGTCCCCCGGCGCATGGAATTCATGAGGGCGCACGGCGTCCATCCCGATCGGCCAGTACGTGCCGTAGTGGACCGGCACCGCGCTGCCCGGCACCAGACGCGCCAGCGCCTCGGCCGCCCGCCCGGCGTCCAGATGCCCCTCCCCGAGGAACGGCCCCCAGCCGCCCACCGGCAGCAGCGCCACGTCGACCGGCCCGACCTCCTTCTCCATCCCGTCGAACAGGTCGGTGTCCCCCGCGAAGTACGTGCGGGCCTCGCCCTCGACGACGAAGCCGAGCGCGGGGGAACGGTGCGGCCCGATGGGCAGTCGCCGCCCGTCGTGGCGTGCGGGTACGGCCCGTACGACGAGGTTCCCGACGGCCGTGACGTCGCCGGGCGCCACCTCGCTCACCCGCAGATGGCGCAGTCGGCGCAGCCCCGGCACCGCCCGGGGCGCGCCCCGGGGCACGAGCAGGCGCGTGCCCGGCGCTAGCCGCGCCAGCGACGGCACGTGGAGGTGGTCGGCGTGCAGGTGCGACACGAGCGCCACGTCGGCGCGGTACGCCTCCGGGGGAGGCAGGGCGCCGCACCGGCGACGCAGATGGGCCAGCCGGCGGGTGAACAGGGGATCCGTGAGCACACGTGTGCCCGAGTCCTCCACCGTGCAGGTGGCGTGACCCCACCAGGTGACCTCCACCGGCACCTCCATGCCTCCTTCGCGCGCCTCCCCGCAGCCTACGGCCAACGGTAGGGTCGGCGGCGGGAACCGGAGGTAGGGGGACGCCATGAGGCCGGTCAGGGTGACGGCGATCGCGAGTCTGACGCCGCTGGAGGAACTGGACGACGACCCCTTCCTGGTGGACTCCCGCGGCCAGCACGCCATGTGCGCCCGCTGGGCCGCCGAACACGGCTACGTCGTCACCAGGGAACTGCTGGTACGGGGCCTGCGGCCCGACCACGACGTCCTGTGGGAGGGCGTGCGCCCGGGCGCCGACCTGTTCGTGGCGCCCAGCCGCCGGGTACTGGAGAGCGCGCTGTCGTCCGTGGAGGAGTTCACCGAGGAGTGCGCGCGGCGCGGGGTGCGCGTGGAGACGGTCGGACGGGCCGAGCCGGCCTACGACGCCGAGATGAAGGCCCGCGTGCACCGCCGGCTGTCGATGCCGACGGCCGGTTACGACGGGCGCTGACCGTCGCCGTCGCGGCGGCGCGCCACCCGGGCGGGAACCGGACCCGGGGGCGGACGGGCTCTTCGGAGCGTTGTGACAGGGTGGGGAGGGGCCCGCGCCGACGACGGGCCGGGACGTGAGGTGTACTGAGCGTGGGCCAGGGGCGCTGGCGCGGGGCAGCCGGCCAGATCGGGCGCAGTGTCGCGGTGTGGGCCGTCTCCACGGTCACCATGCTGGCGCTGGCCGGCATCCTGCCGGACTTCCAGTTGCAGTCCGCCGACGGCGACAGCGCCACCACCATCGCGGTCACCGCCGCGACCGGCGCCGGCGCCTTCGGCCTGCTGTCCGCCCTGGTGTGGCCGCTGCTGGTGCGGCTGCTGCTGCTGGTCCCGGCGCTCGTGCTCGGACTGCTGGTCTTTTTCCTCAACGGCGCCCTGCTGCTCCTCGCGCTGCGCCTCAACCCCGCCGAGCGGGGCGCCGCCGCCCCCGAGACCGCGGTGGTGGTGGCCGCCGTGATGTCCGCCGTCGCCTCCGCCACCGGCGCCGCGCTCGCCGTGCGCGACGACGACGCCTACCGGCGCCGCCTGTACCGCCTGGCCGACCGCCGCCGGCGACGGGCCGGACCGTCCTGCCCCGCCACCCCCGGAACCGTCTTCGTCCAGCTCGACGGGGTCGGCCACGACGTGCTGCTGGACGCCGTCGGCAGGGGCCTGATGCCCACCGTCGCCCGCTGGCTGGACGGCGGCGACGGCCGGCCGGCCACCCACCGGATCGTCCCCTGGCGCACCGACTGGTCCAGCCAGACCGGCGCCAGCCAGCTCGGCATCCTGCACGGCAGCAACCACGACGTCCCCGCCTTCCGCTGGTACGAGAAGGACCGCGGTGAGGTGATGGTGTGCAACCGCCCCTCCAGCGCCGCCCTGCTCCAGGCCCGCGCCGCCGCCGACGCCGGCCACGACGGGCTGCTCGCCGTCGACGGCGCCAGCCGCGGCAACCTCTTCAGCGGCGGCGCCGGCGAGCAGGCCCTGGTGCTGTCCATCGCCACCCGCCGCCGCGGCCGCGAGAACCGCTCCCGGGCCGGCTACTTCGCCTACTTCTCCGACCCGGCCAACGCGGTCCGCACCGCGATGTCCTTCGCCGCCGAGGTGGGCCGGGAGATCGGCCAGTCCACCCGCGCCCGCCTGCGCAAGGAGCGCCCCCGGGTCTCGCGCGGCGGCCTCTACCCCCTCGTCCGCGCCTTCGCCACCGTCGTCGAACGGGACGTCGTCGTCGCCGCGGTGACGGGCGACATGCTCGCCGGGCGCACCGCCGTCTACGCCGACCTGGTCGCCTACGACGAGGTGGCGCACCACTCCGGGCCCGCGAGCCGCGACGCCGAGAAGGTCCTGAACCGCCTGGACCGCGCCCTCGCGCTGATCGAGAAGGTCGCCGAGCACGCCCCCCGCCCCTACCGGATCGTCGTCCTGTCCGACCACGGCCAGAGCCCCGGGGAGACCTTCCGCTCCCGCTACGGCCTCACCCTCGGCGACCTGGTGCGGGCCGGCTGCGGGCTGCCCGTGCCGCGCCGGGCCCGGCGCACCCGCAGCGGCGCCGAGGCCCGCAACGCGGTGCGCGCCGCCCTGCGCCGCCCCGTCGAGGAGGGCGGCGAGGAGCACCGCCCCGCGGGCCGCCGCTCCGAGCCGATCGTGCTGGCCTCCGGCAACCTGGGCCTGGTCTCCTTCCCGGACGTCGGGCACCGGATGACCAAGGAGGAGATCGACGCCCGCCACCCCGCGCTGCTGCCGACCCTCGCCAACCACCCCGGCATCGGCTTCCTGCTGGTGGCCAGCGAGAGGCACGGCGGGGTCGTGCTCGGCGCCCGGGGCGTGGAGATCCCCCTGGACCGGCTCGACGAGGACCCCGGCCCGCTCGCCGCGTTCGGACCCGGCGCCGCCGACGCCGTGCGCCGCACCCACTGCTTCCCGCACACCGCCGACATCATGGTCAACTCCTCCTACGACCCCGCCGACGGCGAGGTCCTCGCCTTCGAGGAGCAGATCGGCTCCCACGGCGGACTCGGCGGCGCCCAGTCGCGGGCCTTCCTGCTCGCCCCGGCCGTCTTCTCCCCGCCGGTCGCCGACGGCGCGGAACTGGTCGGCGCCGAGCAGGTGCACCGGGTGCTGCGCCGCTGGCTGGGCGAGGCGAACGGTCCGCAGGTGCCACTGGACGATTCCCGGCCCGAGGCCCGTGACGACGCATCTTTTGCGGTGTCGGACGGGGGTTTGCAGAACAAAAACATGTGATTTGGCGACGTCTCCGAGCATGCCGGACCATGGGCGCCGTCCCGGCGATCCCGGGCATCAGTTCGAAGAGAGGCGCACCACCCCATGCACGTCACCGGAACCGCCCCCCCGTCGGCTCCGGCCCCGCAGGAGACCCCCGAGGCACCCGCCACCGGCGACGGCAGGCACACCCGCCGCTTCGGGCTGCCCGTCGCCACCGCCCTGGTCATGGGCAACATCATCGGTGGCGGCATCTTCCTGCTGCCGGCCTCCGTGGCCCCGTTCGGCACGGTCAGCCTGGTCGCCTTCGGCGTCCTGACCGTCGGGGCCATCGCCCTGGCGCTGGTCTTCGGCAGGCTCGCCCAGCGCAATCCGCGCACCGGCGGTCCCTACGTCTACGCCCGCGAGGCCTTCGGCGACTTCGCCGGGTTCCTCGCCGCCTGGGCGTACTGGATCACCTCCTGGGTGTCCAACGCGGCCATCGCGGTCGCCGCCGTCGGCTACCTCGACGTCCTGGTCCCGGTCGGCGACCACCGCTGGAGCGCCTGCCTGGCCGCGCTGGTCGTGCAGTGGCTGCCCGCCCTGGCCAACTTCGCCGGCACCCGCTACGTGGGCGCCGTCCAGCTCGTCGCCACCGTCCTGAAGTTCGCGCCGCTGCTGCTGGTCGCGTTCGGCGGGCTGTTCTTCTTCGACGCGGACAACCTGGGCCCCTTCCACGCCGGCGGCGGCAGCCTGACCGGTGCGGTCTCCGCGTCGGCCGCGATCCTGCTCTTCTCCTACCTCGGGGTGGAGTCCGCCGCCGTGAGCGCGGGAGAGGTGAGGAACCCCCGGCGCACCGTGGGCCTGGCCACCGTCATCGGCACCGCGGGCGCGGCCCTCGTCTACCTGCTGGGCACGCTGTCGGTCTTCGGCACGGTCCCCCACGACCGCCTGGTGGAGTCCACCGCGCCCTTCTCCGACGCGGTGAACGCCATGTTCGGCGGCGCCTGGGGCGGCTGGGCCGTCGCGCTGGCGGCGCTCGTGTCGATCACCGGCTGCCTCAACGGCTGGACCCTGCTGGGCGCCCAGACCCCGTACGCCGCCGCGAAGGACGGGCTCTTCCCGGCCGTGTTCGCGCGCAGGCGGCGCGGGGTGCCCACCGTCGGCGTCGGCGTCACCGTCGTCCTCGCCTCGCTGCTGACCGTCTACAACTACGCGGCCGGCTCGGCGAAGGTCTTCGAGGTCCTCGTCCTCGTCACCACCTTCACCGCGACCGTGCCGTACCTGCTGGCCACCGCCGCGCAGCTCTTCCACCTCGTCTCGGGGCGGGGCGACCTGGTCGACCGGCGGCGACTGGTCCGGGACGCCGTGGTCGCGGCCGTCGCCGCCGCCTTCTCGATGTGGCTCGTCGCGGGCGCCGGCTACGCGGCGGTCTACCAGGGCGTGCTGTTCCTGTTCGCGGGCATTCTCGTCTACGCGGTGATGGCGGCCCGCAGGCAGCGGACGGCGGCCTGACCGGCGGGATGCGGCCCCGTCCCCGTCGGCGGGGACGGGGGCCGCACCGGCGTTAATTCGGCTGCGCACGGCGGCGAGGCGACCGACACTGGTGCGGTTCCGTTCCCGTGCACCCCTCTCAGGAGCCCCTGCGTGCAGGCCGCCGTCACCGTCACCCCCGCCCGCCTCCCCGAACTGCTGCTCGGCCTCGCCACCGTGCGGCCGGTCTTCCTGTGGGGCGCACCCGGCATCGGCAAGTCCTCCCTGGTGCGGGACTTCGCCGCCTCGCTGGGCCTGGAGTGCGTGAGCCTGCTCGGCACCCAGCTCGCCCCCGAGGACCTGATCGGCGTGCCGCAGATCCGCGACGGGCGGTCGGTGTTCTGCCCGCCCGAGACGATCGCCCGTGACGAGCCGTACTGCCTGTTCCTGGACGAGCTGAACGCGGCCACGCCGGACGTGCAGAAGGCGTTCTACTCCCTCATCCTGGACCGCCGCATCGGCGGCTACGAGCTGCCCGAGGGATCCATCGTCATCGGCGCCGGCAACCGCGCCACCGACAACGCCCTCGCCCGCCCCATCGCCTCCGCGCTGGTCAACCGACTCACCCACGTCCACCTGGAGGCGTCCGCGAAGGACTGGCTCGCCTGGGCCGCGGCGAACGGCATCCACCCCTGGGTGACCGACCACCTCACCGACCGCCCCGACCACCTGTGGTCCAAGCCGCCCAAGACCGAGGAGCCCTTCTCCACCCCGCGCTCCTGGCACATGCTCTCCGACGCCCTGCACTCCTTCGGCCCGGGCCTGGACGAGGAGACCCTGAAGATCCTCGCCCACGGCACGCTCACCCCGCGCCACGCCACCGCCTTCTGCGGGTACGTCAAGATCGTCCGCAGCCGGTTCGGCATCGAGGCGATCCTGCGCGGCGACGCCCGCTGGCCGCACCGCCCGGACGACCGCGACCTGCTCTACTACCTCGCCGACTCCTTCCGCGGCCGGCTGGTCAAGGAGCTCCCCGCGAGCAAGGAGCACATGTCGGCGAACGGCCGGCAGACCGCGTACCGCGCCAAGTCGCTGCTCGTGCAGCTCGCGGAGATCTCCGTCGAGGTCGCGCAGGCCGTGATCGCCCCCGACGCCGACGGCAATCCGGTCCTGCCCTCCTGGTTCCTGGTCGAGGCGGCCCGCGACATGCCGCGCCTGGTGGAGGCCCGCCGGTGAGCCGGCCGCCCGCGAAGAAGAAACGGGACCTCGCGGGGGAGGCGTTCGACGAGGGGCTGCGGCTGGTCCGCGCCAACCCGGCGCTGGCCGCCGTGGACTTCACCGTCTGCCGCCGCGAGGACTGCGAGGCGGCCCCCCGGGACGGGCTCGTCCGCGTCGACTCCGACGCCGTGCTGCACGCCCACCCGGCCCGCCTGGCCGACCCGGCCGACTGGGCATGGGCGATCGCGCACGCCGCCCTCCACCTGGGCTTCGGGCACGTACCGGCCGTCAAGGGGACGCCCGTCCAGCCCGACCGCCACGACCGCGCGGCCCGCTGCGTCGTCGTCAACCGCTTCCTGCTGTCCTTCCCCGTCGGCCGGACACCCGAGGGGCTGCCCCCGTCGTACCCGGACGGCGACGAGGAGCAGCTCGCCGCCCGCTGGCGCCGCGACGGGCTCCCGGCCGCCTACGAGCGGTGCGGCACGGCGGGCGCCGAGCCCGACCTGATCCTGGTCGAGTGGGACGGTTGGCTCGGGCAGCCCCCGGACCGGCAGCTGGCGTTCGCCACCGCCCTGACCCGGACCGTGTCGGCCGCGATGGACGTGGCGGGTGGCCGGCGCGACTCCCTGGACGGCGAGGCGGCCCCCAGGCGGCCCTGGGAGAAGGCGCTGGCCTGGTTCGTCTCCTCCTACCCGCTGCTCGGCGGCATCGCCGCCGGCATCGAGCTGGTCGCCGACGCGGAACTCGCCCGCGCCCACGGCATCGCGATCGCCGCCGTCGACGCCGGGGCCGGCGAGATCTACGTCAACCCGCTGCGCGGCCTGGAGGACGAGGAGTGGCGCTTCGTCCTGGCCCACGAGATGCTGCACGCCGCCCTGCGCCACGGCGACCGCTGCGGCGCCCGCGACCCGTACCTGTTCAACGTCGCCTGCGACTACGTGATCAACGGCTGGCTGGAGGAGATGCGGGTCGGTGCCATGCCCGAAGGCGTGCTGCACGACCCGGCACTGGCCGGCCTGTCCGCCGAGGAGGTCTACGACCGCATCGCCGGCGACCCGCGGCGCACGCGGCGCCTGTCCACCCTGCGCGGCAAGGGCGGGGCCGACGTCCTCGGCGCCCCGCTCGGCCCGCCCCGCGACCACGCCGACCTCGACGGCTTCTACCGCCGCGGCCTCGCCCAGGGCCTGGACCTGCACCAGAGCCAGGAGCGCGGCTTCCTGCCCGGCGGTCTGGTCGAGGAGATCCGCGCGCTCAGCCATCCGCCGCTGCCCTGGGACGCCCGGCTGGCCCGCTGGTTCGACGAGTTCGTGCCCCGCCCCGAGCCCCTGCGCTCCTACGCGCGCCCCTCCCGGCGCCAGGCGGCGACGCCCGGCATCCCGCGGGCCGGCCGGTACTTCCCGCCCGAGGAGGTCGCCCGCTGCACCTTCGGTGTGGTCCTGGACACCTCCGGCTCCATGGACCGCACCCTCCTCGGCAAGGCCCTCGGCGCCGTCGCCTCCTACGCCGAGGCCCGTGACGTCCCCGCCGCCCGGGTCGTGTTCTGCGACGCGGCGCCCCACGACGCCGGGTACCTGCCCGTCGCCGAGATCGCCGGCCGGGTACGGGTGCACGGCCGCGGCGGCACCGTGCTCCAGCCCGGCGTCGACCTGCTGCACCGCGCCGACGACTTCCCGCCCGCCGCGCCGGTCCTGATCGTCACGGACGGCCGGTGCGACGTGCTGCGGGTGCGGCGCGAGCACGCCTACCTGATCCCGCAGGGCGCGCGGCTGCCGTTCGGTGCCCGTGGGCCGGTCTTTCACGTGCGCTGAGCCGGAATGTGATCGGATGATGTGGGAAACCCCGCAAGGGGCACAACGGGATCCACCCGAAAGGAAGAATCGTGGCAACCACGCGCTCTGCACACACGGTCTGGGAAGGCAACCTGCTCGAGGGGAACGGCGTCGTCACCTTCGACTCCTCCGGCATCGGCGAACAGCCGGTGTCGTGGCCGTCGCGCGCCGAGCAGGCCAACGGGAAGACCAGCCCCGAGGAGCTGATCGCCGCCGCCCACTCCAGCTGCTTCTCCATGGCGCTGTCGCACGCCCTGGCCGGCGCCGGCACCCCGCCCGTCAAGCTGGTCACCTCGGCCGACGTCACCTTCCAGCCGGGTGAGGGCATCACGGGCATCCACCTCACCGTCGAGGGCACCGTCCCCGGCCTCGACGACGACGGCTTCGCCGCCGCCGCCGAGGACGCCAAGGCCAACTGCCCGGTCAGCCAGGCCCTGAAGGCCGTGCCGATCACGCTGACCGCGAAGCTCGCCTGACCGTCCGCCCCGCACCACCGCGACGCGCGGACCGCCCCGGGGGCGGTCCGCGCGTCGCGCGCCCCCTTCGCGGACCCTCCGCCGCATTGACAACGAGGCACTCAAGTTTTGTGCTGGAGTTCAGGGAATGCGCCCTGGCGGAAGGGGACAGCGATGGGACGTGCGGTCGGTATCGATCTCGGAACCACGAACTCGGTGGTGGCCGTCCTGGAGGGCGGTGAGCCCACGGTCGTCGCCAACGCGGAAGGGGCCCGCACCACCCCCTCGGTCGTGGCCTTCGCGAAGAACGGCGAGGTACTGGTCGGGGAGGTCGCCAAACGGCAGGCCGTGACGAACGTCGAGCGCACCGCGCGCTCCGTGAAGCGGTACATGGGCGACGCGCACTGGCGCTTCCCCGAGCAGGGCTCGGTCGACGGCACCCGCTACCGGGCGCAGGAGCTGTCCGCGCGGGTGCTGCAGAAGCTGCGGCGGGACACGGAGGCGTACCTCGGGGAGGAGGTCACCGACGCGGTGATCACCGTCCCCGCCTACTTCGACGACGTCCAGCGGCAGGCCACCAAGGAGGCCGGGGAGATCGCCGGCCTGAAGGTGCTGCGGATCATCAACGAGCCGACGGCCGCGGCGCTGGCGTACGGCCTGGACAAGGAGAACGACCAGACCGTCCTCGTCTTCGACCTGGGCGGCGGCACCTTCGACGTGTCGCTGCTGGAGATGGGCGAGGGCGTCATCGAGGTGAAGGCCACCAACGGCGACACCCGCCTCGGCGGCGACGACTGGGACCAGCGGATCGTCGAGCACCTCGTCAAGCGGTTCCAGGGCCAGTACGGCATCGACCTGTCCCGGGACAAGATGGCGGTGCAGCGGCTGCGCGAGGGCGCCGAGAAGGCGAAGATCGAACTGTCGTCGGCCACGGAGACCTCGGTCAACCTGCCGTACATCACCGCGTCCGCCGAAGGCCCGCTGCACCTGGAGGAGAAGCTCACCCGCGCCCAGTTCCAGGAGCTGACCGCCGACCTGCTGGAGCGCTGCAAGAAGCCCTTCCACCAGGCGGTGAAGGACGCCGGGATCGAACTCTCCGCGATCGACCGGGTGATCCTGGTCGGCGGTTCCACCCGCATGCCCGCGGTCACCGAACTGGTGCGGGAGCTCACCGGCAAGGACCCGCACAAGGGCGTCAACCCCGACGAGGTCGTCGCGGTCGGCGCGGCCCTCCAGGCGGGCGTGCTGAGGGGGGACGTGAAGGACGTCCTGCTCCTCGACGTCACCCCGCTGTCCCTGGGCATCGAGACCAAGGGCGGCATCATGACCAAGCTCATCGAACGCAACACGACCATCCCGACCCGGCGCTCGGAGATCTTCACCACGGCCGCCGACAACCAGCCCTCGGTCGGCATCCAGGTCTACCAGGGCGAGAGGGAGATCGCCGCGTACAACAAGAAGCTCGGCACCTTCGACCTCACCGGCCTGCCGCCCGCCCCGCGCGGCGTCCCGCAGATCGAGGTCGCCTTCGACATCGACGCCAACGGCATCATGCACGTCTCCGCCAAGGACCTGGCCACCGGCCGCGAGCAGAAGATGACCGTCACCGGCGGCTCGGCGCTGCCCAAGGAGGACATCGACCGCATGATGCGGGAGGCCGAACAGTACGCGCAGGAGGACCGCGAGCGCCGGGAGGCCGCCGAGACCCGCAACCAGGCCGAGCAGCTCGTCCACCAGACGGAGAGGTTCGTGCGGGACAACGGCGACAAGGTCCCCGCCGACCTCCGTGCCGAGGTCGAGTCGGCGGCCGCCGACCTGAAGTCCCTGCTGGAGCGCGACACCGGCACGCCCGCCCTGCGCGACGGCGTCGAGAGGCTCGCCACGGTCAGCCAGCGCATGGGCCAGGCGATGTACGCGCAGGCCGGGCAGCGGGAGCCGGGCGGCACGGCGGACGACGGGCGGAACACCGCGCCGCAGGAGGAGAAAGGGGAGGAGGCAGTGGTCGACGCGGAGATCGTCGACGACGACAAGGACACCAGGGGACCGGCCGCCTAGGGACCGCCGGGGGAGTGCCGGTCACAGCCGGCGGAGGGTGGAGCCGGCGCGCCCCCCGGGCGACCAGGCCCCTCGCAGGGACCTGGGGCCGCGGCCGGGCGACCAGGCCCCGGGTGCCGTCGCGCCGCCGGCGGCCGGACAGGTCGCGGACACGGCGCGCGGCGGCGCGCCCCGGGGAAGGACGGTCACGGGCGGTCCTCGGCGGCCGCGGGCGGAAGGGTGGCGCAGACGGCGGTCAGGACGCACGCGTACGGCGTGCCGAACCCGGTCAGCCGGGACCGCAGCCGCTCCAGGGTGTCGCGGTGCTCGACGAGCGGGTCGATGTTGCCGGTGCGGGCGGCGAACTCCAGCACCGCGGGCAGGAAGTCGGGCAGTTCCCCGTCGGCGCACTCCAGGCCGTGGGCGCGGTACAGCTCCTCGAACCGCGCCGGCGACGGCCCGCAGCGCCGCGGGTCGCCGTCCCGCCACCGGCTCAGGTACAGGCTGTGCCGGTTCCCCGGGCCGAAGACCCGCACGTAGTGCGCCTCCAGCTCGGCCGGTTCCGTCACGGCCGCGTGGTCGGTGAACTCCCGCAACTGGGGGGGCGGCCTCCCGCAGCAGCGGCAGCCGGGCGCGGAACTCCTCGTCCGGATGGGTCAGGCAGAGCGCCGCCGCCTGGTACAGCACCTCGAAACCGGGCATCACGCCTCCCGCTCGTCGTCCCGCGCCGCCGGCGGCGCGGGACGGGGAAGTCCTCCGCCGGCACCGGCGGCAGCCGCCCGCGCCCGGGTCCCCTGGTCTTCGAACCTAGGGGCGGGCACGGGAACGCACCCGTTCGCGACGCCCGTACGGGTCAGGGCGCCGCGGGACGAGGGTGACGCGGGTGGCCGGGGCCGCCGCCGCGGCGGCGGGGCGACGGCCTGCCGGACCGGCCCCGAAGGACGCGGCGTCCGCCGCCCGCCCGCGCCACGCCGAAGACGCCCGCGGTCCCTCGTGTCCCCGCCGGCCGTTCCCCGGTCGCCCATGACCTCGCGGGTAATCGACCGGACCGCGCCGCCGCGGGATCGTGGACGCATCGGACGCCGGCCCGGCGCACTTCGGCCCGGCACCCGGGTTCCCCCTGCCGCACCCCGACCCGACGGAGGATGATCCATCATGTCCGCGACCCAGCTCGCCGCGCTCGCCCGGACCACCGAACCGCAGTCGATGCTCCGCCGGTTCCTGGCCCTGGACGCCGTGGTGACCGGCGCCAACGCGCTCGCCTACCTCGCCCTCCCCGGTCCGCTCGGGCGCCTGCTCGGCGTCGGCCCCGGACTGCTGACGGCACTCGGGGCCTTCCTCCTGGCGTTCGCCGCAGGAGTGGGATGGCTCGCCACCCGGACCCGCCCGGCGGCGCTGCCGGTGCGGGCCGTGGTGGAGCTCAACCTCGCCTGGGCGGCGCTGAGCTTCGTCGCCCTCGTCGCATGGCTCACGCCCACCATGGCCGGAGCGGTCTGGGGAGTGCTCCAGGCGATCACCGTGAGCGGCTTCGCACTGCTCCAGTACGGATCGCTGAAGGTTCGTCAGGACACCAGTGTCTGAAGGTACTTCACCGTCGCCGGGTCGGCCGGGAGCAGCGTCTCGATGGCCAGCTCGGCGACGGTCACGTCCATCGGCGTGTTGAACGTGGAGATCGACGAGATGAAGGACAGCGTCCGGCCCCCGTGCTCCACCTGCATCGGCAGCGCGAAGTACGGCACCGGCTCGGCCGGTTCCCCGCCGGGCGCGTCGTCGGGCACCGGATACGCCGCGACCTCCTCGTACAGCGCCCGCAGCGGCTCGGAGCGGTGCAGGGCGATCTGCCGCTCCATCTGCGCCAGCAGGTGGCCGCGCCACTCGCGCAGGTTGCGGATGCGCGGCGCCAGCCCCTCCGGGTGCAGCGTCAGGCGCATCGCGTTCAGCGGCGGCCGGAGCAGATGGTCCGGGAGGCCGTCCATCAGCATCGCCACGCCCCGGTTGGCGGCCAGCACGTCGTACGTCGCGTCGACCACCAGGGCAGGGTAGGGCTCGTAGCCGGTGATCAGCCGCTCCAGGCCGGCGCGCAGCGCGTCCAGCGCCGGGTCGTCCAGCGGGGTCTCCGGGTAGTGCGGGGCGTAACCGGCCGCCAGGAGCAGCGCGTTGCGCTCCCGCACCGGTACGTCCAGGTGCTCGGCCAGCCGCAGCACCATCTCCTCGCTCGGCCGGGAGCGGCCCGTCTCGATGAAGCTGATGTGCCGGGCGGAGGAACCGGCGCGCAGCGCCAGCTCCAGCTGGCTGATCCGCCGGCGTTCCCGCCAGCCCCGCAGCAGCGGGCCGGCACCCCTGCCGGCGGGGGCGGTGTGCTGCGGGGCGGTACCGATCGCGACAATGGCCATGCGTACGACCGTAGTCGAGGAGCCCCCGCATGAACGAGCCGTGGCAGCACTCCCTTTCGCCGTCCCTCACGGCGCACGCCGTGTACCGTGCCCGCGTGCGCGGCTGCCTGCTGGGCGGGGCGCTCGGCGACGCCCTCGGCTACCCCGTGGAGTTCTCCTCCCTCGACCGCATCCGCGCCGCGCACGGCCCGCGCGGCGTCACCGGCCTCGTCGCGGGCGGCGACGGCGTGCCCGGCCGCATCAGCGACGACACCCAGATGACCCTGTTCACCGCCGAGGCCCTGAAGCAGGCGCACGAGCGGGAACGGCTCAAGGGCATCGGCGGCGGCGCGCCCCGCCTGGTCCGCTGGGCCTACGAGCGCTGGCTCCAGACCCAGCGCGCATCCGCCCCCGACCCGGAGTTCGCCCGCACCCACCCCGGACCCGCCGGCGGCCTGGTCACCGAGGCCTGGCTGTACTCCCGCCGCGCCCCCGGCAACGCCTGCCTGTCCGGTCTCGCCACCGACTTCGTGCCCGACCCGGCGGCCCCGCTCGGCCCGCCCGGACCGGTCAACCCCGACTCCAAGGGCTGCGGAGCGGTCATGCGCTCGGCGCCCTTCGGCCTGACCGGCGCCGACGCCGGCCGGGCCTTCGAACTGGCCGCCCGCTGCGCCCAGACCACCCACGGCCACCCCACCGGCTACTACGCGGCCGGCGCGCTCGCCGCGCTCGTGGCGTACCTCCTCGCCGGGGACTCCGTCGAGGGCGCCGTCCTGCGCACCCTGCGCCTGCTCGCCGCCCACCCCGGCCACGAGGAGACCTCCGCCGCGCTGGAGCGGGCGCTGGACCTGGCCACCGAGGGCGACCCGAGCGCCGAGAAGGCGGAGCGGCTCGGCGCCGGCTGGATCGCCGAGGAGGCCCTCGCCCTCGGCGTCTACGCCGCCCTGGCCGCGCCCCGCGCCGAGGACGCGCTGCTGCTGGCGGTCAACCACTCCGGCGACAGCGACTCCACCGGCTCCGTCTGCGGCAACATCGTCGGCGCCCGGTACGGCGACGTCGGCCTGCCGCACGCCTGGGTGGAGCGGGTCGAGGGCCGCGACCGGATCGCCGCGCTGGCGGACGACCTCGCGGCGGAGTGCGTCCGCGGCTGAGCCCCCGCCGGCGGGCCCGCCCCGGCCCCCGACCAGGGCCGAGGGCCCGTTCCTGTGGCAGGCTGGACGGGTACGCGACCCCGCCGGAAGGAGCGCGGCCCATGCCCGCCGAACCGCTGCCGCAGAAGGAGATCGAGGACCGGCTCGCCGGGCTGCCGGGCTGGTCGCTCGACGGGGACCGCCTCACCCGCACCTACCGCCTCGCCTCCCACCCCGCGGCGACGGCGATGGTCGTCCACATCGCGCAGGTCCAGGAAGAGCTCGACCACCACTCCGACCTCACTCTCGGCTACAACACCGTCTCCCTGAGCGTGCACACGCACAGCGCGGGCGGCGCCGTCACCGAGAAGGACTTCCAACTGGCCCATAAAGTAGAGGACTTGGCGCCCGGGCACGGTGCACACTGAGGCGCGTGCTGGACTACGACAAGGAAGCGGACCGGTACGACGCCCTGCGCGGCGGCGAACCCCGGGCGGCCGCCGCCGCGCGCGCCGTCCTCGGCCTCGTACCGCACGGCGCGCGCAGCCTCCTCGACCTCGCCTGCGGCACCGGCATCGTCACCCGGCGGCTGGCCGCCGCACGGGAGGGCCTGCGGGTGACCGGTGCCGACCTCGCGCCCGCGATGATCCGTCACGCCGCCGCCCGCCTGCCCGGCGCCGTCGTCCGTGCCGACGGCCGCCGACTGCCCTTCGCGGACGGACGGTTCGACGCCGTCACCAGCGTCTGGCTGCTGCACCTCCTCGGCAGCGCCGACGACGTGCGCACCGTCGTCGGCGAGTGCGCCCGCGTCCTTCGCCCGGGCGGGGTCTACGTCACCACCGTCGACAAGGCCGCCGCCCACAACGTCGGCAGCGACATCGACGCCGTCCTCGCCGACCGCCCGCCCGGTCCGGTACGGGACGCCGCGGCAACGGTCGAGGCATGCGCCCGCGCCCACGGCCTGCTCCCCGCAGGCCGGGCCCGCTTCACCGGTCTCGGCCAGGGCCGCAGCCCGCGCCGCACCATCGCCGACCTGCGCCGCGGCTGGTTCGTCACCCTGCCGCCGGACACCCCCCTCGCCGAGCGGTTCGCCGCCCGCCTCGCGGCCCTGCCCGACCAGGACCGGCCCCGGCCCGATCCCGTGTTCACGCTCCGGGCGTTCCGGAAGCCGCCGGACCCGGCCGCCCTCCCCGCTCCGCGCGTCCCGTGACCCGGCGGGTGCGGAAGACCCCCGGCACCGGCACCGCCGCGGCGGCCGCCCGGCGGGTGACTCCGCGGACCGGCGGTCGCAGTGCTTAAGGACCTGCTGGACCGACGGAGCACCCCGTACGCTGAGTCCCCGTCCGTCCTGTCCGGAGGAGTCATGACCAGTAGGTTCACCGAGTTGGTCGTCGACTGCCGCGATCCGGAGAGGCTGGCGGCCTTCTGGTGCGCGGTCCTGGGCTTCGAGGTGATCGACCGGAGCGAGGGAAAGGTCGAGATCGGTTCCTGGGTGCCGACCGTCGAGGAGGTCAGGGCCCGCCAGATGCCGCCCACCCTGGTGTTCGTCCGGGTGCCCGAGGGCAAGACCGCGAAGAACCGGCTCCACCTCGACGTCAGCCCGGTCGACGGCAGCACCGACGACGAGGTGGCCAGGCTGCTCGGCCTCGGCGCCGCCACGGTGGACGTGGGACAGGGCCCCGGCCGGAGCTGGGTGGTCATGGCCGATCCCGAGGGCAACGAGTTCGACGTCCTGCGCACCCTGGCACCGCCCGGCCGGACGGCCGGTGCCGGGAGCCGGGGGTCGTAGGCGGTCGGTGGGCGCGAGCCGGGCCGTCCGCTCCGGGCAGGGCGAAGGTGGCGGGCGCTCCCCGGAGTGCGCACACCGGGTACGCGGGCCGCGGGACCGGTCAGGCGGCGGTGCCTTGGGCCGGGTTGCGTGCCGGCACCACCGGCACCGCCAGCGAATCGGCGCACGGATACGGCAACCCGCACGCCCCCGGCGGCGACTGGGAGACCAAACCCCCCTTCCTCCCCGGAGGTTCGTCTCGTGAAGCACCCGCACCCGGCACCCCGTCCCCACCCCCACCGCAGACGCCGCGCCCTCCTCCCGGCCGCCACGGCCGCCGCCACCGCCGTGGCGCTCCTCGGCGCCGGAGCGGCCGTACTCGCCCCCACCCCCGCCCAGGCCGCCACCGCCCGCCAGGTGGAGAAGCTGGACCGGGGCGTCGTCAGCGTCCACACCGCCGGCGGCAACCTGGTCAGCTGGCGCTGGCTCGGGACCGACCCGGACGACGTGTCCTTCAACGTCTACCGGTCCGGGACCAAGGTCAACGCGAGCCCCGTCACCGGCTCCACCACCTTCTTCCACGCCGGCGCCCCCGAGCACGCCGACTACACCGTCCGCGCGGTCGTCGGCGGCCGGGAGCAGGCCGACTCCGAGCACGCCATCCAGTTCCGCGCGGGCTACAAGGACGTCCCGATCTCCCCGCCGGCCGGCTCCACCACCCCCGACGGGGTGGCGTACACCTACGAGGCCAACGACGCCTCCGTCGGCGACCTCGACGGCGACGGCGCCCTCGACCTCGTCCTGAAGTGGCAGCCCACCAACGCCAAGGACAACTCCCAGTCCGGCTACACCGGCAACACGATCGTCGACGGCATCAAGCTGGACGGCACCCGGCTGTGGCGCGTCGACCTGGGCCGCAACATCCGCTCCGGCGCCCACTACACCCAGTTCCAGGTGTACGACTACGACGGCGACGGCCGGGCCGAGGTCGCCATGAAGACGGCCGACGGCACGAGGGACGGCACCGGAGCGGTCATCGGCAGCTCCTCCGCCGACCACCGCAACTCCTCCGGCTACGTCCTGTCCGGCCCGGAGTACCTGACCATGTTCGACGGCCGCACCGGCAAGGCGATGCAGAGCGTCGACTACGTCCCCGCCCGCGGCACCGTCTCCTCCTGGGGCGACTCCTACGGCAACCGCGTCGACCGCTTCCTGGCCGGGACGGCGTACCTGGACGGCTCCCGCCCCTCCCTGATCATGGCCCGCGGCTACTACACGCGCACCGTCATCGCCGCCTGGGACTGGCGCGGCGGCTCCTTCACCCGCCGCTGGACCTTCGACACCACCTCCTCCACCAACAGCGGCAAGGGGTACGACGGCCAGGGCAACCACAGCCTGTCCGTCGCGGACGTCGACGGCGACGGCAGGGACGAGATCGTGTACGGCGCCATGGCCGTCGACGACGACGGGTCCGGGCTGTGGACGACCAGGCTCGGCCACGGCGACGCGGGCCACGTCGGGGACCTCGTCCCGTCCCGGCCGGGCCTGGAGTACTTCAAGGTCTCCGAGGACGGCTCCAAACCCGGCTCCTGGATGGCCGACGCGCGCACCGGTGGCCTGCTCTGGCAGACGGCGTCCGGCACGGACAACGGCCGCGGTGTCGCCGCCGACGTCTACGCCGGCAGTCCCGGGGCCGAGGCCTGGTCCGCCGCGGACACCACCCTGCGCTCGGCGACCGGTGCCTCCCTCGGCCGCAAGCCCTCCAGCACCAACTTCCTGTCCTGGTGGGACGGCGACCCGGTCCGCGAACTCCTCGACGGCACCCGCATCGACAAGTACGGCACCTCCGGCGACACCCGCCTGCTGACCGGTTCCGGCGTCTCCTCCAACAACGGCACCAAGGCCACCCCCGTCCTGTCCGGCGACATCCTGGGCGACTGGCGGGAGGAGGTGGTGTGGCGGACCGGCACCAACACGGCGCTGCGGATCTACTCGTCCCCGTACGAGACGGACACCAGGATCACCACGCTGCTGCACGACACCCAGTACCGCACCGCCCTGGCCTGGCAGAACTCCGGTTACAACCAGCCCCCGCACCCGAGCTTCTTCATCGGTGCGGGCATGGCGACCCCGCCGCGTCCGGCGGTGTACGGGCGCTGACACCGTACGGCGGCCACCCCGGCACGGTACCGAAGCGGCCGCCCGGCGACCCGGGCGGCCGCTTCGGCCGTCGCGGCCGGGACCGTCCGCCACGCGGCGCGAACCGGTTCGCCCCCGCCGTCACCGCCGTACCGCCCCGCTCCTGGGATGGCCTCGTGTTCAGGTCCTCGCCGGCGTCCGGTCACCGCATCGGCGTCGCCGCAGCCTCCCTCCTGCTGATCACCGCGTGCGCCGCGGAGGGGACGACGAAGACGCAAGCGGATCGGATCGTCGGGAACCGGAAGGGACCGGACGGCGAAAGGATCGCCTTCTCCGCCGACCGGAAGTCCACCTCTTCCGGCCTCGACTCCAGGAAGCTCGCCGAGACCGATTGCCCTGGTGGCGCGGCGGGCGGCAGCTGGGGGTTCATGGTCGACAGCGGCACCAGCGGCTTCAGGTCGGAGACGGCCGAGTCGGGCTCCTGGATCGGCCTCGGCTTCCGGCGCGAGCACTTCGGCTGCGTCCTGGAACTCGCCGTCGTCGACGGCGGCAAGACCCTCTGCGCCACCGACGACCCCGACACCCCCTGCGGCCTCGACGTCCGCTTCACCCGGGAGAAGTGAGGGGCGCGCGCCCATACGGCACGCGCCCCCCGGGCGTCACGTCACCGTGCACTCCCGGTCGCCCGCCTTGAACGAGGCGGGCTTGGTGTTCGTCCCCGACCAGCTGCCCGTGAAGCCGAAGCTCACGGAGGAGCCGGCCGCCACGTTGGCGTTCCAGCCGGTGTTCTTCACGGTCACCGCCGGGCCCGACTGGGTGTGTTCGGCGTTCCACACCTGGGAGATCCTCTGCCCGTCCGGGAAGGTCCACCCCAGCGACCAGCCGTCCCAGGCGCTCGTACCCGTGTTGTCGAGCCGGACCTCCGCCTGGAAACCGCCCGACCACTGGTTGGTGACCTTGTACGTCACCGAGCACGCCCCGGTCGGCGTGGGCGTCGGGCCCGTTCCGCCGCCTCCGGTGCCCGACGGCTCGCCGTAGACGATCCCGCGCCCGTTGGTCGCCACGTACACCCGCCCGTACACGCGCGGGTCGCCGGTGATCGCCGCGCCCGTCCAGCCCCACTGGTGGGCGTCGTCGTTGACGCGGGTCCAGGTCGCACCCTTGTCGGTGGAGCGGAAGATGCCGCGGACGCCGCCGATCTCGGCGCTGGTGAAGAGCGTCTGGTAGGAGGCGCCCGGCGCCGCCTTGCCGAAGCCGATGGTGTCGGCCTGCCCCACGTTCGGCAGCTTGGTGAAGGTGGCCCCGCCGTCGGTGGAGTGCCACAGGCCGTAGGCGCCGTCCGGTGCGCCGCCCGCGAGCCAGATGTCGCCCTTCGCGCCGGGCAGCGCCTTGAAGCGGACGCTGTCGCCGGCGGGCAGGCCGGTCGCGGCGGAGGCGGTGAACGTGGCGCCGCCGTCCGTGCTGACGTAGAACTTGCCGGACTTGAAGCCGTAGAACGTCTTCGGGTCGACGCGGTCGGACTCCACGATCGCGCCCTGGGGGATGCCCTTGGAGGCCGCCCACGAGGCGCCGAAGCCCGTCGCGTGGTGCACACCGGCGCCCTGCGGGCTCCACACGAAGCGGCTGCCGTCCGCCGCCGCGGCCACCGTGCCGCCGCCGCTGACCCCGGCCGGGTCCGTCCCGCCGAACCAGTTGGCGCCGTTGTCCGTGGAGAAGGCGATGTGCGGGCCGGAGTCCAAATTCCCGGCGCGGACGACCGTGTCCGGCTTGGACTCGGCGAAGTCCAGGCTGGTGGTGGAGGTGAAGTTCGGCTGGGTGAACATCATCGACGGGACCTCGGCCAGGTCCGTGTGGCGGAAGCCGCCGATGTCGCCGAGCGCGCTGAGCAGCGGGGCGCCCGACGGGGGAGAGGCGAGGTCGTTGACCGCGGTCTCCTCCAGGCCCCGCACCATCGGCTTGACGGTGAACTTCGTGCCGCTGTCCCAGTTGGTGAGGTTCTCCGTGCCGTAGATCGTCGCGCCCGTGCCGTACATCATCCGGTCGGAGTCGAACGGGTCGATCTCCAGGGCCTCCGTCATCCAGCCCAGTTTCGGGGACTGCTCGGGCGGTGACGGGTTGGCGCCCCAGGTCAGCCAGGGCGAGGACGAGACGTCCATCGTGTACCGGTTCGCGCGGTCGGGGTACGACGTGTAGTCCCACGCCTTCGTCCAGGTCGCCCCGCTGTCCGTGGAACGGAAGATCTGCGTATCCGGCCACCAGGAGCTGTACGCCGTCGCCATCACCGTGCCGGGCTTTTGCCGGTCCACGGTCAGGCCGCTGAAGCCGAAGTAGGTGTCGGCCTCGGCGACCGGGCTGATGTCCGTCCAGGTGCCGGTCCCCGTCGCGTACCGCCACAGCCGGCCCTTGCCGCCGTCGTACGGGCCGCCCGTATCGCTGTAGGCGATGTACAGGTGGCCGTTCTCCGCGTCCAGGACGCCCTTGTGCGCCAGGTAGCCGGTCGGCTGGCCGGGCAGCCGCTGCCAGGTGGCGCCGGCGTCCGTCGAGCGGTAGACCGCGTTGTCCTTGTCGGCGACCCCGACGTAGACCGTCTTCGTCGCACTGCCCGCGGTGCCGGAGGACTCGTCGAAGGTGACCCAGACGATGCCCTGGTTGTCGGAGCCGTAGCCGGAGGTGTCGGTCGGGTCCTGCGCGTAGTTCCCCGGATTGGGGAAGGCCGTGACCTGCGACCAGGTGACGCCCGCGTCCGTGGACCGCCACAGGCCCCTGCCGCTGGGCGCGCCCAGGTAGAGCACGCTGTTCTTGTTCGGGTCGACCGCCAGGCGCTCGCCCATGCCGCGGCCGGGCATGTTGCCGCCCAGCTTGAACGGCAGGTCCGTCTTGCGCCAGGTCGCGCCCCGGTCGGCGGAGCGCAGCACGGCCCCGTTGCCCGGGTCCCAGCTGTTGGTGTACGTCCCGGCCGCCACGTAGACGTTGTCCGGGTTGACCGGGTCGGAGGCGAGGCTGACGACGCCGGTGTGGCCCCAGTCGTCCCAGCCCACGTGGTCCAGCAGCGGGGTCCACGTCTTCGTCGACTGCTGCCAGCGGTAGGCGCCGCCGATGTCGGTGCGGGCGTAGGCGAGGTTCCTCTCGGTGCGGTTGAAGACGATGCCGGGGACGAAGCCGCCGCCGTCGATCCGGGCGTTCTTCCAGGTGTAGGTGTCGGCCGCGACCGCCGCCGGCTTCTGCGGGGGGTCGGCGGCCAGGGCGGGCGGACCGGCCGTGAGCAGGCCGGCCGCCAGGGCCAGCACGGCCGTGAGGATGCGGGTTCTTCGCACGGTGGGGATCCTTCCGTCCGGGAGGGGACGTGCGAGACGACGGGAGGGTCCGGCCGGGCGGCCCCCGCAGGAGAGGGGCCGCCCGGCCGGGGACGCGGAGCGTTCGGCGGGGGCTTGTTCGAGGAGCTCCGCGTACGAGCCCACGGCCGGGGCGACGCCGGCCTGGGCCCGGAACCGGTGGTACGTGAGGAGGGGTGCGGCACCGCCCGTCAGGCGGGGCGCGGTCTCCGGCCGGGCGGCGGGTCACGGTGGACCGGCCTCTCGTCGCGGTACCTGCCGTGGAACGCCGGCTTGCCGGCCGGCGGGGACGCGGCGCGACGTCCGCGTCCGTGTCTGCTTCCGGGATGCATGGTGCTGGTTCCTCCTTGCGGCTCGAGCAGGGGAGGGGAGGAGCAACAAGCCTTGAACCAGTGGGAGCGCTCCCATAGTGAGGAGGGTGGTAGAGGGGGTCAAGATGCGTGAAGAGTCGAAAACATTCGACGGGCACGGCACGAGAAAGTCGGCAACTCCTCTGTTCTTTGCCGACACTTGGCGCTAGCTTCATCGGCACCAGTGGGAGCGGTTCCACCACTCGGCGCGCCCCTCGCGGCGTGCCCGAGCTGCGCGGAGTCGCTCGTGTGTCACCCCTGTCCAGGGTCTTTCCGCCGACGGCACCTCCGGTCGGCGGGTTCGCTCGCGCGACCTCGCCTCCCCGCGCCGCCTCGCGCCTCCGTACGACACGTCGCCGATGCCGTACGGAGCCGGGGCCGCATCACCCCACACGCACGTCAACGGTTAGGAAATCCCCCATGAGCCGTACCAGAACAGCGTTACTCGCCTCCCTGGCGCTCGTCGCCGGGGCGTCCGGGACGGCGTTCGCCGCGCTCCCGGCCGACGCCGGCGCGGCGGCCGTCCCCTGCACCGTCGACTACAAGGTGCAGAACCAGTGGAGCACCGGCTTCACCGCCGCCGTCACCATCACCAACCACGGGGCCGCCAAGTCCGGTTGGCAGCTGAAGTGGTCCTACGCCGGGAACCAGAAGGTGACCAGCGCCTGGAACGCCAAGGTCACCCAGAGCGGGACCACCGTCACCGCCGCCAACGAGGGGTACAACGGCCAGCTGGCCACCGGCGGTTCGGTGGGCTTCGGGTTCCAGGGCAGCTACAGCGGCACCAACGCGATCCCCGCCACCTTCACCCTCGACGGCGTCACCTGCAACGTCGACGACGGCGGCAGCGGAGGACCCGGCGGCCCCACCGACCCGCCGCCCGACCCGTCGGGCAGGGTCGACAACCCGTACGCCGGCGCCAAGGGGTACGTGAACCCCGAGTGGTCCGCGAAGGCCGCCGCCGAGCCGGGCGGCAGCCGGGTCGCCAACCAGCCGACCGGCGTCTGGCTCGACCGGATCGCCGCCATCAACGGCGTCAACGGCGGCATGGGCCTGCGCGACCACCTCGACGAGGCACTGAAGCAGAAGGGCTCCGGCGAGCTCTACATCCAGCTGGTCATCTACAACCTGCCCGGCCGCGACTGCTCGGCCCTCGCCTCCAACGGCGAACTGGGCCCGACGGAGATCGACCGCTACAAGAAGGAGTACATCGACCCGATCGCCGCGATCCTCGCCGACCCGAAGTACGCGGGCCTGCGGATCGTCACCACGGTCGAGATCGACTCCCTGCCCAACCTCGTCACCAACGTCACGCCCCGGCCCACCGCCACCCCCAACTGTGACGTGATGAAGGCCAACGGCAACTACCAGAAGGGCGTCGGCTACGCGCTGAACAAGCTGGGCGACATCCCCAACGTCTACAACTACGTCGACGCCGGCCACCACGGCTGGCTCGGCTGGGACGACAACTTCGGCGCCTCCGCCGACATGTTCAAGACGGCCGCCACCACCGAGGGCGCCACCGTCGCCGACGTCCACGGCTTCATCGTCAACACCGCCAACTACAGCGCCCTCAAGGAGGACCACTTCAAGATCACGGACACCGTGAACGGGACGTCCGTGCGCCAGTCCAAGTGGGTGGACTGGAACCGCTACACCGACGAGCTGTCCTACGCCCAGGCCATGCGCGACAAGCTGGTCTCGATCGGCTTCGACTCGAAGATCGGCATGCTGATCGACACCTCCCGCAACGGCTGGGGCGGCGCCCAGCGGCCCACCGGTCCCGGCGCCACGACCAGCGTCGACACCTACGTCGACGGCGGCCGCTACGACCGCCGCATCCACCCCGGCAACTGGTGCAACCAGGCCGGGGCGGGTCTGGGCGAACGGCCGCGGGCCAACCCCGAGCCGGGCATCGACGCCTACGTGTGGATGAAGCCGCCGGGGGAGTCGGACGGCGCGAGCAAGGAGATCCCCAACAACGAGGGCAAGGGCTTCGACCGGATGTGCGACCCGACGTACACCGGCAACCCGCGCAACAACAACAACATGTCCGGTGCCCTCCCGGACGCCCCGATCTCGGGGCAGTGGTTCTCCGCGCAGTTCCGGCAGCTGATGCAGAACGCCTACCCGCCGCTGCCGTAGCCGGCGCGGGCGGGTGATCCCGCCGGGGCCCGGTCCTCCCGGGCCCCGGCGGCTCGCGGCCCCACCGCCGGTTTCCCCGCCGGCCGGCCACCGGTGTTGCCGTTCCGGCAACACCGGTGGCCGGCCGGCGGTGCCCCGGCGCACGCTGGGGCCATGGCGAACGAGAAGCTGACCACCACGGTTCACGACCACGGGCACCCCCGCGGCTCCCACGCCCCGGACGGCGGCGGACCGCACCATGGTCCCCACTCCCAGGAACACCACGGCCACGACCACGCCGACCTCGACTGGGCCGAAATGGCGCCGCTGCTGGAGACGGAGGCGGAGCTGTTCAGCCCCCTCTACACCCAGGCCCTGGCCTGGGTGGCGCGGGACGTACGGGAGCCGGGGCTGGTCGTCGACGCGGGCAGCGGACCGGGTGTCGTCTCCTGTCTGCTCGCGGACGCCTTCCCCGGCGCGCGCGTCGTCGCCGTGGACGGTGCCGAGCCGCTGCTGGAGCGGGCCCGCGCCCGTGCCGCCCGCCTCGGCGTGGCGGACCGCTTCGGCACCCTCGCCGGTGAGCTGCCCGGCGTGCTGGACGAGCTCGACCACCCCGCCGGCCTGCTGTGGGCCAGCCGCAGCCTGCACCACCTGGGCGACCAGCGGGCGGCCCTCACCGCCTTCGGCGAGCGTCTCGCGCCGGGCGGCACGCTGGCGATCCTGGAGGGCGGGCTGCCGATGCGGTTCCTGCCGCGGGACATCGGCATCGGGCGCCCGGGGATCCAGGCGCGGCTGGACGCGGCCCAGGAGGAGCGGTTCGCCGAGATGCGCGCGACGCTGCCCGACGCGGTCGCCGAGACGGAGGACTGGCCGGGGCTGCTGAACGCCGCCGGACTGAAGCACACCGGCAGCCGCAGCTTCCTGCTGGACCTGCCCGCCCCGGTCTCCGGCCGGGTCCGCGACTACGTCGCCACCTCCCTCGGCCGGCTGCGCGAGGCTCGGGGCGACCGCCTCGACGCCACCGACCGCGCCACCCTCGACCGGCTCCTCGACCCCGGTGACGAGGCGGGCGTCCACCGGCGGCCGGACCTGTTCCTGCTGGCGGCGCACACCGTGCACACGGCGGTCCGGCCCGCCTGAAACGGGCGAAGGCCCGGCCCGTCCCCGCGGCGGACAGCGGGACGGGCCGGGCCTTCGCCCCGGATCCGGCTCAGGTCGTCCCGGACGCCTCGAACGTCGCCGGAACGGACCGCCGGGCCGTCAGGCCGTGTCGAACGTCGCCGGGTCCGGACCCAGGCGGCGGTCCTCGTTCAGGGCGCTGATCGCCGCGAGGTCCTCGTCGTCCAGGCTGAAGTCGAACACGGCGATGTTCTCCTTGATCCGCGACGGCGTCACGGACTTCGGGATCACGACGTTGCCGAGCTGGATGTGCCAGCGCAGCACGACCTGGGCGGGGGTGCGGTCGTGCTTCCGGGCGATGGCCACGATCGCCGGGACCTCCAGCAGGCCCTTGCCCTGGCCCAGCGGCGACCAGGCCTCGGTGGCGATGCCCTGCGCGGCGTGGTACTCACGGGCGGCCCGCTGCTGCAGGTGCGGGTGCAGCTCGATCTGGTTGACGGCCGGGACGACGGACGTCTCGGCGATCAGACGGTCCAGGTGCTCGGGCAGGAAGTTGGAGACGCCGATGGCGCGGATGAGGCCGTCGGCGTGCAGCTTCTCGAACGCCTTGTACGTGTCGACGTAGCGGTCCCTGGCCGGCAGCGGCCAGTGGATCAGGTAGAGGTCCACGTACTCCAGGCCGAGCTTGGCCAGGGAGGTGTCGAAGGCGCGCAGCGTGGAGTCGTAGCCCTGGTCGCCGTTCCAGAGCTTGGTGGTGACGAAGAGTTCCTCGCGGGGGATGCCGGAGGCGGCGAGGGCCTTGCCGGTGCCCTCCTCGTTGCCGTAGATCGCCGCTGTGTCGATGCTGCGGTACCCGGCCTCCAGTGCCGTCGCGACGGCCGTCTCGGCCTCGTCGTCCGGCACCTGCCAGACGCCGAAGCCCAGCTGGGGCATCTCGACGCCGTTGTTCAGGGTGATCGGGGGGACCTGGCTGCTCACGAGCTGTTGATCCTTCGTTTCTGTGGTCAGGTGGTACTCCCATGGTCAACGATCACGGGCCCCGATGCATTCCGGTCCCCGGAAAAAACGGATGGAGCCGGCGGTCCGCGGACGTCACACGCGGTAGAGCGCCTCCACCACGTGTGCGTACGCCTTCTCGATCGCCTCCCGCTTCAGCTTCAGCGACGGCGTCAGCAGTCCTTCCTCCTCGGTGAAGGGGTGGGCCAGGATGCGGAAGGTGCGGATCGACTCGGCCTGCGAGACCAGGGTGTTCGCGGCGACGACCGCGCGCCGCACCTCCGCCTCCAGGTCGGCGTCGCGCACCAGCTCGGCCGGGGACATGCGGGGCTTGTTGCGCATGGCCAGCCAGTGCCCGACCGCCTCCGGGTCGAGGGTGACGAGCGCGGCGACGTACGGGCGGTCGTTGCCGACGACGAGGCACTGGCTGATCAGCGGATGGTTCCGGACCCGTTCCTCCAGCGGGCCCGGTGGGACGCTCTTGCCGTTCGAGGTGACGAGGACCTCCTTCTTGCGGCCGGTGATGGTGAGGTAGCCGTCGTCGTCGAGGAAGCCGAGGTCGCCGGTGGCCAGCCAGCCGTCGTTCAGGACCGCGCCGGTGGCCTCGGGGTCGTTCAGGTAGCCCTGGAACACGGTGGCGCCGCGCAGCCACACCTCGCCGTCGTCGGCGATGTGCACGGTGACGCCCGGGATGGGCTGCCCGACGGTGCCGTAGCGGGTGCGCCCGGGCGGATTGGCGGTCGCGGCGGCGGTGGACTCGGTCAGGCCGTAGCCCTCGTAGATCTGCACGCCCGCGCCCGCGAAGAACAGCCCGAGCCGGCGGTCCATGCCCGAACCGCCCGACATCGCGTGCCGCACCCGGCCGCCCATCGCGTCCCGGACCCTGGTGTAGACGAGCTTGTCGAACAGCTGGTGCTGCACGCGCAGCGCGGCCGACGGGCCGGGGCCGGTGCCCCACGTCCTGGCCTCCACCGCCTCCGCGTACCGCACGGCGACGTCGACGGCCTTCTCGAACGCCCCCGCCCTGCCCTCCCGCTCCGCCTTGCGCCGGGCGGCGTGGAACACCTTTTCGAAGATGTGCGGCACGGCGAGGATGAACGTCGGGCGGAAGGCGGCCAGGTCGGGCAGGAGTGCCGCCGCGTCGAGCCGCGGCTGGTGGCCGAAGCGGACCCCGCCGCGGATCGCGGCGACCTCCACCATCCGCCCGAAGATGTGCGCGAGCGGCAGGAAGAGCAGGGTCGCCACCTCGTCGCCCTTCCCGGAGCGGAACACCGGTTCCCAGCCCCGGACGAGGGTGTCCGCCTCGTGCATGAGGTTGCTGTGCGAGATCACGCATCCCTTGGGGCGGCCGGTGGTGCCGGAGGTGTAGACGACCGTCGCGACGGAGTCGGGTGTGACCGCCCGCCGGTGGCGGTGCACCACCTCGTCGTCGAGGTGGGCTCCGGCGTCGTACAGCTCCCGCACGGCACCGGTGTCCAGCTGCCACAGCCGCCGCAGGTGCGGCAGCCGTCCGATGACGGTGGCGACCGTCATGACGTGGTCCTCGTGCTCCACGACCACCGCGGTGACCTCGGCGTCGTACAGCATCCAGAAGCACTGCTCCGCCGACGACGTCGGATACACCGGCACCACCTGGGCGCCGATCGTCCACAGCGCGAAGTCGAACAGCGTCCACTCGTAGCGGGTACGGGACATGATCGCGACCCGGTCGCCGAACCGGACGCCCTGCGCCAGCAGCCCTTTGGCGAGGGCCAGCACCTCGTCACGGAACTCGGCGGCGGTCACGTCCCGCCACCGCCCCTCCTCGTCCTTGCGGCCGAGGGCGACGCGCAGCGGGTCGTCCTCGGCGTGCCGGAAGACGGCGTCGGCCAGACCGCCCGCGGGGGGCGTCAGAGCCGACGGAGGGTTGGTGAATTCGCGCAATCCCCGCTCCGCTCCTTGTGACGTCCGACACAGCGCCGTGAAAGCTACCCCACCGGGGCGGGGGGTGGGAGAGGGACAAAGTGTGAGCGATGCTCACGTTCGTGCTGGTCAGCCGGGGAGAATGCGCGCATAAGGGGAGGGGCCGGGCGGATTCCCGACGGCCGGGTAAGTTTCGGTGCCGTTATCTCCACCGAATCTGTACACGCGCCGACCGCGCGCGCCGGGTTCACCCCCGGACGGGGCCTCCTCCTCTGTCAGCGTGGACGCGGCCGAATTCGTCACTCCGGCGCCGTCCGGACGCCCCGCACCCGCGGCACGTCGCCGTCGGCGGTGCTGCGCCACGGTGGGCGCCGCCCCTCGCGCCGCCGCCGGCCGCGCGTTCGCCGCCCCCGCCCGGCGGCCGCACCAGGAGTCCGGCGGCGCCGAGGGCTGCCCCACCCGGCAGGCCCCGTACCGGCCCCGGTGGCCGTACGCCCGCCGCGGACGGGGCCGGGCCGGCGGCGCCGCCCGCGGCGGGCGCCCCCTTCCGGCAGCGGCAGGCCCCGCAGACCGCCTGCCGCCCCGCCCGCCGCGGGCCGTGCGCGGCGTTCCCCGGCGGCCCCTGGGGAGCGGGGCGGTGGGGAGCGGATCCCGGCCGCGCGGTCAGCCGGGCGCCGGCACGGCGCCGAGCACCGCGGTGGCCCGTGCCACGGGGTCGCCCGAGGCCTTGACGGGGTGGCGGTCGCGCCGGAGGTTCCAGGCGTTCTCCAGGGCGAACCAGTCGATGGCGGCCGGCGCCCGCCCGGTGGCCAGCGCGGTGTCGAGGGAGTCGAGGTACGTCGTCCAGCGCATCGCGTAGAAGCCGGAGACCAGCCCGGACCACTCCCGGTTGGCGTAGTCCCGCAGGCCGCCCGCGTCGCTGCCGGAGCGGTGGCCCCAGGTGGTGAGGATCGAGCGGGCGTCGAACTCGGCGGCGGCCCGCTCCGCCTCGGTGCGGCCCCAGGACCTGGCCTCCTCCAGCCAGGGGCCGAGCAGGAACCGGGTGTCGGTGGCGAGCAGCTCGTCCAGCAGGGCGAGGTCGCGCTTCCATTCGGCCGCCCGCTCCCGGAAGAGGGGCAGGTCCTTGGCGTCGTAGGCGGCCTTGATCTGCGGGAGCAGGGTCCGGCTGCGGTTGGCCAGGACCTGGCGGGCGACGTCGACGAGGTCGAAGCGGTAGGCGTCGGTGGCGCGCAGGGCGGGCGCGACCTTCAGCAGCTCCACCAGCGCCCGGTGCACGGTGGCGGGGTCGTAGCGCATCGCCTCCGGACTCCAGCTCGCCGCCTTGGTGGCCGTCAGCCGGGGGCGGGCGGTGAAGAGGCTGTCCTGCGCCTCGCTCCAGGTGCCGGACGGGGTGCTGTAGGGCCCGGTGCGCAGCAGCTCCCACGCCCTGGCGGCGTGCGGGTCGGCACCGCCGTAGCGGCGCTGCGCGTACGCGGCGAACCACGCCCGGTGGTCCACCGGGCCCGTCCGCCAGGCCAGTTCGGTGAACAGCTCGTAGGCCACGGGGTTGCCGCCGGTGCCCTCCGGCAGGTAGGCGATGCCCGCCAGGGCGCTGCCGGGCTTGGTGCGCCACCGCTCGAAGCGTTCGGCCCACACGGCGGTGTTGGCGCCGATGGTGGTGTGACCGCCGAAGTTGGGGATGGTGCCGAACGCGTAGGGCGTGCCGTGCCAGGCGGCTTCGCGGTCGAGGCCGTCGTAGCGGTCGGACAGGCCGTCCACGATGAACAGCCTGCTCTTGTCGACGGCGTCGATGATCTGCGTCGAGGGGTTCTTCTGCCAGCCGATCAGTGTCCAGACGGCGCCGGGGTGCGCGCGCTGGAGGGCGTCCATCACGGCCCTGGCGGCGTCCGCGACGGGCACGTTCCCGGGGCGGCCGCCCTCGTGCAGCAGGTCCATCTTGTACATCGTGGAGTCGCCGAACATCTCCCGCTGGTGCCGGTAGAACGAGGCGGCGACCTCGGGGAACATCTCGCTGCGCGGGTCGAGCCAGTCGGGCCGCTCGAAGCCGACCCAGTCGCCCTGCGGGACGACGGGCCCGGTGGGGTTCTTCCCGGTGAACCCCGGGGGCACGGTGCCGTAGTAGCCGGGCAGCACCGGGGTCATCCCCAGGTCGCGCAGCCGGTCGGCGATCTTGCGGCCGAGTCTCGCGCGGTCCTTCAGGAGCCGTTCGGAGACGGGGCCGCCGAAGCCGGACATGTTCTGCATCAGCCACCACGGCTGGTGCGCCGGGCCCGGGATCCAGGACCTGAGCTCGTCCCCGGAGTAGCCGAACTCCCGGAAGGTCTCGTGGTAGACGGCGTCGGCGCCCATCTGGACGAAGACCTCGTTCACGCCGTGCAGGGCGAGGAGGTCGATCTGCCGCTCGTAGGAGGCCCAGTCGCGGTAGGCGCCGGAGTAGCCGTCGTCGGTGTCGTTGAGCGCGAAGCGGTGCGGCACCGACGCGTCCTTGCGGACGGTGCCGGCGGGCGCGGGCAGGGTGCGGGGCAGTCTCGCCGTGCTCGTCCCGGGCCAGCCGATGTCCACCCCGGCCGTGTACTTCAGGTACCAGTTGACGCCGCTGAGGAGCACGGCGGGGCTGGTGCCCCGGACCCGTACGTCACCGGCGCGGCCGGAGACGGTGAAGTAGTCGCCGGACGCGGGGCGGCCCACCGGGACGAGGCGGAACTGCGAGGCGTGGCGGGGCAGCAGCCGGGCGAGCGCCGCCCTGGCGGAGTGGACGGCGAAGGCCGCCCTGCCCGGCGGAGCGGCCGCCGCGGGGGAGGACGCGGGGCCCAGGACCGCGGTGAGAAGGGCGAGGGCGGTGGCCGCGCACAGGGCGGCGCGGGATCTGAGGCTTCTCACTGGCCACCTCGGTGTATTCGGTTGACGCGGTGCCCGTAAACATGGGGGGAACGCGTCGGCCCGTCAAGAGGACCCCGCGGCCGCGGTGGCGTCACCCGGCGGGCGCCGCGGCAGTCCGCTCGCCAGGACGGCGCTCGCCAGGGCGTCCGCGGCGCTCCGGGCGGCGGGGCGGTGGCGGCCGTGGAGCAGGACGAAGTCGACCGCGCCGAGCTCCGGCAGGTCCGCCCGCTCCCGCACCCGGACCAGGCCGGGCGGGATGAGCCCGCGCGAGTGCGCCATCACGCCGAGACCGGCGCGGGCCGCCGCGATCAGGCCGCTGAGGCTGCCGCTGGTGCAGGCCACGCGCCAGGCGCGGCCCTGCCGCTGCAACGCCTCCAGGGCCAGGGCCCGGGTGATGCCGGGCGGCGGGTAGACGATCAGCGGGACGGGCCGGTCGGGGTCCAGGCGCAGCCGCTGTGCGCCGATCCACACCAGGCGGTCCCGCCAGACCAGCTCGCCGCGCGGGTCCTCGGCGCGCCGCTTGGCCAGCACCAGGTCCAGCTTCCCGGCGGCCAGCCGCTCGTGCAGGGTGCCGGACAGCTCCACCGTCAGTTCCAGATCGACCTCGGGGTGGTCGTGCCGGAACCGCTCCAGGATCTCCGGCAGCCGGGTCAGCACGAAGTCCTCGGACGCCCCGAACCGCAGCCGGCCGCGCAGCCGGGGGCCGGTGAAGAACGCCGTCGCCTGCTCGTGCACCTCCAGGATGCGCCGGGCGAAACCGAGCATCGCCTCGCCGTCCTCGGTCAGCTCCACGGAGTGGGTGTCCCGCGCGAACAGCTGACGTCCGACGGCGTCCTCCAGGCGCCGCACGTGCTGGCTGACGGTCGACTGGCGCAGCCCGAGCCGCCGGGCGGCCTGCGTGAAGCTCAGCGTCTGGGCCACCGACAGGAAGGTGCGCAGGTGGGAGGGGTCGTACACGAGGGAAGGCTATCGCGGTACGTGATGGCAGTCAGAGCGGTGTGCGGGATTCCCGATCGCCCGGAAGAGGAGCAGGATGAAGGAGGGGACCCGCGTCCCCTGCGCCTGCGGCACACCCATGCCGTACCCATGGCCGCGTCCCCGGGGCGCGAGCCCGTCAGCGAGCAAGTGGAGCACCGTGAAACACCTGCGATGGCCCCGTCGGATGCCGGTCGACCCGTACATCGTGCTGCTGCTCGGGACGGTGGGCCTCGCGGCGCTGCTGCCGGCGCGCGGGACGGCGGCGGACGCCGTCTCCGGTCTCTCCACGGCGGCGATCGCGTTCCTGTTCTTCCTGTACGGCGCCCGGCTCTCCACCCGGGAGGCGCTGGACGGACTGCGCCACTGGCGGCTCCACGTCACGGTGCTGGCCTGCACCTTCGCCGTCTTCCCGCTGCTGGGGCTGGCGGCCCGCGGCCTGGTCCCGGTCTTCCTGACGCACCCCCTCTACCAGGGCCTGCTGTTCTGCACCCTGGTCCCGTCGACCATCCAGTCGTCGATCGCCTTCACCTCCATCGCCCGCGGCAACGTGCCCGCCGCCATCTGCGCGGGCTCCTTCTCCTCCCTGGTCGGCATCGTCGTCACGCCGCTGCTGGCCGCCGCCCTGCTGCACAGCAGCGGCGGGTTCTCCGCCGACTCGCTGCTGGAGATCGTGTTCCAGCTGCTGGTGCCGTTCGTCGCCGGGCAGCTGCTGCGGCGCTGGATCGGCGGCTTCGTCGCCCGCCACAGGAAGGCCCTCGGGCTCGTCGACCGCGGCTCGATCCTGCTCGTCGTCTACACCGCGTTCAGCGAGGGCGTGGTCCAGGGCGTCTGGCACCGGGTGAGCCCCGTCCGGCTGGCCGGGCTGCTGGTCGTCGAGGCCGTCCTGCTGGCCGTGATGCTCGCCCTGACCTGGTACGGGGCCAAGGCCCTGGGCTTCGGCCGCGAGGACCGCGTCGCGATCCAGTTCGCGGGTTCGAAGAAGTCCCTCGCCGCCGGCCTGCCCATGGCGAGCGTCCTGTTCGGCGCGCAGGCCTCGCTGGCGGTGCTGCCGCTGATGCTCTTCCACCAGATGCAGCTGATGGTGTGCGCGGTGATCGCCAAACGCCGGGCGCGCGACGCGGACGCGCAGGACGCCACGGGAAGCCCGCGGGGGGCGCGCCCGGCGGCCGGCACCGGGACGCGGACCGGCTGAGCCGTACCGCCCGCGCCCGGTCGCGCCCGGGACGTCAGCCGCCGGGGCCCACCGAGTCCAGGGGCAGTGACAGGACCGTGCCCCGCGGCGCCCGGTCCGAGTCCAGGCCGGCGATCTCCCGGTCGGTCAGGGCCCGGTCCCACACCCGTACGTCGTCGATCGCCCCGGTGAAGAACGCCCGGCTGTCCACGCGCTGGCCGACGTGCACCCCGAACGGCGAGTTCCGGCTGACCGAGCCGGGCACGTCCGGCACCGCGGCGAGCGCCTCGCCGTCGACGAACAGGGTCAGCCGCGTGCCGTCCCGGCGCAGCGCCACGTGGTGCCAGCGGCCGTCGTTGCGGGCGCCCGCGGCACGCACGTACGCCGACCGCGGGGCGGACACGCCGTCGCGTACGGTGATCAGGCCCTGGACGCGGTCGTGGGCGGGCTCGGCCCGCAGCCACACCTGGGGCTGGGTGGTGCCGATCCCGCCCATCCACAGCAGCGGCTGCTCCCCGCGCGTCGCCGTGTACCGGAACCACAGCGACGCGGTGAAGTCCTTCGTGCCCAGGGGCAGCGCGGCGCGGTACGGCAGGCGCACGGCGTCGTCGGCACCGTCGAAGGCGAGCGCGCCACCGATCACGCCGTCCGTCACCGCCGCGCCGCCGAGGACGGCCGCGGGCCCGGCGCCCGGCGCGAGGTCCGGCGTGGTGGGGTCCGGGCCGCGGCGCGGCGCCAGCCGGTCCTCGGTGAAGCGGGTGAAGCGGATCTCGTCGCGCGCGTCGACGGCCCCGGCCTCGTACAGCAGCCCCACGGTCCCCGCGTCGTCGATCGCGACCAGGTCGGAGTAGCCGGACCAGTCCCGGGTGACGAGGGTGGCGCGGTCCACGCTCTCCCAGGTGGCGCCGCCGTCGTAGGAGGAGCGCAGGGCCATCGTGCGGCGGCGGTCGGGGTCGGCCGGGGCGGACAGCAGCAGGCGGTCGCCCAGGCGCAGCAGGGCGCCCTGCACCTGGGGGGTGTACAGGTCGGGGAGGGCCCGGAAGGGCGCGGCGAACGTGTCGCCGCCGTCCCGGCTGACGGTCTGGCTGCGGTGGCCGAGGTCGGTGCCGTCCTGTTCCCGTCCGCTGACCAGGATCGTGCCGTCGGCCCGCTCGGCGAGGGTCAGCTCGGACGGCTTCTGCCGGAACGGCGCGTCCGGGGGGATCGGCCAGGTGTCGGTGGCGCCGATCCGCCAGCTTCCGCCGCCGTCGTCGCTGACGATCAGCGCCGCGTGGTTCGCGGTGACCCGCTCGCCGTCCCAGGTCTCGGCGTTGACGCCGAAGACCAGGCGCCCCGCGTGCTCGCCGTGGGCGAGCTGGATGCCGTGCACGGGGCCGGTGGCGTACCAGGAGTTCCAGTGGGCGGGCATGATCTCCTCGCTCAGGTCGCGCGGCGCCGACCAGGTGCGGCCGTCGTCGTCGCTGTACCGGAGGTAGGGGCGGCGGTCACAGGGCACCGCGCAGTTGGCCGCGTCCGTGCGGCCGGTGTTGTACGTCTCGGCGAGCAGGACGCGCCCGGTCTCCCGGTCCACGACCGGGACCGGGTTGCCGTGCGTGTCGCCGCCGCCGTCGTCGACGACCGTCAGCGGGCCCCAGGTCCGGCCGCCGTCGGTGGAGCGTTTGAGGACGATGTCGATGTCGGCGGCGTCCCCGCAGTTGAGGACGCGCCCCTCGGCGAAGGCGAGGAGCGTGCCGTCCGTGGTCCGCACGATCGCCGGGATGCGGAAGCAGGCGTAACCGGGGTCCTGGGAGGCCTTGAAGAGGACCTGTTCCTCGAACAGCGGGGCCGGGGAAGGGGGTTCGGTGTCGGTTCCCGGCGAGGCGGCCGTCGCGGCGAGGGCGAACAGCGCGAACAGGGCGGTCAGGGTGGTCGGGGCGGTTCTCGGACGGGTACGCGGTCGTGCCGGCAAGGAGCGGCCTGCCCTTCGGGGGGTTGCGGTCGATGGTCCAGCGGTCGAGTCGTCGTCCGGACATCGGGACATCCACGTCCGATGCGCGCCCCACCGACGTTAGATCGGGCGCGCGCCCGCCACAAAGGAAACCGCGTGCGTGTCATCCGTGTGGGGTTCAGGGCACGAGGACGGCCTTCCCGAGGTTGCTCCGCGACACGACGGCCGCGTGCGCCCCGGCCGCGTCCTCCAGGGGGAACCCGCCGTGCACGGCGGGCCGCGGCGTCCCCTCGGCGAACAGGTCCCACACCTCCCGGCGCCACCGCTCGTAGAGGTCCGGCCGCTCCCGAGCGATCCGCGCCGTCTGAAATCCCGTCACCGTCCTGGCGCCCACCAGCAGGTCGTACGCCCGGACGGTCCCGCCGCCCGAGCCGTACGCCACCAGCCGCCCGCCCGGGGCGAGGGCGGCGACCGCCGGGGCGAGCAGGTCGCCGCCGACCGCGTCGAAGACGTGACCGGCCGGCTCGCCCCAGCTCCCGTCGCCGCAGACGACGACGGCGTCGGCCCCGAGGGGAGCGCACGAAGCCGGCCTTGGCCGGGTCGGAGACGGCGCCCACGACCCGGGTCGCGGGGACCCTCAGCCCCGGGTGGCCGCGGCCCGCAGGGCGATGCGGTCCTCGCCCGCGTACACGTTCATGGAGGTGCCCCGCAGGAAGCCCACCAGCGTCAGCCCCGTCTCGGCGGCCAGGTCCACCGCGAGGGAGGAGGGCGCCGACACCGCCGCCAGCACGGGCACGCCCGCCATCACCGCCTTCTGCGCCAGCTCGAAGGAGGCCCGGCCCGACACCAGCAGGATCGCCCGGGACAGGGGCAGGTCCCCGTTCTGCAGGGCGCGGCCGACCAGCTTGTCGACCGCGTTGTGCCGGCCCACGTCCTCCCGCACGTCCAGCAGCTCCCCGTCCTCGGCGAACAGGGCCGCCGCGTGCAGGCCGCCGGTGCGGTCGAAGACCCGCTGGGCCGAGCGCAGCCGGTCGGGCAGGGACGCGAGCAGCCCGGGGGTGATGTGGAGCGGCGGGGTGTCGGCGATGGGCCAGCGGGCCGTCGTCCGCACCGCGTCGAGGCTCGCCTTGCCGCACAGGCCGCAGGAGGAGGTGGTGTAGACGTTGCGTTCCAGGGTGATGTCGGGGAGCGCGACGCCGGGCGCCGTCTGCACGTCCACCACGTTGTAGGTGTTGGAACCGTCGGCGGTGGCGCCCGCGCAGTACACGATGTTCCGCAGGTCCTGCCGCTCGGCGAGCACCCCCTCGCTGACCAGGAAGCCCGCCGCCAGCGCGAAGTCGTCACCGGGCGTGCGCATGGTGATCGCCAGCGGCTTGCCGTTCAGCCGGATCTCCAGGGGCTCCTCGGCGACGAGCGTGTCCGGGCGGGTGGAGACCGCGCCGTCCCGGATCCGGATCACCTTGCGTCGTTCCGTGACTCGTCCCATGTCCCCATCCGTCCCGTTCGGTGCTCTTCGATCCAGGTTCCGCGCGTGCCGGCGGCCGGAGCGGCCTTTGACGCACAGGTCGCCCCGCGTCACCGGGCCGCCGTGCGGCGGGGCGACCCCGACGATCTCATTGTCCTGCACGTGCGGACGGGGTGGCAGCCCGCTCCGCGGCCGTCCCGGTCCTCGCCCGGCACCTTGTACGGTTCCTCGTCCGCCCCTCCTCCGTCCGTCCTCGCCGGGACGGTGCCCACGGTGTGGGGGCCGAAGCGGCGAGGGCCGCGTCGTGACCCGTTCGGGAGGGCGTGAGGGGAGGGCCCGCGCGCGACCGCTCGGCGCGCTCCGCATACCGTTCACCGCATACGGCCGGCCCGGGCCTTCCCACCTCGTGGCCGGTTCCCTACCGTCAGGGACCCATGAGCCCACCGGTCGCACCCCCGGGCTGGAGCCGCTGGCTGGTTCCGCCCGCCGCCCTCTCCGTCCACCTCTCCATCGGGCAGGCGTACGCCTGGTCGGTGTTCAAACCGCCCTTGGAGTCCGCGCTCGGCCTCAGCGGCACACAGAGCGCGCTCCCCTTCCAGCTCGGCATCGTCATGCTCGGCCTGTCGGCCGCGTTCGGCGGCACGCTGGTCGAGCGCAACGGGCCGCGCTGGGCGATGACCGTCGCCCTCGTCTGCTTCTCCTGCGGTTTCCTGCTCTCCGCGCTGGGAGCCGCCGTCGAACAGTACTGGCTGATCGTGTTCGGCTACGGCTTCGTCGGCGGGATCGGCCTGGGCATCGGCTACATCTCGCCGGTCTCCACGCTGATCAAGTGGTTCCCGGACCGGCCCGGCATGGCCACCGGCATCGCCATCATGGGCTTCGGCGGCGGCGCGCTCATCGCCTCGCCCTGGTCGGCGCGGATGCTGGACTCCTTCGGAGCGGACTCCTCCGGGATCGCCCTCGCCTTCCTCGTGCACGGGCTGTCGTACGCCGTGTTCATGCTGCTGGGCGTCCTGCTGGTGCGGGTGCCGCCCGGCGCGGCGCGGTCCGCGGGCGATGCGGCGGACACGGATCCGGGCGGGGGCGTGCGGGTGTCGGCGCGGGACGCCGTGCGCACCCCGCAGTTCTGGTGCCTGTGGGTCGTGCTCTGCACGAACGTCACCGCGGGCATCGGCATCCTGGAGAAGGCCGCCCCGATGATCACGGACTTCTTCGCGGACACCTCCGCGCCCGTGTCCGCGACGGCCGCCGCCGGGTTCGTCGCCCTGCTGTCGGCGGCGAACATGGCCGGCCGCATCGGCTGGTCCTCGGTCTCCGACCTGATCGGCCGGAAGAACGTCTACCGCGTCTACCTCGGGGTCGGCGCGCTGATGTACGCGCTCATCGCGCTGTCCGGCGACACCTCCAAACCGCTGTTCGTCCTGTGCGCCCTGGTCGTCCTCTCCTTCTACGGCGGCGGCTTCGCGACGATCCCCGCCTATCTGAAGGACCTGTTCGGCACGTACCAGGTGGGCGCCATCCACGGGCGGCTGCTCACCGCCTGGTCCACGGCCGGGGTCCTCGGGCCGCTGATCGTCAACTGGATCGCCGACCGGCAGGAGGCGGCGGGCCGGCACGGCTCGTCCCTGTACGGCCTGTCGTTCGCCGTCATGATCGGCCTGCTGGCCGTCGGCTTCGCCGCCAACGAACTGGTCCGGCCCGTCCACCCCCGCCACCACGTCCCCGCCCGTCCCGCGTCCGAGGAGGCCACCGATGCCGGCACCGTCCCGCGGCAGCAGCCCGAATCCGCCTGAGCGGCGCCCGCTGATCGCCCTCGCCTGGCTGTGGGTGGGGGCGCCCCTGGCGTACGGCCTCTACGAACTGGTGCGGAAGGCGACGCGGTTGTTCACGGGATGAGGGGCGGCGACCCGCCGGGGATCGTCGGGTGACGGGCGGCCCGCCGGGGGCGGTCACCGATGGCGGCGGGTGGCCCGCCCGGGCGATCACCGGTGGCGATGGGCGACGCACAGGCGGTCAATGGTGACGGTGAGCAGATTCTCGGGCGTCCGAGGGCCTGACGGAAGGCGACAAGCGGAGCACTCGATTCCTGTCGGTTCACCTGCCGCCCTACCCGCGAGTCACTGATCAGACTGATGACTCCCGCTACCAGGCAACGAGGGGATCCGTCCATGAACGGCTCGCGCATCGCCGCAGTCGGCCACTACCAGCCCGCCAGGGTGCTCACCAACGAGGACCTGGCGGACCTGGTCGACACCAGCGACGAGTGGATCCGCAGCCGGGTGGGCATCCGCACCCGCCGGATCGCCGGCCCCGACGAGCCGGTGGACGAGCTGGCCGCGCACGCCGCCGCGAAGGCGCTCGCGGCGGCCGGGCTGGCACCCGCCGACGTGGACCTGGTGCTGGTCGCCACCTCCACCGCCGTCGACCGCTCCCCGAACACCGCCGCCCGCGTCGCGGCCCGCCTCGGCATCCCGCAGCCCGCCGTGCTGGACGTCAACGTCGTGTGCGCCGGATTCACCCACGCCCTGGCCACCGCCGACCACGCCGTCCGCGCGGGGGCCGCGCGCCGCGCCCTGGTGATCGGCGCCGACAAGATGTCCGAGGTGGCCGACTGGACCGACCGCAGCACCTGCGTGCTGGTCGGCGACGGGGCGGGGGCCGCCGTCGTCGAGCCCTGCCCGCAGGGGTGGGAGCCCGGGATCGGCCCGGTGCTGTGGGGGTCGGTGCCCGAGATGGGGCGGGCGGTGCGGATCGAGGGGACGCCGCCGCGGTTCGCCCAGGAGGGGCAGGCCGTCTACCGCTGGGCCACCACCCAGCTGCCGCCCCTGGCCCGCCGGGCCTGCGAGCGGTCCGGAGTGGCGCCGGAGGACCTCGCCGCGGTCGTGCTGCACCAGGCGAACCTGCGCATCATCGAGCCCCTCGCCGAGAAGATCGGCGCCGTCAACGCCGTCGTCGCCCGGGACGTGACCGAGTCGGGCAACACCTCCGCGGCCAGCATCCCGCTCGCCTTCGCCAAGCTGGTCGAGCGGGGCGAGATCACCTCCGGCGACCCGGTGCTGCTCTTCGGCTTCGGCGGCAACCTGTCGTACGCCGGGCAGGTCGTCCGCTGCCCTTGAGCGGACGGGGGACGTGGCGCCCCCTGAGCGGGCGGGGGAACGGCGCCCGGGCCCCGCTGCCGGAATCGTCAGGGACCCGGCGCGGGCCGCCTCCCAGGGCCGGCGGGTCACCTTTCGAGTGCTCCCGGGCCCGCGCGCCGCGTCCCGGGCCTCACGCCGCGGACGCGGCCCTCGCCAGGCGCAGCTGGCCGATCTCGGCCACGTTCTTCATCAGTTCGGCGTTCACCCAGGCCAGCATGTGGGCGACGGTGTGCTCGGGATCGCCCTCCCACGGGAACGGCGCGGTGCGGTCCAGGTCCGCCTCGGTGAGCCGTTCCGCCGCGCGGGACCACTCCTGGCGAAGGCCGCGCAGCCAGGCGACGGCCGCGTCACCGGGGCCCGGCCACGTGATCTCGGCCCGGCCGCGCGGCGTCCGGCCCGACACGTGGTCGGCGGCCACGCCCAGCCACCAGCCGATGTGCCAGCTCAGCCAGCCGACGGTGGGCACCGGGACGGGATCGGGCTCGGTGTCCGCCCAGTCCGGCACCCACCTCCCCGTGCTCTCCCGCCGCATGGTCCAGCAGTGCGGAGCCGGCTCCCACAGGAAGTCCTCCGCCTCCAGGCGCTCCGCGTGGTACTCGAAGAGCGACCACGTCAGGTCCCACTGCCACGTCATCAGTTCGCATCGTGAGGTCGGCACCGGCCGACGGTGACACACGGACACGGCGCCCGCCAAGCGGAAATCACCCGGCCACACCGCCCTTTGTCCTCTCAGTGGAGAAAGTTGGCGGCAATTCCTGCGCGACTTCTTCCCCTGATCGGCGGCCGCTGCTACGTTCCCCTCCGAAAGCAAGCCACGGACGTGGCCGGAAACCGGCGCGCACAGGCCGTTGAGGCGGGGAGGGGCTCGTGAGACGCATGACCGCGCGACCCGCCAACGCCCACCAGGCCAGGCTGCTGAAGCTGCTGCGCGACGGCGGACCCAACTCCCGCGCCCAGCTGGGCGACCAGGTCGACCTGTCGCGGTCCAAGCTGGCCGTGGAGGTGGACCGGCTGCTGGAGACGGGGCTGGTCGTGGCCGACGGACTCGCCGCCTCGCGCGGCGGGCGCCGCTCCCACAACGTCCGGCTCAACCCCGGGCTGCGCTTCCTCGGCGTCGACATCGGCGCGACCTCGGTCGACGTCGCCGTCACCAACGCCGAACTGGAGATCCTCGGGCACATCAACCAGCCCATGGACGTCCGCGAGGGGCCGGTCGCGGTTTTCGAGCAAGTCCTGTCCATGGCCGAGAAGTTGAAGGCATCGGGGCTCGCGGAGGGCTTCGACGGCGCCGGCATCGGCGTCCCCGGACCGGTCCGCTTCCCCGAGGGTGTGCCGGTGGCTCCGCCGATCATGCCGGGCTGGGACGGCTTCCCCGTGCGGGAGGCGCTCAGCCAGGAACTCGGCTGCCCGGTCATGGTCGACAACGACGTGAACCTGATGGCGCTGGGGGAGCAGCACGCGGGCGTCGCCCGCACCGTCGCCGACTTCCTCTGCGTCAAGATCGGCACCGGCATCGGCTGCGGCATCGTCGTCGGCGGTGGCGTCCACCGCGGCACGACGGGCAGCGCGGGCGACATCGGGCACATCCAGGCCGTGCCCGACGGCCGCCCCTGCGCCTGCGGCAACCGGGGCTGCCTGGAAGCGCACTTCAGCGGCGCGGCGCTCGCCCGCGACGCGACGGAGGCCGCCCAGCAGGGGCGGTCGCCGGAACTGGCCGCGCGGCTGGAGGCGAACGGGGCCCTGGGCGCCGCCGACGTCGCCGCCGCGGCCGCCGCGGGCGACGCCGCCGCCCTGGACCTGATCCGGGAGGGCGGCACCCGCACCGGCCAGGTCATCGCCGGCCTGGTCAGCTTCTTCAACCCGGGCCTGGTGGTGATCGGCGGCGGGGTGACCGGTCTCGGCCACACCCTGCTCGCCGCGATCCGCACCCAGGTCTACCGCCAGTCGCTGCCCCTGGCGACCGGCAACCTCCCCATCGTCCTGGGGGAACTGGGCCCCACCGCCGGAGTCATCGGCGCGGCCCGGCTCATCAGCGACCACCTGTTCTCACCCGCGTAACCGGCTCCGACGCGCCACACCACCAGTACGGCGAACCGTTTCACCCGCCCCGCCCCGCCCCAACCCGCTCCGCTCCGCCCCTCACTTTCAAGATTTGCCCTGCTCTGCCCTGATACGCCCCGCTCCGTCCTGACACCGGCCCGCACGACGCCCGCCGAGGGGACCTCACATGGCACCAGAACCACCGCTGCTCAGCATGTCCGGCATCACCAAGTCGTTCCCCGGCGTCCGGGCCCTCGACGGTGTCGACCTGGACGTCCAGGCCGGCGAAGTGCACTGCCTGCTCGGCCAGAACGGCGCCGGGAAGTCCACGCTCATCAAAGTCCTGGCCGGCGTCCACCAACCCGATACCGGCCGCCTGCGCTGGCGCGGCGAGGACGTCACGCTGCGCTCGCCGATCGCCGCCATGCGCCTGGGGATCGCCACCATCTACCAGGAACTCGACCTGGTGGAGCACCTGTCCGTCGCCGAGAACGTCCACCTCGGCCACGAGCCCACCACCGCCGGTTTCGTCGTCCGCGGCAAGGCGGCCCGCGCCGCGACGGCCGCGCTGCTGAAACGGCTCGGACACCCCGAGATCGACCCGGCCGGCCTGGTCGGGGACCTGTCGGCGGCCCAGCAGCAGATCGTGTCGATGGCACGCGCCCTCTCCCACGACGTACGGCTGATCGTGATGGACGAGCCGTCCGCCGCGCTCGACCCGGACGAGGTCGACAACCTCTTCCGCATCGTCGGCGACCTCACCGCCGACGGCGTCGCCGTCGTCTACATCTCGCACCGCCTGGAGGAGATCCGCCGCATCGGCGACCGGGTCACCGTCCTGAAGGACGGCCGGGCCGTCGCCCGCGGACTGCCCGCGAAGACGACGCCGACCGGCGAGGTGGTGTCGCTGATGACCGGGCGCACCGTGGAGTACGTCTTCCCCGAGCGGCCGGCGGCACCGCCCGGCGGGGACCCGGTGCTCCGGGTGCAGGGGCTCGCGCGCGACGGCGAGTTCGCGCCCCTCGACCTGGAGGTCCGCCCCGGGGAGATCGTCGGGCTCGCCGGACTCGTCGGCTCCGGCCGCTCCGAGGTCCTGGAGACGATCTACGGCGCACGCAAGCCGACCGCCGGCCGGGTCCTCGTCGGCGGGCGGCCCCTGCGCCCGGGCAGCGTGCGCGCCGCCGTCCGCGCCGGACTCGGGCTCGCCCCGGAGGAACGCAAGGCGCAGGCCCTGCTGATGCTGGAGTCCGTCACCCGCAACGTGTCGGTCTCCTCGATGTCCCGCTTCGCGCGCGGCGGCTGGATCGACCGGGGCGCCGAGCTGGGCGCCGCCCGGGCCGCCACCCGCGAACTGTCCCTCAGGCCCGACAACCCGTCCGTGCCGGTGCGCACCCTGTCCGGCGGCAACCAGCAGAAAGCCGTCCTGGCCCGCTGGCTGCTGCGCGGCTGCCGGGTGCTGCTGCTCGACGAACCCACCCGCGGCGTCGACGTCGGCGCCCGCGCCGAACTGTACGCCGTGATCCGGCGCCTGGCCGACGAGGGCCTGGCCGTGCTGCTGGTCTCCAGCGAGGTGCCCGAGGTGCTCGGCCTCGCCGACCGGGTGCTGGTGCTGCGCGAGGGCCGCGTCGTGCACGAGGCGCCCGCCCGCGAACTCGACGAACACCGCGTACTCGACCTCGTGATGGAAGGAAGCCCGGCGTCATGACGCAGCACGTGTCCCCGCCACGGGGCGGCACCGGAAAAGCGGCGGCGGCGGACGGCCCGCCCGCCCGGCGGGGCCTGACCGCCCGAGCCGACGTCCGCACCCTGTCCCTGCTCGGCGTCCTCGCCGTCCTGGTCCTCATCGGCGGCATCACCAAGCCCGACGAGTTCCTCGACACCCGCAACCTGCAACTCGTCCTCACCCAGGCGTCCGTGATCGGCGTCGTCACCGTCGGCATGACCTTCGTCATCGTCTCCGGCGGCATCGACCTGTCGGTCGGCGCGATCGTCGCGCTCGCCTCGGTGTGGGCGACCACGGTGGCCACCCAGGAGTACGGCTTCGGCGGCATCCTCTTCACCGCGATCGTCGTCGGGGTGGGCTGCGGGCTGGTCAACGGCGTGCTCATCGCCTACGGGGCCATGGTCCCGTTCATCGCCACCCTCGCCATGCTGGCCTCGGCCCGCGGCCTGGCCCTGCAGATCACCGACGGCAAGACGCAGATCGTCACCGTCGAGGGCGTCCTCGACCTCGGCGAGCGCGACGCCTACGTGCTCGGCGTCCCGCCGCTGGTGCTGGTCTTCGCGGCCGTCACCGTCGTCGGCTGGCTGCTGCTGAACCGCACCACCTTCGGCCGCCGCACCGTCGCCGTCGGCGGCAACGCGGAGGCGGCCCGGCTGGCCGGCATCGACGTCCGCCGCCAGCGGCTGTACCTGTACCTGCTGTCCGGGCTGTGCTGCGGCATCGCCGCCTTCCTGCTGATCGTCCTGTCCGGCTCCGGCCAGAACACCAACGGCAACCTGTACGAGCTCGACGCCATCGCCGCCGCGATCATCGGCGGGACCCTGCTCAGCGGAGGCCGCGGCACCATCGTCGGCTCCGTGCTCGGCGTCCTGATCTTCACCACGATCACCAACATCTTCGCCCTGAACAACCTGCAGAGCGACGTCCAGCAGATCGCCAAGGGCGCGATCATCGTCGCCGCCGTGCTGGTCCAGCGCCGTACCGCGAGCACGACCTGACGAAAGGGTTCACCGCCATGCCAGAGCCGTCGCCTTCCACCAGCCGCAGAGGACTGCTCCTCGGGGCCGCCGCCGTCTCCGCCGGCGCCTTCCTCACCGGGTGCACCAGCAACGAGACCGGCGACTCCGACGACGGGTCGGCCCGGAACACCCAGCCGGTCGCCGACGACAAGCCCGGCAAGCGGGTCACCATCGGCTACGCGGGCCCGCTCGCCGACCACGGCTGGCTCAACGCCATCAACGACCAGGCCAAGAGCCGTGCCGAGAGGTACTCCGACGTCACCCTGGAGGTCACCGAGGGCTCCAACGACACCGCCCAGCAGATCGGGCAGATCGAGACCCTCATCAACAAGAAGGTCGACGTCCTGGTGGTGCTGCCCGCCGACGGCAAGGCGCTCACCCAGGTCGGGCTGAAGGCGATGCGGGCCGGCATCCCGGTGGTCAACCTGGACCGGGTCTTCAACACCCCGCAGGCCTACCGCTGCTGGGTCGGCGGCGACAACTACGGCATGGGCCTCAACGCCGGCCACTACATCGGCGAGAAGCTCAAGGACAAGCCGGACGCCCGGGTCGTCGAACTGGCCGGACTGGACAACCTGGAACTGACCCGGCAGCGCACCCAGGGCTTCGACGACGCCCTGAAGAACTACCCCAACATCAAGAAGGTGGCCCGCCAGGCCGCGGACTTCACCGTCGAGTCCGGGCAGGCCAAGATGGCCCAGCTGCTCCAGGCTCAGTCGGGGTTCGACGCGCTGTGGAACCACGACGACGACCAGGGCGTCGGCGCGCTGCGCGCCATCGAGCAGGCCGGACGCGACGACTTCCTGATGGTCGGCGGCGCGGGCGCCCTGTCCGCCTTCCAGGCCATCAAGCGGGACGACGGCGTGCTCAAGGCGACCGTCCTGTACCCGCCGACCATGGCCGCCTCCGCGATCGACCTCGCCCGCGCCCTCGGCCAGGGCAAGGGCATCAGCGGTCTCGCCGAGCACGAGATCCCGTCGTCGATCACCTTGTACTCGACCGTGGTCGACAAGGAGAACGTCGACGAGTACATGTCCACCGGTTTCCAGTGAGGAGCCCGGCCCCGCGGGCCTGACCAGCCCGCAGGACGGGGCCACCGGAGGAGGCCGCCGGGAGGGGACCGCCGGGAGAGGGGCGCCGCGAGCCGGCGCACCCGCCGGGCGTGCCCACGGGCGGCTCCACCGGACGGGCCCACCCCCCACCGCGCCACGACACGAGGAGGACATCCGCATGGGACAGCCGCAGCAGCCCGGCAGGGCCGAGGCAGCAGCCGCCGGGACCGGGGCCACGGGCCGCAGCACGGGGGCGGCCCCCGCCCCGGCGGCGGCCGGTGCCGGCACCGGGAACGGGGGCGCCGCACCGGCCACCGCGCAGGCCGCCCCGGCGACCGGCGCCGTCAAGCCGCCGCTGCGCGTCGGCATGGTCGGCTACGCCTTCATGGGTGCCGCCCACTCCCAGGGCTGGCGCACCGCGGGCCGCGTCTTCGACCTGCCGCTCGCCCCGGAGCTGGCCGCGATCTGCGGCCGGGACGCCGAGGCCGTCCGCGCGGCGGCCGACCGGCACGGCTGGGCGTCGGCCGAGACCGACTGGCGGGCGCTGGTCGAACGGGACGACATCGACCTCGTCGACATCTGCACCCCCGGCGACAGCCACGCCGAGATCGCGCTGGCCGCGCTCGCCGCCGGCAAGCACGTCCTGTGCGAGAAGCCGCTGGCCAACACCGTCGCCGAGGCCGAGGCGATGGTCCGGGCCGCCGAAGAGGCCCACGCGCGCGGCCGGCTGGCCATGGTCGGCTTCAACTACCGCCGGGTCCCAGCGGCCGCGCTGGCCCGCCGCATGGTCGCCGAGGGCCGCGTCGGCAGGCTGCGGCACGTGCGGGTGACGTACCTCCAGGACTGGCTCGTCGACCCGGCCGCGCCGCTGACCTGGCGGCTGCGCAAGGAGCAGGCCGGCTCCGGCTCGCTCGGCGACCTCGGGGCGCACATCGTCGACCTCGCGCAGTACCTGGCCGGCGAGCACCTCGCGGGCGTCTCCGGCCTCACCGAGACCTTCGTGAGGGAACGCCCGCTGCCCGGCCGCACCGCCCAGGGCCTGTCCGCCGCCCCGGCCGGCGGCGGCACCGGGCAGGTCACCGTCGACGACGCCGCCCTGTTCACCGGCCGCTTCCCCTCCGGCGCCCTGGCCTCCTTCGAGGCCACCCGGTACGCCACCGGCCGCAAGAACGCCCTGCGCATCGAGCTCAACGGCGAGCGCGGCTCCCTCGCCTTCGACCTGGAACGGCTCAACGAGCTGTCGTACCACGACGGTACGGAACCCGCCGCGCTCGCGGGGTTCCGCCGCATCCTCGTCACCGAGTCCGACCACCCCTACCTGGAGGGCTGGTGGCCGCCGGGCCACGGCCTCGGCTACGAGCACACCTTCGTCCACCAGGCCCGCGACCTGGTCCACGCCATCGCCGAGGGGCGCCGGCCCGAGCCGTCCTTCGCCGACGGGCTCCAGGTGCAGCGCGTGCTGGCGGCGGTGGAGGAGAGCGCCGAGAAGAACTCCGTCTACACCCCGATCGCGGCCTGAGAAGACACCGAAGCCAGAGGGAGACAGATACGGATGCCGCGCAACTTCACCCTGTTCACCGGCCAGTGGGCGGACCTCCCGCTGGAGGAGGTCTGCCGCCTGGCCCGCGACTTCGGTTACGACGGCCTGGAACTCGCCTGCTGGGGCGACCACTTCGAGGTCGACAAGGCACTGGCCGATCCGTCGTACGTGGAAGGCCGCCACCGGCTCCTGGACAAGTACGGCCTGAAGTGCTGGGCCGTCTCCAACCACCTCGTCGGTCAGGCCGTCTGCGACGCCATCATCGACGAACGCCACCGGGCGATCCTGCCCGCCCGCATCTGGGGCGACGGCGAGCCCGAGGGCGTGCGGCAGCGCGCCGCCGCCGAGTTGAAGGACACCGCGCGGGCCGCGGCGGCCCTGGGCGTCGACACCGTCGTCGGCTTCACCGGTTCCGCCATCTGGCACCTGGTCGCCATGTTCCCGCCCGCCCCCGAGTCGATGATCGAGCGCGGCTACGAGGACTTCGCCGAGCGCTGGAACCCGATCCTGGACGTCTTCGACGCCGAGGGCGTACGGTTCGCCCACGAGGTCCACCCCAGCGAGATCGCCTACGACTACTGGACCACCCGGCGGGCGCTGGAGGCGGTCGGCCACCGCCCCGCCTTCGGCCTCAACTTCGACCCGTCCCACTTCGTGTGGCAGGACCTGGACCCCGTCGGCTTCCTGTGGGACTTCCGCGACCGGATCTACCACGTGGACTGCAAGGAGGCCCGCACACGCCTCGACGGCCGCAACGGCCGCCTCGGCTCCCACCTGCCGTGGGGCGACCCGCGCCGGGGCTGGGACTTCGTCTCCGCCGGCCACGGCGACGTGCCCTGGGAGGACGTCTTCCGGATGCTGCGCGCCATCGACTACCGGGGCCCGATCTCCGTGGAGTGGGAGGACGCCGGCATGGACCGGCTCCAGGGCGCCCCCGAGGCGCTGACCCGCCTGAAGGCCTACGACTTCGAACCGCCGTCGGCCTCCTTCGACGCCGCGTTCGGCAACTGACCACCGCTCACCGTCCCCGGGGTGACGGCGCACCCCGGCGTCCACGCACCCGACCCGTACGACCGGCCCCTTCCAGGAGGCATCAGTGCACGGGAACGACCGCACCAACCGCACCACCGGCACCGACAGAGCCGGGATCACCAGACGGCGCCCGTTCCGGCAGGCGATCGCCCTGCTCACCGGCGCCCTGCTGGCGGGCACCTCCCTCACCCTCGCCGCCCCGCAGGCGGGGGCGGCCGGCACCGAGGCGAAAGCCGCCCCGGCCGCCGAGGACTTCCAGCAGGTCACCCTCGCCAAGGGCGAGCCGGAGGTCGGCGAGCCCATGTCGCTGGCCGTCCTGCCCGACCGCTCGGTCCTGCACACCTCCCGCGACGGCGAGCTGCGCCTGACCGACGCGGCGGGCAACACCAAGATCGCGGGCAAGCTCGACGTGTACTCCCACGACGAGGAGGGCCTGCAGGGCGTCGGCATCGACCCCGGCTTCGCGCAGAACCGTTACATCTACCTGTACTACGCGCCGCCGATGAACACCCCCGCCGGCGATGCCCCCGAGACCGGCACCGCCGCCGACTTCGCGCCCTTCGAGGGCGTCAACCGGCTCTCCCGGTTCGTGCTGAGGGAGGACGGCACCCTCGACACCGCCAGCGAGAAGAAGATCCTCGACGTGCCGACCACCCGCGGCATGTGCTGCCACGTCGGCGGCGACATCGACTTCGACGCGCAGGGCAACCTCTACCTGTCGACCGGCGACGACTCCAACCCGTTCCAGTCGGACGGCTACACCCCGATCGACGAGCGCGCCAACCGCAACCCGGCCTTCGACGCCCAGCGCACCTCCGGCAACACCAACGACCTGCGCGGCAAGATCCTGCGCATCAAGGTGAACGAGGACGGCTCCTACTCCATCCCCGAGGGCAACCTCTTCCCGCCCGGCACGGACAGGACGCGGCCCGAGATCTACGCCATGGGCTTCCGCAACCCGTTCCGGTTCAACGTCGACAAGGAGACCGGCATCCTCTACGTCGGCGACTACGGCCCCGACGCCGGTTCCGCCGACCCGGACCGGGGCCCGGCCGGCCAGGTCGAGTTCGCCCGCGTCACCGGCCCCGGCAACTTCGGCTGGCCGTACTGCACCGGCGACAACGACGCCTACGTCGACTACGACTTCGCCACCGGGCAGTCCGGCGAGGCCTTCGACTGCGCCGCCCCGAGGAACGACTCCCCGCACAACACCGGCCTGACGGACCTGCCCCCGGCGCAGCCGGCCTGGATCCCCTACGACGGCCCCTCCGTGCCCGAGTTCGGCGACGGCTCCGAGTCCCCGACGGGCGGCCCCGTCTACCACTACGACCCGGACCTGGACTCGCCGGTGAAGTTCCCCGAGGCCTACGACGGCGACCTCTTCGTCGGGGAGTTCGGACGGCGCTGGATCAAGCGGATCACCAGCGACGCCGACGGGACCGTGCAGGCGATCAACGACGTGCCCTGGTCCGGCACCCAGGTGATGGACATGGAGTTCGGGCCCGACGGGGCGCTGTACGTCCTCGACTACGGCCTGTCCTGGTTCGGCGGCGACGAACACTCTGCCCTGTACCGCATCGAGAACGCCACCGACGGCCACTCGCCCGTCGCCCAGGCCGCCGCGAACAAGACCTCCGGCCGGGCCCCGCTGCGGGTGCGCTTCTCCTCCGCGGGCACCACCGACCAGGACGGCGACGCCCTCACCTACAGCTGGGACTTCGGTGACGGCTCCACCTCCACCCAGGCCGACCCGACGCACCGGTACCGCAAGAACGGCACCTACACCGCGACGCTGACGGTGAAGGACCCCTCCGGCCGCACCGGCAGCGCGAGCGTGCAGATCGTCGTCGGCAACACCGCGCCCAAGGTGACGCTGGACCTGCCCAAGGACGGCCAGCTGTTCAGCTTCGGTGACGCCGTCCCGTTCAAGGTGCGGGTCACCGACCCCGAGGACGGCCGGTCCGTCGACTGCTCCAAGGTCAAGGTCACCTTCATCCTCGGCCACGACACCCACGGCCACCCGCTCACCTCCGCCAACGGCTGCTCGGGCACCATCCAGACCAGCGCCGACGGCGGCCACGACGAGAACGCGAACATCTTCGGCGTCTTCGACGCCGAGTACACCGACAACGGGGGCGGCGGCCAGGCCCCGCTGACCACCCACGACCAGAACGTCACCCAGCCCAAGCACCGTCAGGCCGAGCACTTCGGCGACTCCTCGGGCGTCTCGGTCATCACCAAGGAGGCCGCGCACGGCGGCAGGACCGTCGGCGAGATCCACCACGGTGACTGGATCTCCTTCACGCCGTACGTCCTGAGCGACGCGCAGAAGGTCACCGCCCGCGTCTCCTCCGGCGGCACCGGCGGCACCCTGGAGTTCCGCGCCGGGTCCCCCACGGGCACGCTGCTCGGCAAGGCGGCCGTTCCGGCCACCGGCGGCTGGGAGACCTTCCAGGACGTCTCCGCCGACCTGTCCCGCGCCCCGCGCGGCACCACCGAGCTCTTCCTGGTCTTCAAGGGCAGCGGCACGGGTGCCCTGTTCGACGTGGACGACTTCACCTTCACGACCGACTGAAAGGAGGTGACGCCATGCGCGTGACCGGACGAGTGACGACCGCCGCCGTGGGTGCCGCCCTGCTCCTGGGCACCGTGTCGGGAACAGCCGCCTCGCAGACCGGGGGCGAGGAGGGCGGGACCGCCGGGAAGCGGGTGCTGGTCTTCTCCAAGACGGCCGGCTTCCGCCACGACTCGATCCCCGAGGGCGTCGCCACGGTGAAGCGGCTCGGCGAGACGGGCGGCTTCAAGGTCGACGCCACCGAGGACGCGGGCGCGTTCACCCCGCGCAACCTGCGGCGCTACGACGCCGTCGTGTTCATGTCCACCACGGGTGACGTCCTCGACGCCGCGCAGCAGCGCGCCTTCGAGGGCTACATCCGCGGCGGCGGCGCCTACGTCGGCGTGCACGCCGCGGCCGACACCGAGTACGACTGGGAGTTCTACGGCGGCCTGGCCGGCGCCCACTTCCAGTCCCACCCGGCGATCCAGCCGGCCACCGTGGACGTCGAGGACCGCGCCCACCCGGCGACCTCGCACCTGGCGCGCACGTGGGACCGCACCGACGAGTGGTACAACTACCGCACCAACCCCCGGGAACGGGCCCGCGTCCTCGCCTCGCTCGACGAGGCGTCCTACGTCGGCGGCACCATGCACGGCGACCACCCGATCGCCTGGTGCCAGGACTACCAGGGCGGCCGCGCCTTCTACACCGGCGGCGGCCACACCAAGGAGTCCTACGCCGAACCCGCCTTCCGCGAGCACCTGCTCGGCGGCATCCGGTGGGCCATCGGCGACGCCCAGGCCGACTGCCGGCCGGAGAACGGCTACCGGCCGCTCCTCGACGGCACCTCCCTGGACGGCTGGAAGCAGGCGGGCCCCGGCTCGTTCACGCTGAGCGAGGACGGCACGCTCACCTCCTCCGGCGGCATGGGCATGCTCTGGTACGCCGACCGGAGCTTCGGCTCGTACTCGCTGAAGCTGGACTGGCGGATGGCCTCGGAGTCCGGGGACGACAACTCCGGTGTCTTCGTGGGCTTCCCGCCCTCCGACGACCCCTGGTCGGCGGTGGACAACGGTTACGAGATCCAGATCGACGCCACCGACGTGCCCGAGCGCACCACCGGGTCCGTCTACGGCTTCCAATCCGCCGACCTGAGGAAGCGCGACCGCGCGCTGAACCCGCCGGGGGAGTGGAACACGTACGAGATCCGCGTGGAGGGCGAACGGCTCCGCGTCTGGCTCAACGGCGTGAAGATCAACGATTTCACCAACACCGACCCGGCCCGGAGCCTGGCCGACGGACACATCGGCATCCAGAACCACGGAGCCGAGGACCGGGTGTCCTTCCGCGACATCCGGATCAAGGAACTGCCCGCGACCACCTCGCAGGGCCACTGAGCGGCGGCGGGCGGGGGACGCCGGACCCCCGCCCGCCGTCAACCACCCGGCTTCCCCGGGACCGTTCCGGGGCTCTGCCCAGACGCGTGTGACAAGGAGGCTGCCCATGTCCGCGTCCCCCTCCCCCTCGCCTTCCCCTTCCGCTTCCGCGTCCCGCACCGGTGTGTGGCTGATCGGAGCGCGGGGCTCCGTCGCCACGACCGTGGTGGCGGGCTGCGCCGCCGTGGCCGCCGGCCTGCACCCGCCGACCGGCATGGTCACCGAGACACCCGTCTTCGCCGGCACCGGGCTGCCGCCCCTGCCCTCCCTCGTCTTCGGCGGCCACGACACCGTCGACTGCCCCCTGCCCAAACGCGCCGAGGCCCTCGCCGCCGGCAACGTGCTGCCGCCCGGCCTGCCCGCCGCCGTCCACGCCGAACTGGCCGCCGCCGACCGCGAGATCCGCCCCGGCGGCCCCCTGCCCGGCGACACCCGCGACGAGGAGGCGCTGATCACCGCCTTCGCCGCGGACATCCGCGACTTCGTACGGCGCGCGGGGCTGGCGCGGGCCGTCGTCGTGAACGTCGCCTCCACCGAACCCGCGCCCGCCGGCGACACCCTGCCGCCCAGCTCCCTGTACGCGGCGGCGGCCCTGCGCGCCGGCTGCCCGTACGTCAACTTCACCCCCTCCACCGGACTGCACCACCCGGCGCTGGCCGGGGCCGCGGCGGCGAGCGGCCTGCCGCACGCGGGCCGCGACGGCAAGACCGGGCAGACGCTGCTGCGCTCGGTGCTGGGCCCGATGTTCGCCCAGCGGGCGCTCACGGTCCGCGCCTGGTCCGGCACCAACCTCCTCGGCGGCGGCGACGGCGCCGCCCTCGCCGACCCGGCCGCCGCGGCGGCGAAGAACGCCGGCAAGGAACGCGTCCTCGCCGACACCCTCGGCACCGCCCCCGAGGGCGAGGTCCACATCGACGACGTCCCCGCCCTCGGCGACTTCAAGACCGCCTGGGACCACGTCGCCTTCGACGGCTTCCTCGGCTCCCGCATGATCCTCCAGACCATCTGGCAGGGCTGCGACTCCGCCCTGGCCGCCCCGCTCGTGCTGGACCTGGCCCGGCTGGCCGCCCGTGCCCACGAGGCGGGCCTGTCCGGCCCGCTGAGCGAGCTGGCCTTCTACTTCAAGGACCCCGTGGGGGAAGCGCCGGCGGGCCTGGCGGAGCAGTACGCCGAACTGGGCCGGTTCGCGCAGCGGCTGCGGGAAGCGGCGGCGGGGCAACGGCCGGACGAACGGACGGGGGAGGGGCCGGGCGGACGACCGCAGCGGCGGCCCGGCCGTGCCGACGGGCCCGGAGGCCGGCGATGACCCCGGCCGACGCCCCGGCATCCGCCGCGTCCCCCGCGCGCACCGGGCAGCCGGCCCGAGCGTCAGGCTCGTCCCGCGCATCCGCCTGGGCCGAACTGCTGCGCCTGCCCGCGCTGTTCACCGTTCCCGGCGACGTCCTGGCGGGCGCCGCGGCCGCCGGGGCGCCCGCCGGTCCCCGCGCCCTGCTCGCCATCGGCTCCTCCCTCTGCCTGTACGAGGCCGGCATGGCCCTCAACGACTGGGCGGACCGCGCCGAGGACGCCGCCGAGCGCCCGCACCGCCCGCTGCCGTCCGGCCGCGTCCGTCCGGCCGCCGCCCTCACCGCGGCCTGCGCCCTCACCGGCGCCGGACTGGCCCTGGCCGCCGGCGCGGGCCGCCGGGCCCTCGCCGTCGCCACACCGCTCGCGGCGACCGTCTGGGCCTACGACCTCACCCTGAAGCACACGCCGGCCGGCCCCGCGGCCATGGCCGCGGCCCGCGGCCTCGACCTGCTGCTGGGCGCCGCGGCCACCACGGGCCGCACCCGCGCCGCGCTGCCGTCCGCCGCGCTGCTGGGCACCCACACCCTCGCGGTCACGGCCGTGTCCCGCCGGGAGACCCGCGGCGGTTCGGCCCTGGCCCCGCTGGCGGCCTGCGTCACGACCGGGGTGCTGACCCGGCTGGTGACCCGCCGCCCCGCCCGACTCCCGGCAGGCCGACGGGAAGCAGCCGCCCCCGGCCTGCCGGGTCCCCTCCCGGGTCCCCTCCCGGATCCCGGCGCCGGCCGGGGCAGCGCCCGTCCGGCCGCCGCCGTCCGGTCCGGTCCCGGCCGGGGCGCCGCCCGCCTCACCGCCGCCCTCGGCGCCGCCTACGCCGCGACCGCCGCCCGGCCCTACCTCCACGCCGCCCTCAACCCCTCACCCCCGCTCACCCAACGAGCCGTCGGCGGCGGCATCCGCGCCACGATCCCCCTCCAGGCCGCACTCACCGCCCGCTCCGGCGCCGCGGCCACCGCGCTCCTGATCGCGGCCCTCGCACCGGCCGGACGGAAGTTCGCGAGGAAGGTGAGCATCACGTGAGCCACGCAGTCCACCGCCCCGACGACCGGCCGGCGACGGCCCCGGCCGGGGGCGTCCGGCCCCGGGGCACGGAACCGGTGCCCGGCGCTCCCGGCCCCGCCCCCCTCCGTTTCGGCTACGGCACCAACGGCCTGACCGACCTCCGCCTCGACGACGCCCTCGCCCTGCTCGCCGACCTCGGCTACGACGGCGTCGGCCTCACCCTCGACCACATGCACCTCGACCCGCTCGCCCCGGACCTCGCCGCCCGCACCCGCCGGGTCGCGCGGCGGCTGGACGCGCTCGGCCTGGGCGTCACGGTGGAGACGGGAGCCCGCTACGTCCTCGACCCGCGCCGCAAGCACGGGCCCTGTCTCCTCGACCCCGACCCCGACGACCGCGCCCGCCGTGCCGGCCTGCTCCTGACCGCCGTGCGCGTCGCCGCCGACCTCGGCGCCCACGCCGTCCACTGCTTCAGCGGTACCACCCCCGACGGCACGGACGAGGACACGGCGTGGAAACGCCTGGCCGAGGCCCTCGCCCCGGTCGTGGACGCCGCCGCCACCGCCGGCGTCCCCCTGGCCGTCGAACCCGAACCCGGTCACCTCCTCGCCACCCTCGACGGCTTCCACCGCCTGCGCCGCGCCCTCGGCGACCCCGGCTCCCTCGGCCTCACCCTGGACATCGGCCACTGCCAGTGCCTCGAACCCCTCCCTCCCGCCGACTGCGTCCGCGCCGCCGGCCCCTGGCTGCGGCACGTCCAGATCGAGGACATGCGCCGCGGCGTCCACGAACACCTCCCCTTCGGCGACGGCGAGATCGACTTCCCGCCCGTCCTCGCGGCCCTCGCCGCCACCGGCTACCGGGGCCTGACCGTCGTCGAACTGCCCCGCCACTCCCACGCCGGACCCCACCACGCCGCACGCTCCCTCCCGTTCCTCCGCCACGCGGCGGTGGCCTTTGCCGACCGGCCGTCCGGGACCGTCCCCTCCGCCACCCCCGAAGGGAGCACCCCATGACGTATCCCCACGCCACCCGCGCCACCCGCGCCACCCGCGCCACCCGCGCCACCCAGGACACGGACGGCACCGGCACCGGCACCGGCACCGCACCGGACACCGAGGGCACCACCCCCGCCCTCGTCCCGCCGGACCGCCTGCGCACCGACCTCTCCGCCCGCCTCGGCGGCGCCGCCCGCGCCTGGCTCGACCAGGCGCTCGACGAGGCCGCCACCCATCCCGGCGGCCGCGGCCCCATCTCCGTGTGGGAACTGCGCCTGGCCGAGGCCGGCCGGCGCTGCGGCCCCGCCCACGCGGACGCCGCCCGCGTCCTCATCCTGCACGCGGCCCGCGCCGACGCCGACGCCCTGGCCCGCGTCTACGCCCAGGGCACCGCCGACGAACGCCGCGCCGTCCTGCACGCCCTGCCCCACCTCGTGCCCGGCCCCGAGGCCCTCCCGCTCGTGGAGGACGCCCTGCGCACCAACGACACCCGTCTGCTGGCCGCCGCCGTCGGCCCGTACGCCGCCCGGCACCTCGGCCCCCACCAGTGGCGGCACGCCGTGCTGAAGTGCCTGTTCACCGGTGTCCGCGTGGACCATGTGGCGGACTTGGCCCACCGCGCCCGCGGGGACGCGGAACTCGCCCGGATGCTCGCCGACTACGCCGCCGAACGCGAGGCCGCCGGCCGCCCCGTCCCCGAGGACCTGCACCGCGTCCTGGCCCTGACCGAGCCCGCGACCGGCTCGCCCCGCCCGGCCGGCCCCTACGGCAAGGAGTCCTGATGCGCATCTTCGACCCCCACATCCACATGACCTCCCGGACCACCGACGACTACGAGGCCATGTACGCCGCGGGCGTCCGCGCCGTCGTCGAACCCGCCTTCTGGCTGGGCCAGCCCCGCACCTCCCCCGCCTCCTTCCGCGACTACTTCGACTCCCTGCTCGGCTGGGAACCCTTCCGCGCCGCCCAGTACGGCATCGCCCACCACTGCACGATCGCCCTCAACCCCAAGGAGGCGAACGACCCGCGCTGCGCCCCCGTCCTCGACGAACTGCCCCGGTACCTCGTCAAGGACCGCGTCGTCGCCGTCGGCGAGATCGGCTACGACTCGATGACCCCCGCCGAGGACACCGCGCTCGCCGCCCAGCTCCAGCTCGCCGCCGACCACGGCCTGCCCGCGCTCGTGCACACCCCCCACCGCGACAAGCTGGCCGGTCTGCGCCGCACCCTGGACGTGGTCCGCGAGTCCGCGCTCCCCGCCGACCGGGTCCTGGTCGACCACCTCAACGAGACCACCGTCAAGGAGGCCAGGGACGGCGGCGCCTGGCTCGGCTTCTCCGTCTATCCCGACACCAAGATGGACGAGAAGCGGATGGTCGCGATCCTGCGCGAGTACGGTCTCGAGCGGGTGCTGGTCAACTCCGCCGCCGACTGGGGCCGCAGCGACCCGCTGAAGACCCGCAAGGTCGCCGACCTCATGCTCGCCGAGGGCTTCGACGAGGACGACGTCGACCGCGTGCTGTGGCGCAACCCGGTCGCGTTCTACGGGCTCAGCGGACGCCTCGACCTGGACGTCGCCGCGCCGGGCGCCACCCACGAGGGGAACTCGATCCTGCGCGGCGGGGAGTGAGCGATGCGCTTCAAGCACCCCGACGGCTCCGTCGTCCACCTCGCCTACTGCACCAACGTGCACCCCGCCGAGACCCTCGACGGCGTCCTCGCCCAGCTCCGCGACCACTGCGAACCGGTCCGCCGCCGCCTGGGCCGCGACCGCCTCGGCATCGGCCTGTGGCTGGCCCGCGACGCCGCCCACGCCCTGGTCACCGATCCGTCGGCGCTGCGCGGCCTGCGCGCCGAACTCGACCGGCGCGGCCTGGAGGTCGTCACCCTCAACGGCTTCCCTTACGAGGGCTTCGGCGCCGAAGAGGTCAAGTACCGCGTCTACAAGCCGGACTGGGCCGACCCCGAACGCCTGGACCACACCACCTCCCTCGCGCGCGTCCTCGCCGCGCTCCTGCCCGACGACGTCACCGAGGGCAGCATCTCCACCCTCCCGCTGGCCTGGCGCACCGACTACGACGCCGCCCGCGCCGACAAGGCCCACGCCGCCCTGGCCACCCTCGCCGAACGCCTGGACGCCCTTCAGGAACTGACCGGCCGCTCCATCCGCGTCGGCCTGGAACCCGAACCCGGCTGCGTCGTGGAGACCACCCGGGACGCCCTCGACCCGCTCACCGCCATCGCCCACCCCCGCATCGGCATCTGCGTCGACACCTGTCACCTCGCCACCTCCTTCGAGGACCCGCACACCGCCCTGGACGCCCTCGCCGACGCCCGCGTCCCCGTCGTCAAGTCTCAGCTGTCCGCCGCCCTGCACGCCGAACATCCCCACCGCCCCGAGGTCCGCGCCGCGCTCGCCGCCTTCGCCGAGCCCCGCTTCCTGCACCAGACCCGCGCCGCCACCACCGCCGGCCTGCACGCCACCGACGACCTCGACGAGGCCCTCGCCGGCGGCGCTCTGCCCGGCACGGCGCCCTGGCGCTCCCACTTCCACGTCCCGCTGCACGCGGCCCCCGCCGCGCCCCTCACCTCCACGCTCCCCGTCCTCAAGGCCGCGCTGACCCGGCTCGTCGGCGGCCCGCACCCGCTCACCCGCCACCTGGAGGTCGAGACCTACACCTGGCAGGCCCTCCCGCCCGAGCTGCGGCCCCGCGCCCGCGCCCAGCTCGCCGACGGCATCGCCGCCGAACTCGCCCTCGCCCGCGACCTGCTGACGGACCTCGGTCTGAAGGAACTGCCATGACCCGACCCGAAGGGCCAACCCCGCTCCTCGTCCTGGACGTCGTCGGCCTCACCCCACGCCTCCTGGATCACATGCCCCACCTGAAGACCCTCGCGCGGTCCGGCTCCCACGCTCCCCTCGGCACCGTCCTACCCGCCGTCACCTGCGCCGCCCAGTCCACCTTCCTCACCGGCGCCCTCCCCTCCGAGCACGGCATCGTCGGCAACGGCTGGTACTTCCGCGAACTCGGCGACGTCCTGCTGTGGCGCCAGCACAACGGGCTCGTCGCCGGCGACAAGCTCTGGGACGCCGCCCGCCGCGCCCACCCCGGCTACACGGTCGCCAACATCTGCTGGTGGTACGCCATGGGCGCCGACACCGACATCACCGTCACCCCCCGTCCCGTCTACTACGCCGACGGCCGCAAGGAACCCGACTGCTACACCCGGCCCGCCGCGCTGCACGACGAACTCACCGAGAAGTTCGGCACCTTCCCCCTCTTCCACTTCTGGGGCCCCGGCGCGGACCTGGTGTCCAGCCGGTGGATCATCGACGCCACCCGCCACATCACGCGCACCCGCCGGCCCGACCTGACGCTCTGCTACCTCCCCCACCTCGACTACGACCTCCAGCGCTTCGGCCCCGACGACCCCCGCTCCCTGAAGGCCGCCGCTGACCTGGACGCGGCCCTGGCCCCGCTCCTGGACGACGCCCGCGCCGAGGGCCGCACCGTCGTCGCGCTGTCCGAGTACGGCATCACCCGCGTGAACCGGTCCGTGGACATCAACCGCGCCCTGCGCCGCGCCGGGCTGCTGGAGGTGCACACGCAGGACGGCATGGAGTACCTCGACCCGATGGCGTCCCGCGCCTTCGCGGTCGCCGACCACCAGATCGCCCACGTCTACGTCCGCCGCCCCGAGGACCTGGACGCGGCCCGCGCCGCCCTCGACGGCCTGCCCGGCATCGACCAGCTCCTCGACGACGAGGGCAAGAAGACCCACCACCTCGACCACCCGCGCGCCGGCGACCTCGTCGCCGTCGCCGAGCCGGAGGCCTGGTTCACGTACTACTACTGGCTCGACGACGCCCGCGCGCCCGACTTCGCGCGGCTCGTCGAGATCCACCGCAAACCCGGCTACGACCCGGTCGAGCTGTTCATGGACCCGCTCGACCCCTACGTCAAGGTCAAGGCGGCCACCGCCCTGGCCCGCAAGAAACTCGGCATGCGCTACCGCATGGCGGTCGTGCCGCTGGACGCCTCGCCTATTCGCGGCAGCCACGGCCGCCTCCCCGCGAGCGACGACGACGGTCCGCTCCTCATCTGCTCCACCCCCCGCGCCGTCGGCGACCGCGTCGAGGCCACCGACGTCAAGCAACTCCTGCTCCGTCTCGCCGGACTCGGCTGACGCACGGCCGCCGGGATCCAGCTGCATGCAGTGAAGCACGCACCACTGACAACGACCCCGCCCCGAGCACATCGGCGCCGGTCACGACAGAGAAGGCAGGCACCCGTGACCCTGTTTCCCCGGTTTCACCGGTTTCCCCGCACCGACCGCACCACCGGCACCGACGCGGTCACCGCGGCCGACGCGGCAGCCGGCCCCGACGAGGCCCTGCGCCGCAGCCTCGGCGTAGGCCGCCGCCGCTTCCTCGGCACCTGCACCGCCGTCGCCGGCGCCGCGATCGCGGCCCCCGTCTTCGGCGCCCCGCCCGCCCTCGCCGCCCAGGCCGGCGACAGTGCCGCCGGCCACGGCCACGGCCGCGGCGACGTCCTGGTCCCCGCCCACAAGCGCGGCATCATCCTCTACACCGTCCGCGACGCCACCGGCCGCGACCCCCTCGCCACCGACCTGCCCTCCGGCTTCCGCGAGGTCTTCAAGCAGCTCGCCCGCCACGGCTACCGCCAGGTCGAGTTCGCCGGCTACCGCCAGCACGCCAACGCGCCCGGCGGCGCGAACCTGGAGACGGTCGAGGGCGCGAAACTGCTGCGCTCCTGGCTCGACGAGTACGGCCTGCGCGCCCAGGGCAACCACGGCTTCATCCCGCCGTCCTGGCCACTGACCACCGCCGACCTGGACACCTTCAAGAGGCACCTGGAAATCGCCAACATCCTCGGCATGGACCACATGGGCACCGGCGGCGACCCCACCGGCAGCTCCCACCGGGCCGACTGGGACGTGGCCGCCGACAAGTGGAACGCCCTCGGCGAGATCGCCCGCCGCGAGGGCATCAAGCTCTACACCCACAACCACGACGCCGCCTACGGCTTCCTGCTGGACGGCGGCCCGCTGGACGCCCAGGGCCGGCCCACCCGCAGCTCGGGCATCCGGAAGCTGGAGTACTTCCTCCAGATCACCGACCCGAAGGCCGTCTGGCTGGAGATGGACATCTTCTGGGCGCACGTGGCCCAGTACAAGTTCCGCACCTACACCGCCCACGACGGCTCCACCCGCGAGGACGTCTTCGACCCCGCCGGCCTGGTCGCCCGCCACAACAAGCGCTACCCGCTGTTCCACGCCAAGGACGGCGTCGTCAGCACCACCAACGGCATGGGCTACGAGATGGTGCCGTTCGGCACCGGCGTCATCGACTACACGACGTTCTTCTCCCGCGTCGGGCACCGCAACTACCACAACCCGATGATCGAGGACGACAACTCGCCGAGCGCCACCGACCCCGCCCAGTCGCTGCGCGAGGCGAAGATCAGCTACGACAACCTGGCGGCCCTGCGCAGGCGCCGCCGCTGACCGCGGACGACGTACCGGGCGGTCCCTCCCGCACCCCGGGGAGGGGCCGCCCGGCCCAGGGTCCCGGGGACCAGCGGGGGAACGGCCGCCCGGCTCCCCGGGGCGCCGGCTCCCTCCGTGAGGGAGGAACCGGACGGGCGCCACTCGCACACCACGGGTGATCGCCCGATCGCGCACGGCGCACATCCGGGTGTCCTGGGAACCCGGGCGCCGGACCCTCGCCCGGGGGACGGAAGCGCAGGTGAAAGGCACTGCGAAACCTTGGTATGGTTGTTCCTGTCGCCGCGGGGAACACCCCGGCAAGGCGGCAGACACCTAGTCCGGGTGGCGGAATGGCAGACGCGCTAGCTTGAGGTGCTAGTGCCCTTTATTGGGCGTGGGGGTTCAAGTCCCCCCTCGGACACACAGTCGAACAATACGTTCTCGAGGGCCTCGACCTGCCGGTCGCGGTCCTCGTGGCGTTTCAGCAGCCGATGATCACCGCGGCCTCGCAAGGGGACGTCTCGGCGCCGGGTCCGGCGTTCCGCGGTCGCTGTGCGACGTTCCCGGGGTTCCTCACCGGCGAGGTGACTCATGAGGCCGTTCCCTCCAGCACCGTGATGTCGGCGATCGGCGACCGGCCGTGGAGGGCGAGGATCTCGTTGGCGAGGACGATGGTCCGCAACGGGCTGTCCCGCGGCCGGTGGGTTTCGATGTCCGCGGCGAGAAGCCCGGTGGGCACGGCCCCCGCGTCGAGGAGGACGCGCCACTCCGCGGGCGGGAGTTTCAGGTACTCGAGGTGGGTGAGCCGGGAGATCTCACGGGGATCGGCGAGAGTACCGGGGTAGGCGCAGAGGGTCCGCAGGCGCGGCAGGCCGAAGGCGGGGGCGAGACTGAGGGGCTCCTTCTCCCACACCCCGATGCTGAGGACCTCCAGGCCGGGGTGGGCGGCGGCCTCGATGCCGGGGAGGGCGGCGTGGTTGACGTGGGCGACGAGGGGCGGCCGTTCGGCCCTTCGGACCGGCCGGCCGTCGAAGTGGCGGTGGACGACCATGTCGGTGAGGGAGTCGGCGACCAGCTCGGCACCGATGTTCTCCTCGTGACCGATGATGATCACCTGTCCGACGTGCCCGTCCGGACCCGGTGTGAGGTCGACGGCGATGCGGTCCCCGCCGCCGTTGTCACCGAAGACGATCCAGCCGGGCGAGCCGACGAGCCCCTGCACGGCGTCCTCCGGCCCCGTCTCGACCGCCTCCATCGCGCCGAACTGCCACAGCACATGCCGGGAGGCCGCGTCGGCGACGTACACCCCGCCGAGGGGAAAGAGTTCGCAGCCGATGGTGTCGTACGACTGCCCGTAGTCGTCCCAGTCCTCGTACCGGCCCCGGACGACCCGGTACAGAGCCTTCAGCTCGGCGGGCAGCGGCACGCCCAGGCGCGCCTCGGCCGCTGCGATCTCCTCCTCCGAGGCGCCCACCGCGTCCGGGAGCCGTTCGCGAAGGGTGCGCCGCAGCAGTTCCACGTCCGCGGACGGAGCCGGTACCGCGTCCGGCACCGGATCGGGCAGGCGGCGCACCGGCTCGGGCAGCGCTCCGTCCGCGAGCAGGAGCGTGCCCGGGTGCGCGGTCGCGAGGCCCGGCTCCACGGAGGAGCCCTGACCGATCAGATGCAGCCGGACACCGCCGGGAGCGGAGGAGGCCTCCACGACGAAGGAGACACCGTCGCTCCCGTCCTCCTGAAGCGCTTCGACGATCCGGCCCACGGCGTCGAACCGCTCCTGGTTGTCGGAGACCTGTGAGGCGCGCCCCGGCCGCGGCCGCCGGAACGGCAGCGGAACACTCCACGCCCCGGGGCTGATCCGCCCCGATACGTGCCCGCCGGGCGTGGAGAGCGTCTCCGCGTGGGCGGCGTGCAGGAGGCGCAGCAGGGGCTGCCAGGTGGCGAAGTCATGGAGCGAGGGCACGAGAAGACCTCCTGAGGATGTGCTCGCTGATTCTGGATCATGGGCGGGGCACCGACGGCACGAGGTGCCCCTGAGGGCGGCAACGGCCCGGGAAAGGGAGCGTTGCCTTCGGCTTGCGTTCGGGGCCGTCACCGATGGGTCCTGACCCGGATTCCGGTTCCCGGGCCGCCCGTTCGTCGACGGACGGGCGGCCCGGCGGCTTCGTCGGCAGCGGCAACGCACGGCGTGCGACTGTGCGACGAGGCCCCGTGCGGGACCGCTCCTCCCGCGGAGCCGCCCGGTGTACGCGGCGGTTCGGGGCGCCGGCTCGGCCGCGGACCGGCGCTTTTGGCTACAGCAGGACGAGCAGCCTGGTCCCCGGGACCAGCTTCCTGTTGACCGAGGTCGACTGGACGAACACGGTGTAGGCCTCGTTGCTCCCCGGCGTCACCGTGACCTCCGTCGACGGCAGGCCCAGGAGCTGCCGGGCGGCGGGACCGGTGAACACCTTCCCGGTCGGCCGGCCGGTGGCCGGGTCCTTCTCCGCCACGGCGATCTGCTTGTTGGCCTGGATCTTCTCCCGCTTGGACAGCTCGTAGAAGGCGCAGCCGGTCCTGTACGGGTGCCCGGCGCTGGTGACGAAGTCGCGGATCGACGTCCGCTGGTCCACCGGGATCAGGACGTACTTGCCGGCGTCCAGGGCTTGGAGGTTGGACTTCACGTCCGCCGCGCTGAGGTCCTGTCCCATCGCGAAGAGGTTCCTGGTGCCGCGCACGCCCTGCTCGCGGTCCCGCAGGAACTTCGTGGCGGCCGTCTTGACGGCGCCGATCGCCTCCTCGACGCCCTGGTCCGAGTCCGCGTCCCAGATCGAGATGTTGCCCGTCGGGAAGCCGTACTGCTGGGCGGTGCGCTTGGCCAGGGAGTTCGGCACCATGATGGCCGAGGTCCAGTGGTCCGGCAGGTTGTTCATCTTGTCCGCGATCCTGCCCAGCCACTCGTCCAGGACGGCGCGGCCGTCGGGAAGGAGGTCGTGGCGCGCGCCCGTCCTGTCGGCGCCGGAGGCGTTCTCCTCGCCGTCGGTGACGACGACCTGGAGGAAGCTGTGCTCGCCGTACTCCTCCCATATGTGGCCGAGGTCGTCGAGCGCCTTCACCGACGCCTGGATCAGCGCCGTCGCGCCGTTCTCGACGGTGTAGAGGCCCCGCATGGACGGCAGGTGCTTGACGTCCATGTCCCACACCAGGTTCTCGACCAGGTGGTCGAAGGCGTAGAGGCTGATCCGGGTCTCGTGGCCGAGCCGGTCGGACTCCTCCTTCAGCCCTTTCACGAATTCGTCCACGACTCGGATGAGTTGCTCCGAGTGGCCCTTCATCGAACCGGACTTGTCGATGACGAGAGCGACATGGTTCACAAAGTGCTTCTTGAGCCGGTCCCTCACCGTAGCGCTCATCGTGTCCATCCCCTTCCGATCGTTCCCCCCGGACCACGGTGGCGTCCTGCGGAGACACGGCTTCCCGACGCGGACTCGCCGGCCGACGTGCGGCCGTCCATGCCTTCGAGCGTCGTGAGCACCGTCGATGAAAGACCGTCAGGGAACCCCGGAACGCCTTTCTCCGTGGGCAGACGTCTCCCTCCGGGTTGCACACCCCGGCATGGACTTCTGGTCCGTCCAGATGATGGCTCCACCCTAGGGAGGGGCACTGACAATGGGCGTGAGCTGCGGTTCGGCGCGGGACACCCACCAAGGGCCGGCGGTGGGGACGTACTCGCCGTGGAACAGGACCGACGGGGAAGGGATCGCCCGTGTGCAGGCGGGAACACCGTGCCCCCTGCGCCTGAGACGGGGGAGCACGGTGACGGAGAGGTCAGGGGGCCGCGGTGGCGGCAGGGGTCCCGCCCCGGCCGGGTGCGGTCGGCACGTCACCCCCGTCGAGCACGGCGTCCCTCGTCTCCCTGCCGACCGTCAGCGCGACGAGGACCGGGCTGACGGCGCAGGGGATCCCGGAACCCGTGCGGCGCGCCTCGTCCGCTTGATCCGCCTCTCCGTCACTCCGGTTCCTCGGCCCGCAGGGTGTCGCCGCGCAGGGCCTTGTCCGTCGCCCGTCCGATGACGACGGTCGCTCCCGCGTCCACAGTGCCCCCGACGATGCCTCCCAGGATCGGGACCCCCTTGGCGAGCGTGACCGCGGCGCGCTTGGTCCCGTACTTTGCGACGAGGTGGAACCCGGCCTTTTTGTTGATCGCATGGAGCATCGCGACCGGGATCTTCTTGATCATCTGCTCGCCGAACTTCTGGCCGATCTTCACCCCGAAGGCGGCCAGGACGTTCTGGGCGCTCATCCCGATCGCGAGCATCATCGCGACGGTCCGCACGTGCGGGTCGCGGATGTCCCATCCCCGGAGGTGCGCGATGGCGCCGGCCATCCGCATGTTGATGGCGAGGGTCGCGGCCACGTTCGCGGGGATCGTCACGCCTGCGGTGAGCAGGCCTCCGAGTCCGGTGACGAACCCCTGGGTCCCGGCCGCGGCCATGGACTCCTTGATGAGGCGGGCGACGACCGCGTCGATGTCGTCCTTCATGTCCTCGGGGGAGCGGCGCTCCTCGTCACCGGGCGCCCGGTAATCGGCGCCCTGCCGACGCGAAAGGCGGTCCTCGGCCCAGGCCACCGACCCCGTGACCGGCCCCACGCCGTTCACCATGACCTTCTCCGCGAGTTGGGCGGCCCACCGCCCGGCCTTCTCGACCGCTCCCTCGTCGGGAGTCTTCTCGTCGGCCATTACACACCCCTTCCGCGAGCGCCCCGCCGAGGGACGTCCCGCACTGCTGCGGGCAGGGGAGGATTCCGGTCCCGGGCAGCCCCGGCAAGACCGCGGGCGGCTGAAGCCGCATCCCCCTCGCACCGCCCGTCCACCCCTTCGCGCCACGGCGTCCTTCGTCGTGCCGCCCTTCGAGCCGAAGCGGCTCCACCCTCCCATGTATTTGAAAGCGTTGTCAAACAACTCCGGTTTGCTTGTGCGCGCTCGGGTCAGGGATGGGCGGCGGAGCGCCCAGGCTGTTCCTCCCCGCAGCCGGCCTCCACCAGGAACGGGCTCGGCTGCCCGGTCCACGAGACGTACAGGCCGTCCCGGGCGCGGGTGCAGGCGACGAACAGCAGGCAGCGTTCGGCGGCGAGGTCGGCCTCGTGCTGGAGCCGGTCGACCTCCTCCGGGGTGATGGCCGAAGGGTTCGGCAGGGAGCGGTCGTCGACGCCGACGACGGCGGTGTAGCGGTACTCGAGCCCTTTGAAGGTGTGCATGGTGCCCACGTTGACCGCGTCGTCGGCGCGGGCGGCCCCCGCACGGACCCGGCTGGCGGGGACGCCGGCCGCGATCAGGCGGTCCTTGACCTTCTCGCAGGTCTTGTTGAACCGCGCGCAGATCCCGATCTCCCCGTACGCGGCGCCGCCGTCCACCCACGCGCGCACCTGCTCGACCAGGGCGTCGAGTTCGGCCTCCTCCGTCTTCGCCGCGTGGACGCGCGGCCCGGAGCCGTGCAGGGCGGAGCTGTACCCGATCAGGGTGTCGTGCCGTCCGCTGTCGGCCAGTTCGGCGTAGGGCCGGCCGAGCAGGAGTCCCGTCGCCCAGCTGAGGATCTCCTGGGTGGAGCGGTAGTTCTTGCGCAGCTTGGTCGAACGGCCGGCGACGTTGATGCCGAGGGACTTCAGCGACACCCGGTTGTCGTAGATCCGCTGGTGCGGGTCGCCCGCGATGAACAGGTCGTCGGGGCGGCGCGGGGCGGCCGCGCGGAGCATCCGCCACTGGGCCGGGTGGAGGTCCTGGGCCTCGTCGACGACGACGTGCCGGTAGCACGGCCCCTGCTCGGTCAGCAGATCGGTCGCCTCCACGCAGGTGCCGAGATAGGTGCGCAGCCCGTCCTCGGCCAGCCGCCGGGTGAACTCCTCCACGGTCCGCCACACCAGCGGCCGGGCGGAGGTGGGCAGCGCGCTGCCGCGGCCCCGGCGCTCGCAGCGCTCGTACTCCTCCTGGCTGCGGAGGTCCTGGGCGAGGACGACGTGCTTGTACTCCTGGGCGAGGAACTGCGGGGTGCCGGTGAAGCCGGTGGCCTCCGCGGCCTGCTCCCACCGGGCGGTCTCCTCGTACCCGGTGAGCGGCCGGCGCGAGGTGTTGACCACGCGTCCGGCGAAGGCGTCGACGGTCATGACGTCGACCCGGTCGCGCAGGTCCGGGTCGTCGACGAGCAGGCGGAGCCCTTCGGTGAGGGAGTCCACGAGGGCGTTGGTGAAGGTGGTGAGCAGGACGCGGTCGCCGTCGCGCAGGTGCCGCAGCAGGTGCCGCACCCGGTGGAGGGCGACGACGGACTTCCCGGTGCCGGGCCCGCCGGTCACCTGCGCGGGACCGGAGTACGAGGGACGGTAGGCGACCTTGTGCTGGGCGGGGTGCAGGAAGATCCGCCAGGCGGCGAACGGCTTGTCGAGGATGTCGCGCAGTTCGTCGGCGTCCGTGACGACGGCGATCCGGGTGCGGGTGTGCGCGATGGCGGTCGCGTAGTCGGTGGTGTCGACGGGCTCCTGGGAGTCCGCGCCGGTCAGCGCCGGCACGACGACCTCCTGCCACGTCTGTTCGACGCTCGCGCCGAGGGCCAGGTGCTCCAGCACCTTGTACTGGTCCGGCGGGAAGAACCGCCCGAAGACGTCGAGCTGTTCCAGGCTGGTCAGCACGCGGGCCTGTGCGAGGGTGGTGGCGTCGATGCCGAGCGCGGCCATCTCCCCGTCGGAGACCTTCGCGAAGAGCCGCTGCTCCTCGGCGGGCGCGATGCGCTCGTAGGCGGGGGTCAGCTCCTCCAGGGTGGCGATCTCGCGGAGCTCCACGGCGCCGGTGACGGCGTTGATGGTCGCCTTCTGCTTCACCGCCCACTCGGTGGCCTCGTCGTGCGGGCCGACCCGGAGCAGCACGAAGGTGTCGCCCGTCTCGGGCGCGAGGACCACGCCTCGGTATCCCTGGGTGATCCGGATGGTCCGGATCTGCCGGTCCTTGGCGCCCTTGAGGGATTCCAGCTTCAGGCCCGGGTCCTTGAAGAGCTGGTCGAGGGTGAGCCGCTCGAACTTCTCCCAGGCGTCGAACACGCCGTTCCTGACGTGCTTTTCGAGTTTCTCCAGCTGCTGGCAGAAGGCCTTGTCGAGGGCGAGGTGCGGCATGACGGGATTTTAGGCCGCCGCGGCGGGGCCGCGGGTCGTCCGGGCGTTCGCGCACCGGCTTTCCGGCCGGGCCGTGCCGGTCACCCGTCGCCGAGTTCCCGGTGGAGCATGGCCAGGACCTCCGCGGCCTCGGCGGCCACGTCGTGGCCCGGGCCGTGGACGAGCACCACGTCCTCGTACAGGGCCTCCAGCCAAGCCAGGGCCTCCTCCGGGGCGCCCTGGCCGAGCAGCAGCATGCCGATGTCGCGGCGCAGCTCCACGGCCGCGTCGCTGACGTCGCTCTCGACGGCCCGCTCCACTTCGAGGACCGCCCGCAGCTCCGCCAGTGCCTCGGTCACCTGGCCGAGTTCGCCGCGGCAGCGGGCGGCCTGGGCGCGGCAGTCGCGGGCGGCCTCGCCGGTCGGCCCGTTGATGCGGGCGAACGCCTCGGCCAGCGCCTCGAACTCGGGCAGGGCCGCCCGGTGGTCGCCCGCCAGCTGCCGGCTGACCGCCCGGCGCCGCCGCAGCCGCAGGACGGCCTTGTTCTCGGCGCCCAGGGCCCGCGCCAGCGGCTCGATCATCTCGCCCGCGACCTCGGCGGCCTGCGTGTAGCGCTCCTCCTCCATCAGGGCGATGTAGTGCTCGTCGACCTCCCGCAACTGGGCCCGCAGCAGCTCCCGTTCGGGCGGCGAGACCACGTGCTCGGCGACTTGGCCGGGCGCCGCCGTGTCCGGCGCGACCCGGGGGCGGCTCTCGGCCCGGGCGCGGGGCGCGTAGGGGCGGCGGTAGAGCCCGGTCGGGTCCGGCGCTCCGGGCGGTCCGGCCTCCCCGAGGGCGGAGGACTCCCCGGGCGCGGGCAGGAAGGGCATCAGCCGCTCGTACACCTCCTGCACGTCCACCGGCCGGCTCTCCGGTGCCTTGCGGAGCAGGTGCAGGACCAGCGCCTCCAGCTCCTCCGGCACGTCCGCGCGCAGCCGCCGCAGCGGGGTGGGCGCGGCCCGGACGTGCCGGTCCATCAGCTCGAACTCGCTGCTCCCACTGAACAGCGGCTTGCCGCAGAGGAGTTCGTGGAGCATGCAGCCGAGGGCGTACAGGTCGGTGCGCGGGGTGACCCGGGTGCCGCGCACCTGCTCGGGCGACATGTACTGGTGCGTGCCGATGGGCCGGCCGGAGGCCGTCAGCCTGGTGACGTCGGTCTGCAGCATCGCCGCGACGCCGAAGTCGAGGACCTTCACCGTGCCGTCCCGCGCGACCAGGATGTTGGACGGTTTGAGGTCGCGGTGCACCACGGGCACGTCGTGCGCGTACGACAGCACGGTGGCGACCTGCGCGGCGACCGCCACCGCCCAGCTGACGGGGAGGGGCCGCTCCTCGTGCACGTACCGGGTGAGGGGGACGCCCTCCACCAGTTCCATGACGAGGAACAGGTGCTCGTGGGTGCTGTCGAGGACGGCGTCGTACACCTGCGGCACGCCCGGGTGCTGGATGCGGGCGGTGATCCGCGCCTCGCGGCGGAAGCGCCGCTCCAGCTCCTCGGCCAGCTGCGGCGTGGCGGCGACGGCCTGCGGCCGGATCCGCTTCACGGCGACCGGCCGGTCCAGCACCGCGTCGTAGCCCCGCCACACGTCGCCCATGCCGCCGTTGCCGAGCCGCTCCAGCAGCTCGTAGCGGCCCGCGATCGGTCTGTCCGGCACCTGTCCCCGCCCCGCGTCCTGCACTCGCGCTCGCTCGTCCCTCCGAGCCCATCGGTTCGCGGTCAGTTTCCCCGGAAAACGATCTGTGCGTCCAGCCACGTCCTACGCGGGCGCGGAGGGACGTGCCGTATCCCGCCATCATGCCCACCGTGCACGTCCGGGAGCAGGCCGCGTGCGCCGGTGCGCGCGGGACCGGCGAGATGACTTCTCGACCGCCCCGTCCGGGCACCTTCGCACGGGTCCCGACGTTGATCATTTCGCGGCGGACGGTCCGGCTCGGAATCTGTGCGGGTGACCGACGCAGGAGACGGCCGGACCCGTATCTGAGGACTGAGGGAGAAGAGATGGGTGATGATCGACTTTCGCTCCTTTGAGGAACGGCTCGCGGACGACGCGGCACGCCTGGCGCACCTCAAGGAGGTCGTGCGGACAGACCCCGTTTTCGGTGCGGCCGAGGTGACGAAGGCACTCGCCTGGAACTGTCTTCTGGGCCGAGAGGCTTATGAGCCGGACATCGACGATCTGCTGAACGAAATCGTCCTTCCTCGCGGAGGACGCCTGCTGAGCCTGGCCACTTGGCTTGCGGAGCATGTGGAACATAACCATGGCGGTCACCGGTTGTGGGGTGCGCTCTCCCGTGCAGGTGTCCCTCTGCGGCCGCCCGGCCTGGCCCGAGTGCCGGACGACATCGACCAGCTGGCAGAGGTGCTCGTCGGGTGTACCGGAATGCCGATGCAAATCCGTCTGAGAGCGGCACTCCAGGTGCTGACACAAGGTGGGGATGATGCCGCCGACCTGGTCAGGTCGTACATGGGCTACTTCGAGGTGAGCCATCTCTGGGCGGGAAACGCCGACCATGATTACCTCGAGTCGTTCGCTGACGATGCGTCGACCCTCGTGAGGGTAATTGCTGCAACGCCTGGATGGCCGCTGAAAGAGAGAGTGGAAGCTGTCGTTCACCTCTGGAACGACGGGACGGCTGACGACCTTCCGGCGGAACTCCTGGCACAGACGGAGCAGGGCAGTGAAGAACGACGGATGCTCCTCGAACTCCTCCAAGCAGACGAGAGCGAATACGGCGAAAAGGAACCGCAGCCTCCCTCTCGGTCTGACGGGTGCCGCGGCGCGCTGTTCACAGTGGAAGCGGCGGAAAAGGCATGGGGGTGGGCGCTGTGGATCCGTACCTGATGGCCGCTGTCCGCCGACAGTTGACCGAGTCCCGTGAACCGAACGCCTCCGAGGGGACGGACAGTCAGATCGCCGACAGCGCCCTGGCGACGGCTCGGCTCGCCGTCGCTTACGGTGAATTGCGAAAGTCGCTGCTGCGGGACAGTGAGCAGACCGATGACGAGCCCCCGTGGCGCGCGCTCCGGGGTGGAGACATCGCCGTGCGCATCCGTAGACGTCTTCGGCACTGTGAGGCGCTCGTACTGGCCCCGGACGGCGAAGACCACTCCTCGCCGCCGCAACGATGGGTTTTCACCGTCCTCTCGCGCCCATTCGATTCGGACAGTCGAGCAACAGGCTACGGAGTCACTCTCCATCAGAGGCGCGACGGTACCGGGAGCGATCGGCATCGCATGGACGCCGAACGGGAGCTGCTGGCTGATGAGGAGCTGGCCCAGCAGGCGCTTTACGGGTTCTCTTCCCTGCGGCTGAACCTTGACCCGGAGGTGGGAAGGCAGTGCCCGGGTGTGGGGCAGCGAGGAAGGACGATCTTCCTGGAGCCAAGTGATGAGTGGCATGTCCAGTGTCATGTGTGCGGGGTGAGATGGGCCGGAGGGAGTGACGTCCTCTCGGAGCACGAGGACCGGCGGTACGGCTTCTACTAGACCGCCGGGTGGTGCTCGGCAACTGGTGATCCGGCATGCGGCCGTCCAGCAGTCAACGCCATCACCCTCTGACCGACCGCCCTGCGGTGACCGGCCGAGGGACGGCGGCCCCGTTCCGGGCCACCGTGCCCACTATGTATTCGGCCCAAACTGTCTTCCCGGGCCCGTCCGGGCGCGGTGCGCAGCCCCAGCGGTCGGCGAGCGCCTCGACGAGGAGCAAGCCGCGCCCGCCGGTAGGGGCGGAGTCGCCGGCGGGATCGGAAGCGGGGGTGAGGGCGGGCTCGGGGACCTGTCACCCCGCGTGTCGGTGACCTCCACGCGTACGGTGAGCGACGCCGTGCCCCTCGCTGCCGTACGGCATGCCCACACGTCCAGCCGCCCCCGCAGAGCCGACGGGCCAGGCGCGTGCCTCGGAGCGTCGAACTGAAACGGAGGGTGAAGCAGGCGTGGACCGAGGTCGCCGGTGCGGGTCGTTCTGTGCGATTCACGTACGCGGCGTGGCTGGACGTGCCCTAGCGTGACCAGTGCTGACGCGCTGGCGTGGTGGGGAGGACCCGGGGCGCACACCGAGTACGGTACGGCGGCCTGAGCGGGAAGCAGGGGTGTGCGGTGGTGGACGACAGGGAGAGCGGCGTCGACGCCGAGGTGCCGGGGCAACGGCGCACAGGAGAGGAGTCGGCCAAGGGGCTGATCTGTGCGTTCGGGCGGCAGTTGAAGCTGCTGCGGACCCGGGCGGGGCTGGAGCGGGCCGAGTTCGGCAAGCGGGTCGGATATTCGGCGGACACGATCGCCTCGTACGAGCAGGGGCGGCGGGTGCCGCAACCGCGGTTCATCGAGCAGGCGGACGAAGTGCTCGACGCGGGCGGGTTGCTGGTGGCCATGAAGGGGGAGGTGGCTCGGGCGCGCTATCCGGCCTTCTTCCGGGACATGGCTCAACTTGAGGCTGAAGCGGTGGAGTTGTGCGCCTTTGACGCAGTGGTGATCAACGGTCTTCTGCAGACCGAGGAGTACATGCGGGCAGTGCTGGCGATGCGTCGTCCTCTGTTGGACGAGGCGACCATGGAACTGCGTGTATCCGCTCGATTGGACCGGCAGGAGATCTTCAACCGCTGGCCGGCTCCCCTGCTGAGCTTCGTGATGGAGGAGTCCGTACTGCGCAAGACCCTGGGCGGCAAGGTGGTGCTACGAGAACAGCTTGAGCATCTGCTGCTCGTCGGCCGTCGGCGGAACGTAGAGATCCAAGTGATGCCACTGGACCGCGAGGACAACGCCGGAATCGACGGACCCTTCACCGTGGTCAGGCGCAAGGGCGGAGAACAGGTCGTCTACGCGGAGGTACAGGGACACAGCAACCTGGTGACGGACAACGACGAGACGGCTCTGGGCGCGGCCCGCTATGGGATCATCAGGAGCCAGGCTCTAACTCCGCAGCAGAGCCTGGAATTCATCGAGGAGTTGCTGAGGGAGCTATGAAGACGGCAGAGAACGCAACTTCAGGGGCCGGACTCGCCTGGTTCAAGAGCAGCTACAGCGGAGCCGAGGGTGGCCAGTGTGTCGAGGTCGCTGCCGCTCCCCACGCTGTGCTGGTCCGGGATTCGAAGGACTCCGCCGGGCCCGTCCTGGCTCTCGGGCGACAGGCCTGGGCCGATTTCGTCGGGCAGGCCGCGCGCGGTTGAGGCGGGCAGACGCGTCCTGGGGCACCAGCACTGAGGTGGTGCCGGTGCCCCAGGCGTGTCAGAAGTCGTCCAGCCCTTCCTCCCGGCGGATCATCCGCCAGGCCGCGCGGCGCGCGCTGCGGTCGAGGTTGGACTTGAAGTCGCGGTCCGTTCCGAAGTACCGCTTGCCGAGCGTGTCGATCGTGGAGACGTGGTCCATCATGTTCTCCTCGAACTTCTTGTCGAAGACGACGCCGAAGTTCTCCTCGTCGTTGACGAGGGCGGCGGCCCGGACCTTCGGGTCCTTCTTCGTGGCGTTGAAGGCCGGGAGGACGTCCTCCTCGGTGAACTCCGTGCCGAACTTCGCGTTGAACTTCTCGATCAGCTCCGACAGCAGCGACTTCTCGACGTCCTTGCCGCCGCCGACCCCGTCGCCGAAGCCCTTGAGTTCGGCCGGGCCCTCGGACACGAGGGACTTGTCGTGTTCGCCGGTCTTCTCGACGCGCAGGTGGCTGAGGTCGACCTCCCCTATGTCGACGCCACCGTCCGCGAGGCGGGGCAGCCGGTTGAGCAGGTAGCGCCCGTACAGGTACAGCCGCTCCAGGTCGGCGTCCTGGTAGGGGACGATCTGCGCGAGGAAGCCGTACTTGCGGACGTAGTCGTTGAGGTGGGCCCGGAACTCCTCGGCGGCCTCGACGTCGTCCTCCTCCTCGCTCTCCAGGAGGGCGCTGAAGCGGGTGACGGCGGGGGAGAGGAGCCGGTACAGCTCGGCGTGCAGCTTCTCCCACTTGGCCTGGGAGCCGCCGGCCTTCTCCTGGGCCTCGAAGTACGCGGCGACGAACTCGTCCATGTCCTGCTCCGAGATGATCGGCGCGGACATGACCCGGCTCTGGGCCGTGTAGAGGAGGTTCGGGTCGGAGGACAGGGTGTGCGCCTCCTCGAAGTACGGGCGGAAGGCGTCCTGGATGTCCTCGGCCTCGTTGACGAAGTCCAGGACGGCCAGGTCGGCCTGCGACTTGCGGTCGGCGGTGCGGTTGAGGCGCGAGAGCGTCTGCACGGCGGCGATGCCGGTCAGCGTCTTGTTGACGTACATCGTCGTCAGGAGCGGCTGGTCGAAGCCGGTCTGATACTTCTCGGCGACGACGAGGATCCGGTACTCCTGCTGGCCCCTGCCGCCGGCCTTCGCGGCCTTGTCGTCGGCGCGGGTGTAGGCGAACGCCTTGGGCAGCGCGCTCTCCGGCAGACCGCCGTTCTCCTTGCTCTCGGTGGTCTCCTCGCCGTCGAGGGTGAGGGAGCCGGAGAAGGCGACCAGGACGCCGAGGTCCGGGTACTTCGTGTCGTACTCGCGGTCGGCGATGTAGCTCTTGATGGCGCGGGCCATCTGCACGGCGGACTGGCGGGACGCCGTGACCACCATGGCCTTCGCCCGGCCACCGAGCCGGCCGCGGGTGTGGGCGACGAAGTGCTCCACGATCACCTGGGCGTGCTGGGACACCGTGTGCTCGTGCAGGAGCGCGAACCGGGCGAGCAGGCTGTTCGCCTTGGAGGGGTCGACCTCCTTTTCGTCGCGGTTGAGGTTCGCGAGCTTCCAGTACGTCTTGTAGGTGACGTAGTTGCGCAGCGGGTCGAGGATGAAGCCCTCCTCGATAGCCTGGCGCATGGAGTAGGTGTGGAAGGGGCGGTAGACGATCTTGCCGTTCTCCACCGCTTCCGTGCCGAAGAGTTCGAGCGTCTTGGCCTTGGGGGTGGCCGTGAAGGCGAAGTAGGAGAGGTTGGCGGCCCGGGAACGCTCGACTGCCTTCGCCTTCAGCTTGTCCTCGACAGTGACCTTGGTCGCGCCCTCGTCGTCCGAGTCGGCGTCCAGGCCGAGGTCGCGCAGGGCGGACTTCACGGCGGTGGCCGCGTCGCCGGACTGGGAGGAGTGCGCCTCGTCCACGACGATCGCGAAGCGGGTGCCCTTGATCTCGGTCGGGTTGTCCTTGATGTAGTTCAGCAACGCCGGGAACGAGTGCAGGGTGACCGTGACGATCTTCCCGGTGTCCCGGGAGAGGGCGCGGGCGAGCTGCTCGCTCTTCGCCCCGTGCTTCTCGTCGATCTTCACGACCAGGCCGTCGGTCTGCGAGAAGCCGCCGACCGTCTCCCGGAGCTGGGCGTCCAGGTTGCGGCGGTCGGTGATGACGATGACCTTGTCGAAGACGGGCTCACCGGGCTTGATACGGCCGGCGGCGACGGCCTCGGGGCCGAGGGCGGCCGGGTCGGTGGCGGCGTGCAGGTCGCTGAGGCGGTGGGACAGCCAGCCGATGGTGTTCGACTTGCCGGAGCCGGCCGAGGCCATGACCAGGTAGTTCTGGCCGGCGCCGTGGGTGGCCGCGTGCGCGGTGAGCTTGCGGACCACGTCCCACTGGTGGAAGCGGGGGAAGATCGTCGTCTTGGTGGTGCCGCCGCCGGGCGTCTTGTACTTCTGCTGGTGCACGAAACGCTGGAGGAGGTCGAGCCAGTTGTCCCGCTGCCAGACCTCTTCCCAGAGGTAGGAGGTGGCGTACTTGCCGTGGGCGGTGGGCGCCGGGTTGCCGGCCCCGCCGGGCTGGCCGGGGCCGTTCGATCCGGTGTTGAACGGCAGGAACCGGGTGCTCTTGCCGCGGAGCTGGGTGGTGACGAAGACCAGGTCCGGGTCGACCGCGAAGTTCGCGATCACGCGGCGCGTGAAGATCAGCTCGGTCGGGTCGCGGTCCGTGCGGTACTGCTCCTTGGCCTGCTCGACGCCCTGACCGGTGAGCGGGTTCTTCAGCTCTGCCGTGGCGACGGGGATGCCGTTGAGGAACAGGGCCAGGTCGAGCCGGTGGCCCCAGTCGGCCTGCTTGGTGGCGTAGGGCAGCTCGCGGACGACGGTGAGGCGGTTGGCCCGGTAGCCGTCGAGGACGGAGTCCGCGGAGATGAGGTTGGGCTTGAAGTAGGCGACGCGGAGACGGACCCCGCGGTCCTTCACGCCGTTGCGCAGGACGTGGAGTAACCCGTCGTCGGCGATGGCCCGGTCCAGGCGCTGCGCGAAACCGCGCTGCGCCTCGTTGGGGTTGCCGCCGTAGACGGTGAGCAGCTCGTTCCACTCGTCGGGCTGCGTGGCCCCGATGAAGGTGAACAGCTCGTTGGTGTCCAGACCGAGGTCGGGCTGGTAGTCCTCAGGGTTCGCCTCGCGCCAGCCTCGCTCGCAGAGGGCGGCGACGATCGCGGAACCGAAGGACGACTCGTCGTGCGCGGGGCTCATGCGGAGACTCCTTCGGTTACGTTGCGTCCGCTGGCGGTGGTCACGTCGAACTGGCCGGTTACTGCGGCGGTAATGAGAGCTTGGCGGCGCTCGGTGAGCAAAGTGCGCTGACGGCTCAGCAGTAGTTTCACCTCGGCATCCCGACTTGCTGCCCTATCGAGCTCCCCAACCAGTCGGGCTTGAGTGGGAATTTCGGGAAAGGGGAATCTCTGCGGCCTCAATTGCTCGCGTGTAAGGTGCGTCATAGTCGAGGTATTACCTTGAACTTGGAAGACCCTCAGGCGCTCGGCCGCGACCAGACAATAGTAGAGCCAACGGGTGAGTTCTTTGCCGCGCGCCCTGATGCGATGAAGAGCCTTCTGGTAGTAGATCTCGGAAATCTCCCCGTTCCACACCGCCGCACGCCCCGGCCAACTGCCACCTTCGTTCACCAGCAAGTCGCCTGGCTTAAGTCGATATCGGCCTTGCTCTGCGGGAGGGAAATTCATCATGGCCAAATCGGCGACATCGATTCGGTCCCACTGTACATTTGCGACCCGAAGATACGGGCGGAGGTAGTCGCCTTGTGCTTGCTCTTGGTTGAGCATTTTACCGAGCTCGACTTCAAAGTAGTGCGACACGGCACCAATTCGCCAGTTTGCGGGGACGGTGCCGAGCCAATCCAGCCCGCTTTCCTTGCGTTCACCCTTCACGTGTGCGCCTCGCACTGCGTCGTATACACGACGGATGGCGGCTTCCTCAAGCAAGGTCTGCTGCCGGGTGCGCAGATCGTGGATCCGGTCAATGCGGGCGGTCTCGGCGTCGAGGAAGTCGGCGATGCGGCGCTGCTCGTCGAGCGGCGGCACTGGGATGGGGATGCCGCCGAACTCGTCGGGATTAATTCTGGGTGTGCGAACATTCCCGAGATCGACCGAACCGATTCCGCGTAGCCGTTGAACGACTTGTCCTCGAAACCAGGCGGACCGGAAGAGGTGATGAAGGTAGCGACTCTCCACGAGAGGGCCGACACGCAGCACCATGTAGTCAGGACTGACGACTCCCGATAGCGGACTTCGCCCCATAGCCCCCTGGTACGCAGACATCCTGTTCACTACAAGGTCTCCAGGCAGGCATACCTTGTAGTTGGTCAGGTCCTCTGCGCGCGGCAAATCGTCTGTGATCTCAGATCGTGGCACTACGCCGCGATACTGAGAAACAGAAAGAAGGGGAAGTTGTAGCTCGCCCGCCCTCTGGTCGACCTCGCGAAACAGGTATTTACCTGGGATCACTTGGGTCATTCCGTCACTTCCCCCAGTAGTTCCTGAATCTCCGCCTCCAAGGCCTTCAGCTCCGCGTCGATCTCCGCCAACGGCCGTGGCGGCTTGTACACGTAGAAGTGCCGTGTGAACGGGATCTCGTAGCCGGTCTTCGTCTTGCTGTGGTCGATCCACGCGTCCGGCACATGCGGGTGAACCTCCCGCGTCAGGTACTCCTCGACGTCCTCGCCCAGCGGAACGTTCTCGTAGTCCCGTAGCTCCGGGTCCGGCTCGGGCTGCCCCTTGACGAGCTGCACCTCGCCCTCCGGGTTTCGCACGCCGACGACCTCCCGCAGCGTCTTGTTGAACGGCGCCCCCGTCGGCCACGTCCCGCCGGCCTGGACCACCGCGTCCTTCAACGCGAGCCAAGCCTCCTGCTTGGTGCCCCAGCTCGATCCCATCAAGGACTTGAAGGCGTCCGCCAGGACTGAAGCCTGCGGTAGCTTCTGAATCGGCTTGGACGCCTCCAGCGCCGCCAGCGTCTCCTCGGTGATTTCAAACCGCAGCTTCAGCGGGCGTTCGACCGTGATCCGCTGGTAGCCGAAGTCCTCGTTGCGGAAGACCTTCACCTTGCCGTGCAGCGGGTGCTCCGGGTCCTCCGCCACGTCCAGGGCCTCGCCGTACAGCTTGACGACCGTGGCGATGTGCTCCTTGCCCAGTTCCTTGCGCTTGTCGCCCAGCGACTTGCGCATCTTCTGCCACTGGTCGCGGGCGTCCAGCAGGACGACCTTGCCCTTGTGGTCCGGGCTCTTACGGTTGGTCAGGACCCAGAAGTAGGTCGAGATTCCGGTGTTGTAGAAGAGCTGGTCCGGCAGGGCGACGATGCCCTCCAGCCAGTCGTTCTCCAGGATCCAGCGGCGGATCTCCGACTCGCCCGAGCCGGCCCCGCCCGTGAACAGCGGCGAGCCGTTGAAGACGATCGCGATGCGCGAGCCGCCCCCGCCGTCCACGTCGACCGGCTTCATCTTCGAGATCATGTGCTGGAGGAACAGCAGCGAGCCGTCGTTGATGCGCGGCAGGCCCGCGCCGAAGCGGCCCGCCTCACCCAGCTTCTCGTGCTCGGCGGTGACCTCGTCCTTGACCTTCTTCCACTCCACGCCGAACGGCGGGTTGGCCAGCATGTAGTCGAAGGTCCTGCGGGCGTGGCCGTCGTCGGAGAAGGAGTTGCCGAAGGCGATGTTCTCCGGGTTCTGGCCCTTGATCATGAGGTCGGACCGGCAGATCGCCCAGGACTCGGGGTTGAGCTCCTGCCCGTACACCTCCACCGTGGCGTCCGGGTTCAGCTCCGTGATCAGGTCGTCCATCGCGGAGAGCATGCCGCCCGTGCCGCAGGCCGGGTCGAGGACCGTGCGCACCGCGCCCGGGAGCTGGAGCGCGTCGCCGTCCGGGGCGACCAGCAGCCGCACCATGAGCTGGATGACCTCGCGCGGAGTGAAGTGCTCACCGGCCGTCTCGTTGGACTGCTCGGAGAAGCGGCGGATCAGCTCCTCGAAGATGTAGCCCATGTTGTGGTTGGGCACGACCTCGGGACGCAGGTCCAGGTCGGTGAACTTGCCGATGACCTGGTAGAGCAGCCCCGCGCCGTCCAGCCGCTTGATCTGCTGGGCGAACTCGAAGCGGTCCAGGACGCCGCGGGCGTTGTCGGAGAACGCCCCGATGTACACGGTGAGGTTCTTCGCCGCGTTCTGCGGGTCCGCCGCGATCTTCCTCAGGGTCAGTGTGGACCGGTTGTAGAAGGCGTGGCCCGAGGCCCGGCGCAGGAAGCGGTCCGGGTCGATGTCGCCGTCCTTGTACTGCTCCGCGATCTCGGCGACCTTCTCGCGGGTCGGTTCCAGCACGCACTCCAGTCGCCGCAGCACCGTGAACGGCAGGATGACCTTGCCGTAGTCGGACTGCTTGTAGTCCCCCCGCAGGAGGTCGGCGACGGACCACGCGTGGTTCGCCAACTCCGTGTGCTTGCTGCTGTTCAAGACTTCTTCCGTTTCCCTTCCGGGGCCGGTGTGGATGACTGTGAGCGCGGAGGGAGGGATGGTGGTTCCTCGTCCGTCCGCACCAGGGGTGGGGGTGGTCCCAGAGCCTAGACGGGCTCCGGCACCAGCTGTCCGCCCGTGAGCCCCCCGCTCACGAGGCGTGCCGTCTCCTCGGCCAAGTCCTGTGCGCGCCGGGCCTGTTCGCGCAGCGCCTCGACGTGGCGGAAGGCCTCGCCGTACCGGCGCTGCTCGGCCAGCGGCAGCAGCGGTACGCGCAGCCGTCCCGGGCTGAGGTGGAGCGTGGAGCTGCCGGTGGAGGCGCCGGCCAGATTGGCCTCGGAGCTGAGGAAACCGAGGAGGAACCAGGGGTCCAGCCGGGCCGGGTCCGGCCGGAACAGGTGGACGCCGGTCCCCAGCAGGACGCCGGCCTCCGCCTCGCCCGCGATCCGGGCCATGGGGCCGCTGCCGCCGACCAGGTTGCGGACCAGGACGTCGCCCACGGCGATCTCCGGCGTCTGCTCGGCCCGCGAGTCCGGGGCCCGTCCCGTCGGTCCGGTCCCGCGGGCGATGTCGTCACCCGTCAGGACGGGCCGGCGTTCCCCGCCGTCGGCGCCCGTCTGCGGGTCCTCCGCCTCGGGGGCCGTCGCCCGCGGCGAGACCGGCACCGTACGCAGCACCTTCAGCGCCCCGCCCCGGGCCAGGTCCGACACCGTGGCCGTGCGCCATTCGCGGGCCGAAGCCCCCGCGGCGCTCCACGGCGCCGCGCCGGCCAGCTCGGCCACCGTCCGCGCCGCCGCCGCCAGCCCTTCGCGGGCCGCGGCGGCCTCGCGGGCCAGTTCCCGCGGGTCGACGTCCGCCTGGGAGGCGCGCACCTGCCGGGCCGGGGTCACGTCGACGACCTCGTCGAGCAGGTCGACCACGCTCACCGCGCGCGCCACACCGGCCTGTGCCTCGAAGCCGTCCGGGTCCTCGGCGTACGCCGTCCACGCGGAGACGATCCGCTCCGTCACCCGCGTCCAGTCCACCGAGCCTGAACGGGTCCCGCCGCGCCCCGGCGCCGACGGCTCGCCCACCGTGTCGACGAAGAGCACCGTCTGGTACGCGGGCCGGGTCGGCTCCGGGCGCTGGAGCACCCACACCTGGAGACCGATGTGGAGCGGGATCGCCGCCCCCGGCGGCAGGGCCGCCACCGCCCGCAGCGCGCCGCTGCGGATCAGCTCGGCGCGGATGCGGCGGCCGGAGGAGCGGGACGCGGTGGCCGGCGGGAGGAGCAGCACGGCGTGACCGCCCGGTTCGAGGTGGGCCAGCGCGTGCTGGACCCAGGCCAGTTCGGACTCGGCGCGGGGCGGGAAACCGTACGCCCAGCGCGAGTCGTAGGCCAGTTCGTCGTGGCCCCAGTCCCGGTCGCCGTAGGGCGGGTTGCACAGCACGGCGTCGACGGTGAGGTCCGGGAAGGCGTCGGCGCGCAGGCTGTCGCCCGTGCGCACGGTGACGTCCGTGCCCTCCTTCGCCGTCAGGGTCAGGCCGACCGCGGTGCGCCGCGCCTGGACGGGAAGGCTGTCCTGCCCGTACAGCTCGCGCGCGCCGCGCGCCGCGGCGGCCGCCAGCAGGGTGCCGCTGCCGCAGGCGGGGTCGAGGACGCGGGCGGGGGAGCCCGGGATGAGGCGGGCCAGCAGGTCGGCGAGCGGGGCCGGGGTGCGGTAGGCGCCGCTGGCGGCGCTGTCCTCCAGCTCCCGCTCCGCCAGGACACCCAGCGCCGTCTGCGCGCCCTCGTCACGGACGCAGAGCAGCAGGGCGCGCAAGGCCGCGGTGTCGGCGGCGGTGAACCGGGCGGGTTCCGTGTCCGGTACCACGTCCGCGACCTCGGCCGCCGCGTCGTTCGCCCGCTTCGGCAGGTCGTCGTCGGGCAGCGCGAGCAGGCCGGTGAGGCCGTCGGCGGGGAGGCGGGCGGCTGCCAGGACCAGCAGGAGCAGGTCGGACGTGCCGGCGCCGCCCGGCTCGCGCAGGCGCAGGGTGGTGCGGAGTTCGCCGCTGGGAGTGGCCGCCGTGCGCTGTCCGCGGGAGGCGAGCCAGGCGCGGACCTCCTCCAGGTCGTACAGCGGGCTGCTGTCCGTGCCGCCCGAGGGCGCGGGGAAGTCGTCGTGCCGGCGGCGCCAGTTGCTGACGGTGGCGCGCGTGACGCCCGCGATGCGGGAGATCTCGGCGGCTGTCACCTGGGCGGATGGTGCGGATGGCTGCGGCATGGGTGTGGTCCTGGCTCCGATGGTCGGCGTGGTCACACCCTACAGCACGGGTCAACTCTTGGAAACTGTTGGACAGTGCTTTCGCGATCGTGCTTTCATGTAATCGCTTCCGACGGTGAGCGTCGCTCCCCGGCGTGAAGCGTCGCCTCTCTTGCCACAGCCCTGTCCTCGAGCACCCGGCCCCTCGTCCTGCCCCGACCCCTCCCGGTGAACGCCGGGGGACGTGCGGCACCTCGGGGCCGACGACGGCCGAACGACCACCACCCAGGGGGAACCCATGCGCCTGACCCTCCCGAGCGGCACCCCGGAAGGAATCCCGCTCACCGTCATGCCGGTCCGCGAGGACGCGGTCATCGGCACCATGTCCCTCGCGACGCTGGTGCGCCTCGTGCCGTCACCGCGTCAGGAGGAGGACCCGCGCGCCCTCAAGGCCGCGTCCGGGCACGACCGGCGCCGCGCCGAGCTGCGCGCGACCGTGCAGCGGACGCTGAAGTCCCAGAAGGGCAAGAACATCCCGGACTACGCCGAGTACATCGCCGCCGGCCTCCTCGGCAAGCACGGCTCCGCCTGGTCCACGCCCCCGATCACGCTCTGGCACGCGGGCGAGATCGCCGCGATGAGCGACGAGCTGATCCCCGGCTCGGGCCTGCGGACGCTGACCGTCGCCCCGGACGCCATGGTGATCGCCATCGACGGCGAGACCCAGACCACCGCCTGGCACGACATCTACCAGGACCCCGAGTCCTTCGGACTCACCTACGCCGAGCTCGGCCGGCGGGTCCGCATCCCCTTCGAGCTCTACCTGGGGATCTCCCCGGCGGACGCGCGGCAGATCTTCTACGACCGCAACGTCAAGGGCGTCGACGTCGCCAAGAACCTGGCCATGTCCATGGACCAGCGCGACCTCGCCACCCGCCTCGCCCATGTCGTCGGCGAGAAGCTCGAGGTCGAGTCGGACGGCCGGCGGATGCCGTTCGGCACGCTGGTCAACGCCGGCAAGCGGCAGCTCACCAGGACCGACAAGGAGGTCGTGACGCTGTCCGCGCTGCGGACGCTGATCGTCACCACCGTCTTCGGCGGCAAGGGCGTGCAGTACTCGGCGACCACCGTCCACGCGGGCGACCTGCCGCCGAACACCGACGCGGACGAGGTGGAGAGGGTCGTCGTCCGCCTGGTGTCCCGGCTGGTCGGGGACCGCTTCCCGGACTTCGCCCGGCGCAGCGCCATCACCGCCCCGGCCGTGATGGCGGGCCTCGGCGTCCTGCTGCACCGCGCGACCCCCTGGTGCGACCCCGGCGACGCCATGAGCTACGAGACGATCGAGCACCTGCTCGCCGACGTCCGCTGGGAACGCGAACCCGCCTACTGGGACGGCGTCTGCGCCAGCGTCGGCTCCACCGGCCGGCTCAACTTCAGCGGCGGCGTGAAGGACTCCGCCGGCCGCGTCGCGGGCGCGCTCCTCGACCCGCACGGCGAGCTCGGCCGGAAGATCCGGGGGAGGTGGAGCTGAGGAGGCGCGCGGCGCGGGCTCCCCGACGCCGAGACCTTCTCATCCGCACCCCTCCCCGGGACGAGACCCCGCCCGCGGGCACGACCTACGGCTTCCGTACCCACGTATCCGTGGCGTCCGGGCCGCGATACCACATCCGGGTCGGCCCGGACCGGCTCCGAGCACGGCGGGGCGGCTCCGCTGCCGTCCGCGTGCACGCCCCTCCTTCCGCCACCCGTCAGTCTCCCTCCCTCCGCATCCGCACAAGGAATGGCCTCATGAACCACCCGAACACCTCCGGCACGCCGTCCTCTCCCTCCCCGTCGTCCCCGAGCGCCGTCGCCGCCGCGTCCACGGACGGCCCCCGGCATCGGACGGCGGCCGGCCGGGCCCCGGCCACGGGCACACCGGAGGCAACGCCGCAGGCGTCCTCCGCTTCCGCGCAGCCGACGGCCGGGAGGGAGCCGTCGGTGCGCGGAGCACGGCTCGCCCACGGGGCCTCGACGCCCCCCGCGCGGACCACGGCGCCTTCGACCCGCCCGCGCAAGGCCGTCCTCGCCGTGGTCGCGACGGTCGCGGGCTGCTCCCTGTGCGCCTGCTCCGCCACCGGCGGCACCGAGGCCGGCACCGCGCCGCCGGCGGGCACCGTGAGCGCCTCGCAGGACACCCGGAGCACCGAGGACGCGCAGGACGACTCCGACAGCGACACCCTCATCGTCGCGCTGGACAAGACCGCCACGTGGAACAACGGCGTCGAAGCGCACCTGAGCGGCTTCGGCCGGGGCACCTCCGGCGAGTACGCCAGCCCGTCCGGCGAGGCCTACCTGGCCTTCTCCGTCACCCTGCGGAACGGCTCCAAGTCCGCGATCGACCTGAGCCTGGTCAGCCTGTCCTGCCCGGACGGTGCCGAGGAGGTCTTCGACACGGACGCGGGCTTCGACGGCGCGCCGGACACGCACCTGCTGCCGGGCAAGTCACAGAGCTGGAAGGCGGCCTGCGTGTTCCCCGAGACGGCCAGGAACGCCCAGATCGAGATCACGCCGGCCGACACCTCCGGCTCCGGCTGGTACCGCACGGCCATCTTCACCGGCCAGGTGCGGTAGCCCGGGCCGCGGGCGGAACCCCGCCGGGCACCGTCGCCGTCTCCGCACGACGACGGCTCACACCTCCGCCGGCACCGGGCGCACCCCGGTGCCGGAACCACGGGCCCGCCCGCACCCGCACCCGGTCACACACCCCGTCGGCCCCGCTCCTCACCACCCGCGACTGGAAGGCCACCGTGACGATCACCGAGCACACCCAGCTGGTCCGCCGCCTCGCCGACGACTTCACCGCCCTGCAAGAGGCCGCCCTCGCGCACATGAACGGGATCTGCCCCCCGGAGACCGCGGCGGCCCTGGAACACCCCTCGCTCGCCGGCCCGGTCACCATCGCCCTCGCCCACGCCGACGTCCTGGCCCGCGGGGCCGTCCGGTGCGCGGAGCTCTCGGTTCAGCCTCCCGAACGGCTGCGGAGGCTGCGGGCCCACGCGCGCAGGGTGCGCCGGGCCCGGTCGCAGGCGGAGGCCCGGTACAAGGAGCAGCGCGCCCGCCGCCTCACCGGCCGCTCCCGGCCGGTGGACACGCTGGAACTGAGGGTGGCGCGCAGGGCGTTCCCGGCGGCCTTCGCCGAGGCCCTGCGGCGGGAACTCCGCGACAGGGGACTGCCGGACGGCACGCCGCAGGCGCCGGAGAGCGACCTCGCCCGGTGGGCCTGGGACCGAAGGACGGCAGGGGACGAACCGCCGGCACCGGTGCGCGCGCTGCGGGACTGCGACGACGACGCCTTCGTCCAGGCCCTCCTGCGTGATGCCCGGGAGGAGGAGAACCCCCACCTCCCGCACGACGCGGTGGCCGAACGGTGGAGCCACCACGCCCGTACCGCGCTGGCCTGGGGCCGCTACGCGATAGGCCGGGCCGAACGGGACGCACTCGCCTGCTCCCCCTCCGCACGGCACGCCCGGCTCGACGCCCTGGACGACGCCTACCAGGACACCGCGGTCCTCGCCGCCCGCTCCCGCGAAGCACAGCTCCGGGCCACGGACCTCCACGACCGCATGCGGGCCTGCGTGACCACGGGGCCCGTCGCGGAGCTCGTCGCGCAGTGCCGCGCCGCCGCCCTGGCGCGGTTCGCCGACGCCGAGCCCGAGTCGTGGCACGGTGTGCGCGAGCTGACCGCGGAGCACCGGGCGCACTGCCCCGAACAGGCCGACGGCTGCCCGCGCTGCCACCGCGCCCTCGCCGCCCTCCTCGCCGACACCGGCGGGGAGGGGGACGACGAACATCCGACGGCGACGGCCCCGGCCGACGAGGACCGCTACGCCGTGCTCGCCGACCTCCCCGAAACGGCCGTCGTGGCCGTCGCCGACGCCGCCGTCGGCGACGGGTCCGCGCTGTGCGGCTACGGCTGGGCCGCCGAGGACGGGACCACCGGACACGGCGACTCCCTCGCCTCGGGCAGCGGCGAAGCCGAGGTCATCGGTGTCTGCGCCGCCGCCCTCAGCCTCCTCCAGCAGCACGAGGAGGCGCCCGTGGTCCTCCTGTGCGACAGCACCGAGGCGGTCGACGCGGTCGACGCGGCCCTGCACTCCGCCGACCCGGCGGCCGCCCACCGCACCCTCCTCTTCCCGGAGGGCCGGCAGCTGATGGACCGCCTGCTGCACCACCGCCACCGCCACCGCGTCCAAGTCCGCTGGCTGAAGGGCCACATCGGACACGACCTCAACGAGACCGCCGACGCCTTCGCCCGCCTAGCCCTCCGCCGCGCCACCGGCCGCATCCCTCCCTCCGCGGCACGCAAGGAGGAGGCGCGGATCCTGCGCTCGCTCGGCGCCGGGGGCGACCCCCTTCCGGCCGCTGCGTAAAGCCGTGGTCCGAGGTGGACAGTAGGCATGGCGGGCGCCGTCTCCCGAGGACATCTGGGCCTGCTCCGACCCGGAACACCCCGGCGTCCCCGCGGAGTACGGCCCCGAACGGGCGGGGTACCGGGCCGGCCCGGGAAGGCCCGGAAAGCGGCCGGCGCCCGTCGTGAGGGTCCTTCCCCGGCCGGCGGGTCCTCCTCGGGCACTCACGGGAACGACACGCGCGAGGGCCCCGGTCGCCGGACCGGAACCCCCGCGTGATCGGCGACGGACCGCGCGCCGCCTCAGCGCGGTGTGACGGCCAGTACCCGGCCGAGGGCGCTGTCGGGGCGGGCGGTCAGTTCCTCCCAGGTGCCCTCCTCCACGATCCGGCCCCCCTCGAGGACCGCTATGCGGTCGGCGCGGCGGATGGTCGCCGGGCGGTGGGCGATGACGATCGTGGTGCGGTCGCCGTGGGCCAGCGCGGCGGCGAGCTGGGCGTCGCCGGCGTTGTCCAGGTGGGCGGTGGTCTCGTCCAGGACGAGCACCCGCGGCTCGGCCAGCAGGGCGCGGGCCAGGGCGATCCGGGCGCGCTGGCCGCCGGAGAGGGTCGCGCCGCGTTCGCCGACGACGGTGTCCGGGGTGGCGAACCGGTCGATGCCGCACAGCCGGGCCGTCGCGGTGAGGGCCTCCTCGTCCGCGTCCGGTGCCGCCAGCCGCAGGTTCTCGGCGAGGGTGCCGTGGAACAGGGGGGTTTCCTGGCCCACCACGGCCACGGCGGCGCGCAGGTCCGCGTCGGAGAGGTCGCGGACGTCGACGGGTCCGCCGTCGGCCGGCAGCACCTGCACGGATCCCGCGGACGGGTCCCAGAAACGCGCCAGCAGGTGGGCGCAGGTCGACTTGCCGGCCCCCGAGACGCCGACCAGGGCGAGGGTCTGCCCCGCCGGGACCGTCAGGTCGACTCCGTCCAGCACCGGGCGGCCTCCGTAGCCGAAGCCCACCCGGTGCAGCCGTACCCCCAGCGGGCCCGGGGGGAGCGGGCGGGGCGAGGCGGGCGGCGGGGCGAGGGCGGGGGCCTTCAGGGCCGCGTCGACCCGGGCGGCCGCGGCGCGCAGGCCCACCGCCTGGCTCAGCGACCGGGTCGACTCGGCGACCGGGCCCAGCACCGCCAGGGCCAGTGTCATCGCCGCCGGCGCCCACGCGCCGTGCAGCCGCCCGGAGGTCACGGAGTGCGCCGCGGCGGCCACCACACCGAGGACCGCGGCCACGATGAGCAGGTCGCGGACGGCGGCGGCCAGGGCCTCCCCGCTCGCCTCGGCCCGCTGCGCCTCGCCCACCGCCCGGCCCCGCTCGGCGAGCCGGTCCCGCCGGGCGGGCAGCGCGCCGAAGGCCAGCAGGTCGCGCAGCCCGTCGACGGTCTCCACGGTGTCGGCCGACAGCTTCGCCGCGGCCGCCCTGGTCCGCGCCCCGCGCTCCGCCCGCCCCCGCGCGTCGGCGAAGGGCGCCACGGCCAGCAGCGCGGCCACCGGCACCACCGCCGCCGGCAGCCACGGCTCCACCGCGGCCAGGACCGCGGTCCCGCCGGCGAACACCACCCCGGAGGCCAGGAGCTGGGCCGTGGTGTGGGCGTAGAAGAACTCCAGCGCCTCCACGTCGGCCATCGCGGTGGCGGCCAGGTCGCCGCTGCGCCGGCCGGCCACGCGGGCGGGCGCGCTGCGGGCCAGCCCGTCGAAGATCCGCACGCGCAGCTCCGCCAGCACCCGGTAGGCCAGGTCGTGCGAGAGGTCCATCTCCCGCCAGGTCATGACGGCGCGTACGGCGACCAGGGCGGCCAGGGCGGCGACCGTGCCGGGCGAGGGGGCGCGGCCCTCGGTGACGGCGGCGCCGACGGTGTGCGCGGCCAGTGTCAGCAGCGCGACCAGCGAGCCCTGTTCGAGCAGCGCGGCGGCGCACGTACGGGCCACCATGCCCCGGTGCCCGGCGAGGGCGGGCAGCAGGGCGCGCAGCGAACCGCGCGCGGGGACGGCGGGAGCCGCCGGGCCGGTGACGGTCGTGGTGCTGCTCATGCGGCGAGTTCTCCTTCGTATGCCTGTCCCGCCCGGACGAGCCGGGCGTAGAGGCCGCCCGCCGCGACGAGGGCGGCGTGGTCCCCGACGGCGTCCACGCGTCCCCCGTCGAGCACCACGACGCGGTCGGCGTGCCGGACGGCGGCGAGCCGGTGGGCGACCACCAGGACGGTCCGGTCGCCCGCGGCGGCCACGAGCTCGCGGACGATGTCCGCCTCGCGGCGCTCGTCGACCGCGCTCGTGGCCTCGTCCAGGACGAGCACCGGGGCGTCCGCCAGCAGCGCCCGGGCCAGGGCGAGGCGTTGCCGCTGGCCGCCGGAGAGGGTCGCGCCGCGCTCGCCGAGGACGGTGGCGTAGCCGTCGGGGAGGGCGGTGATCTCGTCGTGGACGCCGGCCGAGCGCGCGGCCCGCACCAGGTCGTCGTCGGTGGCGTCCGGGCGGGCCAGGCGCAGGTTCTCGGCGACGGTGGCGTGGAAGAGGTACGTCTCCTGGGAGACGACGGCGATGTTCCGCCGCAGCGAGTCCGGCGCGTACGCCGTCACGTCGCGGCCGCCGACGGTGATCCGGCCCCGCCGCGGGTCGCGGTGGCGCAGGAGCAGCGCCAGCAGCGTGGACTTGCCCGCGCCGGACGGGCCCACGATCGCCGTGGTGCGCCCGGCCTCGGCGGTGAAGGTGACCCCGCGCAGGACCGGCTCCCCGGCACCGTCGTGCTCGTCGTAGGAGAACTCCACGTTCTCGAAGCGCAGTTCGGGCGGGGACGGCCAGTCCGCCCGGGCCGTCCCCGTCTCGGCCACCGGGGGCCGTGCCGTGCGCAGGGCCGCCAGCCCGTCCGCCGCCGACACCCCGAGGTACCCGGCGTGCCACTCGCGGGCCAGGTCGCGTACGGGGCGGAAGCACTCCGACGCCAGGAGCAGCACCAGGTAGGTGCCGGTCGCCGTGGTGGACCCGGTCACCGACGACCAGCAGGCCAGCAGCGCGGCGGCCACCGTGCCGCCCTGGACGGCCAGGTCGGTGATGCCGGTGTCCACGAGGGAGACGCGCAGCTTGGCGACGGTGGCCCGGTGCAGCGCCGCCGAGCGTTCCTCCAGCCGCTTCCGGGTGCGCCCGACCGCGCCGGCGGCCCGCAGCGCGGGCATGCCCTGGAGGGCCTCCAGGTAGTCGGCGCCGAGTGCTTCGTAGGTGTCCCAGTGCTCCCGGCCGCGCCGGGCCAGGAGCCGGTCCCAGGCGCGCGGCCCGGCCAGGGCCAGCAGCAGGGCCGGGACCAGGCCGGCCAGGGCGAGCGGTTCGACGGCGGCCAGGGCGGCGAGCAGCAGCGGCGGCAGGCAGAGGGTGACCAGGAGTTGGGGCAGGTAGCGGGAGACGTAGGCGTCGACGCCCTCCACGCCGTCGACGAGGGTGGTGCGGACGGCGCCGGCCCGGGCGGTGGTCAGGTGAGCGGGTCCCAGCCGCCCCAGGTGGACCAGGAGTTCGTCGCGCAGGGCCACCCTGACCTGCGCCCCGGCACGGGTGGCGGTGCGCCGCTGCCGGACGGTGAGCCCGGCCCGGACGGCGACCGTGCCGAGCACCGTCCCGAGGAGGGCGGGGAGCCGGTCCGTGGCGCCCCGCGCCAGATCGGCGAGGGCGACGGCGAGCAGGGCGGCCTGCGCGAGGTGGGTGAGGGTGACGGCGCCCTGGAGGAGGGTGGCCGTAAGCAGGGGGCGCCGGGCGTGCCGTGCGGCGCGGCGCAGTTCGGGATGGACGATCACGAGGTCCCCTCCTCGGGGTGGGTGCTGCCGAGGGCCAGGCCGTGCACGATCCAGTCGCGGCCCGGCGGGCCGCCGAGCGCGGCGCCCAGGTCGGCCTGCTGCCAGGAGCCGACGGGCCGGCCGGCCAGCCCCCGGCGGACGGCGGCCACATGGGCCAGGTGGACGGCGAAACCGGCGCGCAGGTGCGTCCGGCGGATGCGCGGGGCGTCGGCGTCCGCCGGGCAGCCGTACCCGAGCAGGACCGCGCCCGCCCGCGCGAGCCACGCCTGGCCCGCGGCCCAGGCGGCGAGCGTGGGCCGGGCCTCCCCGGCGGCCAGCCGCCGCAGCGAACCGTCGGCGGCCGGCTCGACGAGCTCGGCGTGCGGTTCGCCGATGGCCGCGCACCAGGCGAGTTCGCCCGCGCTCGCCGCGACGGCGGTGGCGAGGACCGCCCGCAGGTCGTCACGGGACGGGGTGCCGCGCAGGGGCGGCGGCGCGCTGCGGCGGGCCACCGGCCCGTGGGGCGGGGGCGCGTTCCGCACCGACGCCCTCACCGGTGGGGGCGGGGAGACCCGCACTGTCGCGAGCGGGTCCGCGCGGAGCCCGTCGAGGTCCAGGGCGATCGAGCCCGCGCCCACCGCCCGGGCCGCCAGCCAGAGCGCGGCGGCGGCGTGCCCGGTGTCCAGCAGGAGCAGCGGCCAGGCGCGGTGACCGTAGTGGGAGACGGTCCGCTGCGGGGTGACGGACAGTTCGACGGTCACCCCGGGGGACGACGTCTCACCGGAGCCGGAGCCGGGCTCGGACCCCGGCCCGGAGCCGAGGGGGTGCACGCGGTGGCGCAGCGGGTCGTAGCCGTGGCGGCCGGGCGGCAGGGGGCAGCCCGGGCCCACGACGAGCCGGGCGTCCACCGGGTGCAGCGCCCCCGCGGACGCGGCGGGCCGCAGCCGTCCGCCGCGGTCCTCGGCCGCCAGGGAGAGGCGGAGCAGCCGGTCGAGGTCGAGTTCACCGGGGCGGGCCGCCGGCAGGGGGCGCGGCGGCCCGGGCCACGGGCGTACGGCGGGCCCGGCGGGCGTGTCCGGTCCGGGGCGCTCGGGGGAGCGGGCCCGGGCGAGGGCGGTGACGAGGTCGGTCTCCACTGGGGTGTCCTCACATGTGCGGCGGAGGAGCCAGCGTGAAGTCCTCCGGCGCGCTCGGCGGCGTCGTGCGCCAGCCCCGCGCGACGGCGGTGCCGGCCAGGCGAGGGCAGCCGAAGTAGCCGAAGGCGGCGGGGGCGTTGGGGATCAGTCCGGAGACGAGGACGCGGGCGACGCGCAGCGGTGTCTCGGCGACGTCCTCGGTGGTGAGGTCGAACGTCATGAGGCGGTGGCCGCCGTCGTGCAGCGCGCGTTCCAGCCGTTCCCGGCTGCCGGGCTCGACCGCGTCGACGGGCACGACCCCGAGGGCCGGTTCGGTGAACCGCCGGGCCTCGGGCGCCATCCGCTCGTCCAGCCACACCTGCACGTGCGCCCCCAGGTCCCGTACGTGCGCGAAGTGCTCGCCGCACGCGTCCAGGTAGCGGCGGTCCGCGCGGTGGTCCAGGTAGAGGCCGCGGGCGAGCAGCCCGGCCTCGACGGCCTGGAAGACCCAGCCGTCGGGGCCGGTCAGGCCCTGCGTGAACACCCAGGTGTGGACGGCTTCGAGGACGGCCTTGCGGGCGGCCTCGGCCGGGTCGTACTTGCAGGCGAAGCCGGCGGCGTACAGGCCGAGGCGGGGGTCGTGCACGAGTGCGGCCACGCAGGGGGCGAACTCCGAGGGCATCTCGACGAGCCACACGTCGAGCGCGCAGCCGGCGAGGTCGTCGAGGAGGCCGGGCACGCTCGCCGGGTCGATGCCGCGGGCGGGGCCGTCGAGGTGCCACCACAGTTCCAGGGCGTCCCGTTCGACGACCTCCAGCAGGCCGCGCTCGACCGCGTCGTCGAACCCCTGCCCGGCGGCGATGCCCGCGTAGTTGAGGTGGTGGGTGCGGGGCAGCGAACGCAGTTCGCCCTGGCGCCAGTTGAGGTGGGTGAGCGCGACGGGCGCCCACACCTCGGCGCGTTCCCCGTCCGGCAGCCGCTCCTCGCCGCGCGCCCACAGGGCGGGCGTGTCCGGGGTGAGGCGCCGGTAGGGGAACTTCTCGCGGGCGTACTGCCAGTCGGCGTACGCCGGCACCTCGCCCGGCCCGTACAGCCGCAGGCCCCTGCCGGCCAGCTCGGCGGCGGTGGCGCGCAGCGGCGCCCCGGGGTGGCCGGGCGGCGGCACGCGGTTGCCGCAGTACCGCTCCACACCCTCCGCTATGGCGGCGGTCCGGGCGGCCCCGGGGTCGCCGAAGGCGGTGCCGAGGGAGACCCGGTCGGCGGGCCACAGCCCGAGCCTGCGGGCGTCGGACACCTCGGCGGTGAGCGCGGTGTAGCGGGGCGGTGCGCCCGCCGGGTGCTCGACCGGCTTGACCTTGCGGACGATGCCGCAGACCGGGTCGACGAGGGCTTCCAGCGGCAGCGCCGTCATCGCGGGATCTCCTGTAGGGGGTCGGTGGGGCGGGGACGGGACCGGAGCACGGGCAGCCGCAGCGCCACGCTCCCGGGGACGACGTCGCGCCGGGAGGGGAGCAGCCGGGTGGCCGTGACCGGGTCGTCGCCGGTGTGGGGGTTGCGGGCGTGGGCCGGGAAGTGGTGCCCGGCGATCTCCAGGCGCAGCCGGGTGCCCGCGGGCAGCCGCCGCGCGAGCCGGCCCAGTCCCACGGTGAACCCGGCCGCCCGGCCCGCCGGGTCCGCCCGCCGCACGACGCCGACGGCGAGCCGCTCGGCCCGGCCCCCCGGGTCGAGCGCGACGAGCCGGACGGCCCAGTCGGCGGACGGGGTGTCGGCGGCGGCCCGCAGCCGCACCCCGGCGGTGCCGACGACGTCCAGGGGGCGCGGCAGCGGCGGGGTGACGAGCAGGCAGCGGTCGGGTGTGCCGTCCCGCGGCACGCTCAGGTCGTCGGAGCGCACCGGGCGTTCGGGGTCGGCGGTGAAGGAGGCGCCGCGCAGCGGGCGCAGGCGCGGGCGGTACGGCTCGCCCTCCGTGTCCGCGGGCAGCCACAGGGGGCTGCCGCCCAGCGCGACCGCGCCGCGGTGCCCGGGCCGGAGGTCCCCGGCGAGGGCGCGGCGCGCCCAGTCCGCGTAGAGGTCGCCGAGGGGCACCCGGTGCGCGGGGTCGGCGCCGGGTCCGGGCTCCGCGACGAGGCCGTGCCCCCAGGGGCCCAGCAGCAGCCGCGCCGAGGGGCCGCCCCAGCGGCGCCAGAGCGCGACGGTGTCCTCGGCGAAGGGGTCGTGGTGACCGCCCACCGCCAGCAGCGGCATCCGGGCGCCGCCCGCTCGCGCGACGAGCCGGCCGCGTTCGCGGGCCCGCCACAGGTGCGGCCAGGAGGGCAGGTCCCGGCCCAGTCGCGCGGGCAGGCCGGTCAGCGGCAGGTGGGCGAGCGCCTCCGGGTCGGCGGCGAGCGCCTTCGCCAGGGCGTCCTCCTCGGAGTCCGGCCGGTCGCCGTGGGCGGCCCACCACCCGGCCCGGGCGGCCAGCCGTTCCACGCCGGAGGGTTCGCGGGCGGTCTCGGCGAGGCCCAGCGCGGGCACGGCGGCGATCACGGCGTCGGGCAGTGTCTCGGACCGGGCGTCCCCGGGCGCGTCGAGCGCCGGGGCGAGGGCGCAGTGGGCGGCGTAGGAGCCGCCGACGGCCACCAGCCGGCCGTCGCTCCACGGCCGGCGGCGGATCCAGCGGGCGGTCGCCGCGCCGTCGGCGCCCTCGCCGTCGTACGGCCGCCACCGTCCCGGGGAGCCGTACCGGCCGCGCACGTCCTGGGCGAGCGCGGCGAACCCGCGCCGGGCCCAGGCCTCCAGTTCGGCGCGGTGCCGGCGGCGGTCGTAGGGCGTACGGACGAGGACGGCCGGGAAGGGGCCGCCGCCGTCGGGGAGCCGGACGTCGGTGGCGAGGCCCTCGACGATCACGGTGGACGGGGTCATCCGGTGCTCTCCGGCGCGCGGGTGGCCGCGGGGAGCCCTGCCGCCCTCGGTGAAGGGAGGGTCTCACGGGACTCCGGGGCCGCCGGTGCGGGACGGGCCGGGTTCGCCGGTGCGGGGGCGGTTCCGGGGAGCCTCGCGTCCCCCGGAGCCGGGGCGGAGGAGGCGGGTTCCGCGTCCCCCGGCATCGGGGCGACCGCGGGAACCGGCAGGACGGGGTGTTCGGTGACGGTCAGCGTGCGCAGGTCGACCCGGCGGAGCCGGCGCCGGGCGGGCAGGGCCCCGGAGGCGGTGGCGCCGGTGGCCCACCGGGTGAGGTCGTCGGCGAGCAGCGCGGCGATCAGCCCGGCGGCGGCCGCCGTCAGCCGCAGGGGCGCTCCGGCCGTACGGGGCCCGCTCCAGTAGGCGTTCAGCTCCCGGTGGGCGGGCGTGGCGGCCAGGCGGCGGGCCCGGACGTGGGCGGAGGTGACGTCCCCGGCCGTCGCCGCGAGGGGCTCGACGTACGCCTGCCAGCCCTCCCGGTGGCAGCGCAGCCACGCGACGCCCCGCTCGGGCAGCCGGTCGGCGGCGTCCCACAGTCCCGGGGGGACGGGCCCGTCGAGGCACCACACGACCGCGGCCGCGGTCTCCGGCCGGGCCGGCGGCCCGCCGGGCGCGGCGGACCGGGGTTCGGCGCCGGCGGCCCGCAGGTACCCGGCCAGCGGTTCGGTCAGGACGGGGTCGCCCATCAGCAGCACGTCCCGGCGCTCGGCGGGCCATGCGGCCGCGCGGGGCGCCGGTGCCGCGTACCCGGCGTCCTCGAAGGCCCGCACCAGCCGGTCGAGACCGGGGCCGGAGGCGTCCGGTGCCGCACCGGAGAGCCGGGCGAGCAGCGCGGCCTCGTCCGCGTCGCCGGTCCGCACGGTGAGGAAGTCCCCGTCGGCGGTCCGGAGGGCGAGCCCCCGCCCGGGCACGGCGACGATCTCGACACCGGGTGCGAGCTGGCTTCGGGTCACGTCGGTTCTCCTGGAGGAAGGGCGGGGACGGGGACGGGCGATGAGGCGGGAGCGAGCCGTGGGCCCGCCCGGAAGGCAGCGGGCGGGCCCACGGACCGTGACTACCGCCGGGTCACTCCTCGGTGTCGTCGAACGGGTTCTCGACGAGCGCGTTGGAGTGGGAGGCCGAGTCGTGGGCCAGCTGACCCGGGTCGGCGATCGGCGCGAAGACCTGCTCGTTGTCCATGAACTCTCCTCAATCGCAAGGAAGTACGGCGTTCGATCGAGCGCCGTGCCGCTGACACTAATGAATATGATTATCAGTTTCTAGTCCTGTGTGGCTCCGCAGAGGGTGATCCGGGTAACACACCGGCCAGCCCCCCTCGGGATCCCGGCCCACCCGGCCCGCCACCCGCAGGACGTCCGCGAGCAGCCCCGGCGTGACGACCTCCTTGGGCGGCCCGTCGGCCGCCACGCGCCCGCCGCGCAGCGCGACGATCCGCTCGGCGAACCGGGCGGCGTGCGCCAGGTCGTGCAGCACCATCACGACGGTCAGACCGCGCTCCTCGCGCAGCCGCACCACGGTCTGCAGCACGTCCAGCTGGTGGTGCAGGTCCAGGTAGGTGGTCGGCTCGTCGAGCAACAGGATCCGGGTGTCCTGGGCGAGCGCCATCGCCAGCCGCACCCGCTGCCGTTCGCCCCCGGACAGGGCGTCCACGGGACGCTCGGCCCACTCCTCCACCCCGACGTCGCGCAGCGCCCGGTGGACGACGGGGTCGTCGCCCTCGCGCAGCATGCCGAGCGGGCCGCGCGCCGCGTAGCGCCCCTGCCGCACGAGTTGACGCACCGTCATACCCGGGACGGCCGGCGCCGACTGGTGCAGCAGCGCGACGCGCCGTGCGGTGGCGCGCCGGGAGAGCCGGGCGAGGTCGTCCCCGCCGAGCAGGACCCGTCCCGCGGCGGGACGCAGCAGGCCGGCGGCCAGCCGCAGCAGGGTCGACTTGCCGCAGCCGTTGAGACCGACGAGGGCGGTCAGCTCGCCCGGCTCCACGGTCAGGTCGACACCGTCCAGCACGGGCCGGCCCGGATAGCCGAAGCGCACCCCTTCCACGTGGATCCCCAAAGGGGCAGGGGACGCGGGGGACTCGGTGGGCTCGATGGGCTCGTTCATGCTTGTGTCCTTCGTCGGCATCAGAACGTACGGCTCGGCGCGCGGCGCACCACGGCCAGCAGGAGCGCGGCCCCCACGCACGTGGTGAGCGCCCCGACCGGCAGCGTCAGCCGTCCGGCGTCCAGCGCGACCGCCAGCAGCCGCGACAGCAGTTGGGCGCCCGCGTCGGCCCCGCACACCACGGCCGCCCCCACCAGGGCGGCGCCGGGCAGCGTCCTCCGCAGGTCGGCGCCGAGCAAGGCCACCGCGACATGCGGGACGAGCAGCCCCACGAAGCCGAGGGCGCCCACCGCGGCCACCGCTCCGGCCGTCAGCGCCACCGCGCACAGCAGCGCCAGCGCCCGGGCCCGCGAGGTGGACAGCCCGGCGGCGGTGGCCAGTTCGTCGCCGCAGCGCAGCAGGGTCAGCGGTCCGGCCAGCAGCCACGCCGCCGCGCCCCAGACCAGCGCCCACGGCCACAGCAGGTGCCAGTGCTGCCAGACCCGGCCCTCCGTGGTGCCCACGAGCCACTGCACGACGCTGCCCAGCTCGCCCGGCGCGACCAGCAGCACCATGGCGGTGAGCCCGCCGAGCACCGCCGAGACGAGCACGCCGTGCACGGCGATCCGCCCGGGATCACCCTGGCCGCGCCCGGCGAGCAGCCACAACAGCGCGGCCCCGGCGCAGCCGCCGGCACACGCGGCGACGACCACGGCGAGCGGCGACTCCCAGCCCGCGAGCCCGAGCCCCGTCGCGGTGACGGCGCCCAGCACCGCGCCCGGCGTCACGCCCGTGACCTCGGGACCGGCGAGGGGATTGCGCAGCGCGGACTGCAGGACCAGCCCCGCCAGGCCCAGGCAGGCTCCCGCGGCGAGGGCCACCAGCGTCCGGGGGAAGCGGAGTTCGAGCAGGATGTGCCGCTCCGTCGCGTCACCGCCCCCGCCGAGGACCTCCCCCACGACGGCGGGGGACATGCCCCGGCCCGCCAGCAGTTCGGCACAGGCGCAGACCAGGACGAGCACGACGAGCAGCCACAGGCGCCGGATCACCGCGTCACCCCCGCCGCGCCCGGTGCGGAGCCGGAAGGCGCCGTCCGGCCGCCCCGGGTCCCCGGCACCCTCGGTGTTTTCAGTGTTTTTGGTGTTTTTGGTGTTTTCGGTATCTTCGGCCTTCCACCGCCCGACCGCAGCAGCGCGACCCCGGCGGGCACGCCGAGCAGGGCCGTCCAGGCACCGGCCGGTGTCTCCACGGGAGCCAGCGCGAGCCGGGCCGGGACGTCGGCGACGGCCACCACGGCCGCGCCCCACGCCGCCGACCAGGGCAGCCACCCCACCGCGTCGGCACCGGGGGCCAGGCGCCGGGCCAGGTGCGGGGCGAGGAACCCGACCCACGCCACCGGGCCGCACACGGCCGTCACCGGTGCGATCAGGACGACGGCGATGCCCAGCGCGGCGAACCGCGCCCGCTGCGTGCGCACCCCCAGCGCCTCGGCGTCCTCGTCGCCGAGGCGCAGCACCGACAGCACCGGCGCGCACAGCACCAGCGCGGGCGCCGCGACCAGCAGCCAGGGCCACAGGCCGGTGACGTCGTCCCAGGTGCGGGCGGAGAGCGAGCCGAGCAGGTAGCGGTAGATGAGCTGGAGGTCGAGCTGGTCGGCCATCACCATGAGGACGAGCAGCGCGGCCTGCAGCGCGGCGGCGACCGCCGCACCGGTCAGCAGCACGGCGGACGGGCTGCGCCCCAGTCCCGCGGCGAGCAGGGTGAGCCCGCCGCCCAGTACCGCCCCGGCGATGGCGAGCAGCGGCTGGACGGCGGCCGGCAGGGACACCGCCAGCACCAGGGGCGCGGCGACGCCGAGCGCGGCCCCCGACGAGACCCCCAGCATCTCGGGGACCGCCAGCGGATTGCGCAGCGCCTCCTGGAGTACGAGGCCCGCCGCCCCCAGACAGGCGCCGGCGAGGAGCGCCAGCACCAGCCGGGGCACGCGGAGCTCACCGACGACGACCCCGGCGAGCGTGGAGTCCCCCTCCAGCAGCGCGCCGGGCAGGCGGTGCAGCGGCACGTACGGTGTCCCCAGGCTCAGCGAGCAGCAGGCCGCCGCGGCCAGCAGGACGGCCAGGACGGGGAGTTGCCGCATCCGTCCGGACCGGCGCCCGCCCGTTCCCTTGTCCGGGGGCGTCCCCGCCGCCCCGGACCGCCTCGCGGTCGGCACGCTCATCGCAGCGCTGCCGTGGCCTCGTCGAGCACGATGCCCAGCGAGCGGGTGCCGCGTCCCTTGGCCCACACCTCGGGGTCGACCTCGTGGACGTCTCCGTTCCGTACGGCCGGGATCTTCCCCCACAGCGGGTTCTTCGCCAGCTTCTCCGACAGCTTGCCGTCCGCGTCGCCGAAGCTGATCGTCTCGACGAACAGCACGTCGACGTCGGCCGCGAGGATCTCCTCCAGGCTGTAACTCCCCTCCACCCCGCGGGACTTCCAGGGGTAGTCGGCCAGCTTCGGGAACAGGCTGGCGGTCACGTCGGTCTCCGGGGTGGAGACGCCGAAGTTCTCGTCGCTGCCGTAGATGACGAGGGCGGTCTTGTCGCTCCTGGACCGCTCGGCCCGGGCGAGTTTGGTGCGGAAGGCCTTCTCGGCCTTCTCGCCCTCGGCGGTGCGGCCGGTGAGGGCGGCGACGTCGCGCAGGTAGCCCACGCTGTCCTGCCAGGTCTCGGGCTGCATGGGCCAGAAGGTGGTGGCGCCCTTCAGGGCCGGGGCCAGCTTGCCGTGGGTGTCCTCCAGGCCGATCACCAGATCGGGCTTGTGGGACAGGATCGCCTCCACCTCCGGGGCGATGAACCCTCCGGGGACGACGTCGATCCGCGCGGCCTTCTCCTTGCCGAGGAAGCCGGGGTGGGCGAGGAGCGCGCTGTTGGTGGCCGTGGGGGTGATGCCCAGCTCGGTCAGGATGTCGTCGCAGAGCGCGAAGAGGCACACGATGCGCCGCGGCTCCTTCGGCAGGGAGATCCGCACCCCGTTGGCGTCGGTCAACTGCCGGGTGGCTTTGATCGGTTCGACGGTGACGTCGGTGGTGCCGCCCGCGGCGGGGCTCCGCTCGCTCGTGGGTTCACCGGAGGTGCCGCATCCGGTCAGGACGACGGCGGCCGTCGCGGCGGCGATCCAGGAACGGACGGATCTCGACGGGGAGCGCAGCATCGGGTGCCCTCGCTTCTTCCTCATGGACTGCTCACGAGGGCTGCCCGCACGGGCAGTTCCTCGCGGACTGTTCTCTTGGACCTGGGACACGGCTGAAGATACATGATAATCGTTTTCACCAGTCCGCCGTTCGTGTTCCCGGCCGCTCGCCGCGCCGGCGAGGGAGGCATCCGATGACCGTCGAACCGCTCCTGTACGTCTCCGACCACGTGGCCGGATCCGTCCACGTGCTGACCGTGCCGGACGGGACGGAGGTCGTGCGCCTGACGGGTCGTCACCTCTCCGAGCACGCCGGGTTCCTGGCGCTGCCGGGCGGCCGGGTCGCCTGCGTCGACGACCGCAGGGGCGAGCTGCTGGTCCTCGATCCGTCCGGCCGCGCACCGGTGGAGGCGGCGATCCCGGTCGCCGTGCCGGCCGAGCACCTGTCCTGCGACCCGTCCGGCAGGTGGGTGGCCGTCACCACCGGCCTCGGCCGCGGCGACCGGCCGTGGTCGGACGTGCTGACCATCGCCGACCTGGCCACGGGGGAGGCGGTCCGGGTGCGCACGCGCGCGGGGGAGCCCGGGGTGACGGTCCTCGGGGACGGGACCTTCGGGAAGGAGGGCCCCGGGGGAGCGGACGCCGACGGCGAGGGCCCGCTCGTCGTCCTGCGGCACCGCGAGCCCGGCGCGCTGGCCGTGCACCGTTTCGCCGACCTGCTCGCCGCCCCGCCCGGCTGCCCGCCCGTCACGCCCCACGCGCTCCTGCCCCTGCCGGACGACGGCCACGGAGACGCCCAGGACCCCCTGACCGGGCGGGTGTTCGCGGCGACGGGCGAGGGGGTGCACCGGGCGTGCCGCGCGGGCGGCACGCTCTTCCCCGAGCCGGTGATCCCCTGGGGCGCGCCCGCCCGGGGCTGGTACCTGCGGCTCGACCCGCGGCGGCGGGCACTGTGGTCGACGCTGCGGGGCGGCCCGCCGGATCCGCTGCGGTGGCCGGAGTGGACCAACCGGGCGTGGCGCCACGACCTGGACGCGGACCGCGCGACGCGCACGGACCTCGGCCCGGGCCTGGTCTTCCGGCTGGCCCTGGCCGCACACCACGCCGCGTTCGCCCGCGTCCACCCCGACGGCGACGAACTCCTGCTCCTGCGGGACACCGGCGCGACCGTCCGCCGCGTCCCGCTCCCCGCCATGGACGGCGCCCCGCGCCGCGGCCGCACGCCGTGGGAGGGTGTCCAGCGCCGCGCGGTGGCCGCCTCGCCGGGCGCCGACTGGGTCGCCGTCACCCGCGGCGGCCACGGGGAGATCCACGTCGTCGACGCCGTGACGGGCTGCGAGGCGGCCCGCCTGGAACCGGGCACGCCGCTGCACCACGGCGGCCACCTGATGCTGCGTACCCGGGACGACGGGGCGGAGGGCGACCCGGTGGGCCGGTGAGCGCCCGCGGCCCCCGTGAACGCGGCGAAGCCGTGGTCCTGCACGATGGGCGGAGCGGCATGTGGCAGCAGTGACTGCCCAGGCCCCGGCCCTCGCGCTCGGTGACGCCGTCGCCGTTGACGACGACGCCGTAGGCCGCCGTCGACGGTGGTGTCGTCGGGGGACGGGCCGGGCCCGGCGGTCGAGGTGGGAAGCCGGGCGGCGGACGGGCCGGTGCGACGGGACACCGGCCCGCCCCGGGCACCGTGCGGCGACGCCGGGGGAGGAGAGGGGCGGCACCGGGCCCGCGATCTTGCCGGACAGCTTAATGCGTATCATGTGCAAGTGCGCGACTACAGCATCAGGCCGGCAGGCCCCCAGGACATAGACGCCGCCCGAGCCGTCATGCTCGACACCGTCTACCGCGACTTCGGCACCGGGTACGTGCCCCACTGGCACGGTGACATCATCGACCCGGTCGCCGCCTACCTCGCCCCGCCGCGCCACGCCCTGCTCGTCGCGCTCGACCCCGGCGGCGAGGTCGTCGCCACCGGAGCGCTCGACTCCCGCGGTCCCGCCCACCCGCCGAACCCGCGGCACGTCGCCGAGCGCTTCCCCTCGGGGGAGACCGCCCAACTGCGCCGGATCTACGTCCGGCCGGAGCACCGCCGGCGCGGGCTGGCCCGGCGGCTGGTCGAGGAGCTGCTGGCGTTCGCCGAGGCGGACGGCGGCTACCGGGCCGTCTACCTGCACACGGACCCGTCCGTGACGGGGGCCGAGCCCTTCTGGCGGTCGCTCGCCAAGGTCGTCCACGACGAGCGCGAGGATCCCGGCGGCGGAAACGGCGTCGTGCACTTCGAGGTGCCGATGGGAGGGACGCCGACGAGTGGGGCGCCGGGGGGCGGAATGCCGGAGGGAGGGGTCGAAAGCTGGAAATGATTGTCATATAGGCTGTCGTTCCCGATCTTCCGACCTCCTCTCAGGACCATGCATCCCCACGTTCGCCTCCGGCTGCTCCCCGCGCTGATACTCGCTCCCCTCCTCACCGTCACCGGCTGCTTCGCCTCCGGCGGGGACCGGTCCTCCGGCGAGGGCGCCGGGGGCGACGGCTCCCGCCTCCGCGTCGCGCTCGCCTTCCCGCCCGCGGAGAGGTTCTCCCCGTACGGAGCCGACGCCACCCTGCTCAGCCGGCTCGGTGTCACCGAGGGCCTCACCTCGCTGGACGCCAACGGCTCCGCCGCGCCCGCGCTCGCCGAGTCCTGGCAGCGGAAGAACGCCAGGACCTGGACGTTCACCCTGCGCGAGGCCGTCTTCCAGGACGGGACGAAGGTCACCCCGGACGCGGTCGCGGGCGCGCTCACCCACGCCGCGCGGGCCGAACCCGCGCCCGCCGCGCTCACCGGCGTCGACCTCACCGCCAAGGCCGACGGCGACCGCGCCGTGACGATCACCACCGGCGAGGCCGACCCCGTGCTGCCGCTGCGGCTGTCCAGCCCGAGCCTCGCCATCCTCTCCGAGAAGGCGTACGAGGGGGAGCGGGTCGATCCGGTGGGGCACGCCACCGGACCGTTCGAGATCACCGAGGTGAACGGGGCCGCCTCCGCCTCCCTCGACCGGTTCGACGACTACTGGGGCGGCCGGGCGCAGGCCTCCGGCATCGACGCCCGGTTCATCGCGGACGGCACCGCCCGCGCCAACGCCCTGCGCACCGGCGAGCTGGACATCGCCGAGGCCGTGCCCGTCTCCCAGGCCGCGACCCTGGACGAGGACGAGCGGCGGGACACCGCCACCACCCGGACGACGAGCCTGCTGCTGAACGCCGGGAAGGGCACCTTCCGGGACGCCGGGCTGCGGGCCGCCGCCCGGGCCGCCCTCGACACCTCCGTCTTCGCCAAGGACGTGTACGAGGGGTACGGCGACCCCGGCGCCGGCATCTACGGGCCCGCCGTCACCTGGGCCGCGGGCAAGCGGACCGAGCCCGTCGGGCGCGCGAAGGCGAAGAAGGCCGACGGCGCCACCGTCACCCTCGCCACCTACGACAACCGGCCCGAACTGCCCGAGGTCGCCCAGGTCGTCGAGCAGCAGCTCGAGAAGGCCGGATTCGAGGTGAAGATCACCGTGCGGGAGTACTCGCGGCTGGAGGGCGACGCGCTCGCCGGGAAGTTCGACGCCTTCGTCCTCGCCCGGAACACCCTCCTCGACACCGGCGACCCGGTCTCCGTCCTCGCCAGCGACTACACCTGCGACGGCGACTACAACATCGCCCAGCTCTGCGACGAGGACGCCGACAAGGCCGTGGCCGGGGCCGCGGACACCACGGACACCGAGGCGCGCCGCGACGCCGCCATGGCCGCCGAGGCCCGGATCCTGGGCACCGACGCCGTACTGCCGCTCGTGCACCAGCGGATCATCACCGGCGTCGGCGACGGCGTCCGGGGCGTGATCCTCGACCCCTACGAGCGCGCCCTCGTCGGCACGGGAACGCGGCGCTGACCCATGCGACAGCAGGTGACGGCGGCCCTGTGGCGCATCGCGCTCGCGGCCGCCCTGGTCTGCGGGATCGGACTGCTGCCCTGGCTCACCCGCACCGACCCGGCGCTGACCGTCCTCAAGGCCCGCTCCGCCGACCGCGACCCCACCCCCGAGGTGCTCGCCGGCATCCGCGACCAGCTCGGGCTGGACGACGGGCCGCTTCCCCTGCTCGGGCAGTGGCTGGGCGGGCTGGCCAGGGGCGACGCGGGCCGGTCGTGGATCTCCGGGTCCGCGGTCGCGCCCGACGTCCTCCAGGCGCTGGGCGCCTCGCTGCTGCTCATGGCGGCGGCGATCGTGATCGCCGTCCTCACCGCCGCGCTCGTGTGCGTCCGCACCCTGCGCCGCGGGGCCCGGCGACGGCTCGGCACGGGCCGCCGCGGCGGCACCGCCTCCGCGATGCTCGCCTCGCTGCCCGAGTTCCTCGTCGCCTCCGTCCTCGCCACCGTCGTCGGCGTGCAGCTCGGCTGGCTGCCCGCGCTCGGCTGGTACGGACCCGCGTACGCGGTGCTGCCCGCGCTCGCCCTCGGCCTGCCCGCCGGGGCCGTGCTCGGACGGCTCCTGGACGACCTGCTGCCCGGCGCGTTCCGCGAGCCCTGGGCGGTGGCCGCCGCCGCCCGCGGACTGACCGGCCGGCGCATCGCCCGGCAGGCCGTGCGCCGCTGCGTGCCCGCGCTGCTGCCCAACCTCGGACTGTTCGCCGTCGGCCTCACCGGCGGCGCGGTCGCCGTCGAGCGGATCTTCGACGTCCCCGGCCTCGGCCGCACCACCCTCCAGGCCGCCCTCGCCCAGGACCTGCCCGTCCTCCAGGCCGGCACGCTCGCCCTGGTGCTGCTCGCCGCCGCCGCCACCGGCGCCGCCCGGCTCGCCGCGCGCCTGCTGACCGGCCCCGCCCTGCGCGACGGGGCGCTGCCCACGCTGCACCGGCCCGCGCCGCCCGCCCGGAGCGCGACGCCGCTGGTCCCGGCGGCCCTCCTGATCACGGTGGTCGCGCTCGGCCTGCCCCGCGACCCGCTCGCCGTGCACACCGGCGAACGGCTGCGCGCGCCCTCCGCCACCCACCCCTTCGGCACCGACGCCCTCGGCCGCGACCTGCTCGCCCGGGTCGGCCACGGCGCCCTCGACACCCTGCTGCTGGCGCTCTCCATCAGCGCCGCCGCCCTCGTCGCCGGCGTCCTCCTCGGCCTCCTGCCCCGCCTGTCCGGGCCGCTGGCCGACACCGTCAACGCCGTCCCGCCCGTGCTGCTCGCCCTCCTCGTCACCGCCGTCGCCGGCAGCGGCGCCGCCACCCCCGCGCTCGCCGTGGCCGCCGTCGCCTGGGCCCCGCTCGCCGCGCACACCTCCTCCCTGCTGGCCCAGGAGCGCGCCACCCTGCACGTCCTGGCCGCCCGCGGCATGGGCGCGAGCCGCCCGCACCTGATGCGCCGCGAGATCCTGCCCGCGATCCTGCCGCCCGTCACCCGCCACGCCCTGCTGCGCCTGCCCGGCGTCGCCCTCTCCCTCGCCTCCCTCGGCTTCCTCGGCCTCGGCGCCCAGCCGCCGTCCCCCGAGTGGGGCCTGCTGCTCGCCGAGAACCAGCCCTACGCCGAACGCGCCCCCTGGGCCGTCCTCGCCCCCGCCGCCGTCCTCGCCCTCCTCGGCGCGCTCGCCGTCACCGCGGCCGGAGGGGTGCGCCGGCCGCGCCGGCGGCCGGCCGGGCCCGCCGCCCTCCCCGTCCCGGACCGGACGGGGACCGCCGGGGAACTGGCGGGAGCGCGGTGACCGCGGCCTCCACCGGCCTGCCCCCGGCGTCCGGGCGCGGCCGTCTCTCCCCGCTGCTGCGGCTGCTCGTCCTCACCCAGCTCGCCTTCAACGTCGGCTTCTTCGCCGTGCTGCCCTTCCTGTCCGAGCACCTCGGCCGGACGGTCGGCATGGCGGGCTGGCTGGTCGGGTTCGTGCTCGGGCTGCGCACCTTCAGCCAGCAGGGGCTGTTCGTGGTGGGCGGGGCCCTGGCCGACCGGTACGGCATCCGGCCCGTGGTGCTCGCCGGGTGCGTGCTGCGGATCGCCGGGTTCGTCTGGCTCGGATACGCCGAGCGGACCTGGGCGGTCGTCGGATCCGTCCTGCTCATCGGGTTCGCCGCCGCGCTGTTCTCGCCCGCCGTCGAGTCCGAGGTGGCCCGGCAGGCGGTCGTCTGGGAGGAGGCCGGCGGCGGCTCCCGCACCCGGGTGCTGGCGCTGTTCACGGTGGCCGGGCAGGCCGGGGCGTTCGTCGGGCCGCTGCTGGGGGCGCTGCTGCTGGCCGTGGACTTCCGCACGGTGTGCCTGGCCGGCGCCGGGATCTTCGTGCTCGTCCTCGCCGGGCACGCCCGGCTGCTGCCGCAGCACATCCCCGGGCGGACCCGCACGAAGGTCGGGGGCGGGGCGCGGCTGGTGCTGCGCAACCGCCGCTTCCTGGCGCTGTGCTGCGCGTACGGCGCCTATCTGCTCGCCTACAACCAGCTCTATCTCGCCCTGCCCGCCGAGGTGGAGCGCGCCACCGGCTCCCAGGCGCCGCTGGCGTGGCTGTTCGCGCTCTCCTCCCTGCTGGTGGTGACCGCGCAGCTGCCCGTCACCCGCTGGGCGGGCGAACGGCTGACGCTGCGCCGTTCCATGGCGGCCGGACTGGTGCTGATCGCGGCCGGTTTCGCGGTCGTGGCGGCGGCGCGGCCCGCCGGGTGGACGGGCACGGCGGGGCTGCTGCCCGCCGCCGCGTTCGTCGTCCTGCTCACCGCCGGGCAGATGCTCGTCGCGCCCGTCGCCCGCGCCTGGGTGCCCGACCTCGCCGAGGAGGGCCGGCTCGGGCTGTACACGGGGGCGCTGTCGTCGGTCTCCGGGATCGTCGTGCTGCTCGGCAGCGCGGCGGCCGGCACGCTGCTCGACAGCGGTCTGCCGGCCGCCGTGCCCTGGCTCGTCCTGGCCGCCGTACCGCTCGGGGCGGTGGTGCTGCTGCCGCGGCGGGGCTGAGGCGGGATGCTCCTGCGGATGTCAGTCCCGGACGGCCTCGTGCACCAGCCGTTTGAGGTCCCGGTAGACCGTGTGCGACGACCTCGGCCGCACCTGCGTCATGAACTGCACGGTCAGATCACGGCCGGGGTCGACCCAGAAGGTGGTCGTCGCGACCCCGCTCCAGCCGTACGTGCCGAGCCCGGACGGGGCCTGCGTGCGGGCGGGATCGATCACCACGGACACGCCGAGGCCGAAGCCGACGCCGTCGTTGCCGGGCTGGTCGTGGGCGGGGCGGCTGCCGAAGGCGCGCAGATCGGCGCCGCCGGGCAGGTGGTTGCGGGTCATCAGGTCCACCGTCCCGGCGGCGAGCAGCCGGACGCCGTCGAGTTCGCCGCGCCGCCGCAGCATCTCCATGAACCGGTGCCAGTCGTACGCGGAGGCCACCATGCCGCCGCTGCCGGACAGCAACCGCGGCCGGCCCCGCAGCGGCAGGCCCGGCACCGGCTCGATGCCGCCGCCGTCGGTCTCGCCGTACAGCTCGGCGAGCCGTCCGGCCTGCTCGTCCGTGACCTGGAAACCGGCGTCCGGCATACCGAGCGGGCGGAAGATCCGCTCGGCGCAGAACACGTCGAGCGGCTGCCCCGACACCACCTCCACCAGCCGTCCCAGGACGTTGCTGGCCACCGAGTAGTTCCACTGCGTGCCCGGCTCGAACTGCAGCGGCAGGCTCGCGTACAGGTCGACCGTCTCGGCCAGGTCCGCGCCGGGACGCACCGACGACTCCAGCCCGGCCGCGCGGTAGAGGGCGTCGACGGGATGGGTGTGGTAGAAGCCGAAGGTCAGACCGGCCGTGTGGGTCATCAGGTGCCGTACGAGGACCGGACCGGAGGCCGGGCGGGTGGTGACGTCGGCGCCGGAGCCGCCGGCGTACACCCGGGGCCCGGCGAAGGAGGGGATGTACCGGTCGACCGGATCGTCCAGGGACAACCGCCCCTCCTCCACCAGCATCAGCGCGGCGACCGACGTCACCGGTTTGGTCATCGAGTAGATCCGCCACAGGGTGCCGGCCTCGACGGGCAGGGCGGCGGCCACGTCCCGGTGCCCGTGGACGGTGAGGTGGGCGACGCGCCCGCCGCGGGCGACGGCCACGAGGAACCCGGGCAGGCGCCCCTCGCCGACCTGGCGGGCGAAGTGCCCGTCGAGACGTTCCAGCGCTTTCCGGTCCAGCCCCACCTCGTCCGGTTCGGCCTCTTGCCGCAGCAGTGCCATCGCTCTCCTCACGTCACGTTCGTCGAGGTGCGGTCCGGCATACCCGCCACGGACGCCCTCAGACCTCATCGTGGCCGGGAGAGCACCGGGGAACACGCGCACGGCCGCGATCTTCACGAGGACCGGCCATCCCGGTGAACGGCCCGCCCCGCGGGAATGGGCGACCTCGTCCGGCCCGTTGACGCAGGCATGACTCAGGACGCCACGCAGGACGCACTGCTGCGGCTGCTCTCCGGGAGCCACGGCGGGGTGCTCGTCACGCTCAAGCGCGACGGCCGCCCCCAGCTGTCGAACGTCACCCACGCCTACTACCCCGACGAGCGGGTCGTCCGCGTCTCGGTCACCGACGACCGCGCCAAGACCCGCAACCTGCGCCGGGACCCCCGCGCCTCGTACCACGTGACCACCCCCGACCGGTGGTCCTACGCGGTCGCCGAGGGCACGGCCGACCTCTCGCCGGTCGCCGCGGACCCGCGGGACGCCACGGTCGAGGAGCTGATCCGCCTCTACCGCGACGTCCAGGGCGAGCACCCCGACTGGGACGACTACCGGGCCGCGATGGTCCGCGACCGCCGCCTCGTCCTGCGGCTGCGGGTGGAGCGGGTCTACGGGGTCGCCCGGGGGTAGGGCCCTTCCGGCGGCTCCCCGCAGAGGAGGGAGCGGCGTCCGGAGGTCCGCCGGAGGACCGGGCGCGGGACGGACGGCCGGTCGTACGTCCGGGCCCGGCGGCCGGCTCGGCGTGCGGGGCCCGGACGCTGCGTGCGGTCAGGCCGTCACCCTCTCCGGCCGGGCCGTCTTCGGCCGGTCCCGCTCGCCGAGCCGTTCGGTCGGCACCTCGTGGGTCTCCCGGGCCGAGAGGGCCGCGATCACCGGCGGCACGCACAGGGCCGCCGTGAACAGGGCCACCGCGAACCAGTCGTCGCCACCCGGACCGGCGATCCGCGCGGCCAGGCTGACCGCGAACCCGGCCACGGCGAAGCCGATCTGCGTACCGATCGCCACCCCGGACAGCCGGACCCGCGTGCTGAACATCTCCCCGTAGAAGGCGGGCCACACACCATTGGCGGCGCTGTAGACGACGCCGAAGGCCACGATGCCCAGGAGCAGCGTCAGCGGGTAGGAGCCCGTCGAGATCGCCCACAGGTACAGGAACATGGTCACCGCGCTGCCGACGGCGCCCACCAGGAAGACCGGGCGGCGGCCGATGCGGTCGGACAGCATCGCCCACAGCGGGATCGCGGCGAGCGCGGCCAGGTTGGCGAGGGCGCCCACCCACAGCATGGACGAGCGGGACATGCCGACGGAATCGCCGGTGGCGTACGCCAGCGCCCAGACGGTGAAGATGGTGCTGACCGAGGCGACGAACGAGCCCGCGATCACCCGCAGGACGTCCGCCCAGTGCTCGCGCACCAGGATGACCAGCGGCAGTTTCACCACGCCGTCGCCGGCGGCCTGCCGGGCGAAGGCCGGTGTCTCGTCCAGCTTGCGGCGGATGACGTAGCCGACGACGGCGACCGCGACGCTCAGCCAGAACGGGACCCGCCAGCCCCAGGAGAGCAGGTGTTCCTCGGGGAGCGCGGCGATCGGGAGGAAGACCAGGGTGGCCAGGAGCTGGCCGCCCTGGGTGCCGCTGAGGGTGAAGCTGGTGAAGAAGCCGCGCCGGTGCGGTGGCGCGTGTTCCAGCGTCATGGAGTTGGCGCTGGCCTGCTCGCCCGCGGCCGAGATGCCCTGCAGGACCCGGCACAGCACCAGCAGGACCGGGGCGAGGGTGCCGACCTGTCCGCGGGTGGGCAGACAGCCGATGAGGAAGGTCGACAGGCCCATCAGGATCAGGGTGAACACCATGATCTTCTTGCGGCCGAGGCGGTCGCCGACGTGGCCGAGGACGAACGCGCCGAGCGGGCGGGCGGCGTACGCGACGCCGAACGTGGCCAGCGACAGCAGGGTCGCGGTGGCCGGGTCCGACTCGTCGAAGAAGACCTCCGGGAAGATCAGCGCGGCGGCGCTGCCGTAGATGAAGAAGTCGTAGTACTCCAGGGCGCTGCCGATCCAGGCGGCGGTGGCGGCCTTCCTCGGCTGGCCGGGTGGGGCGGTGCTGCGGGGTGCGGCGGGGACGGACACGGCGGCTCCTTCGGGGGAGGCTCCGGCGTAGGCGGAGTGAGCGCAGGGGAGAGGTGCCGATCGGCTAATTAACCCACTGGATAGTTAGTCGCGGTTGGGTAGGGATGTTGCGCCGACGTGTCACGGGTGTCAAGAGGTGGTGACGCGCGGGGGCCGCCGCGTTCAGTCCGCCGCGCGCTCCGCCGTCAGGTAGGCGATCACCATGTCGCCGAGCATGGTGCGGTAGTGCTCGCGCCGGTCGGGATCGACCAGGTCGCGGCCGAACAGCGCCCCGAAGGTGTGCCGGTTGGAGACCCGGAAGAAGCAGAAGGAACTGATCATCGCGTGCAGGTCGACCGCGTCGACGTCGGCCGTGAACAGCCCCGACTCCCGGCCCGCCGCCAGGATCCGGCGGATCACGTCCAGCGCCGGCGAGCCGATCCTGCCGAGTTTCTCGGAGGCGGCGATGTGCTCGGCGCCGTGGATGTTCTCGATGCCGACCAGTCGGATGAAGTCCGGGTGCTGCTCGTGGTGGTCGAAGGTCAGCTCCGCCAGCCGCCGGATGGCGGCCACCGGGTCCAGGTGCTCGACGTCGAGCCGCTGTTCGGCCTCGCGGATCACGCTGTACGCCCGCTCCAGCACGGCCGTGAACAGCTGCTCCTTGCCGCCGAAGTAGTAGTAGATCATCCGCTTCGTGGTGCGGGTGCGGGCGGCGATCTCGTCGACGCGGGCCCCGTCGTAGCCGGCCCGGGCGAACTCCTGCGTGGCGACGTCGAGGATCTCGGCCTGGGTGCGGGCGGCGTCACGGATGCGTCCGTGGGATCGTGCCGGTTCGTCGACGCTGGTCATCGGGTTCCTTCGGCCGCGGCGGGTGCTGCCGGTCGATTGTAGAAGGTCGGGTCTTCCCCCGGGCGGCGCCTTGCTGCTATGACTAACGTACTGGTTCGTACATTAAGGGGGTTCCCGGTGGCCCAGGACGCCAAGGACTCGTATCTCGTCGGGCTGATCGGCTCCGGCATCGGCCCGTCGCTCAGCCCGGCCCTGCACGAGCGGGAGGCCGACCGCCAGGGCCTGCGCTACCTCTACCGGCTCATCGACATCGACACGCTCGGCGTCCCGCCCGAGGCGGTGGGCGACCTGGTGCGCGCCGCCCGCGACCTCGGCTTCGACGGGCTCAACATCACCCACCCCTGCAAGCAGCTCGTCCTCGCCCACCTGGACGAGATCGCCCCGCGGGCCGAGGCGCTGGGCGCGGTCAACACCGTCGTCTTCGACGGCGGCCGGGCCGTCGGCCACAACACCGACGCCACCGGTTTCGCCGCCTCCTTCGCCCGCGGGCTGCCCGACGTACCGCTGGAGCGGGTGGTGCAGCTCGGCGCCGGCGGCGCGGGCGCGGCCGTCGCCCACGCCACGCTCACGCTCGGCGCGGAACGGGTCACCGTCGTCGACGCGCTGCCCGGCCGGGCCGCCGCCCTCGCCACCTCGCTCGAGCGGCACTTCGGGCCGGGCCGTGCGGCCTGCGCCGCCCCCGACCGGCTCGCGGAGCTGATCGCGCGGGCCGACGGCATCGTCCACGCCACCCCCACCGGCATGGCCGCCCACCCCGGCCTGCCGCTGCCCGCCGAGCTCCTCCACCCGGGACTGTGGGTCGCCGAGGTCGTCTACCGGCCGCTGGAGACGGAACTGGTGCGCACCGCCCGCGCGCTGGGCTGCGCCGTGCTCGACGGCGGCGGCATGGCCGCCTACCAGGCCGCGGACGCGTTCCGGCTGTTCACCGGGCGGGAGCCCGACAGCGCGCGGATGCTCGCCGACCTCACGGAGCTGGCCGGGGCCGGCACCGCGCCGCGAGGGGCCGTCACCGGGCCGCGGCAGGCCGCCGCCACGGCACCGGAGTAGACCGCCCCGGCCCGCACCACAACCGCCCCGGCCCGAAGCAGAGAGGTACCCGGATGCGTACGTCCATCGCCACCGTCTCCCTGAGCGGATCCCTCACCGAGAAGCTGAACGCCGCGGCCCGGGCCGGGTTCGACGGCGTGGAGATCTTCGAGAACGACCTGCTGGCCAGCCCCCTCGCCCCGGAGGAGATCCGCGCCCGCTGCGCCGACCTCGGCCTGACCATCGACCTGTACCAGCCGATGCGGGACGTCGAGGCCGCCCCGGCCGAGGAGTTCGCCCGCACCCTGCGCCGGGCCCGGCACAAGTTCGCGCTGATGCGCCGGCTCGGCGCGGACACCGTGCTGGTCTGCTCCAGCGTCTCCCCGCTCGCCGTGGACGACGACGCGCTCGCGGCCGAGCAACTCGCCCGGCTCGCCGACCTCGCCCAGGAGTCCGGCATCCGCGTCGCCTACGAGGCGCTCGCCTGGGGACGGCACGTCAATACCTACGACCACGCCTGGCGCATCGTCGAGGCCGCCGGCCACCCGGCGCTCGGCACCTGCCTGGACAGCTTCCACATCCTCTCCCGCAGCGGTGACCCCGAGGACCTCGAAGGCATCGGGGACATCCCCGGCGAGAAGATCTTCTTCCTCCAGCTCGCCGACGCGCCCCGCCTGGCCATGGACGTCCTGCAGTGGAGCCGCCACCACCGCTGCTTCCCCGGACAGGGCGGCTTCGACGTGGCCGGGCTGGTCCGGCGCGTCCTGCGCACCGGCTACAGCGGCCCGCTCTCCCTGGAGGTCTTCAACGACGTCTTCCGGCAGTCCGAGGCCGGCCCCACCGCCGTCGACGCCCAGCGCTCGCTGCGGATGCTCCAGGAACAGGTCGGCACCGCGGCGCCGCCCCCGGCCGTCGTCCCCACCGGCGTCGCCTTCGCCGAGCTGGTCACCCCCGACGCCCAGCCGGTCACCGCCCTGCTCGGCGCCCTCGGCTTCACCCGGGCCGCACGGCACCGCGGCAAACCCGTCGACCTGTGGCAGCGCGGCGAGGCCCGCGTCCTGGTCAACACCGGGCCCGCCGAGCGCCGCGGGGGCACCCGGCTCGCCGCCGTCGGCCTGGAGACCCCCGACCCCGCCGGTTCCGCCCGCCGCGCCGAGGCCCTGCTCGCCCCCGTACTGCCGCGCCGCCGCGCCCCCGAGGACGCCCCGCTGGAGGCGGTCGCGGCGCCCGACGGCACGGAGCTGTTCTTCTGCGCCGAGCGGGGCGACGCCCGCCACCCCGACTGGCGCGCGGACTTCGCGGACACCGCCCCCGCCGCGGCCGACGGCTGCCGCATCGACCACCTCGCCCTCACCCAGCCCTGGCACCACTTCGACGAGGCGGTCCTCTTCCACCACGGCGTCCTGGGGCTGAGCCCGCAGCAGAGCGTGGACGTCCCCGACCCCTACGGCCTGCTGCGCAGCCGCGCCGTCACCGACGACGCCGGCGCCGTCCGCATCGTGCTGACGGTCGGCGCCGCCCCCACCGACGACACCGCGCACGCCCAGCACATCGCGCTCGCCACCGACGACGTGGTCGCCGCGGCCCGCCGCTTCCGCGAGGCCGGCGGGACCCTGCTGCCCATCCCGGCCAACTACTACGACGACCTCGCCGCCCGGTACGAGTTCGCCGAGGGGGAGCTGGAGACCTACCGGGACCTCGGCATCCTCTACGACCGGGACGCGCACGGCGTCTTCCGCCACTGCTACACGCAGACCGTGGGCCGGGTGTTCTTCGAACTCCTCCAGCGCGACGGCGGCTACCGCGGCTACGGCGCCCCCAACGCCTCCGTCCGCCTCGCCGCCCAGCACGCCGCCCGGGTCCTCACGGGCGGTTGACGGTGCGGGTGACGCCCGCGACGACCGTCGTGGCGAGGATCCAGCCGGTGACGATCAGCAGATAGGCCAGCCACTGGTGGGCTCCCCGCGGCGCGAACGCCGTCTCCTGGCCGAAGGAGATGACCGGCAGCAGCAGGTCGAGGGTGTAGAACACCGGGTTGAACCCGGGTGCCTCGGACGGCTTCAGCGGCGCCGGGTGCTCCAGGCCGAAGGCGGCCGAACCGAGCGCGAGCAGCGACAGCAGCCACACCAGGGCCCGCAGCGGACGGAAGCCGTAGCCGACGGTCACGTCCTGCAGGTGCCCCCACGCGCGCCCGTACCAGGGCAGGGTGGTGCGGTGCCGGCGCTGCTTGGCGAGCTGCACGCGCCGGGCTGCCTCGTCGTCGCCGACCCGGCGGTAGGCGGCGGTGAGCTGCTCGTAGGCGTAGGGGACGTAGCCGTCGCCGTCGCGTTCCAGCATGGGCAGGCGGCGTTCGGCGGGGTGGTGCGGGACGAGCGCCGTGTAGGAGAGGTCGTTCAGGTACACCTCGTCGGGCACCATCTCCGGGTCCAGGCTCAGGCTGTCGATCCGGGCGCGCCGCAGCCGGAGCGCGCCCTCGACCCGCTCGCCGTCGAACAGCCACAGCTCCCCGATCACCGAGCTGGTGGCCCGCAGCGCGACACCGCCGGGCCGGGACAGGGACGCGTGCGCGAGGTCGAGGATGCCGGGTATGCGGGCGCCGCGCAGGTCGAGCAGGCCCCGGGCACGCAGGCACCTGGCGGTCACGCTCGTCCCGACGCCCAGGTTCTGCGCGTCCAGGGCCGTGCTCTCGCCCGCGTCCAGGACGGCGTCCCGGAGGTTGACCTGCCCCGCCACGGAGGTCCCGGTGAGCCGGACCGCACCGTGCGCGCGCAGCCCCGGCGCCCACAGGTCGGCGCCGAGGACCGCCTGGTTGAGCTGGAGGACCGGCCCCTCGGTGTCCGGGGACGCGCGGACCTCCGCGCCCTCCAGGTACAGGCTCCCCGCGATCTCCGCCCCGGACAGCCGCACCGTCCCGCGGAACCGGGCCCGGGTCATCCGCAGCACGCCGTCCACGCGCACCGCGTGGGCGACGAGCCCCGGCAGGGCGGACTCGCTGAGGTTCAGTTCCCGCAACCGGCAGCCGTAGAGGCGGGGCACCTCCTCGAAGTGGCAGTTCTTCAGCCGCACCGGCTGGTCGACCGTGGCGTACTGGAGGTGGAGGCCGCCGGTGATCCGGGCGCCGGAGAGGTCCAGGGAGGGGATCTCGCCGTTCTCCCGGGGCGCGGTGAGGAGGAGTGCGCGCAGCACGGCCGCCCGTACGGTGCGCTCCGGCCCCCAGCCGCCGCCCTCGCCGGCGTCCTCCTCGGGCGAGGTGCGGAAGTCCACGAACTCCCCGCGCGGAAAGGCCCGCCACACCCGTGCCTCGGCCGGGGTCAGATCGGTGCTCTCCATCAGGCGGGACTCTGACGTGCCGGCCGGGGGCTGTCAACCCGCCCCCGGCCGGCGCCCGTTCAGGGCCGGGTGTTCCACTCCGCGATCACCGGGCGACCGTGTTCCGTCGACAGCCGGCTCAGTGTCCCCGTCGCCAGCTGGAACAGCCGTCCCTCGGCGGGCGGCAGGCCCAGCCGGCGGGCGGTGAGCACCCGCAGGAGGTGGGAGTGGGCCACCAGGGCCACGTCGCCCTCGGCGAGGGCGGGCTCCACGCGGGCCAGCACGCGGTCGGCCCGCGCCCCGACCTGCTCGGGTGACTCGCCGTGCCCTTCGGCACCGGGCGGTACACCGTCCGTCCACAGGTCCCACCCGGGCCGGGTGCGGTGGATGTCCGCGGTGGTGATGCCCTCGTAGGCGCCGTAGTCCCACTCGTGCAGGTCCGCCTCGGGCACGGCCCCGGCCAGACCCGCCAGTTCGGCGGTGCGCCGGGCGCGGCCGAGCGGGCTGGTGAGCACCAGCGCGAACGGCCGGCCCGACAGGAGCGGGGCCAGGGATTTGGCCTGTTCCTCGCCGTGGGGGGTGAGGGGCAGGTCGGTGAGGCCGGTGTGCCGGCCCGACCGGCTCCACTCCGTCTCACCGTGCCGGACCAGCAGCAGATCCCCCATCGGGCGCCTACTTCTTGGCCGACTCGACGGCGTGGCCGCCGAACTGGTTGCGCAGGGCGGCGATCATCTTCATCTGCGGCGAGTCCTCCTGGCGGGAGGCGAACCGCGCGAACAGCGACGCGGTGATCGCCGGCAGCGGCACCGCGTTGTCGATGGCGGCCTCCACCGTCCAGCGTCCCTCGCCGGAGTCCTGCGCGTAGCCGCGCAGCCCCTCCAGGTGCTCGTCGTCGTCCAGGGCGTTGACGGCCAGGTCCAGCAGCCAGGAGCGGATGACCGTGCCCTCCTGCCAGGAGCGGAAGACCTCGCGGACGTTCTCCACGGAGTCGACCTTCTCCAGCAGCTCCCAGCCCTCGGCGTAGGCCTGCATCATCGCGTACTCGATGCCGTTGTGGACCATCTTCGCGAAGTGGCCCGCGCCGACCCGGCCCGCGTGCACCGAGCCGAAGTCGCCCTCGGGCTTGAGCGCGTCGAAGATCGGCTGCACCTTGGCGACGTTCTCGGCGTCACCGCCGTACATCAGCGCGTAGCCGTTCTCCAGGCCCCACACGCCGCCGGAGACGCCGCAGTCGACGAAGCCGATGCCCTTGGCGGCCAGCTCGGCGGCGTGCTTCTCGTCGTCGGTCCAGCGGGAGTTGCCGCCGTCCACGACGACGTCGCCGGGCTCCAGCAGCTCGGCGAGCCGGTCGATGGTGGTCTGGGTGGGCTCGCCGGCCGGGACCATCACCCAGACCACGCGCGGGCCCTTGAGGCTGCCCACCAGCTCTTCCAGGCTGTGGACATCCGCGACGTCCGGGTTGCGGTCGTATCCGATGACGGTGTGGCCCGCGCGGCGGATCCGCTCGCGCATGTTGCCGCCCATCTTGCCGAGACCGATGAGACCGAGCTGCATGGTTACTTCACTTCCTTGAGATCGCGGTAGGCCGCGACGAGGGCGGCGGTGGACGGGTCGAGGCCGGGTACGTCGGTGCCTTCGGTGAGGGCGGGTTCGACCCGCTTGGCGAGGACCTTGCCGAGTTCGACGCCCCACTGGTCGAAGGAGTCGATGTTCCAGATCGCGCCCTGGACGAACACCTTGTGCTCGTAGAGGGCGACGAGCTGGCCCAGGACCGAGGGGGTCAGTTCCGCGGCCAGGATCGTCGTGGTCGGATGGTCGCCCTTGAACGTGCGGTGCGCCACCTGCTCCTCGGGCACGCCCTCCGCACGCACCTCCTGGGCGCTCTTGCCGAAGGCGAGCGCCTGGGTCTGGGCGAAGAAGTTGGCCATCAGCAGGTCGTGCTGGGCGGCGAGCTCCCGGCTCAGCCCGGCCACCGGCCGGGCGAAGCCGATGAAGTCGGCCGGGATCAGCTTGGTGCCCTGGTGGATGAGCTGGTAGTAGGCGTGCTGCCCGTTGGTGCCGGGCGTGCCCCACACCACCGGGCCGGTCTGCCACTGCACGGGGCGGCCGTCGCGGTCGACCGACTTGCCGTTGGACTCCATGTCCAGCTGCTGCAGGTAGGCGGTGAACTTGGACAGGTAGTGCGAGTACGGCAGCACCGCGTGCGACTGGGCGCCGAAGAAGTTGCCGTACCAGATCCCCAGCAGGCCCAGGATCAGCGGGGCGTTGGCCTCGGCCGGGGCGGTGCGGAAGTGCTCGTCGACGATGCGGAAGCCGTCGAGCATCTCGCGGAAGCGGTCCGGGCCGATGGCGATCATCAGCGACAGGCCGATCGCCGAGTCGTAGGAGTACCGGCCGCCGACCCAGTCCCAGAACTCGAACATGTTGGCCGTGTCGATGCCGAACCCGGCGACCTTCTGCGCGTTCGTCGACAGCGCCACGAAGTGCTTGGCCACCGCCTTGTCGTCACCGTCCAGCCCGGCCAGCAGCCAGGCGCGCGCCGAGGTGGCGTTGGTGATCGTCTCGATGGTGGTGAAGGTCTTGGAGGCGATGACGAACAGCGTCTCCGCCGGGTCCAGGTCCCGCAGCGCCTCGTGCAGGTCGGCCCCGTCCACGTTGGACACGAAGCGGACCGTCAAGGAGCGGTCGGTGTAGGCGCGCAGCGCCTCGTAGGCCATCGCCGGGCCCAGGTCGGAGCCGCCGATGCCGATGTTGACGACGTTGCGGATGCGCTTGCCGGTGTGACCGGTCCACTCGCCCGAGCGGACCCGCTCGGCGAAGTCGGCCATCTTGTCCAGCACGGCGTGGACGGCGGGGACGACGTTCTCGCCGTCGACCTCGATCACCGCCTCCCGCGGCGCGCGCAGCGCGGTGTGCAGCACCGCCCGCCGCTCGGTCGTGTTGATCTTCTCGCCGCGGAACATCGCGTCCCGCAGCCCGAACACGCCCGTGGCGGCGGCCAGCTCCTGGAGCAGGGCGAGGGTCTCGTCGGTGACCAGGTGCTTGGAGTAGTCGATCCGCAGGTCACCGACGCGCACCACGTACCGCTCCGCGCGGGAGGGATCCGCGGCGAACAGCTCCCGCAGGTTCGGGTGGAGCATCGCCTCGGCCCTGTGGTCCTCCAGGGCGGTCCACTCCGGTCGCCGGGTGAGCTTGGGGGCATCAGACATGTGCGGGGATCTCCTTGGCGGCCTCGCCGTTCAGGGCGATGGCGTACATCTCGTCCGCGTCGAGGCGCCTGAGCTCCTCGGCGATGAGTTCGGAGGTGGGGCGGACCTTCAGGGCGAGGGTGCGCGGGGGCTGGCCCGGCAGGGACAGGGTGGCCAGCGGGCCCTCGGGCCGGTCGATGGCGATCTCGCCGCTCGCGGTGCCCAGGCGCACGCCCGTGACGACCGGGCCGGCGGTGTCCACCCGGTCGACCGGCACTCGCAGCCGGGCCTCCAGCCAGCGGGCCAGCAGCTCCGCGCTGGGGTTCTCCGGCTCGCTCTCCACGACCGCGGAGGTGACCTCCAGCCGGGCCTGGTCCAGGGCGGCGGCCAGCATCGAGCGCCACGGGGTCAGCCGGGTCCAGGCCAGGTCGGTGTCACCGGGCGCGTACGAGCGGACGCGGTCCTCCAGCGCCTGGAGCGGGCGCTCGACGGCGTACATGTCGGTGATCCGGCGCTGGGCCAGCGCGCCCAGCGGGTCCTTGGCGGGGTTCTCCGGCGCGTCCACCGGCCACCACACCACCACCGGGGCGTCCGGCAGCAGCAGCGGCAGCACCACCGAGTCGGCGTGGTCGGACACCTCGCCGTACATGCGCAGCACCACCGTCTCGCCGGTGCCCGCCTCGGAGCCCACCCGCACCTCGGCGTCCAGGTGGGAGCGGGTGCGGTCGCGGGAGGTGCGGGCGTGCCGCTTGATGACGACCAGGGTGCGCGAGGGGTGCTCGTGCGAGGCCTCCTGGGCCGCCTTCATCGAGTCGTAGGCGTTCTCCTCGTCCGTGACGATCACCATCGTCAGGACCATGCCCACGGCCGGGGTGCCGATGGCGCGGCGACCCTGCACCAGCGCCTTGTTGATCTTGCTTGCCGTGGTGTCGGTCAGGTCGATCCTCATGGCCTGCGCCAGCTCCGTCCGTCTCGTGCGAGCATCTCGTCGGCTTCCTCGGGTCCCCAGCTGCCCGAGGCGTACTGCGCGGGCCTGCCGTGCGTGGCCCAGTACTCCTCGACCGGGTCGAGGATCCTCCAGGACTCTTCCACCTCCTGGTGACGGGGGAACAGGTTGGCGTCGCCGAGGAGGACGTCCAGGATGAGCCGCTCGTACGCCTCCGGGCTGGACTCGGTGAACGACTCGCCGTAGGCGAAGTCCATCGACACGTCCCGGATCTCCATGGAGGTGCCCGGCACCTTCGAGCCGAACCGGACCGTCATGCCCTCGTCGGGCTGGACCCGGATGACGATGGCGTTGGAGCCCAGCTCCTCGGTCGCCGTCGTGTCGAAGGGGGAGTGCGGGGCGCGCTGGAAGACCACCGCGATCTCCGTCACCCGCCGGCCCAGCCGCTTGCCGGTGCGCAGGTAGAAGGGGACCCCCGCCCAGCGGCGGTTGTCGATGCCCAGCTTGATCGCGGCGTAGGTGTCGGTGGTGGAGGCCGGGTCGATGCCGTCCTCCTCCAGGTAGCCGCGCACCGGGGCACCGCCCTGCCAGCCGCGCGCGTACTGCCCGCGCACGGTGTGCTTGCCGAGGTCCTCGGGCAGCCGCACCGCCCGCAGCACCTTCAGCTTCTCGGTGAGCAGCGACTCGGCGTCGAAGGAGGCGGGCTCCTCCATCGCGGTCAGCGCCAGGAGCTGGAGCAGGTGGTTCTGGATGACGTCGCGGGCGGCGCCGATGCCGTCGTAGTAGCCGGCCCGGCCGCCGATGCCGATGTCCTCGGCCATCGTGATCTGCACGTGGTCGACGTACGAGCGGTTCCAGACCGGCTCGTACATCTGGTTGGCGAAGCGCAGCGCCAGGATGTTCTGGACGGTCTCCTTGCCCAGGTAGTGGTCGATGCGGAAGACCTGGTCGGGCTCGAACACCTCGTGCACGATCGCGTTCAGCTCGCGGGCACTGGTGAGGTCGTGCCCGAACGGCTTCTCGATCACCGCGCGCCGCCAGGCGCCCTCCGGCGCGTCGGCCAGCCCGTGCTTCTTCAGCTGCTGGACGACCTTGGGGAAGAACTTCGGCGGCACGGAGAGGTAGAAGGCGTAGTTGCCGCTGGTGCCGCGGGAGGCGTCCAGCTCCTGCACGGCGTCCTTGAGCTGCTTGAACGCGGTGTCGTCGTCGAAGTCGCCGGGGATGAACCGCATGCCCTCGGAGAGCTGCTGCCACACCTCCTCGCGGAACGGCGTGCGCGCGTGCTCCTTGACGGCCTCGTGGACGACCTGGGCGAAGTCCTGGTCCTCCCAGTCCCGGCGGGCGAAGCCCACCAGGGAGAAGCCCGGCGGCAGCAGACCCCGGTTGGCGAGGTCGTACACGGCCGGCATCAGCTTCTTGCGGGACAGGTCGCCGGTGACCCCGAAGATGACCAGCCCGGACGGGCCCGCGATGCGGGGCAGCCGGCGGTCGCGGGGGTCGCGCAGCGGGTTGTCCCACACGTCGGCCGGGACGGGGACGACGGGCTGTTCCTCCGCCGCCGGGGCGGCCTCGGGCGCCGTCCTGCCCGCTTCCTGGGCCGCGTCGCCCTGCCCGGTGCCGCCGGTGGTCTTCCTGCCCCGCTTGGCGGGCTTGGCCTTCCCGGCTTCGGCCGTCCCGGTCACCGCGGCCTCACCGGCCGCCGCTTGTGCAAGCTCCTCGCTCATTCCCCGTCCACTCCCTTGCTGTTCAGGGACTTCGCCACGGCGTCGAGCAGGTCCTGCCAGGCCACCTCGAACTTGGCGACGCCCTCGTCCTCCAGCTGCCGCACCACCTCGTCGTACGAGATGCCGAGCCGCTCGACCGCGTCGAGGTCGGCGCGGGCCCGGGCGTAGCCGCCGGTGACCGTGTCGCCCCGGACGTCACCGTGGTCGGCGGTGGCGTTCAAGGTGGCCTCCGGCATCGTGTTCACGGTGCCGGGGGCGACCAGCTCCTCCACGTACAGAGTGTCCCGGTAGGCGGGGTCCTTCACACCGGTGGAGGCCCACAGGGGGCGCTGCTTGTTGGCGCCCACGCCGGCCAGGGCGGTGAAACGGCCGCCCGTGAAGACCTCCTCGTAGGCCTCGTAGGCCAGCCGCGCGTTGGCCAGGGCCGCCTTCCCCTTCAGGGCGAGGGCCTCGTCGGTGCCCAGCAGCGTCAGCCGCTTGTCGATCTCGCTGTCGACGCGGGAGACGAAGAAGGAGGCCACGGAGTGGACGGCGGACAGGTCGTGCCCGGCCGCCCGCGCCTTCTCCAGGCCGGCGAGGTAGGCGTCCATGACCTCGCGGTAGCGCTTCAGGGAGAAGATCAGCGTCACGTTCACGCTGATGCCGGCACCGATGACCTCGGTGATGGCCGGCAGGCCCGCCTCGGTCGCCGGAATCTTGATCATCACGTTGGGGCGGTCGACCAGCCAGGCCAGCTGCTTGGCCTCGGCGACCGTGCCCCTGGTGTCGTGCGCCAGGCGCGGGTCGACCTCGATGGAGACCCGGCCGTCCCGGCCGCCGCTCGCCTCGAACACCGGCTTGAGCACGTCGGCGGCGGCGCGGACGTCGGCGGTGGTCATCATGCGCACCGCCTCGTCGACGGTGACGCCGCGCACCGCCAGGTCGGCGAGCTGCTCCTCGTAGCCCTCACCGGAGCCGATCGCGGCCTGGAAGATGGAGGGGTTGGTGGTGACGCCGACGACGTTCCTCGTCCCGATCAGTTCGGCCAGGTTGCCGGACTCGATCCGCTTGCGGGACAGGTCGTCCAGCCAGATGGACACGCCCTCGTCGGACAGGCGCTTGAGTGCTCCCGCGGACGCGGATGCTTCGGACACAGTGATCATCTTCTTTCTGGCGGTCGGATCAGTCGCGGGCGGCGGCGAGGGATTCGCGCGCCGCGGCGGCGACGTTCTCGGCGGTGAAGCCGTATTCGGTGAACAGGGTCTTGGCGTCGGCGGAGGCGCCGAAGTGTTCCAGGGAGACGATGCGCCCGGCGTCGCCCACGAAGCGGTGCCACGTCAGGCCGATGCCGGCCTCGACGGCGACCCGCGCCCGCACGGACGGCGGCAGGACGCTCTCGCGGTACTCGCGCGGCTGCTCCTCGAACCACTCCACGGACGGCATCGACACCACCCGGGTGGCGAACCCCTCCGCCTCCAGCCGCTCGCGCGCGGCCACGGCGAGCTGCACCTCGGAGCCGGTGGCGATCAGGACGACGTCCGGGGCGCCGGTGGAGGCGTCCGCCAGGACGTACCCGCCCCTGGCCGCGTCCGGGTTCGGCTCGTAGGTCGGCACGCCCTGCCGGGTCAGCGCCAGGCCGTGCGGGGCCGGGCGGGTGGAGTGCCGGCGGAGGATCTCCGCCCAGGCGACGGCGGTCTCGTTGGCGTCGGCCGGGCGGACGACGTTCAGGCCCGGGATGGCGCGCAGCGAGGCCAGGTGTTCGACCGGCTGGTGGGTCGGGCCGTCCTCGCCCAGGCCGATGGAGTCGTGCGTCCACACGTACGTCACCGGCAGCTGCATCAGGGCCGACATGCGCACGGCGTTGCGCATGTAGTCGGAAAAGACCAGGAAGGTGCCGCCGTAGACGCGGGTGTTGCCGTGCAGGGCGATGCCGTTCATCTCCGCGGCCATGGAGAACTCGCGGATGCCGAAGTGGACGGTGCGGCCGTAGGGGTCGGCCTCCGGCAGCGGGTTGCCCTCCGGGAGGAAGGAGGACGTCTTGTCGATGGTGGTGTTGTTCGAGCCGGCCAGGTCGGCGGAGCCGCCCCACAGTTCGGGCAGGACCGGGCCGAGCGCCTGGAGCACCTTGCCGGACGCGGCGCGGGTGGCGACGGACTTGCCGGGCTCGAACACCGGCAGGGCGTCCTCCCAGCCCTCCGGGAGCCGGCCGGCGACCACCCGGTCGAACAGTTCGGCACGCTCCGGCCGGGCGCTGCGCCACGCGGCGATCCGCTTGTCCCAGGCGGCGTGCGCCTCGGCGCCCCGGTCCAGGGCCTTGCGGGTGTGGGCGAGCACCTCGTCGGCGACCTCGAAGGTCTTCTCCGGGTCGAAGCCGAGGACGCGCTTGGTGGCCGCGACCTCGTCCTCGCCCAGCGCCGAGCCGTGCGCGGCCTCGGTGTTCTGCGCGTTCGGGGCGGGCCAGGCGATGATCGTGCGCATCGCGATGATCGAGGGGCGCTCGGTCTCGGCCTGCGCCGCCTTCAGTGCCGCGTACAGCGCGTGGACGTCGATGTCGCCGTTCTCGGCGGGCTCGATGCGCTGGGTGTGCCAGCCGTAGGCCTCGTACCGCTTCAGCACGTCCTCCGAGAACGCGGTGGCGGTGTCGCCCTCGATGGAGATGTGGTTGTCGTCGTAGAGGAAGACGAGGTTGCCGAGCTTCTGGTGGCCGGCCAGGGAGGACGCCTCGGCGGAGACGCCCTCCTGGAGGTCGCCGTCGGAGACGATCGCCCAGACGGTGTGGTCGAAGGGGGACTCGCCCGCGGGCGCGTCCGGGTCGAACAGGCCGCGCTCGTAGCGGGCGGCCATCGCCATGCCGACGGCGTTGGCGACGCCCTGGCCCAGCGGGCCGGTGGTGGTCTCCACGCCCGCGGTGTGCCCGTACTCGGGGTGACCCGGCGTCTTCGAACCGTGGGTGCGGAACGCCTTCAGGTCGTCCAGCTCCAGCTCGTAGCCGGCCAGGTAGAGCTGGGTGTACAGCGTCAGCGAGGTGTGGCCGGGCGACAGGACGAAGCGGTCACGGCCCGTCCACTCCGGATCGGCGGGGTCGTGCCGCATCACCTTCTGAAAGATCGTGTAGGCGGCCGGGGCCAGGCTCATCGCCGTGCCCGGGTGGCCGTTGCCGACCTTCTGCACGGCGTCGGCCGCGAGAATGCGGGCCGTGTCGACGGCACGCCGGTCGAGTTCGGTCCATTCGAAGCTGTCCGGTGTCTGCGTGCTCATCTTCAAGAAGTCCTCGATCGCAGCGGGATACCTGGTCTGACGTGTTCAAACTTAAAAGTCAGACTTTTTGAGGGGAAGGTCGTGGTGTGTCAGCCTGTGGTGAAAGTGGGACACCCCCGGGCGCCGCGGCGCCCGTCGAAGCGGCATGAGAAGGACATGACGGACGAAAACATCGCAGGTGGCGAGGGTGACGACGACGGGACAGGCGACGGGATCAGAACCTTCCCCTTCCCGGTCGACCGGAGCGTCCTCGGCGTCGGCATGCAGATCGGCCCGATGGGCACCGGCCGCACCTGGCACTCCGAGGCGCCGCTGCACCGGGTGCACCGCATCGACTTCCACGTCGTCATGCTCTTCACCGGCGGCCCGGTCCGGCACATGATCGACTTCGCCGAGTACGAGGCCGCCACCGGCGATGTGCTGTGGATCCGTCCGGGCCAGGTTCACCGCTTCTCACCGGACAGGGAGTACCGCGGAACCGTCCTGACCATGCAGCCGGGCTTCCTGCCCCGCGCCACGGTGGAGGCGGCCGGCCTCTACCGCTACGACCAGCCGCCCCTGCTCCACCCCGGTCCGGCGCAGCGCGCGGCCCTCACCGCCGCCCTCGAACAGCTCCGCCGCGAGTACGAGGACACCACCACGCTGCCGCTCAGCCTGCACACGGCGGTGCTGCGGCACTCCCTGTCCGCGTTCCTGCTGCGCCTGGCCCATCTGGCGGCCAGTTCCGCCGAGGCGGTGCGGCGCCGGCAGGCCGACACCACCTTCACCCTCTTCCGGGACGCGGTCGAGAAGGGCTTCGCCACCAACCACAGCGTCAGCGCCTACGCCGACGCGCTCGGCTACTCCCGCCGCACCCTCGTCCGCGCGGTCCGCGCCGCCACCGGCGAGACGCCCAAGGGATTCATCGACAAGCGCGTGATCCTGGAGGCCAAGCGGCTGCTGGCCCACACCGACATGCCGATCGGCCGCATCGGCGCGGCGGTCGGCTTCCCCGACGCGGCGAACTTCTCCAAGTTCTTCCACCAGCACACCGACCAGTCCCCGGCGGCGTTCCGCGCGGAGCTGCGGGACTGAACCGGCGCACGCGAAGGGGCCCCGCGCGCGTGGGGCCCCCTCGTCCCGGGTGCGGCGGTCAGCGCCCGAACTGGAACCAGTTCACATTCACGAAGTCCGCGGGCTGGCCGCTGGTGAACGTCAGATACACGTCGTGCGTGCCGGTCACCGGGGCGATGTTCGCCGGGATCGTCCGCCACGACTGCCAGCCCCCGGTGTTGCCCACCGCGAAGCTCCCGATCGGCGCGCTGGTCCGGCTGTCGAGCCGCACCTCCACCAGCCCGCTCACCCCGGGGGCCGCGCCGCCGGCCACCCGCGCGGAGAACTGCCGGGCCGGGGTCGAGCCGAAGTTCACGCCCTTGTACTGCGCCCAGTCGCCGTTCGCCAGCGCGCCGAGGTTCTGCCCGCCGCCCGTGTCGGAGGTGCTCTCCGTGATGACCCCGGACTGGGCGTCGTAGGACTCGGCCTGGATGGCGGTGTAGGCGTCCCGGTCGGCGGGGGGCGTGGTACCGCTCCCGCCGGCCGACAGCACCTGGACGTAGTCGACGACCATCGCGTGGCCGGGCTGGGTGCCGGCGTCCGGGCCGCCGCCGAAGGCGTTGGGGAAGCCGCCTCCCATCGCCACGTTCAGGATCAGGTAGTAGCCGTGGTTCGTGGCGTTGGCCCAGGTCGTGGCGTCGACCTGGTCGGCGCGCACGGTGTGGAAGCGGGTGCCGTCGACGTAGAAGCGGATCTCCTCCACTCCGGTGGAGCGGTCCCACTCCAGCCGGTAGGTGTGGAAGCCCGCCTGGCAGGTGGTGCCGGGACACGCGGTGGAGCCGCCGATGCCGCTGGTCTCGTTGCAGGGGCCGCCCGGCGAGGTGCCGCAGTGCATGGTGGCCCAGACCGTGTTCAGGCCGTTGGTGTTCTCCATGATGTCCAGCTCGCCGACGGCGGGCCAGTTCCAGTAGTTGCCCCGGTAGGGGGCGCCGAGCATCCAGAACGCCGGCCAGTAGCCCTTGGCGGCGGCCCCGGTGACGTTCGGGACCTGGATGCGGGCCTCGACGCGCAGCTTGCCGCCGGTCGGGGGCTGGAAGTCGGTGCGGTTGGTCTCGATGCGGCCCGAGGTCCAGTTGCCGGCGGCGTCCCGGCGCGGGGTGATGCGCAGGTTGCCGCTGCCGTCGAGGGAGACGTTGTCCCGGCTGGACGTCATCGTCTCGATCTCGCCGGTGCCCCAGTTGGCCGGGCCGCCCGGGTAGGAGGTGCCGGTCGCGTACCGCCACTTGGCGGTGTCGACGCCCGAGCCGGCGGGGCCGTCGAAGTCGTCGGCGAAGACCTGGGTCCAGCCGGACGGGGGCGGGGGAGCGGAGGCGGTCGCGGACGGGGCGGCGACGGCGGTGGCCGCCGCGGCGAGACCGAGGGTGCCGACGACGGCGACGAGCGCCCGCCGCAGGGGCCGCCGTCTGCCGCGGGGGGTGCCGGAGGGTTCTCTCATAGGGGGTGCCTCTCGGTGCGAGTGGGGCGCGCGCATGCCCCCGGACACCGTCCGCAGGGCACTGGGAGCGCTCTCAGGGTGCGGCCAATGTGCTCTCCGGCTCCTGCGTCGTCAAGAGGTGAAACCAGGAAAGTCCGTCGGCGGCAAGGGAGTTCACACCGTGAAGGCCCCTGGCGGCCCCTACAGGGCGCTGCCCGCCTTCCACTCCTTCCAGGAGAGGTTCCAGCCGTTGAGCCCGTTGGCCGGGTCCACCGTCTTCTCGCCCGAGTTCTCCACGATCACCACGTCGCCCAGGAGCGACCCGGTGTAGAACTCGTGACCGGCCGCGGCGTCGTCGTCCCCGCCCTTGGCGTCGCGCAGGCCGATGCAGCCGTGCGTGGTGTTGGCCTTGCCGAAAACCGAGGCGGAGGACCAGTAGTTGCCGTGGATGAAGGTGCCGGACGTGGTCAGGCGCTGGGCGTGCGGCACGTCCGGGATGTCGTACTCGTGGCCGAGCCCGACCGTCGAGGACTCCATGCGGGTCTCCTTCAGTCGCTCGCTGATCACCATGATCCCGGACCAGGTGGTGTGCTCGGCGTCGCCGCCGGTGACCGGGTAGGCGGCGATCTTCCTGCCGTCGCGGACGACGGTCATCCGGTCCCTCTTCAGGTCGACGGTGCTGATCTGCGCGCGGCCGATGCCGAAGACGACGCTGTGGGAGCGGCCGCCGTAGAGGTCGTCGCCGGCCCGGACGCCGGCCAGGTCCAGGGAGACCACGACCGTCGTGCCGGGGGCCCAGTAGGTCCTCGGGCGGAAGTCGAGCCGCTTGTCGCCGAACCAGTGGCCGACCACCTCGACGCCGGGGTCGCAGGTGACCGCGATCGCCCGCTCGACGGCCGCCTTGCGGGTCACGGCGTGCGAGAAGGCGACCGACACCGGCATCCCGACGCCGTAGGTGCCGCCGTCCTCGGGGGTGACGGTCGCCACGAGGGTCTTCGGCCCGGTGCCCTCGGCGGCCCGCGCCGTGCCGGTGCCCAGCCCCGCCAGGGCGACGGCGGCCGGTACGGCGCCGAGCGCCCCCAGCACCCCGCGCCGGGACCACCGCCCCGGCTGGGCGTGCTGCTGGTCGGTTGTGCGGGGGGTGCTCACAGCGCGGGCCTTTCCGGTGCGGGACGGAGAACGTGCAGTCTGCACCATATATCTGGGTGCATCCTGTGAAGTAGGGTTCGTCCCACGGGACGACTGTGAGAAATACGGCAGAAGCGGACTCGGTGCCTCACCGGAGCGCCGGCCCGGGCAGTCTCCGTGCGGCCTCCTCCCGTCCGCCGAACCGGCCGTCCGCCCGGTGCGGCGCCTTCGGGGCCCACCAGGCGTGGCGGCCCGGCGGCGCCGTGCCCGCCGGGGACCCGCGCCGCCGCCGGAGCCTTCGGCCTCACCGCCGTACGGTCCCGCCCGCCCCCTCGGGCCGCCACCCCAGTGCCCGGGACATCCCGCGGGCCGCGAGCCGTACCGCCGGGGCCAGGACCGGCACCCGCGCCGCGTCGTGCGGGACGACGACCGACACCGCGGCGGTCACCGCCCCGTCCGGGCCGCGCACCGCGGCGGCGACCGACAGCGCGTCCTCGGTGACCTGGCGGTCGCTCACCGCCACGCCGGTGCGCCGCACCTCCGCCAGCACCCGGCGCAACCGCGCCGGATCGGTGATCGTGTACGGCGTGAACGCGGCCAGCGGCCCGGCGCAGTACGCCTCCTGGGACCCGGGCTCCGCGTGCGCCAGCAGCGCGAGCCCGACCCCGGTGGCGTGCAGCGGCCAGCGCGCCCCGACGCGGATGTGGACACCGACCGCCGACCGCCCCGACAGCCACTCGGTGTAGACGACCTCGTCGCCGTCCCGCACCGCGAGCTGCACGTTCTCGTGGGTGGCCTCGTACAGGTCCTCCAGGTACGGCAGTGCGGCCTGCCGCAGCGCAAGGCCGCGCGGGGCGAGCGCGGCGACCTCCCACAGCCGCAGCCCGACGTGGTAGAGCCCGGCGTCGTCCCGCTCCAGGGCGCCCCACGCCGTCAGGGCGCCCACCAGCCGGTGGGCGGTGGTCAGGCTGAGCCCGGCCCGCCGGCTGATGTCCGTCAGGCACAGCGCCGGATGCGCGTGGTCGAACGCGGCGAGCACGGACAGCAGCCGGTCGGTCGCGGTGGGGGCGGTCATGGCGGGCGTCCTTCGGCGGGCGTCTTCCGGGCGGGCGGGGTCGTGCGGGTGCGGCGCGGAGGGCGTGGCGCCGGTATTCAGCCCAGTCCCGCCTCCGCGATCCGCAGCAGCAGCGCGTGCAGCGTCTCGCGTTCGGCCGGATCGAGCGGCTCCACCAGGTCGTTGGTCACGCGCAGTCCCGCCTCGTCGGTGTCGCGCAGGAAGGCGCGGCCCTCGCCGGTCAGGACGACGATCCGGCTGCGGCGGTCGTCGGGGGAGGGGCGCCGCTCGGCGAAGCCGAGCTTCTCCAGGTCGTCGACGAGTCCGACGATCGCGCTGGGGTCGTAGCCGAGCCGGGCGCTCAGCTCCCGTTGCGGCGCGCCCTCGGCCGTGGCGAGGAAGCGCAGCAGCGCGTAGTGGCGCAGGCGCAGGCCCGATTCCTGGAGGAAGGCGTTGAAGAGCTGTCCCGAGCGCAGGCCCAGGCGGTACAGGAGGTAGCCCGTGTCCGCGTGCAGTCCGCGCATCCACGGTTCCTGCGCGTCGATGGGGGCGGGGTTCGCGGTGTGCTGCTGGCGGGCGATGACGGGCTCCCTGGGCGAGGCCCCCGGTGGGGCGGCTGCTGCGTACCGGGGCAGTCTCCCGCATCCGTCGATCGGCAACAACTATTGACGACAACAATCATTGCTCTTAGCTTCGATCTCGGCTTCGTTCCCGTGGCCACCTCCGTCTCCTCACGGGAAGGGACACCTTTCGTGCCCAGCATCGATCTCACCGGGAAGAGCGCCGTCGTCACCGGCAGCGGCCGGGGCCTCGGCCTCGCCTACGCCCGCGCGCTCGCCGCCCACGGCGCGTCCGTCGTCGTCAACGACGTCGACGAGGCCGCGGCCGAGGCGGCCGTGAAGTCCATCACCGAGGCGGGTGGCAACGCCGTCGCCGAGGTCGTCGCGGTCGGTACGAGCGAGGCGGCGGACCGGCTGGTCGGCCGCGCGGTCGCCGAGTTCGGCCGCCTGGACGTCCTGGTCACCAACGCGGGCATCCTGCGCGACAGGGTCCTGTGGAAGATGACCGACGACGACTTCGACGCCGTCGTCACCACCCACCTCAGGGGCACCTTCACCTGCGCCCGCGCCGCCGCCGTCCGCATGCGCGAGCAGGGCGGGGGCGGCACCCTGGTCCTGGTCGGCTCCCCGGCCGGGCAGCGCGGCAACTTCGGGCAGACCAACTACGCCGCCGCCAAGGCCGGCATCGCCGCCATGGCCCGCACCTGGTCCATGGAGCTGGCCCGCGCCGGCATCACCGTCAACGCCGTCGTCCCCGTCGCGGCGACCGCGATGACCGGGAGCGTCCCCGCCTTCGCCCCGTACGTCGAGGCGCTGCGGCACGGCGAGCCGCTCCCGGACGCCCTGCGCAAGGGCGAGGGCTTCGGCACCCCCGAGGACTGCGCGGCCCTCGTCCCCTTCCTCGCCTCCGACGCCGCCCGGGACGTCACCGGCCAGTGCATCGGCATCGGCGGCGACAAGGTGGCCCTGTGGTCCCACCCGGAGGAGATCAAGGCCGCCTACGCCGACGGCGGCTGGACCGCGGAGGCCCTCGCCGACGTCTGGCCCGCCACGCTGGGCGCCGCACCGCAGACCGTCGGCATCCCGGCGCCGAAGCTCCCGGAGGCGTGATGGACCCCGAACGGCTCGTCGCCATCGACGTGCACACCCACGCGGAGGTCTCCTCCCGGGGCCACTCCTCCCTGGACGAGGACCTGCACGCCGCCTCCTCCGCCTACTTCAAGGTCGAGGGCGAACGGAAGCCGACGATCGAGGAGACCGCCGCGTACTACCGCGAGCGGAGGATGGCCGCCGTCATCTTCACCGTGGACGCCGAGTCCGCCACCGGCACCGCGCCCGTCCCCAACGAGGAGGTCGCCGAGGCCGCCGCCGCCAACGCCGACGTGCTCATCCCGTTCGCCTCCGTCGACCCCTTCCGGGGCAGGGCGGGCGTGAAGCGGGCCCGCCGCCTGGTGGAGGAGTACGGGGTGAAGGGCTTCAAGTTCCACCCCAGCATCCAGGGCTTCTTCCCCAACGACCGCTCCGTGGCGTACGGCCTGTACGAGGTCATCGAGGAGACCGGCGCCATCGCCCTGTTCCACACCGGGCAGACCGGGATCGGCGCCGGGGTGCCCGGCGGGGGCGGCATCCGCCTGAAGTACTCCAACCCGCTGCACGTGGACGACGTGGCCGCCGACTTCCCCCACCTGAAGATCATCCTCGCCCACCCGTCCTTCCCCTGGCAGGACGAGGCCCTCGCCGTGGCCACGCACAAGCCGGGCGTGCACATCGACCTGTCCGGCTGGTCCCCCAAGTACTTCCCGCCGCAGCTGGTGCAGTACGCCAACACGCTGCTGAAGGACAAGGTCCTCTTCGGCTCCGACTTCCCCGTCCTCACCCCCGACCGCTGGCTGGCCGACTTCGCGAAGCTGCCGGTCAAGGACGAGGTCCGGCCGAAGATCCTCAAGGAGAACGCCGCCCGCCTGCTCGGGCTGACGAAACCGTAAGGGGCGCCCCATGCGCAACGAGGGACTGGGGTCGTGGCCCGCACGCCGGGCCCGCAAGACCCCGCACCGCACCGCCCTGATCCACGGCGACACCACCCTCACCTACGCCGCACTGCACACGCGCACCACCCGCCTCGCCCACGCCCTGCGCGACCGCGGCATCCGCCGCGGCGACCGCGTCGCCTACCTAGGCCCCAACCACCCCTCCTACCTGGAGACCCTGTTCGCTGCGGGCATGCTCGGCGCGGTCTTCGTCCCGCTCAACACCCGCCTCGCCGGCCCCGAGATCGCCTACCAGCTCGCCGACTCCGGCGCCAAGGCGCTGGTGTACGGCCCCGCGCACGCCGGACTCGTCGCCGGGCTGCCGGGCGGCACGGACGTGCGCACACGCGTCGAAGTCGGCGCCGAGTACGAGGAGGCGATCGCCGGGGCCGCCGCCGACCCCGTCGACGAACCGGTCGCCGCCGACGACGTCTGCGTCATCATGTACACCTCCGGGACGACCGGCCGCCCCAAGGGCGCGATGCTCACCCACGCCAACCTGACCTGGAACGCCGTCAACGTCCTCGTCGACACCGACCTGATCGCCGACGAACGCGCCCTGGTGTCCGCCCCGCTGTTCCACACGGCCGGACTGAACATGCTCACCCTGCCGGTGCTGCTGAAGGGCGGTGCCTGCGTGCTGGTGGAGGCGTTCGACCCGGCCGGCACCCTCGACCTGATCGAACGGCACCGGATCACCTTCATGTTCGGGGTGCCGACCATGTTCGATCAGGTGGCCCGCCAGCCCCGCTTCCCGGACGCGGACCTGTCCTCCCTGCGCATCCTCACCTGCGGCGGCTCACCGGTACCGACCCCGCTGATCGCCGCCTACCAGGAACGCGGCCTGACCTTCCTCCAGGGGTACGGCATGACCGAGGCCGCGCCCGGCACCCTCTTCCTCGACGCCGAACACGCCCTCGCCAAGGCCGGGTCGGCGGGTGTGCCGCACTTCTTCAGCGACGTACGGGTGGTGCGGCCGGACCTGACACCGGTCGGCGTCGGCGAGACGGGCGAGGTCGTGGTGCGCGGCCCGCACGTCATGCCCGGTTACTGGGGACTGCCCGAGGAGACCGCGGCCTCCTTCACGGACGGCTGGTTCCGCAGCGGGGACGCCGCCCGGGTCGACGAGGACGGGTACGTCCACATCGTCGACCGCATCAAGGACATGATCATCTCGGGCGGGGAGAACGTCTACCCCGCCGAGATCGAGGACCTCCTCCTCGCCCACCCCGACATCGCCGAGTGCGCGGTCATCGGCGTGCCCGACACCACGTGGGGCGAGGTGCCGCGCGCGGTCGTCGTCCCGCGCCGGGGAGCCCGGCCGGACCCCGGCCGGATCCTCGCCTCGCTCGCCGGGCGCCTCGCCAAGTACAAGATCCCCAAATCGGTGGTGATCGCGGACGAACTGCCGCGCACCGCCTCCGGAAAGCTCCTCAAGGCGCAGGTGCGCCGACGCTACGGCGGCCAACTCTCACCCTAAAGAAGAGGTTTAAACATGAGCATCACCGTCCACGGCCTCGACGCACTGAAGAAGCTGGCCGGCGGCGACCTGGGCACCAGCGAATGGATCGAGGTCACCCAGGAACGCATCGACACCTTCGCCGACGCCACGGGCGACCACCAGTGGATCCACGTCGACCCCGAACGGGCCGCCGCCGGTCCCTTCGGCGCCCCCATCGCCCACGGCTACCTCACCCTCTCCCTCTTCATCCCCCTGTTCACCGAGCTGCTGGACGTCCAGGGCGTCACCACCAAGGTCAACTACGGCCTGGACAAGGTGCGTTTCCCCGCACCCGTGAAGGCGGGCTCCCGGATCCGGCTGGCCGGACGGCTCACGCGGGCCGAGGACGTGCCCGGCGGGGTGCAGATCACCGTCGACGGCACCATCGAGATCGAGGGCGGCGCCAAACCGGCGGCCGTGCTGCGGAGCCTGTCACGGTTCTACGCCTGAACCCTGACAGGATCGTCCTGCCCGCCGTTTCCGCGGGCGGGACGATCCGGTGGTGACCAGCGCGCCGGCGGTCCGGGCGGCGAAGCCCGGCCGCGGCGGGAAAGGTGCAGGCGTGAGGCTGACGATTCTGGGCGGCGGCGGATTCCGGGTGCCGCTCGTGTACGGGGCGCTCCTGGCGGACCGCGGCGAGGGCCGGGTGACGCACGTCGTGCTGCACGACCTGGACGCGGCCCGGCTGGCGGCGGTGACCCGGGTGCTGGCCGAACAGGCCGCCGGGGTGCCGGACGCGCCGGCGGTGACCGCCACCACCGACCTCGACGAGGCGCTGCGCGGCGCCGACTTCGTCTTCTCCGCGATCCGCGTCGGCGGCCTCCGGGGCCGTGCGCACGACGAGCGGGTGGCCCTCGCCGAGGGCGTGCTGGGCCAGGAGACGGTGGGCGCGGGCGGCATCGCCTACGGCCTGCGGACCGTACCGGTGGCGGTGGACATCGCCCGGCGGGTGGCCCGCCTCGCACCCGACGCCTGGGTCATCAACTTCACCAACCCGGCCGGACTGGTCACCGAGGCCATGTCCCGCCACCTCGGCGACCGCGTCATCGGCATCTGCGATTCGCCGGTCGGTCTCGGCCGCCGCATCGCCCGCGTGCTCGGGGTGGACCCGGACGAGGCGTGGATCGACTACGTGGGACTCAACCACCTCGGCTGGGTGCGCGGCCTGCGCGTCGCCGGCCGCGACGAACTGCCGCGCCTGCTCGCCGACCCCGCCCTGCTCGGCTCCTTCGAGGAGGGCCGGCTGTTCGGCGCCGAGTGGCTCCGGGAACTGGGCGCGATCCCCAACGAATACCTGCACTACTACTACTTCAACCGGGAGGCCGTGGACGCCTGCCGGCGGGCCGGGCGGACCCGCGGCGCCTTCCTGCGCGACCAGCAGGCCGACTTCTACGAGAGGGTGCGCGACCCGGCCGTCTCCGCCCTGGAGCTGTGGCAGCGCGTCCGCGCCGAACGCGAGGCCACCTACATGTCCGAGAACCGCGAGACGGCGGGCGCGGGCGAGCGCGAGGCCGAGGACCTCTCCGGCGGCTACGAGAACGTGGCGCTGGCACTGATGCGGGCCATCGCCCGCAACGAACGCGCCACCCTCATCCTCAACGTCCGCAACCGCGGCACCCTGCCCGTCCTCGACGCGGATGCGGTCGTCGAGGTCCCGTGCCTGGTCGGCGCGGACGGCGCGCACCCGGTGGCCGCCGGCCCGCTGCCGGACCACGCCACCGGGCTGGTCTGCGCGGTCAAGGCGGTCGAGCGCGAGGTGCTGGCCGCCGCCGAGACCGGCTCCCGGGCGACGGCCGTCAAGGCCTTCGCGCTGCACCCGCTCGTCGACTCCGTGGCGGTCGCCCGGCGCCTCGTCGACGGCTACACCGCCGTGCACCCCGGCCTGGCGTACCTGACGTGACGGCCGCGGACGGGCCGCCGGACACGCCGGGCAGGCCCGCCGCGGGCTCAGGCGGGAGCGCCCGCGGCATCCGCGGCGGGCGCGGCGGCCGGCCCGGCCACCGGTGTCGCCGGCACCGCGGGCGTGGCCGGGGCGGAGTCCGTCCGCTGCCGCGGCAGCGACACCGGCAGCAGCGGACGCGGCCCGGACACCACCGTGTAGTCCTGGCCCAGGAACGGCGGCACGATCTCACCCGGGTCCTCGCCCAGCGCCAGCTGCACCGCGGCCCACGGCGCGTTGACGCCGCACAGCGACAGCTGGTGCAGCCCGCCGGCCGGGCGCGTGTTGACGTCCATCAGGACGGGCCGGTCGCCGAACATCCGGAACTGGATGTTGGACAGGTGGTGCAGGCCGAAGCCCTCCGCGAGCCGCCGCGCCGGCTCCAGCCACCGCTCGTGCAGCGTGAAGCCCCGGCGCCGCCCGTTCTTGGTGCGGCCCACCGCCAGGCGGACCCGGTTGTCACGGCCGGTGAGGCAGTCCACCGACACCTCCGGCTGCTCCAGCCGGGGCATCACCAGCCAGTCGACCGGTTCCCGGGCCGCCCGCACCGCCTCGACGGCCAGGTCCAGCGGCACGTACGGGCCGGGGAACCCGGTGAGGTGCGTCATCGAGAAGGGGGAGCGGGTGATCACGCGGAACCCCACACCGCCCGCGCCGGACGCCGGTTTGAAGCACGCCTTGTATCCGGCCGCCTCCAACTCCTCGACAGCGGCGAGGAGTTCCTCGGCGTCACGCACCCGCCACCACGGCGGCACGGGGATGCCGATCGCCCGGGCCGCCTCGTACGCGACCACCTTGTCCTGGAACACGGCCACCGCCTCCGGCGGCGGCGCGAGCAGCGCGGTGCCGGCCGCCTCGAACTCGGCGCGGTGGGCGACGATCGCCGCCTGGTGCAGCCGGGGCACGAACACGTCGATGCGGCGCCGCGCGCACTGCGCCAGGGCGTACTCGACGTACGCGGCCGGGGACAGGCCCTCCGGTTCCAGCTCGGCGGTGTCGGCGGCGGCCAGGACGGGGGAGTCGGGGTCGCCGTGCGTGGCGTGGATCTCGACGGCCCGGTCGCTGGGATTTCTCCGCAGCTGATCCATGAAGAACACGTTCTCCGCGTACGTGCGGTTGAGCCAGACGCGTACGCGAGAGACCATGCAGGCCGCCTTTCACGGTATGCGGGCAGGGCGGAGCAGGCCGTGCCCGGCCGGGGTGAATGGAAGGGGACACCGAACCGCCCTGCGGAGAGGGATGTTCGAGGCGGTGGTGTCGGGGCGATCATACGGTGTCGGAAGTCGCCACGCGCAACGCGCGGGGCACGGGCGGCATCCGGCGGACGCCCCGGCGCCGCCGGGGCGGACACCCTTGTCCGCGGGTCCCCGGATGTGATCTCGTGGTCCTGAACGCGCGAGCGGAAAAAAGGGGGACGGCGGTGACGTCGACGGCCGATGGCGCCGGACACCTGTGGGCCATCAGCGACCTGCACATCGGCTACCCGGAGAACCGGGCACTGGTCGAGGAGATGCGTCCCGTCTCGGACGAGGACTGGCTGCTGGTGGCCGGAGACGTGGCGGAGACCGTCGCCGACGTCCGCTGGGCCCTGCACACCCTCGCGCGGCGTTTCCACCGGGTCGTGTGGGTCCCCGGCAACCACGAACTGTGGACCCATCCGAGCGATCCCGTCACCCTGCGCGGCGCCGCCCGCTACCGCCACCTCGTCGACATGTGCCGCGAACTCGGCGTGACGACACCGGAGGACCCCTACCCGGTGTGGGACGGCCCCGGCGGCCCCGCCGTCGTCGCCCCCCTGTTCCTGCTGTACGACTACTCGTTCCTGCCGGCCGGCTGCGCCACCAAGGAAGAGGGCCTGGCCTACGCGCACGGCACCGGGGTCGTGTGCACCGACGAGTACCTGCTGCACCCCGATCCCCACCCGAGCCGCGAGGCCTGGTGCCGGGAACGGGTCGCCGTGACCGAACGCCGCCTCGCCGGGCTCCCCGGCGACCTGCCGGCGATCCTCGTCAACCACTACCCGCTGGACCGGCACCCCACCGACGTCCTGCGGTACCCCGAGTTCGCGATGTGGTGCGGAACCCGGCTGACCGCGGACTGGCACCGCAGGTTCCGCGTCGACACCATGGTCTACGGCCACCTCCACATCCCGCGGACCACCTGGCACGAGGGCGTCCGCTTCGAGGAGGTGTCGGTGGGTTACCCCCGCGAGTGGCGCACGCGGCGACAGCCGCCGGGACGGCTACGCCGCATCCGGCCGAGGGAGGACGAAACCCGGTGATCGAGGAACTGCTGCCCGACACGGTGGTGGCCGTGGAGATCCACGGCCACGACGACCCCGACCCCGCCTCGCTGTTCCCGCAGGAGGCGGAGGTGGTGGCCCGGGCCGTGGACAAACGCCGCCGGGAGTTCACCGCCGTACGGGTCTGCGCCCGCCGGGCCATGGACAAGCTCGGCGTGCCACCGCAGCCCGTCCTGCCCGGCGAACGCGGGGCGCCGCGCTGGCCGTCGGGCCTGACCGGCAGCATGACCCACTGCGAGGGCTACTGCGCCGCCGCCCTGGTCCGCACCGCGGACCTGGCCTCCCTCGGCATCGACGCCGAGCCCGACGAACCGCTGCCGGAGGGCGTCCTGGACGCCGTGTCGCTGCCCGCGGAGGCACGGCGGCTGCGGCGCCTGGCCGCGGACGGCCCCGGTGTCCACTGGGACCGGCTGCTGTTCAGCGCGAAGGAGTCCGTCTACAAGGCGTGGTTCCCGCTCACCGGGCGGTGGCTGGACTTCTCGGAGGCCGACATCGAGATCGAGGCCGATCCCCGCGACGGGCGGTGCGGGACCTTCCGCGCCGCGCTCCTCGTCCCCGGGCCGCGGGTGGGCGGCCGGCACCTGACGCACTTCGAGGGACGCTGGGCCGCCCGGCAGGGGCTGGTGGCCACGGCGGTGACGGTGCCGCAAGCCTGAGGACGAGGGCGCGCGGGCCGGATGCCCCGCCCCCGTCCCGCCCCCTCTCCGGTACGGCGGTGGCGGGCGCCGACCCCGCACCAGCCGGCGAACGCCTCCTCGTCGCCCCGCCGGGCCCGGGCGCGCGCGGCGTCCGGCAGGCCGGCCATGGGCGCCTCACCCGGGCCCGTCGTGCGCGGCGCTACTGCCCCAGGTATCCCAGCGACGTCTCGATCCGCCCGGCCAGCCGGTCCCGCTGCACCGGCCCGCGCAGCGACGAACCCGCCAGCCAGGCACGGCACTTGCTGGCCAGCAGCAGTCCGAAGCGCTCGGCCTCCTTCTCGTCGGCGAGCTCGAACCGGGAGCGTGCGGCCACCGCGCGCACGGTCGCCCGGAGATCGGCGTCGTCGCGCAGCAGCCGGGCGGCGACGGTGCTGCCCTCGACGTGGTGACCGCAGTGCCCGGCCTTCATGTGCCACAGCTCGTGGCCGAGGATCACCAACTGGTGGTCGGGGGTGGTGCGTTCCTCGATCACGACGAGGTCCTGGTCGGTCATGTCGAGCCACAGCCCGCTGGCGGTCCCGACCGGGAAGGCGGCCGTACGGAAGTGGACGGGACGGCCGCGGCGCCTGCTCATCGCGTCGCAGAGCGCGGCGTACAGTTCGTCGGGCCGTGCGGGGGCGGGCAGCGTCAGCTCCCCGACCAGCTCGCCGCACAGACGGCGCATCTCCCTGCCGGTGCCCACGTTCCTCCCCAGGGTCACGACTCGGGTCGCTTGACGTTCTCCAGGAGCATGTCCAGCCACTCGGCGACCTTGTCGCGGTGCTGGTCGGTGGGCAGCTGCGCGGCCCGCCACGCGATGCCGCGGACGCCGTGGTCCTGCAGCAGCCGCTGCAGCGGGTCGTCGGCCGCCGAGGCCGCCGCCCGCTCCCGGTCGGCGAGCTTCTGCAGGAGGTCCTGCTCGGTGTGCTGCAGAGCGCTCGCCAGTGCTTCGGGGTCCTCCGCCGTGAGGAAGCCGGCGTGCACGTGGAAGAAGCGCTGGAGGGCGTCGCAGTGCTCCATGGTGGGCCGCCGGTCGCCGTTGATGAGGGCACCCGCCTGCTGCCGCGACATCCCGGCGCCGTCGGCGATCTCCTGCTGCGTGTACCTGCGCCCGTTCGGCTTCAGCCGGGTGCGGCGCAGCAGGTCCAGGCGTTGCAGGAACCGGGCCTGCACATCGGGTTCCCCCGCCGGCCGGCCGCTCAGCAGGGCCTTCACCACCGGCTCGGGCACCCCCGAGGCGACGGACAGGCGGCCGACGTCGAAGACCTCGGCGTGCGGGATGCCGAGCCGGTCGGCGAGCGCGGCGACGCGGGCGACGACGGCCGGCAGCGCGGCCGTCGGCGTACCGCCCGGACCCCCGAAGCCACCGGTCACCGAAGCATCTCCCACGTCTCTCACAGGATTCCCACAAGCGCTTCTCATAAGCGGATGCCGTGAACTTCCCGGAGAGTAGCCCGTGGGCCGAACCCGCATCCAGGTCTCGCCACAACTGTGGCCAATTCCAGCCGTCGACCGGCGTGCAATGCCACGATAGTTGACACGCCTTGTGCCAGGACAGCAGGATCGGGGCGCCGTGAGAAGGGCCGCGCAGGCAAGAGGGGTGACCTCCCGATGGCATTTCAGGCAGGAGGGCGGCGGCCGGCACCGCGGCCCGTTACCGACACCTCCGGAACCCGGGCGTATCTGCGGGACTACGCCGCGCTCCTGGAGGCCGTCCCCTTTCCCTCCTTCGTCGTCGACCACCGCTGGGACGTGGCCCTGGCCAACGACGCCTTCCGGGCGCTCTTCGGCGCCGTCGCCCCCCACCCCACGGCCATGCCGGGCGACAACTTCCTCAGATTCGTCCTGTTCCACCCGGAGGCCCCCGCGGTCCTCGGCGAGCACGAGCCGCGCTGGTGCCTGCCGATGATGGCGCACTTCGCGTCCGCCCTCGAACGGCACGGCCACGACCCCGCGCTCCAGGCCGTCCGCCGCGACATCGCCCAGGACCCGATCATGGAGGCCGCCTACCGGCAGGGCCTGCCCCACTGGATCCGCGCGGTCGGGGAGGCCGCCGTCGAGCACGACGGCGCCGTACGGCCGGTGCTGCACCCCGATCCGCGCTGGGGCGCGACCGACTGCCGGGTCGTCGTCGAAACGCCGCGGTCCCTGGCGGAACTCGGGTACACGCGCATCACGTTCGTCCTGCGCGAGGCGCGCCGCGCACCCGCCCGCGAGCGCCGGACGCGGCGTGGCGCCCCCCATCTGAGGGTGGTCCCCACGACCGGGTGAGAGCGGCCGGGCGCGGACCGCGCTCCGCCCGCGCCGCACCGGCGCCGCCGACGTGCCCGAGCGCCGGCCCGCGGATCACAGGTCCAGCACGAGCCGCTTCCCCCGGCACCGGGAGACGCAGATGAGCATGGTCTCCCCGGACGCCCGCTCGGCCTCCGTGAGGACCGAGTCCCGGTGGTCCGGAGTGCCCTCCAGGACGTCGGTCTCACAGGTGCCGCAGGTGCCCTCGGCGCAGGAGTACAGCACCTCCACCCCGGCGGCGCGGACCGCGTCGAGGACGGACACGCCCGGCGGGACGGTGACGGTCCCGCCGCTTCGCGCCAGTTCGACCTCGAACTCCGTGTCCCCTGCCGCCTCCCGCGCCTTCGGCCGGAAGCGCTCCAGGCGCAGCACGCCCGGCGGGCACCGCTCCTCGACCGCGTCCAGCAGCGGACCGGGCCCGCAGCAGTAGACGAGCGCGCCGTCCGGGAGACCGTCCAGCACGGGGGCCAGGTCCAGCAGCCCCGTCTCGTCCTGCGGCGCGAGGACCACCCGGTCCCCGTACCGGGCCAGTTCCCGCGTGAACGCCATGGAGGCGCGGGTCCGGCCCCCGTACAGCAGCGTCCACTCGGCGCCCGCCGCCTCGGCCGCGGCCAGCATCGGCAGGATCGGGGTGATGCCGATGCCGCCCGCGACGAAGCGGTAGTGCGGGGCGGGCTCCAGGGGGAAGTGGTTGCGCGGGCCGCGCACCCGCACCGCGGCGCCCGGCCCCAGCCGGTCGTGCACGTACGCCGAACCGCCCCGCCCCTCCGGCTCGCGCAGCACGGCGATCCGCCAGGCGTGCCGGTCGGCGGGGTCGCCGCACAGCGAGTACTGCCGCTCCAGGCCGGGACCGAGGACCACGTCGATGTGGGCGCCCGGTTCCCAGGCGGGCAGTTCCCCGCCCCGTGGACGGCGCAGGGTGAGCGCGAGCACGCCGTCGGCGGCCGGCTCGCTCCGCTCGACGACGAGTTCGGAGTCGTACGGGGTCATGAACCGCTTCCTCGGGGCCGATCTGCTTCGGGCTGCTGTCCTTCGGGCCGGTGTCCCCGTGGATGCGCGAGCATCCACTCCCACATCGCGACCGGGTCCTCGGCGGTGTGCCCGGCGCCGCAGTGGCACGTGCCGTGCAGGACGTCGGTGCCGGGGACCCAGTCGATGCGGTAGACCTCTCCGGTGGCGGGGGAGGTCACCGCGCGTCCTCCGCGCCCTTCCCGGTCCCGGCGCCCTCCTCGACCAGCCGGGCGAGGATGCGGCGGGCCGCCAGGCCGCCGGTGTCGATGTTGATGCTCAGCTCCTGGTAGCCGGTGCGCTCGGTGCCGAGCGTGCGCTGCAGCAGGTTGAGCGCGTCGACGTCCTGCATGACGACGGTGTGGTTGTTCCTCCGCAGGAACTCGGTGACCTCGGCGTCGTCGATCGCCCAGTCCCGGGAGACCGCCCAGAAGTCGTACACCTTGCCGTCGCAGGACGGGGTGATCGCGTACGTGATCTCGGTGTGGAAGCCGTCCGGATCGCTGCCGTCCGCCCCGGGCAGCACCCCGACCGGGGCGACCCTGCTGTGCAGCAGGTACAGGCAGGGGGCGTGGTACTCGATGTCCTGCCGGCGTGAGATCCGGCCCTCGATGCCGGTCGACCTCGCGTAGAACGGCGGGCACTCGGCGTCGTCCATGTGCCGGCTCACCCGTACGATCCCGGCGCCCTCGTCGACCTCCGTGCTGATCGGCGTCTCGGCGACCTCGGGCGTGCCGATGTACCCGCCGTGCAGGTACGTCTCGTGGGACAGGTCCAGGAGGTTGTCGACGAGGAGGCCGTAGTCGCAGTCGATGGGTTCCATGCCGCGCACGGTGACCCAGCCGGGCGCGTCCAGGTGCCGGGCGCGCGGGACGGACCGCGGGTCGGCGAGCGAGGGGTCGCCGATCCACACCCACACCAGGGAGTCCTGCTCGACGACCGGGTAGGAGGCGACGCGCGCGGTGCGCGGGACGCGCTTCTGTCCCGGCACGTACACGCAGGTGCCGGTCGTGTCGTAGGTGAACCCGTGGTAACCGCAGACGACGCGGTCCCCGTCGAGCCGGGTCGGCGCCTCGGACAGCGGGTACCGGCGGTGCACGCACCGGTCGTGCAGGACGACCGGTGCGCCCTCCCCGGTGCGGTAGAGGACGAGCGGCTCCCCGAGGATCGTCCGGCCGAGCAGCTCGCGGCCCACCTCGTGGGTGTAGGCGGCGACGTACCACTGGTTCCTGGCGAAAGCGGTCGTGTGCGGCATGGCGTTCCCGTCCCTGAGAAGCGGGGCTCCGTCGCCCCGCGTGCCGTGGTTGCCCATAGATTCGTGACGCCCGCCACACCCCGGCAAGGCCGCTTCCGTCAGGCGGAAGGCCGCCGGTGACCGGTCCTCAGCGGGCGAGTTCCCGGTGCGCCGTCTCCGGCAGCCTCAGGTACACCACCGACGACAGCAGGCACAGCACCGCCACGTACCAGGGGAACAGCCCGGAGTGGCCCAGGTCCTTGAACAGCGTTCCCACGTACGGGGCCGTGCCGCCGAAGAGGGCCACCGTCAGGGAGTAGGGGAAGCCGATGCCGGCCGCGCGCACCCGGGGCGGGAACACCTCGGCGTTGACGGCGGCGCTGATGGAGGTGAAGCCGGTCAGCAGCACCATGCCCGCGCAACTCACCAGCAGCAGCACCGCGAAGGAGTCGCGCAGGAGGTGCAGCAGCGGCACGCACAGCAGGGCGAAGCCCACGCCGAAGAAGAGCAGCAGCGGGCGGCGGCCGAAGCGGTCGGAGAGCAGGCCGCCCAGCGGCTGGAGCAGGGCGAAGAAGGCGAGCGAGAGGGTGCCGGCCAGCAGCGCGTCCGACTTCTCGACGCCCGCGTTGAGTTCGGCGTACGTCGGCAGGTACGACGTCCAGGTGTAGTAGGCGAGGGTACCGCCGGCCGTGATCCCGGCGATCAGCAGCGACTCGCGCGGATGACGGCGCAGCGCCTCGAACAGGCCCGGGCGCGGCCCCTGCCGCTGCTCGGCGCTGCGGGTCTCCTGCGCGCCCCGCCGGATCCAGAAGCCGACCAGGCTGAGCACCGCGCCGAGGACGAACGGGACCCGCCACCCCCAGCCGTTCATCGACCGCTCGGAGACCGTGCCCACCAGCAGCGCGGCGATCCCGGAGGCGGCCAGCTGCCCGGCGGTCGTCGACACGTACTGGAAGCTGGAGAACAGCCCGCGGCGACCCGGTCCCGCCGACTCCACCAGGAAGGTCGTCGAGGCGGCGAACTCACCGCCCACGGAGAGCCCTTGGAGGAGCCGGGCGAGGACCAGGACCACGGGGGCCAGGATTCCGGCCGCCGCGTAGGTCGGGGTCAGGCCCACCAGCAGGCTGCTGCCGCCCATCAGCAGGATGGTCACCGTCAGCGCGGCCCGCCGCCCGTGCCGGTCGGCGATCGCGCCCATCAGCAGCCCGCCCACCGGCCGCATGAAGAAGCCCACCGCGAACACCGCGAACGTCGACAGCAGCGGTACGAGCGAGTTGTCCGCGCCCTTGGGGAAGACCTGGGCGGCGATGTAGGTGGCGAGGAAGGTGTAGGCGTACCAGTCGTACCACTCCACGGCGTTGCCGACGGAGGCGGCGAGGAGCTGGCGCACGGGCCGTCGGGTCGGAGCGGGATGACCGGGCGTGGTGTACATGCGTGTCATGATCGCGACCATCCCCGCCGGGCGGCCCCCGAACACCTCGCGTACCGACGACTTTCACGCCCCCGCCACCGCTGCCTTCCCTGCCGTTCGGCGTCCCTGAAACACTCCTTCCGCGCGCATTCCGTCACCACCCGGCCGGCAGAACCACGTCACAGGGGAGAGGGTCCTCGTCCATGCCCGAAGTCAACCGGCGCCGATTCCTCCAGCTCGCGGGCGCCACCGCGGCGTTCGGCGCGCTCTCCGCCAGCATCCAGCGGGCCGCCGCGCTCCCGGCCAACCACCGCACCGGGTCGATCGAGGACGTCGAGCACATCGTCGTCCTGATGCAGGAGAACCGTTCCTTCGACCACTACTTCGGCAAGCTGAGAGGCGTCCGCGGCTTCGGCGACCCGCGCCCGGTGACCCTGCCGAGCGGCAAGTCCGTGTGGCACCAGACGAAGGACGGCGAGGAGGTCCTGCCCTTCCACCCGGACGCCGACGACCTCGGCATGCAGTTCCTGGAGGGCCTGCCGCACGGCTGGACCGACGGCCAGGCCGCCTACGACGGCGGCCGCTACGACAAGTGGCTGCCCGCCAAGGGCACCACCACCATGGCCTACCTCACCCGCGAGGACATCCCCTTCCACTACGCCCTCGCCGACGCCTTCACCGTCTGCGACGCCTACCACTGCTCGTTCATCGGCTCCACCGACCCCAACCGCTACTACATGTGGACGGGCCACACCGGCAACGACGGCACGGGCGGCGGCCCGGTCCTCGGCAACGAGGAGCTGGGCTACGGCTGGACGACCTACCCCGAGCGCCTGGAGCGGGCGGGCGTCTCCTGGAAGGTCTACCAGGACGTCGGCGACGGCCTGGACGCGGCCGGCTCCTGGGGCTGGATCGACGACGCCTACCGCGGCAACTACGGCGACAACTCGCTGCTGTACTTCGACAGCTACCGCGACGCCCGGCCCGGCGACCCGCTGTACGACAAGGCCCGCACGGGCACGGACGCCAAGGCGGGCGAGGGCTACTTCGACCGGCTCCGGGCGGACGTGAAGGCGGACCGGCTGCCGCAGATATCGTGGATCGCCGCCCCCGAGGCGTTCTCCGAGCACTCCAACTGGCCGTCCAACTACGGAGCCTGGTACATCGCCCAGGTCCTGGACGCGCTCACCTCCAACCCGGACGTGTGGGCGAGGACGGCCCTGTTCATCACCTACGACGAGAACGACGGCTTCTTCGACCACGTGGTGCCGCCGCTGCCGCCGGAGTCCGCCGCGCGGGGAAGGTCCACCGTCGACGTCTCCCTCGACCTCTACCCGGGCGACGCCAAGCGCCCGGCCGGCCCCTACGGGCTCGGCCCGCGCGTACCGATGCTGGTCGTCTCGCCGTGGAGCAAGGGCGGCTACGTCTGCTCCGAGACCTTCGACCACACCTCGATCATCCGGTTCATGGAACGCCGCTTCGGCGTGCGCGAGCCGCAGATCTCGCCGTGGCGGCGGGCCGTCTGCGGCGACCTGACCTCCGCCTTCGACTTCTCCCGCAAGGACAGCCGCCCGGCGGACCTGCCGGACACCGACGGCTACGAGCCGCCGGACCGCGAGCGCCACCCCGACTACCGGCCCACCCCGCCGGCCGACCCCGGCATGCCGAAGCAGGAGCGGGGCCTGCGCCCGGCCCGCCCGCTGAAGTATGCCCCCTACGTGGACGGCGCGGCGGACCCGGCGACCGGGAAGTACACGCTCACCTTCGCCTCCGGCGCCCGGGCCGGTGCCGCCTTCCTCGTCACCTCCGGCAACCGCGCCGACGGCCCCTGGACGTACACCACCGAGGCCGGCAAGACGATCTCCGACACCTGGAACCCGGCCTACTCGAAGGGCGTCCACGACCTGACCGTGCACGGCCCCAACGGCTTCCTGCGCGCCTTCAGGGGAACCGGGAAGGCCACCGGACCGGAGGTCACCGCCCGGCACACCGGCGACGACGTGGAACTGACCTTCACCCACGCCGGCACCGGCACGGTCCGGCTGAGACTGACCGACGCCTACGGCGGCCGCGCCACGACCGTCACCGTGCGCCCCGGCGCCACCCTGAAGCGCCGGATCGACCTCGCGGCGAGCCGGCGCTGGTACGACCTGACCGTCACGTCGGAGGCGGACCCGGCCTTCCTGCGCCGCTTCGCCGGGCACGTGGAGAACGGGCGGCCGGGGGTGAGCGACCCGGCCATCGTCACCGAGTAGCGGTCACAGGGGCGTGAGGTGCCCCGGCTCCCGCCGCGGGGGCCGGGGCGCCGGCGCCGGTTCGGCCGATGGGACGGGGCCGGGCTCCGGGGCGGGCACGGCGGCCACCGGCCGGCCGTCCCGGTGCGGGGCGCCGGTCCGCCGCCCGGCGCCGGCCCGGTCCCGGTCCGGGCCGGCGGCGGTGGCCCGGGTGAGGAGGAGCACGCCCCGGGCGGCCAGCGCCGCTCCGGCCAGAGCCAGCAGCACGCCGACGGGGCCGCCCCGGAGCCGTTCGCCGAGCAGGGAGAGGCCGATCACCGCGGCGGCGACGGGATTGGCCAGGGTCACCACCGCCAGCGGTGCCCCCAGACCGCCCCGGTACGCCGTCTGCGACAGCAGCAGCCCCCCGGTCGCGAAGGCCGCGACGAGCAGCGCCACGCCGCTCACCTGCACGCTGAGCAGCGGGCCCGAACGGTCGGTGGCGGCGACCGTCACCGTCTGGGCGAGCGCCGACGCGACCCCGGAGGCCGCTCCGGACGCGGTCGCGTGCCGCAGTCCCGGCCGGGACCCCGGCCACGACAGCACGCCGACCAGCGCGGCGGTCGCGCCCGCCACCACCAGCGCCTCGGAGACGCCGAGCACATCACCGGGCGCGGGGCCGGACGCGGTGACCAGCAACGCGCCCAGCCCCAGCAGGGTCAGGCCGGTGCCACGCCACTCCACCGCGCTCACCTTCCGCCCCGCGAGCCGCGCCCCCATGGGCACCGCGGCCACCAGGGTGAGCGCGCCGAGCGGCTGGACCACGGTCAGCGGGCCGTACCTCAGCGCCACGACGTGCAGCAGCGCGGCCGACGCGTTCAGCGCCACCGACCACCACCACGCGCCGTCGGCCAGCAACCGCAGCGTGCCCGCCCCCGCCGACCGGGACGCCAGCCGCTCCTGCGCGACGGCCGCGGCGGCGTAGGCGACGGCGGAGACGAGGGAGAGGACGACGGCGAGCAGCGCGGCGCTCATCGGGAAGCCCCGAGCAGCTTGCGCCCGGCCGTACCCGCCCGCCCGGTGGAGGGCGAGGCCGGCAGGGGCGCGCGGGTGGCGGCCGGCAGGGGGTCCCCGGCGGTGGCCGGTGCGGACTCCTGGACGGCGGCCGGCGCGGGTTCGGGGGCGGTGACCGGCGCCTTCCGCCCTCGTCCCGCCGCGGCCGGCCGCGGCGTGCGCCGGGGGCGCTCCGTGACGGCCGCCTTCCGGTGAGGCGGACGGATCACCGCGAGCGCGAGGCCGAGCAGGGCCGCCGCCACGATCGCGTCGAGCCAGTAGTGGTTCGCCGTCCCCACGATCACCAGCAGGGTGAGCAGCGGATGCAGCAGCCACAGCGGGCGCAGCCGCGACCGGGTGGCGGCCATCAGCCCGATCGCCAGCATCAGCGCCCAGCCGAAGTGCAGCGACGGCATGGCCGCGAACTGGTTCGACAGGTGGTCGCTTCGCGGCGGGCCGTAGACCGAGGGCCCGTAGACCCGTGCGGTGTCGATCAGGCCAGTCGCGGCCAGCATCCGCGGCGGGGCGAGCGGGAACGTCAGATGCAGCACCAGCGCGGCGGCGGTCACCGCGGCCAGCACCCGGCGGACCCGGACGTAGTGCGCCGGCCGCCGCAGGTAGAGCCAGACCAGGAAGGCCGCGGTGGCCGGGAAGTGGACGGTGGCGTAGTAGGTGTTCGCCACGTGCACGAGGGCGTCGCCGTGCAGCAGCAGGGACTGCACCGTGCCCTCGCCGGGCAGGCGCAGGGCGCGTTCCAGGTCCCACACGCGACGGGCGTTGCGGAACGCCTCGCCGGTGCGGCCGGCCGCCAGTTGCCGGCCGCACTTGTAGACAAGGAACAGTCCTGCGACGAGCAGGAGCTCGCGGACGAGCGGTGGCCGCGCTGACGCGTCGGGCTCCGCTTCTGCAGGCTCGGTGCGGGCGTTCATCCCCCGGCCCTTTCGCTGACGGTGGTGCGTGCGGTGGTGCGGTGGTGCGGCGGAGCCGGTGACTCGCCGGGTCTGCCGGGCTCATGGGTGGTGAGCCGGCCGGTACGGGAGGGTGACGGTTCTCATCGATACGTTTCCGTACCGATACGCCAGTGTACCGATACGTCCGAGTACCGGTACACTGGCGTATCGATGGCCGTGCGGCACACTGGACGACAAGGTGGAGCACGGGCCCTTGGCCACCGGATCCGAGCGAGGAGTGCAGCCGATGACGTCGCAGGCCGCGGACCGACCGGACACGGTCGTCGCCTCGCGCCGCTCCAAGATCACGCCCGAGCGTGAGCAGGAGTTCTTCGACGCGGTCCTCGAACAGATCCGGGAGTGCGGGTACGACGCCGTCACCATGGAGGGCGTCGCCGCCAGCACCCGGTGCAGCAAGTCCACGCTCTACCGGCAGTGGAAGACCAAGCCGCAGTTCGTGGCGGCGGCCCTGCGCTCCCACCGCCGGGTGCGCTTCGCCGGCATCGACACCGGCTCGCTCGCCGAGGACCTGCGCCAGGCGGCCCGGGCCGCGGGCGAGTGGTCGGGCAAGGACACCCGGCTGCTCCAGGCCCTCGGGCACGCCGTCATGCAGGACCCGGAACTCCAGCAGGCCCTGCGGGAGGCGCTCGTCGAGCCCGAGATCGCCGCGCTCCGGGAGATCCTGGACCGCGGGGTGGCGCGGGGCGAGGTCCCGGCCGGCCATCCGGCGCTGGAGTACGTGCCCGCGCAGATGTTCGGCGTCCTGCGGGTACGGCCCGTCGTGGAGGGCGAGTACGCCGACGCGGACTACCTCGTCCGTTTCGTGGAGGCCGCCGTGCTGCCGGCACTCGGCCTCACCTGAGGACCCGGGCCGCCGTCCATGGGATGACTGGACGGTGACCTGGCCGCGCCGACCCGTGGGGACGGGGGCGGCGCGCACCCCGGCCGGGTGGGACGCCTCTTGAGCGGAGGGGCGCCCCGCCCGGCCGTTCCGTCACCGGGCCGGGCGGGGGAGGAGGCGGTCAGACGTCCTGCCCGCTGCCGCCGCCGGACGCCTTCTCGATGCCCTTGGTGATCTCGTCGATCACGCCCTGCCCCTCGCCGACGTCGACGCCGAAGCGGACGACGACGATCTGCTCGGGGTTCTTCGGCGCGGGGAAGGCGAGCGACTCGACAAAGCCGTCGGAACCCTTGCTCGTGACCGCCTTCCAGCGCACCAGGTAACCCTTCTGCCCGGCCACGGTCACCGCCTCGGAGGCCAGCACCTCGTGCGAGGTGATCGAGCCGTAGCCCTTGCCGTAGGACTCCTCCGCGTTCGCCGCGATGTCCGCCTTGGCGACCTCCTCGGCGGTGCCGCCCTTGGTGCCCAGCAGCATCGCGGGCGCCGAGTACGCGCCGCCCTTGGTGCAGGACTGGGAGGTGTCGCCGGGACACGGGTAGGAGTCGTCCGAGGTCACCTGCGCGCCGACCTGCATCTCCTGGCCGTACCAGCCGTCCGGGACCGGCAGGCTGATCCCGCTGAGCGCGTCGGTCACCGTCCCGCTGTCGACCCTCGGCGGATCGGACGGGTCCGGGGACGGCGACGCACCGCCGTCCCCGTCCCCGAAGGGGCCGCCCGGGCGGTCCCGGTCCTGCTGCCGGGATCCCGCGCTGGTGTCGCTGCGGCCGTCCCCGTCGGCGAGGGCGTACACGCCGACGCCGACGCTCGCGAGGACGGCCGCGGCCAGACCCGCGGCGATGCCGGTGCGCAGCCCCCGCCGCCGGCCGGCCGGCGGCTGCGCCGGATACGCCGGGTAGCCGGGGAACGCGGGCTGTCCGGGGAACGGAGGTTGTCCGGGGAACGGAGGCAGTCCGGGGGGAGCCGCCGCTTCCGGGTGCGCCGGGGGCGGCGCCCCGTCGGCCGGCGGCCGGGTCGGCTGTCCGGTGTGCGCCGACGGCTCGGGCCGCGCCGCGGTCGCCGCAGGGGCTCCGGGCTGCGCCTCGTCGGCCGGCGGCCGGGCCGATTGCCCGCCGTTTCCCGGCTGCCCGGGCCCGGCCGCGGCCGGGGGCGCCGGCTGCCCGGGCCGCGTTCCCGTTCCGTCCGCCGCCGCCGGCGGCGGGCTGCCGGCGGCGGGCGCCGCGGGGCGGATCCGGTCCGTCCACACCTTGCCGTCCCACCAGCGCTCGGTCGCGGGACCGTCACTTGTCTGCCCGGGGTCGGGGTACCACCCGGGAGGAGTCACCTGCGTCATGGGCCCACCGTATGAGGCGTCGGTGAAAGCGCGATGAGAGGGCCGGTCCCGAGGTGGTCCGGCCGGGCGCGTCCACCGGACGCCCGGGCTACCCCAGCACCAGCCGCACCGGCCGCTCCCGTGCCGGCGGCGGCAGCCGGAGCCCGTCCCGGCCCGGGGTCACCGACCCCAGCACGCTCGGGTGCCGTGCCCCGGTGCTCGCCGGCTCGGTGCCCGGCAGGCCGTGTGCCGTCAAGAACCCCAGGACCGCGAAGGCGTACGCCTCCTTCGCCTGCGCCGGCAGCCCCAGTTCGTCGGAGGTGCGCAGCACCGTCCCCGGCAGCGACCGCCCGAGCAGGTCCATCAGTACGGGATTGCGGGTGCCGCCGCCCGAGGCGATCACCTCCGTGGCGCCGACCGCCCGCACGGCGTCGGCGATCGTGCGGGCGGTGAGCAGGGTCAGCGTGGCGACGACGTCCTCGGCGGGCAGCGCCTGCGATCCGGCCAGCGCCTCCCGCAGACGACCGGCGTGGAACAGCTCCTTGCCCGTCGTCTTGGGCGGGGGCAGCGCGTAGTACGGCTCCGCGAGCAGCCGCTCCAGCAGCGGCCCGTGCACCCGGCCCCGGGCGGCCAGCGCCCCGTCCACGTCGTACGCCGCCCGCCCGCCGGCGTACTCCCGCACGGCCGCGTCGATCAGCGCGCAGCCCGGCCCGGTGTCGAAGGCGGTCCCGTCCGGCGCGGTGAGGTTGGCGATCCCGCCGATGTTCAGCGCGACAGGCGTGCCCGGCCGGCCGCGCAGCCACAACAGGTCGACCAGGCTGACCAAGGGGGCGCCCTGCCCGCCGGCGGCGACGTCGCGCGGCCGGAAGTCAGCGACCACGGGCAGCCCGGTCGCCTCGGCAATCCAGGCCGGCTGCCCGAGCTGGAGGGTGCCGTGCACCCGTCCCCGCTCCACCCAGTGGTAGACGGTCTGCCCGTGCGAGGCGACCAGCTCGGCCCGGCCGGAGCACAGTTCGCGGTCGGCGCGGACGGCCGCCGCGGCGAACGCCCGCCCGATCCGGGTGTCGAGCCGGCACACGTCGGCGAGCGTCACACCGGCCGGCGGCAGCGCGGCGGCCAGCGCCTCGCGCACCTCGTCGTCGTAGCGCTCGCTCACCGTCCCGAGCGGCTCCAGCACCAGGCAGTCCCCGGCCAGGCGCAGATCGGCCGCCGCCGCGTCGATGGCGTCGTACGACGTACCGGACATCAGCCCGATCACCCTCATCGATCCCGTCACCCCTTCACCCTCGTCGCTCCCGTCGCCCCTTCACCCTCGTCGCCCTCGTCGCCCCTTCACCCTCGTCGCCCTCGTCGCCCTCGTCGGGTTCACTTCTCCCTCTTGCCGGCGGCCCGCGCCCGGCGCCCCGCCCGCCCCGGTGCGGCGGCCAGGGCGAGCGCGCTCACCGCGCAGGCCGCCGCCGCGTAGTACGCGGGAACGTCCACGTTCCCGGTGCGCTCCACCGTCTCGGTGATGACGAGCCCCGCGCACCCGGAGAACACCGCGTTGGACAGCGCGTAGGAGAGCCCCAGCCCGGTGTAGCGCACCCGCGTCGGGAACATCTCCGACAGCAGCGCGGGCCCGGGCCCGGCCATCAGCCCCACCACGGCCCCGGCGGCGAACACCGCCGCCCCCTTCGCGGCGTTCGAGGCACCCGGATCCTGGAGGACGTCCAGCAGCGGAAGGGCCGACACCACCACGAGCAGCGCCCCCGTCAGCATCACCGGCCGCCGGCCGGCCCGGTCGCTGAGCAGCCCCGCGGGGACGATCGTCACCGCGAACCCCAGGTTGGCCAGGACGGTGGCGAGCAGCGCCTGCCGGAAGCTCGCGTCCAGGCTGCTCTGCAAGTACGACGGCAGGACGACCAGGAAGGTGTACCCGGCCGCCGCCCATCCCATGATCCGCCCCGCGCCCAGCGCGATCGCCCCCGCCACCTCCCGCGCGGGCGGCGTCACCCGCTCCCGCTCCTCGCGGAAGGCCGGCGTCTCGTCCAGCCGCAGCCGCAGCCACAGCGCCCCCAGCCCCAGCGGCAGCGCCAGCAGGAACGGCAGCCGCCAGCCCCACTCGCCCAGCTGCCGCTCGGTCAGCACGGTCGCCGGCAAGGCCGCCGCACCCGCCCCGCCGAGCAGCCCGAGCGCCACCGTGAACGACTGCCACGACCCGTACAGCCCGCGCCTGCCCGGCGGGGCGAACTCCGTCATCACCGACACCGCGCCCCCGAACTCCCCGCCCGCCGACAGCCCTTGCAGGATGCGCAGGAAGGTCAGCAGCCACGGCGCGAGGGCACCGGCCTGCGCGTACGTCGGCAGCGCGCCGATCAGCGCCGTCGCGGCCGTCATCAGCGAGATCACCAGGACCAGCACCGGCCGGCGCCCCACCCGGTCGCCCAGCCGGCCGAACAGCGCCGCGCCGACGGGACGGAAGAAGAACGCCAGCGCGAACGAGGCGTACGTCTTCACCAGGGCCTCGGCCCCGCCGCCGCCCTCGGGGGTGAAGAACCGCTCCGCGATGACGGTCGCGAAGTAGCCGTAGACGCCGAACTCGTACCACTCGATGAGATTGCCCACCGAGCCCGCGACCAGTGCCCGCCGGCCCCGCGCCCCGCCCCGGTCGAGCCGGTCCCGCGGGCCCGGCCGGACCCGCCCCGCCTTCCGGTCGCCCTTCTCCGCCAACTTCCGTCCCTCTCCCCGGTTTTGACCGGCCGTGAAATGCGGCGCGGCCGGTGAGGGGCCCCGCGCGGCGCCCGCCTTTATCCGATGTCACCCGTCCCGGCAACTCCTGCCCGGACCGCTCTCCACTCAGTCCGCGGGGCGGTTACGCTCAAGGCCTGTACGTCGTTCGGGCGACTTGGGGAGGTAGCGGGATGACGGAGGTACGGCCCACGGCCGCCACCTCGGCTTCCCTGTGGGAGCGCGACCACGAGATCGCCGTCCTCACGCAGGCGGTCGACGTCCTGTGCGCGGACCGCTCCTCGCCCGGCACCGTTCTGGTGCTGCGGGGCGAGGCGGGACTCGGCAAGACCGCCCTGCTGGCCGAGGTCCGGCGCATCGCCGAACGCGCCGGCTGCACGGTGTGGTCGGCCCGCGGCGGCGAGACCCTCCGGTCCGTCCCCTTCAACGTGGTCCGGCAACTGCTCCAGCCCGCCCTGGTGACGATGTCCCCGGAGGAGGCGCGGGAGTGCCTCGGCGACCGGTACGACATCGTCGGCCCGGCCCTCGGCATAGCGGCCCCCGGTGAGCGGCGGGCCGACCCGCAGGGCGTCTGCGACGGCCTCGCCAGCGCCGTGCGCCGGCTCGCCCGGCGGGAGTATCCGCTGGTGCTGCTCCTCGACGACGTCCACTGGGCCGACCAGGAGACCCTGCGCTGGCTCGCCGCGTTCGCCGAGCGGCTGGACGACCTGCCCGTCCTGGTCGTGATCGCCTGCCTGCCCGGCGAGGCCGGCGGCGGGAGCGCCCGTCTCCTGGAGGCGGTCGCCGCCGCGGCCCGCCCCCTGGCCACGCTCAGCGCCCTCAGCCCGGAGGCGACCGCCGGGCTCACCCGCGCCACGCTGGGCGCGCACGCCGACGCCCCCTTCTGCCGCGAGGTGTGGGCCGTCACCGGCGGCAACCCGTACGACACCGTCGAACTCCTCGCCAAGGTGCGGGACAGCGAACTGGAACCGGTCGAGGCCCAGGCCGGCGAATTACGCGCCCTGAACCGCGCCGCCCGCGGCGGCGGCCTCGTCTCCCGCCTGGAGGACCTCGGCATCGACGCCACCCGGTTCGCCTGGGCGGCGGCCATCCTCGGCACCGGCATCACCGTCGACATGGTCGCCCGGCTCGCCACCATGGACCGCGACGACGCCGTCCGCTGCGCCGAACTGCTCCGGGACGCCCGCATCCTCACCGAGCCCGAGCCCGCCACCGGACCGGCCGTCCTCGGCGAGCTGGAGTTCGTGCACCCGCTGATCGCCGGCGCCGTCTACCACTCCATCCCGGACGCGCTGCGCCGCGCCATGCACGGCATCGCCGCCCAGCTCGTCACCGACCTGGGCCTCGGCGCCGCGGCCGCCTCCCGCCATCTGATCCAGGTCCACCCCGAGGACGACCAGGAGATCGTCGAGCAGCTGCGCGAGGCGGCCCGCGAACACCTCGCCGTCGGCGCCCCCGACGCGGCCCGCCGCTGCCTGGAACGCGCCCTGGACGAACCGCCGTCGCCCGACATCCACGCGCGCGTGCTCTACGAGCTGGGCTGTGCCACGCTGCTCACCGCGCCCGCCACCACCATCGCCCACCTGCGCAGCGCCCTGGCCATGCCGGGCCTGGACGAGCCGGCACGCGTCGACGCCGTCTTCCGCCTCTCCCAGGCCCTGACCCACAACAACCAGCTCGACGAGGCCCTCCGCACGGTCGGGACGGAGGCCGCCCGGCTCCCCGAAGGGCCCGCCAGGCTGCGGTTGCGGGCCGTCCGGTACATGTGGGAGGGAATCCACGCCGGGGAGACGGCCTCACCGGACCGTTCCGCGCGCCTCGCCGCCCTCGCCGCCACCTGCACCGGCCGCGACAACGCCGAGCGGGCCCTGCTCATCCTGCGCGGCTTCGACGCGATGACCCACGGCGAGAACGCGGAGGAGGTCGTCGAGTTCTGCGACCGCGCCCTCGTCAACGGCCGCCTCGCCCCCGGCCTCGGCTGGACCGACACCGAGTGGGGCCTGGAGCTGCTGATGATGCTGGCCAGCTCCTACGCCTACACCGACCGCCTCGACCGCGCCGAAGCCCTCTTCACCGACGCCCTGCGCGCCTACCGGTCCGCCGGCTGGAGCGGCGGCCACCTCGCCCTCGCCCATGCCTACCTGGGACTCGGCCACCGCCGGCGAGGCCGCCTGCCGGAGGCGGAGGCCGACCTGCGCGAGTCGCTGCGACTGGCCGAACGGGTGGGCAGGGGCCTGCCCCTGTACTGGTCCGCCACCTGCAACCTGATCGACACGCTGCTCGCCCGCGGCCGTGTCGACGAGGCCTGGTCGATCGCCGAGCGGTACGGCTTCGCCCCGCCGTACCCCTCCACCATCGTGCTGCCCGACCCGCGCTCGGTGCGCGGCCGGCTGCTGCTGGCGGTGGGCCGCACCGAGGAGGGCATCGGCGAACTGGAGGCAGCGGAGAAGGCGGCGGTCACCCGCGGCCACCACAATCCGGTGGTGGCCCCGTGGGCGGTCGACCTGGCCCGGGCCGTCGCCGCCGAGGACCCCGCCCGCGCCGCCCGGCTGGCCTCCGACGCCCGCCGCCGGGCCGAGCGCTTCGGCACGGACACCGCCATCGGCGAGGCCCTGCGCTGCGCCGCCGCCCTGGAGACCGGGCAGCGCGCGGTCCGGCTCGCCGCCCAGGCGGTCGCCCACCTGGAGGCCTCGCCCTGCCAGTACGAGCACGCCGCGGCCCGCGTCGAGTACGGCATCGCCGCCCGCTCGACGGCCGACCTGGAACGGGGCCTGGCCCTGGCCCGGTCCTGCGGCGCGGACGGCCTGGTGGCACGGGCCGAGGAAGCCCTCACCGCGGTGGGCGCCCCGCTGTGACCCGTCGCCCGGGACGGCGGCACGCCCACGCGGCGCATCGTCCGGGGTGGAGCCGCACCCACGCGACGCCGCCCGGGGTGACGCCCGTCCACGCGGCTCGCCACCCGGACGCGGCTCGCCGCTCACGGCGGGGGCGCGCCCACCCGGTGCCCCGTCCGGAACGGTCGGCGGGTCATCCCGCGCCGCCTTGCTCCTCCTCCTCCGCCGCCAGCACACGCTGGGCCGTGGCGAACGCCGAGTTCGCCGCCGGGACACCGCAGTACACGGCGGTCTGGAGCAGCACCGCGCCGATCTCCTCGGGCGTCAGCCCGTTGCGCCGGGCCGCCCGCACGTGCATGGCCAGCTCCTCGTAGTGGCCGTGCGCCACCAGCGCCGTCAGCGTGATCATGCTGCGTTCGCGGCGGGAGAGCGTGTCGTCGGTCCAGATCTCGCCCCAGGCGTAGCGCGAGATGAAGTCCTGGAACCGGGCGGTGAACGGGGTCTGACGGGCCTGGGCCCGGTCCACGTGGGCGTCGCCCAGCACCGCGCGCCGCACCGCCATGCCCCGCTTCGCCTGCCCGGCACCCTCACCGAAGTGGCCGCGCAGCGCGGTCAGCACGGCCTCCGGCCGCTCCGCGGGCGCCAGGTGCGAGGCGCCGGGGATCTCCACCAGGGTGGCGCCCGGCACCGCGTCGGCGATCTCCCGCAGGTGCGCCGGGGGCGTGGCCGGGTCCTCGCGGCCGGCGATCAGCAGTGTCGGCACGGAGATCTCGCCGAGCCGGTCGCGCAGGTCGAACGCGGCCAGCGCGTCACAGCAGGCGGCGTACGCCTCCGGGTCGGCGTCCCGGTGGTCCCGGACCAGCTCCGGCACGGTGAAGCCGGGCGTGAACCAGCGGTCGTCCGCGCTCTCGGCGAGCCGGGCCAGCCCCTCGCGCCGCACCAGCGCGGCCCGCTCCCGCCACGGCTTCGCCCCGTTGAAGTGCGCCGACGAGCAGATGACCGCCAGCGACGACACCCGCTGGGGGTGGTGCAGGGCCAGGTGGAGCCCGACCGCGCCGCCCAGCGACACCCCGGCGTAGGCGAACCGCTCCACGCCGAGCGCGTCGGCGAGCGCGAGCACCAGAGCGGCGAGGTCGCCGACGGTGGCGCCGGCGGTGACGAGGTCCGCCGCGGATCCGCCGTGGCCCGGCAGGTCCCAGCGGATCACCCGGTGCCCGATGGACAGTTCGGGCGCCACGGGGTCCCACAGGGCGCAGGAGGTGCCGAGCGAGGGTCCGAGCAGCAGCGGGGGAGCGGAAGCGGGGCCTTCGACGCGGTGGTTGAGGAGGGTGTCGTTCAACGTCGCTCCAGAGCGCGGTCGGTGAGAACTGCGGCACAGCCGGTGTACCGGGACGGGTCGGTGAGCCCGTCGAGGTCGAGGCCGGCGTCCCTCAGCTCCGGTTCCTCGGCGAGCAGGTCGCCCAGGGCGCGGCCCTCGGCGAAGGCCCGCCGGGCGAGTTCGGTCAGCAGGGCTTTGGCGCGGGCCCGCCCCAGCACGGGGGCCAGTTCGGCGGAGAGCCGCTCGGACACGACCAGTCCGTGGGTGAGGTCGAGGTGGGCGCGCATGACGTCGGGCCGCACCCGCAGCCCCTCGGCCAGTTCGGCGGCGTCCCGGGCGGCGCCGCCGGTCAGCCGCAGCAGGTCCCGCAGGGGCTCCCACTCGGCGTGCCAGGCGCCGGCCGGCCGCTCGTCCTCGGCGGCCAGCGAGCCGTACAGCGTGGCGGCGAGCTGCGGTGCGCGCCGGGCCGCCGACGCGATCAGCGTGGACCGCACGGGGTTGGCCTTGTGCGGCATCGCCGACGAACCGCCGCCGCTGCCCTCGGCCACCTCGCCGACCTCGGTGCGGGACAGCACCAGCACATCCGTGGCGATCTTGCCGAGTGCCCCGGCGGTGAAGGCCAGGCACCCGGCGAGGTCGGCGACGGGCGTGCGCAGGGTGTGCCACGGCAAGGACGGGGCGGCGAGGCCCAGTTCGCGGGCGTACGCCGCCGGCAGCGCGGCCGGGTCCGGGGCACCGTACGCCCCGAAGGCCGCCAGCGTGCCCGCAGCCCCGCCGAGCTGGGCGGGCAGGCCGCCGCGCACGGCGGCGACCCGGTCGCGGGCGTCGAGCACGAGCGAGCGCCATCCGGCGGCCTTCAGCCCGAACGTCGTCGGTACGGCGTGCTGGGTGAGCGTCCGCCCCGGCATCGCGGTGTCGCGGTGCCCGGCCGCCAGCCGGCCCAGCGCCCGCTCGGTACGGCCCAGGTCGGCCAGGACGAGGTCCAAGGCGCGCGCGGCGACCAGCATCGCCGCCGTGTCCAGGATGTCCTGGCTGGTCGCGCCCCGGTGGACGTACGGTCCGTACTCCTCGCCGACCGCCTTCGTCAGGTCCGCGACGAGCGGGATCACCGGGTTGCCGCCGCCGCGGGCCCGCTCGGCGAGCGAGGCGACGTCGAAGCGGGCCGGGTCGGCCGCCTCGCCCACCGCCGCCGCCGCCTCGGCCGGGGCGAGGCCGAGCGCGGCCTGGGCGCGGGTGAGGGCCGCCTCCGCCTCCAGCAGCGCCCGCAGGTACGCGGTGTCGCCGGTGGCGTCGGCGGCCGGGGAGCCCGCCCACCCGGGGGCGAGCAGGCTTCCCTCCGATGCCTCTGCTGTCACTGGAACTCCAGGAAGACCGTCTCGCCCTCGCCCTGGAGGCGGACGTCGAAACGGTACGTGCCGTTGCCCTCGTCGGTGGCGATCAGCGTGCCGCGCCGCCCGTCCTCCACCCGCGACAGCAGCGGGTCGGCGGCGAGCGCCGCGTCGTCGCCGGGCAGGTAGATCCGGGTGAACAGGTGCACCAGCAGACCGCGCGCGAAGACGCACAGGCTCAGGTACGGGGCGTTCGCGCCGCGTGCCCCCGGGCGCAGCGTCCGCGCGTACCAGTGGCCGTCGGCGTCGGTCTGGATGCGCCCGAACCCGGTGAACTCCACGCCGTTGCGCCCCAGGAAGCCGCCCGTGGCCGGGTCCCGGCGCATCGAGCCGTCCGCCGTGGGCAGGTTGCCGTCCGGGTCCGGTCCCCACACCTCCAGCAGCGCGTCCGGCAGGGGCTTGCCCTCACCGTCGTACACGTACCCGTGCACGGTGATCGTCCCGGGGTGGCCGAGGGGCGCGATCTCCTCGCCGCCGCGGAAGGGCAGCGCGTACCCGTAGAACGGGCCGACCGTGTGCGACGGCGTGGGCAGCACGTTCTCGGGGCTGCTCGTGTCGATCTTCGTCATGGCGGGTCAGCGTCCTTCTTCCATCCAGGTGGCCCGTGGGCCGTCGAGCACGATGTCCCAGTGGTAGCCGAGGGAGAACTCCGGCACCGACAGGCTGTGGTCGTACGTGGCCACCAGCCGCTGCCGGGCGGCGTCGTCCGTCACCGACTGCAGGATCGGGTCGTACGGGAACAGCGGGTCGTTCGGGAAGTACATCTGCGTCACCAGCCGCTGGGTGAACGCCGAGCCGAAGACCGAGAAGTGGATGTGGGCCGGGCGCCAGGCGTTGACGTGGTTGCGCCACGGGTAGGGGCCGGGCTGGATGGTGGTGAACCGGTAGAAGCCGTCGTCGTCGGTGAGGGTGCGGCCCACGCCGGTGAAGTTCGGGTCCAGCGGGGCGTCGTGCTGCTCGCGCTGGTGGGCGTAGCGGCCCGCCGAGTTGGCCTGCCAGATCTCCACGAGCTGGCCGCGCACGGGCTTTCCGTCGCGGTCCAGCAACCGGCCGGAGACGGTGATGCGCTCGCCGATCGGCTCGCCGGGGTGCTGCCGGGTGAGGTCGTTGTCGATCTCGGTGATGTCCCGCTCCCCGAAGGCGGGGGAGGACAGCTCCACCAGCTCCGGGTCCTTGGTGACGTCGATGGCGACGGGCGGCTGCTTGGGGTGGCGCAGCACCGAGGAGCGGTAGGGGGCGTAGTCGCGGCGCGGGTGGTGCTCGACGGGGGCGCCGTCGGCGACCCGCTTCTCGTACGCGGCGTGCTCGGCCGCGATCTCCGCGTCGATGTCCTGCTGGGTGAGTGTCATGGGGATTCCTGTGCGCTTCCTGGCGTTCGGGGACCTGGTGCCGTGACGGGCGGCCTCCGCCCGTCACGGCACTAGCGTTCGAGGACGAGGGCGAGGCCCTGGCCGACGCCGATGCAGAGGGTGGCGACGCCGGTGCCGGATCCCTTGCGGGCGAGCTGGTGGGCGAGGGTGCCGGCCAGCCGGGCACCGGAGGCGCCCAGCGGGTGGCCGAGGGCGATGGCGCCGCCCTGGGGGTTGAGGATCGCGGGGTCGAACTCCGGCCACTCGGCGACGCAGCCGAGCACCTGGGCGGCGAAGGCCTCGTTCAGCTCCAGTACGTCCAGGTCGGCGAAGGTCCGGCCCGCCTTGGCCAGCGCCCGGTTGACCGCCTCGACGGGGGCGAGGCCGAAGTAGTGCGGGTCGGTCGCGGACACGCCGGTCGCCGAGACGCGGGCGAGCGGTTCGCGGCCGGTGGCCCTCAGGCCTTCCTCGTCGGCCAGGAGCAGGGCGGCGGCGCCGTCGTTGAGCGGGGAGGCGTTGCCCGCCGTCACCGTGCCCCCGTCCTTGCGGAAGGACGGCTTCAGCTTGGCCATCGCCTCCAGGGAGGCGTCCGCGCGGACGCTCTCGTCGGCGCTGAGGAGGAGGGGCTCGCCCTTGCGCCGCGGGACGGTCACCGGGGCGAGCTCGGCGTCGAACAGGCCCTCGGCCCGGGCGCGCGCGGCCTTGTGGTGGCTGGCGAGGGCGAATTCGTCCTGCTGCTCACGGGTGATCTTGTGCTTGTCCGCGATGAGCTCGGCGGACTCGCCCAGCGGGATGGTCCACTGCGGTTCCATCCTCGGGTTGACCATGCGCCAGCCCAGGGTGGTGGAGTACAGCTCGGTGTGCCCGGCCGGGAACGGCCTGTCGCTCTTGGGCAGCACGTAGGGGGCGCGGGTCATCGACTCCACCCCGCCCGCGACGGCGAGGGAGGCGTCCCCGACGGCGATGGCGCGGGCCGCCTGGATCACCGCCTCCAGGCCGGAGGCGCACAGCCGGTTGACGGTGACGCCCGGCACGGAGGTGGGAAGCCCCGCGAGGAGGGCGGCCATGCGGCCGACGTTGCGGTTCTCCTCGCCGGCGCCGTTGGCGTTGCCGAAGTACACGTCCTCGATCCGGGCCGGGTCCAGGCCGGGGGTGCGGGCGAGCAGTTCGCGGATCGCGTGCGCGGCCAGGTCGTCGGGGCGCACGCCCGCGAGGGCGCCGTTGTACTTGCCGATCGGGGTGCGGACCGCGTCGACGAGGTAGACGTCCTTCATGACCGGACCTCCTGGGGGATGCGGACTTCGGCGCCGGTCCTGGCGATGATCTCCTCGGCGGTCACGCCCGGGGCGGTCTCGGCGAGGACGAGTCCGCCGTCGGTGACGTCCAGGACGCCGAGGTCGGTGATGATCCGGTCCACGCACGCCTTGCCGGTGAGCGGCAGCGAGCACTCGGCGACGATCTTCGGTGAACCGTCCTTGGCGGTGTGGGTCATCACGACGATGACCGTGCGGGCGCCGTGGACGAGGTCCATCGCGCCGCCGATGCCGGTGACCATCTTCCCCGGCACGGCCCAGTTGGCCAGGTCGCCGCGGGCGGAGACCTGCATGGCGCCCAGCACCGCGACGTCGATGTGGCCGCCGCGGATCATCCCGAAGGAGAGCGCCGAGTCGAAGAAGGAGGCCCCGGGCAGGACCGTGACGGTCTCCTTGCCCGCGTTGATCAGGTCCGGGTCGACCTGCTCCTCGGTGGGGTAGGGGCCGGTGCCCAGGATGCCGTTCTCCGACTCCAGGGTGACCTCCACGCCTGCCGGGAGGTGGTTGGGGATCAGCGTCGGCAGGCCGATGCCGAGGTTGACGTACTGGCCGTCGCGCAGCTCCCGGGCCGCGCGTGCGGCCATCTCCTCGCGTGTCCAGGCCATCAGGAACTCACCGTCCGCTTCTCGATCAGCTTGTGCGCCGCCTGCTCCGGGGTCAGCGCCACCACCCGCTGCACGAAGATCCCCGGCAGGTGCACCGCGTCCGGGTCGATCCCGCCGGGTTCGATCAGCTCCTCCACCTCGGCGATCGTGACCTTGCCGGCCATCGCGGCCAGCGGGTTGAAGTTCCGGGCGGACTTGTTGAAGACGAGGTTGCCGTGCCGGTCGCCCTTCGCCGCCCGCACCAGCGCGAAGTCGGTGCGGATGCCCCGCTCCAGCACGTACTCGGTGCCGTCGAACTCCCGCACCTCCTTCGGCGGCGAGGCCAGCGCCACGCCGCCCTCGCCGTCGTAGCGCCAGGGCAGCCCGCCCTCGGCGACCTGCGTGCCCACCCCGGCCGGGGTGTAGAAGGCGGGGATGCCGGCGCCGCCGGCCCGCAGCCGCTCCGCCAGCGTGCCCTGCGGGATCAGCTCCACCTCCAGCTCCCCGGCCAGGTACTGCCGGGCGAACTCCTTGTTCGCGCCGATGTAGGAACCGGTCACCCGCGCGATCCGGCCCGCGGCCAGCAGCACCGCCAGCCCCGACTCCATCGCCCCGCAGTTGTTCGACACCACCGACAGGCCGCCCACCCCGCGCTCGTACAGCGCCTGGATCAGCACGTTCGGCACACCGCTCAGCCCGAAACCGCCCACCGCCAGCGACGCGCCGTCCGGTACATCGGCCACCGCCTCCCCGGCCGTGGCCACCACCTTGTCCATCCGAGAAGCCCCATCTCTCCGCCAGCGCCCCGAGGGAGGGAGAATCCCAGATAGTCAGGGCACTGAGTATTTCAGCGAGGTTGCCCACACGCTGCCATCGGAGAGCCGTACCGTCAAGAGCTGGATAAATGCGATCGCCATGCCCGGTTGTGCGCGCAGACAGCTTCCCTTCCAAGAGGTATCGTCAGTGCACCAACGAACGCGATCACGGGAGCGCACATGGCCGCGGTGGACCTCACCAGCCACCCCGGGCACCTGGCCCGGCGGCTCCAGCAGGCGCACTACCTGCTGTGGAACACGATGGTCTCCGAGGAGATCACCTCGCCGCAGTTCGCGGTCCTCAACGCGCTCGTCGCCGAACCCGGCCTCGACCAGCGCACGGTGGGGGAGCGGGTGGGGCTCGACCGCTCCACGATCGCCGAGGTGATCAGCCGGCTCGGCCGCCGCGGACTGCTCGACAAGGTCCGCGACCCGCAGGACGGCCGCCGCTTCCTGCTGCGCCTGACGGACGAGGGGCAGCGCACCCACCGCAAGCTGACCGTGCGCACGGCCCGGATGAACCAGGTCTTCCTCGCCCCGCTCTCCGCGAAGGAGCAGGAGCTCTTCTTCGACCTGATCCGCCGGGTCGCGGACGCGGCGGAGGGCCTGCGCAATCCGGGGGAGCCGGTGACGGCGCGGCGCTGACGCGGACGGCCCGGGCACCGGCCAGGGGTGCCGCCACCGGTCACGAGGCCCGCGCGAACACCACCCACACCTGGCCCCGGGCGAAGTTCACCGGCGTGCCGTCCGCCGTCGTGAACCGGGTGCCCTCCCCGGCCGACCCGCGCTTCCAGCGCACCTCGTGCGCCCTGCCGTCCCGCAGCACCCGGGCCCGCCCGGCGCCCACCGTCTCCACGTACGGCGTGGTGTTCCCGAGGAAGTCGCGGTAGGCGGAGTCGCGCTGTCTCACGTACTGCACGACCACGGTCCCGGGCGCCAGTCGCCCGCCGCCGGCCGTGACGGCGGGCGCTCCGTCCATCGCGACCAGCCAGCCCGCACGCCGCGCGGACCAGGTGAAGGTGAAGCGGGCCGCCGGGTAGCGCACCGTGTGCGAGGCCTCGGCCGTACCGCCGGCCGGCGCCGCGCCGTAGCGGAACCCGGTCGTCAGGGCGTTGGCGCCGGGTGCCGAGGGCATCAGTCCGCCGGGGCGCAGGTAGAGGTCGTGCGGGGCGGACCGCTCGGGACTGCGGAGGTAGGCGCCGGGGGCCTCCCCGGGGGGCTTCGCCAGCAGCGGCGCCCGGTCGATCAGCGGCAGCAGCTTGCTCTGCGCGCCCGAGAAGGCGAGCGTCGGCCGGTCGAACTGGCGCAGCAGCTCCAGGTCGGACTCGCGGGCGCTGCGCACCGGCCCGACGGCCTTCGGTAGCTGTGTCGCGTACACCGCCATCAGCCGGCTCAGCCCACCCTCGACCGGTTCCGCGTAGACGACGTCGGCGGCCTCCAGGCCCGTCTGCGGCCGGGCCGCGGGCGCGTTGTCGATCTTCACGGCGAGTACGGAGGCGGTCCCGCCCGGGGGCGTCGGCGACGTGCGGCGGGACCGGTCCTCGTCCGGACCGGGCCCCGCCGTGCAGCCGGCCGCCAGGGACAGCGCCATCGCCGCCGCCAGCGCCAGTACCGGACCCCGCCGGTTGCGCGCCGTTCGTCGCATCCCCACCACCCGCCCGCCGTCCTGTGCCATCGATTGTGCGCTTATCGGTGCGTTCCTGGCCATACCAGACTGTTCGTGATCACGCATACCGCTTCCGCTGATCGGCCCCATCGGACGGCCGGTGGTTCGGCCGGGTGGCCCCCGGGTACTCGGCGGCCACCCCAGGAGCGACGCGCACGGCGACGGAGGGAGCGCGAGGCGATGAAGGCAGTGACCTGGCAGGGCAAGCGGGACGTACGGGTCGAGGACGTGCCCGACCCGAAGATCCAGGAACCGACCGATGCGATCATCCGGGTCACATCCACCGGACTGTGCGGTTCCGACCTGCACCTGTACGAGGTGCTCACCCCGTTCATGACTCCGGGCGACATCCTCGGCCACGAGCCCATGGGCATCGTCGAGGAGGTCGGTGCCGAGGTGCCGAACCTCAAGCCGGGCGACCGGGTCGTCGTCCCGTTCCAGATCGCGTGCGGCCACTGCTTCATGTGCGGCACCGGGCTGCCGACCCAGTGCGAGACCACCCAGGTCACCGCCGAGAACATGGGCGCCCCCCTGTTCGGCTACACCCGCCTGTACGGCGCGGTGCCGGGCGGGCAGGCCGAGTACCTGCGCGTCCCGCAGGCGCAGTACGGCCCGATCAAGGTGCCGGACGGGCCGCCCGACGACCGGTTCGTGTACCTCTCCGACGTCCTGCCCACCGCCTGGCAGGCCGTCGCCTACGCCGATGTCCCGCGGGGCGGCAGCGTCGCCGTGCTCGGACTCGGCCCCATCGGCGACATGGCCTGCCGGGTCGCCCAGATCACGGGCGCCGGACGGGTGTTCGGCGTGGACCTGGTCACCGAACGACTGCGCCGGGCGCGCGAGCGGGGCGTGGAGACGTACGACCTCAGGGCCTTCGACAACGAGAAGGAACTGGTCGCCGCGATCCGCGACGAGACCGACGGGCGCGGCCCCGACGCCGTGATCGACGCCGTCGGCACCGAGGCCCACGGCAGCGCCGCCGCCAAACTGGCCCAGCAGGCGTCCGCGATGCTGCCCCGCTCCATCGGCGCCCCGCTCGCGGAACGCTTCAGCGTCGACCGGCTCGCCGCCCTCTACACCGCCATCGACCTCGTACGGCGCGGCGGCACCATCTCGCTGTCCGGCGTCTACGGCGGCATGGCCGACCCGATGCCGATGCTCACCCTGTTCGACAAGCAGATCCAGCTGCGCATGGGGCAGGCCAACGTCCGCCGCTGGAGCGACGACATCCTTCCCTACCTCACCGACGAGGACCCCCTGGGCGTGGACGACTTCGCCACCCACCGGGTGCCGCTCAGCGAGGCGCCGCACGCGTACCAGATGTTCCAGAAGAAGCGGAACGGCGCGGTCAAGGTGCTGCTGAAGCCTTGAGGCCCTGACGTGCGAAGCTCCGGCGCGGCCGGAGCCCCGGCCGCCGCTCCACCGGAAAACGGAGGACAGCCCCCGCGCCGGGACGGGGGCGGGCGCCCACCGGGACCTCCGCCCCGCGCCCCTGTCCACGCGCCTCACCGCACTCGGCGGCGCGCACGCGGGCAGGGGCGAACGCGCCCGCTCCCCGGCCGCCTGCCGGAGCCGGCCGCCGGGGACGAACCCGGCCACGGGCCCGCCGACCGCCCGTACCCGCCCGAGTGTCCGAGGACGCCGGGCGAATCCGGGCGGGTACGGCCGAGCCGGGCGGGGAGGCCGGGCGCGGCGGCCTACAGCTCCCTGATCCGGATGTCCCGGTACGACACCACGTCCGTCGTGCCGTGGACCTGCAGCCCGATGTAACCGGAGGCGAAGCGCCGCCCGTCCGTGCCCGGGTCGTCCGAGCGCGGCGGGGAGAACTCCTGGCCGCCGATGTTGTCGAACTCGTTGATCAGCACGCCGTTGCGGTAGACGGAGTAGTGCTGGCCGACCACGCGGATCTCGTAGTCGTTCCAGGTGCCCTTCTCCGTCACCCCGGCCCCGGCGAGCCCCACCCGGTCGAAGCCGTAGACGGAGCCCGTCTTGTACATGTCGCCACCGGGGCTGTCGAACACCTGCACTTCGTGCCCGTACTTGATGGCGGCCCACTCCGGCCGGGGCTCCTCCGGGTGGCCGTGGACCCACGGGAAGCGCACGAACACGCCGGAGTTGGCGTTGCCGGTGCCCGGGGCGTCGTCGCGCCACTGGAGCCGGAGCGAGAAGTCGCCGTACTTGCGTTCGGGGAACCACAGCATGCCCAGGCCGGGCTCGGTGGTGCCGGAGGTGAGCGACCCGTCCGGGTTCAGGGCGAACGAACCGCCGCCCACCTGCTCCCACCTGGCGAGGGACTCCGCGGTGCCGTCGAAGATCTTGCGGTAGCCCTCGGTCCGGCCCGGCTTGCCGATCCCGGACTGGCGGGCGGCCCGCTGGATGCGGTTGTACTCGCGCTGGTCGACCACCCCTTCCTTCAGTAGCGCGTCCAGGACGGTCTCGACGTGCTTGAGGAACAGCGCCTGGGACGTCCACTCCTTCTCGTCCTCGATCAGTTCGCCGATCCGGCACCGGTTGTTCGTCACCCGGTTCGGCACGCCCGAGTCGACCGTGCCGACGATCACCGTCAGCCGCTCGTCGTACTCCGGGCAGTTCGGCGCCGGCACCCCGCCGCCCGCCACCACCGTGAAGCTCACGGTCCGCGGCGCGGAGGTGTTGCCCGCCTTGTCGCTCGCCCGGTACACCACCGTGTGGGCGCCCGCCCGGTCGACGACCACGGGCGCGGTGTACGCCAGGTAGGGGCCGCCGTCGAGCGAGTACTCGATCCTCTCGACGCCGGACCCGCCCTCGTCCGTCGCGCTGACGGTCACCTTGGCAGTGCCGACGTACGCTCCGTCGGAGTTCCTGGTGCCCTCGACGGTCGCGCCCGTCACCGGCGGCGTCGTGTCCTGCGGGGGAGTGGCCACGACGGTGAAGGCGACGCTCTTCTCCGCCGCCGCGTTGCCCGCCTTGTCGGTGGCGCGGTAGCGCACGGTGTGGCTGCCCGCCTGGTGCACCATCACGGGCGTGGTGTACGGCTGCCAGGCGCCGTCGGCGCCGAGCGCGTACTCGACGGTGTTGACGCCGGACCCGGTGTCGGAGGCGGTGACGGTGACCGTCGCCATGCCGACGTACGCCCCGTCCGCGTTCCGTTCGCCGCTCACCGTCGCCGACGTCTCCGGTGCGGTGGTGTCGTCCGTCGGCGGCGCGACGACGGTGAAGGCGACGCTCTTCTCGGCCGCCGCGTTGCCCGCCTTGTCGAAGGCGCGGTAGCGGACCGTGTGGTCACCGACCTGGTCGACGACGACCGGCGTGGTGTACGGCTGCCAGGCGCCGTCGGCGCCGAGCGCGTACTCGATCCTCTCGACGCCGGACCCGCCCGTATCGGTGGCGGAGATCGCGACGCTCGCCGAACCGACGTACGCCCCCTCGGAGTTGCGCGTGCCGGTGACGACCGCGGACGTCTCGGGCGCGGTCGTGTCCTCGCCGCCGCCCCCGGTCACCTCCAGGACGCCCTTCATCTCCCCGTGGCCGGGGATCGTGCAGTGGTAGAGGTAGCGGCCGGGGGAGAGGGTGACCTGGGCGGTGTGGCGGCCGCCCTGGTCGTCGAAGGGGCTGGCCAGGATGTTGAGCTGGACGTCGCTGTTGTACTCGGGGTCGTTGGTCACGAACGTCAGCGTGTGGGGCATGCCGGTGGTGTTGCCGGTCGCCTCGCTGTTCTCGAAGACGATCGTCGCCGGTCCCGCCACCGCCGTCCGGGGCGCCGACGTGTACCGGGTGATGTCGTCGCCGGCGGTCCAGGTGAGGACCTGTTCGGCGGCGGCCGCGGCGGCTCCCGCGGTTCTCGGCTGCCCGGCCGCGGACGTCGTCTGCAGGCCGAGCATCATGAGCAGGCCCGCCAGCAGGGCGGCCCACATCCTCCGGTGCCGTGTCACTGCGTCCTCCTCGCCAGCCGGTCGGCGGACGGGGTCGGCCCGCCGCCCGTGTACGTGATCCGCCACAGGGCCGACTTGGAGTCCGAGGTGAAGAAGCCGCGCCCGTAGTCGAGGACGTACAGCGCGCCGTCCGGACCGAACTTCCAGTCCATGAGGTTCTTGATGCCGTCGTTGCCGACCGGCACGATCCTCTTCAGCGACTCCGCGTGCACCGGCACCCCGCCGTCACCCTGCGTCCCGGGGTCCATCACCACCGCGTTGCGCGGCTGGTCGGCGTCGTAGAAGTCGCCGACGAACCACTTGCCGTCCCAGTACGCCGGCCACTTGACCGCGCTGTCGCCGGCGGCGTCGAACCGGTAGACCGGGCCGTTCATCGCGGCCTGGCCGCCGCCCTTGAGCCACGGCAGCCGGTAGGTGGCCTCCCCCTTCTCGTACGACGGGACGCCGTTCGCGTCGCGCGGGAAGTCGGGTCCGCCGCCGTCCGGCGCGTACCAGATGTTGTTCCCGGTCACCGGCGGCAGCTCGACCAGGCCGTCGTTGTTCGGCGACTCGTTCCTCGGGTGGTCGCAGTCGTACCAGCCCAGCGGCTGTGACGGATCGGGCAGGTTGCGGTCCCGGTAGGGCTGCTTGTTGCCCATGCAGTACGGCCAGCCCCGGTTGCTCGCCGCGGTGATGACGGCGAACTGGTCGTACTTGGCCGGACCCCAGACCGGCGACGGGCTGCTCGCGTCCGGACCGACCCAGCCCGCGTAGAGGATGTCGGTCGACTTGTCGACGAAGATGCGCGCCGGGTTGCGCACGCCCATCACGTAGATCTCGCCGCGCGTCTTGCCGCCGCCCTCGTCGGTCTCCTTGCCGGTGAAGAGGTTGCCCTCGGGGATCGTGTACGTCCCGTCCGGCTCCGGGTGGATGCGCAGGATCTTGCCGTTGAGGTTGTTGGTGTTGCCGGCGGTGCGGCGGGCGTCCGCGAAGGACACGCCCTTGAAGTTCGGCTGCGGGTTGTTTCCCGAGTAACCGTCGCTGAAGCCGCTGGAGTTGTTGTCACCGGTGGCGATGTACAGGTTGCCCTTGGAGTCCCAGGCCATCCCGCCGCCGGCGTGGCAGCAGCTGTGGATCTGCACCGGCCACTTCAGCAGCACCTTCTCGCTGCCCAGGTCCAGTCTGCCCGTGGCCTCGTCGAAGGTGAAGCGGGAGACGCGCCGCTCGGCCATGTGCGTGTCGCGGTTGATCCGGGAGTGGGGTGTGTAGTGCAGGTACACCCACCCGTTCTCCTCGAACCGCGGGTCCAGTTCGATGCCGAGCAGCCCCTCCTCGACCTTGACCAGCTCGTCGCCGCCGCCCTTGTTGCCGAAGACCGTCAGCTCGCCCGCGAGCGAGACCTTCTTCGTCCTCGGGTCGTAGACGTGGATCTGGCCCTTGCCCTTGCCGACGTCGGGGTCGTTCCAGTCGGTGACGACGGGCCGGGAGGCGTCCGCGCCGCCCCGGCCGATGTAGAACACCCGGCCGTCGGGGGCGGTGACCAGGCCGTGCGGCTCGCCGATCTGGTCGTTCTGCCCGGGCTGGTTGGGCTGGGTGAGCCGCTCCGCCTTGTAGTTGCCGCTGATGGTGGCCTTGCAGTCGGCCTGCACCAGGCGGGTGGTCCACAGCAGCGCCCCGCGCAGGTGCTCGCGGAAGTCGGTCTCGTCGTACGACGACACCGTGCCGCCCATGCCCGTGTAGAAGGAACGCCCGCCGTCGTAGTCCCGGCACCAGCTGACCGGATGGTCCCAGCCGTTGGCGCTCGTACCGGGCCGGTACGTCGACTCGCGCACCCGTGCCACGGTGTGCACCTCGCCCGAGGGGTTCTTCACCCAGTTCAGCCACTTGTCCGGCCGTTTCCACTGCACCGGCAGGTCCTTGGTGGCGGGGTGCAGCCGGTCGCCGACCTCGACGGTGGCCCGCTGGACCTCCGCCGGGCTGGAGGCGGCCGGGCGGGCGCCGACGAGCCCGGTGAACCAGTCGGAGTACGGCTCGGCGCGCGCCGCGTCGTGGATGCCGACGAAACCGCCGCCGGCCTCCATGTACGCCTCCAGGCCGGCCTCCTGGTCCGGGTCGAGCACATCGCCGCCGCCGGTCGGGAACACGATCGCGTTGTACCGGCTGAGCCTGCGGTCGTCGGTGAAGACGGAGGCGTCGTCCGTGGCCTCCACCCGGAAGCGCTGCCCCGCCGGGCCGGACAGGCCGATCCGCTCGATCGCCTCGATGCCGGCGTTGACGAGCGGTGACTCGTCGCCGGGCGCGGCCGACCCGTGGAAGATCAGGACGCGGACGTTCGCGCCCCCCGGCGGCGAGGTGATCGACATCGTTGTCAGGGCCGGATCGGGAGCCGGTCGCGCACTGGCGGCGGGACCCGACAGCAGCCCGGCGGCCACCGCGCCGGCGGCCAGGGAGGCCGCCCAGACCCGTCTCCTCCCGCCTCCGGCGTTCCCGGTGCCACCGGTCCTCACGGGGCCTTCGGCGTGTGTGGTGCTTCGTGCGCTCAATCCTCGTAGGTGCAGGGGCTCGTGACGCGGTGTGAAGCGCATGCGGTCACCCACTCCTCCCTCGGTCGCGGCAGCGGCAACAGCAACAGCGCCAAGGAAGCTAGACCTCTTTGCATGGTTCGCCAATAGGTATGACCGTGGTGCCACAAACTTTGTCCTGAGTGTGGATAAACGGGTCTGCGCTCGCTACCGTCTCACAGGCTCATCACAGCTACGTCCCGGCACGTTCCGTACCAGCGTGGGGAGTTCGGCATGGACAGACGCGGCTTCAACCGGCGGGTGCTGCTGGGCGGCGCGGCCGTCGCCACATCGTTGTCGCTGGCCCCGGGGCCGGCCGGCCCCGCGGGCGCCGCGACCGGTGGCACGGTGCGGACCGCCCCGGCCGGGGGCGAGGTCAGGCACCTGAAGCTGTACGCCGAGAAGCTGCCCGACGGGCAGATGGGCTACGGCCTGGAGAAGGGCGGGGCGACGGTCCCCGGCCCGCTGATCGAGCTCAACGAGGGCGACACCGTCCACATCGAGCTGGAGAACACGATGGACGTGCCGGTGAGCCTGCACGTCCACGGCCTGGACTACGAGGTCTCCAGCGACGGGACGAGGCTGAACAAGAGCGACGTCGAGCCGGGCGGCACCCGCACCTACACCTGGCGCACCCACGCGCCCGGCCGCCGCAAGGACGGCACCTGGCGGGCGGGCAGCGCGGGCTACTGGCACTACCACGACCACGTGGTGGGCACCGAACACGGCACCGGCGGCATCCGCAAGGGCCTGTTCGGCGCGGTGATCGTCCGCCGCAAGGGCGACGTCCTGCCGGACCGCACGCACACCGTCGTCTTCAACGACATGCTCATCAACAACCGACCCGCGCACTCGGGCCCGGACTTCGAGGCCACCGTGGGCGACCGGGTCGAGTTCGTGGTGATCACGCACGGCGAGTACTACCACACCTTCCACCTGCACGGTCACCGCTGGGCCGACAACCGCACGGGCCTGCTCACCGGGCCGGAGGACCCCAGTCAGGTCATCGACAACAAGATCACCGGGCCGGCGGACTCCTTCGGCTTCCAGGTGATCGCGGGCGAGGGGGTGGGCGCCGGGGCGTGGATGTACCACTGCCATGTGCAGAGCCACTCGGACATGGGCATGGTGGGGCTGTTCCTGGTGAGGAAGACGGACGGGACGATCCCGGGGTACGACCCGCACGAGGGCCACGAGTGACAGCGGCCCCCGCAGGCCGAGCAGGCGGGCGGGCTGCGGCGCGCACCGGCGGATCACGGGCGGGCGGCCGCCCTCCGGGCCGGCGCGGGGCTGCCCGCGGCCCGGCAGTCCCGCGGGTGCCGGGCGGGCCCGGCACGTCGCCGCCGTCGGTCCGGACGGCATGCGGGGCGGTGCGTCACGCCCGCGTGAGGCGGTGCGGCCGTGCGCGGCCTATGCCCCCTGCGGCGCGGTTCTGATCACCGCGAACCGGGCGCCGTACGGGTCGGCGAGCCGGGCGACGCGTCCGACGCCCTCGACGTCCGTGGCCGGCGCGCGCACCGTACCGCCCAGCTCCTCGGCCCCGGTGACCGCGGCGTCCGCGTCGGGCACCTCGAAGTACGGCAACCAGCCCGGCTCCGCCCCGGCCGGACCGCCGGACGTCGGGACGAGCCCGCCGAACATGCCGTCCTCCGCCTGGCCGGCCGGGTTGACACAGGTGTACGTGCCGCCCGGGAAGGGGACGGCCGAGGTCTCCAGGCCGAGCACGGCCCGGTAGTACGCGGCGGCGGCGGGGACGTCCGGTGTGTACAGCTCGACCCAGCACAGCGATCCGGGCTCCCCGGCCAGGTCCAGGCCCGCCCGCCGGCCGGGCTGCCAGATGCCGAACGGCACGCCGGCCCGGTCGGCGAGGATCGCCATGCTCCCCTTCCCCATGACGTCCATCGGCCGCATGAGCACACCGCCGTGCGCCTGTTCGGAGGCCGTGGCGGTGGCCTCCGCGTCCGGGCTCCGGAAGTAGACCGTCCAGGACGGCGGACCCTGCTCCGGCGTGATCTCCATGCCGCCGGCCACCGTCCTGCCGTCCAGCTGGAAGAAGCCGTAGCCGCCGGCCTCCGGCTCGGCGAACCGGAAGCGCCAGCCGAAGAGGGCACCGTAGAAGGAGGCGGCACCGTCGATGTCGGGGGTGCCGACGTCGATCCAGTTCGGGGAGCCGTCGACGAAACGGGTGGTGAGCATCATCGCCCTCCTCGGAGGAGTCCCGTTGCCTGCTCCGCCGAGTCTTGCACCGCCCACTGGCGGCCGCCGCCGGGCGAGTCGCCGGCCCGCCCGCGGGGCCGGGGCCGGGCACGGCCCGGCGTGCCGCCGCGTGTCCTCGCGCGCCGCCGTGCCCCCCGGCGCCGCGCGGGGGACCATCGGGGGGGCCGAAGGCCCTGGAGCGCCCCGTTGACCCCGCGTTGATCGAACGTTTTTCACCGCCGGGCACGATCCTGTCCATGCATGTGGAAACGATCATGTCGCCGTCCGACTTCGACTGGCAGGAGGAGGCGCTGTGCGCGCAGACCGGGGGAGACTTCTTCTTCCCCGAGCCGGGCAGTTCCGTCCGGGAGGCGAAACGGATCTGCGCGCTGTGCCCGATCCGGCCGGCCTGTCTGGACTACGCACTGGCCAACGACGAGCGTTTCGGCGTCTGGGGCGGCCTTTCCGAGAGGGAACGGCTGATGCTGCGGCGGGCGGGAGGCTGACACCGCCTCCCGCCCGTGGCGGCCGGAGCACCGCCGGTGCGGCGCGGGCGCCGTCAGCCGCCCGCGCGGGCCGCCATCCGGGCCTTGCGCGCCGCCAGCTTCTCGTCGAACTTGGCGGCTTCCGCGTCCAGTCCGCCCAAGAAGAGCCCCAGCTCCTCCTGGGCCTTGAGGCCCTCCGGGCCGAGGCCGTCGATCTCCATGACCTTCAGGTGGCGCAGCACCGGCTGGAGCACGTCGTCGTGGTGGATGCGCAGGTTGTAGACCTCGCCGATCGCCATCTGCGCGGCGGCCCGCTCGAAACCGGGGATGCCGTGGCCGGGCATGCGGAAGTTGACGACCACGTCGCGCACCGCCTGCATCGTCAGGTCGGGCGCCAGCTCGAACGCCGCCTTGAGCAGGTTCCGGTAGAACACCATGTGCAGGTTCTCGTCGGTCGCGATGCGGGCCAGCATGCGGTCGCAGACCGGGTCGCCGGACTGGTGACCGGTGTTGCGGTGCGAGATGCGGGTGGCCAGCTCCTGGAAGGCGACGTAGGCGACCGAGTGCAGCATCGAGTGCCGGTTGTCCGACTCGAAGCCCTCGCTCATGTGGGCCATGCGGAACTGCTCCAGCTTGTCCGGGTCCACGGCGCGCGAGGTGAGCAGGTAGTCCCGCATTACGATGCCGTGCCGGCCCTCCTCAGCCGTCCAGCGGTGCACCCAGGTGCCCCAGGCGCCGTCGCGGCCGAACAGGGAGGCGATCTCGTGGTGGTAGCTGGGGAGGTTGTCCTCCGTCAGGAGGTTGACGACCAGGGCGATCCGGCCGACCTCGGTGACCTTGGACTGCTCCTTGTCCCAGGCCTCGCCGTCCTCGAAGAAGCCGGGGAAGTTACGGCCGTCGCTCCACGGGACGTACTCGTGCGGCATCCAGTCCTTGGCGACCTTCAGGTGCCGGTTCAGCTCCTTCTCGACCACTTCCTCCAGTGCGTACAACAGCCGGGCATCGGTCCAGACGGCGGGGCTGCCGAGGTGCGGGGAAGTGATCGTCACGGGTACTCCAGGGGGACGTGCGGCAAGACGGAAAGCGGCCGGCGAGCGGTGCCGGAATCTACGGAATCGTAGGCTACGAAAGCGTAGGCTACGAGTCCGTAGGTTACGAGTCCGTAGGTTAAAAGTGCTGTAAAGACGCCTGATCAGCCTGGTCGGCAGGGGGCCGCCCTCGTCGGGCGACTGCCCGCCCGCCTGCTCCCGGAGGGGCGGAAGGCCCCGGAACCCGCAGGTCCCGCGGCCGCGCCGGTGGCGTTCCCACCCGTCAGGAGTACAGCTCCCGCAGCCGAACCGAGAGGCACGTCACACAGCCCTCCAGTTTCTCGAACTCACCGATGTCGACCACGACCGGCCGGTGGCCGAGGTCGGCGAGCAGTTCCGCCGTGCGCGGCGCGCTCGCCGCCATGAGCAGCTTGTTCCCGCCCAGCGGCACCACATGCGCCCCGGACTCCTCCGGCACCGGCAGGAAACGGCCGAACAGCGACGGGGTGTCCATCTTCGGGATGTGCCCGATCACCGTCCCGTCGGGCAGCGCCGTCACCGCCGACTTCAGGTGCAGCACCTTGCTCACCGGCACGGCGACGACCCGCGCGCCCAGCGGCTCGAACGCGGCCCGTACCTGCTGCACCCCGGCCGCGTTGGTGCGCCCGCCGCGGCCGACGTAGATCGTGTCGCCGACCTTCAGCACGTCACCGCCGTCCAGCGTGCCGGGCTCCCAGATCCAGTTCACCGAGCAGCCGAGGCTCGCCACCGTCTCCTCGACGGCGATCGTCTCGGCGCGGCGGGACTGGGCGCCGGGCCGCGTGATCAGGGCGACGTTCTTGTACATGACCACGGTGTCCTCCACGAACACCGAGTCGGGGCAGTCGTCGGCCGGATCGACCTCGATGGTCTCCCAGCCGTGGGTGCGCAGCGCCTCGACGTACGCCTCCCACTGCTTCACCGCGCGGTCGAAATCGACCTCCGTACGTGTGACGTGCGTGACGAGGCCTTCGGCCAGGCGGGGGCTCGGGCGGCGGATGAGGGCCTTCTTGCTGGGCACGGGGGTCTCCGTATCGGATGGGTATTTCCGGTCGTGGCCGAAACCGGTCGGGGCATCGGCGCACATCATGCAGGCCCCATTGTCGGAGAGGACGGCGCGGGGCGATGCGCACGGGGTCCCGCCCACCGCCTCACCGCGAGACCTCCACGTCCTCCCCGGCCACCTCCCCGTTCCCCTACGCCGCCTCCCGCGCCACCGCACGGACGCGTCCGCCGACGCGCCACCGCCCTGCCTCGGCCAGGCGGCCGCGGTACACCGCGGCTCGACGTCCGCGATCCTGCGCCGCACCGGCTCCGGGTGGGCGCGATACGCCGCGACACGCACCGCCGTTTCGCCGGGGGCGTGCTCCACCGGCTCGGCTCCCCGGACGCCGCCCCCGCGGCCGGCACCGGCGTGGACGTCTCCGGCGGCCGGCTGACCGCCTGACGCGCGGGCGGCACCGGGCTCGTCTCACCGGACGCCCACGACCCGCCGCAGATGCTCGGCCGTGAACGATCCCCCGGCGGCCAGCAGGTCGCGCGGGGTCCCCTCGAACACGACCCGCCCGCCGTCCCGGCCGCCGTCCGGGCCGAGGTCGACGACCCAGTCGGCGTGGGCCACCACGTCCAGGTCGTGCTCGACGACCACGACCGTGTTGCCCGCGTCGACCAGCCGGTCCAGCAGCGCCAGCAGGCCGTCCACGTCCGACATGTGCAGCCCGGTCGTCGGCTCGTCCAGGACGTACACCGCGCCGGTGCGGTGCAGCCGGGTCGCCAGCTTGATCCGCTGCCGCTCGCCGCCGGAGAGCGTCGACAGGGGCTGGCCGAGGGTCAGATAGGTGAGACCGACGTCGCGCAGGGCGCGCAGCCGCCGCCGTACGCCGGAATCGTCGAAGAAGTCCAGGGCCTGCTCGGCGGTCATCTCCAGGACGTCCGCGACGGAACGGCCGCCGACCGTCAGCCGCAGCACGTCCTCCCGGAACCGCCTCCCCTCGCACGCGTGGCACGTCGTCGTCACCGGGTCCATGAAGGCGAGGTCCGTGTGGATCACCCCGCGGCCCTCGCAGGTGGCGCAGGCGCCCGCCGAGTTGAAGCTGAACAGGCCCGCGTCGGCGCCCGTCTCCCGGGCGAAGATCCGCCGTACGGTGTCCATCACCCCCAGGTAGGTCGCGGGCGTCGACCGCGCGGAGACGCCGATGGACGACTGGTCGACGACGACGGCCTCCGGATGCGCTTCGGCCAGCTCCGCGACCAGCGTGCTCTTCCCGGACCCGGCGACCCCGGTCACCGCGGTGAGCACTCCGGCCGGGAAGCGCACGGTGACGTCCCGCAGGTTGTGCCGGCCGGCGCCCTTGACCCACAGTTCGCCGCTCGCCGCGCGGGTGCGCTCCTTCAGCCGCGTACGGCGTCCCAGGCACCGCCCGGTCAGCGTCCCGGACCGGGCCAGCTCGCGCGGGCTCCCCTCGAACACCACGCGCCCGCCCTCGGCGCCCGCGCGGGGCCCCATGTCGACGACGTGGTCGGCGAGCGCGATGACGTCCGGGTCGTGCTCCACGACCAGCACGGTGTTGCCCTTGTCGCGCAGCCGCAGCAGCAGATCGCCGAGCCGGCCGACGTCGCGCGGGTGCAGTCCGACGCTCGGCTCGTCGAAGATGTACGTCATCCCGGTCAGGCTGGAGCCCAGGTGCCGCACGGTCTTCAGCCGCTGCCCCTCGCCGCCGGAGAGGGTGGCGGTCTCCCGGTCGAGGCTGAGGTAGCCGAGGCCGATCGCCTCGATGCGCTCCAGAGCGGCCACGGCGGCGTCCGCGATCGGCCGGGCCACCGGGTCGTCGATCTCCCGCAGGACCCCGATCAGGTCGCTCACCTGCATCCGCGTGCAGTCCGCGATGGACAGTCCGTTGATCCGGGTGGCGAGCGCGGCGGCGTTCAGCCGTGCCCCGCGGCACTGTGGGCAGGTGTCCTCCACCAGGAAGCGGGCGACCAGGTCGCGGGTCTTCTGGCTGAGCGCGGACAGGTCCCGCTTTAGGTACAGGCGTTCGAACCGGTCGGCCAGTCCCTCGTAGTCGTGGGCCCAGGAGCCGCCCGAGCCCTCGATGGTGACCGTCGTGCCGCGCCCGCGCAGCAGGAACTCCCGCTCGGCGTCGGTGAACTCGCCGACCGGCTTGTGCACGTCCAGGTCGGTGGTGTTGGTGTACGTCTGCCCCTGCCAGGTGCCCGCCGCGAACGGCGGGAAGAGGATCGCCCCGCCCGCCAGCGACTTCGCGGGGTCGAGGATGCGGTCCCAGGCGGGCTGCACGGTCCGCCCGAGGCCGTCGCAGCGCGGGCACATGCCCGACGGGTCGTTGAACGAGTACGCCGTCGCGGGACCGGCGCCGGGCGTGCCGTGCCGGGAGAACAGCACCCGCAGCACCGAGTGGACGTCGGTCATGGTGCCGACGGTGGACCGCGAGTGACCCCCGATCGGCTTCTGGTCGACGACGATCGCGGGCGACAGGTCACGCACCGCCTCCGCCTGCGGCCGCTCGTACTTGGGCAGCCGGTTGCGCACGAACCAGCTGAACGTCTCGTTCAGCTGGCGCTGCGACTCGACCGCGATCGTGTCGAACACCACCGACGACTTCCCCGATCCCGAAACGCCGGTGAACACGGTCAGCCGGCCCTTCGGGATGCGCAGGGTGACGTCCTTGAGGTTGTTCTCCCGGGCTCCGACGATGCTGATGAACTCGCTCATGCCCCAGAAGCTAGGCGGGATACCCGACAGCTTCCGGCGTGGTTTCCGTGAGTTCCCCGTCCAGCACCAGCCACCGCGTGATGCCGATGGACGCCAGGAACGGCAGGTCGTGGCTGGCCACGATCAGCGCCCCCTCGTACGACTCCAGGGCCGTCACGAGCTGGCGTACGCTCGCCATGTCCAGGTTGTTCGTCGGCTCGTCCAGCATCAGCAGCTGCGGCGCCGGCTCCGCCAGCATCAGCGCGGCCAGCGTCGCCCGGAAGCGTTCGCCGCCGGACAGGGTGTCCGCCTTCTGGTCGGCCCGCGCGCCCCGGAACAGGAAGCGCGCCAGCCGCGCCCGGATCCGGTTGTCGGTGGCGCCCGGCGCGAACCGGGCCACGTTCTCGGCGACGGTCAGCCCGCCGTCGAGGACGTCGAGGCGCTGCGGCAGGAACCGCAGCGGGACGTGCGCCGTCGCCTCGCCCGACACCGGTGCCAGCTCGCCCGCGACGGTCCGCAGCAGCGTCGTCTTGCCCGCGCCGTTGCGGCCGATCAGCGCGATCCGCTCCGGCCCCCGCACATCGAGACCGCCCGTCACGCGCGCGCCGTACGCCAGTTCCAGCTCGCGCAGGGTGAGCACGCCGCGGCCCGGCGGAACGGCGGTGTACGGCAGGTCGACGCGGATCTCGGCGTCGTCCCGGACGGCCTCCACCGCCTCGTCGAGCCGTTCCCGGGCCTCGGCGAGCTTCTCCTCGTGCATGATGCGGTGCTTGCCGGCCGACACCTGGGCCTGCCGCTTGCGCTCGCCCATGACGACCTTCGGCTCGCGTTTGCTGTCCCACATCTTCTGCCCGTACCGCTTGCGGCGGGCCAGCTTGACCTGGGCGTCGGCCAGCTCCCGTTTCTGCTTGCGCAGGTCGGACTCGGCGACCCGCACCATGCGTTCGGCCGCCTCCTGTTCGACGGCGAGTGCCTCCTCGTACGCCGAGTAGTTGCCGCCGTACCAGGAGATCTCCCCGGAGCGCAGATCGGCGATCTGGTCGACGCGTTCGAGGAGTTCACGGTCGTGACTGACCACGACCATCACGCCCGGCCAGGACTCGACGGCCGCGTACAGCCGCCGCCGCGCGTACAGGTCGAGGTTGTTCGTCGGCTCGTCCAGCAGCAGTACGTCCGGGCGGCGCAGCAGCAGCGCGGCCAGCCGCAGCAGCACCGACTCGCCGCCGGACACCTCGCCCGTGGTGCGGTCCAGGGCGATGTGGCCGAGGCCGAGTTCGCCGAGGGTGGCCAGGGCGCGCTCCTCGACGTCCCAGTCGTCGCCGACCGTCTCGAAGTGCTCCTCGGACGCGTCGCCGGCCTCGATGGCGTGCAGGGCGGCCCGCCGCTCGGCGATGCCCAGCACCCGGTCGACCCGCAGGGTGGTGTCCAGCGTGACGTTCTGCGGGAGGTAGCCGACCTCGCCCGCGATCCGCACGGTGCCGTCGGTCGGGGTCAGCACTCCGGCGATCAGCTTCAGCAGGGTGGATTTCCCGGATCCGTTGACGCCGACGAGCCCGGTGCGGCCGGGGCCGAAGGAGGCGTCGAGGCCGTCGAAGACGGCGGTGCCGTCGGGCCAGGTGAAGGAGAGGGACGTACAGCTGACGGACAAAGGCATACGGGCCTCCGCGGTTGCGTGATGCGGTCGGGGCGAACGCGTGGGAGACACCGGGAGGCGGCGACCGTCGCGGGGGAACCGCGGGGAGGGGGCGGCGAGGGCTCCGGGCGCCCCCGGGAATCCGGGGGGCCGGGCAGCCTTGGGCGGAGGAGGAGCCCTGCTCGTCGGGGACGGCTCGAACACCGAGGTCGCACGCGGCGCGCACACCTCACAGGGGTGTGGCGCGGTGTCTCAGGACCTCAGAGGAGCAACGTCCTTCTCCTATCGACGGCAACAGGACCGCTGAACACCGTAGGAAGGGCCGGAACGGCTGTCAACGCCTTTTCGCCGCCGTCCGCCCGCGCCGCGGGGTCAGCGGCCGCCCCGCATCAGCTCCGCCAGATCGTGGTCCAGGTCGAGCTGGAGGTGCTCCAGGCCCACGGGCACCAGCTCGTCCGTGGCGGCGAGGAAGCGGCGCAGCTCCCCGGAGCGGACGTGCACCACGGCGGTGCCCTCGGGGGCGTGGAACTCCAGGACCGTGCGGTCGTACCCGTACGGCCGCACCCGCACGTCACCGTCTCCCTCGGGCTGCTCCATCCCCGCGGCGAGGAGTTCGCGGGAGAAGGTCCAGCAGACGTCCACGCCCTCCAGGGTGGCCGGGGCCGGGAAGGTCATGCGGACGGCGAAGGGATCGCGCCGGTCGTAGTGCAGCGTGGCGGAAATGCTCGGCATCCGCGGCGCGACGGCGACGAGACGGGCCTCTACGGACTGCTCGATGACGGTGGACAACGCCTGCTCCCTCGTGACGGCTGGACGGACTGACGGGCGGATCGTGCCGGGTACGGGAAAAGACGACGGAATGAGCCGCTCCGTGCACACGTCGACCGAGTGACCTCTGTCACCGTCACCATGCACCGGAGTGACGCGGTTCTCTCCGCGCGCCGTACGCCCGGCGGCACGCCGGGTCATATGTCGCGTTCATCCGTGACGTGGGAACCCGTTCGCCGAGCGGGAGGGGGGCGAACGGACGTGCCGTGCGATCCGCGGGCGCCGGGGCCCGTACGCTCGACCGCACCATGACGACCGACCCCAGCATCACGACCGTGAGCGTTCCCGCGGACTGGCCCGTGACGGAGGAGCAGGCCCGCGCCGTCCAGGAGGAGCTGCGCGGGAGGGTGGTGCTCGACGAGCCGGGACCGCCGCCCGGGACCGGCCACGTCACCGGGGTGGACGTGGCCTACGACGACGAGCGGGACCTGGTCGCCGCCGCGGCCGTCGTCCTGGACGCCGCGACCCTCGCCGTCGTCGCCGAGGCCACCGCCGTCGGACGCGTCCCCTTCCCCTACGTCCCCGGCCTGCTCGCCTTCCGCGAGATCCCGGCCGTCCTCGCCGCCCTGGACGCCCTGCCCTGCCCTGCCGGACTCGTCGTCTGCGACGGCTACGGTCTCGCCCACCCGCGCCGCTTCGGCCTCGCCAGCCACCTCGGCGTGCTCACCGGACTGCCCACGATCGGCGTGGCCAAGAACCCGTTCACCTTCGCGTACGCCGAACCGGACGCACCGCGCGGCAGCACCTCCCCGCTGCTCGCGGGCACCGAGGAGGTCGGCCGCGCCCTGCGCACGCGGGACGCCGTCAAGCCGGTCTTCGTCTCCGTCGGCCACCGCGTCGGCCTGGGCAACGCCTGCGCGCACGCGCTCGCGCTGACCCCCGCCCACCGCCTGCCGGAGACCACGCGCCGGGCGGACGCCCTGTGCCGCGCGGCGCTGCGCGCGGCCTCCCGGCCGGCCTGACCGCCACGTCCGCCGGGCCGGGGGGCGCCCGGCCCGCTCGGGAGGTTCCCCGATCCGCCGGCCGCCCACCTCCCGCTGCGCCGAGCCGTGGACGGCAGGCCCGGCCGACGGCAGGCGGAAGGGAGCGGGGCAGTCCCGGATCCGGGGAGGACGGGCCGCCGGTCAGCGGACCGCGGCCAGCCGGAAGCCGATCCCCGCCGCCCGCAGCCGTCCGATCAGCGCGTCCCCCATCGCCACGGCCGGGGTGACCTGCCCCGCTGTCGCAGGCAGGTCGTCGAAGGCCAGGGACAGGGCGGCCTCGGCGAACATCTTCGCCGTCTCGTCGTACCCGGGGTCGCCGCCCGTGACCTCCGTGAACACGCGCCGCCCGCCGCCCTCGCCGACGAAGCGGACCGTGAACCGGCTCCGCGCCCGGCGCCGCGGCCCGGGCCCGTCGCCGGGCCGGACCAGGCCGGAGAGCCGGCGCCGCGCGGCCGGCAGCTGGGCCGCCGCCACCAGGGCGCCGAGGGCCGCGACCCCGGCCGCCGCGACCGGCAGGCGACGTACGGCCGCGTAGTGGCGGTAGCGGAAGTCGGGGCCGTAGCGGGCCAGCGCCCGCGCGGAACGCCGTACGACCTGCGGGTCGACGGTCGGCAGCGGCAGCGCCCACGCGCCGACCTCCCCGGCGAACCGCGGTGTCCCCGTCGGCGTCGTCACCCGGCGCCCCACCAGCCGCGGTTCGTGCCGCCGGCGGTCCCGCGCGGCGGCCCGCACCTGCCGCAGGCGCGCGAACTGCCCCAGCGCGGAGGCGAACGTGCCGCCCGAGAAGGAGGCGTGCGCGGTCACGAACCCGTCCACGGTCAGCGGCACGCCCTCGGGCAGTTGCCGGACCGTGAAGTACACGCCCAGATCGTGCGGGACCGAGTCGAAACCGCACGCGTGCACCAGCCGCGCGCCGGTCTCCCGCGCGCGTGCGTCATGGCGGACGTACACCAGGTCGAGGAATTCGGGCTCACCCGCGAGATCGAGGCAATCCGTGCCGCTGTCGGCGCAGGCGGCGACGAGCTCCTCCCCGTACGCCACATAGGGACCCACCGTCGTGGCCACCACGCGTGCGCGGCGGGCGAGTTCCCGCAACGAGGCCGGGTCCGAGGCGTCCGCCCGCAGGAGGCCTGGCTCCGCGCCGCCCGGCCACCGGGCGGACAGCCGCTCCCGCAGCCGCCGGAGCCCGTCCTCATTGCGTCCGGCGACCGCCCAGCGCAGCCCCTGGGGCGCGTGGGCGGCGAGGTACTCCGCGGTGAGTCCACCGACGAAGCCGGTCGCCCCGAAGAGCACGATGTCGTACGGGCGGTCCGTCCTGTCCATCCCGCTCATGACACTCCCTGGTCTCCCTGCCACCACCGGACCGCACCACGCGCCGTTGTCGGTGGCCGAGGCTAGCGTGGGGAGTGCCGGGTTTCGACGGCGGACCGGAGGATCACGGCTAAGCGCTTGCTTTCCCAGGCCCTTGTGCCGGTGGGAACACGTTCCTAGCATCGCTGGTGCTCCATCATGTGTGTCACAGAGCTGGGGGCTCGATGACAGAGGCGAAGACGCCGGGGGACGGCCCGCTCGCGGGCGTGCGCGTGGTCGAGCTGGCCGGCATCGGCCCCGGCCCCTTCGCCGCCATGCTCCTCGCCGACCTGGGCGCCGACGTGGTCCGTGTCGACCGCCCCGGCGGCCCCGGCCTGGTGATCGACCCCGCCCGCGACGTCACCCAGCGCAACAAACGCTCGGTGATCGTCGACCTGAAGTCCCCGGACGGCCCCGCCCGCGTCCTCGACCTGGCCGCCCGCGCCGACATCCTCGTCGAGAGCTTCCGGCCCGGCGTCGCCGAGCGCCTCGGCGTCGGCCCCGAGCCGTGCCACGCCCGCAACCCCCGCCTGGTCTACGGCCGCATGACCGGCTGGGGCCAGCAGGGCCCGCTCGCCCCCCGCGCGGGGCACGACATCGCGTACATCGCGCTCACCGGCGCCCTCGGCATGATCGGCGAGCCGGACCGGCCGCCCGCCGTCCCCGCCAACCTCCTCGGCGACTACGCGGGCGGTTCCCTCTACCTCGTCGTCGGCGTCCTCGCCGCCCTGCACCACGCGCGTGCGACCGGCACCGGACAGGTCGTCGACGCGGCCATCGTCGACGGCACCGCCCACCTCACCGCGATGATCCACGGCATGCTCGCCGCCGGCGGCTGGCAGGACCGGCGCGGCGTCAACCTCCTGGACGGCGGCTGCCCGTTCTACGGCACCTACGAGACGGCCGACGGCCGGCACATGGCGGTCGGCGCGCTGGAGCAGCGGTTCTACGACGAGTTCACGCACCTCCTCGGCATCCCGGACCAGGCACCGGCCCGCGACGACCCGGCCCGCTGGGGCGAACTGCGCGAGGCGATCGCCGCCCGCTTCAAGACCCGCACCCGGGACGAGTGGACGGCCGTCTTCGAAGACTCCGACGCGTGCGTGGCCCCCGTCCTGTCACTGCGCGAGGCCCCGCACCACCCCCACCTCGCCGCCCGCTCCACCTTCACCGGCCACGACGGCCTCACCCAGCCCGCCCCCGCCCCCCGCTTCTCCGCGACCCCCACCGCCGTCCGCACCGGGCCGGCCCTGCCGGACGCCGACACCGAGGCCGTCGCCCGCGACTGGGACGTGCCCCGGCTCCTGACCGCCCGGCTGCCGAACCCGTGAGCGCCGAGCCGCCCGACCCCCCTCAGCGAAAGGCCCCCCAGTGACCACCGAAGCGTACGTCTACGACGCGATCCGCACCCCGCGCGGGCGCGGCAAGGCCAGCGGCGCCCTGCACGGCACCAAGCCCGTCGACCTGGTCGTCGGCCTCATCCACGAGATCCGCGCCCGGTTCCCGGGCCTGGACCCGGCCGCCGTCGACGACGTCGTGCTCGGCGTCGTCGGCCCGGTCGGCGACCAGGGCTCCGACATCGCCCGCATCGCCGCGATCGCCGCCGGACTGCCGGACACGGTGGCCGGAGTACAGGAGAACCGCTTCTGCGCCTCGGGCCTGGAGGCCGTCAACCTGGCCGCCGCCAAGGTGCGTTCCGGCTGGGAGGACCTCGTCCTCGCGGGCGGGGTGGAGTCCATGTCCCGGGTGCCGATGGCCTCCGACGGCGGCGCCTGGTTCAACGACCCGATGACCAACCTCGCCACCAACTTCGTGCCGCAGGGCATCGGCGCCGACCTGATCGCCACCATCGAGGGCTTCTCCCGCCGCGACGTCGACGAGTACGCGGCGCTGTCCCAGGAACGGGCGGCCACCGCCTGGAAGGAGGGCCGCTTCGAGCGGTCCGTCGTGCCGGTGCGGGACCGCAACGGCCTGGTCGTCCTCGACCGCGACGAGCACATGCGCCCCGGCACCACCGCCGACTCCCTCGCGGGGCTCAAGCCGTCCTTCGCCGACATCGGCGAACTGGGCGGCTTCGACGCCGTCGCCCTCCAGAAGTACCACTGGGTCGAGAGGATCGACCACGTCCACCACGCGGGCAACTCCTCCGGCATCGTCGACGGCGCCGCCCTGGTCGCCATCGGTTCGAAGGAGACCGGCGACCGGTACGGGCTCACCCCCCGCGCGCGGATCGTCTCCGCCGCCGTCTCCGGCTCCGAGCCCACCATCATGCTCACCGGCCCCGCCCCCGCCACCCGCAAGGCGCTCGCCAAGGCCGGGCTGACCGTCGACGACATCGACCTGGTCGAGATCAACGAGGCGTTCGCGGCGGTCGTCCTGCGCTTCGTGCGGGACATGGGCCTGTCCCTGGACAAGGTCAACGTCAACGGCGGCGCGATCGCCCTCGGCCACCCCCTCGGTGCCACCGGCGCGATGATCCTCGGCACGCTCGTGGACGAACTGGAACGCCAGGACAAGCGGTACGGCCTGGCCACCCTGTGTGTCGGCGGCGGCATGGGCATCGCCACCGTCGTCGAACGCCTCTGACCCCCTCCCGACGGATCACCTGGAGCACACCCCCATGAGCACCGAGTCCACCACCATCCGCTGGGAGCAGGACGACACCGGCGTCGTCACCCTCGTCCTCGACGACCCGGACCAGTCCGCCAACACCATGAACCGGGCGTTCAGGGAGTCCCTCGCCGCGGTCGCCGACCGCCTGGAGGCCGAGAGGGACGCCGTCCGGGGCGTGATCGTCACCTCCGCCAAGAAGACCTTCTTCGCCGGCGGCGACCTGCGCGATCTGATCCGGGCCACCCCCGACACCGCGCAGGAGCTGTTCGACGGCGGCATGGCGGTCAAGCGGAACCTGCGCCGCATCGAGACCCTGGGCAAGCCGGTCGTCGCCGCCATCAACGGCGCCGCGCTCGGCGGCGGCTACGAGATCGCCCTGGCCTGCCACCACCGGGTCGCCCTCGACGCGCCCGGTTCGAGGATCGGCTGTCCCGAGGTCACCCTCGGCCTGCTCCCCGGAGGCGGCGGCGTCGTCCGCGCCGTCCGCCTGCTCGGCATCACCGACGCCCTGCTGAAGGTCCTCCTCCGGGGCACCCGGTACACCCCGCGCCGCGCCCGGGAGAACGGCCTGGTCGACGAGGTGGCCGACAGTCCCGAGGAGCTGCTGGCCAAGGCCCGCGCCTTCATCGACGCGCACCCCGAGTCCGCCCAGCCCTGGGACCGCCCCGGCTACCGCATCCCCGGCGGCACGCCGAGCGACCCGACGTTCGCGGCCGGCCTGCCCGCCTTCCCGGCCAACCTGCGCAAGCAGACGAACGGCGCCCCGTACCCGGCCCCGCGCAACATCCTCGCCGCCGCCGTCGAGGGCGCCCAGGTCGACTTCGAGACCGCACAGGTCATCGAGGCCCGCTACTTCGTCGAGCTGGCCACCGGGCAGATCTCGAAGAACATGATCCAGGCGTTCTTCTTCGACCTCCAGGCCGTCAACTCCGGCGCCGGCCGCCCGCGCGCCGTCGAGCCCCGCCAAGTCCGCAGGGCCGCCGTCCTGGGTGCCGGGATGATGGGCGCGGGCATCGCCTACGCGTGCGCCCGCGCGGGCATCGACGTCGTCCTGAAGGACGTCTCCCTGGAGGCCGCGGTCAAGGGCAAGGGCCACTCCGAGGAGCTGTGCGACAAGGCCGTCGCCAAGGGCCGCACCACCCGGGAGGAGGCCGACGCGCTGCTCGCCCGCATCACGCCCACCGCCGAGGTGCAGGACCTCGCGGGCTGTGACGCGGTCATCGAGGCCGTCTTCGAGGACACCGCCCTGAAGCACAAGGTGTTCCAGGAGGTCCAGAACGTCGTCGCCCCCGACGCCCTGCTGTGCTCCAACACCTCCACCCTGCCCATCACCACGCTCGCCGAGGGCGTGGAGCGCCAGGCCGACTTCATCGGGCTGCACTTCTTCTCGCCCGTCGACAGGATGCCGCTCGTCGAGATCGTCAAGGGCGAGCGGACGGGGGAGGAGGCACTGGCCCGCGCCTTCGACCTCGTGCGGCAGATCGACAAGACGCCGATCGTCGTCAACGACTCGCGCGGCTTCTTCACCTCCCGTGTCATCGGCCGCTTCCTCGACGAGGGCGTGGCGATGGTCGGCGAGGGCGTCGAGCCCGCGTCGGTGGAGCAGGCCGCCGCCCAGGCGGGCTACCCGGCCAAGGTGCTGTCCCTGATGGACGAGCTCACGCTCACCCTGCCCCGCAGGATCCGGGCCGAGACGAGGCGGGCCGTGGAGGAGGCGGGCGGCACCTGGACCCCGCACCCCGCCGAGGCCGTCGTCGACCGCATGGTGGACGAGTTCGGCCGCACCGGCCGCAGCGGCGGCGCCGGCTTCTACGACTACGGGGACGACGGCCGGCGCACCGGCCTGTGGCCGGGTCTGCGGGAGCACTTCACCGAGCCGGGGTACGAGATCCCGTTCCGGGACATGCAGGAGCGCATGCTGTTCTCCGAGGCCCTGGACACCGTCCGGCTGCTGGAGGAGGGCGTGCTGACCTCCGTCGCCGACGCCAACGTCGGCTCGGTCCTCGGCATCGGCTTCCCCGGCTGGACCGGGGGAGTGCTCCAGTACATCAACGGCTACGAAGGGGGCCTTCCCGGCTTCGTCGCCCGCGCGCGGGAGCTGGCCGAGCGCTACGGCGAGCGGTTCACGCCGCCCGCGCTGCTGGTGGAGAAGGCGGAGAAGGGGGAGGTCTTCACGGACGGCCGCTGAGGCCGCCGGGCCTCCCAGGACCCCGGGGCTTCCGGGCCCCTGTGGCTCCTGAGCCCCCGGAGACCCGGGACCCCGGAGCCCCTCCGCGCCGCCTCGACCCCGGTGTCACCGCCGAGCCGCTCCCGCAGCTCCTCCCGCGGTGCCCGCGGGGCCGCCGTCCCCACGGTGTCCGGTGCCCGGGAGGCGACGACCGCGCCGTGCGGGGCCGGGTCCCGGGCGGTCAGGCCCGGCGGCAGCCCCCGCAGACGGCGTCCGATCGCGGCGACCGTCATGCCCCGGCGCCGGAACTCCTCGATCAGCGCCAGCCCGGCCGGGTGCTCCCGCCCCACCGCACCGCCCGGCGCGCGGACCGGGCCCCGGAGGCGGCAGCGGGCCCTCGGTTCCGTGGACGCGGACCGTGCGCACCGTGGCACCGCCCGCGCGGCGAACTCGTCGATCGGGAGGGCCGGCGCCACGGTGCCGGTCGTCATGCGCAGCGATGCCGCTGTCTCACCCGTACCGCGAGACCTCGCACGTCACCTGTGTGACCGGGCCGTGAAGGCAGGGCGTCCGCAAAGGAGATGTGCGATGGATCATGTGAGAAGTAACGCTCTGTGATGTGAGTCACCGCATGTGACCGCGACGGTGTGGGAAAGTGCTGCCTCGGTCTGTGCCCCGTTCAAGGGTGGTACGGACCAGGACACGTACGGACGTCCCGGGCGTATCCCGCCCGGGCGCACCAGAGAGTGGTACCACCCGTGAGCAAGGACGCCGTTGACACGGCACAGGTTGCCGACCATCCCCAGGCAGCCCAGACGCCCGCGGACGCGGGCGACGCCGGTTACAGCAAGGACCTCAAGGCCCGCCACGTCAACATGATCGCCATCGGCGGCGCCATCGGCACCGGCCTCTTCCTGGGGGCCGGCGGCCGCCTGCACAACGCCGGCCCGGCGCTCGCGCTGGCCTACCTCGTCTGCGGCGTCTTCGCGTTCTTCGTCGTGCGAGCGCTCGGTGAACTGGTCCTGTACCGGCCCTCCTCCGGGTCCTTCGTGTCGTACGCGCGCGAGTTCCTCGGCGAGAAGGGCGCCTACGTCGCCGGCTGGATGTACTTCCTGAACTGGTCGACGACCGGTATCGCCGACATCACCGCGATCGCGCTGTACACGCATTACTGGAGCATGTTCACGAGCATCCCGCAGTGGGTGCTCGCCCTGATCGCGCTCGCCGTGGTCCTCGCCGTGAACCTGATCTCGGTGAAGATCTTCGGCGAGATGGAGTTCTGGTTCGCGATCATCAAGGTCGCCACCCTGGTCGGCTTCATGCTGATCGGTGTCTTCCTGCTGGCCACCCAGCACGAGGTGGGCGGCGAGAAGCCCGGCCTGCACATGATCACGGACCACGGCGGCGTCTTCCCGCACGGCCTGATGCCCGTCGTCCTCGTCATGCAGGGCGTGATCTTCGCCTACGCCGCGCTGGAGCTGGTCGGCGTCGCCGCCGGCGAGACCGCCGAGCCGGAGAAGGTCGTCCCGCGCGCGGTGAACTCGATCATGTGGCGGGTCGGCCTGTTCTACGTCGGCTCGGTCGTCCTGCTGGCCCTGCTGCTGCCCGGCTCGGTCTACTCGGCCGACGAGAGCCCGTTCGTCACCGTCCTGTCCAGGATCGGCGTCCCGGCCGCCGGCGACGTGATGAACCTGGTCGTCCTCACCGCCGCCATGTCCTCGCTGAACTCCGGCCTGTACTCCACCGGCCGCATCCTGCGCTCCATGGCGATGGCGGGTTCCGCGCCCAGGTTCACCCGCGTGATGAGCCGCAGCCAGGTCCCCTACGGCGGCATCCTGCTGACCTGCGGCATCTGCGTGCTCGGCGTCGGCCTGAACTACCTGATGCCGAGCAAGGCCTTCGAGATCGTGCTGAACGTCGCCTCCCTGGGCATCATCAGCACCTGGGTGATCATCATGATCTGCCACGTGATCTTCGTCCGCCGCGCCAAGGCCGGCCTGGTGGACCGCCCGCACTTCCGGCTGTGGGGCAGCCCGGTCACGGAGATCGCCACGATCGCGTTCCTGCTGGCCTGCCTCGGCATGATGTGGAACGACCCGGAGGTCGGCCGCAGGACCCTCCTGCTCATCCCGGTGATCGTGGTCATGCTGATCGCTGGCTGGTACGGAGTCCGCCGCCGCGTCGGCCGGAACGCCGGCGCGGACCTCGCCGAGCCGGGGAAGTAGCAGCCGAAGGAACGGCAGACCAGGACCGAGCCCGGGGCCCGGGCGACCGGCTTCGCCGCGTCGCCCGGGCCTCGTCGCACCCTCCGCTCAGTGCTCGTGCGCCCGCTGGTGCTCCCGCCCGTGCTCGTGCACGCCGTTCGTCGCGGTGATCTTCTTCCACGACCTCGGTTGCGCCGGCGCGTTCGGGGCGGTGGCGACGGAGGCCGCGCGCGCGGCGGGCGCGGCCGGCTTCGACGGCTGGAACAACCAGGTGTCGAAGAGCGCGGCCAGCGGCTTGCCGGACACCTCTTCGGCGTACCGGCGGAAGTCGGCGACCGTCGCGTTGCCGTGGGCGTACGCCGCCGGCCAGCCCTTGAGGATCGCGAAGAACGCCTCGTCGCCGATCTCGTTGCGCAGCGCCTGCAGGGCCAGGGCTCCCCGGTCGTAGACGGCGATATCGAACTGGTGTTCAGGGCCTGGGTCCCCGGGCTTCACCGTCCAGAACGGGTCGTCGGCCGGGTGCGAGGCGTAGACGTAGTCGGCGAGCTCCTGCGCCGTGCCCTCGCCCTCGTGCTCGGACCACAGCCACTGCGCGTAACGCGCGAAGCCCTCGTTGATCCAGATGTCCTTCCAGCCGGCCACGGACACCAGATCGCCGTACCACTGGTGGGCCAGCTCGTGCACCACGAGGGAGGTGTTGGAGCCGTTCGCGAACTGCCGGGGGCTGTAGAACGGCCGGGTCTGCGTCTCCAGCGCGTACCCGGTGTCCGTGTTGGGCACGTAGCCGCCCAGCGCGTTGTAGGGATACGGCCCGAAGTAGCCGCTCAGCCAGTCGGCGATCTCCCCGGTCCGCTCGATGCTGGCCCGGGCCGCGCCGGCGTGCGGGCCGAGGTCCTTGCTGTAGGCGTTGACGACCGGGATGCCGCCGTCGGTGGTGGAGGTGGTGAGGTCGAACCGGCCGAGGGCCAGCGTCGCGAGATAGGTGGCCTGCGGCTTGTCGGACCGCCAGTTCCACCGGGTCCAGCCCGACCGGGACGTGGTCGACTGGAGCGTGCCGTTGGAGATGGCCTGGGTGCCGTCCGGCACCTGCACCGACACGTCGTAGGTGGCCTTGTCGAGCGGGTGGTCGTTGGCGGGGAACCACCACCAGGCGGCCTCGGGCTCGTTGGCCGCGACGCCGCCGTCCGGGGTGCGGTGCCAGCTGGTGAAGCCGTAGGCCTGCTTCGTCGACGGCACGCCGCTGTAGCGCACCACCACGGTGACGGCCGTGCCCTTGCGCAGCGGGCTCTTCGGGGTGATCACGAGCTCGTGCTCGCCGCTGGACGCGAACGACGCCTTGGTGCCGTTCACCCGCACCTCGCTCACGTCGAGCAGGAAGTCCAGGTTGAACCGCGACAGGTCCTGGGTGGCCTCGGCCAGGATGGTCGCCGTGCCCTCCAGCCGGTCCGTGGCCGGCTGGTACTTCAGCCGCAGGTCGTAGTGGGAGACGTCGTATCCGCCGTTGCCGTAGGCCGGGTAGTAGGGATCGCCGATGCCCGGTGCGCCGGGGGAGAAGCTCGCGGCCGATGCCGGGATCGCCAGCAGCAGGGTGGACGCGGCCAGCGCTCCCGGCGCGATGATTCTGCGGTGCACGAATACTCCAAGTCGTAGGGGCAGGACATCTGTTCGGAGCCTATTGAGTCCTCGCCGCCTCCGGTGTGTCCATGGCCGCCGCTGTCACACGATCGCCATTCGGCCGTCGTGAACCGCCCGCCCCACCGGCCGGTGTCCACCCCGTCCACCGCCCGGAGGCCCTCTTCTGTCCGGCAGTTGACCGATGTACCGTCCGCGCATGCCGACACGCATGCGCCGCGCGAACCGCAGACCGCTCGCGACGGCGGCCACCGCCGCCCTCCTGGCCGCGCTCGTCACGCCCGCCGCGGCACAGCCCGCCGCCCCGCGCAGGAGCGAACCCGTCTACTCGTACGACGACGCCGTCCGCGAGGCCGTATGGGTGGACACCGGGCTCGACGGGGACGGCGACGGGAGGACCGACCGCGTCGCCGTCGACATCGTGCGCCCGCGCGAACCCGCCCGGCAGGGCCGCGAGGTCCCCGTCATCATGGACGCCAGCCCGTACTACTCCTGCTGCGGACGCGGCAACGAGAGCCAGAGGAAGACCTACGACGCGGACGGCGACATCGTGGGGATGCCGCTGTTCTACGACAACTACTTCGTGCCCCGCGGCTACGCCTTCGTCGGCGTCGATCTGGCCGGAACCAACCGCTCCGACGGCTGCGTCGACGTCGGCGGAGACTCCGACGTCCAGTCCGCCAAGGCCGTCGTGGACTGGCTCAACGGACGCGCCGAGGCCTACACCACCCGCACCGGCACCCGGCGCGCCCGGGCCGACTGGACCAACGGCCGCACCGGCATGATCGGCAAGAGCTGGGACGGCACCATCGCCAACGGCGTCGCCGCCACCGGTGTCGAGGGCCTGGAGACGATCGTCCCGATCGCCGCCATCTCCTCCTGGTACGACTACTACTTCGCCCAGGGCGCCCCGCTGTACGACTCCGGCCCCGACCGGCTGTCGGACCACGTCAACAGCCCCGGGGCCCGCGCCGCGTGCGACGCCGTGCAGCGCGAGCTCGTCGGCGGGGCCCCGCGCACCGGCGACTGGACGCCGCTGTGGACCGAGCGCGACTACATAAGGGCCGCGGGCAAGGTGAGGGCGAGCGTCTTCCTCGTCCACGGCACGCAGGACCTCAACGTCCGCATGCAGCACGTCGGTCCGTGGTGGGACGCGCTCGCGAGGAACGGCGTCGAGCGCAAGATATGGCTCTCCGGGACCGGGCACGTCGACCCCTTCGACTTCCGCCGCGCCGAGTGGGTCGACACCCTGCACCGCTGGTTCGACCACGAACTGCTCGGCTACGACAACGGCATCGACCGCGAACCCGTGGCCGACATCGAACGCGGGCCCGGCCAGTGGGTCACCTCGGCGGCCTGGCCGCCCCGCGCCACCCGCGCCACCACCCTGCGCCCCGGCCGGGGCACCCGGCCGGGCGTGGGCACCCTCGGCCTGCGCAAGGGCCGCGGCACCGAGACCTTCACCGACGACCGGCGGCTGGGCGAGACCGACTGGGCGGCCCGGATCGACACCCCGACACCGGACAAGGCCGGGTTCACCACCGTCCCGCTCACCCGCGACCTGCGCCTGTCCGGCTCCTCCACGGTCACCGTGACCGCGACGCCCACCACGCCGACGGCCCACCTGTCCGCCGTCCTCGTCGACCTCGGCCCCGCCACCATCCGCGACTACACCGACGCGGGCGAGGGCATCACCACGCTCGCCGACCGCACCTGCTGGGGCGCGAGCACACCGGGCGACAGCTCCTGCTACAAGGAGACGGCCGCCAAGACGGCCGACGTCGACTACACGATCGTCAGCCGCGGCTGGGCCGACCTCGGCCACGACACCGGCACCGGCGAGGGCGCCCCCCTCACCCCGGGCAAGCCGCACACCGTCACCCTGGACCTCGCCGCCACCGACCACGTCGTCCCGGCCGGGCACCGCCTCGCGCTGATCGTGGCGGGCACCGACCGGGGCCTGATCGACCCCCCGGCCGACACGCCGGCCCTCACCCTCGACCTCGCCCGCACCTCGGCCCGCGTACCGTTCACCGGCGGCCCCGCCGCCTTCGCCCGCGCCACCGCCGGCTCCGCCTCCCACGCCCCGGGGGCCACGCCCCTCGACGGTGTGAGCGCGCCGTCCACCGTCCACCACGTCCCGGAGGGAGGCCAGTGAACCGCTTCCGCGCCCTGACCCTCACCACCGCGGCCCTCGCCGCGTTCCTCGTCACCGCGCCGACCGAGGCCGCCGACGCCGTCTCGTCCGCCCCGCCGCGCACCGGCTTCGAACAGTCGAACGGCGCCCGCTGGACCACGCAGCCCGAGGAGCAGCGGCTCCTGGCCGCCGCCGACCGGGCGAGCCGGCGGGTCCTGGTCGACCGCATCGGCACCACGAAGCAGGGCCGCCCGCTCCAGCTCGTCACCCTCGGCCGGGCGGCCGCCCCGCACAAGGTGCTCCTGGTGTGCAGCCAGCACGGCGACGAACCCGCCGGCCGCGAGGCCTGCCTGTCCACCGTCCGCGACCTGGCGTACGCGACCGACCGGCGGACCCGGCGCTTCCTGGACCGCACGACCGTGCTCGTCGTCCCCACCGCCAATCCCGACGGCCGGGCCGCCGACACCCGCGGCAACAGCGACGGCGTCGACGTCAACCGCGACCACCTCGCCCTGAAAACCGCGGAGGCCCGCGCCCTGGCCGCCGTCGTCCGCGACCGGCGCCCCGACGTGATCTACGACCTGCACGAGTACGGCGCCACGCCCCCGTACTACGACAAGGACCTGTTCGACCTGTGGCCGCGCAACCTCAACACCCGGGACGCCGTCCACGACGAGGCGCGGACCCTCTCCCAGGCGTACGTCCGCCCCGCCGCCCGGAACGCCGGCCACTCGATCGGCACCTACGGCATCTGGACCGACCCGGCCACCGGCGACCCGATCCGGCAGACCGCCGGTGACGGCCAGGAACGCATCCTGCGCAACGCCTCCGGCGTCAAGCACGCCGTCGGCCTGCTCATCGAGAGCCGCGTCGACGCGCTCACCGAGGAGGAGAGGCGGGACGGGGCGCTGAACAATCGCCGCCGCGTGCAATCGCAACTCGCCTCTCTGCAAGGCCTGTTCGCCTACGCCGACGAGCGGCGCGGACACATCGGGGCGGCCACGGACACCGCCCGGCTCGCCGGCCTGAAGGACGCCGGACCGGTGTACCTCGGCGGCGCCGACAACGACCCGCCCGAGTCGTCGGACGTGCTCTCGGACCCGCCCTGCGCCTACCGGCTCGACGCCGCCCAGTACGCGGAGTTCGGCGACGAACTCGCCCTGCACGGCGTGCACGCGCGCCGCCACGGCGACGGCGCCCTCGTCCCCCTGCGCCAGTCGCTGCGCGCCCTCGTACCGCTGTTGCTCGACGAGCGGGCCGATCACCACCTGACGGCGGGCGAGCCCGTGACCCGCTGCTGAGGGAACGACACCGACGGCGCGGGGATAAAAATGTCTTCAGAAGGGAACAATTTCGGCCATATACCGGCCGAAAGGATGCTGCCCGTGACGCATGACGAGGGAAGCGACAAGCAACACCACGCGGGAGGCTCGCTGCCGGGTTCGGAAGCGGGCCTCCCCGGTCGGGAACGGCCCCGGACCGACCGGGTCGTCTTCGGGGTGACCGCCGCCCTCACGCTCGCCTTCGTGGTCTGGGGCGCTGCCGCCACCGACTCGCTCACGGACGTCTCCGGCAGCATGCTCGGCGGACTGATGCACAACGGCGGCTGGGCGTTCGTGCTGGCCGCCTCGGGCTTCGTCGTCTTCGCCCTCTGGCTCGCCGTCAGCCGCTACGGCCGGATCCACCTGGGCGCGGAAGGCGAGAAACCCGAGTTCCGCACCGTGTCGTGGGTCGCGATGATGTTCAGCGCGGGCATGGGCATCGGTCTGATGTTCTACGGCGTGAGCGAACCGCTCGCCCACTACACCACCGCCCCGCCGGGCACCGACCCGGCCGGCTCCGGCGACCGCGTGGAGACGGCCATGGCCACCACCCTCTTCCACTGGACGCTCCACCCGTGGGGCATCTACGCCGTGGTCGGCCTCGGCATCGCCTACAGCACCTTCCGCAGGCGCCGCCGCCAGACCATCAGCGCGGTCTTCACCCCGCTCATCGGCGAGAGGAACGCGAGCGGCGTCGGCGGCCGGATCATCGACATGCTCGCCATCGTCGCCACCGTCTTCGGCTCCGCGGCCTCCCTCGGGCTCGGCGCGCTCCAGATCGGCTCCGGAATGGAGGAGCTGGGCTGGATGGGCAAGGTGAGCACCGGGCTGCTCGTCGCCGTCATCGCGGTACTGACCGCGGCGTTCGTCGCCTCCGCCGTCTCCGGTGTCGAACGCGGCATCCAGTGGCTGTCGAACACCAACATGGTGCTGGCGCTGGCCCTCGCCCTGTTCGTGTTCGTGGCCGGCCCCACCGTCATCGTCCTCGACCTGCTCCCCACCTCGGTCTTCGCCTACCTCGGCGACCTGTCCCAGCTCGCCGGCCGCACCGAGGCCGGTGGCGCGGGCGTCGCCGACTGGCTGAGCAACTGGACGGTCTTCTACTGGGCCTGGTGGATCTCCTGGACGCCGTTCGTCGGCATGTTCATCGCCCGCATCAGCCGGGGCCGCACGATCCGGCAGTTCATCGGCGGCGTCATCCTCGTCCCCAGCACGGTCAGCCTGATCTGGTTCGCGGTCTTCGGCGGCTCGGCGATGAGGATGCGGGAAGAGGGGCGGCTGGGCGAGGAGACCACCCCCGAAGGGCAGCTCTTCGCCGTGCTCCGGGAGTTCCCCGTCACGACCGTCACCAGCCTGCTGGTGATGGTCCTCGTCGGCATCTTCTTCGTCTCGGGCGCCGACGCCGCCTCGATCGTGATGGGCACCCTCTCCCAGCGCGGCGCCCTCGAACCGAGCCGTCCGGTGGTGGTGTTCTGGGGCGTGGTCACCGGCGCGGTGGCCGCCATCATGCTCCTGGTCGGCAGCGGCCAGGGCGACGCGCTGACCGGCCTGCAGAACCTCACGATCCTCGCGGCGGCCCCGTTCGTCGTCGTGATGGTCCTCATGTGCGTCGCCCTCCTGCGCGACCTGCGCCGCGACCCCCTCATCGTGCGGGGCGAGATGGCCTCCGAGGCCGTGGAACTGGCGGTCGTCGAGGGCCACAAGCGCTACGACGGCGACTTCGAGATCCGCGTCGGCCCGGGCCCCGGCACGGACGTGGAGGGAGACCCGATCGGCAAACCCTGACCGTCCCCGCCCGTGCCGGGGCCCGGACCCGCGCGGGAGCGGACACCGTCCGTTCCCCCACGTTCCCGCCCTCCGCCGTCAACCGCGCCCACCGCCACGGCGGACGAGCCGCCGTGGCGACGAGCGGCGGCCGCGCCCGCGGTCCGGGCCCGCCGTCCCCCGGCGGTCACCGCACGCGGCCCGGGCGGCCGGTCCGCCGCCCGCGCACGGGCCCGTCCAGCCCGGTCCCGCCCGGCACCCCTTCGGTCACGCGTACGCCGGTCCCCTCCGGCCGCGCCGCCCCTTCCCCGTACGCGTCCGGCGGACCGGCGCCCACGCCCTGGGCGGGCGGCCGGTCCGATCCGATGCGGCCGCCGCGGCGCGCCCGCGACCACCGAGGCGGTGCGTCCGGCGGGCGCCCGCGTCCGCACCCGCACCGGCCGGCCCCGCCCGGCGGGGACGAGGGACACGGCCGACCACGGCGGCCCCCTCGCCCCGCCCGGTCCCCCCACCGGGACGTTGGCGGAATATGTCATGCCGTGCTCAGGTCCGTCCGGTTCCGGGAATACTCACCGCATGGCTGCCGAGTACGCGACCTTCGGCCTGGCACCGGCGATGCGCGCCGGCGGCGTCCTCGCCGACGGTGCCTACCAGGTCCACCGCGACTTCCTGGACTTCATCGTCGACGGGCGCCCGCTGCTGTTCCGGCTCGCCGACCTGGACGCCGTCTCCCCGCTCGCCTCCGACGTCCCGCCCGCCCTCTTCGCCGCCCAGGTCCGCGGTCTGCTCCTGGAGACCGAGGCGCCGCTGCCCGGCGGCCGGCACATCCTCTACGGCTGCCCCGAATGCGCGGACCTGGCCTGCGGGGTCGTCACCGCCGTCATCGAGCGGGAGGGCCGGAGCGGCGAGGGCGGCGAGGGCGGCGAAGTCTTCGTATGGCGGGACTTCGCCTGGCAGACCGACGTGAACGTCGACCTGGAGCGCGACGGCTATCACGGCATCGGCCCGTTCCGCTTCTCCGGAGCCGCCTACCGCGCCGCGCTCGCCTCCCTGCTCGACGGCACCGCCGTGGCCCCCCGCCGCCGGGTCCTGCTGATCGGTTCCCGCGTCGCCCTGCTCGCCAAGCTCGCCGCCGCGCTGCGCGCCATCGGCGTCGGCGCCGACATCACCCGCGACGCCGACGACGTCCCCGCCGGCGAACTGCGCGGCTACGACGCCGTCGCCTTCGGCCGCACCGTCCCCGAGGAGCGGCGCGCCGCCGTCCGCGCCGCCTTCGCCCGCGCCGGGGCCGAGGTGGCCTGCGTCGACGGACTCGCCCCGATCGTCCCGCTGCTCGTCGCCCAGATAGAGCACGCCCTGGACCGCGGCCCGGCGGAGCGGCGCCGCCTGACCGCGCTGGCCGTGGACGGCGGCGAGGCGGACGTCGAGGTGACCTCCCCGTGCCGGGTCAGCCTCACCGCGTACCGCCTCGACCGCCTGAACCGAACCCGCGCCCACGAGGTCTTCGACGACGTCCTCGAACCCGGCCGCCACCGCATCCCGCTGGACGCCAAGGCGGTGAAGGGCGAGTCGTACGTCGTGGCACGGGCCTCGGGAAGCGTGCTGACCGCCACCGCGGCCACCCGCTGAAACCGGGCCGGGGCGACGGGGCGGCGGCCGTTAGGATCGGCGGTCTGATGACTGCCACCCTCGTCGCCAAGAACCTCGCCGCCGGCCACGGCGACCGCTCCCTGTTCACCGGACTCGACCTCGTCGTCGCGCCCGGCGACGTGATCGGACTGGTCGGCGCCAACGGCGCGGGCAAGTCCACGCTGCTGCGGATCCTGGCCGGCCTGACCGCGCCCGAGCAGGGCGAGGTACGGCTGTCCCCGCCGACCGCGACCGTCGGCCACCTGCCGCAGGAGCCGGAACGGCGGCCGGGCGAGACCGTCCGGGCCTTCCTGGCCCGCCGCACCGGGGTCACCGGTGCCCAGCGGGCGATGGATGAGGCCACCCAGGCGCTGGTCGACGGCGCCCCCGGTGCCGACGACGCCTACGCCACCAGCCTGGAGCGCTGGCTCGCGCTCGGCGGCGCCGACCTCGACGAGCGCGCGGAGGAGGTCGCGGACGCGCTCGGCCTGGCGGTCGGCCTGGAACAGCCGATGACCTCCCTGTCCGGCGGCCAGGCGGCCCGCGCGGGCCTCGCCTCCCTCCTGCTCTCCCGCTACGACCTCTTCCTCCTCGACGAGCCCACCAACGACCTCGACCTGGACGGCCTGGAACGCCTGGAACGCTTCGTGACCGGCCTGCGCGCCGGGACGGTCGTCGTCAGCCACGACCGCGAATTCCTCGCCCGCACCGTCACCAAGGTCCTCGAACTCGACCTGGCGCAACGGCGGACCAACCTCTACGGCGGTGGCTACGAGGGCTACCTGGAGGAGCGGGAGACGGCCCGGCGGCACGCCCGCGAGGACTACGAGGAGTACGCGGACAGGAAGGCGGCGCTGGAGGAGCGGGCCCGGACGCAGCGCGCCTGGATGGACAAGGGCGTGAGGAACGCCCGGCGCAAGGCGGGCGACAACGACAAGATCGGACGCAAGTTCCGCAGCGAGGCCAGCGAGAAGCAGGCCGCCAAGGCCCGCCAGACCCAGCGGCTGATCGAACGCCTGGAGACGGTCGAGGAGCCGCGCAAGGAGTGGGAACTGCGCATGGAGATCGCGGCGGCCCCGCGCTCGGGCGCGGTCGTCGCCAGCCTCCGGGACGCCGAGGTGCGGCGCGGCGGCTTCGTGCTCGGCCCGGTCACCCTGCAGATCGACTGGGCGGACCGGGTGGCGGTCACCGGTGCCAACGGCGCGGGCAAGTCCACGCTGCTCGGCGCCCTCCTGGGCCGCGTCCCGCTGGACGCCGGACACGCCTCGCTCGGCTCGGGCGTCCTGGTCGGCGAGGTCGACCAGGCCCGCCGGCTCTTCCACGGGCCGGAGTCGCTGCTGGACGCCTTCCGCGCCGCGGTGCCGGACACCGAACCGGTCGAGGTGCGCACCCTGCTGGCCAAGTTCGGCCTCAAGACGGACCACATCCTGCGCCCGGCGGCGGGCCTGTCCCCGGGCGAACGCACCCGCGCCGCCCTCGCCCTGCTCCAGGGCCGGGGCGTCAACCTCCTGGTCCTGGACGAGCCGACCAACCACCTCGACCTCCCGGCGATCGAGCAGCTGGAGTCGGCCCTGGACGCCTACGGGGGCACCCTGCTGCTGGTCACCCACGACCGGCGGATGCTGGACGCGGTGCGGGTGACCCGCCGCCTGGAGGTGGCGGACGGCAAGGTGGCGGAGCGTTAGGCGGCCCGGCCCGCCTGACGCTCCGCCACCCGGGCGGCGCCGCTCCCGCTACGCCAGGCCGGCCCGCCGCAGCGCCTCGGCCATCGCACCGCCGCCGGGCGGCGCCGCCCGGTCCTGCCGCGGCTTGCCCCCGGACCGTCCCTGCCCCTGCTGCCGGCGCTGCTGCGGGGGCCGCCCGCCGCGCTCACGCTGCTGCCCCTGCTGCCCCTTCGCCACCGCCTCGTCGTCCAGCCGCAGCGTCAGCGAGATCCGCTTGCGCGGGATGTCGACGTCGAGGACCTTCACCTTGACGATGTCCCCGGGCTTCACCACGTCCCGCGGGTCCTTCACGAACGTCCTGGACATCGCCGACACGTGGACCAGCCCGTCCTGGTGCACCCCGACGTCCACGAACGCCCCGAACGCCGCCACGTTGGTCACGACCCCCTCCAGGACCATCCCGGCGGACAGGTCGGAGATCTTCTCCACGCCCTCCTTGAAGACGGCCGTCCGGAACGCGGGCCGCGGGTCGCGCCCCGGCTTCTCCAGCTCCCTGAGGATGTCGGTGACGGTCGGCAGACCGAACTTCTCGTCCACGAAGTCCTGCGGACGCAGCGACCGCAGCACCCCGGTGTTGCCGATGAGGGAGGCGACCTCCTGCCCGGTGGTCTTCACCATCCTCCGCACCACCGGATACGCCTCGGGGTGCACGCTGGAGGCGTCCAGCGGGTCGTCGCCGCCGCGGATGCGCAGGAAGCCCGCGCACTGCTCGAACGCCTTCGGGCCCAGCCGCGGCACCTTCTTCAGCTCGGACCGCGACCGGAACGGCCCGTTGGCGTCCCGGTGCGCCACGATGTTCTCCGCCAGAGCGGAGGTGATGCCGGAGACCCGGGCCAGCAGCGGCGCGGAGGCCGTGTTGACGTCCACACCCACGCCGTTCACGCAGTCCTCGACCACCGCGTCCAGCGACCGCGACAGCTTCACCTCGGACAGGTCGTGCTGGTACTGGCCGACCCCGATCGACTTCGGGTCGATCTTCACCAGCTCCGCCAGCGGGTCCTGCAGCCGGCGGGCGATCGACACCGCGCCGCGCAGCGAAACGTCCAGTTCCGGCAGCTCCTGCGAGGCGAAGGCCGAGGCCGAGTACACGGAGGCGCCCGCCTCGGAGACCATCACCTTGGTGAGCTTCAACTCCGGGTGCTTCGCGATCAGTTCACCGGCGAGCTTGTCGGTCTCCCGGGAGGCCGTGCCGTTGCCGATGGCGACCAGCTCGACCGCGTGTTCCTTCGCCAGCCGCGCCAGCCTCGCGATCGCCTCGTCCCACCTGTTGGCCGGGACATGCGGGTGGACGACGTCCGTCGCCACCACCTTGCCGGTCGCGTCGACCACGGCGACCTTCACACCCGTACGGAAGCCGGGGTCGAGGCCGATCGTGGCGCGGGTGCCGGCCGGCGCGGCGAGCAGCAGGTCGCGCAGGTTGGCCGCGAACACGTTCACCGCCTCGTCCTCGGCGGCGGTGCGCAGCCGCAGCCGGATGTCGATGCCGAGGTGGACCAGGATGCGGGTGCGCCAGGCCCAGCGGACGGTGTCGGCCAGCCACGTGTCGGCGGGGCGTCCGCGGTCGGCGATGCCGAACCGGCCCGCGATGATCCCCTCGTACGAGGACCGGCCCGCCGGGGCACCGTCCGGCTCCTCCGGCTCCAGGACGAGGTCGAGCACCTCCTCCTTCTCGCCGCGCAGCAGGGCGAGGACCCGGTGCGAGGGCAACTCGGTGAACGGCTCGGCGAAGTCGAAGTAGTCGGCGAACTTGGCGCCCGCCTCCTCCTTGCCCTCCCGCACCCTGGCCACCAGCCGCCCGCGCGTCCACATCCGCTCGCGCAGCTCGCCGATGAGGTCGGCGTCCTCGGAGAACTTCTCGGTCAGGATCGCCCGCGCCCCGTCGAGGGCGGCCTGCGGATCGGCCACGCCCCTGCCCGCGTCGACGAACGCGGACGCCGCGGCGAGCGGCTCGACGGAGGGGTCGGCGAGCAGCCCCTCGGCCAGCGGCTCCAGCCCCGCCTCCCGCGCGGTCTGCGCCTTCGTGCGCCGCTTGGGCTTGTACGGCAGGTAGACGTCCTCCAGGCGCGCCTTGGTCTCCGCGCCCCGGATGCGGGCTTCCAGCTCCTCGGTGAGCTTGCCCTGCTCGCGCACCGACTCCAGGATCGCCGTCCGCCGCTCCTCCAGCTCCCGCAGGTAGCGCAGCCGCTCCTCGATCGCGCGCAGCTGCGCGTCGTCGAGCGTCTCGGTCGCTTCCTTGCGGTAGCGGGCGATGAAGGGCACCGTCGAGCCGCCGTCGAGCAGCTCGACCGCGGCCTTCACCTGCCGCTCCCGTACGCCGAGCTCCTCGGCGATCCTGCCTTCGATGGATCCGCTGGACCCGGGTGTGGTCACGATCCCGTACCGCCTTCTCACTGAGGTTGCGCGGCAATTGTGGCAGGCGGCGCCGACAGGCGGGGATCAGGGCGGCGCGCGGCGGGTCCGGTCCGAGAGGGACCGGACCCGGCGGGTCCGGTCCGGACGGAGGTCAGGCCCGGCGGCTGCGGGTGGTGGACGACGCCCCGCCGAAGAGGCGGGCCAGGGCCCGGAAGGGCAGTGTCACGACGGTGGCGACGGCGCCGCCGATCTGGCGCAGCACGTCTGCGATGGCACGGAACACGGAGTACCTCCCCTTCGTCTGCCGGCCGCTTCGGCCGGGAGGAAGCGGGTACCTCGTCACCGGCCGTGCATGCACCCCGTGCGTCCTGTGTGCTGTCTCAGCCCTTGCCGCGCAGGTCCGCGGGGAAGGCGCCGGCGCCGACCGCGGCGCGCGCGAACCCCGCCGCGATCTCGGTCAGGCGTGCGACACCCTCCGCGCCCAGGCGTGCGTAGGGGGCGGCGTCCAGCCGGTCCGTCTCCCGCTCGATCTCCTCGCGCAGCGCGACGCCCCGCCCGGTCAGCTCGCCGGCGCCGTCGAGCAGGCCGCGGTCCCGCAGCCGGGCGACCGCCGCGTCCCAGTCCTCCCGGGTCCAGCCACGGGTGGCGAACACCCACTTCGGTGCCAGGCCCTTGCCGGTCGCGGTGTGGGTCACCACCGCCTCCAGGCCGTCCAGCCCCGCGGCCGTCAGCACGGCGAGGTGCCCGTCGCCCCGGTGCTCGCGCAGCAGGGTCGCGGCGTGCCACAGCGCGAGGTGCGGCTCCTCGGGGACGGGGAGGTCGGCGTGGGCGGAGTACAGCGGCCTGGCGCTGCGCGCACACCCCTCGGCGGCCCGCAGCGCCAGTCGCGCCGCCTGCGCCATCTCCTCGCAGACCAGGGCCTCTTCTCCCAGCAGGCGGCGCAGCGTGGCGTCGACGGCGCGCAGGCGCGCGGCCAGGACCTGCTCCGGAGCGGCGCTCCGCCACACCGCGGGCACGTGCCGGGCCACGAGCTCGTGCTTGTAGTTGTAGAACGCCGCCGTGACGGCACCGGCCCCGACCGGGCCCAGCGCCGCCGCGCGCACCGCGAAGTTGGCGGCCCGGGGATCGGTGATCCCGAGCGCACCCAGCTCCCGGGACAGGTCCGGTGAGAAGTACAGCGTCGAGTGCAGGGTGTTGAGCGCGTTGTGGCAGCGGCGGCCGGCGTGCGGCTCCAGGACGGCAGTCGTCATGCCGGCCACGCTACCAACCGCTTGGTATGCCCCTCCAGGGGTGAGGTGGTCATGACAACGCCATGCGGGGGAGGCAGGCCGCTCGTCGTGGCCGCCCTCCCGCCCCCGCCGAGGCATCGGCGGCACGACGCAGCACACCGTCCTCGTCGTCCTCCTCGGGGGCGTACGGAGCCTCGACGTGAGCGGCCCCGCGGAGGTCCTCACCGACGCGGAGGCGCACTCCCCGGGAGCGTGCCGGACCGGCACCGCCCCCCCGACGGCGCTTCGGCGCGCGGCCCCAGCGGACCGGCCTCTGTACCCGGCGGGCCGCTCGACGCGTCACCGCGCCCGCACACCCCGCTCGTCCCCGGCGGCCAGGGCTCCCGCCGCCGGGGGCGAGCCGGGTGCGCACGCGCGAACCGGGCGCTCCCCGCCCGATATCCGTGTGCACCGGCACGAGCCCGCTCGCCGAGGCCGGCCTCCCGACGGGCCGGCGCGCGGCCTCCCGCCGACCGGTCCCGGACCGGCTGAAGCGCCACGGCGCCGACCCCCGAGGGGGGAAGGCCGGCATCGAAGGCCAGTACGTCCCCGCCGGCATCGGCATGGGTCTCACCCCGCTCGGCCGGATCACCGGCGACGACCACGCGCGGATGGTCCGGTTCGCCGCGGAGCACGCCCCGCAGCCGCCCTGCGAGGCGGGACGCCGCTCGAGGCGCCCGAGCGCGTCGCCGCCCGGCTCCGGTCGCAGCCGCTTCATCCCGGCCCGGGCACACTCCAGGTGAAGCGCGGCCGCCTGCGCTGAAGGAACGCGGCGACGCCCTCCGCGGTGTCGCCGCTCGCGCGTGCCTGCGCGGCCCAGTACGCGTCGCGGTCCGTGCGGCCGTCCGCGAACTCCTTCGCCGCGGCCTGCGTCAACTGCGAGCGGGACACCAGGACCCGGGTGAACTCCGCGACCCGCCTGCCGAGTTCCCCCTCGGGCACCACCTCGTCGACCAGCCCCGTCCGCAACGCCCGCCGCGCGTCGATCAACTCGGCCGAGAACAACAGGTACTTGGCGGTGGCCGGCCCCACCAGCGCCACCAGCCGCCGGGTGGCCGACGCCGGATAGACGACCCCCAGCCTGGCCGGCGTCACCCCGAACAGCGCGCCCTCCTCCGCGAACCGCAGATCGCAGGCGGCCGCCAGTTGCGTCCCGCCGCCCACGCAGTGCCCGCGCACCGCGGCCAGCGTCGGCTTGGGGAACGCGGCCAGCGCCTCCTCGGCGGCCACCGCCAGCCCTTGGGCCTCCTGCGCACACTCCTGGAGGGCCGCGATGTCCGCCCCGGCGCAGAACGTCCCGCCCTCGCCGGTCAGCACCAGCGCCCGCACCGCCGGATCCGCCGCCAGCGCGTCGAGGAGCGGCGGCAGCGCCCGCCACATCGCGGCCGTCATGGCGTTGCGTTTGGCCGGGTGGCGGACGACGACGGTGGCGACCGAGCCGGTGATGCGGTGCAGCAGCCGGGGTTCCATGCGCGGATGTTATCCACCGGGCCGCGCCCCCCGGCCGAAAACCCGGGGCGGATGTTTACGACCCGGCGGGTGGAGGGGACCCGACGGGAAACCGTTTCGGGGTGACAGGCTGGAGGAGGGCGCCGATGGCCGCGTCGACCAAGCCCCGCGGCGGCGCGGCGGGGCTGAACCGGGACTTCGGCCGGCTCGCCGCCCTCGGCGTGATCCTGCTGATCGCGGGACTCGTCGGGCTCGTCTACACCGCCGCCGCCACGCTGACCTCGATGTTCCTCTTCGGCTGGCTGCTGCTGACCGGTGGCGTCGTGGGTCTGCTGCACGCCGTCCAGTCCCGGGGCACCAGCTTCCTCTGGCTGGGCGTCGTCGTCGCGGCCCTCAACATCGCCGCCGGTGTGGTGCTCGTCCTCAAGCCGGACGAGGCCGCCGTCGCACTGACCATGTTCGCCGCCCTGCTCTTCCTCACCGCCGGCCTCTTCCGGCTGGTGGGCAGCGTGGTGGTGCGCGGCCCCCAGTCCGGCTGGACGCTCCTGGTCGGCGCCTTCGACCTGCTGCTGGGGGTCCTCGTGCTGATCTCCTGGCCGAGCGGCAGCCAGTACGTCGTCGGCGCCTTCTTCTCCCTCGCCCTGCTCTTCGACGGCCTCGGGCTGATCGCCACCGGGTTCGGCGGCCGCCGCGTCGTCGGCATGGTCTCCGACCGGCTCACCGCGGACGGCCCCGACGGCCGCGGAGGCGAGGGCGGAGGCGAGGACGGTGCGCGGGGAGGGGACGCCGGTCCGGCCGTACCACCCGACTAGTTCGCCGAGGCGACGCAACCGGGACAGGAACGATCCTGCAACAGCCCCCGTCATACGCAGGCGGTCGGAAGCGTTCGATACCCGCCGACTTGCGCGCAGCTCCGGAAAGGGAAGCGGCTCGCTGCCGACACTCGGGGTGTGGTGACAATCGAGCGCAAGGGTGGCGACCGGATCATGGACGACCACGGGCGCGGGCCCGGCCCACGCCCCGACGGCCCGGCGGCACCCCGCGACGGGGCGGGCCCCGGCCCCGCGGACCCGCTGCCGTACGAAGGCGTGTGGCGGTTCACCGCCCCCACCGTCGACGCCTCGGTCCCGCAGGCCCGGCACGCCGTACGGGACCTGCTGCGGCGCCAGGGCGTACCGGTCCCGGACGACCTGGTCCACGGCCTGCTGGTGATCGTCTCGGAGCTGGTCACGAACGCCGTCCGGCACGCGGCGCTGCTGTCGCCGACGTTCGCCGTGGAGGTCGCCGCCGGCCCCGAGTGGGTCCGGGTGTCCGTGGAGGACGACCACCCCTACCGCCCCACCGCCCTGGAGGCCGACCACGGCCGGACCGGCGGACGGGGCCTGCTCCTGGTGCGGGAGATCGCCCGGGAGGCGGGCGGGGTCTGCGACGTCGCCCACACGGCGGGCGGAGGCAAGGTGATCTGGGTCGCGCTGCCGCTCACGCCCCGCCGGCTGCCGTAGGGCGGCTCACCAGCCGGCGGAGGGGCCCGTCAGCTCCCGGATCGCGGGCCGGGCCGCGTCCAGCACGGTCATGAACCACGCCGAGAAGGTGTCCCTCGCGTGCCGCTCGGCCAGCTCGGCCGCGGTCACGTAGGCCGTCGCCGCCACCTCCTCCGCGGCGGGCGCGAGCGGGGCCCGCACCAGACCGACGAAGAGGTGGTTGTACTCCTGCTCCACCAGCCCCGAGGCCGGGTCCGGGTGGTTGTAGCGCACCGTGCCCGCCTCGGCGAGCAGAGCGGGGGAGACGCCGAGCTCCTCGTACGTCCGCCGGGCCGCCGCCGCGAAGGGGGACTCGCCGGGGTAGGGGTGGCCGCAGCAGGTGTTGGACCACACGCCGGGGGAGTGGTACTTGCCGAGCGCCCGCTGCTGCAGCAGCAGCCGGCCCCGCTCGTCGAAGAGGAACACGGAGAACGCGCGGTGCAGCCGTCCCGGCGGCTGGTGCGCGGTGAGCTTCTCCGCGGTGCCGATCGTGACGCCCTTCTCGTCGACCAGTTCCAGCAAAATCGCGTCCGCGGTGCCGTTCGACGCGTCGTGCGCCGCGTCGGCAGGTGTGATCGGCATACCCATCCTTCGCATCGGTCCTCATGCCCCAGTCTGCCGTACGGATCCGGCGCTCCCGGCGCTTGCGAGGCGCCCGCATGTCCCGAGCGCGGAGGCAGGGGGACCCGCGGACACCACCGGCCGGCGCCGTGGGGCCCGACAGGTGATCGTGCCCGGCGCCGCGGGGAGGGAATCATCCGGGGCCGGTGCGCGCGAGGACGCCGCGGGCCCGGGGCCTGTCGTACCCGATCGCCGCAGGGGCGGGGCCCGGCACGCCCTTCCCCGAGCTCTTCGAGCGGGGAGCCCCGGCCGCGTCGTCGTGGTTCGCCCGCCCCCACGCCCGGCAGCGCTCCCAGGCCCGTCGCGCCGGTTCCCTCCCCCCGCCCCGGGACCGCGCGCACCGGACTCCGCCCACACCGGGCGCCGACGAGGCGCCGCCGGCCGCCCGCGGCACCAGGCCCCGCGAGCCCGGCATGATCCGAACGAGAGACCCTAGTGGCACAGGCGCGCCTCGTGCTCCGCGTGTCCGCCGGGCTCCAGCTGGAAGGTGCAGTGCTCCACGTCGAAGTGGTCGCCCAGGCAGCCCTGGAGCTCGTGGAGCATCTTCTCGTACCCGATCGCGGTGAGCACCTCGGAGCTGACCACCACGTGCGCGGAGAGCACCGGCATGCCCGAGGTGATCGTCCAGGCGTGCAGGTCGTGCACGTCCTCCACGCCGTCGAGCGCCAGTATGTGCGCCCTCACCTCCGCCATGTCGACGCCCCGGGGAGCCGCCTCCAGCAGCACGTCCAGGGTCTCGCGCAGCAGCCGCCAGGTGCGCGGGACGATCATCAGGCCGATGACCAGCGAGGCGATCGGGTCGGCGGCCTGCCAGCCGGTGGCCAGGACCACCAGGGCGGAGACGATGACCGCGACCGAGCCCAGGGCGTCCGCCGCCACCTCCAGGAACGCCCCGCGCACGTTCAGGCTCTCCCGCTGCCCCCGCATCAGCAGCATCAGCGACACCGTGTTCGCCACCAGGCCCACCGCGCCGAAGACGGCGGTCAGCCCGCCCTCGGTGCCGGCCGGGGTGACGAACCGCTCGACCGCCTCGAACAGGACGTAACCGCCGACCCCGAGCAGCAGCAGGCAGTTGGCCAGCGCGGCGAGGATCTCCGCACGGGCGTACCCGAAGGTGCGCCGCTCGCTCGGCGGGCGGGCCGCGAAGTGGATCGCGAGCAGCGCCATGCCGAGCCCCAGGGCGTCCGTCGCCATGTGCGCCGCGTCGGCGACGAGGGCGAGCGAGTTCGCGAGCACCCCGCCGACGACCTCGACGACCATGACGGCGAGCGTGATCGACAGCGCCATGCGCAGCCTGCCGCGGTAGGCGGCGGTCGCCGTACCACCGGCGGGTGCGCCGTGCGCGTGCCCGTGATCGTGCCCAGCCCCCATGAAAACCGCCTCTCCGTGGTCCGTCCGGACCACAGTGAACTACGGGTGGGGGGTATCCGGCAACGCGGCACTGAACACCGTTGTCATTGGCTCTGACCTGCGTAAACGTTGTGCAGGTCAGAGGAGTGGACGAGCCGGTGAACCCGTCGCGCGCCCCGCCGCCGCGGCCGCCCTCCGGCCCTTCGGCGCACCCGTGCCGACCGGGCCGCCCGGGTCCGCGCGCCGCCTTGTCCGTGTGCCGCGCGGCGCGGCCCGAGGCCCGATTGTGTGCGTGATACCACTGTTACGTCGCTGTTGTCCGTTCTGGTAGGGCGGTTTGTGGGCCGGGCCCCGAATCCCCGATGATGACGGCGGCAAAGGTGTGCGCACGCCGTGTTGACCGGCCGAGAAACAGGCGGTGAACGCGGCGTTCTGGTCATCCGATAACCTCTGCCGACATGCCGCCCGGGAGCCGCAGGCCCGGGCATCCCCACCATGCACATGCCCGACGCGCCCAGGTGTCGGCACCCAGGGAGTGAGTTTCGGTTGTCGACCGCCATCCTCACCGGTCCGCCGGTCCCCGGTTCGTCGATCGAGGGCGATCTGCGGTCGCTCGGCTTCGACGTGCGCACCGCCGCCGACGCCGCCGAGGCCGAGACCCTGCTGGCCGCGGTGGCCTGCGGGGAACGGGTCGCGCTGGTCGACGCCCGCTTCGTGGGGCACCTGCACGCCCTGCGCCTCGGCCTGACCGACCCCCGCTTCCCGCTCGCCGCCATCCCCGGCGCCGTGACCGCCCAACCGGCCGGCCGCCTGGACCTGACCCGCGCGCTCGCCCGCGAGAACACCGCCGACGGCGGGGCCCCTCCCGGACCGCCGGCCACGTCCGAGCAGGGCGGCACCCGCACGGCCGTCGACAGCCTCGCCGACCGCGTCGTGGCCGCCCTCGCCGCCGACGGCACCGACGTGCACCGGCCCGAGCTCGGCACCCTCGTCGCCGTCGTCCCCGACGGCCCGCAGGCCCGCGACGAGGCACGGCGGGCCGTCGCCGCCGTCGACGAGGAGACCGTCCGCCTGAAGTCGGCCGTGAAGGCCCGCGACGGGTTCTTCACCACCTTCTTCATCAGCCCCTACTCCCGCTACCTCGCCCGCTGGTGCGCCCGCCGCGGCCTGACCCCCAACCAGGTGACGACCGCCTCCCTGCTCACCGCGCTGATCGCGGCGGGCTGCGCGGCCACCGGCACCCGCGGCGGATTCGTCGCCGCGGGCCTGCTGCTGCTCCTCTCCTTCGTGCTGGACTGCACCGACGGCCAGCTCGCCCGCTACTCCCTGCAGTACTCCACCCTCGGCGCCTGGCTCGACGCCACCTTCGACCGCGCCAAGGAGTACGCGTACTACGCCGGCCTCGCCCTCGGGGCCGCCCGCGGCGGCGACGACGTGTGGGCCCTCGCCCTGGGCGCGATGGTCCTGCAGACCTGCCGGCACGTCGTGGACTTCTCCTTCAACGAGGCCAACCACGACGCCGCCGCCAACACCAGCCCCACCGCCGCCCTGTCGGACAGGCTCGACAGCGTCGGCTGGACGGTCTGGGCGCGCCGGATGATCGTCCTGCCGATCGGCGAACGCTGGGCCGTGATCGCCGTCCTGACGGCGGCCACCACCCCCCGCGTCACCTTCTACGCGCTGCTCGCCGGCTGTGCCTTCGCCGCGACGTACACCACGGCGGGCCGCGTCCTGCGCTCGCTGACCCGCAAGGCCCGGCGGACGGACCGGGCGGCCGGGGCGCTGGCCGACCTCGCCGACTCCGGGCCGCTCGCCCGGGGCCTCGCGGCGGCCCTCAAGAACCCCGCGCGCCGCCTGCCCGCCCTCGTGCCCCCCGTCGCCGCCCTGCTCGGCGGCCTCGCGGTCACCGCCGCCGCGGCCCTCACCGGCTTCGGCAGCCCCTGGCCCGCCGTCGCCGCCGTCGGCTACGTCCTGACCTCCGGCCTCGCCGTCGCCCGCCCGCTCAAGGGCTCCCTCGACTGGCTCGTCCCCCCGTTCCTGCGCGCCGCCGAGTACGGCACCGTCCTGCTGCTCGCGGCGAAAGCGGAGGCGGACACGGCGGTGGACGGGGTGCTTCCGGCGGCGTTCGGGCTGGTCGCGGCGGTCGCCTACCATCACTACGACACGGTCTACCGCATCCGCGGCAACGCGGGTGCGCCCCCGCACTGGCTGGTGCGGGCGATCGGGGGCCACGAGGGCCGCACGCTGCTGGTCGCCGTACTGGCCGTCCTGCTCACCGCCTCGCAGTTCAAGGTCGCGCTCACGGTGCTCGCCGTGGCCGCCGCCCTCGTGGTGCTCGTCGAGAGCATCCGCTTCTGGGTGACCGCCCACAAGGGTGGCGCACCCGCCGTACACGACGAAGGAGAACCCGCATGATCGGCCTCGTGCTGGCGGCCGGTGCCGGACGGCGCCTGCGGCCCTACACCGACACCCTGCCCAAGGCGCTGGTTCCGGTGGGGCCCGAGGGCGCGCCGGACGGCCTGACCGTGCTGGACCTGACGCTGGGCAACTTCGCGGAGGTCGGGCTGTCCGAGGTCGCGGTCGTCGTCGGTTACCGCAAGGAGGCGGTGTACGCGCGCAAGGAGCAGCTGGAGGCGAAGTACGGCCTGAAGCTCACCCTGATCGACAACGACAGGGCCGAGGAGTGGAACAACGCCTACTCCCTGTGGTGCGGGCGGGAGGCGCTGAGGGACGGGGTGATCCTGGCCAACGGCGACACCGTGCACCCGGTCTCGGTGGAGAAGACGCTGCTGGCGGCCCGCGGGCAGGGCAAGAAGATCATCCTCGCGCTGGACACGGTCAAGCGGCTGGCCGAGGAGGAGATGAAGGTCGTCGTGGACCCGGACAAGGGGGTGCGGCGGATCACCAAGCTGATGGACCCGGCGGAGGCGACCGGTGAGTACATCGGTGTGACGCTGATCGAGGGCGAGGCGGCGGCGGAGCTGGCCGACGCGCTGCGGACGACCTTCGAGCGGGACCCGCAGCTGTACTACGAGGACGGTTACCAGGAGCTGGTGGACCGCGGTTTCCGCGTCGACGTGGCGCCGATCGGCGACGTGCCGTGGGTCGAGATCGACAACCACGACGACCTCGCCAAGGGCCGGGAGATCGCGTGCCAGTACTGACCCGGCTCATCCCCTCGCCGGTCGTCGTCGACATCCGCGCGGGTGCGCTGAACGACCTGGCGAGCATCCTCGCCGACGAACGCGTGTCGCACTCGGGGCGGCTGGCCATGGCGGTCAGCGGCGGCTCGGGCGCCCGGCTGCGCGAGCGGATCGCCCCGTCCCTGCCCGGTGCCACCTGGTACGAGGTGGGCGGCGGCACCCTGGACGACGCCGTCCGGCTGGCCGACGCGATGAAGTCCGGCCGCTACGACGCGGTCGTCGGACTCGGCGGCGGCAAGATCATCGACTGCGCCAAGTTCGCCGCCGCGCGCGTCGGCCTCCCCCTGGTGGCGGTGCCCACCAACCTCGCCCACGACGGCCTGTGCTCCCCGGTCGCCACCCTGGACAACGACGCGGGCCGCGGTTCGTACGGCGTGCCGAACCCGATCGCGGTCGTCATCGACCTGGACGTGATCCGCGAGGCCCCGGCGCGCTTCGTGCGCTCGGGCATCGGCGACGCCGTCTCCAACATCTCCGCGGTCATGGACTGGGAGCTGTCCCACCGCGTCAACGGCGAGAAGGTCGACGGCCTGGCCGCGGCCATGGCCCGCCAGGCCGGCGAGGCCGTGCTGCGGCACCCGGACGGCATCGGGGACAACGGCTTCCTGCAGGTGCTGGCCGAGGCGCTGGTCCTCACCGGCATCGCGATGTCCATCTCGGGCGACTCACGGCCGTCCTCCGGTGCCTGCCACGAGATCAGCCACGCCTTCGACCTGCTGTTCCCCAAGCGCGCGGCCAGCCACGGCGAACAGGTGGGGATCGGCGCGGCCTTCGCGATGTACCTGCGCGGCGCGCACGAGGAATCGGCGTACACGGCCGAGGTGCTGCGCCGGCACGGGCTGCCGGTGTTCCCCGAGGAGATCGGCTTCACCCGGGACGAGTTCGTCCGGGTCGTGGAGTTCGCCCCGGAGACCCGGCCCGGCCGCTACACGATCCTCGAACACCTCGACCTCAAAACCGAACAGATCAAGGACATCTACGCCGACTATGTCAAGGCCATCGGTAGCTGAACTCCGCCCGGTCGTCCACCCCGCGGGGGTCAAGGACCGGCGCAGCGGTGAGCACTGGGCGGGACGCCTCTACATGCGCGAGGTGTCGCTGCGGGTCGACCGCTACCTGGTGAACACCAGGGTCACGCCGAACCAGCTCACGTACCTGATGACCGTCTGTGGCGTCCTCGCGGCCCCGGCCCTGCTGGTGCCGGGGATCACGGGCGCCGTGCTCGGCGTGGTGGCGGTCCAGCTGTACCTGCTGCTGGACTGCGTGGACGGCGAGATCGCGCGCTGGAGGAAGCAGTACTCGCTCGGCGGCGTCTACCTCGACCGGGTCGGCGCCTACCTGACCGACGCCGCCGTCCTGGTCGGGCTCGGACTGCGCGCCGCCGACCTGTGGGGGACCGGGCGGATCGACTGGCTGTGGGCCTTCCTCGGCACCCTGGCCGCCCTCGGCGCCGTCCTGATCAAGGCCGAGACCGACCTCGTCGGCGTCGCCCGCCACCAGAACGGGCTGCCCCCGGTCAAGGAGGCCGCGTCCGAGCCGCGCTCCTCCGGCATGGCCCTGGCCCGCCGGGCCGCCGCCGCGCTCAAGTTCCACCGGCTGATCCTCGGCATCGAGGCGTCCCTGCTGATCCTGGTCCTCGCCATCGCGGACCAGGTCCGGGGCGACCTGTTCTTCACCCGGCTGGGCACCGCCGTCCTCGCCGGGATCGCGCTGCTGCAGACCCTGCTGCACCTGGTGTCCGTCCTCGCCTCCAGCAGGCTGCGGTGAGCGGTATGAAGGTCGGCGCCGTCGTCATCACCATGGGCAACCGCCCCGCCGAGCTGCGCGCGCTGCTCGACTCGGTCGCGGCGCAGGACGGCGACCCGGTGGAGGTCGTCGTCGTCGGCAACGGCTCGCCCGTGCCCGACGTCCCCGAGGGCGTCCGCACCGTCGAGCTGCCGGAGAACCTCGGCATCCCCGGCGGCCGCAACGTCGGCATCGAGGCCTTCGGCCCCGGCGGCCGGGACGTCGACATCCTGCTGTTCCTCGACGACGACGGGCTGCTGGCCCGCACCGACACCGCCGAGCTGTGCCGCCGGGCCTTCGCCGAGGACCCCGGGCTCGGCATCATCAGCTTCCGCATCGCCGACCCGGACACCGGCCTCACCCAGCGGCGCCACGTGCCCCGGCTGCGCGCCTCCGACCCGATGCGCTCCTCCCGCGTGACCACCTTCCTCGGCGGCGCCAACGCCGTACGGACCCGGGTCTTCGCGGAGGTCGGCGGCCTGCCGGACGAATTCTTCTACGCCCACGAGGAGACCGACCTGGCCTGGCGGGCCCTCGACGCGGGCTGGATGATCGACTACCGGTCCGACATGGTGCTGTACCACCCGACGACCGCCCCCTCCCGGCACGCGGTCTACCACCGCATGGTCGCCCGCAACCGCGTCTGGCTGGCCCGCCGCAACCTGCCCCTCCCGCTGATCCCGGTGTACCTCGGCGTCTGGATGCTGCTCACCCTGCTGCGCCGCCCTTCCCTGCCGGCCCTCAAGGCCTGGTTCGGCGGCTTCCGGGAGGGCTGGACCACCCCCTGCGGGCCGCGCCGTCCCATGAAGTGGCGTACGGTGTGGCGGCTGACCCGACTGGGCCGGCCCCCTGTCATCTGACAAGCTCGTATCCGAGCAACCGGGCCGGTCCCGGACGCAGGTTCATGCCAGGCCCGCACAGGCTGCGCATCCTGAAGACGAAAGTTTCCACAGTGAGTGAGACAACGCACGACGGCACGGTCGCGGTGACCGCCACGCCGGCGTCGCCCGACGAGGGCCTCACGGCGGCGCAGCTCGCCGCCCGGTACGGGCTGACCGTGAGCGGCGCCCGGCCGCCCCTTGGCGCGTACGTCCGCCAGCTCTGGGGACGGCGGCACTTCATCATCGCCTTCTCCCAGGCCAAGCTGACCGCCCAGTACAGCCAGGCCAGGCTGGGCCAGCTGTGGCAGGTGGCCACACCGCTGCTGAACGCCGCGGTGTACTTCTCCATCTTCGGCCTGATCCTCGAGGCCAACCGGGGCATGTCCAGTGAGGTGTACATCCCCTTCCTGGTCACGGGCGTCTTCCTGTTCACCTTCACGCAGAGCTCGGTGATGGCGGGCGTACGCGCGATCTCCGGCAACCTGGGGCTGGTGCGCGCGCTGCACTTCCCGCGGGCCGCGCTGCCGATCTCCTTCGCGCTCCAGCAGCTCCAGCAGCTGCTGTTCTCGATGATCGTGCTGTTCGCCGTGGTGATCGGGCTCGGCAGCTACCCGGACCTGTCGTGGCTGCTGATCGTGCCGGTGCTGGTGCTCCAGTTCCTCTTCAACACCGGTCTGGCGCTGGCCATGGCCCGGGCGGGCGCCAAGACGCCGGACCTGGCGCAGCTGATGCCGTTCATCATGCGCACGTGGATGTACGCGTCCGGCGTGATGTTCTCCATCCCGGTCTTCCTGGCCGGCCACCCGGGCTGGATCGCCACCGTCCTGCAGTGGAACCCGGCCGCGGTCTACATGGACCTGATGCGCTTCGCCCTCATCGACGGCTACGGTTCCGAGAACCTCCCCGACCACGTCTGGGCGGTCGCGTGCGGCTGGGCCGTGCTGTTCGCCGTCGGCGGTTTCGTGTACTTCTGGAAGGCGGAGGAGAGGTACGGCCGTGGCTGATCCGAACACCGGGGAGCGTGTCCCCACCGTCATCGCGGACGACCTGCACATCGTCTACCGCGTCAACGGCGCCCGGACCGGCAAGGGCAGCGCGACCGCCGCCCTCAGCCGCATCCTCAAGCGCGGCGAGGAGAGGGGCGTGCGCAAGGTGCACGCCGTGCGCGGCGTCTCCTTCGTCGCCTACCGCGGCGAGGCCATCGGCCTGATCGGCTCCAACGGGTCCGGCAAGTCGACCCTGCTGCGGGCCATCGCCGGCCTGCTGCCCGCCGAGAAGGGCAAGGTCTACACCGACGGCCAGCCCTCCCTGCTCGGCGTCAACGCGGCCCTGATGAACGACCTGACCGGTGAGCGCAACATCATCCTGGGCGGCCTGGCGATGGGCATGTCCCGCGAGGAGATCAAGGAGCGCTACCAGGAGATCGTCGACTTCTCCGGCATCAACGAGAAGGGTGACTTCATCACCCTGCCGATGCGGACGTACTCCTCCGGCATGGCGGCCCGCCTGCGCTTCTCCATCGCCGCCGCCAAGGACCATGACGTCCTCATGATCGACGAGGCGCTGGCCACCGGCGACCGCTCCTTCCAGAAGCGTTCCGAGGAGCGCATCAGGGAGCTGCGCAAGGAGGCCGGCACGGTGTTTCTGGTCAGCCACAACAACAAGTCGATCCGCGACACCTGCAACCGCGTCCTGTGGCTGGAGCGCGGCGAGCTGCGGATGGACGGCCCGACCGAAGAGGTGCTCAAGGAGTACGAGAAGTTCACGGGCAAGTAGCCGCCCGGCCGCCCATGGGCGGCCGGGCGTTCCCGGGGCCCCGCCGGAACCGCTTCGGCGGGGCCCGCTTCCGCAAAGGAAACGTCAACTCCCGCTTTTCTTGGGAATCTTGAAGCCGATCGATGTGTTGTCGTGATGCGCGGGACCCCCGGCACGGCCCGGTGAGTCGTACAACGTAAGCTGTACCGGTCCCGAAACGCGGCAAGTGGGCCGATAACGCCCGGCGTCCTCGGCCGGGGCAACCGCGTGGGCGGCCGGGCGGCGTGTCCGAAATAGTGTGTATTGGGTCGGCAGTGTAGAACGGGAGATGTGACGGCAATGGCTACGGAAACTCCCCGGCTCCGCGGAGCGCGTGCCGTCCCCGCCCCGGGCAGCCGGCGGTGACGGCCACCGGCACGGCGCGCGCCGCCGACCCGGTGCGCGGCACACTCGACAAGGCCGCGGGCGAGAACTTCCCCGTGGCCCCCTTCTTCCTGCCCCGGGCCTGGCGCGAGGACCTCATGGCCGTGTACGGCTTCGCCCGTCTCGTCGACGACATCGGCGACGGCGATCTGGCCCCCGGCGGTGCCGACGCCCGCCTCCTCGGCGTCGCGGGGGAGGCGGCCGAGGACCGGCTCGCCCTGCTCGACGCCCTCGAGGCCGACCTGCGCCGTGTTTTTGACGCCACCCCGTTCCACCCCCTCCTGCGCCGTCTCCAGCCGACGGTCCGCCGCCGCTCGCTGACGCCCGGGCCCTTCCTCGGCCTGATCGCCGCGAACCGCCAGGACCAGCTGGTCAAGCGGTACGAGACGTACGACGACCTCCTCGCCTACTGCGAACTGTCCGCCAACCCGGTCGGCCGCCTGGTCCTCGCCGTCACCGGCACCTCGACGCCCGAACGGATCCGCCGCTCCGACGCGATCTGCACCGCGCTGCAGATCGTCGAGCACCTCCAGGACGTCGCCGAGGACCTCGCCCGCGACCGCGTCTACCTGCCCGCCGAGGACATGAAGCGCTTCCACGTCCGGGAGGCGGACCTCGCCCTGCCCACCGCCGGCGCGTCGGTGCGCGCGCTGGTCGCGTACGAGGCGCAACGCGCCCGCGACCTGCTGCATGACGGCGCCCCCCTGGTGGGTAGCGTCCAGGGCAGGCTGAGACTGCTGCTCGCAGGATTCGTGGCGGGGGGGAGGGCGGCCCTCCGGGCGATCGCCGCCGCCGACTACGACGTACTCCCCGGCCCGCCCAGACCCGGCAAGGTCCGATTGCTGCGCGAGGTGGGCCCGACCCTGCGAGGAGAGGGGTGATCCGGACCGTGGAGTCGCCACCGCACGTGTCCGCGCCGGTACTCGCCGCCTACCGCTACTGCGAGGCCGTCACCGGGCAGCAGGCCCGCAACTTCGCCTACGGCATCAGGCTGCTGCCCACGCCCAAGCGCCGCGCGATGTCGGCGCTGTACGCGTTCTCGCGCCGCGTCGACGACATCGGCGACGGCGCCCTCGGGGACGACGTGAAGGCCGCCCGGCTGGAGGAGACCCGCGCGCTGCTCACCCGGATCCGGGAGGGCGCCGTCGCCGAGGACGACACCGACCCGGTCGCGGTCGCCCTGGCCCACGCCGCCGGGCGGTTCCCTATCCCGCTGGAGGGCCTGGACGAGCTGATCGACGGCGTCCTGATGGACGTCCGCGGCGAGACCTACGAGACCTGGGACGACCTGAAGGTCTACTGCCGCTGCGTGGCCGGCGCCATCGGGCGGCTCTCCCTCGGTGTGTTCGGCACCGAACCGGGGGCGCACGGCGCCGAGCGCGCGCCCGAGTACGCCGACACGCTCGGACTCGCGCTCCAGCTCACCAACATCCTGCGGGACGTCCGCGAGGACGCCGAGGGCGGGCGCACGTACCTGCCCGCCGACGACCTCGCCAAGTTCGGGTGCGCGGACGGCTTCGCCGGGCCGACACCACCGGAGGGCTCCGACTTCGCGGGCCTGGTCCACTTCGAGGTGCGACGGGCCCGCGCCCTCTTCGCCGAGGGCTACCGGCTGCTCCCGCTGCTCGACCGCCGCAGCGGGGCCTGCGTCGCCGCCATGGCCGGCATCTACCGCCGGCTGCTGGACCGCATCGAACGCGACCCGCACGCCGTACTGCGGGGCCGTGTCTCGCTCCCGGGCCACGAGAAGGCGTACGTCGCCGTGCGCGGCCTGTCCGGCCTGGACACCCGGCACGTGACCCGGCGGCCCGTCAGGAGGCGCGCCTGATGGGCACACCCGTGCAGGAGGAGGCCGGCGAGGGGAGACGGCGGGCAACCCACCGGTGGCGCGTGGCGTCCTGGACTGAGACGGTCGGTCGTGCACCGTCCGAGCGGCGCGACCGCCGCACAGGGGAGACCGCACGATGAGCCATCACGACGACACGGTTCCCGCTGGACCGCCGGCGGATCCGGCAACCCGCTCCGCACGGCACGCCGTCGTGGTCGGCGGCGGCCTCGCCGGCATCACCGCGGCGCTCACCCTCGCCGACGCCGGGGTGCGCGTCACCCTGCTCGAAGGCCGCCCGCGGCTGGGCGGGCTCGCCTTCTCCTTCCGGCGCGGCGGCCTGACCGTCGACAACGGCCAGCACGTGTACCTGCGCTGCTGCACCGCCTACCGCTGGTTCCTCGACCGCGTCGGGGGCGCGGCGCTGGCACCGCTGCAGGACCGCCTCGACGTGCCCGTCGTCGACCTGGACCGGCCCGAGGGACGGCGGCTGGGCAGACTGCGGCGCGACGCGCTGCCCGTACCCCTGCACCTGGGGCGCAGCCTCGCCACGTACCCGCACCTGTCGCTCGCCGACCGCGCCAGGGCGGGCCGCGCCGCGCTCGCGCTCCAAGGGCTCGACCCCGCCGATCCGGCCCTGGACGCACAGGACTTCGGCAGCTGGCTGACCGCGCACGGCCAGTCGGCGCGCGCCGTCGAGGCCCTGTGGGACCTGATCGGGGTCGCCACCCTCAACGCGGCCGCGGGCGACACCTCCCTGGGGCTCGCCGCGATGGTGTTCAAGACCGGCCTGCTGTCCGACCCGGGCGCGGCCGACATCGGCTGGGCCCGCGTCCCGCTGGGCGAACTGCACGACCGGCTGGCCCGCGAGGCGCTCCTCCGCGCCGGCGTCCGCACCGGGACCCGTACCCGCGTCACCGCCGTCTCCCCCGACGGCGACGGCGGCTGGGCCGTCCGGGTGCCCGGCGAGACGCTCCGGGCGGACACCGTCGTGCTCGCCGTACCGCAGCGCGAGGCGCACGGCCTGCTGCCCGCCGGCGCCCTGGACGACCCCGGGAAACTGCTGGAAATCGGCACCGCGCCGATCCTCAACCTCCACGTCGTCTACGACCGCAAGGTTCTCGGCGTGCCGTTCCTCACGGCGCTCGGCACCCCCCTGCAGTGGGTGTTCGACCGGACCGAGGCGTCCGGGCTGACCGAGGGCCAGTACCTGGCCGTCTCGCAGTCGGCCGCGCAGGAGGAGATCGACGCCCCCGTGGCCGTGCTGCGCGAGCGGTACCTGCCCGAACTGGAGCGGCTGCTGCCGCGTGCGCGGGGCGCCGCGGTGAAGGACTTCTTCGTGACCAGGGAGCGCACCGCGACCTTCGCTCCCACCCCCGGCGTCGGACGCCTCAGGCCCGGCGCCCGCACCAAGGCACCCGGCCTCTACCTGGCCGGGGCGTGGACCGCCACCGGGTGGCCCGCGACCATGGAGAGTGCGGTCCGCAGCGGCGTCGGCGCGGCGGGCGCCGCGCTCGGCGCCCTGGGCCGGTCCCGCGATCGCCTCCCCGGCTTCTTCGAGGAGGCGGCATGAAGACCGATCCGCGCGCCACCGACCGCCGCACCCGCGGTACCGCAAGCAGAGGAGAAACTGTGCCCACTGTGCCCCCGGCCCCGACGGCTGACGCGGTGGACGTGACCGCGCTCCTGGAGCGCGGCCGGACCTTGGCCACACCGGTACTGCGGGCGGCCGTCGACCGCTTGGCGCCTCCCACGGACACCGTCGCCGCCTACCACTTCGGCTGGATCGACGCCGAGGGCAACCCGGCGGACGGCGACGGAGGCAAGGCCGTCCGCCCCGCCCTCGCGGTGCTCTCCGCCGAGGTGACCGGCGCCGCACCCGAGACGGGCGTCCCCGGTGCCGTCGCCGTGGAACTGGTGCACAACTTTTCGCTGCTGCACGACGACCTGATGGACGGTGACGAGCAGCGCCGCCACCGCGACACCGTGTGGAAGGTGCACGGTCCCGCCCAGGCCATCCTGGTCGGCGACGCCCTGTTCGCCCTGGCCAACGAGATCCTGCTGGAGCTCGGGACGGTGGAGGCGGGCCGGGCCGCCCGCCGCCTGGCCACCGCCAGCCGCGCCCTGATCGACGGCCAGGCGCAGGACATCGCCTACGAGCACCGCGACCGCGTCAGCGTCGAGGAGTGCCTGGAGATGGAGGGCAACAAGACCGGCGCCCTGCTGGCCTGCGCCAGCTCCATCGGCGCGGTCCTCGGCGGCGCCGACGACACCGCCGCCGACGCGCTGGAGACGTACGGTTACCACCTCGGCCTGGCCTTCCAGGCCGTCGACGACCTCCTCGGCATCTGGGGCGACCCGGAGGCCACCGGCAAGCAGACCTGGAGCGACCTGCGCCAGCGCAAGAAGTCCCTGCCGGTCGTCGCCGCGCTCGCGGCGGGCGGCCCCGCCTCCGAGCGGCTCGGCGAGATCCTCGCCGCCGACGCCAAGAGCAGCGACTTCGAGAACTTCTCCGAGGAGGAGTTCGCGGCCCGAGCCGCCCTCGTGGAGGAGGCCGGCGGCCGCGAGTGGACCGCCGAGGAGGCACGCCGCCAGCACACCATCGCCATCGAAGCGCTCGACGCCGTCGACATGCCCGACGCCGTGCGGGCCCGTTTCACGGCGCTCGCCGACTTCGTCGTCGTACGAAAGAGATGATCATTATCGGCCGAATACGCCTCGCGTAGTCGCCGGCCGGTGACGTGATCGGACGTCACCGGCCGACGGCGGACCCACAGCAGACGCATCAGCACACTGCACGAAGGGGAAGCCATGACAGCGACGACCGACGGAAGCACCGGGGCCACCCTGTCGCCCCGCGCTGCCGCGGCCAGCGAAACCGACAGCACCGTCCCCGCGGCGGCCGGGGTACGGGAAGCCGCCGCCCGCGCCATGCGGCGCGCCACCGACTTCCTGCTCGCCCGGCAGGACGCCCAGGGCTGGTGGAAGGGCGACCTCGAGACGAACGTCACGATGGACGCCGAGGACCTGATGCTCCGCCGGTTCCTCGGCATCCTCGACGAGGACACCGCCCGCGCCGCCGCCCTCTTCATCCGCGGCGAGCAGCGCGAGGACGGCACCTGGGCCACCTTCTACAAGGGCCCCGGCGACCTGTCCACCACCATCGAGGCGTACGTCGCCCTCCGCCTGGCCGGAGACGCGCCCGACGCCCCCCACATGGCGAGGGCCGCCGCCTGGGTCCGCGGGCAGGGGGGCATCGCCGCCTCCCGCGTCTTCACCCGGATCTGGCTCGCCCTGTTCGGCTGGTGGAAGTGGGAGGACCTGCCCGAGCTCCCGCCGGAGATCGTCTACCTCCCGACGTGGATGCCGCTCAACATCTACGACTTCGGCTGCTGGGCCAGGCAGACGATCGTACCGCTCACCATCGTCTCGGCGAAGCGGCCGGTGCGCCCGGCGCCGTTCCCGCTCGACGAGCTGCACACCGACCCGGCGCACCCGAGTCCGCCCAGGCCCCTGGCCCCCGCCGCCAGTTGGGACGGCACCTTCCAGCGGATCGACAAGGCGCTGCACGTCCTGCGCAAAGTGGCCCCGCGCCGGCTGCGCAAGGCCGCCATGAACACCGCCGCCCGCTGGATCATCGAACGGCAGGAGAACGACGGCTGCTGGGGCGGCATCCAGCCCCCGGCCGTGTACTCGGTCATCGCGCTGTACCTGCTCGGCTACGACCTCCAGCACCCGGTGATGCGGGCCGGTCTGGAGTCGCTGGACCGTTTCGCGGTCTGGCGCGAGGACGGAGCCCGGATGATCGAGGCGTGCCAGTCCCCGGTGTGGGACACCTGCCTGGCGACCATCGCCCTGGCCGACGCCGGCCTGCCCGCCGACCATCCCCAACTGGTGAAGGCCGCGGACTGGATGCTCGGCGAGCAGATCGTGCGCCCCGGCGACTGGTCGGTGCGCAGGCCCGGACTCCCGCCCGGGGGCTGGGCGTTCGAGTTCCACAACGACAACTACCCCGACACCGACGACACCGCCGAAGTCGTCCTCGCCCTGCGCCGCGTCGAGCACCACGATCCGGAGCGGGTGGAGAAGGCCATCGAGCGCGGGGTGCGCTGGAACCTCGGGATGCAGTCGAGGAACGGCGCCTGGGGCGCCTTCGACGCCGACAACACCAGCCCCTTCCCCAACCGGCTGCCCTTCTGCGACTTCGGCGAGGTCATCGACCCGCCGTCCGCCGACGTCACCGCGCACGTCGTGGAGATGCTCGCCCTCGAGGGCCTGGCCCACGACCCGCGCACCCGGCGCGGCGTCGAGTGGCTGCTGGCCGAGCAGGAGCCGGACGGCTCGTGGTTCGGGCGCTGGGGCGTCAACTACGTCTACGGCACCGGGTCGGTCGTCCCCGCCCTGGTCGCGGCCGGCATCCCCGGCTCGCACCCGGCGATCCGCCGGGCGGTGGCCTGGCTGGAGTCGGTCCAGAACGACGACGGCGGCTGGGGCGAGGACCTGCGGTCCTACCGGGACGTCAGGGAGTGGAGCGGCCGGGGCGCCTCCACCGCCTCCCAGACGGCCTGGGCGCTGATGGCCCTGCTCGCGGCGGGGGAGCGGGACTCCAGGTCCGTCGAACGCGGCGTCGAGTGGCTCGCCGCCACCCAGCGGGAGGACGGCTCCTGGGACGAGCCGTACTTCACCGGAACCGGCTTCCCCTGGGACTTCTCCATCAACTACCACCTCTACCGGCAGGTGTTCCCCCTCACCGCGCTCGGCCGGTACGTGAACGGAGAACCCGCCGTCCTGAGGAAGTCCGCAGCGAGCCAGCCCCTCGCCGAGGCGAAGGGAAGCTGATGAGCGCCCGGCCCGCCCCGGCACCGCTGCTGGTCGCCTGCGCGCTCGGCATCGAGCACCTCGCCCTGCGCGCCGGTGACCACGGCGGCGCCGGCGGGCCCGTCACCGTCCTGCGCACGGGCATGGGGCCGGTGGCGGCCGAGCGCTCCGTCACCCGGGTCCTGGCCGACCCGGCGCTCGCCGGCGCCGCCGTGCTGGCTACGGGTTTCTGCGCGGGCCTGGCCCCCGGAATGCACCCCGGGGACTTGGTCGTCGCCGAGGAGACCCGCGACCCGCGCGGCAGCGTGCCGTGCGACGGGACCGACCTGCTCGTCAAGGAGCTCGGGCGCGTCCTGGCCGGGCGCACCGTCCACACCGGGCCGCTCGCCGGATCCGACCACGTGGTCCGCGGCCCGGAGCGGTCCGCTCTGCGCGCCACCGGTGCGATCGCCGCCGACATGGAGTCGGCGGCCACGCTCCTGAGCGCCGTGCGGGCGGGGGAGCGCCCGGTTGCGGCCGTCCGGGTGGTCGTGGACGCTCCCGAACACGAACTGGTCAGAATCGGCACGGTGCGCGGTGGAATATCGGCCTTCCGTGTCCTTCGTTCCGTACTGCCTGTTTTCCTCGAATGGCACCGCAACGTGTTGCTCCCCAGGAGGTGAGCCAGATGGCCATGCCGCTGCGCCAGTCCATCAAGGTCGCTACATACTTGGCCGAACAGAAGCTCCGCCGGCGGGACAAGTTTCCGCTCATCGTCGAGTTGGAACCGCTCTTCGCGTGCAACCTGAAGTGCGAGGGCTGCGGCAAGATCCAGCACCCGGCCGGGGTGCTCAAACAGCGCATGCCCGTCGCCCAGGCCGTGGGAGCGGTCCTGGAATCCGGTGCGCCGATGGTGTCCATCGCCGGCGGCGAGCCTTTGATGCACCCCCAGATCGACGAGATCGTGCGGCAGTTGACGGCCAAGCGGAAGTACGTCTTCCTGTGCACCAACGCGATGCTGCTGCGCAAGAAGATGGACAAGTTCGAGCCCTCCCCCTACTTCGCCTTCGCGGTGCACATCGACGGACTGCGCGAGCGGCACGACGAGTCCGTCGCCAAGGAGGGCGTGTTCGACGAGGCCGTGGCGGCGATCAAGGAGGCCAAGCGGCGCGGTTTCCGGGTCACCACCAACTCGACCTTCTTCAACACCGACACCCCGCAGACCGTCGTCGAGGTGCTGAACTACCTCAACGACGACCTCCGGGTCGACGAGATGATGATCTCGCCCGCCTACGCCTACGAGAAGGCGCCCGACCAGGAGCACTTCCTCGGCGTGGAGCAGACCCGTGAACTGTTCAGGAAGGCCTTCGCGGGCGGCAACCGGCGTCGCTGGCGGCTCAACCACTCGCCGCTGTTCCTCGACTTCCTGGAGGGCAAGGTCGACTTCCCCTGCACCGCGTGGGCGATCCCGAACTACTCCCTCTTCGGCTGGCAGCGCCCCTGCTACCTGATGAGCGACGGGTACGTGCCGACCTACCGGGAGCTGATCGAGAAGACGGACTGGGACAAGTACGGCCGCGGCAAGGACCCGCGCTGCGCCAACTGCATGGCGCACTGCGGCTACGAGCCCACCGCCGTGCTGGCCACCATGGGTTCCCTGAAGGAGTCCCTGCGCGCCATGCGCGAGACCGTCTCCGGGAACCGGGGCTGACGCCGTGACGGCCGTTCCTCTGGGTGCCCCGGGGGTACCGCCCCGGCCGGTCGCCGAGCGCCGGAGGAGCCGGCGGATCCAGGTCGGATCCGTGGCGGTGGGCGGGGACGCGCCCGTCTCGGTGCAGTCCATGACGACGACCCGCACCTCCGACATCGGCGCCACGCTCCAGCAGATCGCGGAGCTGACCGCCTCGGGCTGCCAGATCGTCCGGGTCGCCTGCCCCACGCAGGACGACGCCGACGCGCTGGCGGTCATCGCGAGGAAGTCACAGATCCCGGTCATCGCGGACATCCACTTCCAGCCCAAGTACGTCTTCGCCGCCATCGAGGCGGGATGCGCGGCGGTGCGGGTGAACCCGGGCAACATCAAGAAGTTCGACGACCAGGTCAAGGAGATCGCCAAGGCGGCCAGGGACCACGGCACCCCCATCCGCATCGGCGTGAACGCGGGCTCCCTGGACAAGCGGCTGCTGCAGAAGTACGGCAAGGCCACCCCCGAGGCGCTGGTGGAGTCCGCGCTGTGGGAGGCCTCCCTCTTCGAGGAGCACGACTTCCGCGACATCAAGATCTCCGTCAAGCACAACGACCCGGTCGTGATGATCGAGGCCTACCGCCAGCTCGCCGCCCAGTGCGACTACCCCCTGCACCTGGGGGTGACCGAGGCCGGTCCGGCCTTCCAGGGCACCATCAAGTCGGCCGTCGCCTTCGGCGCGCTGCTCTCCCAGGGCATCGGCGACACCATCCGCGTCTCGCTGTCGGCCCCGCCGGTGGAGGAGGTCAAGGTCGGCCTGCAGATCCTGCAGTCCCTGGGCCTGCGCCGGCGCGGCCTGGAGATCGTCTCCTGCCCCTCCTGCGGCCGCGCCCAGGTCGACGTCTACAAGCTGGCCGAGGAGGTCACCGCCGGTCTGACGGGGATGGAGGTGCCGCTGCGGGTGGCGGTGATGGGCTGTGTCGTCAACGGGCCGGGCGAGGCCCGCGAGGCCGACCTCGGCGTCGCCTCCGGCAACGGCAAGGGGCAGATCTTCGTCAAGGGCGAGGTCGTCAGGACCGTCCCCGAGTCCAAGATCGTGGAAACCCTGATCGAAGAGGCCATGAAGATCGCCGAGCAGATGGAGAAGGACGGCGTCGGGCCGGGGGATCCGGCCGTCACCGTGAGCTGACCGGCACGGACCGAAGGGGGCCGAGCGTGACGATTCTGCGGAGCATCCGGGGACCACACGACCTGAAGGCGCTGTCCGAGGCGGAACTCGGTGAACTGTCCGGCGAGATACGCGAGTTCCTGGTGCAGGCGGTCGCCAGGACCGGCGGCCACCTGGGACCCAACCTGGGGGTGGTGGAACTCACCGTCGCCTTGCACCGGGTCTTCGACTCACCGGACGACCGCATCCTGTGGGACACCGGTCACCAGAGTTACGTCCACAAACTCCTGACCGGGCGCCAGGACTTCTCCAAACTACGCGGCAAGGGCGGCCTGTCCGGCTATCCGTCACGGGAGGAGTCCGAGCACGACGTCATCGAGAACAGCCACGCCTCGACCGCCCTCGGCTGGGCCGACGGCCTCGCCAAGGCACGCCGGGTGCGGGGGGAGAGCGGCCATGTCGTCGCCGTCGTCGGCGACGGCGCGCTCACCGGCGGCATGGCCTGGGAGGCGCTGAACAACATCGCCGCGGCCCGGGACCGGCCGCTGATCATCGTCGTCAACGACAACGAGCGCTCCTACGCGCCGACCATAGGAGGCCTCGCCAACCACCTGGCCACCCTGCGCACCACCGACGGCTACGAGAAGGTGCTGGCCTGGGGCAAGGACGTGCTCCGGCGCACCCCCGTCGTCGGCACCCCCGTCTACGAGGCCCTGCACGGCGCGAAGAAGGGGTTCAAGGACGCCTTCGCGCCGCAGGGCCTGTTCGAGGACCTGGGGCTGAAGTACGTCGGTCCGGTCGACGGCCACGACATCGGCGCCGTCGAGTCGGCGCTGCGGCGCGCGAAGCGCTTCCACGGGCCGGTGCTGGTCCACTGCCTGACCGAGAAGGGCCACGGCTACGGACCCGCCCTCGCCCACGAGGAGGACCGCTTCCACACCGTCGGCGCGATGGATCCGCGCACCTGCGAGCCGCGCACCCCCTGCGGCGGGCCGTCGTGGACCTCGGTGTTCGGCGAGGAGATGGTGCGGATCGGCGAGGAGCGCGAGGACGTGGTGGCGATCACGGCGGCCATGCTGCACCCGGTGGGCCTGGGCGCCTTCGCCGAGCGGTTCCCCGACCGGGTCTGGGACGTCGGCATCGCCGAGCAGCACGCGGCCGTCTCCGCCGCCGGACTGGCCACCGGCGGCCTGCACCCCGTCGTCGCCCTCTACGCGACCTTTCTCAACCGCGCCTTCGACCAGCTCCTGATGGACGTGGCGCTGCACCGCTGCGGCGTGACCTTCGTGCTGGACCGGGCCGGCGTCACCGGCGCCGACGGCCCCTCGCACAACGGCGTGTGGGACCTGTCGATCCTCCAGGTCGTCCCCGGGCTGCGCATCGCCGCGCCCCGCGACGCCGGCCAGCTGCGCGCCCAGCTGCGCGAGGCCGTCGCCGTCGGCGACGCCCCCACCCTGCTGCGCTTCCCGAAGGGGTCCGCCGGGCCGGAGATCCCGGCGGTGGACCGGATCGGCGGACTGGACGTCCTGCACGCGGCGGACCGGCCGGAGGTACTGCTCGTGGCCGTCGGCGTGATGGCGCCGGTCTGCCTGCGCGCCGCCGACCTGCTGGAGGCCCGCGGCATCGGGTGCACCGTCGTCGACCCGCGCTGGGTCAAGCCCGTCGACCCGGCGCTGCCGCCCCTGGCCGCCCGGCACCGGCTGGTCGCGGTCGTGGAGGACAACAGCCGCGCGGCCGGCGTGGGATCGGCGGTGGCGCTGGCGCTGGGCGACGCCGACGTCGACGTACCGGTACGGCGGTTCGGCACCCCGGAGCAGTTCCCCGCGCACGCCAAGCGCGCCGAGGTGCTCGCCGACATCGGTCTCACCCCCGTCGAGGTGGCCGGACGGATCAGCGCGAGCCTGGCCGCCGGCGAACGGCGGGCACAGGACCGGCGGACCGTCCCGCCCGTTCAAGGAGAGAACTGAATGACCACGGAGTTCGACCTCGGCACGCTCCTGGCCGAGCGCGGAGCCGAACGCTACGAGCTGCACACGAGGTACCTGAACCACCAGCTCCCGCGCATGCTGCACACCATCGGCTTCGACAAGGTCTACGAGCGTGCGCAGGGCGCGTACTTCTGGGACGCGGACGGCAACGACTACCTGGACATGCTGGCCGGGTTCGGGGTGATGGGCCTGGGCCGCCACCATCCCGTCGTCCGCAAGGCGCTGCACGACGTCCTTGACGCCTCCCTCGCCGACCTCACCCGCTTCGACTGCCAGCCGCTGCCCGGACTGCTGGCCGAGAAGCTGCTGTCGTACAGCCCGCACCTGGACCGCGTGTTCTTCGGCAACAGCGGTACGGAGGCCGTCGAGGGCGCGCTGAAGTTCGCCCGGTACGCGACCGGGAAGCCGAGGGTGCTGTACTGCGAGCACGCCTTCCACGGCCTGACCACCGGCTCCCTGTCCGTCAACGGCGAGTCCGGCTTCCGTGACGGCTTCGCCCCGCTGCTGCCCGACACGGCCGTCCCGCTCGGTGACCTCGACGCGCTGGAGAGGGAGCTGAGGAGGGGCGACGTCGCCGCCCTGATCGTCGAGCCGGTCCAGGGCAAGGGCGTGTACGAGGCCCCGCCCGGCTACCTGCGCGCCGCGCAGGAGCTGCTGCACCGGCACAAGGCACTGCTCATCGCCGACGAGGTGCAGACGGGCCTGGGCCGCACCGGCCGCTTCTACGCCTACCAGCACGAGGACGGCGTCGAACCGGACCTGGTGTGCGTGGCCAAGGCGCTGTCCGGCGGTTATGTGCCGGTGGGAGCCACGCTCGGCAAGGACTGGATCTTCAAGAAGGTCTACTCGTCGATGGACCGGGTGCTGGTCCACTCGGCGAGCTTCGGGTCCAACGCGCAGGCCATGGCGGCCGGACTCGCCGTGCTGTCCGTCATGGACGACGAGCGGATCGTCGCCAACGCAGCCGCCACCGGGGAGCTGCTCAGGTCCCGGCTGGCCGCCCTCGTCGACAAGTACGAGCTGCTCGCCGATGTCCGCGGCCGGGGCCTGATGATCGGCATCGAGTTCGGCCGGCCCCGGTCGCTGAAGCTGCGCAGCCGCTGGACCATGCTGCAGGCCGCCCGCAAGGGCCTGTTCGCACAGATGGTGGTCGTCCCGCTGCTGCAACGGCACCGGATCCTCACCCAGGTCTCCGGCGACCACCTGGAGGTGATCAAACTGATCCCGCCGCTGATCATCGGTGAGCGGGAGGCGGACCGGTTCGTCGAGGCCTTCACCGAGGTCATGGACGACGCCCACGAGGGCGGCGGTCTACTGTGGGACTTCGGGAGGACATTGGTCAAGCAGGCGGTGGCGGGCCGCTGAGCCAGGGCGGCCCCGGGACCTCCGGGTCCGCAGGACCCCCGGCGGGGTTTGCCTGAGGGGCAAGAAAATTGCCTTACGGGCAAGATTTCGGCTCAATGGAGGCATGAGCCCTTCCGCGTCCGGGCCGGCCGGTCCCGCCGAGCCGGTGGCCGTCGTCGCGCCGCAGCTGCGAGCCCTGCGGCGGCGCGCCGGCCTCACCCTGGAGGCCGCGGCCCGCGCCGCCGGGCTGTCGCCCGCGCACCTGTCCCGTCTGGAGACCGGGCAGCGCCAGCCCTCCCTGCCGATGCTGCTCGCCCTCGCCCGGATCTACGCCACGACCGTCTCCGAGCTGCTCGGCGAGACGGTCGCGGACCGGGACGCCGTCGTCCGCGCCGCCGCCATGGAGCCGACGGTCGCGGGCGGCTGGACGTACTGGCAGGCCGGGGCGTCCGGCCGGGGCATGCAGGCCCTGCGCGTCCACGTGCCCCACGGCTCCCAGGGCGACATCGTGCGCGTGCACCCCGGTGAGGAGTGGCTGTACGTCCTCGGCGGGCGGCTGCGGCTGCGCCTCGGGGACGCCACGCACCGGCTCGGACCCGGCGACAGCGCCCATTTCGACTCGCTCACCCCGCACCGGATCGCCGCCCAGGACGCCGACGGGGTCGAGCTGCTGTTCGTCCACACCCTGCTGCAGAGCCCCACGGCCGCCCTGTGCCTGGGCCCGAACCCCGGAGAGACGTCATGAAGGACATGGAAGAGAAGTTCCCGCGCGGCCTGTGGGTACGGCTCATCGTCTACATCGCCGTCGGGCACGTCTTCGCGGCCTTCATCTACCTGCTGTTCGAGGTCGGCGCCAAGTAGCGGCCGTCGTCGGCCTCAGTCGAGCAGGCGCTCGCGCAGCCGCTCCCGGGTCCGCGGGGCGAGCTCCAGTCCCCGCGCCAGGTAGGTGTCCACATCGCCCCACGTCTCCTCGATCGTGTCGAAGGCGGCCGCCAGGTACTCGGCGCGCGCGTCGAACAGCGGGCTGAGCAGATCCATGACCTCGGGGGAGTAGGCCGAGGCCGACGTGCCGCTGCGGCGCACCTTGTAGCGGCGGTGCTTGGCGTTCGACTTCAGGTAGTCCTCCACGATCGCCTCGCGCTCGACGCCGAGGGCGAGCAGTGTCACCGCCACCGACAGGCCCGCGCGGTCCTTGCCGGCCGCGCAGTGCATGAGGGCGGGGACGCTGTCCTCGGCGAGCGCGTGCAGCACCCGGGAGTGCTCCGCCGTGCGCTCCTTGATGATCGTGCGGTACGAGTCGACCATCCGCCGCGCGCCCTTGCCGTCCGCGAGGATCTCGCGCAGCTGGTCGAGGTCGCCGTCGCGGACCATCTTCCAGAACTCGGCGCCGTCGGCCGGGTCGGACAGCGGCAGGTTCACGTTGCGCACGCCGGGCAGTGTGACGTCCGGGCCCTCCAGCCGCTGGTCGGCCGCGTTGCGGAAGTCGAAGATCGTGTGCAGGCCCAGGGAGGAGAGGAAGGCGGCGTCGTCCTCGGTGGCGTGCGCGAGGTGACCGCTGCGGAAGAGCACTCCGTACCGCACCCGGCGCCCGTCCACCGTCGGCAGTCCGCCCACATCGCGGAAGTTGCGCACTCCGGCCAGCTCGGGTTCGGTCGACGGGACCTGCTGCGTCACGAGGGCTCCTCCCACTCCGTCCCACCGGCGCTGCGCGCGGCGGACACCCTTCTGACGATACGGCATCCCTTGTCCGGGGCAATGAGTTGTTCACGGGCATGACAGGGGCGTCCGCACACCCCTGCCGCCGGGGCGCACCACCCCAGGCGACGGCAGAAACTCGGGATCTTATATCCGTATCAAGAGTTTTGATCTGGATGCCCGAATTGGCGCTTTCCTTCCAACTCGCTCTGGAGTAAGAGGACCTGAGGCGCCTGCCCGTGAGGAGCGTCATATCCGTGACCGTGCGTCGCCCGTCATGCTCACGTAATTCACGCGCTCTTCAAGGTTTTTGCCCAACGCGGCCGTCTCGGAATAGACGCAGAGTGACAGCACTTTCCTTTAAAGGATCAAGTGGAACACCCGCCCCGGCAACCTCTCGCTTGTCCCTGTGCGTCCTGGTCGCTTACGTTCACCATCGATCCGGGCGGACGCCGAATCCTGCCGCCGTCCGGAGCCGCACCCACCCACCACCCGTACACGGCAGGAGCGGGGGACCCACAGGTACAACCGCCTGTTCCGGTCTCCGGAAAGGCTTGGGGTAAAGCCGCACTCCCGTGCGGCCGGGCATCTCCAGCCCGCACCCGACAGCTCACCTCGTAGGCGCCGGAGAGGAATTCGTCATGCCCGCGAAGGGTAAGCATCGCCGGCCCAAGGCCCAGCTTTTCGCCCGTACCATCGCCTTCGCCGGAACCGGTGGCGCGGCGCTCGCCCTCCCGCTCATGGGGGCCGCAGGCGCTCACGCCGCTCCCGCGCAGCCGGTCTCCGAAAAGGCCGTCCAGTCCCTTCCGGCGGCTCAGGGCAGCGCCGCCGAAAAGAGCGCCGGGAAGAACGCGGACAGCCGGACGTACACCGTGAAGAGCGGCGACTACCTGTCGAAGATCGCCGACGAGCAGAACGTCAGCGGCGGCTGGAAGAAGCTCTACGCCGACAACCGCGAGGCCGTCGGTGCCGACCCGTCGCTCATCCACCCCGGTCTGAAGCTCGTCATCGGCGGCAAGGCCGAGGCGAGCGCCGCCACCTCGTCCTCCTCGGCCGACTCCTCCGCGAAGCCGGCCGCGCCGTCGAAGCAGGCCGTGCCGTCGAAGTCGGCCGCGCCGTCGCAGGAGCCGTCGTCGGACGCCCCCGCGAAGCAGTCCTCCTCCGGGGACGCGACCGCCCAGTCCGCCGGCACCGCCGACGCTTCCGGCGGTTTCGTGTCCCCCGTGCCGGGCGGCACCCTCGGTACGCCGTACCACCAGTCGGGCAGCATGTGGTCCAGCGGTTACCACACCGGTACGGACTTCGTCGTCCCGACCGGCACCTCCCTGAAGGCCGTGGGCGCGGGCACCGTCGTCTCCGCCGGCTGGGGCGGCGCGTACGGCAACCAGGTCGTCATCAAGCTGGCCGACGGCCACTACGCCCAGTACGCCCACCTGTCCTCGATCTCCGTCTCCGCCGGCCAGAGCGTCACCGCCGGCCAGCAGATCGGCCTGTCGGGCGCGACCGGCAACGTGACCGGCCCGCACCTGCACTTCGAGATCCGCACCACGCCGGACTACGGCTCCGACATAGACCCGATCGCCTACCTGCGCTCGCACGGCGTCTCCGTCTGACCCCCGCGTCCCTCGCGCACACCGAAGGCCGGACCCCGAACCCCGGGGCCGGCCTTCGGCGTTGTCCGGCGTCCGCCGGCGCCGCCGCCGCGTTCCGGGACGGGCGAACGCCTCGGACGTGGCTTATCTCACCGTCCGTCAACCCCTTCCTACGGTCGCGTAGGTCACATTCCAAGGTGAATGATGGGCGGATGTGGCAGACGATTCGAAGAGTGACAGCAGATCAGTGATCGGGTCGTACGTGGCGGTGGGGGACAGCTTCACCGAGGGCGTCGGCGACCCCGGGCCCGACGGGAGATTCGTCGGCTGGGCCGACCGGTTCGCCGTCCTGCTCGCCGACCGCCGGCCCGAAGGCGACTTCAGCTACACGAACCTCGCCGTGCGCGGCAAACTGCTCGACCAGATCGTGGCGGACCAGGTGCCCCGGGCCGTCGAGCTGGCCCCGGACCTGGTCTCGTTCTGCGCGGGCGGCAACGACATCATCCGCCCCGGCACCGACCCGGACGAGGTGGCCGAGCGGTTCGAGCGGGCGGTCGCCGAGCTGAGCGCCGCGGCCGGCACCGTGATGGTGACGACCGGCTTCGACACCCGCGGGGTGCCCGTGCTCAAACACCTGCGCGGCAAGATCGCCACCTACAACGGGCACGTGCGGGCCATCGCCGACCGGTACGGCTGCCCGGTGCTCGACCTGTGGTCGCTCCGCAGCGTGCAGGACCGCCGGGCCTGGGACGCCGACCGGCTGCACCTGTCGCCCGAGGGGCACACGCGCGTGGCGCTGCGCGCCGGCCAGGTGCTCGGCCTCCCGGTGCCCGCGGACCCGGAACAGCCCTGGCCGCCGCTGCCGCCGCGCGGCACCTTCGAGGTCCGGCGGGACGACGTCCAGTGGGCCCGCGAGTACCTGGTGCCGTGGATCGGGCGCCGGCTGCGCGGCCAGTCGTCGGGCGACCACGTGACGCCCAAGGGGACCCTCTCACCGGAGGACATCCGGATGCGGATCGCGGCGGTGGCGTGAGGGAGCGGGCGGACCTGGCCCCGTGCCGGGTGGTGCCCGCTCCGCCCCTGACCGCTCCGCCCGCTCAGCCGGTGCCGGACCGCCGGGCCCCCTCCTCGGGGCGTCCGGCGGCCGCCCGCGGCAGGTCGCGCAGATCGCAGGAGTCCTTGAACCCCTGACTCGTCAGACCGAATGCCGCGTTGATGCGCGAGCGCAGGTTCTCCACGGCGGCCACGGCCGTCAGCTCGACGAAGGCCGGCTCGCCCAGCCGCGCACGCAGCCGTTCCGCCAGCTCGTCCGTCACGACGGGCGGGGTCGCCGTCATCGCCTCGGCGTACTCCATGACGTCCCGTTCCAGCGGCGTGTAGGCGTCGCTGTCCCGCCACAGCGGCACGTCGCGCAGTTTGCGCGGGTCCACGCCGCGCTCGGTGTTCTCCCAGAAGCCGAAGTCCACGCACCAGGAGCAGCCGATCGACGTCGCGGACGCCATCACGGCGAGTGCCTTCAGGCCGGCGTCGAGCCTGTCCCACTTCGCCACGGACTGTTCGAACCGCAGGTCGCCCCAGAGCACGCGCGGGTTGTGGGCGAGCGCCCTGCCGGGATCGAGGACCTTGCCGTACGTGCGCCTGGAGTACCACTCCACGACGCGCAGGAGCAGCGTCCGGGGTGGGGTGAGGGATACACGGGCCATGGGCCACCTCCTGTTGTGCGGGGCTCCGAACCGAGCCGGGCGCGCCGTGCGGGCGCCCCACCGGTACGACGGGAGGAGGGGCGCGGATGTGACATGCGGTGCGCCGGCCGCGGGGAGGAGGCGGCTGCCGGGACCGGGCCCGTTGCGGGAGGGCGGCGGCCGGCGCGGAGGCCTGGACCCGTTGCCGGAGGGACCGGCCATGATGAGGGCCTGACCCGCTCCGGCCGGAGGCGCCGTGGTCGCCGAGGCCGGCCTCTTGGCCGCTCGGACCCCGCCACCGGTCCGTCCCTCCCCGCCGCACGGCTGCCGTGAGGATCACTGCGGCTGCGGGGGAGGACCATCAGCTCGTTCACGTACGGGGTACGGCCGTCCGCCGGTCACACGCGGTGACAATTTCTGATCGGGTCAGACCGTTTCCCGACCTTGTGGAACGAGTGCTTCACCGGCTTATCGGCCTGTCGTACGAAGTGTCATACCGGAGCGGGGCGCTTTTTGGGGGACTTCGCCAACTGCCCACCACACGTGACGCACGGACGACTACTGTCGGTGTCCGTCGGGCGACACGGCTGGATCCCCGGTCCCTCGCCCGACGCCGCGATGGAGCATGCCCGCGTGGCGCATCACACGCGAGCACCCGATCCCGACGGACCAGTTGCAAGGACACCGATGTCTCACCTCCGCGCCCCCGCCGCGCGCGCAGACCGCCGCGAAGGCGGGCGGCACGGCCGGCCGGCCGCCCGCACCGCTCCCGCGCTGCCCGGGACCCGGCTGCGGTCCCGGCTGCTGCGTCTGGCCGTGTTGCCGCCCGTCGCGGTCGCCCTCGGTGCCGGCGCGGCCGTGCTGTTCACCGTCCGGTCCACCGGGATCCGGCCCGGGCCCACTCTGTGGACCGTCCTCACCGCAGCCGTCTGCGTCACCCTGGCGGCCGTCGTCGCCGCCGCCGTCGCCGCGGGCCGCGCCGTCCGGTCCGTGCGCGACCGCGTCGACGCCCTGCGCCGCGGCGCCGCGCTCCGGGAGAGCGAACTGCGTGCCCTCGTCGAGGCGCTGCGGCGCGGCGAGGACCCGCCCCCGCGCCGGCAGCCCGGCGACCCCCGCGACGGCGCCGACGACTTCGACCTGCTCGCCGCCGACCTGGCCCGCGCCCACGACGGGGCCGTCACCGCCGTCCTCCAGGCCGCGCGGCTCTCCAGCCGCACGGGCAGCGAGCAGAAGCTGGAGGTCTTCGTCAGCCTCGCCCGGCGCCTGCAGTCGCTGGTGCACCGGGAGATCTCCATCCTCGACGAGCTGGAGAACGAGATGGAGGACCCCGACCTGCTCAAGGGGCTCTTCCACGTCGACCACCTGGCCACCCGCATCCGCCGCCACGCCGAGAACCTCGCCGTGCTCGGCGGGGCCGTCCCCCGGCGCCAGTGGAGCAACCCGGTCGGCACGACGGAGGTGCTGCGCTCGGCCATCGCCGAGGTCGAGCAGTACTCGCGGGTCAAACTGGTGCCGCCGATCGACGGCACCCTGCGCGGCCACGCCGTCGCCGACGTCATCCACCTGCTCGCCGAACTCGTCGAGAACGCCACCGTGTTCTCCGCCCCGCACACCCAGGTGCTGCTGCGCGCGGGCCGCGTCACCTCCGGGCTCGCCGTCGAGGTCGAGGACCGCGGCCTCGGCATGCCCGCCGAGGAGCGGGAGCGGATGAACGCCCTGCTCGCCGACCCCGACCAGGTCGACGTCGCCAGGCTGCTGGCGGACGGCCGCATCGGACTGTACGTCGTCTCCCAGCTGGCCCGGCGGCACGGCGTCACGGTCCGTCTGCAGACCAACATCTACGGCGGGACGCAGGCCGTCGTCGTCCCGCAGGACCTGCTGGGGGCCGAACCCGACGCCTCCGCGGCACCGGCGCGGGCCCAGGACCCCGCCGACGGCCGGCAGACGGCCCCGGCGGCGAGGGAACCGCAGCCGCAGCCCGGGCAGCAGCCGCCGGTCCGGCGACCGGAACCCGTCCCGCCCGTCCCCGCCGCGCCCCCCTTCGTGCCGGGAGCCCGGCACGAGGACGGCACCCGGTCCCCGGCACCGGCGGCGCACGGCGGCGGCCCCCCTGCGCTGCCCGTGCGCGGGGCCCACCCGGACCGGCCCAATCCGGCCGGCACCGCGGCCGGCCTCCGGCCCGACCACCGCCGAGCCCTCGCCGAGAACGCGGCGGCACCCCTCGTACCGCGCCACGCCGCCGCGCGCGGCACCGGCGACAAGCCCCGGCTGCCCCGCCGCCGCGCCCAGGAGCACCTCGCCCCGCAACTGCGCGGCGGTCCCGCGCCCCGCCGGGACACCGGCCACCTCGCCGGCCACGATCCCGGCCTGATGGCCGCCTTCCGGCGCGGAGTCGGCCTCGCCGAGGCCCAGCAGCGCCTGGAGACGGAACACCGGGAGCCGCCGGCCCCGCCCGACGCGCGGCACGCGCCCGCGCTCCGGGCCACCGGGACAAGGCCCGAGCCCGCCCCCGCGCCTCCCAAGACCCCGGAAGGGCACGGCACGCCCGTGTCCCGAACCGGCCCCGCCGTCCGGCACGACGGGAGCGCACCGGCCGGATGACCAGGACGACCACCCCGGTTCCCACCCCCGCCCCCAGCGCTCCCGCTGACCTTCGTACCCCAAGGAGTCGATCCCCCATGGCGAGCGATGCGCCCACCGGCCATGTATCCGATCTCGACTGGCTGATGAGCGGCCTCGTGCAGCGCGTACCGCACACCACCAGCGCGGTGCTGCTGTCGTGCGACGGACTGGTGAAGTCCGTCCACGGCCTCGACCCGGACAGCGCCGACCACATGGCGGCCCTGGCCTGCGGCCTGTACTCCCTCGGCCGCAGCGCCGGCGTCCGGTTCGGCGACGGCGGCGACGTACGGCAGGTCGTCGTCGAGCTCGACTCGACGCTGCTGTTCGTCACCACGGCCGGCTCCGGCACCTGCCTCGCCGTGCTCGCCGGACGCGAGGCCGACGCGGCCGTGCTCGGCTACGAGATGGCGATGCTCGTCAAGAGCGTCCGCCCCTACCTGGCGACCGCGCCCCGGCAGCACACCGCCGGCTCCCCGGCGTCCCCGGCGATGAGGTCTTGAACGTGACGGCGGCCGGCGACGGGCCCTGGCTCGACGACGCGGCCGGGCGGCTCGTGCGCCCCTTCACGGTCAGCGACGGCCGCACCCGGCCCACCGTCGCCCTCGATCTGATGTCGCAGCTGATGGCCACCGGAGCCACCCCTTTCGGTTACCTCGGCCCGGAGCACGCGCAGGCGCTCGACCTGTGCCGCGCGCCCGTCCCGGTCGCCGAGATCGCCGCCCGTCTGAGGCTGCCGGTGGCGGTCACCAAGGTGCTGCTGTCGGACCTCGTCGACTGCGGGGCGCTGACCACCAAGCCCCCCGCGTTCCACCACAACCCCACGGACCGGGCCCTTCTGGAGGCAGTGCTCGATGGACTACGACGACAGCTCTGACCACGGCGACGGCACCGACCCGTTCCCCACCGCGCTGAAGATCCTCGTGGCGGGCGGATTCGGCGTGGGCAAGACCACCTTCGTCGGCGCGGTCAGCGAGATCGCTCCGCTCAGCACGGAGGAACTGCTCACCACGGCCGGCGCCGCGACCGACGACCTCGACGGCGTCGAGAACAAACTCGAGACGACCGTCGCGATGGACTTCGGCCGCATCACCCTCGATCCGGACCACGTGCTGTACCTGTTCGGCACGCCCGGCCAGGAGCGGTTCTGGTTCATGTGGGACGAACTGTGCGAGGGCGCGCTCGGCGCGGTCGTCCTGGCCGACACCCGGCGCCTGGAGGACTGCTTCCCGGCCATCGACTTCTTCGAGCGGCGCGGTCTCGCCTTCATCGTCGCCGTCAACGAGTTCGACGGCGCCCACCGCTACGACCCCGAGGAGGTCCGTACCGCCCTCGACCTGCCGAACGAGGTGCCCCTCGTGCGCTGCGACGCCCGCATCTCCAGCTCCGGCGTGCAGACCCTGCTGACCCTCGTGCGCCACCTCCTCGCCCACACGCCGGCGGCTCCGCCGACGGGGGCCGGCACGTCCCCGCGATCCCCGCTCCCGCATCCACCGTCACGGAGCCGCCCATGACGTACACCCCCGGCACGTGCGTCCCCCGCACGGGCGCCGTCCGTCCCGGAACCCGCCGATGAGCTGCGACCCACCGCGCCCACCCGGCCGTCTGCTGCTCACGCCCGAGGACCGGGAGGCCCCCGCCCGGGTGCGGCGGCTGCGCCGGCTGGGCCTGGGCCGGCGCCCGGAGCCGGGGCTCGACGCCTTCGCGGGCCGGCTCGCCGAGCTCGCCGATGCGCCCTACGCCATGGTCAACTTCCTCGTCGGGGACGGGCAGTTCTTCGCCGGCCTGCACGTCCCGGACCCCGCGCCCGCCGCCGACGGCGACGGCCCCCGCCCGGTGTCCGGCCGTGCGCACCCCCGCGAGCACGGCTTCTGCCCCCACGTGGCCGCCCGGCGCAAGGCGCTGGTCCTGGAGGACGTCCGCGACTACCCGAGGTTCGCGGGCAATCCGGTCGTCGACGAGTTCGGCATCCGCTCCTACCTCGGCGCCCCGCTCATCGACAGCACGGGGACGGTCCTGGGCACGGTCGGCGCCGCCGACGTACGGCCCAGGCCCTGGGGGAAGGCGGGGCTGGAGACCATCAAGGCGACGGCGGCGGAACTCGTGGCACGACTGGAGCGGCGCGCGGACGACGGGCTGCCGCTGTGACCGCTCCGTTCGGCGTGGGGGCCCGGCCGGGCAGGGCGTGAAGAAGAGCTGCGGCCGCGCTTAAGAAAACCTCGATGGACCGGCGCCGCACGATGGGGCAGATTGCTGTGCGATTCCACTGCTCTCCCGGACGCGGGCTCCTTCGGCATGCCCGGCGCCGGGATCTCAACCGTCAGGAGCCATAGCGTTGAAGGCGCTGGTCAAGGAGAAGGCGGAGCCCGGGCTCTGGCTCGCGGACGTCCCGGAGCCCGCCGTCGGGCCCGGTGACGTCCTCATCAAGGTGCTGCGCACCGGCATCTGCGGCACCGACCTGCACATCCGGGCCTGGGACGGCTGGGCGCAGCAGACCGTCCGCACCCCGCTCGTCGTCGGCCACGAGTTCGTCGGCGAGGTCGTCGGGACCGGGCGGGACGTGACCGACGTCGCCGTCGGCGACCGGGTCAGCGGCGAGGGCCACCTGGTGTGCGGAAAGTGCCGCAACTGCCTGGCCGGACGCCGCCACCTGTGCCGGGCCACGGTCGGCCTCGGCGTCGGCCGGGACGGGGCGTTCGCCGAGTACGTCGCCCTGCCCGCGTCCAACGTGTGGGTGCACCGCGTCCCCGTCGACCTCGACGTCGCCGCGATCTTCGACCCGTTCGGCAACGCCGTCCACACCGCCCTGTCCTTCCCGCTGGTCGGCGAGGACGTGCTGATCACCGGCGCCGGACCGATCGGCCTGATGGCCGCCGCCGTCGCCCGCCACGCCGGGGCGCGCAACGTCGTCGTCACCGACGTCAGCGAGGAACGGCTGGAACTGGCCCGCAAGATCGGCGCGAGCCTGGCGCTGAACGTGGCGGAGCACACGATCGCCGACGGGCAGCGCGAACTGGGCCTGCGCGAGGGCTTCGACGTCGGCCTGGAGATGTCCGGCCGCCCCGAGGCGCTGCGCGACATGATCGCCAACATGACGCACGGCGGCCGGATCGCGATGCTCGGCCTGCCGTCGGAGGAGTTCCCCGTCGACTGGGCCCGGATCGTCACCTCGATGATCACTCTCAAGGGCATCTACGGCCGGGAGATGTTCGAGACCTGGTACGCGATGTCGGTGCTGCTGGAGGGCGGCCTCGACCTCGGCCCCGTCATCACCGGGCGGTACGCCTGCCACGACTTCGAGGCCGCGTTCGCCGACGCGGCGAGCGGCAAGGGCGGCAAGGTCATCCTCGACTGGACCGCGTGAGCCACCTGTCCTTCCCTGCGTTCCTAGGAGCTTCTCCATGTTCGACTCCGTGCGCGACGACCTGCGCGCCACCCTCGACGAGATCCGCGCCGCCGGCCTGCACAAGCCCGAGCGCGTCATCGGCACCCCCCAGTCCGCGACCGTCAGCGTCACCGCGGGCGGCCGTCCCGGCGAGGTCCTCAACTTCTGCGCCAACAACTACCTCGGCCTCGCCGACCACCCCGAGGTGATCGCCGCCGCCCACGAGGCACTGGACCGCTGGGGCTACGGCATGGCGTCCGTCCGCTTCATCTGCGGCACCCAGGAGGTCCACAAGGAGCTGGAGGCCAGGCTGTCGGCGTTCCTGGGCCAGGAGGACACGATCCTCTACTCCTCCTGCTTCGACGCCAACGGCGGCGTCTTCGAGACACTGCTCGGCCCCGAGGACGCGGTCGTCTCCGACGCCCTCAACCACGCCTCGATCATCGACGGCATCCGCCTGTCCAAGGCCCGCCGCTTCCGCTACGCCAACCGTGACATGGCCGATCTCGAACGGCAGTTGAAGGACGCCTCCGACGCGCGGCGCCGCCTGATCGTCACCGACGGCGTGTTCTCCATGGACGGCTACGTGGCGCCCCTGCGGGAGATCTGCGACCTCGCCGACCGCTACGACGCCATGGTCATGGTCGACGACTCGCACGCCGTCGGCTTCGTCGGCCCCGGCGGGCGCGGCACCCCCGAACTGCACGGCGTCATGGACCGCGTCGACATCGTCACCGGCACCCTCGGCAAGGCCCTCGGCGGCGCCTCCGGCGGTTACGTCGCCGCCCGCGCCGAGATCGTCGCCCTGCTGCGCCAGCGCTCCCGGCCGTACCTGTTCTCCAACACCCTCGCCCCGGTGATCGCCGCCGCGTCCCTGAAGGTGCTCGACCTGCTGGAGTCGGCGGACGACCTGCGGGTCCGGCTCGCCGGGAACACCGCCCTGTTCCGCCGCCGGATGACCGAGGAGGGCTTCGACATCCTCCCCGGCGACCACCCCATCGCGCCGGTCATGATCGGCGACGCGGCACGGGCGGGCCGGATGGCGGAGCTGCTGCTGGAGCGCGGCGTGTACGTGATCGGCTTCTCCTACCCGGTCGTCCCGCAGGGCCGGGCCCGTATCCGCGTGCAGCTGTCGGCCGCGCACTCCACCGAGGACGTCGACCGCGCGGTGGACGCCTTCGTGGCGGCCAGGGCGGAACTCGGCGCCTGAGCAGGAGGCGTCCGGCGGGACGGGCGACCTGAGAGAATCGATCCCATGATCGAGGCGCGGCGGCTGCACATCCTCCGTGCGGTGGCCGACCACCGCACGGTGACGGCGGCCGCCGCCGCGCTGTACCTCACCCCGTCGGCGGTCTCCCAGCAGCTGACGGCGCTGGAGCAGGAGACCGGGCACCGCCTGGTCGAGCGCAGCGCCAAGGGCGTACGGCTGACCCCGGCCGGCGAGATCCTGCTGGGGCACACCAACGCCGTCCTCGCCCAGCTGGAACGCGCCGAGGCCGAGCTGGCCGCCTACGGCTCGGGCCAGGCGGGCACGGTCACCGTCGCCGCCTTCGCCACCGGCATCGCCCTGGTCGTCGCCCCCGCCGCGACCCGGCTCGCCCGGTCGGCGCCCGGCATCCGCCTGCGCGTCCAGGACGCCGAGGGCGACGCCAGCCTGCCGATGGTGCTGGACCGGCAGGTCGACGTGGCCGTCGCCGTCGAGTACCGCGGGGCCCCGCCCGCCGACGACCCGCGGCTGGCCCACGTCCCGCTCTACGCCGAGCCGTTCGACGCGGTCGTACCGGTCGGCCACCGCCTGGCCGACGCGGCCGAGGTGCCGCTCGCGGAGCTGGCCAAGGACGCCTGGATCGGCCCCTATCCGGGCAATCCCTGCCACGACGTGGTGGTCCTCGCCTGCGAGCACGCCGGTTTCCAGCCGCGCCTGGAGCACTCCTCCGACGACTTCCGCGCGGTCGTCGCCCTCGCCTCGGCGGGCGTGGGCGTGGCCCTCGTCCCGCGCTCCGCGCTGCGCGGTATGGACCTGACGGGCGTGGTCGTCCGCCCGGTCGACGGGGCGGCCCCCACCCGCCGGGTCTTCGCGGCCGTACGCCGGGGCGCCGAAGGGCACCCGCTGATCCGTCCGGTGCTGGACGCGCTGGCGAAGGCGGCACGGACGTGAGCGTTCCGTAACGTCCACGTCTCATGTCCGGGATAACGTCCCACATATGAGAGACGTTGTGGAGGCGCCGGATCCCGTCGACGTCCGGCTCGGTGCCCGGCTGGCCGCGCTGCGGGCCGAACGAGGCTGGTCGCTGGAGGAGCTTGCGGAGCGCAGCGGGGTGAGCCGGTCGACCCTGTCCCGGGCCGAACGCGCGCAGACCAGCCCGACCGCCTCGCTGCTGAACCGGCTGTGCGCCGTCTACGGGCGGACCATGTCCCGGCTGCTCAGCGAGGTCGAGGCGCAGCCGTCGCCGCTGGTGCGGGCCGCCGACCAGCCGGTGTGGGAGGACCGGGCCTCCGGTTTCGTCCGCCGGTCGGTGTCCCCGCCGCACGCCGGGCTGCGCGGCGAACTCGTCGAGGGGCGGCTCGCCGCGGGCGCCGACCTCGCCTACGACCGGCCTCCCGTCCCCGGCCTGGAGCAGCACATCTGGGTCCTGGACGGCACGCTGGAGGTGACAGCGGAGGACACCGCGCACCGGTTGCGCGCGGGCGACTGCCTGCGGATGCGGGTCTGGGGGCCGACACGGTTCCGGTGCCCGGAAGGGAGCGCGGACACGCGGTACGCGCTGGCGGTGGTGCTGCCGTGAAGACGGTCCGCCTGGACGCGACCCGGCTGCTCGCCGAGGCGCAGGAGCTGGCCGCCCTGCTGGTCGACACCGTGGACGGCGGCGCCTCGGTCGGCTTCCTCGCCCCCCTGGACACCGCCGACGCCGTCGCCTGGTGGAGGGAGCGCGCCCGCATGGTGGCCGCGGGACGGCTCGCCGTGTGGGTGGCCTACGACGGGCACCGGCCGGCCGGCACCGTCGGCCTCGCCCTGCCCGACAAGCCCAACAGCCGGCACCGCGCCGAAGTGGTGAAGCTGATGGTGCGCCGCGACGTCCGCGGACGGGGCCTGGGCCGCGGCCTGCTGGCCACCGCCGAGGCTGCGGCCCGGGCCCGCGGCATCACCCTCCTGCACCTGGACACCGAGACCGGCAGCCCCGCCGAGCGCCTCTACCGCTCCGCCGGGTGGACCCGCGCCGGGGTGATCCCCGACTACGCCGCCGACCCGCACGGCGTGCTGCGGCCGACGACGCTGTACTACAAGCACATCGAGGCCACCCGCGCCGGTTGAATGTCGGTGGCGGCGGCTACGGTGCCTGCCATGCCGGATGCCGAAGACGTACGCCGTATCGCCCTGTCCCTGCCGGACACCGCGGAGAAGACCGCCTGGAACATGCCCACGTTCCGGGTCGCCGGGAAGATGTTCGCCACGCTGCCCGAGGACGAGACCTCCATGGCCGTGCGCTGCCCCAAGGAGGAGCGCGACGAACTGGTCCTCGCCGAACCGGGGAAGTTCTGGATCGCCGGCCACGAGGCCCAGTTCGCCTGGATCCGGGTCCGTCTGGCCGCCTTGGAGGACGAGGACGAACTGCGGGACGTCCTCGCCGACTCCTGGCGCCAGGCGGCCCCGCCCCGGCTGATCGACGCCCACCCCCGGCTGGGCCTGCCGGCCGGCGGCTGAAAACCCCTCGGGGATCGCCGGTGCCCCGTGGCAGGATCCGGGGACACGAGCGGCCGGCCGGGGCCGGAAGGGGCCCCGGCCGGCCGGGGACCTGCGGGGCCGCGGCGAGGGGGGAGGAGCCACGCGAGGATGACCGGGACGTCGTCGCAACCCGCGCACGGCGGGCCGGGACAGGGGTCCGTGCCGGACCGCGATGCCCGCCCCGGCGCCGGGGCGGGGGGCCCGGCGGCAGCCGCGGGGGAGCGGGGCGCGGCGCGGCGGCCGGTCTGGTCGCGGGACTTCGCGCTGTTCTTCGCGGCGCGGGCGGTCGCCCGGCTCGGTGACACCATGCTGCCCGTCGCGCTCGCCGCCGGTCTGCTCCAGCACGGGTACGGAGCGGGCGCGGTCGGCCTCGCCATGGCCGCTACGGCCGCGGCCTTCGCCGGGCTCGTCGTCTTCGGCGGCGTCATCGCCGACCGCTTCGGCACCCGCAAGCTGATGATCGGCGCCGACCTGGTGCGGCTGGGCACCCAGGCCCTGGCCGCCGCCCTCTTCCTCTCCGGCCGTGTCGTGCTCTGGGAGATCTGCGCGATCGGTCTCGTCAACGGCGCCGCGGGCGCCGTGTTCCAGCCCGGCGTCGCCGGCACGGTGCCCCGGCTCGCCTCCGACGTCCAGGGCGCCAACGGCGCCGTACGCATCGCCGAGTCCGCCGCCCAGCTCGCGGGCCCCGCTCTGGCCGGAGTGCTCGTCGGCCTCACCGCACCCGGCGGCGTCCTCGCCGCCCACGCGGCCACGTACGCGGTGAGCGCGCTGTGCCTGCTGCTGCTCCGGCTGCCGCCGCTCGCGCCGGCCGGCCGGGCCACCGGGCACGGGGGGCGGGCCGGCGGCGCGGTGAAGGCCTTCCGGGCCGATCTGGTCGAAGGCTGGCGGGAGTTCAGGGCGCGGACGTGGCTGTGGGGTGTCATCGCCGTCTGGTGCCTCTACATGATCGCCGCATGGGGGCCGACCGTCCCGCTGGTCGCGGCGGAGGTGGTGCAGGAGCACGGTGCGCGCGCCTACGGCCTGGTCAACTCCGCCCTGGGCGCCGGCACCGTCGTCGGCGGACTCGCCGCCCTGCGGCTGCGCCCCCGCCGCATGCTCCGGGCCGGCGCGATCGCCCTGTTCGGCTTCGCCGCCTTCCCGGCCGCCGTCGGCGCCGGCCTCGGCGTGCCGGCCATGGCGGCCGGGGCCGCCGTCGCCGGCGCCGGGACGTCCTTCTGGAGCGTGATGTGGGCGACCAGTGTCCAGACGCAGGTCCCGGTCGACGTCCTCAACCGCATCCACGGCTACGACGTGGCGGGTTCCCTGGCGATGATGCCCGTCGGCCAGGCCCTCGCCGGCCCGGCCGCCTCCGTGCTGGGCGCCGACCGGGTGCTGCTCGTCGCCGGGGCGATGAGCCTCGTGGTCTGCGCCGCCCTGCTCGCGGTGCCCGCGATCCGCGGCCTGGTCCGCGCCGACGCGGCCGGACCGGCGGCCACCGCGGCGGTGCCGGGGAGGGACTGACCGGCCCCACGGCCCGCCCCGGCCCCTCACCGCCGGGCCGTGAGGAAACCGCCGATCCGCTCCCGCAGCGACCGCGCGTCCAGCCCGTGGGCGGCGACGTGCTCCTCGACGCGCCCGTAGCGCCGCAGTTCGCGGCGTCCGACGCCCAGCCCCAGCACCCGGTGCGGCACGTCGGACAGCGCGTCGTTCGCCTCCCGCGTCGACGTGCCCGCCAGATACGGCTCGACCAGGACGACGTCCGTCCCCGCCGCCTCCGTGGCCCGGCGCAGCGCGGCGCCGTCGAAGGGGCGGACGGTCGTCGCGTACAGGACGGTCGCGTCCAGGCCCGCCGTGGCGTCGAGCACGGCGTCGAGCACCGGCCCGACGGCGACCACCACGCCGGAGCGCCCCTCGCGGACGGTGCGGAACCCGCCCCCACCCACCGCGCGGCCCTCGGCGTTCGCCTGCGCGGACAGCCGCACGTACACCTTGTCGTCCCCGGCGGCGACCGCGTGCCGCAGCAGCGTCTCCGCCTCGTCGGGGTGGCCCGGCACGTGCACGGTCCAGCCGTCCAGGGTGTCGAGCAGGGCCACGTCACCGGGGGCCATGTGGGTGTAGCCGCCGGCGGGCCAGTCGAAGGACGCGGCGGCGCTCACCAGCACCGCACCCGCGCCCTGGTGCCCGAGGTCCAGCTTGACCTGTTCGAAGGGCCGCTCGACGAGGAAACTGGCGAAGGTGTGCACGACGGGCCGCATCCCGGTCAGCGCCAGCCCGGCGGCCGCCCCGACGAGCAACTGCTCGCGGATGCCGACGTTGACGATCCGGTGGGGATGCCGGCGCATGGCCTCGGCGAAGCCGGCCGTGCCGATCTCGGCGAGGACCAGGGCCACACGCGGGTCCTCGTCCAGCAGCCGGGAGACGACGGGGGCGAATCGGTCACGCATGGTGTCCATGACGGAGGGCCTTTCCGGAGGGGTACGGCGGGAGGGGGACGGTCGGCGGGAAGGGTGAGGCATGGGGGTGCGGGGCGGGGATCAGGCGGGTTTCGGCTCCACCCGGGCCACGACCACGTGCGGGCGCCCCGGGTGCGGGGCGGTGAAGGCGGCGTACAGCGCCTCGTGGTCGCGTCCGTCGGCGGTGACCGCGGACCAGCCCGCCGCCTCGAAGCGGGCCGCGATGCCGCCGGGCAGGGCGTGAGTGGCGGAGGAGTTGTCCACGACGACGGTGTGCAGCCGCTCCAGCCCGGCCGGCCCGGCGAAGGCGATCGCCTCGTGGTTGCTGCCCTCGTCCAGTTCGGCGTCCCCGATCAGCGTCCACACCCGCGGCGCGTGGCGCCCCTGCGCGCGCAGCCCCAGCGCGGTGCCGACGGCGATCGGCAGGCCGTGCCCCAGCGAGCCGCTGCCGATCTCCACGCCCGGCACGAGCGTGCGGTCGGGGTGGTGGCCGAGCGGGGAGTCGTAGGAGCCGAAGCCGGGCAGCCAGTCCACGGGCACGAACCCCTTGGCCGTCAGCACGGCGTAGTACGCCATCGGTCCGTGCCCCTTCGACAGCAGGAACCGGTCCCGGTCCGGATCGTCCCGGTGCCGGGGGCTCACCCGCAGCACCCGGTCGTACAGGACCCACAGCACGTCCAGCGTGGACGTCGCCGCCGGCCCGTGCTTCTCGTCGCCGGTCATCAGGGACATCAGTTCGGGCAGGTCGGCGTACCCGTACGTACGCCCGTGTTCCTCGGTGATCGTCATGCCGACGATCGTGCAACCTCAACCAAACTTCAGGTCAAGCGTGCTCCGGGACGAAAAGCGGTGCGCGATCACCGGCACGAGTGCGGTATGGTTTTCCTGCACGTTCGGCCGGGGGAAACCCCAGGTCAGGCGGGCAACGGGACGTGGCGCAGCTTGGTAGCGCACTTGACTGGGGGTCAAGGGGTCGCAGGTTCAAATCCTGTCGTCCCGACTCGTGCGAGTCGTGGGTCAGGGCCGGTTCCGGAGACATCCGGAACCGGCCCTGACCCTTTCGGCGACCGGTGGGGCCGGTGTCCCCGGCCGGCGGGATGCGCCGGGTCCCGCGGCGCGGCACCTTCCGCGAGCCGCGGGCACCGCCGAACCCGCCTGTTCCACGAGGGCGGGTCCCGCCACCCCTCGCCCGGCCAGGTGATCCCCTCGTCGCCCGCCGCGACCCGGGGACCGTGACGGCGGGAGGGGCCGGCGATGCCGGGACCGGGACCATCGCCGTCGCGCCCGCGCGGGGCGGACCGCGGCTCAGATCACGCAGCCCACATGCGCCAGCGCCTGCTTCAGCAGCACCCCGTGGCCGCCCGGCATCTCGCTCTGCACCGCCGGGGACAGGGCCTCCTGCGGGCTGAACCAGACCAGGTCGAGCGCGTCCTGCCGGGGACGGCAGTCGCCGGCCACCGGGACGACGTAGGCGAGGGACACCGCGTGCTGCCGGGGGTCGTGGAACGGCGTGACGCCCTGGGTCGGGAAGTACTCCGCGACCGTGAAGGGCTGCAGTGAGGACGGCACCCGGGGAAGGGCCACCGGGCCCAGGTCCTTCTCCAGGTGGCGCAGGAGGGCGTCGCGGACCCGCTCGTGGTGCAGCACCCGGCCGGAGACCAGCGTGCGGCTGACCGTCCCGTCCGGCCCGATGCGCAGCAGCAGGCCGACGCTGGTGACCTCACCGCTGTCGTCGACGCGCACCGGGACGGCCTCGACGTACAGGATCGGCATGCGGGCGCGTGCGGCTTCGAGTTCGTCGGTCGTCAGCCAGCCGGGCGTGGTCTCGGTCATGTCAGACATCGCTTGATCATACTTTCAGTGTGTCCCGCTCCCTGAGTGGCACTCCCGGGCAACTGTGACCCGCCCCACGCGGATCAGCCGTCGTCCGGTGCGCCGCCGTCCGGTGCGCCGCCGTCGGGTGCGCCGCCGGGCAGCCGGTGGACGCGCGGGGCGTCGTCGCCTCCCGCCCGCCCCGCGATGCGCGGCGCGGTGGTCCGCTCGACGCCACCGGGACACCCACCGGGCACGGGCCCGGCAAGGGTGGTCGTACGTCCTCCCGCGTCCGCCCCGGAGGCGGTGTACGGCATCACGGCTTCACGGCCACCGCGCCCAACTGCGGGACCGGCGCGGGGGAGCCGGACCCGGCGCGCCACTGCGAGCAGGGGACCAGCCCGGGCTCCACCGGCTCCAGGCCCTCGAGGAACGCGGCGATGTCCGCGCGGCTGCGGGCGGTGACCGGGGGAGTGGCGTTCTCGTTCCAGAACTCCATGGCCGGTATCTGGCCCGCGCCGCCGAACTCCGCGTCGAGGGTGGGATGGGTCAGCGCCAGGCAGCTGCCGGACGGTACGGCGGCCATGACCCGGCGCACGATGTCACGGGCCTTGCCGGTGTCCAGGACGAAGTTGAGGATGCCGAGCATCATCACCGCGACGGGGCGGCCGAAGTCGAGCGTCCGCGCCGCGCGTTCGAGGAGGGCGTCCGGCTCGTGCACGTCGGCGTCGACGTAGTCCGTGACGCCCTCCCGCGTACCGGCGAGCAGGGCGTGGGCGTGCGCCAGCACGATCGGGTCGTTGTCGACGTACACGGTCCGCGCCCCGGGTGCGACGCGCTGGGCGATCTCGTGCGTGTTGTCCGCCGTGGGCAGGCCGGTGCCGATGTCGAGGAACTGGCGCATGCCCCGCTCGGCGGTGAGGAAGCGGACCGACCGGCCCAGGAACAGGCGGTCCGCGCGGGCGACCTCCCGGATCACCGGGAACATACCGGCGACGTGCTCGCCGACCCGCCGGTCGACCTCGTAGTGGTGCTCGCCGCCGATCCAGTAGTTCCACACGCGCGCGTTGTGCGCCACGCCGGTGTCCGGCCCCGCGGCCTCGCCGGCCGGGGAGTGGCTCCCGCTCACGTCGTCTCAGCTCCTTCGCCCGGATGCCGCGCCGCCGCCCATTGTGCCGTGCGGCGATCAGGGTGTCCCGGGAATCGGGGAGGTGGGACACCCGGGACCCGGCACGATCGTCCGGCGCGGCCGGGGCGGTCCCGCGCCGCCTCCCCGCCCACCGCGGCACGCACCGGCGCGACGGCCGGGACGGCGGGTTCGGTGTCCCCGGCCGGTTTCAGGAGCCGGGTCCCGGGGCGGGGGCGAGACGTCCCGCGCCCCACGGGGCTCTGCGGTGGATGCGGGCGGCGGGCGGGCGGGCCGGTAGGGCGGCTGCGGGTTTGCTTCGGCTGGGGGGCGGCCTCCTCGGGCAGCTGTGCCCGCTCGGAGGCGTCGCGGCCGGGCGGCGGGCCGGGGGCTCCGCCGGGGCCGTGTCCACCACGCGGTGGAAGTTCTCCCAGGGCGTGCCGGGTCCGGGGCGTCGGCCACGGGCCGCCCCCTCGGTCCGGCGTACGCGCGGGCCGGGAGCGACGCCGGGCGTCAGTCCTCCTTGGGCCAGTTCTCGGCGTCGAACATCCAGCGCTGCTTCTCCAGTTCGGCGGTGATGCCGATGAGGAGGTCCTGGGTGACCGGGTCGGGCTTCTCGGTGGCCTCGATGCGCTCGCGCAGGCGTCCGATCGCGGCCTCCAGGGCCTCGACCATCAGCTGGACGACATCGCTGTCGCGCACCCAGCCTTCCTTGGGGCCGGGCAGGGTGAACGCCGACGCGACGGTCTCCGGCCGGCCGTCGGCCGGCAGGCCGAGCGCCACCGAGCGCTCCGCGACCGTGTCGGCGAACGACCGGGTCGCCGACACCACTTCGTCGAGCTGCAGGTGGATCGAGCGGAACCGCGGCCCCACGACGTTCCAGTGCACCTGCTTCGCGATCAGGGAGAGCCCGAGAAGGTCCACGAGCGTGCCTTGGAGCGCCTCGCCGACGGGCTGGCGGGCCGACTCGGGGATCGTGCTCTTCACGACAGTCATACGGTGGTGCTCCTTGCGGCGTCGTCTCTCACGGTGTCTTCAGTGGTACGGAGCAGCGCGACGCGTTCCTCCTCGCAGGTGCCTCCCCACACGCCGGACGTCCGGCCGCTGCCGAGGGCGAACTCCAGGCACTCGGCGGTCACCGGGCAGCGGGCACAGATCCGTTTGGCGGCGTCGGTGTCCCGCGGCGACGCTCCGGCCGTGCTCACGGGGAAGAACAGCTCGGGGTCCTCGTCCGCACAGGCGGCGTGGCGCAACCACTCCATGTCGGCGCGGGTGCCCCGGGTGCCTGCGGGTAAACACCGTGGTCGCCGGGTGCGCGGGCCTTCGCCGGGGGCCCGCCGGCGGGTTCCGGCGGTGGTCCCGCCGACGGGTTTCGTCAGCGGGCGAGGACGTCGTCAAGGAAGCTCGTGAGGTCCGCGAACACCTCGGCCCTGTTCGTCTCGTGGAACACCTCGTGCCGGGCGCCCGGGTAGATCCGTGCGGTCAGGTGCCCGTCGGCGAGCCGCTCGACGCCCGGCCGGCTGCCGGGCAGCGGCACCAGCCGGTCGTCGTCGCCGTGCAGCCACAACAGCGGGAGCGGGCCGACGCCGCCGCCCTTCGACACGGCTTCCAGCGTCCGTATGAAGGACTCCAGCGTCGGCCGCTTCATCGGGCCGTGCCACACCAGCGGATCGGCCGCGTACGCCGCGCCGACCGCCGGGTCCCGGGAGAGCGCGGCCGGGCTGATCGGGGTGTCGGGGATCTCGTCCAGGGCGAGCAACCGCCGGGGCAGTTCCCAGTCGCCGATGACCGGGCCGGACAGCACCAGCGCGGTCAGGCGCTCCGGGTGGCGCTGGGCGCAACGGGCGGCGATCAGGCCGCCCATGGAGTGGCCGATCAGCACCAGGGGCAGGCCCGGGTGGGCGGCGCGGGCCAGGTCCGCGACGGCGTGCACGTCGGTGACGACGTCCTCGAAGTCCTCGATCAGCACCCGCTCGCCCGCCGACCTGCCGTGCCCGGTGTGATCGGGGCCGAACACGGCGGCCCCGTGCCCGGTGAGGACACCGGCCACCTCCTCGTAGCGGCCGATGTGCTCGCCGTAGCCGTGGACCAGCAGCGCCACGTAGCGCGGATCGGGACGGGGCCACTCGCGGGCGGTGATCCGCCCCCGGGCTCCGGTCAGGACGTGCTCGCGGGCCTCGGCCATGGACTCCTCCAACTGCGCCGGTGAAGGTTTCCGGGGGATCTTCCCAGAGGGCCGCCCGGCGGTCTATAGTCCAAAACTAGCAGTGCTAATTAAGTTGATCGAGCCGAGTGAGGCTCTTGCGAGGTCCGCACGGCGGCGGCGCGCCGCCCGGCGGCCGAGCGCCCACGGTCAGGAGTCCCCGTGCGTCCCGTCCACTTCGCGGCCGCCCGCCGCACCCCGATCGGCAAACTGCGCGGCGCCCTGTCGGGCGTACGGCCCGACGACCTCGCCGCCACCGTGATCCGCGGCCTGGTCGCCGACGTGCCCGCGCTCGACCCCGCCCGCATCGACGACGTCTACTGGGGCGCCGCCAACCAGGCGGGCGAGGACAACCGCAACGTCGCCCGCATGGCCGCCCTCCTCGCCGGCCTGCCCGAGTCCGTGCCCGGTGCCACGGTGAACCGGCTGTGTGCCTCCGGCCTGGAGGCCGTCACCACCGCCGCCCGCGCCATCGCCGCCGGCGAGGCCGACATCGTGCTCGCGGGCGGTTCGGAGTCGATGAGCCGCGCCCCCTTCGTCCTGCCCCGCCCCGACGAGGCCCTGCCCCACCGCGTCGAGACCGCCGACACCCGGCTCGGCTGGCGCCTGGTCAACCCGGCGATGAAGGAGCTGCACGGCCTGCTGTCCATGGGGGAGACCGCCGAGGAGGTCGCCGCCCGGTACGGCATCTCCCGCGAACGCCAGGACGCGTTCGCGCTGCGCAGCCACCGTCTGGCCGCCGACGCCCGCAGGAACGGCCACTTCGACGACGAACTCCTGCCCGTGAAGCGGCCGGACGGCGCGGTCGTCGACCGCGACGAGTGCGTCCGCGAGGACACCTCCGCGCAGAAGCTGGCCCGGCTCGCGCCGGTCTTCCGCGAGGGCGGCACGGTCACGGCGGGCAACGCCTCCCCGATGAACGACGGCGCCGCCGGCCTCCTCCTGGTCGGCGAGGACGTCCTGGAGGAGCTGGGCCTCGACTCCCTGGGCCGCTACGTCGCCGGCGCCTCGGCCGGCGTCCACCCGGACGTCATGGGCATCGGCCCGGTGCCCGCCACCCGCAAGGCCCTGGCACGGGCGGGCTGGAGCGTCGGCGACGTCGAGGAGGCCGAGTTCAACGAGGCGTTCGCCGCCCAGGCCCTGGCCTGCGTGGACGAACTCGGCATCGACCCCGGCCTGGTCAACCCCAGCGGCGGCGCCATCGCGCTGGGCCACCCGCTCGGCTGCTCCGGCGCCCGCATCCTCACCACCCTGCTCCACCGCATGCGCCGCACGGGAGCGGCCCGCGGGCTGGCCACGATGTGCGTCGGCGTCGGGCAGGGCAGCGCGGTGCTCGTCGAAAGGCACTAGCCCGCCTCGCAGCCCACCGCGCCACACCTCCCGGCGCACCCCTTCGGCGCACACCCCGCGCAGCACCCCTCCCCTGCAGAGCCGCAGCAAGGAACGGAGCAACACCCATGGCAACCCTTTCCGTCGCCGCCGTCCTCGCCGAGAACGCCCGGCGCCGTCCCGCCAAGGAGGCGCTCGTCGAGGGTGACCTGCGCCTGACCTTCGCCGAGGTGTGGCAGCGGGCCCTGGCCCGGGCCGGGGCCCTGATCGGCCTGGGCGTGCGGCCGGGGGACCGCGTCGCGCTGATGGCGCCGAACACCGTCGAGTTCCCGCAGGCGTACTACGCGATCGCCGCGGCGGGCGGGGTCGTCGTACCGGTCCACCTGCTGCTGTCGCGGGCCGAGGTCGAGCACGTCCTGACGGACAGCGGCGCCACACTGCTGCTGTGCCACCCGGCGCAGGCGGAGACGGGCGCGGCCGCCGCCCGCGCGGCGGGGATACGGACCGTCCTGCTCGGGGACGAGTTCGGCAAGCTCGCGGCGGACGCCGAGCCACCGGCGTCGTACGTCACCCGCGACGCCGACGACCCGGCCGTCGTCTTCTACACCAGCGGCACCACCGGCGTGCCCAAGGGCGCCGTGCTCAGCCACTTCAACCTGGTGATGAACGCGACCGTCAACGCCTTCGACGCCAACGACATCCGGCCCGACGACATCGCCCTGGGCGCCCTGCCGCTGTTCCACGCCTTCGGCCAGACCGTCTCCCTGAACTCCACCTGGCGGGCGGGCGCCACGCTGGTGCTGCTGCCGCGCTTCGACGCGGCGCGCGCGATCGAGCTGATGGTGAGGGAGAAGGTCAACACCTTCCACGGGGTGCCCACCATGTTCGTCGCGCTGGCCGCCGCGGCGGCCGGGGCGGACGCGCTGCCCGACCTGCGCGTGTGCGTCTCCGGCGGCGCCTCGCTCCCGGTGGCCGTGCTGGAACGGTTCGAGGCCGCGTTCGGGGCGAGGATCTACGAGGGGTACGGATTGTCGGAGACCTCCCCGGCGGCGGCCGTCAACCAGCCGGTCTTCGGCACGAAACCGGGCACCATCGGCCACCCGCTGTGGGGCGTCGACGTGGAGATCGCCCGCGCCGACGCCGAGGACCGCGTCGAACTGCTGCCGCCCGGCGAGCTGGGCGAGGTCGTCGTCCGGGGCCACAACGTCTTCTCCGGCTACCTGGGCCGCCCCGAGGCCACCGCCGAGGCGCTCGTCGACGGCTGGTTCCGCACCGGCGACCTCGGCACCAAGGACGACGAGGGCTTCCTGCGGATCGTCGACCGCAAGAAGGACGTCATCATCCGCGGCGGCTACAACATCTACCCGCGCGAGGTCGAGGAGGTGCTGATGCGCCACCCCGGCGTCGCGCAGGTCGCCGTCATCGGCCTGCCCGACGACCTGCACGGCGAGGAGGTGTGCGCCGTCGTCGTCCCCGCCCCGGACGCCGCCCCCGGGGCCGCCGAGATCACCGAGTGGTCCCGGCGGCACCTCGGCAGGCACAAGTACCCGCGCCGGGTGGAGTTCACCGACGCGCTGCCGCTCGGCCCGAGCATGAAGGTGCTGAAGCGGGAGCTGCGGGCGCGGTACGGGGCCCGGTAGCCGCCACCGGACGGGACGGGCCCCGGCCGCCACCTGCCGGGACACCGCCGGCCGCCGGCCGGTGAGACGGTCCCCGCCGGCACCGCCGCCGGGCATACCATCGGTCTCCGCATGGACACGATGACACTCTGGCACCTCACCGGCTGGGAGTTCGCGGCGCTCGCCTTCGCGGCTCTGCTCGTCGGCTTCTCCAAGACCGCCGTGAGCGGGGCCAACACGGTCAGCCTCGCGATCTTCGCCGCGGTGCTGCCGGCCCGCGCCTCCACCGGCGTCCTGCTGCCGGTGCTGATCGCCGGCGACCTCCTGGCCGTCCTCACCTACCGGCGGCACGCCCACTGGCCGACGCTGTGGCGGCTGTTCCCGGCGGTCGCGGCGGGCGTCGCCGCCGGCACGGTGTTCCTGGTGTGGGCGGACGACGCGCTGGTCCGCACCTCGATCGGGGCGATCCTGCTGCTGATGGCGGCGGTGACGGTGTGGCGCCGGCGGGCGGCCGACGCACGGCGGGAACCGGAGGCGGTCACCACCCGGGCGGGCCGGATCAAGGCCCGCTCGTACGGCGTCCTCGGCGGCTTCACCACCATGGTCGCCAACGCGGGCGGTCCGGTGATGTCGATGTACCTGCTGTCCGCGGGCTTCCGCAAGCTCGGTTTCCTCGGCACGTCGGCCTTCTTCTTCCTGATCGTCAACGTCTCCAAGCTGCCCTTCAGCGCCGGCCTCGGGCTGATCGACCGGCATTCGCTGCTCCTCGACGCCGCGCTCGTGGTGTTCGTCGTGCCCGGTGCGCTGCTGGGCAAGTGGGCCGTGAACCGGATCGACCAGCGCCTCTTCGAGCGCCTCGTCATCGCCGCGACGGTCGCCGGCGGCCTGCAACTGCTCCTGCGCTGATCCCGTCCGGGGCCCGCCCCACCCGGCGTCCGCCCCCGGTCCGGCCCGCCCGTACGCTCGACGCCATGTCCCCCCACGTACTAATCCTCGGCGGCACCACCGAGGCCCGTCGCCTGGCCGCCGACCTGGCGGCCCGCCCCGGTGTCCGCGTCACCACCTCCCTCGCGGGACGCGTGACCCGTCCGGGTCCCCTCGCCGGAGAGGTACGCGTCGGCGGGTTCGGCGGAGCGGACGGCCTGGCCACCTGGCTGCGCGAGCAGCGCGTGGACGCCCTCGTCGACGCCACCCACCCCTTCGCCGCGTCGATCACGGCGAACGCGGCCCGGGCCGCGGCGGCGACCGGCGTCCCCGCCGTCGTCCTGCGCCGCCCCGGCTGGCGGCCCGGGCCCGGCGACCGCTGGCACCCGGTCCCGTCCCTGGCCGCCGCCGCGCAGGCCCTGCCCGCCCTCGGCCGCCGGGTGCTGCTGACCACGGGCCGCCTGGGCCTGGCCGCCTTCGCCCACCTGGCGGACCTGTACTTCGTCGTACGGTCGGTGGAGCCCCCCGAGCCGCCGATGCCGCCGCAGGTCCACGTGCTGTCCGCGCGCGGGCCGTTCACGGTGGCCGACGAGTCGGCGCTGCTGCGCGGCCACCGCATCGACGTCCTGGTGACCAAGGACAGCGGGGGAGGGGCCACGGCCGCCAAACTCACCGCCGCGCGCGAGCTCGGCCTGCCGGTCGTGATCGTCCGCCGCCCGCCGCTGCCGGAGGGCGTGACGGCCGTACCCGACGTGGCGGGGGTCCTGGAGCGGCTCGGCCTGGACGGGCCGTGACCAAGGCACGCGCGGGCCCGACGGCTCGCCGCCCCCACGCACGGCCCGGCGGGCCGCACCCGCCGGCGGGCGGCTGCTTCCCCACGGCGCCGGTCACGCGGCCGCGCACGCGGGGCGGCCCGCCCGGGCGCGGGGCGCCCCGGTGCCGCTACTCCTCCCGGCCCCGGCGACGCAGCAGATAGGTGTCCATGATCCACCCCTTGCGCTCGCGGGCCTCGGCCCGCAGCCGCTCGATGCGGGGCGCGGCCTCGGCGATCGGACCCGACACGAGGATCTCGTCCGGGGTGCCTATGTAGGCGCCCCAGTAGATGTCGATGTCCTCGCCGGCGTACTGCCGGAAGGCCTGATGGGCGTCGAGCATCACCACGACGTCGTCCACCCCCTCGGGGAAGCCCTGCGCGAGCCGCCGGCCGGTGGTGATCTGCACGGGCCGGGCCACCCGGTTGAGCCCCGTCCGGTGCCGGGCGACGAGTGCCGAGACGCTGCTGATGCCGGGCACCACGTCGTACTCGAACGCCACCGCGCCCCGCTCCAGCACCTCCTGGAGGATCCCGAGCGTGCTGTCGTACAGCGCGGGGTCCCCCCACACCAGGAAGGCGCCGGTGCCGTCCTCGCCCAGCTCCTCGGCGATCAGCCGCTCGTAGATGTCGGCGCGGGCGCTGCGCCAGTCCCCGACGGCGGGGGAGTACGCCGCACCGCCCGCCGTCCGGTCCCGCTCCGGGTCACGCGCCTCGACGACGCGGTACGTCCCCTCCGGCACGTGCGCGCGGAGCATGTCCCGCCGGAGCCGTACGAGGTCCGCCTTCGCCTCGCCCTTGTCCAGGACGAAGAACACGTCCGTGCTCCGCAACGCCCTGACCGCCTGGAGGGTCAGCTGGTCGGGGTCGCCCGCGCCGATACCGATGACATGAATCTTCCGCACGCCCCGAGTCTGCCGTACGCCACCGACAGCGCGTGCACCGAGTCCGGCGCGGGCACCGGACGGCCGCGGTCAGGGCCGCAGCCGCGGCGCCCGCGCCCTCGCGTTCACGGCCCCGCCGCGCTCCACCTCGTCCGCGAGCTCCCGCGCCCAGGCCGCCACACCCGCGAGATCCACTCCGTAGGGCCGCTGCCTCCCGGCAGCGGGCGACGACGCCCACTCCGTCACGGCCCCGGCGCCGCGCCGCAGCAGCCGGGCCCCGCCCGTGGCGTTCCCGCGGGCGGCGTGCGTGAGCCCCACGGCGAGCTGGGCCAGCCCTCGCCACAGCTCGCGCTCCTCCTCGGGCCCCGACTTCCAGGCGTCCTCGAACACCTCGTGCGCGTGGAACGGCCTGCCCGCGTCCAGCAGCCGCTGCGCCTCGGCGACGGTGTCCTGGGGGGTGCGCACGACACCCTCGGGCTGACGGGGCACGCCGCTCGCCCCGTACGGCAGGGGCCGCCCGAGCCCGTCCCGCGGCCGGGCGTTGCGCGCCCGCCCCTCGCTGTCACGGTCCCGCGCGCCCCTCGGCCGGTCCGGCGATGTGCTGCCCATACGGCGATTGTCCCGCGCGGGTGCCCCCGCCGGTCCGACCCGGGTCCCCTTTCGGTCCGGCGGGGGAGGTGGGGTAAAGTTCTGTTCGCGCGATCACGCGGATCACCGTGTGGCAGCGCATCGGGACGTGGCGCAGCTTGGTAGCGCACTTGACTGGGGGTCAAGGGGTCGCAGGTTCAAATCCTGTCGTCCCGACTGGAGACAGTCGCAGGTCAGGGCCGGTTTCGGAGGTATCCGAAACCGGCCCTGACCTTTTTCGGGGCGGCCGGTGGGGTCCACTCCTCCCGGCCGGTGCCGACGGGTGGCGAGGACCGGGCCCGGCGCCGTACGTCCGGGCCGGGGCCGCGCCGCCGCGGTGCGGTGCGGGCGGTCCGCGGCCGGCCCGCCGCCGTCAGCCGGCCGCCAGGACCTCCACGCCGAGCGCCTCGAGCCGCTCGACGACCGCGCCCCGGGGGTCGGCGTCGGTGATCAGTCCGCTGACCTCGTGCCAGGGCAGGACGCGGAACCGCGACGCCGTGCCGATCTTCTCGGAGGAGGCGAGGACGTAGGTGTCCGCGGCCCGTGCGGACAAGGCGCGCTTCATCGCCGCCTCCTCGGCGTCGCCGGTGGTCAGCCCCGCCTCGGGGTGCACGCCGGTGACGCCGAGCAGGCAGAGGTCGGCGGAGACGTTCTGCGCCGCCTCGACCGCGGCGGCACCGCAGGCGACCGCCGAGTGCTTGAAGACGCGGCCCCCGAGCAGGAACAGCTCCGCCCGCGGATGGTCGAGCAGCGCCGCGGCGATCGTCGGGCTGTGGGTGATCACGGTGCAGGCGAGATCCCGCGGGAGGGCGCGGGCGACGGCCAGGGCGGTGGTCCCGCCGTCGAGGATCAGCGCACCGCCCGGCCGCACCAGCCCCGCGGCCACCGAAGCGACCTTCCGCTTGCCGTCCGGGGCCACGGTCTGCCGTGCGGCGTAGTCGGCCACCGCCGGGGAAACGGGCAGCGCACCGCCGTAGACCCGCTGGCACAGTCCCTCGGCGGCGAGGTCGCGCAGGTCGCGCCGCACGCTGTCCTCGGAAATCCCCAGTTCGGCGGCGACCTCCTTGGCGACGACCTTGCCCTCGCGGGCGAGCAGGCCGAGCAGGTGGTCGCGTCGTTCGGCAGCCAGCATGCACGATCTCCCCTGTTGTTGCACGTTTTTGCGTGTAGTGTAGCGCTCCATGGCCGACGAACCTCTGCCCGCCCCCGTCGCCGGGCCCTGCCGCTCCGGCGCGGGCGGCGACCCGCGGCCCACGGCCGCCGGCCCCGCCCGGCTCGAAGCCGCCACCCGGCCGGCCCCCGCCGCCGGCCGCCCTTCCCGCCGCACCCCGCAGGAGACCGCATGACCCCCCGCCCCGGCATCGACATCCCCGACCACCGCGGCCGCACCGGCCTCGACCGGGCCGGACGCGACCTGCGCCGCAACCCCGGCGTCGTGGTCCGGGACGTCGAGCTCACCTCCCAGGGCTGGCACGTCCTGCGGCGCACCACCTTCGACTACCGCCGCCGCGACGGACGCTGGGAGACCCAGCAGCGCGAGACCTACGACCGCGGCAACGGCGCCGTCGTCCTGCCCTACGACACCGGACGCGGCCTTGTCCTGCTCACCCGCCAGTTCCGCTACCCGGCCTACGTCAACGACCACCCCGACGGCATGCTCGTCGAAGCGGCCGCGGGACTGCTCGACGCGGACGACCCGCACACCGCCATCCGGCGCGAGGCCGCCGAGGAACTCGGCGTCACCCTCGGCCCGCTCACCCGCGTCTTCGACGCCTACATGAGCCCCGGCTCCGTCACCGAACGCCTCCACTTCTTCGCCGCCCCCTACACCCCGGCCGACCGGACCGGGACCGGCGGCGGACTCGAGGAGGACGGCGAGGACATCGAGGTCCTCGAACTCCCCTTCGCCGAGGCCCTCGCCATGACCCGCGACGGGCGCATCGCCGACGGCAAGACCATCATGCTCCTGCAGTGGGCCGCCCTCGAGGGGCCCTTCGCCCCGCGGCGGTGACCCGCCGCCGGTCCGGCACCCGCCCGCCCCGACGGCCGGCCCGGTCGAGGATCGGCGGGAGGGCCGGAAGGGCCGCTTCAGCGCCCGGGCCGCCACACGCTTCCCCGTGGCGCTTCCGACGGCGTCCGCCGTCCTCGTGCGGGTGCCGGACCACGCGCGCGCGTCGACGACGTCGCGGACGCGGTCCGCGGAGTCCTCGTGGTGCCGGATGGCGCCGGCGCTCGCCGAGGGGACGCCGAGGCCGGTGCGGGAGGTGCCGAAGAGTTCCTCCAGGGTTCGCATCAGGGCCCCCGCCCGCGTGGCGTGGCCGCTCGGGTGGTCCGGGTGGGCGGATGCGGCGAGCAGGGGCTCCCGGGACGGGCCGTCCGGCTCAGGGCGCGTCGACCACCGGTGGTTCCCCGCGCGGCAGTGTCAGCGCGCGGCGCAGCGCGGCGGCCTCCTCCTCGCCGATGCGGTCGGCGAGGACGCCCTCGATGACGGCGAGGGTCGCCTGGGCGCGGCGGTGCGCCCGGGCGCCCTCCGCCGTGATGCGGATCAGGCGGCTGCGCGCCGAGGCGGGGTCCGGGACCTGCTCCAGCAGGCCCAGGGCGAGCAGGCCGTGCACGGCCTGGTGCGCCGTCTGCCGGGTGACGCCGAGGCGGCGCGCGAGCTCGGCGACCGTGGTGCCCTCCGGGTCCAGGAAGGCGAACACCTGGCCCTGGGCGCTGGTCAGCGGCTGCTCGCCGGCCGCCCGCATGCTCGTCACGAGCGCGTCGTCGAACCAGCGCTTGGCGCCGGCCAGCAGCAGGGGCATGTTCGGTGCGGGGTCGGTCATGGCTCCTCGGATTCCTCGGTCACGAGCATACGGGTGGGCTTCCGCCGGTTCGCCGTCCTTCGCTCCGGAGCGTTCCTGTCGGCCGAGGGGTTGCCTTCCACTGATCGTCAGGTAGCCTGACGCACATCAAAAGTCAGGTTACCTGACATCGCTCTGTCGGAGGTTCCCCATGACCATCGAGTTCGCCCGGCGCTCCCACTCCCACATCCCCGCCGAACCGGGCAAGCCGTACTTCATCGAGAAGGGCCTGGGCGACCGCGCCCACCTCTTCACCGACCTGGTCACGATCTACGCGGGCGGCCCGCAGACGGAGAACACCTTCAACTTCTTCACCGTCGAGGGCCCCAAGGGCGACACCATCCCGGCCCACTCCCACCCGGACACCTACGAGGTCTTCTTCATCACGCAGGGCGCCGTCCGGCTGTTCGTGGAGGACCTGGAGGGCGAGCAGCAGGAGAGGCTGCTCACCGCCGGCGACTTCGGGTTCGTGCCGAAGAACTGCCCGCACGCCTACCGCATCGAGCGCCACCACAGCCAGGTCGTCGGCGTCGCCGCCGGCCCCGGCGGCACCTTCGAGCGGTTCTTCGAGACCCTCGGCACGCCCACCGAGGAACTCGGCCTGCCGCAGAAGCCGTACGTGCCCGACCCGCAGAAGTTCGCCACCGTGCCGCAGCAGTACGACGTCACCTTCCTGCCCGACCACCAGTGGCGCACGGGGAGCTGACCCGGTGCCGTCAGCGGGGACCCCGCCCGCCGGGGTCCCGCCGGCGCGCCGCACCCGGCCGCGCGGCCGGCGCGCCGCCCCGCCGCCGGCGCGGACCACGCCCCCCGAGGAAGGAAACCCCATGACCGTGCCCGAGACGCCCGGCTTCGTCGACGTCCACGCCCACTTCGTCACCGACTCCTACGTCCGGCAGGCCCGGGCCGCCGGCCACGAGCTGCCCGACGGCGTGCCCGCCTGGCCCGGCTGGTCCGCGAAGGCGCACCTGGAGCTGATGGACCGCAACGGCATCGGCACCTCGTTCCTGTCCGTCTCCTCGCCCGGCGTGCACTTCGGCGACGACGCCGCGGCCCGGCGCCTGGCCCGCGAGGTGAACGAGGACGCCGCCCGCGTCGCCGCCGACCACCCCGGCCGCTTCGGCTTCTTCGCCTCCCTCCCGCTGCCCGACGTCGACGGCGCCCTGACGGAGATCGCGTACGCCTTCGACGAACTCGGCGCGGACGGCGTGGTGCTGGAGACCAACACCCACGGCGTGTACCTGGGCGACGAGCGCCTGGAACCGGTCTTCGCCGAACTCGGCCGCCGCCGCGCCGTCGTCTTCCTGCACCCCACCTCACCCGTCTGCTGGGAGCGGTCCGCCCTGGGACGGCCGCGCCCGATGGTCGAGTTCGTCTTCGACACCGCCCGCACCGTCACCGACCTGCTGATGGCGGGCACCCTCGAACGCCATCCGGGCCTGGAGGTGATCGTCCCGCACTGCGGCGGCGCCCTGCCCGTGCTCGCCGACCGCATCAACGGCTTCATGAAGCTCTTCCTGGCGCGGGAGGGTGCCGACGCCCCCGACGCGGTGGAGCAACTGCGCCGTCTCCACTACGACATGGCCGGTCCCGCCTTCCCCCGCCAGGTGCCCGCGCTGCTCGGCCTCGTCGACCCCGACCGGCTGCTGTACGGCAGCGACTACTGCTGGACCCCGGCGCACGGCGTCGACGCCCACATCGCCTCCGTCACCGCCGCCCCCGTGCCAGTGGAGGGCGCCACCTGGCAGTCCCTGACGACGGCCAACGCCCGCCGCCTGCTGTCCCGCCGCCTCGCCCCCTGACCGCCGCCGCCCCGCCGGCCGACCCTTCGAGGAGCTCCCCGTGCCCCCGCGCCCCGACCTCGCCGCGTTCCTCGCCCCGCCCGACCCCGCGCTCCTGCCGCTGCCGCCCGCCGCGCGTCCCGCCGACGGCGTACGGCTGCTGCGGGGCATCCCGTACGCCGTCCGCGACGGCAGCCGCCCCGTGGAACTCGACCTGTGGCTCCCCGAGGAACCGGCCGGCGGCCCGCTGCCCGTGGTCGTCTTCGTCCACGGCGGCGCCTGGCGCACCGGCCTGCGCGACGACGCGGGCCCGCGCCTGCGCGCCTGGCGGCCGCACCCCTTCGCCCGGCTGGCCGCGGCCGGGTTCGCCGTCGTCTGCCCCGACTACCGGCTCAGCGCCGAAGCCGTCTTCCCGGCCCAGCTGGACGACCTCACCGAGGTACTGTCCTGGCTGCGCGCCCGCTCCGCCGAACTCGGCCTGGACGCCGACCGCGTGGCCGTGTGGGGCGAGTCCGCGGGCGGGCACCTCGCCGCCCTGCTCGCCCTCACCGCCGGCCCGGCCGTCCGCGGCTGCGTCGTCTGGTACGGCGCCACCGACCTCACCGCCGCGCCGCCGCACACCCCCGAGGCGATGCTCCTGGGCGCCCCCGCCGCCGACGTCCCCGAGCGCGCCCGCGCCGCGAGCCCCGTCGCCCGGGCGGCCGCCGGCGCGCCGCCCTTCCTGATCCTGCACGGAGCCGAGGACACGGTCATCCCCGTCGCCCAGGGGGAGGCCCTGGCCGCGGCGCTGCGGGCGGTGGGCGCGGAGGCGGACTTCCGGTCCGTCCCCGGAGCCGACCACCTGTGGATCGGGGCCGCGGAGGAGGACGTGGCGCGGTGCTTCACCGCGACCCTGGACTTCGCGCGCGCCGTGGTGTCGCGCCGCGTGACGCCGGACACCGCGCGGTAGCGGACGGCGGCGCGCCGGGCGAGGGGAGCGGGGACACCGGGACCCTCGAACGGCGCCTCCACCGGGCTCCGGAGGGGCCGTTCGCCGGACCCCGGCCTCCGGGGCGTCCGAAGCCGGCGGCGCCGCCCCGCCCCGGTCCTCACAGGTGGCGGCGGCGGGCGGCGGCCTGTTCGTCGTACCGCGCGCGGGCCGCCGCGGCGGCCCGGCGGCCGGACACCTCCGCCACCGGCACGTCCCACCACGCCTGGGGCGGGGGAGCGGGCGGAGCCGGGTCGGTCTCCACGTACACGCAGACCGGGCGGCCGGCGGCGCGGGCCGCGGCCAGCGCCCCGCGCAGCTCGCCCACGGTCTTGGCGCGCAGCACCTCCATGCCGAGGCTGGCGGCGTTGGCGGCCAGGTCGACGGGGAGCGGGGCGCCGGTGAAGGTGCCGTCGGCGGCGCGGTGGTGGTAGGCGGTGCCGAAGCGTTCGGCGCCCACCGCCTCCGACAGACCGCCGATGGAGGCGTAGCCGTGGTTCTGGACCAGGACCATCTTCACCGGCAGGTTCTCCTGCACCGCGGTGACGATCTCCGTCGGCATCATCAGGTACGTGCCGTCGCCGACCAGCGCCCACACGGGCGTGCCGGGGGCGGCCTGCTGCACACCGAGCGCGGCCGGGATCTCGTAGCCCATGCAGGAGTAGCCGTACTCCAGGTGGTACTGGCGCGGGGACCGGGTCCGCCACAGCCTGTGCAGGTCGCCGGGGAGCGAACCGGCCGCGTTGATCACCACGTCCTCGTCGCCCACCACCGCGTCCAGCGCACCGAGCACCTGCGTCTGCGTCGGTACGGCACTGTCGTCGTCGGCGCGCAGGGCCGTCTCGACGACCCGCTCCCAGCGCTCCTTCCCGGCCCGGTACTCCGCCTCGTACGCCGGATCCACCCGGTGTCCGGCGAGCGCCTCCGCCAGGGCCGCGAGCCCGGTGCGCGCGTCGCAGACCAGGGTGCGCGCGGCGAGCTTGTGGGCGTCGAAGGCGGTGATGTTGAGGTTGAGGAAGCGTACGTCCGGGTGTCGGAAGAGGGTGCCGGAGGCGGTGGTGAAGTCGGTGAAGCGGGTGCCGACGCCGATCACCAGGTCGGCGGTGCGGGCCAGGTCGTCGGCGACGGCGGTGCCGGTGTGGCCGACGCCGCCGAGGTCGGCGGGATGGTCGTGGCGCAGGGAGCCCTTGCCGGCCTGGGTGGAGGCGACCGGGATGCCGGTGGCGTCGGCCAGCGCCCTCAGCGCGGTCTCGGCCCGGCTGTGGTGGACGCCGCCGCCCGCGACGATCAGGGGGCGCCGCGCGGCCCGGATCGTCCGGACGGCCCCGGCCAGCTCCACCGGATCGGGCGCCGGCCGCCGCACCGGCCAGACGCGCTCGGTGAAGAACTGCGCCGGCCAGTCGTACGCCTCCGCCTGCACGTCCTGGGGGAGGGCGAGGGTGACGGCGCCGGTCTCGGCGGGGTCGGCGAGCACGCGCATGGCGTTCAGCGCGGAGGGGATCAGGGCCTCGGGGCGGGCGATCCGGTCGAAGAAGCGGGAGACCGGGCGCAGGGTGTCGTTGACGGACACGTCGGCCGCGAGGGGGTGTTCGAGCTGCTGGAGCAGCGGATCACAGGGGCGGGCGGCGAAGGAGTCGCCGGGCAGGAGCAGGACCGGCAGGCGGTTGACGGTGGCGAGGGCGGCGCCGGTGACGAGGTTGGTGGCGCCCGGGCCGATCGACGTCGTCACGGCCTGCGCGGACAGGCGGTCCAGGTGGCGGGCGTAGCCGACGGCCGCGTGCACCATGGCCTGCTCGTTGCGGCCCTGGTGGTACGGCAGGGCCTCGCCGTGCTCGACGAGCGCCTGGCCGATGCCGGCCACGTTGCCGTGGCCGAAGACGCCCCAGACGCCGGCGATCAGGCGGCGCCGTACCCCGTCCCGCTCGGTGTACTGGGCGGACAGGAACCGCACCAGGGCCTGGGCGGTGGTCAGGCGGAGGGTGGGAGCGCTCATGCGGGCCTCTCGGGTGCGGTGTAGAGGGGCAGGCGGGGATCGACCGGCCGGCCGGGCCAGGTGGCGCGGATCCAGGCGTGGTCGGGATGGTCGCGGATCAGCCAGGCGCGGTCGGGGCCCGGACCCGCCATGACGTTGAGGTAGTACATGTGGTGGCCGGGCACCGCCGTCGACGGCCCGTGCCAGCCGTCGGGGACCAGCACGACGTCCCCGTCGCGCACCTCGGCCAGGACGTCCGTGCCGCGGCCCCGCCCGGACGGGGACACCCGCTGGTAGCCGAGGCCGGGGATGCCGTCGTGGGCGGCGAACTCGAAGTAGTAGATCTCCTCCAGGACGGACTCCTCGCCGGGGCGGTGCTCGTCGTGCTTGTGCGGCGGGAACGACGACCAGTTGCCGCCCGGGGTGATCACCTCCACCGCGATCAGCCTGTCGCAGGCGAAGACGTCCGCCGCGGCGAAGTTGTTGACCTGGCGGGAGCAGGTTCCGGTGCCGCGCAGCTCCACGGGGACGGACGAGGCCGGGACGTGGCGGGCGGGCAGGCGGCGGGTGCAGCGGGCGCCGGCGAGCGCGAACCGCCCGCCGTCCGGGCAGTGGAGGGTCGCGCGGGCGTCGCGCGGGACGTACGCGAAGTCGCTGACGGCCTCGAACACGCCCGCGCGACCGGTGAGGGGGAAGGTGTCGCTGCCGAAGTCGTCGTCGGCGGTGACCGTGCAGCCGCCGCCCAGCGGCAGGACGATCCACTCGCTGTCGCCGGTCTCGAAGGAGTGCGTACCGCCGGGCGGCAGGCGCAGGACGCGCAGGCGGGAGTAACCCCAGCCGGCCGTCTCGGGGGTGACGTCCACGGCGTACGGGCCGGCGGCGGCCCGGCCGGCGGGAAGGTGGTACGGACTGGTGGTCATCGGTGCCTCCTGGTCACGGGCGGGCCAAACCGCCCGCCGCGGGGCCGGTCACAGCAGGCCGACGGCCGTGTCGACCGCCTCTTCCACGGTGCCCCGGGCCGGGTGGAGCAGCGACCGGCCGGCGACGAGCCCCCCGTACGGCGGGCAGCCGCAGCGCCTTGCGCCAGCGCTCGTAGGCGGCCTCCTGCCCGTCACCCGCGCCGCCCGCGCCGCCGCCGTCGCCGAGCAGCGGGCGCCGCGCCCGGCGCCGGGCCGCCTCGGCGATCGCCTCCGGATGCCGGGCCCTGACCGCCGTCGGGCCGGGGATGCCGATGCTCACGACGGGCTCCGTTCGACGCCGGTCCGGAAGGGGTGGGGATCGCCCCCGACGCACGCTCCCAGGTGTAGGACCGGGGAACCGGAGCTGTCAATGCTTTGTTCTGACATGCGGACCTCCCGGTGCGGCATGTCAGAACAAAGCCTTGACAGGAGGCGTTCCCGGGACTTGTATCCCGTCCCAGCGCACCGCGGCTCCCGGCCCCTTCTCCCTCCGCGCAGTGAGGTGCAGGAAAGATGGACCGCTCCCCTCCCGCCCGCTCCCGCCGCCTCCCCGGCCGCCCGCTCCGGCGGCATCGCGGACGCCCCGTCGGCCCGCCGCCCGCGCCCCCGCCGTCCCGCCGGAAGGAACGCCCTGACATGCCCGCAGCCCTGGACCGCATCCGCGTCGGCTCCGCCCCCGACTCCTGGGGCGTCTGGTTCCCCGACGACCCCCGGCAGGTGCCCTGGCAGCGCTTCCTCGACGAGGTCGCCGAAGCCGGGTACTCCTGGATCGAACTCGGCCCGTACGGCTACCTCCCCACCGACCCGGCCCGGCTCACCGACGAGGTGGCCCGGCGCGGTCTGCGCGTGTCGGCGGGCACCGTCTTCACCGGCCTGCACCGCGGCCCGGCCGTCTGGGACGCCACCTGGGAGCACGTCGCCCGGGTCGCCGCGCTCACCCGGGCGACGGGCGCGCGGCACCTCGTCGTCATCCCGTCCTTCTGGCGCGACGACAGGACCGCCGAGATCCTGGAGCCGCCGGAGCTGACGCGCGAGCAGTGGACCCACCTCGCCCGGGGAATGGAGCGGCTCGGCCGCCGCGTCAGGGAGACCTACGGCCTGGACATCGTCGTCCACCCGCACGCCGACACCCACCTCGACACCGAGGAGCACGTCACGCGCTTCCTCGACGCCACCGACCCCGCTCTGGTCGGCCTCTGCCTGGACACCGGCCACTACGCCTACTGCGGCGGCGACAGCGTCGAGCTGATCGAGACCTACGGTGAACGCGTCGGCTACCTGCACCTCAAACAGGTCGACCCGGAGGTCCTCGCCGAGGTACGGGCGAACGGCATCCCCTTCGGACCGGCCGTGCAGCGCGGGGTGATGTGCGAACCGCCCCTCGGGGTGCCCGACCTGGCCCCGGTCCTGGCCGCCGCCCAGAAACTGGGCGTGGACCTCTTCGCCATCGTCGAACAGGACATGTACCCCTGCGAGCCGGAGCGGCCGCTGCCCATCGCGGTGCGCACCCGCCGGTACCTGCGCTCCTGCGGCGCCTGACGGGCCGGGCGGGCGGTCCGGGCCCGCACGCACCCGCCGCGCCCCGGTGAGGGCACCACGCCTACGGCTGCTCCACGACGGCCCACGTGCCGTGCTCCGCCGACCGCGCCATCGCGTCCAGTACGGCCGCGCTGCGCACGGCGTCCCGCAGGGTCGCCCCGCAGGGGGTGTCCTCCGCGACGGAGCGCAGGAAGCGGTACGCCTCGACCACCTTCAGGTCGTCGTAGCCCATGGCGTTGCCGGCCCCCGGCTGGAAGGCGGCGAACTCGCCGTCCCCCGGACCGGCGAACACCGTGCCGACCGGCTGGTCCTGGTAGTCCGTCCCCTGGCTGACGCCCAGTTCGTTCATGCGGCGGAAGTCCCAGAACACCGCCCCCTCGGTGCCGTGCACCTCGAAGCCGTAGTTGTTCTGTTCACCGACCGAGACCCGGCAGGCCTCCAGCACACCGCGCGCGCCGCAGGCGAAGCGGAGCAGGCAGCCGACGTAGTCCTCGTTCTCGACCGGGCCGGGCACGCCGCCCGCGGCCCGGGCGTGGCCGGCGGTGGCCGCGGCCGGACGCGGCCGCTCGGGCACGAAGATTGCCGTGTCGGCCATCACGGCCGTGATGTCGCCGAGCAGGAACCGGGCCAGGTCGGCGCCGTGCGAGGCCAGATCGCCGAGCACTCCGCTGCCGCCGCGCTCCCGCAGGTAACGCCACGTCAGGGCGGACTCCGGGTGGGCGGCGTAGTCGCTGAACAGGCGGATGCGCGCATGTGTCGCGGTGCCGATCCCCCCGGAGGCGATCAGGTCGCGGGCCCTCTCCACCGCGGGCGCGTTGCGGTAGTTGAAGCCGACGGCGCCCTGGACGCCGGCCCGCGCGACCGCGTCCGCCACCGCGCGGGCGTCCCCGATGCCCAGGCCCACCGGTTTCTCGATCCACAGGTGCTTGCCGGCCTCGGCCATCGCCACGCCGATCTCGCGGTGCAGGAAGTTCGGCGCGGTGACGCTGACCGCCCGTACCCGCGGATCGGCGGCCACCTCGCGCCAGTCGCGGGTCGCCGACGCGAACCCGAACCGCGCGGCGGCCTCTTCGGCCCGCCCCGGCACCTCCTCGGCCACGGTCACCAGTTCCGGGCGCAGGGGCAGGAGCGGGTAGTGGTGGCGGACCCGGGCGTAGGCCCGGGTGTGGACCCGGCCCATCCAGCCGAACCCGACGACGGCGACACCGAACGCGTCCACCATGGGAGCCCACCTCCGGACCGGTCCACTGGCTGTCCGGTCCACCCTGGGCGTGGTTCGCCGCCACGTCAACGGCCACGGTCCGCCGCCGCCCCGGGGCCGCCCGGCGCGGACCGGTCACCGGGCGTCGGCCGGTGCCCCGGCCACCCGCGTCGTACGGCCCCCCACGAGGGCCGGGCAGCGGCGCGCCGACCGGTCGCGCCCGGCCGGGCCGCGGACGCCGGGCGGCCGGGGCGGCGGAACGCGCCGTCAGGCCCCGTCCCGGGTCGCCCGCCACTCCGGCGCGAGCACCGACCAGACCTCCATGTCGTAGCGCTTCCCGCGGTGCGGGAAGCGCTCCCGCAGGACGCCGTCCCTGCGCATGCCGAGCCGCCGGGCCACGGCGATGCTCGCCTCGTTCTCCGCCGCGACCAGCCACTCCACGCGGTGCACGCCCCGTTCCCCGACGGCCCAGTCGACGAGGAGGCGTGCCGCCCGGGTCACCAGTCCCCGGCCCACCGCCGACGGCTCCAGCCAGCAGCCCGCCTCGGCCGTGCCCTGCGCGAGGTCCATCGTCCGCAGGAGGACCCCGCCGACCAGTTCGCCGTCCGCCCAGATGCCGTGGATCCGCCCGGTGTCGGCCGCCGCCTTCTCCGCGTACGACCGCAGGAACGCGCGGCTCGACTCCAGGTCGGTGACGGCGTCCGCCAGGCCGGTGTACCGCCCGATGAAGTCCCGTCCCCGGTCGATGTGGGCGAGGAACTCCCCGGCCCGCCACGGTTCGAGCGGACGCAGTTCCGCGCCGTCGTCACCCAGGGATATGGCGTACATGCCGATGACCCTCCATGTCGTCGAACCGCTGCGGAACGCGGGGGAATCCTCTCACGGCGACCGGCCGGGCCCACCGGGGGCGAGGGGCCGTGCCGAACCCGGCGGGGCGGCGGGGCACTCCACCGCGCGCCGGGGGAGGGTTCTCCGGACGCGATTCGGTAGACAGAATCGTCGACAATCCTGCCTGGCTGGATTTACGTTCGACAGGCACTCACTCAGGGAGGGCGCGCATGCCGGAGCAAGCCCGTCCGGGCACCGGGGAGCAGGCCAAGCAGCATGCGCTCGCGCAACTGCGGCAGGCGATCCTGCGCGGCGGGATGGCACCGGCCCAGAGGCTGGTGGAGAACGAGCTCGCCGAGCAGTTCGGTGTGACACGGGCCGGCATCCGGGCCGCGCTGATCGATCTGGAGGCGCAGGGACTGGTCGAGCGGATCCGCAACCGCGGCTCACGGGTGCGGGGGGTGACCGTGGAGGAAGCGGTCGCCATCACCGAGTGCCGCATGGTCCTCGAAAGGCTGTGCGCGGCCAAGGCGGCCGTCGCGGCCGGCGACGAGCAGCTGGACGAACTGACCGAAATCGGCGTGGCGATGAGCAAGGCGGTGGCCGACGGCGAGCCGTTGACCTACTCCGACCTCAACCACGAACTGCACACCCGCATCCAGGAGTTCTCCGGTCAGCGGACGGCCGTGGACCTGCTGGAACGGCTCAACGCCCAGCTCGTGCGCCACCGCTTCCAGCCGGCGCTGCGCCCGGGACGCCCCCAGCGATCCCTGAACGAGCACCTGGCCATGATCGAGGCGATCCGGGCCAGGGACCCGCAGGCGGCCGAAGCGGCCGTCCGCGCCCACCTCACCCGCGTGATCGTGGCGCTGCGCGACTGAGCCGGCGTGCCGTGTGCCGGCGGTCGGGAGGAGGTGGGCGCGAACCTGTCCGTCAAGGAGATGTGAGCATGACGTACGGCAACGCGCCTGCCGCGGCCCCGCGGCCCACCCTCGTGGTCACCGCGCACGCGGGCGACTTCGTGTGGCGGGCGGGTGGAGCCGTCGCCCTGGCCGCCGCGCGCGGGAGAAGGCCACCATCGCGTGCCTGACCTTCGGCGAGCGCGGCGAGTCCGCCAAGGCCTGGCGCGAGGGCAGGAAGCCGGGGGAGATCAAGGCGATCCGCCGGGAGCAGGCCGAGAAGGCCGCCGCCACGCTCGGTGCCGAGGTCCGCTTCTTCGACGCCGGCGACTACCCGCTGATCCCCACCGCCGAGCCGGCCGACCGGCTCGTCGCCGTCCACCGCGAGACCCGGCCCGACGTGGTGCTCACGCACCCGGTGGAGGACCCGTACAACGGCGACCACCCCGCCGCCAGCCGCATGGCCCTGGAAGCCCGCGTCCTGGCCCAGGCCATCGGCTACCCCGGCCCCGGGGAGGTCATCGGCGCCCCGCCCGTCTTCTGCTTCGAGCCGCACCAGCCCCGTGACCGGGCCCGCGCGGGTGCGCTGCGTGCTCATGTGCGGCGGCACCTCCAAGGCGCCTACTTCCTGGCCGGGGACCTGCCCTCCGACCCCGCCGCCCGCGACGACCTGCTGCTGCGGATCATGGGCAGCCCCGGCCCGCGCCAGATCGACGGCTGGGCGGGTCCCACCCGCTGACCGGCAAGGTGGCCGCGGTCTCCGCCTCGGCCGACCCCGACCACCTCTTCCTGCAAGTCGGCCTCGATCGCCCTGAGGTGACCAACCGCCAGGACTGCGGCAACCTCCTCGCCGGCGTCGGGCCCTTCGCCGTCGAACGCGGCCTGGTCACCGCCGGGGACGGCGAGACGTCCGTACGCATCCGCATGCGCAACACCGGGGAACTCGCGATCGCGACATCCCCCCGCGGACGCGTCGACTGCACCGGCACCGCCGAGATATCGGGCGTGCCGGGCACGGCCGCCGCGGTCGCCGTCGAGTTCCCGCCCGGCGAAGGCCCCCTGCTGCCGACCGGGAAGGCCCGCGACCGACATGCTCGCCAACGCCGAGTTCCAGGAACACCTCCTGGGCGCCCGGCCGACCGAGCGGATCCGGCTGGGCGGCGGGAGGATCGCCGCCCGCCGGCTGACCTTCACCGACAAGTCGTACGACGTCGTCTGCACCGAGGACCGGACCGGTTCCTCGGGCCGCCTGCACCACATCGCCTTCGCGGCCGACACCCGCGAGGACATCCTGCGCGCCGCCGACCTCGCCATCGACACCGGCGTGTTCATCGGGACCGGCCCGCACGAGCACGCCATCCGGCAGACGTTCTTCCCGTACGTCTACGAGCCGGACGGCAACCGCGTCGAGCCGTGCGACCCGCTCACGCGGCTGGTGTTCGCCCCCGACTGGCCGCTAATCACCTGGACCGGGGCCGAGCGGGCCAAGGGCCAGGCGTGGGGCCTGAAGGCGATCGAGTCCTTCCACACCCACGGCACACCGCCCCTGGCCCCCGGTAGTGGGCGGCGCACGCCCGTGCGCCGCCCGCCCCTTCGCTGTACGCGCGCCCGCCGGCACGGGGATCCCTTGCCGGCCCTACGGATCCGCACGAATCCACGGATCCCGACGGCATCCCCGGTGACTTCCTCGATGGATCCCCTGATTGTCGATGAGATCGTTGACAAAAGCGTTGACCGACCTGGAGCGGGTCCTTGGCGTCCAGCGCATCACCGACCGAGGCGACTGGGGCCTCACCGCGCTCGCGCTCGCCGGGGTGTCCTCGACGGTCCTCATCGGCATCGTCACGCTGCGCGAAGCGGCCGGCCGCCGGCACGGTGGAGCAGAAGCTGATCGGAACCGCCCACTGAGCGACCGGGACGAGGACCCCCGGGTGCCCGAGGGCATGGACGCCCCCGGGCGCCCGGGAGCACTGCCGTGTCCGGTCGGGAACGCGGAGCGCAGGCGCGCGGGCGACGGACCGGGCGGGCCGCGGACCGCAGCCGGGGGCGAGGCGGAAAGGGCGCGGCGCGGCCTGCGCCTTCAGCGCCCCCGGCGGGACAGCCAGGCGGCCGCCAGGGCGCCGGAGATGTTGTGCCAGACGGAGAACACCGCGGCCGGCAGCGCCGCCAGCGGACTGAAGTGGGCGGTGGCCAACGAGGCCGCGAGCCCGGAGTTCTGCATGCCGACCTCGAACGCCATGGCCCGGCTCGCCGGTTCGCCGAGCCGGGCGACGCGCCCCGCGCCGTACCCCAGCGCCAGGCCGAGGCCGTTGTGCAGCACGACGGCGACGAACACCAGCGCGGCGGCCGACTTGATGGCGTCGGCGCTGCCCGCCACCACCACGGCCACGATCACGGCGATCGTCAGCGCGGACAGCCACGGCAGCACCGGCAGCGCCCGCCGCACCCACCGGCCCGCGACGAGCCGGACGACGAGGCCCGCCAGTACCGGCAGCAGCACCGTCTTGAGGATGTCGGTGACCATCGATCCGGCGTCGACCGGGAGGTACTCACCGGCCAGCAGCAGCGTCAGCGGCGGGGTCACCAGCGGGGCGAGAAGGGTGGAGACGGTGGCGACGGAGACGGACAGGGCGACATCACCGCGCGCCAGGTACGTCACCACGTTGGAGGCGGTGCCGCTGGGGGCGCAGCCGACGAGGATCACGCCGGCGGCCAGCTGCGGCGGGAGCTGGAGCAGATGGGCGACGGCCCAGCCCAGGCCCGGCATGATGACGTAGTGCGCGACCAGCCCGAGGGCCACCGCCCAGGGCCGCTGGACGACCCCGCGGAAGTCCTGCGGGGTCATGGTGACGCCCATGCAGAACATCACGACACCCAGCAGGTACGGCACCGCCTCGCTCCCGCCGGAGAAGGTCCCGGGGAGCAGCAGTCCCAGGGCGCCGGCCACGAGGACGAGGACCGGGAAGAGGGTGACGGCACGCCGCGCGGAACGGTCGCCGGAGGCGTCATGGCCATGGTGTTCGAGTTGTTCGGTTCGCACCGTGCGAGGTAACGCCTGGTCAAGTGGGTGACGCAAGACCGTCTCGCGATGCGATCACCGGACGGGCCGCGCTCGGCGGGGGTGGCGCCGCCGCGGCCCGCACCGTCGGTGCGGGGACCGGCGCCGTCCCGGCCGGTCCTCCGCATGAGGTAGGCTTGACCTGCGTTGATCACGTGGTCCGCCACGTGGGACGCATCGGGACGTGGCGCAGCTTGGTAGCGCACTTGACTGGGGGTCAAGGGGTCGCAGGTTCAAATCCTGTCGTCCCGACTGGAGACAGTCGCGGGTCGAGGGCCGGTTCCGGAGCCATCCGGAGTCGGCCCTCGATCATTCCCGGGGACCGGTGTCCCCGGCCGGCGCCAGCCGGTGACGACGATCGGACCCGGCGGCCGGCGCGGCGCGCGGAGCACGCCGGGGCGGGTGCCGGGACCAGGGCCGGCGGACAGGACGAGCCGGGCGGCGAGGGGGGATCTCCTCGACGAGGGAACCTTGCGGCCCGCTTGCCCTCGGTGACCTCGTCGGCCGGCCCCGCCGGGCGCGGGTGTGGTCCGGCGCCGCGCGGCCCGGATCCCCCTGGCCGGTGTCCACGTCGCCGACGCGGCAGCACGAGAAGCCGCTCCGTCGCTCCCCCCCCCTCACGCCCGCCGGAATCGACGGAACGACAGCTTCCCGGGCCCAGCCGTGAGGCCGGCCCCTCAGCGCCGGTGCCAGACCAGCGTGTAGCGCCAGAACAGTCGTCGGCGCAACCGCGCACCGGGCAGTACCCGGTGGGCGTCGCGAACGATGTCTGCGAAGGCCATGGTCGCCGGTCGGGTCGGGGCGGTCATCGAAACCGGCCGAGGCGCCCTGCGGCCCTTGTTCTTGATCCAGGCCATGGCGACGTTCGCCGGAACGGCCACGGCGTCGATCAGGTGATCGCTCAGGGACCGTGGGCGGTAGACGCCGATGACGACCAGGGTTCCGCCGGGCGCCAGGTGCCGGCGGAAGCGGGTGAGGGCGTCGCCGAACGGCATGTGGTGGATGGTGGCGACACAGGTGATGACGTCGTAGGGACCGGGCGGCACCTCCCTCAGCGCGTCCCCGACGGTGAAGGTCACCGGGGCGGCGGGGTCCGTGAGCTCCCGCGCGCGATCGACGATCGAGGGCTCGACGTCGATGCCGTGCACTGCTCCGGCCCGCGAGGCCAGGAGTCTGGCGAGGTCACCGCTGCCCGAACCGACGTCCAGGGCCCTGTCGAAACGTCTGGGGAGCCGGCGCAGGATCCACCGGTGGTAGTGGGCGTTGTGGTCCCAGGGACGGGCGGCGTGGAACTGCTCGAGTGCCCGCACGACGCGGGGCGGCGATGTCGTCATGGTGTGAGTCCACCAGCCGCTCGGCCGCCTGCGAAACCACAGCCGGGCGCACGCGAACCGGCCGGGGCACCCGGCCCGGAACGACCGCCGGCCGCTCGGCCGGACTGCTCGGCCGAGCGGCCGTCCGGACCGCTCGCCGTCACACGGCGGCGATCACGTGTTGCGACGATCCCCGGAATCCGCCCCGGGCGCCCCCGCCGACGGGGAGGACGACGCCGCGGATCCGGCCGCCGCGGGCGGCCGCGGCCCGCGCTCCGTCCTCGCGGACCCGTGCCCGCGGCGACTCCGCGGTGATCCCGAGGTGCGCGGCCACCGCCGCACACGTCCGCTTCCCGGCCGCGTCAGCCCTCGGCCCCCAACCGGGCCACGATGTCCTGACGCAGCCGCACCTTGTCCGTCTTGCCGACCGCGGTCAGGGGGAGTGCCGGAACCTCGACGAGCCGCTCGGGCAGTTTGAACCGGGCCAGACCGCTGTTCTCCAGATGCCCGCGCAGCTCCCGCAGGGACGGCGCCCCCTCGTCACCGCCCACGACGTACAGGCAGACGGCCTCACCCAGTACCCGGTGGGGCATCGCGACGGCTGCGGCAGCCCGCACACCCGGGTGCGCCAGTGCCAGCGCCTCCAGTTCGTCCGCCGGGATCTTCTCCCCCCCGCGGTTGATCACGTCCTTGACGCGCCCGGCGACCACGAGGTTCCCGGACTCGTGGCGGCGGACGAGGTCGCCGGTGCGGTAGAAGCCGTCGGAGGTGAAGGACGAGGCCGCCGCGCCCGCGTGGTACTCCGTGATGACACCCGGTCCCCTGACCAGGAGTTCGCCGGTCTCACCGTCGGCGACGGGCCGGCCCTCGCCGTCCACCACCAGGGTCTCGTCCCCGGGCGAGGAGGGGCGTCCCTGCGTGGTGAACGCCACCTCGGGCGGATCGTCGAGCCGGGTGAAGTGCACCCGGCCCTCACTCATGCCGTACACCTGCTGGATCCGGCAGTCGAAGGCGTCGGCCAGCCGGACGGCCGTGGACTCGTCCAAGCGCGCCCCGCCGACCTGCAGGACTTGCAGGCTCGACAGGTCGGCACCGCTGGAGGCGGCGCGAGCCGCGAGCCACTGCCGGGCGAGCGCGGGGGTGAGCGCGCAGTGCGTGACGCGTTCCCGCTCGATCAGCTCCATGGCGGCGGTCGTGTCGTCCGGACCGGCGAGCACGACCTTTCCGCCGCCGGCGAGCGTGCCGAGCACCCCCGGGGCGGAGAGGGCGAAGGCGTGCGTCACCGGCAGGACGGCGAGGAACACGGATCCGGGTGTCAGCCCCGAGGCCGCCGCCGCGCAGCGGATCACGTGACCCAGCGCCTCATGGGTTCGGGCGATGGGTTTGGGAGCGCCCGTGGTTCCGCTCGACAGCAGGAAGAGGGCGGTGTCCGGGGGATGCCGGTCCGGACGGGCGGGAACCGGGGCGCCGGCCTCGAGGAGACGGTCGATGTCCACGTGGCCGGTGGCCCGCTCACCGGCTCCCGAGACGAGCAGGGTGCGTACCGACGGGTGCCGCTCGCGGAGCCGCTCGGCGAGCCGCAGGTGGTCGAAGCGCTGATGCCGGGCCGGTACGGCCAGCGCGGTCGGCGCCAACGCGGTGATCACCGGATCGAGTTCGTGCTCGCGCAGGGCCGGCAGGGCGAGGGCCGGGCGCGCGCCGAACCTGATCAACGCGAGCGTGAGGACGACGAGGCGGGCCTGGTTCGGCAGTTGCACGAGCACGGTGTCGCCGGGTCGGATGCCGGTGTGCGCCAGCCGGGCGGCGCAGCCGGACACCGCCGCGTCGAGCTCGGCCCTGGTGAAGGTGTGCTCGGCGTCGACCACTGCCGGGCGGTGGCCCGCGTGCGCGCGTGTGCTCAGCACCATGTCGTCCAGGAGTTCCGGGCGCCACCAGCCACGGGCCCGGTACTCCCCGCGAACCCCCTCGCCGGGCCGGCGGTCGCCGACGATGTCGCCGAGCCGCCGCACGGTGAAGTCGTGCTCCGCCCAGAGGTCGACGCGGATGCCGAAGCGCTCGGCCAGATCCAGCTGGATCTGCGTGAGGTCGACGGAGTCCAGGCCGAGATGCGCACGCACCTGCGCGTCCTCGCGTAGCAGTTCTTCCTCGATCCCCAAGTCACGGAGGATCTTTCGTACTTCCTCGATGCCCGTCAACCGGGTCTCCTTGCCTGAGGGCCGTGGCGAGACAGGGGCCGATGTGACCGGCATGCCCAGTGCGTCCCCTCATGAGACCGGCGCACGGGAGCAGGGGGAAGCGCGTGCCGGACGAGGGGCTCACGAAGCCGGCGGTCCCACTCCCGTGCGCTCTGCACGGTCCGTTCCGGCCGTGCGACGCTGTGCCCTCACACCGGTTTCGCCTCCCTGGAGTGTGATGGACCCAGTGAACAGCGGGACGCTCGCGGTACCGGGCGCGACCATCTACTTCGAAGTGCGCGGTGAGGGGCCCCTCCTGCTGCTCATCGGGGGAGGCAACTCCGACGCGGCGGTGTACAAACGCTTGGCCGCAGTCCTGGCCGGGAGCCACCGCGTCGTCACCTGTGATCCACGCGGGAACTCGCGCAGTGTGCTCGACGGCCCGCCGGTGGACCAGAGGGTCGAGGAGCACGCCGACGACGCCTACCGCCTGATCGAACACCTCGCCGGTCCGGACGAGCCCGTGTACGTCTTCGGAAGCTGCTCGGGCGGGCTCACCGCCCTGGAGCTCACCATCCGCCACCCGGGCAGGGTCCGGCTGGCCGTCGTCCACGAGCCACCTGTTCTGAGCGTCCTTCCGGACGCCGAGCGGCACTTGGCACTTCTCGACGACGTCTGCGAGACGTACCTCCGTGAAGGAACGGCACCGGCCCTCACCAAGCTGCAGGCCCTCCACGGCGGCCGGCCCGCGCCGGCCCTCCCCGAAGCGCACGACAACACCGACTTCTTCCTGACCCACTTCGTCCGGCCCTTCACGCGCTTCGTACCCGACCTCGACGCGCTGGAGGAAGTGGCCGGCAAAGTGGTGTGGGCCGGCGGCCATGCCTCGCGCGAGGACCTCGTGCACCGCCCGACGCCTGTCCTCGCCGGCCGGTTCGGCCGCGACGTGGAGCTGTTCCCCGGCGGACACGTCGGCTATGCGAGGTATCCCGCCGACTTCGCCGAACGGCTCGTCGAGGTGCTCACCTCCGCGGCCGGTACGTCCGGCGGTACGCGGGGAACCACCGGTGGAGGGCAGTGACGTGCGGATCGTGATGGGGGCGCAGAACTGCGGCTTCGGTCCGGTCTCCGAACTCGCCGCGGTCTCCCGGCCGCTCCACGAGCACGAGCGGGTGTTCGTCGGGGACGGTGTCGCCGCTGTCTTCGCCCGGCGCAACCCCGACGCCTTCGACACCGTTCACGACATCGGCGAGCTGTCGGGGAACGCCAGGTCGGCGATGCTCGACGACCTGCTGCGGGGCAGCGATCACGTGGTCTCCGTCATGGACGCCGAGTTGGTGTTCCGGTCCGTCGTGGCGCGGCGACCGGTGACCATGGTGGACAGCCTGTTCGGTTTCTGGAAGCTCACACGGGCGCCCGCCGCGATCCTCGACTTGTGCACGACCATGCCGCGTTCCCACTTCGCGGCCGTCGACCGGCACCTGTCGGGACTCTCACCGCACGAGCGGATTGTCGCGGCTCACCTGCTCGCTACGCACAGCGTCGTTCAGAACTTCCCCGGTGTCACCGAGCGCGCAGCCGGGCTCGCCGCCCTGGGCGAGGGGTTCGAGATGCACCTCACCGGTTCGATCATCGACGTCGAAGGCCTGCACGACGTCGCGCGCACCGGTGAGCCCGAATACGACCTGCTGATCAACATCGGTGGGTTCAAGAACTTCCTCCTGGACTTCGACGTCAACAACGACTACCTGCTCCTGCTGCACCAGTGGCTTCCGGACCTGTTGCGCGACTGGCCCCGGTTCCGTCGCGTCCTCGTCTGCGGCGGCCCGTTCGGTGAGAACCGGGAACGGACCGTCCGGGCCGCGGGCGGCCGGGCCGACTGCCGCCTCCTGCGCCAGCGTGAATTGCTCCACGCGGCGGCGAGCACCGCGCACTACCTGATGGCCCCCGGGCTCACGGCACTCCACGAATCGCTCGCCCTGGGGCGGCTGCCCCTGGCGATCCACGAGCAGCATTACGCCCACGTCTTCACCATGCGCGCGCTGGACGGCACGCTGTTCGGCCACACCGGGGGCCGGTTCGCGGATGTGGTTCCGTGTCACCCGCTGCCGGAGGACGACTTCGCCGGGACCGCCGCCCTGGTCGAGCTGGCCGGCCGCGTCCGGCAGGACCGCGGGCTCTACGCGAGGTACCGGCGGACGTTCAACGAACGCATCGAGCAGTACCTCTCGCTCACCCCATCGCAACGCCGGCACGGCGTCGAGGAACTCGGGAAACTGCTGAACGGCGCCCCGATCCATTCGGTGATGACCGAGCTCCTGGACACGCCGCACGCTGCGTAGGACGTCATCCCACCCGGGGCCCGCAGCCGGGAACAGGAGGCGTGCGACGACTCCGCCGGAACCGATGGCCGACCACGTCAGCGGCGAACTCGCGCTCACGCACCCGCGGCGTGACGGGTGCCGGCTGCGGAATCCGGCACCGACGACGGGCTGCGGATGGACCCCACCGGGTGAGGCGGCCGGACCCGGGCGGACGGCCCCACGACGGGTGGCACGGCGGTTCGCGCCCTGCGGACGCGCGGACGCGCGGTCACCGTGCCGGGCGGCAGCTGTTGAGGCTGCGCCGCGTGTGACGCCTGCGACGTTCCGGGTACTGGTGGCGGCATGGCTGACGTGGTGCAGGCGGGACTGTGGGGATTGGTGGCGGGCTCCGCGCTGCTGCTCGGCGCCGGCCTCGGGTACGGGCTGCGCGTGCCCCAGAAGGTGATCGCCACGGTCATGGCCTTCGGCGCCGGTGTGCTGCTGTCCGCGGTCTCCTTCGAGCTGGTGGGTGAGGCGTACGACCAGGCCGGACTCGCCCCGGCGGCGATCGGCGCGCTCGCCGGCGCGCTCGTCTACACCCTGGGCAACCTCTGGCTGGCCCGGCGCGGCGCCCGGCACCGCAAGCGCTCCGGACACCGGCCGGCGCAGTCGCAGCCCTCGGAGAACCAGCGGGGCGGATCGGGACTGGCGCTCGCCCTCGGGGCACTGCTGGACGGCGTCCCCGAGTCCGCGGTCATCGGGGTCAGCCTGCTGGACGGCGGCGCGGTCAGCCTGGTGACCGTAGCGGCGGTCTTCCTCAGCAACGTGCCCGAGGGCCTGTCCAGCTCTGCCGGAATGAAGCGGGCCGGGCGCGGCAAGGCGTACGTCTTCGGCGTCTGGAGCGCGATCGCGGCGGCCGGCACCGTCTCCGCCGTGCTCGGCTACACGGTGGTGGGAGCCTTTCCCCCGGCTGTGATCGCGGCGGTCACGGCCGTGGCCGCCGGAGCCATCCTGGCCATGATCGCCGACACGATGATCCCCGAGGCGTTCGACGACGCCCACCTCGCCATCGGACTGGTCACTGTGAGCGGTTTCCTGGTCTCCTTCGCCCTCTCCCACGCCTGACCCGGCGGCCGCGCCACCGGGACGGCCCGGCCGGACGGAGAGCGGGACGGCGGGTCCGGGGCGGGCACCGTGCTTTTCGAAGTGGCACCGGGGAGGTGGAGCACAGCGTGGCGCGGGCCGTCTGCCCCGTCCCGCCGACGGGCGGGCGCACCCCCCCCCGCAGGGCCCCGGCGTTCACCGGACCGCGGCGGCCCGGCGCGCGGATCCCGAGCGGCACGCCGGGGGCCGCCACGCGAGGACACCGTGATGCCGCCGCGTTGCCGCGCTCAGGGGAGGACCGAACTGCCCCGGGTGGCCGAGCGGGGCGCTCGGCCAGGGTAGAAATGACTCATGCCGGAGCACGAGACCCCTGCGGGGACCATGGACGACGTGGACGCGGTGACCCGTGAGGTGCTGACCGCGTCCCGGTTGCTGGTGGCGGTCTCCGCCCGCTCCCTCGCCGCGGTGGAGGAGCGGGTGACGCTCCCGCAGTTCCGCATGCTGGTGGTGCTGTCCACACGCGGCGCCACCAAGCTCGTCACCCTCGCCGAGCAGCTGCAGGTGGCACCGTCCACCGCGATGCGGATGGTCGACCGGCTGATCGCGGCCGGGCTCGCCGAACGGCACGTCAACCCCGCCGACCGCCGTGAGACGCTGCTGCGCCTCACCGACGAGGGGCGACGGACGGTCGGGGACGTGACCGCCCGCCGCCGCACGGAGATCGCCGCGATCGTGGAACGGCTCACGCCGGCGCAACGGCTGGCCCTGGTCGAGGCACTGGCCGCCTTCAACGAGGCCGGGGCGGAGCCGCTCGCGTCGGAGACGGACGGGGCGGAGCCGTACCCGTTGGGCTGGACGGTGGACGTCCCGGCCACCCGGAACGGCTGACGCCGGACAGGACCGCGCCCGGGGACCGGCGCGGTCGCCCGCCACCTGCCTCGCGCGGGGGCGGGGAAGCACGGTGGGCGCGGTTCGCCGCCGGGCCCGGCAACCACCGTCCGCGGGCGTGTGTTCGTACGGGTCGCAGGCGTCCGGAGAGGCGGCGCGGCCGGTGGGAACGGCGGAGGCGGGGAGAGGCGTGGACGCGGTGACGCGCCGGCGGAACGCGAGCGGGCCCGGACCGGCTCCCTCACCGGCCGCGGTGGCCGGTGCCGTCAGTTCCCGGGACGTGCCCGCGGGTTCGCGAACCGCAGCCGGGGGCGGGGTCCGGCCCACGGCCTCTGCCACCCCCATGTATTGCGCTACGCAATAATTGCTGGTGGCAGTCCTGCGAGGAGGAGAACCGTGAGGGAGGCTGAACGGGTGACGGGCGTACCCGGAAGGCGACGTGGCCCGGCGGGGCCGGGCCTCGGACCGTGGGACTGTCCCAGCCCGCCGGGCGGCGAGAACGGGAGGGCGGCTCCGGTCGTCGTGCACCAGCGGCTCGAAGGCGGCCGCCGCCAGGTCTCGGTCGGCGGCGAAATGGTGGGCACGGCCCGGAACGTGGCCGAGGTCCTGGCCGTGATGAGGCGGATCGGCGTCCACCTCGAACACGAGGAGGTGCGGACCACGCCCCTCATCGAGTGGCGGGGCGGAGGGGCCGACGCCTGGCAGTAGCCGCCCGCCCCTGCCGTGTCCGCGGCCGGCTGCGAGCGGCGCGGGGCCGGATTTCCCGAGGACTGCCCCGCGCCTTCGGCGGGGTGTGGGCCACCGCTCCTTCGCATGACGCAAAATGCTCCGTTCCGCGTGGGGCGATCACGCAGGCATCCGCGGCGGTCCCCGTTCATCGCCGTCCCTGCCACAGCCGCCGCCGCGCGGAGGCGGGGTCGTGGACCTCCTCGGCCGCGGCTTCGCCGATGCGCAGGACCGTCCGGTCCGGTGCGTACGGCCGCCACGCCCGCGCACCGTGCGGCGGGGCGGGCCTTCCCCGGCGGGCGAAGGAGATCCAGGCGGCCCTCATCTGCTCGGACAGAGCCCGCGCGCCGGGCTGCGGGTCCTCCGGCGAGGCGTCCAGGGTGCCGAAGACGAACGGCAGTTCCGCCATGTGGCAGGCGCCCAGCGCACCGCCGGCGGCCCCGGAGGCGCGGGCGAACTCGTAGACGTAGGTGTCGGCGCCGTGCCGTGCGCGGTTCTCGGCGACACGGAGTGCGGGGATCCGGTAGCCGTGGTCGGTCATGACGTCGCTGAAGACGTCCCCGGGGCCGGCGCCGGCGCCCGCCGCGGCGGCGTAGACCGCGTGCGCCTCCTCCGGGGGAAGCCCGAGCCCGCTGAGAAGACCCCTGAGGGCGGTGTCGTCGATACGGCGTGTGATGCCCATGGGCACGGCGAAGAGCCTGAACTCGTCGCTCGTCGTGCCGGTCATGAGGTCGGTTCCCGCACCGGCGCCCGCCGCGATGGCGTCGACGGGGCGGGCGGGCAGCGTCGTACCGTCGACGACGGGCAGGACGGTCGTGCCGCCCCCCGCCGACTCGCCCCACAGGAAGGGCTGCGGCGAGCGGGCGATCTCCCGGCCGAGTTCCGCGTCGGCGGCGACGAGCACCTCCGGGGGCACCGCGGCCAGGGCCTCCCGCGTGCACGGCACCCCGGCGAGAGCGGCCATGCGCTCGGTGATCCGGCGGCCGACGGCGGGCGTGTGGACGTGGTGCCCGGCGCCGCTCTGGGTGATGGCCCGGCGGAAGAGCCCGCGGGCGGCGGGCATCGTCATGAGGGCGGTGACGGAGATCGCGCCGGCCGACTGCCCGAACACGGTGACGTTGCCCGGGTCACCGCCGAACGCGGCGATGTCGTCCCGCACCCACCGCAGGGCCGCGATCTGGTCCAGCAGCCCGAGGTTGGCCGTGCCGTCGGGCAGCAGGAGGAAGCCCTCCGCCCCGAGCCGGTAGTTGAGCGTGACGCAGACGACCCCGTCCGCGGCGAGCCGGGAGCCGTCGTACAGGGCCAGGGAACCCGCCCCGTTGCGGAAGGCGCCCCCGTGGAGGAAGACCATGACCGGCAGCCTCTCGCCGGTCCGGCCGGGAGCCGGCGTCCAGACGTTGAGGTTGAGGCAGTCCTCGCCCTGCGGGCCGGCCGCCTCCAGCAGGCCCGCCATGGCCGGGCCGTACCCGGGCTGCGGAGCGGTCGCGCCGGGGGCCGTGGCATCGCGCGTCCCGGACCAGGGGACCGGCGGCTGCGGCGGCCGCATCCGCAACGTCCCGAACGGCGGCGCCGCGTACGGGACGCCCAGGAACGCGACGACGCCGTCGCCTTCCCGCCCCCGGAGCGATCCGTGGGAGGTCGACACGGTGACGTCGTTCATGATGCTGCCTTCCACCACATGGGACGGGAAACGGGGGCCTGCCGGGCGCCGGGTGTTCCGGCGGCAGTACGTGATCTTGAGACTATGAGACAGCGCGCCCGCGGCCAACCGAGTTACCCGGAATCGGGCAGGAGGGAGGCGAGTACGAAGGCAGGCGCACCCGGCCGGCCCGGTCGCCGGCCCACTCCGGGGCGGTGCCTTCCGGGGCCTCGACCCGCCGGCCCCCGGACCAGGCGGCGACCATCGTGCACCGCGGCGAAGCGGGCGGTGTCGCAGCAGGACAGGACGATGCGGTGCGGGCCGCGATCCCCCGGTACGCGGTCGGGCCGCTGAGCAGCGCCGGGTCGGCCGGGGGTCGGGCGGGCGGCGTGGACGGCACGGTCGTCCGCCAGCGCTCGCTCCACACCAGCAGCCGCAGCGGCCTCCGGGGGCCAGGCTCGCCCGCTGCGCCAGCTTCGAGGGCGGGCCGGTCCCGCACCGGGGGCAGGGCCCGGTCGGTCGGCGTGGTGGTCCGAGCCGCCGTTCCCCAACCTCCGCGCCCGGGCCGCCTGTCGCGCGGGAGCGCTCCAGCCGGTGGTGGGGCCGAGGCGGTGCCGACCGGTCCGAGGCGGTGCCGGTCAGTCCGAGACGGCGTCGACGAGCGCCGCGAGGGCCTCGGCCAGGCGGGTGAGGCCGGGCCCGGCGGGGCCGCCCGGCTCGGTCATGTACGTGTCCCGGCGGATCTCCACCATCAGCGCGCCGACCTCGGCCCGCTTCCCGTAGAACTCCAGCGGCACGTACGTCCCGGCGAACGGGCTGTCGAGTCCGGTCCCCCCGCACGCGGCGAACGCCTCCCGAGCCGCGGCGAGCAGCCCCGGCGAGGTGTGGAAGGCGTCGGTGCCCAGGCAGACCGGCGGGCGCGGGCCCTCGCCGTGCAGCTCGTAGGGCAGCCGCTCGGTGGGGTAGGAGTGCACGTCGACGATCACGGCCCGTCCCGTGGCGGCGAGCCGGTCCGCCACCGCCTCGGTCATCGCCCGCGCGTACGGGTGGAAGTACCGCTCGATCAGTGGCTCGGGATCGGTGTCCGCGGGTCGCAGGAGGCCGCGGTGCGTGGTCCGGGTGTAGACGGCGCCCATCCCGACGGCCGTCATCTCCTCCCGCTCGTCCGGGAACCGTTCGGGGTCGACGACCAGCCGCGACAACCGGTTCACGAACCGCCACGGCGCGGTGCCGGCCAGCCCGGCCGCCGCCTCGGCGATCTCGGCCGTGTGCGCGTCGGTGATGTGGTCCAGCTCGCGCTCCAGGGCATCGTCGTCGAGGACGATGCCGGCGCGGACGTCCGGCGGTATCTCCCGTGCGGAGTGCGGGACATGGAGGATCACGGGGGAGCCTGCGGCGCCGGGCAGCAGCTCGAAGGAGGGTGGCATGTCGGGCATGGGCTTCTCCGGGGCGTTGTCGGTGGGGTGCGGCGGGACCGGATGTGCGGGAGCGGGGTACCGGGGCGACGAGCACAGGGCGCACCATGCCGGTCACCGGTCAGCGGGCGGCCGCACGTCCGCTCAGGAGGGGCAGGTACGGGTACCGCCCCGGCCACCCCGTGGACCGGGGCGGTACCGCTGCGGCTGTGCGAGTGCGCCGAGGCGGAGGAACCCGCCGGCGCGGCGGCGCCGCACGCGCCGGCACACGTGGCAGGGAGGAGGCGTTCGGCGAGGCCGGCAGCGGGATCGGGACGGTGGTCCGGGAGCCGACGGCCGAGGACTTCCGGTTCATCGCCCGGGCCTGCGGTTTCCCCGGCGCCGACGTGGAGGAGCTGAGCGCCCCCGGGAGCGGCGGGAGACGGCCGCCCCGCCCTCCGGCGGGACGGAGGACGGGGCGGCCGGTGCGGCCGGTGCGGCCGGTGAGCGTCAGCCCAGCGAGGCCAGCGCCTCGTTCCAGGTGGCCGACGGGCGCATGACCTCGGCGGCCTTGGCCGGGTCGGGCTGGTAGTAGCCGCCGATGTCCACCGGCTTGCCCTGGACGGCGATCAGCTCGTCGACGATCTTCTGCTCGTTGGCGGCCAGCTTCTCGGCGAGCGGGGCGAAGGCCTTGGCCAGGTCCGCGTCGTCGGTCTGCCGGGCCAGCTCCTGCGCCCAGTACAGGGACAGGTAGAAGTGGCTGCCGCGGTTGTCGATGCCGCCGACGCGGCGGGTCGGGGACTTGTCCTCGTCGAGGAAGGTCGCCGTGGCGCGGTCGAGGGTGTCGGCGAGGACCTTGGCGCGGGCGTTGCCCGTGGCCTCGGCGTACTGCTCCAGGGACGGCACCAGGGCGAAGAACTCACCGAGGGAGTCCCAGCGCAGGTAGTTCTCCTTGACCAGCTGCTGCACGTGCTTGGGCGCGGAACCGCCGGCGCCGGTCTCGAACAGGCCGCCGCCCGCCATCAGGGGGACCACCGACAGCATCTTGGCGCTGGTGCCCAGCTCCAGGATGGGGAAGAGGTCGGTGAGGTAGTCGCGCAGCACGTTGCCGGTGACGGAGATGGTGTTCTCGCCGCGGCGGATGCGCTCGACCGACAGCTTGGTCGCCTCGACCGGGGACAGGATCCTGATGTCCAGGCCCTCGGTGTCGTGCTCCGGCAGGTACTGCTCGACCTTCTTGATCAGGTTGGCGTCGTGGGCGCGGGTGGCGTCCAGCCAGAACACCGCCGGGTCGCCGGTGGCGCGGGCGCGGGTGACGGCCAGCTTCACCCAGTCCCTGATCGGGGCGTCCTTGGTCTGGCAGGCGCGGAAGATGTCACCGGCCGAGACGGACTGCTCGATGACGGCGGTGCCGTTCTGGTCGACCAGGCGGACGGTGCCCGTGGCCGGGATCTCGAAGGTCTTGTCGTGGCTGCCGTACTCCTCGGCCTTCTGCGCCATGAGGCCGACGTTCGGGACCGAGCCCATGGTGGCCGGGTCGTAGGCGCCGTTGGCGCGGCAGTCGTCGATGACGGCCTGGTACACACCCGCGTAGGAGGAGTCCGGGATGACGGCGAGGGCGTCGTGCTCCTGGCCGTCCGGGCCCCACATGTGGCCGGAGGTGCGGATCATGGCCGGCATGGAGGCGTCGATGATGACGTCCGAGGGCACGTGCAGGTTGGTGATGCCCTTGTCGGAGTCGACCATCGCCAGCTCCGGGCCCTCGGCGAGCTCGGCGTCGAAGGAGGCCTTGATCTCGGCGCCCTCGGGCAGGGACTCCAGGCCCTTGTAGATCCCGCCGAGGCCGTCGTTCGGGGTGAGGCCGGCCGCGGCGAGCGTCTCACCGTACTTCGCGAACGTCTTCGGGAAGAAGGCGCGCACCACGTGGCCGAAGATGATCGGGTCGGAGACCTTCATCATCGTGGCCTTCAGGTGCACGGAGAACAGCACGCCCTCCTGCTTGGCGCGGGCGACCTGCGCGGCGAGGAACTCGCGCAGCGCGGCCACGCGCATCACGGAGGCGTCGACGACCTCGCCCTTCCGGACCGGCACGGACTCGCGCAGCACGGTGGTGGTGCCGTCGTCGCCGACCAGCTCGATGCGCAGCGTGCCGTCCTCGGCGATGATCACGGACTTCTCGGTGGAGCGGAAGTCGTTCTCGCCCATGGTCGCCACGTTGGTCTTGGACTCGGCGGTCCAGGCACCCATGCGGTGCGGGTGGGTCTTGGCGTAGTTCTTCACCGAGGCCGGGGCACGGCGGTCGGAGTTGCCCTCGCGCAGGACCGGGTTGACCGCGGAGCCCTTGACCTTGTCGTAGCGGGCGCGGATCTCGCGCTCCTCGTCGGTCTTGGGGTCGTCCGGGTAGTCCGGCAGCGCGTAGCCCTGGCCCTGCAGCTCGGCGATGGCGGCCTTGAGCTGCGGGATCGACGCCGAGATGTTCGGCAGCTTGATGATGTTGGCGGCGGGCGTCTTGGCGAGCTCGCCGAGCTCGGCCAGGGCGTCCGGGATGCGCTGGTCCTCGGTGAGGTACTCCGGGAACACGGCGATGATGCGGCCGGCCAGGGAGATGTCGCGGGTCTCCACCGCGACGCCCGCCTGCGAGGCGTACGCCTGGACCACCGGCAGGAAGGAATACGTCGCCAGGGCCGGGGCCTCGTCAGTGTGCGTATAGATGATGGTCGAGTCAGTCACCGGGTGCTCCGCTCCACGTCTGCAACATTGCTCGACATCAAGATATCTCGTGATCGACGTCGTCTCGACAGGGGTCCGCGGGGAGATTCGCGGCGGCCGCGCCCGGACCGTCGCCCGAACGCCCGCCGGGGCCGTCACCGGTGCGCTGCCGGGGGATCACCACCGCGCCCTGCTGCAGCGCCACCGTGCGGGCGGGTGCCGGGATGCGGATGCCCTCCTCGCGGTAGCGCCGGTGCAGGCGCTTGATGAACTCGTGCTTGATCCGGTACTGGTCGCTGAACTCGCCCACGCCGAGGATCACCGTGAACCCGATGCGGGAGTCGCCGAAGGTGTGGAAGCGGATCGCCGGTTCGTGCTCCGGGACGGCGCCGGTGATCTCGGTCATCACCTCGGAGACGACCTCGGCCGTCACCCGCTCCACCTGCTCCAGGTCGCTGTCGTAGGCGACCCCCACCTGGACGGTGATGGTCAGCTGCTGCTCGGGACGCATGAAGTTGGTCATGTTCGTCTTCGCCAGCTGCCCGTTCGGGATCACGACCAGGTTGTTGGACAGGTCGCGGACGGTGGTCTGCCGCCAGTTGATGTCCTCGACGTAGCCCTCCTCGCCGCTGCTGAGCCGGATGTAGTCACCGGGCTGCACGGTCTTCGAGGCCAGGATGTGGACGCCCGCGAAGAGGTTGGCGAGCGTGTCCTGCAGGGCCAGGGCGACGGCCAGGCCTCCCACGCCCAGAGCGGTGAGCAGCGGGGCGACGGAGATGCCGAGGGTCTGCAGCACGATCAGGAAGCCGATCGCCAGCACCACGACCCGGGTGATGTTGACGAAGATCGTCGCCGAGGCCGCGACCCCGGAACGGGACTGCGTCACCGTGCGGACCAGACCGGCGATCACCCGTGCCGCCGACAGGGTCGCCACGAAGACCAGCAGCACGGTCAGCGCCTGGTGGACGTTGTGCTGCGCCGTCCGCGTCAGCGGCAGCGCCGCCGCGGAACCCGCCGCGCCGCCCACGACCGCCGCCCACGGCACCACCGAGCGCAGCGCGTCCACGATGACGTCGTCGCCGCTCCAGCGGGTGCGTCCGGCGTGCCTGCCCAGCCAGCGCAGCAGCATCCGCAGCGCGAACGCCCCCAGCAGACCCGCGGCCAGCACGATGCCGGCCAGGACCAGGTCGTCCACGGTGAGGTCGCGCGTCACCGGTCACCTCCCGGGGCCATGAGGGGGACAGCTGTGGCGAAAGCGCTCGCCGACGGCCGGGTGTGAAGTGTCGTCACGTCGTCACCTGCTCGATTCCGGGGTGTGCGATCGCGCCGGTCCGTAAGGGGTTCGCGAGGGGGCCCGCAGAGGAGTTCGACCGGCGCGACCGCTCATCCTGCCGCATGCGGGGTAACGATCCGTACCAGGCCCGGCGGGGGGTGGGAGCCGGGTGGAGAGGAGGGGACCGGACGACCGGTGGGCGCCTCCAGGCCGGTCCGGCGGCTTCCGGCGGTGCCGTCAGATCACCTTCAGCCGCACCAGCACCCCCAGCGTCAGTGCCCCCGGCAGCAGCGGCAGCCACACCGTGATGATCCGGTACGCGAGCACCACCGCCGTCGCCACCGCCGCCGGGCCGCCCACCGCGACCAGGGCCGGCACCAGCGCCGCCTCGACGGAGCCGAGGCCGCCCGGCGTGGGCACCAGGGCCACCGCGACCGTCGCGGCCAGGTACGCCAGCGCCGTGTGCGCGGCCGGCACCGGCAGGCCCAGCGCCCGCCCGACCAGGACCAGGCCGGCCGCCTGGAGCGCGGGGAAGGCGAGCGCCCCGCCCCACAGCGCCAGCGCCCGCGCCGGACGCGTGTGGACCGCGCGCGCCTCGCCGAGCGCCGTCCGCAGGAAGGAGAGCGCGGCCGTGCGCAGCCGCCGTACGAGGGCCAGGGCGGCCGCCGCGGCGAGCAGCAGCGCTCCGGCGGCCGGGGCGAGGGGGCCGAGCGACCCTTCGGGCAGCAGGACGCCGAGCCGCAGGGCGCCCGGGAACGCGGCCAGCAGCGCGACCAGCAGGACCAGTCGGCCGGCGCCCTCGGCCAGCAGGTACAGCGCGAGAGCGGCCGAGGAGCGGGCGAGCGGCAGTCCGCACACCGTCATGAACCGCAGGTTCACCGCGCTCGCGCCGAGGCCCGTCGGCAGCAGGTGGTTGGCGGCGCCCGCCGCGAACTGCGCGGCGAGCAGCCGTCGCCGGGGCAGCCGTTCGACGACGGCGCCCTGGCGGGTGCAGGCGGCGGCGACCCAGGTCAGGCAGGTGGTCCCGGCCGCGGCCGCCAGCCAGGGCCACTCGGCGGTGCCGAGCCGGCGCACGCCCTCGGCGAGCACAGACCGGTGCCGCACCGCGACCACGGCGACGAGCACCGGCGGCAGGAGACAGAGGACGAGGCGGACCGGGACGCGACGGGGCGGGCGTGTCCGGGCGAGGCCGGGAAGCCGGGCTGCTGTCACGTCCCGGCAGTGTGCCCGCGCCGCGTCAACGACGGGTGGCGCGGGCGGGGACGGCGGCTTACGGCCGGACGGCCGGCGCTCCCCGGCCTTCTCGTTCCCCCGGCCCCTCGACCCTTAACCTCAATGAAACTTGAGGTTCTAGGTTGGCCGCCATGAGCATGGAGACCACAGCCTGGACCCAGCTGCACAGCGTCGTGAACGCCAAGCGGGAACGCCGTCCCCTCGCCCGCGCGACGCTGCGCCGCATCGGCGCCTTCGCCCGCCCGCACCGCCGCCGCATCACCGTGTTCGTCCTGCTGGGGGTGGCGACCGCGCTGCTCGCCGTCGCCACCCCCGTCCTGGCCGGGCAGGTCGTCGACGCGATCGTGAGGGGCGGTGACGAGGGCACCGTCGTCCGCCTGGCCCTCCTGATCGCCCTCATCGCGATCGTGGAGGCGGCGCTCGGCATCCTCGCCCGCCGCCTGTCGGCCATGCTCGGGGAGGGGCTCATCCTCGATCTGCGCACCGCCGTCTTCGACCACGTGCAGCGCATGCCGGTCGCCTTCTTCACCCGCACCCGTACCGGCGCGCTCGTCTCCCGGCTCAACAACGACGTCATCGGCGCCCAGCGGGCCTTCAGCAACACCCTGTCCGGCGTGGTCAGCAACCTGGTCACGCTGGTGCTCACCCTCGCCGTCATGCTCACCCTGTCCTGGCAGGTCACCCTGCTCGCGCTGGTGCTGCTCCCGGTGTTCGTGATCCCGGCCCGGCGGATGGGCGGCCGCATGGCCCGCATGCAGCGGGAGGCCGCCACGCTCAACGCCGCCATGGGGACGCGCATGACCGAGCGTTTCTCCGCGCCCGGCGCCACGCTGGTCAAGCTCTTCGGGCGGCCGGAGGAGGAGTCGGCCCAGTTCGCGGTGCGGGCCCGCCGGGTCGCCGACATCGGCGTGCGCACGGCGACCGCCCAGGCCACGTTCATCACCGCCCTGACCCTGGTCTCCGCCCTCGCGCTCGCGCTCGTCTACGGCCTCGGCGGCTGGTTCGCCCTGCGCGGCACCCTGGAGCCGGGCGCCGTCGTGTCGCTGGCACTGCTCCTGACCCGCATGTACGCGCCGCTCACGGCTCTCGCAGGGGCGCGCGTAGAGGTGATGAGCGCCCTCGTCAGCTTCGAGCGCGTCTTCGAGGTGCTGGACCTCGAGCCGCTGATCGCGGACAAGCCCGACGCCCGGGAGGTCCCCGACGGGCCGCTCGCGGTCGAGTTCGAGGACGTCCGCTTCGCCTACCCGTCCGCCGACAAGGTCTCCCTGGCCTCCCTGGAGGAGGTCGCCTCCCTGGACACCCGCGGCGGGGCCGAGGTCCTGCGCGGCATCTCCTTCCGCGCCGAACCCGGCCGGACGATCGCCCTCGTCGGCTCCTCCGGCGCCGGCAAGTCGACCATCGCCCAACTGCTGCCGCGCCTGTACGACGTCGACGCGGGCGCCGTCCGCGTCGGCGGCGTCGACGTCCGCGACCTGAGCGCCCGCTCCCTGCGCCGGACCGTCGGCATGGTCACCCAGGACGGCCACCTCTTCCACGACACCGTCCGCGCCAACCTCCTGCTCGCCCGGCCCGACGCCACCGACGCCGACCTGTGGGACGCCCTGCGCCGCGCCCGCCTCGACGACCTCGTACGGTCGCTGCCCGACGGCCCGGACACGGTGGTCGGCGAGCGCGGCTACCGCCTGTCCGGCGGCGAACGCCAGCGCATGACCATCGCCCGGCTGCTGCTGGCCCGCCAGCGGGTCGTCATCCTCGACGAGGCCACCGCCCACCTCGACAACACCTCGGAGGCCGCCGTTCAGGAGGCCCTCGCCGAGGCCTTGGAGGGCAGGACGGCCGTCGTCATCGCGCACCGCCTGTCCACGGTCCGCGCCGCCGACCAGATCCTGGTCGTCGAGGCCGGACGCGTCGTCGAACGCGGTACGCACGAGGAACTCCTGGCGGCGGGCGGCCGGTACGCCGACCTGTACCGCACCCAGTTCGAACGGCAGCCGTCCGGGACGGCCCCCGCGATGGCGGAGCCGGCGGCCTAGGGTCTTTCGTTTGGATCGGGTCGGATCAGGGAGCGGGGCCTGGTGCCGTGCATCGCAGGGCAGAGGAGGGCGCCATGGCGGAGCCATGGCAACCGACGACAACGCGGCGAGGCACGGCACCAGACCCCGCGAGCCCGGCATGATCCGAACGAGAGGCCCTGGAGGATCCCGCGGACCCGGTGGGCGGCCGCGGGGCCGACCGTGCTCGGCGGTCGTGCCCCGCCCCGCACGCTCGCCCCGGGCCGGTGCGCGCACCGCCTGACTCCGCGCCGCCCGGATCTCCTCCCGCGGCGTTGTCAGTGGCCGCCGCTATGTTCGGCGGTGTTGCGCCAAGTGGCGCCGACTCCCGCACGCCGCGAAGGAGATGGTGCGTTGTCATGCCCTGAGAACCGACGGGCCCAGGAGGACTGGGCGCAGTCGAGCACAGCGCGGGTGATACGGCCGGCCAGGCCGCGCAAGCTGGCCAAGGTGCCGTTCGTCGAACCGGCCGAAGGACGCCTGCAGGGCGTCGTCTCCAGCGGTTCCGACATCGAGCGGGTCTACGTCTCGTCCGTCGACGCCGGCACCTACGCCTTCGCGTGCAGCACCAACAACAACCGCCCCTGCGGCGGCGCCCGCGGTGGATTTTGCAACCCCATCCGGGCCCTGGTCACCGAGGCGGTCCTGCAGTACGGAGCCGCACGCGCGCCCGCTACCTGAAGGTCGACACCGCGGACGGACAGCAGGACGCCCCGTCCCTCACCCAGGCCATGGCCGTCCGCCCGGCCACCGCGGGCGGACGGCACGGCGGCCGCCGCCGTCTTCAGCCGGTTCCTGCGCCACCTGGCCTACCTCGAACTCGCCCCGGTGACCGTGCCGTTGCCCGAGATGCAGTGGTTCCCCCCGACCAGGGCGGTCGCCTGATGCGCGCCGACCTGCTCACCGAACCCGTCGCCGGACTCGACGAGGCCCTCGCCGCCACCGACGCCGTGACGGTGCTGCGCGAGCGAGCGGGAAGGCTGCTGCGCGCATGACGGGGACCACGGGAAGGCAGGAGACGGCCGAGCACACGGCCGACGACATGGCCGAGGCCGTGACCGGAGTCCCCACCGGGCCGGACCCGTACGACAACCGCCGGCAGGTCCTGTACCGGCGGCTGCCGGCCCGTCTGTTCGATCCCGAGGAACAGGCGGCGCCGGAGTCGGCGAGTCTGGCCGTCGTCGAGGACATCGGTCTGCCGCCCGCGCTGCTGGACCCGCAGGCCTCCGTCGACTCGGTCGTGCAGCGCCACCCGGAGCTGGCCGCCGAGCTCGACGGGCTGATGGTTCCCGCACCCGACGAGGACGGCCGCGACCGCGCGGCCGAGGTACGGCGCGCGGCCCTGGTGTCGAAGGTGCTGCTCAATGTCTTCGGCCCGCTCCCCGACACGGTCACCGCCGGGCAGCTGAGCCGCTGGCAGTCCGACGCGGGCTGGCTGGAGAGGGCCCTCGGCTGCACGCCCGGTGCGCTGCGGGGCGGCCGGCCCGCGGGAGCGGCCGCGGGGACAGGAGGGGCCGGGCCGTCCAAAGCCGCCGGATCGCCCGGACGGGGCGCCGGTCCGACCGGCACCGGTGACCGCGGCACCACGCCCGACCTGAGCACGCTGGTCCCGGCCGTCGGCCCCGACCCGGGCGCCATCGAGGCCGCTCCCGTCAGCAGGATGCGGCTGCGCGAGGTCCTCGCCGATCCCCACCTCGCCGCGCGGCTGACGCCGAGCATGTCCCTGGTCGAACAGTTGCTGCGCGACAAGAACAACCTGTCCGGCGTCGCCCTGGCCAACGCCAAGGCCCTGATCCGCCGCTTCGTCGACGAGGTCGCCCAGGTGCTGCGCACCCAGGTGGAGAAGAGCACGGCCGGAGCGCTGGACCGGTCCGTGCCGCCCAAGCGGGTCTTCCGCGACCTCGACCTGGACCGCACCATCTGGAAGAACCTCACCAACTGGGACCCGGAGGGGGAACGGCCCCACGTCGACCGGCTCCACCACCGCCACACCGCCCGCAGGACCACGCCCCAGCGGCTGATCGTCGTCGTCGACCAGTCCGGCTCGATGGTCGACTCCATGGTGAACTGCACCATCCTGGCGTCGATCTTCGCCGGGCTGCCGAAGGTGGACGTCCACCTCGTCGCGTACGACACCCGGGCCCTGGACCTGACGCCATGGGTGCACGACCCCTTCGAGGCGCTGCTGCGCACCAGCCTGGGCGGCGGCACCGACGGCACGGTCGCCACGGCACTGGCCCGGCCGAGGATCGCCGAGCCCCGCAACACCGTCGTGGTGTGGATCTCCGACTTCCACGAGTGGCAGACCGAGCCGTTGTTCGAGTCGATGGCGGACCTGCATCGCTCCGGCGTCAAGTTCATCCCCGTCGGCTCGGTCACCAGCGCCGGCCGCGGCAGCGTCAACCCCTGGTTCCGGGAGCGCTTCAAGGACCTCGGCACCCCGGTGATCTCCGGTCACATCCGCAAGCTCGTCCACGAGCTCAAGACGTTCCTCGCCTGAACCGTCCGGGACGCCCAAGACACCCAAGACGCCCGAGCCGTCCGGACGCCCGAGCCGTCCGGACGCCCGAGCTCCCGAGGCGCTCGACTCACCCAAGACCTTCGAGAAAGGCCCCCTTCCCATGTCCGACCTGCTGCGCGCCCCCGCCGAGATCAAGTACGCCGAGGAGCTGGACCGGCTGGAGTCCGTCGACGACGGCCCCAAGCCGTTCTCCTGGCGGCTGTCGCCGAAGATGGTCCGCCTGTTCATCCTGGGCTCCGAGCGGGCCGACGGCCTGGACCGGGAGATCTCGCAGAAGTGGTTCGGCGACCGCAGTTTCGTGGAGCGCTCGATCGTCACGCTCGCCTCCGACCGCGGTCTGCTGCTCATCGGTGACCCGGGCACGGGCAAGAGCTGGCTGGCCGAACTGCTCGCCGCCGCCATCTGCCGCAACTCCACCCTCGTCGTGCAGGGCACGGCCGGCACGACCGAGGACCACGTCAAGTACTCCTGGAACGTGTCCATGGTGATCGCCAAGGGCCAGTCGCGGGAGTCGATGATCCCCTCCCCGATCATGACCGCGACGGAGACCGGCGCCATCGGCCGCTTCGAGGAACTCACCCGCTCCACCAGCGACGTCCGGGACGCGCTCATCTCGATCCTGTCGGAGAAGTACGTCTCCGTCCCCGAACTCGACAGCAGCGACAACATCGTCTTCGCCAAACCCGGCTTCTCGGTCATCGCCACGGCCAACAGCCGCGACCGCGGCGTCAACGACCTGTCCTCGGCCCTCAAGCGCCGCTTCAACTTCGTCCGCATCCCGGTCGTGAGCAACAAGAGGAGCGAGGCGGAGATCGTCCGCTTCCGCACCGAGGAGCTGCTGCGCCGACACCGGATAGAGCTCGACGTGCCGCCCACGCTGCTGGACGTGCTGCTGCGGAGCTTCGCCGACCTGCGCGCCTCGGCCGCCTCCGCCGGGAGCGACGACGAGAAGCCGGAGTCCGCGCTGTCCGCCGCCGAGCAGATCGGCGTGCTGGAGGACGCGATCCTGCACGGCAACTTCTTCGGCGAGCGCGCGCTGACCGCCCGCACCCTCGCCTCCTCGCTGGTCGGCTCGCTGGCCCGCCGCGCACCGGAGGACCTCGCCATCCTCAACAAGTACCTGCACGGCGTGGTCGAACCGCGCAGCAAGGACGTGGGCGGGCCCTGGCCGGAGTTCCTCGAGGGCGACCGCGACGCGATCGCCACGCTGTCGTGACCGCCGTGCGGGAAGGCGCGCGGGAAGAGGTACGGGAGGAGACACGGAAAGACGTGCAGGAGGAGACGTTCACCGCGCTGCGCACGCAGCTCCAGGAAGCCGCCGAGGCGTTCGCCGGCGGGCCCGACGCGCTCCGGGGCATCCTCCTCGGCCTCGTCGAACTCGGCTACGAGGGCGTCAGCATCGAGCAGGTCCTGGAGCAGCGCCTGCGCCGCACGGCCCACGACCCCCGGGCGGGGGCGGCGACCGTCCTGGCGGCCGTCGAGGACGCGACGCTGTACCTGCGCAGCCGTCGTCTCGCCGACGAACTGGGCACCCGGGCCCTGGAAGTCCTGGCGGGCGAACGCAGCGTCGACGGCGCGCCGGAGGTCCTGCGCCGGATCAGCCGGCTGCTGGCGTACTACCGCACCGGCGAACCCCGTCTGCCCGCGTGGATCGAGTCCTTCGCCAAGACGGGATACGCCCACTACTGCACCCTGCTGCCGACGGCGTTCAGCGACGAGGACGCCACCGTGCGCCAGGCCGCGGCGATGCTGGGCTTCCTGTTCGGCATGGAGGGGCCGGCCCTCTCACTGGGCTGCGACCGGAACCAGCTGGAGCTGGCGGTCGCCCAGTCGCACCCGACGGACCCGGCGAAGACGGCGCTGCTGTGGGCGGCACAGGTCCAGCTCGGCCGCCTGTCCCGGACCGGACTGCGCCAAAAGTGCGACGACCTGCCGGCCAACCCGCTCGTCGTGCCCTCCTGCCCCGCTACCTCAGCGGCTTCGTGCACGCGTTGGAACCGGTGCCGGGCCTGTCGGACGTCGTGGTGGAAGCCGTGTCGAACGCCTTCGCCCGGCTGCCGGACCAGGTCCTGCTGCCCTGGCTGCCGACGCTGATCACCACCTTGCGGTCCGGCGCCGCGGACCTGGCGCCGCTCCTCGTCCGCGAGGCCGGCCGGATCTTCCCCGGCAGGCTCGCCGCGCTCGACGCGTGGGTGCCGCCGTGGCGGGACCGGCAGCCCGCGGACGCCGTCCCGCCGGCGCCTCGCTCCGCCGCCCGCGGTGCCGCGCTCCTGGCCGCGCGTCCCGCGGCGTGCGACGCGCTGGCCGGAGTGCTGGGCTGCGAGGGGACATGGGAGCCGGTGGACACCGGCCCGCAGGGCGTGGCCCTGCTCGGCCGCCCCCGGGCACGGCGACGGCACTGGGAGCGCTGCCGCTCACGCTCTGACCGGGCGGCGCGGGGCAGGTACCGGCCGGCCGGCGGGGGCCTGCGCTCCCGCTCGCGCGTCACCGGACGGGCGGGAACCGGCGCACAGGGCCGCGCCGGACGCGGCCGCGGGTGGGGCATCGGATCCGGGTCGCGGGGCGCGCAGCCCGGACGGCGCGAGAGGACCTGGGCGACACATAAGAGTGTACGTTCGTACGCTCGGCCTATAGGCTCACGCCTCATGACTGTTGACGTACTCCGCCGGCCGGCGGCGGCCGAGCGGCGGGCCCGTGTGGCCGTCGCCGTGCTGTTCTTCACGAACGGGGCCCTGTTCGCCAATCTCCTGCCGAGGTATCCGCAGATCAAGGCGGACCTCGGCATCGGGAACACCGCCTACGGACTGGCCGTCGCGGCGTTCCCGACGGGCGCCATCGTGGCCGGCCTGGCGGCAGGGGTCCTCATCCGCCGGCTGGGCTCGGCCCGCGTGGCGGTGGCCTGCACGCTGCTCACGGGCGCCGCGATCCTCGCCGCGGGCCTGGCGGACTCGGTCGTGATGTTCGCGGCGGCGCTGTTCCTGGCCGGGGCGATGGACGCGATCACCGATGTCGCGCAGAACGCCCACGGCCTGCGGGTGCAGCGCCGCTACGGGCGCTCCATCCTCAACTCCCTCCACGCCATCTGGTCCATCGGCGCCGTCACCGGGGGCGCCATGGCCGCCGGAGCGATCGCGCTCGGCCTCTCCCGGGGCCAGCACCTGCTGGCCTCGGCGGTAATCTTCTCGATCGCCGCCTGCGCGGCCCTGCGGTTCTGCCTGCCCGGGCCCGACGACGAGCCGGTCACGGGGGAAGGCGAGCCGGCCACGGAGGAAACGGGCGCCGAGGACCGGGAACCGCGGCGGGAGGGACGCCCGGCGGCTCCCCGGCGCACCGGGTACCTGCTGGCCGCCTTCGTCCTCATCGCCACCGCCGGCACGCTCGTCGAGGACGCCGGCAACTCCTGGGCCGCGCTCTACCTCTCCGGCACGCTGCACGCCTCGGCGACGCTGGCGGCCTCCGGCTACATCGCCCTCGTGGGCGCCCAGTTCGTCGGCCGCCTCCTCGGCGACCGGCTCGTCGACCGGTTCGGCCAGCGCGCGGTGGCCCGCGCCGGCGGCCTCGTCGTCGCCGCCGGCATGGGCCTGGCGCTGGCCGTGCCCACCGTTCCCGGGACGATCCTCGGCTTCGCCGCGGCCGGACTGGGGGTGGCGACGCTGGTTCCCGCGGCGATGCACGAGGCCGACGAACTGCCCGGCCTCAAGCCCGGTTCCGGACTGACCATCGTCTCCTGGCTGATGCGCCTCGGCTTCCTGCTCCCCCCACCGCTCGTCGGACTCGTCGCCGACGCGACCACCCTCCGGCTGGGCCTGCTGGTGGTCCCCCTGGCCGGCGCCCTCGTGATCCTGCTCGCCGGAGTGCTCCGGGGCCGCCGACGGTGAACCCCGCCCGGCGAACCCCGGCGCCGCGGGCCGCACACACCCGGGAGCGTACGGTCGTACGCTCCCGGGTGTGTACCCTCGTCCGCATGCCGACGGACCCCTTCGCGCAGGATCCCCGCACGAACCTGGAACGCATGCAGGCGGGCGACCTCTACATCGCCGACGACCCCGAGATCGCCCGCCGGCACCAGCGGGCGGTACGGCTGGCCGCCCGCTTCCAGGCCGCCTACCTCGAGGACGCGGACACCGCTCAGCCGATCCTCGCGCAGCTGCTCGGCTCCGTGGGCGAGGGGGTCCACGTACGGCCGCCCCTCCACGTCGACTACGGCAGCAACATCTCCATCGGGGCACGCACCTTCGTCAACCACAACCTGACCGCCCTGGACGTCGCGTCGATCACCATCGGCGAGGACTGCCAGATCGGGCCGAACGTCCAACTGCTCACCCCGACCCATCCGCTGGAGCCGCAGCCCCGGCGCGACAAGCTGGAAGCCGCCCGCCCGATCACCATCGGGGACAACGTGTGGCTCGGCGGAGGCGCCATCGTCCTGCCCGGCGTCACCATCGGGGACAACTCCGTCATCGGCGCCGGCGCCGTCGTCACCAAGGACGTCCCCGCGAACGTCGTCGCCGTCGGCAACCCGGCCCGCCCGGTCCGCGACCTCTGACCCTCCGCCATGGCCACCGGACACACCGACCCCCAGCGCCGCGAACGCATCATCGCCGCCACCCTCGACCTCATCGCCGAGGAGGGCGTCGCGGGCGTCTCCCACCGGAAGATCGCCACACGCGCCGGTGTCCCCCTGGGGTCGATGACCTACCACTTCAGCGGCATCGACGACCTGCTCCGGGAGGCGTTCGGCCGCTTCACCGACCACATCGTCGCCGTCTTCGACGCGTACCTGTCGGCACCGGCCGGCCGCGAGGAGGCCCGTGCGGCCGTGGCCGACCTCGTCCACGCCCTGTCCGAGGGAAGCGGGCGCGACCTCGTGCTCACCCAGGAGCTGTACACCCTCGCCGCCCGCCGGCCCGCCTACCGGGAACTCACCCAGACCTGGATGCGCCGCAGCCGGATCCACCTGGAGAAGCACTTCGACCCGGACACCGCCCGCCAGCTCGACGCCCTCATCGAGGGCCTGACCCTCCACCGGGCCCTGGCCACCGAACCCCACGGCCGCGACCTCACCCTCGAGGCGATCACCCGCATCACCGCACCCCGCCGGCACGGACCGGGCGACGGGCCCTGACCGCCCGTGCGGCGCAGACCTGGCCTGCGCCGCACGGGCACGGAGGCGACCCGGCCCGCCCCGGCCGTCATCGCCGTACGGCCCACCGCCGACGGCGGATCCGCCGTCGACGCCCCGTCCGGACGGTCCGCCGGGCGGAAGCGGGGCCGCTGTCAGGCGTAGGTCTCGAACTCGGCAACCCGGGGCGTGCCGGCCGAACCGGTGATCTCGAAAGTGATCTTGCGCAGCGAGGTCCGGGGGAAGGTGATGACCCCCGCCCCGCTGCCGGAGGCCAGGACGGCGCCGGTGTCGGCGTCGAGGACCCGCCAGGACGTGACGGCGCCGGCCGAGCCCGAAGCCTCCCGGATGTTGATCTTGGACACGGTGGTGGCGGACCCCCACTTGATGGAGATCGATCCGGTGGAGCCCGCCGGCGACCAGTAGGTGCTCATGTCGCCGTCGCGCACGTTGCCGTAGCTCGTTCCGTCGGCCTTGCCGGAACCGTCGGAACCGGCTCCGATGCTGAGGTTGGTCCCGCCGGGCCCGGTCGGCTCCGGGGCCGGCGTGGAGCCGGTCGGGGTGGGCGTGGGCGTCTGGGTCGGTGTCGGCGCCGGACTCGGCGTCTGCGGGGAGCAGTTGCCGTCCGACACCTGCAGACCCTTGCCGGCGCCCGCCGTCCGGCTCACGACGTCCGGCACGCAACCGGCATCGTCGAGGCGGTACGGGTACGGGACGGTGACCGTGGTGTTGGACTTCGGGTCGGGGCCGGCCGGGTTGTTCTCGCCGCCGGGGGCGGACCAGGTCACGTTGTCGAAGACGTTGCCGCCGACCTGCCAGTAGCCGGCCGCGTCGGTGTAGAACGTGCCCAGGACGTCCTTGGAGTCCTCGAAGTAGTTGTTGTCCACCTTGGCGCGGGCGCCGGCCCGGGAGTTGATGCCGGACTCGTTGAGGCGCACGTAGTGGTTGTTGTAGATGTGGGCGACGCCGCCGCGCAGCAGGGGAGTGCGGGAGTCGATGTTCTCGTACTTGTTGTGGTGGAACGTGACGTAGCCGTTCGAGAGGTCGCTCTCGCTGGAACCGATGAGGCCGCCCCGGCCGGAGTTGCGCAGGATGCTGTAGGACAGGGTCACGTACTGGGTGTTGTCCTTCATGTCGAAGAGGCCGTCGAAGCCCTCCGACTCCCCGCCCGACGCCTCCAGGGTGACGTGATCGACCCAGACGTTGCGGACGTTGCTCTCCATGCCGATGGCGTCGCCGCCGTTGGACGTGGGGGAGCCCGACTTCTTGACGTTCCGCACGGTCACGTTCTGGATGATGATGTTGCGGGACTCCCGGATGTGGATGCCCAGCTGGTCGAAGACGGCACCGCTGCCGACCCCGACGATCGTGACGTTGCTGATCTGCTTGAGCTCGATCACGCCGGCGGCGGTGCTGCAGCTCCCGCCGGACACCTTGGCGGTGTTGGCGTGGTTGATGGTCCCCTCGACCTCGATGGTGATCGGGGTGCTGCTGCTGGCCCGGCCGCACAGGGCCGCGTGGATCGCGGTCCCCGTGGTGGCCCGTACCGTCTGCCCGCCCGCGCCGCCGGTGGTCCCGCCGTTCTGGGTCGCGTAGCCGGTGGCGCCACCGGTCGCCGCCGATGCCTCGGGTGTCGACACGAACGCGCCGGTCACGGCCGCGAGTGCCAGAGTGGCCAGCGCCGCGTGGAGTCGCAATGCGATGGATCGTCCCATCCTCGCCTGCCCCTTCGTCGTCGGATGCCGGTCGGATGCCGGCATCACCGTTGCCCCTCCTGTCGCCTCCGCGGCCGCCGAGGTTGCCGCCCTCGCGCACGGCGGGTCACGGGCCGGCCCGGGAAGGGGCCCTTCGCCCGGACACGGACCGGGACGGCGGCTGCACCGCGGTCGCCGCCGGCACCGTCAGGACCCGCCAGGGCTGCCGGGCGGGCGGCGCGGGCCGGCCGACGCGCACGCCTGCGCCGGGCACGGTTCGCCCGGCCGTCGCCGGACGAGCCCGCCGGGTCGGTCAGGGCCTGCGGCCGCGGAAGGTGCGGCGCAGGTCGCTCACCCAGGCGTCGGGGTTCTCCCAGGGGATGAAGTGGCCGCCGCGGTCGTGGGCGTTGACGTTGACGTGGTTGAACCAGTCGGCCTGCGGACCGGCCTTGAACGCCCGGATGCGCTCGTCGGCGGTGCGGATGCCGGGCGGGTTCTCGTACGTGACGAAGGTGAGGCCGACCGGGGCCTGCACGACCGGGGTGCGGTCGTGGGCGGGGACCCAGGGGTAGCGGTTGGCGTTGGCGTAGTAACGCATCGACGTGGCGATGGAGTTGTTCACCCAGTAGATCGTGGCGTGGGTGAGCAGGTCGTCCTTGGTGAAGACGGATTCGAGATCGCCGCCGTTGTCGCTCCAGGCGTTCCAGCGCTCCAGCAGCCAGGCGAGCAGTCCGGCGGGCGAGTCGCTCAGCCCGTGAGCCAGGGTGGCGCCGTCGAGCATGTGCACGGCGAGGTGGGACGCCCAGCGGTGGTCCAGCTCGACGATACGGGCACGGACGTCGGCGGGCTGGTCGTCGGTGAGGGGCTGATTCCGCGCGAAGTCCCAGGCGCGGGGGCCGGTGAAGAAGTCGAGCGGCAGTCCGGAGCCGATGTGGATGCCGTACAGCTCGTCGGCGTACTTGTGGCCGAGCTGGCTGGAGACGATCCCGCCGATGTCGCAGCCCCCGGCGGCGTACTTCTCGTATCCCAGGGTCTCGGTCATCAGGATGTGCCACAGGTCGGCGACCTTCCAGAAGTTGACGTCCGGGAAGCCGGTGAGCGGACCGGGGAAACCGAAGCCGGGCAGGGACGGCACGATGACGTCGAACGCGTCGGCGGGGTCACCGCCGAACGCGGCCGGATCGGCGAGCGGGCCGATCACCTTCGACCAGTGCCAGAACGTCCACGGCCAGCCGTGGGTGAGGATCAACGGAATCGGGCGGGGGCCGCGGCCGGGCTTGCGCATGAAGTGCACCGGGACACCGGCGACGTTCACCCGGTAGTGCTCGTGGACGTTGATGGCGGCCTCGGCCCCGCGCCAGTCGTAGCCGTCCCGCCAGTGGGCCACCAGCTCGCGGAGGTAGCTGCCCGGGACGCCGTAGGACCAGTCCTCGTTCCCCTCGTCCAGCGGCGGACGGGTCAGCGCGAGACGGGCGCGCAGGTCGTCGAGGACCTCGTCGGGCACGTGGATCGAGACGGGCTCGAGGGGGAAGACGTGCGGGACGGTCATGCCGTGATTCCTTGTCGGGAGGGGAGGCCGTGTCGCCGGCTCCTGGGGCGGGTGGGCAGTGAGCCGGATCCTCTCAAGGAACGCGGGCGGCGACGCGGCGAGTGCCTGCCGATGGTGCGGATCGAGCCGGCCGGTGCGCTCCCTCCGCCGCGACTCGGCCGTCGTGGCACCGGCGGGCGGGACCGCCGGGACCGTTTCCCTGCGTGGTGGGAGGAGTCGTCGCGCCGGCCCCCTCGAGCGGTCATGCGGGGTCTGCGATGGCGGGGGAGCCGGGAGGGGGGATGGCGCCCGCGGGGGCGTACTGGGCGGCTTGCGCGTCGAACATCGCTGCGTAGCGCCCCCCGGCGGCCATGAGTTCGTCGTGGCTGCCGTGCTCGAGGAGCCGTCCGTGGTGCAGGACGTAGATGCGGTCGGCGTGGCGGACGCCGGACATGCGGTGGGTGACCAGGACGACGGCCCGGTTCGGGGCGGCGAGCCGGCGGATGCGGTCGAAGGCGGCGATCTCGGCTTGCGGATCGAGGGCGGAGGTGGGCTCGTCCACGATGAGCACGCCGTCGGCGTCCGAGGTGGAGCTGCGCCAGTGGGTCCGGGCCAGGCCGATCTTCTGCCACTCGCCACCGGACAGTTCACTCGCGCCGCGGAACATCCGGGCCAGCAGGCTGCGCAGGCCGTCGGGGAGTTTCGCGATGACCGGCCCGGCATCCGCGTAGTCGACGGACGGCTGCAGGTCCTCCGGTTCGGCTGCCCGGGCGGGCCGGCCGATCCGGATGTTCGACTCCGCGGTCATGGGCCAGCGTTGGAAGTCCTGGGTGAGCAGCGCGACGCGGTCGAAGACCTCGGAGCGGTCCAGGGAGGCGATGTCGCGATCACCCCACCGCACGGTCCCGCTCTGCGGCGGCAACAGGCCCGACAACACCTTCATCAGGGTGCTCTTGCCGGAGCCGTTCTCGCCGACCACGGCGGTGACCGAGCCCATGGGCAGCGTGAGGGAGACCTCGTCCAGGGCGGGGGCTTCCCGGTCCGGGTAGCGGTAGCTCACTTTTTCCAGAACGACCTGCCTCACCCGCGCCGGAACGGGATCGCCCCCGCTGGGGATGGTGCGCCGTGCCGCCTCGTCCAGGAACCGGGAGTGGTCGCGGACGTAGAGGGACTCCTCGTGCAACTGGTTCACGTTCATCACCAGCGCGCCCAGGCTCGCCGAACCGGACCGGACGGCGATGACGGCGGTCCCGGCCACGGCCAGACCCATGTGCCCGCCGGTGATCAGCGCGTACATGGCCGCGTACGTCGCCGCGAGGGCGAGGCCGGACAGCGCGGCGGCCACCCACTCGGTGACGGCCTTGCCGGTGGCCAGCCGCTCCTGCTCGGCCTCGGCGCTCTCGGCCATCCGCTCGTAGCGGCTGAGCAGGAACGGCCCGACGGCGTGGACGCGCACCTCCTGCGCGGCGGTGCGCTCGGTCAGCAGGTTGCCGATGAGGCGGCCGGCCCGCACGTGCTCGACCCAGCTCATCACCGACACGTACCGTTCCTGCGCCACCCGCATCGCGCCCCAGCCGCGCGGCGCCGCGATCAGCAGCAGCATCGGCAGCAGCACGGGGTGGAGGATGGTGAGCACGCCGGCCGTGGAGACCAGGGAGATGATCCCGTTCAGCGCGGCCACACAGGCGCCGATCATGCGGCGGGCGGATCCGGGGCCGTACTGGGCGACGTCGATCAGCCGCCGGAAGTCCGGGTCCTCGATGGCCTCCAGCTCCACGGAGGCGGCGGCGGCCAGGTACTGGGTCGTGGCGATCCGCTCCACCAGCGGCTCCAGCCGGCCCGCCCGCGCGGTGGACCAGCCAGCCAGACCCGAGTTGACCACGGCGGCCGCGGCGGCGGCGAGCAGTCCGGGCAGGACCGCGTGCAGCCGCTGCCCGGGGGTGCCCGAGCCGAGCAGCGCGTGCATGACGGCATTGACCGCGAACAGCCCGACGGCCGCGGCGAGACCCTGCCCGACCTCGCTGACGGCGACCGCGAGCAGGGCGCGCCGGTCCGCCTGCCACGCCATCCGCAAGGTCGCCCCGACCAGCCTCGGCATGGAACGCAGGGCCGACACCATCGTCAGGTCGAGCCGGGAACCCTCGTGTTCCGACCAGCCCAGGTCATAGCGCAGGGGACCGCCGAAGAGCTCCTTCTCGGCGTCGGAGACCTCCGGCTCGACCATCCGCACACGACCGAAGAACCTCCTCACCGGGCGCCTCCCGGCCCGGACCGGCCCAGCGCCCGGGGAGCCGGCGTGGGCAGCCGCCGCGCCAGGGAGACCGCGATCACCCGCACGACGGCCCCGTCACGGTACGCGTACTCCCCGCTTCGTGCCCTGCCACGGGGAGTCGCGGGTACTGGTGTCCTGGCCGAAGTCAACGTGGTCCCCCTCGACGGTCGTGTGGCTGCTCCCGCGGCTCAACGAGCCGGCCGCAATGCCGAACACATGTGTTTCGGCCGTGCCGGCGGCCCCGGCCACGGCACGCAGGACGATACGATCGACCGCCGCACGCCCACCGGCAGCCCGAGGCCGCAGGTCACGACGGTTCGCCGGTCACCGTCAGCCCTCGCCAGGGCCCGGGGCCCCCGCCGTTGCCGGTGCCGGATTCCCACGGCCCGGCACGGCCCGCCCCCACGGTCCCCCTCGCGCGCGGTGACGGGCCGGGTTCGATCAGGCCGCCGGGGAAGGGGCCAGCAGGTCCGCGGGGACGCCGCCCTTGTCGGGGGCGTAGAAGTTCTTGATCTCGGCTTCCCAGGCGGCCACCGCGATCCGGTCGGCGTCGTCGGGCCCGAGGGCCTCGAAGAGGGCCTGGATGTTCGGCAGGTCGAAGCCGACCCCCCTCAGCATGCCGGTGAACACCGGCCGGGTGACGGTGCCGCTGCCGTCCAGGTCACCGAGGCGTGCGAAGCCGGCCGCGAACTCGTCGACCGCCCCGCTGAAGCGCTCCGGCGACAGGACGCACGCCTGGAACTCGTCGTAGGTGATCCGGCCGTCGTGATCGGTGTCGAGTTCGCCGACCAGCGTGTTCCAGTAGCGCGTGAAGCCGGCCCGCGCGGCCTGCTTCCGGGCTTCGTCGGCTTCGGGCACGGCCGCGAGGACCCGGCTGCTCATCAGATCGAAGTCGTCCGATTCCAGGACCCCGTTGCCGTCGGCGTCGAACAGGGTGAAGACGAGTTTCACACGGTTGACCGCTTCGCTGCGCATGGGCTCATACCTTTCGTCAGGCCGGAGGACGGGACGGCCGTGCGTACCGGTGTGCCGCCGACAGGTGCGGCGAACACCGTGCGGGGCGGGGGAGGACGTGTCTGCGGAGGACCGGCCGCATGGCCGTCGTGCTGCCACTATGCGGGCTGCGGAATCCGGTGTCCCGGGAGAGCCGGCCTGTCATCAGAAAGAGCGAAGATGGCGCCGATCCGGCATGGAGCGGCCCCTTCGCCGCCCGGCCGGTGCCGCGTCCCACGCCTCCCCGACGGCGGCCGCGGCCTGGTCCACGTCGTCGGCCGGGCCGCTGGGGGCCACCTGCACGTGTGTGCGGCCCAGCCATCTCCGCACTCCGCGGACCGCCCACTTCGCAGATCGGACGGGAGCCGGTTGGAACCGGCGCGCACGGCGCACAGGGGGGAGCGGCGGCACCCCGTTCGGGCTCCGCGCGCCCTACCGGTGGCCACGGGGCGCCCCCAATGATGAGAAGACCGCCAGAGATCCGAGCGACTCCGCACCCCTGCCTCGTGGCCGGGCGGACATGCGGGGAAGGAGCCCACATTGCTGCTTCTCATCTCCCCGGACAGCGTCGAGGAGGCCCTGGACTGCGCGAAGGCGGCGGAGCATCTCGACATCGTGGACGTCAAGAAGCCCGACGAGGGCTCGCTCGGCGCGAACTTCCCGTGGGTCATCAGGGAGATCCGCGACGCGGTCCCGGCGGACAAGCCGGTGTCCGCCACCGTGGGGGACGTGCCGTACAAACCCGGCACAGTGGCCCAGGCGGCACTCGGCGCGGCCGTCTCCGGAGCCACCTACATCAAGGTCGGCCTCTACGGCTGCACCACACCCGACCAGGCCGTCGAAGTCATGCGAGGGGCCGTGAGGGCGGTGAAGGAACACCGGCCGGACGCATGCGTCGTCGCCTCGGGCTACGCCGACGCCCACCGGATCGGCTGTGTCAACCCGCTCGCACTGCCCGACATCGCCCTGCGCTCCGGCTCCGACGCGGCCATGCTCGACACCGCGGTCAAGGACGGGACACGGCTGTTCGACCACGTTCCGCCCGAGGCCTGCGCGGAGTTCGTGCGGCGGGCCCACGAAGCCGGTCTGCTCACCGCCCTCGCGGGCAGCGTGAAGGTGGGGGACCTCGCTGCGCTGAACAGCATCGGCACGGACATCGTGGGTGTGCGCGGGGCGGTGTGCGAAGGCGGCGACCGCAACACCGGAAGGATCCGACCGCGGTTGATCGCCGCCTTCCGGGCGGAGATGGACCGGCACGCCCGGGAACACGCGGCTGTCGATACCGCCGCGAGCTGACCGCCGGCATGGCCACGCATCAGCCCCGGCCCGCGTCCGCGGTCCCCGGTGAGCGCTTCACCGTCCTCGATCCAGCAACCGGCGAGACCTTCGCCGGAGCTGCCGAGGGGGCCAACGGCACCGGTTTCGGGCTGAGTGGCTCGGGGCGGGGGACCGGCCTCGGCCGGGCCGAGGAGGCGACCGGCCGGCTGGGGCACGGAACGGCATGGACCGACCCGCACGCCGAACCGTCCCCCGCTCGGCCTTTCACGGGCCCCAAGGGGAGTGGCGCTGCTGTCGTGGGCGGTTCACGGGGACGCCAGGGCAACCCCGGACCGTTCGTCGTGCACCGTCCGCAGGAGGCATGACGATGAGGTTCAACGCGGCGGTACTGCGTTCGCACAAGAGCCGGTTCACGGTCGAGGAGGTGCTCCTGAACGAGGGCCCGGACGAGGGCGAGGTCCTGGTCGAGATCGCGGGCTGCGGAATGTGCCGGACCGATCTCGCGGTCCGGAACTCGGGGGGCCGCTCGCCGCTGCCGGCGGTGCTCGGCCACGAAGGTGCCGGGGTCGTGGTGGAGACGGGCGGCCCGCACACCGGCTTGCGCAACGACGACCACGTCGTACTGAGCTTCGACTCCTGCGGCCACTGCCGGAACTGCATGGCCGCCGCCCCCGCCTACTGCGACTCCTTCGCCTCGCTCAACCTCTTCGGAGGGCGCGAGGGGAACACCGCGCGGTTCACCGACGTGGCCGGGGGCGAACTGGCCCCCCGGTGGTTCGGCCAGTCCTCGTTCGCCGAGTACGCGGTGGTCCCGGCCCGCAACGCCGTACGAGTCGATCCCTCGCTTCCCGTCGAACTGCTCGGACCGCTCGGCTGCGGATTCCTCACCGGCGCCGGAGCGGTCCTCAACTCCTTCGCCGCCCGGCCCGGCGACGCCCTCGCGGTCTTCGGGGCGGGAGCGGTGGGCCTGGCCGCGGTGATGGCGGCCACCGCCTGCGGGGCGACGACCGTGGCCGTCGACCGGCACCCCGGACGGCTGGCCCTCGCCGAACGATTCGGCGCGACCCCGCTGCACGCCGCCTCACCCGACCTGCCCGGCCGCATCCGGCGACTGACCGACGGCGGCGCTCGTTACGCGCTGGACACCACGGCCTCCGCCCGACTGATCAACGACGCGCTCCGGGCTCTGCGCCCGACCGGCCACCTCGGGCTGGTGGCACGGCTCCACACCACGCTGCCGCTCGAACCGGGGACGCTGGACCAGGGCAGGAGGATCTCCCACATCTGCGAGGGTGACGCGGTACCGGGCCTGCTGGTTCCGAGGCTGACCGGGCTGTGGCAGGCCGGGCGGTTCCCGTTCGACGAACTGATCCGCACCTATCCGCTCGCCGACATCAACGAGGCCGAACGCGACTGCGAAGCGGGCCGCGTGGTCAAACCCGTCCTGATTCCGGGGAGGAGGAGCCTGTGAGCGAGACGCTCAACGCCCCTTGCCCGCGGACCGCCCCTCGTCCGGTCGGCCGCCGTCTGACGGGACGCCCCCGGACACCACCCCGCCGTGGCCGGCCGCGCGGTGCCCCCACACCGGGCCGGCCCGACCGAGGGACCGGACGGCCGCGGGTCCGTACGCCGTTCCGTACGCCATCGGATGCTCCTCGGGAACACGGAGCCCCGAGCGGTGTCGTCGCGCGTCCCCCCCCGATCCGTCGGCCGCCCCGCTGCTCGTGGTCCCGATTCGCCAACGGAGGAAACGTGGTCGGCACAACGCATCACCGCACCGGCGTGGAAGGCGTGGAAGGAGGTGTGGGGGTGACCGCTCTCATGGTCGCCGCGGCGCGGGCCATCGAGACCCACCGCCCCGACGCCCTGGCACGGGACGTCTACGCGGAGCACTTCGTGCGCGCCGCACCGGCGTCCGCCGGCTGGCCGGTCCGCGTGCAGCAGGTCCCGGACGGGGACGCGAACCCCCTGTGGGGACGGTTCGCGCGTTACTTCGGTCTGCGGACGAGGGTCTTCGACGACTTCCTCCTCCGGTCGGTCCACAGGACAAACGCCCGCCAGGTGGTGCTGCTCGGGGCGGGGTTGGACACGCGGGCCTTCCGGCTCGACTGGCCCCCCGGGTGCGTGATCCTCGAGATCGACAGGGAAGCGGTGCTGGCGTTCAAACACGAGGTGCTCGACGGACTGCCGGCCATCCCGAGGGCGGTGCGCGTACCCGTCCCGGTCGATCTCCGCGACGACTGGGCCGGAGCACTCGCCGACGCCGGCTTCGACACGGCCGCACCGAGCGTCTGGCTGGCCGAGGGGCTGCTGTTCTACCTGCCGGCCGTCGCCGAGACGTACCTCATCGACACGGTGGACCGGTTGAGCACGGCGGGGAGTGCTCTGGCGTTCGAGGTCAAGCTCGACAAGGACCTGCTGGAACACCGCGACAGCCCGCTCTACACCGCGACGGCGCGGCAGATCGGCATCGACCTCCTCGACCTGTTCGACAGGGGACCGCGGCCCGACTCCGCAGGCGACCTGGCGGACAGGGGCTGGTCCACATCGGTCCACACCCCCTTCGACTTCACCCGCCGGCACGGACGCGGCCCGCTGCCCGAGCGGAACGACGCCCTGGGGGGCAACCGGTGGGTGTTCGCGAGCAGATCCCGACCGTAACGATGCGGCCGGGCGCCCGGCCGGCGCACGTCGTCGGCGGTGAGGCCACGGCTCGAAGGCGATCCGCACCCGGCCGCGGCAGCACACCATCCCTGAACGCGCGGACCGGATCGCCGGCCGACTCCGGCGCGGCCGTCCCGGCGGCCGCCCGCCCCCGTTCGGCAGGCAACTCCACAAGCCCCGGAACGTCGTCGAACGATGCTCCGACAGGCCGAAGCAGTGACGCGGCACCGCAACGCGATACGACAAGACGGCGGAGTGCCATCAGGCAGCGGTCACCCTGCCTCACTCCTCACGTGGTCCGATCTCCGGTGGTCGCTCCCTAGCCGACCAGGCGGCGGCGCCAGTCCGGAGGGGTGACGGTGATGGCCCGGCGGGGGTCGTGGTCCCACTCGGCGTGGAGGCCGACCGCTTCGAGTGCGGCCACGACCTCGTGGCCGATGGCCGCGGTGGTCCCGGACGGGCCGTCGAACCCGCCCCACGGGAACGGCCCCGCACGGGCCCCGGCGGCCGCAATCTCAGAGTCCTCTGATCCGGGCCCGCTAGCGTCCGCCCCATGGTGCGCGACTACCTCATCATCGGGGCCGGACCGGCCGGACTCCAACTCGCCGCTCTGCTGGAACGCGAGGGACGCGACTACGTCGTCCTGGAGCGGGGGAGCGGGCCCGGAACGTTCTTCACCCGCTTCCCCCGGCATCGGCAGCTCATATCGATCAACAAGGTCAACACCGGTTACACCGACCCGGAACTCGACCTCCGCATGGACTGGAACTCGCTGCTCGCCGACGATCCCGAGCTGCGGTTCACCCGGTACAGCGAGCGCTACTTCCCGGCCGCCGACGACCTGGTGCGCTATCTGAGCGACTTCGCCCGGCGCAGCGGTGTCCGCGTCGAGTACGGCGTCCGGGCCACCCTCGTCTCCCGCGACGGCGACGGCTTCCTGGTGCGCGACGACACCGACCGGACCTGGCGGGCCCGGCGCCTCGTCGTCGCCACCGGCGTCTCCCTCCCCAACGTCCCGGACATCCCCGGCATCGAAAGCGCCGAGCGCTACGACGACTTCGACACCGACCCGGCCTCCTTCACCAACCAGCGGGTGCTCGTCCTCGGCAAGGGGAACTCCGCGTTCGAGACCGCGGACGCCCTGATGGAGAAGGCCGCCGTCATCCACGTCGCCGGACCGCACTCGCTGAGGATGGCCTGGAAGACCCACTTCGTGGGCCATCTGCGCGCGGTGAACAACAACTTCCTCGACAGCTACCAGCTCAAATCGCAGAACGCCGTCCTGGACGGCACCGTCGAGCGGATCGACCGGCGGGCCGACGGCGGCTACCGGGTGGAGTTCCGGTACGCCCGGACCACCGAACGGCTCCGCGAGCTCCACTACGACCGCATCGTGGTCTGCACCGGATTCCGCTTCGACGCCTCGCCGTTCGACGCAAGTTGCCGGCCGGCCCTCGCCGTCGACGACCGGTTCCCCGCCCAGACCTCCGCCTACGAGTCGGTGAACGTCCCCGGCCTGTACTTCGCCGGCACGCTCACGCAGCAGCGCGACTTCAAACGGTCCACGAACGGCTTCATCCACGGCTTCCGCTACGGCACGCGCGCCCTGCACCGCATCCTCGGCGCCCGCCACCACGCGACGCCCTGGCCGGCCCGCACCCTGCCCGCCGCGCCGGAGGCCGTCGCCGGCGCCCTCGTGGAGCGCGCCAACCGCTCCTCCGGCCTGTGGCAGCAGTTCGGCTTCCTGGGCGACGTGGTCACCGTCCACGGCGACCGGGCCCTGTACCAGGAGGAGGTCCCGCTCGACTACGTCACCGACGGCGGACTCGGCCCCGCCGCCCACCGGTTCGTCATCGACCTGGAGTACGGGGCCGACCACGACCACGTCGATCCGTTCGACGCCACCGTGCCCCGCGTCCGCGAGAACGACCCCGAACACGCCGCGGACTCCACCTACCTCCACCCCGTGGTGCGCCACTACCGCGACGGCGACCTCGCCGGCACCCACCACCTGGCGGAGAACCTGGAGAACGACTGGGACGTCCCGGCCGTCCACCGGCAGCCGCTGGCCGCGTTCGTGAAGTCCTGCCTTGGCTGAGCAGTTCCCCGGCGCCGTCCTCGACCTCCTCGACGCGGCGGGCGACCGCCCCGTCTTCGAGCACGGCGACCGGGTCGTCACCGGATCCCGACTCCTCGCCCTGGTCAGGCGGGCGACGAACGGCCTGCGCGCCCGGGGCGTCCGCCCCGGCGACGGCGTCGCCCTGCTGCTCGGCGTGAGCCCCGAGGCGTTCGCCGCCGTCCTCGCCGCCCACGCCGTGGGCGCCCGCGTCGTCGGCGTGCGACCCGGACTCACGGCACGCCAGCGGCACCATCTGCTCGCCGGCACCGCCTTCCGCGTCACCGACCGCCCGGACGGCACGGCCGGCGGCCCGCACGGCACCGTCCTCGCCCTGGACGACCTGCTCGCCGCCGAGGACGACGGCGGCCGCCCGCGGATCTCGGCCCGCCCGCAGGACGTCGCCCGGCTCCTCCACACCAGCGGCAGCACCGGCGTCCCCAAGGCGTGCGCCCAGACCTACGCCGCGATGACCGCGGCCTGGGCGGCACACCCCGACCGCTGGCCCCCCGCCATCCGCGAACTCGCCCCGCGCCTGGAGCGGTTCCTCGTCTTCGGCACCCTGGCCAGCCAGGTCATGATGGAGTACGGGCTGCTCGCGCTGGCCGCCGGCGGCACCCTCGTCACCGCGGACGCCCCGGCCTTCCCCGACAGCCTGGTGCGCCACCGGGCCACCGGCAGTGTCATCACCGTGGCCCGCCTGACGAAGCTCGTCGCGAGCGTCCGGGACCGGCCCGTGGACCTCGGCGCACTGCGCGCCCTGATGGTCTCCGGCTCCCCCATCGGCGCCGGTCGGCTGCGTGAGGCCGCCGACGTGCTCGGGCCGGTCGTCTTCCACGGATACGGCCAGACGGAGACCGGCATGATCTCCATGGCCACCCCGTACGACGAACCGGGCTCGCTGGGCGTCCCCCCGGTCGAATTGGAGGTGCGGGACGCCGGGGGGCGGCCCCTGCCGCCCGGCACGGACGGCGAACTCTTCGTGCGCACCCCCTCCCAGGGATGCGGTTACTGGGGCGAACCGGCCCTGAGCGCCGAGGTGTTCACCGACGGCTGGGTCCGCACCCGCGACATCGGCCACCTCGACCGCGAGGGCCGGCTCTGGCTGACCGGACGCGCCCGCGACGTGATCATCGTCAACGCCCAGGTGTACTACGCCGGCCCCGTCGAGCGGGTGCTCGCCACCCACCCGGCGGTGGCGGAGGCGTACGTCGTCGCCGTCCCCGACGACGGCACCGGCGAGGCCGTCCACGCCTTCGTGGTGCCCGCACCGGGCCGGGTCCCCCGACTCGGGGAACTGCGCGCCCTGGTGGCGGCCGAGCTGGGCGAGGTCACCGCCCCGGCCCGGCTCACCCTGCTCGACGAGGTGCCGCTCACCCCCGCCGGGAAGCCCGACAAACGGGCCCTGGCGGCCAGGGGGTAGCGGCACCCCCGGACCGGTCCACCGGGCTCCACCGGCGCGCGGCCCGCGCGCCGGTGGAGCCCGGCCCCGTCTCAGCGGCCCAGCGGGTCCGGGGAGGCCACCGCCGCCGGGCGGGACGGGCCGCTCCGCGCCCGCTCCCGCCGGTCGATCCACGTCAGCAGCGGCGTCGCCATCACGGTGGTGACGACGGCGACCACCACCAGCGCGCTGAACAGCGCCTGCGTCACGATGCCCGCCGCCAGGCCCAGGTTGAGCGCGATGAGCTGCATCAGCCCCCGCGCGTTCATCAGCGCCCCCACCCGCAGCGCCACCGCCCCCGGCTCCCCGGCCAGCCGTGCCGCGAGCCAGCACGCGCCGAACTTCCCCGCCACCGCCACCAGGACGCACCCCAGGGTGAGCAGCAGCACCGGCCCGGAGGCCAGCAGCGCGAAGTCCGTGTTCAGCCCCGAGTAGGTGAAGAACAGCGGCAGGAACACCGCGCCCACCGGCTTCAGCGCCTCCACCGCGTGGTCGAGCCGCTCCGACCGCGGGAAGACCAGCCCGAGGCTGAACGCGCCGAACACCGCGTACAGCCCGATCTCGTCGGTGTACCAGGCCACCAGGAACAACGCGCCGACCAGCACCGGCAGCAGGCTCTCGGGCGCCGCCCGCTCCGCGAGCCGCACGGCGCGGCCGCGCAGGCGCGCCACCACCGCCAGCACCACGGCGAGCCCGAGGGCGCCGGCGACGGCCAGCGACACCAGCCCCGCGCTGCCCCCGGAGATGCTGAAGACACCCGCGAGCAGCACCCACGCGACCGCGTCGTCCACGGCGCCCGCACCGAGCGCCAGCGACCCGAACCGGGTCCCGGTCAGGCCCCGCTCGGAGATGATCCGCGCGAGCATCGGGAACGCCGTCACCGCCAGCGCCACTCCGACGAACAGCGCCGACACCGTCAGAGGCACCCCCGGCGCCAGGGTGCCGGTCCACTCACCGACGCTGGCGATCAGCGCCGCCCCGAGCGCCACCGGCACCAGCACCCCCGCCGCGGAGACCAGCCCGGCCGACCGGGCGACACCGCGCAGCCGGTCCACCCGGAAGTCCCAGCCGACGTGGAACATGAACGCCACGAGGCCGATCTGCCCCACCACGTACAGGACCGGCCGCAGCTCCGCGGGGAACAGGCCCGCCTCGACGTCCGGGAGGAGGGCGCCGAGCACCGAGGGCCCCAGCACCACACCCGCGAGCATCTCCCCGACCACGGGCGGCTGCCCCACCCGTCGCAGCAGCGCCCCGACGAGCCGGCAGACGGCCAGGATCACCACGACGGCGAGGAAGAACGCGGGGGCGAGTTCCGAGGGCGTCACGCGCTGTCTCCCGTGGGGTGGACGACCGGGCACCGGCCGGGCGGGAACTGCTCGAAGTACCGTGCGGCCGGCCGCTGCCGGCGGGCGTGCAGCACCATCACCGTGCCGAGCACGAGCTGCCGCACACCCCGGGTGACGTCCTCCACGCCGTCGCGCGCCCGCAGGAAGCCCCGCAGCGGCGCCAGGCGCGCCCCGGGCTCCAGCCCGTGCGGGATCAGCAGGCACGGCGCGCGGTGCGGGATGGACCGGGTGTGCGAGACCGGCGAGTCCAGACGGAAGCGGCGCAGCACCTCCCGCACGGCGGCCCGCAGCACCAGCGGCGACAACCGCCACGCCGGGCACGGGCGGTTGGCCGCCACGCCGAACGGGATGTGGTGGGCGTCCCTGGCGGACAGCGACGCCCAGCGGTCCGGGTCGAAGACGTCCGGCCGCTCGTAACCCGTGGCGTGGTAGTCCGGGTAGCTGAAGCACACCACCGAGCCGGCCGGCAGCGTGGTGCGGTCGTCGAGCGGGATCTCGCCGGTGGTGATGCGGTGCGCGATGCCGAACAGCGGATACAGCCGCATCGTCTCGTCGAGCACGTGCGTCAGGTACCGGTCGTCACCCGGGTCGTCCGCGAGCCGCCGCTGCACCCGCGGGTGGCGGGCCAGGGCCAGCAGCAGGTGCGCGGTCGCCTCCGAGAGCTGTACGACGGCCGTGTTGAAGAACGTGCCCTGGAGGTAGAAGACCTGCTCCTGCGGCGACAGCGAGGCCGGCAGCCGGTGCGGCACGTCACCGGCCGCCAGCCGCTCGCGCAGGTACGCCGTCAGCCGCGCCCTGCGCCGCGGATGGCGCAGCCCCGTGCACTTCAGGGCGTTGATCACGTCCCGCGCGTGCGCGGTGATCAGTTTCCGGGCGTGCGGCGGGCACGGCTCGCGGAACACCAGCCCGTAGCAGAACTCCGCCCAAGCGGGCATCACCAGGTCGCGCAGCCGCACCAGGCTGATCCGGTCCGCGGGCAGCGCGTCCAGGACGCCGGCGACCGCGCGGCCGGCCGCCGCCGCCAGGTCCGCCGAGCCGCCGGCGAGGATGCGCCGGGTCGCGGCGGCCACGTCCTCGTAGCGCGGGCCGGGTTCCAGATGCTCTTGGTGCACCTCGGGCCCCGGCGACAGCCAGTACCAGAACAGGTCGGACAGCCCCGCCCCGGCACTGCGGCCGTTCGCGGCCGGATGAGCGTACACCCGTTCGAACACCTCCGGGCCGTACGCCGCGTTGGGCAGCGTCACCGCCCGGTCGCCGTTCACCTTCTCGAAGAGGCGCACCCGCAGCGCCACCACACCGCGCGGCAGCCACCACGTGTCCGGTTTCCGCCCGCCGCTCACCACGTCCCGCCCCTTCGGACCACCATGTCCCGCGTCAGGTCGGCGTTGCGGCCGCCTCCGCACAGCGCCAGCGTGTGGTCGTAGTCGTCGCGCAGCTCCGCGAGGACCCGCCGCACCCCCGCCTCGCCGTCGGCGGCCAGCCCCCACAGCACCGGACGGCCCACCCCGACCGCCGCCGCGCCCAGCGCGAGCGCGACGGCCACGTCCCCGCCCCGGCGCACCCCGCCGTCGAGCAGCACCGGCACCCGGCCCCCGACCGCCTCGGCGACGGCCGGCAGGCAGTCCACGGCGGCCGGCACGGTGTCGCACTGGCGTCCGCCGTGGTTGGAGACGACGATCCCGGCCGCCCCGTGCGCGACGGCCAGCAGCGCGTCCGCCGGATGCAGGACCCCCTTGACCAGCACGGGCAGCGCCGTCGCGGCCGACAGCGCGTCGAAGTCCCGCCAGGACAGGGCCGGGGACATGGGAATGTCGGTGAGCCCGCCCGGCGGGGCGCCGGGCAGGTCCCGCATGTTCTCGGCGGCGTAGCCGGGCGGCAGGTCGGTGAACCCGTTGCGCAGGTCCCGGGGGCGCCGGCCGAACACCGGCGCGTCGACGGTGACCACCAGCGCCGTGCAGCCCGCCCCCTCCGCCCGCCGCACCAGCGCCTCGGTGACCTCGCGGCGCGGGTGCATCGAGAGCTGGAACCACACGGCCGCGCCGGCCGCCGCCCGACGGGCCGCCGCGACCACCTCGCCGACCGCGACGGTCGCGGCCGTGCCCGTCACCAGGACGGCGCCCTCCGCCGCCGCGGCCCGGGCCGTGGCCCGCTCGCCGTCCGGGTGCATCAGTCGGTGGAAGGCGGTCGGCGCGACCAGCACCGGACCCGCCCGGCGGGCGCCCGGCAGGTCGACGGACGTGTCCCGCCGCTCGTTGCCGCGCAGCACCCGCGGCAACAGCGCGTACCGGTCGAACGCGCGCTCGTTGTCGGCCAGGACGCGTTCCTCGCCCGCGCCGCCCGCCGCGTAGTCGTAGTGCGCCGGGTCCAGGGTCCGGCGGGCCTGCTCGTGCAGCGCGTGCAGCGTCATGGCGCCACCGGCGCGGCCGGGCCGCACCGGGCGGCGAGGAACGCGCGCAGCGGGGCCCGGTGCACGTCCTCGCTGTCCCACTCGTTCTCCAGGTTCTCCGTCAGGTGGTGCTCGGCGGCGTACTCCCCGTCGCGGTACCAGCGCAGCACCGGATGCAGATAGCGGCCGTCGAGCCCGGTCGCGTCCCGCTGCGAGGGGCGGCCCGCCGACACGTCGAACGGGTCCACCCGGTCGTGGTCGGCCCCGTACTCCAGGGTGATCACCGCGTGGGCGGCCTCCTCCCCGAAGTCCCCGGCGCGCACCGCCCCCGGCACGTGTCCCACCGGGACCTCCTCGGCGTAGCGCATCGTGCCGTCCGGGGCGAGCAGCAGCAGGTCGCCGAGGACACCGAACTGCTGCCACAGCGCGGAGGACCGGTTGACCCGCTCGATGATCCGGTCGACGGCCGCCTCGGTGTCCCCGCCCAGCTCCGTCACCGGCCAGGGCTCGCCGTGGTGGCGCCGGCGCAGCTCCCGGTGCAGGGCGCGGACCGAGTAGCGGAAGCCGTGCACGAAACCGGTGGTGGACTTCTTGAAGTCGCGGCCCTGCGTCAGCGTCCCGGCGAAGTACAGCTCCGGCACGTTCACCGACTCGCCGACGGCCGTCACGGCGGGGAACCGGCCGTCGACCACCGTCTCGGGCGTGCAGCCGCCGTCGAAGACCGACGCGTCGAACCGGAACCCGGTCGCGACGATCACCCGGTCGTAGCGCAGGTCCTTCACCACCTCGTCGGCCCGTTCGAAGGCCACCGGCACGCGGAAGCCGTCCCCGTCCCGCCGGATCTCCAGCACCCGCCCGTCCAGCAGGGCGTTCTGGGACTTGAGCTGGTAGCTGTCCAGGAAGTTGTTGTTCACCGCCCGCAGATGGCCCACGTAGTGCGTCTGCCAGGCCATGCGCAGCGAACCGGAGCCGACCAGGTGGATGACGGCCGCGGTCTCCATCAGGCTGTCGGCCGTCTCGAAGGCGGAGTTGCCCCGTCCGATCACCAGCACCCGCTGGTCGGTGAAGGACTCCGGGTCGGGGTCGAACGTGTCGTAGCGTTCGGCCAGTTCGATGCCGGGGATCGGCGGCAGGTTCGGCAGCGGCACCCCGGTGGCCACCACCACGCGCCGCGCCCGCCAGGTCCCCCCGGCGGCGTCGGTCACGGTGAACCCGCCGGCGTCGCGGGAGACCCGCTCCACGGCGGTGCCGTACCGCACCCGGACGCCGGTGCGGTCCGCGAAGTCCGTCAGATAGCGGACCATGTCGTCGGCCGCCGGGAAGTAGCGCCGGCTGTACCGGGTGAACAGCAGCTCGGGATCGTCGCTCAGCAGGGAGTTCCAGTCCATCCGCAGCCGCAGCTCCGGATCCTCGTATCCGGTGTGCACCTTGTTGATCGAGATGAGTGTGCGGTGCCGGGGGAACCGTGTGAAGAACGCGCCCGGACCGCTGCCGCGCTCCAGAACCACGTAATCCGCACCGTCGCGCTCCAGGAAGGCGGCGAGCTGAAGTCCCGCGGGCCCCGCTCCGATGATCAGGTAGTCGTGCGCCATGGCCCGGAAGCTATCCAGCGGATCTCAGAGCGCTCTGAGATTCCCCGCCTACCGTTCGGGACGTGCTGACCACCACGGACACCGTCCCGCTCACCGGACCCCTCGATCCCGCCGCCCTGCGCCGCGCGGCCGGGCCGCTGACCGTCACCGTGGACGACGCGGCCCGTGCCCGGCTGGACCGCGGGCGCCGCCTCTTCCGCGCCCTGCGCGACGGCGACGGCACCGCCGGGGGACGGCCGATCTACGGCGCCACCACCGGTTTCGGCGCCCTCGCCGGCTTCGCCGGACGGGCCGACGAGGCCGACCAGTGCGACAACACCCTCGCCCACCTCGGCGCCGGCCAGGGCCCCGACCTGCCGCACGGCATCGTCCGCGCCGCCCTGCTGGTGCGCGCCCGGTCCCTCGCCCAGGGCCTGTCCGGGGTCTCCGCCGAGGTCGTCGAACGGCTGGCGGAGATGTTCGCCACGACGTTCTCGCCCGCCGTGCCGCGCCACGGATCCGTCGGCGCCAGCGGCGACCTCATCCCGCTCGCCTACGCCGCCCAGGCGCTCCGCGGCCGGGGGCACGCCTACGCGGACGGCCACCGCATGCCCGCCGCCGAGGCGCTCGCCGCCACCGGACTGCGCCCTCTCGCCCTGGACGGCCGCGACGCCCTCGCGCTCGTCAACGGCACCTCCGTCACCACCGCGGCCCTGGCCCTGGCCCACGACGCCGTCCGCGCCGCCCACCGCGCGCTCACCGCCCTGACCTGCCTGCTGGCCGACCTGCTCGGCTGCGACCCCGGCTTCCTCGACGCAGGCCTGCTGCGCGCCTACGGCCACCCCGGCGTCGCCGACACGGGCGCCCGCATGCGGCGCCACCTGGCCGGCACCGTGCCGTCCGGCGGCCGCCCGCTGCAGGAGCCGTACAGCATCCGCTGCTCCCCGCAGCTGCTCGGCGCCGCCGAGGACGCGCTGCGCTACGTCGACGCGGTGGTCGCCGCGGACCTGGCCGGGGTCAGCGACAACCCGCTGTTCCTCCCCGGCGCGGAGGACGCCGCGGACCCGGACGCGGACCCGGGGGAGGGAAGGGCGGTGCACGGCGGGAACTTCTTCGGGCAGCCCGCGGCGTTCGCCGCCGACCTGCTCGCCTCCGTCACCGCACAGCTCGGCAACCTCGCCGAACGCCAGCTCGACCTGCTGGTGGACCCGGCCCGCAACGGCGGCCTCCCGCCCATGCTCGCCACCGAACCCGGCGCCCAGCACGGCCTGCAGGGCGTGCAACTGGCGACCACCGCCTTCGTCGCGGAGATCCGCCGCTGCGCGACCCCCGCCGCCATGCAGAGCCTGCCGACCAACCTCCACAACCAGGACGTCGTCCCGTTCGGCACCCAGGCCGCCCTGCGCGCCCACGACATGGCCGAACTGCTCGGCCTGCTGTGCGGCTCCCTCGCCCTCGGCCTGCGCCAGGCCGTCCACGTCGGCGCCAGGCGGCCCACCGCGCCCCGGTGCGCCGCCCTCCTCGACGCCCTCGGTGCCGCGATCGCCCCGGTCGACCCGGACCGGCCGCTGGACGCGGACGTCCGGACGGCGGCACGGGTGCTCGTCACCCACGCCATGCCCTGACCGCGCGGTCCGCGACCGCCGGGGGCGACGGCGCGCTCTGCGGCAGCCGGAGGGTGAACCGCGCGCCGCGCCCCGGCCGGCCCGCCGCCACGACCGTGCCCCCGTGGCTCGTGACGACCTCCCGCAGCAGGGCCAGCCCCAGCCCGTACCGGCCGCCGCCACCCCGGTGGAACCGGCGGAACAGCCGCTCGGCCTCACCGGTGTCGAAACCGGTCCCGGTGTCCGTGACCACCAGCACCACCGTCGTGCCCGATCGGGACAGCGCCACCTCGATCCGGCCGCCCGGCGGGGTGTGGGCGATGGCGTTGGCCAGCAGCTCTCCGACCGCCCGGCGCAGGGCGGACGCGACCCCGTCGACCCACAGCGGGTGCGACGGCCCGTCCACGCGGACGGTCAGCCCGCGCTCCCGGACGCGTTCCGCCTCGTCGGCGACAGCCGAACGGGCCAGCGCCACCAGATCCACCCGGCGCCGCGTCGCCCGCCACGTCTGCCCGGCCGTGAGGGTCGCCGACGACAGCAGGTCGTCCAGCACCTCGCCGAGCCGCCCGAGGGAGGTGACCAGCAGCGCCAGGCCCTCCCGGTGCGCCGCCGGCAGCCCTTCCGCCGCCCGGCGCGCCAGCACCTGCGCCCGCGTGTGCACACGGGTGATCGGTGTGCGCAGCTCGTGGCTGGCGTCCGCGACGAACCGCCGCTGCCGGGCCAGTGCCTCGGCCAGCGGCGCCACCGCCCGACGCCCGAGGACCGTGCCGGTGACGGCCGCGGCGGCCAGCCCCACCGCCTCGGCCACGCCCAGCGCGAACCACAGGTGGCTGCGGTCGGCGAGCTGGAAACGCAGGTCGAACACGGCCTGCACCACGTCGCCGTCGCCCCTGACCTGCGTCCGCACCAGATAGGCGGTGTCCGCACGCCGCACCGTGCGCTCGACCGGCGCGCGGGTCAGCCGCACCCGGTCCAGGTCGGCGCGCAACGGGAACCCGGTCGGCGCGTTCGGCAGCGTTGCCGCACCCGGGCCGTACAGCCACATGCACCCGGGAGGTCGTGACAGGTCGCCGTACGCGGCGCCGTAGCGCACCTCACGGCGCACCTGGTCGTCCTGTGCGTGCGTCATCACGGTGTACGCGACCCCGCCGACGACGGTGATCAGCAGGGTGATGAGGGCGCCGGTGGTCCAGATGATCCGCCGCCGGGCCCGGCGCACCGCCACGTCCCCGGCCCGCCCCGGCTCCCTCACAACGCCCCCAGCCGGTAACCGACTCCGCGGACCGTGCGTACCGCCCCGCGGCCGAGCTTGCGGCGCAGGTAGTACACGTAGGTGTCGACGATGGACGGCGCGTGCGCCTCCTCGAAGACGATCCGGCGCAGCTCCGCCCGGGAGTACACCGCGTCGGGGCGGGTGGCCAGCGCCCACAGCAGCGCGAACTCCCGCGCGGCCAGGGCGATCCGCCCGCCGTCCGCCAGCACCACCTCCCGGCGTCCGACGTGCAGATGGCCGGCGCCGATCCGCAACACGTCGGTCGCGTCCAGTGAGCGTCTGCACAACGCCCTTAAACGGGCGGTGAGTTCGTCCAGGTCGAAGGGTTTGACCAGATAGTCGTCGGCGCCGGCGTCCAGACCGTCCACCCGGTCGGGCACGCCGCCCATCCCGGTCAGCAGCAGCACCGGCGAACGCACCGGACGGGACCGCAGCCGGCGCAGCAGGTCGAGACCGTCCAGCACCGGCAGCCGCCGGTCGATGACGAGCACGTCGTACGTGCGGGTGAGGCCGAGGTGCAGGCCCCGCTGCCCGTCGGTCGCGACGTCCACCGCGTACCCCTCGTCCCGCAGCACCTCGGTGAGCAGCTCCACCAGCTCCCGGTCGTCCTCGACCAGCAGCAACCGCCAGGGATCCCGCGTGTGCTCCCGAGTCACCGTGCCCTCCCTCGCCGCAGCCTCGCGCCTGTCAACGCCTGTGTGACGCAAGTGAGTTCCAGAGTCCGGTCGTCGGGGGGAAGGACGCCGCCGCACCGGCCGCCGACCGGCGGGATCACGCCACCGCACACCTGTTCGCAAACTCCCGCAAGGCGGACTCACCTGGGGAGACGATCGACCCGGCCCCTGGACGCGCACCCGCTCGGCCGGCAGTCCCCGGACACCGGGCATGACGGAAAAGGCCGGGCACGACGGAGAGGGCTGAACTCGTCGGCGTCCGTCTTCCGTGCCGCCATCGGTGCGGCCGCCGCGGCGGGCCGTGACCGGTGAGCCGGTCCGCGGGAGGCGCCGAACGGGGGCGTACCGCCGTCGGCCGGGCGGACGGCGCGGGATCCCTCGGCAGGACCACCGCCAGGGGCACCGTCGTCCCTCACGTTCCCTGTGTCCGAATGTCCCGTCGGTCATGCCGGCACCCGACCGGCATCAGTCCCGCTCATTCCGGTTCGGTTGCCCGAACAGACGCCTGGCCGGCGATGCCGTGGCGTCCTCGTTCACACGGAAGCACAGGCAGGCGGGCCGCTTCCCGGGGTGAACCGCTGTTCCTCGCGGCCTTCGAGTCGGACGCGCGCCGGTGTGCAGCGAGGAACGCCTTGACCTGCTCCCCGGCCTCGATCTCACTCGTCACGTCGGTCGTCGACTGCTGTTTCCGGCTCGGGGGTCACACCGCTCACCGTACGGACCCGCCCCTGGCGGCGAGTCCCGCGAGGACTGCGGCCGTGACCGCTTCCGCCACCGGAACGCGGGCGACGGTCCGGCCGCCGGCTGCAACACCCGCGTCGAGGTCCTCCTGCCGAAGCGGCCGAGCCGCTGTTTCGAAAGCTCCGCCGGGGGCCGTGGGTGACCGGTTCATCGCCTGCTGCGGCGTCACAGGCAGGTGACGCCGGTCAGGTCCTCGGCCGCAGCCCAAAGCCGCCTGCCGACGACCGGATCGGCTGCCTCCCGGCCGAGCCGGGCCTCGGCGACCCGGCCCCGGGTCTCCCAGAGCCCGGACGGCCCGAAGAACTGGCCGCCCTCCACACCGGGCTCGGTCGCGGCGTGCAGCTGAGGCAGCGCTCCCTGCTCCACCGGCTGGGTGACCAGCAGACCCAACCGCGCGGCCATCCGCCCGAGCCGGCCCCGGTGCTCCCACGCACGCGGTGTCAGGTTGGTACGGGTGAGACCGGGATGGGCCAGCACACTGACGACCGGCGATCCGGCGGCGCGCAGGCGTCGCTCCAGCTCGATGCCGAAGACCGTGGTGGCGAGCTTGGACCGGCCGTAGGCGGAAGCGGCCCGGTAGCCGCGTTCGAACATCAGGTCGTCGAAGTCGAGGTGCGCGTTCCTGTGGGTGATCGAGCTGAGACTGACCACGCGGGCCCGCCGCGCCGCGGCCAGGTTGTCCAGCAGCAGGCCGGTCAGCGCGAAGTGGCCCAGCATGTTGGTGGCGAGGTGCAGCTCGAAGCCGTCGGCGGAGGTGCGGCGCGGGCCGAGCAGGACCAGGCCGGCGTTGTTGACCAGCAGGTGGATCACCGGGTGGTCGGCGGCCAGCTTCGCGGCGAACGCGCGCACCGAATCGAGGGAGGCCAGGTCCAGCTCGCGCACCTCGGTGTCGCCGCCGATCCGATGGGCGGCCTCCCGTCCGGCGGCGGTGTCGCGGACGGCGAGCACGACACGGGCGCCGTGGCGGGCCAGCTCGGCGGCGGTGACCAGGCCGAGGCCCGAGTTCGCGCCGGTCACGACGGCGGTCCGGCCGTGCTGGTCGGGGATGCGGTCGGCGGTCCATCCGGTCATCTGCTGCTCCTGGAGGTGTCGGTGGAGTGGACTGTCGACGCTAGGGGCAACGCGAGCCGGTTCGGTCGCTCCCGCCTTCCTGGGTCTGCGGGACCTACCCTGGGCGCCCGGCCGGGCGGCACACTTGCGGCATGACCCATCCGTACGCCCGTGAACTGGGAGACTTCCTGCGTGCCCGGCGCAGCCGGCTGCGCCCCCGCGACGTCGGCCTGGAGCCGGGTGGCCGGCGCAAGGTCGCCGGGCTGCGGCGCGAGGAACTGGCCCTGCTGGCCGGGCTGAGCACCGATTACTACCAGCGGATGGAGCAGGGCCGGGAGGTACGGCCGTCCGACGACGTCCTGGACGCGCTCGCCGGGGCGCTCGGCCTCGACGACGAGGAGCGCCGGCACCTGTTCACCCTGGCCCGCGCCGCCCGCCGGCCCGTGCCGGTCCGTGTGGACCGCGCTCCCGAGAGGGTTCCGGACAGTACGCGCCGGCTGCTGCGGGTGATGGGCACCCCGGCGGTCGTGCTCGGCCGCCACCTGGACCTGCTCGCCTGGAACCCGATGGCGGAGGCGCTGCTCGGCAGCCCGGACGCCCACCCGCCCCACCGGCTCAACATGCTCCTGCTGCTGTTCGACGACACGCTGACCGGTGAGCGGAGCTGCCCGGACTGGGAGCGGCAGGCTCTGGACTACGTCGGCATGATGCGCGCCGCCGTCGCCACCGACCCCACCCACCCGCGCGCCACCGCGGTCGTCGGCGAACTGAGCATCCGCAGCGCGGAGTTCCGGCGGCTGTGGGCCCGGCACGACGTACGGGCGTCGGTCAGCGGGACCAAGACCTTCCGGGTCCCCGGAATCGGCGACATCGTCCTGGACTGGGACACCTACCCACTGCCCGGCGGACCCGGGCCCTTCATGCTGGTCTACACCGCCGAACCGGGCAGCGTCGACGCGGACCGGCTGCAGCTCCTGGCGTCGTTGCACGCGACCCGCTCGACGCTCGCCGACGAGCACCTCCCCCAGGAGGACTCCCTCCGGATACGGTGATGGCCACGCGATCGCGGTTCCGGACGAGGCGTGCCTGAGCGTTACCGGTGCCCCGGGCTCGGCCCCCCTGCCCGGGGCCTTCCGGACGATGCGGCAGGCGGTGAGGTCCACTCCCGGCGGCAGCGGCCCGGCCGTGCCCTCCTGGTGCGCCGACACCCCCGGACCCGGCCGGCGGAAGGGCCGGGGAACGCGGGAAGCCGCGACAGCCCGGGCACCGGCGCCGGGTTCGCCCGCAGCGAGGAGCGCCCGCAGGAGCCGGCCGCCCGATCACGCGTACGCACCACCGCCCCCAGGACCACGTCACGAAGGCGGCCCAGCGGCCCCAGCCGGGAACGACCCCGAACCGCCGGTCGGCTCACCGCCGAGGGGAGGGGACGACGACACGGACCCGGTCCGCGTGCGAGCCGCCCCGCACAACCCGCCGTCGCCCGTCACCGAGCAGAAGGCCCACATGCCCAATGAGAGGTCTTCAACCTGAAGTTGCGGGTCACAAGGCTGGCGTGGGCCGTGGACGGGCTGCTCGTGCCGGTCAGGGACGTGATCGGCGGTGCAGCCGGCCCCGGTCCGTCAGGTGCCTGAGCTTGTCGCGCGGCCGGCGTGCTGCGCATGCTGGAGGCCATTCGAATGGTGAATGGAGTGAACACGTCCAGGTCGACCCGATCCGGTGGGATCCGGTTCTACCAGGCTTCGTCCTCGGAGATGTCCGGCAAGGTCGCGGAGACTCCACAGAGTGAGTCGACTCAGTTCCACCCCGTAGCCCGTACGGGGTGGCCAAGGCCTATGGCCACTTCATCACGCGTAACCACCGTGAGTCGTTCGACATGTACGGTGTCTCCGGAATCCTGTCAATCACGAGTCCCCGCGCCGCGGTGCCGAGTTCGTGACCAGGAAGATCTCACTGGCCATCGCGCAGATCAAGCTGGGACTGCAGGACAAACTGGCGCTGGGCAACCTCGATGCGGTGCGTGACTGGGGCTTCGCCGGTGACTACGTCAAGGCGATGCACCTGATGCTCCAGCAGGACGAGCCGGGGACTACGTGATCGGGACCGGTGTGATGCACGCGGTCCGCGACGCGGCACGGATCGCCTTCGACGCCGTGGGCCTCAACTGGGAGGACCACGTCGTGGTCGACCCGTCGCTGGTCCGCCCGGCCGAAGTGGAGACGCTGTGCGCCGACTCCAGCATGGCCCGGGCCGCGCTGGACTGGGCACCCACGGTGAAGTTCGAGGAACTGATGCAGATGATGGTCGAGTCGGACCTGCAGCAGGCATCGCGGACGCGCGACTACGGCGAGCCGCTGGCGGCCGCCGACAGCTGGTGACACCGTGACCGAGACGCTGTCCGGCCCCGGCCTCCGCACGCGGATGGAGAAGTGGTGGCCGACGGAGCGGGTCACCGAGGGCGGGCCCGCCGGATGATCGACAGGGTACTGCCGCAGCACTGCATGCGCATGCAGTCCGGACACGGCACGATGGGCACCCGCGAGTACGCTGGGCCCGGCTTGGCGTCCGGGCCGACGACGTCCCCGGCGGACACCCGGACGGCGCCGGCGTCCTGGCCGTCCGACCGGGCCGCCGAGGTCGTCGCGCTGTGCGGCCGGCTTCCGCTCGCCGTCCGTATCGCTCGCCCGTATCGCCGCCCGTCCCCACTGGACACCGGCGCGGCTCGCGTCGCGCCTGAGGGACGAGCGACGCCGGCTGACCGAACCGCCCCGCCGGTCCTCCGCGTTCCACGCCCCCGAGGCCTCCGTCCCGTATGGATGCCCGGGGGCGCGACCGTGTCCGCCGCGAGGCACGGCATGGGACCTCGGCGCACGAACACGCGCCCCGGCCGCCGGTGTTCACCAAGTGGCCCACCGCCTCGGGGTGAGCCGGCGCCAGGCGGAATCCGACGAGGGCGCCGCAGTCGTGTCCCACCACGGTGAAGCGACGGTGTTCCGGCCTGTTCCACCGGGAAGTGTTCCGGCACCTGGTCCGCGAGTGTTTCGGAGCCGCGGCGGCGCCCGGGTGAGCGGGAACGCACCGAGGCCGATCCGCGTCGCCGGCGGCTTCCCCCGCTCCGGCATCCATGTTCCAGTGCGGTCGGGCCGCACCCTCGCTTTCCGGTCCGGGAACCGTTCCGACTCCCGGTTCACGGCAGATTCCCCGCTCGCCACCCGCCCCTGTGATCAACTCCGTTTGTTTCATTGACATTTCACTCGGCAGTCGTACTGTTGGGAGCGCTCCCATTACAGCCTTGCAACTGGAAGGAGTTCCCCCCACATGCGCACCCAGAGTTCGTTAACCGGGCGTTCGCGGCCGTCCCTCCGCCGGCCTCTCCAGGCGCTCGTCATGCTGTTCGCCGTGGTCGTCGGCGCACTGACCTGGTCGGCCCCCGCCCAGGCCCACGGCACCGTCGTCGGCCCCGCCACCCGCGCGTACCAGTGCTGGAAGACGTGGGGCAGCAACCACACGAACCCGGCCATGCAGACCCAGGACCCCATGTGCTGGCAGGCCTTCCAGGCCAACCCCGACACCATGTGGAACTGGATGAGCGCGCTCCGCGACGGCCTCGGAGGCCAGTTCCAGGCGCGGACCCCCGACGGGACGCTCTGCAGCAACAACATCTCGAGGAACGCCAGCCTCAACAAGCCCGGGCCGTGGAAGACCACCACCGTCGGCAACAACTTCTCGGTCCACCTGTACGACCAGGCGTCCCACGGTGCCGACTACTTCAAGGTCTACGTGAGCAAGCAGGGCTTCGACCCCAAGACCCAGACCCTGGGCTGGGGCAACCTCGACTTCATCACGCAGACCGGCCGCTTCGCCCCGGCGCAGGACATCACGTTCCCCGTTCAGACCTCCGGCTACACCGGACACCACATCCTGTTCGTGATCTGGCAGGCCTCGCACCTCGACCAGGCCTACATGTGGTGCAGCGACGTGAACTTCGGCTGAGCCGGGAAGCGCCGCGCACGGCACCGGCCTTTGCCGGGCGCCGGTAACCCGCCGCCTGGCCGGCCGGGCTCCGTCAGGGCAGGGGACCCATCTGGGCACCCTGCCCTGACGGACTTCCAGGGGGTGGTGCGGCATCCCGGGTGAGGGTTCGCCGGCTGACCGAGCAAGGAGGGGCAGACGCTGCAGCGTGTCGTTCGGCGGGGGAGCGCCGGTTCGGCGCGGTTCCATCGACCGTCCACCGCCGGTTCCTGATCCGGTCCAGGGCGGGCGTACGGGGCAGGCTGCACGAAGCAGTGCCGCACCGTCTGGACACGTCCGCCTCGAACCGCGGCGGACAGGTCTTCGTGACCACGAGACGTCCGTTCCCGGATCCCCAGGATCCAGTGTCCCGCGTGCCCGACATCCGGAGTCGAGGCCCCATCGAGGGCTGCGGCAACACACCGGTCGTAGACCGCATCTCGGTTCGGCGCCACAAAGAGCCGAACCAGTTGCACCACCGGACGCAGCCAGGGCTTGCTCCGCAAAGACCACGGCATTGTCCCCGGAGTCAACCGGTCGACGCAACACCGGGGTCCTGAGTCGATAGCAGGTGTTTGTTGAGGGCTTCGGCCGGTGTCTTCCAGCCGAGGGTTTTGCGGGGTCCGGTGTTAGGGGCGTGAGCGACGGCCTGAAGCTCACCGGGATCCCATCGGGACAGGTCGGTTCCCTTGGGGAAGTACTGCCGCAGCAGGCCGTTGGTGTTCTCGTCCGTGCCCCGATGCCAGGGACTGCGCGGGTCGGCGAGGTAGACCTGCAGCCCTGTGCCGATGCGGAGCCGGGCGTGGTGGGCCAGCTCCTTGCCGCGGTCCCAGGTCAGCGAGCGGCGCAACTGCTCGGGCGGCGTGGTGATCGTGGTGGCGATCGCGTCCCCGACGGCTTCGGCGCCCAGGCCGGCCGGCGCCGGTCCGTTCTTCGTCCGGGGCCCGACGCCGAAGCCTTTCATCCGGGGCAGGTGCAGCAGCATGGTGAACCTGGTCGTGCGCTCCACCAGCGTGCCGATCGCGGACTTGCCGGTGCCGATGATGAGGTTGCCTTCCCCGTGACCCGGGACCGCGCGGTCCTCGGCCTCGGCGGGCGCCGGCTGATCACCACCTCGGGTGTGATGTGCCCACTCGCCCGCTGTCGGGAGCGGGCCCGGGGAACCCGCAGCGCCCGCCCGGTGCGCAGGCAGGCGACCAGCTCGCGCTTGAGCGCCCCGCGCCCCTGGACGCAGAGGGCCTGGTGGATCGCCTCGTGCGAGATGCGCGTGGACTCATCAATCGGGGAAGTCGGCTTCGAGCCGGTTCGCGATCTGCTCGGGACTCCACGACAGCGCCCACCGGCGGTCCTGACACCGGGGCTCGTCGCGCCCCTTCCACGGCGATGCCTGCGGCCCCGCGACCGTTGTTCCGTCCGGACGGCAGACCTCACCGGCGAGCCGTTCCCGCACGTACTCACGCAGCCGCTCGTCGGCCACCAGCTTCGGCGTCTTCGGACGCCGCGCCATCAGCTCCGCCTTCCACTGCGCGGTCGAAGCCCGGTAGCTGAGCTGTCCGCCACGCGTGACAACGTTGCGCCGCAGTTCCCGTGAGACGGTCGACGGGTCTCTGCCCAGCCGGCGTGCGCTCTCGCGTACGCCTTCGCCCTGGGCGTTGAGCAGCGCGATCTCCTCGCGTTCGGTGAAGGACGGGTACCGGCCCGAGAGCGGGCCGAGCCGGATCGACGGCATGCCGCCACGCTCACGGAACCACCGCGAGCCCACCACTGGGGATGCGCCGCAGGAGACCGCCGCGTCCTCGCTGCCCATCCCCTCAGCGATCTTCGCCCGGAAAGCCCGTGCCGCATCTCGACGGATCGGAGGTCGGCCCGGCGACCGCATCACCGGACGCCCCGTCGACCTCGCCGCCCAACTTGGTGGTCTTCCCACACGACACCTCCGTGATCAAGGTGTCGCGGCGACCGCTTGAATCCACTCAGTGCTCCACAGGCGACGGTGGGGCAGCCAGTGGCGGGTCCACTCGACCGCCTGATGCTCTGGGGCCGGATGAAGCCCCGGGCTGACGGGTTCGTCGAACGACTTCCAGGTCGATGCAGAGGATGGCTCCGCGCTCAACGAAGTGCTTACCCGGCACATCGTCAGGTAAATCAGCGCCTGGTCAGCATGAGGCCTCGCGTACTCCGAGGCAGGTGCTCGAGCGGGTCCTTGGGCGGCGACGGCACAACAGCCGGATTCCACGCGGAAGCGCAGGTGGGGAGCCTTCTTGCCCAAGAGGGATCGATGTTCCTCGGAGTCTTCGAGTGCGAGGAGTGTCGGTGTACAGTGAACAACGCCCCTGACCTGCAGAAAGCCGGCAGGGAGCCGTCTTCCGGGAGTCCAAAGTGCTGCGTACTCTGTTCAAGTCCAAAATCTAACATTTGGGTGTTTGTGCAGGTCAGACGCCTGATCGGGTCGCTCAGGTCAGCAAATGGTCAGCAGCGCGCGGGCGAGCGTCCCAGCTTGCTGACCTGGTGGCCACCGCGAGAGGGAGGCCTGGACACAGGCGCCTGGTCCCGCTTTGGGAGGTTCGCTGCGTGACTCGTCGGTTCTTCCGCGGCATGGGCCTCGGCTTCGACACCTTCGTCATTCCCGACACTGAGACCGAAGCCGACTCCACCGGGGCGATCCTCCGCGTGACCTGCTGTGTCATGATCATCCACGCTCGCGAGCGGAGCTGGCCCTGGGTCGGCAGGGCGGCCGGTTGCCGCGCCACCGGGGGCTGCAAGGGTAGGTCATGTTCCGCTAGGCGCCCACGGGGTGAGACGTCCGAGGGAGGGGCGGGCGGCGCCCGACCCGTACGTATGACAGAGGAGTCCCGTATCCACCATGCCGCCGCCTCCCAGCAGCGATACTGGATGCATGGACACGACGACCACCGCCCCCCGCGCCGAGGTGCTGCGGGACCGCTACCGCAGCCGACTGCCCGAGCGATTGCAGGAGCTGGCCGGCCCCGTCGAGGGCAACGTGGACCTGCCGCTCCACATCGTCTGGTCCGGGCGGACGAGCTACAGTCTGGACCGTCCGAAGTCCCGCATGACGCTCTACCGGACCGTCCTCGCCGAAGGACTGCGTGAGGACCTGGTGGCCCTCCTGCACCACCGGCTGCTCACCGAGCAGTGGCCCGTGCTGCGGCGTTTGATCAGCCCCTACATCCGCGAGGTCTGGGAGGATGCCTTCCCCGAGCTGCTCCGCACCGCTCCGGCCGACACGACCGCCGCGTGAAGCTCACTCCGCTTCACGAGCGTCTCCTCGCCGACATCCTCGACCTCGGCTCCCCCTACCCTCTGGTCCTCACCGGCGGATACGCCGTGCAGGCCCACGGCCTTGTCGAACGATTCAGCCGTGACCTCGACGTCGCCACCGAGAACCCCGCCCCGATGCAGGAGATCGTCGCCTCACTCACCGCAGGCCTCAGTGCGCGCGGATGGCGGACCACGCACGTCCAGACCGATCCGCTCAGCGGCCGGTTCCTCGTCACCGATCCGGACACCGGCGAGGAGTGCGAGGTCGACGTCCTCAAGGAGGCATTCTGGGCCCCGCCGGCCCAGACCCCCTACGGCCCCGTCCTCTCCCTCGACGACGTGATCGGCACCAAGGTCCGTGCCCTCGCCGACCGGGGCACCGTCCGCGACCTCATCGACGTCCAGGCCGCCTCCCGTCACTGCTCCACCGCCGACCTCGAATCCCTGGGCCGCCGTCGTGCCCACGACGAGTTCAGCCTCGAAGACCTCCGGGACCGGCTCATCGGCGCGGACTGGTACGAGGACGAGGACTACACCGCGTACGGGCTCACCTCCCGGCAGATCGAAGAACTCAAGGCCTGGGCGCTGGAGTGGGCGGAGGATCTGGGTGCGCGGATCCATGACGAGAACGCCTGAGCGGTGTTTGACAGCGGGTAGAAGCCGCTTGACCTCTGGCTGACCCATGCTGACGGTGACCAGCTGGAAATCTACGCTGCGGTCTGGCCGGACGAGGCGGCCGGTTTCAGCGATGGTGACATCGGTGAACATGCGAGGAGGTCGATGTTGAGCACCCCGGGCTCAACCCACCCTCCGTCTTTCGCAAGCGGACCGCGTTCGTACGTCACGCCGACGAACGCTGGCCCGCTTGCAGGGTCGTGATGAGGCTCAGACCGGCAGGTACGGGCTCGGCTTGTCGTGCCAGCTGATGCGGAGGGCGTCGCGGGCGCGGGTCGCGGCCACGAAGAGCAGCGAGCGTGCCCTGAGCTCCTCGCGTGCGCAGCGCTGGGGGTCGGTGGCGCGGTAGCGCTCGATGACCTCCGTGCGGGGGATGACCCCGTCGCGGGCGCCGACGATGGCCAGCTTCTGGTATTCGAGGCCTTTGAAACGGTGCATCGTGCCGACGTGCACCTCACCGTCCCCCTTGGGCCCGTCCTTGGTGAGTTCGGCGACGGTGATGCCCGCCTTGGTGGCCAGGTGGAACATCACCTGGCTGACCATGTCCCGTTCCGCGACGCACACGGCGATGCTGCCGCGCGGGTCACGGCGCGGGCCGGCGCCGCCGTTGCCCGTGACGATCTCCTCGCGCCAGGCGGTCAGCGCGGCGGCGAGCCGGTCGAGTTCGTCGTCCCAGGAATCGCAGCGGACCAGATCGGGCACGGGGCCGCGCAGGACGGAGCGGTACCCGTCGAGGGTGTCGGTGCTGTCGTCGAGGTCGTCGTAGGCGAGGTTCCTGCCGGTGAGGTCCACCACTCGCATGGCCCGGGAGAGGATCTCCTTGGTGGTGCGGTAGCTGAGGGTGAGCCGGGACGAGCGGCCCCGGATGTTGACGCCGACGGTGCTGAGGGTGACCTGCTGGTCGTAGATGCGCTGGTGCGTGTCGCCGGCGATGAACAGGTCGTCGGGGCCGGGGGCGACCATGGCGCGCAGCATCTTCCAGTGGGCGGCGCGCAGGTCCTGGGCCTCGTCGACGACGATGTGGCGGTACCGGTGGTGGAGGAAGCGCATGCCGGAGCCGTCGTCGCGGTGAATGAGGTCCTTGCCGCCGACGGCTTCCTTGTGCTCCTGCCGGGCCCTGATCTTCGCGTCGCGCTCCATCTCGAGGCGGGCGGCGCGTTCGGCGGCCTGCCCCCAGGTCTCCAGCCCTTCGGTGTCCAGGCGGGCGGTGAACTGCTCCAGGATTTTCCAGATCTGGGCGCGCTCGGGGCGGGTGACGGAACGGCCGCGGCCGGCGCGGCGGGCGTCGAAGTACGCCTTCCGGCTGCCGATGGACTGGCCGAGGATCACCTGGTCCCACTCCTCGTAGAGGAACTCGGCGTCCCAGCGGCGCTCGTCGAGTTCGAGCAGGAGCTGGCGCAGCACGTTGAGCGCGGTGCTGTCGTAGACGCGCTGCTTCGCCGCACCCTTGACGGCGTTCTCGCTGAGGATGCGGGCGGCGAGCTGGTCGATGTGGGCGATCTCGATCCGGGCGAGCAGCTCGGGCTCCAGCAGCGAGGCGAGCCGGGCGCGCAGGTCGGTGGTGAGGTTCTTGGTGAACGTCGTCAGCAGGATCGGCTTGTTGTGCCCGGGCGGCAGCTGCTGCGCGAGGTGCTTGACCCGGTGCAGGGCGACGATCGTCTTGCCGGTGCCGGGGCCGCCCGAGACGCGGGCCGGACCGTTGTAGGTACGGTGGACGAGCTTGGCCTGGGTGGGGTGCAGGAAGACCTTCCAGGCGCGGAAGTCGCCCTCCTCCAGGGCGGCCTGGATGTCGGCGTCGATGGTGGTGACGGTGGTGCGGGCGAGCGCGGCGCCGAGGTCCTGCTCGTAGTCCTGACCGAGGTCGACCTTGACCGGGACGGTGATCTCCTTGCGGACCTCGTCGAGGGGCATGCCGGCGGCGAGCCCGTACAGGATGTCCTTGGACAGCAGCGGCGCACCGGCGACCAACTGGTCGAGCTCGTCGCTGTCGGTGACGGCGAGCGCGAGGTCGATGAGCTGGTCGGCGACGCCCAGGTCGCGCAGGTCGTCGGCGGTGACACTGGTGAGCAGGGGCTCGGCGGTGGCCGGAGCGGGCTCGGGTTCCGGGGCGGGCTCGACGGCGGGTTCCGGGGCGGGCTCGGGTTCGGTGGGGGTGAGGGTGATGCCCGCGCGGTGCAGCACGCTCTCGCCCACGACGGAGAGGTCCACGAACTCGATCTCGCCCGTGATCCGGTTGATCGCGACCGAGAGTTCCTCGTAGACGTGCTTGCGGTGGCGCACCGCGATGACGAGCCAGTTCTCCCGGCCCTTGTCGTCGACGCCGGCCTTGGCCAGCAGGGCGCGGTACGACTGGTCGATCTTGGCGCGGAAGACCCGTCCGTCGCCCTTGAGGGGCTTGAGGTCCAGGCCGGGGTGGTCCGGGTCCTCGCGGAAGCGGTGGCAGAAGTCGTAGAACCTGCCCTTGACCGAGCGGTCGAGCTTGTACAGCTCCTGTTCGGCCTTCTGGTAGAGGCTGAGCCGGGCGGTCATGGGATCAGTGCTGCCTTCCGTTGCCGTGGAGATCATGGGAGTCGTTCGTGCCGTGCGCTTCCGGAGCGTCGGGGAGCCTGCCGACGAGCGAGTCGAGGTGGTCGAGCCAGTCGGCCGCCGTGCGGACCGTCCATCCCGCGTCGGCGTAGGCCCGCTCGCGCCGGAGGGCCTCTTCGTCGTCCTCGCCGTGCGGTGCGGCGACGACGGCGATTCGGACGCCGGGGTCCTGCCAGGCGAAGTCGGCCGGCCAGCGGCGTTCCCCGAGTTCGAAGCCGAAGACGGGGGCGAGCTTGCCGTGTGCGGCGAGTTCGCGGGCGAGCCGGGTGAGCGCGGAATCCGGCTCGTCCTCCTCGAGCAGGGGGAGGATCTCCTCGTCCCAGGCGGCGTCGCGCAACAGCCGGGCGACGGCCCGCTCGGCCAGGGAGCCCCCGGCCTCCGCATCGGGCTCGGGCGCGACGGTGGCGGGTGCCTCCCGGGCCACCGTCGCCGTCGGTTCCTGCGGCCGGTGCAGGGCGACGAGCGAGTCGAGTTCGCCGATGCCGCCGGTGACGGCCAGCACGTCGACCGGGAAGGCGGACGCACGGCTGCCGGCCAGCTGGACGCCGTCCCCGCCGGCGAACGCGAGGAACTGCAGCAGGTTCGACCAGTAGAGCCAGGCACGCCAGCGCAGCTTGTGCGCGTCGGTGCCCAGGACCTCGTCCCGGTCGTCCAGCACGGCCAGGGCGCTCCACCGCACCGCCTCCGGCTCCTCGCCGTCGGTCGCGTCGACGGTGAAGAGCAGGGGCAGACCGGTCCGGTCGGCCGCCTGGAGCACCAGCACGGCCCCGTCGCCGGTGACGGGCTCCACGGACGGTTCGCGGCCCGCGCCGTACGCATCGAGTGCGGACCTCAGCGCCTGGCGTGCCTGGGCGCGGTCCGCCTGCATCGCCAGGGCGGCAGGCTCGGCCATGAGCCCGCCCACCAAGGCCCTGGCGCGGCGGCCCCACCGCTCCTTGGCCGGCTCGCGCAGGTAGGCGAGGAGCGTGTCGACGGGGTTGGCGAACACCGCCCCGGCGAGGTCGGCGCGCTCGCCGCCCATCTCCTCGTACCAGTCCTTGGCCGTGTCCTGCGCGCTGCGCGGGTACGGCGGCCAGACCGGCTCGGCCTTCGCGGCCTCGCCCTTCTCGAACAGCTCCAGGTCGTCCCAGGTGATCTGGAAGACGACGTGGTTCCTGCTCCGCAACTGGTTCCGCTTGTCGCAGTCCGCGGCGATCCGGTTGTGCGCGCGGGTGGCGTGGTAGCGGTGGCCGTCGAGGTAGACGGTGACGTACTCCTTGGGGCCGTCCGTGGACTCGAAGGTGAAGTCGGTGCGGGTGAACTCCATGTCCCGCTGCGCGGTGAGCCGCCAGCTGGCGCCCTGGCTGAAGCGCAGGTAGCCGCTGGCCGTGCTGCTCTCCTCCAGCACGGCGTCCCGTTCCCCGCCGGTCCAGGTGCGCAGGGCGGCCAGGAAACGGGCCTCCAGGTCGGACTCGACCTGCCGGTCCAGGCCGATCAGATCCGTGCTGGGCAGCTCCGTGACCTTCCACAGGTCGACGGGCCGGCCGTCCTCGTCGCGCACCGGCTCCCCGTCCTGGTCGACCGGTCCCAGCAGGTCGTTGATGATCTGCAGCGCCTCGAGGCGCGAGACGGTGTCCTGGTGCCGTTCCTCGGTGTAGCGGTGCAGGCAGCGGTGGCAGGCGAGCCGTCCCTCGTCGCGGCAGGGGCACTTCAGCAGTGCCCGCCGAGCGTCGGCGAGGGCCGCCCGGAAGTGGGCCGGGTCGGTGAGCCGGTGCAGGTAGCCGGTGCCGCCCGGCAGGCGGTCGAACAGCACCAGGAAGTGCCGCGTCTCACCGGTGGCCTGGTCGGGCATGCGCGCCAGGGTCGAGTCGAGGTGCTGCGGATCGCCGCCGAAGTGGTGGTCGACGCCCAACCGCAGGGCCGCCCGGAAGGAGTGGATCTTCTCGTCCACCAGGACGGTGGCGGCCGGCAACAGCACCCGCAGCGCCTCGGTGCGCAGCTGGTGGGCCAGCAGCACCGGCTCCTGCGGCACGTCCTGCGGCTTCCTCCCCCGGCGCAGCGGGCACCACGGCTGGTGGTGCTTGAGCTTGGGGTTGCGCGCCGCCGCGGAGTCCAGGGCGTCGGTGTCGTGGTCGAAGACGGGCCGCCCGTCGGCGGTCGCCGCACCGCAGCCCGTGCACACGTGGAACGGCGCCATCCGCACGCTGTGCCCGGCGAAGTCGTCCTCCGCCCTGGCGTCGAACCGCATCGGGCCGACGTTGACCCGCCGGATGACCGCCTTGCGGCAGAAATCGATGCCGAACGTCTGCGTCGCGTGCCGCCAGGAGGTCTTCGGCTCGATGTCCTGCGCCGCGATGTCGACCGCGTCGATCACCGTGTAATGGCGCTGCTCTCGGTCGTCCCTGTCGTCACCGATCCGGGCGTCCTCCCGCTTGTCCCGGGAGGTGACGACGGCGGGTTCGACGACCTTGTGCAGGCAGGAGCCGTCGTCCGCGATCCGGGCGCTGCCGCAGCGCGGGCACGGCGAGCGGTCCTCCTCCGCGTTCTCCGTGCGCACGTACCCGCACTCCTGGCAGAACCGCCACAGCCGCCAGTCGGGGTCGGTGGCGGTGCCGATCTCCAGGCCGGTGACCTGGTGCTTGTAGCCGTTGACGTAGAAGGTGTTGCCGGGCGCGAACTCGGACAGGGCGTAGCGGCGGGGCCGGTCGTAGGCGCGGGTTTTGGACTTGTACCGCTCCCGGCCGGTCTTCTCGTCGGCTCCCTCCGGCCAGTACAGCGTGGCGTTCAGGGTGGTCACCGTGTCGATGAGCGCGTAGTTCGGCAGCAGCCCGAGGTCGCACAGGGCCTGCTGGGCGGTGGTGAGCCCGAGCGACAGCAGCCGCTTGCCGACCGACCGGTGCTCGGCGTCCAGCTCGGCCTTCTGCCGGGCCTGCTCGTCGTCGCTGTCGTGCAGTTCGTCGCGCGCCTCGCCGATCATCCGTAGCCGGCGGCGCAGCACCTCCTCGCCGCGTCGCCACTGGCGTTCGGCCTCCTCCACCGCGCTGCGCAGCCCGCGGGTGGCGTAGTCGCGCAGCTCGCCGCGAGCCTGGTCGCTCACCCCGCCGGGGAACAACTCAAGGAACCCGCCGACCAGCTGGTCACCGCACCTGAGGGCGGCCTCGACCAGGTCGGCGAGGTAGCCCGAGGGCCCGAACAGCTCCGGCGCCCTGGCCGGGACCGCGGGCAGCGGTTTGCCGTCGGGGCGCGGCAGGCGTCCGCGGGCGGCCAGGTCCAGCAGGTGGGCCAGGTACTGGCGGCGCAGGATCTCGATCGCCGACAGGTGGCTGCCCGGCGGCACGATCCGGCCGGCGATCATCTCGCGCGGCTGGTCCAGGAAGTACAGGTCGCGGCGGCTGCGGTCGGGAATGGTCAGCAGGAACGCGTTGCCCGTGCGCCGCCCGGCCCGGCCCACCTGCTGGGCGTAGTTGGCGGGCCGGCGCGGCAGCGCGGCCAGCACGACGGCGGACAGGTCGCCGATGTCGATGCCCATTTCCAGGGTGGGCGTGCACGACAGCACGTTGGGGTCCTTGAACCCGGTGCCGTGCTTGAACGCCGCCTCGACCCGCTCCCGCTCCGGCCGGGTGAGCATGCCGGTGTGCTCGGCGGTGATCACCTGGTAGGTACCCGCCTTGCGGTACAGCCGCCGGTAGTAGTCGTCCCGGTAGTTCCGGTCCCGGTGGTGCACGCCCAGCTCCTCCGGGCGGTTCCCGGCGACCAGCTGGCCCCGGCGGCAGCGGTACGACGGGCACGGCTGCCCGTGCCACTGGTCCAGCAGCTCCGGGTGGACGGTCTGCTCCCAGAAGCAGACCGGGCAGCGCACGAAGGCCTCGTTGACGACGTCGTCGGCCAGGAGTCGCACGTCGATCGCCCCCGGCTGGAGCCCGTAGACGCGCAGGCTGCCGTCGGCCGGGGTGCGCACCGACAGCAGCCCGGCCGAGACCAGTTCGGGCAGCAGCCGGTTCCAGAACCCGGCGGTCTGCTCGCGGGGCAGGTCCAGGCAGCGCTGCGCCCAGCGCTCGTACCAGGACAGCCGTCCCGTCGCGAAGTCGAACTCGCTCCTGGCCTTGGGCTGGTCGAGCAGGAACACCGGGGCCGCGACGCCCCTGGGGAAGGCACGCATGCCGACCGGCCGCTTGCCCCAGATGAAGTACCGGCTGGTCCCGGCCTCCTTCAGATAGCCGTCCAGCCACTTGTGGCCGATCGCGCCCCGGGTGCGCAACCGCTCCAGGAAGATCCGCAGGAAGGCGAGGTAGCGGGCGTCGTCCTGCTCGACGGGCGGCAGCCCGCCGCGCCGGCCCTCCTCAGCCAGGTGCGCGGCCTTCACCACCGCGACCGCCGCCGCCACGTCCGCGACGCGCACCTGGGCCGCCGCCGTGCGGGTCAGCTCCAGGGTGCGGCCGTTGCGGGAGCGGAACCCGAACTCCATCAGGGCCTCGAACGCGAAACGCTCGCCGATCAGGTTCCACGTCTTGCGGTCGCCGCCGCGCCCCTGGCCGGACAGCAGCCGCTTCACGCCCTGGATGTCGTGCAGGTCGGTCGGTACGACGGCGGCGAGCGTCGTGCGGTCGGTGGTGGCCGCGACGACGTCCGCGATCAGGTCGTTGAGCGCGGTCGGCCGTTCCTCCGACAGGTGCTTCTTGAACAGGGCGCGCAGGGAGAAGGTGTACGAACGGGAGGCGACGAACCCGGCCCGGTGCGCGGCGTCCTGCACCGAGTCGTTGAACATCAGCGTCTTGTCCTCGCCCTGCTTCTCGTCGAGCTCGCCGCCCGTGAACAGCTGGGTGATGGAGGCCGCGGCGAGCGCCGCCGCGCCGGTGCCGAGGAAGCGGATCGCGTTGCGCGAGCCGCACGCCGGGCACCAGTCCTCCTCGGCCGCCGTGTTCGCGGTCTCGCCCAGGTTCACCAGGACGAAGGCGGAGTCGCCGGTGGCCGGGCGAGGGTCCCCGGTCGAGGGATCGTAGTCTCGGACGGGATCGGGCAGTCGCAGCCTCCGTTCCGGCCCGTCCAGCACGCGCAGCTGTCCGCCCCGCCCGGCGGAGAGCGCGGACGCGGCCCGCCCGCCGTCCGCGCCGCGCCCGGCCGACGCCATCGGCGCGGCACCCGAGCCCTCGCGGGCCTCGGCGTCCGTCGCCGCGATCAAGTTGCGCACCCGCATCTTGTCCTGGCTGACCGAGGCCCGCCGGATCTTGTGCGAGTCCACCTGGACGTGGGTGTCGTCCGTCTCCGGGGAGAACACCGCCCAGCCCGAACGCCCGCAGTCACGGCAGTAGACGGCGGGCAGGAACAGGTTCGCGGCCTGGCCCGCCGTCGCCGTGGTGACCGGCGCCGTCCGGGCGTGCCGGTCGCCCTGCCGGTCCGCCGCACCGGCCGCGTCCCACTGGAACTCCGCCTTCGGCCACGGCAGCACGCCGCGTACCAGGCGGGAGACCGACCGGGCCCACTGGTGCACCTCGATCTGCACCAGGGGCCGCGGACTCTTGGGCGTGGACTCCGGGTCGCGGGCGACGGCTAGCAGCGCGACGAAGCGGGCGAGAGCGGAGGCGGCGACCTCCGGCCGCTCGGTGATGGTCTTGCCCCACGACCGCGCGCCCTTGCGCCACATCAGGTCGAGCACTTCGCCGGTGGTGCGGACCTCGCCGTCGAGCGCCAGCATGACGGCGGAGGTGAGCGTCTGCCGCTTCAGGTTCCGGCCCAGCAGGAACGGGTCCGGATCGCGCGTGCCCGTCACCGTCTCGACGAGATCGGCGAACTCCTCCTCCCCGAGGGACGGATCGGGCAGCAGCGCCAGCTCATCGGGCGAGGGGTACGGCAGCGCCGGGTCGAAGTCGTCCGGCGGGAGGAACTCGTCGACGCTCTGCCGGTCCTCACCGATGATCGCGTCCTCGGTGAACTCGGTTCCGAAGACCTGCGTGGCGACGTCGAGGAGCCGGCGCACCCCCTCCCCGTCCGTGCCGGACGCCAGCGTCGCGGACGTGGCGACGGGGCAGATCCGCCCCAGCGGCCTCCCCGGCTCCGATGCCCCGACGGCGGCGGCCAGGCGCCGCAGCAGCATCGCCACGTCGGTGCCCTGGGCGCCGTCATAGGTGTGGAACTCGTCCACGACGACGTACCGGATGTCCGCGCCGTTCCACAGCGCGGCGTCCTGGGAGCGCTGGAGCAGCAGGTCCAGCATCTTGTAGTTGGTGATCAGGATGTCCGGCGGCGACAGCCACATGTCGGAACGGCGGGTGTAGACCCGGTCGTACGTCGTCTCCGCCTTGTCGCCGATGTACAGGCCGGCGCGGAGCTTGCCGAGGTCGGCGTCGTGCTCGCGCAGCAGGTCGTTGATGCGCTGCGCCTGGTCGGTGGCGAGCGCGTTCATCGGGTACAGGAACACGGCCTTGACGCCGTTGTTCCCGGCGTTGCGCTCGCGTGCGCAGTGGTCCAGGACGGGGTAGAGGAACGACTCCGTCTTGCCGGACCCGGTACCGGTCGTGACGAGCGTCGGCCGCGGGGTCCGCCCACCGGCCGACGACAGCCGCTCGAACGCCCTGGCTTGGTGGGCGTACGGGGTCCAGCCGTCCGTGCGCCGCCAGTCCAGCAGTTCCTTCCAGGAGTCGTCGGCCTGCGTGAACGGCGTCCGTATCCGCAGGAACGGCCCCCGGAACATCCCCGAGGTCTCGTCCCCGAGGAACCGGTGTAGCGACTCCCGGGCGCCCTCGTCGGTCAGCGCGTAGGTCGTCGACAGGTACTGGAGCAGGCTCTCCTTGAGCCCCTGCGCTTCGAGCGTCGGCCTCACGGCTCGGGCACCTCCTGCTTCACCGGGTCCCACTCACCCTGGGCGACGGCCTCGTCCAGCCGCTTCTGGAAGTAGGCGTGCGCCTCGCGCATCTCCTTCTCCCGGTCGGCCTTGTAGAAGGGGGCGGTGTAGCCGTCGGGGACGGGGTTGTTGTCGGGGTCCTTCCTGTACGCCTCGAACTGGGCCCAGGTTTCCTTGGTCTGCCGCTGGCCGATGGTGCGGGCGTTGCCGGCGAGCTTCCAGCCCTCGGCGTCGAACCAGGTCACGGCCTCGTACTTCTGCAGCACCGGGAAGCGACCGCGGTAGGCGGCGATCAGCGCGTCGGCGTCCATGCCGAGCCAGACGGCCACGAGGGCGTCGATCTCGACGAGGGCGGACCGGCGGGCGCGCTCGGTGCGAAGGGGGGTGTCGGGGCGCCAGTCGGGGGTGACGTCGTGGAGCGGTTGCAGGCCGGGCCAGGGGAGGGCCCAGGGTTCGTAGGCGGGCCAGGTGGGGTCGTACAGCTCGCGCCAGAGGTCGGCGTAGGCGGTGGTGAGACAGTTCAGGCGGAGGGTGCGCAGCAGTAGAGCGGGCGCGAGCGGGTGAGGATCGTCGGACGGAGCAGGGGTGGCTTTAGCACTCCGGCCAAGAAGGTCGCTGCGACCGGTGACCCGCAGGAAATAGTCGAGCGGGAGCGATGCCCAGAATCCCGCGACCAGCACCGTGTGGTGGTTGTCGGGCATTGCCAGGCTGTTCATGGCATGGATGTGAGTGGCCCCAGGCGGAAGTATCGCCGCGTACAATGCACGCTCAGTGTCGGGTGCGATCTGGCGACGCCAAGCCAGTCGGTAAAATGTTGCATAACGTCGCTTCGCCCGCTCGGTAAGCAGAGCATCAACCTTGGCCGGGGCAGCCTCTTCCGGAGCGACGTTTTCCGTCCGAGCGACTTCCTGGCGAGCGCGAGCCACCGCCTTCTTGTCCTTGCGGAGACGTTCCATGACACGATGATCGACCCAGCGGTCCTGGGCTTCGAGGTACGCCTGACTACGTCCCTTCGCTCGCACGTACTCCGTATCGGGCACGAAGTCAGCAGGAAGGGACATCAAGTCAGCGCCATACGGGTCATTGCTGCTGGCATCGTGGCGCTTAAAGATAGGGGTGGCAGCGCTGATCTGCGCGCCCTTGAGGATTACATGACGCCAGCGGACCGGCTGGTACTTCAGGCCGGTGACAGGATTTGGGCGGTTGTAGTCGATCAGGTTGTCCTTCTTTGCTCCACTCTCGTCGTAACCACGGGTCATCTGCGGCGTAAGCGCGCGCAGTCGCAGCGGATAATCCGCCAGTGCGTCGATCGCGCTAGCTTCTGCTGTGCTCACCGGAAATAGCAGGCGCGCCCGCTCGGTCGGTTCGTCCTCTTCGTCCAACAGGCGTTGCCAAACGGTAAGCAGATCTGTATCAACGTGGACGACTCGGGTCCGGTGCGGTCTCTCGTCGAACTCGCCATTACGGTAGCGAATGCCGGGTACCTCACCAGTGCCATCATGCTCAGCGGAGAACCGCAAAGCGTCGGCTGACACTAGCCAGGAAAGATGGTCGAAACCGATTTCTTGCTGACAGCCATACACGTGCACGCCGAAGTGCGTGGTATGTCCAACAGGCTTAGGGAAGAACCGCCAGACTGCATTGACGAAGTCGCCGTGAATACGGAGTCGCCGGTAGGCGGCTTCCCTCAGCGCACCCTCCTTATCGCCTGTGAAATGGGTGTCGGGGTGAACTAGTCCTGTCGTTCCCCTGGCCGACGCGTGATCCCATACCTGGCACATGAAGGCCCGGTACATGTCTGGCTGCGTGCCGGTCAGTAGGGGATAGACCTGCGAGGCCCCGAAAACCGCTACTTGCCCGGTGATGTTGGTCAGCTCACCCAGCACGTACTGGCGTGCCTTCGGGAGTCGCAGAAGCTCGACCCGCCGCTTCTCCTTCTCCGCCGTCGACGCCCGCTCCGTGAGCTCGAACCACGGCTCGTGCTCGGCCAGCACCGCCCCCTCGTTCCACCGGGGCCGTACCCACGGCGGATTACCCACCTGCAAGTCGAAGCCGCCGCCCTGCGCGAAGACCAATGCGAAGTCCAACTCCCAGTGCAGGAAGCCCTGTTCCTCCGCGATGTTGGTGACCACGTGCATCCAGGGGAAGCGGGTCTCCGGGTCCGCGAGGTCCATCCCCATCAAATGGGGGAGGTTCTTCTCGAAGTCCTTGAGCGCGTCCAGGTTGTCGAACTCGGTGACCAGGTTCTCCTCGTCGGGGTCGACCGTGCCCAGCAGGGCCTCCAGGAAGTCCAGCCAGTCGTCCAGCTCAACCAGCGGGATGGTGTTCCGCCAGGTCCGCCGCTTGGACTGCTTCGGTGCGTTGCGCCTGGACCGGCCGCCCGCCTCCACCGTCTGGAGGTCGATGAGCGGCTCCTCCTCCGCCAGGGCGGACACCAGGGACTCCTGCGTCGGCCCCGACGCGAACAGCATGGTCTGCTCAGTGAAGCGCGGACCGGGGATCATCGCCTTCGTGGGCTCGCCGTCCCCGTCCGGGGAAGCCGTTCCCGCCTCCCCGCCGACCAGCGGCACCCCCAACAGGTCACCCAGCGCGTCCGCGGAGGCCACCGCCGGTACCGTGTCGTCGTACACCCCGTCCGTGCCGTCCAGCAGGGACGCCTTGTCGGCCGGCCAGAACCACAGGGCGCACCAGGCGTCCATGACCTTCTTCAGGCGCCAGTACGGCGTCTCGGTCGCCAGGAACAGGTCGGCCATGACCTGCTCCTTCGGCACCGCGCCCGCCGCCGTGCGCAGGAAGCCGTACTCGGGGTCGTCCGGTGCCGCGCCCCACACGTCGATCTTCCGCGCGATCGCCGCCTCGGAGAGCTGCATGCGCTTGATGACGAGCGACCACAGGAACTCCGCCCGCTTGGCCGCGTCCCGCAGCCGGGTGAACTGCGAGGGCGCTTCCTTCCTCGGCCTGCCCGCCTTGTCCAGCTTGGGCGTGCCGTCCTTGTTCAGGTGCGCGGTGCTGCGCTTGGGGCGCTGGAGGATGCCCTTCTTCCAGGCGGCCAGCTGCGCCACCTGGTCCTTGGCGAGTTCCTTGGCCTCCTTGGAACCGGTCACCGCCGCCCACCCGGGGCTCGGCAGCAGGAACTGGTGCACCGCGTCCTCGGGCAGCGGCTGCTGCTCGCCGTCCTTGAGGAACGGCAGCGGCGTCGGCGCCAGGGTGTTCTTCGCCGCGAGCCAGGCCTTCGCCGGGGAGACGACGTCCTCGCCCGCGTACACCGCCCGCCGTCCGCCGATCAGCGAGTTGCCCCGCCGCAGGTGCAGCCCGAACCACGGCGCCCGCATGCCCGGGTGCATCGTGTTGAGCCACAGCGAGACCTCGGCCAGTTCCACGCCCGTGGCGTTCAGGTCGACGCCGTACGCGTTGTGCAGGGCGACGTACGCCTTGACCTTCTGCTTCTCCGTCAGCGCGTCCGCGGCCGGGACGGAGACGCCCAGCTCGTCCTGCCGGCGGCGCAGGTACTCCTCGGCGACCTGGTTGATCGCCTCGTTGAGGAACGCGCCGGAGCCCAGCGCGGGCTCGCAGATCTTGTACTTCAGCAGTTCCGAGGCCCGCGTCCGGACGACCTCGCCGTTCTCGTCGCGCTCCTGGTCGAGGAGGTGCTTCAGCGCCAGCTCGACGGTGACCTTGGTCAGGGACTCGGGGGTGTAGTACGAGGCGGACGTCTCGCGGTCGCGGCCCGCCAGCCGGTAGACGAACTCGCCCACCTTGTACTTCTTCGGCCCGCGCAGGCCCTTGACCGCGTCGTGCTCGTCGTACTCGACCCAGGTCTTCTCCGGGTACTCCTTCAGGCGGTGCGCGGGCACCAGCCACGAGCCCTTCTCCGGGTCACCACCCTTGGCGACCTCGCACAGCTCCTCCTCGGCGATGATGCCGGTGTACGACATCAGGCCCTCGTACACGGCGCCGAGCTGGTTGATGCCGAGGTTGCGGTAGGAGATGAAGCCGCCGCGCTCCCCGCGCCGCTTGGCCTTCTTCATGGTCAGCAGCCGCAGCACCTCGTGCAGGGCGCTGTTGCGCAGGCGCAGGTCCAGCCACTTCGGCTCGGCGTCCTCGTCGCTGCGCGGGTCGAGGACGCCCCGGCCGATGAGACGGATGGACTTCGGCTCGAAGAGCTCGCTGCGCAGCGGCTCGAAGCGCAGGCCGCGGTCCTCGCTGCGCCGCTTGGCCTTGAGCTTGCGGGTCTCCTCGTCGTCGTCCGGCAGGTCGTCGTCGGGTTCGGTGCCGTAGGGGCGGTGGCCGTGGTTGACCTTGTTGAACAGGACGTCGAGGGAGGCGAAGAGGTGGAAGCCCTTGCGGGCCTCCTCCTCGACGAGCTGCTCGTCGCGCTCGACGAGTTCCCGCAGTCGTGCCACCGAGTAGCCGGCCTCGTAGGTGCCGTCGTCGGCGGGCAGGATGCCCAGCTCCGGGCGGGCCTCGGCGTACAGCAGGAACAGGATGCGGTAGAGGTAGCGCAGCGATTCGCGGGTGAGTTCCTTGGCGAACGGCAGTTTCGGATCCTCGATCTGACGGGGCTCGACACCCGCCTCGTCCAGCCGGTCCAGGACCTCGTTGGCGATGATCTCGACCGAGCGCTGCAGTCCCTCGCGCAGTTCGCTGGAGACGCCGACCGCGTTGTCGCGGGAGGCCTTGATCAGGGCGTCGATGCCCGGTCCCTTGCCGTCCTCGGCGGGGGCGAGCATCTCGTGGCTGAACAGGGCCGCGATGGTGGCCAGTTCGCCGGTCTGCTTGCGGTCGTTGCGCTCCAACGCGGCGTCGAGGTTGACGGCCAGGAAGCGGCCCTCGTCCCACACCTGGCGGTCGGCCAGGACGAGGACGCCGCCGCACAACAGCAGCACGAAACGGGGCGGTTCCCCGCCGGGCTCACCCAGTTCGCTCCGGAAGAGCCAGGTGGCGAGGGACTCGCCGGTCTCGTAGACCTCGCTGCTGCTCACCCGCAGCGGGTGCAGCAGCCGGCCGGGGCCGTCCGCGTCCAGGGCGGTGTCGTTGCCGTCGGCCCAGCCGCACTCGACGGCCACGATGCCGTCGCCGTGCCAGGCCGTGGCCACGGTGTGCTCGCGTCCGGCGCGGTGGACGGTGAGCTCCCGGCGCTCGGGAGCGCCGGGAAAACCGAGGGCCGCGAGCACCTTGTCGTGCCAGGCATCGAGCCGCTCGCGCCAGTCGACGTCCTGGTAGGTGTTGAGGCGTGCTCCGGCGGAGGCGCTGTTCTCGTCGGCGTCGTCCTCGGCGTCCAGCTTGGCGCGCTCGGCGAAGAAGTTGCGGAACTCCTCCGACAGGTACGGGCCGCGCAGGGCGCGCACCCTCTCCCTGGGCGTGGGACGCGGGTCCTTCTCGTCGGTCTCGCGGCCGGTCCAGGCGGCGAGGAGGCCCTTCTTGAGGTCCTGGCCCAGCTGTTCGGCGAAGTAGTGCGCCGACAGGTACTCGCCGCGGTTGGAGAAGGAGTCGAAGTCGGTGCTCATCGGGTGGTCTCCCCAGCAGCGGAGGTGGACAGGGGCTGCAGGACGCAGAGCAGGCGCAGCATGGGCGCCCCGGAGGTCTTCAGCGACTTGATGAGCGTCTTGCGGCGGCTCGCCGTGAGGTTGATGCTGTTGCGGCCCTTCGCCGAGCGGGCGGAGGCGAACAGGGCGTCCTGCTGCCACCGCGTCACGCGCTTCTCGTACGGGGCGAGCATTTCGTCGATCCGCCGCGTGTACTCGGCCTCCCGCTCGCGCAGGTACCGCGCCGCCTCGTCGACCGCCCGGGGCACGAGCCGTTGCAGTGCCTCGCGCTCCTCCTCGGACACGGCGCGGCCAGGCATCTTCGGACCCACGCCGCACGCGTCGAGGAAGGCCGCGTCCATGCGTACGACGCGGGGAGCGTCGGGCAGGCCGACGACGGCCATCCATTCCACCACGGTGGGGCGGCCCAGCGCGTTGGAGTGGATGCCCTGCACCAGGTGGACCGGGCCGGTCAGCTCGTCCGGCAGACGGGGGTCCAGCTTGGCCGCGGCGTCGGCGTCGGGACGGCAGGCGAGGACGAACGCCTCGTCGTGGCGCAGGGACGCCAGGGCCTTGTCGGTCACCCACTCCAGCACGGGATGTACGTCCGAGACGTAACTGACATTAGGCCACTGGGTCTTGGACGACTCGCGGGCCGCCTTCAGCCGCTTCTCCCCGAGCCCCTTGTCGAAGGTGATCCGCAGCCGGCCGGGAGCCTTGCTGGTGGGCAGGATGTTTTGCTCGGTCAAGTACGACTTGGGCAGCGCCTTGAAGCGGTACTGGAGGTCGGCCGGCGGCTCGAAGGCGATGGTGCCGTCGTCCTCGTGGCGCAGCTTCAGCTCGTTGTCCGCCCCGGTGGGACAGATCTGGCGCAGGGCCTCCTCGAAGTAGGCGGAGGTGGAACGGAACAGGCTCGGGACGGTCGCGTACGCCACGTCGTCCTGGACCGGCTTGGCGCCGATGTTGCCCATCAGCTTCCGGAGCATCGACGGGGCGCCCCCGCTGGACCGCTTGATGGACTCCTCCACGGTGCGGCCGGCGAGCAGGTCGCGGGTGAGGCGGTTCTCCTCCTCCTGCGCCCGGTACAAGCCGGTGACCGCCTCCGCCGAGCCGTCGATCCGGTGCGCCTCCTCCTCGCGCCTGAGGAGCTTCGCGCCGACCAGCCGGTCGTCGAGAGGCAAGGCCTCGCCGGTCTCCGGGTCGCGGCGCCACTCCACGTCACTGGTGAGGACCAGGGCGCGGAACTGCGGCTTCTCCTTCTGCCCGTAGCGGTCGACACGGCCGTTGCGCTGCTCGATGCGGATCAGCGACCAGGGCAGGTCGTAGTGGACGAGCTGGTGGCACTCCTGGTGGAGGTTGACGCCCTCGGAGGCGACGTCACCCGTGAACAGGATGCGCACCGGGTCGTCGCGCAGCCCGAACTTCTCGACGATCCGCTTCTGCTCGTCCTCGTTGGTGGCCTCGCCGTGCATCACCTGCACGGCTCCGCCGTACACCAGCCAGGGCCGGTTCTTCCTCTCGCCCGCCTCGACGGAGCCGCTCTGCTGGAACCCGAGCCGGGCGGGCACGACCTCGGCCAGCCAGGTCAGCGTGGGGATGCGCTCGGAGAAGACGACGACGCGGGTGTCCGAACCCGGGCCGACGCCGATCTTCCTGAGCTGCTCGACCAGCGCGTCCAGCTTCGCGGAGTCCTCGTCCCCGATCTCGCCGGCCAGCCGCTCCAGCTCCACGATCGCCTCCCGCTCGATCTTGAGCGCGGCCTCGCGGGCGGCCAGGTCCTCGCCCTTCTTCACCTTCGCGGGCTTGGCCAGGTAGCGGCGCCGCGCCTCTAGTGACTTCTGGAGCGCCTTGTGCGAGGAGAGGAAGGCTTTGAGGAAGTTGTACGCGGCGAGTGGGTCGGCGCAGACCGAGGAGGCGGCCGGATCGCGCGGGATCCAGCGGGCGGCCAGCTCCTCGAAGACCGCGCGCTCCTTATCGGTGGCCTGCGCGGTGACCGGCTCGGACGGGCCGCGGTCGGCCCACACCCCCTTGAGGGAGTCCCGCACCTCCTTGTCCGTCTTGGTGCGCCGGATGTAGAGGTGGTCGAGGTCCTTCACGTCGTAGTCCGACGCGTTCGCGATCGCGGCCTCGTCCAGCATCCTGATCAGCTCGGCGAACGACTCGGCGTCGCCGTTGTGCGGGGTCGCCGAGGCGAGGATCAGCGCGTCGGTGCGGCGGGCCAGCAGACGGGCGAGGTCGTTGTTCTTCGTGCCCCGGTTGACCAGGTTGTGGGACTCGTCGATCACGACGGCGTCCCACTCGGTGGAGTCCAGGTGGTGGGCGTACACGTCGCTCTTGAGCGTGTCCACGGAGATGATCGCCCGCTTGAAGTACGCGAACGGGTTCCGTCCCGCGGGGATGTCCTGCTGGATGCGCTGGATGCCCGTGGAGTCGAGCCGGACGAGCGGAATGGAGAACCGGGTCCACAGCTCGCGCTGGAACTGCTCCAGGACGTGGGCCGGGGTGACCACGAGGATCCGCTCACCCCGCCCGCGCCGGATCAGCTCGGCCAGCAGGATGCCGATCTCCAGCGTCTTGCCGAGACCCACCACGTCCGCGATGAGCAGCCGTGGCTGCGGGTTCTTCATCGAGAGGGCGAGTTCGGCGGGCCGCAGCTGGTGGGTCTGCCTGTCCATGAGGAAGCTGTCGGCCAGCGCGAGCCCGTGCTCGGTCTGGGGCAGTGCCGTCTTGCGGATCACGGCCTCCAGGTAGAGGCGCGCCTTGCGGTGGTTGGGGGAGTCGTCGGGGACCAGCTCGGTCTTCCGTGGATCGAGCACCTGGATGTCGTCGAGCCGGCTGTAGAAGACGGCGTCGGTGCCCCGCACGAACGGGGAGACGCCGGTGACCTCCACCATCCAGCCGTCCCGGGCCGTGGGCGCGACCTTCCGGACGAGCCACTGCTCGTCGCGGACCCGGACCTGGGCACCCGGCGCGTAGGCGACCGCTCCGCCGCCCGGTCGCGCCACGTCCCCCGACGCGTCGAGGACGATCCCGTCCTCGCTCACCGCGTCGAGCACGTCCTGGCCGTCATCGTCCTCGGCAACGGTGGTCACGTGCTGCTCCATTTCCCGCCCTCGATCTTCCTGAGCCGCCGTCGTGCACGGCTCGTCCGCGTCCCTGCTGATCGCGTGCCACCGGCCCCGTGTCTCCCACGGCGCCACCGGAGGCCGGGCTCAGAGGCTTGGCTGTGCGGCGTACCGGGTCCGCAACTCCTCGGCCACGCGCAACGACGCGGGTGGCCGCCCCGGCTTGCGGGCCGTGGGCACGGGGACCTCGGCCGCCGGGCCGGGGGGTGCCGCGCTGCTCTCCGGGGGGTCGGACACGTCCGTGGCCTTGGTCTCCCCGGTTGCCTCGGCGGCGTCCTCCTCGTCCGGCTCCGGTGCGGCCGGGGGAGGGCTGTCCAGAGGGCTGTCCGCCTCGGCCTCGTCCAGCGTGACCGCCCGTTCGGCGGGCCGCTCCCACACGGCCGGCGGGTCGGCCCCGGGTGCCGCCGACGCCCCCTCTCCCGTCGCGGTGGCGTCGATCAGGGCGTGCCGGGCTTCCATGGGGGACAGGCCCGTGGTGGACAGCACATTCGTGCATCCGGCTATCACCGCGTCGAGAGAGGGCCGGTCGGCCGGGTCGTGCGCCAACATGGAGCCGATCAGTGGCGCCAGGGCCTCGGGGAGGCCACTCAGGTCCGGGGCGTGGTCGGGGTTGGCGACCTGCCCGACGATCGCCTCCCAGCGCGCCCCGTCGTAGGGGTAGTGCCCGGTGGCCGCGTACAGCAGGACCGTGCCGAGCCCGTACACGTCGGCGGACTCCTTGACCTTCGTCCGCCCCAGCGCCTGCTCGGGCGGCATGCAGCGCACGGTGCCGATGATCATTCCACTGTGGGACAGCGTGTCCTTGGAGGTGTCGAGGAACGCCCCGAGACCGAAGTCGATCAGGATGGGGCCGTACGCGCCCAGCATGACGTTCTGAGGCTTGAGGTCCCGGTGGAGCAGCCCCACCGCGTGAACCGCCTGGAGCCCTTCCGCGAGCAGGGCGCCGAGGCTCGCCACCAGGGGGACGGGCAGCGGGCCGTTCCCGTCCACGTACGTCAGCAGTGTCTGGCCCGGCACGTACTCCATGGCCAGCCAGGGCCGTTCCGCGTAGGGGTCGGCGTCCAGGAAGCGGGCCACCCGGTTTGTCCCCACCACCGTCCTGGCGATGAGCGCTTCCTTCTCGAAGCGCGCACGGGTGACCGGGTCCAGCCGGTCCGAGCGGATCAGCTTCACCGCGACCGGGTCGCCGGCGGGGGAGAAAGCCAGGTAGACCTCACCCATCCCCCCCGAGCCCAGCTCCCGCTCGACCACGTACCGGCCGATCTGCTCGGGCACCCCATTCAACAACCGTGCGTATCCTCTCGTGCACCGCATGTCCCCCCACGCGGCCTTCAGCAGGCCTACACCTTAGTCCTCAAAGGGGAGCGGGGGGACTCATCCCTCTCATCAACGTGCGAAAAGGCTCGCGCCTGTAAAGAGGGGAAGCGAGGTGGCCGGTGGCGGGCCGACGGACGCCGGGCCGCCACCGGAGGGGAAGTGGTGACACAGGCGGAGCGTCACGGCCCCGGGCACGGCGGATCAGGTCCAGTCCCGCTCCAGGCCCGCGACGAACCCGGACCATGCGCTCCGCGTGAACGTCAGCCGGGGGCCGCCGCGCTCCTTGGAGTCCCGTACGTGTAGCGCGGTCGCTTCGGCGGCGATCTCGACGCACGCCCCTCCTTCGCCGCTGCTGTGGCTGCTCTTGAACCAGTCCAGCCGTGCGGGCTGTTCAGTGTTCATCGGTCTCCCAGCATCTTCTCGATCAGGGCCAGTGACTCTCCTGGTGTGAGCGCCTGCGCCCTAATGCTGCCGTAGCGTGCGGCAAGGATACGCACCTCGTCCGGGTCTGTGATCAGACGGCTGACGTGCTGGACCTCCAGGTACGCCGCCTGCGGCTTGCCCTTCGGGGTGAGCAGGATGAAGGGCCCGCCCAAGCTGGGATGCTCCTTGCGTTCCGTCGGCAGCACTTGGAGCTCCACACTGCGTAGCTTGCCGAACTTCAGCAGCGCTTCCAGTTGTTCCCGATGAACGTCCCATCCGCCGAGCGGACGACGCAACACGGATTCCTCGATGGTGAAAGTGGTGAACGGCGGAGGCCAACGGTTGAAGATCTGCTGACGATCCAGTCGCGCAACTACCCGCTGTTCGACGGTCGCCTCGTCCAACAGCGGTTGGCGCGTGCTGAATACCACATGCGCGTGGGCCTCCGTCTGAAGGAGGCCCGGAATCGCGAGTGAGCTGTAATCGTGCAGCTCGACCGCCTCCGCCTCCAACCGTGCGTAATCCCGGAACCACTCCGGATGCTGCACCCGCCGCCGGGTCTTCGCCCGCTCCACGTCCTCCGCGGCCGACGCGAGCAGGCCGCCGCAGTCCAGCAACCGGTCCACCGCGACCAGCAGTTCGGGCTGGGGCGTCCGCCGGGCCCGCTCGACCGACGAGATCGTCTCCTCGCCGTACCCGATCCGGTCGCCCAGCTCCTTCTGGCTCAGCCCGGCCCGCTCCCGGGCGACTTTGATCTGCCGCCCCAGGGCCCGAAAGAGGTCCGCGACCTCGTCCGTACCGTCCGCCTCACCGCCAGTGGGGATCCCCGTGCCCGACTGTGCCGCCATGCCGTACCACCACCCTGTTCCCTGTACCGAGGACGAACCGGCGAGAGGCCGGCCGGGGCACGGCCGTACGCCCGTACACCACACCGTCCGCACCAGGACAGTCACCGTGCGTACCGCCCGGAGTGCTCCGCACGGTAGGACGACTCGGTCACCCTCGGTGATGTGAATCAGGAAACCGTCACCGCATCCGGTGAACCGATCATCGGCGCGGCCCACTTCCGCACCTCGTTCCCCACCACCGCGCACGGCGCGCACACCGCGCGCCACGCCGCCGAGCGCTGGCTGACCGCGCAGCGGGGCGGGCCGGAGGCCGCCGGCGAGGACGACACGGCCACGGCCTGCCTCCTCATCGCCGAACTGACCGCGAACGCGGCCCTGCACGGCCGGGTGAGAGGCAGGAACGCACGCCTGGCCCTCACCCTGACCCCCACCACCCTGCGGATCGAAGTCACCGACGCGCGCGGCGAGCGCCGCCCCGTGCCGGCCCCGGCGACCGGTGCCGACGGCGAGTCCGGACGGGGCCTGCTGCTCGTCGCCTCGCTCGCGGACGCCTGGGGCTGCGAACCGTACCCGCCGGGCGGCAAGACGGTGTGGGCGGAGTGCGCCCGGCGGGCACCGCTCAGGACGAGCCCCGGCTCTCCCAGCGGTCCCGGAACCACGTCAGCGTCTCGGTGAGCAGTTCCCGGTTGCGCTCCTTCTCCAGCAGGGACAGCCGGATGTTGGGGCGTAGCTCCAGCTTGCCCTCCGGGAGGTCGACGCCGTCCAGGGCGTTGAGGCGGGTGAGGAGTTCGGCGCGCAGCGCACGGTCGGTGAACGGCTCGCGTACGGCCATGTGCTGGAACACCACCTCCGCCGTGCCTCCGCGCCCGGCGCCGGGGTAGAGCGTCATCGGCCAGATGCCGCAGCCGGGGCCGCCCGCCTCACCGAGCATGAGGTACGCGCTCGTGATGACGTGTCCCGAGCCGTGGCCGATCCAGCCGCCGAGTGCCTCCCAGTGGGCGAAGAGCGCGCGGACCGCTTCGACCGTCTCGGGGGAGTCGTCGGCGGCGAGCTGACGGAAGAACCGTTCGGCGCGGGTCTCCTCGCCGGGTGTTCCCGAGGTTGCGTCCTGCGCTGTGTCCTCGCCGTCCGCCCGGTCGTCGTCGGTTCCGGCGAGCAGTGCGGCGAGCTCGTCGGCCGTGAGCCGCTGGGCTGGGTCGGCGGCTCCGGTGGCCGTGAAGCGGACGCCGTCGGCGGTCAGCCGGGCGCGGACGTCGTCGCTTCCCTTCTCCTGGGGCGTCGCCCACCGGAAGCCGTCAGAGACCTTGCCCTCGGAGGTGAGGACGCGGTACGCGTTGGCCACTCCGGGGGTGCTGGCCAGGTGGTTGCCCACGGCCTGGGCGCCGGAGCCGAGGAACGCGGCGAGGTCGCCGTAGGAGGTCCAGGTGCCGTGGGGGAGCGCGGCGAGGACCTGGTGGGCGAGCTGCCAGTCGCGGTTGCGCTCCGCGCGGCCCACTCCGCGCAGTGGGGCGGGCCACAACGCGACGGCACGGTCGGCGAGTTCGTCGGCGCGGGCCAGGATCTCACGCACGCCCCAGCGCTCGGTGGCGGCGATGCGGCGGTTCATCTCCAGGTGGCTGCCCTGCAACAGGTTCTGCTTGCGCTCGAAGGGATGGTTGGACAGCTCCGCGTTGACCGCGGTGAGCGTCAGGTTGCCGAGGGTGTGCTGGAACCTGGCGTGCAGTTCCTCCGCGGTCTCGCCCTCGTCGGTCTCCTCGCTCAGCGTCCGCAGCCACTCCTCGCCGGGCGACTGCGGCATGACGTGCTCGACGGTGAGCTGCGCGGCGGCGAAGTCGACCGGTTCGGGATGCCCGTAACTCTCCTCCAGTCGCTGCAGCACCAGTTTGCGCTGCTGCCACCGGCCGTACTGGTAGAACGGCGCCGTCCTGATCTTCTCGCGCAGGTCAGCGTCGTCGGGCCAGAAGCGGTTCTCGGAGGAGAGGAGCCGGTGCAGCCCCTCGGTGACGGGCACGTCGAGCGGGAGCTGCCCTGGTACGGCCTGGAAGATCCGGTTGAGGTTGTTGGTCGGGACCCGGCAGATCATCCGGCGGACGAGGAAGCTCTCGATGTACGCCAGGGCGCGGGTCATCTCGGAGGAGTCCAGCTCGCCGCGCTCACGCCGGTCGAACAGCAGCATCAGGGCGGGGTAGGTGACGGCCGCCTGCCACGCGTCCAGGCGGCGGAGCGCGTTCCGGACCGCCGGATCGGACTCCTCCTCGGGGTGCAGCAGCCGGCGGAAGTGGGCGCTGCGGCGGTGCAGTTCCTTGATGTACGCCTCGATCTCCGCGTCGCCTGCCTGCGTGTCCTCCAAACGCCTCTGCTGGGCGGCGTAGAGGTCCTGGCGACGGACCCGGTCATCTCCGTCGAGTACCAGTTGCAGCCACATGAGCTGTTCCAGCTCGTCGTTGGTCAGGCTCTTCTGCAGGGGGAGCCAGTAGGTCTCGTAGACGTGCTCGCCGCGCGCCTGGAGCTTCATGAAGAGGTAGTTGCGCAGCAGGTCGGCCTGGCTCAGCTTGAGGCCGGTGTTGTTGAGCGACTCGAAGATGCGGTGGACGTTGTCGCCGCGCTCGGCGGTCACCGCCACCAGCGCGAGCCGGGAGGTGATCGCCTGCTCAATGCGGAACACGTCCTGCGGGGCCGCCGGATCATCCGCCTCGACCAGCTTCTTGCGGAAGAAGGCGTAGGCGGTGGCGATGCCGCTGCCGGTGTCCTGATCGGTGAGGGGGCCGCGGATGTGGGCGGCGAACTGCGTCCGGTCCGCCTGCGTCGGCAACAGACGGAGGTGGTCGTCGCCGCTCTTCCACTTGTTGATCAGGTACTGCTCGTCGATGCGCTGGGCCTCGACCGGTGCGCTGTCCGCGACGTGATCGCGGATGGCGGCCAGGGCCAGGGACAGCGTGGTCAGACGCTGCTGGCCGTCGACGACGAGCCAGCGGGGGAACGTCGCGTCGTTCTGCGGTGACGGTGCGAGCACCACCGAACCGAGGAAGTGCGTGCTCCCCTGCTCCTCGGGCGACTCGAGCAGCACGGCCTGTTCCAGGATGTCGCTCCACAACTGTTTGAGGTGTTTCTCGGTCCACGAGTACGTCCGCTGGTAGAGCGGCACTTGGAACTGCTGGGCCCGGCCCTGCATGAGATCGGCGAACAACGTCTCCTTGGCCTGCATATGGCGGCCCCCCTTGATCCTCGGTCGTCCGCCGCCGATTACACCAGGCCCGCCTGGTCTCCGTATCGAGAAAGCCCCACGAAGTGCGGAATCGGCGGAGAACCAGTCACATTGTGAGCTGACACATGTGCTGGGGGCCTACGCCTCTGAGGAGGGGGCATGTCTCAACTCTCGGCTCCGTCCGTCTTGCTGCTACTGCTGACGTGCCGTCGGAGCGCGGTGGTGAGCTGGCGGCCGTCGTGGATGATCCGGATCAGTTCGTCTTCTATGAGCACTACGACCGTCATCCCCGCTTTCAGACGGGCGCCGACGTCGATCACCTGCCCCTTGACCACGATGCGCCCGGAGGTGTCCACGCGGTGCCGCTCATTGGTGCAAGCCGAAGAGACGACGGGCTTGAAGCGGGCTACCCCCTTTGGGAAGAGCGGTGGAGTGCGGCGTCGCGGGCACGACTTTGGTCGTGACGGGTCGGGAGCGAAGTCGAGGGCGGGCGTTGCGAGGCTCGACTGGACGAGGCGGGGAAATGGAGCCGGTTTTCCCGTAGATTACCACCGAGTAGCGCAAGGCTTCGGCGGCCTGCCTCTCGATCTGGCGCAGTCGTTCCCTGGTGACCCCGAGGTGCCTGCCGATGGCGTCAAGGGACAAGCCAGGGCCGCCGTAGTCCAGGCCATGGAGCAGTGCGAGCACCCAGGCCTCACGCGAGGGTAGCTGGTCGACCAGGCGACGCACTTCGTGCGGTGCCAGACCCATGTAGTCCGGTTCGTCTTCCAGGCTCTGAGATTCCTGCGTCGTACAGTCGAACTCCTCGTGCAGCGCGTCGTCGCCGATGGCCTCAGCCAACTCCTCCAGCGAGACGGTCGTGCGCACTTGAGACAGGAGCTCGGCCGCCTTCTCCTGAGGCATCCCCGCACCGGCGGCCACGGCAGGAAGGGCGTCGGCAGGTGTGTCGTGGCCCAGCTCGCGGTGGTCGAACAGCTCGATCGCGTGCAGCATGCCGAGGTTGCACCGGTCCGCTGAGGGGCGTGTCTCTCGCCCACCGGTACCAGACGGACTATTTCCAGGTCCACCTCGATCCGCTCACCGCCCTCAGCGCGGCGCAGGAGACTCTGCGTTCCGGTCTCTACGCCCTGCTGGAGGGCGCGGCCACCCGCCTGGAGATCACTCGGGACGACATCGACGGCACGGTCCACACCAAAGCCGAGGGGGAAGCCGTCGCTGCTGCTCTTCGACACCACACCGGGCGGGGCGGGAAACGTGATTCGGATCGGCGAGTACCTCGAACCGGTCGTCGAAGCCGCCCTTGCACGCGTGATCGGATGCGAGTGCGGACCGGAGAGCAGTTGCCACGCATGCCTGCGCACCTTCCGCAACGAGCGCTTTCACGAGTTGCTGAGCCATGGTGAAGCCGTCGTACTGTTCGATGCCTTGGCGGGCAGGAGCGCGAGCTGAATGGTAGGCAGGCGTCTGCCCTACTCCACCGTTTTGTGAGCGAAATCGCGGGCATAGAGCGGTCCGGTCCTGGCCTGATCATGCATCGAGATAGTCAGCAACGGGTCAGTGTGAGTCCTGAAACACCTGGCGACAGCTGACCGAACATGCGAATGGTTGTACGCTGCGGAGACCGCCCTTGACCTGCAGAAGCAGGCAGGGAGCAGACGAATTGGGAGTTTCTCCGTGTTCCGTACAATGTTCAAGTCCAAGATCCACCGCGCCACCGTCACCCAGGCCGACCTGCACTACGTGGGATCGGTGACCATCGACGCCGACCTGCTCGACGCCGCCGACCTGCTGCCCGGCGAGCTCGTGCACATCGTGGACGTCACCAACGGCGCCCGGCTGGAGACCTACGTCATCGAAGGCGAGCGCGGTTCGGGCGTGATCGGGATCAACGGGGCCGCCGCCCACCTCGTCCACCCCGGCGACCTGGTGATCATCATCAGCTACGCCCAGGTCACCGACGCCGAGGCGCGGACGCTGGAGCCGCGGGTCGTGCACGTGGACGGAGACAACCGCATCGTGGCCCTGGGCGCCGACCCGTCCGAGCCGGTGCCGGGCTCGGACCAGGAGCGTAGCCCGCAGGCCCGGCGGGCCTGACGCGGTCCGGGCACGGAGCGAGGAGTGTGCCGCCGGTGAGCGGCATTGAGGTCCGCGACCGGGCGGCGGGCCGACCGGGGCCGGAGCCGCGGCACCTCGTCGACGAGCAGGTGCCGGACCGGGCGCGCCACGAGGGACCGGAGGCGGTGGCGACCGTCGTCCCCGCACCGGCCGACCCCGGCACGCCGTCCCCGCCCCGGCCGGGGCCGGCCGGGGCCGGGGGTCCCGTGGCGGCGCCGTGCGGGCGGGCCCACCTGGCCGCCGCCGTTCACGCGGGGGAGTGAGTGGGGGCGCGACCGCCGGGTACGCGGGCAAGTAGTCCAGAGCCGAAGTCGACCGACTGGCCGGAGGACACCTGTCATGACGAACCCGTATCCGGACCCCGTTCCGCCGGGGCCCACGCCAGGTCCGGACCCCCAGCCCCCGCAGCCCTACCCGGACCCCGCCCCGCCACCCGCGCCGCACCCGGCCCCCGGACCGGTGCCGACTCCGCCGCCGGACCCCGGCCCCCAGCCGACCCCGCCGCCGGAACCGGAGCCGCCCGCGCCGCCCGGCCCGGCTCCGGGACCGCAGCCCACGCCTCCGCCGCCGCACCCCGGTCCGCCTCCCGGCCCGTCCCCGTCCCCGATCCCGCCGGGACCGGAGCCGGTGCCGGACCCGGAGCCGGGACCGCCGCTCACCTGAGCCGTACGCGCCACGGGCGGCGGCCGGCCGTCCGCGGCGCCGCCCGCCGCCCCGTCCCGCCACCTCGGTGTGAGCGGCCCATTCGGCCAAACGCCGTCGATTCCACGCCACTTGGCGTGAACGAGCGGCTGATTGCCGTCTTGTCACGGCCGGTGCCCGCCGCATATTTTTGCCCCTCCTGACGCAGTGTCGAGGGGGACCTTCCATGGCCGTACGCGGCCGGCACCGCCGGTACCAGCCGAACAGGATCAACCGCGCCTCACTCACCATCACGGCGGGCGGAGCCGGCTTGGCGCTGCCGCTCATCGGCACCGGGAACGCTCAGGCGGCCGACGTCGAGACCTGGGACGAGGTCGCCGCCTGCGAGTCCACCAACGACTGGGACATCAACACCGGCAACGGGTACTACGGCGGGCTGCAGTTCACCCAGTCCACCTGGGAGGCGTACGGCGGCACCCGGTACGCGCCGCGCGCCGACCTGGCCACCAAGGACCAGCAGATCGCCGTCGCCGAGAAGGTGCTCGACGGGCAGGGCCCCGGCGCCTGGCCGGTCTGCTCGGTCCGCGCCGGACTGACCCGGGGCGGCGCGGAGCCGGACATCCGTCCCGCCGGTTCCCCGAGACCCGGGAAGAGCGCGGAGAAGGCCGACGCGAAGGGTTCTTCCCCGGCGGGGGAGAGGACGGGGAAGGGCGGCGGCGGTTCCGCTCAGGACGTACGGCCGCAGACCCCGCCGCAGTCCCGGGCCGGCCGGACCGAGACGTACACGGTCGTCTCCGGCGACACGCTGTCCGGCATCGCGGAGGCCGAACGGGTCCGGGGCGGCTGGCAGCGGCTGTACGCCGCCAACCGCGGCACGATCGGGGCCGATCCCGACGTGATCCTTCCGGGCCAGCGGCTGAGCGTGAGCGGTGCGGGCACGGCCACCGGCTCCCCCGAGCGCACCGGCCGCAAGAGGGCCGAACCGTCCGCTTCCCCGCAGCGGGGGAAGGCGACGGAGAACAGCCGGGCCGGAAGCGGGAAGAACGGGGGCGGCAAGGGCCGGGACGGGAACGCCGCAACCGGGAAGGGCAGCGGCGGGAAGGCCGACACCGGGAGGGACGGCGCGCGCGGGGCCACGAGCGGACACGCGGTGGTGGCCCCCGTCGACGCCACCCTGGGTACGCCCTACCGCCAGGCGGGCTCCGCCTGGTCGAGGGGTTACCACACCGGCGTCGACTTCCCCGTGCCCACCGGCACCTCCGTGAAGTCGGTCGCGGCGGGCCGCGTCGTCAGCGCCGGCTGGGGCGGCTCGTACGGTTACCAGGTGGTGATCCGGCACACCGACGGCCGCTACAGCCAGTACGCACATCTGTCGGCGATCTCGGTACGGGACGGACAGTCCGTCGGTGCCGGGCAGCGCATCGGCCGCTCGGGGTCCACCGGCAACAGCTCGGGCCCGCACCTGCACTTCGAGGTGCGGACGGGGCCCGATTTCGGTACGGACGTCGACCCGGTTGCCTACCTGCGGGCCGCCGGCGTCAGGATCTGACCCGATCCCGGAACCGGTCGAGCGCCGGCGCCGGCGTGTGGAGGCCCGCGCAGAGCGGGACGCAGAACGGCAGGGGAGCACCGGGGACCGCCGGCTCCCCGGGCCCGTACGGGGGCCCGTGGGCGCCCTCCCGAAGGGCCGGCGCCGCGGGGGCGGGCACGGGCACCGTCCCGTGCGGCGCGGCGGCGGACCGTCCGGTGGGTTCCGCGGGCGGGTCCTCCCGGGCACGCTCCGGCCCGGCCGCAACCGCCGCGCCGGAGCCCTCCGGCGTTCGTGCCGGGACCGGGGCTCCGGCCGGGGCCGGCGCGGCGGCCCGCGTCCCGGCCTCCCACCGGGTACGCGCGATCCGTTCCGTCGTCAACAGGATCAGACCACCGGCCGCCACGACGCCGCAGCCCAGCGCGAGCACCGTGCCCGTGGTGCCGTAACGGAACGTTTCGCCGAACAGCGTGATGCCGACCGCCGCCGCCAGCACCGGGTTCACCACGGTGAGCGTGGCCAGTGGGGCCGTCAGGCCGGCGCCCTTGTAGGAGGCCTGGGACAGCAGCATCCCGGACGTGGCGAAGACGCCTATGACGGCCAGGGACGGCAGGTCCGCCGCCGTCACGCCGCCCGTCCAGTCGACGGCCACCAGCTTGGTGAAGACCGAGGACATGCCGAAGGCGATGCCGGACGCGGTGGCGAGCAGCATGCCGCGCACCGCGGCATGCCGGTGCGCGGCCCGCCCCGCGACCATCAGCGCCACGACGGCACCGCCGGTGACCAGGACCACGGCCACCCGCTCGGACGCGGTCGGCGACTGCCCGTCCGAGGTGCCGACCAGGGACAGCAGACCCGCGAGGCCGACGGTCGCCATGAGCGCGCCCCGCCAGGCGGCCGCACCGGCCCGGCGGTTCACGAACAGCGCCGCCATGGGCAGGGCGAACACGATGGTCAGCGCTCCGAGGGGCTGTACGAGGCTCAGCGGGCCGTAGGCGAGGGCGGCGACGTGCAGCAGCCCGCCGAAACCGTTGAGGGCGATCGCGGCCCACCAGCCGGGCCGCCGCAGGGGGGCGTACTGCCGCTCGGGGGAGGACTCCGCGACCCGCTCCTGCACGATCGCCCCGCCCGCGTACGCCACGGCGGAGACGAGCGACAGGAGGACGGACAACGCGAGGGCGCTCATCGGCTGCTCCTCTGCGCGGGGCGGGGGCCGGGGGCCCGGCGTGGCGTACGGTCGGCTTCCATACCCAACACGATGCCGTGCGGCGCTCTTCCCGTCGTCGTCCTTGAGCACGCACCGGGTCCTACTGCCGATGGAGTAGGGGATGGGCTCCGTCATCCCCTGGGTGGGCGTCGCCGGGTGCCGGCCCCCGAGGGGTTCCCCGGAGGCACCGGGGCCGAGGACGGCCGGGGACGTCCGAGGCATGCGGGGAGGGCCGGGGCAGGGGCACCGGGTCCGGCGGGGAAACGGCGGATCCGGTATGAGTCTCCTTGTGGATCTCGACCCCCGGCTCTCCGCCCTCCGCCCCCTCGGCGGCTTCTTCGCCCTGCGTGCTTGCGGCCCCCCGCCGCGCCCGCTCGTCCCACTCGCGCAGGTGTACGGGCCGGCGGTACCGGGGACCGGCCCGGATCCGCTGGCGTTCCGCGTCCGCAAGGTCGAGGAGGCCCTGCGCGCCCCCGCGACGCGGATCGCCGTCTCCGTGGCCCATCAGGGGCTCGCGGCCCGGCTGTGGTCCGCCGCCCTCGGCTGCGCCGTGCTGTACGGCCGCGTCCCCGACCTCGACCCGCGCCTGCTGCACTGGGACCCCGACGCCACGGCTCCCGACGACCTGTGGCTCACCGAGGTGCGCCCGCACTCCGGTGACACGGGCGGCGTGAGGGACACGAGCGACGAGGACACCGCGGCCGTCCTCGCGGGTGCCGTACTGCGCGCCCACCTGATACCGCTGGCGGCGGCCCTGCGCGCCCGCTACCGCGTCGCGGCGGGCCTGCTGCGGGGCAACACGGCCTCGGCGCTCGCCGGTGCCGCCCGCGAACTGGACCGCTGGGCCCGCGCCCACGGCCGTCCCGGCGCCGCCGCCCGCGCCCGGTCCCTGACCGCCGAGCTGCTCGGGCACCCCCTGCTCGCCGGCACCGGCGTGCTCACCGGCACCGCCTTCCGCCGCCGCAGCTGCTGCCTGTACTACCGCGTGCCCGGCAAAGGCGTCTGCGGCGACTGCTGCTTCCCGAGCCCTCCGGGGTCCGCGTCCCCGAGCCCTTGAGGGCCCGCGGGGCCTTCCCGGGCCCCCGCCGCGCCCCGGCAGCCCGCACCCCCGGCCGTCCGCGTCCCGGCACCCGCCCCCGACATCCAGCCCCCTGCCCCCCGGTCCTCTTCACTCGCCCTCTTCCCCCCACGCCCCGTCCGGGTGACCATGGGACGACCGGCCGCGGCGACGGGAGGGTGCGGGTGCGCGTGGGACTGCTGACCCGGGAGTATCCGCCGGACGTGTACGGCGGCGCCGGCGTCCACGTCGAGTTCCTCGCCCGCGAACTCGGCCGCCTCGTCGACCTGGACGTGCACTGCTGGGGCGAGGGCCGGGCGCAGGGGGTGCGGCGCCACCGGCCCTGGCCCGCGCTCGACGGGGCCAACGACGCGCTGCGCGCCTTCTCCGTGGACCTCGCCATGGCCGCCGCCCTGGCCGGCCGCCACCTGGTCCACTCGCACACCTGGTACACGGCGCTCGGCGGCCACCTCGCCAAGCTCCTCCACGGCATCCCGCACGTGGTCACCGCCCATTCCCTGGAGCCCCTGCGCCCCTGGAAGGCCGAGCAACTCGGCGGCGGGTACGCCCTGTCGAGCTGGGCGGAGCGCACCGCGATCGAGGCCGCCGACGCGGTGGTCGCCGTCTCCGGCGCCATGCGCGAGGACATCCTCTCCTGCTGTCCGGCGCTGGCGCCGGACCGGGTCCACGTCGTGCACAACGGCATCGACACCACCCTCTACCGGCCCGATCCCGCCACCGACGTCCTGGACCGCGTCGGCCTGGACCGCTCCCGGCCGTACGTCCTGTTCGTCGGCCGCATCACCCGCCAGAAGGGCGTGCCCCACCTGCTGCGCGCCGTCCGGGACATCGACCCGGCGGCGCAGGTCGTGCTGTGCGCGGGCGCACCCGACACCCCCGAGATCGACCGGGAGTTCCGCGACCTGTTCGGCGAGCTGAGCCGGGCGCGCGCGGGCGTGCACTGGATCCCCGCGATGCTGCCCCGCCCGGAGGTGATCCAACTCCTCACCCACGCCGCCGTGTTCGTCTGCCCCTCGGTGTACGAACCCCTCGGCATCGTCAACCTGGAGGCGATGGCCTGCGGCACGCCCGTCGTCGCCTCCCGCACCGGTGGCATCCCCGAGGTCGTGGAGGACGGCCGAACCGGGGTACTCGTGCCTGTGGACGACGGCTTCGAGGCGGGTCTCACGCGGGCCCTGGACGGGCTCCTCGGCGACCCGGGGACCGCACGGCGGATGGGTGAGGCGGGACGGGAGCGGGCGGTGCGCGTGTTCGGCTGGGACGCGGTCGCGCGCCGCACCGTCCGGCTCTACGAGGAGGTCCTCGGGGGGGCGTAGCGCGTCCGCACGCGCACGGCAACGGACACAGGCACGGGCAGGAAACGGCGAGGGCGAGGGGAGCGGCCATGCGGCGTGGGGGTCCATCGGTGCTCGGGATCGTGCTGGCGGGCGGGGAGGGCAAGCGCCTGATGCCCCTGACCGCGGACCGCGCCAAACCCGCGGTCACCTTCGGCGGCACGTACCGCCTCGTCGACTTCGTCCTGTCCAACCTCGTCAACGGCGACATCCTGCGCATCTGCGTCCTGACCCAGTACAAGTCGCACTCGCTGGACCGGCACATCACCACCACCTGGCGGATGTCCAGCCTGCTCGGCAACTACGTCACACCCGTCCCGGCCCAGCAGCGGCTCGGCCCCCGCTGGTACCTGGGCAGCGCCGACGCGATCCTGCAGTCCCTGAACCTCGTGCACGACGAACAGCCCGACCACGTCGCGGTGTTCGGCGCCGACCACGTCTACCGCATGGACCCGCGGCAGATGCTCGCCCAGCACATCGAGTCGGGGGCGGGCGTGACGGTGGCCGGGATCCGCGTGCCGCGCGCCGAGTCGTCGTCGTTCGGCGTGATCACGCCCGGACCCGACGGCCTGACCGTCGACGGCTTCCTGGAGAAGCCCGCCGATCCGCCGGGCCTGCCCGACGACCCCGAGTGCGTCTTCGCCTCGATGGGCAACTACGTCTTCACCACCAAGGCCCTGATCGAGGCGCTGCGCCGGGACGCCGAGGACGAGGACTCGGCACACGACATGGGCGGTTCGATCCTGCCCCAGCTCACCGAGCGGGGAGCGGCGGCGCTGTACGACTTCGGCACCAACCACGTGCCCGGCGAGACCTCCCGCGACCAGGGCTACTGGCGGGACGTGGGCACCCTCGACGCCTACTACGAGGCCCACATGGACCTGATCGCCGAGCACCCCGCCTTCAACCTGTACAACCGCGACTGGCCGATCTACACCCACTCGGGCCAGCTCTCGCCCGCCCGCTTCAATGGGGGCGGCATCGCCGGCGAGTCGATCGTCAGCGCCGGGTGCCTGATCCGCGGGCAGGTCACGCGGTCCGTGCTGTCACCGGGGGTCGTGGTCGAGCCGGGCGCGGTGGTGCAGGGCTCGGTGCTGCACGACAACGTGCACGTCGGGCGCGGTGCGGTGGTGCGCGGGGCGGTACTGGACAAGAACGTCGTGGTGCCGCCGGGCGCGACCATCGGCGTCAACCCGGAGCGGGACGCGGAGCTCTACACCGTCTCCCGGGGCGGGGTGATCGCCCTGGGCAAGGGGCAGCGGGTGCGCTGACCGCCGCCGCCCGACGGCTCCCTGGACCCGCACCCCGATCCGTGTTGTCATGCCTATGTCATCACATCGACGCGATGGACGGGATGGCCGGCCGTGGCCCGGCACCCCGCCTCGAAGGAGAGGATCCGTGCCCATCAGACGGTTCAGAGACCGGTTCGCCCTCCTGCTCGCCGCGGCACTGGGCGTCGCGGGACTCACCACCGCCCCCTCCGCGAGCGCGGACGGCGAGCCCGCTCCGGAGATCCACGGGCTGAAGGGCGAGTACTACACCCACTCGGCCCCCGGCACCTTCGACTTCCACGAGCTGAAGGCCACCGCCTTCGACCCGCGACTCGACTTCGACACCCTGGAACCCCGCCTGAACTTCACCACCGGCCGGTCGGACGACGTCAGCGTCCGCTGGACCGGGAAGATCGTCCCGGAGAAGACCGGCCCGCACACCTTCTCGGTCATCGGCGACAACGGCTTCCGCCTGTGGGTCGACGGGAAGCTCGCCATCGACCACTGGGTCGACGACTGGGACCGGGAGCAGACCGCCGAACCCGTGGAGCTGACGGCGGGTCGGGCCTACGACTTCAAGGTGGAGTACTTCGAGCACTTCGGCGGCTCCCACCTGCACGTCCGCTGGACCGAGCCCGGCGGTGACAAGGAGCCCGTGCCGCAGTCGGCGTTCCGGCTGCCCGACGGGTTCGACTACGACGGGCCCACCGCGGCGACGGTCCTCGCCACCGGCCGCACGCTGAAGCTGGATTTCGCCCGGCCCCTCGCCACGCCCCCGGCCGGCTTCACCGACCACCTCGACGCGGTGATCGGCGGCGCGGAGTGGCCCCTGGGCGCGGCCGCGTTGGACCCCGCCGACCCCACGGCCCTGCTCGTCGCCCTCGACGAACCCGTCGTCGGCGACAAGACGGGCACCGCACCCGGCACCGCCGACGTCCGCTACGACGGTGAAGGCGGCCTCGCCGACGCCGACGGCAACGTTGTCAAGGCGTTCCTGAGCAGCGGACCCAACCGGTCCACGTACGAACTGCGCACCCGGTGGGCCGAGGAGGTCGGACCGGGCAACGCCCATCCCGAGTACCCGCGCCCGCAGCTCACCCGCTCCGAGTGGCTCAACCTCAACGGCCGCTGGCAGTTCGCCGCCGCCGAGGCGGGCGAGCGGCCGCCGTTCGGCAGGACCCTCGACGAGCGCATCCTCGTGCCGTACCCGGTGGAGTCCCAGCTCTCCGGCGTCCAGCGGCACGAGGACCGCATGTGGTACCGCCGCACCTTCACCGTCCCCGCCGACTGGCACATCGGCTCCGGCCGGCGGCTGAAGCTCAACTTCGGCGCCGTCGACTGGCACGCCAAGGTCTGGGTCAACGGCACCGAGGTCGCCGAGCACAAGGGCGGCTACGACAAGTTCGCCGCGGACGTCACCGACGCGCTCAGGCCCGGCCGCGCCCAGGAACTGATCGTCGGCGTGTACGACCCGACCGACGCGGCGGACGGCGAGAACCCGCCGCTGGGCAAGCAGCGCCTGGATCCCAGCGGCATCTGGTACACGCCCAGCTCCGGCATCTGGCAGACGGTCTGGCTGGAGCCGGTCGCCCGCGACCACGTCGACTCCCTCAAGCTCACCCCGGACGCCGCCGCGGGCACGCTCACCGTCGAGCCGCGCGGCGTGCGCGACGGCGTCCCGGTCAGGGCGACGGCGTACGCCGGCACCCGCAAGGTCGCCACGGCCACCGGCCGCACCGGCCGCCCCCTGACCCTGACGATCGACGACCCGCGCCTGTGGTCCCCGGACGACCCCTTCCTGTACGGCCTGAAGGTCACCGTCGGCGCCGACCGCGTCGGCAGCTACTTCGGAATGCGGTCCGTCGCGGTCGAGAAGGTGAACGGCGTGCCCCGTACGCTCCTCAACGGCGAACCCGTCTTCCTGATGGCCACCCTCGACCAGGGCTTCTGGCCCGACGGCCTGCACACCGCGCCCACCGACGAGGCCCTCGCCCACGACCTGAGACTGCACAAGCGGCTCGGCTTCAACTCGGTGCGCAAGCACATCAAGGTCGAACCCGACCGCTGGTTCTACTGGGCCGACCGGCTCGGCCTGCTGGTGTGGCAGGACATGCCCGCCATGACGGCCGGGGTGAACCCGGGCACCGAGGCGCGCGCCCAGTACGAACGCGAGATGAAGGAGATGATCGACGAGCACGTCAGCAGCCCGTCGGTGATCATGTGGGTCACCTTCAACGAGGGCTGGGGCCAGTACGACGTCGGCCGCGTCGCCGCGCAGGCCAAGGCCTGGGACCCGACCCGGCTGGTGAACAACCAGTCCGGGCTGAACCTGGGGGCCGACGGCGGCACCGGCGACATCATGGACGAGCACGGCTACCCGAGCCCCGCCCTGCCGCCCCACCCGGACGGTGAACGCGCCCTGGTCAGCGGCGAGTACGGCGGTCTCGGCCTGGCGGTGCCCGGCCACGCCTGGTCCGTGCAGCAGTCGTACGTCGACGTCGACCCGGCCGCGTACACCGACGGCTACCTGGCCAGGCTGGGCGAGGTGCGGGCGCTGGTGTGCCGGGGGAGCAACGGCGCCGTGTACACCCAGATCGCGGACGTCGAGGGCGAGCTGAACGGGCTGACGACCTACGACCGCGCGGTCCTCAAACCGGACGTGCAGCGCGTGCGGGCCGCTCACGAGGCGCTGATCCGTGACGCGTCCCGGGCGACTCCGGCCGGATGCCCGGCGAGTGGTTCCTGAGCCCGGAATCCCGTGAGTCCCGCCTCCCCCACCGGTTCGTGGGGGAGGCGGGACTTAATCTGGTATTAACTGTGCGTAGCGCGACCGTGCTTGACCGTAATCGCCGAAGGGCGATTGACTGCTCGCCCACCCGTCGTCGACGCGAGGCACGCCCTTGACTTCCGACCTGCTGACCCCCCTCGACCTTGCGTTCTGGAACATCGAGTCCGCCGAGCATCCGATGCACCTCGGAGCGCTCGGCGTCTTCTCCGCCCGTTCGCCGGCCGCGGGCGCGCACGCGGCGGACCTGCTCGCGGCCCGCGCCGCCGCCGTACCCGGGCTGCGCATGCGCATCCGGGACGTGTGGCGGCCGCTCGCCCTGGGCCGGCCGCTCTCCTTCGGCGGCGCCGCCCGCGAACCCGACCCCGCCTTCGACCCCCTCGACCACGTCCGGCTGCACCCGCCCACCGCGGACTTCCACGCCGACGCGGGCCGCCTCCTGGAACGCCCGCTGCGGCGCGACCGGCCGCCGTGGGAGGCCCATGTGCTGCCGGACCGGAGCGGCACGTCGTTCGCGGTGCTGTTCAAGTTCCACCACGCCCTCGCCGACGGGCTGCGCGCGCTCACCCTCGCCGCGGCGATCCTCGACCCGGCGGACACCTTCGCGCCCCGCCCGCGCCCCGCGCGGCCCCGGCGCGGCGGACCGCCGGACGCGCGCGGTCTGCCGGAGCTGCTGCGCGGCGCCCTGGCCGAGGCGGGCCGCGCCCTGGACATCGGCGCCTCCGTCGCCCTGTCCACCCTCGACGCGCGCTCCTCGCCCGCGCTCACCGCCGGGCCCTCCGGTACCCGCCGGACCGCCGGGGCGGTCGTCGACCTCGACGACGTGCACCGCATCCGCAAGGTCGAGGGCGGCACCGTCAACGACGTCCTGATCGCGGTCGTCGCGGGCGCCCTGCGCCGCTGGCTCGACGAGCGCGGCGACGGCAGCGAGGGCGTGGCGCCCCGCGCCCTGATCCCGGTCTCCAAGCGCCGCCCGCACACCGCGCAGCCGCCGGGCAACCGGCTCTCCGGCTACTTGATGCGGCTTCCGGTCGGCGACCCCGACCCCCTCGGCCGCCTCGGCGCGGTCCGCGCCGCCATGGACCGCAACAAGGACGCCGGGCCCGACCGGGGCGCCGGCGCGGTGGCCCTGCTCGCCGACCACGTGCCGGCGCTCGGCCACCGGCTCGGCGGGCCCCTGGCCGGACGGGCCGCCCGGCTCTGGTTCGACATCCTGGTCACCAGCGTGCCCCTGCCCGGCATCGGCCTGAGGCTCGGCGGCCACCCGCTCACCGCGGTCCACCCCTTCGCGCCGCTGGCCCCCGGCCACTCCCTGGCGGTCGCCGTCTCCACCTACCGCGGGCGCGTCCACTACGGGCTGGTCGCCGACGCCGAGGCCGTACCGGACCTCGGCGTGCTGGCGCGCGCCCTGTCCGAGGAGGTGGAGACATTGCTCACTGCCTGCCATCCCTGACCGGCGCGGGTTTGGCGGCACGGCCCGGCGCTCCGTAAACTCACCCGTTCGAAAGCGGGCGCGAGTCGGAGCGCCGCAACGGGTGATCAGGGAACGGCAGCGGCGATGACGGTGACAGACAACGGCCCGGCGGCCACGGACGACGCGACCGTGCCCTCGTACGGCCCCGGCATCGACCCGGAGCGCCTGGCCGTCTGCCTCAGCGTGCTGGAGGAACTCGACCGGCTCGACGTCGACCACCCCGACGCGATCAAGGTGCGCCGGGCCACCTCGCACATCTACCGCACGGTCAAGCAGCGCCGCCGCCAGGAGCGCCGGGCCGCCAAGACCGCCCACGACCGGGCGGTCACCGAGGCCACCGCCACCGGCTCCGCCGAGCGCATCGACGACGAGACCGAGGGCGTCCTGCCCTCCTCCAAGGTCGAGCCCGGCCGGATCGCGGGGATACTCCAGCGCCCCCGCTCCTGCTACATCTGCAAGACGCGGTACGTCGAGGTCGACTACTTCTACCACCAGCTCTGCCAGAAGTGCGCCGCCGAGAACCGGGCCAAGCGCGACGCCCGCACCGACCTGACCGGCAAGCGGGCACTGCTCACCGGCGGCCGGGCCAAGATCGGCATGTACATCGCGCTCAGGCTGCTGCGCGACGGCGCCCACACCACGATCACGACCCGGTTCCCGAACGACGCCATCCGCCGCTTCAAGGCCCAGCCCGACAGCGACGAGTGGATCCACCGGCTGAAGATCGTCGGCATCGACCTGCGCGACCCGGCCCAGGTCGTCGCGCTCGCCGAGTCGGTCGCCGCCGCCGGCCCGCTCGACATCCTGATCAACAACGCGGCGCAGACCGTGCGCCGCTCCCCGCAGGCATACAGCGAGCTGGTCGCCGCCGAGTCCGGCCCGCTGCCCGCCGGTGAACTGCCCGCCGCCGAGGTGATCGGCACCTTCGGCTCCGGCGCGGTCGCCGAGCTCCCGGTCGCCGGGGGCGGCGCGCTCACCGCCCAGGAGGTCACCGACCTCGCGCTGGTCTCCGGCTCCGCCTCCCTGGAGCGCATCGCGGCGGGCACGGCGATCGACGCGGGCGGCCTGGTGCCCGACCTGCACGACACCAACAGCTGGGTGCAGACGGTGGACGAGGTCACGCCCATCGAGCTGCTGGAGGTCCAGCTGTGCAACTCGACGGCGCCGTTCATCCTGATCAGTCGGCTGCGTCCGGCGATGGCGGCGTCCCCGTCCCGGCGGAGGTACATCGTCAACGTCTCCGCCATGGAGGGCGTCTTCGCCCGTGGCTACAAGGGTGCCGGCCACCCGCACACCAACATGGCCAAGGCCGCCCTGAACATGCTCACGCGCACCAGCGCCCAGGAGATGTTCGACAAGGACGGCATCCTGATGACGGCCGTCGACACCGGCTGGATCACCGACGAGCGCCCGCACCCCGACAAGGTGCGCCTCGCGGAGGCCGGTTTCCACGCCCCGCTCGACCTGGTCGACGGCGCCGCCCGCGTCTACGACCCGATCGTGCGCGGCGAGGCGGGCGAGGACCTGTACGGCGTCTTCCTGAAGGACTACGCGCCCGGCAAGTGGTGACGGTGCGCGGGTGAGGCGGGCGGGCCGGCGTGCCCGGTCGTCCGTCGGGGCCCCGCGGCGGTCAGTCGACCGCGCCCAGCCGGGAATTGCGCGCCGCCACCAGTTCCAGCAGCGTGCGCCAGTCCTCCAGCACCCCGGCGTCGAAGCCGGCGCCGCGGCCCTCCTCGGCCGCCTGGCGCAGGCCGAGCAGGTCGTCGTCGGCCCAGGCGTCCGAGTCGTCCTGGTGGCGCAGCAGACGGGCGACCCGCTCACCGAGCAGCGACCGCACCGCCGCGGCCGTGCGCTCGGCGCGGCCGTGCGGATCGCCGGGCCACAGCAGCCGGCCGACCGGATGCACCAGCCCGGCCACCTGGAGTTCCTTGTCGGCGGGGCGGCTGCGGCGCAGCAAGGCGGCGGTCCGCAGCGCGTGATCGTGCAGATCCACCGGCGCGCCGCCGTGTCCCGCGGTGCTCCGCGTGCCCTGGCAGGCGTACAGCAGGTCCATCAGCTCCTCGACGCTGCGCAGCTCCATGCGTCAGTCCTCCCGCGAGAAGGCCGTTGCCGTCCGCCAGCAGAGCATGGCCGCCTTGCGCCCCGGCCAACGGCACTTGAACGGTGCGGCCACACGGGTGACGGCCGTACCGGGCGGCGCGCCGGGTGCGAGGGGGCGACGTCCGTCCGGCACAGGGCTCCGCCGCCCGTGCGGTACGCGCGCACGCGGCCGGACCTGGGCCGAACGGGTGAAGGCCGTCAGGGGGAACGACCGGGGGCGAACCGTGCGAACCGGCCGCCGGACGCGCAGCGAAACGTCATGGTTACCCCAAGTTTTCACTCCTATCGAGCGGACCTCCGCTCATTTGGTTAGTCTGGTCCGGACGGGCAACAGCCAAGGGGTCCCAACCCGCACCCACGGCCCGTCATGGGACAAGCCGGCGCACAACGGCCTGCTCTCACCCGAGTTACCGGCGCCACCGCGTCCGAACTGCTTTCGACCAAGACCCGAGCGGGCGTCAGGTGCGGGACGGCAGACCGACCGGCGACGCCCGAGGGTGACCGACACATGAGGAGTGCGCGGTGACACCGGAGAAGACCAATCGCGAACAGCGCCCCAAGGAACGCGGGGAACGGGCCGGCCGCCGGACCGGAGAGATCGGCAGCCTCGACGTCTGGGCCCGTTCCGCCCCCATCCGCCTGGCGGGCTACGAGGACGACCTCGCCGAGCCGCACATCCTGCCCAGCGTGGACTGACCCGCCCACCGGAGACCGGCGGGGAGTCCCCCGCGGTCACCGGCGCACGGGCGTGCGACACTCACGCCCATGCTGATCAGGGACGCAACGACCGACGACTGGCCGCGCATCTGGCCCTTCTGGCACCGCATCGTCGCCGCCGGCGAGACCTACACCTGGGACCCGGGGACCTCCGAGGAGGAGGCCCGGGCCCTGTGGATGAACCCCGCCAAGCGGGTCTTCGCCGTCGAGGACGACTCCGGTGCCGTCGTCGCCTCGGCCTACCTCACCCCCAACTACGGGGGCCCCGCCGCCCGGATCGCCAACGCCGGCTTCATGGTCGACCCCGACCGGGCGGGCCGCGGCACCGGCCGGGCCCTCGCCGAGCACGTCCTGGCCGCCGCCGCGGCCGACGGCTACCGCGGCATGGTCTTCAACGCCGTCGTCGAGACCAACCCGGCCGTCGGACTGTGGAGGTCCCTCGGCTTCGCGATCCTCGGCACCGTTCCGGAGGCGTTCGAGCACCCGCGGCACGGGCGGGTCGGCCTGCACGTCATGTACCGGGCCCTGTAGACGCCGAACGGCCCGGCCACGCCGTACGGTTCGAGCCGCGCGCGGCGGGGGAGCTCTACACAGCAGGGTCCCGTGACCCGCGCGCCCACCCGGTCACCGCCGCGGCCCGCCGAGACCGTCCGCGGCCCAGCCACGGAGCACCCGCATGCATGACGACCGCACCCTGGTCGAAGCCCGCCTCCGGCGGGTCCTCGACGAACGCATCCGTCCCGCCGTGTACCCCGAGTCCGTGCCGCTGGACGTCGCGGTCTGGCACGCGCCCGGCGAGCCCGTGCCGGTCGCCGAAGGGCTGGCGGCCGAACCGGAGCCCGTCACGGTGGGCACCCGCTGGGGCGCTCCCTGGGGCACCAGCTGGTTCCGAGTCACCGGAACCGTCCCCGGACAGTGGGCGGGCCGGACCGTCGAGGCGGTCCTCGACCTCGGCTTCGACGAGAACATGCCCGGCTTCCAGTGCGAAGGCCTGGTGTACCGGCCCGACGGCACCCCGGTGAAGGGCCTCAACCCGCGCACCCCGTGGGTGCGCGTCGGCGCCCCCGTCGAGGGCGGCGAGGAGGTGCGCCTGCACATCGAGGCCGCCTCCAACCCCGTCATCATGGGCCCCCGCCCCTTCGCGCCGACCCGGCTCGGCGACCCGGAGACCGCGGGCGGCGAACCGCAGTACACCCTCGCCCGCATGGACCTCGCCGTCTTCGACGAGACGGTGTGGCAGCTCGTGATCGACCTGGAGGTGCTCGGCGGGCTGATGACCGAGCTGCCGGTGGACTCGCCGCGCCGCTGGGAGATCCTGCGGGCGGTGGACCGGGCCCTGGACGCCGTCGACCTCCAGGACGTGGGCGGCACGGCGGGCGAGGCCCGCGCACGGCTCGCCGGCGTCCTCTCCGCCCCCGCCGTCCCCTCCGCCCACCGCATCGGCGCCGTCGGCCACGCGCACATCGACTCGGCGTGGCTGTGGCCGCTGCGCGAGACCGTCCGCAAGGTCGCCCGCACCGCCGCGAACATGACCGCGCTGCTGGAGGACGAGCCGGACTTCGTCTTCGCCATGTCGCAGGCCCAGCAGTGGGCGTGGGTGAAGGAGCACCGGCCCGAGGTGTGGGCACGGGTGAGGAAGGCGGTGGCCGAGGGGCGGTTCGTGCCGGCCGGCGGCATGTGGGTGGAGTCGGACACCAACATGCCCGGCTCGGAGGCGATGGCCCGGCAGTTCGTGCACGGCAAGCGCTTCTTCCTCGACGAGTTCGGCATCGAGAACGAGGAGGCGTGGCTGCCGGACACCTTCGGCTTCGCCGCCGGCCTGCCGCAGATCATCAAGGCGGCCGGGTCGAAGTACCTGCTGACGCAGAAGATCTCCTGGTCGCAGACGAACACCTTCCCCCACCACACCTTCCGGTGGGAGGGCATCGACGGCACCCGGATCTTCACCCACTTCCCGCCCGCCGACACCTACAACTGCCAGATGACGGGCGCCGAGATCGCCCACGCGGTCCGCAACTTCAAGGACAAGGGCGCCGCCCGCCGCTCCCTCGCCCCCACCGGCTGGGGCGACGGGGGCGGCGGCACCACCCGCGAGATGGTCGCCCGGGCGGCCCGGCTGCGCGACCTCGAGGGCTCGGCGACCGTGACGTGGCAGACCCCGCGGGCCTTCTTCGCCCAGGCCGCCGCCGAGTACCCCGACGCGCCCGTGTGGGTCGGCGAGCTCTACCTCGAACTGCACCGCGCCACCCTCACCAGCCAGGCGCAGACCAAGCAGGGCAACCGCCGCAGCGAACACCTCCTGCGCGAGGCCGAGCTGTGGGCGGCCACGGCGGCCGTGCGCACCGGGTTCCCCTACCCCCACGAGGAACTGGACCGCATCTGGAAGACGGTCCTGCTGCACCAGTTCCACGACATCCTGCCCGGCTCCTCCATCGCCTGGGTGCACCGCGAGGCGCGCGCGACCTACGCGCGGATCGCCGGGGAACTGACCGGTGTCATCGAGGCCGCCCAGCGCGCCCTGGCCGGGGAGGGCGAGGTCCCCCTCGTCTTCAACGCGGCCCCGCACGCCCGCTCGGGCGTCCCGGCGGGCGGCGCGCGGACCCCCGCCGCCCCCGAGGGCCGCACGTCCCTCACCGCGCGCCCCGGCGGCGGCCACGTCCTCGACAACGGCCTGCTGCGCGTCGAGGTCGACACCCGCGGCCTGGTCGTGTCCGCGTACGACATCGGGGCCGGCCGCGAGACCGTCGCCCCCGGCCGGGCGGCGGGCCTCCTCCAGCTCCACCCCGACCTGCCGAACATGTGGGACGCCTGGGACGTCGACGCGTTCTACCGGCACACGGGCACCGACCTGACCGACGCCGACGAGGTCGTCCCGGGCGAGGACGGCGCGTCGGTGCGGGTCGTCCGCTCCTTCGGGGCCTCCCGCGTCACCCAGGTGCTGTCGCTGCCGCCGGGGGAACGGATGCTGCTGCTGGACACGGAGGTCGACTGGCACGAGACGGAGAAGTTCCTCAAGCTCGCCTTCCCGCTCGACGTGCACGCCGAACGGTACGCGTCGGAGACCCAGTTCGGGCACGTCCACCGGCCCACGCACACCAACACCAGCTGGGAGGCGGCCAAGTTCGAGGCGTGCAACCACCGCTTCGTCCACCTGGCGGAACCGGGCTGGGGCGTCGCCCTCGTCAACGACTCGACGTACGGCCACGACGTGACCCGCACGGTCCGCGACGACGGTGCCGACGGCGACGGGGGCACCACCACGACGGTCCGCGCCTCCCTGCTGCGCGCCCCGCGCTTCCCCGACCCCGAGACCGACCAGGGCGTGCACCGCTTCCGGCACGCGCTCCTGCCGGGTGCCGGCATCGGCGACGCGGTCCGCGAGGGCTGGCGGATCAACCTGCCGCAGCGGCGGCTGACCGGGGCACGGGAGGTGGCCCCGCTGGTGGCGTCCGACCGGGACGCGGTCGTGATCACCGCCGTGAAGCTGGCCGACGACGGCAGCGGGGACGTGGTGGTCCGCTTCCACGAGGCGCACGGCGGCCGGGCCCGGGCCACGCTCACCGCGGGTTTCGCCGTCGCCGGCGCCGTGGTGACCGACCTGCTGGAACGCCCGCTCGCCGGGGAGCCCGCACCGCGCGTCGACGGCGGCCGGATCGCCGTACGGCTGCGCCCGTTCCAGCTGACGACCCTGCGGCTGCGGCGCGCCTGACCCCGCGGCCGGCGGGGTCGGGCGCGGTGTCTACGGCCGCCGCGCCGCCCCCGCCAGCCGTGTGGGCGGCAGGTACTCCCGCACGTACGTCCGATCCCAGCAGGCGCCCGTCTCCCGCAGCTCGCGCCAGGTCGTGTACCGGTAGCGGAACAGCCGGGCGCGGACGTACCGCGGCGGCGCGTCCGGCGGGAACGGGGAGCGGCGCAGCAGCTTCAGCGTGGCGGGGTCGTTCTCCAGGAGCCGCTCGACCAGCGTGCCGAACCACGGCTCCGCGTACGCGGGCGACAGCGCGGCGAACCACATCAGCCAGTCCAGCCGCAGGTGGTAGGGGGCGAACTGGCGCGGCCACCGCCGCGGATCGCCGGGCTTGCCCTTGAACTCGTACTCCCGCCACCGCGCGTCCTCACGCGGCGTCGCGTCGGCCGTCCCCTCGATCACCACCTCGTACCGGATCCGGCCGACGCTGCCGAAGGCGCCGTAGGTGTTGACCAGGTGCAGGGGGTCGAAGGAGCGGTTCATCACCTGGCGGCGGGAGACCATGTTGCGGACCGGCCGATGGCTGAGGAACACCAGCAGCGCGCCCACCGCGAGCACGACGATCGCGTACCACAGCGGGGTGCCGGGCACGGGCGGCGGATCGGCGGGGAACTCCACCGCCGACAGGGCCAGCACGATGGTGATCCAGTTCAGCCAGGAGAAGTTGCCCGACAGCACCAGCCACAGCTGGGTGAGGATCATCAGTGCGGCGGCGGCCGTGGCGAGGGGCTGTGGGGTGAACAGCAGGAAGGGCACCACCAGCTGGGTGACGTGGTTCGCGGCCGCCTCCACGCGGTGCAGGGGCTTGGGCAGACGGTGGAAGAACCAGCTCAGCGGGCCCGGCATCGGCTGGGTCTCGTGGTGGTAGTCCAGGCACGTCAGCTTCCGCCAGCACGCGTCGCCGCGCATCTTGATCAGTCCCGCGCCGAACTCCACCCGGAACAGGATCCAGCGCAGCAGGAACAGCACCACGACCGGCGGCGCCACCTCGTCGTTGCCGAGCAGGACGGCGACGAAGCCGACCTCCAGCAGCAGCGACTCCCAGCCGAACGCGTACCAGGTCTGCCCGACGTTCACGATCGACAGGTACAGCGCCCACGGCACCAGCCACAGCAGCATCGCGCCCCACAGCGGCAGCAGGGAGTCCAGCCCCGCCAGCAGCGCCGCCGACACCGCGCAGCCCGTCCAGGCGCAGGCCGCGAAGAACCGGTCGGAGTAGTGCAGCCGGAACAGGCTCGGCGCCCGCTTGAACGGCACGCGCTCCGTGAAACGGGGCACGGGCAGCATGCCGCGCTCGCCGATCAGCGCCCGGAACTGCAGGGCCGCCGTCAGGAACGCGACCAGGTACACGGCGGCCAGGGCCCGCTGGAAGACCAGCCGGGTCAGCCAGTAGTCGGGTGCGGTGAACCACTCCACGGCCGTGCGCTCCTTCCTCCCGTTCCCGCGCCGGAGCGCCTGTCGCGCCTGCCGGGCGACCCTCCGTGTACCGCCGCTCCGGCCGCGCAACCCAGGCGAGTGAAGCAGACGATGGTGACGCAGAGCGGCAGATGGCGACCTCGTGTCTTCGGCGGGCGGGAGGTCGCGTCCCGGGAACCGCCCGCCGCGCCCTGCGTGGACACCCCCGCCACCACGCCCCGAGGGGCCGGACCCGGCGTCCCGGACGGCACCGGTACCGGCGGCACCGCCGGCGGCCCGTCGGACGTCCTCGGCGGCTGAGGGCGGGCCGGTGGCCGGACGCGCGGAGGGGGCCGGAACGGGCCGGAGGAACCCGAACGGGTCGAAGAATCGGACAAATGCTGGCAAGGTGGGTCCATGGCTGATCGGGGAGCGAGCTCCCTGTCCCTCCCGGACGACTGGCCCGCCCGCCCGGGCCCGATCCTGGCGCTCAACCGCATGGGCAGCTTCGACTGGGACCTGGACACCGGCCTGTTCCACATGGACGCCCAGGCCCACGAGGTGTTCGATCTGCGCCCCGAGGAGTTCGACGGACGGCCCGAGAGCCTGTCCGCGCGGGTGCCGCGGGCGGAGGGGCACCGCCTGGACGCCCTCGTCGCCCAGGCTATGAAGGACGGCAGCGAGAACTACGGCACCTACTTCCGCCTCCGCTGCCGGGACGGCACGCTGCGCTGGACCCACACCCAGGGCTACATCCGGCGCGACGGGACCGGCCGCCCCCGCCGCATCGTCGGCATCGTCCGCGACGCCACCCAGGAGATCGGCGACATCGAAGCCCGCCGCGCGCGGGACGCCCAGGACGAGGCCCGGCGCCGGCAGACCAACGTCGTCCAGATCGCCACGGCCGCCCTCGCCCACGCCCGCACCGTGGACGACGTCATGGACGTCCTGCGGGACACCCACGGCCTCACCCGGCTGGGCGCCACCAGCCTCGTCATGGGACTGGTCGAGGGCGCACGCATCCGGCTGGTCGCCGACGGCCCCGACAACAGCTTCGTCCCCGGCACCCGCATCACCAGGATCGACGAGCCCTATCCGATGAGCGAGGCCGTACGGACCCTCAGCCCGTGCTTCATCGAGTCACCGGAGGAGTTCGCGGAGCGCTACCCGGTCCTGTGGCCGCACATCACCCACCTCGACATCACCGCCGCCGCCTATCTGCCCCTGATCGCCCAGGCCCGCCCGATCGGGGCGATGGGCCTGCTCTACGGCGACCGGCACGGGTTCTCCCCCGAGGACCGCAACGTGCTCGTCGCCCTCGGCAGCAGCATCGCGCAGAGCCTGCAACGGGCGATGCTCTACGAGGAGGAGATGGACCTCGCCCAGGGCCTTCAGCAGGCGATGCTGCCCCGCACCATCCCCGGCGTGCCGGGCTGCGACGTCGCCGTCCGCTACCGCGCCGCCACCCTGGGCGGCTCCCTGGGCCGCGACATCGGCGGCGACTGGTACGACCTCATCCCGCTGCCCGGCGGACGCGTCGGCGCCGTCATCGGCGACGTGCAGGGCCACGACACGCACGCCGCCGCCGTCATGGGCCAGCTGCGCATCGTGCTGCGCGCCTACGCCGCCGAGGGCCACCCCCCGGCCACCGTGATGGCCCGCGCCTCCGTCTTCCTCCACGAACTCGACACCGACCGCTTCGCGACCTGCCTGTACGCGGAGGCCGACCTGGCCACCGGGGTGGTCCAGGTGGTCCGGGCCGGGCACATCGACCCGCTGGTGCGCCACCCCGACGGCACCTGCCGCCGGATGCCCGTCGAGGGCGGGATGCCGCTCGGCCTGTCCGCGGAGTTCGGGCGGCTCGCCTACCCGGTCGGCATCCTGGAGCTCGACCCCGGCAGCACCCTGCTGCTGTGCACCGACGGGCTGGTGGAGACGCCCGGCGCCGACCTCGACGACGGCATGCGGGACCTCGCCGCCCTCGTCGCCGCCGGGCCCGGGGACGTACGGGACCTCGCCGGCCGGCTCATCGACGTCTTCGAGGAACGCGGCGGCGAGGACGACGTGGCCCTCCTCCTGCTGCACCGCCGCGGCCTGGACGCCCCGCGGACCGGCGGACGGCTCCAGCAGCACGTGTCCCCCGGGGACGCCGAGGCGCTCGCCGGGGCCCGGCACATGATCCGTGCCGCGGTCACCGCCTGGGGGGCCGAGGAGCGGGCCGACGAGATCGAGCTGGCCGCCGACGAACTCGTCACCAACGCCCTCATGCACACCGAGGGCGCCGCGGTCGTCACCCTGCGGGTCCTCACCGGTGCCGACCGCAGGCTGCGCATCGAGGTCGAGGACTCCTCCAGCGCCCTGCCGCGCCGCCGCGACGCGGGGGAGTCCGGCGTCTCGGGGCGGGGACTGGTCCTGATCGAGACGCTCGCCGAGGGGTGGGGCGTGGAGGCGCGCGGCGGCGGCAAGTGCGTGTGGTGCGAGTTCGTGGTGCCCCGGCGGGAATGAGCCCGCGGCAGCCGGTCTCCCGCCCTGTCGGACCCTCCGTGGTCCCCGCCCCCGCCGGCGCCGGTGGGCGGGGTCCGGCGCGTGCGGCCGCGGGACCGGGGAGGGAGCCGACGGGATGACGCGGAGCGTCGGCGAGTGACGGCGACGCGGCGGGCGCCCGTACCGGGCTCCGGGTCCGCGGTGTGATCCGAGGGGCCTAGAACAAGTGGATGGCGAGGTGGCCGAGGGGCAGGCCCAGCTGCCACGCCGGCGTCCACACCTTCGGCCCCTCGTCCTCCCCGGCCGCGGCGGAGCGGCCGGGGACGGCGTTCAGGTCGGGGGCGAGCAGCTCGGTCTCCCGCAGCCAGCGCCACGCGGCCCGGGCCAGTTCCAGGTCCGGGCCGGGCCGGCCGGAGGCGTCGGCGGCGGCCTCGTCCAGCCGCTCGCGCACCCACTCCTGCCACGACTCGCCGTAGGCGGTCAGGGAGAGCCAGGTCTCCAGTCGGGAGACGACCTGGATGCCGGGCAGCTCGCCGTCGGTGTCGGACAGGAAGACGGTCAGTGCCAGCGCGTCCCGGCCGGCGCGGAACTCGAACGACGCCGGCGGCATCAGATCGCCGGTGCGCAACAACTCGTCGGCGATGTACTCGGCGTAGAACCACGCCAGGGGGACGGTCAGTTCGCCGTCGGCGCCGTCCGTGCCCCCGTGACCTCTGTGCAGCATCCCTTCCTGCCTTCCTCCGGTGCGTGCGCGTCACCCGGCTCCGGGCCCCCGGTCCGGAACGCGAATGGGGACAGCCGATTACCCGACCGGGGTCCTCGGCAAGGCGCTTTACGGAGGTTTGACTCGGCCGCCGGTTTCACCGCAGGTCGGCGGTGTAACCGGGCAAAACCCGGCGCAGGGCGCGCAGTGCGTAGTATGCGCGGGACTTCACGGTACCGGGCGGGATGCCGAGGGCCGCCGCCGCTTCCGCCACACTCGCCCCTTCGAAATACACGAGCACCAGGACTTCACGGTGCCGCGGCGTGAGTGTCTTCACAGCCTGCCGCACGTCGAGGGCGACGGCGGCCCGTTCGGCGTGATCGGCGCACACGCGGGCGTCCTCCAGGGCGGCGTCGCCGACCTCCGCGGGGCGCGCCCGCCGGGCCCGGCGGGCGTCGATCGCCAGCCGCCGGGCGACGGTGAGCAGCCAGGGCCGTACGGAGTCGAAGGCGTCGGCGCGCAGGGCCTCCGGATGCTGCCAGGCGCGGACCAGGGTCTCCTGTGCCAGGTCCTCGGCGCGCTGCCGGTCGCCGTCGCACAGCCGCAGCAGCAGCGCGAACAGCGGTCGGCCGTGCTCGCGCTGGAGCGCGGCGAGCTCGTGCTCGGCGGTCGTTCCGTTCGTCGTCGCGGGGGTGAGGGTGGTTCCGGCCGTCATGGCCGTATGGCACCGCAGGGCGCCCTGCGGGGACAGCGGCGCGCGGCGGGAGTGCGCCGGGCGGTCGATCGCGTCGGCGAGCGGTTCGACGAACGGTCGTCCCGCCGCCGTCCGCGCGGGCCGGACGGGCTAAAGAGCGTGTCGGAGCCGCCTGCGACCACGAAGACCTTCTTACCTGTTTGTAAGTAAATGTGACTTTCTTGTACGGAACGACCGAGCGGGGTGAGCGGATGATCACACGCAGCAGACAGGTGGCCCTCGTCCTGACGGCCGTTCTCACCGCGGGCGCGGCCTGCCGGGCCCACGACCGGGAGCCGTCCGGACATCCGGCCCCGTCCGCCGCCGACGGCGCCTTCACCCTGGTCGCCTCCGGGGACGTCCTGCCGCACGGCTCGGTCATCGACCGGGCGCGCTTCGACGCGGGCGGCACCGGCTACGACTTCCGCCCCATGCTCGCCGACGTCGAACCCGTCGTCTCCGGAGCCGACGTGGCGCTGTGCCACATGGGGACCGTCCGCGGCGAGAAAGGCGGCCACACCGGCTACCCCGTCTTCGAATCACTGCCCGAGGTGGCCCGGGGCCTGGCCGCCACCGGCTACGACGGCTGCTCCACCGCCTCCGACCACAGCCTCGACGACGGCGCCGACGGCATCCGCCGCACCCTGGACGCCCTGGACCGCGCGGGCGTGCGGCACGCCGGATCGGCCCGCACCGGGGGCGAGGCCCGGACCGTCACCCTCCTGCGCGCGGGCCGCGCCCGCCTGGCCCACCTCGCCTACACCCACGGCACCAACGGCGTCCCGCTGCCGCCCGGGCGGCCCTGGGCGGTGAACCTCATCGACGCCGACAGGATCCTCGCGGACGCCCGGGCGGCACGGCGGGCGGGCGCCGACGTGGTCGCCGTCTCCCTGCACTGGGGAACGGAGTGGCAGGAGGAGCCCGGCGAACGGCAGCTGACGCTGGCCCGGCGGCTCACCGCCGCGCGCACGGCCGGGCGCCCCGACATCGACCTGATCCTGGGCACCCGCGCCCATGTGCCGCAGGCGTACGAGAAGGTCAACGGGACCTGGGTGGTCTACGGGACGGGCGACCAGATCGCCGGTGGGACGGTCGGCCACGACGGCGCACCGGACCCGCGCGGCAACGAGTCGACGATCGCCCGCTTCACCTTCGCCCCGCCGGCCCGGCCCGGCGGACGCTGGGAGGTGACGAAGGCCGAGTTCGTCCCGCAGTTGTTCGACATCGACGCCGGCCGGGTGGTCAACCTCAACCGGGCGCTCGCCCGGGGCGCCGAGGTGCGTGCCGTGCGCGACCGGATCCGGGACGCGGTGCTCGGCCGGGGCGCGGCGCGGGACGGGCTGGTGATGGGGGAGTAGACCGCGCCGGCCGCCGGTCAGTCGTCGGCGACGTGGTCGAGGCCTGCCAGCATCGCGCCGAGCACCCGTACGCACGCCGCCACCTCGGCGGCGGTGAGCCCGCCGCCGACCTCGCGCAGCAGGGCGTGCTCGCGGTCGAGCACGGCGGTGATCGCCGCCCGGCCCCCGCCGGTGAGGCGGATCAGCGGCGACCGCCGGTGCGCGGGGTTGGGCACGCTCTCCACCAGGCCCCTCTCCACGGCGTCGTTGACCATGCGCTGCACGAACTGCCGGCTGATCGCCTGCGCGCGGCCCATCTGCGGCACGGTCATCGGGCCGCCCCGGTGCAGCAGCGCCAGTACGGCGCGCACGCCGACGGACAGGCCCTCCGGGGCGAGGCCCCGCTCGACGAGGCGCTGCGCGCGCCGGTAGACGGGGCCGACCAGGTCGTACACCTCGGTGAGCCGGTCGGCGAGGTCGTCGGGGGAGAGGGGCTGGCTGGTGTCGGTCACCGGTCCATCATGACATCCGGGTTGTCAACCAAGGGCGGTCATGACACCTTGGTTGTCATGCTCGCAGACTCGGACCTCCACCACTTCCCGACCGACGACGGTCCCCTCGTCTACCGCGCGGCCGGTTCCGGCCCACCCCTGGTCCTGCTCCACGGCGGCTTCCTCGACCACCGCATGTGGGACGCGCAGATCCCCGCCTTCGCCGCCGGCCACCGCGTCATCGCCCCGGACGCCCGCGGCCACGGCGCCTCCGCCAACGCCACCCGCCCCTTCCGCCAGACCGACGACCTCGCCGCCCTCCTGCGCCACCTGGACACCGGCCCCGCCGTCCTGGTCGGCGTCTCCATGGGCGCGGGCATCGCCGTGGACACCGCCCTCGAACACCCCGACCTCGTCCGCGCCGTGGTCGTCACCGGCGCCGGCACCAGCGAACCCGACTTCCGGGACCCGTGGACCACCGCCGTCCTCGCCGATTGGGGGCGGGCGCTCGCCGCCGGGGACGTCGAGGGGTGGCTGGCGGCGTTCCTGCGGTTCGCCGTCGGCCCGCACCGGCGTACGCGGGACGTCGACCCGGGCCTCCTGAGCCGCCAGCGCGAGATGGCCCTCGGCACGGTCACCAAGCACACGGCCGGCGAGCCCGACCACCGCGTGCCCGTCACGGACACCTGGAGCCGCGCCGCGACGATCGGGGTCCCGGTCCTCGCGGTGCACGGCGGCCTCGACTCCGACGACCACCTCCGCATGGCCGGACGCCTGGCGCGCACCGTCCCCGACGGCCGGGAGGCCACGGTCGAGGGGGCGGCGCACTATCCCAACATGGAGCGGCCGGACGCCTACAACGCGCTGCTCGCGCGGTTCCTGCGCGAGCTTCAGCGCTCCGCCAGCTTCGAGTGCCGGTAGGAGTAGGCGAAGTAGATCACGAGCCCGAGCGCGAACCACACGGCGAACCGCGCCCAGGTCTGCCACTGCAGGAACGTGATCAGCCAGAGCGAGAAGACGACGCCCAGCGCGGGCACGAACGGCATCCACGGGGTGCGGAACGTGCGCGGCAGCTCCGGCTGCCGGTAGCGGAGCACGATCACCGCCGCGCACACCACCACGAACGCCAGCAGGATGCCGATGTTGGTCAGCTCCGCCGCCTCGCCGATCGGCAGGAACCCGGCGATGAGGGCCGAGGCCACGCCCACGATCCAGGTGACGCGGGTGGGGACGTGCCGGGTCGGGTGCGTCCTGGCGAACCACCGGGGCAGCAGCCCGTCCCGGGACATGCTGAACCACACCCGGGTCACGCCCAGCATGAAGGTGAACATGACGGTCAGGATGCCGATGATCGCGCCCACCGCGATCACGTCGGCCAGCCCGCTCAGCCCCACCGACTTGAACGCCGTGGAGAAGCCGCTCTCCTTGTCGATGTCCGAGTAGTGCTGCATGCCCGTCAGCACCAGGCAGGCGGCCACGTACAGCACCATCGAGATCGCCAGGGAGTAGACGATCGCCTTCGGCATGTGCCGCTGCGCGTCCTTGGACTCCTCGGCCGCCGTCGACATCGCGTCGTAGCCGAACACCGCGAAGAACACCGTCGCCGCGCCCGTGAACGCCCCGCCGACGCCGTACGGGAAGAACGGGTTGTAGTTCGAGGTGTCGATGTGGAACACGCCGACCGCGATCACCAGCAGCACCACCAGCACCTTCAGGACGACGACCGCCATCTCGAAGCGGGCGGCGTTCCTGATGCCGAGGGTCAGCAGATACGCGATGAACAGGCACAGCACCGCCGCGAACAGGTCCACCCTGTGCCCGTCGCCGGTGCCGGGCGCCCCCAGCATCCAGTTCGGCAGGTCGGCGCCCATCTCCCCGACCAGGAAACTGAAGTACCCGGAGATGCCGATCGCGACCACCGCCACGATCGCCGTGTACTCCAGCAGCAGGTCCCAGCCGATGAACCAGCCCGCGAGCTCACCGAGCACCGCGTAGCCGTAGGTGTAGGCGGAACCCGCCTTCGGGATCATCCCGGCGAACTCGGCGTACGACAGCGCCGCCGCGGCGCTCGCCACACCGGCGATGAGGAAGGAGACGAGGACGGCGGGGCCCGCCGTGCCGTTGGCGACCGTCCCGGCGAGGGTGAAGATGCCCGCGCCGATGATGCCGCCCACACCGATCGCGGTGAGCTGCCACAGCCCCAGCGACCGCTCCAGCCGGGGACCCTCGCCGGCTTCCGTCTCCTCGATGCGCTCGATGGGTTTGCGGCGGAGGATTCCCTCGCCCCGACGGAACCCGGCCATGCTCCTCACCTCTTCGTGATGGGCAGACGGCTGACGGCGGATCATGATGGCCCAGTCCGCCCCGCGACGGAAGGCGCCACGCACGCCGATCCCGGCGAAGGACGGGCCGGGCTACGGCACCACCGTCACCGGCCAGCGTCCCGCCTTCACCAGCCGGACCGCCACCGAGCCGACGATCCGGTGGCCGGCCTGCTCGGAGGCGCCCACGACCACCGCGTCCGCCTTCAGCTCGTCGGCGGCCCTGACCAGACCGTTGTAGGGGTCGCCGCGGAAGGTGTGGAACTCCCAGCGCACCTCGAATATCCCCTTGACCCGCTCGGCCGCCTCCCGGATCTGCGCCACCAGTTCCCCGGCGATCTCGTCGGTGGTGTCGGCCACCGGGGCCCCGAGCGCCGCGCCCGCCGCCAGCACCGGCTGCACGTACACGACGGCGAGCAGCGCCCGCTGCCGCCGGGCCAGTCCGCCGGCGTAGGCCGCGGCACGGAGTGAGGAGGCCGATCCGTCCACCCCGACCACGATGACCTTCGGCCCGTCCGTGCCTCGCTCGAACTGATGGGAGTGCTGTTCCGTCACGCTGGGAGGCTATCGGAAACCCCTGGTCGGGCCGTTGCCCGGAGCCACCCGACGGGGCGCGGCCGGGACCCCGCCCCGTGATCGCTGGGCCGGGCGGGTGGATTTGCGCCGCCGTGCCGGTGTCGTGGGGGAGCGCCGCCCGCCCACCGGGCGACTGATGAGTCATGAAGAAGGATCATTTGCTCACCCGGCGCCGCGCGTTGCTCGCCGGCGCCGCCGCCGTGGCAGCGGCCGGCACCGCCGGAGTGCTCGAGGCCGGCACCGGGGACGCGCCGGCCCGTCCGGCCGTCCCCGGCGCGGGCCCGCCGGCACACCGCGCGCACCGGCCCTCCGCCTACCGCCTCCAGCCGCTGACCGGATACGGCCCGCCGCGCGCCGTGCCCGCCCGGCCCCCGGTGCGGCGCGAGCCGCTGCTGCGCGTGACCGGACGCGGCCGCACCATGGTGCTGACCTTCGACGACGGCCCCGACCCCCGCTACACCCCGGACATCCTCGACACGCTGGCCGAGTACGAGGTGCGCGCAATGTTCTTCGTGTGCGGGGAGATGGCGGACGGCAACAGGGACCTGCTGGCCAGGATGGCCGACGACGGGCACGTCGTCGGCAACCACACCTGGTCCCACCCGCTGCTCACCCGCCTCACCCGGCGCCGGATCCGCCGGGAGATGGAACGCACCTGCGACGTCATCGAGGAGGCCTGCGGGGACCGCCCCCTGTGGTTCCGCGCCCCCTACGGGGCCTGGAACCGGGCCGCCTTCCAGCTCGGCGCCGAACTCGGCATGGAACCCCTCGCCTGGACCGTCGACACCCTCGACTGGACCACCCCCGGCAGCCGCGCCATCGTCGACCGGGTCGAGGACGGCGCCGCCCCCGGCGTCGTGGTGCTCTCCCACGACGCCGGGGGCGACCGCTCCCAGAGCGTGGCGGCGCTGCGCCGCTACCTGCCCCGCCTGCTGGACTCCGGCTACCACATCACCGTGCCCCGCCGGCAGTACACGTGACCGGCCGGTGCCCGCCGGGCCGGGAACCGCTCAGCGGATCCCGGTCAGGCGGGCGAAGGCGACGACGTTGCCCTCGTACCCGTTCTGCCGGGAGTAACCGCCGCCGCAGGTGATGACCCGCAATTCCGCGCTGCCCTTCGAGGCGTAGACCCGGTCGCCGGGAAAATCGTCCTTCCGGAACACTTCGATGCCGTAGACCTCGAATTCCGCGGTCTTTCCGTCCTGGCGGGAGATCTCCACTCTGTTTCCCTGCTTCAGGGCTCCGAGCCCGTAGAAGACGGCGGGTCCCTGCTTGTTGTCGACATGGCCGACGACGACGGCGGTGCCCTTCTCGCCGGGGGAGACGGCACCGGTGAACCAGCCGGCCAGGTTCGGGTCCTCCGGCGGCGGCGCGCCCACCCAGCCGTCCGCGTCCAGACCGACCGGCATCATCGGCGCGTCGACCTGGATCGCGGGAATCCTGACCCGGTCGGGCACGGCGTACGGCAGCGGCCTCACGGCCGGGTCGGCGAAGGCGCCGCGGGGGACGCGGCTGTCGGACGCCGCCGCCGGCGCCGGTTGCGGCGGGCCCACGTCGAACTCCCCCGAGCCATTGCGAATCAGCGCCAGGCCGGTCAGCAGAACAAGCGCTATGACGCCCCAGGGAGCGCGCTTCCGTTGCCGCTCCTCCTCTTCCGCCAGCTCGGACGCAGACATTCGCCATCCCCTCTCGACACGGCCGTCGCCGTGTCATGTCGCGCATGGGAAAACGCTAAGCGGCGCGCACCCGACCGGCGACGGGGCAGCGGCGAACGGGTGGCGGGTCCCACTTCCGTGCGCCATACGGGGTGTTCACCCGAAGGACATTTCTGACGGTCCGTGACCTGCGGGGATATCCGCTCGCGCGGCTCCCCCCGGTGGGCCCGCTCACCAGGACGGACCATCCCCGACATGCGGCCCCGAGCGGGGCGGCTCAGGGTCTTCGTGGGAGACGCTTTCTCGCCGATCGACCGGGAACGGGTCCCGGGGCGTCTCCCGCGGAGGAACACATGCGCAACACTCGTGCCCTGGCGGCCGCCGGCGCCGCGGTCGCCGTCCTCGGGCTGGCCGCCCCCACGGCCGCCGCGTGGGACACGCCGAGCAACATCGTCGCCCTGCCCAGCGTCATCGCCCGCGGCGGCCAGCTGACCGTCACGGTCGACGGCTGCCCGCACGGCGGCACGATGACCTCGGACGCCTTCCCGACCACCCACCTGACGCCGGTCAGGGGCGCCAACGAGACCTCCAGGGGTGTCGCCACCGTCAACCGCGACGCCCGCCCGGGCTCGCACGACATCACGGTCAACTGCTCCGGCAGAACCCTGACCCGCCCGGCGGCCTTCACCGTCATCGGCGGCGTCCGCGGCGGCGTCGGCGGCAGCAGCTCCAGCGGGGCGACCCCGGCCGACATCGCCATCGGCGGTGGACTCGTGGCCGCGGCCGCCGCCGGTGGCGGCCTGTTCTGGATGCGCCGCCGGGCCGAGAAGCGCATCTGACCTCCGTCGTCCCCGGCCGCACGGCAGGCTCCGCACTCGGGGGCGGACCCCGTGGGGGCGCCGGCCGGCACCACTGTTCCCGATCCCCGCGCCGACACGTCCGACCGCACGCCGACAGGGCTTCGCCCCGGACCCCGACCAGGGAGGGTCCGGGGCGAAGCCCTGTCGGCGTGCGGCGTCAGGCGCCCTCCTGCCCGTCGCGGCGACGCCAGAAGTGGTACGCCGCGCCGATCGAGCCCACGATGAACGCGGCACCCAGAGCGATCTCCCCGGGGTCGGGGCCGTCGAGGCCGCCGCCCTCCCCGGCGTGCACGCCCTTGTCCGGCGGAGGGGGCAGGGGGCTGTGGCTCGGGCTCGGCGCGGGACCGGGGCCGGGACGGCCCGCGATGGTCAGGCTCGTCGCCCCGCTCGTTCCGTCACAGGCGAACGACACCTGGTACACGGCGCCGGGTTTGGCGTCCCGGTCGACCACCGCCCGGGCCGAGGACCGGCCGGGTGGGATGGTGACGGTGTCGAACACCGGTGCCGAGACCGTCGCGTGCCCCTTGCAGCCGTCGCCCGCGCGGTCCACCCACAAGGTGACCTTGCCGCCCGCCGCGACGGTCGGGGGTTCGACGCCGAACCCGAACGGCGTGATGCCGCCCGCGCCGGCGGCCGGTACGCAGGAGGTGAGGGCGGTGAGGCCCAGCAGTGCGGCAGAAGCGGCACATATCGCGCGCATGGTGTGAATCTCCGGTCCCGAGGAGCAGGTGCGGACCAGTTCCGCTCACGCCTGGAATGCACCTCGATGACCGAAACGCTAGGAAGACGCGCGCGACGACGCGATCGCAGTCGCGCGAATGGGGCACGTGTGTGGGCTGCTCAGGGGAGGCGGGTGCGGCGGCCGGGCGACGGCCGTGAGGCGGGGTGCCCCCGGCCGTCGCACCCGGCCCCTGCCTCAGCCCTTCAGGTGAGGGAAGAGGGTCAGGAACGGGTCCGTCGACGCGGCGATGCCGCGGCTGTACGGTGCGTCGAAGTCCCAGATCAGGAAGAGCAGGAAGGCGATCAGGGCGGAGAACAGCCCGGCGAGGACCAGTTCGCGCGCCGTACGCCGGATCTGCAGGGCGAAGACCATGCCCACCGTGACGACGGCGCCGATGACCAGTCCGAACCACACCACGCCCGGCATGGTCGCCCCGGTCGACTCGGCGCGGGCGGTGCGCGCCTGGTCCGCCGCGGCCACCTGGTCCAGGAGCGGCTGGTAGGCCTGGGCCTCGAAGTCGGTGCGCGGCTCGTAGTCGGTGACGTCCGCGCGGACGCGGTCCAGGAGCGCGGTGCCGCGCCCGGTGACCCGGCCCTCGTCGGACATGACCTTCCACTCGGTGGTGACGACGTGCCCGACATAGGCGTTGACATCGTCCCGGATGCGGTCACGGACCTCGGGCGGATAGACCCGGACCCGTTCGGAGATCTCGTGCAGCGCCACGGCCTCCGCCTGGACGTGGTCCTGCGCGGCGCTGCGCGCCTCCCAGACGCCGGCGATGGCCAGGCCCAGGACGATGGCGTACACCACGCCGATCCACATCGTCATGTACTCGATGACGTCCGGGGTTTCGGTGGGGTCCTCGTCGTCGGACGCGGTGCGGTGCCGTACGAGGGTGATGACGACCACCACGGCACAGGCGGCCGCCATCGCGAGAGTGAGAACAAGCCATTCCGCCAAGAGGTTCCTCCAGAGGGTCGGCGCGCCGGCGTGTCAGCGCGGACGCAGCGCGGCGACGGCGATCACCGCGGGTGCCGTGATGAGCAGGACGAAGTAGAGCGGTGACGGGGAGCCACGGGTGAGCCGCCGCGGGGCCTGGGCGCGGTGGCGCGGGTAGTGCACCGGCGTCAGGGAAGGGCGGGGTGCGGGGGTCGCCGACGGTGTGGGAGTGGGGGTGGGCGATGGGGTGGGAGTGGGGCGAGGGGGCTCGGGCTCCGGGAGCCGACGGGGTGGTGGAGGCGGAGGTTCGGGTTTCGGCGCTGCTCCTGGCGGCGGGGGTGGCGGGGGCGGCGGGGGCGGCGCCGGTTCCGGCGGGGGCGGCACCGGTTTCGGTGGGGGTGGGGGCGGCGGAGGTGGCGGAGGTGTGGGGGTGGGTGTCGGTGAAGGAGGCGGGGTGGGGGTGGGAGTCGGTACGGGGCACGGTGGGAACGTAGGCCACGAGTGGTTCCCGGTGATCGCCACCGCTCCGATGCCGCCCGGGGCGTTCGAGACATACGCGCAGGCGTCGGCCCGCGCCGCGCCGGCCGGCGCCCCGGCGAGCGCGAACGTGAGCGCCGCCAGGGCCAACAGCCGTCCGGCGGAAGCGGGGTGACTCGATTCGGGTGCATGCACGACGACAGATCATGAGGGCCGGCGTGCCGCGCCGCGTCCCGGTGCCGGCCGATTGCCCCGAAGGAGGGACATCCGGCACCCATGGCGAACCCGAGTGCGAAAAGATGCGGCCCGCCGTGCTCGTCCGTCCCCGCCGGCGCCGTACCGCGCCCGGAAGGAGATCCCCGCGCCCGCTGAACACGGCGGTGCTCCCGGTGCGTGCCCGGTGCCGCGCGATGGCGCGGCGGGGCGCCGCGAACCCGCGGCGGTGAAAGGGAGGCCGGCGGCGGAGGTGTCCTGGCGGAGCGCACCGCCCGTGGCGGGCGCCGCGGGCGGTAGCGGCACCGACGACGGCGTGCGGCCGGGGCGCCGGCGGCACCACGGCCGGCAGCCGGAACACGGGCCCGGACGCGTCCGGCGGACCGTCCCCTCCGCCGTCCCCTCCGCGTCGCGGCGGAAGGGGACGGCCCGGTGCCCTTCCCGTCGGAGCGCGGGGCACGTGCCGCAGGCAGTGACCGGGAACGGATGGTCAATTTCCGTTTCCCTCGCTCCTTTGGCGGGCGATCAGTAGCCTCTGCTCGAACACCGGATCGCCTATGCCACGGAGAGAGCGATGGAGCGTCCCGCCTGGGCCCCGCGGAGCATCGACATCACGGTGCCCAGCGTGTCCCGGATCTACGACTTCTACCTCGGCGGTTCGCACAACTTCGAGGCCGACCGGGAGGCGGCCCGCAGGGCGATGGAGCACCTGCCGGGACTGCCCAGGATCATGCGGGCCAACCGCGCCTTCCTGCGCCGCGCGGTGCGCTTCGCCGTGGACGAGGGCATCACCCAGTTCCTGGACATCGGCTCCGGCATCCCCACCTTCGGCAACGTCCACGAGGTGGCGCGGGCCGCCCGCCCCGGAGCGCGCGTGGTGTACGTCGACCACGACCCGGTGGCGGTCGCGCACAGCCGGGCGGTCCTGGAGGAGAACGGGGACGGCGAGGACGTGGACGTCGTCGCCGCGGACCTGCTCAAGCCCCAGGACATCCTCACCAGCCCCCAGGTGGAGCGGCTGATCGACCTGAATCGTCCGGTGGCGCTGCTCCTCGTTGCCATACTGCACTTCGTGGACGACGCGGACGACCCGTACCGGGCGGTGGCCGAACTGCGCGACGCGCTCGCGCCCGGCAGCCTGCTCGTCCTCACCCACGCCTCGTACGAGGGAATCCCGCTCCCGCCCGAGCGGGTGGCGGGCGCGGTGGACGTGTACAAGGACATTCACAACCCGCTGATCATGCGCTCGCGCGAGGCGATCGCGCGGTTCTTCGAGGGGTACGACATGGTGGAACCCGGCCTGGTGGCGATGCCGCACTGGCGGCCCGAGACGGCGCCCGAGGACGAGGACCCGTACGCGTTCTCCGGATTCGCGGGCGTGGGGCGTACGGCGTGAGCGCGGAACCGGACGGGCCGGAGGACAGACTGCGCCGGTTCGCGACGATCTGGAGCCGAGCGGTCTTCCCGGTGGCCACGACGTCGGCGACCCGGCCCGAGTTCGAGGCGCGACTGCTGCCGCTGGCCCGGCGGTTGAGCGAGGCCCTGCGGGCGCGGAGCTTCGACGCCGACCAGGGCCGAGCGGTCGGCGCCGCGCTCGTCGACGCGCACTGCACCGCCCCGGAGGCGCTCAGCCGGACGCTGGACTGCGTCGACGCCTACCTGGTGCTCTACTGCGGCGGCGACGGCGACCGGGAGGACCTGCGGGCCCGCTCGGCGCGGCTCCAGCACGCCATGGCCGCCGGGTACGCACAGGCGCTGCGCGACCGGACGCTGGCCGAGCAGGAGGCCATCGCGCAGGCCGCGCTGCGGGCGCAGGGCGTGGTGGCGCAGGCGCTGCACGCCAGCGAGGCCCGCTTCCGGGCCGTCTTCGAAGGTGCCGCGATAGGGATCGGCATCGCCGACCTGGACGGCAACGTCCTCCAGGTCAACCGCGCCCTGACGCGCATGTTCGGCCTGACCGAGCAAGCGCTGCGCGGCCGCAACGTCACCGAGTGGACCCATCCCGACGACGCGCCCCAGACCTGGCGGCTCTACGAGGAGCTGGTGCGCGGCGAACGGGAGCACTACCACGTCGAGAAGGCCTTCCACCGGCCTGACGGAACGGTCCTGTGGACCAATCTGACGGTCTCCCTGCTGCGCGACGCCGACGGCGCCCCCCAGTACCAGCTCGCCCTCATGGAGGACACCACCGAGCGGCGGCTGCTCAACCTGCGGCTGCGCTACGAGGCCACGCACGACGCCCTGACCGGCCTGCCCAACCGCAGCTTCTTCTTCGAACGCCTCGAGAAGGCCCTCAACGCCGGCCAGGGCCAGCGCTTCGGCCTGTGCTACCTCGACCTGGACGGCTTCAAGACGGTCAACGACAGCCTCGGCCACGCGGTCGGCGACCGGCTGCTGGTGGAGGTCGCCGACCGGCTCCAGGCCTGCGCCACCGCGCCCGGTGAGATGGTCGCCCGGCTCGGCGGCGACGAGTTCGTGGCGCTGACCACCGGCCCCGACACCCGCCGGGCGGTCGACGAACTCGCCACGCGCATCATGAACGCGCTGCTCGCCCCGGTCAGCGTCGACGGGCGGGAGCTGACCGTGCGCGGCAGCATCGGCATCGTCGAGGGCCCGGCGGGGGAGCGCAGCCCGGCGGAGGTGCTGCGCAGCGCCGACATCACCATGTACCGGGCGAAGTCGGCGGGCGGCAACCGGTTCGAGCTGGCCGACCCGGAGGCCGACGCCCGCGCCATCACCCGGCACGGGCTGACCACCGCCCTGCCGACGGCGCTGGAGAGGAGCGAGTTCTTCATCGAGTACCAGCCGCTGGTGCACCTCGGCGACAGCAGCGTGCGCGGCGCCGAGGCCCTGGTGCGCTGGCTGCACCCGCAGCACGGCGTGCTCGGCCCCGACCGGTTCATCCAGCTCGCCGAGCGCACCGGGCTGATCGTGCCGCTGGGCCGCTGGGTGCTGGAGCAGGCGGTGCGGCAGGCCCGGCAGTGGCGCGAGACGTGTGGCGGCGACCCCGTGTCCGCCCCGCCGCGCATCAACGTCAACCTCTCGCCCCGCCAGCTGACCGACCCCGGCCTGGTCCGCGACACCGTCGAGATCCTGGAGCGGGCGGGCGTCGAGCCCGACGCGCTGTGCCTGGAGGTGACGGAGTCGGCGCTGATCGGCGCGGACGACGACCTGCTCAAGCCGCTGCGCCGGCTGGCGGACATGGGCGTCGACATCGCCCTGGACGACTTCGGCACCGGCTACTCCAACCTCGCCAACCTGCGCCGCCTGCCGGTGAGCGTCCTCAAGCTGGACCGTTCCTTCACCCGGGGCATGCAGCAGTTCCCCGCCGACCCCGTCGACCTGAAGATCGTTGAGGGGATCGTCTCGCTGGCGCACAGCCTGAACCTCGCGGTCACAGTGGAGGGCGTGGAGACCGGCGCCCAGGCCGAGCAGCTGCGGATCCTGGGTTGCGACACGGCCCAGGGCTGGTACTACGCACGCCCGGGCCCGCCGGAGCGGCTGCACGAGCTGGCACTGGTGGACGCCACGGGGTGAAGCCGGCGTCCTGTCTGCCGTGCCGGGGCGGCATGCCGCCCCGGCACGGCAGACAGGACGGCCGGTCAGCTCGGCGGATCGAGCGAGAACACGACCCGCTTGCCGGTGCTGTAGTTCGCCCGTTCGTTGATGCCCCACAGCCGCTTTGCGGACGGCGACCACGACAGGTTCTGGGTCAGTGGCGGCGCGTACGTGAGTACATGGGGTTCGCCGTTCGGCCGGGCCCAGTGGATGCAGTACGGGACGTCCGCGTTGTCGCTCCCCGCGTACTCGGGGCACTCACCGCTGAAGTAATAGTGCTCCCCGTCGAACGCCGCCCCCTGGACGCGCCAGACGGGCACGCGGAAGGCCTCCTGCGCCTGCACGGTTCCCGTGCTGTTGGACGCCGTGTCCGTCTCCAGCAAGCCGTTGTCGGACAGGGGCCAGCGGACCACGGGTCGGCCGCCGTGTGCGCCGAACTCCGAGGTGATCAGCCCGTCCTCGCCGCTGCGGTCCAGGCTCAGCGACGTCAGACACGGTGCGCTGTCCGTGCAGGCGGCGCCCGGAGCGCCGTTGTGATAGAGGCCGATCATCGGCAAGGCGTAGTTGTGGTACCGCGCCGAGGAGACGCTGCCCCGGATGCCGACCGACTCGGAGGAGTTGTCGCTCATCTTCCACAGGTGCCGCAGGTCGTACACCTGTATCTGGTGGCCGGTCGCCAGGAAGAGCTTGTTGCCGTACCAGGCGATGCCGTCCGCGTGCGCCCCGGGCGCGGGCGAGCGGGTGGTGGCAGGGTCGCCCACCGCGCGGAAGTTGGCCGAGGAACCGCTGCCGTAGGTGTCGACGAGGAGGACGTGGTTGTAGATGGGCGGATGGCCCGGGCTGTTGTCGACCACGGTGATGCGGGCGAACGTGTTGCCGGTGTAGTGCCAGGAGGCGATGTAGACGTACTTGCCGAGCCAGGTTCCCGCGGGCGAGGCGTCGTGGGAGCCGGTGATGCCCTGCGGTGTCCACTCGGAGGAGGTGTCGTCGGCCTTGTTCCAGCAGAAACCGTCGATGGAGTAGGCCGTGTCGAGGTTCGTGGGGTGGCAAAGGCCCTTGCTGCCGGTGTGGCCACGCCCGTCGAGGAGCGGGCCGAGGGCGTCCTCGCCCGGTTCGTAGTAGCTGGTGACCTTGCCGCTGGCCTCGATGTCGGCTATCGCGTCCCACCGGCTCTGGAAGTCGTCCGAGGTCAGCTTCATCGCGGACGCGTCCATCGGCGTCAACGGCGTCGCGGCTGCCGCTGGTCGGGGTACCGCCACCAGGAGGGCCACGGCGCCCAGCGCCGCCGCCGCGGCGGCTGCCGCCCGGCCGGACCAGGTCCGACCCAAGCTTGTGAATCTTGACATTGCTTGATCATACGGATCGGTCGTCACCGCTCCAGCAGCATCCGCTGCAGTTCCCGCGCCGCCCGCGGCGGAGCCACGTCGCTGCGGTGGGCCAGCGCGATCGTCCGGTGCAGTCCGGGCCGGGCCAGCGGCGTCACCCGCAGGCCGCGCCCGGACCGCGCGGCCACCATCCGCGGCACGACGGCGACGCCCAGCCCCGCCCGGACGAAGCCCAGCACCGCGTCCATCTCGCCGCCCTCGACCGCGAAGTCCGGCTCGAACCCCTCCGCGCGGCACGCCGCCACGGTCAGCTCCCGCAGGTCGTAGCCGTGCCGGAACATCACCAGACGCTCGCCCTCCAGGTCGGCGACGCGCACGGTGCGCCGCCCGCCGCCGGGCCGGGGCGCCTCCGGGGACGACACCACCACCAGGTCCTCCCGCAGCAGCTCCACCGTCGTCAGCGCCGGCGACGGGGTGGGCAGCGGCAGGACGACCAGCGCGAGGTCGAGCGCACCGCGCGCCAGCTCCCGCACCAGATCGTGCGAGCCGCCCTCCTCGATCAGCAGCCGGATGCCGGGGTACCGGTCGTGGAAGGCGCGCAGCACGTCCGGCAGCAGGCCCGTGCACAGGCTCGGGGTGGCGCCCAGCCGCACCCGGCCGCCGCGCAGCTGCACCAGCTCCTGCACCTCGTGCCGGGCCGTGTCCGCGTCGGCCAGGATGCGCCGCGCCAGCGGCAGCAGCGCCTCCCCGGCGTCGGTCAGCGTGATGTTGCCGCGGGCGCGCAGGAACAGGTCCGCGCCCAGCTCCCGCTCCAGTGCCTTGATCTGCTGGGACAGCGACGGCTGGGCGACGTGGACCAGCTCGGCGGCCCGGGTGAAGTGCCGGGTCTCGGCGACCGCCACGAAGTACTGGAGCTGCTGGAACTGCACTCCACCATCATAGGCAGCTCCTATCGAATCAAGCCATACCATGTCTTGGACCGATGGCCCCTGCGCCCTCTAGCGTCTTGTGCCATGGCTCTGGCAACGCGGACGGACCGACGGTCGTCCATGGCACGCACCGTGTGGGACTCGACCGTCGGCAAGAAGACGGTGATGGCGGTCAGCGGCCTCGTCATGCTGCTGTACCTGGTCGCCCACATGATCGGAAACCTGAAGATCTTCTTCGGGGCGGGCGAGTTCAACCACTACGCGCACTGGCTGCGCACCGTCGGCGAGCCCTTCATGCACTACGAGTGGACGCTGTGGCTCATCCGCGTCGTCCTGGTCGTGGCCGTCGTCGCGCACGCCGTCTGCGCGTACCAGCTCAGCCGGCGCGACATCAAGGCGCGGCCCAGCAAGTACGTCCACAAGAAGCCGCGCGCCAGCTACGCCACGCGCACCATGCGCTGGGGCGGCGTCATCCTCGGCCTGTTCATCGTCTGGCACATCCTGGACCTGACCACCGGAACCGCGCACCCGGGCGGCTTCGAGACGGGCAAGCCCTACCAGAACGTCGTGGACACCTTCTCCACCTGGTACGGCAACGTCGTCTACATCGTCGCGATGCTCGCCCTCGGGCTGCACATCCGGCACGGCTTCTGGAGCGCCGCCCAGACCCTCGGCGCCGGCAGCCGCACCCGCGACCGCGCCCTGAAGTCCGTTGCCAACGTCCTCGCGCTGCTGCTCACGGCCGGCTTCATCGCCGTACCCGTGGGCGTCATGACCGGAGTGGTGAGCTGAAGATGACCTCCTACGCCGACTACACGACCGGTGCGCCGGTCGTCGACACCAAGGCACCCGCCGGGCCGATCAACGAGCGCTGGGACAAGCGCCGCTTCGAGGCCAAGCTGGTCAACCCCGCCAACCGGCGCAAGCACACCGTGATCGTGGTGGGCACCGGCCTCGCGGGCGGCTCGGCCGGCGCGACCCTCGCCGAACAGGGCTACAAGGTCATCCAGTTCTGCTACCAGGACTCCCCGCGCCGCGCCCACTCCATCGCCGCGCAAGGAGGCATCAACGCGGCGAAGAACTACCGCAACGACGGCGACTCGATCCACCGCCTGTTCTACGACACCGTCAAGGGCGGCGACTTCCGCGCCCGCGAGTCCAACGTCCACCGGCTCGCGCAGATCTCCGTCGAGATCATCGACCAGTGCGTGGCGCAGGGCGTCCCCTTCGCGCGTGAGTACGGCGGCCTGCTCGACACCCGCTCCTTCGGCGGCGTGCAGGTGTCCCGCACCTTCTACGCCCGCGGCCAGACGGGCCAGCAGTTGCTGCTGGGCGCCTACCAGGCGCTGTCCCGGCAGATCGCGGCCGGGAACATCGAGATGCATCCGCGCACCGAGATGCTCGACCTGATCGTCGTCGACGGGCGGGCGCGCGGCATCGTGGCCCGGGACCTGATCACCGGGAAGATCTCCACCTACTTCGCGGACGCCGTCGTCCTCGCCTCCGGCGGCTACGGCAACGTCTTCTACCTGTCGACGAACGCGATGAACTCCAACGCGACCGCGATCTGGCGGGCGCACCGGCGCGGCGCGTACTTCGCCAACCCCTGCTTCACGCAGATCCACCCCACCTGCATCCCGCGCACCGGCGACCACCAGTCCAAGCTGACGCTGATGAGCGAGTCGCTGCGCAATGACGGCCGGATCTGGGTGCCCAAGGCCAAGGGCGACACCCGCCCGCCGAACGAGATCCCCGAGGACGAGCGCGACTACTACCTGGAGCGCATCTACCCCTCCTTCGGCAACCTCGTGCCCCGCGACATCGCCTCCCGCGCCGCGAAGAACGTCTGCGACGAGGGCCGCGGCGTCGGCCCCGGCGGGCAGGGCGTCTACCTCGACTTCGCGGACGCCATCAAGCGGATGGGCCGCAAGAAGGTCGAGGAGAAGTACGGCAACCTCTTCGACATGTACGAGCGGATCACCGCGGAGAACCCCTACGAGGTCCCCATGCGGATCTACCCCGCGGTGCACTACACGATGGGCGGCCTGTGGGTCGACTACGACCTGCAGACCACCGTGCCGGGCCTGTTCGCGATCGGCGAGGCCAACTTCTCCGACCACGGCGCCAACCGGCTCGGCGCCTCCGCCCTGATGCAGGGCCTGGCCGACGGCTACTTCGTGCTGCCGGCCACCATCAACGACTACCTGGCCCGCAACCCGCACAAGGACGAGGTCGGCGACGGCCACCCGGCGGTCCGGGAGGTGCTGGCCGAGACCGAGAACCGGCTCGACCACCTGCTGTCCGTCGACGGCGACCGCACCCCGGACTCCTTCCACCGCGAACTGGGCGAACTCATGTGGGAGTTCTGCGGCATGGCCCGTACCGACTCCGGCCTGCGCAAGGCACTGGAGCGCATCCCGCAGATCCGCGAGGAGTTCTGGCGGCGCGTCAAGGTCCCCGGCACCGGCGAGGAGCTCAACCAGTCGCTGGAGAAGGCCAACCGCATCGTCGACTACCTGGAGCTCGCCGAGCTGATGTGCCTCGACGCGCTGCACCGCACCGAGTCCTGCGGAGGTCACTTCCGCGAGGAGTCCCAGACCCCGGACGGCGAGGCCGCCCGCAAGGACGACGAGTTCGCCTACGCCGCCGCCTGGGAGTTCACCGGCACCGGCGAGGCCCCCGTCCTGCACAAGGAAGACCTGGTCTTCGAGTACGTCCACCCCACCCAGCGGAGCTACGCATGAAGCTCACCCTGCGCGTCTGGCGGCAGAAGAACGCCGACGCCGAAGGCACCATGTCCACGTACGAGGTGGACGGCATCTCGCCCGACATGTCGTTCCTGGAGATGCTCGACACCCTCAACGAGGAGCTCATCCTCAAGGGCGAGGACCCGGTCGCCTTCGACCACGACTGCCGCGAGGGCATCTGCGGTGCCTGCTCGCTCGTCATCAACGGCGACGCGCACGGCCCCGAGCGCACCACCACCTGCCAGCTGCACATGCGGTCCTTCAAGGACGGCGACACCATCGACATCGAGCCGTGGCGGGCCGCCGCCTTCCCGGTCGTGAAGGACCTGGTCGTCGACCGTTCCGCCTTCGACCGGATCATCCAGGCCGGCGGATACATCACCGCCCCCACCGGCTCCGCCCCCGAAGCCCACGCCACGCCGGTGCCCAAGCCGGACGCCGACTACGCCTTCGAGCACGCCGAGTGCATCGGCTGCGGCGCCTGCGTCGCCGCCTGCCCCAACGGCGCGGCGATGCTGTTCACCTCCGCGAAGGTCAACCACCTCAACGTCCTGCCGCAGGGCGCGCCCGAGCGCGAGACCCGTGTGCTGGACATGGTGGCCCAGATGGACGAGGAGGGCTTCGGCGGCTGCACCCTCGCCGGGGAGTGCGCCACCGCCTGCCCCAAGGGCATCCCGCTCACCTCCATCACGAACATGAACCGGGAGTGGCTCCGGGCGACGCGGAAGGCGGCCAAGCGCTGAGGGCCGTCGTCCGAATCGGACGACGGAGGGGCGGCGTCGCCGGCCGGCGCCGGTGAGCGGGGCCCGGCGCGTGCGGCCGCGAGGCGGAGGAGGAAGCCGGCGCGGGCGTCGGCGGGTGACGCGGCGCGGGCGCGGGCCGGACCCCGCGCCCGCGCCGCGAACCGAACGACAACCCCGGACGCGCCGGCCGAAGTGGTGGGGACGAGCGTTCGCCGGCAGGGTGCGGACGGGCGGGACCGGGAGTGGTGCTCATACCCGGTCCCGCCAGGCACCCGCACACCGGACCCGCCCGGATCCGCCCGGCCCGCCCCGCCTTCCGGGCCCCACTCCGTTCAACAACCCCACACCCGCGCTCCCGGCCAGGGTCACGCACACGCCAACCGGCGTCGGAAGAACAGGAGCGGCAGACCGCACCGGTGTGCCGCCGCCGTCCCCGACCCGTGACCTGGAGACCGCCATGACCGGCACACTGGCCGTCGACCGTCCCGCGCAGCCCGCGGCACCTCCCCGCTACACCGTCGGACTCGCCCGCGACGAGGAGGACGTCCGCGCCGCGCAGCGCCTGCGGCACGACGTCTTCGCCGGGGAGATGGGCGCCCTGCTCGCCACGCCGCAGCCGGGGTACGACATCGATCCGTTCGACGCGTACTGCGACCACCTGCTCGTCCGCGACACGACCACCGGCCAGGTCGTCGGCACCTACCGGCTGCTGCCGCCGGAGCGCGCCGCGGTCGCCGGACGCCTCTACGCGGAGGGCGAGTTCGACCTCGCCGCCCTGGACCCGGTCCGGGCGGGACTGGTCGAGGTGGGCCGGTCCTGCGTCCACCCCGATCACCGCGACGGCGCCGTCATCGGGCTCATCTGGGCCGGTATGGCCCGCTACATGGCCGATCGCGGCCACGCGTGGCTCGCCGGCTGCTGCTCCCTCCCGCTCGCCGACGGCGGCGCCCTGGCCTCCGCCACCTGGCACCGGATACGGGACAGGCACCTGGCGCCGGACGAGTACCGCGTACGCCCCCTGCTGCCCTGGACCCCGCAGGCCGTGCCGCCCGCCGCGCCGGCCGGCCTGCCGCCCCTCCTGCGCGGTTACCTCCGCCTCGGCGCCTGGGTCTGCGGCGAGCCCGCCCACGACCCCGACTTCGGCGTCGCCGACCTGTACGTGCTGCTGCCGATGGACCGGATCCACCCGCGCTACCTGCGCCACTTCCTCTCCCTCGTCCCGGCCTGATGAGCCCCTGGCTGCCGAGCGCGCCCTGCACACCGCGGTCGTGCGTGGAGCGGACCGGCACCGCGGCGGCCGTCCCCCGGGCCGTCCTGCGGCTCGCGGCGGTCACCGCCCTGCTCCTCGCCGGGATCGCGCTGTCGCCGCTCGGCGCGCGTGTTCCCGCCCGGCTGGTGCGGGGGTGGTGCCGGTGGATCGTGCGGGCCGCGGGCGTCCGGGTCCGCGTCCGCGGTGGTGCCGCGCCCGCGGGCGGACTGCTCCTCGTCGCCCACCACGTCTCCTGGCTCGACGTCCCGCTGCTGGCCGCCGTCCGCCCGGCCCGGACGCTGGCCAAGGCGGAGATCCGGCGGTGGCCGGTGGCCGGGCCGCTGGCCGCGCGCGGTGCCCTGTTCATCGAACGGGACCGGCTGCGGGCCCTGCCGGACACGGTGGCCCGCGTCGCGGACGCTCTCCGCCGCGGTCGGGCGATCGCCGCCTTCCCCGAGGGCAGCACCTGGTGCGGCCGGGCCCACGGTCCCTTCCGGCGGGCCGTCTTCCAGGCCGCCCTCGACGCCGGGGTCGCCGTGCAGCCGGTGCGCATCGGGTACCGCACCCGCGCGGGAGCGGTGAGCACGGTGCCCGCGTTCGTCGGTGAGGACACCCTCCTCACGTCCTTGTGGCGGGTGGCCTCGGCGTCCGGCCTGGTGGCCGAGGTGGAGGTGTGCCCGGCGATCGCGCCGGGCCGTCATCCCGACCGCCGCGCCCTGGCGGAGGCGGCCCAGCGGATGCTCGGCCGCCCCGCCGGGCCGGAGAGCACGGGGTGATCCCCGCAGCCGGGTCCGGCTCCCGCGCGGCAGCGCGCCCGACGGGCGCCCCTCGACGCCGGCGGGTTCCCCCGCCGGCGGTCCGCCGCCCCGGCCGGCCGTTCTCCCGCGGGGCGGGACGGAGCGGGCGTCCCGCGGCCCGCCCCGGGTGCGGGAGCGCGAGGTCAGGCGGGCGCGGGGGACGGCCGCCCCGGCCCGCGGGCGATCGCGGCCAGCCGCCGGTAGGAGTCCAGCAGCGCCTCGCGGTCGTAGGTGCTGGTCGTCACGAGGACCTCCTGCGCGCCCGTCTCCTTCAGCACGCCCTCCAGCTCGTCGGCGACCTGCTCCGCCGTCCCGGCGATGTGCCCGGCGAGCCCGGACTCGTAGAAGCCGCGCTCCTTGTCCGTCATGGCGCGCGCCTCGACGCGCTCGGCGGGCGGCAGCGGGGGGAAGGTGCCGTGGGTGCGGGAGTACGCCATCGACCACGCCTCCGGCATCAGCAGCCGCCGCGCCTGATCGGGGGTGCCGGCGACGGCGACGGTGCCGGAGACGACGACGTAGGGCTCGCTCGCCCAGGGGGAGGGCCGGAAGCGGGCGCGGTAGTGGTCGATGCCGCGCAGCATCCTCTCCCGGTCGCGCAGGTCGCCGATGACCATGGGCAGGCCCGCCCGGGCGGCGATGGCCGCGCCCTCTCCCATGGCCAGCACGAACGGCGGCACGGTCAGCCCCTCCGACGGGCGCGCGTGCACGCCGGTGGGGGAGGTGCCGCGGAACCAGCCGAGCAGTTCCGCCAGTTGCCCCTCGAAGTCCTCCGCGTCGCCCTTGTCGCGGCCCAGCGCCTTGCGCACCCCGTCGGTGAAGCCCACCGAGCGGCCGATCCCCATGTCGATCCGCCCCGGGAAGAGGGACTCCAGCACCCCGAACTGCTCGGCCACCACGAGCGGCCGGTGGTTGGGCAGCATCACGCCGCCGGTGCCGACGCGCAGGGTGCGCGTCGCGGCGGCCACGGCGGCGGCCAGCACGGTCGGTGCCGAACCGGCCACCCCGGGCACGCCGTGGTGCTCCGAGACCCAGAACCGGTGGTAGCCGAGGCCCTCCAGCTCCCGCGCCAGCCGTACGGTGTCACGCAGTGCCTCGGCGGGCGTGTGGCCCTCGCGGGTGCGGGAGCGGTCGAGGACGGAGAAGCGGGTCCGGGCGATCAGGGATTCCACACGGGGTTCAACGTCTGACGGGCCGCCGCATTCCCGCCGCCCCCGGCCGGGGGCGGGGTGGCCCCGCCCGCCCGGACCCCCGGGGAGGGCGGTGACGGGCGGCCGGCCGGGTCGGTCGGGGCGATCGTGCGGCGTCCGGTCAGTCCCCGGGACGCAGCAGACCGCGCTCGTACGCCTTCACCAGGCGCTGCGGCACGAGGTGGCGGACGCCGTCGACGGTGACCGGCACCAGCGTGGGCGTGGCGGCCTTCCACCGGGCGCGGCGGTGACGGGTGTTGCTGCGGGACATCTTCCGCTTCGGGACAGCCATGGGACTCCTTCTCGGTCGTAGCCGTCCGGGACGCTACATGAAAATGGATCCCATGAGCAATTACGGATGCCGCCGGGCGGGGGCCGGCGCTGCGGGCCAGGCCCTAGGGTGGGTGCGTGACCGATGGCACCAAGCCCCCGCTGGCCGTGTTCGACCTGGACAACACCCTCGCCGGCACCGCCCACCGGCAGCGGTTCCTGGAGCGCCGGCCGCGCGACTGGGACGCCTTCTTCGCCGCCGCGCCCCAGGACCCGCCGCTCGCCGAAGGCGTCGCCATGGTCCGGGCGAGCGCCGAGGACTGCGAGGTCGTCTACCTGACCGGACGCCCCGAGCGCTGCCGGCGCGACACGCTCGACTGGCTGGCCGCGCACGGCCTGCCCCCGGGGCGCGTGTACATGCGGCGCGACGGCGACCGCAGGCCGGCCCGGCGCACCAAGCTGGAAATCCTGCGGCGGCTTTCCCGCACCCGGCAGATCCGCGTCCTCGTCGACGACGACGAACTCGTCTGCGAGGACGCCGAACGGGCCGGCTTCACCGTGGTGCGGGCGCGCTGGGCGGCCCGGTCGGCGGAGCTGGAGGCGGCGCAGGAGCGGGAGGGGCGGACCTGAGCCGGACCGCGGGCCGAGGGGGCGCGGTCAGATCGCGTCCTCCAGGCGGAAGCCGACCTTCAGGCCGACCTGCCAGTGCGCGACCCGGCCGTCCTCGATCTGCCCGCGCACCTGTGTCACCTCGAACCAGTCCAGGTTCCGCAGGGTCTGCGAGGCGCGGGAGATGCCGTTGCGGACGGCCTGGTCGACGCCCTCGGGCGAGGTGCCGAAGATCTCCGTGACCCGGTAGGTGTGGTTCGACATGCGGGTGCTCCTTTCCGTTCGGCGGTGACGGCCGGGGCGCGTGTGGCGCGCGTCACTCCACCGTGCCCCACGCTGCGGCGGAGCGCGAGGTGTCGGCTCCGCCGCCCGTCGACGGGACGAGCCCGTGAACGGGCCCGGCGGGTGCGGGGCGCGTCAGCGCGCCACGCTCAGCGACAGGGCGAAACGGCCCTCGCCGTCGGTCCACCAGTGGGACAGCTCCAGACCCGCCGCGGCCAGTTCGCCGCGCACGCCCTCCTCGCGGAACTTCGCCGACACCTCCGTGCGCAGCTCCTCGCCCGCCGCGAAGTCCACGGCCAGGTCCAGCGCCGGGATCTTCACCGTCTGCGCGGTACGGGAGCGCAGCCGCATCTCGATCCACTCCCGCTCGGCGTCCCACAGCGCCACGTGGTCGAAGGCGGCGGGGTCGAAGTCGGCACCCAGCTCCCGGTTGACCACCGCGAGGACGTTCTTGTCGAACGCGGCCGTCACCCCCGCCGCGTCGTCGTACGCCCGGACCAGCACGTCCTCGTCCTTGACCAGGTCCGTGCCCAGCAGCAGCGCGTCGCCCGGGGACAGCAGGGCGCGCACGGAGGCCAGGAACGCGGCGCGTTCGGCGGGCAGCAGGTTGCCGATGGTGCCGCCGAGGAACGCCACCAGCCGCGGCCCCGGGACGTCCGGCAGCGCCAGCCCGGCGGTGAAGTCGGCGATCAGCGCGTGCACATCCAGCCCCGGCCGTTCGGCGGCGAGTGCCCGCCCGGCCCGCGTCAGGGCGCTCTCGCTGACGTCGACCGGCACGTAGACGCGCAGGCCGGTGAGGGCGTCGAGCAGGTACCGGGTCTTCTCGGAGGAGCCGGAGCCCAGCTCCACCAGGGTGCGGGCGCCGGCCGCCGCGGCGATCTCCCCGGCCCGGCCGGCGAGGATCTCGCGCTCGGCGCGCGTGGGGTAGTACTCCGGCAGCTCGGTGATCCGCTCGAACAGCTCGCTGCCGCGCGCGTCGTAGAACCACTTCGGCGGCAGCGTCTTCGGCGTGCCGGTCAGGCCGTTCAGGACGTCGGCGCGCAGGGCGGCGTCCGTGGCGTCCTCGGGCAGCGTGCGGGAGAGACGGAACAGGCTCACGTACGGGGCTCCTTCGCGGGTGCGGGTGCGGGTGTCGGCCCGGTGGGTGCGGGCGCTTCGGTCCCCTTCAGCGGGGTGAGCAGGACGTCGGTGCGGTCCGCCGCGAGCAGGGTGCGGTCGGGGACCTCCCGCCAGTGCGGATCGTCGTCGTAGGGCTCGGAGGCCACGACGGTGCCGCCGCCGGGCCGGATCAGGTACCACAGCGTGTCGCCCCAGGTGGTGGCGGCGATGGTGGTGCCGTCGGTGAGGAGCAGGTTCAGCCGGGAGGCGGGGGCCGCCGCGGCGACCTCGGCGACCGTGCCGGCCAGCGCCCGGGGCGCCTCCTCGCCGCCGCGCAGCCGGTTCAGGGCCAGCGCCCACACGAACGCGGAGTCGTTGCGGGCCTCCAGCGCCAGCACCTCCTCGGGCGGCAGGGTGCGCACGAGCGGGGCGAGCGAGCCCGGCCAGCCCGCCACGGCCCCGTTGTGGCTGAACAGCCACCTCCCCGCGGCGAACGGAGCCGCCGCGGCCTCCGCGTCGGCGCCCGCCAGGGTGGCGTCGCGCACCGCGCCGAGCAGCGCCGTCGTGCGCACCACCCGGGCCAGGTCGGCGAAGGACCGGTCCGCCCAGACCGGCCCGGCCCTGCGGTACCGGGCCGGCACCGGGTCCCCCTCGGCGTACCAGCCGACCCCGAACCCGTCGGCGTTGACCGTCCCGTACCGCTGCCGCCGCGGCGCCCACGACTGGCGGTACAGGCCGTGCGGCGGCGCCACGAGCAACGCGCCGAGCGGCTCGGCGGGCCCGGTGTAGGCGAGGTGGCGGCACATCAGGCACCGTCCTCGGAGCGGGCCGTGCGGAACCCGGAGAAGATCTGCCGCCGGATCGGAAGGTCCCAGTTGCGGAAGGTGCCCCGGCAGGCCGCCGGGTCCACGGCGAACGAACCGCCGCGCAGCACCTTGTACTCGGGTCCGAAGAACACCTCCGAGTACTCCCGGTAGGGAAACGCCCGGAAACCGGGGTACGGCAGGAAGTCGCTCGCCGTCCACTCCCACACGTCACCGATCAACTGCCGCACCCCGAGCGGGGATTCACCGGCCGGGTAACTCCCGGCGGGGGCGGGCCGCAGGTGCCGCTGAGCCAGGTTGGCGTGCTCGGGGCCCGGATCGGCGTCGCCCCACGGGTAGCGCGTCGAGCGGTCGCCGACCGGGTCGTGACGCGCCGCCTTCTCCCACTCGGCCTCGGTGGGCAGCCGCCGTCCGGCCCAGCGGGCGTAGGCGTCGGCCTCGTACCAGCACACGTGCAGCACCGGCTCGTCGGGCGGCACCACCTCCGTGACGCCGAAGCGGCGGCGCAGCCACTGCCCGCCGTCGCGGCGCCAGAACAGCGGCGCGCGGATCGAGTGGCGCCGTATGTGGTCCCAGCCCTCCGGCCGCCACCAGCGCGGGTCGTCGTAGCCGCCGTCCGCGATGAACGCCTGGTACGCGGCGTTCGTCACCGGCGTGGTGTCGATCCGGAACGGCGCCACCTCGCGCCGGTGCGCGGGGCGTTCGTTGTCCAGCGCCCACGGCTCGGTTGAGGTGCCCATGATGAACGGACCGCCGGGGACGAGGACCTCGGACGGGCCGGTGAACGGCGGCACCGGCCCGGGGTCCGGAGCGGTGAGCGCCCGCGGTCCCTTGCGTAGCTGATGGGTGATCAGCATGGTTTCGGCGTGCTGCTGTTCGTGCTGGGCGATCATGCCGAAGACGAATCCGGCCTCCGTCAGCCGCGACCCGTCGAAGGCGGTGCGCTCCAGTACGTCCAGGGCGCGGACGCGTACCTCGGCCGCGTACCGGCGGGCCTCGGCGGGCGGCAGCAGCGGCAGCCAGGGGCGCTCGGACCGCGGATGCTCGAAGGCGTCGTACAGGCTGTCGATCTCGGGCCGCAGCGCCTCCTGCCCGGCGACGGCCCGCAGCAGCCACTGCTCCTCCTGGTTGGCGACGTGCGCCAGGTCCCACACCAGCGGCGACATCAGCGGGGAGTGCTGGGCGGTCAGGTCCGGGTCCTCCACGCAGCCGGTCAGCAGCGTGGTGCGGTCGCGGGCGGTGACCAGCGTGGTCAGCGCCCGCCGGCGGAGGGCCTCGGTGTCGGGGTCGGGGCCGGTCATGGGCGGATGTCCTTCCCGTGCGCGGTGCCGTGCGTGCGGCGGCGCGGGCGGCGGTGTGCGCCGTCCGGTCCGTCCAGCAGGTCGTCGGCGGGGCAGCGGCCCCGCAGGACGTAGCGGTCCAGGTACGCCGTGACGGCGTCCGTGAGCTCGGTGGCGGCGCCCAGGCGGGGCAGGGCCGCGAGCGCCGCGGTGAAGCAGGCGACGGCCACCTCGCGCAACTCGGGGTCGGCGAGTCCGTGCCGGGCCGCGTCGCGCCAGAGCGCGTTGTGCGGGGCGGGCCGGTCCAGGGCGCGTTCGGCGAGCGGCTTCACCGCCCGGTAGGCGGTCTCGGTGGCCTCCGGGTCGTCGAACAGCGCCGCCGTCACGGCGAGCGGCACCCTCCACCCGTCGTCGCCGGGCTGCGCGTCGATCATGCGCAGCTCCAGATGGCCGCGCGGGCGCACCGGTGGGAACAGCGTGGTGAGGTGGTAGTCGAGGTCGTCCCGGGTCGGCGGCCGGGGCCCGCGCGACCGGGTCCACTCCCGGAAGGTCAGCCCGTCGGGCACCTCCCACGGCGCGCCGTCCCGCCGCACGCACATCACCGGGGCGTCCAGCACGTGCCGGGCCCAGGCGCCGCGCGGATCGGCGTCCAGCGGGGGACCGCCCGCCCGCCCGGCGCCGATCTGCTCCCAGCGCAGCTGCCGGGTGGACCGCCAGCCGGTGGGCCGCCCGCCGGCCAGCGGCGAGTTGGCGAACGCGGCCACCAGGACCGGGCCCAGCCGGTGGGCCAGCCACCAGCGCCGCACATGGCCGAGGGCGCCCGGTTCCTCGTGTCCGGCGTCCAGGCACACCTGCACCGAGGCCGAGGCGCACATCATGGCGCGGCCGGCCGGGCCGGCGCGGTCCAGGCAGGCCTCCATGGCGTCGTAGCGCGGCCGGTGCAGGAACCGGCGGGGCGGGTGCCAGGGGTCGTGGCCGTAGCCGGAGAGACGGAGCCCGTCCTCACGCAGGACCGCGCGGACGGCGGCGAGGTCGGCGGAGACGGTGGCGACGCACTCCGTCAGCGAGGTGGCGGGCGGCGAGCTCAGCTCCAGCTGGCCGCCGGGCTCGACGGTGAGCGCCGACCTCAGGGGCACGGCCCGCAGCGCGGCGTAGGCCGCTTCGAGCCGTTCGGGTGTCACGGGCCGCCGCGGGGTGCGCAGCTCGTGGACGAGCCATTCCACTTCGACGCCGAGGCGCCGCGGTGGTCCGGTTTTGAAGCAGATGCCGCGGACCAGGGCCTCGGCCTCCTCTTCGGTGACGGCGGCGAACGGCTCCGTACCGCCGCCCACCGGACTGCTGACCGGTTCGGACATGTCGGGATCCTCCTGAGACGCCGGCGTGCCACCGCTCCGGGGCCGGTGGCCCGGAGCGGCACACCCGTCCCACCCAAGACCTTCGCGCGGCTCGGCACAAGGGCGCGTACCGCGACGTTCGAGGACCGGCCGTGGCGGCTTCCGGGCCGTCTCCGCCGGTTCTCCCAGGCGTTCCCGGGACGGGAGGACTCCGTTGCGCCGCAGGACCGGGACGGCTCGGGGCGTACGTGAGCACGACGGGGACCCGCGGTCGCCGCCGCCCGGTGCCGGGGAGCGGGGCCGCGGAGCGCTCCGGGACGGCCCCGCACGGGCGGCCGGAGCGTTCCGGGCCCGGCGGGAGGTTCGCCTCGGCGTTCGAACGCGTGGTGTCCGGGATCCCGGACACCACGCGGGACGCGGCCCGCCGGGGTTCGTACGGGTATCGCCCGACGGTGTACGGGGTGCGCGGGCGGGTGCGTCTCCCGCCGCGTCCGGTCCCGCCGGTGGATGGCAGGCTGGTCCCCAGTCGATCACGCACGACACCACGACGACAGGAAGCCGAACGTCATGACCGACCAGCTCACCGTGAGCGTCCTGGGCACCGGCATCATGGGCGCCGCGATGGCCCGCAACCTCGCCCGCGCCGGACACGCCGTCCGCGCCTGGAACCGGACCCGGGAGAAGGCCGAGCCGCTGGCGGCCGACGGCGTGCGCGTCGCCGGCACCCCCGCCGAGGCCGTGGACGGCGCCGATGTCGTCCTGACCATGCTGTACGACGGCCCGGCCGCCCTCGACACCATGCGCCAGGCCGCGCCCGCCCTGCGCCCCGGCACCGCGTGGGTGCAGTCGACCACCGTCGGCGTCGAGTCGATCGCCGACCTGGCGGCCTTCGCCCGCGAGCACGCTCTCGTCTTCTACGACGCCCCCGTGCTGGGCACCCGCCAGCCCGCCGAGGCGGGCCGGCTCGTCGTCCTGGCCGCCGGGCCGGCCGAGGGGCGGGCCACGGTGGTGCCCGTCTTCGACGCCGTCGGGGCCCGCACGGTGTGGACCGGCCAGGACGGCGCGGCCGGCAGCGCCACCCGGCTGAAACTGGTGGCCAACAGCTGGGTCATCGCCGCCACCAACGCCGCCGGGGAGGTGCTGGCCCTGGCCGGGGCGCTGGGCGTGGACCCGCAGGACTTCTTCGACATCATCGCCGATGGGCCGCTCGACATGGGGTACCTGCGGGCCAAGGCCGAGCTCGTCCTGGACGGCCGGCTGTCCCCGGCCCAGTTCGCGGTCGGTACGGCCGAGAAGGACGCCCGGCTCATCGTCGAGGCCGGTGAGCGGCACGGCGTCCGCCTCGACGTCGCCGCCGCGAGCGCGCGACGGCTCGCCCGGGCCGCCGCGCAGGGGCACGGCGACGAGGACATGGCCGCGGCCTACTTCGCGAGCTTCGAGGAGAAGCCGTCGGCGTGAGGTCCGCCGGTGAGGATCCGGGGCCGGTCAGGTGAGAGAGGAGAGAAAGGTCCGACGGAAGAGTCCCGGCAGGAAAGAACTGACAGGAAACGACGGACAGGAAGGACGCGGCGCGGACGCCGCGTCAGCCTGACGTGACGGACGACAGATACGACAGAAAGGATTCCGCATGTCCAAGCCGCCCCTGCCGCCCGAGGCAGTCGACCTGCTGCGCCGGGCCAACCCGTGCGTCATGGCCACCCTGCGCTCGGACGGCACCCCCGTGTCCACCCCCACCTGGTACCTGTGGGAGGACGGCCGGGTGCTGATCAACCTCGACGAGGGCCGGGTACGCCTGAAGCACCTGCGCCGTGACCCGCGCGTGACCCTCACCGTCCTGGACAAGGGCGACTGGTACACGCACGTGACCCTCATCGGCCGCGTCGCCATGCTGCAGAACGACGACGCGCTGGCCGACATCGACCGGATCTCCGAGCACTACACGGGCAAGCCCTATCCGGACCGGGTCCGCGCCCGGGTCAGTGCCTGGATCGAGGTCGAGCGCTGGCACGGCTGGGGAGCGCTGAAGGACAGCGACCAGGCTTCCGTCTGAGCGCGCCGTCCGGGCGCGGGCCCGGCGCGCGCCGCCGTGGCGGTGACGGCCGTGATCGACGCGGCCGGGGCCGTGCGACCGTGTGCCCTGCTCCCCGCGCGTCACGGCGCCGTGGCGCCGGGGCCGAGCCCGCCAGGACCGCCGTCGCGGTCCGGCCCGGGGAGGCGGCCGGTGCGGGCGGACGGCGGGCGCGGGCGCTCCGGGGACCCGGTCAGCGCTGGTACAGCCCGACCAGGGTGCCGCTCGCAAGCTGCCGTGCGTCCACCGCTCGGTGCACCTGGTCGGCGCCGGGCGCGTCGGGCAGCACGCACGGCTGCCGCACGGCGTAGAGCCGGAAGAAGTAGTGGTGCGCCCCGTCCCCGGGCGGGGGGTGCGGGCCGCCCCAGCCCTGTTCGCCGTACCCGTTGACGAGCTCGGTGCCGCCGGGCGGGCACCGGCCCTCGGCGACGCCGTCGCTGCGGGGATCGATGGCGACCACGACCCAGTGCACGAAGGTGCCCGACGGCGCGTCGGGGTCCTCGCACAGCAGGATCAGTTCGGTCGCGTCGTCCGGCACGCCGCTCCAGGCCAGGGGAGGGGAGACGTTCTCCCCCTCGTACGCGTACCGCCGGGCGATGAGGGAGTGGTCGTTGAATGCGCTGCTGCTGAGCTCGATACCTGCCATGGGCCCGGAGTACCCCGGGCGATTCCGTCATACCGGACATGTGCGGGTGTGGGTGGCGGCGGGCCCCGCGTGCCCGTCCGGTTCGGCCACGGGGGTGCCGGGGTACCCGTGATCCTCCGGTACGAGGAGGGGGCGGAGGGGACACGCGAGGGGGCGCGAGCCGCGGGAGGTCGCGATGGAACTGGTCGAGGAACGCCCCTGCCGCCACCGGATCGAGCCGCACGGCGCGATGCGGGTGCCGGGCGTGGTGTTCGCCTCCCGGGACCTGCTGGCCGACGCCGAGAAGTCGCTGGCGCAGGTCGTCAACGTGGCCGCGGTGCCGGGCATCGTCGGCGCCTCGTACGCCATGCCCGACATCCACTGGGGCTACGGCTTCCCCATCGGCGGCGTGGCGGCCACCGACGTCGACGAGGGCGGCGTCGTCTCACCCGGCGGGGTCGGCTTCGACATCTCCTGCGGGGTGCGGCTGCTGGCCGCCGACGTGGACGGCCGGGAGCTGAGGCGGGCGCTGGGCGCCGTCATGGACGGCCTGGACGGGGCGATCCCGCGCGGCGCGGGCCCCGGCGGCGTGTGGCGGCCGGCCGGCCCCGGGCCGCTGGAGCGGATCCTCTCCGGCGGTTCCCGCTACGCGGTCGAGGAGGGGTACGGCGAGGAACGCGACCTCCTGCGCTGCGAGGACGGCGGCGCGGTCGCCGGCGCCGACGTGACGCGGGTCGGCGAACGGGCCCGGGAACGCGGCCTCGCCCAGGTCGGCAGCCTCGGGTCGGGCAACCACTTCCTGGAGGTCCAGCGGGTCGCCGAGGTCTACGACGAAGCGGTCGCCGACGCCTTCGGACTCGCCGCCGGCCAGGTGTGCGTGATGATCCACTGCGGCTCGCGCGGCCTCGGGCACCAGATCTGCACCGACCACGTCCGGGCGATGGACCGGGCCATGGCCCGGTACGGCATCACCGTCCCCGACCGGCAGCTGGCCTGCGCCCCGGCCGACTCGCCCGAGGGACAGGCCTACCTGGGGGCGATGGCCGCCGCCGCCAACTACGCCCGTGCCAACCGGCAGTTGCTCACCCACGCGGCCCGCGAGGTGTTCCGCCGCGCGGCGGGCGCGCGGCTGTCCCTGGTGTACGACGTGTCCCACAACCTCGCCAAGACCGAGACCCACGAGGTGGCCGGGCGCGGGCGGCGCCGGCTGTGCGTGCACCGCAAGGGCGCCACCCGCGCCTTCCCTCCGGGCCACCCGGAGCTCCCGCCGGACCTGCGCCGGTCCGGGCAGCCGGTGCTGATCCCCGGCACCATGGGCACCGCCTCGTACGTGCTGACCGGAGTGCCGGGAGGCGACGCCTTCCACTCCACCTGCCACGGCGCGGGCCGGGTGCTCAGCCGCCACCAGGCCGCCCGCGCGGTCACCGGCAAGGAGGTGCGGGCCCGGCTCGACGCGGCCGGCATCGCGGTGCGCCCGCGCTCCTGGCGCGGCCTGGCCGAGGAGACGCCCGAGGCGTACAAGGACGTGAGCGCGGTGGTGGCCGCGAGCGAGCGCGCGGGGCTGTGCCGCACGGTGGCCCGGCTGGTGCCGCTGGGCGTGGTCAAGGGCTGACGCCCGCCGGGCCGGCCCCCACCCGCCGCTCAGGCGTCGACGGTCACCGCGCACGACCACCCGTAGGCGTCCGGACCGATCCGCAGCTCGTTCCAGGCCACGGCCTTCGGTGCCGCCCCGGTGATCTCGACGTCGGCCAGCCCGGCCACCGCCAGCCGGACGTCGAGGCCACCGTCGTCCTCGTCCGCCTCGACGTCCACGGGCACCCGGCCGTGCACCTCCAGCCGGAAGATGACCTCGTCCAGCAGCGCGGCCAGCAGGTCCTCGTCGCAGCCCTCGGCCAGCCGCACCCGGTCCACGGCCGTCGCCCGGACCCCGGAGACGTCGGCGAAGCACTCGACCATCGCCAGCACCGCCTCCGCCAGACACCGCTCCCGGCTCGCCGCCCACGCCTCGATGCGGATGTCGGCGGTGTGCGGCACCGCCCGGTGGCCGCTCTCACCCCGCTCCCGTGCCTGCCTGTCGTCGCCCGTGTCCCCGAGCATGTCCACCGCCTGTCCGATCGCCGATCGCCGCGCCCTCGTCCGGCGCGGACGCCTCGCCCTGCCTGCCGTGCCGCCGTGCCCTCATGCCGCCCGTGCACGACTATGGAGTTGCCTCTGTGCCCGGCGTCACACTTCGTGGAACGAGTGCCGCCGGGACGAGCGCTTCCCGTTCACCTCCGCCGGGCCGTACGCCCCGATCGATGAGGCGGTCACCGCGGAACGGTTCGGCCGGCCGCGAGGAGAAGGAGGCCGCCGATGATCTCCAGACCGGTCACGGTGCCCGCCGGCGCCGCCGCGCTCGCGGGCGACCTCGCCGTGCCGGAGCACGCCCGGGCCGTCGTGCTCTTCGCGCACGGCAGCGGCAGCTCCCGGCACAGCCCGCGCAACCGCAGGGTCGCCGGCGCGCTGCGCGCCGCCGGACTCGGCACGCTGCTGATGGACCTGCTCACCGCTCAGGAGGAAGCGCGGGACGTGCGCACCGCCGAGCACCGCTTCGACATCCCCTTGCTGGGCCGCCGTCTGGTGGCCGCGGTCGACTGGCTGGCGGACGCGCCCGGTGCCCGCGGCCTGCCCGTCGCCCTGTTCGGCGCCAGCACCGGCGCCGCGGCGGCCCTGGTCGCCGCGGCCGAGCGGCCGGACCGGGTGCTCGCCGTGGTCTCGCGCGGCGGACGGCCCGACCTCGCGGGCGGCGCCTTGGACGCCGTACGAGCGCCGGTGCTGCTGATCGTGGGCGGCAGGGACGAGCAGGTGCTGGGGCTGAACCGGGAGGCGGCCCGGCGGCTGCGCGCCCCGCACGCCGTGCGCGTCGTCCCCGGCGCCACCCACCTGTTCGAGGAGCCCGGCACCCTGGACCAGGTCGCCGACGCCGCCCGGCAGTGGTGCGACGAGCACCTGCGCTCCGCGGCCGGCTGACCCCGGCGGGTTCGGCGGGTTCGCAGTGGTGTGCGGCCGTTCCCCTGCCGGAAGGCGGTCCGCTCGTGCTGGTCGCGGAACGGCATGCGCGGCATCGCCGGTGCCGCGGTCGCGTCGCCGCCGGGGAGGTCGTGGCGCTCCACCAGGGCCACGTCGGCCGGGGCGCGAGGGGGGCCACGGCTCGCGCCGGGAGCCGGGTCGCCCGCGCCGGTGGTCCGGAAACACCCACGGCTCCTGAGGGGTGGACACCACCGGCGGCCGGGGACCGGGGCACCGCATCGGCGGCGGTCCCGGAGGGTACACGGGGGACACGCCGGGACGGCCGGAATGCGTGGGCAGAGCCCGGGACCGGAGGACCGGGGCCAGGGAGGGCGGAGGGCGGCGGGGGAGCGAGGAAACCGGGAAGGAGGAACGGCAGCCATGCGGTTCCACGACCGTCGGCAGGCCGGACGGGCGCTGGCCGGGAGGCTGCGGGCACTGCGGGAGGAGGGATCCCTGCCGGATCCCGTCGTCCTCGCGCTGCCGCGCGGCGGCGTGGCCGTGGCGCGCGAGGTCGCCCGGGAGCTCGACGCCCCGCTCGACGTGCTCGTCGTACGAAAGATCGGGGCACCGTTCCAGGAGGAGTACGGCATCGGCGCGATCGCAGGCGACGACGACCCGCTCTACGACGAACGCGCCCTGCGTCGCCTGGGCCTCACCGAGACCGAGCTGGCCCCCGTGGTGGCGCGGGAGCGCGCGGAGCTCCGGCGCCGCGAGGAGCGCTACCGGCGGGGCCGCCCCGCCCCCGACGTGCGGGGCCGCACCGTGATCGTCGTCGACGACGGCCTGGCCACCGGATCGACGGCCCGTGCGGCCCTGCGCGCCCTGCGGCGCCGGGGCCCCGGGCGGCTCGTGCTGGCCGTGCCGGTCGGCGCGCCCGAGGCGGCGGAACTGATGCGCGCGGAGGCCGACGAGGTGGTCTGCCTGCACCGGCCGGCCGCGTTCCAGGCGGTCGGCCTCTGGTACGACGACTTCGGGCAGCTGACGGACAGCGACGTGCTGGCGGCCCTGCACGGCGACCGGCCCCTGCCCGGTTCCGGGGAGTGAGCCCCGGTCGATCGGTGTGGAGCCGGCGGCTGCGCGCCCCGCATGCCCTGCGCGCCCCGCGCGAGTCCGGGGTCCGCGCGCCCGGGACCGGCGCCTGCCCCTCGCCGCACTTCACCGTGCTCGTCCTCGCGGTGCGGCGTGCCTCGCGCCCCCGGACCTCGGACGGCGCCGCCGGCGCGCAGCGCCGCGATGTCGCCGGGGCCGCGGCCCGCACGCGCGAAGGGCCGGAAGCCCGACGCGTCGTCGGACCTCCGGCCCCGATGCGGACCCGCGGGCGCCGGTCAGGCGGCCACGGCCCCGCCGGCCTCGCCCTGCAGGCGGGTGACGATCTCGACGAGCTGCGCGGCGACCTCGGCGTCGTCGGCCGGGTGAGTCGAACCGAAGCGGTTCGAGGAGCCCGGGATGGACAGCTTGACGTCCTCCACCACCTTGCCGCCGGCGATACCCACGGCCTTGCGGGTGTCGTCGTGCGCCCAGACACCGCCGTACTGGCCGAGGGCGGTACCGGCCACGGCGACCGGCTTGCCGCTGACGGCGCCGGCGCCGTACGGGCGGGACAGCCAGTCGATGGCGTTCTTCAGGACGGCCGGGATGGTGCCGTTGTACTCCGGCGTGAACAGCAGCAGGGCGTCGGCGGCAGCGGCGGCCTCGCGCAGCCGTACGGCGGCGGCCGGGACGCCGCCCTCGACGTCGATGTCCTCGTTGTAGAAGGGGATCTCGGCGAGGCCCTCGAAGAGCTGCACCTCGGTACCCGCGGGGGCGAGCTTCACGGCGGCTTCGGCGAGCTGGCGGTTGTGCGAACCGGCGCGGACGCTGCCGACGAGCGCGAGGATGCGAACGGACATGAGGAACTCCCAGGTGTGCGAAACACTGCTGCAACGGTCCGGACCGAGGTCCGTTTAATTTTCTACCATCCTAAGCGGACCGCGGTCCATTTTGTTCCCGGTGTCTTACGCTGTTCCCATGCCGGCCGCCCTGCCTCCCTTTCCGAAGCCGCAACCGGACGCCGAACAGGCCGAGTTGATCCGGCTGGGTGTCGATGACGGCGAGTCCGGCCTGCGCGCCGACGCCGCGCGCAACCGGGCCCGGCTGCTGGAGGCCGCCGCGCGGCTGGTGGCGGAGCACGGGGCGGCCGGCGTCACCATGGAGGCGGTGGCCGCGGCGGCCTCGGTGGGCAAGGGCACGGTGTTCCGCCGCTTCGGCGACCGCACCGGCCTGCTCATGGCGCTGCTGGACCACTCCGAGAAGAAGTTCCAGGCCGCGATCCTCGGCGGCCCCCCGCCCCTGGGCCCCGGGGCGCCGCCCGTGGAACGGCTGCGGGCGTTCGGCCGCGCGGTGCTGCGCCGCACGAGCGACGAACTCGAACTGCAACTGGCCGCCGAACCGGGCGCCGAGCGCCGCTTCACGGTCCCGCCCCGCCGCTTCCTGCGCCATCACGTGGTCCTGCTGCTGCGGCAGGCCCTCCCGGACGCGGACGCCGAACTGCTCGCCCACACGCTGATGGCCTACCTCGACCCCGTTCTCGTCCACCACCTCACCCGGCAGTGCCGGATGCCGCTGGCCCGCCTGGAGGCAGGCTGGCTGGACCTGGTCGCACGGGTGACCCGCACCGACCCGCCCGGCTAGGGGCTCCCTTCGGGCCATGCCGCGGACGCGGCGTCCGGCACGCCTGCCCGCCGCGCCGCCGTCACCCGCCGACGCTCCGCGCCGTCCGCGCCGTCCGCGCCGTCCGCGCCGTCCGTGTCGGTTCCTCCGCCGCCTCGCGGGCGCGCACCGGACCCCGCTCACCGGCGCCGCCCGGTCCGGCGAAGCCCCCGACGCCGCGTCCACCGCATCACCGGGCCGTCGGCCACCACCCGTGCGGCCGGGCCCCGGCCGTATCCGCTCCCGGCCCGTCGGGCCTCACTGCCCGGACTGCCCGCTCTCCTCGCTCTGCCCCTGCTGCTGTGCGATCGACTTGCGCACCTCGTCCATGTCCAGCTTCCGGGCCTGCCCGATGACGTCCGTCAGGGCGGCCTCGGGCAACGCGCCGGGCTGGGCGAACACGGCGATCTGGTCCCGCACGATCATCAGTGTGGGAATGGACTGGATGTTGAAGGCCGCGGCCAGCTCCGGCTGGGCCTCGGTGTCGACCTTGCCGAACACCAGATCGGGGTTCTGCGCGGCCGCCCTTTCGTAGACCGGTGCGAACTGACGGCACGGACCGCACCACTCCGCCCAGAAGTCGATCAGGACGAACTCGTTGTCCGTGACCGTCTGATCGAAGTTCTCCTTGGTGAGCTCCACAGTGCTGCTCATGGCGTGTTCCCTCTTCCTGGTGTGGGGCGAGACCGTCGGCACAACATGGCCGACCGGGTGGGTATTCCGCGCGCGTACCCATGTGGCCACCGCGCACACCACCCACCAGACTGACCCCATGACGGATACGGAAACCAACGCGTACGACGTCGTGGTGATCGGCGCCGGCCCCGTCGGCGAGAACGTCGCCGACCGCACCCGCGCCGCCGGGCTGTCCACCGCCATCGTGGAGGACGAGCTGGTCGGCGGCGAATGCTCCTACTGGGCGTGCATGCCCAGCAAGGCGCTGCTCCGCCCGGTCCTCGCCCGCGCCGAGGCCCGCCGCGTGCCCGGACTGCGCCAGTCGGTGCAGGGTCCCCTCGACGCGCACGCCGTTCTCGCCCACCGCGACACCTACACCTCCCACTGGAAGGACGACGGCCAGGTGCGGTGGCTGGAGGGCGTCGGCGTCGACCTCCACCGCGGCCGGGGCCGGCTCGACGGCCCGCGCACGGTGACCGTGACCGGTTCCGACGGCGAGCGGCGCGTCCTGACCGCCCGGCACGCCGTCGCCGTCTGCACCGGCAGCCGCGCCGCCCTGCCCGACCTGCCGGGGCTCGACGCCGTACGTCCGTGGACCAGCCGTGAGGCCACCAGTGCCAGGACCGTACCGGGCCGGCTGATCGTGGTCGGCGGCGGCGTGGTCGCCGCCGAGATGGCCACCGCCTGGCAGGCCCTCGGCTCCCGCGTCACCCTGCTCGTGCGCGGCGAGGGCCTGCTCGCCCGCATGGAGCCGTTCGCCGGCGAACTGGTCGCCGAGGCGCTCACCGAGGCCGGGGCCGACGTGCGCACCGGTACCTCCGTGACGTCGGTCGGCCGGGAGGACGGCACCGTCGTGGCCGTCACCGACCGCGGCGACCGGATCGAGGCCGACGAGATCCTCTTCGCCACCGGCCGGGCCCCGCGCACCGACGACATCGGCCTGGAGACCGTCGGCCTGGAGCCGGGTTCCTGGCTCGACGCCGACGACAGCCTGCGGGTGCCCGGCCACGACTGGCTGTACGCCGTCGGAGACGTCAACCGGCGCGCCCTGCTCACCCACCAGGGCAAGTACCAGGCGCGCATCGCCGGCGCCGCGATCGCCGCCCGGGCCTCCGGCACCGACGGCCTGGAGTCCCACCCCTGGGGCGCGCACGCGGCGACCGCCGACCACGCGGCCGTCCCGCAGGTGGTGTTCACCGACCCGGAGGCGGCGGCCGTGGGCCTGTCCCTGGCCGAGGCCGAACAGGCCGGCCACCGCGTCCGCGCCGTCGACGTGGACCTGTCGACGGTGGCCGGCGCCGGCCTGTACGGCGACGGCTACCGGGGCCGGGCCCGCATGGTGGTCGACCTGGAGGACGAGATCGTACGCGGAGTGACCCTCGTCGGTCCCGGGGTCGGCGAGCTCGTCCACTCGGCGACGATCGCGGTCGCCGGACGGGTACCGGTCGGCCGCCTGTGGCACGCCGTGCCGTCCTACCCGACGATCAGCGAGGTGTGGCTGCGGCTGCTGGAGGCGTACCGGGACAGCTGAGGCGGACCGGATCGCCCCCGCCCGGCAGGCCGCGCGATCGGGGGGGCGAAGTCCACCTCCGCACCGGGCGTTCGGCGATCCCTCGTACTGCCGGGAGAAGGACGTCGAGCCCATCCCCGCCGACCGCGGGGGACCGTCCTCCGGTGGAGACGGGCAGCGGTCACGGGGCAGCTCTTAGCATGGGCCGCATGACGGAGCCGGCACTCACCGCGGCATCAGGCCCGGTCCGCGTCGACCACCACACGTTCGAGCTGACCGACTCCGGCGAACGCACGCCCACGGGGTTCGACACATCGAACGGGCTGGTCTTCTCCCGGCCCGGGCAGACAGTGATCTGCACCGGCATCAGCACGGGCTGGGTCAATGTCGCCGTCCAGGTGCGCCGGCACCCACCCGAACGGGTGGACACCGACGCGTGGGACGAGATCGTCGACCACGGCGTGGAGACGACCACCGGAGCCCTACGGGTCACCAGTGTCATGGGTGACGCACCGGACCTGCCCGTCCTCACGCCGCAGGGACCGGGGACGTACCGCGTGCGGGTGCACGCGCGGGGGCGCGACACCGCCCCCGACGGCGCCGTCGACGAACCCGTCGAGGACTACCTGCTCGTCGTCTGGCCGGCCGAGCCCCGACCGGACCGGATCCACAAACGGACCGACCGCTGTGGCGCCGGGCTGCGAGCCCGTCCGAGCATACCGGCGCCTGCGACGCCCGCCGGCGACGACGGGGACGATCTCCGACGGCGTACACGCGAACGACTCCGGCGCCGTCGCACGCCGTGAGCCCCCGCCTTCCGGGGAGGCCGTGTCCACGCGGGGAGGTGAGGCGGTCGCGGGAGGTGCCCGAAGGCCCGCGTCATCGAGGGTTCCGCCTCGCGGCCCTCGTAGTGCGGGCGCGCACCCGGACGGCGGGTGCGCGGTGGTGGCCGTGGCTGGCGGAGCGCTAGGAACGGCCCAGCGCCTGGGCCAGCTCCTTTTTGTTCATCGACGAGCGCCCTTCGATCCCCCTGCTCTTCGCCTCCTGGTAAAGCTCGTCCCGCGTCGGCTCGTTCGAGCGGTTCCCGGACTTCTCACCGCCACGCCGGGAGGGGGACTTGCCCTGCGTGGAGCTTCGACTGGCGGACTTCGCCTCGCCGGACCGGGCGCGTTCCTTGTTGACCGTGCGGGCCGCCATCTCCTCGGCCCGGTCCTCGGACATGCCGCGTTGCCTGCCGCTGTCCTTGATGTGTTCGTACTGGCGCTCCCGCTTCGGGCCGGAACCTCGGGGCATGGCGGCTTTCCTCTCGCTCGGCTCGCCTGTCACGGCGGCGCGTTCTCCGGGGCTCGCGCGCACGGTGACTTCTCGGACGTCAATCGCCTTCCCCGCGGTGTCCGGAAATAACGCCCCTCCCCCGGCCGGGGGAGGGGCGGGTGCCGGCCGCGGACGGGTCCGGAACGGCGGAGGCATCGATGGCGTGGGGGATCTCGATGCCGTACGCCGTCGGCGCGGTCGGCCGGCGCCGCTCCCGCGCCGACGGTTCCCGGTTCGTCTCGGTCGCCGGTGAGGGGACACCTCGCCCGGCACGGCTGTCCGGGCTCCTTCGCGGCCGGGTCCGGCGCCTGTGGCAACGGTGACGCGGGACCGGGCAGGGGATGCCCGCAGGGCACGAGGACCGTCCGACCGCGCGTACCTCACCGTGGGGAGCCGCGCAGTCGCGGTGGTCCGGTTCCGGTGCCTCGTCCCGCGCGCTCAGGTGCGCCGCGCGTCGTCGGTGCCGGAGCGCCGGACGGCGCGGCGACGCAGGTGCAGCGGCAGCGCGTACCAGCACAGACCGAACCACAGCATGACCCCGCCGGCGAGCACTTCGGCGAGGACGCCGGGGACCACGACACGGAGGATCAGCAGGAGTGTGCAGCCGATGGTCAGCGCCAGGAGGACCATGCCGCACATCATCAGACGGCAGGCCGCCTCCACCAGTTCGTCCTTCATGCGCTGACCGGACAGGAAGCGGTGGAGGGAGACGGGCGCTATGAGCGAGCCCGTGGCCGCCGCGCCGAGCACCACGGTGGTCACGTAGACGACGCGGTCGAACGTCTCCAGCTCCCGGAACAGCGGGGTGAAGGCCACGCTGAGCAGGAATCCGAAGAGGATCTGCACGCCCGTCTGGGTGACGCGCGTCTCCTGCAGGATCTCGTTCCAGCGGCGGTTGACCCGCTCACGCGCCGTCTCCGGTCTTTCGGCACCCGTTCTCGGACCGTGGCCGTCGTGACGCGCGCAGCAGGAGGTGTCCTCCCCCGTCGGCTCGACCGTCTGCTCTGTCATAGTCATGGCATCCTCCGCATCCCAGGCAGATCGGTTGCCCCGTTCGGGTCGCCTCCATGCAGGTCCGGGAGGAGGGGAGGACCGGTCCGGTCGCAACGGGCGGCGGAAGGCGCCGTGGACGGCCGGGGGTTCGGGGGTGGCATGGTGCGTCACCCCCGGGGCACGGACGGGGCGACGGCCGCCCGAAGGTGCCGCCGGGGCAGCCCGGCTCCGCACCGGCCGCGTGCTTCGCCGGGCCGAGCAGGTCGGTGCCGGGCAGCCCGCCGCCGGAAACCTGCTCGCCGGGGGCGCGGCAGAACCGAGCCGGGCCCCCGGCGGCCTGCTCGGTCACTTCGGTGGACGGGGTCCGCGGCGGCTTCCGGCGGCCGGTCGGACCCGAGCCCGTTCGCGCTGCGCTGGGGCGAACGAGCCGCACGTGCGAGCTGCCGCACCCCCTGGCAGGGGGCGACGGGTGCTATTTCCCGGACGCGCCGGGTTCCCCTCCGATGGATTCCTGGTAGACGTCCGCATAGGTGCGTGAGTCCTTGATCAGGTTGTCGCAGAACGCGGCGACGTCGGTGCCGACGGGTTCCACTCCGCAGGCTTGGGACTTCTCCTGCCGCGACGCGCTGAACCCGGCGGAAGAGGCGCCGGATGGGGCACCCGCGACGAGTCGGAGCACCACCCCGTACGCCCCGGCCCGGTGGCGGGGTTTCCGGCCGGTACCGCGGTCGTCGGGGCGCGGGGCCGTACTCCACCCGACGCACCCGCCTGCCCCGGCGGGCCGGGCGGCTCCTCCCGGAGCGCAGGCGGGTGCCGGACGGTGGTGGCCGTGGCGCCGGCCGGCGCGTCAGCCCGGGTCGTCGAACATGGCCAGCAGTGTCTGCTCGTCCGTCTCCGGCGCGGGCAGCTCCGGCTGCGGGATCTGCTCGGCCCACACCGTCTTGCCCTGCGGCATGTAGCGGGCACCCCAGCTCTTGGTGTACTGCGCCACGAGGAACAGACCGCGCCCGCCCTCCTCGGTCGCGGCCGCCCGCCGGATGCGCGGGGAGGTGTTGCTGCGGTCGGAGACCTCGCAGATCAGTGACTCGTCGCGCAGCAGCCGCAGGCCCACCGGCCCCTGGCCGCCGTACCGCACGGCGTTGGTGACCAGTTCGCTGACCACCAGCCCGGTGCTGAAATCCAGCTCCGGCATCCCCCAGGCGGCGAGCTGGGCACGGGTGAGGCTCCTGGCCCGCGCCACGGCCGAGGGATCGGACGGGAACTCCCAGGACGCCACCCGGTCCTCGGGCAGCGCGCGCACACGGGCCAGCAGGAGGGCCACGTCGTCGTGCGGGCCGCCGGGCGGGAGGGTGTCCACGACCCGGTCGCAGATGTCCTCCAGCACGGGGCCGGCGAGGTTCAGCGAGGTCAGCAACCGCCCGGTGCGCGCGTCGGTGTCCTCGTAGCCGCGGCTCTCCTTGAGCAGGCCGTCGGTGTACATCGTCAGCAGGCTGCCCGCGGGCAGGTCGACGGTGGCGGACTCGTACGGCTGGATCCCGCCGAGCCCGAGCGGTGGGCCGGCGGGAAGGTCGATCAGCTCGGCCTCCCCGCCCGGGGTCAGCACGGCGGGCGGCGGGTGACCGGCCCGTGCGGCCGTGCAACGGCAGGACACCGGGTCGTAGATCGCATACAGGCAGGTCGCCCCGGTCGCGGGGTCCTGCTCGTCGGCCGATTCGTCGGGGGCGCGGCTGACCAGGTCGTCCAGGTGGGCCAGTACCTCCTCGGGCAGCAGGTCCAGCCCGGCCAGCGTCCGCACCGCCGTACGCAGCCGGCCCATGGTGGCCGCCGCCTGCAGACCGTTTCCGGGCACGTCCCCGACGACCAGCGCCACGCGCAGGCCGGACAGCGGGATCACGTCGAACCAGTCCCCGCCCACACCCGCCCTGGCGTCCGCGGGCAGATAGCGGGAGGCCAGGTCGACGGTGCTCAGCCGGGGCAGGGCGTGCGGCAGCAGGCTGCGCTGCAGGGTGAGGGAGGCGCGGTGCTCCCGGCGGTAGCGGCGGGCGTTGTCCACGCTGATCGCGGCACGGGCCGCCAGTTCGCCCGCCAGCGTCAGGTCGTCCTGCTCGTACGGCCTCGTCCTGCCGCGGCGGTAGAACCCGGCCAGGCCGAGGACGGACCCCCCGGCGGACAGCGGAGCGCCCAGGTAGGAGTGCACACCCTCGCCGAGCAGGCCGACCGGGTGCACCCGGTCGGCCTGCTCGGCGAGGGCGGCGGTCACCACCGAGTCCGTGACCGGCTGCCCGGTCTCCAGGCACCGGGCCTGGGGTGTGCCGTCGGGGTAGCCGGCCGGTTCGCCCACGCCGCCGATCGAGGTGTCGCGGGAGTCCTCGCCCGCCCAGGCGGCCACCCGGCGCAGTGTCACGTCGGGGCGCGGCCGTCCGGGCGGCTCCTCGCCCGACAGGACGTCCTCCACCAGGTCGACGACGACCAGGTCGGCGAAGCGCGGCACGGCGATCCGTGCCAGTTCCTCGGCGGTGCGCCGCATGTCCAGGGTGGTGCCGAGCCGGACGCCCGCCTCGTTCAGCAGGGACAGCCGCCCGCGCGCCTCGGCGGCCAGCCGGCCGACGCCGGGCTCGCCGACCAGCAGCAGCCACGCGTCGGCCGGTGCGGCGGGGTGCGGCCGGGCCGTCGCGTTGGGGGCGTCCGTCCCCGCCGCCTCGGCGGGACGTTCCAGGAGCGGCACATGACGGCCGTCGGGGGCGATCACGGTGGCCGGATCCGGCGCACCCCTGCCGCGGGCCTCCTCGAAGCTGACCTCGACCGCCGCGCCGTCCGCGTCGCCGTGGTGCAGCTCCCGGCGGCGCAGCAGGGCCGTGCGGTTGCCCGCGAGCGGCACCTCGGCGAAGGTCTCGTCCGGTGAGGAGATCAGCTCGACGGCACGCTCCAGCAGTGTCAGCCGCTCCTGTGCGGCCAGGCGGGGTGCCGGTCCGCCCGGCCGGGACAGTTCCCCCGAGTCGAGCTCCAGCTCGGCGTGCCCGCCGCGCTCCCTGGCCTGGCGGAAGGAGTGCATGAGCTCGAGCTCGCGGACCGTGCTCAGCTCCAGCAGGCGCTCCTCGATGCGTCCGATGGCGGCCTGCAGGACCAGTGCCATGCCGGGGTCGGCCAGCTCCCGGGGCACGGAGAGGTTGACCGCGCCCCGCACGGTACCGCCCACCGGGTCGCGCACCGGCGCGGCCATGCAGGTCAGCTCCTTGAGGTCGCGCAGGAAGTGTTCGTGGCCGACGACCACGAACGGCGCCCTGGTGCTCAGCGCCATGCTGACGCTGCTGGTTCCCATGAACCGCTCGTCGACGTTGGCGCCCGGCACCAGGGAGGCGGCGTCCATCAGCTTCAGCCCCGCCGGTTCGCCCCACCGGCCCACGATGTTCGCCCGTGAGTCGGCCAGCGCCACGGTCACCGGTATGCCCGAGAACCGTTGGTACAGGCGGTCCAGCACCGGGACGGCGGCCCTGACCAGCGGGGAGTCGGAATCCAGGTGGTCCTCGATCGGCAGGGCCGCCTGCTCGCGGTCGATGCCGAGGGACTGCGAGCGCTGCCAGGAGGCGAGGATCTCCGGGCGTACCCCGGTGACCGGCAGCTCCCGGTCACCGTGATCATTGCCCGAAGGTGTCGGATACGGCTCCACGGAACCAGGATAATCAGGCAAATAGGGCATTTGCTCCGGTAGGGTGCTCGGCCACGGCGTTTCGGGAGCGGAGGTGGCCGGGCCTGCCCCCCGGGGGGCACCGCGCCGGACGGGCCGTGGGCCCGCGGGCGGCGCCGGCCGGAGGTTTCCGCGGGGAGGCGGGCGGAGCGCGCACGCGCCCTCCTCGCCTCGGTCGGGTGGAGCGGAGGGCGGTGAAGGGCGTCCGCCCGGTTTCGGGGCCGTGGCCGGACGGTGCGGCTCAGGCGCGGTCGGGGGCCGCGGCCCGGCGGTGCTCGGCCAGTTCCAGCTCGATGAACGCCCCGACCATGGCCCGCCACACGGCCTCGGCGACCTCGGGCGCCAAGCCCGCGGACTCCGCCCGCAGCCGGGCCGCGGCGATGACGCGCTCGGCCCGGTCCGGGGCCCGTACGGCCTGTTCGTCCGTCTTGAGGGCCGCAGCCGCACGCACCAGCCTCTGGCGCCGGGCGAGCAGGTCGACCAGCTCCCCGTCGAGCGTGTCGATCAGGGCGCGGATATCGGCGAGTGACCGGGGTGTGAGGCTCGGCATGCCGTCATCATTCCACGCGGTGATCCTCGCAGCAGCCGTCCCTGACCATCTGCCCGGTGACCGCGCTCCAGCCCCCCTCCGGTGCCGTCCGTGCCGCCGGAGGGTCGAACGCCGCTTCGAGCTCGCGCCGTTCGTGCAGCACCCCGCCCCGGACGACGCCGCTGGTACGGATCAGGGCGCCGAAGTCCTCGAACGGGTCGCCGTCGACGAGCGTCAGGTCGGCCAGCTTGCCCGCCTCCACCGTGCCGAGGTGGCGGTCCACCCCGAAGACCCGGGCCGGGGTGCGGGTCACCGTGGTCAGGGCCTCGGCGGGCGTCAGACCGTAGCGGTGCAGGGCGCGCAGGGCCAGGTGGAGCTGGAGGCCCACCGGGGACAGCGGGGCGTCGGTCCCGAGGAGCAGCTGTCCGCCGCCGCGCACGACCCGGCGGTAGGCGTCGATCTCCCGCTCCAGGACGGCCAGTTCCAGGGCGGTCGGAGGCCGGTCCGCGATGCCCCGGACGAGGGACGCGTCCCAGGGGGGCATCATCCCGGTCACCCGGCCGTCCTCGGCCAGCTCCGGGTGCGCGCCGATCAGCGGCATGGCGGTGAACGGGGTGGCGATCAGGTGGAAGCGGCCCCGGTTGTAGACCTCCAGGGTGTCCTGGTGGGTGTAGCCCTCGGCGCTCGCACCGTGGCCGTACTCGGCGCGGTCGGTGGACAGCAGGTGGGTGGTGAGGTCCTGCCCGGCGTGGATGCCGGCGGCGCACAGGTGGCCGCCGCTCGGCACGCCGAGCCGGTCGTGAGCGTGGCGGGCGGCCCGGGCCATGTGCCGGAAGGGGGTGCGGACGTACGTCTTGACGAAGTCCCAGTCCAGTTCCCGGGCGCGGGCCAGCGAGCGGGCGAAGCCCTCGTCGGTGCGGTGGGCGCGGCCCATGCTGTAGCCGACGCGGGAGCCGTCGAGCAGCTCGCCGGTGGCCAGCAGGCGGGGTGCGGCGAGCCGGCCGGCCGCGATGTCCTCGCGCAGCCGGACCTGTTCGTAGGCGAAACCGCCCAGCGAGACGGCGGTGGTGATGCCGTACGCGAGCTGGAGGGCGCCCTGCCGGGCGCCGTAGGTGTACTGCCAGGGATGGACGTGCGCGTCCCACAGACCGGGCAGCACGGTACCGGCGGAGGCGTCCACCGTACGCGCGGCGGCGCGGCCCGGCCGGTGCGGCTCGACCCCGGTGATCCGGCCGTCGCGGATGAGGATGTCCACGTCCGCGCGGGGCGCGGAGCCGGTGCCGTCCCACAGCAGGCCCGCGTGCACGACGGTGTCCAGGGGAGCGGGACGGCGGTAGCGGAGGGTGACGGGCACGGTGCGCGCGGGCCCGGCCGGTGTGCCGTCGTCGGCCAGGGTCAGCAGCCGCAGCCGGCCGCTGGACTGGTAGAGCAGGGTACGGGAGTCGCCGCACCAGGCGGGGTGGTCGGCGGGCTCGTCGGTCAGGCGGCGGGCCTCGCCGTCGGGGGTGCCGTCGGGGGTGACCGGCAGCAGCCACAGGGCGGACTCGCCGACGCAGGCCATGGCCCGGCCGTCGGGCGACCAGACGGGACCGGAGGCGTAGCGGTCGGACAGCGAGGCGTGCGGGGCGAGCTCGTACCGGCGGTCCGCGCCGGTGCGGGCGTCGACGACGCGGATGATGTTGTGGCCCTCGCGGAAGCGGAGGTTGAGACGGTTGCGGTCGCACAGGACGAGATGGCGGCCGTCCGGTGACCAGCTGGGGCGCCCGGGCAGACCGCCGCCGCCGAGCGGGGCGGCGAGCGTCCGTTCCTCGCCGGTGGCCAGGTCGCGCAGGAGGAGGTTGCCCGCCATGTCCAGGCAGGCCAGACGGGCGCCGTCGGGGGAGACCACCGCGTGGACCCGGCCGCCCGGCGCGAGGACGCTCTCGGTGCCGTCGGCCAGCTCACGCCGGCGTACGGTGTTCAGCCCCTCCCGGTCGTCGGTGTAGACGAGAGCACGGCCGTCCGGGGTCCACACCGGGCCCTGGACGTACGAGGTGGGCGCGTTCTGCCGGATCCTGCGCGGGGCGCCGCCCTCGATGCCCACCACCCACAGGGCGTTCAGCGCGGCGAAGGCCACGCTGCGGCCGTCGGGGGACGGGCTGGGCAGGTGGATGCCGCGCACCGGCCGTGACCGCTCGGCCTCCAGCGCGTACGTCTTGATCGTGTAACCGGGCCGGGAGACCTCCAGGGCCGCGTCGAAGGGGAGTTCCCGGCCCGTGCCGTCGCGGTGCGGGCGGATCACCCGGAACCGGCCGCCCAGGGTGACGAGCAGCTGTTCGTCGTCGATCCAGCGCGGCGGCGCGGGCGCCAGCTCGTCGTCGAGGCCGACCTGCCGGCCGTCCACGAACAACGCGATGGCCTCGGTCTTGGGCGGACCGGGGATGCTGCGCAGCCACGCCAGGCGCCCGGCCGGGGAGACGGCGGGAGCCAGCAGGTTGCCCTCGGTGACGGTGTGTTCCGTGCGCGTCCCGGCGCCGTCGGGGGCGACCGAGAGGATCGTCCGCGCCGTGAGCGAGGGAGGGCTGTATCCGGCGCGGACGAACAGCAGCCGGGAGCCGTCGGCGGACCAGACCGGGTCGAAGTCCTCCCAGGGACCGTCCTGGACGGGCCCGTCCTGTCCGGGGAGCCCGGTGACCTGGCGCAGGGCGCCGTCGCGGACGCGGACCGTCCAGATCCGGTACGGGCTGCCGTGGACCGGATCGCCTCCGCGTTCGGAACAGAAGGCGAGGGTCCGGCCGTCGGGGGACCAGGCGGGCGCGCGGTCGTCGAAGGGGCCGTCGGTGAGGCGCCGCAGCCCCGAGCCGTCCGCGAGCATGAGCCACAGGTGGAACGCGCCGTCGCGGTAGGCGCTCATCGCGAGCTGCCGCCCGTCGGGCGAGAACACCGGCCGGTTGGGTTCCAGGTCGGGCGGGGTGAGCGCGGTGGCGGCCGAGCCGTCCCCGGGCACCGACCACAGCACGCCCTGCACCTCGGCGACGACCCGTTCGCCTCCCGGGGCGGCGGTGGCGGCGCCGTTGGTGGCGTCGGTGAAGCGCAGGCGCACCGTTTCGCCCGGGAGCGCGACGGCCGGCTCCGGCGGTCGGGGCGCCGCGGTGGCGGGCGCGGCGAGTCCGTCGCCGAGCAGCGCGCCGGACAGAGTCGTTCCCGAGGTGGCCTTCAGGAACTGCCTGCGGGGCAGAGCCGGATGCATGGGGACTCACTTCTCCTGGTCGGAGCGGGGAACCTGTCCCGCGGGCGCGGGCATGCCGTGGTACGCGGCGACCGCGGCGACCGCGGCGACGGCTCCGCACAGCAGCCAGACGGCGTCGCCCATCAGGGCCCAGGCCGCGACGCCCGCGGCGGGGCCCGCCGCCGAGCCGACGCCGAACATGGCCTGGGAGGCACCGAGGTAGCCGCCGCGGTCCTCGGGGGCGGCGGCCAGCGCGGGATAGGCGGTCATGGTCGGGGAACCGACGATCTCGCCGATGGACCACACGACCGTCGCGGCGACGAGGCCGGCGATGCCCAGCGGCAGCGCGTAGGCGGTGAGGCCGGCGCCGACGGCCAGGATGCCGGCGACGGCGGCCGTCCGGGCGGGCCAGCGCTGCACCTTCCGGGTCACCACCAGCTCGCACAGGATGACGATGACGCCGTTGACGGCGACCAGGCCGCCGTACACGAAGGTGTCGAAGCCGTGCGCGCGCACCGCGAGCGGCAGTGTCGACAGGTACTGGGTGTAGACGGCGGAGAAGCCGAGGATGGCGGCCAGGAACAGTACGAAGGAGCGGTCGCGCAGCACCGCGCGGTATCCGGTCGCCCCCTTCGGCAGGGGCGGCGGCGCCCCGGACGCCCGGGCCGCGGGGCGGTCGGCCGGCAGCAGCAGGTGTCCGAGGACGGCGACGGCGAGGGCGGCCACCGCCTCCCCCCAGAAGAGCAGCGCGTACGAGTGCGTGAGGAGCGCGGCACCGACGAGCGGGGCGGCGGTGGTGCCGACGTTGGTGGCGAGCCGGTACATCGCGAACACCATGACGCGGCGCTGCTCGCCGGTGAGCCTGCTGACGAGCTCCGCCGACGCGGGCCGGTAGACCTGGCTCGCCGCCCCCGTGCCCGCCGCCAGCAGCAGCATCACCGGGTACGACGACGCGTACAGCACCGCGGCCGTGAGCGCCGCGTTGAGCGCCATCGACGCCACGATGGACAGGCGGACGCCGACACGGCCGATGAGCCAGCCGCCGAGGAGGATGCCCGCGACCGCGCCCGCGCCGTGCGCGGCGAGCGCGAACCCGGCCCGCACCTCGGGGAACCCGCGCGCGACCATGAAGAGCACGAGGAAGACCTGGAGGAAGCCGCCGAGCCGGTTCACCATGATCCCGGCGATCACCGCCTTCACCGGGAGCGGCGCTTCCCGCCAGGTCGACGCTATGCCGGCCGCCTCGTCACCGGTGCTGCGGGCCGTCTCCTCCACGCTCACCGCGGCACGACGACCGGTGCCGCCGCCGGTTCCAGGCGGACGGCCGGCTCGGCGGCGTCCAGGATCCGCCGGCAGGCACCGGCGGTGTCGGCGGTGGCGACCAGCATGGCGTAGCGGCCGGTGTGCGAGGCGGGCGGCAATTCCAGGACATGGCCGGGCCGGGCCATGACGCGGGCGACGGCGATGCCGGCGGGCAGCCGGTCCCGGTCGATGGTGACCTGCCCGACGACGGTCTCCACCTCGGGGTACAGGAAGCGGACGGCGGCGGCCCCGTGCAGGGCGGTGCCCTGCCGGGGGCGCCGCCCGAGGGCCAGGCGGGCGGCGGCGGAGCCGGCGTCCCAGCCGGTGGCGAGCAGGCCGAGGTAGGAGATGAAGTCGCCGCCGCTGCGCGCGTTGACCTCGATCAGGGCCGGTCCGCGGGCGGTCAGGCGCCACTCCGAGTGGGTCCAGCCGCGGGTGATGCCGACGGCGGCGTGCACCGTGGTCAGCGCGCGCAGCAGCGCCGGCTCCGTGAGCAGGGGGTCGGCCGCCGCGACGCTGTGACCGACCTCCTCGAAGCTGGGCGGAGCACTGAGCTCCTTGCGGGCGACGAAGAGCGGAGTGACCTCCCCGTCCCAGATCAGGGCGTCGACGCTGATCTCGGGTCCGTCGAGATACTCCTCGACCAGGACGGGCCGCTCGAAGCGCTCGCGGACCTCGGACATGGTCGTGCCGCGGATCTCGGGAAAGATCTCGGCGAGTTCCTCACGGGTGCGGGCCATCCGGGTTCCCGTGCTGCCGACCAGCGCGCGCGGCTTGACCACCACGGGGTAGCCAGTCGCGGCGGCCGCCGCGTACGCCTCCCCCAGGGTGGACACGGCGGTGGAGCGGGCCTGCGGCCCCCCGGCCTTCGCGACCGCGAGCCGGGTCAGGTGCTTGTCCCGGCACGTCAGCACCGCTTCCGGGGACAGGCCGGGCAGACCGAGGGCGCGGGCGACCCGGGCGGCGGGCAGGATACGGGTCTCGTCCCAGCACAGGATCGCGTCGGCGCCGACGGGGCGGGCGGCGCGGATCATGGCCTCGGCGTCCAGCGTGTCCACCCGGGTGTGGCCGGTGATGAACGGTGACTCCCAGTCGGCCTCACGGTCGGAGAACAGCCAGATCCGGTACTCGCGGGCCACGGACTCCAGCAGGTGGCCGCGGGTCTCCTGGTCCATGGGGCTGATCAGGACCAGCAGCGGTGCGCAGGGCGAGGGCAGGGAGGCGGAGGGCATCGGCGGCGCCTTTCGGTGGGTGGGACTGCGGGCCGGAAGGGGCGGCGGGCCGGCGGCGGCCGTGCGGTCAGGCCGCCGCCAGCTTGGCGGAGATCTCGGCCCAGCGGCCGATCAGGTCGGTGGCCGTCCCCGAGTCGATGGCCGCGGCCGCCCGGTCCAGCTCACCTCCGATCCGCTCGGCCAGGGGACGGCGGGCCACCTCCGGGTCGCTCACGGCGGCGAGCGCCGTGAGCGCCGCGGCCGCCGAGAGCAGCACCGCGTCCCGGACGGGGCCGCCCTGACCGGCGAACACGGCGCGGGCGACCCGCGCGTTGTGGTGGGCGTCACCGCCGCGCAGCGCGTCGGCCGGGACGAGGCCGATCCCGACGTCCCGCGGGTCGAAGACGCTTTCGCGCACCTCGCCGCCGTGCACACTCCACACGCGGGAGGTGGTGGTGACGGTGAGTTCGTCGAGTCCGTCCTCGCCGTGGAACACGAGCGCGCTGTCGCCGCGCCGCGCGAAGACGCGGGCGAGCAGCGGGGCGCGGTCGGGAAAGGCCACGCCGACGGCGAGGGCGGCCGGCCGGGCCGGGTTGGTCAGCGGGCCGAGCAGGTTGAGCACCGTGGGGACGCCCAGTTCACGCCGGGCCGGCGCGGCGTGCCGCAGCGCGGGGTGGAACCGCTGGGCGAAGCAGAAGGTGATGCCGAGTTCGGCGCCGACCTGGGCTACCTGATCGGGTGTCAGGTCCAGCCGGACGCCGAGCGCCTCCAGGACGTCGGCGGAGCCGGAGGCGGAGGAGGCGGCCCGGTTGCCGTGCTTGACGACCCGCGCCCCGGCCGCGGCGGCCACGACGGCGGCCATGGTGGAGATGTTGACCGTGCCGGCCCGGTCGCCGCCCGTCCCCACCACGTCCACGGTGTGGCCGGGCACGTCGACGGGCAGGGCGAGGGCGCGCATGGCCTCGGCCATGCCGAGCACCTCGGCGGCCGTCTCGCCCTTGGCGCGCAGGGCGACGAGGAGCCCCGCCAACTGGACGGAGGTGGCGGCCCCGGTCATCACCTGCTCCATCGCCCAGGCGGTGTCCGACACCTCCAGGTCCTGCCCGTCCAGCAGCGTGCCGAGCAGGTCGGGCCAGGTTCTCGTGCTCTCGCGGACTGTCACAGCCCGCAGTCTTCCGAGCCGCCGCAGGGGGCACCAGACCAGTTGGGAATCCCGTCACCGGACCAATCCGAAACCGCTTGTACATTGGCGGCGCCCGAAAACCGCAGAACAAGGGGGAGGATATGACGTGGCACGTCATGCTCGAAGTGGTGCGGGACGGGCCGGTGCCGCTCGGTGCGCAGATCGCCGACCAGCTGCGGCAGCAGGTGGAACGAGGGCTGCTGACCCCGGGCACCAGGCTGCCCTCCAGCCGTCAGCTGGCGAAGGACCTGCGGGTCTCGCGCAGCGTGGTGGTGGAGGCCTACGAGAAACTCACCGGCGAGGGGCTGCTGGAGTCGGTGCGCGGCTCGGGGACCAGGGTGGCGGCGCACGCGGACACCCGGATCAGGAAGTCCGTGGTGCTGGTCGACCGGGCGGTCCCGCGGGTGCGCTTCAACCTGCTGCCGGGCACGCCGAACCCGGCGACGTTCCCCCACCGCGAGTGGACCACCTCCTACCAGCGGGCGGTGGAATCGGCCCGCTGGCAGGGGCTCGGCTACCCGCCGCTGCTCGGCGTCGACCGGCTGCGCACCGAGTTGGTCTCCTACCTCGGACGGGTGCGGGGAGTGCTCGGCAGTCCCGACGACACCATGGTCACCGGCGGGTTCGCGCACGCCCTGGGACTCGTCTGCGCCGCGCTGCGCGAACTGGGCATCGACCGGCTCGCGGTGGAGGACCCCAGCCACGACCGGCAGCGGCAGTTCATCGAGGAGAACGGCGTCCGGACGGTGGCGGTGCCGGTGGGACCGGACGGGCTGGAGATCGAGCCGCTGTACGCGAGCGGGGTGCGGGCCGTCCTGGTGACGCCCTCGCACCAGTTTCCGCTGGGTGTGCCCATGTCGCCGCAGCGCCGGGAGGAACTGGTGCGCTGGGCCCGGGACACCGGCGGCTGGATCGTCGAGGACGACTACGACGGCGGGCTGTGGCTGGAGCAGCGGGGCCGCCACCTCGCGCTGCAGCCGACCGGACCGGACCGGGTCATCTACGCGGGGACGGCGAGCAAACTCCTCGCGCCGGGGCTGCGGCTGGGCTGGATGGTGCTGCCGCCGCGGCTGACCGCGCTGATGGAACGGGTGCGGGTGCGCCGGGACCTGGGCTGCGACGGCCTGATGCAGCTGGCGTTCGCGGACTTCCTGCGCAGCGGGATGCTCGACGCGCACCTGCGCAGGATGCGGACCCGCTACCGCGCGCAGCACAGCGCGCTGATGCGTGCCGTGGAACGCTGCCTGCCCGCCGCCACCCTGGTCGGCCCGGTCGCCGGACTGCACGCGTACGCGGTGCTGCCGGAGGGCGTGGACGAGGAGGCGCTGGTGGACCGCGCGCTGGGGCTGTCCGTCCTGATCAAGGGCGGCCGGATCTTCCACGACCGGCCGCACACCGCCCGGCCCGGGCTGGTACTGGGGTACACGGCCCTGGGCCGGTCGGGCATCGAGGAGGCGATCAGCCGGATCGGGCAGGCCTACGAACAGCAGCACGGCGGAATCTGCCGGGCCTCCTGAACACGGGCGGCCCGCGGGTCAGTTGAACGGGGACAGGGCCGGGCGGGCCCGGACCCAGGCGCTGAGCGCGGCCGTCGGGGCGCTGCGGTGCTGCGGCAGCAGGGTGCGGTCGGCGTCGAACAGGCGGTCCTGGTAGAAGCTGCGCAGGTAGGGGGCGCCGGCGGTGCCGCCCGAGCCGGTGGTCTGCTCCGGCAGGTAGCGCACGGCCACCCCGTAGTGGATCTTCCGCCAGGCGTAGAGCTCCTGGTCGAGGCGGTGGGCGGCGTCCAGCACCCGTCGGCCCGCCGCCTCGTCGGGCACCCGGTGCAGCAGATCCCGCAGCGGTTCGAAGTCCGGGTTCTGGTGCAGCAGGACGTAGGCGTTCTCGGTGGCCTCGTGCAGGGCCTCGACCTTCTCGGGGTGGACGCCCAGCAGGTGGATGTGCAGCAGCTGGGTGGGAAAGGCCTGGACGGCGCTGGCGTCCCCGGTCGCGGCCCGGAAGCCGTGGAAGTGCTCCACGGGCATGGTCCGGCGCATCGCGAGCAGGGCCTGCGTCTGCACGGCGGCCAGGACCGCGGCCCGGTCGAGGCACTCGGCCGCGTACTCCCACCGGGTGGCGCGCAGCCACTCGGCCGCGGACATCACCCGGGCCAGTACGCCCCAGGTGGTGGCTTCGACGAGGTGGATCACGCGCAGGAAGGTGACCTCGTCGTGCTGGGTGGTCTGCGGCAGCACCGCCAGGTGCTCCAGGATGTCCGCGCTCCCGTGGGGCGGCAGGTAGTCGTGCCAGTGGCGGGGCGGGGCGAACGAGGCGGGCCGCAGCGCCGGCGCGTGGCCGGCGGTCAGCGACACCAGCGAACCGAGCCGTTCGATGCGCTCGGCCAGCTGCGCCGGCTCGGGCAGGGCGTCCTGCGCCCACGTCTCGGTGCCGTCCAGGGTGCGCTGCTCGTAGGCCCGCCAGCCGGACGCGATGGCCCGCACCGCCTGCCAGCAGGCGCGTTCCACGGCGCTGTCCGGGGCGTGCCGACGGGTGCCGAGCACGTGGTTGACCAGCCGGACGTTGCCGTAGGGCTGGTAGCGCTTGCCGCGCCGGTCCAGCGGTCCGCCGCCCCGGGCCTCCACCTGCCGGGGGCTCTCCCCCTCGGGGAGGGCGAGTTTCCACTCCGCCTGGAAGACGAGCTCGGCCAGGCGCAGCACCGCCCGCTCCCGGCTGTCGAGCCGGTCCCCGTCGAGTGCGAGGACGAGGGACACGTCCTTGTAGGCCTCGGCCATCCAGGCCCGCAGCGCGGGGTCGAGCCGGTCGCGGCCCACGGCGCGCGCGTGGTCGATGTAGTGGGCCGTGTCGAAGTCGAGTACGGCACGCAGTATGGCGGTGGTGCGCATGGCAGAAGTCCCCCCGGGCGCCCCGGAGGGGCGCTCCTGTCCGTATTACTGGATCCCGTGGTCGGCTCGGTCGGTCGGATCCCCGGTTCGGATCGATGACGGGTGCGGTCGGACGGATCTTTGCGGATCCCTGACGGGTACGGCCGCCGCGCTCACCCCCGGCACGGACCGGCGACCGCGTAGGGCCCGGCGCAGGCGCCGGCGCCGTACGGCAGCCGGTCGAGTATCTCCAGACGGCTCTCAGCCTCGGCCGCCAGCGTCCGCGCCGTGTCGGCGAAGTGGGCGTCCAGCTCGTCCGGTGCGAGGGCCCGGTGGACCTGCGGCTCACCGGCAGGCCGGTCCGTCACCGGCACCGGGGTCGCCTCGGGCCGTACCAGCCAGTCCTCGCCGAGGCGGGCGTTGACGAATCCGGCCACGGCGCGCGCCGCCGCCAGGTCCCGTACCGGGTACGGGCCGACGACGTCGGTCGCGCCCAGGACGAGCAGCTCGGCGGTGGCGATCGGGTCGCCGGTGCTCCCGACGGGCAGCGCGGCGATCCGGCGCGCCAGCGGCCGCAGGGCCGTCAGGTCGGCGGGGCGGTAGAAGTGCGTGGTCTGCGGCGAGCAGCCGGCGGCGGTGAACTCGGCGACGACACGGTGCTGTTCCGCGGCGGCCGCGGGGACCCGGACGAAGACCCCGCCGATGTACTGGCGCTGCCAGCGGGCCGTGGCCCGGTGCAGGTCGGACCGTCCGGCGGGGGAGGGCCCGGCGCAGACGAGGATGCGGCGCTGATGCCTGCTGGGCAGGGGACCGCGGGGCGGGTCCGTGTACGGTGCGGACGCCGTGCGGCCGGTCGGCGTGCTCACAGGGCCACCTCCCGCACTTCGGGGACGGCTCCGGCTTCCCCGAGGAGGCCGGTCAGGGCCCGTACCCCGGTCTCGAAGTCCTCGGCGCCCAGACCGGGCGCGTCGTAGACGGTGAACACCAGGTTGCGGGAGGACTCGGTGACGCTGGTGCGGCGGTCGGGGCCCCGCAGCACCGAGGCGACGATGGCGGTGCCGTCGCGGACCACGGGCTCGTCCTGGGAGCAGACGACGGTGGAGCGGAACCCCGTGAAGGTCTCGCCCTGCGCGGCCCAGTCGAAGTGCAGTCCGCCGTCGACGGCGTCGGCGTCCTGGACCCCCATCAGCACGCCCGTGGTCAGCTCGCCGTACAGCAGGGCGTCGACGGCGGGGCCGATCGCGGGCAGGCCCTTGCGGCGGGCCGAGGCGATCTGGCCCGGCAGGGGACAGGTGAGCCCGTGCGCGCCGAACCACCGGGCATAGACCCGCGCGACCTGTGCCGCGCGGTCGTAGACGTCCCCGGGGTGCTCCGCGAGTTCCCGGCGCCGCCGGGCGATCCGGTCGGTGAGGGCAGCGGGGTCGACCGCTGCGGCGACGGCGGCGAAGCGGGTGAGGTTCTCCGCTCCGGACGGTTTGGTGCCCGCGCTCAAGGCCGGCATGTTCAAGGCGTTCTCCCGTTTTCCTTGCCGTGCGTCTTCCGGTCGGTGATTCCAGCAGCCGGGTCGGCCTTGTCCCAAGGCCACTGGCGGCCGGGGGGCCCGTACCACTCTCACGAAGCGGACGGTGCCGTCCCCTCAGTGAGTACGTACCCGCCCGGCGCGTTCGTTGCGGTCGTGCGGCGGCAGCACGGGTTCACCGGTGACGTCCTGGTGGCGCCGCAGCAGCAGGATCATGTCGAGCATCCGCTCCACCATCCGCTCCACCGCCTCCAGCCCCTCCGGGTCGGCCAGTCCGGGTGTCCGGGCGGTGTTGCGCAGCAGCGCGGGAAAGCCGCTGCCGACCAGGATCATCCGGTTCAGCAGCAGGTTGTCCACGAGCTGGTTGTGCACGGAGCCCTCGCTGTAGCGGCGGCCCGTGACGATGATCCCGCCCACCTTGTTGGCGAGCGGCCTGTCGAAGCGCAGGAACCCGACCCCCGCCCGCTCGATGAAGATCTGCATGAGGTGGGCGAGACCGAAGCCGTGCACGGGGGTCGCGTAGATGATGCCGTCGGCGCGCCTCATCTCCTCGATGATCTGCGGCATCGCGTCGGGCAGCGCGCACGGGTCGGCGCGGTAGTTGCAGTCACCGCACGGGCTGCACGGTGAGATGCGGTGGTCGCGCAGGTGGATCGTCCGGAACGCGGCACCCCGGGACTCCACCAGTCCGGCCGTGTGCTCCAGTGCCAGGTCGGTGTTCCCGCCGGCCCGCTCGGAGCCGCATATGCCCAGGACGACGGGTCGTTGTTCCTGCAAGGTGTCCCCCAACGTGTCGGCGGGTCAGCGGGTGTCGGCGACGAGCACCGGCTCCTCGGGGGTCCGGACGCGGGCCACGGCGAAGGCGGTCACCAGGGAGAGCGCGGCCAGGCAGCCGCCGACCAGCCCGAGGGCGTCCGGCCCGTCGGCGCCGCCGGTGCGCACCACCTGCCCGCCGAGGAAACCGCCCAGCGAGATGCCGAGGAAGGTGGCCGAGGAGTTCAGCGACAGCAGCAGCGGCCCGGACGTCGGCGCGATGCCGAACAGGCGGTGCTGCTGGGGCGGCTGGGTCGCCATCGCGGTCAGACCCCACAGCGCCATCGCCACGACGGCGCCGACGCCCGTGGTACGGGTCAGCGGCAGGGTGAGAAGGACCGCGGCGAGTCCGGCGACGGAGACGGCGAGCACGGGGCCCGCGCCGTACCGGTCCGTGGCGCGGCCGCCCAGCGCCGTGCCCGCGACGGCGGTGACGCCGAACGCCAGCAGGAGCAGGGCGAGGGCCGAACCGTCGCCGTCGGTGACGGGGCCGAGGACCAGCCCGATGTAGGTCAGCGCCAGGTAGCCGCCGGTCATGAACAGCAGTGTGGTGCCCACCGTGAGCAGCACCCGCGGGTCCCGTGCCGGGGCGAGCCGCGCGGCCAGGCCCGGGGCGGCGGGCAGCCGCACCTGGGGCAGGCCCGCGGCCACGGCGGCCGCGCACAGCACGCCCAGCCCGGCGAGCAGCCAGAACGTGGAGCGCCAGCCCAGGTCGGCGGCGACCCAGGTACCGAAGGGCACGCCGGCGACGGTCGCGGCGGACAGCCCGCCGAGGACGACCGCGAGGGCCTTCCCCCGCTGCTCGGGTGCCGACAGCGCGCCGGCCGAGGCGGAGGCCGCGGGAACGTAGAGCGCGGCGCAGGCGGCGGTGAACACCCGGGCGGCCAGCAGCCAGCCGAGGCCGGGGGCCAGGGCGGAGGCGGCGTTGCCCACGGCGAAGCCGGTCAGGGACACCACGAGGACGGCGCGCCGCTCCCAGGCGCCGGTGAACGCACCGAGCACCGGCGCGAACACGGCGTAGGCCAGGGCGAACAGGGTGCTGATCCAGCCGGCGTCGGCGGGGCTGACCCGCAGGTCGCCGGCGACCTCCGGCAGCACGCCGGCGACCACGAAGGTGTCCGTGCCGATGGCGAAGGCTCCGACGGCGAGCAGCGGCAGGACGGGCAGCCGGTTCCCGGCGGCGGTCATCGGACGGCCTCCGCCGGGGCGCGGTAGGCGTCGAGGCTGCCCGCGACGGTGTCGCCGCCGAGCAGGACCGCCTCGATGCCGCCCGGCCGGCCGAGGACCGTGATGTCCTCGGCCGGGTCGTCGCCGGTGATGACGAGGTCCGCCAGACGCCCGGCCTGGACGGTGCCCGCGTCGTCCCCCCGGCCCGCCAGGCGCGCGCCGTTGGCGGTGGCCCAGGTGAGCACCGTGGGGGCGGGGATGCCCGCCATGGTCACGTACAGCTCCAGCTCCTCCGCGTAGGTGCCGTGCGGGGTCCACGCGAAACCGAAGTCGTCGCCCGCCACGACCGGGATGCCCATCTCGACCATCAGCGGCAGGATCCGCAGGGTGTTGTCGATCTCCGCCTGGAACTCCAGGGACTCCAGGTAGTCGGTGGTCTTGCCGTGCCGGGTCCCGGTGGTCAGCAGCTTGTGCGGCTGGAACAGGCTCGGCACGACGAAGATGCCGCGTTCGGCGATGGCCTCCAGCGCCGCGTCGTCCGCGTACGTGGCGTGGTCGATCACGTCGACGTCGGCGGCGATGGCGTTGCGGATGCCGTCCAGACCGCGTGAGTGGGCGCGGATGCGGGCGCCGTGCTCGTGCGCGGTGCGGCTGGCGATCTTCAGCTCCTCCGCGGTGAACAGCAGTTCGTGGGAGCGCCCGTTGGGGAAGGTGTCGTCGCCCGAGGAGAAGACCTTGACGATCTCGGCGCCCTGAGCGATCTCCGTGGCCACGTACTCGGCCATCTCCTCGGGGGTGTCGGCGAGCCGCATCAGGTCGGTCGGGATGCGCTTCTTCACCTCGGAGTTGCGCCGCTCGGGCGGCCCGGACACCATCAGGTCGCGGCTGCACGGGGTGATCCGGGGGCCGCGCAGCCGACCGGAGTCGACGGCCCTGCGCAGCGCCATGTCGATGCCGGCGACCGAGCCGGCGCCCACGAAGGCCGTGTAGCCGAGGGAGAGCAGGCGCGTGGTGTTCTCGGCGGCGCCGAGGGTGACCTCGGGGATGGAGTACTTGAACAGCATCTCCCGCCCGTCGAGGACGTTGAGGTAGGCGATGTGCGTGTGCCCGAGCGTCATGCCGGGCATCACGGTGCGGCCGTCGAGGTCGACGACGTCCACGTCGGGTGAGTGCAGCGGAGCGAGGTCCTCGGGCAGCACCGCCTCGATGCGGTCGCCGTCGATCAGCACGCTGCGGCGGGGCACCGACGCCTTGCCCAGTCCCTCCTGGACGGTGGCGCGGTGCAGCAGGGTCTTGCGGGACATGGATGAACCTTTCTCCGATGCTTCACGGGAAGGACGGTTCGGCGTGGCCGAAGACCGTCCAGACGATTTCGGCGCCGGGCCTGCGGGCGACCCAGCTCAGGCCGTGGGCGCGGACGCCCGGCGCGTTGGTGACGGCCAGGTCGGCGCCGCCCGCGGCCAGGATCTCGGCGGCGTGCTGGGTGGAGTCGGCGTCGATCCAGCGGACCTCCCGCTCGCTCAGCGCGGCGGGCACGACCTCGGCGTAGATCCGCCGGACCTCCCACATGGCCGCCACGCTGACCGGCCCGCGGCCCTGCGGTGGCGCGGTGTCCGGCGGGGCCGCGATCCCGTACTCGGGGGTCGCCTGCGGGAAGAACGCCACCAGCCGCAGGTCGCGGTGCCAGTGGAACCGGGTCAGGCCCTGGTAGGCGCTGGGCACGAGCGCGTACTCGACCTTCCGGCCGACCAGCGCCGCCAGGACGTCGTCGAACGTGTCGAAGAGCCGTACGCGCAGACCGTGGCGCTCCACGAGCGGGCCCGCGGCGAGGTGGCTGGAGGTGCCGGACGGGCCGAGCGTGCCCAGGGTGCTGCCGGGCCGGCGGGACCAGCGCTCGGTCAGGCTGTCCCAACGCGCGCCGTACTCCTCGGCGAGCCGCCGCGCGGTGTCAGCGCTCATAGCCACGGTGTGCCGCCATCCGCCGGGCGACCTCGGTCTCGTGGTCGGGAGCGGTGCGCCGGTCGACGATCCGGGCGGCCTTCCAGCTGACGAAGGCGCCGGTGCTGACGATCGGGTCGAGGCCGTCGCTGAGTTCGGTGCGCACCGGTACCCCGAGCGCCTCGGCGGCCCGCTCGCGGACCTGGTCGGCGAGCGCGGCCGGGTCCCCGGCCGGATCCTTGAGCAGTTCGAGGCGGACGGTGAGCCGGTCGCGCCCCTCGTCGTCCCGGTCGATGACGACCTGGTACCCGGCGGAACCGGTCACCCCGGTCAGTACGGCGGTCTCGATCTCTCCCGCGGTGAACAGCCGGCCTCCCAGCTCCAGCCGGTCCAGGGTGCGCCCGACGATGCGTACGACGTCGCCGGGCATCTCGCAGTCGCAGTCGGAGGGGCCGACGACGACGGCGTCGCCGGTGCGGTACCGCACGAGCGGCTTGACCCCTTCCACCAGCATGGTCACGGTCAGTTCGCCGCTGCCGTGCGGGCCGCGGGAGTCGCCGGTCTCGGGATCCACCACCTCGAACAGGTAGTTCGTCTGGGACAGGTGCATCCGCTTGTTCCGGCAGGCCGTCGCGATGACGAACGCCTCCTGGGAGCCGTAGAGGATGTTGTAGACGTCGGCTCCCCACACGGACTCCAGGTTGCGGGCCAGCGCGGGCGTGCACATCTCGCCGGTCACGAAGAGCAGTTTGAGCGCGAAGTCGCGGCGCAGGTCGTAACCGTAGTGCTCGGCGGCCTTGGCCAGGGTCAGCGCGACTCCGGGCGTGCAGCAGACGACCTCCAGTTCGAGGTCCTTCATCAACTGGAGGGCCTTGGGGAAGCCGATGACGGGGGAGTAGGGCCATATCTTGGCGTTCATCGAACCGGTGTTGCGGGCGACGTCGCCGAGGGTGTCGCCGAAGGAGTGGACCTCGGTGGGGCCCATCAGCCCGATGCGCGGCCGGTGGTCGCCGAAGTGGTGCCGGAAGATCGACGCCCAGGACTCGGTGACGTGGGCGTTGCTCGCGACGACCTCGCGGCCGTCGCGGGGGCAGGGGGTGGCGGGACCGGTGGTGCCGGTGGTCTCGTAGAAGAAGACCGCCTCGGCCAGCGGGCGGCTGAGCACGTCGAGCATCTCGCTGCGCAGATGGGCCTTGGTGGTGAAGGGCAGGCGGGCCAGGGTCGCCGGGGTCACGGCGTCCAGGTCCACTCCGCTCAGGTGCCGGGCGTAGAAGGGCGAACCGTCCCGGACCTGGGCCAGGACGGTGCGCAACTGGCGGGAGCGCCAGTCGTCGAGTTCCCGCTGGGTGAGGGTGCGGGCGTAGAAGGCCTGGTGGAGGGCGAGGTAGCGGGCGGTGAACTCGGCTGCGGGGCCCTGGGTGGGCAGCCACATGGGCATGGGTCCTTTCTGACGCTTCACGTACGTGCCGTGGAGAGGGAGACGGCCGGGCACGGGGCCGCGCGGCGGCCGTGCACGGCGGGAGGGCTTTCCCGGCGGACGGCTCGGTGACGACGGTGGCGGGCGGCTCGGTGAGGTTCCGGCGCGGGCGTGCCGCGGGGCGGTGCGAGCCGCGCGGGGGAGGAGGGGAGCGCCTCGGCCGGACACCGGTGTCCGGTGCCGTGCGCTCAGGACCGGATGTTCAGCGCAGTCCGCCGTTGACGTCCAGGACGCTCGCGGTGACGTAGCCGGCGTCCTCGCCGGCCAGGTAGCGGATCGCGGAGGCCACCTCGCCGGCGGCGCCGAATCTGCCCAGCGGGATGCGGGCGCGGTACTCCGCGGCGCGTTCGGCGGGGACGCGGGCGGCCATCGGGGTGTCGACCAGCCCGGGTGCCACGGCGTTGACACGGATGCCGTGCGGCGCGAGGGACCGGCCGAGACTGCGGGTCAGGGCGATCAGCGCGCCCTTGGAGGTCCCGTAGGCGGTGTCGGGGCTGCCCGACTGGCCGCTGACGGAGGCGACGTTGACCACGCTGCCGGGGCGGCCGGCCGCGATCAGCGCGCGGGCCAGCGCCTGCGTGGCGAAGAAGGCGGCGCCGACGTTGACGTCGAGGACGCGCCGGTAGTGCTCCGGCGTGTAGTCCAGGAAGTCCCTGGCCTCGTAGATCCCGGCGTTGTTGACCAGTGTCCCGGGCAGCCCGTACGTCTCCTCGATCCGCCGGAAGAGCGCGGCGACCTCCTCCGGGTCGCCGAGGTCGGCGACGAGCGCCGCGTGGGCCGTGGGATCGGCCTCGGCGACCCGGTCCACGGACACCACCCGGTGTCCCGCGCCGGCCAGCGCGGCCGTGACCGCCCGTCCTATGCCTCCCGCGCCGCCGGTGACGACGGCCACCGGCGGCGGTGTTCCCCTGATCGCGCTCACTTCTGTTTCCCCCCGTGGATACTGCCGTGTGCGGTGCCGGCGGTCAGCGGACCGCCGTGGTGCGTGCCTGGTCCAGGAAGTTGCCGAACAGCCGCAGCCCGTCCTCGGTCATCACGCTCTCGGGATGGAACTGCACCCCCTCGACCGGCAGGGTGCGGTGCCGCAGCCCCATGACGTAGCCGTCGTCGAGCGAGGTCGCCGAGACCCGCAGGTCCGCCGGCGGCGGGTCGGTGACGATCAGCGAGTGGTAGCGGGTCACCGTCAGTGGTGCCGCCACCCCGGTGAAGACCCCTGCCCCGTCGTGCGCCACCGGACTGGTCTTGCCGTGCATCAGGTTCTGCGCGACGGCGATCCTCCCGCCGTAGGCCAGGCCGATCGCCTGGTGGCCCAGGCACACGCCGAGCAGGGGCACTTCGCCCGCGAAGGCGTGCACCAGTTCCACGTGCCCGGAGTCGGCCGGGTGGCCGGGGCCCGGGCCGAGCACCACGGCGTCGGGTCCGCTCGCCCGGAGCTCCTCGACCGAGCGGGTCCGCGAGCGGACCACCTCGGTCTGCGCGCCGAGCATCAGCAGGTACTGGTCGATGATGTGGCTGAAACTGTCGTAGGCGTCGACGAGCAGGATCTTCACGGCAGCAGTTCCTCACCGGTCAACGCCCAGTAGGTGGCGCTCATCTTGGCCAGGGTCTCCCGCCATTCCCCGGCGGGCGTGGAGTCGGCGACGACACCGGCCGACGCCTGGGTGGAGTAGCGCCGGCCGTCGTGGACGGCGGTGCGGATGCACAGGGCGAGCATCGCGAAGCCGCGCACGTCGACGACTCCGAGCGCTCCGGCGTAGATGCCCCGGGTGTCGTCCTCGATCTCGTTGATGATCTCCATGGCGCGCAGCTTGGGCGCGCCGGTCATGGTTCCCGCCGGGAAGGTGGCGCAGACGGCCGACCAGATGTCCGTGGCACCGGTGATCCGCCCGGTCACGGTCGACACCAGGTGGTGCACGTAGGCGAACGGCTCCACCTCCATCATCGAGGTGACGTCGAGCGTACCGGGCACGCAGACCCGTCCGATGTCGTTGCGGCACAGATCGACGAGCATGACGTGCTCCGCCTGCTCCTTGACGCTGTCCCGCAGTCCGGCGACGCGCCGGGCGTCCTCGGCCGGGTCGGCGGCGCGCGGTGCGGTGCCCGCGATCGGGCGCATGGAGAGGGTGTCGTTCTCGATCCGGACGAACAGCTCGGGGCTCGCCCCGATCACGGTGCGGCCGGCCCACGGCACCAGGTACATGTACGGGGAGGGGTTGCGGTGGCGCAGTCTGCGGTAGACCTGCCCGGGCGTCAGATCCGTCTCCACGTCGATGCGGTGGCCGATCTGGATCTGGTAGCTGTCGCCGACCCGGATGTGGCGCAGGCAGCGGTCCACCCGCTTGGCGAAGGTCTCCTCGTCCACGGAGTCGCGTACGGACCGCGGGGCCGGCGCCGGGGGCACGTCCGTCTCCCCGGCGGGCGCGGCCGCGGCCTCGGCGAGGACGTCCGCCAGGGGCCTGCCGGTGTCCGGCGGCCATGCGGCGGCCCGTGCGGCGAGGTGCCGGACCGTGCCGGCGGGTACGTCGTACCAGAGGGTCTCCCGGAAGAGGCCGAGGGTGCAGCGCGGCAGGCCGGCCTCGTCCTGGCTCTGCGGCAACTGCTCCATGCTCCACGCGGCCTCGTAGGACAGCGTGGTGAGGAAGCCGAAGGCGAAGGTGTCGGCGGGCACGTCGGTGTCCACGTCGAAGGCGCCCTGCACCCGGCGCAGGAACTGCCAGACCTGGTCCGGTCCGGTCACGTCCCACACCCGGGAACCGGATCCGTCGGCAGCGGGGCGGCCCGGGCCCGCCGCCAGGGCGTCGGTGAGGGCGTCGGTGAGTTCCGGCCCCGCGGTGAGCTCCACCCGGTCGGCGTAGACGCGCACTTCCGCCAGGAGGCCCCAGCCGACGGCGGCCGAGAGCCGGTCCTGCTCCGGCCCGTCCAGGCTCTCCAGCAGGTACACGTCGCCCTGCGGGCGGGTGCGGGACAACGCCTCGTAGACGCGCAGGGGGTTGCTGGGACCGTGGGCGGTGGACTCCACCCGGACTTTGAGACCCCTCGTGCGCTGGGGTTCCCCACGCCCGGTCGTAGGCGGTACTGACAACAAGGACACCGAAGAGAGCCTTTCCCCCTGCGCCCGCCATGACCGCGGCGGACGGCATTTCCTGGGGGAGACTTCACCAAACCGGGCACGTCACGGTCCATACCACTTGGGTGGCTGGGGAGGGGACCATTCTTGGCATCCGGGGACAGGGCGGAACACCGGGTTCCGGTTCGGGCGTCCCCGGGCGGGGTGTCGACGGCCCTCTCCGGCGGCGGGACACGCGAGGGCGCGGGGCCCCCGAACCCGCGAGTGCCCCCGCCCGAAGGCGGGGGCACTCGCGTACTTCGCTCACCTCACGGCACCGTGCACCCGGCCGCGCCGGCTGCCGCGTCCGGTCACGCGTGGGCGTGACCGCGGCTGTGGCCGTGCCCGTGGCGGCGGCCGGTGAACAGCCGGTACAGCGCGAGGAGGATGACGGACCCGACGATGGCCGCGATCCAGGTGGACAGATCGAAGAAGCCGTCGATCGAGTCGACTCCGAAGATCACCTTGCCGAGGAAGCCGCCGAGGAGACCTCCGGCGATACCGATGAGCATGGTGACGATGATGCCGCCCGGGTCCTTACCCGGCATGAGGGCCTTGGCGATGGCCCCGGCGAGCAGACCGATCACTATCCAAGCGATGACGCCCATGGCAGAGTTTCTCCTTGCTGTCGGTTCGCCGAACGTGTTTCCGAGGAACGCGTCGTCAAACCGCGGCCACGGCCGGACGGACCTGAACCGGCACCGGCGGGCCCGGAGGCGCGACGACCGCCGGCGCGGCGACGTCGTCGAGCGTCACTCCCGGCTCGGGCACGCGTGTTGATCCATCGGGCGTCGGCACCGAAGGCGCGAACCGGATTCGGGACCGTTCCGGTGAACGGCGACAGGGCTTCGCGCACCGGAACGGCGGATCCTTCCCGCGCCCCTGGCCTTCATCCGGCGGCCGCCGCCGGTCGGGCACGCCCCGCCCCGTCCCCGCTCACCGACACCGCGTTCGGAAGGCCGGCAAGGGCCTCCGCCTGGCCGAGGGGATCCAGGAGGGGATCGCCGTGTACCGCGCGGGCCTGCCGGTCGGCCCCCGGCCGGCACGGAGGGCGCCCACCACGACAACTTCGGCGTCGAGTCACGCGCCTTCCGGACCGCCCCGCGCCCCGCCGGCACCGCGGGACAGCCGCCGGCGGTGACGCCCGGCACGGTGCCCCGCCCCGTACGCGGGATGCCGGAATCACGGAGCCGGCACGGCGGCGGGTGGTGACGCCGTGTTCCGTGCCCCGGGGACGGGTGGGCCGGCGCCGTCGTCCGGAGTCGACGTCCTGTCCGCCGCGGCCAGCGCCCGCAGCAGGGCGCGGGCCACCGCGTCGTTCTGGCGGAAGGCCGGGGCGTTGCTGCGGGGGCGGGCGAAGGCGGCGACGGCCCGGCTGTTGGTGGGGGCGCCGAGGGCGATACGGCGGGGGTGGGGGCCGCCGAGCGACGGGTCGACGACGCGCCCGTCGGCCGGGGAGACGGCGAGCAGACCGGTGCGGTGGGTGTGGGCGGCGTCGGCGACGATCTCCTCGGTGAGCGCGCCCGTCCGGTGCAGGCGCCGCAGGAGAGGGTCCGCCGTGCGGTCGAGGGAGGGGGCCGGGACGTAGGCCTCGATCAGGGCGGTGGCGTGGACGGTGTGGCCGGGGACGGTGGGACTGGTCGCGGTGAACGTGCCGGTGGCCTCGTCCGTGCCGATCCGGATGTCCGCCCCGGTGAAGCGGACGATCCCGGCCCGCGACAGCGCCAGCAGCTGGCGCAGGCGGAACCCGGGCGGGCCGGAGGCGAGGAAGCCGAAGAAGCCGTGCCACCAGCCGTCGAGGTCCTCGGCGACGGAGCGGGCGGTCAGCCGCCCCGCGGCGATCAGGCGGGGCAGCACGCCGTACACGGAGAGCAGCGCGAGGAACGCCCCGAGGTCGGCGCTGAACTCCGGGTCCTCGCGGCGGGCGACATCCCGTGCGATGTGATCGCGCAGGTGGTCCTGGAAGGCGTCCGCGTCGGGGAAGACGAGGCCGTCCAGGGGACGGTCCAGGGCCGCGAGGTCCAGCCGGTCCGCCGGGTCGGGCACGGCCGCGGCGACGAGGGCGGTCATGCCGCCGGAGTGCCAGTCGAGACGGTCGTAGGCGGCGCTGAACTCCGGCCAGGGCAGGGCCGTGCGCCCGGGGTAGGCGTGGAACAGTTCGTGGTAGTGCCCGAACCCGATCTCCTTCGCCATCAGCGGCCACACGTCGCGCCGCAGGTCCAGCGGGCGGTCCTCGGCGAGCAGCGCGTCGACGGCGGCGGGGCCGAAGTGGCGCGGCAGCGGGGGCCGCGGGCCCCGGAGCCGGTAACCGGTCTTGGCGTGGTAGGGCACCCCGCGCCGCGATCCGACGTGCAGGACGGGTTCCCGCCCGGACGGCAGGTAGGTGAGGCCGCCGTCGGGCTCCGTGCGGTAGGTGCCGCCGCGGCCCTCGGTGAGCAACACCATCAGGTCGACGAAGGCCAGCCCGAAGCCGCGCAGGACGACGTGTTCGCCGGGCCGCAGGCCCGACAGGTCGGCGTCGGCGGTGAACGCCGGCGGCAGGTGGAAGCGGCCGTGCCGGCGCGCGAAGGCGGCCAGGGACCGGTGCTCGGGGGCGGGCGCGGCATCCAGGTGCCCCTGGGCGAGGACCACCTGGTCGGCGGTGAGCGGGGCGGCGCGGCCGGCCAGGCGCACGCGCTGCGGACCGTCCGCGGGACCGGTGACGGCGGTCGCGGTGGTGCGGTGCCGGACGACGGTGACCGAAGGCGGCAGGTCGGCCAGGACCCTGCGGAACACCCAGTCCAGGTAGGCGCTCTGGGCGCGGCGGGTGGGGAAGTCGGTGCCGGTGAGCGTCCGCAGCTCGGCGAGCACCTCCGGGTCGGCGGGCTCCTCGTACGGCTCGTGGCGCGGGCCGCGGCCGGAGAACTGGGCGGCCCACTCGGCCAGCGACGGACCGGGCCGTACCGGGCCCTCCAGGGTGGAGGACTCGTCGGTGAACAGGGTGATGTCCTCCGCCATGGAGTTCATGCGCAGCAGCGGCGACTGGTCGTGCCGCCAGATCCGTCCGGGACCGGGCGGACAGGGGTCCACCAAGTGGATCACTAATTCCCGGCCCTCTTCCCACAGTTCGGGGGCGTTGGCGGCGATGCGCTCCAGCAGACCGGTGGCGCGCGGACCGGCGCCGACGACGACCAGGACGGCCGGGGAAGTGGCACCGCTCACCGGTCACCACCGGTCACCGGACGGGCGTCGGCGGCGGTCGCCGCGCGCAGCCGGGTCCCCGCGGAGGCCAGGTGCCCGCGCAGCCGCTGCAGGGGCGTGGGCGGCAGGGCGCGCGAGGTCCCGCGGGCGTAGTACCGCTCCACGTAGAACTGCCCCGCGCTCAGCACGGTGGTGACGGCGATGTACCACAGGGTGGCCACCAGCAGCAGCGGGATGACCTGGTAGGTCTGGTTGTAGACGAGCTGCACCGAGTAGAGCAGGTCGTGCACGGCCAGCACGCTGACGATGCTGGTGCCCTTCAGCGTGCCGATCAGCATGTTGCCGGCGGTCGGCACGATGGAGCGCATCGCCTGGGGGACGACGATGCGGCGCAGGGTGCGCAGCCGGCTCAGGCCGAGGGCCTGGGCGGCCTCGGTCTGTCCGGCGTCCACCGAGAGGATGCCGCCGCGCACCACCTCGGCGGCGTAGGCGGCCTCGTGCAGGGTCAGGCCGATGACGGCCGTGAGGGTGGGGCCGAGCAGGTTCACCGTCTGGACGGTGACGAACTGCGGGCCGAACGGGATGCCGAGTCCGAGCGTCGGGTACAGGGCGCCGATGTTGAACCAGAACAGCAGTTGCACCAGCAGCGGGGTCGAGCGGAAGATCCACACGTATCCCCAGGCGAGGGCGCGCAGCACCGGGTTGGCGGACAGCCGCATCACCGCGAGCGGCGTACCGAGCAGGAAGCCGAGGACCGTCACCGCGGCGGTCAGCCACAGGGTCAGCAGCAGGCCGTCCACGACGGCGGCGGTGGTGAAGTACCGGCCGACCACGTGCCATTGGAACGCGTCGTTGCGGACGACGGAGTTGACGGCCGTCGCGAGGAACAGCAGTCCGGCGGCGGCCGACAGCAGGCGGCCGACGCGCCGGCGGGGCACGATCGGCGGCAGCGCTGCCGAAGGGCCCGGTTCCGGGCGCAGGGCGGGCGGGGCGGGAGCGGTGTCGGAGGAGGTGACCATCGGGGGCTCCGGGGAGGGATCGCGGGCGTGGGAGTGATCACCGGGGTGGCATGCGCACGCGAGCACGGCTGGAGTGCTCCGCGAGGACAGGCTGCGGCCCGGGGATTCCGGCGTCGTCACGCGCTGCCGCGTCCCTCAACGCGGCCCAGGAGGGCGCCGCGTACGGCGGAGCCCGTCCGCCGCCGATCGTAGGCGGGCGCGGGACCGGTCTGTCAACACCAGTAGGAATGAGGTGCGTTGAGGTCCGGCATACGGGCACTGGTTGACGGCGGGCCCGTTGTCCTGCTCAATTGTCCGCATGAACGCCCAGCAGCGCTTGGTCTCGCGCGACCACATCGACTTCGGTCGGGTGTGGTCCGCCGCGTGTCGCGTCTGACTCGGCAGCGGGCCGTCTGACCGGCCCTTCCCTCCCTCGGTGACCCCGTCGCGGGCCGAGTTCTCACCGCGCGCTGCCGCCACACCCCTGTTCTTCCGACGCTCCGGCGTCGTCGCGCTCGTCCCATCCGTCGGCATTCGCCTGACGTTCCATCAAATTCCTTTCTCTGTGCGCCAGTCGGCCATGTCCGCCTGCCGGCGACGCGCTCCTCCACGCCCATCAGGACTTGAGGAAAGGCCCTTCCATGCCCGTAGAGTTCCTCGGCATCGCCGCCACCAACGACGGATCCGAAACCACCCCCCGCTCCGGCCCCGCCTTCGACAAGGAGTACACACTGCGGCTCGCCCGGGCCCACGAGGACCACGGCTGGGACCGGGTGCTGTTCGCCTACGGCTCCGGCTCACCCGACCCCGCCCCGGCCGCCGCGTACGTCGCGAGCCGGCTGGACCGCTTGCAGATCCTGCTCGCCCACCGGCCCAACGTCTCCTACCCCACCTTCGCCGCGAAGACGTTCGCCACCCTCGACCGGATCAGCGAGGGCCGGCTGACCGTGCACTTCATCACCGGGGGCAGCGACCACGAGCAGGGCCGCGAGGGCGACACCCTCACCAAGGACGAGCGCTACGCCCGCACCCGCGAGTACATCCGCATCGTCAAGAAGATCTGGACCACCCACGAGCCCTTCGACCACGAGGGCGAGTACTACCGGTTCCACGACTTCGTCAGCGACGTCTTCCCCGTCCAGCAGCCCCGCCCGGGTGTCTCGTTCGGCGGTTCGTCCCCCGCCGCGTACGCCGCCGGAGGCGCCGAGGCCGACATCTACTGCCTGTGGGGCGAACCCCTGGAGAGGACCGCCGAGCAGATCGAGGCCGTGAAGGCCGCCGCGCGGGCCGCGGGACGCACCGACGTGCCGCGCATCCAGGTCGCCTTCCGCCCCATCATCGCCCCGACCGAGGAACTGGCCTGGGAGAAGGCGCACCGCACGGTCGGCGCCATCCGGGAACGGCGTACGGAGGGGCTCGTACGTCACCACCGGTCCGGGGCGCCGGAGAACACCGGATCGCAGCGGCTGCTGGCCATCGCCGAAGCGGGGGAGCGCTACGACCGCGCTCTGTGGACCCCGACCGCCGCCGCTACCGGAGGCGCCGGCAACTCCAACGCCCTGGTGGGCACCCCGGAGACGGTCGCCCAGGCGCTGCTGGACTACTACGACCTCGGTGTCGACATCCTCTCCGCCCGCGGTTACGACCTGCTCGGCGACGCCATCGACTTCGGCCGCCACGTCATCCCGCTCGTCCGCGAGGAGGTCGCCAAGCGCGACGCCGAGCGGGCCGCGCGCGCCGGCGAGCCCCTCGCGGCGGTGCACGGATGACCTCCACCCCCGAACCGACCGTCGTCCGGGTACCGGTCCGCGACCCCCGGGTCGAGCCGCTGCTGCGCGAACTCGGCGACGAGTACACGGCCCGGTACGGCGAGGACGCCCACGCCGAACTCGCCCGCCACCCCGACGAGGAGTTCACCGCGTCCCGCGGCGGTGTCCTGCTGCTGCTCCTGGAGGGCGGGACGCCGGTCGCGGGCGGTGCCTTCCGCCGGTACGACGCCACCACCGCCGAGCTGAAGAGGATCTGGACGCACTCCGCCCACCGCGGACGCGGCCTGGCCCGCCGGGTCGTCGCCGAACTGGAGGCCGAGGCGAGCGCCCGCGGCTACCGGCGGATCCACCTGACCACCGGGCCCCGCCAGCCCGAGGCCCGCGGCCTGTACCTGGCCACCGGCTACACACCCCTGTTCGACACGCGGGCCGACCCCGAGACCATCGGCCCGCTGCCCTTCGAGAAGCACCTCCCCGCCGCGGCGGTACCCACCGGAAAGGCAACGGACCTGTGAACCCCAGCACCTCCGCCTCCCGCCCGCGCCACGCGGCCGTCCGGGCGCTGCTGCCCCTGCTGCCCCTGCTCGCGCTGACCGCCTGCGGCTCCGGTGCGAGCGGCGGGACGGCGGCGGTCGGCGCCGCCGCCTCCCCCGCGCCGTCCGACGACCCGGTTGCCGCCGTGCGCAAGGTGGACTCCGTCGCGGCCCTGCTGCCCGCCGACGTGCGGGCGGCGGGCACGCTGCGGATCGGCAGCGCCATCGGAACCCCGCCGGGGGCCTACTACCCGAACGGCCCCGGCAAGGAGCCCGCCGGCCAGGACATCGACCTCGCGAACGCGGTCGCCAAGGTCCTCGGGGTGAAACCGGAACGCCAGGACGCCTCCTTCGAAACGATCCTGCCCGCCCTCGGCAGCGGCAAGTACGACGTCGGCACCGGCAACTTCGGCGTCACCGCCGAACGCCTGAGGACGATCGACTTCGTCACCTACATCAACGACGGCCAGGGCTTCGCGGTGCGCACGGGCAACACCGCGCTGGGCACGAAGGTCACCCGCCTCACCCAGTTGTGCGGGCTGACCGTCGGCACCGGCGCCGGCACCACCTTCGAGGCGACCCTCACCGCGCGGAAGGGGGAGTGCGCCAAGGAGGGCAGGAAGCCGTACGACGTGAAGGTCTACTCGGAGAACGGGGCGACGCTCACCGCGCTCCAGCAGGGCCGCGTCGACGTGGTCATGTCGACCATCAACGGGCTGCGCCATCAGGCCGCACAGCCCGCTTCCCGCACCACCTTCCTCGGCGAGTACCACCGCCTCGACGTCGGATTCGCCTTCAAGAAGGGCTCCCCGCTCACCAGGGCGTTCCAGGCCGCCGTCAACCACCTGATCGAGGACGGCGCCTACGCCCGCATCCTCGCCAAGTGGGGCACCACCGCCTCCGCGCTCGACGCCTCCGAGATCAACCCGCCCGAACACGCCCCCGCCGCCTGAGCAGGAAGACACACCGATGCGCCTCACCACCGCCACCGCGCCACCCGGTGCCGCCGCCCCGGGCAGCGGCCCGGAGCCCCCGCCCGTCCCGGACGCCCCGCTCGACGTCGTCCCCGCCCGTCACCCCGCCCGCTGGGCGGCGGCCGTCGCCGTGACCGTCCTGGCCGCCCAGTTCGTCCACGGCCTGGCCACCAACCCGGTGTGGGAATGGGGCGTCTTCGCCGACCACGTCCTGTCCGAGACCATCGTCCGGGCCGTGTGGGTGACCCTCCAGCTCACCGCCTACGCCACCGTGCTGGGTTTCCTGCTCGGCACCGTCCTGGCCTTCATGCGGCTCTCGCGCAGCCCGGTCCTGCGGACCGTGGCCTGGACCTACGTCTGGATCTTCCGGTCCATCCCGATGATCGTCCAGCTCGTGTTCTGGTTCAACCTGAGCGCCCTGTACGAGGAACTCGGCGTCGGCATCCCCTTCGGGCCGGTGTTCTGGTCCGTCGACAGCAACAGCCTGGTCGGCACCATCGGCGCCGCCGTCATCGGCCTGTCCCTGCACCAGGCCGCCTACGCCGCCGAGGTCGTCCGGGGCGGCGTCGTCTCCGTCGACCACGGGCAGCGGGAGGCCGCCGCGGCCCTGGGCATCCCCCGGCCGCGGCAGATCCGCCGGATCGTGCTGCCGCAGGCCATGCGGGCCATCCTGCCCACCGCGGGCAACGAGGTCGTCGGCCTGCTCAAGGGCACCTCGGTGGTCTACGTCATGTCCATCGGCGAGCTCTTCTACCAGGCACAGGTCATCTACGGCCGCACCGGCCGGGTGATCCCGCTGCTGCTCGTCGCCACCGCCTGGTACGTGGTGCTGACCACCCTGCTGTCCCTCGCGCAGTACCACGTCGAACGCCGCTTCGCCCGGGGCGCCGACCGCACCCCGCCGCCCACCCCGCTCCAGCGCGCCCGGCACCTGCTCCGCGCGGCGCGGGCCGCGGCCGACCGCCCCGAGGGGCCCGACGCAGTACCCGCCACCCCTCTGGAACCGCTGGGAGGGACCCGATGAGCCAGGTGATGGTGGAGGTCCGCGGCGTCCACAAGAGTTTCGGTGCGCTGCAGGTGCTGCGCGGCGTCGACCTGACGGTCCGCGCCGGCGAGGTCACCGTCGTCCTCGGCCCGTCCGGGTCGGGGAAGTCCACGCTGCTGCGCACCATCAACCACCTGGAGAAGGTCGACCGCGGCTGGATCGGCGTCGACGGGGAGCTCGTCGGCTACCGCCGTGCCGGCGGCAAGCTGTACGAACTGAAGGAGAAGGACGTTCTGAGGCAGCGCACCCGGATCGGGTTCGTCTTCCAGAACTTCAACCTCTTCCCCCATCTGACCGTGCTGGACAACCTCGTCGAGGCGCCCGTCTCCGCGCTGCGCCGGCCGCGCAAGGAGGCGGAGGCGACGGCCCGCCGGCTCCTCGCCCGGGTGGGCCTCGCCGACAAGGCCGGCGCCTACCCGCGGCAGCTCTCCGGCGGCCAGCAGCAGCGCGTCGCCATCGCCCGCGCACTCGCCCTCGAACCCAAGGTGCTGCTCTTCGACGAGCCCACCTCGGCGCTCGACCCGGAACTGGTCGGCGAGGTCCTCGACGTCATCAAGGACCTGGCCCGCACCGGGACCACCATGATCGTCGTCACCCACGAGATCGGTTTCGCCCGCGAGGCCGCCGACACGGTGGTGTTCATGGACGGCGGCGTCGTCGTGGAGCAGGGACCGCCCGCGGCCGTCCTCGACGCCCCCCGGCACGAGCGCACCCGCGCCTTCCTCTCCAAGGTCCTCTGACTCCCCGGCCGCTCCCCGCCCTCCCGCCGTCCCTTCCCGCCACACAAGGAGAACCACCGTGTCCCGCCCCGCCTCCCCCGCCCGCCACGGCACCGCGGTCGCCCTCGCCTCGGCCCTCCTCCTCACCGCCTGCGGCACCCCCTCCGACGGCGGTACGGCCGAGGTCGCGGACACCTCGGGAAACAGGACGAGGATCAACCTGAGCCCCGACCAGGACCGCGTCACCACGTCCACGGTGGAGTCCCTGGCCGCCGCGGTCCCCGGACGGATCCGCGACCGGGGCGCCCTGGAGATCGTCGGCTCCTCCGGTTCCGCGGCGCCGCTGGCCTTCCACGCCACCGACGACAGAACCGTCATCGGCGTGGAGACCGACATCGCCCACCTCGTCGCCGACGTCCTCGGCCTTGAGGCCCGCCTCACCACGGTCTCCTGGGAGAACGTCTTCGTCGGCCTCGACAGCGCCAAGTACGACGTCGGCTTCAGCAACATCACCGTCACCGAGGAACGCAAGGAGAAGTACGACTTCGCCACCTACCGCAAGGACAACCTCGGCTTCGAGGCGAAGAAGGGCAGCGGCCTGAAGGTCGACGGCCCCGAGGACGTGGCGGGCCGGAAGGTCGCCGTCGGCAGCGGCACCAACCAGGAGAAGCTGCTCGTCGAATGGAGCGAGGCGAACCGGAAGGCCGGACGGAAACCGGTCGACATCAAGTACTACCAGAACGACAGCGACACCTACCTCGCCCTCCGCTCCGGCCGGATCGACCTGTACCTCGGCCCCCACCCGACCGCCGCCTACCACGCGGCCACCACCGGGCGGACGGAGGTCGTCGGCACCTGCTCCGGCGGCGGCGCCACCCTCCAGGGCCTCATCGCGGCCACCACCAGGAAGGGCAACGGCCTGGTCGGGCCGCTCGCCGGCGCCCTCGACGAGATCATCCGCAACGGCACCTACGCCCGGGTGCTCGAGCGCTGGGGCCTGTCCGACGAGGCCGTGCCCACATCGGAGATCAACCCGCCCGGCCTGCCGAGGACCGGCACCTGACCGCTCCGAAGGACGCGGAGGAGACACGAGGAAGCAGCGAGGAGACAGCGATGAGATTCCAGGTCCTGACCATCGTCGGCCACGCACCCCATCCGCTGACCGGGGAGCTCGGCTCCACCGCCGACCGGATCGCGCAGGTCGTGGAGACCGCCGTCGCCGCCGAGCGGATGGGCTTCGACGCCTACGCCGTCGGCGAGCGGCACGCCGGCCCGTTCCTGTCCTCCAGCCCCGCGGTCCTGCTCGGCGCCGTGGCCGCCCGGACCATCCGCATCCGGCTGCTGACCGGTGTCACCGTGCTCGCGATCCTCGACCCGGTGCGGGTCGCCGAGGACTACGCGACCCTCGACCAGCTCTCCCGGGGCCGTGTCGAGCTGGTCGTCGGCAAGGGCGCGGAGGCGGGCCACTTCGACCTGTTCGGCCTGGACGAGGACCTGCAATGGGAGTACCAGGCCGAGAAGTACGAACTGCTGCGCCGGCTCTGGCGGGAGGAGGGGGTCTCCTGGGAGGGCAGGTTCCGTCCGCCGCTGAAGGACGCCACCGTCGTCCCCCGCCCGTACGGCTCACGCCCGCCCCGCGTCTGGCACGGATCGGCCACCAGCCTCAACTCCCCGGAACTGGCCGCCCGGTACGGCGATCCCCTGTTCAGCGCCAACGCCGTCCAGCCCCGTGAGGCGTACGCCCGGCTGATCGGCCACTACCGGGAGCGTTTCGAGGCCTACGGCCACGACCCGCGCACCGCGTACGTCGGTGCCGGGTCCGGAGGGCTGTTCGTCGCGGACACCACCCGGGAGGCGGTGGCCCGCTTCAAGGACTACTACGAGGCACGGGTCCGCCAGACCCACCGGCCCCACTTGGAGGGCAAGCCCGGCTACAACACCCCGTTCCGCACCGTCGAGGACGCCGTCGCGCACGGCCCGCACCTCATCGGCAGCCCGCAGCAGGTCATCGACAAGATCCTCGGCTTCCACGCGTCCTACGGGCACGACCTGCAGTCCGTCACCGTCGACACCTCGGGTCTGTCCCTGCCGGAGCAGATCGACCAACTCGCCCGCTTCGCCGAGGAGATCGCCCCGGTGGTCCGGCGGGAGGCCCCCACCACGCTGTGGCGGGAACCGTGAGCCGGCGGCCCGGCCGGCACCCCCGAGCCCGTGTCCCCCGTTCGCAACCGACCCCCGCCCCGTCCGCACCGTAGCCGAAAGGTCTCCGCCATGGCCCGTGTCCTGTCCGTCTCCGGCAGCCCCTCCGCCACCTCCCGCACCGCGCGCCTGCTGCGCCACCTCGACCACCGGCTCACCGCGCAGGGGCACGAGGTGGTGCCGCTGGACGTCCGTACCCTCCCCGCCGAGGCGCTGCTCGGGGCCGACGTCCGGCACCCGGCGATCGCCGAGGCCGCCGCCCTGTTCGCCCGGGCCGACGGCGTCGTGATCGGCACCCCCGTCTACAAGGCCGCCTACTCCGGTCTGCTGAAGACGCTGCTCGACCTGCTCCCGCAGTACGCGCTGGCGGGCAAGACGGTCCTGCCGCTGGCCACCGGCGGCACCACCGCCCACGTCCTGGCCATCGACTACGCGCTGCGTCCCGTGCTGAGTTCCATGGGCGCCGCGCACATCGTGCCGGGCTGGTTCACGCTCGACCGGGACATCACGGTGGCCGACGACGGCACCCTGACCGTCGCGCCGGGTTCCGCCGAGGCCCTGGCCGAGGTCACCGACCGGTTCTCCCTCGCCCTCGGCGGCCGGCCGGCCCTGCTGGCGGCCACCGGGTGAGCGCCGTGACCGCGGCCGCCGGTTCCCCCGGCACCACGGGCCCGCTCCGACGAACCCCGCCGACCGCGGGCCCGGCGTGTCCCCCACCCTTCACTGGTTCCCGCCCACCGACGCCGCCGGCCGGCACCGTGCCCGCCGGCGGCCGCGACGAGGCCGCCGAGCGGATCGCCGAGTGCCCCCGGTTCGGCTTCGACGAGTCCGTCCGCTCCGGCCGCCCGCGTCCAAAGGAGGCGTACCGGTCCGGCCGAGGGGGTCTTGCCCGGGCTCCGTGAACGTCTCCGTACCGGCCACCGGCCGAGGGGGCGGGGCGCGTCCGGGACCCCCGCGGGCGCCTTCCGCTGACGCCGCCGCGCCACGCCACCGGCGTGTTTCGGCCGACGTACCCCACCATCCCTAGTTTTCCTATTGGTTTGCTAGGAAAGTGTTGACGCCGGTCGGCGCAGCGCGTGAGCATGACGCCCGTCGACCGGTTCTCCACGGCCCCCGAAGGAAGACCGCCATGACCACAGCACCGCAGGACGGCGACCGGGCGAGTCGGCCCGACTGGCCGCACATCGCCCAGGAGATGGCGGACGACCTGGCCACCGACGCCGTCGAGCGCGAACAGGCCGGGAAGGCGCCGGTGGAGGAGGTCGCGCGGCTGCGCGAGGCGGGACTGCTGACCCTGCTGGTGCCGGCCGAGCACGGCGGGCCGGGCGCCGGCTGGCGTACCGCGTACACGGTCGTCCGCACCGTGGCGGCGGCCGACGGCGCGCTCGGCCACCTGCTCGGCAGCCACTACTTCCTGTCCTCCAGCGCCCGCTTCTTCGCCGGTCCCGCCGTCGCCGCGCGCGTGGCACGGGAGTCGGCGGCGGGACGGTGGTGCTGGGGCGGCGGCCTCGCCTCCCACGAACCGCCGCTCGTGCTGACCCCCGTACGGGACGGCTACGTGCTGGCCGGCCGCCGCGGTCCCACCGTGGCCGCCCGCGTCGCCGACCGGCTGGTCGTCCGCGCGGCCCGCTCCGGTACCGGCGAGCCCCTGGCCGTCCTGGTCGACCCCGCCCGCCCCGGCGTGGTGTTCGGCAACGACGGCGACACCTTCGGCCAGCGGCTGGCGGCCGGGGACAGCGTGGAGTTCGACTCCGTGCCGGTCGCGGCCGACGACGTGCTCGGCTCGCTCTCCCCGGACGAGGGGGTCCTGTCGCCCTTCGCCTGCCTGGCCGCGCCCGCCGCGCGCCTGTTCTCCGTCCAGTTCTGCCTGGGCGTCGCCGAGGGACTGCTCGCCGAGGCCCGCGAGTACCGCCGGGCCGCGCACGCGCCCTGGCCGCCGTGCCCCCGGCCGCCGTGGCCGGGCGGCCCGTCGCAGGACCCGTACGTGCTCGGCGCCTACGGGGAGCTCGTCGTCGCCGTCCGCGCCGCCTCCGCCCTCGCCGACCAGGCGGTCCGGGCACTGGAGCGCGGCCTCGCGCGGGGCGAGGACCTCGACGACGAGGAGTGCGCGGAGATCACCGTGCTGGCGAGCGCGGCCGAGGCCGCGGCCTTCCGCGCCGTGCGGGAGGTCACCACCGGCGCCCTGGACGCCATCGGGCCGCGCGCCGCCTTCGCCCGCCACGGATTCGACCGCTTCTGGCGCGACGCCCGCACGCACATGCTGCGGGTGCCGGGCGCCCACCGGCTGCGCGAGCTCGGGGAGTACTTCCTCGACGGCGCCCACCCTCCGTTCACCCTGCCCTGCTGACGCGGCGGGCAGCCGGCGGCGGGCCGCGGGTGCCGGGCGGGGCGGGGCGTGGCGGATAATCGCGGCATGCGAATCTCGGCCAAGGCGGACTATGCGGTGCGCGCCGCGCTGGAGCTGGCGGCGGCGGGGGAGGGCGCCCCACTCAAGGCCGAGACGATCGCCTCGGCCCAGGGCATCCCGCACAAGTTCCTGGAGGGCATCCTCGGTGATCTGCGCCGGGGCGGGCTGGTGGTGAGCCGCCGCGGTGGCAACGGCGGCTACCGGCTGGCCCGTCCGGCGGACACCATCGCGATCGCGGACGTGATCCGCGCGGCCGACGGACCGCTTGTGTCGGTGCGGGGCGTGCGCCCGCCCGAGCTGTCCTACACCGGTCCGGCCCGGTCGCTGCTGCCGTTGTGGATCGCGGTGCGCGCCAACGTCCGCAAGGTCCTGGACGAAGTCACCCTGGCCGACGTGGCCGCGGCCGAACTGCCCGGCGAGGTCGTGGACCTCGCCGCGGACCCGGAGGCCTGGACGAACCCCTGAGCGCCCTCGGCCGCGGACGGGACGCGCCGTGCGGCGCGGCCGCCGCCCGGGAGATCCGGACGCCCCGCTCCCTTGACGAAGTCCGGAGCCCGGCCGACACTCGGAGCGGAATCCCTAGCGAATCGGTGGGAAATATGGGACGCCTGGAGCCGGCCGACGAGCGTGCGGCGCGCACGCCTCGCCCGTCCCCCCTTCTCACGTCCCGGCTCCACATCGATCTGCTGCGTGTCTGCAGCGCCGCCGGCCCTCTGCGCTGAACCGGCGTCCGTCCCGGCGCCCTTGTCGCCGCCCGCCGCCCGTGCGCCCGGCGCCGCGCCCGCCCCCTCCGCCCGTCACACGTCCGAGACCCAGAACGCACCCGGGGAGACACATGTCCGCCACCTCCGCCGCACCGTCGTCCGCCGTGCCGCTCCTCTCGCCGCCGCCCGCGTTCCGGGGCAGGATCGGCCGCGACGCCCGCAGCGGCCACTACGCCGTGCCCCACCGCTACCGCCTGCACCTGTCGCCGGCCGACCCGTACTGTCTGGCCCTCGCCGTCACGCACGGCCTGCTCGGCCTCGGCGGCGTCCTGCCGGTGACGCGGCTGCCCGCCGTGCCCGACGAGGCCGGCGGCGGATACGCGGCGCTGCGTCCGCTGTACGAGGCCGGCGCCCACCGTCATCCCGGGCCGGCCGCGGCCCCCGTCCTCAGCGACGAGTGGACGGGACGGATCGTCAGCAACCACGCCCCGGACATCCTGTGCGACCTGGCGCGGCGCTTCGGCGAGCGGGACGGCGGACGCCCGGTGCTGTACCCGCGCGACGCGGAAGCGGAGATCGAGGCCGTCACGCGCCTGTGCGCGCACGGCATCGACGAGGCCGCCCAGCGGGCGGGGCGGGCCGACGCCGACGGCACCGCGCGTGAGACCGCCCTCGACGCCCTGCTGCGCGTCCTGCGTTCGCTGGAGCGGCGGCTGGCCTCCCAGGAGTATGTGCTGGGCGACCACATGACCGCCGCCGACGTGTGGCTGTGGGTGACCCTGGTCCGGCTGGACGTCGTACACCGCCTGCACCTGGACGCCGCCGCGGTGCACCGCCTCACCGCTCATCCGCACCTGTGGGCCTACGCGCGGCGTCTGGCGGCCCACCCCGCCTTCGGAACGCGTCTCGACCTCGACGGCATGGCCCACAGGCACCACGCCCACTGCCGGGGGCTGGAGGCGGCCGGAGCGGCCCTGGCGATCGTGGACTGGGCGGAACACTCCCGCGACCGGGCCCGGGCCGGGGTCGGGGCCGTCTGAGGGACGACCGGCCCTCCCCGAGCAGACCGCCCGTTCGCCGTACACACCCCCCTCTCCCGCCCCCTTCGTCCCCGTCCGCCGAGGAACCGCAGATGCCCACCGGGACACCGTCGCCGTCACCCGCCTTCGAGGGCACGCCGCCCCCGCGGCGCTCCGTGCTGTCGTGGGAGGCCGGCTGCTTCGCCGCGATCGGTGTCCTCTCCACCGCCGGGCAGGCGCTGCTGTACTGGCTGCTGCGCGGCTGGTGGCCGCCGGCCGCGGCCAACCTGGTGTCGCTGCTGGTGCTGACGGTGCTGAACACCGAGGCGAACCGGAGGCTGACGTTCCGTCACACCGCGGCGCCGCCGCTCCGCGCCCACCTCGGCGCCGGCGCCCTCTTCCTGCTCGGCTACCTGCTCACCTCCGGCGCGGTGCTGTGGTTCCGGCACGCCGCGCCCGGCGCCTCGCCGGCCGCCGAGACCGCGGTGCTGGCCGCCGCCTCCGTCGCGGTCACCGTCGTGCGGTTCGCCGTGCTGCGGCTGGCCGTCTTCCGCCGCCCCGGCCGCCGCCGCACCTGATCCGCATCCCTCTGGTGACCTGGAGTGTCGTCCTCCAGTACGCTGTTGGCGCTTCAGTTGCGAACTATTCGCAACAACCGTCTACAGGCAACAAGGGTGTGAGGTACATGACGACCCGTCGGATACGTGGAGTCGCCGCCGCGGCGGCGCTGGCCACCGGGGCCGCCGCCTGTTCGGCGCCCGGGAGCGGCGCGGACGGCGGCGACGGCAAGCCCGCCGAGTCCGTCGTCATCGGGGTGGCCACCGAACCGGACACCCTCAGCCCGCTGCTGGGCTACGGCAAGGACGGCAACTCCAAGATCTTCGACGGGCTGCTCGCCCGCGGCGCCGACCTGAGGCTGAGACCCGCCCTGGCGGCCGCGCTGCCGAAGGTCGGCGACGGCGGACGCACGTACACCTACACCCTGCGCGAGGGGGTGAGGTTCAGCGACGGCGAACCGCTGACGGCGCGGGACGTGGTCTTCACCTACCGCACCGTCCTGGACGCCGGGACCAACAACACCGCCAAGAGCGAACTGGACGCCATCAAGGAGGTCCGGGCGAGCGGCGACGACAAGGTCGTCTTCACGCTCAAGTACCCCTACGCCGCCTTCGCCGCCCGCACCGTGCTGCCCATCGTGCCCGAACATGTCGCCGGCGGGCAGGACCCCAACACCGGCTCGTTCAACACCGAGCCGGTCGGCACCGGCCCCTACGTCCTGGCGAACTGGAGCAAGGGCGAGAAGCTCACCTTCAAGGCCAACCCGCACTACTGGGGCGGCGCGCCGAAGGTGAAGACGCTCACCGTGGCGATCGTCCCGGACGACGACGTCCGTGCCACCCGGCTGCGCTCCGGCGACCTCGACGGCGCCGTCCTGCCGCCCAACCTGGCCGCCACCTTCGAGAACGACGAGAACCGGCGCACCTACGAGGCGAAAACCTACGACTTCCGCGCCGTCACCCTGCCCACCGGCGGCAAGGTCACCGGCGACCCCGCCATCCGGCGGGCCCTGGACGCCGCCGTGGACCGCCGGGCGATGGTCGACAGGATCCTCGACGGCGCGGGCAGCCCGGCGTACGGGCCGCTGCCCGGCGACGACCCGTGGTTCGCGAAGGACATCGCGCGCCCCCGCGACCTCGCCGGGGCCAAGCGCCTCCTGGACGAGGCGGGCTGGAAGCCCGGTGGGGACGGCGTCCGCGTCAAGGACGGCCGGCGCGCCGCGTTCACCCTGCTGTACCCCGCCGGCGACAAGGTCCGCCAGGACCACGCCCTCGCCTACGCCTCCGACGCCAAGGAGGCCGGCATCGAGGTGAAGGCGGAGAGCGCCACCTGGGAGGTCATCGAGCCGAGGATGGGACGCGACGCGGTCCTCGCCGGCTTCGGCAGCGTCGGCGACCCCGACTTCGGCCTGTACACCCTGCTGCACTCCTCCCTCGCCGGCGACGGCTTCAACAACATGGCCCGCTACGACAACCCGGCGGTGGACGAGGCGCTCGACGCGGGCCGCCGCGGCCAGGACCCCGCCGAGCGCGAGGCCGCCTACGGCAAGGTCCAGCGCGAGCTGGTCAAGAACCCCGGTTACACCTTCCTCACCCACATCGACCACCTCTACGTGCTCGCCGACCGCTGGAAGGGGCTGACCACGCAGCTCGAACCGCACGAGCACGGCTTCGCCAGCGGTCCGTGGTGGAACGTCGAGGACTGGCAGCCCAAGCGATGACACGCACTCCCGGGACCCTCCCCTGGAAAGCGGTGGCACGCCTGGCGGGACGGCGGGCCCTGTTCGCCGCCCCCGTCCTGCTCACCGTCACCTTCGGCGTGTTCGCGATCGCCGCCGCCTCCCCCTTCGACCCCGTCAAGGCGTACGGCGGCACCGCCGCGCTCGGCGCCGACCGGGAGACGCTCGACCGGCTGCGGGACAACCTCGGGGTGGACGAGCCCTTCACCACCCGCTGGTGGCACTGGCTGACGTCCGCGCTGAGCGGCGACTTCGGCCACTCCACCGTGATGCGGCAGCCGGTGGCGCAGGTGATCGGCGAACGCCTCGGCTGGTCGGCGCTGCTGTGCGCCGTCGCCTTCGCCGTCGCGGTGCTGCTGGGCACCCTGCTCGGGGTGCTGGCGGCCCGCCGCCCCGGCTCGGCCACGGACCGGGCCGTCACCTCGCTCGCCTACTGCCTGGAGGCGGCACCGGTCTTCTGGATCGCGCTGCTCGCCGTCTGGCTGTTCGCCCTCCAGTGGGACGTGCTCCCGGCCGGCGGCCTCACCGACACCGCCAGCGAACAGGTCACGGCGGGACAGGTCGCGAGCCACCTCGTCCTGCCCGCCGGGGTGCTCGCCGTCTCCCAGCTGCCGTGGTTCGCCCTGTACGTCCGCCAGGGCGTCGCCGACGCCCTGGCGGAGGACCCGGTGCGCGGCGCCCGCGCCCGCGGCCTTCGCGAACGCACCGTCCTGCTCGGCCACGCCCTGCGCTGCGGACTGCTGCCGGTCCTCACCCTGATCGGCTCCCGCGTCCCCGAACTCATCACCGGCGCCCTGCTGGTGGAGAGCGTCTTCAGCTGGCCGGGCATCGCCGCGGCCACCGTCGAGGCGGCCACCGCCGTCGACTTCCCGCTGCTGGCCGCGCTGACCACGCTGGCCACCGCCGCCGTCCTCGCCGGGAACCTGCTCGCGGACGTGCTGTACGGACTCTTCGACCCGAGGGTGAAGCTCAGTGACATGTGACCCTCCCGCGCCCGCCGCGCCCCTGTGGCGCTCCCACGGCACGGACCGCCGCTCCACCCGCGCCCTGCGCGTGCGCGCCTCGGCCGCGCTGGTGGCCGCGACCGTCCTCGCCGTCCTGCTCGTCCCGCCGCTGGCCCAGCTCGACCAGCAGGCCGTCGACCTGGCCGCGAAGCTTCAGCCCCCGTCCTGGGAGCATCCCTTCGGCACCGACGACGTCGGCCGCGACCTGCTGCTGCGCTGCGTGTACGGCCTGCGCGTGTCCCTGCTGGTCGGCGTGGCCGCCGCGCTGACGGCGACCGTGGTCGGCACCGCGGTCGGGGCCGCCGCCGGGACCCTCGGCGGCCGGGCCGACCGCGTGATCATGCGGGTCGTCGACACCGTCTCCTCCGTGCCCCACCTGCTGCTCGGCATCTTCGTCGTCGCCATGTTCCGGCCGGGCGTGTGGCCGGTGGTCGTCTCGGTGGCGCTCACCCACTGGCTGTCGACCGCGCGCATCGTCCGCGCCGAGGTGATGTCCCTGCGCGCCCGCCCCTACGTCGACGCGGCCGTCTCCGGCGGCGCCTCCCGCCGGCGCGTCGCGGTACGGCACCTGCTGCCCGGCGTGCTGCCCCAGGCCGGCCTCGCCGCCGTGCTGATGGTGCCGCACGCCATGTGGCACGAGTCCGCGCTGTCCTTCCTCGGGCTGGGGCTGCCCGCCCACACCGCCAGCCTCGGCACCCTCGTCCAGACCGCCCGGGGCTCCCTGCTGGCCGGCCAGTGGTGGCCCACCCTCTTCCCCGGCCTGTTCCTCATCCTCCCCACCCTCGCCATCGCCGGACTCGCCGGGGCCTGGCGGGAACGGATCAACCCCCGCCGGCGATCGGAGCTGATGCTGTGACCGAGCGAGTCCCCGTGCTGTCGGTGCGCGGCCTGTCGGTGCGCTTCCTGATGCCGGGCGGGCGCCGCGTCGCCGCCGTCACCGGCGCCCACTTCGACGTGGCGCCCGGCGAGTGCCTCGCCCTGATCGGCGAGAGCGGCTGCGGCAAGTCCGTCCTCGCCTCCGCCCTGCTCGGCCTGCTCCCCGGCAACGCGCAGACCGCCGGACAGGCCCTGCTGGGCGGCCTGGACCTGCTCGCCGCCGACGAGCGGACCCTCGCCCGCACCGTACGGGGCCGGCTGGTCGGCCTCGTCCCGCAGAGCCCCGCCGCGCACCTCACGCCCGTCCGCACCATCCGCTCCCAGCTGGAGGAGACGGTGGCGGAGCTGACCGGCGTCCGGGGCCGCGCCGCCCTGCGCGCCGCCGCCGAGGCCGCCGCCGAACGGGCCGCGTTCCCGGCCGGCCACCTCGACCACCACCCGCACGAACTCTCCGGCGGCCTCGCCCAGCGCGCCGCCACCGCCCTCGCCCTCGTCGGCGGCGCCCCGCTGCTGCTCGCCGACGAACCGACCACCGGACTCGACCGCGACCTGGTGGACCGCACCGTCGACGAACTGCGCCGCCACGTCGACACGGGCACCGACGGCGGCCGGGCCCTGCTGATGATCACCCACGACCTGGCCGCCGCCGAGCGCATCGCCGACCGGGTCGCCGTGATGTACGCCGGCCGCATCGTCGAACTCGCCGACGCAGCCGCCTTCTTCGGCACGCCCGGCCCCCGCCACCCCTACAGCCGCGGCCTGCTCCAGGCCCTGCCCGACCGGGCCTTCACCCCCATCCCGGGCTTGCCGCCCGAACTGGACGACCTCCCCGACGGCTGCGCCTTCGCCGCCCGCTGCGCACGCGCCACCGACATCTGCGCCGCACCGCCGCCACCGGCCGGCACGGTCGCCTGCCACCACCCGCACGGGGAGCCCGCCACCCCGCCCCCCGATGCCCACCGACTCGCCCCGGAGGCCGCCGACCGTGCTTGAACTGCGCGCCATCACCGCCGGATACACCAGGAACGCGCCGGTCGTCCGGGACGTCTTCCTGACCGTCGCCCCGGGCGAGGCCGTCGGCCTGCTCGGCCCCAGCGGCTGCGGCAAGTCCACCCTGGCCCGGGTCGCCGCCCTGCTGCACCGCCCCGACTCCGGCACCCTCGTCCTCGACGGCGAACCCGTACGCCGCTGGCGCCACCGCGCCCCGCGCGAGCAGCGCACCGCCTTCGGTGTCGTCTTCCAGCAGCCGCGCCTGTCCGCCGACCCCCGGCTGCCGCTGCGCGACCTCATCGCCGAACCGCTGCGCGCCACCGGCCGGCGCGAGGGCCTGGCCGAGCGGGTCGCCGAACTCGCGGCCGACGTCGGCCTGACCGCCGACCTGCTGGGCCGACGGCCGCACGAGGTCAGCGACGGCCAGCTCCAGCGCGCCTGCCTCGCCCGCGCCCTCGTCCTGCGCCCGCGCTGGCTGGTGTGCGACGAGATGACCGCGATGCTGGACGCCTCGACCACCGCCGCGCTGGTCGCCGTCGTCGAGCGGTACCGCGCCGCCACCGGCGCGGGTCTGCTCGCCGTCGGCCACGACCGCGTCCTGCTGGATCGCTGGTGCGACCGCACGGTCCACTGGGAGACGCTCACGGCGCCGTCGGTCCCCACCGGCGCGATCCCGCGGACAGCCACCAACCCGCGTGTCCCTCTGGACAGTTGACGCACTGGTCCACATCCTCGGGGGAGACAAGAGCACGACTCCGGCAATTCCGGCACGACCCACCCGCACACCGATCGCGCCATCGGAAGGTAGGCGTTCGTGAAGTTCAGCTACGCCATGCTCCCCGACTACCCCCTCGCCGACTCGCTCGACTCCATCCGGCTCGCCGACGAACTGGGCTTTCACGCCTGCTACGCCGCCGACGAGACCTGGCACAAGGACCTGTGGCTCCTCCTCGCCGCCGCCGCGGGCCGAACCCGCGACATCCGCCTGGGGCCGAGCGCCTCCCCGGTGACCCTGCGCGAGCCGACGCTGATTGCACAGGCCCTCGCCACCCTGGACGAACTGAGCGGCGGACGCGCCGAAGGGGTCCTCTCCAGCGGCAACTTCGGACTGCTGGCCCAGTACCGCATCGACTGGGCCCGCACCCGGCCGCTGTCCCGGGTCAAGGAGGCCCTGCACGTGGTGCGCACCCTGCTGGACGAGGGAAGCATCACCTTCGACGGCGAGTTCCACGCGTACGACGGGCTGTTCACCTTCGCCCGCCCCGTCCAGCGCCGGGTGCCGCTGAAGCTGGGCGCGATGCGCGGGCCGAAGTCGTTCGAGGCGGCGGGGGAGTTCTCCGACGGCTGCCACCACGCCCTCAGCTACACCCGAGAGGCCTACGACTACGCGGTGCGGCACATCCGCGCCGGCGCCGAACGCGCCGGCCGGGACTGGCGGTCGCTCGACATCGGCGCCTGGGTCGTCTTCGCCACCGGGCCCGACCCGGCCGCCGCCAAGGACGCGGCGCGCAGTGTGGTCGGCATCTACGCCTCCTCCATGTCCGCGGAACAGCTGCGCCGCAACGGGGTGGAGCCGAGCGAGCTCGAGCCGGTCGTCCAGGCCATCGCCGCCGGCGACCTGGCCCGCGGCATCGAACTGACGACGCCCCAGGTGGCCGAACGGCTCTCCGTGGCGGGCACGCCCGAGGAGTGCCTGGAGAAGATCCGGCGCGAGATGGCCCCCGCCGGGGTGAACCACGTGATCTGCGCGATCACCGACCGCACCCTGGTGAAGACGCTCACCGGCCGCGACCTGCCGGACGTGGCCGACGTGAACACCCAGCTCCGCCTGATCCACGAGCGGATCATGCCCGCGTTCGCCTGATCCGGCGCCGCCCGGTTTTGCGAGAACGGCAAGATCGTTCGCCGGTGCGGGGCGGGCGGGTGCAGGCTCGGAGGCGGGGCGCCGGGACCGCCCCGTGCGCGCCCCGGCCCACCGCGAACCCACCCGACCGCCCCTCAGGAGGCGCCATGAGCGACACCCCCGCCACCGCCCGGCCCGCCGACTTCTGGGAGGCCCGCTACCGCGACGCCGACCGCGTCTGGAGCGGGCGCCCCAACGCCCTGCTCGTACGGGAGGCGGCCGGCCTCGCGCCCGGCACCGCCCTCGACCTCGGGTGCGGGGAGGGCGCCGACGCCGTGTGGCTCGCCTCCCGCGGATGGCGCGTCACCGGCGTGGACATCTCGGCCACCGCCCTCGCGCGCGCCGCCCGGCACGCGGCCGAGGCCGGCGTGGCCGACCGGGTGACCTGGGAGCGCCACGAGCTGGGCCGGTCGTTCCCCGAGGGCGCCTTCGACCTCGTGAGCGCCCACTACCTCCAGTCGCCCGTCGAACTGGACCTGCGGGCGGTGCTGCGAAGCGCCGCCCGCGCCGTCGCCGTGGACGGGACCCTGCTGGTCGTCCTGCACGCCGGCTGGCCGTCCTGGCAGACCGAGCCGCCCTTCGCCTACGCGTTCCCGACGCTGGAGGGGGTCCTGGCCGACCTGGACCTGCCCGACGGCGGTTGGACGGTGGAGACGAGGGAGACGGTCCGCAGGCGGAGCCCCTCGCCCGACGGGGCCGACGGCTTCCGCGACGACCACGTGTGGCGCCTGCGGCGGATCCGGTAGGGAAGGGCCCGGCAGGAGGGGGCCGGCAGGGAAGGGCTCAGACGCCGCAGGCCGGCGCGGACCAGAACCGGCTGCCCCGGTGGTCGAGGTGGGTGTGGTCGTCGTGCCCCGGGTAGCCCGGGCCGAGGATGCCGTTGAAGCCGTGGTTGCGGGCCTGCCTGGCCAGGGTGCACAGGGAGTGCGGGCCCGCCCCGAGGTCGGCGGCGTCCCCGTACAGGTGGCGGCTGTCGCTCGCGCCGCCGACGGCGTCGTTGCAGGCGCGGGAGCGGAAGCCGCTGGTCACCGTGATCGGCTGGTCGCCCAGGGCGTGCCGCAGGGCCTCCAGCTTCCACATGGTGCGCAGGGCGTTGGCCTTGGCGGTCGCCGCGTCGACCGCGCCGCCCGACCAGGTGGTGTTGCAGTCGTTGAGCTCGCCGTACGAGAAGTGGACCGGGGTGCAGTCGTCGTCCTGGAGGGCGTAGAGCTTGCTGTAGGTGGCCGCACCCGCGATGCCGTCCGCGGTGAGCCCGTACGCCGACTGGAAGCGTTTGAGGGCAGCCGTGGTGGCCGGGCCGAACCGCCCGTCGACGGCCAGGACGGAACCGTAACCCGGGTAGCCGCCGAGCCGGATCTGGAGCTGGGTGACGTCGGCGCCCGAGGAGCCCTCGGACAGGGTGCGGCTCCAGGTGTAGCAGCCGTCGGCGTGCGCGGTGCCGGCGGTGGCGAGGACGCCCGCCGTGAATCCCGACACGATCATGAAAAAGGCCAGAATGGTCCTGGCGGCACGAGCGGCCATGTGGTCCCCCTGCGGTGAAAACGCGGCCCGATGATGTCGTGAACGTGTCAACCATGGGGTACGCGGTGGCTGTGGGCAAGGGCCGGGAGCGGCGGCGCGGCCGGACGGTGTGCCGCGGTGCCGCGCCCGCGGCGGTGCGGTGCCCGGCGCGGGCCGGATCCCCGTACTCCCGCACGGCCGGAAGCCGGCGCCGCGGCGCATCCTTCCGGGTGCCCGTGCGGACCGCGGAGAACTCTCCCCGCGCGTTCCCGCGCGTCCGGGCGGGCGACCGCTCACCGCAGGGCCGACTGGCGGGCGCCGCCCCGGGTACCCGCGTGTCCACCACCGGCGAGCGAGGGAGCGGTCATGGCTGTGCGGAAGGGGGCGTCGAAGGCGAAGGGCGGGAAGGACGGGAAGGACGAGAGAGGGGAGAGGGGCGGGAACGGCGGCGGGAAGGACGCCGTGCGGCTGCGGGAGACCGCCGCCGAGGTGTTCGGCTGGGACCACCTGCTGCCCGAACAGCTCCAGGCCATGGAGTCGGTCCTGGCGGGCCACGACACCCTCGTCGTCATGCCGACCGGGTCCGGAAAGTCCGCCGTCTACCAGGTCCCCGGCGTGCTGCTGTCCGGCCCGGTCGTGGTGGTCTCCCCACTGATCGCCCTCCAGCGCGACCAGATCGCCGGTCTGCCGGACGGCGACCGGGTGCCCGGCGCCGTCGCCGTCAACTCCGACCTCTCCGCGTCCCGGGCGCGGGACGCCTGGGACGCGGTGGCGCGGGGCGACGCCCGCTTCCTGTACCTGTCGCCGGAGCAACTGGCCAAGGACGACGTCGTGGAGCGGCTGGCCACCGCCCGGCCCGCCCTGTTCGTCGTCGACGAGGCCCAGTGCGTGTCCTCCTGGGGCCACGACTTCCGGCCCGACTACCTGCGCCTGGACCAGGCCGTACGGCGCGTGGGGCGGCCCCCGGTGCTCGCCCTGACCGCGACCGCCGCCCCGCCCGTGCGCAAGGAGATCACCGAACGGCTCGGCATGCGCCGGCCGCGGCTGACGGTGGCCGGTTTCAACCGGCCGAACATCCGGCTGGAGGTCCGCCGGTTCCTCGACGAGGACGAGCGGCGCCGCGCCGTGGTGGAACGGGCGGCGGCCGAAGCCAAGCCGGGCATCGTCTACGCCGCCACCCGCCGGGACACCGAGGAGTACGCCGGCGAGCTGGCCGCGCTCGGTCTGGCCGCCGAGGCCTACCACGCCGGGCTGCGCGCCACCGAACGCGCCCGTATCCACGACGCCTTCCTCGGTGGCGAGGCCGACGTCGTGGTGGCGACCTCGGCCTTCGGCATGGGCATCGACAAGGAGGACGTGCGGTTCGTGCTGCACGCCGCGCTGCCGGGCTCGCTGGACGCCTACTACCAGGAGATCGGCCGCTGCGGCCGGGACGGCCGCCCCGCGCTCGCGGTGCTGCACTACCGGTCCGAGGACACCGGCATGCAGACGTACTTCGCCGGCCGCGCCCCCGGCCACGACACCCTGTCCGAGGTCGCCGACGCCGTGCACGGCCACCGCGACGACCCCGCCGGGCTGGACCGGCTGCGCCGGGAGACCGGGCTGTCCCGCAACCGGGTCACCGCCGCGGTGAACCTCCTGGAGGAGGCCGGGACCGTCGCCACGGGGGAGGGGGGCGAGATCCGCCCGGAGGGCGGCACCCCGCCGGAGGAAGCGGCCGAACAGGCCGAGCGGGCGGCCGAGGCGCACCGGCGCACCGACCGCTCCCGGGTCGACATGGCCCGGGCGTACGCCGAGACCACCGGCTGCCGGCGGCGGTTCCTGCTCGGCTACTTCGGCGAGGAGTACCGGGCACCGTGCGGCGGCTGCGACGTGTGCGAGGCCCGGGAGGCCGAGGGGGCCGAAGGGGAGGGCGGCGGCGAGGAGGCGGAACGGCCCCGGCACCCCGCCGCGTCGGCCTTCCCGGTCGGGGCCCGGGTACGGCACGGGGAGTGGGGCGAGGGCTCGGTGCTGAGCGAGGACGGCGACCGCATCACCGTCCTGTTCGACCGGGCGGGCTACCGCACCCTGTCCCTGGAGGCGCTGTCCGGACGCGACGACCTGCTCGCGGTGGTGGAGGAGGCACCGGGGGAGGGGCCGCCGTCCGAGGGGTGAGCCGCCCGGCCCCTCCCGGGACGGCCGGCCCACTCGTTTCCGGCCGGGTCCCGGGGGAACCCCGAACCCCGCCAGCCCCTGCGACACCGACCGGAGGTGCGGAGATGACCGGCCACGACGATCACCGGGAACCCGGGGAGAACCGGTACGCCCGGGCCCGGGACAGCGACGAACCGGGCGCCCACTCGGGTTCCGAGAGCCAGGCGCGCGAGCGCACGGTGCCCGGCACCGCGAGCGCCAAGGAGGGATACCAGACGGAGCACGGCACGACGGCGGGCAATCCCCTGGAGGGTATCGAGACCAGGGAGCCCGAGGCCGTCCGCCCGGACGGCGCCGACGAGGGGCGGGAGACCCGGGGGAGCGGCCGGGACGAGGAGTCCGGCGGTTCCTGAAGCGGGACCGGCCGGGCCCGCCGCGCGCCTGAACGGAGCCGGGCCGCGCCGCACCGGTGCCCCCGACGGGGTGTACCGCGCCGCCGCCTCAGCCCTCCGCGGCGGCGGCCCTGCGGTGCCCGGCCCACGCCTGCTCGCGCAGTCCCGGCCGGAGCAGGACGTCCGCGGCGGTGCACGCCAGGGCCTGCGCCGCAGCGAGCAGCACTTCGCGGGCCCGTCCGGAGGCGGCGGCCGCCGCGAACTCGGGGGTGTGGTCGGACCCGTCCTCGCCCATGATCGCGACGAACGGGTGGACGGCGGGCACCCGCGCGCTGACGTTGCCGATGTCCGACGAGCCCAGGTACACCCCGGGCGCGGGCGGCGTCAGCGCGATCCCGGAGTGCGCCAGGTGCTCGGCGAACCGGTCGGACAGGACACCGCTGTCCCGGAAGTGGTCGTAGCGGACCGTCGCCCGCTCCACCTCGGCACGGGTGCCCGTGGCCCGCGCGACGCCCTCCGCGGCCTCGCGCAGTCGCCCGATCAGCTCGTCCAGGGCGCCCGTGGTGGCCGCGCGCAGCCCGAACCGCCCTTCCGCGTACTCCGGGACGATGTTGGTCGCCGTGCCGCCGTGCGTGACGATGCCCTGCACGTGCGAGGCCGCCGGCAGGCGCCGCCCCAGCACGGCGACCACGTTGAACAGCTCGATCAGCGCCGCCAGCGCGTCGACGCCCTCGGCCGGGTTGCCCGTGGGGTGGGCGGCGCGCCCGTGGAACCCCACCCGGTACTGCACCTGCGCGGTCAGCGGCGCCCTCCGCCAGCCGTACACCCCCGGGTGGAACATCAGCGCCGCGTCCACATCGTCGAACACCCCGGCGTCCGCTTCGACGGCCTTCCCGCCGCCGCCCTCCTCGGCGGGCGTGCCCACGGCCGCCACGCATCCGGCGGTGCCGCCCAGCACGGCGTGCAGCGCGAGCGCCGCGCCCAGTCCCGCCGCCGCGACGAGATTGTGGCCGCAGGCGTGGCCGAGGCCGGGCAGGGCGTCATACTCCAGTAGCAGCGCGACGGCGGGACGCCCCCGGCCCGAGCGCGCGGCGAACGCGGTCGGCAGGCCCGCGATGCCGCGCTCCACCGCGAAACCGGCGCGTTCCAGCTCGCCGGTGAGCAGGGCCGCCGCCCGGTGTTCGGCGAAGGCGTACTCGGGATCGGCGTGCAGCCGCAGGGCGACGTCCCACAGCGGGCCGGCCCGGTCGGTCACGGCCCGGCGGACGTCCCGGTGGACCTCGTCGAGCGTGCGGGTCACGCGGCCTCCTCGGTGTCGGGTGCGTGTCGTCGTACCGGCACCGGGTTCCACCGCCCGGACGGTGCGACACCCCCCGGGTTTCGACGGTCGCGCAGCGTCAACACGGTCGGTGTCCCCGAAGGAGACCACCGGCGGCCGGGGACGGGCCCGCCCGGGATGGGGCGGCAGACGCCGGGACGCGAGACGGGAGGAACGATGGATCATTCGCGGGTGCCCGTGCTGGAGGCACTGCAGGAGTTCCGGCGCCGGGGGGACGTGGCCTACGGCCCGCCCGGGCACAAGCAGGGGCGCGGGGTCGATCCGCGGGTGGCCGACATCGTCGGGCTCGACGTGTTCCGCTCCGACGTGCTGTCCCTCAACGGGCTGGACGACCGCCGCCAGTCGCAGGGCGTGCTCAGCCAGGCCCAGGACCTGATGGCGGACGCGGTCGGCGCCGACCGGGCGTTCTTCTCCACGTGCGGCAGCTCCCTGTCGGTCAAGACCGCCATGCTGGCCGTGGCCGGGCCCGGCGAGAAGCTGCTGCTGTCCCGCAACGCCCACAAGTCCGTCATCGCGGCCGTCGTCGTCAACGGCGTCGAACCGATCTGGGTCCACCCGAAGTTCGACGGCGAGCGGCACCTGGCCCACCCGCCGGAACCCGACGACGTGCGCCGCCGCCTCCAGGAGCACCCGGACGCCAAGGGCATGCTGCTGATCACGCCCACCGACTGGGGGACCTGCGCGGACGTCGAGGGGGTGGCCCGGGTCTGCCACGAGTTCGACGTGCCCCTCATCGTGGACGAGGCGTGGGGCGCCCACCTGCCCTTCCACCCCGCCCTGCCCGCCTGGGGCATGAACGCCGGAGCCGACCTGGTGGTGACCAGCGTCCACAAGATGGGCGGCGCGATCGAGCAGAGTTCCGTCTTCCACCTCCAGTACGACCGGGTGTCGCCGGAGGCGCTCAAGCAGCGCGAGGACCTGCTGGGCACGACGAGCGCCTCGTCCCTGGTGTACGCCACGCTCGACGGCTGGCGCCGGCAGATGGTGGAGCACGGCCACGAGCTCCTCGACGACGCGCTGCACCGCGCGGAGCGGATCCGGGCGACGGCGGCGGACATCCCGGGGCTCGCCCCCATGGGCCAGGAGGTCGTCGACGCCGGTCTCGCCGCCGCCTTCGACCCACTGAAGATCGTGATCGACGTACGGGAGCTCGGGATCAGCGGCATGCAGGCGGCCGAGTGGCTGCGGGCGAGCCGGCACGTGGACGTCGGCGGCTCCGACACCTGCCGCATCAGCGCCTCGATCACCCACGCCGACGACGACGAGACGGAGAAGATCCTCGTGGACGCCCTGCGCGCGCTCGCCGACGAGGCCGGATCCCTCGAACGCCGCCCGCCCGTACGGCTGCCGCAGCCGCCGGTCCTGGAGCTGGAACAGGCCATGCTGCCGCGCGAGGCGTTCTTCGCGCCGGTCGAGCACGTGCCCGCCGAGCGCGCCGCCGGCCGGATCGCCGCCGAGATGATCAGCCCCTACCCGCCCGGCGTACCGGTGGTGGCCCCCGGGGAGGTCATCACCGACGAGGTCCTCGACTACCTGCGCAGCGGCGTCGACCACGGCGTCCTGATCCCCGACGCGGCCGATCCCTCGGTCCGGACGCTGCGCGTGGTGGCGCGCAGTTGACGTCCGTTCGTCTTCGGATTCCGTCAAGTCCCGGTCATCGGCCGGGACTTGACGCTTGTTTGGAGTTCAATCACCGCATCACGCAGTATTTGTCCCTTTTGCTGAAATTTTTCCTACATTAGTTTTTCGGGCTGGTTGGACATGTTTTCGGATGTGATGGAGACTTGGGAAGCGAAGGCAATGGGCAAACAGAGGGAGATGGTCATATGCCTTCCATCGACAAGCTGACCGAGGAAGTCATCGACCTTGAAGCGGAACTCGACCCGGTAGAGCCCGAAGGCATCTACCGCGACAGTCGGCAGAACGCCGCGCTGGCCCTGTTCGGCGGCGCGTTCAAGCTTCTGCTGTCGCCGCCCACCCCCCGTCCGAAGAAGGGCTGACCGGATCGGCAGGAGCAACCGAATGGAACAGTCAGGCACTTCGTCCCTCTTGCAGGGCGCGGTGCAGGATCTGGCTACCGGCGTGGCCTCCGCCCTTCGGGGCGGGGGCCACCGCCGGATGACCGGTGACCCACTGGTGGCGGGGGCCGCGGAGAGCGTCGCGGTCGCAGCCGTGCGGGTACTGGGAGCCGACCTGATGCTGCCGCACCTGCTCTTCCACACCCCGCCCGCCCCCGAGGACCTCGCCGCGTTCCGCAAGGCCGTCGGGTCCTACCCGCCCCGGGTCGGCGTCGCCCCCACCGTCCAGTGGAGCCACTGGGCCATGCGGCGCACACTGCGGCGGCTCACCGCTTCCCCCGGCGACCCGGCCGCCGGCACCGGGGACGCGGAACCCGAGGCCGGCTGGCTCGACGACGCCACCTGGCAGACCCTGACGCACCAATTGTCGGTGCTGGCCCCCCTCGCCGTGCCCGGCGAGGAGTGCGCCGTGGTCCGCGCGGCCCGGCGCCGGCCGGTCGACGTCGCCCGGGGCTTCGTCCGGGCGGTACGCCGCAGGGACTGGAGGCAGGCGGCCGGCGCGGGCCGCTGGCTGGCACTGCTCGACGGAGTGCCCGACACGCTGGGCCTGGAGACCGGGCTGGACTTCGTGGAGCTGATGGGCGGCAGCGATCCGCGGGTCGTGCTCCAAGTGCGGGCGGCCCGGTTGATGCGGACCGAAGCGCTCGTGGGACGGCCGTGAACGCCGGGGAGATCCGCGAGGTGGCGGAAGGGGCGCTCGCCTGGGTGTCCGCGCACCGTGACCACTTCGCGCTGGGTGACGACGCGCTCGCCGCCGACGGGGAGGTGGACCGCACCTGGAAACCGCTGGGCGAACTCGCCCAGGTGTGCGCCACGGTGACGCGGCGCACCCCGCCGGCGGACCCGCTCCACACCCGCGCGTCCGACCTGCTGGCGTTCGCCTGGCGACAGACCGGGCAGGGCGAGCTGTTCCTCCGGATGCAGCACGAGGAGCCCTTCGCCACCTACCCCCTGGAGGTGTACGCGGCCTTCGCCGCGGCGGGCCTGCGCCACCCCGGCTACGAGGCGTCCGCCGCCAAGGTGGCCCGTACCCGCAGCTGGCGGCTCACCGAGCAGGACCCCACCCGACGGCTGGGCGTGCTCGCCGCCGAGCGGCGCGGTCACCTCGACGGACATCCGCCCGCCGCGCAGGCCGAGCACGCCCTGCGCAGGACATGGCTGGGCGGACTGCCCGAACCATGGACCTTCGAAGTCCCCTCCGGATACGCGCTCACCCACGTGGTCTTCCACCTCACCGACTGGGGCCGCGCCGACCGGGGCGTACCACCGGACCTCGCGGCCTATCTGACGCAGTGGCTGCCACCCTGGCTCGACACCTGCGGGGAGGCCCGGATGTGGGACCTGACCTGCGAACTGCTCGCCGTGGCGGCGAGCGTGCCGGGCCCGGCCGCAGCGACCGGGTCCCGGGACGTACGGGAGGCGTGGCGCCGGATCGCGGCGGCCCAGGACGGTACGGGCGGGCTCCCCGAGGTGGGCGGAGCCGGGCCGGGCCGGGTCGGCACGTCCGGCGGCGACACCGCGGCGGACCCCGGGGAGGACTTCACCTTCACCTACCACTCCACCCTGATGGCCGCCTTCGCCGCGACCTTGACCATCGGGCACCCCGGCACGCCCCGGACGGGCGGTGTCCGGCCGGACGCCCTCGACGGCCGCGTCCGGCGCCCGGCGCCGGCCCGGTACCCGCACGGCGGACAAGGAGCGCTCGGATGACCGACACGCGTCTGATGCACACCGTCGGGGCCCGCGCCATGGAATGGCTGTGGGCCCACCGCGACGGCTTCCGGCTGGAACCCGACGTGGACCCCGAAATAGGGTTCCTGGAGCGTTTCAAACCGGTGGGTGAACTGGCCCTGATATGCAAGGTGCTGCTTCGCGAGGGCGTGGCCGGGGCGCGCCAGGCCCAGCTGGCCCGGCAACTGGTCGACCACGTCTGGCGGGAGACGCTGGACGGCGGCCGCATGCTGGTGCGCGGACAGCGGACGGAACCCCTCTCGCCCATCCCGGCCGAGGTGTACCTGCCCTACAAGGAGCTCGGCTACAGCCAGCCCGAGGTGGAGCGGGCCACTGCCCTCAACCACCGCCTCGCCAGCTGGCACTTCTTCGACGCGACACCGACCCGGCGGCTCGGACTCTCCGCGTTCCAGCGCCGTTTCGGCCTGCGCCCCGTGCAACCGCCCGAGGCCGAGGCGTTGACCCCGACCTGGCTGGAGCACACGCCGGAGCCGTGGACGGTGGAGGGCCGCATCGGGTACGACATCACCCACACGGTCTTCCACCTCACCGACTGGGGGGAGAACCCGGACGGGCTGCCGCCCCGCCTCGCCGACTACCTCGCCACCTGGCTGCCGGCCTGGCTCGACGACTGGCTGGACCTGCAGCGGTGGGACCTGCTCGGCGAACTCCTCGTCGTCGACGCCTGCCTGCCCCGCCCCACCTTCGACGAGCGGGCCTGGGAGGGTTTCGCCGCCGCCCAGCAGCCCGACGGCGCCGTGCCCGCCATCCGGACGATGCCCGACGGCGACCCCGACGAGGTGTTCGACATCGTCTACCACCCGACGCTGGTCGCCGCCTTCGCCTCGGCGCTGTCCACCTCCCGCGCCTTCAGTGAACTGGCGCGCGCCGCCTCATGACGGCCCGCCCCGCCCTCTGGCCGGGCGATCCGCCCGACGATGACGACGGCACCGGCTCCGCCCCGCGGCCGGACGCGGACGACGAGACGCACCTGCGGGAGCGGCTCGCCACCGTCGCCGACGCCGCCGACGCCCCCGACGTCGTCCTCGCCCTCTCCCGGCACGGCCGCCGCATCGTCCACAGCGGCGGCACCGCTCCGCCCCCCGAGGTCCCCAGACCGGACCTGCGCTACGAGATCGGCTCGGCCGGCAAGACGTTCACCGGGCTGCTGCTGGCCCAGCTGATCCGGCGCGGCGTGCTCACCGGGGGCGAGCCGGCCGCCGCCTGCCTGGACCCCGGCCGGCCCGCCGGCCCGGACCCGGTGACGCTCGCCCACCTCGTCACCCACACCGCCGGACTGCCCGCCCTGCCGCGCGACTTCCTCCCCCGGACCCTGTCCGCCTGGCGCACCAACCCCTACGCCCGCTACCCGGCCGACCGGGTCACCGAGGCCTTCCTGCGCCACCGCCCCCGCCACCGCCCCGGCACGCGCTGGCGCTACTCCAACTTCGGCGTCGCCGTGCTCGGCCACGCCGTCGCGGCGGTCACCGCCACCCCCTGGGAGGACCTGCTCACCGCGCACGTCCTGCGCCCGCTCGGCCTCGGCGGCACCGCCCTGGCCGCCGCGGACCCCGGGACCGACGCGACCGGTCACCGCAAGGACGGCCGCGGGGCCGTCCCGGCCTTCGACGCGGGGGGCTTCCAGGCGGCGGGAGCCGTCCGGGCCACCCCACTGGACCTGCTCGGCTTCCTCGAAGCGCACCTGCGCCCGTCCGGCTCGCCCCTGGCCGGTGCCCTGCGGGCGGTGCGCACCCCCGTGATCCGGCGCGGACCGGGGCACCGGCACGTGCACACGGTGGCGTGGTTCCGCCACCCCGCCGACGGCGGGCCGATGTACTTCCACTCCGGTGCCACGCTGGGACAGCAGGCGTTCCTGGGCTTCAGGCCCGGCACCGGCACGGCCCTGGCCGCGGTGTGCACCCGCCGGGTCCGCGGCGGCGCCCGCGACCCGTTCCTGTCCGGCGCCTACGCCCTGCTCGCCGAGGGGTGACCGAGGGGGGACCGGCGCCCGGCCCCCGGTGGTGCGGGAACGCCGCCCCCACACCACCGGACGGCGCCTACAGCCGCTGCCACAGGGCGGGCGTGCCGTCGGGCGCCCACGCGTCCTGCGCCTGGTGGTCCTGCAGGCACTGGTAGCGCGCGCCGCGGTGCGTCACGGTGGTTCCGGCCCCGTAGACCCGGCCCGTCGCCCACGCGTCGGCCGCCGCGCTGTCGTGCGGAGCGGACGGCGCGGCGGCCGACGCGGTCACCAGGGTGAGGCCGAAGTCGCCGAGCAGCGGATTGACGGGCTGGTAGTACGTGGTGCCGCCGTTCGTGCAGTCACCGGAGCCGCCGGAGGTGACGCCCTGCGCCTGGACGCCGGTGACGAACGGGCCGCCGGAGTCGCCGGGTTCGGCGCACACCGTGGTCTCCGTCAGCCCGTCGACGGTGCCCTGCGCGTAGCTGACGCTCGTGTCGTGCTGCTCGATGGTGCCGCAGCGCCAGCCGGTGGTGGAGCCCGAGCGGCAGACCGACGCCCCGACGAGCGCCTGGACCGAGCCGGCGACCTGCACCTTCCGGTCCCCTTCCACCTTGACGTCCGGCGTGGCGGTCCAGGCGCTGCTGACGCCGACCCAGGCCATGTCCTTGCCGGGGAAGACGGAGCCCTGGAACGTGCCCTGGGCCACCCGGTTGTAGCCGGTCGTCCTCGCGCCGGGCCTGCCGCAGTGGCCGGCCGTGGCGAAGCCCTGCTGCTGGTCCTTGGTGACGGAGAAGCCGACGGAGCAGCGGGCCTTGTCGTCGATGTAGTAGGGGTCACCGCCGACGATGTCGTCCAGCACCCGCGGCCGGTCCGCCGACACCCGGACGCCCACGTCCCCGTCCTTCAGGCCGGCGGCCCGCACGAACGCCGCCGCGGCCGGCTCGTCCACCGCTTGGACGACGACCCGGTTGGCCCGCACGTCGATGTACCAGACCGGTGTGTCGGGGGTCTGGACGCGCCGGGCGGTGGAGTCCAGCCGCGCCTTGACGGCCCGTAGCCCGCTCAGCCCCCGGTCGACGACCGCCGCCTTCGCGCCCTGCGCCTCGATGACGGGCACGTCCGCGGCGTCGGTGGTGGCGACGGTGAGCTCGGCGGAGGTCGCGCCGCTCACCCAGGCACCGGCGAAGTGCTCGCCCAGCGTGTTGCGCAGCAGACCCGCGCGGGTGCCCGCCTCCGCCTCGTTGACCAGCCGGGCGGCGGCCTGCCGCGGTGTCAGCTTCAGGTCGCGCTGCAGCGCGTGCAGCAGCTGTGCGGGGGCCCGGTCGGCGCCGAGCGTCCGGGCGGCGCCGGGCAGGGGGCCCGGCGCGGGCGGCGGCGCGGCGGACGCGGCGGCGGGGGCGGCGGTCAGGACGAGGGCGCCGAGGGCGGTGAGGGCGGCGGTGCGGCGCCGGCCCGTGACATGTCTGCCGACCATGCGAAGCAGCTCCTTCTCATGAGGGTGGGACTGCGGCGAAGTCCTAGTGGCCTTGCCGCAAAGGCCCGGGCCGATGCTCGCGACGGCCGCCTTTCGCGCTTTGGGGGACGCCGGGGGTGCCATGTGCAGTACGCCGCTCACGCGGGCTTCAGACCGGGGGCGCCCGCCTCGGTGACGAAGGACGCGGCCGTGGTGACGGGGGCACCGGGCGTGGTGACGGCGGACACCGTCCGGAAGTCGATCCGGGCCGCCTCCCGGTCGAATTCCACCCGCACGTAGCCGCGCTTGCCGTTGTAGAACTTCAGATGCGGGTTGGCCCTCATGTATGTGTCCCAGTTGGCGGGTTTCTCCACGCCGTCCTTGCCGCTGGCCACGGAGGTGGAGGTGACCTCCGTGCCGAGGGTCCTCGACTGCGGGTCGTCGAAGTCCTCCTTGATGTCGAAGGCGTAGGCCACGTGCACGTCACCGGTGAGGACCATCCAGTTGTCGACGCCGGCCGCCTTCGCCCCGGCGACGATCCGGTCGCGTGAGGCCCGGTAGCCGTCCCAGGCGTCCATGGACACGCCGGCGTCGGCGGCCACGCCGAACTTGCGCTGCGAGAAGCACACCTGCTGCGGCATCACGTTCCACAGCGCGTCCGAGGCCCGCCAGCCCTCGATCAGCCAGCGCTCCTGCGCGTCCCCGGTCATGGTGCGCGCGGGATCGTCCGACTCCGGTCCCGGCGCGTGCGGCCGGTCGCCGTAGGCCTGGTCGGAGCGGTACTGGCGGGTGTCGAGGACGTCGAACTGGGCGAGCGTGCCCCAGTGGAGGCGGCGGTACAGCTGCGCGTCGGGCCCCTGGGGCAGCTGCGCGGCGCGCAGCGGCTGGTTCTCCCAGTACGCGCGGTAGGCGGCGGCCCGGCGCACGAGGAACTCCTGGGGCGGGACCCCGTTCTCGGGGACGCTGCCGGCGTAGTTGTTCTCGGTCTCGTGGTCGTCCCAGGCGACGACGAACGGGTGCGCGGCGTGGGCGGCCCTCAGATCGGGATCGCTCTTGTAGAGGGAATAGCGCAGCCGGTAGTCCGCGAGGGTCATCGTCTCGCGGTTGAACACGTCCGGGAGCGTGCGGCCGGTGTACCGGCGCTCGCCGCCGACGGAGTTGACGGCGTACTCGTACAGGTAGTCGCCGAGGTGGAAGACGACGTCGACGTCGTCCTCGGCGAGGTGCCGCAGGGGCGTGTAGTAACCGTCCTGGTAGGCCTGACAGGCGACGGCGGCCAGGCGGAGCGCCGGGGTGCCGTCGCCCGCCCCGGGCGCGGTGCGGGTGCGGCCCGCCGGGCTGATCCAGGACCCGGTGCGGAAGCGGTAGTGGTAGCGGGTGCCCGGCTTCAGTCCCTTGACGTCGACGTGCACGCTGTGGGCGTACTCCGGGTGGGCCTCGGCGGTGCCCCGCCGGGCGACGAGGGCGAAGCGCTCGTCCTCGGCCACCTCCCACTCCACGGCGACGCGCTGCTCGCCCAGCCCGCCGTCCGCCTCGAACGGCTCGGGGGCCAGCCGCGTCCACAGCACCACGGAGTCGGGCAGGGGGTCGCCCGAGGCGACGCCGAGGGTGAACGGGTCCTTGCTGACCCGGGCCGCCTCGAGCCGGGGGGTGGCGACGGCGCCCCGGGCCGGCAGGTTGGTGGTGAAGGCGAGCGCGGCGGTCGCCGCGGTGACGGTGAGGAAGCGCCGGCGCCCGAGGTGCCGGGCGGCCGCGCGCAGGACGGCGTCGTGCGGGGAGAAGGCGTGCTCGGCCAGTGCTCTGTGACGGCCCGTGGGCGCCATCTGGTGTCCTCTCGTACGGGGCAGGACGCGGATCAGGCATGTTAAGCAGACAAAATGCGTAAATCTGTCAGGGCGTGCGGAGCGGTCACACAGGAGGCGGTACGGGCGCGGGAACCCGCCGGGGTCCGTCCCGGGCCGCGTGTGGGCGTCGCCCTCGAAGGGCACCCGGTCCGCAAGGGGCGAAGGAGCAGGCGAGGACGGGGGAGAGAGGACGGTCGCGGGACCGATGGCCAGGACACGGCGCTACGAGGTGGCGGCCTCCCGCCGCTGGTGGGACGAGGAGGACGGGCGCTGGCTGCCCGCCGGGGAGGTGCACGCCTGGGAGCAGGGCATGAACCAGACCGTGTGCGGCCTGGCGCTGCACCGCTCGCAGCTGTCCCGCTTCCCCGCCGTCCCCTGGGCCGAGATCCTGCCGGAGACGGGCGGCGCCGCCGACGCCGTCCAGCGGGTCTGCCCGCGCTGCGCCGCCGCCGCGGGCCGCCGCGACCCGAACGCCCGCCGGTCCTGGCGGCGCACCAACCCCCGGCCGTGAGGGGCGGGCCCGGCGATCGGGTCCCCCCGCCGGCCCCGCCGCCCCCGCCGCCCCGCACCGCGTCCACGCCGCCCAGGTCACCGGATCACCCCTTCGGGACGATCCCCCGGGCCGACCGCGCTCACTCCGCCGCCGGCGCACGGCCCCTGCCGGGGCCGGGGGACCCGTGATGGGATGGGTGACCCCGTGCGCGCACCGGACACCGCCCCGGCGTCCGGTGTGCCCGACACCCCGACGGAGGACACGCGTGACGAGCTCCACCCCGCCGGTCACCCTCGACGACGTCCGCGACGCCGCCGCCCGCCTGAAGGGCGTCGCCCACCGCACCCCCGTCCTGCGCTCCCGGACCCTGGACGCGATCGCCGGCACCGAGGCCCTCCTCAAGTGCGAGAACTTCCAGCGCGTCGGCGCCTTCAAGTTCCGCGGCGCCTACCACGCGGTCTCCCGCCTCACGCCCGGACAGCTCACCCGGGGCGTCGTCGCCTACTCCTCCGGCAACCACGCCCAGGCCGTCGCGCTCGCCGCCCGCGAGCTCGGCACCACCGCGGTGATCGTCATGCCCGAGGACGCCCCGCGGTCCAAGCGGGACGCCGCCGTCGCCTACGGCGCCGAGATCGTCACCTACGACCGCTACACCGGCGACCGCGAGGCCATCGGCGAGGCCTTGGCCGCCGAACGGGGCCTGGCCCTGATCCCGCCCTACGAACACCCCCACGTCATCGCCGGCCAGGGCACCGCGGCGCTCGAACTGGTCGAGGAGGTGGGGGAGGTGGACGCGCTGATCGCACCCGTCGGCGGCGGTGGGCTGATCGCCGGAAGCGCCACCGCGGTCAAGGGACTGCGCCCGGCGACCCGGGTGATCGGCGTCGAGCCCGAGGCCGGCGACGACACCAGGCGGTCCCTGGAGGCGGGCCGGCGCGTCGCCGTCGAGGTCCCGCACACCATCGCCGACGGCCAGGCCCTGCCCATCCCCGGGGAACTGACCTTCTCCCTCAACCGGCGGCTGCTCGACGAGGTCGTCCTCGTCTCCGACGACGAGATCCGGCAGGCGATGAGGTTCGCGTTCGAACGGCTGAAGATCGTCCTCGAACCCAGTGGCGCCACCCCGCTGGCCGCTCTGCTCACCGGCCGTGCGGGCCGCCTCCCGCGCCGCGTCGGCGTGATCCTCTCCGGCGGCAACATCGACGCCGGACGCTTCGCCCGGCTGTGCGGCACCGGCGGCTGACACCGCCGGGTGTCACCCGAATGGCGGTCCCGGCTTGACAGACGGACGATGAAGTGACGGAGCCGGCCCCGCCGATGCCGGCCGTGGAGGACGCCGTGGCGGACGGAGACCGGCCCCGGCCGCAGACGGACGCGGCCGGAAAACCGGGAAACCGGGGAACCGGAGAAACCGGGAAAATCCGGGAAAAGGAGGAGCGTCATGTTCGAGGTCAAGACGCTCGACAAGCCGGACGAGCGGCGCGATTTCCCTCGAGGCCATCTCGAAGCCGTCCACCTGACGGGGCTCGACTTCGCCGTGGCCACGTTCGAGCCCGGCTGGCGCTGGTCGGAGTCGGTCGGACCGATCGCGGGCACCGACAGCTGCCGGATCCACCACAACGGCTATGTCGTCCAGGGACGGATGCGCATCCGCATGGACGACGGCGCCGAGGGCGAGGTGGGCCCGGGCGACGTCTTCGTGTGCGCGCCCGGGCACGACGCCTGGGTCGTGGGCGACGAGCAGTGCATCGTCTACGACTTCGCGGGCGCCATGGCCCAGGAGTACGCGAAGGCCGAGTAGCGGCACGGCCCCGGAAGCCCCCCGGGGCCGGACACACCGTTTCCGTACGCGGCGGTGTGCGGCCCGGGCGCCGCGCACCGCCGCCACCCGTGCCCGGACCGCGACGGGGCCGCTCCGCGTGGTCGGCGGCGCGTCAGGTCACCAGCACGACCTCCAGCGTCCGCGGCCCGTGCACCCCCTCCACCCGGTCCAGCTCGATGTCGCTGGTCGCCGACGGGCCGGAGATCCAGGTCAGCGGGCGTGCCGGGTCGAGGCGTTCCAGGGCCCGGGGCACGGAGGGGACGACCTGGTCCGGGACGCGCACCACGCAGACGTGGTGGTCCGGGATCAGCGTGATCCGGCGGCGGCCCTGGTCCGGTCCGCCGTCCAGCACGATCGTGCCGGTCTCGGCGATCGCCACCGCGCATCCGGTGATCACGCTGTCGACCCGGTCGAGCTCGTGCGGGGTGGACGCGGCCCGGTCGGGGACGCGGGTCGCGTCCACCGCCCGCAGCCAGGACGGCGGCAGCCCCGCGGGGACGAGCACGCTGCGCGAGCCGCGCTCGGCCACGAGCCGCGCGAGCAGGTCCGGCAGCTCCCCGCCCGCGCAGCGGTGCACGACCGCCCGGTAGTCCGCCAGGTTCTCGGCGAGCAGGTCCACCGTCTCCTCGGCGCTCCGCTCCCCGTGCTCGCGCAGGTAGTCGCGCACGACCGCCCGCTCGTACCGGGGGTCCCTCCCGGGCCGTCCGGGCACGGGGGGAGTGTCGTCGCGCGGGACGTCGGCGAGGGCACGCCGTACCCGGCCCCGGATCCTCTCCCTGCTGTTCACTTGAGGCCGTCCTTCCCGCCGCGCGTGCGCTGCCACCAGTCGCGGAACGGCTCCGCGGGAACCGCCGGGAGGTCCCGGCTGCCGGTCCAGGCCCGGCCCGGGCCGGGCAGTGTCCGCGGGTGGAAGCGGCGGGTGCGCGACGCCAGCCGCTGGCCCGCGCGCAGCACTCCCGGACGCGTGAACGCCCACTGCGCCGCCCGCATCGCGGCCCGCTCGGCGGCGTGCCCCTTGGCCGGTTTGAGGACGACCTTGTCGCCCCGCCGCACCGCCGCCCCGCCCCGCACCACCCGCTCCCGCAGGTGCACCAGCACCTCCGGGATGTCGATGGCGACCGGGCACACCTCGTAGCAGGCGCCGCACAGCGAGGACGCGTAGGGGAGGGAGGCGTCGATCTCGCTTCCCGTGCCCCGCAGTTGCGGGCTGAGGATGGCGCCGATGGGGCCCGGGTAGACCGAGCCGTAGGCGTGGCCGCCGGCCCGCTCGTACACCGGGCACACGTTCAGGCAGGCCGAGCAGCGGATGCAGCGCAGCGCCTGGCGGCCGACCTCGTCGGCGAGGGTGTCGGTGCGGCCGTTGTCGAGGAGGACCAGGTGGAAGGCCCGCGGTCCGTCCTCGTCCGTGGTCCCGGTCCACATCGACGTGTACGGGTTCATCCGCTCGGCCGTGGAGGAACGGGGCAGGGTCTGGAGGAACACCTCCAGGTCCCGCCAGGTGGGCACGATCTTCTCGATGCCGACGACGGAGATCAGCGTCTCGGGCAGGGTCAGGCACATCCGCCCGTTGCCCTCGGACTCGACGACCACCAGCGTGCCGGTCTCGGCGACGACGAAGTTCGCGCCGGAGATGCCGACCTTGGCGCGCAGGAACTTCTCCCGCAGGTGCAGCCGCGCCGCCTCCGCCAGTTCGGCGGGCGTGTCGGTGAGGCCCTCCGGTGCCGGGCGGCCCCACTGGCCCATCTCGCGGGCGAAGATGTCCCGGATCTCCCCGCGGTTGCGGTGGATGGCGGGCACGAGGATGTGCGAGGGCCGGTCCCGGCCCAGCTGCACGATCAGCTCGGCCAGATCGGTCTCGTAGGCGCGGATGCCCTCGGCCTCGAGGGCCTCGTTGAGGCCGATCTCCTGCGTGGCCATCGACTTGACCTTGACGACCTCGGACTCGCCGGTCTCCTTGACCAGGCGGGTCACGATCCGGTTGGCCTCGTCGGCGTCGGCGGCCCAGTGCACGGTGCCGCCCGCCGCCGTCACCGCCTCCTCCACCCGCACCAGGTAGCGGTCCAGGTGCCGCAGCGTGTGGTCCTTGATCTGCCTGCCGGCCTCGCGCAGCGCCGCCCAGTCGGAGACCTCCGCGACGGCCTTGGCCCGCTTGGCGCGGATGGTGTGCGTGGCGTGGCGCAGATTGCCGCGCAGGGTCCGGTCGTGCACGGCGGTGCGCGCCGCCCGCGGAAAGGCCGGCATCCCCAGATACGTGCCGCTCATACGGCCGCCCCCTCCCCTTCCTCCGTGCTCGCCAGGATCTCCGCGATGTGCACCGGCCGCATGCCCACCCGCAGCCGGGACATCGTCCCGCCGAGGTGCATCAGGCAGGAGTTGTCCGCCGCGCACAGGACCTCGGCGCCCGTCGACTGCGCGTTGCGCACCTTGTCCGTCCCCATCGCCGCCGACACGTCGGCGTTCTTCACCGCGAAGGTGCCGCCGAACCCGCAGCACTCCTCGGCACCCGGCAGCTCGACCAGCTCCAGCCCCCGTACGGCCCGCAGCAGCCTCAGCGGCCGCTCGCCCAGGCCCAGGGAGCGCAGCCCGTGGCAGGTCGGGTGGTACGTCACCGTGTGCGGGTAGTACGCCCCGACGTCCGTCACCCCCATCACGTCCACCAGGAACTCCGTCAGCTCGTACGTCTTCGGCACCACCGGCGCCACGGTGGCCGCGAGCGCGTTCCCGCGGCCCTCGGCCCGCGCCCGCTCGCCCATGCGGGGATACAGCTCCCGCACCATCGCCCCGCACGACCCCGACGGCGTCACGATCGCCTCGTACCCCCCGAACACCTCGGCGAAGTGCCGCGCCAGCGGTTCCGCCTCGCGCCGGTACCCGGTGTTGTAGTGGGCCTGCCCGCAGCAGGTCTGGGCCGCGGGGAAGTCCACCTCGACGCCCAGCCGGGTCAGCAGCCTCACCACCGCGCGGCCGGTGTCCGGATAGAGCGTGTCGTTGACGCAGGTCAGGAACAGGGCGACACGCATCGCGGCTCCTCGTGGATCGATCATCGGACGTTCGCAGGGTAGTCGGCGGGCCGGGACCGGGACAGGGCCCGGTCGCCGGCCGGCGAACCGGTGCTCACCGGCGGGTGAGCCGGGCCTCGGCCGCCCGCCAGCGCGCCGTGCCGCCGCGCGGCTCGTACCGGGTCAGCGGCTGGGTGCGGACGAGCAGTTCGCGCATCCCGGCCAGGTCGCCGGCGGTTCCGTGCGCCCGGGCCTGGACGAGGACGTTGCCGAGGGCGGCGGCCTCGGTCGGGCCCGCCACCACCGGCAGCCCGCAGGCATCCGCGGTCAGCTGGCACAGCAGGGCGTTGCGGGTGCCGCCGCCCACGACGTGCACCACGTCGACCGGGTGCCCGGCGAGCCGCTGGGCGTCCTCGACGGCCCTGCGGTGGGCCAGGGCGAGGGAGTCGAGGATGCAGCGCGTGACCTCGGCGGGCGAGGCGGGCACCGGCTGTCCCGAGGCGCGGCACGCCTGCCCGATCCGCTCCGGCATCCGGCCCGGCGCGAGGAACGCCGCGTCGCCCGCGTCCACCACCGACCGCAGCGCCGGCACCTTGGCCGCCTCCCGCAGCAGCCCGCCCAGGTCCGTTCCGCCCCAGGCCCGCACGCACTCCTGGAGCAGCCACAGCCCCATGATGTTGCGCAGGTAGCGGACCGTGCCGTCCAGCCCCAGCTCGTTGGTGAAGTTGGCGGCGCGGCTCTCCTCCGTCAGCACCGGCGCGGTCAGCTCCAGGCCGGCCAGCGACCAGGTGCCGGTGCAGATGTAGGCGAACCGCTCGCCCGTGGCGGGGACGGCGGCCACCGCGGAGGCGGTGTCGTGCGAGGCGACCGCCGTCACCGGCACCGGCCCGGCCAGTCCCGTCTCCTCCAGGACCTCCCCGCGCAGCAGGCCCGCCGGGTCGCCGGGCTGCCGCAGCGGCGCGAACAGGCCGAGGTCGATGCCGAGCCGGTCCGCGACGTCGTACGCCCAGTCCCGGGTGCGCGGGTCGACCAGCTGGGTGGTGGAGGCGTTGGTCAGCTCCGTGCCCTGCTCGCCCGTCAGCCAGTACGTCAGCAGGTCCGGTACCAGCAGCAGGCGCCGCGCCTGGGCGAACTGGGCGGTGGAGCGGGCGGCGGCCAGCTGGTACAGGGTGTTGAAGGGCGCGTACTGCAGCCCGGTCGCCGCGTACAGCTCCCCGGCCGGCACGGTCGTCCACACCTTCTCCGCGACGCCCTCGGTGCGGTCGTCGCGGTAGTGCACGGGGTTGCCGAGCAGCGCCCCGTCCGCGTCGAGCAGCCCGTAGTCCACCGCCCAGCTGTCGATGCCGACGGAATCGACCCGGCCGTCGCACAGCGACCCGGCCGCCCGCAGCCCCTCCAGGACCCCCGCGTACAGCCCGAGGACGTCCCAGCGCAGCCCCTCGGGCACCCGGACCGGCCGGTTGGGAAAGCGGTGCGCCTCGGTCAGCTCCAGGGTGTCGGGGCCGGCGCGGCCGACCATGACGCGCCCGCTGGACGCGCCGAGGTCGACCGCGGCGTACGACTTCACGCGGGCGCTCACCGCAGGAAGGCGGCGGCGACACCGGCGTCGACCGGGACGTGCAGGCCGGTGGTGTGGGTCAGGTCGCCGCCGGTCAGCGCGAACACGGCGTTCGCCACGTGCTCCGGCAGCACCTCGCGCTTGAGCAGGGTCCGCTGCGCGTAGAACTCGCCCAGCTTCTCCTCCGGCACCCCGTACACGGCCGCCCGCTGCGCGCCCCAGCCGCTCGCGAAGATCCCGGAGCCGCGTACGACACCGTCCGGGTTGACGCCGTTGACGCGGATGCCGTGCTCGCCCAGCTCGGCGGCGAGCAGCCGCACCTGGTGGGCCTGGTCGGCCTTGGTGGCGGAGTAGGCGATGTTGTTCGGACCCGCGAACACGGCGTTCTTGGAGGCGATGTAGACGATGTCGCCGCCCAGTCGCTGCGCGATCATCACGCGGGCCGCCTCGCGGGAGACCAGGAAGGAGCCGCGGGCCATGATGTCGTGCTGGAGGTCCCAGTCCTTCGCCGTCGTCTCCAGCAGCGGCTTGGACAGGGAGATGCCCGCGTTGTTCACCACCAGGTCGACACCGCCGAAGGCCAGCACCGCGGCCCGGAACGCCTCGGTGATCTGCTCCTCGGAGGTCACGTCCACGGTCACCGCGACGGCCTTGTCGGGTCCGCCCAGCTCCTCGGCGACGGCGGCGGCGCTCTCGCCGTTCAGGTCGGCCACGACGACGCACGCGCCCTCGGCCACCAGCCGGCGCGCGATCGCCCTGCCGATGCCGCTGCCCGCGCCCGTCACCAGCGCCACCCGCGTGGCCAGCGGCTTCGGCTTCGGCATCCGCCGGAGCTTGGCCTCCTCCAGCGCCCAGTACTCGATGCGGAACTTCTCCGCCTCCTCGATCGGGGCGTACGTCGAGACCGCCTCCGCGCCGCGCATCACGTTGATGGCGTTGACGTAGAACTCGCCGGCCACCCGCGCGGTCTGCTTGTCCTTGCCGAAGCTGAACATGCCCACGCCGGGGACGAGGACGATCGCCGGGTCGGCACCGCGCATCGCGGGGGAGTCCGGCTCGGCGTGCCGGTGGTAGTAGGCGGCGTACTCCTCGCGGTAGGCGGCGTGCAGCTCCCTCAGCCGGGCCACGGCCTCGTCCAGCGGGGCCGACGGCGGCAGGTCCAGGACGAGCGGGCGGACCTTGGTGCGCAGGAAGTGGTCGGGGCAGGAGGTGCCGAGCGCGGCCAGCCGCGGGTGCTCGGCGCGGGAGACGAAGTCCAGCACCACCTCGGAGTCGGTGAAGTGGCCGACCTGCGGCCGGTCCTGGGAGGCGAGCGCCCGCACGTACGGCGCCAGCGCCGCCGCCCGCTCGCGCCGCTCGGCCCCGGGCAGCGGCTCGTACCCCTCGATCACCGGACCGAACGGCTCCGGCCGGCCCCGCTCGGCGAGGAACCTCTCGGCGGTGCGGATGATGTGCAGCGAGTTGCGCTCGCACTCCTCGGAGGTGGCCCCCCACGCCGTGATGCCGTGCCCGCCCAGGACGCAGCCGATCGCCCGCGGGTTGGCCTCCTTCACCGCCGCGATGTCCAGGCCCAGCTGGAAACCGGGCCGCCGCCACGGCACCCACACCACCGTGTCGCCGAAGCACTCGGCGGTCAGCTTCTCCCCGTCGGCCGCGCAGGCCAGCGCGATCCCGGAGTCGGGGTGGAGGTGGTCGACGTGCGCCGCATCGACCAGACCGTGCATCGCGGTGTCGATGGAGGGGGCCGCGCCGCCCTTGCCGTGCAGGCAGTAGTCGAACGCGGCGACCATCTCGTCCTCGCGCTCGACGCCCGGATAGACGTCCTTCAGCGCCCGCAGCCGGTCCAGCCGCAGGACGGCCAGGCCCGCCTCGGTCAGCGTGCCGAGGTCGCCGCCGGAGCCCTTGACCCACATCAGCTCCACGTCGCCGCCGGTGACGGGGTCGGTGGCGGTGCCCTTCGCGGAGGCGTTGCCGCCGGCGTAGTTGGTGTTGCGGGGGTCGGCGCCGAGCCGGTGGGAGCGGGCGAGGAGGGCGGCGGCTTCGGGGTGGGGTGTCATGTCCTTGAGTCCTTTTCGAACGAGGGGTGGGGAGGAGCGCTCTTCAGGGGCGGGGGGAACCGCGCGGCCGGCCACACCCGGCCCGCGGTCCGCGCGTCACGGGACCCGGCGGACGTTCACGCCCCCCACCCCGCCTGCTCCCCGCCGACCCGCTCGGCGACGATCCTCTGCGCCCACCCGGACGCCTTGTACGCCTCGAGCGGCTCGGGATCCAGCCCCATCTCCTCCCGCACCTCCCGCAGCAGCGGACGCACGTCCGTGTTGTACGCGTCCATCAGCACCGCGTTGGCCTCCAGCACGTCCCCCGAGGCCTGCGCCGCGCCCAGCGCCTCCCGGTCCACCAGCAGCGCCTTCGCCGTGGCCTCCTGCACGTTCATCACCGAGCGGATGATCGCCGGGATCTTGGCCTCGATGTTGTGGCACTGGTCGAGCATGAACGCGACCTCGGGCGTGAACCCGCCCCCGCGCACCACCTCGTACATGATCCGGAAGAGCTGGAAGGGGTCGGCGGCCCCGACCATCAGGTCGTCGTCCGCGTAGAACCGCGAGTTGAAGTCGAACCCGCCGAGCCTGCCCGCCCGCAGCAGGGCCGCCACGATGAACTCGATGTTCGTGCCGGGCGCGTGGTGCCCGGTGTCGACGACGACCTGCGCCTTGGGGCCGAGCGCGAGGCAGTGGGCGTAGGCCGTGCCCCAGTCCGGCACGTCGGTCGTGTAGAAGGCCGGCTCGAACAGCTTGTACTCCAGCAGCATCCGCTGCCCGTCGCCGAGCCGCCCGTACACCTCCGACAGCGCCTCGGCCAGCCGGTCCTGCCGCGCGCGGACGTCGTCCTGCCCGGGGTAGTTGGTGCCGTCGGCGAACCACAGCTTCAGGTCCCGCGACCCGGTCGCGTCCATGATGTCGACGCACTCCAGCAGGTGGTCCACCGCCTTGCGGCGCACCGCCGCGTCCGGGTGGCAGACGCTGCCCAGCTTGTAGGCGTCGTCCTGGAAGGTGTTGGAGTTGATCGCCCCCACCCTCACCCCGCGCTCCTCGGCGTATTTCGCCAGGGCGGCGTAGTCGTCGACCCGGTCCCAGGGGATGTGCAGGGCCACGGTCGGGGCGACGCCGGTGAACTCGTGCACCTTGGCGGCGTCGTCCAGCTTCTCGAACGGGGTGCGCGGCACGCCCGCCTGCGCGAACACCTTGAAACGGGTGCCCGAGTTCCCGTACGCCCACGACGGTGTCTCGACGGCCTGGGTCTTCAGCGCGGCCTTCACCGCGGCGAGCTCGGTCACTGGGTGCTCCTGTGGCATCGGGTCGCCGTGACCGGGGGCACGACGACGGGAACAAGCGGGAGGGCAACGCGGGGAACAAGCGGGGGGCCGACGTGGGGGACCGGCGCGAGTGCAACCGCGAGTGAAACGATTCAGAAGGTGAAGCTATGAGCAGCCCGGAAGGGTGTCAACCCCAAAGGCGTCGCACGCTCGCCGCAACGCGATCAATCGGCCCGGCCGTCGAAAGTTTTTCGAGTCGGACCCATTGACGTGGTGTGTCGGCCTTGCCTAACGTCCCGGCCAGCCCGTTTGAAACCTTTCACGGCGTCGTGAGGCCGTCCCGCTTTCACGACGTCGTGAGGGCTGTCCCGCCGACGTCGCCGAGGAGCCCTCATGACCCACCCGTCCGGCACGGCTCCGGCCCCGGTCCTGGCACTGAGGGACGTCTCCAAGTCCTTCGGCGCGGTCCGCGCCCTGCGCGACGTCCGTCTGGAGCTGTTCCCGGGGGAGGTGCACGCCCTCGCCGGGGAGAACGGCGCCGGCAAGTCGACCCTCATCAAGACGCTCGCCGGGGTGCACCGGCCGGACGCCGGCCAGGTGCTGCTCGACGGGCGCCCCGTCGTCTTCCACGGCCCCGGCGACGCCCGTGACGCCGGCATCGCCGTCATCCACCAGGAACCGACCCTCTTCCCCGACCTGTCGATCGCCGAGAACATCTTCATGGGCCGCGGGCCCCGGCGTTCCCTCGGCCGCATCGACCACAAGGCCACCCGCGCGGCCACGGCGGACCTGATGCGGCGCCTCGGCGTCGGCCTCGACCCCGAGCAGCCCGCGCGCGGCCTGTCCATCGCCGACCAGCAGATCGTCGAGATCGCCAAGGCGCTCTCCTTCGACGCCCGCGTCCTGATCATGGACGAGCCGACCGCCGCCCTCACCGGCAGCGAGGTCGCCCGTCTCTTCGGCGTCGTCCGCGCCCTGCGCGACCAGGGCGCCGCCGTGCTGTTCGTCTCCCACCGCCTGGAGGAGATCTTCCAGATCTGCGAACGCGTCACGACCCTGCGCGACGGCGCCTGGATCGCCGGCGAGCCGCTGGCGGGCATGACCGAGGACGACCTCGTGCGCCGCATGGTCGGCCGCGACCTGGACGAGCTGTACCCCAAGCAGGAGACCCGGCCCGGCGAGGTCGCCCTCGGCGTGCGCCGGCTGACCCGGGAGGGCGTCTTCACCGACGTCTCCTTCGAGGTGCGGCGCGGCGAGATCGTCGGCCTGGCCGGCCTCGTCGGCGCCGGCCGCACCGAGGTCGCCCGGGCGGTCTTCGGCATCGACCGGTGGGACGCCGGAGAGGTCGAGGTCGACGGCAGGCCCCTCGTCAACGGTTCCCCCTCCGCCGCCATGGCCGCCGGGCTCGCCCTCGTCCCCGAGGACCGCCGCGCCCAGGGCCTGGTGATGAACATGTCCATCGAGCGCAACATCGGCCTGACCGGACTCCGCACCACCGTCAGGGCGGGGCTGATGGACCGCCGCGCCGAACGCGGCCGCTCCCTCGACTGGGCGGTCAGGCTCCAGGTCAAGTACGCCCGCATCGCCGACGCCGTCTCCACCCTGTCCGGCGGCAACCAGCAGAAGGTCGTCCTCGCCAAGTGGCTCGCGACCGATCCCAAGGTGCTCATCGTCGACGAGCCCACCCGCGGCATCGACGTCGGCACCAAGGCCGAGGTGCACCGGCTGCTCGGCGCGCTGGCCGCCGACGGCGTCGCCGTCCTGATGATCTCCTCCGACCTGCCCGAGATCCTCGGCATGGCCGACCGCGTCCTCGTCATGCACGAGGGCCGCCTGACCGCCGAGATCGCCCGCGCCGACGCCACCGAGGAGGCCGTGATGGCCGCGGCCACCGGGAGGGCCGCGTGAGCGAGGCACGGACCGAGGCGGCCCGCGCACGGCACGCCCGGACGGCGGCCGGCGGGCGGGACGCCGGGCGGCCGCCGACGGCCGCGCCGCCGCACCGCACGGGCGCCGAAGCGAACCACCGGAGGGCAGCATGACGGCGACCACCACCGACCCCACCCCCGCCACCGACGTGCCCCGGGCCCGTGCCGCACGGCTGGCCGACCGCGTCCTCAAGATGCGCGAACTGGCCATCCTGGCGGTGTTCCTGGTGATGATCGCCGTCACCCAGGCCGGCAACAGCGCGTTCCTGTCCGAGCAGGGCGTCAAGGACCTGCTGCTGAACGCGACGATCCTGGTCCTGGTCGCCACCGGCCAGTCCCTGGTGGTCATCACCCGCAACGTCGACCTGTCGGTCGGCTCCACCCTCGGCATCAGCGCCTTCGCCGCCGGCACGTACCTCCAGGGCGGCGGCAGTCCCTTCGTGGCCGTCGCCCTCGCGGCCCTGCTGGGCGTCGGTTTCGGCCTCCTCAACGGACTGCTCGTCAGCCTCGGCCAGGTGCCCGCGCTCGTGGTCACCCTCGGCACCCTGTACATCATCCGCGGCATCGACTCCCTCTGGGTCGGCTCACGCCAGATCACGGCGGCCGACCTGCCCGGCGGGTTCACCGACTTCGGCTCCGGCGGCATCTCGGCGGTGCCGTACCCGGCGCTGATCGCCCTCGCCGTACTGGCGGCGACCGCGTACTTCCTCAAGCACTTCGGCAGCGGACGCGAGCTGTACGCGCTCGGCTCCAACCCGGAGGCCGCCCGCCTCGCCGGCATCCCGGTGCGCAAGCGGATCCTCACCGCGTACACCGTCTGCGGCGCGCTGGCCGGGCTCGCGGGCGCCCTGTACCTGGCCCGCTTCGGCAACGTCGACTCCGGCACCGGCACCGGCTACGAACTCACCGTCGTCAGCGCGGTCGTGGTCGGCGGCGTGGTCTTCACCGGCGGTTCCGGCAGCGTCTACGGCGCCGCGCTGGGAGCGCTGCTGCTGACCTCCGTCAACAGCGCGCTGCCCGCCCTCGGCGTCAGCTCCGTCTGGGTGCTCGCCGTCAACGGCGTCCTGCTCCTGCTCGCCATCACGGCCGACCGGGTCCTCGCGCTGCGCGTGGCGGCCGCACTGAAGAAGAGGAACGCCCGCCATGGCTGACACCTCCCCGGCCCGCACCGCCCGCCGGTCCGCCGCCGTGCGGTGGGACGGGGCCGTCGGAACCGTCCTGATCATCGTCCTGCTGCTGTCCTTCGGCTTCGTCGACGGCTTCGGCAACGCCCTCAACCTGTCGTTCCTGATCGGCAACACCCTGCCGATCGCGCTGATCGCCCTGCCGATGACCCTGCTCGTCGTCACCGGCGAGATCGACCTCTCGGTGGCCTCCACGGCCGGGCTGTCCGGCGCCGTGATGGGCGCCCTGTGGAACCAGGGCCTGGCCATCGAGGCGATCATCCCGCTCTGCCTGCTGCTCGGCGCGGTCTGCGGGCTGGTCAACGGCCTGCTGGTGACCCGCCTCGGGCTGCCCTCCCTCGCCGTCACCATCGGCACCCTCGCCGCCTACCGGGGCATCGCGCAGATCGTGCTCGGCTCCGACGCGGTGACCGACTTCCCCGCGCAGTACCTGGACTTCGCGGCCGGACGCATCGGCGACACCTTCGTCCCCTACACCCTCCCGCCCTTCCTCGCGCTGCTCGCCCTCGCCGCGGTCACGCTGCACGCCACGCCGTTCGGGCGGTCGCTGTTCGCGATCGGCGCCGGCGAGGAGGCCGCCCGGTTCGCCGGGATCCGCGTCCGGCGGCAGAAGCTGATCCTGTTCACGGCGACCGGCCTGACGGCCTCCCTCACCGGTGTCTTCTGGGCCCTGCACTACGCCAGCGCCCGCTACGACAACGCCACCGGCCTGGAGCTGTCCGTCGTGGCCGCCGTCCTGCTCGGCGGCATCGACTTCGACGGCGGCAAGGGCACCCTCGGCGGCGCGATCGCCGGCGTGTTCCTGCTCGGCACGCTGCAGAACGTGATGAGCCTGCTCGACGTCTCCGCGCAGTCGCAGACCGTCGTCACCGGCGTCCTGCTCGTCGTCTCCGTGCTCGGTCCCCGGACCGCACGGCAGATCTCCGCCGCGAGGGCCGGGCGCCGCGCCGGCCCGGCACCGGCGCCCGCCCCGCCGCCTCCGGCGCCCACACCCTCGCCGTGACCCCTCCCGCCACCCCGCCCGCCCCCGGCCACCCCCGTGAGGACGATCCGCCATGCGCACACCGCCCGCCCGCCGCACCTGCGCGGCCCTCGCCGCCGCCTGCCTCGCCCTGGCCGCCACCGCCTGCGACGGCACCACCAAGGAGGACGTGAGGAACGAGGACCGCTCCGCCGCCACCGGGGGCAAGGCCGACCCGGACGCGGAACTGAGGAAGGGCCTGACCGTCGCCTTCCTGCCCAAGCAGGTCAACAACCCCTACTTCACCGTCGCCGGCAAGGGCGGCGAGAAGGCCCTGAGGGAACTCGGCTCCCGCTACAAGGAGGCCGGCCCCTCCAGCGCCACCGACACCTCCGGCCAGGTCTCCTACGTCAACACCCTCACCCAGCAGCAGGTCGACGCCATGGCCGTCTCCGCGCAGGACCCCGGCGCCCTGTGCACCGCGCTCAAGCAGGCGATGAGGAACGGCATCGAGGTCGTCACGTACGACTCCGACACCAGGCCCGAGTGCCGCAACGCCTTCATCTCGCAGGCGTCCGCCGAGGACCTGGGCCGCACCCAGGTGCAGCTGCTCGCCGAACAGATCGGCCACAAGGGCGAGATCGCGATCCTGTCCGCCGCACAGACCGCCACGAACCAGAACACCTGGATCGGGCACATGAAGGACGAGCTGAGGAAACCCGCGTACAAGGACATGAGGCTCGTCGAGGTCGCCTACGGCAACGACGACGCCCAGCAGTCCTTCCAGCAGACCCAGGGCCTCCTCCAGGAGCACCCGGACCTGAAGGGGATCATCTCCCCGACCACCGTCGGCATCAAGGCCGCCGCCCAGTACCTGTCCGGCTCCCGCCACAAGGGCAAGGTGAAGCTGACCGGCCTCGGCACCCCCGACGACCTGCGCAGGTACGTCAAGGACGGCACCGTCGAGGCGTTCGGGCTGTGGGACCCCGCCAAGCTCGGCGAACTGGCCGCGCGCACCGCCGTCGCGCTCGCCTCCGGGCAGATCACCGGCAAGGAGGGCGAGACCTTCCGCGCCGGTGCCCTGGGCGAGTACACGATCGGCCGGGACGGCGTGATCGACCTGGGCGAGCCGGCCGTGTTCGACGCCGGCAACATCGACCGTTTCCACTTCTGACCACGGGCGGTACGTCATGCAGCGCGTCTGTTTCCTGCTCAAGGTCCGCCAGGACAAGATCGCCGAGTACCGCGAACGCCACGCCGCGGTGTGGCCGGAGATGTGCGAGGCGCTCACGGCCACCGGCTGGCACAACTACTCCCTCTTCCTGCGCGACGACGGCCTGCTCGTCGGCTACCTGGAGACGGAGGACTTCGAGGCCGCCAAGGCCGGCATGGAGGCGACCGAGGTCAACGCCCGCTGGCAGGCCGAGATGGCCCCGTTCTTCGAGGCCCTCGACGGCGCCCGGCCCGACGAAGCCATGAAGCCCCTCACCGAGGTCTTCCACCTCGCCTGACCCGGAGCGTGCAGATGAGAAGACGCACCGTGCTCACCACCGCCCTGACGGTCGCCGCGGCCGCCGCCCCCGGCGTCGCGCGGGCCGCCGCCCCCGGCCCCTCGGTCACCCGCGCGGGCACCACCACCCTCGACGACCGGGCGATCTACTTCGTGTCCTACGACGGCCTGGTCAACAACAACTCCTTCCAGAAGAACGGCCTGCTGACCTACAAGGGCCACCAGTACGCCGTCTGGTACACCGCCGACCGCAACGCCGTCGTCGGCCGCCGCGCCCTCGGCACCGGCGCGTGGCAGACCGTGAAGGTGGGCCACACCCTGCGGTACGACGACTCCCACAACGTCATCTCCATGGGCGTCTCCAAGCTCGACGGCCGCCTGCACCTCAACATGGACTCGCACAGCGACGGCTTCACCTACGTCAAGTCCGTCGCCGGCCTCGTGGACGACCCGTCCGGGCACAGCTGGACCGCGAGCCGCTTCGGGCCGCCCCGGTCCACGCTCGACGGGCTCGCCCTCACCTCCCGGTTCACCTACCCGCAGTTCATCGCCACCCCCGAGGGCAGGCTCCAGCTCAGCTACCGCGCCGGTGTCTCCGGCGACGGGCGCAACGCCCTGGCCGAGTACGACGGCGAGAAGTGGACGGCGCTGGGGGAGTGGACCGACTCCACCGGCACGTACACCAGCGAGCACGGCTCGTCCACCGCCCGCAACATGTACCTGCACGGCATCGACTACGACCGCGGCGGCCGGCTGCACGCCTTCTTCACCTGGCGGGAGCAGAACGGCGCGGTGATGTGCGCGAGCGGCGGCATCACCAACCACGACACCGGCTACGTCCGGTCCGACGACCGCGGCCGCACCTGGCGCAACGACGCGGGCGCGGTCGTCGGCGTCACCGGAGGCCCCGACCGGGTCCGCGTGAGCGACGCCGGTCTGGTCGTGGACCCGTTGGGCCCCGACCACTCCCTGATGAACCAGGAGAGCCAGTCCACCGATTCCGCGGGCCGGCCGCACGCGATCATCTCCTACGTCCCCGGCCGCTTCGGCCGGTGCACCACGGACTACGTCGCCGACCGCATCGCGAACGGCCGCGCCTTCCACGTCCGCCGCACCGCCTCCGGCGCGTGGCGGAAGACCGAGATACCGGTGCCGCTCGGCTCCAGCCAGCGCACCAAGCTGGTCCTGGACAGGTACGACAACGCGTACGCCGTCCTCCCGTACGGCAGGATCGCCGCCGCCTCCGCGGCCTTTGGGCACACGGACTGGAAGCTGCTGTACGACGGGGCGGGGCTGAACGCCTTCGGCGAGGTGGTGATCGACGAGACGCGGGTGGCGCAGGACGGTGTGCTGTCCGTGATGTACCAGGAGAAGTCCAGCGGTACGACTCCGTCGGCGCTGCGCGTCGTCGACTTCCGCCTGCCCGCCTGAGCACGGTGCGGCCGGGCGGCGTGGCGGTAGTGTGAAGGCCTTCCCGCCGCCCCTCGTCCCCCTGGAGGTCCCCGCCCGATGGCCCAGTCGGTGGGTATCAAGGACGTCGCCCGTGCCGCCGGAGTCTCCGTCGGCACGGTCTCGAACGTCATCAACCGGCCGGAGACGGTCGCCACCGGGACCCGCGCGCGCGTGCTGTCCGCGATCGACCGGCTCGGCTACGTCCGCAGCGAGTCCGCGCGCCAGCTGCGCGCGGGCCGCAGCCGGATCATGGGGCTGCTCGTCCTCGACATGGGCAACCCGTTCTTCGTCGACGTGGCGCGCGGCGCCGAGCGGGCCGCGCGCGAGGCCGGACTCGGCGTGATGGTCTGCAACAGCGCCCAGAGCCCGAGCGAGGAGGCCGAGTACCTGTCGCTCTTCGCCGAGCAGCGGGTGCGGGGCGTGCTGCTCACCCCGGCCGACGCCACCGGCCGCACCATCGAGGGCTTCCGGCGCCACGGCATCCCCTTCGTGCTGGTCGACCGGGTCGCCGAGGGAACCACCGGGTGCTCGGTCTCCGTCGACGACGTGGCGGGCGGCGCCCTCGCGGTGCGCCACCTGGTGGACGCCGGGCACCGGTCCCTCGCCTACGTCAGCGGACCCCCCGGCCTCAACCAGGTGCGCGACCGCCGCACCGGCGCCCTGAGCGCCCTCGCCGAGGCCGGCCTCGGCCCCGAGGCGCTGCGCGAACTGCCCACCGAACGGCTCGACGTGGCCGCCGGGCGCGACGCCGGCGCCCGCCTGCTGGGCCTCGCCGACCGCCCGACCGCCGTCTTCTGCGCCAACGACCTGCTCGCCCTCGGCGTTTTGCAGGCCATGTACGCGGCCGGGGTCGACGTACCCGACGACCTCGCGATCGTCGGTTACGACGACATCGAGTTCGCCGCCGCCGCGGCCGTCCCGCTGACCTCCGTACGGCAGCCCGCCGTCGCCATGGGCGCCCTCGCCGCCGGACTGCTGCTGGAGGAGACCGAGGGCGAGGACGCGGCACGACCGCACGAACACCGCCGGGTCGTCCTCCAGCCGGAACTGGTGGTACGGCGCTCCAGCATGTCCACCCGCTGACCGCCCGCGCCCGGCGGATCCCGGCGGGTCCCGGATCCGCCGGCCCGGCGGCCGTGTGCTGGACTGGGGCACGGCCACATGATCCGTCCGTCACCGGGAGCCCCCGTTGCGCGTCAGCTACCGCCAGCCCGGCGTCGTCCTCACCGACCGCCGCTTCACCGTGCCCCTCGACCACGACGACCCCGCGGGGGAGACGATCGAGCTGTACGCGCGTGAGGTCGTCGCGAGCGACAAGGCGCACCAGGACCTGCCGTGGCTGGTCCACCTCACGGGCGGTCCCGGTTTCGGGGCGGCCCGGTTCATCGGCCGGCAGAGCTGGCTGGACCGCGCCCTGCGGGAGTACCGGGTCCTGCTCCTGGACCAGCGCGGCACCGGTGCCTCCACACCCGCCAACCGGCAGACGCTCCCGCTGCGCGGCGGTCCCGCCACGCAGGCCGAGTACCTCACGCACTTCCGCGCCGACTCCATCGTCCGCGACTGCGAGGCGATCCGGCCCGAGGTCACCGGCGGCGCCCCCTGGACCGTCCACGGCCAGAGCTTCGGCGGCTTCTGCGCCGTCACCTACCTGTCCCTGGCCCCCGAGGGCCTGGACACCGCCCTGATCACCGGCGGCCTGCCCGCGCTCGACGCCCACGCCGACGACGTCTACCGGGCCGCCTACCCGCGCATGGAACGCAAGACGGCCGCCCACTACGCCCGCTACCCGCAGGACGTCGAACGCGCCCGCCGCATCGCCGACCACCTGCTCACCCACGACGTGACCCTGCCCGGCGGCTACCGCCTCACCGCCGAGGCCTTCCAGTCCCTCGGCATCCTGCTCGGCGGCGGCGAGGGCAGCCACCGCCTGCACTACCTCCTGGAGGACGCCTTCGTCCGGACCCCGTACGGCGCGCAGCTGTCCGACGCGTTCCAGGAGCAGGTGCAGGGCCTGCTGTCGTACGCGGGCCACCCGCTGTACGCGCTGGTCCACGAGGCGATCTACGGCCAGGGCGAGCGGCCCACCGACTGGGCGGCCGAGCGGGTCCGGGCCGAGTTCCCGCAGTTCGACGCCGCGCGCGCCCTGGCGTCCGGGGAACCGCTCCTGTTCACCGGCGAGGCGGTCCAGCGGTGGATGTTCGACTGCGACCCGGCGCTGCGCCCGCTGCGCGAGACCGCCGAGCTGCTCGCCGCCCGCACCGGCTGGCGGCCCCTGTACGACCCCGCCCGCCTCGCCGTCAACGAGGTGCCGGCCGCCGCGGCCGTCTACCACGACGACCTGTTCGTCGACACCGCCCACTCCCTGCGGACGGCACGCGCCATCCGCGGCCTGCGCACCTGGGTCACCGACGAGTACGAGCACGACGGCGTCCGGACCGACGGGCCCCGCGTCCTGGACCGGCTGCTCGCGCTCGCCCGCGACGAGGTGTGAACCCGGGGCGACGACGAGTCCCGGTCCCCGGGCGCGACGCCGGCGGCCCGCGCCGTTCCCTATGCTGAACGGCATGCGAGATCACACGGGGGACCGGGCGGCCCTGCGCGGCGACTGCGAGCGGTGCTTCGGACTGTGCTGCGTCGCCCTCCCCTTCACCGCCTCCGCGGACTTCGCGCGGGACAAGGAGGCCGGCACGCCGTGTCCCAACCTCCGGGACGACCACCGCTGCGGCATCCACGCGCGGCTGCGGCAGCGGGGCTACCCCGGCTGCACGGTCTACGACTGCTTCGGCGCCGGGCAGCGGGTCTCGCAGGTCACCTTCGGCGGGCGGGACTGGCGCTCCGGCCCGCCCGGGCACGCCCGCCGCATGTTCGACGTCTTCCCCGTCGTGCGCGGGCTGCACGAACTGCTGTGGTACCTCGCCGAGGCGCTCACCCTGCCCGCCGCCCGCCCCCTCCACGCCGATCTGCGCCGCCTGCGGCAGCGGACCGAGCGGCTCGCCGGCGGCACGCCCGAGGAGCTGGCCGCGCTGGACGTGGCCGCGCACCGGCAGGAGGTGAACGCCCTCCTGCTGCGCACCAGCGAACTGGTCCGCGCCGGGGTGCGCGGCCGGAGGAAGAACCGCCGCGGCGCCGACCTGATGGGCGCCCGCCTCAAGGGCGCCGACCTGCGCGGCGCGAACCTGCGCGGGGCCTACCTCATCGCCGCCGACCTGACCGGCGCGGACCTGCGGGGTGCGGACCTGATCGGTGCGGACCTGCGCGACGCGGACCTGACGGACGCGGACCTGACGGGCGCGTTCTTCCTGACCCAGCCTCAGCTGCACGCGGCCCGGGGCAGCGCCGGCACCCGCCTGCCGAAGTCGGTCATCCGCCCGGCGCACTGGGCGGCGGGGCGCTGAACCGCCCTCCCGGGTGGCCGGTTCCACTCCCGGGTCCGGCCCGGTCCTCCCCGAGCGGTCCGGCGTACGGCCGGCGGTGCGCGGCCGGCCGGCGTTCCCCACCGTGGTGTGCCCGGAGTGGCCGGCCGGCCCGGAACCGGCCCCGGAACAGGTACGCGATCCGCGTGCGCGCCCTGCCCGGAACCATCGCGTACCGAAAGGTCCCGTGGGGACCTGGCACGTGACGTGGTTGGCGCGCGCCCCGATCTCCGGTAGGTTAGGCAAGGCTTACCTAAGGAGGATGGGATGGGTGACGGCCACACCTGCACGGCCGCGCCTGCCGCGGCGGAGCGGGCCCGCTCGGTGCTCGCCGCCGCGTGGTCCTGCGCGGTGACCGCGCAGGGCGGGCGCGAGGAACTCGTCGGCGCGCACACCGTGACCGACGACGGCCGGCTGTTCCTGGAGGTGCCCGAGGACAGCGCCCTGCTCGGGGCGGCCCTGTGCGCGCCCCGCGGCGAGCCCTCCGCCGTGCTGGAGTTCGCCGACGTCGCGCCCGTCCCGGTCCGCGACCGCGTCCGCGCCCGGCTCTGGCTCGCCGGCCGTCTGGCCCTCGCCGACGGCCGGCTCGCCTTCCACCCGACGCGCGGGGTGCTGCGGCAGCCGTCCGGTGCCGTGGTCGTCGGCCCGCAGGAGCTCGCCTCCGCCGCGCCCGATCCGCTGGCCGCGGCCGAGGCCCGGCTGCTGACCCACCTCGCCGACTGCCACGGCGACGCGGTCGAGCGGCTCACCCGGCTCGTCGACCCCGGCAGCCTGTACGGCGCGGTCCGCGTACGTCCCCTCGCCGTCGACCGGCACGGCCTGACGCTGCGCATCGAGCGCGCCCGCGCCCACGGTGACGTACGCCTGCCGTTCCACGCGCCCGCCGACACCGTCGCCCAGCTCACCGAACGGATGCACGCACTGCTCACCCGGGCGGCCGCGGCCTCCTGCCCGCGTGCGCTGCGGCGGCAGCGCACGGACGGCGAGGGGTAGGCGGCGACGGGCGGGGCGCCGCCCCGCCTCCGGTACGGGCACGGGATCGGCGGTCCGCTCCCGGGGGCCGCTGGGCCGACGCGGATCGAGGGCGTCCGGGACCGGTGCGGCTGGGCACCCCGGCCGGCCCGCGGCCCACCGCGGCGCGGGAGACCGCGGCGGGCGGGGACCGGAAGCGGCCGAGCGCGACCCGGGGGGCGATGCCCCCGCAGGGGGATGCCCGTCAGGGGGAACGGCGGGCGACGGCCTCCCCGCCGCGCCGCGGACGCCGCGGACGCGGTACGCGGCGCAACCGGTCCCGCAGACCGGTCAGCCGGGAGCGGCGCGCGTGCTGCTCCCGCGTGTGACGGTCCAGCTCCTCCAGCAGGCGGCGCGACCGGTGCTCGGTGTCCATCTCGTCGAGGATCCGGTTGACCTCGGCGAGCACCGCACCGTGCAGCTGCCAGTGCCGGGTGTCGCGCCGCACCTCGTCCAGCAGCAGGCCGGCGAGTTTGTCACGAGTGATCGCGGCCTGCCGCAGCTCGGCGGAGAGACGTTCCTCCGCGGACTCCGCGTTCTCGCTGATGCTGGTGGTGACCAGTACCGCGAAACTCACCACGGCGTCGGCGATCTCGGACAGCAACCGCTCGACGGTGGCGCCGACCTCCGGCGGGAACAGGGCCTGCGGCTCGCGTTCCTTCGCCAGGTCGGTGAAGGTGCGCGCGAGCACCCGCAGGACCACCGTGCAGATCTCCAGCGTGTCCAGCCCCGTACGCAGCACCACCCGGTGCAGCAGCCCCTCGCGGACACGCGGGTTGAGCCGCAGGCTGTCCTCCGCCTGCCGCAGCGCCTCGTCCACCTCGACGATGGCGTGGTCGAGCCGGCGGGCCTCGTGGAGCCGCTCCGCCGCGCGGCTGTACAGCGTGTGGCCGGCGGCCTCCTCGCCCAGGCGCAGCATGAGCTGCCGCATCCGCCTGGCCAGCCCCTCGATCGACTCGCCGGCCTGCTCCACCCACACCGGAGGCGCGAAGAGCAGGTTGAAGGCCAGGCCGACGACCGCCCCGATCAGCGTCTCCACCACCCGGGCCCAGGCCAGCGCCCCGTGCGAGGTCACCCCGAGCACCAGCATCGCGCTGATCGCCACCTCGGCGACGAACTCGTGCGCCCGCACCAGGTGCCCGACGCCCAGCGCCGCCACGATCACCAGGGCCAGGCTCCACCAGCTCAGCCCCACCACCACGCTGAAGGCGATCGCGACCAGGACACCGGCCACCACGGAGTTGACGCGGCGGACGCTCATCTTGAGCGTCGCGTACAAGGTGACCTGGACGACCAGCAGCGCGGTGAGGGGCGCGGTGAGCGGCGCCGCCGACTTGTCGGGGGACAGCCGGACCGCGATGACATAGGCGATCGACGCCGCGGCGGCCGAGCGCAGCGCCTGTACGACCAGGGGGTCCCGACACGCCTTCCGCACCGCCCGCGCGGCTGCTTCGGCCCTCTCACGTAGATCACGCATCCTCGGGCTGTTCCCCTTCCCCAGGCGCATCGAACATATCCGGCCAGGACGGTAACCGGCCACAGCGGATCGAATCGTCCCCACGCGCCGCGGAGGGCCGGACGTGTGGTGCCCCGGCCCTCGGGAAAACCCCAGGACAGACCCCCGGTTCCCCGTACCCCGGGGTGGGGGGCCCGCCGTATGGCGGCCGGTTCCGGCGACGCGGCAGCCTGGGATCATGAGACGGCAGCGGACCGGAATCCTCCTGACTCTTCTCACCGCGCTCACCACGCTTGCCGCGGCCCCGGCCTCCCCACTCCCGGCGGCCGCGCCCGCCCCGGCCGCCGCGCGGGCCGACCCGGACCCGGCGGTCGTCGCGGCGCTGGACCGGGCCGCCCACCCACTGCGCACCGTCGAACCCGGCGGCGGCACCCGCGACCTGCGCCCCCTGGACCGGATGATCGGGAACGCCCGCGTGGTGGGCCTGGGGGAGGCCACGCACGGCTCGCACGACTTCTTCGCGCTGAAGGACCGGGTCCTCCGCCACCTCGTCGAGGAGCGCGGCTTTCGCACCTTCGCCCTGGAGGCGCCCTGGAGCACCGGCCTGCGGCTGGACGCCTACGTGGTGCGCGGCGAGGGCGACCCCCGGCGCATCATGAGCGAGGAGTTCCAGCGCGACTACCGGTGGTGGAACACCACCGAGTACCTGCGGCTGATCGAGTGGATGCGGGCGTACAACGTGCGCCACCCCGACGACCCCGTGCGGTTCCTGGGCGACGACATCGCCTGGACCGGCCCCGAACTGTACGACGCGGTCAGGGACGACGTGGCGGCGGCCCACCCCGGGGTGAGCGCCCGCCTCGCCCGGCTGTACGCCGGACTGCGGCCCACCGTGCCGGCGGGGACGTACATCGAGGAGTACCTGGGCAAGCCCCTCGCCGACCGCGAGGAGATGGCCGCCCGCACCGGCGAGGCCCTGCGGCTGCTGGAGCGGCAGGGACCGGGCCGCGACCGGGAGGCGCACGAACGGGCGGTGCGCCACGCCACCGCGATCGACCGGACCGCCCGGCAGTACGCCTTCGACCTGGAGGATCCCGCCCAGGTCGCGGCGGCGATGCGCTACCGGGACGAGGCGATGGCCGACAACGTCCTCCGGTGGCAGCGGGAGACCGGCACGAAGGTGCTGCTCTCCGCCCACGACGCGCACGTCGCCTACGAGCCGGCGGACCCGGAGCACTACCCGAAGGTGCAGGGAGCCTTCCTGCGGGACGCGCTCGGCGACGGGTACGTCAGCGTGGGCCTCACCTTCGGCCGCGGTTCGTTCCACGCCACCGGGCCGGACGGTGCCGTCCGGCGCTGGACGCTGGGGCCGGCGGACCCGGGCGGCAACGAGCACACCCTGGACCGGGTGCGCCACCGCGACTACGCCGTCGACCTGCGGACCGTCGGCGCGCCGGCCGGACCGTGGCTGCGGCGGGCCCGCCCGACGCGGAGCATCGGCACGGACTACCCGGACGGCCCGTACGACGTCGCGCTCGCCCGCAGCCACGACGTGCTGATCCACCTCCACCGGGTGGAGGCGGCCCGGCTGCGCGACCGGTAGCGCCCGCCCCCCGGGTCAGGCGGCCAGCTTGTCGAGGAACGCGTGCAGATTGCCCGTCGTCCGGGCGATCTGCTCCTCCAGGGTGAGGCTCTCCTCGAAGCGCGCGCCGGTCTCGGGCACCTTCTTGCCGCGCACGTAGAGGGAGCAGGCGAGGTCGGTGCACATGTACAGGCCGACCGAGTTGCCCTCGCGGCCCGCCGCGCCGGCCTTGCGCGCGGTCATCAGCGACACGCCGCCGCGCGGATGCGAGGTCAGGCACAGCGAGCACAGGCTGCGTTGGAGGAAACCGCGCCGGGCGGGCTGGAAACGCATCGCCACGCCGACGAGCCGGCCCTCGCGTTCGGTGACCAGGTGGGTGCGGTCGGGTGCCCCGGGGTCCCGCCAGCCGAGGAAGTCGAGATCCTCCCAGGGGCGCTCGGCGAGATCGCGGGGTACGGCCAGACGCCTGGCCTCGCCCTTGGAGCAGTTGACGAAGGAGCTGCGGATGTCCTGCTCGGTGAGCGGCCTCACGGGATGCCTCCTGGGGGTCGGGAGCGGACTGAAACCTAGGATCCCTAGGTTCGCTCACGGTAACCACCCGCGCGGAGCCGGGGCCAACGATTTTCCACCGGCACCTCACGGCTCACCGGCGCCTGACGGCCCGCCCCCGGGCCGCGGCGGCCAGACCCCGGGGGCGAGCACGCCGAACGCGTAGGCGCGGGCGACCAGTTCGGTGCGGTTGGCCGCGTTCCAGCGGGCGGACAGGCGGCGCAGGTGGTACGTGACCCCGTCCGGCGTCAGGCCCGTCTCGCGGGCGGCGCGGGCGGTGGTGGCGCCCCGGGCGAGCAGGGCGAGGATCCTGGCCTCCGTCGGCGAGACCCGTACCGGCGGCTCGGCCTGCGGGGGCCGTTCGCCGAGCACCCGCAGCATCACCAGCAGCGCGGGCGTGTCGTCCGCGGTGTCGCTGACCGGGTCCGCCGTCAGCTCGCCGTACCGCTCCCCGCCACCGGGGGACGGCCAGCGCACGGACACCTGGTAGCGCGAACGGTGCCGCAGCCGCAGCGCCTGCGCGATCCGCTCCACCTGGCCGGCCTCCCGCGGGCTGAACAGCTCCAGCACGTTCCGGCCGCGCAGCCGCCCCGGCGTCGTCCCGCACTCCGCCGCCATCGCGGGGTTGGCCAGCAGCACCGCGCCGTACACGTCGCACACCGCCACCGGCACCGTGATCCGGTCGAACAGCATCAGGGCACGGTTGCGCCACACCACCGCGCCCCGCGCGTCCATGTCCACCCTCACCTCCTGCCACGGGGCACTGTCGCGGGCAAGGGCGACACGCCCACGGGCACTACACAATCATGCAGTGCCGCGGGACGGCCCGCGGGGTCCCGTCGACCAGGCTGGAACGCAGTACGTCCGTACCGCGAAAGGCAGTTGACGCGCATGCCCCCCACCGCGCCGCACCCCCGTCCCGCAGGCGCCGGCCCCGACGTCCCCGTCGTCGACATCTCCGCCACCGGCCCCGGCCGCACCCCGATCCAGCAGGCCATGGGCCTGATGCGGGAGCACGGCCCGGTACTGGTGCGGCGGCTGCACGGGCGGGACACGCTCTTCGTCGCCGACCTCGGCCTCGTCACCGAGCTCGCCGACGACGAGCGGTTCGCCAAGCACGTCGGGCCCGCGCTGGAGAACGTCCGGGAGTTCGCCGCCGACGGCCTGTTCACCGCGTACAACGACGAGCCGAACTGGGCCAAGGCGCACGACATCCTCATGCCCGCCTTCGCGCTCGGCTCGATGCGCACCTACCACCCCGTGATGCTGGCCGTGGCCCGCCGACTCGTCGACAGCTGGGACCGCGCCGCCCGCGCCGGGCGGCCGGTGGACGTCCCCGACGACATGACCCGGATGACCCTGGACACCATCGGCCTGGCCGGCTTCGGCTACGACTTCGGCTCCTTCGCCCGCGACGAACCCCACCCCTTCGTCGCCTCGATGGTCCGCTGCCTGGAATGGAGCATGACCCGCCTGGCCCGCGTCCCGGGACAGGACCACACCGCGGCCGACGAGGCCTTCCGCGCCGACGCCGCCTACCTCGCCCAGGTCGTCGACGACGTCATCGCCGCCCGCACCGGCACCGACCAGAGCGCGGCACAGGACCTGCTCGGCCTGATGCTCACCGCCGGGCACCCCGCCGACGGCACCACGCTGGACGCCGCCAACATCCGCAACCAGGTCATCACCTTCCTCATCGCCGGCCACGAGACGACGTCCGGCGCGATGTCCTTCGCGCTGTACCACCTCGTCAAGCACCCGGCCGTGCTCCAGCTCGTCCAGCGCGAGGTGGACGAGGTGTGGGGCGACCAGGCCGACCCCGAGCCGACGTACGACGAGGTCGGCCGGCTGACCTACACCCGCCAGGTCCTCAACGAGGCGCTGCGCCTGTGGCCGACGGCCGCCGCGTTCAGCCGCCACGCCCTTCAGGACACCCTCCTCGGCGGGCGCATCCCGCTGCGCGCCGGGCAGGGCGTCACCGTGCTCACGCCGATGCTGCACCGGCAGCCCGTCTGGGGCGACAACCCCGAGCTGTTCGACCCCTCCCGCTTCACCGCCGAGGCGGAGGCGGCGCGTCCGGTGCACGCCTTCAAGCCGTTCGGCACGGGGGAACGCGCCTGCATCGGACGGCAGTTCGCGCTCCACGAGGCGACCATGCTGCTGGCGATGCTGGTGCACCGCTACCGGCTGCACGACCACGCCGACTACCGGCTGAACGTGAAGGAGACCCTCACCCTCAAGCCCGAGGGCTTCACCCTCACCCTGACCCCGCGCACCCCCGCCGACCGCGTCCACACCCCGCTCCCCGGAGCGGCCACCGGCCCCGCCCGCACCCGGGCCGCGGCCGGCACGGCGGACGCCGCCCCGCCCGCCCGCGTCCGCTCCGGCACCGGCGCGCTGTTCCTGCACGGCAGCAACTACGGCACCTGCCGCGAGTTCGCCGCCCGGCTCGCCGACGAGGCCGCCGCGCTCGGCTGCGTGACCGAGGTCGCGCCGCTGGACGCGTACGCGGGCGGCCTGCCCGCCGACCGCCCCGTGATCATCACGGCCGCCTCCTACAACGGCCGCCCCACCGACGACGCCACCGCCTTCGCCGCCTGGCTGGAGGAGGGCGCCGCGGACCTGTCCGGCGTGACGTACGCGGTGCTGGGCGTCGGCGACCGCAACTGGGCCGCGACCTACCAGCACGTCCCCACCCGCATCGACGACCGCCTCGCCGCCCTCGGCGCCACCCGGCTGCTGGAGCGCACCGCCGCCGACGCCTCCGGCGATCTCACCGGCACCGTCCGCGACTTCACCGCCCGGCTGCGCACCGCCCTGCTGGAGCGCCACGGCGACCCGGAGGCGACCGCCCCGGCCACCGCGGCGGCCAGGGCCTACGAGGTCCGCACCCTGACCGGCGGCCCCCTGGACGCCCTCGCCGAGCGGCACGGCCTGGTGCCGATGACGGTCACCGAGGCCCGTGACCTGACCGCCCCCGGCCACCCCCGCCGCAAGCGGTTCGTCCGTGTGGCCCTGCCCGAGGGCGTCACCTACCGCACGGCCGACCACCTCACCGTGCTCCCCGCCAACGACCCGGCCCTCGTCGACCGTGCCACCGCGGCGTTCGGCGTCGACCCCGGTGCCGTGCTGGACATCCGTCCCGCCCGGCCCCGCCGCGACGGCTTCGCGGTGGACCGCCCCCTGACGGTGCGTGAGCTGCTCACCCATCACGTGGAACTCCAGGAGCGCCCCACCCCCGACCGGCTCGCCGCGCTCGCCGCCGCCAACCCCTGCCCGCCCGAACGCGCGGCCCTCGCCGCCCTCACCGACGACCCCCGCACACTGGTGGAACTCTTCGAGGACCATCCCGCCCTGCGCGGCGCCCTGGACTGGCCGGCGCTCCTGGAGCTCCTCACCCCCTTGCGGCCCCGTCACTACTCCATCTCCTCCTCACCCGCCGTCAGCCCCGGCCACGCGGATCTGATGGTCTCCGTCCTCCAGGCCCCGGCCCGCTCCGGCAAGGGGGTCTACCGCGGCACCGGATCCGGTCACCTGGCCGCCGTCCGGCCCGGCGACACGGTCTACGCCCGCGTCCAGCCGTGCCGGGAGGCCTTCCGCGCCGGCATCGACGCCGGCAGCTCCGCGCCGGTCGTCATGGTCGCCGCGGGCACCGGTCTGGCCCCCTTCCGCGGGGTGATCGCCGACCGCGTGGCGGCCCTCGCCGCGGGCGCCCCGCTCGCCCCCGCCCTCCTCTACTTCGGCTGCGACGCCCCCGACGCCGACTTCCTGCACGCCGACGAACTCCGTGCCGCCGAGGCCGCCGGAGCCGTCTCGCTGCGGCCCGCCTTCAGCGCGGCCCCCGAACGCGGTGCCGCCTTCGTGCAGCACCGCATCGCCGCCGAGGCCGAGGAGGTGTGGGCCCTGCTGGCCGCGGGCGCCCGTGTCCTCGTCTGCGGCGACGGCGCGCGGATGGCACCCGGCGTGCGGGAGGCGTTCCGCGCGCTCCACCGCAAGCACACGCCCGACGCCGGCGAGGCGGCGGCCGGGGAGTGGCTGGAGGGGCTGATCGCGGCCGGGCGGTACGTGGAGGACGTGTACGCCGCCGGATGACGGGACGGGCCGCCGGGCGGTGCCCGCCTCCCGGAGGGAGCCGCACCAGGCGGCCCGCCGCGGACACCCGCGACCCGGACGGGTCACCGCGGCCGCTCCGGCGTTTCACCGGCCGGAACGGAGGTACCCGAGGGCGCTCGGACGACGGGAGTCGACAGCAAGGGAGTGTGTTGTGACCGACCATCGCCCCGGAGGACCCGACGGGAACGGTGCCCCCGTGCCGCGGGACATGCCGGACCAGCAGGCCGACGCCGGTGAGGACCCGTGGGAGGTCGCCCCGGACGCCACGGGCTCCCGGGAGGACACCGACGGGGACGACGCCCGCGCGGACGGCCGGGATGCCCACGCCACCGGATCCGCCGACGTACCCGACACGGACGAGGCGGGAACGGGCCGCAGGGGAGCGCCCCGCTCGGGCGCCGTCCCCTCCGAACACCCCGTACCCGACGAGCCGTCGGACTGACCGCGGGCCCCGCGCGGGGTGGGGGGCGCGGGGCGGCGGTCAGCCGACCTTGCGCCCCCGCAACGGCTCCGTCCGCGCTCCCGCCCCCTCCCGCAGACCCTGCAGGAACTCCCGCAGCACCTCGGTGGCCGTCCGCTCGGGCCGCCAGCCGAGATCGGCACGCGCGCGCGTGCAGTCCAGCAGGGGCAGTCGCAGTACCGCGTCGAACAGGCGCGGCGAGGCCGGCAGCAGCCGCAGCCCCCGCGCGGCGGCGATCGCAGAGCGCGCCGCGGAGCGGGGCAGCCGCACCCGGCGGGTCCCGAGCATCTCGCCCAGCAGGCCGGCGTCGACCGGGGGATCGGCCGCCAGGTTGAAGGCGCCGCGGACGTCGGAGCGCACGGCGAGCCGGCAGGCGTTCGCCGCGTCGTCGGTGTGCAGTACCTGCGCCCGCAGCCCGGGCACGTCCGGCAGGAGGGGCAGCAGTCCGGGGCGGGCCACCGGCCCCGGCAGGAAACACCCGCCGAAGATCCGGCGCTGCTCGCTCCCCTCGGCCGTCGGGTGGGACGAAGGCCGCCCGGGTAACCCTCGCCCCGGGTCCACGCGCGGCGGCGGGGCGGGCGGCGCCGGGCGGACCGCGGGAGAGGGACCGCCGGAAAAGGAAGAGCCCCGACCGGACGGGGGGATCGCGGTCGGGGCGGTCTGGGGCGGGGTACGGATGGCGGTCGCCTCTCGGCGAAAGGCTCCACAGGGCTTCAGCCGAACGATCTTCCCTGTGGGCGATGGGTGAGGCCCGGGGACACTGTCCCATCCGTACCCACGCCCCGTTCAACGGGGAGGACCCTGCGGGTGTTCCGCGTTCCGTCCCGTTCTGCGGTGATCTGCGTCACTCGCCTTGGTGACCCCGTTTTTTCCCGTCCTCCCGGTCCTCCCGGCCGTCCCGGCCGTCCGGAACGGTCTCCGCCCACAGGTTCTCCGCCTGGAGCAGCAGCGTGCCCAGGACCGCGGCCCGCGCCGCCTCCTGCCCGGCGTGTTCCCGCAGTCCCTCCTGCAGCCGCAGGTGCAGTTCCTCCAGCGCCGCCTCGGCCGGGATCTCGGCGGCGGTGTCCGGCTCCTCGCCCTGCAGCCGGCCGGCCTCCGCGTGACAGGCGTCCCCGATCAGCTCCAGCAGCCGCGCGTAGCGCTCCAGCACCGGCCCCTCGGGCGGGGCCGGCGTCCGGTTCTCGTCGGCCGCCACCGTCAGCGTCCGGATCAGCGCCGTCACGTGCCCGGTCACCCTGTCCCACCGCTGGTCCTCCTGCTCGGGCGGCGCCGCCACGGGAACGCGGTGCAGGGCGCGCAGCGGACCGTACGTCAGCCGCAGGCTCTCCTGGCTCCAGCCGCGCGCCGAGTGCAGCGCGTCGAGGCGGTGCTGCAGCCGCGCGGCGGCGCTCGACCAGCCGACGGCGGTCTGCGCGTCCCACGCGCAGTCCCGCAGGTCGGCGGCGAGGGAGTGCAGGACGTCGCCCGCCTCCCGGGCGAGCGCCGTGAGGTTCTCCCGTACGTCGCGCAGGTGGATCGGCGGCAGCACCAGCGCGTTGACGGCGACGCCGATGACCGCGCCGAGCGCCGCCTGCCCGACCCGGTGCCCGACCGCGGCGGCGGAGACGGCACCGGAGGCCAGGGTGAACACCGCCGTCGTGGCCGCGTAGACGCCCTGCCCGCCGAAGCGCTGCCAGTTGGCGAGCAGCATCAGCAAGGGCAGGCACAGCACGAGCGCCACCGTGGTGTCGTCGGTGACCGCCTGGGCCCCCGACGCCACCAGCGTGCCCAGGCACATCGCCGTGAACAGCTGCGTCGCCTGCCGGACCGAGCTGTACACGGTGGCCTGCACCAGCACCACCGCCACCCACGGCGCCATCAGCGCCATCGGGTCGCCCATCCAGACCTGGGCGACGCACCAGGCGAGCAGCCCCGCCCCCGCCGCCTTCAACGACTGCACGGCCAGGTCGCGCTCCCGGCCCGGCCCGCTCCAGGCGGCCCGGGCGGCCCGGGCTACGGCGGTCGCCTCCCGCCGCACCGTCTTCGCCGGCCGGGCGCCCCGGACCACCTCCCGGAGACCGCGCGGCCACGCCCGCCGGGCGCCCTCGCCGGCGGACCGGTCCTCCTCCGCCCGGATCTCCGCGGTGCGGGCGCCGGTGGACGCCTGGTCCGCCGCGGCGGGGGCGTCATCCGGCCGGGCGCCGACGGGCCCGGCGGCGGTCCGCCGGGGACCCGGTGGCCGGGTGTCCGCGGGCCGGCCACCGCCGGCCGATGCCCCACCGGCGTTCCTCCGGCGCCGTACCGCGCCGTTTCGTGTCCCGGCCCCTCGGGCCGTCCGCCGTACGGCCCGGGCCGTACGTCCCACCGCTTCCCTCAGACGTGTCATGTGCTGCCGGGTATCCGCGCGACCGGGTGTTTCATGCCAGCGGGCTGTCCGCGAGGGAGGCCAGCAGGTGCGCGGGATCGGCGTAGACCGCGTCCGCGCCCGCCTCCTCCAGGTCGGCGCGGGGGACGCCGCCGCACAGGACGCCCACGCAGCGCACCCCGGCCCGGCTGCCCGCGCGCATGTCCCAGACGGTGTCGCCGACGAAGACCGCCCGCTCGGCGGAGACCCCGGCCAGTTCCAGAGCGTGCTCCACCGGTTCCGGCGCGGGTTTGCCCGCGTCGACGTCGTCGGCGCTGGCGGTCGCGGTGATCGCGTCGTCGGCGTCCAGGGCCCGGCGCAGCGCGTCCAGCTCCGCGCCGCTCGCGGAGGTGGCCAGCACCACCTTCCAGCCGTCGCCGGCCAGGCGCCGCAGCAGGTCCCCGGCGGCCGGCAGGGCGGGCAGCCGGTCGAAGTACTGCCCGTACAGCGCCTTGTGCGCGGCGCTCAGTGCGGCGTCCTGGTCCTTGTCGCGGTCGTCGCCGAGCAGGTGGCCGACGAGGTCCGCGGAGGGCAGGCCCACGGCCCGGTGGACGGCGTGCATGGGCACCCGGTGACCGGCCTGCCGGAACGCCTCCCACCACGCCACGACATGCAGGTGATTGGTGTCGACGAGGGTCCCGTCGACGTCGAACACGGCTGCCCGTTCCATGCACCGGTTCCTTTCCTGGTTCTCGCGTTCTCACGTGTCGCTCCCGCGGCGGGTACCACCTCGGCGGCCCGTCACTCCGGCCGGCACCCGCACGCGGGCGCCGCGGTTTGCCGGTGCCCCACCCGGGTACTGCGATGCCCCGTCACGCTTTCCGCACCGACGAGGAGGGCACACGTGTCCACCCCCACCGCATCCGCCCCCAAGGTGGCCGTCGTCACCGGTTCCGATTCCGGGATCGGCCGCGCCACCGCCGTCCGCCTGGCCGAGGCGGGGATGGACGTCGGCATCACCTGGCACACCGACGAGAAGGGCGCCGAACGGACCGCCGAGGAGGTCCGCGCCCTGGGGCGGCGGGCCGAGACCGCCCGGATGGACCTGACCCGGCTGCCGCAGGCCGCGGACACCGTCGACGAGCTGTGCGAGCGGCTCGGCCGCATCGACGTCCTGGTCAACAACGCCGGGACGGGCACGGCGACGCCCTTCCTCGACCTGAGCCTGGACGACCTGCGCCACGTCCTCGACGTCGACCTGGCCGGGCCCTTCCTGTGCGGGCAGCGGGCGGCGCGGCACATGATCCGGCAGGGTGGCGGCGGCCGGATCGTCAACGTCACCTCCGTCCACGAGCACCAGCCGCGGGTGGGCGCCGCCCCGTACTGCGCGGCCAAGGGGGGCCTCGGGCTGCTCACGCAGGTCATGGCGATCGAGCTCGCCGAGCACGGCATCACCGTCAACGCGGTCGCCCCCGGTGAGATCGCCACCCCCATGACCGGCCAGGAGGACACCGACCCGCACACCGAGCGCCGGCCCGGCGTGCCGCTCGGGCGGCCCGGCGACGCCCGCGAGGTCGCCGCGGTGATCGCCTTCCTCGCCGGGCCCGACGCCTCGTACGTCACCGGAGCCTCCTGGAGCGTGGACGGCGGCATGCTGCGGATGGGCCCGATGGCCGGATCCCACCTGACCGGCGACGACTGGCGGCGCCCCTGAGCGGACCGCCGTGCGACCGCGTACCGGCTCCTGCGACCGCCCCGGCCTGCGGCTTTCATCGCCGGGGCGCCGGCGCGTCCCGCACGGGCGGGGGCCGGCGCACGCGGGGGAACGGGGCGTACGGCCCGGTGGCGGCGCTCGGTGGGCAGGTGCCCCGCGGACGCGGCGAGAGTGCGTCCGGCCGCCCGGCCACGCCGGGCACGATCGAGACGGCGGCACCCGGCCTTCTGCGCCAATGGCGCGAATCGACCATCCGGGTGCATCGCGTTCTACGCTCTCTGTATGACCGAAATCGCGAGCCCGTACATCACCCGTCCGAGGATCGTGGTGCTCGGGGTACAGCCGGACAGCCCGCCGTTCCGGATCGTCGAGATCGACGGTCAGGTGGTCGGTGAGGCGAGGACCGTCATCGACGTCCTGGAGGCCGCCGCCTCGTACGGCATCACGGTCCACGACCTGGACGATCCCGAGGTGATCCGCTGGGTGGGCGGCGACAAGTTCACCTGGACCCGGCACTAGAAGTGCTTCGTCAGGTTCTGTCGTCAAATGATCTTCGATCGGGGATCATGGTCGGGTGATACGCCGCCATGAACTGTCCGATGCCGAGTGGGCCTTCGTGCAGCCGCTGCTGCCCCGGTCCGGGCGGGGCCGCAGACGGCTGCACGACCGGACGGCCCTGAACGGGATCGTGTGAAAGGTCCGGACCGGCACGGCCTGGCGGGACGTGCCCGAGCGATACGGCTCCTGGGCGACGCTGCACACCCGCTTCCGCCGATGGGCCAAGGACGGCACCTTCGAGCGGATGCTCCGAGCCGCCCAGGCCAGGGCCGACGCGGCCGGGGACATCCAGTGGCTGGTGTCGGTCGACTCCACGATCGTCCGGGCCCACCCACACGCGGCCGGAGCGCGAAAAAAGGGGGGCTTCGCACCCCGGGACTCGGCCGGTCCAGAGGCGGCCTGACCAGCAAGATCCACCTGGCCTGCGACGGCGCCGACCGCCCGTTCGCCTTCACCGTCACCGGCGGGAACACCAACGACTGCACCCGGTTCACCGCCGTGATGGAGGCGATCCGGGTGCCCCGGCCGGGCCCAGGACGGCCCCGGGTCCGCCTCGATCACGTCATCGGCGACAAGGGCTACAGCTCCAAGGCCATACGCACCTGGCTGCGGCGACGCAACATCCGGCACACCATCCCGGAACGGTCCGACCAGCTCCGCAACCGGCTCCGACGCGGCAGCCGTGGCGGACGTCCACCGGCCTTCGACAAGCAGGTCTACGAGCGGCGCAACGTCGTCGAGCGGTGCTTCAACCGCCTCAAGCAGTGGCGCGGCATCGCCACCCGCCACGACAAGACTGCCAAGTCCTACCAAGCAGCCGTCACTCCCGCATCGCTGCTGATGTGAGCGTGACATTTGATGACACCGCCTAACAACCCATCTCATTTGGCGTAGTCGGTAGTCTGCGGGCGTGACGATCGTGGAACGTCTGGTGCCGGATGAGCTGTGGGAGCTGTTCCAGCGGGTGGTGCCGCCTGCTCCGACCCGGCCGCAGGGCGGCGGCCGCCGCCGTCACGGTGACCGGGAGGTGCTGGCCGCGATCATCTTCGTGGCCACCTCGGGATGTACCTGGCAGCAGCTGCCGTCGGCGTCGTTCGGACCGTCCGGGGCGACCGCGCACCGGCGGTTCGCCGAGTGGAGCCGGGCGCGGGTGTGGGCCAGGCTGCACCGCCTGGTACTGGACGAGCTCGGCGCCCGGGGTGAGCTGGACTGGACCCGCTGCGCGATCGACTCGGTGAACATGCGGGCGATGAAAAGGGGGAGCTGACCGGCCCGAATCCTGTCGATCGGGGCAAGTACGGCTCGAAGATCCACTTGATCACCGACCGGAATGGTCTGCCCCTCTCGGTCGGCGTCTCCGGAGCCAACACCCACGACAGCCAGGCCCTCATCCCGCTCGTGCGCGGTATCCCGCCCATCCGGTCACGCCGCGGGCGACGCCGCCGCAGGCCCGGCAAGCTCTACGGAGACAAGGGCTACGACTACGCCCACCTGCGGAGATGGCTCCGCCTTCGCGGCATCCGCCACCGCATCGCCCGCAAGGGCGTCGACTCCTCCGCCCGGCTGGGCCGCTATCGCTGGGTGGTGGAGCGAACGGTGTCCTGGCTGGCCGGCTGCCGTCGCCTCCACCGCCGCTACGAGCGCAAAGCCGATCACTTCTTGGCCTTCACCAGCATCGCCTGCACCCTCATCTGCTACCGCCGCCTCGCCAAATGAGATGACTTGTAAGGCACCAGGCAGGGCCTCGGCCCGAAGGCCCAGCGGCTGCGCTGGAGCGGCCTAGAGCCGGTGAACGAGGTCAGGAACATCCGCACCGGCCCCACGACCCCGATCGGTGTGGACGCTTCGGGCCGCCGCGGCCGCCACGCCGTCCACACGGTCTGCAGGCCGCCCACGCCGACCAGTCGTACTACCTCTGCGGCGACGTCAACTCCGCTGGCTGACAACGAGGTTGCGCGGAGGCCACCTGCCGGATGGCGGCGATGGTGGGTTCGGCACGTCTTTCGGCCAGCCAGGCCAGGGCCGAGACGGAAGGCGCGAGACCGGTGACGTCGACGTACCGGATGTCGGGGCGGGGGAAGAAGTCCCGGGCGGCCGCCGGGAGGAAGCACATCGCCGCTCCGCTGGCCACGATGTGGAGCAGGGACTCCATGTCGGTGGCGACCGGCCCGTACCGCACGGGACTGCCGTCGGGGCGCGGATCCACCGCCCAGAAATCCCACCACACCCGCGGCACCTGCTCGGGTACGTCGGCCACGGTGCGGTCGGCGAGCTGGGCCAGTGTGAGGCGGGGCAGGGCGGACAGGGGGTCGTCGGCCGGCAGGCACGCCACGCGGGGCTCCTCGGCGAGGTGATGCACCTCTATGCAGGCCGGGACGGGGGGCCGCAGGAAGGTCACGTCGGCCTCCTGCCGGACCAGGGCGGCGATGTGGTCGACGAAGTTGAAGCTGCGCACCTCCGGTATCACCCCGGGGTGCCGGTCGCGCAGGGTCCGCAGGACGGCGCGGGTGTGGGGCATGGCGGCCTCGGCGCCGATGGTCCCCACGACGAGCCGGCCCGAGAGCCGGCGCGCCTGCGCGTCGGCGATCCGCCGCATCCGGTCGGTGGCGCCGACCGCCGTTCGGGCCTCGGCGCGCAGTGCCTGTCCGGCCGCGGTAAGGACGACGGACCGGCTGGTGCGTTCGAACAGCCGCACCCCGAGCCGCCTCTCCATGTCCCGGATCTGCTGGCTCAGCGCGGACTGGGTGATGAACAGGCGCGTGGCGGCACGGCCGAAGTGAAGCTCCTCGGCCAGCACCAGGAACAGGCGCAGCTGGTGGATGCTCGGTTCCGTCGGCCTCCCGGAGCCCGTGCCGACCATGGCCACCCCTCTTCTCCGGTAACGATAAGAATCTCATTATCGACCGGATGGGATTCCGCACACCGGTGTTCGGTGACACCGGAGGCGCAGTTGTGCGAATGTTCTGCTCGCTGCCCCGGTGACCGGGTTGACCGCCCGGTGCGGGTGGCGCGCTCATATGGCGCAGGCTCCTGAGGGAGACACGGACGGGGGTGAGCTTGACCGTGGTCGGTACGCCATCACCAGTGCACCGCCGGTTTACCGGCGCACGGAGTCCCAGGGGAAGGGGCGTACGGCGCATCCTGGAGACAGGTCTGTCCTGAAGGCCGTTCCGCCGCGGGGAACCGCCCTCCCCGTCCGCCGCCCGAGCGGACCCGGTCCGCGCACCTCGGCCCGCCGTGCCGTTCCCCGGCCCGCCCCGACGAGGGGGTCGCCGGCCCGGGACGGGCGGCACTATGACCCGCCCGCCGGCGCGGTGGTCGGCCGCCAACCAGTCGAACGAGAAGTCCGCCCCGCAGCGGCCCGGTCCTGCCCGGCCCCGGGGCGTTCCGTCCGTGTGCGTGGGGCAGCGGGCGGGGGAGGAGGAGACGATGAGCGGTGTACTGGTCCACCTGCCCTCGGACGAGGAGGGAACCGCCCCCGGACCGGTGAGCCTCCGGCTCGGCCCGGGGGACATGGCGCGTTTCGGGCGCGGTTCCGCGTCCGTCCCGGTCGAACTGCGGCTGTCCCACCCCGCGGTGTCCCGGCTCGCGGGGGAGATCCGGGTGACGGAGGACCACTGGCAGCTGAGCAACCTCAGCGCGACCCGGAGCTACCTGGTGGAGAACCCGGAGGGAGCGGGCGAGTACTTCAGGGTGCCGCCGGGCCGGGCCGGAGCGCCCGTCCCCTTCGAGTTCGCGCGTGTCGTCCTGCCCACCCAGGGACGTGCCGTGAGCTTTCAGGTGTTCGCCCCCGACCACGTGTACCTCGGTACGAGCGGGCTGACGGGTCTGGCGGGCACCGACACGCTCAGCGCCTTCTCCCTGGACGAGACCTCCACGTACTTCCTGGTCCTGGTCGCGCTCTGCGAACCCCGACTGCGCGACGAGTCGGCGGTGGCGGTGGCGACCACACCACAGATCGTCGAGCGGCTGCGGAGCCACCCGGCCTGCGGCCGGCTGACCACCCGGGCGGTCAGCTCCCACATCGACTACCTGGCGGAGGAGAAGCTGCGGATCGTCGCCCCGGGGAGCGCCGGCCCCGGCCCGGGCGGGCGGCGCAACGGAAAGCGGGAGGCGATCGTGGGGCTCGCCCTGCGCTTCGGGCTCGTACGCGAGGAGCATCTGGGGCTCCTGCCGTCCAGGAGGCCGTCCCGCCACCTGCCCGAGACGGTGAGCCGGTGAGCGGCGGGTCGGTGGAGGTGGTCCCGCGCGGCTACCGGGTCGGCGCCTGGGAGGCCGCCGGCCTGATCGGGGCCGGCGGCTGGGGGACGGTGTACGCGGGCCGGTCCGCCGGCGGACCGGACGACGCCGGCGGACCGGCGGAGGTCGCGCTCAAGTTCCTGCCCACGGCGGGACTGGCACCGCGCCAGGCGCGCGGCCTGGTGGAGACGGCCCGGCGCGAAGCCGAACTCGGCCGGCGCGCCCGGCACCCCCGGCTGATCCGGGTGCTGGACTCCATGACCCTCAGCGACCCCGCCAGCCCCGCCCTCGACGGAGCCGTGGTGCTCGTGATGGAACGGGCCGAGCACAGTCTGCGCGACCGGCTCGAGAACCCCCCCGGTTCCGGGCGGCCGCCGCTGCCGGTACGGGAGGGGGAGCGGCTCCTCACCGAAATCTGCGAGGGACTGGCACATCTGCACGGCCTCGGCTGGGTGCACGGGGACCTCAAGCCCGACAACATCCTGATCATGGCGGACGGATCCGTGCGGCTGTCGGACTTCGGCCTCTCGGTGGAACTGGACGGCACCCACGCCTACATCCCGCCCCTGGGCACCCCCGACTACCTGCCGCCGGAGCGCTGGCGGGCACCGCTCGGGGAGCGGGGCGTGCAGATACGGCAGAGCACCGACGTCTGGGCGCTGGGCATCATGATCCACCAGGTGTTCACCGGGGGCGCCTCGCCGTTCCCCGGCACCACGGCGACGGCCCGCGCCGCCACCGCCCAGGAGTACGCCACCGGGCGCACACCGCTGCGCATGGACCCGCGCGTACCGCCCTTCTGGCGCGGCCTGGCGGCCGACTGCCTCACTCCGGACCCCGTCGACCGTGCCGTGCACACCGCCGAGAGCCTGCTGGCCCGCATCCGGGCCGGGCGGGAACTGCCCGCGCGGTACCCGGCGCGCCGGGGCAGGCACGCCATGCTGGCCGCCACCCTGGCCGCCGTGGTGTGCGGCGTGGGCGCCGGCTGGCCCCAGCCCGGCGGGGTGGACCGGTCCGCCCGCACCGGCGTCGCCGTGCCCGGACGGGACGGGCCGGCGGCGGGGAGCGGGACGAGCGCACGCGTCGAGGTGTTCAACACCGAGGAGCAGTGCCGCGTGCGCGGCAACCGGGACGAACTGTGCAGTCTCGGTCTGGCGATCGATCCCCTGGAGCCGTACACCGCCGACAACGTCGTGGCGACCAGGGTCTGGCACGGTGATGCCCTGGCCGCCGACTGCCAGGTGGCACGGGGCGTTCCGGTCATCGACGAGACGGGCGCGCGCTCGGTACGGTGGTTCCGGGTCCGCCTCCCGGCCGGGGAGCCCCGGAGCACGGCCTGGCTGCCGGCCGTACGGACCAAGGACCGCCCGCCGCTCCCGGAGTGCCCGGTAGGGCCGTCCCAGGGCTGACGCCGGCACGGCTCGGTGTCACGGGCACAGCTTGATGTCGCGCCCGTCGTTGTCCCTCGCCTCGTCGTTCCCCCAGCGCTGGAGGTGGTAAGCGGAGACGTAGGCGCGGCCCGTGCCGCCCGGTGCAACCTCGTCGAGGTCGGTGAGCAGCCACCAGTGGTTGTACGAGCCGCCGACCCGCACCTCCTCACCCCACTTCTTGCACAGGACGTAGTTGGTGCCCGCGAACAGCCTGCCCTGGGGGGCGCAGCGCGGACTGCCGTCGCCGACGCAGTCGACGTACGCGTAGCCGGTGGCGTCGGCGAAGGTGTCCACCCAGTACCTGGCCGGTTCGACGCCCCCGCCGTCGCATGCGTTGGTGCTGGTGACGTGGGGGAACGGCCCGGCGGGGGAGAGGTGGTACTCGATGCCCTGGATCACCGGGTACACCATCTCGTCCGTCTCGCCGTCGTTGTCGCCGTTGCTGTCGTACAGCTGCTCGTAGTGCAGGTGGGCCGCGGAGGTCCCCACCAGTCCGAGCCGCCCGACCGGAGCGCCGGAGGCGACCTGCTGTCCGAGGCGCACGTCGATGCGGTCCATGTGCAGGTACACCGTGAACCACCCGCCGCCGTGGTTGATTTCGAGACCGCCGGGCTCGAAGAACTCGGTGACCGTGCCGGCGGCCGAGGCGACCACCTGCGCGCCGAGGGTCTGCCCGCCGACGCGGTACATGTCGAGCTTCTTGTCGTCGGGGTCGTGCCCCGCGTACGTCTGCAGCTGCCAGGTCTGCTGGCAGGGGAAGGGAAGCCGGAAGTCGGGCCGGGCCGCGGCGGCCTCGGCGTCCGCGGGCGCGGCGGCCACCGGGGCCGCCCCGGAGACCGTCCAGAGCCCGAACAGGGCGAGCACCGCCAGCACGGCGCGGACGGCTCTGCGCACCGGCGGCCGCGACGGGTGCCTGCCGAGGGGGAGAAGCATGGGGATCCTCCTTGTCCGCCCGGCACCGTGCCGGACGGTCGATCCGTACGGTGCCTCAGGAGACCGACCGGCGGACTCCGGGATGTTCCGGGGTGTCAGCACTGGCGGCTGACGTTGCCGGTCTCGTCGCCCTTGAGGTAGATCGCGCTGACATAGCCGACCCCGCCGGCCCGCAGCGGCAGCTCGACCCACTTGTCGTTGGTGTAGCCCTCGGCCGTGACGGTCTGGCCGACCTTCCAGCAGTTCGCCGGGTACGTCTCGTTCGCGTGGACCGTGCTGACCACGCCGCACCCCGTCGACGCGCACGAACGCACGTTGGCCTGCGTCCACGCCGTCACCGTCGTCTGACCGCCCCCGCCGTCCTCCGGCTGGAAGGTGACGTCCACCCAGTCGTTGTCGGTCATGCCCAGGCCGTCCCAGAAGGTGCCGTCGGCGACGTCGATGCCCGCGGGATTGGCGACCCGGCGGCCGAACTCGTCCAGGCCGCCGTTGTAGCCGTTCTGGTACGCCGCCTGGGCCTGGGGGGTGCCCTGGGGCAGGTCGCGCCACATCTCGCGCTGGGCGGACGGGTTCCAGTAGTCGTCCCGGGTGTTCCACGGCCCGACGTCCCACACCGGTGCCGTCTCGCAGCGGCCCTTGTAGCACAGCCGCACCCGGTACTCGCGGCCGCCGTTGCTCGCCAGCATGCGGCGCGAGGGCAGGGCGACGAAGTGGTCACGCGGCTGGATGACGTGGCCGTTCGCCGTGGTGTGCCCGACCAGCCCCTCACGGGTGGCGAAGAGGCGGTAGGTGACGGCGGTGGCGCCCGCGGTCCCCATGGCTCCCGTCCCAGGCGCGGTCCTGGGCTGCTCGGCGTCGGCGTGGACGACGAGGCCCGACACGGAGGGGGCCTCGCCGCTGCCCGGCCGGCCGTGGAACGTCAGCCGGACCTGGAGCACCGAGACGGCTTCCGGCAGTCGCACCCTCCCCTCCCGGTCGACCGTGCTCCACTGCGTCCAGGTGTCGGGGTGGCTGCTGCCGCGCACCTCCGTCAGCAGGGCCGTCCCGGCCGGGACCTCGGCCTCCTGCCGGACGGTGAAGGCCGAGGCCTGGCGGCCCAGGCTCCGCACGGGCGAGGTGTAGACGGCGTAGGAGGCGCCGGGCGCGGAGTGCGTCCGGACGTCGGCGCTGCCGGCGGTGATGCCGCCCGCGCGGTGCGCGATGTTGTGCTGGTCACTGTCCCGGCTGGTCAGGTCGATCCGCCAGCTGCCGCGGACGGACCGGTCGGCGGCGGTCTCGGCCGGTACTCCGGCGGCGACGGCGGTGGCCGGCGGCAGACTCGCCATCACCACCAGGACGCACAGGCTCCTGACGAGCCTGCGGACGGTCGGTCTCATACGGATTCCCGGGGTCGAATGGTCGGTGGGTGTCGTACCAACCCCTATCCGGGTCGCGGCCCCGCCGTCCCTCCGGAACGTTCCGGGTGACTCCGGCCGCCGCCCCCGGCGTACGTTCCTGCCGTCGTTCCGCGGACGTGATCGTCGCGGTACAGAAACCACAGGGGGAAAGGAAGCACCCGTGCGTCTCAGACTGTTCGGATCCCATCTGCGCGCCGGCCTCACGGCCGTCGCCGCCCTGTCCCTGCCCCTCATGGCGGCGGCCCCCGGACAGGCGGCCCCGTCCGCGGCCACCGCCTCCCCGTCCGCCGCCGCGGCCTTCACGGGCGCCTGCCCGGCCGCCGGCACCGTCACCCAGTGGTACCACAGCGGTCACGACGGCATCGACATCGCCAACAGCCTCGGGACGCCCATCTACGCCGTCGGCCCGGGCGAGGTCATCGCCTCCGGCCCGGCACAGGGCTACGGCCAGTGGATCCGCATCCTGCACCCCGATGGCACGGTGACCGAGTACGGCCACATGTACCACCGGGACGTCAGCGTCGGGCAGCAGGTGTCGGCCGGCCAGCGCATCGCCCTGATGGGCAGTGAGGGCGAGTCCACCGGCGTCCACCTCCACCTCCGAGTCCGCACTTCGACCTCCACCTCCGTACGCGGCATCGACCCCGTCCCGTACCTCCGCGACCGGGGCGTCGGCGTGCCGTGCACACCCGGCGGCGGGGGAGGTCAGACGACGGTGACGGCGTGGACGCAGGCCAACGTGCGTTCGTGCGCGTCGACGGGGTGCGGCGTGGTCAGCACGGTCCACGCGAACGAGACGTACCCGGCGAACTGCTGGAAGGTCGGCCAGACCGTCACGGCCGAGGGCTACACCAACGACAAGTGGGTCGAGCTGCCGCTGCGGGCCGGCGGGGTCGGCTATGTCAGCGCGATCTACCTCAAGGGCGACGAGACCGGCAACGTCAGCCGCCAGTGCTGACACCCCGGGACACGCGGGCGGAGAGGACACGGGAGGCCGGATGGCACTCGGACGGCTGGGATGGGCGCTCGGCGCGGTGGTGTGCGCGGGCGTGCTGGTGGTGGTCGTCCTGACCGCCGGGGCCGGAGGGACGACTGCCGGCCCCGCGCCGGCGGGGAAGCCGGCACCGACCGGCTCCGGCCCGCCGCGGAGCCCGACGGACGAGGAGAAGGACGTCCTCCACCAGGCCGAACAGCTGCTGATCAGGGACTGCATGGCCGAGCAGGGCTTCCGCTACTGGCCCGCTCCCCGGCTGCCCTCGCCGGACTACCGCGAGTTCCCCTACGTGGTGGACGACGCGGAGTGGGCCGCGGAGCACGGCTACGGCCGGGAGCTGGAGGACCGCCAGAAGCGGCGCTGGGACGAGATGGGGGTGAGGAAGTACCTGAACGGGCTCTCCGCGGCACGGAAGACCGCGTACACCGAGGCCCTCCACGGGCCGGAGAGCGATGCGCCGCTCAAGGCCGAGGTCGCCATGGGCGGGGCCTTCACCCACAGCGACCAGGGCTGCACCGTGGAAGCCTGGCGCGGCCTCTACGGAGACGTCCGCGCCTGGTACCGCTCGATCCAGATGGTGAACAGCCTGCCGGGCGTCCGGGCGGGCCGGGTCGCCGGGGAAGCGGACTTCCGGACCGACCTGGCGGCATGGCGGAGCTGCATGAGGCAGCGCGGCCATACCGCCGAGAACCCCTCGGAGCTGCGCCGGGTCCGCTTCCTGGACACGGGCCGCGGAGCCCGGGCGAAGGACGTGGCGGCGGCCACGGCGGAGGCCCGATGCGCCCGCACCAGCGGACTCGCCGCGACGGCCGAGCGGCTGGACGAGCACTACCGGGACGTCGAGTACCGCGAACACCGGTCGGCGTTCGACACGGCCCGGCGTCTGCAGTTGGAGGCGCTGCCCACAGCTCGCGATGTGGTCGGCCGGGGCTGACATCGCGCGTGAGACCGAACACTCCGGCACTTCCGAAGGAACCGACGAAAGGGAACGACGACACCATGACAAAGATCCGCGCCGCTCTGCTCGGTACCGTCATGGCCGCCGCGGCGATCATCGCCGCGCCCGGCATCGCCCAGGCGGACGGCGGTTGCAACACCGGTGAGTTCTGCGCCTACGCGGACGAGACCGGCCAGACCTACCGCTCCTCGGCGAACAGCGTCGACTGGCCCGACTACATCCAGAACAGGGTGGACTGGGTGCAGAACCTGGGCACCAGTGGCTACCCCGCCCAGGTGAACATCTACTACAACGAGCACTACCGGAGCGCGTACGCCTGCCTGGGACAGGGCCACACGTGGAACCTGCGCGGCGGGGACTACAAGTTCAACTGGACGAGCGGTTACACCAGTGGTCACAACGAACAAGTGCACGACAACGCCGCCGCCCACAAGTGGGTCTGGGGCTGCGGCAACAACACCTGACCGATCCACGGTCGCCATCGGGGCGCACCGGCTTCCGCCGGTGCGCCCCCGGCCATGGGCGAGGGCGATCCCGAAGCGCCCGGACCACCCGTCCCTTCGCGCACCGCGGCGGTACGAGGCGTTCCCGGACCACCGGGGCGCCGATGAGGCGTTCCGGAACGCCAGTGGCCGGCTCGACGCCTACGCCAACTCGCTCTACCGCTCCGTCGAGAACCACCTGGACGGCCAGACTCTCGCCGCTCGCCTCGACGCCGCCGACAGCATCCGGTTCCTGCCCGAGCCGCTCCTCGCTCTCGACCGCCGTCCCCGCTCATACGACAAGTACCTCGAGTGGGAGCTCGACCGGCATCGCTGCCGGGTCGGGACACAGACGCGCTGCCGCGTCCTGTGGACCGCATCTCGGCAGCAGGCGACGTAGCCCTGCGGGTCTGTGTAGCGAACGGTGGAACTCGGTCGGTCTTTTCAGCGGCGTCCGGCGGTACCCCGGCCGGGTCCAGGACGGCCCCGGGTCCGCCCGCGCCGCAGCCGCGCCGCGAGTCGGTCCGCCCCGGAGCCCGGCGCGGACCGGCGGCGGGTGTCGGCGGCCCTACCGCGCGGGCCCGCGCGCGTGCACCGCGCGGCTCAGGCGCCGCCCCAGGAGCAGGTAGCCGGCCAGCGCACCCGTGGTGTTGAGGATGACGTCGTCGACGTCGAAGGCCCGCCCGGTGACCAGCGCGCCCTGGGCGGACTCCACCAGCAGCATGACCAAGGCGGCCGGCAGCAGGACGCGCAGCACCCCCCGGGTCCGCGGGGCGACGACCGGGACCAGTACGCCGAAGGGGACGCCGAGCAGCAGGTTCCCGCCGATCTGCTGGGCGGCGTCGCGCAGCGCCGGCTGGTCCAGGTACGCCCGCAGCGAGCGGCCCGGGTGCAGGTTGGTGTGGGTCAGTGGCTCCGAGGCGGGGGAGGGGGACAGGGTGAGCCGTGCCAGGACCACCGCGAACGCCACCATGAACACGAACGCGCACACCATCGCGAGCAGCCGCAGGGGCAGCGGCAGCGGGCGCCGTTCGGGCCGGGCGGGAGCCTTCGCCCCGGCGGCGCGGGGGCGCCGCGGGGAACGCGGCCAGGGGAGTGCACGGGCCATGGGTGTCCTCCAGTCGTCGGCTTGCCTGCGTGAGAAGGGGGCCGGCGCGCTCAGGCCCCGCTTTTGGGCCCGTACGTCACCCGCACCTCCTTGAAGCCCAGGGAGTGCAGGAGCCCCTGCAGCATGCCGGTGGTGTTGCTCTCGGCGCGCGCGGTGAGCTCGCTGTCCCGCGCCGCGTCGGCGATGTGCCGCGCGGCGAGTTTCTGCACCGCCTGTTCGCTGTTCGGATTGTCCGAGAACAGGTCGCCGAGCCGGTCCAGCAGGCCGCGCTGCTTGGAGACGGCGTAGGAGCGCTCGGGGTCCAGGGCCGGGGTGCCGAGCGCGGCGCGCGGCAGCCGCAGCGTGGCCGACGTGCGGTCCTCGTCCACCGTCACGTCGTCCGCGCCGACCTCGCCGAGGTCCACGTAGGCGTCGACCGTGCCCGCGCCGATGTACAGGGTGCGGGTGCCCCGGACCGCGTCCGGCAGGTAGGGGGTGTCCTTCTCCAGGTCCACGACGACCTGGAAGTTCCCGGACGCGGCCTCGTAGCGGCTGAGGTCCCGGACGGACTTCAGCAGCGCGGGGCCCGAGCGGTCGTGGGTCTCGGTGCCGAAGACGTCCCTCAGGCCGGGGACCAGGCTCAGCCGGAGGACGGCGAACAGGACGGCGAGTACCAGTACGGACACGGCCAGCGCCTTCGCCCAGCCGGGCATCCGCCCGGACGGGCGCCTGACGGGAGTCGTCATGCGAGGGCCCTCCTTTCCCCTGTCCGGATGCCCCCGCATGTGCCCCCGCAGACAAGGGACTTGGGCCCGGAGGCACACGGCCCGGGCACGGTCCGGCGCGGCGCCCGCGGCACCCGGTCGCCCGGCCCTCCGGGAGCGGGACCCCACGCCCCACTGCGTGCCTTCGGCGTGCCGGGCCGCCCGCCCCTGCGCCGGTGGCGTGATGTGCGGGACGATTCCGGGGAACCGGCGTGTGCGAAAGTTCCCGGGGTGGGAGGGAACACGGACGGCGGCCGTCACGGCGCACCCGCGCGGAGGCGCCGCGACCGGGTTTGCGGCGCCGGCGCCATGAGGCCCCGGCCCGACATGATCACGCGAGGAGCGGTTCGTGCGAGACATCGCCGTGTTCAGCGGTAGCGCCCACCCCGACCTGGCCGAGGAGGTCTGCGCGCACCTCGGAGTCCCGCTCAGTCCCACCCGGGTGAGCCGGTTCGCCAACGACTGCCTGGAGGTGCAGCTCCAGGCCAACTGCCGGGAACGGGACGTCTTCCTCATCCAGCCGCTGGTCCGGCCGGTGCAGGAGCACCTCGTCGAGCTGCTGCTGATGTGCGACGCGGCCCGCGGGGCGTCGGCGAGCCGCATCACCGTCGTCATGCCGCACTACTCCTACGCCCGCTCCGACAAGAAGGACGCGCCCCGCATCTCCCTGGGCGGGCGCCTGGTCGCGGACCTGCTGGTGACGGCGGGCGCGAGCCGGGTGCTCGCCATGACGCTGCACGCGCCGCAGGTGCACGGCTTCTTCTCGGTGCCCGTCGACCACCTGCACGCGCTGCGCGAACTGGCCGCCCACTTCCGGCGCTACGACCTCTCCCGCACCACCGTCGTCTCACCGGACCTCGGCAACGCCAAGGAGGCCGCCGCGTTCGCCCGGATGATCGGCGCCGAGGTGGCCGCGGGCGCCAAACAGCGCCACGCCGACGACCGGGTGACCATCACCTCCGTGATCGGCGACGTGGCCGGGCGGGACGTCATCGTGCTCGACGACGAGATCGCCAAGGGCAGCACCGTCCTGGAACTCCTGGACCGGCTGCGGGAGGCGGGTCCGCGTTCGATCCGCGTCGCCTGCACCCACGGGCTGTTCGCGGCGGGCGCGCTCAAACGGCTGAGCGAGCAGCCGGACGTGCGGGAGATCGTGTGCACCAACACCGTCCCGGTCCCGGCCGACCACCACACGGACAAGCTCCGGGTCCTGTCCATCGCGCCCGCGCTGGCGGAAGCCGTACGGCGGATCCACAACGGCGAGTCCGTCAGCGCCCTGTTCGACGGGCCCCCCACCGCCTGACCGTTCACCGTCCGGCCGCTCCCGCCCGGCCGCTCAACGCGGCCCGGACACGGCCCCCGGCTGCTCCAGGGCCGTCTCCAGCGTCGGGCGCGGCGGCAGCAGCCGCGCCAGGCCGGTGGCGCGCAGGATGCGCAGCGTCAGGGCGTGGGTGCAGACCAGGTGCAGTTGCCCGCCGCGGTCCAGCACCCGTTGGCGGGCCCGGCACAGCAGCCGCAGGCCGGAGCAGTCGAGGAACTCGATCCGGCCGAGGTCGAGCACGATCCGGGCACCCGGCCGGCCGGTTTCGCGGTCCAGCCGCGGGGCGATCTCCGCCGCCGCGGCGATGTCGATCTCGCCGTGGAACTCCAGCACCGTGCACCCCCGCTCGCGGCGGACGCGCAGATGCCGGGCGGGCGGTGCGGGTTGGTGCCGCACGACGGCATCGCCTCCAGCCTGCTCCCCGGGCGGCGGGACCGGACGGACCCTCACCGCTCCTCCTCATTCCGCAAGTTACCCCCGAACGAGGGAATTTGAGCATGCTCGCTTGACATATGTCTTCGAATTACCGGCACATCTCGTCCGGCCTGCGGGGGAGGGGAGGGGTGAGGCCGGTGCCGCGCGCGGCACCGGCCCCGACGTCAGTCGACGACGAGAACCATCTTGCCCGTCGTACGGCCGGTCTCGCCCAGCGCGTGCGCCCGGGCGGCCTCGGACAGCGGGAAGGTCTGCGCGATCGTGGCGCGCAGCTGTCCGGACTCCACGAGGTCGGCGATCGCCCGCATGCCGCTGTGATCCGCGTCGACGAGCATCTCGACCGCCCGCACACCGAGCCGTTCGGCCTCCCGGGGGAACTCGTCCGACCCGCCCGGCAGGATCGACACCACGACGCCGCCCGGGCGCAGCACGCGCAACGAGCGGACGGCGGTGTCGCCGCCGATCGTGTCCAGCACGACGTCGACGTCCTTCACGGCCTCGGCGAAGTCCGTCTCCCGGTAGTCGACCGGCTCGTCCACGCCGATGGAGCGCAGGAAGTCGTGCTTGCCCGCGCTGGCGGTACCGATCACGTGCGCGCCGCGCGCCTTGGCGATCTGCACGGCCACGTGGCCCACTCCGCCGGCCGCCGCGTGGATCAGCACCCGCTGTCCCGGCCGGAGGTCCGCCCGCTCCACCAGCGCCTGCCACGCCGTCAGCGACACCAGCGGCAGCGCGCCCGCCTGGACGTGGTCGATCCCGGCCGGCCGGTGCGCCAGCGCGCGTACCGGGGCGATGACGTACTCGGCGTGCGAGCCGTGGCCGAACGGGTACGGCAGCATGCCGAAGACCTCGTCACCCGGCTGGAACATCGCCACCCCGATCCCGATCGCCTCGACCGTGCCGGCCACGTCCCAGCCGAGCACGAAGGGCGGCTCGCCCAGGAAGCCGCCGCTCGCGCGGTGCTTCCAGTCGGTCGGGTTGACGCCGGCGGCGCGCACCCGGACCAGCACCTCGTTCGGGCGCGGCGTGGGGCGCTCCAGCCTGATCTCCTTGAGGACCTCGGGGCCGCCGAGGGTGTCCTGACTGATGGCTCGCATGGTGTTCACGTTGCTCATGGTGTACCAGCCTGCCTCTGTCCGCTCGTTCAAGAGAATGGCATGACTGCCATCATTCGACAGGATCGGGCCAAGTACCGGGTGCTCCCGACTGCGCTGGTCCGCACGGTGATCCGCCGGTACCGCGCCTCCTGTCGGAGAGTGACGGAACCCTCACTTCCGTGGGCCTTCGAGATTGATCCTTTTTCGTTCGAACCCGATAAGGTTCCGATCGGCGCTGCGAGTTGACGCGTTTGCGACGGCTCCGCTCGCCCTGCGTACTCATGAGTGCGGTCCCCTTGCGCGCCCCCCTGATCGATCGTGTTGCTTCGAAGGATGCAGATGGAACTCGCCACTCCGCCACCTGCGGCGCGGGCCCCTGTCGCCTGGTACAGCTGGTGGCTGATGCCGCTGGGCCTGGGAGGCGGGACGGTAGCCGCCACATTTTTGAGCTCGGAGCGGATGACCGCGGCCGTCGCCGGCGTCACGGCGACGGCGGCCAGCGCCGTCTGCGTACGCCTCCTGCTCCGCTCCCAGGCCCGGCTGCGCCGCACGGAGCAGGTCTTCCGCACCTCGCAGGAGGAGACCGCGCGGCAGTGGCAGCGGCACGTGGCGGGCCTGGAGCGCGAGCTCGCCGCCGAGCGCACCGCCCGGGAGACGCAGCTGGCCGAGCAGGGCCGGTCGTACGAGACGCGGCTGGCCGAACAGGTCACGGCGTACGAAGCGCAGCTGGCCGAGCGGGACCGGGCGTTCCAGGAACAGGCCGCGTCCTACGAGGCCCGGCTGGCCGAGCAGGCCGAGACCGCGGGGGAGCGGCTGGCGCACCAGCTGGCCGCCGTGGCCCGGCTGGCCGACGAGCAGCTGCCCCAGGCGCTGGACCGGCTGCGCGCCGGCGACGCCATCGACGACATCCTGCCCACCGTCGAGCAGTGCGCCAAGGTCGGCGCCGACCTCCAGGCCGAACTGCGCAAGGTGCTGCGCACCGCCCTGATCGGCGTCGAGCGCGAACTGGACCGTTCGACCTCCGCGGAACAGGCCGTCATCAGCATCGGCAACCGCATCCACGTCCTGACCAGCAAGCTGCGCGGACGCCTGCACGAGATGCAGGGCGAGCACGGGCGGCTGCCCGCCGTCGCCCGGGGCCTGATGGAACTCGACCAGGCGATCGGCCCCGCCGACTGCCTGGCCGCCAGCATCGGCGTGCTCGGCGGCTCCGACCGTCCCGGCCGGCAGTGGCAGGAGCCGCAGCGCCTGCTGAGCGTGGTGCGCGGCGGCATCGGCCGCATCAAGGACTTCCAGCGCGTCCAGGTGCGCCACCTGCCCGAACTCGGCGTCGACGGCGGCCTCGTGGACCACCTCACGCTGATCTTCGCCCACCTGCTCGACAACGCGGCCCGCTACTCGCCGCCCACCGAGCCGGTGCTGGTCTCCGGCAAGGAGGTCCCCAACGGCGTCGGCATCGAGATCCAGGACTCCGGCAAGGGGCTGAGCGAGGAGAAGAAGCGCGAGGCCGAGCACGCCCTCGCGGGCACCGCGCCCGGCGCCGGCCTCGGCGGCATCACCGAGGATGCCAACATCGGCCTGCGGGTCGTCGGCATCCTCGCCCGCCGCTACGGCATCCGCGTCACCTTCACCGACTCCCCGTGGCTGGGCACCTCCGTGGTGGTCGTCGTACCGCACAAGTACTTCAGCCCGCTGCCGTCGGCCGCACCGGCCACCGCCACCGGTGCGGCGCAGACCGCCCCGGCCGTCCCGGCCGGCGGGCCGGCGACCGTCCCGGCCGACGCCGCCGTGGACACCACCCCCGGCGGACTGCCCCGGCGCAGGAGCCGCCGCGGCGACGACGACCGGTCCCGGCCGGCCGGGCGGCCCGGACGGAGCAGCGTCTTCGCCGTCCCGCCGGACGCCTCCTTCGCCGGCCTCGCCGCCTTCGCCACCGCCGGCCGTGACCCCGGCGCGGCGTCCGGAGGGGCCGGCGACCGCGACACGACCACCGGTGGCACGTCCACCGAGCACCGCACCGAAGAGAGCGACTAGTGCCATGACGTACCAGGGAACCGACGTGAGCTGGGCGCTCCGCGACCTCGTCGAGAGCATCCAGGAAATCCGCTTCGCCCTCGTCGCCTCCAGCGACGGCAAGGCCATCACCTCCTACGGAGCCGAGGACCCCGACGACGTCGACCGCTTCGCGGCCGTCGTGGCCGGTCTGCAGGCGCTGGCCCAGCCGGTCGCCGAGCAGTTCCCCGGCCACGCGGGACAGCTGCGGCTGGCGATGATCGAGGTCGACGGCGGCCACCTCTTCGTCGTCCGCGCCGGCGTCGAGACGTATCTCGGCGTCCTCGCCCGCGAGGGCCTGGACCAGGGCCTGCTCGGGCACCAGATGAGGGACCTGGCCCGCAGGATGGGCGAGCTGCTCGGCACCACGCCGCGCCTGGAGGAGCACTCTGGATGAGTGCTCCCCGCCGGCCGACGGACCCGTCCGGTCTCGAGCGCTACTACGTCCTCACGGGCGGGCGCAGCGGACCGGGCGGTTCGGCGTCGACCCTCGACGTGGCGACCCTCGTGGTCGCCCGCACCACCCCCTTACCGGGCATGCAGTACGAACACGCGGAGATCCTCCGGCGCTGCCGCGACCCGCTGTCGGTGGCCGAACTCGGCGCCCACCTCCACCTGCCCTTCAACATTCTCGCGGTGCTGCTGTCGGACCTGCTGGAGGCGGGCCGCATCGAGGCCCGCGACCCGATCCCGGCGCACGACGCCGGCCGCGGGCCCGACCTCGCGCTCCTTGAGGAGGTACTCAGTGGACTTGAACGGCTTTGACCGGCCCGGCCGGCCCCCGGCCGGCGGCACCCGCTCGGTCAAGGTGATGATCGCCGGCGGGTTCGGCACCGGGAAGACCACCATGGTCCGTTCGGTCAGCGACATCAGGCCGCTCACCACCGAGGAGACCCTCACCCAGGCCAGCGCCGACGTCGACCACCTCATCGGCGTCGCCGACAAGGCGCAGACCACGGTCAGCCTGGACTTCGGGAAGATCAGCCTCAACGACACGCTGATGCTCTACCTGTTCGGCACCCCGGGCCAGGAACGGTTCTGGTTCCTGTGGAACGGCCTGTTCAAGGGCGCGCTGGGCGCAGTCGTGCTGGTCGACACCCGGCGGCTGGCGTCCAGTTTCCGGGCGATCGAGGAGATGGAGCGGCAGAAGGTGCCCTTCGTCATCGCGCTCAACGTCTTCCCCGACTCCCGGGACTACCCCGTCGAGGAGATCCGGGACGCCCTGGACATCTCCCCCCACATCCCGGTCGTGTCGTTCGACGCGCGCGACCGGGCCTCCAGCCGTGACGTGCTCGTCACCCTCATACGCCACTTGAAGGACCGTCCGGCCGTCGCCCTGGAGCCCCGATGAACGACCAGACCCCACCCGACGCCGGCGCCGCCGGAAGCTGCCCCGTCGCCCACGGCGGCGCCCTGCGCCTGTACGGCTCCGAGGCGGCGACCGACCCGCACGGCCTCTACGCACGGCTGCGCAAGCAGTACGGCGCCGTCGCCCCGGTCCTGCTGGAGGGCGACGTCCCCGCCTGGCTGGTGCTCGGCTACCGCGAGAACCGCCGCGTGCTCGACAACCCCCTCCAGTTCAGCCGGGATTCGCGGATCTGGCGGGACTGGCGGGAGGGCCGCGTCGACGAGACCTCCCCCCTGATGCAGATGGTGGGCTGGCGGCCCGACTGCGTCTCGCAGGACGGGGAGCCGCACCAGCGGCTGCGCGCCGCGGTCACCGACAACCTCGGCGCCGTCGCCGGCCGGGGCATCCGCCGCCACGCCACCCACTTCGCGCACAAGCAGATCGACGCCTTCGCCGGCGCGGGCCGTGCCGACCTGGTGACCGACTTCGCCGAGTACCTGCCCATGCTGGTGCTCACCCGTGTCTTCGGGCTCGCCGAGGCGGAGGGGCGCACGCTGGCCGAGTCCAGCAACCTGGTGATCAAGGGCGGCGCGGACGCGCTCGCGCACAACGAGCGCATCGTGCGCATCCTCACCGAACTGGCCGCCCGCAAACGCGCGGAGCCGGCCTCCGACTTCACCACCGGGCTCATCGAGCACCACGCCGGCCTCGACGAGGACGAGATCGTCAACCACCTGCGTCTGGTGCTCATCACCGCCCACACCATGACCAGCAACCTGCTGGCCCGGGTGCTCGAGCTGGTCCTCACCGACGTCTCCTGGCTGTCCGGGCTGGTCAGCGGCCAGCTGGACCTCTCCACGGTGGTGGAGGAAGTGATGTGGAACAGGCCGCCGCTGGCCGTGCTGCCGGGGCGGTTCGCCACCGCCGACCTGGAGCTGGGCGGCCACCCGATCAGGAAGGGCGACCTGCTGGTGCTCGGCCTGGCGGCAGGCAACTCCGACCCGGAGATCCGCCCGGACGCCGGCGTCTCCGTCCAGGGCAACCAGTCCCACCTGGCCTTCAGCGCGGGCCCGCACGAGTGCCCCGGGCAGAACATCGGCCAGGCCATCATCGAGACCGCCGTCAACGTCCTGCTGCACCGCCTGCCGGGCCTGCGCCTGGCCGTGCCCCCGGAGGAACTCACCTCGACGGCCTCCACCTGGGAGTACCGCCTGGACAGTCTGCCGGTGGAGTTCGCCGCGTAGGCGCGTCGCCCGCGCGGGCCGGTGGGACGCCGGCCGCCGCACCGGCTCCGGCCCGTCCGGCCGGGGGCCCCGGCCGGACGGCAGCCCGCGTCACACCGTCAGCAGGTCGTCCACCGACCCCCGCCCGGCCAGCTCGGCCGTGGCCACCGGGCCCTCCTTCACCGCCGCGTAGCGGCCGGTGGTCAGCGCCCACTCGTAATTGCCGTTGATCCAGTGCCGGATGGCGTCCACGCCCATGTCCACGCGGGCCCGCTGCTCCGCGTCGAGCCCCAGTTCGTCGCACATGCGCGGCACGCGGGCCTCCAGGTCGAGGTACTCGCGCAGGCAGCCGGTCGTCATGCGGTACGCCTCGTCGGCGGCCTCCTGCCACGAGCAGCCCCGCTCGCGGCGCAGGACGGCGATGAGGTTGTGGCCGTCACCGCGGCGCCGCTCCCGCTCGAAGGAGTGGATGTCGTTCATGAATCCGATGGTGTCCGCGGCGAGATCCCGCATCCGCTCCATCAGCGGATGTGCCATCGCCTGCGCGGGCACCTCGAAACCGCGGCTGCGCTCCCCGGCGTCGATGCTGTGGTGGATGCCGACCGTCCGGCGCCGGAACGCGGTGTACTCCGCCACCCCCAGCGACCCGGCCAACCCCCGGGCTGCGAGATCGACCTCCTCGCAGTGCGCCGCCAGGAACCGTCCCCAGGAGGCGGCGAACCGCGTCCGCCAGGTCAGCGACATGCCCCGCGAGAGCTGCTCCCAGACCTCCGCCCAGGCCAGCGTGATGGGACAGGCCACCCGCGGCGGGGCGCCCGCCGGGCGCAGCGGGGTGACGATGAGCTCCCGGGCCACCTCCGCTATGCGGTCCGCGCGGTCGGGCCGCCCGGCGTCGAACTGGTCGTCGAAGAGGAAGGCCAGCGAGAACCAGTTCATCAACATGACCATGTCATCCGCCGAGGCGTACGGGTAGGTGCGGGCCGCGGCCTGCGCGAGGTCCCAGGACACGTACTCCTCGAACCCGGCCTGGCTGCGCACCAGTCCCCTCTCGCGCACCCAGCGCAGGTGGCGCTCACGCGCGTACGCCAGGTGCTCGCTGACGGGGGTGTCGAAGGGGAGGTCGAACCGGACGTCCTGCATGGGTTTCCTTTCGGGAGACGGACCGCAGAGCCCCCGCCCCTGCGCGCGGGTGGTCGTCCGACCGCCCGCATCTGTCGAACACTGCTTCGCGAGACGAAGATCGAATCGAAAAGCGGTACGAGGCTGCCCGGGCCGTAAACGATCTACACGGCGGTCCGTCGTGATCTCGATTACTGCTCGCGCCCCGGTCGCCGCGTAGGATCACCCGCTCCCCGCGCGCGTCGGCGCCCCGCGTTCCGGCGTCCGGCCGGAGGCCGGCGGCAGGAGCCACCCGTCGTCCGCGCCTGCCCGGACGGGGCGGCGGGGGTGGGCGAGGACGGCCGGGGTGTCCGCCGGGCGCCGGTGGCACCCCGCGCGGACGTCCCGCCGCCGGCCCGTGGTACGCGAGCGCCGGTGTGGCCGAAAGCCGCGGCAGGGGCCTGGTGTGACGCAGGGGGGAGCCGATACCGTCCCGGCAGGGCGCACCGGGGGACGCACCGCGACCGTTCGGCCCGGCCGGCTCCCCACCCGGCCGGTTCCCGCACCGCCGTCCCTCCGCCACGGCCGCTCGTGACCGGCACCGCCGGCGGGCCGGGGCCCGGCGCGCCCGCCGCCCATGGAAGCGCCACCGCCGTGCACGCGTCCTCGCTCCTGGAGCCCACATGTCGTTACGACGCCGCTGGACCGGTCCCCTCCTGCTCGCCGCGCTGCTGACCGCGCCGGCCTCCCCGCCGGCCGCGGCCGCCCCGCCGCCGCCCGCGGCGGCGCCCGTGGCCGCCACCGGCACCGCCCCGCCCCGCACGGAACCGGCGGGCACCACCTCCACGGTGCCCCTGCCGTCGCTCAGCGCGACCACCACCCAGGTCGCCTCCGGTCTGCGGCGGCCCACCGCCCTCGCCGCCCCCGACGACGGCACGGGCCGCCTGTTCGTCACCGAGAAACCCGGCACCGTCCGCGTCTACCACCCGGACACCGGCCTGGCCCGCACCCCGCTGGTCGACATCACCTCCGCCGTCGACGAATCGGGCAACGAGCGCGGCCTGCTCGGCGTCGCCCTCCCGCCCGACTTCGCGCGCAGCCAGGACGTGTACCTGGCGTACACCGCGCTGCCCGACGGCGCGGTCACCCTCGCCCGCTACCGGCTCGACGAGTCCCGCCTGGAGCCCCTGCTCTCCCAGCCGCACGCCGAGTACAGCAACCACAACGGCGGCCAGCTCGCCTTCGGCCCCGACGGCAAGCTGTACTGGAGCATCGGCGACGGCGGCGGCTCCGCGGACCCGCTGCGCGCCGGACAGCGGCTGGACACCCTGCTGGGCAAGATCCTGCGCATCGACGTCAGCCGTGCCTGCGGCGACCTGCCGTACTGCGTCCCCGAGGACAACCCGTTCGCCGGCAGGGCCGGCGCCCGCCCGGAGATCTGGCTGTACGGCCTGCGCAACCCCTGGCGGTTCTCCTTCGACCGCGCCGACGGCTCGCTGTGGATCGGCGACGTCGGACAGGGCCGCTGGGAGGAGGTCGACCACCTTGCGCCCGGCAGGGGCGGGCTGAACCTCGGCTGGTCCTGTCGCGAGGGCCTGGAGAAGTTCGAGGGCGGCCACTGCGTGCCCGGCGAGGAGTACACCGAGCCCGTCTTCACGTACTCCCCGTACACCGGCGGCTGTTCGGTCATCGGCGGCCACGTCTACCGCGGACGGGCGTACGCCGGTCTGGTCGGCGGCACGTACATCGCCACCGACTACTGCTCCTCCACGGTCTGGGCACTGCGCCCCGACGGCCGCGGCGGCTACGAGCAGGCCGAGATCGGGGAGATGCCCACCCAGGTGACGTCGATCGGCACCACGGTGGACGGGGAGTTCTACGTGGTCAACGACCTGCCCGGCGGTCTGCACCGGGTGTCGTTCGCACGCGAGGAACCGACCTGCCGCATCGACCGCACCGTGCGGAGCTGGGGCACCGGCACGACGGTCGACCTCACCGTCACCAACACCGGCAGCACACCGGTGAACGGCTGGACCCTGGAATTCCCGCTGGCCCTCGGGCAGCGGGTCGTCTCCGACTGGAACACCGACCTCACCCAGGGAAGCAACGTGATCACGGCGTCCAACGCCCCGCACAACGCCACGATCCCGCCGGGCGGCAGCGTCACCCTCGGCTACCTCGCCGACCACACCGGCGACGCCTCGGCGCCACCGCGGTTCACGCTCAACGGGGACGCCTGCGCCGTCGGCCGCTGAACCCGCCGCGTCCACCGAAGTGCCGGGCGGGAGCGCTCCCGAGCCGGGTGCCGGCCCGGCGCGGAACCGGAGGGCCGGACAGCCGCGGTCCGGTGCGTGCGGGGCGGTGGCCGGTGAGCGACTGAACCCGCCGGGCCGGGATATCCGCAAGATGACAGGGCGCGCGGCACAACGGCTCCGCGCCCCGGACCCTTCGGAGGAGACATGGCACTGGTCAAAACGGGCGTCGTGGTGCTCGACTGTGCCGAGCCCGAGAAACTCGCCGAGTTCTACAAGGTGCTGCTGGGCGCGCAGGAGACGGAGGCGACCGCCAACCGGGTGGAGATCAAGGGGGCCGACGGCTTCCGCATGGCGTTCCGGCGCGACATGAACGCGACCCCGCCGAGCTGGCCCCGGCCCGAGAACTCCCTCCAGGCCCACCTGGACTTCGTGGTGGAGGACCTGGACGAGGCGGAGCGCGGAGTCGTCGGGCTCGGCGGACGCCCGCTGGAGGCCAAGGACGCGGCCGGGCCGTACGAGGAGCGGGGGTTCGCCGACCCGGCGGGCCACTCCTTCACCCTGCGCCGCGTCGCGCCGACGGCACCCAAGCAGGGCTGAGCGGAGCCGTCGCCCGTCGTCCGCCGCCGTCCGTCACCCGGAGCACACGCCGTGGGCGCGGGGGCGACAGACCCCGCGCCCACGGCCGGGCGCGGCGCCGTCCGGGCCCCGCGGAGGAGGTCCGGACGGCCGCCTCGACGACGCGTCAGGCCCGGCCGCCCTCGTCCTTGGCCGGCCAGACCCCGGTCGAGCGGGCGACTGCCTTGGCCCCGGCGCGGTCCACGGCACTGCGCACCACGGCGAAGATGGCGCCCTGCACCGCGGACGCCAGCAGGATCTCGCCCCAGCCGCGGTCCGGGTCGAGCGCGTCCGGCGCGTCGTCCTCGTGCCGGAGCGCCTTCCACGTCTTGCGGAAGGCCAGGCTCGCCAGCGCGCCGCCCGCCCAGCCCAGCACGAATCCGACAGGCTGGTAGGCCAGGGGGAGTTTCTTCTTCTTGCTCTTGCCCACGTGGGTCTCCTCGTGTGTGCGATGGGTGTGGGGTGAGGGTGCGGTCGAGCGCACCGGCCGGACGCCGGATGCGCGGGTGTACGGAGCTGCGTCCGCTCAGGGGCGGCCTCGCGCCGGGACCACCTCCCCGTCCCGGACCGGACCCGGCGGCGTCCCGTCGCCGAAGGGCCGGCCGCCCAGCTCCTGCCGGTGATGCGGCGTGAGCCACCCGGCCAGGTCCGGCCCCAGGGGCACGATCCCGGTGGGATTGATACCGGTGTGGACCTGGTGGTAGTGGCGCTTGATGTGGTCGAAGTCGACGGTGTCGCCGAAGCCGGGCGTCTGGAACAGGTCGCGGGCGTACGCCCACAGGACCCGGTTCTCCGTCAGCTTCCAGCGGTTGCACTTGAAGTGCCCGTGGTAGACGGCGTCGAACCGCACCAGCGTGGTGAACAGCCGGATGTCCGCCTCCGTGATCGTGTCGCCGACCAGATAGCGCCGTCCCTCGAGCCGCCGCGCGAGCAGCTCCAGCCGCCGGAACACGGCCGTGCACGCGGTCTCGTACTCCTGCTGGCCGGTGGCGAAACCCGCCCGGTACACGCCGTTGTTGACGTCCTCGTGGACCTCCGCCATCACCGTGTCGATCTCGTCCCGCAGCGCCCGCGGGTACAGGTCGGGCGCCCCCGGGCGGTGCAGCGCCGACCACTCGGTCGCCAGGTCGAGGGTGATCTGCCGGTAGTCGTTGGTGACCAGCCGTCCGCTGGGCACGTCCACGATCGCCGGAACGCTCACCCCGCCGGGGTAGCCGGTCTCCCGCCTGTCGTAGGCCTCGCCGAGGTACCGGATGCCGAGGACGGGGTCGTGGCCGCCCGGGTCGAGCGTGAACCGCCAGCTGCGGTCGTCCTGGATCGGATCGGCGATCGCCAGCGACAGGGCGTCCTCCAGGCCCAGCAGCCGCCGGGAGATCACCGCCCGGCTCGCCCACGGGCAGGCACGGCTGACCACCAGGCGGTACCGGCCGGGCTCCACCGGCCAGCCGTCCCGCCCGTCCGCGGTGATCCGGTCCGTGAAGTGGCTCCTGGACCGCTTGAACGCCTTCCTGCCGTACGCGCTGTTGCCGCCGTCCCCGCCGTCACCACTCACGCACCTCACCTCCCGGTCGTACCCGTCCGCACCCGTCGTCCGGGTGCTCTGGTGGACGCGTTCCCCGTTTTGCGCCGTCGGCACTGGTGAGCCACTCGCAAGGGAGTGTGAGCCGCGTCCGGCCGGGGCAATCGGCGAGACGTGAGCGCGACACCCTCGGATCGGCAGACGGAGCGGGAAGCGGACGGCAACGCGGTGGGGAAGACGGAGGGAACCGGAGTGGGGGACACGCAGGAGCACACGGCCGGGAAGGGGGACGGCGCAAGCGGCCGCAAGGCCGACCGGCGGACACGTGTCACCGTGCTGGTGGCGCTGGCGGCCAACCTGGTGATCGCGGTCGCCAAGGCGGTCGGCGGCCTCCTCGCCGGCTCGCCCGCCCTGCTCTCGGAGGCGGCGCACTCCGTGGCCGACAGCATGAACGAGGTGTTCCTGCTGGCCGCACTGCGCCGCAGCCGCCGCCCCGCCGACCGGCGGCACCCCTTCGGCTACGGCAAGGAGCGGTTCTTCTGGTCGCTGCTCGCGGCCGTCGGGATCTTCGTCATGGGCGGCTGCTTCTCCTACTACCAGGGCGTCGAGGCGTTCCGCAGCGGTGCCGAGGAGGAGCTCGACGGCTACGCCGCCGGTCTGATCGTGCTCGCCGTCGCCTTCGTGGCCGAGGGCGCGTCGCTCCTGCGCGCCCTGTACCAGGTGCGCCGGCAGGGCGGGTCACGCGGTCTGCGCGATCCGGCCCTGCGCACGGTGGTCGCCGAGGACGGCACGGCGGTGCTCGGGGTGACGCTGGCCTTCGCCGGCATGGTGCTGCACATGACCACCGGACAGGTGGCGTGGGAGGCGTGCGCCTCCCTGGCGATCGGCACCCTGCTGGTGTACGTCGCCTACCGGCTGGGGCGGGAGGCCCGCGACCAGCTGATCGGTGAGGCGGCCGACCCGGAGGCCAGCGGCCGGATACGGGCGCTGCTCCGGGCGCAACCGGAGATCGACAGCGTGGAAGCGCTGTTCACGATGAAGACGGGCCTCGACTCCACCTTGGTGGCCGCCCGCGTCGACCTGGTGCCCGGCCTGGACAGTGAGCGGGTCGAGGAGGTCGCCGTGCGTATCAAGCGGTCCATCGCCCGCACCGTGCCCGAGGCGCGGCAGATCTTCCTCGACGTGACCGACCGGTCGGCGCAGGAGGCACGGGAGAGCCCCGCCGCGACGGGGGAACGCGGCGGGGCCTGACTCCCGCGTGCCCGGCCGGCGCCAATTCATGCGCGCCCCGGCCGGAGACGGAACCGGAGGGAAGCAGGGGAGGGATCGGGGAAAACCGGAGACGGATCCGCCGGTCCCGCCGGGCCCGCTTACCTCCACCAGGCCCTTAAGTCCCGTCGGTCCCCTGGGTCTCAGCGGACCCAGCTCACCCCGTACACGCGGTCAGTCCCCGTCGACCGGCTCCAGGACGAAGACCGGGATCTCCCGGTCGGTCTTCTTCTGGTACTCGGCGTACGGCGGGAAGGCCGCGACGGCGCGCTCCCACCACTCGGCCCTCTCCGCACCTGTGACCTCACGGGCCGTCATGTCCCGCTTGACCGGCCCGTCCTGCAGCTCCACGTGGGGGTCGGCCTTGAGGTTGTGGTACCAGACCGGATGCTTGGGCGCCCCGCCCTGGGAGGCGACCACGGCGTAACGCCCCTCGTGCTCGACGCGCATCAGCGGCGTCTTGCGGAGCTTGCCGGACCGGGCGCCGCGGCTGGTCAGCACGATCACCGGCAGCCCCGTGTCCAGCAGCGTCGTGCCCTTCGTGCCGCCGGAGCTCTCGTACAGCTCCACCTGCTCCCGCACCCATCGTTCCGGGCTGGGCTCGTACTCACCCTCGAGTGGCATGGCGTCAGCTCCCCTCGTCGTCGCGTGGTACGGCAGGGCACCGTCGTCCCGTGCCGTTGCGTGCAAGGCCCATCCAACCGCATTCCGCCTCCGCCCGCCCGCCCGCGTCGCGGTGGCGGCGCGACACGGCGAAGGGAATGCCGGGACTTCCCGTCGTCCGGTAGCAGGATCCCGTCATGCGCATCGACATCGACAAGAACCTCTGCATCGGCGCGGGGCAGTGCGCCCTGACCGCCCCGGACGTGTTCATCCAGGACGACGACGGCTACAGCACGCTCGCCCCCGGCCGCGAGGACGGCGGCGGCAGCCCCCTGGTCCGCGAAGCCGCCCGTGCCTGCCCGGTGGGAGCCATCACCGTGTCCGGGACGGCCGGCTGACGCGGGGTGGTTCCGGCGCCCCCGGGCCGAGCCGGTGCCACCGCCGTTCACCCGCCCGGCGGGGCTCACCGGGCCCGCAGCAGGACGCGGGCCGCCTCGCGCGCCCGCGCCGCGGGTTCCGCGCTTCGCGTGATGCCCGCGGTCACCATGGCGCCCTCCGCCAGCAGGAGGAGCTGCCCGCCCAGCGCGGCGGGCAGCCCCGCCTCGGCGACCAGCCCGTCGAGGAACTCCCCGAACGCCCGCTTGTGCGCCCGCACCCGCTCCGCCACCAGGGGCGAGACCGCGCCCAGCTCGCCGTAGGCGTTGATCCACGCGCAGCCGCGGAAGTCCGGCTCGCCGAACCACCGCTCCAGCCAGTCGAAGACGGCCAGGATCCGCCGCTCCGGCTCCGCGCGCTCCCGGACGTACCGCGCCAGCCCCTCCCGCCAGCGCAGGTCCCGCCGTTCCAGGTACGCCGCCACCAGGTGCTCCTTCGCGGGGAAGAGCCGGTAGAGACGCTTGAGCGAGACACCGGAGGCGGTGCGGACGTCGTCCATGCCGACGGACCGCACACCCCGGCCGTAGAACAGTTCCTCGGCGGCGTCCAGCACCCGCTCCCGGGCGACCTCGGTGTCCATGCGGAAGACCACTCCTTGACGTGAGAACGAGCGTTCTCCTACGGTAACAGCCCTGCGGAGAACGTCCGTTCTCCAACTGTCGCCGGGGAGGACCCATGACCACCCGTCCGCCGCTGCCGCCCTTCACCCGTGAGACCGCCGCCCAGAAGGTGCAGGCCGCCGAGGACGCCTGGAACACCCGTGACCCGCACCGGGTGGCGCTCGCGTACACGGAGGACTCGGTCTGGCGCAACCGGGACACCTTCCTCACCGGACGCGCCGCCATCGTCGCGTTCCTGACCCGCAAGTGGCAGCGCGAGCGGGAGTACGCGTTGCGCAAGGACCTGTGGGCCTTCGACGGCAACCGCATCGCGGTCCGCTTCCAGTACGAGTCGCGCGACGCGGACGGCCGGTGGTGGCGCTCCTACGGCAACGAACTGTGGGAGTTCGACGAGCGCGGCCTGATGACGCGTCGTGAGGCCAGCATCGACGACGTCCCGATCGAGGAGGGCGAGCGGCGCATCCACGGCCCCCGGCCGCAGGCCGAGCGCGGGCGGCCCCTCCCGGTTCAGTAGGGTGCCCGCGTGAACGGACAGGACGCGAAGCCCTTCCTCTACGTCGTCGTCTGCGCGGCCGGGATCGCCGCGGACGTCGGCACACTCCTCACCGCCGCCCAGCGGCGCGGCTGGGAGGTCGGGGTGATCGCGACCCCGACCGCCGCGGCGGACGGCTTCTTCGACGTCGCCGCCGTCGAGGCGCGGACCGGCCGTCCGGTCCGCGCCGTGTCGCGCCGCCCCGGCGACCCGCGCCCGTTCCCGCCGCCGGACGCGGTGATCGTCGCACCGGCCACCTTCAACACCCTCAACAAGTGGGCCGCCGGCATCGCCGACACCCTCGCCGCGGGCACCCTGTGCGAGGCGTACGGGCTCGGCGTCCCCCTCGCCGTCCTGCCGTGCGTGGCCGACGCGCTGGCCGCCCACCCCGCGTACCGGGAGAGCCTGGCCCGGCTGCGCGGGATGGGCGTCCGCTTCGGCGACCCGTACGCCGGGGAGGCGGGGGAGGGCGGCGGACCGCCCGAGTTCGGCTGGGAGCGGGCGCTGGAGCTGATCGAGGGCCGGCCGGCGGCCGGGCCGTGACCGGCCGCCGGCCGGCCCGAACGCCGCCACGCGCAGCCGGCCGTCGGCCCGGCCGCCATGCCCCGGTGCGGAGGGCCCGGCCGCGCGGCGTCCGGTGACCCGGCTTCGACACGATCGTCGAGCGGGCGGACCCGAGGGCGGCACGGGCCCGGACGGTGCCGCGCGGGTCCACGCCCCGGGCGCTGAGCGGGCGTGCAGGTCGCCGTGATCTCGTATGTACTCGTCTGTAGTCGTCTGTACTCGTCTGTACGTGGAGTGCGCACGAACACGTACGCTCGCCCTCGGTACCGATCACGAAGGAGCAACGGCGACGATGCAGTATGTGAAGCTCGGTTCGACGGGCCTGGACGTGTCGCGGATCTGCCTGGGGTGCATGACCTACGGCGTCCCCGACCGCGGCGCGCACGAGTGGACCCTCGACGAGGAGGCCTCGCGCCCGCTGATCCGGCAGGCGCTGGAGGCGGGCGTCACCTTCTTCGACACGGCCAACAGCTATTCCGACGGCACCAGCGAGGAGATCGTCGGCCGGGCGCTGCGCGACTTCGCCCGCCGGGACGAGGTCGTGCTCGCCACGAAGGTGTACTTCCGGACGCGTCCCGGCCCCAACGGCGCCGGCCTGTCCCGCAAGGCGATCATGACGGAGATCGACAACAGCCTGCGGCGCCTGGGCACCGACTACGTCGACCTCTACCAGATCCACCGCTGGGACCCGCACACGCCGATCGAGGAGACGATGGAGGCGCTCCACGACCTGGTGAAGGCGGGCAAGGTGCGCTACATCGGGGCCAGTTCGATGTACGCCTGGCAGTTCTCCAAGGCCCAGTACACCGCGCAGCTCAACGGCTGGACGAAGTTCGTCTCCATGCAGAACCACTACAACCTCCTCTACCGCGAGGAGGAGCGCGAGATGCTGCCGCTCTGCGCGGACCAGGGCGTCGGTGTGCTGCCGTGGAGCCCGCTCGCGCGCGGCCGGCTCACCCGGGACTGGGACGCCACCACCGAGCGCAGCGCCACCGACTCCTTCGGCAGCAGCCTGTACCAGGAGGGCGACCGCGCCATCGTCGAGGCCGTCACCCGCATCGCCGCCGAACGCGGCGTCCCGCGCGCCCAGGTGGCCCTCGCCTGGCTGCTGCACCGGGACACGGTGACCGCGCCGATCATCGGCGCGTCCAGGCCGCAGCACCTGCAGGACGCGATGGCCGCCGTCGAACTGGAGCTGAGCGACAAGGAGATGGAGGAGCTGGAACGGCCGTACGCGCCGCACCCGGTCGCCGGCCACTGACCGCCCGCCGCCGGTCACCGGGCCCCGGTACCGAGGGAGCTGGCCTGCTCGCTGGGTGTCGCCCCGTCCACCTGCCCCGAGCGGACGCGCGCGCTGCGCAAGCGCGGAGTGATCACGGGGTTCCACGCGGCGGTCGGCCCGCGGGCGCTCAACCGCCCCGTCCAGGCGCTGCTGTCGATCCGGGTGAGCCCGCTCAGCAGGGACGTCGTCGAGGGCTTCGAGGCGTACGTCATGCCCTGCCCGAGGTCCTCTCCGCGTTCGTCGTCGCGGGCAGCGACGACTTCCTCGTCCACGTGGCCGTACCGGACGTCGACCAGCTGCACGCATTCCTCGTGGACCGTTTCAGCCGGCGCCGGGAGATCGTCGACTTCCGCAGCGACGTGATCTACCAGCACGCCAGCACACAGGTCGTCAGTCCCCTGCGGGTTCCACCGTGTGGACGGTCCGCGCGGGAGCCCGTTCCACCGGGACCGGCTCCGTGCGGCGGGCGCGGGCGGCCGTGGCTCAGGGCCCGGTGCCGGCGTCGAGCACGGTGAGGGTCACCGTGGACGCGGTGCCGCCCACGGGAACCCTGCCGCCCTTCCACGGCACCTCGAGGGCGTCCCGTTCGTCCGGCGGGGTGAGGAGCAGCGCCGCCGGGGTCGCCGCGCGGGCGCCGCTGACCTCCGGGCCGGCGAACGACAGCCCGGCCCAGGCGCTCCGGCCGGGCGGCAGTGTGACCGTTTCCGGCGAGCCGGGGGCCCGCCGCGGGTCCGGGCCCAGCTGACGGCCGGACGCGTCGACGAAGGCGGCGCCCGGATAGCCGTACAGGGTGCAGGTGCGGGACGAGACGTTGGTCAGGACGACGGGGTAGTTGCGCTGTCCGGCCCCCGGGTCGACCCGGCCGACGGACGCGCGCAGTTCGGAGCTGTGGCAGCGGCCCCCGGCCCGGGCGGAGGCGGACGCGGACCCGGCCGTGTCGCTCGCCACGGCGCCGGACGGCGACTGCGCGCCGGGGCCGGCGGGGGCGCTGCTCGCGGTGGTCGTGGGCGGGCTCGTGACGGGTGACTGCCGGGCGGCACCGGTCGTGCCACCGGCCGTGGCACCGCCGTCCGCACCGCAGGCGGTCAGTGCGCCGAGTACCGCGGCCGTGCCCGCCAGCAGGGCGGCCCGGCGCGCGGCCGGGGACGTGTTCGCCATCGCTTCTCCCCTCCAGGAGGCTCACCGCGCACGGCCGCACCCGTGTCGTCGCACGCGCCTACCCGGTCGGGTGTCCGCGGGCACCGCCGGGGAAACCCGGGCGGGTCCGAAGGGGCCCGGGGCGACGGTGCCGAGGGCGCCGGACGGCCCTCACACGTCGTCGAGCAGCCCCAGTTCGGCCCAGATCGTCTTGCCCTCGGCGGTGTGCCGGCTGCCCCAGCGCTGGGTGAGCTGCGCGACCAGGAGCAGCCCCCGCCCGCCCTCGTCCCACGTCTTGGCGCGGCGCAGGTGCGGTGCGGTGTGGCTGGTGTCGGACACCTCGCAGATCAGGGTCGCCGTGTCGTGGATCAGCCGCAGCCGGATGGGCGGGGCACCGTACCGGATGGCGTTGGTGACCAGCTCGCTCACCACCAGTTCGGCGGTGAACGACGCGTCCGTCAGGGCCCAGGCGGCCAGTTGGTCCAGGACCTGCTTGCGGATGGGCCCGACGAGGGAGGGGTCGGCGGGGATGTCCCACGTGGCGACCCGGGAGGCGGGCAGTCCCCGGGTGCGGGCCAGCAGCAGGGCCACGTCGTCGGCGGCGCCGCCCGGCGGCAGCAGGGCGTGCAGCACGCGGTCACAGGTGTCGTCGAGCGAACCGGACGAGCCGGACGGGACCGGGCCGGACGATCCGGACAGGGTCGCGCACAGCAGGTCCTGGGCGGCGTCGAGGTCCCGCAGGCGGTTCTCGATCAGCCCGTCGGTGTAGAACGCCAGTATGGTGCCCTCGGGCAGCAGCAAATCGGCCGATTCGAAAGGCAGCCCGCCCAGGCCCAGGGGAGGGCCCGACGGCAGCTCGACGAGCCGGGGCGCCCCGCCGGGCGGCACCATGACGGGCGGGGGATGCCCGGCCCGGGCCAGGGTGCAGCGCCGCGAGACCGGGTCGTACACCGCGTACAGACAGGTGGCGCCGACCTCGCCGGTACCGTCGCCGCCGGACTCCTCCGACAGTCTCAGGACCAGGTCGTCGAGGTGGGTGAGGAGTTCGTCGGGTGCCAGGTCGATGTCGGCGAGGGTACGCACGGCGGTGCGCAGCCGGCCCATGGTGGCCGAGGCCTGGATGCCGTGGCCGACGACGTCCCCGACCACCATGGCGACCCGCATCCCGGACAGCGGGATCACGTCGAACCAGTCGCCGCCCACGCCGGAACGCGCCGCCGGAAGGTAGCGCGAGGCCGCCTCCACCGCGGCGGTCGGCGGCAGGGTGCGCGGCAGCAGGCTGCGCTGCAGGGTCAGCGTCGTCTCGCGTTCACGGGAGTAGCGGCGGGCGTTGTCGATGCAGATCGCGGCGCGCGCGGTGACCTCCTCGGCCAGCAGCACGTCGTCGTGGGTGAAGGGATCCGGACGCCGGAAGCGGGTGAAGACCGCCACGCCGAGGGTGGTGCCGCGCGCCTGCAGCGGCACGGACATCGTGGAGTGGGCGTCGTGCTCCCGCGCCCGCCGGAAGCGGCCCGCGTCCCGCGCCCGCCACCGCTCCGGATCCCCGGACGGCACCGCGGCCACGATCGCGCGGCCCGCCACCAGCGAGTCGGCCTGTGGCGTGCCGGCCGGGTAGAAATCCAGACGTCCCGGCTCGGCCGTCGTCTCCGGGCAGCCCTCGGTGACCGACCGGTGGGCCGCGCGCCGCAGGCCGATCGGCGGGGCGGGCGGCTCCCCGCCGTGCTCCTGCGCGTCGAGCAGGTCGACGCCGACGAAGTCGGCGAGGGCCGGGACGCACACGTCCGCCAGCTCCTGGGCCGTGCGGGTGACGTCGAGGGTGGTGCCGATGCGCACGCTGGCCTCGTTGACCAGCTGCAGCCGCTCCCGGGCGCGGTGCTGCTCGGTGAGGTCGTGGGCGGTCACGCACAGGCCGCGCACCCGTCCGTCGTCGTCGGTCAGCGGCGCGATGCGGGCCAGCCAGGTGTCGGCGCTGCCCTCCCCGGTGGCCTTCAGATGCGCCTCGACGTCGCATCCCCGGCCGGTGTCGAGTACCCGGAGCATGTGTTTTTCGATCCCCGTGTTCTGCAGCCGGCCGCTGATGTCGGTGGGCCGCAGGCCGTGGATCCGGGCGGGCGGCAGTTCCATCAGGCGCGCCATGGCGTCGTTGACACCGCGCAGACGGAGCCGGTCGTCGAAGATCATCGTGGCGCAGGGCGACTGCCTCAGGGCCGCCGCGAGCAGCGGATCGTCCGGCCGTTCGCCGCCGCCGTCGAGCGGGGTGACGACGAGCCAGCTCGCCGGGGCGCCGTCCGTCGCCTTCCGGCGGGTGGCCAGCACCCACACCGGCACCGTACGGCCGTCGCGGTGACGCAGTGCGAGCGTGCCGCTCCAGCATTCGCCCTCGGGCGCGGGGGGTGTGGGCGCGCCGCCGTCGGCCAGCAGCCGTGCGGCGGGACGTCCCACGACGTCCGCCGCCGGGTGGCCCAGGAGACGGTAGGCGCCCTCGTTCCACTCCAGCAGAGTGCCGGAGTCGTCGATGACGGCCCGGGCCGTGTCGGCCTCGTCCAACGGGTTGACCGGGCTCATGCTCGCCACTCCACACACTCACAGTGAACGGTGTGTCACTTGGGATCCAAGCCTAGTGCGTCGCGGGCCCAAGCGGACCGGAACGTCCCACGTCCCCCCGGTTCACCGTTCCGGGGGACAGGGGAAGGCGCCGCCTCGACGGGAGGCGCGGGGCGCAAGGAGCGCACGCACCCTTGACGGACACGTGTGTCAGGGCGTCAGATTCTGTTCGTTCACGGTGAGTTGTGAGTACTTATGGGTTCCGATGAGGGAGAGTCGCCATGACGGTCACACGCAGATCGGTCCTCGCCGCCTCCGCGGCCGCACCCGCGGCCGGTGTGCTCTCGGGCGCCTCGGCGGCCCGGGCCGCCGAGGCGGCGGGTGACGCCCCGGGACGCCGGATCGTCGCCCTGCGTGACGGCTGGCGTTTCGCGCTGGTGAACCCGGGCGGGACCACCGACCCGACGGGGGAGTACGCCGGTGCCGCCGACCCGGAGTACGACGACGCGGCGTGGCGGCGGGTGGCCGTGCCGCACGACTGGAGCATCGAGCAGACGCCCACGACCGAGCACGGCACCACCAGTGGGACCGGCTTCCTCCCGGGCGGCCTCGGCTGGTACCGGCTCGCCTTCACCCTGCCGCCCTCCTTCGCCGGCAAGCGGATCTCGGTGGAGTTCGACGGCGTCTACATGGACGCGTACGTGTACTGCAACGGCAAGGAGATCGGCCGGCACCCCTACGGCTACACGGGCTTCGCCCTCGACCTCACCGGCGTGGCGCACACCGACGGCCACACCCCGAACGTCCTCGCGGTCAAGGTGCACAACCGGCTGCCCAGCAGCCGCTGGTACTCCGGCAGCGGCATCTACCGCAACGCCCGCCTCGTCGTCACCGAGCCGGTGCACGTGGCCCGCTGGGGCACGTACGTCACGACCCCGCAGGTGACGGGCGAGCGGGCCCTGGTGCGGGTGCGCACGACGGTCGTGAACGCGACGGGGACCGCCCGGCAGGTCGAGATCCGGTCGGCGGTCGAGGACTCCGACGGACGCACGGTGGCCCGCGCCACCTCCACGGCCGGCGTCGACGGCGACCACACCGAGATCCACGAACTCACCGTGTCCCGGCCCCGGTTGTGGGACTTCGCGGACCCGCACCGCTACACCCTCCGCACCGAACTGCGCGTCGCGGGCCGGACCGTGGACACCTACGACACCCCCTTCGGCATCCGCACCTTCCGCATCGACCCCGAGGAGGGCTTCCACCTCAACGGTGTCTACACCAAGATCAAGGGCGTCGACCTGCACCACGACCTCGGTGCGCTCGGCGCCGCCGTCAGCATCGACGCGGTCCGCCGCCAGATGGAGATCATGAAGTCCATGGGCGCCAACGCCCTGCGCACCTCCCACAACCCGCCCGCGCCCGAGGTGATCCGGGTCTGCGAGGAACTGGGGATCGTCCTGCTGGTGGAGGCCTTCGACTGCTGGCGCACCGGCAAGAACCCCTACGACTACGGCCGGTTCTTCGACGAGTGGTGCGAACGGGACGCCACCGAGATGGTGCGCGCGGCCCGCAACTCGCCCGCGGTGGTGATGTGGTCCATCGGCAACGAGATCCCCGACTCCACCTCCACCGCCGGACTGGCCATGGCCGACCGGATCATCGACGCGATCCGCGCCGCCGACGACACCCGTCCCCTCGTCATCGGCTCCGACAAGTACCGCCGCCTGCCCGCCAAGGGATCGCCCGCCGATCTGATGCTGGCCAAACTGGACGGCCTCGGCCTCAACTACAACACCGCGAAGTCGGTGGACGCCCTGCACGCGGCCTACCCCCACCTCTTCCTCTTCGAGTCGGAGTCCTCGTCGGAGACCTCCACCCGTGGCACGTACCAGGAGCCCGAGCACCTCAACACGGGCGAGAACCACACGCCGGGCAGGCGCGCGACCTCCTCCTACGACAACAACCTCGCCTCGTGGACGATGAGCGGCGAGTACGGCCACAAGAAGGACCGCGACCGCAAGTGGTTCGCCGGGCAGTTCCTGTGGTCGGGCATCGACTACATCGGGGAGCCCACGCCGTACGACGTCTTCCCGGTGAAGGCGTCCTTCTTCGGCGCGGTCGACACCGCCGGCTTCCCCAAGGACATGTACCACCTGTTCCGCAGCCAGTGGACCGAGGAGCCGATGGTCCACCTGGTGCCGATGACCTGGAACCACGAGCCGGGTGACACGGTCGAGGTCTGGGCGTACGCCAACGTCGACACCGTCGAGCTGTTCCTCAACGGGAAGTCCCTCGGCGTGCGCCGCTTCGACCGGAAGAAGACCCTCGACGGCCGGGAGTACCTGGAGACCACCGAGGCCACCGGCGACGACAAGACCTTCACCGACGGGCCCTGGCCGGGCAGTTACACCAGCCCCAACGGCAGTGCGGGCAAGCTCCACCTGACCTGGAAGGTGCCGTACGAGCCGGGCGAGCTCAAGGCCGTCGCCCGGCGGGCCGGCAGGGCGGTCGCCACCGACGTGCTGCGCACCGCGGGCGCCCCGCACGCGGTACGCCTGACGCCGGACCGCGCCTCCGTCGCCGCGGACGGCCGCTCGCTGGTGTTCGTGACCGCCGAGGTGACCGACCGGCACGGGGTGGTGGTGCCCGGCGCGGAGCACCTGCTCTCCTTCGAGGTGGCGGGCGGCTCGCTCGCCGGGCTCGACAACGGCCGCCAGGAGAGCGCCGAGCGCTACCAGGCGAGCACCCGCACCGCCTTCCACGGCAAGGCCCTCGCCATCGTCCGCTCCGGCACCCGCGCCGGGACGCTACGGGTGACCGCCCGCGCGGACGGGCTGCGCGCCGGCACGGCCACCGTGCGGGCCGTCCCGGCCGCCTCCCGTGCCACCACGCCCGCACCCGTGTTCCGGCCGGACCACCCCGCGCCCCACGGCCACCCGCACGCGGACGCCAGTTACTCCGGCCGCCCGGACACGCTGCCCGCCGCGATGCTCGACGGGGACCCGGCCACCGGCTGGTCCAACGGCTTCTTCAAGGCGGCCACCCCCCTGCTGCCCGCCTTCGACGGGGCCCGTGCCGAGGACTGGGTCTCGGTCGACTACGGGCGGACGCGGAGCTTCGACCGCCTGGAGGTCTCCTTCACCGTCGACGCGGGGCACAGCCTGCCCGCGACGGCCGAGGTCGCCGTCTTCGACGGCCGTGCCTGGCGGGCGGTCCGGGACGCCCGCGTCGAGTGGGCCACCGCCTCCGGCGCGCCCACCGTCATCACCTTCGGCCGGGTCCGGGGTTCGCGGCTGCGCCTCACGCTGACGAGCCGCCACCCGGACGAGCCGCGGGGAGCGATCCGCATCAGCCGGTGGGAGGCCCCCGCGGCGTGAACCGTGAGCGGTGCTCCGGGCGGGACGGTCGGGGCGGGACGAAATCACTCCCGTCCCGACCGTTGACGCCGTGACACGGCTGCAACGACCATGTCCTGCGTCCGCCTTTGGGAGCGCTCCCAAGCCGAGCGTCACCCGCCCCTCCCCTTGAGGAGCCCAGACGTGAGAAGACGCAGAACCGCCCTGCTGTCCCTGACGGCCCTGCTGGCGGGGGCGCTCACCGCGCTGCCCGCCGCGCCGGCCGGGGCCGAGGAGGTCGAACAGGTCAGGAACGGCACCTTCGACTCCGGTACCGACTCCTGGTGGACCACCGCCAACGTCACCGCGGGCGTGTCCGACGGCCGGCTGTGCGCCGACGTCCCCGGCGGTACCGCCAACCGCTGGGACGCGACCGTCGGCCAGAACGACATCGCCCTCGTCAAGGGCGAGTCCTACCGCTTCTCCTTCCACGCCGACGGCACCCCGGCCGACCACGTGGCCCGGGTCGTGGTCGGGCTGTCGGTCGCCCCGTACGACACCTACCACGAGGTGAGTCCGCAGCTCAGCGTCTCGGGTGACACCTACTCCTACACCTTCACCTCGCCCGTCGACACCGCCCAGGGGCAGGTCGCCTTCCAGCTCGGCGGCAGCGCCGAGCCCTGGCGGTTCTGCGTGGACGACGTGTCCCTGCTGGGCGGGGTGCCGCCCGAGCGGTACGAGCCCGACACCGGCCCCCGGGTCCGCGTCAACCAGGTCGCCTACCTGCCGGCCGGGCCGAAGAACGCCACCCTCGTCACCGACGCCACCACCCGGCTGCCCTGGCAGCTGCGGAACGGCGACGGCACGGTGGTCGCCCGCGGCTGGAGCGTGCCGCGCGGCACCGACGCCTCCTCCGGGCAGAACGTCCACTCCATCGACTTCGGCGGATACAAGGCGCGCGGCCGGGACTTCACGCTGGTCGCCGACGGGGAGACCAGCCGGCCGTTCGACATCGGCACGGACGCGTACGAGCGGCTGAGCGTGGACGCCGCGAAGTTCTACTACACCCAGCGCAGCGGCCTGGAGATACGGGACGACCTGCGTCCGGGCTACGGCCGCGCGGCCGGGCACGTGGGCGTGGCGCCCAACCAGGGCGACACCGACGTACCGTGCCAACCCGGCGTGTGCGACTACCGCCTCGACGTCTCCGGCGGCTGGTACGACGCCGGCGACCACGGCAAGTACGTCGTCAACGCGGGCATCTCCGTGTGGGAGCTGCTGAGCACCTACGAGCGCGCGCTGCACGCCCGCACCGGGCGGCCGGAGAAGTTCCGCGACGGCTCGCTCGCCATCCCCGAGAGCGGCAACAAGGTGCCCGACCTGCTCGACGAGGTCCGCTGGGAGCTGGACTTCCTGCTGAAGATGCAGGTCCCGGACGGGCAACCGCTGGCCGGCATGGCCCACCACAAGGTCCACGACGAGAACTGGACCGGCCTGCCGCTGCTGCCCGGCGACGACCCGCAGAAGCGCGAACTGCACCCGCCGACCACCGCGGCCACCCTCAACCTGGCCGCCGCGGCCGCCCAGGCGGCCCGCCTGTACAAGCCCTACGACCCCGAGTTCGCCGCCGAGGCGCTCGCCGCGGCCCGCGAGGCCTGGGCGGCGGCCCGGGCGCACCCGGACGTCTACGCGGACGAGAACGACGGCATCGGCGGCGGGGCCTACCCGGACCGGAACGTCGAGGACGAGTTCTACTGGGCGGCGGCCGAGCTCTACCTCACCACCGGCGAGAGGCAGTTCGCGGACCACGTGCTGAACTCCCCGGTCCACACCGCCGACGTCTTCGGCCCGATCGGCTTCGACTGGGCGCGCACCGCGGCGGCGGCCCGCCTGGACCTGGCCACCGTGCCGAGCCGGCTCCCCGGCCGGGACAAGGTCCGCCACTCCGTCGTCCGGGGCGCCGACCGCTACCTGGCCACCCTGAAGGCCCACCCGTACGGCATGCCGTACGCCCCCGACGGCAACCGGTACGACTGGGGCTCCACCCACCAGATGCTGAACAACGCGGTCGTGCTGGCCAGTGCCTACGACATCACGGGCGGCTCGAAGTACCGCGACGGCGCGGTCCAGGGCATGGACTACGTCCTCGGCCGCAACGCGCTGAACATCTCCTACGTCACCGGCTACGGAGAGGTCAGCTCGCACAACCAGCACAGCCGCTGGTACGCCCGCCAGCTCGACCCGAAGCTGCCGAACCCGCCGGCCGGTTCGCTCGCCGGCGGCCCCAACTCGAGCATCCAGGACCCCGTGGCCCAGAGCAGGCTCCAGGGCTGCGTCGGCCAGTTCTGCTACATCGACGACATCCAGTCCTGGTCGACCAACGAGATCACCATCAACTGGAACGCGGCCCTGACCTGGATGGCGTCCTTCGTGGCGGACCAGGGCTGACCGCACGGCCCGCGCGGCCCGCACCGTCCGTCCCGCCGTGCGGCGGCCCCAGCCGCCGCCGCACGGTCCGGCCGCTCCGGGGTACCACCGCATCGGCCCTGCGACCTGCTGTTATTTACGGTGCAGTACCCGCGCGGTACCGTGAGGGCATGCCAGCTCTGAACGTGGAGTTCAGCGACCGCGAACTGGAGGATCTGCGGCAGATCGCCAAGGAGCGCGGTACGTCGATGAAGGCCCTCGTGCGCGAGGCCGCCGCCGCCGACATAGCGCGGCACCGGGCGCTGCAGGAGGGCGCGGAGGCGTTCCGCCGGTTCTTCGCCGCCCACGCCGAGGAGTTCGCCGCCGCCTTCCCCGACGACGAACCGCCCGCCGAGGGCGAGGGCCGGGCCACCTGATCCATGGCGCCCGTCCTCCACATCGACGTGCCCTGGCTGCTCCAGCGCCACGAGGAGGTCCTGCCGGACCGGCCCGTGATCGACGACTTCTCCGCGCTGGCCGCCGCCGTCGCCCGGCACCGCGTCGACCCGCCCCGCCCCGGCGTCGACTCCGACCCGGCCTGGCGGGCCGCCGCCCTGCTGCACACCCTCGCCGTGCTCAAACCCCTGCCGTCGGCCAACGCCCGCTTCGCCTGCGCGACGGCGGTGGCGTACATGTCCGTCAGCGGCGTCGGCATCGACCCGCCCCGCGGTGCCCTCGTCGGCCTCGCCCGCGACCTGATGTCCGGCACGGCCGACGTCTACGGGGCCGCCGACCGGCTGCGGTCCTGGCAGCTCTGAGGAGCCGGGGGAGAAGGGGCGCGCCGGAGAGCGGGCCGGTCCGGCGGTGCCCTCCACGAGGCCGGCGGGGGCGGCGCGGACGCTCAGCCCGCGCGCACGCCCGGCGCCCCGGCGGGCTCCGCACCCGGGCCGGTGATCGGCGGCACCGGCACCTCCACGGTCCGGACCAGCCGTGCGCCCTCGGGCCCGTAGGCCGCCCGGGGTTCGGGGAACAGCCGCAGCAGCGCGAGGAAGAGCACGGCCGCCACGGCCAGCGACAGCGGCAGGCCGATGTCGACGCCCCCCGCCAGCCCGCCCAGCGGTCCCACGAACTGGCCGGGGATGTGGGTGAACAGCACACCCGTCAGCGCCGCCGCCCACCAGGCGGTCAGGCCCCGCCAGTTCCAGCCGTGCGTGAACCAGTAACGTCCGCCGCGCTGACGGCGGTTGAACACCTGGAGCGCCTCCGGGTCGTACCAGCCGCGCCGGGTGAAGTAGCCCAGCGTCATCACGACCATCCACGGCGAGGTGCAGGTGATGATCACGGTGGCGAACGTCGAGATGGACCGCACCAGGTTCAGCCCGAACCGCCCGGCGAAGATGAACGCGATCGACACCGCGCCGACCAGCAGCGTCGCCCGCACCCGGGACAGCCGCGGGAACACCGAGGAGAAGTCCAGGCCGGTGCCGTACAGCGCGGTCGTGCCCGTCGACATGCCGCCGATCAGCGCCAGCAGACACACCGGCAGGAAGAACCAGCCCGGCGAGACCGCCAGCAGCCCGCCCACGAAGTCGGGGGCGGCCGGGTCGACGTACTCCGGCGCCTTCGTGGCGATGATGCTCGCCGTCGACAGGCCGAAGAGGAACGGCAGCAGCGTCGCGATCTGCGACAGGAACGCGGCGCCGACCACCCGGCGGCGCGGCGTGCTCGCGGGGATGTAACGCGACCAGTCGCCGAGGAAGGCGCCGAACGACACCGGGTTCGACAGCACGATCAGCGCGGCTGCGATGAACGACGGCCAGAACAGCGCCTGCGTGCCGGCGTCCGCCGTGTCCGTGAAGACGCCCGGGTACGACGGGTCGAAGTCGCCGGCGAAGGCGAGGGCGCCGAGCAGGAACAGCGTGCTCGCCGTCGTCACCGCGATCTTGTTGACGAACAGCATGAACCGGAAGCCGAACACGCACACCGCGAGCACCAGCCCCGCGAACAGCGCGTACGCGACGGCGTACGACAGGTTCCCCCGCTCCAGCCCGAAGAGCCGGTGCGCGCCGCCGACCAGGGCGTCGCCGGAGCTCCACACCGAGAGGGAGAAGAACGCGACGGCCGTCAGCAGCGACAGGAACGAACCCACCACGCGGCCGTGCACACCCAGGTGGGCGGAGGAGGAGACGGCGTTGTTGGTGCCGTTGACCGGGCCGAACAGCGCCATCGGGCACAGGATCAGCGCGCCCGCGACGACACCGAGGAGGGTGGCGGCGAGGCCCTGCGGGAAGGAGAGGCCGAACAGGATCGGGAAGGCGCCAAGGACGCAGGTGGAGAAGGTGTTGGCGCCTCCGAAGGCGAGCCGGAACAGGTCGAACGGGGTGGCGGTGCGCTCGGCGTCGGGGATGCGGTCGACGCCGTGGGCCTCCACCTCCGTCAGGGACGGGGGCGGTGTGGCGGGGGAGGGGGACTGCGAGGGCTGCGGCGGCAAAGGAGCTCCAGCGGGGGACATGGCGGTGGGCGCGCTGCGGCGCGGCGGTGCGAACGGCCGCTCGCCGCCGCCGGGCCGGGCCGGGCGACGGTGTCGGGTCAGGCGACGCTAAGGCGGCGTGCGCGTGCGCGGCCAGGGGGCGGATCATCCATCTTTCGCACCGCGGATGTGCGGATCGGCCATGCCCCCGGCGAGCCGGCCGCCGGGGCGCGCAGCCGTGTCGCGTGACCGGACGAACGGCTCGGGCGACATGTTTCCGGCCTATTACAGAGCGCGGGGATCACGCCATCCGGCCGGTTCCAGCGATCAGGAATCGCTCGAAATCGGCATGGGAACGTTCGAACTCGGTAACATCGCGCCACTGATTCAATACGCAAGGTTACCTAAACCCGCAGGGTCGATGTGAGTTCCGACGGCGGACTCGGCAGACTCGCGCTCGCCGTTCCGGCACCCGACCGGGCCGGACCGGCGACCCGTCGAATCGAGCGGAAGGATGCACACGATGCGGAACACCGCGCGCCGGGCGACGACCCTCGGCCTCACGGCCGCCACCGTCCTCGGGCCCCTGACCGGGGCCGCCCTCGCCGCCCCGGACCACACCCCCTCCTCGCTCCACGCCCCCTCGGCCCTGGTGCTCACCGTCGGCCGCGGCGAGAGCGCGGCCACCGCCACCCCCCTTCGCGCGGTCACCCTGACCTGCGCCCCGCGGCCCTTCGGCACCCATCCGGCCCCCGGTCCGGCCTGCGCCGAACTGCGTGCCGCCGATGGGGACCCGGACGCCCTGGCGGCCGGTGACGCGGTGCTGTGCACCAAGGAGTACGACCCCGTCGTCGTCACCGTCGACGGGGTTTGGCAGGGCCGGCGCGTCTCCTACGAGCGCACCTTCGCCAACGACTGCGTGAGACACGCCCACGGAGCGGACGTCTTCGCGTTCTGAGGACCGGCACCGCGCGGCGCCCGTGCCGTGTCAGGGACCCGTTGCTGGGGAGTGCGGGTCCGGACACGGGCCCGCGCGGTGCCACACCGGGGGCGGCGGACGGAGTGGGGCCGTCCGCCGCCCCCGGAACCACGCGTCAGTCCGACCGGGGCCGCTCGCCGGAGGCGGGGCCCTCACCGGCCCGGGACCGGGCGCGGTGGCTGGTGTCGCACCAGGGGTAGCGGCGGCTGCGGCGGCAGGTGCACAGGGCGACCCGGAAGCGGTCGGAGGACACCGTCGTACCGTCCTCCAACTCCACCTCCACCGGGCCCTCCACCAGCAGCGGGCCCCGGCGCCGGACGGTGATCCGGCGGGGGGCGTCAGACGGGGAGTTCGGCACGGACGACCACCAGCTCTTCCTTGTTGTCCGCCGCGGACAGCAGTCCCCGCTGCCGCAGCCAGCCTTCCCGGCTCCGCAGCACGGGGCCGAACGAGATCCGCTGCCGCCGGGTCACCGCCGCCTTCAGACCGGCCCCGCGCAGATGCCCGACGGTCCGGCCGGGATCGCTGAGCGCGGACTGCACGATCAGCAGCACCCCGCCGGGACGCAGCAGGGCGGGGCCCTCCCGGCAGATGCGGTCCAGAACGAGGCGGCCGTCGTGCCCGGCGTCCCAGGCCCGGGCCGCGCCGCGCGGCCGGATCCCGCCGTCCGGTGCCGGCACGTACGGCGGATTGGCCAGGATCAGGTCGAACGACTCGCCGCGGACCGGTTCGAAGAGGTTGCCGCGCCGCACCCGGACCGGCAGCCCGGCCAGCAGGGCGTTCAGGCGGGCGACGCACACCGCCCGCCGGGACAGGTCCACGGCGGTCACCCGGCCGCCCCGCCGCGCGGCCCGCAGCGCCAGCGCGCCGGAGCCGGTTCCCACGTCGAGGACGTCCGCCCCCGCGGGGAACGGCTCGTCGGACAGCGCCCCGGCCAGCAGCTCCGTGTCCTCCTGAGGGGCGTACACGCCCGGTAGCACCAAGGGATTCACACGCCCCGGGTACCCCGGGGATCAAAAAGTATGGGCCGCCGGCACCTCGGCGGACAGGGACGTGCGCAGGGCGGACCGGCCCGCCCGCCAGTCCGCGAGCAGGCGCGCGGCGAAGCGGTCCTCCACCACGGCGGTGGCGTCGATCCCGAAGACCACGTCCGGGGCCAGGTGCGGCTCCTCCTCCAGCAGGCCGCCGATCACCTCGTGGCGCACCACCTGCTCGTGGACCGCGTCGGCCTCGACGTGCTCGTCGTAGAAGTGCTCGGCGGCGGGTCCGGCGCCGGTGCGGCGCATCGCCTCGGCCAGCCGCCGGGAACCGGGGGAGGAGGTGATCTCGACCGAGGCGAAGTGGCCCACGAGGGCGCCCCGCAGGCTGCGGTGCAGGCCGAAGAGGGACATGAGGTTCACCGTGGCGAGGGCCTCCGCGGACGCCGCGTCCAGGTAATGCCCGTACGTGGTGTCCAGACCCAGGTCCGTCATCAGGTCCGCGAACAGGCGGGCGTGGACGCGGTCGGGACGGCCGCCCCCGTACTCGTCGAACTCCACCGCCGCCATCGCCGCCTTGGCCCGGCCGTGCAGCCGGGGCAGTACCCAGGCGTGCGGGTCCGCCTCCTTCAGGTGGTACAGGGACCGCAGGGCCGCGTACTCGCGCAGGTGCCACAGCTCGCCCTCGTCGCGCAGGAAGTGGGTGACGCCCGAGCCGTCGACCGGTTCGACGAGGAGGTCGGCGACCGCGTCCTCGACGCTCGCGTGCGCCCGGGTGCCGGCGCGCAGCGCGGACAGGAAGCGGTGCTCCAGAGCGGCGCGGGTGCGCAGCAGGTCGGGGTCCCACTCGCGGTCCGCGGACACGCCCGCGAAACCGCGGTAGTGCAGCTCGTAGCAGACGTAGAGGGCGAGTTGGAGATCGTCGCCGTACGGGGACGCGGCGGCGGCGGTCTCGGGGCGGGGCAGCGGGCCCGCGCCCAGCAGGTACTCGGTGACTGCGGCGGAGAGCGGTCCGCGGGCCGCCGGCAGCCGGGGTTCTTCGCGGTCGTGGTCCAGATCCATGGCCTGCGGGTACCCGGGCACGGCGGGAGCCCACCTCCCCTCCCGGACACGCGCGGGCGGCGGCGGGCCGTACGGGCCGCCGCCGCCCGCGCCGGGGCCGTGCGGTGATCAGTCGCCGCGGGCCTGTTCCTGCGCCTGGACGTTGGGCGTGACGGTGTCCCCGGCCTCGCCCCGGTGCCGCCGTTCCCCCTCGGACTCCGGGGAGCGCGTCTCGGCGTCCTCCACCTCGCGCAGCACCTCCTCCAGCGCCGTCCGGGGCTCCTTGCGGCCGTGGTCCTCCTCGTGGGACACGGTGTCTCCTTCCTGTCGTTCCTGTCGTTCCTGTCGTGCCGGCGTCTTTCCGCGGGCCGGGCCTCAGCGGGTCGTGGTCGCGATGCGCAGGGGCACCGGGTCCGGGGGAGACTCCTCGTCACCGCGCCGGGTGATCTCCGCCCACCAGGACGGGCCGTCCTCGATGTGGCGCAGCAGGACGCCCTCCCGGATCGCCCACGGGCAGATCGTCACCGTGCGCACTCCCGTCAGCTTCATCGCCGTGTGCCCGACCACCGCGCCCGCCAGGCTCTGCGCGGCCCGGGGCGCGGAGATGCCGGGCAGCCGGGCCCGCTCGGCGGCGGGCAGGGCGGCCAGCCGGCCGATCGCCCGCCGCAGGTCCGCGCAGTGCAGCTCACGCTCCACGAACGGCCCGTGCCGTCCGGGCGCGGCCCCGCACAACCGCCCCAGCTGCTGGAAGGTGCGCGAGGTCATCACCGCGGTGCGCGGGCCCTCCCACCGGATCCGGGCCGCCACGTCCCGCAGCTGGTGGCGCACCCGGCGGCGCAGCGCCCGCACCAGCTCCGGCGGCGGCGGGTCGAAGCCCTCGAAGAACTCGTGGGTGAGCCGGGCCGCGCCGAGCGGCAGCGAGGCCACGAAGTCCGGCAGCCGGCCCCGGCCGAAGGCCACCTCCAGCGAGCCGCCGCCGATGTCGAGCAGGGCGAGCGGGCCCGCACGCCAGCCCATCCAGCGCCGGGCCCCGAGGAACGTCAGCTCCGCCTCCACCTCGCCCGGCAACGTGCACAGGGCGACCCCGGTGCGGGAGCGGACGGTGCGCAGCACCTCCTGCCGGTTCGGGGCGGCCCGCACCACGGCGGTCGCGAAGGCCAGCGGGCCGGCCGCGCCCCAGCGGGCCGCGGTCCCGCTCGCCTCCGCGACCGCGTCGGCCAGCCGCTCGACCGCCTCCTGGGGGACCGGTTCCCCCGGTCTGACCTGCTCCGACAACCGCAGTCGCCACTTGGCGGTGTGCACCGGCAGCGGCACCCCGCCCTCCGCGTCCGCCACCACCAGCCGGACCGCGTTCGATCCGACGTCCACCACGCTGATTCGCATGTTCCGGCAAGTACCCACTCGGCGGGCGGTCCAACGGAACCGGAGCGGGCAGGGCCGGCATCCACCACCACCGTGGCGCATGCCGGCCCTGCCCGCCCCCCGTCAGGCCATCTGCCGCCGCACCAGCTCGTGCAGCCGACCGCCCGTGTCGGCCAGCAGCTGCGCGGGCGGCCCCTGCTGGGCGACCTTGCCGTCCTCCATGACGATCACGCGGTCGGCGTCCAGCACGGTCGACAGGCGGTGCGCGATGACGATCCGGGTCGCGTTGAGCGCCTTCGTCGACTCGATCACCCTGCGCTGCGTCTCGTTGTCCAGGGCGCTGGTCGCCTCGTCGAAGAAGAGGATGCGCGGCCGGCGGATCAGCGCCTGGGCGATCATCAGCCGCTGCCGCTGGCCGCCGGAGATCGCGCCGCTGCCCGAGACGATGGTGTGCAGCCCCATCGGCATCCGCCGGATGTCCTCGGCGAGCCCCGCCATCTCGGCCGCCGCCATCACCTCCTCGGGCGTGTACGGCTCCGTGCCGCAGATGGCGTCCATGATCGAGCCGGTGAACGGCTGCGCGTGCTGGAGCACCACCCCGCACTGGCGGCGCACCGCGGACTGGTCCAGGGCGGCCAGGTCCTGGCCGTCGTACAGCACGCTGCCCGACAGCGGCCGGTCGAAGCCGATCAGCAGCCTCAGCAGGGTCGACTTGCCGCAGCCGCTCGGGCCGACGATCGCCACGAACTCGCCCGGCCGCACCTCGAACGACACGTCGTCCAGGATCAGCGGCCCGTCGGTGGTGTAGCGGAACGACAGCCGCCGCGCCTCGATCGCCCCGGACAGCGGGCCGGGCCGGGTGCTGGCCGTGCGCACCTCCGGCGCCGCCTCCAGCACCGGCTTGATCTCCTCGAACAGCGGCAGCGCCGCCACCGCCGAGACGAACGCGCCGGTCAGCTGGGTGACCGAGGTCAGCAGCATCGTCATCGAGGTGGAGAAGGTGAGGAACGCCGCCGCCGACATCGAGCCGCGCGCCGGGCCCGCCAGCAGCATGAACATCACCAGGGTGCACAGCGGTAGGTACACCGCGCCCAGCACGGCGTTGAGGTTCTTGATGCGGCCGGCCTTCTGCTGGAGCTCACGGCTGCGCGCGAAGCGCTCCGCCCAGGCGGCGTACGCGTAGTTCTCGGCCGCCGCCACCCGCAGCTTGGGCAGGCCGCGCAGCGTCTGGAACGCCTGGTTGTTCAGCTTGTTGGTGAGCACCACCAGCCGTCGCTGCCAGCGCACCTGCCACAGCCCGAGCCCCAGGAACACCGCGGTGACCACGACGAGCATGGCGATCGCCGCCAGCGCCATCGGCACGCTGTACCACAGCAGCAGCCCCAGGTTCATCGCGCCGACGGTCACCGACTGGGCCACCGTCGGGCCGACCCCGGCCAGCAGCCGGCGGATCGCGCTGACCCCCATGGCCGCGCTCGCCAGTTCACCGGTGGAGCGCTCGGTGAAGAACGTCGTCGGCAGCCGCAGCAGCCGGTCCCACACCGCGGGCTGGAGGGTCGCCTCGATGCGGCCCTCCAGCCGCAGGATGGTGAGGTTCTGCAGCAGCATGAAGGCCGCCGCCACGACTCCGCCGACCATCACCGCCAGACAGACCTCGGCGATCAGATCGGTCTGGGCGCGCGGCACGAACTCGCCGAGCACCTTGCCGGTCGCCAGCGGCACCAGCGCCCCGACCGCCACCGTCACCAACCCGCTGAGCAGCAAGTTCAGCAGGTCTGCGCGCGTGCCCCACAGACAGAACCGCAGCAACCGCAGCGGGCCGAGCCGGCGGTCGGGCAGCGGCCGGTAGAACATCACCGCGCGCGGCTCGAACTCCCCGGCACTCGCCTTGTCCACGGCCGTCTCCCGCCCGGAGCCCGGTTGCACGGCCACGTATCCGCCGCGCCGCCACAGCAGCGCCACCGGCGCCCCCGACAGCGCCCGCCGGCCCACCAGCGGCCCGACGTTCTCCCGCCACCAGCGGCCCTGGAGGCGCACGGCCCGGGTGCGCACCCGGGAGGCGAGGGCGACCCGCTCCACCGGGTCCAGCCGGTCGCTCTCGGTGCCGTTGTGCGCCGGCTCGGCGAGCACGATGCCCGCGGCCTGGGCGACCAGCTTGCAGGCCGCGTACGTGGCGTCCGCGTCGGCGGCCGTGGTCCGCTGCCGGGACCGCGTGCCGATCGAGGCCAGCAGCGTCCGGTCGGCCCGGGCGCGCACTTCCTCACCGGCCTTGATGCCCTCGGCGGTGCGGGTCTCGTGGGTGCGCTCCAGCTGCTCGATCCAGCGGTCCAGCGTGGTCAGCAGCCGGTACTGCTGGTCGACCATGCTCCGCCACAGCGCCGGGTCCATCAGCAGGTCGGCCGCGGCGTCGGCGCCGTACAGCTCGCCGTACTGCACACTGCCCGGCGGGACCTGCATCCAGAACACGTCGTCGTCGGTGGGCGCCGCGGCCCGCTCGGTGGCCATCGGCGCCTGGAAGAGGATGGACAGACTGCGGCCGACGCCCAGGGCGAGGGCGTACTCCAGCGGGCTCGTCGTCGGCGGGACGTACTGCGGGTTGCCGTACTCGTCGTACGACCAGGACTGCGTGGTCGCCGGCTGGTACAGCTCGCGCAGGTTGATGCGGTGCACCACGCAGTCCCGCAGCGGGCGGGCCACCAGCGTGTGCTGCGGACCGGCGACCGGGCCCAGCAGCAGCGAACCCGCCTCCAGACGGCCGAGGTGGTGCCAGTGGCCCTGCTGTGCGGCGTCCACCGCGAACAGGTCGACGGCGCCCGCCGCGACCAGCCACAGCACCTGCGGCCCCTCCAGGTCCAGCCGGCTGAAACCGGCGCAGTCCAGCCGCGTGCCCAGCCGGCCGAGCGCATTGAGGACCAGGTCGCCCTCGTGCACGAGGCCGCCTTCGTGGACGGACGTCATCTCACCGCTCCCTGACCAGTGCCGCGTACGCGCCGCCGCGCGCCAGCAGCTCCTCGTGCCGTCCGCGCTCCACGACCGTGCCGTGCTGGAGCACGACGATCTCGTCGCTGTCCCGCACGGTGCTGAGCCGGTGCGCGATCACCACACAGGCACAGCCGCGCTTGCGCAGGTTGTCCATGACCACCTGTTCGGTCTCGGCGTCCAGCGCGCTCGTCACCTCGTCCAGGACGAGGATGCTGGGGCGGCGCACCAGCGCCCGCGCGATCTCCAGCCGCTGGCGCTGCCCGCCGGAGAAGTTGCGGCCGTCCTGCTCGACCCGGCTGTGGATGCCGCCGGGGCGGCGCATGACCACGTCGTACAGCGCCGCGTCGCGCAGCGCCTCCACCACCGCGTCGTCGGGGATCGACGGGTCCCACAGCGCCACGTTGTCGCGGACGGTGCCCTCGAAGAGGAACACGTCCTGGTCGACGAAGGAGACGGAGGCGGCCAGCGCCCCGCGCGGGATGTCCTCGATGCGCCGCCCGTCGATGCGGATGACGCCCTCCCACGGCGTGTACAGGCCCGAGATCAGCCGGGACACCGTGGACTTGCCGCTGCCCGAGCCGCCGACCAGCGCCACCTGCCGCCCCGGCCCGACGGTCAGGTCGAAGCCGCTGAGCAGCGGCTTGTCCAGGGGGTTGTAGCCGAAGGTGATGTTCTCCAGTTCGACGTGGCCCTGGAGGCGGCGCGTGTCCTCGCCGCCGCCGGGCCGGCCGTAGAGCGGGTCGGCCTGGAAGTTCTCCACGTCCTTCAGGCGGGCCACGTCGGCGGCGAAGTCCTGGATGCGGCCGGCGACGCCGTTCAGGCGGGTCAGCGGGGCGGTGAAGCGGGCCACCAGCGCCTGGAAGGCGACCAGCAGACCGACCGACATGTGGCCCTCCACCGCCCGCATGCCGCCGATCCACAGGATCAGCGCGCTGTTGAACGTGGCCAGCGTCGGCGCCACCACGCCCAGCCAGGCGCTCGGCACCCCGAGCCGCTGCTGCTCCTCCAGGGTGGTGGCGTGCTGCCCCGCCCACTTGCGGAAGTAGCCGTCCTCGCCGCCGGTCGCCTTCATCGTCTCGATCAGCTGCAGACCGGTGTAGGCGGTGTTGGTCAGCCGGGCGCTGTCCGCCCGCAGTTTCGCGGTGCGCGTCGCGCGCAGCCGGATGACGACCCGCATCGCCACGATGTTCAGCAGCGCCACGCCGATGCCGACGAACGTCAGCTGGGGGTCGTACGTGTACATCAGCAGCGCGTACAGGACGACGACCACCGCGTCCACGCCCGCCGCCGCCAGGTCGCGGGCCAGGGTCTCGGCCACCGCGTCGTTGGACTGCAGGCGCTGCACCAGGTCGGCCGGGCTGCGCTGGGAGAAGAACGTCACCGGCAGCCGCAGCAGGTGGCGCAGGAAGCGGGCGCTGGACAGCGTGGAGGAGATGAGCCGGCCGCGCAGCAGGTTGGCCTGCTGGAGCCAGGTCAGCACGACGGTGAACAGCACGCACGCCGCCATCGACGTGAACAGCACGCTCAGCAGCGACGTCTGCCGGCCGATCAGGAACTCGTCGATGTAGGTGCGGCTGAGCGCGGGCACCGCCGCGCCGACGACCACCAGCAGCAGGCTCGCCAGCACCGCGGCCGGCAGGGTGCCCGCGGTGCCGCGCAGCCGGGACGGCATCGCGCCCAGCACGCCCGGCCTGCGCCCGCCCCGGGCGAAGTCCTCGCCGGGCTCCAGGACCAGGACGACACCGGTGAAGCTGCCGTCGAACTCCTCCAGCGGCACGAACCGGCGTCCCTTGGCGGGGTCGTTGACGTACACCCCGCGGCGGCCGAAGCGGCGGCCCATGCCGTCGTAGACGACGTAGTGGTTGAACTCCCAGAACAGGATGGCGGGTGCCGTCACCTCGGCGAGAGCGGCCAGGTCCATCTGCATGCCCTTGGCGGTCAGGCCGTAGCCGCGCGCCGCCTTGAGCAGGTTGCTGGCGCGCGAGCCGTCGCGGGAGACGCCGCAGGCGATGCGCAGTTCCTCCAGCGGGACGTGACGGCCGTAGTGGCCGAGCACCATGGCCAGGGAGGCGGCGCCGCACTCGACGGCCTCCATCTGGAGCACGGTCGGGGTGCGGACGGTCTTCGTGCGGGCCTTGGGCACCGTGCGCTTGGGCGGCGGGGCGGCACGGCGTCCGCCCCGGGTCTTCAGGTCGGTGGTCACGGCAGCAGCCAATCGACGGGATGCTGGTCGGCCAGCCGGATCGAGCCCGTGGCCTGGGTCATGGAGGTGAGGGCGTACGGCGGTCCGCCGGCCGTCGACCACACGTAGCCGCTCTTGGTGGCGGGGGAGGTGTCGAGGCGGACGGTCACGGCGACGGGCCTGCCCTCCTTGGTGAACTGCTCGCCGAGCTGGCCGTCCCCGAGGAACGCGCCGATCTGCTGCGCCGACTGCGCGGAGCGGTCCACCGACTTCACGTGGCCGCGCAGCACGCCGTACTCCTGGCTGGGCACCGACTGCACGGTCAGGTCGACGGCGGCGCCCTCCCGGACCTCGGCGGCCTTCTCGGCCGGGACGTACACGGTGGCGTACAGCGGGTCCTCGGGGCGGTCGACCTTCTCCACGGCGGCGACGTCCGCTCCGGTCCGGACGATCTGCCCGACGGTGGCGGCCAGCGCGCTGACCCGGCCCGCGTCGAGGGCGCGCACGACCGTCTCGCCCTCGGGGGTGCGCACCTTCAGCACCGGCGCGCCGGCGGGCAGCCGTTCGCCCTGCTCGGCGAGGACGGCGGTGACCTGGCCGGAGACCGGGCTCTGCAGGATGTAACTGCCCTGCCCGTGCGTGAGGACGGCGGGCGCGCTGACGGTGGAGGCGACCGATCCGGTAACCGCCCACACCGACGCGGCGGCCATCGCGACCACGGTCACGGAGAGGACGAGCCAGCCCTGGGGACGGGCGAAGCGCACCGGGAGGTCGAGCTCCTCCGGTGACTGCAGCTTGGCGAGGGCCTGCTGGCGGAACTGCACGGACCTTCTCTCACCTGCGGAACTTGACGACGACGGCCCGCACGGGCCGGGAATGTGACGGCACCCGAGAGTCCCGGAGCCGGGGAGCGGCTCCGGGACTTCGGCGGTACCGAGGCGCGGTCAGAGACCGGCGACCAGGTTGGTGACCGGGGCGGTGTTCAGGCCGGTGACACCCTCGACCGTGTCGACGACGCCGTTCACCACGCCGGTGACCGGGGCGACGCTGTCCACCACGCCGGTGACGGTGTTCAGGGCGTTGACGGCGAGGCCGCCGGAGACGCTGTCGAGCTCGACGTCGGAGATCTCGGCGGTCTCGACCTGGGAGGCGGAGTTCATGATGGAACTTCCCTTCGTATGGGTACTTCACATGGGGGGAGCGGCCCCCACCGGGGACGGATGGACGGCCGCGACCGCGGGATGCCGGGTGCCCCGGGGCGGGGAGCCCCTGTCCGGCCCCCGCGGTGCGATGGATCAAAGCACGCCGCCTGTCCGCCGTTCCACTCACCCACCCGCTCCGACCAGGCCCTTCCAACCAGTCGGCCACCTTTCCGTGCAGGCGCGCGCACGGCTTGCTGGCGACTTCTTCACACGCGGCGCGGCGGCGGGGCGCCCGCGCCCGCGCGGCCCGGGCGGCGAATCCGGCACTTGCGCCCCAAAGGCGTGAGCGGGGCCGGTCCCCCGTCCGGCTCCGTCATGCGCGGTGACCGGGTTGGGAAGTCGATGTGCAGATTCGCTGAAGCGAGGATTCCGATCGGCGATGTCGACAGATCGCAACTGATCGACAGCTGAGCGTAAAAATGCGAATGGTGATCGGGGGAGTCGTCTCCGCCAGGGGTGGACCCGGTGCCGCCGTCACTCCTCCCGCGTCCTGAGCAGCAGCACCGCGACGTCGTCGATGCGTTCCTCCGCGTCCGCGACGCTCCGCACCAGACGGTCGGCGAGTTCGTCCAGCGGCAGGTCCCCCGCCTCGGCCAGCCGCCGGCCCAGGTCGGCGAGGGCGTCCTCGAAGTCGACACCGGGCGACTCGACCAGCCCGTCGGTGTAGAAGAGGAGCAAGGAGCCCGGGGAGAGGCCGACCTCCGACGTGGGGTACTCCGCCGCCGCGTCGATGCCCAGCAGCGGCCCGCCGGCCACCTCCAGGACCCGCACCCGCCCGTCCGGCCGCCGCAGCAGGGGCGGGGGATGGCCCGCGCGGGACAGCACGGCCCGCCCGCGCCCCGGATCGATCCGCACGTACAGGCAGCTGGCGAACAGATCGCTCCCCAGGTCGATCAGCAGCCGGTTGGTCCTTCGCATCACCTCCTCCGGCGCCTGGCCGACGGCCGTGTACGCGCGGACGGCGGTACGGATCTGCCCCATCAGGCCGGCCGCGGTCACGTTGTGGCCCTGCACGTCCCCGATCACCGCGGCGGCCATCCCCCCGACCGGCACCAGGTCGTAGAAGTCGCCGCCGATGTCCATGCCCCGCGTGGCCGGCAGGTAGCGGGCGGCCGCCTCGATGCCCGGCAGGCGCGGCAGCGAGTGCGGCAGCAGGGCCTCCTGCAGCCCGTGCGCCAGACGGTGCTTGGCGTCGTACAGCAGGGCGCGGTCCAGGGCCTGGGCCACCAGCCCGGCCAGACTGGTCAGCACGGCCCGCTCCTGAGCCGGGAACGCGTGCGGCCGGGCGTAGGCGAGCACCCAGGTGCCCACCGGCCGGCCGGAGGCGATCAGCGGCAGGTAGGCCCAGGCCGCGAAACCGTCCGGAGTGGCCTGCCGGGCCGGGTACAGGCGCACCAGCTGCTCCTCGGACTCCAGGAACGCGGGCACCCCCGTGCGCAGCACCTGCGTGCCGGGGGTGCGCTCGGTCAGCGACATCCCGTCGAACCGCTCCACGAGGTACGGGTCCGGGTAGCCGCGGTGCCCCAGCACCTCCATCCGGCCCGCCCGCGACCCGAGGATCACCAGCGCCTGGCTGCCCAGGGTGGGGGCGATCTCGTCCGCCACCAGCTGCACCACGTCCTGCACGCCCACCGCCTCGGTCAGCGCGCCGGACAGGCTCAGCACCTGCGCGATGGTGACCAGCCGGGACGGGGTCTCGCCCGCCGCCTCGCCGGCCCCCGGCGCGGTCCGGCCGGCCCCGGGCGCCTCCCGGGTCCGGCTGATGCGGACGCTGAGCCCGTTCCGGCTCGGGTAGAACCGGAACGACAGCCGGTCGCCGGGCGGGCGCAGCGCGACGAAGGAGGTCGTGCGCTGGCTGATCAGCGCCGCCCGGTAGCGGTCCTCGTACACGGGGTCGTTCAGCCACGGCACGGCCGCCCACAGCGGCGTGCCGAGCAGCTTGTCGGCCGGCGTCCCCAGGAGCTCGGCCGCCGCCGGGTTGGCGAAGGCGACGCGCCCGTTCAGGTCGAGCGAGCACAGGCCGTACGGCAGCCGCCCCGCCATCCGCACGGCCTCCAGGGCGCCGAGGGAGTCGGCCACGCCCCCCGCGGCCGGCGCGGCGGGCGGGGCGGGCTCGTGGTGGGCGGGCGGGCGCTCCCGTGCCGCCCGCTCCAGCCGGAGCGCCAGCCGGTCGCAGGCGGCCGCCAGCTGTTCCCGCTCCCGGTCGGACAGCTCCGCGGGGCGGGTCCCCGGCCAGGTCAGGAAGACCGCGCCGTACACCGTGGACCCGCTCGCGACCGGGAGTGCGGCCAGGGCGAAGGGGTAGGGCAGGACCACGGAGATCCGCGGGTAGCGCCGGGCCATCTCCTCCTCGCCGCCGATCCAGACCAGCCGACGCTCGCGCACCGCTTCGGCCACCGGGATGTGCGCGCTCAGCGGCACACGCTCCCAGGGCGCCGCGAACGCCCGGGGCAGCCCCGTCATCGCCGCCAGCTCCAGCACGGGCTGGTCCGCGGAGAGCAGGTACACCGCGCCGACGTGCGCCCGGACCTCCTCCGTCATCGAGGCCAGCGCCAGCGACAGGTCGGGCCGGTCGGCCGACGGCCGGGAGGCCGGGGGCTCCCCCGGGGTGGACTGCCGGTCGGACACCCCGACCACCTCCTCGCACGGCCGGGCGACGGGTCTCAGGGTCAAATCTCCCCTGTGAGGGCGCGTCGCGCACGGCGAACCGCGCGGCGCCCGGCCCGTGCGGGCGCGGACGGCGCCCGGAGGCCCGCGCCGATGCCAAATCCTCCGCCTACCCCGGCCGGCCCGGCCCATGGCCCCTCACCCGTTGCACGCGGCGGCGTACGGGCGCCTCGTGTGCGCCCCCGCGCCTCCTGATGGCCGGTTCCACGTGCTCGCGGGCAGCCGCGGACACGAACAATGGGGCACGCGCTCACCATCGACGGCGCGGGCGTACGGCGAGCTGAAGGGGTGGCAGTGATCCGGGTGCTTCTGGTGCACGACGCGTGTCTGGTGCGAACGGTCCTCGCGGACTGGCTGCGCCGCGAATCCGACTTCGGGGTGTTCGAGACCTCGTGGCGCGGCGCGCCCGGACGGGTGCGGACCCTGCGGCCCGACGTCTGCGCCGCGGACCTGGAGTCCGCGGACGCCCACGGCGTCCCGCCGCTCGGCGAGCTGTGCCCGCCCGGCCCGGGGCCGGCCTGCCCGCGGCTGCTGGTGCTGGCCCGCAAGCACCGGCCGGGGCTGCTGAAACGCGCCGCGGAGGCGGGGGCGCTCGGCTACGTGGACAAGGAGGGCACCCCCGATCGCCTGGTGCGCGGCATCCGGCGGGTCGCCCAGGGGGAACGTTTCGTCGACGACTCCCTGGGCCTCGGCTTCCTCAAGGCCGCCGAGATGCCGCTGACCCGGCGGGAGCTGAGCGTGTTATCCCTGGCCGCCGAGGGGGCCTCCATCGCGGAGATCGCCGGAACCCTGCACCTGTCCCACGGGACCGTGCGCAACTACATGGCCGCCATCACCCGCAAGACCGGTGCCCGCAACCGTGTCGACGCCATCCGCATCTCCCAGGGGCAGGGCTGGCTGTGACCGCCGTGCGGGCGGGGGCGTCCAGCCGCCCACGAGCTCCCGGTACGCCGCCGAGGACCGCAGCAGTTCCCCGTGGGTCCCGTGCGCCGTGCGCGGGCCGTCCATCACCAGCACGCGGTCCGCGCGGCGGGCCGAGCCGGCCCGGTGGGCGACGACGACCAGGGTGCCGCCGGGCCGGGCCGCGAAGGCCCGCTCCGCCCGTTCCTCGGTCTGCGGGTCCAGATGACAGGTCGCCTCGTCGAGCAGGGCGAGCGGCGCGGGGGACAGGTACGCGCGGGCGAGCGCGATCAGCTGCCGCTCGCCCGCGGACAGGGCCGACGGGTCGACCGGGGCCGCGAGGCCGCCGAGCGCCTCCAGGAGCGGGGACAGGCCGACCGCGTCGGCCGCGGCGAGCAGCTCCGCCTCGGGCACCGGCCCCGTGCGCAGGTGCGCGAGGTTCTCGGCGACGGTCCCGGTGAAGACGTACGCCTCCTGCGGGATGAGCACCCGCCGGGCGGCGGCGTCCGGTCCGGGCACCGGATGCCCGTCGATGGCGATCGTGCCGCGGGCCGGTACGAGGAGTCCGGCGACCAGGGCCGTGAGCGTGGACTTGCCGATGCCGCTCGGGCCGACGACGGCCAGGTGCGCGCCGGGCGGGAGGACGAGGTCGAGACCGTCGACGACGGGAGCGGCGGCGGGGCCGTAGGCGAAGGTGACGCCGCGGAGCGCCAGGGCGGGAACGGGGGCACGGAGGAGGTCCGGGGGCACCGGGGCCGGTGCGGCGGGGGCGGCGTGGGCACCGGGGGGAGGGGACGTGTCGCCGCCCTCGGGCTCGTCCGGCTCGTCCGGCTCGTCGGGCTCGTCGGGGGCGAGGCGGCGCAGCACGACCGCGAGCCGGGAGCCGCTGGTGCCCAGGCCGTGGACGAGGTCGCGCAGGGCCGGCAGCAGGGACTGGGTGACGTAGGCGAGGGCGCCGACCAGGGCCCCGGCGGTGACGCCGTGGGCGAGGAGCCAGGGCGCGGCGGCGAGCAGCAGCACGACCGGCAGCCTGCCGCCGACCGCCAGGGCCGCCACCCGCAGCACGCTCCAGCGGGCGAGGGAGCGGGCGGCTTGCAGCTCGGCCCCGACGTGCCGGGCGACGTCGGTACCGGCCCGGTCCTCCGCCCCGGCCGCCGTGATGTCCCGCAGGCCGGGGCAGACGGCGCCCAGATGGCCGGCGAGGGCCTCGTCGGCGACGAGGAACGCCTCCTGCCGGCGGGCCAGCACACGCAGCGACGCCGCGAACAGCGCCACCGCCGCCACCAGCGGCGGCAGGACGGCCGGCAGCAGCAGCGGCGAGAGGGAGAGCAGTCCGGTCAGCGCCCCGGCGGTGGTGAACAGGAACGAGCGGGAGACCAGCACCAGCCCGGCGAAGGCGTCCCGCGCGATCTCCACCTGCTGCGTCAGCCCGGACAGGGCCCCGCCGTCCCCGGTCCGCACCCCGCGGGCGGCCACCCGGGCGACGAGCCGGTCCCGCAGCGGTTCGACGAGGTCGGCGACGGCCGCGTACACCCGCGCGGTCCCCAGCGCGCCCAGCGCCACGCCGAGCCCCGCCACGGCCAGCCAGCCGAGCCCGGTCCCCGTCCGCCCCGCCAGGAACCCGTCGTCCAGCGCGCGGGCCGGCGCGTACCCGACGAGGAAGCTCTGCCCCGTCTCCAGCACGGACCAGCCCGCGAGCCGCGCCAGGACCCGCGCCCGGGTCCGCAGGTACCGCAGACCGCGCCCGTACACCCCGCCGGTCACGGGCCCCCTCCCGCACCGCCGAACACCGCCCGGTACTCCGCCAGCCGCCACAGCTCGTGGTGCCGCCCCACCGCCCGCACCCGTCCCGCCTCCAGCCACGCCACGGCGTCCGCGCGGGCGGCGGTGGCGGCCCGGTGGGCGACGAGGAGCCGGGTGCTGCCCGGTCCGTGGCCGACGAGGGCCCCCGTGATGCGGTGTTCGGTCGCCGTGTCGAGGCTGGAGAGGGCGTCGTCGAGGATCAGCAGCCGTCCTCCGTGGGCGAACGCCCGTGCCAGTCCGAGTCGCTGGGCCTCGCCGCCGGAGTGCGGGGCGTCGGCCACGGCGGTGGCGTACCCGTCGGGCAGGCGGCGGACGAAATCGTCCGCGCAGGCGATGCCGGCCGCCTCCCGGACACGGCCGGGGGAGGGGGTGGGCAGGGCGAGGCCGATCGTGTCCTCGACGGTCCGGCCCAGCAGGGCGGGACGGGCGAAGGCGTACCCGATCGCGCGGCGCAGTTCGGCGCGGGTCAGCTCCCGCAGGGGTACGCCGTCGAGCAGCACCTGCCCGGCGTCGGGGTCGGCCAGCCGCCCGGCGATCGCGGCCAGCAGCGACTTGCCGGAGCCGGAGCGGCCCACCACGGCCAGCGTCGTCCCGCCGGGCACCACCAGGTCCACGCCGTCCAGGACGGTCCGGTCGCCGCGCCGGGCGGTCACACCGCGCAGCTCCAGCCGGCCGGGGCCGTCGGGCAGCCGGCACGTCCCGTGGCCGGGGGCGGGCTCGGTGAGGACCTCGCCGAGCCGCCGGGCCGCCGCTTTGGCCCGGGCCAGGCCGGCGAGCTGCCCGACCAGCACGCCGACGCCGGTGGCGAGGACCGCGTACCGGGAGGCCGCGAGCACCTCGCCCACGGTCAGCCGGTGCCGGGCGAGGAGCACTCCGGCCACCGCGACGACGCCCAGGTACAGCGCGGGCGCCACGGCGACCGCCCGGGCGGCGGCCCGGCCCTGCACCCGCCACATGCGGTGCCCGGCCTCGGACAGCTCGGGCAGCGGACGCAGGATCCGCGCCGTCTCCCGGTCCGCCGTGCCCGCCGCCCGGATCGTGCGGAAGCCGCCGACGGCCTCCGCGAGGGCCGCGGCGATCCGTCCCTGTGCCTGCTGGTACCGCTCGGCGCAGGCGGAGGTGTCGCGGGCGAGGGCGCGCAGCAGCAGGACCAGCACCGGCGCCCCGGCGAGGAACACGGCGGCCAGCCACACGTCGATCAGGGCGAGCGCCACCAGGCCCCCGAGGGGACCGGCGAGCGCGGCCGGCAGCGCGGCCCGGGCCGCCGGTGCCGTCCCGGCCTGGGCCGCGCTGCCGACCAGGCGCGCCACGAGGTCCCCGGAGCCGAAGCGGTCGGCGGCCCGCGGGCCCACGGCCAGCAGGTGCCCGGTCACCGTGCGGCGCAGCCAGGCGGTGGCGCGGGCGCCGACGGTGCCGGTCAGCCAGGTCTCCACCGCGTCGAGCAGGGTGACGGCCAGCACGAGGGCGGCGCAGTACAGCACCCAGCGGGTCGCCGGGGCGTGGGCCAGCAGCAGGTCCAGGGTCCGGCCCAGCGCGGCAGGCAGCAGCAGGCCGGCACCGGTCCCGGCCACGCTCACCAGGCACAAGGCCGCGCACGGGACGCGGGAGTCCCGGCCGGCCGCCCGCGACAGCGCGCGCCCCGGTCCGGTCCCGGCGTCGGCACGGGTGGTCATACGGCTGCGACCCTCCCGTCGGGGGAGAAGGGAAAGACGGAGAAAGAGGAGAAAGAGGAGAAAGAAGAGAGGCGAGGACAGGGGGAGAGGGAGGAGGCGCGGGCGCGACGGACCCCGGGCGGCCCTCCCTCGCGGGAACGGACCGCCCGGGGCCGGGTCACATGGTGCCGGTCACAGACAGAGCAGCACGCTGGCCGCGCTGATGCAGGACAGCAGGCTCACCGTGCTGTTGCCGCCGCCGTCGGTGCGGGCCTCGGACTCCATCGTCTGCAGGTCGAGAAGCGCCATGTCGTTTCCTTTCCTCGGAACCCGTGAGGGTGATGTGGTTTTCCGCCCGTGGGGACGGGGGTGGTGTCACGACTCCGTCGGACGGCGGAGCCGCGTCGGTGGGGCCGCCGGCGGCGGCAGGAACGGCAGGTGCGCGGCGCGCTCGGCGTCCAGCGCCGCCGACAGGGCCAGCAGGCAGCCCGCCGTTCCGGTGGCGAGGTCCATGGACAGCCGCATCATCTGGTGGCCGGGGAAGGCCAGCTGGCCCTCGTACGCCATCGCCGACCAGCCCAGTGCGGCGATCTGCTCGGACAGGTGCGCGGGCGTGGCACCGGGCGCGCCGGTGCGCGCCAGGTGCAGGATCATTCCGGCGCGGCCCTGGAACAGGCCGGGCTGCGCGTAGAAGCGGGAGCGGGCGGCGGTGAGGATGCCGGCGCGGGCCCGCTCCAGCGCCGCGTCGCCGTCCGGGAGGTGGGCGAGGACGTCGTCGAGGACCACGCCGACGCCCACGCTGCCGTCGCCCAGGTACGGCAGGGTCCGCCAGCCCTCGTCGACCTCCAGCGCGCCGTCCGGGCGGGCCGCGCAGCACTCCAGGTCGCGGCCCAGCGCCAGGCGGGCCGCGTCCAGCAGCGCGCGGTCGCCGGTCCGCTCGTACCGGCGCAGCAGGAACAGCGCCGGCCCGCTCGCGCCCCGCAGCAGCCCGGCCCGCCGCCGGGGTGCGTCGGGCGGGGGTTCGGCGAGCCTGCGCAGGAGGATCCCCGCGGCCTCGGCCGCCCGGTCCCGCAGCTCCGTCTCGCCCGTGGCGCGGGCCAGGTGGTCGAGGACCAGGCCCAGCCCGGCGAGTCCGCCGTGCAGGTCGGAGGAGAGGTTCTGCCAGCGCTCCCGCAGGATGCCGTCGACCAGGTCCAGTGCCCGCCCGCGGTGTCCGAGGCGGTCCAGGACGTAGGCGACGCCCGCGAGCCCGTCGTACAGGCCGAGCGGTGTCCCGGCGGGCGGCGGGCCGGTGCGGGCCAGCAGCCACCGCTCGCCCTCCTCGTACCGTTCGGCGCCCGTCTCGGCCAGCGCGTACAGCACCCCGGCCGCGCCGTGCGCGAGGCCGAGGCCGCCGCCGTCGGAGAACTGGGCGATGTCACCGGGGAAGAGCCGGTCGCCGCGGTCCGGCGTGGCCGAGGCGAGGATCGCCTTGACCATCGAGTCGCGGCTGGAGGGCCAGTCGCCGGGCCGGGCCGGCGGGGCGGAGACGACGGAGGCCGGCCCCGGCCCGCGGGTGATCTCCGCGACCGCCTCGTCCAGGAAGGGGCGCGGCACGTCCGGGAACTGCTCACGGACGACCTCCGCCAGATGGGCCGCCTTGCCCCGGTCCACCACGAACAGCGTGGTCACCGGAAGGAACAGGGCGAGCCGCAGGCAGGCCAGCGCGTACCGGTCGACGTCGAGGCCCCGGCGGTCGGGCGGTGCGAAGAAACCGGGGTGGGCGACCACCTGGCGGCCCTGCTCCGAGGCGGGGGCCGCCGCCTCGAAGTCGAGCAGGAAGACCGACTCCTCGTCGGGCGCCACCATGATGTTGAAGACGTGCAGGTCGTTGAAGACGATCCCGCGCGCGTGCACCGCCGCCACCGCCTCCTCCACCTTGCGGTGGATGCGCAGCGCCCACGCCGTGTAGGCGGCGACGGCGTCCGGGTCGGGGTCGGGACCGAGCAGCGGGTGCCGTTCGGCGAAGAACGAGTTGAGCGGGCGGCCCTCGAGGAAGTCCATGACGAGGAAGCGGTGGCCGCCGAGTTCGAACCAGTCGCGCACCTCCGGCACCACGCCGGTGCCCGCCACCTGCTCCAGCGCCCGCTTCTCCCGCTCCAGCCGGGTCACCGCGTCCGCGCCGTCGGAGGCCAGTCCCGCGTGCGGCCGGCCCTCCTTCAGCACGACCTTGCGCCCGTCGCGGGTGTCGGTGCCCGCGTAGACCCCGCCGCCGTTGGAGAAGTGCAGCGCCTTCTCGATGCGGTACGGCAGGTCGCCCACCGTCGTGGTGTTGCGGGCCGCCAGATGGGGTTCGAGGAAGCCGGGCAGCGTCACCCACTCCGGCACCTGGAAGGACGGTGCCCGCCGGTCCGGCACCAGCCGCCCCGCGCCGTCGCGCACCGCCGGCACCAGCGAGCCCCGCTCGTCGACGACGAAGGCGCGCGCGAAGGCGCCGTAGCGCACGTACAGCGGACCGTCGTGCCAGCGCAGGTCGGTCAGGATGTACGGTCCCTCGAAACCCTCCAGCAGCGCGCCCAGCTCCCGCAGGACCCGGTGCAGCTGCGCCTCGTCGGCCGGGTAGACGGTGACGAACTTGCCGCTGCCGTCGCGCGGCGCGTACTTGGCGTTGCGCAGGTGCAGCAGATGGGGTCCGGGCACGAACTTGAAGGGGATCCGGCGCGGCACGCAGTAGTCCCACACGATCGCGGCGATCTCCTCCGCGTTCTCCCGGGTGGCCGAGGAGTGGATCTTCCAGCCCTGGGCCGGGCCCGGCAGCGGGCTCCCGTCCGGGCCGAGCGGCGTCATGGTCAGCCAGTCGCCGGTCCGCGCCGCCTCCCACCCTTCCGGCACCGTGCGCCGGGCAGCCTCGTACAGCGGCTCCGCGTCCGGCCCGCCCGCCGCCAGCCGGTCGGGCGTCTCGTAGAAGTGCCGGTCCGCGAGCGCGTACACCTCGTACCGCTTGTCCATGCGCGTCCCCCTCCTCGGGCGGCTCCGAGCCTTCCAGCCGGCCGGCGGCCCGGGACAGTCACAACTGTCACGGGATGACTGTGCGGAACCCATGGGTCAAGACATGTTCGGGTCATTTCGAACGACGCCGGGGGATCAGGGGGCCCGCCCAGGGCCGCGTCCCCGGCTCGCGGAGGCCGCGCCCCGGGTGCGCGGGACCGGCCCCGCGCGCACAGGGGCTGCGCGCCCGGCGCGGGGGCGCTGTAATGGCGGCGTGGTCGGTGAGGGCACTGCGGGGCGCGGGGCGGGGGTCCGGCGTGCCGAGGACGCCCTGGGAGCGATCATGTCCGGGCGGGACGCGACGGGCCGGCTCCGCCGCGTCCTCGAACAGGCGCTCGTCTTCGCCGGTGCCTCCTGCGCGGCCGTCTACGCACCCGGCGACGACACGGAACTGCTGTGCCTGGTGGAGTCGGCCGGTGTGCCCCGGACGCTGTACGGACTGCGCGACGGCTACCCCGCCGCCGGCCGGTCCCCCGTGGCCGACGCCCACCGCGGGGGGCGGCCGGTCTGGCTCGGCCCCGGCGACCTCGGCGGCCGCGCCGGGGCGGGACGCGTGCCGCCGGGGGACTTCAGCCTCGCGGCCCTGCCCGTGCGAGGGGAGGGCGGTTGCCTCCTCGCGGTGACCGAGTGCCCGGGCGGGTTCGGCCCCGACGCCCGCCGGTGCCTGGAACTGATCGCCGAGGCCGTCACCTGCCCCGCCCCGCGGGCGGAGGCCGAGGGCGCGGACCTGCCGTCCCACGCGTTCCGCCTCGCCGTGGACACCGGCCGCGTCGAGGCCGGCGGCGGCTTCCTGGACCTGTTCGGCCTCGACCCGGACGCGTTCGACGGCCGGGTCGAGACCCTGCTGGGCCTGACCGTGCCGGAGGACCTGCCCTCGCTGATGTCGGTGGTCGAGGCCGACCACACGACCATCGGCGAGCGCGAGCTGGAGTTCCGCGTGCTGCGCCCCGCCGGCCCGCCGCGCTGGATCCGCCTGCGCGGCCGGCTGCTGCCCGGCGGGGAGGGCCTGCCCGCGCGCCTGGTGGGCACGGCCGCCGACGCCGCCGGCCTGCGCTCCGACGTCACCGACGTGGCGCGCGTGCAGCGCCTGGCCGCCGCGCTCGCCACCGCGGGCACCGTCCGCGACGTCGGACAGGCGGTCGTCACCGCCCTGCGCGGACCGCTGCGCGCCGACCGGATCGCGCTCGCCGGACTGGAGAACGACCGGCTCGTCGTCACCGTCCTCGACCCGCCCGAACCCGAGGCCTGGCCCGGGATCTGGCGGCTGCAGTGGCGCACCGAGTGGCCCGACGCGCCCGTGCGCGCCATGCCCACCCTCGCCGCGGCCCTGCGCGAGGGCCGCGCCCGGATCTGGCCCGCCGGCTCCGCCCTGGAACCCGCCCTCGCCGACGTCGGCCCCGGTGGCCTCGCGGTGCTGCCCCTGCCCGCCGGCGGCCGCGTGGTCGGCGTCTGCCTGATCGGCTGGGACGCCCCCCACGACGTCGGTTCCGACGAACGCGCCCTGCTCACCGCCTCCGCCGGCCTGGCCGGGCAGGCCCTGCTGCGCGCCCGCGCCTTCGACGCCGAACACGAGCTCGTCGGCATGCTCCAGCGCCAGCTGCTGCCGCGCCGCCTGCCCGAACTGCCCGGCGCGGTCGCCGTCGCCCGGTACCTGCCGAGCACCACCGGACTGGAGCTCGGCGGCGACTGGTACGACGTGATCCCGCTGCCCGACCACCACGTCGCCCTCGTCATCGGCGACGTCCAGGGCCACAGCGCCGCCGCCGCCACCCTCATGGGCCAGATGCGCACCGCCCTGCGCGCCTACGCCGTCGAGGGCCACCCTCCGGACGTGGTGGTCTCCCACGCCAACCGGCTGCTGGCCGACATGGGCACCGACCTCTTCGCCACCTGCGCCTACGTCGACCTCGACCTGGAGGAGGGCGCCGCCTGGTGCGTCCGTGCCGGGCACCTGCCGCCGGTGCTGCGCCACCCCGACGGCACCACCGAGATCCCGGACGTGCCGGGCGGCCCGCCGCTCGGCGTCGTGACGCAGGCCGACTTCCCGATGAGCCCGCTGCGGCTGCGCCCCGGCACCCTGGTCGCCCTGACCACGGATGGCCTCGTGGAGTCCCCCGGCACCGACATCGACGACGGCATGGGCCGCCTCGCCCGCGCGCTCGCCGCCCACGACCCCGCCCGTCTCGGACCCCTCGCCGACGCCCTCCTCGGCGACGCCCGCCGCAGCGACGACGTCGCCCTGCTCCTGCTGCGCTACGACGGCATGGCCCTGCGCCCGCGGCGCGAGAGCTGGACGGTGTGGCGGGTTCCCGAGGCCGTGCGCCACGCCCGTCGCTTCACCCGGCGCACCCTGCGCTCCTGGGACGTGGCGCGGGACGACGCCGACGCCGCCCTCCTCGCCGTGTCCGAACTGGTCACCAACGCCCTGGTGCACACCGGCGGCCCGGTCCGCCTCGACCTCGTACACCTCGGCACCCGGCTGCGGATCGCGGTCACCGACGCCTCGCCCCGCACCCCCGTCAAACCCCCCGGCATCGGCTGGGAGGCCACCGGCGGCCGCGGCGTCCTCCTCGTCGAGGCGGTGTCGGCGGCCTGGGGGACGCTGCCGGTCGGCGGGGGCAAACGGGTGTGGTGCGAGATCTCCCTGGGCCGGTGAGCGCCGCCCCCGGCGGGCCCGGGCCCCGGCCTTCCCCCACGTGCCGACTCCGCGTGTCCGGGTACCCGGACGGTGAGGCCGCCCGTCGCAGAGGGAGTGAGGAAAGGGGTGCGTCATGGCGCAGTACGTCCGCGACATCATGACCAGGGAACCGGTGACCGTCGAGCCGCAGACCTCCGTCGCCGCCGTGGCCCGCATCATGCGGGACGAGGATCTCGGAGCCGTCCTCGTCACCGAGGGGGACCGGCTGCGCGGGCTGGTCACCGACCGGGACCTGGTGGTCCGGTCGCTCGCCGAGGGCGGCGACCCGGAGCAGGCCACGGTGGCCGCCGTGTGCAGCGGCGACGTGGTGACCGTACGGCCCGACGAGGAGCTGGACCACGCGGTGCGGCTGATGCGCGAGCACGCCGTACGCCGCGTCCCGGTCGTCGAGGAGGGGCACCCCGTGGGCATCGTCTCCCTGGGAGACATGGCCATGGAACGCGACCCGGAGTCGGCGCTCGGCGACATCAGTGTGGCCCGGCCGAACACGTGAGGCAGGCCGACGCCTCCCCGGCCGCGCGCACCGGGTCCGCCGGCCCGGCCCGACGGCCCACCCGGCGGGCCCGGTGCGCGCGGCCCCGGACCGCCCCGCGCGTGTCCGGGCACGCGCACCCGGACGGACCCTGCCGCGCGGGACCCGTCCGGGCCCGGACGGCCCGTGGTGCCCCGGGGCGTCCCCGGAGAGGGGTGGCGGCCGCACACCGGGGACGCCCCCCGGGCGCCGGGAGCACCCTGGTACCGTCACCGGCATGCCGGCCGCAGGACTCAGCAAGGTGCACACGCGTTCATGAACCTCCTCGTCACCGGCGCCGCCGGGTTCATCGGCTCCCACTACGTCCGCGCGCTGCTCGCCTCCGACGACCCCGGGGCGCCGCGCATCACCGTGCTGGACAAGCTGACCTACGCCGGTTCCCTGGACAACCTCGGGCCCGGCCACCCCCGCCTGGACTTCGTGCGGGGCGACATCCGCGACGCCGCACTGGTCGACAAGCTGATGGCCGACGCCGACCAAGTGGTGCACTTCGCCGCCGAATCGCACGTGGACCGTTCGATCGACACGGCCACCGCCGGCGAGTTCGTCCTCACCAACGTCGTGGGCACGCAGACCCTGCTCGACGCGGCGCTGCGGCACGGCGTGGAACCGTTCGTGCACGTCTCCACCGACGAGGTGTACGGCTCCCTGGAGTCGGGCTCGGCGACGGAGGAGCACCCGCTGCGGCCCAGCTCCCCCTACTCCGCCTCCAAGGCCTCCGCCGACCTGCTCGCCCTCGCCCAGCACCGCACCCACGGCCTGGACGTGCGGATCACCCGGTGCTCCAACAACTACGGTCCCCGCCAGTTCCCCGAGAAGATCATCCCCCTGTTCGTCACCCGCCTCCTCGACGGCGCGAACGTCCCGCTCTACGGCGACGGACGCAACGTCCGCGACTGGCTGCACGTCGACGACCACTGCCGGGGCGTCGAGCTGGTGCGCACCCGGGGCCGCGCCGGCGAGATCTACAACATCGGCGGCGGCACCGAACTGAGCAACAGGGAACTGACCGCGCTGCTCCTGCGGGCCTGCGGCGCGGACTGGGACCGGGTGGAGCACGTCGCCGACCGCAAGGGCCACGACCTGCGGTACTCCGTCGACTGGAGCAAGGCCCGCGACGAACTGGGCTACCGCCCACGCCGCGACTTCACGACCGGACTCGCCGGGACCGTCGCCTGGTACCGGGACAACCGCGCCTGGTGGGAACCCCTCGCACGGCGTGCCGCCGAGGACCGCCCATGAGGACGGAACCGCCCGCGCGCGTCCGGGCGGGGACCCGCCCCCGCCCGGACGCCGACCGGGCCGGCCCCGTACGCCTGCTGCTCGTGTCCGACACCCACCTGCCCCGGCGCGCCCGGGAACTGCCCGCCGCACTGCTGGCCGAACTGCCGCGCGCCGACGTCGTCCTCCACGCGGGGGACTGGGTCGACACGGCCACGCTCGACCTGCTGGAGAGCCGCTGCCGCAGGCTCGTCGCCGTGTACGGCAACAACGACGGACCGGACCTGCGCGTCCGGCTGCCCGAGGTGGCGTACGCCGACATCGGCGGCCTGCGCTTCGGCGTCGTCCACGAGGCCGGCCCCGCCCGGGGGCGCGAGGCCCGCTGCGCCGCCCGCTTCCCCGGCCTGGACGTCCTGGTCTTCGGGCACAGCCACATCCCCTGGGACACCACCGCCCCCACCGGGCTGCGCCTGCTCAACCCCGGTTCCCCGACCGACCGCCGCCGCCAGCCGTACTGCACGTACATGACCGCCTCGGTGGCCGGCGGCCGCCTCGAGGACGTCGTACTCCACCGGTTGCCGCCGCGCCGGGCCGGCCGGCGCTGACGGCGGCCCGGCCGGCCCCGCCGAGGTCGCCGGCTGCCCCGATGACGTCGGCGGTGCCGTCCCGGTCGTCACCTCCCGCAGCGCGGTGGGGGAGGTGCGGCTGCCGGGCCGGCGCTCGCGGCGGTGGGAGCGGCGACGGTGAGCACGAGGGCGACGGTCGTGGGGCAGAGGTGGCCGGGCCTGGGGACGGAGACGGCTTCCTTTGGTATGGGCATGTCAATACGTCGAAGGCGGGCGGCGCCGTTCGAAACGCGGGTTGTTCACGGAAGGCAAGGAGTGCCCGTCCCGTCCGCAGGGCCGCGTACACGACGGAATCGGGCGGGCGGCGGCCGGGTGGTTCCCCGGGCGGCCGACTCCTACGCGGTCAGTGGCCGGGAAGGCTGGTGCCGGGCGTCGTCGGCGTCCTCCCGGGAGCGCTGGGCGTCGTGTCGCGCGAGCACCGAGAGCAGTTCCGCGACGGTCACGCCGGCCTCCACCTCGGCCGGGTGCCGCAGGGGGACGCCCGGCTCGATGCGGTACGTGTTCGAACGCCCCTGGCGGGTGTGGGACAGGTAACCGCCCTGCTCCAGATCGGAAATGATCTTCTGGACGGCGCGTTCGGTCAGACGGCAGTGCGCGGCGATGTCCCGGATCCGGGAGTTCGGGTCCTCGGCGATGGCCGCGAGGACGCGGGCGTGATTCGTCAAGAACGTCCAGCCGGTGTGCGGCTCGGGTACTGCTCCGTGCATGGCACCAGATTATGGCCCATCGGTTCACGATCGGAAAAGCACGAATCGTTGTTCGTGTATTGTAAGGCGTGTTAAATGATGGGGCGGCCACCGGTGGAGGAGCCCGGTGTACCCCGCGTGTCCTGCCCCATTCCTGCGAAATGAGCGAGTCGTGGTGCACCAGCCGTTTTCCGCCGTACGTGTGTCGGAGTGCGACGGTGTCGCCGTGGTCAAGCTGCGCGGCGACATCGACATGACCGTCGAGGCGGAGGTGCGCCGCGCCCTGCTCCCCGCCTCCGACGCCGACACCCCGCGCGTCGTCGTCGACCTGAGCCAGGTGTCCTTCATGGACAGCGCCGGGATCAACGCGCTGATCGGCGCCCACCTGCACGCCAGCGCCCGGAACGGCTGGATTCGGGTGGTCGCCTCGTCCCCCATGGTCAAGCGCCTGTTCCAGACCCTCGGCATCGACGAGGTCATCGGCGACTACCCCACACTGCGCGAGGCCCTTCAGGCGTGAGGCCCGCCCTGCGGCACCATCGGCCTTCCCGGCTCGGAGCGCGCGGCGCCGATGGGTGCACCTCCCGCGGTCGGGGACGACCGGGCGGCGCGGTCGACCGCCCCCGGCCGCGGGACCGGTCGTTCCCGCAGACCCGGATTCCCGGGGCGGCGCGCACCGCCTGCGTCGGCCCTGGCGCATTTCGGCGGTCGCCGGGAGGATTGCATCCCGCCGACCGGGGTATATGCGCGCCTGCAGCCGGATGACGGGTGATGAGGGCGCCGATCGGTGGGAGAGGGCACATGGTGACGACCGCGACCGCGCAGTTCGCCGGAGGCTCCACCGGAACACCCGGCTCCACGAGCGGGACCGGCAGGTCCCGTGCCGCCCCGGTGTCCGCGACGCCCGGCAGGTCCGCCGGACGGGCACGACCGAACTACTGTAGGGGCCGAAAGTGTTCGGATCGCGACAGGGCGTCCCGGCGTCCGGTACAGGATGGGGGAGCCGCGCGGCGGTTGTACGGGATGGATGAGTTGAAGCTGATGGGTTCGCCGGCGGACCGGTCGCCGACCGCCGGTCAACCGCCGCGGTATTCGGTGACGTTCGAACGAGGAGCGCTGCGCGTCGCGGACGCACGCCACTGGGCCGTCGAGCGCCTGGCCGGATCACACGACGGCCGGGAGCCGTCCCTGCCGCCCCGGGTCGTCGAAGCGGCCCAGCTGGTCGTGAGCGAGCTGGTCACCAACGCGATCAAGTACGGTTCGGGCCCCGTGGAGCTGTCGCTCACCATCACGGACGATTGCCTTTCGGTCACGGTGAGGGACGGCGACACCACCCTGCCCACCCCCCGGCCGGCCGACCCCTCCCGGGTCGGGCAGCACGGTCTGGAGATCGTCGCGGCGCTGAGCCGGGACATCGACATCAGGCGCGAGCCGTCCGGGAAGCGCGTCACCGCGCACATCGCGCTGGACGCGTCCGCGCCCTGACCGGCGGACGCGACGCCCCCCGGCGGGAATCGCGTCCGGCACGCGGGGCGGGTCCCCGGCAGGCGGAGCGGCGCGAAGGCACACGGCGGGGCCACCGCCGGTGGGTGCGCCCGGCAGTCCGCGCAGCGGGCGCACCCACCCGCGTGCCGTGCCTTGGCAGCTGCTCGGGGACCGGTGGCGGACAGCCCGGGGGCAGGCGGTCCCGTCACCGCGGGGCCCGGACGCCGACCGCGATCCGACGGCGGGCCGGTCCTGCCGCCGTGACCACCGCCGGGGCGGCCCCCGCCGCGCGCCGGCCCGTGGATCCCGCGCGGGGCCGGGGGTGCCGGCGCCGTTCACCGTTGCAGCGAGGAGAGGGCCGCCTCGGCCGAGGGGTGGAAGGTGAAGACCTGGTCGAGGCCGACCACGCTGAAGACGCGCATCTGGTCCGGCCGCACACCGGCGAGGCTCAGGGGCGAGCCGGCGGCCTGCGCCCGCCGGTAGGCGGTGACGAGCACCGTGATGCCGGTGGAATCGCAGTAGACCAGGCCGGACAGGTCGATGATCACTCCGTGCGTGTCGAACGGAGCCTCCTCGACGGCCGACGCCAGGAGGCGGGCGGTGTGGTGATCCAGCTCGCCCGCCACCTCGATGACGAACGGACCGGAGGCGGTGTGTCGAGGGGTGACGGTCAAGAGACGTTCTGGTGGGGTCACCGGTTCTCCTGGTTGCGGTTCTCGGAAGGGGAGGGGACGGACAGGGCGAGCAGCGCGGTGTCGTCGCTGACGCCGGCGCCCAGGCGTCTCAAGAGAGCTTCGACGGACTCCAGCAGATCGTCCGCCGTGTGCGCGGTGACAGCCGTCAGGTGCCCGACCAGGCCCTCCTCACCCAGCATGGTGCCGTCCGGGACCCGTGCCTCGGTCAGGCCGTCCGTGTACAGCAGCAGGCCGTCACCGGGGAACAGGCGGGTGGTGGTCTGCACGAACCGGGGCTCGGGAAGCATGCCGATCAGCTGGCCCCCGGCGGTGGAGACGGGCTGTACGGTGCCGTCCGCGCGCAGGGCGAGGGCCGAGGGGTGGCCGCCCCCCGCCAGGGTGATCTCGAACGAGCCGTCGGGCAAGGGCTGGAGCACACCGAACACCGCGGTGCAGTACCGGGGCGCGCCGCCCTGGTACTCGCCCTTCAGGACGGTGTCGAGGTTGTGCAGGGCCGCGCAGGGGTCCGGGTCGTAGATGGCGGCGGCCCGCAGGGTGTAGCGGGTCAGGGAGGTCAGGGCGGCCGCGTCCGCGCCCTTGCCGCACACGTCGCCCAGGAAGAAGGCCCAGCGGCCGTCGTCGAGGGGGAACAGGTCGTAGAAGTCACCGCCCACCTCGTGCGCGGAGGCCGTGTGGTAGGCCGCCGCGGCGTGCAGGCCGGGCACCGCGGGCAGCACCGGCGGCAGCAGGGTGCGCTGCAGCGTGCGGGCGAGACGCTCGGCCTCGGCGCGGCGGTCGCGCTCGGCGCTGACCGTGCGGATGGCCGACAGGCGCAGTTCGAGTTCGTCCATGACCAGCGCGGCGAGGTCCTGGAGGGCGTCGAGCTGCGCGTCGGTCGGTCGCCGCGGGCGGGTGTCCAGGACGTTCACGGTGCCCAGGCGCTGCCCGTCGGAGGTGGTGATCGGGGCGGCCGCGTAGAAGCGGATGCCCGGATCACCCTGGACGAGGGGGTGGGCGAGGGCGCGGTCGTCGGTGACCGCGTCCGTGATCACATAGGGTTCGCCGTGCAGGATGGCGGAGGCGCACAACCCCGGCTCGCGGCCGACCTGGTCCATGCCCGTCAGTCCGTGGGTGGCCTTGAACCACACGCGGTCGGTGTCCACGATCGCCACCGTGGCCATGGGCGCCTCGAAGATGCGGGCCGCCAGCGCCGCTATCCGGTCGAACGCCCCGTCGGGTGGTGTGTCCAGGATCTGGTAGCGGCGCACCGCTGCCAGCCGGGCGTCTTCGTCGGGCGGACGCACCGCGGAGTCCTGGGCGGGATCCGGCGTCGTTCTCAATCCCTGCTTCCTCCGGTCCGAGTAACGGCCACCTGGGCGAGGGTCCCAGGGGCCGACTGGCTTATCCTACGAAGTCGTCGACCGCGTCAGGAGTCCGGCACGGTGGTCGGCCCGTCGCCGCACACGCCCCGCAGCCGGGACGGCACGCCGAGTTCGCGCGGGAGCGGCAGGCGGGGCGTAGTGGGGTCCGAGCGAGAGGGTGTGGAGTGACGCGTTCCCAAGACGCCGACCACGGGTCCGCGGCGGCGGCCTGGTCCGATGTGTTCGCCGCCGACGAGGAGGTCGGCCGGGACCTCGCCCGGGTGGACTGGGCCTCGACGCCCCTGGGACCGCCGTCGGCCTGGCCGCAGAGCCTGCGCACCGCGGTGAGCATCCTGCTGTCCTCCCGCTTCTCCATGTGGATGGCGTGGGGCCCCGAACTGACGTTCTTCTGCAACGCCGCCTACCGGCGCGACACGCTCGGCCGCAAGTACCCCTGGGCCCTGGGCCGCCCGGCGAACGAGGTGTGGGCGGAGATCTGGGACGACATCGGCCCCCGGATCGACCGGGTGCTCCGCACCGGGAAGGCCACCTGGGACGAGGGCCTGCTGCTGTTCCTGGAACGCTCCGGTTACGTCGAGGAGAGCTACCACACCTTCTCCTACAGCCCCCTGCGCGACGATGCGGGCGCCGTCGTCGGCATGCTGTGCGTGGTCAGCGAGGAGACCGAACGGGTCATCGGCGGCCGGCGCATGACGACGCTGCGCGATCTCGGCTCCGATCCCAGTGTGGTCCGCACCGAGCAGGAGGTGCTGGCCTTCGCGTCCCAGCAGCTCAGCCGGAACGGCCGGGACCTGCCGTTCACGCTGACCTATCTGTTCCGGCCCGACGGTTCGGCTCACCTGGCCACCACCACCGCCCTGCCCGCCGGGCACCCGGCCGCCGCCGCCGTGCTCCCGGCCGACGGGACCGGCGGCGTGTGGCCCGTCGCGGCCCTGGCCCGCGGGGAGTCCGCGCTCGTACCGCTGGACGGCACGCCGTTCACCCGGCTGCCCGCGGGCGACTGGTCCGAGCCGCCCACGCAGGCACTGGTGGTGCCGCTGCTGCAGCAGGGCAGCGCCCCGTACGGCTTCCTGGTGGCGGGCCTGAACCGCTACCGGGCCCTCGACGACGGCTACCGCGGCTTCGTCGAACTGGTCGCCGGCCACCTCGCGGCGGGCATCGCCAGCGCGCGCAGTTACGAGACGCAGCAGCGGCGGGCGGAGGAACTCGCCGAGCTGGACCGGGCCAAGACCACCTTCTTCTCCAACATCAGCCACGAGTTCCGCACGCCCCTCACGCTGATCATGGGGCCGGTGGAGGAGCTCCGCACCCGGCTGGCGCCGGCCGACCCCCGCGTCCGCGAGGAACTGGAGGCCATCCACCGCAACGGGCTGCGGCTGGGCAAACTCGTCAACTCCCTCCTGGACTTCTCCCGCATCGAGGCCGGGCGGATGCAGGCCAGCTACGAGCCGGTCGACCTGGCCGCGGTCACGGCCGAACTGGCCAGTGTGTTCCGGTCCGCCGTGACCCGGGCCGGACTGGACTTCGACATCGCCTGCCCGCCGCTCGAACAGCAGGTGTACATCGATCGCGGCATGTGGGAGAAGGTGATCCTGAACCTCCTCAGCAACGCCCTGAAGTTCACGTTCCACGGGTCGATCCGGGTCGGCGTGCACGCCGACGGCACCCACGCGGTCGTCACCATCGCCGACACCGGGATCGGCGTGCCGGACCACGAGATCCCCAAGCTGTTCCAGCGCTTCCACCGCATCGAGAACGTCCGGTCCCGCTCCAACGAGGGCAGCGGCATCGGACTGGCGCTGGTGAAGGAGCTGGTGGGGCTGCACGGCGGCACCATCACCGCCGACAGCGTCGAGGGGGAGGGCACCCGCTTCACCATCCGGCTGCCCTTCGGCTCGGCGCACCTTCCGCAGGACGCGCTCGCACCCGTCGACGACGGCCGCGGCGTCTCGGTCGCCGCGGAGCCCTATCTCCAGGAGGCGCTGCGCTGGCTGCCCGGCCCGGCCACCTCCGCCGACGCCCCGGAGGCAGCGGGCCCCACCTCCCGCCCGGCGGTCCCCACACGGGTCCTGATCGCGGACGACAACGCCGACATGCGGGACTACCTGGCCCGCCTCCTGCGCGGCGCCGGGTACGACGTCGACACGGTCACCGACGGTCGCGCGGCCCTGCTGGCCGTCCGCAGGACCGGTCCCGACCTGGTGATCAGCGATGTCATGATGCCCGGCCTGGACGGCCTGCAACTGGTGAGGGCACTGCGTTCGGACGCGCGCACCGCTTCCGTCCCGGTGCTGCTGCTGTCGGCCCGGGCCGGGCAGGAGGCATCCATCGAGGGCCTGCAAGCCGGAGCCGACGACTACCTCGTGAAGCCGTTCGCCGCCGCCGAACTGCTGGCACGGGTGCGGGCCAACGTCGAGCTGGCACGGCTGCGCAGCCACCAGGCGCGCTGGCGGGCCGCGCTGGTCGACTCGCTCCAGGACGGGTTCTTCGTCTGCGACGAGGACGGCGCGGTCGTCGAGATCAACACCGCGTTCACCGAGATCCTCGGGTACGGACCCGAGGGCCTGCCGTACCGGCCCATCCACCCCTGGTGGCCGGACGAGCAGACCGATCCGGAGGGGCACCGGCTGGTGAACGAGGCTTTCGGGCACCTGCTGAACCATCCCAAGGGCTTCTACACCCTCCCCCTCACCCACCGTGACGGTCACCGGCTGTGGGCGAGCGTCACCTTCAACGAGGCCCACGACCCCGACACGGGCAAGCGGGTCATCGTCGGCACCCTGCGGGACGTGACCGCCGAGCACTACGCCGTCCAGCGCAAGGACGCCCAGGCGGCGCTCAGCATGCGCCTCACCCAGGCGACCAGCCTGCCGGAGGCGCTGGAGGGCGCTCTGGCGCAGCTGAAGGAGCTGTGGCGTGCCCGGCGGGTCGTGGCCGTCGTGCCGCGGAGCGGCCCGGAGCCGTCGATGACGGCGACGGAGGCCGGGCTGCGCTGGCAGGACCTGTCCGCCGAACGCCGTCGACGCCTGATCGCCTGGCTCGACGAGCCCGCGCTCACCCCGATCGACGACGACAACGGGATCGCCATCGCGACGAGCCACCCCGACGGGCCCATGGTGGTGTGGCTCGACCTCGGCGACCGGCGTCCCTTCACCGCGGAGGACCAGGTCCTGCTCTCCCTGCTGGCCGGACAGCTCGCCCAGGGACTGGCCCGTGCCCACCAGATCGACCAGCAGCGCGAAACGGCCATCGCCCTCCAGCGGGCCATCCTCGGCCCGTCCAACCTCCCCGACGGCTTCGCCGTCCGCTACGAACCGGCAACCCGGCCCCTGGAGGTCGGAGGCGACTGGTACGACACGATCCCCCTCCCGGACGGACGCATCGGCATCGTCGTGGGCGACTGCGTCGGACGCGGCCTGGAAGCGGCCACCGTTATGGGGCAGCTGCGCAGTGCCTGCCGTGCCCTACTGCTCCAGGACTCCAGCCCCGCCCAGACGCTCATGGCCCTGGACCAGTTCGCCGCCGGCATTCCCGGCGCCAAGTGCACCACGGTCTTCTGCGGCGTCCTCGATCCCGGCACGGGACACCTCACCTACTCCAGCGCGGGACACCCGCCGGGCATCCTCGCCCACCCCGACGGCACCACCCACCTGCTGCAGGAGGGCCGCTCCGTCCCGCTGGCGGTCCAGCCCGGCACACCTCGTCCCGAGGGGAGCTGCACCGTACCCGCCCGAGCCACGCTCCTGCTCTACACCGACGGCCTGGTGGAACGGCGGCGACGCCCCCTGACCGCCGGCATCGACCAGGCCAGCGAGGCCGTCCAGGCGGGCCGCGACGCCGCGGTCGACGACCTCGCCACCCACGTCATGAGGCGCCTGGAACCCAGCGGGGGCTACGACGACGACGTGGCGCTGCTGCTGTACCGGCACCCCGCTCCCCTGGAGATGGCCTTCCGCGCGGAGTCGTCCCAACTGGCGCCCGTCCGCCGGGCACTGCGCAGCTGGCTCGACCAGTGCCAGCTCCCGCCCCACACGGTGCAGAACATCCTGGTGGCCGCGGGCGAGGCATGTGCCAACGCCATCGAGCACGGACACCGTGACACCCCCGGTGACACGGTCCGGCTGCGGGCGGAGGCCCGTGTCGACGCTCTGCGCCTGACCATCGTCGACACCGGCAGGTGGAAGACACCGCGGCCCGAGCAGAACAGCCACCGCGGCCGCGGCATGCTCCTGATGCGCGCCCTGATGCAGAACGTCACCGTCACCCCTGGCCCCGCCGGCACCACCGTCGACATGCACACGAGGATCGCCTGATGTCCACTCCCATGAGCCTCACCCCCAGCCGGAGGTCCGACGGCTCCACCCTCCTGACGGTCGTCGGAGAGATCGACATGAGCAACACCGACGCTCTCGCGGCGGCCATCGAGACCACCGACGGCCCCGTCGTCATCGACCTCACCGCCGTCGAGTACCTCGACAGTGCCGGCCTCAGCGTGCTGTTCAACCACAGCGACCGCATCGAACTGATCGCGTCCCCGCTGCTCGCCCCCGTCCTGAGCATCTCCGGCCTCGCCGACCTGATCACGGTGCACGGTCTCGACACGCCCTGAAACGGCTCCGGCCGGTCGCCGGCGGCCGGGCCGCGCCGCGGTCGCCCCGTCCTCGTGCGACCGCCCGGGCCGGCCCGCGTCCGTCACCACGGTCCGGTCGGCCGCCGCCCCGCGGGCAGCCGGCGCGCGGCGACCGGGACCGCGGCCGTACGGCCACCGGGGTGAGCCCGGCGGGACCGGCGTGTCCCGTCACCCGGCCGCTCCGGCCGGCGGCGGGAGCGCGCCACCCCCGGCGGGTCCGCCGGGAGGACCGGGCGTGTTCCGGGAACGGGGCCGTACGGGTCCCGCTTCCCGCGGCGTTTCCGGCCCGGACGGGGTACTCGGACACGTCGGTTCCTCCCGCTCCGGCTCCCGCCCGCCGGGTTCGTCGGGACTGCCACCGCCACAACCGGAATGGTCTGTTCCAGTCCCGTTGTCGATCAATCACGCATAGGGTCGGAGGGGACGGACAGCAGCGATACGGAAGGGGTGGCGCGATGGCGCAGGAAGTGCGGGGGGTGATCGCGCCGGGCAAGGACGAGCCGGTGCGGATCGAGACGATCGTGGTGCCCGATCCCGGTCCGGGGGAGGCGGTGGTCGCGGTCCAGGCGTGCGGGGTGTGCCACACCGACCTGCACTACAAGCAGGGCGGCATCAGCGACGACTTCCCCTTCCTGCTCGGCCACGAGGCGGCGGGTGTGGTGGAGTCGGTGGGGGAGGGGGTCACGGATGTGGCTCCCGGGGACTTCGTGGTCCTCAACTGGCGGGCGGTGTGCGGGGCGTGCCGTGCCTGTCTGCGGGGGCGTCCGCAGTACTGCTTCGACACGCACAACGCGCGGCAGAGGATGACCCTGACCGACGGCACCGAGCTCTCGCCGGCGCTGGGGATCGGGGCGTTCGCGGAGAAGACGCTGGTGGCCGCGGGACAGTGCACCAAGGTCGATCCGGCGGCCTCGCCGGCCGCCGCCGGGCTGCTGGGCTGCGGGGTGATGGCCGGTATCGGCGCGGCGATCAACACCGGCAACGTGGGCCGGGGCGACACGGTGGCGGTCATCGGCTGCGGTGGCGTGGGCGACGCGGCGATCGCCGGGTCGCGGCTGGCCGGGGCGGCGAAGATCATCGCGGTGGACATCGACGACCGGAAACTGGACACCGCCCGTGCGATGGGCGCCACCCACACCGTCAACTCCCGCCAGACCGATCCGGTGGCGGCGGTCCGCGAGCTGACCGGTGGCTTCGGCGCCGACGTCGTCATCGAGGCGGTCGGCCGCCCGGAGACCTACCGGCAGGCGTTCTACGCCCGTGACCTGGCCGGCACCCTCGTCCTGGTCGGTGTGCCCACTCCGGAGATGAAGCTGGAACTGCCCCTGCTGGACGTGTTCGGGCGCGGTGGCGCGCTGAAGTCGTCCTGGTACGGCGACTGCCTGCCCTCCCGGGACTTCCCCATGCTCGTCGATCTGTACCTGCAGGGCCGGCTGGACCTGGACGCGTTCGTCACCGAGACGATCGCGCTGGACGAGGTGGAGAAGGCCTTCGAGCGGATGCACGCCGGTGACGTCCTGCGTTCGGTGGTGGTCCTGCGATGACCGGTGTCCGTGTCGAACGCGTCGTCACCTCCGGGCGGTTCACCCTCGACGGCGGCACCTGGGACGTCGACAACAACGTGTGGGTCGTTGGCGACGACCACGAGGCCGTCGTCATCGACGCCGCCCACGACGCCGACGCCATCGCCGCGGCCGTCGGGGAGCGCCGCCTGACCGCCATCGTGTGCACCCACGCCCACAACGACCACATCGACGCCGCCCCCGCCCTCGCCGACCGCACCGGCGCGGTCATCTGGCTGCACCGCGACGACCTGCCGCTGTGGCGGCTCACCCACCCCGACCGCCGGCCCGACGCCTGGCTGTCCGACGGCCAGGTGATCGAGGCCGGAGGCGCCGACCTGACCGTCCTGCACACCCCGGGCCACGCACCCGGCGCGGTCTGCCTGTACGACCCCGGCCTCGGCACCGTCTTCACCGGCGACACCCTCTTCGCCGGCGGTCCCGGCGCCACCGGCCGCTCCTACTCCCACTTCCCGACGATCATCGATTCGATCCGCGACCGGCTGCTGACCCTCCCGCCCGAGACGAAGGTCCTCACCGGTCACGGCGAGGCGACCACCATCGGTGCCGAAGCTCCCCACCTGGACGAATGGATCAAACGCGGCCACTGACGCCTCCCCTCCCGTTCGCCACGCCCGCAGGCGGGGCGAACGGGAGGGAAAGGTGACACAAGACGTCCGGTTTCCCCGGCACCCTCGTCGGTGGGATCACTTACGGGACGACGGGAGGCCGGACATGTCACGTCCGCTGGAGGGCAAGGTCGCACTGGTCGCGGGGGCGACCCGGGGAGCCGGACGCGGCATCGCCGTGGAGCTCGGGGCGGCCGGCGCCACCGTCTACGTCACCGGACGCAGCACCCGCGCCCGGCGCTCGGAGTACGACCGCCCCGAGACCATCGAGGACACCGCCGACCTCGTCACCGAGGCCGGCGGCCACGGCGTCGCCGTCCCCACCGACCACCTCGACCCGGCCCGGGTGCGCGCGCTGGTCGACCGCATCGCCCGCGAACAGGGCCGCCTGGACGTCCTCGTCAACGACATCTGGGGCGGCGAGACGCTGTTCGAGTGGGACACCCCGGTATGGGAGCACGACCTCGACAAGGGGCTGAGACTGCTCCGCCTCGCGGTCGACACCCACATCATCACCAGCCATCACGCCCTGCCGCTGCTGCTGCGCCGTCCCGGCGGTCTGGTCGTGGAAGTCACCGACGGCACCGCGGACTACAACCGCGACCACTACCGCAACCCCCTCTTCTACGACCTCGCCAAGGCGTCCGTCCTGCGCATGGCCTTCGCCCTCGGCCACGAACTCGCCCCGCACGGCGCCACCGCCGTCGCCCTCACCCCGGGCTGGCTCCGCTCGGAGATCATGCTCGACGTCTACGGCGTCCGGGAGGACAACTGGCGCGACGCCCTCGACCGCGTCCCCCACTTCGCCATCTCCGAGACACCCCGCTACGTGGGCCGTGCCGTCGCCGCCCTCGCCGCCGACCCCGGCGTGGCCCGCTTCAACGGGCAGTCCCTCTCCAGCGGCGGCCTCGCCCAGGTGTACGGCTTCACCGACGTCGACGGCAGCCGCCCGGACGCCTGGCGCTACATCGTGGAGGTCCAGGACGCCGGAAAGCCGGCCGACGTGACCGGCTACCGCTGACGGCCCGCCCCCGCCCCGCACGCGGCGGCCGTGGCCTTCCCCGCCTCGCGTGACTCCTCCGGACCACGGGGGCCGCAGCGGTTCTCGCCGGCGTCACCGTCGCCCTGAGGCTCTGCGGAGTGCTCCGCAGTGCGGCGACGGGGCACCCGTGGGTTCCCCTGCCGGACGGTCGGCGGACGTGATCAGCGACACTGTCCGGTATGTCTGTTTGGCTTACGGTTGCTCACATCGTCTTCACGCATACCGCCGTATGCTTCACATTATGTCCACCACTGTTGAACCCTCCTCCGAGCGATCGGCTGCCGAGGTCAACGAGGAGATCCGGGCCCTGTGGCTCCGGTCGGGCGGGACACTGAGCGTCGAGCAGCGCGAGGAGTACCAGCGCCTCGTGCTGGAGTGGGCCGCCGCGGCCCCCGGCTCGGAGCGGGCCGCCTGACCCCGTAGGGCCTGTGGCGCACCGGAAACCCGCCGCGGGGCGACCGGCGCCGGACGGGTGCCCTTCTCGCACCGGCTCCCGCCGTCCCCTTTCCCGGCCGGCTCGGCGGGCTGCCGCTCGTCCCTGCCGGGCAGCGTGTCCGGCAGGGGCGAGCGGCGCCGCGGGTGCCCGCGTCCTGCCCGCCGGCTGACCGCCCGTCAGGTCCAGGCCTGGTACGGCTCGTCGACCAGCCGGAAGACCGGCTCACCCCGCACCGGGTCCTTGGCCGTGGACAACCGCACCCGGTCCCCGGCCCCGCGCCGACTCGGACCTGACACCGTGCCATCTGCGGGCCGGCGCCGTGCCGCCGGACGCCCTCACCGCCACGGCGACGACGTCCCCGCGCCGCTCACCGCGGGCCGGAAGCGCTCCGCACCGCTGAGGGGCGGCTGAACGGCCGAGGGCCGGGCAGACGTGTCCGGGACGGCAGGAGCGGCCGGCGCGTGGTGTCGCGGCAGACGAGTGACGACCGGGTGCCGCCACGGTGGACAGGAGGTGCCTCGCCATGGAGAGCGCGGTGGATGCGGCGGACGCCGGGAGCGCGGCGGACGCGGACGTCTTCGTCGGGCGGCTCGATCCCGACATGTGTGTGGTGACGGCCGCGGCAGGCGGGGAACGGGCCGGCTGTCTGGTCGGGTTCTTCTCGCAGTGCTCCCTCCACCCGGTGCGGTTCACCGTCTGGCTGTCCGAGGCCAACCGGACCTTCCGGGTGGCGCGGACCGCGGACGTCCTGGCCGTGCACCTGTTCACACGGGAGCAACGCGCCTTCGCCGAGCTCTTCGGCGGGCAGACCGGCGACCGCGTCGACAAGTTCGCGCACGTGCGGTGGCGTGAGGGGCACGGCGGGGCCACCGTGCTGGAGGACGCGCAGGCCTGGTTCGTCGGCCGGGTCCTGCGGCGGGTGGAGGGCGGCGACCACGTCGGGTTCGTCCTGGACCCGGTCGAATGGGGCGGGCGGCCTGCGGCGTCCGCCGGAGATGCCCCCGGGGCCGCGGGGCCACTGCTGCGGCTCACCGACGCCCACGCCGTCCGGCCCGGCCACCCGGCGGACTGACCCCGCCTTCCGCGGTCAGGCCCCGTCGTCCGTCCGGCCGGGCACCCGGATGTCGAGGACGCACACGTCGTCCCGCCGTTCCTCCTCCAGCATCGCGGCGAGCAGCGCGTCGAGGCAGCCGGGCTTGTCGGGAGGGTGGGCCTCGACGGCCTGCGCGAGGCGCTCCAGGCCCCGGTCGATGCTCTCGGGCGGCCGTTCGACCAGGCCGTCCGTGTAGAGGACGATCCGGTCGCCCGGCCGCAGCCGGCACTCCGCCTCCTTGAAGACGGGAGTGGCGGTCGCGCCGAGCAGGATGCCGCTCGGACGGTTGAGGTAACGGGCCCGGCCGGCGCGCAGCAGCAGCGGCGGGGGGTGGCCCGCCTGGGCCCAGAGCAGACGGCGCCCGCCGGGCTGGTAGCGGGCCAGGACCATGCTGGCCGTGCCGTGGGAGCCGCGGGAGTGCAGCAGCAGCGTGTTCAGGCGGGCCAGCGCTCCGGTGAGCGAGGAACCGGTGATGACCATGCCCTTGGCGGTGAAGCGGAGCTGGGCCATCGTCGCGACGGCGTCCACGCCGTGACCGGCCACGTCACCGATGACGAACAGGGCGTCGCCGTCGGGCAGTTCGATGGCGCTGAACCAGTCGCCGCCGACGTACACCCCCGACTGCGCGGGCAGGTACGCCACCTCGACGCGCAGCCCGGCCGGGCGCAGCGGCTGCCGGGGCAGCGGCAGCAGCGCGTGCTGGAGCCGGGCGGCCAGGGTGCGCTCCGCCCGCAGGACGTCGTGCTGGGTGATCATCGCCCGTTCGCTCTCGACGAGGGCCAGCTCCGCCCGCCGCAGCGCGGTCAGGTCCTGCACGAAGCCGAGCACCTCCACGGGCGTGCCGTCGATGTCCGTCACGGCCTCGGCGACCAACCGCAGGTGCCGTACCTCGGCCGGCGTCCTGGTCCGGAACGGGATGTCCAAGGGCCGTCCCTCGTGGGTCAGGGCCCGCACGGCGCGGTCCAGCGCGGGCGCCTCGTCGGGCAGCGCCAGCGCGGGCAGCTCGGTGAGGCGGACCGGGCCGCGTGCCGGGTCCCGGCCGAAGATGGCGAACACCTGGGAGGACCAGATGGCCTCGTGGGTGGCCAGGTTCCAGGTGGCCCAGCCGAGGTTGCCCAACCGCTGGAGGTCCGCCAGCCGCTGCTCCTGCCGGTCGGAGGAGTCGTGCCGGAGCCAGGTCAGGACCAGGCGGCCGTCCAGCGCCGCCACCCGCACCGAGTAGGTGGACAGTTCCGCGACGCCGGACACGATCTTCTGGTGCGCGAACGGGGCGCCCTCGTAGGGCTCACCGGTGAGCAGCGTGTGCAGACAGCCCCGCAGCAGCGGTTCGCCCCCGGCGGCCGGCAGGCACTCCGTGAGCCGCCGGCCGGCCAGCTCCCCGCCGCGGCCGACGACGTCCGCCGCCTGCTCGGTCGCCGCGTCGATGCGGTAGTCCTGGACCTCTCCGGACGGCGCCCGCAGGGGGGTGAGCAGCATCACCGCGACCGGCAGCGCGTCGAACACGCGGTGCACGGCGTCGGCGGGACCGCTCACGGCGCGCTCGGTCCGGCGGCTCCCGAACGTGCGCAGCCGTCCGGCGCACAGCAGGGCGACGGCCTTGAGGTGCTCGCGGGTGGCCGGCGGGAACGGGCCGCCGCCGCGGCGCAGCACGCCGAGGCAGGCCTCCTCCGCGGCCCCGGCCGCCACGGGCAGCCAGGCCCGCGACCGCCAGCGCTCGGGCGGGTCCCCGATCAGCAGGTAGTGCTCCCGGTCCTGTTCGACGTCCTCCAGCCAGCGCGGCCGGCGGTCCCGCAGGGCGTCCAGCGCCGCCACCCCGTTGAGCGGGGGGACCCGGTGCCACTGGGCGGCCAGTGTCTCGTCGATGCCGGCGTGCCCGATCAGTTCGAGCCCGCCGGAAGGCAGGCGGGCGTAGAGCATGACGGCGTCGGCCCCGGCGTCCGGCGCGAGGTGTTCCAGCAGGCAGCGGGCCAGGTCCTGCGGTGTGCCGACGCGGACGAGGGCCCGGGCGAGGCGGGCGAGGGCGGCGGGGGCGCCGTCGCCGGCCGGGGGCGGCGGGGGGACGTCGTGGCCAGCGGGGCGGGAGGCGGTGCCGGGGACCGCGACGACGGGCCGCGGATCACGGGGCGGCGTACCCGGGCGCGGCGGATCGCCGCCGAGATCCCCGAGGGTGACCCAGCACTCCTCCAGCAGGGTGCGGCCCGCCGCCTCGGCGCGCTCCAGCAGCGCCTCGCTCGCGGCCTGCGCGGAGCAGCCGGTCAGCGCCATCACGGCACCCTTGGCGCGCTCCACGACGGCCGACACCGCCGCCAGGTCGCGCAGCCGGTCCATCTCGGCGCGCTGCCGGGCGACGACCTTGGCCAGCGTGGCCAGGTCGGGCGCGATGCCGGGATCCGTCGGCGTGGCGTGCTCGCTCGTCACGCAACGAGCATCGCACACAGGGACGGGTCCGATGTCCGCCTTGTCGCCACCCGCTCCCGGCGTGCGCAGGATCGGCGCGGGCGGGCTCGCACGGACGAGCGCCGGTCGGCCGGAAGGACGGTCCGAGGCCGGTTCCGCGAAACGGCGCGCCACCGGTGTGCCGTGCCCGCCCGCCGGCGCCGCGCCCCCCGGCGCCGGGCCGCCTCACCGCCCGGAACCGGGCCCGCGACGGGGAGGAGGGGAGCCGGATGTCCGTCCGGGGCCGGTGCGGATGGATATCCGCGCCCTGTCCGGGAACCCGCCGCCCAGGAAGATCCGGCACGACGGAGCCGGAAGACCCCTGCACAACCGATGAGGAGCCACCGCCATGACCGTTCCGGAAGAGAACCGGCCGAAGACCGAGACCACCGACGACGTGCTCCACCAGAGCGAGGAGCACGAGTCCCACCCGCAGGGCGCCACCGGCCGCACGATGCGCGAGGCCCTGGAGGAGGCGCAGGTACGGCCCGACGACTACGACGAGGAGTGACACCCCCGGCAGGCGGTGCCCGACCCCGACACGACGGAGCAGGTGAGATCGCATGGGCGCACTCAGCGCTCTGGAGGAGTCCCTGGAGAACCGGTGGGAGGCGCTGCGCGCACGGGTCCTCGCCAAGGAACCCGTCGAACTGCTCGACGCCCTGCGCACCGAGTGCGACCGCCACGCCGTGGTCTGCGCCGCGGACCGGGTGATGGTCCCCAACGCCTACGACGTCGAACTCGCCGACGCCGTCCACGAGGAACTGGCGCCCCACCGCTGCCGCGTGGGCCAGGCGCTCACCGACAGCCTGGTACGGCACGCCGAGCGGCAGGGCTACCAGTGGGCCGGCCCCCTCGCCGTCCACCTCACCCGGTCCGCGGACGTGCCCAACGGCCGCTACCGCGTCACGAGCCGCGTGATGCCCCACGTGAGTGCCGAGGGCTTCCGGCGCGCCTGACGGCGGCCGGCCGCGGTGGACGGTGGTGACGGCGATGCCGTCCGTTCACCCGCCCGGGCGAACGGACGGCATCGCCGTCACCGGCACCACGAGGTCGGCCCGGTCCCGGGTCGCGGCCACCAGATCGGCGTTGCGCTGATCCGTCCCGCGCACCCACGCCACGGCGTCCGCGTGCGACTTGCCGAACTCCTCGTGCCGGGCGACGAGCCGCCGGACCCGCTCCTCCTCGGGCGCCTCGCAGAACCACACCTCGTCCAGCTGCGAGCGCACCCGCGCCCAGGCACCGGTCCCCAGCAGCAGGTAGTTGCCCTCCGTCACCACCAGCCGCGCCCGCGGCGGCACCGGGACGGCCCCCGCGATCGGTTGCTCCAGCACGCGTTCGAACCCGGGCGCGTACACGACCCCGCCCTCCGCCTCCCCGCCTTCCCCGTCTTCCTCGCGCAGCCGCCGCAGCAGTGCCGCGTACCCGGCCGCGTCGAACGTGTCCGGCGCCCCCTTGCGGTCCCGGCGGCCGAGCCGCTCCAACTCGGCGTCGGCCAAGTGGAAGCCGTCCATGGGCACGTGCGCCGCCCACGGCTCGGCCCCCTCCCCGTTCAGCTCCCGCACCAAGTGCTCGGCCAGCGTCGTCTTGCCCGAACCGGGGCTGCCCGCGATGCCGAGGATCGCGCGTCGTCCGCCCCCGGCGAGGCCGCGGGCCCGGATGAGGAGGTCGTCGAAAGTCAGCGGCACACCACAGAGTGTGTCACCCGATGAGCCGCACCACACCGGCCGGTCCCCGGCCGCCCGTCCCTCCGGCGCGCCGGGCCCGCGCCCCCCGTACGGCGGCTGTGGCACGAGCCGCCCGGTGGGATCGGGCCGGGGCGGGGAACCGTGACCTGTATGACGACGCAGCTCGGTCTCCCCGAAACCATCCAGGCCTGCCTCTTCGACCTCGACGGGGTCGTCACCAAGACGGCGGTGGTGCACGCCGCCGCCTGGAAGGAGACGTTCGACGCGTTCCTGCGCGAGCGGGACGGCGAGGACTTCCGCCCCTTCACCGACGCCGACTACGACGAGTACGTCGACGGCCGCCCACGTGCCGACGGCGTACGCGCCTTCCTCGCCTCCCGGGGCATCGAACTACCCGAGGGAAGCCCGGGCGACCCGCCGGACGCGCAGACGGTCAACGGCGTCGGCAACCGCAAGAACGAACTGCTCCTGGGGAAGATCCGCACCCAGGGCGTCGAGGCGTACGACGGCACCCTGCGCTACATCGAGGCCGTGCGCGCCCGGGGCCTGCGCACCGCGATCGTCTCCTCCAGCGCCAACACCCGGGACGTGCTGCGCTCCATCGACGCCGAGCCCCTGTTCGACGTACGGGTCGACGGCGTGGTGGCCGCCGAGCGGAAGCTGCCGGGCAAACCGCGCCCCGACACCTTCCTCGCCGCCGCCCGCGACCTCGGCGTCGAGCCGTCCCGCGCCGCCGTCTTCGAGGACGCCCTGGCCGGCATGGACGCCGGCCGCGCGGGCCGCTTCGGGTACGTCGTCGGCGTCGACCGCGCCGGCCAGACCGACGCCCTCTACGCGCACGGCGCCGACCGCGTGGTGAAGGACCTCGCCGAGCTGGGGGGCCAGGCGTGATCACCAACCGGACGTACACCGTCGAACCGTGGTCCGTGCGCGAGACCGCTCTCAACCTCGACCTGCTCGCCCAGAGCGAGTCCGTCTTCGCCCTGTCCAACGGGCACGTCGGCTGGCGCGGCAACCTCGACGAGGGCGAGCCGCACGGCCTGCCCGGCAGCTACCTCAACGGCGTCTACGAACTGCACCCGCTGCCCTACGCCGAGGCCGGCTACGGCTACCCGGAATCCGGCCAGACGGTCATCAACGTCACCAACGGCAAGGTGCTGCGCCTCCTCGTCGACGACGAGCCCTTCGACCTGCGCTACGGACGGCTCCTCAAGCACGAGCGCACCCTGGACCTGCGCCGCGGCGTACTGGAACGGATCTGCGAATGGGCCTCCCCGGCCGGGTCCGCGGTCCGGGTGCGCTCCACCCGGCTGGTCTCGCTCACCCAGCGGGCGATCGCCGCCGTGTCGTACGAGGTGGAACCGCTCGACAGCCGCACCCGGGTGGTGATCCAGTCCGCACTGGTCGCCAACGAGAGCCTGCCCGACCCCAACGGGGACCCGCGCACCGCCAAGGCGCTGAAGTCCCCGCTGGTACCGGAGGAGGACATGGCCGCCGGCCACCGGCTGCGCCTGGTGCACCGCACCCGCACCAGCGGCCTCAGGGTCGCCGTCGCCGCCGACCACGTCGTCGACGGGCCCGAGCCGACCAGCACCAGCACGGAGAGCAACGCGGACGTGGCCCGGCTGACCGTCACCTCGGTCCTGGAACCCGGACAGCGGCTCCGGGTGCAGAAGACCGTCGCCCACGGCTGGTCGGGGACCCGGTCCCGGCCCGCGATGAGCGACCAGGTGGAGGCGGCCCTCGCGGCGGCGGCCCACAGCGGCTGGGACGGCCTGGTGGAGGAGCAGCGGGCCTACCTCGACGACTTCTGGGGCCGCGCGGACGTCGAGGTCGACGGCGACGAGGAGATCCAGCAGGCCGTCCGCTTCGGCCTCTTCCACGTGCTCCAGGCCGGCGCCCGCGCCGAGCAGCGGGCCATCCCCGCCAAGGGACTGACCGGCTCCGGCTACGACGGGCACGCCTTCTGGGACACCGAGATGTTCGTGCTGCCCGTCCTCACCTACACCGCCCCCAAGGCCGTCGCCGAGGCGCTGCGCTGGCGCCAGGACACCCTGCCCGCCGCCCGGGACCGCGCCGCCCAGCTCGGCCTGCGCGGCGCCGCCTTCCCCTGGCGCACCATCGACGGCTCGGAGGGGTCGGCGTACTGGCCGGCCGGCACCGCCGCCTTCCACGTGGGCGCCGACATCGCGCACGCCGTGGTCCGCTACACGGCGGCCACCGGCGACGTCGACTTCGAACGCGACACCGGCCTGGAACTGCTGGTGGAGACGGCCCGCCTGTGGCGCTCGCTCGGCCACCACGACCACCACGGCACCTTCCACATCGACGGCGTCACCGGTCCCGACGAGTACAGCGCCATCGTCGACGACAACGTGTACACCAACCTCATGGTGCGGGCGAATCTGCTCGCCGCCGCCGAGGCGTGCGAACGCCACCCCGACGTGGCGGGCCGGTTCGGCGTCGACGAGGAGGAGTCCGCCGCCTGGCGGGACGCCGCCGAGGCCGTGCACATCCCCTACAACCACGAACTGGGCGTCCACGAGCAGCACGAGGGCTTCACCCGTCACCAGCGCTGGGACTTCGCCCGCACCCGGGCCGACCAGTACCCGCTGCTGCTGCACTTCCCCTACTTCGACCTCTACCGCAAACAGGTGATCAAACAGGCCGACCTGGTCCTGGCCATGTACACCTGCGGCCGGTTCTTCGACGAGTACTGCGACGAGGAGCAGATCGCCCGCAACTTCGCCTACTACGAGCCGCTGACCGTCCGGGACTCCTCCCTGTCGGCCTGCTGCCAGGCCGTCGTCGCCGCCCAGACCGGCCATCTGCGCCTGGCGTACGACTACACCGCCGAGGCCGCCCTGATGGACCTGGCCGACCTGGAGCACAACACCCGCGACGGGCTGCACATCGCCTCGCTGGCGGGCACCTGGATGGCACTGGTCGCCGGCTTCGGCGGCACCCGCCGCGAGGAGGAGCACCTCTCCTTCGCGCCGCGCCTGCCGGAGAAGTTCAGCCGACTGGCCTTCCGGCTCCAGTTCCGCGGCCGGCGCCTGCGCGTGGAGATCGCCGCCGACAAGGCCACGTACACCCTGCTGTCCGGTCCGCCCCTGAGGATCCGCCACCACGGCACGGCGCTGACCGTGAACGGCGACGGCCCCGTCACCCGCGTCATCCCCGCGCCGAAGCCGCGCCCGACGCCGGAGCAGCCCCTGCACCGCAAGCCGAACACCCACTGAACCGGGCGCCCGGGCGCCCGTGCGGACTGCGGGTGCCGGGCGTTCGTGCGGGGCGGCGGTGTCAGCCGTCCGGCCGCACTCCGCCCCGCACGCCCACCGCGCCCGGGTTAGCTTGTCGGTGTTCACACAGGGCTCACGCGGATTTCGCACAGGGTGAGGGGTGACCATGGCCGACGGTGCGAACGCCACCGTGGCGGGCGCGCGGCGACGCGGCCCGGCGGCCGGTTCCGGCGCGTCCCCGCGTGCGCGCGGCGACCGTCCGCTCGCCGCCGTGGCCGCCGCCTTCACCCTCGCCCAACTCGTCCTCGTGCGCCCGGGCATGGGCCTCGGCTGGGACGAGACGGTCTACGTCAGCCAGGTCACCTCCCACGCGCCGGCCGCCTTCTTCAGCGCGCCGCGCTCCCGCGGCGTCTCCCTGCTCGTGGCACCGGTCGCGTCCTGGTCGTCGTCCACCGCGCTGCTGCGCGTCTACCTCGCCGTGCTGTCCGGCCTCGCCCTCCACCTGGCCCTGCGCGCCTGGCGGGGCCTGTTCCCGACCCGTGTCCTGGTCACGGCCGGCGCGTTCTTCGCCACCCTGTGGGTGACGCTCTTCTACGGCCCACAGGCCATGCCCAACTACTGGGTCGCCATCGGCGCCCTGATCTGCGCCGGCTGCTTCCTGCGGGCCCGCGGGCGGGGCGCCGGCCCGGCGGCGCTGTGGGGGGTGGCGGCCGGTGCCGCGCTCATGGCGTGGATGCGGCCCACCGACGCCGTCTGGGTGACCGTGCCGCTGCTCGCCGTCGCGCTCGTCCGCCGCCGGGGGTGGCTCCTGCTCGCCCTCGTGGGCGGACTGGCGGCCGGGGGAGTGCCGTGGGTGATCGAGGCGTACACCGGCTACGGCGGCCTCGCGCAGCGGCTCGCCGACGCCTCCCGCATCCAGGGCGGCCTGGGCCGGCACATCGCCGTCGACGACCAGCTGCGCAGCCTGGGCGGCCGCGCCCTGTGCCGCCCGTGCACCGGGCCGATGCCGCATCCCGTGATCGTCCTGTGGTGGTTCGCGCTCCCGGTGCTCGCCGCCGTCGGCCTCGCCGTCGCGGTCCGCGCCGGGCGCACCGCCCGCACCCTGGTCCCGCTCGCCTGCGCCGCGACGGCCGCCCTGCCGTACCTGTTCACCATCGAGTACGCGGCGCCCCGCTTCCTGCAGCCCGCCTACGCCCTGCTGGCCCTCCCGGTCGCCGACGCGCTGTGGCACCTCGCCCGGGCCGGGGACGGGCGGTGGCGGCCCTGGCCCGCGGCCCTGGTCGCCGTCGCGCTGGCCGGGCACCTGGCGGTGCAGCTGGCCGTCCTGGTGCACACCGTGGACCGCAACACCGACAGCCGCCGCGACTGGGCCCGCACCGCCGCGGCGCTGCACCGGCTCGGGATCCGGCCGCCCTGTCTGCTCATCGGCCACGAAGCCATCCCGCTCGGCTACTACGCCGGCTGCTCCTCGGGCAACACCCACGGCAACAACGCCAACACGACCGCGGCGCGGATCGTGGACGCCGCCCGGCGGATGCCGGTCGCCGCCCTCGTCGGACCGGACGGCACCCCGCCCGGCTACACCCGGTCCTGGACCCCGTACCGCATCAGCGACCTGCAGGTCCGCATCGCACCCCGGCAGGAGGCACGGCCGGTCCCGGACGGCACCCCGGACGGCCCCTGACCGCAGGTCGCGCGGCCTCCCCGGACGACCGCGGGCCGGACGGGGGCGCCGCGGTCCGCCCGCGGGACCCGCGCGCCCGCGTCCGGGGTTAGAGATCGCGTAACGGGAAACGCGAATGCTGCCACCGGGACGATCGGGACGGCCGGGACGGTCAGGACGGCCGGGACGATCGGGACGGACCGAGGCGACGCAGTTCGAAAGGGAGGCAGTGATGGGCACGGACCCGATGGCGGACGACGCCTACCAGCCCACCGGAAGCAACGAGGAGCAGGAGGACGCCGCGCCGCTGGACATGCAGGACGCCGTCGACGAGCGCACCTACGACGACGTGCTCGACGAGGGTTACTCGCCGCCGGAGAAGCCGCTCGGTGTCACCAAGCACGGCACCACGGCCGCCGAACAGCACGACGGCGAGACGCTGGACGAGCGGCTGGCGCAGGAGGTGCCCGACGTGACCGCGCCGTCCGGGGACGGCGTGGGCGACCAGCCGGGCGGGGAGGGCGAACCGGTCGACCCCGAGGCGGGCACGGACCGCTCCGGCCGCCTGGTCGCCCCGGACGAGGGCGTGCGCACCGACACCACCAAGGAGACGGTCGCCGACGACGTGGGCATCGACGGCGGTGCCGCCGGTGCCGAGGAGGCCGCCGTGCACGTCGTCGAGGACGACACGACGCTGCCGGACTCCTCCGGCTACCCGGGCTACCTGCAGGACCGGGACGAGGAGCGCCCCGGCTCGACGGGCTGACCCGGACACGCGGCGGGCCCGGGACCGGCGGAGGCCGGACCCGGGCCCGCGACCGTGCGCGGACGGTGTCAGGGCAGCAGCCTGTCGACGGCGGCGGGGCCCTCCGCGGCCAGCTTGCGCCTGGCCCATTCCAGGTTGTGCGGGGTGATGTCCTTGCCGGCCGCGAGGACCAGGTCCTCCGGTGACACCTCGGTGCCGTTGCGGGTGTGGAGCAGGTCGTCCGGGGTGGTGCGGTCGTCGTACGCGCGGGCCCCGGACGGCCGGGACGCGCCAGGCTGGGTCGTCGACATGATCTGAAGCTCCTCGGTCCTCATTCGCCGCGTCGGTCCCGGTGCGGCCACCGGCCCCGACGCCTGCCGTCCCCCGATGTCATGCATTTTTCCCAGTATCCCCCGATATCACCATTCATCCGGGTGGAGCGTCGTGTATCCGGGAGGCGGTGCGCGGCCCGTCTCCCGCAGGGGGCGCGGGTACCTTCCGCGGGTCGCCGGAAACCCCGGGCAGGGCGGGCGCGTGGGCGCACCCGGCCCCGGCGCGGCCGCCACCGCCGCGGCCTCCGGCGTCCCGGCCGGCCGTGTCCCGCCCGCCGCACTCCGCCCCCTGTTCCGGAGACCGGTGATATTGCCGATCCCCGCGGCCCGGTCGTCCCCCGATAGTGGCAGCGCAAGTCCAACGGCGACGCCCGTCCGGCCGCGCCGCGGAGCGCGACCCCACGCGCCCCCGAACCATGGACGGCCACCGGCCGGGCCCCTCGCCACGAAAGAGAGGACGACTCGTCGTGCACCGACACCCCCACACCCGCGCCACCGGTGCCCGCTCCCGGGCGTTCCACGGGCCCCGGCGGCGGCTCGCGGGAGCCGCGGCGGCGATCGCCGCCGTCATCGGGCTCGGCACCCTGGGCAGCCCGGGCGCCCACGCCGCGGACAACCCGTACGAGCGGGGCCCCGCGCCCACCGAGGCCAGCATCGAGGCGCTGCGCGGCCCGTACTCCGTGGCGCAGACGGAGGTCTCCTCGCTCCTCGTCACCGGCTTCGGCGGCGGCACCATCTACTACCCGACCAGCACCAGCGACGGAACCTTCGGCGCCGTCGTGATCTCACCCGGCTACACCGCCACCCAGTCCTCCATCGCCTGGCTCGGCCCGCGCCTGGCCTCGCAGGGCTTCGTCGTGTTCACCATCGACACCAACACCACGCTCGACCAGCCCGCCTCGCGCGGGCGGCAGCTCCTCGCGGCACTGGACTACCTCACCGAGCGCAGCTCCGTCAGAGGCCGCATCGACAGCAGCCGGCTCGGCGTCATGGGCCACTCCATGGGCGGCGGCGGCACCCTGGAAGCGGCCAAGTCCCGGCCGTCCCTCCAGGCCGCGATCCCCCTCACCCCCTGGAACCTCGACAAGACCTGGCCCGAGGTCCGGACCCCCACCATGATCATCGGGGCCGACGGCGACACGATCGCCCCCGTCTCGTCCCACTCCAAGCCCTTCTACTCCAGCCTGCCGGCCGGCACGGACCGCGCCTACCTGGAGCTGAACAACGCCACCCACTTCTCGCCGAACATGTCGAACACGACGATCGCGAAGTACAGCGTCTCGTGGCTGAAGCGGTTCATCGACAACGACACCCGCTACGAACAGTTCCTGTGCCCGCTGCCCCGCCCCAGCCTCACCATCGAGGAGTACCGGGGCAACTGCCCGCACGGCTCCTGACGTCCCCGGGCCCCGGCACCTGCCGGGCCCAGCCGTCACCGGATGCCGCCGGCGTCCGGTGACGGCACCGCAACCGGCGGCGGTCGCACCTGCGGGGCGACCGCCGCCGGCGTTGTGCCGCCGTACGGCCCAGGGCCCGGCAAACCGGGCAGCGGCACAAGCCGCCCGCCGCCTGAACCGGGCGGATGCGCAGGTGGCGGCGGTGCCGACCGGCGCAACGGTACGGACCGGTAGCTTCCGCCTTCGGTTACCCACGCGTAACCTCGCGGGAATGACGGGAGACACGACCACACGGACGGCTCCGCGGCTCCACGGCAACGGCGCGCAGCGGCAAGCGGTCGGCGCGCTGCTGGACCGGCTGCGGACCCACAGCGCCGGACTCCTCCTGACCGGGGAGCCCGGTCTCGGCCGTACCAGCCTGCTCCGGTGGGCTGCCTGCTCCTTCACCGCCGGAACCGTTCTGCACCTGGAGGCCGGGCCGGGCCGTTCCGCCGCCCCGCCCGGTGCGGCATGCGCGCGGATCACCGACGGCACCGGGCCCCGGGCGCTGCTCGACACGCTGCGGGCCGCCGCCGGGGACAGGCCCCTGCTGGTGTGCGCCGACGACGCCCACCGGTGGAGCGCCCCCGCCCGCGCCGCCCTGGGCGAGGCGGCCGAGCACCTGGACACCGCGGGCCGGGTGGGCCTGCTCGTCACGGTCCGCGGGGACCGCGCCGTCGACCCGGAGTTCGCCCGCCTGCCCCTGGTGCGTCTGGACCCGCTCGGCCCGTCCCAGGCCGCCGCCCTCCTCGACGAGGCCACCGGCGGCACCGCCGACCCGGCCGTCCGGGACGAACTGCTCGCCGAGGCCGAGGGGAACCCGGCCCTGCTGCTCGCCCTGCTCCGCCGCCTGTCGCCCGCCGAGCTGAGCGGCCTCGGGCCGTTGCCGCGACCGCTGGCGGACGCCGCGACCCTGGCCCGGCTGGCGGGCGAGGCCCTGCCCCGGCACGCCCCCGAGACCCAGGACCTGCTGCTGACGGTGGCGGCCGCCGTACGGGCGTCGGACGGCGCGGACGTCGACGCCGACCTCGTGCTCGGAGCGCTCGGGCGGCTGCGGCCCGCCGCGCCGCCCCCCGGCCTCCGGCCGCCGCCCGAGCCGCTCACCCTGACGGACGGCAGGCTCCGCTTCCGCGGCGGACTGGTCCGCCGCGCCGTCTACGCCGGGGCCGGGCCCGACCGGCGCCGCGCCGCACACCGCGCGCTCGCCCGGGTGCTGGAGGCCGGCGGACACCGGCTGCCCGCGCTGCTGCACCGGGCCTGGTCGCTGACCGGCCCCGCGCCCGGCCCGGCGGACCTGCTGGCGGAAGGCGCCGCCGACCCGGCGGCGGCCGCCTCCCACCGGCTGCGCTCCCTGGCGTACACCCGCGCCGCCGAACTCACCGCGGACGTTTCGCGGCGGGCGGAGCGGTATACGGCGGCCGCCGAGCAGGCGCTGCTCGCCGGGCGGCCGGACCGGGCACGCCCGCTGCTGGCCGAGGCCCGCGCCGCGGCGGTACCGGCCGTGGTGCGGGGACGCGCGGAGCTGGTCCGCGGACTGACGGAACTGCGCGACGGGCCGGTCGGCGACGCCCACCAGTCCCTCCTGCTCGCCGCGTCCCTCCTCGCCGCCGACGCCCCCGGGCCGGCGGCGACCGCCACCCTGGCCGCCGCCGACGCGGCCTGGGCGGCCGGAGACCTGCCGGCATGCCTGGCCGTGCTCGGGGACGAACCGGGACGGCGGGAACAGGAAGCGGACGCCGAGCCGCCCCTGGCCGCCGGGAACCGCCGGATCCCCGGGCCTCGCGAGGGCGCCCCGGCCCGCGACCCCCGGCCCGTCCTCGTGCCCCGCGACGCTCCGCCCGCCCCCACCCCGCCTTCCGCCGCCCCGCCCCCTGTCACCCCACCCCCCGACCCCGTGCACCACCACCGCCTCGGCCTGCGCGCGCTGCTCGAGGGGAACCTCGAGCGGGCGGCCGGGCCGCTGGGGCGGCTCGTGCGGCGGGCCGGGGCGGACGACCGGCCCGACGTGCTGCTGCGGTCGGCGGCGGCAGCGCTGCTGCTGGGCGACGTGGAGGCCGCGCGCCGGGCCGGCGCGCGGGCCCTGGCCGCCGCCCGCAGCCTCGGGTCCGCCGCGCTCGTTCCCCAGGCCCTGGAGTACCTCGCCTACGCCGAACTGCGCGCAGGCCGCCACGCCCAGGCTCGTGCCCACGCGGAGGAGGGGCTGCGTGCCGCACGGCGGACCGGGCAGCGCAACACGGCGGCGCACCACCACGCGGTACTGGCCCTGGCGGCATCGATCGAGGACGAACCGGACGCCGTCGAGCGCCATGTGGCCGCCGCACTGGCCACCGCCCGGCGGCACGGACTGGCGCAGGCCGCCACCCTCGCGGAGTGGGCGGCGGCCCGGGCCGACCTCGGACGCGGCCGTCCGCTGGACGCCGCCGACCGGCTGGGACTGCTCGTGCTCCCCGGTCCCCGGCGCGGGCACTTCGCGGTGTGGCGCCTGGCCGTCCCCTGCTTCGTCGAGGCCGCCGCCCTCGCCGACCGGCACCAGGACGCCCGCACGGCACTGACGGACTTCGCCGAGTGGGCGGCGTTCGGCGCCGATCCGCAGGCCGCCGCCCAACTGGCCCGCTGCCGTGCCCTGCTGGCCCCACCGGAGCACGCCGACGACCTCTACCGGCGGGCGCTGGCCCTGCACGACGAGACGGCCGGCGCGGCGGGCGGCGGCGACTTCGAACAGGCCCGCACCGCCCTGCTGTACGGCAAGTGGCTGCGCCGGCGGCGCAGACCGCGCGAGGCCCGTGACCGCCTCGGCGCCGCGCTGGCGGGCTTCGACCGCTGCGGCGCCGGCGCGTGGGCGCGCCAGGCGCGCGGCGAGCTGCGCGCGCTCGGTGCCGCCTCGCACGGTGCGGACGCCGGGGCGCTGACCTGTCTGACGCCGCAGCAGCTGCGTATCGCGCGGTACGTCGCCGAGGGCGCCACCAACCGCGAAGTGGCCCGCAGCCTCGCCGTCAGCACCCGCACCGTCGACTACCACCTCCGCAAGGTGTTCGCGGTGCTCGGCGTCCGGTCCCGGGTGGAGCTGGCCCGCATGGTCGAGCAGGCGGAAAAGGCTCCTGCACGACCCTAGGGACCGACCGGACGGTATGCCATCCTTCGGGGCAGACGAGTCACGGGGCCGAAACGGCGTGGGCGCTGCCGCCCGCGCCGCTTCGCCCGTGGAGGCCGAACCCCGGGGGAGGGCCGCGATGCAGCACGCCGTACGGTCACGAGGAGCGATCCGCACCGGACCCGCGCCCGTTCCGCGCCCGCGGACACGGCGCGTGACGTCACCGCTCGACGCCGACGCCCTGCGCGTCCTGCACCGGGCCGCCCGGGCCCTGCTCGAGGACCTGCCGGGCCTGACCGACCGGCTGGTGGCCGTCCTGCAGGAACAGGAACCCGCCTACCGGACCGTCGTGGCCGGTGACCCCGCCGGCACCTGGCAGGAGGTGCACCGCTCGCTGCGGCACAGCGTGACGTCGCTGATCGACCCCCGCAGCACCCGGGACGCCGCCCGCCGCTGCTCCTGGCGGATCGGCGCCGCGCGCGCCGAGCAGGGCCTGCCGCTGGACGCCCTGCTGCACGCCTTCCGCCTCGGCGGCTCCCTGGTCTGGCAGCGGCTGGTCGAGGAGGCGTCCCGCACGGCCCCGGAGGACGTGCGCCTGCTGGTCCACGTCGCCGCCGACGTGTGGAACTTCGTCGACGAGCACTGCACCCTCGTCGCGGACGCCTACCGGCAGGCCGAGTGGCAACTGAGCCGCCGGCGCGAGAACCGGGCCCGGCTGCTGGCCGCCGCCCTGCTCGACGGCACCGGCCGCATCGCCGACGTGCCCGAGGCCGCCCGGGCGCTGGGCCTGCCGGAACACGGCCGGTACGTCGTCGTCGCGATCACCGGCGGGCACCCCGCGGGCCGTGCCGCGGTCCGCGCGGCGGCCGTACCGGAGGGCATGGGCGTCCACTGGCACACGGGAGTGGAGGCGGACTACGGCATCGTCCTGACCGACGAGGGCGAGCTGCCGCAACCGCCGCCGCGGCTCCGGCCGGACCGGTCCGCCCCCGGCGCCCGGATCGGCGTGAGCAGCACCGTCGAGGGACTGGCCGCCGTGGGCGACGCCCGCCGGCTGGCCGACACGGCCCTGAGCATCTGCCCCGAGTCCGGCGGCACGGTCCGGCTGGCCGACCACCTCCCCGCCGCCCTGGTCGTCTCCGGCCCCGCGCTCGGCCGGGCGCTCGCCGAGCGGGTCCTGGGCCCGCTGCTGCGGCTGGAACCCGCCGACCGGAAGGTGCTGCTCGACACCCTCACCACCTGGCTGGCCTGCGACGGCTCGGCGCAACGGGCCGGCGAGCGGCTCTACTGCCACCGCAACACCGTCCTGAACCGCCTGCGCCGCTGCGAGCAGCTCACGGGCCGCTGCCTGGCCCGCCCGTCCGACGTGGTGGAGATCAGCCTGGCCCTCACGGCCCACCGGCTGCTGCGCGACTGAGACCGGCGGTGGGCGGCGCGACGGCGGCACCGGCCGGACGCTGGGCATCCGCACAACCTCCCCCGCCCGGGACTGGGACGCCGCAGCGCCCCCCGCCCAGGCCCTGTACGGCCCCGCCCGGCCGTGCTGTCGTGAGGGCGTCCTTCCCCGACGCCCCGCGACCGCGCGCCCTCGGCGCGCGGTCCCAAGGAGCTGCGATGCCCGAAGCACCACCGGGCGGGGAGTCCTCCTCGCCCGCCGAGGAGCCCTCCCTGCACGTCGAAGACCTCGACGTGACGTACGGCCGGGCCCTGTCCGCCCTCCGCTGCGTGTCGCTGACCGTCCCGCACGGCGGCGTGGTCGCGCTGCTCGGCGCCAACGGTGCCGGCAAGACGAGCCTGCTGCGGGCCGTGTCCGGCACGCTGCGCCTGCACCACGGCGCTGTCACGGCCGGCCGGATCCGCTACGGCGGCACGGACCTCGACGGCCGCGACCCCGTCGCCGCCGTCCGCGCCGGCGTCGTCCAGGTGCCGGAGGGCCGGCGGGTGTTCGCCGGGCTCAGCGTCGACGAGAACCTCAAGGCCGGCGGACTCGGTACCTCCCGCCGCCCGCCCGCCCGGGTCCGCGAGGCACGGGACCGCGTCCTCGCCCTCTTCCCGCGGCTCGCCGAACGCCACCGCCAGGCCGCCGGCCTGCTGTCCGGCGGAGAGCAGCAGATGCTGGCCATCGGCCGCGCCCTCATGGCCTTCCCGCGCCTGCTCCTCCTCGACGAACCCTCCCTCGGGCTCGCTCCGCTGATGGTCCGGCGCATCGCCGAGGTGGTCCGTGAGATCAACGCCCAGGGCACCGCCGTCCTGCTGGTCGAGCAGAACGCCGGCATGGCCCTGTCCCTCGCCGACCACGCCCACGTCCTGGAGGTCGGCGAGATCCGCCTCTCCGGCCCCGCCGCCGAACTCGCCGGGACGGACGCGGTCCGCCGCCTCTACCTCGGCGAGACCGCCGGGACCGCCGACGGGCGGGGGGCCGCGTGACCCCCCGCCCCGGCACCCCGCCCCCGCTGCGCGTCCGGAACGTGACCGTGCGCTTCGCCGGCCTCACCGCCCTCGACGACGTCTCCCTCACCGTCGCCCCGGGCACCGCGCACGCCGTCATCGGCCCCAACGGCGCCGGCAAGTCCACCTGCTTCAACGTCCTGTCGGGCCTGTACCGGCCCGCCTCCGGCACCGTCCGGCTCGGCGACCGGGAGCTGACCCGGCTCGCCCCGCACCGGATCGCCGCGCTCGGCGTGGCCCGTACCTTCCAGAACATCGTCACCACCCGGGGCACGGTCGCCGACAACCTGATGCTCGGCCGCCACGCCCTGACCCGCGCCGGGTTCGCCGCCGGCGCCCTGCGCCTGCCATGGGCCGTGCGCGAACAGCGCGAGCACCTCGCCAAGGCCCGCGAGATCGCCGAACTCACCGGTCTCGGAGCCCACTTCGACACCCCGGTCGCCCTGCTCCCCTACGGCGACCGCAAACGCGTGGAACTCGCCCGCGCCCTCTGCGCGGAGCCCCGTGTGCTGCTGCTCGACGAACCGGTGGCCGGCATGAACCCCGCCGAACGGCTCCGCACGGCCGAGACCGTGCGGGCCGTACGCGCCGAACTCGGCCTGTCCGTCGTCCTGGTGGAGCACGACATGGGCCTGGTGATGCGGCTCGCCGACGAGGTCACCGTCCTCGACTTCGGCCGCCGCATCGCCCACGGCACCCCCGACGAGGTCCGCCGCGACCCCGAGGTGCTGCGCGCCTACCTCGGCACCGAGAGCACCGAGAGCACCGAGAGCACCGGGACCGCCCGGACCGCCGGGACCACCGGGACCACCGGGGAGGACACGGCATGACCGCCCTGGCCGACAACGTCTTCAACGGCCTGGCCCTCGGCTCGGTCTACGCCCTGATCGCCCTCGGCTTCGTCACCGTCTTCAAGGCCTGCGGCGTCCTCAGCTTCACCCACGGCTCGCTGCTCCTGCTCGGCGGCTACCTGACCGCGGTCCTCCACGACGACCTGGGCTTCGCCGGGGCGCTGGCCCTCGCGGTCCTCGTCACGGCGGCCGTCGCCGGAGTGCTGGACCGGTTCGTCCTCCAGCGCATCGGAACCGACCCGCACGCCGCCCACGTGGCGACCATCGCCACCATCGGCGTCGACATCGTCCTCGTCACCGACCTGTCCCGGCGCATCGGCGGTGACCTGCTCACCCTCGGCGACCCGTGGGGCGACGCGGTCACCGACATGGGGCCGGCGACCGTGGCGGACAGCCGCATCGCCGCGATCGTCGTCTCCGCCGCGGCCATCGGCGGCGTCTTCGCCCTCTTCCGGTTCACCCCCTGGGGCCTGTCCCTGCGCGCCGCAGCCGAGGACGCCGAGGCCGCCGCCCTGATGGGCGTACGGCTGACCCGGGTCCGCACGCTCGCCTGGTGCCTGGCGGGCGCGCTCGCCGCGCTGGCCGCGGTGTTCCTCGCCGCGTTCCCCGCCCCGGGCCTGGAACGCACCACCGGGCAGATCGCCCTGAAGGCCTTCCCCGCCGCGATCCTCGGCGGCATGGCCTCCCCGGCCGGCGCGCTGGTGGGCTCGACGCTGATCGGCCTGACCGAGGCGTTCGTCGCCGGACACCAGTCCGACCTGCACGTCCTCGGCGAGGGCTTCGGTGACGTCGCCCCCTACGCCGTGATGGTCCTCGTCCTCTTGGTCCGCCCCGCCGGGCTGTTCGCGGCGAAGGGGACGGCCCGTGTCTGACCTCCTCAAGCGCGGCGGATTCCTGCTGCCCGTCCTGCCGCTCGCCGCCCTGCCGTTCTACCTGGACGCCTTCTGGCTGCGCGTCGGCCTGTTCTCCATGGCCGCCGCCATCGGCGCCGTCGGCCTCGGCCTGCTCAGCGGCACCGCCGGCCAGCTCTCCCTGGGCCACGCCTTCTTCCTCGCCGTCGGCGCCTACGGCTACACATGGCTGGCCGGCGACGACGGCCCGGGCCTGCCCCCGGCCGTCGCCCTCGTCCTGGCGGTGCTGCTCGCCGGAGCCGCCGGCGGCCTGTTCAGTCCCGTCGCCGGCCGGGTCAAGGGCGTCTACCTGGGCGTGGCCACCCTCGCTCTGGTCTTCCTCGGCCACCACGTCCTGCTCACCGCCGACTCCGTCACCGGCGGCTTCAACGGCAGCCCGGTGCCGCCCCTGGAGATCGGCGGCTTCACCTTCGACCAGGGCGACGGCCTCACCGTCCTGGGCGTGCCGTTCGGAGCCGAGGAACGCCTGTGGTACCTGGGCCTCGCCCTGTTCGCCCTCACCTGGTTCACCGCCCGCGGCCTGCTTGGCGGACGCCCCGGCCGCGCCCTGGCCGCCCTGCGCGACAGCGAGACCGCCGCGGCCGTGATGGGCGTGCACGTCGCCCGGTACCGCTCGGCGGCGTTCGTCGTCTCCTCGATGTACGCCGGACTCGCGGGCGTCCTGCTCGCCCTGTCCTTCCGGCGCGTGGTGCCCGACTACTTCTCCCTCGCCCTCTCCGTCGACTACCTCGCCATGATCGTCATCGGCGGGCTCGGCTCCGTCGCCGGAGCCACCGCGGGCGCCGTCTTCGTCACCGCGCTGCCCCTGCTGATGACCCGCTACGCCGACCGGTTGCCGCTGGTCGCCGCACCCGGCACCGGGGACGGCTCGATCGGCCCGACCGAGGCCGCCCGCTACCTCTACGGCGCCGCGATCGTGGTGATCCTGCTGTTCGCGCCCGACGGCCTGACGGGCCTGGCCCGCCGTACCCGCGCCCGCCTCGCCCGCCGCCGGCCGTCCGCCCCCGCCCCCTGCGGTCCCGGGGCCGCGCCCCGGTCCTCCGACACCGCCGTACGAACCAAGGAGCACACCCCGTGAACGTCACGCACCACAGGCCCCGCACCACCAAGACCACCCTGGTCGCGGCCGTCGCCGCCGTGCTGCTCGCGGGCACGGCCTGCAGTTCCAAGGGGGCCGGCGACGCGAACGGCGGCGGTGGCGCCGACGGCGTCAAGACGGGCCCCGGCATCGGCGAGAAGTCCATCAGGCTGGGCGCGCTCACCGACCTGACCGGCCCCTACGCCACCCTCGGCAAGTCCATCGTGCAGGCCCAGCAGATGTGGGCCGACGAGACCAACACCGCCGGCGGCATCTGCGGCCGCAAGGTCGAGATCGTCGTCAAGGACCACGGCTACGACGTGCAGAAGGCGGTCGCCGCCTACGCCGACATCTCCCCGGACGTGGTGGCCCTGCCCCAGGTCATCGGCTCCCCGGTGGTCGCCGCCCTGATCGACGACATCGAACGGGACGGCCTGCTGACCTTCCCGCAGGCCTGGGCCGCCTCCCTGCTGGGCCGGGACCCCGTCCAGGTCCTCGGCACCACCTACGACCTCGACATGATCGCCGCCGTCGACTTCCTCACCCGCACCGGGAAGGTGGCCGAGGGCGACTCCATCGGCCACGTCCACTTCGAGGGCGACTACGGTGCCAACGCCCTGGAAGGGTCCGAATGGGCCGCCGGACGGGCCGGGATCAAGGTGGTCGGCCAGAAGATCAAGGCCACGGACACCGACCTGACCGCGCAGGTCTCCGCCCTGCACAAGGCCGGGGTGAAGGCCGTCCTGATCAGCGCCGGCCCCGCCCAGACCGCCTCCCTCGCCGGCGTGGCGGCCTCCCGCGGGCTGCGCGTTCCGATCGTCAGCAGCGCTCCCGGCTACGCCCCGCAGCTGATGAAGACCCCCGCGTCGGCGGCGCTGGAGGCCATGGTGCACGTGGTGAGCGCCGCACCGGCCGTCAGCTCCGACCTGCCGGGCGTGAAGCGGATGGTGTCCTCCTACGGGAGGAAATACCCGGGCTCCCCGGTCGACTCCGGTGTGCTGTCCGGGTACAACGCCGCCCGGCTCCTCGGCGCCGACCTGGAGAAGGCCTGCGAGAAGGGCAGCCTCGCCCGCGAGGACGTAATCGCGGCGCACCGCTCGCAGGAGAACGCCGACACCGGCCTCGGCACCCCGCAGGACTTCACCGACGTCGACCGGCCCGCGAGCCGCTCCACCTACGTGCTGAAGCCGGACCGCGAGGCGATCGGCGGCCTGGTGGGCGTGGAGGACGCGCACCAGCCGCCGGGCGTCGACGAGTACCTGGCCTCGCGCAGTTCTTGACGGGCAACAGTCCCTCCAAGCAGGGGGATTGGTGAGAACCAGGACGATGCGGACCGTCGGTTCGGCGGCTCCCTCGTTTGTGGGCCGTTCCCATGAACACGGGCTTTCCGCGATGTACGCTCTGTCGAGCCGGTGCAGTCGGCGCGGTATGGAGCTGGGGGAACGATGCAGACCGAGAAGCGGCTGTCCACGGAGATCGACGCCAACGTGCCGACGGCCGCACGCATGTACGACCACTATCTGGGAGGCAAGGACAACTACGCGGCCGACCGGGCCGCGTGCGAGGAACTCGACAAGGTCGTCCCGAGCACCCGCCATCTGGCCCTGAACAACCGGCGCTTCCTCCAACGGGTCGTCAGGACCCTCACGGCGGAGTACGGCATGCGGCAGTTCCTCGATCACGGTTCCGGACTGCCCACCCAGAACAACGTGCACCAGGTCGCGCAGGGCATCGCCCCCGAGTCGCGCGTCGTCTACGTCGACAACGACCCGATGGTGCTGGTCCACGGCCGCGCGCTGCTGGAGCAGAACGAGCACACCGCCGTCGTCCACGCCGACATGCGCGACACCGACGGCATCTTCTCCCACCCCGAGACCCGGCGTCTGATCGACTTTTCGCAGCCGGTGGCCGTGTTGTTCAACTCGGTCTTCCACTGCATCCCCGACAGCGACACCGACGGTCCCCTGGCCGTCGTCCGCCGGGTCAGCGAGCGGCTCGTGCCCGGCAGTTGCCTGGTGATGTGCCAACTGGTCAGCGATGAGCCGAAGGTGCGCGAGTTCGTCACCGAGTTCATGGACCGGGTGACACAGGGTCATTGGGGGCGCGTCCGCGAGGAGAAGGACGTCGCCGAGTGGTTCGAGGGCATGGAGATCCTGGAACCGGGCCTGGTGGAAGTCTCCACCTGGCGCCCGGACAACGAGGTGGCCCCCCGTCAGCTCACCCAGGAGTGGATCGAGTTCGGTGGAGTCGGCCGCCTCCGCTGAGGGCCGCCCGGCACCGGCCGTCCGTTTCGGCGCCGCCTTCCGCCCGAAGGAATCGCGCGGCTCACTTCACGGGGGGATAGCGCTGTTCCAGCGTCGCGCGCAGCAGTTCCATCGAAGCGCGCGGCGTGAGCGCCTCGTCGGCGAGTCGGTCCAGCGCGAGGCGGTACTCCTCCGTCTCGTCCCGGTCCTCCAGGAAGTTCGCGCTCTTTATGTGCTCCAGGTACACCACGTCCGGCAGATCGAGACCGCCGAAACGCAAGTAGGTGACCGGGATCGCGGGGGCCGAGGCGTTGGTGACGTCCAGAGGAACGATCTGCAGGGTCACGTTCGGCCGTTCCGCCATGGTCACCAGGTGCGCCAGCTGTTCGCGCATGACCTCCCGGCCACCCAGTACACGGAGCAGTACGGACTCGTCGATGACCGCCCACAGCTGGGGCGCGTCCGCGCGTGACAGCAACTGTGCCCGCCGCATGCGCAGTTCCACTCGGCGCTGCACCTCGCCGGCGGGGGCGTTCGGCAGGCCGCGCTCCACCACGGCCCGGGTGTAGTCCGCCGTCTGCAGCAGGCCGGGGACGTACTGGATCTCGAAGGTCCGAATGGTGGCCGCGGCCTCCTGCAGTCCCACCAGCCGCTCGAACCACTCCGGCATCAGGCGCTTGTCGTACCGCTGCCACCAGCCCGGTTCACCGGCCCGCTGCAACAGCTTGAGCAGTACCGACGTCTCGTAGGGGCCCGTGCCGTACAGCGCCAGCAGTGCGCGGACGTCCTTCTCCGCGGGGGGCTTGCGGCCCTTGCCCGACTCGATGCGCGAGAGCTTGGCCGGGCTGAAGCCCAGTCGGCGGGCCGCCTGCTCCTGGGAGAGGCCGGCGTCTTCCCGGAAGCCCGCCAGCTGGACGCCGACGAGCATCTTCAACAGGGTCGGAGCCGGCTCCGAGCGGTCCAGATAGGGCTCGAGACGGGAGATGCGATGCGACGCGGCGGACATCCTGGCTCCCAGCGGACCGGCAGACTTGGGAAAAACACTATCGCATCCCGTCCGAGCGCGTCGCATCCCCCCTGTGCCGAAGGGCGGTCGAGGCGCTCGCGGCGGATCACACCAGGTGGTCGAACTCGCCCTCCTTGGCGCCGGCCAGGAACGCCGCCACCTCCGCGGCCGTGTAGACGAGCGCGGGGCCGTCCGGATCACGGGAGTTGCGCAGCGCTATGCCTCCCTCGACGAGCGCGACCTCGACGCAGTTGCCCTCGGCGTTGCTGTGCCGGCTCTTCATCCAGGTGGCGTCCAGCGAGCTGGCCCGCACTCCGTTCCGCACTGGTGGCACCGCAGTCTCCTTGTGTGTCGGGGGGCGGACCGCACTGTGCCGCCACCGTCTGTTCCCGGCCGACTTCCGCGCAATTTCCCGTGCAATTGCACGCGAGCGCTGTCAGCGTGGATAATAGCTACGGCGTCAACCCCTCGGTTCGGCGCCCCTGCTGACGTCGCATCAGGGAGATGCCGTGTCGTCCTTCGCGCACCGAACGCTCGCGCCGCCGGGTGGACGCGCGCCACGCGCGGGACCGGCGGGCGAGGGCGGCCGGCGTCCGCGCACGACGCGGTCGGCCGGCCCCCACCCCCGCCGCCCGCACGACCGGACCTCCGCCCTCCCGCCGCCGACCGTCCCCCGCTCTCCCGTCGGCGGCCTGCCCGCTCCCGCACCGGCCGGCCACCCCATACCGGACGGGCGCGGCCGGACCCGGTACCGGGTCGAGGCCCCCGTGGCCCATCGGGGCCGTGCCCCGGGATCCCGCGCCGGCGCGACCGCCCGGGCCGCGTCGGCGCCCTGCCACTCGTCCGACATGACCGCCGCGGAAAGGCCCCCCACCATGCGCACCGCTCCGACCCGTCAGCCGAGCACCGAGCGCACGCCAGGTCCCACCCCGCCGGACGGGCCGGCGCGCCGCCCCGCGTCCCTCGCGTCGCTGGACCAGGTGCCCTGGGACAGCCTCCAGGACTCCACCGGTTCGGCCACCGCCATCCCCCTGCTGCTCGACCGCATCGCCCGGGGAGGACCCGACACCGCCCGCGCCGCCCTCGGCGAGCTGCGGAAGCGGATCTGCCAGTACGGCTTCGTGGTGGAGCAGGCCACCGCCGCGACCGTTCCCTTCCTCTGGGAGCTCGCCCAGTCACCCCAGGTGACCTGCCGCGCACGGATCATCCGGCTGCTGAGGGACATCGCCGCCGCCCGGCAGTGGGAGAACACCGCCGCCGTCTACCCCAAGCTCCTCAACCGCCGGGAAAACCACGTGGTGTGGGAGCGCGCGGCGCGGCAGGCCGTCCGCGCCCGGCGCGACGATCTGCCGCGTCTGCTGTCCGAGGAGGACGCCGAGATCGCCCGGGCCGCCGCCGAACTGGCCCGCGCACTGGGGGAATGAGACGCCCGCGCCTTCCACGGGGGTGAAGGCGCGGGTCTCCCGGCGCAGCCGCCGGTTTTCGTGGCCCGCGAACCGGTCACACCGCTCATTTTCGGCCATTCAGGCCTTCCGTCAGGCTTTCGAACGGGCGGAAAGCGAAAGTTTTTCGTCAACTCCGAAGAAGTAAGGGCGGGGTGTGAATGTTTCGACTGGGTCCGGGCATACGCAGCGAAAATCGAGAGAGGGGCGCTTCGTGCTCGTACCGGATCCGAAGGCAGTCAGAGAGTTGCTGACGCGGTACGCGTCGCTGCAGATCGCTCAGGCGGAGAGGGCGAGGCCTGCCGTGGCCCGCGAGCTGGAGGACGTCTGCTACACGCTGTGCGTGATGATGGGAACCACCGGCATCCATGAAGCGGTGGCCAAGGCGGACGCCCTGCTGCTGGCGGGACAGCGAAACCCGGTCGCTGCCGAGATGGCGGAGCAGGACGGCGAGAGCGGGTTGCCGCTGGCCGTGTGAGGCTGCCGGACAGCTCCTGGGAGCGGTCCGCCGGACCGGCCGGCCCGCCGCGGAAGGCCGCGCGGCGGGCGTGCGCGGTGGTGCCGGCCACCCGGCGGACCGCTCGGCGACGCGGTGGGGGAGTCGAATCCGGCCCACCGCGCGATCCACTGGATCGAATGGCGGCTGCTCCGGCAGGCCCCAAACCCGCCGGACCACGCCCTCGGCAGCCACTGAGGCGGTGTGCTGCCCGTCCGTTCGCGAAACCGGCGGCCGGACCACCGTAGGGGCGCTCGGGGGAATGCGCACGGCAGGGCGCGCGGGCACCTAGACTCGGCACTCGCACCCCCGCACGGGGGCGGACGACACGAAAGGCACGTTGACGGGTGTTCCAGGATTCCCCCATCTACGACCGACTCGTCGCCGAATGCGGCGACGTGCCCGCGCAGGTGCGCCGGGAGGCCGAGCGCGTGAACAGGGAACTGGAGGTCGTCCTGCGCCCCCTGCACGTTCCCGGCCACCTCCCCGGCCCCGGCCCCGAGCGCCCGCCGAACCCCGGCAACGGCTGGCAGCGCACCGCGATGCTGCCGGCTCCCCGCCCGCACTGACCGGCGAAGACCGCGCCGCCCCCTGCCGAGGCGTGCCGAGGTCTCCGTCGGTCAGGGGGTGACACGAGCCCGGCGGCCGCCGGTCAGCGGGCCGTGGCGGACGCGCCGTCGGTGTGTGCCGCCTCCCCGGTGCCGGGCCGGGCCAGCCACGCGGCGATGGTACGGGCGATCGGCTGGCCCGTGTCCACCTCGACGAATCCGAACTGCCCCGATTGGTTGCACTCCAGGAACCACCACGTCCCGTCGGCGTCCTCGGCGAAGTCGAAGGCCCCGTAGGCGAGTCGGGCGCCCTGAAGATAGGCGTGGACGGCCTCCGCGACGCGCCGCGGCACATCGGTGGGCCGCCACGGCTCGTCGGACGCGGCGAACCGGACGTCGATCTCGTCGGGGCCGTCGGGGTCCGTGTCCGGCGTGGTCGCCTTGCGAGCGGCCAGCAGGCGTTCGCCCACGGCGGTGAGACGGATGTCGGCGCGCTTGGCGATCCGCCGCTGCAGCAGCGTCGGACCGTGGGCGACGGCGGTGAAGTCCGCCTCCGGCGACACCCGGCTGGCCGGCACCGCCCGGGGCGGATCCTGCGGATGCGCCCCCGAGACCGGCTTGACCACCAGATCCGGGTAGCGTTCCGCGAACTCCCGCGCCGCCCGGGGAAAGGTGGTGATCAGTGTGGCCGGTACGGGCAGGCCGCACTGCTGGGCCAGCCGCAGCTGCCACGGTTTGTGGCGCGCCCTGCGGGCCGCGTCGGGGTGGTTCATCCAGCGGGCCCCGCAGCCGCGGAGCATGCCGTACAGCGCTTGGGAGGACTCCTCGGTCAGCCACGCGGACGCCCCGGGCGCCCGCGCGGCCGGAGCGCCCGGTCTGCGCACCCAGACCGACCGCAGCCCGCCCATGCCCACCAGACGGCCCCCCGAGGACAGATGCCCGTGGAAGGAGCCGTGCGCGAACTCCCCGGACAATCCCACGGAACCGGTGAGGTCGGCCGGGTCCAGGCGCACCACCGGCACCCCCGACGCGTTGAGGTGCACCACCACCATGTCCGCGGTGACGTCCTCGTCACAGGTCAGGATCAACACGGTCATCGTCGCCCGCCCGCGGTCAGTCGTCGAAGTGCGTCTTCGAACCCGCGGTGGAGGTCGTGGTCCCCAGTTCCCGCAGCAGGGCGTGGTCGCAGGCGGCCACCCGCCCGTCGAGGAGCACGTTCACCTGGAGCCCGGCGTCGTAGACGTACGGAGCCGCGGCTTCCGACTCCGGTGCGGGACGTGCGTACTGAAGCGCGAACGGTTGCATCGTCTCTCCCTCGTCGGTGCTGTGCCGGTCAAGCGATGGTTCGGCTGCGCCGTCGCCTGGTCCGCCGGCTTCACCCGGCTTCCAGAGACTTATACGAATCGAACGGGTGAATGGTTGCTTCGCGCTGCGCGGTGTTACGCGGGCGTGATCACGGCGCGGGTTCCCGATCCGGCCGCCGGGGCGCGGCGTGCTTGTGCCCGCCGCGAGGTCCGCGCACGGAACGCAGGGCGAGGAGCAGGACGCCGACGTCGTCCAGGTACACCGGATCGGGCACCAGGTCGGCCGGCAGCACGAGGTAGAGGACGGCGCCCCAGAAGACCCAGCGCGGCCCCGTCGGCAACCCGGCCCGCGCCAGGTCGCGCCGGGTCCGGACCAGCCGCACCAGCAGGCCGACGGCCAGTGCCAGCACGATCGCCGCGAGCACGGCCGCCGCGATGATCACCGTCGTGGTGGTGTCCACCCCACCCCTCCTTCCGGGTGTCCCGCACCGGTGGGCCGGGACGCAGGCGTCCTCCTGCGGATTCCCCGTTCGCGGCGCCGGTATGGCCGCACGGCGGTCCCCGCCGCGTCCGTTCATCCCCGTGGCCCACCGCGGTGGCACGGCGTCACAGGGGGGCCTAGTAATGGTCAGCACACGTCGCGTGTCGCGTCGGGGGCCAAGGAGCGGCCGCACCCTTCCCACGGAGCAGACCATGACCACCGGCTCGACAGCACCGCCGCCGAACGGCTACGGCATACCCCCCGCATCGCCCTGGGACGCGCCGCCCGCGGAAACGGCCCCGGACGCCCACGCGGTGTCCGGGGCGGACGCGGAGTCCGCCGTCCGGGCCCCCTCCGCCGCGCCGGCGGCTCACCCACGGCGAGCCGCCGGGGACCCGCCCGGCCGGGCGGGGGACCTCGAGGAGCCCCCGGTCCGGCCCGAGCCCGCCGAACGCCCCTCCGCCGAAAGTCCCTCCGCCGAACGGGAGCTCTTCGACCGGTACGGCAGCGGGCGGGCCTACGGCGATCCGGTCGCCGAACTGGTGCGGGCCGCCGTGGCCGACCGGCCCCTGGACGAGGTCGTCGCCCTGATCAGACTGCTGGAGCAGTCACCTGAGCACGCCGAGGCGACGGCCGACACCCTGCGCGCGGTCGGTGTGAACCGGTCCGTCGAGGACGTCACCCGCCTGGTCGCCCTGCTGACCCGGCCGCCGCGCCGTCCCGACTGCGCGGACGAGGTGATCCGCGCCGCGGTCGCGTGCCGTCCGATGGAGGACGTGTCCCGGCTGATGAAACTGCTGAGCCGGACCTCGCTGGAGCCCCACTGCGGGCGGGAGGCGGTCCGGGTAGCCGTCACCGGCCGGCCGATGGAGGACCTGGTGGAGCTGATCGGCCGGCTCACCGTGGAACGGCGGGCGCGGACCGAACGGCCGGACGAGGACCTTCCCCCGCTGTACGCCGAGGACGTGCCGCCGGACGCCGCCCACGACGGCCCGGGCACCGGCGAGCGGCCGGCGGGACCCACCGCCGCGTCCGCCGTCCCGGGCCGCACCGTCCGCGAACGCCGCCGGATCCCGCGCTACGGCCGCATCCGGCAGGGCAGCGCCCCGCGCTCGTCCGGGGGAGAGGGCCCTTCCCGGCCGGACCGGCTGGCGGCCGTCGTGCTCGTCGTGTGCGGGACCGCCTTCTTCCCCTTGTACTCCGGCGGCGTCTCCGCCCACGCCTACGGACTCGCCCTCGGCCTCTCGGCGCTCTGCATGGCCGTGGCCCTGCTGCTGACCCTGCGGCCCGCCGCGCCCGTGCTCGCCGCGGCGGTCGTGGTGCCGGCGGGTCTGGCCGCCGTCAAGCTGTACGCCCACTCGTTCCCCTCGGGACGGCCGGCCCGGGCCATGGACCTCACCCTGGCCTCCACCTGGGTCGCCGCGCCGGTCGCCGTGTGCGCGTTCCTGGCGGCGCTGGCGGCCCTGTGCCTGCAGGTGACGGCACGGATCCGGGCCGGGAGCGGACCGGCCCGCCCGCCGGCCCGCTCCCGCCGGACGACGGCGCGCTGACCGCCCGGACCCGGCAGGTCCCCGACGCGCCTCCCGCGAGCCGTACGGCGTTCCCGGCACCGTACGGCTCACCGGGTCACCGGCTCGCGGACCCCACCGTTCCCGCCGGCCGCTCGTGGGCGAGCAGCCCGGCGAGCACCCGGTCCGGGGTGAGCGGCAGTTCGCGGAAGCGGACGCCGGTGGCGTGGTGGACGGCGTTGCCGATCGCCGCCGCCGTGCCGACGATGCCGATCTCGCCGATCCCCTTGCTCCCCATCGGGTTCAGGTGGCCGTCCTCCTCGTCGATCCAGTGCGCCTCCACGTCCGGGACGTCGGCGTGCGCGGGCACGTGGTACGACGCCAGGTCGGATTCGGCGAAGTCGCCGAAGGCCGCGTCCATCGTGCTGCCCTCGGTCAGTGCCATGCCCAGGCCCATCGTCATGCCGCCGACGAACTGGGAACGCGCGGTACGGGCGTTGAGGATGCGCCCGGCGGCGTAGACGCCCAGCAGGCGCCGCACCCGCACCTCACCGGTGACCGTGTCGACGGTGACCTGCGCGAAGTGCGCCCCGAAGGCGTGCCGCGCGAAGGGGCTCCCGGCGTCGGCCGTGCCGGAGGTGTCGGCGCGCTCCTCGATCCCCGGGGCGGGCGGCGGACCCGGCAGGCCCGCCAGGCGGTCCGTCAGCCGGGTACAGGCCGCGTGGACGGCCCAGCCCCAGGAGGCCGTGCCCGAGGAACCGCCCGCCAGCGCGGCGGGCGGCAGGTCGCTGCTGCCCACCTCGATGCCGACCCGCTCCGGCGGCACACCGAGGGCGTCGGCCGCGATCTGCGCGAGGACCGTCCGCGCCCCGGTGCCGATGTCGGTGGCGTTGATCCGCACCAGGAACGTCCCGTCGGGCAGGGCCCGCGCCGACGCCGTGGACGGCGCCACCAGGACGGGGTAGGTGGCGGCGGCCACCCCGGAGCCGATCAGCAGGGGCCCGGCGGTGCGGGACCGCGGGCGCGCGTCGCGCCGGTCCCAGCCGAAGCGGCGGGCGCCCTCGCGCAGGCACTCCACCAGATGCCGGCTGCTGAAGGGCCGCCCGCCGTCGGGCTCGACGTCCGGCTCGTTGCGGATCCGCAGTTCCACCGGGTCCACGCCCAGCGCGCAGGCCAGTTCGTCCATCGCGGACTCCAGCGCGTACATGCCGGGCGCCTCGCCCGGGGCGCGCATCCACGACGGCGAGGGCACGTCCAGCGCCGTCACGCGGTGCAGGGTACGGCTGTGGGGTGCCGCGTACATCACGCGCGCGGGGACGGCGGCCTGCTCCACGAACTCCTTGATCCGGGAGGTGTGGGTGGCCACCTCGTGCACGAGGGAGGTCAGGCGGCCGTCGGCCGTGGCGCCGAGGCGGAGCCGGTGCAGGGTGGGGGCGCGGTGCCCGACCGTCGTGGGCAGCAGGCGGCGCGGCAGGTTCACGGTGACCGGCCGGCCGGTGTGCCGCGCGGCCATCGCCGCCAGCACCACGTCCGGCCGGGGCGTGCCCTTGGAGCCGAATCCGCCGCCGACGTGCTCGGCGGTGACGCTGATCCGTTCCTCGGGCACGCCGAACATCGTGGCGAGCACCGTGCGCACGGGGGTGGTGCCCTGGCTGGAGGTGTGCACGACGAGCCGGTCGCCGTCCCAGCGGGCGGTGCTGGCGTGCGGCTCCATGGGGTGGTTGTGCAGCGGCGGCACCCGGTACTCCGTGTCCAGGCGGACCTCGGAACGGGCGAAGGCGCCGTCGGGGTCGCCGTGGGCGCGGACGGCCGGGTGACCGCCGTTGGCCTTCTCGGGGACGTACAGGCCCGGGTGCCGCGCGGTGAGCGTGACGTCGTGGTCCTCGGTGGCGTAGTCGACGCGGACCTCGGCGGCACCGGCCCGGGCCGCCTCCGGGGTCTCGGCCACCACCAGGGCCACGAACCAGCCCCGGTGCGGTACCCGCGGGTCCTGCAGCACCATGAGGGTGGGATCGTCGGGCTCCGCCAGGCGCGGCGCGTTCTCGTGCCAGAGCACGGCGAGCACGCCGGGCAGGGCGAGGGCGTGCGCGGGGTCGACGCCCGTCACCCGGCCCCGGGGGACCGCGGCCGGCACCGGCCAGGCGTGGGCCCGGCCGGGGGCGTCGTACTCGGCGGCGTAGCGGGCGGTGCCGGTGACCTTCTGCCGGCCCTCCCGGCGTTCGGCGCCGGCGCCCACGGCGGTCTGCGTACCGGTCATGGAGTTCCTCCTCGAAGGGCGCCGGGGTCAGATCGTGGGGGCGGGCGGCGCGAGCCGGCCGAGCACGTCCAGGGCGAGGCGCCGGGCCAGCGGCACCTTGTAGGCGTTGTCCCGCAGCGGCTCGGCGGAGGCCAGCTCCAGGTCGACGGCGTGTTCGAACGCCGCCGTGGTGGGCGCGGCGCCCAGCAGCGCCTCCTCGGCCTTCCGGGCCCGCCACGGCCGGTGTGCCAGCGCCCCGAACGCGATGCCCGCCCGTTCCACCACGCCGTCCGCCACATGCAGCACGGCGGCGACGGAGGCGAGCGCGAAGGCGTACGACGCCCGGTCGCGGGCCTTGCGGTACAGCGAGGGCAGCCCGGCCGTCGCGGACGGCAGCAGCACCCCCGTGATCAGCTCGCCCGGGCGGATCTCGGTGTCCCGTTCCGGGTGGTCGCCGGGGAGCCGGTGGAAATCGGCCGCGGGCAGGCTGCGGGCGCCCTCGGGCCCGTACAGCTCGATCCGGGCGTCCAGCGCGGCGAGCGCCACCGCCATGTCCGAGGGGTGGGTGGCGATGCAGTGCGGGGAGTGCCCGAGGACGGCGTGGTCGCGGTGGACGCCTTCCAGGGCGCCGCAGCCGCTGCCCGGCTCCCGCTTGTTGCACGGCTTGGACAGGTCCTGGAAGTAGGGGCAGCGGGTGCGCTGGAGCAGGTTGCCGCCGGTCGTCGCCACGTTGCGCAGCTGTCCGGAGGCGCCCGCGAGCAGCGCCTGGGACAGGGCGGGCCAGCGGTCGCGGACGGCGGGGTGGGCGGCCAGGTCGCTGTTGCGGACCATCGCCCCGATCCGCAGGCCGCCGTCGGGCAGTTCCTCCACCTCGGCGAGGGGGAGGCGGGTGACGTCGACGAGGGCGGCGGGCCGCTCGACGCCGAGCTTCATCAGGTCGATCAGGTTGGTGCCGCCGCCGAGGTAGCGGGCGCCGGGGCGGGCGGCGTACTCCCCGGTGGCCTCCTCGACGCTGCCGGCGCGCACGTAGGCGAAGGGCTTCACGGGATCACGTCCTCCACCGCCTCGGCGATGCGCGGGTAGGCGCCGCACCGGCACAGGTTGCCGCTCAGCCGCTCCCGGATCTCCTCCCGGCCCAGCGGCACCGGCTCGCCCGAGGGTGTCGCCGGGTCCGTGACGTGCGAGGGGTGGCCGGCGGCGGCCTCGGCGAGCGCGCCGACCGCGGAGCAGATCTGGCCCGGGGTGCAGTAACCGCACTGGAAGGCGTCGCGGTCCAGGAACGCCCGTTGCAGCGGGTGGAGTTCCTCGCCGTCGCCGGAGAGACCCTCGACGGTGACGACCTCGCAGCCGTCCAGGGCGACGGCCGGCAGCAGGCAGCTGTTGACGCGCCGGCCGTCCACCAGGACCGTGCAGGCGCCGCACTGCCCGTGATCGCAGCCTTTCTTGGCGCCGGTGAGGCCGAGGTCCTCCCGCAGGAGGTCCAGCAGGACACGGCGGTTGTCGACGGTGAGGGTGTGCGGTTTGCCGTTGACCCGCAGGGTCGTGTCGGAGCTGTGGCGGGGCTCGGCGGCGGCGCGGGGCCCGCCGCCGTCGTGGGGCCGGCTTTCCATGGTGTCGGTGACCTTCCGGGACGGGCGGTGCTCTGCTGTGCAGTCCGCGTATCCAGGTGGCGCGGGACGACACGTGCGGCCCGCGCACCGGCCGCCCGGACCGCCCGGCGCCGACGGGCCGGAGCCCGGACGGACGCCGGCCGGCTCCGCCGTCCGTCCGGGCTCCGCCCGGCTCAGCCCTCGCGCGCGCCGGTGATCCCGGCGGGCCGGTCCGGGCCGTCGCCCGCGCCCGTGGTCGTCGGGGACCCGCTGCCGCTGTCCGCGCCGGCGGCCCGCGCGGGCGGGTGGTCCTCGCCGTCGCCCTTCCCGGACGCGCCGCCGGCCGGGAAGGGGCGCAGCGTCCTCGCGGAGCCCTTGAGCCGCTCCAGGGTCCGGGTCAGCTGCCGCAGCGGGGACGGGGGGTGCGCGTCGGACGGCTGCCGCACCGGCGCGGTCCCGGCGGACTCCCGGTAGGCGGCCAGCGCCTCGTGGGCGCGTTCGGCCGCCTCCCGGTACAGGTCCCGGGACTTCGTCATCGCCTCCAGCGCCTCGGCGTACATGGCGACCAGCCGGCGCTCGCGGGCCAGCTCCTCCTCCAGGGTCAGCAGGTGCCACTCCTCCCGCAGCCCGGTGAGGGCCTCCTCGCCGCCCTTCGGCAGCGGCCTGGGAAGCGCCGCGAACGCCGTCAGCACCGCGATCAGCTCGGTGGGCTCGGAGCCGTCCAGGAAGACGCTGCGGACGGCGAAGTCCCGGGCTTCGTAGTCGTCCGGGACCGGCGTGCCGGGAAGCACCACGGCACCGCCGCGGGGCACCTGGACGCCGAAGTCCTCCAGCACCCAGTTCACCACCCGCAGCTGCTGCGGCGCGGCGCGGTGCTCGACCACACGGTGCCGCAGGCCCGGCGGCAGCCATCGCACCAGCGGTTCCCGGCCCCGGTGGTCGGGGGTCATCGCCTCGTGGACGACGAAGTGGGTGTTCCACGGGCTGCGCAGGGCGGCCCGCAGCACCCGCCGGATGTCCTTCTCGTCGTCCGGCAGTGGATTGGACCCGCGAAAGCGCAGGCCGGTGGCGGGGTCGCGGTCCCAGGTGGTGTCCGGGTCGTCGGGCCAGAACATGGTGGCGGGCGACGGCCACGCGGGGTCCCAGGGCTGCTCCGCCTCCGCGGCCAGCGTCCACTCCTGCCCGCCGCCCGAGGCACGGGCCAGCGCGAGCCGGGCGCGGACGATCACCTCCCCGGGGGCCCGCCAGCGGGCCTCGACGACGCGTTCGCGCGCGCCCTCGGCCTCCGGCAGCTCCAGGAAGTCGTCGACGACCTGGCTGTCCTTCAGCCGTCGCAGCGTACGCAGGACGACGTCTTCCGCGGCGGATCCCAGGTGGCGGCCGCGGGCCAGCCACACCGTGGGGGGAGTCGTGGGACGGACGGTGGGAGAGGTCGGCATGGGTCCATCTGTGCGCAGGGGAAACGGGTACGGCCAGTATCGTCGCCGCGGCCCGGCGGAGATCAACCGGGGGCCGCCGACGACGGATGACAGTACGCCAGTGGGACCACATGCCACGACGGCGCCACGACGGCGCCGCGGCGACGCCACGACGAGGAGCCGTCGGGCCAGGCCCGGCCCCGGCGGACGGACCGCGCCGGTGACGGGCTCCTCCCGGGGCACCGGAACGGCGATCGCCGCCGGTCCGCGCCGCTGCTGCGCCGGGTCGCACGGTGGTCGTGGCGGACGCCTGCGGCGCGGCGGGACGGGGAGCGCCCCGGGACGGCCTCGGGCGCTACCCCTCCTCGTCCTCCCGGGCGGGCCCGGTCTCGTGCCCGCCGACGATACCGGTCACGCCGGACTCGTCGGGCGCCTCCTTTCCCGGCCGGGGCGTGCTGCGGCCGCCGGGCTGGCCGCCGCCGGTGGTGCCGTAGCCGCCCGGCACGCCGGGGACGCTGTCGGCGTCGGCCTGTTCGCGGCTGATGTGCCGGGTGGCGCGCACGTTGGCGCGCCGCTCCGGGTAGGGGTAGCTGAAGGGGCGGGAGCGGGCGCGCTCCTCCTCCGTCTGCTCCGTGTGCGGGTGGTCCTGCGGTTCTGGGGTCTTGCCGTCGGTCATGGCCTTCGCCTACCCACGGGGAGCCGGGGCATGTGGGGCGGGCCGTCCCGCTTCGCGTCATTCGTTCCGTTCCGCGCGGCGCCGGTCCTGGTCGTCCCAGGCGCGGGTGTCGCGGGGTTCGACGTAGGGCTCGTCGTCGGCCGGATGACCGGCGTCGATGACGCGCTGCCGGGCCAGCTCCGCGTCGAACTCCAGGCCGAAGAGGATGGCCAGGTTGGTCACCCACAGCCAGACCAGGAAGATGATGACGCCCGCCAGGGTCCCGTACGTCTTGTTGTACGAGCCGAAGTTGGCCACGTAGAACGCGAAACCGGCCGACGCGATCATCCAGACCACCAGGGCGAGCACACTGCCCGGTGTGATCCACTTGAAGCCGCGGACCCGGGCGTTCGGCGTGGCCCAGTACAAGAGCGCGATCATGAGCACGACCAGCAGGACCAGGACCGGCCACTTGGCGATCGACCACACCGTCAGAGCGGTGTCGCCGATGCCGAGGGCGGTGCCCGCCTGCCGGGCCAGGGTGCCGGTGAAGACGACGATGAGCGCGCTGGCCACGGCGAGCAGCAGCAGCGCCACGGTCAGGGCCACGCGCAGCGGCAGCACCTTCCACACGGGCCGCCCCTCGGGGACGTCGTAGACCGCGTTCGCGGAGCGGATGAAGGCGGCGACGTAGCCGGAGGCGGACCAGACGGCGGCCACCAGGCCGGCCACCGCCAGCACCGAGCCCAGACCGGCGCTGCTCTGCAGCTGCCGCACCGCGTCGGAGATGATGTCCCGCGCCGAGCCGGGCGCGAGTGTCTGCAGGTTGTCCAGGACTTCCCGGGTGGCCGACTGCCCGGCGATCCCGAGCAGCGAGACCAGTACCAGCAGGGCGGGGAAGAGCGACAGCACCCCGTAGTAGGTCAGGGCCGCGGCGCGGTCGGTGAGCTCGTCGTCCTTGAACTCGGCCACCACGCGCCGCAGCAGTGCGGACCACGAGCGTTTCGGCAGCTCCGTGGGGGAGTCCGCGGCCCGCCGCTCCGTGGCGGGCCCCGGGCCGTACGCCTCGGCCCCGTCGCGCGCTCGCTCCGCGTGCGGTTCCCGGCCGCCGGAGGGCGCGTGCGTGTCGTCCTGTCCGGGACTGTGCTTCCCGCGGTGGGGGAGATGAAGTCGGGCCATGGGGCCCGGGTAGCCCGTCCTGCCGTGTCCACGCCGGGGGAGCCCCGGCCGGGTGCCCGTCCCGCGCGTCGGAGCGGTCGGCAGCGGTCCTTGCCGAACGCATTCGGGCGGACCGGGACGGAGTCGGGCGCACTCGGACGCCCCGCCGCGCACGTTCCTTTGGAAAATGCCAAACGGCTCACCCGTGCCGAGCGCCTTCCGTAGTCTCGCTCTCACGTTCGCGGTGTGAGCCGTGCGGGGGAGGGGATCCGGCGTGTCCGGAATAGACGAGAGTCTGCTGGAGGCCATGCGGCTGCCCGGCGCACGCGGTGCGTCGCTGGTCGACTGGATCAGCGGGCTCGCCCTGGGAACGGTGGGCGAGGCCCCCGGCGGGGACGCGGAGGCGACGGCCGCCCAGGCCGCCGAACTCGCCCGCCACGCCGCGGAGAGCGGCATCCTGGCACCGGCCCACGGCGCCCCCGCGACGGACGGGGAACCGCCCGTCGAGGACCTGATCGTCACCACCGCGGACTCCTACCACCTCCTGAGGTTCGTCAGCACCCCGTTCGACAGCACGGTCTTCCTCCACCTGTGGCTGGACCGCGCCGACGGGAACCTGGCGCTCGCCCGCATCCGGCTGGCCGCACTGGCGGAGCGACTGGTGCTCGGATGACCCCGGTCCGGACCCCCCACGACACCGTCTCCGCCGCGCTCGCCGCCCTCGCGGACGGCCGCGCCACCGGCGCCCTGTCGGGCGAGCGCGGCGTCGTCCACCTCGCGGAGGGCCGCGTCGTCCACGTCGAGTCCGCCCTCACCCCCGACCTCGGGTCCCTGCTCGTCCACAGCGGAGCCCTCACCCCCGAGAACTGGTGGGACGCGGTCGGCCGGGCCGGAGCGCACCAGCGGGTGGGCCGCCGGCTCGTGGACAGCGGCCGGCTCGCCCCCGGCGCGCTGCAACTGTGCCACCTCGGCACCCTCTTCGACGCCGCCTACTTCGTCCTCGCCCACGACGGGCCCGTACGCCGCTTCCGGCCCGGCGCCGTGCACTGGCTCGGGCCCGTCCGCCCGGTCCCGGCGGACGCCGTCGTCCGCGAGTCGCGTCGCCGCCGGGCCCTGCTGGACCGCATCTGGCCCGACCCCGCCGTCGACACCGCCCCCCTCGCGCGCACGGCCGACGCCGACACCGGCCCGCTGCCCGCCCGGCGCGGCCGGATCCTGGCCCAGGTCGACGGCGTCCGCACCGCCGCCGACATCGCCGCCGCGCTCGCCTGCCGTACGTACCACACCCTCGTCGAAGTGCGCCGCCTGGCCGCCGGCGGACTGATCGTCCCCGCCCCGCGGCCCGCCGCGCCCGCCGCGCCGGTCCCCGGCCGGCCCGGCGCGGCGTGGGACGACCCGGACACGGCGCTGCTGCGGCGGCTCAAAGACGCCTTGGAGGCCCTGTGATCCGCGCGCGCCGGCAGCGTGCCGAAAGGAGACTGCTCATGGCCGTCGAGAGTGACGTCCTCGACGAACTGCACCGACTGCGCAACCGCGTCCCCGAGCTGACCGGGTCGCTCGCGGCCACCGTCGACGGGCTGGTCCTGGCCCACGACGCGCCGGACACCGAGCCCGAGGGCCTCGCCGCGCTCACCGCCGCCGCCCTCGGCGTCGCCCACCGCACGGCGGACGCCACCGCGCGCGGCGCCTTCCGGGAACTGCTGCTGCGCGGCGAACACGGTTACGTCGCCACCTACGCGGCCGGCCCGTCGGCCGTCCTCACCCTCCTCGCCGGGGACCGCGTCAACGTGGGCCGCCTGCACCTGGAGGGCCGGCGCGGCGGCGCCCGGATAGGGGAACTGGTGGCCGCCCGCCTCGCCCCGCAACGCGGCCGCCCCGGCGATCCGCCCGCACCCCCCGGCCACGTCCCCCCTGTGCCCTCCGGCCACATGTCCCCCGCGCCCCCCGCGTCCTTCGGGCACCTCCCGTCCGCGCCCGCCGACCACCTCCCCGCCACGCCCCCGGACGCCGCCCGCCCCATCGGCACCCTGCCGGTCCGCGCACCGCAGCGGCCCGTGCACGAGCCGGGCCGGCAGCCCGACGGCGACCGCCGGAGCCCCTGACCCCCCGATCCCGCAGGTACGGAAAGGAAACCCACGCATGGCCAACCTGGAGACCGCCCTCAAGGAGTGCCTGAGCTCCATCGACGGAGCCACCGCCGCCGCACTGGTCGACTACACCAGCGGCATGGCCCTCGGCACCCTCGGCGGCGGCAAGGACTTCGACCTGGAGGTCGCCGCCGCCGGCAACACCGACGTCGTCCGCGCCAAGCTGCGCACGATGGAGCACCTCGGCCTGAAGGAGGAGATCGAGGACATCCTCATCACCCTCAGCACCCAGTACCACCTGATCCGCCTCCTCAAGGGCCGCGGCGGCAACGGCCTGTTCCTGTACCTCGTCCTGGACGCGGGACGGGCCAACCTGGCGATGGCCCGCCACCAGCTGCGCCGCATCGAGGCCGAACTGGAGGTGTGAGCCGGGCACGCCCCGAGGACGCGGGCGCGGGTCCGGCGGGACGCCCCCCGCCGCCGGGCCCGCGCCCGCCCCCGCCTCCCGGCCCTCCCGCTCCCCGCCTCCCTCCCCGCCTCACTCAGTCCACCGTGAAGCAGTGGACGACGGTGTGCTCGGCCCCGCTCGGGACCGCGGCCCGGCGGGGACGGGTTCCACGAGCGACCGGGAGAACGGGCCCGCCCGGCCGCCCGCGGCATCGCGGGGCGACCGGGCGGGCCCGGCAGGGACTCGGCGGGTCAGCGGTTCACGCGCCGCTCTCCCTGAGCATGTCCTCACGCTCGACGATCTTCACGCGCTCGCGGCCCTGCGGCTCGCCCAGCGCCTTCTCCGCGGCGTCGAGGCGGTACCAGCCCTCCCAGGTGGTGAAGCGGATGTTCCGCTCGGCCAGGAAGGCGTCCACGGCCTCGGGGCCGGGGGAGACGGGCGTGTGCAGCCGCCCGTTCGCGAAGTCGTCCAGCAGGTTCGCCACCGTCTCGTTGGCGTCGCCCTTGGTGTGGCCGATCAGACCGATGGGACCGCGCCGGATCCAGCCGGTGACGTACGTGGACTGCAGGTGCTCGCCCGACTCCTGCACGACGCGTCCGCCCTTGTCCGGAACCGTGCCGGACTCCAGGTCCCACGGCAGCTTGGGCAGCTTGTCCGACAGGTAGCCGACCGCGCGGTACACCGCGGTGACGTCCCAGTCCGTGAACTTCCCCGTGCCCTTGACGTTGCCCGTGCCGTCCAGGGCGGTGCGCTCGGTGCGCAGGCCGACGACCTTGCCGTCCTCGCCGAGGATCTCGGCGGGCGACTCGAAGAAGTGCAGGAACAGCTTGTGCGGCCGGTCGCCGGCATCGCGTATGGCCCAGTTCTCCAGCGTCTTGGCGACCATGTCGGCCTGCTTGTTGCCGCGCCGGGTCGCGATCGAGCCGTCGTCGTAGTCGATGTCCTCGGGATCGACGATGACCTCGATGTTGGGGGAGTGGTCCAGCTCGCGCAGCTCCATCGGGCTGAACTTCGCCTGCGCCGGGCCGCGGCGGCCGAAGACGTGGATCTCCTTGGCCCGGTTGGCCTTCAGCCCGTCGTAGACGTTCGGCGGGATCTCCGTCGGCAGCAGCTCGTCCGCCGTCTTGGCGAGGATGCGGGCCACGTCCAGGGCGACGTTGCCCACGCCCAGCACGGCGACCTTCTCGGCCTCCAGCGGCCAGGTGCGCGGCACGTCCGGGTGGCCGTCGTACCAGGAGACGAAGTCGGCGGCGCCGTAGGAGCCCTCGAGGTCGATGCCGGGGATCGGCAGGGCCCGGTCGGCCATCGCGCCGGTGGCGAAGATCACCGCGTCGTAGAACGCGCGCAGGTCGTCCAGGCTGATGTCGGTGGGGTAGTCGACGTTGCCGAAGAGGCGGATCTGCGGCTTGTCCAGCACCTGGTGCAGGGCGGTGATGATGCCCTTGATGCGGGGGTGGTCGGGGGCGACGCCGTAACGGATCAGGCCGAACGGCGCCGGCATCCGCTCGAAGATGTCGATGGACACGCCGGGCTCGGCGGCCACCTCGGACTTGAGCAGTGCGTCGGCGGCGTAGATTCCGGCCGGGCCGGATCCGACGATGGCTACCCGCAGAGGGCGGGGCATGATCAGGTTCCCTTCGAGCGATGACAAGCGTCTCGTCGGGAAGCCTAAGTTAAGGCAAGCCTAAGTCGGTACGCGGGTCCCGTCTATGAGCTCATAAGGCAGGCTTATGGGGCCTCTCGGGAAGGGTTTGGACCACCCGTCACGGGTGACGCAGGCGTCAGGACGGTTCGATCTCGCGAGGGAGCCGGGTGTGAACGGGGACAGGGAGGCCGACGGCCACCGACGGGACCGGGGCCACGACGACGGCGGCGGCCGGCCGGACCCGAACCGGTGGAGGGCCCTTTGGGTGACACTGGCCGCCGGGTTCATGAGCCTGCTCGACGTCACCATCGTCGCCGTGGCCCTGCCGTCCATCCAGCGGGACCTGCACGCCTCGGCGGCGTCCGTGCAGTGGGTGGTCTCGGGCTACGCCCTGGCGTTCGCCCTGACGCTGGTGACGGCCGGGCGCCTCGGCGACGCCTTCGGCCGGCGCCGCCTCTTCCTCGCCGCGCTGGCGGCCTTCATGGCGTGCAGCGCCGCGGCGGGCGCCGCTCCCACCATCACGCTGCTGGTCGTGGCCCGGCTGGCCCAGGGGGTCGCCGCCGGCAGTCTCGCCCCGCAGAACTCGGCCCTGATCCAGCAGATGTTCCACGGCGCGGAACGCGCACGCGCCTTCGGGCTGTTCGGCGCGACCGTGGGCGTCTCCAGCGCGGTGGGCCCGATCACCGGGGGCCTGATCCTGGCGCTCGCCGACGGACCGCAGGGCTGGCGCTGGATCTTCTACGTCAACGTGCCCGTCGGCGCGCTCGCCCTGCTCCTCGGCAGCCGTCTGCTGCCCCGCACCGCGCCCGGGCGCCCGGGGCGCCTGGACCCCCTCGGAGTCGTCCTGCTCGGCGCCGGCATCCTGGCCCTGATGCTGCCGCTGGTGCTCGCCGAGGCCGGCGGGCCCGGCCGCCTGTGGTGGCTGTTCCCGGCCGGGGCGCTGACCCTCGCCGGGTTCGTGCGGTGGGAGCGCCGGCTCGCCGGCCGCGACGGGGCTCCGCTCCTGGACCCGCGGCTGCTCACCGACACGCCGGGCTACGCCACCGGCGCGGTCCTGGGGGCCCTGTACTTCGTCGGCTTCAGCGGGGTCTGGCTGGTCTTCGCGCTGTTCTTCCAGAACGGCCTCGGCTACTCGCCCCTGCGGTCCGGGCTGGCGGTGACGCCCTTCGCCGTCGGCTCCGCCGCCGCGGCCGCCGTGACGGGGCGGCTGGTCGGACGGCTGGGACGGCTGCTGACCGTCTGGGGACTGGCCGCCGTCATGACGGGACTGGGCGGGACGGCGCTGGTGCTGTGGCTCGCCCCCGCGGACCACGCCGTGTGGATCGCGGCCCCGCTGCTGCTCGTCGGCGGCCTCGGCAGCGGCTGCGTCGTCTCCCCGAACATCACGATGACGCTGCGGAACGTCCCGGTGCGCATGGCGGGCGCCGCGGGAGGCGCCCTGCAGACCGGGCAGCGGCTGGGCGCCGCCGTGGGGACCGCAGCCCTGCCCGGCCTGTTCCACCTCGCCCTGCGCGCCACCCACGACGACCACCGCGCCGCCGTGGCCGTCGCCGTCGGGTCCGGCGCCGCCGCCATGCTCTGCGCCCTGGCCGTCGCGGTCCTCGATCGGCGGCGGGAGGGTTCCGGCGACGGCCCGGGCCGCCCTTCGGGGCCCCTCCCCGCCCCCGCCCGCGCACACCGGGACCGGTACGGCGGCTGACCCGCCGTACCGGTCCCGGTTGCGCGCTCAGTGGCGCTTGCCGAACTTCCGCAGCACCTGCTGCGCCTGGGCGCGGCGGCGGGGGTCGGCGGCGGCCCGGCGCAGCTGCTCGGTCGTGCGGCGCCCCTGCGGGGTGCGCGTGAACTGCTTGATCCGGTCCAGCATTCCGGCCATGACGTACCTCCGGTTCGACGACGGATCCTGTTCTGCCGGTCTTGTACCCGGCAACCGGGCAATCAGCCCTGGGGCCGGGCATGTTTGCGCCCGTCCGGGCGGGCAACCCGGCCTCCCGGAACCGAGACGAACCCGCTGAGGTGAGCGCTGTGAGCGGCAACGAGAAGGCCAAGGCGAAGATGGAACAGGCCCGGGGGAAGGCCGAGGAGGCCACTGGGCGCGCGGTGGGCGACGAGGGGCTCGCGGCGAAGGGCCGCACCGAGGAGTCGAAGGGCGACGCCCGCCAGGTGAAGGAGAAGGCGAAGGACACGTTCCGGCACTGACGTGCCGTCACGGTCTACCGGCCGGCACCCGTGCCGGCCCGGCGCGAGGCCGCGGAACCCGGTGCACGGCCGTTCCGCGGCCTTCGCCGTGCCGGACGGTCCGCGCCGTGTCCGGTGGGCCCCGGCGGCCCGCGCGCCGCCGTGTCCGTCAGGGAATCGGCTGCTCCGCCCAGATGACCTTGCCCTCGGGCGTGTAGCGGGTGCCCCAGCGCTCGGCGAGCTGGGCGACGAGGAACAGTCCGCGTCCGCCCTCGTCCGTCATGGCCGCGTACCGCAGATGCGGCGAGGTGCTGCTGCTGTCGGCCACCTCGCAGATCAGTGCCCGGTCGCGCAGGACACGGACGCGGATGGGTTCCCCGCCGTACCGGATCGCGTTGGTGACCAGCTCGCTCAGCAGCAGCTCCGTCGTGAACGTCAGCTCCTCCAGCCCCCACTGCGCCAGCCGCCGGGAGACCCGGGCGCGCACCTCGCCGACGGCCGCCGGATCGGACGGCACCGCCCACTCGGCGACCCGGTCGGGGCCGAGGGCCCGGGTACGGGCCACCAGCAGGGCGATGTCGTCGCCCGGGCGGGACGGGAGCCGCGCCTCCAGGGCGGCCCGGCACGTCTCCTCGGGCGACTCGCCGGACACCGCGAGAGCACCGCGCAACCGCTCCAGCCCCTCGTCGATGTCGTGTTCCCGGTCCTCCACGAGCCCGTCGGTGTACAGCACCAGCCGGCTTCCCTCCTCCAGCTCCAGCTCGGCCGTCTCGAACGGCAGGCCGCCGAGGCCCAGCGGGGGGCCGGCGGGCAGGTCGGGGAAGTCGACCGTGCCGCCCGGCCGGACCAGCGCCGGCGGGGGATGGCCGGCCCGGGCCGTCACACAGGTCCGGGAGACCGGATCGTAGACCGCGTACAGGCAGGTCGCGCCGGTGACCGGGGCGGCGCCGTCCTCGACCGCCTCGTCCTGGTCGATACGGGCGACCAGTTCGTCCAGCAGGGTGAGCAGTTCGTCCGGCGGCAGGTCCAGCGCGGAGAAGTTGTGCACCGCCGTCCGCAGCCGGCCCATGGTGGCCGCGGCGTGCAGCCCGTGCCCGACGACGTCGCCGACCACCAGCGCGACGCGGGCCCCCGACAGCGGCAGCACGTCGAACCAGTCGCCGCCCACGCCCGCCTGCGCCGGCAGGTACCGGTAGGCGATGTCCAGCGCGTCCTGCTCGGGCAGGCTGCGCGGCAGCAGGCTGCGCTGGAGGGTCACCGCCATGCTGTGCTCGCGGGTGTAGCGGCGCGCGTTGTCGATGGAGACGGCGGCCCGGGCGACGAGCTCCTCGGCGAGGGCCAGCTCGTCCGCGTCGAACGGCTCGGGCCGCGCGGCGCGCCAGAAGCTGACCACGCCGAGGAGGAGGCTGCCGGCCCGCAGGGGCACGGTGATCAGCGAGTGGACGCCGTACTCCAGCACCCGCGCGGAGCGCTCCGGGTCCTGCGCCCGCCAGCCGAGGTCCCCGGCGAGGTCCGGTTCGAGCACCGACCGGCCGGTGCGCAGGCTGCGGCCCTGCGGGGAGGACGCCACGAAGCGGACCTGGTGCCCCACCGGGTACAGCGGGATGTCCTCGCGGGTACCGCTCAGGGCGGTACGGCGCAGCGGGGTGACTTCCTCCGGTTGGCCGCCGGCGAGGACCGCGTCGTACAGGTCCACGGTGGCGAAGTCCGCGAACCGGGGAACGACCAATTCCGCGAGCTCCTCGGCGGTACGGGTGACGTCCAGGCCGGTACCGATGCCCACACCGGCGTCGTACAGCAGGTCCAGGCGCTCCCGGGCGGTCTCGGCCCGGCCGGACAGGGCGCGCAGCTCCGTGGTGTCGCGCAGGGTCGCCACGCTGCCGGGCGGCCCGCCGCGGCTGTCGGTGGGCCGCTGGCTGACCGCCAGCAGCCGGTCCTTGACCAGGTGCACCCGGTCCGTGGCCGGGCGCCCGGAGGCCAGCAGCTCCGCCATCTCGGCGGGCAGCCCCAGGTCGCGCACGTGCCGCCCCTCCGCGTCGCCGGGCAGGCCGAGCAGGCGGTGCGCCTCGTCGTTGGCGAGCAGCAGCGCGCCCTGGCCGCCGACGATCAGCACACCCTCGCGGACGGCGTGCAGGACGGCGTCGTGGTGCTCGTACATCCGGGTCATCTCGTGCGGGCCCAGGCCGTGCGTCTGGCGCAGCAGCCGCCTGCCCACCAGGGCCGTGCCGGCCGTCGCCAGGACCAGTGCCACACCCGCGGCGGACAGCAGCAGCGGCAGCTGCCGGTCGGCGGCACCGCCCACATGATCCTTGGTGATGCCGGCCGACACCAGGCCCACGACCGAGCCGTCCGCCGCCTCGACCGGCACCACGGCCTGCACCAGCGGTCCCAGCGACCCCTCGATCTCCTCCGTCACGGTCCGCCCGGCCAGCGCGGAGGCGATCGTCCCGGCGAACCGCTCCCCGATGCGGTCCGGCTCGGGATGGGTGTAGCGCACCCCGCCGGTGTTCATGACGGTGACGAAGTCGACCCCGGTCGCCCTGCGGGCCGCCTCCGCCCGCGGCTGCAGCAGGGCCGTGGGGTCGGGACTGCGCAGCGCCTCCCGCACGCCCGGCCCCTCGGCGAACGCCGCGGCCACGGCGACCGACCGGTTGCGGGCCTCGACGGTGCTGTCGTGACGGACCTGGAGCACCAGGGCGGCCACGGCGGCCACCACCAGCAGCAGCACGATGACGATGTGCAGGACGAACACCTGCCCGGCGACGGTGCGCCCTCGCCGAAACCGGCCCTCGCCCCGCCGCCGGCCGAGCGGACCGCCGGGACGCCGACCCGGCCGGGCTCCCGACCGGCCCGTCAGCCGGACCATGTGCCCGTGTCCACGAGGCCGGGCAGCGGGGGGCGGGGCAGGTCCGCCCGGGCGCCGGGACGCCCCCGCGCCGCACGGTGGGGCGCGGGCGGGGCCGCTCCGGCCGTGGGGAAGCGGCGAGTCCGTGCGGACGTCCCCGTGAGGGCGCGCGGGATGCCTCCCGGGCGGGTCACGGCCGGCCGCCTCGCGGTGCGGCGGCGCACCGTCCCGGCCGGATCGGGCGGCACCTCCGCCACGCCCCGCCAGAGGGCGCCGGCGACGGGGGAGGGGCGGTCGGCGTGCGGTCGCCGCCGGACGCGGGACGATGCCCCGGGCAGTCCCGCCGGCACGGGCAGGAGCGGCGCGCCGGGTCCACGGGACCACGGTCGGGCCCCGCCCGCGTGGCCGCCCGCCTCCGCCGGGGCGTCGACCGGCGGCGTCACCGGCCGCCCGGCTTCCCGGTGTGCGCCCTCGGTGCCTGACGTCATCGGCCCACCTCGTCCGTGCCCCGTCACGCGGTGACACAGCAAGGATGCGCCACCGGAACCCGGCACGCACCCGGGCGGCGACCCGCCCCCGCGGCGGGCCCGGGGCCCCGACGGCCTTCGGCCGGCCGCTCGTCCCGTGCCCGCCCCGCGCCGGTGGTGTGACGGGGCGGGCACCCGGGTCAGGTCCCGGAGACCTCCGGCCGGGGCGGGGCGGGCGCGAGGGCAGGGGCGTCGGTGTCGAGATCACGGTGGCAGCCGCGCAGCTCGTACCGTGCGCGCAGCACGGCGGCGGCCTCCTCGCGGGGCACCGACGTCAGGCCGAAGTGCTGGTGGGCGCAGGCCAGTACGTCGTCGACGGTGACCCGGCCGCGCGGCGGCCGCTCACCGGTGTGCTCGCCGACGGCCTCCCCCCGCTCCGCCAGGGCGCGGCGCCGCGCCCTGATCGCGATGTCGGCCGCCACCCCGAGCTGCGCCCGGAAGTGACGTGCGCGGCGTGCCGCGGCCTCCTGCGCGGCACGGCCCCTGCGGCGGATCAGACGTCCCATCGCTGCCCCCTCCTCGTCTCCGGCCGCCGTACCGGGCGGCAGCCCCTGTGAATGAAGTCGTGTCAGGTCCGCTTACCCGTCGAAACGATGTTCAGACGTCGCTGGTCGCGGCCCGGTCGCCCCCGCGGACGCGGGGTACCAGAACCCGGCGCATCATGGCCAAAACGCTGCGGGACCAGCGGAACTTCGCACAAAACAATGGGGGGTGCGGGTCGGCTGCGTATCGTGAGGGACCAGGGTCCTTGCTTCCAAGAACGGGCCCAGGACCGGACGGTGAGGCTCCGCATGACTCCGGCGCGCAGGTCTGATGCCGTTGACCGTTCCGCGCTGTCCACGGTGGTGGACTTCGACGGCGGTACGGAGGTGATCCCTGCCGCCCGGGACCTGGTCCGGGACTTCGTCGTCCGGCTCGGTGAGGCGGGAGTGGAGACGACCGGCACCTTCCTGGACGCGGCGCGGCTGGTGACCAGCGAACTGGTGACGAACGCCCTGCGGCACGCGCCGGGGCCGTGCCGGCTGCGGTTGTCCGTGGTGGACGGCAGCGTCGAGATCGCGGTGTCGGACACCGGCGACGGGTTTCCGACGTTCCTGCCGCCCGACCCCCGGCGGGTCGGGCGGCACGGGCTGGAGATCGTGACGCGACTGTGCGACCAGGTGATCACCAAGCCCGACGCCACGGGCAAGACCGTCTACGCGCGGCTGCCCCTCGCGTGAGGCCGCGCCGCCCCGGGTCCGCGGGGCGGCGCGGCCGGCGGGTGTCAGGCGGCCAGGGCCGCCTCCACCGTCGGGTAGCTCGGGATGAGGGCGTCCACCCCGACGAGCCGCAGGACGCGTCGCACGGCCTGCTGCGGCGCGGCGAGACGGAGCCAGACGCCGCCGGCCTCGGCGGCCTGGTGCGCGATGATCAGCGCGTTGATGCCGCTGGAGTCCATGAAGGCCACACCGCCCAGGTCGACGACCGCGCCCCGCCCCGTTCCCAGGCAGGACAGCAGCACGTCGCGGAACCGGACGCTGCCGTCGAGGTCGACCTCTCCCGCGACGGTCACGAGACAGGCGCCGTCGTCCGTGGTGGTGCGGTTGATCAGCAGCCGTTCGGGCATCGCCGTTTCCTCGGTGTCCGCCACACTTCCTCACTTCCGCTCTCCGTCTCCGGACGTGGTCGGTGACCATGATGGCAGGGCTCCGCGCAGGCGCGGAGGGCGATGAAGCGTCCGGTCCCGGGGCAGACGGCGGGAGTGATCTCCGCAGCGATCCGAGGAGGCAATCGCCATCATGGCCAGCCCTGCCCGCCGTATACGAACCGACCAGCGCCGACACCCGTTCGACCTGCGCAGGACCGCCGTGTTCTTCGGCCTGCTCGCCGCCCTCGTGATCATTGCCGGGTTCGCGGCCCGCACGGCGGCCGACCTCGTCGAACGGCGCCCGGTCTGGGCGTCGGTGCTGGTCCTGGCCGGCGGCGCGGGCGCCCTGTCCCTGTGGCGCCGCCGTCGCCGCCTCTCCGTGTCCCGTGCCGCGCGCCGGGCCGGAGCCGCGCTGGACGAGGCGGCGCGGACGGCGGTCGACGCCTGGGACGACACCCCCTTCCGCCCCGGCGGGGAACCGGGCGTGCCGGGGGCGGCCGCGGACCGGCGGACGGCCGGGGCCGCCGTCGTCCGGGACACCGCCGCGGCCGGGGCGCCCGCCGGTACCGGCCACCTCGCCCCGGCCCCGGACGAGTACGACGTCCTGGGCCCGGACGAGTACGACACCCTGGGCCCGGACGAGTTCGAGCACGCGGTGGCCGCGCTCTGCGTGCGCGACGGGTGCCGCGAGGCCGAGGTGGTCGGCGGAGCCGGTGACCTCGGCGCCGACGTCCTGGCCGTGGCCCCCGACGGACGTCGCGTCGTCATCCAGTGCAAGCGCTACGGGGACGGCACCACGGTCGGTTCCCAGGACGTCCAGCGCTTCGGCGGCACCTGCTTCGCCGTGCACCGGGCCGATGTCGCGGCCGTCGTCACCACCAGCGGCTTCACCGCGCCCGCGCTCGACTACGCCGAGCGGTGCGGGATCGTGTGCCTGGACGGGCGGGGCCTGCGGGCGTGGCGGGACGGCACGGGGCCGCGGCCGTGGGAGGTGCGCGGCGCCGACGACCGCGCGTGCTGACGGCGCGCTCCGGCGAAACGGTTTTCGGCGCGCGCGATGACGCTCCGCTGACTAGGGTCTCCTGGTGTGGCTAGCACTTTCGAAGAGCTCGTGGCGAAACGGCGCGCGGCCGACCAGGCACACCAGCGGGTCGAGGAACTGCGCCACTCGTACGGGGCGCCCACGCAGAGCCGGTGGAACCCGCAGCAGTCCGACATCTACGAGACCGCCGTGCGGGCCTGGCGCGACCTGGACCGCGACGCACAGGCCGCGGTGACCGGCTACGCGAGGGAGCAGGGCCAGGCGCGGGACATGGTGGAGGAGGAGGTCCGCCGGGCCGCCCAGGGCGCCGAGCCGTCCTGACGGCCGGGGAGCGCCCCACCCGGGCGGCCGGTGGTCCCGCCGGTTCCCCCTCCGATCGCGCCCCCGCCCGGCCTTCGCGGCCCCCGGACCGCGCCCCGTCCCGGCGCCGGGCACCGGTGCCGCTCGCGGCGTTCGGCGGCACCTCCGTCGTGGGCGGGCCCGCCCCCGGCCGGTGGAGGTGCCGCGCCGTGGGGCGGGCGGCCCGCTCAGTCGTCCGAGCTGCCGCCGCTCCGGTAACCACCGCCCGAGCGGCCCGCCACGCGCACCAGTTCCCCGGCCGTCAGGGTCACCGCCGCCACCGCGCGTACCCAGCGCGGGCCGCCCCGCACCGCCCACACCACGCAGACGCACCCGGCGACGACGAGTGCGAGGACGCCGGACACGACGAGTATCCCGGTCATGGTGAACCCCCCTTTGCGAAACGGTCCGCGTCATCGTCGCATCCCGGTCCGCTCCGGTTCCGGCGGCGGCGCGCGTGACTTGGCCGGTTCCGCGACGGACGGCGCCTCGGGGCCCGGCTCGCCGGGAAGTCCCGTGCTGCCGGACCCCGCCTGCGGCGGCGGGGTCCGGCAGCCCCGCGAGCCCGCCTCGCCCACACGCCCCGCTCCTCGGGCCGCGCCGCCTGCCGGGGCCGTCCCGCGGGGCATGCGGGCAAGCGGGTACCCGCGCTCGTGCGGAACCGCGGGGGCGGGTGCGGGAGGCCGGTGGGGCCGTCCCGCCGGCCACGGCACGGTCAGACGACCGGCCGCCCGTGGTGGCGCCCGCCCTGGCAGCGCGTGACGACGGAGCCCGTCCCCGCGACGTCCAGTTCGACGACGACGGTGCCGCCGCCCTGGAGGCACTGGGGCACCGTGACACCGCCCGGCGCGCGAACGGCGACCCGCCCCGCGGAACCGGGTGACCCCGGCGCGGCCGCCACCGCGGGGGCGGCCGGCACCGACGCGGCCAGGACCGCGAGCAGCACGCACGACAGCTTGTCCATGGAGACTCCTTCCCACCGGGTCCGTACCAGCGTCACCGGCCCCGGCCCCGGCTGCGACCGGACACGGGCGCCCGGGGGACCCGCGGCGCCCCCACCCGCCGGGCAACCGCCCGCCGCCACCGCACCCGAGCGGACCCGGCGGCTGCGCGCGGGCCGGGAGGAGCCGGTCCGCGCCCCGCCGCGCGACGGCTTCCGGCCCCCCCCGTTCCCTCCCTCCCCCTACGTCCCCTCCAGGCCGGTCCCGTGCGTCACCCGCACCGGATCGAAGCGGATCCGGGTCCGCACACCGCCCTCGGCCCAGACGGCCACCACCTCCGCGTCACCGGCCACGACCTCGGTGACGGCGTCCGCCAGCGGCCCGGGGCCCGGCGCGGCGGCGAGGGCGGCCAGACAGACGTGCACCGAGGTACCGCCCGCCGCGCCGGTCAGCCGGGGCATCCGCGCCCAGCGGGTGTACGCCGTTCCCTGGGGCGCGCGGATCCGCTCGGGCGCCCCCTCCCAGCCGTGCAGCCCGTGCAGCGCCGACACCAGCGGCTCGTCCGGGCCCGTGGCCCACCCGGTGTGCTCCACCCGCGCCCCGGCGGGCGCCCCGGTCACCCGGTGCACCCGCAACTCGTACACGCCGTGCGCCACCGTCACGCTCTCCACCCGCAGCCCCGGCACCATCGGGGGACCGGAGGCGAAGACGGGCCGGTGCCAGGAGGCCGCCCAGCCCCAGCCGTCGCCGTGCCCCGCGCCCAGGGGACGGACGCGGCGCCGCACACTGGAGTGGCCGCCGACCCGCACCGACAGGTGGTTGTCGGCGGCGTTGCCGGGCGCGGTCGGGCCGGTCCGCGTCGAGTACGCCTGGCGGCCGTAGTGCGGGTCGTCCTCGGCGGCCGCCTCGCCCTCGTGCGGCCGGACGTGGTCGCTGCCGTGGTTGTGCAGCCGTACGATCCCGTCCCCGCGCGTCGCCTGGAGCAGCAGCCCCGGGGCCGGGAGGGCGAGGACCCGGTCGGCCTCCTCCACCGGCGCGGGCTCCTCGGTGGCCGTCCACAGCGGGTGGCCGCCGGGTGCGAGCAGCGCCAGGAACGCCTTCGACGCCCAGTACGGGGACGCCGGACCGGAGTAGGGCTGCAAGGTGGCCTCGTGCGGCCCGTGCCAGCCCAGGCTCAGCAGCCCGTCGGCGGTCAGCGCGCCGCGGTCCAGGAAGTGGCGCAGGCTGCCGCTGGCCAGCCGCCGGGAGGCCCCCGGCGTCAGCGGCGTGTGCCCGGTCAGCGCGCCGAGGCTCACGGCGGCCGAGGCGGCGAACCGGTACGTCAGCGACCGGCCGAAGTGCAGCGGCGCCCCGTCCGCGCCGAACATCAGCGCGTAGCCCTCCAGGTGGGCGCGCAGCCGGCCCCCGTACAGGGCGGCCGCCTCACCGTCGCCGGCGAGGTGGGCGTCGAGCACCGGGTACAGGTGCAGGGCCCAGCCGTTGTAGTGGTCGAAGGCGCGCCCGTCCCCGTCGGCGTACCAGCCCCCGCCCCGGTACCAGCCCTCCAGCAGCTCCAGCGCCCGCCGGCGGGCCGCCGCCGTGTCCGCGTCCCCGCGGCCCACCGACTCCAGGAACCCGGCGACCGTGTACGGGAACAGGTACCAGTTGTTCGGGGCGGGCGTGTGCCGCAGCGCGCCGCGCAGCCACTGCTCCACCCGGTCCCGCACGTCCTCGTCGAGGTGCTCCCACAGCCAGGGGGCGGTCAGCCGCAGCCCCAGCGCGACCGACGCCGACTCCACCATCGGCTGGCCCTGCACGTCGTGGTCGAGGATCAGCGGCCAGGACTCGGCGTCCTCGCGCCCCGGGGAGCGGGTGCCCGCGGCCAGGCCCCGCGCGTACCGGTCCAGCCAGCCGTGCGGATCGTCGCCGCCGGCGCCCGCCACCCGGAAGGCGGCGGCGAGGAAGGTCCGCGCGAAGCCCTCCAACCCGTCGGAGCGCACCCCCGAACGCGAGGGCCGTCCGGGCAGGTCCAGCAGGGCGCCGCCGGGGGTGCTCCAGCGCCACGCCGCCGCCAGCAGCCCGTCGGCCACCGCCTCCCAGTGGGCCCGGGTGTAACCGGTGTACGGGCTCCTCGCCCGGTCGGCGGCGGGCAGGTCGAAGGAGATGCTCATGCCAGGAAGGCCAGCCTTTCGCGTCGTACGGGATGGAGGAAACCGGCCCCCGAGGCCCAGCGGGCGGTCTCGGCCAGGGCGTGCTCGGCCAGGCGGCGCCACTCGTTGCCCTCCGAACCGGCGAGATGAGGGGTGATCAGCACGTTCCCGCACTCCCACAGGGGGTGGTCCCCGGGCAGCACCTCGGGGTCGGTGACGTCGAGGACCGCCCGGATCCGGCCCGCCAGGACGGCGTCGGTGAGCGCGTCCTGGTCGACGACCGCGCCGCGCGAGGTGTTGATGAGCACGGCGTCCGGCCGCATCGACTCGATCAGGGCGCGGCTGACCAGGCCGCGGGTGGCGGGCAGCAGCGGCGTGTGCACGCTGACGGTGTCGCAGCGTGCGAACAGCTCCGCCAGCCCGGCCCGCCGGACACCGAGCGCGGCCACGTCCGCGTCGGTGACGTACGGATCGTGCAGCAGCACCTCGACGTCGTGCGGGCGCAGCAGCTCCACGACCCGGCGGCCGATGAGCGACGCCGACAGGATGCCGACCGTGCGGCGGTGGTTGCCGACGGTGCGCGGGGTGCGCAGCCAGTTCCCGCGCCGGCGGACCGCCCGGTAATCACGGGCCCGCTCCCACACCCGCTTGCCGGTGAGCAGGATCATGCCGAGCGTGTACTCCGCCACCGGCACGGCGTTGGCCGCGGCGGCGGAGGACACCTCGATGCCGCGCTCCCAGCAGGCGTCGGTGACGTGCCCGCGGACACTGCCCGCGGTGTGCACGACGGCCCGCAGCCGCGGCGCCGCCCGCAGGACACCGGCGTCCAGGGGCGGACAGCCCCAGCCGGTGATCAGCAGGTCGGCGTCGGCCAGCAGCGACCGGGCCCGCGGTGTGGCCAGGTCGTCCAGTACCGGGAGCGGGGCAAGGTCGCACAGCGCGCGGAACGCGGCGAGCGTCTCGGGGTCCAGGACGGCCTCGGCGGCGTCCCGCGACATCGCCACGGCGGCGCGGGGACGGAAGCCGGGGCCCGGCGTCGACACGGTCATGTGGGGGATCGGACTCCTCGCTCGGGGACGGGGCGGGCGGAGCGGGCGCGCCGCCGCCCTCCGGCACGCCCGGCCGCCGCGGTCACTTGACGGCTCCGGCCGTCAGGCCGCTGCGCCAGAAGCGCTGGAGCAGGACGAAGGCGGCGACGAGCGGCAGGACGGCGAGCAGCGAACCCATGATGACCACGGGGTAGTACTCCGGTGACACGGTCGCGGCGCTGTTCCACGCGTACAGCCCGAGGCTGACCGGGTACAGGTCCTGGTCGGACAGCATCACCATGGGCAGGAAGAAGTTGTTCCAGATGGCGGTGAGCTGGAAGAGGAAGACGGTGACCAGCCCGGGGCCGAGCATCCGCAGCGCCACCCGGACGTACGCGGTCAGCTCCCCGGCGCCGTCCATGCGGGCCGCCTCCAGCACCTCGTCGGGGACGTAGCCCCGGCTGAAGACCCGCCCGAGGTAGACCCCGAACGGGTTGAACAGGACCGGGACGAACACCGCCCAGAAGGTGTTGACCAGGCCCGCCTCGGAGGCCATCAGGTACAGCGGCAGCGCCAGGACGGTCTGCGGGACCATCACCGCCGCCAGCACCAGCCCGAACAGCTTCTCCTTGTGCCGGAAGCGGTACTTGTCGAAGGCGTAGCCGCAGGCCACGCTCACCAGGGCGCCGACCGCCGCGCCGAGCACGGCGTACAGCAGGCTGTTGGCGTACCAGCGCCCGTACAGGCCGCCGTCCATGGCGAACAGGTCGCGCAGGTTCCGCGTGAACGAGAAGCCGTCCGACGACAGCAGATCGCTGCGGAACAGTGCGTCCCGGTCCTTGGCCGAGGCGAGCGCCAGCCACAGCACGGGCAGCAGCGTGTACAGGACGGAGACGGCGACGACGGCGTTGACGGTGGCACGGCCCAGCAGCCGGGGCCGCAGGGCGGCGCTGCCGCTGGTGCTCATCGGGCCTCCTCGGGGGTGCCGGCGCGGGCGGCCAGGCGGGTGACGCCGTAGGACAGGGCGATGGTGCACACCAGCAGGACCACCGAGGAGGCCGCCGCCAGGCTGTAGTTGTTGCGGTTGAACGCCGCGTCGTAGATGTACATGCTCGGCGAGAAACGAGAGCTGATCATGGGGGAGGACTGGCTGAGCAGCATCGGCTCGGTGAACAGCTGCAACGCCCAGATCATGGTGAACACCACGACCATGACGATCGAGGACCGCACCATCGGCGTCTTGACCCGCAGCGCGGTGCGCACCGGCCCGGCGCCGTCGACGACGGCCGCCTCGATCACCTCGCGGGGCACGGCCCGCAGGGCGGCGTAGAAGACCACCATGTTGTAGCCGAGGTTGCTCCACAGGGCGATGTTCACGATGGAGGGGAGCACCGTGTGCACGCCGAGGAAGTCGATCGTGATGTCGGCTCGGGCGAACAGGTCGATGACGGGGCTGATCCCCGGGGTGTACAGGTACAGCCAGATCAGCGCGGCGATGATGCCGGGCACGGCGTGCGGCAGGAACAGCCCGAGCTGCGCGAAGGCCCGCAGCCGCACCACGCCCGAGTCCAGCAGCAGGGCCAGGGCGAGCGCGCCGGTGACCATCAGCGGAATGTAGATCACGCAGTAGAGGGCGACGGTGCCCAGACCGCCGAGGAACGTCGGGTCGGTCAGGACCGCCGCGTAGCCGCGCAGGCCGACGAAGACGGTCCGCTCGGGGCCGAAACCGAGGCCCGGCTGGTCGTCGCTGTAGAAGCTGAGGTGGACCGCGGTCCCGACGGGGACCAGGAACACGGTCACGAGCAGGGCGAAGAACGGCGCCATCAGCACGCCGCACGCAATCGCCTGACGCCGCCTCGCCGTCCGGCGGGCACGCGGGCCGGCGGCGGCCGGGGCGCCGGCGCGCGCTGCGGCGGCCCGCACCGGCCGGGGTTGCGGAGTGGTCGCGGTCATGGGTGTCACCTGCCTTTCGACGGCTCAGGTACTGCGCTGGGTGGTGGACAGGCCGAGGGCCCGAAGGTCGGGCATCGTGCCCTCCTGAGCCGTGCGCAGGGAGCCGGTGAGACTGCCCTGACCGGCACCGACGCGGGCGAAGGAGTCCTGCATCACCTTCTGGGTCGCGGTCATCCGCGGACCCCACAGCCAGCCCTCCCGGATCCTGGCCGCCTCCTGCTCGAACAGGCGGTAGATGTCCTGCCCGCCGTAGTACGACCGGTCGAACGCCGCGCGGCCCACGGCCACCAGGCCGGGAGCGGCCGGGTACTGACTGCTGGTGCCGCTGGACAGGCGGGCGCGCAGCGCGTCGGGGTGCGACACCTGCCACCGGATGAACTCGAACGCGGCCTCCGGGTGGCGGCTGTCCTTGGTGACCGCGAACGTGGACCCGCCGTGCGTGCCGACCGCCGGGCGGCCGGCGTCCCACTGCGGCAGCGGCGCGATCCGCCACAGACCCCTCTGCCCGGGCCGCGCGTTCATCTGCGCACCGGCGTCCCAGGCGCCGCTGAGCCGGGTGAGCACCAGCCCGTTGCCGATCTGCGCGTCGGACTGCCGGCTGTCGACCGCGTTCACGAACACCGCGTCGTCGTCGATGAGCCGCTGCCAGTACGCCGCCACGCGCCGGCTGGGTGCGTCCGCGAGGGAGACGTTCCACGCTCCCCCGGAGATGTCGAACCACTGCGCCCCCGCCTGCCAGGCGTACGCCGCGAACTGGGTCATCCCGTCGGTGGGGAAGAGGACCAGCCGCCGGCCGGGCACCCTGCGGCGCACGGTGTACGCCAGCTCGGCGAACTCCTCCCAGGTGCGCGGGACGCTCAGGCCGTAGCGGTCGAAGAGGTCGGCGCGGTAGTGCAGCACCATCGGTTCGACGTCCAACGGCACGCTGAACACCCGTCCGCCGAAGGTGGTCAGCCCCAGCGCCTGCGGCAGCAGCGTGCGGCGCAGGGAGTCACCGACGAGGTCGGTGATGTCGCGGGCGACACCGTCGATGGCGTACCCCGGCACCTGCGGATACTCGATCGTGGCGACGTCGGGGGCGTTGCCGGCCCGGGCGGCGTTGCTCAGCTTGGCGTAGCCGCCCTGCCCGCCGGAGGGGACCTGCTGGAAGTCGACCTGGATGCGGTCGTGCGTGCGGTTGAAGGCGTCCACCACCTCCTGGCTGCCGCGCAGCGCGGACCAGAAGGTGATGCGGGTCGTTCCGCTGCCGCCGCGCGACCGGCCGCCGCCCGTCCCGCTGCAGGCGCTCACGGCTCCTGTCAGCGGTACGGCGGCCATCGCGGCGAGCACGGACCGACGACTGCGTCGACCGGGCATGGCGCCTCCCGCGGCTCCTGCGTGTCGGGGACACGGCTGTTCGGGACACGGGAATACTCGATGCCGGAAGAGAAACGGTCAATAGACCGATCAGAAGAAAATAAAACGCTCAAACGCTCACGCGGGTCAGAGGGCGCCGGGGAACAGGAGACGGCGCCGGGGGCCGCACCGACCGCTCCGCCCACGGACGCTCACACCGGCCGGGTGGAGCCGCGCACCGTCAGCCGCGGCAGCAATTCGATCCGCCGCGCGGCCCATCCGGCTCCGGGCGCCTGCGCCATACGCTCCAGCAGGACCCGGGCGGCCACCTTTCCGACCTCCGTCTTCGGCGGGGACACGGCCGTCAGCGGCGGTGTGCCGAGCCCCGCCACCACGTCGTCGTACGCCACGACCGAGCAGTCCTGCGGCACCCGCACCCCGTCCCCGGCCAGCCGCTGCACGATCATCAGCGCGTCGACGTCCCCGTGCAGCACCAGGGCGGTCGCGCCCACCTTCCGCAGGAGCACCGGCAACTCCGCCGTCTGCTCCGCCGAGTACGCCCCCTCGGCTCCCGCCTCCGACGCGCTCAGCGCCCAGGCCCAGGACTCCACCAGCGGATGCGCCCCGGCGATCTCCGCGAAGGCGGCCCGCAGCGTGCGCGCGGTGGGGCTGTCGTCCCGGGTGGCGAAGACGATCCGGCGGTGACCGAGCCCCACCAGGTGCTCCACGGCCAGGTGCGCCCCGTACCAGTGGTCCGAGCACACCGAGTCCAGGGCGTGCAGCGCGCTGCCGCGCCGCGGCCGGCGTTCCATCAGCACCGTCGGGACGTCCAGCGCGGCGAGCCGGCCGTAGTCGGCCTCCTCGGCGGCCCGGCTGGTCCACCGGGGGGCCAGCAGCAGGCCCCGCGCGCCGTCCGCGAGGGCCCGCTCCACCAGCGGGCGCTCGGCGCCGGGGACCTGCGGGGCGATGTGCAGCGCGATGCGCAGACCGGCCTCCTCGAGCACCGCGCGGGCGCCGTGCAGGGTCTCGGTCAGGTACGAGTGCCGCTCGGGCACCACCACCGCCACCCGGTCCCCGGCCGCGACCTCGCCACCGGGCAGCTCCTGCGCGGGCAGGGTCGACCGGACGACGCCGTGCCCGCGCCGCAGCCTCCCCTCGCGGGTCAGCTCCTCCACGTCCCGGCGCACGGTCACCACCGAGACCTCCAGCTCGGCGGCGAGGTCGCGCACCCGGGCGCTGCCCCGTGCCTGCACCGCGGCCAGGATCCGCTGCCGCCTGAGCTCGACCGGCTCCCTCATCTGGCCTCCCGCCCCGGAGATGTTCGTTTGAACGATTCGCGCCATCCTAACGATCGCTCCGAGGGAGGCGGGGACGGCCGGAGAGGGGCGGACGCCACCGGCCGGGCGGGGGCGGGACCGGTGCCACGGGGCACCGGCACGGGCCCCGCTCCGGCGGGTCAGCCGGCCGGCGCGGTCGCCCGGCGGCCGTGCACGAAGAGGTGGGGTTCGGGCACGGCGTCGGGATGGGCGGGGGTGAACAGCACCTCTTCCCGCGCCAGCACCTCCAGGCCCGCCTCGCGGGCCAGCGCGGTGACGCCGTCGGCGGAGAAACTGGTCACCCGGACCGGCTGCCCCATGAAGACGCCCTCGGCGTCCTCCACGTCCAGCGGCACGGTGGCCAGGACCAGGTGGCCGCCGGGGCGCAGCGCGCGCACCAGGCGGCGCACCACGGCGGCCTGCTCCGCCCGGTCCATCTGGAGCAGGGAGAAGTACACGCAGACCGCATCGAACGCCCCCTCTTCCAGGGCGACGTCACGGATGTCCGCGTGGCGGAACACGGCGCCGGGCACCTGGCGTGCGGCGATCCCCACCATCACGGGGGAGACGTCGACGCCCAGCACCTCGTGCCCCGCCGCCGCGAGCGTCTCGGCCGTGGGCCGGCCCGTCCCGCTGCCCACGTCCAGCACGCGGCTGCCCGGGGCGAGCCGTCCGAGCAGCCACCGCAGCGAACGCCGGTGGGCTTCGGACCCGGCGAACGCCTGCTCGTAGGCCGCGCCCAGGGCGTCGAACACGGCGGCGGCCGCGGGGCGGTACTGGTCGTCGGTGGTCACGGTCTTCCCTTCCCGGTGCGGGCGGCGGTGCCCGGCATCGTCGCACCGCGGCGAACCGCCCGCAAGGGCGGCGCGCGACGGTGCCCGGGCCCGCATCCCGGCGTCCGGCGCCGTCCCCGTCTCCGCCGGTCCCGGGCCTCGCGAGGCCGCCGGGGCGGTGGCGCGGCCGGAGGGGAAGGAGGACGACCCGATCCGGCGGGTGCCGCGCCCGCGGGGCAGGACCCAGGGGGCCGCGAGCGGAAGCCCGACGGGTGGAGGGGGCGCTGCGACACCGCCGTCCCCTCCGTCCGGGGCGCGGCGGTGGATCGCACGCATCCGGCGCGTCGAACGCATCGAACGCGCCATCATCGGTGCGGAAGTGACGCAATCGCGTGTTGCCGCTCCGTTTCCCGGCACGCAGCCTGTGCATTGGGAGCGCTCCCAATGCACTGTGTCCCCTCATCGGAAGAAGAAGACCATGCTTTGTCATGATCGCGTCAAAGGCGTGCGGCGCCGGGTGTCCCTCGCCCTGAGCGTGCTCACCGCGGCCCTGCTGTGCCTCATCCCCTGGAGCGGTACCGCCGTCGCCCACGGCTCGGTCGTCGACCCGGCCTCCCGCAACTACGGCTGCTGGCTGCGCTGGGGCAGCGACCACCAGAACCCGGCCATGCAGCAGCAGGACCCCATGTGCTGGCAGGCGTGGCAGGCCAACCCGAACGCCATGTGGAACTGGAACGGCCTGTACCGCAACGGCTCCGGCGGCAACTTCCAGGCTGTCGTCCCCAACGGCCAGCTGTGCAGCGGCGGCCGGACCGAGGGCGGCCGGTACAACTCCCTGGACGCCGTCGGCCCGTGGAAGACGACCGACGTCGGCAGCAACTTCACCGTCAAGCTGTACGACCAGGCCAGCCATGGCGCGGACTACTTCCTGGTCTACGTCACCAAGCAGGGCTTCAACCCCGCCACCCAGCCCCTGACCTGGAACGACCTCCAGCTCGTCGCCCGCACCGGCAAGTACGCCCCCAGTCAGAACTACGAGATCCCCGTGAGCACCTCCGGCCGCAGCGGCCGGCACGTGGTCTACACGATCTGGCAGGCGTCGCACATGGACCAGACGTACTTCCTGTGCAGTGACGTGAACTTCCGCTGAACCCGGCCCGCCCCCGCCGGACCGGCGCGTCCGGCGGGGGCGGACGGCGGCGGGCCGAGGCAGCGCGCCCTCCCGGCCGCACCACCGGGCGTGCCGGAACGCGGCCCCGTGGCGTGATGCGGGCCGAGGACGTCCGTGGGACGGTGGAGTCCCCGGGCGGCAGCGGCACGTTCAGAAGGCGACCATGGACGACACCAACGGCACGGACGGCGACGGCTACTACGACCTCGGCGCCCACGGCCGCCCCGTGACGACCTCCTCCCCGCGGGCGCAGACCTGGTTCGACCGCGGACTGGTGTGGACGTACGCCTTCCACCACGAGGAGGCCGTCTCCTGCTTCGAGGCCGCCGCCGCGGCGGACCCCGGCTGCGCCATGGCCCACTGGGGCATCGCCTACGCCCTCGGGCCCAACTACAACAAGCCCTGGGAGGCGTTCGACGGCCGGGAGCTGACACGGACCGTGGACCGCGCCCACGCCGCCGTCGAACGCGCCCACGGCCTGGCGGCCGGCGCCACCCCCGTGGAGCGCGCCCTGATCGGAGCGCTGCGCGCCCGCTACCCGCAGGCACGCGCCGCCGCCGACTGCTCCGCCTGGAACGCCTCCTACGCCGACGGCATGCGCGCCGCCTACGACCTGGCCCCCGACGACCCGGACGTCGCCGCCCTCCACGCCGACGCCCTGATGAACCTGACGCCCTGGCGGCTGTGGGACCTGCGCACGGGCCGGCCGGCCGAGGGCGCCCGCACCCTCGAGGCCAAGGAGGTCCTCGACCGCGCCCTCGCCGGCGAGGCCGGCCGGCGGCACCCGGGCGTCCTGCACCTGTACGTCCACCTGATGGAGACGTCCGCCACCCCCGAGGCGGCCCTGACCGTCGCCGACCGGCTGCGCGGCCTGGTCCCCGACGCCGGCCACCTCCACCACATGCCCTCCCACCTGGAGGTGCTCTGCGGAGACTACCGGCGCGTGGTGGCCGACAACGACGCGGCGATCGCCGCCGACGAGAAATACCGGACGCGGGCCGGCGCGATGAACTTCTACACCCTGTACCGGGCGCACAACCACCACTTCAAGATCTACGGCGCGATGTTCCTCGGCCGGTACCGCACCGCCCTGGACGCCGCCGCCCGGCTGGAGGCGGCCGTCCCCGAGGAACTCCTGCGGGTCCGGAGCCCGCCGATGGCCGACTGGCTCGAGGGCTTCCTCGCCATGCGGGTGCACGTGCTGATCCGGTTCGGCCGCTGGGCGGACGTCCTGCGCCTGCCGCTGCCCGCCGACCGCGAGCTGTACTGCGTGACGACCGCGATGCTGCACTACGCGCGCGGCGTCGCGCTCTGCGCGACCGGCCGGATCAGCGGGGCCGAGGCCGAACGGGAGGCGTTCCGCGCGGCCGTCGCCCGCGTCCCGGCGAGCCGCACCCTGTTCAACAACACCTGCGCCGACATCCTGGCGATCGCCGCGGCGATGCTCGACGGCGAACTGGAGTACCGCAAGGGCGACCACGACACCGCCTTCGCCTCCCTCCGGCGGGCCGTCGAGCTGGACGACACCCTCCCCTACGACGAACCGTGGGGCTGGATGCAGCCCACCCGGCACGCCTACGGCGCCCTGCTGCTGGAACAGGGGCGCGTCGCGGAGGCCGAGGCGGTCTACCGGGCCGACCTCGGGCTGGACGACACCCTGCCGCGCGCCCTCCAGCACCCCGGCAACGTCTGGGCGCTCCACGGGCTCCACGAATGCCTCCTGCGCCTGGGCCGGGCGGGCGAGGCGCGGATCGTCGGGCAGCAGCTGAGGCTCGCCGCCGCCCTGGCGGACGTACCGGTCACGGCCTCCTGCCTGTGCCGCCTCGACACCGCCGCCTCCTCCGGCGACGCCGGCACCGCGGACGGTTGCTGCGGCCCGGGCCACTGAACGGGCACCGGGCCGCCCGCTCCCGCGGCGGTGGGGCCGCCGTCAGTCGTCGAGAGCGCCCGTGACGTCGCCGAGGTCGACGAACTTGAAGTTCGTGGCGGCCCGCCCACCGTCCTCCGGAGCGTCGTGGCCGTCCTGCACGACCAGCAGACCGTCGGGGAAGCGGGAGCCCAGCGGTTCGGCGAGCACCGCCGCGCCGTCGCACTCCTCGGAGCCGTCCAGGGACGGCGAGGCGGCGGCGACGCGGAAGCCGCCCTCGTACTCGTTGTCGTCGCCCACCTCGCGGTCGTAGGCGGCGAAGGTGTCGTCGCCCTGGCTGGAGGCCAGCAGCAGACCGTCCCCGTCGGGCTCCTGAAGCAGCGTCAGCCCTTCGACGTCGGCGGACAGCCGGGTCCCGCCGTAGCCGGGGTCGTCACCGGCAACGCACTCCTCCGTGGCCTCGTCGTACACGGCCCGGACGCCGTACTCCCGCACCTTGTCCACGAGCCGGGGCGTGCCGGTGAGGTCGGCGCGCAGCCGCCAGATGCCGACGTCCTCCTGGCCCGCGTACAGCGTGCCGTTCGCCGGGTCGACGACCATGCCCTCCACCTGCGGCAGCTCGCCGGGCTCGCCGCACGGCGACCAGGAGGTGCCGTCGGGCAGCCGGAAGGAGGCGGGCAGGTCCAGGGAGCGGACGGTGCGGTAGCCGACGCCCCCGGACGCGGTGGGGACCAGCTCCAGCAGCGCGACCGTGGTGCGCTCGCGGCGGCTGACCAGCGCGTAGGAGCGGCCGGTCGCCCGGTCCGTCCAGGTCGCCAGGCCGTACGCGGTGCGCTGCTCGTCGATCTCCTCCTGGCCGGCGGAGAACACCGGCGGCGCGGCCGCCGGGTCGGTGACGTCCGTGAGCGGCCGGCCGGACCGGGACGGGTCGATGCGGTAGAAGCGCAGGCGGTCGCCGCCCCGGTCGGTGGTGACCGCGACGTCGGCGCGGCCGGTGCTCAGCTTCAGACCGTGAACCAGGTCGACGTTGTTGAACCGGCCGGGCGCGTCGTCGGGTCCCGGGGCGGGGGGAGCGGGGACCGACTGCACCAGCCGCGCGTCGAGGTCGTAGACGCGCAGCCCGCCCTCCTTGGCCGTGGCGACGACGAGACTGCGGTCGGGATCGGCGGCGTTGCGCCAGATGGCGGGGTCGTCGGCGTCGGCGTTGCCGCCCGCCTCGTCGTCGTACAGGGCGGGCGTCTCGGCCCGCGGACGCACCTCCGGCAGGCTCCCCTGGTCCCGGGCCGCGGCCGGTGTCCCGGGCAGGACGGCGGCGACGGCGAGGGCGCAGACGGCCCACGGCCGTAGACGGTGTCCGCTCACGTCGGTGCTCCTAAGGTCGAAGACATGACAAACGACAACCGGTGATCTTGCGGAGGGCGTGGGACGGAACGAGGGCCTCCCGGTGGCCGGGAGGGCTCGCGGAGGCGAACAACGCGGGCGTGCCGTGCCGCTGGGCGGCGGAACGGCGCGTGTCAGCCGCCGCCCGGCCGGATACCGCCCCCGCCCCCGTCCCTAATTTCCGCTTCCGTCCCCGGCCGTCGTGCCGCGCGCCGCCGCGCGGAAGGCGAGCGGGGTGCGGCCGTCGTGCTTGCGGAAGAACGCGCCGAAGTCGCTGGGATCGTCGAAGCCCAGCCGGCGCGCGATGTCCGCGGCGGTGGCGTCGGTGTGCACCAGCAGACGTTTGGCCTCCAGGACGATCCGCGCGTCCAGGTACGCCTTCGCCGTGGTCCCGGTGGCGGCCTTGACGGCACGGGTGAGGGTGCGCGTGCTGTAACCGAGTGCGGCGGCGTAGTCGGCGACCCGGCGGGTGCGGGCGAAGTCGCGTTCCACGGCCGCGCCGAACCGCCGGAAGGGGCCGTCGGGCGGCGCCGTGCCGCCGGCGGCCGGCGGGCAGGCGCGGGCCAGCCGCAGCAGCAGTACCGACAACAGCATCCGCAGTGCCCTGTTGTGCGCTTCGAGCGGGAGCGCGCCCAGGTCGTCGTACTCGGCTACGAGGTGGTCGAGGGCCAGGCGGACCAGCCGTGCGTGCGTGCCGGCCGGCACCACCGGTCCCTCGGTGTGCGGCGGGTCCTCGGTCACGAAGCCGGGCCGCCAGATCACCATGACGCCGCGGGCCCGGGTGAGCGGCCCGTCGGGTTCGGCCGCGTACTGGTGGACCTGGCCCGGCCGCACCCACAGCCAGCCGCCCGGCGGGACGACGTGACGGGAGAAGTCGACGGTGTGGGGGAGCGGCGGCGAGTGCGGGGCGAGGTGGATGAGGTGGTGGAAGTCCGGCCGCTGCGGACCGGACAGGTCGATGCCCCGGCGCCGCGCCCGGTCGCGCACCTCCTCGAATCCGACGACGTCCATGCCGATCGGAGCGCTCAGCGAGGGCCGGTAGGCGACGTCGGTGATCGCGGCGGCACCGGCCGCGCCGGGCCGTCCCGCCCGTCCGCCGAGGCGGCAGCCCGCTCGGCCCGGCTCTCGTTTCTGTCCGGAATTCCCCATGGTGTGTCCCGAGCTTACCGCCGGTCCACGCAGGTCGCTTCCTAGCGTGAGAGATGCAGACGGTGCCGCGATGACCGAAAAGGAGCAGGTGCGACCGTGCGATTGATCGTGGGGATGACGGGGGCCACCGGGGCCGTGTTCGCGGTGCGGCTGCTGGAGCGGCTGGCCGAGCTGCCGGACGTGGAGACGCACCTGGTGATGAGCCGCTGGGCGCGGGCCACCGCCGAGCTGGAGACCGGCCGCACCCTGCGGGAGATCGGCGCGCTGGCCGACGTGACGCACCCCGCCGGGGACCAGGGCGCCACCATCTCCTCCGGATCCTTCCGCACGGACGGGATGGTGGTCGTCCCGTGCTCCATGAAGACGCTGGCCGGCATCCGCGCCGGTTACGCCGACGGCCTGGTGGGCCGGGCCGCCGACGTCACCCTCAAGGAGCGCCGGCCGCTGGTGCTGGTGCCGCGGGAGACGCCGCTGAGCGAGATCCACCTGGAGAACATGCTCGCCCTGGCCCGGATGGGCGTGCGCATCGTGCCGCCCATGCCCGCCTTCTACAACCACCCCCGCACCGTCGACGACATCGTCGACCACATCACCACCCGCGTCCTCGACCAGCTCGACCTGCCCGCCCCCGCGGCCGAGCGCTGGTCCGGCCTGCGGGCGGCGCGGCTCGACGGCCCGCGGGACGCCGGCTCCTGACGGCCCGCCCCCGCGCCGTTCCCCTCCACCCTCCCCCCTTCACGACGTACATGAGGAGACATCCGTGCCCTACGACGATCTGCGGTCCTTCCTGAACACCCTGGAGAAGGAGGGCCAGCTGCTGCGCATCACCGACGAGGTGCTCCCGGAACCGGACCTCGCCGCCGCGGCCAACGCCGCCGGGCGGATCGGCGAGGGCGCCCCCGCCCTCTGGTTCGACCGGGTCAAGGGCTTCACCGACGCGCGGATCGCGATGAACGTGCACGGCTCCTGGCGCAACCACGCCCTCGCCCTCGGCCTGCCCAAGGAGACCTCCACCCGCGACCAGGTCGAGGAGTTCGCCCGCCGCTGGGACGCCTTCCCCGTCCCGCCCGAGCGCCGCGAGGACGCCCCCTGGCGGGAGAACACCGTCACCGGCGACGACATCGATCTGTTCGACATCCTCCCCCTGTTCCGCCTCAACGACGGCGACGGCGGCTTCTACCTGGACAAGGCCGCCGTCGTCTCCCGCGACCCCGACGATCCGGACCACTTCGGCAAGCAGAACCTCGGCACGTACCGCATGCAGGTCGTCGGCCGCAACCGCCTCGCCCTCCAGCCGGTCCCGGTGCACGACATCGCCCAGCACCTGCGCACGGCGGAGGAACGCGGCCAGGACCTGCCGGTGGCGATCACCCTCGGCAACGACCCGATCGTCCCGATCGTCGCCGGGATGCCCCTGCGTTACGACCAGTCCGAGTACGAGATGGCGGGCGCCCTGCGCGGCGCTCCCATGCCGATCGCCACCGCCCCCCACACCGGCCTGGACGTCCCCTGGGGCGCCGAGGTCGTGATCGAGGGCGTCGTCGAGTCGCGGGTGCGGCAGATCGAGGGCCCCTTCGGCGAGTTCACCGGCCACTACTCCGGCGGCCGTCGGATGCCCGTCATCCGCATCGAGCGCGTCTCCTACCGCACCCACCCGGTCTTCGAGTCCCTCTACCTCGGCATGCCCTGGACCGAGTGCGACTACCTCGTCGGCCCCAACACCTGCGTGCCGCTGCTGAAGCAGCTGCGCGCCGAGTTCCCCGAGGTGCGGGCCGTCAACGCGATGTACACCCACGGGCTGCTGGTCATCATCTCCACCGCCAAGCGGTACGGCGGCTTCGCCAAGGCGGTCGGCATGCGCGCCATGACCACCCCGCACGGTCTCGGCTACGTCACCCAGGTCATCGTCGTCGACGAGGACGTCGACCCCTTCGACCTGCCCCAGGTGATGTGGGCCCAGTCGGCCAAGGTGAACCCCAAGGAGGACGTCGTCGTCATCCCGAACCTGTCGGTGGTGGAACTCGCCCCCGCCTCCCAGCCGGCCGGCGTCACCAGCAAGATGATCATCGATGCCACGACGCCCGTCGCCCCCGACGTCCGCGGCAACTTCGGCACCCCCGCCAAGGACCTGCCCGAGACCGCCGAGTGGACCGCCCGACTGCGCTCCCTGCTCGCGGAGCGCTGACCGCCCGCCCCGCTGCCGCCCTCACCCCGCCCAAGGCCCGTCCAGGAAAGGAACCACCCCATGCACTCCAGTGACAGCGACCGCTCCGAGGCCCCCGGCGCCTCCCCGATCTGCCCGCGCTGCGCGGACGCCGGCGTCTCTACCGTCGCCCACTCCCCGCAGCCCGGCGTCTGGCAGGTGCTCCAGTGCGCCCGCTGCCTCTACATGTGGCGCACCACCGAACCGTCCCGGCGCAGCCGCCGCGAGGACTACCCCGTCCGGTTCCGCCTGACGGAACACGACATCGCCACGGCCACCGAGGTGCCCGCCGTGCCCCCGCTGCGCACCCGGTGACCGGCGGGCGCCGTCCCGGTGCGCCGAGCCGGCCGAGGTGTTCCGGGCGGCCCGGGGCCACGATCCCCGGACGGGCGGCCGGCGCACGGCCCGCGGATCAGCCGTCCGCCGGGCCGGCGGCGGGTGCCGCCCCCGGCAGTCGAGGAGCACCGGGTCCGGCGCCTGCTGGTGCGCCGTCCGCTGCGGCGCCGGCCGTCCGCCCGGCGACGCGGCCGGCGCCGCGGCGAGGGCCGCCGCGAGCGGGGCGAGGTCGCACGGCGTGACCCTCGTCCTCCCGCCGACTCCGCCCGTGTCTGTTCCCGCCCGCCTTCTTCGGGGCTCGTGTCCGTTCCGGGGCTGCGGCCGCGCCCGGCACCGCACCACCCGCACGGGGCGACGCCCCGCAAGCGCGCGCCTCCGGCCCGCCGGCACGCTGTTCCCCGGCGTGGTCACCGGCCGGTCCGCAGGTCGATCCCGCGCCGGGCCAGGGTGACCACACCCATGGCGACCAGGGCGACGCCGGTCGCCTGCGGCAGGATCCACCAGCCGGTACGGACGTCCTCCCGGTACAGGAGCAGGCCGAGCAGCAGGCTCACCGTCGCGTCCCCCAGCGACAGGGCCGGCTGGGAGGCGATGAGCGGGCCGCCCTGCAGGGCGTGCTCCAGCAGGAGCACGGCACCGGCTCCGGCCGCGGCGAACCCGTACGTCTGCCACGCCGTCAGGAAGCCGACGACGCCGTCGGTGTCCAGGGCGCGCATGGAGTCCTTGACCAGACCGGCCGTCAGCGCGTAGCAGACGGCGGTGGCCGCGCCGAGGCAGCCGGCGCGGGCCTTGCCGACGGGACGCCTCAGCCCCGCCCCGGCCAGCAGGAGGACCGCCGCTCCGCAGGCCGCCAGGACCGGTACCCAGCGGGCGAGGGAGACTTCGGTGACCCCGCCGGAGGGCGCGGCCGACGTCAGCGCCAGGCCGAGTCCGGCGACCACCGCGGCCACGGCGACCCACAGCGTCCCCGGCAGCCGGCGCCCCGTCATCCACGAGGCCAGCAGCAGCGCCAGCGGAAGTTCCAGCACGAACAGCGGCTGGACGAGGGAGAGGGGACCGGTCGCGAGCGCCGCCGCCTGGCCCGCGCCGGCGACGGCCACCGCCAGCATCCCGGCCAGCCAGACCGGCCGCCGCAGCAGATCCAGCACCAGGCCCGGGCGCAGCCCCCGGGCCTGCGGCACGCTCAGCGCGGCGCGCCGCTGCAACACGGTGGCCAGCGCGTTGCTGAACGCGGCCACGCACGCGAGGAGGACCGGCAGTACGACACCCATCCACCGATCCTCGCCCCCCACGCCTCCCCTCGCGCGCCGCCACGACGGTCCGCGCGCCCGGGAAGACCCCGGGGAAGCCGGGGGGAAGTCCGGGGGCCCCGGAACGGAGCCGGGGAGGAGGGGAAGGGCGGCGGAAACGGGCGGGACGGCGACCGGTGCCGACGCCCCGCCCGCGGTCCACGCGGCCGCGCGGACCGTCCGGCCGATCAGACCGCCGGGGCCGGGTAGGTCGGGTACTCCACGCCCGAGACGTGCTGCACCACGCGGACGACCTGGCAGGAGTAGCCGAACTCGTTGTCGTACCAGAGGTAGAGGATGGCGTTGTCGCCCTCGACCTTGGTGGCGCCCGCGTCCACGATCGAGGCGTGGCGCGAGCCGATGAAGTCGCTGGAGACCGCGTCGGGAGCGCTGATGAAGTCGATCTGGCGCTTGAGCGGCGAGGTCAGCGACACCTCGCGCAGGTGGTCGAGGACCTCCTCGCGGGTGGTCTCGCGGGCCAGTTGGAGGTTGAGGATCGCGATCGAGACGTCCGGCACCGGGACGCGGATGGAACTGCCGGTGATCTTCGCCTTCAGGTCGGGCAGCGCCTTGGCGACGGCGGAGGCGGCACCGGTCTCGGTGATGACCATGTTGAGCGGCGCCGAGCGCCCGCGCCGGTCCGACTTGTGGTAGTTGTCCAGCAGGTTCTGGTCGTTGGTGAACGAGTGGACGGTCTCCACGTGGCCGCGCACCACGCCGTACTCGTCCGCCATCGCCTTCAGTGGCGGGACGATCGCGTTGGTGGTGCAGGAGGCGCAGGACAGGATCTGCTCGTCCGGCTTGATGGTGTCGTGGTTGACGCCGTGCACGATGTTGGGGACGTCGCCCTTGCCCGGCGCGGTCAGGACGACCTTGTCGATGCCGGGGCGCAGGTGCTTCGACAGGCCCTCGCGGTCGCGCCACCTGCCGGTGTTGTCGATGAGGATGGCGTTCTTGATGCCGTACGCCGTGTAGTCCACCGTCGTCGGGTCGTCCGCGTGGATGACGCGGATCTCGTTGCCGTTGGCGATGATCTTGCTGTTCGCCTCGTCGACGGTGATCGTGCCCTGGAACTGGCCGTGGATGGAGTCCCGGCGCAGCAGCGAGGCCCGCTTGACGATGTCCTGGCTGCCGCTGTCGCGGACGACGATGGCGCGCAGCCGCAGTCCGTTGCCGGAGCCGGTCTTCTCGATGAGCAGGCGGGCCAGGAGGCGGCCGATGCGGCCGAACCCGTAGAGGACGACGTCGCGCGGCTCACGGCGTGCGATCTTGTTGGTGCCCGTGGCACCGGCCACGGCCTCGGCGGTGAACTCCGCCACCGAAAGGCCGCGGTCGTCGGCCTTGTAGGTCGCGGCGAGCATGCCGATGTCGATCTGGGACGGGCCGAGGTCGAGCGTGGTGAGAGCCTGGAGGAACGGCAGGGTCTCGGTGACCGAGAGCTCCGCACCGGCGATCTGACGGGCGAATCGGTGGGTCTTGAGGATGCTGACCACCGACTTGTTCACCAGGGAACGGCTGTGCAGCAGGACCGTGACGTCCCGCTCGCGGTGCAGCTTCCCGATCATCGGGATCATCGACTCCGCGATCTCCTCGCGGCACTTCCAGTTGGTGAACGAGTCGTCGTTGACAGTCACGGGTATCTCTTTCGAGCTAGGCGGCGCTCATATGCTAACCCCTCGCTCCTTTGAGCGATCAAGTGGGTGAATGAGCACGGGAAAGCACCCGAACGGGCGGCGGCCCGGTGCGGCGGCGCCGCGTAAACTCCCCATCCCCGCCGGCCCCGGACGCGAAGGACCGCATCCTCATGACCACACCCGCCGCGAAGGACCGGACCGGACGTACCAGGTGGAGGAGGCGCGCGGGACGCGGCGGACCGGCGGCGGGGGGCGCGGCGCTGCTGGCGCTCCTCGCACTGACCGCGGCCGGGTGCGGCGGCTCCGGCGAGTCGTCCGGCGCCAGCCCGGCACCCTCCCGCCCGGACGGCCGCTCCGCGAGCAGTGCGCCCCCCGCCGCGAGCCCGTCCCCCTCCGTCACGGCCTCGGACGGCGACGACATCCGGGCCTGCGAGGACGGAAGGTGCGAAGTGCTGGTGACCGAGCCGGTGACGGTCCGCTTCGAGGGCCCGGCCGGCCAGGTGAAGCTGTCCGTGACCGAGGTCGGGCGGAACGGGATCGGCTACACGGCGACCGGCGCGGGCGGCGGGGAGGTCTCCGGGGAGACGAGCGGGGCGGGCAACGGCTGCACCGCCGTCCTCACGCCCGGCGGCGGCACCGGCTTCTGCGGGCCGACGGGAACGCCGCCGCGCGGACGGGCCGGAGCGGTGGTGATCCACCTGGAGCCGGGCGGTGACGGCGCGGCGGTCCTGCGGATCGTCTCCGGCTGAGACCGGCGGTCCCGCGACTCGTCCCCGCCCGGTGCCCGGCGTCCGGCGCACACGGTGCCGACGCGGCGCGGCGCGGCGGTCCGGGAGCGGTCACCGGGTGTGCGAGGGGAGCACCGCGCCCCTCCCCGTCCGTCGTCCCGTCAGCCCGTCCGTTCCGGCGGACGGGCGTCGGCCGCCGGGAGGGTGATCTCGAAGCGGCAGCCCGCCGCGGCGTTGTGCACCGAGGCGTGGCCCGCGTGGGCCTCGACGATGCCGCGCACGATCGCAAGCCCGAGCCCCGCGCCGGTGTCCCCGTGCCGCCGCTGCCCCGCGGCGGGCGCGAAGCTCGCTGCGGTCGTAGTCGTAGTCGTAGTCGTAGCCGCGGTCGCGGCCGTGCGTCCGGACGGCGGGGTACGGGCCTGGACGCCGCGCCAGCCGGCGTCGAACACGCGTGGCAGGTCCTGTTCCGGAATGCCGCCGCAGCCGTCCTCGACCGCCAGCACCACCCGGTCGTCCCGACGGCGCGCGCTCACCGCGACGGTCCCGTCGGCCGGCGTCGCCCGGATGGCGTTGACCAGGAGGTTGCCGAGCACCCGCGTGATGCCCTGGCCGTCCACCCGGACCGGGATGGGCGTGACACCACCGTCCACCAGCCGCACCCCCCGCTCCCGCGCGAGGGGCCGGGCCGTGGCCAGGGCGTCGTCCACCAGGTCGTAGACCGACACCCGGGTCGGGGCCAGTTCCAGGGACCCGGCCTGGATGCGGGAGAGCTCGAAGAGGTCGTCGACCATGCCGGAGAGCCGCTCGGCCTCGGTGCGGATGCGGGCGTGGTAGCGGCCGGGATCCGGGGCGATGCCGTCCTCCAGGGCCTCCGCCATCGCACGCAGCCCGGCGAGCGGGGTGCGCAGGTCGTGCGAGATCCAGGCGATCAACTCGCGCCGCGAGGCGTCCAGCGCCCGCTCGCGGGTCTGCGCCGCCCTCAGCCGCGCGCCGGTCTCCTCCAAGGCGGCGGCGAGCGCGGCGAGTTCGGCGGTGGGCGGATCCGCCGGGGCCGCGAAGCCGGCGTCGCTGCCGACGGTGAGGGCCGCCGCGGCCAGTTCCCGGCTGCCGGCGGAGATCCGGCGGCCGAACAGCAGCGCGGCGGTGAGGGAGATCGTCCCCGACACGGCGACCACGATGAGCACCACGCGGAAGTCGTGTCCCGACAGGAACATCTCCAGCGCCACCGCGACCGTGCCCGCCGCCATGGCGACGACGGCGAGCGCGGCGACCGCGAACATGGACAGGACGACCGAGCGCCGCCGCAGCAGGGTGACGGCGGGAGCGGCGAGGAGCCCGGCGAGCAGGGCACCCAGGGCCGCCAGGGCGACGATGACCAACATGTCGGTCACGGCCGGAGCCCCCCGTCCCGTGCCCCGTCCCGGGGCGGGTCGAATCGGTAACCGGCGCTCCACACCGTGCTGATGAGCGTCGGTGTGGCCGGATCGTCCTCGACCTTCTCGCGCAGCCGCCGTACGTGCACGGTCACGGTGGAGGTGTCGCCGAACTCCCACCCCCACACGTGCCGCAGCAGTTCCTCGCGGGAGAACACCCGGAACGGGTGGCGCAGCAGAAAGGCCAGCAAGTCGAACTCGCGCCCGGTCAGAGCAAGTTCCCGGCCGCCGCGTTCGGCCCGCCGCGCGGCCGGGTCGACGACCAGGTCACCCGCCCGCAGGACCGCCGGGGCGGTGGGCGGCGGGGCCTCGGCGCGGCGCAGCACGGAGGCCACCCGCAGCACCAGTTCGCGTGGGCTGAACGGTTTCGTCAGGTAGTCGTCCGCGCCGACCTCCAGCCCGAGGATCCGGTGCTCCTCCTCGCCGCGCGCGGTCAGCATCACCACCGGCAACGGTGGCCCGCCGCCCATGCGCAGCCTGCGGCACACCTCCAGGCCGTCCAGACCGGGCAGCATCAGGTCCAGGACGACCAGCCGCGGTCGCACGGCCGCCGCCCGTTCCAGGGCGGTGAGGCCGTCGGTGACGCGCTCGACCCGGTGGCCGGCGCGGGTGAGGTAGCCGGTGACGACCTCGGCGACGGTCGGGTCGTCCTCGACGAGGAGGATCCGGCGGGCGGGGCCACCGGCGGGCTCGGGCAGGGCGTTCACCGGATCAGCCTGCCACGGGAGCGAGGTCGGCGGCGCCGAAGGAGACCGAGAACCGCTCACACCAGATCACGGCGCTGCGGAACCCGGACAGATCCGTACCGGCCGGAACGGCGTAGTTCTGGTTGCCCCTGTTGCCCTTGAGCTCCCCGAGTTCGACCGCTCCGTCCCCGAGCCCCTCCCTCACCGCAGCGGCGCTCCGGGCCGAGAGGTAGACCCGTACGTCCGGTCCCTCGGAGGTCCTGAGGTCCTCCAGCCGCAGTACCCTGCTGCCGTCCGTGAGCCGGACCGTGCGGGCGGTGCCGCGGGTTGCGTGCTCGTGCGTGACGAAACCGCCCCGGGCGAGATCCTCCGGTCCCCCGTCCGGCGCCGGCCGCTCCCCGTCCTTCACGCCGGCCCCGTCCGCCGTCGCCGGCCCGGAGGCGGCCGGCAGGGCCTCGTCCACCGCGGTGTCGGTGAACGCCGTCCAGGGCTGGAGGAGGAAGAGCCCGACACCGGCGGCGGCCACCAGCACCATGAGGACGGGCACGACGGTACGGCGGGACACACGGGACACACGGGACACCAAGGCCTCCTGGAAGGGACGAGCGGGCCGACCGCGATCGGCCGGCCCCATCACGTGCCCAGCCAACACGTGCCGGCCCCCGCCGGACACCGGTGCGCTCGCTCCGTAAGACACCGGTAATCCGCTCGCGCCGGGACAGGACCCGTCCCGCCCCGCGCGCCATGGCGGGAGCACCCGCTCCCACCCCTTCCGCGGACGCCTTCCCGCGTCGGCGCCAGGAGCCGGTCACCGAGGCCGAACCGGTCGGCAACGGCCCGGTGCGCGGCGCCGCGGCGATCCGCCCGTACGGGTACGGGCCGTGGGAGCGGACGCGGCAGGGACGGACACCCGCATCAGGGCGGCGGGCGCCTCAGGCGCCTGCTCGCCGCTGCTCGTCCCGCGGCCGTGCCTCACGCGGGAGGCCGAACACGTGGAGGACTTCGCGCCCGGGTCCGCGGCCGTCACGCACGGCGGCGCACAGGAGGGCCCGCGGTGCCCGGCCGCCGGCACCAGGGTCTTTCGTTCGGATCATGCCGGGCTCGCGGGGCCTGGTGCCGTGCCTCGCCGCGTTGTCGTCGGTTGCCATGGCTTTCGCCATGGCGCCCTCCTCCGCCTTGCGATGCACGGCACCAGGTCCCGCTCCCTGATCCGACCTGATCCAAACGAAAGACCCTAAGCCCCCTCCCGCGCCCGCGGACAGGCGGCGGACGGGCGGGAGTCGGGGGCGGGGTGGCGACGGCCGGCCGAATCGATCAGGAACGAAGAAGCACAACCAGTCACCGCCTCGTAGCGTCGAACCTACGTCCCGCGACCGGCAGGACGGCACCGACCGCGGGGACGAACCGCCCGGCAGATGGGGGAGACGATGAGCAAGGCCACGACCACGGACACACGGCCGCCCGCGCCGCACACCGCCGACAGCCACGACGTGATCCGCGTGCACGGCGCACGCGAGAACAACCTCAAGGACGTCGGTGTCGAGATTCCCAAGCGCCGGCTGACGGTGTTCACCGGTGTCTCCGGTTCCGGCAAGAGCTCGCTGGTGTTCGACACGATCGCCGCGGAGTCGCAGCGGCTGGTCAACGAGACCTACAGCGCCTTCGTGCAGGGTTTCATGCCGGCCCCGGCACGGCCCGAGGTCGACGTCCTCGACGGCCTGACGACCGTGATCGTCGTCGACCAGCAGCGGTTGGGCGCCGACCCCCGCTCCACCGTCGGCACCGTCACCGACGTCCACGCGATGCTGCGCATCCTCTTCAGCCGGCTCGGACAGCCGTACGCCGGCCCGCCGAGCGCCTTCGCCTTCAACGTCCCCTCGGTCCGGGCGAGCGGTGCGATCACGGTCGAACGCGGCGGCAGGAAGACCGAGAAGGCGACTTTCAGCCGCACCGGCGGCATGTGCACGCGCTGCGAGGGCCGGGGCACCGTCTCCGACATCGACCTCACCCGGCTCTACGACGACTCCAGGTCGATCGCCGGGGGAGCGTTCACCATCCCCGGCTGGAAGGCGGACAGTTTCTGGACCGTGCGGACCTACGCGGAGTCGGGCTTCCTCGACCCGCACAAGCCGATCCGCGAGTTCACCGAGAAGGAGATGCACGACTTCCTCCACCGGGAGCCGACCAAGGTCAAGGTCGAGGGCGTCAACCTCACCTACGAGGGGCTCATTCCCAAGATCCGGAAGTCGTTCCTGTCCAAGGACCGGGAGGCGATGCAGCCGCACATCCGGGAGTTCGTGGACCGGGCGGTCACCTTCACCACCTGTCCCGAGTGCGACGGCACCCGCCTCAGCGAGGCCGCCCGGTCCTCGAAGATCGAGGGCATCTCCATCGCCGACGCGTGCGCGATGGAGATACGCGATCTGGCCGCATGGGTCCGCGGCCTCGGCGAGCCCTCGGTGGCGCCGCTGCTCGCCAAACTCCGGCACACCCTCGACTCGTTCGAGGAGATCGGCCTCGGCTACCTCTCCCTCGACCGTCCCGCGGGCACCCTGTCGGGCGGCGAGGCGCAGCGCGTGAAGATGATCCGCCATCTCGGCTCCCCGCTCACCGACGTCACCTACGTCTTCGACGAGCCCACCGTCGGCCTGCACCCGCACGACATCCAGCGGATGAACGACCTGCTGCTGCGGCTGCGGGACAAGGGCAACACGGTGCTCGTCGTGGAGCACGAGCCCGAGGTCGTCGCCATCGCCGACCACGTCGTCGACCTCGGCCCCGGTGCCGGCACGGCGGGCGGCACCGTCTGCTTCGAGGGAACCGTCGAGGGGCTGCGCGCGAGCGGCACCGTCACCGGCCGCCATCTCGACGACCGGGCCGACCTCAAGAAGACGGTGCGCACGCCCACCGGCCGGCTTGCGATCCGCGGCGCGACGACGCACAACCTGCGGGGCGTCGACGTCGACATCCCGCTCGGCGTGCTCGTCGTCGTCACCGGAGTCGCCGGCTCCGGCAAGAGCTCGCTCATCCACGGGTCGATCCCGGCCGGTGAGGGCGTCGTCTCGGTCGACCAGACCCCGATCCGCGGCTCCAGACGCAGCAACCCGGCGACGTACACCGGCCTGCTGGACCCGATCCGCAAGGCGTTCGCCAAGGCCAACGGCGTCAAACCGGCGCTGTTCAGCGCCAACTCCGAGGGTGCCTGCCCCACCTGCAACGGCGCCGGAGTGGTCTACACCGACCTGGCGATGATGGCCGGTGTCGCCACCGTCTGCGAGGACTGCGACGGCAAACGCTTCCAGGCGCCCGTACTGGAGTACCGCCTCGGCGGACGCGACATCAGCGAGGTCCTCGCGATGCCGGTGACCGAGGCGGAGGAGTTCTTCGGCACCGGGGACGCGCGCACCCCGGCCGCGCACAGGATCCTCCGGCAGCTCGCCGACGTCGGGCTCGGCTACGTCTCCCTGGGCCAGCCCCTCACCACGCTGTCCGGCGGCGAGAGGCAGCGGCTGAAGCTGGCGGCCCACATGGCCGAGAAGGGCGGCGACCGGCTCGTCTGCGTACTCGACGAGCCGACCGCGGGCCTGCACCTCGCCGACGTCGAGCAGTTGCTCGGCCTGCTCGACCGGCTCGTCGACGCCGGCAGGTCGGTCATCGTCGTCGAGCACCACCAGGCGGTCATGGCCCACGCCGACTGGATCATCGACCTCGGCCCCGGTGCCGGTCACGACGGCGGCCGGATCGTCTTCGAGGGCACCCCCGCCGACCTCGTCGCCGCCCGCTCCACCCTCACCGGCGAGCACCTGGCGGCCTACGTCGGTGCCTGACCGGGGACCGCGCGCCACCGGCCCCCGGTCGGCACGTCGAAAGGCGCCGCGGCGGCTTCCTCCCGATCCGGAAGGCCCCGGGGGTGAACACGGGCGAACACGCAGGGATGCGGAGGGGTGATCGACGGACGAGGAGGGGACGAATGAGGGAGCGCGCCCCACTAGCGCGCTCTAGTGGCCAGTACGATGGCCTCGGCGCACAGGTCACGCCGATGCCTCGTCGCCGGGGGATTTCCGGGACCGCCGTAGGGTGAGCGCCGTCGAGAGGGGGATCACGCGTGGACGAACCGGGCAAGCAGCGGCCCACGATGGCGGACGTCGCCGAGAAGGCGGGCGTCTCGCGCGCCCTCGTCTCGATCGTCTTCCGCAACCAGCCCGGAGCGAGCCGGGAGACCCGGGAGCGGGTGCTGCGCGTCGCCGACGCCATCGGCTACCGCCCCGACAGCGCCGCCCGGCTGCTGGCCCGCGGCCGCAGCCGCACGCTCGGCGTGATGTTCACCGTCCACCAGACCTTCCACGCCGACCTCGTCGAGGGCATCTACCCGGCCGCGGAGCGGCTCGGCTACGACGTCCTGCTGTCGGCGACCGCTCCGGGACGTGACGAGGCCAAAGCGGTGGAGGCCCTGCTCGGCCACCGCTGCGAGGCGGTCGTCCTCCTCGGCAGCAGCGCGGAGCCGGCCGCACTGGAGGCGCTCGGACGGCGCACGGTCGCCGTCTCGGTCGGCCGCCGGGTGCCCCGCGTCCACATCGACAGCGTCCACACGGCCGAGGGCAAGGGCGTGCGGCAGGCCCTGCGGTACCTCGTGGAGCTCGGGCACCGCCGGATCGCGCACATCGACGGCGGCCGGGGTCCCGGCTCCGCCGAACGCCGCCGCGCCTACCGCGCCGCCATGCGCCGACACGGGCTGGAGGACGAGCAGCGGATCGTCCCCGGCGACCACACCGAGCGGTCCGGCATCGAAGCGGGCCGGACGCTCCTTGCGGAACGCGACCGGGGCCGCCCCCTGCCGACAGCGGTCCTGGCGGGCAACGACCGCAGCGCCATGGGTCTGCTGATGTCACTGGCGAAAGCGGGCGTCGAGGCGCCGCGCGACCTGTCCGTCATCGGCTACGACGACAGCCACCTCTCCCACCTGATGCCGGTCGGCCTGACCACCGTGCGCCAGGACGCCGTCCTGATGGCCGAGCACGCCGTGCGCTTCGCCGTCGAACGGCTGGAGGACGACCGGCTCCCGCCGAGGGAAGCGGTACTGGACCCGAAGCTGGTGGTGCGGGGGACCAGCGGGCCGCCCCCCGCGGAGGCGGCCTGAGCGCCGCCCGGCGCCACGGCCCGCCCACCGCGCGCAAGTTCGCCGTGCCCGAGGACACGGGCGCGCCGTCCCGCACGCTCTCGTGGTCGTCCCCGGCCGTCGGCCGCCGCCCCGCGCTCGCCCGGGCCGTCGCTCCGGACGCGTCGCGCTCCCGCTGACGGCGGGCGGGACGGGGGAGTCCCGCCCGTGCCCCGTTCGCCTCGGCCGGGCCCTCACGGCCGGGCGTCCCCCGGGTGGGCGAGGTCGTACGGCCGGGGATGGGCCGCGGGCCGGTACGCGGTGTAGCGGGTCTCGCCCGCCGGATCCGCCTGCCGGGCGCGGGAGTCGAGCGAGGCCGGCGAGACGTCCCAGCGGCCGGTGTCCAGCCGGTGTTCCAGGGCGTGCAGGGCACCGACCGTCTCGCCCGGGGTGAACGTGCAGTGGCCCGGGGCACGGACGTAGGCCCGGGCGAGCAGCGGCCCGGAGCCGGCCGCCGTGGCGGCCCGCCGGTAGGCGCTCTGGGCCGCCACCGGGATCAGCGCGTCCCCGGTGGTGTGGACGGAAAGCTGCGGGTCGGTGAGCCTGCCGGTGAGGACGCTGGTGTGCCGCATCCACCGTACGGCCGCGGGGTCGGCGGAGACACGGGGTGCGCGGTTGAGCGCCGTGAGGTCGGCGCTCAGGGAGAGGCCCGCCTCCTTGTAGAGCTCGGTCACCTCCTTGTACAGCGGCGACCTGCGGAGCAGGGCGGTGTAGTCGACGCCGGTGTTCCAGGACGGATTGCCGCCCGCCCGGCTCTCCGCCTCCTGCCGCCAGTCGAAGGCGGGCCGTTGCAGCAGTGCTCTGACGGCCGCGTACTGGCCCGCCTGCCGGCCGGCCCGGTCGCCGGGGGCGGGCTCGGGCCGGGCGGGGTCGTTGTGGCCGGGGATGTGGTGCAGGGCGGCGGCGAGCGCGATGCGGGCGCGGCCCCCGGGGGTCCGCTGGGCGGCGTCGGTCTCGGCGGTGAGCTCGCGCGCGGCGCTCCGTGCCGCCGCCCGGTCGGTGAAACCGGTCAGCGCGATGCCGGAGTCCGGGGCCAGCAGGGTCTTCAGCGCGAACGTGGCGTCCAGGGTGCTGTTCCAGTTGGCGATGCCGCCCTGGAGGAGCCCGCACAGGGACAGGGAACCGTCGAAGCGGCCGGCGTGCCGTTCGGCGAGCACCGTCGTGACGAACCCCCCGTAGGAGGTGCCCCAGGCGAGCGTCCGCCGGGCCGGGCCGAACCTGCCGGTGAACGCCTCCAGCGTCGCGAGCTGGTCGGGCACGGCCTCGGTGACGGCCCAGCCGGTCGTCGCGTAGGAGGACCCGATCAGCGCGTAGCCCTCCCGGAGCAGCTTGTCCCGTGTGGCCGTGTCCGGCGCGTTCCGGGCCGGGTTGGGCTCGCCGGCGGCGGTGTATCCGTGGCTGTAGAGCAGGACGGTGCCGTTCCAGGAGGCGGGTACGTCCATCACGTACCGGGCGCCGGAGGGGAGCCGGCCCTCCACGCGGGTGTCGGGCGCGGCGGCTTGCGCGGGGAGCGCGGTCGCGGCGCACAGCGACACGGTCAGCAGGGCGAGACGGACCTTCATCGCGGGGTTCCTTCCGGTGCGGGGCGGGCGGCGGGGACCGCGGAGGGGTCCAGGGCGTCGGTGCGGGTCTCGCGCAGCCGCCACACGGTGAGCGCGGTGACCGCCGCGCCCGCGCACAGCAGCAGGGAGACGGGTGTGCCGCTGCCGCCGGCGGCGGCGACGAGGCTGCCGGCGATCATGGGGGAGAACCCGGCGCCGATCAGGGTCGCGGCCTGGTAGCCGAGGGAGGCGCCGGTGTAGCGGACCCGGGTGCCGAACAGCTCGGTGAGCAGCGCGCCGAGCGGGCCGTACATCGTGGACTGTGCGACCCCGTGGCCGAGCGCGAGCGCGAGGATCAGCAGGCCGGGGGAGCCGGAGTCCACCAGGGCGAGCACCGGGAAGGCGAGCGCGGCGCAGGCGACGGCCCCGACGAGCACGACGGGGCGGCGGCCGACCCGGTCCGACAGCGCGGAGGCGGTGGGCAGCACCGCCAGCGCCACACAGGAGGCGACGGTGACGGCGGTGAGCACCTGCGGACGGCTGTAGCCCCGGTCGACGGCGTACGAGATCATGAAACCGGTCAGCAGCGACTGCGCCGTGAACGCGCCGATGCCCACGCAGGCGGCCAGCAGCACCGGTTTCGGCCGCCGCAGCACCTCCACGACCGGCGGCCTCGCCGCGGGCTCCCGCTTCACCCGGACGAACAGCGGGCTCTCGGCGATCTTCAGGCGCACGAACAGGCCGACGGCCAGCAGGACGACGCTGAGCAGGAACGGGACGCGCCAGCCCCAGGAGCGGAACTCCTCGTCGGGGAGCGTGGAGACGGCGGTGACCACTCCGGCGGAGAGGACCGAGCCGAGCGGGGCGCCCAGCTGGGTGAAGCCGGACCACAGGCCGCGCCGGGAGCCCTGGGTGCGTTCGGCGTGCTCGACGACCATCAGGGTCGCGCCGCCCCACTCGCCGCCGATGGCCACGCCCTGGACGACGCGCAGGGCGACGAGCAGCACCGGCGCCCACACGCCGATGACGTCGTAGGTCGGCAGCAGTCCGATGAGGAAGCTGCCGCAGCCCATCAGGACCATGGTCAGCAGCATCATCGACTTGCGGCCGATCCGGTCGCCGAAGTGGCCGAAGACGATGCCGCCCAGCGGGCGGGCCACGTAGCCGGCGGCGAAGGTGCCGAAGGCGGCGACGGTGCCGACCGCGGGATCGGCCTCGGGGAAGAACAGGTCGCCGAAGACGAGGGCGGCGACGGTGCCGTAGACGAGGAAGTCGTAGAACTCGACGGCGGTGCCGAGCAGTCCGGACAGGGTCACGCGGCGCAACTGCCGGATTTCCGGGGAGGGCGAGGGGGGACGGGCGGACGTAGGGGATGGCTGCACGGTGAGCTCCCTGTTGCCGTGGGGCGCCACCGGTGGGGACCGCACCGGTGCCACGGTGAAGTTAGGCATTGATCGACCTGCCGTCAATCATTTGCACAACATCGAGAGGGCGTGCGGCTCCGGCCGCTTGTGCGGCACACCCGAGTCCGCCGCGCGTGCCGGACGGGCGGGGCGGGGGAGGACCGGCCGGCCGTACGGCGGACTCCGCCGCAGTGCTACGCCGGATCGTCACGCACCGGCACCAGGTCGAGCAGCCGCCGCGCGGCGGCCTGCGCGAGCGGGGTCAGCCGCTCGTACGCCGCGCGGAACGTCTGCTCGGCCCGCTGCGCCGGCCAGTCGTCCGGCAGGTGCTCCACCGGAAGCCGGGGATCGCCGCGGATGATCCGCAGCCACTCGGCCTGCGCCCGCAACCGCAGGGGCAGCGCGTCGTCCGCGTCCTGGGGCGTCCGTGTCCGCCACGGCTGCCAGCGCCGTACGAACGCCTCGTAGCGGTCCGCCAGTTCGCCGAGCTCCCAGGTCTCCTCGATCATGGCGCCGATGTCCGTGCCGGCGTCGGCGTGCGCGCGGAACACCTTCACGTGGGCGGCCAGGCCCAGTTCGGCCACCAGTGCCGACACGTCGACCTCGCCGGGGGCGATCCACAGACCGTTGAACAACGGTCCGAAACCGCTCCAGGCCAACTGGGAGCGCAGGTCGTGGCGCTGGCGCTGCCAGGACTCCGGCAGGGAGAAGCCCAGCAGGGTCCAGGTGCCGTCCCAGTGGCGGTTGACGGCGCCGGTGTGCCAGATGCGCCGCTCACCGTCGCGCAGCACGGCCGCCGAGCGCTCGGTCAGCCCGAAGTACATCCGGCGGCCCTCGCGCTGACGGCGCAGCAGGCCGCGGTTGACCATGCGGGTGAGCGTCGAGCGGGTCGCCTGCTCGCCGATGCCCACGCGGGCGAAGACGTCGATGACGCTGCCGGAGTACACGCACACGTCGCGTCCGAGCACCTGGTCGCCCAGGAACGTCAGCATCAGGGATTGGGGGCGCAGCGCTCCTTCATCGGTCACGCGGCCACGGTACCGCCGGCGATCGGCGGCTCCGCCGACGTGGGCGGACCGGCCCCCGGCCGTCGTTTGGCTCCGCCGGTCGCGGAAACCCGGCGCGGGACGGTACGGGTACGCGCAAGATCACGCGCCGGAGTGGAGACGGTCGTATGAGGAAGACGGTGTGGGCGGTGCCGCTCGTCGGCGCGGCGGGCGTCGCGGTGGCGTGGAGGACCAGGTCCGGTTCCCGCCCTGGCGGACGGCCGGACGGCCGGTGGCTGACCGTGACGGTCAACCGGCCGGTCACGGAGGTGGGGCAGGAGGAGAAACCGCCCCCGCCGCTGGACCGGTTCGGGGACTCGGTGGAGGTACGCATCCGGCCGGCACCCGGCGACCGCGGCACGGAGCTGGCCGTGCGGCCGGCCGGGCCGGCGTCGGAGGACATGCCCTCCTCGGTGCCCGCACGGCTGGCCGGCAAGGACCCCCGCCAGGAACTCCGCCTCGCGCTGCGCGAGGCCAAGGCCCTCCTGGAGGCCGGGGAAGTACTGCGCCCCGACGCGCCGCCGACGACCCGGCCGACCCCGGCCGGCAAGCTGATCGGCCTGCTCGGCCGCCGTTCCGGTGGGGAGGGAGTGCTGTGAAGGCGCTGTGCTGGCAGGGCGTGAACAAGCTGTCCGTCGAGAACGTCCCCGACCCGGAGCTGCGCAACGACCAGGACATGATCGTGCGGCTCGTCGCGGGCACGACCTGCGGCTCCGACCTGCACCTCATCGGCGGGTACATCCCGGCGATGCGCGCCGGGGACGTGATCGGGCACGAGTTCGTCGGGGAGGTCGTGGAGACCGGCCCCGGCGTGCGCCGCCACCGGGTGGGCGACCGGGTCGTCGTCTGCTCGTTCGTGGGCTGCGGACGCTGCTGGTACTGCGCGAACGACCTGTGGTCCCTGTGCGACAACACCAACACCAACCCCGGCATCGGCCAGGCCCTGTTCGGCTACGAGTCGGCCGGCATCTTCGGCTACTCCCACGCCATGGGCGGCCTGCGCGGCAGCCACGCCGAGTACGTCCGCGTCCCCTTCGCCGACTACGGCGCCTTCCGCGTCCCCGACGGGATCGACGACGTCAGCGCCCTGTTCCTCTCCGACTCGGCGCCCACCGGATGGATGGGCGCCGACCTCGCCGGTGTGAAACCCGGCGACGTCGTCGCGGTCTGGGGCTGCGGCGCCGTGGGGCAGATGGCGGCCCGGGCGGCGAGCCTGCTCGGCGCGGAACGCGTCATCGCCATCGACCGCATCCCCGAGCGACTGGCCATGGCCGAGCGGTACGCGGGCTGCGAGACCATCGACTACACGGCCACGGACGTCGCCGCCGAGCTGCGCGAGCGCACCGGCGGACGCGGCCCGGACGTGTGCATCGAGGCCGTCGGCATGGAGGCCCACAGCGACGGCCCGATGTACCTGTACGACCAGGCCAAGCAGCAGCTGCGCCTGCAGACCGACCGTCCCACCGCCGTACGCCAGGCCATCCACGCCTGCCGCAAGGCCGGCACCGTCTTCATCCTGGGCGTCTTCGCCGGCCTCGTCGACAAGTTCCCGCTCGGCGCCGTGATCAACAAGGGGCTGACCGTGCGCGGGGCCCAGATGCACGGCCAGCGGTACATCCCCATGCTGCTGGAGCGACTGGCCGCCGGTGAACTGCGGACCGCCCACCTGGCCACCCACAGCGTCCCCCTCGACCAGGCGCCGAAGGCGTACGACCTGTTCAAGCACAAGATCGACGGCTGCGTCCGCGCCGTCATCCGCCCGTAGCGGTCGCCCGGCTGGCCGTCCGGCCCGTCGGGCAGCCGGGCCGGACGACCCGCCCAGCCCCGTGCGGGCGGGGGCGGAGTGACCCCGCCCGGCACGGGTACTCCGGGGCGCACGGGCACTCCGCCGTCCGGAGGAGAACACGATGGCACGGATCACGGAGCACGCCGACGACGGCGTGCTCGACATCCACTTCATCGGCAACGCGACCGTCCTCCTGCGTTACGGTCCGCTCACCCTGCTCACCGACCCCAACTTCCTGCACCGCGGGCAGTACGCCCACCTCGGATACGGCCTGCTGAGCCGGCGCCTGACCGAACCGGCCGTCGACGTGGACGAGCTCCCCCGCCTCGACGCAGTCGTACTGTCCCACCTGCACGGGGACCACTGGGACCGCCGGACCCGCCGGGGGCTGGACCGTACGGTGCCGATCCTGACCACGCCGCATGCCGCCCGCCGCCTCAAGGTCGTGCACGGCTTTCCCCGCACGGCGGGGCTGCGCACCTGGCAGGCGTTCACCCTCCGGCGCGGCGGGGTGCAGGTGAGGGCCACGGCCCTGCCGGGCCGGCACGCCGGCCACCGGCTGCTTCGCGGTCTGCTGCCGCCGGTGATGGGGAGCATGCTGGAGTTCGGTCCCGTCGCCGGGCCGGTGGCGCTGCGCCTGTACATCTCGGGCGACACCCTGGTGTACGACGGCCTGGACGAGATCGCCGACCGCTTTCCGGCCGCCGACCTCGCCGTCCTCCACCTGGGAGGCACCCGGCTGCCCGGAGGGTTCCTGGTCACCATGGACGGCGCGCAGGGAGCGGAGCTCGCGCGTCGCCTCGACCCCCGCCTGCTCCTGCCCGTGCACTACGGCGACTACACGGTGATGCGCTCGCCGCTGGAGGCGTTCCTGGCCGAGGCCGGCAAGATCGGGCTGGGCGACCGGATCGTCCACTGCCGCCACGGCCGGCGTGCCCGCCTGGCCGCAAGCCCCGGAGCGGTCCCGACGGTCCTGTGACCCCGGCCGCGCCGGGTGCACCCCTCCAGGGGCTGCGCGCCCCCTCGCCGACGGCTGCGCGCCCACGGCACGACGGACGGACCCGGCCCCGCGTGAGGCAGGAGGGCGGCCGCCATCGCTCCGGACGGGGGGACCAATCCCGGGCAGGGCCGTCCCGGCCGGCGGACGGCGGGCGAAGGACCCGGCGGGCGGCCGCCCGCCGCGCCGCCGCGGGCACCTCGCCCCGCCGGAGCCCGGTGCATGACACATCCATTCCGGGGCACGTTCACGGGGCACCCACCCCGCACGGCCTCGGAACGGAGACTGCGATGCTGTCACACACCATGGAGCACGGTGTTCTGGTCATCACGGTGGACAAGGATCCGGGAATCGACGGGCGGGCAGCGCTGTCCACCCGGATGACCCACCTGATCGAAGCGCACGTGCCCACCCCGGTCGTCGTCGACCTCGCCGACCCGGCCGCGAGCGACGCCACGGTCAGTGCCGTGCTCCGCGCCCACCAGCTCTGCGGCCGCCACGGCGTGTCGATGTCCGTCGTCACCCGGAGCGCTCCGCTGCGGCGTCTGCTGGAGGCCCGCGCGGACACGGCGTGCCCCCGCCTGGCCCTCCACACCCGGATGGACACGGCCGTCGCCGCCTGCTTCACCGCGGCGGCCTGAGGGACCGCGTCCCTCAGGCCGCCAGGGCGTGTCCGGGCCGTGTCCCGGATCAGGGCAGCGGCGTTCCGCCGGTCGCGTTGAGGATCTCCGCGGTGATGAAGCTCGCCTCCTGCGAGGCGAGGTAGACGTAGGCGGGGGCCAGCTCGGCCGGCTGGGCCGGGCGGCCCATCGGGCTCTGCTTGCCGAACTCCGCCGTGTCCGGCATCGTCGCGGGAATGAGCGGCGTCCACACCGGGCCCGGCGCGACCGCGTTCACGCGGATCCCGCGCTCGGCGACCATCTGGGCCAGACCCTGGGTGAAGGTGACGATCGCGCCCTTCGTCATCGCGTAGTCCAGCAGGTGCGGGCTCGGCTTGTACGCCTGGACCGACGTGGAGTTGATGACGCTGCCGCCCCGGGGCATGTGCGGCAGGGCGAACTTCGTCAGCCAGAACATGCCGTAGAGGTTGGTCCGCATCACCCGGTCGAACTGCTCGGTCGAGATCGCCTCGATGCCGTCCGGCTGCGACATCTGGTAGGCGGCGTTGTTCACCAGGACGTCGATGCGTCCGAACTCCGCGACGGCCCGCTCGATCAGCGCCCGGCAGTTGCCCTCCTCCCGGATGTCGCAGGAGACGGCCACGGCCTTGCGGCCCGCGTCCTCCACCAGACGCGCCGTCTCCCGCGCGTCGCTCTCCTCCTCGTCGAGGTGGGTGAACAGCACGTCGGCGCCCTCGCGCGCGAAGGCCAGGGCAACCGCGCGGCCGATGCCGGAGTCCCCGCCGGTGATGACGGCCTTGCGTCCCTCCAGCCGGCCGGAGCCCCGGTACGTCTCCTCACCGTGGTCGGGCGGCGGGTCCATCGGCCCCGTCCAGCCCGGGTGCGCCTGGTCCTGCTGGGGGAAGTCGGGGCGGGGATACCGGGTGGTGGGGTCCTGCCCGGAGTGCTGGTCGTCCGCCACGATGGCCTCCTGTCTGTCGGGTGAACCGGATGGACGACCGGGTTCCCTGATCACGCCGGACGAAAAGCCCGGTCCGCCGCGTCGAAGGCCGTTCGACCGGGGCATGGGGACATGAGGCCGCCGAAGCCCGAGCGGTTCCCCCGCCCCGCCCTCCCTTGTCGCGGCCGGTGGAACGAAGTAAGGTCACCCGACGTGAACACCGGACCGGCGCTACGCCACACACGGATCGGCTACCCGGTGGTGGGCTGATCGCGCGACGGGTGTGGAGTACACACCCCCTCAGTCCGGCACGCGGACCTCCCGGCGACTCGCGCACCGCGAGGCCGTTTTCCGCGTCGGACATCAATGAGGTCAACCGAAGTGGCAGCCACGTTCAACCACACCATCATCGCCGCCAAGGACCGCAACGAGTCGGCCAGGTTCTTCCGGGAGTTGCTGGAACTCCCGGAGGCGCCGTCCTGGGGCCCGTTCACCAACATCCAGCTCTCCGACGGCGTGCTGCTGCAGTTCGCCGAGCCGCCGGTCGAGATCCAGATGCAGCACTACGCGTTCCTGCTCGACGACGAGCTGTTCGACCGCGCGTACCAGCGGCTGTGCGATCGCGGCATCGAGCACTGGGCCGACCCGCAGATGCGGCGTCCGGGCGAGATCAACCACGGGCACGGCGGCCGGGGGGTGTACTTCAAAGACCCCGCCGGTCACGCGATCGAGCTGATCACCCGCCCGTACCTGTAACCGGGACAGGGCCTGGTCGGGCACCCGGAACGCGGCGCCCGGCCAGGCAACGGACGGACGGGATCCGCCGCCGCCCGCACCATCGTGTCCGGCAGCGTCGACGACCTGGAGGCAGCGGCCGCACGGGCGGCGCAGGCGCGCCAGGGCCCGCCCCCGGGCCGTTGAGCGGCCCCGGTGAGGAGCACTTCGCGAAGGCCGTGATTCCCGGGGGAAACCACGGGCGGTGGGGCCGGACGGCTTTGCCGTCAAGCCACCGGACCCCGCAGGCCGCCGACCACCTGTGCCGGATCGATCCCGAAACCCCGGCGGCGGTCCAAACGGCGATGGGACAGTGGGAACCGCCCTGCCGGTGCCCCGCGCCAGGCACCGGAACCCGCCCGCCCCGTGCCCGCGCAAGGCGGCACCAGCAGCTCAGGCTCACCAGCGAGGAAGTGGTCAGTGTCCCGTTACCCGCTCCCCGGCAAGACCGTGCTCATCACCGGCGCCGCCGGCGGCATCGGAGCAGCCTGTGCACGGGCGCTGCACGTCCGGGGCGCGAACGTGGCGCTGGCCGGTCGCACCGCCTCCTCGGTCGCCGCGCTCGCCCGCGAACTGGGCGGGCACAGAGCGCTGCCCTTGCGCGTGGACGTGACGGACCGGGTGGCGCTGGACGACGCGGTGGCCCGTACCGTGGATCGCTTCGGACGGCTCGACGTCGTCTTCGCCAACGCGGGCGCCGCTCCGGAGCGTCCCGCGACGGTCGCCACCGTCGACCCCGTGGAGTTCGAACGCGTCATCGAGGTGAACCTCCTGGGTGCGTGGCGCACCGTGCGAGCGGCACTGCCCCAGGTCATCGCCCATCGCGGTCACGTCCTGGTCAACGCTTCCGTCTACGCCTACGTCAACGGCACCGCGAACGCCGCCTACGCGGCCTCCAAAGCCGCGGTCGAGCAGATCACCCGTGCCCTGCGCGTGGAGCTGAGCCCCCACGGCGCCACCGCCGGTGTCCTCTACCCGGGGTGGGTGGACACCGGACTGGCCCGGCCGGCCTTCGGAGGGGACGAACTGGCGACCAGGATGCGCGAAGCCGGCTTTCCCCGTGTCCTGGCCGCCGCGATCGACGCGGAAGCCGTCGCCGGACGTGTGGTCCAAGGCATCGAGCGGCGCACCGCGAGCATCACGGTCCCCCGGCGCTGGCAGCCGGTCGGGATCCTGCGCGGCGTGGTCAACCCCCTCTGCGACCGCCTCCTGAGCCGCGACACCAGGCTCCGGCAACTCCTGCGGGCACTGGAGGGCGGAACGTCCGGCGCCGCCTTCCCGGGTGACGCACCGGCCCCTCGCGGGGGACCCGCACCGGCCGGGCCCCACGGGGCAGCCCCGCCGCCGGCGCCGAGGCGCGCCGGCCCTCCCGGCGAGCCGGCGCCCCCGGAAGCGGGCTGACCCCGAACACCGGCGCCCTGCCGTGTCCGCCGCGCCGGGCGGTGGACGACGGCGGACAGGGAGCCGCCCCGGCAGACGGCACGTCCGGCCGGGTGCGGCCGTCGAGTCGTACCGGAGCACCGGGCCGGACCCGCCCCACGCCGTCCCGCAGGCGGGTGGAGGGGGTGGCCGCGACCCGTACCGCACCGCAGCCATAGCGCATACGTCCCGATGTCGGGGCGAAATCACCTGAGAGCCACCCTAATGGGTGGTGGTATGGGCCATTCGAGTGAACGTGCTCCTCCTGATCCGCCGGGCGCTGGAGACTCCCAAGGGGTCTTCTTCCGACCTTCCGACAATTCACCGCGAGGAGCTCCATGGCCGAGCTGGACCAAGCCGTCGCCGTCGTCGGCACCGCTTGCCGACTGCCGGGCGGCATCAGCGACCTGGAGGGGCTCTGGACCGCTCTGGTCAAGGGAGAGGATCTGATCGGGGAGGTCCCGCCGGACCGGTTCGACCCGGCGGACTTCCTGGACGGCGGCCGGCGCCGGCCCGGACGGACCTACACCGTGGCCGGCGGCTTCCTGCCGGACGTCCGGGGCTTCGACTGCGAGTACTTCCGCGGCATCTCCCCCCGGGAGGCGCAGCACATGGACCCGCAGCAGAGGCTGCTGCTGGAGCTGGCGGTCGAGGCGCTGGACGACGCGGGCGTGGACCCGGCGCGCTGCGCGGGATCCGACGGCGCGGTCTTCGTCGGCTGCTCCGGCCACGACTTCAGCCGCCTGGCGCAGGCCAGGCCCGCCATGGGCGACGTGCACTCGATGTCGGGCCTGGCCCTGGCCAACACCGCCAACCGCGTCTCGCACCTGCTGGACTGGCACGGGGAGAGCTTCGCGCTCGACACCGCCTGCTCCTCGGCACTGACCGCGGTCCACCGGGCCTACGAGCACCTGTGCGCCGGCCGTGCCCGACTGGCCCTGGCGGGCGGCGTCAACATCCTGCTGGACCCCCGCGTGTTCGCCGGGTTCTCCAACGCGTCGATGCTGTCGCCCACGGGCCGGTGCCGGGCCTTCTCGGCGGACGCGGACGGCTACGTCCGCTCCGAGGGCGGCGGCCTGCTGCTGCTCAAGCGGCTGCCCGACGCCCTGGCCGACGGCGACCGGGTCCACGCGGTCATCCTCGGCAGCGGCGCCAACAACGACGGCCGCACCCCAGGCATCGCCCTGCCGAGCGGGAAGGCCCAGCAGAACCTCCTGACGACCACCTACGCGGCGGCGTCGGTCCACCCCGACCGCCTCGTCTACCTGGAGGCCCACGGAACCGGCACCGCGATCGGCGACCCCGTCGAATGCGAGGCCATCGGCCGCGCCCTCGGCTCCCGGCGCACCGTCGGCCCCCTGCCCATCGGCTCGGTGAAGACCAACCTGGGGCACCTGGAGCCGGCCTCCGGGGTGCCCGGCCTGCTGAAGGCCATCCTGGTGCTGCGGCACGGCCTGGTGCCGCCCACCCTGCACGCCGAGCCGCTGAACCCGCGCATCGGCTTCCCCGACCTCAACCTCACCCCCACCGTCCGGCCGCACCGTGTCGAGCTGTCCTCCGACGCGGTGGTCGGCGTCAACTCCTTCGGCTTCGGCGGCGCCAACGCGCACGTGCTGCTCGGCCCCGCCCCGTCCGCCCCCGCCCCCCGGGCGGCGGCCGGGGGCCCGCTGCCCGTCATGGTCACCGCCCGCGGCCAGGGCGCTCTCGCCGAGGCGTGCGGCAGGCTGGCCGAGAGACTGCGCACATCCGGCGCGAGCGACTTCTACGGCGTCGCCCACACCACGACGCGCCGCCGGGCCCGGCACGACCACCGCACCGTGGTGCTGGCCGACACCGCGCAGGAGGCGGCGTCCGCCCTGCTGGCGGCCGCCCGCGGGGAACGCCCGGCGCCGGGTTCGGCCACGGCCAGGGCGGTGGCGCACGGCCGGGTGGCGTTCGCCTTCTCCGGCAACGGCTCCCAGTGGCCCGGGATGGGGGCCGGGCTGCTGCGTACCGAGCCCGTCTTCCGGCAGGCCGTGGAGCGCGTCGCGGGCGTCCTCGACGAGCTGCTCGGATGGTCGGTCGTCGACGCCATGGCGGCGGGCGACGCGCGGCGGCTGCGCTCCACCGAGGTGGCGCAGCCGTTGCTGTTCGCCTATCAGCTCGGTGTGGCCGAGGTGCTGCGCGCACACGGGGTGCGGCCCGGGGCCGTCGTCGGGCACAGCGTCGGGGAGATCGCCGCGGCCTGCGTCGCCGGAGCGCTCGACCTGGCGTCCGCCGCCCGGGTGGTCGCCGCCCGGAGCAGGGCCCAGGAGGCCACGGCCGGCACGGGACGCATGGCGGCCGTCGGACTGTCCGAGGAGGAGCTGACGGCCGAACTCGCCCGCCACGAGGGTCGGCTGGAACTGGCCGGCGTCAACAGCGGGAACGACACCACGGTCGCCGGACGGGCCGCCGACGTGGCGCTCCTGGGCGAACACCTCCAGGAGCGCGGGGTGTTCGCGCGCGAACTGGATCTCGACTACGCCTTCCACAGCGCCGCCATGGACCCGATCCGGCACACCCTGCTCGCCGCGCTGGCGGACGTGCCGTCCACGAAGCCCGCGCTGCCGTTCGCCTCCACGGTGACCGGCGGCATCCTGGACGCCCTCCCGCTGGACGCCGCGTACTGGTGGCGCAACGTCCGCGAACCCGTGCGGTTCGCCCTGGCCGTCGAGGCGCTGGCCGCCGAGGGCTTCGACGTCTTCGTCGAGATCGGCCCGCACCCCGTCCTCGGCCCCTATCTGCGCCGGCTGACCCAGGACGCCTCCTCGCCCGCCGCGGTGGTGAGGACCGGCACCCGGCGGGCCGACGGCCCGGCAGCCCTCAGGACGACCGTCGCCCACCTGCTGGCCGCCGGCGCCGCGGTCGACACCGGCGCGCACTTCCCCCGGCCGGTACCGCCGGTGGAGCTGCCCGCCTACCCGTGGCAGCGCGAACGGCACTGGGACGCCGAGCCGAGCTGGTGGTCCGGCATCGCCAGCGACGGCGTGTCCCTGCACCCGCTGCTCGGCCAGCGCGCCGTCACGGCCGGACCCGCCTGGCACGGCGTGCTGAGCACGGTCCGCAGCCCCTGGCTGTCCGAGCACCGCGTCGGCCGGACCCCCGTCCTCCCAGCCACCGGATACCTGGAGGCCGCCCTCGCCGCCGGACACCGGATCCTGGACACGGCCGCACTGGAGGTCACCGACCTCTCCGTCACCAGCGCCTGCGTCCTGCCCGGCGAGGACAGCACCGACGACCTGCTGCTCCAGACCGGCCTGGAACCGCGGACCGGGACGGTGACCATCGCCGGCCGCACCGGAGCGGACGGCCCCTGGCAGCACCACGCGCAAGGACGCGTACGCCGCCTGCTGCGGCCGGAGCCCGCCCCCCTCGACCTGGCCGCGCTGCGCGCCCGCCTCCGCCCCGACCCCGTGCCCGCCGCCGCGCACTACCAGGCCCTGGTCGCCAGCGGCATCACCCACGGTCCCGCCTTCCAGGTCCTCACCGAGTTCCGGCTCGGAGAGGGGGAACTGCTCGCCTCCTACCGCACCGGGCAGAGCATGGACGGCTACCTCGCCCACCCGGTGGTGACCGACGGCGCCCTCCAGGCCGGAGCCCCGCTCCTGGCCGAGCTGACCGACCGGGCCCTCTTCCTGCCCGCCCATCTGACGGCCGTACGCCGGTGGCACCCGCCGGCCGCCGAGGGCCACCTGCACCTGCGACTGGTCCGCGCCGGCGGCCGGGAAGCCGTCTGGGACGTGTCGCTGACGGACCGGGACGGCCGGGTCTGCATGGAGCTGGAGGGCTGCCGGCTGCGCCGCTTCGACCAGCACGGCGACACCGCCGTCGCGGTGCGCGAACTCGTGCTCCGGGCGGCCCCGCGCGAGGACACCGCACCGGTGCGGCTGCCCGCCCCCGCCGAGCTGATGGCGCAGACGGCCCCCGCCCGGGCCCGCCTGCGCGAGCGCATCGACGACCGCTACGAGCAGGTGACCGCCCGCACCGGGGAGATCGCGGCGCTCTTCGCCCGGCGCGCCGTCGAGACGCTCCTGCCGGACAGGGCCGACTTCGGACTCGACGACCTGTGCGCGGCCGGCGCGCTGCCGAAGTACCGGCCCTACCTCCGCCGGCTGGCCGCGACCATGTGCGCGCACGGCCTCGCCGAGCGGACTGCCCCCCATCACTGGCGGCTCACCGGACGGGCGACCGCCACGGACCCGCTGGAACGCATCCGCCCCCTCCTGGCCGACCTGCCCGACGCGCTGACCCTGACCCTGCCCGGCCTGCGCTGCGGGCTGCGGCTCGCCCGGCTGCTGCGGGGGGAGGACGATCCCCGCGAGGTCCTCTTCGGCGACGCCGACCAGCACCTCCTCACCCAGCTCTACGGCAACGCCCCCCACCTGCGCCTGCACAACGCCTACGCCGGGAAGCTGCTGGAGGCCGTGGCCGGGCACTGGCCCGCCGACCGGCCGCTGCGCGTCCTGGAAGTCGGCGCCGGCACCGGCGGAATGACCGGCGCGCTGCTGCCCGTACTGCCCCCCGAACGCACCCGCTACCTGTTCACCGACCGCTCGGCCGGCTTCCTGGCGAAGGCGAAATCCCGCTTCGCCGCGTACGACTTCGTCGAGTACACCACCTTCGACTTCGACCGCGACCCCGCCGAACAGGACCTGCCCGCCGGCCGGTTCGACCTGGTGATCGCCGCCAACGCGCTGCACACCGCCAAGGACCTGACCGCCGCCGCCGGCCGGCTCGCCGGGCTCCTCGCCGACGGCGGCATGCTGCTCGCGCTGGAGAGCCACGACAGCGACTGGGTGTCCACCTTCTTCGGTGTGCTGGACGACTACTGGGACTACACGGACACCCACCTGCGGCAGGACTCCCCCCTCCTGACCCGCGGGCAGTGGAAGGACCTGCTCGCCGCGTGCGGATTCGACGCCGTGGCCTGCACCGGCGAGGCACCGGACGCGGAGCGCGCGAGCGACTCGGTGATCCTCGCCCGGCGCGCGGCCGCCCCCGCCTGCCCGCCGCCCGCCCCCGCCCCGGCACCGGAGCCGGCCGGCCGGTGGCTGGTGGCGGCGACCGCCCCGGGCGCACTGCCGGGCCGGCTCGCCGAGGCGCTCGGCACCCGGCCCCTGCCGCTTGACGGCCCCGACCGGTTCGCGGCGGTGCCCCGCGAACCGGACACCCCCGTGCACCTGGCCCTGCTGCTGGAGGAGACCGGTCCGGCGGCCGACCCGGCCGCCGCCATCACCCGCGCCGCCTGCCACGTCCGGGACGCGGCGGCCGCCCTCGACGAGCGCCGGGAAGCCGCCCTGTGGCTGGTCCTGCCCCCGACCGGACTGCTCCCGTCCCCGGAACGCCCCCGGAGCCCCGAGGCCGCCGCCCTGTGGGCACTGGGCCGCACCGTCGCCAGCGAGTACCCCGCCCTCGAGGTGCGGATGATCTCGCTGGAACGCTCGGACGACCCCGGCCGGGACGCGGCCCGGCTCCTCGCGGAGCTGCACGACCCGGGGCCCGAACGGGAGATCGTCCTGACCGGCGCGGGCCGTTTCGTCCCCCGGTTCACCACGGCCGCGCCGCCGGTCCGCCGACAGGCCGACGGATACCGGCTGAGCCTGCGCGACCCCGGCATGGCCCACCGGCTGGTGTGGGAACCGCAGGACCTCCCCGCCCCCGCCGCCGGCGAGGTGCTGGTGGCCGTACGGGCCGCCGCCCTGAACTACCGCGACGTCATGCTCGCCACCGGACTCATCCCGGACGACCAGCCGGTACCCGGCCTCCAGGGCCCCGCCCTGGGACTGGAGGGCGCCGGCGAGGTGGTCGCCGTGGGAGCGGGAGTGACCGCCCTCGCCCCCGGGGACCGCGTCTTCGGCAGCGGGGTCGGCTGGTTCGCCTCCCACGTCGTCCTGAGGGCCGAGCAGGTGGGCCGGATCCCGGAGGGGATGTCCTTCGCCGAGGCGGCCACCCTGCCCGCGGTCTTCCTCACCGTCCAGTACGGGCTGGAGCGCCTGGCCCGCCTGCGCCCCGGCGAGCGGGTGCTGGTCCACGGAGCGGCCGGGGGAGTGGGCCTGGCCGCCCTCCAGTACGCCTGGTCCGTGGGCGCCGAGGTCGTCGCGACCGCGGGTACGCCGGCCAAACGCGACCTGCTGCGGATGCTCGGTGTCCGGCACGTCCTGAACTCGCGGGACCTGCGCTTCGCCGAGGACGTCCGCGCGCTGACCGACGGCCGCGGTGTCGACGTGGTGCTGAACTCGCTCGCGGGCGAGGCCATCGCGCGCGGCCTGGAGTGCCTGAGCCCCGGCGGCCGGTTCGTCGAACTCGGCAAGCGGGACCTCTACGCCAACACACCCCTCCTCCTCGGGCCCTTCCGGCGCAACATCGCCTACTTCGGCGTCGACGTGGCGACCCTGCCCGAGCAGTTGCCGCAGACCGCGGCCGAGGAGTTCACCGAACTGTGCCGCCGTGTCACCGAGGGCCGCTACCGGCCGCTGCCCCACCAGGTCCACTCCGCCGACACCCTCCCCGAGGCGTTCCGCTCCCTGCGCCACTCCCGGCACCTGGGGAAGATCGTCATCGAACTGGGCGAGCCGGTCCCGGTGGAACAGCCGACGCGGACGGCGGCCCTGGACCCGACCGCCGGCTACCTGGTCACCGGAGGGCTGAGCGGACTCGGGGCGGCGCTGGCGGAGCGTCTGGCGCACCGGGGAGCCCGGCACCTGATCCTGGTCGGGCGGCGCGGCGCGGACTCCCCGGAGGCACCGGCGCTGCTGGAGCGGCTCACGCGGGCCGGAGCGGAGGTGACGGCACTCGCCGCCGACGCGGCCGACCGCGAGGCGATGCGGCGGGCGCTCGCCGACGCGGACGAGGCGGGGCACCCGGTGCGGGGCGTCCTGCACGCGGCGATGGTCCTGGACGACGCCCCGCTCGCCCAGCTGACGGCCGAACGCCTCGACGCCGTCCTGCACCCCAAGGTGCGCGGCGCCGCCGTACTGTCCGACCTCACCGCCGACCGCGAGCTGGACTTCTTCCACGTGTTCTCCTCGGTGGCCGCCCTCGGCGGCAACAGGCTCCAGGGCGCCTACGTCGCCGCCAACGCCTACCTGGAGGCCCTGGTCCGGCAGCGCCGCGCCCGCGGCCTGCCGGGCACCGCGCAGGCCCTGGGCGGCGTCGCCGAGACCGGCTTCGTCGTCCGGACCGGCTTCGAACAGACGCTGCACCGCATGGGGTTCGGCTCCGTCACGCCCGCGGAGATCTGGGAGGCCTTCGAGCGGCAGATCGGTCACGGGCCCGATGTCGGGGTGTTCGGCCGGGTGGACTGGGAGACGATGGGGCAACTGCTCGCCGGGCTGAACCGGCCCGCCTTCGCCGCGTGCCGGCAGGCCGCCGGCCGCGCGGGGGTGAGCCGGGCCGAGGCGCTGCGCGCCCGGCTCGCCGCGCTCCCCGACGACGAGGCCGCGAAGGCGGTCGCCGACGAACTGGCGGCCCTGGTGGCCGAGGTCGCGCAGACCACCCCCGAGCGCGTCGACCGCACCTGCAAGCTGGACCAGCTGGGACTCGACTCGCTCATGGTCGTCGAACTCTCCGTCGCCGTGGACCGCGCCCTGGGCTGCAACATCCCCGCCCTGGAACTGATGGCGGCGAGCTGCCTGGACGACCTGGCCCGCCGTGTCCTGCCGCTGGTGGCGGGAGGCACCCGATGACCGGCGTGCCGGAGCGACCGGCGGTCGAACTCGACGAACTGCCCTGGTGGCGGCCGCTGGTGGTGCAGGTCGCCGGGCGGCCCCACCCGGACGACACCGCGCTGGGCGTCTTCGTCCGCCGGCTCACCGCGGCCTTCGAGGAGCAGGGCCACACCGTCGTGGAGTCGTCGCACGGCGACGTCGACCTGCTGCTGATCGTCACCCACATCCCGGCCGGCCCGCGGCCCCTGCCCGACCGGGTACCCGAGGAGAGCCCTCCGCTGAGCGCCCGGATCTGCGGCGAGCTGGGGCTGCGGGTGGGCTCCCGCCGTACGGTGGTGATCGCCCAGGTCCCCGAGCGCCTCGCCGGTCTGCCGCACACCGAGGCGGTCGAGACCGGACGGACCGTCATGGCGCGGACCGCCGCCCCCCGCGTGGTCCTGGTCGGCGGCGACGGGCGGGAGGCCACCCTGTTCACCCTGGAAGGCGGCCACCCCACGGAGACCGGGCAGCTCGCCGACCGGATCCGGGACCGGCTGGTCACCGCCGGCTGCGCCCAGGACGTCGGCGACCGCTACGACGTGGTCCCCGACGCCCTGCCCGCCACCGCCTGGGCCGCCTGCGCGGCACCGGGGCACCTGGCGGCGGCCGGGCGGCGGATGGGCCGGCTCGGCCTGCTCCCCGAACCGGTCCGCATCGACCGCTACGTCTCGGAGGGCCTCGCCTGCCTGTACCGCGAGTACCTCGGCTGGAAACGGCTCAGCGAGGGCATGCTGTTCCTCTACGACCCCGGCCTCGACGCCGTCGTGGTCACCGCCTCCGGAAGCTGGGACGTCGACAAGCGGGACCTGCGCGAGGACGAGGTCACCGTGCTCCACCCCCGAAGCCGCGGCGACCGCCTGCGGGTCCTCGCCCCGCAGGGCCTCGCCCCCAAGGGCCCGTCGGTGGAGGCGTGGGAGGTGTGCGCCCTGCTCTCCTCCGTGCCCACGGTCCGGCTCGGGCGGTCGGCGGGCGGGCGGTGGGTCGTGGACCCCGACGGCGAGCGCACGGCCCCCCTCGTCCGCGGGGGCGTGCACGCCCATGTGGGAGTCGGCCACGCCGACGCCGCGGTGATCGAGTCGCTACCGCCCAACCGCGAGCTGTACCCCTACGGCTTCGGCTGCGGCACCGACCTGATGGCCGACGTGGCCGCCGACACCGTCGCCCGCTCGCGCGCCGTCAACGACCCCGCGGACCGGCGGCTGTACGTCCGCTGGCCGATGCTCTACCACGGCGAGATGGCGGTGGAACTGTGGAAACCCGGCCTCCCCGAACAGCCCCTGCAAGGACTGCTGGACGCCTACGCCCGGTCCGTCCGCTACACCCCCGACCACGTCGACCAACCGCTGTGACACCGCAAGGAGGACGGCGCTCGTGACATCACCCACCCCGCCCCCGTCCGCGGCCGGCCACTGGACGGTGCCCGCCGGCGCGGCGACCACCTTCTCCTGGCGGTACGGCGACGGACGCGAACGGCTGCTCGCGCTCTACCAGCGCGGCAAGGACCGGCAATGGGACGCCGTACGCCGGATCGACTGGGACACCGAAGTGGACCCCGCCGACCCCCTGGGAACCCCCGACGAGGCGCTCCCCCTGTACGGCACCCCGTACTGGGAACGCCTGGGACCCGAACGGCGAAGCGAGCTGCGGCGGCACTTCGCCGCCTGGCAGTTCAGCCAGTTCCTCCACGGGGAGCAGGGCGCCATGATCTGCTCGGCCCGCATCGTGGAGAGCACGCCCGACCTCGACGCCAAGTTCTTCGCGGCCACCCAGACCATGGACGAGGCCCGCCATGTCGAGATCTTCTCCCGCTTCCTGGGGGAGAAGATCGGCCTGACCTACCCGGTCGACGGCAGTCTGCGCACCCTGCTGGACGACACCTTGCGCGACTCCCGCTGGGACCTGCCCTACCTGGGCATGCAGGTCCTCGTCGAAGGGCTGGCGCTGGCGGCGTTCGGGCTGCTGAGGGACAGCACGGCCAAGCCCCTTCCGCGGCGCCTGCTCGCCTACGTCATGCAGGACGAGGCCCGCCATGTCGCCTTCGGCCGCATGGCCCTGCGCGACCACTACCGCGACCTGAGCGCGAACGAGCTGGCCGAGCGGGAGGAGTTCGTCATCGAGGGCTGCCACCTGATGCGGCACCGGCTGCGGGGAACCGACGTGCTGGAGAACTTCGGGGTGTCCCGCACCGCGGCCGTCCGCATCGCGGAGGAGAGCGGCTACCTCAGGGCCTTCCGCCGGGCGCTGTTCTCCAGGATCGCGCCCTGCGTCAGGGACATCGGGCTGTGGAGCCCCGAGGTCCGGGAGGCGTTCGCCGACCTGTGCGACGGGGATGTACGGGGCGGCGACCTGGACCGGCTGATGCGCCAGGACGACGAGATCGCCGAAGCCCTGGACGCGGAACGGTTCACCGCCGAGGAGAGGGCACGGGCCACGGAGATCGACGAGATGATCACCCTGGGGGAGGATCCGAGCCGGTGACGGCGACGGATCCGCGCGGTCCGCGCAGTCGCCACCAAGACGCCGGGCACCGGCGCCCCACGGATTGGGCCCCCGCGCCCGGGAACGCGGGGGGACCGGGCCCTGACCGGCCCCGCCGCCGCACGCACCCGGGCCTTTGCCGGACCGGGCCGGCCGCAGCCCGTCACCCCCGAGGAAGGCACGCTTGACCACGCGCAGTGGACGGACCACCGGGCCGGCCGACCGCTATTTCCTCGGGAACGGCACCGCCTGCGGGTTCGTGCTGGACTTCGACGGCCCGGCGCCGCCGGCCGAGCGCCTCGCCGCGCGGGTGCTGCGGCGGGCGTCCTCCAACGCGTCGCTGCGCTCGCTGCCGCCCCCGCCCGGCCGGTACGGGTGGACCTCGCAGCGGGAACCGCTGCGTCAGGACGCGCACGTGCGTCACGTCGTCTGCCCCGACGACGGCACCATGACGGCGGCCGCCCGGACACTCCCGGACCAGCCGCTGCCCCGGCCGCCGCACCCTCCCTGGGACGTGTGGCTGCTGCACGCCCCGGGAAGGCCCGGTTTCCGTGTCGTCTACCGCGTTCACCACGCCCTCCAGGACGGAGTGGGTGCGGCGCACGCCTTGCTCGCCCTCCTGGCCGACCGGGCGGTCGAAGGCCCCCGGCCTCACCGCGCGGCCCCGCCCACCGTGACGGGGGCGCTGCTCGCCGGACGGTCCTGCCTGGCCGCGCTGCGCCCGGCGAAGGGCTGGGACGTCCTGCGCCGGGCACCGTCGAACCGGACCCGGTGGGTCTGCGCGGACGTGCCCGAATCCCACTTGCGCGAGCTGGCGAAGGGGTACGGCACAACCGTCAACGACGTCTGCCTGGCGGGTCTGGCGGGCGCGCTCGGACGCTGGCACGGCGCGCTGCGCAGGACCCCGCACCCGGCCCCCGAGCTGCCGGTCCTGCTGCCGATGTCCTTCCGCCAGGACCACCAACGGTATGCCCCGGGCACGTTGGCCACCGCGCACCGCCTCGTGCTCCCCTGTCACCTCCCCGGCCTGGAGCAGGCCCTGCGCTCCGTGCACAGGCAGACCCGGGCGCTGCGCGGCCACCGGGTCCGCGACACCTCCCGCCTCGTGCTGGGGCTTCTCCCCGCGGCGCTGGGACACCGCGCCGCCGCTGCCGTGCTGGGCGCGAGGGAGGTTCCGCTGGTCGTCAGCAGCGTCACCCTGCCCACCGGGTTCACCTGCTTCGACGCGAGGCTGAGCGCCGCGTCGCTGATGTGCGACCTCTACGGCGGCCGGCTGGGGTACCTCTCCTTCACCCGCGCCGCGGGCGTCGTCCGGTGCGGCCTCGTCCACGATGCCGCGCTGCCCGGCGCGCCGGCGATCCCGGCACTGTGGCGCGAGGCCGTGACGGGGGGAGCGGGGGCGCCCCGCTGAGAGGTCCCCGGCTGAGCGTGGGCCGGGCCGTGTTCCAAGGCTGTCCCGCAGGGGACAAAGGCGCGCAGCCGGCTGTCGCGCTGCCGCTCCCGCGGCCCGCACCCGGCACGAGGGGATGATTCCGGATGCGTCGGGGCCGGGTCGTGCGGGCCCGGCCCCATGGGCGGGCCCCGAAGGCCGGGCGGTTCTCCGGCCGAGGTCAGGGGGTGGCGGGGGGAGCGAAGGCGTCCAGGGACTCGGGGAGGGTCTGGCCGCCGTCGACGGTGAGGGACTGACCGGTGACGAAGGAGGCTTCGTCGGAGGCGAGGAAGAGCACGGCGTGTGCGATGTCGGCCGTCTCGCCGAGCCGGCCCAGCGGGATGGAGCCGGTCATCCGGCGCAGGTAGTCCGGCCCGAGGTCGGTCAGCCCCTCGGTGCGGACGTTCCCGGGCAGGACGGCGTTGACCGTGATGCCGTACGGCGCCAGCTCCAGGGCCGCGCCGCGCAGGAAGCCCAGCTGTCCCGCCTTGCTGGCCCCGTAGTGGGACCACCCCGCGTAGCCGGTCGTCGGGCCGGTGATCGAGGAGGTCAGGACGATCCGGCCGCGGCCGGCCCGTTCCATCGCGGGCAGGCAGGCCCGCACCGACAGGATGGAGCCCCGGAGGTTGACGTCCAGGACCTCGTCCACGTCCTCGGCGGTCAGCTCGCGCAGCGGACGCTCCGGGAAGATCCCGGCGTTGGCGCACAGCACGTCGATCCCGCCGTACCGCCGTTCGGCCTCGGCTGCCATCCGCTCGATCTCCTCGGGCCGCCGCACGTCCACGCCCATGCCCGCGACCCGTCCGCCGGTGATCCGGGCGAGGCCGTCCGCCGCCGTGCGGGCCGTCTCCTCGTTCCGGCCCGTGAGCAGCACGGCGGCGCCCTGCCGGGCGAAGAGTTCGGCGATGCCGAGCCCGATCCCCCGCGTGCCCCCGGTCACGATGACGGACCGGTCCTCCCAGCGTGTGAACGTCATGTCGTCTGCACCCTTCGCCGCCGTTCCTCCGCCACCGGGGGCACCCGGCCGCTGTCCGGGGCACACCAGTGCTGCGACCGTACAGGTTCACCGGGTTGCTGTTGATGCGAAGTGCTCGATGAACGGGGTGCCGATGTGCTTCGCCGGTGGTCGGCCAGGCCGTTCGCGAGTTCCTCCCCGTCGCCGTCACGGATCGTGCGGAGGGCTCGCCGCAAGGCGAATGTGCCGCGGATCGCGGTGACGAGGGCAACGGGGTCCGCGGTCCGGCCGGTTGCCCACTCGTGTTCGGCCGCGGCACGGGCCACGCCGTCGTTCACGCCTACCACTGAGCACCTGAGCCCAGGCCGGTCGCCCGCGAGGGGGCGCGATCACGATGGGAGAGGGGCGGCCACCGACGACGCGCTCACCTTGGACGTGGACGCCTTCGTCGCCCGGATGCCGGCAGACCCGGCCGATCCGGCACCACCCTCGCCGCCCTGCGCCACCACTGAACCGCAGCACCGCCACGGCCTTCGGCGACGGTGATCCCGGAAAGGATCCCGGGGGTCCCCGCCCGTGCGCCCGCCCGAGCGGACGGAAACCGGGGCGATGGTGATCGGCGCCGCCAGGGGAGACCCCGACGCGCCGCCGAGGGCGGACCGGTCGCCCCCGAGGGCGGACCGGTCGCCCCCGAGCGCGCCGTCGCTTGCGGCAAGCGACCGTTTGCGACCGGTCGCACGAGAGGAGCCTGGTGCGCCATGTCGAAGGGCGCGGACAGCGCCCGGCGGCGAGGACGACCACGAGCGGCGCGGGCGGACCACCGCGACGGACGCCCCGGTCAGAGCCGGTGTTCCGCCGCGAAACATCCCCTCAGACGACCGGGACGCGGCGGACAGGGACCTCGAAGACGAGTTCGAGACCGTCCTCCTCGTCCCACTGCTCCCCGACCTCGACGAAGCCGAAGCCCGAGATCGTGGCCAGGGACGCCACGTTGTCGGGGCTGATCGTCGCCCGCACGGTCGTGACCGCGGGTGCGGCCGCTGCCCGGCGAAGCAGCTCGATCAACGCGGACCGGGCGTATCCCCGGCGGCGGAAGGGGGGAGCGATGGAGTACCCGATCTCGACCATGCCGGCCTCATCGGGCGGTCCGTGGAACCCGGCGTGTCCGACGACCAGCCCCTTGTCGCCGACGACCGCCTGCCGCGCCATCCACCGCGCACGACCGGGATCGGCGGCCATCTGGCCGAGCCGGAACCGCCACAGCCACCGTGCTCTGTCGGTCACGAAGTACTCGCTCAGCGAAACCCCGGCCATCCTGCTGGCTGCGGACAAGTCCCCGTCGAGCAGAGCGGACATCACCTCGCCGGACAGCTCGACAAAACGGATCCGTTTCGGGCTCCGCGTGAACGGTCCCTGGCAATCGGTTGAGTTCGTCACCCGCAGATGCTCGCTGACCGGACCGAGGGACGTCCAACGATTTCGAAGCAGCCGGGCGGTCGGCCCGCGGCACCGCCCACCACGGCCCCGGCCCCGTGAGCGTCCTCGGCCACAGCGCCGGGGACGGTGCCACCGGTACGTCACACGTGCCGTGTGCCGTACCAGCGCCACTCGGTGAGCCGCGGGCGGTCGGGCAGGGCCGTGCGCCCGGTCGCCCACAGCAGGGTCTCCCACGCGTCGCAGCCGCGGGCGACGTGGGGAAAGAGCCTGTCCAGGACCCTTTCGCACAGCTCTCCCGGCGGTGACCACTCCAGGTTCAGCCCTTGGCAGACGTCGTGGGTGTGCACCAGGGTCTCGACCACGGCCATGGCGGCGAATCCCTCGGGATCCGAGGGTCCGAAGACGTGATACGCGACGGTGTCCGAGGGGGCCGCGAGCAGGGCGGACGCGAGCAGGCCGGCACACGCCTCGAGGACGAGCAGATGCCCCTCGATGCCCGAGTCGGGCTCGATGGAGATGACGTTGGCCGGCCCGCCGCTTCGGTCGCTGCGCGTCCTGAAGGGCAGCAGCGCGGACGTCGGCGGCTCGGCGAGCCCGAACCGCGCGGCGTAGGTGAACAGGTCGTCGGCCAGGTGCTCGAGCGTCTCCCGGCACGTCCACTCGAGCGTCCCGGCCCTGGAATCCAGGTCCGGGGCGTCCGCACGGCGCAGGGTCTCGACGGCCAGGCGGACGACCCGGCGTACATCCTCACCGCCGACCGCGGTGTCCGCTTCACGCATGTCGAAGATCGTAACAACGCCGTTCCCGCTGTGACCTCGCGGTCTGCGCTCCTCTTCCCCCGTGCCGATCGACCGTTGCCGACTCCGGATCCGGGGCGAGCGGGCTCACCGGATCCGGTTCTCGATCGGCGGGGTCGTCCCGGGCGTCCGGCGCGTCGCGCACGGCCGGCTCGCCGACGCCCCCGCAGCGAGCGGGGACGAGTACGCCGACCACCCCACCCGCGTCACGCCAAGGGGTCGTGTCCCCAGTTCATGAGCGAGTACCGCCACCGGGTGTCCCGGACGTCGCCCGGCGGCCGCTGGGCGAGATGTCGCCGGACGTAGCCGACGACCTTGTGCATGTGCCGGTAGTCGTCGTCCGAGAGGTCGGCCTTCCTGGTGCGCAGGATCTCCAGGATGCGACGGCCGGAGGCATGCCCGGTGGACTCGTCGCCGTCCTTGTGCTGCCCGGCGCCCTGCGACTCCTCCGATGCCAGCCACTCCTCCAGTTGGGCGGGCTTCATGTTCACCAGTTCGCGGAACTCGTCCCAGGTCGCCTCGCGCTCTTCGTCGTGCACGCCGCTCACTTCTTCTTCCTCAGCGCGGACGGCTTGTGTACCGCGGACCTGCCTGACTTCTCGCTGCGTACCTCGTACTGCGGATCCTCCGCGGAGGCGTCCACCGTTCTTCCCGCTGCCTCCGTCCGTTCAGTGATCTTCGCCTCCACCCTTCCCTCGGCCTCATTGCCGTGGCTGCTCCAGACCACCTTGTCGCCCTTCTCCATCTGTTCGCGCTCGCTGCCGCCCTTCGCCATGGCCTTCTCCGCCTCCCGTGCTCGCCGCTGGACAGTTCGATGCCCCATCTCCAGGATGCGAGCTCCCCGGCCGCATCGCAGCCCCAGGCCGGCGTCGGAGCCGGCCGGTGTCCCGCGCCCCGCCCCGGATCCCCGCGGCAACCGGTACTGATCGTGTCCTTCCGGGGCTTCGGCACCGTCGACGGCGCCTGGCTCGATCCCCGACCCGTGCGGCGGGGCCGTGGGGCGGTCGTCTTCTTCGTTCGCCGCTTCGCGGGCTGCGTCGTGCGCGGTGCGCGCGCCTCGCGGCGGGTGCCGGCCCGGTGTCCTCGCGTCCCGGTGGTCGTGCGGGGCCGGGTCGGGACACCGGTTCCCCCGGGGCGAGGGCCGCCCGCACGCTGTCCCGGGCCACCGGCCGGACCGCCTCGAACCGTGCCTTCGGCCGGTGCGCGCGCCGACCGCGGTCACCTCCGCACGGGGCCGCGCGGGTCCCACTGTGCGATGATGGGCGGACATGAGACCGACCGGCGCCGCGGGTACCGGTCTTTCGGGTCCCGGGAGTCGCCCCCTTCTAGGGCACCCGGTTCCCGCCATCGTCGGCCCGTTCCTTCCAAGGGGCGCTTCGCCTTTGGGCTCCTCACCCTTGGAAAGGGGCGCCCATGCACTTCACCATGCGGATTGACGGCACCACCGCTCGCATCACCGTGCACGGTGAGATCGACTATTCCACCCTGCCCACGCTCCGTGCCGCCGCTGCCGGACTCCCGCCGAATGTGACCGAGCTGATCTGGGACCTGCACGACGCCCACTTCATGGACGTCGCCGGCCTCCACCTGCTCTTCGAGGAACCGTCACGGGAGGGTCCGCCCCGCAAGACGACGGTGACCAACCTCGCCCCCCAGCCGCTGCGGCTCCTGCTCCTCGCCACCGAAGTGAACCCCGCCCTTGAACTCGCCCGCCTGTTCCCCGACACACCCCAGGTCGCCCTCGACGAGTGACGACTGCCCGGCCGGGACGAGCGGCGGTACCGCTTCGCCGGGCCGCCACCCCACGGACCCGGGAGCGCGGCAAGGGCACGGTGGCTCCTGCGCGAAGCGCTGACGGGCTGAGGGCGGGGCGATCTCGGAGGTCGCTCTCGTTGTTCCATCCCGGAATCTGTGGCTGGTGTGGCTTGCGAGGTCGCGTCAGGAGATGGTGTTCCCATTGGTGAGGCGGTGGGCCATGAGGTCGGTCATGGCGAGGTGGATCATGGCTTCGGAGCGGGCCGGGAGGGTTTCGTAGTCGCGGGCCAGGCGGCGGTGGAGCATCAGCCAGCCGTACGTGCGCGCCACGGTCCAGCGTTTGGGCAGCGGGGTGGATCCTCTGGTGCCGGGGGTGCGTGGACGATTTCCCTGTCGATGCCGAGGGTGGCTGCGTGTTCGACGAGGTGTTGGCGGCAGCCGCCGTCGGCCTCGGGCGGCGCCCGAACGCCAGGGCCCGGCGGCGGCGCTTGGATCGCCAGGCCGCCAGGACCGGCTCGACCAGCTCCCAGCGGGCATCGGACAGGTCACTCGGATACGCACGACGTTCGCTCATGACCTGGATGTACCGCCGGCAGACGAGTGCGCCCAGGCGTGTGTTCCGCCTCGTGGAAGCACGCGACTCGATCAGGCGTCCTGGAATGAAACAGGCGCGAACCGCCTCCAGCCCCACCCGTCACCTCATCCAGCCCTTGAACCCCACTCGGAACGGCAGCCTCATCAACACCACACCAGTCCACCGCAGAAAACCGACGATGACAATGCATTGCAGACGAAAGCGACCTCTCGAAAGCACCCCGAACCCATCGTTGGGTCTGTAGCGTGAACGGTGTAACTCCCCAATAAGTGGCAGCAGTTAAGGCTGCTGTGACCGATGGGAGCAGGACCGTGAAGCAGAATACGCGTTCGACCACCGAAGTGGACGAGGAGACGGCTGCGCCGTCTCTGGACAGGTCTCTGGTGGCCCAGCTGATGGCTCAGGCAAAGGCTGACGGTGTGACCCTGACCGGAGAGGGAGGACTCCTCGCCCAGCTGACGAAACTGGTGCTGGAAGGAGCCCTGGAGGGCGAGCTCACCGACCATCTCGGCCGGGAGAACGGCCAGCGGACCGAGGACGGCCGCAGCGGGAACTACCGCAACGGGCACCGGTCGAAGACGGTGACGACGGAGGTCGGGCCGGTGGAGATCGACGTCCCGCGCGACCGGAGCGGATCGTTCGAGCCAAAGTTGGTGAAGAAGCGGCAACGGCGACTGACCGGCGTCGACGAGATGGTGCTGTCGCTGTCGGCGAAGGGCCTCACTCACGGAGAAATCTCCGCGCACCTCGCCGAGGTCTACGGCGCCGAGGTGTCCAAGCAGACGATCTCCACGATCACGGACAGCGTGCTCGAGCGGATGACCGAGTGGCAGAACCGTCCGCTCGACCGCGTCTACCCGGTCGTGTTCATCGACTGCGTGAACGTCAAGATCCGCGACGGCCAGGTCGCCAACCGGCCCGTCTACATGGCGCTCGCCGTGACCGCGGAAGGAACCCGCGACATCCTCGGCCTGTGGGTCGGAGACGGCAGTGAGGGAGCCAAGTACTGGCAGCACGTCCTCACCGAGATCAAGAACCGAGGCGTCGCGGATGTCCTCATGGTCGTCTGCGACGGACTGAAGGAACTTCCCGAGTCCGTGACCCGCGTTTGGCCCCTGACCGTGGTCCAGACCTGCGTGGTTCATCTGCTGCGGAACAGCTTCCGTTACGCGGGCCGGCAGGACTGGGAGAAGCTCGCGAAGGACCTGCGGCCTGTCTACACGGCTCCGACTGAGGCCGCGGCAGCCGAGCGGTTCGGCGAGTTCCAGGAGAAGTGGGGGACGAAGTACCGGGCCGTCGTCCGGCTCTGGGAGAACGCCTGGGCGGAGTTCGTGCCCTTCCTCTCCTTCGATGCGGAGATCCGAAAGATCATCTGCACGACCAACGCGATCGAATCGGTCAACGCCAGGATCCGCAAGGCCGTCCGGGCCCGCGGCCACTTCCCGACCGACCAGGCCGCCCTCAAGTGCGTCTACCTGGCGATCATGAGCCTGGACCCGAAAGGCACCGGCACGAAGGCGTGGACCCGCCGCTGGAAGCCGGCCCTGAACGCCTTCGACATCGCGTTCGACGGCCGACTCACCCTCGGCACCGCTAACAACTGAAATCAACCAACGGAGTTACACCGTTCCGCAGACACTCCCGTCTTGGGGCGGGCAGCCGATCCCCCGGAGCGCAGGGTCTGTCGGCCGCCTTCCTGCCAGGAACGGCGCCAGCGCTGCATCGAGCGCACGCTGACCCGCGGCTCCTTCGCCACCGTCGCATTGTCCTGTCCCTCGGCGAACATCTCGGCCGCCTCCATGCGGATGCGTTCGCGAAACGCCCGCCGCTCGGCGGTCAGGCCGCCGCCTTGCGGATACCTCATACTTCCGGCATACCGCGACAACCATCGCTTGTCAGCCTCGCGACATCACGCCGACAATCTCAGTGGAGGGTCCGACCCCGGTGGTCCTGGACACCCGGAGCGTCCACGTGGCCGCCGGGGTCCCCGCCTCCACGACCCGGCCAAGCGGCGCCCGGCCGCAAGCGGGGGCTTGCCGTGGACGCCCTCGGCCTGGTCGTCGCGGCCGTCGTCCTCGCCGCGAACACCGACGACAACACCGCGGGCATCGTCCTGCTGGACCAGGTCGCCGAGTACGCCGGCGGAAGCGTCCGCGAAGCCCTGGTCGATCAGGGCTTCAAGAACCAGGTCGCCGCGAACGGGACATCGGCCTCGGTGGTCGACGGGCACGGAGCCTACGGCGCGATGAGCCGTCGGACGGCGAACACGGAGACTCCAGCGCAGCTCTACACCGTCGGTGCGGCCACCCGGTCGTGTTCTCCCGGACAGCCTCAGCGGGTGTCCGACTCGCCTCATTCCTTCAGGCGGGCGCGGATGGTTTCGCTGATGGTCCGCACCGCACGGTCGACCTCGCGCACCGTGGCCTCGGGGGAGAGCTGTTCGGATTCGTGGATGAACGCTGTGGAGCCGCGCCGGCTGCCGCAGTAGTCGACGATGCCGTGCTCGATCTGCGTCCGCAGTGCGCTCTCGTATCCGTGACGCTCGTACGCACCGGAGTCGTCGCCGGCGACGGGGAGGAGATGGGTGGTGAGGTTCTGCAGTTTCGGCCGCAGGCCCGTAGCGGGGGAGTGCTCGAAGGCCCAGCCGTTGACGAAGACACGGTCGATCCACCCCTTCAACAGTGCAGGCATCGACCACCAGTACACGGGGAAGACCAGCACGAGATCGGTGGCACGCTCAAGACGACGGTGCTCAGCCATGACGTCAGCCGGATAGTTGCCGCCTTCGTGGTACGCCCGACGATCCGCCGGTGTGAACCGGGGGTCGAACCGCTCCTCGGACAGGTCGGCAATCTCGACCGAACCGGGTTGAAGCGCTGCCTCGAGTCTTCCCAGCACGTAATGCGTCAGGGACCGGGGATCCGGGTTGGCGGTGACCAGCAGGGCATGCATCGATGGCTCCGGTTACGCGTTGACAAGTGGTGAGGATGTGCAGGATGGCGCGCGGTGCTCCGCCCCGCGGAGTCCTCCAGTACGCCAGGCGAAGGACCCGCGGGACTCAGCACCGCCAGGCTTCCGCTGCCGCGGCCCGCAGGACGAAGTCCTCGAACGTCCGCGGCGCGCGTCCCAGCACGGTGGCGACATCGTCCGACGTCCAGGCGGCGACCCCGCGTTCAAGCAGCACGAACATCTCGGCGAGGTGCTGGGCCTCGTCCTCGCTCCAGCCCTCCCGAATCAACATCGCGGTGTACTCGGCCGGGGAAATGCGCCGGAAGACGATGGGCCGCCCGGACGCCCGGGAGATCAGCTCGACTGCCTCCGCCCAGGTCAGCCCGCGCGGCCCGGTCAGCTCATAGACTCGACCGGCGTGCCGGCCGGGCTCGGACAGTACCGCGGCCGCCACGTCGGCGACATCCTCGAGGTCGATGAACGGCTCGGGGACCGCACCCGCCGGAAGCGCCAGTTCGCCGGCGGCCAGCGGGACGCGGAAGGGGTGCCCGTCGAAGTTCTGGGCGAAGTTCGAGGCACGCAGGACGGTCCATTCCAGCGCCGAGCCGCGCACGGCGTCCTCGGCCGAGCGCATGTCCAGCCCGAACGGGGAGTCGCCCCAATCGTCGGCGCCGTGACCGGAGAGCAGGACCAGGCGCCGCACACCGGCGGCCTCGGCCCGCGCCACGAAGTCGTGCACCGGACCGGGCACGGGCGGGGGCACCACGTAGGCGACGGTGACGCCCCGCAGGACCTGGTCCCAGCCGGTGGGGTGGAACCAGTCGAACGGCGTGGGACTGGAACGGGAAGCGGCGCGCACGGGTGTGTTGCGCAGCCGCAACCGGGCGGCCACCCGCCGGCCGGTGTTGCCCGTCGCGCCGAGGACCAGAGTGGTGTCGTTGCTCATGACAGCGAGTCAACGGTACGCACCCGGACGATTCCATAGGTGATACGCCAGATCACCTGGGTGATCGTCTGGATCGTCTAGCCTTGGCGTGTGGATGCTTTCGGCGACCTACTGCGTGGATTGCGGGCCCACGGCTCGTTGTTCGGCAGCTCGACCCTGTCCCCGCCCTGGTCGCTGCACTTCGTGGACGGCGCACCGCTGACCTTGTGCACCGTCCTTTCCGGAGGCGGCTGGATCGTGCCGGAGCACCGCCCGCCCGAGCGTCTGGGCATCGGCGAGACGGTGATCGTGCGGGGCCCCGCGCCGTTCCTCTTCGTCGACGAAGTGGGCACCCGGGCCGACCCCGTCGCGTGCGGCGCGTTCTGCTCGACGCCCGAGCAGGGCGGGACCCGGTACCGGCTCGGCTGGCACGACGCCGGCACCGGCGGGGAGAACACGACGACCCTGGTCGTCGGCGCCTATCCGGTGCGCGGCGAGATAAGTCGCAGGCTGCTGGACGCGCTGCCCGTCGTACTGCGCGTGGGATCCGGCGACGGGCCCGACCCCGTGTGGGACCACCTCGCCACCGAGGTCGCCGCCGACACACCGGGCCAGCAAGTCGTCCTCGACCGACTGCTGGACTGGATGCTGGTGTGCGCGCTGCGCGAGTACTTCGACCGGCCCGGCGGAACTCCGCCAGGCTGGTACTCCGCCGGGCGCGACCCGGTGGTGGGCGGCGCGCTGCGCCTGCTGCACGGGGAACCGGCAGCGCCGTGGACGGTTGCCTCGCTCGCCGCCCGGACCGGAGTGTCGCGAGCCACGTTGGCGAAGCGGTTCACCGACCTGGTCGGCGAGCCACCGCTGACCTACCTCACCCGCTGGCGCATGGCGCTCGCGGCAGACCTGCTGACCGAGCGCGAGACGATGACTGTCGCGGAGGTTGCCCGCACCGTGGGCTACTCCGACGCCTTCGCGTTCAGTGCGGCGTTCAAACGAACCCGCGGCATCAGCCCCAGCGCCTACCGGCGCACCGCAACGACCCCGCCCCCGCAGCCGGCCGGCGGTACATCCAGGTCATGAGCGAACGTCGTGCGTATCCGAGTGACCTGTCCGATGCCCGCTGGGAGCTGGTCGAGCCGGTCCTGGCGGCCTGGCGATCCAAGCGCCGCCGCCGGGCCCTGGCGTTCGGGCGCCGCCCGAGGCCGACGGCGGCTGCCGCCAACACCTCGTCGAACACGCAGCCACCCTCGGCATCGACAGGGAAATCGTCCAACGCACCCCCGGCACCAGAGGATTCACCCCGCTGCCCAAACGCTGGACCGTGGCGCGCACGTACGGCTGGCTGATGCTCCACCGCCGCCTGGCCCGCGACTACGAAACCCTCCCGGCCCGCTCCGAAGCCATGATCCACCTCGCCATGACCGACCTCATGGCCCACCGCCTCACCAATGGGAACACCATCTCCTGGCGCGACCCGCAAGCCACACCAGCCACAGATTCCGGGATGAAACAACGGGAGAAAACGACCTCTCAGTGCCGACCGGGGCCGTCGCCTCCCCCGAACCGGAGCGGCTCCCGTGCGGGAGGTCGTCCCGCACCGGCGCGCCCCTGGCCTTCGCCACCGGTGTCGGCGCGGCCGGTCCGGGGCGCACCGGTCCGCGGGTACACCACGGCGAGGAGGGACCGGAGGGACTCCCACAGAGCCGGCGGGGCCGCCAGGACGTCGCCGCTGCGCGGCCAGGTCCCGGGCGTCGGGCCGGTCAGGTCACCGGCCGTTCCGCCCGCCTGCTGCACCAGCAGCACACCCGCGGCGCAGTCCCACGGCTGCAGCCCGGGGGCCCACAGGGCGTCCGCGCGGCCGGTGGCCACCTGGGCGAGGGCGGCTGCCGCGCTGCCCCCGCGGCGCACGTCGCGCACCCGCGGCAGCAGGGCGTTCACCATGGGACCCGCCCGGGGACGTTGTTCGGGCCGGCCGAGGTTGACTTCCACCAGCGCGCGGGCGAGGTCGTGCTGGCACAGGACGGCGGTGGGCGTGCCGTTCGCCGTGGTGCGCGCGCCGGCCCGGGCCTCGGTCAGCAGGCCCGGCACGGGCTCGATCACCACCCCGGCGAGCAGCCGGTCCCCGTCGGCGTCGGCCGCGGCGACGCTGACCGCCCAGTCCGGACGCCCGTAGAGGTAGTTGGTCGTCCCGTCGATCGGATCGATGATCCACCGCACTCCGCTGCGGCCCGTGGTGGTTCCCTCCTCCTCGCCGAGGACGGTGTCGTGCGGCCGGTGCTCCGCCAGGACGGCCCGGATGGCGCGCTCGGTGTCCCGGTCCGCCTGGCTGACCAGGTCGTCGGGGCCGGCCTTCTCCTCGACGAGCAGCCCATGGGCGCGCCCGCGCCAGGAGGTGGCGGTGCGGGCGCCCGCCCGAGCGGCGTCCCGGGCGAGGCCCAGCAGGTCATCGAGGTCCATCGGCGTCCCTCCGCACGGCTTCCCAGGTGGCCTGGCCGACCACCGCACGGGTGAGGGGAACGAGTGGGGCCGACACCAGGGAACGCACGCGTGCGGGCAGTGCGCCGATCGTGTTCGGGCAGCGGCTGCTGAAGGTGAGGTAGGCGGCCATCAGGGACAACCAGGGCAGCAGGGCGGCCGGCGGGCGCGGCTGCGCGGTGAGGAACAGCAGTGTCAGGTGCGCGGCGGAGCCGGCGAGGACGGCCGCGGGACGCCCCCTCGGAAGGAGGATCACCACCGAGGTCGTGACCGCGCCCAGCGCGGCGGCGGCCACGGCCCGCTCCACCGGGACGTGCGCGGTGAGCAGCACCCCCGTCACGGCCGCCGCCGTCCCCGCGACCACCGCCGCCACGTTCCACGGGGCGGCGGGCGAGGTGCGGCCTCGCAGCGGTGCCCAGTCGGCCGGGGCTGCCCCGGCGGGGTGCGACGGCAGCCAGCGCACCAGCGACAGGAGGTGCTCCCGGGCCTGTTCGGCCCGCGCCGTCCAGGTCAGCCGGCCGTGGTCCGACGTGGCGAACGCCAGGCTCTCCAGGGCCCACCTGCTGGTGACGAACGCGATGCCGAACGCCCACAGCGCCACGGTCGCCGACACCGCCAGGGCCGGACGCCGGCCCAGGTCGACGACGAGCGCGAGGCCGGTCATGCCGCGGACGGCGTAACCGGCGCCCACGACGACCCACAGGGCGACCACCGCGGGACGGACCGGCGGCGGCACCGTCCCGCTGCGCCCCGTGCCCCGCGTGCGCAGGGCCTCGTAGGCGAAGGCCGCGCCGAAGACCGCCGCGGTCACCCCCGCGAGAATGCCGGTGAGGTGAAGGGAGGGCAGTGCCAGAGCCAGGGCCGCGGTGACCAGCAGGCGTGCCACCGCGACCGCGCCACTGGCGCCGACGCGTGCCCGGGCCCGCTCGATCGGTCCCGGCAGCCGCCCGCGGTCCCGTTCGGCGGGGTGCTGCTGATCGGCGACGAACCCGCGGATGTCGTTCCACTGGTAGCGGGCGGGGTAGATGAGCAGCTCCAGGGCTCCCCAGACCACCAGGGCCCGCAGCACGGTCTGCTCCGTCGCGTGCGCGCCGGCGGCCACGGCCAGCGCGAAGGTGAAGGGCATCAGCAGTGCCTTGACCGCGTCCTTGGGCCGCGGCATCACCAGGTACCCGAGCATCGAGCGGCGTCGGCGGGACGGACGAGGCGGCCCGGCGGACCCGTTCAGACGCCGCGGTCCGGGGTCCTGCGGGCCGGCGTGCCGGGGCCGCGGCCGACCTGACGGCACGGTGAGGTCACGCGGTCGCCCGGTGCCCGTCACGTGGCCACCAGTGCCGTGTCGCCGGTGAGGTCGCGGGTCAGCTCCCGCCAGCTCCGCCGCACCCAGGCCGCCCCGGCGCGGCCCAGTTCCTCGATGCGGGCGGCCTGTTCGCCGGCCGGGACGAACTGCACGATGCCCGCGGTGGGGATGCCCGCCGCCACCGCCGACGCCGCGCCGGTCACGGAGTCCTCCAGGGCGAGGGCCTCACGGGCGGTGATGCCGAGCCTGTCCAGGACGAACCGGTAGATGGCCGGGTCCGGTTTGCTGGTCGGCACGGGCAGGCTGTCCTCGGCGCTGAAGCGTCGGTCGGCCGCCAGCAGAGCGTCCAGGCCGCTGGCGGTGAAGCACGCGGCCAGGCGCGTCAGGGCACTGGAGCTCACCACGGCCAGCCGGTAGCGGCGGCCCAGTGCCGACACGGCTGCCACCACGTCCGGCCCGGGCCTCAGCATCCGGCCCAGGTGGGCGGTCACCTCCGTCTTCTCGCGCTCCACCCACCTCTCCAGCTCACCGGCGTCCAGGTGGACCCCCTGGCGTTCGGCGAGGTCCCGGGCCGTGGCGCGGAAGTTCCTGCCCGTGGTGGTGCGCCGCAGGTGCTCGGGGGAGAAGTCGCCCGTCAGGCCGAAGTGACGGGCGAAGTCCCGGGTGACCGCTGCGGAGGCGACGAACGCCGGTTCCTCGGACGGGAACAGGGTTCCGTCGGCGTCAAGCAGCAGCGTCGTGGTTCGGGTGAGGTCCGGAATGCTCATGGGTCTCCTGCGCTCCAGGGGGAACGGGGCGTTCGGCAGGTCGTGCCGTCGATTGCATGGCGGACCGCAGGCTCCTGCCACTGCTGAAGCCGCCGGCGAGGAACCGGCGGACGGCGGCCACGCTCACGGTGTCGTCCGCGAGGTCGCCGAAGATGTCGGTGAAGGCCAGCAGGGGCCCCGGGTCGTCGCCGCCGCGCAGGGCCGCTTCGCGCAGTTCTCCGGCACGGGCGTCCTGCAGGTCGATCGGGTCGCCGTCGAGGTCCACCCCGCGCAGATAGCGCATCCACGCGGCAACGGCGAAGAGCAGCCGGGTGCGGGGCCGATCCTGGGCGCGCGCGGCGTGCAGGGAAGGCAGCAGGTAGTCGGGCATCTTGGTCGAGCCCCGGCGGCACAGCCTGGCGAGCTGGTCCCCGATGCCGGGGTTGCGCAGGCGCTCCAGCACGGTGCCGCAGTACTCGTCCGGATTCATGCCGGGGACGTCCGCGGGCAGCAGGGGAGCGATCTCCTCGCGCATCAGGCGTTCGACGAAGGCGGCCACGACCGGATCCGTCATGGCCTGGTCGGTGGTGCGGTGCCCGGCCAGGTATCCCACGTAGCCCAGCGCGCAGTGGGCGCCGTTGAGCAGCCGGCTCTTGATGAGTTTGTACGGGGCGACGTCGTTCACGAACAGCGCGCCGACCCGGTCCAGCGGCGGCCGGTCGTTGCAGAAGTCGTCCTCTATCACCCACTGGGTGAACCGTTCGGTGATCACCGGCCAGCGGTCACCCACCTGGAAGTCCTCCTCGACCTCGTCCCGGTCCCCCAGCGTGGTGGCCGGGGTGATGCGGTCCACCATGCTGGCGGGGAAGGAGACCCGCTCCTCGATCCACCGGGCCAGCGCGGGATCGCGCCGGCCGGCCAGGGTCATGACCGCCTCACGCGCGGCGGCGGCGCTGTCGGGCAGGTTGTCGCACGACAGCACCGTGAACGGGGCCTGGTGGGCGCGCCGGCGTTCTTCCAGGGCGTCGACGATCAGGCCGAACACCGAGTCACGGGCCTGCCCGGGGTCGGCGGGCAGCCGGTAGCCGTCGGCGGTGATCGTCAGCGTCACCAGCCGTATGCGCGGGTCGGCAAGCCGTGTCAGCACCGCCTTCCGGTCCTCGGCCAGCAGGAGGTACTCGGCCATGCTTCCGATGACCTTGGCCGTGCTGTCGCCGGCCCCGCGCTGGACGACGGTGAAGAGGTTGTCCTGTGCGCCGAGGACCTGTCCCATCTCGCGCCGTTTCATGCCGACGCCGATCACACCCCACCGGGTGAAACCCAGCTCCGCCAGTTGGTCGAAGTAGACCTCTTGATGCGCGCGGTGAAAGCCCCCGACTCCGAAATGCACGATGGCCGGTTCGATCCGGGCGCGGTCGTAACCGGGCGTTTCCAGCTGACTGCCGGGCGAGGTGCCGAGGGTGCGGTTGTTCAACGCGGGGACAGATCCGGATGACTCGGACATTTTTACGATCCCTGGTGGCGCTCAGTGCTCATTGTTCTCACTGCCGATGTCCTTCTGGAGGAGGGGTGCCCTGCGACTCGATCGGCCGTGGTGGTCTTCGGTCCCGTCCCGGTCGGGCCTGGCGGATCCGCGGAGGGGCCGGCCGGGGGAGGGGCCGGGGATCCCGCCGGAGCGGCGGGATGGTGTCGGAGTACCACCGGACGGCTATCGAAAACGGGCTAAATGTGCCAATTGGGAATTACTGGACGCCTCCGCTCGGGCGGTGTATGGTTTCGGGCCCGCACTCGGCACACCTTCGGCGCCGGGCGGGCGAACGCCCGGACCCCCGAGTGCCGGCGGCCCGGTGTCCGCCGCGCGGGACCCGCCGAGGGGCCACCGCGGGTCCGGCCCCGATCCGGCTCCGCCGCCCCGGCGCACGGGGCGGGCACGGGACCGCGGTCGGAACCGCCCCTGCCTTCCGCGCCGGTATCCGGACGTGCCCGACCGCCGAGGGGCACCCGGTCACGGTGCCCGAGCTCGCGAGGCCGGTCGAAGCGCACCACGCCGATCCGGTGACCGCCGACAGCGAGCCCCCGTCGCAGGTGCGTGGTCCGCGGGACGGCGTCGAGGCGCGGGTGGGTGGACCGCAGCGGGCCGATCCCGGGCATCCTCGACGAGCACGCCCACAGGTGCGGGGAGAGGGCGCGAGCGGAGGGGCGCACCTCGCCCACGAGCCGCCGCGGGTGCGCGGCCACGGCCGCGGGACGCCGCGGACCGGCGGCGGCCGGGCGGCCGGCGGAGCGGGCATCGGCGCGCGCGGTGGTCCGGGCGGCGGGCTGTGCGGCCCGTCGGTTCACGCGGTCCGCATCCGCCGGCGCACGTGCCGACGAGCCCCCTGCGCCGACCCCGCCCGCGAACAGGACGTGACGCGGTCGGCCCGCTGGTCGCGGACCCGTCTGCCGGAGACCGGCCTCTCCCAGGGGGAGGCGCGGGCCATGCGCCGAGGCGCCGAGACCCTCACCTGCCCGCCGGGGGCCCGCCCCACCGGCCGCGCCCGAGCAGTGCGGGCGGGTCCGCCCCGAGCACCGGGTGATCCGTCACCGCTCGACCGGCCGGAGCGGCGCCCGGGCCGCGCCGTGCGGGAAGGCCTCGGACTCCGTCGCTGCTCAGGGCATGCAGAACGCCAGGAGGACCACTGCGACGACAACGAGCGCGACGGCGAGCCACACGGACTTCCCCCGTCGGCCTCCGCTGGTGCGCGAGACGTCCTCCGGGCCGCCACCCCGGGGCCGGTCCTCCGGCAGCTCCGGGTTGTCCGGGCGATCACGTGTGTAGAAGTCGTCGTCGGCCATCTCGGACTCCCTTCGTGCACGGCACCGTGTTCCCCTGACGGCTCCGGCCGAACCTCACCCCGCACCGCGGAAGGCCCGCTGCCCGATCGCCGGCCCCGGCGCACGCGTCGAGTCGCTCCGCTTGGTTCCCCGCGACCGCGACAGCGGGTGGACCGGCTCCTCCGACACCGTGGCCGAGGACACGGACGTGCTGCTCAGCGCCGGCTCAGCCGACCGGGCCACCACACCTTCGCGCCGATGTCCCGGGCGAGCGCGGGCACCAGCAGGGACCGCACGACCAGGGTGTCGAGCAGGACGCCGAAGGCGACGATGAAGGCGACCTGCACCAGGAAGGCCAGCGGAATCACCCCGAGCGCGGCGAAGGTCGCCGCGAGCACCACGCCGGCGGACGTGATCACCCCGCCGGTGGTGACGAGCCCGCGCAGGATGCCCCGGCGCACGCCGTGCCGCAGGGACTCCTCCCGGACCCGGGACATCAGGAAGATGTTGTAGTCCACGCCGAGGGCGACCAGGAACACGAAGCCGTACAGCGGTACGGACGGATCGGTGCCGGTGAAGCCGAACGCGTGCGGGAAGACCAGCGCGCAGACGCCCAGCGTGGCGAGGAAGTTGAGCGCCACGGTGACCACCAGCAGCGCCGGCAGGAGCAGGGAACGCAGCAGGGCGACGAGGATGACGAAGATGATGCCGAGGACGACCGGCACGATGAGGGTGCGGTCCCGTTCGGCGGTGCGCAGGGTGTCGTACCGCTGGGCGGTGTAGCCGCCGACCGCGGCGTCCGCGCCCGGCACGGCGTGCAGGGCGGTGCGCAGCCGGGCCACGGTGTCGCGGGCGGCGTCGCTGTCGGCGGCGTCGCGGAGGGTGACGTCGAGGCGGACCCGCCCGTCGACGACCAGCGGCTTTCCTCCGCCGGGCCGGCCGGAGGCGGTGACCGGTGCCGCCGAGGCGACGCCCTCGGTGCCCCGCGCGGCCGCCGTCACCTGCGTCAGGCGGTCGGCGTCGGCGATGACCACGGCGGGGTTGCCGGCGCCGCCGGGGAAGTGCTCGCCGAGGACGCGCTGCGCGGTCACGGAGGGCGCGTCCCCGACGAACGTCTCGTCCATCGGTACGCCCTTGGAGGTGAGGGCGGGGGAGCAGGCCGCGGCGGCGAGGAGGCCCGCGAGGCAGACGGCCCAGACCTTGCGCGGCGCACGGTCCACCAGGCCGGCGACGCGGTCCCAGACGCCGTGCCCGGCGTCGGCGGCGCGGGGCTTGGCGGGCCAGTAGGCGGCGCGGCCGAGGAGGACGAGGACGGCGGGCAGGAAGGTCAGGGAGGTCAGCACGGCACAGGCCACGCCGATGGCCCCGACGGGGCCGAGCGCGCGGTTGTTCGTCAAGTCGCTCAGCAGCAGGGCGAGCAGCCCGAGGGCGACGGTCGCGGCGCTGGCGACGATCGCGCCCCACGACTCCCGCACCGCGGCCCGTACGGCCTCCCAGCGGTCCGCGCGCAGCGCCAGTTCCTCGCGGAAGCGGGCGGTCAGCAGCAGGGCGTAGTCGGTGGCCGCGCCGATGACCAGGATGGACAGGATCCCCTGGACCTGGCCGTCGACGCGGACCACGTCGTGGTCGGCGAGCACGTAGACCAGGGCGCAGGCCACACCGAGGGCGAAGACGGCGCCGATGATGACGACGAACGGCAGCAGGACGCTGCGGTAGACGAGCAGCAGGATGACGAGCACGGTCACCAGGGCCACGGCGAGCAGCAGGCCGTCGATGCCCGCGAAGGCGTCGGAGAGGTCGGCCTGGCTCGCGGCCGGTCCCGCCACGTGCACGGTCGTGCCGGGGACGCGTTCGGCGGCGTCCCGGACGCGCTCCAGGGCGTCGGCGAGGCCGTCGCCGAGGTCGGGTCTGAGCGGGACGACGCCCTGGAGGGCTTCCCCGTCCTCGGAGGGCAGGGCGGGTGAGGCGCGGCCGGCCACACCGGGCTCGCCGTCGAGGGAGGCGAGGGCCTGCGTGGCCGCCCGCTGCCGGTCACCGGCCCGGGTGCCGCCGTCGGTCGTCCACACCACGACGGCGGGCAGCGTCTCCTCCTGCCGGAACGCCCGCTGTTCGTCGATGACCTCGGTGGACTCGGCGTTGCGCGGCAGGAAGGCGGCCTGGTCGTTGGTGGCGACCTCGCCGAGGCGTCCGGCGAAGGGACCGGTGGCGCCGCCCACGCCGAGCCAGGCGATCAGCAGCAGGGCGGGCAGGAGCAGTCGCGGCCATCGGGCGCGGCGCGGGGTGGCGGGCATGGTTCTCCAAGGAGGAAAGTCTCTCAACGGAAAACAATCTCAATGATTGAGTTAGTTTTCGGTGATGGTAGACGACACCTTCCCCTTCCCCCGCCACCCGGTGCCCGAACGCGTCCGCGGCGGCGCGGTCAGCCGTCCGTGGGTCTGGTGTGAGCCAGTTCGTCGTTGAGCGCGGCGAGGAACCGCACCACCACCGACAGCTCGTCCTCGGTGAAACGGGACCGGGCGGCCTCGGTGGCCTCGGCCAGGGGCCGGAAGTGGGAGCGGGCCGCCGCCCGCGCGCCGTCGGCGTAGTGGAGGTGGACGACCCTGCGGTCGGTGCTCTCCCGCACCCGGCGGATGTGCCCGGCGCGTTCCAGCCGGTCCACGCAGGCCGTGACGGCGCCCGAGGTGAGCCCGAGGCGCTCGCGCAGCCGTCCCGGCGTCATCGGCTGCTCGGCGTCGAGGATCGCGGCCAGCGCCTGGACGTCCGTCGGGTGCAGTCCCTGGGCGCCGGCGAATCCGTGCACCAGGCGGTTGATCTCACCGTTCATGCGGCGCAGCTGGACGGCGAAGGACGGCAGGCCGGTTCCGTCCGGGTGCTCCGCCGTCGCTGTGTCACGCTGCTGCCGCTCTCGCTGCCGGCTGCCCCGGTCGTCCGTACTGGCCACGTGATCAGCCTATAGAAGGCTCCCGGGGCCGGGCGGGGGCGGCGGGGCCCTCGCCCGGCGGACGGCGCCGCCACGGCGTGGAGCGGGCCGTGCACCATCCCGGGAACCGCCCGCTCCGGCCTCTCCCGTCGGCGCCGCGGCCGACCGCCCCGCCATGCGGACGGCCGACGCCCCGGGCACCACGAGACCCACCCCCCGTGGAGGCGGTGGGGGCCATACGGGGCCTGCGGCGACCGCCGGCCGGCTCCTCGTCCGGTTCCTGCGCCCGCGGCCCGCTCGTCCGCCACCGCGCACCCGTACGACCACGTCACGGCCCCGGAGCGGCAAAGTCCCGATCAAACCCGAACGGTTCCGCCTCGCGAAGGCGTGCTGTACAGGCGGGACTTCGCCGCGCCCGCGCGACACGGCCGCAAACCCCGGGGGCTCGCGGCCGTCGTCGTGCGCGAAGACGTCGTCACCGAGGGGAGAAGGAGTTCGTCGGCGGGTCAGGACCCGACGATCCGGCGCACGTGGTCCACGGAACCGCAGCCGGCCTTCAGTTGGCGCTCACGCTCCCGCAGGAACGCCGCGCCCAGCTCCTCCCGCCGCCGCATCGCCACGTTCTCGCGCGCTCCGTTGAGGATGGTGCGCTCCTCCTCGTCCGCGTGGTGGTTGACGGCCTCCACGAGCTCCTCCAGCTTCGAGTCCCACTCCTCGGAACCGATCTCCTCGACCTCCAGGAGGGCCAGGAGGGCCTTGTTGCCCTCGTCGTGCTCGTGCTCGCCGTGCTCGACCTCTTCGTCGTCGATGTCCTTGTACCGCTTGAGGGCGGGGTAGACCTCGGCCTCCTCGGCCGACGCGTGCGCGATCAGCAGGTCGGCGAACTCCCGCAACGCGGCCGCTCGGTCGGCTTCGACGCTCCGCATCCGGCGGAAGAGGTCCTCCATGCGGCGGTGGTCCCGGAGGATGAGTTCGACGACGTCCTGGGTCTCGGCCATGGAACAGCAGAGCCTTTCGTGTGAAGGGGTCGGGCCATGACCGCATACCCCCTTCCCGCCGTTTCGCGCAGTGCCGGCCTCATTCCCTGTCGCCGCCGGCGGCTTCCGGAACGGAAACCGCCGACGCGGACCGGGTCCGCGGCAGCCGGCCGTCGTGACACCGGTGTCCGAAGCCCGCCGGATCACGTCCCCACCGGGTGGGCCAGCGCGTCGACGGCCGCGGAGAACACCCACGGCAGCCGCTGCGCCACGGGCACCAGCGCCGCGCGGACCGGGGGCACCCTCGTCGCGCCGAGCAGGGCCTGGGTCAGCCGGCGGTGGCGCCGCGTGAGCCGCCGCCACTCCCGCTCGTAGGAGGCCAGGTCGCCGACGGCGACCGCCCGCACCGCCGCCGACGCCTGCGCGAGCGCCAGCGCGATGCCCTCGCCGGTCAGCGCGTCGACGTAACCGGCCGCGTCGCCGACGAGCAGCACCCGGCCGGCGGTGCGCGCGCTCGCGTCCTGGCGGAGCGGGCCCGCCCCGCGCACCGGTCCGCGGGTTCCGGCTCCGGCCAGCCGCTCCCGCAACTCGGGGAAGGCGGCGAGGTGGTCGTCGTACGGTCCGCGGCCGGCGGTGAGCACCGCGACGCCCACGAGGTCGTCGGCCACCGGGGTCACGTAGGCCTCCGCGTCCCGGGCCCAGTGCACCTCCACCCGGTCGCTCCAGGGGGCGAGCGCGTAGTGGCGCCGCAGCCCGTGCCGCCGGTGGGCCCGGCGCGGCCGGTGCAGACCCAGGGCACGGCGGATCGGCGAGTGCAGGCCGTCGGCCGCGACGAGGTGCCCGGCACGGGTGCCGTCGGCCACCACACCGTCCTCGTCCTGCTCGACCCGGCGCAGGACGCGCCGTTCGATCCGCACACCCGCGGCCAGCACCACCTCGCGCAGCGCCGCGTGCAGCGCGGTGCGACGCACCCCGCGGCCCGGGCCCGCCCGGAAGTCGGCGTCGACCCGGCGCGGTCCGGCGACGTACCGGATGCCCCGCAGGTCGTGTCCCGGCGGGTGGACGCCGAGCGCGGCCAGGGCGGCGACGGCACCCGGCATCAGACCCTCGCCGCACGCCTTGTCGACGGTGCCGGCGCGCTGCTCCCAGACGGTCACGTCGAGGCCCGCCCGGACCGCGTGCAGGGCCGTGGCCAGCCCCGCGGGCCCCCCGCCCACGACGAGCAGGTCCATGCGCGCCTCCTCAGGCCAACCGCGTCAGGGCGGCGTCCTCGGCGCGGATGCGGGTGGCGAGCAGGAACCCGTTCGCCACGGTGAAGACGGCCGCCGTGATCCAGGCCGAGTGCACCAGCGGGAGCGCGAGCCCCTCGACGACGACGGCGACGTAGTTCGGGTGCGGGAGCCGGCGGTAGGGGCCGCCGGTCACGCGCGGGGCACCGGGCACGACGATCACCCGGGTGTTCCACTGCCGGCCCAGGGTGGCGACGCACCACCAGCGCAGCGCCTGCGCGGCCGCGACGAGGGCGAGCATGGCCCAGGCGAGGACCGGTACGGCGTCCGGCCGGCGCACCCACACCTCCACGAGCGCGCCGGCCAGCAGGCCCGTGTGCAGCGCCACCATGAACGGGTAGTGCCCCCGCCCGGACTCCACGCCGCCGCGCGCGAGGCTCCAGGCCGTGTTGCGGTGGGACACGACCAGCTCGGCGACCCGCTCCAGACCGACCGCCAGGACCAGGACGGTGAACAGGACCTGACCGTTCATCCCTCGCCCCCAGGGGCGCGCAGCAGCACGAGTTCGGAGCAGAAGCCCGGCCCCATGGCGAGCATGAGCCCGTGGGAGCCGGGCGGGGGCGGGCGGTCGGCGAGCGTGTCCGCCAGGACGTGCAGCACCGAGGAGGAGGACAGGTTGCCGACCCGCCGCAGCGAGTCCCAGGTCATGCCGAGGGCGTCCCGCTCGACCCCGAGGACGTCCTGCAGCGCCTCGATGACCCTGGGGCCGCCGGGGTGCGCGACGTACCAGCCGAGGTCGCCGTCGGTCAGCCCGTGGTCGGCGAGGAAGCCGCGCACGTCGTCGCCGACGTACCGGCGCACCAGGTCGGGGATCGAGGAGTCGAGCACGACCTTGAGCCCACCGGAACCGACGTCCCAGCCCATCGTGTGCTCCGAGTCGGGGTAGAGGCGGCTGCGCGAGGCGAGCACCTCGGGACGGGCGGGGTCGCCGGAGCGCGCGAGCGGATGCTCGGAACCGACGGCGACCACCGCCGCGGCCCCGTCCCCGAACAATCCGCTGGCCACCAGATTGGCGGCCGAGGTGTCCGCGCGCTGGAGCGTGAGCGAGCACAGTTCGACCGACATCAGCACCGCGACCCCGTCCGGGCGACCGCGCAGCAGGTCGTGCAGGCGTGCGATGCCGGCCGCACCGGCGACGCAGCCCAGGCCGACGAGGGGCAGGCGCACCACGTCGGGGCGGAGCCCGATCTGCGCCGCGACGCGGGCCTCGAGCGTGGGGACGGCCAGGCCGGTCACCGTGCACGACACGATGTAGTCGACGTCGGCCGGTGTGAGTCCGGCGTCCTTGAGCGCGTCGACGACCGCGCGCCCGCCGAGCTCGGTGCCGGCCCGGATGAAGACGTCGTTGGACCGGCCGAAGTCCCCGAGCCGGGCGTACTCCTCCAGCGGGAGCACGATGTGCCGGGTCTCGACGCGCGCGTTGCGGTGGAACCGCTTGACGACGCCGCGGTCGACCGTGCCCTCGACCAGTGTGGTGGTGAAGGACTCGGTGATCTCCTCCTGCCGGTGGCAGTGCTCGGGCAGGACGCCGCGGACACTGAGGACGCTCATGGTCATGCTGGCTCCTGGGGGCGGCCGGTCGGACCGAGGGGGGTGAGGAGCGTCCGGCCGAGGCCGAACGCGACGGCGGGGGTGAGCCGGCCCCGGGCGAGACCGAGTTCGACGAAGTCGTCGAAGACGCGCTGGTCGGCGGCCGCGGCCCGCAGCCCGGCCTCGAGGACGCGCGTGCTGCGGGCGAGCCGGGCGGCCAGGGCGGTGTGGCGCAGGTGGGGCAGCAGGATCCGGCGGGTGGCGCGGGCGTACCGCTTGCCCGCCTGCTCGGGGCATCCGTCGTGCAGGGCCGAGGCGGCGGCACGGCCGGCCGCGATACCGGTGGCCACGGCGTGGTGGATGCCCTCCCCGGTCAGCGGGTTCACCAGGCAGGCGGCGTCGCCCGCGAGCAGGACGCGGCCGGGCGGGAAGCACCGGCGTGCCGTCGACAGCGGCAGGTGGTGCCCGATCCAGTGCCGTCCTTGCGCCGTGGCGCCGGGCAGGAGCGCCTCGAGGCGCTCGAGCAGCCGGGCACGGGTCGGCGCCGGACGGTTCTCGTGGAGGAGCTCCCCGTACCCGACGTTCGCGAGGCCGTCGCCGCCGTCGAAGGACCAGGCGTACGACGGCTGGTGCCGGGTGCCGAACTCGATGACCTGCGCGCCGCGCCGCCCGGATGCGACCGGGGCGTAGCCGCGCACCGCCAGGGCCACCGGACCGCGGGGCCGGCCGAGCGCGCGCCGGACGACCGAGTGGGCGCCGTCGGCGCCCACCACGACCGCGGCGCGGAGCTCCCCGTCCAGGACCACCGCGTCGGGGCGCTGCCGCAGGTCGCGGACGCGGTGCCGCAGGAGCCGGGCGCCGGCGGCGACCGCCGCGTCGACCAGCCGGGCGTCGAGGACCAGACGCGGCACCACCCACGCCGGGCGGGCCATCCGCCGCTCGGCGATCAGGCCGCCGCGGCCGAGGCGCAGGCGGCCGACCGGGACCCGGTCGTCGAAAAGACCGGTGACGCCGACCTCGGCGAGGAGGTCGAGGACGTGCGGGGCCACCCCGTCGCCGCAGGCCTTGTCCCGCGGGAAGTCCGCCCGGTCCAGCAGGGCGACGCGCAGGCCCGGGTCGGCGTGCAGCGCGCCCAGGGCGGCGGCGGCGCCGGCCGGTCCGGCGCCGACCACCACGAGGTCCCAGTGGACGGGGGCCGGCGCCATCAGCCGACCGCCACGAGGAGCACGACGTCGACCAGGGCGATGGCCATCGCGGCCCGGAAGGGAGTACGGCCGCGGGTGGCCGACGTGAGCACCACCAGGACCGCCACCGGCGCGAGGACCGCCCACGCCCATGCCGGGGGAGGCCCGGCGGGACCGAACACGGCCAGCAGCGAGGCGGCGGACAGCAGCACGCCGGCCAGGACGCGCGAGGGGCGCTCGCCGATCCGGTGCGGCAGGCCGCGCACGCCGGTGCGCTCGTCGGCGGCGAGATCGGGCAGCGTGTTGAGCAGGTGCGCCCCGACACCGAGTGCGGCGCCGGCACCGGTCGCCCACGGCGGCGCCCAGGCCGGGACGGGACCGGCGAGGGTGACGACCGAGGGCAGCGTCCCGAAGGTGCTGGCGTACGGTGCCCACGACCACCAGGTCGCCTTGAGCCCCAGGTTGTAGGCGTGGCCCGCGCCGGCGCCGAGGACGACGTTGACCAGCGCGCCGCGCCAGCCGACGAGCGCGGACAGCACGAGGCAGGCGAGCCCGGCCACGACCAGGGCGCGCACCGCCCAGCCGACCGGGAGGGCACCGGTGGCCAGCGGCTTGTCGGCGCGGCCGACGGCGCGGTCGCGGGGCAGGTCGCGCAGGTCGTTGCCCCAGCCGATCGTGAGCTGGCCGGTGAACACCGCCGCGGTGACGACGGCGGCGTCGAGCGGGCGCAGGTCGCTGCGGAGGGCGAGCAGGCCCGCGATGACGCCGACCGCCAGGGCCGGTCCGCCGTGGGCGGCGGCGAGCAGCGCGAGCAGGGGCGGCCCGGGGCGCGCCGGGGCCGTGCCGGTGGTCACGGGCGCCGCCGCACCGCGACCGGCCCGCTGCGTACCGCGTCGCCGAGCGCGCCGAGGACGGTGCGTGGACGCAGTACGGGTGTCCGGCCGGACGCGGCCTCCCGCATGCCTTCGATCACCTCGGCGAGCACCTGCGGGCCGTCCTTGGCCGGGGCCCAGTCGAGTTCCGTGCGCGCACGGGTCGTGTCCAGGGTCGGGAGCGCGAAGCCCATGTCGAGCCAGCCGGTGTCGACCTGCTGCAGGTGCGCGTGCCAGGCGGCCGACATGACGGCGCGGACCACCGCGGAGGGCACGTGCACCAGCCTGGCGCCGAGCGTGTCCGCGAGGACCGCCGCGGTCACGGGCGTACCGGCGGCGAGGTTGAACGGACCGCCCGCGCGCCGGTGGAGCACCGCGACGACCGCCTCGGCGACGTCGTCGGTGTGGACCATGGGAATGGTCAGCCTCCGGTCCATCGGCAGGACCGGCAGCAGGTCGAGCGCCTTGGGGGGTACGAGGGCGGGCACGCCGTACCTCAGGAGGGCGCTGCCGGCGGCGCGCTGTCCGACGATCCCCGGGCGGAGGCGGGTGACGAGCGTGCCGGCGCCGGAGGCCTCGTGCCGGTCCAGGAGGCGCTCGGCCGCCGACTTGTGCCGGCTGTACAGCGAACTGCGCACGCCCCCGGTGGGCCAGGACTCGTCGACCGGACGGTCGTCCCTCTTCGGCGAGTAGGCGCCGACCGAGGACATGTGGACCAGGTGCGGGACACCGGTCTCGGTGACGGCCCGGAGCACGCGGCGGGTGCCGCCGACGCCGAGCTCGGCCAGGTAGACGGGGTCGTGGGACGGCTGGAAGCCCCATGCCAGGTGGACGACCGCGTCCGCGCCGGTGAACGCCTCGACGAGCGTGTCGTGGCAGGCCTCGCTGCTGAGATCCGCCGAGCGCCAGTCGACCCCGCGGCCGTCGGGCCCCTCGGGCAGCCGCCGGGCCACACCCACGAGGTCGTGCGTGCCCTCGGCACGCAGGCGTTCCACGACGACGGAGCCGATGTTCCCGGTCGCTCCGGTGATCACGATGCGCATGCAGCATGGGATGCCCCGTCGCCTCTCCGCTCACACGGGACACTGCGTCATCCGGCGGACACCGGTGTCACCCGGCCGGTGTCCCGCGCGCCGCGCGCGTTCTCCGCCCCGCCCCCGGCCCCCGCGGGCGCGGGCGGTCCAGGGAACCGGTCGCCCTCGCCCTGGCCGCCCTCCGGCACGGTGTCCCGCGCGGGGCGTTTCCCGGCGGATGCCGCACCGCCGTCGTCCACCACCGGGGCGCCCCGCTCCCCGGTGACCGTGCGCGGCCCCGCAGCCCGGCATGACGCCCGGCCGTCGATCCGGCGCTCGGCGAACCCCGCCGGCACTCCGGCACCGTCGCGGCCGCGTTCAGCCCGCCGCCCGGCCGTCGACGGGGATGCCCAGTCGGCCGGCCACGGTGGTGAGGGCGGCTCCCAGGGGGAGCGCCACCCGGGTGAGGGCGTGCCGGTCGCCCCGGGTCGGGTCCCGGTTGACGATCAGCACCGGCTTCCCGGCCTGGGCCGCCTGGCGGACGAACCGCAGCCCGGACATCACCGTCAGCGAGGATCCCAGGACCAGCAGCGAGGACGCCTCACGGACCAGCCCGCGGCAGTGCTCGACCCGCTGCGGCGGAACGGTCTCGCCGAAGAACACCACGTCCGGTTTGAGGACGCCGCCGCAGAGCGCGCAGGGCAGCACACGAAAGTCCCCGACCTGTTCGTCGGTGAGGTCGGCGTCCCCGTCCGGATTGATTCCCGCGGCCACCGGCTCGAAGCCCGCGTTGGCCTCCTCCAGCCGCCGGGCGAGTTCGCGGCGCGGGCTGAGGGCGCCGCAGGAGAGGCAGACGACCCGGTCCAGGCTCCCGTGGAGTTCCACGACGTCCTCGCTGCCGGCGGCCTGGTGCAGGCCGTCGACGTTCTGGGTGATCACACCCGAGAGCAGGCCGTGCCGCCCGAACGCCGCCACGGCCCGGTGCCCGGCATTGGGGCGGGCACGGCCGAAGGTGCGCCAGCCGAGGTGGCTGCGCGCCCAGTACCGGCGCCGGGCCCGGGCGTCGGCGACGAAGTCCTGGTAGGTCATCGGGGTGTGCCGGCTCAGGCTCCCGCCCTCGCCCCGGTAGTCGGGGATGCCCGACTCCGTGGAGATGCCCGCCCCGCTGAGCACCAGCACACCGCCGGCGCTCAGCGCGTCGGCGACCGGTTCGAGGTCCGTGGTGCCCGGCAGCGGGTCCTCGGTGGGGGTCCAGCTCAGAGTGGGGCGCATGCGCATGCCGCCAGGGTACGGAACGCACCGCCCCCCTCCGCGTCCGTGACGACGCCGGCTTCCCCGGCGGCCCGGCGCGCGCGGCACGTCCGGGCCACCGCCCACGGCGCACCCGCCTGCGCGGCACCACCCGCTGCTCCTGTCCCACGCCTGCGGCGGCACCCGCGCGGGACGACCGTCCCCGGAGACCGGCGGCGCGCGGCACCCCGTGGGCCCAGGGACACGACCGGTCCGCCCTCTGCCGCCCGCCGCCGGAAGGCGGGCACACGGTACGCCTGCGGACCGCGCCGTGATCGCAGCGGGGCCGGGCGACTCCCCGCCCCCGGTGGTCCCTGACCGGTCCGGCCCCCGGCTCGGCACGCTGCGTGCGCGTGTCCCGCCCTCCGGGACTTTGAACTCACCGATGACAAAGTATGGACGCGCTGAGCGGAAGTCTCCTAGCGTGTCGGCCGCAACCGTTGGCGTTTCGCGTATTCGGCACCGGAGTTGATCCGGCCCTCCGGCCGACCCTCAGGAGGAAGCATGAACGCACGGCTGTCCCACCGCGCCCGAAGACGCCTGACAGGACTGCTCGTCGGCGTCTTCGTCGCGAGCGGGCTCTGGGGATCCCCCCTGGCTTCGGCGCGGCCGGGCCCCGCACCGCGGGCCGACGTGCCGCCACAGGAGCCCGGAGTCACCCTGCGCGTCTTCGACGTCCAGATCCCGCTCAGCCGGATCTGCACACTCAAGCCGGGGCAGACCCCCAACGTCGACCGGTTGATGCCGACCGTCGACTGGAAGTCGACCGACGACTTCGGCGGATTCAGCGACAACTTCGTCACCCAGGTCACCGGCAACATCCACGCGCCGGCCGACGGTTCGTACACCTTCCGGCTGTCCAGCGACGACGGTTCACGGCTGCTGATCGACGGCAGGCCGGTCATCGACCACGACGGCCTGCACGGTGCGGAACCCAAGGACGGTACCGTCCAACTCACCGCGGGCATGCACGCGTTGCGCATCGACCATTTCGAGCGCAGTGGTGAACAGCAGCTCACCCTGGCCTGGCAGCCGCCGGGTGCCACCGGTTTCGAGACAGTGCCGCGCACGGCACTGAGCACCGACGCCGGCGTGGTCCGGGTGACCGCCCCCGGCCGCAAGGAGTGCGAGGGGATCACGGACTCGCCGGGCGACGGTCTCCCGCTCACCTCGGTGCGCCCCGACCACACCCTCACCGACCTCCGCCCCGAGGGCTTCGAACCGCAGATCACCGGCATGGACTGGCTGCCGGACGGCCGCCTGGTGGTGTCCACCTGGGGCGGCACCGACAACACGGCCGGCGAGGTCTACGCCATCGAGCACGCCACGGGCGCCACGGGCCCGGACGAGGTGAAGGCCACGAAGATCGCCGAGGGACTCAAGGAGCCGATGGGGCTCAAGGTCGTCGACGGGACCATCTTCGTCTCCCAGAAGCACGAGCTGACGGAGCTGGGCGACCGCGACGGCGACGGCGTCATGGACCGGTTCAAGACGATCGCCACCTGGCCGTACGGCGGCAACTTCCACGAGTTCGCCTTCGGGCTCCTGTACCGCCAGGGCCACTTCTACCTGAACCTGTCCGTCGCCATCGACTACGGCGGTGCCACCACGAATCCGCAGCCCGCACCCGGCCGCGGCACGACGATCAAGGTGAACCGGAAGACCGGCGAGGTCACTTACCTCGCCGGAGGGCTGCGCACTCCCAACGGCATCGGCTGGGGCCCCGGCGGTGACATCTTCGCCACCGACAACCAGGGCGGCTGGCTTCCCGCGTCGAAGCTGGTCCACATCGAACAGGACCGCTTCTTCAACCACTACACCAATCCCGCGGGCCCCTTCGACTCCAAGCCCGTCACCCGGCCGGTGCTCTGGCTCCCGCAGAACGAGATCGCCAACTCCCCCAGCACACCGCTGTACTTGACCAAGGGCAGGTTCGCGGGGCAGATGCTGTTCGGTGACGTCACCTACGGCGGCATCCAGCGCGCCTACCTGGAGAAGGTCAAGGGCCAGTACCAGGGCGCCGTCTTCCGCTTCACCCAGGGCCTCGAAGCCGGCGTGAACCGGATCAGCATGGGACCCGACGGCGCGATCTACGTGGGCGGCCTGGGAGCGGACGGCAACTGGGGCCAGGAGGGCAAGCTCAAGTACGGCCTCCAGAAGCTGTCGCCCAACGGCGGCAACACCTTCGACATCCAGGCCATGCGGGCGAAGAAGGGGGGCTTCGAGCTGGAGTACACGCAGCCCCTGTCGCAGGAGACCGCGCAGGAGCTGGCGAGCCGCTACCGGGTGGAGCAGTGGCGCTACACCCCGACGAGCGACTACGGCGGCCCGAAGATCGCCGAGGAGACCCTGAAGGTGAGCTCGGCGAAGCTGTCGGCCGACCGCAAGAAGGTGACCCTCGCGCTCGAAGGCCTCAAGCCGGGCCGCGTCGTGCACGTCCGGTCACCCCGCCCGTTCAGCTCGGCATCGGGCGAGAGCCTGTGGAGCACGGAGGCCTGGTACACGCTCAACGCCCTGCCCGGCAAGCAGCCCCCTCCGTCGCCGCTGTACGAGGCCGAGGAAGCGGCCCTCACCGGAGCGGCCGGCATCAACACGGACCACCGGGGCTACTCCGGCAGCGGCTTCGTCGACCGGTACGGCACCGAGGGGGCCACGACCACCTTCGACGTCGACGTCCCCAGGAGGGGAGCGTACGACGTGGGCCTGCGCTACTCCAACGGCCCGAACCCCTTCCAGGGCACCAAGTCCCTCTCCCTGTACGTCAACGGCACCAAGGTGAAGCAGACGGAGCTCCGCAGCACCGGCGACTGGGACACCTGGTCGACGCAGCGGGAGGTCCTGCCCCTGCGGGCCGGGCACAACACCATCGCCTACAGGTACGACAAGGGCGACACCGGCCACGTCAACCTCGACCTCATCACCGTCGACCGGCACGGCAGCCCGATCACCCTGTTCGACGGCGGCAGTTCCGACCGGTGGCAGCACACCGACGGGCGACCGGTGGAGTGGCCCGTCGCCGACGGTGCGATGGAGGTCTGCTGCGGGGACATCCGCACCAAGGACGGCTTCGACGACTTCGCCCTGCACGTCGAGTTCCGGCTTCCCGGACTCCCCCCGGACGTGACGGGCCAGGACCGCGCCAACAGCGGTGTGTTCCTCCAGGACCGCTACGAGATCCAGATCCTGGACTCCTTCGGCGACACCACGCTCGACACGGACGAGGCGGGGGCGATCTACTTGAAGAAGGCCCCCGACGTGAACGCCGCCACCGCACCGGAGACGTGGCAGTCGTACGACATCGTCTTCCGCGCGGCGCGCTACGACGCCGAGGGCAGGAAGACCGCCGACGCCCGGGTCACCGTGGTGTGGAACGGCAGGAAGATCCACGACAACGTCGCGATCGACGGCCCGACGGGGTCCGGGGCACCTGAGAATCCCGCTGCCGGAGCCATCCGGTTGCAGGACCACGGGAACGCGGTGCGCTACCGCAACATCCGCATCACACCTCTGAGTTAGAACGGAATGGCCGAGCCCGGCCGTCCCCTCCGGCTACCTGGGGGCCTGATCCGAGGTGGCGTGCAGGGAGCCGAGCAGGTTGAGGGCCTGGGCGCTGGGACTGCCGGGTTCGGCCTGGTAGACGACGAGTTGCTGGCCCGGGGCGTCGCGCACGTCGAAGGCCTGGTAGGTGAGCGCCAGGGGACCGACGTCCGGGTGCAGGAGGTGCTTGGCGTCCTGGGTCTTGCCACGCACGGCGTGGGTGTTCCACAAGCGGGTGAAGTCCGCACTGTGCTCGGTGAGGACGCGGACGAGTTCCCGCAGCCGCGGGCTGTCCGGGTCGAGGCCGGCCGCCTGACGCAGGTGGCTCACGGTGGCCTGCGCCGTGTGGCTCCACCGGGTGTAGAACTGTCGGCCCGCCGGATCGAGGAAGGTCATGCGGGCCAGATTGTCCGCCTGTTCGAAGGGGGAGTGCAGGGCCTCGGCCAGGGCGTTGCCCGCCAGGACGTCCAAGGTCCGGTTGATGACGAACGCCGGGGCGCCCGGGTAGCCGTCCATCAGCTGGCGGAGGGCGGGACTGACGCGGTCCGTGACGTGGGTGGACTGGTTGCCCGGCACCGTCCCGGCCAGCCGGTGAAGATGTGCGCAGGCATCGGGGTCCAGTCGCAGGGCGCGGCCGAGCGCGTCGAGTACCTGGGCCGAGGGGTGGCGTTCGCGCCCCTGCTCCAGGCGGGTGTAGTAGTCCGCGTTCACTCCGGCCATGACCGCGACCTCCTCACGGCGCAGTCCGGTGACCCTGCGCACGCCGTAGCTCGCCATGCCGACGTCCTGCGGCCGTAGGCCCGCCCTGCGTGCGCGTAGGAACTCTCCCAGGTGGTTGTCGGTCATCTCCCCAGGCTAAGGCGCGGGCACCATGTGCTGCCCGGGTGCACCGCACCCAGGCAGCACACGTCCTGGTAGGCGGTCCTCGGCCTGTCCAGACTCGGTCGGGCAGGACAGAACCGCACCCATGGACGAGGAGGGCCCGTCATGACGGGAAACACGGAGGAGGGCCATGCCGACGTGGTCGGCATGTGGGTGACCGCGGACGGCCACATCCGCCAGGAGTTGCGGGCGGACGGCCGGTACGACGAGGCCCGCGGTGACCGGCGCAGCGCGTACACGGGCCGCTACACGGTGACCGGCAGCCACATCGACTACGTCGACGACTCCGGGTTCACCGCGACGGGCGACATCCGCGATGGCGTGCTCCACCACGAGCACCTCGTGCTCCACCGAGAGGAAAAGCAGGCATGACAGACACAGCCAAGGTCGTGGTGATCACCGGGGCGAGCAGCGGGATCGGCGAGGCGACCGCCCGCCGGCTCGCCGCCGACGGCCACCGTCTGCTCCTGGGAGCGCGACGCACCGATCGTCTCGACGCGTTGACCGGGGAGATCACCACCGCAGGCGGCACCGCGGCGTTCCGGCGGCTGGACGTCACGGATGCGGACGATGTCCGGGCCTTCGTGTCCGCCGCCCGCGAGCGCTACGGCCGGGTGGACGTGGTGGTCAACAACGCCGGAGTGATGCCGCTCTCGCCGCTGGAGGCGCTGAGGACCGAGGAGTGGGACCGCATGATCGACGTGAACGTGCGGGGAGTCCTGCACGGGATCGCCGCCGCCCTGCCCGTGATGCGCGCCCAGGGCGGCGGGCACTTCGTGAACATCGCCTCCGTCGGCGCCTACGAGGTCTCTCCCACCGCCGCCGTCTACTGCGCCACCAAATTCGCCGTCCGCGCGATCTCCGAAGGACTGCGCCAGGAGTCCACGGGGGACATCCGGGTCACCCTCGTCTCCCCGGGGGTGACCGAGTCCGAACTCGCCGACGGCATCTCCGACCCCGCTGCCAGGGCGGCCATGACGACCTACCGCGCCGTGGCACTGCCCGCCTCCGCCATCGCGGAGGCCATCGCCTACGCCGTTTCCCAGCCTTCGCAGGTCGACGTCAACGAAATCGTCGTCCGTCCCGCCGCAAGCGCCCAATGACCCGCGGTGGCGCCGCACGCGTCGCCCACGACACTGTCGATCGCACCGGAGCCGAGCCGCGCGAGGCGGTCCCCACCCGCCTCGTGCCGCGACGGCTGCCCCGGGGGAGCCGTCGCGGCGGCCGGGCGCCGAGGCGCTCAAGCGGCTCCGGCCGCACCCGGGCCGGGAGGACGGGCGGGTCGAGCAGGGCGCAGTACCGCTCCCGCTGCTTGCGGTCGGCGGCGCAGGAGTCGGGGGTGTCCTCCGGCCGGAGGTTCTTCTCGTGCGCCGCGCCGCGTCCCCCGCGGCCGGCGGTCCCGCCGCCGCTCCCCGCGGGGAGCGTCCCTGCGGGGGCCCGGCCCGATCGGGGGGCAGGCGTGTTCGGCGTGGCTGCGCATGACGCGCCGGCCGGCGCGCGGCCGGGCGGGGCGTGTGGACCGGGACGGCGGCGGCCCGACGCGGCGTGCCGCCCCGGCACCGCGCCGGGGCGTACCCGAGCGGGCAGAATCGTCTCGTGGAAGCACACCGGTCACCGGAGACGACTCCCGACGGGCACTTCGTCGTCATCGGGGGAAGGAAGTGGCGGGCAACCGATCCGTCCGTCCCCGAGGAGATCGCCGCCCGCCTCCGGCGCCACCTCATGGCGGCTCGTCGCGCGGTGCGCTCCGCGACCACTGCGGGCGATGCGCAGGCCGAGCGGGCGGCACGTGCACGCGTGAACCTGGCGAAGGTCGCACTGGGCGAACGGGGCACTCCCTGGTGGGACCAGCCCGAGGACGAGCGCCGCCGACGCTGGGAACAGGGGCTTGCGGACCTCGACGCGCGGACGCGGGACTGAGCTCGCGGGAGGACGAGGGGCGACAGGGCGAAGGCGGCGCCCGGCCCCCGCCGCCCCGGTGACGGAGCGCCCGGCCCCGGGCGCTCCGTCACCGGGGCGGCGGATAGACCAGGTGCCCGTCGCGGACCCGCGCGTGCTCGTTCAGCACGGCCGGCACGGACGTCGTGGTGGACATGATGTGCACCACCTCCACACCGGCGACGATCAGGGCGTCGGTGATGAGCCGCCGGTGGCAGCGCCAGGGCACCGCCTCGCTGCACATGATCGCCGGACGTTCGTGCTCGGCCAGCCGCAGGAGTTCCCCGAGGCCCGCCGAGAACTCCTCGCCGGCCATGTGGTCGGCGTAGTCGCGGAAGGCCTTGACCCGCCACGCGCCGTTCTCGCTCGGCACACCCCCGGGGGTGTGCCGGCGGCCGCCGAGGCGGCGGATCCAGCGGTATCCGATGTCGGACGGCAAGGACTCCTCGATCGCGGACCGGTTCCACTGCGGGTACTTCCGGGACGACGGAAACGAACGGACGTCGACCAGGCAGGACACGTCATGGGCCCGCAGCATCTCCACCACCTCGTCGAAGCCGCGCGTCGAATGCCCGACGGTACAGATACGGTTGGTCATCCGTTCGGCACACCTTCGTCAGCGGTCCCCTGCTCCTGACACATGTACCCCGTCGGCCGGCGCGGCACCGACCGGCGCGGGCAGTGCTCGGGCGGCCCGGCGGGCGTACTCCCTTCGCGGACGGGGCGGCCGTCCGCGCGGAGCGGTCCGGCGGGCCGGGCGGGGAACCCGTCGGTCGACGGGGGGAGCGGGTTCCGGCCGCCGGCCGGGGTCACGGCCGTGTGCCGGCGCCGGGCAGGTCCCGCCGGCCGCCGTACGAGGGGGCGCGGCCCGCGGCCCGCTTCACCCGGTCGCGCACCGCGGTCCCGGCCGGATCGCAGCCCTCGGCCGCCCGGCGTTCCGCTCGCGCCGGTGCGGCACGGCCGGCCACGCCACGGCGGCGGTCCCGCGGTGGGCGGCGGGAGGCCGGCCTCACCACCCGCCGTCGGCCGCCCCGGCCGTGACCCGGAGCGCATGGTCGATGAAACGCCGCGACGCCGGCGGCAGGGTGCGTCCGGACAACCACGCGACGCCGATGTCCCGGGCACCGCGCACGTCGGTGATCTCCAGGTAGCGGATGGGGAAGTCCGGGGTCGCCGCCGTGTCCGGGGACGACGGGATCAGGGACACGCCCAGGCCGGCGGCGACCAGGCCGCGCAGGGTGTGCACCTCCTCGCCCTCGAAGCCGACGAGCGGGGTGAAGCCCGCCCGGCGGCACAGCGTCTCGGTGACGCTGCGCAGCCCGTAGCCGGGCTTGAGCAGGATGAAGGGCTCTTCGGCGACCTCGGCCAGCCGGACCCGGCGGCGCTCGGCCAGGCGGTGCCCGGTGGGCACGGCGAGCCAGAGGGGTTCGACCAGGAGCCGCCGCCAGGTGATGAGCGGATGGCCGGGGTCACCGCTGGTGATCACCAGATCCGCGGTGGCGTCCAGGAGGTGCTGGACCAGGCCGTTCTCCACGTGCTGGTGCAGCTCGAAGCGGACCTGCGGGAACTCTTCGCGGAACCCGGTGACGAGCTTGGGAACCAGCCAGGTGCCCAGGGTGTGCAGAAAGGCCAGCGACACCGTCCCCGTGTCCGGGTCGACGGCCTCGGCGACCGCCCGCCGCCCCTGGTCGTAGCTGTCCAGGGCGGCGTCGACGTACTCCTTGAACACCCGCCCGGCGGGCGTGAGGCGCAGCACGCGGCCCACCCGCTGGAGGAGCTGGGCACCCACCTCCTCCTCCAGTCTGCGCAGCGCCCGCGACAGGGCCGGCTGGGTGACATGGGCCTCGGCCGCGGCCTCCGTCACCGTCAGTCCCTGGGCCACCGCCTGGAAGGCGCGCAGCACCTGGAGGTCCATCGTGCTCATCCTCCCCCCGCACCGGCCGCCGCGCACCGGGGAACCGGGTGCGCGGAAGCCGCCGGCCCGGTTTCGAGGTTGCGCGCGCTGACGGCGTCGCACATCCGCTCCGCCGAGGCGATGGCGTCCTCCCAGTCCGCCAGCCTCCGGTCGGAGCGGCCCGGCTCACCGCGGGCGTGGGCGACGGCCCGCCGCGCCTCGGCCAGCCGGTGGTAGGCGGCCCGGCGCAGTGCGTGCCGCTGCGCCGCCGCGGTCCCGGGCGCCAGGTCGCGGTACCGGCGGGCGGCGGCCAGGGCGGCCCCGGTCTGCGCCGCGGCCCGCTCCGCCGCGGAGCGGGGCCACAGCACGAAGTGCGCGACCAGGACGATCGCCGCTGCCAGCGCGGTGTCGAGGATGCGTGCCGCGAACAGCGCACGGTGGTCGCCGAGCATCTGGACGAGGACGAGGACGATCGCCGTCAGACCCGTCGTGGCGAGGGCGTAGTGGTGACGTACACCGACGGCCATCAGCGCGCCGAAGGCCGCCACCGCGCCGATCAGGGCGTAGGTGTCCGTCGTCAGCAGGGTCACCGCGCCCAGCGCGGCCACCCCGACGACCGTGCCGACGCAGCGGTGCAGCGCCCGGCGGAAGACGGGACCGAAGTCGGGCTTGTAGACGAAGGCCACCGTCATGGGGAGCCAGTACCCGCGCGGCCCGTGCAGCAGCTCGGCACAGAGCTGGGCGACCAGTACGCAGACCGCCAGCAGCACGGTGTAGCGCACCTGGGCCGCCCGCCCGTGCCACGGGTGCGCCGGGAGGCGGGCCGGCACCTCGTCCGGGCGCTCCCGGACGGTCTCGGCGGACAGCTCGGCGAGCGCGCGCAGGCCCGGTGAGTCCGGGGCGGTGCGGGGCACGGCCCGGTCCGTACCGGCGGAACCGGTCGCCCCGCCCGGCCCCGGCAGCAGGCGCGCGGCCATCAGCAGCGGCGTGTCCGTCACGTCCCGGGGAAGCGGTCGGCCCTCCCACACCAGTGCGGACGTCACCTCGCCCAGCCGCACCGCTCCGTGGAAGGCGACGCGCAGCGCGTCCGGCTCCGTCCCGGGCCGGGCGCGGCGCGCGAGGTGGGGGCCCATCACCTGGTGGGCGTGGTCGAGGGCCGCGGTCAGTCGCCGGCGTGCGTCCTGCGCCGCCGGCGTACCGGCCGCCGCCAGGGCCGCGGAGGCCGCCCGGTACACGGTGAGGACGGCGGACCGCTCGACGGCGTGCCGGCGCCACAGCCACGGCGCCGCGGACAGGACCACGACGAGGCCCACCCCGGCGAGCAGCGCGAGCGGAGCCTGCCACCACGGACCCGGTACCGGGATGCCGCCGCCGATGGTGGCGCCGAGCAGGAGGTGCATGCCGCACACGGAGGCCAGCCGGCCGCGCAGACTGATGGCGCCGGCGAGCAGGGCGACGGCGACCAGGCAGACGGTCACCGCCGCGGGGTGCCCGCTGCGCAGTGCGAGTTCGCCGGCGAGCAGGCCGAGGGCGGCCCACAGTCCCATGCAGCCCAGGCGCCGCACCCGCAGCGGGTAGGGGTCGGGGCCGTCCTGGCTCACTCCCCACAGGGCGCCGATCCCCGCGATCACGGCGGGGACAGGCGTCGCGGTCCACACGCCGACGAGGAGCGGCACGGCCAGCGCGACGGCACCGCGCGCGGCGGCCGCGAGGGGCACCGGGGTCGGTGGGAAGCCGCGCAGTGCCTTCATGAAGTGATCGACTCCTCGGGACGGGGCTGGGGGACTCCTTCAAGGATCGATCGGAAGCATGCATGCGTCCAATGCCGGGCGAGGGGGAAAACCATGCATACGGCGCATGGGAAATCGGCTCCCGCACTGCCTCCGGTCGTCATGACCGGACCGGCCGCGCGGAGCACGGCCCCTGATGCGCCCACAAGATCGGAACGCCCCGGCAAGCACACCCCGGACTCACCGCGGAGGGCTGCTTGCCGCTTCGTCAGGGCCTGGGGGGAACGGATTGGGGCGGGACGAGCGGGTTTCGCAGCCGCCGCTCCCGGCCCGCTGAGGGCACGCCGTCCCGGCCGGCACCGCGTGGCGGGACCCGCTGTCGTCGCGGGCCCCGCCGGGGCCGTGCCGCCGGTCAGGCGGGTGCGGGCCGTGCCCGGTCGAGGGTGGGTTCGAGGCGGACGACGATCCCCTTCGACGTGGGCTGGTTGCTGATGTCGGCGACGCTGTCCAGCGGCACCAGGACGTTCGTCTCGGGGTAGTAGGCGGCGGCCGAGCCCTTGGCGGCCGGGTAGGGAACGACCTCGAAGTTCTCCGCCCGGCGTTCGGTGCCGTCCGCCCAGACGCTCACGAGGTCGACGTGATCGCCCTGGGAGAGGCCGAGCTCGGCCAGGTCGGCGGGGTTGACGAGCACGACGTGGCGGCTGCCGTGGATGCCGCGGTAGCGGTCGTTGTTGGTGTAGGGGACGGTGTTCCACTGGTCGTGCGAGCGCAGCGTCTGCAGCAGCAGGTGACCCTCGGGTGCTCGCGGGACCACGTGCTCGTTGCAGGTGAACAGGGCTTTGCCGACCTTGTTGTTGAAGACGCCCTCGTTGACCGGGTTGGGCAGTTGGAAGCCCCCGGGGCGGGTCACGCGCGCGTTGAAGTCGTGGAAGCCCGGCACGACGCGGGAGATGCGGTCGCGGATGGTGCCGTAGTCGCCCTCGAACTCCTTCCAGGGGATGTCCGCCCCGCCGTCCAGCGTGCGGCGGGCGAGCCGGCACAGGATGGCGACCTCGCTGAGCAGCAGCGGGGAGGAGGGTTCCAGGCGGCCCCGGGAGGTGTGCACCTCGCTCATGGAATTCTCCACGGTGACGAACTGCTCACCGTTGGCCTGGATGTCACGCTCGGTGCGCCCCAGGGTCGGCAGGATCAGCGCGGTGTCGCCGCAGACGGTGTGCGAGCGGTTGAGCTTGGTGGAGATGTGAGCGGTCAGCCTGCACGAGCGCATCGCCTCCTCGGTGACCTCGCTGTCGGGAGCGGCACGGACGAAGTTGCCGGCCAGGGCGAGGAAGACCTTGACGCGGCCCTCGAGCATCGCCTTGATCGAGTTCACCGAGTCCAGGCCGTGCGCACGCGGCGGGTCGAAACCGAACTCCTTCCGCAGGGCGTCCAGGAAGGTGTCCGGCATCCGCTCCCAGATGCCCATGGTGCGGTCGCCCTGGACGTTGCTGTGGCCGCGCACCGGGCAGGCACCGGTACCGGCCCGCCCCAGGTTGCCGCGCAGCATCAGGAAGTTGACGATCTCCCGGATGGTGGGCACGCCGTGCTTGTGCTGGGTGATGCCCATCGCCCAGCAGACGATGACGCGTTCGCTGCCGAGGACCTCGTCGCGGACCTTCTCGATCTCCTCGCGGGTCAGTCCGGTCGCCGTGCGCACGTCGCCCCAGTCGACGGTGCGGACGTGCCGGGCGAACTCCTCGAAACCGGTGGTGTGGGTGTCGATGAAGTCGTGGTCCAGGACGGTGCCGGGCCGGGCGTCCTCGGCCTCCAGCAGCAGGCGGTTGAGGGCCTGGAACAGGGCGAGGTCGCCCCCGGGCTTGATGTGCAGGAAGCGGTCGGCGATCTGGGTGCCGCGTCCGACGATCCCGCTCGGCTTCTGCGGGTTCTTGAAGCGTCGCAGCCCCGCCTCCGGCAGGGGGTTGACCGCCACGATCCGGGCGCCGTTGCGCTTGGCCTCCTCCAGGGCGCTGAGCTGGCGCGGGTGGTTGCTGCCCGGGTTCTGCCCGACCAGGAAGATCAGGTCGGCGTGGTGGAGGTCGTCGAGGCTGACGGTGCCCTTGCCGGTGCCCAGGGTCTCGCTCAGGGCGAAGCCACTGGACTCGTGGCACAGGTTGCTGCAGTCGGGCAGGTTGTTGGTGCCGAAGGCGCGGGCGAAGAGCTGCAGGACGAAGGCGGCCTCGTTGCTGGCCCGGCCGGAGGTGTAGAAGACGGCCTCGTCGGGCGAGGCCAGCGCCTTCAACTCCTGTGCGAGGACGTCCAGGGCGTCGTTCCAGCCGATGGGCTCGTAGTGCTCGGAACCGGGCCGCTTGATCATCGGCTCGGTGAGCCGGCCCTGCTGGTTGAGCCACATGTCGGAGCGGGCGGCGAGGTCGGAGACGCTGTGCTCGCGGAAGAAGCCGGCGGTGATCCGGCGTGTGGTGGCGTCGTCGTTGATGTGCTTGGCGCCGTTCTCGCAGTACTCGTTGCGGTGGCGTCGGCCCGGGGCCGGGTCCGCCCACGCGCAGCCGGGGCAGTCGATCCCGTCCACCTGGTTCATGGCCAGCAGGTCCACCCCGGCCCTGCGCGGGGAGGTCTGCTCCAGGGAGTACTCCAGCGCGTGCACGACCGCGGGGACTCCGGCCGCCCACTTCTTCGGCGGTGTCACCGAGAGGGTGGTCTCCGGCTCGTCGCCGGGCGGGTTCTGCATCGGTTCGCCTCTCTCTGTGCCGTGTCCGGCATGCCGGTCAGCCGACGGGCCACTGGGCCACGCGGCTCCTGGGCGGTTCCGGGTGGTCGTACTGCACGCGGCCGTTGCGGATGGTGCCGCGCCAGGCCCCGCCCTCCTGCCCCACCCCCTCGATGAACCGCTTGAAGTTCATGAGTTCGTTGCGCACCGTTCGGGCGGCCAGCCGGGTGGCCCTGGACGATCGGGTGAGGATCCTCGCGGCTCCCTGCGGTCGCAGGAGCACCCGGACGGTGATCGCGGTGCCGCCGCGCTGTGTCGGCCTGAACTCGACCTCGCCCTGGTGGGAGGGGGTCTGCCGCAGACCGCGCCAGGCCAGGTAGGCGTCGGGGTCCTGCTCCACGATCTCGACCGCGAAGCGGTGGCGCAGGGGCCCGTAGCCGATGGTCCAGGCGGTCACGGTGGGCTTGATCTGCGCGACGTCCTGCACCACGGCCGAGAAGCGGGGGAAGGTCTTGAACTGCGTCCACTGGTTGTACGCCGTCCGCACCGGCACCGCGACCTCGACCGTCTCCTCGACGTGCCGCTCGCGCAGCGGACGGCGGCGTGTGACGCCGTCGCCGCCGGTGCGCGTTCCCGGCGTGTCCGGTACGGCCTTCCGGGCGTCGTCTTCGTGCGCCATCGTGGTCTTCCTTCCGGTGAGGGGCCGGGCGTCCGGGCACCCGGTGTGCCCTCCTGCGCCAGGGCTTCTCCTCCGGTTCCCACATTGTGCGCTTCGAGTCACCCCGGTGCATGTGCGTCCCGCGCGATCCCGGCTACGGGAGGTGAGGGCGGCCGGTCACGGGGGACTTCCTGCGGTGGCCTCGCGGACGGGTGCGGCGCGGGGAGTCGCGCATGCCGGCGTCCAGCGGGTGCGGGGCAGGGCCGTTCTTCCAGCGGTGTCGCGGTCCGGGCGTCCGGTGCCGCGGTCCGGGCGCCTCGGGACGATCCGCACAGGCGGGTCCGGATGCCGTACCTCGGCCGCAGGGGCCAGGGGACGCCCCCCCCGCGGACCCGTGCTAGCGTTGATTGTTTGCAGCGTCCCCGTGCCGGTGCTCCGACAGGGGCTCCCTGACCGGTGACCGCGTCCCCGCCGCGCCTTCCTCGGTACGGTCCCCTCGGAGGAAGGCTCTCTGTGAGCGAATCAGCACATGGCTCCGCCCGGCAGCGGCGGGACGACGTACCCGATGCGCCGGGCTCCGCGTCGGCGCTGCCCACGACGGCGTCCTTCGCCCGGCTGGGACTGCCGGACGAGGTCCTGCGGGTGCTCGGTGAACAGGGCGTGACCGTGCCTTTCCCCATCCAGGCCGCGGCGCTGCCGAACGCGCTCGCGGGACGGGACGTCCTGGGCCGGGGCCGCACGGGATCCGGCAAGACGCTGGCCTTCGGCCTGGGGATGCTCGCCCGGACGGCCGGGCGGCGCGCGCGGCCCAAGGAACCGCTGGCGCTCGTTCTGGTGCCCACCCGGGAACTGGCGCAGCAGGTGGGTGAGGCGCTCGCCCCGTACGTCGAGGCGCTGCGGCTGCGGCTCGCGACCGTGGTGGGCGGGGTGTCCGTCGGGCGGCAGGCCGCCGCGCTGCGGGAGGGCGCCGAGATCGTCGTGGCCACGCCCGGTCGGCTGCACGACCTCGTCGAGCGTAAGGACTGCCGACTGGGCCGGGTGCGCATCGTGGTCCTGGACGAGGCCGACCAGATGTGCGACATGGGTTTCCTGCCGCAGGTCACCGAGATCTTGGACCAGGTGCGGTCCGACGGTCAGCGAATGCTGTTCTCCGCCACCCTCGACCGCGACGTCGACGAGTTGGTGCGGCGCTACTTGCGCGATCCCGCCGTCCACTCCGTGGACCCTCCGGCCGGCGCGGTTTCCGCGATCGAGCATCACGTCTTCGTCGTGCACGGCCCGGACCGGTACGCCGTGACCACCGAGATCGCCGCCCGGGACGGCCGCGTCCTGCTGTTCCTGGACACCAAGCACGGCGTCGACCAGCTCACGCGGCACCTGCGGGCCAGCGGCGTGGCCGCTGCCGCCCTGCACAGCGGCAAGTCCCAGCCGCAGCGCACCCGGACCCTGGCCCAGTTCAGGAACGGGCAGGTCACCTCGCTGGTGGCGACGAACGTCGCCGCACGAGGCCTGCACGTCGACGATCTCGACCTCGTGGTCAACGTCGATCCGGCCACCGAATCGAAGGACTACCTGCACCGCGCGGGCCGCACGGCCAGGGCGGGTCGCTCCGGCACCGTCGTGACCCTCGTCCTGCCGGGCCGGCGCCGCGAGACGGTCCAGGTCATGGCGGACGCCGGCGCCGCTTTCAAGGTCACCAAGGTGCGGTCCGGTGAGGCGGAGCTGAGCCGGATCACCGGCGCCAGGGTCCCCACCGGGAAGCCCCTCGACGGCGAACCGGCCGTCTCGCGCCCCAAGAACCACAACTCCCCCTTCCGCGGCCTGGGCAGCACCAAGGACGCGAAGAACGGCTCCGGTGGCAGGCCGTCCCGCAGAGGCAGCGAAGCCCGCAAGCTCGCGGAGGCCCGCAAGGCGGCCAGGGTGCGGCGCGGCGGCTGACCCCGGCCCCCGGACAGCCCGGTGACGGCTTCCCGCAGCGCCGCGTGCCGGTCGGCGGAGGGCCCCGGGCATCGGGGGAGGACGACGACGCCGTCCTCCCCGCGCCGGTCGGACACCTCCGGGGCGACCAGGAGTTGTCCTCGACCTCCTACTCGGCAGCGGGCGGTTCGTGGCGACGTATCACCAGACCGTGATTCACCACTCGGAACCATTTCGAGGTACGTCCCGATGCGGATTCCTGCGCATGCACCACGTGCGGGGGCCACTGTCGGGGAGCAGGACCTCGGCTGTGACCTGGAAGCCGAGCCGCTCGTAGAACACCACGTTCCTCTCGCTGGAGGTCTCCAGGAATGCCGGGTACCCGGCGCGTGCGGCTGCCTCGATGCCGGGGACCAGCACCGCGGTACCGAGGCCGCGCCCCTGGGCTTCGGGGGCGACCCCCACCGTGTCGAGGAACCACCCCGGCTCCTGCGGCCGGTACGGAGCGACGGTCCGTTCCGCGGACTCGTAGGCGGCCGCCCGGTCACCGGTGAGGTCGACGAGCAGCGGGCCGATCTCGGCGAGGGCGGGCAGGGGGTCCCGGTCGGGGGTGCTCCAGACGGCGACGGCGAGGCCCGCGTCGGCAACCCACACACGGCCGTACACCATTCCGATACGGGTCAGGCAGATCTCCTGGAAGCGCCGGATCCGGTCTTCGTGGCCGTCCGCGGCGATCACGTGCCGGGTGAAGGGGTAGTCGGCGAAGGACCGGGCGAGGGTGTCGACCGCGGTGGGAACGTCGGCGTTGGTGAGGGGACGCACGGCAGGGCCGGTCCGGTTCGGTGGCATACCGACTGAACGATCTTGAGGGCGGGTGAGTTCCTGACCGGTCCACTCGACCCCCTGTGCCGCCGTCCGCTGCGAGGTCATGCCCCGCGTGGAGCACTGCTCGCACAAGGGCCCGGGCGATCGGGGGAAGAACGGCCGCCGGCCGACGAGGCAGCGTGGACGGGTCTTCCTGTCCGGTGGGCGCCGTCCGGGGACTCCTGTCCGCGTTCAGCGGCATCCGGCCCGCCGTCACCTGACGACCGCCTCCGGACACCGATGCGAGATGACGGTCCGCTTCGCGATCCGGGATCGGATCACCGGCGCTGCCGATCGGTCCACCGCACCCCGGTACCCGCCCGAACCGCGGCCCACCGCACCCCGGCACACCAGCACACGGGCGCCGGCCCGGCAAGGCGGCAACGACCCCCGTGCAAGGCGTTGCCACCGCACGAGACCCCTACCGATCGGGCCCATCCCCCGTAGGGGGGCGGAAGCGCCCGTGTCCGTCCACGGGCGGAGACCGGCATACGTCCGGGGGCCGACACCGTTCAGGCCGTGGGCTGACGCCCCGGCGCGGCCCGCTGCCTAGCCTCACAGCATGAATCATCCGCCTCGCGGCACAGCCGCGGCTTTACTCGTTCTGTCCCTCGCTCTCCTCGGCACGGGGGTGGCCCAGGCCGCACCGTCCGCGCCCGCGGTGGTGCCACCGGCCGCCGAGACCGGCCGGGTACGCCTCGAACTGCCGTCGCCCACCGGGCCGTACACGGTGGGCCGTGACACCCTGCACCTCGTCGACGAAAGCCGCCCCGACCCCTGGGTGCCGGAGGCCGGAGCGCGTGAACTGATGGTGTCGATGTACTACCCGGCACGGCCCGGCGGCGGCCGGACGGCCCCGTACATGACCTCCGCCGAGGCCCAGGCCTTCATCGACGACCGGGAACTGACCGGCGCGGTGTCCGCCGAGACGCTCAGCGGCACCCGCACCAACGCCCGCCCGGCCGCCACACCCGCACGGGGGAGGTTCCCGCTCGTGGTGCTGTCGCCCGGGTTCACCGTCAACCGCTCCACCCTGACCCTGCTCGCCGAGGAACTGACCAGCCGGGGGTATGTCGTCGCTGCTGTCGACCACGCCTACGAGTCGGTCGGCACGGCCTTTCCCGGTGGGCGCCTCCTGGACTGCGTCGCCTGCGGGAAGATCCCTCCCGGCGGTTACGGCGTGGTGCCCGCGGGCCGGGCCCAGGACGTGTCCTTCCTCCTCGACCGGCTGCTCGCCGATCGGCACCCCGTCTGGCGGCATGCCGGCGTGATCGACCCCACGAAGATCGGCATGGCCGGCCACTCCATCGGTGGCGCCTCCGCCGCAACGACCATGGCGGGAGACGAGCGGATCCGTGCCGGGGCCAACATGGACGGTTCCTTCATGGCGCCGGTCCCGGCGCAGGGCCTGGGCGGGCGCCCCTTCATGATGCTGGGCACCAGCGACGGCGACCGCTCCTGGACACGCGACTGGCCGCTCCTCGACGGCTGGAAGCGCTGGATCAGCGTCACCGGCGCGGGACACTTCACCTTCACCGACGTGCCCGTCCTCGGTGACCAACTCGGTCTCCTGCCGCCGCAAGAACCCCTGTCGGGCAAGCGGTCGCAGGAGATCACCCGCGCGTACGTGACAGCGTTCTTCGACCTGCACCTGAAAGGCGTGGACCGGAAGCTGCTGGACGGGCCGGTGCCCGAGCACCCGGAGGTGGTCTTCCACGGGGTGGACTGACCGGGCGGGGAGGACGAGGGCGGAGCGGGACACTCCCTCGCCGTCACGGACGTAGGCGGCGTCGGGTCACCGAACTCCTATTCGAGTGCGAGCATCGCCTCGGCGACCTCGCCGACCGCCGTATCCGGGATCCTCGTGGCGGCTTCCTCCAGGACGAGCAGCCGTGCCCCGGGGATCCCGGCCACGATCGCCTCGCCGTTGCCGACGGGGAAGAACCGGTTGCGGCGGCCGTGGACGACGAGCGTGGGGACCTTGATCTCGGGCAGCCGCTCACGCCAGCGGGGTGTGCAGTCGAGCCGGGAAAACACCATGCCCATCTGGTCGGCCAGGTGGGACGCGGGTGCGGTGCCGGGCGTGCGGTCCCAGATGCGCGCGGCGATCGTGCGCGCGGCGGCGGGGTCGTCGCCGAGGATCTCCGCGCCGGCGGCGGCGAACTCCGCAACCGCCCCGCGGTCGGTCCAGTCGGGCATCGGACGCGTGAACAGCCGGCGCATCGTCGCCCGGTCGTGGTCGGGGAGGTCGTCGTCGGGCGGGCCGGGGGCAACCGCGCGGGTGCCGACCAGGGTGAGCGCCGAGAACGCGCCCGGATGGTCGAGCACGGCCACTTGGGCGACCATTCCGCCGACGCCGATCCCCGCGAGGTGTGCGGGCCCGCCACCGAGCGCGGCGGCAAGGGCCGCCGCGTCGGCGGCGAGGTCGCGCAGCGTGTAGGCGGGCGCCTCTGGGTCCGTCGTCGTCGACTCCCCGCTGTCGCGCAGGTCGTAGCGCACCACGCGGCGCCCGCCGGCGGCGAGGCGCTCGCACAGTGCGTCGGGCCAGGAGAGCATCGTCGTCCCGCCCGCGAGCAGGACGAGGGGTGCGCCCTCGTCACCGAACGACTCGACGCCCAGGGCGACTCCGTTGGCGTTGACCGTGGTCATCGGATCACCTCAGGACGTCGTAGGTCAGGTGCGTCGCGGTCGATGTCGGGATCACGCCTCGCTGCACCAGCGTGCGCGGCGCTGCGCCGGTGAACAGTGGCGTCCCGGTACCCAGCACCAGGGGTGCGAGGTGCAGTGTCAGCGTGTCGACCAGCCCGGCGTCGAGCGCCGAGCCGATCGTGGCGCCGCCGCCCATGAGGACGACGTCGAGGTCCTTGCCGCTCTCCGATGACGCCGCCTCGGCGTGCTCCCGCGCGGCGGTGACGGCGTCGGGCAGACCGGTGGTGACGAACGTCCAGTCGAGGCCGGTGAGCCGCACCGCCTCCGGTGGCGAACTCGTCACGACGACGAACGCGGGCTTGCCGGCCTCGCCGGCGCCGTAGCCGACGTTGTCGTCCCAGCCGTTCGGCCCGTCGACCACGTCGAAGAGCCGCCGGCCGAGGACGACGGCGCCCGAGCGGGCGGTCGCCTCGCGCAGGACCCGGCGGTCGTCGGGGTCGTCGGAAAACGCCCAGGCGTGCAGGGCCCCGCCGCCGCTTCCCAGACCGCTGTCCGGGCCGGGGTCGGGTCCGGTGACGAAGCCGTCCAGGGAGATCGAGATGTCGGCGATGATGCGGGTCATGCCAGGACGGACCCGATCCGCCGCCCGAACTCATCGCTCCCACACGAAACCGTGTGCTGGACGCACGCCCCCGCGCAGCTTCGGCCCCCTCGCGCCGCACGCTGTGAACCGTCCCGTGCGGCAACACCATGCCCTTCGTGCCCAGGCCCGCCACGCCTGATGCGGGACGCCGGCGTCCCGCGCGGGGACGACTGCGGGGCCGTGCGGGGACGGCAGGACCGTCCCCGGTGATCCGGTCATGCCCCGGAACCGGGCCCCCTGGGAAGCCGCATCCGCCAGACACCCGGCCGACGTGCGCGTGAACCGGTACGTCACGGGCTCCTGAACCCCGCGCCCGGGCGTCCCCGGTGCCCGCACCCCGGACCGCGCGGTGGGGGACCGGGAGGCCGCACACACGGGCGGTCCTGTCCCCGGCCCGGGGGAAAGCGCCCGCGTCCCGCCCCGCGGCCCCTTGGTCCCGGTGTACCGTCCTGGGCACCGCCGCCTGGTCCAGCAACCCCCCGAGCACGACCAGGCGACGACACGACGAAGGGCCCCGCGCCGGCCTCCCCGGCGCCGGGGCCCTTCGGTCCGCTCGAGTCAGGTGTGCGCGCGGACCCGCGCCCCGGCGAGCAGCAGCCGGCGGGCCGTGCGCCCGGCCCTCAGCGACTCACCGTGGACGCACGGTGCCCCGGTGCGCAGGGCCTCGGAACGGGCCGCGCAGGAGAGGAACTCACCGGTTTCCCGGGGACCGCCGAACTGGAAGCCGAGCTGGGTCGTGTAGCAGCGGGCCGCGTCGATCTTGTCCGCCAGAACGGCACCGATGTCGACGGTCACCTCGTCCGCCCCCTCGGGCACGCCGCGCCAGGATCCGGTGCCGGACGGCGGCGTGCGGGCGGCATAGGGCAGGTCGCGCCACCACCCGATCCGCGAGGACGGCGAGGTGGCCGCCGCCGCGCGGGCGGTGAGCAGGTGGTCGACGTGGCCGCCGATCGCCCGGGGGGCGAGGACGAGGTCCGCCGGTGCCAGGTGGGGGCGGAGCAGCCGCCGCAGCTCCGCCTCGACCGTGTCGTCGGGGCGGGGAGGTGCGAAGAGCTCCGACGGGCTGTCGTACCCCCGGTGCGGCGCCTCGGGCAGCGGGAGGTGGACCGGGGCGAGGGCGCCCAGCCTCCGCTGGGCGGCCCCGTCCTCGGCCCGGCGCAGGGCCATGTAGTCCACGTCGGCGGGCAGCCCCTTGTCGAGCTGGGTGGACAGGGCGAAGGGGCGGGGGTCGTCGACCGACGCGGTGAAGCAGGTGACGACCCGTACGCGCCAGCCCGTCCGGGCCAGCAGCGCCAGCACGCCTCCGGCGGAGAAGACCGCGTCGTCCAGGTGCGGGCTGATGGCGACGGCGGTGCGGGCGCCGGACCCGGGCGCGGTCACAGCAGGTGGGGTTCGCGGCGGAACCGGCAGGACAGGTCCACGGCGATGTCCGCGGATCCGTCGGCCGAGGGCTTCGCGGACGCCGTTCGTCCCGGCCGCGCGGCGCGCACCTCCTCGTACACGGCGCAGATGCGCGCGGCGGCCACCGGCCACGACCACCGGGTCAGCACCTGCCGCCGTGCCGTGCGGGCGAGTCGGTGGCGCAGCGGCGCGTCGTCGAGCATCCGGCCGACGGCTTCGGCCAGGGCGTGGGGCTCGCGCGGGGGCGCCAGCAGTCCGTTGACGCCGTCGCGTACGCAGTCCACCACGCCGACCACCTCGGTGGACACCACCGGAAGTCCGCTCGCCATCGCTTCCAGGATGGTGTTGGAGAAACCCTCGGCCCAGGTGGGGCTGACGAAGACGTCACCCCTGCGGTAGACGGCGGGGGCGTCGTGGTAGTCGGTGGGACCGAGCACCTCCACGGTGCCGGCCAGGTCGTGCTGCCGTGCCCGGCGGGCCAGCCGGTCCAGGTCGGGGCCGGTACCGGAGACCAGCAGCCGCAACCGCCTCCCCCCGGCCCGCAGGAGCCGTACCGCCTCCAGCAGGTCGAAGACGCCTTTGCGGACGTCGATCCGGCCGTGGTACAGCAGCACCGGCGGATCGCCGAGGGATCCGGGCCGCCGTCCGGGCGCGGGGCGGAAGAGACCGGTGTCGGTGGCTCCGGGGACCACCGTGAAGCGTTCGGCCGGCACCCGGTGGCGGGCGGCGACCTCGGCCCTGAAGGAGGGCGAACCGATCAGCAGGGCCGACGCGTCCCGCAGCACCCGGCGGATCGCCGTGCGGTGGGTGCTGCAGCACGTGCCGACCCAGTGGCCGTCGCCGCCCTGGACGGACACCACGGCCGGGATCCCGAGCAGGCCGGAGGCCTCCAGCGCGGCCAGGCCCGGAGGGTAGCCGTACTGGGCGTGCAGCACATCCAGCGGTTCCCTGGCGTGCACGTCGGCGATCGCGTCGCGCAGCGCGGCCACGTCGGCCTCGAAGTCCGCGGGCAGTCCGTCCCCCACGGCCTGTTCGCCCAGGGACTCCAGCGCCACCAGGCGCACGCCGTCGGGGACCCGTTCGGGCGGAGGGGGGCCGCCGCCGTAGACGGCGCGGCCCTGGCGGTCGCCGCGGTACTGGGACACCAGGGTGACCTCGTGGCCCGCCGCGGTCAGGGCCCGCAGCAGGTTCTCCGCGTAGGCGCTCATGCCCGACACGGCGGGCCAGTAGCGCCGTGAGACGAAGCAGATCCTCATCGCACTCCTCCTGGGGCGCCGGCGCCGTGGGGGGATCGGGCGTCCGGGGGGTCGCCCGCTCCGGCGCGCTCGGCCTCGCGCAGCGCCTCCAGCGCGGAGCGCACCAGGGTGTCGGCGCGGTGCGCGTCCCGGGACAGCTCCAGGCTCACGAGTCCGCCGTACCGCACGGCGCGCAGCGCGCCGAGGACGGCGGGCAGGTCCATGTCGCCCTCGCCCGGGGCACGGTGTTCGTGCCGGCCGTACGGCATGTCCTCCACGGCGACCGCACCGAGGTCCCCGGCGTGCCGCACCACCGCCTGGTCCGGCGCCAGGTCACCGGCGACCAGGCAGTGTCCGGTGTCCAGGGCCAGGCGCAGCCCGGGGACGAGAGCGGCCAGCCGGGACCAGCCGGCGCAGTCCTCGACGAGCATGCCCGGCTCGGGTTCGAAGGCCGCCACCACGCCCCGTTCGGCCGCGTACGCCGTGACGGCGCGCACCCCCTCCGTCAGACGGCCCCAGGCCGCCCCGCCCAGGGAGGTGTCCGTGCCCGCCGCGGGGACGCCCGCCCAGAACGAGACCGCCTCGCTGCCCAGGTCGGCGGCGATGTCCACGCACAGGCGCAGGAACGCGATCCGGCGGGCCCGGCCGGCCGGATCGGGAGTGATCAGGGTCGGCTCGTGCTTGTGCCGGGGGTCCAGCAGGAAGCGCGCCCCGGTCTCCACGGTGCTGCCCAGGCCCAAGCGGTCCAGACGGCGGGCCAGCGCCGCCGTGCGGGAGGCCAGGTCCGGTGCGAAGGGGTCGTGGTGGGCCACGTCCACGGTGAGCGCGACCCCGTCGTAGCCGGTGTCGGCGAGCAGGGCCAGCGCGTCGTGCAGACGGTGCGAGGTCATGCCGTTGGTGTTGTAGGCGTAGCGCAGCCCGCCGGCGCGGGAGGTCATCGGATCGCTCCCGCGGTGGTGCGGGCCAGCGCGTGGCGGTCGGGTTCGCGGTAGAGCGGATACAGCGCCCCCACCGTCTCCCGCGCGGCGTCGACGTCGAACCAGGCCGGGCCGCCCAGCCGTTCGCGGGCTTCGGGCGTCAGGTGCACCGGTCTGGCCCCGGGGCGGGGGAGCGGCCCCACCCCGGCCAGCGGGTGCCCGCGTTCCATCAGCCTGCGCACGCCGCGCTCACCGATCCTCGCGTAGGACATCGTCTCCACCTCCATGCCGGGGACGAGCGCCTTGACCGCGTACGCCCCGGGTCCGCCCGCCTCGATCACCAGGACGTCGAAGTCCGCCAGCCGCCGCAGCAGGTCCTCCAGAAGGGCGGCGGGATCGTCCAGCGAGCCGGGCGGCACGGTCGGCAGGGAGGAGAAGGGCACGCTGGAACGCCGGGACAGCACGGTGGGCTCCAGCAGTTCCCGCAGCCGCGGGGCGTCCAGGGCGGCCCACGCCCTCATCGCCGACAGCGCCCTGGGTTCCTGCGCGGCCAGGGGCGAGGACAGCTGGCGCTCGAGGTACCCGGGCGGGGCGACGCGGGCGACCGTCTCCAGCGGGCCGTGGAAGAAGACCTTGCGCGCGCGGGAGGACACGTACTCCGTGAGCGCCTTGCGCAACGCCGCCTCGCGGTCCGGGTGGGCGGCCTCGCCGCACGCGGTGAGCGCCAGCGCCGTCCCGTCCTCCCGCGTCCCCGGGGCGGTGTCCGTGCCGACCACGTGGACGTCGGCCAGGCCGAACTGGGTGGAGGCGAGCTTGGGCAGCACCTCGACACCGGTTTCCCGCAGCCGGTCCAGGACGCGGCGGGTGACCGGGTCGCCCACCTCGTCCAGGTCGATGACCACGCCCTCGTCCATCGCCCGGTGCGCGGTGGCGTTGCCGTCGCGCTGGAGGACCTCCAGCAGCGCGTGGGACAGGGCCCGTTCCAGGGTGTCCCCGGCTCCCAGCCCGTTGGTGACCGGTGTGGTCAGCCGGCCGCCGGGAGGAGGGGGGCCGGGCAGGTCCGAGCCGCTGGAGGCGGCGAACTCGGCGGGCACCAGCACCTCCTCGCCGGTGCGGTACCGGCGTGCGGGCACCCACTCCAGGGGGCGCTCGGGGGTGTAGTCCGCGCCGGCCGGCAGCACGAGCCCGACCGGGTCGGCGACCCGGTCCCGGCCGCGTGCGCGCACCAGCTCCGCGTAGCAGGCACGCAGGCGTCCGGTGCGGGCCAGGTGCCGTGCCAGCAGCACTTCCTCGGCGAGTTCTCCGTAGGCGCCGGTACGGGCCTGGGCGAGGTCCGCCCCGTACCCGCAGGCGCTCTTGCGGACGCCGGCCGCGTCCAGGTGGTCGGCCGAGACGACCGGCAGGCCGGTGCGGTCGACGGCGCTGATGTCGAAGTCCTGTTGTTCACCGGGGGCGAGCGCCTCGCGGTAGGCCTGGACCACCGGGTGCCCGTCGGCGGCGCTCACCGGTCGGTTCCCAGCGGGAGGGGGGCCGTGTCGGGCCGGCCGGCCAGTTGGTGGTCGAACAGGCGCAGGACGTCCGCGGTGGTGACCGGAGCGGCGAACTCGAAGGGGGTGGCCACCGCCTCGAAGTCCAGTGCGCCGATCACCGACCGGTAGCGGCGCACCTCGTCGTGGGAGAGCGGTACCCGGGCGTGGTAGGCCTTGTGGCAGGACAGGGCGCGCGGCACGGTGCCGTCCAGGTCGACCTTGAGGGCGTCGCCGCAGAACAGGATCCTCCGGCGTTCGTCGTGCAGCACGCAGTGGCCGGGGAAGTGGCCGCCGGTGCGGTGCACGGTCAGGCCGGGGGCCAGCTCGAGGCGCTCGTCCACCGGCCAGGTGACCCGGAACGCCTTCGTCCATTCCAGGTCCTGCACGCCGACGGCCACCACCGGCGGGTCGAAGCGGTGCTGGAGCTGCCACAGCGCTCCGTAGCCGTGGACGTGGCTGGCGCCCAGCCGGGCGACGCCGCCGAGCCGTTCGATCTCGGCCAGCGCGTCGGGCGGGTAGTAGGGGGCGGCCTCCCAGGCGACGTTGCCGTCCCCGGTCTCGATCAGCCAGCCCGTCGAGGCCAGGCCGAAGGAGGGCAGGGTGCGGAATCCGGTGACGCCCGGCGCGGCCCGGTACCAGTCCGCGCTCACCAGGGTCCCGACCGTCTTCTCGTCGGGGATGTCCCAGCCCTCCTCGGGCAGCGCGTTGCGCACATCGCAGCAGACCGGGCAGGCGGGTGGGGTGGTGAACCACCGTTGCCAGTGGCCGCAGTTGGCGCAGGAGTACATCGTCAGGGTCATCGTCGGCCTTCCTCGGCGGTGGACGGGACCGGTGGTGGCGGCGTCGGTGGTGGAGCCGGTGGTGGGGCCGGGCGGGCGTGGCACAGGGCCTCCAGCAGCAGGCGGTGCAGGGCCAGGTCGCGGTGGAGCGGCCACGGCCAGGCCCGCCGCACCGGGTGGCCGGCGCGCACCGCGGCCGCGGCCGCGGAGAACTCCCGGACCTGGGCGGCGAAGGGGGACGTGCCGGTGTCGAACGGCACGGGCACAGGGCGCGCGGTGTGCGCACCGGTGAGCCACAGCCCGCCCCCCGCGTCCTGGCCGAGGGTGTCGACGGCGGTCAGCTGCCCGAGGGTGCCGACGACCTCCAGCCGGCGGCGGGGCAGCGCGTCCGGGGTGTTGTAGGCGACGTGCAGGCAGACCAGCACGCCGCCGCCGGTCCGGCCGGCCAGGACGGCGCCGTCGTCGACCGGGTAGGGGTGCACCCGGTGCTGCACCAGGGCCGTCAGCTCCACCACGTCGTCCCCGCCGAGCAGGACGCCCACCAGGTCCAGTCCGTGCGGCGCCAGGTCCAGGGCGGCCCCGCCGCCCGCCCGCGCCGGATCGGCACGCCAGTTGTCGTACGGGCGGCCGTCCGGCGACCAGGCGGGCGGCAGCCAGCAGCAGTAGGTGACGCGCACCGCGGTGACCGTGCCCAGCGCCCCGGAGGCCACCACCTCCCGCACGGCCCGGTGGGCCGGGTGGAAGCGCTGGTCGTAGGCGGTCGCCGCCAATACCCCCGCCCGGTGGCAGGCGTCGACGAGCCGCTCGGCGTCGGCGAGGTCGGCGGCCAGCGGTTTCTCGCACAGCACCGCGGCCCCCGCGGCCGCGGCCGTCGCGGCCGCGGGACGGTGGGCGTCGTTGGGCGTCGCGACGTACACCGCGTCGGGGCGGTGTACGGCCAGCAGGGTGGCCAGGTCGGCGGCGGTCCGGGCGCCGGGGGCCAGGGCCGCCAGCCGGGCGGCGGCCGCGGGGTCGGCGTCGGTCACGGCCACCAGGCGGGGCAGCGCGCCGCCGGTCCGGCCGTCGGCGGCCGCCAGCAGTCCGGGCAGGAAGTGGTCCCGGGCCACCCATCCGCACCCGGCTATCGCCCACCGGCACACGGCGGTGGGGGCGGTCCGTCCGTCCGGCGCGTTCACCACTGCTCCGGGAGGTCCAGGAGCACGCGGCGGCGGGCCAGGTCGGCCACCTCCGGTGTCAGCCGCCCGGCCCGGGCGTCGGCGAGGACGGCTGGGGGAAGCGCGATCCGTTCGGGCAGGTAGGCACGGGCGGCGGCCCCGTACTCGTCCCGCCACCGGTCCGTCGGCCAGTGCAGCAGACCGTCGTGGTAGAGCGGGTTGGGGCGCAGGGGCCGTCCGGGGACGGGCCGGTCCGGGGACAGGGGGCCGTGCCAGGGCGGCGGAGGCGGGGCGCTGACCAGGGCCATGGCCTGGCAGCCGGCCAGTTCTCCCGCCGTGCGCGACCGGGGAGGGGTCCTCGCCAGCAGGGCGCGGGTCAGGTCGGCGTCGTCGTAGCAGACGGCTCCGGGCAGCAGCGCGCACCATCCGGCCGGATCCAGCGGCAGGCCGCCCACCGGTCCGGGGACGAGGGAGTTGTGGCAGTGGCCCAGGACGACACCGCCGCCGTCGGCGTACGCCAGCGCGCGCCGCACCACTTCCTCCTTGCGGGGGAGGAAGTACAGCGCGTCGTGGCAGACCACGTGGGCGGGGCGGCCCGGGGGGAGCAGCGGCCAGGGTGCCGTGACGTCGGCGCACACCAGTCGTGCCCGGGGGGCGACGAAGCGCCGGGCCAGCCACAGTTTGGCGAAGACCACGTCGATCCCGGTCAGGTCCCGGTGCCCGCGCAGCCCCAGTTCCCGCAGCAGGTGCCCGGCGCCGCACGCCAGTTCCAGCACCGGCAGACCGCCGGGGGAGTGCCGGGCGGTCAGGGCGAGCACGGCCAGCCAGGTCGGATCGCTCCACCGGTGCAGGAAGTACGTCCCGACCCTGCCCAGGCCCAGCAGCGTCACGGCCTCGCGCAGGGTGGCCGCCCCCAGCGCGGCGCGCAGCGCGCCGGGGGAGAGGGCCGGGCCGTCCCACCAGTCGTCGGCGTCGGCGAGCAGGACGAGCGCGGCGCCGTCCGGATCGCCCTCCTCCATCCGGCGCACCGCCCGCTCGCGCAACGTCTCGCGGCCGGTGCGCAGCCAGGGGATGCCCGCCACGACGGGCCAGCGCCGTTCGCCGTCGGACAGCAGGCCGGGCCCGCAGGGCCGCAGCGGGCACCCGTTGCCGGGGCTGATCAGGCGGGGCGTGGCCCGGTCCGTGTCCGCGGCCGTCGTGTCCTCGGCCGCGGGGAGTCCGGCCGGCGCGCTTCCGGCCGCCGCGCGGCCCGCCCGGCTCCTCACGCCGTCTCCGCCGCGTCCAGGACGGCCCGGTGGAAGCCGGACACCGCACAGGGGTGCACCAGATCCAGGTCCTCCAGGGCCTGCTCGGCGGTGAAGGCGGCGGCCCGCGCGTGGTGGCGGACCTGCAGCACGCGGTCGAGGACGTCGGCGGCGTGGAAGGCCCGCGCGACCGGGGTGTCGGCCCCCTCGCGTGCGGCGAGCAGCGGCTCCACGCACGCCGCGAGGGCCGCGGGCAGCTCGTCGAGCGCCTGCCGCGTCAGCCGTGCGAGGACCGCGGGCAGGTGCTCGCCCAGCAGTTCCTCCCCGGCGAAGCCCGCGTCGGGCAGAACGGAGTTGTGCAGGTGGTGGGCCAGACCGAGCAGGAAGACGTCGCCCGGAGCGGCGCCGAACGCCTCGGCCAGCAGCACTCCGTAGACCGCCACCGCCCAGCAGTGGTCGCCGTGGCTCTCGGGGGGCTCGACCATCAGCCGCGGCCGTCCCGGGCAGGTGGCACCCGCCCGGGGCTGGGAGCACAGCACCGCCGCGAACCCGGGGCCCGGACCCTCGTACGGCTCCTCCACCAGGTCCGGCAGCGCCTCGCGCAGCAGACCGGACGTCACCGGGTCCATCCGGTCGGCGTGCCGGGCGAGCGAACGCTCCAGCACGGCCACCGCCTCGTCGGCGGTCAGCCCGCACCGCCGCAGCACCGGGCCGTCGACTCCCGCCAGACGCGCCCCGGCCACGGCGGCCGCGCACTCGCGCACGGCGACCCTGCCGGGGTCCCCGCCGCGCACCAGCTCGGCCCACGACCGGCGGAAGGCGCGCTCGGCCATCGAGGCCCCGCCGCCACCGGCCGTACGGACCCTCTTGAGGTCGCCGATCTCGCGCAGCAGTGGAACGGCCGCCCGCAGGGACTCGCGCGGCAGCTGCCCGTCCCGCCCCGCGAAACGGGCAGCGGCCCGCGTCACGACCGCCCGTCCGGCACGGCCCGGCCCGCGCCGTCCAGCCAGTCCAGCAGTGCCCGCTCCTGCAGGTGCAGGGCGTGCTCCGGGACGCTCCCGTCGGCGGTCATCGGGGCTTTGAAGAAGAACCCGAACTGCTCCTGCACCCCGCGCTCCCCGCGGCGCCGTGCCTCGGCCAGCAGCCGGATCAGTTCCAGCACCAGCGGAGCGGCCAGGACGGAGTCCCGGCACAGGAAGTCGATCTTCATCTGCATCCGGCGGCCGAGGAAGCCCACGAGGTCGATGTTGTCCCAGGCCTCCTTCTCGTCGCCGCGCGGCCGGTAGAACTCGATGCGCACCTGGTGGTCCTCCACCGGGTAGCCGAGCAGCGCGTCCAGCACCGACTCCTTGGTGGCCGTCTTGCTGGCCAGCGAGCCGGGGTCCTCCAGCGCCCGGCCGTCACGGTTGCCCAGCAGGTTGGTGGAGTACCAGCCCTCGACCCGCAGCGCCCGCGAGCGCAGGGCGGGGGCGAGCACCGTCTTGACCATGGTCTGTCCGGTCTTGCCGTCCTTGCCGGCGATCGGTACCCCCTGCCGCTCGGCCAGGCGTATCAGCGCCGGTACGTCGGCCCCGCAGCTGGGGGTGAAGTTCAGGTACGCCATGCCCTCCCGCAGGGCCGCGTAGGCGTAGAGCATGGCGGGGGTGATCGCCTCGTCGCCCCTGTCCAGCGCCGCCTCGAAGGCCTCGGGCGAGGCGAGGGCGGGCGACGCCGGGTCGGGCAGGCGCTCGGTCGAGGCGAGGTTGACCACGACCACCTCGTCCAGACCCTGTTCGTCCCGGAAGCGCCGCAGGTCCTCCCGGATGCGCTCGGTGCGCTCGCGCGGGCTGTCGAACGCCACGACATGGGCGCCGGTCACCGCGCGGCAGTAGGCCCGGTCCGCCACCGCCGGCCACGGCCGCATCCGCTGGAGCCGGGAGGCGGCGGCCTCGATCTGGGCCGGTTCCAGGACGCGGTGCAGGTGGGCGGCCTTCGCCAGGTCGTCGGCCGACACGTCCCAGCCGCCGAACACCAGCTCCTCGTAGGGCACCAGGTCCGTGCGCGAAGCCAACGGGAGCCCGTCCGGACCGCACAGGCCGAGCCTGAGCAGTTCCACTCCGGCCACGGCGGTGGTCGCGACCGCCCCGCCCAGCCCCACGATGGCGGCGCCCAGGCGACCCGTCGGAGCCTCCGGGGCCGCGTGCCGGGCGGATCGTCCGTCGGTCGGTCCATGCATCGCTCTCTCCGTTCGCCTCGCCCACGGGACGCGCCGGGCTCCGGTCGAGAGGCGACGGGCACGGCCGGTGGTCCTGCGCGGTCCGTGGAAGCCATTCCTCGTGCGGCGGTCGGATCCACCGCAGCGACGCCACCCAGCCTCCGTGTGAACGCGGACCGGCGCATCCGCAGAAAAAAAATAACGGTTCAGGCGTTTCGTCCCCGTTTCCGTGGTGGTGACGCGCTGAACCACGCCCGGTGGAGGCGTTCCGCCGTGCGGACGGGCACGCGGGCGGACGGCCGAACGGGTGAAACCCCGCGCCGCTTCGGACCGCCTCGACGAACGCACGGGACACCGGGACGGCGTTGCCGCGTCGGCGGCGGGGGCGACCGGCCGACGGGGCGTCGCGCCCACCGCTCCCATGACGGCCGACGCGCCGGTGCTCCCCGGCCGACGGGGCGCGGCGTCGCCGAACCGGAGGACGGCCCGGCCGCCCGTTCCCGGCGCGAGTGGCGTCGCTTCCGCCGCACCTGCCGCAGGAGCGGGCCCGCCACCGGCCCCGCGACGACCGCGACGGCTGTTCGGCGACCCGAAGGAACCGGTCATTCATGACGCACCGGCGGGGTGCCCGGGGCACCCGGCGCCCGGTGAGGCGGCATCCGCGGGACGGGGGTCGGGCCGCTTCCGGACTCCCGCGGCCGTCCCTTGCGTTCACAAGGGACGGCACCGCCCACCGTGTCGGCGCGGATGCGCACGGTAGCGGATCGGTCCCGGTTGATCGCGGCTTACCGGGCCATCCGGGCACTTCGTGAAGTAAGGCCTTATAGGGGCAAGGAGTAAGGCCTTATGGGGGCAGGCTGATCGTAGCTTCCTCTGATTGTTTCAGGCCGTGCGGGTGATTGCCTTGTGTGGTTGTTCGGTTACCGTGCTGTCGTTCCTGCCGCTCGGGCACCGATCGCTCTTTGGGCTGCTGGGCTCGGCCGCGGCCTCTCGGTGGAGGCGGCGTCCGCGGTGCGCAATGCAATTGGAAAGTGATGACCGAGATATTTCATGGAGCACCGGGGCGCAGGACTGCCCGAACCTCCACCGGTTTTCGATTAATCACCTCCCCGTCGGAATACATCCCGGACGATGTCTACCTCGACCTTTCGCAGGTTCTCGGCCGGCGCGTGCACATGAAGTGCGAGGGGCTCAACTTCGCGGGATCCGTGAAAATCAAGGCTGCGACCGAGATGGTCGACGCCGCGGAGCGCTCGGGACTTCTGCGGCCGGGCGGACGCATGGTCGAATCGTCCTCGGGGAGCCTCGGTGTGGCACTCGCCATGATCGCTGCCGGCCGCGGGTACGCCTTCACCTGCGTCACCGACACCCGCTGCAACGAACGCAACCTGCGTCTCATGCGTGTGTACGGGGCCGACGTCGTCGTCATCGAGGCGCCGGATCCCGTGGAGGGGCTGCTCGGCGCCCGTCTGCGGCACGTCGCCGACCTCTGCGCGCGCGAACCGGACGTGCTGTGGCTCAACCAGTACGCGAACGACAGCAACTGGCTCGCGCACTACAAGACCACCGGCCCGTCGATCGCCACGGCTTACCCGGACGCGGAAATGGTGTTCATCGGAGCCGGCACGACCGGCACGCTCACGGGGTGCGCCCGCTATCTCAAGCAGGTCGGGCATCCGGCGAAAATCGTGGCCGTCGACAGTCTGGGGTCCGTGACGTTCGGCGGACCGTCCGGCCCCAGGCACATTCCGGGACTCGGGACGGGGCGGCGCCCGGAAATCGTCGACGAAAGCGTCATCGACGACATCGTCATGGTCCCGGAACTCGAAACCATCCGAATGTGCCGGACCATGGCGGGCCGTGGTTATCTTTTCGGCGGCTCCACCGGGACCGTGCTGGCAGGGATGATGCACCGGATTTCCGCCGAACGAGCCGATATGCCGGTGGTCGCCATCTCCCCGGATTTCGGTGAACGCTACCTGGATTCCATCTACGACGACGACTGGGTCAGGGACCGGTTCGATCCGGGCGGCGGCGCGGGACGGATCACCCGCCGCCGGCCGGCGGCACCGGCGGCGGACGGCCTGGGGGGCATCTGATGGCTGAGCAGCACCACCTCATCGGGTTGTTCGAGGAGCAGGCACAGCGGTCGCCGGACAGGACGGCGGTCGTCTTCGGCGACGACCGGCTGACCTACCGGGAACTGCGCGAGGAGGCCCGGCGCGTGGCCAGGCGGCTGCGCGGCCTGGGCGTCGGCCCCGAGACACTCGTCGCCATGGCATTCCCGCGCTCCGCGGACGCCGTGGTGTGCATGCTGGGCATCGTCCTGGCCGGCGGCGCCTACCTCCCCGTCAATCCGGACTTCCCCGCCGAGCGGCTCAACCGCATGCTCAGTGACGCGCGGACACCGCTGGTGGTGTGCGCGCCCGAGGCCGGCGATGCCGTGCGCCGGGCCCTGCCGGAGGGCACCGCCCTGCGCACGTTCCCCGAACTGATCGCGGACGACACCGGGCCGGCGGACGGCGGACTGCCTCGGGCCGTCCCCGCGGACGCGCTCGCCTACGTGATGTACACCTCCGGCAGCACCGGTCACCCCAAGGGGGTCATGGTGGAGCACCGGAGCGTGGCGCGCCTCGTGAGGGACACGGACTACTTCGGGTTCTCCCAGGACGAGCGCTTCCTGCTGACCGGAGCGCTGGAGTTCGACGCCTCGACCTTCGAGATCTGGGGCGCGCTCCTGAACGGGGCCGTCCTGCACATCGTCGAACAGGAGGTCCTGGTCGTCCCGCAGCGTCTGAAGCGGGCGCTCAGGAAGGCGGGAACCACCGTCCTGTGGCTGACCGCGCCGCTGTTCCACCAGCTCGTCGACGAGGACGTCTCGCTGTTCGAGGGCCTCGGTACGCTCCTCGTCGGAGGCGACACCCTCTCCTGCCCCCATGTGAACCGGGTGCTCCGGGCATGCCCCGGCCTGCGGCTGCTCAACTGCTACGGACCCACCGAGAACACCACCTTCACCACCGTCTTCCCCGTCGACCGCGCCTACGAGTCGGCCGTTCCCATCGGCCGTCCGATCACCGGGACCACCATCCGCGTCCTCGACAGCGACCTTCGGCCGGTGCCGGCCGGCCAGATCGGCGAGCTGTTCGCCGGCGGGCTCGGGCTGGCGCGCGGCTACCTGCACAACCCCGAGGCGACGGCACGCGGTTTCCTCACGCTCGACGGCGAGCGCTACTACCGCACCGGCGATCTGGTCAGCGCGGACTCCACGGGCGTGCTGTCGTTCCACGGCCGTACCGACGACCAGGTGAAGATCCGCGGCCACCGGGTCGAGGTGAAGGAGGTCAACAGCGCCCTCCTGGACGTCCCGGGCGTACGTGACGCGCACACCGTCGTCCACGACCCGGGAACGGGCAAGCGGCTGATCGGCTACGCCGTCACGGACGGGACGTGCGACGCGGACGGCGTGCTGGAGGAGTTGAGGCGCCGTCTGCCCGCCTACATGTGCCCGGAGCGGATCGTGCGGGTCCCCCGGCTGCCGCTCAACGCCAACGGCAAGGTGGACACCGCCCGGCTTCCCGCCCCGGTCGTCTCCGCACCTGCCCGTTCCCGGCAGTTGAGCCCCGAGGAGGAGGAACTGGCTCGTCTCTGGTCGGAGGTGCTGCACCGCGGGGCCGAACTGATCGGCCCGGACAGCGACTTCTTCGACCTGGGCGGAACATCCATCACCGCCGGAGCCCTCATCGGCAGGATCGGGCGCGTTCTGGGCGGATCCCTGAGCTTCCAGGAGCTCTTCGCCGCGCGCACGTTGCGTCGTATGGCGCGCGCCGTGAAGCGCGGTGAGGCTCAGGCCTTCGTCCCCATCCCCGCGGCGCCGCCCGGTGGCGACCTGCCGCTGCATCCTCAGCAGCGCGGCCTCTACGCCCTGTGGCAGGCCGACGAGGAGTCGCTCGCGTACAACATCCCGGCGCGTCTGGACGTGAGCGGGCACCTGGAACCCGAGAGGCTGCGGACCGCCCTGCGGAACCTGACGGGGCACCACGACGCCCTGCGCACCCGGTTCGTGACCGAGGGGGATGCCCACGGCCTTCCACGGGTGCGGCAGGTCGTCCGGAGCGCGGTGAACGTGCCGCTCGACGTCCTGCCCCGGTCCGAGGTGCCCACCGACGAGGACGTGGTGGCCCGGTTCGTCCGTCCCTTCGACCTCGGGACCGGCCCTCTGCTGCGGGCTCTGCTCGTGCGGGGGGAGGGCCGCGACGACCGGCTCTATCTGGACGTCCACCACATCGTCTTCGACGGGGTGTCGCTCGCGCTGCTGGTCGACGAGCTCTTCGACCTGTACGCCGGCGTCCCGCCCGAGGAACCGGCCTCCACCTACGCCGCGGCCGGCCGGTGGCTGGCCCGGGAACTGGAGTCGGGCCGTTTCGAGCGGGACGGCGCGTACTGGCTGGAGCGGTTCCGGGACCTCCCGCCGCCCCTCGGCCTGCCCACGGACCACCCCCGGCCCGCCATCCGCAGCTCCCGGGGCGCCGTCGTACGCCGCGAGCTGGGGACGGCGTGCCGGGACGAGGTCCGCCGGTGCGCCGCCACCCACTCGGTCACCGACTTCTCCGTCCTGCTGATCTCCTACGCCGCCGTCCTGGCACGTCTGAGCGGGCAGCGCGACCTCGTCGTCGGGTGTCCCATGAGCGGCCGGGTACATCCCGACCTGGACCGCGTGATCGGCATGTTCGTCAACACGGTGGCACTGCGCCTGCGGATCGACGACACCACGACACTGAGCGACCTGCTGGTCCAGGCCGGCCGGGAGCACCGCGACGCGCTCACCCACCAGGTCTACCCGTTCGACCGGTTGGTCGAGAAGGTGGCGCCCCGGCGGGATCTGAGCCGAAACGCCCTCTTCGACGCCTTCTTCGCATTGCAGAACATCGACTTCCACACCTTCCGCAAGCACGGGCGCCGCGTCACGGTCTCGCTGCTGCACCCGGGCACCAGCCGCTTCGACCTCAATCTCCAGGCGTATCAACGCCCCGAGGGCCTGCGGCTCGAACTCGAGTACTCCACCGCCCTGTTCACGCGGCAATCCGCTGAATCACTGCTCGAGCAGACCGTGGCCACCCTCGACGAGGTGTTGCACCACCCCGGCCGCTCCGTCTTCCCGCCCGCGCCCTCGACGGCCCCGCCCACCGCGCCCGCCGCCGACTTCGCCTTCTAGGAACCTCCCCATGAGCAACGTCATCGCACTTCAGCAGGTGCTGCGCGCCCACCCCGAGCAGGCCGAGTACTGGCGGGCACAGCGGCGTGCCTGGGCCGAACCGACCGTCCTGGTCAGGGACCACCTGCGCAGACATCCCGCCGGCGGCTGCGACGCCCGGGCCGAGATCCCCGCCGTGGCGGTCGCGGCAGCCGACAGGCTCACCAGCGGTGACCCGATGCTGCGGCGCGTCCTGGCCGGTGCGGTGCTCGCGCTGCTGGCCGCCCGGGCCACCGACCGGCGGGACGTCACCGTCTTCCTGCCGGTCGCCGATACGACGGTGCCGGTCTCGGTGCCGGTCCCGGCCGATCAGACCGGCCGCGACCTCCTCACCGCGCTGCGGGCGCGCTACCTGGAGGCCACCGAGCACCTCGACATCCCGGTGCAGGCGTTCCTGCGGCACGAGGGGCAGCAGCCCAGCGACCTGATGCTGACGCTGGACTCCCGGCTCACGCCGGACGACGCCGAACAGGCGGGCTGCCCCGTGCTGTTCGACGTGCGGGCCGACGCCGTCGTCGTCCACGGCGACCCCCGGCTGTTCAACGCCGCCACCGCCCAGCGGCTCGCCGACACGTACGCCGAGCTGTACGCCGCGCTGCTCGCCGACCCCAACGCCTCCCTTGCCGTGCAACTCGCGGCCAATGCCGCGGAACTCGCCGCGATCACGGGCGAGTTCAACGACACCGACGCGCCGTTCCCCGATACGCGGACGCTGCACGGCTTCCTGGAGGAGCGGGCGGCGGACACCCCGGAGGCGACCGCCGTCGCCGACGACGGCATGACCTACGGCCGGCTGAACGCGGCCGCCAACCGCCTCGCCCGTGTACTGCGCGACCGCGGTGTCCGGGCCGGCACCGTGGTGGGCGTGTGCGTACCGCGCTCGCCCCACATGCTGGTCGCGATCTACGCCGTGCTCAAGGCCGGCGGCGCCTACCTGCCGATCGACCCCACCCTGCCGCGCAACCGCGTCGACTACATCCTCGAACACAGCGGCACCCCCCTGGTCGTGACCGCTGAGGAGACCCGCGAGGTCGTCACCGGCCGCGAGAGCGTCGATGTGACGGCCGCGTACGACAGCCTCGTCGACCCCGGCGACCTCGAACCGCTCAGCGGCCCCGACGACCTGGCGTACGTCATCTACACGTCCGGCTCCACCGGCAGGCCCAAGGGCGTCATGGTCGAACACCGCGCCATCGTGAACCGCCTCTGGTGGATGCAGCGGGCCTATCCGCTGAGCGGCGACGACGTCATCCTGCACAAGACGCCCTTCACCTTCGACGTCTCCGTGTGGGAGATCTTCTGGTGGTCCATCGCGGGGGCGTCCGTGGTCACCCTGCCCAACGGGGAGGAGAAGAACCCGGAGCGGATCGCGGAACGCATCGCCTCGGCCGGTGTGACCACGCTGCACTTCGTGCCCCCCATGCTCAACGCCTTCCTCCAGTACGTCTCGGCGACCGGCGCCGAGGACCGGTTGGGCAGCGTGCGCCGGGTCTTCGCCAGCGGTGAGGCGCTCGCCGTCGCGCACGCCGAGCTGTTCCGGGAGGTCATCGGCGGCCACGCGCGGCTGGTGAACCTGTACGGCCCCACCGAGGCCGCCGTCGACGTCACCCACCAGCCGTGCGGCAACGTGGACAGCACCCGGTCGATTCCCATCGGGCGTCCCATCGACAACATCCGCCTGTACATCCGTACGCGCGAGGGGGCACTCGCCCCGCCGGGAACCCCGGGCGAGCTGTGCATCGCCGGAGCGGGCCTCGCGCGCGGCTACCTCAACGCCCCCGAGCTGACCGAGGAGCGTTTCCTCCCCAACCCGTTCGAGCCGGCCGGCCGCGTCTACCGCACGGGTGACCTCGCGCGCTGGCTGCCCGACGGGACGATCGAGTACCTCGGCCGCATCGACACCCAGGTCAAGGTCCGCGGGTACCGCATCGAGCTGGGTGAGGTCGAGCATGTGGCGGGCGCCTGCCCCGGCGTCACCGACTGCGCCGTGACCGCTGTGGAGGACGCCTCCGGGGAGCGGGCGCTGGCCGCCTACGTGGTGACCGGAGCCGGTTTCGACACCGATGTGCTGCACCGGCACCTCGCCGCGGAACTGCCGTCCTACATGGTTCCGCGGTACGTCGTCGAGATCGACGTCATCCCGACCAGCCACAACGGCAAGCGCGACCTCAAGGCGCTGCCGCGGCCCGCCGGCACGGGCACCGCCGGCTCGGACGGCGCGGCCCCCGCCGTGGCGCCGAGCACCCCCACCGAGCAGGCGCTCGCCGCGATCTGGGCCGAGGTCCTCGGCGTGGAGGAGGTCGGCGTCCACGACAACTTCTTCGCGCTCGGCGGCGACTCGATCAAGTTCATCGCCGTCCTGGCCCGCGCTCGCGCCGCCGGCCTGCGGTTCTCCTTCCAGGCGCTCTTCGCCCACCCGACGGTGAGCGAACTCGCCGGCGTCGTCGGGACCGGCGCGCCCGCCGGGACCGGACGCGACACCCCTGCCCCCGTCGAACCGTTCGCGCTGCTCGGCGAGGCCGACCGCCGGGCCCTGCCGGGGGACGCCGACGACGCCTACCCCATGTCCCGGCTCCAGGTCGGCCTGATCTACGAGGCGGCCCGCAGCGATGCCGAGGGCCTCTACCACGACATCCTCAGCTACCGCATCGGCGAACGGGTCGATGTCGGCCTGTTCGAGCGGGCCGTCGCGCACGTCGCGCGGCGCCACGCGGTGTTCCGCACCTCGTTCCACCTGCACGGGTTCAGCGAGCCGATCCAGGTGGTGCACGCCGAGGCGCCCACCCCGCTGACCGTGCACGACCTGCGAGGGCTGCCCGCCGCCGAGCAGCAGGCAGCCCTCGAGGCCTTCTCGCGGCAGGAGCTGCGCGCCGGTTTCGTCCACGGCACCGCCGACCTGGTCCGCGTCCACCTGCACCTGCTGGGGCCCGAGGAGTTCCAGTACTCGCTCAGCTACCACGACGCCGCTCTCGACGGCTGGAGCGTCAACACCATCCACCGCGACCTGTTCACCGCCTACTTCGCCCTGCTCGACGGCCGTGAGCCCGAGGTCCCCGCCTACGAGGTGGCCTACCGGGACTTCATCGCCCTGGAGCGGCAGGCGCTGGACTCCGCCGAGCACCGCGCCTTCTGGCTGGAGCTGATGGCGGACGCGCAGAGCACGCAGCTGCCGCGCCACCGGGCCGAGGCCCGGCGGGCCGATGACCTTCCCGAGGTCGTCATCCACGATGTCGGCCTGCCGGTGGAGCTCTCCGCGCGGCTGATCGAGCGGGCTCACCGGCTGCGGATCCCGGTCAAGTCGCTGCTGCTCGCCGCGCACACGGCGGTGCTCGGCTTCGTGGCGGGCACGAACGACGTACTGACCGGTTACGAGCACTCGGGGCGCCCGGAGGCGGAGGGCGGCGAGAACGTCCCCGGCCTGTTCCTCAACACCGTGCCCTTCCGGCTGCGGCTGCCGGACGACGGCACCTGGGCCGACCTGGCGCGCTCGGTGTACGAGGCGGAGAGCGACATGCTGCCGCACCGCCGCTTCCCGATGGCGGAGATCAAGCGCGCGGTCGGCAGCCGGGACACGCTCTTCGAGACGGTGTTCAACTTCACCCACTTCCACGTGCTGAAGAGCCTGGGGGAGCGGGACGGTTTCGCCCTGGTCCGCTCGGTGGTCAACGCCCAGACGGAGTTCCCCTTCCGCGCGGAGTTCTCCCAGGACGCCGTGTCCGACGAGGTGCTGCTCAGCATCCACTACCACCCGGCCGCGTTCGACGCGGCCCAGGTGGCCCGCATGGGCACCTACTACACCCGGGCCCTCACCCTGCTGGCGACGGAGCCCGACCAGCCGCTCGGCGCGACCTCGTTGATCGGCGCCGAGGAGCAGGCGGCCCTGCGGGAGTTCAACGGCGGGCCCCGGATGCGGCTGCCCGGCGGCACCTTCGTCGACGTGTTCGCCGCGTCGGTCCGGCGCAACCCCGGCGCCATCGCCGTACGGCACGGCGAGCAGCGCCTCACATACGCCGAACTGGACGAGGAGTCGGACCGGTTCAGCGCCTTCCTCGCCGGGCGGGGCGTGCGGCCCGGCGACGTGGTGACGACCATGTTGCCGCGTGGCACGGCCTGGGCGGTGACCGTCCTCGCCCTGCTGAAGAGCGGCGCCGTGTACCTGCCCCAGGACCGCGCCTACCCCGCCGACCGCGTCGCCTCCGTACTCCGCCGCAGCCGCTGCCGCCACATCGTCGCGGCCGAGGAGGACGTGGCCGGGCTGCGGAGCGCGCTGGACGAGCGGCTGGACGGTGTGGAGGTCCTCGCCTACGAGCAGGCCGCCCCGGTCGCTCCGGTCGCGCCCCCCACCCGTCCGGGACCGGACGACGTCGCGTACATCATCTTCACCTCCGGCTCCACCGGTGAGCCCAAGGGCGCGACGATCCGCCACTCGGGCATGCTCAACCACCTGCTGGCCAAGGAGATCGACCTCAAGCTCGGCGCGGCCGACCGGGTCGCGCAGATCGCCACCCAGTGCTTCGACATCTCGGTGTGGCAGCTGCTGGTCGCCTGGATGTGCGGGGGCAGCACCGTGATCTACGGGCAGGACGAGATCGTGGAGGCGGGCGCGTTCCTCACGGCCCTGCGCGACGACCGCATCACCATCCTCGAGGTCGTGCCCTCCTACCTGGACGCGCTGCTCACCGAGGTCGAGCAGCGCCCGGCCCACCTGCCCGACCTGCGGTTCAACATGGTGACGGGCGAGCCTTTGCCGCCCGCCCTGACACGCCGCTGGTTCGCCCACTACGACGTGCCGCTCGTCAACGCCTACGGCCCCACCGAGGCGTCCGACGACGTCACGCACCACGTGATCGAGTGCCCCGTGGAAGGCAGCCGGACCCCCGTCGGCCGGCCGGTCATCAACACCGGCATCCATGTCGTCGGCCCCGACGACTCGCCACGTCCGATCGGCAGTTACGGTGAGATCTGCGTGACCGGCGCGGGCGTGGGGCTCGGCTACGTCAACGACGCCGAGCGCACCGCCGCGGTCTTCGTCGCCAACACCCTCGACGACCGGTCGCAGGTCATGTACCGCACCGGTGACGTGGGGCGCTGGCTGCCCGACGGCAGCCTGGACTGCGCCGGCCGCGTCGACCACCAGGTGAAGGTGCGCGGCCACCGCATCGAACTGTCCGAGATCGACAGCGCGCTGGAGCGGTTGCCCGGAGTGGACGGCGCGGTCACGCTGGCCCGGGAACTGAACGGCGAGAAGCGGCTCGTGACGTTCTACTGCGGCACTGCGGAACCGGACCTGCCCGCGTTCCACGCCCGGCTGTCGGCTTCGCTGCCCGCCTACATGCACCCCGAGGTCCTGGTGCGCATGACGGAGTTCCCGCTCACCGGCAACGGCAAGGTCGACCGCAAGGCCCTGGCCCGCCACGAGCCGGCCGCCTCCGACCGCACCGACGCGGTGCCTCCGGCGGACGAGCACGAGCGGCTGGTGCGGGACCTGTTCGCCGGGGTGCTGGGCCGGGATCCACGAACCGTCGGCGTCACCGACAACTTCTTCGAGATCGGCGGTCACTCACTGGCCGCGATGAAGGCCGCCGTCGCCTCCGAGGGCCGGATCTCGTTGCGGGACCTGCTGACCCACCCCACGGCGCGGCATCTGGCCCGGGTGCTCGTGCGGCGGACCGGCGCCCGGCGCGACCTCCTGGTCGACCTCACCGCGGCCGCGGGCGGCGAGTGCGCCCGGCCGCAGGCGACCGTGGTGTGTGTTCCCTTCGCGGGGGGCAGCGCGGTCAGCTACGTCGCCCTCGCGAGGGAACTGGCCCGGGCCGGGGCGCCGGTCCGGGTGCTCGGCGTGGAGCTTCCCGCGCGCACCAGGCGGGACGGTCTCGCTCCCGTCCCGGTGGAGCGGCTCGCCGAGCAACTCGCCGAGGAGATCCGGCGCTCGGCGGGCTCCCCCGTCACGCTCCTGGGCCACTGCGCCGGCTCGGCTCTCGGCCTGGCCACCGTGCCCCGGCTGCGCGAGCACGGAGTGGACGTGCGAGGACTGCTCGTGGTCGCCAAGCTGCTCAAGTCCGTGGACCCCGCCGCGCACGCCTCGAACGAGGTGGTCGACATGTCCGACGAGGAGATCCTGGACTGGCTGGTGGACAACACCGGTCTGCAGGACATCGCCGGGCTCGGGGCGGGGGAGCGGGCGGATCTGGCCCGCGCCTTCCAGTACGACACGGCGCAGGCGACGCGCGCCTTCCACCAGGCCCTGAGCACGCTGCCCGCCGGCCGCCTCGACTGCCCGCTCACCGTGCTGCTGGCCGAGGACGATCCGCTGGCGCGGGGCCACGAGGAGACGGCGCGCAACTGGGAGCTGTTCAGCGACGCCGTTCGCGTCGAGGTCAGCGCCGACGGCGGCCACTACCTCAACGCCACGTGCCCCGAGCGGATCGCCGCGGTCCTGCGCGCCGACCTGGGGCTGTGACGCCGTGACGACGATGACCATCGTGCTCATGGGCGCCGTGACGTTCGCCCTGCGGTTCTGCTTCTTCGGCCCGCTCAAGCCGGAACGGATGCCCGGCGGTGTCGAACGGGCCCTGCCCTATGTGATGCCCGCCGTCCTGATGGCGATCATCGTGCCTTCCGTGCTCCTCGCCCCGGCACCGGGCGACGGTCCCGGCTGGCTCTCGCCCTACCTGGTGGGAGCGGTGACCGGTTTCGCCGTCGGTGTCTTCAAGAAAGAGAACTTCTTCCTGGTGTTCGCCTCCGCCGTCGCCTCGTTCGCCCTGGCCAAGGTCCTGCTGTGACGGAGCCCTCGATGAGTACACCCCCGGTCTCCGCCGGGCCGCCGAGCCGCGGGCGGGAGATCCGCACCGGGCTCCGCGACGCGGTCCCCCTGGCGCTCGGCGCCCTGCCCTTCGGGCTGCTGTTCGGCGCTGTCGCACAGCAGGCGGACCTCGGCCTGTTCGACACCGTACTGATGAGCGCCCTCGTCAACGGCGGCTCCGCCCAGATGATCGCCACGGGTCTCATGTCGTCCGGCACGGCGTGGTTCCTCACCGTCGCGACCTGCCTGGTCGTGAACATGCGGCACGTGTTCTACTCGGCCGCCCTGTCGGCGAAGGTCCGGCACCTGCCGGTGCTGTGGCGGGCCGTACTGGCCTACGGCATGATCGACGCGATCTACGTCCTGGCCGCCAAACGGTACGAGGACGCCACCGACGACCGGCGCGGCCAGCAGCACTGGTACGTCCTGGCCGCATCGGCCCTGATGTACGGCGGCTGGCTCTCCAGCACGCTGGTCGGCTACGCCTTCGGCAAGGACGTCACGCGGATCGACGGCCTGGGACTCGACTTCGCGATCTACGCCACGTACATCGGCCTGGTCGTCTCCTGCTTCACCAGCAAGCGCGCGGTGGTGGCCGGCCTGCTGGGCGGCGCGCTGGCGCTGGCCCTGCACCGGCTGCCGTACCAGAGCGGCCTGTTCTGCGCCACGCTGGCGGTGACCGTCGCCATGGCGCTGTGGGAGAGCCGGGTACGGGCCGAGGACGGCGCGCCGAAGAGCCCGGAGCGGGAGCCGACCGCGAACGGCTGACCCCGCCTCCTTCCACCCCCGCAGTTTCCGTCCGTCTCCAGGAGTTACCGCCTTGTCCAGCGCCCCTCAGTTCTCCGTCGTCAGCGGAGCCACCGTCCACGACGTCCTCGACGGCCGTGAGCAGGACCTCGTCGACCTCGTCGCCCGGGCCTACACGGCCCACGGCCGGCAGCAGACCGTCAACCCGCCCAGCTACTTCCTTCGCTTCCCCGACCGGCCGGACTCCCGCATCATCGCCCTTCCCGCCTCCCTGGGCGCGGAGTTCGGGGTGGACGGCATCAAGTGGATCTCCAGCTTCCCGGCCAACATCACCTCCGGTCTGCCCCGGGCCTCGGCCGTCCTGATCCTCAACGACCACGACACCGGCTACCCGTTCGCGTGCCTGGAGAGCTCCATCATCAGCGCCACGCGCACCGCGGCCTCCGCCGCCCTGGCCGCGGACCGGCTGCACACCGGCAGGGAGCGCCCGCGCCACGTCACCTTCATCGGCACCGGGTTGATCGCCCGTTACATCCACCGGTACCTGTCCGGCACGGGCTGGGACTTCGACACCGTCAGCGTCTACGACCACGCCCCGCAGTACGCCCGCAGCTTCGCCGACCACGTCTCCGGCACCGGACACAGCGGCACCGTCAAGGTGCTGGACGACGCCGAGACCGCCGTCCGCTCCTCCGACCTGGTCGTCTTCGCCACCACGGCGGGTGAACCCCACATCCACGAGGTGGAGTGGTTCGCGCACAACCCGACGGTCCTGCACATCTCGTTGCGGGACCTCTCGCCGGAGATCATCCTGGCCTCCACCAACATCGTGGACGACGTCGAGCACTGCCTGAAGGCGCAGACCTCGCCCCACCTGGCCGAGCAGGCCACGGGGGACCGGTCGTTCATCGACGGCACCCTCTACGACGTCATGGAGGACAAGGTCGAGATCCCCGCCGACCGTCCGGTGGTCTTCTCGCCGTTCGGGCTCGGCGTGCTCGACCTGGCCGTGGGCGCGCACGTCTACAGCGAAGCGACCCGCCGTGGCCTGGTGACACCCGTCCCCGACTTCTTCCACGACCTGAGCCGCTACGCATGACCGCCCCGGCCCCGCGCGGCGGGGTCCGGCGCGACGCTGCCCGACTCCGTGCGGCCGGGCCGGCGCGGTAGCCGCCCCCTCGCCGCCGCCCCGCGGGCCGGGCCCCGAGGCGGCGGCGCCGGCCGGCCCGGAGCGAGCCCGTATCGGAGTGCGAACCCGGCCCTACGCGGCTTGCGTCCCCTTCCGCAGCACCCGTGTGAGGCGCTCCCCGAGCGCCCGGTCGACGCTCCCCTCGCACTCGATGCCCAGCGCGGCCGCCAAGTCGCGCATGTGGAGGTCGGCCAGGGCCTCGGTGAGTTCGGCGAAGGCGTCCGCGGCCGCGCGTCCGCGCCGCACGCCCGAGGCGATGGCGACGACCCCGACCAGTGCCGCCGGCCACCACCAGAGCGCCAGCACCAGATAGCCCACGCCCCAGGCGCAAAGGCGCGCCGCCGCGGTCAGCCTGAGCCGCGCCGCCTGCAGTTCGGCACGCGTGCCGTCGGCGGCCAGGAGCCACAGATGCGGCCAGGCGACCGCCAGCTCCAACCCGTGGGAGTGCCACAGCCGTTGTCCGGGTGCGGAGAGGCGGTCGCCCATGGCGAAGGGGTGGCGGGGCGGTGCCGGGGCGATGCGGTCGCGGTCGGCGTGACGGCGCTCGGCGATGTCGACGAGCCGGTCGGCGTCGTCCGTGCCCTCGATCCGGGCCCGGCCCGCGACCACCAGCGCGGTACGGAAGGCCGTGTCGGCCGCGCGCCAGCGGCGCAGCCGCCGGTCGGCGAGGTACCGCAGCAGTGGCCCGTGCGGCTCCGCGCACCAGAGCAGTTCGACGCCCGCGCCGAGGGACTGGGCGGCCGCGCCGGTCACCGCGGCGCCGGCCAGCACGCCCAGCGCCACCAGGACGACGGTGCCGGCACGGTCGGTCGAGGGGGAGGCGGCGAGCATGTCGACCCAGGCGCGCAGCCGTTCGAGGTCGGACCAGTGTTCGTGGCCGAGGACCGCGGCCGTGGCGAGCACGGTGAGGAAGAGCAACCCCGGCAGGGCCAGCAGTGCCAGCCACCGTTCGGCGATCCGGCCGCTCAGCGCGCTGAGGAAGGCGCTGGTCACCGGAGGGGGACCGTGCGCAGCGGCTGGTCGAAGACCCGGCAGCCGGGGTGCGGGGCATCGTCGCGGGGTGCCTCCACGCGCCCGCAGTGGCCCCGCGGGCACGCCAGCACGAACAACGCCGGTCGGGCCGCCCCGGCGACGGGGAGCCGCTGGTAGCCGGGCCCGGGCTGCGGTGGTGTGGTGCGGTAGGAGCCCAGGCCGGCGCTGTGCCCGGCCGCGAGCAACTCCTCCTCCAACTCGTCGAACACGTCGTCGAGTTCCTCGGGGGCCCGTCCGATACGCAGTTCGGAGATGATGGTCTCGACCAACCGCAGTCCCCGCTCGCCGAGGTCCAGTGCCGCGGACGCGTCCGTCAGCCGTCGGCAGAGTTCCCCCAACCGGGCGTGTCCGCGTCGTGGTCCGCTTCGCCCACCGGTCTCGGTCTCCACCGTTCCCCCTCGGATGCCGGATGCCGGATACCTGATGCCTGATGCCGGTCGGCCGCGATTGTACGCCGGTGGCCTGAGGGCTCGTTCGCTATCGTGGGGAGGGGCCGCGCAGCGGCGAGGGGCTGTGGTCACGACGACGTGACAACGGGGGGTGGGGCGTGTCGAACTTGGGTCCCGTGCAAGGGACGGAGGGGCCGGACGCCGGATCGCACGCCGACCGGCTGCTGTCGCACCACCTCCAAACGGGCGACCGGCAGGCCCTCGATCAGGCGATCGCCCTGTACGGGCGGGCACTCGCTTCGTCGGCGCCGGACGCCGCGGCCACTGCCGTCCGGGCCTCCAACCTGATGGTCTGCCTCCAGACCCGTTACCGACTGCTGCGGCGCCCCGGCGATCTCGAGGCACTGATCGACCTGGGCCGTGAACGAGCCGAGTGCGAACCGGTCCGCCCGCAGGACGTGCGGCTCCTGGGCCTCGCGTACCAGCAGCGGTTCGACCTGTACGGGCGGCCGGACGACCTCGACCGGGCGGTGGATACGTTCGACAGGGCGACCCGCCTCCCCCAGGAGGCCGAGACCGCGGTCCAGTCGCTGTCCGCCCTCGCGGAGGTGCTGCACCTCCGGCACAGGATCGCCGTCGGCCGCGCCGGGCCCTGGGACACCGGCCCCCGGGACGGGGACGCCACCGCCTCCGCCGCGACGGACCTTCACCGTGCGACGGACGCGCAGCGGCGCGCGCTCCGCGTGCTGCCGGAGGGATCGGATGCCCGTCTGGGCACGCTGAGCAACCTGGCCGGACTCCGGTACAGCGCGTACCAGGCCCACGGGGACTTCGGCGCCCTGCGTGAAGCCCTCGACCTGTGGCGCACCGCGCTGGACATCGCCCCGCCGGACCACCCCGGCCGCGTGATCGTCCTGCGCAACCTCACCCAGGCCCTGCGTCAGTGGTACGAGCACCATCCCGAGGAGACGAACCGGTCGGAGATGCTGCGGATCCACCGCACGGCCGTGACCGAATGCCCGCGCGGCCACCCGGACCGGGCCGAACTGCTCGCCGGGTTCGGCGTCGCCCTGCGCCTGGCCGCCGAGGACACCGGCGAGCCGGCGCTGCTCGAGGAGTCCGCTGCCGCACTGCGCGAGGCCCTGGCGCTGTTCAGCCCCGACTCCCCGCTACGCGCCATGGGACGGAACAGCCTCGGGAACGCCTTGCACAGGCTGGCGCAGTGGACCGGTGACGCGGCGCTGCTGGACGAGGCCGTCACCACCCTGCGCACCGCCCTCGCCGAGCAGCGACAGGGTACGAACGAGTACGCCGAGATCCTGGCCAACCTCGCCGTCACCCTGCGCGAGCGTGCCCTCCGGACCGATGACCTGATCTCCCTGCGGGAAGCCTCCCGACTCGCCAGGGAAGCCCTCCACGCATCATGGGAGCCCCCCGTCCTCCGGGCCGGACTACTCGCCAACCTGGGAGTGGTCCTGCAGAGCTGGCACGCGGTGACCGGGGACACCGGCGCCGCCGACGAGGCGATCGACGTGGCTCGTCGGGCGCTCGCCCTGGTGCCCGAGGCCGGGCAGCCGCGCGCCGACCGGCTGACCCACCTGGCCAACGCGCTGCGGGCCCGGTTCAGGTCCACCGCGGATGTGGCAGACCTCGACGAGGCCGTCGGACTGCTGGAGGAAGCCGCCCGGCAGGTCCCCTACGGCGATCCGGCGCTCGCGGTCGTCCTCACCAACCTCGGCTCCGCCCGGCTCACCAAGCACCGGGCCACCGGCGAACCCACCGAGTTGGAGCGGGCCGTCAGCGAACTGGGCCGCGCCGTGTGGGCCGTCACCGAGCACACCTCCGCCCACGGCGCCTACCTGAAGTCGTACGGCGACGCGCTGCGCGCCCTGCACCACCGGGACGGTGACCCGGGAGTGCTCCGAGCCGCCGAGGACGCCTACCGGCAGGCAGCCCAGACCATGGCCCTGCCCGCCTACGAACGGGTGCTCGCGGCCTGGGAGTGGGGCGCCGCCGCCGCGGACGGCAGCCGATGGGACGAAGCCCTGCCGGGCTATGAACTGGCCCTGCGGCTCCTGCCGTTCGCCGCGTCGGGCCGACTGGTCCGCAGCGACCAGGAGCGCGGCCTGTCCCGGGTGCGGGGACTGGCCGCCGAAGCCGCCGCCTGCGCGGTCAACGCCGGGCAGCCGGAGCGCGCGGTGCTGCTGCTGGAGCAGGGCCGGGGCGTCCTGCTGGGGCGGGCCATGGCCACGCGCGACGGGCTCGGACGGCTGCGCGAAGCCCACCCCGCCCTCGCCGAACGCTTCACCCGCCTGCGGAAACGGCTCGACGCCCTCGAAGCGGCCGACGCCGCGGACACCGCGCAGGGCCGATCGCCGGCCGACACCGCCGACCTGCGGCACACCCTCGCGGCCGAGCTGGACCACCTGGTCTCCGAGGTCCGCGCGAGGCCCGGCTTCTCCGACTTCCTCGGCGCACCGACCATCGACGCGCTGCTGGCCTGCGCCGACAGGGGCCCCGTGGTGCTCGCCTACTGCAGTGTGTACCGCAGTGACGCCCTGGTGCTGAGGGGCGGCGAGATCCTGCTCGTCCCCCTGCCGCATGCCACCCCGCGGGCCGTGGGCGAACAGGCGGACCGCCTCGAGCGGGCCCTCGCGGACGCGGCCGACCCCGCCCGCGACCGGACAGCGCAGCAGACCGTCAGCGAGGTCCTGGCCTGGACCTGGGACCACGTCACCGGCCCGGTGCTCGACCGGCTCGGGTTGCGCGGCCCCACGCCCGGCGGTGAGTGGCAACGGGTGTGGTGGTCACCGGGGGGTGCGCTGGCCTCTCTGCCGCTGCACGCGGCCGGTCACCACGGCGAGGCCCCGGCCGCCGGAGCCGCGGCGGGTCCGGCAGCCGTCCAGGGACCGCGGACGGTACTGGACCGGGTGGTCTCCTCGTACACGCCGACCGTCGGAGCCCTCCGCTACGCCCGGGCCCGGGCCGCCGCCCCCCGCCCGCACGGCCCGCTGCTCGCCGTGGCGCTCCCCGACACTCCCGGTGCCCGGCCGCTCAACGGCGCGCGACGCGAGGTGGAGGTACTGCGCGGTTTCCTGCCGACCGAGGTGCTCTGCGGGGAACAGGCCACCTTCGAAAGGGTGATGGAGGCCCTGCCCCGCCACCCCTGCGTGCACTTCGCCTGCCACGGAGTCAGCGAGCCGGCCGACCCCTCGAACGGCCGGCTCCTCGTGCACGACCACCCGACACGGGCGCTGACGGTCCGCGAGATCTCCCGCCTGGAACTGCCGACGGCCCGGCTCGCGGTGATGTCCGCCTGCGAGACGGCGCGGGGCGGCGGGGAACTGGCCGACGAGGCGATCCACATCACCTCCGCCTTCCAGCTCGCGGGATACCCCAACGCCGTCGGAACCCTCTGGCCGGTGCACGACGTGGTGGCCGTCCGTGTCACGCGCCTGCTGTACGGGGAACTGCGCACCCGAGGACCCGACGGACGGCCGGAACTGGACGACACGAGGACGGCCGACGCCCTGCACCGGGCGGTGCTGCGGTGCCGCGCCGCCTTCGCGGCCAGTCCCAGCCTGTGGGCCGCGCACGTGCACGCGGGCGCCTGACCACACCGAAAGCGACGAGGAGGCGGTCACGATGGCCCGATGGTGGCGACGACGAGCCACGAGAGACGACCGGGGCGCCGGCGCGCAACCGCCGCAGCCTGACGGGGAACGGGAGGGCCGGGGCCGGGCGGACCGGGAGAACGCGGACGGCCGGCCCCGGACGGATCCGCACGCGTCGGACCCCGCCGGCCCGCGGCGCCCGGTCGGGGGGCACGTCATCATCACGAAGGTGACGGAGGGGCGGCCGGAGGAGGAGATCGCCCGCGTCGAACTCTCCGCCGAGGTGATCAACACCATGCGGGCCCGGGCTGCCATCGACAAGCTGGGCCCCGAGCACCCGGACGCCCTCGACGCCATGCGTGGACTCGCCCACGTCCTGGCATCGATCCCGGGACGGGGCGAGGAAGCCGTCGAGCTCTACCAGCACGTGGTACGGACCCAGTGGACCGTCCTCGGCGACCGCCACGAGGACACCCTGCGGACTTCCGCCGAACTCGCCGAGGTCCTCCATGCCACCGGCCGATTACGCCTCGCCGAGCAGGCGTGGCGCGACACCTTCCGCGCCCAGGCGGACGAGTTCGGCCGCGACCACCCCGACGCGCTGCGAAGCGCCACCCGGCTCGCCGCCGTCCTGGAGGACCTCGGCCGCGTCCACGAAGCGGAGCCGCTCCTGCGGGACGTCCTCGAACGCCGCGCCCGACTGCTCGGCCGCGACCACCCCGACGTCCTGTCCTCCACCAATACCCACGCCGCCTCGCTGCTCAAATGCGGCCGCCACGAGGAGGCCGAGCGCGCCCTGCGCGCCCTCGTACCCCGCCTGGAGGACCGGTACGGGCGCGATCACGAGTCCACGATCGCGGCGCGGGGCAATTACGGCGCGGTCCTGGTCCGGCTGGGCCGCCACGCCGAGGCGGAACGGCACATCCGTACCGTCGTGCGGTCGAGGGAGGCGACGGTGGGGCCGCGCCACGAGGCCACCCTCACCGCACGCAACAATCTCGCCGCCGTCCTGCACGCCATGAGGCGTTACGAGGACGCCGTGCCCATCCTGCGCGCCGTCCTCGCCGAGCGCACCGCACGCCACGGCGACGAGCACCCCACGACGGTCGGCGCCCGGGAGAACCTCGCCAACGTACTGATCGACGTGGGCCGGCACGGCGAAGCCGCCGAGCTGCTCGACCGTTGCGTACGCGACTACCGCCGTATCCACGGCCCCGGTCATCCCCGTCTGCGCGCCGTCGAGGAGCGGCTGGCCTGGCTGCGGGAATGACCGGCCCCTGGCGGCCCGGGCCGAGGAGGCGGACGCCGCCGGTTCCTGCCGCCGCGAGGGAGGGACGACGGCGGAGCGACACCGGGCGCGGCCGGCACCGGGCCGGGCTCGTGGGCCATCGCGCGGGGGCGGGGGTGACGGACTCGTTCGGACAGATCTCGGCGAGCTGGTTCAGGGCGGTCTGTTCGGCGGTGGTCTTGTCCTGAGTCGCGGTTCCGGCGCGCCTTCCGTGAAGCGGTCACGCGCTGTTAGGGGCCGTCGGCCGCTGGGATGATCACTGGTCACCCGTAGTCGAGGAGTAGGGGCCCCGGGATGAGTGACTGGTCGCCAGAGGTGCGCGGGGTGTTGGAGGCGTCGGGATGGACGCCTGGACGGAAGGTGGACACGGGTCGCTGGCGATCCATGTTCGAATCCGTCGGCCTCGCCATGCACGACGCCGCGGAATCCTTCCTGCAAGAGTTCGGCGGTTTGACCGTGAACGTCAGTGGACCGGGGGTCAGCTGTGCGCGTACGCCGTTCGCATTGGACCCCGAGCTGGCCTGGGGCGAGGACGACCGGTTCGCGGAGTGGGGTGAGTCGATCGGGTACCGTCCCTTCCCGCTCGGTGAGCTGGATAACGGCCGGTTCTTCCTGGTCATCGATGAGGTGGGTGTGATCTATCTCGTCGAGACGTGGGTTGCCGACTTCGGACCGATGCCTCAGGCACTGGAGAATTTGGTTCTCGGCGTGGCTCCTCGCCGGATCGATGAGGGGTAGGAGCCTGCAGGACACGCGTTCGGGCTCGGCACGTCATCTGTGGGGGAACACCCGTTTGCGGAGGAGTCGAAATCCGACTCGGCCGGGCTTCCGCCATTTGAGCATCTTGATCCGGCTGACGCGCCCTTCAACAACGCCCGAGTCCCGGGGCGGGGTGGGACCGGCGATGACGGCATCGCGGTCGCGGTCGGTGCCGGCAGCGAGGGTGCGGAGGCCGGGCAGGTCGTCGTTGCGGACGGCGTCGAGCCACTCGGGCGGCCACTGGCTCCGGAACTCGGTGAGGATCTTCGCGAAGGACCGGACGTGCCCGGTGAGCGCATCCAGTTCGGGACAGCGGACAAGTACGGCTTCGAGACGGAACTTCTCGACCTCGGTGAGGGTCTCGGGGCGGCGGAGGATCCGGCCGGCGACCGTGCGAGGGAAGGGCGATCGCGCTGTGACCGGATCTGCCGGGAGGCGCTTGGTGTGGACGATCATGTTTTGTCCCGGCGGGTTGACCGACGAGATCCACTTCGCGATCGAGCAGGTACGGAAGCCGCTGCCGGCGGTGATCACGGCCGGGAAACGGGACGATTCCCGCGATTTGGGCCGGTCCTGGAGGCGATCCGGATGCCCCGGGCCGGACTTGGCAGGCCGCGCAAGCGGCCGGACCGTGCGCGGGCCGACAAGGCGTACGACTCCCGAGGCAACCGCTCTCACCTGCGCAGACGCGGAGTCAAGGCAGCGGTTCCGGTTCCTGCGGGCCGAGTCCGCAACCGGCTGAGGCGCGGCTCGCGCGGGGGCCGCCCGCCGGAGTTCGACAAGGACGGCCGCAAGCAGCGGTACGCGGTCGAGTGCGGGATGACCGCCCCAAGCGCCACCGGTTCGTCGCCACCCGTTGTGACGAACTCGCCGTCCGCCTCGAAGCGGCCGTGCTGGTCGCAGCCCTCAATGAACGGCTGCGACCAGCACTTTCGCAACAGGCCCCAGCGGCCCGCGCGGCACAGGCCTGGCCCTTGCGCCGTGCGGGCACCCCCGTCAGCAGACGCTGTCGCCCGGCTTGGGGTTGCCCAGGCCGAACAGCGGCCGCAGCCTGAGGCCGACCCAGGTGCCGGCCAGCGCGAAGGCGCCCCACAGCCAGCCGCTGAGGCTGCCCGACGCGATGCCCGCCAGGTAGGCGCCGATGTTGCAGCCGCCGGCCAGCCGGGCGCCGATGCCCATCAGCACGCCGCCGAGCACCGCCGCGAGCGCCGTGCGCCAGGGGACGCCCCGGTGCAGCGCCCAGGTGCCACCGAGCGCGGCAGCGACGGCCGCGCCGATCATGATGCCGATGTCGGTGAGGCTGGTCTTGTCGGCGAGCACGGGACCGGCCAGCATCTCGGCGTTGCCGGGCTGCTGCCACCAGGTCCAGTTCTCCGGGTGACCGCCGAGCGCGCCCACCAGCTCCGAGCCCCACAGGCTGAAGGCGCTGGTGATCCCCCAGGCGCCGCCGGACACCAGCAGGACGCCCGCACCGAGCACGGCCAGCGCCAGAGCGCCGACGGCCAGGGGCCAGGAGCCGCGCACGGCCCGGACGGCGGCCCGACGCGCCGAGGGGACGGCGCCCAGCGGCGGCGGGTTCCGGCGGGCCTGGACACGCCGGCTGACCAGCACCACGAGGAGCAGTGCGACGATGGTCACGCCCCAGGATCCGAACCAGCCGATGTGCTCGGACAGCACGACGGGCTCCCAGGCCGGGAGGTCCTTCCACAGGTCGAACTGCCAGGCGGCCAGAGTGGCGCCGGCGACGAAGCCGCCGAGGGTCAGCACGATCGACGTCTGTCCCGAGCCGACCGCGAAGAGGGTGCCCGAGGCGCAGGCGCCGCCGAGCTGCATGCCGATGGCGAACAGCACCGAACCGGCGAGCAGGCCGACGCCGATCGGTCCGGCGGACGGCGCGGGCTGGGAGCCGAACAGCCCGGTCCCCGTGCCGATGAGCAGCGCGAACAGGGTGGCCGTGGTGCCGAGGAGCAGGGCGTGTGCCCGCAGCCCGGTCCCGTTGCCTACGGCGACCAGCTGCCGCCAGGCGGAGGTGAAGCCGAACCGGGAGTGGAAGAGGGCGACGCCCAGGCCGAGGCCGAGCAGGAGCAGCACGCCCGGCTTGGCGCCGTGCGCGGACCACACGTACGCGGTGAGGGTGGCCGCGAGCAGCCCGGACACGGCAAGCGGCGCCCGCCGCACCGGGGGCAGGGGCGGCGCCTTCGGACGGTCCGAGGAGGTGGGCGAGGGAGCGAACAGAGGGGTGGTCGCGCGCGGCGGCGCGGCCGGGGACGACCCGGCAGGGGGTGCGGTGGTCACGGAAGATCTCCGGGGGTGATGTGCACGGGACGGCGGACGCTGGCGGACCGGTGGCGGGGATCACGCGGCCGGTCCGGATGCTCAGCGGGGACAGAGGCCGTCGTCGACGCACCACGCCGAGCACGCGAAGAGCGCGAGGCACAGCAGCGGAGCCGATGTATGCATGTGTGCAAATATACGGAAGGGGATGCTCCGGATGCCATGCCGTCTTGCCATGCGGATGGCGGACGGCGGACGGCGCCGATCCTGTGCCCGCGGTTGCGAGACGGGCATGTGCGGCTCCGCGTACGCGAAGCCGGGGCGATCGGCGTACGCGGGACGCTCCACCCCCGCCCCGGCGCCCCGGGCACACCGGGCCGCGGCGCCCCGGTCCTCCGCCGCTCTCCCGGCCTGCCGTTCGCCAGTGCCCGCCAAGTCGTGCGCGAGCTCCGCCACCTCACCGCGATCGCCTATGCCGCATCCGTCCCCTGATCCCCCCGGTCCCGCACACGGTGCCCGCGTTGTGCGCCCCGCTCCTTTACCCTGCGGCTCACCCGGCACCCGGCACCCGGGACGTCCTGGACCAGTTCGACAAGGCCGCACGGCTCCTGGCCGGACATGACCAGGCCGCGGGCGGTGCAGCCCACACGCCGCGCACGATGGCCGACGATCTGACGCGGATCCCCCGCGGCCGGCCGCAACCGCATCGCTCCCGGTCTGCGGCTCGACGCCACGCACGCGCCCCCCACCGCGTCCTGGACGGAGCGGAGCAGGCCGCGTGTGCGCCCGTACGCCTGACCCGGGCCTGCGGCGAGTCCTCCGCTCGGGCGACGTACGCCACACACTTCTGGGAGCGGCAAGGCGCCGGCGTCCTCGTCCCCGTACACGACGCTGTCGATCCGGCCGCCGGCATGGGGTGCCGGGTATGACGCCGACCGGAGGCCGCGGATCGCGGTCGAGGCGGGCAAGCTCACCCCGGTCCACGACGCCTGGTGGGCCCAGGCCCGCAAGGTCCACGGCGAGCGGAAGCGCCAGCCACGGCCAGCTGGGACCGCCCTATTCGGTGGGGCGACCACAGCCCTCGCGGGCGGCGGCGCCACCCGTTCAACCGGTCGAAGTGCCCTGGTGGAAGTACATCCGCCAGCCCGTCTCCGTCAGGCGCCACACAGAGCTCCGCCACACCCGGCGGCCTTGGTGCTCGGCGAGGTACGTCAGATGGACGACACCCGGAGCAAGGACGGCTCCGGACATCTCACGGACCTTGACCGGGGACTCCGGGGACACCGAGCCGCCACTCGTCACCGTGACGATCGACTCCACACCCCACCGGCGCCCGGAAGCCCCGATCTCGGTGAACTCCGGATCCAAAAGCTCCAGGACGCGGACCGGGGAAGCACGCACCTCGGGATCGAGAAGCCGCATCTCCCCGTCGATGGCCGCCCGCACCGCCCGCTCACTCCCCTCCACCATGCGCAAACCTTACGGACGCTGCTTGCCAGGGCACAGCGAATTGATCACACAAGGCGACGACGGCGCGGCGATGCCGTCAAAACTCGCCGACATCTCTCGACAAAGTGATCACCAATTGCCTGTAGAGCTCATGCACAAGTGCTTCCGTCAACGTGAACGAAGCCACACGCCCCGCTTCCCACACGGGGGAACGTCGCGCGCATTCCCGTGGTGCTGCCCCTCGTGCTCAGCGTCGGCGGACACCGCGAGCCGGCCGGCCACGTCATCGACGGTTACCGGCCCGAAGTCGGCCGCTGCGGCACCGCCGCCTCCACCGCCCGCCGCACCCTCGTCCGGCACCACCTGCCCGCCCCGGCCACGCTGGAACAACCTCCCACAGCTCAGCCGGAACCAGCCGCTCGACGATCCCGGCACGGCAAGCTGTCGAACACTCCGAATGGGATGGCCTGTCAGGCACCTTCATGACCGCGTGGGCCGGGGTGCGGGTGTGCGCGTACCCCGGGGGCGTGGCCGGCCAACCCGGTCGCCATGTCCCGCATGAAGCGGCGCAGGTATCGCTGGAGGAACCAGCGCATCCCCCAGCTGGCCGAATACGTGCCATGCCACCGGATCCGCGTTCCGCCGCCGGGCAGCCCCACCAGCGTGACCGCTGCCCGGTAGTCGGTCATCCGCGGGTTTTCGACACCTTCGTAGGCGAACCGGCGTTCCGGCTCCAGCGCGGTGATTCGTTCCTTGGTGACGACCTTCCCGGTCCGGAACGCGCGCACCGCGCCGACGCCGTCCCGGCCGTCGGGGGAGAGGCCGGTCGACTGCGCGGTCTCCAGAGCGTCGATGCGGGACCAGGTCGGCCAGCTGCGGGCGTCGAGCAACAGTGCCCACACAGCTGAGGGCGGTGCCGCGGATTCGGCGGTGACGTCATAGGACTGCTGGGTCATGAAGGCAGGCTAGGGTGGCTCCGGTCCCCGGGCCAGGCCCGGAATTGCGGTGTGCCGGTCAGGAATTGCGGTAGGCCGACGGGCGGGTTCCGGTGTGGCGCAGGAACGCGGCCGAAAGGGCGCCGGAACCGGTGAAGCCGCATCGCGGTGCGATCTGGTCGAGCGTCAGGTCGGTTTCGCGTAGCAGCCGCTTCGCCGCTTCGACCCGCAATCCGGTGAGGAACCGGTGCGGGGTTTGGCCGGTCGCCTTCTTGAACACCCGGACGAGGTGGTAGACCGACAGGTGCACCTCGTCGGCGAGGTCGGCCAGGGTGACTGGATCGGCCAGCCGCTCGTGCAGGAACGCGACGGCCGCGCGCACACGGGCGTCCTCCCGAGCCGGGGGGCCGCCGCGAACGGCTGGCGACTTCGGCCGACGGGGGTGCTGTGGTTCGGTGGCGCTTGCCGGAGCGGGTGAGCGGCGCAGGCGGGCCCCACCGGCATTCCGGTGGGGCCCGGCCGCGTCAGCGACCCTCAGTAGATGTTGGCTTCGACCCGGGGGCCGTCCCCGCGCCCCGCGTTGATCTGCGCACGCAGCGAGATCTCGTCGTAGACGCGGACCTCCTTCACGATGCGGCCCTGCTGGATCAGGAACTGCGAGACGCCGAGCACCGTTACCGGCCGGCCGGTGAGGGGTCCGAAGGCGGCGACGCCGCGGTAGGTGCCGTGCATGGTCCACAGGACGGCCACGCGCAGGCCCGCGTACCGCGGGGAGTGGTTCGTCTGGATGTCGCGGACGGCGAACCGCGCGTCGGGGAAGGGGGCGACCGTGGTGAGCAGGTCGCTCTGGTAGCGCTCGGGACGGATGACGGTGTGGTCGCCGATCGTGTGGAGGAACAGGTCGCGGTCCATGAAGTCCTTGACCTTGTTCAGCCGGCGCTGCGTCCACACCTCGTCGATGAACTCGAGCACCATCTCGCACTCGGGACGGAACTCGTCCGGTCGCGCACCGCTGACCCCGGCCCGCAGTACGTCCGCCGGCGGTTCCTCCAGCATCGAGCCGCTGTATCCCTGGAAGACCAGCCCGCGGGCCACCTCGTCCGGGTCCAGGCCGCTTTGCAGGCAGTCGGCCAGGTCGTCGCGTACCACCCATTCCTCGACCATCCGGCCGCGCCGGTAGAGGCAGTTGGCCACCGTGCGCTTGCGGATGCGGATGTTGCGGCCGTCCACGAGGTGTTCGTCGGCGGAGAAGACCAGGTGGGAGCTGAGGAAGGCGTCGTCGCCTCGCGCCTCCCACACCACGTCCTCGGCTTGGCCGATGTGCCCCGGAGCGCTGCCCATGCGGATGGTGCTGCCCTCGATGACACCGTCCCGGCCCACGACGGTGCCGAGGCTGGTGTGCACGATCGAGTCGGGCTCGTAGTTGTCGACGATGTAGGCGATGTCGCGGTCGACCCAGATGCGGTCGGTCACCTCGCGGATGAAGTCGTCCGGGTCCTTGTAGGGGAGGTACGCGACGGGGTCCAGAGGCATGGTGCTTCCGTTCCGGTAGTGATGTGAATGCGTATGCAGGTGGTTGATGGGGAGGGTAGCCGGGGAGATCGCCTGCCGGGTCACCGGGCCGCCGGGTCGCCTGTCGGGCGGCCTTGAACGCCGGGTCGCCGCGGATCGGCTTTCCGGTCGGGCTACCGGGCGAACTTGTCCGCGCCGAGCTGGCTCCGGTACGTCTCCGTCATGAAGGCGCCCACGACGACCAGGGCCAGGAGGGCGCCCACCGCCAGGTAGGCCCAGACGGCGTAGATCGTGCCGAAGGTGCTGACCAGCAGCGTCGCGACGAACGGCGTGATGCCCATGAAGATGGAGAACGAGCTGTTGTACGCGATGGCGCTGGCACTGAACCGGGTGCGGGTGGAGAAGAGTTCGGCCGCGCAGACGGTGACGATGCCCGTGAGGAAGAACTCCGGGACGATGTAGATGAGCTGGCTGGCCACGGCCGCCCCGAAGGTGCCCTGCTCGCCGACCCGGAAGGCGACCGGGACCAGCACGATGCACGCGATGGCGCCGGTGACCAGCATCGGCTTGCGTCCGATGCGGTCCGACAGCATGCCGGCCAGCGGCAGGGCCGGGATGAGGACGGCGATGGAGATGGCGTTCGAGGCCAGGCCCATCCAGCGCGGCAGGCCGAGCGTGTCGGTCAGGTACTGCGGATAGAACGTGACCCAGGTGTAGGAGAGGATCGCGAGCATGATCGAGACGCCGCAGAAGACCAGGATCGGCCGCCACTGCGAGCGCAGCGCCTCCCGGACCGGCGCCTTGACGACGTCCGTGCCCTCCTCGGTCGCGCGCACGAACTCCGGGGTCTCCTCGATGTGCCGGCGCAGCCACATCCCGACCAGGCTGAGCGGGACCGCCAGCAGGAACGGGATGCGCCAGCCGTAGGAGTCCAGCGCCTGGCCGTCGAACACCCAGCTGGTCAGGGCCGCCGTGCCGGCACCCGCCAGGATGCCGACGAAGCAGCTGTTGGAGGCGTACGACGTGTAGTAGGCCCGCCTGTTCGGCTCCGCCCACTCCACGATGAACGCGACGGCCCCGACGTACTCACCGCCCGAGACCGCGCCCTGCACGACGCGGAGCAGCAGGAGCAGGACCGGCGCACCGATGCCGATCTGCTGGTACGTGGGCAGCAGTCCGATCAGGCCGGTGGTCACGCCCATGGCCACGATGGTCCACAGCAGCGTCTTCTTGCGGCCGGCCCGGTCGCCCCAGCGGCCCACGAGGGTGCCGCCGAGCGGGCGGAACAGACAGGCGACGGCGATGATCGCGTACGTGCCGAGCACCGCCACGGTCCGGTCGCTCTCGGGGAAGAACGCCGGGGCCATGATCGGCGCCATGTAGCCGTACAGGCCGTAGTCGAACTGCTCGACGAAATTGCCGATGCTGCCCGCGCCGATGGCTCGGCGCATCGCCTTCCGCTTGTGCGGATCGACCTGGGTGGAACCGAGTGTCTGGGTGGGTGGCGCTGCGGCGGACATGGGTTCTCCGATCGCGCGGGGAGGGGGGAGGGGGAGGGGGCTGCGGGTGGAGGACGGGAAAGGTCATGCATACGTATGAACTGGTCGGGAACACTAAGGATCCGGATGTGGGGCGTCAAGGGGTGGGCGCACAGGATTCGGCACCCCGGAAGACGGCAGCCGAGAGCTCGGCGCGGCGCGTCCCGCAGGGTGCGGGGCGCCACCCGCCGGCGGCCGGGTCCGCCCCCGGCTCCTCAGACGGGGTCCGCGATCGCGCCCGTCGTACCGGGCGCGCCGGTCCTGCCGGACACCCCTGTCGTTCCGGTCGTGGCCAGTGCGCGCAGGGTGTCCATGAGCACGTGCGCCATGTTGTAGACGATCAGCCGGCAGCCCCGGCGCTCGGCGGCCAGGGCGGTGTCGAGGTTCGGCACGATCGTCATGATCGCGCGCTGATGGGCCCGGGCCGCGTCGTGCGCCCGGGCGATCAGCCCGTCGACGACGGCGGGCTCCGGGAAGCCGCAGTCCGCGGCCAGGTCGGCGGGGCCCACCAGGACCGCGTCCACCCCGTCGGTGCCGGCGATCGCGTCGGCGTCGTCGCAGGCGCGCCGCGTCTCGATCATCGTCACGACCAGGATCTCTCGGGACGCGGCCACATGCTCGGCCGCCGTCACCGTGCCGAACCGGCCGGCTCTGCTGTACGTGGCGAAACCGCGGTTCCCCCACGGCGGGTAGTGGCTGGCGGCCACCGCCCGCCCGGCGTCCTCACGGCTGTCCACGTGCGGGTGGATCAGCCCGGCGGCGCCCAGGTCGAGGCAGCGCAGCGCGAGCGCCGGCTCGTCCGAACCCACGCGGACCAGGACGTCGATCCCGTGCGCCGCCGCGGCCGCGAGGTGCTGCTGGAGCAGCGCCGTGTCGGCCGGCCCGTGCTCGCAGTCGATGACGACGAAGTCCAGTCCCGCGACCCCCGCCATCTCCACCAGCGTCTCCGAGGGAAGCCGCAGCAGGACGCCCCGCAGGTGCTCGCCGTTCGCCAGACGCCGTTTGAGGCTGCGGTGCGCTGCGCTCCACGCGGTCACCGTGCCACCATCCCCGCGGACAGGTCGATGTCGGCCCCGCACAGTCCCCGCATGCGCAGCATCGCGCTGACGGCCTCGCCCACCTCGTCCTCGGTGACCATCCGTCCCAGGGCGGAGCGCGCCACGAACGCCTGCTCGGCCTGCTCGTAGGTGCTGCCCGTGCGTTCCGCCTCCAGACGGAAGTTGCGCTCCATGCGCGGGCCCTCGACCGGTCCGGGGGAGAGGGAGTTGACCGTGACGCCCAGCGGCCCGACCTCACCGGCCAGGGTGGCGGTGAGACCGATGACCGCCATCTTCGACGCGCAGTACGGGGTACGGCGCGGCAGCGGACGCTTGCCCGACACCGAGGCGATGTTGACGACGTCGCCCGCGCCGCGCGCGGTCATGGCGGGCAGGAAGGCCCGGCACATCAGGAACACCCCGCGCACGTTCACGTCGAAGACCTCGTCCCAGTCCCGCGGTGCGATCTCGGTCAGCGGCGCCACCGGGCCGGCGATGCCGGCGTTGTTGACCAGGATCGATATCTCCTCGCCGGTCAGGCTCCGGGCGAGTTCCCCGACGTCGTCGGGGCTGGAGACGTCGCAGACGCGGTACGAGGCCCGCGGGCCGAGCCGCGACGCGGTCTCCTCGAGCCTGCTCTCGTCGCGGCCCGTGATCACCACCCGGGCGCCGTCGGCGAGCAGGGAGCGTGCGATGGCCCGGCCGAGTCCGCTGCCTCCCCCGGTGACGAGTGCGGTGCGGCCGGCCAGGGGTGCGGTGCGGCCGCTCATGCGACGCCCTCCTCGTTCCAGGGCAGGGTGCCCTCGCCGTACTTGGCGGCGCGGACGTCACCGGAGCGGGCGTGGCCCTCGAAGAGTTCGACGCGCGCGGCCCGCCCGCACACCTCGCCGAGCAGCGCGGAGGACGCCGTGTCGGTGACCTCCTGGTACGTCACCGTCTTGAGGTACTTGCCGACCCACAGGCCCCCGGTGTAGCGGGCCGCGCCGCGGGTCGGCAGGACGTGGTTGGTGCCGATGACCTTGTCGCCGTAGGAGACGCAGGTGCCCTCGCCGAGGAAGAGCGCGCCGTAGTCCCGCATCTTCGTGAGCGCCTGGCGCGGGTCCTCGGTCAGCACCTCCACGTGCTCGCTGGCGTAGGAGTCGGCGATGGCGAAGGCCTCGTCGAGGGTGTCGGCCACCACGATCTCGCCGTGGTCGCGCCAGGCCGGCGCGGCGAAGTCCCGGGTGGGCATGCCGGGCAGCAGGCGCTCGATGTGCCGCTCGACCTCGCGGCCCAGTTCCTCGGAGGTGGTGACCAGCACGGCCGGGGAGTCCGGGCCGTGCTCCGCCTGCGACAGCAGGTCGACGGCCGCCACGAAGGGGTCCGCGTGCTCGTCGGCGATCACCAGGATCTCGGTCGGCCCGGCGAACAGGTCGATGCCGACCTCGCCGAACAACTGCCGCTTGGCCTCCGCCACGTACGCGTTGCCCGGGCCCGCGATCATCGGGACGCGCCCGATGGTCTCGGTCCCCAGGGCCAGCGCCGCGACGGCCTGGACGCCGCCCAGCAGGTAGATCTCGTCGGCGCCCGCGAGGTGCATCGCCGCGACCGTCGCCGCGGGGACCTCGCCGCGGATGGGCGGGGTGCAGGCGGCGACGCGGGGGACGTCCGCCACCTTGGCGGTCACGATCGTCATGTGGGCCGACGCGGTCAGCGGGTACCGGCCGCCGGGCACGTACGCGCCGGCGCCGGACACGGGGACGTGCCGGTGACCGAGGCGGACGCCCGGCAGCGTCTCGATCTCGACATCGCCCAGCGCGTCACGCTGGGCCCGGGCGAACGTGCGGACCTGCTGCTGGACGAAGCGGATGTCGTCCAGGACCGTGTCGGGCACGCCCGAGACGATCCGCCGGATCTCGTCCGGGGCCAGGCGGAACGATTCGGGGCTCCAGTGGTCGAACTTCTCGGAGTACCGGCGGACCGCCTCGTCGCCGTCGCGGCGGACGTCGTCGAGGATGTCGCGGACGCGCTCGGCGACGTCCGCCCGGGCCGCGGTCACGTGCGCGGCGGGCACGGGGGACTTCAGGTGTCGGGGCATGACGGCTCTCTTCCGCTACGGGTGAAGGGGGTGGGGCGTGTTCAGGGGGTGGTGGCCGCGGCGCTCGCGGGTGCCGTGCCGGCGGTGGCCGCGAGCAGGTCGCGCAGCGCGGCCGTCACCGCGTCGGGCCGCTGCCACGGCAGCAGGTGTCCCGCGTCGGGCAGCAGCGTCAGGACGGCCCCGGGGACCGAGTCCGCGATCGCCCGGTGGAAGGCGGGCGGACACAGGACGTCCCGCGCTCCGGCCAGGACGACGGCGGGGCAGCGGGCCGCCCGCAGGGCGTCGGCCGCGTCCGTGCGGGTCGCCTGCGCGGCGAGCTGGGCGCGGGCGGCGGTGGCGCCCACGGCGTGGGCCATGGCGCGGTAGCGCCGTCCGTCCCCGGGCGCCGGGCATCGGTCGGGGAACATGTCCGGCAGCGTCCGCTCGACGACGTCCGCGAACCGGCCGGCCGCGATCAGCCCGTCCATCGCCCGCCAGGCCGCGTACTGCTCGGGACGCGGCGCTCCCGCATTGGTCGCCATCACGCACAGGCCCGCGATGCGCTCGGGTGCCCGGCGCAGCGCCTCGAAACCGACGATGGCTCCCAGGCTGAGCCCGACCAGCAGGAACGGGCCCGCGACCGCGGCCAGCACGTCCTCGGCGAGCGCCCCGACGTCCGCCCGCCGCAGCGGCACGTGGTGGACGTCGTGGCCCTCGGGGAACCGGACGTCGCGCCACAGGCTCGCGTCGCAGAGCATCCCGGGCACGACGACGAACGGCAGCGGACCGGCCGTGTCCCCGTACGGGGCGCCGGTCAGGGGAGCCGTGTCCTCGTTCGGCATGCCGGTCACCGGGAGCGTGCCGAGCGGGGCAGCAGCGCGTACGGGGCGACGTAGCCGTTGTGGTCGATGCCCAGGCCCGCGTCCGCCGCGCTCTTGAGGACCTGCTCGTCCCACTCCAGACGGACCCGTCCGTCACCGGAGTTGACCACGAGGAGGTCGCCCTGCTCGTCGCCGACGTTGCGCACGGTGCGCCAGGCGTCCTGCGGGACGGAGAGCATGTCGCGGGGGCCGAGGCGCACCGAGACGGGGTCCGTGCGGTTGAGGGTGATCTCCCACAGGCCGTCCTTCACGATCAGGGTCTGGGTCTCGTGCTGGCGGTGCGTGGAGATGCCCTGCCCGGGGTCGGCGCGGAGCCAGGCGACGTTGTGCCCGTGCGGATTGAAGACGCGGGGTTCCTGGTGCGGGTCCTCGGTCATGCCGTAGCCGATGACGCAGCTCAGCCGGGCGCCGCCGCCGGGCAGGGGGCTGTCGAGGAAGGGGCGCTCGGAGAACACCAGTTCGTCCGCGGCGGCGACGCGGCGCCTCATCTCCTCGGGGGTGTAGCGCCGCAGGCGGTCGATGTGCTCCTGGGCCAGCGGGCTGACGAGCTCGGCCTCCGGCGGCAGGGTGTCGCCGGCGACGGTGTCGACGAGCCGGTTGTCGGCGGTGAGGTACAGGCCGTGCTTCTGCGCCTCCCGCAGGACGGAGGGGCCCCAGATGATGCCGCCGGTGTCGTCCATGCCCAGCACGGTGAACAGCCAGCCGTCGTCCGGGCCGGTGTTGGTGAACCCGCGGAAGATCCAGGTCGGGACGGAGACGATGTCGCCGGCCCTGAGGGTGAGTTCGCCCTCGGTGCCGTCGGCGCCCCAGCGCAGCAGGTACTCGCCCGCGGTGCAGATGAACACCTCGGCCGTGTAGTGCAGGTGCAGGCTGTTGGTGATGCCGTGCGGCATGGCGGCGGCGCCGATGTTGTAGCCGTGCGGCACGCGCAGGTTGACGTGCTGGCCGGCGGACTGCGAGACGCCCGGGCCGATCATCGCGTAGTTCTCCTTGCGGTCCGAACCGGGCGTACGGCAGTCGATGAAGGCCTGGTTGCAGGAGACGAAGTCGCTGCGGCGCACCGTGCGGCGGGCCAGCTCACTGGGGGTTACGACGGCATCGGACATGACCGCTCCTCATGTGTGAATACGTATGTATTACATGACAGGCTCCGGACCGGCGGGATGTCAAGGGGTCGGTCCGGGCCGTGGTGATCGCATTGGAGAGTGCGGAAGTTGCACGGCTGAACTCCGTGCGGTTCGGCAGCCCGGATATCGGCATACGTATACTGAGAGGGGTGCGCCGCCGGGTCGCGCCGGGGTGTGACGAGGAGGGAAAGCCGATGGGGATCACCAGTCACGACGTGGCCAGACTGGCCGGTGTCTCGCAGCCCACCGTCTCCCGCGCGCTGCGCGACGACCCCCGCGTGTCGAGCGCCACCCGCGAGAAGGTCAAGCGCGCCGCCCAAGCGCTGAACTACGTGCCCAGCGAAGCCGGGCGCACCCTCTCGACGCGTGCCACACGGCGGGTCGGCGTCATCGTCACCGACCTGACGAACCCGTTCTACCCGCACGTCATCGCCCCGCTCCACGACGAGCTGAGCAGCCTCGGCTACCGCATGATGCTGATCACCGAGCGGTCCGACGAGGCGGTCGCGGAGGAGAAGCTGCTGGACCAGTCGATGGACGGTGTCGTCCTCGCGACCGCCACCACCGACTCCCGCCTGCCCGCCCAGCTCGAGCGGCGCGGCATGCCCTACGTCTTCCTCAACCGCGACACCGGCCGGGCCGGCGACTTCGCCTCCGTCGTCGACAACGAGGGCGGCGGGCGGCTCGTCGCCCGGGAGCTCGTGGCCCTCGGGCACCGGCGCGTCGCCGGTGTCTTCGGCGCGGCCAACACCACCACGGGACGCGAACGCGAGATGGGCTTCCGGCTGGCTCTCGCCGAGGCGGGTGTGGGACTGCCGGAGGACCGGGTGGTGCGCGGGCCGTTCGAGTACGAGACCGGCTACCGGGCCCTGCCCGTCCTGCTCGATGCCGCCGAGGCGCCCACGGCGGTGTTCTGCGGCAACGACGTCGTCGCCATCGGCGTCCTGAACGCGGCCCTCGCGGCCGGCGTCAAGGTCCCCGACGACCTCACCGTCATCGGCTTCGACGACCTTCCGATGGCCGCCTGGGAGGTGTTCCGGCTCACCACCGTCCGCCACGACCTCCAGGAGCTGTCACGCCAGGCGGCGCGCCTGCTGGTCCGGCGGATCGCCAAGGAGGTCGACCCGGCCGGGGAACGCCTGGTCCTGCCCACCGAGTTCGTTCCCCGCGCCACCCACGCCCGGGCCCGCTGACCCGCCGGGGCCGGCGTCCCGGCATCCGGCCGGCCGTGTGCCGCCGCGCGCGGCGCGACGGCAACGCCGGGGCCGGACGGCGCCGCCGGGGATCAGAGCTGGTCGCGCAGGGCGGCCGGGATGCCGTCGAACGCGCCGGAGGCCCGCCCGATCCGGTCGATGCGCAGGGTCGCCGTGGCGCCGTGGGCGGCCAGCCCCTCGAACGCCGAGACGCGTTCGACGGCGGGCGCCAAGGCGGCGGTCCCCTCCTGCGCGGCACGCTGGTACGTGAGCGGCTTCAGGAACCGGGAGACGGAGAGCCCGGCGTTGTAGCGGGCCGTCTTGCCCGTGGGCAGCACGTGGTTGGTGCCGGCGATGCCCTTGTCGGAGTAGGCGACCGTGGACCACGGCCCGATGAACAGCGAACCGTAGTTGGACAGGTTCGCCAGGTAGTAGTCGTCGTCCTCGGTCTGGATCTCCAGGTGTTCCGGAGCGATCACGTCGGCCACGGCGACGGCGCCGGCCCGGTCGCCCACCACGACGACGGAACCGAAGTCACGCCACGCCGGGCCCGCGATGTCCCGGGTGGTCAGGGAGGCGAGCTGCCGCTCGATCTCCGCGATCACGGCGTGCCCCAGCCGCTCGGACGTGGTGATCAGGGCGGCGGGGGAGTTGGGGCCGTGCTCGGCCTGACCGAGCAGGTCGGCCGCGACCCACACCGGGTCGGCGCTGTCGTCGGCGATGACGGCGACCTCGGACGGGCCGGCCAGCAGGTCGATGCCGACCCGGCCGAACAACTGCCGCTTCGCCTCCGTGACGAACGCGTTGCCCGCGCCGACCAGCATGTCGACCGGGGCCTCACCGAGCAGACCGAACGCCATCGCGCCGAGCGCCTGGACACCACCGAGCGCGAACACCCGGTCGGCCTGCGAGAGATGGGCGCCGTACAGCACGGCGGGGTGCGCGCCGTGCTCGCCCGACGGGGGAGTGCAGGCCAGTACGGTCGGGACGCCGGCCGTCTTCGCCACGTTCACCGTCATGAAGGCGCTGGCGAGCAGCGGGAACCGGCCGGCGGGCAGGTAGGCGCCGACGCGGGAGACGGGGACGTAGCGCTGGCCCGCGGCGACACCGGGAGCGACCTCGATCTCGAAGTCCGTCAGGTGCTCGCGCTGCGCGGCGGCGAAGCGGTGGGTGCGCTCGCGGCCCATCTCCAGCGCGGTGCGGACGTCCGGCGGGAGGGCGTCGCCCGACTTCCTCAGTTCGGCGGCGTCGATCTCCAGCGGGCCGGACCAGCCGTCCAGCTCCCGGGCGTAGGCGCGCACCGCGTCCATGCCCTTGCGTTCGATCTCCTTCAGCATCTGCGAGACCCGCTCGACCACGGCCGGGTCGCGCTGGGCGGGGGGGCCGTCCACGGACGGCTTCTTGAGCCACTGGAACGGGGGCAGGGCCTGTGCTTCGGCGTGCGTGATCTGCATGGCGAGGACGCTAGACGTCGTACAGCCACAGGACTAGAGGGGCACTTCCTGTCCGAACCGCAGGGTTTCCCTGTGGTTGGCCGCGTGGCTGCGAGCCGCCCGCACTCCTGCCGCCGTGGAGCCGCCCGCCGTGCTGCCGTGCGAGCCGAGCCCCCGTACCCGTGCGCCGTGCGGGTCGCCCGCGCCCCTGCCGCCCGGGCACGGTCAGACGCCGGAGCCGCCCGGGCACGGTCAGACGCCGAGGTCTCCCCGGCCGAGGCCGGTACGGAGCTCCCGCAAGGTGTCCTCGGCGATCCGGGCGAGCTCCCTCGTGGCCCGCGACAGCGGATGCCCGCGCCGTTTGACCAGCGCGATCGTGTCGTAGAGCGGGTCGGCGAACGGGACGGTGCGCAGCCCTGCGGGGAAGGCCGGCCCGGCGACGACCGCCCGGCTGGCGATCGTGTCGCCCACCCCGGCGGCCACGAGGCCCAGCGCGGCCTCGACGTGTTCCAGCTCGATCAGCGGATCGATGGTGACCCCGGCGAACTGGGCCCGCTCCGCGAGCTGCCGCCGGGTGGGGTCCTGCCACCCGTAATGGGCGTCGTAGAGGACCAGGGGCGCGCGGGCGAACTGCTCCATGGTGACCGGTGCGCGGGTGCGTTCCTCGCTCGCGCTGACGTAGAGCACCTCGTCCCGCAGCAACGGGGTCACCGCCAGACCCTCGTCGTCGATCGGCAGCACGACCAGGCCGGCCTCGATCCGTCCCGCCGCCACGGCCGCCGCGGTCTCGGCCGAGTTCTGCCCCACGAGCCGGACCCGGACGGACGGGTACCGGGCGTGGAACATCTGCACGAGGTTGGACAGCAGGTAGTAGTCCGCGTTGCGGAGCACCCCGAAGGTGGCGGTCCCGCCGCCCAGCGAGCCCAGCGAGCGCACCGCCCGGGTCCCGCCGTCGGCGGCCTCCACGGCCTGCCGGGCGTACGGGAGCAGTTCCTGGCCGGCCGGGGTCAGGGTCAGCGTGCGGCTGCCGCGCGCGAACAGCTCGGCGTCCAGCTCCGACTCCAGACGGCGAACCAGTTCGGAGGCCGACGCCTGGGCGATGTCCATGGCCCGCGCCGCCGCGGTGAACGACCCGAGCCGCTCCGCCTCGACGAAGGCCCTCAGCTGATTGAGGGTCATGCGTTGTCCGTGTCCTGTCGTCGGCGCGTCCGCGTCGCGGACGCGCTGGTTCCTGGTTCTACCACGGTGGTCCGGGGCCGCACCGGGGGCCGCCGTGCGATCCGCAGGTTCTTCCTGCGGCTGCCGCTGGACGAAGGGATCTTGTCCCCGGGACGGCACGATGATTGGCTCGGCCGCACCCCCCGGCACGCCACCGAGCGCGGAAGGCCACCAGCGATGACGACCCCCTTGTCGATCGGCCTCGTCCAGACGGCCGCACGGCACCACGCCGCCGACGATCCGGACGCGTTCGCCGCGGACGTACGACGCGTCACCGCGGCGCACCCCGGTGTCCGGCTGCTCGCGTACCCGGAACTGCACCTGTGCGGCCACCGGCCCGAGGAGGACCCCGTGACGGTGATGACCGCGGCGGCCCAGCCGCTGGACGGACCGCGCGGCACCCGGCTGGCCGCCCTCGCCCGCGAACTCGGCATCTGGCTCGTCCCCGGCAGCGTCTACGAGCGGGGCGCGGACGGCCGGATCTACAACACCGCCCCCGTCTACTCGCCCGCCGGCGAGCGGGTCGCGGAGTACCGCAAGATCTTCCCGTGGCGGCCCCACGAGACCACCGCGTCCGGGGACAGCTTCGTGGTCTTCGACATGGCGGGCCACGGCCGCGTGGGGCTCACGATCTGCTACGACGCCTGGTTCCCCGAGACCACCCGCCACCTGGCGTGGCAGGGCGCCGACCTGGTGCTGAACCTGGTGCGCACGCCGACCGTCGACCGTGCCCAGGAAGTCGTGCTGGCGCAGGCCAACGCGATCGTGAACCAGGTGTTCATGGCCAGCGTCAACGCCGCGGCGCCGGACGGCGTCGGGCGCAGCGTCGTCGTGGACCCCGAGGGCCACGTGCGCGCCGAGGCCGGGCCGGGCCCGCGGGAGGTCCTCACGGACGTGATCGACCTCGCCGGGGCCCGCCGGGTGCGCACGCGCGGAACCGCGGGCCTCACCCGGGTGTGGGACCCCTTCGAGGACGGTCAGCGGCCGCTCGAACTCCCCTTGTACGCGGGCCGGATCGACCCCGAGCGCTGGCGCCGCGGAGCCCGGCCGTGAACCGGCGGGCCGCACGGTGACGGCCTGAGCGGCGACCGCCGCCCGGCCGTTCGTCCCGTGGACGCGCGGGGCCGGGCGGCGGCGTCGCTCAGCGGTCGGACGCGGTCCGCAGCCAGGCGGTGGTCCACGGGGGCAGCTCGTCACCGTTCAGCGGCCCCGACGCGAGCAGCACCTCACCCCGCGGCAGCGCAACGGGCTTGTCGGAGAGGTTGCTGACGGTGTGCCAGCCGCCGGCGCGGGTGAAGTGCAGCAGCCCGTGACGCGTCCGCTCCGGCGGGCCGGCCCACTCGAGCTCCTCGTCCGCGACCAGCGTGCGGCGCAGCCGCAGGGCCTGGCGGTACAGCTCCAGGAAGGACCCCTTGTCACCGCTCTGCATCTCGGCCGCGTACCGGCCCCAGCCGGCCGGCTGCGGCAGCCACGACCCACCCGGGCCGAACCCGAAACTGCTCCCCTCCCGGGTCCACGGCAGCGGCACCCGGCAGCCGTCGCGGCCCTTGACGCGTCCGCCGCTGCGCACCCACATCGGGTCCCGCAGGTCCGCACGGTCCAGGTCGGCGACCTCGGGCAGGCCCAGCTCCTCGCCCTGGTAGAGGTAGGCGGACCCGGGCAGCGCCAGCATCAGCAGCGCCGCGGCGCGCGCCTTGCGCGCACCCGCCGCCAGGTCCGGGACCGGTTCCCGGCCGTCGGTGAGCAGCCACGCCTCGATGTCCTGCTTGGTGCAGTCGGCGGGCAGGGCGTAGCGCGAGACGTGACGCACCACGTCGTGGTTGGAGAGCACCCAGGTGCTGGTCGCGCCCGCGCGGCGGGCGTCGGCGAGCGAGCCGTCGATGACGGTGTGCAGCTCGGCGGCGTCGAGCCGCGCGCCGAGGAAGTCGAAGTTGAACGCCTGCCCCAGTCCGGTCGCGCAGGCGTAGGCCGTGCGCCGCGAGGGACGTACCCAGGCTTCGGCGACGGCGAAGCGCGGCGGGTCGTAGGAGTCGAAGACCTGCCGCCAGCCGCGGTAGATCTCGTGCACCGCGTCGCGGTCCCACAGCGGGTGGCTGCCGTCGTCCGGCAGGGCGTCGGGCTGGTAGCTCCGCTGCTCGCCGAGGTCGCGCAGCGGTGCGCGCAGGTCCTTGGCGAGGCCGTGGGCGACGTCGACGCGGAAACCGGCGACGCCCCGGTCGGACCAGAAGCGCAGGGTGGTGTGGAAGTCCTCGCGGACCTCGGGGTTGTCCCAGTTGAAGTCGGGCTGCTGCGGGGCGTACAGGTGCAGGTACCACTGGCCGTCCGGCACCCGGGTCCAGGCGGGGCCGCCGAAACTGGACGGCCAGTCGGTGGGCGGCAGTTCACCGTCCCTGCCCCGGCCGTCGCGGAAGACGTAGCGGTCGCGGGCGACCGAGCCGGGCCCGGCCGCGAGCGCCTCCTGGAACCAGACGTGCTGGTCGGAGGAGTGGTTGGGGACGATGTCGACCATGATCTTCAAGCCGAGGCGGTGGGCCGTGGCGACCATCTCGTCGAAGTCGTCGAGGGTGCCGAGCCGGGGGTCGACATCGCGGTAGTCGGCGACGTCGTAGCCGCCGTCGGCGAGTTGCGAGGGGTAGAACGGGCTCAGCCAGACGGCGTCCACGCCGAGTTCGGCGAGGTAGGGCAGACGGGAGGTGACGCCGGGGATGTCACCGATGCCGTCGCCGTCAGAGTCGGCGAAACTGCGGGGGTAGACCTGGTAGACGACGGCCTGCCGCCACCAGTCCGCGTCGTGGGCGGAGGGGGTGGGGGAGTCGTGGTGGGGCATCTGTGAACCTCTCGGGCGCGTGCCCAGGCTGGAGTGCGGGTGTGCGGACGGGCGGAAGGGACGGCCGCGGGGCGGCCGTCACCCGGGAACAGGGCTGCGAGCGGAGCCGCTCAGCCCTTCACGGCGCCGGTGGTCATGCCGGAGACGACCGACCGGCGGAAGATCAGCACCAGGACCGCGATCGGCACGGTGGCCACCATCGCACCGGCGAAGATCACTCCGTACGGGACCTGGTACTGGCTGGTGAACAGCGCGATGCCGACGGAGACGGTGCGGCGGTCGTCGGAGCCGTTGAAGGTGAGCGCGAGCAGGAACTCCGACCAGGTCGCGGTGAAGGAGAACACGCCGGCCGTGAACAGACCGGGCCTGGCCAGCGGCAGGATCACCGTCAGGGCGGTGCGCAGGGGGCCGGCGCCGTCGACGACGGCGGCCTCCTCCAACTCGCCCGGAATGCCGCTGAGGTAGTTCCGCATGATCCAGATCGCGAACGGCAGGTTCAGCGCCACGTACGGGACGACCAGGCCCGGATAGCTGTTGAGCAGGCCCGCCTGACGCTCCATCAGGAACAGCGGTACGAGCAGGGCGATCGGCGGGAACACCGACAGCACCAGCAGCGCCGTCATGACCGGTCCGCGCCCGCGCAGCGGCATCCGGGCCAGGGCGTATCCGGCGAAGAACGCCAGCGACAGGATCAGCGCGGTGGACAGACAGGCCACGACGACGCTGTTGAGGAAGTAGTGGCCGATCCCGTTGCGGGTGAACGCGGTCTCGTAGTTGCCGAGCGTGATGTCCTTCGGCAGCAGGGTCGGCGGCGTCGCGCTGATCTCGCCGGGCCCCTTCAGGGAGGCGGACGCCATCCAGACCAGGGGCAGTGCGGCGCACCCGGCGATCAGCAGTCCGCCGAGGTTGACGACATTGACGTAACGGCGCACGCCCGTGCGCGGGACGCTGCGGCTCATGCCCGGCCCCCTTCGTCGGCTTGGGCGCGGAAGACGCGCAGGAACGACAGACAGCAGCCCAGGACGATGGCGGCGGTGGTGACCGCGACCGCGGCGCCGCCCCCGAAGTCGAGGTTCTGGAAGAGGATCCGGTACCCGAGGATCGCCACCGACTGGGTGGCCGTGCCCGGGCCGCCCTGGGTCAGCACGAACGGCAGGTCGAAGATCCCGAAGGCCTGGAGGATGCGGAAGAGGACCGCGATGGCGATGATGGGCCGCAACTGCGGCAGCGTGACCTTCCAGAACGTGGTCCACGCCGAGGCGCCGTCGATCTCGGCAGCCTCGTAGACGTCACCCGGGATCAGCATCAGACCGGCGAGGACGACGATGGCGACGAACGGCGTCGTCTTCCACACGTCGACCGCGACCATCGCCGCCATCGCGGGCAGCGGCTCACCGAGGATGTCGGGCCGGGTGCCGAGCACCTGCTCGCACAGCCAGCCCACCGCGCCGTACGTCCCGTTGAACAGGTACGACCACAACTGGGCGGCGATCACGTTGATCAGGGCCCACGGCAGCAGGAGCAGGGCGAGGATCCAGCCGCGGGCGGCGCCGAGCCGTTCCAGGACGAGCGCGACGAGCGTGCCGAGGACCAGCTCGACGAAGACCGAGACGACGGTGAAGCCCAGGGTGAACGCGAGGGCCCGGTACCACTCGGAGTGCGTCAGCAGCGCCTCGTAGTGGGCGAGGGTGGGCGAGCCGAGCCGCAGGCCGCCGTATTCGAGCCGGACCTCGCTGAACGACAGCACCAGCGAGAAGAGGACGGGGAAGACCGTCACCGCGGCGACGATCAGGAGAGCGGGCGAGGCGAACAGCCAGCCGGCGCGGGCGCGACGGCGGGCCACGGAGTCCGGCGGCGTGCTCCGCCCGGCGGTCGCGGGGCCGCCGCCTTCGCCTGTCGACGGCGTCCTCGCCGTTTCTCTGTGCGGTACGGAACTCACAGCGCTTTTCCTTCCAGGGCCGTGCGCAGCCCCTCGCGCGCGGCGCGCACGCCGGCCGCGGGGGAGAGGCTGCCGCGCACGACCGCGTTCGCCGGCGTGTACAGCGCCTTGCTGACCTGGGGGTAGTACGGGGTCTGCACGGGCCGGGAGACCAGCCTCAGGTCGGCGGCGCGCAGGACGGTCGGGTCACCGGCGGCGCGTGCCTCCGGGCCGTCGAGCACGGAGGTCATCGCGGGGACGACACCGGCTTCCCGGGCCAGCAGGCGCTGCACCTCGCCCGAGGCGCAGAACCGGGCGAACTCCATGGCGGCGCCCAGCTCCCGGGAACTGGGGTTGACGAAGTTGCTCCAGCCCCCGGCGCAGGAGACGCCGGAGCGGCCGGTGCCCTCGAAGCCCGGACGCGGCACCGCCCCGATCCTGCCCGCCACCCGGGAGACCTGAGGAGTGCCGGCGTTGACCCAGGCGTACGACCAGTTGCGCAGGAACAGCCCGCGCCCGTTGACGAAGGCGTCCTGCGAGTCCGACTCCTGGTACGTGGCGACGGTGCGGGGCGTGACGCCGCGGGAGGTCAACTCGGCCATCAGCGAGAACGCCCGCTCCGCCTCCGCTCCGCCCAGCGCCGGCCCGCCCCGCTCGTCCAGGACGGCGGCGCCCGCGTCGGCGAGGAACTCGGTGACGTTGGCCGTCAGCGACTCGGTCACCGCCGCCTGCCACAGGAACCCGGCCTCCGTGTCACCGGCCCGCTGCACCGTGCGGGCGGTGTGCAGCAGCTCCTCCCAGCTGCGGGGGACGCGCAGCCCGTGCTTGGCGAGGAGGTCCTTGCGGTAGAAGAGGTAGGTGCTGTCGGTGAAGAACGGCACCGCGTAGACGCTGCCCCGGTACGTCGAACCGCTGCGCAGGGCCTGCGGGTAGGAGTCCCAGAAGCCGTCCGGCAGCAGCTTCTCCACCGGCAGCGCGAGCGCGGAGTGGCCGAACTGCGCGGGCCACGTGGTGTCGCCCAGGTACACGTCGGGCTGGGGGGAGCCGCCGGCGAGCTGGGTGGCGATGGCGCTGCGGTTGCCGTCCGAGGTGGACAGCGCGTTGATCTTCGAGACGCGGATGCGGGGATACCGCCGCTCGAAGGCGCGGATGACCAGGTCCGCGACGACGGCGCCCCGCCGTGAGGGGATCTCGGAGACCCACCAGGTCAGCCGGGCCGGTTTGCGGGGGACGGTCGAGGCCTGCGCGAGCAGGTCGTCGAGGTCCTTCCCTCCGCAGCCGGACAGCAGACCTGCCGCGGCGGCGCCCAGGGCGCCCGTCAGCAGGGCTCTGCGGTGCAGGGACACGGCGTACTCCTCCCCTCTCGGACTGCCTGATGACAGCGCTGTCACCGTAGGGAGGCTCCTGATGATGTGTCAACGGTCACGACAGGTTTGTTGCTGAGGGAGATTGGTATGACAGCGCTGTCACCATGTTGATCTGGTGCGGTGGCCGCTGTGTTAGCGTCCCGCACATGGCCGGTGAACCCGTTGAGAAGGGGGCCACGCTGGCGGATGTCGCCCAGCGGGCCGGAGTGTCTCCCTCGACCGTCTCGCGCACCCTGCGCGGCCTGTCGACGGTGTCACCCGAGACCAGGGCGCGCGTGGAGAAGGCGGCGCGCGAGCTGTCGTTCGCGATCTCACGCAGCGCGTCGAGCCTGGTCACCGGGCGCACGGGCCGGGTCGCCGTGCTCGTGCCCAACCTCGACTCGTGGTTCCTGGGCGCGGCGCTCGCCGGACTGGGCCCCGCGCTCAACGCGGCCGGCCTGGACATGCTGGTCTACAGCGTTACCACCGCCGAGCAGCGCGCCCGGTTCTTCGACCGGCTGCCGGCCCGCCGCAACGCCGACGCGCTGCTGGTCGTCAGCTTCGCGCTCTCCCCCGGGGAACGCGCCCGCCTGGACGACCTGGGCATGCCGCTGGTCTTCGTCAGCCAGCACGAACAGGGCAGGGCCGGCGTCTACGTGGACGACGCGGAGGCCGCCGAGCGCGGCACCCGCTACCTGCTCAACCTCGGCCACCGGCGCATCGCCTACCTGGAGCCCGCGGACGCCTCGGGCTTCGCCTGGAGCAGCAGGGCCCGCCTCGACGGGTACCGCACGGCCCTGGCCAAGGCGGGCATCGACCGGGACGACGACCTCGTCTGCCAGGTCGCGCACTGGCAGGGGCCGAGCCTGGAGGCGGCGATGGGGCGGCTGCTGAGCCTCGCCGAGCCGCCCACGGCGATCTTCGCCGAGACGGACGACATCGCCTTCAGGCTCCTCACGGTGCTGCGCGGCGGCAACATCCCGGTGCCGCAACGGATGTCGATCCTCGGTTTCGACGGCCACGCGATGGCCGGACCGTGGGACCTGTCCACGATGGCCCAGCCGGCCCGCCGGCTGGGCGAGGTGGCGGCGGAGCTGGCCCACGGCGTGATCAACGACCCCGAGGCGTACCGGGAACGGCACGTGGTCCTGCCGGTGGAACTCGTCCCGCGGGGCAGCACCGGCCCGGCACCGTCCCCGGCCCCCCGGGAGCGGTGACCGGGAGCACCGCACGGCTGGTCCTCAAGGCCGGTCCGCTGCTCCGGGCGGCTGCCGCGGGGCACGGGGACGGACATGTGTCGCTCGGGCGGGGAATCCCGCCACGACGTCGGGGTGCCGCGGGGCCTGGCCCGCCCGTCCCACGGAGGCAAGGGCATCGTCGCTTTCCTCGGCCCGCGCCGCCCCGCCCGCGGACTCGTTCCGCTGCCGCTTCGAGCCGTGGCGGTCCGCGTCGCTCAGGGGGCCGTACGGCGGCCGGACGGGCTGAAGGCGTACAGGTCGAGGATCTCCGGCCGGGGTGCGACGCCGGGGCCGCCCGCCCTGGCCCAGGCGGCGATGTCCTCCGTCGCGTCCGGGTCGTTCACCAGGCCGAACCACACCGGTCGCGCTCCTGCCGCGCGCCCGGCGGACGAGGGCTGCACGACGACCACGTTGGCCTGCTCGCACACGTCCAGGCAGGCGGAGACGCGTACGGGCACCTCGGCGCGCAGGCGTGCGGTCTGGGCCGCGTGGTCCACGCCGGTCACCTTCGAGGTGCCGCAGCAGCAGTCCCGGCACACGACGACCCGGCACGGCACACCACCGGCCGGCCGCGCGGTCACCTCGGCGCCGAACGCCCCGCCGTCCGTTGTCTCGGGCACGCCGAAACACCCCTCTCCCCGGGGAGATCCGCCCCGGTGTCCTTCGAGGAGGCGACGACGTGAGTCTCCTGGCTCCCGGGTCACAGCTCGTCCCGGCCTTCCCGCCCCCCGCGGGGCAGTGGCCTGTTCGGGATCCGCTCACCGATCACAGTGGCGGGACCGCACCGGTCTCGTACCGGCTTCCTCGGACCGTCGTCGCCCTGTCGCCGGTCATCATCCCACCAGCCGGCGGCCGGGGATCACTCGGGCTCGTGCGCGTGCGGACTCGTCGCGGGCGGTTCGGCCGGACGTTCCCGGCCACCGTCATGGCCGGACGCCACCACGACGACGAGGCCCACCACGGCGGCCCCGGCGGCCACCCGGCCGGCGGCCCGCGTCACCCAGCCCGCCATCGCCCGGCCCGGCAGCGGCACACCCTCGCGCCGCGTCGGTGCGCCCAGCCGCTCGGCCCGCCGGGCAGGCCGCAGCAGCCGGGCCAGCAGCAGCGCCGCGACCGGGAGTTGCAGCAGCCACAGGACGGTGCGCGGCCACTCGCCGTACCAGACGTTGGTGCCGTACAGCAGGGTGTGCCACACGCTCAGCACGTACACGACGATGACGAAGCGGTGCAGCCGGCGCCAGGTGTTGGCGCCGATGCGGTGGCGGACGTAGAACAACAAGCTCAGGGGGATGGCCAGATACAGAGCGCCCTGCCCCAGCGGAATGGCGATCCGGCCGGTGCCCGAGTCGTACCAGCCGGGCACGAACGTGTCGGCGAACCCCGCCCACAACCGCTCGATCCACGCCAACCGCGCCTCGTAGCGCACGAGTTCCGCCGCGAACATCAGCGCGTGCGCGAACATCAGGGCCATCGTGGTCAGGCTCGTGGTGCGGTGCCAGCGTTCCAGCGCCTGCCGGGGCACCGGCAGGCGGGCGGGGCGCGGCCCCGACAGCAGCAGACCGAGCATGACCGTGCCCCAGGCCCACAGCAGGCCCGACCAGCCGAACGCCTGGCTGAGCAGATACATCCAGTACGTGCCGGCGTCATCCATGAACGGCATGACAGCGACCGTCGCCGAGTCACCCGACTCCATGCGGGCGTACAGGAACGCGAAGACGCCCGCCGTGACCAGGACGGCGGCACTCGCGTCGGGGAGCGCGGCGCGCAGGTCGGCGCGCAGGACGACGCGCTCGGGCGGACGCTTGTCACGGGCGGGCGGCGGATCCGTCGTGCCGCCGTCCTCCGGCGTCGTCTCTGGCAGCATCCTGAGCCTTCCGGACGCGGTCCTCCGAGGGGAGGCGCGGGTGATGTGGACGCACCAGTGTGACGGGCACGGCCGAGATTGCGGAGGGCACATCCGGCCAGAGTCGTTGTCCGGGCCGGCCGAGCCGTCCCGGGGCCCCGGCGCCCGACCGACCGCATCCGGAACCCGCCGGCCCGCCGACCCTCCGTCCGTGTCGCGGGAGCCCTGAGGCGAGACGGGACAGGGCCGGGTTCGGGCAGGGGACGGGCGCCGGCGCGTTGGGACAGCGCCCGGTGACGGTGCGGGTGTCAGCCCCTGCCGGTGCGGGACCGTGGATGTACCGCGCCGGAGGACGGATCGTCCCGCGCGGCACCCGGGCCGGTGGCCTGGGCGAGAAGGGCGAGAGCGGCCTGCGACGGCGAGCCCGCCTCCGCGGTGGCGACCACGACGACGGGGCCCCGCCCGCTGCTCATGGCCTGCTGGATGACGGTCAGGGGTCCGACCAGCGGATGGCGCATCTCGTAGTCGGCGGCGGTGCAGGCCTTCACCCGGTGGTCGGCCCACATCGAGGCGAACTCGGGGCTCTTCGCCGATAGTTCACCCAGAAGCGCGTGCAGTGCCGCGTCCTCCGGGTGCTGGGCCGCCACCAGACGCAGATTGCCGACCATGGCCCTGGCCTTGCTCGGCCAGTCCGCGTACAGGTCACGGGCATGGTCGTCGAGGAACACCAGCCGGGCCATGTTGGGACGCCGCGCCGGCAGGTCGGGGGCGCCGAAGTCCAGATGCCCGGCGAACAGCGCATGGCCCAGCCGGTTCCAGGCCAGTACGTCGCTGCGCCGGCCGAGCACGATCGCGGGAATGGTGCCGAGCGCGTCCAGGAACTGGCGTGTCGCCTCCGGCACCCGTTCCGGCGCCGGACGCCGACCCCGGGTGCGCTGCCTGCCCGCCCGGGCCAGGTCGTGCAGGTACCGCCGCTCGGACTCGTCCAGCCGCAGCGCCCCGGCGATCGCGTCCAGCACCTCAGGCGATGCCCGCAGCGACTGTCCCTGCTCCAGCCGCGTGTAGTAGGAGGTGCTCACCCCCGCCAGCAGCGCCAGTTCCTCGCGCCGAAGCCCCGGCACACGCCGGCGTTCCCCGTAGGTGGGCATTCCGATGTCCTGCGGTCGCAGCTGGGAGCGCCGCGTCTGCAGGAAGTCCCCGAGTTGCGTCCTGCCGTCCATGGCTTCGAGTATGGGCCGCCTCACGGCACCGAGCCTGACCCGGCTGTGGATAGGAAAGGGCGGGTCTGGTCCCGCGCCCGCGTCCCGGGTGAAGTCGAAGGCGCCCCACCGATTTCCCCGCACTCGCTCAGGAGGCCGCCTTGCCCACCGCCACCGCCGGAGACGGCGTCAGGACACTGTCCCTACGGGCGGGTGAGCGCCGCGTGCTCCGCGGCCGGCCGTCGCCGAGCGACGCCCGCTGCCGCACATCGATCGTCTCGACACGACCCTGACCGCGCCCGTACGGCCCCGGCCCCGCCCACCTCGGGCCGCCGCCCCACCGCTTCGGTCCTCCCCGGGAGCGTGGGCGTCCCGGCGCCGCGCCTTTTGGGTCCGGCCACCGCGGTGCGCCGCACCGGTCCGGCCGACCGGTGCGGACGCGCCCAGGCCGGTCGGCACGGCCGTGATGTGAAAACCGGGACGGCCCTCGCCTGCCGCACGACCGACGAGCGGCCGATACGCGTTCGGCTCCGGCCCGTCGACCGCGGCCGGGCCGTCATGTGTTCGCCGACGAGGCATCCAGGAACGGAACTCGGACAGGAACGGAACTCGGAACGGCAGCGGCCTCGCCCTCTCACCGGCCGCAGGAGAAAACACCCCGTGCTCAAAGCCGCGCACACAGGTCGAGCCACCCGGCGGACACCGGGCCCGCCAGGGCCGCTCGCACGGCTGAGCAGATCCTCCGGACTCCAAGGACACCCCCATGGAACAGATCATCCTCGGCAACGTCTCCATCACCCGGGTGCGGGAGTACTTCGGTCCTGTCGGCATGACACCCGACACCTTCCTCCCGGAGAGCTCGAAGGAGGTCTGGGAGAGCGGCGCCGACTGGCTGGCCCCGCATTTCCTGGATCCCGGGACCGGCATCGTGAATGCGGCGGTCCAGACCTGGCTGCTGCGCAGCGAGGGCAGGACGATCCTGGTCGACACCGGTGTCGGCAACCACAAGGAGCGTCCCTACGCCCCGGTCTGGAGCCACCTCGACACGGATTTCCTGGCCGACCTCGCCCGGGCCGGTGTCCGGCCGGAGGACGTGGACATCGTGGTCAACACGCATCTCCACATCGATCACGTCGGCTGGAACACCTACCTGGACGGCCGGCACTGGGTGCCCACCTTCCCCAACGCCACCTACCTGATGCCGAAGGAAGACTTCGACTTCTGGAACCCAGGGAACGGCCACCAGTCGCTGCTCGGTCGCGGCAACCAGAACGTCTTCGAGGACAGTGTCGCCCCCGTGCACCGGGCCGGCCTGACCCTGTTGTGGGAGAACAGCCACCGGATCGATGCGAACCTGCGCCTGGAGACCGCCCCCGGGCACACGCCGGGCAACTCCGTGCTGACCCTCGCCTCCGGCACGGACCGCGCGGTGTTCGTCGGCGACATGCTGCACAGCCCGGTGCAGATCCTGGAGCCGGACGTCAACAGCTGCTTCTGCGAGGACCCGGCCGAAGCCCGCGCCACCCGCCGCAGGGTGCTGGGCTGGGCGGCCGACAACAACGCCCTGCTGATCCCGGCCCACCTGGGCGGCCACGGCGCCGCCGAAGTCGTACGCGAGGGGGGCGCCTTCGCCGTCAAGGGCTGGGCGCCCTTCACCCCGTACACCGAGCAGGGCTGAAGCCCGCGGAAAGGCACCGGAGATGAGCCACCACCCCGGCCCCGTCGTGACCACCGCGCAGGGAGCCGTCCGCGGCCTGCGCCGGGACGACGGCACCGCCGCCTTCCTGGACATCCCCTACGCCGCCCCTCCCCTGGGCGCCGGCCGGTTCGCGCCGCCGCGGCCGCCGAGGACGTGGACGACACGGCGGCCCGCGCGCACGGCACCTGGATCCGGTTCGCCGCCACCGGCGACCCCGGCTGGGACCCGTACGACACCGAACGCAGGGCCACGATGCACATCGACGCCGAGTGGTCCCAGGTCGACGACCCCCGCAGCGAGGAACGGCGGGTCTGGAGCTGACGCCCGCACGAGTTCTGTCCGCTCACCCCCTCCAGGTGCGTGTCCGTGCTGTTCGGCGGGTTCGTCCGGGAGGCGGGCGCGTCCGTCTTCGGCGACCCCGCTTCGGTGAGCGCCTTGCCGAATGCTTCGATGCCTTCGGCCAGGTGCTCACCGGCGGCGTTCGCGCCGGAAGGCCGGAGGGGCAGGGCCGGGGCGGCCCGCTCGCGGCCGAACGCGAGCGGGCACGTCGACGACGAGAAGCGGCGGGGCACCGTGTCCGCCCGCCGGCCGGCCGGGAGGGCCTGTCGCCACGCGCGTTCGTGTTCGGGCAGACCACGGCCGCGAGAGCCGCCGACGCGGTCGTCGTGCCGGGAGACGGCAGCCGGCGGCCCGCTTCGCGACGGCCACCGTGCCGGGGCCCGAGGGAACCGGGCGGGACCCGCCGCCATCTTCACCTACGAGTCCACGGGAGGGTCGAGCGAGTGAGCGCAGACGCGGACGTCATCAGGCCGCTGCCCAGGACGCTTCGGGCGCACGCCCGGTCGCTCGGGGAGAAGGTCGCCTTCGAGGACCGCCGTACGCGGCTGACCTACCGGGACCTGGAGCGCGGGACCGGGCGGTTGGCCGGCCACTTGGCCAGGGCCGGTCTGGCGCGGGGCGAGCGGGTGGCCGTCCTGCTCGGCAACCGCGTCGAGGCGGTCGAGAGCCTGCTCGCCGTCACCCGGGCGAGCGGGGTGGGCGTACCGCTGGATCCCGGGAGCCCGGAGGCGGAACTGGCCCGCCTGCTGGACGACTGCGGCGCGCGCGTGCTCATCACCGACGAGGCGCGGCTGGCGCGCCGGCCGGGACTGCTGTCCCGCCCCGGGCTGATCGTGGTGGTGGCCGAGGGCGGTGAGGAGGACGACGGCGCCCCGCCGTCCGGGGACTTCGGAACGCCGGCGGGCGGGGCCGGCGCGGCGGGCGGCGTCCTGCGGTACGAGGAACTGGTGTCCACGGAGCCGGGGACGCCCGCCCGGGACGATCTCGGGCTGGACGAGACGGCGTGGCTGCTCTACACCTCCGGGTCCTCCGGCACGCCCAAGGGAGTGCTGTCCACCCAGCGCAACCGCCTCGCGCCGGTCGCGGCGGGCCTCGTCGGCGTCCTCGGTCTGTCGGCCCGGGACCGGGTGCTGTGGCCGCTGCCCCTCCACCACGCCATGAGCCAGGTGGTCTGCGTCCTCGGGGTGACCGCGACCGGGGCGAGCGCCGTGCTCCGGCCCCGGTTCTCGGTGGCGGAGGTGCTCGGCGAACTGCGCCGCAGGGACGCCCCTTACACCCTCCTCGGCGGGGTGCCGACGACGTACTCGGCCCTGCTCGACGCGGTCCGGGGCGAGGAGGTCGACGGGAACGGCGGCGGACTCGGGGCGCCCGCGCTGCGGGGATGCGTCAGCGGGGGCGCCCCGGCGGGGCCCGGGTTCCGCGACTCCTTCGAGGCGACCTGCCGGGTCCCCTACCTGGAGCACTACGGCAGTACCGAGGCGGGCCCGGTCACCATGGCGGCACCGGGCGGCACATCGGCGGCCGGTTCGTGCGGCCGGGTGCTGCCCGGCACCCGGGTCCGGGTCGGCGGCGGCGCGGACGGACAGGACACCGGCGAGGGCGAGTTGTGGGTGAGCGGGCCCGGAGTCATGGTCGGCTACCACGGCAGGCCGGAGGCCACCGCCGAGGTGCTGCGCGACGGCTGGTTCCGCACCGGCGACCTGGCCAGGATCGAGGCGTCCGGCGAACTCGCGATCACCGGCCGGGCGAGTGAGCTGATCATCCGGGGCGGGGAGAACATCCACCCCTCGGAGGTGGAGGCGGTGCTGCGGCGGCTGCCCGGGGTGGCGGACGCCGCCGTGGCCGGACGCCCGCACCCCGTCCTCGGGGAGGTGCCGGTCGGCTATCTGGTCCCCGCGCCGGGCAGCGGCGCACCGGACAGGGGAGCGGTCCTCGCCGCCTGCCGCGCGGAACTGTCCCCTTCCAAGGTGCCCGCCGAACTGTACGAGGTGGCGGACATCCCCCGTACCGCCTCCGGGAAGGTCCGGCGCCACGCCCTCGCCGGCCGGCCCGCGCGCACGCTGGGCGCGAGGGCGGCCGGGGAGCCGGCGGTGGACCTGCTGGCCCTGGTGCGCGGCGAGGCGGCGGCCGTGCTCGGCCGTACGGCGGAGGCGGTGGAGCCCGAAACGGCGCTCCGGGACCTGGGCATGGACTCGCTGACGGCGACGGTGCTGCGGGAGCGGCTGGCGGCGGCGACCGGCCTGCCGCTCTCCGCGGCCGTCGCCTTCGACTTCCCCACGGCCGCCGCGCTCGCCGCCCACCTCCGTTCGCGCGGCGCCGCCGCACCGCCGGGCGCCGGGACCGCGCATCGGGGCGAGGTCCGGCCGGACGGCGATCCCGTGGTGATCGTGGGGATGGCCTGCCGCTATCCAGGGGGCGTGACCTCCCCCGAGGAGCTGTGGCGGCTGGTGGCCGACGGGAGGGACGCCATCGGTCCGTTCCCCACCGACCGGGGCTGGGACACGCAGACGCTGTACGACCCGGACCCCGGCCGGCCCGGCCGGACGTATGTGCGTGAGGGCGGCTTCCTGGCCGGCGTGGACCGCTTCGACCCCGGCTTCTTCGGCATCTCCCCCCGCGAGGCCCTGGCCATGGACCCGCAGCACCGGCTGCTGCTCGAAGTGGCGTGGGAGGCCTTCGAGCGCGCCGGTCTCGTCCCCCGCACCCTGCGCGGCTCGTCGACCGGGGTGTACGTCGGGCTGATGTACAGCGACTACGCCGGCCGCGTCACGGAGGTGCCCGAGCACGTCGAGGGCTACCTCGGCCTCGGCAGCGCCGGAAGCGTCGCCTCGGGCCGCATCGCCTACACCTTCGGCCTTCAGGGCCCGGCCCTCACGGTGGACACGGCGTGCTCGTCGTCCCTGGTGGCCCTGCACCTGGCGGCCCAGGCGCTGCGCCGGGGCGAGTGTTCCTTCGCGCTGGCCGGCGGGGTGACGGTGATGTCGGGGCCCTCGTCGTTCGTGGAGTTCAGCCGGCAGCGGGCGCTGGCCCCGGACGGCCGCTGCAAGGCGTTCGGCGCGTCCGCCGACGGCGCGGGATGGGCCGAGGGCGCCGGCATGCTGCTGCTGAGCCGGTTGTCCCAGGCGCGCCGCGCCGGGCTCCCGGTGCTGGCCGTGGTGCGCGGCTCGGCGGTGAACCAGGACGGGGCCAGCAACGGGCTGACGGCACCGCACGGCCCGGCGCAGCAGCGGGTGATCCGGCAGGCCCTCGCGGACGCGGGGCTGGCCCCCGGGGACATCGACGCGGTGGAGGCGCACGGCACCGGCACCCGGCTGGGCGACGTCATCGAGGCGGAGGCGTTCTCGGCGACGTACGGGCGACAGCCGCGGGAGCGTCCGCTGTGGCTGGGCTCGGTGAAGTCGAACATCGGTCACACCCAGGCCGCCGCCGGGGTGGCGGGCGTGATCAAGACGGTGCAGGCGATGGCCCACGGCGTGCTGCCGCGCACGCTGCACGCCGACGAACCGAACCCCCGCATCGACTGGTCGTCGGGGCGGCTGGCGCTGCTGACCCGGGAGGCGGAGTGGCCGAGGACGGGCCGCCCGCGCCGGGCGGGGGTGTCCTCCTTCGGCATCAGCGGCACCAACGCCCACGTGGTGCTGGAGGAGGCCCCGGTGCATCGGGACGCCCCGCCGCCGGTTCCCGCGGCCGGTGACGGGGCCGGGAGCGGCCGCGCCGAGGGCGGGGCGGCGCCGGCACCCGCGGCCGCTCCGGTGCCGGCGCCCGTGGCGGTCGCGGTGTCGGCGCGGAGCGGGCCGGGGCTGCGGGCCCAGGCGCGGCGGCTGTACGACCGGGTGGCCGCCGACCCGGACGCGGCCCCGGTGGACATCGGGTACTCGCTCGCCACCACCCGCACGGCCTTCGAACACCGGGCCGTGGTGGTGGCCCGGGACCGTGCGGAACTGCTCGCCGCCCTGCGGGCGGTGGCGGAGGGCGGAAGCCGGCCCGGGGTGCGGACGGGCACGACCCGCCGCCGGGGCCCGCTGGCCCTGCTCTTCACCGGCCAGGGCAGCCAGCGCGCGGGCATGGGCCGTGAGCTGTACGAGTCCCGGGAACTGCATCCGGGCTTCGCCCGGTCGTTCGACGAGAGCTGTTCCCTGCTCGACCCGCTGCTGCCGGTGCCCCTGCGGGACGTCGTGTTCGCCGGCTCCGGCACGGAGGCGGGCGCGCTCCTGCACACGACCCGGTTCGCGCAGCCGGCGCTCTTCGCCCTGGAGACGGCCCTGTTCCGGCTGCTCGAAACCTGGGGCGTGCGCCCGGACCTGGTGGCCGGGCACTCGGTGGGCGAGGTGACCGCGGCGCATGTCGCCGGGGTGCTGTCCCTCGCGGACGCCTGCACCCTGGTGGCGGCCCGGGGCCGCCTGATGGACGCGCTGCCGGCGGGCGGTGCGATGGCCGCCGTGGCCGCCGGCCCGGACGAGGTGGCCGAAGCGGCCGCCCGGCTCGCCGGGGTGGGGCGTGCGGTGGAGATCGCCGCCGTCAACGGGCCCGCCTCGGTGGTCGTCTCCGGGGACGAGGCCGCGGTCGGGGAGACCGTCGCGTACTTCCGGGAGCGGGGCCGGTCCGCCACGCCGCTGCGGGTGAGTCACGCCTTCCACTCCGCGCGGATGGAACCCGTGCTGGCCGGCTTCGCGGACGTGGTGCGGCGCCTCTCCTTCGCCGCGCCGCGGACTCCCCTGATCAGCGCTGTGTCCGGCCGGGCGGCCACCGAGGAGGAGCTGAGCTCGCCCACGTTCTGGGTGGACCACGTGCGCCGCCCGGTCCGCTTCGCTGATTCGGTGGCGCACCTCCGGGACCGGGGCGCGGCGCACTACGTCGAGCTGGGGCCGGACGGCGTGCTCACCGGCCTGGTCCACAGCTGCCTCGACGCGACCGGAGCGGCTCCGGCGGGCACGGGCACGGACGGGGAACTTGCCGGCGAGCGGACCTCGACGCCGCTGGTCCTGCCGACCCTGCGCGGGGCGCGGCCGGAGGCGGACGCCCTGCTGGACACCGTGGCCGCGCTGCACACCCATGGCGTGCCCGTCGACTGGCGGGCCGTCCTCGCCGGACGCGGCGGGCGGCGCGTCACCCTGCCCACCTACGCCTTCCAGCGCCGCCGGTACTGGCTCGACGCCACCCCCCGGCACCCGGCCGCCCCCCGGTCGGGCACCCGCGCCCCGGCCCATCCGCTGCTGTCGTCCCGCACCGTGACGGCCGACGACGACGGGCTGCTGCTGAGCGGGTTGCTCCCGGCGCACGACCAGCCCTGGCTGGCCGACCACGTGGTGGCGGGGACGGTACTGCTGCCGGCGGCCGCGTTCGTGGAGATGGCCCTGCACGCCGGTGAATCGGCCGGCACGCCCGTCCTGGACGAACTCGCCCTGACCGCGCCGCTGTCGCTGCCCGCGGACGGCACGGTCGAGCTGCAGGTGAAGGTGTCCGGGCCGGACGGCGCGGGACGGCGGGCCGTGGTCTTCCACGCCCGGCCGCACACGCCGGCCGGTGACCGGCCCTGGCAGCGGCACGCCTCCGGGACGCTCAAGCCGGAGCCGGAGCCGGAGCCGGAGCCGGAGCCGGCGGACCGCGGTGGACCCTGGCCACCGCCGGGCGCGATACCGCTGCACGCCGGCCGGCCGGACGCCGATCCGTACGAGCGGCTGGCCGAAAGCGGGCTGAGCTACGGCCCCGCCTTCCGCGGTCTGCGCGCGGCCTGGAGGCTCGGGGCCGATCTGTACGCCGAGGTCGCGCTGCCCGAAGCCGCGGCGGCCACGCTCCCGCAGGCCGACGGCCCCGAGTTCGCGCTCCATCCCGCCCTGCTGGACGCGGCGCTGCACGCCCTGGCGCTCGACGGCCGCGCCCTCGAGCCCGGCGGGACGGACGGCGGTGGGGTGTCCCTGCCGTTCGCCTTCGGCGGGGTGCGGCTGCACACCGCCGGCGCGCGGCGGCTGCGGGTGAGGATCACGCCCGGGCCGGACGGGCGGGCCGGGCTGGAGCTGACCGACGCGTCCGGCACGCCGGTGGCGACGGTGCGTTCGCTGACGCTCCGGTCCCTTCCGCGTACCGGACCGGGAACGGCTGCCGCGGTCACCGGGATGCTCCACCGGATCGCCTGGGTACCGCTGCCCGAGCCGCCCGCACCCGCGGCGGTGCCCCCGTGGGGCGTTCTGTCGGCGGCCGGCACACCACTGGTGGACGTGCTCGCGCCCCCGGGCTCCGGCGTTCCGGTGTACGCCGGCCCCGAGGCGGACGGCGCGGCCCCGGCCGTCCTCGTCGCGCCCTGCCCGCCACCACCGCAGGCGACCGGTGACACACGGGACTCGGCGGCGCAGGCCCGGTGGGCGGCGGGCTGGGCACTGAAGCTGGTACAGGAGTGGCTCGCCCACCCGCGTCCGGCGGGCTCCCGCCTCGTCCTCGTCACCTCCGGCGCCGTCACCCCGGACGGCGGCGGCACCGGTGCCGCGGACCGGGCCGCCTCCGGCGGACGCGCTTCCGTACCGGCCCACGCGCCGGTGTGGGGGCTGGTCCGCTCGGCCCTGCGGGAGAACCCGGGCCGCTTCGCCCTGATCGACACGGACGCTCACCCCGGCTCCTGGCGCTCCCTGCCCGCCCTGCTGGCCGCTGCGGCGCCGGAGATCGCCGTACGACGGGGAACGGCGTACGTACCGAAACCGGTACCGGTGACCGGGACGACGGAGGAACGACGGCCCGCAAGGCGGCTCGGCCCGAAGGGCACCGTCCTGGTCACCGGCGGCACCGGTGCCCTGGGCATGCTCGTGGCACGGCACCTGGTCGCCGCCCATGGCGTCCGGCACCTGCTGCTCGCCGGCCGGCGCGGACGGGACGCGCCGGGAGTGAGGGAACTCGTGGCGGAATTGGACGAGTCGGGCGCCGAGGTGACCGTCCGGGCGTGCGACGTCGCGGACCGGACGGCACTCGCCGCCCTGCTCGGCTCGGTGCCGGCGGCCCATCCGCTGACCGGCGTGGTGCACGCCGCGGGAGTGCTGGACGACGGCATCGTCCCGGCGCTCACCGCCGACCGCCTGGAGCGGGTGCTGCGGCCCAAGGCGGACGCCGCCCTCGCCCTGCACGAGCTGACCCGGGGGTGCGACCTGGCCGTGTTCGCGCTGTTCTCCTCGGTGGCGGGCACCTTCGGCTCCGCCGGTCAGGCCGGCTACGCGGCCGCCAACTGCGTGCTGGACGCACTGGCACAGCACCGCAGGCGGCTCGGTCTGCCCGGTACGTCGATCGTCTGGGGCCCCTGGCGGCAGGACGCGGGCATGACGGCGCACCTCACCGACGCGGACCTGCGGCGGATGGCCCGCTCGGGGTTCGGCCCGCTGGAGGAGGACGAGGGCCTGGCCCTCTTCGACTCCGCCGTGGCGGGCGACGACCCGGTGGTGGTGGCGGCCCGCCTCGGTCCGGGCATCCCCGGCGGTGGCGGTCCGGCGGGGGACCGGTCCCGGCCGCCCGCCCCCGCCGCAGCGGGCGGCGGGGCTCCGCTCGGCCGACGGCTGGCGGACGCTTCCCCGGACGAGCGGGGCGGGTTGCTGCTCACGGAGGTACGGGCCCTGGCGGCCTCGGTCCTGGGACACCCGGAGGGGGCCGGCGCGATCGACGGCGACGACCTGCTGGCGGACCTGGGGCTCGACTCCCTGGCCGCGGTCGAACTGCGCAACCTGCTCGTGACGTCGACGGGGCTGACGCTGCCGGCCACGCTGCTGCTGGACTTCCCGACCCCGCGAGCGGTCGCCGCCGAGCTGGCGCAGCGGTACGCCCGGGAGGCGACTCCTCCCGCCGCCCCCGCAGGGCCGGCCGCCGCCGGCCGACCGGACGGCTCCGGTCCTCCGGCGCACGACAGCGCCCCCGGCGGCCCCGGGGCGGCCGGCCGGCCGAAAATCCCGGCGCGGGTGGCGGGCCGCCCGGACGCCGCAGCTGCTCCGGACGCCTCCCTGGGCGCGCTCTTCCGTACCGCCTGCGAACGCGGGCGGACGTGGGACGGCATGGCGCTGCTCACCATCGCCGCACGCCTGCGCCCGCTCTTCGACAGCGCCGGGGCTCCCGGCGCGGCACTCGACCCCGTCACACTCGCACCGGGCGGCACGGGGCCCCGGCTGGTCTGCTTCCCCGCCCTCAGCGTGCTCTCGGGACCCCAGGAGTACGCGCGTTTCGGCGCCGGGCTGCGGGGCCTGCGGCCGGTGTCGGCGGTGCGGCACCCGGGCTTCGGGGCCGGGGAGGCGCTGCCGGCCACCCTGGACGCCCTCGTCACCGCCCAGGCCGCCACCGTCCGCGCGATCGCGGGTGACGGACCGGTGGCCCTGCTGGGCCGCTCGGCCGGCGGCTGGGTGGCCCACGCCGTGGCCGAGCGACTGGCGGCCGAAGGCGCCGCCCCGCTCGCCGTCGTCCTGCTGGACACCTACCCGAGCAGCGACGACCGTGGGCAGCCGCTCTCCGCGATGACCTCGGACATGCTGCACCGGGCCGCGGAGTTGTCTTCGGCCGGCCCGGACCGGCTCACCGCCATGGCCGGGTACTTCGAGCTGTTCGCCGGCTGGCACCCCTCGCCGCTCGGCTCTCCCACCCTCTTCGTACGGGCCCGGGATCCGCTGCCCGGCACCGAGCCCGCCCCGGCCTGGAGCCTGCCGCACACCGAGGTCACCGTGCCCGGGGACCACTTCACCGTGCTGGAGGAACACGCCCGCACCACCGCCCTCGCAGTCCACCACTGGCTGGCCGATCCCGACCGGCACCACCCCGCCGCCCGGCACCGCCCGGAGGCCCCCGGCCCCCATCCGGCCCCCGGCGAGCCACGGTGACCCCGGCCCCCGGATCACCCGACCGCGGCACACGCCGACCTGACGGACTCCCGGGCGACGCCGCCGGCGGCTCGTCCGGGAAGAGGCGAGGGCGGACGGACCTCACCCGCGTACTCGGCGTGTACGCGCCCCGGGTGGCCCTTCCAGGCCGGGGCCGGGCTGACGACCGGTAGCTTGCAAGCGGTGACGACACCGTAGGTTTTCCAGGTGAGGACCACCTCGTCCGCGCCGGCCGCCGCGACGTTCGCGAGTTCCACGATCCCGGTGAGCGCGTCTTGCCCCACCGTGAGCGGACGCACCCGGATCAGCCCGACCAGCCCGACCAGCTCGCCGCGCGCCAGCGGCATCATGACCGGACGCGTCACGGCCCCTCGCCCAACCCCGCGGTGTACGCCTCCTCGTCACGCCGACCAGCGCGCGCCGTATCCGCGCGTCCGCGGAAGCCCCCTCGCTGATGCCGTCTCGACCACTGCCGACCCCGCCACGCGGGCTGTCACCGTGTCAGCGGGGTGATCAGCCGGCCGCGGAGCGCGCTGACGGAAGGCACCGTGCACGTCCACGACTGATCCAGCGCGCTATTCGGTCAGGCCCGATGGCTTTGTGCCATTCGTCGGCAACCCGCCTCCGACATCACCAAGACGCCGCTACACAGGAAAGCCGGCGGCGGCATTCAGCCGTCCGCGGGGTGAAGGCCGATCGGCGGGGAGGTCGGGGCGGTTGGTGACCATCAACGTGGCGGTGCTGCTCGCAGTCATCGTCGTCTGGCGGCTGCGGCGGCGTACGGAGGCCCGCAGCCGCTTCGACGAGAGGCTGACCGTCGCCATCGTTCTGGCGCTGGGAGTCCTGATCGCTCCCACTCCGGTCGGTGAGGGGATCGCGAACATCCTGGGGCAGCTCGCGAGCGGCGTCACCCAGGCCAGTCGATGAGCCCCCGCAGCCGCACGGTCCGGACGGTGCTCGCTGGCGCACCCTGCGCATCACGGGATGGGGGAACGGGGAAGTGATGGCGACACGCCGACGGCGCCGGCGCTTGAGGAAGCGGACCCGCAGGCGACTGCGGGCCTGGGGCGCGGTGGCGGCGTCGGCAGCAGTGGTGTGGGCCGCCGGGAACTGGTCGAGGGTGTGGCCCGTCCTGGTGGCCGTACTCGCCGTGGCCGCGGTGGGCGGGGCGACCTGGGTGCTGCTGCGGGCGCACCGTCGCGCGGTCGGCCAGGACCGGGCGTGGCGGGCGCAGGAGGAGGCCCGGGCGTGCGAGTTGTCCATGGCCGAGGTCGACGCCTTGTCGTGGCAGGAGTTCGAGACGTACATCGCGCAGCTGTGCCGACGGGACGGCTGCACCAAGGTCGTGGTCAGCGGCAGGAGCGGCGACCTGGGCGCGGACGTGGTCGGCTACCTGGCCGACGGCCGCAAGCTCGTCGTCCAGTGCAAGAAGTACGCGCCGCAACGGAGCGTGTCCTCGCAGGACATGCAGAAATTCGTCGGCACCGCCCGCCTCGAGCACGGCGCGGACGTCGCCTTGTTCGTCACCACCTGCCGCACGTTCACGAAAGCCGCGCTGGGCCTGGCGCTGCGCCAGGACATCGTGGCCCTGAACCGCGACCTGCTGGGCTCCTGGGTCAAAGGTGCCCACCTGGAGACGCTGATCCCGCTGAACGGCCGCGGCGGCGGCACCAGGAAACGCCCCTCCGCCTGACCGCGGCATGGTCCGACGGCGCCGATGGGCCTGCGGTCAGGTCCAGGCCTCCAGCCATTCGCGCCGAGCGGTGTGAGGCCAGGCGGATTGGACCGTGTCCTACCTGTGAGGTGGATGAGTCGCTTGTGGCAGCAGAGGGCGGCGGCAGGACCGAGGAACCCCAGGTGGTTGCGGGGATCGCGTTCGTAGCGAGGGTTGAGGCGGTGGTAGCCGGACAGCCAGGACATCGTCCGCTCGACGACCCATCGGCGGCGCCCCCATCCCTCGCCGGACTCGATGCCTTTGCGGGCGATCCGTACGCCGATCCGCTTGCCTCGCAGCCATCTGCGCAGATCGGCCCGGTCGTAGGCTTTGTCGGCGTGGAGGCGCTGGGGTTTGAAGCGGCGACCGCGGTGGGGGTCGTGTCTCGTTTGGTGCCCCTCCACCATCGGCTTCAGTCCTTCGCTGTCGTGGACATTGCCGGCGGAGACGCCTCCAAGGAGGGGCAGGCCGTTCGCGTCCGGCAGGATGTGCATCCTGGAACCCGGCTTGCCCCGGTCCACGGGGTTCGGACCTGTGTGTTCGCCCCCTTTTTTTGGCCCTGACGTGGGCGGTGTCGAGGGTGACGCGGGAGACGTCCAGGAGCCCGACATCGTCCAGGCGGTGCAGCACGGCTTCGTGGAGCCGGCCCCATACGCCCGCCCTCGACCAGATCAGGAACCGGCGGTGGACGGTCGACTTCGATACCCCGAAGCAGGGCGGCAGCGACCGCCGGGCGCACCCGCTGACCAGCACATGGACGAACACCGTCTCATCAGGCGCGTTCTGCGTTCCCCGCCCCATACCGAGCCAACGTCTCCCTCACCACGTAGGACATGGCCGAATAGAGGAGTTGGGACTCCGGCAGAGCTGCGGGCGGACTGGGTCATGTTTCGACAATGCCGCCGCGGAGAGCTTCTGGGCCCTCCTGAAGGAGGGGATCGGTACCCGGACCCGGCCCGACCGGGCGCCCGCCCGCGCCGAGGTCTTCCAACCGGGCGCCACGGAGGACTTCGAGCGGGCGCGGCGGCCCGCGACCCAGCCGGAAGGGATGCGCCGCGCCTTCGCTGCTGGTCCGGAGACGGAGAGGAGGCCAACCGGGGGTGTCGTCCTGGGGTTCCAAGGAGGCGTACGACCTCTGGTGGGCGTCCGAGCCCGAGGGCCAGCGGCGTGTTGTCGTGGCTCTGCACGTGGAGGAGCGAAAGGACCTCTGTCGAGGCCGCGGACTCGGAATCCCCAGCGGTATACCGGACTGAAGGGGCCGCGGCGAGCCTGCCGGTCCGCTCCATGGAGTCGGCCGGAACGGTGAAGGCGCCCGCCGGGGCAACGGGAGCGGGGGGCCGCAACGAGGGCGTACCGGTTTCAGCCCAGCAGCTCGTGGACCAGCGCTGCCACCTGCCCGGTCTCGATGAGGAACCCGTCGTGCCCGTACGGCGACTCCATCACCCTGAGTCCGTCGGCGCCCGGGATCAGCGCGGCCAGTTCCGCCTGCTGGGCGGGCGGGTAGAGGCGGTCGGAGTCCACCCCGGCGACCAGGGTGGGCACGGTCACCCGCCGCAGGGCGGCCCGCACACCGCCGCGGCCCCGGCCCACGTCGTGGGCGTTCATCGCCTCGGTCAGGACGACGTAACTCGCCGCGTCGAAACGCCGTACCAGCTTGGCCGCGTGGTGGTCGAGATAGGACTGCACCTGGTAGCGGCCGCCCCGCCACGGGTCCTCCGCCTCCTGCGGCAGACGGCCGAAGCGGACCTGGAGTTCCGGCTCGCTGCGGTAGGTGACGTGGGCCAGCCGGCGGGCGAGCCCCAGCCCGGTGTGCGGCCCGCGGCCGGTGTCGTGGTAGTCGCCGCCCTGCCAGTTCGGGTCCGCGCGGATGGCCCGCACCTGGATGTGGGCCCACGCGATCTGCTCCGCGCTCGCCGCCGCCGCCGTCGCCAGGAGCAGCAGCGCGCCCGTTCGTGCCGGGTACGACACCGCCCACTCCACGGCCCGCATCCCGCCCATCGAGCCTCCGACGACCAACGCCCACCGGTCGATGCCCAGCGCGTCCGCGAGACCGGCTTCCGCGGCCACCTGGTCGCGCGGGGTCAGGAACGGGAACGCCCCGCCCCACGACCGCTCGCCGCCGGGACGCGGGGAGGCCGGCCCCGTGCTGCCCTGGCAGCCGCCGAGCACGTTCGGCGCGACGACGAACCAGCGGCCGGGGTCCAGCGCCCGGCCCGGACCGATCAGGGGATCCCACCAGCCGGGCGTCGGATGCCCGGGCCCGGCCGGGCCCGCGGCGTGGCTGTCCCCGGTGAGCGCGTGCAGCACCAGTACGGCGTTGGAGCGGTCCGGCGCGAGCGTCCCCCAGGTCTCGAACGCGATCCGCACACCCGGTAGTTCGCCGCCCGCCTCCAACGGCAGTGGTTTCTCCGCTTCGTGCCACCGGCGCCGGCCTGGCGGGTCCCCCTCCCGCCAGGCCCCGGTGGGCGGCGGCAGGGGCGCCTCGACAGCGGTGACGGCGCGCATCTACGCGCCCTTGGCCGCACGGAAACCGGCCTCCAGGTCCGCCTTCAGGTCGGCCAGGGACTCGATGCCCACCGACAGGCGCACCAGCCCCGGCGCGGTACCGGTGGCCGCCAACTGGTCCTCGTCCAACTGGCTGTGCGTGGTGGACGCGGGATGGATGATCAGACTGCGTACGTCACCGATGTTGGCGAGGTGACTGAACAGCTCCACGCCGTCCACGAACCGCCGGCCCGCGTCGACACCGCCGCGCAGCTCGAAGGAGACGACCGCACCGGCACCGCGCGGCAGGTACCGTTGCCCGGCCTCGTACCACCTGCTGGACGGCAGGCCCGGATAGTGCACGGCGGCGACCTCGTCCCGCTGCTCCAGCCACTGCGCGAGCGCCTGGGCGTTGGCCGTGTGCCGCTCCATCCGCAGGCTCAGCGTCTCCACGCCTTGGAGCAGCAGGAACGCGGAGTGCGGGGAGAGCGCCGGGCCGAGATCGCGCAGCAACTGCACCCGGAGCTTGACCGCGTAGGCACCGGGGCCGAGCGCGGGCCAGTACCGCAGGCCGTGGTAGCTCGGGTCCGGCTCGGTGAAGTCCGGGAACCTGTCGGCGTGCGCGCCGAAGTCGAAGGTACCGCCGTCCACGACCACGCCCGCGATGGCGGTGCCGTGGCCGCCGAGGAACTTCGTGGCCGAGTGCACGACGATGTCCGCGCCGTGCTCGAGGGGGCGGAGCAGATACGGGGTCGGCACCGTGTTGTCCACGATCAGCGGAACGCCCGCCGCGTGCGCCACGTCGGCCACCGCCCGCACGTCGAGCACGTTGCCGCGAGGATTGCCCAGCGACTCCGCGAACAGCGCCTTGGTGTTCGGCCGGATCGCCGCCCGCCACGCCTCCGCGTCGTCCGGGTCGACGAAGGACACCTCGATGCCGAGCCGGGGCAGCGTGTGGCGGAACAGGTTGTAGGTGCCGCCGTAGAGGGAGGCGCTGGAGACGATGTGGTCGCCGGCGCCCGCCAGGGTGAGGACGGCCAAGGTCTCCGCCGCCTGCCCGGAGGACAGCGCCACGGCCGCCACGCCGCCCTCCAGGGCGGTGATCCGCTGCTCGAAGACGTCCTGGGTGGGGTTGTGGATCCGGGTGTAGATGTTGCCGGGCTCGGCGAGCGCGAACAGGTCGGCGGCGTGCCGGGTGTCCCGGAACACGAACGACGCGGTCTGGTAGATCGGTGTGGCGCGGGCACCGGTGACCGGGTCGGGCACGGCACCGGCATGGACCTGCCTGGTCTCGAAGGACCACGCCGGTGTGCCGGGACCGGCGGACGGTTCCTCGGGGGTGGGGCGGGCGGTGGCGGAGTCGGCGGGCCGGCTGCTCATGGTGCTCCTCGTGCGGGAGAGCTGCGCTGGGTTGCGATGAGGTAAGCACGGCCCGCCACCCGGGCACAGGGTGATACGCGAGCGTGCAACGAGGACTTCACAAACGACATTCGCGTGCAACGACCCTCCGCGCCGGGACCGGGGCGACGGACCTCGTGCGGGAGTCCGGGGCCGGTTCTCCCGTACACACCGTCAGCGGCGCACCGGCCGCCGGTCCGGCCGGTGGGCCACCGCACGGAGCGATGGGCACATGGCATGGCGCCGCTCGCCGTAAGCCGGTCGGTACAGGGGGCCGTATCGCGATTGCCCCGCAGGGCGACGGCACCCCGCTGCCGGCGGTGCCGTGCGACGTGCTCGGGCTTGGCGGGGCGAGCAGGGGGACCGGGGACGATCACGGCGTGATCATCGTCGACTGCCCGCCCGGTCCCGGCCTCGGCATGGACGCCGCCGTCTACTACGGACGGCGTCGCGACGGTGAGGGCCCCGGACCATCCGGCGCTCCGATCGTCCTTCGGGCCGAGGACAGCTTTGCGGACGCCGAGGGGGACCCACATCCCGCGACGCACGGATCACGCAAGCCGCGGCCACAGGACCCCACCAAGCGGGAACGCCGGGACCGGCCGAAGGCTGACCGGCCACCTTGACGTGCCTTTCCGCTTCGCGTCCTCAGACGTCCCCCGTGACGACATCCCGCGCTGAGGACGATCCAGCGGTTGACGCACTCCTTCCGGTCGAGGAAGCCGGGCCATGGGCCACCCGGGACGTTTACGTCGCGGGCTCGATGCCGGGTTTTCCCTCAATCCCCCGGAGCGAAGGGGATGTCCCAGGACAGCAAGACCCGATGGGAGGAATCGACGCGTAGCAGATCGGCGTGTTTGCGTCGCGTCGCGGCGGCCGACGCCGCACGAGCCCGTGTCCCCCGCAGGAAACACGCGCTACCGGGCGGTGATGCCCCGGAAGCCGGGCCCGAGCCCGCGCCGCCTGCCGCGTGACGCGGTGGCCAGCCGAGCGGTGAGAGTCGCGATCACCGCTTGGGCGGCCTGCGGAGTGAGACCGGCGCTCACCTGCCCCGAAGACAGGACCCGTGCGTACGCGCCGGTGCTGTGGGAGCGGAGAGCCCCGGCGAGAGCGGCAGCCGCGGTTTCGGCCGGTCCTTCACCCCATCCGGCATCGGCCTGCTGCGCCTGGTGGGGGAGGGCGCTCGAGGGCCGGTCGAGGAGGACGGCGAGGGCCTGCGCCTCGGGTGCGTTCAGCGTCACGGTGACCAGCGCGGCCCCGAGCTGGTGGACATGGTGCGGGACCAGGCCGTGAGCGGTGAGCGCCTGACGCAGCGCCGTACTCGTCCCGGACGTGGTCCTGCCTCCGGCGTCCTCGCCCGGGCGGGCACCGGCGCGGGCCTGTTCGGCGCGCTCGACGACGGCGGCCGCCGCGACCGGTACGACGGCGAGGATCTCCGCGCACTCCGGGTCGAGCTGGGACAGGGCACCGGCCAAGACCTCGAGGGCGGCGGCCACGTCCTCCACCGCGCTTGCGCTCCACTGCGTCGGGCCGGCGGCGTCGGCCAGCTCGCACGCGGCGACGACGGCCTCCTCCGCCAGCTTTTCCACCCTGCCCGGCTCACCAGTCAGCCTCATGTCCCGCCCACCTGTGATCAGCGCAAGGTCATGCGCTGATCACATGATGCCGTCCGTGCCTGCGGCACCGAGTTCGCGGGCCGCGCAGCCACCGGCCGGGACCGCCCCGGAAACCGCTGGCCGTGTCAGGTCGCGGGGCACCGGCGAGCCCGTGGACGGAGGTACGGTGCTTCGGCCACCGGTGGAACCGATGCCGGCGCAGGCCCGGGACACGGCGCCCGCGCCCGGCGCGCTCCCTGGTGAGCTGCGATGTCAGCCGAAGTTCGACGGCTGCCGGGCGATCGTCCTCACGCCGTGGCCGGCGCCCGGTCCGCTGCTGGTGCGGTCCCGCCGCGGCAGCCTCGTGCAGAGCCGCTTCCCGGATCTCACGGAAGCGGCCGCGCACCTGCCCGATGACCTGGTCCCCGAGGGCAAGCCGGCCGTGCGGGCCGAGGAAGAGATGCCGTTCGAGGCACCCCGGCGGCGAGCAGTCCCCGACGGCCGGTTGTGGATGCCGCCTTCCCGGAGCCAACGGTGCGCGGGCACGTCACGGCCCGTGCCCCGGTGCGCGGGCACGGGCCGTCCTCCCGGGCGGTCGGCCGACCGGGGTGGTCAGTCGAACGGGGTGAGGGTCAGTCGCGCCTGCGCGGGGTTGCCGTCGTGCACCAGCGACTCGTGGTTGCCCACGTCGTCGAAGGCGAAGGCGTATGCCTTCCCGTCCGTGGTCCGCTGGTGAATGACCCGCGCGTAGTGATTGGTCACCGGGTCCTGGTAGAAGCCGGACGCCGAGGTGTCCGGCTGGTTGGGGTTGCTCAGCAGCGTCGAGCGGTTGAACCCGGCGCACAGCGTCCGCGAGATCGGCCCGCGCACCGCGTCGTTGGGAGCGTCCAGGAGCCGGTGGCACCCGAAGACGCTGGACGCGTCGGGCTTCTGGAAACTCGTCACGACCGCACCGGCGCTGTTCGTGAAGTTCATGACGCCGCCGGAGACGCGCCCGAAGTACTTGGTGCCCGGCTGGTCGGCGAACGGGGTGACCGTCAGGGTGTCCGTCGTGTACTTCCGCCAGACGCGGTCGATGTAGTCGTTCAGGACGGAGGCGGGCAGCGCCCCGGTCTCCAGGCCGTACAGCGGGGACAGCGCCCGCAGGACGGTACCGTCGGACCGCGTCTGGATCAGGCCCGACCAACCGGGCTGCGCGCGCAGCGCGTCGAACACCCCGCGGTAGCCGCCCGGCTTGAGCTTGCCGGTGGTGAGCACGCTGCCGTCGGCGCGCTGCACACCGACGGAGTACGGCGCCGAGAACATGTCGACCTGTGTGCTGTTGAGCCACAGACCGGAGTCGTTGAGTGTGTACTCCGACCAGTTGAACAGGATGTCGCGGTTCGGGTCGCTCGGGTTCTGCACGGCAGGCTGCACCAGACCGCCCGTGGCCAGCCGGAAGTCGAGCTTGCGGCCGTAGGAGAAGTAGATGCGTCCCGACAGTTTGGGGATGCGGATGGTCTTGGTCTGCCCGGCGGCGGGTCCGGGGATGGACGCGTCCGGCGCGGGTGTCGGTGGATTGCCGCCGGTCGGCCAGGCGTGGAAGGTGCCGGCGGCGTCCGCCCAACCCTGCTGACCCGTCGTCAGGGACGTGCCGAGGGTGTAGACGTAGACGGCGTCACCGCGGCCGGAGTCGTTGGTGATCGTCAGGGGGATGGTGTCGGGCACCGCGGCGCTCGCGGACGGCGCGGGGCCGGCCGTGAGCAGGGCGCCGGTCAGGGCGACGGCACCGGTGAGGGCGAGTAGTCCGTGCTTGAGGGATGACAGCACTCTTCACCTCCGTGCGGGTGGGGGGATGGTCCGTACCAGCGCGTGAGAGCGCTCTCAGCGTGTCGTCATGCTGCGTTCATGTCAACGCCTTGGATCAAGCTCGCGGTGGGGCGGGCCCACGGGCACTGCCGCGTTGATCGACCGGACGGAATGATCTCCTGATTTGTCGCGGTGGGAGGGGGATCGTCCGTGGGGAGCGCGTTGGCGTCGTACGTCGCGGCGGCCGTCGTCCCGGCGGGGCCGGCAGGTCCGCCTCGAGCGGTGGCCGGGTTTGCAGCGGGTCGACGCCGCAACGGGCACCCGTCGGCGGGAACGGCCCCGTACCCGCACCACCGGGGTCCGGCCCCGCCGGGACCGGGTCATCGCCTGCGGCGGCGTCATGGAGGGACCGGCTTCGTCCTCGAGGACGAGCCGGGCTCCACGGCCACCGCGAGTCTTCCGCGGGGTGATGCGTGTTGTCGCAGGGGAGAAGTGATGAAGCGAAGATCGGCGGACGGGATGTCCCGTCAATCACCTACGGCGACACCACCGGCCAGGCCCCGTCCGTCATCGACTCCGTGACCGGGGCGTCCACGGCCGCCGCCTACGACGCCGACGGCGCTCCCACGGGCGAGTCACTCCCCGACGGCCGCACCCTGGCCAGGACCTGCGACACGACAGGCGACCAGGCCTCGGCGACCTACGCGGACTCCGCGGGCACCACCGTGCTCTCCGGCTTCGCGACCTACACCGTCCACGGCAAGCAGGCCGACCGCACCCGGACCGACGGCGGAACCCTGTCCACGGCCTACCGCCACGACACCTCCGGACGCCTGGCCCTGGCCACCGACGACGGCACGACGACCTCGCGCGCCTGCGCCTTCGACGCCGACGACAACCGCACTTCGCCGGCCCCCACGCTCACGCCCCGCGACCGTCAACGACCGGTCCGGCGCCAGGGCGCCCACCAGCACATCGGCGGGTTCCGGCTCCGGCGCCCCGCGCCGTATCGCCTGCCGTCGTGCCTCCCCGCCCACCTCCGCCACATCCGCTGCTCGCCCGGTCAGTCGCCCGGATACGGTCTGCGTCCACTCACCCGGAGAAGGGCCGGCCCGTTCGCCCCGCCGCCGAAACCGGGCGGCCCGTGCCCCCGTTCCCAGCGCGTCGGAAGCGGGCGGGCAACCCTGCCGGGTGTCGGGACGCCTCAGAAGACGAGCGTGATCGGATCTCTCCCCGACACACAGGAGCGGAACAGCGACACCCGGCAGTCAGGGACCGAACGTCCGGGAGGAACACCGGATATACGGGCGAATGGGGAATGGGTCGACGCACGCGAGAGGCTGCTCCGACCCGGGGAGCCTGTCGCGGCGGCGACGTTCGGCATCTGGCCGGACGACTTCCATGACCGTTCCGTCGCAGGTGACCCCTATTGGCTGGTGAGGCCCATGGTTTTTCATGATCTGTACATTCCCAACATTCCCATGACCTTTCAGCACCGGTCCGAGGACGACGGCCACTGCCACGACTGTTTCGTGGACTCCGACGGCATCGTCCGCTACCCCCCGGGCGGACCGGGTCCGGATGAGGACCACGTCACCCACTGGGCGGCGCTGCCGTACCTGCCGGGGTTGTCGGCGCACGCGGCAGACGGCCCGGAAGCAGGCGCAGCCCTCCGGGGCGCCCGCGAAGCCGCCGGCCATCGACAACCCGCCGTACGGCACTGTCACGTTGACGGGTGCGTGACCGCCTGACGGCGCGTCGGGGCGTGATGGGCCCTGGGGGCCGGGCGGGTCCTCAAGGCCCTGGTGGGCGAGCCGGCGGCGCCGGTGATCTGGTCCCAGATGGCGAAGCGGACGGTCATCTCGGCCCGGTAGCCGGATGCTGTCATCAGGTGGCGGCGAGGCCGGGAGCGGGGCGAGATGCCGCTGAACGTGGACGGGAACCGCTGCGCCCCGCCCACGTCGCGGAAGCCCTCCATCGAGCGTTCGCGCTGCCTCGTGGGCTGATGACCGTTCTCGGTCCGGTTGTTCACCCCCTCGTGGGAGTGGTGCTCGATCAAGGGCATGACCTCGCGATGATGGGAATCCTTCAACTGATCGTTTCAGGATGAGGTTCGCTGGCGGCGGAGGCATATGAGGCTGCAGGCCAGGTCGAGCAGGCCCTGGCGGAGATCGGCGCATCGGCCGCGAAACCCTACGCTGCCTGCTCCGCCGCCGTGGTATCACCTTTCAGCGCACCAAGACGTGGAAGGAGTCCCCGGCCCCCGAACACGACGCCAAACTCGACCGGATCGAGCACGTCCTCGAGTGCTTCCCGGACCCGGCCCTCGCCTCCGGCGAGTTCGGACCGCCGGGCATCCGGCCCACCGCGGGGTCCTGCCGGGCGAAGCAGGGCAAGCCCGACCGCCCGCCGGCGACCTGCCACCGCACCCACGGCGTCACCCACTTCCACGACTGCTCCTCCGTAGGCGACGACCGGCTGTGGGGCGTCAACCGGCACCGCGAAGGCACCGTCGACCGCTGGCGCGGCCTGACAGCACTTCGTGCACAATCGCCTCCGACCCGTCGAGGGATCCAAAGGACACTCGTGAGCATCCGTACGACGCATCGCGCTCTGCTGAGCCGTCTGCTGCCCGACGACAACCCGGACGACCTTGCCGTGCGGCAGGGGCAATTCCACATCGTGGTCATTGGCTCGGACCGGGTCGTGTGCCTGCCTCGCACCCGGGCAGCGGCCGCCCGGTTGCCCCAGCGGGCGGCCGCGCTCCACGCGCTCGCCGGACTCGATCTCGGCTTCCGCACACCTGAGCCGCTGCTCCGGGGCGGCGCCCACGGCACCGACGAGGAGCCGTTCCTGGTACTCAGCCGCATTCCCGGGGAACCGCTGGAGGCCGACGCGCTCAACGACGCCCCAGTGACCGACACCGTGGCGGCGCAGTACGCCACGCTGCTGTCCGCTCTGGCCCGTGCCGGTACTGACGAGACGGTACGAGCAACTCTCCCTCGGGCATCAGAGGACCGGTGGCGGAGGTTCGCGGAGAACGTGCGCGCGGAGCTGTTCCCGCTCATGTCCGACGACGGGCGCCTACGGGCCGAGCGGGAACTCGCAGCACTCGACGGCCTTCCCCGCGTCACCCGAGCAGTGGTGCATGGCGACCTCGGTGCCGAGAACGTTCTATGGGAGTGGTCGCACGGCCTGCCGCACCTCTCCGGGGTACTCGACTGGGACGACGTCACACTCGGCGACCCGGCCGAGGACCTCGCAGCCATCGGTGCCGGCTACGGCCGTGAGCTCCTGGAGCGGGTGCTCGCCCTGGGCGGCTGGTCAAACCGCGGACTCCTTGCCCGCGTCGCCGCGATCCGCGGCACATTCGCCCTGCAGCAAGCCCTCTGCGCTATCCGCGACGGCGACGAAGGAGAACTCGCGGACGGCCTGGCCGGCTACCGCTGAGGCACACCGGCACATCCGCTTCATCGGACATTCCATATCGACAGCCGGCGAACCCGTGCGGTCACAGCACCAGGTTCTGTCCCCTTGGTCGGCGTCGGATCCAGGGAGGACGCCGGCGAGGTGGAGTGCGGCCCGGCGGGCGGTCGCGAGCCTGCCGGTTCGTGTGGTCAGGCCGCGCCACCGCTTGAGGCGGTTGACGCACCGCCCGACTCGTTCCCGGCCCCGACGCGGGCGACCCGTCCGGGAAGGGAAGTCCGACCTCAGCAGTCACTCCAGTCACTCCAGTCACTTCCGTAACTCTGACGCCTTCTCCCCGTCATGTGCCGCTCACCTTGCACAGGTGGACTGTCGGTACAACGGCATCAGCTGACGAGACGATGAGAGCGTGGAGAAACGACATGGCCGAACCGGCTGAGGCGGCGACGTTATCCGCGCCGATCGACACACTCCTCGCCGCCGCCGTCGCCAGGCGCTTCTACCTGGAGAGCCGCTCGAAGGTGGAGATCGCCAAGGAGTTCGGCATCAGCCGGTTCAAGGTGGCTCGCCTCCTCGACGCGGCCGTGGCCCACGACATCGTGCGGATCGACATCACCGTCCCCGCCGAGATCGACCTCCCGCTCGCGAGGGCGCTGGCCGAGCGGTTCGGACTCCGTCACGGCATCGTCGTCAACCTGTCCCGGGGCGAGGGTGGTGCGGCGTCCTCGGCGGACCAGCGTCAGACCGGCCGCTGGCTCGGCACGGCGGCGGCCCAGCTGATCTCGGAGATCGCCGAGGAGGGCGACGTCCTCGGGCTGGACGGCAGCCAGGCGGTGGACGCGCTCAGCGAGGCGGTGACCCGGCTGCCGCTCTGCGATGTGGTCCAGTTGACCGGAGTGCACGGGCGGGACCTCGCCCACGACGCCGCGATCGCCGCGGTCCGCCGCACGGCTGCGGCGGGCGGCGGCAGGGTGTTCCCCCTCCACACCCCTTTCCTCCTTCCCGACGCGGCGACGGCCGCCGCCCTGCGCAGCCAGCCCGCCACCGCCGAGACGCTGGACCGGTTCGGCCTGGTCACCAAGGCCGTCGTCGGCATCGGCGCGTGGGACGCCCCGCACTCCACGGTGTACGACGCCCTGTCCGAGCGGGAGCGGGAGCGGCTCCGGGAGGCGGGAGCGTGCGCCGAGGTGGCCGGCCACGTCCTGGACGCCGACGGCCGGGTGATCCCCACGGAGCTGAACGCGCGCATGATCTCCGTCAGCGCCGCCGAACTCCGAGGCGTCACCGAGCTGATCGGCGTCACGGCCGGTGGACGCGGCACCGACGCGATCCGCGCCGCACTGAGGTCCGGTCTGCTCACCGGGGTCGTCACGGACGCCACGACCGCGCGCCGCCTGCTGTGGCGCGACGGCCCGGGCGACACGGCGCGGACGGACCCGTCACCCCGATCCACCGAACGAGGACAGCGATGAGCCGGCAGGACGAGGCGCTTCCACCCGTTCCGGACGACATCCGTGAGGCCGGCCGCCTCGCACCGGACCACTGGCTGGGGGTGGTCGACCCGATGTGGTCCGGACCCGGAAAGCCCCCGGAGTGGGCGATGCCCGGCCGGTGGCGGTCCGGGCCCGACGGCGAGATCGTCGAGTGGCGGGAGAACCCCGACTACCGGCCGTCCCCGCGTGCGCTCGGCTGGCCCGAACCGGAGGACGAGGTGGACCGCGCCGTCCAGCTCGCCTCGACCGGCTACGGGCCGGGGGAGGCGGTGACGGCCGCGCTGGCGGGCCGCGAGGTGGCCGTGCTGACGGCGCCGGGCGGCGGCCCGCTGAGCGCCGTGGCGCCGGACGGCACCCCGGTCGTGCCGCTGTTCACCTCGTCGGTGTTCCTGCACACCGCTGGGCGTTTCGCCTTCGAACTGGTCGGCGTGGACGACCTCGTGCCGAGGGTCCCCGAAGGGCACGTGCTCTACCTGAACCCCTCGGCCGCGGTGAGCATGCTGCTGGAACCAGACGCCGTGCGCGACGCGATCACCGAAGGGCGGGCCGGTGAGCCGGAGCGTCCCGCGGCCGCCGGCGTCCGGGTGCTGACCGAGGCCGTCCACCCGGTACGGGGAGCGGACGCGTGAGCCGCTGGTCGTCCGTCCTGCCGGGCCGGGGCCGCAGGTCCGCTACGGGACGGGGAACGGCGGGACCGGCCGCCGGCCCGGGCGGCGCCGACCGCCGGGGGACCGGTGGTCCGCCGGTCGAGGACGTCGGCGGCGTGCTGCTGGTGCGCTCGGTCGAGGACGACTCGTTCTCGCTGGACGTCCTGGCCGAGGTGGCGAGCACCGTCGGCGTGGAGGAGGACGTCGCCACGGTGATCGTCGGCTCCGCTGTCGGGGGCAGGACGCCCGGCGCCGACCACTGGGCGCGGCTGGGCACTCTGCTGGACTCCCTCCGCTCGAAGGGCACCGGCCGGGTCCGGCTCGTCATGTCCGGAGCCGGTGACGACCGGCCGGACCGGCCCTGCGTCGCCCGCAGGATCGCCGATGCCTGGGAACTGGAAGTGACCGCTCCGGACGGGGTCGTCCTGTTCACGCCCGGGGGAGCGCTCTTCGTCCACGGCGACTCCGGCCCCGGACGCGCGTGGTGGCGGTTCACGCCCGGCGGGAAACCCCGGAAGCTGGGTCCGCGCGCCCCGGTACCCGCGTGGGAGGAGGCGCTGGGCCGGGTGCCCGCGCACACGACCGGTGGTTGCGTCGTGGACCGGATACCGGCGGGCGTGCTGATACGCCCGGCCGAGGCCCCCGGCCCGGCCCCCGACGACCTGTGCTTCGCGGTGCCGGTCGACTTCGAGCGCATTACGGTACTGGTCGGCGCTCCGCAGGCGGAGGACGTCGCTGCCGACGAGGTGGCCGCCGTGCTCATGGCGCTGCCCGAGGCGCACCGCTCCCGCGTCCGGCTCGCACCGGGCGGCCGGCGCGACCTGCTGCGGCTCGGCCAGTCGGTCGCCGACCTGCTGGGGGCCGAGGTGGAGGTGCTCACCGGCCTGCCGCTGCTCGCCGACCACGCACCGCCCGGGACGGTCCCCCGGCCGACGCTGGTGGGGCGGGACGGGAGGCCGAGCTGGCAGCCGTTCGTCCCGTCGGTGGTCTGCGGGCCCGCCGACCCGCAGGGGAGGCCCCCCGTGCCCAGGCCGGTGGGGAGCCGCCCGCCCGACTGGATCCTCGGCGGCACCGAACCGGGGACCGTACGACTGACGGACCGCTGGCAGGCCACGGTGACCCGGGCCGGACTCGCCCTGTGGGCACCGACCGGCCCCCGTCCCGGGCCGGTCGGCCCGGCCGTGGACCCGGACGTGTGCGCCATCGAACTCGGCATGCCGGGGCAGCCGCTGGACGGCTCCCTGCTGCCCGCGCTGTCCCGGCTCCTGCGTGGGCTCGGAGCCGACGTCCGGGCGCGCACCACCCTGCTGGTGCGCGGCAGGCTCATCGGCGGCGACGGCGAACTGCGCCGGCTGGCCGCCGAGCACGGCGTACCGGGCATCCGCTATGTCGCTGCCGGACGCCCCTCGCCGCCCGGCGCCGTGGCACGCCGGCCCGCCGCCGGTTCGCCGGGTGCGGGTTCCGCGGTGCCGGCGCGCGGGGTGCGGAGGTCCGCCGTATCGCCGGATCCCGTCCAGGGAGGCGGGTCCGCCGAAGTGAGCGGGGTCGCGGGGCCCGGGGGGCGTGCACCGGTTCCGGCAGCGGCGACACCTCGCCCGCCGCTCACCTCCTCGTCCGGGCCGTCGGCCCGGGCCGGCGGTGAGGCGTCCCACGGAGGGGCCGGCGAACGGGATCCGGCCGGGGCGTCGCCCGGTCGTAGCGCCTCCGGTGACGCGGGCACGGGTCCCGCGGCCGGTGGCGCGGGGGCGGACGGGGCGCAGGCGAACCCCTCGGCCGGCGGTGTGCGTGCGGTGGGCGAAGCCGGTGCCGCCGCCGGGACGGCGCGCGCGTTCGATGGTTCACCGTCCGGTGAGGGCGCGGACCGCACCGGCGGCGCCCCCGGACCCGAAGGCGGTGCGCCCACGCGTGCGGAGCCGCGGAGCAGGACCGGCGGCGGGACCGGCACCGGGATGCGGAGGCACGACTCCAAAGGCACGGACCCGAGCACCGACGAGGTGCCCGACGGTGCCGGGACCGGTCGTCCGGACGGTCGTCCGGCGCGCGCCGACGCGCGGCCGGCACCGCGCGGCCGGACCGCCGGACCGCCGGCCGCGGAGGCCGGTGCCCCGAGCGCCCCGGCCCGCCAGGCGCGGGCCGTGTCCCTTCCGTTCGCTCCGGGGCACGTCAGCGGGGCCGCCGAGCGTGCCGCGTTCCGTGACCTCGCGGCGGGCGTCTGGGAGGGGCACGCCGCGGCCGTCTCCCGGGTGCTCACGCGGATGCCCGCCCTGCGCGGTCATGAACTGGAGGCGGCGCGGACCGATCTCGTCGCCGCGCACGCCTACCTCACCGCCGAGGAGGGGCCGCTGCACCACCGTGCGTTGGTCGGGGACCTGCGCACCGGCGAGGGCGGCCTGCTGCCCTACGCCGGCTGCCTGGCGTCCGCCCTGCGGCGGCTGCCCTCCTACCGGGGCGTGGCGCTGCGCGGCGGGGACACCGCCGGCCCCGGCCCCGGGACCGGCACGCTGGTGCACGACCCCGCTCCGGTCAGTGCCCTGGCCGGGTCCTCGGAGCTCCCCGCCGGGGCCGCCGTGCGCTACGCGATCTGGTCCGTCACCGGACGCAAGGTGCGGCAACTGCTCGACCGGCCCGCCGGCTCCCCGGAGGCCGGCGAAGAGATCGTCTTCGTGCCGGGGACCGGCTTCCGGGTGCTGGGGGTGCGGACCGTGCCCGGCGGCCCGCCCGTGGTGCTGCTGCGCGAGCTCCCCGGGAACGCGCCCGCCTACATGGACGGGACGGAGGAACTGAGCGGGCTGGACCTCAAGGCACTCGCGCACCTCGAGGACGCGCTCTCCAAGGGGTTCCGCGTCGGGGAGGGCCGGGGCTGGCCGGAACGCTGCTTCGGGCCCGTGGGCCACGGCGGGTAGCGGGCGGGGACCGCACCGTCCCTCACGCACGGGGACAGACACCACCGCACACATGCGCATTCCAAGGAGAACGATGGCAAACCCGAGACAGTCCTCCTCCGCCGGGCCGGACGGCGCGGGCGGTCCGTCCGTCCGCAGGGCGGTTTCCCTGGGATCGGCGGCGGCCGACCCGGGCCCGCTGCTGACACCGGCCGCCCGACGGCCGGACACGCCCGGACGGAACGGGGGCGGGGGAGCGGCACGGCCGGCTCCGGAGAACACCGAGACCCCGGACGTCCCGGAGAGCGGGACGGCCCCCGCGCGGCCCGGCACGGCGGGCGGGGCGGCCGGGGAGCCGACCGCACCGGCCGCTGCCGCCGCCCCGGTCCCCCGGCGGCGGCAGGGGCCCGAAGGCGCCACCGAGTCCGCGAGCGGGCAGGCGCGGACAGGAAGCCAGGCGGAGTCGGCCGCCGTCGGCCGGGGCGCCCCGGACGCCGGGACCGCCGTCTCCGGGGCCGCGGCGGGCATCGGTGCGGACGGGCCGCCGCCCGGGAACCCGAAGAAGCCCCTGCTCGCCGCCGCCGGCATCGCGGGCGTCGTTCTCCTCGCCGTGCCGCTGCTGATCTGGGCCACGGACGACTCGCGGCAGAAGAAGGACGACGTGGCGGTGGCCGCCGGGTCCGACACGCTGCTCGAGGAGGACTCCTCGGAGGTGCCGAAGGGCGACTACGCCCCGGCGAAGCCCACGCCGGAGCCCTCGACGAAGAAGCCCTCCGCCAAGTCGAGCCCCGTCGTGGAGAAGGCGCCTCCAGTGGTGGGTCCGACGTCCCCGGCCAGCGAGTCGCCCAAGGCGGCGGAGAAGACGGAGAAGACGGAGGAGACGGGGAAGACGGAGGAGACGGGGAAGACGAAGAGGGAGGAGACCCGGACCGAGGAGCACGAGGCTCCCAGGCTCCCGGAGAACACCGCCGCCTACGCCGCCCAGCGGCTGGCCGCCTCGAATCCCGGCCGGCACATCTGCTACCGGGTCCACATGAAGGGTGCCGGCTGGACGGCCCCGGCATGCGACGGGGCCGCGGCGGGCCAGGGGCGGCCCATCACGGCCATCAACATCGCGGTGGTCGGCGCCACGAGGGTGTCCGCCAACGAGTACGTCCAGAAGGACGGATGGACGACCGCCTGGTCGAGTGCGGCCGACGGGACGGACCTGCTGCTGGGCAGCGCCTCCTCGAACGCGCCGAACCTCGGTGGCTACGCCATCGGCGTCGCGGACGGCAACGTCTGCCACCACCACAAGCTCGGCGGGCGCGACTGGGGCGCCTATCTGTGCGAGTCGTCCCAGGGCTGGAGGTTCGGCGGGTCGCTGGAGCCGAACCTGTGGCTGGAGAGCGTCAAGTTCAACGTCTGAGGGACGCGACGGCGCAGCGGACGCCCGCCGGCACCGGCCGGCGGGCGTCCGTCCTCACAGGGAGGGCCGCTGCCCCAGGGCCTGCCGGACGGGCAGGTCCTCCGGCAACAGGGTCGTGAGGTCGGCGAGGCTGGGCGAACTCAGTGCGCCCAGCCGGCGGGCCTGGCTCGTCATCATCGCCTCCAGCAGCTGCCGGGCGAGCCGCGCGTTGCCGAAGGACCGGTCGCGCGGGATGGCGTCCACATGGGCGCGCAGCGCCTCGACGGTGGCGTCGGAGCACTCGTACCCGGAAGCGGCGGCGTGCCGGGACACGATGGTGACCAGTTCGTCAGTGCTGTAGTCCTCGAACGTCACGAACTTGGAGAACCGGGACGTCAGGCCGGGGTTGGAGGCGAGGAAGCGCCGCATCTCCTCGGTGTATCCGGCGACGACGACCACGATCTCGTCGCGGTGGTCCTCCATCAGCTTCAGCAGGGTGTCGACGGCCTCGCGGCCGAAGTCGTTGGACGATTCCTCGGGGGTGAGGGTGTAGGCCTCGTCGATGAACAGCACCCCGCCCAGCGCGCTGGTGAAGACGTCCTTGGTGCGCTGGGCGGTGTGGCCGACGTACTGGCCGACCAGGTCCGCCCGCGCCACCTCCACCAGGGAGTCGCGGGGCAGCACCCCCAGCGAGTGCAGGAGCCGGGCGTACAGCCGGGCGACGGTGGTCTTTCCGGTACCGGGCGGTCCGCTGAAGACGAGGTGGTTGCTGATCCGGGGGGCGGGCAGCCCTGCGGCGATCCGCTGCCGGGCGTTGGTCAGCAGGCTGACCAGATCGGCGACCTCCCGCTTCACGGCGGCGAGCCCCACCATGGCGGTGAGTTCGGCCATCGGGTCGGACGCGTCGTCGGCGTCCTGCGCCGTGCCGCCGCCGACGGCCGCCGCCTCCGCGTCGCCGACGTCCTGCGGCAGCAGCAGCGTCAGGTCGTTCTCCGCCGGATCGGTCATGGCGGCGAGACGGAACGCCTGCCGGTCCACCATGTCCTCGAACACGCTGCGGGCCGCACGGCCGTTGCCGAAGGTCGCGTCACGCGTCATCTGCTCGAAGCGCACGGCGAGGGCCTCCCGGGTCAGCGGCCCGAGCTCGAACTGGTGCCGGTGGCAGAGGCTCTCGGTGATCGTCACCAGTTCCTCCACCGCGTAGTTGCCGAACTCGATGGTGCGGGTGAACCGGGAGGCGAGACCCGGGTTGGCGGTGAGGAACGACTTCATCTGCTCGGAGTAGCCGGCCGCCACCACGACCACGTCCTCGCGGTGGTCCTCCATCAGCTTCAGCAGGGTGTCGACGGCCTCGCGGCCGAAGTCGTTGGACGTTCCCTCGACGGTGAGGGTGTAGGCCTCGTCGATGAACAGCACCCCGCCCAGCGCGCTGTTGAACGCCTCGGTGGTCTTGATGGCCGTACCGCCGATGACCTGCGCGACGAGATCGGCGCGGGCGACCTCGACGAGGTGCCCGCTCCTGAGCACGCCCAGGTCCGCGAGGATGCTGCCGTAGAGGCGGGCGACGGTGGTCTTGCCGGTGCCGGGCGGCCCCGCGAAGATCAGATGCCGGCTCATGGACGGGACCGGCATGCCGAGCCGGCGCCGGCGCTCCGCGAGCTGGTTCAGGTTGACCAGCGTGCGCACCTGGTGCTTGACGTTCTCCAGGCCGGTGAGCGCCTCCAGTTCGGCCAGCGGGCCCTCGGGCTCCTGCTCCTTGCCGGCCCCGCCCGGGGCGCCGTCCTCGCCGGCCGTACCGGCGGACTCGCCCCAGCTGTCCGGCAGGCCGTTGTCCGCGCTGGTCAGCAGCTCGACCGTGAGCCGTTCGCTCGCACGGCTCTGGCGCAGTCCCGCGCCCCGGTTGTCGCGCACGACGCACCGGGTGACGTCGACCGGTTCGGTGCTGTCGACCCGTACGCCGTCGCCCGTGCTCCCGGTGATCTCACAGGCGTCGAGGACGGCCCGGCCGCCGCGCGACACCTGGACGCCGTGGGCCCTCGAGCCGTGCACCCGGACCCGCTCCAGGGTGATCTCGGCGCCGTCCCGCACCCCGACCCCGGCGTCGGCGCTGTCGCCGATCTCGCAGTCCCGCAGGGTGCCCCGGCCGCGTTCGCCGACGAGCAGGCCCGAGCGGGCGGCGGAGCTCAGCACGGTGTCGCTGATCTCGGGGTCGGAGTCGTCGTCGATGTGCAGCGCGCAGCCGCCGGCGGACTCGATCTCGCAGTGCTCGAGCCGGCCGCGGCCGTCGTCGGTGAACTCGACGCCGTGGCCGCCCGCACCGGTGATCCGGGCGTGGCGCAGCAGGGGGTTGGCGGCGGAGCGCACGGAGACGCCGACCCCCGCCGCGTCCAGGACCTCCAGGCGTTCGAACTCGGCCGTGGAGTCGTCCCAGAGCTGCACCGCCCCGGCGGTGTCGGCGCAGTCGCTCACCACGGTGTCCCGCAGCAGCGGGGCGCTGCCCTCGACGACCCGCACGGCGCCCTCGGCGGAGCCGTGGAACGAGCAGCCCTCCAGGGTTCCGCGCGAGCGGTCCAGGACGAGCAGCCCGCTGGTCCCGGTGCGCCGGGTGACGCACCCGCGCAGCATCGGGTCGGCCCCGCCGGAGATGACGACGCCGCTCTGCGCGATGGACTCGAAGGAGGTCTCCTCGATCTCCGGGCGGGACATGCTGGTCACCAGCAGCCCCACCGAGGTGTGGTGCACGACGCACCGCAGCACCCGGGTCGAGCTGTGGCCCTCCAGGGCGATGGCCGGCTTGTCGGTGCCGGAGATGTCGCAGCCCTCCACGGTGCCCCGCGCTTCGCCGCTCGCCAGGACGCCGTTGGCCCGCGCGCCGCGGATGCGGCAGTTGCGGACCAGGGGTCCGGCGGTCTCGCCGATGACCACCGCGGAGGTGCCGAAGTTCTCGAACACGCAGTCCTCGACGACGCTCCCGGACTGCGAGGAGTCGACGAGCCCGGCACCGCCGGGGTTGCCGATCCGGCAGCCGCGGGCGGCCAGCGAACCCTTGCCGCGGACCAGCAGCGCCGTCCATCCGGCGCCGGTCACGGTGCATCCGTCGAGGGCGGCCTGACCGGCCGGTACGTCCACGACCGCGGCCTCCTTGTCGCGGCCCCGGAGGGTGAGGGCGCTGAGCATCACGGCGTCGGCCATGAGGGTGACGGCGGTGCCGTCCCGCGGGCAGAGCTCGACGGTGCCCGGCTCGCCCTCGCCGACGATCGTCACCCGGTGCCGGATGACGAGGTTCTCGGCGTAGCGGCCGGGACGGACCCGGATCACCGCCCCGGTACGGGCCTGGGCCAGTGCCTCACCGATCGTCCGGAATCCGTCCGACCGTTCCGGGCCGACCGTGAGTATTTGCCGTGCCACGCCTCGAACCTCCTTGTGCTGCTGCGGTAGTTGGCGTTGTGTGCCGTACATCTTGTGTGCCTATCATGCGACTCATGCGAAATGTCATGAAAAGCCGGGGTGCGGGCTGTGTGCTGGCGATCGCCGTGGTCCTGCCGGCCGCCGGCGGGCCGGCCTTCGCCCTCCCCGCCGCCCCGGCCGCCCCCGCCGCCCCGCCGGGGAGTTCCGGTGCCGGCGGTCCGGGGGCCACGCTGCTGCCCCCGCTGCCCGTCCGGCTCGGCGAGGGCAGCCCGTGCACCGGGGCCTCGGGGCAGACGGCCACCGGAGCGGCGTGGTCGCAGACGGCGCTCGGACTGTCCCGGGCCCAGCGGATCTCGCGCGGCGGCGGCGTGACCGTCGCGGTGGTCGACACCGGTGTCTCCGCCGGCGTCCCCGGCCTGTCCGGCAGGGTGGAGGCCGTCGACGCGGCGGCCGACGACTGCGTGGGCCACGGCACGTTCGCAGCCGGCCTGATCGCCGCCGCACCGGAGAAGGGCAGCGGCATCACCGGGATCGCCCCGCAGGCGGAGATCCTCGCCCTGCCGGGCACCGACGACCGCGGGGTGCCCTCCGCGGAGCGCGTGGCCGCCGGCATCCGGACGGCGGCGGACCGCGGCGCGCAGGTCGTCTACGTCGGCCAGGCCCTGCGCACCGGCGGGGCCGAACTCACCGCGGCCGTCGCCCACGCCACCCGGCGTGACGCGCTGGTCGTCGCCCCCGCCGCCCCGGACGCCGTGCCCCGCGAGGAGCGGGGACCCGACGGCGAGATGCCCCCGGGCCCGTACTGGCCGGCCGCCGCGCCCGGCGCGCTCGCCGTCGTGGACTTCGGCCCCGGCGGCGTACGGCAGAAGAACGCGCCGCCCGCCCACGAGCCCGACCTGTCCGCGCCCGGCGACGAGATGGTCAGCGTCGGCCCCGGGGGCACCGGCCACTACATCGGCTCCGGCGCCTCGCTGGCCGCGGCGGGCGTCGCGGGCACCGCCGCGCTCGTCCGCGCCTACCACCCCGACCTGACTGCGGCCGAGGTCACCCGCCGCCTCCTCGACACCGCCTACCCCTCGGACACCCCCCGTCTGGACCCGTACGCGGCCCTGTCCCTGGTCCAGGACCGGGCGAAGCCCTCCGTGCGGTCCCCCGCTCCCGCCCACATGCCGGCCCCCGCCGACCCCACCCCCCACACCCGCTCCCTGGCGATCGCGGCCGTGGGCCTGGCAACGGTCCTCCTCCTGGCAGCCCTGGCCGCGGTGATCCCCCGGGGCCGCACCAGGAACTGGCGCCCCCCGACCGCTTCCTGAGGAGGTCGCCGCCGCGCCCACCACCGCCGCGATCCGCGCCCGCCCGTGCCGCAGGACGGCACGGGCGGGCGATGGGGGTCCTCCCGCTCGAGCGGAGCCGGGAGCGGGGGAGGCATCCCACCGGCGCCGGGCTGCGCCACCACCTCCCGGCCGACCCCGCGAGCGCCGGGCCGCGCACCGTCCTCCGACCGCCGTCCGACGGGGGCACATCAGGACGCGTCCCCCACGAGCCCCGTCTGCACCTGCAAGGTCTTGCGCCGGGCGATCCGAACCGCCCGCCCCGGGATCAGCTCCCGCCCCTTCACGCTCCCGAAGAGATACCCCTCGCTCGGCGGACACGACATCAGCAGCCCGGGCGTGTTGACCTCCTGCAACCTCCGCAGCAGCGCCTCGTTGAGCCCGCGCCCGGCGCCCGCCGACGACCGTGCCACCACCAGGTGCAACCCCACCTCGTGCCCCAGCGCCAGGTGGTCGAGGAGCGGAGCGAACGGCTGCGTCATCGGCCCGCCGCCCACCATGTCGTAGTCGTCGACCAGGATGAACAGCCGAGGCCCCTGCCACCAGTCGCACAACCGCATCCGTGACGGAGCGATGTCCTCCCCGGGCACCCGCTGCTTGACCGCCCGCGCCGCCCCGTCCACCAGATCCCTCAGCATGTCCAAGGACACGGCGTGCCCGAGCCGGTACGCCTCGGGAACGCTCTCCACCAGCTCCCGCCGGTAGTCCACCGTCATGATCCGCGCCTCGGCCGGCGTGTACCGCTCGGTGATGCCGCGGGCGACCAGTTTCAGCAGGTTCGTCTTGCCGCTCTCCGTGTCGCCCACCACGATCATGTGCGGGTTCTCGGCGAAGTCGTGCCACACCGGCGCCAGTTCGTTCTCGTCCAGGCCGATGGCGATCCGCAGGCCGTTCTCGCCCTCCGCCTCGGGCAGCTCCTCGACCGGCAGCTTCGCCGGCAGCATCCGCACCCGGGGCGCGGTCGGCCCCGTCCAGTTCTCGGCGATCGCGGCGACCAGCCCCGCGACCCCGTCCGCGAGGTCGTCGGCCTCCTCGACCCCGTCGACGCGCGGCAGTGCCGCCAGATAGTGCAGCTTGTCCGAGGTCAGGCCCCGTCCCGCGCTGCGCGGGATCGCGGCCGCCTTCCGGGAGTCGATCTGGGAGTCCATGGGATCACCCATCCGCAGCTCCAGCCGGGTCCCGGTCTGGTCGCGCACCGAGGACGACAGCTCCACCCAGCGGGCGGTGGTGACCATCAGGTGGACGCCGTAGTTGAGCCCGCGGGCGGCCAGCGCGTTGAACGTGGCGATGTGCCGGTCGAAGTCCTGGCGCACGGTGGCCCAGCCGTCGATGACCAGGAAGACGTCCCCGTGCGGCTCGTCGGGGAACTCGCCCGCCGCGCGCCGCTTGCGGTACGTCGCCATGGAGTCGATGCCGTGCTCCAGGAAGAACCGCTCCCGCCGGGCGAGCAGCGTGGTGACCTCCGCGATCGTACGGCCCACCCGCTCGGTGTCCACCCGCGCCGCGACCCCGCCCATATGGGGCAGCTCGTCCAGGGAGGCCAGCGTGCCGCCACCGAAGTCCAGGCAGTAGAACTGGACTTCGCGCGGAGAGTGGGTCAGCGCGAGCGCGGTGATGAGGGTCCGCAGGAGCGTGCTCTTGCCGCTCTGCGGGCCCCCGGCGATGGCCACGTGGCCGCCGGCCGCCGACAGGTCCACGGTCAGCAGGTCGCGCAGCTGGTCGAAGGGCCGGTCCACGACACCCACCGGCACGGTGAGCCGCCCCCGCAGCGGCCAGTCGGCCGTGGTCAGGCCGTAGCGCGGATCGGGTGCCAGCGGCGGCAGGATCTGGTCCAGGGTGGCCGGTCGGCCCAGCGGCGGCAGCCACACCTGGTGCGCGGGCGGCCCCGCCCCGCGCAGCCGGTCGAGCGCCACCGACAGCAGCGTCTCCCCGCCGCCGTCCCCCTCGCCCTCCGGCTCGTCGGGCTCGCCCGCCGGGCCCGGGTCCGCGGGCGCGCGCGGCACCACCCATTCCGCCGTCCACGGCACCACCTGACGCGCCACCTGCGCCCGCACGACGGCCCGGCGCCGCTGGTACGGCCCCGAGACGTACGCGGCCCGGAACCGGGTCAGCGCGTCGACACCGCTCTTGAGGAAACCGGCGCCCGGCTGCGCGGGCAGCTTGTAGGCGTCCGGCACACCCAGCACGCCCCGGCTCTCCATCGCGGAGAACGTCCGCAGACCGATCCGGTACGACAGATGGCTCTCCAGCTGGTGCATGCGGCCCTCGTCCAACCGCTGCGAGGCGAGCAGCAGATGGACCCCGAGACTGCGCCCGAGCCGGCCGATCATCACGAACAGCTCCATGAAGTCGCGGTGCGAGGCGAGCAACTCGCTGAACTCGTCGACCACCACGAACAGGCTGGGCAGCGGCTGCAGCGGCGTCCCGGACTGCCGCGCCTTCTCGTACTCCAGCGCGGAGGTGTAGTTCCCGGCGGCGCGCAGCAGCTCCTGCCGCCGGATCAGCTCCCCGTGCAGGGCGTCCTGCATCCGCGCGACCAGCGCCACCTCGTCGGCGAGGTTGGTGATGACCGCCGAGGTGTGCGGCAGTTCGTCGAGGCCGAGGAAGGTCGCGCCGCCCTTGAAGTCGACGAGGACGAAGTTCAGCGTCTCGGAGGAGTTGGTCAGCGCCAGCCCCAGCACCAGCGTGCGCAGCAGTTCGCTCTTGCCGGAGCCGGTGGCGCCGATCAGCATGCCGTGCGGTCCCGTGCCGCCCTGCGCGGACTCCTTGATGTCCAGCTCCACGGGCCGGCCCTCACCGCTCACCGCGATCGGCACCCGCAGCCGGGCGCTGCCGGTCGCCTTCTCCCACAGCGCGGCCGGGTCGTGCCGGCGCAGATCGGGGATGTTCAGCAGCGAGGTCAGTTCGACGTCGTCGGCGAGCGGCTTGGAGTCGTCGCCGCCCACGCTCATCCGGTACGGCGCCAGCAGCCGGGCGAGCGCGAGCGCGCCCACCGTGCCCAGCCGGTCGGGCCGGCCGAGCACCGTCGACTGCTCCTTGCGGTCGCGGTCGGTGCGCACCAGCGCGACACCGTCCTCGTCCACCTCCAGGCGCAGCGTGGTCCGGCCGGGCTTCCACGCGAGCGCCCCGGTGAGGTCGAGCACCACCGCGTTGCGGAACCCGTGCCCGTCGAAGCGGTGCCCGGCCGGCACCGTGCAGCCGTCGATCACGACGACCGTGTACGGCTCCTCGCGTCCCGGGACCGCGTCGGGGTCGGCGCCCGGCCGCTCCAGGAACTCGGCGCCGAGCAGGTTCTCCAGCTCGGTGAAGGCCGAGGCGATCAGGCGGGCCGGTCCGGCGCCGTCCTCCTCGTGCCGGTGCAGGCTGTGCGGCAGCCACTTCACCCACTCCCACTCCGCACGCCGCTCGTCCGAGACGCACAGAGCGATCCACAGGTCGTCGGGGGAGTGGAACACCGCCAACTGCGCGAGCAGGGCCCGGACCTGGGCGCGTATCCGCTCCTCGTCCCCGCGGAACAGCACCTTCGACCAGGCCCGCAGGTAGATCGCGATGGGCTGGTCCCTGACGGTGGAGTAGGCCCGGGTGAAGCTGCGCAGCGCGTGCGCCGACAGCGGCTCCAGGTCCTCGACGGGCTTGGTCGACAGCGGTGTCAGCTTCATCGCCAGTCGCTGGTCGCCCACCCCCATCCGCACCTCGGCGAAGTCCTCGTCCGACGACCGCCGCTCCCACAGCCGGGTGCTGCGCACCAGCGACGACAGCGCGTCGGGTTCCGGATGGCGCCAGGCGAGGGCGCGCTGCTGCTCGACGACGGAGGCCCGCACCATGCGCCGGGCCTGCCGCAGGTACCGCAGGTAGTCGCGGCGCTCGCCCTTCATCCGCTGCTTGCGTTCCCCGTTGCGGCGCATGACCTGGCCGAGCATCATGCCCGCCGACGCGATCACCATCACACCGAGCGCGATGTAGACGAACCCGCCACTGCTCTGGCTCATTCCCGGCCGCATGAACATCAGCATCATGGAGACCGACATCAGCGCCATCGGCAGGTACGTCCACACCGCGGAACTGTCCGGCACGACTTCCGGAAGTGTGGGCGGCTCCTGAAGACTCAGTTCCCCCGACGGCATTTCCGGCCCTTTGCGACGGGCCGGTCGGCGGAACAGGATCACGCTCAACGAACGTCCTCCTCAGCGATTTCGGAAGGAATTCCGGAGAAACCTCGCGGGAACGTCGCGGGTTTTCCGTAAAAGGTCAGAGTTCCGCGCGGCGGCGTCGGGAAAGTAGCCGGCAGGTGCCTTGACGCCAAATTCCCGAGCGGTGTTGCGAAAATCCCGGCGTACGGTCAAACTCGTCGGCGCATGCCCCGTCCGACTTTTCCGTCGCGTTCGGCGACCGGCCGGTGTGCCGCTGCCACCTTCCAGCCACCGCTCATCGCGTGGTCCGCCAGAAAGTGTGAACCCCGAACCCATGACTGAGATTCAGACGGCGAGCCTGTGCCGCGTCACCGTACGTGCTCCGGCCAGGACTGTCGACCTGGCCGTGCCCTCCGACGTCCCCGTCGCCGATCTGCTGCCCACGGTGATCGGCTACGGAGGGGACGGCCTGGAGGAGTCCGGCCTGGAGCACGGAGGTTGGGTACTCCAGCGCCTCGGCGGTCCACCGCTCGACCCCGAGAGTACCTTGGACTCCCTCGGTCTGCGGGACGGGGAGGAGCTTCATCTGCGTCCGCGCACCGAGGCACTGCCCGAGGTGCACATCGACGACCTGGTCGACGGCATCGCCGACGGCATGGGCCGCAGGCCGCACGGCTGGAGCCCGGAGGCGGGCCGGCGGCTGCTGCGCGGGCTGGCCGCGGCCACCCTCACGCTGGGCATCGTGCTGCTGGCCATGCCGGGCACGGCGGGCTGGATGCGGGCCGTCGCCGCCTCGGCCGCCGGACTGCTGCTGATCGCCGGGGCGGGCTCCGCCTCCCGCGCCGTCGGGGACGCCGGAGCCGGCTCGGTGCTCGGCCTCATGGCGGCCCCCTACTTCGCCCTGGCGGGCTGGCTGCTGCCCGGCGGCGACCTGGGCGGCGCCGACGGCGAAGCCGTCCTCGGCGCACGGCTGCTGGCGGCGTCCGCGGCCGGCTGCGCGGGCGCGGTGCTCGCCCTGGCGGCAGTCGGGGTGCACCCGGCGCTGTTCATCGGAGCGGCCTGCGTCGCGGCGGCGGGCGCGCTCGGCGCCGCACTGATCACCCTGGGCCTGGCGCCGGAGCAGGCGGCCGGTGTGGTGGCCGTCGTGGTGGTGCTCTTCGGCGGGTTCGTCCCGGCCTTGTCGTTCCGGCTGGCAGGCATGCGGATGCCGCCCCTGCCGACCAACGTCCAGCAACTGCAGCAGGGCATCGACCCGTACCCCTCCTCGGACATCGACGCGCGCTCCGTGCTGGCGGACGGCTGGATGACCGCCCTCTACGGCGCCATCGGCCTGGTCTGCCTGCCCTGCCAGGCGGCCCTCATGGCAGCGCCGGGCCTCGCCGAGGTCCTCACCGTCGTGGCCCTCTCCCTCCTCCTGCTCCTGCACAGCCGGGGGCTGGGCAACGTCTGGCAGCGACTGGCGCTGACCTGCGCCGGGGCCTGGGGCGCGGCCCTGCTGCTGTTCGTCTCCGCGCGCTCCCTCGCCCCGGTGGACCGGCTGACCCTGACGGCCGGTCTGATGGGGCTGGCCGCCGCGATCACCATCGCCTCGTGGACCGTGCCCGGACGGCGGCTCGTCCCGTACTGGGGACGCGCGGCCGAGCTGCTGCACTCGCTCGCCGCCATCAGCATCCTGCCGCTGACGCTCTGGTCGATGGGCGTCTACGGCTGGCTCCGCGGCATCAACGGCTGACCCGGGAGAACGGCGACATGCACAGCAAGCGCGACCAAGTACAGGCGCACCTCTTCGTCATGGGGCGGCTGGCCTCGGCCATGCTGCGGGCCGAGCCGGACGCCCCGGAGAGCCCGCTGGGCCGGACCAACCGCGGCGCCGCGATCGGCGTGATCATCGCGGTGCTGGTGTGCGCCGGCGCCTTCGTCTTCGGGCTCATCAAACCCGGCGGCAACGACTCGTGGCGCTCGGGGGAGAACCTGATCGTCGACAAGCAGACCGGCGCGCGCTACCTGTACCTGGACGGGAGGCTGCGACCGGTGCGCAACTACGCCTCCGCCCGGCTGGTCACCGGTGGCGACGTCGGCGTCACCACGGTGGGCACGTCCTCGCTGGCCGGCACCCCGCACGGAACGCCCGTCGGCATCCCCGACGGGCCCGAGGCGCTGCCGGGCACGGGCGACCCGGACCGCAGCCCCTGGCTGGTGTGTTCGGACGTCCTGCCGCGGACGACGGGTGTCGTCACGGCGACCACGACGCTCGCCCTCGGCACCGGAACCCCGCAGGACGTGCCCGGCGGCAGGCGCCTGGGCGAGGACGAGGGCATGCCGGTCACCGGCCCCGACGACGCCACGTACCTGCTGTGGCGGGGCAGCCGGCTGCGGCTGGACGAGCGGGCGAAGGCGGCCGAGGCCCTCGGGTACGGCGACGTCACCCCGCGTCCCGTCTCCGCGGCGTTCCTCGACGCCTTCCCGCTGGGACCCGACCTGGCCCCCGCCGAGGTGCCCGGCCGGGGCGGGAAGGGGCCCGAGCTGGCCGGCCGGAGCACCAGGATCGGGCAGCTCTTCAAGGTCGACGTCCCCGGCTCCGCCGACCGCTACCACCTGCTCACGCGGGAGGGGCTCGTCCCCCTCACCGACACCGGCGCCGCCCTCCTGCTGGGCGACCCGCGCACGCGGGAGGAGGCGTACGGCGGGGACGCCGCGACCGTGGCGACGCTCGGCGCGGACACCCTGGCCGGGCACCTCGCCCCCGACGCGCGGAGCGCGGAGTCGGCGAGGCTGCCCGCGACGCCGCCGAAGGCGGTCACCGCCGCCACCGGCTCGGTGGCCTGCGCCGAGGTCGACTCCGGGGACTCCGGCGTGCGGGTGGGTACTTCGGTGCTGCCGCGGAGCGCCCTGCCGGAGGCCGTGCAGGCGCCGGCGCCCGAGGTCGAACCGGGCTGCCTGAGGGTCGATTCCATCGCCGTACGGGCCGGAAAGGGTGGGCTGGTCAGGGCGTTGAGCGCGAGTGGCAGCGCACTGGGCGACACCACGTACCTGGTGACGGACGAGGGCGTGAAGTACCGGCTGCCGTCCCAGGAGGCGGTGACGGCGCTGGGCTACGAGGGCGTCGAGGCGCGGACGATGCCGTCCCCGATGCTGGCCATGCTGCCCAGCGGCCCGGACCTGACCCCCGAGGCGGCCTCCGAGGGCGAGGCGCGGGTGACGCTGCGGTGTCCCGGGCGGTAGCGGGCGGCCGGGTCCCGCCGGTGATCGTCGGGAAGGGAAATTCTTGGTGTCCGTCCGGTCACCGGGCGTTGAGTCGGGTGCCCGGCGGTCCCCGGCGGACGGCGCAGATATCCGATGTGTCCGGTCGGATTCACCGTGCCGCTCACATGAGCGGCATAAATTCCGGGTCATTGCTCAATTGAGCTTCCGGATAGGGGGCTTCGCGGTCCAGCGGGCAATTGCCAAACAAGTTGTGACCTGCATAGCATCTGGCCACCCCATGACCCCGGCGCGTCATCCGTGAGCGCAGGGAAGCCCTGTCTGCCCACAGGGTGAAATGAGGGCCGCAGCCCGGTGAGTTGTGCCGAAAAGGAAGTTCTCTCATGGCCATGCAGCAGTCCGAAGAACGCGCGACCCGCAACGGAATCCTGGCGCTGGAACAGGCATTCTCCGGTGTTCAGCGCTGTCAGCAGGACGTGCAGACCACGTCGCACACGCTCGCCTCGAATTACGGGGGCGTGGACGGCGGCAAGTACAAAAAGTTGCTGGAGCAGTGGGACGAGCACGTCGACACCATCCTGATCAACCTGGACCGGATGATCGACGAACTCAACGGCACCCTTCGGGAACACGGACTGGTGCAGGGATCCAGCAACGACGCGATCGACGCGGAGTACTCGCGCTCCACCCAGGTGTTCGACGAGCTCAACGGCACCGGCACGTCGTCGAACTGATCCTCGGCGCATCCGCCAGGCACTGCCCCTTCCCCACTCGTCATTCTCCCGGTGAATCGAGGAATCCGATGGACTTCTCCGACGGCTACATCTACGTCGACTACAACCATGCCGAAGGTGCGGCGGACGACATGGTCAGCCAGTCCAAGGCGATCATGAGCATCCTGGCCAACCTGGAGATGGAACTGACCGAACTCCGGAACAGCTGGATCGGTGACGACCGGGACGTCTACAGCGAGGTCCAGGCGAAATGGGACAACGCTGTCGAGAACATCAAGAACCTGCTCGCCAACCACTCCGGTCTGCTCACCGAGATCTCCTCCAACTACCGGCACACGGAACAGAACCTGTCGCAGCGGTGGGGCGACATCAGGATCGGCAGCCGCTGACGCCGGCCGGTGACGGAAGGGGGATCACGTGGCCGTCACGGTCCTCGACAGCACGTTCCTGAAGAATTTCATCAACAACCAGATCGACGGCTTCCGGACGTCCCTGGAGAACATCCTCAAGGACAGTCCGACCGCCGGCCCGGCGATCTCGTTCATCGCGGACAGCATCTCGACCACGACGATCCTGTCCTCGAAACCGCTCGTCCTCGGCTCCATGGCCGACGAGAACAGCTTGGTCGGCGGGGGTTCCCTGAACAAGGTCATCCGGCAGGGCGCGGGCGAGGTCGAGCGCATCCTGGAGGACCAGACGGTCCTCTTCGAGGACGTCGAACAGGCGCTGTGGGACACGATCGACGAGCTGGCCAAGGCCCAGGGCAAGAACCTCGAGAACATCACCGCGGACGAGTTCATGGACATCTTCGAGGATGTCGACAGTGATCTCGACAATCCGGGTGGCACCGAAGAGAAAGAGTAGCGGAGTTCGGCGATGGCCAACCCCGAGGACAACAACGACGACTACTGGAAAAAAGCAGTAGATCTGCTCACCGGCTACGTTCTGCCGGAGCGGAAGACGTTGTTCGACACCCTCAAGGGCAACGACGACATCCCGATGATCCACGTCCGGGTGGAGGACGAGGGCGGTCCGGGCTATTCGTCGGGTTTTCTGTCCTCGGGTGGTTGGGGCACGCACAACACCAACTACACCATCCCGTACTACCAGCCGGCCGGTAACGGCACGGACGTCTCCGAAGGCAGCCATCTCTACCAGTACCGCGTGTACATCACTTTTCTCGCCACGCCCTCGGCCGCGCCCCCGAGCGGGGAGAACGTGATCGCGAAGTTCGAGAAGACGAGCAAGGTCCTGATGGACAAGGGCGGCTCGAACAGCGAAGGCGAGAAGCTCGACTGGGACACCAGCGCCCTGGTCCAGTACATCTACGGTTCCAAGGCCGCCCTCGATCAGCTGACGATGTGGCCCTACTCCACCCACGGATTCGAGAACCGCGGCATCACGGTGGGCGACAGCACCTACGTCGACCTGCTCACCTTCACGAAGACGGCCCAGGCGTTCGACCGGGTCGTCAAGTTCTTCGAGGACAGCGCGGTCACCATCGGCAAGTGGGACACCGAGGACATCGGAGAGGGCAGCGACTCCTGGGACGGCACGTCGGCCGCCATCTTCAAGGAGCTCATCCACAAGCTGGCCCGGAACTACGAGGGGTACGCCGATCAGCTCGACGGCAAGGGCACCGGGGGCTCCGCGGTCACCATCGACACGGTGACGGTGACGTCCGAGCCGGCCCGGGCGCTGGCCGCGGCCCAGGGCGTCGTCCTCGAGCAGGCGCAGAATCTGCGCGACGCCTGGGTGGCGTGGAGGGCCGAGAGCAATCCGCAGCGCTGGCTCTACGACATGCTGCAGGAGGCCCGGTTCACCCTCATCGACAACCAGTTCGACAAGACGGATTTCGAAACGGTGTCCAGTGGCTCCGGGCCGTACACCACCTGGCACAACTACGTGGTGTCGACCGCCGGCTTCCGGAACGAGATCGTCATCGGGGAGAAGTCGTACGGCAAGCCGAGTGACATGACCACGTGGAAGGCGATCGCCGACGAGGCGGTGCGCCGTTGGGAACAGTCGGTGCAGGACTGGCTCAGCACGAAGGGCGCCGAGGCCATCGTGGCCATCAACAAGGCGTTCAAGGAAGCCGAGAAGGCGTTCGACACCAGCATCACCGACAGGGACGACCGCCCCCTCTCCGAGATCTCCGCCAAGGAGGAGGCCGACGCCGAGAAGAAGAAGGCGGAGGCCGAAGCGGCAGCGGCCAAGGCGGCGGCCGAGAAGGAGAAGGCCGAGGCGAAGGCGGCGCAGGAAGCTGAGAAGGCGGAGGCGAAGGCGGCGCAGGAGGCGGCGAAGGCGGAGGCTGCCAAGGAGAAGGCCGAGGCGAAGGCGGCGCAGGAGGCCGAGAAGGCGGAGGCGAAGGCGGCGCAGGAGGCGGCGAAGGCGGAGGCTGCCAAGGAGAAGGCCGAGGCGAAGGCGGCGCAGGAGGCCGAGAAGGCGGAGGCGAAGGCGGCGCAGGAGGCGGCGAAGGCGGAGGCTGCCAAGGAGAAGGCCGAGGCGAAGGCCGAGCAGGAGGCCGAGAAGGCGGAGGCGAAGGCGGCGCAGGAGGCGGCGAAGGCGGAGGCTGCCAAGGAGAAGGCCGAGGCGAAGGCCGAGCAGGAGGCCGAGAAGGCGGAGGCGAAGGCGGCGCAGGAGGCAGCGAAGGCGGAGGCTGCCAAGGAGAAGGCCGAGGCCAAGCAGGAGGCCGCCGAGCAGCAGGCGTTCGCCCTCGCGCAGAATCAGAAGGCACAGGACGAGGCGAAGAAGGAGCGGGAACGAGCCGCGGCCCAGGCCGAAGCCGACCGCGCCGAGGCCAAGGCCGAGCAGGAGGCGGCCAAGGAAGAGGCGGCCAAGGAGAAGGCCGAGGCGAAGGCCGAGCAGGAGGCCGAGAAGGCGGAGGCGAAGGCGGCGCAGGAGGCGGCGAAGGCGGAGGCTGCCAAGGAGAAGGCCGAGGCGAAGGCCGAGCAGGAGGCCGAGAAGGCGGAGGCGAAGGCAGCGCAGGAGGCGGCGAAGGCGGAGGCTGCCAAGGAGAAGGCCGAGGCGAAGGCCGAGCAGGAGGCCGAGAAGGCGGAGGCCAAGGCCGAGCAGGAGGCGGCCAAGGAAGAGGCGGCCAAGGAGAAGGCCGAGGCCAAGGCCGAGCAGGAGGCGGCGAAGGCGGAGGCTGCCAAGGAGAAGGCCGAGGCCAAGGCCGAGCAGGAGGCCGCCAGGACGGAGGCCGCCGCCGAACGGGAAGCCGCCGAGCAGGACCAGGACGACGCACGGGCCAGGGCGGAGGCCCAGCAGGAGGAGGCCCGCCGCGAGGCCCTGCAGGAGAAGCAGCAGGCCCGGCTGGACGCCGAGAACGCCAAGGCCGAGGCGCAGGCCGACTACGAGCAGCGGAAGGCCGAGGCCCGCGCCGAGCGTGAGGCAGCCCTCCAGGAGGCCGACCGCCAGGAGGCGGCGGCACGACGGGAGTACGAGCAGGAGAAGGCCGAAGCCCGGGAACAGCGGGACCAGGCGCGCCAGGACGCCGAACAGGAACGCGCCGAGGCCCGCCGGGAGTACGAGCGGGAGATCGCCGCCGGCACCGACGGGAAAGAGGCCCGCGAGGAGTACGACCGGCGGATCGCTGAGATCGACGCCGCCGAGCGGGAGGCCCTCGAACGGGCGGACGCCGCCGAGGCCGAGGCCAGGAGCGAGTACGACCGGGCGAAGGCCGACGCCCAGGCGGACCGCGAGGAGGCGCGTACCGGGGCCGAGCAGGCGCGCAAGGACGCCAAGGCCGAGTACGACCAGCGGATGGGCGACATCCAGGCCGAGTACGACCGGATCAGCGCCGGTGAGAAGAACATCGACGAGCTGATCCGGCAGCGCATCGCCGACCTTCCCCAGCCCCCCGATCTCTCCGCCTACAACGGGGGCGGCCCCACGGGCTCCGCCGGCTCCGCGTACTCCTCCGTGTTCGACGACAACCTCTACAACCAGGACGACCTCGCCTCGGCGCTCGGGCGTCCGCGGAGCGGCGACGCCCCGGCGGGCGCCTCCGCCGGCGACACCGGCACGGGGTCGGGATCACCGGGGATGTACCCGCCGATGACGCGCGGTGCGGGCGGCGAGGCCGGCGGTGGCAGCGGTGAGCGGACCAGGACCGTCATCGAGCCCGGGGTCGGCCGCTCCGGCCGGACGGTCGCCGCGCGGACGGTCGAGGACGAGGAGCACCGCGTCGTCCCCAGGACCACGCAGACCAGCAGCAGCTCGCCCTTCATGCCGCCGATGGGGCCCATGGGCGGGGCGGGGGACAGGCCGCAGACGGAGAGCGGGGACAGGGAACGGACCACGTGGCTGGCCGAGGACGAGGACGTCTGGGGCACCGACGAGGGCGGCGCGCCGCAGGCCCTGGGGCGCTGAGGGAAAGGGAAGCGGGATGAGTCAGTCGATGGAGGACCGGGTGGCCCAGGCGATGGCCCACCTCAAGGCGGCGGAGGAGGCCGCGGCCTCGGCACGGGCCGAACTGGACGCGGCGTCGGCCACCGCGCGCTCGGCGGACCGGTCGGTGCGGGTCTCCGTCGGCGCGAAGGGGGAGCTGACCAGCCTGGAGTTCCTCGACGGCAAGTACCGGACCATGGCCGCCGCCCAGCTCTCCGCGGCGGTGCTGGAGGCCGCGAACGCGGCGCGGGCCGAGATGGCCCGCCGGGTCGTCGACGTGCTCGACCCGCTCACCAGGATGACCGCGCGCGGTGCCGCCCCGGAGCGGATGGGCGTCGACTGGGGCTCGGTCTTCGGCTCGCTGCTCAGCGAGACCGCCGTGACGAAGGGACCCACGGCGATGAGCAGGCTCCGCGACGAGATCGTCGAGGACGACGAGGAACCCACGGCCCCGCCCGGGGCGGCCCGCGCCGCGGGCGACGGACGACGGGGACGACAGGGAGGCGCGTGACCATGGCCGGCAACTACTCCGCCGACATCCAGGCGATCCTGCAGGGTTCCCGGCACCTCGCCGACGCCGTGCGCTACGGCGACGAGATGCTGCCCCGGTTCGAGACCGGCTGCGCGAAATACGCGGGCTGGTGGGGCGAGGAGGGCGGCGACGACGAGTTCGCCAACGCGGTCGGCGAGCAGGTCCGGCGCGAACAACAGCAGGTGAGGGACACGGTCCTGTCCATCACCAGCGGTTTCTCGGCGCTGGTCGACGCGGTCGCCGCGGAGGCCGACCACGTGCGGCGGCCACAGGTCCAAGCGGTGGAGGACATCGAGGCGTACGGCTCGGAGAGCGGGAACAGGCGCTGAATGGCCATCATGTTCCCGCCCGGTCTGCGGGAGTTCATCGAGGTCTGGGTGGGGGCGAACGTCGCCACCGGCAACGAGGACCGGGGCTTCGACAGCCGTAACCCCTACAAGCGGCTGGCCGACGACGTCCGGGACCTCTCCGACGCGATGAAGGGCGCGATCTCCACCGCCGGGAACTCGCTCCCCCCGCAGATCGCCAAAGAGTTCGTCGCCGCGATGAAGCTCTTCGTCGACGACAACGGCCAGAACCACCTGCAGAAGTTCTCCGACGAGCTCCGGGACCTGGGCGCCCAGCAGGTGAACCGTTCCATCAAGCTGTCCGAGGCGAAGTACCAGATCCTCATCGAGTTCATCCTGATGAACATCGAGCTGGCCCTGATCGCCGCGCTGGCGGTCTTCACCGGCGGTACGTCGCTCACCGAGATCGCCATCCAGAAGGCGCGCACCGCGCTCGCCATCCTGCTGATCCTCCAGCGGCTGGGGCGCGCCATCCCCACGCCGCTCTCGGTGCTGCTGGAGGCGATCCAGGAGGCGTTCGTCGCGTTCGCCTCGCAGCTGATCTCCATGACCGCGCCGGACGACCCGGAGCGCCGGCGCATCAAGTTCGACTGGACGGACATCGGCCAGTCGGCGGTCGCCGGCGCGTTCGCGGGACTCTTCGGAGGCATCTTCGGAGAGGTCGGCGGAAAATTCATCAACAAGTACTTCAAGAACAACAACTTCTGGAAGGAGGCCTCCGAGCTCCCGTTCAGTTTTCTCAACGAGGGACAGGCGGAGACCTTCGCCGAGGCCTTCACCGGCCTGATCTTCCTGGGCACGTTCACCCTCAACCCCGGCACGTTCCTGAGCGCCGGCCTCAGCGGCCTGGTCTTCGAAGCGGCGTCGACCGGGGCGGAGTTCGGCGGGAAGTTCGTTTACAAGAATTACTTCCAGAACACCAACTTCGGCTCCGACGGCGTCAACGACCTGCCGGGCGGCGGCAGCGGGAACGGCGGCACGAGCGCGAGCGGCGACCGGTACGGGTACGAGAACCGCTACGACGCCGCGTACGACGGCGGAAGCACGTACCAGGACCTCTACGACGACACGTACAGCGACGTCTACAACGTCCCGACCTCCTCCGTGTGGCCGTACCGGTCGGACGACGAAGAATCGGTCCCCCGCGCCGACGCCATCGATGACGCCTCGCCGGTCCTCAGCGGCCCCAGTGATGCCGCATCGGTCCTCGACGGCGCCTCGTCCGTCTCCTCCTTCCCGGACCACGGCACGGTTCACGGCGCCGGCGACGACGTCAACGCCTACGGACTCCCGGGGACGACGGGCGCGGGCAAGCCGTCGTACCACACCCCTCCGCCGAACGCGTACGGTGACGCCTACCGGGACCCCCTGGTGGACGACACCGACACCGACACCGTCTTCTCCACCCTGAACCCGTCGGTGACCAGGACCCCGGGGAGCGACTGGAACACCGACACGGGCCACACCCCGCCGGTGGACCAGCCGGCCACCGTCGGCTCCACCGTTCCCGTACTGCCCTCGACCCAGACGGGTGGCGACGACTCCGTACCGGACGGGACCGAACGACAGCGGTCGACGGACGGCGACACGACCCGGTTCACCTCCGACGAGCGACAGCAACAGCAGCAGAACCCGCAGGCGCCCCTCGCGCCCGCCCCGCCGAGCACCACGTCCCCGGGCGGTCACGCCTCGCCGAACGCCACCCCGCAGTCGCGGCCCCAGACCACACCGTCCGGCGACCCGGCGGCCACCGTCGGGACGCCGGACCCGGACACGGCCGACCCGGACGACATCCGTACCCCCGCGCCCGAGGAGTCCGGGCAGTCCCGCCCGTCCTCCGCGGTGCCGAGGGCCGAGATCCGGACCACGTCCGACGTCCCGGAGCCCCACCGGCCCGTGCGCACCGAGTCCCAGGAACTGCCGGCCACCACCGGCCCCACGGCGGAGCCCACCCCGGTCGTCTCCCGCGAGGCGCCGGCCACCCAGCCCGTCACCGTCGACGAGACACCGCTCAGCTCCCGGGCGCCGGCCGAGATCCCGGCCGGGGAGTCATCCGGGCCCGGTTCCCCGGACTCGGTCGACATGATCATGGACTGGGAGAACGACCGGGACGCGTCCGAGCCGGACTTCGAGCCGGATCCCGCCACCGAGGCGCTGTACGACCGGCTGCTGGCGGACGTGTTCGGTCCCGCGATCACGACGAGCCCCCTCCACCCCGCCCTCCGCGACGCCCTGACGCACCTCGACCAGCTCCGGCAGACCGTTCCCGCGCTCCGCGGCGGCCCGCTCGACCTGGACGCCGTGACCCGCCAGGTACTGCTCCTGGACACCGCCCACCCGGTGACCGACGCGCAGCGCAGCGAGCTGCTCCGGGTGGCGATGGACCCGGCGGTGGAGTCGGCGGGCAGCCTGGCCGCCCTGGCCGCCTTCCACCTGGAGCTGCGCGGCGCGCTGTCCCCCACCCAGGCGCTGACCGCCGACGGCGGCGTGTGGGGCCGCAACTGGACGAACGCCGCGATCCCCGGCCTCGACCTCACCGAGGTGGGGAAGGTGGCCCGGCAACCCGACGGCACCCTGGGCCGCGGCGACGTGCAGTCCGCGCCCTGGCACCGGCCCGGTGAGCCGAAGCCGTACGTCGTCATGGCGGAGGGCGACCACCGGCGGATCGTCGTACGAGGCTACGACGGCGCCCCGCGCCAGGTACCGATCGACGTGTTCGCCGAACTGCTGGCCCGCGACCCCCGGCTCGCCGGGCTGCCTCCGGGCACCCCCGTGGTGCTGCTCGTCCCCGACGCCGGCGCCCGCGGCCTGGACCTCCCGCGCCGGGCGGCGGACCGGGTCGGCAGGGAGGTCTGGTCGGCCAACGGCACCGTGAAGGTGTCCCCGCAGCGGGACCCGTCGCAGCCGTACGTCGTCTCCCTGCTGTTCGGGGAGGGGCTGCCGCGCGCCGACTGGATCCGCAGCACCCCCGGCCAGGTGCTCGACCCGGCGGAGCGCGAGAACGCGCCGGAGTGGGAGCGCGAGGTGCTGTCGCACAGCGTCGTCGGCGACGGGGGCGTGACCATCGGCAGAGGCGTGTTCGAGGAGTCCGAGGCCCCGCGCCGGATCGCGGTGCTGAAGCTCGCGACACAGTCGTCGGAGCTGTGGCACTACAACCCGGTCACCAAGGAGTCGGTCAAGGACGACGAGCCGGTTCCGTTCGCCGGCAAGCCGGTGTACGTCTTCAGCGCCCACGCCCGGCCGGGCGCGACCCGGGTACCGACCACGACGGACCCGAGGCACCACACCCATCAGCGGGAGACCGGCGGGATGCTCAAGCGGCGTCCGAGCCTGGCCCGGCTCCCCGAGGACCACGCCGTGCTGATGGAGGCGTGCTCGAGCGCCGAGCCGCCGGGCGTGGTCCGTACCCGCGGCGGCATCGACGACACCTTCGTCCCCGACCCGCTGGCGGTCGTCAGCGAGAGCCAGCACGTCGCCAACGAGACCGGGCGCACGGCGTACGGCGGCACCCACATGGTCAGCTTCGCGACGCTGCCGGACGGGAAGTTCGTCCACCGCCTCTACACGGACTCGCGGGGACGGCGCGGGAAGTGGGTGGAGCACCGTCCGGAACCCGCCGGCGAGCTGCTCGACGACCGCGCCCGCGCGGCGGGCCTGCACACCGACCCCGCGCGGCCGGTCACGGAAGCCACCCGCGAACGGACCCTGCGGCTGGTCCGCGCGCTGCGGCTGACCTTCGGCGCGGCGATCGAGGACGACAGCCGGTACGGCGATCTCCTCGCCGGGATCGGCGCGCTGGAGTCCATGCGGGTGGCCGACCCGGTGCTGCGCGATCTCGGCCCGTTCTCCATGGACCTGTTCGAACGCGCGGCCCACGCGGGCGGGCAGCGCGGTCCGGGCACCGACGTCTACCGGGACCTGCTCGACCGGGCCGCCGGCGCCGTACGCAGACAGCCGGGCGCCGTGCTCTCCGACTTCGTCACCCTGCCCCACGTCACCGCCGCCGCGCAGCGGCTGGGCGGCCTGACGGACCAGGAACTGGACACCGAGGCCGCCCGTGTCCTGCACCTGGACGACGGCCCGGCGGCCGTCGGGGAGCCCGAGCGGGCCCGGCTGTTCTGGGCGACGGTGAAGGCCCTGGAGTGGGAGAGCCGGGTGCCCGACCCGGACGCCCTCACCGGCAGGGTCCTGCACCTGGACCGGCCCGACCCGGCCCGGCGGCCCGAACTGCTCGGCCTGGTCGCCCGAGCGGCGGCCGTCGGCGTCGACGTGGACAACCCGACCGAGCTGGGCGCGTTCCACCTGGAGACCCTGGGCGCCCTCGGGCCCCAGACCCGGTTGCTCGGCCTCGACGGCGTCCCGACCGGGCGGCGCTGGTCCCCGACCCCGCCGGACGCGGCCACGACCACACTCACCGACCGTGTCGTCGTCGCCGCCCCGCAACAGGGCGGCGGCTACCGGGCCGTGGGCCAGGAAAGCCCGCCGTGGAGCGCCCCCGGCAGAGCGCCGGCCTACCTGGTGTGGGCGGGCGGCGGCCGGGACCACCTCCTCATGACCCTGCCCGGCGGCTTCCGCGCCCGGGTCCCCTACGACGAGGTCGCCGAGCTGCTGGCCCGCGACCCGGTGCTCAACACCCGCCCGCAGGACACCACGGACGTCGTCCTGGCCGTCCCGAAGGCGGCCCCGGCGGCATCCACCGGACCGGCCGTCGGCGGCCCCCCGGACACCGATCCGCGGGCCGTCGTCAGTGCCGCGACCGGCCGTGCCGTATGGGCCTCGCAGGGCAGTGTGAGCCTGGCCCCGACCGGACCGTCACGGCCGTACGTCCCCTCCCTGCTGCCCAGCGCGCCGGGGCGTCCCGCGGCGGCCGACTGGGCGGCCGTCCGGCCCGGCGACCCCACCGCGCCCGGCGCCGGCGACACCGGAGGGGACGACGTCACCTTCGCGGACCGCCACGGGAACGGGACCCCTTCCGAACCGCCCGCCGCTCCCGCCGGCCCCCTCGGCCCCGGGCCGGCCGGGGGCCTCGACACGCCGTTGCCGAGTCCGGACGGCGTGCCGTACGGCTTCGACGCTCCGTTGTCCGACCCCACGGACGACGACGGGGACGGGAACCGGGCGGAGGAGCCGACCCCGGAGGAAGTCCGGCACCGGGAACTGCTGGCGGACGTCTACGGTCCCGACGTCACGTCGAGCCCCCTGTACCCGGACATCCGCGAAGGTCTCGCGCGCCTCGACCGGCTCCGCCGGACCGACCCCCTGCTGGGCTCCGGCCCGCTCGACCTGGACGCCGTGGCCCGCCGGGTGCTGCTCCTGGACCCCGCCGACCCGGTGAGCAACGTGCAGCGCAGCCGACTGCTGGGGCTGGCCACGGCACAGGAGGCACAGGCGGCGGGCAGTCCGGCCGCCCTCGCCGCGCTCCACCTCCGGCGCCAGGGCGTACTGTCGTCCACCCACGCCATGACCACCGGCCTCGACGGACGCCCCCGCGGCCGCGACTGGACCCGGGGCGAGGACGGGCTCGACGACCTGGACCTCACCCGTACGGGAAGAACCGGGCCCCGGGCCGACGGAAGCCTGTCACGCGACGAGGTGGGACCCGCGCCCTGGCACCGGCCCGGCGGCCCGGACCCCTACGTCGTGCGGGCGGACGGCGACCGTGACCAGGTCGTCGTACGCGGCCACGACGGCGCCCCGCGTGAGGTGCCCCTCGAGGTGTTCGCCGAACTGCTCGCCCTCGACGCGGAGTTGAGCGGACTCCCGGCGGACGTGCCGGTGCTGCTGCTCGTCTCCGACGCCGGCGGAGGAGGTCTGGAACTGCCGCGACGGGCGGCGGACCGGATCGGCAGGGACGTCTGGGCGGCCAACGGGGTCGTGGACGTCGCCGAAGGTCCGGACGGCAACGCCTCCCACCCGTACGTCGTGCCCCTGCGGAGCGGCCGGGGCAGCGACCGCACCGACTGGATCCGCAGCTCCCCCGGCCTGCTGTCCGACCCCGCGGAGTCCGCCCGCGCCCCCTTCTGGGAACAGGACCTGCAGTCCCACACCATCGTCACCGACCGGGGGCCGATCGGCAGGGCCGTGTTCCAGGACGGTGAGCGCGTGCAATTGCTGCGGGGGTTGCGGCACGCGGCGACGGCGACCGGGCTCTACCACGTCAACCGGCAGGACGGGACCTGGACCGAGGACGACGAACCCGTCCCGTTCGCCGGCAAGCCGGTGTACGTCTTCGCCGCGCACGGACATCCCGGCGAGACGGCGCTGCCGACCCGGTCGGGTCCCCGCCACCGGAAACGGGAACGGGCGACGGGCGGCATGCTCAGGCGCCGTCCGAGCGTGGCGCGGCTCCCCAAGGACCACGCCATCGTGATGCAGGAGTGCTTCGCCGCGACACCGCCGAGCATCACCCGCACGCGCAAACTGGTCACGGACACCTTCGTCCCCGACCCGCTGGCCGACGTCGGCCAGAGCCAGCACGCGGCCAACGAGACCGGCCGGACCGTCTACGGACCCACCCAGGAGGTCGGCTTCACATTCGGGGAGGACGGCCGGGTCTCCCACTACATCCTCACGGATTCGCGGGGCCGGCGCGGCCGGTGGGTGGAGCACCGGCCGGAACCCGGCGACGCCGCGCTCGACGACCGCGCCCGCGCGGCGGGCCTGCACCCCGGCCCGGTGGGACCGGCCTCGGAGGAGGTCCGTGAGCGGACGATGCGGCTGGTGCGCGCGCTGCGGCAGACGTTCGGGGCGGCGGTCGAGGACGACAGCCGCTACGGCGAACTCCTCGCGGGCATCGGTGCACTGGAGTCCCTGCGCGCCGCCGACCCGGTGCTGCGCGACGCCACTCCGTTCAGCCTGGACCTGTTCGAGCGCGCGGCCCGCGAGATCCGGGCGACGGAGCACGGCGACCCGGACGGCGAGTTGGGGCCCGACGCCTACCGGGACCTGCTGGCCAGGGCCGCCGACGCCGTGCGCCGGGACCCCGGCGCAGTGCTCACCGACTTCGTGACCCTGCCGCACGTGACCACCGTGGCCGAAGGGCTGGACGGTCTCACGGACGAGGAAGTGAACGACGAGGCCGCCCAGTTCCTGGGGCTGGACCCGGACCAAACGGTGATCGGGGCGTCCGAGCGGGCCCGGTTCTTCTGGGCGACCGTGAGGACCCTGGAGTGGGAGAGCCGGACCCCCGACCCGGTCGCCCTCACCGGCAGGGTGCTGCACCTGGGCCGGCCCGACCCGTCCCGGCTGCCCGACCTCCTGGACCTGGTGGCGCGCGCGGCGGCCGTCGGCGTCGACGTGGACGACCCGGTCGCGCTGGGCGCGTTCCACCTGGAGACCCTGGGCGCCCTCGCCCAGGACACCCTGCTGCTCGACGACTCGGGCGCCCCGGCCGGCCGGAGCTGGGTGCCGGGTCCACCGGGTGCGACGGTGGACGTCGACGCCGCCCTCGTCATGGCGGCGACACCGGACGGTGGTCACCGCCCGCTGCGCCCGGCGAGGATGCCGTGGACCACCGGCACCACCGGGCCCGCCCCGTTCCTGGTGCGGGGCGAGGCCGGACCGGACCACCTCACCATGGAGCTGCCCGGCGGGTTCCGTGCTGCGGTCCCCTACGAGGAGATCGCCGAACTGCTCGCGGTGGACCCGGCGCTGAACGACTTCCCGCGCACGGCCGACATCGTCCTCGCCTCCACCACCCCGGCCCCGACGGTCCCGCGGGTCACCGACCGGCGGGCCCTCGTCGGCGCCGGGACCGGTCGCGGGGTGTGGACCTCACCGGGACCCGTGGGTCTGCTCGCCCGGAGCGACCCGTCGAAGCCGCACGTCCTTTCCCTGCTCCCCATGGCGGACGGCCGGCGCCAGCAGGCCGACGACTGGTCGGCCGTCCGGCAGGACTCCGCGTCCCCGGCGGACACCCGCCTGTCACCCACCACGGCCACGACCGGGGGCGAAACCGGCACACCTCCCGGCCCGCCTCCGCCCCCGGAGCCGGATCCGCCGTCTCCGAACGCCCCGCGCCTCGACCCCGCCATGGAGCCCCCGCCGGTACGCCGCACCCCGGCCCGGTTCGAGGACGGCAGGCGGATGCCCGCGTACGTCGACGACCTCCGGTCGCTGCTGCCGTCCGACCTGTCCCCTGCGGAGCTCGAACAACTCCTCGCCAACCCGAGCACCTTCGGCCAGAGCACGGTCGTCCTGCGGGGCTGCGAACAGGCCCTGGACGCCATCGGCCGCGAGCTGGGGAGCCGGCCGGAGGCCCGGCCCGCGGACGGCGCACGGCTGTTGGCCGACATCAGGCAGACGCTCCGGGACAAGCCGAAGACACTGGCGGACGGCAGGGGACGCCCGTTCCCGTACGTCAACGCCGCGGGAAAGGCCCGCGTCGCGTGGGTCAGAGCGCGCCACCGCGGCAACTGGGTCCCGTTCGACGACGGCATCGGTGACTCGACGAAGATCGACAGCATGCACCGGGCGGCCGCGACCTTCGGGCTGACCAAGAACATGCAGGCCAACTCCCAGTACAACCTCGGCGGGCCGATCGGCCCGGTGGGCAGCGCGGCGTTCAGCGGCTTCGGCCGGCTCGCCGTGCGGTTCGGCTTCATCAACAAGGTCGGCTACACCCTGACCGACCAGCGGATGAACCAGATGGAGACCCGGACACTGGACAAGTCACGGGCGTACCTGGACGACATCCACTACGAGGTGCGCATCACGGACGCCGCCGGGCGGGACCTCACGGGCACCGACACCCGTACGGACAAGCCAAGGACCGACACCAGGACCAAGACCGACACCAGGACCGAACCGGTCCCGCCCGCCCGGTTCACCTTCGGCATCCGCAACGGCCTGCGCGTACGCCTGCCCGACAGCGTGACCAGAATTCCCAAGCCGGGCCGCATCCCCCGGTCGATCACCCTGGACCGCAACTCCCAGTACCGCTTCGTCCGCATCGAGGGGTTCGGCCCGGTCGCCGCGATCCGCGACTGGGCGGCCGCCCGGATCGGAGCCCTGCCCGGCAGCTCGGCCTACACCGAGCTGGACAGCTTCTTCTCCGGCGACAGCTTCCAGCGGCACGGCGGCACGATGGCGCGCGGCCGCATCACCACCCCGCCACTGTTCGCCGACGACAAGAAGAAGTCACCACTGGGCGCCTTCGTGGTGGAGGAACTGATTCCGCAGACGGCGGTGCTCGTCGGCGAGACCGACCAGGCCGAGATGCGGGACATCAACACCTCGACGGTCCGCAGCGAGCGGAGCCGGGCCGATGGCAGAAGCCTGCTGCTGCAAGCCTCCGCCGGACCCGCCTTCAACTTCCACGATCCCGGCACGGCCCCCTTCGACCTGCGGCTCCAGTTCGGGACGACCGCCCAGTACTCGTACGCGAAGACCTGGTCGGTCGGGCTCGGCGGGGCCGCCACCCTCAAGTCGGCCGGACAGGTCAAAGGCCCCAGGACCGCCCTCTACCTGGTCGTGAAGTCGGTGCGGGTGCGGCGGGCCGGCGACAACGCACCGCCGACGCGCTTCCTCACCTGGAGCCTGGACCGGATGACCAGCTCCGAGGCGCGGCGGCTGGCCGGATGGGACGACGGGACCACACTCGCCCTGCGCAACGGCGCCGCCCCGCCGTTCGTCCCGGCCTACCTGACCGTGGACCGCCCGCGTACCCTGGGCATGCACCGGGTGAAGGAGTTCACCTTCGACGACGGTCTGCGCACCCGGGTCGTCCCGGACGCGGCGGACGGCGTCGGCCGCACCCTGCTGGACGCGTTCGCAGACGGCCTGGTGGACTCCCTCGCGAATCTGCGCCAGGGGCTGGTGGTGCCCCTCGACCAGCTGCTTCCGCCGGACCTGCCGAAGGGCTGGCGCGCCCGTCTGGGCGATCTGCTCAAGCGCGAGCCCGGACAGGTGCTCCAGGCGGTCCAGAGCCTGCCCGCGCCGCCCCGGTGGGCCGATCCCGTCAAGTACCGGATCGCGCTCCAGAACACCCTGCAGGTCCTGGGTGTGCTGTCCCAGCAGAACGTGACCGCGAACCTGGAAGGGCTGACCACGGTCGGCCTGTCGATCAGACTCACGGACCCCGACACCGCCGGACAGACCCACTACACCGTCCGGGTGCGCGGAACCCTGACCGGGCGGCGGTACGAGGGCAGGGACGACAGCGAGGGCATGCGCTTCAGTGCCCAGGGCGTCGACCGGCTCGACGGCCAGGCAAGTGCGAAACGAGGCCTGGACCTGGGCTTCGAGGGCACGTTCTCGGGCCGTGACAACAACGTCGACGACCTCGCGGGCCTGCCCCGCAACACCCTCGGGCTGACCCTGGGCGTACGCCACGGATGGCAGTGGGAAACGGAGACCGGCTTCGGTTCGACCGTCATCAACGAGCCGATGTCGGTGAGCAACCAGCCCACCCACCTGTACCGCTACGACCTCTCCCTCACCGCGACCATGAGCGGCTACTGGCGGCCCCGCGGCCTGATCCGCGGCCTCGGCCTCGGGCTGCCGGGGCTGCTGGTCCTGGACGAGCCGGTCAACGTGCTCTTCGGCCGGACCCCGCTGGGTCACCTGCGGGGCGGCGGCCCGAGGACCGGAAAGGTGCTCATCGGCGTCCCCGTGCAGCACACCCCCGACGCGGACCCGCACGCGGACGGAGCGCTCAACCCCTATCTGTCCGACGAGCCCGCCCCCACGCACATGGCCACAGGGCGGGCCCTCGCCCTGGCGAAGGGCGACCTCGTGCTGCCCGCGGGCCCCGACGCGAGCCAGCCCGCCGGACGGCTCGCCGACCGCGGGACGGAGCAGTTCAAGGCGTTCCGGCAGCACCCCTTCGTCATCGTGAACGTGGTGCTGCCACCCGTCCTGCTCGCGGAGGTGGACCGGGTCCTGGAGGCGGCGTCGGGTGACGCCTGGCACCTGACGAAGGAGGGCGCCGTCACCCGGGACGCGATCGTCCGCTCCTTCACCCCCCAGTTCCTGGCGTCGGGCTTCGACCAGAGTTCGGGGCCGCTGGGTCAGGTGGGCAGCGGCCTGCTGGGCAAGGGGCCGTACGGCGAGCTGTGGGGAACCTTCCGGTACGCGACGACGGTCGGGAACCTGCGGGTCCTCACCCCGCCGATGTCCATGGACACCGAGATGACGCTCGGCGGTACCCGGCAGGCGGCCGGCAAGGCCAGCCACAGCAGAAGCCTCGTCTTCGGCGGCCAGTTCGTCTACTCCGTCGCCCGGAACCCGGGACACGGCCTCATGGGCGCGTACGGACTCGTCGCCAACCCCGTATCGACGTCCCACGCGCGCAGTCGCAGCGTCGTGCGCGCGGTCGTCGCGGACATGAACCGCAAGGGCTTCACCCACCAGGTGCTGGTGGCCGGTGACGTGCAGCACTGGTTCGCGCTGTTCTCCAGCCGGCTGGGCACGGGCCGGATCGGAACGGCCGCGGCGGCCGGCGCCCTCGTGCCGAACTCCCTCGCCGGAGCGGCGGGAACGGCACTGACCAGCCCGGGCGGTCTGCTGGGGCATCTGCCGGAGAAGAGCGCCCACCGGATGGGGCTGATCGACGACGGGCTGGGCGACGTCCCTCGCTACACAGGTCAGGGCTGGACGCCGCAGCCCTGGATGCGCGGCGCCGCCTTCGGCACGTACGCGGTGAACCCGCTGGACCCCACCGACGCACTGCTCGCGTTCGACAGGCGGATCGGGCGACTGGGGCTCGACGACGAGAGCCGGGAGCGGATCCGGCAGCTGGTGACGGGCCGCGCCACGCGGGCGCTGAAGGGACAGATGACGACCACCGCTCCGTCGACGTTGGTCAAGGCCGGAGGCTGGGGCTGGGACAGCATCCGGATCGGCAGCCGGCGGGTGCGGGCGCGCGTCGAGCTGATCCCCGGGACACCCGTGTTCGACGGACTCGACCACAGCGCGGAGCTGGAGGAGAACCGGCGGGCCGTCGAAATCGTCCAGGAGAACTCGGAGTCCTCCTCCGGGGCGGACGTGGGCCTCCTGACCAGCCAGCTGGTGTACACCGGCAACGCGCAGGTCCCGGCCGCCGGACCCGCGTACACCGAGGGCGGATCGAACCGGAAGACGGTCGCGTCGGGCCACACGGCCACCACCGTCACGATCTACCGGGCGGCGTCCACCGAACCGCACGCGGAGGTCGTCACCCCGTACCGGATGCGGATCACCCTGGAGGCCGACGACACCCCGAACACCGGCGCGCCGGCCGGCACGGAACCGGCGGAGGCGAAGCCCACGGCCCTCGACCGCTTCCGGGGCCGGCTGCGCATCACCGAGGAGGCCGACGTCGGCGAGTTGCGCGAGCACGTGCCGCTCAGCCTGATGGAGCCGGTGCCGCGGACGGCGGAGGGGACCGGCACCTTTGGAGCCGGCCGGCTGCTGCCCGCGCCCGATCCGGCGGCCGACCCCGCCCTGGCCGCTCCGCCCCGCCCCGTGCCCGTGTCCGAGGCGGGAGAGGAACTGACGGCCCGGAACGGTGACGGCGCCACAGGGACGTTCACCTTTCCCGAGAACGGCATGCACCCGCGCGGGATCATCGGCATCGAGAACATCCGCATGGCCGGCGAGCTCCTCCTCGCGAAGGCGTACGACGTCGGCTTCCCACTCCAGGCCCTGGAGGCCGAGGAGGGCCCCGACCACGGCACCCTCACCGAACTCCTGCGCAGGACCAGGGAGACCGGACTGACCCGGCTGGGCACCGGCTCGGCGCAGGCGCTGGAGGACGGCACCAGCTCCATGGCGGTCACGGCGTTCTTCCCGCGTACCACCGAACCGGACGGCTACCAGGTCGCGGGGCTGACCGAGAAGTCCTTCGTGGGCAGTGACACCGGACAGCTGACACTGCGCTCGGCGCCCGACTTCAGCCGCGCGCTGCTGCTGACGGTCGCCGACGGCAAGAAGCTGGAGGTGCTCAGACGGTACGGGGACAACACCGGCACGTCGTCATCGGTCGAGCACAGCCAGTCCTCGAGCCTCGGCGGCGCCTTCCTGTACGACTCCCCCCACAACGCGGGCCTCAACCAGATCGGAGCCTTCGGTCCCGGTCCCAACGACCTCGACGGCGACGGCATGCCGGTCGGGGACGACCACCTGACCTCGCGCAACCTCAAGCCCAGGACGGGCCGGTCCTTCCTGTTCGCCGTCCCGGCCACCTGGGTCGGCGTCGGCGACGTGCACCGCGCCATCGTGGACTCGAGGTTCGCGAACCGGGTCCGGGGCGGGACCTTCGCCAAGGCCAGATCGGGTCCGCAGGCGATGAGGTCCCAGGCGTACGTCGTCACCTGGGTCCGGGAGGACGTCGCCCGCGAACTGCGGATCATCACCGACACGAACTTCCCCGAACGCGTCTCGAAGGCGTGGGACGCGGTCGAGAGCGCGAGCAAGGCGTGGATCGACGCCGACAAGGCCTACTGGAAGAAGCGGCGCGCCTCCGGCGCGCTGCGCGCGGACCTCGACGCCGCGCAGGCCGCCCTCGACAGGGCAGCTGGGGTCGCCCGTGCGGCCGCACGCACGGTCGACCTGGCCCGGGCCGGCGCCGACGCCGCGGACACCGCCCTGCGGCAGGCCGGGAGCGACGCGCGCCGCGACCACGACCTCGCGGACAGGTCCGTGGCCGCCGCGCGGGCCGAAGTCGACGCGTTCGCCGGCAACGCGTACGGAGCCGCACCCGAGCACGACGGCTGGGCGGAGGTCCTGCGGGAGGAGGAGGACGCCGCTCTGGCCCGCCTGGCCGACGCGGAAGAGGCCGCCGGGAAGCTGCGGAGGGCGGCCGATCTGCGGCTGGAGACCGCGCGCACCGAGAAGGCGGCGGCCGACGCGCGGCTCGACGCGGCCCTGCTGTCCGCGAGGGCGCCCGGCCGGGACCTCGACGACGCCACCGCCCGCCGGGACGCGGCACGCGACGCCTTCGAGACCCGGCGCGCCGAACTGGACGCGCTCAGGGACGCGGCGGAGAAGGCCGCGGCGGAGTACCACCGGGTACGGTCCGGGGCTGACCAGCTCACCCGCTGGCACCGGCTCGCGGCCACCGCGGAGGGCCGCGAGGAGCTGGACGGTCTCGCCGAGCCGCCCGCGGTGACCTACCAGGCCCCGCCCGGGGCACCCGCGGCCAAGCCCCCGGCCCCGCCCCGCTACACCAGGAAGGCCGAGGGACCGGACACCGTCCTCACGTCCCCCGCGAACGAGACGTACACGCTCCAGGACGTGCCCAGGGACGGTGACGCCTTCTTCCGCGCGCTCGCCCAGGGACTCGAACACGTCGCCCCGGGGCTGCTGGCCGCGCAGGGCATCGACCCCGCCGGCCCGCGGGCGATGTCCGAGATGCGCCGGAGGATGGCCTCCTGGCTCACCGACCACGCCGACGAGGACCTGCTGGCCGCCGTCGCCCCCGACCACGACGACGCCTTCAGCGCGGAGGAGATCGCCGCGGCGGGCCTGGACCTCGGAACGGACACCCCCGCACGCCGTGAGTTCGACGGCCTCGGCGGTCTGATCCCGCACATCGCCGATCTGACCCCCGGGGTACGGGCCGAGCTGGCGATCATCCAACTCCTCCGACGGGGTGACGCCCCGTCGGAGACCGGTTGGAACCACGGTGCGGCGGACCTGCTCCCGCTGCTCGCGGCCCGCACCTTTGGCGTGCGCGTCACGGTGGTCGGAGGCGACGGCGGCTTCCAGGACTTCGCTCCCGGGGATCCGGCGGGCGACCTCCGGGGACTCGTCGAGACCCCCGCGCACTCCGGCGCCCATGTGGTGCTCAGCCTCGACGACCGCCACTACCGGCCGGCCCTGCCGACCGGCCCCGCCCCGGAGCCGAAGCCGCCTGCCCCGGAGCCGGACCCGAAGTCCAAGCCCCCGGTCCCGGAGCCGGACCTGGAGTCCAAGCCGCCTGCCCCGAAGCCGGAGCCGGAGCCGCCTCAAGGGGACGGCGGGACGGGTGCCGCGCCGGAGAGCGACAGCGGCCGGGCGAGGGGGCGCCGGGTGCCGGTGCCCGGCACGGGGGAGTGCCTTCTGTACTCCTTCATGGCCGGCGACCCCGTGCACGTCCGCAGTCGCCTGGGCGGCCTCGCCGCCACCGACCGCGCCGCGTACGACTGGCTCGGGGACCCCGACGCGGTACGTGCCGAACTGCGTCACCGGACCGCGGTCCGCGCCGTGACCGGCAAGGCCCCGACCGGCCCTTCGCAGGCCGCGCTCCACGCCATGCGGTCCTACGTGGCGGACTACGTGGGCCGCAGCGGGGGGCGGCTGCACCCGCAGGTCGTCGGCCAGTTCCGGCAGACGGCCGCCGACGCGTTCGCCGCCCGCCTCCAGGGGATGGACCGGGCCGGGATGCTCGCCCTCCTCGACCACCACGGTGTCCGGCGGATCCCCGTCACCGAGGCCCTCGACCCCGCCGAACTGCGCAGGCGGTACGTCGACGCCCGCACGGCGGCGCAGCCCGCCGACCCGGCCCTCTCCCCGCAGGACGTCCGGGCCGGCATGGAGGCGGAGGCCGAGGACCTGGGCCCGCGCCGCATGTTCGAGTACCTCGAGCGGCACGGCCTGCTGCCGGCGCCCCGCGACCTCGACGACACCGCACTGGGCCGTCTCCTGCGTACCGCCTACGCGCAGAGCACCGCGCCGCTGGACGACACGGAACTGCCCGCGCTCCTGGACGCCGTCGTCAACTGGGAGCGGCGCTGGGGGACGCCGGAGGGGGAGGCCTTCCTGCCCCTCCTCGCGCACGCGTTCGACCTGAGGGTCGACGTGGTGCGGTCGCTCCCGTCGGGCCCCCGACGGGTCGCCGGCGTCGGGCCCGACAACGCCACGCGGCAGACGGAGGTCTACTACAACGGCGTCGACCACTACGACGGCAGTGACGCCGGAGCCCGCGACCGGTTCGGTGCCCCGGTCCTCCCGAAGCGGATCAAGGACGAGGAACTCGACCGGGACGGCGACGTACGGCTCAACCCCCTGTGGGTGCCGTTGGACGAGGTCGATCCCGGCCTGCTGGTCACCGGCAACCGGGACGCGGTATGGCTGTACACGGTCACCGATGACGGGCGGGTGATCCTCGGCACGGAGGACCTGAGCGGGATCATCACGCCGGAGCAGTTCGACGCGCTGCTGGCGGGAATGCGGGAGAAGGACCCCGACCTGACGGCGGAGGCGCTGCGCAGGACGCTGGACGGGCTGGGCCACACCGGCATCGCCGCCGGTTTCGCCGACGACGGCGGTGGGACGGCCGGCCGGACGCTGCCGGGCCGCAGCCGGGTGTCCGGCGAGTTCCGCTGGAGCCGGGAACTGCGTTCCTGGGTGGTGAACGACAAGTCGGGCCGCTACATGAGCGAGGCGGTCCGGCCGGACCTGGACGCCGCGGAGGCCGCCGACTGGCTGACCAACGTGGCGGCCCTGTTCAGCGACCGGCTGGGTGTCGCCGTCCGGACCGACCAGGTGAAGACCGCCGCGGCCGTCCCCCCGCCTCAGCCCCCGCCGGAGCCCGCACCCCCGCCTCCGCCGTCGGCCCCCGCCGCCCCGGCCGGCCGAGGTGTCGCAAACTCCCCGCCCCGGCCGGACACGCCGTCCGGCGACGACAGCGCCAAGCTGGACGTCGCGCGCCGGGTCGGCGCCGTGCTGCACGGCCTCGGCCACCCCGTGGTGCTGGCCGGAGCCGCCCGCGGCCGGGTGCAGTTCGGCCAGTCCCGGCCGCTGGGCGCCGTGGAGTTCCGGCTGCCCGCGGCCACCCCGCCCACCGTCGCCGGGATACGCGGGGCACTGGAACGGGAGATGCCCGGAGCAACGGTGCGGGTCCGGCCCGGCACGAACGGCGGCCGTGTCCTCGACCTGTCGGTGGACGGCGTCGACATCACGGTCACGACGGTGGACCGGCCGGCCTCCGGCACGGTCACGGTCGACGGCTTCACCGTGCCGCGGCCCGCGGACTCCCTGGCCGACGCCGCCCTCGCCCTGGCCACCGGAACCGACCCGGAGCTGCGCGGCCGCGACCTCCTCGACCTGCTGTGGGCGCTGCACCGCACCCCCGCCGACGGCCCCCGTACGGTCACGCCGGCCCTCGCGCGCGAGGACGCCTACCGCTCCGCGCGGCCCGCCGGCGCGGCCCCCTCCCTCGCCGTACGGCTCAGCGAACTGCTCGACTCCGCCGCCCTGGACCCCGACGCCCTCGCCCGCCACGAACGGACGTGGCGCGTCCTCGGCGTCACCGACGCCGACCTGCCCGCGCTGCGCGCCGGGCTGACCGCGCTGGCCGACGGGCTGCGGGCCCGTCCTGAGGTGACCGCGGACCCGGTCCGGGCGCTCGCCGCCCGGCTGCCCGGCCTGTCCGCCGCCGACCGTGACACGGCGCTGGCGTCGCTGCCGCCCGCGGACCGCGAGCGGCTGGCCGCCGACCCCGCGCTCGTGGACGCCCTGCGCGCCGGACGCGACCCGGCCGAGTTCGCCTCGGTCGCGGCGCGCCTCATGACGCAGGTGCCCGACGGGGTCGAACAGCCCGTCTCCGCCGGCGACCGGGCCCGTGCCCAGATCGCGCGCTTGCTGCGGGACCCCGACGTCGCGGCACGGCTGCTCAAGAGCGGTTCGCGGGTCGTGGTGGTGCCCAGGGGCGAGGCCATGACCTCCCTGGACGCCTTCCGCTTCCTGCGGGGCGCCGTCACCGGCGACGGCCGCCCCTGGGACGGCGTCCGCGGTGTCGGCACGCGTACCGCGGCCGTCACCGAGGAGAACCTGCTCGGCGAACGCACCACCGTCGGCACCGGCACGTCCGCCTATCCCGACGGCTACTCGACCACCCTGCACGAATTCGCCCACACCATCCACCTGCACGGTCTGGACGCCGTCGACCGGCAGCGCATCACCGACGCCTTCCGCGCCACCGCACGGGCCGGCGAGGCGGGCAACTGGCCCGACGGCCCCCTCCATGGTTACGACGCCGACGGCCGCCGCAGCGCCCCCAACTACAGCAGCCGCGACGAACTCGAGTTCTTCGCCCAGCTCACCAACGTCTACCTCATGGCCAACGGCGGCAACGACCCCTACACCGGGCTGCCCCGCAACAACGCCGGCCCGGAGTGGGTGCGCACCCGCCAGCCCGCCCTGTACCCCCTGCTGCGACGGCTGTACGGCGAGGGCCCCCGGCCCCGGGCCCGCCACCCGCGCAGCGTCGAACCCGCCCGTCCCCGCGGGGCGCGTCCCGCGGACGTCAACCCCGTCGAGGCCACCGACGTGGAGAACGAGGCGCTGGCCCGCGCCCGCGCGCTGTGGGACGCCGCCGAGGGCGACCCGGGCGACGGCAGTGGCTCCTACGTGGCCGTGCGCGCCCTGTGGGACGGCACCACCGGCGCGCACGCGCCGCAGCCGCACACCCCCGCGCCGTTGCCGTCCCCCACTCCGGAGCCGGCGGCGCGGCCCGCCGCCGCACCGCCGCCCACCGACAGCGCGGTCCAGCGGCGTCTTCAGGAACTGTGGGCACTCGTCGACACCACCTTCGGCTCCCGGCCGCTCCCGCAGGAGTTGCGCACCGGGCTGTTCAACTCCCTGCGCGTGGTCGAAGCGGCACGCGCCCGGCACCCGCGCTTCGGCCGCGGCCCGCTGGATCTGGACGGCATCACCCGGACGCTGTTGCACCTGGCGCCGGACGCGCCGGTGGACGCGGCCCTGCACTACGACGCCCTGACCCTCGTGAGCAGTGCCCACCGCCGCGGCCGCGGCGGCAGCCTGGACGCCGTCGCCGCCTACGGGCTGACCCGGCAGGGCTATGCGCAGCAGTCCGTGCTCAGCGGGGCCGACGGCGTGCCGCACGGCAGGAACTGGACCGGACGTCCCGACATCCACCTGTACCTGGACGTAGTCGCCGATCCCGGGGGCGTTCGCCCCGCGCCCTGGGGCCCCGCCGCTCACGCGGTGCTGGCCGAACGGAACGCCGAGGGCATGGTGCTGGCGGACGGAAAGCCGGTGTCGGACGAGGAGTTCGCCGAACTGGTGCTGCACGACCCGGGGCGGCGGCCGGACGTGCCCGTGGTGGTCCTGGTCGGGGAGGAGGACGGCCGCAACGAGGCCCTCGCACGGGTGGTCGCCGACCGCACCGGCGCCCGCACCTGGTTCACCTACGGCGACCTGCGGCTCGAAAGGGCCCCGGACGGCCGCCGGGTGCCGGTCCTGGCCACGCCGGCCGCCGGGAGCGAACCGGCGGGGACCTGGGTCCCCGCCGACCCGGGACTGGTCCCGGACGACCCGGCGGCCACCGTCAGGGCCGCGAACGGCACCGTCTTCCCCGATGCCGACATCCACTCGTACCCGCTGGTCACGGTCGACGGGCGGACCCTGACCGGACGGGCCTTCCTCGACGCGCACGACATGGCGATGCGGGAGGAGGCCCTGCGGGTGGTGTCCGGCATCCAGCACTACACCAATGTCGAGGAAGGGCTGCCCGGTGTGTACGCCGGGCGGCAGGGCGGCCTGCTGCCCCTGCCGCGGGTCCTGGCCGACTCCTACGTCGTCGTCGGCCACGGCGACAGCGGACGCACCACCGTGCCCCGCCGCAGCACCGGCGCCAACCAGGCTCTCCATCCACGGCAGCTGGGCCGGATGCTGGCGCGGCGCGGGAGCCTGCGGGCGCTGTCTCCGGAGAAGCCGGTGTGGCTGCTGCTCTGCGAGCTGTCCATGACGCGCGCCGACCAGGACCTGCTCACCCACCCCTCCTCCGCCCAGTACGTCGCCAACGAGATCCGCCGCACCGTCTTCACCGTGGACCGGCAGATCTCGCCGAGCGAGGCCGAGGGCGGCCTGCCGCCGCGCCTGCTCGTGTACGACGACCCGGACAACCCCGTGGGCCACATCGGGGAGTTCCTCCCCGAGCCCGGGACCGACGCCCTCGACGCGCTCGCCGACCTGGGCGGACTGCGCGAGGGGCTGCCGGGCCGAGCCGACCGCGCCCTGCACTGGGTGCGGGCCCTGCGGCAGACCCACGGCGTGCACATCGACTCCGACCCCGACCGCGAGGCGGAGTTCCACGGGCTGATCGAGGGCTTCGGCGCCCTCGAAGAGCTGCGCTTTCAGGCGGCCGGCAACGCCGACCCCGGTCTGCTCACCTGGGATGAGCTCCGGCACGTCGTCGGTCGGTACGCCGCCCGGCAGGGCTGGGACCGGTCGCTGACCGCCGGCTCCCTGGCCCACCTGCTGCACGCCGCACGCACCGGCCGGCTGAGTCCCTCCGACGCCGCGGGACCCACCGCCCCCGCCGCGCCGCCGTCCGAGGAGGTCCGGCGCCGGTGGTTCGCCGGCCGGGTGAGCGCGCAGGACCTGCCCGGCGACCCGCCGGGGTTCACCGGCGCCGAGATCGTCACCCTGGACGAACTGAGGGATGCGGGCATCGGGATCACTCCCGGAATGGACGTCGAGGCGCAGCTCGGCGGAGGCGTGCGGGGCAGCGGACTGGCACCGCTCGACCAGGTGCGGCTGCTGCTGGCCCGCCCCGGCCCGTGGCCGGAAGCCCTCGACGCCGTCGCGGCCGCGGCGTCGCGCCGGATCTGGCGCTCGGCCTTCACCGACTTCGAGAACGCGACCCCGGACCCGAACGCCGCCCGGGCGTGGGACACGGCCATCGGGCTGCTCCTGCCGGGCGAACCGGCCTCCGCGCTCGCGGACTGGCGGTACGCCGCGGAGGCCTTCCGCGACGCGGTGTGCCGGCTCGCCGCCCTGCTGGTAGCGGAGGCGACGGACCCCCGGGCGGCGGCGAGCCTCGCCGCACGGCTCCGGGAAGGTCTCGGACTGCCGCCCCCCGGCACGGACGGCGAACGGGCGGAGGAGTGGGGCGACCGGTGAACGAGGCGAGTAACAGAGCGGAGCGGCAGCGATGCCCACGCCCCCGAGGACGTCGCCGGGGCCGCACGCTCGCGCCGGAGCACTGGATCAGCATGGTCGACGACGCCGAAGGCGGTGAGGGCCGCTTCGGGGCGAGCAGAGACAGGATCGGCGGGGGCGCCGGGGCCGCCGGGGAGGACCTGGTGTCCTGAGCCGGGAATTGGCTGGAACGCCGGAGAGCACGCTCACCGGGCAGGTCACCAACCGCGCCGGCGACGCCCCGTCGGCCGGCGAGCAGGCGATGCCATCGTTCCGGCGGTCCGCGCGGTCCGGTGCCGGCCGCGCGATGAGCCGTCGGGGGGCGGACGCGCGTGACCGGTACGTCTCCTGCCCCGCGCCCCCGGAGCGGACCGGCGGGGGAGGGGGCGGGTGGAGCGGACACGCACCGGGACGCTCGTGCCGGCCTGACGCAGGGCTGGTCGGTGCCGGGCGAGGGCAGCCCCGTAACCCCGCGCCCTGAGAACCGGAGCACGGCGTGTCCCCCTGCGGTGGCGAAGAAGCGAGATGCCCCGTGGTCCCTTTCGGCCGCTCGTCGGTCCCACGGCGCCACCCCTTCCGCATCGCGCCGTGTGCCGCTCGCGGACAGCCCCGTGAGCGGCACGGTCGCCGACGGCCGGTCCGTGAAGGCCGCGGCACTACGGCTGCGTGGCCGTCCTGGCGCGCAGGACCTCGCCCATGGACTCCTCGCGCCATCGCTTCAGCAGGTGGTGGAAGGCGAACGCACCATGGGGATAGGCGGTGGGGCCGTTCGGCCGGCCGCGCCCCTCGGCGTTGTAGTAGCCGGGGGTGCACTCGGCGTGGAACCACGCGTGATCGGGTGCGCCTTCGGACAGCACGGCGAGCCAGGCGTCCTCGGCCTCCCGGGACGGCTCGATCACGGCGTTCCCCGCCTCGGCCGCCGCCACGAGTGCCGCGGCGTGGACCGCGTGCTCGTCCAGCACGTGCGTGTAGTTGACGCTGCTGGCGCTCTGGACCCCGCCCAACTGGATCAGGTTCGGGAAACCGTTGCAGGTGAAGCCGTGCAGCGTCCGCGGTCCCTCCTCGGCCCACGCCTCCTGCAGCCGGATACCGCCACGGCCGTGCACGGGCAGCCGGCCCGAGTGGATGCCGGAGACCCCGACGGAGAAGCCGGTGGCGAAGATCAGGCAGTCGAGTTCGTACTCGGTGTCGCCGACCACGACGCCGCGCTCGGTCATCCGCTCGATGCCGTGCGTGTCGGCGGTGTCGACGAGGGTGACGTTGTCCCGGTTGAACGCCTGGAGGTACAGGTCGGAGAAGGTCGGGCGCTTGCACGCGTACCGGTACCAGGGCTTGAGCTTCCCGGCGGTGTCCGGGTCGGTGACGATCTGCTCGACGCGGGCGCGGATCTCGTTCATCTTGAGGGCGTCGGCGATCTCGTAGGCCGCCTCGAAGGCCGCTCGGTCGCCCTGTCGGCGGAAGCTCGGCAGGAGCTTTTCCAGGAGGAGGGCCGACCTGGTCCACCGGTCGGCGACGAGGTCCTGCTCGACGTCCTCTCCCGAGGTGACGCGCAGGAAGTTGTCGCGGCGTTCGCGTGCCCAGCCGTGGCGGTCGGCGCCGACGTCCCGGGCGGTGGTGCGGCGGTTGGCGCGCACGTCCACGGTGGAGGGGGTGCGCTGGAAGACGTAGAGGTGCTCGGCGTCCTCGGCCAGCTTCGGGACGACCTGGACGCCGGTGGCCCCGGTGCCCACGACACCCACGCGCTTGTCCGCGAGGCCGGTCAGACCCCCGTCCGGAGTGCCGCCCGTGTAGGCGTAGTCCCAGCGCGAGGTGTGGAAGGTGTGGCCCCGGAATGTCTCGATGCCGGGTATGCCGGGCAGTTTCAGTTCCGACAGCGTTCCGGTGGCCGTGATCACGTAGGTGGCCCGGAACCTGTCACCCCGGTCGGTCGTCACGATCCACGTCTCGGTGGTCTCGTCCCAGGAGAGGGAGGTCACGGACGTGGAGAACAGGGCGTCCGCGTAGAGGTCGAACTTCTCGGCGATCCGCACCGCGTGCCGGCGGATCTCCTCGCCGGGGGCGTACTTCCACCGCGGCACGTACCCGGTCTCGTCCAGCATCGGAAGGTACACGTGCGACTCGATGTCGCAGTGGATGCCCGGGTACCGGTTCCAGTACCAGGTGCCCCCGAAGTCGCCGCCCTTCTCGACGACGCGGACGCGCCCGATGCCCTGCTGCCGCAGTCGTGCTCCCGCCAGGATGCCGCCGAAGCCGCCGCCGACCACCACGGCGTCCACCCCGTCCCCCACCGGCGCGCGCTCAGCCGTCTCGCCCGCGTAGGGGTCGTCGGCGTAGTAACCGAACTCCGCTTCGGCGCCGAGGTACTGCCGGACGCCGTCGGGGCGCACACGCCGTTCCCGCTCGATCCGGTAACGCTGCCTGAGTTCGCTGAGCGTCCCAGGGGGCAGATCCTGCGAATGTGCCACGTGGGGGCCTCGTTCCTTCCGGTCGCAGCAGTGGGGCCGCCTTGTTCTGAACTCGAAGCAGTCGCACGGGTCTTGGGCAGCCATGCATTACCGTAACAACAACCGGACAGTGCTGTCCGGTTGTTGTCGGGTTACTTCCGCTTGCTTTCGGACAGGACAAGTGATTCGCATGCGACGACTGCCGTTCAGGGCTTGTGCCGGACTCACCGTTCTGGGCCTGCTGGGCCTCACCGGGTGCGGCGCGCAGGTCGGGCCTTCCGCGGCGGCCGCCCACGGCGAGAACAGGACGATCCGTGCGCAGCAGGTCATGCGGCTGACGACGGTTCACGAGCGGACCGGAATGACCCTGCTGGAGGGACCGGTCTTCGACAAGCACGGCAGGCTGCTCGTCGTGGACGTGACCGCCCCGGCCGGCGAACCGAAAGTGCTCCGCGTGGACGTCCGGAGGAAGAGGTCGGAACGGTTCCACACCGATGACCGGGGTGCCTACACCTCGGCCCAGTTCAGTCCCTACGACGGGCGGATCTACCTGACCGACTTCTCCCACGGCGACATCGTGAGCCTCGCCCCGGACGGGGGCGACCTGCGGCCCTTCTTCACCGGCGACGTGGACGGCGCGCCGATGAACCCCGACGACATCGCCTTCGACCGGGAGGGCAACCTGTACGTCAGCGACTCACGCGGCATGTCCGACGGCGAGGCCGAGGGACGCGTGGTGCGGATCGACCGCGAAGGGAAGGGCGCCACCGTCCTGGTGGACGGCCTCGCCGCGCCGAACGGCATCTCCTTCGAGGCGGACTACCGCGGGCTGTGGGTCAGCGAGCTCACGCAGAATCGCGTCTCCTACCTCCTCCTGGACGGTGGAGGCGCGGTGGCCTCGCGGCACACCGCCCTGCGGGTCGACGCCGGCATCGCGCAGACCGACTCGATCGCGGTGGACGCGGACGGCAACCTGTACCAGGGGTTGCACGGCCGGCCCGCGATGGCGGTCTACAGCAGGAACGGCGAACGCCTGGCGACCGTCGAGGTCCCGGCGCGTGCCGCCGAGGGGCTGGAATCAGCGACCAACGTGGCCATCGTCCCCGGCGGGAAGCGGGCGTACATGACCGTCAGCGGACCGGGTGGGGGCTACCTGTACGCCTTTGACGCGCTGGCGCGGGGAGTGCGGCAGTCCAACGGCGGCTGACCCCCACGCGGCGCTCACTCCTGGACCGGCCGCACTGGTCCCACCTCGACACCGAGCAACCGCCAGGCCGCGCGTGCCCTGTGTTCCCGGTGCTCACGAGTGGGCCCGGTGGCGGCACCCGCCACCATGGCGACGGCGAGCATCAAGTCGTCGGGGTGGGCGGCCAGCCGATGACCGTCCGGCAGTCGCGCCCGCACGGCCCGCTCCACTCGCGTCGACAGCGCAGAGGCGTAGGCGGGGACACCCGCGTGGCTCACCGCCCCCTCCGCGTGCAAGATGCCCACGAAGGCTGCCGACTCGGTCAGATGCCAGGTCAGCGCACCGAGGACCCGCGCGATGTCCGCGCCGTCCGCCGCCGCGACCTGCTCGATCTGCCGGACGTTCTCCTCCAGCACCGCGGCCGCCACGGCGGCCCGGTCGGGGAAGTGCCGGTACAGCACTCCCTGGCCTACGCCGGCGCGGCGCGCGATCGCGGACAGCGGAGCGTCCAGTCCCTGCTCCGCGTAGATCTCCCGGGCGGCGGCGATGAGAGCGGCCCGGTTCCCGGCGGCAGCTCTGCGACCGCGGTTGGCGGGCCGCTTCTCGTCAGACAGGGCTCGTATCACGCCGGGAGGGTACCTCCGCCTGCCGCTTGCGTCGGGTGCCCTCACCGCGCCGGCGGCACCGTGACATCGTGTTCGTCCCCTCCTCCGATGCGGACGCCACTGCCGGCGGGGCACCGGGAGCGGGGCCCTGGCCGGTCGGGGCGGTCGGGCGATGGCGGAGGGGAGACTCCGGCCGTCGAGCCGTTCCGGGACGCAGCCGGCGGACGAGGGGGTCGAGCGGTTGGCGGACCGTGCCGACGCCTTCGGAGCCGCCGGGGCGTGCACGAGCGCGTCCCGGACGCCGGGACGAGCGGGCGCCACGGCTGGGAGGTGTGCGATCCGGCCGGCTGCGGCTCGGACGACGTGCCTGTTCCGGCCGTGACGTCAGAGGAGACCGGCCGAGGTCATGGCCACAGCGGTGCGCAGGTTGCCGATGAGATCGGCGAGAGCCTCCTCGCGGTCGCTGCCCGGGTCGGTCGTACGGTAGGCGTGGTGCTCCACGGCCGCACGCAGTGCGGCGTTGAGCATGGCGGCCCCGATCGCCGGCCGTGCGTCGTCGGGAGGCAGGCCGGCACGTTCGGCGAGGGCGCGGGCGAAGGCGGGTTCCGCCTCGTCGTGGGTCTGCAGCCAGACCGCGCGCAGACCGGGTTCGGTACGGGTCAGACGTAGCAGGGCACCGATGTCCAGCCCGGGGAGGCGCGAGTCGACGGTCCACAGATCGTCGAATGCCTGCTCCAGGGATCGGCCGGGCTGCCAGCGCCGCAGTGCCGCGGCGACCATGTCGATGCCGGCCGAGAACAACGGCCGTACACAGCTCTCCTTGGTGGGGAAGTAGCGCCAGACGGTCCGCGCCGAGACGCCCGCCGCCCGGCCGATCTGCTCACCTGTGGTCGCGGTGACTCCTTGGGCGACGAACAGTTCGACCGCGGCGTGGGCGATCTCCAGTCGCACGGCGGCCCTGCGCTCCTCGGTCAGCGGCGGCCGTCCCGGCCGCCCGCGTGCAGTGGTCATGCGCCCCTCCGGCGACTTCGAGACACTCGGTGCCGCATTGTCCCCCGAAGACTTTATGTCACTGAGAGACAATAAATAGTAGGGTGCTGGTGCGACGGACACGAGTCAGCTGCGACGACACCTTCTGGACGGAGCTCGCATGACCGACGGCCTGAACGGACGGAGCGTCATCGTCACTGGCGCCGGATCGGGGATCGGGCGGGCCGCCGCCCTGGCCTTCGCCGCGCGGGGTGACCGCGTGGTCGTGGCGGACCTCGACACGGACGCAGCGGCCGCGGTCGTGAAGGAGATGGAGCGGGCGGGCGGCACCGCCGTGACCGTCGCCGGCGATCTGGGCGAGCAGTCGGTCGTGGACCAGGTCGCCTCGACGGCAGTGGAGCGCTTCGGTGGCGTGGACGTACTGGTGAACAACGCCGGGATCATGGACCGCATGTCGGCGGTGGCGGACGTGAGCGACGCCGAGTGGGAGCGGGTACTGCGGGTCAATCTGACCGCCCCGTTCCTGCTCACCCGTGCCGTGCTGCCGCACATGCTGGCCGCCGGCCGGGGCGCCATAGTGAACACGGCCTCCGAGGCCGGCCTGCGCGGTAGCGCGGCGGGAGCCGCGTACACCGCTTCCAAGCACGGCGTGGTGGGGCTGACGAAGAACCTCGCCGTGATGTACCGCAAGCAGGGCATCCGCGCCAACGCCATCTGCCCGGGAGGCACCGCGACCGCCATCACCGTGGACGCCGACCGGACCGCCCACGGCCCGGCGACGATCGGCCCGTACTTCGTGAACCTCGGCCGGATGTCCCGGCCCGAGGAGCAGGCTGCGGTCATCGTCTTTCTGGCGTCGGACGCCGCGAGCAACGTCAACGGCGCGATCATCCCCGTCGACGACGCCTGGTCCGCCGTCTGAACCGGCTTCTTGGCCACGAGGTGTGGCGCATCACGCAGGCGGTGATGCGCCACACCCCCTGTCTGCTGATCTGCGACCGGTACGAGGTTCGGCCGTGTCTGCGGGACGGGGCCGCCCAGTCGGGCGCGTCGGCGGGGGCGAAGGCGGCGACGAGTTCCAGTACGTCCGTCGTCGAGGTGAGGAGATGCTCGCGCGGCGCCAGTGGCCGCAGGGTCCCGCCGGCCAGTTCAGACGGACCGTGCAGGTGGTGCCGCCCATCCCGCCGGCTGCCGCCGACTCCACCGCCGCTACGAACGCACAGCCGGCCACTTCCCCTCGGGCGTTATCGCCGCCCCGGCCGAACGGATCGGCTGACGGCCCGGAGTGACCGGCCTGCACCCCATCGGAACGATTCGCTGGATGGACGAGGACGGCGGGCGACGCACACCCGCCCGGCTCCTCTCCCTAGGGTCTTTCGTTTGGATCAGGTCGGATCAGGGAGCGGGACCTGGTGCCGTGCATCGCAAGGCGGAGGAGGGCGCCATGGCGAAAGCCATGGCAACCGACGACAACGCGGCGAGGCACGGCACCAGGCCCCGCGAGCCCGGCATGATCCGAACGAGAGGCCCTAGTGAGCCGGTGACGCCCGACGCCACGTTCCGTGAGGCAGGGCGAAGTCCGGAGAGGGGTGGGTCTCGGGCTCGGGTCTCCGTCGACTTCTCTGTCAAGTTCAGCGTGTTGAACTCAATTGAGGCGAAGGGTTCAGTCGCCTCCGCCCCCGACCTGTGCGAGTAGCCGCGGCCGCCGTGGCACGGAGCTCTCCCGTGCCCGGCGGTTCAGTTGCTGCGGAGGATCTGGACGGGCTCAGGGTCCGGTGCTGCCCTGTCGGCGTTCCGAGTGAGGCGGGCCTTCCTGGGCGGTGACGATGACCGCGGGGAGGAGGACGAGGGCGAAGGCGGCGCCTGTGAGGGCGAGGAGGGGGTAGCCGGCCGCAGCGACGACGATCCCGGAGGCCATGCCGCCGGTGGCTCCGGCGATGGCGATGGCGACGTCGACCATGCCTTGGGTCCTGGCTCGTGTGGCCAGGGGGACGGCGTTGGTGATGATGGTGGTGCCGCTGACGAGGCCGAAGTTCCATCCGATGCCGAGCAGGATGAGAGCGACGGTGAGCAGGAGGACGGAGTCGGCCGGCGCGGTGGCGGCGAGGATGCCGGCGGCCAGCAGGGTCAGTCCGGAGGCGGAGGCCGTCGCGGTGGGGCCGTAGCGGTCGGTGAGCGCTCCGGTCAGGGGTGAGGGCAGGTACATCGCGCCTACGTGCAGGGCTATGACGAGGCCGGAAGCGGCGGTGCCGTGGCCGTGGTCGTGCATGTGCACGGGGGTCATCGTCATGATCGCGACCATGACGAGTTGGCTGAGGACCATCACCAGCACCCCCAGCGGCAGACCGGGGCGGCCGTGTGGGGCGGGCTGCGGAACGTCGGGTGCCGGTCCGGTGCCGGTGCGCTCGGGTGCCTCCGGCTCGGAGGGGAGGGTGCGGGCGAGCAGGAGCGGATCGGGACGCAGCCAGATCAGCAGGGTCAGTGCGGCCAGGGCGAACGCGGCGCTCGAGATGAGGAACAGGCCGCTCAGCGGGGGCAGTGCGAGGGCGGTGGCGAGGTGTCCGGCGGGGGCGGTGAGGTTGGGGCCGACGACGCCGCCGAGGGTGGTGGCGACCAGGACGGTGGACAGGGCGCGGGCGCGGTGACGCGGGGCGGCGAGGTCGGCTCCCGCGTAGCGGGCCTGGAGATTGGCGGCGGTGCCGGCGCCGTAGAGGAAGAGGGAGATGAACAGCAGGGCCGGGTTGTCGAGGACGGCGGCGGCGACGACTCCGGCACCGCCGATCGCGCCTGCGAGGTAGCCGGCGGCCAGGCCGGGGCGGCGCCCGCGGCTCTGCGAGACACGGCCGATGAGGACGGCGGCGAGGGCGGATCCTGCGGTGAGCAGGGCGCTGGGCAGCCCGGCCAGGGTGGTGGAGTGGAGCGTCTCCTGAGCCAGCAGGGCGGCAACGGTGACACCGGCCGCGAGTCCCACGCCGCTGAGGACCTGGGACGCCAGCAGGATGACCAGGATGCGTCTTTGCGTCTCGGGTATGGAAGGCGCAGGAGTGGCCGATGGGGCGTTCGTCGGCCCGCTGGGGGGCGTCGTCGCAGTGTTGTGCATGGTGTCTCCGTTACGAGCCCAGCGGTGGTGGGCGTGGTGTTGCGGCGCCTGGTGTGGCTGCCTGTCCGACTGCTTGATGGGGCCTGCGCCCACGGCCCGGCAGCGGGGCCGGTTCAGCGCGCGGACGCGAGGACCGGTGCGGAGGGCAGGGTGTAGGCGTCGGCGATGAGTTCGGTCGAGTGCAGGAGCGCCTGAGGGGTGTGGCCCACGCTGGCGATCATGATCTCGTCAGGGCGGGCTGCCTCGTGCAGGCGGTTGAGGTGCGCGGTGACCCGATCGGGGGTGCCGTGCAGGACGCTGTTGGTCCAGCGGTCGAGAACGTGCTGCTCGGAGGCGGTGTAGCGGTAGGAAGCCGCCTCGTCGGGGGTGGGTACGAGGTAGGACCTGCCGTGGAGCATGCGCATCATGCTGTGGGCGTAGCTGCGTGTCTGGCGCAGGGCCTCGTGCTCGTCGTCGGCGGCCATGACGGCGAAGCTGGCCAGTGCGTACGGTTCGGCGAGGACTGCTGAGGGGGTGAACCGGTCGCGGTAGAGCTGGAGGGCGGCGGCGACGTGATCGGGGGAGAAGTGCGCGGCGAAGGCGAAGGGCAGGCCCAGGTGGGCGGCGAGCCGGGCGGAGTATCCGGAGGATCCCAGCAGCCAGACCGAGGGGCGGCCGGTCGCCTGCGGAAGACCGTTCTCCTTGTCCTGTCCCGGCCCGGGCACGGCGTAGACGCGCTCGCGGTAGGGGTGCCCTTCGGGGAAGTCGTCGTCGAGGAAGCGCAGCAGCTCGACGACCTGTTGCGGGAAGTCGTCGTCGTCCGGGCGGCCTCGCCGCAGGGCGGCGGCGGTGGCCTGGTCGGTGCCCGGGGCACGGCCCAGACCGAGGTCGATCCGGTCCGGGGCGAGGGCCTGGAGCAGGCCGTACTGCTCGGCGACGATCAGTGGGGGGTGGTTGGGCAGCATCACTCCGCCCGCCCCGAGCCGCAGCCGCGTGGTGTGGGCGGTCAGCCGGGCCAGCAGGACGGCGGGGCTGGAGGAGGAGACGCCGGGCATGGAATGGTGTTCGGTCACCCAGTAGCGGGTGAAGCCGCGCCTCTCGGCGAGTCCGGCCAGTGCGATGCTGCCGGACAGGGCGTCGGCGGCGCTGATGCCGCGGCCGGCCAGGGCGGTGTCGAGGACGGACAGCGGCGCGGGAGCGGAGCCGCGGGCCGTGCCCTTGATCGGGTCGTTCACGGGGATTCCTTCTGCGGTGCGCCGGCCTGGCGCGAGTGGCCGGGCCGGGGAAGGGGCCGCCGCGGTGCGCTCGTGGCGCACCGCGGGGCCAGGGCGTTCGGTGTCAGGCCAGTTCGACGCGGTCGATCAGCCCGGCGGTGGTGAAGGCGTCCACGAGCCGCTCGCGGCCCTCGGTGAAGTGGGCCCAGCTGTCGTAGTGGACCGGCACGATCCGGCGGGCGCCCAGGATGCGGGCGGCCTCGGCGGCCTGGGCGCTGTCGAGCGTGAGCAGCGCGCGGTCCAAGAGGGGAGTGCGGACCGCGCCGGCGAACAGGACGGCGGTGTCCACCGGGCCGAAACGGCCGGCGATCTCGCGGACCAGGGAGAGCTGGGCGTTGTCGCCGCTGATGTAGACGGTGGGCAGGCCGTCACCGCTCAGGACGAAACCGACGACCTCGCCGACGACCGGTTCGAGGTCCTCGCGCGTCCCGGGGCCGTGCAGGGCCGGAACGCCGGTGACGGTGATCGTGCCGCCACCGGGGCGGTCGAGTTCGATGGACTCCCAGTCCTTCAGGGGGCGTGCGGTGCCGCCCAGCCTGCCTGCGCCACTGGGCGTGGTCAGGGTGAGGGGGACATCGGCGAGCAGGGCCCGGCCCGAGGCGTCGAGGTTGTCGTCGTGCTCGTCGTGCGACAGCAGCACCACGTCGATTCGGCCCAGGTCAGCGGGCCTGGCGGAGGCGGGCGCGGTCTTGGTCAGGCCCGACGGGTAGGTGCCGGGGGCGTCGAAGGTCGGGTCGGTCAGGAACCGCAGCCCGCCGTACTCGATGAGTGCGGTCGGACCGCCGAGGACACGGACGGGGACCTGCTCGCTGGACGCGCCGGTTGCTGTCATGACGAAATAACCTCACGGATAGATTGACCTACATCCGTGACCATAGGGGTTTGTCACGGATGAAGGCAAGCTGTAACGTGAGATGTGTGAGTGAGATCGATACCGTCGAAGCCGTCGGCACCGGGCTGCCGCCGGCACCGGGCGCTGAGCACTACCCCGCGCTCGACCTCGCCAACAGCGCCATCGCCCTGCCGGGCGGCCAGTTCCTCGACATGCTGGGAACCCCATCCGGCGCCAATCAGTGGCTGGTCGACCACAACCTGGCCCCCGCGGACGCCGGGCTGCAGGAGATCTGCGCGGCCCGCCTGCGCTCCCTGCGCGAACAGGTACGCGCCCTGCTCGCCGCCCAGGTCGGCGGCCACCCCGCCCCCGCCACCGCACTGGCCGCCGTCAACGACGCCCTCACCCGGGTCCCCACCGCCTCCCCGCTCGGCTGGGACTCCGTCCGCGGCATGCACCGCACTGCCCCGCACCCCATCGACCAGATCGTCGACCAGGCCCTGGGCATCCTCGCCGCCGACGCCGCCGACCTGCTCACCGGACCTGACGCCGAACGGCTGACGGCCTGCCCCTCCACCCCCTGCAACCGCTATCTGCTCCGCGCCGGGCGCCGCCAATGGTGCTCGGTCCGCTGTGGCGACCGAGCCCGCGCCGCCCGCGCCTACGCCCGCCGCACGCAGAACACCGCCGGCTGAGTCCGGCCGCCCTCGCCCCGCCGCCGGTTCACCGAACCGCGCCGGGGCGCGGTTTCGCACACCCTCGAGCCCCGGCATGGACGGCACACCTCGCTTTCCACCCGGCCACTCCCCACGATCGACGAAGGACCATCACCTCCCATGACGGCCACATTCACCCTGCTGACCACCGGCTACGACAGCCTCGACGCCCGCAATGCGGACCGCGACGGCCGCGAGAAGCCGTGGCACGTCGCCTCGACCGTCTGCCTCCTGCGCGACGGCGACACGATCGTCGTCGTCGACCCCGGCATGGTCGAGGACCGCAGACTCATCCTCGACCCGCTGGCCGCCGCCGGAATCAGCCCCGAGCAGGTGACCGACGTGGTCTTCAGCCACCACCACCCCGACCACACCCTCAACGCCGCCCTCTTCCCCAACGCGCGCGCCCACGACGTCTGGGCCGCCTACCACAACGACCTCTGGTACGACCGGCCCGCCGACGGATACCGGCTCTCCCCTTCGATCCGCTTGATGGAAACGCCCGGCCACACTCCCCAGGACATCTCCACCGTCGCGGAAACCGCCGAAGGGACCGTCGTCCTCACCCACGCCTGGTGGAGCGTCCACGGCCCCGCCGAAGACCCCACCTCCGACGACCACGAGGGCCTGCGTGCCTCCCGCCGCAAGATCCTCGCCCTCGAGCCCGCCCTGATCGTCCCCGGCCACGGAGCCCCCTTCGTCCCCGACGAGAACACCCCCGTCTGAACCGCGGAGGCCGACCCCGAGACCAGCTTCGATACGCCGTCGTCGTCCCGGTGCCTGCTCGCGGTACGCCTGCTGGAACCGGACCCGGCATCGGACGGCCGCCTCAGGCCCGGCGGCCCCGGATACGGGCTGCCGCCGGGCCTCGGCTGTGCCGGCGGGACCCGGCCGACGTCGGCACGGTCGGCCAACTGCCGGCGCAGCCGCTTCTCGTTGTCCGGCATTTCGACCCGGGCACAGATCTTCTCGCGGAACTCGCTCCTCAGGTCAGTGTGGCGCTGGGTGAGTGCGTTCCAGGGAACCTGAGCCTCGGCCGCGAGCGCGGCAATCGTCAGCGCGCCGTTCGAGCGCTCGGGCGTGCCGCCCAGGACGCGGTCCGTCGCCGCGCGGATGCGATCGCGCTCGTCAAGGGCTGGGCTCGTGCGTGCGGCTCCTGCAGGTGCTTTCGACCCTGATACGGCGGTTGGACAGCTCCCGCAGTCGCGCAGTGCGCCGGGCCGGCCGGTCGGCGAGCGGCCCGGGCAGCACCTCGGAGGCGGCCTGCTTCCCCAGGGCCTGAGCGTGCTGCAGGAACTGCTCGGCATGACGGTCGGTGCGTGCAGCGCTGTTTGCGCACGACGGCCCGCATCGGTCCAGCCGAGGGGCGTCGACGGCGTCGAGCCGGTGGCACAACGCCCGGTCCCGGTTGCAGACGCACGTCAGGAGGGAGCGCGGGCTGCCGTAGACGGTCAGGGCGGGGTTGCCCGGGATGTAGCGGGCCTGGCGGTGGGGGCGGATCGATCCGGCGAACGTCGGGGCCTGCGCGGCCGCGTGGATCGCACGCCGCGCGACGGGCCTGGAGATACCCGTTCCGCAGACACTCCCACACTCGGCCGAAGGCATCAGCACCTACACCTACGACCTGGCCGGGAGCCTGCTGCGCTCCGCCAACGCCACCACCACGGTGGAGCACACCTACGACCTGGCCGGTCGCAAGCTCTCCGAAAGCATCAACGGCCGAACCACCACCTGGACCTACGACGCGCTGGGCCGGCGCACCTCGCGACGTACCCCGTCCGGAACCGTCTCCACCTGGACCTATGACGCCGCCAGCCGCCCCACTGCCCTGGACACCGAGGGACACCGCCTGGACTTCACCTTCGACGACACGGGCCGTGAGACTCTGCGCGGTCTCGGCCCCGACCTCGCTCTTGCCCACGACTGGGACCCGGTCGGCCGGCTCGGCGCCCAACGGATCGTCCGCGGCACCGAACTCCTGCAGCACCGGCAGTACACCTACCGCCCGGACGGGTTCCTCACCGACATCCGCGACAACGCTGGCACGCGACGCTTCGACCTCACCCCCGCCGGCCGGATCACCGCCGTCGAAGCCCACAACTGGAGCGAGTCATACGTCTATGACACCACGGGGAACCTCACCCGCGCGGACACGCCCGGCGCCGACGGCCAAGCCAAGCCCGTCCGTGACTACGCCGCAGGCCGCCTGCACCGGTCAGGCCGCACCACCTACACGTACGACGCGAACGGGCGGCTGATCCGCCGCCACACCCGTCTGCTGAACGGCCAAACCCGCACCAGCACCTTCACCTGGAACAGCGACGACAGACTGACCGGCGTCATCACCGCCGACGGCGCCCAGTGGACCTACGAATACGACGCCGCTGGCCGCCGCACCGCCAAGCGAAGGCTGATCGCGGACGGCCGCGTCGCAGAGGAGACCATCTTCAGCTGGGACGGCACCCGACTCGCCGAGCAGGTCACCGCCACCGGCACCGTAACCACCTGGGACTACCACTCCGGCACCCACCGCCCGCTCACCCAGGTCGACCGCGGCCCCGACGGCGCCCCGCGTTTCCACGCGGTCGTCACCGACGTGTCCGGCGCCCCGAGTGAACTCATCACTCCCGACGGCGCCATTGCCTGGCGAATCCGCACCACCATCTGGGGCCTGCCCCTGCCCGGCTCCTCCGACGGCTCGACGACACACTGCCCGCTGCGCTTCCCCGGCCAGTACGCCGACGCCGAGACCGGCTGGCACTACAACTACTTCCGGTATTACGACCCGGAAACCGCCCGCTACGTCAGCCACGACCCCCTCGGCCTGGCCGCAGCCCCCAACGACTACACCTACGTCGACAACCCCCTCACCATCGCCGACCCGCTCGGCCTCATGCCGGCCATCAACGGCCCGGGCGGCCGGTGGATGCGGGACCCTAACTCGCCCATCATCCAGCACAACCGCGACACCGAGTACCCCAGCAGCTACCGACAGTCCACCCATGACGCCATGGCCGCGCAATGGACCGTGGAAGGGCAGCAGCAGGGCGGCGTTCCCGTCTACCCTGCCGGGCACCCCAGCGCCGGCCAGCGCATCCCCCGTGACCAGCTGAACTGGTTCGATTCGAACGGCAACCCGGTACCCAGCGACCAGCTGACCTACGAACACATGCACCCGGTCGTCGACCACTGGAACCAGACCGGATACAACACCGACCGCGCCACCCGCAACGACTACTACAACGACACCAATAACATGGTGCCGATGACGCGCAGCGAGAACTCCAGCGGCGGCGGACGCATGACGGCGACCTACCGGCAGGACACCGGTCCGAACTACTCCTGCTCCTGACCCGGCAGGGAACAAACAGGCACAGGCCAGGACGAGGAAGAGAGACAGATGAAGGACCTGACGGCGAAGGTGTCCGCCCAACCCGGTGTCGCCCCCATCGACGGCCTGCCCGACGCCTGGCACTGGTCACGGATGATCTTCAACTTCGACGCCATCCTCACTCCGGACCACGAGCATCTGCTGGAAATGCGCGTGATGGGCCGCTACGACGCGACCCTGGCCCGCGCCGTCCTGAAGTTCGCCCGCGAGCACAGCACACGGATCGTCGGCAGTGGCCAGCCGCTCGTGGCACTCGCTGGGTTCTCCTGCCCCGGCTGGGAATTCGACACCGTCGCCGCCGTCAGCCCCGACGTCCACGACAACCACGCCCAGGACGACCCCGACCTTTATAAGGCCACCTACACCCTCTTCCCCGGCTACCGATGCGAGTTCTCCGGAACAGAGACCAAAGACGAAGCGGTCCACCTGTTCCGCTACGCACTCCAGCCGACCAAGCTCGACCGTGAGCCCGCCCCCTTCCTGAGGATGCGCTACGACAACCAGCGCACCAAGAGCCACAGCATCGGGTTCGACCGCGGCCTTGCCCCCCTGCCCGTCCTGCTGAACGAACTGTCGCTGCTCGAGGGCGCTCCCGGAAGCTGGGTCGAATGGGAGAACCGCCTCGGCAACGTCCTGAAAGCCGAAGCCGGCACAGCTCCCGCCCTCACCCTGCACACCGCGTCAGGCCGCCGCGAAGTCACCACCGATGAATTGCTCACCTTCGCCGAACAGACTGTCACCCGCGCCGACGAGGGCCCATGACCCACATCCGCGCCACAGCCTGGAACGGGGACACCTGGGAGGACCCCGACGAGGACACGCTGTACGATCTCCTCAGTGAACTCAACCTGGTCCACCGCTTCCTCATCATCGAACGCACCGACTCGCGCGACCACGGGCAGTAATACATTCAGGTGCGCCTCGAGGAAGACAGCAGCTGCCTCGTCGAGTACCGAGAAGGCGGACCTCACGCCCATTTCCAAGCCCGCGTACCTGCCCCCTACGCCATGCACGGCCACGACATCGCCGCCGACGTCGTGAAGAGCTGGGCACGCGGCGATGATCACTGGAGGACAGCCCTGACTTGGACACCCTTGGGCGGCCTCGCACGCGGCGGTGACGGGGGACGCCACACATAGCGGGGACGGGCCTCGCCTGGCTTCGCCGTACGTCTCCTTGAGACCGAACAGCTGCCGCCTTACGGCAGTCGCGCTGACGCGCCCGCATCCGCCAACGCGCCGACCACAACGCTCCCACGGCTCCGCCCAGAGACGGCTGCGATGTGCCACCGATGTCGCGCGCCGCGTGGATGTCGCAGGCGGTGACGTCACCGCCGCCGCTTTTACCAGCGGCTCATAGACATCGGGCGCATCAAAGCGGATGCGCAGATCCTCCCTCCTGGCATCCGCACCTGGCGCCCCCGCTAACCCGGTGAAGCGCGCGGGAGTACAGGCCGCCCAGAGATGGACGGCAACAGCCTCAAGCCCCCGTCGGCAGCGCCCTCGCCTCTGGGTGAGAAGCCCGAGCCCCCCTTTGCTGCTGCAGTACCCCCTGGCGGAGATCTCGTCCTGTGTGATCACTGCGGAGTGACAATCGTTCGATATGGGCCCTCGTTCGAGGGACTGCGGGAACCCTTCCCCGGCCTCTAGCCTGTTCTCATATGAGTCACACCTTGAGCCGTTTCCAACTTGGTTGATGAGCTGGTCAGTTGGCGCGGAGGCGGTGTCCGGGAAGAGGTGAAGCTCCTGGTAGATGGGTTGTCGACCAAGAGCAACCTGTCCGCCCGGAGCTTCACGTGCTTGTCTACCCATCGGGGATCGATCTGTCCAGCTCGACCCTGCGGCGCCTCTCCCGACTGCTGTCCGCCCGGCGCCGGGAGCGGGGCACGCGGTGGCGCCGGCTGAGCGCGGACCGGCAGGCCCTGCTGGTCCTGGCCCATCTGCGCTGCGGCCACACCTACGCCCAACTCGCGGCCGGATTCGGCGTCGGGATCGCCACCGTCTACCGCTACGTCGCCGAGGCGGTGCAGGTCCTGGCCGCCATCGCCCCGAACCTCGCTGCGGCCGCCCGCACTGCCGCGCGCAAGGCGTTCGTAATCCTGGACGGCACCCTGCTGCCCATCGACCGGATCGCCGCCGACCGCCCGTACTACTCGGGGAAGCACAAGCGCCACGGCATGAACGTACAGGTCATCGCCGACCCGTTCGGCCGTCTGCTGTGGGCCTCGCCCGCCCTGCCCGGCGCGGTCCACGACATCAAAGCCGCCCGCACCCACGGCGTCATCGAGGCGCTGGCCGAGGCCGGCGCGCGCTGCTGGGCGGACAAGGGATACCAGGGCGCCGACGGCACCGTTCGGGTCCCGTACCGCGGCCGCTGGGACAAGCTCTCCGCGGGCCAGAAGGCCGTCAACGTCTCCCACGCCAGGATCCGCGCGGTCGGCGAGCAGGCGATGGCCACCTTGAAGTCCTGGCGCCTGCTGCGCAAGCTCCGCTGCAGCACCACCCGCATCACCGACCTGGTCAAGGCCGTGCTCGCCCTTCACCTGGCGACGTCAAGCTGAGGTTGGAAAAGCCTCAAGGCGTGCACCTGGCTTCTGATGGCGGGCCGGGGCCACGCTCGGCGCGGCGCCCGTAGCGAGAACGTGCCGCGTTCACCTCACGCCGGGCCGGAGGATCACTCCGGCAGGGTAGTCGGCAAGGGGTGACATGCCAGGGCGACGGCTGTCGGCCGGACGTCGGTGAAGGCGGCGGGCCCGGTGGACATCGAGGCGACTTTGGCTCCGTCGAGGAGGGCCAGGATAACGCGGGCGGCCGCGGCGCGCTCGCCCTCGGTCTCCCGGTCGATGTTCTCCGTGAGGAAGGCCAGCAGGTCGGCACGGTGCGCGGCGATGATGTCGCCGACGGGGCCCGGCAGGTGTTCGGCTGCGGCATTGATGAAGCCGCATCCCTGGTAGCCCGGCTCTGCCGCGCTCGCGGCCGCACTGTCGAACAGCACGCCGATGCGGGCGGGGCCAGGCGCTGTCGCGCGGGCGGCCTCGGCCAGACCGGCACGGACACGCGCGGCATCACGGCGCAGGCACTCTGCGACGAGCTCGTCCTTGGAGCGGAAATGCGTGTACAGCGTGGCCTTGGCGACCTTTGCTTCGGCGATCACCCTGTCGACGCCGACGGCACGGATTCCGTGTGTGTAGAAGAGCTGCTCCGCAGTGTCCAGGATGCGGTCACGGGCGGGGCGGCGGAGTGGTGCGGAAGGCATGGATTTGACGTTAGCAGACGGGTCTGTCTACCTTCGAGACTCAAGCGAACAGACAGGTCTGTCTGTCCTGATCCGGGAATGAGTGGACCACCTCATGAGCACGCTGCACGACACCAGCCCCCACGCCTCCGCGCACCGCTACGATCTGGCCGTCATAGGCAGCGGTCCGGCCGCGGCCACCGCCGCCATGGCCGCCCGGGGGCGCGGCAAGACCGTCGCCCTCGTCGAGCGCGGTGCGTATGGGGGTGTCTGCCCCAACACCGGCTGCGTGCCGTCCAAGCTTCTGATCTCCGCCGCCGCGACCCGCGCGGACGCCGGAGCCGGGCGCTTTCCCGGCATCGCCACCACGGCGGGCCCCGTGGACATGCGCACCCTGATCGAGGACAAGCGCCGCATGATCGCCCGACTGCCGGGCGCCGACGCGGACCTCGCCAAGGCCCGGGGCGTCGAGATGTTCCAGGGAACCGCCTCCTTCAGCGGCGGCGCCGGCGGCGCACTGCCCGTGCTGTCCGTGGCGCACGCGGACGGCACTCACACCGAGATCACCGCCGAGCACGTACTGATCGCGACCGGCGCCGAACCGTTGATCCCGGCGATCGACGGCCTGCCGGATGTCGACTATCTGACCTCCACCACCGCCATGGAACTGGACCGCGTCCCCGAGACCCTTCTCGTCGTCGGCGCCAACGCCGTCGGACTGGAACAGGCGCAGATCCTGTCGCGGCTCGGCGCCACGGTGACCGTCATCGACATCGCGCCGCGCATCGCCCCGCGCGAGGATGCCGCCGTCTCCGCCGCCTTGGAGAAGGCACTCACGGACGAGGGCATTTCCTTCCGCACCGGTGTCACGCCGGTGCGCGTCGCACCCTCCGGCGACCAGATCGTCCTCACCGTCGATGACGGAATGGGCACCAGCACGCTGTCCGCCGAGCGCCTCCTCGTCGCCACCGGCCGCCGGCCCGTCACGGACCCGCTCGACCTCAAGGCCGCCGGACTGGAGACCGGCCCTGCCGGAGAGGTCGTCGTCGACGAGCACCAGCGCACCGCCCACCCGCGGATCTGGGCCGCCGGCGACGTGACCGGACGCGCCCGACAGTTCGAGTACGTGGCCGTCGCCCAGGCGGAACTCGCCGTCACCAACGCCTTCGACGGCGACGGGACCGGCACCCTGGACTACCGGTACCTGCCACACGTCACCTTCACCTCACCCGCCGCCGCAGGCGTCGGCCTGACCGAGGAGCAGGCACGTGAGAGCGATCGGCCCTACGAGGTCCGTGTCCTGCCCCTGGCACACATCGGGCGGACGATGGTCAGCCGCCGTCCGCACGGCATGGTCAAGCTGGTCTCCGACGGTGAGACGGGCCGCCTGCTGGGCGTCCACATCGTCGGCGACGAGGCCGGCGAGATCATCGTCGCCGCTGGCTACGCCCTGGAGGCCGGCTTCACCGTGGCACGGCTGGCTCGCGCCTGGTCGCCCTTCCTCACCATGGGCGAGTCCCTCAAGATCGCCGCACAGCAGCCCGCCGCCATGTCGGCCTGACCCGCCTCTGGCGTGACCGCAGGCACCCCGCCGCAGCCCGGTGCCCTGTCGCCGAGTTCACCCACCTCAGCCACGAAGGGGATGCACGGGCGTCTGGTCGGCTTGCTGGCGCGCTCGTCCTGGCACGCCGTCACGGCCTGTGGGAACAAGGCCGTGACGGCGCGGGGCCGTTGAGGTCCGGCAGGCTCTGCGTGACCTCACGACCGCGGTGACCGACCAAGGCAAGGGACCGCCGATTCACCTCTGATTCCCCCGCAGAACGTGCTCCGGCCTGGGAAAAGATCGACAAAGGCCGAGAAGGCCGTGCTGATCGCGAAAAGCCTGGTCACCTCCGACAAGACATGATCGGACGCCTGCGGCGCGAGATGTGGATGAGATCAGTTCTCGGTAAGGGTGTATCGGCGGGACGTGTCCCAGGGGCGGCTCCATGCGAGTTCGTCGAGCAGCCGGTCCAGGACATGGGCGGTGAAGCCCAGACATGGACGCCGTCGAGCCGGAATCCCGGCCCTGTCCAGCGCTCCTCGTACGTCACGGTGGTGCGATTCTCCGGGTCCACGAGGTGACTGCGGGGCACCCAGTGCGTCGACTGGGTCTCGCGGTTGTGCCAGTGCTGTGCCGGGCCGTCCGGGACATCGTCTCCGGCCCAGGCCAGTACCGGCGTGACGACGTTCGCGCTCGCCTCCAGGGCCAGGGTGGGCAAGGTGCCGAGCACGTGCGGTCGGCCGAGAGCCACGCCGGTCTCCTCGTGGCACTCCCGGAGCGCGGCCGTGACGGGGGTCTCGTCCGGTTCGATGCCGCCGCCGGGGAACGCGAACTCGCCCGGATGGTGGCGCAGGGCAAAGGAACGCCGCACGAGCAGGAAGGCGATGTCGCCGACGACCGGCTTGGCCACTACCACCACGGCGCTCGCGCGCATCGTGCGTCGGTGCTACGGCGTGGCCCGCGGGAGTCCTGCCCGGCCCCATGGGCGCCGCCCACGCCGTCCGACGAGACCGGCCAGCTGCTCCCTGGCACTGATCGTCGTCTCCGTCATCCTTCCTCCTGCTCTTGCGTCGGAGTCCTCGGCGTGCGCGTCGGCGCGAACGCTGGCGCGCCCAGCGACACCGCCGGTGCCGATCAAGCGCAGAACTCACCGTGAAGTGAGCCCGTAGTGGTCGGCAATGAGCTCGACCGTGCGGGCCTGGGCCCGGCGTGAGTGGCCCATGACCACGAGCATCACTTCGTCGACGCCGGTGCGGGCGTGGAGTCGTTCGAGGGCCGCGGCCACCTCCGGGCCGGTGCCGTTGAGGAACCGGTGGGTGTAGGTCTCGAGGATCTGCTGCTCCTGGAGACTGGCCGGGTACGCCTCGACCTCCTCCGGGGGAAGCAGGCTGTAGGGCTTGCGCTGGAACATCCGTAGCATGGCCATCGCCGATGAGGCCGCCTGACGCCGGGCCTCCGCGGGATCATCATGGGCGACCACGCCGACGCTGACGAGCGTGTACGGCTCGGCCAGGACCTCCGAAGGACGGAAGTTCTCCCGGTACAGGCGCATGGCCGAGGCCACATCGGCGTCGCCGAACTGCAGTGCGAAGGCGTAAGGGCGGCCGAGCTGGGCCGCGAGGCGCGCCGAGTAGGGCGAAGAGCCCAAAATCCAGGTCTCCGGCGCGGTCTTGGGGCGGGGCACCCGGTTCTCGTCCGCCTGCCACGGGCCCGGGACCGCGTGGACGTTCCGGTAGGGGTGGCCGTCGGGGAAGTCGTCGCCGAGGAACCCGAGCAGTTCCAGCACCTGTTGCGGGAAGCCGTCGTTGGCGTCGTGGTGGCGGCGCAGCGCCGCAGCGGTCGGCAAATCCGTGCCGGGCGCCCGTCCCAGTCCCAGATCGACCCGCCCCGGGGCGAGGGCCTCCAGCATGCCGAACTGCTCGGCGATCACCAGCGGCGCGTGGTTGGGCAGCATGATCCCGCCCGCGCCGAGCCGGATGCGGTTCGTCTCGCCGGTCAGACGCGCCAGCATCAGCTGCGGCGAGGAGGTCGCCGCGGCCGGCATGGCGTGGTGCTCGGACATCCAGAAGCGGTGGTAGCCCCGCCGCTCGGCCAGCCGCGCCAGTGCGATGACTTCGCCGAAGGCTTCCTCGACGGTCTGCCCAACAGCGGTGTGTGCGTTGTCGAGCACCGACAGGGCGAACGGTGCGGTGCCCGAAGGCGGTGCGGGGATCACGCCACTCCTCGATCCTCACGGGAAATAGCTATGTTCATCGTGAGATCCACGGTAGCAGGTGTCTCACGGGAGACCGACGCTGATACCATGAGGGTGATGTCGAAAATCCCGCTCCCACCCGCCCCTGGAGCTGACGAGCACGTCAGCCTCGCGCTGGTCAACGGCACGGTGACTCTCCCCGGTGGACATCGGGCAGACGAATTGGGCACCCCTGAGGAGGCGACCGGCTGGCTCGTCAGCCACGGCCTCGTACCCGCGCGTACGACGCTGCTGGCGTACTGCCAGAACCAGCTCACGGAACTTCGGGGCGACCTGCGCGCTCTCTTCACGGCGCACGTGGAGGGCGAAGCTCCCCCGGAGCCAGCCCTGGACGGCATCAACCGGGCCCTCGCCAAGGTCCCCAGCGCGCGGTTGCTGCGTCACGAACCGGACGAAGGATTCCGTCGGACCCCGGTGCATCCAGTGACGCAACTCGTCGAGCACGCTATGGCTCAGATCGCCGAGGACGCCGCCGCCCTGCTCACCGGCGACGAAGCATCTCGGATCGCGCGCTGTGAGGCGCCCCCCTGCGACCGCTTCCTCCTGCGCACCCATGGGCGCCGCCAGTGGTGTTCCACCCGTTGCGGGGACCGCGTCCGAGCAGCCCGCGCCTACGCTCGCAAACAGCAAGGCCGAGCCTTCGCTTGAGACTGGTCCGCGTATCGGCGAGGGCCCGCCGCCGACATCGCCGCTGCGTACCAGGCGTACCCGGAGGCCCCTCGCCGGGAGATCAACCCTGAGCGCTCCGCCCGGAAGCCGTTCGGCACCCCGCGCACCACTCGTGAGGGGCCGGATGAGATCGGCTGCTGAGCGGACCTGGACAGCAACCGGTGATCGGGGCATTCTCGGGCCCCGCGGGCTCGCAGTGTGCAGACCCGCGCACAGGAAGCTTTCCTGACCCGGGCCTGAGCATCGCCCCTACTTCACCTTACGCTGCAAGCCGTTGCCGCCCTGCCCCTGCCGTATTCGCAGGGCCGCCACCATGATCGCAGGCAGGATCGCAAGGGCGAGCGCACCTCCCGCGATGGCAAGCACGGGCTAGCCCGCCGCAGCAACGACCAGGCCGGAAAGGAGTCCACCAGCCGCACCCGCGATGGCGACAGCGACGTCGGCCAGGCCCTGTGTCCTGGCGCGAGTGGCTGCCGGCGCAGCTTGGGTGACGATAGCGGTTCCGCTGACCAGGCCGAAGTTCCAGCCTAGTCCGAGGAGCACGAGTGCCACGGCCGAAGCGCGACGGAGTCGCCGGGTGCGCACGCGGCAAGGACGCCGGACGTGAGGAGGGTGAGCGCAGAGCCGGTGGCGACCGCCGTGCTGCCATAGCGGTCGACCAGGAAACCTGTCAACGGGGACGGCAGGTACATGGCGCCGACGTGTAGACCGATGACGAGCCCAGAGGCTGCTGTGCCGTGACCGTGGTCATGCAGGTGGACCGGCGTCATCGTCATGACCGCGACCATCACCAGCTGGGAGAGGCCCATGACGAGCACACCCACCAGAAGTCCTGGACTACGGTGAGCGAACCGCGCTTCCATCCGTTTCGCCCTGCCTAAAGCCTTTCGTGCCCCGGAGAGGGTGCGGGCAAGCAGCAGCGGATCGGGGCGAAGCCAGGCGGTCAGGACGACGGCGGCCAGGGCTTAGGCGAGACACGACAGCAGGAACAGGCCCGTCAGGCTGTGAAGTCCGAGGGCTTCGGCGGCACGCCCCGCCGGAGTTGCCAGGTTGGGCCCGAGGACGCCGCCGAGGGTGGTGGCGACCAGCGCGGTGGAAACGGCGCGGGCCCGGTAGGCGGGAGATGCGAGGTCGGCTCCGGCGTAGCGCGCCTGGAGGTTGGCGGCGGTCCCGGCGCCGTACAGCACGAGGGAGACGAAGAGCAGGACGGAGTTGTCCAGTGTGGCGGCAGCGACGACACCTGCGCTGCCCAGTGCCCCGACGACGTAACCTGCGGCAAGTCCGGGACGCCGACCGCGAGCCTGTGAGATTCGGCCGATAGCGACAGCGGCGAGCGCGGACCCGCCGGTGAGCAGCGCGCTGGGCAAGCTGGCCAGGGTGGTCGATCCGAGCATGTCCTGGTACAGCAGCGCGCCGACGGTGATGCCTGCTGCGAGTCCGGCGCCGCTGAGGATCTGGGAGATCAGCAGGACGGTCAGGATGCGCTTCTGCGTCTCCGGGACGGAACGGCCGAGACCCGTTTCCGGCAGGCGGTTACTGGTATGCGGCGAGACCTGCGCCGAATAGGCCGCAGGCTTGGGCATGAAAATTCTCCTGGGGTATTGAGCGGGGATGGGATGTGATGGCCGACAGCGTCGATCGCCGAGCAGCGCCATGCCCAAGACGTGTGCGAAAGCGGTCTGGCGGAAGGTGCCGGCCGCTTCACTGTCCGCCGGGGCCGCAGCTCGGGGAGTGGGTGCTCGGCTGCTACGAGCGCTGCTGCGCTCCGCCCTCCTTGAGCGGTAGTCGTTGCTATTCGCTCAACCGTGCCGCAGACCAACGGGCTACGCACATCCGTGGGACCGCGAGCACGGCCCAGCAGATGGCGAAACAGCAGCGGACCGAACGGCTCTCTGCCCGTCAGCGAGACTGGCCTGGGCAATCGACTGATGGATGCCGTGCCGACTCCGGCGGTCGCCACGGCGATGAGGGGCGCGCTCACCGCGGATGATGACGCCGCGTCGAGGACGCCAGGGCGAACATCTTGCACCATCCCGTCGCGCCGGAGAAGCATCTGTCGACGACGCCGGCGAGATCGACAAGTTGTGCGCGCGAGGGCCGCAAGGGAACGCACTGACAACAGGCGACCGAATTCTCACTCTGGTCTGAGACGTCATCGACAAGCCGTGCATCGTTGATGCACTGGACAGTTGGCCGACACACGCACCGGCAGGTTTGCCATTGCCTTCCCCGCCGTGCTTCGCCTACCAGACATCCTCATCTGGGTCCGAAACTGACTGGGGGCTGCCTTAAGGCCGCAGGAGCTACCAGGGCAAATCTGGATATTTCGTCAGCGACAGCCTCCGGGGCGGCGGTGACGCTGACGTGGGCGACATCGTCCAGGCCGGAATGGGCGCCGACACGGACTGCGTGCTGTGCGTTACGCAGCAGGTCAAGATTGTTGATGTCGTTGCCGAAGGCGTTGTACTGGTCGATGCCGAGCGAGGTGAGTGCCTCCCACTTGTTTGTGATGCCCGGGGCGAAGTCGATGATCACCTCGTCGAGGTGGTGGTTGACGGTCATCCCGAGCATGCGACCGACCTCGGCGAGGGCTGCCATGTCGGTCGCGTCGACCACGAGGAACTTCACGATGGCGGGGAGGTCTGCGAGGACAACCTGGCGGGCGAGGCGGCCCTGGTCGACACGGTTGAGGATCGGATGCTCGGCCGGCCCGGTGTAGGTGTAGTCCCACGGGCCGTCGGCGAGGTAGCCCGCCCGGAACCGGGCGACCTCGGCCAGTAGCTTGCCGAGGTCGCCCGCCTCGAACGCGGCCCGCGCCCAGACGCGGCCGCCGACGGAGACGATGCTGCCGTTCCCGCCGATCAGCGTGGCACTGGGGAAGGCCCTGCCGAGGACGGGCAGAAGGTCGCGGACAGGTCGGGCGGAGGCGAAGACCAGCTGATGACCAGCGCGCTCACAAGTTGCGAGGGCGGTCAATATCCGGCGGTCGATCGTCCGGCCGTCGAAGCAGAGCGTGCCGTCGATGTCGAAAACCGTGGTGCGGGCAGTGGAAACGATCACGACGGAGAACGTATCGAGCCGACATCGTGCACGATCTACTGACCGCCAAGGCGGCCTCGCCGGGTTTCGGAAGACCGCCGCGCGTGCCAACGCAGCACCGGGGCGCACGGGGACGCCGCGGGGCGGCTTCGATTCCTACGCCTCCTTGACGGAGGCGGCGCGTTCTGCACATCCACCCAGGGCGAGCTCGGGGGCTCCCGGAGCAGAGCCGTTCGTCCGGGTGCGATCGGTAAAGCGGTGACGGTAGGACGTCGGTGTGGTCGCGTAGTGCGCGGTGAAGTTCTGCCGGAAGGTCACGGCGCTGGCGAACCCGCATGCCGCAGCGATGCGGGTGATGCTCCAGGCGGTCGTCTCCAGCAGTCTGCGGGCTTCGTCGAGCCTGCGCGTGAGAACCCACTTGGCCGGGCTCATGCCGGTCGTCTCGTAGAAGCGGCGGGAGAAGTTGCGGGTGCTCATGTGGGCGTGGGCAGCGAGTTCGGTGACGGACAACCGCTGATCGAGGTTGGCCAGAGCCCAAGCGATCGTGTCGCCGATGGGCCCCGCGGCGCCGTCGGGCACGGGCCGATCGATGTACTGCGCCTGGTCACCCTCCCGGTGAGGCGCGATGACGAGATGACGCGCGACGGTCGCGGCCGCCGCCGATCCCAGCCGGTTACGGACGATGTGGAGGCAGGCGTCGAGCCCGGAGGCCGTGCCGGCCGAGGTGAGCACGTCACCGTGGTCCAGATAAAGGGCATCCGCGTGCACGTCCACGGCGGGGTACCGCTCGGCCAGTTCCGCCGCCGAGGCCCAGTGGGTGGCCACGCTACGCCCGTCGAGCACGCCGCTGCCCGCCACGGGGAACGCGCCGAGGCAGAGTCCGACGATTCCCGCTCCGCGAGCGTGCATGTCCCGGATCAGGGCGACAAGGTCGCCGTCCGGTTCCGGAAAGTCAACGGGCCAGGAAGGAAAGACGAGCAGGTCGGCCCCTTTCGCCGCGGCGGGTCCGGCGAGGTCGTCGATCACGATCCCCTCCGAGGTGCGGACCGGGCGCGCGTCCGTGCTCCACACCGTGGTCGTCCACTCGGGGGCCAGCCCCTGCCGGGCCACCTCGCCGAACACGAGCAGGGGCGCGGCGAGGTGGAACGCGGTGATCCCGTCGAAGGCGTGAACGGCGATACGCATGCCTGTCCTGATCTCATCGATTAACAGCTTTTCTGCCACTCACTGTAGCGCCCACTGCCCCCTGAGGATGGAATCCACGGCGCCGTCCGCGCCGTACCACCAGAAACAGGAGAGAACGTTGACCACCCCACGCCGCGCCCTTGTCCTCATCGACGTGCAGCAGGAGTACTTCGACGGACCGCTGAACATCCAGTACCCGCCCCGCGACGAATCACTGAAGAACATCCTGCGCACCCTGGACATCGCCGCGCAGGCGAACCTGCCCGTCGTCGCCGTCCAGCACGAGTACCCCGAAGGCACCCCGGTCTTCACGGCTGGCTCGCCCGGCTGGGAGAACCACCCGGAGGTTGAGCGCCGCATCGGCTCCACGACCAAGCGCGTGGTCAAGAACTACTCCGACATCTTCACCGCCACCGGCCTCGCCGAATGGTTCCGGGAGAACGAGATCGACACCCTGACCCTGGTCGGCTACATGACGAACAACTGCGTCCTGTCCACCTCCGCCGCGGCCGAGCCCCTCGGTTTCACGATCGAGGTCCTCTCCGACGCCACCGGCGCCATCCACCTCGCCAACGAGGCCGGCACCGCCTCCGCGCGACAGGTCCACGAGACTCTGATGGCACTGCTGCACTCGAACTGGGCCGCGGTCACCACCACCGACACCTGGGCATCCGCCGTCACCGACGAGAACCGCCTCACCAAGAGCGACCTCGTCACCTCGGCCACGCAGGGCCTGGCCGCTCACTGACGGCACCACGCTGCACAAGGTGGGAGCGCCTCGCACCAAGACGGGGCCGTGGCGCTCTCACCCTGGCGGGCCGCACGGGGGAGCGTCAGACATGCCCCGCCCTTTCCCGCCGCCCGCGCGGCAGCCACCAGGCGGCCGCCACCCGGGCGCAGGCCCGCTGACCGGCAGGCCGTGAGTGCTGCCGAGAAGCGGCCTGCCTGACGGCTGCCAGAAGTGGGATCCCGACCGGTGGAATACCCCCCTGGGTATAGATGTTAGCGTGGGTGACAGATACCCCCCCGGGTACACCGTTCGAGAGGAGTGGAGCGCCGTGTTCTTCGTCGACACCCTGGAGTTCGAGGGTCTGGGCAACCGCAGCTACCTGGCCGGCGGACCCGACGTCGCGGTGGTCATCGACCCGCCGCGGGACATCGACCAGATCATCGCCGCAGCGGCCCGCCGCGGGGTGCGCATCGCTTTCGTGGTCGAGACCCACGTGCACAACGACTACGTCACTGGCGGCCTGGAGCTCGCCCGCACCACCGGCGCCCAGTACCTGGTGCCGGTCGGTGCGCACGTGTCCTTCCCTCACACCCCCGTCGCCGATGGCGACACCGTGACGGTCGACGAGAGCCTGGTGCTACGTGCGATCGCCACCCCCGGGCACACCCCGCACCACACCTCCTACGCCCTCACCGAAGGCGGGCGCGGCGTGGCGGCGTTCACCGGCGGATCGCTGCTGATCGGCACCGTGGGCCGCCCCGACCTGGTTGAGCCACGGCTGACCGAGCAGCTCGCCCGCGCCCAGCACGCCTCCGCCCACCGGCTCGCCGACGAGCTGGACGACGAAGTTCCGGTGCTGCCCACCCACGGCTTCGGCAGCTTCTGCTCCTCCTCCCAGGCCGAAGGGGACGCGACCACGATCGGCCAGGAGCGCAAGACGAACGACGCGCTGACCCTGGACGTCGACACCTTCGTTGCCCAGATGCTCGCCGGGCTGGACGACGTGCCCGCCTACTACACGCACATGGCACCCGCCAACGCCGCCGGTCCCGCACCGATCGACCTCACCCCGCCCCAGCGCGCGAACGCCGAAGAGATCGCCTCCCGGCTGGCCGCGGGCGAGTGGGTGGTGGACCTGCGCAACCGTGTGACGTTCGCCGAGGGGCACGTGGCCGGGTCGTTCAACTTCGAGGGCGAGGGCAAGCTCGCCACCTACCTGGCCTGGCTGATCCCGTGGGGCAAGCCCGTCACCCTGCTCGCCGACACCCCGGAGCAGATCAGCGCCGCACAGCGGGAACTGGCGCGGGTGGGCATCGACCGCCCGGTCGCCGCCGCCACCGGCGACCCGGCCGCCTGGGTCCGTGAGGGCGAACAGCTCGCTTCCTTCCCCCGCGCCCGCTTCGCCGACCTCGCCGCCGTCCGCGAGCGCGGTGACGACGTGGTCGTCCTGGACGTGCGCCGGGACTCGGAGCGTGCGGGCGGTCACATCCACGGCTCGGTTCACATCCCGATCCACGAGCTGCACGGCCGCATCGGCGAGGTGCCGGACGGAACGGTGTGGGTGCACTGCGCCGGTGGGATGCGCGCGGCGATCGCCGCCTCCCTGTTGGATGCCGCCGGCCGTGACGTGGTCGCCGTCGATGACGGCTTCGACGCCGCGGCGGATGCCGGGCTGTCCCTGCTCTCCGGCTGAGAGCGACCGTTTTGCCTGTAAGGAAGGAAGCGTGTGATGTTTCTCTTTCGCCGAGCCGGGGCCCGCGTCACGGTCGACGAAGCACGCAGCCGCACCAGCGGCGATCAGCCCGAGGCTGTTCTGCTGGATGTCCGTGAGAAGCCCGAGTGGGCCGCAGGCCACGCCCCGGGCGCCGTCCACGTACCGCTGACAGAACTGGCCGCCGGCGGCACCCTGCCCACCGAGGCGCAGGGGCGTCCGCTGGTGGTGATCTGCCGCAGCGGTCACCGCTCCCAGCAGGCGGCGAAGCTCCTCGCCGAGCGCGGCGCGCAAGCGGTGGACGTCGAGGGCGGCATGAACGCGTGGGCCGCCGCCGGGCACCCGGTCGTCGACGCACGCGGGAACAGCGGCCAGATAGCGTGAGCGTACTCGTTCTCGCCCTCATCGCCGGGGCCGTCATCGGTCTGGCCCTCGGAGCTCTCGGCGGCGGTGGCAGCGTTCTTGCCGTGCCGGCACTGATCTACCTGCTCGGCTTCACCCCGGCCGCCGCCACCACGGCCAGCCTGATCATCGTCACCGCCACCTCCGCCACCGCCCTGTACGCCCATACCCGCGACGGAAATGTGGCGTGGAAGACGGGGGCGCTGTTCGCCGCGGCGGGCATCGTCCCCGCCTTCCTCACCGGGGCCGTCGCCGGACGCCTGCCCCAGGCGGTACTGACCGCGGCGTTCGCGGTCATCGCCGCGCTGGCGGCCCTGCGTATGCTGCGGCCGTCCGAGGCCGAGCCGCCGCACCGGATCCGTCCCGGCAAAGCGGCCGGTACCGGTGCCGGGCTGGGCGCCGTGACTGGACTTCTCGGGGTCGGCGGGGGGTTCCTCGCCGTGCCCGCCCTCGTCAGCGTTCTGGGACTACGGATGCGGCAGGCAGTCGGCACCAGCCTGCTCGTCATCACCATGAACTCGCTCGCCGCGCTCGCCGCCCGCACCGGCACCGGCCTCCACTGGGAGGTCATCGGGCCCTTCACCGGAGCCGCGATCCTCGGCGCCTGGGACGGCAAACGCCTCGCGACGAAGATCTCCGGCACCACCCTCCAGAAGATCTTCGCCGGTGTCCTGCTGGCAGTGGCGGCGTTCATGCTCGTCGACGTAATCGCCTGAGACACAAGGCTCGCCGGCTGAACTTTTCATTCTGGCTCGCACCGTGCCGACGGCCCACCCCGATGCCGACCAGACGCTGCTACAGCCCGCAGTCCGGCTTCCGTCAGATCAAACTCCCCCGACCCCGCACGACAACAGGGCCCCCGCCGGGGCACCGTCGACACGCAAGGATGACCTCTGCCATGACCACGTCCACCGCCCTCACCACCGACCAGGCACGCACCCGCCTGCACGAACTGACCGTCGTCGACGTGCGCACCCCGGGCGAATACGCCGGAGGTCACCTCCCCGGCGCGCTCAACATCCCCCTCGACCAGATCCGGCGCGCGCTGCCCGAACTCCGGCACGCAGCCGACCGCAGCGACATCCTGGTCGTCTGCGCATCGGGTGCCCGCTCCGAGAACGCCTGCCGGATCCTCGCGGAGAACGGCGTCACCGCCGCCACCCTGACGGGAGGCACCGGAGCCTGGGCTGCCGACGGCCACGAGCTGCACCGCCCGCAAGGCACCTCGCGTGCCACGTGGGGCATGGAACGGCAGGTGAGGCTCACCGCAGGAGTGATCGTGCTGCTCGGCCTGCTGCTCGGCCTCATCGTCCACCCCGCCTTCCAACTCCTCTCCGCCGGCATCGCGGGCGGCCTGGTCTTCTCCGCCCTCACCAACACCTGCGGCATGGCCGCCATGCTCGCCAAGCTGCCCCACAACCGTCCCCGCGTCGCCGACCTCGACAACACCCTGACCGCACTGCGCAACCGCTGAACCATGCGTTGAGGAGGGGACCGGGTCCGGTCCCCTCCTCAACGCATGCCAAGCGTGCAACCGAAGGCGCCATACTGATCGCTTCAGATGCCGTCACGGGTCTTGTATCCGAGAATGATCACTTCTGATTCTTCGAGACGAGCCCGGCGCGTGATCGGCACTCGGTCAGCTTTCCGCCCCGGTGTTCGTTTCTACCGGCCCAGATATGTCGTGTTCTGCGGTGGGACGGGCGCTGAGGGTGGTGAGTGCGAGAAGACCGGCGGCGAGGAGGATGCCTGCGGCGACGGTCAGGGCCGTGCCGTACCCGGCGACCAGCGCCTCGCCGGTGCCCAGCGCAGCCATCTCCGGCTGCGCGGTGACGGTGGCGGCGACCCCTGCGAGTACGGCCAGGCCGAGAGCGACACCGATCTGCTGGGCGGAGTTGAGCAGGGCCGAGGCGATCCCGGCCTTGTCCGCATCGACACGGTAGACCGCGGCCTGGGTGAGGGCGAGGATACCGAGACCGAAACCGAGCGCGAGGACGAACATCGCCGGTGCCAGGTGCAGCCAGTAGCCCGTGTCGACGGTGATTGTGGAGAACCAGAACGCGGCCAGCGCGCTCAGCAGTGCGCCGAGAGCGGCGACAGAGCGGGGGGCGGTTTTGAGGAAAAGCTTGGGGGCGGCGTCGGCACCGAGGACGAGTCCGGCGGCGAACGGCAGCCATGCCACCCCGGTGTGAAGGGGGCTGAACCGCTGCACCTGCTGGAGGTAGAGGGTGATGACATAGAAGGTGCCCATCGGGCCGATGGCCAGCAGCAGCATCGTCAGGTAGGCGCCGGAGCGGTTACGGTCCTTGAACAGGCTCAGCGGCACCAGAGGGCCGGAGTTGCGGGCCTGGGTGAGGACGAACGCGACGAGCAGCACAACTGCGGCCGTCAGGAGGATCAGCGCAACCGGGTCGGTGAAGCCGTCCTCGCCGAACCGCGTGATCGCGTAGACGAGCGCGACCATTCCGCCGGTACCCAGTACCGCACCCACAGTGCCGACCCGGCCGGGGTGGCGGCCGGCTGCGACCAGGGTGCGGCTGCCGACGAGAACGAGCAGGCCGAACGGGATGTTGATGAAGAACACCCACCGCCAGTTGAGGAGGTCGGTCAGCACACCGCCGAGGAGCAGTCCGACGACGATGCCGAGCGCGGACATCGCCCCGTAGAGGGAGAGCGCCAGGTCGCGCATCCTGCGGTCGGGGAAGGTGGTCGCGATCAGCGCCAGTGCGTTCGGGGCGGTCAGCGCCGCTCCGATGCCCTGCACGGCCCGGGCGACGACGAGCATCGTGACGTTCTGCCCCAGCCCGCCCACCAGGGACGCGATGATGAAGACCGCGATACCGAGCTGCAGGACGCGACGACGCCCCCACAGATCACCCATCCGGCCCCCGAGCAGGAGCAGTGACCCGAACGCGAGTATGTAGGCGTTGACCACCCACGGCAAGTGCTCCGCCGTCACGCCGAACTCCCGCTGGATGCTCGGCAGCGCGATGTTCACGATCGAATCGTCGAGCACCAGCATCAGCTGAGCGGTCGCGATGACCAGCAGCGGGATCATTCCGGCCCGCTGCTTCGTCGCCGTTGTCACGTCGTCTCCTTCACTCGGTGCACGCAAGGCTTCCAGTCGTCGGCGCATGGTCACGACACCTGACCGCCGTTGCAGTCACCCAACGGACCGTATACCCCCCTCCCGTATCTAAACATATACGGGAGGGGGGTATTCTGCTCGGGGGGCGAGGTGCCCGAAGGCATGACGAGGGCAGAACGATCACCGGGGTGGGCGGACCGGCCCAAGGCGGCGGACACCTGCGGCCCGCTCCTGGTGGAGTCGGCGGAACACAGGGATGCCAGCAGCCGGGCAGGCCCGGGCGCTAGAAGGAGAACCGGCAGACCGGGCCGGCACATGGCTGCGCACGAGGAGGCGCGTACGTGCCCTGCAGTGGGTGGCCGAGGCCGCCCGTTCAGCCACCTCCGATGCCCCCTGGAGGTATTCCGGAACGAACAATTACTCGCGTGCGGCTGGCTCCGTTTCCGGTGGTGACTGCGGAAGCCGCCTGCTGGCCGGCCGGAGCAGCGCCAGCAGGGCGGCCAGCGCCGCCACACCGGCCAGGACCAGCACGACCAGCCGGTCGGACACCGCTGCGCCGGTGTCAGACAGCCGTTCTTCCAGGGCGAACTCGGTGTCGGTGCTCAGTACCGACGGCAGCGCGGATGTTCCGTCGAAGGCCAGGAACGCCGCCCCGAGAGCGATGAAGAACAGGCCACCGACGAGAGAGGTGCTGTGCAGCGCCACCGACCCCACCCGGAAAACCCGGCCCCGCAGCCAACGCTTGCGGCCCAGATTGAACCGGTCCCACAGCAACGCCAGCACGAACATCGGAACCGCCATGCCCAGGGCATAGACGGCGAGCAGTACCCCGCCGTGCAGGGGATCGCCGTCCACCGCCGCCACGGTCAGGATGCCGCCTAGGATCGGCCCCGCACAGAAGCCCGCCAGCCCGTACACCGCGCCCAGGGCGAACACCGACAGGGCCGAGCCTGAACGGCGCTCGCCCGCTGCCTGCGCCATCCGGCGGGACCCGAAGCCCACCCCGGCGATCTGCGCCACGCCCAGGGCGATGACCGTCCACCCTCCCACCGTCACCAGGGTGTCCCGGTGGCCGTAGAAGAGGCGGCTGGCGAACGAGCCGGCCACGCCGAGCGGTACAAGCGTCGTGCACAGCCCGGCGTAGAACAGGCCGGTACGCGCCACCAGCTGGGTACGGCTGGTGAAGGAGTAGGCGAAGAAGGCCGGCAGCAGCAGCGCGCTGCACGGACTGAGCAGGGCCAGCAACCCGCCGAGGAACGCCACCGCCAAGCCGACCTCGCTCATCGCCCGGCCGCCTTCGCCGCCGTCTCGACGGCTTCCTCGAAGGCGGCCGTCGGCTGGGCTCCCAGGATCGGCCGGCCGTTGACCAGGAACGCCGGAGTGCTGGTCACACCGAGGATGTAGCCCTCCTCCTGGTCCTTCTGCATGGCGTTGCGGGCCTGGTCGGAGGCCATATCGGCCCGGAAACGCTCGATATCGGTGATTCCCGCCTCGCGAGCCATGGTGATGAGCTTCTCGGCACTGAAATCACCGGCGTTGCGTTCGCGGGGCTTGCCGTAGGCGACGTCGTGGAACTCCCAGAACTTCTTCTGCCGACCGGCTGCCCAGCCGGCCAGGGCAGCTTGCTCGGATTCCTCGCCGAAGATCGGGAAGTTGCGCCATTCGATGCGCAGGACTCCCTTGTTCACGTACGAGCGCAGCAGTTCGGGCTTGGTCTCGCGGGCGAACCGGCCGCAGAACGGGCATTGGAAGTCGGAGTACTCGATCATCACCACCGGGGCGTCCGCCCGCCCGAGGGCCAGCGGATCGGAAGGGTCGCGGCGGGCGAGGGCGAGCAGGCTGTCGTCGGCGGGCGCAGGAACGGTGGATTCAGTGACCACCGCGGGCTCGCCGGCAGTCTCGTTGTGGTTGCTCGAATCGTCGAGCGTGAGGGCGAAGGTCGCGGTCACCGCGGCGGCGGCGAGAACCGCGACGGCCGAGATGGTCCGCCTGCGGCTGCGGCGGGACGAGGACAGGGTGGATCCAGACATGGGACACCTCAGGTGTTGAGGGAAGAGGGTGCAGAGCTGGTCGCGGGTCAGGCGGAAGCCGTGACCGGGCACGCGGTCTGCAAGGACAGGCGGCGCAGCGCGGCTTCCGCCAGCAGTCCTGCCGACAGGAGGGCCAGCAGCGGCTGCAGGGGGGCCCAGTAGCTCAGGGCACCGGAAGCTCCAAGGAGCACGAGAACGAGCTTGTTACAGACCGGGCAGCCGACGGCGAAGAAAGACAGCACCCCACCGATCGCCCCGAGACGACCACCGTCCAAGGGTTTCGGCTCCGAGGAGGTCGAGGGCGGGCGCACGTAGGTGCTCAGGACGATGCCGGCCAGGACGGCCGTGACGGCGAGGGCCGGGTAGTTCCACCACTGCACCGGTACCGACCGGCCGAACAGCGGATTGGGCACCACATCGGTGGGTGCGCCGACCAAGATCGCTGTGGCCAGGGCACCTGCACCTGCCACAGTCCACTGCCGGGTGCGCCAACCATGCAGTGCTGCACTCGCCCGGCTCCATGAGCGAGAGGAAGAGGACATCCTAAAGAACTCCGTTCTCGAAGATTCAGGGGCACGGCCAACGGGACGGCCTAAATCCGCAGAACGGAGTGAAGTGTCGCGGGCGGCGGAGCAGAGCTCCCCGATAGCACCCCGGAGTACTGTGACACGGAAGGTGCGGGATGGCTGGACTGCGATACGGAACCGGAGGACGAAGCAGACGGCGCAGGAGTCTCGGCCCGCGACGCGCTGTGATCAACGATCACCTTCTTGCCGCAGGGCGCAGCTGCACCGCCTGACGGCCCAACAACCGCCGGGCTCTGTACACGTTCCACGGTGGACGGCGGGGTGTCAGGCTCTCCGCGTTCCGTGTGCCCGAAGACGCACAGCAACGCCACCACGGCCACGAGCAGAGCCAACACACCACGAAACCGGGCGTGCGCCCGCCCTCGTACTGCTCGCTTCATCGCCACTCCTGCGTCCTGTTTGCAGACACGCCCAATCTGGGCCACTCGTTCCGGGCCGTGGTCGCCCAGGTCGGCGAAGAAGTCGTCAGCACCCTCCAGATCCTGATCACCGTGGCGTTCGCCGTCGTGCTGCCGTCCGGAAGCCGCCTTCGTACCCGGTGACGCCCTCACCTGAAGAGCAGAGCGATCCGGCGCGGCTACGCACTCAGGCCAGCGAGAGGAACAACTTCTCCAGTCGAGCCCGCATCTGCTCCCGGTCGCCGGAGGCGGCCATGTTCGCATCGGTCAGGCAGTGCTGCAGGCCGGTGGCAATGATCGCGAAACCCGCTTTGTCCAGCGCTCGGGAGGCCGCCGCGAGTTGTGTGACCACTTCCTCGCAGTCCCGCCCTTCCTCGATCATCTTGATCACCCCGGCGATTTGGCCCTGCGCCCGCCGCAGCCGGTTGACCACCATCTTCAGTTCCTCAGCAGCCATCGCCAGTTCCACGACCCACGCCCCTTCGATATACCCCCACGGGTAATTTACCTGGCGGTCGGGAGCTCAGCCAAGTTCGTGAAAGCGCAGACACTCCAGGGGCTTGTCGGCAATGAAACCTCTGCTTCGTCCGTTGGGGCGTGGACGGCTGCGTAAGCAAGGTCAAACGTTACCCAAGGGACGAAGGCGGGTGCGTACCTGCCCTTACCCCGTATGCGGTAAGGGCAGACGCCGGCGCGTTTCTCACTGTTCCGTACGCCACTCTCCCGACTGTGCCCGCTTTGTGCGAGGCGGGCACAGCCACAAAAGGAGGTGGGTGGCGGGGTTGGGCTGGCCCTGGTGCAGCTCCCGGCGGCTCGCGGGGCACAGATGGTGGCGCTGACCAGCGCGTCCAAGGCCACCGCGCTGCAGGAGGCCGGCGCCTCAGCGACGCTGCCCAGGAACACGGACCCCGCCGACCTGGAACTGCGACTGGCGGCGACGGCGCCCAAGGGCCTGGACGCCGTAGCGGACCTGACGGGAGGGCCGTGGCTGCCCGCCCCTTCGGGAAAACGGGCGCTGGGACATCGCCGGCGCCGTCGCGGGCCCTGTCATCACCTTGGATCTGCGCCGCCTCTACCTGCACAACCTCTGCCTCATCGGCTCCTCCCTGCACACCCGCGCCCATTTCTCAGCCTTGGCCGACCTGGCCCGCGCCGGGGCATGAAGCCCCGCATAGCGGCCAGCTTCCCCCTGAGCGACATCCACGCTGCTCAGGAGGCATTCCGGGACGGCACTCACGTAGGCAAGATCACAATCGGCCCGTGACGTGCGAGGGCACTGCCCAACGGATGCACGCTCTGCGGTCGGCGAGGGTCGTGGAGTCATGGTGAACTGGACGCTCGCTGTGCCCGCTCCCGCAGCCGCCGCCGCGTGGCGGCCACCCCAACTCGCCGACTCTGACCACGGCTCGGATCGGTCGTCGTGCGGTCCTCTTATCCTCGGCCGGGGAGTCGTCACACGAGAGATCGAGGCGTCCACCCTCTGGCTTACGAGCGGTATGCCATGTGTCGGGGTGGCTCGGCGGGTATGGCGCTGCCTGTGGCCTGCGGAAGAGTTGTCGGTAGGGTGGAGCGGTCATCGACCGGGTGGGCGGGCCAGCGTGCCGGGTCGCCGTAGCGCAGAAAGGCGGTGACGCATTGTGTCCGGGGACAGCAGCGCCCTCCAGCAGAAAGAAGCAGCGGAGGCGCCGGACCTGACGAACAAGTCCGTCGTGAAGGCGACGGTGCTCCTCAGCGAGCTGGGAAGGCACCGGGACGGCATCACGGTGACGGACTTGGCGCAGGCGGTGGGGATGACCCGGCCCACGGCGTTCCGGTTGCTGCTGAGCTTGGAGCAGACGGGTTTCGTTGTGCGGACCGACAACAAGTACACGCTGGGCTGGGAGATCGCTCGGCTGGGTCGGCTGGCGGACCCGTACCGGGGGATCGTCGCTCGTGTGCAGCCGGTTCTGGACGAGGTGGCGATGGACCTGAAGGAGACCGTCGGCTACGCGGTGGTGGCTGGTGAGACGGAGTTCGATCTGGTGGCGGAGGCCTCCGGATCGCGGCTGCTGGCGGCTTCGGAGATGTATGTGGGCGTGCGGTTCCCCGTCCATGCCAGTGCCACGGGCAAGCTGCTGCTGGCGGAGCTGTCGGACGAACGGGTTGAGGCCCTGCTGCCGGCCGAGCTGCCTGCTGTCACTCCGTACACGATCACGGACCGTGTGGAACTGCTGCGCGCTCTTCAGGAGACGCGACTACTGGGGTACGCGACGATCGACAATGAGATCGAAGAGGGGCTGTTCTCCCTGGCTGTGGGAGTGCGGAGCGATGAGGGCCGACTGATCGGCGTTCTGACGGCGAACGGGCCGACTGAGCGGATGAAGTCCGGCCGCCTGCCCCAGGTGGCCGAGCGCCTGCGGCAGGCGGCGGTGGAGATCGCACAGCGCCTTGCGCCGTCGGCGGCGCTCTAGCGGACGGGGGATTGGTGTATGCCGTTCACCCGTCGTGTGATGCCCCAGGGGTTGTCGTCCTGGAGGGCCGGCGGCAGTTGCGGGTCGGGGAAGGACTGGTAGGTCACCGGCCGCAGGAAGCGGCTGATGGCCGCGGTGCCGACCGAGGTGGTGGCGGGGGCCGTAGTGGCGGGGTATGGGCCGCCGTGGTGTTGGGCGTGGGTGACGCTGACGCCGGTGGGCCAGCCATTCCAGATGACGCGTCCGGCCAGGGTGCGGAGCCGGTCCACCAGAGCTGCCGGTGTTTCGTCGGGTTCGGCGTGGACCGTGGCGGTGAGCTGGCCCTCCAGGAGCCCGGCGAGCTCGAGCAGTTCGGACTCGTTGGTGTACGAGATCAGGACGGTGGCCGGTCCGAAGAGTTCGCGCTGCAGGAGCGTCGGGTCCTTGCGGATCGCCTCGGCTGTGGTGTGCAGGATGGTGGGCCGGGGGGCATCGGCGTCGTTGCCGGCGAGAAGAACTTCGACATCCGGCAGGGCGACGATTGCGGCGAGTGCGGTGTCGAAGCCCTCCCGCAGATGCGGAGTGAGGAGAGGGCTGGGCTGCAGGTTCGCCAGGTGGGTGCGCAGCACTGCGGCGACTTCGGTGAGGGGGAAGCGCGGGACGAAGACGAGTCCCGGTTTGGTGCACAGCTGGCCCATGCTGCCGGTGGCTGCGTCCGCGCAGCCGTGGAGGATGCTGTCCCGTCGGGCTGCCCAGGCGCGTTCGGTGACGAACACGGGGTTAAGGGAGCCGAGCTCCCCGAAGAAGGGGATGGGAGCGGGGCGGGCCATGGCACGGTCGAAGAGCGCACGGCCACCGGAGGTCGAGCCGGTGAAACCGATGGCCTGCACGAGTGGGTGATCGACCAGTGCTTCACCGGCGGTGCGCCCGGTGGCCGTCGAGAACAGCCCGGCTGGCGCGCCCGCGGCGGCCAGGGCGGCGGTGACGATCTGCGCGGTGCGCTCGCCGAGGGTTCGGTGACCGTTGTGGATCTTGTGGACGACGGCGCAGCCTGCCGCGAGCGCGGAGGCGGAGTCGCCGCCGATCACGCTGAAGGCGAAGGGGAAGTTCGATGCCCCGAAGACCCCGACGACCCCCAGGGGGATGTTCATGCGCCGCAGGTCGGGCCGGGGCCCCATGCCCCAGTCGGGATCGGCGTGATCGACGATGGCGTCCAGGTGGCCGCCGCTGGTGATTTCTTCCGCGAAGAGGCGGAGCTGGAACACGGTGCGCTTCAGCTCTCCCTGCAGGCGTGCTGTGGCCAGGTGGGTTTCCGTCTGGGCGAGGGGGATGAGCTCGTCGCTGTGCGAGGTGAGGGCGTCGGCGACCGCGTTGAGCCAGGCGGCGCGTGTGCGGGGCGGCATGTCGCGGCCGGCCTCGAACGCGGCCTGGGCGTCGGCCAGTCGGTCGAGTATCTGCTCGGCGGTGGTGTCAGTGCGCAGGTTCATCGTGAGTCCTTGGCGGGGGAGGGGCGGTGCAGGCCGCCGGGAGCCCGCACGTCGTGGTGGTGACAGGCCCCCGGCCGGGGTGAGTGTGTGGTTCAGGCGGCGGAGGTCTCGCGGAAGCTGCCCAGGCGACCGCCGTGGAAGACCAGCGGATCGCCGGCCTCGGCGGCGGCCATGCCCTGGACGGTCGCAATGATCAGCGTGTGGTCGCCGCCGTCCAGCTCCTGCATGATGGAGCAGTCGATCCAGCCCAGCGCGCCACGCAGGTGGGGGGTGCCGTGAGCGGACCACTCCCAGTCCAGGTGACGGAACTTGTCCTCGTCCTTGCGAGACAGTGCCTGGCAGACGTTCTGCTGGCCGTCGGCGAGCAGGCTGACGCTGAAGCGGCCGTTGCGGGCCACCTTCGGCCAGCTGCTCGAGGTGCGGGCGACGCTGAACGTGACCAGGGCGGGTTCCAGGGACAGCGAGGCGAAGGTACCGACGATCAGGCCGCACGGCTTGTCCGTCGCCGGGTCGGTGGAGCAGATCGCGGCCACGCCGGTGGGCAGGTGGCGCATCACGGTACGGAAGTGGGAGGGGTCGATGGTGCCGAGGGCGGACATGGCGGCGCTGCTCATGGTGACTCCCGGTGCGTGAAAGAGGACTGTGGGTTTGTGAGGGTTCTGCGGGCGGGGCCTGGTCAGGTGAGACTCTCGCGGACCTGGCGGGCGACGCGGGTGGCGCTTTCGACGGCGCCGTCGATGAATCCGGCCCAGATGTTGGCGTAGTCGCCGCTGGCGAAGTGCAGCACGCCGGCGGGGGCCTGCAGGGCCCGGTGGTGTCCGGTGAACTGGCCGGGGCGTTGGATGAGCCATGTCTCGCGGGCATGCGGGTCTGTCATCCAGTCGTGGCCGCCGACCTCGAGTACTTCCAGGTCGTCACGCCAGACCTTGAGCGCTGACGCGACGGCTTCGCGGTCGTTGACGTCGATGCGGGTGGCATCGGCGCCGAATGCCACCAGCAGGGCATCGTCCTCGCCGAGGAACTCCGTGCGGACCACCGAGAGCGGGTGGTGCTGGGAGGAGTAGGCGAAGAACGGCTTGATCGGGCCGCGTACCCGGATCCACGCCTTGGCGCCTTGCGATGCTGTCTTCTGCTGTGCCGGGACGAGCTTGTCCTCCGGCAGGTTCGGAGTGACGTCGAGGCTGTCGAGGAGGTTCTGTCCGAGGGTGACGACCACGCGGCGGGCACGGACCGTCTGCCCGTCCCCGTAGGCCACGCTCGCACCGTCGGCGTCATGGCTGATGTGGTGTACGGGGGAGTTGAGACGGATGGTGGCGCGACCGGTCTCCTGGGCGTCCGTGGCAATGGCGTTCACCAGGGAGCGGGTCCCGCCGGCCAGACGGAAGATCGCTGAGGACTCGTGCATGAGGTGCCAGGAGCCGGCCGTCGCAGCGGTCCAGCGCAGCGCGGAGACGTAGGAACACTGGGTCAGCGGCGCGTTGAAGTGGCCCACCCATGCGGCCTCGTTGGCGTTCTTCTCGTCCTCGGTCAGCTGGAGCTCATCCAGTTTCTGCTGAACGGTCCAGGCGTCCGCCCGAGGAAGGTCGGGGTTGCGCAGCGGGTCGTCGGGGCGGGGTATCCACTGCATGGTGTCGGCCAGCAACCGGGTCATGCCCGGGTCGATGAGGTTCATGAAGTCGTCGAGGGTGCCGCGCCGTACTTCCTCGCCGGCCAGCCAGAAGGTCTCCTCGGAGCGTGGCCCGCGGGTGACCTCCAGGCCGTACCGGTTGACCTCGGCCCAGACGTGCGGCTGGGTCCAGTGCAGCCAGGTGCCGCCGATCTCCAGGTCCCTGCCGAGGCGGTGGTCGGTCCACGTGCGGCCGCCGAGCCGGTCACGTGCCTCCAGAACGAGGGTTTTGAGCCCGGCGCGAGCGAGTTCACGCGCCGTGATCAGCCCGGCGACGCCGGCTCCGACGACGACGACGTCGGCCTGCTGGCGATCGTTGTGCATGGATGCCCTCCAGGGGTGCACTGAGAGGTTGTGGGTCACTGGGCCGCGGAACCGGAGGGGGCCGTGGGGGTGCCGGCGCGCTGTCGGCGCAGCGCGGTGGCCGGGTGCCGGTCACCAGTGTGGGCGTGGCCGGGGCCGTAGAGCCTTTCCCGCAGGGTGAGGGGCTCCTGGCCCTCCTCGCGGGGTGCGGCGACCAGGCCCCGGGAGCGCAGCTCGGGAAGGGCGAGCTCGATGAACTGCTGCCAGCCGCCGGGCTTGGAAGCGTAGGACAGGTTGATGCCGTCGATGCCGGCCTCGTCCCGCCAGCGCTGGATCTCTGCCGCCACCGTCTGGGGGGAACCGACGATGGTTGAGCCGGTGCCGCCGATACCGAGGAACATCGCGACCTCGCGGGCCGTCCACTTCCGGTCCGGATCGGCCTTGGAAAACATGTCGATGAGCGACTGGACGCCCTTGGTCTCCACGCTCTCCAGCGGCATGTCCAGGTCCCAGCCGGACATGTCCAGCCCGGTCCAGCCCCCGAACCGGGCCAGCGCACCCTCGATGGAAACACTGCGCAGATAGGCCCGATGCGCCGCCTGGGCTGCTTCGTCGCTGTCCGCGACCACCACGGTGAGCAGAGCAAGGATTTTGATGTCCTGCGGGTCACGGCCCTCGGCCTCGGCGGCCGCGCGGATCTTGTCGACGCTGCGGCGTGCCTGTTCGACGGAGACGGCGTTGATGAAGACCGCCTCGGCGTGACGGCCGGCGAACGCCATGCCCCGCGAGGACGCTCCTGCCTGGAACAGCACGGGGGTGCGCTGAGGCGACGGCTCGGTCAGCGGGATCCCGGGGACGGTGAAGAACTTTCCGGAGTGTCCGATCGGATGGACGCGGGAAGGGTCCACGTAGGTGCCGCGCTCGGCGTCGCGCACCACGGCCCCGTCCTCCCAGGAGCCCTCCCACAGCTTGTAGAGGACCTCCATGTACTCCTCGGCGAGCTCGTAGCGCTCGTCGTGGCCGAGCTGCTGCCCGAGCCCCAGGTTGCGGGCGGCGGACTCGGAGTAGGACGTGACGATGTTCCAGCCGACCCGCCCGCCGGTGAGGTGGTCGAGGGTGGCGTAGCGGCGGGCAAGCAGATAGGGCTGCTCGTAGGTGAGCGAACAGGTCACGCCGAAGGTCAGGTGCTCGGTGACCGCCGCCATGCCGCTGACGAGCAGCAGCGGGTCGTTGATCGGGAACTGGGCGGCGTCGCGTATCGCCGCGGCGGGGCTGCCGCCGTAGACGTCGTGGTAGCCGACGGTGTCGGCGAAGAAGATGCCGTCGAAGCTGGCGTCCTCGAGCATCCGGGCGATGCTCTTCCAGTACGCCAGATCCGTGTACCGGTGTCCTTCGTCCCCGTCGTTGCGCCAAGAGCCGGCCGTCAGGTGGGCCGGGGCGGCGACGTCGAAGGCGAAGAGGTGCAGGGGCTGGTTCTTCATGTCGGTGCTGCTCCCTCGTGAGCGGGATGGGCGCGGCATCCAGCGGCCGACGTTCGATTGATGAACGTAACGTTCAAAGTAAGAACGCCTTTGAGGGGCGTCAAGAGGGCCGGGCGACCTGAATCACGCAACCGGCGGTAACTTGGTAGGTGACTTCTGGGAAAACTTTTGAGGGTGCACGGGTCTTGACCCTCGCCTTGCCGCACTGCCAGATTCATGAACGCGCCGTTCAAATGTTGACCGTGGCTTTCAAGCGTGTCGGCACGGCTGGGAACCCGGCATCGCGGCACCGTCAATGTCGCGCCGCAGGTTCCCGGCCAGGCGTCTCCTGCCCCCGGACGAGGGAATCCCCAGTGACTCAGTCCACCGCGCGTTCAGCCCTGCCCGCCCACCGTCCCCCGGTGCCTTTGCCGCCTGCCAAACGCCGCTTCCTGGTCAAGCTGAGCACCGTGATCGCCGGCGGGATGTTCATCGACGGCTTCATCCTCGGCGGCATCGGCATCGTCATGCCCGCCATCTCCAAGGACTTGAACCTCAGCGCCACCTGGGAGGGCTTGATCGGGGCCTCCGCACTGATCGGCATCTTCCTCGGCGGTCCGCTGGGTGGGTATCTCGCCGACAGGGTCGGACGGCGCCCGATGTTCACGGCCACCCTGATCATGTTCCTAGTCGGGTCGGCTGCTCAGTTCTTCGTCACCGACGCGCTCCAACTCTTCCTCGTCCGCACGGTGATGGGCCTGGCGATCGGCGCGGACTATGCCATCGGCTGGCCGCTGCTCGCCGAGTTCTCACCCGCCCGCCTCCGCGGCAAACTCCTCGCCTTCCAGGAAGTGGCCTGGTACGTCGGCTACCTGCTCGCCTACGCCGTCGGCTACGCACTCGCCGTTTCCACCACGGTGAACTGGAACATCGTCCTGGGCCTGTCCACCGTCCCCACGCTCATCGTTCTGCTGCTGCGTCTGGGCACCCCCGAATCCCCGCGTTGGCTGATGAGCAAGGGCCGCACGGAAGAAGCCACCCGGCTGGCAGCCGAGTTCATGGACGAGGACGACCAGCGCGACCTGGCCGGCCAGAGCCCGGACGGCGCCGACGGCAAGGGATTCCGTGCGCTCTTCTCCCGCGACTACCGCAAGGCAACGATCTTCTGCAGCATCTTCTGGATCTGCAACGTCACGCCGTACTTCGCGATCGGAGCCTTCGCACCGATTGTCCTGGAGGAGTTCGGCATGAAAGACGGGCTGTCCGGGGCGTTCCTCCTGAACGGAGTCGTCGTCGCAGGCGCCATCATCTCGGTCCTGCTGATCGAACGGGTGGGGCGGCGCAAACTGGCCGTGCCACCGTTCTGGGTCTCCGCGGCAGCATTGATCGTCGTCGGCGTCTGGGCGGACCTCTCGCCCTTGCTCGTCGTCGCTTGTTTCTTGGTGTTCTCCCTGGCCAACGCAATCTCCACCGCTCTGACCGGCGTGTACCCAGGCGAAGTGTTCCCCACCGAGATCCGCGGGGCAGGTGTCGGCTTTGCCACCGCCGCCTCCCGGGTCGGCGCCGCGGCAGGAACCTTCCTGCTCCCGGTCGTGATGAGCGACTTCGGCGTGGCGGTCACCATGCTGTGCGCCGCCGCCATCAGCCTCATCGGTGGCGTGGTATCCCACTTCCTCGCGCCGGAGACCAAAGGACTGCAGCTCAGCGAGGCCTCGGCACCCGATGGGGGAGGAGCCGCTCCTGCCACCGGCACCGCACCGAATCCGGTCTCGCTACGCGGCTGACAAGACCACCACCCAAAGGACTCAACCGTGCGCAGCCAGGACCAACGACACCTGCCCGCATGGGCCGTCCATCGAGTCGTCTCGGCGCTGGGAACGACTCAGGACGCCCATGTCACACGCACCCACCCGACAGAGCTGGCCCGACGCACCGGCTTGAGCAAGAGCCTGGCTCGTCGGTGCCTGCACTTCCTCCAGAGACAGGACTGTGCACGGCAACCGGCCGATCAGGCGGCCCACCGCTGACGCCGCCCGGGGCTCCTGCTGGCCACCTGCGGCGATGCACCGGCACAACCGCCCGCCGCTCTGATACCTGTCGTCCCTGACCCAACTGCCGCCCGACCACCGAACCCTGCATCTGCATCACATAGACAAGGAGGCCACGTGCTGCCCGACGCCATGTCCGCCGTACTCCTCACCGGCCACGGAGGGCTCGACAAACTGGTCTACCGCACCGACGTACCCGTGCCCGTCCCGAAGCCGGGAGAGGTACTGATCCAGGTGGGCGCGGCCGGGATCAACAACACGGACATCAACACCCGCATCGGCTGGTACTCCAAGAAGGTCACCGCGCAGACCGAATCCGGGGGGACAAAGGGCTTTGCCGCGGTCGACGACGGTGAGGCCGATGCGACCTGGTCCGGCGCCACGCTGGAGTTCCCTCGTATCCAGGGAGCCGACGCATGCGGGCGGATCGTCGCCGTCGGCGACGGCGTCCCTGCCGAGCGTGTCGGCCAGCGCGTCCTCGTCCGCACCATGCTCCGCGTCCCAGCAGACTTCCGACCCTTCGCCTGCTGGACCTTCGGCAGCGAGTGCGACGGTGGATTCGCCCAGTTCACCACCGCCCCCTCCCGCGACACCTACGCAGTGAACTGCGACTGGAGCGACGCGGAACTGGCAGCCGTCCCGTGCGCCTACTCCACCGCCGAGAACATGCTGCACCGTGCGTCCGTGGGTGCCGAACGCGTCGTGGTGAACGGCGCCTCGGGCGGAGTGGGGCTCGCAGCGGTGCAACTCGCCAAAAGGCGCGGCGCCACCGTCATCGCAGTCTGCTCGAGGGACAAGGCGGATGCAGTGACCGCCCAGGGCGCGGACCTCACCGTCGACCGCGGCGCGGACTTCACCGATGTACTGGGCCCAGGCACGGTCGACGTCGTCCTCGACCTCGTCGGCGGCCCCCAGTGGCCCGCTCTCCTCGACATCCTTCCTCCGTGCCGGCGGCCAGTACGCCATCGCGGGAGCCATCGGAGGCCCGGTCAGCGAGATCGACCTGCGCACGGTCTACCTCAAGGACCTGACCTTGTACGGCTGCACGTTCCAGCCCGATGCGGTCTTCGAGAACCTCATCTCCTACATCCAGCGCAACGAGATCCGGCCCGTCGTCGCCGCTACCTACCCCCTGGCCGAGATCGCCGCCGCCCAGGAGGAGTTCCTCACCAAGAAGCACACCGGCAAGCTCGTCCTCATCCCGCCCCCCGCCACGCAGACCAACTGAAGGAGCAAGCGAAGGTGAAGATCACCCGCATAGACCTCTTCCAGGCCAACCTGCCTTACTCCGGTGGTGTCTACCAGCTGTCCAAAGGCCGGACCTATACCTCCTTCGACGCCACCTTCGTCCGCATCACCTGCGACGACGGAACCCAGGGCTGGGGCGAGAGCACCCCCTTCAGCACCACCTACGTCGCTGCCCACGCCCGCGGCGTCAGGGCCGGCGTGGAGGAGATCGCACCCCAGCTCCTGGGCCGCGACCCGCGCCAGACGAACCGCATCAACGACGTCATGGACGAGGCACTGCTCGGGCACCCCCACACCAAGACAGCTCTCGACATCGCCTGCTGGGACGCATTCGGCAAGTCCGTCGGGCTCCCCGTGTGCGAGCTCCTGGGCGGATCGACGAACACCGGCATGCCGATGATGTCCTCGATCCACGCAGGCGACCTCGAGGACATGCGACAGCGCGTGGCCGAATACCGCGCACGAGGCTACCGCTCCCACTCCATCAAGATCGGCGCGTCCGAGAGGAGGGCGGACCGACACTCGACGCCGAGCGGATCACCGCCTGCCTCGCCGACCGCCGCAGCGGCGAGTTCTTCCTCGTCGACACCAACGGCGGGCTGCTGGCGGAGTCCGCGCTGCGCATGCTCCGGCTCCTCCCGCACGGCCTCGACTTCACTCTGGAAGCACCGTGCGCGACTTGGCGGGAGACCATGTCGCTGCGGCACCACTGCCCGTACCCGATAATTGTCGACGAGCTCGCCGAGACGGACGCAGACATTGCCTTCGCCCTCGCCCACGACGCGGCGGACGGCATCGGACTGAAGATATCCAAGGCCGGCGGCCTCACTCACGCCCGCCGCCACCGCGACCTCGCACGCGCCGCGGGGATGACCACAACCGTGCAGAACACCGTGGGGTCCGCTATCGCATTCGCCGGTATCGTCCACCTCGGCGCGACCGTCCCACCGCAGATGCTCCGCTCGGTGCTGAACTGCGCCGACATGGTGACCCTCCAGACCGCACGGTTCGAAGCAGTCGGTGATGACGGTTTCGTCCGCCCGTCCGACGCAGCCGGCCTCGGCCTGGAAGTCGACGAAGACGTCCTCGGCCCCCCAGTCTCCTCCTGGAGCATCTGACCCCCACCGCAGAGCGGTGGACGACGAGACACCGAGAATGGTGCACCTGGTAGCACTGTGGCTAGGAGCTCGTCTTCGAGCGCATCCGCCTTACTCCTGGGCGGGCGGCGGGCCTTCCAGCAGCATCAGGAAGTCTCTGAAGGCGCGAGGCATGTCGACATCCTGCGGGTCGTGTAGCCACTGCAGCTGGATCCCGTCCATGACGGCGAGTAGCAGCGGTCCGGCGTGCTGGGGGTGAGCCCGCTGGGCAGCGTGTCCCCGCAGGCGGCGCGCAGCATTGCGGTGGCCCGCTCGCGCATACCGCGGTAGCGGTCTTTGAAGTACTGGCGTGCTGGATGGTCCTCGGTGAGGCTCTCGGCGGCCAGGATGGTGAAGACCTGGATCAGCCGAGGACGCGTGGCGTTGTACTCGACGAGCTGGGCGTACATCTCAAGCGGTCACAGGTGGCTGCTGGTCAGCGCGGTGGCAGCGTTGTCCCACTGGTCGCGGGCTTCGAGCACCGCGACGAACAGGTCCTCTTTGGAGGGGAAGTGGTGCTGCAGCCCTTGCTGGGTCAGCCCCACCCGTTCTGCCACCGCCGCTTGGGTGGTGCGCTCGTAGCCGTATTCGGCGATCACGTCGAGAGCGGCCGTGACGATCTGGGCCCGGCGGTCCTCGCTGCGGGGTGCGCGCCCGCCCGTACTACGGCGACCGGGGTCGGTGCTGGTCATCAGAGGAGCCTAACCGGTGCCGGGTGCCGGGTGTCGGGGGTGCGGTTCCTGCGGCGTCTGCGCTCAGGCGTGGCGCTGTCGGCCTGATCTGCCTGGACGCGGTAGACCGCGGCCTGGGTGAGTGCGATCACGCCGAGTCCGAAGCCCAGGCCCAGGGCACATCGCCGGGGCTAGGAGCAGCCACAGTGCGTCTCGACGCGCAGTGCGGACAACCATAGTGCGGCCAGCGTGCTGAGCAGGGCACCGGGCGCGGCGAGGAGACGCGGAGCCTGACGCATCAGGAGCTTGGGCGCGGTGCCGGCGCCCAGGATGAGACCGGCCGCGAACGGCAGCCACGCCACGCCGGTGAGCAGCGGGCTGAAGTGCTGCACCCGCTGGAAGTACAGGGTAATGATGTACGGGGAGCCCATCGGGCCGATGGCCAGCAGCAGCACCGTCAGATAGGCGCCCGAGCGGTTGCGGACGCGCAGCAGGCCCCGCAGCACGAGCGGGGCCGTGCTGCGGGCCTGGGTGCGCACGAACATGACGAGTAGCACGGTCCCCGCTGCGAGCAGGGCCAGGGCCGCAGGGTCGGTGAAACCGTCCTCGCCGAATCGGGTGATGGCATACACGAGCGCGACCATGGCGCCGATGCCGAGCACCGCGTCCGTCGCGCCGTCACGGCCGTGGTGGCGGCCGGCGGTGACGAGATTGCGGCTGGCGAGGAGGAAGAGCAGCCCGATGAGGTTGTTGATGAAGAACACCCAGCGCCAGCCGAGGGTGTCGGCGAGCACACCACCGAGCAGGAGGCCCAGGACGACGCCGAGGCCGGACATCGCGCCGTTGAGCGACAGCGTCGTGTCCCGCATCTCGCGGTCGGAGAACGTCGTCGTGATCAGTGCCAGTGCGTTCGGTGCCGTCAGTGCCGCTCCGATTCCCTGCGCCGCCCGGGCAACGATCAGTATCGTCGCGTTCTGTCCGAGACCGCCGGGAGCGAGGCGGCGACAAAGAGTGCAACTCCTGCCTGCGGGGTGCGGCGGCGTCCCCATACATCGCCGTGCGTCCGCCGAGCAGGAGCAGGGACCCGAATGCCAGGAGGTAGGCGTTGACCACCCAGGGCAGCTGTGCGGCGGAGATGCCGAACTGGTGTTGGATGCTAGGCAGGGCGATGTTCACGATCGAGTCGTCGAGAACCAGCATCACCTGCGCCGTCGTGATGGCCGAAAGCGGCACCGCCGCTGCGGCCGCTCGCGTCGCTGTTGCCACGTCTGTCCCTTCGCGCGTGTGTGTCGCCGCCGCGTCGGCCGCCCCGGTCCTGGGCGGTCGGCGCAGCGGTCAGCACATGTCTCCCGTCGGCGGGCGCAACCGGGGTGCGCGGTGCGGCGGGTGTGGAACTGGCCGCAGGTGGGCGGACGGGGCGGGGTGTCAGGCCTGGCGGGCGGCCGCGAGTACGGCGTCGGTGAGGGACTCGGCGTAGGCGTCGGTGAGCCGGTCGAAGTTGAACAGCAGCGCGTACCACAGCGGGCCGTAGACGAGATCGATCAGCAGGTCGTCGTCGCTGCACAGGAGCTCGCCGCGCTCGCGGGCGCGGGCGAAGACGGCGCGGAAAATGTCGCGGCGCGGGTTGATGACCTTCTCGAGGGCCTGGCGGGCGAAGGCGGGACCCTGGGCCGCTTCCGCGGCGACGGCCTGGCTGAAGGCGCTGTTGCTGGAGCGGTGGAAAGCGAAAGCTGCCCGCACCAGGAACAGCAGGTCCTCGCGCAGGCTTCCGGTGTCAGGGGCGGGCAGGACCTCCTCGGCGAAGGCGTCCAGCGCGGCGAGCAGCAGTTCGCCCTTGGAGGCGTAGCGGCGGTACAGGGCCTGTTTGGAGACGCGGCTGCGGGCGGCGACGCCCTCCATCGTCAGCCGTTTGTAGCCCTGCTCGGTGACGATGTCGAGGGCGGCCTTGCGGATCGCTGCGTCGAGGGCGGGGTCGCGTGGTCGTCCGTGCACGCGGCCAGCCTACTTTAATTCCGTACCGTTGCGTATTGATAGTGTGGCGGGACCCGCAACACGGGGGATAGTTGCGAGGGCCGTGGCATCTGACCCCACGGCCCTCGCCGTCCGCAACCGGTGCTGTCAGCTCACTGCGGCCGGCAGCAGGCGCACTCCGGCTCGTCCGTCGCGGCGGAGTCCGGGGTCGGTGCGGGGTGGGGGAGCGCGGCTGCCGTCTCGGGCGCGGTGCAGCATCCGTCGGTGTCGCCGAAGGCACTCAGGCGGCAGAAGCAGGAGGCCGCGACGGGGATGTCGGCACCGGCGACGGCGATGTCGCGGGCGAGCGCGATCTGGTCGGCCTCTTCGACGCGGCCCAGTCGGGTCAGGCATTCGTGCAGGCCGTGCAGGCTCCACACGTTGTTGGGGCGGGTACGTCGGCGTGCCAGGGTGCGGTCCAGATAGAGGTCGGCGCGGTAGACGGCGGCGGCCTCTGCGGTGCGGCCCTGTTCCATCAGCAGGGCTCCGTAAGCGTGGCGCACCGGCTGGAGCCAGGCGGGCGGGTCGGTGTAGGGCAGCGCGTCCTCGAGATCGATGGCGCGGCGCAGGGAGGCGAAGGCCTGCTCGAAGTTGCCCTTACGGTACTCCAACTCGCCGTCCAGCATCGCGGCGGCCACCGCGAGCACCTCGACCTCTCGGGCCGGCAGGGCGTTGAGCCGGGTGTCGGGAACGGTGGCGCGGGCCGCGGCGAAGGCCTCGCGGGCGGCCTCGGCCTCGGTGATGCGCCCGAGCGCGGAGTAGGCGATGCCCTGCGCGTAGTGGATCATCGCGGTGGTCGAGCAGTACAGCTCCTGGTCCACTGGCAGTTCGAGGTCGAGGATTTCCTCCCAGCGGCCGAAGCGGATCAGCACGTGTGGCAGGGTGGTGCGGTAGCTCTCGACCAAGTCGGCCATCGGCGGGCTGGTGACCTCCAGCACGTCGGGGGTCAGAATCTCGTCCAGGCGCCGGGCGGCCTGCAGTGCATCGGCTGAGCGTCCCGACATCATCGCGCCGTAGGCAAGAACGCACAGGTTGTGTGCCCTGTAGAGCCAGATCCAGCCGGTCGGCCTTTCGCGGGCGAAGTACTTCTCGTCCGCCGCGACCGCGACCGCGTTGGAGTCCACCACGCGGCGCCAGTCCCCGCAGGCGGCGTCGATGTGCGTGGCCATGTGTGCCATGTGCGAGCCGTCGGGAGCTAGCCCGCGCAGCCGGTCGGCTGCCGGCAGCGCCAGTTCGGGGTGCGGGGACATCTCCATCAGGTGGATGTAGAGGTGGTTGAGAACCGGGTGGCGCTCGCCGCCCGGCAGGGTGAATGCGTGCTCGATCACCTCGCGGGCTTCGGTCGTGCCGTAGCCGGCCGGCTCGCCGCTGTCCAGGTGCCACAGTGCGCGCGGGCTCACGCACATCAACGCGTCGGCGAAGAGCGCTGCCGCGTCCAGGTCCAAGGCGTGCGCCCGGTAAATTTCGCGCATTGCCTCGGCGTAGGCCACATCCAGCGCGGCGAACTCCTCCGGGCCCTCCGGTACGCCCCGGACCGGGAAGCGGGCAGCCATCGCCTGGATGAGGGCCTGCTCAAAGGGGGTGCAGGCGTCGCTGCAGGCGCGGGCCCGCTCCAGTGCGGCGCGTGCCTCGGTGACAGAGGCCTGCAGGTCGACGGCGTCGAACAGGCGCCATGCCTTGTTGTAGTTCGGGCCCTTGGCGAAGGCGGTCCCCCAGTGCGCCATCGCGCAGTGCGGGTCGTACCCGGCGGCACGCTCGAAACAGCGCGCCGCCTCCTCGAAGTTGAAGCAGTACGCCCACAGCAGGCCGCGGTCGAACCACAGCTGGGCCTGCGGCGAGGAGGTGGTCACCGGGCGGTGGTAGACCCCGAGGTCGTAGTAGGTGTCCGGCACGGAAGCTGACTCCGATCGCTTGTCTGGGCAGGGGTGGTCGGCAGACCCGTCGCTTTCAATACGGGCCGGTGCGTATCGTATAACCAATACGAACCGCACCGTATTGAAAGGTGGACTGCATGACGTCCCGCTCCCGCACCCCGGCCCTGCTGGCCCTGTCCGTCGCCTACTTTGCGCTGGTGGCTGCCGCCCTCGCGGTCGTCGGACTCGGTACCTCCATCACCGGTGACCTGGGCCTGGCCCCCTCCGCCACCGGCACGCTGGTCACCGTCTACACCCTGGTCTTCGCCCTTGGCTCCCCGCTCGCCGCCATTGCCCTGGGCAGGCTGGGCAAGAAGCCCGTCCTGCTCATCGGCCTGGTCCTGATGCTGCTGGGCGGACTGGTCAGCGCCGTCGCACCGGGACCGGTCCTCCTGGTCGCCGCCCGCCTCATCCAGGGAGTGGGCGCGGCTGTCTTCGCACCGACCGCCTCCATCGTCGCCGCGGCGATCGTCCCGCCCGAGCGCCGCGCCTGGGGTCTGTCGTTCATCGGAGTGGGCGCCACCGCCGCTATGGTCCTCGGCGCGCCGCTGGCCTCCACAACCGGCGCGATGGTCGGCTGGCGCTGGACCCTGGCCGCCCTCGCCGGCCTGCTGCTCGCCGGCCTCATCGGCCTCATCGTGTTCCTGCCGCCGCTGCCCGCCGGGGCTGCGCTGCAGTTCCGCGCCTTCGCTCCGGCCGTGCGCACCTCGGGCGCCCAGTCCATCCTGTGGACCACCCTCCTCGTCTTCACCGCCCAGTACGTCGTCTACGGAGCAGTCGGCGGCTACCTCGCCCAGCGTTTCGACACGACGGCCACCACCGCATCGGCCGTCCTGCTCGTCTTCGGTGTGACGGCCCTGTGCGGCAACACTCTGGGCGCTCGCCTGTACACCCGGCTCGGCGGAGACCGGGTGCTCGCGGCCGGGATCACCGGCATCGCGCTGGCTTTCGCCGCCGCGGCCCTGCTGCCCGGCCGCGCTTGGGCCGCCTTCGCGGTGTTCGGCCTGTGGGGGCTGTTCAACCCGCTCTTCCTCGCGCCGCAGCAAGCCCGTCTGGTCGACCTGGATCCGACGGCCAGCGGCGTGCTGCTGCCGCTCAACACCACCTCCGTCTATCTGGGCATGAGCCTGGGCAGCATGTTGGGCAGCACGTTCCTGGCTGCCGCCGGGGCCCCCGCACTGTCCGCGCTCGCCCTCGTACCGCTCGCCCTGGCGGCCCTGACGCACCGTGCCTCCTTCGCCCCCCGCCTCAACGCCCGCGTCGGCAAGAGTGCCGATCCGGCGCAGGAGTCGATCGGGGCCGCCTGAGAAACATCCGCCGCAGCCTTTCAAGGCCCCCGCTCGGTGTGGCCGCGGCACCTCAGACCTCCCCGTGAGGGGCCGTCCGCGATGGACAAGGCCCTCCAGCGCCGACCAGTCGCGTCAGGCCCTCACGACGCTGAACACCCTGACGTGGTTACGCGCGACGGACCAGGCTCAGCCGATCGAGAAGCCGGCGAACTCGATGTCGCTGAACGCGATGTGCAGACCGTGGGCCCGGCGGCCCCATTCGCGAAAGTAGGCGTGCCCCAGCGCGCGGGCGAGGATCACCGTCTGCTGCTGCTCGCCCGCGCCGGCATCCCGGGCGGCGAACAGCTCCCGAGCCACCTTTCCCGGCAGATCCTGGGTGATCCACCGCACCCGCGGGTCGTCCGAGGAACCTGCCGCAGCAGCAAATCCGAACCGCGCCCTGGTATGGAAGACGAACCCTTCCGCCTCTGCCTGGGCACGCCGACGGGCCCGTACTCGCGGCTGCCACCGAGCCAGGACCGCTTCCTCGATCGCCCGGACCTGCGTCGGACCCGGGGGACGACGCGCTCCTGGCTTCTTGGTCACCCACCGCTGCACGGTGCGCTGCGAGACCTCCAGCACGGCGGACACCTGCCGAGTGGAACCCCGATGCGCTGCCAGCAGAAAACGCAGGCGGGCCTCGGTACTTGAGGGAACGGACCGGGTGCGCAACGCGCGCTCCAAACCCTGCTCGATCTGTCCCATGTCCGCCTCTCGAAGCGGCCAGCCGGCGGGGCCGACACATCCAGTCCGTTGCGTCAGTTCTTCCACGTCGTCTGCCCCTGCCTGCCAGTTTCTGCATTCTCCAGACAGCGCTGGCTGACGCAGGCTACGAGCCCCTGGGTGAGCGTCAGCGATAAGCCGAAGGAGCGGGTCACGACAGACGCCACCGGCATCCCAGTGCTGTCCTTCTGGTACGGAGCCCAGGGCGAGGCGGGAGAGCTCCGCCGGGAGGAGATCTGGCGTGCCCCTTCGACTGCGCCTCGTCCACGACGCCGTCCAGCATCCACATGCCCTAGCTGTGCTGTCCCGGCAGGTTGGTGACGCGGCTGGCGGGTGTGTGGCCGTCGATGCCGGTGTGGGGTCGGTGGTAGTTGTACCAGTCCAGCCAGTCGGGAAATGCGGCCTGTCGTTCGCGGTCTGAGGTGTAGGGCCGTATGTAGGCCCACTCTTCGAGCAGGGTGCGGTGGAAGCGCTCGACCTTGCCGTTGGTCTGCGGTCGCCACGGTCGGGTCCAGCGCGGTTGGATCCCCGGGTTCCGGCAGGTGTCGCGCCAGGTGTTCTTCGTGTAGGCCCAGGCGTTGTCGGTCAGGACCCGCTCGACGGTGATGCCGTGGGCGGCGAACCAGGCGGTGGCCCGGGTGAGGAAGGCGGCGCAGGTGGCCGCCTTCTCGTCGGGCAGGTCTTCGGTGTAGGCAAGCCGGGAGTGATCGTCCAGGGCGGTGTGGAGGTAGGCGAGACCGGTGCCGGTGCGGTTCTTGCGGCCGGCTGCGCGGCCGAGGACCTTGTGGCCGCCGCCATCGGGGATGCGGCCGAGTTTCTTGACGTCGATGTGGACGAGTTCGCCCGGGCGGGCGCGTTCGTAGCGGCGGACGGGCTCGCCGGTGGCCCGGTCCAGCGTGGCCAGGGCGGGCAGGTTGTGGCGGACGAGGATGCGGTGGGCCGTCGACGGCGCGATGCCGCACCGGGCGGCCAGCCGGACGGGGCCGACGCGGTGCTCGTGCCGCAGGCGTACGACGTGTTCCTCGACCATGGCAGGAGACCGGCGGGGCTGGTGGTGCGGGCGGCTGGAACGGTCGTGCATCCCTTCGGGGCCCGCCTGCCGGTAGCGCCCGGCCCAGCGGGCTGCGGTGGTGTGGCTGTCCTGGAAACGTTCCGCGGCCCGGCGCACCGGCCAGCCGTCGTCGACGACGCACCGGGCCAGGCGAAGCCGCCCGGTCGGGGTCAGCGGGGCATTACGGTGGGACACGAGGGCCTCCTGCGGTCGGGTGCAGATGTCGCAATCCACACCGAACCCAGAAGGCCCTCACCCGTTCAAGCACCCAGCACGCGTGTCACCAACGTCCCGGGACAACACACCTAGCCAGTATCCTGCTCGCAGGGCTGACGCCTCGGGCTTCGCCGATGCCCACACCGCACTCGGACACCCACACTGCCCGGAACACTGGTGGAAGGTCTTCCGGGATCAACGGACCGCTTGACGAGCACCTTGACGATCCATCGAGCCGGGGTTGCCGTGTGGGGGCGAGGACCCGGTGCCGAGAGGACCCGTCCATGACCAAACGCACCACCGAGCAGCAGCGCGCCCGCGAACTCCAGCGCACCGCACGCGCGCAGGGAACAGACCTCAGCTACCACGAAGCCCTCAACTGGGTACGTGAAACCGCCCGAGTCCAGGCCAAGCATCCGGACAAAATCGCCGTCTGCGTACCGCACGACCACTGCGTCATGGTCTTCCCCGCGAACACGGACCCCGAGTACATCCGCAACGCGGTCACGCCGATCTCCGAAGCCGAACGCGCGCTCGCCAACGAGCTGCTCCAGCGGAGGAACGCTCTGATGGACAATCACTCCAAAGCGGAAATCATCGCCATGATCCTCAGGAGGTGGCGCTACGAGCCGGGCGAGGATCTCGCACGCTGGACCAAGCAGGAGCTCGCCAACGAGCTGGTGGACGCTGAGGACGGCCGTGAGCGCTACGAGGTGTACGGGCGGATGGCGCTGCTCAACGGAAAACCGGCGCCCGACTCACGACCTCTTTGCGGGGGTGCCGGCTGCCCCGGACACGACAGCGTGACACCCTGGCCGGAAACCCGCGCGCGCTTCCGCGCCCAAGGGCCCTGCATCGACGCACAGTAGCCCGAATGGCTTTACGCCCTCGCCTACTCCAGTCCGAGGTCGGCGAGCGCGGCGAGCTGTTTACTCACCTGCGGCGTTAGCCGTTCGCCTTTACGGCGAGAATCTCCGAGACCGGGCAGCCCCAGGCCGCGCCCGGTCCGGCGGGGCCGTAGAGCGTGAACCCGCACGCCTGGAAGAACGCCTGTCGTCCAGCCGCGTCGGCGCCGTCCTGCGGAACCAGGGCCAGGAACGTGTGACCGGCTTCCTGGGACCGGTGGGCGATCTCGGTGAGAAGCGCCCGGCCGACCCCGCCGCGACGATGGGTATGAGCGACGGCCATCGTCGAAATGAACGTCTGCACGCCGGGATGCGCCTCCCGGCCTTCGTCGTGCCCGAAGTCGCAGTGGAGCTGGAACTCGGCGACCCCGACGACACACCCGTGGAGCTCGGCCACGACCACGTCCAGACCCTCGAGCTCGGGGTCGTAGAACCCGCCGTCTCCCAGATGGTTCGAGTACAGCAGCTCCTCCACCACCGAGTAGTCGGCTTGGACGATGTCACGGATGAGCGGCATAACCCGAGTGTTCCAGGACCGCCGCGCAGAGGCACCAGTGAGCGGGAGTTGATCGAGCGTTTCTGCCGGTCGGACAATACGGCCCGTACCCGCAGCGGCTGCGTGAGCAGTTCGAGGGCTTGGTGTGGCGGTTCCGGACCGGCAGCCAGTGGCGGGAGATGCCACGGGAGGAGTTCCGGGACTGGCAGACGGTCTACGAGCGCTTGCCTACCGGCCCATAGTGTCGACTCTGGCAGAGCTGCAGAGCATTACGCTCCTTCCATGTGGAGTGAGTCGAACAACTATGGCTTCGAGAACGAGCAGGACTACCTGCGGTCGATCAAGAAGGACGACAGCTATACGTTCACGTACCCGTTCGAGTACATCGCTAAGAACCACGGGAACGACGATTACGACATCGGCACAGCGGACATGGTGGTCCGGGTCCAGTGGACCGACACGGAGGCCGGGTACACGGTGACCTACGACGTCCCAGAGATGGACAAGATCGACCCCGCTGAGGGGAACGGCGATGCAGCGAGCTTCTACGAGAGCGACGTTTACTGGAGGCTCGTGAGCGACCTCGACGGCATGGGGATCGGCGTCGAGCTTCGTGCCTTCTAGTCACGCTCGGCTTGCCGCCGCAGACGCCAGGCTGTGAACGAGACGACATCGGCTCCGCGGCGGTCCCGCCCCCCCCTTGTGAAGCCGGGTACCGCCACGGGCCGGCAGCCAGAGTCGACGGAGGCGGTGGTGTAGAGCGGGACGTCGACGGCCCCGGCCCGGCTGGTGCCGAAGCGGACCTCGATCGACTGCGGGGAGCGGACCCAGCCGAGCCGGACCACCGTGCCGTACACGTGCTACGCCTTGCAGGCTCCTGTACCCCCATCGGGGAGCGGGCAGCTGGGGGGTAACGGAGCCACCGACACCTGAGCCCGGATTCGTCAATCCTTCCCAGCCGGCCCTCTAGGCTGCCGTCATGACGCTGAACGCTGATGAGTATGAGCTCCTTCGCCTGATCGCCCAGTCACCAGAGCCCGTGGCCGTCTCCGACTTCTTTCACACCATCCACCCGGCGGACTTCGAGCGAAGCGCCGCCGAGGAAGACCCCCGGCGCGTGGCATGGCAGGAGAAGCAGTTCGGGCTCTACAAGGCGACGATCGACCTGCACGACGGCGGTCTCATCCGGATCGTCCACCCGGCGAACGGAGAGCGGCCCGACCTGATGGAGGCCACCGAGGCCGGCCACGCTGCCCTGACCTGAGGGCCTTGCCCGGTGGGCCCGGTCGGGCCCACCCAGCGCCAAGGGAAAAGAGGCAGCACCACGTGGTTGCGATCCTGCTGCCGTTGAAGCGCTGCCAGACGGCCGCTTCAGCACACGGTGAGCTGCTCGTGTTCGGGCAGGTCGAGGTGGACGATCCGGCCCTGGGGCAGGACGGCGGCGAGTTCGCGCGCCTCGTGAGCGTTACGGGCCAAGACCAGCTCCTCCGCGAGCGTGGGGCAGGCGGCTACCAGGTCGGGGCAGGGCCGCACGATCCCGTACAGCGTCCGCCGCTTGTCGGCCACCTGAACCGGAACGCCGCGGGCGTACTGCGGCCACATCATCGGCTTCTCCGGGACCTCCACCCGAACACTCGACTCGCGCCAGGCGTACTCAGCGACGGCAGTAAACAGCTCGGTCTGCTGCTGCGGCGACAGCCGACCCCACCACGCCCGCGCCGTCTCCAGGTCCTGGCGCTCCTGCTCCTCACGCTTGGCCTGTTCCCGGGCCAGACGCGCCTCGCGCTCCGCCCTCTCCCGTTCCCGGCGCTCAGCTTCCTCCGCCCACCGCCGCCGCGCCTCCTCAAGGCGCAGACGCGCCCCCTCTTCTCGCTCCAGCCGTCGACGCTCAGCCTCCTCGGCCTTCCGCACCCGCTCCTGCTCCTCCACCTCCCGGCGGCGCCGCTCCGCAGCCTCCTCCTGCTCCTTCTGCCGCGCCTCCCGCTCCGCCCGCGCGGCATCCTGCCGCTGCCGCATCACCTCGTGCCTGCCCTGGTCAGCGATCGACTTCTGCGACGTCCACCACCGATCCCGGCGGAACCGCCGCTGCTCACCGTCGACCACCAGATACACCCGCCGGTACCGGGGCAGCACCTCAGCGGAAACGAGCTGTTCCTCCAGCGCCCACCGCACGAACCGCTCCAAGGGCTCTTCCTGGAACTTCTATCGCCCGCTTCGGTACACGAACCCGGCGAGGCCGTCGTCCACCACCCACGGCTCATTCCGCTCCTGCGGAGCCCTGACCCGGACGGCCGGCACCGCGGTGATCCACTGCGGCGGCCGCGCGCCCGGGTGCACCCAGCACACTCGGATACCTTCCTTGGCGTACCGGTCAGTGCGGGCGGCGATGTCGTCCACAGTGATCGGCGACAACTGCGCCTCCCAGGCCATGCGCCGGCTCTCGTCCGTGGACGAGGCCATGACGTCCGCCCGCCACGACCCGTCCTCCGCCGGCACTTCTAACGTCGCGAACCACCCGGCCGTCCGGATCGCACCCGCCATCTCCAGCTTGAGCATGTGGTGCTCCCACGACTCGTTCAGCAGCTCACACGACTCCGGCCGGTCAAGGTCCTGCGGGGCCGCCCCTCCCTGTTCTCGCATTCCGGTACCGCGTGACAAGCGCCAGTACTATCCTGGTTAGTTGACGCCGTTGATGCAGCGGCCGGACGCCTGCGCATAGGACTGCGGTCCGCGTGCGCACGACCCGCGTCTCCTCACCCGCCATCCCTGGGGTGGGCAACCGGATTGCCGACGGCTTACACACTGACGCCGAGTACGCCCCGTGGGACTGCGGTCCTCCGATGGCGACGAGGGTGCGTAGCTCCTCCGAATGGTGCTGCCTCGCGTACTTCCGCAGGCCGCGCCATCTTTTTTGTGTGCGGCCGTACCCAGAAGGGCGGTCGCGTGAGCGACACCTCCATGCCGGAGTTCGAGTCGGCTGACAACGAGATCCAGGTTATCCCCGTTACCGACTTCCGCAACGTCGACGGCGACTTCGAACATCGGCTTCCTCCGCCGAGCGCGACGACGAACGCGGAGGAGTACCTGCAGAACCACCCCGACGTCCACCTCTCCGATGAGGCAATCCGCCGCCTCGTCCAGGGTGCCGTCGAGCCCCAGGACCTCGAGGGCATTCGCGTCGAGCGGCACCGGGTGGAGACCGGCTGGCTGATGGTCATCTCCTACCGGGCCTACTCTCCCATGGTCTCGCTCGCGATCGAGAACGACCGTCTGCTGGCCGAAGTCTCCTACGCGGCCGATCCGCACGCCGCCGACGTACGCAAGGCCCTGGCCATGCCCGGGCCCCACACCGAGCATGCTGTCCTGATCCACCCCGACGCCTACAAGGACATCGAGGAGTCCGTCGATCGGTCCGCGAAGCGCGTACTGACCGACAACCCTCAGGAAGTGGGGGAGCGGCTCGTTGAGCGCCCGCTGATGCTGGTGCCGGTGACCTTTAAGTCCGAGACCGGCGAGCCCGCTGACGACCTCACCGCCGTCGACGGTAACTGCCGCCTCGCCTTCTGCTACCACCGCATCCCGCCCGTGCCGCGCGGATGGGTGGACGACTCCCTGATCGGGGACGCGAGCAAGAAGCGTGTGGTGCTGCGGCCCTCGCACCTGATGCGGATGTCTCTCGAGCGCCGTCGCGAGCTAGTCCGCAAGGTGATCAAGGCCGCGTACAGCCGTCTCAAGGAGCCGCGCACCGGCTCCTCGGCCGACATCAGGGACCGCAACAAGTGGGCCATGGCCCTCAACGCCCTGACCATTCCCGTCACGGTCATCGTGGGTTACCGCGACGACAACGCTCAGCGTGGAATGCAGCGCTTCCCCGCCGGCGTCCGCTCCCTGCTGCTGCGCATGAACACCGGCGGCAAGGTGTTTGCCGACGGCGCGAAGAACGCCGTGAAGGCGGAGGAGATCATCAACGGGCTGTACGACGAGGGGCTCCTGGGCCCCGAAGCGCAGGCCCGGCCCACCCGTGACGCCCTGATCGGCCGTGGGGACGTCGCCGCCTCGATGGAGGGACTCGGCTTTAACCCCGAGCTTCCCGACCTGCGGTTTGCCCTCGTTATGCAGCATCTGACCTACAAGAGCCCGAGGTTCAACGCGCTGGTGCGCAGCAAGCTGCAAACCGAGGGCAACCTCGTGCTCAGCCGCCGTAACGGGCCGATCGTCGAGCTGGGGCTGCGCTCCTACTCCGCGAGCATGCCCACGAACTCGCCGCGGACTGCCCTGGAGACGATCTGCCTGTGGCAGGACCTCGTCGACAACTCCTGGGTCGTCGAGAACATCGACACAGACACGAAGGTCGACGAACTCCTCGGCCGCGCGGACACGGGAGAAACCCAGGCCACGCTGCTGCTCGGCGCACTCGGCATGATTTCCCTGGTGATGAGCGGCCACCTCCTCGCGGCCGCCGGCTCGGCCGAGGCGGACGCCGGGACCACCATCGCCCGCACGAGCGTCGGTCTGATCACCAAGGGATTGCTCGCCCAGAGGGAAGGACGCCTGATTCTCGCGGACGCGATCAAACGCGTACGCGCGGGCCTGCCCCTGCGCTGGTGGGACACGGAGAAGCAGGAACTCGTCGAGCAGAAGACCGACTGGCGGGGCTCCACCTACAACGCGATGCTCCGCAGCGCCGTCCGGCACGGCTGGAACGCCAAGGCCCCAGGCAAGGAGAAGAAGACCCCGGCGGAGCAGGAGGCCGACAAGCTGACGGTGTTCCAGGAGCAGCTCAGCACCGCCGTCGACCGCCTGCGTGACCTGTTCGAGCTGCGCGAGAAGAACGGCACCACGGACAAGCTCGCGTGGGTCGAGGTCGAGGCGTCGTTCAACCAGATCGACGACATCGCCGACGATCTGCGCCTCATCTCCGAGCGCAAGCCGCGCAACCGGTGACGGCTCCCGTGTGGTCCGGCGTCGTCACCATGACGCCGGACCGGTACGCGGCGCTCGCACACCTGGCTCGGCCCTGGCTCGAGGAGTTCAGGTGTTGTCCCCTCGGCATCGATGAGGACAGCGGCCGGGAGGAGCGGGCCGTGTACATCGTCGTCAACGCCGACGGCATGGCCTGCTACGCCGGCCGGACCCGACCGACCCGACTTCCGCGTCGGGGGGCAGCTGTCTCTCGGCTGCGGCAGCACACGGCCAGCGCCCGTTCGAAGTATGAGGAGTGGGCGAGGTACTGGGTGTTGCCCCTCCAGCCGGACACGCCTGACGAGTTTGTCGACTGGCTCGAGCGCACCGTCCAGGCCCGGCTTGGCCTGCCCCGGCAAAACCGCCGTTGGCGCAGGTCGTAGCGCGGCCTTATCGACGTTGGCACGGGCGGCACAGAGTTGCCGCCCGTGGTCCGGTGGACGCGGATTAGCCGGTAGCCGCGGCCCTCACGCCCACTTCATGCCGAGTTCCCGGAGGGCGGCGAGCTGGTCGGCGTCCAGCCGGTCCCTCCTGGATTTCGTGTTCGAGATCCATACGCCCAGTTTGACGGTCACCGGCTCGTCTTCGCCGTCGAGGGTGATCTCCTCGGTGTGGCCGCGCGGCACCGGCCGGTCGGCGCCCTCCCGCTCCACCCACTGCGCGAGGGCCGCAAGGCCCCGCTGGAACGCTTCTTGCGTCTTGCTCGGCCCCTTCCTCGCGCGCCTGGCCGCCGGGGCGGCAGACGGCTCCTCAAGCGGCTTGATGCCCAACACGGACAGTCGCTCCTGCTGCTCGGGCAGGAGCCGGGCCCACGTGGCTGGCTGCTTCTGCTGCTGGAGCCACTTGCCGAGGTCGTCGCCGTCCATCAGCACGCCGGGCTGGATCTCGGGCAGGCTGCCGTCGGCCTCGACCAGATCCGCGAGCACGCGGTAGTGCCGCTGCCAGTCCAGCGGCCACTCGCAGTCCCAGTCCGGGTCGATCGCGGTGAGCTGCGCTCTTCGTACGGCGGCCCGCTCCGGGTCCTTGCCCAGGCCGTTCTTCGCGCCCTTCCGCCGGAGGTTGGCCATGTGCTGCCCGATCGGCACCTGCGTCCCATCGGCAGGGTCGGTCCACCTCGCGTCCTGGCGGGGCGCGAGGTGCCCGGTTGCCCGCCGGTACGACCGCAGCGCGGCGAGCTTGGCCTCCCATGCTTCCTCGCCCGGCTCCCAGACCATCCCGGCCTCCGGGGCGTCGAGCAGCTCCTTCCGGTGCGGATCGAGTTCGCCGGCGCGCAGCGTCTTGCGCTGCTGGTGCACCCACCGCCCAAGCGGAAAGTCCTTGGTGACGCCGACCTCGACCTCGGTGTCGTACGGGACGGCGTACAGGCCGGTGATCTGGTTCTCCCTGCGCCAGCGCAGCAGGGCCTGGTAGCCCTCCAGCCACGCCAGGGACTCCGGCCGGTAGACCCGCGTGCGGAGGAAGGCCGCGATGGTCGCGGCGTCGCGCGGGCTGGAAAAGTGGAGCAGGGCGGACTCGGCAGCAGCGTCGGTGCCGTCCTGGTCCTCACCGTCACCCTCGCCGCCGCCGGCCCCGACGATCCGCCCTTCTTCGTCACGCCGGACGTGGACCTTGCGCTTGCCGCTGGTGAGCGCGCGGGAGGCGAGCTGCTCGACCAGACGTTCATCGTGGCTGCGCAGGCCCTGGAGCACGGCCACGAGCGGCTTGAAGCTCGCGGAGGCGACCATGTCGGCGGGGTCCTCGCCGGGCTCCAGGAACACCGGCACGATGATCCTGGCCACTTTGGTGGAGCCG
>NZ_OZ186874.1:0-39651 GCF_964273145.1 Streptomyces sp. enrichment culture
CCTCGCCCGAGCGACATTCCGTCGGCATGGCGGAAGGCGTCCTACCGTTGCGCCATGCCTTCTCCCACGCCAGCCACAGCCTCGCCCGCCCCTCGCGTCCGCCGTCGGCGTTCCGCCCGCTCCCGGTAGACCCCCGTCGTCCTCTTCTCCACAGTCTCTTCCCGTCTTGTAGTTGGCACGCGGTCGCGTACGTCACCACGGTGCGGTAGGCAACGTGACCTGCCCAGCGGACACCGGCTGGAACAGGGGTAGTCCACCACCAGGCGGAGGACATGGCGGCGCTCACCTCGTAGCGGTACAGGGTGAGCGCCATGCAGGGGCGGGTAGTCCCGTCTTGCCGGTACCCGCGTCTGGAATGGTCCGCCTCAGAGGGCGTCGGCGAGCTCTTCGATCTGCTCGGCGAGGTGGGGCGCAGGGTGGAGGACGGGCCCGAGGCCGAACTCCTCCACCGGTAGCTTCCGTACGGCCGCTCGCAGTGCGGCGGTGGGCCGGTGCGGGGGGCGGCGGGGGGTCAGCGTGCGGGGAATGGCCCTCCCGTCGGCGAGAGCTGCGGCCTGCAGGGCCCAGTGGTCAGCGTCTCGTAGTTCGCCGCGCGCGAGGTGGTAGAGGTGAAGGCAGTAGGCGGCGGTCGAGTTGCCGATGCCGGCGGAGAACTGCCACCAGAAGCGTGCGCTGCCGGGCTCGTCGGCGAGGTTGAGTAGGCAGCCGAACCGCAGGGCTCCATCGGCGTCGATTCCTTCGTTGACGAGCTGGGTGATGTGCTCGGCGGCGTCGCGATGGTGCAGGAGCTGGGCTGACAGGGCCGCGAGGCGTTTATCCGCCTGTTCGTGAAGGGTGGGGAAGTGGCCCGCTGGGGCGGGCGTCCCTCCGAACATGAGGACGGCGGTGACGTCGCGGACGATTTCCTGCTGAAGGTCGTCGACGTCCTCGTCGGTGAACACGTCGGGCAGTTCCGCTCCGGCCAGGACTTCGTTGATGCTGCGCGGCACGGGTTACTCCTTCTCGTCGTCGGCAGCCGGGTTCGGTGACAGGCCGAGCTTGATGGCGATGCGCTCTCGGGCCAGGCGCCGGTGAGCGCGGACGGTGTCGGGCTTGATGCCCATGATGTTGGCGATACGGTCCGAGGGATAGCCCAGGACGTAGCCCAGCACGATGACGTCGAACTGCCGCTCGGGCAGAGCGGCTATGGCGGTGTACAGGCCGAGGGCCGACTCCATGACCTCGAACTGGCGGCGCATCGCCTCCAGCGTGGCGCGGGCAGCACACTGGAAGGCGGAGGTCTGCACCATCCGTGAGGCGCTGCCGTCGGTCATTCGCAGGTGGGTCTCCACCCGCTGCTTGAGCAGCTTCCACATGTACGCCTCGGGGCTCTCCTCCGTGAGGACCTGAGCCCAGTTCAACGCCAGGTGGCTGTAGCACTGACGCACGACGGCCTTGGCCGCGCCCTTGTCGCCGAGCATGGTGTGCGCGTAGCGCAGGTGCGCCTTGACGTACAGGCGGTAGAAGCCTTCCAGAGAGGTCGGCATCTTGTACTCGACGCCGCACAGGGCGTCGAGCTCGTTCATGAAGCCGCTCGGCAGGGTGAACTGGGCCTCGCCCGTCCCGTCCGACTCTTCGGGTGACGGCGTGATGGACATCGTCAGCCCTCCTCGTCCCGGGAGGCCGCCAGCGGCGGGGCCGACGTACGACTGCGGGACATGTCCTCCAGCAGCCCGGCGGCGCCAACCCGTACTCCGGCGCTGAGCAGACGCCGCGTCAGGGAGAGCATGTCCGGGACGAAGACACGCAGGGCGGTGGTGACCACCAGCGCGGTGAGCAGTTCGTGAAGACTCACAGGTTCCTGTCCTAAAAATCTTGCGGACAGCGCCCAATGCCCGTGCCCAGGGGCGCCGGAGGACTTCGGTGTCCTCAAGTCGCAGGATTTCGGATCTAGGTAGGCAAACGCGTATCGCGATGCCAACTTTTCTCACCCGTTGCTGTCGCATCGCTACCAAGAGGAATAGACCACTACGGACGGTAGGGTCATGATCGCGCATAGCTAACGCTTGTGACCAGGCATGATGCTTCGCCTTGGAGGAGCGGCCGCTCTGCCTGCCGAACCCGCCCGGCGGAGCCAAGGAGTTACCGAGGTGATCCATCTCACAGGTCGCGTGCACACAATCTGACCGTGTTCGGTCACCTGGTTTACGGATCGAAGACACCTGCCTCCCGACCTCGGTCCAGCCGAGGGTCTACAGGGGGCGTAGGACCGTGGACGCGGGGGCGGCGAGCGCGCCGCCGAGAACCAAGGTCTGCAACCAGGCCCACCAAGGCAGTCCGCGGCGCCGACGTCAGCGGGGGGCTGATCATGACGCGCGGGGCCAGCCCCCGAACGCCGAAGCCCCCGACCGCTGGGAGCTCGGTCGGAGGTTTCGGGCAGTGGCACGACCACCGGGCCCCAGCACGGTGGTGGACGTTGCTACAGGCCCAGCTGTCCGGCGAGGCCACCCCCGCCGGACAGGGCGGCCAGGCTGTAGGGATCGGGGTTGTTGGCGTGCTCCTGTGCCGCCCGGGCGTCCTTCACCGCGCCGGAGGGTTGCCGCGCGGCGGAGAGGTGGCCAGGCTCCCGCCGTTCAATGGAGCGGGCCAGGTGCAGCGCAAACTCCCGATACATGACGGCGCCTGGCGCGGTGACGTCCTCCAGCTCGGCGCGCACGGCGTCCACCAGCGGCCCGTCCGTACGGGGCCGTTCGCTCTCGGGGTCCTCCAGCGCGCTCTCTAGGAACCGGGCGGCCGTCGCCCTGATGGACGTTCCGTGTTGGTCGGCCAGGGCCAAGAGAGGCTTATGGATAGCCGGGGAGATCCGAGTCGTGACCACCTTCGACGGCATGGTTACACCTCTTTCCTGGGCTGACTTGGACTTTCCCGTATCGCTACGGCGGGGCACCGCCGCTCGATGATCCCGGTTCACTGTCGGGCGGACGCCGTTTGTCCAGGTCGGGCGGGGTGGTGAGGTCGACGGCAGGCATGGGGCCTCAGTGCTCGTGGATATCGCCCGGCCCTCAACCAGCGGCATCAGGAGGTGGCGCGGTGGCCGGCCTCCGGGTGGTGCAGCGCGCCAGGCCCATAACCATGTAGCGCGGGTGGCGGTCAGGCCGTCGCCGTGGTGTCCCCAATTGGGGACGTCTCGGAGCGGCGGCACTCCAGCTCGGACTGGTGGACGCGGAGGCGGTGACCGGTCAGTCCGAGGCGCTGGATGCGCATCTGCGGGTTGGCGGCGATCCAGTGGGAGACGGTCTTGAGGGTGACCTGGAGGGCGCCCGCGAACTACTTGCGGGTCAGCCACTCCGGTCCGTCGTCGGTGCCCACGGGGGCCTCCTTCGGGCGAGGTGGGACATGCGACCCCAGGCGGTCCCACGCGGGGACAGCCGGGAGCAGCGGGGCACTGTGCCATACCGATGCGGAGTCGCGTGACGGCCTGATCGCCCGCCAGCGGTGGGACCGCCCGGGCCGTGACCAGCACGAAGGGGCGTTCGTGGAACTCGTGAGACCGTCCTACGCGCGCGGGGTCGCGCGATGCGCCAGCAGCCTTGAAGCGGGAATCGTTCCGCACCACGCAAAGAGATCTTGAGTTCTATTTGTTGAGTTCTTCTTGTTCACGTGCGGTGTCGCGCATCAGGCCACATGCGATGTCGCATACGAGGCCAGATGCGGTGAAGCGCATCAGGTGCCTGAATCCTCGTGCGCTGTGGCGCATCAGGTGGACGTCCCCGGAACGCAGAAAGGCCCCCCGGCCGTGCCCCGATAAGGGGCGCGGCCGGGGGCCTAGGTGTCAGCTTTTGCGCAGCATTTGTCAGCGTGTGGGCCCGGCGGCGACCAGGGCGGCCGCGGCGATCCACGCCTTGTGCCATGCCTGGTCGAGGAGGGGCCCGGCGCCCGGGTCGCGGGTGAGCCACTGGCCCTTGCCGCTGCGGTGGGCGAAGCGGACCAGGGCGGGCGCCTCGGGGCCGTCCTCCCTCCAGTGGCCGGCGCACCGGTCGGCGGCGTAGTGCGTGGCGGCGGAGACGGCGAGGGCGGCGGCCGTGCGGCGCCAGGACAGGCGCAGCCCGAGGTACCGGGAGGCTCCCGCGAGGGCGAGGGCCTGCGTGGCGGTGTAGGAGGCGACGTGCCGGACGCAGGCGGCCCGGCCCTCGTGCCCGTGGCGGCCCTTGGCAACCGCATCGGCGTCCCGCTGCAACCAGTAGTCCCCGGCCTCGTGGGAGGCAGTGAGCAGGGCGTAGACGGCGGCGAACCGGGCGGCCGCGGTGGTGGTGTCTCGCATGGGTGGAGTCCCTTCGGTCAGATCGGTCAGAGGTTGCGGGCGTGGGCGAGGTCGGCGGCCTGGTCCAGGACGCGGAAGACGGCGCGCGGCCCGTGGCGGTCGTTGAAGCTCGGCACGGACTCTGCGTCGGGGAAGGCGCGGCGGATGGCCTCCAGCAGGACGGCGAGCGCGTCGCCCAGCTCGGCCGGGCCGGTGGCCTCCGCGCGCATCGCCCCGTACAGGCAGCGGCGGCCGTCCTCGTCGGTCATGGCCCCCTGGCACCAGCCGCCGCGCTCCAGGCGCTCCCGGGTGCGCTGCAGGAGGGCCGCGGCGGGTGTCTCGTACGGGGTGGCCGTGGGCCGGTAGGGCTCCACGGCGTCGGGGAGGCGGACGACGTCGGCCAGGTCGACGGGTTCGACGTCCAGGCCCCGGAGGATGGCGGACACGTCCACGGCCAGCCCGGCCTCCGCGAGCCGGGCGTCCATGCGGGCGGAGACGGCCGCGAGGCGGGCGTCCAGCCCCCTTGCCGGGCGGTCGGGGGCGGCGGCCCGCTCCGGGGCCGGTGCGGCGGTGCTGGAGGCGGTCACGGGGTCCTCCGGGGCGCCGGGGTGCGGGCCGGGCCCCCGGCGGCCGTCGTGCGGCGCGTCAGGGGCCCGGGGAGGGGTGTGGGGTCAGGACGGGTCGGGCTGGTCGGTGCGGGCCCACACGCCGTGTCCGACACGGGCGACGAGCCCGGCCTCGGCGAGCTTGGAGAGCGTGTTGTCGACGGACCCGGAGGCGGGGCCGCCCTCGGTGCCGACACCGACCGCCTTCCGGATCTCCCGGGTGCGCAGCGGTCCGGCGGCGAGGGCGGCGAGGACGTCGTCCCGCAGGGTGCGGGCGGAGGCCGGCGGGGTCGGGACGCGGGAGGGCGCGGCCGCCGGGGCGGACGACTCCTGGACGGCCGCGCTGATGGGCATCTCGCCCTTGCCGTCCCAGCCCTCCAGCAGCGCCACGGCGATGGTCAGGGCCTCGTCGTAGGCGCGGCGGAAGACGTCGGCCTCCTCGGGGGAGAAGTCGACCGGGGGCGCGGACTCCATGAGGGCGATCAGCCCGGGGTAGGTGCGGTTCTCCTTCACCGCGCGCCAGACGCGGGAGAGGTAGGGCTGCCCGGACTGGATGAGCCAGGCGGTGCCGGCGGTCGTCGGCCCGGTGGGGGCCTCCTCGCCGGACCAGGCCGCTTCCAGCTCCGCCGACCCCGAGACGCCGAAGTACTTCGGCACCGGGGTGACCTCCACCGTGCCGGTGGTCATGTCGGTGGCCATGCTGCGCGTCATCGAGCTGTTGACCCGTCCGAGCCACACGCTGCCCTGCTTGGCGTTGGCGCGGATCTTCTCGGAGTCCCCGAGGTCTTCGAGGTGGATGGACTGACCGGCGATCCGGACGCCCATGCCGACCTTGCGCCAGGTGATCTGTCCGGCCCCGAGCATCCCGGCCACCCACGACCGGAAGGGCTTGGGCAGCCCGCAGTCCTCGGCGATCATGCGGTTGATCTCGTCCATCGTCAGGATGGCCAGCCGCCACGGGCTTCCGAGGACGAAGCTGCCCCATCCGTTCGCGGCGCTGACCTCCTGGCGGTAGGAGGCGACGGCGGAGAACGCCGCGAGCGTGGCCGCGGATTCGGCCTGTCCGGCGCCGAAGTGGAACACCCGGCCCTCGGCCTCCGGGAGGCTCATTCCGTCCTGCGCGTCGGAGACGACGGAGACGACGCCGTTGATCCGCTCGGCGGCGATCAGCGTCAGCAGCGTCACGGACTTGCCCGAGCCGGGGGCACCGACGAGGAGGTCGGTCAGGGCGCCGAGCTCGGGGTCGTACAGCGGCCACCGGGCCGGGCGGCCGTCGTGGCGCAGCCCGATCGCGATGCGGCCGTGCCGGTCCATGAGGAGGTCCTGCGGAGTGGCCTCGCGCACGGTCATCAGCGGGTGCTCGGCGTAGATGGTGACGACGCCCTTGGCCATGCCGTCGGTCTCCACCATCAGCAGCTCGGGGTCCTCCAGTCCGAGGGCACGGGCCAGGGGGAGGCGGGGCAGGTTCAGCAGCTCACTGTCCGGTGCCTCCACCCGCAGGACGATCCGGTCCGGCAGGAACCGGTGCTCCACCAGGTGTACGCCCGGGGCGACGCCCTTCGGGGCGGATACCCGCGACTCCCACAGGGCGGTGAGCTGGTCGGCCGGCGCCTGGTGCTGCTGGCGGGCCAGCAGCTCCGCCGGGGCGACCTGGACGGCGATCCGGCCGGGGCCGTGGCCGGGCACCGGGGCGAGCCGTACGGCCTCCACGGGGACGTCGAAGACGGCGGCGACCGTGCGGGTGTCCAGGCTGCCGGGGACGGCCTCGCCGGGCTGCGCCAGGATCACGGCCTCGAAGTCGGGGCGGCCCGGGTGGTACTGCGTGATGTGCGCCAGGCGCGTGGTGCCGGTGGCGGGGGAGGCTGCCCAGTGCCGGGCGAGGTCGCCGACGTAGCCGGGCTCGTGGTCCTCCTCCTCCTCGATGGCGGGCGCCTGCGCGGCCAGGACGGCGGGCAGGTCCTCGGCCGCCCGGCGCAGGCCCCGGGAGCGGGTGAGCGGCACGGCGACGGCGGAGCCGAGGGCGACGGCCGCGGAGGCAGCGACCTCCCACCAGGAGGTGCCCGGGGTGGCCAGGCTGACCCCGTACGCGGTCGACAGCCCGAGCACCGGCAGCGACTTGTAGCAGGACGTCAGCAGGCGGCCGCCGAAGCCCTCCTCACGGTCGCGGGCCCGGGCCCACAGGCGGCACAGGACCCCGGCGCCGACCCCGAGGGCGGCGGCGTGCAGCTGCCACAGGTCGGTGCCCGGGCCGATGGCGGTAGCGGCGCCGGCGGCCCCGTAGGCGATGCGCTCCACGGTGGCCAGGTGGCGGGCGGCGGTCGGGGAGAGGGGCGGCCGGACGTCGGCGGCCGCGGTGGTGGCGGGGGTGACGGTCGAGGCGGTCACGGCGGTGTCCTCCGGGAGACGAGAGCGGGGCCCGGCCGCAGGTGGCCGGGCCCCGTGGGGTGATCGGTGGGGTGAGGGTGGGCTACCGGGTGCGGTAGAAGCCGGGCTTCGCCTGGCGGACGCCGCTCGCGTTCACCGCCTCGTACACGCCCCGGTACTCGCTCTGGTGGGCGTCGTGGAGGCCCCGGGCGTCGTGCTGGACCTGGTCGGCGGTGCGGGCCACCTCGGCGGACGCCTGGGCGACGGCGCGCAGCGCGGCCCCGGCCTCGGTGATCAGGCCGGTGAACCGCGGCTCCACCTCGGCGGCGGTGCACAGGTCCGCGAGCATGTCGGCGTGGTCGGCGTCGCGCTCCATGCGGCGCTGGAGGGACCACAGGCCCTCTTTCAGCGCCAGGGCGGAGGCGGCGAGCGCGGCCGTGCGGGCGGCCAGCCTCGTGAAGCTGGGGGTGCCTCCTCGGGCGGCGGGCAGGTGGGCGGGGCGCGGTACGAGATCGCTCACGGTGGTCATCCTTCGTTGTGGATGCGGGCGGAGGGCATGACGAGGCCGGCGTCTGCGGCGGCCTGCTGGACGGGCTTGTAGGCGTCGTGCATCTCGTCGTGGGCGACCTCCACGGACTCCGCGGCGTGCAGGGACTCCGTGCGCATCGCCTCCGCCTTGCGGGCCAGGAGGTCCATGGACTCCGACAGACGCGACAGGGCGGCCGACGTGATGCGGCCGATGACGTTGTGCCGCTCGCGCAGCTCGGCGGCCAGGTCCCGCAGCGCGTCCCGCAGCTCCCGCGCTTTCGTGGCCAGGGCGGCGCACTCGTCGTAGGTCTTGAAGCAGTCCTTCTTGGACGTCGCCAGCGAGTTGAGGACGTCGTCCAGGGTGACGTCCGTCAGGTGCTCGGAGGCGATCCCGGCCCGGCCGGGGCGGGGAATGCGGATCGGTGCGCTCACGCGCGTCTCCTTCGTCATCGTGGGGGCGGTGGTGGTCCCGGCCGCCGTGGCGGTGGCCGGGGTGCTCGGGGCGGGGGCGAGGGCGGCGGGCTCCCAGACGGGGCCGTTGCGGACGGGCGGGCCGGCCTGCTCCACGGTCCACACCACTTCGGCGTCCCACATGGCTTCGAAGAGGCTGTCCCACGCGTTGCGGCGGCCGCCGCCCCCGGGGGGCTCGTAGAACTCCCACCCGGCGCCGGGCCCGGCGCTGGTGCCCGTTCCGGCGCTGGTGCCCGTTCCGGCGCTGGTCGGGCCCGAGGCGGGGCCAGGTGTCGGGCCGGGCGCTGCGGGGCCGCCTGCGGCCGTCTCAGGGCCTCCCGAGGCGGTTTTGGTGCCGGTGTCCCCGGTGGTCGTCGTGGCCGCCCCCTCGGCGGTCTCGGCGCCGTCCCGGGGCACGCGGCGGAAGATGGGCGGGTCCAGGTCCTCCCGGCGGCGGCGCAGGCGCTCCTCCGCGCGGCGGCGGGCCTCCTCCCCGAGGGCCTTCCCGAGGGTGACGCGCTCGGTTCCGGCCTCCGTGGACGAGCCCGCCGTGCCCGGGCTGGAGCTCTTGCCGCTGCTGCCGGACGACCCGGACCCGGACCCGGTGCCCTTGCCCGGCGTCCTGGTCGACGAGCCCGAACCGGACGAGGCGGAGCCGCTGGAGCCGGACGAGCCGGGCCCCGTGCCGCCGTCCTCACGGCTCCTGCGCCGCCTCACGCGGTCCAGGAGGCCCGGCCGCCCCCCGCCGCCGCTGCCCGAGCCGGAGCCCTTGCCGCTGCTGCCGGACGACCCGGACCCGGACCCGGTGCCCTTGCCCGGCGTCCTGGTCGACGAGCCCGAACCGGACGAGCCCGGGCCCTTGCGGCCGGGGCCGGTCCCGCCAGTCCCGCCGGACCCGGTGCCCTTGCCCGGCGTCCTGGTCGACGAGCCCGAACCGGACGAGCCCGAGCCCTTACGGCCGGGGCCGGTCCCGCTGGACCCCGAGGACGGAGGACGGCCCCCGCCGGACGACGACCCGCCGCCGCTGCCGCGCCCTCCGCCCCCGGCGCCCAGGGTTCGGCGGCCGTACTCCTGCGACGAGGGGACCCGGCCGCGGCCCCCTCCGGTACCGGCGGCGTCCGCGCGCATCTGCGCCTCCTGGAGCTTGAGCCGTGCGGCGCGCAGGGGCGCGGCCTCGGCCGCCCTCTCCATGCGGCGCTGCCTCCAGTCGGTCACCGCGCCGGCCGCGCCCCGCAGGGCGGCGAGCGCGATGGCGAGGACGGCCGCCAGGCTGAGCGCTCCCATGCCGATCTCCTCCCGGTGGTCGCCGTCGTCGTCCAGGCCGTCCGCGCGGAACGTCGCCGGGACCGTCGGGGGCGGGTCCGGGAGGGGCGGGAGCCCGGGCGTGGTCGCGGCGGCCAGGGAGTCCGCGGCCGACCGGCGGTTGCTGGCGGGAACGGGAACCGCCCCGCTGTCCGGGGGCGGTCCCGGAGGCGGGGCGGTCGGTGGAGCGGAGTCCGGCGGGGCCGGTCGGGGCGGTGGTGGAGGCAGCGGCGGGAGGCTCGGCGGTGCCGTCCCCCTCGGCCTCAAAACGGTCACGTTGTCGTCGTCGGCCACGAGACGCTCCTTGACAGAGAGTGACCGGATCCCTTACGCGCGCGCGTCCGCAGGTGCGGGCGTCCGCGCCCGCACATTACGCACGCGAGGCCGGATCCGGTGGTGATGATGATGGTGAACATCACTCGGGGTAGCGGGCGCAGAAGTTCTCCAGGAACCGGGCGAGGTCGGTCCATGCCTCCTCGTTGCCCGCCCGTTCCTGGTCCTTGGCGATCGAGCGGGCCCGGTCCCACCAGGCCGCCGCGATCCCCTTCGGGCCCCGCGCGGCGTGCTCGGCGTAGCGCTGCTGCCAGTGCTGGTGCTTGTTGGCCTGCCTCTTGGTTTGCGTTTGCGTCACGGCATGTCCTCATCGGGTGCGCAGGGCGAGCCGTCCACCGGCGGTGGCGGCGGAGGAAGGGGGAGCGCCGGCGGGGGCGAGGTGGGGATGAGCCGCCGCAGCTCGTCCACGGACGGTGGAGGCGGAAGCGGGAGGTCCGGCACGGGTTCCGGCGTCCCCGTCCAGTTGGGGGCGGAGGGCGGCAGCTCGGGCACCGGCGGCCGCCAGTGCCCGAGGGCCACGGCGGACCCAGCGACCATGGCCACCGGGTCCTGCTCCCCGAAGTCGAACCACTCACCGCGCACCCAGTACGGGCGCAGGTGGTCGTGCAGTGCCTTCTCCACGGAGCGGCTGGACACCTGAAAGCGCCACAGGACGCGGAGCGCGTAGGGGCTCGCCACCTGCATGTTTCCCAGGCGTCGCTCGACGTCGAAGGCGCTGCCGATCTTGACAGGCCGCATCTCGGCGGCGCCGACGACGTACACCCACTTCTGGCGGGCCACTAGGCGCCCCTCCGCTGGTTGAACAGGTCGTTGATCCCGCGCGCGGCCGGGCGGCCGGTGTCGACGGCCGGGGCCGCGGTTTCCTCGGCGGCCGGGGTGAACGCGGCCGCGCTCTTGTGCAGGCTCTTGGCGGTGAGCGCGGCGACCGACTGGCGGCGGCCGGCCTTCCGGAGCTGCTTGGCCTCCTGCTTGGCCTGGCGCTGCGCGGGGAGGGCCTGGACGTGGGCCTTGTGCGCGGCGGCGGCCAGGCGGAAGTCCTCCATGGCGCCCTCCTGCCGGCGGGCGGCCTTGATGGCGGCCTTGAGGTGCTTCTCCACCTTGCGGGCGCGGCGGGCGGCCGACCAGCGGCCGTCTCCCTCCACGACCTCGGAGCGGAGCGCGGCCTGGAAGACGGCCAGGATCTCCTCGTACGCGGCCGCGTCCTGGTGGTGGACGCGCTGCCGGTCCATGGTCCAGGCGGTCAGGACGTCCAGGTCGAGCAGCCTCGTGTAGTCGGCGTCCGGGCGCCGGTTGATCTCGGTCACGGTGTCCTCCGTGGGGTGTCTCGTCGAGCGTGGTCGGGTGGTCCCGCAACCGCGCCCGGCCATGAGGGGGAAGGCCGGGAACGGCAGGGGGAGCACCAGACGCGGGGGGCGGCCCGGGTGGGGCCGCCCCTCGGCGTGGTGGGTGGTCGGGTGGGTCAGCCGCGGTATCCGTCGTGGATGAGCCGGGCGGCCTCCTGGCGGTACTGGGAGGCGGTGCCGGTGGCCACGTTGAAGGCGTCCGAGATCGCGTCCAGGGGCATGCGGTCGGCGTCGCCAGCGTGCTCGGCGAGGATGATCCGGGCGAGCTTGCGGACGGTCCTCTCACGCGGGGAGAGGCGGGCCAGGTCCTCCGCTTCAGCGGCGCGCAGCTCGATTTCAGCGGCGGCGGCGGCCGCTTCAGCCGCGGCCTTCCGGTTCTCCGCCGTGGCCCGCTCGGCGGCCGCCTTCCGGGCCTCCGCGTCGGCGGTCCGGGCCTCGGCTTCAGCGGCGCGGGCCTCGGCTTCACGGGCGGCCTGCTCCGTTTCACGCGCGGACCGCTCGATTTCAGCGGCGGCGGCGGCCGTTTCAGCTGCGGCCTTCCGGTCCTCGGCGGCGGCCCGCTCGGCGGCCGCCTTCCGGGCGTCGGCTTCGGCGGCGGCGGCGCTCTCCAGCGCCTCCGTCTCCAGGGCGGCAGAGCGCTCCACGGCGGTCACGGTGGCCCGGGCGCGGGCCTCGGCGGCTCCGGTGGAGGCGGTCACTTCGTGCCGGGCGGCGTCCACGAGGCCGGCGGCCCGCAGCCGTGCGGCCTCCAGCTCGGCGGCCCTCTCCGCTGCCCTGACCTGCTCGGCGACCTTCCGGGCCTCGGCGGCCTCCCGGCGCCTCTGCTCGCGCTCTGCGGCCTCCTGCGGCAGCGCCAGGGCCTCGTCCACGGTCAGCCCGTACCGGGCCATCGTCAGGGGCAGCCGGGCGTCCGAGGGGGCCTTGCGGACGCTGCCGTACCGGCGCTCCAGCATCACCTGGTAGACGCGCAGCTCCTGGTCCCGGTCGACGGCCTCGGTGTAGGAGGTCAGGCCCCACACCCGCATGCGCCGGTACAGGCGCCAGGTGGGCCACGGGGCAAGCACCCAGCGGTGCAGGGGCACGCCGTCCGGGCGGGTGCCGTGGGCCAGGCCCGACGTGCGGATGACCAGGTATCGGGCCGCTTCGACGGCGACGACGAACAACACCGGCATGACCGCGTGCATGGCGGCCGCCACCGGGTCCTCGGCCGGGGAGTGCTCCCCCGCGTTGGCGTTGAAGTAGACCGTGGCCAGGGTCAGGCCGTGGGCCACGGGCCGCAGGAACGGCCAGGACAGGCCGCGCCGGGCCAGGTAGAGGTCCAGGGCCAGGGCGACGATGATCCCGGCGTCCACACCGATGGGGAAGGCCGGGGCGAAGTCCCCGAACCCTTTGTCGACGGCCAGGGCCCGCAGGGCGCTGTAGGACCCGGCGAAGCCGATCCCGGCGACCGCGACGGCCCCGAGGACGGCGACGACGGCCAGGGCCCGCCAGGCGAGCGCGGAGCGGTCCCGGGGCGCGGGTGAAACGGAGACGGGCGGAGGTGAAACGGCGGCGGGTGCGGGTGAAACGGGGACGGCCGGGGGTGAAGCCGGGGCGGTCGGCGGTTTCGTCAGGGGCAGGTGCGCGGTCGTCACGGTGATCCTTCCGGTAGGTGGTTCGGGAGTGCGGCTGAAACGGCGGGCCGCGCGTGAAGCCGGGCGGCCCGCGCGTGAAACCCGCCTCACTGCCCGGTCGGCACCGGCTCCTCGCTGCGCGGGCGGGGGGCCTGCGGGTCCATGCCTCCGAGGGGGAGAGCCTGGATTCGCCAGGCGACCTCGGAGGCCGGCGGAAGGGCCGCCCCGGGCGCGGTAGACGTCCAGCCGCTCCGGGGCGCGCCCTCCTCCTCGGCCGCGATCTCGGCCGCCTCGGCGGTGGCGTGCACGCTGTGGAAGGCCCCCTGGCGGAACAGGACGTACACCCGGTCCATGCGGGTCTCGGACCTGCGGGCGGTGCGGAGCAGCTTCCGCAGCGTCACGCGGTCCTCGGCGTCCAGGAGCACTTGGGCGCGGGCCGCGTCGAGCTCCTTACGGGTCTCCTCCAGCTCGGTGCGGGCGGTGTCGCGCTCGCGCTCGGCCTGGAGGCGGGCGACGTGCGCCCGGGCGAGCTCGCGGAGCTGCTGCTCCGCGACGGTCTCGGCGCGGATGGCGGAGTCCGTGGCGAGGGCGGCCTCCTGCTTGGCCTGGTCGCGCTCCTCGCGGACGGCCGGCAGTGCCGCGCTGTCGGCGCGGAGGGTGTCCAGGGTGGTCGTGCGGATGATGCGGAGCATCGGGTGTCCCCCCTCGGGGAGTCGGCGGGGCGGCCCCGGCCGGTGTGGCGGGGCCGCCCCGGGGAGCGGGTCAGGGTCGGGTACGGCGGCCGGTCACCAGCGGCGCAGCCGGATCACCCGGCGGCGCTGCTCGGGGTCGCGCGGCAGCGGCGGCGCCGGGGTCGGCTCCGGGACGATCACCCGGCGCCGCTGCGGCGGGATGCTGCGCGGCGGGAGGTCTCGGCGCTCACTCACCGCGGCCTCCCTCGAGGTCGCGGGCGAGCCGGACGAGACCGAGCTGGAGCGTGGCGGCCTCCGCGTCCGCGGCGGCGCGCTCGGCGGCCGCGAGGTGCGTCCGGGTGAGGTCCACCAGCCGCTCGTGCGCCAGGTCCTCCGCCCAGTCGTGGGCGGACTCGGGCTCCGGGGCGGTCATCGCTTGCCCCTCTGCCGGACGCGGCGCAGGGCCTCGTCCATGTCCGGGTCGGAGTCGGTGGGCACCGCGCGCAGGACCGCGCGCAGGACCTCGGGGCAGCGGCACCGCCAGTAGCCGCACAGCGGGCAAGCGTCGTCCGCGGCGGTCAGGTTGATACGGTCACGCATTGCGTGCTCCTTCTCTGTGTCTGGTGACTGGTGCGGAGCGCGCGAGACGGCCTCCGGATCACGGCGCTGCAATCGCCCCGGGGGCCGTCGTCGTGCGTATGGCGCCGGCCCCCGGCGGGAGTGCCGGGGGCCGGTGGTGCGGGAAGGGTGGTCAGCGCTGCTCACGCGCGGCCCGGCGGGCCACGGCGAGGAGCGTGTCCCGGCTGATCTGCCGGGGGTCCCAGGTGAGGGTCATTCGTCCGCCGGGCCGGGTGACCCGGACCGGCTCCCCGGCGGGCAGCGGCCCGGGTATGACCTCGACGGGCGGCGGCTGGTGGTTGCTGGTCTCCACGGTGTGCCGTCCCGGTCAGGCCGCGAGGGATGCCGGGGCGGCCTCGGTGGCGGCCGGGAGCTGGACGACGTCGACGGCGGCGGCCTCGATGACCTCGGGGGCCGGCATCTCCTCCGGGGTGAAGACGTCCGCCGGGTCGGGGGCGGTCTCGGCGGTGCGGGAGCGGACCAGGGCGGCCGGGGCGACGGTGGAGCGGATGGCGTCGGTGGCGGTACGGATGGCGCGACGCACGCGGGAGGTGACGGTGCGGATCATGTGGTGCCTCCTGGTGTCTGGTGCTGGTGCGGGCCGTCCGGGGCGCTGCAATCGCCCTGACGGCCGGGGCGCCGAGTAGGCGCGGCTCCGGCACGACGCGCGTGACGCGCGAGGTGCTGGACCGCGACGACTCGGAAGTCATCGGGTTCGGGTGCCGGTCTTTGCCTTCCTCCAGCTCGCTCTACGGCGTCTGGCTGTCACCCCGCCGCCCGTACCGGCGCGGAAGGGCAGGCCCACGGGTTACCGGCGTGGTCCCTGCTGTGGAGTTCTCAAGGCGCGGGCGATTCCTTCAAGCCGCCGTCACGCGCTGCTCTCCGGTCGCCACACGCAATGTAGACCAGTATCGCCCCACATCGCTAGTGGTAGCGCTACAGGAGTACGTGGGTTAGCCTCGTGGTACACCGACGCACGTATGGATGCAGCGCAGAGACCAGGAAGGAGGTAGCTATGTCGGAGAACACCGGCTACGCGGACATCGCGGCGCACTACCGTCAAAAGATCCAGAGCGGAGAGCTGCGGCCCGGCGACACGATGCCGTCGCTGCGGAAGGTCTGTGAGCAGTTCGGCGTAGCGCAGACGACGGCGAACCGTGCCTTTCGGAAGCTCAAGATGGAGGGCCTGACGATCGCAAAGCCGGGTGTCGGCACCGTCGTTTCAGGTCCCATCAGCAACAACATCGGGACGAGGGTCGCCCTGCACGCGGCCACCGGGAAGGCCCTGGACGGCGGTGAGACCTCGCAGATCCTGGAGGTCGGCACGACCGGCGCCGATGAACTGGTTGCGTCACGCCTCGACGTCACGCCGGGCACACCGGTTCATGTGCGCCGGCGGCTTGTGAGCCGTGATGGTGTACCGGTGCACCTCAGCAGCTCCTACTACCCCGCCTACGTGATTGCGGTGACGCCCGAGCTGACTCAGCCGGTATCCACCGGGGGCTCGCGTGAGCTGGCCGCGGAGCGGCTCGGCGTGGCGCAGGAGGAGGTGCTAGAGGAGGTGACGTCCCGCCATGCTACCGACCAGGAAAAGGCGGCACTCGGCCTCACAGCCGAGAACGTGCCCGTCACCCAGGTCGTTCGGACCGTGACCCTTACGGACGGGCGCGTGGTCGAAGTGGCTGTCAAGGTCTCCGGAGGGTCGACCATCCTCCGCTGGAGGACACCCCTCTGTCCCGAGTCGTAACGCAGAACCCACGCACGACAGCGCCCCCATTCCAGGGAGATCGGAACGGGGGCGCACGGACCCGTTAGGGTCTGCCCAAACAAGCGAAAACCCGGCCCCTTGTCATCCGCCAAGATTCCAGGGGCCGGGTTCCGAAGACCCGACATGCCGTCGGCGTTTCCGATCGTACGAGAGTCAAGAGCGAAACCGCTACCCGACTCCCGGACGAGCGGGAGCACGGACGGCGTACCGGGTCGGAGAGGAAGACCCGAAGTGCCGAACCACCTGCGCGGCCGCCCTAGGGCGGCCGCCGTGAACGTGACGGGTTCCACCCGTCTGCCTGGCTGGTTCAGGGCCGCAGGCGCGTATTACCGGGACTGGTTTTGGGCCGCCGGACGCAGCAGGGCCCGCACTGCCCACGTTGACCGCGTGGGAGGCAGTGCGAGCCCTCAACGCCGTGAGGTCATGATGCCCCACCTTCTCACCGCTGGGGGCGCCCTGTGAACGCCCCCTTCTTCCCTCGTGCCACCCGTCGCGGCGCTGCCTTGGACTGGGTGAAGTTCGACGCGGAGCTGGCCCGTGACGGCAGCGTGGACCCCGTCGACAAGGCCCTGTACGCGGCCATCGGCTCCTTCGTGGACGCGGAGACTCGGGAGTCTCCGGAGACGACCGAGCTGGACCCGAACAACATCCCGCCGTGGGTGCCCACCAGGAAGCGCTTGGCGGAGTGCATCGGGAAGTCGGTGGACACCGTCGACCGGGCCACGAAGCGGCTGGAGGACCGCGGCCTCCTCCGCGTGCACCGGCAGCCTGACCCGACCAACCCGCGCCGGATGCTGCCCAGTGAGTACGAGCTGCTGGACCACCACATCTGGGACGAGTGGGCCGCCCAGCGCGCAGCGGAGCGGGCCGCCAGGAGGGCCGGCGCCGGGGATACCCGCAGCTCGGGGGGTAGCCGCACCGGTGCGGCTACCCCTGGCCGCACCGGTGCGGCTACCCCTGGCCGCACCGGTGCGGCTACCCCTGGCCGCACCGGTGCGGCCGTAAAAGACCTAGGAGAAGGTGCTGAAGAAGAGTCGGGAAAAGTAGCGCCTTCGGCGCGTAGCGCCGGTGGCGTGCGTAGCACTTCAACCTCGGGTAGTGGCACGCAAGGCCGCAGCGGCTCCGCCGCGTCGGGCAAGGAAGGCTCGTCATCGGAGGGGGCGGGTACATCGGTGCCGGTCCAGCGTGGCGAGGACGCGCTGACCCGGGAGCAGACGGCTGCGGTGCACGCCGTGGAGGCGTTGCTCCCGCCGGTTCTGGTGGCCAAGCTGCCGTACGGCCACATCCCCACCCGCAACCGTGGGGCTGTCCTGGAGGCACTGGAGTCCCGCACGGTGGACCAGCTCCGGGCGCGGATCGCTCGCCGGTGGACAACCTACGGGTATGAGCCGGCCTTTCACGACGGTGAGGTGCGGTCCGCGGTCGGCGTCGCCCTGGAGCTGATCGCTCCCACGCCCTACTGCAGAGACCTGGCGTGCGAGGACGGCGTCATGGTCGACACCGGTGAGGACTGCCGGGCTTGCACGGAGCGCCGCGAGACTCGACGGGCCGCCCGCCTTGCCGGGAAGACGCCGCCCACCGGCAGGAGCGGCAAGAGGAAGGCCCCGACGCCCGAGTGTGTCGACTGCGGCCGGCCACTGCCCGGCGCCGCCCCCGCCGATCTCGTCTGCCCGCGGTGCACCGCCGAGGCCGCGGCCGCCTTCGTTGCCCTCGCCGGCAGGCTCGCCGGGAAGGACCAAGAGCCGCAGGACGACGACGCAGAAGATCAGGAACGCGAGGCCCTGGAGCTGGAGGCGCAGCGCCGCCGAGCCCGGCGCGCATCCCTGACGGCCTCGGCCGTCGAGGAGGTTGACCCGGAGGCGGCCGCGGCCGCAGCCGAGGAAGACGCCCGAATCCGCGCGGAGCTGCTGGCCGCGAACCCATGGATGGCGGACTTCGCCCAGGAACCGGCAGCCGCCGCACAGGAGCCCGCGCCGTTCTGACCAGCGGCGGGCCGCCCAGACGCCCCGGAAAGGCGCTGGGCGGCCCGTACGCGGGCGATCTCCCCCTCTCGCCTCCACCGGACGCTACGGGTCCTGTACGGCCCTCTACGGGCCTCACAGAGCCGCCGACAAAGACGGAGCCGGGTCAAGAGCTAAGAGGTAAAAAACGCCCCTTAGCTCTGAGGAACAGCCCCTTACGACGGAGAAACCGCAGGTCGGCGTCCGAAATGCGGCCGCTTGACCAGCGGCATCAACTCCAGGGAGCCGTGATGGAACCCTGCGGTTCCCAACGTAGGGGCGCCCTGACCTGCGGCATTACCTTCTGGTTGACGTGATGGGACCGGCGGGTCCCATCACCGTGCGGTACATGAACCAAGAGACGTACGGCGGCCGCCGATGACGTATCGGTCCAGCGCGGCCGCGCCGAGTCCTGACACCGTCGAACCGTGCCCTACCGGGGCAAAGTCGGGTGTAACCGGGGACCGGAAACCGGTCGCCGGTTCACCGGCCGCCGGAAGGTCGGTCCCCTTTAGTAAGAACATCAAGTACCACCATCAAGTGTTCCGAGGTGTCCTCCGCTCCGCTCCGGACACCTCGGCCGGGGGTGGCCGGCGTTATCGGAAACCCGCTTACGCGCGCCCACGTAAGGGCGGTCCAGAAAGTCCAGAAACCCCGACGGCCGGGACACCCTCCGGGCAAGCTGGCAAGCGGACGAGCCACAGGGGAGGGCAGCGGTGAACTTCCTGTTCGTGTGCGGCTGGTGCGGCGCGGATAACGCGGTGTGGGGCGAACCCATCCCCTCCTGGTGGACGGACAAGTACCGGGTGCCCGACGACTTCGAGTGCTGGGCATGCGGCGGTATCAGCACCACCCCGCCCCCGCCGTGGACACCGGCCGACGACTAGCCGCGGACGCGGCGGTCCTCAAGGACGCGCGGCAGGCCGGCGCCTCGGGCGAGGTCGGATTTTTGAACCGGCCCCCCGAACCCCCGCCGACCGCGGGCCGGGGAAACTGCCGGAATGAGCACTGCACGCCGCCGGGCCCTGGGATCGGGCCCGGACGTCCCCGAGCCCGCACCACGTGATCCCCGAGCCCGTACAGCAGCAGAACGGGCCGCCGACGCGGAATGGACCACCGAACCGCTACCCGCGCCCTCTCACCCCCGGCAGGGAGGACGGCGCCGGCCACTCGGAGCCGGACCGGCCGACCCGGGCACCCCCAGCCACCCACCGGAGCACTGACCCGGGCAGAGTGACAGCAGCGGCCCGCAGAAAAGGTCAGCTTTTCGGCAGCTTCGGTCACCCTCATAGTCCGTATGAACGTGCCACATCTTCGCCAGCCTTCGCGGAAGGCCGGCAGGCATGGCGAGGGCCCGGCGCCATACCTCGCGCCGGGCCCTCTCGCCCACGACCAACCCCGGTCAGATATCGCCCTGGTCCCCGGAGGTCTCGCGCACCCGGTAGGCCGTCCGGTTCGCGTACTGCCGCAGCTCCCGCCGCAGGTAGTCAGCCCGCCCCGGGTCGTACAGCAGAGCGGCCGCCAGGACTCCACCGCCTAGCCGGTCGTAGATCTGCCGCTGCTGGGCGAGGGCAGCCTCCATCGTGGCGATGGCCTCAGCGCCCTCGTCCACCTGATCCTGACTGACTCCGCCCTGGTCGACCTCGTCGGCCTGGCGGTCGTCGGCGGCCTGCCCCGGCACCTGCGGCGGGGGCGACGCGAGTCGCGGGACTTTGCCCGCAGCGACCGCCGCCTTGAGAACGTCGCGCACCTGATCCGGGCTGGCGAGCTGCTGAGACGGCGGGAGGACGGCGCGAGCCTCGGCGAGGTCGGCGGCTGTCACCTTCCGGTCCCCACGCAGCTCCTTCACACCCCGGTACAGGGCGACGGCGGTAGGCACATCGTGCGTCTTCGTGGCCGCGACCAGCTCGCGGGCTTGGCCTTCGTTAACGTCCCCAATTGGGGACACGGCGGCCGCGACCGGCCACGCCTCGATCATCCGGTACGCCTGCGACTTCCGGATCCCCCAGACGTCGTCCAGGTACTCCACGAACGTGCCGTGCGTCTCCCGGTAGAGACGCCCGCGGTTGATAACCTCCAGGGCCTTGCCCGCGACGATGACGGACCGCCGGAAGGCGTGGAGCGCCTGCTCGCACACGGCGAGGTGACCGCGCTCCTGGTCGTTCAACGGCCGCGTTACGGTCTCGGGGACGTCATACGGTGTGGGGAGCTGCTGCACGGTGAGCGGCGTCGACAGGTCCGCGCCGGTCAGCTCGGCCACCACCCCGGCGGACCGCGCGGCCGCGGGCTCCTCCCCGGTGCCGGCTTCCAGCTCGTCCAGCTCCTCGGGCTCCTCCGGCTCCGCGCTCCGGGTCGACGGCAGGGCAAGGGCACGGCGGCTCATGCGGCGGCCCCCCTCGGGGGCAGGATGACCGCGGCGGCCTGGTCGTAGTCCCCGGCCGGGGCCGCCTCGGGCGCGTACACGCGGATCGGTTGCTCAGCCAACGGAGCCTCCGCAGCCCGGATGCTGCGCCGGATCGGGATGACGGCCGCCTCCGGGTAGTCCTCGGACACCTTCGCGGCCAGCTGCCGGGCAAAGGTCGACTTGTCCCACGCGGTCAGCAGGACCGCGCCCACACGCAGCTTCGGGTTCGTCTTCCGCTGCACGCTGCGAATCGTCTTGTGCAGCGACGCCATGCCCTTCATGTCCAAGCCGCCCACCTTGATAGGCACCAAGGCCTCGTCCCCGGCGGTGAGCGCGGCAACGGTCACCAACCCGAGAGATGGCGCGGCGTCGATCAAGGTCACGTCGTACGGAGAGCGGCCGCCGGCCTCCTCCGCCTCCTGGGCAAGCGCGGCCGCCAACGCCTGCTCCGCGCCGATGGGCCGGTTGTACTCCACCTGCTGAAGGTCGGTGCTGGACGGGACGACGTCCACCCCGGCGAACAGCGTCGGGTAGGTGGCCTCCGTCAGCGTGCACTCCTCGAAGAACACCGACCGCAACGAGTGGCGCGGGCTGCCCTCCGGATACTGCGGCAGCAGCCACACGGACAGGGCCGCCTCCTGGTGGTCGGCGTCGATGATGCGCACCCGGTACCCGGCGGCCGCCCACGCGGCCGCGAGCTCCACGGTGCTGGTTGTCTTGCCCGCGCCGCCCTTCTGGTTCACCACGACGAACACGCGCGGTGCCTCGGCCGGGCGGAAGGTGGGCGGCACGAGGATCTGCGGACGCCATGCCTGATACGGGGTGTCGGCGTTCCACGCGGAGACGATCTCCAGGCGGTCGCCTGGAGGGCTGTGCAGGGACGGCAGGGCCGTCCTCGGTGATTCGGTCATGCCCCGGAACCTAACCCCCCGGGGGACCACGTCCGCCAGACGCCCGGTTGACGCGCGCGCGGACCGGTACGGTACGGGCCCTGGACCTTCGCTCGGGAGCCCCTGGCGCCCGCACTCCGCAGTGGGGCGAGGGGGTTGGCCACCTACCTCGAGGAGGCGCGGGTGTCACGACGGGCACGCCGTCATGGCAGCGGGGGCAGGACCGGGCAGCACCACAACGCCGCACCCGCCCTGTGGTCTTACAGCCAGCCGCCAGCAGGACCGGTCCATCACGTGCCCGGACGGCACGGTCGAGGCGGAGGCACCGCAGAAGGCGGTGCGGGACGTCCCCGGTAAGCCGCGCCGCAAGGCGTCGGGGCAGAAGAAGTCGCCGCCCCTGCCCACGATGAAGCAGCTCCTCACAGTGGAGTGTCCTGCCTGTGGCCGTCAGCCGGGGCAGCCGTGCACGCTCCGCCAGGGCCACCGTGCACGGGTGGAGATGTACCGCGCGGCAACCGGCAAGGGCGGCAGTCCGGAGGCGATCAGAGTGGCCGTGCAGAAGGGCGCGAAGGTCTTGAAGGACAAGCGGGCTGCACGTTGCACGGTGACTTCGGAGGAACGCACCAAGCAAGCCGCGCAGTCCGCGGTTGCGGAGGAGGCCGCCCGGCGCAAGGGCCGCAAGGGGAACCCGTACAAAGTCGGCGAACACCCGCGCCGTCTTGCTAGAGCAGGTCACGGCGCTCTGGTGCCCGGCCTGCCGGGCACCGTCTGGTGAGCTGTGCGCAGCGCGCCTGGGCAACGGTCGGCCTGCGTTCCACATCGAGCGTCAGCAGGCCGCTCGGGCGGTCCTCCAGAGGACGCTGGACGCGTAGCGCAGACGCACGGCGCCCGAGGGCACCCCGTCCTGTACGTGCCAGGCACGACCGAAATAGGGTGACCAGCCGGAACGCTACGGCCTTCGGGCCGCCCATCTGACGAGCAAGGACATCCCCGACTGATGGCAGTGACCCAGCAGGAGATCGAGAACCGGCTGTGGGACGCCGCCGACGAGCTGCGCGTGGCGATGCCCGAAGCGCAGTACTCCTCGGTCATCTTCCCGCTAATGTTTTGGAAGTACCTGTCGGACACCTGGGAGCATCACCACCAGGAGTTCCTGGACGAGAACGACTTGGACAGCCTCTCCGCGGAGGAAGCCCGCGAAATCGAGTACCGCGACTACCAATTTTTCGAAATCCCGTTCATCTACCCTGGCACCGTCGCCGAGCGTCGCGCCTCCTGGTCGTCCATCCTCGCGACCATCACCCAGCCCGGCCTCGGCCAGCGGGTCCGCGCCTCCTTGCAGGCCATCGAGACGGCCAACCCGGACAAGTACTCCCGCCTGTTCGGATCTATGACCTGGACCTCCGAAGAGGTGCTGTCGGGGGAGGTGTTGGCAGCGGTCATGCAGGCGATGGACCGCACCCCGAAGATGCACGAGGGCAACATGTCCCACGACGTGCTCGGTGGGGCGTACGAGTACCTGCTGAAGCGGTTTTCCGACGGATCCGGAACCCGCGCCGGCCAGTTCTTCACCCCGCGCGAGGTCGTCGAACTGCTCGTCGAGCTCTTGGACCCCCAGAACTTCGAGTCGGTGTACGACCCGACCTGCGGGTCCGGTGGCATGCTCATCGCCGCCGCGAACCTTCTGAAGGCCCACGGCGGCCGCGGCTACACCCTCAGCCTGTACGGGCAGGAGGCCGTATCGGACACCGCTGGTGTGGCCCGCATGAACCTTTTCATGCACAACCTCACCCAGTTCCAGGTCGAGGTCGGCGACACCCTGAAGGACCCGCGCTTTAAGAAGCCGGACGGATCCGTCGCGCAGTTCGACGTGATCCTCGCCAACCCGCCCTATAGCTTGAAGTGGAAGCCCTGGACCAACGACCCCCGCGCCCTCGGCGGAGTCGCCCCGCAGTCGTCGGCGGACTGGGCGTTCGTACAGCACATGATCGCGTCGATGGACCCGAAGAAGGGCCGCGCTGGCGTCGTCCTGCCCCATGGCGTCCTCTTCCGCGGCGGCCAGGAGGGTTCAATCCGACAGCGCGTCCTGGACGACGACCTCCTGGAAGCCGTGATCGGACTGCCCGCAAACCTCTTCTACAACACGACGATCCCGACCTGCATCCTCGTGTTCCGCGCCCCCGGCGCCAAGGCCGACGAGCGCAAGAACGGGGTGCTGTTCATCGACGCTTCCAAGCGGTTCACCAAGGCCAAGAACCGCAACGTCCTCACCGACACCGACATCGCCGACGTCGTGACCGCCTACCACTTGAGTTTCGACGACGGCACCCCGGTGGACCCCGACGGAGAGGGCGGCCTGGCAGCACGTTTCGTCCCCACCACGGAGATCGTGGCGAACGGGTACGACCTCAACATCGGCAGGTACATCAAGCAGGCCGCCGCCGAGAGCGAAGACCTCGGTACCCTCATCGACGCTTATAACCTCGCCCGCGCCGAACGTCAGAAGACCGAGGCCCGCATGCTCGCCGTGCTCGCCGACGCCGGGATCGAGGGCTTCGATGAGTGACCCGACGAGCAACAACCATGCCGCCCGAGTGCAGGAGGGGTGGGTTCGGGCACCTCTGGCACGGTTCCTCACGCCGAATGTGGAAACCGTGGACGTAGACCCGGAACAGACGTACCCAACCGTGGGGGTGCTGAACAGGGGGCGAGGGCTGCTCTACCGCGATCCCGTCGCCGGAAGCGGAACCTCCTACAAGAAGCTCAACCGGATCGGCCCCGGTGTGCTCGTCTACAGCCGGCTCAAGGCGTTCGAGGGCGCGATCACCGTCACACCCGACGACCTGCCGGAATCGTTCGCATCACAGGAGTTCCCCACCTTCGCCTTTGCGCCCGACGCGGACCCCGACTTCTTTCGCATTCTCACCACGACGCAGCGCATGTGGGATGCCCTTCAGGCGGCCTCCAAGGGGATGGGGGGCCGGCGTGAGCGGGTGAAGCCCGCCGACTTCCTCAACATCGTCATGGACATTCCGCCACTGCCTGTACAGGAGCGCATCGTCGAGGTCATCGGAGCGGTCGACGACCAGATCACCGCGCTCGAGGCTGAAATAGAGGCCGTCGTCAAAGTCCGTACGGGCCTGGTTGGAAGGGCTGCCGATACCGGGCAGGTGCCCCTCGGAAGCCTGGGGGTTGTGTCACAGGGGAAGGGGCTTCCGAAGGAGTCCCAGGGCAAGCGAACGGGCGAGGTTTCTTGGTACAAGATTGCGGACATGACCAGCCCGGAGAACGCGTTTGGCTACACCCTTGCCGATACGCGGCTTACGCCCTCGGAGGTCGCTGAGCTTGGCGGTGTGCTGGTCGAGGCCGGCGCGGTGACATTCCCGAGAGTAGGGGCGGCAGTCCTCACCGAGAAGAAGAGGATCGTGGACACCCCCGGGGCGCTGGATGAGAACCACCTCGTGATCACGCCCGGAGAAGGGACGAACTCGGAGTACCTGCTGGCGGTCATGGAAAGCTTCGCACTCTCGAGCCTGGTCCGAACGGGCGCCGTCCCCTCGTTGAACATGGGCCTGATCCGTTCGACGAAGGTGCCTTGGAGCTGGACGGAAAACGAGTCTCTCGGGACTGCGCTAGGCGCGCTCCGAGCCGAAGCTCGTGCGCTGGCGGCTGAGGCTGCCAGCCTTCGTGCCACCCGGGCAGTCCTGCTGTCGAGCCTGCTGGATCGGAGCATCGACATAGAGTCCGCAGAGCAGGGGGTCTGACCGTGGCGAAGGGTATTCGGGAGCGTGAGTTCCAGAACCTGATGATCCAGTGGTCCCTCCCGATGGGCTGGGGCTTCACCGCGGGGCGGGGGTTACCGCGTGAGACGACGCAGACGGTGGTCACCAGCCAGCTGCGGGACGCCATCGTCCGGCTCAATCCAGAGGTGATCGACGGGTTCGATGTGGACGCGGTGGTCGAGAAGATCGTCGCCACGGTCAACGCCGTCGAGGGCGGGCTGGTGCGGGCCAACGAGCAGGTGCTGAACCTGCTGCGCGGGCGCAAGGAGTTCCGGGACGCCGACGGCGTGTGGCACGCCCTAAAGGTCATCGACTTCGAGCACCCAGCCGCCAACACGCTGGTCGTCTCGGACGAGGTGACCATCACCGTGCCCGGCAAGACCTCCCGCCGGTTCGACCTCGTGTACTGGGTCAATGGCCTGCCCCTGGTCGTGGTCGAGGTGAAGTCCCCGACCACGAAGTCCGGGTGGGCGGACGCCGCCCGCGAGATCAACGACGTGTACGCCACCGAGTACCCGTGGTTCTTCACCCCCAACGTCTTCGCCGTTGCCTCCGACGGGCTGAAGCTGCGGTTCGGCGCCGCCGGCGCGCCCACGAACCTGTGGCAGCCGTTTAGGTCCACCGCGGACGACGAGAGCCTGTCCGGGCAGGCCGACGTGCAGCGCTCCGTCGAGCTGCTGCTGAACCCGGCCACGCTTCTGGACATGCTCGCCAATTTCGTCCTCTTCGACACCTCCGGGGGCGGGGTGGACAAGAAGTACCTGCCCCGCTACCCGCAGATGGAGGCCGCGCACCTGATCCACCAGCGGGTGCTGGAGGGCGGGTCGAAGGGGCTGATTTGGCACCATCAGGGGTCGGGGAAGACGCTGCTGATGGTTTTCGCCGCCTCGCTGCTGCTGGCCGACACCCGCACCGAGTCGCCCACGATCATCCTGCTCTCGGATCGCACCCAGCTCGTGAGGCAGACCTCCGGGGTGTTCACCTCCGCGATGGGGGACGCCTACTTCCACCAGCCCGCCACCAGCGCCGAGCTGCGCTCCCTGCTGGCCGACGACGTGCGCGGCGTCATCTCCACGACCGTCCACAAGTTCGCCGACGCCGGCAAGGATCTGTCGATGCGGAGCAACATCATCGTGCTGGTCGACGAGGCACACCGCACCCAGTCCGCCAGGGAGAAGTCCCTGGCCGGGCAGATGCGCGCAGCGTTGCCGCACGCGAGATTCTTCGGCATGACCGGCACCCCCGTCCGCAACCTCGCCACCGACACCTTCGCCCTCTTCGGCGAGGAGAGCGACCCGGGCAGGGTGCTGCACCGGTACTCGGTGTCCCGGTCCCTGCTGGACGAGGCGACCGTCCCGGTCATGCTGGACCCGCACCCGGTCGCCTTCGAGATAGACGACCAGGCGTTGCAGGCTGAATTCGACCAATTCGCCGACGACTTCGACCTCGACGACCCCGACCGCGAGGTCCTGTCCCGCAAGTTCGGGCGGCTCACCTCGGTGTTCGCCAACCCCGACCGCATCCACGCGGTCTGCCAGCACATCGTGAACCACTACCTGGCCGGTGCCTACCGCAACGGCCTCAAGGCACAGGTCGTCGCCTACAACCGTGAGCTGGCCGTGGCGTACACGGACAAGATCAACGAGCTGCTGGCCGGCTTCGAGGCCTCCCAGGCGCTCGCCGAGGTCGGCAAGCACGACCGGATCACCGCCGAGGTGAACATCTCCGTCTCGGACTCCAAGGACGAAGACCCCGCCATGCGGCCGTTCCGGCTCTCGGAAGTCCAGGAGGAGGAGCAGAAGCGGCGGTTCCTCACCCCGGACGACCCGCTGTGCTTCCTGGTGGTGACGGCGAAGCTGATGACCGGGTTCGACGCTCCTAACGAGGGCGTCCTCTACCTGGACAAGCCGCTGAAGGCCCACACGTTGTTTCAGACGATCACCCGCCCGAACCGCACCTGGATCTCCCCGACCGGGTTTGTGAAGACGCAGGGCGTAGTCGTGGACTACATCGGCTTGGCCGAAGAGGTCCAGCGGGCCGTCACCGACCCCACCGCGGAGAAGGCCGGCGGCAAGGGGGGCGGGTTCGTCACCGACGTGTACGAGCTAGTCGCCGAGTTCCGCACCGTCTTTGCCCGCATCGAAGACCTCCTCGTGGACGTGGACGGCCTGGACCTCACGGTCCACGGCTACGAGTCCGTGCGCGCCATCAACACCTTTTTGGACGCCCACCCCGGCGCCGCCGAGGTGTTCGCCAGGGACTACCGGCTCCTCGCCCGCCTGTATCCGCTCATCAGCACCGACAAGCGGGTCACTAAGTTCCGCGACGGCTTCGCTCTGTTCGGGGCCGTGTACACGACCCTGTTCAAGAAGTCCTCCGACGAGGAGCGCAAGGAACGGCTCAACGAGTTGGGGCCGATGGTCCTGGAGATCATCAACGCTCACGTCCATTCCTTCTCCGTGGTCGCCTCCCAGGAGGAAGCCCTTGTCCTGGACGCCCAGGGCATATCCATCCTCAAGGAGCTACTGGCCCTGGTACGCCCCAAGCCAGGCAAGGACGACGACCAGGACAAGACGCCGCCGTCCGCGGCGGAGATCCTGGACCACATCAAGGCCGCCCTGGACAAAGACGTCGAACCGGGGTCCGCGAAGTACACCGCCCTCGCCGAGCGAATAAAGCAGCTGCGGGACCGAATCATCCAGAACACCCAGGACGCCCTGAAGTTCCTGTCCGAAGCGCTCCGGGTCGCCCGCGCCATCGTGGACGCCGGGAAACACCCCGACGAAGCCGTCGTCGTGCTGGACGACGACCACGTGGGCGTCCTGTCACGGATCATCCACGACCACGCACCGGCCGGCCTCACTATCACGGAGAAGAACCTGGCCGAGGAGATCGACCAGGTGGTCACCCGCACCCTCGCAGGCTCCTGGGACAACGCGGACGCCCGTAACCGAGGCGTCCGCCGTGCCACCGCCGAGGTTTTCCGCCGGTACACCCTGAAGCCGGTAGGGGAGCCCTACGACTCCACCGTCGCCTACATCGAAGCCCACTACCTCGTCGACTGACAAATGCACAAAACCCGGCAACCTGTCGAGGTTGCCGGGCTACCTCACCTATGAGATCGGGTTCGCCCCCTCTGGTCGAGCAGTTCACTGTCCCGTTCCGGGAAACCTCGGTCAGGGGTACACACCAGCCTCACCCTGCCATACACTGGGGGCGTCCCCGTCATGCCCAGAAGCACATGAGCATAAGGTGACGCGGGAAGATCAAGAGGAGAGACAGAGAGAGCTTGAACCGGAAAAAAATGAGGGCACTCCCTCCTTTTATTAGGGACTAACCTAAGCCCAGGTTGCCCAAAAACCGGATCAAACTCCCCCCCTCATAAAAGATCTGAAGTAACTTTCGAGGGTAGTGGCCTCACCGGCCAGTCCCTCAAAACCAGCTCCACCGCAAAGTACCGGACCGCCCTGATTGGCGAATCCGGCGCTTGGCGTGCCCTCATCGCAAGGTGGGGCCGCGCCGTCTCCTGTCAGCTTGCTGCCGGCCTCGGCCTGGCGTATCAGGCACGAGGCGGCGCGGCCGCTCCTGCGTGCCAGAAGGGCGCTGCCGCGTGAACACCTCTCTTCTCAGCCCGCTTTCGGGCCTTCTGACCGGTGTCCCTGCGGCACTCGCCGGCGCCCTCGGAGGCGCGCCTTGGTGGCTCATCATGGCTCTCTTCGCCGCAACGGCGCTCGGCCTTCCCCTCACCGGCATGCTGCTCGAACATTCCAGGCAACGAAAAGGGAGCACGATTGACGAAGTATTCACAATGAGCCTGAAAGAGATAAGTGACCCCCAGCAGAGAATTCAGGCAATCATCAGCTACAAGCAGCTGAGCAGTCCGACAGTCACTGCACCAGCTCAACCACCACCAGATCCGCCACCAGGAGCACAGCCACCACCTGCAGAAGCACCTACAGGACCGTAACCACCGACTCGGCCTGGGTCTTCTGAAAACAGGGCCGGCGTGGGAAGGGCCCGCGGCCGGAGCGGCTGCGGGCCCTTCAGCGGTGCAGGTAGTCAGGAGCGGTGGTGTTTGCTCAGCACGACCTCCAGTCACCTGCCAGGCAGATTGACCACGGCGTCAAGGTCCTCGAGGGTCACCTCATGCTGTTCGGTGGCGGCGAGCAGGGCAGTGAGCAATTGCTCCGCGGCCGCTCGCTGTTCGCCGGTGACAGGATCGCCATACCGGTGCACGGCCACGACCCGCTCGGCGAGGGTGCGACCCTCGTGGTCGGTGTACGTGGTGGCGTCCATGGCGGTCCTCCGGTGTGGTGGGCAGGGCAAGATCACAGGCCAGAGACGGAGTTACGCTCCCAGCGGTCACCCTCCTCCATGTAACCGGGCCTGCTGGTCTGGTGGCGGCGGTCAGGTGAGGCCGGCGGTGGCGTTGTCCTCCCACCCGTCGACCCGTTGAAAGTAGCCGTTCATTGAGCGGGAGTGCCGGGCCCATCCGCCCTGGTCGGCGATGGTCACGGCGTCCTTTCCCTTCTTGCGGGCGGTGGTGGCCAGGCCGATGCGGAGGGAGTGGCCGGTCCATGCGAGCGGGACGCCGGCGCGGACGCTGATGCGCTTGACGGCCCGGGTGACGGAGTCGGGGACCATGCCGCCGGTGACGTTGCCGTGCCGGTCGATGCCGACGAACGCGGGCGCGTCTGGCTCCGACCAGAGCGGCGCAGCCTCGGCAGCGAGGCGGGCCCGGTACGCCTTCCACGCCTCCACGGGGCAGATCTCCGGGTCGTCCTGATAGTTGATTTTTGCGTCCCGGACGGAGTGCTTGGTCTTGCCGGTGAGCACCGACACGACCAGGCCGCGCGGGGTAAGGGCGACGTCCCCGGCGAGGAGGCCGGCCGGGTCCTGGGCGCGCGAGGCGTAGTGGAAGCCAGTCAGGATGAGTGCCTTGTCCCGGGTACCGGCGAGGGTGTCGGGACAAGCCCGCACCACCCGGTACAGGTCAGGCACCTCGGCGGCGGCCGCCTGGCCCCGGCCGCGCCGCTCGCCCTCCTGCAGCAGCCGCACGGCCAGGCCGTCCAGTGCCTTGCGGGCGGCCGCTTGGTCGTCACGGGTGACGGCGCAGCCGCGCTCCCGCAGGCCGACGACGACCCCGGCGAGGATCGTGCTGGCTGACGACGGGGCGTAGCCCTTGCCGTTCTGCTGGCCCTGGCGGAGCATCCACGTCACGAACGCCACCAAGGAGCCGCGGGTGCCCTCGGTAAGTGGGAATTCCTGGGTAGTAGTGAACCGCTCCCAAACCCGCCACGACTTCGCGTAGGTGTCTCGGGTGTTCTCCGGGGTGATCTCCTTCGCGACGGCGTCCGCCAGATCCTCCGCCTCCGCCAGGCGGCGGGCCGCGTCGATGCCGTGGCGCTGCGCCCACCGGGTCACCAGTGCGGCGCGCGGGTCGCCGGCCTCCAGCTCGGCCGCCGTCGTCATCGCCATACCGCCCGCGACAGATCCGCCGACTGCCCCCAGCCCCGGAGGCGGTACGCGGCCGGGTGCTCCTCGCCCAGCTCCGCCTCGGCGCGGCAGCGCGGTTCGGTGCACAGCACGTTCAGGTCGAACCAGAGCGTGCGGCCGGCCTCCGCCGTGATGACCAGTTCGGGGGAGGTGGAGCGGACGGTGTCGCAGGCGTACGGCTGCACGGCGCTGAAGGCGAAGTTGTGCCGGACGGTGTCGGTCAGCTCGGCGCGCTCCTGATCGGTGACGACGGGTCCGCCCGAGCCGATCGTCTCGGTGTGGACGACGGCGGCGCGGCCGTCGGGAAGGGTCACGGCGGCATCCAGCAACGGGCTCTCCTCGGGGTCGTTCTGGCCAGTGGTCACCGGCTGTTCCTCGCGTCGGCTCTGGCGTCGGATAAGGAGAGGTTATCCGACGCGATCACTGTTGTCCGCGATTCGCGGACGCCTGTCGGGCAGGTTGGCCGATTTTCGCTGCACGAAGAGGGTTGGCGCGCATGTATAAGGGAGACAGGTTCAGTGATGCACAACGCGTGCAGCACTCGAAGGGAAACGAGGAATCAGCCTTGAGTCACGTCGTTCCGCTCGCCAACGGCCTGCGCACCGATCACCCGGTGCCGGGCCTGCCCTTCGTCGACGACTCCCACCTCCCGCTCGACGACGGCGCGGAGGCCATCGAGGCCGTCGGCCGCAACAAGGGCCCGGGCATGTGGGGCCGCTTCGACAAGAACCGCGCCGACGGCGGCTGGCGCGCGTTCACCACCGACCCGATCAACCACACGCTCGGCTGGGCGGTGCGCCACCACCCCGAGCACGGCCGGACCGTGCTGCTGCTGCGCGACGGCGACACCTCCTCCCTGCACATGGACTGGGACGGCGAGCAGCTGCTGTTCCGCGCCGGCGGTTACTGGTGGAACGGCGAGACCTGGTACCGGCCCGGGCAGGTCTGGAACCCGGTCGAGGAGGACTACGAGAAGCGCAAGGCCCGCATGGCCGTCACCGTCACCGCCGCCGATATGCTCGACGGCCGCGCCGACCCGGCCAGGGCGTACGTCGGCAAGGTGGCCACCTTCGACCCGGACGCCGCCCGGCCGGACAACTGGCTCGACCACCTGGCGCTGTGGGCCGCCCGCCACCAGGAGCAGGACGGCGCCCTGCCGCTGGATCGGTGCGTGGTCGACGTCTCCAGCCCCGAGCTGACCGGCGCGCAGCTGATCGGCGCCCCGGAGCTGGCGGAGCTCGGCGGCATCACCGCCTCGACGCTGCGCGCCTACATCTCGCGCGGCAACTCCGAGGTGCCGCTGCCCCAGGCCGTCGTCGGCGGCCGCGACCAGTGGGCCCGGGCCGTGGCGGACGACTGGGTCGAGTCCCGCCAGCGCTCCTACCAGGGCGTCAAGACCGCCATGTCGGGCGGCGACCCCGACAGCCTCTCGCCCGGGGCGGTCGAGGTCCGCGACCGGTTCGCCGTCGACTTCCAGCACACGCTGTACGACCGGCCCGACGTGCGCAAGCGGTGGGTGCTGCGCCACCGCAACAAGGACTCCGTCGCCGAGGTCGCCGGCACGTTGGCCTGGTCGGTGGCCGCCAGCCTCGACGAGATCGTCCCCACCGAGCACCTGGGCCGGACCGTGCGGGCCGCCGTGCTGTTCGACTTCGCCGAGTCCGTCGGGATGTTCAAGGACGACGAGGACGGCGAGGGCCTCGAGGCGTGGTGGCACCTCAACCTGACGCCGTCGGTGGCCAAGACGCTGGACTGGTACATCCGGTGCTTCCCCGCCGAGGCGTACACCACCATCGGGGAAATCCAGCGCCAGGCCCACAACACCTGGAAGGCGCCGGCGGCCGACACCCTGAGCGCGCTGCGCTCGGCGCTCTCGCTCGACGGTGAGCTGACCGACGAGCAGCGTGCGACGTACTTCGCCCTGCTCGAACCGCACGAGGACACCGACTGACCCGTCCGCGCCGCCGGACGACGGGGCCGGAGCCAATGCCAGTGGCTCCGGCCCCGTCGCGTGGACTGTAGCCGCGACGGCCATGGGACGCGTGGGTACTGCCCGCCGGCCGGGCACCGGGGCGATTCCCCGCCCGCCTGGCGGGAGCCGGGCGCATTCGCCTCCGGAGTCCCGCCCCGGTTGCCCGCGCCCGGGCGAGGCTTCCTCCAATCACCCCCTGTCGCGTGGCCCCATGTCGCTTCTCGCAGAAGTAGTGCCCCGAGATCTGGGGCACTACTTCTGCGTTGTCCTACGGTTGAGGTTGGCGCCCGGTGGGCGGGCGCCAACCTCAACCGATCTGCACAGACACGCCGCTTGCCGCCGCAGTGATCACCACCACGCCGATGACTACCGCTACGAGAATGGCGATCAGGCGTCCCGTCCGATCCTCTTCCTTGATGGCGAACCTGACGGTCTGCCACCACTCCTTGCCCCCGAGCATCTCCTCACCTCCTGTCCAGCTCGTTGGAAGAGCACCAGGATGGGAGCCAGATTCAGCTCGAAGACCGTGGCGCTACGCTAGGCCCCGCAGGACGGGGTAGATGCAACGCCGTGCAACACAGGGGGATCCTTGTCTGGCTCAAGAAGCAGAAACATTCCGATCCCTGAGGACCTGCCTCCTGGCGGGAAACGGGACTGGCTTGAGTGGCTGCAGAAGCTGCGTCGCCAGGCCGGATTGCCAAGCCTGGATAAATTGGCACAAATGGTCGAAACCGACAAGGCGACGATCAGTCGAATCCTCAAAGGGCAGGTCATCCAGAGCAACACCGCACAGACGCTGGCGTACAAGTTAGCCGAGCTGAGCACGCTGCCCATTGAGCGGGACTGGGACGCATTCGACGCCGAGATGGTTCGGCTGCACGAGGCGGCTATCCACACTCCCTTTCGTATCCAGAGTGATCAGCCCGACGGCAGGCAGGTGCAGCAGCCCATCTCCAGCGGCGCCGACACCATGCTCCGCCATGCCGACATGCAGATGGAGGCCGGCAACCTAAAGGCCGCCGAAGCTACTTATCAGCAAGCCGCAGACGGCGGCAGCATCGACGCCCTGCTGAAGCTCATCCGGTTGAGAAAGGAGCTGAAGGCCGCCGGAGCCACCGACCATGACATCAGAGCTGTTCGAACCATCGAATCCTTGCTCAAACTCGCCGCTACGCAGGAGGGGGCGGGAAACGTCACGGGCGCCGAGGGGCTCTACCGGCAGGCAGCAGCCGCTGGTAGTACCGACGCTCTGCTCAGGGTTGCCCGAATGAGGAAGGCTGCAGGAGAGGTAAAAGCCGCCTGGTCCTTGTACCAGCAGGCGGCAGCTGACGGCAGCGCCGACGCTTTGCTCAACTTGGCCTGGATGTCGAGAGAAGTCGGAGAATCGGAAAGGGCCAAAGTCTATTACCAGCAGGCCATGGGGCTGGGCAGTATGGAAGCCCTACTCAGTCTGGCCAAAATGCTGGAAGAGACCGGAGAGCTGGACGGAGCCGAAGCTCTCTACCAGCGGGCTGCTGAACATGGCAACGTAACTGGCGAGTACAACCTGCACAGGTTGCGTCGGCGTGCCTCTGCCAATTAACGGCGCTCTGGAACACATCGAGACAGTCTCCCGTAATCACCGCGACCTGCGGATACGCCTCGGCCAGCGACAAACCTAACGAACGCGCCATAACACCCCTCCTCCAAGCGGGTTTGCCCCCGACTTGTTCCGCAGCCGCTCCTGGTCCTCCTCCAGCAGCGTCCAGACCTCGATCAGGTCCTCCGGCTCCCATTCGTGCCGCACCCCGAGCTCCTTCCGGTCGTCATGACCGGACCAACCTCGCCGAGCATGGCCCCCGATGAGCCCAGAAGATCGAAAACGCTGACAAGCACACCCCAGATCCGCTACAGAGAGCTACTTGTCACTTCGCCGTTGCTTCGGGAGAACAGGGCCTGGCCAGTCGCAGCAGCTTCTCGTCCTCCTCGGTGCGCTGCCATCCGTCGCCGCGGGCCTCGCCCGTTCCCCGCGTGCGCCGCCGACGCTCCGCCCGCTCCCGGTAGACCCCCACCGCTCTCGTCTCCACTACCTTCCCTCTCCCTGTAGTTGGCGCGCGACCTGCTACGCCGCTGCGTGGCGGAAGGGAGCGTGACCTGCGAAGCGGACACCGGCCGGGACAGGAGTCGTCCACCGCCGGACGGAGGACCTGATGGAGGACGAGGCGGTGCACTGCGCGACGATGCCGGGGCCCGGCTCGTTGACCAGTACGGACGACGGCCACCCACGGCTGGCGCGACGAGACGAGGTGAAGACCATGGCCGAGGCAGTCGCCCCGGAGGTACGGGCGGCACAGCGGCGCGTGATCAGTACGGTGCGGGTCTCCGGGGTGCTCAACGGCGACGGGCTCGCGCTGTGGCGGGAGGACGGATGCGGCGAGTGGAAGGCCACCGCTGCCGACCTCAGCCGAGACCTGGAGCTGTTGGAGGTGCCGCACACGATCGTGACGGCCTTCCGCTTCCCTCTCGCCAGCTCCCACAGCAAGGCGATGCGGCGCGGCGAAGAGGTCCGGGTCGTCCGCAACGATCTGACGCACCTGATCCGGTGGATGCCCTCGCTGAAGGAGACCGTCGGCGACATTCCCGACGACAGCCCTGGCTGGGCCTTCCGCCTGTTCCAGCCCCGCGCCGAGGGCATGGCCATCCTCAACATGGCACTGTCGGCGGACTGGCCCGCCTGGTCGAAGAAGCAAGCCCGCGCCGCAAGGCTCGTCTGCGCAGAGTGCGACTACGACCTGCGCGACTTCAAGGACGAGACCCGGCTTCCCTACGACATCCGACTCCCGGAGCAGCCCAACCGGCGGCGGCTGGTGTGCGGACAGTGCTGCGGTGACGGTGTCCCGGAGATGGAGCGCCTGGCGCTGCTGGCCGGGGAGGCGCCGTGACCGCACGACAGGCCCTGCCTCCCGGTACGGACACCGTGCTGATCGCCGAAGTCGTCGGCCTGCTCAACTCAGCCGAGCACTACCTAACGGCCGGTGCCGATGCCCGCCTGCACTACCTGGACAAGCGAGCCGCGCTGCTGCACCGGCTCGTCGATGCCACCGGCCTCGAGTCCTCTCGCTACCTCGCGCAGGATGCCGAGGACCGGGCGGCCGACGCCCGGGCGGGGGCTGAGGCACTAGCCCGTGAGTGCGGCGACCCGCCGCCCAGGCCCCGCCAGGTCTGAACAGCCATTGCCCCCGTTGGGTCTAACAGGGGCAATGGCAGTAGAGCTGGGGGTTTCACTCGCCAGCGCGACGGCGCAGGTCTGCGGCCCACCGCTGGAGTTGACCGGTGAGGGTGAGGTTGTCGCCTCGCTCCACGGTCTGCAGCAGCATGGCGCACACGGTCGCCTCGGCGGCGAGGCCGTCCGGGCTGCCCAGAGCGGGGAAGGCCGCCCGGACTCGGGCGGCGGTGGCCGGCTGCAGCAGGCTGTAGGCGTAGAGCAGGGCGCCGTCGAAGCCCGCCGGAGCGCCGCCCCACCCCTCCCAGTCCAAGATCCGCAGGGGGTTGGTGAGGTTGGCCCAGTGCAGGTCCGCGTGGGCAGTGTGCCAGCAGGGCGCGGCGGGGATCGGGATGCCCAGGTACTGGGGGATGGCCCGGTCCATGTACTGCGGGCGGACGGCGACGCGGTCGGTCGGCGCGGCCGCCACCTTCTCCAGCGCCCGCGTCAGGTCCGTCCACCATGCCTCGGGAAGGTCCAGCGGGCGCTGCAGGATCGGGTCGTCGGAGAGGACCGGTTCGCTGACCCGGGCCGACAACTCCGCGCGGTAGGCGGTGCCGTCCTCTATCTCGTCGTGCACGCCGAGCAGTGCGGGGCGGCGTCCGTCGAGGTCCCCCAGTGCCATGTGTGCGGTGACCGCGCCGTCCCACAGCTTGCCGGACGCCTTGTCCTGCGGGGCGGACACGAGCCGGAGCCACGCCGGTTCGCCGGCGGCGGTGCGGGCCGGGGCACCCAGGGTGCGCCCGGCCCAGCCCCAGAACTCGCCGCCCGGCTCCACCTCGGCGGCCAGGGCCCTGGCCGCGCGCCTGTGGTGGGCGCGCATGCGCCGTTCGGTGTCGGGGTCAGGGGGAGGCGAGTACATCCGTGACCTTCCGCAGGCGGGCGGTGTCCAGGGCAGGTTGGGCGACCGCGTCGGCGGCCGCCTGCCAGTGTGGCGCACTGGAGGCGGCGAGGAGGACCTGCGTCACCCCTGGGCATGACGCGGCCGCCAGGATGCACGCCTGCGCGGGGGTGAGGCCGGGGCGGATCAAGTCGGCGAGCTCCTGGTCGACCATCGCCAGCAGCTCACCGCCGTGCAGCGGCGCCGACGCCATCACCCGCAGCCCGGCGTCGGCGGCCGCCCGGACGGGGCCCTTGCCGTCGAGGGCCTGCTCGATGGGCGTCATCATCACCAGGCTGACCGGCAACTGCACGGCGGCCAGGTGGTGCTCGGCTCCGCCCGCCGCCTCGGTGGCCAGCGCCCGCAACAGCGGCACGGTGAACGCCCCGTCGAAACCGTCCCAGGTGGCCACCCCGTACCCGGCCACGTGCCCGGCCGCCGCCGCTTCCTCCAGCACGGCGAACGCCTCCCGGATGGCCCGGTACAGCCCGGCTCGGTCACCGTTGTGGGCCCGCTCGGGGTTGTGCAGCAGCACCAGGTCCAGCCGCTCCCGTCCCAGTTCGGCGCGGTTGCGGTTCACCTGCCAGCGCACGTAGGCGGGTGCGAGGCTGTGCCCGGACCGGGCCTGGTCGGCGGTGAGGACACCGGCGTCCAGCAGTGGCGCCGGACGTGGGAGCCGACCGTGCGGAACGCCTCGGGCGTCCTGGAAGCGCCGGGGGTGTTGTGGGTCGCGGTCAAGGGGTGGCTGGACGCCCTCCTGGTCGACCGGCACGGCGGCCACGCACCCGGCGCCCGGGTCCGCCTCGGCGACGGCCGCACCGCCCTGGTGTACGCCGTGGAGTGGTGCGAGGACGGCCCGCCCGTCGCCTACCGGGTGCGGGAGCTGGAGCGCGGCAGCGCGGGCCGCCTGGTGCCGTCCCTGACGAGTGACGTCCTGGTCCCGGCCGCCGACTGCCAGGAGTACGCCCCGGCAGCCGAGGACTGACCCGTTCGGTCGGGGCCACGTTCACCCGTCGACGGGGCCCCGACCGGACGTGACCGCCCCCGTCTCCTGGACCTCCGCGAGGACGATGCCGCTCGCCCGGTCATGGTGGACGGGGCGGTACAGCGCCCAATCCCCTCCCTCGGGCCTGAGCCAGCCGCCGGGCCAGGCCGTCCAGGACGTCCACAGGACGCGTCCGGCGAGGGGGCCGCCCGCGAATCGCACGATCATGGTGCACTCCGTTCCGAGGCCGGTACGCCCTGCCTCTACCTCTTGAGGCGGGCTCGGGGCCAGGAGCACAGGGCCCCGTACGCTGCTACGACCACAAGGAGGGACTGAAGCATGCCTCGCCTCATCTACACGGTGAACAAAGCGCTCACGGACGCGCAGATCACCGCCCTGTACGACCTCTCCGAGAAGAGCAAGGTCGTGATCGGCCTATGGCAGAACACGCCTTCCCCTACCCGTGACTCCTTCACCTGGTACATCAGTGGCGGACTCTTTCGGGTCCTGCGGTTCCGGAAAATCCTGAAGGCGCTGGGCTGATCGAGCCTGTCAGGTCGTCGTGTACGAGCAGGCCAACGCCCCTCCCGCCCCCCGGCGTTCGGATCTTGCTCACGGAGCGCTACATGTCCGTCTGCCGTAGCAATACGAGCGCACCCCCTACCCCGATGCTGCTGGCCCGCTCCCGCCACGCATCCGTCCGCTCCCTGGAGTGGTACGCCCGTCCCGGCGTCGACTCGGTCGCCCGGCACGTCGCCGAACGCGACCCCGCTGCACGCCGCCGCACGTAAATCCGAGCAGATCAAGGATCCAAGATCATCTCGTTGCCCCTTTAGCGCGTATCTCGGTCACACCCCAGATCCAACGCCAGGCCCACAAGACGTGGCAGGCACCGGCGGCGGACACCCTGAGCGCACTGCGGTCGGCTCTGTCGCTCGACGGTGAGCTGACCGATGAGCAGCGTGAGACGTACTTCGCGCTGCTCGAACCGCACGAGGACACCGACTGACCCCGTCCTCGCCTCAGCAGGGGGGCCGGAGCCAATGCCAGTGGCTCCGGCCCCCTTCGCGTGCCTGTAGCGGCAGCAGTACGACTGTCCTCGTGGGCGACCATGTACGACACTGCATGAGGCGGCCCCTCGATCACCGCTCCACGGCGCGCGTTCCCGGCTGCGTCTCATGCACAGTCACCACCGGGGCCGGACGCTTGTCATCGACCTCCGGCTCCGACGTCCTGCCGTCCCCACGACCGAAGAGGAAGGCGAGGATGAGGATGGCCGCCAGCGCTGACCCGATGCCGCCGGGGAGGTCACGGTGGGGCTGAGGCTGCATGCCCGCACCGGCGAGGGGGCGGCGGTACACGAGATACCCCACGAGGAGGCCGATCGCCACGATCAAGCCGTTCACGGGGTCGATGTAGAGATGGAAGTTCAACGGGGCCCTTTGATCCATGGGGCCCGATCCGATTGATGCGGAGTCCAGCGGCCCCAACTCGACGAGGAGGAAGCCCTTCGACGCTTCTGTCCCGATTGCCTACCACTTCTTGTGTGGCATCCATCACAGTCGAGGGCCTTTTTTTTGAGCCTCACGACTTGTCGCATCGGGATCGTCGCTGAACCGGCCTGTTGGGCACAAACCCGCATGACACAGCATACGGCCCCGGCAAGGCGCCCTAAGTCCGTTGTCGAATGCCGGTCTTGCTCGTTGAAGCCGACGGCGCACACCGTCTCGGGGAAGGGCCCATGAACCGTGAACGTCAGGTCGATGCGGTGGCGCTCCTGGCCACATACATCGAAGCCCGGCCTCCAGCACGAGGACCTCATCCCGCTGTCGTGGAACGTAACCGCCGATGGCGGGCTCGTCGGCCGCTGCCTGGGCACCACCGACCACAAGCAGCAAACCTTCGTGGCATGTCGTGGAACGTAACCGCCGATGGCGGGCTCGTCGGCCGCTGCCTGGGCACCACCGACCACAAGCAGCAAACCTTCGACGCGTGGGCCGCCCATCTCGGCCTGGAGCGCGAGGACACCGCGGACAGCCAGCGGAGCATCACCCTTCACGGCGAGGACGACCGCCAGTTCGCGGTCATCGTCCTGTCCGGGCGGTAACCGGTCGGGGCGAGGCTCGC
>NZ_OZ186875.1:0-151423 GCF_964273145.1 Streptomyces sp. enrichment culture
CCGCGGAGCGGGTCCCTGCGGGCTGCGCCCGCAGCAAGCGAACCCGCTTGCTGCGCAAGCGGGTTGCGCTCCGCTCCGCGGAGCGGAGCTGCTCGCTATCGCGAGCAGCTCACCCGCCATGCTGCGCATGGCGGGTGACGTTCCGTCCGCTGCGCTCCCGGAAGCTGCGGGGCCTGCAGCCCCGCGAGGTGGCTTGCGCTGCGCTCCAGCCACCAAGGGCGCTGCGTGCCTAGAGACTGACCCCGCAGGTCGGCCAACGGGCCTGCGGTCCGGGCAGCTACGGGGGAGGGGTGGCTGGCGGGGACTTCAGCGCTTGTGTGATGCGCTCGTTCTTCTTCAGTTGGTGCTGGGTCCCCACCAGCATGAGCGGGAAGAGAATGGTGCCGATCCCCGTCCAAGTGACAGTCCAGGTGTTGCGGTGATCCTCTGTAAGCGCCATGACGAGTGCGAACGCTTCGAGAATCGTGAACCCTGCGAAGATCCACCGGCTGCATCGAAGCTGTGTAACGGTCCGCTCCGGAAGGGGGTATCGAGCCCTCCACTGCATCCTCATGGTCTCCCAGTGCCCGTAGTCATGCTGGGCAGTCGGCCTGGTTCACATCCCCTTGCGTCGTGCAGTGCGGTTGGCGGCCAGGAGGCAGGCCCATAGCAGGACTTGGCCGGCCGCAAGGATGATGGGGCCGGGGCCGTCACCGTCGATGACCCGCCACGCCAATAAGGCGATGCTGAAACAGAGCATCGGCCAGTAGATCCATGGTCCCCACCGGTTACCGGGCTTGGCCCAAGACGGCGGGACACGAGAGTCAACGTGTTGCATCTTGCGCTCCTTCCAGGAGGCTTCCGCACTGTCGCAAGGTCTCGGCCAGAACCTTCGGGTAACGGATACGAACGATCTTCCAGACCCGTCACGTACTCCAGACAGGGGACGTCCTCACAGTGACGAGTCCTCAGGCATGGGCGTGACGGCCAGCGCTGAGCCTCTTGTGTGTGGCGGCGTGGTGCACGGGTCGGCCGGTCGCGGGAACTGCAAGGCGCCGCAGGGACAGGCTCGCAGCGACCAGAAGAGAGGTGAAGACGACCAGGAGGAGGACGGACACCCACATCTGCCGACTCCCGGGCGCCTGCCAGCCGGTCCAGAGGGCGGACCCCGTCCACAGCAGGATGCCCACAGCGTAGAAGGAGCGGATACGGCGCAATTGCCGCACGGCCCGCAGGAACTGGATGCGTTCGGTCTTCGGTGCCATGCCGCCTCGTGTACCCCAATGCACAAGATCCCACCAGGGTTGGGGTGGGATCTTGTGCATTGGGGTCTGCCGGGAGGTCTCGCATGTTGGTCTCCCAAATTGATGCAGCATGTAGCATTGGCGTAATTCAGGGACACCCCGGCAGGGAGCAGCGCGCGTGTTGGTTTACGAGCACCTTCCGCATGAGCTTGCCCGGCTCGGGGTGATAGCGAAGGCCGCTGGACTCGATCGCCGTCAGGTGGCCATGGTGGTTCGCCTAGGAGGGTCTGCCTAGGAGTTGTCGTCAGCTGTCGGCGCCGATGACGGTCTCGACTCCGCCGGGCAGCAGATCGCGCGACCGGTACCAGTCCCGCATCTGTGTCTCGCTGACGTCGTCGGCGATCTGCTTGGTGGCGTGCCGGGCGACGGTTTCCTCGAACGGCACGTCCAGGTAGTAGCTGTGGGCCGGGCCGCGGTGGTCGGCGCGCAGCCGGGCGAGCATGTCGCCGTAGCGGTCGGCGTGCAGGATGCCTCCACCACGACGTGGAACCCGGCGTCAAGGGCGTAGCGGGCGGTCAGATCGATCAAGCCGATGTTGGCCGCGCCGGGCCGATCCCGCTCGCGCCGCACGACGCGGCGCAGGTTGTCCTGGCCGACCAGGGCCAGGCCGCGGCCGAACTTCTCCCGGATGCCGACCGCGATGGACGACTTGCCCGAGGCGCTGTTGCCGCGCAGCACGACCAGCCTGGTTTCTTCGGTGCCCACCATCACGGCGGGCACGCTACCGGCCGGCCGGCACGGCGAGGAACGCCCTGACCTGCCATGGACGGGGCGCGCGGCAGCGTGGTCGGGGTCATAGCCAGGGCCTGTGCCGCCATGGCCGGTGTCTTATGACACGGACCTTCAAGCGTGTGCCATCGAACTCTGAGCGACCATTGGAGCCATGAGCTCACGACGATGCGACAGGTGTGAACTGATCATTGGGGAAGGCTGCGACTGCCCTGCAGACGGAAGCAGTCCTCGAGCGGCAGACGGAGCGACTGCCGCCCCGCGCGCCCCGAAGGGCTTCATCCTCGACAAGATCCTGGTCTCGCCTCGGGGCTACGCACATATCCCCGGTGCGTGCGTCCACTATGTGGAGTCGCCCGAAGAGGCGGCATGGGGATGGATCCCCAACCCAGCCCCAGGACGGTGGGCAAGGATTAGTGAGCATGAGCCTGCACAGGCCACGGCAGGTAACACCGCACTGAGTGCCAGGAGACGCTGTCCGGACTGCGCACACTTCATTGGCCTGCCCTGACAGCTCTCTGAGCTCTTTCAGCGCTGACGCTCCAAGGTGAGGGCGGCTGCGGTGATTGACGACAGGCGGTCGGGGCTGCAGCGGGCTCTGCGGAAGATCCTCCAGGACTTCAGCCTTGCGACGCCCCGATCGACCGGTGCTCGTGCCGCTGACAGTGCCCGGTTCCTCGTGCGTTGGGTCGGTGTGAGTTCTCGGCGGGGCGGGCGTCGGACCGGTGTGGTCACCCAGGGGCCGGCGCCGATGCAGGCGCGGTCGGCGAGGACCGGGGACGCCCTGGCGTTCGCAGATGCGGATGATTTTGTGGATGCGGGCCGCGGTGAGGTCGTGGGTGCGGCCGGGCAGCGCGGGTGGGATCCACAGCGGTCCGCCCGCGGGATCGGTCACGACCTGCACGTTCACTCCGTGACGGCGGTGTTTGTGGGAGTGGTCGGCCCGGCTGTCGCCGGCCCGGTCGCACTCGGCGGGCGTGCCGTCCAGGAGGACGTGCCCGGGATCGGTCTCGCGCAGCGCCCGCAACAGGCCGGGCGCACGCTTGGGCAGGTGATGGATGACGGCGGTGGCGTAGGCGTGAGCGGTGCCGACCGAGATCCCGAAACCGGCCGCGAGCGCGCCGTGGTGTCGTGCCGGCGCAGGTGCGCCAGGCCGACCAGGGCACGCTGGTGCGGCGGCAGCTTGCAGCGGCGGTCACCCTCACGGGTGGCGATGAGCAGGTGACCCACTCGGCCAGGGCGTGAGGCAGGTCGAGTGCGGCAGGATGGACAACCAACGAGGCTCCCGCGCCGGTGGGTTGAGACGTAGAACACCTCCTCCAACGGCACGGGAGCCTCGTGTGTTGCGGGACGCCGGCCCGTCGCCCGATCAGCGGCCACGCTGAAAGAGCTCACTGAACAGACTCTGCTGTCAGAAGTTGTACGGCTTTTCGGTGCTCCAGTTCAGCACGTCGGCCTCATTCCAGCTGAACTGCGGCTTCTGGCCCTTGACGGTGACGGAGTAGAAGGGGCCGGTGTGACCGTCCGCGTCGCGCAGCCCGATGGCGAGCGACTGCGCCGTGTGGTTGTTCGAACCGTAGTCGAAGAGGTTCACCGCACTGTATGCCTTGCCTCCGGGCTGGAGCGTGATGTGCTTGTCGCCGCCGGGGTTGTCCTTCTTCGAGTGCGGCAAGGCGACGTTGTTGGCGTTCCAGTCGAGCACCACGGCGGGGTACGAGGTGACCCAGCATGGCTTGGTGCCCTCGTTCACCGCGGTGAGCAGCAGGTGGTCGCCCTGCTGGCCGGCGAACCGGTGCACCGCGGTGACCAGCATCTCGTCTCCACGGCAGGGCTGGGTGCCAGCTGTCGCGCGCTTGCTCACGGCCTTTTCCGTCACGCCCGAGGCGGTCGCTGAGCGCACTCCCGCCTTGAGGTGACCAGCGCTGTCGGCCTGCGCCGCGCTGGCCTTGTCGTCCCCGTCGGACGCGGATCGGATCGGGGTGCTACCAGCGGTGTGGTCGCCGCCCGTCGCCGTCGAGCCGTCGCTGGCGCCGCCGCAGGCGGTCAGGCCCAGCGCCAGCGCGGCGGTGGCGGCGGCCAGGACGGCGGTACGGCGGGCACGGTGCGTGGTCATGGTGAAAACTCCCCCTGTGGTTTGTCCGGATGCGGTGCCTCCCCTGCTCCTGCAGGGTGACCAGCCCCGTTCGGCTGTTTCGTTGCACCCCAGGAGATGGCACCAGGGCGAGCGTCGGTTCACTCGGGTCTGTCCGCATTCGGTAACAAGGGACAGCGCAGCGGCCGTCGCCGACCATCGCACCACGCAAGGGACGGGGCCGCGCCTGTGCGGCCGGCCGCACTGTGACGTCCCAGTTCCACACCGGCGAGTTCCGCCCGGGGACGCCGGCCCTACGCCGTCGTGGCTGCTGTCTCGGTGGCTTCGACTGCGGACTTGAAGTCGGGGTGGACCCCGATTTGATCAAGCCACACGCTCATCGAGTTGTAGCAATTGAACCTTTCGATCTTTCCGTCACGGAGGTACCAGAGGTCTGCCGCCGGCACGTCGATCCGGTTCCCGGTCGGTGGGATCTCGCCGACCGGAGTCGGGAACCCTCCGAGATGCGTGCCCTGGATGCGCAACTCGACGGCGACGACATCACCGAACGCATGTACCTCGAGCAGCTCACGGTGTACATCGGGAAACGAGCGGGCGAGGCCCGCGATCACCTGAGGAATCTGCTCTCCGCGGAAACTCTGCGAGGTCGACATGTCGTTGAACGACCCGTCCTCGGTGAACAAGGCCAGGAAACCGTTACCGTCGAGAACGTTCCCTTCCGCGAGCCGGTAAGCCTCGCGAACGGTCTTTTCGTTACTTTCCATTCCTGTTCTCCTTTGAGTTCGCAACACGCTCAGGACCGCGCTTGTCTTTGATCGATCCTTCCCGGCTGTCGTAACAATAATCGTTACGGCAGATTGTCGCAACCTTCACTGTTGCGACTGCACTGTCGTAACATGGAGCGTTGCGACCGGAGGAGGGATCATGAGCGCCAACAGCAGGCTGACCATTGCCGCCCATGCGCTGGCCTGGATCGGTCTCTACCAGCGCCAGGGCCACGAGGTCGCCACCTCCGAGCAGATCGCAGCCAGCGCGAACACCAACCCCGTGGTGATCAGACGGTTGCTCGGCGAGCTGCGCAGGGCCGGGCTCGTGGAGTCCCGGCGGGGCGCGGGCGCGGGCTGGTCGCTGGCGCGCGAGCTGGGGTCGATCACCCTGCTCGACGTGTACGAGGCAGTGGAACCCGGCCCGCTGTTCGCGATGCACCGCACCACCCCGGACCAGGGATGCGTGGTGGGTCACGGCATCCAGCCGGCAATGCGGGGCATCTACCAGGACATCGAGGAGACCCTGAGACACGAGCTGGCCCGCGTCACGCTCGAGAAGGTGCTCAGGGACGTACTCGCGGCACCTCGCCAGCCTCTCTGATCAGCTGGGCGACCCCGTGCGAACCGTGGGGCTCGGCGTGGGTTCTGCCCACCGGGGCGGAGTGACGTGAGCGTGGAGATGGAATCCCGCGCCGAACGCGTTGGACCCGCCGCCGGAACAGTCGTTGCGCGCCTTCCCCTGGCGGGAGCGGTGTTGACCATGAGCGGGACGCCGGGCGGCTCGGTCCCCGGCGAGGCGGGCGGCCAGGCTCCGTGCACGGCTGGAGAAAGGTGAGACGGCCCGCGCCCGGGAAGTGCGGAACGGGTGAGGGGCGGATGCCGGCCAGGACCCTCAGCGAGGGCCCGCCAGCCCTGACCGGTGCGCCGGGTGAGGGCGGTTGCCAAGCCTGTCCCGGCGTCGGGCCTGCCGCCGTCACCAGGGGAGCACGCCGGTGCGGTCGGTCACCGTGCCGGTGGGCGTGCCGGGCCCCAGGGTGGCGATGCGCACCGCCGCCTCGGCGCCCTCCTCGACGCTCTGCCCGATGTGGCCGGTGAACTCGGTCGCGGTCCGGCCGGGGTCCACCGCGTTGAAGCGGACGTCGGGGATCGTTCCGGCGTACTGCGTGGTCAGCATGGTGACCGCGCTCTTCGGCGAGCCGTAGGCGGCGAGCGGATACTGCGACTCGACCCGCTCCGGGTCGTGGGTCAGCGTGAACGAGCCGAGGCCGCTGGTGACGTTGACGACGGACGGGGCTGCCGCTTTCCGCAGCAGGGGCAGGAACGCGTGCGTGACGCCCACCAGTCCGAAGACGTTGGTTTCGTAGACGTGGCGGATCTGGTCGGCCGTCATCTCCTCGGGGGCCGTCACTTCACCGAGGACGCCGGCGTTGTCGACGAGGACGTCCAGGTGGCCGGCCCGCGCGCGGCGTCTTGACCCACGCGTCGTCGGTCACGTCCAGCTGGACGAAGCCGGCGCCGAGCCGGCCGGCGGCCTTGCGTCCGTTCCCGGCGTCCCGGGCGCCGATCCGGACCGTCTGGCCCGCCTGGACGAGTCGGCGCGCGATCTCGTGGCCGAGGCCCCTGTTGCCGCCGGTGATCAATGTGGTGGTCGCGTCGTGTCCCTCCTGTGCGTGTCGTCGGAGCGGGTGCTCCCGGAAAGCGGTCACCGGGAGCACCCGAGGGATTGGTTCCGCGGCGGTGTGCTCCGTCGGCGTCGACCCCGACGTCGGCGGGCGCCCTGCTCTAGTGGGCGGGGCGGAACGGGCGCAGCAGGCGGATGCCGTCCTCGATGGATCCGTCGATCAGTTCGAGCATCTGCGGGACGAGTTCCCGCATCCGGGGCGCGGCGAGGTGTGCGTCGAGGTGGGCGCGTGTCTCCCAGCGTTCGTAGATGACGAATTCGCCGGGTCGGCCCTCGACTTCGTGGGCCTCGTAGTCGATGTTGCCGGGGTCGTTGCGCGAGGGGGTGACGGCGGCGGTGATGAACGCCTTGAGGTCGGCCTCCCTGCCCGCCTTCGCCTTCGCGTCCCAGACGACGGTCACGTAGCCGGTGGGTGTTGCGGTCATGGTGATTCCTTTTCTGTTCCGTGTCGTGTTCCGTGCTGACGGACTGTGTGCCGGTACCGAGCCGGGTCAGCTCTTGATGAAGTCGAGGAGGTCGGCGTTGACGGTGTCGGCGTTGACGGTGCACATGCCGTGCGACAGGCCCGGATAGACCTTCAGGTCCGCGTTCTCGACCAACGTGACCGCCGACCGGGCGGAGTTGGCGATCGGGACGATCTGGTCGTCGTCGCCGTGCAGGAGGAGCGTGGGCACGTCGATCGCCCGGAGGTCGTCGGTGAAGTCCGTCTCCGAGAACGCTCTGATCCCCTCGTGGTGTGCCTGCGCGCTGCCGGCCATCCCCTGGCGCCACCAGTTCTGGATGATGCCCTGGGAGACGTCCGCGCCCGGACGGTTGAACCCGTAGAACGGCCCGGAGGCGATGTCGAGGTAGAACTGGGAGCGGTCGGTGGCCACGCCCTCGCGGAAGCCGTCGAAGACCTCCACCGGCAGCCCTGCGGGGTTGGCTTCCGTTTGGACCATGAGCGGCGGGACCGCTGCGATGAGGACGGCCTTGGCGACCCGGCCGGCACCGTGCCTGGCGACGTACCGGGCGACCTCTCCGCCACCGGCGCAGTGGCCGACGTGGACGACGTCGCGCAGGCCGAGGTGGGCCACCACGGCGGCGGCGTCCGCCGCGTAGCGGTCCATGTCGTGCCCGTGGCCGACCTGGGCGGAGCGGCCGTGTCCGCGGCGGTCGTGGGCGACGACGCGGTAGCCCCGCCGGACGAGGAACAGCAACTGGGCGTCCCAGTCGTCCGAGCTCAGCGGCCAGCCGTGGTGGAACATGACCGGCCGGCCCGAGCCCCAGTCCTTGTAGAAGATCTCGACTCCGTCGCCGGTGGTGACGAACGGCATGGTCCGCTCCTCGTGGTCTCGCCCGGGTACCGGGCGGATTCGATGTCCCCACGAGAATGGCTCGGTCACCGTGCCGACAGCCTCCGTCAGCTGACTGACATCCGGCCGACGGCTCGCTCACGTCAGTACCGGGGCAGTGCTGGGACCCGACCGGCAGCTCTCACGGCCGGGTGGCCGGAGGCTCGGGAGGCAGCGCCTCCAGAGCGTCGCGGAGCCCGGCCCGCGACGTGATCCCCAGCTTCGGGAACACACGGTAGAGATGCGACGACACGGTCCGCGGCGAAAGGAACAGGCGCGACGCGATCTGCGGGTTCGACAGCCCCGTCGCCGCCAGCCTGGCGACCTCCAGCTCCTGCGGGGTGAGGGCCTCACCGGCCTTGCCCCGGCCGGTCCGCGTCATCCCGGTGGCGCGCAGCTCCGCCGCGGCCCGGGCCTCCCACGAACGGGCCCCGAGCTCCTCGAAGCGGCCGCGGGCGGCGGCCAGCTGCGCCCGGGCCTCGCGGTTGAGCCCCTGACGGCGCAGCCTCTCGCCGTACGCCAGATGAGCACGGCCGACCTCGAAGGGCCACTGCTCGACGCCCGGCAGCCCGAGCGCCTCCTCGAAGCACCGGACCATGTCCTCGGCAGCCGATGTCATCGCCGTGACCGTGGCCGTGCTCAGCGCGAACCGCGACGAGAGGTGACCGACACCGGCGTCGCGCAGCGCGTCCGCGTGCCGTCGTGCCTCCGCGTGCCGCCCGGAGCGCACGGCGGCCTCGACGAGGTCCGGCGCGGACCACACGGCCTCGGGGTTGAACGGCGGCAGCACGCCCGGAGCGCAGATCGCCGTGGCGTGCCGGAACGCCGTCTCGAAGTCGGCGGCGCCGAGGGCCGCCCGGGCCGCCGCCTGGTGGGCGCAGTTCTCCAGCCGCCGCAGGCCCCTGGGCCCCGACCACCCCCAGATGTCCTCGCAGTGCTCCCGGCACGCGTCGAGGGAGCCGCTCTGGGCCGCGGCCATCGCAGCGACGTAGTGCCCCACCTGGGCGAACAGGTGGTACCCCGTCTCCTCGGACAGTGCGATGAGCTCGTCCGCGGCGCCGGCCGACGCCTGCCACCGGCCGGCGTACAGGTCGTCCAGGGCGACGAACATCAGGGCCGGCATGCTCGATCCCACCGCGCCGCCGTCGCGTATGACCCGGGACACGGCCTCGCGACAGCCCGGAAGCCGGTCGAGGTACGAGGCGGTCAGGGCGGTGCGGATGACCACGTCGGCGTCACTCTGGTCCCTCAGCCGCGCGATCTCCTCGTCCAGGCGGCGCAGCATGCCGTCGGTGACGGAGCCGAGGTCGTGGTGGACGCGTCCCAGCGACGCCGCGGCGGCGGGCGCCGCCTCGGGGAACCGGGCGAGCACGTCGACCAGAGGCTGCCAGTGCTCGGGCCGGCCCGAGTACTGGCTGGCGAGGCTGAGGGTGAACAGCGCGGTCTCCAGCTCCTCACGCGGCGGTCCGGGCATCACCGGGGCCTGCTCGACCGCCTCCATCAGGAGTGCATGGGCCGTATCGGCGTCGCCTTCCGTGACGAGCACCAGGAAGCCGGCCGTCGCGGCCGCCGAGAGCGACCGGGCCGCCGCATTGCCCTCGACCTCACGCATGATCTCGTGGCTGATCTCCAGATGGCCCGCGACCCAGGCGGCGGCATAGGCGGCCTGCGACAGGCGGCGCCTGCGGTCCGCTCGGTCGGGGCTCAGCTCGGCCGCGCGCCGCAATCTCGCGATCGCGCCGTCGGCGTCACCGCGCCGCAGGCCGCTCCGGGCCGCGGACTCCACCGCGGCGGCGACCGCCTCGTCGGGCGCCGTCGTGGCTCTCGCGAGGTGATCACCGCGCCGCTCGGGCTGGCCGGCCAGCGCGTCGGCCAGCCGGCGGTGGGCGCCGCGCCGCTGGTCACCGGTGGAACCGTCGACCACCGCGGACCTGACCAGCGGATGCCTGAAGCGCACCGCGCGGCCGTTCTCCGTGACCATGACCAGGTGGTCACGCTCCGCGGGAGCGAGTTCCTCGAGGCTGCCCGGTCCGCCGGCCGCCTCGAGGACGCCGATGTCGCCGGAGCCCTCGAGAGCCGCGAGCAGCAGTACCTCGCGCGTTCCCCGCGGCAGCCGTCCGACGCGGGCGCCGTACAGGGCGCGGACATCCCGCCCCGGGCCGCTCGCCCGCCCCGCCCCTTGGCCGTGTTGGTCGCCGGACACCTCGGTGGACCCGGCGAACTCGAGCAGCGCCAGGGGATTTCCCTGCGCCTCGTGGGCCACGGTCGAAAGAACCCGGCGGGGAAGGTGAGCAAAGCGCCGGGACAGCAGCCGCAGGGCGTCCGCGTCACCCAGCGGCGCGACCTCGAGCTCCGGCAGGCCGGTGGACCGGAAGAATTCGCCGGACTCCGCCCGCTGCGCTCCGAGCAACCCGATGCGGCGGCCCCCCAGTCGTCTGGCGACGAAACCCACCGCGGCCTGGCTCGCCTGGTCGACGACATGGAGGTCATCGACCACGAGGAGCAACGGCCGCTCCTTCGCGGCCTCGTCGAACAGGGACAGTGCCGCGTTCAGGACGGCGATCCGGCTCGGCGCGGGACCGGCGCCGAGACCGAGGGCGACCTCGAGGGCCTCCCGCATGGAACGCGGCAGACGACCGAGCTCGTCCGGCAGCGAGCCGACGAGCTGATGGAGCCCCGCGAAGCTGATGTCCGTCTCGTACTCGACACCGCTCCCGCGGACGACCCGCACTCCCTTCGCCACCGCCAGCTCGGCGGTCGCGTCCAGGAGCGCCGTCTTCCCCACGCCCGGATCACCGGTGAGCAGCAGGACAGCTCCGTCCGTCCCGGCCGTGTCCAGGAACGCCGCAAGCTCGGCGAGCTCGCCCTCCCGGCCGACCAGCCCGGTCGGGCCGACGCCCGCGCCTGTCCCTGACTTCGCCCACATCCGCCGCGTCCCTCGTCCTGCCTCGCGAAGCGGTCGAACCACCAGCCACGCACCTGACCAGGAAGTATCGCACCCACCGGCAAACGGAGCGTGAAGCCATCCGCTTCGCCGACACCCGCGGCTCCCAAACGGGGATCGCGCAGGACACCAGCCGGGCGCCGCAGCCTCACCGCAACGGCAGCACCAAGGTCGCGCGGATCATCGTGCCGGTCCCCCCTCCCGCCCGGCAAAGGCCGGCCGACACGGTCGCCTCCGCCGGCTACCGCCCCCTCGTCGCCGTCCTCCAGAGGCCCGCGCAGTCATGAGGAACGACTCGTCGAGCAGCTCGCCTCCCGCGCCCACACCAGCGGACAGCGCACGATCCACGTCCGACGCGACGAAGACGAGGGATCATCGGCGCCGGCACCGGCGGCGAGGACGACGGCGAAGACCAGGAACACTACGACGCCGACGCCGCTGCCGAGTCCGCCCTGCGCCACTTCTCCACCCCGCGCGCCCCGGCGACCATCGCGGCCTTGCCGCGCACCCGGGTCCACCGACCCGGATCCCCGATCTGGCGCGACGCGGACGGGGACGGGATCGACATCTCGTTCGCCACGCAGAGCCGGCGGAAGGCCATCCGTGTCGGCGAGGGCGTTCCGCCGTCCCCCCGTCGAGGTGTCGCGCGATCGTCCGGCACGAGCAATGCGTGAACCAGAGTGCGCGTGCCGCGCCCGGTGCCTGGGCTCCGCTTCTCGCGTCCGGCATTCCCCGGATCGGACACCACTTGCAGCCACGGACCCGATCCCCCACTTCATGGCCTTGGCCCAAAGACCCGGAGATGCATCGGAGATGCCGCCGCGCCCTTCCCCGGCCCACTGCTTGGAGCTCGCGCAGACAGGCGGCGTGGAAAGCCTCGGCATCGAGGCGGGTACAAGGCCCCGGTGAATCAGGAGCCGCGACGCCCCGTGATCGCCGGCGAGACCTGTGCGCATCCTTCGTCTCGGGTCGCTTGCCTGGCCAGCCTGCGCAGGGCCCGCACGGCAGGTGATCCGGGGTCGGCCGTCATCAGGACGACCTCCTGGTCGTCCTCGGGCACGAGCAGGACGTCGCAGTTCAACCGCAGCGCGCCGGCCTCCGGATGGTGCAGGGTCTTGGTGCGGTGCCCGGGAGCGTGGACCGGATGTGTCTGCCAGATCTGCCGGAACTCCTCACTGCCGTCGTGCAGTTCGGCCAGCAGGGCGGCCAGCTGCGGGTCGTGCGGGTAGCGGTCGGCGGCCCGGCGCAGCCGCGCCACCGCGATGTGCCCGAATTCCTCGGCGCCGGAACTCTCGTACGTCCGCCCCTGGCCCAGGAAGCGGCAGCGGGCCAGGTTCGTCGTCCCGTCTGCGAGGTCGGCGCCGAGCAGTGCCTGGGCCAGGGGGTTCCAGGCGACGACGTGGTACGCCGCGTCGGTGACGATGGCACCGGTCTCCGGCAGCCGGTCCAGCATCCGGGCCACGTGCGGGCGCACCCGCCGCACGGCGCTGGTGCCGGGCGGCGCGCTCGAACCCGCCAGGCGGAACAGGTGGCTGCGCTCGGCCGGCGTGAGCCGCAGCGCGCGGGCCAACGCGTCCAGGATCCGGGCCGACGGCCGCGGTCCCCGGGCCTGCTCCAGCCGCGTGTAGTAGTCGACCGACATGTGGGCGAGCTCCGCCACCTCCTCGCGGCGCAGGCCCGGTGTGCGGCGGGCGGTGCCCGTCTCCGGCAGGCCGACCTCGTGCGGACGCAGGGCCGCCCGGCGCTCCCGCAGGTAGCGGGCCAGCTCCTGCCGTGCCATACCGCCCCCTGTCTCCTCCCGCTGCCTGGTACAGGCTGTCCCTGGCCGGGCGCCTGCGACCGGGGAAGCGTGGTTGCCATGAACGAACGCACAGCTCTGGTCACCGGTGCCAACAAGGGCATCGGCAAGCATATTGCCCGGCTGCTCGCCGCCGAGGGCCTCACCGTGTACGTGGGCTCCCGCGACCCCGGGCGCGGGCAGCGGGCCGTCGAGGAGATCGGCGCCGGGGCCCGCCCGCTGGTCCTCGACGTGAATGATCCCGACGGCATCGCACGGGCCGCGGCTCAGGTGGACCGCTTGGACGTGCTGGTCAACAATGCCGGCATCTCGCTGTCACTCGACCCGCCGGCCGGCACCGGCGTCGAGGAGTTCCGGCGCACGTACGAGACCAATGTGTTCGGGGTGGTGGCGGTGACCAATGCCTTCCTGCCCGCCCTGCGCCGGTCGCCGCGCCCGCGCATCGTCAACATCTCCAGTGGCACCGCGTCGCTGACCTGGAGCACGAACCCCAACCCCCAGTTCACCCCGGGAAGCGGCGGCGCCGCTGCCTACCGGTCGTCCAAGGCCGCCCTCAACGCCCTCACCGTCTTGTACGCCCAGACGCTGGCCCACGACGGCTTCAAGGTCAACGCGCTCGCTCCCGGCCTGCGGGCCACTGATCTCACTCCCGGGGCCGCCGCTGCCGGCGGCGACCCGGCCGAGGCCGCCCAAGGCGCCCTCCGCCTGGCCCTGCTGCCGGACGACGGCCCCACCGGTGGCTTCTTCTCCTGGGACGGAACCCCCGTGCCCTGGTGACGAGTCATGGGAGGCGTCGGGGACGGGTGCCCCAGCGGTGGGTGACCCGTGCCCGGCGCATCAGGCTGCGGAGGACCTGCTGCTCGGGTCCGGGCCGGCCGTAGGCGTACCGGAGAAAGTCGCCCTGGGCCTCGCCGTGCAGGCTGGTGCCCGGTTCGTCGAGCAGGCGTGGGCACCGGCTCGGCGGTGCCCACGGCGCGTACGGTCGCGTGGGGCACCGCGTCCGCGCCCCGCCGTGAGGACGTCGTCCAGGGCCGGCGGGTTCGCGGTGCCGAGCGGGTGCGTCCCCGTCGTCGGCGTGAACAACGTGTCGCCGTCGTCGAGCAGGTGCACCGGGCGCACGGCACGGGCGCCGTCGTACGCCGTGCCGGCCGGGTTCCCGCGGCGGCGGGAGTTCCCTCACGGAACTGACACCGTGACGCCTTCCTCGCCCCTCCCGCGCTCCGGGCTCGCCCCGAGCGCGGTCAGCGTCACCCCGGCTGCCACCGCCAGCGCCGCCACCAGCCCCGCCGCGAGCACCGCCCAGTGCCCCAGGAACGTACAGACGACCACCAGCAGCGCCGTGGCCGGCAGCACCGACTGCTGGGCGATCCCCACCTTGTAGAAGCGCGAGTGCAGCGCCCACACCGTGAGCAGGAACAGCGCTGTCGGCAGCGTCACCGCCGCCGACGCGGACAGCGCCGAAAGGTGCGTCTTGCCCACCGCCTGCTCCACCGCCACCTCCAGGCCGGCCCCGATCGCGGCACCCGAGACGAAGATCAGGTAATGGCCGTAGCCCCAGAGGAAGGACTGCCGGTTGGACCGGAGGTGCCCGTGGATGGGGACCGCGAAGTAGACCCACCAGGCGACGAAGATGATCAGCAGTCCGCCGGCGGCGATGGGCAGCAACTCACCCAGGGCCTCGTGCTCGTCGATCCCCGACTTCACGGCGACGGTGGCCGCCGCGATGGTCTCGCCGAGCACGATGAGCGTGAGCAGCCCGTACCGTTCGGCGATGTGGTGGGGGTGCCAGGGCGTGGGGTGGGCCCGCTCCGCATACAGCGGTACGGCCATCTCCAGTGGCGCCATCACCAGGAAGACCCACGGGCGGCCGGCCTCCGGCAGGGCCAGTAGCCCCAGCCAGCCGATCTGGCACAGCCCGATGGCGTACCGCAGCGCCATCGTCCGCTCGGGGCCCTGGCTCGACCGCGCCACGCGCAGCCATTGCGCCGTCATGGCGAGCCGCATGATCACATAGCCCAGGACGACGACCGGGTACGCGTGTTCCTCGAACGCCTGGGAGACGCCCGCCGTCAGGACGAGCACGCCGGCTATCTGGATCAGCGTGATGATCCGGTACAGCACGTCGTCGTTGTCGTAGGCCGAGGCGAACCACGTGAAGTTCATCCACGCCCACCAGATGGCGAAGAAGATCATCAAGTAGTCGAGGATCCCCTCGCCCGTGTGTCCCTCGACCACGGCGTGCACCAGCTGGGCGCCTGCCTGGGCTATGGCCACGATGAAGCACAGGTCGAAGAAGAGCTCCAGTGGGGAGACGCCGCGGCGGGTCTCGTCGCGGCCTCGCGCCGTGAGCCTGCGCAGTGGTCTGTGGTGTGCGGGCGCCGCGGAACACACCGGCGGCGGAGCCGGGCTGCTTGTCATCTGGTGAGCCAAGCTCCGAAATGCCGCTGCAGTCGGGGATTGATCTGCCAGACCATCGCCGCTGCCGCCGCCGGGACGAGTACGGCGAGTCGCACCGGCAGGTACAGATCCTCCAGAACAGGATCCGTGGCCAGGCCCAGCAGGACGATGGTGGGGTAGATACCGCACACGGTGAGGAGCCACAGCTTCCAACGCCGGACGGCGGCCGGAGCGGTGGGGCCGGGCCGGGGTTCGGCGTTCGCGGACGTGTTCCGGCTCTGCTCCCGGAGCGTGTGCCGGATGTCTGTCGCTGCCGGTGGGCTCGGCAGTCCAGGATCGTCGGCACCGTAGGCATGGGAAACAATTCCCTCGTTCATGGACCACTCCACATCGACATGCTGCGTATCGTTTTGATTCCATCGGTTCCTGCGCGACCGAGGCGATGTCGGCGCCGCGTGATGGGCTGCCCGAGCGCAACAGCGGCAGCGGTTGCCGGGTGGGCGGCACAGGGCTCAGATGGCTCACCGCCGGCCGCTGCTGGTGCCGTGCCGCCACTTCGGCCGCGAGTCGCTGCGGGTTGCGACCGTGCGGAAGTACCCGGTGCCCGCATTCCGCGAGCTCCTCGGCCGGAGCGAGACCAAGACCGTTCGTCGCTCCGGTGAGCGGAATCGACGGCATGTGCGGCCTTCTCGTGCGGGGGAACCGGGCCCGGCGCCCGGGTGGGCGCCGGCCGGGTCATGGTCTGATCAGTGAGCGGACCGGGTGTGGTCCTGCTCCACGTACACCTTGAGGGCCTGGAACTCCTCGATCGCGCGCGGGCCGCACAGGTAGCCGTAACCGCTTCCCTTGACGCCGCCCTCCTCGAAGTCCTCGCTGATGGCCCCCCAGGTGTTGATCCATACCGTGCCGGTGCGGATGCGCCGGGCGATCCGGCGGGCCTTCATCGAGTCCGAGCTGAACACCGAGGCGGCCAGGCCGTAGATGGTGGCGTTCGCCTTGGCCACGGCGTCGTCCTCGTCGTCGAAGATCTCGAACGTCTGGACCGGACCGAAGACCTCCTCCTGCACGATCCGGACGTCGGTGCGGTCCACCTCGATCAGGCTCGGCCGGTAGAACGCGCCGGCGGCCAGCGGGCCGTCGGTGACCACACCGCCGCGCAGCAGCACCGTGCCGTACGAGGCGGCCTCCTCGACGATCGCGTCCACCCGCTGGGCGGACGCCCGGTCGATCACCGGGCCGAGCTGGGCCTTCTCGTCGTCGCCCGAGCCGAGCCGCACCTGCGCGAGCGCGTCGGTGAGCCGAGTGCGCACCTGGTCGGCGATGTCCCGGTGAACCAGTACGCGGGAGCCGGTGCAGCAGAACTGCCCGTTCATCAGCACCAGCGACTGCACAACAGTCGGGATCACCATGTCCAGATCGGCGTCGGGAAAGATCACCATGGGCGCCTTGCCGCCCAGTTCCAGACCGAGCCGCTTGAGCGTGGTGGAGGCCGCGGCCGCGATACGGCGCCCGACCGGCGTACTGCCGGTGTAGTTGATCACGGCGACCTTGTCCGAGGAGACCAGGAACGGGGCCCCGGTGTTGCCGGACTCGGTGAACACGCTGACCACGCCCGCCGGGATCTCCGGGACCGAGGCCAGGACCTGCGCGAAGAGCTCATTGGTCAGCGCCGTCTGAGCCGGAAGCTTGACCACGACGGTGCAGCCGGCGGCCAGCGCCGGGCCCAGCGCCCGCACGGTCAGCATGATGGGAGAGTTCCAGGGAGAAATGATCCCGGCGACACCGAGCGGCTCGGGCACCGAGTGGGTGTACTGGCCGGGTGCCGTCTCGGCGGCGCGCCCGGCGGTCTGGGTGCGCGCGGAGGCCGCCGCGTACCGCAGCCACCCGACCGCACCGCTGACCTCCCACATGGTCTCACCCAGCAGCTTGCCGTTCTCCCGGGACAACATGGCGGCAACCTCGGGTACCCGGGCCTCGAGGGCGTCGGCCAGCCGGCTGAGCGCGGTCGCCCGGAGCGAGGGAGTGCGCGCCCATTCGGTGGTCTCGAACGCGGCGGCGGCGGCGTCCACGGCGGCCGAGGCCTCCGCCTCGCCACCGTCGTAGAACGAGCCGACGACGGTGCCGTCGGCCGGGTTGATCGATTCCAGAGCCGAGCCGGAGCCGGTCCACTGTCCGTTGATCCAGTGCTGCGCGATGGTGCTCATGGTCCGCTCCTCGTGGTCTCACCCGGGTACCGGGCGGATTCGATGTCTCCACGAGAATGGCTCGGCCACCGTGCCGACAGCCTCCGTCAGCTGACTGACATCCGGCCGACGGCTCGCTCACGTCAGTACTGACGCTGGGAGGGGGTCTTGTTGGTGTGCGGGGTGCTGGCTGGCCGGACCGCATCCACCGGATGCCGAACCGGATCGAGTGGGACGCCGATGAGGTGTGCTCGGCGACGTGCGCCGGTACGTGGTCGACAACCTCGGTGACCGGGACGCCGTCCTGGTCGTGGACGACACCGGCTTCCTGAAGAAGGGGACGCGGTCGGCCGGGGTGCGGCGGCAGTACTCCGGCACCACCGGACGCACGGAGAACTGCCGGATCGGCGTCTTCCTCGCCTATGCCACCGGCCGCGGCCGGACGCTGATCGACCGGCGTCTGTACCTGCCCACCTCCTGGACCGACGACCGCGAAAGGTGCCGCCGGGCCGGCATTCCTGATGAGATCGCCTTCGAGACCAAGGTGGCCATCGCCAAGGCGATGGTCCGCCGCGCCATCACGGAGAAGATCCCGTTCCGGTGGGTGACCGCGGACGCCGCCTACGGATACAGCACGGGCTGGCGGTCCGAGCTGGAGCAGGCGGACGGCGCGTCGGGCGCGCATGCGCGTCGCGGACATGCGCACCGGGGCGTCGACCGCCAGGCGTGCCCGTGACCGCGCAGGGGCCGCAGGCGAAGGGCGGGGGCGGGTGGGACGTGGCTCAGGCGGCGCCGTCCGAGGTCGTCCCGGAGGTGAGATGCTCGGGCTCGGTGCGCTCGGGCTTGGTGTAGAGGATGTCGCGGGCCTGTTCCGCGGCGCGGGCGGTGCTCTCGGAGACGAAGTCCAGGAAGCGGGCGATGTTCTCCAGGCGGGCGCCGGCCGGGGTGTGGGAGCCGAGGACGCCGACGCCCTGCCGCGCGGTCTCGACGACCTGGGCGATGGACCGGGCGCTGGCCATCATCGACTGGTACCAGACGTCGTCGTCGACGACGTAGCGCTCGCGGCGGCGTTCGTCGCGCTCCCGGCGGACGAAGCCCTGGCTCTCCAGGAACGCGATCGCCTTGGACACGGACGCCGGGCTGACCTGGAGGCGCTGGGAGAGGTCGGAGGCGGTGAGGCTGCCCGAGTCGGTGAGGCAGAGGCAGGCCAGCACCCGGGCCATCATCTTGGGCATGCCCGAGGCCATGACGACGGTGGTGAACACCTCCTCGTACTCGCGCACCGCCTCGGCGTCGCGCCCGTGGGGCTGCGCCGGCGTCCTGGGGTCGCGGGGGGCGGTCTGCCGGCGGCGGTGGGCGCGGTGTTCGGTGGCGCGGTGGGCCAGGTCGGCGCGGTAGGAGGTGGGGCCGCCGTTGCGCATCACCTCGCGCGTGACCGTCGAGGTGGGGCGGTCCAGGCGCCTGGCGATCTCGGCGTAGGCGAGGCCGTCGGCCAGTCCCAGCGCGATCTGCTGGCGTTCCTGCTGGGTGAGCCTGCCTCCCGGCATCGCGGTCTCCTCACGTGGTCCGTGGTGTCTGCCACCATCGCGTCTTCCACCATAGCGTTCAATCACAATCTATTGCAACGAAGAAGATCAGGGAAGTTGCATTAGCTTTAGCGCCATTGCAACGTTTTATTGGATCTGAGCTGCGGAAACGCCGAACCTATGCGACGAATATGTTGCCAGACCAATGAATGCAACGTAGCGTTTCCATCACAAGAAACAACGGGCCGAAGGAGTGCACGATGCAGCTGGACAAGAGCGCGACGCAGAGGTTCGACACCCCCGCCCCCGTCTCGGCCGTCGTCGACATCCCCGCCGGGCACATCCGGTTCATCGCCGCCGACCGCACCGACACCACCGTCGAGATCCTGCCCGCCAACGCCTCCAGGAGCCGCGACGTGAAGGCGGCGGAGCAGACCACTGTCGCCTACACCGCCGGTGTCCTGCGCATCGAGGCCCCGGCGGCCAAGAACCGGCTCATGGGTCCTTCCGGAGTCATCGAGGTGACCGTCCAGCTGCCCGCCGGATCCCGCGTCGAGGCGAAGGCCGCCAGCGCCGAACTGCGGGGCGTCGGACGCCTCGGCGACGTCGTCCTCGAGGCCGCGCAGGGCACGGTCAAGCTCGACGAGACCGCGAACGCCCGGCTCGCCCTCGCCGCCGGTGACGTCATCGTCCACCGCCTGAACGGCCCCGCCGAGATCAGCACCCAGAAGGGCGACCTCCGCGTCACCGAAGCCGTACGCGGCAACGTCACCCTGCGCACCGAGCACGGCGACATCAGCGTCGGCGCCGCCCGCGGCACCTCCGCCACCCTCGACGCCGGCACCACCTACGGCCGTATCCGAAACACCCTCAGCAACACCGACGGACCCGACGCCGACCTCACCATCCACGCCACCACCGCCTACGGCGACATCACCGCCCACAGCCTGTAGAAGCCCCCGACACCAGGAAGGACACCACCATGAAGCCGCTGCCCGGAAAGAGGTGCGAGGTGGCGGCTTCGGCCGGTCCCGGGCCGGTCGCCTCGTTCGTACGGTTCGTGGTCTCCGGCGGCGGTGTCGGAGTCCTGTCCAGCCTCGCGGTACCGCTGCTGGCCGTGACGATGCCCTGGGCAGTCTCGAACGCCATCGTCACCATCGTCTCCACTCTGCTGTGCACGGAGCTCCACGCCCGCTTCACCTTCGCCAAGGGGCGCGGCGCCGGATGGCGGGAGCACTGGCAGTCCGCGGGCTCGGCGACCGCCGCCTTCCTCGCGACCGGCATCGCCGTTCACGTCCTGCACCTGGTGCGGCCCTCCGCCGGCCTGCCGACCGAGCAGCTCGTCTATCTCGGCGCCTCGGGCCTCGCCGGCGCGGGCCGCTTCCTCGTCCTGCGTCTGTACGTCTTCGCCGGCCGCCCCGCCCGTGCGGTACGGCCCCCGGCGCGGCAGGGGGCGGCGGCCTCCCCCGTCCTCGCGGCGGCGTAGGCGCGTACGCGAAGCCCTCCCGTACGGCGAAGTCCCGGACGGCGGACGGCGGAAAACGGTCCGTCCGCTCGACGTCCGCTCGAGGATCGGTCCTTCTCCCACGGAGGATCCGGCCTCGCGGCTCCCGGCTGGGTCAACGTGTCCGTGTGACGGAGCCATCCGCCCGGCCGTCATGCCCGTACGGCAACGGCCGGCCGCACGCGTTCCCCGTCACGCCTCTCATCACCCTGCTCATCACTCCCCTCATCCGATGGAAGTGCGGTTTCCCGTGGCTACCTTCCTGTACGCACTCGGCCGCTTCGCCTTCCGGCGTCGCGGCCTCGTCACCCTGCTGTGGGTACTGATCGTCTGCGGCGTCGGTGCCGCGGCCGCGTCCGCGCCCGCACCGCCCACCGACCGGTTCTCGATGCCGGGCACCGAGTCGCAGAAGGCGTTCGACCTGCTCGAGGAGAAGTTCCCGGACTCCGGCACCGACGGCGCCACCGCACGTGTGGTGGTCCGCGTGCCCGAGGGCGGGAGCATCGACGCCGAGAAGGCGGCGATCGGCGCGCTCGTCGGCGAACTCGGCAAGGCCCCCCAGGTGGCGGGCGTCGCCGATCCGTTCACGGCCGGCTCGGTCAGCCGGGACGGTCGTACCGCCTACACCGTGGTGACCTACGAGGTCGCCGCGCCCGACCTCACCGACGAGGCCCGTGACGCGCTCACCGCGGCCACCGACCGGGCCCGCGAGGGCGGTCTGACCGTCGAGGCGGGCGGGGACGCGGTCATGGTCGAGCAGACCATGTCCGGCACCGGCGAGCAGATCGGCGTGCTGATCTCCGCCGTCGTCCTGTTCCTCACCTTCGGCTCGCTGATCGCCGCCGGCATGCCGCTGCTCACGGCACTGATCGGGGTCGCCGTCGGCACCTCCGCCATCGCCGCGCTCGGCAGCGCCCTCGGGCTGTCCGCCACGACCGGGACACTGGCGATGATGATCGGCCTCGCGGTCGGCATCGACTACGCCCTGTTCGTCGTCTCCCGCTACCGGGCCGAGATCGCCGAGGGCCGCGCCCCCCAGGAGGCGGCGGGCGTCGCGACCGGCACGGCCGGTTCGGCCGTCGTCTTCGCCGGGCTCACGGTCATCATCGCGCTGGCCGGCCTCGCGGTCGTCGACATCCCGATCCTCACCAAGATGGGCCTCGCCGCGGCGGGTACGGTCGCCGTCGCCGTACTGATCGCGGTCACCTTCGTGCCCGCCCTGCTCGGTTTCGCGCCGCGCCGGGTGCTGCGGGTCGCGGACCGGCGGCTCGTGCGGGCCAGGAAGCCGCTGTCGGCGCGCAAGCTGCGCAGGAGTGAGGAGAAGGCCGCGAAGCTGGCCGCGCGGACCAAGCCGAACCTGTCCACCCGCTGGGCCTCGTTCGTGGTGCGCCGCCCGGTCGTCGTGCTCGTCGTCGCGGTGGCCGGCCTCGGCGCACTCGCCCTGCCCGCCACCAAGCTGGAGCTCGGTCTGCCCGGCGAGGGCACGATGGCGGCCGACACCACCCAGCGCAAGGCGTACGACCTGCTGTCCGACTCCTTCGGCCCCGGCTTCAACGGCCCGCTGACGGTGACCGTCGAGGGCGCGGACGCGGCCGTCGCCGGCGACAAGGTCGGCGAGGAGCTGAAGAGGACCCCGGGCGTCGCCTCGGTCTCCGAGGCCAGCGCCAACAAGGCGGGCGACACCGCCATCCTCAGCGTCGTCCCCGAGACCGGCCCGACCGACGCCAGGACCGAACAGCTCGTCAAGGACATCCGCGCGCGTGCCGCTTCGCTCGGGGCGTCCGCGGGCGCCACCGAGATCCTGGTGACCGGCCAGACCGCGCTGTTCATCGACTTCTCGCAGACCCTGTCCGACGCGCTGCTGCCCTACCTGGCCCTGGTGGTCGGCCTGGCCTTCCTGCTGCTGCTCCTGGTGTTCCGCTCGCTCCTGGTCCCGCTGAAGGCCGCGCTCGGCTTCCTGCTCTCGGTGAGCGCGGCCCTGGGTGCGCTGGTCGCGGTGTTCCAGTGGGGGTGGGCCGCCGACTTCTTCGGCATCGAGCAGACCGGCCCGATCATGACGACGATGCCGATCTTCATGATCGGTGTGGTCTTCGGCCTCGCCATGGACTACGAGGTCTTCCTGGTCACGCGGATGCGTGAGGCGTACGTCCACGGCGTCCGGGCCAAGGAGGCCGTCGTCTCCGGCTTCCACCACAGCGGGCGGGTGGTCGCCGCCGCCGCGGTCATCATGATCAGCGTCTTCTCGGGCTTCGTCGTGGAGGACGAGGATCTGGTCGCGATGATGGGCTTCGGCCTCGCCTCGGCCGTCCTGTTCGACGCCTTCGTGGTCCGGATGGCGATCGTGCCCGCCGTGCACTCACTGCTCGGCGACGCCGCCTGGTGGCTGCCGAAGCGGCTCGGCCGGGTGCTGCCCAACGTGGACGTCGAGGGCGAGCGGTTGCAGCGGCGGCTGCCGTCCGGTCCGCCGTCGTCGCCCGCGCCGCGGAGCACGCCGGAGCACGAGAGGGACCTCGTGCACTGAGACGGTGGGCGGGGCCGGACGGCGGCGGCCCGGTGCGTCCTCGTGGAGGTCGCACCGGGCCGCCGCCGTCCGTGTGCGGGTCCGGGCGCGGGTCCGGGTCCGGTTCCGGTTCCGGGTCCGGTTCCGGGGGACACCTCGGCGCCGCGGACACCGGGGGCCGCGAACGCCGGGTCCCGCAAGGCCGCTTGAGATCTGGTCGAGGTCCGGCCGAGGCCGATGGTCCCGGCCGCCGGCCTCCGGTTCACTGATCCCATGGCGACCCCGACTTCCGGCACCGGTCGCGTCCCGCAGCCGTCGCGGCGCGAAGAGCCCGCGCCGCGCGGCACCGTTCCCCACCGGTACGCCGATCCCCCCACCGCCCGGCGCCCTCGCCCCGTGCCGGTCCCTGCCGTACGCCGTCCGTGCCCTGCCGTGCGTCATCCGTGCCCTCCCGTACGCCACGCACGCCGACGCCCCGGGCCGCCGCCACACCCTCACCCGCCCGGTCCGGCTCCCTCCGGGTGGGCCCTTCTGCCCGCATCGCGGGCCCCTGTGTGCTCCCGGTGGCCCCGGTATAGCGTTCACCCCCAATTCATTGCAACGGAGCCAAGGGGTGCTGTTGCATTAAGTCTACTCTCATTGCAATGATTTACCGGAATCTACCTGCAGTTATGGCAACTTCAAGCAATAATCGTGTTGCTCATTCCATGAATGCAACGTAGCGTTTCCATCAGAAGAAACACCGGGTCGCAAGAGCGCACGCTGCAGAAGAAGGAGTGCACGATGCAGAAGTTCGACACCCCCGCCCCCGTCGCGGCCGTCCTCGACATCCCCGCGGGACGCGTCCGGTTCATCGCCGCCGACCGCACCGACACCACCGTCGAGGTCCTGCCCGCCGACGCCTCCAGGAGCCGCGACGTGACGGCCGCCGAACAGACCACGGTCACCTGCACCGACGGCACCCTGCGCGTCGACGCCCCCACCGCGAAGAACCAGGTCCTCGGCTCCTCCGGAACCGTCGAGGTGACCGTCCACCTGCCCGCCGGCTCCCGCGTCGAGGCGAAGGCCGCCGACATCCAGCTGCACGGCACCGGTCGGCTCGGCCACGTCGCGCTCGACAGCGCCCGGGCCTCCGTCGACCTCGCCGAAGCCGAGGGCGCCCGGCTCGCCCTCGCCGCCGGTGACGTCATCGTCCACCGCCTGAACGGCCCCGCCGAGATCAGCACCCAGAAGGGCGACCTCCGCGTCACCGAAGCCGTACGCGGCAACGTCACCCTGCGCACCGAGCACGGCGACATCAGCGTCGGCGCCGCCCGCGGCACCTCCGCCACCCTCGACGCCGGCACCACCTACGGCCGTATCCGAAACACCCTCAGCAACACCGACGGACCCGACGCCGACCTCACCATCCACGCCACCACCGCCTACGGCGACATCACCGCCCACAGCCTGTAGAAGGAGCTCTCCTCATGACCAAGCCGGCCATCACAGCGAACGGGCTGCGCAAGTCGTACGGCGACAAGACCGTGCTCGACGGCGTCGACCTGATCGTCCCCGAGGGAACGATCTTCTCCCTGCTCGGTCCGAACGGGGCCGGCAAGACCACCACCGTGCAGATCCTCTCCACCCTCATCTCCGCCGGCGGCGGACAGGCCCAGGTCGCGGGCCACGACCTCGCCGCCGACCCGCAGGCGGTGCGTGCCGCGATCGGTGTCACCGGGCAGTTCTCCGCCGTGGACGGTCTGATCACCGGTGAGGAGAACATGCTCCTCATGGCCGACCTGCACCACCTGTCCAAGCAGGAGGGGCGGCGGGTGACCGCCGAACTGCTGGAGCGCTTCGACCTGGTGGAGGCGGCGAAGAAGCCCGCCTCGACCTACTCGGGCGGTATGAAGCGCCGTCTGGACATCGCGATGACGCTGGTCGGCGGCCCGCGGATCATCTTCCTGGACGAGCCCACCACCGGCCTGGACCCGCGTTCCCGGCACAACATGTGGGGCATCATCCGCGAGCTGGTCTCCGACGGCGTCACCGTCTTCCTCACCACGCAGTACCTGGAGGAGGCCGACGAACTCGCCGACCGCATCGCGGTGCTGAACGACGGAAAGATCGCCGCCGAGGGCACCGCCGCCGAACTCAAGCGCCTCGTCCCCGGCGGTCACGTCCGGCTCCGCTTCACCGACCCCGTCTCCTACCAGGCCGCCGCCCTCGCGCTGAACCAGGCGACCCGGGACGACGACGCGCTTGCCCTGCAGATCCCGAGCGACGGCAGCCAGCGCGAGCTGCGCTCCATCCTCGACTGGCTGGACTCCGCCGGCATCGAGGCCGACGAACTGACCGTGCACACCCCCGACCTCGACGACGTGTTCTTCGCCTTGACCAGCGGCGCCGGCGTCCCCACCCAGCCGAAGGAGGCTGTCCGATGAGCTCCGTGTCCCTCGCCGTGCGCGACTCGAACACGATGCTGCGCCGCAACCTGCTCCACGCGCGCCGCTACCCGTCGCTCACCCTGAACCTGCTGCTCACCCCGATCATGCTGCTCCTGCTGTTCGTCTACATCTTCGGCGACACCATGAGCGCGGGCATCGGCGGCGGCGGCCGCTCCGCCTACATCGCCTACATCGTCCCCGGTCTGCTGCTGATGACCATCGGCTCCACCGTCATCGGCACCGCGGTCTCCGTTTCCAACGACATGACCGAGGGCATCATCGCCCGCTTCCGCACCATGGCCATCCACCGGCCCTCCATCCTCGTCGGTCACGTCGCCGGCAGCGTCCTGCAGTCGATCCTGAGCGTGGTCCTCGTCGGCGCCGTCGGCGTGGCCATCGGCTTCCGGTCCACCGGCGCCACCGCCCTGGAGTGGCTGGCCGCCTTCGGGCTGCTCGCCCTCTTCACGCTGGCGCTCACCTGGATCGCGGTGGGCATGGGGCTGGTCAGCCCCAACGCCGAGGCCGCCAGCAACAACGCCATGCCGCTGATCCTGCTGCCGCTGCTGTCCAGCGCCTTCGTGCCGGTCGACTCGATGCCGGGCTGGTTCCAGCCGATCGCCGAGTACCAGCCCTTCACACCGGCCATCGAGACCCTGCGCGGCCTCCTCCTCGGCACCGAGATCGGCCACAACGGCTGGCTCGCCGTCGTCTGGTGCCTGGCCCTGTCTGTCCTCGGCTACTTCTGGTCGACCTCGACCTTCAACCGCGACGGGAAGTAATCCGCCCCGCGACAGCGCGGGCCACCGCCCGCGCCCCCGGTCGACAACCGCACACGACAACCGCATACGACGCGCCCCGCTCCACGATCCGCGATCCGCGAAGGCCCGCCGCCGCTGTCTCCGGACAGCCGCGGTGGGCCTTCGCTCGGTGTTCGTCAGTAGCGGTAGTGGTCCGGCTTGTACGGGCCCTCGACCTCGACGCCGATGTACTCGGCCTGCTCGGGGCGGAGCGTGGTCAGCTTCACGCCGAGCGCGTCGAGGTGGAGGCGGGCGACCTTCTCGTCGAGGTGCTTGGGCAGCACGTAGACACCGGTCGGGTACGCGTCGGGCTTGGTGAACAGCTCGATCTGGGCCAGGGTCTGGTCCGCGAAGGAGTTGGACATCACGAACGAGGGGTGACCGGTGGCGTTGCCCAGGTTCAGCAGACGGCCCTCGGACAGCACGATGATCTTCTTGCCGGCGGGGAAGCCTCGCGATACGTGGGTGACGGTGGCGTCCGCCTTCACCGACTGCGAGTCCACGACCCCCGCGCTCGGCTTCGGCCTTCGGCCCTCAACCGTGCGGACGGTCTCGCGCAGCCGGTCGTGCAGTTCGGTCACCAGACCCGTGTCCCGCCATCGGGCGAAGAAGGCGTAAACCCGTGGCCAGGGCGGAAAGTCGGCAAGCATCGCCCGCCACTTGATGCCGTTGTCGACGAGGTAGCGCACTGCGTCGATCATCTGCCGGTGGCAGTAGCCCTCCGGACGTCCTCCCCGGCCCGCCAGCCATCCCGGCACCGGCAGCAGTCCCGGATAGAGAACGGCCAGTCAAGCGCAGTGCCGACTCCACCCGGGCAAGTGCCCGGGCGGAGACTGATACGGTCCAAGCACCGCTCTGGCGTGCGGGCTGTGTCTGTACCCGGTTACTGGTGGCGGGACAGGACGAATAGAACCGCCGCGATGAACACCGCGAAGACCAGGGCGATTCCCCAGGTCGGCAGCCCGGCAGCAGAGGGCGGCATGATCGCTTACATCGTCATCGCTTGAACCCCTTGCGCAGGAACAGAAGCCCACCGACGGCCAGAACGACACCGATGACGATCGGCAGTATCGCCCGAGCCTTTCCGTCACTGGCATCCATCACACCGGCGTAGAGCAATGCGGCGCCGCAGAATAGCGCTACGAGAGCTGAGCCGATCATCGCGGCTGTGCGCATTGGTAACTCCTGTCCCCTCTGGCAGCGGGCACATCTACCGCCCCCCGCGTTGTGCTTCAGCTGTATGCAGCGGTCGTGGCCCCGGCAACGCCTGCGGCTACGACGGAACACCCGGTCAGCCCAGCACCGACCGAGACACCGGGTCTGTAGCGTGAACGGTGTAACTCCCCAATAAGTGGCAGCAGTTAAGGCTGCTGTGACCGATGGGAGCAGGACCGTGAAGCAGAATACGCGTTCGACCACCGAAGTGGACGAGGAGACGGCTGCGCCGTCTCTGGACAGGTCTCTGGTGGCCCAGCTGATGGCTCAGGCAAAGGCTGACGGTGTGACCCTGACCGGAGAGGGAGGACTCCTCGCCCAGCTGACGAAACTGGTGCTGGAAGGAGCCCTGGAGGGCGAGCTCACCGACCATCTCGGCCGGGAGAACGGCCAGCGGACCGAGGACGGCCGCAGCGGGAACTACCGCAACGGGCACCGGTCGAAGACGGTGACGACGGAGGTCGGGCCGGTGGAGATCGACGTCCCGCGCGACCGGAGCGGATCGTTCGAGCCAAAGTTGGTGAAGAAGCGGCAACGGCGACTGACCGGCGTCGACGAGATGGTGCTGTCGCTGTCGGCGAAGGGCCTCACTCACGGAGAAATCTCCGCGCACCTCGCCGAGGTCTACGGCGCCGAGGTGTCCAAGCAGACGATCTCCACGATCACGGACAGCGTGCTCGAGCGGATGACCGAGTGGCAGAACCGTCCGCTCGACCGCGTCTACCCGGTCGTGTTCATCGACTGCGTGAACGTCAAGATCCGCGACGGCCAGGTCGCCAACCGGCCCGTCTACATGGCGCTCGCCGTGACCGCGGAAGGAACCCGCGACATCCTCGGCCTGTGGGTCGGAGACGGCAGTGAGGGAGCCAAGTACTGGCAGCACGTCCTCACCGAGATCAAGAACCGAGGCGTCGCGGATGTCCTCATGGTCGTCTGCGACGGACTGAAGGAACTTCCCGAGTCCGTGACCCGCGTTTGGCCCCTGACCGTGGTCCAGACCTGCGTGGTTCATCTGCTGCGGAACAGCTTCCGTTACGCGGGCCGGCAGGACTGGGAGAAGCTCGCGAAGGACCTGCGGCCTGTCTACACGGCTCCGACTGAGGCCGCGGCAGCCGAGCGGTTCGGCGAGTTCCAGGAGAAGTGGGGGACGAAGTACCGGGCCGTCGTCCGGCTCTGGGAGAACGCCTGGGCGGAGTTCGTGCCCTTCCTCTCCTTCGATGCGGAGATCCGAAAGATCATCTGCACGACCAACGCGATCGAATCGGTCAACGCCAGGATCCGCAAGGCCGTCCGGGCCCGCGGCCACTTCCCGACCGACCAGGCCGCCCTCAAGTGCGTCTACCTGGCGATCATGAGCCTGGACCCGAAAGGCACCGGCACGAAGGCGTGGACCCGCCGCTGGAAGCCGGCCCTGAACGCCTTCGACATCGCGTTCGACGGCCGACTCACCCTCGGCACCGCTAACAACTGAAATCAACCAACGGAGTTACACCGTTCCGCAGACACTCCCAGACACCAAGGGTGGCGAAGGACCCGGCTGCGGCCCCGGCCATGCAGAGCGACTCGAAGCCAATACCGGCCAGCATGCCCATCTTGGTGGCGTTCGCGTTCTCCGTATCACCTGTCAAGGTGTCATAGGTGAGACTCACCCAGTCTCCGATACCGGTGACGTCCCCAAAACTCAGCAGCCCCGAGGGGTCGGTGTTGTTTACGGGGTCGCCGGCGGCGTAGAGGTAGGGGTTGGCTTCCTGGCCGGAGGGGTCGGGTTGGGTGAAGCGGCCGAGGGTGGGGTCGTAGTAGCGGTGGCCCATTTTGTACAGGCCGGTGGGGTCGAGGTAGGCGCCGGTGTAGCGGTACGGCTGGGGGACGGCCTCGGTGAGGGTGGTGCGGGGAAGGCCGGTGGGGCCGTAGGCGTAGGTGTGCGTGCGCTTGCCCGCATCGTCGACCAGGCCGAGGACGTTGCCGGTGGCGTCGGTGAGGTAGTAGTAGGACTTCCCCCCAGTCGTCATGGAGTTCAAGGTGCCCGCCGGTTCGCGGATGAATCCGGTGTCGACGCCGTTGGTGGTCGTGGAGGCCAGGCCGAGGGCGGTGTGGTGGAACCAGGTCGAGCCGAGCTTGGTGCGTTCGGCGTTGTCCGTGCCGGCGTGGACCAGGTCGTAGGTGATGCCGCCGGTGGTGATGGAGGACAGCTGGCTGTAGTCGGTCCAGGACTCGCCGCTGCGCGGGGTGTTGTCGGCTGCGGCGGTCTCGTTGCCGAGCTTGTCGTAGGACCAGCCGGTGGTGGTCCCGTTCTTGGCGGTCAGTTCGGACGCGTCGTTGTAGGTGTAGGTCGTGCCGCCGGGGCAGGTGCTCCTGGTGCCGTCCCGGCTGGTGAGGTTGCCGGCCTTGTCGAAGCAGTACAGCCACGACGCCTTCCGCGAGCCCGCCGCGTCGGTCTCGAGGGCGTAGGTGAGGCGGTCCTGGGAGTCGTAGGTGTAGGTGGTGGTGTAGGTGGTGGTGTTGTCGGTGCGGGTGTGGATCTTGGTGGTGTCCTTGCCCGCGGTGTTCTTGTAGCTGTAGGTCAGGTCGACGAGGGTCTGGGTGCCGGAGGTGGTTTTGATCTTCTCCGGGCGGCCGTTGTCGTCGATGGTGACGGTCTGGGTGGTGCCGCCGGGGTAGACGGTCTTGGTGCGCTTGTCGTTGTTGTCGTAGTCGTAGTCGGTCTTCTTGCCGTCCGGGGCGATCAGGTAGTCCAGGCGGCCGGCCTTGTCCCAGGTGTAGTCCGTCTTGCCGGTCGGGTCGGTGTAGTAGTCGACGTCACCGCCCGGGGTGTAGGCGAGAGCCGTCTGGGCGCCGTTTTGCAGGGTGCGCACGCTTTCACGGTTGAGCTTGTCGTAGTCCCACCTGGTGGTGCCGGAGGCGTCGGTGCGGGACTTGAGGTTGCCGTCGCCGTCGTGGGAGTAGGCGACCGTGAGGTTGGTGGAGGAGACCTCGCGGATGCGGTCGCGGTTGTCGTAGGTGTAGACGGTGGTGATGCCGCGGCCGTCCTTGACCGTCTCCACCCGGCCCAGCGCGTCGTGGGTGTAGGTGGTCTCGCCCAGCGGCGCCGGGGGCTTGACCTTGATCAGATTGCCCTGGTCGTCGTACTCGAAGGAGGTGACCTTGCCGTTGCCGTCCTTCGCGGTGCAGCGCTGGCCCTCGAAGCCGCCGCAGGTCGGGGTGTCCTTGTTGTAGGTGTACTCGCGGGTGGCTCCGGCGGTGCCCGACGTGGTCACCGACATCGTGTTGCCGTTGGTGTCGTACGTGAAGGTGTCCTTGCGGCCGTCGGCGGTGGTGAAGTCGTTGGGCAGGTCGGTGCCGGCGATCGTCTGGTACGCCGACACGGACGCCGTCGCGCCCATCGGCAGCTTCTGGGAGAGGGCGTTGTTGCGGCCGTCCCAGCCGTAGGTGGTGGTGTTGCCGCCCGTGCCGTCGGCGCCGGTGCCCATCGCGTCGATCGCGGTCTGGGTCAGATGGTTCTTGTACGTGGCGTGCCGGGAGTGGCCGAGCGGGTCGGTGACCTTGATGACCTCACCGTCGGCATTGTGGACGTACTGGGTGGCGTCGCCGTCGGGGTCCGTCACGGTGGTGGTGCCCGCGTCCGACGGGGTGGCCGCGGTGTAGTCGTAGCGCCAGGTCGGGCCCGTGTGGCCGCTGCTGGGCAACGAACAGCAACGACCGGGTGTTCACGCCGAAGAGGCGGTCGAAGAGTTCGGGCGTCACGTCGTCGATGCGCGCGGACCCACTGATCCCGGCGTTGTTGACCAGGACGTCGAGGCCCTCGGCCACTCCGTGCTCGGCCAATCCCGCGTCGAATCGCTCATAGAGCCCCTGGCGTCCCCCGGAGCACCCAGCTCGGAGCGCAGGCCGAAGGCGCGACCGCCCATGTCCCTGATCGCCGCGAGTGTCTCGGCGACCGCCGCCTCGTCGTTGCGGTAGTGAGCGGCGACCAGGGCTCCTTCGCTCGCCAGTCGGAGCGCGATGCTTCTGCCGATGCCACGACTGGCACCCGTGACCAGCGCCGTCCTGCCCTTGAGCGCGCCCATGCCCTACCCCCCGCTGGGACCCGGACTGCGGCCGTCGGAGAATGTACCGGCTGGACGGTTCTTTTGTAATGCGCGTCCGCCGGGCAACATCCGCGGAGTGCACCTACGAAGACAATGACTACAGCGGCGGTGAATCTTCCGGTTCCCGTGCCGTCGCCGACGGCGGGCCGCCCTCGGAGCGCTCGGTCTTGCGTCCCTTGCCGCCGGGCGCCAGCGTGCGCGGGTCCACGGCCTCGGCGGGCGCACCGGTGGCGTACAGGCCCTGGGGATCGGAGTCCCGGTCGTGCGGCAGCAGCCAGAAGACGCGGCGGCGGAAGGTTCCCGACGAGCGGGAGGGCTTGGCCCCGGGTCCCAGCAGGGCGTACCCGACCATGCGGCCGTCCCGGTGGTACCGGGGTTTGCTCCGGCGGTTCGGCAGCCGGTCCAGGCTCTGGCGCACGTAGTCGAGAGAGCCGATGTCCTCGAGCCAGACGAGGTCGACCTCGTTGTCGATCTCGTCCTCGTCAATGAGGGCGCTCATGCTGTCTCCTCGTCGGCGACCAGTCCGATACCCGGGTAGTACTTGCGCTGGTTGGACAGGATCATCTCCTTGGGAGAGGCCAGTCCCACCACTTCTCGGACCCGTGCGGCGAAGGCACGCGACGAGACGGCCGGGGACCCCTCATTCCGGCACCACTCCCTGTAGGCCGCGTAGAGCCTGGCCTGTTCCGCCTTGAGGCCGCCTTCCATCCGGCAGGACTCGCCGAGGAAGCGCCCGGTGTGGTCCTCGGTCTCCGCGTAGGCGTCGGTGGCGATCCTGACGCGTTCGGGCCCGGTCAGGTCCCTCTCGCCGCTCAGATACCGACGGGCGCCCAGGATCAGCCAGTCGAGGATGCCGGGGCCCTCCTCGGTGACGAGGATGTCCGCCAGGTTGTCGATCTTGCGGTCGTAGGGAACGACACGCTCGAACGGCACCATGCGCATGCGCCGCCAGAACGCGAAGCCGCCGGTGCCCACCTCGGGCCGGTGGTTGCCCAGCAGCCACAGCTTGTGCGTGGGCTCGAAGCTGAAGAAGTCCTGCCGCATCCGCCGCGCCTTGATGCGGTCCCCGCCCGTCAGCAGCTTCACCCGGGCCTCGTCGAAGCGGTCCCCCGGCTTGACCTCACTGCACACGACGACCCGGCGGCCGTGGAGTTCCGCGAGGTCGGTGGGGTGTCCCTCGTAGGGGCGGGCCATCAGGAAACCGGGCGGCGCGGCGTCCGCGTAGTCACCGAGCAGCTTCATCAGCACGTCCAGCAGGACGGACTTGCCGTTGCGGCCGGAGCCGAAGAGGAACGGCATGACCTGACCGCCCACGTCCCCGGTCACCGAGTACCCCAGCAGCAGGTGCAGGAAGTCGATCATCTCCGCGCCCTCCTGGTCCTCACCGAAGGTATCGGCGAGGAACCGGTACCAGCGGGGCGTGGGCATCGGCTCGGGGGCGACCGTGGTGCAGCGCGAGTGGAAGTCCTTGTTGGGGTCCGGTGTCCTGATCAGTCCCGTACGCAGGTCCACGACCCCGTCAGGAGTGCAGAGCGCGTACGGATCGGCGTCCAGCAGGGCCGCGTTGAGGACCATGCCGGGTGCCGTACGGGCCTGGGTGAGCATCGCGTTCAGGCCGGTGGTGCTCAGGGCCCGCCGGCGGTGCTGCTGGAGTGCCGTGGTGGTGAAGAGCCCGCGCGGATCGGTCGTCGCGAGGGATTCCGCCAGGTCGCCCGCGGCCCACAGCACGGTGTCGTCCTCGTCGGCCTGCCAGCGGGTGTGGTCCCACCGGAACCAGCCGAGGCCCGGTACGTGCCGGTAGTCGTTGGCGTAGAGCCTGACGAACAGCTTGGCGTTGCCGCGGTCGCTGAGCGTGTCCGGCAGCAGCCCGACAGCGGTCGCCTCTCCCCCGGCTCCCGTCCCGTCCACGGGCGCGGGCGCCGGTGCGTGGACGTCCGTCCGCGCACCGGGCTCCGCCACGGTCCGGGTGAGGATCTGCCGGGCCACGTCCTGCGCGTCGAAGAGGCTCTTCTGATGGTCGCGCGTCATGCGCGGCCTCCTCGGCGGGGCGTCAGCGGCCGAGAAGCACACGGTGGACGAGCCTCTGGACGTCTTGAGTCGCTGCGTAAAAATCGCAGCTCAGAAGCCATGCGCATCCCCCAACAGCGACCCAAGCGACTGAACGATTCAAACAGACTAGCGAAACGAACGTGACGGAAGGAGACCCGCGAAAGAACTGAAACGACACACGCCGATCCGGCCGCCAGGCAGGACAGCGACTGAAGCGACCCACTATGCCCATATATGACTCACGCGGGCGCATGTCATGAGCCCTCTGCTCACCCCTGGACCCGCACCGTGCGTCGCTTCAGTCGCTGACGCCTCCCCATGAGGCTGTTACCTGGGGCTTTGACGGATCGACCGGAGCGACCGCCCTCAGCTCCCGCCGCTGTCACCCCGGTGGCCGTCGCGTTCCCGCCACTTTTCCACGGCGCTCGCCGCCCCGGCCATCGCGGTGGCTGAGCGACCGAAGCGACTCAAGGAACCTTCAAGCGGACACCGAGCGGCCCGTGCAGACCCCGTGCGGGCACACCCGGGCCCTCACCGCCGTCTTCGGCGATCCCTTCCCCCGGCCCCCACCCGCCCGGCCGCGGCCGGTCCGCGGACGACCCGGCCCACGAGCACCTCATGCGCTGGTGCCGCGAACTCGCCGTCGGCCTCGGGGAGTCCGTCACCATCGACGCCGCCTCCTGGCCCAGCACCCGCTTCGCCGAAAAGCGCTACACCTTCTGGGAGACCCCGGACGGCGCCCCCGTCTCCGTGGCGGGCCTCAGCCCGATGGTCGCCGGTTTGACCCCGTCCACACCCCGCCCCACCTCCGCGGCCGCGGCTACGGGGCCGCTGTCACCGCCGCGGTCAGCGGGGCCGCGCTCGCGGCGGGCGCCACGGAGGTGGTGCTGTACGCGAACGCCGCGAACCCCACCAGCAACGCCCTCTGCCAACGCCTCGGATACCGCCGGGTGCGCCGGGCCAGTCCCCAGGAACGACGACCGAGCCGTCGACCGGAAACCGGCGGCGGTTCCAGGGGAGGCGACACCGCGGCCGCGCTGACGGACGGTCCTCGTTTCGACGCGACAACGTTTGTGGTGATCGAATTCGAGGGACTCACCCCGGCAGGGCGGCGGAACGCAGGACACGCCCGATGAGACGCTGTTCGCCGCGATCGTCTACGTGCTGTCCGGTTGCGCCTGACGGGCCCTGCCACCGTGCTTCGGCATCTCGAAGTCGACCGCCCACCGCAGGTTCCTGATCCGGTCGAGAGCCGGTGTCCGGAGCCGTCCGCACGGGGCCATGCTGCACGGGCTCGACGACGCCGGCCTGGTCGACGTCACCCGTGTCGTCCTGGACACCGCCCACGTCCGGGTTGAGAAGCGGGCGAACACACAGGTCCGAGCCCCGTGGACCGGGGCGAGCCGGGTTCCGGACCCGCCGCCGCCCTGTGCTGCTACAAACGACTCGTCCGCCTCACCACGTGGGACACGGTCTCAGAGGGGCAGGGTTATGCCGAGTTCCTGCATGGCATCGGAGGGCGGACCGCCTTCGGAGCGTTCGGTCTTGTAGCCCTTGATCCGGGGTTCAAGGGTGCGCGGGTCGACGGCTTCGGCCGGGGCGCCCTTGGTGTACAGGCCTTCGGGTTCACTGTCGCGGTCGTGGGGCAGCAGCCAGAACACTCGTCGGCGGAAGGTGCCCGAAGCGCGGGAGGGCTTTGCGGTGGCGCCGAGGACGGCATAGCCGACCATCCGGCCGTCACGGTGGTAGGCGGGCCTGCTCCTGCGGGTCGGGAGTCGATCCAGGCTCTGCCGGACGTAGTCGAGAGCGGTGATGTCTTCGAGCCAGACCAGGTCGGTCTCGTGGCTGATCTCGTCCTCGGTGATCAGGGAGCTCATGCGGTTGCTTCCCTCTCCTGGTCGGCGAGCAGGCCGATGCCCGGGTAGTACTTGCGCTGGTTGGACGTCATCATCTGCTTCGGTGAGGCCAGTCCCACCAGTTCCCGCGTGCGGGCGGCGAACGCGCGGGAGGACAGGGCGGGCGCCCCTTCATTCTGGCACCACGCCTTGTAGTGGCTGTAGAGGCCGGTCTGTTCAGCGCGCAGGTCAGGGGCGAGGGTGCAGCATTCCTCGTAGTAGCGGCCGGTGTGGTCCTCGGTTTCGGCGTAGGCGGTGGTGGCGATGCGGACGCGTTCGGGTCCGGTGAGGTCGCGGGTGCCGGCGAGGTAGCGGCGGGCGCCGTCGATGAGCCAGGCCAGGATGCCGGGGCCTTCCTCGGTGACGAGGATGTCGGCCAGGTTATCGATCTTGCGGTGGTCGGGGACGGTGTTTTCGAACGGGATCAGGCGCATGCGTCGCCAGAACGCGAAGCCACCGGTCCCGACCTCGGGGCGGTGGTTGCCGACCAGGAGGAGTTTGTGGGTGGGGGTGAAGCTGAAGAAGTCTTGGCGCATGCGGCGTGCCTTGATGCGGTCGCCGCCGGTGAGGAGTTTGACGCGTGCCTCGTCGAACTTGTCACCGGGGTTGACCTCGCTGCAGACGATGACGCGCCGGCCGTGGAGTTCAGCGAGGTCGGTGGGGTGGCCTTCATAGGGGCGGGCCATGAGGAAGCCGGGCGGGGCGGCGTCCGCGTAGTCGCCCAGGAGTTTCATCAGGACGTCCAGGAGAACGGACTTGCCGTTCTTTCCGGCACCGAAGAGGAAGGGCAGGACCTGACCGCCGACGTCGCCGGTCACGGCGTATCCGAGCAGCAGCTGAAGGTAGCCGATCATTTCGGTGCCTTCTGCGTCGGTGCCGAAGGTGTCGGTCAGGAAGCGGGTCCAGCGGGGGGTCGGGGTGGGATGGGGGCCGACGGTGGTGGAGCGGGAGTGGAAGTCCTTGTCGGGGTCGGGGCTTCTGATCAGGCCGCTGCGCAGGTCGACGATGCCCTCGGGAGTGCACAGGGAGTAAGGGTCGGCGTCCAGGCGGGTTGCGTTGAGGACCATGCCAGGTGCTGAGCGGGCCTGGGTGAGCATGGCGTTGATGCCTGCGGTGGACAAGGCGCGGCGCCGGTGCCGGGTGAGTGCGGCGGTGGTGAACCGGCCGTGGGGGTCGTGGGAGGCGATGCTCTCGGCGAGGTCGCCGGCGGCCCACAGGACGGTGTCGTCTTCGTCGACCTGCCAGCGGGTGGTGTCCCAGCGGTACCAGCCGATGCCGGGGACGTGGCGGAAGTCCTGGGCGTAGAGCTTGACGAACAGCTTGGCGTTGCCGCGATCACTGAGTGTGTCGGGCAGCAGTCCGCCAGCGGTTGCCTGCGGACCGGCCGGCGCAGGGGCCGGGGGCTGGGTGGGCAGCGGGATCGGGGAATGGTTGCGAATCTGTTCGGCGACGGCTTTGGCGTCGAAGTTGAACAGAGTGTTGTCGTTGCCCGGAGTGGTCAATGCCGGCTCCCGGGATTCAAGGGATTTTTGAGTCCTGCGGCGAGACCGCTGCGGATGATTTGTCCGGCACGGCGTTCCTGTCCCGGGCGGGCTGTGGTTGCGGTCTCCGCCAGCGCGCGTTCGGCGGTGGCCTGGCTGAGCCGGCCGGCGGCGACAAGGCCTCCAAGGGTGTAGGCGGCACGGTTGAGAGCGTCGGAGAATCCAGCGCCTTCGCTGACCTCTCCGCAGGCGGCGACGGGCGCCAGGACCGCCGCGAGCAGCCGGTCGGTGCCCGTACGGCCGCCGCCTGCTGCGAGGACGGCCTGCCTGGCCCGGGACGGCACCGGCCTGGGTGCGGAGATGTTTCGAGCCGGCAGGTGACCGGTGCGTTCAAGCTCTTGCGTCAGCCAGCCCGGCAGGACGGCGGGCTGCCGCGCTTCGCCGAGTGGCTTGTAGGTGCCGGCTCTGGTGGTCGTGCCAGGAGCGATGATGTAGCCGCCGTGAGCACGGACGTCGACCTGCCAGGCCAGGGCACGGCCCTGGCTCGAGCCTGAGGAGCACTGCCACCGGCGGGAGCCCCCGGCCCGATACCACACGTGCATCCCTCCAGAGGGTGTGCGGACGCGCAGCGTTGCAGTGTCCTCGGCCGGGCTGGGGACACCGCGCAAAGCAGCCAGTACGGCGAGGACGTGGAAGCCGGTGGCCAGGCCTGTTAGGTCGACGTGGTCTCCGATCGGGATACCGGGCAGGATACGGTCCCGGGTGGGAGGCTGGGTCCCGTGAGCGTCGATGTCGATGACGACCAGGCCGGCGGGGCCGCAGGCGACGCCGACTCCGAACTCGGGGTGGCGCCCCCACCACTGGCCGATAAGGCGCTGGTCGAGCGTAGCGGCGTGAAATCCGTGGCACCAGCGGCCGGCGGACAGGCAAGCGCAGCCCGCGGCGGTGTGTTCGGGCGCACGGCAAGTACGGCAGTTGGAGGCCGGTGTCTTTCGTCCCGCTGCCAGCGGGTGCACCGGCCAGCCGCGGCGGGCGCACCACCGTGCTGTGCTCAGTGACTGGCCAGCGACTGATGGGAAAGAGGCTGCCGGTGCTGAGTCACTGGCAGAGAACTGCAGCTCAGCGGACATGCAGCCCCCTCGTAGCGACTGAAGCGACTCAACGACGGACACACCTTAGCGAACACCGAAGGTGCAGGAGTGAAGCACGGGTCCGTGTCGATAAGCAGTCCGGAACTGCCCCTGTTTAGCGACTCAGCGAGGGAGGCAGCGACTGGGCTGCTTCAGTCGCTGCTCCGGCAGCATGGTGAAAACCACAGGTCAGCAGCCAGGTAGCAACTCGGCAGCGACTGAAGCGACTGAAGCCTCCTATATATGACGCACACGCGCGCACAGGAATGGCTTCATATATCCCTATGTTGAGTCGCTTCGGTCGCTGTGCCTGTCAGGAACCGCCCATGACCTGCGCTTTTCTCCTGTGACTGAGCAGCGACTGATGACATTCCCAGTCGCTGCCCTTGAGTCGCTGTCCCCGCTGCGGGGGCACGCAGCGACCAAAGCGACTCTTTCGTCAGCCCGCATGCAGCTCTTCGCCGGCGGAAGGTCTTCCCGGGGTACGAGTCGCTTCGGTCGCTGAGGGAGCGGAGCAACGACCTCGCGCGGGAGAGAACAGCTCATCAGCGAGGGTGGCCCGACCCGGACGGGCAGCAGGTGACCGTCCGAATCGTCACTCACGAGACGGCTTGGGTCAGCCCCGCTCCCACCTTGCCCTGCAGGCTGGTCACGGGGGGCCTGCAGTCACCTCGTGAGTTGCCTTCCACGGGTGCCGCTGTCCCTCTGGCCGGGTCAGTGCTGCGACGGGTTGCCCGGGGTGCCGGGATCGGCCGGTCCGGCTCCGAGCGGTCGTCGGCGGCCGGGTCCGGTCGGCTGTGTGGTCCATTCCGCGTCGGCCGCTTTCTTCCAGTGATCCTCCGCCGCCTTGAGATCACAGCTCGAAGGGCTGGAATGACACTCCTCCGGGGTGCTTACGCTAGTTGGGGGCGACGGGTTGCGGAGTGGGTCATCCGGCAGAGCGGTCGGTTCACCGGTTCCTGTCTGCTGTGGCCGGGTGGCCCTCCACGATCCGGTCTGCTGGGGAGCCAGTGGGCATGGGGCCGGCCCGGAGCCGTCCCAGCCGCCTGGCTGTCCAGCACAACGGCCGAGGATGGGGTCATGGCAGGGGAAGTGCGCGAGATCGCTCTGAGCAAGCAAGATCTTCGTGAGGTCACCGCGTTCGCCGCAGCGTGCGCGGAAGTGGTGCTCGAGGTGTTCGAGGGCGATCAGCCGGACGACTCGCGGCCTCGAGACGCTGTCGACGCCGCGTGGGAATTCGCTCGAGGTGGTGAGCGGAGGAAGGTTCTGCGCGACAGAGCGTGGGCGGCACTCGAGGCGGCCAAGAGCGCGGACACCGCGGCCGCGCGCGAGGCGGCTCGGGCAGCGATGTCCGCGGCGGGCGCCGCCTACCTGCATCCGCTGGCCAGGGCCACCCAGGTCAAGCACATTCTCGGAGCCGGCGCTCACGCGGCCAGAGCGGCCGAACTCGTCGCCGACGACGATCGGGGTGTGGGTGCCGGCCACCTTGAGCAGACGCTGCGTCGTGCGACACCGGTCGTCGTTGACGTGCTCAAACGGTTCCCGACGGCGCCGAGCGGTGGTGGACGGGTCGGCGAGCTGATCCGCATGCTGGACACCGATCTCCGTTCACTCACCCTCGCCGAGTCGCTTTGAACGTTCGGACGGTGCGGCTCTACCTCCGTCAGCGGTTGACTTCGAAGTTCGTCGGGACAAAAGCGGAGGCGCAGGGTCTCCAGGGCGGGGCGCAACAGCGGCGAGTCGTTGCGGTTCGCGCCCACCAGGACCCACCCCAGCGGCAGGCCTCCACCGTCGACCAGTACCGAGCGCTTGAGGCCGCTCTTGCCTCGGCCCACCGGGCTGCGCCCGGTGTTCTGGCCACCGCCAGGGGCTTTCACGACGCAACCGTCGACCACGAGGTTCTCCAGGCCGAGGCCGATGGCCTCGTCGTATGCCTCCAGGGCCAGCTGGTGCGGTCGCTCGAAGGCGCCGACGGCGATCCACTCATCCCGCCGGGCCCTCATCGTGGTTGCCGAGCAGGTGTGGTCGGCGTGCCGCTGGTAGGTGCCTGCGAGTACGAGGCGGGCCAGGAGCTTGTCGGACACGACCTGGTCGGGGATGCGGGGACGGTGGCAGCCCAGCGGATGAGCGGCTGTCTCCCGCTTGGGCAGGAGGGCTTGGAACTGGTCCCACAACGGGGCGGTGAGGGAGGAGGGCAGGACGGGCACGTGACCTTCGCTCGGCCGTAGAGGACGTTGACCGGCAAGTTCCGCCGGGGTGCGCCGCCTTGGCAATCGGCGGCACACCCCGGCGGGGTGAAGGTCACCCGGCCTGTTCCTGCAGGTCCGCTGCGGGAACAGGCGCGGGCATGCGCCAGGCCACGACCGCACCGGTCACGAGCCCCCCGGCGGCCAGCAGGGTGGCGACCAGGAACGGGTCGAAGGAGTGCAGGGTCGGAGCGAACCCGATCCCGACGCAGACTGCTACCCCGGTCGCACCGCCCAGTTGGTCAGCCGCGCGCTGGACGCCCGAGGCGACCCCAGCGTCGTCCTCGGTGACGCCGCTGACTGCGACGTACTGCAGCCCCACGATGCCGAACCCCATCCCGGCCGCGATCAGGAGCATGGCCGGGATCATCGCCGCCCCGCCTGCCTGCAGGACCGAAACGAGCGCGATCGCGGCCATCGCGGCCGCGGTGAACCCGATGCCGGCAAGCACGCAGGCGCGTGCTCCCCAGCGGCCCAGCAGACGAGGCACGAGCATGGAGAACACGATCAGCGAGAGCGCCAGAGGCAGCATCGTCAGGCCCGCGCCCAGCGGGCCGATGCCCAACCGGTCCTGCAGATAGAAGGTGAACAGCAGGAACGAGGTCGACAACCCCCCGCTCAGCAGCATCGTGGCCAGGTTGGCCGCCACACGCGTGCGGTTGGCGAAGAAGTGCAGCGGCAGCAGCGGGTTGCGCGAGCGTGCCTCGACACGCACGAACCCGGCCCCGGCGGCCACCGCCCCGGCCAGTGCCCCCGGGACCACCCATGCGGGCGTTGCGGGTTCACCGGCCTCGACCACGCCGAAGGTGAACAGCAGCGGGCAGGCGGTCAGCAGCAGCGCGCCGGGAAGGTCCAGCGGCGGGGCGTCCTGGGCCACGGGCCGGTCACCCTCGACCAGGAAGACGGCTGCCAGCAGCACGACCAGGATGAACGGCACCGAGACCAGGAAGATCCAGCGCCACCCCAGGTGGGCGGTGATGATTCCGGACAGGACGAATCCGAGCACGAGACCGCAGCTCGCCACCGCCGCCCACACGCTCAGGGCCCGCGATCGACGCGGGTCTTCGGGGAACATCAGGACGATGGTGGCCATCGCGGCGGGCAGCGCGATGGCCTCACCGGCGCCCTGCAGCAGGCGCGCGACCACCAGCAGGGCAAACGTGGGGGCCAGGCCTGCCAGCAGGGACGCGGTGCCGAACAGGGCGGTGCCGATCAGCAGTACGCGCCGCCGCCCGAGCAGGTCGCTCAGCCGGCCACCGAGCATCAGCACCCCGCCACCGGTGACCGTGTACCCGACCACGACCCAGGTCAGGGTGTGCCCGTCGACGTCGAAACCGGCGCCGATCGAGGGCAGGGCGATGTTGACCACGGTCACGTCGACCGCGATGAAGAACTGCAGCATGGACATCGCGCACAGCACCAGCCATGCGCGTGCCGGGGACGGGCTGTGCCCGTGTGAAGAAAGGATGCCCGAGAACATCAGGTGCTCCGTCGCTCAGAGGAAGCTCTGAGCAGCACGAACGTGCCGCTCCGGTCTGATCACGAAGCGGTTGGACGTCCAGGAAGGGTGTGAGTCGAACGTCCCGCCGCTAGCGGGACGTCCTGGTCACTGCGGCGCAAGCGGCCGCGCACGAAGCAGCAGACATGCCGTGAACGCTACCAGGGAGGGGCACCCGAGTCAGGCATTCGCCCGATGCCTCATGCCCACACTCGAAAGCCCGTTCGCCAGCGCTTCCTGGGCGCGGGGAGCTCGCCGTCGCGGAGCACCTATCCGCGCGACCCCTGAGCGCGGACCATCATGTTGATCAGCGCGCACGACCTTGCGCTGTGAAAATTGGGCGGGCATGAAGCTGGCATCGGCCCGCTCGCACCGCGGTGGCGTTCGGGTGTCCCCTCGGCTCGATGCTGCCGGCTGCTTCGGCGCGCTGAAGTTCGCGGTGGCTGGGTATAGTGCAGGCGTACCTCTTACTCAGGCGCAGGGCCTCCACCGGTTTCCGGTGGAGGCCCTGTTTTGTTCGTGGGTCAGGCGACCTGCAGTTTCGGTCGGCCGTCTGCTGTGGGCGGGACGGCCGCGTAGGCGGGCAGTCTCAGGTTGGGCAGCTCGCCGGCTTTGATGCTGGCGATGGCGGTCCTGAAGGCGGCTTCCATCTCCTGGGAGCTGGCGTATTTCGCTGCCAGGGGGTGCAGGCGGTAGGAGTTGCCCTTGCCGCGGTTGCCCTCTTCGTTTTGCGGCCGTAGGACGATGTTGAGCTCGCACAAGGGAGCGATGAGGTTGCTGATGGCTTGCGGGGTGACGCGGTACTCGCTGGCCATGTCCTTCTGGCGCACGGGAAGGTGGCCGCCGAAGTCGCTGCGGTAGACCAGGTACTGCAGGAACTTGACCGAGGCCCCGGAGATCGGCAGGGCCCAGATGCGTTCGGACACGACCGGTGACATGACCTCAGCCATCGGTATCCCTTCCTCGTGCCGGGTGGTGGAGCGGTTGGCGGATGTGTATCACCCTGTACGCCTTCCCGTTCCATAGTGTGGGTTGTGGGTGAAGTCGAGGTCTGGTTCCTCTTGGTGAACGTCGGGGCCGATGGCGTGGGGGAAGGCCTCGGGGTCGCGGTTGTGCTTGGCGGCGAGCTGCTCGAGGACGGCGTGCTGGGCGTTGCTGTTGCCGTGGAACCATAGACGGACGTTCAGCTGGATCACACCGTTGCCGAGCTGTTCGACCCACTTGTAGCCGACCAGGGCTTTGATGGCCCGGTTGACCGTGGAGCGGGTGATGCGCTTGCCGCCTTTCTTCGCGGCGAGCTCGTTGAGGCCGTCGGTGATCTCCTGCTGGGTGTAGCGGGCGATGCCTGATCCGCGCTGTTGTCCACCGGCGACGTAGAGGAAGACACACAGCTGGGATTTGGTGATGGAGTTGGCGACGGCGAGTTGTGCCAGGAGCTGGGTGAACCAGTTGGAAGCCAGGCTGTAGCCGGCGTCTCCTGCCATGTCGTGGACGGCTGTGTGGTCGGGTTCGTACTCGAATGTGACGTTTTTGAGCTTGCGGCGGGTGCGGGGGTCGGCGCTTTGGGTGGCTTCGCCGAGTTGTTCTCCGAGGACCTGCAGGAGGTCGTCGAAGCCCGCATTGTCCGATGCGACGTCAGGGACGGCTCGGGGCCGCCGGCGTGCTGGTGGGTCGGTTGTCACGGGACCTCCTTCGATACTCAGGCGCTCCAGAGACTAGCTCAAAGTCAAGCAAGGCTTGCGTTTTGCTGCGGTAGTGCGCCGAGTCGCCCTTGGAGGGGGCCCTCTGCTTCGCAGCACTCGAAAAATCAAGCAGAGTTTGATTTTTCAGGCCTTCCGGCGGCGTAAATCAAGCACAGCTTGACTTCGCGTGTCGTCATCGCGACACATTTCCGCAGACTCGACTCGCCCCGTCATGACCTTCCGGCATTGGATGCCACCCGTGTGACCTGCGGCGTTGCCCGCCCTGGCGGGCTTGAGAGAAAGACAAACAGAGCTTGATTTTCTCTGCCGGATGTGTCGGCCAGAGCGACATTCAGGAGACGTAAATGTGCTCCACAGGGCACCATAATCATCACAAAACCGCAGGTCACAGCCCTGAAACGCGCTGCTGCTCTTATCAAAGAGGCGCGCCCGGGTCTCCTCGGAGCAGCTGAGGGATGGGTAGGGGAGTCTCCGGACGATCAGCAGTGCATCGCAGTCCTGCCTCAGCCGACTGCCGACCCCTCACTGACCTGTACCACCGAACAGCAACCCATGCGGCGAGGCACTTGCCCACCGGCGATCGGAGGTACCTGTACCACCCACTCAGCCCAGCCACGCTTCTCTTTTGAACCGTCACGGCAGCCACCACCCGAGACTCGGCACCGCTGGTGCTACCCACTGCCCGCACAACATGACGGTGCCGCACGCGAAGCGAGCTTCTCCCCCGACAACCTCCTCCTCACCACGGACAAGAAGTCCCAGCTGAGTGGCCGACACCATGACCTGCGCCCGGCTGCCGGCGCCGCACCGCCGGATCCGCCCACTGATCCCTGTCGGGCCTCCCCCACCATGGCAACGCCCGCGTCTCCACAAGATGTGCTGCGGCGCCGGCTGCTGTTGGTGCTGTTCGGGCTCGGCACCAACATGGGCATCAAACGGGTCGCGGTGACCGGCAAGCACGGCGAGAGCGAGGTGGCGCTGCGCCGGGTGCGGCACCTGCGCTACCGGGGCCCCTGCGTGATGACCTACTGGCACGTCGAGCGAGAGTCGGTGTGCACCTACCCCCAGCTCGAATCCTGCTCGGTCTGCGAGGTCGCCTCGATGATCGAGGGCGTGCATGGACATCCGCCCCCCGTGGATACGCGAGCGAGCCCCGGACGGCTGTGGTGTGGTGACCGCTCGTGCGCAACGGACGCCGTCCTGCCTGGAACGTCGTGTCCGACGCCGGGCTGAGGGGGACCGGTACGACGGAGCCGACCTGCTGGGCGGCAGGCGCCTGCCCGACGAACTCCCTCACCAGCACCGCAGTTGAGGCGACCGTGACGTCCCTCGTCCGGGTCGCCTTGTGCCACCGGCAGGACGGCTCGAGGCGGTACGCGCCATGGGCGAGCTCCACGTGCCCGCATCACCGGGTGCAGATGAGGTGGCATCTCGTCGCCTTCTGGTACTCGCCTGACTCCGTAGCCGGGTTCCGAGCAGACTCCAGAGGCCGCTCCAGCCATTCCTTCACCCGCCTTCACCACGGAAGGCACGATGGTCCGCCAACCTCTCCGACCGGCACTCGAGAACCCTGGCAAGCTCGCACAGCAGTTGCGGAGGGCCGCCCGTCCACAGGAACCACAACCCCGGTGCTCCTCGACGCGAACGGTGTGCGCCACGACGATACGGATGCGTGTCGAGGAGTGCCGGGGGCAGCGGGGTCCAGGGGCCGGCGAAGGCCCCTGGGGCCACCGGCCTCGACCAATCCTGCCGAGGGCCGGGGACAGTGGCCCTCCGACATCGGCCCCAGGTCGGCTCCGATGACGGACCCGCACTTATAGAGAATAGGGAGGATCACGTCTTCGCAGGTCAGACGCCTTGATGAGGTCGCGGAAGATGACTCTCAAGTCATTTTGAGTGCGCGGAAGTTGAGTGTCAGGTCAAGGTAGCCCGTGTTCATTGCGACCTATGTGCGCAACCCCGCGACCGGTACCGAAGTCCTTGCCAACATGACTCCGACGTCATGTTCGACACGTCCAACGTGCAGATAGGTCGCGTTGTTGCTATCTATGTGCGCAATCACTGCTGTGCTCCGCGTCTGGGTTTCGATCTTGAGGAGCACGTAGCGTCATGCCTGCACAGCCTCACAGGGATCCCCTCCGGGACCCTGGTTCGTCACCGCCCCGCGCGCCGAGCCCCAGCAGCCCGTACACCGGAGCTCTCCGTCCGAGGAAGAACCTCGTCGAGCTGCCGGTCGGTCACACGGCAGAGGTCAAGCCTCCGGTCACCGCCGGTGACTTCATCGGCAAGTACTTCGCCCAGGACAGCTTGGAGTTTCTGCGCTGGGCTGCCAAGTACTTCAGGGACGACAGCGTCACCCTGTGCGTACTGCTCCACATGATGGGAAGCCAGGAAGTCGGAGGGGCGGTCGAGCTCAAGCAGGCCGAGATCGCTGCTGAACTGGACATGGATCCCGCCCAGGTGTCACGGGCTCAGACCAAGTTGAAGAGACTGGGGCTGGCCTACTCGCCGAAGAAAGGGTCGATCCAGCTCCAGCCCGCGGTGACCCTCCGCGGGGGTTACCGGTTGGTCCAGAAGCCCGTTCGCGGGTCGGCGGTCAAGAGCGTCAAGGTCCAGGTGGAGCAACTGAGCCTTCTCAACGAGCTCGTGCACGACCCAGGTGTCCCGGAGGAGTTCAGGGGCATGGCTCTTCCCGGTGCGAAACTGCCCGAACCGTCGTCAAGGACGCGCAAGCGCAAGCGCACGATCAGGAAGCCGGAGGCGTGAGGATGAGGACAGCGGCGTCTGCGACCCCGGAGCCACCGGAGCTGACGTACGGCACTTTCAACGGTACTGAGTCTTTCGACGTCCCGCGGCCGGTCGCGGCGGAGGCCATCCCGTCCGTGACGTGACCGCTCAAACCATTGCGGCCCCCGCCGAGGCGGGGGCCGCAATGTGTCTAGGTTTCGGGAGACAGCGTACCGCCCAAGTCGTGCCGGTACCACCAGGGGCTCCGACGTCGGCATACATGCCGGGGCCTCCGAGCCGGATGGGCGGTCCCGCATGCCTGCTGCAGGAGGAGTCGGGCCATGCCGGACGACCTCTCCGATCCGGCCCTCGACGGACATGGAGGCGACTCCGCCTTGCTCACGGCTTGCTGGGGAACGGAGCAGCGTCAGTACTTATCACGGCGTGATAATCAGGACCTCGGCGTCACCCTGTGATCCTTGTGGTCCTGTGCCGGGGAACGGCAGCAGACGTTCACCACTCCGGAACCCCATGGCCCGGCACCGTCCGATTGAGGGCAAACGCAGTCACCGGAGAAGTCGGGCAGGAGCGCAACGGGTGCGGGCACGTCGCAAAGGTCACCGTCCGAACGCCGGGCGCCCCATGAGCGAGCACCACTGGGGACACCCACGTCGGTGGCAGGAACACGCACCGGCCCCACCACAAACCGCAGCCCCCCCACGTTGGCTTCGTCCACGAGAGCGGGACAGCACTTCGACGCCGATCGGGGACGTGGGGAGCCCACGGGATCGGGGCGGAATGTTCACGGGAGTCGGCAGGACCACCAATGGATTGGCAGAGACGGGCGCCGGGCCCCTGACATAGGTTCGAACCTGTGACGCGCGCCTTGAAGCCCCAGCCGGCGGCTCGGTGAACGGCTGGTGACCTACTTGGAGGAACGGACCTGCCGGGAGGTCGATGCCCACGTGCTGCACGACCGCCGGCTGTCCGCGGTCAGGTCCGTCCGGGAGGCACTGCGCCCGCTGGGGGTGCAAACGAGTCGTCATCGCGGCTCGGCCCCGGTCGGCCGACGTGCTTTCCCGTCCACCACGCAGACGGGGCACCATCACAACGTGAAGCATCGGCACCAGCGGTGAGGACCGTAACGCCGGTGCCCGTCGCGATGCGGGACCGCCGCCCTCGTCGCCATGGGCACGCCGGAGCCGGTTCTCATGGCCGAGCCGCGCAGGGCTGGAGCTATCACGGCGTGATAATCCCCGCCCTGCGACGTCGTCCCGACGGCGACTATCACGGCGTGATAACCAGGGCAGGGTGTCGGTCGGGTGAAAAAGCATCAGGTCTCGCAAAATGGGCGCCACTGCATTCTCCGAAGTCAGTATGCTGACGTCATGCCATCTCCTTACCCTGATGGAGACCGGGAAAAGGTAGCGTCCAAGCTGCCCTCGGCGCTCCAGCAAGCACTCAAGATCCGCGCCGCTGAGCTCAGTCTGGACATCCAGGACGCCGTCGAGGCGGCCATCAACGACTGGCGCGGCAGTACCAGCAGCGGCACGGAAGTGGACACCGCCGGGGCCAGGTCGTTCTCCACCTGGCTTCCGCCCGGCCTGTACGAGCAGTTCAAGGAGACCTGCAGCGACCGCGGCGTCTCCTACACCCAGGGCCTCGCCCAGTCGATCCGCGACTGGCTCGACGCGAACCCCTCCCCCCGGCACGGTGCCCGCGGCACCGATCCCGAACGGAAGATCGTCGGCAACCAGAAGGGCGGAGTCGGCAAGACCGCCGTCTCCGCCGGCATCGGCCAGGCTTACGCCGAGGCGGGCAAACGCGTCCTCGTCGTCGACTTCGACCCGCAGGGACACCTCAGCGAGCAGCTCGGCGTCCCCCAGATCGAACCCGACCACGACAGCCTGGTCTCCCACATGTGCGGTGAGGGCAAGGGGGATCTGCGCGACCTCGTCGTGGAGATAGAGGATCCGCGGTTCGGCAAGCGCCTGCACGTGCTGCCCGCCTGCTTCGACGGCTTCCTCCTCGACGCGAAGATCGCCGTCGTGGCGACGCAGAAGCGCGGCTTCCAGAAGGAAGCCGCGCTCGAACTGGCCCTGCGCCCCCTGGAAGCCGACTACGACGTCATCATCGTGGACTGCCCGCCCAGCCTCGGCATCGCCATGGACGCCGCTCTCTACTACGGGCGCCGACGCCGTGGTGAGCCCACCGGTGTCTCCGGGGTCATCGTCCCCGTACTCGCCGAGGACTCCTCCGCCACCGCCTACGGCATGCTCGCCCAGCAGATCGAGGACCTCTGCGAGGACCTCTCCCTCGAGATCGACTACCTCGGCCTGGTCGTCAACCTGTACGACTCCCGCCGCGGTTACGTCGCCACCTCGTCCCTGAACAACTGGAAGTCGCTCGGAGATCCGAAGGTCCTCGCCGTCATCGGCGACCTGAAGGAACAGCGCGAAGCCGTCCGCAAGCGGATGCCGCTGCTGTCCTACGCCCCCCACAGCGACCAGGCGGAGGCCATGCGACAGGTAGCGAGGGGAGCCACCCGTTGAGCAAGGCCGACATCCTGGGATCGGCGCCCGCGTTCGGCGCCGTCCGCGGCGCCCGCTCCTCCCGGCGCAGCCTCATCGACCAGACCATCGCCGGCGAGGAGTCGACCACAGCGGCCATCACCGAGCTGCCGGTCACCCTCATCAGCGACAACCCCGACAACCCGCGCAACCACCTGCGCAACCTCGACGAGACGGTGCAGACCGTCCGCGAGGTCGGCATCATCATCCCCATCGCCGTCGCCACGGTCGACGCCTACCTGCGCAACCGGCCGGACCGCGCCGACGACCTCGACGACGGGGCGCAGTACATCGTCGTCGACGGCCACCGCCGTCTCGAGGCCGCCCGCCGCGTCGGGATGGCCACCATCCCGGTCCGCGTCGACAACGGACGGGTCGCCACCGACGAGGCCCTCCTCGAGGCCGCGTTCGTCGCGAACTACCACCGCGACGACATGACGGACCTGGAGGAGGCCCATGCCCTCAAGACCCTGGTCGACTACTACGGCTCCCAGACCAAGGCGGCCAAACGGCTGGGCATCCCGCAGAACACCATCTCCAGCAAGCTGTCCCTGCTGAAGCTCACTCCCGAACTCCAGAAGGACCTCGTGACCGGGGTGCGGAAGGTGGAGCACGTCCGCAACCTCGGCAGGCTCTCCCCCGAGGAGCAGAAGGCCAAGGCGGACGAACGGGCGGAGGCAGCTCGCAGGAAGGCGCAGGCCCGGCCGCAGGAGACCGCCGGGCGTCCGGCGGACCCCGCCGATTATCACGGCGTGATAATCGCGGAGGCGCCTGCCGCCCCGGTCGCTTCGCCGCCCCCTGCGCCCCGGCCCGGTGCGGCCGTCCCGCGGAAGCAAGCTTCCGAGTCCATCCCGGAACCGCGCACCGACGCGGCGGAACCCAGGACAGCGAACGCAGAAGCGGCGCAGTCCGAGCAGCCGAAGCGGCTCCCCTACGACGACGCCTTCTACTGCGTGCACCATCTTCACCGGAAGATGAAGCCCGAGGCGTTCGTCCAGGGGGCCCGGGTGTGGATGGACATCCTGCGGGAGCAGCACCCGGACGAGTACGAGACCCTGCTGGCCGAGCTGGGAGCCCGATAGCAGAGCCGTCCCGCGGCCCCCGCTCCCCCTCCTCCGGGACGGGAGAGCGGGGGCCGTGCCGGCTCCTGCGAAGGGGGCAGCCGGAGTCGGCACGGTCAGGGAAGCCGCAGGGACCGGAGCCGTCCGGCGATGGCGCACGAATCGAGCTCCAGGGCGCGGATCTCGGTGATCAGCTCGCGCCAGACCTCGAACTCGGTGTCCACCCGCTCCCCGCGCATCTCCAGGTAGGCGACGGCCGGGCCGTAGCCGAACAGCTCGTTGCGGGCCGGGAGCGCTCCTCGATCCCACCGGAGAAGGGTGCGTCCAGCGGTCCTGCTCCGTGCGTCGGTGGCGCCGGGGGCCGCGGGGCGTGACCACCGGCCGCGCGCCCGCTCCGCCTTCGACGGGCACACCGGCACAGTGCGCGCGGACGCCATCGGCCCCCACGGCCGGGCCCTCGCCCCCGTCCCCGGTGGCGGCCGCGAAGTCCACACGCCGACACCCCGCCGCGCGCGGTGCTTGAATGCCCCCGTGCCTGACTACGACGTGCTGCGCGTCTTCTGCGGCCCCCGGGGCGGATACGGCAACGGACTCGGCGTCGTCCGCGACGGCTCCGTGCTGCCCGAGCGGGAGGACCGGCAGGCGTTCGCCGCGAAACTCGGTTTCAGCGAGACCGTGTTCGTCGACGACCCCGAGCGCGGGATCATCGACATCTACACGCCCACCCTGCGCCTGCCCTTCGCCGGCCACCCCTGCGTCGGCACCGCCTGGCTGCTCGACGTCCCCGAACTCGTCACCCCGGCCGGGGCGGTGGGCGCCCGGCAGGACGGGGAGTTCTGCTGGATCGAGGCCCGCGCCGAGTGGGTGCCGCCGCGCACCCTGCGCCAGTACGCCACCGCCGCCGAGGTCGACGACCTGCCGATCCCGCCGAAGGGCGAGTGGGTCTACGCCTGGGCCTGGCTGGACGAGGCGGCGGGCCGCGTCCGCGCCCGCGCCTTCCCCGGCCGGGACGACGGCATCGACGAGGACGAGGCGACGGGCGCCGCGGCCCTCCTCCTCACCGGCCGCCTCGGCCGCGCCCTGAACATCACCCAGGGCACCGGATCCCAGATCCTGACGGCCCCGCAGCCGGGCGGCTGGACGGAAGTCGGCGGCAGGGTCCACCTGGAACGCTGACCGCCGCCCTCCCGGGGACGGCCGCCTCCGGACCGGCGCGAACAGCAGGGTCCGCCCTGCGTCGTCGCGTGCCTGCCTCCGCACCACTTCGTCGAGGTGGACGGCGGGCAGGGCAGCCGACGGGGCCCGGTGACCAGGAGGGGGCGGCAACGGCGTGATCACCCGGTCTCGGCGAGCGGCCGGAGGGCGGCACGGCAGCCTGGTCGCGCGTGGAGGACGCCGGCGGCGTTCCGGCCGGCAGGGGTGTGGCGGCCCGGGGGACCGGGGACCGGCGGGCGGCGCGCCGGCCGCGTGGTGCCGTTCCGGCGTCCGCACAGGGCGCCGGTGCGCCGCGGACCGGTTCCGTAAGTCCGCACATGTGAAGTGGTCGCCCGGACACCGGCATCCCTAGCGTGACGCTGAGCACCGCACGGATCGCTGGCCGCAGTCGGACACCGCAGGAGAACTCATGGATCACGTGCACGAAGCGCACGGCATGGAAAGCTCCGTCTCGTCCTTGGACACCATGGGCGCCGTCTTCTTCATCGGCTGGACGGCCGCGATGTGGCTGGCCGTCGTCGTGCTCGCCTACGCCAACCGCGGGCCGGTCCGGCCCTGGCTGTACAGGACCGCGGCCGCCGTCATCGGGCTCGGCGTGATCGGGCAGATCGGCCACTTCCAGGAGCACGTCGCCCAGGCCGGCTACTGGGTGGCGCACCCCTACTCCCCGGCCTGGATGACTCCCTGGGCGAACGGCCTGGCACGCGGCATGGGTCAGGTGGACCCGGACAAGCCCGCGCTCGGCATGGAGATCCTCCACCTGACCGGCAACTTCATCTTCCTCGCCGGACTCGTCGGCATCGTGCAGATCACCCGGCGGGTCACCGCGGCCCTCACCTCCCGCAAGTGGGCCAAGATGGGCGTGTGGATGCAGACGATCCACGGCCTGGAGCATGTGGTGCTGACCGTGTCCGTCGCGCTGGGCGCCGACCGCGCCATCGGACTGTCCACCTGGTTCGGCGCGATCGACCCGGGGCCCGCGCTGGTGACGTACCGGGTGTGGTGGCACTTCGTCGCCAACCTGATCGGCACGACCATCCTCGCCATCGCGCTCTACCACCTCTGGAAGGAGCGGCGCGTGGTCAAGGCGGGGTACGAGGACCCCGTGCCCGCGCGGCCCGGAGCCGGCGAGTCCGAGCCCTGGGCCGCTTCGGCTCCCGCCTCCCGCGCCGAGGAGGCGGTGCGCGCACCCACCCCGGCCGGGCGCTCCTGAGCGGCCTCCCCCCACGCCGGAGCCGTCCCCGGCGGCGTGCCCGGGCGTCCCGCTTCCGCCGCCGTGCGGCACCGCCAGCACAAACCGTGCGGGGCCGAACGGCCGCACGCGCCGCCGTCGCCCCGGCAGCCGGTGACGGCCGCGGCGGCGGGCACGGGACGCGGGCGGCATGCGCGGCAGAGCCCGGTGTTGCCCGGCCGGTGCGGGCGCTCGCAGCGCGGGCAGCAGGCGAGGCCGCGGACGGCGGCGACCGGCGCGCAGGCCGCAGCGCCGAGGCCGTGCCGCCCGCCGGCACCCGTGGCCGTTTCCCCGCGGTGAGGCGGTGTTCCCTCCCCGCGGGCCCGCGCGCGCTGTGCCGCCACCTCGCGGCAGGCGGGGCAGCGCGCGCCGGTCGACCAGAGCACGCCCGTTTCGCAGTCCGGATCGGCACAGCCCCAACGGGGCAGGGCGACGCCCAGCAGCCACCGGCCCGGGTCCCGTATGTCGGCGGGCGAGGTCTGCGCCAGACGCTGGGTGAGCCGGGCGCGCAGACGGGGAACGGTGGTGCCGTCGTCGAGCTGCCGGGCGATCTCCCGGCCGATCCTGCGCTGCACGTAAGTGTTCACCTCGGCGAGCAGGAAGCGGACGGGTTCCAGCACGGCGTGGAGTCTGTCGCTGAAGGTCAGCCGGGGCCCGCCGTAGGGCTTCCTGCCGGGGGAGGGGGGCCGTTCCCCGTCCGCGCGCGGCGCGCGACCACCGCCCCGGGTGGGGCGCGGTGCGGTGAGGCGGCGCTCGACGCGCTTGTCCACCGGTATCTCGCCTGCGGCGGGTGAGACGGGCGCGGCGTCGTTCTCGAGTCGGTCAGTCATCAGGTCTTCCTTGTTCGCGAGCCAACGCGCACCAGCATCGGAACCTGATCGGTCATCAGGACAGGAAGAGGCGGGCACCGGTTGGTCGTACACGACGAACACATGACGTCCCTGGACCCCGGCCCGACGCCGCACGTCGATCCACCCGGAGGCGGCCAGTTCGTCGACGATGCGCCCCGCCGCGTCGGTACTGATCGCCTCTCCGGCCCGGCGGCCGGAGTGGTGGCGCAGGAAACCGGCGAGAACGCGCTCGGTCAAGGGGATCTTCTGCGCCACGGCATAGGCGATGACCGCGTACGCGCGCAGCAGGCGCGGCCGCAGGCACTCACTGGCCGCGACGGGCAGCCAGATGAACCGTTCGGTGCTGCGCAGGGGGCGTACCCGGCGGACCGCGGTGGTTCCCCGGCCGCCCGGCAGGGACCGGCGCCGGCTGTCGGGCAACTCCACGACGCCGTCGGGAGCCGGTGCGCGCAGCTGTGCCAGGCCGCGCTGGACGGTCGACGCGGACAGGCCGAGGTAGGAGGCGAGGGTGACGATCCCCGCGGTGCACCCCTCCATCCGCAAGCCGAGGGCCTTGACCTTGACGTAGACGCTGAGCGCGGCGTCCGAGTAGTGGGGCGACTCGACGAGCCGCATCGGCACCTTGACCCGGCCGCGGGGCAGGGGAGCGGGTGCGAGGCCGTCACCGCCGGTACGGCCGTGGCCGGAACGCGGCGATGACGAAACGGCATCAAGGCGGGAAGCCGTCCCACGGAAGGGCTTGAGGGGCTGGAATTTCACGGAACCTTGGTTCATCATAAAAAGGTCTCTGCGTGAGGCACGGAGAAGCCGCTGTGCGGCGACTCGAGGGTTCTGGCGGAACCTGGCAGTGCGCGTTTTCGGGGTGGCACCCGAAACGAGCCTTCGCCCGCCGAGTTGGCATCTCGACGGGCGGTGTGAGAAGACCGCGAACCCAGTGGTGGCACACTGGGTGTCGTCGGTGACATCCCCCGCTTCAAGGCGGGGGTCGCCCCTGATGGTTTACATCCTCTTCCTCGTCTCTGGGTCCGGTGGCTTCCGGATTCCCGGCTGCGGTGACGCGGCGTCCGCCCCACCGGACCAGGGCCGTGGTGGCTCAGCTCCAGGCGGCGTCCATGAACTCCGCACTCGCGTGGAAGGCGAAGAAACCTTTCTGTACAGCGTTCACCCGGATCGTGCGGCGGGTGCCGGAGGACGGGGCGGTCATGGGCTCCGGCTCCGCCTCGATCCAGCACGGGTCGTCGAACTCGACATAGCGGTTGAACGAGACGTCCATCGACGTCGGCAGCACCGCTCCCGCCCGTCCGGGCTCCACGGCGTGCGCCGCCTGGCGCACGGACTCCAGCAGCAGCATGCCCGGGACGTGGTCGAGGGCGTGGTCGAAGAGGACGGGGTGGCTGGTGTCGACGCGGAGCCGCCAGCGCTGCCGCTCAGACGTCGGCGCGAGGACGATGTCCTGCTTGCGGAGCCGGCCGACCGCGTTGCGCGAGACGGGCTCCGGCGGCTGCGGCGCCTTCGCGAACACCTCGCCGACCTCGCCCCGGCCCGCGCGCAGGCGCCGGTAGACGGCGGGGGAGTGGCTGGCGAAGCGGACGCTGGCCGTGGCGAACGGGGCCCCGTGGCGGACCGCTTCCAGGTGCATGGACATCGTGGCCGGCACCGCGCGGCGGTAGCGGATGTCCGAACAGACCACGTGGAGCTGGATGTCCGCGGGGGTGGCCTCGACGCGCAGGGCGTCCGGGTCGACGGTGAACTGCAGACGGGACCAGGTGAGGTGATAGCCGAGCGGGATGTGGTAGCCGACGTGGGCGAGCAGGGTGCTGGTCTGCCGGATGGTCTCGCACAGCAGCAGCGGGTCGTGCAGTCCGTGTTCGGGGACGTAGAAGCTGTGGCAGCGGGGCCACTGGACGGTGACGGTGAAGGTGTCGCGTCCCCGCCTGTCCCAACCGGTCGGCAGGACTTCCGACAGGGCCGCTCGGTGCACGTACTCTCTGGCGACAGTCGTGGTCAGCGCGGGTGCGGCGGCGCTGTGCGGTTCTGCAGTTGTGAGCATGCCTCTCCCCATGGCGTGCGTCGTCCCCCAAGCCCCGCCCAACCGGCCGGGCGGGGCTATAAAATAGTGGTTGTTCGTTTTTTTTGTCGAGAGGAAGCCCACCGCTCATGGTGAAGCTGCAGCAGGACCGAGCGATCAGGACGCGGCAAAGCATCATCAGGGGGGCCGCCGAGGTCTTCGACGAATACGGGTTCAACGGTGCCAGCATCAGCAGAATCATGAAACGGGCCGGCGTCTCCCAGGGGGCGATGTACTTCCACTTCAAGTCCAAGGAGGACCTCGCCCGCGCCGTGATGAACGCGCAGCCCGACACGGTCGTCCCGCGGCTGGACTCGCACGGGTTGCAGCGGATCGTGGACATGACGTTCGTGTGGGCGTGGCAGATCCAGCGGGACGTCCTGCTGCGTGCGGGGGTGCGCCTGACCAACGAACAGGAAGGCACCAGCGTCCGCGACGCCTCGCCGTACCAGGAGTGGGCGCAGATCCTCGAGGTCACCCTGCGTCAGGCGCAGCAGGAGGGCGAGGTCGTCGAGTCGGTCGACGTCCGCCGGCTCTCCGAGTTCCTCGTCAGCGCGTGCACGGGCATGCAGATGTACGCGAACGCCGCCAGCGGGCGCCGGGACCTGCCCGAGCGGGTCGCGGCGATGTGGCAGATCCTCCTGCCGGGCATCGCCACCGAGCGGATCGCCGGATCGGTCGACCTGGACGCGCACCGCTTCGCCTGACCGCCGCGCCGTCGCCCGGCCGCCGCGCCGCCGACGTCCCCCGCCCGGCCGTCCCCGCCCCCGACGATCACAGGAGGGACCCTTTCGTGCCCAGTGGACTTCGGCAGCTGCGCCTGGCCGCACTCAACATCGACGGCGTCCTGCTGAACGACACGTTCAGCCCGGTCATCCACCACTTCGTCGTCAGCCGGGGCGGCCGGTACACGGCCGAGGTGGAGCGGAACGTCTTCTCCCAGCCCCAGCAGACGGCGAGCGCCTACCTGGCGCGCGCGGTGCCCGTGCCCATGACGGGCCCGCAGGCGCTGCGGGAGTACTTCGCCGAACGCGACGCCTACCTGCGCGAGAACCCGGTCCGGGTGTCCGACGGCGCCGTCGACCTGGTGCGCCGCGCACGGGGCCTGGGACTGCGGACGGTCTGCTACGGCGGGCTGGGCAGGGAGCACTTCGACCGCTTCCTGGGCCGGTGGGCCCATCTGTTCGACGGGCCCGGCTACGTGTGCACCAACGACGTCCGGCCCGGGATCCGGGAGATCACCCAGGACGTCTTCGGCCTCGCCCACGACCAGGTGCTCTTCGTCGACGACGTGGCCCGCGTGGCGGAGAGCGCCAGGGAACTCGGCGTGCCGTTCATCGGCCGGCCCAGCACCTTCGAGCACAGCTTCCAGCGCCGGCTGATGAGACGGGCGGGCGTGCGCCACCTCGTGGAGTCGCTGCACGCCATCGATGAGACGATGCTGCGCGCCGTCGACACGCAGGCCGCCGACGGCACGGTCTGGGCCGGCGCGCGGACACGCTGCTGACCGGACGGGGCGAGACCCGCACGGGCTCCGGCCGGCGTCTTTCCATCGCTGTTCAGGGGGGTAGGGACCATGAACCGGGACAACGGGAGCACGCAGAGATCCGGCGGGCTGCTCGGGGGACGGGTGGCCATGATCACCGGGGCTTCCAGCGGTATCGGCGCGGCGGCGGCGCGGCTGTTCGCCGCGGAGGGGGCGGCCGTCGTCCTCATGGCCCGGCGCGAGGAGCGCCTGAGGCGGCTCGCCGACACCATCGCCGCGGGCGGGGGCCGGGCGCTGGCCGCACCGGGCGACGTCACGAACACCGAGGACGTACGCCGGGTGGTGGCCATGGCGGAGGAGGCGTTCGGCCACCTGGACGTGGCCTTCAACAACGCCGGCTGGGGCACCGCGGGCACGAAACTGCACGAGACCGCGGACGCCGAGTTCGACAAGGTGATGGCGGTCAACGTGGGCGGCCTGTGGAACTGCCTGCGCCACCAGGTGCCGGCGATGCTCCGCGCCGGGGCAGGGTCCGTGGTCAACACCGCCAGTACGGCGGGCGTCCTGGCGACGAGTGCGGGAGCGCCCTACATCGCCGCCAAGCACGCGGTGATCGGGCTGTCGAAGGCCGCCGCGGCCGAGTACGGCGAACGGGGGATCCGGGTCAATTCCCTGGTGGTGGGCTGCACGCGGACCGAACTGATCGAGGGAGCGGTGAAGGAACGGCCGCACCTGGAGGAAGTGTTCGCCACCCGCCAGATCCAAAAACGCATGGCGGACCCGTACGAAGTGGCGCATGCCGCGCTCTGGCTCGCCGGCCCGCACGCCTCCTTCGTCACGGGGACGGCGATGGCCGTGGACGGCGGTCGGACCGCCATCTGAGACGACCGCCTCGACGGGGTGCCGGACGGACCGGCGCGGGTCCGCCCGGCACGCAGTCAGTCGGCCGGCTCCCCCGTCGCCGTCGTGTCCGGCCGGGCACCGGCCGGACACGACGGCGAGGACACGGGCCGCGGCCGGCCGGCCGCGGACGGCTCGTCGGCGGACAGGCCCACGAGCGCCAGGTGCCAGATCCGCTTGAGCTGGGCGACGGCGCTGTCGAACGCGGGGTTCGAGCCCATCCGTGTGCGCAGGTATGCCTCCGCCCCGCTGGTCAGGTGCTCCACGAGCATCGTGACGTCGGCGGGCAGGGCGTCGGTGTGGAGCTGGCCGTTCTCGTACGCCCGGTCGAGCAGGCCGCGGACCATCGGCAGCCAGGAGTCCGACCAGGCCTCGGCGTTCGGGCGTTCGCGGGTCAGACGGATGGCGGACCGCACCGAAGGCTCCCGCTCCATCAGCCTCACCAGCTCCAGCGTGAGGTCGACGACCAGACGCAGCGGCGGCGCCGAGGAGGCGGGAAGGTCCTTCAGCGCGGCCAGGGTCACCGACCGCCCCTCCTCCTGCACCGCGTCCGCCAGATGCGCCTTGGAGGGAAAGTGGAAGGTCACCGCCCCGATCGACAGGCCCGCCGCCGCGCTGATCCGTGACAGCGACGTCGCGTCGTACCCGTGGCGGTCGAATTCCTCGGCCGCCGCCTTGATCAGGGCCTGACGCGTGCGCAGGGCCCTCTCTTGTTTCACCACACCGTCTCCCGAAGAGGGCTCCGAGCGGCCGGGGAGTCCAGGGACCCGGCCGCGGCCGGTCCGCGCACCGCCCGGGCGTCCCGCAGAGAACAGACGTTCACCTTCCGCTCCAAGGCTGGCGCTCCCCTCCGGCTCGGGACAAGGCGGAGTTGCCCAAGGTGTCCCGGACCTCTGCAGCTCACAGGGGGGACCGGGGCGGGCGGCGGGGCGGCCCGGGGGGTGGCGGACCGCTCCCGCGGAGCGCTGGAGCCATCCCCTCGGCCGGGCGCGGCGGGGACCGACTTGGCGAAGTGCATGCGGCAACTCTCCTGAGTCGCAAAAAAAAGAGGGCGTTCGCTATTATTTTACTGCCGGTCGGCGGCCGCACACCGAGATCAGGGAGGGAACTCGCCATGGGCGCGCATGCTCTGACGGCCGATCACGTCTCGATATCCGCTTTCTCCGAAAGGATTTTCGAGTGTCTGCCGCGGGTCGACCAGCGGCGCTGGGCCCGTGCCTACCTGCAGGGCCTGCTCACCACCCCGGGCAAGAAGTCGGTACGCCGGCTCGCCGCGGCGGTCTCGTCCTCACCGGCCGCGTCGCAGTCGCTGCACCAGTTCGTCAACGCCAGTCCCTGGGACTGGGGGCCCGTCCGGGCGGAGCTCACTCGGTGGGCCGAGCAGCGCGGCACGCCCCCGCGCGCCTGCGTGGTCGGGCAGGCGGTGCTGCGCAAGCGGGGTGAGCACTCCTGCGGCGTGCACCGCCGCTTCCTGGCCTCCACGGGCCGCTCGGTCACCTGCCAGGTGGGCATCGGCATGTTCCTGTCCTCCCCCGGCCGGGCCGTGCCGGTCGACTGGCGCCTGCTGCTCCCCGGTTCCTGGGCGAAGGACCCCGAGCGCCGTGCCCGGACCCGCATCCCCGCCGAGGTGGGTCCCCGCTCCGCCGAGCAGCACGTCCTCGACCTCGTCGACACGCTCGCCGCCAACAGCCGGACCGCGCCCCTGCCGGTCGTCGCCGATCTGGAGGCCGTCGGCGGGACCAGCGCGGCGACCCTGCTGCAGGGCCTCTCCCTGCGCGGGCGGGACTTCGTGGTCGCCGTACCCGGCAGGCTCCAGGTGGCCGTGGGCTGGCGCCTGCGGCCGCAGTCCTCCCGCGGGCGGGACGGGCAGGACCTGGTGCTCGCGGCGCGCCGCCTGTTCGAGTCCGACGCCGGCACCTTGACCCGGCTGGAGAGCGTGGCCCCCTGGGACGGGCGCGGCCGGCACACCACGGTCATGTCCGGCTTCGTGCGCCTGCCCGGTTCGGGACGGGCCGGTGAGCGCACCGACCGCACCCACCGGCTCTTCGCCGTCCGCCCCGAGGGGGGACGGAGCCCCGCCCAGCTGTGGCTGACCAGCCTCACGCACACCCGCATGGAGACGGTGCTCGCCCTGACGCAGACGCTCGCGCAGGCCGAGCAGTCCGTGCGCGCGATGGCGGACGGCTTCGGCCTGTCCGACTTCGAGGGCCGCTCCTACCCCGGCTGGCACCACCACATGACGCTGGTGTCGGCCGCGTACGCCTACCACCGCCTCGAACGGCGCCCCACGGGCGAGGGGGAGCGGACGCTCGCCGCCGCCTGAGCGGACCGCGGCGCGTGAACCCGGCGCGTCTTCGCCAACTCGGGTACCTTCACGCAACTCGCCCGGCCCTAAAGTGAGCCCATGCTGAGACACACGTACGAGGGACAGGACTGCAACCTCGCCCGGACCCTGGAGGTCATCGGCGAGCGCTGGACCCTGCTGATCATCCGCTCGGCGCTGCTCGGCACCACCCGCTTCGACGGGTTCCTCTCCCACCTGGACATCGCGCGCAACGTGCTGTCCTCGCGGCTCAACCGGCTGGTCGAGCACGGCATCATGGAGCGGGTGCCCTACCAGGACAAGCCGGTGCGCCACGAGTACCGGCTCACCGCGGCCGGCCGGGACCTGACCGGGGCGGTCGTCGCCCTGATGCAGTGGGGGGACCGCAACCTGCCGCAGGAGCTGGGCCCGCCGCGCCGGGCCGACCACATCGGCTGCACGGGAACCGTCCGGGCCGAGCTGCGCTGCACGGACTGCGGACGCGCCGTGCACGACGAGGAGGTGGACGTCCGCCGCATCCGCTGAACAGCGCGGGGGAGCGCACGGACGAAGATGCCGCCCCGGGGCCGGTCCGCCCACGATGACAGCCCCCGCCGCCGAAGAGGAGGCGGCGCGTACGAGGAGGCGTCCGTGCCCGCACTGGGAGCGCTGCGCAGGCTGGTCATGGCTCCGTCCCTGCAGGACGTCGGCTTCGCCGGACGAGGTTTCGACATCAGGCCCGACGAGCGCACCCGCCGGCTGGAAGCCGTGCCCCAGGCCGTGGTCACCGGCTTCGAGTGGGGCATCGAGGACCGGGACCTGGCCACCACCGAGCGCCGGCTCGCGCTGGTCGACCCGCTCCACCGGGGCTTCGCCTACGAGGGCGCCACCATGGCGTGCGCGATCCGCGACGCGATGAGCCGCGGCGGCCACCGCACCCGGGACCTGCTGCGCGGCGGCGGCAGGCCGCACATCTTCCTCAACTACATCGGCATCGGCTTCGCCATGGCGAAGCTGCCCCGGCCGCTGTGGAGGAAGTTCCTGCCCGACCTGACCGAACCGGACCTGTACCCGGCGATGAGCTGGCTGTGCGTCGACGGCTACGGCTTCGACCGCGCCTACTTCGACACCGGCACCTGGGTGGACGGACAGCGCCTGGACACCCCCTACGACTGGGACGGCGCCCCCTCCTACTGGCAGCGCGCCTTCGACCAGGGGGTCGGCCGCGCCCTGTGGTTCATCCACGGCGGGCACGTCGGCAACGTGTCCGCGGCCGTGGGGGCGTTCGCGGACGGGCGGCGGGCGGATCTGTGGAGCGGCGTCGGTCTCGCCGCCACCTTCGCGGGCGGCACCACGGCCGCCGGCCTGGCCGCGCTGCGCGCGCGGGCGGGGGACTTCGCCGGCCACCTGGCGCAGGGCGCGGTGTTCGCGGCCAAGGCCCGCCACCACGCCGGGTTCGTCCCCGAGCACAGCAGCGCCGCCGTGCACGCGTTCACCGGACGCACCGTCGAGGCCGTCGCGCGACTGGCCGACGACTGCGCGGCCACCGCGCCCGGGGACGGGGCCACGCCGGCCTACGAGGTCTGGCGGCGCAATGTGCGGGCGCAATTGAGCACCGCCGTTGTTTGAGCACATCTGAAGTAGACGCCGCTCCGGGGCGCCTGGCTACATTCGATTCGCTCGGGGATTCCCGGGATTCGAGAGGGGCGGTTTACTGCTGTGTCCAGTGTATTTGGCGCACTCCGGCGTCGATTGCTCACGCCTCCTGTTTCCGAGACGACCATGGAGGTGCGCGGATTCCATGTGAAGAACGCGGAGGCAAAAGAGCGGCTCGAATACATCGGGGAAGTATTCCTGAGGGGATACGCCCACGCGGTGGAGGCGGGCTCGCCCGCCGAGGCGGAGGAACTGCTGGAGAGCGTCCCGCGGGACGTGCGCGGCTTCGCCTACGAAGGCGCCGGCATGGGCGCCGTCGTGCACGACGCGCTGCCCGGACACGGCGGCAGGCTCCAGGGGCTGCTCGCCGGCCGGGGCCGCCACCACGACTACATGATCTACGTCGGCATGGGCTGGGCGATGGCCCGCCTGCCGAAGCCGCTGTGGCCCGACATCCCCGCCACCGACCCGCTGCTGCGCTGGCTGGCGCTGGACGGGTACGGCTTCCACCAGGCGTACTTCAGGACCGACGCGTACGTGCGCACCCCCCACGTCCAGCACCCCTTCCGCTGGCGCGGCGGCCACAACCACTACACGGCCAACGCCATCGACCAGGGCATCGGCCGCGCCCTGTGGTTCGTCGGCGGCACCGACCCCGACGTCGTCACCGGCCTGATCCGCGCCTACCCCGAACACCGCCACGGCGACCTGTACGCGGGCGCCGGGCTCGCCTGCGCCTACGCGGGCGGCGCCGGCGAGGACGAACTCGCGCACTTCGCCGAGGGCGCCGGCGAACACCGCTGGGCGCTCGCCCAGGGGTCCGCCTTCGCGACCGAGGCGCGCATCAAGGCGGGCACGGTCATCGACCACACCCATCTCGCCGCCCGCGTCGTGTGCGGCACGACGGCCGAACGCGCCTCGCAGGTGTGCCGGGACACCAGGCCCCGGGAGACCGGCTCCCACGGAGCGTTTCCGGCCTACGAGAAATGGCGGCGCGACATCGCCGGGCAACTCGCTTCCTCTTCGCTCGTCTTGAAAGGGGCCGATCAGTGACGGTCGCAAAGAAATGGCTTCGCAGGAATTCGCCGGGAATTGTGGCCCTGGCCCTGATGGTGGGCACCTTCTACGGCGTACGGCTGCCCGAGTCCTCGGCCGCCGAGATCGAAAAGCTGGCGAAGGATTTCTCCTTCGAGCCGATGTCCATCGCCCTGCCCGCCGGATTCGAGAAGCAGGAGGTCCGGAAGGTCAACAAGGCCTACCGGCACATCGAGGCGTGGATCTCCTCGGTCGGCGCCGGAGTCGCCGTCAACGACCTGGACGGCGACGGCCTGGCCAACGACCTGTGCGTGAACGACGTACGCATCGACCAGGCCGTGGTCACCCCCGCGCCCACCCGCAAGGACAAGTACGAGCCGTTCGCGCTGGACCCGGCCCCCCTGGGCACCAGCGCGACGATGGCGCCGATGGGCTGCATGCCCGGCGACTACGACGAGGACGGCAGCATGGACCTCCTCGTCTACTACTGGGGCCGCACGCCCGTCCTGTTCATGAACAAGGGGCGGAAGGACGAGCCGCTGACCGCCGCCTCCTTCACCCCCACCGAGCTGCTGCCGGGCAAACCCGGCCGGACCTACACCGGCCCGTTGTGGAACTCCAACGCGGCGGCGGTGGCCGACTTCGACGGCGACGGCCACGACGACATCTACATCGGCAACTACTTCCCCGACAGCCCGGTCCTGGACCCGTCCAAGGACGGCGACGTCACCATGAACGCCTCGCTCTCGCACGCCCAGAACGGCGGCGGCGGCCACTTCTTCCGCTGGACGAAGGACGGCTACGAGAAGGTCGACGACGCCATCCCGCAGAACCTGAACAAGGGCTGGACGCTCGGCGCCTCCGCCGCCGACCTCGACGGCGACCGGCTGCCCGAGATGTTCCTCGCCCACGACTTCGGCACCTCGGCGCTGCTGCACAACACCTCCACCCCGGGCAGGATCCGCTTCTCCGAGGTCAAGGCCGAGCACACCGCGACCGTGCCCAAGTCCAAGGAACTGGGCCGCAGCTCGTTCAAGGGCATGGGCGTCGACTTCGGCGACCTGGACCACGACGGGCTGTACGACATGTTCGTCAGCAACATCACCACCTCGTTCGGCATCCAGGAGTCCAACTTCGCCTTCATCAGCGACGCCGGCAGCCGAGCGGAGCTGCGGGGCCGCTTCGCCGAGGGCGAGGCCCCCTACAAGGACGAGTCCACCGGCCTGGGGCTCGCCTGGTCCGGCTGGGGCTGGGACGTGAAGACGGGCGACTTCGACAACGACGGCGACCTGGAGATCACCCAGGCCCTCGGCTTCGTCAAGGGCAAGAACAACCGCTGGCCGCAGCTGCAGGAGCTCGCCACCGCCAACGACGCCCTGGTCCCCAACCCCCAGTGGTGGCCGAACGTCGAGCACGGCGACGACCTCGCCGGCAACCAGCGCATGCGCTTCTTCGCCAAGGACCCCGACACCGGCCGCTACCACAACCTCTCCGTCGCCCTCGGCATCGGCGAGCCCGTCCCCACCCGCGGCATCGCCACCGGTGACGTCGACGGCGACGGCCGCCTCGACATGGCGGTGGCCCGCCAGTGGGGCGAGCCCGTCTTCCTCCACAACGTCAGCGAGAACCCCGGCGCCCACCTGGGGCTGAAGCTCACCCACCCGGACGGCGCCCCCGTGGTCGGCGCGGAGGTCTGCGTCGAACTGCCCGACGGCACCAAGCGCATCACCCGCCTGGACGGCGGCGGCGGCCACTCCGGCAAGCGCAGCACCGACGTCCACCTCGGGCTGGGCAAGGACGTCCGCACCCCCGTACCCACCGAGATCACCTGGCGCGACCGGACCGGCGAGGTCCACACGCAGAAGCTGAAGCTTGCCCCGGGCTGGCACAGCCTCCAGTTGGGCACCGAGGCCAAGGAGAAGTGACGATGTCCGCACCCAGTCCCGCCGCACGGCACAACCCGAAGGTCACCACCGCGTTGCGCCGGTTCGCGATCTCCATCTCCGTGCTGAACATCTTCGGTTACACCGTCCTCGGCTTCGAACAGCCCTGGCTCTGGCCGTTCGTCGCCCTGGCGACCGGCTACACCGTCGAGATCGTCCTGGAGCTCCTCGGCGCCCGCGCCGAGGGCCGCGCGCCGCGCTTCACCGGCGGCGGCTTCAAGGGCCTGGTGGAGTTCCTCTTCCCGGCCCACATCACCTCGCTCGCCGTGAACATGCTGTCGTACGTCAACGACCGGATGTGGGTCATGGTGTTCGGCGTCATCGTCGCCGTCGGCACCAAGTGGGTGCTGCGCGCCCCGGTCAAGGGACGCATGCGGCACTTCATGAACCCCTCGAACTTCGGCATCGCCGTCATCCTGGTGCTCTTCCCCTGGGCGTCCATCGCCCCGCCGTACCACTTCACCGAGTACCTCGACGGCGGCTTCGACTGGCTCGTGCCGGCGATCATCATCACCCTCGGCACGATGCTCAACGCCAAGCTCACCGAGCGCATGTGGCTGATCCTCGCCTGGGTCGGCGGCTTCGCCCTCCAGGCGATCGTCCGCGGCCTGCTGTTCGGCACCTCCATCCCCGCGGCCCTGGCGATGATGACCGGCGTGGCGTTCGTGCTCTTCACGAACTACATGATCACGGACCCGGGTACGACGCCGTCGTCGAAGTGGGGCCAGATCGCCTTCGGCGGCGGTGTCGCCGCCCTGTACGGCGTGCTGACCGCGATGAGCGTCGCCTACGGCCTGTTCTTCGCCACCGCCCTGGTCTGCGCCGTCCGCGGCGCCTTCCTGTGGACCGCCGACATCGTGGCCAGGAGGCGGGCCGAGGAGGCCCTCGCCCTCGCCGCCGTCACCCAGTCCGGCACCCCGTCCGGCACCCCGTCCGGCACCCAGTCCGGCACCCCGTCCGGCACCGCTCCCGAGGCGGCCGGGACGTCCGCCGCGTGCGCCTGCCCGGCCGGCGCCTGCGCCTGCCCCGCCCCGGCGAACGCCGGGGCCGAGACCCTCAAGACACCGGTGGCAGCATGACCAGAATCGCCATCGTCGGCATGGCCTGCCGCTATCCCGACGCCACGGACCCCAAGCAACTGTGGGACAACGCCGTCGCCGGACGGCGCGCGTTCCGCCGCCTGCCCGACGTCCGGATGAACCTGGACGACTACTGGGACGCGGACCCGGCCACCCCCGACACCTTCTACGCCCGCAACGCCGCGGTCCTGGAGGGCTACGAGTTCGACCGGGTCGCCCACAAGATCGCGGGCAGCACCTTCCGGTCGACCGACCTGACGCACTGGCTCGCCCTGGACACCGCCGGGCGCGCGCTCGCCGACGCCGGGTTCCCCGGCGGCGAGGGCCTGCCCCGCGAACGCACCGGCGTCATCGTCGGCAACACCCTCACCGGCGAGTTCTCCCGCGCCAACGTGATGCGGCTGCGCTGGCCGTACGTACGGCGGGTGATGGCCGCGGCCCTCAAGGGCGAACAGGACTGGGACGAGGACCGCATCGCGCGCTTCCTCGACGAGGTCGAGACCGCGTACAAGGAGCCGTTCCCCGCCGTCGACGAGGACACCCTCGCCGGGGGACTCGCCAACACCATCGCCGGCCGGATCTGCAACCACTTCGACCTCAACGGCGGCGGATACACCGTCGACGGCGCCTGCTCCTCCTCGCTGCTGTCGGTCACCACCGCGGGGACCGCGCTGGCCGGCGGGGAGATCGACGTCGCCGTCGCCGGCGGGGTGGACCTGTCGATCGACCCGTTCGAGATCATCGGCTTCGCCAAGACCGGCGCGCTCGCCAAGGACGAGATGAGGCTCTACGACCGCGGCTCCAACGGCTTCTGGCCGGGTGAGGGCTGCGGCATGGTCGTCCTGATGCGGGAGGAGGACGCCCTCGCCGCGGGCCACCGCATCTACGCCACCGTCGCGGGCTGGGGCGTGTCCTCCGACGGCCAGGGCGGCATCACCCGCCCCGAGGTGAGCGGATACCAGCTGGCACTCGAACGGGCCTACCGGCGGGCCGGGTTCGGCATCGAGACCGTCCGGCTCTTCGAGGGGCACGGCACCGGCACCGCCGTGGGCGACACCACCGAGCTCACCGCCCTGTCCGACGCGCGCCGCCGGGCCGACCCCGGCGCGCCGGCCGCGGCCATCACCTCCATCAAGGGCATGATCGGCCACACCAAGGCGGCCGCCGGCGTCGCCGGCCTGATCAAGGCGGCCATGGCCGTCGAGCACCGGACCCTCCCGCCGGCCATCGGCACCGTCGACCCGCACGAACTGCTCACCGGCGACGAGGCCGCCCTCAAGGCCCTGCGCAAGGCCGAGCCCTGGCCCGAGGGAGCACCGCGCCGGGCCGGCGTCACCGCCATGGGCTTCGGCGGCATCAACACCCACGTCGTCCTCGACGAGCCCGCCGGCCGGCGCCGCACGGCCCCCAGCCGGCGCACCGCCGCCCTCGCCCACGCGCCGCAGGACTGCGAACTGCTCGTCCTGGACGGCGAGTCCCCCCAGGCGCTGCGCGCCCGGCTCACCGAGGTCGCCGCCTTCGCCGCCCGGGTCTCCTACGGCCAGGTCGCCGACCTCGCCGCCACACTCCAGCGCGAACTGCGCGGCCTGCCCCACCGCGCGGCCGTCGTCGCCGCCTCCCCGCAGGACGCCGAGCGCCGCCTGACCCACCTGGCCGGCCTGCTGGAGTCGGGGCAGACCTCGTACACCGCCGCCGACGGCCGCGGCTTCCTGGGCCGGGCCACCCGGCGCGCACGGATCGGCTTCCTCTTCCCGGGCCAGGGCTCCGGCCACGGCACCGGCGGAGGCGCGCTGGCCCGCCGCTTCCCCGAGGCCGCCGAGGTCTTCGACCGGGCCGCGCTGCCCGCCACCGGCGACATGGTCGCCACGGACGTGGCGCAGCCGCGCATCGTCACCGGCTCCGCCGCGGGCCTGCGCGTCCTCGACGCGCTGCGCCTGGAGGCGTCGGTCGCCGTCGGGCACAGCCTCGGCGAGCTGTCCGCCCTGCACTGGGCCGGGGCCCTCGACGAGGAAACGCTCCTGCGGGCGGCGCGGGTACGCGGCCGGGCCATGGCCGAGCACGGCGCCGCGGGCACGATGGCCTCCCTGGGCACCACGCCCGAGCGGGCCGGGGAGCTCCTCGCCGGCCTCGACGCCGTCATCGCCGGGTACAACGGCCCGGAGCAGACGGTGATCGCCGGTTCGCCGGCGGACATCGACGAACTCCAGCGCCGCGCCCAGCGGGCCGGGGTCGCCTGCACCCGCCTGAACGTCTCGCACGCCTTCCACTCGCCGCTCGTCGCCGACTGCGCCGCGGCCTTCGGCGCCTGGCTGGCCACGGCCCGCCTCGGCTCCCCCTCCGGCCGCGTCGTCTCCACCGTCACCGGCGAGGAACTGGCGGCCGGGACGGACCTGGCCGCGCTGCTCACCGAGCAGATCACCGGGCCCGTCCGCTTCACGCGGGCGGTGAGCGAGGCGGCCCGCCACGTCGACCTGTTCGTCGAGGTCGGCCCCGGACGCGTGCTCAGCGCTCTCGCCCGGGCCACCACCGGTGTCCCGGCCGTCGCCCTGAACACCGACGACGAGTCGCTGCGCAGCGCCCTCGCGGTCGCCGGCGCCGCGTTCGTCGCCGGAGCGCCCGTCGCCCTGGAGCGGCTCTTCGAGGACCGGCTCATCCGGCCGCTCGTCATCGGCCAGGAGTTCTCCTTCCTCACCAGCCCCTGTGAGCAGGTACCGCGCCAGGAGGCGCTGTCCGAGCGCCGCCGGCGGCCCGCCGCCCCGGCGGCCGGGGCGGCGCACGACGAGCGCCCGGCACCGGCTCCCGCGGACACCCGGGCCGCCGGCGGGACACCGGTGGCCGGTGACGGACCGGCCGCCGGGGAGACGGCCGGGGACGGCGCCGGCGCGCTGGAGGTGCTGCGCGGCCTGGTCGCCGAGCGCGCCGAGCTGCCCGCCGAACTCGTCGACCCCGCCAGCCGGCTCCTGGACGACCTCCACATGAGCTCGATCACCGTCGGCCAGATCGTCAACCAGGCGGCGTCCCGCCTGGGGATCGCCGCGGCGCAGGTGCCGACCAACTTCGCCACCGCCACCCTGGCCGAACTGGCCGAGGCCCTGGAGACCCTCGCCGGCACCGGCGGCGCCGAGGCGCCCGCCGCCCCCGTCGTCGCGGGCGCGGCCCCCTGGGCCCGCCCCTTCGCCGTCGACCTCGACGAGGTCGCCCGGCCGCCCGCCGCCCCCGGCGGCACCGACGGGGACTGGGAGCTGTTCGCCCCCCAGGGACATCCGTACGCCGAACGGCTGCGCCGGGAACTGGCGGGTGCCGGTGTCGGCGCGGGCGTGCTGGCCGTGCTGTCCGAGGGCTGCGCGCGGCAGGAGGTGGACCGGGTGCTGGCCGCCGCGCACAGCGCGCTCGCCGGCGACCGCGAACGCCGCTTCGTCCTCGTCCAGGACGGGCGCGGCGCCGCGGGCCTGGCCAAGACCCTGTACCTGGAGGCCCCGCACCTGCGCACCACCGTCGTCCACACCCCGGCCGCACCGGACGCGGTGGAACGGGTGGTGGCCGAGGTGGCGGCCACCACCCGCTTCACCGAGGTCCACTACGACGACGCCGGCGTGCGCCGCGTGCCGACCCTGCGGGCCCTGCCGGTGGCGCCCGAGCGCACCGGGTCACCGCTGGACGCCTCGGACGTCCTGCTGGTGACGGGCGGCGGCAAGGGCATTTCCGCGGAGTGCGCGCTGGCCGTGGCCCGCAGGACCGGTGCCGCGCTGGCCGTCCTGGGCCGCTCGGACCCGGCCGGGGACCGGGAACTCGCCGACAACCTCGAGCGGATGCGCGCCGGTGGCGTGCGCGTGCACTACGCGCGGGCCGACGTCACCGTCCCCGGGCAGGTCGCCGCGGCCGTCGCCGAACTGACCGGGGAGCTCGGGACGGTCACCGGCCTGCTGCACGGTGCCGGCCGCAACGAGCCGAACGCGCTGGCGCGGCTGGCCCCGGGCGACTTCGAGCGGACCTTCGCCCCGAAGGTCGACGGGCTGCGCACGGTCCTGGACGCGGTGGGTGCCGGCAACCTCAAACTGCTGGTGACCTTCGGCAGCATCATCGGCCGGGCCGGCCTGCGCGGCGAGGCCCACTACGCCACCGCCAACGAGTGGCTGGCCGACCTCACCGAGGAGACCGCCCGCGCCCATCCCGGCCTGCGGGCCCGCTGTGTGGAGTGGTCGGTGTGGTCCGGTGTCGGCATGGGCGAGAAGCTCTCCGTCGTGGAGTCCCTGTCCCGCGAGGGCATCACACCGGTCTCCCCGGACCAGGGCGTGGAGATCCTGCTGCGCCTGATCGAGGACCCGGACGCGCCCGTGGTGACGGTCGTCAGCGGCCGCACCGAGGGCATCGACACCGTCCGCCGCGACCTGCCGGACCTGCCGATGCTGCGCTTCACCGGCAACCCGCTGGTGCGCTACCACGGCGTCGAGCTGGTCACCGAGGCGGAGCTGAACGCCGGGACCGACCCGTACCTGTCCGACCACCTGCTCGACGGCAACCTGCTGCTGCCCGCCGTCATCGGCATGGAGGCCATGACCCAGGTCGCCACCGCGGTCACCGGCCGCACCGGCGTCCCGGTCATCGAGGACGCCAGGTTCCTGCGGCCCATCGTGGTGCCGCCCAACGGCAGCACCCGCATCAGGATCGCGGCGACCGTCACCGGCGCCGACACCGTCGACGCCGCCATCCACGCCGAGGACACCGGGTTCGCCGCCGAGCACTTCCGGGCCCGTCTGGTGTTCACCGGGGCCGCCGCGCCCGACGGCCCGCCGCTGCAGGTGCCCGACGGCACCCCGGCCGTGCCGCTGGACCCGGCCACCGACCTGTACGGCGGCGTCCTGTTCCAGGGCGCCCGCTTCCAGCGGCTGCGCCGCTTCCACCGGGCCGCCGCCCGGCACGTGGACGCCGAGGTCGCCGTCGAGCAGAGGCCCGAGGGCTGGTTCGCCGGCTTCCTGCCCGGCCGGCTGCTGCTCGCCGACCCGGGCATGCGCGACGCGCTCATGCACGGCAACCAGGTGTGCGTCCCCGACGCGACCCTGCTGCCGTCCGGCGTGGAGCGCATCCACGCGCTCGGCTCGGGCGACCACGTCCCCGGCCGGCTGCGGTACACCGCCGTCGAGCGCAGCCGCGACGGCGACACCTACGTGTACGACATCGCGGTGCGCGACGACAGCGGCACCGTCGTCGAACGCTGGGACGGCCTGACCCTGCACGCCGTGCGCAAGACCGACGGCTCCGGCCCGTGGGTCGCCCCGCTGCTCGGCCCGTACCTGGAGCGCGCGCTGGAGGACGTCGTCGGCAGCCGCATCGCCGTCGCCGTCGAGCCGCACGGGGACGCCCCGGCCGGTTCCGTCGCCCAGCGCCGCGGTTTCACCGCGGACGCGGCGGCGCGGGCGCTGGGCGGCCCGGTGACGGTCCGGCACCGCCCGGACGGGCGGCCCGAGCTGGAACCGGACCGGCACCTGTCGGTGTCGGCGGCGCACGGCCTGGGGATCACCCTCAGCGCCGTCTGCGACACCGAGGTGGCCTGCGACGTCGAGGCGGTCAGCATGCGCTCGGCCCACGAGTGGCGCGGGCTGCTCGGGGACCACGCGGCCGTCGCCGAGCTGGTCGCCCAAGAGACGGGCGAGGCGCCGGACACCGCCGCCACGCGGGTGTGGGGGGCGGTGGAGTGCCTGCGCAAGGCCGGCGTCATGGCCGGCGCGCCCCTGACGGTGCTGCCGCGCCGCAAGGACGCCTGGGTGGTCTTCGCCGCGGGCGACCTGCGGATCGCGACCTTCGTCACCGCGCTGCGCGACGCCCTGGAGCCCGCCGTCTTCGCGTTCCTCACGCACGCACCGCACACCGCACAGGGGAGGGGCTAGGACATGGCGGAGGACTACTTCGAGTACCGGCACACGGTCGGTTTCGAGGAGACCAACCTGGTCGGCAACGTCTACTACGTGAACTACCTGCGCTGGCAGGGCCGGTGCCGGGAGCTGTTCCTGCACCGGAGGGCACCGGAGGTGCTGGCCGAGGTGCAGGCCGACCTGAAGCTGTTCACGCTGAAGGTGGACTGCGAGTTCTTCGCCGAGATCACCGCCTTCGACGAGCTGTCCATCCGGATGCGGCTGTCCGAACTGGGGCAGACGCAACTGGAGTTCACCTTCGACTACGTCAAGGTGACCGGCGGGGCGGAGGTGCTCGTGGCCCGCGGGCGCCAGCGGATCGCGTGCATGCGCGGGCCGAACACCGACACCGTGCCCGCGCGCATCCCCGAGGCCCTGGCCCGCGCCCTGGAGCCGTACACCGTCCACGGCCGCGTGCTGACGGGGCGGGCGGCATGAGAACCCTGGCCGCCGCGCCGCCGCGGGACGCCGCCGCCGGCGATCCCGCGCGGCTGCGGCGGGCCCTCGGGTCCTTCGCCACCGGTGTGACCGTCGTGACGGTCGGCGGGGCACACCCGCGGGGGATGACCGCCAACTCCTTCACCTCGGTGTCGCTGGACCCCGCCCTGGTGCTGCTGTGCGTCGGCAACGACGCCCAGATGAACCGGGTCCTCGCCGAGGCCGACACCTTCGCGGTGTCGGTCCTCGGCGCCGGGCAGGAGGACGTGGCCCGGCACTTCGCCGACCGCTCCCGCCCCCCGGGATCCGCGCAGTTCGACGCCGTGGACTGGCTGCCCGGCGAGATGGCCGGCGCCCCGCTGATCGCGGGGGCCGCCGCCCACTTCGAATGCGCCAGGTGGCGGGCGTACGACGGCGGCGACCACACCGTCCACGTCGGCCGGGTGCTCGCCCTGGACGACCTGCCGGGCCGCGAACCACTGGTCTTCCACGGCGGCCGCTTCCGGCGGCTCGCCGCACCCGGGGAAGGGGAGCGCGCATGAGCGTCCATCCGCCCGGGCCGCCCGTGCGGGCGCTGCCCGGCCTGCTGCGCAAGCTGGCGGCCGACCGGCTCGGCATGATGCGGGAGGCGGCCGCGCTGTCCGACGCCGTCCGCGTCCGCATGGGGCCGAAGAAGCTGTACGTCTTCAACCGCCCGGACTACGCCAAGCACGTCCTGGCCGACAACGCCGCCAACTACCACAAGGGCATCGGCCTGGTGGAGTCCCGCAAGGCGCTCGGCGACGGCCTGCTCACCAGCGAGGGCGAGCTGTGGCGCGCCCAGCGCCGCACGGTGCAGCCCGCGTTCCGACCGGGCCGGATCACCGCCCAGGCCGGGGCCGTGGCCGAGGAGGCCGCCCGGCTGGTGGAGCTGCTGCGCCGGCGTGCCGGGGACACCCCCGTCGACGTCCTGCGGGAGGTCACCGGGCTCACCCTCGGAGTGCTCGGGCGCACCCTCATGGACACCCGTCTGGACGGGCGCGGCGGCATCGCCCACGCCTTCGAGGCCGTCCAGGACCAGGCCATGTTCGACATGGTCACCCAGGGCCTGGTGCCGACGTGGGTGCCGTTCGCCACGCAGCGGCGCTTCCGCCGGGCCCGCCGGGAGCTGGCCCGCACCGTGGACGAGCTGGTCGCCGACCGCAGCGCGCGCCTTGCGGACGGGGACGGCGCCGAGGACGCGTTCGCCCGGATGATCCTCGCCGCCCGCGGGCGCGGGGACCCGGCGTCGGCCCGCCGGCTCCTGCGGGAGGAACTGGTCACCCTGCTGCTGGCCGGTCACGAGACGACGGCCAGCACGCTCGGCTGGACCCTGCTGCTGCTCGCCCGCCACCCGCACGTGCGGGACCTGGTGCGCGAGGAGGCGCGTGCGGTGCTGGCCGGCGGCCGCCTGCCGGAGGCCGGGGACCTGCACAAGCTGACGTACACCACGCAGGCCGTGCAGGAGGCGATGCGGCTGTACCCGCCGGTGTGGATCCTGCCGCGCATCGCCCGGGGGCCCGACGAGGTCGGCGGTTTCGACGTGCCGGCCGGCGCCGACGTGCTGGTGTGCCCGTACACCCTGCACCGCCACCCGGACCTGTGGGACGAACCGGAGCGGTTCGACCCGGACCGCTTCGACGCCTCGCGCGTGGCGCACCGGCACCGCTACGCGTACATCCCCTTCGGCGCGGGGCCGCGGTTCTGCATCGGAAGCAACCTGGGGATGATGGAGGCGGTGTTCGTCACCGCGCTCGTCAGCCGGGACCTGGACCTGTCCGTGGTGCCCGGGCACCGGGGCGTCGCCGAGCCGATGATGTCGCTGCGGATGCGGGGCGGACTGCCGATGACGGTCCGCCCGGTGGACTGAGCCGCGGCCGGCGGCGCGGCCCGCGGGCCCCGGCGGGGCGGGCACGGTCACCGTGCCCGCCCCGCCGGTGCCCGGTCAGCCGGCGATGCGCTCCAGCGTGCTGCCGCGCAGGTCGAGCAGTGCCATCAGCACCGGCGGGTCCAGGGCGTCCAGGGGGCGCAGCACGATCTCCGCGGGCATCAGCAGCGTGTCCTCCCGCACGGTCACCGGCCCGTAACTGCCGACGGAGACCACGTCCTCGGCGCCGGCGCCGGAGGGCAGGTGCTCGTGGCCGTACGGGACGGAGTGCGCCAGGATGTGCCAGGTGCCGGCCGGGACGTCGCACAGCTCGAACGGGCCGGGCCCGTCCAGGACCGCGCAGCACACCGGCTGTCCCTGGGGGACGGGCGCGGGGAACAGCCCGACGAAGCAGCGGCCGGGCGCCCGTCCGTCGAGCAGTTGCGCCCGTCCGCGCAGCGTCGCGCCGGAGGTGCCGCCGGCCGGCTCCTGCTCGCCCTGTCCGATGGCGCGGGTGAATCCCTCCAGTTCCCGGAACATGCTCGGGGAGACGCCGACGCAGAACTTGAAGCGCGAGCTGAACGTGCCCACGCTGCTGTACCCGACCTGGCTGCTGATGTCGGCGACGCTGTAATCCGTTTCGAGGAGGAGGCGTTTGGCCTCCTGGAGCCTGAGCGCGGAGAGGAAACGCCCGGGGGAGGTGCCTGTCACCTCGCGGAACACCCGGGTGAAATGGAATTTGCTGAACATGGCCGTGCGGGCCATGTCGTCGATGGTCAGTTCCTGTCCGAGGTTCGCGCGCATTTCATCGATCACCCGCAGAACGGCGGCTTCGATGGCGGTGGTCACCGTTTCTCCCTGTCGTTGAGATGCGCCCCGCCGGGGCCCGGCGGACGGGTCCGGGTGGGGGCGGCGTCGGACAGCCGCCGTCTGGCGAGCTCCTCGGCGAACCGCTTCCAGGCGCCCGCGCACTGCAGTGCCAGTTCCGCGACGGTGTCGGTGCAGTGCGGGGGCACCGCGCCGGCCTGCTGCCGCCATGCCTCGTCGAGCACGAAGTGGGTGTGCAGCCAGCGCAGGAAGCGCCGTCCGGACTCGGAGTGCCGCAGCGACGGGTCGCCGGCCAGGCGCCGCAGGGTCTCCAGCGGGCCGCGGGTGCGGCCGGCGCCCGGGGGGGCACCGGCCGCACCGGGCGGCTCCGGTGGGCCGGCCTGCTCCTGGCGGGCGGGCCCGGGTGCCGGTGTGCGCCGGCGGCCGGCGGGGACGGGGGCTTCACCGCGCAGCAGCCGCCGGCGCACGTCGTGGGCCGTCCCCAGGGACAGGCCGGTCTCCTTCACGATGGCCCGCAGGGGCAGGTCGGGGCGGCGGGTCATCAGCTCGGCGGCCCGGATCCGCTCGGCCGTGCGGTCGAGGGGGTGGGCGCGGCCGTCGGCCCCGATCCGGATGTTCGGCCGCGGGGATTCCGCGGTTGAACCGGGGCGGACCGAGGCCACCGTCTTGGCGTCCAGTCCGGTGTAGGCGGCGACGGCCCGGTCGGAGAGGTCGGGGCTGAAGCGCAGGATGCGTTCGGCGGCCGCCTTGCGGTCGGCCGTGGACAGCGGCAGGCCGTGGGCGACGTTGGCCGTCACCGACCGGAGGAACGCGTCCTCCTCCGCGCCGTCGAAGTACTGCACCTCCACGGAGGTGAGGCCCTTGGCGGCGGCCGCGGCGACGCGGTGCATCCCGTCGATCACGCGCATGGTCGCGCGGTGGACGAGGACCGGCGGCAGTGTGGCGTAGATGTCGGCGAGGCGTCGTACGTGGGCCTCGTCGACGCCGTTCAGGCGCGGTGAGTCGGCGGGCCGCAGTGCCTCGATGCGCACCCGGTGCGTGAAGTGGGCCGGCAGTGCCAGAGATCTGTCGTCGCTGTTCACCTCTCCCCTTCCCCCCACGGTCGAGACGGAGGCGTGCCGGAATGCCCCCGTCGCCGTCGCGGAAGGGGTCCGGCGGTTACGGGGGAATGCCTCCGCCGAGAGAATAGTGAACGTCCTGTTTTTTTCTGGGGCGGGCGGGATCCGTTGCGGCGACTTTGGCGAATCGATGGGCGCGCACATGTTCGGGCAAACGCCCGGAAGTTGGTTGTTTGAAAAGACTTACCGCTCCTAGCTTCTTCTCACGCCATCAGGAACAGCCGAGAACCAGACCGGAGGCTCCGTTGCCCGCAGTGAGAAGAATTCCCGAGCGGAAGGTCGACATCGGGCCCGAGGCCACCCTCACGCTCGAGGCCTACGCCGACACCATCGTCCCGGGGGAGAAGCGCTGGCCCGGGGACCGGGCGATCGCCGGGGTCAGCACCGGCGGCGGCGCGGTCGCCTCCGGGGCCCTGGACCTGCTCCGCTGGGACGCCACCGGGATCCACGACGGCCTGGAGGACCTGGCGGACCGGGTCAACGGCCACGCCAGGGCCCACGCCGAGAAGGCCGGCCTCGCCCTCGACCCGACGGTGCCGCCGTTCGTCTCCCTGTCCTACGACGAGCGCGCCCGCCTCATCCAGGAACTGACCACGCCCGGCCACCCGGAGAAGGACTTCTGGGTCCTGCTCTCCCTGTTCTGCAACATGGCCTACGACTCCGCCGCCCACCTGCACACCGCCGACGCGCTCGCGGCCGGCCACCCGGGCCTGACGGACATGGGCATCACCCGGCCGGACGCCGACGGACTGTGGCGCTTCGAGAACTCCGGCTACGGACGCCGGCTCGCCCGACCCCACCCCGACACGACCCCCACCGGGAGTCCCGCATGAGCAACGCCACGGAAAAGACCGACGTCCTGGTCGTCGGCAGCGGCTTCGGCGGTGCGATCGCCGCCTACCACCTGGCCGCCGGCGGCGCCAAGGTCACCGTCCTGGAGCGCGGGCCCTGGCTGGAGAACGACGAGTTCGAGCACGACTACAAGCTCGGCTCCTCCTACACGCGCATCTTCGACTTCGTCGTCGGCGACGGCATGAGCGTGCTGGGCGGCAACTGCGTCGGCGGCGGCAGCGTCGTCTACTTCGCGGCCATGCCGCGCGCCCCCCGGTTCGTCTTCGAACGGCGCGGCAGCATCGGCCGCCGGATGTGGCCCGGGGCGATCAGCCGCGACACCCTCGACCCCTGGTACGACCGCATCGAGGAGTCCCTGTCGGTCGGCAGGCCCGACTGGGGCGAGGCCTCCTACGCGGGCGGCCTGTGGGCCGCGGCCTGCGACCACGCCGGGCGCACCGCCAACCCGCTCGCCGCCGCGGTCGACAACTCCAGGTGCGTCAACTGCAACTTCATGATGGCCGGCTGCCGGTTCGAGGCGAAGCGGTCGCTCACCACCAACTACCTCCCGGCCGCCGTCGCCCACGGCGCCGAGATCCGCCCGCTGCACGAGGTGCAGTACCTGACGCGGACCGCCGACGGCGGCTACCGGGTCCACTACGACGTCGTCGACGACGAGGACTACCGCCTGCACACCGGCTCCGGCGTCATCGAGGCCAAGATCGTCGTACTGGCGGCGGGCGCCGGCGCCACCCCCGTCATCCTGCAGCGCAGCGAGGCCCACCTCGGCACGATGCCGCACGCCGTCGGCCGCTACTTCTCCGGCAACGGCGAGCGCCTCAACACGGCCGTCCTCGACGAGGACAAGGTCGCCGAGGTCCTCGGCCTGAGCCGCGGCGACGGCAACCCGCCCTACGGCGCCAACGCCATCGGCAGGGGCCCGACCGTGGCCAGCTGGGACAAGCTCGACGGCTCCCTGCCGGAGTACTCCCGCTACTCCCTGGAACAGCTCTACTTCCCGCCGGGCCTGGGCACCATCCTCGCGCAGGCGCCCGACGCCACGGGGCCCACCTGGTTCGGCAGGGAGAAGAAGGAGATCCTGAGGAACTGGAAGTCCTGGCTGACGATCTTCTGCATGACCGAGGACGACAACGAGGGCGTCTTCGGGCCGCCGCCGGCCACCGGCAACTCCCACCGGATCTCCCAGCAGATGCTCGGCCGCGGCAACCTGTCGTACAAGCCGACGGAGAACACCTGGCACGGCTGGAACCAGGCCGACGCCGACGTGAAGGAGATCCTGGAGAAGGACGGCCTGGCGAAGGTGATGCCGTGGACCAACGACCTGGTCGGCGCCTACACCGTCCACCCGCTGGCCTCCTGCCGCATGGGCGACGACCCGCGCACCTCGGCGCTGGACGACACCAACGAACTGCGCGGCCACGCCGGCATCTTCGTCACCGACGGCTCCGCCGTCCCCTGCGCCCTGACCGTCAACCCGGCCATGACCATCGCCGCCGTCGCCGAGCGGGCCGTGCCGCACATCGTGGCCGCCGCCCGGGCCAGGGGAGTGGAGGTCACCTACGGCGCCCCGGCCCCCGCCGGCCACACCGGCGGACGCAAGGGGGTGCTGCCCCTGCTCAGGCGCGACCAGCTCGCCGGCGTCTGACGCCCCGGCACGGTTTTGGGCGCTGTTGAGTTGCTTCACGAAACCTTGCACGTGACCTCTGAGTTGCTTCACACAACTCGTATCCGAACCAGGAGGCGGCGGTGCGACCGCTCGTAAGAACCCTGCTGAAGGGCTCCCTGAAGCAGATCCGGCACATCGCGGCCGTCCACCAGACCGAGGCCCGCGGCCTGGTGGCCGAGGTCTACGCCCAGGCCCGGCGCGAGTTCGGCGTCGTCGCCCCGCCCCTGGCCCTGCACTCGCCGGCGCCCGAGGCGCTCGCCGCCTCATGGCTGCTGCTGCGCGAGACCCTCCTCGCCGAGGGCCGGGTGAGCCGGGCCGCCAAGGAGGCGGTCGCCACCGCGGTCTCCCGGGCCAACGACTGCCCGTACTGCGTCGAGGTCCACGAAGCCAAGCTCACCACCCTGCCCGGCGCCGGCGGCCACGCCCCGCTCGCCCGGTGGGCGTACCGCGGCGGCGGGCTCCCCGGCGCGAGCGGCGGGGAGCCGCCCTTCGACGCGGCCCAGGCCCCCGAGATCCTCGGCACCGCCGTCACCTTCCACTACCTCAACCGGATGGTGCGGCTCTTCCTGCCCGACTCGCCCGTCCCCGGCGCGGCACCGTCCGCGGGCCGCGCCCCGGTGATGCGGATGGTCGCCCGCGCCATGCGCCCCGACACCGCCACGACCGTGACACCCGGCGCCTCGCTGGGCCTGCTGCCGGCCGCGCCGCTGCCGGCCGGACTCGGCTGGGCGAAGGACAGCCCGGCCGTCGCCGGTGCCCTCGCCCGCGCCGTCGCCTCCGTCGACGCCGCCGCCGGGCGCTGGGTCCCCGAGGCCGTCCGCGCGCTGCTGCACGCCGAACTCGCCCTGCGCGAGGGCACCGTACCCGGCCCGAGCCGCGCCTGGCTGGACACCGCCACCGCCCCCCTCGCCGCCGGCCACCTGCCCACCGCCCGGCTGGCCCTCCTCGTCGCCCTCAACCCCTCCCAGACCACCGACGCGGACATCGCGGCGTTCCGCGCCCTGCACCCCGGCGACCGGGAACTGGTGGAGCTCGCCTCCTGGGCGGCGCTCACCGCCGCCGTCCGCATCGGCACCCGCCTCGGCAAACCCGCCCGCCCCACGACACCCGCCGCCCGCTGACCGGCGGCCCCGACCGCGCATCCCGCCGAAGGAGAGACCATGAGCACGCTGAACGACGTCGTGAAGGACCTCGCCACCGACATCGAGGAGACCGCCCGCCTGGTCGAGAACCTGGACGAGCGGGCCTGGCACACCCCCACCCCCGCCCCGGGCTGGAGCATCGCCGACCAGATCGCCCACCTGACCTTCATCTTCCACCTGGCCGGCACCGCCGCCTCCGACCCCGAGGCCTTCGCCGGACTCGCCGCCGGCGCCGCCGGCGACTTCGACGCCGCCGTCGACGCCGCCCTCAAGCAGTTCAACGCCTTCCCGCCCGCCGAACTCCTCGCCCGCTTCCGCGCCCTGGGCGAGAGGTCCGTCGGCGCGCTCGCCGCCGTCCCCGCGGACCAGGTCGTGCCGTGGCTGGTCAACCCGCTGCCGCCGGCCGTCCTCGCCTCCGCCGGGATCATGGAGGTCTTCGGCCACGGACAGGACATCGCCGACGCGCTCGGTGTCCGCCGCGAGCCCACCGGGCGCCTGCGCCACCTGGTCTTCTTCGCCTCCCTCACCCGGGACTTCGGCTACCTCTCCCGGGGCCTGACCCCGCCGGCCGACCCGTTCCGCATCGAGGTGACGGCACCGAACGGCGAGGTGTGGGCGTACGGCCCCGAAGACGCCGGGAACAAGATCACCGGGCCTGCCGAGGACTTCTGCCTCCTGGTCACCCGCCGCCGCCACCGCGACGACCTCGCCCTCGTCGCCACCGGCACCGAGGCCGACCGCTGGCTGGACATCGCCCAGGCCTACCGCGGCCCCGCCGGCGAGGGCCGCCGGCCCGGCCAGTTCGCCCACCGGGGCCGCGACCACTGAGCAGCCGGCCGCCCCCACCGCGCGGGCGGCCCCCCCCACCGCACGGGCGGCCGGACCCGGACCCGCCGCCCGCCCGCGGACCGCGACCCACCCACCGAGGCCGCCCGGCCGTTCGCCGCGAGGAGCCCTCCATGACCACCACCCTGCGCACCGCCGTCGTCATCGGCTGCGGCACCACCGGCACCTCGGTCGCCCTCGCCCTGACCACCGCCGGCGTGCGGGTCGCCCTGAGCGACGACGATCCGCAGCCGCTGGCCGAAGCCGTGGCCCTGGGCGCCGGGACCGCCTGGAACCCCGCGCTGGCGCCCGCCGACCTCGTCGTCGTCGCCACCGCGCCGTCGGCCGTCGTCGACACCCTGCACAGCGCGCAGAGCAGGGGACTGGGGCACGTCTACACCGACACGGCCGCCGCGAAGGACACCGTGTGCGCGGAGGCGGAGCTGCGCGGCTGCGATCTCAAGGGGTACGTGCCCGGACACCCCCTGGCCGGCCCCGACGCCCCGGGCCGGGGCGCCGCGGACGCCGGCCGCTTCACGGGCCGGCCCTGGGCGGTGTGCCCGTACGAGACCACGCCCGGCTGGGCGCTGGAGACGGTGGACGCGCTGATCGCGGCGTGCGGGGCGCACCGGGTGGACCTGACACCCCCCGCCCACGACCGCGTCGTCGCCGAACTGTCCCACGCCCCGCACCTGGTCGCCGCCGCCCTCGCCACCCGGTTCGCCGACAGCTCCGAGGCGTTCCTGGACCTGGCCGACGACGGACTGCGCGACGCGCTGCGCGGCGCCGGCGGCGACCCGTGGCTGTGGAGCGACGTCCTGGCCCACAACGCGGGCCCGGTGGCCGACGTCCTGGACCGGGTCGCCGGCCAGCTCGCCCGGGCTGCCGCCATCCTGCGCGAGGGCGACGCCTGCGCGCCCCTGGAACTCGCACCGACCCTCCAGCAGGGCCGGCGCGGACAGCGCGCGCTGCAGCGGTCCGGTGAACGGCGCACGCTGCGAGATGCGCCGGCCGGCGGCCGGATGTGACGGTCGGTCCGTGACCCCCGCGAACCCGCCGCCCGCCGCCGGCAGCCGGCCAGCCGTCCCCGCGCCGTACCTGGCCAGGCGGCTGGCACGGTCCGCCTACGAGTGCCTGTCCGGCTTCGGCTGGCTGTGGATCGGCGCGTCGCCGCACGCGCTCGGCACCGCGGTGGCGGACGAGCCTTCGCCCGGCCGTCCGGAGCACCTGAGCGGCCTGCCCCTGAGCGGCCTGCCCCTGAGCCCGCTGGAGCGCGCCCCGGAACGGCAGCTGACGCGTTGACCGCTGCCGGTTGCCCGCGCGGGGCGCGGGCGGGCAGAGCAACGTCAAAGATGCCCCCCGCTCGCCCCGCTTGAAGCATGGAGCGCAGGTGACCGACCCCTGGACCGTCCGGATGACGAGGTGCAGAGCAGTGACTGTTGACATCGCACAGGGCGAAGCGCGCGGCATCGCCTCCCTCTACAACTCCGCGGTGGCGGCCTGGGCGATCGCCGCGGCCTGGGAGATCGGCGCGCTGGAGGAGCTGCACCGCACCAGGACCCTGGACACGGCGGACTTCGCCGCGCGCACCGGCCTCGACCCCCAGTCGACCACCGGTCTCTTCCGCGCCCTCGCGGCGGTCGGACTGGTACGGCGCGAGGGCACCGAGGTCCGCACCCTCGACGGCTTCGACGAGATGTACCGCAGCAAGGCGTTCTTCCACTGGCTCACCCGGGGCAGCGCCGAGCTGTTCCGGCAGATGCCCTCCGTGCTGCGCACCGAGAACCGCACGGGCGACTACTACCAGCGGGACGCCGCCGCCATCGCCTACGCCTGCCGGGAGATCGACCAGGTCACCTACGCGCCCACCTTCTGGGCCGCCATGGACCGGGTGGACTTTCCCCTCTCCCGCGTCGCGGATCTCGGGTGCGGCAGCGGCGCGCGCCTGATGCAGATCCTCGACCGCCACCCGGGTACGACGGGCGTCGGCATCGACATCGCGCAGCCCTCCCTGGAGGTGGCCAGGAAGGAGGCGGCCGAGGCCGGGTTCGCCGACCGCGCCGAGTTCGTCCGGGGCGACGTGCTCCGTCTCGATCCCCGCCCCGAGTACGCCGACGTCGAGCTGCTCACCTGTTTCATGATGGGCCACGACTTCTGGCCCCGGGAGAACTGCGTGGCCACGCTGCGCCGGCTGCGGGAGGTCTTCCCCGCGGCCCGGCGCCTGCTGATTGGCGACGCCACCCGTACCGCGCTGCCCGACACCGAACTGCCCGTCTTCACACTCGGCTTCGAGCTCGGCCACGACCTGATGGGCACCTTCCTGCCCACCGTGGAGGACTGGGAGTCGGTCTTCGCCGAGGGCGGCTGGGAACTGGTGCGCACCAACCGCATCGAGATGACCGTCGGCGAGGTCGTCTTCGAACTCGCCTGACCGGCGGGCGGCCGGGCGCCGCCCTCGCGCGGCGCCCCCTCCCCCCTCGGCAAGTTGTTCCACGCAACCCATGGAGCCACGCATGACCACACTCGCGCAGGCCGTCGGGCAGACCCTTGCCGCCGGTGGCATCCGCCACGCGTTCGGGGTGGTGGGCGGCGGGAACATCCTGGCCACCGCCGCCCTCACGGCGGCAGGCGTGCACTACACGGCGGCCCGGCACGAGGGCGGGGCCATGGCCATGGCCGACGCCTACTTCCGGGCGACCGGCGAGGTCGCGCTCTGCACCACGACGCACGGGCCCGGCATCGCCAACACCGTCACCGCGCTGGCGGACGCGGCCAAGAACCGCAGCGGGGTGGTCCTGCTGTGCGGCGACGCGCCGGTGAGCGGGCCGAGGCCGCACGACATCGACCAGAGCGCGCTCATGGCCGCGCTCGGCGTCCGGGTCGTCCGGCTCACCGAGACGGCGACGGCCCGCGCGGACACCGCCGAGGCCGTGCGCCTGGCCCGGTCCGGACGCCGCCCCGTCGCCCTCTTCCTGCCGGGCGACCTGATCGACCGTTCGCTCGGCGGGAACGCCCCGAGCGCCCCGGCCCGGGCCGGGACGGGCACGCCACCGGCCGTGGACGGCCGGGCGCTGCACGAGGCCCTCGCCGCCCTGGCCGGGGCCCGCCGCCCCCTGCTGCTCGCCGGGCTCGGAGCCTGGCACTGCGGCGCCGGCAAGATCCTCCGGGAGCTCGGCGACCGCCTCGGCGCCCTGTTCGCGACGACCGTCATGGCGAGCGGGATGTTCCACGACAGCCCCTGGTCGCTGGGGGTCTGCGGCGGCTTCGCCGCGCCGGCCGCGGCCGCGCTGATGGGCGAGGCCGACGTGGTCGTCGCCTTCGGCGCGAGCCTGGACACCTTCACCCTGCACGGCGGGCGGATCCTCGACCCGGCGGCCACCGTCGTCCAGGTCGACCTGGACGGACGGGCCGGGGCCCGGCGGGCCGACCTCGTCGTGCGCGGCGACGCCCACGCCGTCGCCGTACGGCTGCTCGACGAGGCCGGGCGGCGGGCACTTCCCGCATCGGACTGGCGAACGCGGCGCGCCGCGGCCGTGGAGCGGGCGCGGGCCGGATGGGCGGACACCGCTCACCGGGACGCGTCCACCGCCGACCGGATCGACCCGCGCACCCTGACGCGGGAACTGGCCGCGCTGCTGCCGAAGGAGCGCACCGTGGTACTGGACGGCGGGCACTTCATCGCCTGGCCCGCGATGTACTGGCCGGTGCCCGACCCGGCGGGCCTGGTCTTCACGGGCGCCGCCTTCCAGAGCATCGGCCTGGGCCTGGCCGGCGCGGTCGGCGCGGCGGTGGGGCGGCCCGACCGCCTGACCGTGGCGGCGGTGGGCGACGGCGGCGCGCTGATGGGGCTGCCCGAGCTGGACACGCTGGTGCGGTCGGGCCGGCCGGCGCTCGTGGTGGTCTACGACGACGCGGCGTACGGCTTCGAGGCGCACATGTACGCGCCGCGCGGCGCCGACCCGGCGACGATGTCCTTCGCCGACACCGACTTCGCCGCGGTGGCCCGCGCCCTGGGCGCCACGGCAGTCACCGTGCGGGGCACCGGCGACCTCGGCGCGGTGCGCGCGTGGCGGGAGCGCGGCTGCCCGGGCACCCTGGTCCTGGACTGCAAGGTGGTGCCCGGCGTGGTCGCGCCGTTCCTGGCCGACATGCTGGGCCGCTCCTGAGCGGCTGGGCCGCGCCCCCGTTCCGGCGCCGCGGCTCAGCCGCCCAGCAGGCCGGTCCGGGCGTCGCGCAGCCCGGGGAAGGAGTCGAGGTCGGGAACCGTCCAGCCGTCCAGGTCGTACTCGGACAGGCACTGCTCGACGAACGCCTTGTAGTCGTCGATCTGCCCGCTCGCCGTCTGGGCGAACAGCAGCTCGGTGCGGACGTTCTCGTGATTGCCCGAGTAGTTGCGCTCGTACAGCTCGTGCCGCCCGCCGAACTCGGTGCCCACCGCGTCCCACAGCAGTTTCAGGACCTTGACGCGTTCGACGGCGTCGACGCCGTTCGAACCGCGCACGTACTTGTCGAGGTACGGGCGGATCCGCGGGTTCCTGAAGTCCTCGGCGCTGGAGTTGAGGTAGATCAGACCGCTGGCGACGTCCTGCTGGACGATCTCCCTGATGCGGGGGTACCCGATCTGCATGAACCAGCGGTAGGCCATGCCGTACTGCGGGTTGGGCAGCACCGCCCCGCCCCGCCACCGGACCGGGTTGCGCGCCGCGGCGTCCGACAGCCCCCAGAACAGGTTCCGCCAGGCGAGCACCTCACCCAGGCGCGTCTGCACGCCCCGGAAGTCCTGTGCCCCGGTGATCTCCAGCGCCTTGGCCAGCGCGCCGGCGAGGAACTCCAGCTTCACGGCCAGGCGCACGCAGCCGTGGAAGGTGAAGCGCTCCAGGAAACCCGACTGCCCCGAGAACATCTGTATCTTCGCCGTGTCGCCGTAGACGAAGACGTCCTCCCACGGGATCAGCACCTTGTCCAGGACGAGGATCGTGTCGTTCTCGTCCAGCCGCGAGGAGAGCGGATAGTCGAAGGGACTGCCCATCACGGCGGACATCGCCGTGTACGACGGACGGCAGATCAGCTTCACCCCGGGCGCGCCGGTGGGCACCGTGGCGACCAGCGCGAACTCCTTCCTCCTGACCGGAAGGCCGTAGTGCGCGATGAAGTTGTGGTGGGTGAGCGCCGAACCGGTGGCGACCACCTTCGCGCCGCTGACCACCAGGCCCGCGTCGGTCTCCTTCTCCACGTGGACGAAGACGTCCGCCACCTCGTCGGCCGGACGGCCGCGGTCGACCGGCGGGTGCACGATCGCGTGGTTCCAGTACAGGACCTTCTCCTGCGACTCGCGGTACCAGCGGCGCGCGTTGTCGGAGAAGGGGGCGTAGAAGTCGGCGTTGGCGCCGAGCGTGCCGAGGAAGGCGGCCTTGTAGTCGGGGCTGCGCCCCATCCAGCCGTAGCTCATCCGGGACCAGGCCGCGATGGCCCCCTGGTCGGCGACCAGGTCCTCGGCGCTGCGGGGGGTGGTGAAGAAGCGGTGGGTGTAGCCGCCGCTGCCGGTGTCGGTCGCGGTGGTGAGCACGCCGCGGTGGGCCGGGTCGTGCAGCGCGTCGTACAGCCGGGCGGTCATCCGCACCGGGTTGCGGAAGGCGGGGTGCGCGGTGACGTCCTCGACGCGTTCCCCGTACAGGTAGACCTCGCGGTCGTCGCGCAGGCTCTCCACGTACTCCTCGCCCGTCAACGGACGCGTCCCCCGCGCCTGGGGGTCGCCCGTTCGGCCGTGCTGCTGATCGGTCATGCGCCTCATCGTGGCAGCCGCCGGGTGCCCGGGGCTTCTTGCTGCGTGCGCGAGCGGCCGGCCCAAGGCCCCGACGTGCCGAAGTCGCGGCGACCACCGCGACTGCGCAAGAAGGAAGGTGCCCCGCGCACCGCCGCGGTGTGAGCGTCGGGGATGCGAAACGGTCCGCTTCGACGACCGACACCCGCGTGACCCTTTGGGAGGACCCACGATGCTCACCGCCGACGTCCCCACGCGAGCGGACCTGGTGCAGCGCGCCGCCGCACTGGCCCCGCTCCTGAAGAAGAACGCCGCGCAGGCGGAGCAGGACCGGCGGCTGCAGGACGAGACGGTCGAGGCGCTGGCCGGGGCGGGCCTGTTCCGGCTGCGCGTGCCCAAGCGCTACGGCGGCTACGAGGCGGACACCCGCACCCTGGTCGAGGTCGGCGCCGAACTCGGCCGCGCCGACGGGGCAGCCGCCTGGACGACGTCGGTCTACTGGATCCCCACCTTCATGGCGTGCCTGTTCCCCGACAGCGTCCAGGACGAGGTGTTCGCCACCCCCGACGTGCGCATCTGCGGCACCCTCAGCCCGTCGGCGCGGGCCGTCGCGGCCGAGGGGGGCATCGTCGTCAACGGCACGTGGGGCTTCGTCAGCGGGGCCCGGCACGCCCACTGGCAGGAGATCATCGCCGTCCGGGAGCTGCCCGACGGGCAGCACCTGCCGGTGATGGCGCTCGTCCCGATGTCCGACCTGGAGATCGTCGACGACTGGGACACCTCCGGCCTGTGCGGCACGGGCAGCGTCAGCACCGTCGCCCGGGACGTCTTCGTCCCGCAGGAGCGGGTGATCCCGCTCCCGGCGATCCTGCAGGGCCGGTACGCCTCCGAACGGAACGCCCAGAGCCCGGTCTACCGGGTCCCGCTGCTGCCGGTCGCCGCCGTCTCCTCGGTCGGCACCGCCCTCGGTCTCGCCCGTGCCGCGCGCGACGTCTTCTTCGAGCGGCTGCCCGGCCGCACCCTGACCTACACCGCCTACCGGAGCCAGGCCGAGGCCCCGCTGACCCACCACCAGGTGGCCGAGGCCACCTTGAAGACCGACCAGGCCGAGTTCCACGCCCACCGCCTGGCCGGCCTCGTCGACGCCAAGGGCCTGGCCGGCGAGGAGTTCACCCTCGAGGAGCGGGCGCGCGCCCGCGCCGACATGGGCGCCGTGGTCCGCCTCGCCAAGGAGGCCGTCGGCATCCTCGCCGCGGCCTCCGGCGGCTCCTCGATCTACCGCGACGTCCCCATGCAGCGCATCAGCCGCGACATCCAGGCCGTCAGCCTGCACGCGCTGATGAACCCGGACACCAACAACGAGCTGTACGGCCGGGTCCTGTGCGGTCTCGAGCCCAACACCCTCTACATCTGAGTCCCCTTGCCGACCGACCACTCCAGGAGCAGCACATGAGCGCGCAGACCGTCCAGACCACCGCCGCCGTGACCGACGAGGACAAGGCCGCCGTCGCCGCGCTGCCGCAGCGCATCGTCGAGGCCTGGGCCGCGCACGACGCGGACGCCTTCGCCGAGGTCTTCACCCCCGACGGATCCATGATCATCCCGGGGGTCCTCCAGCGGGGCCGCGACAGCATCCGGGCCTTCATGGCCGAGGCGTTCCAGGGCCCCTTCAAGGGCACCCGCGTCATCGGCACCCCCGTCGACCTGCGCTTCGCCAACGGCGAGTCGGGGATCCTGATCACCCGGGGCGGCATCCTCGCCCCCGGCGAGAGCGAGCCGAGCGCCGAACGCGCCGTCCACGCCTCCTGGGTCGTCGTCAAGCGCGACGGGCGGTGGTTCCTGGCCGCGTACCAGAACAGCCCCCGTCACGCCGCCTGACGGCCCGCGCATCCGCGAGAGAGGTGAGGCGCATGACCGGCAGGGTGGGCGAGCGCGCGGTGGTGCTCGGCGGCAGCATGGCGGGGCTCCTGGCCGCGCGCGTGCTCGCCGGCGCCTACCGCGAGGTGCTCGTCGTCGAGCGCGACGCGATCAGCGGCAGGACAACCGCCCGCAAGGGCGTGGGGCAGGGGCGCCACGTGCACGGACTGCTCGCGCGCGGGCAGCAGATCCTCGACGAGCTCTTCCCCGGTTTCACCCGGGAGGCCGTCGCGGCCGGCATCCCGACGGGAGACCTCGGAGAGCTGCGCTGGTTCTTCAACGGCCGCCGGCTCAGCCCCGGTACGACTGGGCTGACCTGCGTCTCCGCCACGCGGCCGGTGCTGGAGAGCCGGGTGCGCGAGCGGGTCGCCGCGCTGGCGGGGGTGCGCCTGCTGGAGCGGCACGACATCGTCGGCCTGGTCGCCGACGACGCCCGGGAGGCGGTCACCGGGGTCCGCGTGCAGTCCCTGGAACCGGGGGCCGGGGAACGCGCGATCCCGGCCGACCTGGTGGTCGACGCCACCGGGCGCGCGTCGCGCACCCCGCTGTGGCTGGAGGAACTGGGCTACGAGCGCCCCGAGGAGGAGCGCATCCGCATCGACCTCAGCTACACCACGCGCAGGTTCCGGCTGCGCGACGAGGCGGTGCTGAACGGCGACCTGTCGATCAACCCCGTCTCCTCGCCGAGCCACCGGCGCGGCGCGTTCCTGTCCCGGATCGAGGACGGCCTGGTCGTGGTGTCCCTCACCGGCGTGCTGGGCGACAGCGCCCCCGCGGACCTGGACGGCTTTCTGCGGTGGGCCCGCACGCTCCCGGTGCCCGACATCCACGACGCCGTCCACGACGCCGAACCGGTCGACGACGGCGCGGTCTTCCGCTACCCGGCCAGCCGGCGCCGGCGCTACGAGCGGTTGTCCCGCTTCCCGGGCCGCCTGCTGGTCCTCGGCGACGCGGCGTGCAGCTTCAACCCGGTCTACGGGCAGGGCATGACCGTCGCCGCGCTGGAGGCACTGGTGCTGCGCGAGCACCTGAGCCGGGGCGAGGTGGACCCGAAGGCGTTCCTCGCGGACATCGCCCGGGTCATCGAGGTGCCCTGGCAGTTCTCGGCCGGTTCCGACCTCGGCTATCCGGAGGTCGAGGGCGAACGCACCGTCGAGTGGGAGGCGTCCGGCGCCTACATGGCCGCGCTCCAGGCCGCGGCGGTGGTCGACGGCGAGGTCACGGCCGCGTTCATGCGGGTCGCGGGCCTGGTCGACACCCCGGACGCGCTCATGACCCCGGAGATGGTGCGGCGGGTCGAGAACGGCTCCCGCCGCGCCCGCGAGCCCCTCGCCGCCTGACGGCACCGGCGCGCTCGCCCCCATCGGCCCCGCCCCGCCGGCAACGCGCCGGCGGGGCGGGGCCGATCGCCGTCCGCGGGCCGGGGCGGACCGAAGGGCCGCCGGGGACGGCGGCGTCCCCGGCGGCCCTTGGGCGAGGCGCGGATCAGCGGGTGCCCGCCCCCGCCGGCACCCGGGCGGTCAGCCGCACCGGCAGGCTGCGGTGGCCGTTCATGATGAACGTCGGCAGCGGCTGCAACTCCTGCCGCTCCACGGCCAGTTCGATGTCGGGGAAGCGCGCGAAGAGCCGGGACAGGCCGGTGGTCGCCACCAGACGTGCGATGCCCGCGCCCAGGCAGTAGTGCGGGCCGAACCCGAACGACAGGTGCGTCTTGTCGCTCCGCGTGAGGTCGAAGGTGCCGGGGGCGTCGGCGTGGAGCCCGGGGTCACGGCCCACGGCGGCGTAGTTGACCAGGATCGGATCGCCCTTCGGGATCGTCACCCCCTCCAGTTCGATCTCCTCCGCCGCGTACCGCAGCGGCAGCTGCGCCAGCGGCGACTCCACGCGCAGCGTCTCGTCGATCACGTCGTCCCAGGTGGCGCGCCCGGAGAGGACCAGCTCCAGCTGGCCGCGGTCGCTCAGCAGCGCGGTGATGGCGTTGTCGAAGAAGTTGATCGTGGTCTCCGAGCCGGCGCCGAGGATCGCGAAGATCGTGTCGGTGAGCTCGTCCTCCGACAGCCGCGAGCCGTCCTCGTCCCGGGCGGCCACCAGGTCGCTGGTGATGTCCTCTCCCGGCTCGCGCCGCTTGTCGGCGATCAGGTCGGCCATCGCGCCCCGCCAGCCCGCCAGCACGGCCTGGGCCTGCTCGGGGGTGAGGGTGGTGTCCACCATCGCGTCGATGACCTTCGCGGTCTTGACGCGGGCCTCCTCCGGCATGCCGATCAGGTCGGCCACCAGACGGGCCGGCAGCGGGTAGGCGAACCGCTCGCGCAGATCCACCGTCTCGCCCGGCTCCACCTGCTCCAGCGCGTCCAGCAGCTGGTCGGTGAGCTCCTCCACGCGGGGCCGGAACGCCTCGGTGCGCCGCGGCGTGAACGCCTTGCCGACCAGCTTGCGCAGCCGCACGTGGTCCTTGCCGTAGGCGGTCACCATGTTGTCCATCGCGACCCAGCTGATCAGCTCCCAGTCCGGCGGCACCTCACCGTTGACGAAGGCCGGCCAGTGGGTGCGGGCGCTCTTGGTGACGCGCGGGTCGGCGAGCACCTGCTTGATCGCCGCGTGGCTGTTCAGCGACCAGGCGAGCACACCGCCCGGCAGTTCCACCCGGGTCGCCGGGCCCCGCTCCCGCAGGGCGGCGGCCTCGGCGTGGATGTCACGGCCGGTGGTGTCGAGGGCGAAGGGGCAGCCTTGTTCCATGGGTCCATCCCGATCCGTCGGAAGTGAGGTCGTACGCGGGGGCGGCGCGGCGGCGCTCACCGGGCGGCCGCACCGAAGTGCGCCCGGGCGAGCTCGCGGTTGGCCAGCGAGGAGAGGAAGACGCCGTACCCGGCGTGGCTGTGCAGGGTGGACAGGTCGCGCCAGACCCGTTCGACGCGCTCGCCCGCCCGCACCGAGCTGGAACCGGCCGTCGGGAAGAGCTGCCCCTCCACCGCGCGCCAGGCCAGCCGCACGGCCTCCCTGCCGATGGTGGCCAGCCGCAGCTCCTCCTCGCGGGTGAAGGCCGCCGCCTCCTTGCGGCACAGGTCCTGCCACTGCTGCGTGGCGTGCAGCACCGCCGCCTCGGCGGCGGCGATCATCCCGGTCGCCTCGCCGTAGCGGAACTGGAAATCGGGATCCTCGGTGCGCGGGACGATGGGGAAGAACGTCGTCGTACGGCTGCGCATCAGCTCCTCGTACGCGTCCAGGGCGCCCTTGGCCATGCCGACGGCGAGGACGCCCAGTTCCAGCAGCATGAAGCTGAGCGGACCGCCGCCGTACTCGGGGCCGTGCAGACTGCGGCCCGGGGTCCGCTCGGTGACCGGCATCTGGCTCAGGTGCCCGGGCAGGGTGAAGTGCCCGGGGACGCGGCCGCCGTCGATGCGGATGCTGTGCGAACCGCTGCCCTTGAGGCCGAGCTGGGCACCCCAGTCGTCCAGGCGCTCGAACCGGTCGCGGGGGGCGATGAACAGCATCGGCGCCGGTGGCCGGTCCGCGCCCTGCGGGACCAGGGTGTGCCCGATGAAGTGGGTCGCGTACGGGGCGCCGGAGCAGTAGCCCCACGTGCCGTCGACCACCCAGCCGCCCTCGCCGTCGGGGCGGGCCGAACCGGCCGGGGCGACCGTCGCCGGGCAGATGAAGTCGCCGCCGGCGAACAGCTCGGCCTGGGCGGCCTCGTCGAACAGCGTGCCCACCACCAGCGCGTGCGCCGCGCCGAACAGGTACATCCAGCCGGTCGACGGGCAGCCCCGGGCCAGCGCCATGGAGACCTTGACGAACGTCTCGGGCCCGAACTCGTAGCCGCCGTAGCGGCGCGGCACGAGGATGCGGTAGAAGCCGGCACGGGAGAACGCCTGGTGGGTGTCCTCGGCGTAGTAGCCGCGCCGCTCGGTCTCGGCCTGCCGCTCGACCAGGGTGGCGGCCAGGGCCTCGGCGCGGGCGACGATCTCGTCGGGGGTGAGGCCGGGCTCCGGCGGAGCCGCGGGGGCGGAAGGGGCCGGTGTCGTCATCATCGGTCGCATCCTCTTGCGTCGAAGGGCTCGTCGGACGGCTCGTCGGAGGGCTCGGCTGCCGGCGGGTCAGGTCAGTGGGGTGCCGGGCGCGTCGGCCAGCGTGCGCAGCAGGTCACGGAAGCGGGCCACCAGCTCCACGGCCGTGGACTCGTCGAAGCGGTGGCGGTCGAACTTCAGGCTGCCCGCGAGCCGCCCGTCCGGCAGCACGTCCATCGCCCACAGCCCGCCGTCCGGGATGGCCGAACTCACCTCCTGCGACAGGGTCCTGGCCCGGATCGCGGTGAACCGCAGCCCGCCCGGCCGGCTGTCCTCCACGGCGAAGGCCGTCTGCAGCACCTCGAAGGCGACCACGGCGAGGAACCCGTCGGCGAAGGGGGCGAGCAGCGCGGGGCTGTCCTCGGCGATCCGGGCGAAGGGGATCTCGTGCTGGTAGGCGCCCACGCAGGCGGCGCGAGCCCGCTCAAGGACATCGCCCAGGGTGGCGCAGCCGGTGGTGTCGATCCGCAGGGGCACGAAGTTGAAGAAGGGGCCGACCGCGTCCATGAACCGCTCCTCGTAGCGGCCGGAGGAGAAGGTCGGGAAGACCACGTCGGCGGTGCCGGTGCGCTCGCGCAGCAGCACGCTGTAGGCGGCGGCCATCACCATGAACGGGGTGCAGCGCCGCTTTCGGGCCGCCGCGAGGACGGCCGAGGACAGCGGCGCGTCGAACACGAACCGGTGCACGCCGTAGGCGCTCGGCAGGTTCTCCTCGCGCGGACGGTCGGAGGCGATCCCGGTGATCCGCGCCCCCGCCAGCCGCTCGCGCCAGTAGGCCCGCGCGTCGTCCGTGCGGGGGTGGCCGGCGGTCTCCTGCTGCCAGCGGGCGAACTCCCGGTACTGCACGGGCGGGGCCGTCCCGGCGGGCCCGCCCGCCACCCGGGCGGCGTAGGCGTCGGCGAGGTCCCGCATGATCACCTGGAGCGACCAGGCGTCGGTGGAGGTGTGGTGGGTGGCCAGCACCAGCACCGCGTCCTCGGCGTCGAAACGGCCCACGGCGGCCCGCAGGTGCGGCAGCTCGCGCACGTCGAAGGGGCGGGCGTCCTGCTCGTTCAGGAACTCCTCGGCCCGCACGTCACGCGTCCGGTCCGCGCCGGACCCCAGCTCGTGCACCTCCAGCAGGACCGGCGAGGGCGGCTCGATCACCTGGTGACCGCCCTCGGCGTCGCCGCGCACCGAGGTGCGCAGCACCTCGTGGCGCACCACGACGTCGTCGAGGGCCCGCTGCAGGGCGGCCAGGTCGATCGCGCCGGTGACCCGCCAGCCGCACACCAGGGTGTGACGGTGGCCGAACGCGCCGTCCGTCTCGCCCTTGTCGAAGGCGCGCAGGAACTCCTGGTTGTACGACAGGGGGACGCGCGCGGCGGTGGCCTGCGCCTCGGGCGGCGCGGTGGTGATGCTCACGGTGATCTGGATCCTCTCCGGGGCGGGTGGAGCGGGGTGCGTCGTACGGTGGGCCGTGGGGGTTCAGGCGGCGGACGCCGCGGCGGCGGGACGGCCGGGGCTCGGGGCGCGATGGAGGAAGTTCAGGCAGGCGGCGCGGGGGGCCGGGCCGTAGGCGGCCGGCCAGCCGACGGGGGCGTCGAGGTCCGCGGGCCACAGTGAGTACCGGCCCAGGGGGTTGATGAGGACGACGTACCTGCGCGGGGTGCCGGTGCGGGCGGGGTCCGGGCGGCTCATCGTGCCGCTCCGGCCGGTTCGGCACCGCTCAGTTCCCGCAGCCTGCGGTCCAGTTCGGCGACCGTCGGGTGGTTGAGCACGTCGCCGACGGAGATCCTCAGGCCCAGTTCGGCCTCGATGCGGGACGTCAGGCGCACCGCCTGCAGCGACTCGCCGCCGAGTGCGAAGAAGTCGTCGTCGGGCCCCACGGAGGGGACGCCGAGCACCTGGGAGAACAGCGCGCACAGGGCGTCGTGCCGTTCGTCCCGTACCGGGCCGGACCGGTCCGTTTGCCGGGGGGCGGGGGCGGGCAGCGCCGCGCGGTCCAGTTTCCCGTTCGCCGTCAGGGGCAGCCCGGCCAGCTCCACGAACACGGCGGGCACCATGTAGTCGGGCAGCACGGCGGCGAGCGCGGTCCGCAGCTCCGTCAGGTCCGTGTGCGCGTCCTTGGGCACCACGTAGGCGACCAGGCGCCGCTCGCCGCCCTCCTGTTCCTGCGCGACGACGGCGGCGTGCGCCACGCCCGACTGACCGGCCAGCACGTGCTCCACCTCGGCGGGTTCCACCCGGAAGCCGCGGATCTTGACCTGGTCGCCGACGCGGCCGGCGAACTCGAGCCCGTGCGGGCCGCGGCGCATCAGGTCGCCGGTGCGGTACAGCAGGGTCCCGGGCCGCAGCGGATCCTCCACGAACCGCTGGGCCGTCAGGTCCGGCCGCCCGAAGTAGCCGCGGGCCAGGCGCTCACCCGCGATGCACAGCTCACCGACCTCGCCGTCGGCGACCGGCCGCAGGTCCTCGTCGAGCAGCCGCGCCTCCACGGTGTCCATCGGGCGGCCGACGGGGACGGGCCCCGTCAGGTCGCAGGGCGCGGTGAGCGTGGCGTACGCGGCGAACGAGGACACCTCGGTCGCGCCGTACATGGCCCGTACCACCAGACGCGGGCAGGCGTCCAGGACCCGGCGCACAGCCGTGGGGGAGACCACGTCACCACCGGTGAGGACCTCGCGCACGGTGGCGAAACTGTCCGGGGCCTCCTCGGCGAACAGCCGGAACAGGCCCGCGGTCACGTGCAGCGCGGTGATGCCGTGCCGGGTGATGAGCCGGCGCACGGTGCGCACGTCCAGGTCGCCGGGCGGCGGCAGCACGAGCCGCCCGCCGCGTAGCAGCGGCACCCACAGTTCGTAGGTGGACACGCCGAAGGCGTACGGCGCGAGGGCGAGGACCCGCCGGTGCGCCTCCCCGTCCCAGCACGAGTCGTCGACCAGGCCGAGCACGCCGCGGTGGGTGACCGCGACGCCCTTGGGCTCGCCGGTGGAGCCGGAGGTGTGGATGACGTAGGCGAGCCGGTCCGCGTCCACCGCCACGGCGGGGTCCGTCGCCGGCGCGGCGGCCACGGCCTCGTCCTCGGCCGGGAGCACCACCAGGCGGGTGCGCGGCAGGCCGCGCTCCCGCATCACCCGGTCGGTCAGCAGCACGGGGGAGCCGGCCAGGTCCGTGATCCGCTGCATGCGCGGCAGCGGGTGGGCGCTGTGCAGCGGCAGGTAGCAGGCACCGGCCTTGAGCACGGCCAGGATCGCCACCACCACGTCCACCGAGCGCTCCATCAGCACGGCGACCGGGTCCTCCGGCCGCACGCCCGAGCGCAGCAGGTGGTGGGCGAGGCGGTTGGCCCGCTCGTCGAGCCGGCGGTAGGTCAGCTCTCCGCCGGACGAGGAGACCGCCACCGCGTCGGGGGTCCGGCGGACCTGCGCGGCGAAGCGTTCGTGAATCGAGGTGGGGACCATCGTGTTGTCCAATCGCTCGTCCCTGCCGGTCGCGGCCCGTACGCAGACGGCCTGACGGGTCAGCGGGAACGGTCACACGGGGCCGTCGCGCGCTGCATCTCTTGGATTGCCGTGTGCGGTCCCGCGGGTGCGGCGTCAGAGCACGCGACGAGATGTGCCGCGCCGGCGGCCGGTGCGACGATGGCGCGGACCGGCTCCGTCCGCGCCGGACGGCGGCCCGTCCCCGCAGTGCCCGCATCGAGATCGGGAGCCACACGTGAGCACTGACTTCCCCGGCTGCCCAGCGGCGCCCGCGAGGGTGCCGTGAGGTACTACCACCTGCCCGTCTTCGCCGGCCCCGAGGCGCTGGTGCTGGACCGTCGCGAGACTCCCCGCCCGGCCGCGCGGGAGGTGCTCGTACGGATGCGGGCCTGGTCGCTCAACTACCGCGATCTGCTCATCGCCGGCGGCAGGTACGGGCGCGGCATGAAGGCGGACGTGGTGCCGTTGTCCGACGGGGCGGGCGAGGTGGTCGCGGTCGGCTCCCAGGTGACGCGCTGGAAGCCGGGCGACCGTGTCATGAGCGTCTTCATGCCGCGGTGGGTCCGCGGGCCGGCGACCGACGCCAAGGTGGCCGTCGCGCTCGGGGGCACCGTCGACGGCGTGCTCGCCGAGTACGTGACGTTCGACCAGGACGCCGTGGTGGCCACGCCCGCGCACCTGTCCCACGCGGAGGCCGCGACGCTGCCCTGCGCCGCGGTCACCGCCTGGCACGCCCTGGTGACGCAGGGCGGGCTGGCCGCCGGTCAGTCGGTGCTGACCCTGGGCAGCGGAGGCGTGTCCGTCTTCGCGTTGCAGTTCGCCGTGGCCGCGGGTGCGCGGGCCGTCGTCACCTCCGGCAGCGACGCCAAGCTGGAGCGGCTGCTGTCCATGGGGGCGGTGGCCGGCGTCAACCACGCGCGTGTTCCCCGGTGGGGCCGCCGCGTCCACGAGCTGGCGGGCGGCGGTGTCGACCACGTCGTCGAGGTCGGCGGCGCGGGCACGCTGCCGCAGTCGGTCCGAGCCGTGCGCACGGGCGGGCGGATCAGCGTGATCGGCGTGCTGAGCCAGGGGGAGGGCCTCGGCCCGGTCGCGCTGCTGCGCAAGGCCGTGACCGTGCAGGGCATGCAGGTGGGCGCCAGGGAGACGTTCGAGGAGATGGCCCGCGCCATCGCCGTTCACCGGCTCCGTCCCGTCATCGACCGCGTGTTCCCGTTCTCCGAGGCCCGGAGCGCCTATGAGCACCTGGCCTCCGGCGGCCACTTCGGCAAGGTCGTGATCACGGCGGACCGGTAGCGCCTCGCCGGGTCCGGATCCGCCGGCCCCCGGCCGCCCGCCCCGGCCCGGGACGACGGCAGCCCCGCCGGCGGCACCGGATCGAGCGGGTGAGGGACCGGCCCTCGTGGGCCGCGGGACCAGCCCACCGCCCCTGCGGCGCGTTCCCGGGCCACGCCCCGGCATCACCGGACGCCGGGGCGTGCGCCCGTGCGGGGCCCGCGGCTCAGGCGGCCTGTGCCAGGTGCTGGACGAGCCGGTCGAAGCTGCTGTGCAGGCCGGCGACCGCCTCGGGGCTGCGGAACATCGCCGGGACACGGGTCTGGTGCACGACCAGTTCGGTCCTGCCGTCGGTCTCGGTGAAGGTCATGGTCGACACCAGGCCCGTGGCGGCCACGGTGAAAGCGATCTTCTCGGGCTCGACCACGTCGATGAAGGTGGCGCTCATCGGGTACTCCGTACCGTCGGCGTCGGACACCATGACCGTCTCGAAGACACCACCCGGACGCGGGTCGATCCTGATCTTCTCCACCGGGAGCGACGTCCCGGCCGGGCTCCAGAACCGGGCCAGTTGCTCAGGCTCGACGAACGCCCGGAAGACCCGTTCACGGGGAGCGTCGAACACGCGGGTGAGGGTGAGTTCTCCGAGGTCGCTGTCGGCGGTGTCCTGCAGGGTCATTGCTGTGCCTTTCGTCGTCGGTCCTGGGTGCTCTGCAGGTGCTGGTCGAGGCGGTCCAGCCGCGACTGCCACACCTGCGCCTGACGTTCGATCCATTCCGCGGCGGTGCCCAGCGGCGCCACCTCGAGGCGGCAGGGACGCCACTGGGCGTCGCGGCCCCGGGTGATCAGTCCCGCCCGCTCGAGCACCTTCAGGTGCCGTGAGACGGCCTGGAGGCTGATGTCGAAGGGCTCGGCCAGTTCGTTCACCGTCGCCTCGCCGGCTGCCAGACGCGTCAGGATCGCCCGGCGGGTGGGGTCCGCTAGGGCTGAGAACGTGTTGCTGAGTTCGTCATTTGCCATCTCTCATTCAACCTACCGATTGATTAACTGTATGGTTGATTGTGTCTTCCCGGGCGCACGTGCGTCAAGGGACGTCGCGGGGTGGCGAAGGCCCCGTGCGGCCACGTGCCCGACGGCTCGTCGGGCAGGTGCGGCGGCGCGCGTCCGGGAAGGCTGGTCCCCGGTCGGCCGGACCGGTTCCCACGACACGCTCTTCAGCAACACACGGCACTCCCGGTCCGGCGCCGCCGGGCCGACCAGGTCGAAACCGAGAGGATGACTCGATGTCTGTAACGAAGGTGGAAAGCCTGCGGGTTCCGGGCGCGACGCTGCACTACGAGGTCAGCGGCCAGGGTCCCGTTCTGCTGATGATCTGCGGCGGTCCCACGGACGCCGCCATCTACTCCGGGATCGCCGAGGCGCTCGCCGACGAGTACACCGTCGTGCGCTTCGACCCCCGCGGAAACTCCCGCAGCTCCCTGGAGGGCGCCCCCGAGGAGCAGCGGGTCGAGGTGTACAGCGATGACGCGCACCGCCTGCTGGCGGCCCTCGGGCAGGAGCCGGCCCACGTGTTCGCCAGCAGCGGTGGAGCCCTGGTCGGACTGGACCTGGTCGTCCGTCACCCCGAGCAGGTGCGCACCCTGGTGGCGCACGAGCCGCCGGTGATGGAGCTGCTGGAGGACCGCGCGCGCTGGCGCGAGCACTTCCAGGACGTGCACGACACCTACCGTGCCGCAGGCGTCGGCCCCGCGATGCAGAAGTTCATCGCGGGGGCGGAGGCCGGGGACGGCGGCCCGCAGGGCGCCCCGGAGGCCGGTCCCGGCCCGCAGGGTGCCCCGGAGGCCGGTCCCGGCCCGCAGGGTGCCCCGGAGGCCGGTCCCGGCCCGCAGGGCGCCCCGGGTCCGGACATGGGCGGCATGAGCCCGGAGATGATGGAGATGATGGGGCGGATGGCGGCGAACGCCGAGTTCTTCGTCGGCCACGTGATGCTGCCGTTCAGCCGCTACGTCCCGGACGCCGAGGCGCTGAAGGGCGCACCGACCCGCGTCGTCTGCGCGGCGGGCGAGGCGTCCCGGGACACGGCGATCCACCGGGCGAGCCTCGCGCTCGCGCAGAGCGCGGGCGCGGAGGTCGTGGACTTCCCCGGCGACCACCAGGGCTTCCTGACGCACAGCGCCCCGTTCGCCGAGACGCTGCGCAAGGTGCTTGCCGGCAGCCGGTGACCGGCGGCGGGGGCGGGCCGGGGCCCGCCCCCGCGGGCGCCCCGCGCGGTGCGGCGCGGACCTGGGAACACCCGACGGCGAGGCGGTCCCGGCAATGCCGGGGCCGCCTCGCCGCGTGTCCGCAGGGCGGGATCAGACGCGTGCCGTCTCCGGCACGGGCGCGTCGGAGGGCTCCTGCGCGACGGGGGCCTTCGCGGGGCCGGGCTCCTCCTGGCCGACCGGCGGCACGTGCCGCAGCTTCGCCGCGATCAGGACGGCGACGCCGGCCAGCAGCACGGCACCGATGCCGGTGACGGCGTGCAGCGAAGCGGTGAACGCCTCCTGCGCCGGGGACAGGACCGCCGTGCGCAGGCGCTCCGGCGCACCGGCCACGGCGGCGCCCGCGCCGGCGAGGCTGTCGCGGGCCGCTTCGGTGATCGCGGCCGGGACGCCGGCCGGGATCGCGTCGTGGATCTGGTGGCGGTAGACGGCGCTGCCGACGGTACCCACGACCGCGATGCCCAGGGCGGAGCCGAACTCGTTGCACATCTGCGCCAGCGAGCCCGCCGAACCCGCCTTCTCCATCGGGGCGTTGGCGATCACCAGGTTGGTGCCGAGCGCCACCAGCGGCGCACCGCAGAAGGAGAACACGGCGAACCCGACGACCAGGGTCGTGACACTGGTGGCCTGGGTGAAGACGACCATGCAGATCGCGGTGCCCACCATGCCGCCGGAGATCAGGTAGGCGGGGCGGACCTTGGCCGCGATGGCCGGGGTGATGGCGAACGCCACCGTGGCGGCGGCCATGCCGGGCAGCATCGCCAGCCCCGACCGGAGAGTGGACAGACCGCCGACCAGCTGGAAGAACTGGGAGGCGAACAGCATGGTCGCGCCGCCCACCAGGCTGTAGGTCAGCAGGCTGCCCAGCGTCACGCTGAAGGCCCCGTTGGAGAACAGCTTCAGGTCCACGAGCGGGTCGCTCAGCCGGCGCTGACGGCGCAGGAAGAGCGTGCCGAAGACGAGGCCGGCCACCAGCGAGGCGAGCGGCAGCGGCTCCCAGCCGGTACGGGCCAGTTCCTTGATGCCGTAGATCAGCGGCAGGATGCCGGCGAGTGACAGCACGACGCTGAGCGCGTCGGCCCGGCCGGCCTTGGTGTCACGGAACTCGGGAAGGACGGCCGGACCGACCGCGAGGAGGAGGACCATGGCCGGTACGCCCAGCAGGAACACCGAGCCCCACCAGAAGGCCTCCAGCATGACGCCGCCCAGGACCGGGCCGATGATGGCACCGAGCGTGAACATGCCGCCCCAGATGCCGATGGCCGAGGCCCGCTGCTTGTCGTCGCGGAACATGGTGCTGATGAGCGCCAGGGTCGAGGGGGCCAGGGTGGCGCCGGCGATGCCGAGGACGGCCCGGGCCGCGATCAGCAGCCCGGGGCTGGTGGCGAACGCCGCCGTGACCGAGGCGATGCCGAACACGGTCGCGCCGATGAGCAGCAGCTTGCGGCGGCCGATCCGGTCGCCGAGGGTGCCCATGGTGAGCAGGAAGCCCGCCAGCGTGAAGCCGTAGATGTCCATGATCCACAGCTGCTCGTTGCCGTCCGCGCCCAGGTCCGCGCTCAGCTGCGGAAGGGCGAGCAGGAGCACGAAGATGTCGAAGGAGACCAGGAAGGTGGGCAGGGCGAGCACAGCAAGCCCCAGCCACTCCCGGCGTCCGGCCTTGGTTACCCCGCCGGTTGTCACGATTGCCGCCCTCCAGTCGGTAGTTAACTGGCTGTTTGATTAACGAGTCAGTTGATTATTGGAGGGTGGTCAGGACGCGTCAAGCGCGACTTCGGCCGCTACGCGCGAAGTCGGTGAACCGCCGTGGAAGTGCGCACGCTGGGAGATGCGGGCTCCTCCGCCGCCTCGTGACGATGAGGCCACGACCGGCCCGCCGGGCCGGTCGCGCACACCGTGGCATGCGGAGGGAGACGTGGTGGCCGGCAGGGACGACGCCGGGGCGAGACTGTGGGCCATGGCCCATCTGGCGACCCCGATGACGATACGCGTGGCCGCCACCCTGCGCGTCGCCGACCACCTCGCCAGGACACCGCACACCGCGCCGCGGCTGGCCGAGGCGGTCGGCGCCGACGAGGACGCGCTCGACCGGGTCCTCAGGCACCTCGCTCGCAAGGGAGTGCTGGAGCGGGACGACTCGGGCCGCTACACCCTGACCGAACTGGGCGAACCGCTGCGATCCGACCACCCCGCCGGTCTGTGCGCCATGCTCGACACCGAGGGCGCCGTCGGCCGCGCGGAACTCTCCTTCGTCCATCTGCTGCACAGTGTCCGCACCGGCGAGGCCGCCTTCCCGCTGCAGTTCGGCCGCACGTTCTGGGAGGACCTGGGCGAGGACGTCGAGCGCGCCGCCTCCTTCGACACGCGGATGAGCGCGGACCTGGCCGCCGCCCGCAGGGCGGACATCGTCTCCGGTTACGACTGGGGGACGCTGGACCACGTGGTCGACGTCGGCGGCGGCGACGGATCGCTGCTGATCGCGCTGCTCCAGGCCCACCCGCGGCTGCGTGGCACCGTCGTCGACCTCCCGCACGCGGCCCGGCAGGCGCACACGGCCCTCGCCGGGGCGGGGCTCGCCGACCGCGGGGAGGCCGTACCGGGCAGCTTCTTCGAACCGCTGCCCGCGGGGGCCTCGGGCTACCTGCTCTCCTCGGTGGTCCACGACTGGGCCGACGCCGAGGCGCGGGCCATCCTGCGCCGTTGCGCGCAGGCCGCGCGCCCCGGCGGCCGGGTGTTCGTCGTGGAACGGATCGGCGCCGACGGCGAGTCGCCGGGCACTGCGATGGACCTGCGGATGCTCGCCTACTACGGCGGCAAGGAACGCGGGGTCACCGAACTGTCCGCGCTCGCCGGGGAATGCGGGCTCGCCGTCGTCGCGGTGCACCCCGCCGGCGCCCTGTCCATCCTCGAACTGGCCGTGCGGCAGGGCGACACCTTCCCACCCCGATGAACCGCGGGCCGCTGCACCGGCCGTGGGGGCCCGCTCACGCGCTCGCCAGGAGATGCCGATGACCGTGTCCGTGCCGCCGCGACCCCGCGAGGTGATGACGGCACTCGTGTCCCCCGAGGGCCGCCGGGACCCCTACCCGCTCTACGACGCCCTCAGGGCGCACGGAGGTCTGGTCCCGGTCAAACCGGGGCTGATGGCCGCCGTCGGCTACGCCGAGTGCTCCCGCGCCCTGCGCGAGCCGCGGCTCCTGGTCCAGGACGCCGCGAGCCACGACGCGCTGTACCCGAACTGGCGTTCCCATTCCTCGCTGCGTGGTTTCACCAACTCCGTCCTCTACACCAACCCGCCGGACCACTCCCGCATGCGCCGCCTGATGAGCGCGGCGTTCACGCCCCGCAGAGTGGCCGGCCTCGAACCGGCGATCGTCCGGATGACCGACCGGCTGCTCGACCGCATGGCCCGCCTCGGCGGTGACGGCGCCCCGGTCGACTTCATGGCGGAGTTCGCCTACCGGCTGCCGGTCGCGGTGATCGGCGCGATGCTGGGAGTGCCCGACGACGACCGGATCTGGTTCCGCACCGCGGTCGAGCACGTCACCGTCGCGCTGGAGGGGGTCAGCCGGGCCTCGGACCTGGCCCCCGCGGACCGCGCGATGGACGAACTCGCCGCCTACTTCACCGCGCTGGTCGGCCGACGGCGCCGTCGGCCCGCGGACGACCTGATCAGCGCGCTGGTCCAGGCCCATGACAACGACGGCGAGCGGTTCACCGAGGACGAACTCGTCGGCAACCTCGTGCTGCTGCTCGCGGCCGGCTTCGACACGACCACCCACCTCCTCGGCCAGGGCCTGCAACTGGCGTTCGCGCACCCCGAGTGGGCCGCCCGGCTGCCCCACGACCCGCACCTCGCCGCCGGATACGTGGAGGAGACGCTGCGGATCGCTCCGCCGGTCCACGCCACCAGCCGCATCGCCGGCACGGAGGTGGACCTGCTGGGCACGCGCGTGCCGGCGGGCACCAAGGTGCTCGTCCTGCTCGCCGCCGGGAACCGGGATCCGCGGCGCTTTCCCGAGCCGCACAGGTTCGATCCGGCCCGCCCGGACGTGCAGCCCCTCAGCTTCGGTGCCGGGGCGCACTTCTGCCTGGGGGCGCCGCTCGCCCGGCTGGAGGCACGGCTCGCGCTGCCCAGGCTGCTCGCCCGGTTCCCCGGCCTCGCTCCTGCCGGGACTCCCACGCTCCGCGACCGGCTCGTCGTCCCGGGCCACGACGAGCTCCCGGTCACGGTCGGACGGCCGCCGGCCGCCGGGGACGGCCTTGGGGACCAACGCAACAGCCGGTACCGGTGAGGTCGGTCATGGCCGGGCTGTCGTGATCCGGCAGCACGAGTGATCAGCACCGGGCAGGCGCTCCGTGAAAGATCCACGGCCCCCGGGGCCAGGTGGTTGCGTCCGCCGCATCGCGGAGGAGCGGCTGCACACCACGGTCGCCAAGGCGGCCCGGCGGGCGGGCCCGGCGCTGCCGGGGGACCTGGTGGCGCTGCCGAGGACGCCGGAGGGCAAGCGGTACTCGTACCTGGAGCAGCCGCGCCCGCCGCGCGACCCGGACACGCCCGAACCGGACGAGGACGACGACGGCCGCGACGACTGGGCCCGGCACTTCACCAGGGCACCGGGTCAGCGCCGGCGTGGAGCCAGATTGCGGATCGACCGCTTGTGTCGCTCCAGTGTTCGGGCTGGTCAACGGTGGCGTGGAAAAATCTCGAAGAATGTCGTCGTCGGATGTCGAGGACCCGCTTCCCGCTCCGACCAAGGGGTGACAGCGCGCCGACGGGGCGCGCGGTATGGAGGGGACACCCGAGATGAAGTACGTCGCGATGATCTACGGCAACCAGGCCAAGTGGGACTCCTTCCCGGCCGAGGAGTGGCCGGAGGCGATCGCCAAGCAGGAGGCGTTCAACAAGAAGTACCGCGAAAGCGGTGAACTGCTGGGTGCCTACGGCCTGGCGGACGCTGCCAACGCTCAGCTCGTACGCCGCAAGGACGGCGCCCCGGCGGTCACCGACGGCCCGTACCTGGAGACCAAGGAGTACATCGCCAGCTTCTACGTGCTGGACTGCGACAGCCTGCAGCGGGCGCAGGAGATCGCCGCGGACATGCCGTTCGCCGATGTGGAGCCGGTGGAGCTGTGGCCGGTGCTGCACGAGTCCGCGGCGGACGTGTGACCGCCGTGCGCCACGCCGTCGAGGACCTGCTGCGCGAGCTGGCTCCGCAGGTCCTCGGCGCGCTCGTACGCCGCTACGGCGTCTTCGACGCGTGCGAGGACGCGGTCCAGGAGGCGCTGCTGGCCGCCGCCCTGCAGTGGCCCGACGAGGGGGTGCCGGACAGTCCCCGGGGCTGGCTGGTCACCGTCGCCTCCCGCAAGCTGGTCGACCAGATCCGCAGCGACAGCGCCCGGCGGCGCCGCGAGGAAACCCTCGCGCTGGCCACCCCCCAGGCGGAGCTGCTCAGTCACGCCGCCGACGCCGTACCCTCCACGGACCGGGACGACTCGCCGGCCCTGTTGTTCCTGTGCTGCCACCCCGCGCTGTCCCCGGCCAGCCGGATCGCGTTGACCCTGCGCGCGGTCGGCGGCCTGAGCACCCCACAGATCGCCTCGGCCTTCCTGGTCCCCGAGGCGACCATGGCCCAGCGCATCAGCCGCGCCAAGCAGACCATCAAGGCCTCCGGCACCTCCCTGGCCATGCCGGAAGGGGCCGACTTCGCCGAACGGCTGGCCGCGGTGCGGCACGTGCTCTACCTCGTCTTCAACGAGGGCTACACCACCACCAGCAGCGCTGACCTGACCGCGCCGGAACTGTCCGCGGAGGCGATCCGGCTCACCCGGATGCTGCACCGCCTGGTGCCCGACGACACCGAAACCGCCGGACTCCTCGCGCTGATGCTGCTGACGGACGCCCGCCGCCCCGCCCGCACCGGCCCGTCCGGGGAACTGGTGCCGCTGGCGGAACAGGACCGCGGCCGGTGGGACCGCCGGCTCATCGCCGAGGGAGTCGCTCTGATCAGCCGGACCCTGCCGTGCGGCCAGGTCGGCCCGTACCAGCTGCAGGCGGCCATCGCGGCCGTGCACGACGAGGCCGAGGACACCGACGCGACCGACTGGCCGCAGATCCTCGCGCTGTACGACCTCTTGCGGCAGTTCGGGCCAAACCCGATGGTCGACCTCAACCGCGCCGTCGCTGTGGCCATGGTCCACGGCCCGGCCGCCGGCCTCGGCCTGCTGAGGGAGCTGGAGGGCGACAAGCACCTGACGCGTCACCACCGGCTGCTCGCGACCCGTGCCCACCTGCTGGAACTGCTCGGAGAACACAAGACCGCGGCGGACGCCTACCGCGAGGCAGCCCGCCGCACCACCAGCACCCCCGAGCGCCGCCATCTCATCGCCCGCGCCCACCGCCTGGAGGGCCGCGCCTGACGCCGTGGGCGGAACACACCCTGGTCCGCGCGCCGAGCCCGCCCACCGCAATCGGGGCGGACCACCGACTGCCCGCCGGCAAACGACGGCGAGCTCAAGCGGTCAGCGCATCACCGCTGTTCGGAAGGCCGGCGTAGACCTCCGCCGGAGTGCGGTAGCCGTGGGTTCCACGTGGACGGCGGTCGAGCTCGTGGGCGATGGCGTCCGGGTCGGCCCGGCTGGACGTGCGGAGGTCGGCGCCCGGCCGTCAAGGCCGACGCCGTACGCGCCTCGTACCCGGACGGCCGGGCGATACCGGCTGTTCCGTTGGTCCCCAAGGCCGGGGGACGCCGGTGGAAGGAAGCCCCGCCGGTGGTGCGGGCCCGCGGCGTCGGGTGCGTGGCTCCCCGCGGGCCGGGTCCCGGCCCCCGTCCTTGGAGGTGCCCGGGGCGGGACCCGGTGCGGCGGGCGGGGGCGCCTGTCACGCCGTCGGGGCAGTGGGTGAGCGCGCCTCACGGCGTCGTAGGGCGGAGGGGGCCGGGGCGGCGGGACCTGCAGGCGGACCCGGCGCCGACGGGGGCGGCGCGGGCCGGGGGCGGACCGGCCGCGCCGCCCCGGCGGGCGGTCAGACCACGGAGGCGGGCCGCTCCTGCTGCTGCGGCCGCAGCCCGCCCGGGCCGTCGGCGCGCGCGGTGCGCGCGGCCTCCCGCTTGGCTATCCACCTCTCGCCGGCGCGCATCAGCGGACGCTCGAGGAAGTAGTAACTCGCCGTCGCGATCGCGATGGTGCCGACGACGACCACGCCGAACATCTCCCAGAAGCCGACTCTTCCGATCAGCATGGAGGCCGGCACGGGCGGAGCGCCGAAGATGCTGCCACTGCGGAACCAGAGGTACATCACGACGAAGTGCCACAGGTACAGGCCGTAGGAGATACGTCCGAGGAAGCGGGTGGGGCGGTTGGACAGCACCGCGTCCATCAGCGGCGTGCTGGCCTTCGGGGCGACCAGCGGGACCATCAGCAGGAAGGCGAAGGCGAGGAAGGCCAGGTGCTGGACGAGCGCGAACTGGGGGCTTCCGTAGTCCCACGTTCCGGGGTTGCCCAGCGGGGCCGCGCACACCACGAGGTAGGAGGCGAGCGCGCCGAGCCAGAACAGGCCGGGCCGCTTGGCGGCGGCGCGGTACAGGCCCGGCGGCGACTGCGGCGACTGCTCCGCCCTGACCGACAGGATCGCCAGCCCCATGCCGACCGCGAACAGGCCGAGGCGGCTGAACGGCCACCAGTACTGGGGCGGCCAGGGACCGAGGTGCTCCATGTGCATGTACCCGGCGAAGACCCAGCCGATGACCACCATGACGCCCAGCGGGATCATCATCCGGCGCACCTTGCGCGCCGGGTCGTCGACACCCTTGGCCAGCCGGTTCATCAGCAGCGCGAGCAGCGGCAGGGCGAGGTAGAACTGCGCCTCGGTCGGAATGGTCCAAGTCGGGTCCATGCCCGCGTACCACACGTAGTCGTAGTCCTGCATCAGCAGCAGCGGACGCAGCACGTACCACACCGAGTCGATGCTGGTGTAGTTGAGGAACAGCAGGCAGAAGGCGGTCAGCAGCCAGTAGCCGGGCATGAGCCGCAGACCGCGCCGCAGGAAGAACGGGCCCAGGGAGGGCTTGGGCGTGCCGCGCAGGGTGGCGCGCGCGAAAGGCTTGTACAGCAGCATGCCGGACAGGATGAAGAAGGGCCCCAGCCCCACCTCCAGGCCGACCGCCAGAATGGACCAGATGCCCTTCTGCGGCGGCCCGGACTCGGAGCCGAGGACCACTCCGGTGCTGAATGCGACATGGGTGAAGACGACGATCATCGCGCAGATCCCGCGCACCCCGTCCAGGTTCGCGATCCGTCTTTTCTCGCGCGCTTCCACGGGGGACCTGGTCCCGAGTGCCGTCATAGCGGCTACCTCCTGTGTTCGATCGGCCGCTCCAGCATCGTTTTTCGGCCACTAAGGCCGCATCTCTTCGCTTGCGCATTCGATTTCGGGTCTCCGGTCCCGAAGGGCCGGGCAGGAGGGCGCCGGGGGAGGGGCGTCAGGGATGTGACGGCACCCGTCCCCGGGCCTGGAAGACCGAGGTCCGGGTTCTGCCGTCGCCGAGATCGGTGAACACCATGCTGGAGGAGATCCCCGACGCGGCGTCGGTGTAGGACAGCAACTCCGGTTCCACCACCGCGAGGAAGGTGCACTTCATCGGGTACTCGGTGGCGTCCGCGTCCGCCACGGCGGTGCTTTCGAAACGTCCGCCGGCCCAGGGCTCGATGGTGACGCTGGACGGCTCGATCGTCGTACCCGCAGGGCCCCAGAACTTCACGAACTGCTCCGGTTCGATGAAGGCCCTGAACACCAACTCGCGCGGCGCGTCGAACACTCGGGACAAAGTGAGCTCGCCGAGCCCCGCATACTGGTCGGTGGTCGTGGGCTTCGCCACGTGAACTCCCTGATTCGTCGGCGAGTGATTTTGGCCCAGGCTCGCAGGCGGGACCACTGCCCGCATCTTCCTGCGTGCTGAGTTCGCGGCGCAGGGACCCGCGCCGGACGGCCCTCGCCACCGCTTCCGGGGCGCCGGTGGCGCCGAGCACTTACGAAGATGCGTCGGCGCAGGCGGCGACATGACGATTTCGGGGATCCCACGGCCGCGCGAAGGAGACATCCCATGACGCATCCTCTGAAGATCCTCGCCGTCAACGGATCGGAGCGCGACGGCAACACGGCCGACGTCCTCCGGTACGCGGCCGCGATCGCCGAGCAGCGCGGCGTCGCGTTCGAGACCGTCGACCTGCGTGACATCCGGATGGAGCGCTGCGGACCGTGCGGCGACTGCAACGACCGCCCCGTGCCCTGCGCGGTGGCCGACGGAGTGCCCGCCGTGGTGCGCAAGATGATCGAGGCGGACGGCATCGTCTTCGCCGCCCCGGTGCACGGCTTCGGCACCGCGAGCCTGATGCAGACGTTCATCGAGCGGGCCGGCGTCGGCTACCTGCGCTTCGACCGGCCGCTGAGCAACAAGGTCGCCGGCGTCATCTCCGTCGCCCGCCGCTACAGCGCCGGCGAGGTGTGGGCGCAGCTCACCGCCAACGCGCTGCTCAACCGGATGATCCTGGTGGGCAGCGGGTTCCCCGCGACGGTGCACGCGCTGCACCGCGGGGACGCCCTGCGGGACGACGAGGGACTGAAGAACGTCGAGCGTCTGATCCGCCGCATGGTCGACATGATCCAGCTCCTCGACGAGCACCGCCGGCTGACCGGACGCGACGACCTGCTGGCCGCCGGTGACGTCAACGAACGCGTCGGCCTCGCCCTGAACGAGATGAAGGTGCCGGCATGACCCCCGCGCTGCGCGCCCCCGCTCCCGGCCGGAGCCTCACCGACTTCCTCGCCGAGTACCACAAGGTCAGCCGCTCCTTCTACGACGGCGTACTCACCGAGTCCGAACTGGCCCGCTGGCGCGCGCGGCAGCTGACCACCGTGCTGCGCCACGTGACCGACCGCTCCCCGTTCTACCGGTGCCACCTGGCCGGTGTGGACATCGACGGCGTCACCCCCGAGGACCTGACGGCGCTGCCCTTCACCACCAAGGACGACCTGCGCCGCGAGATGCACGACGTGCTGTCGGGCCCGGTCAGCGAGGCGAGCGTCTACTACGAGACCAACGGGACCACCGGCACCGCCACGCCCTGCCCGCGCGGCCCCAAGGACATCGCCACGTCCAACGCGGCCGTCGAGGAGTCCTGGCGGCGGCTGTTCCGCGCGCACTTCGGCGACCGCATGCCCGTCGTCGGCCTGATGGGGCCGTCCGAACTCTACGCCTTCGGTGACGTGTTCACCGCCGTCACCGCTTCGCTGGGAGCCTGCCACGTCAAGATCTGGCCCGAGTCCCCGCGGGTGGGCTTCCGCAAGGCGCTGCGCCTGATCGAGGAGCTCGGCGTCGAGGTCGTCGTCTGCGCACCCGCCCTGTGCCTGAGCCTGGCCAAGGCCGCGCTGCACTACGGCTACGACCTCGCGCGGCTGCCGGTGAAGCTGTTCCTGGTGCTCGGCGAGATCTGCACGCCGCAGTTCGCCGCCAACGTCTCCACCGTGTGGCCCCGGGCCGTCGTGCGCCCCGCGCTGTACGGCTCCCAGGAGGCGCTGTGCATCGCCACGGGAGCCGACACCGGCCGGCTCCACCTGTCGGTGCCCAACTACCTGGCCGAGGTGATCGATCCGGACAGCGGCAGGGCACTCGGCGACACCGGCGAGGGCGAACTCGTCCTGACCATGCTCGTCGACGGCATCAAGCCCCTGATCCGCTACCGCACCGGGGACCTGGTCCGCATCACCCCCGCGCCACCCGGCGCACCGCTTCCGGGACCCGAGATCGAGGTCGTGGGCCGGATCGCCGACCGCATCGCGCTGGGCCGCACCCGCCTGTACCCGGGCCAGCTGGAGAGCGCGGTCCTCGACGGAGTGCGCGGATGCCTGGGCTACCAGGTGGTCGTCGAGCGCGCGAGCGGCGGCGGCGACGAGATCACCGTCCGCATGGACCTGCTGCCCGCGGTCGCCGACCCGGACGCCACCGCCGACGCCGTGGTACGGCGGCTGCGCGCGCTGACCGGTGCCTCGGCCCGGGTCGTCGTCGACACCGCCCTGGACCCGGTGACCCACACCGGTTCCTTCGTGAGCTGGAAGGCGGCCCGGGTGCTCGACCTGCGCGCGGTCCCCGACCACGCGACCGTCACCGCCCGGCAGGTCGCCCACCGCTACGCGATCACCACCTGAACCGAAGGACCCCCTGATGACCGATCCGCGCCCGGCACCGGCCGCGGTCCGTGTGACCACCCGGACGCACCCGCTGCCCCGGGTGCCGATGCTGCCCGCCTACCGGGCCCTGGCCGGGCGCTTCGGCGCCGACGACGTGTACCTGCTCGAATCCGCGGCGGGCCCGATCCGCGAGTGCCGCTACCAGTTCCTGGGCTTCGGGGCGCTGCTGTCCGTGGCGGTCACCGACGGGGCCGTCCGCGTCGAGGGCGTCCCCGCGCTGCGCGAGCCGCTGCTGGAGCGCATCCGCCCGCTGGTGACCGAGGACACCGACGGCACCCTGCGGCTGCGCGCCCCCGCCGGCCTGTGGCCGCTGCTGCGCGGTGCCCGCGCGCTGTTCGACGCGCCGGGATCGGACGCCCGGTTCCGGTTCGGCTTCCTCGGCTACTTCGGCTACGACACCGCCCGCTACGTGGAGGACCTGCCCCGCCTCATCGAACAGCGCCCCGGGCTGCCCGACGTCCAGCTCGTCCTCCACCGGGGCCTGGTGGTCCGGGACGCCGCCGAGGACCGGACCGAGCTGCTGCTGCACGAGTCCGACGCCTGGCCGGCGCCGGACGCCCGGGAGCTCACCGCGCTGCTGGAGGACGCCGAACACAGCTGGCCCGAGCCCGTCGCGGACGTCGTCCCCGAGGCGCGGGTGAGCGACGACACCGACCCGGAGACGTTCCGCCGCGACGTGGAGAGGTGCCTGGAGCACATCGCGGTCGGCGACATCTACCAGGTGCAGATCGGCCACGAACTGGCCCTCCGCTCCGGCGCCGACCCCGTCGGCGTCTACCGGCGGCTGCGCCGCCGCAACCCCTCCCCGTACATGTACCTGGCGAGCGTCGGCGGACAGCGCGTCATCGGCGCGAGCCCGGAGCTGTTCGTACGGATCGAGCGGGGCACCGTCACCATGCGGCCGATCGCCGGGACGGTGCCGCGCCTCGGCGACGACGAGGCGGGCGCGCGGCGGCTGCGCTCGGACCCCAAGGAGATCGCCGAGCACACCATGCTGGTGGACCTGTGCCGCAACGACATCGGCCGGATCGCCCGGGCGGACTCCCTGGAGGTCCCCGACGAGTTCGCCGTCGAGCGCTACTCCCACGTGCTGCACCTGGTGTCGACCGTGACCGGCCGGGCGGAGACCGGCACGGATGTCTTCGACGCCGTCGCCGCCCTGTTCCCGGCCGGCACCATGACCGGTACGCCCAAGATCCGCGCCATGGAGATCATCGAGACCCTGGAGAAGAGCCGCCGCGGCCTGTACGCGGGCGCGCTCGGCGTGATCGACGTCGGGGGGTACACCAACCTCGCCCTGTGCATCCGCACCCTCTTCCACCACGACGGCGTCTACCGCACGCGCGCCTCGGCGGGCGTCGTCGCCGACTCGGAACCGGCGAGCGAGTGGCGCGAGACGCTGGCCAAGATGAGTGCCGCCCACTGGGCGGTCACCGGGAAGGAGCTGCTGTGACGCCCCCGCCCGCCGCGACGGGAGCGCGCCGCGCCCCGCGGCCGCGCGTCCTGGTGGTCGACGCCTTCGACAGCTTCGTCGACATCCTGCGCCAGTACCTGATGTCCGCCGGAGCCGAACCGGTCATGGTGCGCTCCAACGCGCTGCGCCTGGCGGACGTCGAACGGTGCCTGCCCGACGCGATCCTGCTCGGCCCCGGTCCCGGGCATCCGGACGACTCCGGGCACGTCGAGATCGTGCGGGCCTTCGCCGGGAGGCTGCCGTTGTTCGGCGTCTGCCTCGGCCACCAGGCCATCGGCCGGGCCTACGGGGCTGAAGTGGTCCCGGCCCGGCGGCTGGTGCACGGCAAGGCCAGCCCCGTCCGGCACGACGGACGGGGCCTGTTCACCGGGCTGCCGGACCCGTTCTCGGCGATCCGGTACCACTCGCTGATCGTGCCCGAGACGACCGTGCCGGCGTGCCTGGAGGTCACCGCCCGCTCCGCCGACGACGGTTATGTGATGGGGCTGCGGCACCGCACCCTGCCCATCGAGTCCGTCCAGTTCCACCCGGAGAGCTTCCGCACCGACCACGGCTTGCGGATCGTCTCCGGCTTCCTCGACGCGGTACGGCGGTTCTCCGCCGCGCACGGCCACGCCACGGCGGCGTAGCGGGCGGCCGCGAAGAGGGCACGCAACGAGATGTGCGGCCGGCCGCGCCCGTGATGGGCTTTCGGCGTTGGCGTCACGCATTTCCCGGAGGCGACGTGGAGTACTGGAACGGCACAGCGGAGACCATGCCCCGCGAGGAGCTGGAGCAGTGGCGGTGGCGCCGGCTGCGGCGCGCCCTGGACCACGCCCGGCGCACTTCGCCCTTCTGGGCCGAACGGATCCCCGAGGGCATCACCTCGATGACCGAGTACACCGAACGCATGCCCTTGCTGTACAAGGCGGACCTGCTCGCCTCCCAGCGGGCGGTACCGCCCTACGGCACCTGGCCCTCGCTCGACCCGGTGCGCGGCGTGCGCCACCACCAGACCAGCGGCACCAGCGGCAACCCGCCGGTGCGCACGTTCGACACCGAACGCGACTGGAAGTGGATCACGGACACGTTCTGCACGGCCCTGTACGCCAACGGGGTGCGCGCCCACCACAAGGGCCTGGTGGCCTTCGGGTACGGCCTGTTCGCCGGTTTCTGGGGCATGCACTACGCCCTGGAACGCATCGGCTGCACCGTCTTCCCCGCCGGCGGCCTGGACTCGCAGGCGGTGATCCGGCTGCTCGTCGACCACCGGATCGAGGTCCTCGGCCTCACCCCCAGCTATGCCATGCGGCTGATCGAGACCGCGCGCGAGATGGGCGTGGACCTCGCCCGTGACGCGGGCGTGCGGATCATCCTGGCCGGTGCCGAGCCGCGCTCCGACTTCACCACCCGCACCATCGAGCAGGCCTTCGGCGCCCGCGTGTTCAACGCCGCGGGGACCACCGAGTTCGGCGCGGTCTTCATGTTCGAGTGCCCCGCGCGGCGCGGCGCCTGCCACATCAACGAGCCGACGGTCATCGAGGAGGTGCTGCACCCGCGGACGAAGGAACCCGTGGGCTACGGCGAGGAGGGCGTGCGCGTCACCACCGGCCTGTACCGCGAGGGCATGCACCTCTTCCGCCACTGGACCGAGGACATCGTGGTCAAGCGGCCCTACACCGACTGCGGCTGCGGCCGGACCTGGGACTTCCTCGACGGCGGCATCCTCAGGCGCGTCGACGACATGCGCAAGATCCGGGGAGTCTCCGTCACCCCGGTGATGATCGAGGACGTGCTGCGCGCCTTCACCGAAGTCAGCGAGTTCCGGTCGTCCATCCGCACCGTCCGCGGACTCGACACCATCCATGTCCAGGCCGAGGCGGGCGGCGTCACCGGCGAGGCGGCGGCAGCCCTGTGCGCCCGCATCGCCGAGGAGTTCAAGCGAGAGATCGGCATCCGGCCGCAGGTGGAGCTCGCCCCGCCGGGCAGCCTGCCCCGGACCAAGTGGAAGGCGGCACGACTTCATGACGAACGACACCTCACTCACGCCTGAGCAGCGCGACCGGCTGCTGGAGAGCTACCGCGCCCTGGCGGACCTCTCCGGCACCTGCCGGGTACCGGCGGTCGGCGCCGCACTGCGCGGCGCCCTGGCCGAACTGCGGGTCGCCCTCGACGGGCAGGCGGTCGAGCTCGACGACTACTACCAAGAGGACGGCCGCCGGGTCGCCGGCATCACCCGGGCGGCCTGAGACGGCACCGGCCGCCGGGCACGGCGCCCGGCGGCACAGCACCGAGGGGGCGGACCGGCCGGTCCGCCCCCTCTGCTCTCCCCGTGCGGCGGGCCTGGGGTCTTTCGTTTGGATCAGGTCGGATCAGGGAGCGGGACCCGGTGCCGTGCATCGCAAGGCGGAGGAGGGCGCCATGGCGGAGCCACGGCAACCGACGACGACGCGGCGAGGCACGGCACCAGGCCCCGCGAGCCCGGCACGATCCGAACGAGAGACCCTAGTCCGACGTGCCCTTCACCGCGTTCTCCAACTGGGCGCCGGTGTAGGCCTCCGCGTCGCGGAAGTACTCCACCCGCAGGCTCTCGGCGCTGCGCACCCCGTTGACGACCCGGTCCTTCTCGTAGGCGTCGAGCAGCTCCTGGGCCTCGGTGGTGGCCTCGGCGAACCGCCGGCCGGGCCCGGCACCGCGCCGCAGCACGTCGTCCATCGCGCGGGTCATGACGTCCTGCGCACCGGCGAAGTCCCCGAACAGGGCGCCGCGGCACGGCGGCACGCCCGCGCCCTCGGCGTAGGAGCCGAGCTGCTCGCTGGCCAGGCGGTGGTGGGGGTGCGCGTCGAACCAGCCCTCCTCCTCCAGCAGGCGGTAGGAGGAGCGGGTGACCGGGACGAAGCTGGAGGCGATGTGCCGGTCGGCGGCGTTGCGCGGGTTGTTCAGGAACTGCATGAACGCCAGCGCGCCGTCCTGGGTGACCTCGTCGAGGCCGTTCGCCAGCCACAGCGAGGTGCCGGCGATGATGTTGCCCCCGTAGGGCTCGCCGTCGCGGTGGGGGAAGCGGCCGACGGACATCTCGAACCCGGCGTTCCGCGCCGCCGTCGCCATGTAGTTGAGGTCGTTGGAGGAGGTGATGCGCAGCGCCACGTCCTGGTCGGCGAACGCCTTGAGGTTGCCCTCCCAGTCCGGGATCTTGCCGGTGTAGAGGTAGTGGCCCCTGCGGTGCAGCTCGCGCCACCACGAGGCCCAGGTGAGCATCTCCCGCGAGGCGAGGTCCAGCCGGCTCGCCCGGCCCGCGCGGCCGTTGGCGTTGTCGGCGAGCTCGCCGCCCTGCACCGCGAGCGCCTGCTGGAAGAACAGGCCGTGGTTGGCCCAGGTGATGCCGTGCGGGGGCCCGTCCGGCAGGGCCGCCACCGCCTCGCAGGCCGCCTCGATCCCGCCCCACGTCGTGGGCAGGGAGGTGACACCGGCCCGGTCCAGGACCGTCTTGTTGCCGTAGATCAGCATGGCGGTGACCACGGCGGGCATCGAGGTGAGGTCGCCGCCCGGCGAGTAGTGCTCGCGCACGGCCGGCAGGAGGTCGTCGACGACCACCGGCTCGCCGAGGATCTCGGTGCGGCCGGCGATCGCCTTCTGCACCGAGGTGAACAGGGGGCGGCCGTCGCGGGTGCGCGAGTCCCGGGCCGCCTGGGTGACCGCGAAGTAGTACTCCGCGACCGCCGGCGGCCGCCCGGCGTCCGCGGCCTGGGCGATCTGCTGGGACAGCAGCCGGAAATCCCGGCCCTCGATGTTGATCCGGTACTCGGGATGCGCCTTCTCGAACTCGGCTCCGAGCCGGTGGAGCCGGTCCATGTAGCCGGGGAACGTCAGGTCGGCCACCCAGACGTCGATCACGGTCCTGGCGGTCATGCGGGGCCTCGTCTCTCTAGGTCTGTCTTGTCGAACCGTCGGGGCGCGTCCCACCGTGCCGTCAGGCCGCCGCGGCCACGGGACGCAGGGTGCGGGCGAAGGCGCGGATGTCGCCGGTGAGCGCGGTGGGCTGTTCCAGCGCGGCGAAGTGGCCGCCCCGCTCGAACTCGGTCCAGTGCGTGATGGTGGGGATGTCCCGGTCGGCGAGGCTGCGGACGGGGACGAAGATGTCGTCGGGGAAGACGGCGACGCCCACCGGCACGGTCAGCGGCGGCGGCACGGTCCCGGCCGCCGCGGCGCGCACGCCGGCCGCGCCCTCGTAGTAGAACTGGGCGGACGAGCCTGCCGTCGCCGTCAGCCAGTAGATCGTGACGTTCGTCAGCAGGCGGTCGCGGTCGACCGCGTCCTCGGGCCGCTCCGTCGCGCCCGTCCAGTCCCGGAACTTCTCCACGATCCAGGCGAGCTGGCCGGCCGGGGAGTCGGTGAGCGCGTAGGCGAGCGTCTGCGGGCGGGTCTGCTGCAGCTTCATGTAACCGGAGAGCTCCGCGTCGAAGCGGGCCAGTCCGCCCAGGCGTTCCAGGTCGCGCTCGTCGAGACCGGCCAGCTCGGCGGGGTCACCGGAGGGGAAGGTCATCAGCATGTTCACGTGGACGCCGATGACGTGCCCGGGGTCGGTGCGGCCGAGTTCCAGGGAGATCACCGCTCCGGCGTCGCCGCCCTGCGCGAGGTAACGGCCGTAGCCCAGGCGGGCCATCAGCTCGGCCCAGGCGCGGGCGATCCGCGCGGTGTCCCAGCCCGCCTCGGGCAGCGTGGAGAACCCGTAGCCCGGGATGGACGGGATGACCAGGTGGAAGGCGTCCGACGGATCCCCGCCGTGCGCCCGCGGGTCGCTCAGCGGCCCGATCACGTCCAGGAACTCGGCGACGGAACCCGGCCAGCCGTGGGTGAGCAGCAGCGGCGTCGCGTCGGGCTCGGGGGAGCGCACGTGCAGGAAGTGCACGCGGGCACCGTCGATCTCCTCGGTGAACTGCGGGTGGGCGTTCAGCTCGGCCTCCGCGGCGCGCCAGTCGAAGGAGTGGCGCCAGTACGCGACGAGCTCCTTGAGGTACCCCAGCGGCACCCCGCGGTCCCAGCCGACACCGGGCAGCTCGCCCGGCCAGCGGGTCGCGTCCAGGCGCCGGTGCAGCTGGTCGAGCTGGTCCTGCGGGATGTCGATGCGGAAGGGTCGCATGAGGGCTCCGTCGGAGGCTGGCCGCCGGGCGGCCGGGAATCGGGGGAACACGGGCGGACTCCCACGCAGCGGGACCGGTTCCCGGACCACCCGGAGCGCCCGGCTGTATCGTCCGCCGCCCCCGGAGCCGCCCGCATCTTGCGGATTGCTGCGCCGGACCGCCCGCGGGTCCGCGGGGCGCAGGAGCGCAGCCCGGAAGATGCGGCGGTCCTGCGGCCCCTGGAAGCGTGGCGCATCGCGCGCGGTGCCGGCGCCTGCCGCACCGATCCAGGAAAGGACACCGCAGATGACCGTCTCCCCCGCCCCCGCCCCCGCTCATGCCCCGGCCGTCGGTCTCGCCGAGCGGTTCGTGCGCGCCGCGCCGGACGAGGTGCCCGCGCGTTTTCACGCCCTGGTGGCCGCCCTGTGGGACGACGGCCGGGCGAGCGCGGACGCCCCGGCCGCGGTGCCGTCGCTCGTGACGGCCCTGGAGCGGGCCGGCACCGAGCGCAAGGGGTACCTGGCCGTCCTGCTGGGTCTGCTGGCCGAGACGGAGTACCCGGACCTGGACGGCCCGCTCACCCGCGCCGTACGCAGCCGGCTGGACGTCTACCTCGAGTTGCTGGCCGGCGAGGACATCGGCACGCCGCTCACCCTCGCCCTGCTCTACCTGCTGTCGCACTTCCCGGGCGAACGCGAGCGGATCCTCGCCGCGGTCTCGCGGCTGGACCTGGAGGCGGAGGACCTCTCCCGGCTGGACCGGTCGCTCAGCGCGCTCGACCCGTCCCGCCCGGACCTCGGCCGGGTGTGGCCCTCGCCGTCGGTGTGGACCCTGAACGAGCAGGAGCGCGCCTTCGACCGGAGCTGGATCGGTGGACTGACGCCGGCGCAGACCGTGGCGGCCTGGGAGGACGACACCCGTACCGTCCTCGGCTGCACCGGCGCCCGCGCGTACTGGGCGGTGTGCCACGGCGATCCGCGCAACCTGCCCGCCGCCCCCCTCCCCGAGCGCCGTGACATCAGCCTCCCCGTCGCCGACTCGGCCCTGTTCGCCCCGCACCTGGGCGCGCTGCGCTGCCCCTCCTGCCAGGCCTCCCTGACCTGCGACGAGGGCGTCGTGCGCTGCTCCGGCTGCACGGCCCGCTACCCGGTCGCCGGCGGCATCCTCGACCTGACCGCGACCGCCGGTCACGAGGGCGACGCCGCCGATTTCCTGGAGAAGCTGTCCCGGGTGCCCAGCATGGGGCTGTTCTACGAGGCCGTCGCCCGTCCCGCCTTCCTGCGGGTGTCCGGCTCCAACTGGGGCGGCGCGGTCACCGAGGAGGACGAGGACCGCTACCTCGCCGAACACGTCCGGCCCGTGGAGGGCCCCGTCCTCGACCTGGGGGCCGGCGCCGGCCGCTGGACCGCCGTCGTCGCCGAGACGGTGGGCGCCGAGCGGCTCATCGCCCTGGACAGCGCGCTGCCCATGCTCAACGTGCTGCGCGGACGGTTGCCGCGGGTCCCCTCCGTACTGGCGTCCGCCGCCGAACTGCCCTTCGAGGATGCCTCCGTGGGCGCGGTGGTCTGCTGGAACGCGCTGCAGGCGTTCTACGCCGACGCCGCCGCGGCGGTCGCCGAGGTGGGCCGGGTGCTGCGGCCGGGCGGCACCTTCACCCTGATGACCTTCCGCCGCTCCGACGACCCGGTCTACCGCTACTTCCAGTCCGCCCATCGCTTCCCCCAGCACCGGGGCGGCCTGCAACTGTTCGACCCGCAAGAACTCAAGCGCTGGCTGGCCGACGCCGGCCTGACGGTGCGCGAGGAGAGCGGCCCGGGCACGTTCGTTTTCCTCACGGCCGTGCGTGAGAAGTGACATACGGGAGGAACCCTGCCATGCGTCAGCACGATGTCCTCCCGGTGGCCTGCGCGGCCCCGGGCACGGCGGAGTACGACGAGGCCGCGGCGGTCTTCAACCTCGCCGCCCCGGCGCGGCCGGCGGTGGCCGTGACCGCGCGCAGCGTGGCCGAGGTCCGTGCCGCCGTGCGCGAGGCCGACGCCCGGGACCTGCCCGTGCGCGTGCACACCACCGGACACGCCGCCGGCGCCCGCCCGGCCGTCGACGGCGGCCTGCTCATCCGTACCCGTCTGGACGGCCCCGTCGTCGTCGACGCCGAGCGCCGGACCGCCCGGGTGCCGGCCGGCGCCACCTGGGGCGAGGTCGTCGCCGCGGCCGCGCCCCACGGCCTGGCCGCCCCGCACGGCTCGGCCGCCCACGTCGGTGTCGTCGGCTATCTGCTCGGTGGGGGAGTCAGCTTCTACGGCCGGTACACGGGGCTGGCCGCCAACCGTGTGCGTGCGGTCGAACTCGTCACCGCCGACGGCGAACTGGTCCGCGCGGACGCCGCGACCGATCCCGAACTGCTGTGGGCCCTGCGCGGCGGCGGAGGCGGTTTCGGGGTCGTCACCGCCGTCGAGGTCGAGCTGTTCACCGTGGCGAAGGTGGTCACCGGAGCCGCCTACTGGTCCGCGGCCCATGCCCGTCCGTTGCTCAGGGCCTGGCGCGACTGGGCGAAGGAGGCGCCGCGCCGGGCGACCACGTCGCTGCGGGTGATGAACCTGCCGCCGGTCCCCGGGGTGCCGCCCGCCCTGGCGGCCGGCCCGGTGCTGTGCGTCGACGGTGCCGTGCTCGCCGCGTCGCGGGAGGAGGTGGCCCAGGCCCGGCGGCAGGCCGAGGACCTGCTCGCACCACTGCGCGGCCTGGCCGAACCGCTGATGGACACCTGGGCGCTGACCGACGCCGCCGGCGTGCTCGACGCCCACATGGACCCGGCCGAACCGGTCCCCTTCATCGGCGACCACCTGCTCCTCGCCGATCTCGGCGACGATGCGGTCGACGCGTTCCTGGACGTCGTCGGCGAGGGATCGGGATCCCCGCTGGCCGTGGCGACGCTGCGTCAGCTCGGCGGGGCGTTCGCCGACGCCGACCCGCGCGGCGGCGTGTTGAACCGGGTGGACGCGGCGTACGCCTACATGGGCTCCGGTCCGCCGTTCGGGCCGGTCACCGCGGCGGACCTGGAGGCGCACTGCGCCACCGTCCGGTCCGCCCTGGCGCCCTGGGACACGGGCCGCACGGTGCCTTCCCTGGTCGAGGGGGCGGACCGGCCGCAGTGCCATCTCGACGCCGAGGCCAGGAGCGCCGTGGACCGGGTGCGGGCGCGGATCGACCCCCGCGGCCGGTTCGCCGGTGACATCGCGCCCGGCGCGACCGCGGCCGGCTGAGGGCCACGAGGCCGGGGCGGTCCTCCTTGCCGGGTGAGCAACAGTCCCCGAGTTCCGCGTTCGTCCCCCAGGTCCTGGCACCACTGAGAGTGCCTGGACCTGGCCTGTTACCCCGTCCGGTGCGGGAGATGGAGCCCTCCGACGCCGACGTCCATCTCGGCGCGGTGCTGCGCGACGCCAAACCGTCGACCCGGACCGGCCGGGTGGGCGCACTGGCGGTGTTCTTCCAGGTTCTTCCAGATTCTTCCAGTTCCTTGAGCTGCGGCACAAGGTCGAGCTGCACGACCTCACCGGCCGCGTTGTCGAGTGCCCGCTGGTCGAGATGAACCGGCCGCGGGCCTCGGTGGGACCGCAACCGCGGATCCCGCCCAGCGAAGCGGAGATCGAGGCACTGTTCGCCGGATGGCGCGAGGGGCTGGTGACCTGCCGCACATTCGGCCCGGCCGCCCGTGATTACGCGGTGGCCCGGCTGGCGGCCGACGTGGGTCCGCGGATCGACGAGGCTCCGGAAGGCCGGCGAACTCCAGCGGATGCTCGCCGAGCGTGGCGTTGTGATCAGCGCAGGGAAGATGTCGGGGCCGTGGTCCGGTCGGCCGAATACCGTCAAGCTCGATGAGCTCGACGTCATCTGCGCGGTGCTGTGCGGCCATCGCCCAGAACCCGCCCGACGACCAGATCGAGCAGACCGCCAGGAACGAATGAGTCCCCCTGCCCATCAGGCGCTACGGCCTGCATCCATCAATGCCCGGAGATCATCAGCGGGCGTGGCTTCGGGGCGGTCGGTTGCACTCGATCGGTCTCACAGCTGCGGTGGGACCGGCCGGCCGAGGAACGCGGCGAGGCGATCGATGGCCGGAGCGGTCTCCTCGACGGGTTGCGGCTCGGCGAATCGTCCCGCTCGGGACTGGGTGGAGAGCTGGGCCTGAGCGAAAGCCAGGGCCCGCTCGGCAACGTCTTCGGGCAGCCGGACAGGGATTCGGGTGGCCTGGGCGAGGTCCCATCCGTGAGCGAGCAGATCGTACAGGCGGATCTGCAAGCGCTCGGCGCCCGTGGCACTCCCCAACGGGCCGCGATAACTCCGCTCCAGCACCCCGGGGCGGGAGAAAGCCGCCAGCAGCGAAGCACTGGAGGACCGGTAGGCGCCGACCGGGTCGTCACCGAGGCGGTCTGCTCCGCGTTCGGGCATCGGGCCGCCCTCGATCATGGCTGCGAACACCAGGTCCATGCCGACCAGGTGGGCCACCACCTCGCGCACGTTCCATTCCGCGCACGGCGTCGGCTCCTTCCACTGCTCGGGGCGGACCTCGTCGAGCAGGTCGCCGACGGATTTGCATGCACGTGCGAGATCTTCGACGGAAACGGTAGTCATCCGAGGAGACTACGGCGTTCAACTGTCCGGCTGCCCACGGAATTTGCATCGGTGCGAAGAAGCCCTGCCGAAACGGGCGACCGCGCGATCGCTGAGCGTCGATGAGGGGCAGCTGTCGCAGACACCTGCCCCGCTCACCGGAGTCGGCGACGACGGACCCACCGCACTTCCGAGCGCACCTGCAGAAGACGCCGCGGGTTCCCGGTGAAAGTCCCTCGGTCACGCTGAACCCACGGCCCACGTGTCGTTGACGAGCGCCGAACCGGGTGACAAGTAACCGCCAGTAGCTTTTGAATCGAAGGCGCCCCGCTCACTCATCGGTGTCGTCGAACGCTTCGGCTTCGGCGAGGAGGCGGTAGACGGTGGTGATTGAGGGGTGCTCGCCCTTGTTCTTGCCCGAGGGGATGACGAGCTCGCGGGCGATCTGCGGAACCGTGACGCCCTGGGTGCGCAGGGCACGGGCGTGGTCGGCCATATCGTCGTCGACGACCTTGGGGCGCCCTCCGTGACGACCGCGCTCGCGGGCGGACGTCTTCAATGCGATCGCCGAGCCGCAGCGCCGGGAGATCCTGGTGCTGCTGCGGGCGGGTGAGCGGTCGGTGACGGAGTTGGCCCAGGAGTTGGGGATGACCCAGCCGGGGGCGTCCAAACACCTGCGGGTGCTCCGGGAGGTCGGGCTGGTGCGGGACCGCAAGGCAGGCAAGCAGCGCCTGTACGGCCTTGACGCCAGCGGACTGCGGCCCGTCCACGAGTGGGCCGGTGGTTTCGAGCAGTTCTGGAACGAGAGCTTCGATCGACTGGACGCCTACGTGCAGGACCTGAAGCGGACAAGGAAAGCGGAGTAGCTGGATGAGCACGGCAGAACAAGGAACGCCGGCGCAGTCGGCGACAGCCGACCGCGAGATCGTCATCTCCCGGATCATCGACGCCCCACGGGAGCTGGTGTTCGAGGCTTTCACCGAGGTGCGGCACCTGTCGCAGTGGTGAGGGCCGGAAGGGTTCACCACCACCATGCGGGCGTTCGAGTTCCGCGTCGGCGGGGAGTGGGACTTCGTGATGCACGGACCGGACGGGACGGACTACCAGGAGTGGATCTCCTGGACCGAGCTCGCCCCGCCGGAACGGATCGCGATGCTCCACGGTGAGACCCGCGACGACCCGAACGCCTTCGAGTCGGTCCTGACGTTCACGCCCGACGGTGCGGCGACCCGGATCGAGATGCACACGGTGTTCCCCACCAAGGAGCAGCGCGACGAGGCGGTCGAGAAGTACCACGCGATCGAGGGCGGCCGGCAGACCCTGAGCAACCTGGCGGCCTACGTCACCGAGATCGTTCGGAAGGGAGTCGAGGGCTGATGGCCGGGAAGGTGTTCTTCAGCGTGTCGATGTCGCTGGACGGGTTCATCGCGCCCGAGTCCCGCGAGGACTTGATGGGGCAGCAGTGGATGGAACTCCAGCGGTGGATCTTCCCGCAGCGGTTCTTCCGGGAGAACCTGAAGCTGGGCGAGGGCGGCGAGGAGGGGCGCGACAACGACATCGTGCGGGAGACGTTCGAGCGCACCGGCGCGAGCGTGATGGGCAAGCGCATGTTCGACGCCGGCGAGCAGATGTGGCCGGAGGAGGCGCCGTTCCACACGCCGGTCTTCGTCGTGACGCACGAGAAGCGCGACCCCTGGGAGCGGCCCGGCGGGACCACCTTCCACTTCGTCAACGACGGCATCGAGACCGCGCTCGACCAGGCTCGCGAGGCCGCCGGCGACCGCGACGTCCGCATCGCGGGCGGCGGCGCGACGATCCTGGAGTACGTGAACGCCGGCCTGATCGACGAGTTCTCGATCGCGCTGTCACCCGTGCTGTTCGGCTCCGGAATCCGCCTGTTCGAGGGCGTGGACGCGGGCCGCGTGGCCTTGGAGCAGGTCCGCGCGGAGCCCTCCCCGAGGGTGACGCACCTGACCTACACCGTCCGGGGGCGGTAGCTGTCCCGACCTCAGCGCTCTCCCGCCGAGGTCAGCTGCCCGCGGGCGGCCCGGCCCGCCCCGGCGGCGACGACGGATGGCGATACATGCTCACCGATGGGGGCGGGAAGCTGACCCCGTACGCCGGCACGGTGTCCGGACCGCTGTCCGCAGTGATCCCCGGCTACGACGAACCTCCCAGCAACGGGAACGACGACGAAGCAGCGTTCATGGCTCGCTACGAGGCGGCGATCGAGACGGCCTTCGGCCGGGCGTCACTGCCAGGTCCGCCGCCGGCCGGATTGTCTCGCGGATATCTGCCTGCGCTGTACACCGGCGCCTCCACCGTCCAGCCCGAATGCTGATCACGGGGGTGGCGGAAGGGGCTGGTGTGGGGCGGGATCCGGGCCTGGACGGGGTGGTGGACCACTTCACCCTGCCCGGCGACGAGGCGGGCTGGTTACGGAACAGGACCGGCGCCACGAGGCTGGGCTTCGCCGTCCGGCTGAAGTTTCCGACCTGGCGCGGCCGGTTCCCCAAGATGCGTCTGGAGCTGCCGCCCGATGCGGTCGAGCGTGTCGCCAAGCAGGCGGGCGTCGCCGCGTTCGCCCGCTCCAAGCGGGAGGTGTTCAAGTCCTCCTGCTCCAACCGCTGCCGCAGCGGGCTGATGAAGCTCCCCGGCGTGCTCGACTTCCGCTCCTCCAACGACCAGCACAAGCCCGTCATGGACGCGTTGAGGTTGATCGAGCGGCACAAGGACTCCTCCGCCACCTACCTTCCCCTCGGCGAGACCGTCCCGTTCGAGGGCGTTGTACGCAAGGACTGGACGGAGCTCGCGATCTTCACCCCCGGCAAGGGGACCCAAGCGAGTCATGCGCACCGTGTACGAGGCGGGCGTCTTCCAGGCCCTGCGCGACTGGCTGCGCTGCAAGGAGATCCGGGTCGGCACCGCCTTGTCCTTCGAGGTCCCGCGCCGTCCGGCCGCTCGGTGACGCCTGGGCCCCAGGCAGGGGCGGGGGACGTCTCTGCCTGGGGCGTCTCGGGGCGCCGGGTGCGGGCTACTTGAAGGTGATCGGCTGGAAGCCCCCCTCACCGGTGTCGCTGAGCAGGACGACATGGGTCTGGGTCGACTTGGCGTCGATGGTGCCCCACACCGGGCCGTCGGCGGACGTCACCGCCTGGAAGGAGGTGCGGACGACCAGGCCGGAGGCGACCTTGCCGGAGGCGTCCGACACGACGTCCACCGAGGTGGTCTTGTCGCAGCCGAACTTGCCCGGCTCCACCTGGGCGCACTGACCGAGGTGGAACACGGTGTTCGGGGTCAGCCCGCTCGCGCTGACGGCCACCTTCTGGCCGTCGGTGAGCCCCGTGGCCGGGGACACGCTGACCACCGGCGAGGCCGCGAGAGCGGCGGGCTGGACGGCGACGGCCAGGCCGGCGGCGACGGCGGCGACGGTGGAGACACGGGCGGCGAGGCCGAGCTTGCTCTTGACGGTCATTTTCCTGACTCCATGTCGTATGGGGGGATGGGAGAGACTCGGGATCAGGCGAGGTGGGTGCCCGCCTTCCCTGATCTGTTCATGAAGTTAGTCGGCCGTGATCACCCTCGGCATCTTCCAGGTTGCTTCACACAACTCTCCAGGAAGAGGGGCGGACAACGCAGTCGGCGGGGCGCCGTCGCGCAGCACGGCCGCCCCGGCCTCAGGCCGTCCCGCCGGGCACGTGCGGCCCCCTGGCGCGGTCGCGTTCGCTCCTGCCGCTCCCGCCGTGCCTGACGGGCCGGCGGGCCGGGATGCGCGATTGTCACGGCGCCCTTCCCGCCGCGTCGGCGCACGGCGGGATTGGGGCGGCTGAGGACCTGGGGGCTGTCGTGCCGATCGTGCCGCGGACGCGGGGCCCGGCAGACGCGTCCGCCGCGCTGTCCTCACTCGCCGGTGCTCCGCGCCGTCCGCGTCGGCACCCTCCTCCGCCTTGCAGCCGCACGCACCGGACCCCGCTCACCGGTGCCGACCGGCGACGTCACCCCTGCGCGACCCGATCCGAACGACAGCCCCTACGCCCTGTCGTGCGACGGCTGCCAGGGCAGCTCCCGGGGGGCGAACCCGTCCGCGTCCACCCACAGCGCCCGCAGCCCCCGCAGCGTGGCGGAGGGCCCGTAGGAAGGGGTGCCGAGAGCGAAACGCGCCCCGACGACCCGCTGGGCGAAGCGCACGAGCACGGTCTGCGCGATCAGCCGGGCCAGCGGCGCCCCGGGACAGTGGCGGGTGCCCGTCCCGAACGCCAGGTGCGGCGAGAGGCCCTCCGGGGCGAACATGTCGGGGTCGGCGGTGAGGACCGGGTCGCGATGGGCGGCCGCGAGCAGCAGCACCATCACGGTGCCGCGCGGTACGCGGGTACCGCACAGGTCCAGATCGGTACCGGCGCGGCGCCGGACGACCTGCATCGGCGGGTCGACGCGCAGGATCTCCTCCACCAGGCGCCGCGCGTGGCCCGGGTCGCGGCGCAGCGCGTCCCCTTCGTGCGGGGCCCGCAGCAGCGCCAGGGCGCCGCCGGAGACGAGCGCGGCGGTGGTCTCGTATCCGGCGACGAGCAGCATGCGGCCGGCCGAGGCGGCCTCGGCGTCGGTGAGCCGTCCACCGCCCAGGTCCGCCCGGATCAGCCGGGACAGCAGGTCGTCCCCGTCCGCCCGGTGCCGCCGGTCGCGCACCGCCCCGGCCAGGTACGTCTCCAGTTCGGTCCTCGTTCGCCGCTGCTCGGCCGGGACCGCCGGGTCCTCGGCGCCGGTGGGAACGGGGCCGGCAGCGGTGCCGAGCGCCATGACCCGTCGGCGCAGCCACGGGGCATCACCGGCGGGCAGGCCCAGCAGATGGCACAGCACGGCCATCGGCACCGGGTGGGAGAGGTCGCTGACCACCTCCAGACGGCCGCGTGCCGCCACCGAGTCCAGGCGGTCGTCGACGAGGGAACGCACCAGGGGAGCGAGGTTCGCCACGGCGTCCGTGCCCAGGGAGCGGTCCAGCACGCGGCGCAGCCGAGCCGGGGAAGGGGGACACGGGCCGGCAAGGTCCGCCGTGCGGTCCCCCGAGCGCAGAGCGGACTCGCACTGCTCGTAGGAGGACAGGACGACGACGCCGTCACCGAGCCACACCGGCCCCGCCGACCGGATGCGGTTCAGCACGGGATACGGGTCGGTGCGGACGTCGCCGCGCAGGAACCGCAGCACCAGGGCGCGTGCCTCGTCGTGGCCGGGTTCACTGCCGGGGGACGGGCGCACCGTCGAACGACCGCTCTCCATCGCACAGCCTTCCTGCGTCTGCCTGCGTCGGCAGGATCCGCGGCGTGCGCGTGCGGTGCCCACGGCGAGTTGCGCAAGCCCGCACCGGCTTTGCGGGCCGGTGACGACTCGGCCAAGTCCGCTCGGCTCCGCGGGTTCCAGGCGGTGGCCGCCGGCCACCACACCGGTGACGCCCCGCGCGGCGAGCAGCGCCCGCATCGCGGCCTTGTCGCCGAGCGCGGTGATCACCGATGCCGGATCGGGGGAGGGAGAGACCCCGAGTTCCCCGGTCTGCGCCGCGGTCGGCGGTGCGTCGGCGCCGGCGGCGGGCACGGTGGCCGTCGGGGCCGGGCCGGCCGGTCAGCCGGCCCCGCGGTGGAAGCGCGTGACGACGCGCGCGCTGCGTACGGCGAGGACGTGCCCGAGGGCTTCGGGGTCGTGCGGGTCGTCCGTGTCCAAGGTGACCAGGGCGCGGGCGGCGCCCCGTGCGCGCAGTTCGGCGAGCCCCGCGCTCAGCAGGGCGTAACCGATGCCCAGCCCGCGGAAGGCGGGGTCCACCGCCAGGTCCAGGACGCGGCCCTCCCCGCCGGCGGCGACCCGGCCCAGGACGTGGCCGGCCGGGCGGCCGGAGACCTCCAGCAGCAGCGCCGCGCCGCCGTTCTCCCGCAGCCGTTCGCAGGACGAGCGGAAGGCTGCCGCGCCCTCGGTCCCGGCTCCTCTGGTGGTACGGCTGCGCCGGTGCAGCGTGTGCAGGATGCCGAAGTCGCCGGGGGCGGCCGGGCGGATCGCCCCGTCGTCGGGGAGCAGCGGGGGCGGCGGGGGGACGGTCAGATCGACGGCGTACCGCCCGGCCGTGGCGCCCGGGGCGAATCCGGCCTCCCGCAGCACCGGGGGGACCACCGGGTCCCCGCTCAGTACGTCGCCGACGGTGACGGCATACGGTCTGCCGTGCTGCTCGCGGAGTTCGTCGGCCCGGTCCAGGACCCGGGCCAGCAGCGCGCGGGCCGTGCTGTGACCGTGCCGGCCGGGCAGTACGGTCAGCGTGGCGTACAGGGTGTCACCGCGCGGGGTCAGCGCCGCCCAGGCGAGCACCTCCTCGCCGGGACCGGTCAGGCACCAGCCGTTCTCCGCGCAGCCGGTTCGGGCGATCTGCGGCAGGACGTCCTCACGGGTGCAGGTGGCGACCCCCGTGACGTGTTCCTCGTGGGCGCGCACCAGGCGGACCAGGTCGTCCAACGGGACCTCACCCGGTCGTCGCACGGCGAACGGTCGATGCGGGGACATGGAGCGTTCCCCCTTCCTGGGGGAGTCGGGTCCGGCGGTCGGGCCGGAACGTTCGAGACGCCGGTGCCGGGGCGGTGGCACCGGCCCGGCACCGGCCCGGGCCGGTGACGGCTAGGCAGCGTGCCGGAGCCCGGCGGGTGTTCGGGGCGGGCCGGCGCGTGCCGGCCCGCCGGCGCGAACCGCGTGCGGGCAGGATCACGGAATCCGCAGTGGCCGCGGAAAGGAGTGCGTTGGGACCGAATGCGGGCGTATGCACAGCACTGAGCCTCCGCCAACTTGAAGTCGCAGTTCGAAGGACTGGTGTGACCGATTCTCCGCATGCTCACGCTGGTGGTCAGCGGTTGCCTGCGGAGTAGATCATCTGTCAGTGGTTGACTTCGGGGTCATCAGAACGAACAGGGTGTGCGGGAGACGGGTCGCGTGAGCGGGGGCGATGCGTACGCGCTGGCACCGTGCACGCCCTGACTCTTCTCCCGCCGGGACAGCTCGCTTGGGGACCCGGCCGCGCTGACGCGGCTCGGGTGTGAATGCGACGTCAGCTCGGCACGGTGCTCGGGTCTCGAGGGCTACCTCACTGGTTGTACCTGCCGGGCAGGGCGGAGACGGTCTGCGGGGTGTGGTGGGGCAGGGTCTGCGGGGTGGCGGCGTGGCGCGTGAGCTGTTCGCCTTCTACGTCGACGTTGGGCAGGATGCGCTGGAGGAAACGCGGGAGCCACCATGCTTTGTGGCCGAGCAGGGCCATCACGGCCGGTACGAGGGTCATGCGGACGATGAAGGCGTCCACGAGGACGCCGACGGCCAGAGCCAGGCCCATGCCCTTGATGACCTGCATTTCGGCGAGGATGAAGCCGCCGAAGACGGCGATCATGATGAGGGCTGCGGCGGTGACGACCTTGGAGCTGTGGCCGAAGCCGCGGATGACCGCTTCGGTGGGGGGCTTGCCGTGGGTGTATTCCTCGCGCATGCGGGAGACGAGGAAGACCTCGTAGTCCATGGCGAGGCCGAACAGGATGCCCACGAGCAGCATGGGCAGGAAGCTCAGGACGGGCCCGGTGTCCGCGATGCCGAGGGGACCGGCCAGCCAGCCCCACTGGAAGACCGCCACGAGGACGCCCAGGGAGGCCCCGAGGGAGAGCAGGAAGCCGAGTGCGGCCTTCAGGGGTACGGCGATGGCCCGGAAGACGACGGTGAGCAGCAGCAGGGCCAGGCCCATCACCAGCAGGCAGTAGACGGGCAGGGCGGCGGAGAGCTTGTCGGCGACGTCGATGTTGACTGCGGTGTTGCCGGTGACGTTCAGCTGGGTGCCCGTTTGCTGCTCGATGCTGTCGCGTGCGCTGCGGATCTCGGACAGGACGGTGGCGGTGGCCTGTGTGTCGGGGCCGGAGGAGGGGGTGACCTGGAGCAGGACGGCGTTGCCCGAGTCGGATGCGATGGGCGGGGAGACGGAGACGACGCCGGGAAGGGTTTTGATCCGGTCGGCTGCCTGCTGTGCGGCGGTGGTCGTGGTGGTCTTGTCGGGCCCCTGGGCCAGGACGACCAGAGGGCCGCTGTGGCCGGGGCCGAAGCTGTCGTCGATCAGTTTCTGGGCGCGGCCGGCGGAGCTGCGCGGGTCGGGGCCGCCGCCGAGTCCGAGTTGCAGGTCGGTGACCGGGACGGTGAGGATGCCCAGGCCCAGGACGCACAGGATCAGTACCCGCCAGGACCGACGGGTGGTCGCGGTGGCCCAGCGGCGGGCCGCGGGGGCCCTTCGGGGATCGGCCTGGCGCCGCTGGGCGCGTGCGGCGGAGCGGGCCAGCGCCGGAATGCGGCTGGAGGTGATGCGCCGGCCCATGAAGCCCAGGAGGGCGGGCAGCAGGGTGGTGGCGATCAGGACGGACACGACGACGGTGGCGGCGGCGCCCAGGCCCATGACGGTGAGGAAGGGGATGTTCACCACGGCGAGGGCGGCCAGGGCGATGACCACGGTGGCTCCGGCGAAGACCACCGCGCCGCCGGCGGTGCCGGTGGCCAGAGCGGCCGACTCCTCCGGATCCATGCCCTCGCGGACCTGGGTCTGGTGACGGGAGACGATGAACAGGGCGTAGTCGATGCCCACGGCCAGGCCCAGCATCACCGACAGGGTGATGGAGGTGCTGTCCATGGTGATCACGCTGGTCATCGCAAGGAGGGACAGCACGCCGACGGCCACGCCGACCAGCGCGGTCGCGATCGGGATGACGGCGGTGCGCAGGGACCGGAAGACGAGGATCAGCACGGCCAGGGCGATCAGAACGCCAATGATCTCTCCCGGGCCCATCACCTCGATCGGGGGCGTGAACGCGTCTCCGCCCGTCTCCACGGTAAGTCCCGCACTGCGAGCATGGTGCGCTGCTTCCTGAAGGGTGAGCAGGGTCGCGCCGGGGATGCCGTCGGCCTTTTCGGCGTCGAAGACGATCTCGATGATGCCGGTGCGGCCGTCAGGTGAGACGGTGCCGTTCTGGGCGGCAGGGCCGGTCACCGAGACCACGCCGGGGGCGTCAGCGGCCTTCCCGGACAGGTCGGCGACCGCCTGCGCGGGGGCATTCGCGGTGATCTTCTGTCCGGCGGGCGCCTGTATGACGATCTTGCCGGTGACATGCGACTCGTCGGTGGAGGGGAATTGCTTCTCCATGACGTCGAGGGCGCGCTGGGCTTCGGTGCCCGGGATGGTGGTAGCGGAGGTGAACGGCTTCATCACGCTCAGCGCGGTCACCGCCACCACCGCGAGCAGACCGAGCCAGGCGGCGAGGACGGCCTTTCGATGCCGGAAGCACCCACGGCCGAGCCGGTAGAGCAATGTGGACACGCAAAAGCCCCCAGATGATGTGCTGACGAGGAGGAGGACGGGGAGGCCCGGCCGGCTCATCCCCTGAACCGGCCGGGCCGGGCCCGCTACGAGGCGTCATCCACGCTAGGGCGGCGGTTCGGGCGTCGGGGCCGGATCAGGGTCCGGGTGGCGGTCTTCCCATGAAACTCACATGGAAGACCGCCTGGTGATCGGCCACGATCGAACAGAGCACCAGTGAGCAGCAGGAAGCGAAGAATCCCATGTCAGGCGATGCCACAGCACCCACCGGCCCCGGCTCCGGCCCCGAATCGGCAGTCGAGGGACGGCTGCTCGTGGTCGACGACGAACCGGCGATCCTCGACACGCTCAGCCGGTTCCTGCGCTTCGTCGGTTACGACGTACGCACCGCCGCGACCGCTCACGAAGCCCTCGCCGCCGCGCGTGACTTCCTTCCCGAGCTGATCCTGCTGGACGTGATGCTGCCCGACGGAGACGGCTTCGAGGTCATGCACCGTCTGCGCCAGGACGGACTGCCGCAGGCCGTGGTCTTCCTCACCGCCCGCGACACACGCAAGGACCTGGTCCGCGGCCTGACATCGGGAGGCGACGACTACATCACCAAGCCCTTCGGCCTGGACGAGGTCGCCGCCCGTATCCAGGCCGTGCTGCGCCGCACCCGCCCCCGGGCCGGCACCGACCCGGTCCTGCGCGTCGCGGACCTGGAACTCGACTCCGCCACCTACACCGTCCGCCGGGCCGGCACCGCCATCGACCTGTCACCGACGGAGTTCCGCCTGCTGCGCTACCTCATGCTGCACCGCGGGCGCGTCGTCCCCCGCGCCCAGCTGCTCGACCACGTGTGGTCCTACGACTTCAACGGCGACGACACCGTCGTCGCCACGTACATCAGCTACCTGCGCCGCAAGATCGACAGTCTCGGCCCCGCCCTGATCCACACCCAGCGCGGAGTCGGCTACAGCATCCGGGAACCCCGATGACCCCTGCAACCCGGCCCCCCAGTACTCCCCCTCACAGGCTGATCGCGCGCCTGCGTGCCACTGTGGCCGCGGGGCGAGGCAGGCGGCTTCTGCGACAGCGACCGCTGCGGACCCGGATCGGCGCCCTCGTCACGGCCCTGTGCGCACTCGCTCTCGCCGCCACCGCCCTGGCCTGGCTCGCCACCGCCAACGGGGTCGTGATCGTGGCGACCGAACTGACCGGTCTGTGCATGGTGGCCGTGGTCAGCACCCTGGCGGTACGTCGGGCACTGCGGCCCCTGGAGCACGCCGCCGATACCGCGGACACCATCGCCTCCGGTGATCTCACCCGCCGGATCACCGCGGCCGACACCGCCCCCACCACCGAGGTCGGCCGCCTCGCCCACGCGCTGAACGCCATGCTCGACCAGATCCAAAGCGCCATGGCCGCACGCGAGGCATCCGAAGAACGCATGCGCCGCTTCGTCGCGGACGCCTCCCACGAACTGCGCACCCCGCTGCAGTCCCTGCGCGGCTACACCGAGCTGTACCAGCACGGAGCACTGCCCGACAAAGCCTCCGTCGACGACGCCGTCGACCGTATGCACGCGGAAGTGCAGCGCATGGGCAAACTCGTCGAAGCCCTGTTGATGCTCGCCCGCCTCGACGAGGAAGGCGAAGCGCCCCTGGAGCCCGTCAACCTCAGCCGCATCGTCACCGACTCCGTCCGCGACGCCGCAGCCGTCGAACCCGCCCGCCCCTACACCCTGCACATCCAAGACAGCGTCACCGTCCTCGGCGACGAGGCGCAACTGCGCAGCCTGCTCGCCAACCTCCTGAGCAACGTCCGCATGCACACACCGCCCACCGCACCCTGCACCGTCGAACTGCGCACCGGCGACAGCCAGGTCATCCTCACCGTCCAGGACAACGGACCCGGCATCCCCGCCCACGCCGTCAACCATGTCTTCGACCGCTTCTACCGAGCCGACAAAGGCCGCAGCCGCACTCACGGCGGCACCGGCCTCGGCCTGGCCATCACCGCCGCCATCGCCGAACACCACCACGCCCACATCGACCTCGACAGCCGGCTGGACCACGGCACACGCATCAGCGTCGTCTTCCCCAAGCCTGAAGCCGATCACAGCTTCGAAACCTGACCCCGCCCGCGCGATCCGGCTTCTACGCGCCCTGCTTGTCCTGACGGACCTTGAGGTCAACCGCTGACAGATGATCTACTCCGCAGACAACCGCTGATCACCCGCGTGAGCAACCTGGAAGGCCGTCACACCAGCCCTTCGACCTCCGTCTTCAAGCTGGCGGTGGCTCACTCGTGCCCTCCCGGGTCCTCTGGGAATGGGATTCCGGCACCGCTGCGGAAGCGCGCACCGACGTAACCGGGGATGCCAGGTCCTGCCGTCGCACTCCCGCCGCCGCCCGCGGGACGGCCCCGCGGCGCCGGGTGCGTGCCCCGGGGCCCCGGCCGCGGGCCGGGGAGTGCCGGGCGCCGGCCCTCGTACGGGACGTACCCGGTGCGGCGGGCGGGGGTGCCCCCTTCGGGGAGCGTGCACGGCGTCGCGGGGCGGACGGGAGTCCGACGACAGGGCCCAGTGGCCGTCCCGTCGCGCTCGTTCTTCCGGGAGCGGTGCGGGCGCACGCGTCCCTCTCCCCTCGGGTGCCTGCTGTGTGTGGTTGCGGGGCCGGTGGCCGGCCGGGTACCGGGCGGGGTCAGGCCACGGCGTCCAGGACGGCGCGGGGGGCGTGCGCGGCCCGTGCCCGGCTCATCCACACCACCTGTGCCACCATCTCCGCCAGCCGCGCCGCGTCGGACTGCGGTTCGTGGACGCCGGGCTGCCCCGGCGCCGACGCCAGGGTCACGCCCACCGGTGTCGGCCAGCCGCGCAGGGCGTGCCCGATGGCGCGCAGCGTGGTCAGCGTCGAGAGCGCGCCCTGGGCTGCCGATCCCACAGCGACCGTGCCGATCGCGCGTCCTTGCAGGTACGGTACCGGGCCGTCGATGTCGTTGACGTAGTCCAGGGCGTTCTTCAGCAGTCCCGAGACGGTTGCGTGGTAGGTCGGCGACACCAGGATCACGCCGTCGGCGGCGCGCAGTCCGGAGAGGAACGTGGCCACGGCCGCGTGTGTGGCGGCCGTTTCGGGCCGGTACGCCGGGAAGTCGATCTCCGTGCCGGTGAACAGGCGGGTGGAGGCGCCCTGTTCGGCGCACTGCCGGGCGCACCACTGCGCCACCCGGTCGCAGGTCGACCCCGGGCGCAGCGACCCGCTGATCAGGACGATGTGCGGTGCCGCCATGACGGTGGCCCCTTTCTTCGTACGGACGGTGGGCGCCGGGGCCGTCGTGCCGCCTCGTTCCCGGCGGCGCGGCCGGGGCCGCCAGCCGGTGATGTCGTCGAGGTCCGCGTCCTCGCGGCCGGCCGGCGTGATGTGCGCGTGGTGTCTCCGCGTCCCTGCCCGGCCGGCATCCCGGTCGAGGTCGCCCTGACGGCGGGAGGCGAGCACCACGGCCGCGGCCCGGTCCACGCGCTCGCGGGCGTAGGCGGCGAGCGCCTCGCCGACCCCGGCGGGCGAGGCGAGCGCGTCGGCGAGCACGGCGGAGTCCTCCAACGCCAGGTTGGCGCCCTGGCCGAGGGCCGGGACCATGGGGTGCGCCGCGTCGCCCAGGAGGGCCACCCGGTCGTCCACCCAGCGCTCGGCGGGGTCGCGGTCGTGGATGTCGGTGACCACGATGTCCGCGGGGTCGGCGGCGCGCACCAGGTCGACGACGGGCGCGTACCACCCCTTGAGGGCGTCCAGCAGGGCCAGTCGGGCCCCGGCCGGTCCCTTCGCGGGCCATGTGCGCGGCGGTGCGGTGATCTCGGCGGTCCAGTACAGGGTGTCCTCACCGGCCGGGACGGTGAACAGCCGGATGCCGCGGCCGCTGACGACGTGGCCGCGCTGCCCGAGCGCGGAGCCGGTGGTCCGGCCGCGGACCGAGGTGTAGCCGCGGTACCGGGGAGGGCCGTCGCCCAGCATCCTCGCGCGTACCGCCGAGTGGATGCCGTCGGCACCGATCAGCGCGTCGCAGTCGGTGACGTTCCCGTCGGACAGCTCGACGGTGACGTGGCCGGGACGCACCCGGTAGCCGGTGACGGCGGCCGCCAGGACGACGGACGCCCCCGCGGCCAGTGCCTCGTCGAGCAGCGCCCGGTGCAGGGCGGAGCGCAGCGCGGGGATCTGCGGCGCACCGGGGGCACCGGCGGGCTCCTCGGCGAGCACCCTTCCCCGCGCGTCCATCAGGACGCGTACCTCCTCGGGACGGGGGACGTGGCCGACGGCCCGGAGCCGCGCGCCGATCCGCGGGTCGAGCGCGTCGGCGGCCCGCACCCCGTTGGGCTGGAGCATGAGCCCGCAGCCGCCGGTGCCGATCCGCTCCGCCCGCTCCAGGACGGTCACGTCCAGACCGCGCGCGGCCATGCCGGCGGCCACCGCGAGTCCCCCGATACCACCGCCCGCCACCACCACCGAACGTTTTCTGGCCATGTCATCCCTCCCTGTCGGCGGGGCGCGGCGCCGGCTGTGCGCCGTCGGCGATCGCCGGCGGGCGGCCGGCGTACGTGCCGAAGACGCCCGAGGAGGCCTTCCGGTGGTGTCCGGGTCCTTCTCGGGCTGCCTGCGGGGCGTACCCGTCCGCACGGCGGCGGCCGGTTCCCGCGCCCCGGGCGGGACCGGCGACGGGGCGGCCCCCGGGCGGATCCTCCCGGGTGCGGGGTGCGGGGTGCGGGATGCGGGGTGCGGCCGCCGGGAGGGACCGGCCGGCCGTGCGCCGGTGCCCGCTGCGGCCGGTCCCGGTCCGCCTGCGAACGGATCGGGGGCGACGACCGCGCCGGGGCGGCCGGAGCGGCGACGGCGTGTGCCGGGCCGGCCGCGTGCGCGGTCGGCGGCCCGGTCACGGCGGTCGTCACGGCTCCCCCGTTTCCCTGCGCGTTCAGACCAGGGCGCGTGCCGCCCGCAGATGGGTGGCGGCGGCCTGTTCCAGGTGGGTGATGTCACTGCTGACGGTGGCGAAGGTGAAGCCCTCGGCGAGCCGTTTCGCGGCGCTGTCACCGTCCGGGACGTGGATGCCGCACGCGATGTCGTGACGGCGGGCGGCCCGCGCGATCTCCTCCAGCGCGGCCTCCAGCGCGCCGGCGGCGGCGGGATCACCCGGCCGGCGCGCGCCGAGCGCGGCCGACAGACCGGCGGGCCCGGCGTACACCGCGTCGAGGCCCTCCGTCGCGCAGACGGCGTCCAGGTCTTCCAGCGCGGCCGCGGTCTCGATCATCACGATGCAGGCGACGCGGTCGTCGACCTCGGACGGTACGGAGCCCATCCGCAACTCCGCCCGGACCGGCCCGCCCGGACTGCGCGTGCCCGCCGGACGGTGCCGGCAGGCCCGTACGGCATTGCGCGCCTGCTCGGCGTTCTCCACCATCGGGACGATCACACCGCGCGCTCCGGCGTCCAGCGCGGCCCCGATGGCGACCGGGTCCGGCGACGGCACCTGGATCACCCCCGCGGAGCGGCCGCGGGCGTCCACCGCCAGCATCGCCACCTGCCACCCGGGCTGGTGGACCACACCGTGCCGGCCGTCCACCTCGACGTAGTCGTAACCGAGTCCGGCGATCCGCTCGACGGCGACCGGACTGTCCAGGCGGACCTGGTAACCGACCAGCGGCTCCCGGCGGCGCAGCCGTGCCGAGAACCCCGGGTCCGGGTGAGAGACGGACGCCATGTTCATTCCCTTTCCTCAGTGCGTGGCTCTGCTTGTCGCCGGGACCGGCACGTCACCGGGGCGCCGGCTTCGGCGGGCGGTGTTCTCCGGCCGCCGCGCAGAGCTCCGCGGCACGCCGGAGCTCGGCCGCGCCTCGCGCGGCGCCACGCCGGCCGGCCACTGCGCGAAAGCGCCGGGCAGCGGACTCGGTCCGTCCGGCCCCGGGCGCACCCCCGCCACCGGGTGAGCGATCCGGAGCGGCCGGCGGACCAAGCCGGCCGGGCAGGACGGCGTGATCACATCACAGGCCGAAAGCCGGCGGCAACGGGACGGAAAAGGGGCGCGACGACTTCACCAACTCGCGCCCCCGCGGCGCGCCCGCCCGGCCGGGCGCAGGAAGGACGACTTGTTCAAGTCGTCCTTCCTGCGCCACCCACGCTTGCCGGCCCGCCGGCGCGGTGGCGATCCTCGAGCCGCCGCGCCGGCGCCCTCGAACCCACTCCGCAGAAAAGGACCGTTGACATGCCGGTGATCACCGTCAACTGGTGGCAGGGCAGTGACCGACAAGCGCGAAGGGAACTGGTGGCGGGCATCACCGACGTCGTCACGCGCGTATCCGGCTGCCCGCACGACGCCGTCACCGTCATCGTGCGCGACGTCGCCCCCGGCCACCGGGACGGGGACGGCCGCCTCACCGACGGGTCCCGCCCGGCACGAGGCTGACGACGAACCCCGCTCCCCGCCCCGGCGTCGGCCTGCGGATCCCGGTCGGCTTCGTGTAGCGGCTGCCGACGGCGGTGGCGCGGCGCCGGATCGGCGAGAAGCTCCGCACCCGGAAAGGAACCCCCGTGTCCACGACCACCGCCCGGCCCGCAACGGGCTCCGCCCCGGAACCGCTCGCCACCGACCGGGCGCGCCGCCGCGTCGCGGCCCTCCTGGCGGACCTGCGCCACGGCGCCTGGAGTCCGACCCCGCTGGAAGTCCGGGTCGCCGCACTGCTGTCCGTCTCCACCGCCGGCGACGGTGTGCTCACCTCCCTCCGCGTCCGCGCCGCCCTGTGGGAGGGCAGCCTTGCGATGACCCGCGCCGGCGGGGGCCGGTTCGCCCGGGCCCTGGCCGGCCTCGTGCCCGTCCTGGACGACCCGCGGCTCGCCGCCCCCGACGTCCTCGACGCGGCGGGCGAGCTCGTCGACGCCGTCGCCGCCGTCCCGGTTTCCCCGTGCTGCCGCCACGCCGCCGAAGTCACCGGTGGTGCCGCTTCGTAGCACCACCGGTGCCGCCTCGGGGCCCGACCGCCCGCCGGCGGGCGGCCGGGCCGCAGACTGCGGCGCGGCCCGGCCCGGCCGGGGAAGCCACGGGACGGCGGCCCTCCGGCGGCCGTCTCCGGCATCCCTGGGCGACCCGGCCTCGCCGGGGGCCCGAGCACCCGGTCGAGAAGGCGGAGCCGTCCGGATCGGTGACGACGTGCGGTCACATCGCCCAGGGCGCCATCGGGTACCAGATCAGGTCGCGCCGGGCCAGGATCCGCACGTCCCAGTACAGGACCATGAACACGCCGGCCGCGATGAACGCCGCCGCCATCAGCGCCGAGGCACGGCTGGGGCGCCGCGTCGTCCACCGGTGCAGCCGGTCTCCGAAGAAGCCGGTGACCACCAGGAACACCACCGCCATGACGGCGATGTTGCCCACGGACTGCAGAGCGAAGACCGCCGCACCGTACAGCGGGTTGTGGCTCTCGGCGGCGTCGTGGAACAGCCGTCGGAACAACGGGAAGGGACGCCCGACCAGGAAGGCGCCGATCAGACCGCCCATGAACAGCATCGGCGCGTCCGGGAAGCGCTGCGACACCTTCGCCAGCGGATCGCGCACCACCCCCAGCGCGGCCAGCCCGAGATACGTCATCAGCAGGCCGATCAGTCCGTAGACCACCATCGCCTGCACCAGGCGCCCCGAGAGCCCGCTGCCGTCCTGGCCCTGGTCGAACTGCGGCATGCCGGTCCCGGCGACCGCCGCCACCATTCCGTACGCCGCCGCCACCACGACCGCGCCGAGCGCGAGCCGGCTCAACGGACGCAGCGCGGCGGCCATCCGTCCCCGCCGGGAGGCGGAAGGGCCTCCGGTCAGCGGCGCCAGCGCGCTGAAGACGGCTATGTTGCACGCGGTGAACGTGCCCGCGACACCGGTGGCCAGCGCGAACGCCAGGCCCGCCAGGACGCCGGTGATCGGCGTGCCCTTGGCGGTGTGGCCGAGCAGCGTGTCGGCGACGTTGTCGCCGATGGTCCGGTCGACGAACTCCGCCGACCACACCACCGTCAGGGCGAAGCCGAACAGCGCGCTGACCGCGACGACCAGCGCGCGGCGGCGCGGGGCGTGGCCGTTGAAGAAGAACGAGGCCCCGCCCGGGCCGCGATCCGCGGCCGGCTCCCGCCGGGAGGGGGCGGCGGCGGGCCGCTGAACCGTCTGTGCCATGACAAGTCACCTTCCTACGGGCAATCTCGGGGAATTACGCGAAAGGGGGAACTCGGGGCATCACGCTAGGCCGCGTACAGCCCCGGCGGGGACCCGGACCCGGAATCGAGCACATCGGAAGAGACCCCGCGCACCGACTTCGGCACAGCGGCCACCACGGCCGCGTCCTCCGGCTCCGGTACGACCGCCACCCCCGGCCCCGCCCCGTCCTCCGGCTCCGTCCCGTCCGTCAGCACCTCGTCGAAGTCCCGCCACAGCCACGCCCAACCCGCCACCGGCAGCACCCGGTCCGCCCCCGAGCCCACGCGCCCGGCCTCCCCGGCATGCGCCTCCGCCACGGCACTCACCCCCGTGCGCCCGTCACCGGGCACACACCCGAGGCGGTCCCGTCCGCAGGCACCGGCCCGAACCCGTAGCGCACCCCGGTCAGCTCCTCGGACAGCTCCCACAGCCGCTCCTGGGCCGCCGCATCCCGTGAGAGGCGACTGGAACGGGCCGGCACCGGTACGCCCCGGCTCCCGAACACCCCGGCGGGCCCCAGGTAGGCGCCACCCGGCACCGCCGGGTCCGTCGCCGCCCGCAACGACGGCAGCGCCGCCGCCCGCACCGGCTGGGCCGGCCACCGCAACGCCGCGGCCACCACCGGCCGCAGCGGTGCGGGCAGCTCACCGTGCCACAAACCGGTCGGCGACAGCCCCGGATGCGCGGCGACCGACACGGTCCGCGCACCCGCCGCCGCCAGCCGCCGCTGCAGCGCCCGGGCGAACAGCAGGTTCGCCAGCTTCGACCGCCCGTACGCCGTCACCGACCGCCACCCGCCCGCCGATTGGGCACGCACCGCGCCGAAGCCGCCGGAACCCACCCGGTGCGCCAGACTCGCCACCGTCACCACCCGCGACCCGGGCACCCCGGCCAGCAGGTCCAGCAGCAGCCCCGTCAGCGCGAAGTGACCGAGGTGGTTGACCCCGACATGCGCCTCGAAACCGTCGGCCGTACACCTGTACGGCGGGAACATCACCCCCGCGTTGTTGATCAGCAGATCCAGCCGCCCGTGCCGGCGGCGCACCTCCGCCGCCGCGCCGCGCACCGACTCCAGCGACGCCAGATCCAGCCGCACCGCCTCGGTACTGCCACCGGCCCCCGAGAGCGCCTCCCTCGCCCGCTCGGCGCCGCGGCAGGCGAGGATCACATGGGCGCCGCGGGACGCGAGCACCCGGGCGGTCTCCAGGCCGATGCCGCCGGAGGCACCGGTGACCAGAGCGATCCTGCCGCTCTGGTCGGGAACAGCTTCACGGACCCAGGGCATGTCGCCTCCTCGACACATGGAGCACGGACGGGACGGGGCGTCAGCGAGCGGCTTCGTAACCGTGGCGGACGACGAGGTCGGCCGACACGTCGTAAAACGACGTGTCGGACGGCAGATCTGTCGCCAGACCGCTGACGTACCGGTTGAACATCGCGAACGCGGCCGCGATCAGCACCGTGTCGTGGATGTGGTCGTCCGTGGCCCCCGCGGCCCGGGCAGCGGCGATCGCCCCGTCCGACACGGGCGCCGCCTGCGCCTGCACCTCGGCCGCCACCTTCAGCAGGGCCCGCATCAGCGGGCCGATCCCGGCGGTGCCGGCATCCGCGAGCACCGCGGCGACCAGATCCGCCCCGCCGTCGAGCTGCGCCGCCGCGAACGCACCGTGCGAAGCGGCGCAGAAGGCGGTGCGGTTCAGCTGCGAGACATAGGCGGCGATCAGCTCGCGCTCACCCCGGCTCAGCGGTGAGGAACCGCTGCGCAGCAGCGTCTCGGCGAGCTGCGACAGCACCACGGCCGTGTCGGGGCGCTGCGCGAACAGCCCGCTGATGCCGGGAAGGTCATGGGGGATCTCGATGTGGGGCACGGCTCGGTCCTGTCTGCCGGGAACGGACGGGCGCCCCTCATCGTGGGATCCGCCACCCGGCCCGCCAACTCCCAACGTGCCCACCTCACCGCCCCGGCACGGGCCCGGCCGAACAGCGCACGACGGAAGTTGGCCGCCCGCACGCCGCGAGCCCACGATGGGACACCCCCACCCGTACGACACCGCGCCCACCGCAGCCGCCCGCCGGCTGCCCGGCCACCGCGCTGCCCACCGAACCGCCGCGGCCCGAAGGAGAACCGTCCCCTCATGCCCACCCCGCCACCCGACAGGACCCACCGCCGGGCGGTCACCGCCACCGTCGTCGGCAACTTCATCGAATCCTTCGACTGGCTCGGCTACGGCCTGTTCGCTCCTTTCTTCGCCGCTCACTTCTTCCCCGGCGACAACTCCTTCACCTCCCTCCTCGGCGCCTTCGCCGTCCTGGGCATCGGCGTCCTCATGCGCCCCCTCGGCGGCGTTCTCCTGGGCCGCTACGCCGACCGGCGGGGCCGTCGCCCCGCCCTCATGCTCGCCGTCTCCCTCATGGCCGGCGGCTCCCTGCTGATCGGCCTCACCCCCTCCTACGCGCACATCGGCCTGTTCGCCCCCCTCCTGTTGCTCCTGGCCCGCACCGCCCAGGGCATCTCCCACGGCGGCGAATGGCCCGCTGCCGCCGCCTACCTGATGGAGGTCGCCCCCCAGCGCCGCAAGGCCACCTACGGCAGCCTCTTTTCCCTCACCACCTGCGCCGGCGCCTTCACCGCCTCCCTCCTCGGCGGCGGGCTGACCGCCGCCCTCGGCCCCGACGCCATGACCGCCTGGGGCTGGCGCGTACCGTTCCTCACAGGAGGCGTCCTCGGCCTGGTCCTGCTCCTCCTGCGCACCCGGCTCACCGAGACCGAGGTCTTCCGACGCGAGGTCCGCACCCGCCGCGACCGCGGCTCACTGCGCCACCTGCTGCGCACCCACCGGCGCGGCGTCCTGCTCACCGTCCTGTACGTCGCCGGCACCGGCGCCGTCGGCGGCACCTGGCCCGCGGTCGTCCCCGCCCTCGGCGGCCGCCTGGCCGCACCCGGCACCATGTTCTGGGTCGTCGTCAGCGTCACCGCCGCGATGATGGCACTCAACGTGCCGATCGGCATGCTCGCCGACAGGATCGGCGCCACCCGGCTCCTCCTCGCCGCCGGCGCCCTCTTCGCCGTCACCGGCTCCGTGTCCTACCTGTCCATGACCGGCACCTTCGCCAGCCTGGTATTCGCCTACGGATCGGGCGTCGTCTACCTGGTCTGCGCGACCACCGTCCTGCCCAAGCTCCTCACCGAGCTCTTCCCGCCCACGGTCCGCGCCCTGGGCATCGGCTTGCCGAACGCCGTCACCAGCGCGGTCCTCGGCGGCATCGCACCCGCCTGCGCCACCTACGCCGCCGAACACGACGCCTCCGCCTGGTTCATCGCCGGCGTCATGGCCGCCGTCCTGCTGTCCGTCCCGGCCTCCCTGATGGCCCGTACCCCCGTACCCGCCGCCCCCTTGCCCGCCCCGTCCCCCGCATCCGGGCGGACCTTGACCACCACCGGCGGCTGACACGGGAACGCCGGCTCCTTCTGCGGGAGCCGGCGTTCCGTGTGGACCCGTGAGCGGCAGGCGGTCACTGCGCTCCGGGCCGGTTGTCCTTCCCTTCCAGCCACAGGGTGTCGGACTCGTCGCGGTGCGAACCGTCCGAGCCCACGTGCTTGGCGGAGATCTTCGCGCCGTTCTTGAAGACGTGCACCAGCGCCATGCCGTGCCCCCGGCCCAGTCCGTAGTCCTCCTTGAGCCACTCCAGCACCGGCCCGGCCTTCAGGTCCGGTCCCTCGAAGCCGCGTTCCCTGGCCAGCTCGATGAACTGGCGCGGCGTGAGACCGGTCTTGTCCTCGATGTTGTCCAGGTAGGCCTGAAAGGACATTCTGTTCCTCGCTTCCACATCGTTCGCGGCGGCCACAGCCGGCCCCACCCAGCCTGCACGCGCACCCGGCCCGGACCAGCCTCCGGCACGGCACTCGACGCGACTTCACCACGTCCACCGCCCCTGCGGCCGCTCATGGGCTTACGTGAAGCATCCGGTTCGACCGGATGACAGCGACCCCTTTCCCGAACTTGCAGGAGCACCGGTGCGGAAGATCGTCGCTGGTCTCTTCTCGTCACCGGACGGCGTGGTCGAGGCTCCGGAGACCTGGAACATGCCCCTTACGACACCAGCGAGACGGGCAAGGCCCTGCTGCGGTTGTACAAGGACGCCGGCACGGCCCTGCTGGGCCGCAACACCTACCAGCAGCGGAGTGCCTTCTTCCCCCACGTCACCGACGAACGGGTCCCCACCGCCGACTGGATGAACTCCTCCCCCAAGTACGTCGTCCCCTCCTCACTCACCGGCGTCGGGGAGTGGCACAACAGCCACCTGATCACCGGAGACGACATCGCCGGCCGGATCCGGGCACTCAAGCAGCAGCCCGGCGGCACCCTCAACGCCGGCGGCAGCATCACCCTGATCCAGTGGCTGATGCGCAACGCCCTGCTCGACGAGCTCCACCTGCAGATGAACCCCGTCATCGTCGGCACCGGCCGCGCCCTCGCCGACGGCGCCCAGATCCCCCTGGCCCTCGCCTCCACCCACACCTTCCCCAACGGCGTCATAGAGACCCACTACACCCTCCAGCCCCGCTGACCCCCACCGGTGAGCCGTGTGCTCCGGTACGAGCTGGGCGGCGGGTGTCGGTCAGCAGCATCGGAGCGGCGGAGCTCGCGTCCCTATCCCTCGTAGCCGGCCCGGACGGTGACCGATTCGCCTGCGTGGATGATCGAGTCGAGCATGGCGTGGGCGGCTTGGAGGTGTTCGATGGAACGGCCCAGCCGCTCGCGCTCATCCTTGAGGTCCTGGGCCATTTCCTCACAGGCCGGCGCCAGGATGGTTCCCTTGTCGGTCATGCAGGGCAGCACTTCCCGGATCAGGTCGGTGTTCAGCCCGGCCGCGAGCAGGATCCGGACCCGGCGCACGGTGGCCACATCGGACTCGTCGAATTCCCGGTAGCCGCTGGCTCGCCGCCGCGGTCGCAGCAGCCCTTGCTGCTCGTAGTACCGCAGGCTCCTGGTGCTGACACCGGTCCGCCTCGACAACTCGCCGATGAACATGTGACCTCCGGCACAGAGGTTTGACCCTGACATCAATGTCAAGGTCTAGCTTAGCCGCCATGGAAACGACGCACAGCACTCAGCAATCTCCCACTGTCACCGCGAAGTTACTGGCAGGTAAAAAGGCTGTTGTCACGGGTGGCACCGTCGGCATGGGGCGGGCCATCGTCCAGGCCTTGACCGACCGCGGCGCCGAGGTGGTGTACACCGGACGCAGCGACCGGCGACTCGCCGAGGCCCAAGCGGCGCTCGGCACCCCGCTAGCGCACCCGGTGCGCGCCGACGTCACTGACGCCGGCGCCATCGCCGCCCTCGGTGATCAAGTCGCCGACCGCCTCGGCGGCATCGACTACCTGTTCGTCAACCAGGGCATCGCCCAGTTCCAGACGCTTGAAGAGGTCACCGAGGAGTCGTGGGACCGCATCTTCAACGTCAACGCCAAGGGCGCCTTCTTCACCGTGCAGCGGCTGGCGCCGCTGATGTCCGAGGGCGGCTCGATCGTGTTCACCACCGTCTCCAACGACCAGATCTTCCCCGGCCTGAGCGCCTACTCCGGGGCGAAGGAGGCCGTCGCCGCCTTCGCCAAGGTGCTCGCCGCCGAGCTTCTCCCCCGCAGGATCCGCGTCAACGCGATCGCCCCCGGGTTCATCCTCACCCCCACCATGGGCGTCGCCGAGCTGACCGAGGAGCAGCGCGCCGAGTTCATCGAACAGGGCAACGCCTCCACACCGATGGGCCGGGCGGGCACCGTGGAGGAGATCGCCGCCGCCGCGCTCTACCTGGCCGTCGAGGCCACCTTCACCACCGGCCTGGAACTGCCCGTGGACGGTGGGTTCGGTCAGGGCGTCGGCGGATGACGGATCCCCTGCGGTAGTGGCCCCGGATCGGCTCCGCTGCGCCGGAGCGGACGTAGGCGTGACATCCCCGTCCCGCTGCGGCCTGCTCAGCCGGTCGCAGCGGGACGGGGATGTCGCACGGCGGCGGTGCCGTCCGCCTCCACAACCGGGCCCGCGCCGTCTGACCGGGCCCGAACCCGCACCACCCCGATGTCCCCGCAACCGGTGACGGAGCAGTCCTTGGAGCGCTTTCGCGCTGGAGCGCCTCAGCCGTTACGCGCTGAGCGGCTGCCGGCCCGCTGGGCCGGCCCACTTGTACGTGGATGACGTACGCCGGTGACGCGCATGCGCCGTGCGGGCGTCTGCTATCCGGCCCGGTCGGCCTGCGGCGCGGCGGCCGGGGGCCCGAAGGCGCTGTAGAAGGTGCCGGCGGCCGCTCGGGCCAGCGCCTGGAGGTCTTCGTCGGGGACTTGGCGGGTTCCGAAGCGGGACCGGGCCTCGGCTTTCTGGTACAGGTGCATAGGCGCAGAGAAGCAACCGGAGGAGCCGTGACGCAATCACGGGCCGACCGCTTGGAGCCCGCTTTGGTGCGGTTGATCGCCGTGGTCCTGCTCGGCGGCATGCTGGGCATCCTCAACAGCACCATGGTCTCCGTCGCGCTCGATCCCCTGAGCGAGGAGTTCGGCGCGTCCATCAGTGCCATCGGCTGGGCCTCTACGGGCTTTCTGCTGGCCGTGACCGCTCTGATCCCGTTCACCTCGTGGGCGGTCGACCGGTTCGGCAGCAAGCGGATGTGGCTGATCGGCCTGACGCTCTTTCTGATCGGATCACTCGCCTGCGCGTTCGCATGGAACGTGGGCAGCCTGATCGGATTCCGGGTCGTCCAGGGCCTGGGAGCGGGCATCCTGGACCCCTTGGTGCTGGTGCTGCTGGCACGGGGCGCCGGCCCCGCACGCGCCGGCCGGGTCATGGGGCTGATGGGCGTGGTCCTCTCGCTCGGTCCGGTGCTCGGGCCGGTCGCGGGCGGTGCCGTCCTCGACGGTTTCTCCTGGCGCTGGATGTTCTGGCTCAGCGTCCCCCTGGGGCTCGTCGCGCTGCTGCTCGCGGTCAGGGTCGTCCCCGCCGATCCGCCACGCGGCATGGAGGCTTCCCACCCGCGCCTCGACGTCATCGGGCTGGCACTGCTCGGACCGGGTTTCTCGGCCCTCGTGCTGGCGCTGACCCAGAGCGCGGAGCGGGGCGCGTTCACCGACTGGCTGGTCCTCGCCCCTCTCGTCCTGGGCGCGGCCATGCTGATCGCGTACGCCACCCACGCCCTGCGCGCGCGGCGCACCCCGCCGCTGATCGACCTACGCCTGTTCACCAGCGGCAGCTTCACCGCGAGCGTCTCGGTAATGACGCTGAACGGCCTGGCCACCTTCGCGAGCCTCTTCGCCCTGCCGCTCTACTACCAGCAGGCACACGGGCACGGCGCACTCACCGCCGGCCTGCTGGTGACGCCGCTCGGTCTGGGCGCCGCCATCGCCATGCCGCTGGCCGGAACCCTCAGCGACCGCATCGGCAGCCGGAGCCTGGCACAGGGCGGTGCCCTCGCCGCCGCGCTGGGGGCTCTGTGGCTCACGCGGATCTCCGCCGACACCTTTGCGGTGTGGACGTCGGCCGCTGCGCTGATCATGGGCGCGGGCATGGGCTTCGTCGGCGCACCGACCATGGGCTCGCTGTACCGGACACTTCCAGGACCCCTGGTGCCGCAGGGCAGTTCCGTGCTCTACATGCTCAATCAGCTCGGCGCGGCCGTCGGCATCGCCCTCGTCACCGTGATCATGAAGACGCACGGTGACGGGAACGTGATGGACGGCATCCGCGGTGTCTTCTGGTTCGCCATCGCCACGCTCACCGCGCTGCTGCTCGCCACGCTCTTCCTGCCGGGGCGGTCCTCGGACACGCCCGCGGCGACGGCGGACCCGGCCGGGAAACCGGTGCCCCACGAGCGGTCGGCCGCCGACACCTCCGGAGTGCGCTGAGGGCCGCCCCGGCTTTCCGCCCTTCCGCCGGATCGTGACGCTTCCGACGGAAGAGCGAGAGTCGGGGCAGGCGGCTCCCGCCCGCGGTCCGTGCTGACCGCAGCCGTCGACGAGGACGCCGATTCCGCGCCGCAAGCCCAGCCGCCCAGCCACCGTCACGGCCGTGCTCGGCCCGTCGACCGGCGATCGGCTCCGCCGGCTTGGGGCGCTCGGCCTTCTGTCCAAGTGGTTCGACACACTGGTGGTTTCGCCGGCATGAGGTGATCAGACTGATGCGACTGGTGGCGAACCAGGGGTACGAGCGGTTTCCGCAGCGGAAGCCATTCACGAGCGGTATTCAATGACAAGGGGACAACATGCCATACGGCCAGTTCCTGGCCAAGGGCGCCGGGGAGGACACTCCGCCCTTTTGGATCACCACCACCCTGATCGTGACCGTCGGCGTGGCGTTCCCGGGGAGTAAGGCGCGCAAGAGGTAGCACCACCTGCGGGACGCAAAGGACGCACGGCGTGCTCGCCCGGCTGGTTTCCGTACCGTCCGGGCCGGACAACGGCTGCCCGCGCTGCTGCCCGCACCCGCAGGGATAACCCCTCTTTCAGGACCGTGGCAGACGTCTCCTCGGTCTGCTGATGTGACCACGGGCTGTGGGGTACACGGGCACCATGTTCTTCTTCAGCAACCGGGTCGGCTGTCTGGGCTCCCTGCTCATCAGCGTGATAGCGACCGCCATTCTGTTCATGATCTTCGCACGCTGAGTCGTACTGCCCATGTCCATCGCGTGTCGATTCGTGAGAGTTGTTCGATCCGTTCCGGCGGGAGTGTCGCAGCTCTGCTGCGTTGGTTGTTGATCCACGCTCCGAGTCGGATTTCCCTCTCTTCCGGGTCCCTGCTGCCGCTATTTCCGTCGCCGTCGTTTCCGTTGCCGCCGAGGACGATCCGCTCGGTGTGCTTCCTCGGCACCTTCAGGTGTCCCTCGCGCTCGTAGAACTGCTTGGCGGCCTGGTAGTTGATGGCCCACTTGCTGTCCTGGCTCTGGCGGGGCCGGGGTTTTTCGTCCTGGGTGGCGGGTTGGATGCCGAGGGTGTGTTCGCACATCCACTGCTGCACGGCCGTCAGCTTGTCCCAGCCGAGCCGGACCGAGCGCACCCATCGTCCGAGGTCTTCGCCTTGGTGCACCACGGTGCCCGGTTCGATGGGGAGTTTGCCGCCGGTCTCCAGGTGCGTGCGGGTGAGGTGGAAGCGGCGTTGCCATGTCACGGGCCAGGCCGGGCACCAGGCGGGGTCGATCTCCTCGAGCTGTTCGCGCCGTTCGGCCGGGAGTACCCAGGCCGATGTCGTCCTCACCGGCAGCCCTTCGGCGCGCCGCTGCTCGGCCTCCGTGCCCCGGCGGGCGGCGGCGCGTGCGTTCTTCAGCCAGATGCCCACTTTGTAGCCCTGAAAGGTGGCGTCGGTGGGTGCGAGCAGGTGGCCGTGCTCGGCGGCCCATCCGCGGGCGGCGGCGAGTCCTTCCTCCCAGGCGACGTCGTGGTGCGACCACACCATGCCCAGTCCCTCCAGCTGTGCGATGCGCTCGGCGGGCAGGCGGCCGCGGGCGTGCAAGCGCCTGGCGTCGGCGATCCACTGCCCGAGCGGGAAATCGGCGAGCGAGGCCGGCCACCCCTCGCCGTCGGCCTCCTGGCCGTCGCCGCCGGGCACCCGGAACGTGAACGGCACCCTCAGATCGCCGTGGAGCCGGCGGTAGATGACAGCGGCCTCCACCCCGCGCCGCCAGTGGGCGTGTTCGGGGTTGATCACGCGCAGATTGATGAACGCGGCCAACTGCGCGGGGTCGCGCGGGGTGGAGAACTTCAGCAGCTGCCGCGCCGGCACCGACAGCCGGTCGCCGGGGCCGCTGCCGGTCCCTTCCTCGCCCTCCTGAAGCCCGTTGCGGCTGTGCACGCCCCTGACGCGGCTGCGCGCCTGGGGCTGGGCGAGCTGCTCCACCACCCGGGCGTCGTGCGCCCTGAGCGCCTCCAGCAGCCTCGCCAGCCCGCCGAACGCCCGCGAGGTGAGCATGGTGTCGGCCGTCTCGCCCGGTCCCAGCAGTACCGGCACGACGAGTGAGGCGACCTTGCCCTCGCCCGGCTGCATCCGCAGCGCGCGGCCCACGGCCTGCACGAGGTCGGGCATGGAGCCGCGCACGTCCGCGAAGTAGACGGAGTCGCAGTCCTTGGTGTCGACGCCCTCACCCAGTACCCTCACCGAGCCCAGGAAGCCCTTTTCCACCACGGTGCCGTCCGTGGCGATCCCGGCCGCGAACTCCCCGAGAACTTGCCGCCGGTGGCCCGGCTTGTGATCGCCGCACAGCCAGTCCGCCCAAATGATCTTCGGGTACGGCTCAGGATCCGCGGCGTGCAGCCGCTTGGCGACATGAGGGAGGCCGGCCGCGAACGCCTCGGCCTCCTTCACTTGGTGGTGGAAGACGAGCGTGCGCCTAAAGCCCTCCTCCGACGACGCCTTCAGCAGGGCGGTCTGAAGGGCTGCGAGCCGGGCCCCGCGGACCCGGTCCGAGCGGCCCTCTGCGCCCAGGAGCTGGGCGGCCCGGAGATGGGTGTCGGTGATGTCCACGCACACCACCTGGTACGGCGCGCAGATCCCCCGATCGATCGCCTCCGACAAGGTGAGGGTGTAGCAGCGGGTGCCGAACGGCCCGTCCGGGTCGTCCTCCATCGATGCCACCAGCTCACCCGGTACGCCCCGCGCGCCCTGCCCGGCGTCCTCGTCCAACTGCCACAGCCGGGGCGTGGCCGTCATGTACAGCCGCCGCAGCGACGGGATCCGCTGGTTGTCGTGGACCACCGCCCACGGCTTGCCGATCCGACCCGACGTCCGGTGCGCCTCGTCGACCACGACCAGGTCCCAGCCCGGAAGACCGGCCCCATGCGCGCGTTCCAGCGTGCCCAGCCCGAGGGAGGCGTACGTGGCGAACACCGTGACCTTGTCGAACGGCCGCACCCAGGCGACCAGCTCGTCCACGTCGGTGGTGTTCGGGAAACCCGCCTCTTCCCCGCGCAGGGACGACACCCCGATCATCGGGCCCGTGCGGCCCCCCACCCGCCAGGCGGCCTCGGTCTGGACGAGCAGGTCCAGCGAGGGCACCAGCACCAGTACCCGGCCCGCATGGAGCTCTTCGGCGCTGCGGGCGGCGACGAGGGTCTTGCCCGAGCCGGTCGCCATGATCACCTGAGTCCGCAGGCCTCGCTCGGGCACTGTCGACCGTGCGGGAAACCGCAGCGCACGCAGCACCGCGTCAACTGCTTCCCGCTGGTGGGGACGGAGTTCCTCCGCTGTCATCCTGCTCCACCTTTCCCTACGGACCGCGTCAGAGGTCACACGCGGCAGAAGACGGGAAACCTGCACATGGATGCCGTGGGACCGGCTGTATACACGCTGCCGTGACCAAGCCGTCAGCGTCCGGCCGAAAACGAAGAAACATAAGCCGGAACGAGCCACCACACCTCAGCGGCACCACCGTCCGATCCCAAACTCTATCTCAAAAAACTTTGAAACATTCCATACCGATGATTAAGAACCGCCCCACCCAGGGAACCCGAGGCCGAAACAATCCGAAAACCACCGCCACCACCGGGAAGGAACACACCGATGGAAGAACAGCAGACCCGACACGACAGCCACGACCAGGCGGTGTGCAAGGCCTGCGGGAGCAGGCCCGCCGACCCGGCCACGGACAGGACACTGTGTGGCCACTGCGCCGCCGCACTCGAACTGCCGGACACCTCCGGACTGGTCGAGGACGAAGGTGCCGCGGTCCGGCGCGCATTCGAAAACCGGGACATGCGCTCAGAACACTGACAGGCACCACCGGCAGCGCACCGCAATGACGATGCCTCTCTGTTCTTTGCGCCCCCGCCGTGCTTCCGCTCCGCCCCCGCTGGAAGGCCAGAAGGACACAAGGGCCAAGAATGGGGGTAGACGGAAAGTCATGGATGGCACACGACTCCGGCAGGACGAGGAAAACCCGCAGGAAGCCCGTGCCCGCGGGACCATGCGGATCTGGCAGTGGGCCAGGTGGGCGGCACTGGTTCTCACGGTCAGCTGGGCGGTGAACTGGACCGGCAGCCTCATCCAGGGCGAGCAGGGATGGGACCTGTGGTGGCCTCTGGTCAGCACCGTCATCTGGACAGGGGTGACCGTGAACGGCTTTGTGACCTACCGCCGGATCAAAACAACGACCTTGCCGGCCCTCACCGGCCGGCCATCCACCTGACCGACCTTCACCCAGTCCACTCCCGGTTCCCCACCACCCCAGCAGGCCACCCGACAGCGGTGACGGACGATGCCCTCAACGGTCCCCCAAGCCACGTTGGACGGTGCAGAGCCGGTTAGCCGGACATCGTCCGAAACGGAGAACCGGATCCTCGACTCCCCTTATCACCGGCTGCACACGGGACATGTGGAACTGCCCCACTGCCAGTAAATGGATGAGGCCCCAACCCGCCAGCGCCCCGCTGGCAGCCAGCCCGGCTCGCGAGAGCGAGCCACAAGGGACTGAAGGCGCAGCCGGAAGGACCGCAGGGCGGGGGAGCGCAGCGGACCCGCCCCAGCGCTGGAGTGAAACGAAAGCCCCTCGGGGGCACAGCCCCCCCCGTAGCTCCGGGAGCGCAGCGAACGAAGCGTCACCCGGGTTGCGCAGCAACCCGGGTGACGGGACGCGCAGCGTCCCGCCGGCGCTCCTGCGAAGCAGGAGCGCCCCC
>NZ_OZ186876.1:0-10883 GCF_964273145.1 Streptomyces sp. enrichment culture
GTGGCCGGCCTGCGCCTCGGCTGCGCCGAGGCGCGCACGGGCCGCTGCGCGGCCCGTGCGCTTGAGCTGCGCTACGCGCAGCTTTACGGGCCCGTTCCGGGCCCGTGGGGGTCCGTTCGCTGCGCTCCCGGACTAGCCCGCTACGCGGGCGGCTGGCTGGATGAGGGGGTGGCCGGGGTCAGGTGGAGCGGGGGCGACTCGGCGCGTCTGTCACGGAATGTGCCTCATTTCGGGGCCGGGCTGAACTCTGGACTGAGGCTGCATCACTTCTGATACAGCATGTAGCTTTGGCGGACCGGGGGGACACCCCCGAGGGGGTGCTCGCCCCGGTGCTCGCCCTCCGGCGTCCTGGTCCTGGTCCTCCCCGCCGAGTTGCTCGCCCCGGCTCTGAGCTGGGCAGATACCCGTCCGGGGATGCTCGGAGGCCGCTTCGGGCCCGCGCCCGGCCAGCCGTCCGGCCAGCGCGACGAGCCGCCACCACACCCCGCAGAGCCCTTATCTGACGGTCCGTCAGACAGTCCGAGTAAATTCCAAACGTCGCGGGAAATCCAACCCGCCGCCACCGCCCACCCTCTGACGAAATATTTACTCGCCCCCGAACACAAAACAGCGGATCCGCAACCCTTTTGGGCAACACGGGACCGCTGAATGGAATTCCGCTGCGCAGTGGTGAATGCGGATAAGGGATGATCGACGCATGATCAACCGCCGTCCACTGGGTCCCGGGCCGGACCGCGCCTCCGGCACGGAGGCCGAGCTGCCGCCCGCACCGCGCGCCCGCCTCGCCGCCGAGCTGCTTCCCGAGGCCGGTCCGGTCACCACCGGTCCGGCCCCCGCCCCAAACACCGGACGCCGCGCACTGGGCACCGGACCGGCGCCACGCCCCACCCCCCGGTAACCCGCCCACCGCGGGCACAACGACGCCGGCGGCCCCGGGCACCAGAACGACGGCAGACAAGGGTCCGACCACGGCCGAGGAACCGCTGTGCGGCGATCTGAGCGCCTTTCCCACCCCGCCCCGCCCAGAGGGGGCCCGGACAGGGCGGAAGGCCGTCAGGCAGCCGCACAGCGCCCTCTACGCGGGTACGGGGGCAACCCGGTCCGGGTGGCAACGCGGGCACAGCTCCCCGCCCCCCAGCTCCCCCAGCGTCCGAAACCGCGGATTGAGCCGGGCAGCCGCCGTGCCCTCACCGCACTCTCCGCACCACTCCGGCAGACCACGACGCGCACCCGGCTCCGCGCGCTGCCCCTCGATGGGCGCAGTCGAACGCTCCGCATGCCGGACCAGATCCGACCAGCCGCGCGCCGCCAACTCCCGCGCCCGCTCACACAGCCAGCCCTCCGGCAGCCCCTGCTTCAGCAGCTCGACCGCCTGGCTCTCCAGTCGCCGCCGGGTGCCGGACAGCACCGGCCGCCCCAGCGCAGCCGCGTACGCGTCCACGATCCGGCCCGCTGCTGCCGCTTGCCCGGATCGCTCTCGCTGCTCCGGCACCTCAGCCCCAGAGGGTGTCTGTCCCTCGGGCGCAGCCTCGCTCTCTCTCTCTCCGACCGGCGAGTCGTCCACTGAGGCGTCAGCGGTCCCCGCGCCGGGAGAGAGAGAAGAGGGAGCAGAAGAGGGAGGGAGAAGGGGTGCAGATCTCGCACCCCCGCCCCCTGCGAAATCTGCATGGGGGGGTGCGAAATCTGCATGGGGGGGTGCAGATCTCGCATGGGGGGGTGCGAAATCTGCATGGGGGTCTGACCTGGGGTTTTCCTCCGGAGCCTCGAACGTCAGCTCCTCCACGAGCGTCGGCCCGTAGTCCGTCCGCTTGCGCCGCATCTGCGCCAGACGGTCCAGGTTGATCCTGAAGAGGTTGGCGATCTGCGCCCCGTTCTTCGGGCTGAACCGGGGCGCGGCCTTGACCAGCCCGCGCTGCTCCAGCTTCGCCCGCGTGGACTGCGCAGTCCGCAGGGACATGTGCGCCTCGTCCGCCAGCTGGCGCATGTGCGCGATCACATAGCCCCGGTCATCGGTGTGGTTCGCGCACGCCATCAGGAACGCGCCCTCCCCCACGGTCAGCCCGCCGGCCTGGAACACCAGATTCATGTGCTGAATCACCGCGCCACCTCCACACAGGTCGTGTGCTGTGGCCTGCAGGTCCAGTCATCTCGTACGCTCAAGGGGAGCTCCTTGCTTGGCTTGCTGGAGTGCTTCCTCCGCTCCCCGGGTGGCCGCCCGGGGGCGAAGCGTCAGGCCCCGCCGTTTGGCGGGGCTTTTGGCGTTAGAAGGCGAGGCGGGCGAGTGCGTCGCCGCGGGCTTCGATGATGCGCATGCGAGCCTCCCACTCGGGCCCGCCTCGGTGCTGGGAGGCGGCGGTGATCTGCCCCTCCCATTTGCGGTACAGCAGCCCCACTTCGGCGGTGAACCAGCCTGGACGTACGGCATCCAGAGCTACCAGCAGGCCGGTGTCGCCGGAGGCCGGGAGCGCCATCCACCCGCCGAGAGCCACGACCAGGTCGCGCCGCATACACAGCGTCGCGGGGTGGACCTGCGCCCGGTGGTGGGCGCGCCAGTGAGCCAGCACCGATCCCCGCTCGATGCGGCCTGCCGGCGGATCGCCCTCGAACCCGCGGTGACTGCCGTCGGGCAGCAGGTCCAGGACACGCGCTGTGGTCCAGCCGATTGCCTCATGTTCGGTCAACGTCTGCACATCGCGAGCCAGCGCGCCGGGCGTGAGCTGGTCGTCAGCGTCCAGCACCTTGACGAGTTCGCCCTCCGACCGGGCCAGGGCCATGGTGCGGGCGACCTCCGGACCGCCGCGTCGGGAGGCCGAAATGGATATGCGCGGGTCGTCCGGGACAAGTGCGGAAATTGCGTCTGCACCCTCTAGACCATCGTGTTGGATAACCCATTCCCATTCCCACCCCGGGGGCATCTCCTGGGCTGTGAGGGAAGCGCACGCTTCGGGCAAGAATTTTGCTCCGTCTCCACGTACCGGGGTGAGGACAGAAATCAGGCTCAATTTTTCTTCCACCTTTTCAAGGGAATGGTGTAAGCCATTTGTGTTCTGTCGCCGGGCAAGGCGACTTCACTATATTCGGCGACTTTCCCATTCGTGTCGATAGATGTTTTCTTGAGGATGAGAACAGGTACGCCTGAGTCAAGCGCGAGAATCTCGGTTTCCTCTGTATTGGGTGAGCGGGTGCTGATCTCGTCGACAATGTGGTCGACCTCGATGCCGATGGTCAGCAATTGATTCATAGTGCCGCCGGGCCAGGGTTCGTTGTCCTGATTCAGTAGGTCAGGGTTCTGGGCCGCGACCTCGTGCACCAGCCAGGAGTAGATCAAGCTCAGGGGCGCGTCTTCGTCGCGTGAGCTGGTCCAGTAGCGGCGGCAGAGCATCAGGGTGCCGTCGGCCACGTCGAACCGGCGGGCGATCTGAGGGGGCGCTGGAATGGTGGTGTAGCGCGAGTGGAACCGCAGCTCCGGCAGCTCTAGGCCGGTGTCGAACTCGGTGGCGCCCGTCTTTGCGCGCTCCTCCTCCGGGAGCAGTGCACGGTCCTTCTCCCACTGGTAACGCCGCTGCGGCTCCCGGCGTACCTGCTGCCTCTGGCGCCGGACAAAGGTGCCCTTGCCGCGCCGGCTGACCACCAATCCCTCCGCCTCCAGCGCGCGGAACGCCTGGTGAACCAGCGCCTTCGACCCCTCCCCTTGCTCCACCAGGTCGCGAATGTACGGCAGGGGGTCGCCCGGCCCGTACGTGCCGTCCGCGATCTGTGCCGCTAGGCGATCGGCCAGCTGGCGCCATCGTGGCGTAGCCATCGGTGTCCCTTCTCTCGACACGATCAGTACACCACAAATCCTAGGACTGTTGACAGCCGCCGCGCCAGATGTCAGTCTCAGGACAGACCCCCAGTCATGGGACTGGAAGCCCGGCCGGTGCCAACGACACCGACCGGGCGGCAGGCCGGGTGCTCGCAACACCGGGCCCTGTCGGAACCCCCTGGATGAGAGAGGGAACCAACGTGTCGATCGTGGCAGACCAGATGGTGTTAGCGCAGGTGGCCCCGCGCGCTGACGAGCACAGCAGGAACGCTGAGGACATCGGCTTCCAGGACGAGTCGGCCGCGGTGGTGCGGCTGGCGTCGTGGATCGGGGCGGCGGCATGAGCGAGGACCTGGCGCGGCAGCAGGCGGAGGCGGAGCTGGAGGCGGCCAGGGCGCAGGCGCAGGCCGATCTGGTTGCGGCGCAGGAGGCGGCGGCCCGGCTGGCCGAGGCGCTGGCGCAGGCGGCGCAGCAGGCGGGGGGTGCCCGGTGAGCAGCGAGGTTCAGGAGCAGATCGGGCCCCGTCAGGTGGGCGCGGTCTACCAGAACGTCGACGGCGTGTTCGAGGTGCTGGCGCTGGTCACCGACCCGGTTGAGGCGGCGCGGTTGTTGCGGCGCCGGGCGGCTCGGTTCGCGGTGATCGTTCGCGACGTGCTGCGCCCGGACGGCCAGCCGTTCCCGGTCGGCTCGGTGTGGACCGGTTCCGACTACCTGGTCCGTGCGGGAGGCGCTCGGTGAGCCCGCGCGGCGGATGCGAGTGCAGGTGCCAGGGCTGACGGCCCTGTGTCATCACCAGCCCCGTACCGGGCTGGTGGTGGCGCAGGGGGCGGACAGCCCGGCCCCGGAGAGGACACCGATGAACACCCGCACCGACGCCCTGGCGACGGCCACGGAGGCCGCGTTCCAGGCCGAGGAGCTGGCCAGGCGTACCGAGAGTGCCGCCCGCAGCATCGACAACCGGCACCAGACCGAGCCGCTCGCCCGGGCCGGCGCCTTGTGGGCGGACGTGGCCCGCGCGTACGCCGCGATCGCCGCCGCGCTGCCCGCCGACGACGCCGGGGAGCGCTGATGTACGGGCAGCGGCGGATCACGCTGATGGACCGGCTGGCCTCTGCGGCGCAGCGCGGCGCGCACGTGGCGCGCCTGGCGCTGCGCCTGGCCACCCGGACCCGCTTACGGCCCACCGACCTGTACGCGGCGCTGGCCACCGCCCGCTTCCTGGCGGCGCACGAGCTGATCGAGCGGGCCGAGGCGGCCTGCGACACCGACGACCCCGACCTGGAGCTGGTCCAGGTCCGCCAGCCGATCTGGTTCGGCGGCACGACTCTCGTGGAGGACGAGCTGTGAGCACCCCCTACAACTGGCAGGACGACCCCGCCTTCGCGCCGCCGCGCCCGGCGCAGCCGCCGACCGCCCCGCCCCGCCAGGCGCCGAACGGCTCGGGCCCGGGCCGTGGTGCCCGCGCGGCGAGCGCGGCCGGGGCGGCGGCCGGCGGGTTCGTCGGCGGCCTCGGCTCGTCGTTCGTGCCGCCGGTCAACGTCAACATCAACGGCCGCGGCGGCAACGGCGGCGGTGGCGGCGGTGGCGGCACGGGGGCCGACGCGGCCGGCGGCGGGAGCGACCGGCATCAGGGCGACCGGCTGATCTACATGGTGGAGCGCATCGAGTTCCGATCGGAGAAGGACATCTACGCGCTGGCCAAGGCGATCAACCACTTGGGCCGGGAGCTGCACCTGATCCTGGGCATGCGCGCCGAGGAGCTGAACGGGGTGCTGTCGACCTACAAGGGCAAGTGGTACACCTTCGGCGCCTCCTCCCGGGTCAAGGCCCGTCTGGTCTCCGCGCACCTGAAGGTGTCCGCGGAGGCGGCCAAGGCGCTCGGGGTCGGTGCGCTGAAGATGGCGCACGCCTTCGACCGGCACTTCGTCAAGCCGGAGCAGGAGGCCAAACAGCGCCGCAACGGCCAGAAGACCCGCCGTGAGTTCACGATCGGGGAGGGCTGATGGCACCGCGCAAGAGCTCCCGCAAGACCGCCGCCGCGGCGGTGCCGGTGAACACCACGACGGAGATCGTGCCCGTCGGCAGGGGCGGGTTTTTCGGGCACGTCGTCGGCCACCTGGCCGGCAAGGCGCTGCCGTACGCGGCGCCGTGGGTTGGCGCCGCGACGCTGCCGCCGCTGGCGGGGTGGGCGACCAACAGCATGTGGGGCGATGCTCCGCTGTCGGCCGGGCTGGCGTCGGCCGCGCTGGCGGTCGGCGGGGCCGGGCTGGCGGCGGTGACGTGGAAGACCACGCCGGCCGCGACGAAGTTCGGTGCGTTCCGCCGGGCGCAGGCCACCGCGAGCGTGGCGGCCGGGATGGGCTGGCTGACCTGCGCCACGGCCGCCGGGCCGTTCGGCTCCCCGCTGCTGGACGCCTGGCTGATCGGCGGCGGGCTGTTCGCCGCCTCGTGGAACGTGCGCCAGCTGATGCGCAACGGCGCCTCCGGCGACGTCGCCGAGGAGACCAACGGCGGCCTGGGCGCGCTCGCGGAGGCGATCGGCTGGGAGAAGGTCACCGTCAAGGACGCCAAGGGCACCGGCAAGGGCACCGTGAAAGCCAAGGTGGAGGTCACCGACGGCGCCACGATCGAGGACGTGCAGTCCACGGCCAACAAGGCCGCCGCCGTGCTGCACGTCCCGCCGTCCGGTGTGATCGTCACCCCGGACCCGGAGAACGCGGCGCGGGGCACGATCTCCATGCGAGTGGCGGACCTGCTCAAGGACGGCGTGCCGTTCGCCCCGCCGCGCGCGCTGGGTCTGCTGCCCACCGAGCCGATCCCGGTCGGCCTGTACGCCGACGGCGAGGTGTGGTCGATCAACCCGTTCGCCGCGGACATCCTCCAGCACTTGTTGGTCATGGGTGTGACCGGCGCAGGCAAGTCCGAGTTCGCCCGTACCGTGCTCACTCACCTGATGTGCCGCCGGAAGATGAGCGTCTTCCTGGTAGACGTGGCCAAGGGACGGCAGACGGTCGGGCACATCAAGGACGGCCTGGACTGGTTCGTCACCGACACCCAGGAAGCCAAGCGGCTGCTGAGGTCGCTCCCGGCCGCCATCAAGGCCCGCGGCGACGTCCTGGCGGACGAGGGCCTGGACCAGTGGTCACCCGCTTCGTCGCTGAACGCCGTTGTGGTGTGGCTGGAGGAGGCCGCCGACCTGGCCGACTTCGAGGAGCTGGAGAAGATCGCCCGCGCCGCCCGGTCGGTCGGGATCTGGCTGGTGGTCTCCCTCCAGCGCGCCACCTGGACCAACGTCTCCACCGACGTGCGCGCCAACCTGCAGGCGACCGCCTGCTTCGGCGTCGACGACCCGGGCGACGCCTCGTTCTGCCTCCCCGATCACGTGACGGCGGCCGGCGCGGTTCCCGCCTGGGGCAGCTCCCGGCCCGGCTACGCGTTCGCCACCGGCATGGGCATCCCCGAGGCGCGGTGGACCACGGAGGTGCGCTCCGCCCTGACCGACCGCGAGACGCTCGCCGCGCTGGTGCAGGCCGCCGCCGCCGTCCGCGACCCGCTCGACGAGCCGACCGCCGCCGCACTGGGCCAGGCGTACGCGCAGCGCCCCCACCGCGGCACCAACCGCACCACGCCGGGCGTGCAGGCGGCCGCTCCGGCCATGACGAGGTCCGCTCCGGCCGCGCTGTCCGCGATTCCGGGCCCGGCCGCCGACCGTTCCGCCTACGTCCTGGAGACCGACACCGACATGACCGACATCGAGGAGGCCGCCGCCGTGGAGCTCCAAGACGCCCGCGCCGAGATCCTGGGCGCGATCCCCGCCGACCCCGAGCCCGACGCCCCGTACGCGCACCTGCGCCTGGAGGACGACGTGCCCTCCGCCGACCCCGACTCGCAGATCGAGTTCGAGGACGGGGAGCGCCCGTCGACCGAGGAGGCCCGGCACATCCTCTGCGTAGAGCTGGACGGCTGGATGCGGCAGGGCCGCCTGGAGTTCGAGCCGGCCGACCTGATCCCCGCCACCGTGGCGGCCGGACGCAAGCGCCCCTGGCTCCAGGGCGAGCTGAAGCGGCTCCTCGAGCTGGGCGTCATCCGCCGCGACGGGCACGGCGAGTACACGATCCTCCAGTCCCCCCTCCAGCCCGCCTAGAGGTCACCGTGCGTGACGACCTGACAGTCACGGTCGGGCCTGACGTTCGACAGTCAGGCCCGCCAGGGGCCTATAGGGAAGTCACGGGACATCGCACGTGACAAGCCCTGACAGTGCCTCTGACTGTCAGAAATCCCCCTCCCTGACACCCGCCTGACAGTTACTCACCGTGAGGAGCACGAGCCGTGTCCCACCCCCTCGACCCCCGCCCATACGCCCCGGCCGCGCACCTCCCCCAGCCCTACGGCACGCCCCTCACGGCGCCCGTCCAGGCGCCGCTGACGGGCCCGGTGGAGCTGTCCGGCGAGCGCCGCACCACCGAGCCGGTGGTGTACGTGCCGGACGCCTACGGCCGCATGGTCCCCGTCTCCCGCTCACAGGCCGACGCCCTGCTCGCCGCGGTGCCCGCCACCCAGCCCCGCGACCTGACCCCGCAGCCGCTCATCGACTCCCGCGCGCAGCTGGTCCTCGCGGCCGGGGCCGGCACCGGGGCGGCGGCGGCCGGCGTCGGCTACGGCCTGGGCCAGATCCTCGCCCCACTCGCCGCCATCACCAGCAGCGGCCTGCTGTGGGCGGTCTGCCTCGCCACCGTCCTAGCCGCCACCAGCGGACGCCGCGCCGTGCGCGGCGGCGACACCTACATCACCCACAACCACGCCCGCTGGTTCGGCAAGACCACGACCACCAACCACTGAACACCGAGGCGGGCCGGGAGCGGCGAACTCCCGGCCCGGCCGGCCACGACCGTGCCGCACACGGTCCCGACCACGACACGGAGGCACCCGTGACGCACCCCGCAACCTACCCGCCCACCCCCGCCGACGACTCCCCGCGCGACCGCCCCCAAGGCGCTCCGGCCGCGCCCGGCCCGGCTCCGGCCGCACCTGATCCCGCTCCGGATACGCGGGTCGGTGCTCCGGCCGGGGTGGCAAGGAGGCAGACTGCCGGGATGCGTGACGTGCTGACGGATGACCACAGCAAGGCCGGAGAGGTGCCCACGGCCGGGGCCGCTCCGGTGACGGCCGGGGCCACTCCGGCGGCCAGGGAGGCCACTCCGGGCGCAGCCGGGGACGCTCCGGCAGCGCAGGGACTGGGCGGGCCGAGGGTGCCAGGGGATGGCCGGGGAGGGGTGCTCGCGGCCCCGGCCGCTCCGGCGCGCGGCCAGGCCGCCAGAGAGGCCGGGACGGCCGCTTCGGATATGCCCAGGAGTGCTCCGGCCGGGGCCGGCCGGGGGCCTGGCCGCCTGGGGAAGTGGCCGGGCCGGATCCTGGCCGCCGTGATCGCGCTCGGCATGCTGGTCGTGGCCGGGGTCGGGTTCGCCTCGTCCTACGACACGCTGCGCGTGGCCGCCGAGGCCAAGGGGTTCTCCGAGGCGCTCTCCTACTGGGTGCCGGTCGGGATCGACGGCGCGATCCTTGCCTTCCTGGCGCTGGACCTGTACCTGACCCACCGCCGCATCCCCAAGCCGCTGCTGAGGCTCGCTGCGCACGGCATGACCCTGGCCACGGTCGTGCTCAACGCCACCAGCGGCAGCAAGGGCCTGGCGGAGGACCCCGTACGGGCCCTGTGGCACGGCCTGATGCCCTGCCTGTTCGTGGTCGGCGTGGAAGCGCTGCGTCATCTCGTCCTGCACGCCGCGCAGATCGAGGACGGCAAGGTCACCGAGCGGATCCCGCTTCACCGCTGGCTGCTGGCCCCCACCGCAACGGCGCGCCTGTACCGGCGCATGCGGCTGGCCAACGTCCGCTCCTACGCCGAGATGATCCGCCGGGAGCAGGACCTGGAGGGCTACCGCGTCTGGCTCAAGCAGGAGCTGGGCGGCGACCTGTCCAGGGCCAGCGATGTGCAGCTTCTGCCCATGACGATGGCGCCGAAGGGCTTCACGGTGGAGCAGGCGCTGGCGCTGCCGGCGCAGTGGGAGGCGGAGGCCGCCGAGCGGGCCCGCGCCGAGGAGGAGCGCCGGGCGCTGGCAGAGGCGGAGGCCGCCGAGCGGGAGGCGGAACTGGAGATCAAGAAGGCGGCGGCTGCCGGACGCGTCGAGGCGGCCCGGCACCAGATCACGGCGCAGACCGGAACGGCGGCGGCCCAGGCCGAGGCGGAGACGGAGCGCGCCCGGGCAGAGGCGGAACGCGCTCGCGCGGAGGCGGAGCGGGTCCGGCGGCTGGCGGAGCGCCAGACCGACATCGAGGCCGAAGCGTGGGAGCAGGCGGACGTGGCGGCGGCCAAGCGCCGGGCGAAGGAGGACGAGCTGGCGGCCGAGAAGGCCGCAGCGGACGCGCAGGCGGAGCGCCGCCGCCGGGAGCGGGAGCGCCTGGCGGCAGAGGCGGAAGAGGAGGCGGTGGAGACGGAGCGGGCCGCGCAGGCCAGGCGCCGGGCGGCGGAGCACGAGCTGGCGAGGATCAAGGCCGAAAGGGAGGCGCTGGAGGAGCGCGCCCGGGCGGATGCTGCGCGCCGGGCGGCCGAGATCGAGGAAGCGGCGCTGGAGACGGAGAAGGCCGCGGCGGCCAAGCGCAAGGCCAAGGAGGACGAACTGGCGGCGGCCCAGGCCGAGGCCGGCAGGGAAGAGGCCGAGGCGAAGGCGGCGCGCGAGAGGGCGTTGAAGGCGCAGGCTATCCGGGACGCCGAGAAGGCCGCCGCCGAGGCGGAGACGGCGCGGGTTCGGGCGGCTGAGGCCCGGCGGCGGATCGCGGTGCTGGAGGCGGAGGCGGCCACGGCCGACGACTGGGCGGACCTGACCCCGCGCCAGCGCAAGGCCCGGCGGGTGGCTCGCATGATCCTGGCCGCTGGGGGATCCGCCGACCACGTCGACGTCGTGGAGCTGAAGGAGATCGAGGCTGCGGTGGGCGTCGGCCGGACCACGGCCGGCGAGCTGCGCCAGGAGGCCAAGGAGCTGCTGGCGGGCGGCTACAACCCCATGACGGACTACGCGCCGCA